>CAWCZG010000001.1:0-990196 GCA_963799945.1 uncultured Actinomycetota bacterium
CCTCGTCTCGATCATCTCGCTGATCCTGGCGGTGCCGGTGGCCATCGGCATCGGCCTGTTCATCACCCAATACGCGCCGAAGCGGTTGTCGCGGCCGGTGGCGTACGTGGTCGACCTGCTCGCCGCCATTCCGTCGATCATCTACGGCATCTGGGGCTACAGCGAGCTGGCTCCGAAACTCGCTCCGGTGCAGCGCGCGCTGTACCACGTCGGCGGTCCCGTTCAGTAATCAAGGCGTGATTGCGCGGCAGCGTCTTCGACGCCGGCGTGGTGCTGGCTGTGATGATCCTGCCCATCGTCACCGCGATCAGCCGCGATGTGTTCGAGCGGACGCCGCGCGCGAACAAGGAAGCCGCGCTGGCACTCGGATCGACGAAGTGGGAAATGATCCGGATGACGGTGCTCCCCTCGGCCGTGCCGGGCGTGGTCAGCGGTGCGATGCTCGGTCTCGGGCGCGCACTCGGCGAGACGATCGCGGTGCTGCTGATCCTGTCCAAGGTCAGCAACTTCTCGTTCTCCATCTTCAGCGGTGGTGAAACGTTCGCGTCGAAGATCGCCAACAACCAGGCCGAGTTCAGCAACCCGTCCTCCACCGGCGCCTACATCGCGGCCGGTCTGGTGCTGTTCGTGCTGACCTTCCTGGTCAACGCCGCTGCTCGATCGATCGTCAACCGGCGCAAGGAGTTCGTGTGAGCGCGACAACCCTGGCGCCGAGCGCCGCCGCCTCGCCGTTCCCGCGGGCCTCGGGCGTGCGGAAGGTGAAGAACAACCTCGCCACCGTGCTCGTCACGCTGTCCTTCGGCGTTGCCCTGGTGCCGCTGATCTGGCTGCTCTGGACCGTGATCGGCAAAGGCTGAGCATTTCGTCGTGCACAGCCGGTTGGTGGACCGGCACGCAACGCAACAAGACTTTCAGTGACGCCGGCGGTGGCGCGTTGCACGCCATTCGTCGGCACGCTCAAGCAGGTCGCGCTGTGCACCGTGATCTCGGTGCCCTATCGCCATCCTGGTCGGCGTCTACCTGGTCGAGTTGCGGGAGCGGACCGCTGGCCCGGATCGCGACGTTCATGGTGGACATCCTCACCGGCATCCCGTCGATCGTGGCGGCGCTGTTCATCTACGCGGTGTTCATCGCTTTCCTTCGGCGGCCGTGGCTCCGGCTGGCTGGTCTCGCTCGCGTTGGTGATCCTGATGGTCCCGGTGATCGTGCGCACGACCGAGGAAATGCTGCGGCTGGTGCCCGAACGAACTGCGCGAAGCGTCCTATGCGCTCGGCATCCCGAAGTGGAAGACCATCGCTGCGGGTGGTGCTGCCCACGGCCATGACCGGGGGTTGATCACCGGTGTGGTGCTGGGCATCGCGCGCGTGGCGGGTGAGACGGCGCCGCTGCTGATCCTGGTCGGCTACTCGCCGGACATGAACACCAACCTGTTCTCCGGCACCCAGGGCACGCTGCCCGGAATGATCTACGACCAGTTCATCAACCTGAACCACGCCACCGGCGCTACCGCGTACCACCTGGATGCGAACGGCAACCGGGTCGCCGGTGCGGCCGCCAACTTCGCCCCAGCAGGCCCAACGAGTCCCGGGCCAACCGCGTCGTCGGTGAGATCCAGGGACGGCTGTGCATCGTCATCGACGACATGATCGACACCGGTGGCACGGTGGCGAAGGCCGTACAGGGGCTGCTCGCACAGGGCGCCAAGGACGTGGTGATCGCCGCGACCCACGGGGTGCTCTCCGGCCCCGCCTCTGAGCGCCTCGCCACCTGCGGCGCGCGTGAGGTGATCTTCACCGACACGCTGCCGATCCCGGACGAGAAGCGCTTCCCGACGATGTCGGTGCTGCCCATCGCCCCGCTGCTGGCCGAGGCCATCCACCAGGTCTTCGACGACGGCTCGGTCACGAGCCTCTTCGACGGCAACGCCTAGCTGCGCCTCTCCGGGCGGCTCGAGAACCACCGATCTGCACCGCGCACGACAGATCGGTGACCCTCAGCGGTGGGGGTCAGGCCTGGGCGACCTGTCCGAGGACCTCCACCGAGTCGATCGACCAGGCCGGTCCGCCGGGCGAGGAGCGCGGGCCGAGCGCGGCCGACGTCGCGTCCGCCTTCGCGAAGGCCGGCACCAACAGCCGTCGCCGGCTCATCGCCACCGCGCACGGATGACGTGGCGTCAGCTCTCGAACTTGTAGCCCAGCCCGCGGACGGTCACGAGGTGCTTCGGCGCCCCCGGATCGGCCTCGACCTTGGCCCGCAGGCGCTTGACGTGGACGTCGAGGGTCTTCGTGTCCCCGACGTAGTCCGCGCCCCACACCCGGTCGATCAGCTGGCCGCGGGTGAGCACGCGACCGACGTTGCGCAGCAGGTACTCGAGCAGGTCGAACTCCTTCAGCGGCAACGCGACACCCGCGCCGTTGACGCTGACGACGTGCCGCTCGACGTCCATCCGCACCGGCCCCGCCTCCAGCACGCCGGGCACCCCGTCGGCCTCGGCGCCTGCCTCGCCGCCGCGGCGCAGCACCGCGCGGACGCGGGCGATCAGCTCGCGCGCCGAGTAGGGCTTGGTGACGTAGTCGTCGGCGCCCAGCTCGAGCCCGACCACCTTGTCGATCTCGCTGTCCCGCGCCGTCACCATGATCACCGGGACGGCGGAGCGGGTGCGCAGGGCCTTGCAGACGTCCGTGCCGCTCATGCCGGGGAGCATGAGGTCGAGCAGCACGATGTCGGCGCCGTTGCGGTCGAACTCCTCGAGCGCGGTCTGGCCGGTGGCGGCCACGGCCGTGGTGAAGCCCTCCTTGCGCAGCAGGAAGGCGAGCGGGTCGGCGAAGGACTCCTCGTCCTCGACGATCAGCACCCTGGTCATCTGGTTCCTCCGAGGTGGGCGGGGACGGATTCGGCGGGCTCGTCGGGTTCTTCGGCGAGCAGCGGCAGGCGCATCGTGAACGTCGAGCCGGTGCCGGGGCGGCTCCACAAGCGCACTTCGCCTCCGTGGTTGGCCAGCACGTGCTTGACGATCGCCAGCCCGAGGCCCGTGCCGCCGGTGGCGCGGGAGCGGGCCGGGTCGACGCGGAAGAACCGCTCGAACACCCGCTTCTGGTGCTCGGGGGCGATGCCGATGCCGCGGTCGGTCACGGCGATCTCGACGGTGTCGCCGACCTGGCGGCGCGAGACCGAGACCGACGCTTCGGGCGGGGAGTAGGCGATGGCGTTCTCGACGAGGTTGCACAGGGCGGTGACCAGCAGCGTCTGGTCGCCCTCCACCTCGAGCCCGATGGCCCGGTCGACGATGATCTCGATGCGCGCCGCCTCGGCCGAGAGCCGCGTGCGGGCCAGCGTCTCGCTCACCACCTCGTCGACGTCGACGATCGAGAGCTCCGGCAGCCCCTCCGCGCCGGTGAGCCGGGACAGCGCGATCAGCTCGGTGACCAGGTTGCCGAGCCGGTTGGCCTCGCGCACGATCTTGGTGCCGAACCGGCGCACCTCGTCGGCGTCGTCGGCCGCGTCGAGGATGGCCTCGGCGAGCAGACCGACCGCGCCGACGGGGGTCTTGAGCTCGTGGCTGACGTTGGCCACGAAGTCGCGCCGCGTGGCCTCCAGCCGCACGGCGTCGGACGTGTCGGCCGCCTCGACCATCGTGTGCCCGTCGCCGAGCGGCCGCACGTGGGCGAGGACGGCGGCGGGGCGGCGGCCGCGGGGGTCCAGCGGCGAGAGGTCGACCGCCATGGGCACCCCCCGCTGGCGCACCTGCGCGCAGGCGGCCGCGGCCCGGGCGTCGGGCTTGCCGTCCTGGACGACGCCCAGCTCGCCCGCGCGGGCATTGGACAGGACGACCGAGCCGCTGCGGTCGACCACGACGAGGCCCTCGTCGGTCGAGCCGAAGACGCGTTCGAGCAGGTCGCCGATCGCCGGGCCGGGGGTGGGCGAGACGCTCGCCTCCGGCTCCGGCACCCGGCCGCGCCGCCAGCGGCAGCCAATGGCGAGGCCGACCGCGAACGCGACCGCCGCGACCAGGACCCAGACCACACCGGTCATGCCGTCATCGTAAGCGGGCCGACCAGGTCGGACACCAGCTCAGCACGCCGGTCGTGACGGCGGTGACGTCCGGGAACGGGAGTGTTCCGCCCCCGTTCACACCGCGTTTGCCCAGGGCGCTCCTAGCGCCCCTGCGCGGCGACGGCTGCGGCTGCCTCCTTCGCCGCCTCGGGGTCGAGGTAGGTGCCGCCGGGGACGGTGGGGCGCAGGTCGTCGTCGAGGTCGTAGCGCAGCGGGATGCCGGTGGGGATGTTGAGGGCCGCGATGTCGTCGTCGGAGATGCCGTCGAGGTGCTTGACGAGCGCGCGCAGCGAGTTGCCGTGCGCCGCCAGCAGCACGACGCCGCCGGTGCGGAGGTCGGGCACGATCGAGGTCTCCCAGTAGGGGAGGAAGCGGGCGACCACGTCGGCGAGGCACTCGGTGGCGGGCATCTCCGCGCCGAGCTCGCCGTAGCGGGGGTCGCCGTCCTGCGAGTACTCCGAGCCTGCCTCGATCGGCGGCGGCGGCTCGCTGTAGGAGCGGCGCCACAGCATGAACTGCTCTTCGCCGAACTCCGCGAGCGTCTGCTTCTTGTCCTTGCCCTGCAGCGCGCCGTAGTGCCGCTCGTTGAGCCGCCAGTTGCGCCGCACCGGGATCCAGTGCCGGTCGCACGCGTCGAGCGCGAGGTTGGCGGTGGAGATCGCCCGGCGCAGCAGCGACGTGTGCAGGACGTCGGGCAGCAGCCCGGCCGCGCGCAGCATCTCGCCGCCGCGGCGGGCCTCCTGCTCCCCCGTCTCGGACAGGGGCACGTCCACCCAGCCGGTGAACAGGTTTTCGGCGTTCCACACGCTCTGGCCGTGACGCAGCAGCACGAGGGTTCCCATGGGCGTCACTCTGCCGGCGTGAGGGCGGCGGCCGCACAGGCCCCGGGCTCCTCTGCGACGGTCAGTCCGTTGAGGACCGTGCCGAAGATCTCCCGCAGCTGGCAGACCTGCTCGTCGGACAGCCGGTCGAACACGTGCTTGCGCACGGCCCGCACGTGCCCGGGCGCGGCCTCGGCCAACGCTGCGAAGCCCGCCTCGGTGAGCTGCGCGAGGGTGCTGCGACGGTCGTCGGGGCACGGCGACCGCCGCACCCAGCCGTTGTGCTCCAACCTGCTCACGGCGTGCGAGAGGCGGCTCTGCGAGCTCTGGGTGAGGTCGGCGAGATCGCTCATGCGCAGCGTGCGGCCCGGGACGTCGGACAGCATCGCGAGGATGAGGTAGTAGGCCATCGGCATGCCCGATTCGCGTTGGAGCTGGCGGTCGAGCGCGCCGTCGAGCAAGGTGCTGGTGGCGACGTAGACGAGCCACGCCTGCAGCTCTTCCGGTGTCAACCACCGGGTGTTCGACTCCGTCACAGCGCTATCATAGCGGTAACATAGTTGAACTCTCATCTGTTAAGGCGGACACAGTCGGTCCCCTGTTTCGGAGGTCACCAATGCCGGTCCAACGCCTCAACCACGCCGTTCTCTACATCCGCGACGTCGACCGCAGCGTCGCGTTCTACACGCAGGCCCTCGGCTTCCGGGTCGTGATGGCCATCCCGGGCCAGGCCGCGTTCCTCCAGGCCGAGGGCTCCACCAACGACCACGACCTCGGCCTCTTCGCCATCGGCGCGGGCGCGGGCGACTCGTCTGCCGGCCGCTCGACGGTGGGCCTGTACCACCTGGCGTGGGAGGTCGACACGCTCGCGGAGCTGCAGCGGATCCGCGGTGTGCTCACCGAGCACGGCGCGCTCGTCGGCGCCACGGACCACGGCACGACGAAGGCGCTCTACGCCAAGGATCCCGACGGGATCGAGTTCGAGGTCAGCTGGCTCGTGCCCGCGGATCTGCTGGACCCGCAGATGCCGGTGGGGAACGCCCCGCTGCGGCTGGAACGGGACATCGAGCGGTACGGCGCCGAGACCCGCGGCGGTATCGGCGTGTCCGTGCCGACGGCCTGAGCACGCCGCTTCAACTGGGGTCCGATACGTGACCCGGTTGCCGTTTGATCGCTGCGTGTCGACGGCGGTACGCTCCGTGCTCCAACGACGTTCAGCGAGCCCGAAAATCGGGCTAACGGCCCCGAACCCAGCGAGGAAGCCGATGACGGCTAGTGCCGCCGGGACCCTCGA
This sequence comes from uncultured Actinomycetota bacterium, assembly GCA_963799945.1. Classification (GTDB taxonomy): domain Bacteria; phylum Actinomycetota; class Actinomycetes; order Mycobacteriales; family Pseudonocardiaceae; genus Pseudonocardia. The sequence continues at coordinate 6,170 of CAWCZG010000001.1, forward strand.
GCACGACGCGCTGTTCTACACCGACGCGGCGAGCTACAGGTCCGGATGCCTCGATTTCGTGCGGACGGGGCTCAAGCAGGACGAGCCCGTGCTCGTGGCCGTCCCGCAGCCCGGTCTCGGCCTCATCCGCTCGGCGTTGGCGCCCGACGAGGTGCCGCTGGTCCGCACGTACGACATGTCGGTGGCGGGCCGCAACCCCGGCCGGATCATCGGCAGCGTGCTCACCGCGTTCGTGCGCGAGCACGGCGGCCGGCGGGTGCGCATCATCGGCGAGCCGATCTGGGCGGGTCGCTCGGACGACGAGTACCCGGCGTGCGCCGAGCACGAAGCGCTGATCAACGTGGCGCTCGCCGATGCGCCCGCCTACATCCTGTGCCCGTACGACGTGCGCAGGCTCGGGCGCGACATCCTCACCGACGCCACGCGCACCCACCCCACGCTCGCGGCGGGCGGCGACCGCTGGGACAGCCCCGCATACACCGACCCGGTCGCCGTGGCGGCGTGGTTCGACCGGCCGCCGGAGCCCGCTCCTGCCGACGCCGACGTGCTCGTGATCGCGCCGACGACCGGACCGCACACCGCACGCCGCTTCGTGCACGACTACGCGATGCGCGTGGGCATGACGCCCAAGCGGGTCGACGACCTGCGCACCGCGGTGCAAGAACTGGTCGTCAACACGCTGGTGCACGCGGGCGGCTCGGGCCTGCTCATGGTGTGGACGTCCGGGCGGCAGATCGTGTGCCAGGTGCAGGACGGCGGCCGGATCACCGATCCGCTCGTCGGGCGGCGCCCGCCCGCGCCTCCCGCCGTCGGCCACGGCCTCTTCACCGTCCACCAGGTCTGCGACCTCGTACGGGTCCACCGCCGCCGCGACGGCACCCTGGTGCGCGTCCACGTGAACTTCGACTGACGGGTCAGCGGCGGGGCGGGTCGCCGCCCACGCGGTAGCCGTCGGCGGCCGAGAAGCGGGCGGTGACGCTGAACCGGTCGGCCCGTACGAGCGTCTGTCGCCACTCGACGGGCACGTCGCCCGCGCAGCCCAACCGGTCGATCGCGAGCGCCGCCACGCCGGGGCCGATGCCGAGGAGGCCGCACTGCGCGGCGTCCGGCACGATCGCGCGGATCACCTCGCTGCCCCCGGTGACCCGGACCCCGCAGCGGGCCGCGTACTCGGCGTAGAGGCCGGTGCGGCTGAAGTCGACGTCGAGCAGCGGGGCCGCCAGCCGCTCTGGCAGCCACACCCGGTCGACCGCCAGCGGCTCCGCGTCGGCGAGGCGCAGCCGTTCGAGGTGGACGAGCGGCGTCGACTCCTCCAGCCCCAAGCGCGCGGCCACGACGCCGTCGGCGCGGACGTCGAGCGTGCGGACGACGCTGCGCTGCACCCGCCCGGTCGCCTCGACCGCGGAGAACAGGCTGTAGATCTCCCCGAGGGGCTGTTCGATCGTCGAGGGCTCGGCCTGCCGGGGGGTGCGTCCGCGGCCCGCGATGACCAGACCCTCGTCGCGGAGTCGGCGCACCGCCTCGCGCACGGTGTGGCGGCTCACCCCGTACTGGGCCACGAGGGCGAGCTCTCCGGGGAAGGCGACGGCGAACTCGTCGTGGTCCAGCCGCCGCCGCAGGTCCGCGAGCAGCTGCTCCCACAGCGGGGTCGGGAAGCGCCCGGTCGAGCGGAACGGCGGCCATCCGGATCAGGGTGCGGCAGGCGCCCGCAGAGCGCCCGTGAGCACCTGCAGGGTGGTGCGCAGCGCGGCGATCTCCGCGTCGCGAAGGCCGGTGGCCGCTCCAACCTCCCGCTGGACCGCCGCGGCGCGCTCCTCGAGGGCGAGCCCCGCAGGCGTGAGGCCGACGACCACGGAGCGCTCGTCGCCCGACTGCCGGGTGCGCGTGACCAGACCGGTGGCTTCCAGGCGCTTCAGCAGCGGCGACAGAGTGCCGGTCTCCAGCTGCAGCGCCTGGCCGATGCCCGTGACCTGCGTGTCGCCGCGCTCCCACAGCACCAGGAGCACGAGGAACTGCGGGTAGGTGAGACCCAGCACGTCGAGCATCGGGCGGTAGCAGCTCGTCATGGCCCGCGAGGCGGTGTAGAGCGCGAAGCACAGCTGCTCATCGAGCCCTGTCGTCTTCACGTGCTCCGCCCTGGCCATGGATCCACCGTATTCGGTGGGCGCGGAGAGCGTATTCCGGCATGCTCGGCCGATGGTCGACCGGGCGATCGCCGACACCCCTGAGCCGCCGTACGTCGCGGTGATCTTCACGTCGCTGCGGACCGAGGGCGAAAACGGCTATGGCGTGATGTCCGCCGCCATGAACGAGCTGGCCGCGCGGCAGCCCGGGTACCTGGGCATCGAGGCCGCCCGGGAGCACCTGGGCATCACGGTGTCGTACTGGCGGGACGAAGCGTCGGCGCGGGCCTGGAAGCAGGTGGGTGCGCACCTCGTGGCCCAGCAGCGCGGGCGGGCGGTCTGGTACTCCGACTACCGCGTCCGGGTCGCCCACGTCACCCGCGACTACGGTCCGGACGATCACGGCTGAACCACCCGCCCTGACGGGCACGGGCCCCGGCGCATGGCAGGCTGCGTAACAACCCATCGACGAGCCGAGGAGCCACCATGCCGCAGCAGGTCCGCGGGGTCGTCGCGCACAGCAAGGGCGCGCCGGTCTCGGTCGAGACGATCACCATCCCGGACCCGGGGCCCGGGCGAGGCCGTCGTGGCCGTGCAGGCCTGCGGGGTCTGCCACACCGATCTGCACTACCGCGAGGGCGGGATCAACGACGACTTCCCGTTCCTGCTCGGGCACGAGGCGGCGGGCATCGTCGAGTCGGTCGGCGAGGGCGTCACCGACGTCGCGCCGGGCGATTTCGTGATCCTCAACTGGCGCGCGGTCGACGGCACCTGCCGCGCCTGCCGCCGCGGGCAGCCCTGGTACTGCTTCTCGACCCATAACGCGACGCAGAAGATGACGTTGGAGTCGGGGCAGGAGCTGTCCCCCGCGCTGGGCATCGGTGCGTTCGTCGAGAAGACGCTCGTGCACTCGGGGCAGTGCACGAAGGTGAACCCGGCGGTGCGGCCGGAGATCGCGGGCCTGTTGGGCTGCGGGGTCATGGCGGGCATCGGGGCGGCGATCAACACCGGCGGCATCGGGCGCGGCGACTCGATCGCGGTGATCGGGTGCGGCGGGGTCGGCGACGGCGCCATCGCGGGAGCCCGGCTCGCGGGCGCCTCGACGATCATCGCGATCGACACCGACAACCAGAAGCTGGCGTGGGCCAAGGAGTTCGGCGCCACGCACACGATCAACGCCCGCGAGCGCGACGTCGTGGAAGCCGTGCAGGAGCTGACTGACGGCAACGGCGCGAACGTCGTCGTCGACGCGGTCGGGCGCCCGGAGACGTTCAAGCAGGCCTTCTACGCCCGCGACCTGGCGGGCACCGTCGTGCTGGTCGGGGTGCCGACGCCGGACATGACCGTCGACCTGCCCCTGATCGACATCTTCGGCCGCGGTGGCGCCACCAAGTCGTCCTGGTACGGCGACTGCCTGCCCAGCCGCGATTTCCCCATGCTCGTCGACCTGCACCTGCAGGGGCGGCTGCCGCTGGAGAAGTTCGTGTCGGAGACGATCGCGCTCGACGAAGTCGAGGTCGGCGTTCGACAAGATGCACAAGGGCGAGGTGCTCCGCTCGGTCGTGGTCTTCTGATGCCGGTCGAGCACCTCGTGACGTCGGGGACGTTCTCCCTCGACGGCGGCACGTGGGACGTCGACAACAACGTGTGGGTGGTCGGCGACGAGCACGAGGTGATCGTGGTCGACGCCGCCCATGACGCCGACGCCATCGCGGCTGTGGTCGGCGACCGGCGCGTCGTCGCGGTGGTCTGCACCCACGCCCACGACGACCACGTCAACCAGGCCCCCGCCCTCGCCGACCGCTTCGCCGCCCCGATCCTGCTCAACCCGGCGGAGCAGCCGCTCTGGGTGATGACGTGGCCGGACCGGGCGCCTGACGGCGAGCTGACCGACGGATTGGTGCTCAAGGCGGGCGGCATCGAGCTGCGCGCCCTGGTGACGCCTGGGCACTCCCCCGGCTCGACGTGCCTCTACGCGCCGGAGCTCGACACGGTGTTCACCGGCGACACCCTGTTCGCCGGGGGTCCGGGCGCCACCGGCCGCTCGTACTCGTCGTTCGACACGATCATCGACTCGATCCGCTCGACCCTGCTCACCCTCCCCGCCGACACGACGGTCCGCACCGGCCACGGCGACGGGACGAGCATCGGCTCGGAAGCCCCGCACCTGGAGGAGTGGATCGCGCGGGGCCACTGATGGTCAGGCCCGGGTGAGGGCCACCACCGGGATGCTGCGCTCGGTGGCCTTCTCGTGGTCGGCGAAGAACGGGTAGGTCTGCTTCAGCAGGGTCCAGACCCGGTCGCGGTCCGCTCCCTCGGTCGGGGTGGCGAGGGCGGGGTACGACTCGTCGCCGATCTCGACGGTCACCTGGGGTCGGGCGACCAGGTTGAGGTACCAGTCGGGGTGGGACGGGGCGCCGATGTTCGAGGCGATGACGAGCACGCGGTCGCCGTCGCGGTGGAACATGAGCGGCGTCGTGCGGGGCTCGCCGCTGCGGCGGCCCGTGGTCGTGAGCAGCACCAGCCGGTCGCGCTGCATGCCCTCGATCGGGCCGCCCTCGCGGAACTGGGCGATGACCCGTCTGTTGGTCTCCTTGATGTCCACAACACGCCTCCCGTCGGGAGGGTGATCCTCCCGCACCGCCGGACACCGCCGGGCAGGGGTCAGGTCGTCGGGCGCCAGACGCGGGTCTCGGTCACGATGGCCGTCACCAGGTCGGCGGGGGTGACGTCGAAGGCGGGGTTCCAGGCCGGTCCGCCGGACAGCACCTCGTCCTCGGCCCGGTCCTCGATCACGATCGCGCCGCCGTCCGGCGTCGTCTCGTCTACTGTGGACTCCGGGCAGGCGACGACGAAGGGGATGCCCGCCCGGGCGGCGGCCAGCGCCAGCGGGTAGGTCCCGATCTTGTTGGCGACGTCGCCGTTGGCCGCCACCCGGTCGGCGCCGACGACGACCGCGTCGACCAGACCGCGGGCGATGACCGACGGGCCCGCCCCGTCGACGACCACGCGGTGGGCGACGCCGATCGCCGCCAACTCGACCGCGGTGATGCGCGCACCCTGCAGCAACGGCCGCGTCTCGTCGGCGACGACCAGTTCGACCCGTCCCGACGCGTGCAGGGATCGGACGACGCCCAACGCCGTGCCCCACTCGACGCACGCGAGCGCGCCCGCGTTGCAGTGCGTGGAGAGCCGCAGCGGGTCCGGCCCGCAAAGCTCGGCCAGGAGCGCGGCGCCCCGGTCGCCGATCGCGTGGCAGGCGGCAATGTCCTCGTCCCGGACGGCGAGCGCCTCGGCCAGCACGGCGTCCGGCCCGCCCGGCGCGGCAGCCAGCGCGCGTCGGACGCCGACGGCGAGGTTGGCCGCGGTGGGCCGGGCGGTCGCGATGCGGTCGGCGGCGGCCGCGAGATCGGCGCCCGTCAGCGTCCGCGCGGCCAGCGCGACGCCGAGCGCCCCGGCCACCCCCAGCGCGGGCGCCCCCCGCACCACCAACCGCCGGATGGCGTCGACCAGCGCCTCGACGTCGTCGACCGCGACGGTGCGGACGGCAGGCAGCGCGGTCTGGTCGACGAGCACGATCCGCCCGTCAACCCAGTCGATGGTCCGCGGCAACACCCCCTCACCCTAGGTCGCCCAGCCCCCCACACCCCCGCCCGACCTTCCATCCCGCCAGGCCCCCGCGACGCTGACGCGCGGGGTGCGCAGCCGGCGGGGGTGCGCGGGTGGAGGGCCAAAGCGGCCGCGGGTGGGTAGCGTCCAAGGGGTGTGGCCTGACGCCGACCACCTGGCCGACCCTTACCCCGGCACGTTCCCACCGGGGTCGTTCGTGCACGTCGCGGAGGTAGCGCATCCCCTGCGTGATGGCGCGGTCGAGGGGGTGCCGCTGGAGGTCTGGTTGCGGGGGCGGGGGGCGGCGGCGCTGAGGGAGCGGCTGCCCGTCCTCACCTACGGCTCCAACCGCTGCCCCTCGAAGATCACATGGCTGCGCAGGCAGCTGGGGTTGGGTGGGGATCCGGTGGTGGTGCTGCGCGCGCAAACCACGGGTGTCACCGCCGTGTGGGCCGCGGGGCTGCGGACCCGCGACGGCGCCCGGCCCGCCGTGCTCGCCGCGGCGCCCGACGTGGTCGAGGAACACGCGGTCTGGCTCGCCACACCGCAGCAGGTTGCGGTGCTCGACCGCTGCGAAGGCCGCGACGAACGTTTCCGGCTCGCCCGCCTGCGCACCGGATCCGTGACGGTGGACGGGATCGCGGTTGAGCGCCCCTGGGTCTACCTGGGTCACGCCGCCATCCGCCGCCCCCTGCTGGTCGACGGATCGATGGTGCGCTGCGCCGACGTCCCGCAGGACCTGGCCCGGCCCCTCGACGGGCCCGCCGCACCCGGCGACGGGCTGGACGCGGACACCGTCGTCGGCGCTCCCCATCCGGACGAGTGGCCCGAGGCCCTGTTCGCCTACGGCCTCCTGCAGCCCGGCCAGGAGGCCTGGGGCCTGGTCGGCCCGCACGCCGCCGGTCCTCGCCGACCGGCCGCCGTCGACGGCGCGGTGTTCGACACCGGCCGCGGCTACCCGGCGTGGCTACGCGACGAAGCCGGGCGGACCCCGGGCGTCGTCGTCCCGATCAGCGACCCGGCCACCCTGCTCCCCCTGCTCGACGCATATGAAGGCCCCGAGTACGAACGCGTCCGCGTCGTCGCGGACGGCACGGTCTGCTGGGCCTACCTGTGGCGCGCGGGACGGGAAGGCCTCGTCCCGCTGCCGACGGGCTGGGCCGCACGCACCATCGCCTGAACCCCGGTCTTCAGCCGAGGTGGACACCACGGGGGTTCCGGCGCGCCAAAACCCCGCTCGTGTCGACCTCGAGCGCTGATCGGCTCGGGTACGCGCCAGCCGCGGCGCGGGGACCTAGGCCCCTGCGGCCGCCGTGGTCGCGCCAACGGCGGGTTCCAGGGGGATGCGGTAAAGGCGGGCGGCGTTGCCGCCCAGCACGGCGCGGGCCGCGGCGGCGTCGAAGCGGGGGTAGCGGCGGCCGATCTCGGCCGGGAAGCGGTAGGCCGCAAGCTCGCGGACGAGCGGGCCGGGCCGCATCATCGGGTACCCGCTGCCGAACAACAGCCGCTGCGGGCCGAACGACCGCAGCAGCGCACCGAACGCGTGCGCGAAGTCGATCGAGCCGGCCCACGGCAGGATCTCGGTGAGCATGATGTGCACGTTGGGCAGCACGGCCAGGCGCGTGAGCGTCTCGGTCGGCAGGCAGCCCGCGCCGAGCACGAAGCGGATCTCCGGCAGCGCCAACGCCAGCTCGCGGAACTGGCGGGCGTCGAACCCCGGAGGCGCGACCCGGGCCGCGGCGCCCGCCCGCACGGGCTGGGCCGAGCCCGCCTGCACCGGCTCAGCCCACTTCGGCACGTGCGGCACCCGCCGCCGGATGACCCCGCTGGGCAGCGGCCCGTCGTGCAGGCGCCGCACCCAGGGCGCGGCCCGCGTCGACGGACCCACCCCGATGTGCACGACGTCGGCCCCCGCGGCCCCACACCGCGCCAGGGTCCGGCGCAGCCACGGATCGTTCAAACGCATCTGACCCGCAGGACGACGCCGCTCGCACAGCGTCAGCCCGCGCAGGTCGAACCGCCGCACGCGCGGCGTCAGCCCGCGCGCCCCCGGCTGCCCGCCGTCGGGATCCAGCTCACCGGAGAGCACGAAGCGGTCGGGCATCACCCCGGCCATCTCGGCGTGCCACTCCAGCGGGGAGAAGCCCAGCACGAACAGGTCGCCGAGCACGACGGGCTGCAGGACCGCGCGATCGACGCACCCGTCACCGAAGACGTCGCGGTTCAGCCCAGCCTCGGTGACCCGCTCGACCTCGTGGGACGGGACCGTCCCACCGTCCAGCTCGCGGTGGCGGCGCAGCAGGTCCAGCGCGTAGACCTCGCCGTCGGGGGCTGCCTGGTTGTGGGGGCTGGCGTCCCAGATGTGGACTTGGGCGTCGACCACACGACAGGGCACGCCCCCGACGGTGTACATCGGCTCAGCCCATCGACGGGCCAAGGCCCAGGGACTGCGGGGTGCTGGAGTCGGGCGACGGCTGCGGAATGCCCTCGTCCAGCGGCCCGAACTCGGTCATCAGCGCCTTGTTCCACGGCGTCTGCTCCTCGGCCACCAGCGAGTTGGTGGTGAGGATCAGCCCGGCGACCGAAGCGCCGTTCTGCAGTGCGGAGCGCACGACCCGCAGCGGGTCGATGATGCCCATGTCGACCATGTTCCCGTAGCGGCCCTCCAGCGCGTCGAAGCCTTCGTCGACGCCCAGCGCGGTGACCTGCTTGACCACGTCGTCGCCGTCGTAGCCCGCGTTCGACGCGATGAGGTGCACCGGCTCGGTGAGCGCCGCGCGGACGATCTCGACGCCGATCCGGTAGTCGCCGGAGACCTCGAGCGCATCCAGTGCGGGCTCGGAGTGCAGCAGGGCCGCACCGCCGCCTGCCACGATGCCCTCTGCCATGGCGGCGCGGGTGGCCTGCAGCGAGTCGTCGACGCGGTGGCGGATCTCCTTGAGCTCCGCGTTGGTCGGCGCCCCGACCGAGATGATCGCGGCCTTGCCCGAGAGCCGCGCGATGCGGTCGTTGAGCCAGTCCTCGTCAGTGCCGATCGTCGCGCGCGCCATCTCGGCCCGCAGCTGAGACAGCCGCATCTCGACGGCATCGCGCGCCCCGCCGCCGCCGATGATCGCGGTGTTCTCGTTGGTGGCGCGCACCTGCGTGGCCCGACCGAGCTGCTCGACGCCGATCTGCTCGAGCGCGAACGACGAGGCCTTCGAGTGCACCTGGCCGCCGCACAGCGCGGCCATGTCCTCCAGCAGGTGGACGCGCTTCTCGCCGAATCCCGGGGCCTGGATCGCGGTGACCTTGAGGTGCCCGTTGACGTGGTTGTGCACCAGCATCTGCAGCGCGGTGCCCTCCACCTTCTCCGCGATGATCACCAGCGGTCGGGGGTCGCGCATGATGCGCTCCAGCACCGGCATCAGCGATCGCACATCGGTGATCTTCTCGGCGGTGAACAGGATGTAGGGGTCGTCGAGGACCGCCAGCATCGAGCCGGGATCGGTGACGAGGTAGGGCGAGACGTAGCCGTTGTCGAACTCGAAGTCCTCGACGAAGTCGACGGTCAGGCCGTTGATCGGCCCGTCGTCCACCGAGATGACGCCGTCGTCGCCGACCGTGTGCAGCGTCTGGGCGACGATCTGGCCGATCGTCTCGTCGTCGTTGGCCGAGATCGCGGCGACGCGGGAGAGGTGTTCCAGCGAGTCGACCGGGTGGGCGACCGACGAGAGATGCGCGACGATCGCACCGACCGCCATATCGATGCCCCGCTTGACCAGCACCGGGTTGCCGCCCGACGTGATCGCCTTCATGCCCTCGCGGACGATCGCCTGCGCCATGACCGTGGCGGTGGTCGTGCCGTCGCCGACGATGTCGTTGGTCTTGATCGCCGCTTCCTTGAGGATCTGTGCGCCCATGTTCTCGAACGGGTCGCGCAGGTAGATCTCACGGGCGATCGTCACGCCGTCGTTGGTGACCTCGGGCGACCCGGTGATCTTCTCGAGGATGACGTTGCGGCCCTTGGGCCCGAGGGTGGACTTGACGGCTTCGGCGAGTTGGTCGACGCCTGACTTGAGCAGGTCGCGGGCTTCCTGTCCGAACTTCAGTTCTTTGGCCACGACGGCCCTCCTGGTGACAGCGGTGTCTCGATCGGTGCGCGGGGTTCGAAAGAGGGGTGAGACGAACCAGGCCGGAGGTCCACGCCGGATTGCGCGGACCTCCGGCCCGGAGAAGTGCTAGCTGACTGCGGGCGGGAGCATGTCGCCGATGAACTCGGCCGCTTCCTCGAGGTTGCCGAACATCACGGTCCGGTCATCCATGTGGATCATCTTGCCGTAGTGCGTGGACATGTTCTCTTCGAACTCCGACGCGTCGTAGAAGCCCGGCTCCTCGCCGAGTGCCTCGGAGATCTCGTCGTAGACGAAGTCCATCCGGCCCACGCAGTCCACGCGGATCATGGACGGCAGCTGCGTCACGGTGACGTTTTCCTGACGGTCCATGACCTCGGCGACCACAACGCCGATCTGGTTGTTCATCAGGGTGACGCCCGCTTTGCCGGACGCGGTGTTGTCGGCCTTGTAGGGACTCTCGGCGGTCTTGTAAGCGGGCCTGGTCACTGGTTCAGCTCCTCAGGTGTCTGGAGTCCGAGGTCGGACACGATTCCGGCGAACCGGCTCTTGGCACGATCCAGCGAGTCCTCGAAGCGCGGCGGCTTGGCGTCAGGCTGGCTCCACAGCGGCTGCAGCAGTCGGGCCGCCTCGATGGCCTGCGGTACCCACTTGGACAGCCAGCCCTGCATGAGCTCCTTGTTGTGCTCGGCGAACTCCTTGTCGGAGGTGAGCGGGCCGAAGCACGCCTGCGTCCAGCGCAGGTCACGCTGGGAGTAGTCGTACTCGCCCGCGCCGACGACGGTCGGGGTGACGAAGTCGCCGTTGCCCGCCGCGACCTGCTGCACGAGGTTGGACCGGAACAGCTCGCCGATGCAGCGGCTCGAACACGACGTTGGTGGCGAAGATCGACTCGCCCCAGTCGTTGTCGACGGCCGTCAGCGCCTCGGTGACCTTGCGGACGCCCTGCCAGATCGGGTCGTTGTTCCACGCGTCGAGGTGCGCCGCGCCGTCGAAGCCCTCGATCTCCTCGCTCAGGGTGAGGTTGTAGAGCGCCAGGTCCTGCGCGAAGCGGATCTTGTGCATGCTGTTCACGACCATGGCCGTGTTGTGCATGTTGGTCGGGCCGGAGCGGTTGCAGGCGGCGAACACGTAGAGACCGAGGATGTGCTCGACGTGCATCCACGCGCCGACGTTGCGGCCGACGAAGTTCACCCAGTTGTCGGTCCACTGCTCGAACGCCTTCGCGTTGCGCGCGTTCTCGATGTTCTGGTTGACCTGGCGGACGACGTTCGCGTTGTAGCGGTAGAACGTCATCTCCCACTCTTCGTTGGGGTCACGGAACTCGTGCCACCCGTGCGCGGGCCATTCCTCGACCTGCATGGCCGCCGGTGCCGATGCCGCGCTGGGGCTCGGGCTTGTCGACGCCCCACGCCTTGAGCTTGGTCCAGTTCAGCGGGTATCCGGAGCTGCCGTCGGCGAAGCCGTAGATCCAGCCCTGCGACAGGTAGTGCCGGGGGTCGGGCTGGACGTCGACGGTCACGTCCTCGTAGTGGGTCTGCTTGCGCTTGGCGGGCTTGAAGTAGTTGTAGCGACGGGCCGACGGCGCTGGAGTCGGGGAACTCGCTGGGCTCCGGCTTCCGCATCAGTGAACTGGGGTTTTGGGACGCTGCGCTCTGGGCGTTCGGTGGTGGTCATCGAGTCCTCTCCCTGTTCACCAGTGGTGGTGAACTTGTCGTAGAAGATGTGCTGCTCGGGCACGCCGAGGGAAACGAGCATCGGGATCGCCGCATCAACCATCGGCGGCGGCCCGCACACGTACGCGTCCCTCCCTGAAAGGTCTGGCTCACACCGCTTCAAGACCTCGGTGATGAGCCCGACCTCGCCTGCCCATTCGTCGCCCGCGGCAGGCTCGGAGAGCGCCGGGACGTACCGGAAGCCGGGGATCTTGCTCTCCAGGCTCCGGAGCTCTTCTTCGAAGCAGAGGTCCCGCTGCCCTCGGGCCCCGTAATAGAAGACGGCCTCCCGGTCCGAGCCACGCTCCGCCATCGATCGGAGCAGGCTCAGAACCGGGGCCATCCCCGCCCCGCCGCCGAGGAAAATGATCGGCGAGGTGCGGCTCTCCCTCAGCGTGAAGGTGCCGAACGGCCCCTCGACGTCGAGCCGGTCCCCGACGGCCAGCTTGTTGGCCAGCAGCTCGGAGAACAGCCCATCGGGATAGACCTTGATCACGAACTCGAACCGGCCCTCGCGACCCGGTGTGTTGGCCATCGAGAACGAGCGTGACTCGTCCGTGTCCGGGACGGTGATGTCCAGGTACTGCCCGGGAAAGAACTTGATCCCGTCCGCGGGCTCGATCAGCTTGAGCACCAGGTGCCGCATGTCGTGGGTGACGGAGTCGTTGGAGACGACCTCCGCCACGCCCTTCTTCAGCGGCAGACCGTTGCGGATGATCTCCTCGTCGTACTGGAGGAGCTCGATCACCAGGTCGCTGTAGGGGTGGGCCCGACACAACAGCGTCTGGCCCTCTTCCTTCTCGTAGTCCGGCAGGGCGAACGTCGAGTAGCGGTCGAGGTCGATGTCGTCCATATCGCCCTCGAGCACGAACGACTTGCACGCCGCGCACTGGCCTTCCTTGCAACCGTGCATGAGCTGCACGCCTTGCTCGGCTGCCGCGCGCAGGATCGTCTGGTCCTCGTCGACCTCGATCTCGATGCCAACGGGTTCGAACCGGACGTTGTGCTTCTTGCCCATAGCCGCCTTTCGGTGGGAGGAGGGTCAATTCGGGCCTGGCAGGAAGAGGGCCGGCGGTGGCTCCGCCGGCCCTCTCCCCTCACCTGACCCGCGCTCAGGCGTCCGCGGGTGCCGGTCGTCCGGCTGGGCCCTGCTTGTTGTAGTCCGCGACGTAGGCGGCGCGGCCCGCGTCGTCCATCTCGTTGAACAGCACGAGCGGGCTACCCAGCGGCGGGCACCGACGCATGTGATCCAGCGTCCACATCTTCTTGGGGTTCAAGTCGAGATGGGGCTGTGCCGTCATGGTCTTGCCGTCGTCGCGGACGAAGCCCATGTCGGAGATCACGTCGGCCCAGTTCCATGCCGTGGTAGAGCGTCTCCCACTCGCGGTGACCCACGAGCTTGCCCATGTTCGGGGTCTCGCGACCCTGGAACGTGGGCCGGAAGGCCTCGACGTCGGTCCAGCGGCACACCTCGTGGCAGTACGCGCGGTGCTGACCGTCGACCTCTGCTGTGACCATGTCCTCACGGACGAGGCACGGAACCATGCAGGTCCAGCAGCGGATCGGGTAGACGTAGTCGACGTCCTCGAAGACGATCGGGTTGTGCCCGTTCGGCGTGGCGAGGCGGTTGTAGTTCTCCCACCACTTGCCGTACTTGTCGTACCAACCCGGGTACTTGTACTCGAACCACTCGAAGTCCTCGTCGGTCATGCCGTCGATGCGCCAGTAGTTGGCGAGCCAACCGGTGGCGAAGAACTGCGCGACCTCGTGGACGTAGCCCTTCTCCCAGATCTGCTTCCACGACTCTTCGATCAAGTCGTGCGGGATGACCAGGCCGTACTTCTCGAGCGGGATGAGGTAGGCACGGTAGTAGTCGTCGTAGATCCAGCGACGCCACATCTCCGCGTAGGACTCGCGGTCCTTGCGGCGGTCCTTCGTGCCGTACTCGATGAACGTGCCGATGGCGGCGTCCACCACGCGGTGGTTGTTCCACCACGCGTAGCGCAGGTCGCGCTCGAGCAGCTGGCGGTTGTCCTCGTCCGACAGCGCCATGAGCAGTGTGGCGTAGCCGTTGGAGATGTGCCGCGACTCGTCGGACTGCACCGAGTGGAAGACCGTGGGCAGCAGGTAGTCGCCGTTGGCCGCAGCTTCGGCGGGCATGGCCACGAACAGGGTGTTCGTGAACGCCGTCTCGGCGACGATCGTCAGGTAGATGCTGGCCGCGGTGATCGCGTCACCGGTGATGAACCCCTCGGCGAACTGGCGGCCGATGGTGCCGCAGTAGTCGCCCTGGAAGTTGCGCAGGCTGTTGTTGAAGCCCGCCGGGTCGATGTAGTTGTTCATGTACAGGCGCTTCAGGTTCTGCTGGATCGTCGAGTGGCGCACCTCGTCGATCATCTGAATGGCCTGGCCGTTGTGCAGCTCCGGGTTCGGAACCACGTGGAACAGCATGGGCATCGAGCGCGCCGCCGAGATCTCGGGCAACGGGATGATGCTCAGGAAGAGCTTCTGCCACTCCAGCCAACGCTCCTGGACCTGGCGGAACATGTTGCCGCGGATCGCGCCGTCGGACGCGCCGTAGACGCGGTGGTCCTTCTCCTCCTGCATGGGGAAGTAGGACCGCAGGACCTGCTTGAGCGGGTCCTTCTTGGCGGCCTTGCGGAAGGTGTAGTCGGTTCCGTACTTCATGTACGGCTCGTGGTACTGCGGCTCCCAGGAGAGTTCCTGGATCTTCTGATGAGCCTTGGCCAAACTCTGCCGACTCACGTCATCTCCTCACGTGATGGGTGGACCGGGAGCGATCGGCGCTGCGCGGGAGCGCCTGCCGTTCCCGAGGTCTGCCCCCGTCCGCTGGAGCCGGTGCTAAGCGCGGGTGGCGCCGGCAGCGAAGGAGACCCGAGTCCGTCGTCCCGGCACCGATGCGCGGGTCGACCCCAGGGCGAAGGGCTCGTGCCGGGAATCACACCGCTCTGCCACCCGTGTCGAGGTCTCAATATGAGAAAGTCGCTCGTTGCGCCCGTCCGAGTCACGGACAGATCAGGCACAGACCGGGTGGCGAGACTCCTTCGTGAGTGTTTGCCCTGCACACCTGCCCTGAGCGCGGATCCCGGGGTACCGTCGATGCCTCAGCGATGCCGCGCCGAAGCGGGTCGCCGCTGCGCCAAGGAGGGCAACCGCGTGGGCCGTACGCACGACCCGCAGTCGCTGTCGCGCCGCACAGACGGCGTATCTGATCCGCGCCCGATCGTCGTTCCTCGTGGACGACCGGGTCGAAGAAGGTAGCGTCCGCGACACCATCCTGGCCTCGTGGACGCGGTCCCGGGAGTGGCACATCGACGTCGATGGACGTCGAGCTGTCGGACGCGTTCGACCCCGAGCGGGATTCGCCGCTGATCCGCGCGGCCAAGGCCATGCTCAACTCGGTCGCCGACGAGCTGGCGGGCGAGCCGGTGAGCGTGATCCTCACCGACGCCGATGGCGTGGTGTTGGAGCGGCGCACCGGCGACTCGCGCGCTCGGCGCAGGCCCTCGACCGGATCTGGCTGGCCCCCGGCTTCAGCTACGCGGAGAAGCTTCGTCGGCACCAACGGGATCGGCACGGCGCTGGAGGGCCGCGGCCCGGCCGAGGTGTTCGGGCACGAGCACTACGTGGAGCCGCTCGCCCAGTTCGCCTGCTCCGGCGCGCCCATCTGGCACCCGGTGAGCGGGAAGCTGCTCGGCGTCATCGACCTCACCTGCTGGCGCGAGGACGCGGGGCGCTTCATGTCCACCGCCGTCGCCCGCATCGCCAGGCAGATCGAGGGCGCGCTGCTCGACCAGTCGGGCCCGCGCGAGCTCGCCCTCCTGCACGACTACCTCACCGCGTGCAGGCGCAGCAACGGCGCCGTGCTCGCGGTCAGCCCCGATCTGGTGATGAGCAACGACCGCGCCCGGGAGCTGATCGACCCCGCCGACCAGGGCACGTTGATCGCGGGCGCGATCGAGGCGATGAGCTCCGACCGGCGGGTGCTGCTGCTCGACCTGCCCTCCGGCGTCGTCGCCCGGGTGCAGGTGCGGCCGAGCTGGGTCGACCGCGGCACGGCGGGCGGCGTCCTGCACGTGCAGCTCGCGGCGCCGGAGATCGCCCGCAAGCCGCGGCCCTCGGCCCCGCCCCCCGTCACGCGCGCTGCCCGCCGCGGTCGGCAGTGGACTGCTCTGGGCGAAGTGTTGTCAGGCCGTCGACCGGCACTTCCACAGCCGCGAGTGGCTGGTGCTGCAGGGCGAGTCGGGCACCGGCAAGACCACGATCGCGCGCGCCACCCACCAGCTGCGCACCCCGGCCGCCCACCTGCGGATCCTCGACGCCGACGACTACGGCCCCGGCTGGGTCGCCGATGTCGCCGAGGAGCTGGAGACCGGCTGCGGCACCCTCGTGTTCGCCCACCTCGACCGACTGTCCGACAGACGGACGCCAGGACCTGGCCGACGCGCTGGAGCCCTACCGCGAGTCCACCGAACCGGACCGGGCCTGGCTGGTCGCCACCGTCGGGCCCGCGGGCCTCGGCCGCCCCGACGACCCGGTCGACCTGCTGGAGTACTTCCCGCGCACGGTCGTCGTGCCGCCGCTGCGCCACCACGTCGAGGACGTCGCCGAGCTGGTGCCGCACTTCATCGCCCGGCTCACCCGCGGCTGCCGAGCTGTCCTGCTCACCGGAGGCGATGCGGCTGCTCATGCGCAACCGGTGGCCGGGCAACATCGACCAGCTCTACCAGGTGCTGCGCAAGACCGTCGCGCGCCGCCGGGCGGGCATCCTCGCCCCGGACGACCTGCCGCCCGAGGTCCGCGCCATCACCCGCCGCGTGCTCACGCCGCTGGAGGCGATCGAGTGCGACGCGATCGTCGACGCGCTGCTGGACAACAACGGCAACAAGGCCGAGGCGGCGCGCCACCTCGGCATGTCCCGCGCCACGATCTACCGCAAGATCCGCGGCTACGGCATCTCCACCCCGACCACGGGCTGACCCGGGACGTCGCGGCGCAGGACCTGCATCACCTCGTCGGGCAGCCCGACGAGGTAGGCCTCGTCGCCCGCGGCGAAGGTGGTGTCGCGCCGCGGCGGGTGCTCCAGCGCCGCCGTCGGCGCGGCGCAGGGCCACCACCCTGGCCCGCTCCGACAGCTCGCCCATGGCCAGCCCGTCCAACCCGCCGCCCGCGGTCACCGACAGCTGCCCGACCAGGAACGGCGTGTGGTCGACGTAGAACGTGCCCAGCACCTCCAGCCCGAGCGCGGCACCGACGAACCAGGGCGCGGCGAGCGACGCCGTCGAGCGCACGTTCCGGAACCCGAACCCGTCCTCGACACCGCCCGCCAGCTCCCGGTCGAACACCCGCAGCACCACCGGCACCGACGCCCACCGCTCGCCGAGCCGCTCCCGCACCACCAGCCCCGTCTCGACGTTGACGAAGTCGTCGCTGGTCAGCACGGCCACGGCGGCCGCGCCGACGAGGTTGGCCGCGTCGAGGACCTCGGTGTCGGTGGCGTCGCCGATCACGATCGGTACTCCCAGCGCGCGGGCCCTGGCGTGGTGGCGGCCCGCTTCGTCGCGGTCGATCGCGACCACGCGGCGTCCGGCGGCGACGAGCTCCTCCACGACCTCCATCGCCACCGTGCCCAGGCCGACGACCACGACGTGCCCGCGCATCGCGCCGACCCGGCGCTGGCCGAACGCACCCTCGATCCGCCTGCTCACCAGCAGCTGGGTGACCAGCGCGAACACGATCGCGGTGAGCACGGCGCCGCCGCCCATGAGGCCGATGGCGTACACCCGGAGCCAGGTCTCCTGGCCTGCGAAGTTGAAGTCGCCGTAGCCGACGGTCGCGAGCGTCTCGACGGTGAAGTAGGCGGCGTCCACGAGGGTCATGTGTGACCCATCGGGCTTGACGTAGCCCGCCTGCAGCACCAGCACCGAGATCACGAGGACCACCCCGAGGATCCCGATCACCACGCGCAACGGGCGGTCCGCCTCGGCCGCCAGGGAGCGCAGCAGCGACCAGAGGCCTGCCCGGCCCTGGTCATCGCGCTCGGCCGCCCGCGCGGCGCCCGCCGTCCGCGCCCCGGCGCGCACCGGCTCCTGCTGTCGCAACGGCTCCACCACCGCGCCCGCGCCGTGGCGGGCGAACTGGGCGGGCGTGCCGACGGCGGTCACCCGCTCGCCCACCCGCACGGCGTGGTCGCGGCCGGGGCACACCTCGGGGTGCGCGTGCCGCCGAGGCCACGGCCAGCGGGGCGAGATCGCCGTAGAGATCGCGGAGCGTGGAGTCGCGGTCGACGACGAGATCCGCGACGACGAACTCGCGCCCGGCGATCGTCAGCTGGTGGGTGCGGCGGCCCAGGCAGATCTCCACCACCGACGGGGCGGCCAGCGCCGCGACGTCCAGGACGCAGCCCGCGCTCACGACCTCGGCCAGCGCCCGTCCGACCTGCGGGTTGGCCATGCGGGCGACCAGGCGCACGTCCGGCCGGAGCCGCCGCACGAGGAGGGCGGCCTCCAAGGAGGCGAGATCGTCGGAGGCGAGGCACACGACGGCGGACGCGGTGGGCAGCTGCGCCTCGGCGAGCGCCTCCCGCAGCCGGGCCTTCACGAGCGGCACCTCCCATTGCTCGCAGCAGACGCTCGGCGACGGCACCGGCCTCGGCGACGGCGTCGACCACCACGACCTCGGCGCCCGCAGCGCGCAGCTGCTCGATCGTGCGCAGTGCGGTGTCGTCGACGCCGCACACGATCACGTGACCGGTTCTCTGACGGTGCATGCGGCTAGGGTCGCCGACGTGTTGGACATTCGGGGGATTTGCAAGCGTTTCGGCACGTTAACTGCGCTGGATGACGTCTCGTTCGCGGTGCGGTCCGGTGAGGTTTTCGGCTTCGTCGGCGCGAACGGGGCGGGCAAGACCACCACGATGCGGATCGTGCTGGGGGTGCTCGCGGCCGATGGCGGCGAGGTGCGCTGGCAGGGCAGGCCGATCGACGCCGAGGCCCGGCGGCGCATCGGCTACATGCCCGAGCAGCGGGGCTTGTATCCCAAGATGAAGGTCGGTGAGCAGCTGCGCTACCTCGCGCGGCTGCACGGGCTCAGCCGTAGCGAGGCGGCCGCGGCCGTCGCGCGGTGGACCGAGGAGCTCGGGGTCGCCGCGCGGGTGGGCGACGAGGTGCAGAAGCTGTCGCTGGGCAACCAGCAGCGCGTCCAGCTCGCCGCGGCGCTCGTGCACAACCCCGATGCGCTGGTGCTCGACGAGCCGTTCTCCGGTCTCGACCCGGCCGCCGTCGAGATCATGAGCGGGGTCCTGCGCGCCAAGGCCGCCGACGGCGTGCCGGTGATCTTCTCCAGCCACCAGCTCGAGCTCGTGGAGCGGCTGTGCGACCGCGTCGGGATCATCGCGGCGGGCCGCATGGTGGCCGTCGGCAGCGTGGCGGAGCTGCGCGATCGCGACGGATCCACGGTGCTGGACGTCGAGGGTCCCGCGGCGGGGTGGGCCGGGTGCCTGCCCGGCGTCGAGGTGGTGAACGCCGAGGGCACCCACACCCGGGTACGGCTCGCCCCCGGCGCCGACGACCAGGCGGTGCTGCGCGCCGCGGTGGCAGCGGGTCCGGTGCACGAGTTCCGACGCTTCCGCCCGCCGCTCACCGAGCTGTACCGCGATGTCGTGACGTCGGCCGCGGAGGCGGCATGAGCGGGCCGCTGTCCCCGCGGGTGGCCATCGGGCTGGTGGCCCGGCGCGAGTTCGCCGCGCAGGTGCGCTCGCGCAGCTTCGTCGTCGGGCTGCTCGTCACGCTGGTCTTGTTCGCGGTGTTCGGGCTGGTCAACGCCTTCGTCATCGGCAACTCCACGCACAAGTCGCTCGGCATCACCGCCTCGGCGGCGGCCTTGGAGCCCGCGATCACCCAGGCGGGGCAGACCCAGGGGCTCGAGATCGCGCTGCGGCCCGTCGACGATGCGGCCGGACGCGCGGGTGTCGCCGATGGCTCGCTCGACGGGCTGCTCGCGGGTGCGCCAGGGGCCTACCAGCTGATCGGCCGCGACGGCATCGACTCCGGGCTCGAATCAGCTGTCGAGACGGCCGTGCGCGAGCAGACGCTCTCCGCGGCGCTCGCCGGAGCGGGCATCGACCAGGCCCAGCTCGCGGGACGCTCGGTCGTCACGACGAGCACGTTGGAGCCGGAGCGGCCCGACAGCGGCCAACAGCTGGCCGTCGCGCTCGTCGGGACGATCCTGCTGTTCTTCTCTTTCAGCGCCTACGGACAGCTGGTGGCCACGGGTGTGGTCGAGGAGAAGCAGAGCCGGGTCGTCGAGCTGCTGCTGGCCACGATCAAGCCGTGGCAGCTGCTGGCCGGCAAGATCATCGGGCTGGGTGCGGTGGGGATGCTGCAGCTCGTGATCCTGGGCGTGCTCGGGTTGGTCGCGAGTGCGGTGTTCGGGCTGCTCACCGTGCCGGGCGCGGCACTCGGGATGTTCGCGATGGTGATCGTCTGGTACCTGCTGGGGTTCTTCCTGTTCGCCTCGCTCTACGCGGCGGTGGGCTCCACGGTGTCCCGGCAGGAGGAGCTGAACTCGGTGATCGCGCCGATGGTCTTCCTGATCATCATCCCGTTCGTGCTCACGCTGAACCTGCTGCCCAGCGATCCGCGCAGCGAGCTCGCGGCGGTGTTGTCGTTCGTGCCGTTCTTCTCGCAGACGGTCATGCCCGCCCGCTACGCGCTCGGGGCGGCGCCGCTGTGGCAGGTGGTGGTGTCGGCGCTGATCGCGCTGGCCGCCATCGTCGTCGTCGTCCGGCTGGCAGGGCGCGTGTACCGCAACTCGATCCTGCACACCGGAGGCCGGGTCAAGCTGCGCGATGCTCTGCGCGCGGGCTGAGGCGGATCAGCCGGTCGCGGCGCGCCTGCAGGGGGCTGGGCGGTCGCCAGTGCGGCGACGCCTCTGCACGGGGGCTGAGGCGGGTCAGCCAGTGCGGCGGCGCGCCTCTTTGAAGCCCGCGGCGACGGCCTCGTCGGCGGTGCGGAACCACACCTCCGCGCGGGTGCGCTCGTAGGCGGGGCTCTCCGGGGTGTGGAAGAGCATCGAGTCGGCATTGCCCTTGATCGTGTACTCGGGCGCGGGCGCCTCGCCGTCGGGCCCCGGCACCGCCCCCGCGCCCACACCGTCGGTCGATGCGGGGGTGAACAGGGCGTGCTCCGGGGCGGGCGGCGCCGAGGTGGGGCCGAAGCCGGAGGACGGCGTGTCCTCCCCGGCCCACGCCGACCCGGCGGGCGGCGTCTCCACCTGCGTCCCCGCCCGCGCCGCCCCGTCCGGCCGCGGCCGGGGTCGGGGGCGGGGCCGCGGCGACGGGCTTGCCTCTGCCGCGGGTGCTCCGGCAGTGGCGCGCTCGGCCTTGGCGGCAGGCTTCACGACAACCGGCTCAGCCGCCTCGTCCCCCGACACCGCAGGCTGCACACCAGCCGACGCGGGCGCCGCGGGCTTGGCAGACGCGGTCCCGGCAGCTCCCGAGACCGCAGACCGCTCGCCAGCCGAGGCGGACGCCGCAGACTTGGCAGACGCGGTCTCGGCCGAGACGCTGCGCGAGGCGCGCGGAGCTGGCAGGCTCGGGTCCGAGACCGGCTGCGGCCAGCGAGCCAGACGCCGCGGGCTTGGCAGACGCGGTCCGGCAGCGGCGGCTCGGAGCGGCGGGCTTGGGTGCGGCCGCCTCGGGCGCCTCCGGCACGGACGAGGCAGGCTTGGCTGCGGTCGGCTCGGGCGTCACAGGCTTGGGCGCAGCAGATTCGGGAGCTGCGGCGGCGGCTGGCTCGGTCGCGGCCGACCGGGTAGCGGCTGGCGTAGCGGCGGCTGGCTGGGATGCTGCCGGCTTGTCGGCAGTCGGCTTGGCGGCCGCGACTTTGAAGACAGCGGAGTCCGAAGCAGGCGACTCCGGGGCGGCATGCCGCGTAGCGCTGGCCGTAGGGGTGACCAAGTCGGCGACGTCCAACTGCTCGTCGTCGTCCGCCGATGCTTCGTGCCGACCCGTGGCGGCGTCAGTCGCAGTTGCGGGTGTCTCCGCGGCGATGTCCAGCTTCGTTCCGGCGACCGCGCCGGACTGGGGAGCGGTCTCGTCGGTGCCCGCGGTCGCGGACGTATCGGGCTCCGGCGCAGCGGTCTTCTGCGGCGCGGACGAGGCGAACGCGGCGGGCGCCATGGCGGCGGGCGGCGAGGGGTGCACTGATGGCGTTGCAGGTTCTGCGGGGCGTGCCGGAGAGCTGACACCCGGCTTGGAAGCCTCGGTCGGTGACTTAGTCGGCGCGGCGGCGGGCGACGGCGCAGCGGCGGGCGACGGCGCAGCGGCGGGCGTCGGCGCAGCTCGACGCGATCGGCGCGGCGACGGGCGGCGCAGCTGACACGGTCGGGGCGGGGGCGGGCGTTGGCGCGGCGCGCTTCGGCGTAGCGGCGGGCGACGGCGTGGCCGGCGCGGCGGCGGGCGACGGCGCGGCTGACGCGGTCGGCGCGGCGGCGGGCGACGGCGCGGTCGACGCAGCGGCGGGCGGTGGCGTAACGGGTGAGGCGGGGGCGGGCGTCGGCGCGGCCGCCTTCGGCGTAGCGGGTGGGGCGGCGAGCGTGGGTGCGGCAGCAGGCGGCGCGGCGGCGGGGGTCGAGGCAGGCACCGCAGGTGTGGGCGGTGTGGCGGGCCATGGCGCGACCGGCTGGACCGACCGATCCGACGCGCGCGAACGGATGTACCACGTCACCGCGCCCACCAGCAGCGCGAGCAGGAACCAACGACGCCGACGTCGGGGCGCCCTCTCCTTCGCCATGAACCGAGGGTAGGCGCCCGCCCCGCGATGATCGACTCAGGGTCGACGCGCGGCCTTGACCAGCTCATAACGGGCGAGCGCCTCGACGCGCTCGGCCTTGTGGTCGACGATCGGCTCCGGATAGCCCTGCGGCACCCCGTCCGGGAGTGCCCACGGCTGGTGCACGGCCTTCCCCTCGACACCGCGCAGCTCGGGGACGTACCGGCGCACGTACTCGCCGTCCGGGTCGAACTTCTCCCCCTGCGTGACCGGGTTGAACACCCGGAAGTACGGCGAGGCGTCCGTCCCGCTACCTGCTGTCCACTGCCATCCGTGCTGGTTGGACGCCAGGTCGCCGTCCACGAGCAGCTGCATGAAGTGCCGCGCGCCCCACCACCACGGCAGGTGCAGGTCCTTCACGAGGAAGCTCGCCACGATCATCCGCAGCCGGTTGTGCATCCACGCCTCGGCGCGCAGCTGCCGCATCCCGGCGTCGACGATCGGGAAGCCGGTCCGGCCCTCCCGCCATGCGTCGAACGCCTTCTCCGCCGCCTTGCCCGACGCGAGCGGGAGCGCGTCGAAGGAACGGTCGTAGTTGCCACGGGCGGAGTCCGGGCGCTGGTGGAGGATGTCGGCGTAGAACTCCCGCCAGGCGATCTCCGTGCGGTAGACCTCGGCCGACTCCGACCGCTGCCGGGCGAGGTCGGCGAGCATGGTCCGCGGATGGATCTCCCCGTACTTGAGGTGCTGCGACATCCGTGACGTGCCCGGCCGGTCGGGCCGGTTCCGGTCGGGGCCGTAGTCGGCGACCGCGTCGGACAGGAACTCCTTCCACCGCTCCTGCGCCGCGGCCTCCCCGGCCTCGGGCAGCTCGGCGTCGACGGACTCGTCGTCCGGGATCTTCACCGCGCCCTGGATGGGCGGCTTCTGCCATTCAGCGTGCCGGCGTCGGTGTCGGCGGGCTTGCGCCAGCCGTGCTCGCCCCACGCCCGGCGGAACGGGGTGAAGACCTTGAACGGCTTGCCGTCCTCCTTGCGCACCCGACCCGGGGCCACGGCGTAGGGGGATCCGACGCGGACCAGCTCGCGACCGTCCTCGGCGAGCGTTCTTCGCCACTGTCTCGTCGCGCGTCGAGCCGTAGGGGCCGAAGTCGGCCGCGATGTGCACGGCCCCGGCATCCACCTGTGCGGCGCACCCGCGGCACCACCTCGGCCGGATCGCCGCGGACGACGTGCAGCCGCCCGCCGAGCGACTCGTCCAGCGCGCGCAGTGACCGGTAGAGATAGGTGCAGCCGGGCGGCGCCCGCGGGCCCGAGCAGCGCGGGGTCGAGCACGAACAGCGCGAGCGCGGTCGGCGCGGCGTCCCGCGCGACGAGGAACGTCGGCTGGTCGTGCACCCGCAGGTCGCGGCGGAACCAGATGACGGACGTGTCGCTCATGGGGCGACGCTATCGGTGGAGGCCGCATCGGGCATTTCCGTGAACCCGCAGCCGGGC
Organism: uncultured Actinomycetota bacterium; assembly: GCA_963799945.1. Lineage (GTDB taxonomy): Bacteria > Actinomycetota > Actinomycetes > Mycobacteriales > Pseudonocardiaceae > Pseudonocardia. Next base: position 30,018 of record CAWCZG010000001.1, read on the forward strand.
TGCGGCGCGGCTCGACGGCGCGCCGGCTCGACTCCGGGCTCGGCCGTGGCTCGACGGGCTCGACTCGCCGGGCTGGGCGGGCTGGCCGCGCCTGCGCCGAGCGCGCACGGGCGGAGGCAGCGGGCTCGGGCGGGCTCGTCGCCGCCCGGCGCCCGAGCGCCTGCGCCGAGGCGCATCGGGCGGAGCCAGCCGCCAGCCTCGACCTCCGCCTGGGGCCGTCCACGCCCGCAGAGCGCGCTCGATCGGGCCGCGCGCCCACTCCGCGAACGCAGCGGGCTCGTGGGGGCCGCGGACCAGGGCGGTGAGGACGAGGCCGTCCAGCAGGGCGGCGAGTTCCTCGGCGGCGACCGCGGGATCGGCCGCGCCCGCCCCGGCGAGGGCGCGGGCGCCCAGCCTGTCGGATCGTGTCGCCGCCCGCCACCATGGCCGCCCGCAGTTCGGGCTCGCGTACGGCGGCGAGGCTGAGCTCGTAGCGGGCGAGGGTGCGGTCGCGCTGGTGGGTCGCCATCGCCACGGCCACCCCGACGAGCACATCGGCCAACGACCGCGGGTGGGGCGGCGTCCACGGCGGGGGCGTCGACCGCCATGTCGATCTCGACCAGCCGTTCCACGCAGCCTGTGACCAGCGCAGAACGACTCCGGAAGTAGTACGACGTGCTGCCGGGCGCGATCCCGGCCGCCGCGTCGACAGCGCGATGGGTAAGCCCGCGCATCCCCAGCTCGGCGAGCACGTGCAGCGCGGCGTCGAGGATCTCCGTGCGACGGTCGGTCATTCCCTCTACTCCTGTAGAGCCGGACGAGCTATCCTCTCTACAAATGTAGAGGAGGCTGGGCATGGACGTGATCGTGGTGGGGGCCGGGCTCGGTGGACTCGCGGCCGCGGTGGCCCTGCAGCGGTCGGGGCACTCGGTCATCGTGCTCGAACGCGCGGAGGAGTTGCGCGAGACCGGCGCGGGCATCGGCGTCATGCCCAACGGCGTGCTCGCCCTGGAGGCACTCGGACTCGGCGACGAGGTCCGCGCGCAGGCCGAGGCCGAATCGACACCCAGTGGCTTCCGCGACCGCCACGGTCAGGCACTCCTGGTGACCGACCAGAAGGCGGTCGCCGCCGTGGTCGGCGCGCCGCTCGTCGTCGTTCCCCGCCGCTGGCTCTCCACCCTGCTCCTCGACGCGCTTCCCCCCGGCACGGTCCAGGCGAACCAAATGGTCACGGCGGTGCGGCCGCAGGCCGGCGGGGTGGAGGCCGGCGGGATGCACGCCGACGCGGTCGTCGTCGCCGACGGCGCCCACAGCAGGCTCCGGGCCGCGCTGTTCCCCGACCACCCCGGCCTGCGCGGGTCGGGCGAGTACGCCGCGCGGGCGATCCGCCCCGCCGACGGACGTGCCGATGGCTGCGGGGCGAGCTGCTCGACCACCGGACCGGGGAGCGGTTCGGGTGCATGCCCATGGCCGACGGGTCGGTGTACTGGTACGCGACGTGGCGCGCCGCCGCCCCCGACGACCCGGCCGCCCGACACCGCTGGCTGCGCGACCGACGCGCCGACTGGCACCCCTGCGTCACCGCGCTGATCGAGGCCACCCCACCCGCGGACGTCCACGTCGTCGAGACCGCCCAGCTCGCCCGCCCGCTCCCGTCGATCGACCCTCGGCCGGGTCGCTCTGCTCGGCGACGCGGCCCACGCCATGACCCCCGACCTCGGCCAGGGCGCCTGCCAGGCCTTCGAGGACGCCGTGACGCTGGCTTCGGTCCTCGACGGCGACGCCGAGACGGCCCTCGCGCGCTACGACGCGATCCGCCGCCCGCGCACGAGCGCCCTGCAAACGCAGTGTCGGCGCACCCACCGCCTCCTGACCCTGCGCGGACCGGCGGGCAGGCTGCGCGACGCGGGGCTGCGCCTCGTGCCCGGCGCGCTGGCCACCCGGGCCATGGCGGCGCAGATGCGGTTCACCCCCCAGTGGGCGCTGCACTGACCGTCCTTTGCATTGATGCGCATGTCCGCATATGTTCGACGTATGGGACACGGCCACGGGCATGGCCACGTGGTCGGGCGCGGCGGTCGACCGACGCTGGCTCGGGGCCGCGCTCGCGCTGATCGTGGCGTTCATGGCCGCGGAGCTCGTCGTCGGCCTGCTGGTCGGGTTCCCTGGCGTTGATCTCCGACTCCGCGCACATGCTCACCGACGCGGCCGCTCTCGCGCTGGCCCTCGTGACGATCCGCCTCGCCGCCCGTCCCGCGGCCGGGCGGGTTACACCTGCGGGTTCAAGCCGCGCCGAGATCCTCTCCGCCCAGGCCAACGGCATCACGCTGCTGCTGCTGGCCGCTCTGGTTCTGCTACGAGGGGATCCGCAGGCTGATCTCACCGCCGCCGGTCGAAGGCGGCTGGGTGCTCGTCACCGCGCTCGTCGGGATCGTGGTCAACGTCGCCGCCGCGTGGTTGCGTCAGCCGGGCCAACCGCGACCAGCCTCAACGTCGAGGGCGCCTACCAGCACATCCTCAACGACCTGTTCGCGTTCATCGCCACTGCCATCGCTGGACTGGTCGTGCTGCTCACCGGCTTCGCCAGGGCCGACGCCATCGCCGCGCTCGTCGTGGCCGCGCTGATGATCAAGGCAGGGTGGGGGCTGCATCCGGGAGTCGGGCCGCATCTTCCTGGAGGCCGCGCCGCGCGGGATCGACCCCGACCGCGTCGGAGCGGCGCTCGCCGCCGTCGACGGCGTCGCCGAGGTGCACGACCTGCACATCTGGGAGATCACGTCGGGCGAACCCGCGCTCTCGGCGCACGTGCTGGTGCAGCCCGCCGTCGACTGCCACGCCGCCCGCGAAGCCATCGAGCGGCTGCTGCGCGTCGACAACATCGACGCACACGACGCTGCAGGTGGACCACATCGAGCTCGGCGCGGAGCACTGCGAGCAGGCCCACGGCCCGGTCCACCGCAGCTGACCGGGCCGTGTGCCGCTGGGGCTACCGGTTGGCCATCGGCACGAACTGCGCGCTCGGTCTCGCCGATGTAGAGCTGGCGCGGGCGCCCGATCTTCGTGGTCGGGTCGTTGATCATCTCGCGCCAGTGGGCGATCCAGCCCGGCAGGCGGCCGAGCGCGAACAGCACCGTGAACATCTTCGTCGGGAAGCCCATCGCCCGGTAGATCACGCCGGTGTAGAAGTCGACGTTCGGGTAGAGCTTGCGCTCGATGAAGTAGTCGTCGGCCAGCGCCTTCTCCTCCAACGCCTTCGCGATGTCGAGCAGCGGGTCGTTCACACCGAGCTTCTTGAGGATCTCGTCGGCGCTCTGCTTCACGATCTTGGCGCGCGGGTCGTAGTTCTTGTAGACGCGGTGGCCGAAGCCCATCAGCCGGGCGCCCTTGTCCTCCTTGTTCTTCACCCGCTTGACGAATGCCTCGACGTCGCCGTTCTCCTCGCGCTGGATCTTCTGCAGCATCTCCAGCACGGCCTGGTTGGCGCCACCGTGCAGCGGGCCGAACAGCGCGTTGATGCCCGCGGAGATCGACGCGAAGAGGTTGGCGTTCGAGGAACCCACGAGCCGGACGGTGGAGGTGGAGCAGTTCTGCTCGTGGTCGGCGTGCAGGATCAGCAGGATCTCCAGCGCCCGCGCCAGGTCGGGATCGACCTCGTACGGCTCGGCGGGGAACCCGAAGGTCATGCGGAGGAAGTTCTCCACCAGACCCAGCGAGTTGTCCGGGTAGAGGAACGGCTGGCCGATCGACTTCTTGTACGCGTACGCGGCGATCGTCGGCAGCTTGGCCAGCAGCCGCACGGTCGACAGCTCGACGTCGTCGGCGTTGAACGGGTCGAGGCTGTCCTGGTAGAAGGTGGACAGCGCCGAGACGGCCGAGGACAGCACCGGCATCGGGTGCGCGTCGCGCGGGAAGCCGTTGAAGAAGTCCTTCAGGTCTTCGTGCAGCAGCGTGTGCCTGCGGATCTTGGTGGTGAAGTCGTCGAGCTCGGCCTGCGTCGGCAGCTCCCCGTAGATCAGGAGGTAGCTGACCTCGAGGAACGACGAGCCCTCCGCCAGCTGGTCGATCGGGTAGCCGCGGTAGCGCAGGATGCCCACGTCGCCGTCGATGTAGGTGATCGCGGAGCTGCAGGCGGCGGTGTTGCCGTAGCCGGAGTCCAACGTCGTGAGCCCGGTGGCGGGCAGCAGCTTCCCGATGTCGAACGCCGACGCGCCCTCGGTGGCTTTCTTGATCGACATCTCGTGGTCGCCGCTGGGGAGGTGTAGTACAGCGGTATCGTCTGCAGTCATCGTGGAGGGTCCCTCACACTCGCTTCGTCCCGGTTCGACTCTCACGCTAGTGCGCCCGGCAGTCAGTGCGCCGGGTCAGGACCTGTGATGTTCAGGTCTCCGGCCCGCGGTAGCGCCAGAATTCGCTGAACCGGGCCACAGCGATCACCACACCGATGATGACAGCGACGCCACCGGCCGTCGCCGCGACCCCGGGCCCGACGAGCGCGGCGGCCGAGCCGTGCCACAGGTCCGCCACCCGCGGGCCGCCCGCGACGACGACGGTGAACACACCCTGCATCCGGCCGCGCATCTCGTCGGTCGCCACCGTCTGCAGCATCGACGACCGGAACACCGCGCTGACCAGGTCCGCAGCCCCCGCGACGGCGAGCAGGACAACGGCGAGCCACAGCGAGCCGGTGAGCCCGAACAGCGCGACGGCCAGGCCCCAGACGCCGATCGCGATGGTGACGGCGACGCCTTGGCGGCGGATGCGCGTCAGCCAACCCGAGAACAGGCCGCCCAGAACCGCGCCCGCGGGGATCGCGGCGAACAGCAGGCCGAGCGCGAGACCACCGCCGGGCGGGTCGCCGAACGTCCGCTCGGCCATCTCGGGGAACAGGATCCGCGGCATGCCGAACGCCATCGCGATGATGTCGAGCGAGGAACGAGACGAGCAGCACCTTGTGCATCGCCGCGTACCGGAACCCGGCGACGACCTCGCGCAGCCCGGCCCTGGCCCGCTGGCCGTCGGCCGTCGGTGCAGGCATGCGCGGTAGCCGCCAGGTGGCCCACAGCGTGGCCAGCAGCGCGATGGCGTCGAGCAGGTACAGTGTGGACAGCCCGACCAGCGGGATCAGCACGCCCGCCAGCAGCGGCCCGATGACCGCGCCGAACGTGGTGACGGTGAAGTTGAGCGTGTTCGCGGCGGGCAGCAGCGGCGCGGCGTCACCAGGCGGGGGATCACCGCGCTGCGGGCGGGCTGGTTGACGGCCAGCAGCGCCGACTGCAGCCGCGAACAGCACGAGGATCAGCCAGACGTTGCCGATACCGCTCGCCGCGATCACCCAGAGGGCCAGCGAGCTGGCGGCGATGCCCGCCCCGGTGACCAGCAGGAGCATCCGCCGGTCCACCGCGTCCGCGATCGCGCCGCCCCACAGGCCGAAGACGACCAGCGGGACCAGCCCGAACAGCCCGGTCAGGCCGACGTAGGCCGACGAGCCGGTGAGCCCGAAGATCTGGGTGGGCACAGCGACGACCGACAGCTGCGACCCGACCACCGTGACGATCCCGGCCGTCCACAGGCGCCGGTAGGCGGGGGTGCGCAGCGGGCGGGTGTCGGCCAGCGCGCCCCTGCGCGACCGCGGTGAAGCGGCGCATGCCGCCAGCCTGGCCGTCGGCGCATCGGTGCCCGTCGCCTGCTCATCGGCCCGGTGGGCTGCTCGGGGCCGGGGCCGGGTGTGGTCACGACGTCAAGGATTACCACCACCCCAGCGCGCGCCGTCGGGTGAGGTCGCATTCAGGGCGCCAGGCGGCGGACCGTCCAGCTGCGGTCGTGCGGGTCGAGGACGAAGCGCAGCCGGTCGTGCATGCGGTCGGCGCGGCCCTGCCAGAACTCCACCTGTTCGGGGGTGATGCGCCAGCCGCCCCAGTGGCCCGGCACCGGCACCTCCTCGTCTTCGGCGAACCGCTGGGTGATGGCGGCGAGCGCGTCGTCGAGCACCCGGCGGTTGCGCACCACCACCGACTGGGCCGACGCCCACGCCCCGATCTGCGCCCCGCGCGGCCTGCTCGACCAGTAGGCCTGCGTCTCCTCGGCCGACACGAGCTCGACGGGCCCGCGGACGTGCACCTGCCGGTGCTGGGCGAACCAGGGGAAGGTGGCCGACGCGTAGCGGGTGACGCGCAGGTCGTGGCTCTTGGACGAGGTGTAGTTCGTGTAGAACACGATGCCGCGCTCGTCGATCCCCTTGCACAGCACCGTGCGCGAGGACGGCCGCCCGTCGGCGCCCCGCCGTGGCCAACACCATGGCGTTGACCTCGGGGATCTCCGCCTTCTCGGCCTCGGCCATCCAGGCGGTGAGCTGCTCGTGCCAGGTGTCCGCGAGATCGCCGACGTCAAAGGCCTCGCTCTGGTAATCCACGCGCATTCCAGCGAGTTGCCGCGCCATCGCAGTCCCCTCCTCATAGCCGACGACCGGGGGTACCCACCGGTGACGGATGCCACCCGCGCGCACCGTTGCTTCCCGTCACCGGCGAAGGCAGGGTGACGCCAACCACGGTAGCCGTCGATGACGGCCGTGGGCAGCATCCGACGGGCGGTGCCGCCCGGTGAGGAGACCGCGGTGACCACTGCGCAGGCGTCCCAGGCCCAGGCGGACGTACCCCCGCCCCCGCCCGGGTTCAAGTCAGGGCTCGAGGGCCACGTCGCGTTCCGTACCCAGATCGCCGAGCCCGACAAGGACGGCGGATCGCTGCGGTACCGGGGCGTCGACATCGAGGACCTCGTCGGGCGGGTGACGTTCGGCAACGTCTGGGCCCTGCTCGTCGACGGGCGCTTCGGGCCGGGGCTGCCGCCTGCCGAGTCGTTCCCCATCCCGGTGCACACCGGCGACGTGCGCGTCGACGTCCAGGCCGCGCTGGCGATGCTCGCCCCGTACTGGGGCTACCGCCCGCTGCTGGACATCAGCGACGACGACGCCCGCGAGCAGCTCGCACGGGCGTCGGTGATGGCGCTGTCCTACGTCGCCCAGTCGGCGCGCGGGATCGGCGTGCCCGCCGTTCCGCAGGCGCGCATCGACCAGTGCTCGACGATCACCGAGCGGTTCATGACGCGCTGGCGCGGCGAGCCCGACCCCGCGCACGTCCAGGCGGTCGACGCCTACTGGGTGTCGGCCGGTGAGCACGGCATGAACGCCTCGACGTTCACCGCGCGCGTGATCGCCTCGACGGGAGCGGACGTCGCGGCGGCGCTCTCCGGCGCGATCGGCGCCATGTCCGGCCCGCTGCACGGCGGCGCGCCCGCGCGGGTGCTGCCGATGCTGGAGGAGGTCGAGCGCACCGAGGACCCGGAGGCGCTGGTCAAGGGCATCCTCGACCGCAAGGAGAAGCTCATGGGCTTCGGCCACCGGGTCTACCGGGCCGAGGACCCGCGGGCCAGGGTGCTGCGGCGCACGTGCAAGGAGCTCAAGGCGCCGCGCTACGAGGTAGCCGTCGCGCTGGAGCAGGCGGCGTTGAAGGAGCTGCGCGAGCGGCGTCCCGACCACCCCATCGAGACGAACGTCGAGTTCTGGGCCGCGGTGATCCTGGACTTCGCCGAGGTGCCGCCGCACATGATGCCCGCGATGTTCACCTCGGCCCGCACGGCAGGCTGGAGCGCGCACATCATGGAGCAGAAGCGCGAGGCCAAGCTGGTGCGCCCTTCGGCGCAGTACATCGGCCCGGCGCCGCGCAAGCCCGAGGACGTCGAGGGCTGGGACGAGATCAAGCACGAGTGACCGGCGCCCGTGATCGCCGGCGGCCGGGGACCGGTGGCGTTCCGCCCGCGGCGCAGGCCGGTAGACGAGCAGCGCGCAGTCGCCGACCTGGCGCACCTCCACCAGGCGCATGCGCCCGCCGGGGAACGCGGCCTCGCCCGCCAGGCGGGGCGCCGCCGGGTCGCCGACGAGGAGGGGCGCGACCACCACCTGCAGCTCGTCGACGACTCCCGCCCCGAGGAACAGGGTGTTGATCGCCGTGCCGCCCTCGACCATGAGGCGCGCCACCTTGCGGTCGACGAGGTCGGCCAACACGGCGGGCAGCCGCAGGGGCTCGCCCGCGTCGATCACCGTGGCGACCCCGGCGAGCCGTCGCCTGAGCTCGTCGAGCGCGCTCGGCGCGGTGTAGACGAGCCGCTCCCCTTCGCCCGTGGTGAAGAACTGCGCCTGCGGGTCCAGCCCGGCGCCGGTGCGGGTCAGCGTGACTTTGATCGGCGACGCGGGCGCGCCCCGTTCCATGCGCTCGGCCCGTCGAGTGGCGGAGCGGACGAGCAGGCGGGGGTTGTCGGCCGCGATCGTCCCCGGTCCGACCAGGATGGCGTCGACCCCGGCCCGCTCGGCGTCGACCCGGTCCAGGTCCTCGGCGCCGGAGAGGATCAGCCGCTCGGGGCGTCCGTCGTCGATGTGGCCGTCGAGCGACATCGCGACCGACATCAGCACGAACGGGCGCTCCATTGACCCCAGTTTAGAGGGTGGCCGGGGTGCGCGACCGGGCCACGGCGAGGGAGAGGACCCCCGCGATCAGGCACAGCCCGCCCCCGGCGTACCAGGCCGCGTCGTAGGTGTGCAGGTGGTCGCGGACGACGCCCGCGGCCAGCGCCATGAGCGGCCGCGCCGAGCTGGTGGGCGGCGAACACCCAGCCGAACACGACCGGGGCCGACGGGCGCCGAAGTGGGCGCGCACCAGCGCCATCGTCGGCGGGATCGTCGCCACCCAGTCCAGGCCGTAGAAGACGACGAACAGCAGCAGCGACGGCTGCACGTGCGGGCCGAACAGCAACGGCAGCGCCATCAGCGAGAGGCCGCGGAGCACGTAGTAGACGAGGAGCAGCAGCCGGGGATCGACGCGGTCGGTGAGCCAGCCCGAGGCGATCGTCCCGACGACGTCGAAGATCCCGACGACGGCGAGCAGCCCGGCGCCGACGGTCAACGGCAGGCCGTGGTCGTGGGCGGCGGGCACGAAGTGCGGCTGGATCAAGCCCATCGTCGTCGCGCCGCAGATGGCCATGCCGCCCGCGAGGTACCAGAACGCGCGCGTGCTGACCGCGTCGGCCAGCGCCCGCAGCGCGATCCTTGCGGCGCCGATGCGCACCGCGGGCGGCTCGTCGTCGGCCGTGCCGCCGTAGGGCACCGCGCCGACGTCGGACGGCCGGTCGCGCAGCAGCCAGACCACGAACGGGGCGACCGCGAGCGCGGCCGCGGCGACTCCGAGCGACGCCACCCGCCAGCCCGCCGCCTGCGTGACCGCCGCGACCAGGGGCAGGAACACGAGCTGGCCTGCTGCGCCCCCTGCCGTCAGCACGCCGGAGACGAGCCCGCGGCGGGCGACGAACCAGCGGCCGGTCACCGTCGCGACCAGCGCCAGCGCCATCGAGCCCGTGCCCAGCCCGACGAGCACGCCCCAGCAGAGGACGAGCTGCCAGCTCGCCGTCATGAACACGGTGAGACCGCTGCCCGACGCGACACCACCAGCAGCGCGGCCGTCACGACCGCCCGGATGCCGAACCGCTCCATGAGCGCGGCGGCGAACGGGGAGGTCAGGCCGTAGAGGGCCATGTTGACCGCCACCGCCGCCGAGATCGTCGTCGTGGACCAGCCGAACTCCTGGTGCAGCGGGTCCATGAGCACGCCGGGCACGGCGCGGAACCCCGCTGCGCCGACCAGCGCCAGGAGGGTCACGGCGGCGGCCCACCACGCGGGGTGGATCCGGCGGTCGGAGGCGCAGTTCGGTCACGCCACGGAGGATCGCTGATCAGCATTGCAATCGGATAGTGGCCCGAAGGCCAACATGTGAAAGAATTCGGCCATGGCGGATGTGAAAGAGCGTCACCACGAGGTCGCGGTGCTGGCGCTGCCGTCGGTCGTCGCGTTCGAGCTCGGGCTGCCGCACAAGCTGATCGGCGGCGCCGTCGACGAGGAGGGCACGCCGCTGTACCGGGTGCGCGTCGCGACGCTCGACGGCGGGCCGGTGCGCACGTCGGCGGGCTACTCGGTGCTGCCCGAGCACGACGCCTCGATCCTGCGCACGGCCGACACCGTGGTGATCCCGGGGATCCAGCGCGGCAACGCCGTCGAACGGGGCGGGCTCGACGACGACCTCGGCGCCGCGCTCGAGGGGCTCGAGGGCCGTCTGATGTCGATCTGCACCGGCGCGTTCGTGCTGGCCGCGGCGGGCAGGTTGACGGTCGGCCTGCCACGACACACTGGATGCACACGGCGATGTTCCGCCGGTTCTTCCCGTCGGTGCTGCTGGATCCCGACGTGCTCTACGTCGACGACGGCGACGTCCTCACCTCGGCGGGCAACGCCGCGGGCATCGACCTGTGCCTGCACGTCGTCCGCCGCGACCACGGGCAGGCCGTGGCCAACCGGGTGGCGCGCCGCGACGGTCGTGGCGCCGTGGCGGGAAGGCGGCCAGTCGCAGTTCGTGGAGGCGCCCCCGGACCTGGTCGGGCGAGGCCACCGCGGCGACGCGTGCCTGGGCGGTCGACCGGCTCGGCGACCCGTTGACCTTGGCCGATCTCGCCGCGCACGCCGCGATGAGCGTCCGCACGTTCACCCGGCGCTTCCGTGACGAGACCGGCGTGAGCCCGGCGCGCTGGCTCACCGACCGGCGCGTCGAGCTGGCCAGGCGGCTGCTTGGAGAGCACCGAGCTGCCCGTGGACCGGGTGGCCGAGCAGGCGGGGTTCGGCACCCCGACCTCCCTGCGCCAGCACCTGCACGCCGCGATCGGCGTGGCCCCGCTGGCCTACCGCCGCACCTTCCGGGGCGCGGAGGCCGTCCGCCGCTGACGGGACGACGGCCGTGTCGCATCACCGCTCCGCGGCCGCCCAAGTGGCCAGCAGCAGGTCGAACCGCTCGCGGCGGATGCGCTGGTCGACGTAGAGCAGGCCGAGGATACCGGAGAGGAACGGCGTCGCGAACGTCGTGATGATGATGGTGACCACCGCGATCGCGATCGTGAACCCGATGCCGGGCGTGGCCGGAGTGGTGGAACCAGCCGAGACCGACGAGGCCACTCCGAACGCACCGCCGATGGCCCCGATCACGCCGCCGATGACGGTGAACCCCACGGTCGTCACCAGCAGGACCGCGAAGATCTGCCACCAAGCACCGCGCACGAGATCGCGGGACCGGGTGAGCGCCGCGGCCACGCCGATGCCCTCCATGACGTAGGCCGGGGTGGCCAGGGCCAGCAGCACGGACACGTAGATCAGAGCGACGATCGTGGCGAGACCGAGCAGGACGCCAACCGCCGCGCCGCCACCCCCGCCGATGCCGAAGCCGAGCCCGAAGGCCAACCCGAGGCCGACCACGCCGATGACCATGACGATCAGCGAGGTGAGCACGGCGACCCCGATCAGGCCCGGCACCCGCGGCCGCGCGGCCTGCCACGCCCCACCGAGATCGGTCCGGCGACCGATCACCGCGCCCCGCAGCACCGTCAGCAACACGCCCGTGAGCACGGCCCCGAGGACCAGCCCGAGCACGATGGCGATCCCGGACACGACCAAGGTCTTGGCCAGGTAGGGGCCGAGGGCGTCGGCGTGTCGTCGGCGGCTGGTTGCCCCCGGTCGCGGCCTGCACGATCAACGGCACGACCTGGGTGATCACCGCGACGATCAGCGCGGGCAACAGCGTGGCCGCGGGGTTGGCCCGGATGTAGGCGAAGGCGCCGCTGAAGAAATCGCCGAAGCTCAGCGGGCGCAGCGGGATGATCCCGGGCTTGGGTGCGGTGTGGAAGCCGGGCGGACCGTAGCCGGGCGCCCCATAGCCCTGCGGCGGGCCGTAGCCCGGGGCCCCCTGCGGGTATCCGGGCCCGTACCCGGGCGCGCCCTGGGGGCCGTATCCGGGCGGCGGCCCGTAGCCTTGCGGGCCGTATCCGGGCGGTGGGCCATAGCCCCCGGGCCCGAACGCGGCGGTGTTACCGGGGCCGTACCCCGGCGCGGCCGCAGCCGCGGAGCCCGTCGGCGGGCCGTAGCCGGCGGGCGGAGTGCCCTGCGCGGGATAACCGGCGGGCGGCGTGGTGGGCGCCCGGAAGCCCGTGGGCGGGGTGGCGACCGAGTCAGCAGGCGACCCGAAGTCGCCCGGCGGCTTGGCGAGCCGGATGGTCGGATCAGAGCCCCCGGTCGGCGCAGGGAACCCCGATTGCGGAGTCGCAGTGGACCCCTCGGCGCGCCGCTGACGGTCGCGGACGCCTCGGAAGCAGGTGCGGCGCTGTCGGGGCGGGGTGTGGCGTCGCCGTACGAGGGCGCTGCCTCATCGCGCGACGAGGACTCGAAGTTGCCACGCCGCAGTGCTGCGAGCTCGTCGCGCGACAGCGAGGTGGTGACGTCGTCGTGCCCGGCCGGTGCGGACTCGCCGCGGGCGGGCCAGGCGGAATCGGGCGGCGACTGCGCGGCGTCGGCCCGACCCGGAGCCCGGGCGACCCCGACCCAGGCGACCCCGACCCAGGCGCTGCCGAGTCGGGCGACTGCCGAGTCAGGCGACCCCGAGTCGGGCGCTGCCGAGTCGGGTACGCCCGAGTCAGCCGCCGCCGTGTACGGCGAAGGACGGCGAGGCGGTCTCCGCGGCGGGCGGCTCGGAGGACGGTGGCGACTGGTGCGGCGAAGCCGGGCTCGACGGAACGCCCGCCTCCGGCGCGGAGCTGTTGCCCGTGGCCCGGTCGTCCCCCTGCGGCCCGTGCTCGCCCGGCCGATCCGGCGTCTCGGTCATCGCGTGCTCCCCCGAATTCGTCTGATCAGGAACATCTTGGCAGGCAACGCCGACAGGCGCGGGGTTTCCGCCAAGACCGTGCCCTGCCCGCCGCGCCGGAGCCTCCGCGAGAGAGACTGGAAGGCGTGACAGCTTCCTCGACCGTCGACCTCACGATCCCCGCCGACCTCAAGCCCGTCGACGGGCGTTTCGGCTGCGGACCTTCCAAAGTGCGCCCCGAGCAGCTCGCCGCGCTGGCTGCTGCCAGCGACATCATGGGCACCTCGCACCGGCAGAAGCCCGTGAAGTCGCTGGTCGGCCGCGTCCGCGCGGGGCTGGCCGAGCTGTTCTCGCTGCCTTCGGGCTACCAGGTCGTCCTCGGCAACGGCGGGTCCACGGCGTTCTGGGACGCGGCGGCCTTCGGGCTGGTCCGCGAGCGCGCCCTGCACCTGACCTACGGCGAGTTCTCCGCGAAGTTCGCCGAGTCCACGCGCGGCGCCCCCTTCCTCGCCGACCCCGTCGTCGTCAAGGCCGAGCCGGGCAGCGCGCCCGAGCCGCAGGCCGACCCCTCGTGCGACGTCCTGGCCTGGGCGCACAACGAGACGTCGACGGGCGTGGCGGTGCCGGTCGTCCGGCCCGACGAGTCGATCGACGGCCAGCTCGTCGTGATCGACGCGACGTCGGGAGCGGGCGGCCTGCCCGTCGACATCCGCCAGGCCGACGCCTACTACTTCGCCCCGCAGAAGGGCTTCGCCTCCGACGGCGGCCTCTACATCGCGCTGATGAGCCCGGCGGCGCTGGAGCGGGTGGCCGAGCTCGCGGCGTCCGACCGCTGGATCCCGCCGTTCCTCTCGCTGGCGACGGCGGTCGACAACTCGATGAAGGACCAGACCTACAACACCCCCGCCGTCGGCACGCTCGTGCTCATGGCCGAGCAGATCGACTGGATGCTCGGCCTCGGCGGCCTCGACGCGTGCGTGGCCCGCACCGCCGACTCCTCGGGTCGGCTGTACGCCTGGGCGGAGAAGTCGGAGTTCGCCACGCCGTTCGTCGCGGAGCCCGCGCACCGGTCGCAGGTCGTGGGCACGATCGACTTCGAGGACGGGGTGGACGCCGCGGCCGTCGCGAAGGTCGCTGCGCGCCAACGGCATCGTCGACACCGAGCCCTACCGCAAGCTGGGCCGCAACCAACTGCGCATCGGCATGTTCCCGGCGGTCGACCCGGACGACGTCGCGGCGCTCACCGCGTGCGTCGACTGGGTGGTCGAGCGGCTCGGCTGAGCCTGATCACGACTCGGTAGTCACATCCGCAACACAGGCATCAACTTTACCAATCGCGATCAACCTGGCACGCTGCGTGTTGGCGGGGGATTCTCCTAGTCGGAGCGGCATTGCCGCGCCCGGCGCGCCTCCCCGGCACGTTGCGGTTGTGCATCTACCGTCACCCTGACGGGGAGTGCGAAGAGGGTGGGAGGCCGCTGATGCGGGCGCTGCGGGTCGTCGGGATCACCGAGGGCGGCGGGGAGCTTTCCGTCGTCCTCGAGGACTCCTTGCGGCACGAGCGGTTCACGGTTCCCGCAGACGAGCAGTTGCGCGCCGCCGCCCGGGGGGACCTCACCCGGCTCGGCCAGATCGCGATCGAGTTGGAGAGCCAGTTGCGCCCACGTGAGATCCAGGCCCGCATCCGCGCCGGAGCGTCCGTGGAGCAGGTCGCCGCCGCGGCGGGCTGTGCCTCCCCAGAAGATCGAACGGTTCGCCTACCCGGTGCTGCTGGAGCGGTCGCGCACGGCCGAGGTCGCCCAGCGGGCGCACCCGATGCGCGCGGACGGGCCCGACAGCCGGATGCTGGCCGACGTCGTCGCGCACACCTTCGGCCTGCGCGGGCAGGAGTTCCTCTCCGCCGAATGGGACTCGTGGAAGGGCGACGACGGCCGGTGGGTCGTCGCGCTCTCGTGGCGGGCGGGCCGCTCGGACAACCGGGCGCTCTGGACGTTCCAGCCGGGGGCGCACGGCGGCACCGTCACCGCGATCGACGAGCACGCCCACGACCTGGTCGAGGGGCTGCCCGCACGCCCGCTGCGCACGGTCGGCCCGGTGATCGACATCTCGCGGCCGGACGAGCAGCCGCCGCCCGCGCCCGAGGAGGGGCACGAGCTGCGCGCCGCGGCGTCGGACATCGCCGCGCGCCGGGACGTGTCGGACTGGTCGCGCACCGCTCCTGAGCCGCGCCGCCCCGAGCCGCCGCGGCGCTCGGCACGCTCCGGCCCGGAGCCCGGCGAGCGCTGCGCGCGACCCGGACCGATCCGGCCGACGAGCCCGCCACCGACTGGCCGGTTGCCCAGCGCGACACCGAGATCGCGCGACGACGACCCCGCCCGGCTCGGCGACACGACGAAGCGCGGGCGTCGACACCGGCGAGCCGCCCCCGCCGCTCGGGACACGGCCCCCGCAGCCCGGCCGCGCGCGGCGCCGGCCTCGTCGCAGGCGCCGGCCCGACGCAGGCCGCACCGCCTCCGGCCGCGGCCCCGACGCCCGCGGGCCCGAGCCGGCGGACGCGCCGGCCGAGCAGCCACCCGTCCGGCGCCGAGATCCCCGCGAGCACCGAGACCGCGCCCGAGGCGGCCAAGCGCCACGGTCGACGACCCGCCGTCGACCGCGAACCCACCCCGAAGCCGCCCGCTCCCCGCGCAAGCCGAACCCGAGCCTGCCGCAGGCCCCCCGGCGCCGAAGCGCAGCCGCAAGGGCAAGCCCGTGATGCCGTCGTGGGACGAGGTCCTCCTGGGCGTGCGCAGCCAGCGCTGATCTGCGCGACCGCAGCGCCGCTGCCGGCGTCGCGATGCGGCGGGCGACGCGGTCGCGCCGAAGTCGCGCGCCCCCGCTTCGGCCGGGCGAGCCGTCGCGCACCGGCCGCCAGCGCGACCTGCGCGCCGTCAGCGCCGCCGCCCCCGTCGGGCGGCGGGCGGAGGCCGTCGCGCACCACGGCGAGCAGCCGGGCGGGCAGGTCGGGGTCGGCGCTCTCCTGCACCGCCTGCAGCAGGCCTTTGAGCAGGGCGAGCAGTTCGGGCGCGCCGATCCCGGCGCGCACGGCGCCCGCCGCCCGCGCGCGGGCGAGCAGCGCGTCGAGCGCCGCGTGGAGCTCGGTCCGGGCCAGCGCGACGGCCGCCGCCCCGACCCCGCCGAGCGCGTCGGGCAGGTCGCGCTTGGCCGACCGCCTCGTCGGCGAGCCGCGCGAGGAACGCGTCGAGCGCCGCCCCGGGGTCGGCGGACTCGGCGCCCGCCTCGGCGACGACGACGAGGTCCCGCACCCGCGCCAGCGTGACCGCCTCGAACAGCGCCTCCTTCGTCGGGAAGTGCCGGTAGACCGTGCCCGGCCCGACCCCGGCCCGCGCCGCGATCACGTCGAGCGGCACGCCGAAGCCCGACTCCGCGAACGCCTCCCGGGCCGCGGTGAGCACCCGCTCGCGGTTGCGGCGGGCGTCGGCGCGCAGGGGGCGATCGGGCGTAGACAAGCGGGGCGCTCGTTCCGTATCGTCGAAGCGGGGCGGGCGTTCCGATTATAGGGAGGGACCATGAGCCGCAGTCCACGCGAGGTCGCCGAGCTGGTGCGCCGGATGGTGGCGGGCGAAGGCGTGGTGTTCGCCGATCTCTTCGCCGAGTCGACGGCGTGCTGCGCTTCCCGTTCGCCCCGCCCGGCATGCCGCGGGAGATCCGCGGGCGGGAGGCGATCCGCGCGTCCCGGCAGGCCGAGGCGGGCAGGCGGTACGCTGCTCGCCATGGACGGGGTCGACCTGCTCGTGCGGGAGACCGACGATCCCGAGGTCGTCGTCACCGAGATCGAGCACTACGGCCACTCGCAGGCCCTCGACGGGCCGTACCGGTTCCGGGCGCTCGGCGTCATCCGGGTCCGCGACGGCGAGATCGTCAGCTACGACGACTACATGGACCCCATCGCCATGGCCGCCCTCCTCGGCCGCACCGCGACCTCGCCGCGGCGCTCGGGCTAGCGGATCGCCGCGAGCGGTACCGACGGCGTCGCGAGGCCGTGGTGTGCCGCTCGACGCGATCCTACTCGGCCGCCTCCGCCGCCTCCAGCCACTCCAGCTCGACGGTCTCGCGCTCGGCGACGACGGCGCGCGAGCTCGCGTCGAGCGCCAGCAGCCGGGTCGGGCTCGGTGGCGGCGTCGACCATCTGCTCGTGCAGCGCCTTCTCCCGCGCCGCCAACGTCTCCATGCCGGCGCTCCAGCCGCGCGCCTCCTTGCGGGCCGCCCGCTGGTCGGCGCTCGACGCGGCCCTCTGGGCGCCGTCCGCCGACCGCGGGCGCCGATGACGGCGTCAGCGCCAGCCCCCCGAGGCCGCCCGACCCGCTCGCCGCCCGCGCGCGCCAGGTACTCCTCGATCCCGCCGGGCAGGTGCGTGATCTTCCCGTCGCCCAGCAGCGCGACGACGTGTCGCACGCCCGCTCGACGAGGTACCGGTCGTGGCTGACGACGACGAGCGTGCCCGGCCAGCCGTCGAGCAGGTCCTCCAGCCGGGCGAGCGTGTCGACGTCGAGGTCGTTGGTCGGCTCGTCGAGCAGCAGCACGTTGGGCTCGGCCATCAGCAGCCGCGTGAGCTGCAGCCGCCGCCGCTCGCCGCCGGAGAGCTGCCCGACCGGCGTCCACTGCCGCGCGGCCGGGAACCCCAGCCGCTCCAGCACCGACGACGCCGTGAGCTCCAGCTTCCCCAGCCGCACGTACTTCGCCACGGCCTCGGTGGCCTCCAGCACGCGCATCTCCCGCGGCAGGTCGACCAGCTCCTGCGAGAGCTCCGCGAGCTGCACGGTCGTGCCGCTGGATCAGCCGCCCGCCGTCGAGCGGCCGCTCGCCGGTCAGCGTGCGCAGCAGCGTGGTCTTGCCCGAGCCGTTGACGCCGACGATCGCCGACGCGGTCGCCCGGCCCGAGCCGCCAGGTGACGCGGTCGAGCAGCGTCGCGCCCGCCGACGGCGACCGTGGCGTCCTCCAGCTCCAGCACGGTCTGCCGAGCCGGTTGGTGGCGAACCCGAGCAGCTCGACGATGTCGCGCGGCGGCGGCACGTCGGCGATCAGCGCCTCGGCCGCCTCGATCCGGAACCGCGGCTTGGACGTGCGCGCGGGCGGCCCGCGCCGCAGCCAGGCCAGCTCCTTGCGGGCGAGGTTCTGGCGGCGGGCCTCGGCGGCGTCGGCCTGCCGCGCCCGCTCGGCGCGCGCGAAGACCCAGTCCGCGTAGCCGCCGAGGTAGCTCTCGACGCGCCCGCCCGCCACCTCCCAGGTCCGGGTGCACACGGCGTCGAGGAACCAGCGGTCGTGCGTGACGACGACGACCGCGCAGCGCCGCGCCAGCAGGTGCTCGGCGAGCCAGCCGATGCCTTCGACGTCGAGGTGGTTGGTGGGCTCGTCGAGCACGACGAGATCGGGCTCGCCGACCAGCGCCGCGGCCAGCGCGACGCGCCGCTTCTCGCCGCCGGAGAGGCCGTCGACGGTGCGGTCGAGATCGCGCACGCCCAGGCCGTCCAACACGTCGCGGACCTTGGCGTCGGCCGCCCACTCGTGCTCGGCCCCGTAGGCGCCCAGCACGACGTCGCGGACGCGCGCGCCCGGGGGGAGGTCGTCGCCCTGCGCCAGATGCGCGAGGTTCAGCCCGCCGAGCCGGCTGACCCGGCCCGCGTCGGGCGCCCGCACGCCGGTGAGGATGTCGAGCAGCGTGGTCTTGCCGCCGCCGTTGAGCCCGACGACGCCGACGCGGTCGCCCGACTCCACGCCGAGCGACACGCTGTCGAGCAGCACGCGGGAGGCGTCGCCCGGGACGTGCGCGGTGACCGTCTCCAGGTTGACGAGGTTCGGGCATCAGGCGCGCACCGGCGGCCAGGGCGTGGGCGGAGGAGCGAACGGGCCGGGCTGCTCGTGGGCGTCGACGATCCGCGCGCCCGGCACCGGGCCGTGCGCCACCCGGACCGTGCGGCACACCCCGACGCCCGGCCAGCTCCGTGGCGACATCCAGCGCCGCATCGGCGCCGGCGCACAGGAACGCGCAGGTCGGCCCCGAGCCGGAGACAGCCCGGCGAGCGCGCCCGCCTCGACGCCCGCCCGCAAGGTCCGACGCAGCTCAGGGGCCAGGCTGACCGCCGCGGCCTGCAGGTCGTTGCCGAGCGAGAGGGCGAGCTGACGGGGGTCGCCGCCCGCGATGGCCTCCAGCACCGGCTCGACGGGCCGGCTCGCGGGCTCCGCCGCCGTCGCGCAGCCGGTCCAGCTCCTTGAAGACGGCCGGGGTGGACAGGCCGCCGCGGTGCAGCGCGATCACCCAGTGCTGCGGGTGCCGCGACAGCACCGGGACGATCTGCTCGCCCCGTCCGGTGCCGAGCGCGGTGCCGCCGTGCAGCGCGAACGTGACGTCGCTGCCCAGCTCGGCGGCCAGGCCGGACAGCTCGTCGCGGGGCAGGTCGAGCTTCCACAGCGCCGAGAGGCCGACCAGCGCGGCCGCGGCGTCGGCGCTCCCCCCGGCCATGCCGCCCGCCACCGGGATGCCCTTGCGCAGGACGAGCGCGACGTCGGGATCGCGGTCGGCCCGCTCGGCGAGCAGCTGGACGGCGCGCCAGGCCAGGTTCGTCTCGTCGGCGGGCACCTCGGTGACGCCCTCGCCGTGCACCGCGATCGCGGGCTCGGGGCTCACCGCCACCGACACCTCGTCGAACAGGCTGACCGCGTGGAACACCGTGACGAGGTCGTGGAAGCCGTCGGCGCGCAGCCCGCCGACCGCCAGATGCAGATTGATCTTGGCGGGGACCCGCACCGTGACGGGGGGCGGGACGGCGGACAGCACGTGCGCGAGCCTACGGCGCGGGTGCGCAAATGGTCTTCACGGCCACCCGTCAGGCCTGGGCGTGCGGCCTTGTCGCGCTGGGCGACGAGATGCCGGGGTGTCGCGAAGCACAGGGCCGCGACGAGGCCGACGACCAGCACCGCGGCGGGCAGCAGCAGCGCCTGGGCCATCGCCGCGCTGAAACCGGCGTGCAGCTGCGGGGGCAGCGTCGCCGACGACCGACTCGACCCGGCCGCCGCCCGGGAGCTCGGCGGTGAGCCGGGCCTGCATGAGCACGGCGATGCCCGCGCTGCCCAGCACGGCCCCGATCTGCCGCGTGGTGTTGTAGACGCCCGCGGCGGCACCCGCCTGGTCCATGGGCAGGTTGCGGGTGGCCGACGTGGAGATCGGCGCCCACATGAACCCGTTCGCGACGCCGATCAGCGCGATCGGCAGCAGCAGCTCCCAGATCGGGGTGGCGGGCCGCATCACGGCGGCCAGCCAGACCAGGCCGACGACGAAGCCGAGCAGCCCGAAGCCCGGCGACCCAGCGCGGGTGCGCGCGGTCGGTCAGCCGCCCGACGTACGGGCGACAGGCGCCGGAGATGACGGCCATCGGCACGAACAGCAGCGCCGACCCCGTCGGGGTGAGCCCCAGCACGCCCTGCGCGTAAGCATGGTCGGGAACGCCATCGCCGTGACCCCGAACCCGACGGCGGCGATCGCGACGCTGGCGAGGCTGAAGTTGCGGTCGCGGAACAGCTGCAGCGACATCAGCGGCTCACCGGGGTTGCGCGCCTGCCAGCACGACGAACGCCACCAGCACGACGAGGCCCGCCGCGATCAGCGACCACACCGAGATCGGTCCGACGATCGTGCCCCAGTCGTAGGTCTGACCCTCCTGGATGCCGAAGACCAGCAGGAACATGCCGACGGCCGAGAGCACGACGCCCAGCACGTCGAACCGGCGCACGTGGGTGGGCAGCTCGGGCACCAGCCGCAGGGCGAGGACGAGGCCGACCACGCCGACCGGCACGTTGACGAAGAAGATCCACTCCCAGCCGAGCCCGTCGACGAGCACGCCGCCGAGGATCGGGCCGACCAGCGTCGCGACCCCCGCGACCGCGCCCCACAGGCTCATCGCCCGCCCGCGCGACTCGGCCGGGAACGTCCGGGTGATCACGGCCATGGTCTGCGGCATCATCACCGCGGCGCCGAGGCCCTGGACGACGCGCGCGATGATCAGCCCGCCGATCGTGCCGGTGAGGCCGCACCACAGCGACGCGAGCGTGAATACGGCCAGCCCGACGAGGTAGACCCGCCGCGGGCCGAACCGGTCGCCCAGCCGGCCGGTGATCAGCAGCGGCACGGCGTAGGCGAGCAGGTAGGCGCTGGTGACCCAGACGACGGAGTCGACGTCGGCGTGCAGCGCCGCCAAGATCGTCGGGGTCGCGACGGACACGATCGTCGTGTCGACGAGGATCATGAAGAAGCCCACGCACAGCGCCCACAGCGCGGGCCAGGGGCTGGCTTCCGGCTGCGCCGGTCCCTCGACGACCATGGCCTCAGGCTACGGCGGGGTTTCCCGCCGGGCGCGGCGGCGGGGCAGGCGCAGGCCGATCAGGCGGGGCGGGCGGCGGCCACCCGGGCGAAGTCGGCGATGGCCAGGGTCTCGGCGCGGGCCCCGGGGTCGACGTCCGCCGCGCGCAGGATCGCCTCCGCCTCGGCGGGCGACCCGGCCCACCCCGCCAGCGCCGAGCGCAGCACCTTGCGCCGCTGGGCGAACGCGGCGTCGATCACGGCGAACACCGCGGCGCGGTCGCCGGGCGGCGGGTCGCGACGGTCGAAGGCCAGCAGGCCGGAGTCGACGTTGGGCACCGGCCAGAACACCGCCCGCGGCACCGGACCCGCCCGGCGGGCGGCGGCGAACCAGGCCAGCTTGGCGCTCGGCACCCCGTAGGCGCGGCTCCCCGGCGCCGCCGCCAGCCGTTCGGCCACCTCGGCCTGCACCATCACCAGCCCCCGCCGGATCCCGGGCAGCTCGGCCAGCAGGTGCAGCACCACCGGCACGCCGACGTTGTAGGGCAGGTTCGCGACGATCGCCGTCGGCGGCGGGCGGGGCGAAGTCGGCGGCACGCACGCGCAGCGCGTCGGCCGTCAGCACGCTGAGCCGCCCGGCCAGCGCAGGCGCCCGTTCGGCGGCGGTGACGGGCAGCCGGGCGGCGAGCAGCGGATCGATCTCCACGGCGTGCACGGCGGCCACCTCGGGCAGCAACGCCAGGGTCAGCGAGCCCAGCCCGGGCCCGACCTCCACCACCACGTCGTCGGGCGACAGCTCCGCGGCGCGGACGATCCGGCGCACCGTGTTGGGGTCGTGCACGAAGTTCTGGCCCAGCCGCTTGGTCGGCCGGATCCCCAGCTCCGCGGCCAGCGCCCGCACCTCGCGCGGGACCGAGCAGCCGCGCTTCGCCCACCGTCACGCGGGAAGCGTGCACCTCGCCGCCGACGGTTACACGTCACTGGGGCAGGCCGAGCTTGCGCGAGCAGGCGGGCCAGGCGCCGTAGCCGCCGCCGCGGGCGTCGCGCACCTTCTGCGCGACCGCGATCTGCTCCTCGCGGCTGGCCCCGCTGGGCAGGGACGCGTAGTCGCTACCGCCGAAGGCCCGCCAGGTGCCCGCGTCGAACTGCAGGCCGCCGTAGTAGCCGTTGCCGGTGCTGATGCCCCAGTTGCCGGTGGCCTCGCACTGGGCGATGCGGTCCCAGACGCTGCCATCGTCGACGGCGGGCGCGGAGGGGACGTCGTCGTTCGTGCCCGACCTTCACCACGCGCGGCACCGCGGCGGTCATCGCACCTGCCCCGATCTGCTCGCGGCGGACCTCTTCGCCGTTCTGCACGAAGATCTTCATGATCGCGGTGGCCTCGCCGGGCTTGCCCGGGGTTGACGACGACCTCCTTGCCGCGCGGCAGCGTCGGGTCGTCGATCTTCTGCACCGGCGGCGGCGCGGCGTGGGTCTCGACGACCTCGCCGACGCCGTTGCGGACGACCTGCACGTCGGTGCCGTCGACGAGCGGGGTGTCGCCGCTGGGGACGGAGACGTCGTCGGGGCCGAGCACGATGTGGCGCTCGGCCAGCAGGCCGGAGACCGTGCCTGCGGTCGTCTTGAAGGGCGTCTTGGCGCCGGTGCCGTCGGCGATCGTGACCGAGCGCGGCACCCGCAGCTCCAAGGCGAGCCCGGAGACGCGGGATCGCCTGGTCCGGCGAGGCGGACATCTGGATCGGCTGCGCCTGCACGCCGAGGCCGTCGAGGGCCTGGCCGACCGTGGCCGCGGTGGTCCAGATCTGGCGCTGGTCGGGGCCCTCGTCGAGGGTGAGCATGCGGGCCCGGCTGAAGATCACGTGGTCGCCGTTGTCGATCGTCGTGGGCAGCGCGGGCTCGACGCGGTCCTGCTGTGCCGCAACGATGCCCGCGGCCTGCAGCGCCGCGGCGACGGTGTCGCCGAACGTGTGCACGGTGCGGTCGGTGCCGTCGGCGGTCACGGTGATCGTCTTGTCCATGGCCAGGGCGCTCGCTCCACCGCCTGCGAGGGCGATGAGCACCGCGATCACGGTGCCGCGCACCGCGATCCGCGACGGGGCGGCCTTGACGGCGCGACGCCGCCCGGCCCTGCTGGGTCGAGCCACGGGCGGCTCGGCGGCGGCCGCCTCCTCGAGGGCGGCGACCTCCACGAAGGGATTGGTGAGCGGCTCGGGGGCGACCACGCGGATCGGGCCGGTGCGCATCGGGTCGAGCTCGCCGTCGACCTCCCGGTCGGCGGGGACGGCCGGGATGGGCGCGGTGACGGGGCCTGCGTCGGGGATCGCGACCCGCCCGGTCTCCCGCGCCGACCGCCCGACGGGAGTCGAGCCGGTGTCCTGCGCCCCCGATGCGCTCTCGAAGGGCCGGGGCGCCGGGGACGGAGCCGAGACGCCCTGGCCGCTCTTCGGGCGCGGCGTCGGCTTGGCGGTCGGGACCGGGGAGCAGGCGGACGGGGCGGCAGAGCCCGTGCCCGGCGAGGCGGGGCGGGGCTTCGGGGAGGGGGTCGGGCGGGCGGCGGGGGCCGGAGCCTCTGGCGCCTCGGTGGCGGCCCAGAACCCCGAGTTCGGCGTGAGAGGGGCGGCGGGGGCGGGCTCGGGGTCCGCCCAGTCGGCGTTCCCGGCCTGCGACCCGACGGGCGTGGTGGGCGTGAACAGCTCCCCCACGATCCGCGGGATCGGGCCGGTCATCTCGATGGTGCTGATGACCGGGATCCGGGACGTCGAGCTCGGTCAGATCAGGCTCGGGCGCGACCACCGGCAGCTCGCCGGTCGCGGGGTCGGCCGAGGCGTCTTCCGTGCGCACCCCGCGACCGGGGTAGGCGACGACACCCTGCGAGAACGACACCACCGTCTCGAGGGCGGGGCGGGCCGAAGGCCCGGGGAAGTCGACGGGGTCGTTGCTGCCCGATCCGCCGTACCAGTCGACGTACGCGTCGGTCCCCGTCGTCTCGCCCTGCACCGCGCCGAGGCGGGCACGGGCGGCACGGCGGCGCGCACGCGCAGATACGTCGACCACAGCCATCCTGACCCTCGTCGGACCGGGCAGGGGAACGAGTCACGGTCACGACGGCCCGGAGGCAGGTAGTTCAGGGGAGCGCCCCGGAACCGTCGTGACCGCGGTGCTGGGGAGCGTCCCCACCCCGGCTTTTGCGATCACGGAACCGTAACGGGGGGTGAGCAAAAGGATCGCGTTGTGACACACCGCGAGCGCTGAACGGACTCCCCGCTACGCCGAACGAGACTGCGTTGCGCCCGACGCATCGCCTGGGGGGACCGACGGCAGCTCGTCGAGCCGAAACACCCGCTCGGCGTTACGCCGAGCGCATGACGCGAGCCGTTCATCGGACACGCTCCGGAGCGCCGCCAGCGCACGGACCGTCCACGGCAGGCAGTAGGGCTCGTTGGCCCGCCCACGGTGCGGGTGGGGGGTCAGGAACGGGGCGTCGGTCTCGACGAGCAGCTGGTCGTCCGGCACGAGCAGCGGCGGCCGCGCGCAGCGCGGGCGCGTTCCGGAAGGTGACGGGCCCGGCGAACGACAGCACGAACCCGGCGTCGACGCACTCGCGGGCCATCGCGGCGTCGCCGGAGAAGCAGTGGAACACCACCGTCGCAGGTGGGCCCTCCTCCGCGAGGATGCGCAGGATGTCGGCGTGCGCGTCGCGGTCGTGGATCATCAACGGCTTGCCGAGCCGCTTGGCGAGCCCGATGTGCCAGCGGAACGCCCGCTGCTGCGCCGCAGGTGGGGAGTAGTCCCAGTAGTAGTCCAGGCCGGTCTCCCCCACCGCGACGACGCGCGGGTGGGCGGCGAGCCGCTCGATCTCGGCGAGGTCGTCGTCGGTCAGCGCCGCCGTGCGGGTCGGGTGCAGCGCCACGGCCGCCATGACCCGCTCGTCCCAGGTGGCGGCGGCGGTGACCCAGCGCGCCGAGGGCAGGTCGTCGGCGACGGTGACCGCACGCGTCACCCCGACCGCCGCGGCCCGGTCCATGGCCGCCACCAGCAGCTCCGGCGTGGTCGCTCCGCAGGCGTCGAGGTGCGTGTGGGCGTCGACTGTGGACGTCGGGCAGGGGCTCGGGCGGGTCGGGCGGCGGCTTCACCGGCCGTCCCCCACCCGGACACGGCGGTGGCGGACCGCCCGCTCGCTCACCGGTGAGCCGGGCATCGAGAGACGGCGAGCGGGGCGGATCAGACCCGCCGCCTGCCGGGCCCGACGGCCGATGATCGCCAAGAGTGGGACATCAGGGCCGTATGTGGCCCCCATGTCCCGCATCCGCCGATCATGGCCCGCCGATGGGCGCCGACCGCTCACTTGGCGATCGGGGCCCACTCCGGCCCGGTCTCGCCCAGCTTCGGGTCGAGCTTGGTGAAGATCGGCGTGGGCTTGGCCAGCGGGCGGCCGACCTCGATCGGCGTGGACGCCCAGTGCGCCTGCTCGGCGGCGTAATCGCCGGTCAGGACCGGGTAGGACGGGCCTTCGCCGAGCTCGTCGACCTGGCGGATCTCCGGCTGCGCCGCCCACACCCCGGTCGCCGCCCAGCGCCTCGTGCACCTGCTGGGCCGCGTGCGGCAGGAACGGCGTGAGCAGCGTGTTCGCGTCCTGGACGACCTGCAGCGCGGTGTGCAGGATCGTGTCGCGCCGGTCGGGGTCGTCGCCGCGCTTCCACGGCTCCTGGTCCGACAGGTAGCGGTTCGCCGCCGTGACGACGCGCATCGCCTCGCCGACCGCCTGCTTGAACCGGTTGCGCCCGAGCAGCCCACCCACGTGGTCGAACCCGGCGCGGGAGACGGCGAGCAGCTCGGCGTCGGCGTCGGTGGGCGCGGTCGGCTTGGGGACGGCCCCGACGTTCCGGTGGGCCATCGAGATCGACCGGTTGACCAGGTTCCCCCATTCGTTGGCCAACTCGAAGTTGGTTCGCCGCACGAACTCGTCCCACGTGAAGTCGGTGTCCTGGTTCTCCGGCCCGGCGACGGCGATGAAGTAGCGCAGGGCGTCGGGGCCGAACTCGCGCAGGAAGTCGGTCACGTAGATCACGGTGCCGCGGCTGGTGGAGAACTTCGAGCCGCTCATCGTGAGGAACTCCGAGGAGACGATCTCGCTCGGCAGGTTGAGCGTGCCGAACGCGCCGGGCACGCCGCCGTGGTCGCCCGCCCCGTTCTGCCCGAGCAGCAGCGCGGGCCAGATCACCGAGTGGAAGACGATGTTGTCCTTGCCCATGAAGTAGAAGCCCTCGGCGGCCGGATCGGTCCACCACTGCTTCCAGGCGTCCGGGTCCGGGCCGCGCCGAGCCCACTCCACCGACGCCGACAGGTAGCCGATCACCGCGTCGAACCAGACGTAGAGCCGCTTCATCGGCTGATCGCGCCAGCCGTCGAGCGGCACCGGCACACCCCAGTCGAGGTCGCGGGTGATGGCACGGGGCTTGAGGTCGTTCACCAGGTTGGTGGCGAACTTCAGGACGTTGGGCCGCCAGTCGGTGCGGGTGGACAGCCACGACCCGAGCGACTCGGCGAACGCGGGCAGGTCGAGCAGGAAGTGCTCGGTCTCGACGAACTTCGGCGTCTCCCCGTTGATCTTCGAGCGGGGGTTGATCAGGTCAGCGGGGTCGAGCTGGTTGCCGCAGTTGTCGCACTGGTCGCCGCGCGCGCCGTCGTAGCCGCAGATCGGGCACGTTCCCTCGACGTAGCGGTCGGGCAGCGTGCGGCCGGTCGACGGGCTGATCGCGCCCATGGTCGTCTTCGGCACCACGTAGCCGTTGCGGTACAGCGCCAGGAACAGCTCCTGCACCACCTCGTAGTGGGTGTTGGTGGTGGTGCGGGTGAACAGGTCGTACGCCAGTCCGAGACCCTGCAGGTCCTCGACGATCACCCGGTTGTACTTGTCCGCGAGCTGCCGCGCGGTGAGCCCCTCGGCGTCGGCCTGCACCTGGATCGGGGTGCCGTGCTCGTCGGTGCCGCTGACCATCAGCACCTGGTCGCCGATCATCCGCCGGTAGCGGGAGAAGACGTCGGAGGGCACACCGAAACCGGAGACGTGGCCGATGTGCCGCGGGCCGTTGGCGTAAGGCCACGCCACGGCGGTCAGCACGCGGGTACTCATGGTCAGAAGCGTAGGCCCCGACCGGAATCGGATATCCGGCGTGCCCCGGGCGCCTGCCGCGGTTACTCGTTGCGTTCGACCGGCAACGCGTTGATCTGATCGCGCAGCCGGTCGACGTCCCACCGGTACCGGCCCGACGGAAGCCGTAGATCAGGCGTGATCCAGCCGGCGACGACGTAGCGCTGCAGGGTTCGCGCGGAAAGGCCGAGCTGACGGGCCGCTTCGGGCGTGGTGACCAGGGTCGGCTTCGGCACATCAGTCACCCTAAGTGACTTAGCGACGTATCAAGCCCCCCTTGACGCCACAGTCGCGTATTTGTGCTAAAGTCGCTACAGTGGCGTCATGGGGTCTTCTGACGCGCGCTGGCAGCTGGCCGTCGACGAGCTCGCAGGCATGCCTGACCTCGCAGAACGGCTCGCCGAGGCGCACCACCCGGACGACCACGGGCACTGCGTCGGCTGCACGCGGCCCGGCGTCGGCACCGCGCATGTGCGGTGGCCCTGCGGCCTCTACCGCCTCGCGACCGAGGCCGCGGGCCGCCCAACGGCGCCGCCCAACGGCTCAGCGCTGCGTGCGGTGATAGGTCGCGGGCAACCGCACCGGTGTGGACTCCCGTGCCCAGGCCGAGCCGTGACACGGCCGGATCGACAAGGGTCCGAACTGGTCGAACGCGAAGCAGCGCATCAGGAAGTGGCTGGTCACGTACTCGATCCGGTCGAGCTTCGCGTCTTTGTCCGGATCGGTGGATTCCTTCCACGTGCGCGTGCGCTGGAAGCTGATGTGCTGCTCGCGCAGGATCACCCGCAGCCGTTCGCGTCCGACCTGGACGCGGTGCTCGTGGTCGTAGGCGCCCAGGTGGGCGGCGAGTTTCCGCACGCTCCACTGGGTGAACGGGGCGCCCAGCAGCGGTCGGACGGGTGGTGGCCGTCGTGACGATGAACGCGATGTCCTCATCACTGATCAGGCGGGGACGGCCTCCCGCCCACCGAGGGTCCAGCGCGGCGAGCCCCCGTTCGTTGAAGGCATGGATGACGTCGCGGACGGTGTCCTCGTCCGCGGCGACCAGCCGGGCAATCGCCGCGACCGGGATCCCGGAACTCGAGGCCATGATGATCGTGGCCCGGCGGACCCGGACCGAGCTACCGCGTCCGCGGCGCACGATCTGGGTCAGTGTCTGACCTTCATGATCGGATAACCGTCGAGCTCGAACCGGCTCTGCCACCCGCGTCGCACCTCTTGATCTCGTCGAATGTCGAGATCAAGAGTGAGAGCAACAACGCACTCACTGTGGGATGCGGCACGGTGTGTCGCAAACCGGGAACGTTGGTGGTCACCGCACTAGCGGCGTCAGTCGTTCGCCGCCAGCGCGGCCGCGTAGAGCTCCCGCTTCGGGACGCCCGCCGCGGTCGCGACGACGCTCACCGCGTCCTTCAGCCGCTCCCCGTCGTCGACGCGCTCGCGCACCGCCTCCACCAACGACTCCACACTCGGCGCGGCGGTGGGCGCGGCCCCGGCGAGCACCACGGTGATCTCCCCCCGCACCTGCCCCTCCGACGCCCACGCCGCCAGCTCGGTCAACGACCCGCGCAGCACTTCCTCGTAGGTCTTCGTCAGCTCCCGGCACACCGCGGCGGCGCGCTCGCCCCCGAGCACGGCGACGGCGTCGGCGAGCGTCTCGGCCAGGCGGTGCGGCGACTCGAAGAACACGACGGCCCGCGGCTCGGTGCGCAAGGTCGTCAGCCAGCGCCGCCGGTCCCCCGACCGCCGCGGGGCGAACCCCTCGAAGCAGAACCGCTCGGCGGGCAGCCCGGAGAGCACCAGCGCGGTGGTGACCGCCGACGGACCGGGCAGACAGGTCACCGGCAACCCCTCGGCGACGGCGGCCGCGACGATCCGGTAGCCGGGATCGGACACCGCAGGCATCCCCGCGTCGCTGACGACGAGCACGGTGTGGCCCGCGCGCACCTCGTCCAGCAGGCCGGGCAGCCGCGCGAGCTCGACGGCGTCGTAGTGGGAGATCACCCGCCCCGCCACCTTGACCCCCAACGCGCTCGCCAACGTCCGCAGCCGACGGGTGTCCTCCGCGGCGATGACATCGGCCGTCCGCAACGCCTCGACCAGCCGCGCAGAGGCGTCGGCGGCCTGGCCCAACGGCGTGGCGGCGAGCACGAGGCGACCGGCTGACGGAGACGACACAGCGAGGAGCCTACGATTGTCCGCCGTGGCCTCCCCGACCGTCGAGCATCCGCGCTCCGGTCGACCCAGCCGCGCGGCCACCGACGACGACGCAGCCACCGGGGTGGAGCCGATCGGCGAGCCCCCCGTCCAACTCCCCGCCGAGCCCCGCGACGTGCTCGGCCCGCCGCCGCCCACCGACCGGCTGCGGGGCTGGCTGGTCACGGTCGTGCTCACGCTCATCGCCGCCGCCGTCCGGTTCGCGGGCCTCGGCACCCCGACCGACGGCGGCACACCGGTCTTCGACGAGAAGCACTACGTCCCGCAGGCCTGGCAGATGCTGCGCAACGGCGGCGCCGAGGACAACCCCGGCTTCGAGCTCGTGGTCCACCCGCCGCTGGGCAAGCAGCTCATCGCCATCGGCGAAGCGGTGTTCGGCTACGACGCGGTCGGCTGGCGGGTCGCGGCGGCGTTGGCGAGCGTGCTGTGCGTCCTGCTGATCGTCCGCGTCGGGCGGCGGCTCACCCGCTCCACGCTGCTGGGCGGCATCGCGGGCGTCCTGCTCATCTGCGACGGCCTTTCCCACGTCCAGGGCCGGATGGGGATGCTCGACGTGTTCTCGGCCCTGTTCGTCGTGGCCGGGTTCACCACGCTCGTCCGCGACCGCGACGACGTGCGCGCCCGGATGGCCCGCGTCATCGCCGAGGGCCGGGTGCTCGATTCGCCCCTCGGCCCGCGCATGGGCGTGCGCTGGTGGCGGCTGGCCACCGGCGTGCTGCTCGGGCTCGGGTGCGCGGTGAAGTGGTCGGGCGTCTACTGGGTGCTCGCGTTCGCGGTGCTGTCGGTGCTGTGGGACCTGACGTCCCGACGCTCGGCGGGCGTGGCCCAGCCGTGGAAGGGCACGCTCCTGCGCGACGTGCTGCCGTCGGTGTGGGCGCTCGCACTGGTCCCGGTGCTGGTCTACTTCGCCGATTGGGGCTTCTGGTTCGCCGGCGAGACCTCCACCGACCGCTACGCAGGCTCCAACGCGCTCACCAGCATGTTGTACTTCGAGAGCAAGGTGCTGGCGTTCCACGAGGGCCTCACGACGCAGTCGGCGGGTGTGCACCCCTGGGAGTCGAAGCCCTGGTCGTGGTTCATGGGGATCCGGCCGATGCTCTACTACTACGCGGGCGACGGCGTCACCGGCTGCGGCGACACCCAGTGCGTCAGCGCCGTCATGCTCATCGGCACCCCCGCGCTGTGGTGGCCCGCGCTCCCGGTGCTGGGCTTCTCCCTGTGGCGCCTGGTCACCCGCCGCGACTGGCGCTACGGCGCCGTCCTGGTCGGCTACGGCGCGGGCATCCTGCCGTGGTTCATGGACATCGACCGGCAGATGTTCTTCTTCTACATGACGCCGGTCGTGCCGTTCCTCATCCTCGCGACCGTGCTGATCATGGGCGAGATGCTCGGCAGCGCGGGCGTCGGCAAGGAGCGGCGGCAGACCGGCATGCTCGTGGTCGGGCTGTGGGTGGGGCTGGTCGTCGCCAACTTCATCTGGCTGTGGCCGATCCTCACCGGCGCGCCGATCACCCAGGCCATGTGGGACGCGCAGCTGTGGCTGCCGAGCTGGCGGGCCTGAGGTCAGCCGCCCACGGCCAGCAACACGCTCGCGCCCACCGCGAGGCCTGCACTGCCCAGCTGCAGCCCGGTGAGGCGCTCCTTGAGGAAGATCGCGGCCAGCACCGCCACCACCACGGGGTAGAGCGAGACGACCACCGCGCTGACGCCCAGCTCGCCCGTCCGCGTGGAGAGCAGGAAGAACACGTTGGCGAGCGTGTCGAACACGCCCGAGAGCAGCGCGAGCCGCAGCGGGAACGGGCCCGTCGACCGTTGGCGCGAACGCGTGGCCAGCACCGCGAGGAACAGCACCGACACCGAGGTCGCCCGCCCGGTCAGCAGGGACCACAGGCCCGAGCCCGCCGGGCTGGCGTCGATCCCGACGAAGAACAGCGCGAACCCCGCGCCCGCGGCCAGCGCCAACAGGGTTCCCGTGCGCGCGCCCGTCCCGGAAGTGCTGCCCGCGGTGGCCATCACGATCGCCACCAGCGCGACGACGATCGCCACGATCGACATCACGCCCAGCCGCTCCCCCGTGAGGAGGCCGACCAGGAGCGGCAGACCCGCGCCGACCACGGCCGACAGCGGCGCCACCACCCCCATCGGGCCGACGGCGAGCGCGCGCAGGTAGACCAGCAGCCCGACCGTTCCGCCGACCGCGGCCACCACGCCCCACACGACCGCTCCCGCCGAAGGGCTCCCGCCGGCGAGGAGGGTCACCGGCACGAGCACCACCAGCCCGGCCAGCTGCACGACCGCCGTCACGAGCAGCACGGGCGCCCGGCGGGTCGCCGTGCCGCCCGCGAAATCGGCGATGCCGTACGCCAGCGCCCCGGGCAGGGCGAACATCAGGGACATCGTCGTCTTCCGTTCAGCAAACTAGACTCTTGAGGACAGCACGCTGGACGCTACGGCACCGCGCGATCCAGTTCAACAGAGTTGCCGGCGAGGTACGGCAGACTGGTCGTATGCAGTCACCCGAAGCCGTGGCGTCGGCGGTCGGGCGCAACGTCCGCGCGCTGCGCCAACAGCGGCGCATGACCATCGACGCGCTGGCCGCCGCGTCCGGGGTCAGCCGCGGCACCGTGATCCAGATCGAGACCGCGCGCGGCAACCCGTCGATCGGCACGCTGTGCAGCCTGGCCGCGGCGCTGCGGGTCGGGGTGGCGTCGCTGGTCGACGGCGACGCCGAGCCCAGGGTCGTCGTGCGGCGCGGCGCCGAGGCGGCCCAGCTGTGGACGAGCGCGGCGGGCAGCAGCGCGGTGTTCCGCATCGGCACCGACCCGCCCGACGTCGTCGAGCTCTGGGACTGGACGCTGCAGCCCGGCGACGGCTTCGAGGGTGAAGCGCACCCGATCGGCACCCAGGAGGTGCTCTCGGTCCTGGCGGGAAGGCTCGCGTTGCGGGTGGGCGTCGCCGATCAGGGGCTCGACGCAGGCGACACCGTGCTCTTCCAGGCCCACGCCCCCCACCGATACGCGTGCGTGGGCGACGAGCCGGTGCGGTTCGTCATGGTGGTGCTGCAGCCCGGCGACGCGGGCCTGGTGCCCCCGACGGCCATCGCGGAAGCTTCCGCGGGGCTCTAAGAGCGCCCGGCCTAGCAGCCGAGCACGAGCGGCCGGTGGACGGGCTCGACCGCCATCGTCACGCCCTCGACCTTGGACTGGTAGCGGCAGGTGCCGACCGCGACCTCGACGTCCCCCGGGTCGACGAACCGCGCGGCGGGCGCAGGCGCGCCCGTCGGACCCTGGTAGACCAGCGACTCCTGCTCGAACGGACCGCCGCCCGAGCGCAGCACGACGGCGTAGGCCGGGTCGCCCGCCGCCTCGATGGTCACGAGCCGCAGGTTGCCGCCGTCGGCCTCGGACACCTCTTTGCCGGGCGCGTTCAGCGTGCTCGCCCCGAACACGAGCGCGCCCCAGCCGAGCACCGCGGCCACCCCGACGATCACCGCGAGCCAGCGCAGCCCCCCGCGCGGCGCCGCCACCGCCAGCGCGACGGTGAGCAGCACGAGGCCGAGGGCGATCAGCCCGGAGGTGAACCAGCGCGCCTGCCGGAGGTGGAAGGGGTCGACGACCGAGACCCCGGCGAGCACGGCGACGACGAGAACACACGCGAGGAGCACCAGGACGCGACGCAGTCGGGACACGGCGCGCATCCTGGCCTGCCCGCCCGGAGCCCGCAGCAGCGGCTCCTATCCGAGCAGCGTCATGGCGTACTCCCACGCCGAGGGATCGCGGTCGACCACCCCCCATTCGCCCCACCGCGTGCTCCCGAGCAGGGCGCGCACCGGGGCGTTGTCCGGCTGGACCGTCGCGGTCACCGTCCACCCCGCCCACCGCGGCCTGCTGAGCTCGCTCGCGAGCAGCCGCGACGCGATCCCCGTGCGCTGCCAGGCGTCGACGACGAGCAGGCTCATGTCGAGCAGCCCGGTGCCGATCACCACCAGGTTCAGCAGCCCCACCGGGACGTCGCCGGAGAGCGCCACGACCGCGGCCCCGTCCGGCGGCCCCGCGAGCAGGTACTTCCGACACCGCTCCCACACGATCCGCGGAGCAACCGGCCCGGAGAGGAAGAAGCGCCGCTGGAGAGCGGCGGCCGAGCAGGCCAGCACCAGCTGTCGGACAACCGAATCCGTCGCAGGCACGGTGGTGAGCCGATCCGGCGGGCTGACGTCTATGACCGCTGTCATAGAGATCGGTCTACGGCATCACCCTCACCATCGCACTATGACAGTGGTCATAAATCAGCCCAGCAACAGCTCGAGCTCCTCCTGCACCGCGTCGAGGGCGCTGAAGTCGCGGCGGGCGCGGCTGAGGACGAGCGCCCCCTCCGCCGCGCTGATCACCAGGAGCGCCACCCGGGCGGCCCGCTCCGGAGTCAGCCCCCCGCGGACGAAGGCCTCCTGCAGCGGCGCCAACCAGGTCGCGAACGCCTCCTTGGCCGCGTCGGCCACGGCGGGCTGGTCCCACGACGCGTCGGCGACCCCGGCGACGATCGGGCAGCCGCCGCGGAAGTCGGTGACCGTCAACAGCTCGCGGAAACGCCCCAGAACACCGCTCACCACCTGGGCGGGCGGCGGGGGCTCGGGTGCGTCGGCGACGTCGCGCAGCGGGCGCGCCGCCCGCTCGGCCATCCACACCATGGCCTCGGCGAGCAGCTGCTGCTTGCCGCCGGGGAAGTAGTACTGCAGCGAGCCGCGGGGTGCGTCGGCGTGCTCGACCACGTCCCGCATGCCGGTGCCGCCGACACCACGCTCGCGGAACAGCAGCGCGGCACTGCGCACCATCCGTTCCCGCGGGGCTCTCTCCGTCATGACAACCGTCATACCACGCCGTCGTCGCAGCTGAGCCGCCACGCCACGAGCGGCGTCCTGCCCCCACCGCCTCGGCGACCACACCGCCGGGTCGACGGTCTGTAGGAGCCGGTACCCAAGCTGTGGCCGGGACCACCCCCGCCCTGTGCGGCAGCGGCAGGCGCGCTACCCAAACCGGAGCGGCGGCGACCAGCCCACCGGTTCGGCCGTCGCAGGAGACAACTCCGGCTGGGGGCCGCGGCGACTAGCCTGCCGGGCGGCCGTTCGTCGAGGCGGGCTCGACCACGTCGGCCGGGGCGTTCTCCTCGCCCGCGCTCTCGGCCGCGTGCGTGTCGTCCCCCGCCACGACGACCCGGTTGCGGCCCGTCGCCTTCGCCGTGTACAGCGCCCGGTCGGCCTGGCGGAGCAGGCCGGGAGCGTCGCCGCCGTGCTGGATCAGGTCGGCCACACCGATGCTGACGGTGATGGCAC
The DNA here is from genome assembly GCA_963799945.1 of uncultured Actinomycetota bacterium. GTDB lineage: Bacteria > Actinomycetota > Actinomycetes > Mycobacteriales > Pseudonocardiaceae > Pseudonocardia. The sequence goes on from CAWCZG010000001.1 coordinate 64,761, forward strand.
GCTCGACGCCGGAGACCCTGATCGAGGCGATGGTGTCGCGGATGCGCTCGGCGAGGACGACCGCGTCCTTCGCCGTCGTGTCGGGCAGCAGGACCAGCAGCTCCTCACCGCCGAAGCGGCCCGCGAAGTCACTCGCCCGCAGGCAGGACCGCAGCGCGGCGCCCACCGCGGCCAACACCTCGTCGCCCTTGGCGTGCCCGAAGCGGTCGTTGATCTGCTTGAAGTAGTCGAGGTCGAGCATCGCGGCCGCGAGCGGGGTGATCGACCGGTTCGCCTGCGCCACCATCCGCTTGAGGGTGTCGTCGGTGGCGCGCTTGTTCGGCAGTCCTGTGAGGGAGTCGTTGTTCGCCCGGAACTCGGCCAGAGCGAGGTTGCGGAGGTTGCCCAGAACCGGCGCCGACTGCGCGACGACGTTCTTGATCCGGGCCTCGCCGCTGTCGTCGAGGGCGTCCTGGTGGGTCACCAGCACGGAACCGATGACCTGTCCTGCCACGAGCAGGGGTTCGCACGTGGCGCGGGCCCCCTGGTCGGCGCAGAGGACGCAGCTCAGCAACGGTGTCTGGGCCGGGTCTTCCCGGTGCGTCCGGCTGAAGCGCAGAGCGAGGCAGCTGCGCGGTTCGGAGCCTGGCAGCCGGGCGGCCAGCTGGGCGCCGGGCGCGAGCGCCGTCGCCGTCTCCAGGCGGTTCTCACTGTTGTTGCGGTTGAGCACGACCACGCTGCTGCCCGGGATGCTGCGCTGCAGGTGCCGTTGTACGAGCTCGTGCGCCTCCTCCTCGCCGGCGGTGACCTGCAGGGTGTCGATGAACTCGGCCTGCTCGCGTTCCCGGCGCCGGGTCGCGCCGGTCTTGGCGACCATGTCGTCGAGCGCGCGACCCAGCTGCGACAGCTCGTCGGATCCGCGCGGGTCCAGGCTCCCGACCCGCCTGTCCGCGGCGACGTCGGCCGCGAAGCCCGCGTAGGCCCGCAGCCGCGGCACCAGGTTGCGCACCAGCAGCAACACCACGGTCAGGGCGATCAGCAGTGACGCTGCCGTGCCGAGGACGAGCTGCAGCTGCGTCCAGCTGTAGGTGTCGCGGGCTTCCTCCGCCGAGACCTCCGCGGTGGCGTACTCGTTGTCGCGCACGGCGACGACCTCGGTCGTCATGCGGTCGAAGACGGCGGTCACCTGGGTGAGCAGCCCGGCCCGGTCGGCCGGTCCGACCGTCGGATCGGCGTGGCGCAGCGCCAGGTAGTCGTCGAGATCCTTGCTCACGCGGGCCAGCCGGTCGGTCGCCGACGTGTCTCCGGCGAAGCGCGCCTGCGCCGTCTGCAGCCTCTCGCTCAGCCGCGGCAACAGCAGCTGGTCGAGCATCGTCGTGCCGGTCGCGCGACCCGGCCCGGCCCCGACGTCCTCCGCGAGAGCCGCCTCCTCGGCGACGTTCAGGTCGATGGCGAGATCACCGATCACCCGGACGTCGGCGAGGTCGTCGGTGATCAACCGCTCGACGTCGGACCGGAGCTGGACCACCCCGAGCCCGGCGGTGACGGCCACGGACAGCACGCCGAGCACGACGGCGCCGACCGCGGCCGCGAACTTCAGGCCGACCGGCCACGCCACCGGCCTGCCTGCACGCCACAGCCGCATAGTTGGACACACTCCTCGGCGTCAGGATGCCCAATCTCCCTCGGCCGCACGGCAGATCTGCGGGACTTCACCGCATCAGGCGACCTTCCCGGGACGACCTCCTGCGGGCGCTCAGGCCATGGTGCGCGGGGCGTGCGGAGCGGGACCGTCGGTCGGCACATCGGTGCCCGTGGTGTCGTCACCGGGGGCGACCCTGGTCCGCACCCGACTGCCCAGGCGGCGCTCCAGCCACTCGGCGAGGCGTGACAGCAGCAGGTTCACGGCCACGTAGATCAACGCGACGATCAGGTAGGTCTGGACCAGCAGGTGCGTGTAGCTGGTCAGGTTCGTCGCCTGCTTCATCAGCTCGGGATAGCTCACCACGTAGCCGAGCGTGGAGTCCTTGAGGAGCGCGACGAGCTGGGTGACCAGCGACGGGATCACGAAGCGGACCGCCTGCGGCAGGATCACCACGCGCATCGCGACGCCGTCGGGCAGACCGAGCGCGGCGGCCGCCTCGAACTGGCCGCGGTCGACCGACAGGATCCCGGCCCGGAAGACCTCCGCGAGCACCGCCACGTTCACCAGGATGATCGGCACCACCAGCTTCCACAGGATCGGCAGGTTGATGCCGAAACGCGGCAGCGCCAAGAGGAACGCGTAGATCAGCAACAGCAGCGGGATGCTGCGGAACAGCTCGATGTAACCGGTCGAGAGCCACCGCACCGGGCGCACGGTGGAGAGCCTGCCCAGCGCCAGCACCACGCCGAGCGGAAACGATACGACCGCGGCCAACGCGGTCGCGGTGATCGTCCCGACGAACCCCTGTCCCAGGAACTCGAGGTAGGGCAGCTGGGTGAACGGCAGCCAGCGGCTGCGGCCGAGCTGCCCGCTGCGCGCGAACTGCAGGAGCGCCAGCGTGATCAACCCGGCGAGCAGGAGCAGCGCGAGGACGGTGAACACCCGGATCCGCAGCCTGCCCCGCGGCCCCGGCTCGTCGAACAGCACCCGGGTGGCCGCCGCGGTCATCGCGTTCCCTTCGTTCGGACGGTCATCGGGCCACCCCGAGACGGCGTTCGAGCGCGCCGCCGACCGTCCCGCCGAGCAGCGCGACCACCAGGTAGAGCACGCCGCTGACCAGGAACAGCACCACCGCCTCCGCGGACTGGAGGTTGAGCACCTGGGTGCGGTTGGTCAGCTCGCTGACACCGACCGCCGCGGCCAACGACGAGCTCAGCAGGACGCCGATGAAGATGTTGACCAGTGGCTGCACCATCCGTCGGAACGCGGGCGGCAGGATCACGAAGGCCAGCGACTGGGTGAAGGTGAACCCGAGCGAGCGAGCCGCCTCCGCCTGCCCGACCGGCACCGTGTTGATGCCCCCGCGCACCGCCTCGCAGACGAACGCGGCACCGAAGGCGGCCAGGCAGAGCGCGGCCGACGTGAAGAGCGAGAACGTCAGCCCGATGTCGGGCAGCCCGAAGACCACCAGCACCAACAACGACAACAGCGGCATGTTGCGCAGCACTTCGACGTAGACCGCGCCCGTCACCCGCAGCGGCGGGATCGGGCTGACCCGGAACACGGCCAGCACGGTGCCCAGTAGCAACGCGCCGACGAAGCCGATCGCCGTCAGCTCCAGGGTGACCAACAGGCCGCCGAGGATGAACCCGATGTTGTCGGTGACGACGTGCACGGCGGACGGCTCAGGAGCCCTGGACGGAGCCGAGCTTCGGTGTCGAGGGCGGGTTGCCCTTCACGACCGTGCCGACCGTCGCGGACCACAGCTTGGCCCAGCTGCCGTCGGCGTAGATCTTCGTGAGCCAGTCGTTGACGAACTGCTTGGCGCTCGGGTCGTTCAGCGGCAGGCCGATCCCGTAAGGCTCCTGGGTGAACGGCTCTCCGACCACCTTGACCGCCGGGTTCGTGCTCGCGTCGGAGAGCAGGATCGACTGGTCGAGCACGTAGGCCACGGCCCGGCCCTGCTGCACCGCGGCCACGCACTGCGCGTCCTCCTGGAACAGCAGCACGTTGGCCTGCGGGGCGTACTTCTTCAAAGCCAGCGCGGCGGTCGAGTTGGACTCGGTGGCCACCGTCTTGCCGTTGAGGTCGTCCACCGTCTTGACGGAGTCGTCGTCAGCCTTGACCATGATCGCGTCGCCGGAGTTGTAGTACGGGCCCGCGAACGCCACCTTCTGGGCCCGCGCCGGGGTGATCGTGTAGGTGGCGAACACCGCGTCGACGGTGCCGTTCTGGAGCAGCGTCTCGCGGGTGTCGACCGTGGTGGCCACCAGGTCGACGGTGTCGTCGCCGGTCTTGCCGGTGATGTAGTGCGCCAGCATCGCGGCCAGCCCGGCGTCGAAACCGGTGACCTTGCCGGTGGTCGGGTCCTTGAGCGAGAACAGCGCGCCGGTGTCAGTGCCGCCGCGGATCAGCTTGCCCCGCTGCTTGATCTTGTCGGCCCACGAGCCCGGCGTGATCGACGCGGCGTCGGCGACCGGCGAACCGGCGATGACCTGGTCGTAGCCGCTCGTGTCGGCCTGGCCGGGCAGCGCGGGCGGAGGTGCGCTGCCCGAATCGGCGCAGCCTGCCAGCGCCATGGCCGCCACCGCCAACGTCGCCGCCACCAGCCGTCCTGGTTGCCTCGCGGATCCGAACACACCCACCTCCAATGTCGACGTAGCCGAACGCGGTCGCCGAAGCCTGGCAACTGGGGGCACAACCGGCAACCGCAGGAGGGTTCCTCATGGTCAACAGCAGCGCATTGCTGCTGAGACAGCAGTTTGATGCTGTTGATCACGGGTGGCGGCGCGGCCGCTCGACCGCGCTTCTGGATCTTTGGGTGGAGCTGAGGGGAATCGAACCCCTGACCTACTCGATGCGAACGAGTCGCGCTACCAACTGCGCCACAGCCCCGATGCCCCTCACCGGGGACGGGAGAGACCTTAGCAGCCGCCTACTGCCCCACCGCACGGCGGTAGCCGGGGGTGGCGCCGTCGTCGAGGTGCAGTTCGTCGTCCTCGTCGTCGACGAGCGTCGTGCCGGGCGGCAGCGGCGGGGTCGGGGTCGCATTCAGGCGCGGCAGAGCGGGGCGCTCCTCCTCGACCTCGCGCGGCGGCGGCACGGGGGACGCGGCGGCCACGGTCGGGGCGGGCGCGATCTCTTCGGGAGTCGCGTCGTCGTCTTCGACGTCCTCGTCGACCCACTCCTGCTCGCTGTCGTCCTCGTCCGACTCGGCACGCCGGGTGACGTCGCGCCCACGCTCGGCCCAGTCGTCCAGCTCCGGGTCGTCGGCGGCCGAGGGACGACGGGTGCCCGCCATGCGCGCGGCCCGGCGCGCCCGGATGTTCTCCTCGAGCCGCACCTGCCGACGCAGATAGACGAGGTAGCCGACGAGCAGGACGTCGATCGCCCCGTGCGCCCACCACACGTTGCGCACCGCCACCGCGGCGACGATGCCCGTGGCCACCGCGGCCACCAGCATCAACAGCACCACCCGCTGCCGGAACGTGTAGCGCGCGCGGGCGGTCAGCGCCGCGGCCTCCGCGTCGAACCCGCCACGGCCCGCGCGGTAGCGGGGCGGCGGACGCTCCCAGCCGCGATCGTCGTGCTCGGCCGACTCGTCGTCCGCATCCCACTCGGGGTCGTCGAACGCCTCGGCGTCATCCACGTCATGCTCGAGGTCCTCGGCTTCGGGCCGGTCGTCGAGCTCCTCCGGCTGCAGTTCGGCGCGCGCGCTGGGCACCTGCACCTCACGCACGCGGGTCGCGACGACCTGTCCTGCGTCCTCGCCGTCTCGCTCGCCCATCCCGTCCACCTCCTGGCTCCGGCGCCGGGGCGACCGCGCCAACACCCGCCCGGAGAGCGCTGCGACGCTGGGTCGCGCCACCTCCTGACGATGCCGCGCGACCGCGGGGACGAGGATCAGCAACCACAGCACGACGAGGCTCGCGAAGATCATCGAGCTCGGCATGGCTGCCTCCTCCCCACGGCGCAGTCCGGACGCGCACCCACCTCCCCAGGCAAGATCGCGTCCGGGTCCCACGGTAGTGAGCGACGAGCGGCAGGCCGTGCAGCGACGCGCCGACGCGCCGAGGTTCACCCTTGGGCCGCATGAGGCGCATGCGACGCGAGTGGCGGAATCAGGGCCTCGCGGCGCGACCCTCGGTCACCAAGCGGCCCGTCAATCCGCCGATCGGTAGATCCTCGATGGTGAGGGCGAAACACAGATGGTCACGCCACCCGCCGTCGACGTCGAGGTAGCGGCGGAACAGCCCCTCCTCGCGGAACCCGAGCTTGGCCAGCACGCGCAGGCTGGCGATGTTCTCCGGCCGGACGGTCGCCTCCAGCCGGTGCAGGCCGACGGGTCCGAGGCAGTGGTCGACGACGAGCGCGACGGCCGCGGTGATCACGCCGTGCCCCGAGACGCGCGCGTCCACCCAGTAGCCGACGTAGGCCGACAGCAACGGCTCGCGCACGATGTTGCCCACCATCACGTGCCCGACGAACCGGCCGTCCAGCGTCACACCGAACGGCAGCGTCGAGCCGTGGCGCCCGGCCGAGCGCAGCTGCAGCCACCGGCCCGGCCATTCGGCGGGAGCGTTGCGCTGCAGCCAGGTGCCCGGCATCGTCGGCTCCCACGGCACGAGGTGGTGTTCGTCGCGCAGCCGGATCGCCGACCACGCCGAGCCGTCCCGCAGCCGCACGGGCCGCACCCCGACCAGCCCGGCGGAGGTCCGCAGCGGACCCAGCGACACGGGCCAACCGGGGTGTCGTCCGACGGCCCGCTCGGGGTAGGCGCGCACCTCGAGGCTCCCGTCACGCAGGCAGGTGCAGGACGTCCACCGGCTCGTCGAGCCCGACGTCCGTGGCGTCCTCCTGCAGCACGATCAGGCAGTTGGCGTCCGCCAGCGCCGACAGGAGGTGGATGCCCGAGGTGGCGAGCGGCTGGACGAGGTAGTCCCCCGTGCTCTTCTCCCGCAGCAGCCGACCGCGCAGGTAGCCGCGCCTGCCCTTGACCGAGGTGACGGGCGAGGTGAGGCGGGCCGAGACCGTGCGCCGCTGCACGTCGCGCCGACCCTCGATCGTGCGCAGCAGCGGGCGCACCAGCACCTCGAACACCAGGAGGGCGGTGGACGGGTGGGACGGGAGCAGGAAGGTCGGCACGCCGTCGGGCCCGAGCCTGCCGAAGGCCTGCGTCGAGCCGGGATGCATGGCCACGCGCGTGGTGTCGAGCTCGCCGAGCCCGTTGAGCGCCGCCTGCACCTCCGACCCCGCCCGGCCACCGACCGCCCCGCAGACCACCAGCACGTCGCTGAACGGCAGCCGGTCCTGCACGGCGGAGGCGATCTGCCGGGCGTCGCCGCGGACCAGGCCCGCGCGCGAGGTGTCGGCGCCCGCCTCGCGCGCGGCGGCGGTGAGGGCGTGCGAGCAGATGTCGGCGACCTGGCCCGCGCCCGGCGTGCGGGCGAGCTCGACGAGCTCGTCGCCGACCGAGATCACCGAGACCCGCGGGCGGGGGTGGACGAGCACCTTGTCGCGCCCGGCCGCCGCGAGCAGGCCGACCTGGGCGGACCCGAGCTGGGCGTCGCGCCGGACCGCGATGTCGCCGGGCTGGACGTCCTCCCCGAGGCGGCGCACGAAGCCCGCCGAAGGGACGCTGCGGGTGACCGACACCCGCGCGCTGCCCGCGTCCGTGTAGCCGACGGGGACGACGGCGTCGGCGAGCGTCGGCAGCGGCGCCCCGGCCGCGACCCGCACGGCCTGGCCGGGCTGCAGGCGCAGCGGGTGCCGCGAGCCCGCGGGGATCTCGCCGACCACCGGCAGCTCGATCGGCACGGCCTCGCCCGCGCCGAACACGTCGACGCTGCGCACCGCGTAGCCGTCGATGGCGGCCATGTCGAAACCCGGGACCGGCCGCGAGCTGACGACCTCTTCGGCGCAGCGGAGGCCGTACGCCTCCGTGATCGCCAGCCGCACCGGCGCAGGGCGGACCGCCGCGCCCAGCACCCGGGCCAGTTGCTCGTCGACCGACCGCACGGGACTAACGGCCCAGCCGATCGACGAGCCACTCCCGCAGCTCGGGACCGTAATCCGGATGCTGCGAGCGCGAAGTCGACGAAGGCCCGGACGTAGCTGCCCGGGTTGCCGAGGTCGTGGCGGCCGCCGCGGTGCACCACCACGTGCACCGGGTGCCCCTCGGAGATCAGCAGCTGGACGGCGTCGGTGAGCTGCAGCTCGCCGCCCGCGCCCGGGGTGATGCGGTCCAGCGCGTCGAAGATCGCGACGTCGAGCAGGTAGCGTCCGGCCGCCGCGAACGTCGAGGGCGCCTCGTCGGCGGCCGGCTTCTCGACCATGCCGTGGACCTGCTTGACGTCCGGGTCGTCGGTGTCGCTGACGTCGAAGACGCCGTAGGCCGAGATCTCCTCGCGCGGGATGTCGAACGCGCAGAGCACGCTGCCGCCGAACCGCTCGCGCACCTCCGCCATGCGGGACAGGACGCCCGAGGGCAGCACGAGGTCGTCGGGCAGCAGCACGGCGAACGCCTGCTCGTCGGGGCCGAGCGCATCGCGCACGCAGCCGACGGCGTGGCCGAGGCCCAGCGGCTCGGCCTGGGTGACCGTGCGCGCGTTGATCAGCTCGTGGGCCCGGCGGACCCGGGGCACCAGCTTCTCCTTGCCGCGCGCGGCGAGGGTCTTCTCCAGCTCGGACGAATCGGCGAAGTGCGCGGCGATGGCGTCCTTCCCCGGCGAGGTGACGATCAGCAGCTCTTCGGCGCCCGCCTCGGCGGCTTCGGCGGCGACGAGCTCGATGCCGGGGGTGTCGACGACGGGCAGGAGTTCCTTCGGCACCGTCTTGGTGGTCGGGAGGAAGCGGGTGCCCAGACCTGCTGCCGGGACCACGGCGGAGCGGAACGCGTTCATGGCCTGCGACCTTATCGGCGCCGGTACGGTCCGGGGATGCCTCCCCACGCGTCGGTTCAACCTGATGAGAAGAACGAGTGGCGCACACGGCTGCTCGCGGCCCGCGCAGCGATGCCCGAGAGCACGCGCAGCGCCGACGACGCGGCGCTTGACGACGGCGGCCGTGCGCCTGGCCGATGGGCGTGGCCGACCCCGTCTGCGCCTACGTCCCGGTCGGCCCGGAGCCCGGTGGGCCGTCGCTGGTGGACGCGCTGGTGGCGGCGGGGCACGACGTGCTGCTGCCGATCGTGCCGCGGGTGCGCGGTCCGCTGGAGTGGGCCCGGTTCGACGGCACCTTCGAGCGGGGGCCGCTGGGGCTGCGGGAGCCCGGGGGGCCGCGACTGGGCGTCGAGGCGATCGGGCTGGCGGGGCTGGTGCTCGTGCCGGGTCTGGCCGTCGACCGGGAAGGGGTCCGGCTCGGGCGTGGCGCGGGCTACTACGACCGGACGCTGCCCTACGCCGCGCGCTCGGCTGGTGATCGTGCTGTACGAGGACGAGCTGGTCGAGCGGCTGCCCGCCGAGCCGCACGACCATCGCGTGTCGGCCGCGCTCCTCCCCCGTGCGGGTCTGGTCACGCTGGGGAAGAACCCTTGAGCGTCGGGCGTTATGCTGGCACTCTCTTCGTGCGAGTGCCAGCCAGCGGAGGAACAGTGCCCACCTACCAGTACGCCTGCACCAACTGCGACCACCGGTTCGAAGCCGTACAGGCTTTCTCCGACGCATCGCTGACGGTTTGTCCCGAATGCGAGGGCAAGCTGCGCAAGGTGTTCTCGTCGGTCGGGATCGTCTTCAAGGGCAGCGGCTTCTACCGCACCGACAGCCGCGCGGGCGCGGGCAGCACGGTCGCCAAGGGCGAGTCGAGCTCCGAAGGCTCCTCGTCCTCTACCTCCGACTCCGGCTCGTCGTCCTCGTCGGAGAAGAAGTCGGAGACGACGACGAAGTCGGAGAAGTCCGACTCCAAGTCCTCCACCCCCAGCAAGAGCAGCCCGGCCGCCGCCGCCTCCTGACCCCGCACCCCGTCAGCCAGATCCGTGGGTGGCCGTCCACAGTCCTGCTGATCGGCTAGCCCGCCCATTGCGGCGCTCCGAGCCGTCTGCCTCCGTCACCCGACCTGTCCACATCCGCGGGCGGCCATCCCCACGCCTGCGTATCGGCCGATGTCTGCCGAGGTGCGCTCCTAGCGTCGCTCCCATGTCCGCTCGCGCGTCCAGGGCCCGGCTCGCTCCCCGCCTGCACCACCGGCTCGGCGCGCTGCTGAGCGGCCCCGGCTGGCGGCGCACGCTCGTCCTCCGTCGCACGGCCAGCGCACTGTTGCTTCTGCTCGCGCTCGTCACAGCCGTCGCCCCGACGCCCGGCTCCGCCCGGGCGCCCGTCGTGGTCGCCGCGGTCGATCTCGCGGCGGGCCGCACGGTGCACGCCGCCGATCTCGCTCTGCGCCACTGGCCGCCTGAGCTCGTCCCCTCGGGCTCGGTGCGGGATCCCGCTGCAGCCGAGGGTCGCGTGCTGGTCGGTGCCGCGCGGGCCGGGGAGCCGCTCACGGACGTGCGACTGGTCGGCGCTGGACCCTCGCCGGGTGCGCAGGCGGCGGCGGTGCCCGTCCGGTTGTCCGACGCCGCGGTGGCAGCGCTGCTCGTGCCGGGCCGCAGAGTGGATGTTGTCACCGTCGGGGAGCGCTCCGACCAGCCCGTTCTCCTTGCGGGCGACGCCGAGGTGCTGGCCGTCCTCCCCGAGGACACGCGCACACGGGGCAGGCTCGTGATAGTCAGTATGCCGCGGGAGATCGCGACACGCGTCGCTGCGGCGTCGCTCGCCGATCAAGTGGCGATTAACCTCCGCGACTGACGCCCCCCAAGGAGACCGGCATGCTCAAGGGTTTCAAGGACTTCATCCTGCGCGGCAACGTCGTCGACCTCGCCGTCGCCGTCGTCATCGGCGCGGCGTTCGGCACGATCATCACGGCCTTCACCGAGAAGATCCTCCAGCCGCTGATCAACGCGATCACCCCTCCGGGCAGCCCAGGACTGGGCGTCACGATCGTGGCGGACAAGCCCACCACTTACGTCGATTTCGCCGCCCTCATCACCGCGGCGATCAACTTCCTGCTCGTGGCCGCGGTGATCTACTTCGTCGATCGTGCTGCCGCTCAACACGATCAAGGAGCGCCGCAAGCGCGGCGAGGAGCCCGGCCCCGCCGAGCCCACCCAGGTCGAGTTGCTGGCCGAGATCCGCGACCTGCTCCGGTCGCAGCAGGGCCCCGAGTCCAACCGCCCGTCGACAGAGGTCTGACCGACCGCTACTCGCGGTCGTGGTGCGGCGGCCGGTCCTCCAGCAGGGCGTCGTCGTTGGTGGCGGCCTCCTGGTCGACCTCGTCGCGGGTGACGTCGGGCAGCACGTCGCCGAAAACCTCTTCGAGCCGACGACGTAGGTCTTCCGGCACCCGATCTGGCTTTTCGTCCACCCACACATCCTGCCGGGATGCCACGATGTGCCCATGGCCCCGGCAGACAAAGTGAAGATCGTCGTCGACAACGCGCTGCGCAAGGTCGGCGAGTACTCCGACAAGGCGTCGGAGAAGGCGGGCGAGCTCGCGGAGAAAGCCGCGAAAAAGGCCGGCGAGCTCTCCGAGGTCGCCCGGGAGAAGGCGCCCGGCTACGTCGAACGGGCGGCCGAATTCGCGAGCAAGGCCGCCGACGCGACCGCAGCGGGTGTCGACAAGGCGACCGGCGGTCGTTTCCACGAGCAGATCGACTCGGCGCACGACAAGGTCGACGAGACGCTCCACCGCGTGCGCTCCGGACCGACCCCCGCGCACGACGCGACGACCGATGCGGGACCTGTCACCGAGCCGGGCCCGACCACCACCGCCGCCCGACGAGCCGGCCGTCCCGACGCCCCACCGTCCCCGCCGAGCCGGTCGTCCCGACGCCGCCGCCGACGCCCGCCGCCGACGGCGACGCGGTCACCACCGGACCGGGACCCGACCATCACCGGCTCGGGGCCGGTCATCTCCGAGTCCGGACCGGCCATCACCACGACGCCCGGAGCCGCCCACCGCCACCCCTGGGCCCGACCACCCCCGCCGCACCGGGACCGACGACCACCGACGCCCGGGCCGACCACGGCCGCACCCAGGCCCCGCGACGACCGGACCCGGCAGCCGACCGAGCCGCCGGCGACCAGCACCGACTCGACCGCAGTCCGACCCAGCCGCTCACCGACCGAGCGACGGCCTGCCTCGCGTCCGGTGTCGACGCTCGAGCGATTGCCAGACGACGCGGCGCAGGTTCGCGGTCTGCGGCAGCGACGTCGAGCGCATCGGCCGCCACGCCGACGGCCGGCCGTAACCGACCACGACCGCACTCCCGCTCGGGGTTCGCGGGCGCTCTCGCGGCTACGCAACCGAGACTGGACACCAGCGGGGCTCCAGTGCGGCCGAACCCCGCTGGTGTCCATCTCGTCGCGCCAGGCGTCGCGGTCGCGGCCCGCTGGTTCCTGCGCCGACCTAGTCGAGCCCGGACAGCTCCGCGATCACGTGCGCCACGAGCGGCGTGAGCGTCGCCATCCCGTCCCGGATGGCAGCGCGCGACGGGGCGAGGTTCACCACGAGCGTGCTGCCCGAGACCCCCACGAGCCCGCGCGACAGCCCGGCGTCCACCGCGCCCGCGGCAAGGCCCGAGGCCCGGATGGCCTCGGCGATGCCGGGGATGGGGCGGTCGAGGACCCCGGCGGTGGCGTCGGCGGTGACATCCCGCGGCGAGACGCCGGTGCCGCCGATCGTGACGACGAGGTCGACCCCACCGATCACGGCGGTGTTCAACGCGTTGCGGATCGCCACCGGGTCGCCCGGCACGACGATGACCCCGTCGACGACGAGGCGTGCCTCTTCCAACAGCTCCATGACGAGCGGGCCGGTGGAGTCTTCGCGCTCCCCGTGGCTCACACGGTCGTCCACGACGACGACGAGAGCCCGGCCGATCTGGGGTGGCGCCATCTCCATGGGGTGAACCGTAGCGGTGCGCCCCGCACAACCTGAGACCGCGTCGACGCTGGGAAGGGGTGCCGGCGCCGACGCGGTCCGGAGGGCCCGACCGTGGGGCACCACGGCAACCGGGCCTGCCGTGCACGGAATCATCTGCGAGGCCACCGCGTCAACCGAGGCGTCCGTACGGCGTGTTCGATGATCACCCGGATGGCGGGCGCTTGCCCGGGCAGACGCAGCACGAGCAGCGCTCCACCCTCGGGCGCCCGGCCCGCCCAGGCCGCACCGCCGTGCCGTACCGCGACCTGTCGCACGATCGCCAGCCCCAGCCCGGAGCCGGGCATCGTGCGCGAGGTGTCGGCCCGGTAGAAGCGGTCGAACACGTGCGGGAGGTCCTCCTCGGAGATCCCGGGGCCCGCGTCGGCGACCTCCAGCAGCACCGACCACTCGTCGAGCTGGCGCATCTGCACGCGGACCCGGCCGCCGGGCGGGCTCCACTTCGCGGCGTTGTCGAGGAGGTTGAGCACCGCCCGTTCCAGCGCCGTGCTGTCGCCCAGCAGCGCCCAGGGCACGCAGCGTCGCGCTCGAACTCGACGTCGCCCGCCCGCCGCCGCGCCCGCTCCAGCGCGCGCAGGACCACGTCGGTGAGCTCGACCGGCTCGTGCACGACCGTGGGCGCGTCGTCGCGGGCCAGCTCGACGAGGTCGCCGACCAGCGTCGACAGCTCCGTGACCTGCGCCTGCACGTCTTCGAAGATCTCGGCGCGGTCCGCTTTCGGGCAGCTGCGGGCGCGCCGGGACGGCTCGCCGACGCGAGCAGCTCCAGGTTCGTGCGCATCGAGGTCAACGGGGTGCGCAGCTCGTGCCCGGCGTCGGCGACGAGCCGCCGCTGCTGTTCCTGGGACGCCGCGAGCGCGCCGAGCATGGCGTTGAAGCTGCCGGTGAGGCGGGCGAGCTCGTCGGTGCCGTCGACGGGGATGGGGTGCAGATCGCCGGTGGCGGCGATGCGCTCGGTGGCGGCGGTGAGCCGGTCGACCGGCCGGAGCCCGGCGCGCGCCACGGCCGCGCCCGCCAGCGCGGCGATCAACACGCCGATGCCGCCGACCACGGGGAGGGTGACCGCGAGCTTGGTCAACACCTCCTGCGTCGGGTCGAGGCGTTGGGCGATGACCAACGCCTGACCGTTGCCCGCGGGCACCGCGACGACCCGGTAGGCCACTCCGTTCAACGACGCCGTCCGCACCGACTGCGGCTCCTGGCCGCGGGCGACGGCGAGCTCGTCGAAGCCCAGCGGCGGCGCGGACGTGGGGCCCTGCACGGAGGCGGCGGTGCCGTCGGCGAAGACGAGCGCGAGCTTGATGTCGGCCGCGCCCACGACCTGCGTCGGGACCTGCGCGAGCGCGCGGGGGTCGATGCCGCTCTGCGCGGCCGCGGTGGCGCGTTGCAGGAGGTTGTCGTCGAGCGTCTGCAGCACGTTCGCGCGCACGACGAAGAACGCCGACGCCGAGACGAGCACGACGACCACCGCCGCGACGACGGCCGCGAGGATGCCGATGCGCGCGCGCAGCGAGACGCGGTCGAGGAACTCGAAGCGCGCCGTCGTGCCGTCGGAGCGCAGGCGCGGGATGAGGTGGGTGGCCATCAGGGCGGGGTGTCGCGCAGCACGTACCCGACGCCGCGGACGGTGTGGATCAGGCGCGATCTCGCCCTCGGCCTCGGTCTTGCGGCGCAGGTAGCCGATGTAGACCTCGAGGGCGTTGCCGGTGGTCGGGAAGTCGTAGCCCCAGACCTGCTCGAGGATCTGCGACGCGCGTGAGCACCCGGCGCGGATGCGCGAGCAGCAGCTCCAGCAGGGAGAACTCGGTGCGGGTGAGGCTGATCGGGCGGTCGCCGCGGCGGACGTCGCGGGTGTCGGGGTCGAGCGAGAGGTCGCCGAACACCAGCGGCTTGCTCATGCCCGCCGCCGCGGCCGCGATGTCGTCGGGCGTGCGACGGCGCAGCAGGGCCCGCAGCCGGGCCAGGAGCTCCTCCAGCGCGAAGGGCTTGGGCAGGTAGTCGTCGGCGCCCGCATCGAGGCCGGAGACCCGGTCGGAGACGGCGTCGCGGGCGGTGAGCACGAGGATCGGCAGGTCGTCGCCGCCCGCCCGCATCCGCCTGCAGACCTCCAGGCCGTCCAGCCGCGGCATCATGACGTCGAGCACCATGGCGTCGGGCCGCTGGGCCGTCACGGCCTCCAGCGCCGCCAGCCCGTCGTTCGCGAGGTCCACCTGGTAGCCGTTGAACGCGAGGGAGCGGCGCAACGACTCGCGGACGGCGCGGTCGTCGTCCACCACGAGAATGCGCATGGCGTCAGTCTGAACTGGGCATCTGAGATGTGCCTGAGAGGCTGCTGTGGACGGCCCTACGGGTCGGCCGCCGGTCGATCGGCCAGGATGTCCGCCGCCTTCCTCGCACCCGGCTCCTCACCCGCGAGCGCCATGGCGTCGGCGATCCGCACCAGCGCGGCGTTGACCGGAGTGGACACCCCGCGCCGCGCACCCAGCGCGACGATCTCGCCGTTGATGAACGCGGCCTCCGCCGAGCCCGTGCCGCGCCGCAGGCTCTGCCAGGTCGAGCCGCCGCCGCGGGCGCGCCCGTCGACGAGCGGCAAGGCCATGACATCAGCGCGGCGCTGTTGCCGTTCCGCCTCGGAGGCGAACTCGATGCCGGCCGCGACGAGGCACTTCTCCCCTTCCGCCCGTGCGGCTGCGTACAGCACGGGCAGGTCGGGACCGTCGGGCCCGCAAGCGGCTTCGGCGGCGCTGCCCAGGTTCCCCAGCAGCTTCCAGAACTTGGCCGCATGATCGCGGGATCAGGCTGCGAGCTGAACCCGGCCGCCGTCAGGTCCGCGGCGATCTGCTCGGTCAACTGGTCGGTGCCGTGGGGATACCGGCCGATATCGAGCACTCCGGGGACGGCCGCCCCATACGCCGCCACCCGCCCGGGCTCGAGGTGCTCGGCGGGCATCTGCACGCAGATCCCCCATGACTCGGGCGAACCGCTCCGCCGCCCACCCCTCGTTGGCCACCCCGTTCTGCACGCACACGACCGGCACGTCGGGCAGCTGATCTAAAAGCTCCCGACTGTCCTGGGGCTTGGTGCAGAGGAGGACGACGTCGCCGATACTCCAGTCCACGGAGGACACCGCACCCACGATCGGCGGGTGGGCCCCGACGCCGGGCGGCGGCTCGGCAGGCTGGCGCGGCGGCCAGCGGCTGGGCGGGCCGGCGCGGCTGGGTCGATGGCCGAGGCCGACGGCCCGGCGGGGCCGGGTCGACGGCCGAGGCTGGGCAGACTAAAACCGAGGCTGAGCGACGGCCTACGGCCAACGACGGGGCGTCCCGCGGACGACCGACCAGTACGCCCCGACCTCGGCCCTGGTCATCTCCGTCCGCACCTCGGCCGACACCTTCCGCCCGAAGCGGCGGCGAAGGGCCTTGCGCGCCAGCTTCCTGACCCGCCGCTCCAGGTTGTCCGGCGGTCCGGACCCCGCGAAGGACAAGATGCCGACGAACCCGTGCCGGTGCCGCGCGTCGCGCAGAGGCGTGCGCCCCTCACCCGCCAGCGCGAACTCCGCCCTCATCGGCCGCTTCCGATACGCGTTGACGGCCCGGTTCAGCTCGGCCTCGATAGCGTGCGGATCAACCTCCGCGGGCGCCTCGACGTGCACCACCGCCATGACGCCCTCCGCAACCTCGGCCATGACGTCCGGCCCCTTCGCTCGGCGAACCCGGCCCGGCGAAGACTAGAGACATTCGCGCCCCTCCGCAGGCGCACGATCGTGGCGTCTGCGCGCACCCGCCAGACGAGACACCCCCGCAGCGCAGCTAGGATCGCCCCGGCAAGCCCTCGTAGCTCAGGGGATAGAGCATCGGTTTCCTAAACCGTGTGTCGCAGGTTCGAATCCTGCCGGGGGCACCCTTACGCGATGTCGCACAGGCGCTGCACCCTGTCGGCAATGCCGCTATCCGATGTGGTGCAGGCGGCTGTGGTGTCGCAGAGTGATCACACCGGAGCCGTCGATGAGGTCATGGCGGACGCGGAAGTGCCCAGTGTCCAGGGGTGAGGGCGGTGGGGACGGCTTTCGGTCGATGCCTGGTAGGCCTGCTGGGGAGTGCGCCGATCCACGCCGCGGTGCGGCCGGACGGTGTTGTAGTAGTCCCGGAACTGGTCGAGTAAGGCCTGGAGTTGGCCGACGGTGGCCGGTCGGGGTTGCCGCTCGAGCCATTTCTTCAGGGTTTGATGAAACCTTTCCACTTTCCCGCAGGTCTGCGGGTGATACGGCCGGGAGTGGGTGAATCGGATTCCGCGGGCGTGGCAGGACAGCTCGAGCGCGACCCGCCCACCGCGGCGGGGTGCGCCGGTGAACACGGCTCCGTTGTCCGACAGCAGGCTGGCCGGGTCGTCGTAGGTGCTGGTGGCGGTAGTGAAGACGGTGTTGACATCGCCGGCGGTGAAGATCCGCCGGGCTCGGCTGGCCAGGCAGAGCCGGGAGTCGGTCGTCGAGGATGTTGAGGATTTCGACGTCGGTGTGATCGGCGAGGCGGTAGTGGGTGATGTCGAGTTGCCAGCGCTCGTTGGGGGCGTCGGCGACGAATCGTTGCCAGCTGGATTTCGGTCGTTTATGCGGTTGTGGGGTGACGAATCCGCGGGCGGACAGGATCCGCCAGATTGTCGATACCGCCGGCACAGCGCCGGGGCCGTGGCGTTGCTAGCAGGTGCGCGGCGATGGTGGCGGCGACCGGCTTCGTATCTGTGTCGGTCGAGGTCTTTGCGTAGGGCGACGATCTCGTCCTCGACCCGTTGCGTCGTCCGGCCAGGACTGGAGCGGGGTCGGCGTGAGCGGGGCTCGAGGCCGGGTTCGCCTTCGGTCAGGAACCGCTGCGCGAGCGTGATCACCCAGCGGCGGGAGACGCCGTAGGTGCGGGCGAACTCGCTGCTTGGAGCGACCCCCGACCAAGACCGCGGTCACGACCAGCTGCGCCATCCCCATCGTCCACCCCTGTCGGTCTGTGGGTGTGAACGATGTCCCGCGTCGCTTTGGCGTCGCCGAACTCTTCCTTCGCCGCACACCGCTTCGCAGAGCGGCTGATCAAGCGATCCGACGGCGGCCCGACCGACTCGATCACCGATGCGCCCACTGAGCGGAAAGTCGGGTTTGAGCTGCGTGAGAGGGGAATCCTCGACCTGGCGGACGACGAGGACCGGCCGAGGGAGGGCGTGATGGCTGTCGATGTGGTGAACCCCCGCGAGCAGCACGCGGGGTGGGTGGCGCCGCTGTGTTGGATGGCGGTCGCGCTGGAGGGCTTCGACCTGGTGGTGCTGGGAGTGGTGTTGCCCTCCCTGCTCGCGGACAAGAGCTGGGGGCTGACGCCCAACACCGCGTCGTTGGTGTCCGTGGTCGGGCTGGTCGGGGTCATGATCGGGGCGCTGGTGGTCGGGACGGTCAGCGACTACGTCGGGCGCAGGCAGACGATGCTGTGGACGGTCGTGGCGTTCTCGGTACTGACGCTCGCCTGCGCGTTCGCGACCAACCCCTGGCTCTTCGCGGTGCTGCGGTTCCTGGCCGGGCTGGGCCTGGGCGGCGTGCTGCCGACGGCCCTCGCGTTGATCAATGAATACGCGGCTCGAGGCCGCGGCGGCACCGCGACGACGAACATGATGACCGGCTACCACGTCGGTGCGGTGCTCACCGCCTTGCTCGGGATCCTCGTCATCGAGCGGTTCGGGTGGCAGTGGATGTTCGTGGTCGGCGCGCTGCCCGCGCTGGTGCTGGTTCCGCTGATGGTGCGCTATCTGCCCGAGTCCACGGCGTTCCTCCGTGCCCGGGCGGGTGTGTCGGAGCGTCCTGACCCGGACGCGGCGCCGACCCCGGCGAAGAAGGGTGGCAACCCGATCGGGACGTTGTTCCACCACGGCCTGGGTCGCTCGACGATCGCGTTCTGGGTGACGTCGTTCATGGGGCTGCTGCTGGTCTACGGCTTGAACACGTGGCTGCCGCAGATCATGAAGTCGGCGGGCTACGAGCTGGGCGCGGCGCTGGCGCTGCTGTTGGTGCTCAACGCGGGCGGCGTGCTGGGCCTCCTGTTCGCGGGCCGGGTCGCCGACCGGATCGGCAATCGGCGATCCACCATCGCCTGGTTCGTCGCCGCGGCGGTCTTCTTGGCCCTGCTGAGCATCAAGCTGCCCGGCATCGGCATCTACGTGAGCGTCCTGCTGGCAGGCGTGTTCGTCTTCAGCTCGCAGGTTCTCGTCTACGCCTACGTCGGGCACGTCTACCCCGCCTCGGCACGCGGAACGGCCATGGGCGCGGCGAGCGGTGTCGGCCGGGCAGGCGCGATCTCGGGTCCGCTGATCGGCGGCTGGCTGCTGACCGCGGGCCTGGCCTACCCGTGGGGCTTCTACATCTTCGCCGCCGTCGCCGCGATCGGTGCCGTCTGCGTCGCGCTGGTCAACCGAAGCCCCGCTCCCGACGAGCCGATGCCGCTCACCGAAGGAGACCAGATCGGCGCCCGGCCCCGCCACTGAGCCGCAGATCGAGGGAAGCGAGGGCAGATGCGGACGGTGCGGGACGCCACGTTCGACGTCTTCCGGCAGTTCGGATTGACGACCGTCTTCGCCAACCCCGGCTCGACCGAGATCGCGTTCCTGACCGACCTGCCGGACGACCTCCAGTTCGTCCTGGCCCTGCACGAGGCCTCGGTGGTCGGGATGGCGACCGGCTACGCGACGGTCACCGAACGGCCTGCGCTGGTGAACCTGCACACCACTGCGGGACTGGGCAACGCCGTGGGCGCGCTGGCGACGGCCCGCAGCAACCGGGTGCCGCTGGTGGTGATCGTCGGCCAACAGGACCGACGGCATCTCGTCTACCGCCCGTTCCTCGCGGGCG
The DNA here is from genome assembly GCA_963799945.1 of uncultured Actinomycetota bacterium. GTDB lineage: Bacteria > Actinomycetota > Actinomycetes > Mycobacteriales > Pseudonocardiaceae > Pseudonocardia. The sequence continues at coordinate 84,235 of CAWCZG010000001.1, forward strand.
ACCTGGAGGGGTTGGCGGGCGACTACCCGGTATGGGTGAACCAGCCCGCGCGCCCGCAGGACGTGCCGAGCGCAGTGGCACGGGCGTGGCATGAGGCCATCGACGGACGCGGGCCCGCGGTGGTCATCGTGCCCAGTGACGACTGGGCCGCCCCGGCCGAGGACATCGAGGTGGCCGCTCCCGCGGTACTGCGGCAGGCGACGGGCGCGGACCCCGCCGCGGTCGACGAGCTCGTCGCGCTGTTGTCCGGGGCCGCATCACCTGCGCTGGTGGTGGGCGCCGACGCCGACCACGCCGACACCTGGGCGGCCCTGGTGGAGCTGGCCGAGCGGCTGCAGGCGCCCGTGTGGCAGGAGGCGTTCGCCGCCAGGGCGGGCTTCCCGCAGGACCACCCCCTGTTCGCCGGGCACCTGCCCGCGGGGCGCCACCGGCTGCGACAGGCCCTGGGCGGCAACGACGTCGTCCTCGTGGTGGGCGCCCCGGTGTTCCGGCAGTACCCGTACGAGGAGGGGCCGCTGACCCGAGAAGGCACGACGCTCGTGCTGGTCACCGACGACATCGAGGACGCCCACCACAGCCCGGTGCAGCTCGCCCTCGTCGCCCCGCCCGCGCCGGTGTGCGCGGCGCTGGCACAGCGCGTCTCGGATCGACGGGCTGCGGGCTCGGCACCCCCGCCGCAGCGAACCGCCGCCCCCGCCCCACCCCGCAACGGCGAGCCGCTCCGGGCCGCGCACGTGATGGCGGCGCTCGCCGAACGGCTGCCCGCCGACACCGTGGTGGTGGAGGAGACCCCGTCGAGCCGCCCCGACCTGCATCGCCTGCTGCCTGCCCGCACGCCGCTGGGATTCCTCAGCGCCGCGATGGGCGGCCTGGGCTTCGCCCTGCCTGCTGCGATCGGAGTGCGGATGGCCGCTCCACACCGCCCGGTCGTGGCCGTTGTCGGGGATGGTTCGTCGCTCTATGGCATCCAGGCGTTGTGGAGCGCCGCGCACTACCGCGTCGGGGTGTTGTTCGTCGTGCTGGCCAACGGCCGGTACGCGGTGATGGACCGGCTCGCCGAGCAAGCGGGCGGCCGCCCTCCCTGGCCCGCGTTCGACGAGGTCGACATCTCGGCGTTGGCGCGGGGGTGGGGTTGCCCGGCCGAGCGCGTCGACTCCTACGACGCCATGGTCAAGGCGCTCGACGAGGTCGTGCCCACCCTGACCGACCGCACCGAACCACTCGTGCTCGACATCGCCGTCACACCCGAGGCCACCTTCGAACCGTGACGGCGCAGGCGCGAAGGCACCCAACGAGGAGGCACCGATGGCGAACCCTGAAGTGATCACGACCCGAGTCGGAATCGTCGGCGGGGGCCCGGCGGGGCTCATGCTCTCCCACCTGCTGGCCGGAGCCGGGATCGACAACGTCGTCGTCGAGAAACGCGACCACGAGACGATCCGGACCACCCACCGGGCGGGAATCCTCGAACACGGCAGCGTGCGCATGCTCGTCGACTCGGGCGTCTCCGACCGGGTCCTCAAGGCGGGCTACAAGCACGAAGGCATCGACCTGCGCTTCGGCGGTGTGAGCCACCGGATCGACTTCGCCGACCTGGTCGGCGAAGCGGTCTGGCTCTACCCGCAGAACGAGGTGTTCGTCGACCTCGCCGCGGCCCGGGAACGCGACGGCGGCCAAGTCCACTTCTCGGTCTCCGACACCCAGGTGCTGGACCTGACCGAGGACACACCGAAGATCCGGTTCGTCGACGCGGACGGCACGCCGAAGGAGATCCACGCGGAGATCGTCGTGGGGGCGGACGGATCAGCCGGGATATGCAAATGGGCGATCCCGGAGGAGTTCCGGACCGACAACTTCGTCGAGTACCCCTTCGCGTGGTTCGGCATCCTCTGCGAAGCGCCGCCGAGCTCGGAAGAGCTCATCTACTGCAACTCCGACCGCGGCTTCGCCTTGATCAGCCAGCGCGACGAGCACATCCAGCGCATGTACTTCCAATGCCCCTCCGACGAAGACGTCGACGGCTGGACCGAAGACATGATCTGGGAAGAACTGCAGGCCAGGATCGACGGCCCCGACGGGCTCCAGCTCAAACGGGGACACATCTTCGACAAGATGGTGCTCCGCTTCCGCAGCTACGTCTGCGAACCCCTCCGTTACGGCAACCTGTTCCTCGCGGGCGACGCGGGCCATACCGTCCCCCCGACCGGGGCGAAGGGCCTCAACCTCGCCTTCGCCGACGTCAGGGTGCTGTTCGAGGGCATCGAGTCGTACGCGAAGAGCGGGTCACGGGAACTCCTCGACCACTACAGCGACCGTGCGCTGCAGCGCATCTGGAAGGCGCAGAACTTCTCCTACTGGATGACGTCCATGCTGCACGAACGCCCCGGCCCCTTCGAACGCCGCCGCCAACTCGGCGAGCTGAACGCCGTGGTCAGCTCCCGACACGGCTCGGCGTACCTCGCGGAGGCCTACACCGGCTGGCCCGCGGGATAGCCCGGATTCCCGGGCAGCCGGGAGGCGCCGATGACGGCGTCGCGCAGCTCCTGCAGGGCGTGGTCGCGGGCGCCGACGAGGGCGGGGTGGTCGGTGAGCCGGCTGGCCCGGAGCGGGACGGCGCGCGGGAGCTGTCCGAACTCGGCGGCGATCGCGGCGAGGAGCGGCAGCTCAGCGCCCCAGCTCCCGCCGAGCACCACGACCTCGGGATCGGCGAAGGCGACCACGGCGGCGAGCACCCCGCACACGGCCCGGGACAGCGCGACGACGGCGTCGCCGCGGCGCACCGCAGCCCGCAGCCCGTCGACGTCGATCGCCGTGGATCCCGGGTGGCGGAGGCCGAGCACCCCGAACACGTCGATGAACGGGATGGCCTCGTGCCGGGGACCGGCGGTCGTCACGTGCGCGATCTCGCCGACGAGGCCACGGTGCCCCCGGCGCACCAGGCCGTCGTTGACCACGGCGCAGCCCAGGCCCTCGCCGAGGTGGAGGTAGGCGAAGTCGTCCAACGGGTCGTCGGCCGCCGCGCGCTCGGCCCGCGCCGCCCAGTTGACGTCGTTGTCGACCAGCACCGGCCCCTCGACGATCCCGGCCAGCACGTCGACCGGCGACAGCTCGCCGACCAGGAACGGGGCGTCGGGCAGGTGGACCAGCCTGCCGGTGGCCCGGTCCACCGGGTCGGCCGCGCTCACCACGGCGAGCCGCAACCCGCCGGGCGCTTCCTGCCGCACCCGCCGGGCCGCCGTCTGCAGCACCTCGATGATCTGCATCGGCTGCGCGGGGCGCGAGACGCTCTCGACCACGTGCGCGAGCACCTCACCGTGCACGTCCAACGCTTCGACCACCACCCCTTCCGGCGCCACGCTGACCACCAACGCCGCGCCGACGCGGTCCGCGAGGGCGTAGTACGACCCGACCCGGCCACGACCGGTCGTGCGCGCGCCCGTGTCTTCGACCAGCCCGGCCGCGCAGAGCCTGCGCACGCTTTCGGAGATCGTCGGCTTGGAGATGCCGGTGTGGACGGCGAGCTCGGCGCGGGTCAGGCGGCGCTGCTCCACGAGGGCCCGCAGCACGTGCTCGTCGGTCAGCGAACGCAGCAGGTTCAGCGACGGCTTGGCCGGGGTCACCCGACAAGTCTAGTAAGGACTCTTGCCTGAAGCGAGGCGACCCGCCTACAGTCTCTCTAGTAAGGAGTCTTCACCAAAGGAGTTGAGATGACCGCCACCGCACCCGACGACGCTGCCGCACTGGGAGTCCCCGCCCGCGGACCTCAAGGCCGCGACCCGCGAGATCAAGGCCGCGCTGCGCGCCCGGATCACCGCGTCGGGACGCACCGTGGAGGAGGTCTTCGCCGTCGTCGAGGCCCGGGTCGCCGCGCGGGTCGCCGAGATCGCCGCGGAGAAGGAGCGCGGGGAGACGGTCTGGCCGGTCATCGACTACGCCGACATCGAGGCGGGCACCGTCTCGGCCGAGGCCGTGGACAAGCTGCGCCGCCGCGGCTGCCTGGTCGTGCGCGGCCACTTCCCGCGCGAGCAGGCGCTGGCCTGGGACGCCGGGATCGTCGACTACGTCGAAAGCAACCAGTTCTTCGAGAACTACCGTGGGCCCGCCGACGACTTCTTCGGCAGCGTCGGCTCCAAGCCCGAGATCTACCCCGTGTACTGGTCACCCGCGCAGTGCCAAGCCCGCCAGAGCGACCGCATGGCCCGCGTCCAGACCTTCCTGAACAGCCAATGGCGCCACGAGTCCGACGGCGTGCAGTGGTTCGACCCCGCCCGCGACTCCCTCTACCCCGACCGCATCCGCCGCCGTCCCCCGGGCGCCGACTCCGGCGGTCTCGGCCCGCACCTCGACCCCGGCACCCTCGAGCTGTGGATGACCGAGGCCTACCAGCAGGCGTTCCGGCACCTGTTCGACGGCAGCGTCGAGGAGTACGACCCGTGGGACGCCGCCCACCGCACGACGGGCCCGCAGTACCCCGGCAGCACCATGTGCTCGGTCTTCCGCACCTTCCAGGGCTGGACGGCCTTGTCCGACATGGACCACGACCAGGGCGTCCTGTTCACCGTGCCGATCCCCGAGGCCATGGCCTACCTCATGCTCCGCCCCCTGCTGTCCGACGTGGCCGACGACGACATGTGCGGCGTCACCGTCAACCAGGCCTTCCCCGCCAACGACACCTGGCACCCACTGCTCCTGCAGGCCGTCACCGGGATCCCCGACGTGCGGGCGGGCGACTCCGTCTGGTGGCACGCCGACATGGTCCACGGCGTCGACCCCGTGACCGACCAGAAGGGCTGGGGCAACGTCATGTACATCCCCGCCGCCCCCTGGTGCCCCCGCAACGAGAACTACGCGGGCAGCGTCAGCGAGGCGTTCCGGACCGGTTCCAGCCCCAGCGACTTCCCGGCCGAGCACTACGAGCGCACCTGGCCCAACCGCTTCTCGGTCGACGGCCTCAACGCGACCGGACGGCGCGGGCTCGGTCTCGACTGAGCCCTCGGCTCAGTGCCGGCCGAGCAGGTTGTCGGAGACGTTCTGCAGGTGCGTGCGCATGGCGTCGCCCGCCCCGGTCGGGTCGCGGTCGCGGAGCGCTTCGACGATCGCGGTGTGTTCCACGTGGTAGCAACGTCGCCGCTCGGGGCTGGATGTGCGGCGCTTCAGCGTGCCCCAGACCGGAAGCGCGCGGGCGGTGTTGAGCACGTCGAACATGTTCATCAGCAGGCCGTTGTGCGCTGCGTGGGCGATGGAGCGGTGCAGCTTCGCGTCCCAGGACTCGAAGCCTTCGAAGTCGTCGGCGGCACCGCCCGCGTCGAGGCACTCGGCGATGCGGTCGAGATCGGCCTGGGTGGCGACGCGGGCCGCGAGGGTGGCGACCTGGGGCTCGAGCAGCAGCCGGACCTGCATGATCTCGGCCGGGCTGGTGTCGGCGGGCGCACCGTCGACGCGCTGCACCGCGGCATCGGTGAGGAACGTCCCCCGCCCCACATGGCGGACGATCATCCCGTCGCGCTCGAGGACCTCCAGCGCCTGCCGGATGGCGCCCCGTGGCGCGGCCAGACGCTGCACGAGATCGCGTTCGGTCGGCAGCTTCGAGCCGGGCACGAACGTGCCGTTCTTGCTGCCCTCGACCAGCAACTCCCGCAACGAGCGCTCCACCACCGTCATGGCGCCACCCTAACGCCTGCCCGTCAACCAATCTAGACCAATTGACGAGTTCAGAACCAAGCCTGCGCCAGCTATCGACATGTCCGCCGGTCACGCGTACGGTCAGCTGGGTCAGATTGGTTCGATTGGTTTGGATTGGTGCAGCGATGAAGCTGGTGACCTTCACCGTCGGCACGTCTGCGAGTGATCTCGCCCGACGCGTCGGTGTGGTCGACGCCGAAGCGGGTGTGGTCCACGACGTCGGCGGTCTGCTCCCCGCGGGCATGGGCGTGCTCGACCTCATCGAACGGTGGTCCGAGCTGGGCCCGCAGCTGCGGAACGTGGCCGACGCGGCACCGCAGCACCGCCTCGACGAGGTCCGCCTGCACGCCCCGATCACGGTGCCGCGCCGCGACATCTTCTGCGTCGGGAAGAACTACCGCGACCACGTGCTGGAGTTCGGCGCCAGCGGCTACGACCAGCCCGACCGCTCGCAGGACATGCCCGAGCACCCCGTCATCTTCGCCAAGGCGACCACTTCGGTCACGGGCCCGTTCGACGACATCGAGCCGCACACCGACGTCACGTCGGAGCTGGACTACGAAGCCGAGCTGGGCGTGATCATCGGCGTCGGCGGCCGTGGGATCACCCGCGAGCAGGCGTACGACCACGTGTGGGGCTACACGATCATCGACGACTTCACCGCCAGGGACCTGCAGCGCAAGCACAAGCAGTGGCTCATCGGGAAGTCGTTGGACACCCACTGCCCCATGGGCCCCTACGCCGTCACCGCCGACGAGATCGCCGACGTGACCGCGCTGCTGGTGGAGAGCCGCGTCAACGGCGAGCCCCGCCAGTCGGCGCCGGTGAAGGACCTGATCTTCGACATCCCCGAGCTGATCGCCACCCTCTCGGCGGGGATCACGCTGCAGGCGGGCGACATCATCGCCACCGGCACCCCCGCCGGGGTCGGGATCGGGTTCGACCCACCCAAGTTCATGGCCAGCGGCGACGTGATCGAAGTGTCGATCACCGGGCTCGGCGCGCAGCGCAACCGCATCGCCTGAGCTCCCCCAGCACACCCTACGCAATGACGGGACACCCAAAGATGCAGGTCAACGGCAAGGAACTCGCAGTCGAGATCGACGGGGACGGCCCCGCCGTCCTGCTCGTGCACGGCCTCGGCGGCACCTCGAACTTCTACCAGGTCCAGGCGGACGCGCTCGCCGCCTCGCACACCGTGATCCGGGTCGACTCCGCGGGCGCCGGACGCTCGCCGGTGTCCGACGGGATCAGCGTGGAGTCCCACGCCGACGACCTCGCCGCGCTGCTCGACGCCCTCGACATCGAGAGCGCCGCCGTCGTCGGGCACTCGATGGGCACCCTCGTCGTCCGCTCCCTGGCGGCCCGCTACCCGGCCAAGGTCAGCGCGCTCGCGCTGCTCGGCGCGGTCCGCGAGCCCGCGGAAGCAGGCCGGAAGGCCCAGCACGACCGCGCCGCGGTGTTGCGGGACAAGGGAACCGCCGCCGTCGCGCCCGGCGTGGTCGCCAACGCGCTCTCGGAGACCACCCGCCGCGACAAGCCCGAAGTCGCCGCGTTCGTCCGCGAACTGATCATGCGCCAGGACCCGGAGGGCTACGCCCGCAACTGCGAGGCGCTGGCCACGGCCACCGACCCCGGACCGATCGACCCGAAGCTGCCCCTGCTGCTCGTCACCGGCAGCGACGACAAGGTCGGGCCGCCCGAGGCCAGCACCGAGCTCGCCGACGCCCACGGCAACGCCGTCGTCGAGATCGTCCCCGGGATCGGGCACTGGACCGCGCTCGAAGCAGCAGGCCCGGTCACCGAACAGCTCCGCAAGTTCCTCTGAGCCATTCCCGTCAGCCCTCAACGCAGAGGAGAGGCCGTCGTGCCCGTCTCACCGAAGAAGACCCTGTTCCGCAACGTCTCCATCCTCGACTCCACCGGCGCCGACCCCTACCCCGGCGACGTCCTCGTGGAGAACGACCGCATCGCCGTCGTCGGCGTCGTCGACCCCACCCGCGCACAGGACGCCCGGGTGGTCGAGGGCCGCGGCCGCACGTTGATGTCCGGTCTCTGCGACGCCCACACCCACTTCTCCTGGAACAACAGCGCCGACCTCGACGGCCTGGGCACCATGCCCGTCGAGGAGCACCTGCTGTTCTGCCTCGAGTCCGCCCGCACCTACCTCGACTCCGGCTACACCATGTGCCTCGGTGCGGCCTCGGCCAAGGACCGCCTCGACGTCGTCTGCCGCGACGCCATCAACGCGGGGCGCTTCCCCGGCCCGCGCTACCTCGCCAACGGCCCGGAGATCGCCGTCACCGGCGGCGCCCTCATCAAGTCGATCACCAAGTTCGCCGACGGTCCCGAAGGCATGCGCAAGGCCGTGCGCGAGCTGATCGACATCGGCGTCGACCAGATCAAGCTCTCGATGACCGGTGAGGAGATCACCGGCACCCAGCGGGCCGAGGACACCTACTTCTCCGACGAGGAGACCGCCGCCGCCGTTGCCGAGGCCCACCGCCGCGGCAAGCGCGTCTGCGCCCACGCCCGCTCCGCCGAGAGCGTGAAGATGTGTCTCCGCAACAAGGTCGACATCGTCTACCACGCCAGCTTCACCGACGCCGAGGGCATGGACATGCTCGAAGCCAACAAGGACTGGGTGTTCGTCGCGCCCGGCATCAACTGGCTCGTCGCGACGCTCTACGAAGCCGAGGCGTTCGGGTTCCCGCAGGCCGCGGCTGAGGCCGTCGGCTACAAGCGGGAGCTGGAGATGGCCATCAAGGGCCTGCGCGAGATGCACCGCCGCGGCGTGAAGGTGCTGCCCGGCGGCGACTACGGCTTCGCGTGGACCCCGCACGGCACCTACGCCCGCGACCTGCAGCACTTCGTCGAGCTGCTGGGCTTCACGCCCATGGAGGCGATCATCTCGGCCACCGCGTGGGGCGGGGAGATCATGCAGCGACCCGACGAGCTCGGCAAGGTCGCGCCCGGCTACCTCGCGGACCTGATCCTCATCGACGGCGACCCGATCGCGGACATCACCGTGCTGCAGGACCACGACAAGCTCGACTACATCATGAAGGACGGCCGCTTCCACAAGGAGGCAGGCGACGAGCCTGCCCCGACGCCGCCGAACCCCGGCAGCATCGACCACAACGAAGCCGCCCCCGCCTAGCCCCATCCCGCCCGCCCAGGCGGCACCCGAACCGGGTGCCGCCGGGCTGGAGCGCGCCCCCCTCCTGTCCACAATGGAGTAACGATGAGCAGCGACACCGGAGACACGTCCGTCTCCTCGCTCGACGGCGGCGCACCGCCTGCGCTCGAGGTCTCCGACCACGACGACCCTGCCGTCATCGCCGCGGCCGCCCGCGACGACTACTCGCTCCACGTGGTGCCGCGGACCTGGCGGATGACCGCCCCGAAGATGGCGATGGCCTGGTCGGCGGTGATGGCCGCGATGTTCTGGGTGGTCGTCGCGGCGGGGGCGTCCCTCGTGGTCGGCACCACGCAGGCCCTGATCGGCCTGCTCGCCGCGGTCGTGGTCCACGGTGGGTTCTGCTACGTCATGTCCCGCACCGCGGCCCACACCGGCCTGACCGTCGGGCTCTTCTCCCGCGCGCTGTTCGGCTACCGCGGCGCGGCCATCGCGACCCTGGCCCTCGCGCTCACGGGCACCTGGTTCGCGGTGTTCGAGGGCTCGGTGCTGGCCGTGGCCGCGCAGGCGCAGTTCGGCGGCCCGGTTCAGCTCTGGTACGCCATCGTCACGGTGATCGCGATCTCGCTCGCCGTCGGCGGCGTGCGGGTGTGGCTGGAGAAGGTCAACGCGTTCCTGCTGCCGATCTTCGCGATCGGCCTGGTGGGCACGGTCGTGTGGGCGACGCTCGAGTTCGGCTACCACAGCGACTGGCTGACGGCCGAGCCGACGACCCCGACTCCCATGGCGGGCCCGGGCTGGCTGTTCGTGTTCGCCATCTACATGGGCGTGTTCTCGAACATGCTCTACACGTTCGACTTCGCCCGCATGGGCCGCGTGGAGGACACCCGGAAGAACGGCCTGCACACCTTCGGCTTCACGTTCTACTTCCTCACCATCTTCGTGAACGGCGCGGTGGGCATCTACCTGGTCCACACGCTGCCCCTCGCCGAGGTCAGCGAGGCGGGCCTGGTCAAGGGCATCGTCCAGCTGATGGGGGTGTTGGGTCTCATCTTCATCGTGGCCACCCAGACGAAGATCAACACGGCGAACTTCTACGTCGGGTCCACCAACTTCGAGAGCTTCTTCTCCCGGACGTTCGGGCTCAAGCTGCCCCGCACGGCGTGGGTGGTCGTCGTCGGCGTGGTGTCCTTCGCAGTGATGATCATGAACATCTTCAGCTTCATCAACACCTGGCTCGCCTACCAGGGCACGATCCTGGTGGCCTGGGTCGGCATCGCCCTGGTCTTCATCGTCGCGCGCAGGCGGGCGGGCATCCGGGCCTTCGAGTTCCGGCCGGGCCGGGTGCCCAGCGTCAACCCCGGCGGGCTCGTCTCCTGGATCGTCTCGTCCGGGGTCGGCATCTACCTGCTCGCCTCGGCGAACCCGATCGCGAGCACCTGGGCGCTGGTCATCACGTTCGCGCTCTCCGTGCTGCTCAGCGCCGGGTCGCTGCTGGTGGCCAAGGACGGCTGGTTCGCCCTCGACCGCCCGCACGACCCCCGGGACGAGGTGGCCGACGTCTGGAACGACCGGATCCGCTGCGCCAGTTGTCAGAAGTCCTACGTCGCCGTGGAGATGGACCGCGACCCGAGCCGCGGCCACCGCCCGATCTGCGCGTCCTGCGCCACCGGGCACGCCCTGCGCGCCGCGGCGGTCGCCGAGTCCAGAGCCTAGAGCCGGGTGCCCGATCCGCGGAGCTCGGCGACGACGGCGGCGGTCATCTCCTTCGTCCCGGCCGTGCCGCCGACGTCCGTGGTGCGGATGCCCGCGGCGAGCGCGGCGTCGACGGCCCGGCGGACCTCCTTCGCGGCCGCGACGCAGCGCGGGTCGGAGTGCCGGTCGGCGAGCCAGTCGAGCATCATCGCCGCGGAGAGGATCGCCCCGATCGGGTTGGCGCGGTCCTGGCCCGCGATGTCGGGCGCGGTTCCGTGGCAGGGCTGGAAGACCGCGTGGTCGCGGCCGATGTCGGCCGAGGGCGCCAGGCCGAGTCCGCCGGTGATGCCCGCCCCGAGCTCGGAGACGATGTCGCCGAACGCGTTCTCCATGACGATCACGTCGAAGCGCTCGGGTTCGCGCACCATCATCATCACGCCCGCGTCGACGTAGATCCGTTCGGTCGCGATGTCGGGGTGCCGCGCGGCGGCCTCGTCGAAGACCCGGCGCAGGAACGCCTGGCTCTTCAGGACGTTCGCCTTGTCGAACAGCGTGACCTTGCCTTCGCCCCCGGCGCGGCGGCGGGAGGCGGCGAGGGCGAACGCGATGTCGAAGAGCGCCTCGCTGGCGGCGCGGGTGATCGTCATGCGGTCGTGCTCGGTGTCGGGATCGGTGGACCGGGGGTCGTGGCGGCCCGCGAACAACCCCTCGGTGCACTCGCGCACCGTCACCAAGTCGACCCGAGATGCATGCAATACGGGGGCGATTCCGGGCAATAGCGCGGACGGCCGGACGCTCGCGACGAGGTCGTAGCGCTCCCGGATGTCGATCTGCGGGGTGATCTCGGTGCCGTCGGGGAGCCGGACGTCGGGCAGGCCCATGGCACCCAGCAGCGTGGCGTCGGTGCGGCCGACCGCGGCCATCGTGTCCTCGTCGATGGCCGTCCCGGTCTCGCGGTATGCCGCCGCCCCGGCCGCGCGGCGGACGAGGTCGAACCGGAGCCCGTGCGCCGTCGCAACCACCTCCAGGACGGCCACCGCGGCGTCCGTCACCTCCGGCCCGATGCCGTCACCCGGCAGCACCAGGACGGTGTAACCGGCGGCGGGGACGGCGGAATCGCGCGGCGCGGACATGGCCGCACTGTATGCAACTAGCTGGCGTCAGCGGAAGCCTGCAGTGCGGCGGGCTCCTCGCGACCCTCCAGCAACCGGGACTTGGCCGAGTAGACGTGGGCGAGCATGACCGACTCGGCCCAGTCGGGGCTGCGCGCGCGGAACGCCGCGAGGATCTCGCGGTGGTGGCGGTTGCTGCGCTGCTGGTCGTCGCGCGTGTACTCGTGGACCGTCCGCAGCACCAGCGGAGCGATCACGATGCTGTTGCGCACGGCGGCGAACAGCTCCCCGCCCGCGGCCCGCGCGATCGAGCCGTGGAACTCGGTGTTGAACGCGGCGGTGACGTCGATGAGCTCGGGGTCGCCCAGGGTCATCGTCGCCGTCGTGCGCTCGACCTCCTCGCACAGGACGCCGAGCCGGGCGATCTCCGCGTCGGACATCGTGATCGCGGCCCGGCGCACGAGGAAGCCCTCGATGACGGCGCGCATGTCGTAGATGGCCGCGATGTCGAGCGTCCGCCAGTCGATGACCCGCGCCCCGCGGTGCGGCAACGCTTCGATGAGGCCCTCGGACTGCAAGCGGCGGAGCGCCTCGCGGACCGGGGTGCGACTCAGGCCGTAGCGCTCGGCGAGGTTCGCCTCACCCAGCCGCTCGCTGCCCGCGAGGTCGCCGGACATGATGTCCGCGCGGACCATGCGGTACGCGCGATCGGCCGCACGCTCGCTACTCGCCGTCACCTGGCGAGACGATACAAGCCCCCGGCCGAGTCGCTCCCTGTCGCGTGCTCGTTCTCACGGTAGCGTCGCCTTTTGTGCACATTTCGTGACCACGTTCGCGAGCCTGTGTTTCGAGCACGTTGCCCGTAGATCCCACCTCTACAGCGGATTTCGTCGGAGCGCCCACATCCGATCATTGACGCGATCCCGCCAAGTTGCATACAGTTTTCCTCATCGAGCTGGCTACCCGGCGCCGTCCACGACACAGGAGGTCGTCCGTGCAGATCCCCGATGACCGCGCGCCGCTCAGTGGCCCGGACGGCTGGGATGCGGCGCACCAGCGGTACCAGGAGACCGACAGCCGCGTGCGTGCCGTCATCACCTGGATCGATACCTCCCGTGACGACGCCGTCGCGGCCGTGAAGCGCCGTGCCGCGGGGACCGCGCGCGGACCGCTGGACGGCGCGCTGATCGGCCTCAAGGACAACATCGACGTGGCGGGCGTGCCGACGACGGCAGGCGCGGCCTTCCTCGCCGACAACGTCGCCACGCAGGACGCGCGAGCCGTGGGCCTGCTCCGCGCGGCGGGTCTCGTCGTGCACGCCAAGCTGAACATGGCCGAGCTGGCCTGGGGCGCGACCACCCAGAACCGCACCTACGGCGCCTGCCGCAACCCGTGGGACCTGGACCGGATCCCCGGCGGCTCCAGCGGCGGATCGGGCGCGGCGGTCGCCGCCGGGTACTGCGACCTCGCCCTGGGCACCGACACCGGAGCCTCGGTCCGCATCCCGGCGGCGCTCAACGGCATCGTCGGGCTCCGACCGAGCGCGGGCAGCATCTCGCTGAACGGCGTGCTGCCCGCAGCGCGCACCCAGGACACCGTCGGGCCCATGGGCCGCCGGGCGGTCGACGTCGCGCACCTGACCGAGCTCCTGACCGGCCCGGATCCGGCCGACACCCAGTCGGTCGCCTCGACGGGCGCGCCCGCGACCGCCGCCATCGGCAAGCCGCTGGCCGGGCTCAGGGTCGGCGTGGCCCGGCCGTTCTTCTTCGACGGGCTCGACGACGGCGTCGGCGCCCGCATCGAGGCGTTCCTCGGTTGGCTCGCCGACCAGGGGACCACGAGCGCGGAGGTGCCCGACTTCGGCGCCCCCGACGCCCACGAGCACTGGACGCGCATCGTCGGGAGCGAAGGCGCCGCGTTCCACCGCGAACGGCTGCTCGCCGCCCCCGACGACTTCTCCCCCGACGTCTACGCGCGGATCTCGGCGGGGCTCGAGGAGCGGGCGGTGGACCTCGTGCGCTCGCTCGAGTTCCGCGCGGCCTACCGGGCCCGCCTGGCCCGCGTGTTCGACGACGTCGGGGTGATCGTGACGCCGGTCGTGCCGGTCGACGTCCCCTTCGCCGACGGCCCCGACTCTCGCGCGCAGACGTTGCAGCTGGGCCGCATCACCTACCCGTGGGCGCTGCACGACGGGCCCACGCTCAGCCTGCCGATCGGCTTCCACCCGTCCAGCGGGATGCCGGTCGCCGTCGCGCTCTCGGCGCCGCGCTTCGGTGAGGCCGTGCTGTTCCAGATCGCCTGCGCCTACCAGGACGGCACCGACTGGCACACCGCCCGTCCCGTAGTCCCGACCCGCTGACCACGCCCTACCGCATTCGGGCCGACCGGAAGGTTCCCATGGCAGAGCAGCACACCGTCGACGTCTCGGCGCTCCAGCCCGTCTCCCGCGGCCGGGGTGCCCTGGAGGGTCTGCGCGTCCTCGACCTGGCCACGATGATGGCCGCGCCGTGGAGCGCGACCTACCTGGCCGACTACGGCGCCGACGTGGTCAAGGCCGAGCTGCCGGGCACCGGCGACCCCGTCCGCAAGTGGGGGACCCAGCACGAGGGCATCTCGCTGGCGTGGAAGACGCTGGCCCGCAACAAGCGCCTGATCACCCTGGCGCTCAACAAGCCCGAGGGCCAGGAGCTGCTCCTGCGGATAGTCCCCGACTTCGACGTGGTGATCGAGAACTTCCGGCCCGGCGTCATGGAGCGCTGGGGGCTGGGGCCCGAGCAGCTGCATGCGGTCAATCCCAAGCTGATCATCCTGCGGACGTCCGGCTACGGGCAGACCGGCCCGTTCGCCGAGCGCCCGGGGTTCGGGACGCTGGCCGAGGGGTTCTCCGGCCTGGCCTACATCACGGGCGCGGGCGACCGGCCGCCGAGCCTGGCGGGCTACCCGCTCGCCGACGGCGTCGCGGCCCTGACCGGCGCGATGGCGGTGCTGGCGGCCGTCTACTGGCGCGACGTCGCAGGCGGCACCGGGCAGGTCATCGACAACGCGATCACCGAAGCCACCTACCGGCTCATCGACTACACGATGCTCGACTGGGAGAAGCGCGGCGTCATCCGCACCCGCAGCGGCAACCGCCTCGCCGACCTCGCGCCGCGCAACGCCTACGAGACCTCGGACGGGCACTGGATCTCGATCTCCGGCGGGACCCAGGCCATTGTGGAGCGGATGTTCACCGTCATGGGGCGCACCGACCTCATCACCGACCCCCGGTTCCTCGACAACGAGACCCGGCTGCGCAACGTGGCCGCCCTCGACGAGGTCATCGGCGCCTGGGTCGGCGCGCACCCGCAGGAGGAGGTGCTGCGCACCTTCGAGGAGGCCCGCGTCGCGGCCGCGGCCGTGCACGACATCCGCCAGGTCGCGGAGCACCCGCACTTCCAGGCCCGTGAGCTGCTGCAACGCATCGACGACCCGGAGCTCGGGCCGACGTCGGTGACGCACGTGCACCCGAGGATGTCGGAGACGCCCGGCGGGGTCAGCGCGCTGGGCGGCCGCATCGGGCAGGACAACGAGAGCTTCTACCTCGGCGAGGTCGGGCTCTCCGAAGAGGAGTTCCGCAAGCTGCAGAGCGTCGGGGCCATCTGACCGCGACCACCCACCGTAGGGAGTAGGAATGTACGACCTCATCGTCACCAACGGCCTGGTCGCCGACGACCGCACGGTCCAGCCCCTCGACATCGCCGTCAAAGACGAGAAGATCGTCGCCGTCGGCGTGCACGGCCAGTTCGCCGAGACGGGCGCGGCGACCGTCATCGACGCCGCGGGCCGCCACGTCGTGCCCGGCGGCATCGACTCGCACGTCCACTACGACCTCGTGATCTCCGAGGCCATGCGCGCCCAGTCCGCCGAGGCGGGCTCACGGGCGGGCCTGTGGGGGGGCACGACGACCTACATCGACTTCTCGATCTCGTGGGGCGAGGAGGACCTGGTCGAGTCGATCCAGTCGAAGATCGCCAAGACGGACGCGCAGAACCTGTACAGCGACTACGCGCTGCACGCGATCATGACCGGGCGCTGGCCGCAGTCCAACGCCGACCGGATCCGCGAGGCGATCAGCGGCGGCGTCACGTCGTTCAAGTTCTTCACGACGTTCGCGGGCAGCGAGGCCATCGGCGGCATGATGACCGACGACGGCCGCATCTACTCGGCGATGCTGGAGACCCAGAAGCACGGCGGCATCGTGATGGTGCACTGCGAGGACGACTGCATCATCGACTACAACGTGCGGCGGCTCTACCAGGAAGGGCGCCAGCACTTCTCCAACATCGGCGAGGCCCGCCCGCCGCTGGCCGAGGAAGCCGCCGTGCGCCGGATGCTGCTGCTCTCGCGGCGCACCGGCTCGCCGCTCTACATCGTCCACGTGTCGGCGATGGAGTCGGTCGACGCGATCAGCGAGTTCCGCGAGCGGGGAACCTTGGCCTTCGGCGAGGTGCTGCACCCGAACCTGATGTTCGACCCGGATCTCTACAAGCGCGACCACGGCCAGCGCTACATGAACTACCCGCCCAACAAGCCGATCGAGCACCGCGACGCGCTGTGGGCGGCCTGCGAGTCGGGCGCGCTGCACACGCTGGCCAGCGACGACTACACGATCCCGTGGGACAACAAGATGACGGGCGACACCGTCGACAACGTCACCGGCGGGACGAACAGCGTCGAGACCCGGATGTCGGTGTTCTGGTCCGAGGGCGTGCGCAAGCGCAACCTGTCGGTGCCGCGCTTCGTGGAGCTGACCTCGGCCAACCCCGCGCGGATCTTCGGCCTGTACGGCACGAAGGGCGTGCTGCGCCCCGGCGCCGACGCGGACATCGTCGTGATGGACGACGGGTTCAGCCACACCTACAACCAGGCCGAGAACCTGCACTCCGACTGCGACTACAGCAACTGGGACGGCTACTCGGTCGACGGCATGCCGGTGACGACGATCCTGCGCGGCCACGTGATGATCGACAAGGGTGCGTTCGTCGGACCGCAGAACGTCGGCCGGTTCGTGCCCGCGGCGACGCCCGAGACGGTCTGACGTGGGGGCCCCCGCAGAAGCGGAGCCGTTGTCCGGCAACGCGATCGAGGACGCCACCCTCGACGACTACGCCGCGCGCGGCATGCGCAGGCGCACCGGGTTCGGCACGACGCCCTGCGTGCTGGTGATCGACTTCCAGTACGGGATGACCGACCCGGAATGCCCCCTCGGCTCGGCCAACCAGGACGCGCCGATCGCGGTCACGCAGCGCGTGCTCGCGGCGGCTCGCGCGGCCGGGGTGCCGGTCGTCTACACGCGGGTCGCCTTCCGGGAGGACCTCGCCGACGGCGGGCTGTTCGTGGAGAAGGTGCCCGCGCTGGGCGCGCTGACCCTGGGCAGCCGCTGGGTGCAGATCGACGAGCGGGTCACGCCCGAGCCGGGCGACTACGTGCTGACCAAGCGGCACAGCAGCGCGTTCATCGGCACCGAGCTTCAGCAGGTGCTGCAGAACCGCCGGATCGACACGGTCGTCACGGTCGGCTGCTCGACATCGGGGTGCGTGCGCCAGACCGCCGTCGACGCGCAGGCCTACGGCTTCCGGTCGGTCGTCGTCGCGGACGCGGTCGGCGACCGCAGCCCGGAGCAGCACCGCGCCAACCTCATCGACATGGACGGCAAGTACGCCGACGTCGTCACCGCCGAGGAGGCCATCGCCGCGATCAGCGCGGTCGCCGGGCGGCAGGCCGCCCGGTGAAGGCGGTCGTCTTCGACACGTTCGGCGGTCCGGAGGTCCTCCGCTACGCCGACGTGCCGGATCCCGTGCCCGGCCCCGGCGAGGTCGTCGTCGACCTGCGGTTCGCCGCGCTGAACCACGTCGACATCGACATCCGCGAAGGCGTCTCCCGCTTCGACTTCGCCATGCCGCACATCCTGGGCATCGAAGGGGCGGGCGTCGTCGCGGCGGTCGGGCCCGGCGTCGAGTCGCCCGCGGTCGGCACGCCCGTCGCGGTGTCCTACATCCGCACGTGTGGGCACTGCGAGTGGTGCAAGCGCGGCCAGGACAACCTCTGCGAGAACCGGAGGCTGTTCGGCGAGCACATCCCCGGCACGTACGCCGAGAAGCTGCTCGCCCCGGCCGACCACTGCCTGCCGTTGCCCGACGGGCTGTCCTTCGCCGACGCCGTCGCCTCGCTCGTGGCGTTCGGCACGGCCTGGCACGGGCTCGTCGCCCGCGGCGGGCTGACCATCGGCGAGACCGTGCTGATCCACTCGGTCGGCAGCGGGGTCGCTTCCGCCGCCTTGCAGGTCTGCAAGGCCTCGGGCGCAACGGTGATCGGCACGGCGAGCTCGGACACGACGCTCGAGCGGGCCAAGGCCGACGGGGCCGACCACGTGATCAACTACCGCACGTCGCCGGACCTGTGGGCGGAGGTCAACGACGCGACCGGCGGTCGGGGCGTCGACCTGGTGTTCGACGTCGTGGGCGGCTCGGCCTTCGCCGGGTCGATGCAGGTCATGCGGCCCTACGCCCGACTGATCAGCATCGGCGCGCACGCGGGCGAGGTCGTGCCGTTCGACATCATCGAGTTCTTCCGCAGGCACATCTCCTACATCTCCTCGCACACCCAGACCCGCGACGAGATGGCGAAGGTGTTGCGGCTGGTGGCCGGGGGGACACTGGCGCCCCGGATCCACTCGGTGTATCCGCTCCGCGCGGCGGCCGACGCCCAGCGCGAGCTGGTGGCCCGCGCGCACTACGGGAAGATCCTGCTGGAGATCGGCGAGGACTGACCGACGCCGGTCAGGCCGCTTCGGGGGCCTGACCGGCGTTGTCGCCTGCCGGGTCGTCACCTCTCCGGTCGGCGGCCGCGACCCGGCCTGCCTCCCGCACGGCGAGCACCACCGCCCCGAGCAGCAGGCACCCGCCCGCGCACCACCACGCCGCGGCGTACCCGGCGGCTGTGGCGACGAGGCCGAACAGCACCGGGCCCGCCACCCCGCCCGCCGCGGCGCCGACCATGATCGCGGCCGAGGCGCGGGCGGGCGCCGCCGGGTGCGACGCCACGACGTCCTGTGTGAGCAGGCCGTTCCACCCCCAGCCCGCGCCGCAAGCGAGGACGGTCGCGAAGGCGAGCCCGAGGGAGCCGCCCGCCCACGACAGCCCCGCGGTGCCCACGGCCCCGGCGGCCATCAGCCCGGCGACGACGAGCATCGGTCGCGCGGCCGCGCCGAGCCGCCACGACGCGACGAACCGGCCCCCGATGCCGCACACCCCGCCCAGGGCGAGCAGGAAGCCCGCGGTGGCCGTCGCGGTGCCGCCCGCGACGGCGGCCGAGACGTAGAACCCGCCGGTGGCCGACACCGCCGACATCGCCAGCCCGACCGCGAGCGCCACCGTGACCAGGCCGGACGGCCGCAGCCCGGCCCGTCGGGGGTCGACCGCCTCGGCCGCGACGTGCGCGGGCCGCGGCACCACCTGCGGCAGGCACAGCACCGCGGGCAACGCGACGAGAACAGCCGCCGCGAACGCCCACCGCCACCCCGCGGTGAGCACGACCAACGGCACGCCCAGCCCGGCGAGCAGCGACGCGGCGGGCAGCGACGCCTGCTTGACGCCGTACGCGACGCCGCGCCTGCTCGGCGGCACGACCGCGATCAGCGCCATGTCGCCCGCGGGCGTCGCCAACGCGGTGCCCACCCCGCCGACCGCGGCGAAGACGACGAGCGCCGGGAACGATCCCGCGGTCGCGAGCCCGGCGAGCGCGACGACGCCGACGGCGACACCGGCCAGGGTCGTCGCCCGCGCGCCGAGGGCCTGAGCGACGTGCCCGCCGACCAGCCCCGCTGCCGCCATGGCGATCCAGAACGCCGAGACCGCGAAGCCCAGCCTGCCCGCGTCGAGGTGCAGATCGGCACGGAGGTTCGGGGCCGCGGCACCGAGCAGGAACACGGGCAGCATCGTCACCGTGGCGGAGCAGGTGACGGCCGCGAGCACCCGGCCCCATCGCGCGCCCTCGACCGGCACAGACCCTCCTTATTGTATGCGAACCGCAACAGTCGCATACGCAGGCGGGCGACCAAAAGACAAGACCCAGAGGGTTGTCCTGGTCGACCATCACCCTCTCGACATGGTCTTCAACCCCTAAATCGTATACATTCAGGGCTACTTGCTCACCCAGGGAGAGGACGCCCCGCATGGCCGAGGAGCCCCAGGCCCGCATCGTCGAGGTGCTGCTGCGCGACGGGCTGCAGACCATGGTCTACGAGTCGGACTGGCACGTCCCGACGACCGACGAGAAGCTCGAGCTGATCGAGATGCTCGCCGACGCCGGGATCCCCGAGCTCGAGGTCACCGGTTTCGTCCACCCCAAGGTGATCCCGATGCTCGCCGACGCGAGCGCCGTGGTGCAGCAGCTCCCCGACCGCCCCGGCACGGTGTTCCGCGCGCTCGTGCCGAACCTGCGCGGCGCTCAGCGCGCGGTCGGGGCAGGCTGCACGAAGCTCTCCGCGCTGATCGTGGCGAGCGAGACGTACAACAAGAAGAACTCGAACATGACGCTCGCCCAGAACGTCGAGCAGATCCGGCAGATCACCGAGCTGGCGAACGACGAGAAGGTCGCCGTGAACGTCAGCATGGGCTGCTGTTTCCTCTGCCCGTACGAGGGCGAGGTGGCGGAGAAGCAGATCCTCGGCCTCATCGAGACCTTCATGGGCTTCGGGATCCGGGAGATCAGCATCGCCGACAGCGTCGGCATGGCGAACCCGCGGATGGTCGCCGGGCGCGTCGCCGCGATCACCTCGCGCTGGCCCGAGCTGGCCCTCGGCATGCACATGCACGACCGCACCGGCATGGCGCTGGCCAACATCGTGGCCGCGTTCGACAACGGCGCCACCCTCTTCGAGGGCTGCACGGGCGGCTACGGCGGCGGCATCTCCATGCCGGTGTCGGTGCTGGGCATGGGCAACGTGCCGACCGAGGACGTCGTCAACATGTTCGACGAGATGGGCATCAGCACCGGGGTCGACCTGGCCGCCGTGCGCCGCGCCGCCGAGCGGACCGAGGAGATCATCGGCCTGCCGCCCTACGGTCGGGTGTCGCGCTTCGGGACCTTCGCCGACTTCCACGAGCTGGCCCTGCAGCACATCGACGCACCCGCGCGCGGCAACTCCGCCCTGCAGAGCTGAGGGCGGCCCGCCTCACTGCACGGCGTCGCCGGTCCGGAACCGGGCGGTCAGCGCGTCGAGCTCGGTGAGCAGGTCCGCGTCCAGGGTGACGTCGGCGGCCCGGACGGCCAGGTCCAGCTGCTCCGGGCTGGTCGCGCCGAGGATCACCGAGGTCACGCCGGGTCGGGAGCGCAACCAGGCCGTGGCGAGGACCGCCGTCGTGAGCCCTGCGTCCGCGGCGAGCGCGCTGAGGCGCTCCACGGTGTCGAACGCCTCGTCGTGCCAGTACCGACCCCGGTACAGCGCGCCCGCGCCGGCGTCGGCGAAGCGCGTGCCCGCGGCCGTGGCCCCGTCGCGGTCGTGCTTGCCGCTGAGCAGGCCGCCCGCCAGCGCGTTGTAGGTGAGCACGCCGAGGCCGTCCTCACGGCACAGCGGGAACAGCTCGCGTTCGTGCTCGCGAAAGAGCAGGTTGTAGCGGGCCTGGACGGCCACGAAGGGCGCCCAGCCGTGCAGCGCGCTGCGGCCGAGCGCGCGGGCCACCTGGTAGGCGAGGAAGTTCGAGCAGCCGACGTAGCGGACCTTGCCCGCCGACACGAGGTCGTCGAGCGCCGCGAGGGTCTCCTCGATCGGTGTCTCGGGATCGGGGCGGTGCAGCTGGTAGAGGTCGATCCAGTCGGTGCGCAGGCGGCGCAGCGAGGCTTCGACCGCGGCGATCACGTGGCGCCGCGAGAGTCCGGCGTCCCACGGCCGCGGTCCGGTGCGCCCGTGCACCTTCGTGGCCACCACGAACCGGTCGCGCCTGCCTTCCAGCCACCGTCCGACGATCTCCTCGGTGACCCCCGCCCGCTCCCACCCGCTGCCCATCGGGTACTTGTCCGCGGTGTCCAGGACGGCTATCCCGAGCGCGTCGGCCCGGTCGAGGATCGCCGTCGACGTCTGCTCGTCGCACTGGCCGCCGAAGGTGGCGGTCCCCAGGCTGAAGCGCGTCACGGGTAGCCCGGTGCGGCCCAGCACCGCCCAGTCGGTCACGGCAGCGGCTCCTGCATCGGGCTGGGGGCCGCGTCCCGGGAGACGGCGACGACGCCCGCCCCGGCCAGGTTCAGCCCGGCGCAGGCCACCCACCCCCACGCCCAGTGCCCGGCCAGCGCGACCACCAGCCCGACGAGCAGCGGGCAGACGACCGCGCCGAGGTTGATCAGGGTGAGCGAGGCGCCGGTGGTGCCGCCGACCGTGCCCGGTTCAGCCGCCTCGGCGACGGCCGCGACGTAGACGCCGTTCCAGCCGACCGCGCACAGCCCGACGAGCAGCAGCGTGGCCGGGAGCAGGCCGGCGGGCAGCAGCCAGAGCAGCGTGACGGCCACGGCGCCCAGCACCGACACGACGGTCAGGTGGCGCAGCCGCAGCTCGGGGTGCCGGTCGGACACCCAGCCCCACAGCGGGCGACCGGCCAGGCCGCCGACCAGCAGGAGCGCCACCCCCAGCCCGGCCTCGGTGGCGGAGAACCCGCGCTCCTCGACCAGGTACACGGTGGTGAACGCGAAGATGCTGACCTGCGCGCCCGCCATCGTGAACCCGTAGCCGTAGCCGTGGGGCAGCCGCATCCGCAGGTCGGGGCGCCCGCGCGCGGTGCCGTCGCCGCCGTCCGCCGACCGCACGCGGCCGCGCAGACCCAGGAGGCAGGCGGCGAAGAGGCACAGCAGCAGCGGCAGGACCGCGGCCCACCGCCAGCCCTCGACCGAGCCCACGGCGGGGAGGGCCGCACCCGCGAGGACCCCGCCGAGGGGAACGCCCGCCTGCTTGATGCTCATCACCAGGCCGCGGCGGTGCGTGGCGCGGGGGTTGGCCAGGACGTTCGTCGCCGGGTTCACGACGCCGTAGCCGAGCCCGCTCACCGCGATCCCCGCGAAGAAGAGGGCGGCCGTGATCGCCGTCGCGGAGACGAGGACGCCCGCCGCCATCGCGAGCAGGCCCGTCGTCATCACGACCGTCGGCCCGAACCGGTCGGTCGCCCGGCCGCCGGTGCGCGAGGTCAGCATCGCCCCGAGGTAGGCGACCGAGGCGATCGCCCCGACGCCGACCTCGGACAGCCCCAGATCGGCCCGGATCAGCGGCGCGTTGGCCGAGGCGCCGATGACCGTGAACCCGCCCACCGCCAGGACCAGCACCGACAGGGCGACGCCCTCGCGCGCGGAGAACGGCGAACGGGCCCGCACCGCGTCAGCGGCCGTGCTTCACGCGGCGCCGCCGGATGATCTGCGAGAACGACACCGCGAGGATCAGCGCGCCGCCGTAGAAGATGTTCTGCACGAACGACTGCAGGCCCAGCAACTGCAGGCCGGTGATGCCGGTGACGAGGAAGTACACCGCGATCACCGTGCCCCACGGGTTGAAGCGGCCCGGCTTGATCGTGGTCGAGCCGAGGAACGCCGCCGCGAACGCGGGCAGGAGCAGGTCCAGCCCGGTCGTCGGCCCGGCCGAGCCGGACGTGCCCGCGATCAGCACGCCACCGAGCGCCGCGACCAGCGCCGACGTGACCAGTGCGCCGATGCGCAGCGTGGACACCCGCATGCCCGACAGCCGGGCGACCTCGCGGTTGCGGCCGACGACGAGCAGCCGCTGCCCGAGCGGAGTGAACGCGAAGACGTACCAGAGCACGAGCGCGAAGCCGAGCGCGTAGTAGAACTCCAGCGGGATGCCGAGCAGCCGGTAGGAGATCACGACGTCGATGAGGGTCTGGTCGACGCCGATGATCGTGTTCGCGTCGCTGACCCACAGTGCGACGCCCGCGAGCAGGGTGCTCATGCCGAGGGTGACGATCAGGCTGTCGATGCCGAGCAGCACCGTCAGCAGGCCGTTGACCAGCCCGACGGCGGCGCCCGCGACGAGCGCGACGACGATCGCCGCCCAGATGTTCCAGCCGTACTGGACGTTGAGGATCGCGATGATCAGCGCCGACGTGCCGACCACCGAACCGATCGAGAGGTCGAAGTCGCCCGCGATCAGCGGCACGATGAGACCCAGCGTCACCACCACGAGCACGGCCTGCGAGGCGAGGATCGACGCCGCGTTGGACCAGGTGAAGAACGTGTCGGGCTCGAGGATGCTGAAGATGACGATCACCGCGAGCCAGGCCAGCGGCAGCGCCATGGCCTCCAGGCGTCCGGTCGGCCTGCGGCGCTTCGCCTCGGTGGGCTCCGCCGGCGCCGCCGCGGTGGTGGTCGCCACCGTCTCCGGCGCGGTGCTGTCGACGTCCTGCCGCGCGGTCGTCATGTCGGTGCCTCTCTCGTCGGTCATGGGGCCGAGGCCGGGACGGGAGCCTCGCTCTGCCCGTGGCACAGGTCGGCGATGCGGGCCTTGGTGATGTCGTCACCGGTGACGAACGTGACGAGGCGGCCGCGGACGAAGATGCCGACGCGGTCGCAGATCGACTCCAGCTGCTCGTACTCCGAGCTGGCGCAGATCGTGGCGCTGTTCGCGGTGCTGCCCCGGATCATGTCGAAGATCTGCTGGCGCGCCCCGACGTCGACGCCCTGCGTCGGCTCGTGCAGGAGCAGCACCTTCGGCGCGATCTGCTGCCACTTCGCCATCAGAGCCTTCTGCTGATTGCCGCCGGACAGCGAGCCGTAGTCCAGCTCGGGCACCGCGGGCCGCACGTCGAACTCGGCGATGAGCTGGGCGACGTTCTCGCGCAGCCGCCCGTGCCGCAGCCGCCAGCCGTGGAAGTACCGGTCGAGCACCGTGAGGTTGATGTTCTCGGCCAGGGACAGCGTGCCGACGCTGCCCGCGTTCTTGCGGTCGCCCGGCACGAGTGCCATCCCCAGCGCCATGGCCCGGCGCGGGGTCAGCGTGGCGACGTCGATCGTGCGGTCGCCCGCGGTGACGGTGCCGGTGGCGCCGGGGGCGGCGCCGAACAGCGAGTAGAGGACGTCCTCGTAGCCGGAGCCGATCAGCCCGGCGAAGCCGAGGACCTCGCCTGCGTGCAGGTCGAACGAGACGTCGGAGAGCCCGCCGTGGCACAGGTCGCGCACCGAGAGCACCACCTCGCGGCGGACCGCGGTCCCCGTGCTTGCCTGCTGGTGCTCGGCCAGCTCCCGCCCAATGATCATCGTGACGAGCTCGCGGCGCGAGATCTCCGATGTGACGACGGTGCCGCTGGTGCGCCCGTCGCGCAGGACGGTGACGCGGTCGGTGATCTCGCGGACCTCGTCGAGGTCGTGCGAGACGAAGAGCACGCTGGAGCCCGTGGCGGTGATCCTGCGGACCAGCGAGAACAGCTGGCCGACCTCCTGCTTCGGCAGGAACACCGTCGGCTCGTCGAGCACCAGGAGGTTGGCCCCGCCGCTTGTCGTCCCGTCGCCGAGGCTCTCGACGGCCCGCACGATGGCCAGCATGGCGCGGTCGACGGGCCGGATCGTCTCCACGATCGCGTCCGGGTCGATGTCGACGCCGTAGCGGGCGAACGTCGCGGCTGCGCGCTGCCGGGCGGCGCGCCACGAGTACGCGGCCTTGCGGGAGGCGGCGATCTCGCCCAGGACGAGGTTCTCGGTGACCGAGAGGGACGGCACGAGGCCGAGGTCCTGGTGGACGAACTCGAAACCCAGCTCCCGCTGTTGCCCCGGGACCAGGGGCAGCGGGACGTCCCGGCCTGCGACCTCGAGCGTGCCGCCGTCCGGGACGTGGAAGCCCGACAGGACCTTGATCAAGGTGGACTTGCCGGAGCCGTTCTCCCCCAACAGGCCGTGGACCTCGCCGGGCATGATCGTGAGCTCGACGTCGTCGAGGGCACGCTGTCCGCCGAAGATCTTCGTGATCCCCCGGGCGCGGACGAGCGGTGTCGGGTCCTGCATGCGTGTCCCTCCTCGGCACGGCGCGTGGCCGGAGCGGTGGATGCCGGACCCGGGCGGCCGCCGTGGCGGCGCGCCCGGATCCGGAGGGGAACGGAACTGCGGCTCAGGCGGGGCTGAGGCCCCACAGCTTCAGGAAGCCCGTGGTGTAGACGTTCCCGTAGCCCTGACCGGCCTTGGCGGGCGTGCCCGCCTCCGCGACGTTGGCCTTGTCCCAGATGCGGATCGGCGTGCGCTCGTGCACGGGCTGCTGCCCGAGCAGGACCCGGAACACCTGGTCCATCGTCGCGTAGCCGATGCCCGGGGTGTCCTCGCCGACGTTCATCGCGACGAGGCTGCCCTGCGACTGCCGGATCGCGTCCAGCGCGAACGGCGACCCGTTGTAGCTGGTGATCTTCACCTGGCCGGTCTTGCCCAGGGTCTGCACCGCGGGGATGGCGCCCGCGACCATGGCGTCGTAGAGCACGTAGACGTAGTTGACCTTCGGGTTGACCTGCAGGGCCGACTGCACGACGCCCTGGGTCTTGGTGTTCCAGTCGGCCACCGGGATGTTGGTGACGGTCGTGGTGCAGCCCGGGCAGTTCGCCGCGAACTCGTCCTGCATCGCCTTGATCGTGCCGGGGCTCGGCAGGATGTCCGAGCCGCCGACGATCAGCACGTTGGCCTGGCTGCCGGAGTCCTTGATGATCCAGTCGGCGGCCGCCTTGCCCGCCTCGTTGAACGGCGCCGTCACCGTCGCGGTGACGTCGTTGCAGCCCTCACAGGCGGGCGGATCGGGCATGTCGTTGTCGTGGAAGTGCATCACGACCACGGGGATGCCCGCCGCCTTGGCCGCCTGCAGCTGCGGTTGCAGGGCGCGGGGGTCCGGCGCGCCGTTGAGGACGATGATGTCCTGCTTCGACGCGATGGCCTGGTTGATGCCCTGGACCCACTGCGACACCTGCGCCTGGTTGTCGAAGCGCGTGTAGACCATGCCCGCCTTCGTCGCGGCGTCCTGCATGGCCGCGGAGATGCTCTGCACGAAGGGGTTGGGCACCGACGGGATGTCGAAGACCTTCTTCCCCTTCAGCGACGAGATGTCGATCGCCGCACCGGGAGCGGTGAAGGTCGACGGGCCGCTGTACTTCTCGATGTTGGCGGTCACGGCTTGCGGCACCGGCGCGGCGTTCGCCGCGGGGTCGGACGTCGTCGTCGACCCGGCCTTCGAACAGGCGGCCAACGCGACCGCGGCGACCACGGCAAGCGCTCCGGCGAGGCACCGCCGGGCTCTAGGTGTATACATCCATTGCCCTCATCTCGGACCGATTCAAGCCCCCCATTGGCCCAATGGAAGCGCGTTTGCCCTCTTCAGTCAACAGATTCGGCGAGCCACGTGTAACTATTCCGTTTCGGCGCGAGGGCGAACTGGGGGCCGAACCGTATGCAATACGGTGACAGCTACGGGACGGTCACGGCGCGCGTTCACGCCGCCGGGAGCTCCGCGATGTCTTCCAGCGACGTGCCGTGGGTCTCCGGGCCGAAGCGGACGGCCACCGCCATGACGACGTACATGACCGCGACGAGGACGAGCATGCCCACCGGGCCCGCGGCGTCGAAGATGGCGCCCGCCAGCAGCGGCACGAGCGACGCGGACACGAGCGCGACCGTCACCGAGGCGCCGGTGCCGAACGCGCGCACGGAGGTCGGGTAGAGCTCAGGCGCCCACACCCACGTCGTGGTGTTCAGGAGGATGAACATCAGCTGCAGCAGGCTGCCCAGGATCAAGATCATGGCCAGGCTCGCCGACATCCCGAACGCGATCGCGACGACGACCGCGACGATCGCCCCGTAGCCGAGCACCACCCTGCGCCGGAACCGGTAGCCGAACGCGCTGGCCAGAATGGCCCCGACCAGCCCGCCGATGTTGATGAGCGTCGTGTAGGCCAGCGAGGTGGAGACGTCGAAGCCCCGGGCCACCAGCACCGTGGGCATGAAGACGGTGATGGTGACCTGCGCTCCGAACGTCATCGCCGAGACCACCCAGATGACGATCGTGTGGCGCGCCAGCCTGCCGCGGAAGATGTCGGAGAGCCGCACGCGCTGCCGCGGCAGGCGCTGACCTTCGCCGAGGTCGATGTGGCGGGTCGGGGTCGTCCCCGGCACCGGGCGCAGCCGGTTGGCCGCGAGCCGGGTCAGCACGGCGTTGGCGTCGTTGACCCGGCCCTCGACGAGCAGGAAGCGGGGCGACTCCGGCAGGAACCAGCGGTAGAGGAAGACCAGCAGCGCGGGGAGGGCGAGCAGGCCGAGCAGCCAGCGCCAGCTCTGCGTGGGGCCACCCAGCGCGTTCTCCAGCGGGCCCAGCACCAGGGCGGCGAGCGCCGAGGACGCGAAGATGCCCAAGCCGCCCGCGGCGATGTTGACCGTCGCGACCGCCGCGCCGCGGAACCGGGTGGGCATCAGCTCGGCGACCAGCGTGAGGCCGGTGTTGAGCTCCCCGCCCAGGCCCACGCCGACGATGAACCGCGCGACCAGCAGCCACCCCACGTCCGGCGAGAACGCAGCCAGCAGCGCGCCGAGCGTGTAGAGCACCAGGTTGTACATGTAGGTGATGCGCCTGCCGTAGCGGTCGCCCGTGACGCCCGCGAGCAGCGACCCGACCGCCATCCCGGCGAACGTCAGCGTGGTCAGCAGACCGACCTGGGCGCCCGAGAGCTCCCACTGCTGCGCGATCAGCGGCGCGGCCAGCCCGACGTTGTACTGCTCGATGGCATCGAACAGGGCGCCGAACGCGACCAGCAGGAGGATCAGCACGTGCACCCGCCGGAACGGGATGCGGTCGAGGGCGGCACCGAGCTCGCGGAACGCCTCGCGACGCAGGTTTTCGGCCGCCGCCCCGTCCACCGGTAGCGAGGCGGGACGGCGGGACACGGGTTCGTGTTGGGTCATGGCGGGCTCCGGGAAAGAGGACGTCCTTCCGGACGGTGGGTGGATGCGGATCGGGACCGGTCAGGTGATCAGGTGCTCGGGCATGGGGTCGGCGTCCAGCGGTCGGCCGACCGGGCCCGGGTCGTGGAAGCCGTCCCCGTCGAGGACGACGTGGCCGCCGCTGACGACCACCGAGGGCCAGCCGGCCAGCTCCTCGCCCTCGTAGGGCGTGTAGTCCGTGGCCATGTGCAGCGCGGCGACCCGCGCCGGGCGGCGCTCGCGCGGGTCGAGCACCACCAGGTCCGCGTCATAGCCCGCGGCGACGACCCCCTTGCGTGACAGGCCGTTCAGCCGGGCCGGGTTCGTCGCGAACATGCCCGCGAACCGCTCGACCGGCATGCCGCCGCGCACCACGAGCTGGGTGAACGCCACCGGCAGCCGCGTCTCCACGCCCGGCAGGCCGTTGGGCATGATCCGCACGTCGTGGGAGTGCTCCGCCTTCTGCTGGGTCGAGTAGCAGCAGTGGTCGGAGCCGAGGGTGTCGACGTCGCCGACCAGCGCCCGGGACCGCAGCGCCGCCACCGTCGCGGCCGCGCGCAGCGGTGGGCAGCAGACGAAGCGCTCGGGGTCCGCGCCGGAGTAGCGGCCGTCGTCGAGGTAGAGGTAGTGCGGGCAGCTCTCCGTGTAGGCGCGCACACCGCGGCGGCGGGCGGCCCGCACGAGGTCGACCGCTTCGGCGGTGGTCTGGTGCACGAAGTAGACGGGGGCGTCGACGTGCTCGGCCGTCGCGAGCACCTGCGCGACCGCCGACGCCTCGGCGAGCTCGGGCCGGGTGCGGGGCATGTGCGCCGCGTCGCCCTCGTGTGCGGCCTCGGCGAGCGACTGCGCGTCCTCGATCACGTGGTTGGCCTCGGCGTGGACGTAGGCGATGCCGCCCTGGGCGTGCAGGGTCCGCAGCACCTCGAGCACGGTGTCCGGGCCCGCCATCACAACGTCGCGGTACGTGGTGAACAGCTTGATCGTGCGCACCCCGAGGCCCGCCATCTCCGCGATCTGGGCGGCCGTCGTGTCGTCCCAGCTGACCACGCAGCCGTGCAACGCGGTGTCGCAGCGGGAGATCCCGGCGAGCGTGCGGCGCTCGGTCACGGCGTCGACCGGGCGCTGCCCGGGATCGGGGATAGCGAAGTCGACCACCGTCGTCGTCCCACCCCAGAGCGCCGCGACGCTCGCTGAGGCGTAGTCGTCCAACTGGGCGTACTCGCCCAGGCGCTGCCCGATGTGGCAGTGCGGGTCCACGCCGCCGGGCAGCACCAGCGCGCCCGTGGCGTCGACGGCCCGCTCGTGCGGCGGCAGGGGAAGCGCCGGGTCCTGGACCGCGACGACCCGGCCGTCGGTCACGACGACGGTCGCGGGAGCGCTGCCCCCGGAGTTGACCACCGTTCCGCCGTGGACGACGAGATCAGCCGGTGTCGACGCGGTCATGCGGACGCTCCTGGGGACGCGGGCGCCGCCGCTTCGACGGGCGCGGGGAAGAAGATGACCTTGTCGACCGACGCCAGGTGCGCGCCCATGGCCCGGGCCGCGGCCGGGCCGTCACCCGCCCCGATCGCCTCGATGACCTCGATGTGTTGGGCGAGCTGGCCTTCGCGCGCGGTCAGCGAGCTCACCGCCAGCTGGTTGACCAGCACCCACAGCGGGTGCAGCTCGGTGTTGACGAGCTCGCCGACGATCCCGGCGAGCAGCGAGTTGCCGCAGCCCGCCGCCAGCTCGGCGTGGAAGCGCAGGCCCAGCTCCATGAAGCGGGGCAACGCCACCGGGTCCGCCACGATCTCCGCGGCCTCGTCGAGGTCCCGGCGCAGCCGGTCGAAGGCGTCCGACCCGATCCGCGTGGCCGCCAAGGACGCCACGACGGGCTCCACGCTCCGCCGGGCCTCGATCAGCTCGCGCGGCGGCACGTCGAGCGCCGAGCCCTCGATGGGCGTCACGCCCGCGGGCACCCGCACGTAGGTCCCGTCGCCGTGGCGCACCTCGACGGCACCGATGAGCTCCAGCGCGAGGATCGCCTCCCGCGCCGTCGCCCGGGACACCTCAAGCCGCTCGGCCAGCTCCCGGTCGCCCGGAATGCGCGTGCCCGGCACGTAGTCCCCCGCCGCGATCGAGGTCAGGAGTAGCTGCGCCACCTCGACATAGAGCCGCGACCGGGATTGGTCGGATCTTTGCATGGCGAGAGGTTAGACCTCTGCATCGGCGCGAACAAGGAACTGTGGGGTCGTGGACACTGACCGCCCATGAGCAGCCCTCGCCCCGACGCGTACGCCGCGCTGCTGGGGATCGCGGTGGTCGGGTTCGGCGGGGGCCGGGCCGAGGCGCGGGTGGTGGTCACCGACGACCACCTGAACCCGCACGGCACCACCCATGGGGCCTTCCTCTACTCGCTCGCGGGCGTCGCCCTGGCGGCCGCGGCCAACGACGCTGAGCACAGCGGGGTCGTCAGCTCGGTGCACATCGACTACCTGCGGCCCTCCCACGTGGGCGATGCGCTCGTCGCCACGGCAAGCGTCCTCGAGCGGCTGCCGCGGGAGGACCTGTTCGCGGTCCGGGTCGTCCGCTCGGACGACGAGGTCATCGCCCGGGCGAGCGGCCGAGCGAACCGGCGCCCGCGCGGCTGAGCGTCGAGTCCCATTGGGAGCAGGCCGCGCCACCGAGGGAGGGGATCCGGGTGGCGCGACCTGGGCTGGAAGTCGCCGTCCGAGGCCGAGCTGTTACCTCGGGCGAGCTCCCTTCCGGCGCGCGGTCGGCGGGGTGACGATGGTCCTGTGCCGATGACGCTCGTGGAGCAGCTCGCCGACAGCCTCAACATGTACGTCGAGGAGGTCGAAGGATTCACGCAGGTGCGCTACGGGACGACCCGGTGGACCGACGACCTGGCGGTGGCGGTGCGCACCGACCTGGATAGCGCGCTGTGCGTGCGGTCGGTCCCGGCCGTGTGGTGGCCCGGCAGCGATCCGGACGCGGGCTCCGGCGCGACCAAGATGCGGTGAGGTGCCCGATCCCATGAACGGCGCCACCCGACTGTTCCCGATCATCGGCGACCCCGTCCGGTACACGGAGTCGCCCGTGCGCGTCACCAGAACGTTCGCCGCGCGCGGCCACAACGCCGTGTGCGCGCCGATGGAGGTCCCACCGGCCGCCCTGGACGACGTCATGCGTGGCTTATCGGTCACCCGCAACGTCGACGGCGTGCTGGTGACCATGCCGCACAAGCGCGCCGCGTTCGGCGACTGCGCCACCACCTCGGAGCGCGCCACGCTGCTCGGCGTGGTCAACGTCCTGCGCCGCAACGCCGACGGCGGCTGGCACGGGGACATGGTCGACGGCCTTGCGTTCGTGAAGGCGCAGATCGACCACGGAGCGCAGCCCGCGGGAGCCCGGGTGCTGCTGCTCGGCGCCGGCGGCGCGGGCAGCGCGATCGCGGCCGCGCTGCTGGACGAAGGCGTGCGCGAACTCGTCGTCCACGACGTCGACGAGGCCAGGGCCGCCGACCTGGTCGCACTGCTGTCGGATCGCGGCCCCGCCCGCGTCACCACCGGCCCACCCGACCCGACCGGTTGCACGATGGTCTGCAACGCCACCCCGCTGGGGATGAAGGAGAAGGACCCGCTCCCCCTGGACGCCGGCCTGCTCACGGCGTCGACGTTCGTCGGCGACGTGATCGGCGGGCACGGGCTGACCCCGTTCCTCGCCGCCGCCGAGGCGGCGGGGTGCGGGACCGCCAACGGGAGTCAGATGGTCGAGGCCGGTCAGGATCTGATGGTCGACTTCTGGATCGGCAACCCGGCCCGCGGATGAGACACGTCCTGAGCGGCGAGCCCCGCTGACGTCGACGTCGGCCCGTCGGCGAGGCCGCGCCCAGGTCGACGTCGGCCACCGGCGAGGCCGGGCGCACGCCGATTCGGCGCGTCGCCGAGGCCCGGGATCCCGCTCACTAGGCCCCGGCCGTCTCCTCGCTCCGGCGGTGCTCGTCGGCGGCATCCCCGGGTGCGTCGGCCTGCGCCGCCTCGGCCACCCGCTCCTCGGAGTCGCGCAAGATCTCCTCGGCGGCGGCGCGGCCGTCCGTCCCAGCCTCCTGCCCGGCCGCTTCCTCGGGCTGGGCGCCGGCCCGACTGGCCGCACGCTCTTCCGGTATCTCGGGTCGCATCCCCCCGCTTACCCGCCACCCTCGCTCGGCAACCGGGGGCAGCGGCGAAAGTCACCGATCTGTCCTGCCCGGTGCAGATCCGTGATTCTCGAGCGGCGGGGCTACTCCGATTCCGGGCGCCAGGGGATGCTGGCGCTCGTCCAGTGCGAGAGGTCGTCGAGGTCATCCATCGTGTTCACGTGCCGGGGCGGGGTGGCGAAGGTGGCGTACGGGGTGATCCGCACGACGACCCGCTTCTCCTCCCGCGCCATCTCGGCGATCTGCGCCCGGCGCTCGGCGGGCACCGGGCCACCCGCCATCAGCTCGATGACCTGCCGCAGCATGTCCGCGCCGTGCTCGGGGTCGGAGTCGAGCACGGCCGTGCCGTAAACCTGCAGGTAGGTCAGCGGCCACTGCTCGTCGAGCACGCAGAGGCTGACGCGGGGATCGCGGGTGACCGCCTTGGCCTTCTGGCGGTCGGCCATGGTGGACACGAGGATGTCGTCGCCGTCCATGACGTAATAGACCACCGTCATGGCGGGCCCGTGATCCTTCCGCCCGTACCCGAAGATGCACGTGCGGTGATCACGAACGAACTGACGACGTTCAGCCGGGTCCACATGACCATCATCAACGCCCACCCCTGGCCCGGCAACGCCCGATCATGCAGGCGACGGGTCGAGGACTGTTCCGGCCCGCTTCACCGTGCGGATCACCGGCGCGCTGTGGATGGCGGTGACGGCGGGGAGGGGGCCGAGGCGGCGGGCGAGGTAGTCGTAGAGGTCGGCGGTGTCGCGGCAGCCCACCGCCAGGAGGAGGTTCGACGAGCCCGAGGTCGCTGCGGCGAGGGCGACCGGGGCGTGGCCCGCGACCGCGCGGCCGGTCTCGTCGAGGGCTCCCGGCGCGACGTCGACCCACAGCAGCGCCTCCACCCCGAACCCGAGGTGCTCGGGGGCGATCTCGACGTCGAACGCCAACGCCCCGCACTCCTGCAGCCGGTCGAGCCTGCGGCTCGCCGCCGACGCCGAGCAACCCAGTGCCGCGGCCAGTTCGACCACGGGGATCCGCCCGTCCCGCCGCAGCAGCGCAAGCAGCGCGCGATCGACGTCGTCGACCACGACCCGCTCCCCCCGCCGCCGGCGCCGGGGCGGCGGGGTGAGGGAGCGGCGATCTGATGCTCGTCCAGGGCGCCTGCCCGCCCGTTCCAGCCGCTCGCGCCGCCCGCGAAGGTGGTGAGCACGCACAGCGCGTCCACCTCCACCACCTGTCGGGTGCGGGGCAGGGCGCCGAGGAGGAGGGCGTCGCGTTCAGGGCGGGTGCGGGTCTGGGCGAGGCAGGTGATCTCGGTGCCCGCCGACGTGAGCATCACCCACGAGATGTCGTCGCGCCGCGCCAAGGCCTGGGCGATGGGCAGGGCGCTGTCGGGCAGGCAGCGCAGCCGGACGAACCAGTCGGTGTGCCCCAGCGCCGCGCTCTGCGCCAGCCCGACCACCCGCAGCAGCCCGGCCCCGCGCAGCCGCCGGTAGCGCCGCGCCACCGTGTGGTCGGACACCCCGAGCACCTCGGCGACGACCCCGAAGGCCACGCGCCCGTCGAGCTGCAGCGCGTGCACCAGGGCCCGATCGAGGTCATCGATGATGACGGATTCCACCGGAAGAACGGTAGCTGACGTCGGATACCTGCAGTGAGCCCGCGACGACTCGGTGGATGCGACCGCAGCGCACAGGGTCATCCCCATGACCACCGACATCGACCACATCGACCACTCCGTCGTGATGACCCGCGACATCGACGCCACTGCGGCGATCTACGAGCGGCTCGGCTTCACCCTCAGCCCCCTGTCCCGGCACCAGGGCTCGGCCCGGCCGGACGACCCGCCGGAACCCATGGGCGCAGGCAACCGCTGCGCCTACTTCGGCCGCAACTACCTCGAGCTGCTCGGCATCTTCTTCGACGGCTCCCGCGACCCGTGGAACGTCCGGCCGCTGGTGGCGGCCCACGCCGGACTGCGGGGCGTGGTGCTCGGCACCGGGGACTGCGCGGTCACGCAGGCGCGGCTCGCCGCGGCGGGCCTGGACGTCAGTGGCGTGCTGGCGCTGCAGCGCCAGGTCGACACCCCCGACGGTCGGGAGACCGCCCGCTTCCGCAGCGTGCACCTCGCCCACGCGGACACCCCGGAGGGCGAGGTGCTGATCGGCCAGCAGCTCACCCCGCACCTGCTGCACCAGCCGCGCTACCTCGACCACCCGAACGGCGCGACCGAACTGGTGGCCCTCACCCTGACCGTCGCGGACGCCGAGCTCGACGCGCACCGCGACCGCTGGGCCCGCATCGTCGGACGGGAAGCGCACGCGGACGGCGGGGGATGGACCGTCCCGCTCATCCACGGGCGGATCGAGATCGTCCCGCGGTCGCGGCTGGACGACGTCCTCCCCGGCGAGGACACCCCCCTCCTGCCGCTGCTGGTTGCGCAGACCGTCGCGGTTGCCGATCCGGTCGCGGCGCGCAAACTGGTCGACGTGGCGGGCTTCGCGACCTTCGACCGGCCGGGCGGCGGGTTCTTCGTGCCCGCCGCACAGGCGGCCGGTGCGGCGGTCGGGTTCGTCGGAGCGGGCTCGTGAGCCGCCGGGCACCCGTCGTCGAGACCACCAGCGGAGCCCTGCGCGGACGCATCGAGGACGGGCTCGCGGTGTTCCGCGGCGTCCGGTACGCCGCGCCGCCGGTCGGGCCGCGCCGCTTCCGGCCGCCGGAACCCCCGCCGCGCCCGTCCGGGGTCGTCGACGTGACCCGCCCCGGCCCCTCCGCGCCGCAGCCCCCGTCGCGGCTGGCCGCCGCGCTCGGCCCGATGCGGATGCCGGAGCAGCACGAGGACTGCCTCAACCTGAACATCTGGGCGCCTGCCACCGCCGCGGCGCGGTTGCCCGTTCTGGTGTGGCTGCACGGCGGTGCTTTCCTGGCCGGTTCCGGCGCGCAGACCTGGTACGACGGCGCTCGACTGGCCCGCAGTCACGGCATCGTCGTCGTCACGGTGAACTACCGGCTCGGCGCGCTGGGCTTCCTGCACCTGCCGACCGCCGACGGGTGGACGGCCAACGCCGGGCTGCACGACCAGCTTGCCGCTCTGCGGTGGGTGCGGGACAACGTCGCCGGGTTCGGCGGCGACCCGGCCCAGATCACGCTGGCGGGTCAGTCCGCGGGCGCCCAGTCGATCCTGGCCCTGCTGCGGTACGACCGGTCGGTGGCGCCGTTCGACCGGGCCATCCTGACGAGCGCCCCGCTCGGGCTCGCGCCGCTGACGCCGGAGGAAGCCGGGAGGCGGGCCGAGCTGCTCTTGAGCACCCTCGGCCTCGCCCCTGCCCGGTACGAGCGTCTGACCACTGTGGATACCGCGACCCTCGTGGCCGCCCAGGTCGCGGTGAACGGGAACCTGGCCCGGCCGCTGCAACTCGGCCCCGCGTTCCAGCTCGTGGCCGACGACGACCTCGTGCCCGCAGACCTGCTCGACCCCGGCCCCACCGGGCGGGAGGTGGTGCTGACCGCGACCGCCCACGAAGCCGACGCCTTCACCGTGCCGGACCCGCGCATCCAGGCCATGGACCGGGCCGCGGTCGAGGCGGCGCTGCGGCCCCTGCTCGGCGACGCGACCGGCGACCGGTACGCCGCCCACTCCCGTCGGCACCCGTCGTCGGCGCCGTCGAGGATCGCGGCCGACCTCACCACCGACCACTTCTTCCACCGCGATCTCGAACCGCTCGCGGCGACGCTCAGGGCGGGCGGCAACCCCGTCCACACCCACCGCTTCGACTGGCACCCACCCGGCAGTCCACTCCGCGCCGCCCACTGCATCGAGCTGCCCTTCCTGTTCGACAACCTCGACGCCTGGCACGGCGCACCGATCCTCGACGGCGCCGACCCGACGGAGCTGACCAGCCGGGTCGAGCCCGTCCGACGCGCGCTGCGGCTGCCCCGAGTTGCCCCGGCGTGACCCGGGGCATGGGATGGACGTCGATCAGGAGCCGATAGGAGTTTGTGATGAAGACCCACCACCTGGGGTCGCTCGAGGTCGGCCGCATCGGCCTCGGCGCCATGGGCATGTCCGCGGCCTACTCCGCGTCCGAACAGGACGACGAGCAGTCGATCCGCACGATCCACCGGGCCCTCGACCTCGGTGTCACGCTGCTCGACACCGCCGAGATCTACGGGCCCTTCACCAACGAGGAGCTCGTCGGCCGGGCCATCAAAGACCGGCGCGACGAGGTGGTGCTGGCCACGAAGTACGGCCTCGTCTCCCACACGGGTGCCGGTCCGGGCAACCTCGACAGCAGCCCGGCCAACGTCCGCACCGCCGTCGAAGGGTCGCTGCGGCGGCTCGGCACCGACCGCATCGACCTGCTCTACCAACACCGGGTGGACCCGGCCACGCCCATCGAGGACACGATCGGGGCGGCGGCCGAGCTGGTCGCCGAGGGCAAGGTCCGCTACCTCGGCCTCTCGGAGGCGTGGCTGTCGACGATCCGCCGCGCGCACGCCGTCCACCCGATCACCGCTCTGCAGTCGGAGTACTCGCTGTGGACCCGCGACCAGGAGCCGGAGGTGCTGCCGCTGCTGCGCGGGCTGGGGATCGGCCTGGTGGCCTACTCCCCCCTCGGACGGGGCTTCCTGACCGGCACGATCCGCTCGTTCGACGACCTCGAAGCCGACGACAGCCGCCGCACCAACCCGCGCTTCACCGGCGAGAACTTCCAGCGCAACCTGGATCTCGCCGACGAGGTGGGCGTGCTCGCGCGGGAGGTCGGGGCGACCCCGGCCCAGGTCGCGCTGGCCTGGCTACTGGCCCAGGGCGACGATATCGTCCCGATCCCCGGCACGAAGAAGGTCGCGCGGCTGGAGGAGAACGTCGCGGCCGACACCGTGGAGCTGAACCCGCAACAGCTGCGGCGGCTGACCGACCTCACGCCGCCGTCGGGCGGGCACCACAGCGACGCCCAGATGGCGACGATCGAGCGCTGAGGGGTGAGCGGGCGTGCGCCGCGGCGCCCCGCTCCGGCATGCTTCGCCTGGACGGCGGGGCGGGGAGGCGGACGTGACACGGGACGAGCTGGTCGTCGCCTTCGCGTTGACCCGTCTCGACCACCCGTCCCTGGAGCTGGACGAGGTCGCCGCGCTGCTCGTCCGCCGCATGGGCACCGAGCCGATGCTCCAGCTCGCCGCGCAGAACCTCGGCACCCGCGACGAGCTGCGCGGCGATGCGTTCGCAGCCGCGGTGGAGCAGGTGCTCCGCACGGTCCTGCTGCTGCGCGACGGTGTCGACGACTGACGGTGCTCAGCCCGGCATGTGGATGAGCTCGAGCTGGATGTTGTCGGGGTCGCGGAGGACCACCGTCGAGAACGGGACCGGATGCTCGATGTCGCGCACGCCGTCCTCGTCCTCGTGGTGCGGGAACGTCACGGGCACCCGGCTCGTCCCGAAGAC
The DNA here is from genome assembly GCA_963799945.1 of uncultured Actinomycetota bacterium. GTDB lineage: Bacteria > Actinomycetota > Actinomycetes > Mycobacteriales > Pseudonocardiaceae > Pseudonocardia. The sequence continues at coordinate 122,442 of CAWCZG010000001.1, forward strand.
GCGCTCGTACCGGGCTGCGCCGGTCGAAGGCTCGGTCACGGGGCGGACTCCTTCGTCTGCGGGACAGTGATGACCATCATCGCCGTTTGTCCGGTTGAGCGATATCGGCAGGAGTGCGCAGTTCCCACAGTGGGAACACCACGCCATGATCCGAGCAGCGCGCACAGTGGGCGTCGAGGAGGAGTTTCTCCTCGTCGATCCGGACAGCGGACAGGCGCGGGCGATGGCGGGCAGCGTCCTGACGGCCGCCGACGACGACGAGCTGACCGGCGAGCTCCAGCGCGAGCAGCTGGAGACCGGCACCCGGCCCTGCCGGACCCTCGACGAGGTCGGACGCGAACTGCGCCGCGTGCGCGGTTCGGCCCAGCGAGGCAGCGCGCGCGGTCGGTGTGGAGCTGGCGGCGCTCGCCACGTCGCCGCTGCCCGCGCACCCCACCGTCTCCCCCGGACGTCGCTACAAGCGGATGCTGGAACGGGCCGGAGCGGCAGGCGACGAGCAGCTGACCTGCGGCTGCCACATCCACGTCGGCATCGCTTCGGAGGACGAGGGCGTGGCCGCGCTCGACCGCATACGGCCGTGGCTGGCCGTCCTGCTGGCGCTTTCGGCCAACTCGCCGTTCTGGCAAGGCGCGGACTCGGGCCACGCCAGCTACCGCAACCAGGTCTGGTCGCGATGGCCCAGCGCCGGGCCGACGGGGCTCTTCGGCTCGGCGGCGGGCTACCGGGCCGTCACCGGCGCGATGCTCGCCACCGACACGATCCTCGACGACGGCATGCTCTACTTCGACGCCCGCCTGTCGGCCCACCAGCCGACCCTCGAGGTCCGGGTGGCCGACGTCTGCCGCGAGTCCGACGACGCTGTCCTGATCGCCGGCCTGGTCAGGGCGCTCGTCGACACGGCCGTGCGGGAGTGGCGCGCCGGGGAGGAGCCGCCGGACATCCGCACCGAGGTGCTGCGCCTCGCGGCGTGGCAGGCCGGGAAGGCCGGGCTCGAAGGGTCGCTGCTGCTCCCACCCGCGCTGCAGCCCGGGCAAGCCTGCTGACGTGCTGAACGCGCTGGTCAAGCACGTCACGCCAGCGCTGGAGGACACCGGTGACCTCGGTCTGGTCAGCGAGCTCGTTACGGCGCTGCTGGGCCGCGGCAACGGGGCCACCCGCCAACGGGAGGTGTTCCGCACCACGGGCGGTGACCTGCGGGCCGTCGTCGCCGACGCGGTGGTCTGATCCGGGGGTAGCGCCGATATCGGCGTCGAGAGTCATGGATTCGTAGATCGGGCGACAGATCCGTGACTCTCGGTGCCAGGTGCGCCTGGTCGCGCGCACTGGAAGGCTGAGGCGCATGACCACTTCCCAGCTCGTCGCCGCCGCCGTGAAGAGCACAGGGTGCCCGGCGTGAGCGAGCGGCCGAGGATCGTCGTCGTCGGGGCCGGGTTCGCCGGGTTCGACGCCGCCCGCTCGCTCGCGCGGACCCTGCGCGGCTCGGCGCAGATCACGCTGGTCAACCCGACCGACTACTTCCTCTACCTGCCGCTGCTGCCCGAGGTCGCGGCGGCCGTGCTCGACCCCCGCCGGATCGCGGTGTCGCTGCCCGCGGCGCTGCCCGGGGTGGAGCTCGTGCTGGGCGAGGTCGACGAGATCGATCTCAAGGCCCGCACCGTCGGCTACAAGGGTCCTGAGGGCGACCGCGGTTCCCTCACCTACGACCGGCTCGTGCTCACCGTCGGCAGCGTCAACACGCTGCTGCCCGTGCCGGGTGTCGCCGAGAACGCCCACGGTTTCCGCGGCATCCCCGAGGCGCTCTACCTGCGCGACCACATCGCGCGGCAGATCGAGCTGGCCGCGGTGGCCGCGGAGCCCGCCGAGCAGGACGCCCGCTGCACGTTCGTCGTCGTGGGCGCGGGCTACACCGGCACCGAGGTCGCCGCCCAGGGCCCGCTGTTCACCGACGCGCTGCGCCGCGGGCTGCCGCAGCTGCGCGCGCGCCGGATGCGGTGGATGCTGCTCGACCTCGCGCCCCGCGTGCTGCCCGAACTGGACCGCCGCCTCTCCCGGACCGCGGGCCGCGTGCTCGAACGACGGGGGGTGGAGGTGCGCACCGGCGAGTCGGTGGCGGAGGCGACCCACGACGGGGTGCGGTTGACGACCGGCGAGACGGTGCCTACCCGCACCCTGATCTGGTGCGTCGGCGTGCGCGCCGACCCGCTCGTGAAGGCCCTCGGGCTGCCCACCGAGAAGGGCCGCCTCGTGGTCGGGCCCGACTTGGCCGTGCCCGGGCACCCCGAGGTCTTCGCCGCGGGCGACGCCGCCGCCGTCCCGGACCTGACGCGGCCCGGCTCGATCACGGCGATGACCGCCCAGCACGCCTCCCGCCAGGGCAAGCTCGCCGCGCACAACGTGGCCGCGTCACTCGGGCACGGCACGCCCCGGTCCTACCGCCACCACGACCTGGGCTTCGTCGTCGACCTCGGCGGTATCCAGGCCGCGGCCAACCCGCTGCACGTGCCGCTCGCCGGGCTGCCCGCGAAGGTCGTGACCCGCGGGTACCACCTGGCCGCGATGCCCGGCAACCGCGTCCGCACCGCCGCCGACTGGGCCCTCGACGCCGTCCTGCCCCGCCAGAGCGTGCACCTCGACCTGGTGCGCGCCGGGGCCGTTCCCCTCGACACCGCGACCCCTGAACTCCCCCACTGACGGCCGAGGTCGACACGAGCGGGGTCTTCCACAATCGGAACCCCGCTGGTGTCGACCTCGAGCGCGCGTCGGTATCAACGGCGGTCACCGGCCATCTCGCACTACCGATGGGTACGGGAGTCGTGCTCATCCTGTTGCCGCGCAGGCGCGGCGGCGGGCCTCCGACAGTGGGCGACGCGGAGCAGACCACCGTCGTGTTACGTCGGGCAACGTCCGCTCGGGGCCATCCCGGCGGGGCTGGTGCCCACCGCCATCGATCGGCGGCCCGCACGCCGCGACGGATCACCGGCCCCGGCGGTGATCGCGGGTTAGCCTCCGGGGGTGACGGAAGCGCGTACGCGGGGCCCGGTGGCGGCCGAGGCCGCTCGGGAGGTCGCTGCCGCGGCCGCCCGGGCCGGGGGTGCGGTCCTCACGGCGACCGACCGCACCACGCTCGACGTCACCCTCAAGGATGCCCGCGTCGACCTGACGACCTCGGCCGACCTGGCGGCCCAGACCGCGGTCGTCGACGTGCTCCGCGGCGCGTTCCCCGACCACACCGTCGTCGGCGAAGAGGGCACCGTGCCGGGCGGCGACGCGTCGCACGTCTGGTACGTCGACGGGCTCGACGGCACGTCCAACTTCGCCAACGGCATCCCCTGGTACTGCGTCTCGGTGGCGCTGCGCGCGGATGACGAGGTGCTGGCAGGCGCGGTGTTCGACCCGGTGCACAACGACCTGTTCGCCGCGGGCCGCGGGTTCGGGGCGACGGTGAACGGAACGCCGCTGCGGGTCTCGCCGGAAGCCGAACTGCGTCGCGCGATCGTCGCCACCCAGGTCCAGACCTCGGACGCGGGGCGGATCGGCGAGTTCGTCGGCGACATGGAGCGGCTGATGAACGCGGCGGGTGGAGTCCGCTTCATGGGCGCACCCGCCCTGCTGCTCGCCCACATCGCCGCGGGGCACCTCACCGCCTACTGCGAGCGCGCGATGCCGCCATGGGACATCAGCGCGGGCCAGTTGCTCGTCGAGGAGGCCGGAGGCCGGGTCACCGATGGCAGCGGTGTGCGCATCGCCTCCGCCGCCGTGACGGACATCGTGGCGAGCAACGGCGGGATCCACGACGCCCTCCTGGCCGTCGCGCGCAGGCGCTGAGCCGGGCCCACGTCGACCTCGCAGAGCACGCGGTGCTTCGCACCCGGTTGACCACCTGCGAGGACGCCGCAGAGCCTGCGAGGTCGGCCCGGCCTAGCGGCGCACCGTCCGCAGCGGGCGGAGGGTGAAGCCGATCCCGGCGGGATCGACGGCGTCGTCAACGCCGCAGCAGGCCTGCCGTTGCTGTTCTACGCGGCGGGCACAACGTTCGACACCGCGAGCGGCGGCCTGCTCGACCGGCCGGGCTGGGTGGTCATGGCGCCGGCCTTCGGCGCGGTGGCCGCCCTGACCCGGCGACGGGAGTCTGCGCCTGTCCGATAATCGCTGCGCGGTCCGCCGCGAAGGGGCAGGCTCACCCCATGGCGTCCACCACGCGTGCCGACATGTTCGTCGACCTCGCCGACGACCCCCGCGAGCTCCGCCCCCCGATGGACGACGAGCGCAGCACGCTGGTGGTCTTCCTCCGCGACCAGCGCTTCACGCTGGAGATGAAGTGCTCCGGCCTGGACGCGGAGGCGATGGCCGCCCGCTCGGTCCCGCCCTCGACGATGTCGCTGCTCGGGCTGGTCCGCCACCTCGCCGACGTCGAGCGTTCCTGGATGCGACGACGCATGGCCGGGCTCGACGCACCGCCGCTGTTCTGGACGCCGGAGGAGCGCGACGGCGACTTCGACAACGCCGTCGCCGATCCCGCGCTCGTCGACGAGGCGTGGGCGGCGTGGCGGGCCGAGTGCGCCTTCACCGACGCCTACGTGGCCGAGGCGCCGGACCTGGGCGTCCCGGGCGTCGACCCGGAGGCGATGCACAAGACGCTGCGGCAGGTGCTCGTCCACCTCATCGAGGAGTACGCCCGCCACCTGGGCCACGCCGACCTCCTGCGCGAGCGCATCGACGGTCGGATCGGCGAGTAGCGCTAGCCGCCGAGCCGGGCCTGCACCAGCCATCCGCCCTCGCTGGTCGGGCCCGCGGCGAAGGCCCCACCCGCGGCCAACACGCGCTCCCGCAGGCCCGCCAACCCGCGACCCGTGCCGACCAGATCGCTGCGCGCGCCTGCGGAGGCCTGGTCGTTCTCGACGCGCACGGTGAGCGAACGCCCGTCGTCGTCCCCGCGGACCAGCACCCGCACAGCCGAGCCCGGGGCGTGGCGCAGCGCGTTGGTCAGGCTCTCCTGCACCACCCGGAACGCCATGTGCGCTGCGGGCTCGTCGACCCCGTCGCGGTCGCCTTCGAACCGGCAGGTCACCCGCAGGCCGCTCCGCGCGGCGCTGGAGACGATCTCGTCGACGAGGGCCAGGTCCGGGGTGGCGACCTGGCTGCCGGTCAGGAGCTGGACGAGCCGCGCCAGGTCGGCCCGGCCCCGGCGCGCGGACTCGGCGATGGCCTCCAGCGATGCCCGCGCGGCCTCCGGCTTCCGGTCGACCAGCCGCTGCCCCGCTGCCGCCTGGACCACCATCACGCTCAGGGCGTGGCCGACGATGTCGTGCAGCTCGCTGGCGATCCGGGCGCGCTCGTTGCGCACGGAGACCGCCGTGAACATCTCGCGTTCCTGGTCGAGCTCGCGCCCCCGCTCGGCCAGCTCGTCGGCGGTCTGGCGGCGCAGCCGGATCGCGGTGCCCGCCAGGTACCCGGGGAGGGTCAGGACGATCAGGCCGGGGCTGTCGTCCCCCGTGATCACGTAGGCCACGGCGAGGTAGCCCACGAAGGTCGCGGCGGCGACCCATGCGGCGCGGCCGCTGAACTGGTCGGCCGCGAGCGCGGCGTAGGCGAGCAGTATCGCGAGCCCGATCGTCGGCAGGTCGGGCCCGAGGAACAGCGGCACCAGGAACAGTGCCGGGCCGAGCACCGCGACGACGCGCGGCCACCGCCGCCAACCGGCGATGCAAGCGGCGCCGACCACCGCGCAGAGCGCACCGATCTGGCCCGCGAGCCCCGACGGCCATCCCGCGACGGCGATCGGCACCGCGGGCAGGGCCGCGGCCACGACCGCGGTCAGCACGGCCTCGGCGCGACGCCCGGGAGCTCGAACGGGCACGGCCTCAGCCGTTCAGGACGGGCAGGTACGCCACGACACGCGCCTGCCCCCGGACGACCTTGGCGTCGAGCGACCCGGCGTGCAGCCGGGCCCGTTCCCTGGCGCGGGCGACCGCTTCCCGCAGGTCGGCGCCGCGCGGCACCGAGCCGGAGACGTGGATCTCCAGCGCGTCCTCGGCGAAGCGCACCCGCACCGCCACCGGCGATTCGGAGTCGTCCGCGAGGACGGTGACGAGGTGCTCGACGATCCGGTAGGCGGACAGCTCGAGGCTGGCCGGGAGCACCCGGGGATCACCGCTGACGGCCAGGCGCCCGTGCCCCATCCGGGACAGGAGCGCGTCCATGTGCGCGACCGAGGGCGTCGGCGCCAGCGTCACCTCGCCGCCGCGCAGCACCCCGACGACCCGACGCATGTCGTCCAACGTGCTGCGGCTGTCCTCTTCAACCGCCAGGAGCACCTCGCGCGCCCGGTCGGGATCGTCGATCGCCGTGCCCGCCTCGGCCGCGGCCTCCAGACGGCTGAGGCGCTCGTCGAGCAGCGTCTCGAGCTCCTGAGACACCCGCTGGCGGTCGACGGCGACCTCCAGCGCGGCCCGTTCCTCACGAAGACCCTGCAACTCCTGGTTGCGCAGGCGCAGCTCGTCGGCCAACGTCGAACGGCTGCGCGCCACCTGCCCGATCCCCCACAGCACCAGGAGGATCACCAGGACCACGGGGATGACCTCCGGCCCCGCCGCGGTGTCCCAGATCAGCACCGCGGCGGCCAGGACGGCGGTCAGGGCGACGGCGACGAGGCCGCGGCGGCGGTCGTAGCCCAGCCCGGCCAGGAAGGCCAGCACGAAAGCGAGCGGGAGCCCCGCCCCGCAGCGGACGAGGTGCCCGAAAGCCACGTCGTGGGCGATCATCACCACCGCCGCGAAGCCGATCACACCCAGCAGGTTGCGCCGCCACCACAGCACCGGCACGAAGGCGAGCAGGAACACCGGGAACATCAGCCAGGACCGGGAGTCGATCCGGATCGTCGGATCGTCGCTGACGACGTCCAGCGCGATCATCCACGCGGCCAGGGCGACCAGCAGGCAGGTGAGGACGGCGTCCAGTGGGCGGAGTCCGCGCCGGGCGTCGATCACAGCTCCCCTTACCGGTCAGGCCGCGGCCGGGACGGGCGCGCCGACGGTCACGTCGCGACCCGCACGCCGTCGCACCCACACACCGACGCCCCAGACCGCCACTCCGATGACCGCGGTCACCGGGATGATGTCCAATCCTGCTGCCGAGTCCTTCGCCAGGACAAGGACCTGGATCCCGGTCACCAGGAGCAGCCCGACCCAGGACCGCCACCCGTCACTCAGCCGACCGACCCCGTAGGCGAGGGCGAAGGCCAGCGGCAGGCCCGCGCCGCAGCGCACCATCCAGTCGAAGGCGAGCAGGTGCACTGCCAGCGCGGCGGCGGTCACGAGGCAGACGGCGAGCATGCTGCGCCGTCGCCACAGGATCGGGATCGTGGCCAGCGCGAACACCGGCACCATCAGCCAGGAGTGCGAATCGACGCGGACGCCCGCGTCGGGCCCCGCCATGATGTTCTCGAGCATGAGTGCAACGCCGAGGCCGGTCACGAGGACGGCGAGGGCGACGTCGCCCCGGCGCACCCCGGTGAAGATGGTGGTCATCGTTGGTTCCCTCCTGTGCGACCGGTTCGTCCGGCCTGGGGAAACGCTACGAGCGGGAGACCCGCCGGGTCGTCATCAGCGAGGACGATCTTTGGTGGCCGCGTCCTCCTCACGGATGAGCCGCCGAGCACAATGAGCCCGTGCAGATCCGCGTCCTCGTCGCCGACGACCAGCAGCTGCTGCGCGCGGGCTTCCGGGTCATCCTGGAGTCCGAACCGGACATCGCGGTCGTCGGCGAGGCCGCGGACGGGCTCGCGGCGTTGGAGCTGGCCGCCAGCACCCGGCCCGACGTCGTGCTCATGGACATCCGCATGCCCCGGCTCGACGGCCTCAGCGCCACCGAACGGCTGATGGCGCTGCCCGATCCGCCGCGCGTGGTCGTGCTGACCACCTTCGACCAGAACGAGTACGTGGTCCGCGCGCTGCGCGCGGGCGCGTACGGCTTCCTCCTCAAGGACGCCCCCGCCTCCCGGTTGATCGCGGCGATCCGGGCGGCGGCGAGCGGGGAAGCCCTGATCGAGCCCTCCATCACGCGCAGGCTCATCGAGCAGTTCGCCGCGCCCGACGCGGTGCCCACCGGGATCCCGGCCGTGATGCACAGCCTCACCGAGCGCGAGCTGCAGGTGCTGCGGCTGATGGCCCGCGGCCGCTCGAACGCCGAGATCGCGGGCGAGATGGTGATCGCCGAGACCACGGTCAAGACCCACGTCGCCCGCATCCTCACCAAGCTCGGCGTGCGCGACCGCGTGCAGGCCGTGGTGTTGGCCTACGACTCGGGCTTCGTCACGCGCCGCCGGTGATCGAGGTTTTCCTGCCGTCACCCGATTCGGGGATAGCATCCCCGGCGCGCGGTCACCGACCGCATCGGGGAGGCGGGCAACGAGGTGACGCGAGCAGCGCCTGCCGTCGTTGTTGCCAGGGCCCGGTCCGCACTCGACGTCGTCCGACCCGGCCTCCTCACGCTCCCGGTGATGTTCGCGGTGGCGATGTTCTGCTCGCTGGTGCTGTGGCCGACGCGCGGCCCGACCGGGATCACCGGCTGGGCCACCACGTTCCTGTGGTCGCTGCCCACGCTCGGGATGGCGCTCGGGATCTTCGGCGCGCTGCGCACCCGGTTCCGGCTGCGGCGGGCGCCGACCGGGCCGGTGCCGCCGGCGCCGGAGCGCCTGATCGTCGTCATCCCGACGATCGGCCGGATCGACACCCTCCCCGCGCTGCGCCGGGTGGTGCTCTCCTGCGTGCACCTGGCGCCGTTCTTCCCCGGCCGCAGCATCGAGATCGTCATCGAGGAGGGGTGCGCGGCGGCAGCGGAGATCGCAGGCTTGGCGGCACTGCCCGCCACGAGCGTCGTCACCGTGCCGCGCGGCTACGCCACGCCCAACGGCACCCAGTTCAAGGCCCGCGCGAACCAGTACGCGCTCACCCAGCGACCCCCTGATCCCGATCTCTGGGTGCTGCACCTCGACGACGACACCGCGATCGGCCCCGACACCGCGCAGGAGCTGGCCCGGTTCGTCCACCAGCAGCGCGACGCCGGGCCTGCCGCGAAACACCTGGCGCAGGGGGTGCTCACCTACCCGCGCGAGCTCGGCGCGTCGCGGCTGCTGTGGCTGGCCGACGCGATCCGGCCCGCAGGCGACGTGTCGACGTTCGCCGCCACCACCGGCACCGGCACGCCCCTCGCCGGGCTGCACGGCGAGCTGCTGCTGGTCAGAGCGTCAGTGGAGGCCGAGATCGGGTGGGACTTCGGCCCGCGCACGATGGTCGAGGACGCCCAGTTCGCGCTGGAGCTTGCCGCGCGCCACCCCGGGAGCACCGACTGGTTCCCCGGGCGGTGCTTCGGCGCCACCCCGGCCACGATCGCGGCGTTCGTCGTGCAGCGGGAGCGCTGGGCGTGGGGCCTGATGGAGCTGGCGTGGAGCCGGGCCGTGCCGCTGCGGCACCGCCTGCTGCTGCTGCACAACGTGACGGTCTGGGCGTTCGTCCCGCTGCAGCACGTCGGCGTCGTGCTGGGCATCGGGTGGCTGATCGGCGACATGAACACGCTGCCCGCGGTCGCGTGGCTGCAGCCGATCTGGGCGGCGAACCTGGCCTACTCGGTCTGGTGCTACCGGGTCGGGCTCACGCTCAACGCGAAGGCGTCGTGCGAGGACGAACCGCGCTGGTGGGAGCATGTGGCGGTGGTCGTCGGGATCCCCCTGTTCTCGATACTCGAGGCGGCCGGTGTGGCGCGCGGGGTGGTGCGCTTCATCCGCCGTGACGCATCGGCGTTCCCGGTGATCGCCAAGCCACGATGACCGAGCGGTTCGGGCCCTACCGGCTCGACGAGCTCATCGGCCGCGGGGGGATGGGCGAGGTCCACCGCGCTCTGGACATCCAGCGCGACCGCACGGTCGCCGTCAAACGGCTGCAGCACCACCTCGCGAGCGATCCCGAGTACCGGGAGCGGTTCCGCCGGGAGTCCGCGCTCGCGGCCAAGCTGTCCGAGCCGCACGTCATCCCCATCCACGACTACGGCGAGATCAACGGGCGGCTGTTCCTGGACATGCGCCTCGTCGAGGGCATCGACCTCGCCGCGCTGCTGCGCCGGGGCCCGCTGAGCGCGGAGCGGGCCGTCGACGTGATCTCCCAGGTGGCCGACGCCATCGACGCCGCGCACGCCGAGGGCCTGGTGCACCGGGACGTGAAGCCGTCGAACGTGCTGCTCCAGGGCTCGCTCGACCGCGCGGCCGAGCGCGGGTTCGCCTACCTCGCCGACTTCGGCATCGCGAGCGAGGTGGGCGACCGGACGAGCAGCCGACCGGGGCTCGCGCTGGGCACGACGGCCTACATGGCCCCCGAGCGCATGACCGGCGACCCGTACGACCACCGCATCGACGTCTACTCGCTCGCCTGCGTGCTCTGCGAGTGCCTCACCGGGCGCCGCCCGTTCCCTGCCGAGGACATGCTGGGCGCGGTGCAGGCCCACCTCACCCATCCCCCGCCGCGGCCCTCGGAGCTGCAGAAGGGCTTGCCGCGCGCGCTGGACGCCGTCGTGGCGCGCGGGATGGCCAAGCAGGCCGACAACCGGTACCCGAGCGCGGGTGCGCTGGCCGCCGCAGCGCGGGCCGCGTTGGAGGACCAGCCGCGACGGCGGATCTCCCGCCGGACGGTCCTGATCGGCGCGGCGGCCGTCGTCGCGGCCGGAGGAGCGGCGGGCGCCCTGGCCCTGCGGCCGAACGGGCCGCGGCTCGCCGTCGACACGACCGTCGTGGTCGGGGTGGGCCCTGCCGGTGTGGCGATCACGCCCGACGGCGCCCGCGCGGTGGTCACCAACCAGTCCGTCGACACGCTCTCGGTGATCGACACCGCGTCCGGCGCGGTCAGCTCCGTGCCCGTGCGCGGCGGTCCGACCGGCATCGCGATCGCCCCGGACGGCACCACGTTCGTCGCGCAGACGGCGGCGGGCAGCGTCGCGGTGCTCGACGCAGGCCTACGGGTCGTCGGCACGATCGCGGCCGGGCGTTTCCCGGGGCCGCTGACGTTCAGCTCGGTGCTCTACGTGGCCAACGCGGGCGACGGCACCGTCACGGTGATCGACCCGGCGACCCCGGCGCCCGCGCCGCCGCTGCCCGTCGACGCGTCCCCGGCCGGGCTCGCGACCAGCCCCGACGGGAAGCTGCTCTACGTCGCCAACTCCGGATCCGACGACCTGACGGTGATCGACACCGCGCAACGGGCGACCGTCGCGACGGTGCCCGTCGGCCGCGCCCCCGCCGCCGTGGTCGCCGATGCGCGGCGGGTCTGGGTGGCCGCGCGCGGCGAGGGCACGCTGACCGTGGTCGACGCGACCAGCCGGGCGAACGTCGGGTCCGTCCGGGTCGGCAGCGGACCCAGCGCGCTGGCCCTCTCGCGCGACGGCGCCTTGCTCTACGTGGCCGACGCCGACGAGGGCGCGGTCCGCGCCGTCGACACCGCGACGCTGGACGTCGGACCGCCGGTGGCGGTCGGCGCGGGTCCGGTGGCGATGGCGGTGGCGCGCACCGACGGGCGGGTCTGGGTCGTCTGCCGGGACGCCACCGAGGTCACGGTGGTGGGGCCTGGCTAGGCTGACCTGGTGGAACCGGAGGTCTTCGGGCCCTACCGGCTCGACGCCCTGATCGGGCGGGGTGGCATGGGCGAGGTCCATCGGGCCTACGACAGCCGCCGTCAGCGGTATGTCGCGCTCAAGCGGCTCCTGCGCGAGCTGGCCGCCGACGAGCAGTACCGGTCGCGGTTCCAGCGCGAGTCGGCGCTTGGCGGCCAAGCTCAACGACCCGCACATCGTGCCCATCCACGATTACGGCGAGATCGACGGCCAGCTCTTCATCGACATGCGCCTCGTCGACGGGGGTGACCTCGCGGGCCTCATCGCGCGCGGCCCGCTCTCCGCGGCGCGGACCGTCGACCTGATCACCCAGGTGGCCGACGCCCTCGACGCCGCGCACGCGCAGTCGCTCGTGCACCGCGACGTCAAGCCGTCCAACGTGCTGCTCGTCGGCGCGGAGCGGGCCGAGCGCGGCGTCGCGTACCTCACCGACTTCGGCATCGCCCGTGCGCTCGACGGTCCGACCGTCAGCCGCACGACGATGGGCATGGGCAGCGCGGGCTACATGGCGCCGGAACGGTTCACCGGCGACGACTGGGACGAGCGCGTCGACGTCTACTCGCTGGCCTGCGTGCTGGTGGAGTGCCTGCTCGGGCACCGGCCGTTCCAGGCGGAGAGCCTGCCCTCGGTGATGCACGCGCACCTGGTGCGGGAGCCGCCGCGGCCCACGGGCGAGCGCCCGGAGCTGCCCCCCGCACTGGACGAGGTCGTCGCGCACGGCATGGCCAAGGACCCGGCCGCGCGCTACCCCACCGCGGGCGCGTTGGCCGACGCGGCACGGGCGGCGCTCGTCGGGGCGCCGCTGGTGACGATCACCCCGACCCGCGCCGTCGACGACAGCCCCACGGAGGCGGCCGACCTCACCGAGGCCGCGGCCACGGTGGCCAACCGGACGGTGCGCAAGCCGCTGAGCAGGCGCAGGCTGCTGATCGGCGGCGGCACGGCCATCGGGGTGCTGGCGGCTGGCGGGGCGACGTGGGCCGCGCTGGCGAGCACCGGCGCACTGCGCGGGGCCGGGCCGTGGACCGCGCAGACCGGCGACAAGATCTACTCCTCGCCGTTGGTCGACGACGGCGTCGTCTACATCGGCAGCAACGACCACTACCTCTACGCCTTCGACGCCGCCACCGGCGCCCAGCGGTGGCGGTACGCGACGCAGGGCTCGGTCACGTCGTCGCCGCGGATCGCCGACGGCACCGTGTTCGTCGGGGGGCAGGACGGGTCGCTGCACGCGGTCGACGCCCGCACCGGCGAACGGCGGTGGGCCACCGACACCGGCGGCCCCGTGCACTCCTCGCCCGCGGTCGCGGGCGGCCTGGTCGTCGTGGGCAGCCGGTCGAACCTGCTCATGGCTTTCGACGTCCGCTCCGGCGCCGTGACCTGGAAGTTCGCCAGAGGCGGCTGGTTCAACTCCTCGCCCGCGATCGTCGACGGCGTGGTCTACGTCGGCTGCCGCGACCACAACGTCTACGGCATCGACGCGGCCACCGGCACGCAGAAGTGGCAGTACACGACGTCGAGCACGGTCGACTCCTCGCCGCGGGTCGTCGGGTCGTCGGTCTTCATCGGCGGTGACGACGACAAGATCCGCTCCCTCAACGCCCAGACCGGCGCGTGGGTCTGGGACTTCGCGGCCCAGATGGGGATCGTGTCCACGCCGACCGTCGCCGACGGCGTCCTGTACGTCGGCAGCGACGATGGCAGCCTCTACGCCCTGGAGTCCGACACCGGCCGCCCGCGCTGGTCCTACCCGACCGCGGGCGGCATCCGGTCGACGCCGTTGGTGGTCGACGGGCTCGTGGTCGTGGGCAGCCACGACCGCTTCCTGCACGCCGTCGACGCCACCACCGGCCAGGTGCGCTGGCGCTTCCCCGCCGCGGGCCCCATCGACGACTCCTCCCCCGCCGCCGCCAACGGCCTGATCTACGTCGGCACCTTGGCGGGCACGGTCCACGCGGTCGACGCCGAGCACCGGCCGCGACCGGGTATAGCCCCGCGCGCCCCGCCACCGCGGGCGACCTCGCACGCCCCCACGGCCACTTCGCACCCCTCCGAGCGACCTCGCACCCCGCCCCCGCCGTGTGAAGTGGCGCCAAGGGGTGCGAAGTCGGACTGGGGCCGCCACCCCCACGCCACTTCGCACCCCCCATAACGACCTCGCACCCCGCCGGCGGGGTGCGCAGTCGAACTCCGGGGTGCGAAGTCGGGGCGGTGGGGCTCACAGCGCAGGGGGTCGCGATCCCCTGGACACTGGAGCCATGCCCGCCTCCGCTCCCCCCACCTCGACCGACGTGCTCGTGGTCGGAGCGGGGCCCGCGGGCTCGGCGGCGGCCGCGTGGGCGGCGCGGGCGGGGCTCGACGTCGTCCTCGCCGACGCGGCGGTGTTCCCCCGCGACAAGCCCTGCGGCGACGGCCTCACCCCGCGGGCCATCGCGGAGCTGGAGCGGCTCGGCCTGGGCGACTGGGTGCGCGCCCACGGCACCAACCGGGGTCTGCGCGCCGCCGGGTTCGGCACCGTGCTGGAGCTGCCCTGGCCCGGCGGTTCGCTGCCCTCCTACGGCGGCGCGGTGCCGAGGCTGGAGCTGGACGCACGGATCCGCGAGGTCGCGCTGAAGGACGGGGCCGTGCCGTTCGACGGAGCGCGGGCGGTGGACGTCGAACGCGACGGCGGCCGGGTGACCGGCGTCGTCTTCACCCGCGCCGCCGAGACCCACGTCGTGAGCTGCCGACGCCTGGTCGTCGCCGACGGCGCCCGCTCCCCGCTGGGCCGGGCGCTGGGGCGGGAGTGGCACCGCGACACCGCCTACGGCGTGGCCGCGCGCGGCTACATCCGCTCCGGCCGCAGCGACGACGAGTGGATCTCCTCCCACCTGGAGCTGCGCGGCGAGGAGAACGAGGTCCTCGCGGGCTACGGCTGGGTCTTCCCGCTCTCCGACGGCGAGGTCAACATCGGCGTCGGCACGCTGGCCACGGCGGCGCGGCCCGCCCAGATCCGGCTGCGCAGCCTCATCCAGCACTACGCCGACGCGCGCCGCGACGACTGGCAGCTCGACGGCCCCGTCCGCCTCCCCGCCTCGGCCCTCCTGCCGATGGGCGGGGCGGTGTCGCACGTCGCCGGGCACAACTGGGCCCTCATCGGCGACGCCGCGGGCTGTGTCAACCCACTAAACGGTGAGGGCATCGACTACGGGCTGGAGACGGGCAGGCTGGTGGCCGAGCTGATGGCCGCGGAACGCCACCTCGGCAGCGGCTGGCCCGCCACCCTGCGCCGCCACTACGGGGAGGCGTTCTCGATCGCGCGACGCCTCGCGGGCCTGCTCACGCTGCCCCGACTGCTCCCGGTGGCCGGGCCGGTCGGCATGCGGTCGCGGGCGTTGATGACCGTCGCGCTGCGCGTCATGGGCAACCTCGTCACCGAGGAGGACCGGGACCTCACCGCCCGCGCGTGGCGGGCCGCGGGGCGCGCTTCGGTGCGGCTGGACGAGCGGGTGCCTTTCAGCTAATCGCCAACGACTTGCTGAAGCAAACGAGCGGTCTTACGGTCGGAGGACCCCGCCCCGACCTGTCTGCGAGTCGCCATGACGCTCTCCTCCACCCGCCCCTCGCGGTGGGCGCGCGCAATCGGGGCGCTCACCCCGGCCGACCGCCGCTCGATCGCGGGCATGGCGGGCTTCGTGCTCCTGCTGCACGTCGTCGGCTTCGGGGTGCTCTTCGCGTTCGTCATCCCCCAGCACTACGACCTCGGCGGCGCGACGGGCATCTACGGGCTGGGCATCGGCGTACTCGCCTACACGTTCGGGATGCGGCACGCCTTCGACGCCGACCACATCGCCGCGATCGACAACACCACGCGGAAGCTGCTCGCCGACGGCAGGCGCAAACCGCTGTCGGTCGGCTTCTGGTTCTCCCTCGGCCACTCGACGATCGTCTTCGGCTTGGCGCTGCTGCTGTCGGTCGGCGTGAAGGCGCTGGCCGGAGAGGTCGAGGACGACGGGTCGCGGCTGCACGCGATCACCGGCGTCATCGGGGCTTCGGTGTCCGGGGTGTTCCTCTGGCTGCTCGGGATCCTCAACCTCGTGGTGCTCGTCGGGATCGTGAAGATCTTCTTCCGCATGCGGTCGGGCCTGTTCGACGAGGCCGAGCTCGAGGCGCAGCTCAACAAGCGCGGGCTGATGAGCCGGCTCCTCGGTGGGCTCACCAAGTCGATCACCAAGCCGTGGCACATCTACCCGGTGGGCGTGCTCTTCGGGCTGGGCTTCGACACGGCCACGGAGGTCGGCCTGCTCGTGCTCGCGGGCGGCGCCGCCGCGTTCAGCCTGCCGTTCTGGGCGATCCTCGTGCTGCCGGTGCTCTTCGCCGCCGGGATGAGCCTGCTCGACGCCACCGACGGCGTGTTCATGAACTTCGCCTACGGGTGGGCGTTCGCGAAGCCGGTGCGGAAGGTCTACTACAACATCACGATCACCGCGCTCTCCGTCGCGGTCGCGCTGGTGATCGGCACGATCGAGCTGGTGTCCGTGCTCGCCGACGAGACCGGGATCGTCTCCGGCCCGCTGGCCTGGATCGCCGCCGTCCCGCTGGACTACGCGGGCTACGCCATCGTCGGCCTGTTCGTCGTGGCCTGGGTGGTGGCGCTGGGCGTGTGGCGGTGGGGCCGGATCGAGCAGCGCTGGTCGGCCAAGGAGATCTGACGGGGAACCGCGCTCCCGCCGCCGCGAGTTGGACGGGTGTGGTGCCCGATTTGCCGCCCGGTGCGAACGTCGCCCTGCCCGGGCGCGCGCTCACCGTGGCGCTCGGTGGGCCCGTTCGACCTCTCGGCGCTGGTGCTGAACGCCTCGGGCACCGTCGCGGGCGACGCCGACATGGTCTTCTACAACCAGCCCGACGCGCCCGGGGTCCGGCTGCGGGCGGGGCGGCTCACCGTCACACCCGAGCGGCTGCGCCGCGGGGCCGACCGCGTGGTCGTGGTCGCGTCCCCCGAGGACACGGGCTCGGCGGTCGGCGTGCTGCCGCCGCTGCTGCTCACCGACGCGCGGGAGCGGCCCTTCGCCCGTTTCCGACCGCCGCCGATGCGCAGGGAGACGGTCGCCCTGCTCGCCGAGGTCTACCAGCGCGCGGGAGCGTGGCGGGTGCGCGCGGTGGGCCAGGGCTACGCCGACGGGTTGGCCGGGTTGGCGCGGGACTTCGGTGTAGACGTCGCCGACGAGGGACCCGCCCCACAGGGTCAGAGCGCCGCCGGACCCTTCGCCGAGGTCGTCACCCGCACCAACGCCGAGCGCGCCCGCCACGGCCTGCGCGCGCTCACCGTCGACGCCCGGCTCGCCCGCGCCGCCCAGGCGCACAGCGTCGACATGGTCCGCCGCGCCTTCTTCGCCCACGAGAACCCGGACGGCAAGCAGGTGTGGGACCGGGCCCTCGCCGCGGGCTACCCGTACCGGAAGGTCGCCGAGAACATCGCGGCGGGCCAGCGCACCGCCGAGGAGGTCGTGCGCGGGTGGATGGACAGCCCGGGCCACCGCGCGAACATCCTCGACGGCGAGCTGACCCAGATCGGGGTCGGTTACGCCGAAGGCGGCACTTATGGCCTCTATTGGACGCAAGTTTTCGGCACTCCGCGCTAGCGGGACCTACCCTTTACGGGTGATCCGCTCTGAGCGTTCCGTCGCCGCGCCTGCCTCCATCGTGCACGCCGTACTCACCGACGTGACCGCCTGGAAGCTGTGGGCCCCGCACATCGCCAGCGTGGATTCCGTCTCGGAGATCATCCTCGACACCGCGTGGTCGGCCATGGTCAAGCCGTGGTTCGGACCCGCCACGCAGATGGACGTGACGTGGGTCGAGCCGGGGCGCGGGATGCGCTGGACGACGAGCATGGTCGGCCACCGGCTCGACTACGCCGACCTCATCACCCCCGACGGCGACGACGGCTGCATCGTGACGATGACGGCCGAGGTGTCGGGCCTCGTGGGGGGCCTGGTCGCGACGGCGGTAGGCCCGCTGTCGGCGTACGGGCAGCGGCGCAGGCTCGCCCGGCTGGCTGCGCTGGCCGAGTACCTGCACAGCCGGGCGATCGTCTTCGCCGCCTGAGCGGCTACCGGACCTCGACCGCCGCGTGGTCGTCGGCGAGCGTGCGGACGATGTCGCACAGCTCGGCCAGCCCGAACGGCTTGAGCAGGTAGCCGTCGGCCCCCGCGGCCATGGCGGCGGCGCGGTCGCGCGCCGAGTCCCTGGCGGTGATCACGAGGATGGGGACGTCGATGCCGCGCACCCGCAGCGTCGCGATCAGCTCGAACCCGTCCATGCCGGGCATCGAGAGGTCGGTGATGATCACCTGCGGCTGCACGGCGGCGTACACGGCCAGCGCGTCCTCGCCCCCGCGCACCGCCGTGACCTCGAAGCCCCACGACCGCATGCCGAGCGCCACCGCCCGCCGCACGGAGTCGGTGTCCTCCACCACCAGGACCCGCAGCCCGCGCGCGGCGGAGGGGTCGGGGCGGTGCAGGGTGCTCGTGGCGCTGCTCATGGCTGGCTCCTCGGGGTAGATCACCAACGGTGGCCCCGGTTGCTGAGAGGAACCTGATCGCCGCGTGTGCGATCCCTTCAGATCTCCGCGCGGCGGTCCACGAGCGTCTGCGCCACGGTCGCCAGCTTGATGTTGAGCGACTGGGACGCCCTGCGCAGGACGTCGAACGCGTCGTCGGCGGAGATCCCGCGCCGCTCCATGAGGATGCCCTTGGCCTGGCCGATGACGTCGCGGCTCTGCAGCGCCTGCCGGAGCTGGAGCGCCTCCAGCTCGGCCGAGGTGGAGGCGACGGTGCCCGCGAGCGCGGTCGAGGCGTGCGCGGCGAGGATCAGCGCGAGATCGCGGTCGACCTCGTCGAGGCCGTTCAGCGTCGAACGCGTACAGGTTGAGGGCGCCGAACCGCGGCACGTCGCCCTGCGGGGAACAGACCCACGGCCATGACGCTCCGCGCGCCGAGGTCCGCGGCGGCCGGGCCGAAGCGCGGGAACTCGATCCCCTTCGCGAGGTCGCCGGAGAAGGTGACGCCGAGCCCGGGCGTGCGGGTGGACTCGACGCACGGCCCTTCACCCAGGTCGTACTGCACCTCGTCGAGCTTCAAGGCGAGCTCGTCGGTGTAGACGGGGGTGGTGTAGCCGTCGTCGGTGCGCAGGGTGACGCTCACGAGGTCAGCTCCCGGTACGGCGGACCTGGTGGCGTTCACCACACGCTCCAGCACGCCGTGCACCGTCGTCGCGTTCAGCAGCTCTTCCGACAGCCGCACGAACTCGGCCGCGAGCGGTCCGAGATCGGACCAGTCCGACTCACTTGGCACCGCTTCACCTCGCCTCTCACATCCCCGGCGCGGAAGCTTGACCGATGAACCGCCCCGTCGGCAAATAGGCCCACCAGGCGGCCTAACGGTCGCATCCGCCGAATGGGCCCGGTCACGCCGTGCCGCGGGAACGGCGGCCAGGCCACCGCTCCCGCGCACGCGCCGTCAGGCCCTCGCGCGAAGGCTCTCGGGCACCGCGAAACGCGGGCCGTACTTCGTCGCGAACTCGTCGGCGCGGCGCACGAAGCCCGCGACGCCGCCGGGGTAGCCCTCGACGTACTGCACCACGCCGCCCGTCCAGGCCGGGAAGCCGATCCCGAAGATCGAGCCGATGTTGGCGTCGGGGATCGAGGTGAGCACGCCCTCATCGAGGCACTTCTGCGTTTCGAGCGCTTCGACGAACAGCATGCGCTCGCCCAGCTCGTGCACGTCGACGTCGTGGTTGGTGGCCCCGAGCTCGGTGCGCAGGCCCGGCCACAGCCGCACGCGCTTGCCGCCCTCGTACTCGTAGAAGCCCGCCCCGCCCGAGCGGCCCGTCCGCCCGGCGTCGACGAGCTTGTCGACCACCGCGTCCGACGGGTGCGGCTCCCACGTGCCGCCCGCGGCCACCACCGCGGCCTGGGTCTCCCTGCGGATCTTCTGCGGCAGCGTGAGCGTCAGCTCGTCCAAGAGCTGCAGCACCGGGGCCGGGTAGCCCGCCTGCGAGGACGCCTGCTCGACCGTCTGCGGGTCGATGCCCTCGGCCACCATCGCCACGCCCTCGTTGATGAACGTGCCGATCACGCGGCTGGTGAAGAAGCCGCGGCTGTCGTTCACGACGATGGGGGTCTTCTTCAGCCCGATCGTCACGTCGAACGCCTTGGCCAGCGTCGCGTCCGAGGTGCGCTCGCCGCGGATGATCTCCACCAGCGGCATCTTGTCGACCGGTGAGAAGAAGTGCAGGCCGATGAACTCCGACGGCCGCTCGACGCCCGAGGCCAGCTCGGTGATCGGCAAGCGTGGAGGTGTTCGAGCAGAGCAGCGCGTCGGGCTCGATCACCTTCATCGCCTCGCGGAACACCTCCTGCTTGAGCGCCACCGACTCGAAGACGGCCTCGATGACGACGTCGCAGCCCGCGAGGTCGTTGTAGTCGGCGGTCGGGGTGATCCGCTCGAGCAGCGCCTCACCCTTCTCGACGGTGGTGCGCCCCCGTTTGACGGCCTTGGCGACCAGCCCCTCGGAGTAGACCTTGCCCTTCTCCGCGGCCTCCAGCGAGACGTCCTTGAGCACGACCTCCCAGCCCGAGAGGGCGCACGAGTAGGCGATGCCCGCGCCCATCATCCCGGCGCCGAGCACCGCGACCTTGCGCGGCGTGTAGCGCTCGTAGCCGTCGGGTCGTGAACCACCGTTGTTGATCGCCTGCAGGTCGAAGAAGAACGCCTTGGTCATGTTCTTGCTGACCTGGCCGCACACCAGCTCGGTGAAGTAGCGGCTCTCGATGCGCAGCGCCGTGTCGAAGTCGACCTGGGTGCCCTCGACGGCCGCCGAGAGGATGTTGCGCGGGGCGGGCATCGGCGCGCCCTTGAGCGTCTTGCGCAGGTTGGCCGGGAACGCGGGCAGCATCGCCGCGAGCGCGGGCGTCGAGGGCGTGCCGCCGGGGATCCGGTACTTCGGCTGGTCCCAGGGCTGCTTCGGCCTCCGGATTGGCCGCGATCCACGCCTTCGCCTTGTCGAGCATCTCCTCGGGCGTAGCGGCCAGCTCGTCGACGATCCCCACTTCCAGCGCCTTGGCAGGCTTGTGCCGCTGGCCCTGCGACAGCACGTTGAGGAAGCCGTTCATGATCCCGAGCATGCGGGTGATCCGGGTGACGCCACCGCCGCCGGGCAGCAGGCCCAGCGTCACTTCGGGGAGGCCGTAGACCACGCCCGGCGCGTCGAGGCCGATGCGGTGGTGGCAGGCCAGCCCGATCTCCAGGCCGCCGCCGAGCGCGGTGCCGTTCATGGCCGCGACGACCGGCTTGCCCAGCGTCTCCAGCCTGCGCAGCTGGCCCTTGATCTCGGTGACGTTCTGGAACACCGCGGGCGCGTCGGCCTGCGTCGCGCTCGAGAGGGCCTCCAGGTCGCCGCCCGCGAAGAACGTCTTCTTGGCCGAGGTGACGATCACCCCGGTCAGCTCGTCCTTGGCCGCGACGAGCTGGTCGACGACCTCGCCCATCGCCGCCTTGTAGCGGTCGTTCATGGTGTTGGCGCCGCGGCCGGGATCGTCGAGGGTGACGACCGCGATGCCGTCGGCGCCCTTCTCCCAGCGAACTGCCTGCTGTCAGTCGCTCATCAGATCCGCTCCACGATCGTCGCGATGCCCATGCCGCCGCCAACGCACAGCGTGGCCAGCCCCCGCCGCAGGTCGCGGCGCTCCAGCTCGTCGATCAGCGTGCCCAGGATCATCGCGCCGGTGGCGCCCAGCGGGTGCCCCATGGCGATCGAGCCGCCGTTGACGTTGGTCTGCTCGTGCGAGATCCCCATGTCCTTCATGTAGCGCATGGCGACGGCCGCGAAGGCCTCGTTGATCTCGAAGAGGTCGATGTCGTCGACCGTGAGGCCCGCCTTGGCCAGCGCCTTGCGCGAGGCGGGCGCGGGGCCGGTCAGCATGATCGTCGGATCGGCGCCGGAGAGCGCGGTCGCGACGATCCGGGCGCGTGGGGTCAGCGCGTTGGCCTTCCCCGCCGCCTCCGAGCCGATCAGCGTGAGCGCGGCGCCGTCGACGATGCCCGAGCTGTTGCCCGCGTGGTGGACGTGCTCGATCTTCTCGACCCAGTGGTAGCGCTGCAGGGCCACGGCGTCGAAGCCGCCCGCCTCGCCCATCATCGCGAACGACGGCTGCAGGCTCGCGAGGCTGTCGAGGGTCGCGCCCGCGCGGATGTGCTCGTCGCGGTCGAGGACGGTCAGGCCGTTGCGGTCCTTGACCGGGATCACCGACTTGGCGAAGTAGCCGTTGGCCCAGGCCTTCGCGGCGCGGGTCTGCGACTCGACGGCGAACGTGTCGACGTCCTCCCGGGAGAAGCCCTCGAGCGTCGCGATCAGGTCGGCACCGATGCCCTGGGGGACGAAGCCGGTCGCGTAGGAGGTGTCGGGGTCCATGGCCCACGCCCCGCCGTCGGAGCCCATCGGCACGCGGGACATCACCTCGACCCCGCCCGCGAGCACCAGCTCCTCCATGCCCGAGCGCACCTTGAGCGCCGCGGTGTTGACCGCCTCCAGGCCCGGAGGCGCAGAAGCGGTTGAGCTGGACCCCCGCGACGGTGTCGGGCAGGCCCGCGGCGATGGCGGCGGTCTTGGCGATGTCGCCGCCCTGGTCGCCGATGGGCGAGACGACGCCGAGCACCACGTCGTCGATCTGGTTGGTGTCCAGCTCGGGGTACCGGGACCGCAGCTCACCGATCAGGTCGACGACCAGCGACACCGGCTTGACCTCGTGCAGCGAGCCCGAAGCCTTGCCTCGGCCACGTGGAGTGCGGATGGCGTCATAGACGAACGCCTCGGGAATCTGGGCCATGAACCCATGTAACAGCAGCACTGTCACATGGGTCAAGAAGTGTCGTACGGTGTCACCCATGGCCGCCCCCGTGAGTGATCTGCTCACCATCGACCAGCTCGCCGAGCGCACCGGGATCAGCGTCCGCACCATCCGCTTCTACGCGGGCCGCGGACTCCTCCCGGCCCCGCAGCTGCGCGGGCGCACCGGGCTGTACGGGCCGGGGCACCTGGCACGGTTGGAGCTGGTGAGCGAGCTGTCGGGGCTGGGGTTCACGCTCGCCGCGATCGAGGCCCAGCTGCAGCGCCTCCCCGTCGACGTCGAGGCCGAGGAGCTGGCCCTGCACCGCGCGCTGCTCACGCCGTGGGTGCCCGAGCAGGTCGAGGAGATCGAGGTCGCGGAGCTGTCGCGGCGGGCCGGACGTGCGCTGCGCGCCGTCGGACCTCGAGGCGCTCGAAGGGCTCGGCGTGATCACCCGGCTGGAGGGGGACGGGGTCCGGCTGCGCGGCGCGATGCTCGGACAGGGCCTGGACGTGCTCGACTCCGGCCTGCCCGCCGAGACCTGGCGCCGCGCGCACGCGATCATCGAGCAGCACACCACCGCGCTCGCCGAGGACCTCATGGCGATGTTCCAGGACGAGGTGCTGCAGCCCTACCGCGACCGCGGGCGGCCCGCCGACGAGCGCACGCGGCTCGCGGCGGCGCTCGCCCAACTCAAGCCGATCACCGTGCGGGGTGTCGTCACGGCATTCGGGCGGGCGGTGAACCGGGCGATCCGCGACCGCGTCGGCTGATCACGGCCGTCGTAGCGCCGGTCACGCCCGGGGACGGTAGTTTCAACTCGTGCAGATCCTGCGTGCCGCGGGCTACTTCGCCGTCCCGGAAGGCGAGCCCAACCAGTACCGCGAACATCTGCGGGCGGCGGCTCTCTCGGTGGGCACCTACTGCATCCCCGTCGGCGGCAAGGACGGCCAGCAGCCGCATGGCGAAGACGAGATCTACGTGGTGTTGCGGGGCCGGGCGCGGCTCGTCGGCACCGCGGGCGAGGTCGCCGTCGGACCGGGATCGGTCGTCTACGTGCCCGCTGACGAAGAGCCACGAGTTCATCGACGTGAGCGAGGACCTGTCGGTGCTCGTCGTCTTCGCGCCCGCCGAGAGCCCTCGGCCGTGACGTTCACCTACCCCCACCAGGTGCGCTACCTCGAGGTCGACGCGCAGAAGGTCGTGTTCAACTCCTGGTATCTGGCGTGGTTCGACGATGCGATGACCGCCTACCTCGAGCACGGCGGCCTGACGTACACGGCGATGCTCGACGCGGGCTACGACGTGCAGGTGGTCCGGTCGGAGATCAACTGGCGGGCGGGCGTCGGCTTCCAGGACGCCGTCGAGATCGCGGTCGCGACGGCCCGCCTCGGCCGCACGAGCTTCGCGCTCGACTTCGAGGTGCGCCTCAGCGGCGCCGTGACGTGCGCGGGCCGGTCGGTCTACGTCGTCGTCGGCACCGACGGCTCGGGCAAGCGCGAGATCCCCCCGCTGATCCGCGCGGCCCTCGGCGCACCCGCCCCCCTGCTCCCGGTGTGATCCTGCCGAGAACCGGCGAGGGGCTGCACGGTTCAGCGCAGATCCGGCCGATCATGTGCGGGGGATTCGGCGTGGCCGCGCAGTGATGTCGGGACTGTGCCACGAGCTCGCCCGTCGGGCTGTGGATGAGTCGATGCCGGGCGCGCGCAGCTCAGCGACGGGTGACCCGGTCGTCAGGAGCCCTCGGAGGCGCGCGACCGCTGTGCGCTCAGCTCGTCGGCGCCGCCGTGGCGGGTGACGAACTCGGTCAGGAGCACGCGCAGGTCGTCGACCTTGGCGTCGCCGAAACGGCTGCGCAGCTCGTCTTCCATCTCCCGGCTCTCCGCGATCGCCCGCTCCCGGATGCGCGCACCGGTGGGGCTCAGCCGCAGCCGCTTCTGGCGGCGGTCCCCGGCCACGTCCGCGCGCTCCAGGAAGCCGAGCGAGACCATGTCGTCGACGAGTCGGCTCGTGGCCTGTTTCGTGACGCCGAGCAGCTCAGCCAGTCGTGACACCGTCGGCTCCTCGGCGGCCACCGCACGCAGGACGAAGCCGAAGGACGACCGCATACGGTCTCCGCCTGCTGTGGCCACCGCCTCCACGAGCCGGTCGGACACGCACCGGTTGGCGGCGGTGATGAGGATGGCGAAGTCCGGCTCGATCACGCGGCCCAGGGTGGCACGAGGGTGTCGCCCGATTCGGTCATGGTCGCCTTCCCGCCCGCGGGGATGCACGCCACCGCCTGGAAGGGTGCCTCGGCGTCGACCCGGAACGAGAAGTCGGCGCCCGCGGGCAGCACGAGGCAGTCCCCGGCCCCGACCCGCCGCTCCTCCCCGTCGACCGCGACCACGGCCGAGCCGCCGACGCACAGGAAGACCTCCTCGCAGTCCATGTGGTGCAGCGGAGTCGTGGCGCCCGCGGCGATGTCGATGCGCCACAGGCACAGCTGGGTCGACCCGCGGGACGGGGCGGCGTAGGCGACGACGTGGGTGTCGGGGATGTCGAAGACCGCGGCGTCCGCGGCGGCGATGAGGGTCATGCCGACCAGGCTAAGTCAACAAGTATTGACCGTCAATGTTTGTTGACTATTGAGCTCTCGGTGGTGCGGGGGTACAGCGTGCGCAGGCCGTCGCTCAGCGAGTACGACAACGCCGACCCGTGGGTCTGTCCCGGGTACAGGCGGGTGGTGAGCTCCAGCGACGGGTAGTTGCGGATCCGCAGCAGCTGCGCCATGCGCGTCATCGACCCGACGACGTCGACGGCGGCCACGAAGGGATCAGCGAGCTCCGCCTCACCCGCGCCGAGGAAGACCTTCACCGCGAGGTCATCGTGGGTTGCGGCGTAGTCGGCCTCCAGGGTGAACAGGAGGTCCTGGCTGCCGCTGAGGGCGGGGCTGCCTGCCAAATAGCGGCCGAACGCCGTCGGCCGGGCGAACAGGGCGAACCCGACGAAGTGACCGCCGCCCGAAAAGCCCACGAGCCCGTGGTCATCGGCGAACCGGAACTCGGCCCCCAACTGCGGGCGCAGCTCGTCGACCAGGAAAGACAGCACGGCCTCGGCGCCGCCACCTGCACTGCGCAGCTCGTCGGACATGTCGGCTTCCATGTATCCGCCACCAGGCCCCGCGTTCGCCCATCGCGGCACCGGGTAGAAGTCGTGTGTTCGACGCCCGGCGAACTCGGCGTGGTCACTCTCATCGCTCGCCCCGACACCGACGACGACGAGCTCGCCGACCTCCTGCGTGGTGTGGAGCCAGTTCATCAGGCCGACGGCGAGCAAGAAGCTGAGGGACGCGTCCGTCAGCCAGAGGACGGGATAGCTCCGGTCCCCCTGCTCGTACGACGGGGGAAGCGCGATGTGCACGTCGTGCGGCCAGGGCACGCCGGTCCCCTGCATCCGCCGGGTGGGCAGAACCTGGTACGTGTGCCGGGCCACGACGACCTCCCGCTCAGGACTTGGCGGTCTCCCGTGCGCGGAGGTCCTTGCGCAGGATCTTGCCGCTGGCCGACTTCGGGATCTCGTCGATGAACTCCACCACCCGCACCTTCTTGTGGGGGGCGATGCGGTCGGCGACGAAGGACATGACGTCGTCGGCGGTGAGGTCGGCGCCGGAGGTCAGCACCACGAACGCCTTCGGCACCTCCTCGCCCTCGTCGTCGCGCACGCCGATGACGGCGGCGTCGGCGATCTTGTCGTGGCTCAGCAGCAGGGCCTCGAGCTCGGCCGGGGGCACCTGGTAGCCCTTGTACTTGATCAGCTCCTTGACCCGGTCGACGATCGAGAAGACGCCCTCGTCGGTGACCTCGGCGACGTCGCCGGTGTGCAGGTAGCCCTCGTCGTCGAGCGTGCTGGCGGTGGCCTCGGCGTTGTTGAGGTACCCCGACATCACGTTGGGGCCCTTCACCCACAGCTCGCCGCGGTCGCCCGGGCCGACCTCCTCGCCCGACTCGGGGTCGACCAGCTTGCACACCACGTTGGGCACCGCGAAGCCCGACGAGTTGAGGTCGAGATCGGGACGGTCGTCGGGCATGCAGTGGCTCACCGGCGACAGCTCGGTCATCCCGTAGCCCTGCAGCACCGTGCACCCCAGCCGCTTGCCCATGGCGTGGCCGAGCTCGGCGTCCAGCGGCGCGGCGCCGGAGAAGATCACCTCGATGCAGGACAGGTCGTACTCGTCGACCTTCGGGTGCTTGGCGAGCGCGATGGCCACCGGCGGCGCGATGTAGACCCGCTGGACCCGGTACTCGGAGATGATCCGCAGGAACTCCGTGAGGTCGAACTTCGGCATGGTGACCACAGTGGAGCGCTTGTGCAGGCCCTGGTTCATCATGCAGGTCATGCCGTAGATGTGGAAGAACGGCAGCACGGCCAGGATCTTCGTCTCGCTCGACGTCTGCCCCATCGCGGCGATCTGCACGAGGTTCGCGACGAGGTTGCGGTGGGTGAGGATGACGCCCTTGGCCCGGCCGGTCGTCCCCGAGGAGTACGGCAGCACCGCGGTGTCGGTCGCGGTCGTGGTGCGCTCCGGCGGCGACGCCGTGGTCTCCAGCAGCTCGGCGAGCGAGGTGACGCCGTCGACCTTGTCGAGGGTGACGACCGCGTCCTCGGGCAGGCCCGCCTCGGCCAGCGCCGCGGCGGCCCGCTCGAGGAACGGCGAGACCGTGAACAGCAGCTTGGCGCCGGAGTCGGCGAGCTGGTGGGCCAGCTCGCCGGGGGTGTAGAGGGAGTTCGCGCTGGTCACGATCGCGTTCGCGCGCAGGACGCCGTGGAACACCACTGCGTACTCCGGCGAGTTGGGCGCCCAGACCGCGACCACGTCCCCCGCGTTGATGCCGCGTTCGTGCAGGGCCGCCGCGAGCTTGTCGACCATCGCCGCGAACTCACCGAACGTGATGGAGCGCCCGCTGCTCCCGTCGACGAACGCGGGTGCGTCGACGCGGTCCCCGAAGTCACCGAACAGGAACTCGTGCAGCCCCACCTCCGGGATCTCGACGTCCTCGTACGGGCTTCGGATCGGCATGGTGGCGCTCCCTTGCGACGACGACGCCCAACCTTAGATCGTTACGGCCTATCTGGTCACAGGACCGTCACAACACCACGAAGGGGTTGTGACAGAACAAGGCCGGTGTCAGTGTGACCGTCACCTTCCGTACGGGCCCCACCCGTCGGAGGGCCCCGGCACCGGGTCTCCCCACCCTCGCCGGGAACGCAGTGCCCCTGCGGAGCCCCTGACCGCGCGGTCGCTGCGGCGGTTCGCGCGGAGTAGCCCGAGGATCGTGACTCCCCCTCTCTGATCCCGGGCTACTCCGCCCCGCCCTCCCGGGGTCGCGCCGTCCGGCGGGTGCGCGCCACCCGACGACCGATCCCCACCAGCGCGAAGAGCACGGCGAGCACCGGCACGAAGGGCAGCACGTAGCCCAGCGCCGTTCCCGCGCCCGCGCCGACGACCTTCAGCCCGTCCCAACCGGCGGCGAGACCCGCGAGGAACCCGACCGGCTGCGGGCCCGGCTCGGTCGTGAGCGGAGCCTTCTCCAGGTCGACCGTCAGCGTCGACAACGCCACCTGGTCCTTGAGCGCGGCGAGCCTGCCCGTGAGCGAGTCGAGGTCGGCCTCGCGGCGGGTGAGCTCCGACTCGATCGACACGACGTCGCCGATCGAGCGGGCCTGGGCCAGCAGCGCGCGCACCCGGTCGACGCTCGCCCGCTGGCTTGCGACCCTCGCGTCGAGGTCGACGACGTCCTCGGTGGCGTCGACGACCTGCGCCGACCGGCTCGTGACGTGCCCGAAGCCGCCGATGGTGTCGATCAGCTGGTCGAGCCGGTCGGCGGGCACACGCACCGTCAGCTGGGCACCGGTGTCGGTGGAGCTCTCCTGCCCGACCGTGCCCGCCACCCCCGCGACGGCCGTGCGCACCTTGCGGGTGGCCGCGACCGGATCGTCGGCCTCGACGGTCAGCTGGGCCGTGCGGACCAGCGCACGGGCGACGCCACCGACGGGCACGGCTGCCCGGATCGGACGGGGCCGCCTGCTGGGCGCGGAGTCCCGCGCCACAGACGGCTGGGGTGCAGCAGCCGCCACAGCCCCCGACGACGCCGCAGCAGCGGAACCGGATCCGGCCGCCGTCGAATCGGAGATGCCGGGGGTGGGCGCGATCTCGGGTACTGCCGCGCTGCCGCGGTCAGTGCTCGCCTCGCGACCGCCGAGGGCCGCGAGCCCCAACACCCCGACCGCCAGCACAACGAGCACCAACAGCCCGACCAGCACCCCTCGCCGCCTGCCGAGCCGCTGCAGCCGTGTCTGCGTGGTGAACACCGCGCGCCCCTTCCCGCCCCGGTCCGTCCGGGTGCGACACAAGGACGGACGGCGGGTCGGATCACGTTGGCCGGGTGATCGTCACAATCCGGTCACGTGAAGAGGTGCTCGAACGCCTTCAGGTTGGCGGTGGACTCGCCGCGCTCGGAGCGCCATGCGTACTCGCGGCGGATCGAGCTTGCGAAACCCAGCTCCAGCAACGTGTTGAAATCCCCGTCGGCCGCTTCGAGCACCTGGCCCAGCACGCGGTCGATCTCGTCGACGTCCACGGCGCTGAGCGGGATCCGGCCGACGAGGTGGATGTCGCCGATCCGGTCGACCGTGTAGTGCACGCCGTAGAGACGGGCGTTGCGCTGCAGGAGGAAGCGGTACACCGCCTCGTGCTCCTCGTCGGGCCTTCGGCACACGAACGCCTGGACGAACACCGCGTAATCGCGGACGACGAGCCAGGTAGCGGTCTGCAGCCGCTTGGTTCCCGGCAGGGTGACGAGAAACTGGCCGGGCTCGCGCCGCTGGTGATCGACCTCCAGCTCGGCGAGCGCGGCGGCGATGGTGGCGTCGAGGTCGGCCGTCATGAGGCCAGCCCGGCCAACACCCGCTGGCGCTGCGTGAACTCGGCCGCGGCGTTGGCGTAGGTGTCGAGCAGGGTGTCGGCGGTGCGGTCCCAGGAGAACGCGCGCGCGTGCAGCACAGCGGCCGCACCGAGCTCGTCGCGCCACCGCGGCGTGAGCGCCACCGCGGCGAGCGCATCGGCCCACTCCTCGGCGCGGTGACCCGGCACGAGCAACCCGGACCGACCGTTGGCGACCGCCACCGGCAGCCCGCCGACCCGGGCCGCGACCACGGGGGTGCCGCACGCTTGGGCCTCGAGCGCGACCAGCCCGAACGACTCGTTGTGGCTGGGCACCGCGACGACATCCGCCGCGCGGTAGACGTCGACCAGCCCGGGCCCCTGCGGAGGCAGGAAGCGCACGGTGTCGGCGATGCCGAGCGCGGTGGCGAGCTCCTGCAGCGAGGTGGGCTCGGCCAGCCCGGTGCCCGACGGACCACCCGCGACGAGGACGACCAGCCGGGCGCGCAGCGCGGGATCGCGGCGCAGCAGCTCAGCGGCCGCGCGGAGCAGGACATCCGGGGCCTTCAGCGGCTGGATACGCCCGACGAAGGCGAGCACCACGGCGTCGCGCGGAAGCCCGAGGGCCTCGCGGGCGGCGGCGCGGGAGCCCGGGCGGAAGCGTGCGAGATCCACGCCGGGCGGGATCGTGACCGTGCGGCGTGGATCGGCGCCGTAGAGCTCGACGAGCTGGCGGGCCTCCTCGGCGGTGTTGCTGATGAGCCGATCGGCTTCCGCGACGACCTGGTCCTCGCCGATCACGCGCACGACCGGCTCCGGCTCATCGCCCTCGGCCAACGCGATGTTCTTGACGCGGGCGAGCGTGTGCGCGGAGTGGACGAGCGGGACGCCCCACCGGTCTCTGGCGAGCCAGCCGACCTGACCGGAAAGCCAGTAGTGGGAGTGGATGACGTCGTAATAGCCCGGCTCGTGGCGCGCTTCCGCCCGCAGGACGCCCGCGGTGAACGCGCACAGCTGGCTGGGCAGGTCGTTCTTGCCGAGGCCCTCGAACGGACCGGCGGCGACGTGGCGCACGAGCACGCCCGGCGTGAGGACGGCGACCGGCGGCTGCTCCGACGACGTGGCCCGCGTGAAGATCTCCACCGCCACACCGCGTTCGGCCATCCGCTTGGCCGTCTCCACGATGTAGACGTTCATGCCGCCCGCATCGCCGGTGCCCGGCTGCTCGAGAGGCGACGTGTGCACGGACAGCACGCTCACCCGACGCGGATGACGCACCGGGTGAGACGCCGCGCCGTTGCTGGCGTAGGTCACGGCATCCTGTGTAGCACGCGGGCCCGACAAAGCTCGCCCCGGACAACGCCGGGGGCGCTCCTACTCGGCCAACAGGGCGAGCAGCGCGCGGAGCGGGTCCTCGGCGTGCCAGGTCCCGGCGGGGTCGCGCCAGACCGGTACACGGTGGCGACCAGCGACGGGACGCCGCAGGTCCACCCACAGCTCGGCATGGCGGCGCAGCCCGCCTTCGGGAACGTCGACACCCAGGGTGTGGCACGTCACGACGATCTCGCCCAGCTCGGCCCACGCGACCGGCTCGCCCTCCCCCTCGACTTCGCCCGCCACGATCTCCGTCGCCAGGGGCAGGTCGAGCAGCTCCGCCAGCGCCACCGGGTCGCCGCCGATCACCAGCTCGGCCGCAGGGAGCACGGCGGCGGGCCAGGGCGCGTCGAGCACCGCCGCGACGTCGACGTGCGCGACGCTGCCATCCATCGCCCGGACGTACTCGGGGAGGTCGAGGTCGGCGGCGTCCACCCGGTTCCCGGCAACGGCCTCGGCCAGCGCGATGTGCGCCTCGGCGACCAGCGCCGCGGACGGGTGGCGGTCGGGGTCGGCCAGCCGGGCGAGCAGGTCGTCGGCGGAGCGGGCGTCGGCGATGCGCAGGTCGGCGCGGACGCCGATGGCGGCGAGCAGGGCGTCGTCGGGCGTCGCTCGCGGCGCGGTGGTCGCCGCTCCGAGGGCTACGGGCTCGACGAGCGCATCGGGGCCGGTCAGCGGCACCGGGTCGTAGAGGGCGGCGATGCCGACAGCGGAGGGCAGGCGCCAGTGGTCGGGCCTGCGGCCGTCGAAGCGGGCGTGCTTGGCCAGCCACCAGGCGGTGTAGCCACCCATGGCGGCTTCGCGCGTGGTCCGATCGGCGGCGAGGAGGCCGAGCGCGGCCTGCCAGGCGTCGTCGTCGACGAGGTCGAGGTCGCGGACGGCGACCAACCGGGCCGGAGGCTCGTCCAGGCTGTCCCACCAGCGGTCCTCGTCGTCCAGCTCGTGGTCGGGCCCCACCGGCTCCTCGTCGACGACAACCGCGAACCCGTCCAGCACCCCGACCTTGATCAGCACTTCGCCCGGGAAGCGCGCGGCCCAGCCCGGGTCGAGGACGTCGAGCGGGGCGTCGTCGGCGAGCAGGGGGCGCAGCACGGCGTCCGGCAACATCAGCTCGTCGGCGCGGGCGGGCCTGCCGTCGGCGTCGGGCAGGGCGAGCGCGGCCAACCCCTCCGGCGCCGCACCGGCCGCCGCGACCAGCGTGAGCACGGCCTCCGCCAGCGGCGCGAGGTCGAGCCCGGCCTCGGCGTCGTCGACAGATCGCTCGACGGCGGCGCGCAGGGCGGGGTGATCGAGCAGGATCGCGGGATCGGCCGCCGTGGCGCCCAAGCGGGACAGCAGCGGGTGCACGGCGTCGGGGTGGGCCAGGTGGAGGCCGGGGAGGGCGAGGCCCGCGAGCGCCGCCGATCCGCGGGCCGGACCATCAGCGGCGCCCGGGAACGCAGCCGACCTGTCCGCCGGACCACCGGTGGGGCCTGCGAGCCCGGCCGAGTCGTTCGCCGGGCCGTCAGTGGGGCCTCCGAACATCTGGCCCTCGGAGAGGGCCGGTAGCTCGGGGAGCAGCACGGTGGCCGGGCCTTGGGCGGTGCGCCCGTCGACAAGTGGCACCGGGAGGGCGCGGAGGTCGTCGATCAGCCCTGGGACCGTGTCCGCGAGCTCGGCCAGCTCGCCGTAGAGCGCCCGCCACCACGACGGCGGCTGCTCGACGCCGAACAGCCGCTCCACCAGCTCCGCCGCCGTGACGCGGCGAGCGCCGAGCTCGGTGAGGGCCGCGGGGACGTAGGGCGGGGTGGCGAGGCGGCTGAACCCGGCCGCAGCGAGGAGGGCCGGGAGCCGGGACCCGACACCGGGGATGTCGAGCCACTCCGCGCGGCTCGGCGCCAACTCCGCAGGCGCAGCGGCTTGGCCGGGCGCCAACCCCGCAGGCGCAGCAGTGTGGCCGGGCGCCAACCCCGCAGGCGCAGCAGTGTGGCCGGGCGCCAACCCCGCGGGTGCAGCGGTGTGGCCTGGCGCCACTCCGCGGGCGCAGCGGTGGGGGCCGGCGCCATCTCCGCGGGCGGCGCAGCGCCGGGGGGCCGGGTGCCGACGGGGCGGGCGCCGCGGCCTGGCATCACGCCCGCCGGCGCGGCGGCTGCTGGGAGCCGATCCGGCGCCCAGGGCGCGGCGGCGGGGAGCCAGCTTGCGGAGCGGAGGGCGTCGATGAGGCGGGCGCGTAGCTTGCCGTGCAGCGGTGACCGGGGGAAGCCCGGCTCGGGTACGAGCGCTAGCCGCTCGGTGGGGTCGACCGAGCGGACGAGGTCGACGTAGGCGTCGGCCGCGCCGTCGAGCACGGCGTCGGCGGCCGGGCCGGGGCGCACGCGGCGCCGGTCGGGCTCGAGGGGCAGTGTGGCGATCAGCCGGGCGGGCAGGTCCAAGGCCTCGGCGGTGGCGGTGGGGGCGTGCGCGACGTCGTCGCCGAGCTTCCCGTCCAAAGGCAACGCCCAGGTCACCGACCATTCGCGGCGGTCACGCTGCTCGGCGGCCGCGTCGACCACACCGTGTACGCCGGTGCGGCGGACGATCCGCCACCGCCGCTCCCCGACCGTGACGACGCCGTTCGGCCTCGGTCCGCCGCACCACGTGCCCCGCGACGTCGATCTCGGCGAGCGCAGGCAGCGCGAGGAGCAGATCGGGCGCGACGGCGCGGGCGTGGACGAGCAGGGCTTCCGCGTCCTGACCGGCCCGCAGCGGGAGCCGCACCTCGGTGGCGAACCCGGCAGGCGGTTGCTCGTCGGTCGGCCAGACCAGGCGGAGGATCGGCGGGGCGTCCCGACGGGCCAACTCGGCCGAAGGGCCGGGGAGATCCGCCACCGCTTCCGCCGTGCGCGCGGCCGAGAACGCCACGGCCCCTGACGTGCTGACCACGCGCGGCGCGTCGGAGACAGCCAGCACCGCCGAGAACCCCACCCCGAAGCGGCCCACCGACCCGACCTCGTCCCGCTTGGCCGAGGCGCGCAACGACGCGAGCGCGGCGACTCCGTCGGTTGTCAGCGCCGCTCCGGTGTTCGCGACGCGCACCTCACCGTCAGCCACCGTGACCCGCAGCTTCCCGCCGCTGCCCGCCGCATCGGCCGCGTTCCGGGCAAGCCCACCGCCACCCACCGCGTCAGCCGTGTCCAGGCAAGCCCGGCGCCACCTGCCGCGTCGGCCGCGTTCTGGCCGAACTCGCCGCCGCCCACCGCGTCAGCCGCGTTCCAGGCAAGCCCGGCGCCACCCGCCGCATCGGCCGCGTTCTGCGCGAGCTCGCCGCCGCCCGCCGCGTCGGCCGCGTTCTGGGCTAGCTCGACGAACCAGGTGTCGGCGTAGCCGCCGAGGCGGAGGTCTTCCTCGGCGTTGGCGTCCTCGCGGAAGCGCGTGGGCGAGGCCGCCCACGCGTCCAGAACCGCCGCGCGCAATGCGGCGGTGCCGAAGGGGTCAGGCACAGTGCCGACAGGTCTACTCAGCGGGCTCGAGGTCCACGCCGTCGTCGTAGACGAGCTCGGCGACCGTCACCGGGCTCGTCGCGTCGGCGCGGACGTCCGAGTGCGCCCCGCAGCCGAACCCGATCGCGACGACCGCGCCGTCGGCGGGCGCGTAAGCGTTGCCGCACACCCCGAACGAGGTGCGCAGTGCGCCCGCGAGCGGCAGGAGGAAACCGCAGGTGCCGCAGGATCCGGGAGCGGAGCGGGCCATGTCGGAGCCGGGGCCGCGCGGGCCCTCGAACCACCGCTCGGCGGCCTCGTCGCGTCCCATCTGCGACAGCACCCGCTCGCGACCCAGCCCGATCTCGCGCGCGACCTCCTCGACCGCGGCGTCCTCCGACGCGACGTAGCCCGGCACGAGCCGGGGGTCGTCCTCGGGAGTGGGCAGCAGGTCGCCGACGCCGAGGTCGCCGGGGCGCACGCGCTCGTCCCACGGCACCCAGCCGGGCGCGACCAGCGCGTCGGGGCCGGGCAACAGCACGACCTCGCTGACGGTGACCGGACCCTCCGGCGACGCGGCGGCGAGCGTCACCGACCAGCGCCACCCGCGGTAGCCGCCCTGGTCGGCCGCGAAGTAGTGGGTGAGCGTGTGGTCGTCCTCGACAGCGCTCTCCAGATGCGCCCCGACGGCCGACGCACCGTCCTGCAGATCGGCGGAAGCCTCCGCGACGGCCGCCGCGCGCGCCTCGTCGACCGCGCTCGCCAGCAGATTGCTCTCGACCTGGGCATCCGTCACCGGTCGAATTGTGCCACGCTCCTCCGTGGGCTACGTGGGCGCATGGGCCGCGGCGCTGCTGGTGGCCGCAGCCGCCTGCAGTGCACCGGCGCCGACGGTGCCGAACATCCGCCCGCAGGTCCTGGCGCAGCTCCCGCACGAGACGACCTCGTTCACCGAAGGCCTGCAGCGCGACGGCACGGCGCTGTACGAGAGCACCGGTCTGGCCGGGGAGTCGACGCTGCGCGAGCTCGATCCGTCGACGGGGGCGGTCCGCCGGTCCGAACCGCTGCCGGGGCAGCTGTGGGGCGAGGGCATCGCGGTCGTCGGCAGTCACATCTGGCAGCTCACCTACCAGGACGGCGTCGCGCTGGAGTGGGACAAGGCGACGCTGACCGTGAAGAAGCAGGTGGCGGTGACCGGCGAGGGCTGGGGCCTCTGCTACGACGGCGCCAAGCTGATCCAGAGTGACGGCACCGCGACCTTGCGCTTCCGCAACCCGACGACGTTCGACCAGACCGGCTCGGTGATGGTCACGCTCGACGGGAGCCCGCTCGCCGCAGGTCAACGAGCTGGAGTGCGTCGGGGGGCAGGTGTGGGGGAACGTGTGGCCCACGACCCAGATCGTGCGCATCAACCCCGTGACGGGCCGCGTGACGGCGACCGTCGACGCCTCCGGCATGCTGACGTCCGCCCAGCAGGCGGGCACGGACGTGCTGAACGGCATCACCTGGCTCGGCGGCGACGATTTCCTGCTCACGGGGAAGTACTGGCCGGTGCTGCTGCGGGTGCGTCTGCGTGCGTCCCGACCGGCTGGCCCGCCCGTCCGGCCCGGTGACGGCAGTTGAACACGCGTGTCCGCGTGCGACGACGCCGGGTCTGCACCTCGGCCGTGTGGGGTCACCGGCGCGGCGACTTGGGGTCACCGGACCGGCGGCTCGCGGCACGGCCGAGGCCGTGATGCGTCAGAATGGTCCGGTGTGGCGCCCCCGA
Source organism: uncultured Actinomycetota bacterium (assembly GCA_963799945.1). GTDB lineage: Bacteria > Actinomycetota > Actinomycetes > Mycobacteriales > Pseudonocardiaceae > Pseudonocardia. The sequence continues at coordinate 158,462 of CAWCZG010000001.1, forward strand.
TCGTCCCGACCCAAGCCGGGGCGGTCGTGGACGGGGAGCGCCCAGGCGGGCGACGGGCAGACAGCTGAGCCGACGCCGCCGCCGGACGTGCAGGCCCAGAGCGCGCCGGTACCCGGCCCGCCACCGCCACAAGACCCCTACGCACCACGCCGCCGCTACCCCTGGCACGACGACCCCGACTACGACCCCAACGCCTACCGCCGCGCACCCGACCCCACGCCGACGTCGTGGCGGCCACCGGTCAGCCCGACCCCTCCGCAGGCGGCCCCGTACTCCGGCCCGTCCGTCGTCGTGCCCGCCCCGACGCGGCCCATCGACCAGGCCAACCACGGGCCGCGCAACGAGGGCGATCCGCGCTGGGCCCCGCCGACCGGCCGCGACGACCACCGTGGAGCCGCACAGGCGAGCGGCCCGCCTCGCACGGCCGAATACGGCGTCCCCCCGGCCCGTGACGACCGCCGCGGCGCCCCGCGCACGGCCGAGTACGGCCTCCCGCCGGCCGGTGCCGACCATCGCGGGGCCGCGCAGGCGGGTGGGCCGCCGCGCACGACCGAGTACGGCATCCCCCCGATCGGAGTCGACCCCCGCGAGGCCGCGCAGGCAGGCGACCACCGCACGGGCGCACGGGCGGGCGGCCCGCCGCGCACGGCGGAGTACGGCCTCCCGGGCGGCGCCGACCGCCGCGGCGACAACGGCGGAGAGCCGCGCCAGGACCCGACCCGAGCGACCCCGCGGCCGCCGGCCGGGGCCGGGGGGAACGGTGACGGGCCCACCCAGAAGCTCCCGCGCAAGATCACGGTGACGCGGGTCGCGGCCATGCGGAGCAGGCAGTTCGCCGAGGGCACCGTGCGCGCCTTCCACCGCGCGGCCACGGCCGACGGCGCCGACCGCTCCGGCCTGACCGCGCTGACCTACGCCACGATGATGACCTACGCGGTCGACTCGGCCGTGGCCGTCGCGCTGGCCAACACCCTGTTCTTCGCCGCGGCCAAGGCCGAGAGCGTCACCAACGTCGCGCTCTACCTCGCGATCACCGCGGCGCCGTTCGCCGTGGTCGCGCCGGTGATCGGGCCGCTGCTCGACCGCATCCAGCACGGCCGCCGGGCCGCGCTCGCCCTCACCTTCGCGCGGACGGGCCGCGCTGGCGATCGTGATGGCGTTCGAGTACCACACCTGGCTGCTCTACCCCGCCGCGTTGGGCTCGCTGGTGCTGTCGAAGTCCTACGTCGTGCTCAAGGCGGCCGTCACGCCCCGGGTGCTGCCCGAGGCGATCTCGCTCGTCACCACGAACTCCCGCCTCACGACGTTCGGGCTCGCCGCGGGCGGGGTGTTCGGCGCGTTCGCGGCGGGCATCGCCTACCTCTGGGGCTCGGAGGGCGCGCTGGTCTTCACCGCGGCCCTGGCCGTCGCGGGCACCGTCCTGTGCCTGCGGATCCCCCGCTCGGTCGAGTCGACTGCGGGCGAGGTGCCCGCCGCGCTGCGCACCACCCGTCGGGGGCGGCGCACGCCGATGGGCCGCAGTGTGGCCGTCGCGCTGTGGGGCAACGCCGCCATCCGGGTGCTCACCGGGTTCCTCACGCTGTTCGTGGCCTTCGTCGTCAAGCAGACCGACGCACGGCCGACCGAGCAGCTCGTCCTCATCGGCATCGTCGGGGCGGCCGCGGGCATCGGGTCGTTCGCGGGCAACGCGGCGGGCGCGCGGCCGCGGGCGGTCTCCCCGGCCGCCGTGCTCTGGTGTGTCGGCGCCGCGGTCGCCGTGGCCGCGCTGGCCGCGGCGCTGCCCGGCATCGCTACCGCGGCGGCGGTCGGGTTGGTCGGCGCGGCGGTGAGCGCGCTGGCCAAGGTCAGCCTGGACGCGGTGATCCAGCGCGACCTGCCAGAGGAGTCGCTGCGCTTCGGCGTTCGGGCGCTCGGAGACCGTGCTGCAGCTCGCGTGGGTGTTCGGCGGCGCGCTCGGCGTGCTGCTGCCGCACGACACGTTCTGGATCGGGTTCACGGTGGTGGCGTGCGTGGTCGCGCTGGTGGGCGCGCAGACGCTGCTGCTGCACAAGGGTCGCAGCCTCGCGCCCTTCCTCGCCCTCCGCGCGCCCGCCCCGTGATCGGCCCCCTCTACGCTGGTCAGGTGCTCCGCCCCCTCCTGGCACTCGCCGCGCTGACGGCGCTCGCGGGCTGCGGCGGGAGCACCGCGCCCCCGCAGGTGACGTTCGCGGCGGGCACGGCCAGCGTCATCGCGCGGCCCACGCAGTTCTGCGACCTGAAGCTGCAGAACTGTCAGAGTGACGCGAACGCCCCCGTCCGGCTGGCGGTGCCCGCGGGCACAGCGCTGAAGGTGACGGTGCCGAACGAGATCTCCGCGACCCCGTGGCAGGTGGTGTTCACCTACCGCAGCACCAACGGCAGCCAGACCGACGGCCGCAGCCCCGTGCTCACCCCGGGCCAGCACTCCGACTACACGCTCCAGCTCCCGGCGCCGACCGACGCGCTCGTCACCGCGCAGGTGCAGGAGTACGGGCCCGCCCCGCAGGCCAACGACCAGACCGGGGAGATCGAGTTCCCGATCCGGGCGAGCTGGATCCTCAACGCGGCGGGCTAGCGAGGCTCCAACCTCAGCCGTCCAGGTCGCGCGCGACCGCCCGCACCACCTCGGCGGCGAGCTTCGCCGCGCGCCGTTCGGGGTAGCGGCCCCGGCGCAGGTCGGGCTGCACCTTCGTCTCCAGCAGCCGGATCATGTCCTCGATGAGGCTGTGCAGATCCTCCGCAGGACGCCGCGCCGCCTCGACCGCCGACGGAGGCGCCTCCAGCAGCCGCACCTGCAGCGCCTGGGGCCCACGCCTGCCCTCGGCCATCCCGAACTCGACGCGCTGGCCGGGCTTGAGCGCCTCGACTCCAGCGGGCAGCGCGTTCTTCCGGACGTAGACGTCCTCACCGCCGTCCTGGGCGAGGAACCCGAATCCCTTGTCCGCGTCGAACCACTTGACCCTGCCGGTCGGCACCGTGCTCACCCGTTCTCTGCTGTGTAACGCGAACCCCACGCGCGATCGGCAATGCCGTCGACCGCGCGGAGGGTTCTGATCATGACGAACGCGCCCTCGGGCGACACCCGGGACGCGCTGGCCCATCACCCTACTGCGCGACACGCCCGAACGCAGCCGGTCTGCGACACCCCGCTGCGGTTAAGCGTTTCGGACCGCCGCGGCGTCCTCCAGGTGGAGCAAGGTAACGCTCTTCTCGCGCATCTCGACCTTGCGGACCTTGCCCGTGACGGTCATCGGGAACTCCTCGACGACGAGCACGTAGCGCGGGATCTTGTAGTGCGCCAGCTTGCCGCTCGCGAACGCCCGCACGGCCTCGGCCGTCAGCGGCTCGGCGCCCTTCCGGAGCGTCACCCAGGCGCACAGCTCCTCGCCGTACCGCGCGTCGGGCACCCCGATGACCTGGGCGTCGATGATGTCGGGGTGGGAGTAGAGGAACTCCTCGATCTCCCGCGGGTACACGTTCTCGCCGCCGCGGATCACCATGTCCTTGATCCGGCCGGTGATGTTGACGTAGCCCTCGTCGTCCATGACCCCGATGTCGCCGGTGTGCATCCACCGGCTGCGGTCGATGGCCTCGGCGGTCTTCTCCGGCTCGTTCCAGTAGCCGAGCATCACCGAGTAGCCACGGGTGCAGAGCTCGCCGGGCTCGCCGCGGGGCAGCGTGAGGCCGGTCTCCGGGTCGACGACCTTGACCTCGACGTGCGGGTGCACCCGCCCGACCGTCGAGACCCGCCGGTCGAGGGTGTCGTCGGCCCTGGTCTGGATGGACACCGGCGAGGTCTCGGTCATGCCGTAGCAGATCGTCACCTCGGTCATCCCCATCCGCTCGACGACCTGCTTCATCACCTCCACCGGGCACGGAGAGCCCGCCATGATGCCCGTGCGCAGGGACGAGAGGTCGTACTCGTCGAACGTCGGGTCGTTGAGCTCGGCGATGAACATCGTCGGCACGCCGTAGAGCGAGGTACACCGCTCCTGCTGGACGGCGCGCAGCGTGGCCTTCGGGTCGAACCCCGGCCCGGGGATGACCATCGTGGAGCCGTTGGTCGTGCACCCGAGGTTGCCCATCACCATGCCGAAGCAGTGGTAGAAGGGCACCGGGATGCAGACGCGGTCCTCGGGTGTGTAGCCGCACAGGCGGCCGACGAAGTAGCCGTTGTTGAGGATGTTGTGGTGCGACAGGGTCGCGCCCTTCGGGAAGCCCGTGGTGCCCGAGGTGTACTGGATGTTGATCGGGTCGTCGGGGGAGAGCTCGCCCTGCAGCCGGCGGAGCTCCGCCAGGTCGCCGCGCTTTCCCGTCTCGACGAGCGTGTCCCAATCGGGGGTGCCCAGCAGCACCACCTGGCGCAGGTCGGGGCAGTTCGGCTGGACCTCTTTGATCATCGCCGCGTAGTCGGACGTCTTGAAGCTCGTCGCCGCGACCAGCAGCGCGATCCCGGCCTGGTTGAGCACGTACTGCAGCTCGTGGGTCCGGTACGCCGGGTTGATGTTGACGAGGATGACGCCGAGCTTCGCGGTGGCGTACTGCACGAGCGTCCACTCCGCGACGTTCGGCGCCCAGATCCCCACCCGGTCGCCCTTGCCGACCCCGGCCGCGAGCAGGCCCAAGCGCCACCGTGTCGACGTCCTCGCGCAGCTGCGCGTAGGTCCAGCGGCGCCCGCTCGGCACGTCGACCATGGCCTCGTGGTCGGGCTGTGCGGCCGCGATGCGGTCGAGGTTGTCGCCGATGGTGTCCCCGAGCAGCGGGGTGTCGGAGACGCTCGAGGCGTAGGACGGGACGGCGGGTGATGCAGTCGACACTGGCGCGACCTTTCTCGGGTGATCCGTCGCACATCCTGCGACGATCACCACTGCGCCCGCCACCACCGGATGGGTAGGCGCCGCCGGAAACCCCTCGCGACCGGCCGATACCCTGGAGTGATGCACGACCCCCGCGTCCTGCTCGACCCCGCCACCGAAGCCGTCCGCAAGCTCGCCCGCAAGGGCTACGCGCTGGACGTCTCCGCGCTGGACAAGCTGCTGGCCGGGCGCAACTCGGCGATCCAGCGCGGCGACGAGGCGCCGCGCGGAGGCCAAGCGGGTGGCGCAGTCGGTGAAGGGCGCGAGCGCCGGAAGAGCGGCCCGCGCTGGTGGAGCGCGCCCGCGAGCTCAAGACCACGGTCGCCGCGGCCGACGAGGAGCAGAAGACCCTCGACGGCGAGCTGCAGGACCTCCTCCTGGGCATCCCCAACCTGCCGCTGGACGAGCTGCCCGACGGCACCAGCGACGCCGACGCCGAGGTGATGCGGTTCTGGGGCGAGCAGCCCGGAGATCGCCGAGCCGCTCGACCACGTCGACCTCGGGGAGCGCCTCGGCATCCTCGACTTCCCGCGCGCCACGAAGCTCTCGGGCCCGCGCTTCGCCGTGCTGCGCGGCAAGGGCGCCAAGCTGGAGCGGGCGCTCGCGCGCTACTTCCTCGACATGGCCGAGGCCAACGGCTACACCGAGTTCTCGGTTCCGACGCTGGTCAACCGGGCCACGATGACCGGCACCGGCCAACTGCCCAAGTTCGCCGACGACCTGTTCCGCACCACCCTCGGCGAGCGCGAGCTGTTCCTCATCCCCACCGCCGAGGTGCCGCTCACCAACCTGCACGCCCAGGAGACCCTCGCGCTGGAGGACCTCCCGCTCGCCTACACCGCGCACACGCCGTGCTTCCGCTCGGAGGCGGGCTCCTACGGCAAGGACACCCGCGGGCTGATCCGCATGCACGAGTTCTCGAAGGTGGAGCTCGTGCGGTTCGCCGACGCGCGGCGCTCGCGCGCGGAGCTCGACGTGCTGGTCGGGCACGCCGAGGCCGTCCTGCAAGGGCTCGGCCTGCACCACCGCGTGGTCAAGCTCGCGGCGGGCGACACGGGGTTCTCGGCGCAGATCACCTTCGACATCGAGGTGTGGCTGCCGGGCCAGCAGGCCTACCGGGAGATCGCGTCGGCGTCGGACATGGGCACGTTCCAGGCCCGGCGCGCGGGCATCCGCACGAAGGCCAAGGACGGCACCCGCGGGTTCGCCGCCACGCTCAACACGTCGGGGCTACCGGTCGGCCGTACGTTCGTCGCGCTGCTCGAGCAGGGTCAGCGGCCGGACGGTTCGGTTGTGCTGCCCGAGGCGCTCGTGCCCTATGCGGGCTTCGACGTGTTGACCCCCGGATAACGACCGCTCGACGCACGGCCTACGGAGCTGAGAGCTCGATACGGCCGTTCGGGCCATCGTTACCGCGCATCCAGACGAACTCTGTCCACTCGTCGACGCTCTTCCGCCGCACGGTGGACCGTTGGCAACCTGGCCTCTCAGGCTTGCGGGAGGGGCCGGGCCCAGCGGTTAGCGTCCCGGCCCATGAGCAGTCACCGACACCAGGCGACGCGCCGTCGACCCCCGCGCGGCGGGCCGACGCCGCATCGCCGGGGCCACCACCGTCAGCGCGGTGGGCGGCACCGCGCTCGCCGTGTTCTTCGGGTCCCTGTTCGCGCAGTCCTTCGCCGAGGCGTCCGCACCCACCAAGGCCGCGCCGGTCCAGGCCGCCACCGCCGCACTCTCCCTCACGGACAAGGCCGACGCCGCTCCCCGCCACGAGCTCACCGCCCCCACCACCAAGCCGCACGCCGCGACGGCCAAGCCCTACAAGGCCGCCGCTCCCGCTCCCAAGGCCGCTCCCCAGCCCCCCGCGGCGGCACCCCAGGCCGCCGAGGGCACCCCGGCCGGGTCGTCCGGAGGGTCATGACCGCCGCGCTCAGCCCGGCACGGATCGTCGTCACCGCGTTGGGGACGACGGCGCTGCTCGCCGTCGCCGAGCCGGACGCGCTCGACGTCGCGGAGCGCCTGCTGCGGGAAGAGCTCGCGGCGATCGACGCCGCCTGCAGCCGGTTCCGCAGCGACTCCGAGATCACCCGCCTGCACGCGCGCGCGGGCACGGCCACCGAGGTGGGCGCGCTGCTCGGCGAAGCCATCGACGTCGCGCTCCGGGCGGCCGAGCAGACCGACGGCATGGTCGACCCGACCGTCGGCGCCGCCGTCCAGGCGCTGGGCTACGACCGCGACTTCGCCGCCATCGACCCCGACCGATCCGATCCCCTCCCGCAGCCCGAGGCGGCACCGGGCTATTGGCGCATCGGCTGGGACGCGCCCACGCGGACCGTCGTGCTCCCCCGCGGCGTCGCGCTCGACCTCGGCGCCACCGCCAAGGCGCTGTCCGCCGACCGCATCGCCTGCCAGGCCGCCGCCGCCACCGGTGCGGGTGTGCTGGTCAGCCTGGGCGGCGACGTCCGGGTCGCGGGCCCCGCGCCGGAAGCGGGCTGGCGCATCGCCGTCGGCGACGACCACGAGCGCGCCCTCGTCGACCCCGAGCACGTCGTGAGCATCACCGACGGCGGCCTGGCCACCTCGAGCACCACCCGACGGGCGTGGCGCCGGGCGGGCCGGACCGTGCACCACATCGTCGACCCGCGCACCGGCGACATCCCCGTCAGCCGGTGGCGCACCGTGTCCGTCGCCGCCGCGAGCTGCGTGGACGCCAACACCGCCAGCACCGCCGCTGTCGTCCTCGGCGACGCCGCCCCCGCGTGGCTCGCCGCCCGCCGCCTCCCCGCCCGCCTGGTCGACGTCGACGGCGCCGTCACGACCACCGAAGGCTGGCCCGACCCTCCGGAGAGGAGCGCCGTCTGATGCAAGAGATGCTCTGGTTCGTCAGCCGGGCCTGTGGGCTCGTCTCGCTGCTGCTGCTGACCGGGACCGTCGTGCTCGGCTGCGCGCACGCCACCCGGGCGAGCGCGGGCCGCTGGCAGCGGTTCACGCTGCACGCGCTGCACCGCAACCTGTCGCTGCTGGCCATCGTGTTCCTGGCCGTCCACATCTCGTCCGCGATCGTCGACGGATACGTGGACATCCGCTGGATCGACGCCGTCGTGCCGTTCATCGCGGGCTACCACCCGGTCGTGGCTGGGCCTGGGCGCCATCGCGTTCGACCTGCTGCTCGCCGTGCTCGTCACCAGCCTCCTGCGCGCGCGGCTCTCCCAGCGGGTGTGGCGCACCGTGCACATGGCCGCCTACGCGATGTGGCCGCTGGCGATGGTCCACGGCCTGGGCATCGGCGGCTCGGACAGCAGGCTGACCTGGGTGATCGGGCTCAACGTCGGGTGCGCCGCCGTGGTGGCCGCCTCGATCACCCGACGCCTGCTGGTCCGCCACCCCGACGCCACCGCGCGCCGCAACGGAATGGTCGAAGCCCAGTGATGATGGAGAAACGGTGACGGCGCTCGCGACCGGTCCGATCACGATCCTCGGATCCGCTGCCGTCGAGTCGGCCCGGCTGTTCGCGGCCGCGCCCGACCCGCGCACGACGGCCGACCTCGACCACCACCTCAGCCGCTTCGGCCCGCTCCCGCTCGGCGACTACCCGGGCGGCGCCGGTCGACGGCTGCTCGTCGAGAAGGTGGCGCGGGCGGGGCTGCGCGGCCGCGGCGGGGCGGGCTACCCGCTGGCCGAGAAGATGGCGCTGGTGAACGAGTCGCGCCGCACGCCGACGGTCGTCGCCAACGGGTGCGAGGGCGACCCGTCCAGCGCGAAGGACCGGGCGCTGCTGAGCCGCGCCCCGCACCTGGTGCTGGACGGCATCGCGCTCGCCGCGCACGCCGTCGGCGCGAAGGAGGCCGTGCTCGCCCTGCACGCCGACAGCGGGCTCACCGACGTCCTGATGGCGGCGCTGCGCGAGCGCGGCGGGCGACCCGGTGCCGGTCGAGCTGGCCGAGATGCCCGACCGGCTTCGTGGCGAGCGAGAGCACCGCGCTGGTCAACACGCTGAACACCGGCGACCCGCGCCCGACCGGGGTGCGCACCTCCACCAAGGGGGTGCGCGGGCGTCCCACCCTGGTGGCCAACGTCGAGACCCTGGCGCACCTCGCGCTGATCGCCCGCTTCGGCGAGCAGTGGTACCGCGCCGCGGGCACGGTCGAGTCGCCCGGCACGACGCTCGCCACCGTCAGCGGGGCCGTGAACCGGCCCGGCGTGCACGAGATCGAGATGGGCTCGCCGATCAGCGACGTCCTCGAGCTCGCGGGCGGTGAGACCGAGCCGCTGCGCGCGGTGCTCATCGGCGGCCTGGGCGGGAGCTGGCTGCCCGCCCTCGACGCGCTGGAGCTGTCGCTGGCCCACGAGACCTGCACGGACGTGGGGATCGAGCTGGGCGTGGCCGCGCTCGTGGCGCTGCCCACCTCGGCGTGCGGGATCTCGGAGACGGCCGCCATGCTGCGGTACCTCGCCGACGCGGGCGCCGGGCCAGTGCGGGCCGTGCCTGTTCGGCCTGCCCGCGATCGCCACCGACATGGCCACGCTGGCCGCGGGCATCTTCGACCGCGACCTGCTGCCCCGCCTGCAGCGGCGACTGGGCGTCATCCCCGGCCGGGGGGCGTGCGCGCACCCCGACGGCGCCGCCCGGCTCGCGGCCAGCGCCCTGCACACGTTCGCCGACGACGTGGCCGCCCACGCGAGGGGCGTGCCGTGCGCCGCCTCCGGGCTGGCCCCCTGGACCCCACTGGACCGCGGATGACGATCACGAACGAGACCGGCGGCCGCGTGACGCGGCTGCGCGTCGACCCGATCAACTGCCACGCCCACGGGGTGTGCGCGGAGCTGCTGCCGGAGATGATCAGCCTCGACGAGTGGGGCTACCCCATCGTCGAGGACGAGGACCTCCCGCCGGAGCTGGTGAAGACCGCGCGCAAGGCCGTGCAGGCCTGCCCCGCCCTGGCCCTGTCCCTCCGCCGCACCTGACCGCGCACCCCGGAGCACCACTGCGCACGGCGCCGGCGGCGTGTGAGGTCGTACCGCGGGGTGCGCAGTCGTGTTCGGGACGTCGCGGCGGGCGTCAGGAGGCGGGGAGGACCAGGACGGTCAGCGGGAGGTCCGGCAGCGGGTGGCGGGTGGCCGCCACCTCGGTGACCGCGCCCGTCACCAGGTCGGGGCGGTTGGCCGCCACCACCCGGTTCTCCGCGTTGACCAGCGCCGCCGCCCGACCGGTGCGGTGCAGCAGCGGTAGCAGCCGCCGCTCCAGCCACTCGACGACGATGTCCGCCCCGACCACCCCCAGGAACTCGCGGCGGGCGGAGAAGAGCGGCATCGTGAACGTCAGCGTGTACTCGGTGGTGCAGAGCGCGTCGACGTACGGGCCGGTGACGTGCCGGGTGCCGGTGGCGCGCGGGATCGCGAACCAGGGCAGCTGCGTGTAGTCGTAGAAGTCGTCGGCGCAGGTGTCGAGCACGGGCTCCAGCCGCCGCACGTCGCCCCGGCCGCCCGGGCCGCGGTGCCACCACTCCATCCAGTGCCCCACACCGGGCAGCACCCCCGGCGCCAGCACCAGCCCGGCCCCGACGAGCGGGGTGCCCGCGGTCTCCAGCACGGGCCGCACGACGTCCCCGATCGCCGCCACCCCGCCGGGCCCGTCGGCCGGGAACAGCTCGGCGGCGACCCCCCGCAGCCCCTCGACCGCGGCGAACGTGCTCTCACACAGCCGCGCCACTCGAGCCCGAGCGCGGCAACGGGGTCACTCACGGCGCACCTCGCAGACCTCGCGCGTCCTCGCAGACCGTCGACCACCTGCGAGGACACCACAACCTCTGCGAAGTCGGCCAGGGAAGGACGGGATCACCACAGCTCGTCCTCCTCCTCGGCCAGCACCGTCAGCTGGACGGCGCTCGCGCGGGCCAGCGCCGCGTAGACGTGGGCGGTGGCCTCCGACCGCGCGCGGTGGGCGTCGCCCGCGCGGACGGCGTCGAGGATGCCCTGCGCCCGCCCCAGCACCTCGCTGCCGGGCGGTGTCGGTGGTGGCGGCGAGCCACAGCAGCGGACCGACCTCGCTCTGCAGGCTGATCACCGCGCGGGTGAGGCGGGCCGACTGCGCCGCCGCGGCGACGTCCACGTGGAACCGCGACTCGGCCCGCCGCCGCGCATCGGCGTCGGGCGCCCGCGCGCAGCTCCGCGACGCCCTCGGTCAGCAGCCGCACGTCCTCGCCGCCCGCCCGCTCCGCCGCCAGCAGCGCGCTGGTGCCGAACACCGCGACGTAGTGGTCGGCCAGGTCGCGCAGCTGCGACGGGGCCACCTCGCGCAGCCGCTCGCGCAGGACGTCGCGCCGCTCCACCGCGGACGACGCGCACGAAGCTGCCCCCGGTGCGGCCCCGGCGCGTCTCGACGAGCTCCTGCTCCCGCAGCGCGGTGAGCGCCTCGCGGACCGTCACGGGCGCGACGCCGAACGACTCCGCCAGCTCGCGTCTCGCTCGGCAGCTGCTCGCCGGGGCGCAGCAGACCCAGGCGGATGCCCTCGGAAAGACGGCGGACGACGGCGTCGGCGCGGCGACCCAGGTCGAGCGGGGCGAAGACCGCCGCACGACCGCCGCTGTCACGCACGGGTCACACCTTGCCACAACCGTTGACGCCCAAACCTATGGAGCCATATGTTTTCTCGCCGTGGCCCCTGCCCGAGGACGCACCGCGGCCGCGCCCGCCACTGACGCCAGGCCCGTACCCGCACCGGCGATCTCCCTGCGCGGCGTGCGCAAGGAGTTCGCGGGCGGCGTCGTCGCCGTGCACGACCTGGACCTCGACATCGCCGAGGGCGAGTTCGTCACGCTGCTCGGCCCGTCGGGCTCGGGCAAGACCACCGTGCTGCGGATGATCGCAGGCTTCGAACGGCCGACCGCGGGCACGGTGGCGCTGCGCGGCCAGGACGTCACCGCGGCGCCGCCGTTCGACCGCGACGTGCACACCGTCTTCCAGGACTACGCGCTGTTCCCGCACCTCACGGTGGCGGGCAACGTCGAGTACCCGCTGCGCATCGCCGGCGTCGACAAGGCCGAGCGGCGGGAGCGGGCACGGGAGGCGCTGGCCACCGTGCGGCTCGACGCGATGGCCGACCGCGTGCCCACCGCCCTCTCCGGTGGCCAGCGGCAGCGGGTGGCGCTGGCCCGCGCGCTCGTCGACCGCCCCGCCGTCCTCCTGCTCGACGAGCCCCTCGGCGCGCTGGACCTCAAGCTCCGCGAGCAGATGCAGATCGAGCTCGCCCAGCTCCAGCGCGGGTCCGGGATCACGTTCGTGCTGGTCACCCACGACCAGGACGAGGCGCTGACGCTCGCCGACCGGATCGTCGTGTTCAACGAGGGCCGCGTCGAGCAGGCCGGGGCGGCGCACGGAGGTCTACGAGCGGCCCGCCACCGCGTTCGTGGCGGGCTTCGTGGGCACGTCCAACATCGTCGACGGGGTGAGCGTCCGGCCCGAGAAGATCACGCTCACCGCGCCGGGCGAGCCGGTCCCCGACGGCGCGCGCAGCGTCGAGGGGACGGTCGACGAGCTCGTCTACACCGGCGCCACCACCCGGTGCGTCGTCGCGCTCGACGACGGCGACCACGCTCTCCGTGCTGCTCCTCAACGGGGCGGCGGCGACGGAGGTCCCCGCACGCGGCGAACGGGTGCGCCTGTTCTGGCGCCCCGAACACGAGACACGGCTACCCGGATGAAGGAGGCCCTGCGATGAGGATCAGGCCCATGAGGATCAGAGCAGTGGCGGTGGTCGGGGCGCTGGGCCTCGCCCTCGCCGCGTGCGGCGGCGGAGGCGGCGGCGCGGCCGCGCCGGGCGGCGGCCAGGGCGCGCCGCCCGGGGGCACGGCCTACGCCGGGCCGGTCGGCAAGGGCGAGGGCAAGCTGTCGGTGCTGGCCTGGCCGGGCTACGCGGAGAACGGCTCGACCGACCCGAAGATCAACTGGGTGGAGCCCGTTCGAGCAGCAGACCGGCTGCAAGGTCAACGTCAAGACGTTCGCCACCTCGGCCGAGGCCGTGCAGCTGTTCGCGACCGGCGAGTACGACGTGGTGTCCGCCTCCGGCGACGCCTCGCTGCGGCTGGTCTACGGCGACCGCGTGCAGCCGATCAACACCTCGCTCGTGCCCAACTACGCCGACATCTTCCCGGACCTCAAGGACAAGCCCTGGAACTCGGTCGGCGGGCGTCGACTACGGCATCCCGCACGGTCGCGGCGCCAACCTGCTGCTCTACAACATGGCCGCCAACCCGACGCCGCCGACGTCGTGGTCGGGCATGTGGGACGCCAACTCCCCGGCCAAGGGCAAGATCAGCCCGTACGACGACGCGATCTACATCGCCGACGCCGCCATGTACCTCATGTCCACCCAGCCCGACCTGGGCATCAAGAACCCCTACGCGCTCGACCAGAAGCAGTTCGACGCGTCGATCGCATTGCTGAAGCAGCAGAAGCCGCTGGTCAGCCGAGTACTGGGGCGACTACGTCAAGCAGAGCCAGGGCCTCGCGTCCGGCTCGGTCACCCAGGGGCAGGGCTGGCAGCTGACGGCCAACCTGGCCAACGCCGACGGCAACAAGGTGGGCACGACCAAGCCCAAGGAGGGCGCCACCGGCTGGTCGGACACCTGGATGATCAAGAAGGACGACGCGAACATCAACTGCTCGTACCAGTGGCTGAACTACGTGGTGTCGCCGCAGGTCAACGCGCAGATCGCGGAGTACTTCGGCGAGGCGCCGTCGAACCAGAAGTCGTGCGCGCTCACCACGAACAAGGACCACTGCGCCAGTTCCACGCGGCGGACACGGCGTACTGGAACGACGTCTACTACTGGACGACGCCCACCGCGAACTGCCTCGACGGCCGCACCGACACCAAGTGCGTGGCCGTACGACGACTGGGTCAAGGCCTGGAGCCAGCTGCGCAGCAGCTGACGCCCTCGATCAGCGGCCGGGCGCTGGGCAACACCCCTCCGTCCACGCCCGGCCGCCCCTGCTGCTGAAGGAGACACCGTGACGGTCGTGTCGGCCCGGAGCGTGCAGGCGCTGCTGCACCGGCGCCCCGGCCTGCGCCTGACCGGCCTGCTCACCCCGGCGCTGGTCTGGCTGGGCCTGTTCTACCTCCTGCCGTTGGCGTTCCTGCTGGCCACGGCGTTCTTCGCGACCGACAGCTTCACCGGTCGGGTGCTCTACACCTTCACGACCGACAACGTCGTCGAGGTGCTGACGAACCCGGCGTACCTGCTCACGGCGGTGCGCACGATCGGGGTCGCGATCGGCGTGACCGTGCTGTGCGTGGTGCTGGCCGTGCCGCTCGCCTCGTACATGGCGCTGGTGGCGGGGCCGCGCGCCCGGCCCGTGCTCGTCGCGCTCGTGGTGACGCCGCTGTGGGCGTCGTACCTGGTCAAGGTGTACGCGTGGCGGGTCCTGCTGGCGCCGGAGGGCCCGCTGCACGGGTTCTCGCCCGGCTACGGCTGGGTCGCGGTGGTGCTGACGCTGACCTACCTGTGGCTGCCCTACATGGTGCTGCCGGTCTACGCGGGCATCGACGGGATGCGCGGCTCCTACGTCGACGCCGCGGCCGACCTGGGCGCGCGGCCGTGGACGGCGTTCCGCACGGTGGTCGCGCCGCTGCTGGCGCCCGCGGTCGCCGCAGGCTCGGTGTTCACGTTCTCGCTCTCGCTCGGCGACTACATCACCGTCCAGCTGGTGGGCGGCACGAACCAGATGCTGGGCAACATCGTCTACACCAACTTCTCCACCGACCTGCCGTTCTCCGCGGCCGTCGCGCTGCTGCCGTTGATCGTGATGGCGGCCTACCTGCTGACGATCCGGCGCACCGGCGCACTGGAGCGGCTGTGATCCTCTCCGGGACGGCCCGCTGGCTGCTGCGCCTCGCCGCGGCCGCCGTGCTCACGTTCGTCTACGCGCCGCTCGCTGCTCGTGCTGCTCAACTCCTTCTCGACCAGCGTGACGTTCGCCTGGCCACCGCCCGCCTACACCCTGCGCTGGTGGCAGGCCGCGGCCACGAACGAGGGCGTGCGCACGGCCGTCGTCACGTCGGTCGAGGTCGCGGTCTGCGCGGCTCTGATCGCGGTGGTGCTGGGCACGCTCGCGTCGATGGCGCTGGTGCGCTACGACGTTCTTCGGCCGCGACGCCGTCTCGCTGCTGGTGCTGCTGCCGATCGCGCTGCCCGGCATCGTCACCGGGATCGCGCTGAACACCCTGTTCACCCAGGCGCTCGGCGGTCTGACGTTCTTCACGCTGATCGTCGCGCACTCCACGTTCTGCATCGTCATCGTGGTCAACAACGCCTCGGCGCGGCTGCGGCGGATGTCCGGCACGGCCGAGGAGGCGTCGCTGGACCTCGGGGCGACGCCGTGGACGACGTGGTGGCGGGTGACGCTCCCGGCCCTGCGCGGCGCGCTGTTCGGCGGCGGGCTGCTGGCGTTCGCCCTGTCGTTCGACGAGATCATCGTGACGACCTTCACCGCGGGCCCCGGCCTCCAGACGCTCCCGCTGTGGATCTTCCAGAACCTGTTCCGCCCGAACCAGGCGCCGATCGTCAACGTCGCGGCGGTGGTGCTGGTCGTCGTGTCCGTGCTACCGGTGTACCTGGCCAACCGGCTCTCCGGCGGTTCCGCCGGTGCCACAACGAAGTAGGGGATCATGCGCACGTTCCACAACATCGTCGACGGCAAGCCGGTTCCGGCGGCCGACGGGCGCACGCTGGACATCCACGACCCGAAGACCGGCGAGGTGTACGCCACGTCGCCGCTGTCGGGGCCCGCGGACGTCGACGCGGCCTACAAGAGCGCGCTGCGCGCCTTCGAGAACGGCTGGGGTCGAGACCACCCCGTCGGAGCGGATGAACGCCATGCTCGCGTTCGCCGCCGCCGTCGAGGCCCACGGCGACGGAGCTGGTGGAGCTGGAGGCGCAGAACACCGGCAAGCCGGTGGGGCTGACGGCGTCGGAGGAGATCGGCCCGATGGTCGACCAGCTCCGCTTCTTCGCAGGCGCGGCGCGCAACCTCGAAGGCCGCGCGACGGCGGAGTACATGGAGGGGCACACCTCGTCCATCCGCCGGGAGCCCCTCGGGGTGATCGGGTCGGTGGCGCCGTGGAACTACCCGATGATGATGGCCGTCTGGAAGATCGGGCCCGCGCTGGCGGCGGGCAACACGATGGTGCTCAAGCCCTCGGACACCACGCCCGCCTCGACGGTCCGGCTCGGCGAGCTCGCCGCCGAGGTCCTGCCGCCCGGGGTGCTCAACGTGGTGTGCGGCGACCGCTCCACCGGCGCCGCGATGGTCGACCACGACATCCCGGCCATGGTCGCGATCACCGGCAGCGTCCGGGCGGGCAAGGAGGTCGCGGCGGCCGCGGCGCCCCGGGTCAAGCGGGTGCACCTGGAGCTGGGCGGCAACGCGCCCGTCGTCGTCTTCGAAGACGCCGACATCGCCGCGGCGGCGGCCGACATCGCCGTGGCCGGGTTCTTCAACGCGGGCCAGGACTGCACGGCGGCCACCCGGGTGATCGTGCACGAGTCGATCGCGGTGGAGCTGGCCGACGCGCTGGCCGCCGAGGCCGCGGGCGTGCGGTTCTCGCGCGACGAGGAGGACGGGTCGGAGGACTTCTTCATCCCGCCGCTGAACAACGCCGACCAGATGGCGAAGGTGTCCGGCCTCGTGTCGCGGGTGCCGTCGGACGCGCGGGTGCTGTGCGGCGGCGTCCCCCGACGACGGGCCGGGCTGGTTCTACCCGCCGACCGTCATCGCGGGGCTGAAGGACGCCGACGAGATCGTCCAGCAGGAGATCTTCGGACCGGTGATCACCGTGCAGTCCTTCGGCTCGGAGACGGAGGCGATCGCGGCGGCCAACGGCACCTCCTACGGGCTCGCGTCGAGCGTGTGGACGGCCGACCACTCGCGGGCGCTGCGGCTCTCGCGCGCGCTGGACTTCGGCTGCGTGTGGGTGAACTGCCACATCCCGCTGGTCGCCGAGATGCCGCACGGCGGGTTCAAGGAGAGCGGCTACGGCAAGGACCTCTCGGGCTACTCGCTGGAGGACTACACCCGGGTGAAGCACGTGATGAGCAAGTACGCCTGAGCAAGATCGGCGCGAGCCGCCCCTCACGGTTGTCGGACCGCATGGTGGGCGCTCGTGCCGAGCTAGAGCCCGCCGGTGTTGAGCAGCCGGTTCGCGGTGCCGCCGGGGTCGCCGCTGATCACGTTGGGCGTGGCGTGGTCGATGATCCACTGCTTGACGGTGGCGCTGGGCGCGTCGCCGTCGGCCTGCTTGTAGAGGGCCGCGACGCCCGCCACGTGCGGCGCGGCCATCGACGTGCCGGAGTAGGAGGCGTAGCCACCGCCGGGCACCGGCGCGAAGATCCGCGAGCCCGGCGCGTAGACCCCCACGCAGGGCCCGCTCGAGGACGACGGCGAGCGCTGGTCGTCGACCATGGAGTTGGCGGCGACCAGCACGCCCGGCACCGAGCGCGGGGCGGCGCGTGCAGTCGTTGCCGCCGGTGTTGCCCGCGGAGACGGCCACGAACACGCCCTGGGCCACGAGCTTGGCGACCGCGGAGGCCAGCGCGTCGGACGGCCCGTAGCTCCACGACATCACCGCGACCGACGGGCCGGTGTGGTGGGCCGCCACCCAGTCGATGCCCGCGAGGAGGTGCGACAGCGTGCCCGCGCCGTTGCAGTCGAGCACTTTCACCGAATCGACGGTCGCCTCCTTGGCCACGCCGTGCTGGGTGGAGGCGGCGATGCCCGCGACGACGGTCCCGTGGCCGTCGCAGTCGCCGGGGCTCGCGTCGACGAAGTTGGCGGGCTGGGAGGCGCGCCCACCGAAGTCGGGGTGGGTCGTGTCGACGCCGGTGTCGAGCACGTAGATGGTCACGCCGCGACCCGTGGCGCGCGTGCTGTAGCGGCCGTCGAGCGGGAGTGCGCGCTGGTCGATGCGGTCGAGGCCCCAGTTGGGCGGGTTCACCTGGGAGCCCTCGGTGAGCGGGGCGGGCTCGGCCGCGACGGTGGTGCCGTCCGGCTCGACCCCGAGCACGCCGGGCAGCGTCGCGAGGCGCTGCGCCTGCTCGGGCGTGAGGCGGGCGGCGAAGCCGTCGAACGCGTTCGCGTAGGTGAGCAGGGGTTTCGCCCCGACGCTGTCGGCCGCGGTCGTCGCCGCGGGCCCGGTGGCGGTCCGGACGACGTAGCCCTGCGTGTCGGCGGCCCAGGCCGGGGTGGCCCCGCCCAGTATGACGCAGATCACCACAGGGGCGACGCAGTGAAGCGAGCGGAGCACGGGGAGCGACGGTAGCCAGGTCTCGCTGTCGCAACTAGACACACGATCGTGCGTCGCGGCGGGTCAGCTGGTCGCCGCGTGGATCGCCACTTCCGTGGCCTTGACGACGAACCAGAGGTCGGCGCCGGGCTCGACGGCCAGGTCGGCGACCGCGGCGGGCGTGACGTCCGCGGCCAGCCCGTCGGTCCACAGCGGCCCCTCAGGGCGCGGAGCGGCGCGCAGGCGCACCACGTCCCCGAACGGCTCGACGGCCGCCAGGCGCACCGGCAGGACGTTGCGCGGGCTTCCTGAAGGCCGGTCGGCGTACACCGCGACCGCCGACGGCGGGAACACCGCGACGGCGGGCTCCCCGTTCTCGACGTCGGTGGCCCGGCCCGCCACCGTCAGCCCGTCGGCGGTGCGCAGGTCGCCGTCGACGAAGATCCCCGGCACGAGGTCGAGCCCGGCGATGCGCGCGGTGAACGCGCTGCGGGGGCGGGCGAGCACCTCCCGCGTCGGTCCCTCCTCGACGACCGCGCCCTCGCCGAGCACGACGACGCGGTCGGCCAGCACGAGGGCGTCGAGCGCGGTGTGGGTGACCAGCAGCGCGGTCTGCTTGCGGTCGCGCACGACCCGGCGCAGGAGCGAGCGCATCGCGGGCGCGGCGTCGATGTCGAGCGCGGCCAGCGGCTCGTCCAGCAGCAGCAGGCCGGGGCTGGGGGCGAGCGCGCGGGCCAGCGCCACCCGCTGCTGCTGGCCGCCGGACATCTGCGCCGGGCGCCGCGCGGCCAACGCCTCGGCGTCGACGGCCACCAGCAGCTCCTGGGCGCGCGCCTCGGCCTCGCGGCGGGGGACGCCGAGCGCGCGCGGGCCGAACGCGACGTTGGCCAGCGCCGTCAGGTGCGGGAACAGCAGCGCCTGCTGGGCGAGGAGGCCGACCCCGCGCCGGTGAGGTGGGACGTCGGTGATGTCGGTCTCGCCGAGCCGGACGTGCCCGTCGTCAGGGCGGAGGAGGCCCGCGAGCACCCCGAGCAGGGTGGACTTGCCCGCGCCGTTGGGCCCCAGCACCGCGAGCACCTCACCCGGCTCGGCGGTGACCCGCACGTCGAGGGTGAAGGTGGGGCGGCGGACGACGACGTGCGCGTCGAGGCCCGTGCTCATCGCACTCCCTCGCGGTCGCTCGGTCGAACGCTTCGCGGGCGCTGTGCCGATGGTCCGCTCGCAAGCTCGCTCACAGCAGCCCCTGCGAGCCGCGCGGCCGGGCCACCGCGATCACCACGACCGCCACCACGACCAGCACGAGCGAGAGCGCGACGGCCGCGTCCACATCGGTCTCGCGCTCCAGGTAGACCAGCAGCGGCAGGGTGCGCGTGGTGCCCTGCAGGCTGCCCGCGAAGGCGGTGGTCGCCCCGAACTCCCCCAGGCAGCGCGCGAACGCGAGCACCGACCCCGACGCCAGGCCGGGCAGCACGAGCGGCACGGTGACCCGGCGGAACGCCAGAGTCGGCGACGCCCCCAGCGTCGCGGCCACCGCCTCGTAGCGCTGCCCCGCCGTGCGCAGCGCCCCCTCCAGGCTCACCACGAGGAACGGCAGCGACACGAAGGTCTGCGCGAGGATCACCGCGGCCGTCGTGAACGGGATCGTGACGCCGAACCAGAGGTCGATCACCCGCCCGAGCAGCCCCGTGCGGCCCAACAGGAACAGCAGCGCGAGCCCGCCCACCACCGGGGGCAGGACGAGCGGCAACAGCACCACCGAGCGCAGCACCGGCAGGCCGGGGAGGTCGCCGCGGGCCAGCACCGCCGCGAGCGGGCCACCCAGGACGATGCACAGGGTGGTGGAGATCGCGGCGGTCTCCAGCGACAGCCGGAGCGCGTCGAGTGCCGAGTCCGACAGCAGCAGTTCGGGCATCTGCGTCCAGGGCGCCCGGATCAGCAGCCCGAGGACGGGCAGCGCGATCAGCGCGAACGCCACCGCGGCGGGGACCCACAAGAGCCGCGGCAGCCCGACCCCCCGTTGGCGACCGGGCTGCCGCGTCGTGGTCACGGCTTCGTGAAGCCGACCTGCTCGAGGGCCTTCTGCCCAGCCTCACCGGTCACGACCGACTCGAACTGGGTGGCGAGGTCGGCGGCCGGAGCGTTCTTCAGCACCGCGATCGGGTAGTTGGTGACGGCCTTGGACGCCTCGGGGAAGTTCACGCCCTGCACCTTGTTGCCCGCAGAGTTGACGTCGGTGACGTAGACCAGGCCCGCGTCCGCGTCGCCGCTCTCCACCTTCGACAGCACCGACTTGACGTCGGTCTCCTCGCTCACCGGCTTGATCGTGACGTTGGTGGCCTTCTCGATCTTCGCGCGGCGGCGCCGCAGGGCACCTGCGCGGCGCAGACGATGACCTTGAGGTCCGGCTTGGCCAGGTCGGCGAACGTCGCGATGCCCTTGGGGTTACCGGGCGGCGTGGCGATCTGCAGGATGTTCTTGGCGAAGACCGTGGGCGGCGCCGCGGTGAGGCTCGCGTCCGTGACCGTCTTCATCGTGGCGTCGCTCGCGGACGCGAAGACGTCGGCGGGCGCGCCCTGGACGATCTGCTGCGCGAGGTCGGACGAGCCCGCGAAGTTGAACTTCACGGTGACGCCCGGGTGGTCGGTCTCGAACTGCTTGCCGATCGCGGTGAACGACTCGGTCAGCGATGCCGCGGCGAGCACCGTCAGGGTCTGCGCGGCGGGCGCCGCGGACGTCGGGGCGGCCGACGAGCCGGTGCTGCTCCCCCCGCATCCGGCGAGCAGCAGCGTCGCCGCCGCCCCGATCACGGCTAGTGCAGGGATCTTCACGAGTTTCCTCCGGGAGTTTCGACAACGACGTTCGTCGACTTGATGACGGCCACGGCGAGGACGCCGGGCTCCAGACCGAGATCCCCGACGGCCTCAGTGGACATGAGCGACACGACCCTGTGCGGGCCGCACTGCATCTCGACCTGGGACATGACCTTGTCCGACAGGACGGCCGTGACGAGGCCGACCAGCCGGTTGCGCGCGGAGCGCTGGACTTCGGACGGGTCGGGGGCGCTCTGCGCGTGCTCACGGGCGAACGCGGCCAGCGCGGCTCCGTCGATGACCTTGCGGTTGGACGCGTCGGCGTGCACCGGCAGCACCCCGGCGTCGACCCAGCGGCGCACCGTGTCGTCGCTGACGCCCAGCAACCGGGCGGCGTCGGCGATCCTGAACTGCGGCACGGCGGGGATCCTATTTCCGCGATTGCGCGTTTGACCAGTTGGGGGGCGGCGTGTGGTTGAGTGCAGGTCGTGGACTTCGCACCCAGCGCCGTGGCCGATGACTACACCAAGCGCATGCGCGCCTTCCTCGACGAGAGAATCCTCCCGGCCGAGGCGGAGTACGCCCATTTCCGCGCGGAGCGTCGGGGGACGCCGTCGGAGTGGGAGCTGCCACCCGTCGTCGAGGAGCTGAAGGCGGAGGCGCGGTCGCGAGGCCTGTGGAACCTCTTCCTGCCCGCGGTGTCCGGACTGTCCAACCTGGAGTACGCGGCGGTCGCGGAGGTCACCGGCTGGTCGCCGGACATCGCCCCCGAGGTGATCAACTGCCAGGCGCCCGACACCGGCAACATGGAGACGCTGCACCTGTTCGGCACCCCGGAGCAGAAGGAGCAGTGGCTGGAGCCGCTGCTGGCCGGGCGAGATCCGCTCGGCGTTCGCGATGACCGAGCCGGACGTCGCGTCGTCGGACGCCACCAACATCCAGACGCGCATCGTCCGCGACGGCGACGACTACGTGATCAACGGCCGCAAGTGGTGGATCTCCGGCGCGGCCGACGAGCGCTGCGCGATCTTCATCCTCATGGGCAAGACCGACCCCGAGGCCGCGACGCACCGGCAGCAGTCGATGGTGCTCGTGCCGCGCGACACGCCGGGTCTGGAGATCGTCCGGCACCTGCCGACGTTCGGCTACCAGGACCAGCACGGGCACTCCGAGCTGAAGCTGACCGACGTGCGCGTGCCGGTGACCAACCTGCTGGGCGAGGAGGGCGGCGGGTTCGCGATCGCCCAGGCGCGGCTGGGTCCCGGTCGGATCCACCACTGCATGCGCCTGATCGGGATGGCGGAGCGGGCGATCGACCTGATGGTGCGGCGGGCGCAGTCCCGCGTGGCGTTCGGCCGCCCGCTTTCCGACCAGGGTGTGGTGCGGGAGCAGATCGCCCAGTCGCGGATCGAGGTGGAGCAGGCCCGGCTGCTCGTGCTGAAGACGGCGTGGCTGATCGACCGGTTCGGGGCGAAGGGCGCGGCCACGGAGATCGCCGCGATCAAGGTGCAGTGCCCGCGCATGGCCTGCGCGGTGATCGACAGGGCGATCCAGATCCACGGCGGCGGGGGGATCACCGACATCACGCCCCTGCCCGCCTTCTACACCTGGGCCCGCGCCCTGCGCCTGGCCGACGGCCCGGACGAGGTCCACCTGCGCACGGTCGCCCGCCAGGAGCTGGGCCGCCACCGCTGATCCGGGTGCGCGGCCCGAGAGTCAGGGATCTGCCGCGCGGACGACGATATCGATGACTCTCGAGGGCTGCCGCGGTTGCGTCCGCGCCTCGGCCCGGTCTCGCTCGCCCGTGGGCGACCGCTCACACCTCGCGGCCCCACCCTTCGGTCAGCCTCGGTAAGGGCCTGCGGCGCGGCATCTGCGGCGATCGATCGCGCGGGCGGCGCCGTGCGATGCGGAGTGCCGCATCGGGCCTGGTCCGGCGCCGGTTAAAGATCCGTTCGTGCGGTTACCCTCGTGGAGTGACCGCGACCGAGCTGGGCCTGCCCGCGCTGCGCAGCGCGGGCCTGAGCGACCCCGCCCGACCGGCCGACCACCGCCTCGTCGACTCGTTCGGGCGCGTCGCCACCGACCTCCGCATCTCCCTGACCGACCGCTGCAACCTGCGCTGCACCTACTGCATGCCCGCCGAGGGCCTCGACTGGATGCCGCGCGACGAGCAGCTCACCGACGACGAGCTCGTCGCGCCTCATCACGATCGCGGTGCGCGACCTCGGCGTCCAGGAGCTGCGGTTCACCGGCGGCGAGCCGCTGCTGCGCCGCGGCCTCGAGGAGATCATCAGCGTCCTCGGCGGCGCTGTGGCCCCGCCCGGACATCTCGCTCACCACCAACGGCATCGGCCTCGCCCGCCGCGCGGAGGCGCTGGCCGCGGCAGGCGTCAACCGGCTCAACGTCTCGATGGACACGCTGCGCGCCCGAGCGCTTCGCCACGATCACCCGCCGCGACCGCCTCTCCGACGTCCTCGACGGGCCTCGCCGCCGCCCGCGACGCAGGCCTCGGGCCCGTCAAGATCAACACGGTGCTGCTGCGCGGCGTCAACGACGACGAGGCCGTCCCGCTGCTGCGAGTTCGCCGTCGAGCACGGGTTACGAGCTGCGCTTCATCGAGCAGATGCCGCTCGACGCCCAGCACGGCTGGCAGCGCACCGAGATGGTGACGGCCGGGGAGATCATGGCCATGCTGCGGGCGGCGCACACGCTCACGCCCGATCCGGCGCTCCGCGGTGGCGCCCCCGCCGAGCGGTGGCTCGTCGACGGCGGCCCGGCGTGTCGTCGGCGTGATCGCGTCGGTCACGCGCCCGTTCTGCGGGGCCTGCGACCGCACCCGCCTCACGGCCGACGGCCAGATCCGCTCCTGCCTGTTCGCCCGCACCGAGACCGACCTGCGCGCGCTGCTGCGCGGCGGCGCGTCCGACCACGAGATCGCCGACACCTGGCGCGCCGCCATGTGGGGCAAGCTCGCGGGACACGGCATCGACGACCCCGGCTTCCTCCAGCCGGACCGCCCGATGAGCGCGATCGGGGGCTAGGGAGAATGACTGCGATGACCACCACGACGATCACCGTGCGCTATTTCGCCGCCGCCCGGGCGGCGGCGGGCGTGGAGGTCGACAAGGTGCAGGTCTCGTCGGCCGCGACCGTCGACGACCTGCTGGACGCGATCCGGGCCGAGCACGGCTCCCCGCTGGCCGGGGTGCATGGCGCGCTGCAGCTACCTGCTCGACGAGGTGGCGGTCCGCGACCGCACCGCCCCCCTCGCCGACGCGACCACCCTCGACGTCCTCCCGCCCTTCGCAGGCGGCTGAGCCGCGCGTGGTCGCGAGAGCGCGGCGCTCGGGGGTCTCGCCCGCCCTCGGCGATCTCGAGCGGACCTAACGGAAGCCGCGCCACGTCCCGGCCGGCGTCGTGACGGTCTCGGCCGCCAACAGCGCGTGCACGACTGCGCGGGTGACGACCTCGGCCGCCGCCGCGTGCAGCGCGAACAGCTCCTCCATCGACGGGGCGGGGCGGGCGCAGGTGGACGAGGCCGAAGATCGTGTCGCCGTCCATCACGGTGTGGACCGGGACGATCGCGCGGGCCAGGCCGTCGTGGCCCATCGTGGCCAGCCGCGCCGCGCCCTGCCTTGTCCACGCGTGAGGTCGGTGGCGACGACGGCCAGCGTCGTCGCCGTGCCCGGCGCGGGCGGGTGCGGTGTCGCCGGCGCCGGCGGACTGCGCAACCGCGCGGCGAACTCGCCGTCCAGGCCCGGCGCGCAGGCCGTGCGGCAGACCCATGGCGGGGTCGACCGCTGAGCCGACGGCGTTGAGCACGACCAGCGCCGCGACGACCGCACCGCTGTCGAGCACCGCGCTCGCCGTCCCGACCCCACCTTTGAGGCCGCCGACCACCGCGCCGGTTCCCGCCCCGATGACGCCCTGCGCCACGGGTCCGTCCGTCGCCGCGTCGTAGGCGGCCGCCCCCGTCGACGCAGTCAGGGCGCGGCGCGAACGAGCCACCGCGCCCGAGGTCGAACACCACCGCCGCGGGCACGATCGGCACCACGCCACCCGGCACCGGCGAAGCCGACGCCCGCCGCCTCCAACCGCTCCATCACGCCGTGCGGCCGCGGCCAGCCCGTACGCCGAGCCGCCGGACAGGACGATCGGCGTGCACGCGCGTGACGGTGTTGCCCGGCTGCAGGAGATCGGTCTCGCGGGTGCCCGGCGCGGCCCCGCGCACGTCAGCCCCCGCGACGGCGCCCTCCGGCGGCGCCAGCACGACGGTGGTGCCAGAGAGCCCGCCCTCGACCTGCGCGTGCCCCACCCGCAGGCCCCCGACGTCGGTGAGCGCGTTGAACGGTCCAGGACGCATGGCGCCATCCTGCCGGTGCTTACCGCGTGGGCGTGCCGCAGCTCGTGCAGAACGCGGTGCCCTGGGACGGGGCGCCGCAGCCGGAGCAGGTGGGCGGGGCGATCGGGCTGCCGCAGCTGCCGCAGAAACGGCCCGACGACCTGGCTGCCGCAGCTCGGGCAGTGGGCCGCGGCGGGGCCCGGGTGGCGGCCGGGGTGGCGCAGGGAGATCCGGGGGCCACCCGCGGGCGGCCCGAAGCCCTGGGGGCCTGCTGCTGCCCGTACGGCTGCGGCTGCCCGAACTGCTGCTGACCGAACTGCGGGGCCTGGCCGAACTGCTGCTGACCGAACTGCGGGGCCTGGCCGGACTGCTGCTGGCCGAACTGCGGGGCCTGGCCGTAGCTGCTCGGGCTGACCGTAGGGCTGCTGGGCTGCGTACGGCTGCGGGCTGGCCGTACGGCTGCTGGGTACGGCTGGGCGGCTGCTGCGGCGCGTAGGGCTGGGGCGCGTACGGCTGGGGCGCGTACGGCTGGGCGGCCGGAGGCTGGGGGGCGGGCGGCTGGGGGGCGGGCGGCGGGGTGGGCACGCACCGGACGCAGCTCCCGGCGGTCTCGTCCCAGCAGACGCCCCGGCAGACCCACTCGGCGCACCGGCGGCACTGGACGAACTCGCCTGCCACGTCCTGCGAGGCCTCGACCAGGCGCTTGTCGTTGGTGCGTCCCCCGGGTGCCGTTGCGGTCCCACTGCGCCAGCAGCCCGACCTCCTCCACCTTGGAGCCGATCTCCCCCCCGAGCAGGCTGCCGCCCAGCGCCGCGATCCGGCCGCCGAAGCCGGTGACCGAGTGCCGGAACGTGGAGCGGTAGCCGTTGCCACACCGCTGGCAGCAGAACTCGAACTGGTAGCCCTCGTACGTGCTGACGTCCGTGTAGTTGCTGGTGAAGGGGATCAGTGCGGCCATGGGGAAATTCTGCACCGGGCCCGCTCGACCCCACGCTCGCCGCCCCGACAGTGATCGCTGCGGACCGGTCAGGGCTTCCTTCCCTTACGGTCAGGGCGCGTCGGCCCCGGCACGCGGCGGGTCGTTTGCCGCATCGGCGCAGCTTCGTCCAGAGTGACGCAGTGATCGTTTCCCGCGTCGCGCTGGCGCTCGCCTTCGTCGGCCTCACCGCAGGCTGTTCCGGCACCGTCGCAGGCACCCCGAGCGCAGAGGGCGCGGCGACCCCCGCCGCAGCGGCTGACGGATCCGCCGCATCGGCTGACGGACCGCCCATCGACGCGTGCAGCCTCCTCAAGCCCGACGAGGTGCAGGCGCTCATCGGCGCCAACGACGGCGGCAAGGGCTCGACGGGCGGCCGCAGCGTCTGCGTCTGGACGAACCCGGC
This sequence comes from uncultured Actinomycetota bacterium, assembly GCA_963799945.1. GTDB lineage: Bacteria > Actinomycetota > Actinomycetes > Mycobacteriales > Pseudonocardiaceae > Pseudonocardia. Next base: position 185,152 of record CAWCZG010000001.1, read on the forward strand.
CGAGCTCTCGGTGACCGTCGACATCGGCAACCCCGACACCGCCCTCAACGGCCTGCCCGCCTGGGACCCGGCGCTGGGTCCGGAACGCCCTCTGGGCGACGGAATGCGCTCGCTGGGTGGAGGCGGGCAGGTCGAGTTCGCGGCGGCCAAGCGCGACTGCACCGTGCAGGTCGTCACCGACCCCTTCAGCAAGGACGACGACGCGAAGGCCGTCGCGCTGGCGAAGGTCGTGCAGAGCCGGGTGGCTTAGCGGGTCCGGCTCTCAGGACGAACGCAGGCGCCGGATCAGGAAGAAGACCAGCACGAGCAGCAGGCCACCGCCGACCACCGGAGCCAGCCGCTTGAGCACCGGGGCGCCCGCGGTGTCGAGCAGGTCGATCGCGTCGATCTCGCTCTTCATCGGAGCCGAAGGTGCCCGTGCAGGCGTCGCGGTCGAGGACGGCGCCGCTGCCACGGCAGTGGACGGGAGGGCGGGGCCGCTCGCCGCCGCGCCGTTCGTCGATGCGGCGTCGGCCGGGGCGGAGACGCTCGCGGGCACCTGGGCGGTCTCCGCGGTGCTCTCTCCGGCGGTCTCCTGCGCAGGCGCGTCCTGGGCCTGGAGCTTCGACGCGACGCAGCTCGCGAACTGACCGATGATCTTGTCGGCGACGTCGGAGATCACGCCGCGGCCGAACTGCGCGGGCCGACCGGTGATCTTCATGTCGGTGACCATCGTGACCGACGTCTTGTCCGGCCCGTCCGCGACCATCGTGCCGGTGACCAGCGCCTCGGCCGTGCCGTTGCCGCGCGAGTCCCGCCCGCTCGCGTCGATGACCACGCGGTGGTTGGCGTCGTCGCGCTCCTTGTAGACGCCCTTGCCCTTGTAGGTCAGCGAGATGGGGCCGAGCTTGACCTTCACCGTGCCCGTGAACGAGTCACCCTCGTACTCGGTGAGGGTCGCGCCCGGGAAGCAGGGCGCGATCGTCTGGGGGGTGTTCAGCGCCTCCCAGGCCTTCTCGATCGGCGCGTCGATGGTGAACTTGTTCTCCAACTGCATGCTCGATGAACCTCCTGAATGCGACGGACGCCTGCCCCGGGCTGGCCGGAGCAGGCGTCCACGTGGAAAGAAGCGTCAGCCGGCCGCGGCCAACACCGCTCGGCCGGTGAGCACCTTGGCCAGGTGTTCACGGTAGTCGGACGCGGCGTCCGCGTCACTCGGAGCAGACGTGCCCTCCGTCGCGTGCTCGGCGGCCGCCCTGATCGCCTCGGCCGTCGCGGGCTGCCCGACGAGCGCCTGCTCGACGCCCGTCGCCCGGATCGGCGTCGTGCCCATGTTGGTCAGCCCGACGCGGGCCTCGGCGATCGTGCCGCCGTCCACCCGCACCGCCGCCGCGACCGCGCACATCGACCACGCCTGCGCGGTGCGGTTGAACTTCTCGTAGTGGCTGCCCCACCCGGTGTACTTCGGGAACCGGATCTCGGTGAGGATCTCGCCCTCGCCGATGGCGGTGGTGAAGTAGTCGACGAAGTACTCCGCCGCGCTCACCGTCCGGCTGCCCGATGCCCCGGCGATCACCATCTCCGCCTCGAGCGCGAGCGCGGGCGCGCCGAGGTCGCCCGCCGGGTCGGCGTGCGCCAGCGCCCCGCCCAGGGTGCCGCGGTGGCGCACCTGGTTGTCGGCCACCGTCTGCGTGGCCTGGGCCAGCAGCGCGACGTGCTCCTTGACCAGGTCGTCGCGGATGATGTCGTAGTAGGGCGTCATGGCCCCGACGACGATGCGGTCGCCGTCCTCGCGGACGCCCCTGCAGCTCGGCGATCCCACCGAGGTCGATGAGCACCGACGGGGCCGCGAGCCGCAGCCGGAGCACCGGGATGAGGCTCTGGCCGCCTGCGAGGATCTTGGCGTCCTCGCCGCCCTCGACCAGCGCCGTGATGGCGTCCGCGACCGACGTCGGCTTGACGTAGTCGAACTTGGCGGGGATCACTGGACCTCTCCCTGGGGGTTGTTCGGGTCGATCGAGCCCAGCCCGGCACCCGGGGAGTGGGTGTCGACCGGGGTCTCCTGGGTGGCGTGGCCCTTGGCCGTCCTGGATGGCCCGCCACACGCGCTGGGACGTCGTCGGCATCTCGATGTCCGTGACGCCGAGGTGGCGCACCGCGTCGAGCACGGCGTTGACGATGGCCGGCGTCGAGGCGATGGTGCCCGCCTCGCCGACGCCCTTGACGCCCAGCGGGTTCGACGTCGGCGGCGTCGAGACGACGGCCGTGTCGAAGCTGGGCAGGTCGGCGGCCGACGGCAGGGTGTAGTCGACGAACGTGCCGTTGACCAGCGTGCCCTGGTCGTCGTAGTTGGCCTCTTCGAACAGCGCCTGCGCGATGCCCTGCGCGAGGCCGCCGTGCACCTGGCCCTCGACGATCAGCGGGTTGACGACCGTGCCGACGTCGTCCACGCAGACGTACTTGCGCAGGTCGACCGTGCCCGGTCTCGGTGTCGATCTCGACGCCGCGAGGTGCGTGCCGTGCGGGAAGGAGAAGTTCTCCGGGTCGAAGACCGCGTCGGAGTCGAGGCGACGGCTCCATGTCCTCCGGGTAGTCGTGCGCCATGAACGCGGCGAACGCGACCTCCTGGATGGCCTTGCCCTTGTCGGTGCCGCGGACGGTGAACGTGCCGTTGGCGAACTCGATGTCGTCCTCGGACGCCTCCAGCAGGTGCGCGGCGAGCTTCTTGGCCTTGGCGACGACCTTCTGCGCCGCGTTGACGATCGCGATGCCGCCGACGACCAGCGAGCGCGAGCCGTAGGTGTCCAGGCCCTTGGGCGAGATCTGGGTGTCGCCGTGCAGGATCTCGACGTCCTCGAACGGCACGCCGAGCTGGTCGGCGACGATCTGGCTGAACGCCGTCTCGTGGCCCTGCCCGTGCGCGGACGCCCCGGTGATCGACCTCGACCTTGCCGGTGGCGAGCATCCGGATCGCACGCGGCCTCCCAGCCGCCCGCGCCGTAGGCCAGCGAGCCGAGCAGCCGCGAGGGCGCGATGCCGCACATCTCGGTGAAGGTCGAGATGCCGATGCCGAGCTGGACCGGGTCGTCGTTGCGCGCGCCGCTCCTCCTGCTCGCGGCGCAGGCCCGCGTAGTCGAACGTGGCCATGGCCTGGTCGGTGGCCTGCTCGTAGTTGCCCGTGTCGTAGGTGAGGCCCACGACCGTGGTGAACGGGAACTCCTCGTGCTTGATCCAGTTCTGCTCGCGCAGCTCCATCGGGTCGCGGCCGAGCTCGACGGCGAGCTCGTCCATCATCCGCTCGATGCGCGAACGTCGCCTCGGGCCGACCGGCGCCGCGGTAGGCGTCGGTGAGCGTCTTCGTCGTGAAGACGTTCGTGCAGGTGAACTTCAGCGCCGGGATCTTGTAGATCGCGTTGAACATGAACGCGCCCAGGATCGGCACGCCCGGCCCGACCAGGCCGAGGTAGGCGCCCATGTCGGCGTAGAGGTGCACGTCGAAGCCGGTGAGCGTGCCGTCCTTCTTGGCGGTCAGCACGAGGTCCTGGATCTGGTCGCGGCCGTGGTGCGCGGCCAGCAGCGACTCCGAGCGGGTCTCGGTCCACTTCACCGGCTTGCCCAGCTTCTGGGCGACCGTGACGCAGAGCATCTCCTCGGGCAGCACGCCGATCTTGCCGCCGAAGCCGCCGCCCACGTCGGGGGCGATGACGCGCAGCTTGCGACTCGGCGACGCCGAGCGTCACCGTCGTCATCGTGCGCAGGATGTGCGGGACCTGGGTGGCCGCGTAGATGGTGATCTGCTCGCCGGTCGGGTCGACCACGCACGAGCGCGGCTCCATGAACGCCGGGATCAGCCGCTGCTGGCGCAACCGGCGGCGGACGACGACCGAGTCGGCGTCGGCCTCGGCGGCCGCGACGGCCTCGTCGACGCTGCCGCCGGTGCCCGCGGCCCCCGAGTCGAACACCCACGTGGCGTTCTCGTTGGTGCCGAGGTCCGGGTGGACGAGCGTGGCGCCCTCTTTGAGCGCCTCCTCCATGTCGAGCACCGGCTCGAGCGCGTCGTAGTCGACCTCGACGAGATCGGCGGCGTCGCGGGCCTCCGCGGCGCTCCTGGCGATGACGATCGCCACGCCCTCACCGGCGAAGTGCACGGTGGTGGTGGCGAGCAGCGGCCGCTGCGGGGACTTCATGTCGGGCGTGATCGGCCATGCGCAGGGCAGGCCGACCCCCTCGACCCCCAGGTCGGCGGCCGTGTAGACGCCGATGACGCCCGGGGCCTGCTTGGCCGCGGCGGACGTCGATGCCCGTGATCGTGGCGTGCGCGACCGGCGAGCGGACGACGTGCAGGTGCAGCGTGCCCGGCGGCGTGATCGCGTCGGTGTAGCGGCTGCGGCCGGTGATCAGGCGGGCGTCTTCCTTGCGGACGCGGGCCTTGCCGACCTCGAGGCCGGGCTCGGCGACGGCGGTCACTGGCCCACTCCTGCCGTGGCGGGGGTCTCGGCGGGCGCGCCGGGCTTCATCTTCTGGGCCGCGCTCTGCACCGCCTTGACGATGTTCTGGTAGCCCGTGCAGCGGCAGAGGTTGCCCTCGATGCCCTCACGGACCTCCTCCTCGGTGGGGTCGGGGTTGTCGCTGAGGAAGTCGATCGACTGCATGATCATGCCGGGCGTGCAGTAGCCGCACTGCAGGGCGTGGTTCTCGTGGAACGCCTCCTGCACGGGGTGCAGCTTGCCGTCGCGTGCGACGCCCTCGATCGTCGTGACCTCGCCGCCGTCGGCCTGCACGGCCAGCACCGAGCACGACTTCACGCTCTGCCCGTTGAGGTGCACGGTGCAGGCACCGCAGTTGCTGGTGTCGCAGCCGACCAGGGTGCCGGTCTTGCCGAGGCGCTCCCGCAAGTAGTAGACGAGCAACATGCGGGGCTCGACGTCGTCGGCGTAGTTCACGCCGTCGACGGTGACCCGTACCTGTGCCATATGAGTTCCTCTCGAACCGCGACGCTGTGGTGGCGAGCACATCACACCGCCGATCTTGGGGTCGGTGCAACGCGACTCGATCGCCCAGCTCACCTGCGTGAGACCCAAACGTGGATCAGCTCCGCGATCGCGGACACGAGGCAGCGGGCAACGCCGCAGAAGCGGAGGCTTCGGTCTCGACGATTCAGTCTTTCGGACTAGCCCTCTCGGACGGTCCGACCGGGCGGAGCGGCTCGAGGGTGCGGTGGGTCGCGGCGCCCCACCAGAGGCCCGCGCCGTACGCGAGGTCGTCGAGGCGGCGGGCCAGCAGGAAGGCGGGCAGGGACGGGCGTTCGGGGTCGGCGCGGTACCAGTCGACGAGCGCGCTGCCGAGCGCGACCGCCGCCACGGTCCGCCGGGCCCGCCGCGACACCAGCGCGGCCAGCGACGGCCAGCGGCCAGTAGTGGCGGGTGACGGCGTCGGCGGTCTGGGCGGCCGCTCCGACGGCGGCCGACGCGATCAGCCGGGCCGCCGTCGCCCTGGGTCTGCGCAGGCGGGTGAGCTTGCGGGAGAGGCGCTCCGCCGCCACCGCGCCGACCGCGAGCGCGGCGACGGGGCGGCCGAGCAGGAGCAGGACGCTCATGGCCGCCGCGGTCGGGCTCAGCACCATCGGCGGCACCGCGCCGGGGTGGCGCAGCGCGAGCGGGGCCGCGCCCGTCCCGTAGAACGCCTTGCGCAGCCACCAGGCGCGCAGGGTCGTGCGGTGGTCGTGGGCGACGCGCGCCGCGGGCTCGTAGCGCAGCCGCCAGCCCGCGGCGTGCAGGCGCAGCACCAGATCGACGTCTTCGGCGACGTGCATGTCCGCGTCGAACCCGGCTCCCACGGCCGCGCGGCGGACGAGGAGGGCCGCGCTCGGCACGTACGCGACGCGGGAGCGGGGTACGACCAGGGCGGGGTCCGGGCCGAGGTCCAGCGACGAGCGGACGGCCTCGTAGCGGCCCAGCCAGCCGGTGACCGGGGGCAGGGCGACGATGCGCGGGGCGACCAGCCCGACGGCCGGGTCGGCGAGGCGGGCCAGGAGCGGGGGCAGCCAGCCGGGCTCGGGGAGGACGTCGGAGTCGAGGAACGCGACCAGGGGGGTGGTCGCGGCGGCGAGGCCCGCGTTGCGGGCGGCGGCCGGGCCCTGGGGGCTCGGGTGGCGCAGGACGTCTGCGCCCGCGCTGCTCGGCGACCTCCCGCACCGCGTCCGGGTCGGCGGAGCCGTCGTCGACGACGATCACCCGTCCCGCTGCGGGTTCGGCCGCCAGCGCGGCGAGCAGGCGGGCGACGCCGTCCGTGCGGTCCTTGACCGGGATCACGACGGTGACGGCGGACGGCGGCGGGACGGCGTCGACGGGCTCGGCGACCGGGTGCGCGATGCCCGCGTCGATCAGGCGGCGGGCGAGGGCGGCGGACGTGGCGTCGGTGACCGTGAGCCTGCGGCCGACCAGCCGGGCCTGGGCGGCGGCCGACAGGTGCAGCATCCGGGGCGGGGCTCCGCCCAGCAGCACCGCCCCGTCGTCCAGCACCCGCGCCCGCCGCTCCAACTCCACGACCATGCCCCGCGGGACGGCCGTCTGGGTGGGTCCGGAGCTCACCGGGGGCACAGTAGGCGCCCGCCCCCTCCTGCGACGCTGGGGCAGACTGCGGGGGTGGACCAGCCTGTCCTGCCCGAGTACGGCCGCCGATCGCTCGCCGAGGTGCTGCCCGCGGCGGTCGCCGCGCTGGGCGGGCCGAAGGCCCCGGACACCGACGAGCTCGTCCTGCCGCCGTCACGGGCGATCGCGCTGCTGCTCGTCGACGGGCTCGGCTACCAACTCCTCCACACCCACGCCGCCGACGCGCCGTTCCTCTCCGCGCTGCCCGACGCGGGGCCGCTGACGGTCGGCTTCCCGTCGAGCACGGTCGTCAGCCTGGCCTCGCTCGGCACCGGCCTTCCGCCCGGCGCGCACGGGCTCGTCGGCACCTCGCTGCGGGTGAACGGCGAGGTGCTCGACGCCCTGCGGTGGAGCGCGCACGTCCCCAAGGGCGCCGATCTGCGCAAGCGTCCTCGTCCCCGAGCAGGTGCAGCCCCACCACACCGTGCTGGAGCGGGCCGAGGCGGCGCGGATCGCCGTGAGCGTCGTGACCGCGGAGGCCGTCCGCGGCTCGGGCCTGACCAGGGCGACGTTGCGCGGCGGCACGTTCCGCGGGGTGCGCGCGCTGGGCGACCTCGCCGCCGAGCTGATCACCGCGGTGCAGCGGCCCGGCCTGCAACTCGCCTACGGCTACCACGCCGACCTCGACATGCTGGGCCACGGACACGGCCCCGGCTCGCTCCCCTGGCGGCTGCAGCTCCGCCAGATCGACGCGTTCGCCGCGATGATCGCCGAGGCGCATGCCGTCCGACGGGCTGCTGCTGGTGACCGCCGACCACGGCATGGTCTCGGTCGACCGGAAGCTCGACGCCGACACGCACCCCGATCTGCGCCGCGACGTCGTCGCCCTCGGCGGCGACGGACGCTCCCGTCACGTGCACACCCGCCAGGGCGCGGCCGCCGACGTGCTCGCGACCTGGCGGTCGGTGCTCGGCGACGACGCCTGGGTGGTGCCGCGCGAGCAGGCCGTGGAGCAGGGGTGGTTCGGCCCGCTCGGACCCCACGTGATCAATCGGATCGGCGACGTCGTGGTCGCCGCGCGCGGTTCCGCCGCGGTGATCCGTTCCGTCGCCGAGCCGATGATCTCCCGTCTCCCCGGCCAGCACGGCTCGCTCTCAGCCGAGGAACAGCTCGTGCCCCTGCTGATCCACCGTGCGTGAGTCGATCAGCGCTTGATGCGGTAGCGCACGTGGGTGACGGTCGGCGACGGGATCACCTCGACCGGATCCGCGGTCAGGTCGGCCAGGCCGTCCCAGAGCCGTTCGCCATCGCCCAGCACCACCGGGACGACGTGCAGCACCAGCTCGTCGACCAGGCCGGCCGCGAGGTACTGGCGCGCCGTCGTGCCCCCACCCGCGATCGCCACCGGACGCTCCCCGGCCGCCTCCTGGGCCTGCTTCATCGCCGACTCGATGCCGTCGGTGACGAAGTGGAACGTCGTGCCGCCCTCCATCGGCAGCGACTCGCGCTCGTGGTGGGTCAGCACGAAGACCGGGCAGTGGAAGGGCGGGTCCTCCTCCCACCAGCCGCGCCAGGTCTCGTCCCACGGTCCGGCGTAGCCGCCGAACATGTGCCTGCCCATGATGTACGCGCCGACATCGGCGTTGATCGTCTCCAGGAGGCGGGCGTCGGCCTCCCGACCGGGCTGACCGGCCTCGAACATCCAGGTGGTGAGCCGCTTCCCGCCCGGCCCGAACGGCTCCTCCAGGCTCTGCCCCGGCGCTGAGGTGAAGCCGTCGAGGGAGATCGCGAGCCTGCATTTCACGAAGGTCATGCGGCCTAGACTGCGCGCGGCCGCGGAACTCATCGGTGTCAGGTCAACCTTCCCCGACCGTCCGGGGCCCACCGCGCCAGCTGGTAGCGGAGGTCGGCGACCATCCCCGCCAGCAACGCCTCCCCCTCCTCGGCTGTGGCCACGCGGGGGTCGCCGAGAACACCGTTGGGGGACGCCGCGCGGATGCCGCCCGAGGTCAGCGCGGGCATCAGCGCCCGCAGGCCGTCGGTGTTGCCGACCTCGGCCGCGTCCATCCGGACCACCGACGGGTCGAGCGCCAGCATGATCGAGGTCTCGGTCCGGCCCGCGTGCGCGTCGCCGCCCGGAACGGCGCAGCCGAACCAGGTGACGTCCCGGCCCTCCTTGCGCAGCTGGACGACCGCTTCGGGCACGGTCGGGAGGTTGCCGCCGTGCCCGTTGACGAACACCAGCCGCGACGCCCACGCCCCCGCCGACCGGCCCAGCTCGACAAGGACCGCCCGCAGCGCCGCATGGCCGATCGACACCGTGCCCGGGAAGCCTTCGTGCTCGCCCGACGCGCCGTACGCGAGCGGCGGCGCGAGGAGCATCGTCGGGTCGACGGCGCGGCGGGCGACGGCGGCGGCGATACGGGCGTCGGTGTCCAACGGCAGGTGCGGGCCGTGCTGCTCCAACGACCCGACGGGCACGAGCACGGTCCGCGGCGCCGGGTCGTCCAGCTCGGTCCAGGTGCGCTCGCCGAGCCTCACCGCAGCGCCCCCACACCTTCACGGATGGCGGCGTCGATGCGGCGCGGGGCGACGCAGTCGCCGATCCGGAACACCGGGACGGGGCCGTCGCGCAGCGTCTGCCAGAGCGCGTCGGACGGGCGCGGCGGCACCGCCGTCACCACCCAGTCGCAGCGCCGTCGCTCGACCCGCCCCGTGAGGTGGTGGAGCACGGTGACCTCCCCCGGCGCCGCCTCGGTGATCATCCGGTCGGTCGCGAACGCGATGCCTGCGGCGTGCGCGCGACGGTGGAACAGCGGCATGTCCAACGTCAGACCCAGATCCTGCCCGACGACCATGCCCGGCGTCATGATCTCCACCGCGCAGCCGCGCGCGGCGAGCAGCTCGGCCGTCGACGTGGCGGGGTGGAAGCCCAGCTCGTCGTAGACCAGCACGGCGCCTGACGGGTCGGCGCGGCCCGCGAGCACGTCGCGGACGTCGACGACGCGCTCCCACCCCCCCGCCCACGTCGGCCGCACGGGCTCGGCCCCGGTCGCAAGCACGATCACGTCCGGGTCCAGGCGCTCGACCATCGCCCGATCAACCTCGACCGCCGCTCCGCACCTCGACCCCGCGCCGGGCACACGCGGCCGCCAGGTCGTCGACGACGGCCACCAACCCACCCCGCGTCGGCGCCCGCGCCGCGTACCGCACCTGCCCCCCGACCCCGGATTCGCGCTCGCAGAGCACCACCCGGCAGCCTCCGGCCTCGACCGCTCGCCGCCGCACTGCGGCCCGGCAGGCCCGCACCCCCGACGACGAGCACCGTCCGACCGCGCCGCGGCCGAGCGCCAAGGGCGTCACGCCGCGACGGTCGGACCGAGCGGCCGCCGGGTTCACCACGCACGTCAACGCCTGGTTGCGGCCCACCCGGCCTGCGCACTCCTGGTTGCACGCCACGCAGCGGCGGGTCGGGCCGCGGCCGAAAGCCGGGTCGGCGATCTGGCCCCGTGCGACCCCGACGAGGTCGCAGTGGGCGAGGGCGCGCTCGGCGTCGGCCAGGTCGGCGATCCGGCCCACACCGATCACCGGCAGCCGGACCGCGCGCCGGATCGCCGCCGCCACCCCCAGCGCGTACCCGGGTGGGACGGGCAGCGGCGGCTCGACCAGGTGCAGCGTCGCGGTGGCGACGCCCACGGAGGTGTTGACCAGGTCGACGTCGGGCTCCAGAAGACGCGCAGTGGCCACCGCCTCGTCGAGCGTGACCCCGCCCGGCAGGCCCTCGTCCCCGCACAGCCGAACGCCGAGCACCCGGTCGGGCCCGATCGCCTCCCGGACGGCCTTCGCGACCTCCCGCACTGCCCGGACGCGGTGCTCGAGCGGGCCGCCGTAACCGTCGGTGCGCAGGTTGGTCAGCGGCGAGAGGAACTGGCGCAGCAGCGACGCCTGCGAGCACTGCAGCTCGACCCCGTCGAACCCGCCCGCGACGCACCGGGCGGCGACGTCGGCGTACGCGCCGACGAGATCGGCGATCTCCGCGACCGTCAGCTCGACCGGCACCTCCCGGAACAAGGGGTCCGGCACCGGCGAGGGCGCCCGCACCGGCGCCCGGGAGTAGCGGCCCGACGACTGCCCCCCGTTGTGGTTGAGCTGGGCCAAGACCGGCACGTCGTGGGCGTGCACCGCGTCGGTGATCATCCGGTAGCCGGGGAGGACGGCGGGGTCGTGGCCGCGGATGAGCTTCTCGTAGGGCCGGTCGTCGGCAGCGACCGAGTGCTCCTCGGTGATCACGAGGCCGACCCCGCCCGCGGCCCGCGCGGCGTAGTAGTCGGCGTGCTGTGCGGTGGGAAGGCAGTCGGTGGCGAGGCCGGTGAGGTGCGCGGGGAAGACGAGGCGGTTGCGCACGCGCAGCGGCCCGACCTGCAGGGGCGTGTTCAGCACCCGACCACCACCCGGGCAGCCACGCGGCCCTCGCGCACGGCCTCGTGCAGAGTGCGGGGCGCGACGCAGTCGCCCGCTCGGGGCAGCGCCGGGAACGCCAGGGCCAACGTGTTCTCGGGGAGGCGGTGGCCACAGTCGACGACGACAACGCAGGCCGTCGCCGACCGGGCTCCGGTCAGCACGTGCTCCAGGGTCGCGACGCCTGCCTGTACCGCCACGAGCCGGGTGTGGGTCGCCCGCACGACCCCCGCCCGCTCCAGCCGGGCGTTCGCCGGGACGAGGTCGCCCGCCGACGCCGCCCCGACCACCGGATCCGGCGTGACCAGCACGACCGCACCCCCCCGCCCGGCGAGCCCCTCGGCCACCGCCGCCCCGGTCCCGTCGCCGAGGGGATCGTGCACGAGCACGGGACCAAGGAGGTGCACGTCCGGCCCGATGCCACCGCCCCGTGCGGCGTACCCGGCAGCCGTCAGGACCAGGCCGTCGGAGGGGAAAGGCTGGGGGGTGGGGCGGGAGCCGGTGGCCAGGATGACCCGCGGTTCGGCGTGCAGGCGGCCGGGCGTCATCTCCGTCTCCAGCTCGACCTGCACGCCGAGGCGGGCGAGCTCGGCGGTCCACCAGTCGATCAGCAGGCCGAGGCGGGGCTGGTCGAGGGCCCCGGCCCACCGCAGCGCGCCGCCCAGTGAAGCCGTCCGCTCGACGAGCCGGACCCGATGGCCGCGCAGTGCCAGCGTCCGGGCCGCTTCGAGGCCCGCTGGACCACCACCGACCACGAGCACCGACCGTGGCACCGGGTCGCGGCCCTCGACGGGCGGGTCGACGCTCTCGTGGCCCGCCCTCGGTTCGGCGTCGTCGGAGACGATCGTGTTGAGCGGGTCGCGGACGTCGAAGTGGCGGTTGGACAGCGTGCACGGCCTGATCCGCTCAGGCGCCCCGGCGCGGACGTGGGCGACCAGATCGGGATCGGCGATCAGCGCCCGTGTCATCTCGACCAGCGCGCACAGGCCGTCGCCGAGGGCGGCCTGGGCCATAGCGGGATCGACGACGCTGCCCTGCAACACCACCGGCACGTCGGCCGACACCACCGCGCACAGCTCACGGTTGATCCCCGGCGGGGTGTGGGCGTCCGGGTGCGTCGCCCCGACCGTCATCGCCGAGCCGCGCACCGGCACCAGGTAGTCGATCCACTCCGCCACCTGGCCGACGGTGTCCGCGGCCGACTCCGGCGTGATCCCGGCCCACGGCGCCAGCTCGTCCGTGCACAGCCGGAGCCCGACGATCCGGTCGGGCCCGACCGCGGCGCGGACCGCAGCCAGCACCTCACGCAGCAGCCGGGCGCGGTCGACGCCGTAGCCGTCGGTCCGCAAGTTGGTCAGCCCCGAGAGGAACTGTCGCAGGATCGACCACTGACCGGCCTCGACCTCCACACCGTCGACATCCGACGCAGCGGCGAGGGCGGCTGCCGTGGCGTAGCCGTCGACCAGCGCGTCGATCTCGGGCTGCTCGACGACCATCGGCACCTCCCGCGAGCCGGGGTCGGCGACCAGCGACGCGCCCCACAGCGCGTCGCGGGTGTAGGCGGTGCTGCCCTGCGAGCCCGCGTGCCCGAGCCCGGCGAGGACGAGCGCGCCGTGCGGTCGGCAGGCGCGCACCACCGCCGACCAGCCGTCGGCGCAGTCGGAGGACAGCGGCGCACGCTCGTAGGGGTGGTCGGAGGGGTGCACCGACGCGCTCTCCACGACGATCACCCCCGTACCCCCGGCCGCCCGCCGCTCGTAGTACGCGACGTGTCGTGACGCGAGCCCGCGCCGGTGGCCCAGGTTGGTGACGTGCGGGCCGAACAGCACCCGCGACGACGCCGTGCGCCCGGCCAGCTCGACCGGGCCACCCAGCGGCGCCTCACCCCGCACAGCGGGTCCGGCTTCCGCGCACGACGGACTCGCGCGCCGAACGAGCACGACGAACCACAGTCCGCCGCGCCCGTCGGTCACGCCGCAGAAGCCCGCCGGTGCGGCGACCAGCCGACCAACCGCGCCTCAGACCCGCGCCGACGCCGTGCCCAACCGGGTGTCGGCCGTGGCGCTGACCAGCGGGCTCGTCTCGCAGGACTTGTCGGGCCGGGTGCCCAAGGTCAACGGGACGGGGCGGCGGCGGGAGTGGTCGACGTCCGACCGCGGCACGGCCCGATCCGCCGCCCGCTCGGCCAGCGCCTGCTCCCCGAACCCCCGCACGCACTCCGGGTCGGGCCCGTCCAACGGCAACCCGGTGAAGAACTTGGCCGCCATGCACCCGCCCTGGCACGCGTCGTAGTGCCCGCACGAACGGCACGCGCCACCGGTCTGGGGCTGCCGCAGCTCCAGGAACAGCTCCGAGCTCTCCCACACCCCCTGGAACCCGCCCGGCGAGCGCACGTTGCCCGCCAGGAAGTTCTCGTGGATCGCGAACGGGCAGGCGTACACGTCCCCGACCGGGTCGATCAGGCACACCACCCGCCCCGCGCCACACAGGTTCAACCCCGGCAAGGCTTCGCCGTAGGCGGACAGGTGGAAGAACGAGTCGCCGGTCAGCACCCGGTCGCCGTGCGCGACCAGCCAGTCGTACATCTGCCGCTGCTGCCCGGCCGTGGGGTGCAGCTCGTCCCACACGTCCGCCCCGCGCCCCGACGGCCGCAGCCGCGTGATCCGCAGCTGGGCGCCGAACTTGTCGGCGATCGACGCGAACTCGTCGAGCTGGTCGACGTTCTGCCGCGTCATCACCACCGAGATCTTGGGCTGCGCGAACCCGGCCTCGGCCAGGTTCTCCAGCGCCCGCATCGCCATGGCGTAGGACCCCGGGCCCCGCACCACGTCGTTGACGTCGGCGGTGGCGCCGTCGAGGGAGATCTGCACGTCGACGTAGTCGGTGCGGGCCAGCTGCGCGGCCCGCTTCTTGTCGAGCCGCACGCCGTTGGTGGAGAACTTGACCCCGACCTGGTGGTCGATGGAGTAGTCGAGCAGCTCCCAGAAGTCCGGCCGCACGGTGGGCTCGCCGCCGCCGATGTTGACGTAGAACACCTGCATCCGCTGCAGCTCGTCGACCACCGACTTGGCCTCGGCCGTCGTCAGCTCACGCGGATCGCGACGACCCGAGGACGACAGGCAGTGCACGCACGACAGGTTGCAGGCGTACGTCAGCTCCCAGGTCAGGCAGATCGGCGAGTTGAGGCCGTACTGGAAGTGCTCGACCAGCTTCACGTGCGCTCCTCGATGGTTCCGCCTGCGGCCAGACCGGCCAGCGCGCGCAGGTAGGCAGGCCGCTGGGCCTCGTCGACGCCCGCCGCGATCAACGCGGTGTGGACGTCGGGGTGCTCGGCCAGCCCCGCGACCGTCGCGAGCAGCTGAGGCGTCTTCAGGAACGACAGGCGCCGGGTGCCGAAGTGGTAGACCAGCGCCCCGAACGGCTCGGGCCGCAACGCGACGCTCGGACTGCAGCGGTAGGGCCGCTCCGGGGTCGAACGCCGGGCCGGACGCCGCGCCCGCGACGGGCCCGGCGTCCGGTTCGGTGCTAGTAGACACCGCACATGCCGTCGATGGAGACCTCCTCGACAAGGGTCTCCTCGACCACCGGCTCCTCCGACTCGTGCTCGTTCACTGGCACTCCGATCGTCGTGGACGGACGAACCGACGCTATCCGCCGCCTGCCGCGGGTCACAAGACAGAACGCCCGAGTGACGGGGGCGCGCCCGGCCGATCGGAGGGGTGGCTAACGATCACTGCTGACGGCCCGATCTCACCCGTGTGAGTGATAGCGGGACCTTCTGCGCAACGGAGAGCGACGACTGATGAGCTGGACCCTGGTCGTCGATTTCGGCACGACCTCCACCGCGGCCGCCGTCGTCGACGGCGTCGACATCGTTCTGCTCGAGGCGGACGGCCTGAGCCACATGCCGTCGGCCGTGCGCCGCGAGGACAGCGGTGACCTCGTCGTCGGGGTCGGCGCCGACCGCGCGGGCTGGGCGCCCGAGACGGTCGACCGCGTCCCGAAGCGCTCCCTCGGCGGCGACCACCCGATCGTGCTCGGCGGCGCGCCGGTCGACGCCGTCGACGCCGTGGCCGCGGTCCTGCGCAGGGTGCTCGAGGAGGGCACGCGCAAGCAGGGCGGGCTCGCGCCGGACGCCGCGCTGCTCACCCACCCCGCGCGCTGGGCGGAGGCGCAGCTCGCCGCGCTCGTCGACGCTGCGGACCGCGCCGGGCTGCCCGATCCGCAGCTGGTGCCCGAGCCGGTCGCGGCCGCCGCCCACCACCGCGACCTCGCCCCCGGCGAGCTGCTGGCCCTCTACGACCTCGGCGGCACGTTCGCCGCCGCCGTGCTGCGCCGCACGCCGTCGGGCTTTGAGCTGCTGGCCCACGGCGGCAGCCCCGACCGGGGCAGCGAGCACCTCGACGACCTGCTCGTCGCCCACATCGGCAAGCAGCTCAAGCGGGACGTGTGGGCGCAGCTCGTGGCGGGCGAGACCGAGACCTGGCGACGGCGCTCCACCGAGCTGCGACGGGACGTGCGCACGGCGAAGGAGTCGCTCTCCCGGCACAAGCGGCACATCGTGCACGTCTCCGCCGCGGCGACCGACGTGCCGATCACGCGCGACGAGCTGGAAGAGGTGTTCGGCGCGTCGGTCGGGGCGACCGCGACCGAACTGATGTCCACTGTCGCGCAGGCGGGCGCCACACCGACCGAGGTCACCCGCTACGGCCTCGTCGGCGGCGGGAGCCACATGCCGCTCGTCGCCCGGCTCGTGGGCGACGCCGCGGGCGCCACCCCCAGCGCCGGAAACGCGCCGGAGAAGGCCGTCGTCCTCGGCGCGGCCCGGATCGCCCTCGACGCCCTCGCCGCCGCGACGACCACCGTCATCCCCGTCGTCACGGCCGCCGCCCCGGCGCCCCCGGCTCCGCGCCCGGCAGCCGAACCACCGACGCCCAAGCGCACCTGGCGCAGGCCGAAGGTGCTCTTCCCGATCGGCGCGGCTGCGGCGGCCGTCGCCGTGGCCGCGGTGACCACCATCGCGCTCCACCAGCGGGCGCCGGTCCCCGTGGTCGACGCCGCGAGCGCCGCCCCGGCCCGGTCGACCCCGTCGTTCGGCCAACGGACCACGGACCCGCGGCCATCTCCGCGGCCACCTCCGCGGAGCCCACACCCGACACCGACGCTCCCCCGGCCGTCTCGCCGGTGATCAACGGGCCGAGCCAGGTGGCGGTGGGCGCCGACCAGCACTACACGGCCACCTACAACCACCCCGAGCTCGTCGCGACCTGCCGCTGGACCGACGCGACCGGCAAGGTCGTGCCCGGCTGCGGGTGGCTGCCCGTCACGTTCACCGACCCGGCCAGCTACACCCTGCGGTTCACCATCGTGCAGACCAGCGGCGAGACGCGCACGGTGACCAAGACGATCACAGCCGCCTGAGTCGACCAGACTGGGCGGGTGGACACGCCGCTGCTGCACCTGATCACCCCGACCGCGTGGCGGACCGCGCTGGCCGACGGCGCGGTCCACCCGACCGTCGCGGAGTTCGTGCACCTGTCGGACGCCGAGCAGGTCGCGCTGCCCGCCAATCGGCTCTACGCGGGCCGGCAGGACGTCTACCTGCTGGTTCTCGACCCGGACCGCATCGGCGTCTCGGTCCGGTGGGAGCCCGGGGTGCCGGGCGAACCGGCGTCGATGCGCTTCCCGCACGCCTACGGCCCGGTCCCGACGACCGCGGTGCTCGCCGTGCTCCCCTACCGCCCGGGCCCGGACGACGTCTTCGGCGAACCCGCGCTGCCGCCGTTGGACCCGCCGTCGCGGGCCGCGGTGCTGCCGCCCTCGGTGCTGCGGCGCGCGGCGACCGTCGGAGGTGCCGGTGGCGGGCGGGGTCGCGGTCCGCACCGCGCCCGTGCCGTACTCCTACCAGCACAACCTCCTGCTGATCGACGCGCCCGTCGACGCCGCGGAGCTGATCGCGGACGCCGACCGCGCGCTCGGCGGGCTCGACCACCGCGCCGCCCAGCTCTTCGGTGAACACCTCGCCGCGACGGCCGCCGACCTGGAGGCGCACGGCTGGGACGTCAGCGAGCAGATCGGGATGACCGCGGAGCCGGGCGGGTCGCCGACCGGTCGCGTCGAGCAACTCGACCTCGACGCCGTCCGCCCGCTCTGGGACGCCACGTGGCGCGCGGACCTGCCCGACGCCTCGGACGCGGCGCGGGCGCAGCTGTCGGAGCGCTACCGCGCGCGAGGAACACGTCGTCGACCTGCGCTACCTCGCGGTCCGGGAAGACGGCGCGGTGGTGGCCGCCGCCCTGCTGAAGATCGACGGCGCGACCGCCGCGCTCGACGCCGTCGGCACCGACGACGCCCACCGCGGCCGCGGTCACGGCGACGCGCTGGTGGCCGAGGCGCTGGCGCTCGCGGGCGCCGCGGGGTGCGACGTGGTCGGGCTCGACGCCGACCCCGACGACTGGCCCCGCCGGTGGTACGCCCGCCGCGGGTTCGCCGAGGTGAGCCGCAACTGGTTCGCGACCGGCCCGGTGCATCTGACCACCGGACCGGGTTGCTGACCCCTGCCCGATCAGGCAGGTCACCCCCGTCCGCCTACAGGGTGTTTCTGCGTCACACCCGCGGCAGCGGTCATAGCGTCGCCTTCGACCCACACCTGCGCCAGAAAGGGCTGCCATGCAGGTCGAAGAGATGCTTCCGCTGTTCCCGATCAAGGAGTTCCACCCGTTCCCGCGAGGGCTGATGGGCCCGGGCGCGCACGAGATCATCGGTCCGGAGGCCCTCAAGCTCGGCTTCAAGAAGACGCTGGTGATGACGTCGGGCCTGCGCGGCTCCGACATCGTCCACAAGATCACCGAGTCGATGAAGTACCACGGGCTCGAGGTCGTGCTCTACGACAAGGTGGAGTCCAACCCCAAGGACTACAACGTCATGGACGCGGTGGGCCTCTACCAGCAGAACGAGTGCGACAGCTTCGTCTCCATCGGCGGCGGCTCCTCGCCACGACGCCTGCAAGGGCGCGCGCATCTCGGTGGCCCACGACGGCCGCAACGTCAACGAGTTCGAGGGGTTCAACAAGTCGGAGAACCCGAAGAACCCGCCGCACATCGCCGTCTCCACGACGGCGGGCACCGGCTCGGAGACGTCCTGGGCGTACGTCATCACCGACACCACGACCGACCCGGACAACCCGCACAAGTACGTCGCGTTCGACGACGCCTGCGTCACCACGCTGGCCATCGACGACCCGGTGCTCTACTACAGCTGCCCGATCGACTACACCGCCCAGTGCGGCTTCGACGTCCTCGCGCACGCCTCCGAGCCCTACGTCTCCCGGATCAACTTCCAGACCTCGCTCGGCAACGCCCTGCACGCGATCAAGCTGACCGCGGAGAACCTGCGCGAGGCCGTGTGGAACCCGCAGAGCCTCGCGGGCCGCGAGGGCATGATGTACGCGCAGTACATCGCCGCGCAGGCGTTCAACTCGGGTGGTCTGGGCATCATCCACTCGATCAGCCACGCGGTCAGCGCGTTCTACGACACCCACCACGGCCTGAACAACGCGATCGCGCTGCCGCGCGTCTGGGCGTTCAACATGCCGGTGGCCTACAAGCGCTTCGCCGACATCGCCCGCGCGATGGGCCTCGACACCCACGGCATGACCGACGTGCAGGCCGCCGAGGCCGCGCTCGCCGCGGCCATCCGGCTGCTGCGCGACGTGGGCATCCCGGAGCGGTTCGTCGACGTCACGCAGGACTCGTACTCGAAGAACCGGCTGGGCCAGGGCCCGACCAAGTTCTACGAGAACGCAGGCGACGATCACGGGCGACGGGCCGGACGTCGACCGGATCACCAACCACGTCCTCGGCGACGCCTGCACCCCGGGCAACGCCAAGGAGTGCACGTTCGAGACGGTCCGCCCGGTCGTCGACCACTGCATGAACGGCGACCTCGACGACCTGCTGACCTGACCCGATCGCGACCTACCCTGAGGGGGCGCCTCGGCCCGGGCGGGCGCCCCCTCGGCCGATGAGGAGCATCGCGTTGCCGCAGTTCGAATCCGTCGACGAGGTCGTCGACGCGCTGGCCGAGCAGGGCTACATCGCCGACACCCGCCTCGCCACCACCGTCTTCCTCGTCACCCGGCTGGACAAGCCGCTGCTCATCGAGGGTCCAGCGGGTGTCGGCAAGACCGAGCTGGCCAAGGCGCTGGCCGGGCATCACCGGGCGCCGCCTGCTGCGCCTGCAGTGCTACGAGGGCCAGGACGAGACCAAGGCCCTCTACGAGTGGGACTACGGCAAGCAGCTGCTCTACACCCAGATCCTGCGCGAGAAGATCGGCCAGGTCGTCGCGGACGCGCCCGACCTCGAGTCGGCCGTCGACCGGATCGGCGCGCAGGAGAGCGTCTTCTTCTCCGAGCGCTTCCTCGCCTCGCGGCCGCTGCTGGAGTCGATCCGCTCCGAGGAGCCGTGCGTCCTGCTGATCGACGAGGTGGACCGGGCCGACGAGGCGCTGGAGGCCGTGCTGCTGGAGACGCTGGCCGAGTTCCAGGTGTCGGTGCCCGAGGTCGGCACGTTCACCACGAAGACGCCGCCCTACGTCATCCTGACCTCGAACAACACCCGCGACCTCTCCGCCGCGCTCAAGCGCCGCTGCCTGCACCTGTTCCTGGACTACCCCTCCGCCGAGCGCGAGCTGGAGATCGTCCGGTCGAAGAACACCGGGCTGCCCGACGCGCTGGCCACCCAGCTCGTCGACATCGTGCGCGGGCTGCGCGAGCTGGAGCTGCGCAAGGCGCCGTCGATCTCGGAGACGATCGACTGGGCGCGCACGCTCGCCGTGCTCGGCGTCGAGGAGCTGACGGCCACGGTCCTGTCCGACACGGCGTCGGTGGTCGTCAAGTACGACAAGGACGTGCGCAAGGCGATCGGCGCGCTGCCCCGGCTGGTCGACCCCAACGCCAAGGTGCCCGAGCCGGGTCACGGCCACGGGCATGGTCACGGCCACGACGGCGACCACACGCACGACAGCCCGCGCCCGTCGTCAGCTGCGGACGAGGACGACCCGAGGAGGTCGACGGCCGCGCGGTGCGGGCGGCGAAGGACACGCCCGGCCGGTTCGGCAACACCTACGGGAGCAACCCGCTCGCGGGCGACAACGGCGCGGCGCCGGTGAAGCCGCCGAAGGTGCCCGCCGAGCGCGGCTCCCGCAGCTTCGGCGCGGGCCTGGGCCGCAAGCGCGCGCTGTGACCGTCTGATGGAGAACGCCATCCACCGGTTCGTGCGCCTCCTGCGGCTGCGGGGCGTGCGCATCTCCACCCCGGAGGCGCTCGACGCCATGGCGTGCGCGCGCGAGCCGGGGATGCTGCGGGACAAGGAGCAGCTCCGCGCGGCCATGCGCGTCGCGCTGATCAAGGACCGGCGTGACGAGGAGGTGTTCGACGAGATCTTCGATCGGTTCTTCGCCCTGGTGAAGGTGGGTGGGCCCGACGTCGGGCACGGTCACGGGCACGGCCACGAGGACCTCTCCGACGGGGGCTCGCTCGACGACTTCACGCTCAGCGACACCCCGAGCGACACGCCCGCAGGAGGGCCACACCCACGGCAAGCCCGTCGACATCCGCGATTTCTTCAAGCCGGAGGACCTCGCCCAGCAGTACAACCTCCACCAGGAGGCCAACAAGATCGACCTGGCCGCGATGACCGACGAGATCGTGCTGTCCAAGGACAACCAGGGCCTCGCGGGCGGCGAGGGCAACCGGGTGCAGATCGAGACCGACTCCCTGCACCACGCGGGCCTGCCGGGGCAGATCAGCCAGCAGCAGGGCACGAAGGTGGATGCCGACCTGTCCGTCGCCCAGCAGGAGGCGCTGTTGGGCTGGCTGAACGACGTGGAGGAACAGTCTCAAGACGGCGACGAGACCGACGCCGCCGCGCTGCGCCGCAGGCTCACCGGCGTCCTCAACGGGCTGCCCGAAGCGTTGAAGAAGCACCTCGAGGCGCTGATGGCGCTGGAGAACCGCGTGGTCGAGGGGCACGAGCGGACGGTGGCCGAGGTCGACCACGCGGGCGAGCACGAGCGGATGGAGCTGGAGGAGTCGCTGCGGCGGCTGGCCCGGTCGCTGCACGGCGGGCTGACCCACAAGCGGAAGGTCTCGGCGCACGGGCGCATCGACTCGGGCCGCACGATGCGGCGCAACATGCGCTTCGACGGCATCCCGTTCGCGCCGGTCACGGTCAAGCGCGCGGAGGACAAGCCGCGGCTGGTGATCCTGGCGGACGTGTCGCTGTCCGTGCGGGCCACCGCGCGGTTCACCCTGCACCTCGTGCACGGGCTGCAGAGCCTGTTCGGGCAGGTCCGCACGTTCGCGTTCGTGTCCGATCTCGTCGAGGTCACCGATCTGTTCGCCGACCACCCCGTCGAGCAGGCGTTGGGGCTGATCTTCGGCGGGGAGGTGCTGGACGTCGACGCGAACTCCGATTACGGCACGGCCTTCGGCACGTTCCACGAGGACTTCGGCTCGGCCGTCAACCGGCGCTCGACCGTGATCGTCCTCGGCGACGGGCGGGGCAACGGCAACGACCCGAACCTGGAGTCGTTCGCCGAGATCACCCGCCGGGCCCGCGAGACGATCTGGTTGACCCCCGAGCCGCGCTACTCGTGGGGGCTCGGCGGCTGCGACCTGCCGCTCTACGCGGAGTACTGCTCGCGGGTGCGGGTGGTACGGGACCTCACCGGTCTGGAGAGCGCGGCGCAGGAGATGGCGACGGAGCTCGTAGGCCGCTGAGGCCTCACCACCGGGTCGGACCGCCAGGTGTGGACCGTCCGTCCGGGTAGGCGCGCGTCCGGCAGTCGCGTGCCTACGCTGCGGGGATGACACGCACGGCCCGGTTGACGGTCGGCGCCGATGGGCGGCTGCGCCACCGGATTCCGCCCGACGAGCTGAGCAACGACCTCGCCGGGTGGATCGCCGACGATCTCGTCGCGCCCGGGCTGATCCCGGCGGGTGCCTTCGAGCGCACGTTCGTCAGCGTGGTCGGCTCCGCGTGGCTGCCCTTCTACCGCAACACGCTGCGCGAGCTCGCCGCAGGTGGGGCGCCCGGCGGCACCAACGCGGGCATGGCCCCGGTGCACGAGCGGGCCGCGGCGCTCGCGGTCGGCTCCGTGGTCGAGCTGGGGTGCTGCTTCGGCTTCCTGTCGCTGCGGCTCGCCCACGACGGCCACCCGGTGACCGCCGTCGACCTCTCGCCCGGGACGGTCGCCCTCCTCGCGTCGGTGGCTCCGGCGCTGGGGGCGTCGCTGCACGCGGTCGTCGGGGACGCGATGGCGGTGCCGCTGGCCGACCGCAGCGCCGACACGGTGTTCGCCGTGCACCTCCTGGAGCACCTGCCACCGCCCCTCGCCGCCCGCGTGGTCGGCGAGATGCTGCGGGTGGCGCGGCGGCGGGTCGTGGTCGCCGTGCCGTTCGAGGATGAGCCCAACCCGACCTGGGGCCACATCCGCACGTTCGACCTCCCCGCCCTCGACGCGCTGGGCGCCGCCACCGGCCACCCCTACGCGGTCGAGGAGCACCACGGCGGCTGGCTCGTCCTCGACCCCTGACCCGCCCCGCCGCCGCGGGCCCGCGGCCGCCGACGCACCGGCGCTCGCCGGGCCGGTCAGGCAGGCGTGATCGCCAAAGCTGGGACGTGACGGCCACATGTGGCGACCGTGTCCCCCGTTCGCCGATCACCGCTCAGCCCACGGCAGGTTTGCCATCGCGGCATGACAACCCGCGCCGAGGCCGGCCGGGTGGGTCGACCCTTTCGCCGCACCGGATGGTCGCCGGCGCCGGCTGCGGGCGGGGTCAGCCTGCGGGGTCAGCCTGCGGCGGTCGTCAGGGCGCGGCGGGTGAGGACGCGGACAAGGTGGCGGCGGTAGGCGGGGGTGCCCGCGAGGTCGGCGGGCGGGCTCGGTGCCCTGGTCGGCCAGGGCGGCGGCGTCGGCGATCGACGCGCCCTCGGCCAGCGCGGCCTCGGTGGCCGCGGCGCGCAGCGGTGTGGAGCCCATGTTGACCAGCCCGACCCGCCCGTCGACGACCGCGACCCCCACGATCGCCCAGTCGTTCGCCCGGCGCGTGAACTTCTCGTACGCCCAGCCCGAAGCCGCCGACGCGCTCTTTCCCGCGGAGGCGCCATCAACACTGCCCGTGCGCGGCACCCGGACCTCGACGATCAGCTCATCGGGCTCCAGCGCGGTCTCGAACAGGCCGGTGAAGAACTCGCGCGACCGGCACCCGCCGCTCGCCCCGCGGACCGCGCAGGACGATCGTGCCGCCGGTGGCGAGGACGGCGGCGGGGAGGTCGGAGGCCGGATCGGCGTGGGCGAGCGAGCCGCCGAGGGTGCCGCGGTGGCGCACCTGGGGATCGCCGACCGTGCGCGCGACCGCCCCGAGCAGCGGCGCCTCGGCCGCCACCAGATCCGCGGTGCGCCAGGTCGTGGTGCCGCGAGCCCGCGCCGATCGCCAGCTCGTCGCCCTCGACGCGGAGGTAGCGCAGCTCGGCCAGCCGCCCGATGTCGATCACCAGCTCGGGCGCGGCCAGGCGCAGCTTCATCACCGGCAGCAGCGAGTGGCCACCGGCGAGGACCTTGGCGTCCTCGCCGTGCTCGGCCAGCAGCGCCAGCGCGCCATCGAGTGTGTCGGGCCGCTCGTAGGCGAAGCGCGACCGGGATCACGCGTCGCTCCGGCGGTCGGCAGAAGCCCGGCGCGGCCTCGACGCCCCCGGCGGGAGCGAGCTCGGCGTGACCGTGGTGGATCGCGTCGCCCTGGACGGTGTCCGGGTCCTGCCCGGACGCGGCGATCACCGCGCGCACGATGTTGTGGTAGCCCGTGCAGCGGCAGAGGTTGCCCTCCAGCCCCTCGCGGATCTCCCGCTCGGTGGGCTTCGGGTTCTCGGCGAGCAGGCCGACCGCCGCCATCACCATGCCCGGCGTGCAGAAGCCGCACTGCAGGCCGTGCTCGGCGCGGAACGCGGCGGCTACGGGGTGCAGGTCGTCGCTGTCGGCGGAGAGGCCTTCGAGCGTCGTGACGGACTGCGCCGTCGGCCTGCGCGGCGAGCAGCGTGCACGACTTCACCGACTCCCCGTCGAGCAGCACCGTGCAGGCGCCGCAGGAGGTGGTGTCGCAGCCGATGTTGGTGGCCTTGAGCCCGACGACGTCGCGCAGGTAGTGCGCGAGCAGCAGCCGCGGCTCGACGTCGGCGCTGGTCGGCGCCTCGTTGACGGTGATCTCGACCTTCACTTCGCTCCCTTGATGCGCGCTCCGCTTTCGCTCCGCGCGGCCTCGATCGCTTCCCACACCCGCAGCGGGCGTGAGCGGCATGTCGATGTGGCGCACGCCCAGGTGGCTCAGCGCGTCGATGACCGCGCTCTGCACCGCGGGGGTGGCGCCGATGGTGCCCGCCTCGCCGATCCCCTTGACCCCCAACGGGTTCAGGTGGGTCGGCGTGGCCATGTCGAGCAGCGTGAAGCTGGGCAGCTCCGCCGCCGAGGGGATCCCGTAGTCGGCGAAGGTCGCCGTGAGCGGGTTGCCGTCCTCGTCGTAGACGACCTCCTCCAGCAGCGCCTGCGCGATGCCCTGCGCGATGCCGCCGTGGCGTTGGCCCTCGGCGAGCAGCGGGTTGAGGATCGGGCCCGGCGTCGTCGACGGTGACGATCCGGTCGACCACCGCCTTGCCCGACTCGACATCCACCTCGACGACGGCGACGTGCGCGCCGAACGGGAAGGTCGGCGCACCCGAATCGAAGTTGGTGTCGACCCGCAGGGCCTCCCGCGCGGCCAGATCGCCCAGCGCGACCGCGGCGTCGGTGCCCTTGACGACGACAGCGCCGCGCTCGACGACGAGGTCGTCGACGCTCGCCTCCAGCACGTCGGCCGCACGCTGCTTGGCCAGCTCCGCCAGCTCGCCCGCCGCCTTGTAGACGGCGACGCCGCCGGTCTGCAGGCTGCGCGAGCCCATCGTGCCGCGCCGCGCGGGATCAGGTCGGTGTCGCCGTGCTTCACGGTGATCTTCTCGATCGGGATGTCGAGGTGCTCGCTCGCGAGCATCGCCCAGGCCGTCGCGTGCCCCTGCCCGTGCGGTGACGTGCCGGTGAGCACCGTGACCGTGCCGTCGGGGTGCACCTCGACCGCGGCGTCCTCGCTGAACGCCGCGCCCGCCGGTGATCTCGACGAACACCGAGACGCCGATGCCGAGCTGCACCGCGTCGCCACGCTCGCGCCGGGCGGCCTGCTCGGCGCGCAGACCGGCGTAGCCCGACGCCTCCAGCACCGCGTCGAGCGCCTTCTCGTACTCGCCGGAGTCGTAGGGCGCCCCGCCCTTGGTGACCAGCGGGAACGCCTCGGGCTGCAGCAGGTTGCGGCGGCGCACCTCGGCCGGGTCCATGCCGATCTCGGCGGCGAAGAGGTCCATCGCGCGCTCGATCGCCGCGGTGGCCTCCGGGCGCCCGGCGCCGCGGTAGGCCGCGATCGACGTGGTGTTCGTGACGAGCACCCGCGCCCGCGACTCGACCTTCTCGATGTCGTAGACGCCGGGCGCCATCATGCGCGTGAACATCGGCAGCACGGCGCCGAGCCGCGGGTAGGCGCCCGCGTCCTGGCAGGACGTCGAGGCGGTAGGCCAGCACCCTGCCGTCGCGGTTGCCGCCGATCGTGATCGTCTGGAGCTGGGCGCGGCCCTGCACCATCCCGGTCATGTTCTCCGAGCGGGTCTCGTTCCAGCGCACGGGGCGGCCGACGCTGCTGCGCGAGCCACGCGACCAGCGCGAACTCCGGGTCGCGCGCCGATCTTCGCCCCGAACCCGCCGCCGACGTCGGGCGTGATCACGCGGACCTGCTCGGCGTCGATCCCGAGCCAGCCCGCCACCTCGTCGCGCGTGGCCTGGGCGGCCTGCGTGGAGCACCAGAGCGTGAGGCGCCCGTCCTCGCCCCACTCGGCCGAGGCCGCGCGCGTCTCCAGCGGGGCCGCGGCGAGGCGCTGGTTGACGATCTCCCGGGTGACGACGACCTCGCAGCCGTCGAAGAGATCGGGATCGAAGTCCTTCTCGTGGTCGAACCCGTTGGAGGTGTTGGTGCCCGCCTCCGGGAAGAGCAGCACCTCGTCGGTGGCCGGCGGCCTTGAGGTCGACGACGACCGGCAGCGGGTCGTAGTCGACCTCGACCAGGTCGGCGGCGTCCTGCCCCTGGTAGGCCTCCTCGGTGAGGACGGCGGCGACCGGCTCGCCGACGAACCGCACGACGTCGGTCGCGAGGAAGGGCCGCACCATCGCCTTGTTGGCCCCGCCGAACAGCAGCGCGGGCGCGAGGTCGACGTCGGCGCCGGTGAGCACGCGCGACGACGCCGGGCGACGAGCGGGCCTCCTCGACGTCGATCGCGGTGATCCGCGCGTGGGCGAGGGGTGACCGGACGAGCGTGAGGTGCAGCGCTCCGACCAGGTCGAGGTCGTCGGTGTAGCGGGCGCCGCGCGAGAGGAAAGCCGGATCCTCGATGCGCACGACGCGGGTGCCCATGATGCTCATCGCTTCGAGCGTAACTCCGGACCCCGACAGGTCGCTGACTCGCGACGCCCTACCGCTCCCACCAACGATCGACCGCCCACAGCGGCGGACACCGGGCCGTGGCCCGCGCCCAGCGCGTAGGAGTGCCGGACCGCCTCGACCACGAAGCGCTTGCCGAACGCCACCGCCTCGGGCACGGCCATGCCCCGCGCGAGCGCCGCGGCGATGGCCGACGCCATGTTGTCGCCGCTGCCGTGGGTGTCGGTGGTGGCGAACCGCGGGCCGGGCAGCTCGGTGAACGTGTGGCCGTCGTAGAGCAGGTCGACGCAGATGTCGGTGTCCTCCCGCAGGTGGCCGCCCTTGACCAGCACGAACCGCGGTCCGAGGGCGTGCAGGAGCTTGGCCGCCTCGTACTGGCCGCTGCGGTCGTGCACGTCGAGGCCCACGATCAGCCGCACCTCGTCGAGGTTCGGGGTGAGCACGGTGGCGCGGGGGAACAGCAGCGAGCGGAACGCGTCGAGCGCCTCGTCGGCCAGGAGCTGGTCGCCGTTCATGGACGCGGCGACCGGGTCGACGACGAACGGGGTCGGCCCGTCGGCGCCGATGCCCGACCCGGTCGCAGGCCTCGGCGATCGCCCGGATGATCGCCGAGGTGGCGAGCATGCCGGTCTTCGCCGCGTCCAGCCCGATGTCGGTGGCCACCGCCTCGATCTGCGCCGCGACCGTCTCCGGCGGCAGGGTGTGCACGCCGGTGACGCCGAGCGTGTTCTGCACGGTGACCGCCGTGACCGCGACGCACCCGTGCACCCCGCAGGCCGTCATCGCCCGCAGGTCGGCGGCGACGCCCGCGCCGCCGCCGGAGTCGGTGCCCGCGATCGTCATGACCCGGCGGTGGAGTCGGCATCCACGCCCACCTCCCTGCAGCCCGCGTTACCCGGGCGAACGCTACCCATGCGCCGACCGGAGGTGGGCGGACAGCACCGCGGCTTCGGCGCGCAGACGTTCCGCCTGGTCGGGCCGGCCGAGGGCGGCGTACTCCGCGGCGGCGGCGCGGCGCTGGTCGACCTCGGCGCGGAGCAGGGCTCGGTGTCGGCCGGGGTGAGCGTCCGGCGGGCGACCTCGCCCGCGCCCAGTCCCGCTACCCCACCGGCGATCGGGCCCCGCCGTCGACGGCGGCGCCTGCCCTGCGTCCACCGCAGTCGCGTTCTCGATCGCCGCGAGCGCCGAGCGCAGCGCGGAGACGGCCACGGCGTCCCGCGCCTTCATCGCAACGATCAGGGCGCGGCGCAGGTCAGCGAGCACATGTCGACGCTACGCAATACATCGACGATCGTTGGTGTTGGCTAACGACATGCCTTTGACCGGTGAGTACGAGCTGAGCCCGTCCGACTGGGTGCGCGAGCAGACCGAGAAGATCTTCGAGACCGGCACGACCAAGAGCGTCGGCATCAAGGGCTCGACGGTCGATCCTCGTGACGATGCGCGGCGCGAAGTCCGGCAAGCTGCGCAAGGTCCCGCTCATGCGCGTCGAGCACGACGGCGTGTACGCGATCGTCGCGTCGATGGGCGGGGCGCCGAAGAACCCGACCTGGTACGCCAACGTCAAGGCCGAGCCGCACGTCGAGCTGCAGGACGGCACCGTGACCAGGGACTACACGGCCCGCGAGGTCACCGGCGAGGAGAAGGCGCTCTGGTGGAAGCGCGCCGTGGAGGCCTTCCCCGACTACGCCGAGTACCAGACGAAGACCGACCGCCAGATCCCGGTCTTCGTGCTGGAGCCGCGCGCCGAGTGAGGTCGTCGGGCATACCCGGCCGAGAGTCACGCATCTGTCGTCGAATCAACAGGTTCGTGCCTTTCGGCAGCCCGAAGCGACGCTAGGGCAGCTCGGAGGGCACGGCCACGACGTCGACCATCGCCCCGTTGCGCAGCACGGTCACCGGTAGCGGCACCCCGATCGCGTCGCCGAAGAGCTGGCGCTGGATGCCCTGGGCGTCCTCGACGGGGTGGCGGCCGACGTCGAGCACCAGGTCGCCGCGGCGCAGGCCCGCCTGCGGCCGCGGGGCTGCCGCTGATCACCTCGACGAGGCGCAGGCCGTTGCGTCGACCGTGCCGGTCCGCGACGGCCGCGGGCACCGGCGCCGGGCTGCCGACGACGCCCAGGTAGGCGCGGCGCACCCGGCCGTCGGCCAGCAGCGCGGCGACGATCCGCCGGGTCGTCGCGTTCACCGGAACCGCGAGCCCCAGCCCGACGCCGGCGACCGCGGTGTTGATCCCGACGACCCGGGCGCGGGAGTCGGCCAGCGCGCCGCCGGAGTTGCCGGGGTTCAGCGCCGCGTCGGTCTGGATCACGTCCTCGACCACCCGCCCGGCCGCGCCGCTGCGGGTCGGCAGCGCCCGCCCGAGCGCGCTGACCACCCCCGCCGTCACCGATCCGGCCAGGCCCAGCGGGTTGCCCACCGCGACGACGAGCTGGCCGACCACGAGCGCGTCGGCGTCCCCGAGCGTGACGGGTCGGCGGAAGATCACCCGATCGTGCGGCGCGCAGCACGGCCAGGTCCGAGAGCGGGTCGACGCCGACCACGGTGACGTCGACCTGCGTGCCGTCGAGGAAGTCCGCGCGACCCCGCCGCGCCTGGCCGACGACGTGCGCGTTCGTCACGAGGATCCCGTCGCCCGTGACCACCGCCGAGCCGCTGCCGCGGCCCGTGCTGATGGCCGCGACCTTGCCGGTGAGCTCGGCCGCCACCGCGCTGACCGTCCGCGAGTAGGAGTCCAGCTCGTCCACGGCACCTCCCCGATGATTACACCGTTGCAACCACGGTACGCCGTCAGCCGCGGACGGCCTCCGCGTCCTGGATGGCCGGGTTCCACGCCAGGCCGGGCACGCCCCAGCCGTTGCGCTTCACCGCCTTGCGGGCGGCGCGCTGGTTGCGGCCGACGAGCCGGTCGAGGTAGAGCACGCCGTCGAGGTGGTCGGTCTCGTGCTGCAGGCAGCGGGCGAGGAACCCGGTGCCCTCGACGGTGACGGCCGCGCCCTCCAGGTCGGTGCCCGTGACCCGCGCCCAGCTCCGCGCGCCCGGTCGGGAACTGCTCGTCGGGCACCGAGAGGCAGCCCTCGTCGTCGTCCTCGGGATCGGGCATGGTCTCCGGCCGCGGCGAGGTCTCGAGCGCCGGGTTGACGACGACGCCGCGCACGCGCGTCTGGGTCTGCTCGTCGGGGCAGTCGTAGACGAACACCCGCAGGGCACGCCGACCTGGTTGGCCGCGAGGCCGACGCCGTGGGCCGCCGCCATCGTGTCGAACATGTCCGCGACCAGCGTGCGCAGATCGTCGTCGACCGCCTCGACGGGCCGGGTGGGGGTGTGCAGAACGGGATCACCGACGATGCGGATGGGACGTACGGCCACGCGCGGCGAGCTTACGGCGGCGCGCCCGTCGTGTCCCGCCCGGAATCGTCGGCTGCCCGTGGTTCAATGCCTGCTGCGAATGACAGACAGTGTGATTCGCTGAGCGCGAGGCCGCGAGGAGCGTGATGGAGTCCGCGACCCAAGCCGGTGCACCTGCCGGCAGTCCGTACCGCCAGCTGGACCGTCGGGAACGCGAGATCCTCGCGTTCGAAGGGCAGTGGTGGAAGTACGCGGGCGCCAAGGAGCAGGCCATCCGCGAGCTGTTCGACATGTCGGCCACTCGCTACTACCAGGTGCTCAACGCACTGCTCGACAAGCCGGAGGCGTTGGCCGCCGATCCGCTGCTGATCAAGCGTCTGCGCAGGCTCCGCACCAGCCGGCAACGCACCCGTGCGGCGCGTCGCCTGGGAATCGAGCCCTGGTGAGTCCACGATGACCTCTCCGACATGACGATCATCCGGAGGCTGCCGTGACCGAGCCCGCCCCGTCCGGAGGGCCCTCGCCGCTGCGCGTCGGTGGGCTGGCGTTGGTCGGTGCGGGCGCTGTCGCGGCGCTCATCGGGCTGCGCGACGCTCCTCCCCGGAGGCGGAGCAGCACCGCCGCCGCGCCGCCGGCCACGTCGGCCGCCGCGGAGCCTGCTACCCCGGCCCCCACCGCGGCCCCGACCTCGGCGCAAGCCGCCGCCACGACCGCGCCCGTCGCCGTGCCGGTCTTCCCCGCGACCTCGACCAACGCCATCGCGGCTCCTGAGGGCAACACGCCGGGCGCCGCGGGCACCGGCGGAGCCGCCAACGGCGGAACGGGCACCGGTTCGACGGCGGGCACCGGCGGGGGCACGGGCGTCGTGCACGACCGCGGTCCGCGTCTACAACAACAGCACGGTCACCGGTCTGGCCGCCCGCGCGGCCAGCGACTTCCGCGCCGACGGCTGGCAGGTCGGGCAGGTGTCGAACTACCCGTCGGGCGTCATCGCCACCAGCACGGTCTACTTCCGCCCCGGCACGAACGAGCAGTCGGCGGCCTCGTCGCTGGGCAGCCAGTTCGGCCTGCGGGTGGAGCCCCGGTTCGCCGGCATCGACGACGCCACGCCCGGCCTGATCGTCATCGTCACGAACGACTACCAGAAGCGGTAGCGAGCAGCTAGCGCCGCACGCAGCCCTGCGCCCGCGCGTACGCCTCCAGCGTGGCCAGCTGGACCGGGTCGAGCGACGGGGGGACGGCCGCGCGGGCCGCGGCGATGTGCGCGGCGGTGACCTCCACGGCGTCGAGCGACTCCCGCATCGCCGCCAGCGCGGCCTCCCGCAGCACCGCGGCGCAGTCGGCGGCCGAGTAGCCCTCCAGCTCCTCGCCGAGCGCGCCAGGTCGACGTCGTCGGCCAGCGGGGTGTTGCGGCCTGCCGCGCGCAGGATGTCGGCGCGGGCCGGGCCGTCGGGCGGCGGCACGTAGACCAGGCGCTCCAGCCGTCCGGGACGCAGCAGCGCCGGGTCGATCAGCTCGGGCCGGTTCGTCGCCCCGACGACGATCACGTCGCGCAGCGGCTCGCGCCCCGTCCAGCTCGGTGAGCAGGGCCGCGACGACGCGGTCGGCCACGCCCGAGTCCGTCGACTGCCCGCGGCGCGGGGCCAGCGCGTCGATCTCGTCGAGGAAGACCAGGGCGGGGGCGGCGTCCGAGGCGCGGCGGAACAGCTCCCGCACCGCCCGCTCCGACTCGCCGACGTACTTGTCCAGCAGCTCGGCGCCCTTGACGCCCAGCACGTTGAGCTGGCCGGTGCCCGCGAGCGCGCGCAGGAGGAACGTCTTGCCGCAGCCGGGCGGCCCGTAGACGAGCACGCCGCGCGGCGCGTCGACGCCGAGGCGGGCGAACGAGTCGGGGTACTGCAGCGGCCACAGCACCGCCTCGGTGAGGGCCTGCTTGACCTCGGTCATGTCGCCGACCTGGTCGAGCGTGATGCCTCCGGTCTGCAGGGTCTCCGACGACGACATCGAGATCGGCCGGACCGAGCCGACGGCGTGCAGCAGGTCCTCCTGGGTGACGCGCGTGTCGTCGCCGTGCCGCAGCGCGGCCGAGACGGCGGCCTCCCGGCGCACGGCGACGAGGTCGGCCGCCACGAAGCCCGGGGCGCGCTCGGCGACCGCGCGCAGGTCGGCGTCCTCGGCCAGCGGCACGCCCGTCATCAGGCGGCGCAGCAGCTCGACGCGGGTGCGCAGATCGGGGAGGCCCAGGCGCAGCTCGCGGTCGACGAGATCGGGCGCGCGGAGGCGCGCGTCGACCGACTCGGGCGCCGCCGTCGTGGCCACGAGCGCGAGGCCGGGGGTGGCGACCGCATCGCGCAGGGCGTCGAGGACGAGGGTGGCCAGCGGCGGGGGCGACGATGCCGGGAGCAGCGCCTCGACGTCGGTGACGACCAGCACCGTGCGCGCGCCGGAGCGGGCCTGCGCGCGGGCGCCCGTGATCGCGTCGTGGACGCGCTGGGACGCCGCGCCCGGCTCCAGCGCGGCGGCGCCGGGCGCGGCCAGCTCGACGCACGTGGCGCCCGCCGCGGCGGCCGCGCTGCGGGCGAGCGTGAGCTTGCCGACCCCCTCGGGCCCGACGACGAGCACGCCGAGCCGGGCCGAACCGCCGAGCCGTTCCAGCAGCTCGGGGCGGCCGAAGGTGAGCTCGAGCCATTCGACGAGCCGGTGCGCCGCGGTCGGTGTTGCCGACGAGGTCCTCGATGGCGACGGCGGGCGCGGCCTCGGCGGGAACGGGGTTCGCGCCGCCTGCGTCGGCCCGGTCCTGGGCTCCGGAGGGAGTCGTCGAGGCTCGCTGCCGGGTCTCCGCCGAACACGCCCCGGCCATCGGTCGCCCGTCCGACGACCGGTCCGGATCCGCGGTAGGGGTCGCCTGCCCAGCCTGTCGGGCGCGCCGTCGACGGCAGGCCGACGTCGCCCGTGGCGGCGCCGCCCTCCCACCCGACGACCGTGCTGGGGCGCACCGCGACCGCGCCCGCGGGCTCGACCGACGCCACGGTGAGCAGCTCGCTCGTCCACCTCGCTCCGAGCGCGCCCGCGACCCGCTGCCGGGCGGCGATCGGGTCGGCGCCCGTCGTGGGCTCGATGTCGCGGGGCAGGAGCGACACCGCGTCACCGCGCGTGACGATCTTGCCGATCAGCGCGACCCGGACCGTCTCCGGGGTTGAGGGCGGCGCGCGCGAGCGTCGAGCCGGTCAGCCGGACGACCCGGGCGGCCTCGACCCCGCCCGGCGCGACGACCACGGTGGCGCCGTCGGTGATCCCGGCGTTGGAGAGCGTGACGTCATCCAGCGTCGCCTGACCGGGTGGGCCGTCGGAAGGGGCGACGAGCGCGGTCGTGACCCGCGCCCCGGTGAGCGCGACGGCGTCCCACGACCGCAGGCCGAGCGCGTCGATGACCTCGGGATGCAGCCGGACGACCCCCCGGCGCGCGTCGGCGGCGGACGCGGCGAGCCGGGCGACGAGCGTGATCTCGGGAGCCACCCGGCCAACCTATCGCCGCCCCCGCACCACCCCGGCCGTCCACCCCGGCGGCGGGCGTCACCGATCCGTCGCGGCCCGTACGCATCGGTGACGCTCGGCAGGCGAGTGCCGATGATCTGTTGCCGTCCACCACGGCGGCGGGAGGCTCAGCGGCGGCGGGCGCGGCGCAGACCCAGGCGGAGGCGGTTGCGGCTGGGCTGGGCGGCGGGGCCGGGGCCCGCGGCGCCGTTGGTCGACCGGCCCACCCCGCCGTCGTCGCCGAACCGCCGCACGGCCCGGGCGACCGCGCTGGCCCGCCCGGCCACCCCACGCCGCAGCGGGGGTCGCAGCCCGAGCCGACGGGCCGAGCGGGCCGCACGGGCCACCGCCCGCCGCTGGCGCACCGGCACGTTCCACGACTCGGGGTGGCGGCTCATCCAGTGGTGCAGGTACGACGCGTAGGGGATCGTCCCGAGGTAGATCAGCCCGACGATGCCCAGGCCCAGGAACGGCGCGATCACCAGGACCGACGCGGCCAGCCCGACCAGCACGAGCGTCGGCGCGACGAGCCGCTGCGGCACCCGGATGCTCTTGAACGACAGCGTCGGCAGGCGGCTCACCATCAGCCCCGCGACGACCACCGCCCACACCCCGACCGGCACCGCGGACGACCACCACCCCGGCCCGAACTGCAGGGTCGCGTACAGCGGCAGGCCCGCCAGCAGGGCTGCGGCGGGTGCGGGAACGCCGACGAAGAACTCCTTGGCGTACGGGGGCTGGTCGTCGGCGTCCAGGAGCGTGTTGAACCGGGCGAGCCGCAGCGCCATGCACACCGCGAAGACGAGCGCGACGATCCAGCCCAGGCGGGTGCCCTGCAGCGCCCAGATGTAGAGGACGAGCGCGGGCGCGACGCCGAACGAGACCAGGTCGGACAGCGAGTCGAGCTCGGCGCCGATCCTGCTGCTCGCGTCGAGCAGCCGGGCGAGCCTGCCGTCGAGCGCGTCGCACAGGGCCGCGACCGCACCCGCCGCGACCGAGATCTCGAAGTGCCCCGCCATCGCGTAGTAGACGGCGGAGAGCCCCGAGCAGAGCGCGACGACCGTGACCGCGTTGGGCAGCAGCCGCACCCCGACCTGCATCAGGCACCCACCGGCAGCGTGGCGAGAACGGTCTCGCCGCCGATCGTGCGCTGTCCCGGCGCAACGGCGACCTGGGACCCCGGCGGCAGGTAGACGTCCACCCGCGACCCGAACCGGATCAACCCGTAGGTCTCCCCCGCGGCCACCTCGTCGCCCACCGCGACGTCGCAGACGATCCGCCGCGCCAGCAGGCCCGCGATCTGCACGACCCCGACGCGCTGCCCGTCGCCGGTGCCGATGAGCACGGTGTTGCGCTCGTTGTCCTCGCTGGCCTTGTCCAGGTCGGCGGAG
Organism: uncultured Actinomycetota bacterium; assembly: GCA_963799945.1. GTDB lineage: Bacteria > Actinomycetota > Actinomycetes > Mycobacteriales > Pseudonocardiaceae > Pseudonocardia. The sequence continues at coordinate 220,021 of CAWCZG010000001.1, forward strand.
AGGAACGCGCCCGGCGAGTACGCGACGGCCAGCACGCGGCCCTCGACGGGGATGCGCTGCACGTGCACGTCGAGGACGGACAGGAAGACGCTGACGCGCGGCAGGGGCGTCGGGGGCAGGTCCAGCTCGGCGGGCGGGGGCACCTCGCCGACGGTGGCGACCGTGCCGTCGGCCGCGGCGAGCACCACCCCGGTGAGCGGCGGCGGCACCCGGCGGGGCGCGCGGAAGAACGCGGCGGTCGCGGCCGTGGCCAGCAGACCGGGCAGGGTGCCCCGGCCGGTGACGGCGCGGAGCAGGCCCGCGGCGACCGCGACCCCCGCGACGATCGGGCGGCCGCCCGGGTGCATCGGCGGGATCGCCTCCCGGACCAGCCCGACGACGTGCGGCACGGAGAATCCGGACGGGGTCGTCTCGGGCATCGCGGTGGATCGGCTCCTCGGCGTGGCGGCCCGGGCGGGCCACTTGGCGGGGTTACCGTACGCGAGCCCTGATGGGCAACCGGAGCCGGACGCGGCCCGATGAGGCGCTGGACGACTCCAGACCGAAGTGCAGCAGGCCAGGGTCGTGGTGCCCGACCCCAGGCAAGCAAAGGGCCGGGGCCGTCATCCCCCGAGACGACGACCCCGGCCGTGGAACCGCTCGTCCGCTCCCCAGCGACGGGCGGTGGGCTTTGCTGCGCGGCCGGTTACCCGACCTGCGCGGAAAGTATCGCCGAGCGATCCCGAGATCGTCCAGGTCATAGCGTGGGGATCACTACGATCTGCACCGATCGGCGGAACACTCACCAGTAAGACGCTCCCCGTGCTCGCAATGTTGCATCACCTCGGTGTGACGTGGCTCACGTTAACCCGTTCGCGCTCACCCGTCCAGCAGCCAGACGGGCACCGAGGCGCCTGCTAGCAGCTCAGTTGTGGCCTCGGGGACGACGAACAGGCACTCCGCACGGGCGAGTGAACCGAGCATGTGCGACGCCGGGGTGCCGATCTCGGCCACGGTGCCGCGCTCCGCGTCCAGCACTGCGCGGCGGAACTGCCTCCGTCCGGGGGGCGAGACGAGCCGTTGCGCCAGACCGGGCGACGACGACCGGGCGCTCGCGGTGCGGGTGCCCGAGCACGGCCCGCAGCACCGGCCGGACGAACACCTCGAAGGACACCTGCGCGCTCACCGGGTTGCCGGGCAGCGTGACCACCGGCACCCCGCCGTCGAGCCGTCCCGCCCCCTGCGGGCCGCCCGGCTGCATCGCGACCTTGACGAACGTGACCCCGCGCCCGGCCAGCGCGTCCTTCACCACCTCGTACGCCCCGGCACTCACGCCGCCGGAGGTGAGCACCAGGTCGACCCCGGCCGTCCGCTCGCCGAGCACCTTCAGGAACTGCGTCGACGTCGTCGGGCACGAAGCGCAGGAGCTCGGCCCGGCCGCCCGCCTCCTCGACCGCGGCCGCGAGCATCGGCCCGTTCGACTCGTAGATCTGCCCCGGCAGCAGCGGCTCACCCGGCGCGACCAGCTCGGAGCCGGTGGACAGGACGAGCACCACGGGGCGGCGGCTCACCGGCACCGTCGCGTGCCCGACGGCCGCCGCCACGCCGATCTGCGCGGGCCCGAGCACGGTGCCCGCGGTGAGCACGACATCGCCCGCACGGACGTCCTCAGCGGCGTGCCGCACGTGCGCGCCCGAACTCGGCGGGCTCCTGGATGAGCACGGTCTCGGTGCCGCCGTCGGTCTGCTCGACCTGGCACGATCGCGTCGGCGCCCTCGGGCACCGGCGCCCCGGTCATGATCCGCGCGACGGCGCGCGGGCGGCAGCGGCGGCAGGTCGGTGCGACCCGCGGGGATGTCGAACGCGACGGGCAGCGTGACCGGGGCGCCCGCCACCTCGGCGGCCCGCACGGCGTAGCCGTCCATCGCGGAGTTGTCGAACGAGGGCAGCGACACCTGCCGCGACGACGTCGGCCGCCAGCACGCGGCCCGCGCGCCTGCGCCAGCGGCACGTCCTCGGCGGGCATCGGCGCCAGCAGGGACGCGACCAGCGCCGGTGCTCTTCGACCGATCTCGGGGAGCTCACGCGACCCATCGTGCCCGACGCGGCCGCGCTTGCACTCACCAAGGCGAGTGCTAAAACCGGGCTTGGCACTCGACACGCTAGAGTGCCAATAGTCGGGCCGGTGAGATCGGCGCAGGGTTGCCGGTCGTCCGTCGCGGGCGCCGCGTCCGACGCTGAGACACTCTCCCATCGGAGGACCACACACCCATGGCGAAGATGATCGCTTTCGACGAGGAGGCGCGCCGCGGGCTCGAGCGCGGCATGAACACCCTCGCCGATGCCGTCAAGGTGACGCTCGGCCCGCGTGGCCGCAACGTCGTCTTGGAGAAGAAGTGGGGCGCACCCACCATCACCAACGATGGTGTGTCGATCGCCAAGGAGATCGAGCTCGAGGACCCGTGGGAGAAGATCGGGGCCGAGCTCGTCAAGGAAGTTGCCAAGAAGACCGACGACATCGCGGGTGACGGCACCACCACCGCGACCGTCCTGGCGCAGGCGCTGGTCCGCGAGGGCCTGCGCAACGTCGCCGCGGGTGCGAACCCGATGGCGCTCAAGCGCGGCATCGAGAAGGCCGTCGAGGCCGTCTCGCAGCAGCTGCTGAAGACCGCCAAGGAGGTCGAGACCAAGGAGCAGATCGCGGCCACCGCCTCGATCTCCGCGGCCGACCCCGTCGATCGGCGAGCTCATCGCCGAGGCGATGGACAAGGTCGGCAAGGAAGGCGTCATCACGGTCGAGGAGTCGCAGACCTTCGGGCTCGAGCTGGAGCTCACCGAGGGCATGCGCTTCGACAAGGGCTACATCTCGCCCTACTTCGTGACCGACGCCGAGCGCATGGAGGCCGAGCTGGAGGACCCCTACGTCCTGCTGGTCAGCTCCAAGATCTCGACGGTGAAGGACCTGCTCCCGCTGCTGGAGAAGGTCATGCAGGGCGGCAAGCCGCTCGCGATCATCGCCGAGGACGTCGAGGGCGAGGCCCTGGCCACCCTGGTCGTCAACAAGATCCGTGGCACCTTCAAGTCCGTCGCCGTCAAGGCTCCGGGCTTCGGTGACCGCCGCGAGGCCATGCTCGCCGACATGGCGATCCTGACCGGCGGCGAGGTCATCTCGGAGAAGGTGGGCCTCAAGCTGGAGAACGCCGACCTGTCGCTGCTGGGCCGTGCCCGCAAGGTCGTCGTGACCAAGGACGAGACCACCATCGTCGACGGTGCGGGCGACGCCGACCAGATCGCGGGCCGGGTCAGCCAGATCCGCAACGAGATCGAGAAGACCGACTCGGACTACGACCGCGAGAAGCTGCAGGAGCGCCTGGCCAAGCTGGCAGGCGGTGTTGCGGTCATCAAGGCGGGCGCGGCCACCGAGGTGGAGCTCAAGGAGCGCAAGCACCGCATCGAGGACGCCGTTCGCAACGCGAAGGCGGCCGTCGAAGAGGGCATCGTCGCCGGTGGCGGCGTGGCGCTCATCCAGGCTGGTGCGGGCCTCTTCGAGGGCCTTGGCCTCGACGGTGACGAGGCGACCGGCGCCAACATCGTCAAGGTGGCGCTGGAGGCTCCCCTCAAGCAGATCGCGATCAACGCGGGCCTCGAGGGCGGTGTCGTCGCGGAGAAGGTGCGCGGCCTCGGCGCAGGCGAGGGCCTCGACGCGGCCACCGGTGAGTACAAGGACCTGATCAAGGCCGGGATCATCGACCCGGCCAAGGTCACCCGCTCGGCGCTGCAGAACGCAGCCTCGATCGCGGCCCTGTTCCTCACCACCGAGGCGGTCATCGCCGACAAGCCGGAGAAGAACCCGGCTCCGGCGGGCGACCCGACCGGCGGCATGGGCGGCATGGACTTCTGAGCTAGACCCGAAGTCAACGCAGGGGCGGCACCCGATCGGGTGCCGCCCCTGCGGCGTCTTCCGCTCCCGGACCCGCTGCCGACGTCGACCTGACGGTGTGTTTCGGCGGGGCGTCACCCCGGCTGCTGTCCACCTCGGCCGTCGTTGCAGTGAAGCTCCGCCGGGGTCCACGCCAGGAGCGACCGAGGTTGACGTGGCAGGGGTTTCACGGCGGCGAGACCCCGCTGTTGTCGACCTCGGCCGTCATCGCGGCCAGCCGCGTCTCAACCGCGCACGGCGAGGAGCACGAGCGTCCAGCCGACGGCGTGGCCCAGGACGATCAGGGCCAGCCACCGCGCCGACGCGTCCGCTGTGGCGGCCCGGCTGACCCGGTCGAACACCCCGGGCGCCACCGCGGCGTGGGCGGCCGGCGCGGCCGCGGCGAGCAGGCCGGGCAGGAACCGGGCCGTGTCCCAGCCACCCAGTCCGATCGCCACGTTCACCACCACGACCAGCGCGCCGAGCAGCAGGCCCGACACCATCGTCAATGTCCTCGTCACGGCCAGCCCGACGCTGCGGGCCGTCTGCGCGTGCCGGAACGCGTCCGGCGCCACCCTCGTCTCCATGGCCGGGAACGCTAGGTTCGCGGCCCCACCCCGTTCATCCGTAGAAGTACGGGTTCAGACCCTGGTGGTGGGCTCCGCGGGCGGTCCGTAGCGGGCGCTCAGGGCCGTGGCCCGGGCGGCGAGGGTCGCGCGGAGCGGGGCAGGGGTGAGGACCTCGACGTCGGCGGCCAGCGACCACAGGACCCCCTCGGCGTGGGCGGTGTCGCCGAACTCGACCTCGAGCCGCAGCCAGCCGTCGCGGTCCGGCGCCTCGGCGGTGACGGCCCGCGCCGTGCGCACCAGGTCGTCGCGCCGCGCGGCCAGGACCCGTACCGAGGCGGTCAGGCCCGGTCGCGACGCCGGGAAGGCGGCCCGGTGGTCGCGCCACACCCGGTCGAGGTCGATGTCCGGCGGCCGGGCCGCGGGCTCGGCGCGCTCCCGGACCTCCCGCACCCGCGAGAGCCGGTAGGTGCGCTCCTCCCCGTCGCGCAGGGCGAGCAGGTACCAGCGGCCGCCCGCGTTCACCAGCCCGACGGGGTCGACCGTGCGCCAGCGCGGCTCCTCCTCGCGGGCGGCGTAGCGGATGTCGAGGCGGCGCCCGGCGAACACCGCGCTCCGGACCGCGGCCAGGCGCTGCTCGTCCGACGGGTCGGGGCCGCTCCGCTCGCGCGGGAGCCACCCCTCGCCCTGGAGGAGGATCCGCCCCGCATCCCGCCCCGCCGACTCGCGCTGCGCGGCGGGCAGCCCGGCCACGACCTTGCGCATCGCCGAGGCCAGGGCGGGCGCCATGCCCGCCGCGTCCCCGCGCGAGCCCGCCACGAGCAGGGCGAGCGCCTCGTCGTGGGTGAGGCCGGTGAGATCGGTCGAGTAACCCGGCACCAACGCGAACCCGCCGTGTCGTCCGCGCTCGGCGTAGACCGGCACCCCCGCGGCCGAGAGCGCCTCGACGTCCCGCATCACCGTGCGTGGCGACACCTCCAACTCCTCGGCGAGCTCGCCTGCGGACAGCCGCCCGCGGTGCTGCAGCAGCAGGAGGAGGGACAGGAGCCGGTCGGCGCGCACTCGCCGAGAATCGCAGAAAAACCTGACAGAAGGTGTCATGTTTGCGCGGCAGACTTCTGCCCATGACCACCGAGACCGATCCCCGTCCCTTCTACGACAACGCGCTGAACTGGGCGCACGGCCTCGTCCGCGGGGTCGACCCCGCGGCACTCGAGGGGCCAACGCCCTGCTCCGAATACGACGTGCGCGCCCTGCTCGGGCACCTCGTCGCGACGGTCGACCGCGCCCGCGTGATCGGCGAAGGTGGCGACCCGCGGACGATGCCCACGGTCGTCACCGGCGTCCCCGACGACGGTTGGGCCGACGCGCTCACCGCCGCAGTGGACAAGATGACGCCGGTCTGGGCCGACGGCGCGGTGCTCGACCGCCCGGTGACGGTGCCGTGGGGCACCGTGCCCGGCCGCGCCGCGATGTGGGGCTACGTGAACGAGGCGCTCGTGCACGGCTGGGATCTGGCCGTCGCCACGGGGCAGGATCCCGAAGCCGACCGCGAGGTCGCCGAGGCCGCGCTGGCCGGAGCGCAGGCCAAGATCCCGGCCGAGCGCCGGGGTGGCCCGATCCCCTTCGCCGAGGTGGTGGAGTCGGCGCCCGACGCCGGACCGACCGAGCGGCTGGCCAACTGGTCGGGCCACCGCCGCCCCTGACGGCGCGGAGCTATTTCCGCGCACGGCCGGTCATGGGGCACGATTCAGACATGGCGACCCCCCGGCGCGCACGCGTGGAGGCGACCGGCGAGCGCACCGCCGTCACCCCGCTCGAGCTGTTCTTCGACCTCGTGTTCGTCTTCGCGATCACCCAGATCACCGACCTGATGGCCGAGGACCCGACCGTCGTGCACGTGCTCCGCGGCGTGCTCGTGCTCGGCGTGCTGTGGTGGATCTGGGTCGGCTACGCCTGGTTGGGCAACGTCGCCCGCGCGGACGAGGGCGTCATCCGGGTCGCGATGTTCGTCGCGATGGGCGGGGTGTTCGTCGCCGCGATCACCGTGCCCGAGGCGTTCGACGACGGGCCGGGCGGCCTCTTCGGGCCCGCGGTCTTCGCGTTCTGCTACCTCGCGGTGCGCCTGGTGCACCTGTTCATGTTCTGGATCGTCAGCCGGGAGGACCGCGAGCTGCGGGGGCAGGTCCTGCGGTTCGTCCCCTCCATGGCGATCGCCACCGTGCTGCTCCTCATCGCCTCGCAGACCAGCGGCACGGTGCAGACCGTGCTCTGGCTGGCCGCGCTGTTCGGCGACTACCTCGGCACCTACTTCGCGGGCAGCCGGTGGCGGCTGGCCTCGGCGGGGCACTTCGCCGAGCGGCACGGGCTGATCGTGCTGGTCGCGCTGGGCGAGTCGATCGTCGCCACCGGCATCGGCATCGCGAAGGTGCCGGTGAGCCTGCCGATCGTGGCGGCGGTGCTGCTCGGCCTGACGGTCTCCGGCGCGCTCTGGTGGGCCTACTTCGACGTCACGGCGCTGCTCACGGAACGGGCGTTGGCGCAGGCGACGGGCGAGCGGCAGATCCGGCTGGCCCGCGACGGCTACTCGTTCCTGCACTTCCCGATGATCGTCGGGATCGTGCTGATGTCACTCGGGCTGAAGAAGGCCATCGGGTACGTCGCCGGGGTCGACGAGCACACGCTCGCCGACCCGCTCTACGGCGTGCCCCTGGCAGGCCTCTACGGCGGCGCGGCGCTCTACCTGCTCGCGCACGTCTGGTTCAAACACCACCTCACGGGCAACTTGAGCGTCGTGCGGATCGGCGTCGCGGTGCTGCTGCTGGTGCTGATCCCGGTGATGGCGCTCGTGCCCGCGCTCGTCAGCCTGGCCGTGCTCGCCGTCGTGGTGACGGCGCTGGTCGCCTACGAGACGCATCGCTACCGCGAACTGCGCCACGCCGTCCGCCACGGCGAGCCCGGCTGACTCACTCGCCCTCGGGCGTGATGATCCAGGCCGCGATGTAGAGCGGGATGCCGATCCCGCCGCCGAGGACGGTCAGGGCGACGAACGCGATCCGCAGGAGCGTGACGTCGACCTCGAGGCTCTCGGCCAGGCCGCCGCACACCCCGCCCAGCATGCGCTGGGTGCGGCTGCGGTGGAGCCGGAACGGCGGGCGGGCCGGTGCGTCCTCGACGAAGGTGGTGGCGCTGGGGGCGGTGGTGGTGTCGGTGTTTTCCATACCGGGAAGCCTGCCGCCCCGCGCGGCCCGACGCGTCCGGGTCCTCCCCGGATTCGACCCCGAGTTGACCCCTCAGTGGCCTCGGGGGGTGGGGCGCTGCTCGACGTCGGGTTGTTCGGGCTGAGTGGGCACCGACGGCGGCGTTGGCGGTGTTGGCGGCTTTGTGTCCTTTGGGACTTGCCGGTCGCGGTTACGGATGATCCGACCGAGGACGACTCCGACGACCGCGGCAAGGCACATCCATGCCACTGCCACGATGAGAATCCAGGTCAGCGGGGCGATGGTCCCTGTCCTTTCCGGTCGCCGGATACAACAAGTGTCCACCTTGCCCGCCAATGATCGCACCGGCAGGGCGCCCCAAGGTCAAACAACGTGTGTCCGTGCACGTCAGAAGGAGGGTAACCGATCGGCGCGATTAGCGCGGAGTATCACCGACGTCCGGAAGAGCGGGACCGAGGAGATCATCGGCGTCGACGATGCGATATGCGTAACCCTGCTCGGCGAGAAACCGCTGGCGGTGCGCCGCATAGTCGGTGTCAAGCGTGTCGCGTGACACGACCGAGTAGAAATGCGCTTGCCGTCCGTCACCCTTCGGACGCAACAGCCTTCCGAGTCGCTGCGCTTCTTCCTGACGTGAACCGAACGTGCCGGAGACCTGAATTGCGACGCTCGCCTCGGGCAGGTCGATCGAGAAGTTCGCGACCTTGGAGACGACCAGCACGGGCACCTCGCCCCGGCGGAACCGGTCGTAGAGCTCCTCGCGTTCGCGGTTGCGCGTGGAGCCCTGGATGACGGGGGCGTCGAGCGCCTCGCCGAGTTCGTCGAGCTGGTCGAGGTAGGCCCCGATGACCAGCGTGGGCTCGCCGGGGTGGCGCTCGATCACCGAACGCACCACGGCGATCTTGGTGTGCGCGGTGGAGGCCATCCGGTAGCGCTCCTCCGCCTCGGCGACCGCGTAGGCCATCCGCTCGGCGTCGGTGAGGGTGACCCGCACCTCGACGCACTCGGCGGGCGCGATCCAGCCCTGCTGCTCGATGTCGCGCCAGGGGGCGTCGTAGCGCTTGGGCCCGATGAGCGAGAAGACGTCGCCTTCGCGGCCGTCCTCGCGCACGAGCGTCGCGGTGAGCCCGAGCCGCCGTCGCGACTGCAGGTCGGCCGTCATGCGGAAGACGGGGGCGGGGAGCAGGTGCACCTCGTCGTAGATCACCAGGCCCCAGTCGCGCGAGTCGAACAGCTCGAGGTGCCGGTACTCGCCCTTGGTCTTGCGGGTGATCACCTGGTACGTGGCGATCGTGACGGGGCGGATCTCCTTGCGCTCGCCGGAGTACTCCCCGATCTCGTCCTCGGTCAGCGACGTGCGCGCGACCAGCTCCCGCTTCCACTGCCTGCCCGCGACGGTGTTGGTGACCAGGATCAGCGTGGTGGCCTGCGCCTGCGCCATCGCCGCCGCGCCGACCAGCGTCTTGCCCGCCCCGCACGGCAGCACGACCACCCCGGAGCCGCCCGCCCAGAAGCCCTCCGCGGCCTGGCGCTGGTAGTCGCGCAGCGTCCAGCCCTCTTCGCGCAGGGCGATCGCGTGGGCCTCGCCGTCGACGTAGCCCGCGAGGTCCTCGGCGGGCCAGCCGATCTTGAGCAGCGCCTGCTTGAGGTGCCCGCGCTCGGACGGGTGCACGATCACCGTGTCGTCGTCGACGCGGGCGCCGAGCAGCGGGGCGATCTTCTTCTGGCGCAGCACCTCCTCCAGCACCGCGCGGTCCAGCGCCACGAGGACGAGGCCGTGGACGGGCGAGTTGGTGAGCTGCAGCCGTCCGTAGCGGCCCATCGTGTCGACGACGTCGACCAGCAGCGGCTGCGGCACGGCGTAGCGGGAGAAGCGCACCAGCGCATCGACGACCTGCTCGGCGTCGTGCCCCGCGGCGCGGGCGTTCCACAGCGCGAGCGGGGTCACCCGATAGGTGTGCACGTGCTCGGGGGCGCGCTCCAATTCCGCGAAGGGGGCGATGGCGCTGCGCGCCGCGGGCGCCTCGGGGTGATCGACCTCCAACAAGAGCGTTTTGTCGGACTGGACGATCAACGGTCCGTCGGCCATGAACGTTCTCACTTCCAGGAGGCGGACGGGGAGAGCACTGGCAATGCGGCGCGGCCGTCGCCGGCTATACTCCGACGGCACTGTCCTATGAGCGCACGCGTGCTGACGAGATCTTACCGGTTCCCGACGGCCAATGCCCGTCCCCCAGCGGGCGCGTGTCGCGCTCATCGGGCCGCTCCCGACAGAAGGCGCACCGGCTTCCCACGATGTCAACGCACTGCACACCAAACCGGGCCGTGTGGCCACCCACCGCCCGTGGACTGCAGTTCAGCTGTTCCGGTATCGCAACTTGTCGGTCGGACGTGTCACAGTTCGGCGGATCGTCGCCGGCAATCCTCAGGGGGACGTTGACGTGACCAGCTTGGAGACCGGCCCTTCGTGGGTGGAGCGGCTCAACCCTCGCCATTGGACGCTGGTGTGGAAGCTGGTGATCGTCGGACTCGTGCCCGCGCTGCTGGCCTTGACGCTCGGCGCGCTGCGCATCGCCGACCAGGCCGGGTCAGCCGCCGACCTGGGCCGCGGCGAACGACTGCTGGAGCTGCACACGCAGGTCGCGGCCGCGGGTGACGCGCTCCGCCAGGAGCGCGACCAGGCCACCCTGTACGTGGCGGGCAACCGCATCGGCGACCGCTCCCTGCTCACCACGGCCAACGCGCACAGCGACGACCTGCTCAACAGCATGCGCAACGGCGTGCAGGCGGCAGGCACCCTCGACCAGAGCACCACCGTCGCGGTGGCCCAGGCCAACGGCGTGCTGGGGCAGCTGCCCACCCTGCGGCAGGACGTCACCGACAACCAGCAGGCCACGCTGCCCACGATCCGCGATCGCTACAGCCGCGCGATCGAGGGCGTCGACGTGCTCGACCGGGCGGTCCTGCGCGCAGTCCGGGTGCCCGACACCGCAGGTCAGATCGATGCGCTCACCGCATTGCAGAACGTCGAGGCCCAGCTGGCCGTGCAGCACACGGTGATCGGCAACGCGATCCGCGCGGGCAAGCTGCAGGACGGCGACGCCAACGCCGCGGGCAACGCCGACGTGCAGATCTTCTCCCAGTACCGCGCCTACCAGGTCGCCCTCACCCCCGACCAGCTGCAGCGCTACGGCAGCTTCCTCGACGACCCGTCCAACGCCGACCGGCAGCGGCTGGCCATCGCCGTCCTGACCTCGGCGGGCAAGCCCGATCTCGGCGGCGTCACCGCGGCCGAGTGGGACCGCGCCTACAACAGCGCGAAGGCCGTGGCGGACCGTTCGGCCGGGCTGATCCGCCAGGACCTGGTCGCCACGAGCAACGCAGCGGCCCAGCGGGCCAGCAACCTCGCGGGCATCAACTCGGTCGTGCTGATGCTCGGCCTGCTGATCGGCATCACGATCGCGGTACTGGTGGCCCGGTCGCTGGTCCGCTCGCTCCGGGTGCTGCGCAGCGCTGCGCTCGACGTCGCCGAGCGCAGGCTGCCGCAGGCGGTGGAGAGCATGCGTGCAGGTGAGGCGCCCGATGTCGCCGTCGATCCTGTGCCCATCCGCACCCGTGACGAGGTCGGCCAGGTGGCCCGGGCGTTCGACGCGGTCCACGGCCAGGCCGTGCGGCTCGCCGCCGACCAGGCCGCGCTGCAGGCCAACGTCAGCGCGATGTTCGTCAACCTCTCGCGCCGCAGCCAGGCCCTCGTCGAGCGCCAGCTGCAGCTCATCGAGGCGCTGGAGAGCAACGAGCAGGACGCCGACCAGCTGTCCAACCTCTTCCAGCTCGACCACCTCGCCACCCGCATGCGGCGCAACAGTGAGAACCTGCTGGTCCTGGCGGGCACCGACCTGGCGAAGCGCAACATGGCGCCGGTGCCGATGGTCGACGTGCTGCGGGCCGCGGTCTCCGAGGTCGAGCAGTACCAGCGCGTCGTCGTGCAGGCGCCGCCGTCGGCTTCGGTCGCGGGCCGCGCGGGCTCCGACCTCGTGCACCTCCTGGCCGAGCTGCTGGACAACGCCACGAACTTCTCGCCGCCTGATTCCCAGGTGGTCATGAGCGCCACCCGCACGACGGATGGCGCGATGGTCGTCGAGATCTCCGACCGCGGTGTCGGCATGCAGGACCACGAGCTGTCCGACGCCAACCAGCGCCTCGGCGGACCGTCGAGCGTCGACGTGTCGGCGTCGCGGCGCATGGGCCTGTTCGTGGTCGGCAGGCTGGCCGCCCGCCACGGCATCATCGTGCATCTGTCCAGCTCAGCGGCGGGTCCGGGCACCGGGCTCACCGCCTCGGTCACCGTCCCGGTCTCGCTGATCCCCACCGGGGTGCCCGCCGAGACCTCCCGGCCCGCGAGCGTGCCGATGGCGGGCGTGCCCGCGCAGAGCCGCCAGGCAGGCGACACCCGCACCCAGCAGCGCGCCGACGTGAACGGCAGCCGCTCCACCTCGCTGTCCGCGCTGGTCGCGGGCACGGACGGGCCCGCGGCGAGCGCGGCGCCCGGGCTCCGCGACAGCTCCACCGCCGGTGGCCAGGGCACCTTGTCCGGCGGGCAACCCCCGGTCAACGGCACCACCTCGCACGGGCTGCCCACCCGCAAGCCGGGCTCCTCGCTGCGGCCGGATGGTCCGCCGCCCACCGACGCCCCTCCCGGCGGCTTCTTCGACGACGGCAACGGCGGCCCGGAAGGGGCCCGTGGCCCCGCGCGAGCAGGCGCGCCTCGACCAGGAGGCCGCCGCACGGCGCGATCGGACTGGCCGGCGCACCCGGCCCGCGGCCCGAGCGGCAGGCCCGGCCCGACGCCGACGACGAGCGGTCGACTTCAGGCGACGAGCGGTCGCCTTCGGCGGGCGACGGTCCGGCGACCGGCACGGGTCCGCGGCTCACCAAGGACCTCGACCCGGCATCGACGGGCGAGCGCCCCGCAGGCGGACCCCGCCCCTCGGCAGGCTCGGAAGGTGCGGACGACGATGCGTCGTCCACCGGCGCCCGCGCCTCCACCGGCCCCAACGGTCCGACCGGGAGCCAGAAGCTCACCCCGTTCACGGGCAGGCCGAGCAGCCCGCCCGAGCAGAACACCGGCTCGCAGCCCGCCCTCCCCGGCGCGGGCCGACCGGCCCCGGCCCGCAGACGGGCGAAGGACGGCGACCCGTTCCGGCGTCCGGCGCACCCTCGTGGGCAGGCGGACCGCCGCCCGCACCGGGCACCGACGACGCCTCGGCCTCCGACGCCGACCGGGACAAGGTGGGCGGCGAGACGCTGTCCGCGCTCGACCGCGGTGCCGAGCAGACCGGGCCGTCCGCCAGCGGGCAGTTCCGCTCCGACCAGCAGCGCAGGGTCCCCCAGCAGCCGGGCGCCGACCAGCCGTCTGGCTCGTACCCGGCGCTGCCGCCCTTCAGCGGTCAGCCGAACGGCCCCCGGCCGTGGGGCTTCCAGCCCGGCGCCCCGCCCAACGGCGAGCAGCAGGCGGACGCCGAGGGCCCGGGCTCGCCGCGGGCCGCATGGCCAATCGCCCAACGGCCAGCAGCCCGGCGGGCCGCAGCCCGGCGGCCAGCGACCCGCACCGCGGTGGCTTCCCCTACGGCAACGCCGGACCGGGCGACCAGCAGCGCGGCGGCCAGCAGTACGGCGGCCCAGCCGATACGGACGCCGGCAGGCAATACGGCGCCCAGCAGCAAGGCGGCCAGCAGTTCGAGGGCCAGCAGACCGGGCCGGACGCTTTCGGTGGCCAGCAGACCGGGCCCGAACGCCTTCGGCAGAACGCCGGCCTACCCCTTCGCGGGCCAGCCGGGCCGGCAGCCCAACGGCTCGGTCAGCGGCACGGGTGGCTTCCCGGCCAGCCCGCCGCGCAGCGGTCCGGTCGCCATGCCGCCCGCGCCCGCCCGGCCCAGCTCGGACGACGGGAACGGACGGGGTCTGCCGCCCGGCCCGGCCCCGCTGCCCGCGATGGCCCCGCCGCCCGCCGACCGCGCGGCCGACGAGCTGTTCGCGCCGCGCGTGCCGTCGCTCGACCCGGAGGGCGATCTCCCCGGCCACGACCCCGAGGCCAGCGCGTTCGACCTCGGCGAGACCACGCCGATCTTCGAGGAGATCGCGTCGGCCTGGTTCCGGTCCAACCGCCCGGTCCCGGTCTCGTGGGAGTCCGACACCGGCCCGCAGCCGATCACGCCGCTGGCCCCGGGCCCGCTGGACGCCGACCCGAGCGGCGTCGCCCACCAGGGTGAGCCCGCCGCCGCGGGTCCCGCAGGCCTCGACGACCGTCCGACGACCGCCGAGCCCGTCGAGGAGCGGCCGACGGTCGGCGCGCCCGCCGAGGGCCTGCCGTCCGCCCGGACGCCCGAGCGCGGGCGACATCCTCGGCGACGCCGACACGGACACGCCGCCCTCGGCGATGCCCGTCCCGGCTGGTGCCCGCCGCCCGGAACGCGCCCGATCGTTCCTTCGGCGAGCCCGTCGTCCCGATGCCGTCGGAGCCGGAGCCCGCTGATTTCGCCAGCGCGGCCGACGAGGGCTGGCTCGCCGCGAGCGGGGCCGCCACCGAGCGGCCCGACGAGCTCACCGCGGCGGGGCTGCCCAAGCGCAGGCCCCGTGCACGGCTGATCCCAGGAAGTGCCGGAGCCGCAGTACTGGCCCCGGCTGTCAGCGCCCCCCGCAGTGCCGAGACCATCAGGGGACGGCTGGCGAGTTACCAACAGGGCGTCCGGCAGGGTCGGGAGACCCGGCTGCGCGGCTTCGGCTCCGCCGACACCCCCGCGACACCCGCTGCCGCGGATGCCGATCACGATGAGGAGTCCTCATGACCACACCCCAGGCGCAGCCGAGCAGATTCGGCTGGCTCGTCACCAACTTCGCGGAGCGCGTCCCCGGCGTCGCGCACGCGATCGTGGTGTCGGCCGACGGCCTGCTCCTGACCAGCTCCGACCGGCTGCCCCGCGACCGGGCCGACCAGCTGGCCGCCGTTGCGTCCGGCCTCGTCAGCCTCACCCAGGGCGCCGCGCGGTGCTTCGACGCGGGCGGTGTGGTCCAGACCGTTGTCGAGATGGATCGTGGCATCGTGCTGCTGATGAGCATCAGCGACGGCTCGTGCCTCGTCGGTGCTGGCCTCGCCGAGCTGCGACATCGGCCTGATCGGCTACGAGATGACGCTGCTGGTCGACCGCGTCGGCCAGCTGCTGACCCCGGAGCTCCGCGCGGAGCTGCAGGGCTCCTTCGGCGGAATCTGACCGCTCGCCCCTGACCAGGGCGATCCCTACGACGGTAGAAAGCAGGTGAGACCTCCGATGTCCTCGGGTCCTGACAACAGGCTGCCCTCGGAGCCGACGTTCGCCGACGTGATGAACGGGTTCAGCTTCGACGCCGGGCGCTCGCCGCGCCGTCGCCGGTGGGGTCGCCGCCGCGACAACGAGTACGAGCAGCAGCCGGAACCGGAGCCCTTCGTTCCGATCCCGGCGGCAGCTCCGCCTGACCCGCCCGTCTACGCCTTCGGCGCGGGTCAGCAGGCAGCCGAACGGGGCGCCGCCGTCGCGCCCATGGGCACGGAGGATGACCCAGGCCCCAACACCGGCGCCTCCGCCGTGCGGCCGTACACGTGGACGCGTGGACGCACCAAGTCCGGCTTCGACCTGGCGATCGAGACCCTCGTCTCGACCAGCCAGGCGGGGCCGGGATCAGTTGGGCATGTTGCAGGTCGAGCACCGCGCCGTCGCCGAACTCTGCGAGCAGGCGCGCTCGGTGGCCGAGGTCGCCGCTCTCCTGTCCCTTCCGCTCGGGGTCGCCCGGGTGCTGCTGGGGGACATGGCGGGCCTGGGCATCGTGACCGTGCACCAGACCGCGAGCAGCGCCGGCAACGTGCCGGACCTCGCCCTGATGGAAAGGGTGTTGAGTGGACTCCGTCGCCTCTAGCTACTCCGCGGACGGGACGTCGTCGTCCCGCCCCGGCTCCCCCAGACCGGGTGGCGGCTCGCGTACCATCGCCACCAGCGGCCACGATCTCCGCCAAGATCGTCGTTGCGGGCGGGTTCGGCGTCGGCAAGACGACGTTCGTCGGCTCGGTGTCGGAGATCGTCCCGCTCACCACCGAAGCGGTGATGACCGAGGCCAGCGCGGGCGTCGACGACCTGGCGAACACCCCGAACAAGACCACCACCACGGTCGCGATGGACTTCGGCCGCGTCTCGCTGGACGCCGAGCTGATCCTCTACCTGTTCGGCACACCGGGGCAGCACCGCTTCTGGTTCATGTGGGACGACCTGGTGCGCGGCGCGATCGGCGCGGTCGTGCTGGTCGACACCCGCAGGCTGGCCGATTCGTTCGCGGCGATCGACTTCTTCGAGGACCGCGGGCTGCCCTACGTCGTCGGCGTCAACTGCTTCGACGGGGTGCTCTCGCACCGCCTCGACGACGTGCGGGAGGCGATGTCGATCGACGACAGCATCCCGATCGTCAGCTGCGACGCGCGCAACCGCGAGTCCACGAAGCAGACGCTGATCGCGCTGGTCGAGCACGCCATGCACCACCGCATGACGGCGGGCGCCCGCTAGATACGGCGGTCCTACCCGTCCACGAGCGCGATGCTCGTGATGCGGTGCAGGGGCAGCCGGTGCACGGCGCCGTCGTTGCCCCGGCCCTCCACCACGCCGCCGCCCACGCTGACCGGGGCGATCACCCGCTCGCCCTGCACACCGTGGCCGTCGACGAACCCGATCCACACCGTGCGCCGCTCGACCACGGCGGAACGCAGCAGGTCGACGGCTGAGCCGTTGGCGTAGGCCTCCGCGCCGCGGCGCATCCCCGCGCAGCGCGTCGCCGGCCCGCATGCGGGACACCAGCGCAGCCACCTGGGCGTCGTCCAGCTCCGGCGGTCCGCTCAGCCGGGTGCCCTGACGGCGGGGCGCCGTGCGGCGGCCCCGCTCGGAGAGGTCGAGCACCGAGCCGCCCGTGTCCTCGGCGGCCGGGCTGAACCCGGCGCTCCGCAGCGCCGCCATCAGCTCGACCAGCGGGAGCTCGCTGACCAGCACCGTCGGCGCGATCCGGCGCAGCTCCCACCCGGGCGCGTCCGGGTGCGCGAGCACCTCGGAGATCAACACCTCGTCGTCGGAGCGCAGGAAGGCCGCGGCCGCGCCGCCGCGCAGGCGTCCGTGGCGGCGGGCGACGTCGTCGACGAGGTAGGTGAGCCCCTGCGGCACCGGTGTGGCCGAGCGGGTCGCGAACAGCGCGTGCAGATCCGACGCGCTGCGCCCCGCGTCGAGCGCGCGGCGGATCGGAGGCCTCGGAGAAACGGTAGACGGTGGCGCCCGCCCGCGGACTCGACGTCGGCGACCAGCGCCAGCTCGCGCGCCAGCCCGGCCTCCAGCGGACCCGGGCGCGACGGCGGTGAGGTCGGCCTGCAGCAGCACGTGGTCGACCGGCTCGGGCAACGTGGCCCGCAGCGCGGCGACGATCCGGTCGGGCGCGGTGAGCAACGCGCGTCCCGGGCCGGTGAGGGCGTCGAGCGCGACCACCCCCAGCGTCGTGGCCTCGGCGAGCGTCCAGCCGACGACCTCGTCGCGCAGCCGCCCGCCGCGGCGGGGAGCGCGCCAGGCCAGCACGTCGGCCAGCTGCGCGGGCACGGCGGCGGCGTGGCCGGGAGACAGCTCGGCCAGGCCTTCCAGCACCCGGCGGCGGTCGCGAGGGGCGAGCGGGCGGCGGACGCCGTCGGACAGGGCGTTGATCGGCTTGCCCGCGTCGTCCTTGCGTCCGACCATGCCGGGCAGGCGGGGCAGCTCCAGCCACGTGCGGGCGAGGAGCGACCACCGGATCTCCGGGCCGCCCGTCGAGCCACACGTCGGCCTGGGTGGTGGGCACCCACTCGGGCGTGACGCCGTCGGACGGTGCGACGAGATCGGCGCCCGAAGCCAGCTCGACGAGCAGCGCGGTCGTCGGCTCGTCGGCGTCGATCTCGCGGGCCGTCCGGCGCAGGTCGCGGACGCCGAGGCCGCCCGAGCGCAGCAGCGGCGGCGGGGCGGCGCCCCAGAACGCGATGAGCGCCTCGACGCGGCGCAGCAGCTCGAGCGCGGCGCCGCCGGCGGTGCCGTCGACGGTGTCGGTGCCCCGGTCGCGGACGTCCAACGCGGGCGCGGTGAGCCGCGAGCGTTGCCGAGCGGGTGGTCGCCGCGCAGCGCCAGCCCGACCTGACGGGGCAGCTCCACGGTCTCGTTGTCGACGCGCAGCAGCAGCCCCTTCGCGAGCAGCCGGCCGACCGGGTCCGTCCGGATCGGCCGCCGCACGGCTGCGCCCGATCGGCGGGCCCGCGGCGAGGGCGTCGAGCACCCGCCGCTCGTCGGCGTCGACGTCGGCCAGCAGCTCCGGCAGCGCGGAGGAGCCCGCGAGGCCCGCCGCGGCGCGGCCCAGCCCGCCGGGGAACCGCGGGACGACGTCGCGCGCCGCGGGCACGAGGGCGAACAGCGGCCCAGGTCGGCCCGGCTCGCGTTGCGATGCGCGACGGCCGCGTCGCCGGCGTCCCAGATCAGCGGCGCGGGCCCGAGGGCGCTCAGGGCGCGTCGTCGAGGACGTCGGCGGGCACGTCCGGGCCCGAGCAGCCGGCCGCGATCTCGGCCCGCGGCACCGGCGCGCTGTCGGCGTCGGCGACGACCAGGGCTTCCAGGACGGCGAGCGTGGGGGTGTCGAGGTCGTCGCAGGCGCGGTGCACCGACGCGCGGACGCCCGCGCGGGTCGCGAGCACGGTCAGTCGGCGGGCGGGGGCACGGTCAGATCCGGGCGCAGGCGGACGAGCGCGGCGAGCGTCGCGTCGTCCTGCGCGCGCAACCAGTCGACCAGAGGGGTGGGCATCACGATCCACGGTAGTCTCTGCGCACCAGCGGCCCTGATGAGGAGGATCCCGTGGCCAAGCCCGCCCGCCCCGGTCGGATCGACCCCACCTGGCCGGACCTGCCCGACGGCGAGCACCCGGTGAGCGAGCTCGCCGCGCCGGTGCAGGGTTCGCTGTCGCCGTTCGGCGACGTCGAGTTCCCGCTGGACGAGGTGCCCTACGAGCACCCCGTCACGGAGATCAACCGATAGCCGCCGGACTGCTGCTCGCCGCGGGCGCCGGGCGGCGGATGGGCGGCCCCAAGGCCCTCGTCGAGCTGGACGGCGAGCCGCTGGTGCGCCGGGCGCTGCGGGTGCTGCGCGACGGCGGCTGCGCGCCCGCTGGTCGTCGTCGTCGGCGCGGCGGCCGACGCGGTGCGCGCCGTGCTCCCGGCCGACGTCACGGCCGTGGAGGCGCGCCGACTGGGCCGAGGGCATGGGCGCGTCCCTGCGCGCGAGGTCTGTGCGGCGCTGGCGCCGACGTCGACGCCGCGCTCGTGCACCTCGTGGACCTGCCCGGGGTCACCGCGGCCGCGGTGGCCCGCCTGGCGGCAGGCGCGGGGCCGGACACGCTGCGGCGCGCCGCCTACAACGGCCGCCCGGCGCACCCCGTGGTGCTGGGCCGGGAGCACTGGGCCGCCGTCGCGGCGGTGGCGACCGGCGACGCGGGGGCCCGCGACTACCTCAAGGGCCACCCGGCCCTGGAGCTGGTGGAGTGTGGCGACGTCGCCGCACCCGACGACGTCGACACCCCGCCGCGCTGGCCCGCTGCGGGTCGCCCCGCTGACGTGATCAACCGCCTGCGGTCGGCGAGCCGCGGCGTGGTCAGACCGTCAGGCGTGAGGTGCTGGCCCACGTGGATCATGTTCGGGTTCCCCATGCCGGGGTTCTTGGCCACGATGGCCTGCCACCCGCCCGCGACGTGCTGACGGGTCGCGATCCCGGAGAGCGTGTCGCCGCCCAGGACGACGTAGTCGCCGCCGGTGGCCGCCGCGCGCTGGGCCGGGATGGCGGGCGCGGCGGGCTTGGCGGGCTTCGCGGCCAGGCGCACCGTCGGGAGCACCCGCTGCGTGGCGGCCTGCCCGGTGGCGCCCGCCTTGCGCGAGCAGACCGGCCACGCGCCCCAGCCCTGACCGGCCAGCACCCGCTCGGCGACGACGATCTGCTGCTCGCGGCTGGCGTTGTGGGCGACGTCGGCGAACTGGGCGCCGCCGAAGGCGCGCCACGTGGACGCCGTGAACTGGAGGCCGCCGGAGAAGCCGTTGCCGGTGTTGATGCTCCAGTTGCCGCCGCTCTCGCACTGCGCAACCCGGTCCCACGTGGTGTCCGGGGCGGCGTTGGCGGCGGGGGCGATGGCCAGCAGCGGAGCGCTGGCGACGGCGCCTGCGACGGCGGTGCGGGCGAGGGTCCGGCCGGTGGTGCTGGGGGCGCGATGACGACCGCGGTAGCGAGCCATGGAGGCGACTCCGGAGCGCTGCACATCGGCGTGCGGGCGCTGGGGCCGCTCACACGCTTCACCTGTCCCACGCGAGGTTCGTGAGGCAACGGGGGTCCGGTCCGCCGGACAGGGGAGCGCTGCGGAGCCGGTGGCCCTCCCCGACCTGGGGCGTCCGGGACGGCCGATCAGCACGCTACGTGCGCTGTCGCTGAGAGGAAACCCGGCGCGGCGTCAAGGACGCGCCGGAGATCTCTGCGCCGAACAGCTCAATCGGGTGACGTCGTGGCTGCTCATCGCCGGCCGTCGTCACGGAGATCTGGATCAGTCGAGATGGTTCCCGAACGTGACGCACATCACATGAACCTCTGGTGTCGTAGGGTCGTGGACGTGGACCTGACCCACGTCGACGCCGCGGGGGCCGCGCGGATGGTCGACGTCACCGCGAAGGAGCCCACAGCGCGCACCGCGGTGGCCACCGGCGTGCTGCGCACCACCGCGGAGGTGGTGGAGCTGCTGCGCCGCGACGGGCTGCCGAAGGGCGACGCGCTGGCCACCGCCCGGATCGCCGGGATCATGGGCGCCAAGCGCACCCCCGATCTCGTGCCGCTCTGCCACCCGATCGCGCTCTCGGGCGTCGTCGTCGAGCTGGAGCCCGACGGGGCCGAGGTGCGGGTGCGGGCCACGGTGCGCACCACCGACCGCACCGGCGTCGAGATGGAGGCGCTCACCGCCGTCGCGGTGGCCGGGCTGACGCTGCACGACATGGTGAAGGCGGTCGACCCGGCCGCGGTCATGGACGCCGTGCGCGTCGAGCGCAAAGAGGGCGGCAAGACCGGCACGTGGACCCGCCGAGCCGCCGAGGACCGGCCGTGAGCCCGCGCGGCGCACGTCATCACGGCGTCCAACCGCGCGGCGGCGGGCGTCTACCCCGATCGCGGCGGCCCGCTGGTCGTCGAGTGGCTGCGGGAGCGCGGGTACCAGGTGCCCGACGCGACGGTCGCCCCCGACGGGTCGCCCGTCGGCGAGGCGATGCGCGCCGCGGTGGCCGACGGCGTGGACGTCGTCGTCACCACCGGCGGCACGGGCATCTCCCCGACCGACGCCACCCCCGAGGTCACCCGGGAGCTGCTGGACTTCGAGATTCCCGGGCTGGCCGACGCGATCCGCGCGGCAGGCGGCGCCGACGGTGCCGACGGCCGTGCTGTCCCGCGGGCTGGCCGGCGTGGCGGGCCGGACGCTGGTGGTGAACCTGCCGGGGTCGACGGGCGGCGTGCGCGACGGCCTCGCCGTCCTCGACGGGGTGCTCGCCCACGCGCTCGACCAGCTGCGCGGAGGGGATCACGCATGACCGCCGAAGTCGTACGGGCCGCGGTCGGCGAGGACCCGCTGGACGTCGCCGAGCACGCGGCGCTGGTCGAGCACGCCGGAGCGGGCGCGGTGGTCACCTTCGCGGGTGTGGTGCGCGACCACGACGGCGGACGCACGGTGGCCGGGTTGACCTACAGCGCGCACCCGACCGCCGCGGCGATCGTGGCGGAGGTGGCGGCCGACGTGGCCGCCCGCGCGACGGGCGTCCGGGCGATCGCGGTGAGCCACCGCATCGGCCCGTTGACGATCGGCGATGTCGCGCTGGCGTGCGCGGTGGCGGCCGACCACCGTCGGGAGGCGTTCGCGACGTGCGCCGAGCTCGTCGACGAGATCAAGAAGCGGTTGCCGGTGTGGAAGCACCAGGCGTTCGCCGACGGCAGCGACGAATGGGTCAACTCGGCCTGAGACCGGGGCGACCGACGGCAGCGCGGCGGACGACCCGGAACCGGGCCACCCGCCGCGACCACCGGTCACGACATGCGCAGGACCTGACCCGGGTGGATCACGTTGGCGCTGCCGACCGTGCCCGAGTTGAGCGCGTACAGCGCCTTCCAGCCGCCCGCCACGTTGTGCGTGGCGGCGATGCTGCCGAGGCTGTCACCGGGGACGACGGTGTAGCCGCCCGCGACGGGGGCAGCCGGAGCGGCCTTCGCGGCCGCCTTGGGCGCGGCCTTCGGAGCAGCCTTGGCCTTCGGGGCCGCGGCGCGCACCGGGGCCGACGGCGAGGCCGAGTAGCCGGTGGCACCGGCCTTGCGCGAGCACACCGGCCACGCGCCCCAACCCTGGGCGGCGAGCACACGCTCGGCGACGGCGATCTGCTGCTCGCGGCTCGCGCCGGACGCGGAGCCGGAACCCCCGTAGGCGCGCCACGTCGAGGGCGAGAACTGGAGACCACCGGCGTAGCCGTTGCCGGTGTCGATGCCCCAGTTGCCGCCGCTCTCACACTGCGCGATCTTGTCCCAGACGCCGGAGGGGGCGGCCTCGGCGTTGGCGGCCAGCGCGATCGGTGTACCGACGGCGATAGCGCCCGCTACGGCCACACGCACGAGACCCCGGCCCGTGAGAAATGCAGGTCGAGAAGTCATGAACGTTGTTCTCCATGCGCACCGTCGAGGCATCACGAACAAATCACATCCGTGATGTTTTCCCTCGGCCTTGCCCCACTTCTCCAGGTAGGCGGACCGGATCCGTGGGGCAGGGCCTGGTGCGGCGGATCCGGATGGCGATTGGAGGCACTGTTGTGCGACCGAGCCGAAACGCTACGGATTGCGACCAGGGAATTCGTCCACTGTCGACCGGGTGAGCATAGTCACGTAACGACGACATTAAGTGATAGCGCCGATAAACCCGCTGGTCAGCAACTCGATATCCAACCGTGATGTGCAGCGGTGGAATATCTCCAAAGTGGAAGTGTTAACGAATTCATCACACCTCGCCTGTGACGGGCGCCGCAGGTCACGGTGGCAGCGGGGGGTCCGCTGCGTCATGCTGGACGGGTGTACGTCCCCGATTCGCCCGCCGCGCTGGCCGCCGCGCTGCGCTCCACCGGCTACCTCACCGACGACGGTCTGGCCACCGCGACGTTCCTGGCCATGCGGATGGGCAGGCCGCTGTTCTGCGAAGGCGAGCCCGGCACCGGAAAGACCGCTCTCGCGCAGGCGCTTGGCGCAGGTGCACGGGCGCCGAGCTGATCCGTCTGCAGTGCCACGACGGCATCGACGCCAGCCAGGCGCTCTACGACTGGGACTTCCCCCGGCAGCTGCTGCACCTGCGCGCGCTCGAGGCGGCCGCGGCGGGTGACCGGCTGGACGTCGACGCGGTCGAGGCACTCGCTGTACGACCCGAAGTTCCTGCTCGCCCGGCCGATCCTGCGCGCGCTGCAGACCTCGCCCGCGGTGCTGCTGGTCGACGAGATCGACCGGGCCGACGACGAGTTCGAGGCCTTCCTCCTCGAAGTGCTCACCGAGCACGCGGTGACGATCCCCGAGCTCGGCGAGGTGCGGGCGAAGGTGCCGCCGCGTGGTCGTGCTGACCTCCAACCGCACCCGCGAGGTGCACGACGCGCTCAAGCGCCGGTGCCTCTACCTCTGGCTGGACCACCCCGACGTCGCGCGCGAGATCGAGATCCTGCACGCGCGGCTGCCCGGGCTGCCCGAGCGGCTGGCCGCGCAGGTCGCGGGCGCGGTGCGCAAGCTGCGCCAGGCCGAGCTGATCAAGCCGCCCGGGCGTCGCCGAGACGATCGACTGGGCGCGGGCGCTGCAGCTCGTCGGGGCCGCGCAACCTCGACGTCGACAGCGCGGCCGCCACCCTCGGCGCTGTCCTCAAGTACCGCGAGGACGCCGACCGCATCCGCGACCAGCTCGACGCGCTGCTGGCGTCGTGACCCTCACGGCCGAGCTCGCGCCGGACGGCGACCCGATCAGGGTCTGGTCGGCTTCACGGCCGTGCTGCGCGGCGCGGGCCTGCAGGTCACCACCGACCGGGTGGCGGCGTTCCTGGCCGCGCTGGACGAGCTGGACGTCACCAGCCGGCTGCAGACCTACTGGGCGGGGCGCCTCACGCTCTGCGCCGACCCCGACGACCTCCCGCGCTACGACCAGGCGTTCGAGCAGTGGTTCACCCCGCCGCGGGGCGGCACCCGGCTGGTCGACGAACGCAGGCCCCCGCCGCCGAAGCTGGCCTCGCTCGACCCCGGCGTCCGAGGAGGGCACGCAGGAGACCGGGGAGGACGACGACGCCACCACGATCCGGGCCCGCGCCTCGGGAGCCGAGGTGCTGCGCCACCGCGACCTCGCCGAGCTCACCCCCGCCGAGCGCGAACACCTGCGCAAGCTGCTGGCGCTGCTGCGCCCGGATCCGCCCATGCGCCCGTCCCGGCGCCTGCGCCCCTCCCGGCACGGCGCTCCCGATCCGAGCCGCACGCTGCGCGCGGCCGTGCGCGAGCGGCGGCGAGGTGCGCGCGCTGTTGCGCCGCGACCGGTCCCGGCGCGCCCGCAAGATCGTCCTGCTGGTCGACGTCTCCGGCTCGATGGAGCCCTACGCCGACGCGCTGCTGCGGTTCGCGCACGTCGTGACCCGCCGCTCCCCCACGGCCGTCGAGACGTTCACCCTCGGCACCCGGCTCACCCGCGTCACCCGCGAGCTGCGCCATGCGCGACGCCGACCACGCGCTGCACGCCGCGGGCAAGGCCATCCCCGACTGGTCGGGCGGCACCCGGCTGGGGGAAGTGCTGCGGGCCTTCGTCGATCGTTGGGGGCAGCGGGGCGCGGCGCGGCAGTGCGGTGGTCGTGGTCTTCTCCGACGGGTGGGAGCGCGGCGAGCCGACGCTGCTGGGCGAGCAGATGGCGCGGCTGAAGCGGCTCGCCCACGCGGTGATCTGGGTCAACCCGCACGCGGGGAAGGACGGCTACGCGCCGGTGCAGGGCGGAATAGTCGCGGCGCTGCCGTACTTTGGACTGTCTGTTGGCCGGGCACAGCCTCGCTACTCTGGAGGAACTACTGAGCGTGATGCGGACGCCTGAACGGCCCGCGGAGGTAACGATGCGTGACGTGATCGATCGGCTCGAGGGCTGGTGGAAGAACGGGGAGACGGCGGCGCTGGCCACCGTCGTCGGCACGTTCCGGTCGGCGCCCCGCCAGCCCGGCGCGTCGATGCTGGTCGGCCCGGACGGCGAGGCCGTCGGCAGCGTGTCCGGCGGCTGCGTCGAGGGCGCGGTGTACGAGCTCGGCGAGCAGGTGCTGCGCGACGGGCGCCCGGTGCTGCAGCGCTACGGCGTCTCCGACGACGACGCGTTCGCCGTCGGCCTGACCTGCGGCGGGATCCTCGACATCTTCGTCGAGAAGGTCGACCCCGAGACCTACGCCCAGCTCTCCGCCGTCGCCGACGCCGTCCGCACCGAGTCGCCGGTCGCGGTGGCCACCGTCGTCGCCGGGCCTGCGTCGCGGCTGGGCACGCGGCTGGTGATCTGGCCCGACCGCGTCGAGGGCGCCACCGGTTCGACCCGGCTCGACGACGCCATCCGCGACGACGCCCGCGGCCTGCTCGACGCGGGCCGCAACGCGATGCTCACCTACGGCGTCGACGGGCAGCGCCGCGGCGAGGGCCTGTCGGTGTTCGTCGAGTCGTTCGCCCCGCCGCCCCGCATGATCGTGTTCGGGGCGATCGACTTCGCCGCGGCCTGCGCGAAGATCGGCTCGTTCCTCGGCTTCCGGGTCACGGTGTGCGACGCCCGGCCGGTGTTCGCCACCGCGTCGCGGTTCCCCGGGGCGAACGAGGTGGTCGTCGAGTGGCCGCACCGCTACCTCGCCGCGGAGGCCGAGGCCGGGCGCATCGACGGGCGCACCGCGCTGTGCATCCTCACCCACGACCCGAAGTTCGACGTGCCGCTGCTGGAGGTGGCGCTGCGGCTGCCCGAGGTGGCCTACATCGGGGCCATGGGGTCGCGGCGCACCCACGACGACCGGCTCGAGCGGCTGCGCGAGCGCGGGGTCACCGAGGCGGAGATCGACGCGCATGTCCTCGCCGATCGGCCTCGACCTCGGCGCGCGCACCCCGGAGGAGACCGCCGTCTCGATCGCCGCGGAGATGATCGCCCGGCACTGGGGCGGCGCGGGCACCCGCCTCGCCGACCGCGAAGGGCCCATCCACACGTCGTCCTGACCGGAGCTCCGAACGTCGCAGCCTGACCGTCCAGCCAGGTCGGATTCGGCGCGCCCGCTGGTGTTCGCCCGTTGGGACGCACTTCTCCCCCGCTGTGGGGGCAGCGGGGGTACGGTGACCGTGCGAATCGACGTCGGGAGGGCGCTGTGGTCCTCGTCGAGGAGGCCCGGAGGGCGGGGGAAACGGTTCTGCTCTCCGCACGCCGATCTGACGAGCCTGCGTCGTCGCTCCGGCTGTCGAAGTTCCACGCCCCGGAGATCGTCTTCGGCCACGGTTCGCTGTCGGAGGCCGCGCACGCCGCGGTCCGGCTCGGGGCGCGCAGGCCGTTCGTCGTCTCCGACCCCGGGCTGATGGAGGCGGGCTGGCCCGCCGAGCTGCTCACCCAGCTGCGCGACGCGGGCCTGAACCCGGTGGTCTGGACCGACGTCACGCCCAACCCCAAGGACCACGAGATCGAGGCGGGGCACGAGCGCTACCGCGAGGCGGGCTGCGACGTCGTGCTCGGCATCGGCGGCGGCTCGGTGATCGACGCGGCCAAGGGCGTCGCGCTGCTCGCGGCCAACGGCGGGCGCATCCTGGATTTCGAGGGCATCGACCGCATCGAGCACCCGATCCCGCCGCTGATCATGATGCCGTCGACGTCGGGCACGGGCGCGGACGTCTCGCAGTTCTGCATCGTCACCGACACCGTGCGGCACACCAAGATCACGATCATGGGCCGGGCGCTCGTCCCGGACGTCTCGGTGATCGACCCGCGGCTGCTCATGACGATGCCCGACGCGCTGGGCGCCGCCACCGGCCTCGACGCCCTGACCCACGGCATCGAGGCGTTCGTCTCCCTCGCCCACGGCCCGCTCACCGACCACCACGCGCTGCAGGCCATCGCGATGGTCAACGGCAACCTGGCCCGCACGATCCAGCGTCCCGACGACATCGGCGCCCGCGTCGTCGCATGGCCCAGGCCGCGCTCGAGGCCGGGCCTGGCGTTCACCAACGCGATCCTCGGCGCGACGCACGCGATGAGCCACCAGGTCGGCGGCATGCTCGACCTCCCGCACGGCGTGGTCAACGGGGTGCTGCTGCCGCACGTCATCCGGTTCAACGGGGCGGAGCTGCCGGAGCGGTTCGTCCCGATCGCGCAGGCGATGGGGCTCGACGTGGCGGGCGCGCCGCCCGACGAGGCCGTCGAGCAGGTGGCGGAGGCGGTGCGCGCGCTCGGCGACGAGGTCGGCGTCCCCGCGGGCTGGGCGCGCTCGGGGTGCGGGTGGAGGACATCCCGCGGCTGGCCGAGCTGACCCTGTCCGACGCCTGCCTCACGACCAACCCGCGCCAGACGTCGGTCGACCGACGTCGAGGCCCTGTTCCGGGCGGCCATGTGACGAGTCGCCGTGACCGCCGCCGCGCAGTGGCCCCGCCGCGGCAGCGGGCCGAGGGCGTCCGGGCGCAGGCCCGACCTCGAGGCGCTCACCGGCCTGCGCTCGGGCAAGCCGCACTACTACCCCGAGTACCGGACGTCGGCCGAGCGGCTGCACCGCGTCATCCAGGCGCTGGAGGGGATCTCCGCGCGCGCTGGTGCGCACGATGGAGGGCTCGGAGGCGTTGGTGCGGGCGGTCGTCGAGGCCGCGGCGGACCACCTGACGGCCGAGTGGGTGGTGTTCGCGCTGGTCGAGGGCGAGCTGCCGGACGCCCGGCCCCGCCACCTCGTGCGCGGCCGCGACGCGACGACACCGCCGCCGCACGTCGAGCGAGCACGTCGAGCACGTCCGGGCCGGTCGACGCGGGCGGCACCCACGACAGCGACCAGCTCCACCACCACATGCACGTGCCGATCCGCCTCGACGGGCGCGTCGTCGGCGGGTTCGCGGCCTGGACGCCACCGGACCGGGAGATCGACGACACCGACCACTCCGTGCTGCGCATCCTGGCCGGTCAGACCGCCGCGGCCCTGCAGAACTGCGCGCTGCTCGACCACTCCGCCCGGCTGCACGCGCGCACCGCCCGCCAGGCCGCGGACCTCAGGTCGCGCAACGACGAGCTCACCGCGACCCAGGCCGAGCTGGGCGCAGCCCGCCAACGCGAGGTGCTCGACGACGAACGCCACCGGATCGCCCGCGAACTGCACGACAGCGTCACCCAGTACGCGCTCTCCGCGGGGATGCACATCGAGCTCGTGCGCTCGGAGATCGGCGACGACCGGCTGCGCGCCCAGCTCGACACGGCCAAGGACCTCACCCGCCGCGCGGTCGAGCAGCTGCGTTCCGCGATCTACGCGCTCAACGACCACCACGCCGACGGCGAGGACCTGCCCTCGATGCTGCGCAGGCTGTCGGGCGTGCACATGCCCGACGAGCTGAGCGTCGAGGTCCGGATCGGCGGGAAACCGGTCGCGCTCTCCGCCGAGTGCGAGCAGTCGCTCTTCCGCATCGCGGGCGAGGCCCTGTTCAACACGGCCGTGCACGCGGAGGCGAGCCGCGCGGTCGTCCGGCTGGCCTACACGTGCGGATCGGTGCGCCTCACGATCTCCGACGACGGCAACGGCAGGCCCGAAGAGGTCCGCCGGAGCCTGCGCGCGGCGAGCGCGGCCCCGTCCGGCGAGCACCGGGGGTTGGTGAACATGCAGGCCAGAGCCCGCGAGCTGGGCGGGACGGTGGCGTTCCGGCGGGCGCGGCTCGGCGGGCTGCAGGTGCAGGTCGAGATCCCGGTGCGCGCATGACCGCCACGGCCCGGCAACGCCAGACGCCCACGCGCATCGTGCTCGTCGACGACCACTCGATCATGCGGCAGGGGCTCAAGGCCGTTCTGGAGCGCGAGGACGACCTGCGGGTGGTCGGCGAGGCGGGCACCCCGGCCGACGCGGTGGCCGCGGTCGCCGCGTCGCGCCCGCACGTCGTGCTGCTCGACCTCAAGCTCACCGCGGGCCCGCAGACCGACGGCCTGGACGTCTGCCGTCGCCTGTGCGCCGCCCACCCGGGCCTGGGGGTGCTGGTGCTCACGACGTTCGCCGAGGACCGGCTCGTCGTCGAGTCCGTGCAGGCGGGGGCGCGCGGCTACGTGGTGAAGGACGTCGACACCACCGAGCTGGTGCGGGCGATCCGCGCCGTCTCGCGGGGGGAGAGCGCGTTCGACGCCCGCAGCGCCTCGGCGATGGTCCGTTCGCTGTCGGGTGGGGTGCCGGAGCGGGAGCGGCTCACCGAGCGCGAGCTGGACGTCCTGCGGCTGTTGGCCCGGGGCCTGTCCAACCGCGCGATCGGCGCGGAGCTGTTCATCTCCGAGACCACGGTGAAGTTCCACGTCGGCAACCTCATGCGGAAGCTGACGGTGTCGCGACGCGCGGAGGCGGTGTACGCGGCGACGAAGCTCGGCCTGCTGTAGACCGCACGCATGCGCTTCTACGCCGAACGCCCGGGGCGGGCGGCCCGTCAGCTGCTCGCCGACCTCCTGGTGATCGCCTGGGTGGCCCTCATCTGGTTCACCGCGCGGGCGGCGAAGCACTTCATCGAGCGGTCAGAGGACCCGGCGAGGTCACTGCAGTCCGCGGGTGAGTCGGTGAGCAGCACGTTCGCCGAGGCCGCGCGGACCGCCGCCGAGATCCCGCTGATCGGCGGCGACCTGGCCAAGGCGCTGGACCTCGGCACCGGCGCGGGGGCGTCGCTGACCGCCTCGGGTCAGCAACAGGTGGAGACGATCGCCACCGTGGCGCTCAGCGTCGCGGGCGCGATCGTCGTGATCGGCGTGGTGCCGGTCGTGCTCGTCTGGCTGGCGGTCCGCGTGCGGTACGCGCGGACGGCGGCCTCGGCGGCGACGGCGAGAGCGCGCGACATCGACCTCCTCGCCCTGCGCGCGCTCGCCCACCAGCCCACCCGGCGCCTGCTCGCCGGTGTCGGCGGAGCCCGCAGGCGCGTGGCGGCGCGACGACCGGGCCACCGTCCACGCCCTCGCGAACCTGGAGCTGCGTGCCCTGGGCATGCGGCCCCAGCGGACCGGGGCCGCCCAGGCGACCGCGCCGGTGGAGCGCCGGGCGGGCGCCTAGTGCGTGGATCAGGCGCCGAGGAACCGCGCGAGCGCGTCCTGGGCGACGGCGGAGGAGGCGATCGGGTCGTGGCCCCCGCCCGGCACCTCGACGTACTCGAACCGCGCCCGGCTCGGACGGCGGAAGTGGTCGCGCAACGCGCGGGACTGGGTCACCGGCACGGTGGTGTCGGCGTCGCCGTGCACGACGAGCAGCGCACCCTCGATGCGGCGGACCACGGGGAGGACGTCGCCGCCACCGCACCCGCCCAGCCGGTCGACGAGCGCGCGCACCGTCGGCGTCGCCTCGGCGCGCAGGCGGCGGCCGGAGAGGAACGGGGCGATCGCGGCGCAGCCCGACCAGAGATCGGGCCGGTGCCCGGCCGTCAACAGCGCCAGGTAGGCGCCGTAGCTCTCGCCGAACAGCAGGGGCTTCTGCGCGTCCGCGGGGCGTCCGCGGGTGAGGACGCGCCCGATCCGGCACACGTCGATGCGGTCGGGGCCGCCCCAGTCGTCGTGGATCGCGGTGGCGTGCTCGGCTCCGTAGCCGGTGCTGCCGCGCTGGTTGGGGGCGACCACGGCGCAGCCCGACGCGGCGAGGCGCTGCAACATCGGCTGGTAGCCCATGTCCCACGCGGCTTCGGGGCCGCCGTGCAGGGCCACGACGACGCGCTCGGCCGTGCGCCAGTCGCCGTACACGACCGCCTCGGTGTCGCCCGTACGACTCGGGAACCACTCCAGGTGCGCGGGCACCCGCTCGGGCCCGGCGTCGAGCCCGGCGAGGTGCCACGACGCGCCGACGGTCGCGATCGCGCTGGGGCAGACCGGGGAGCTGTAGGGGAAGCGCAGGCCGGTCGCCGACCAGGCCCCGACGCCGCCGATGATCCCGGCCGGGAAGTCGACCTCGGTGAGCCGGTCGTCGGCCACGCGGTGGCGCAGCAGGTGGGTGCGCGCGCCGCGGCGGACCTGCAGCGCGACGCACCGCCCGCCCGGGGCCACGGCGAGCGGGAGCACCGCTCCCTCGATGGCCGAGAGCGCGGTGGGGAACGTGGTCTTGCCGGTCTGGCGGTGGTGGTAGGCAAGCCGGAGCCCGCCGCCGTCCTGCGCCGCGAGCACGACGAGCCCGGAGTAGGGGTCGGCGAGCAGCGCGTGGGTGCTGCCGCGGCGGCCGGGCAGCAGCGGCGCGACGGCGCCGTCGGCCAGGTCGAGCCGCACCGCGCCCGCACCGTCGGCGTGCCGGGTGAAGGCCATGTGGCGGCGGTCGAGCGGCACGCCACCGAGCAGCATCCCGCTGTGCTCCGCGACCCGCTCGAGCCACGGCTCGCGGTCGAGCACGCGCCAGACCGTCGTCTGCTCGGGGCCGT
Source organism: uncultured Actinomycetota bacterium (assembly GCA_963799945.1). Lineage (GTDB taxonomy): Bacteria > Actinomycetota > Actinomycetes > Mycobacteriales > Pseudonocardiaceae > Pseudonocardia. The sequence goes on from CAWCZG010000001.1 coordinate 251,437, forward strand.
CCCAGGTGAGGGCCAGCGCCGTTGCGCCGGGCGTCGCCACCAGCCGGAAGCCGGACGACCCGACCGTGCACAGGCGCTGCTCGACCGTGCCCGCCGGACCGTTGGCCAGCCGGACGAGGTCATGGCCGTCGCCGCGGTGGCGCACCAGCAGCGCGGCGCGGCGCGCGAGGGGGACGAGCTGGGTGAACCCGTTCTCACCGTCGACGGTCGGCAGCAGCTGGGGGCGTGGGGCGGTGGCGGTGAAGTCCCAGACCTCGGCGTGCGCACCGCCCTCGTCGGAGGCCAGACAGGCGGCCAGTGATCCGTCGGCGGAGAAGCGGGTGCTGCTGCGGGAGGTCACGTCGACGCACCCCGCCCACTGATGTCGAGTTGCTTCTCCTGGGGCATGTCATGAGGATGGCCGCGGGCCCGGCCTGGATACCATCTCCTCGACGGCAAGGCGCCCCGTCCGGCGTCGACAGGGATTCCTTACGGTTGAGCAACCCTGAAACCGCTGGTCAGCTCACCGTCACCGTCCGGTCATCGGTGAGCACCGGCCTGCCCGCGCCATCCGACGGGTCGTCCTCGCTGATCCGCACCGTGTAGCGACCCGGGGCGAGGTCGACGGTGAACCGGAAGGGCGCGAACACCTGGCCTTCCGCCGTGGTCGCGACGCCCGTGCGCACGGCCTTGCCGGCCTTCTCGACCGTCCAGTGCAGGGTCGCCTCGAACACCGCGGCCTCGCCGGTCACCGTCAGCGGCGACGCGGTGGTCGTCCCGTCCGCGGGCAGGTCGATCTGTACCAGCGAACGCAGCGCGTAGGGGTCGCCACGCGGGATGGGCGGCCCCACCGGCGCCCCGTCGTGCAGGAGGCGGACCGGGGTCGACACGCCCAGTGCGCCCTGCACGGTGAAGACGAGCTGCTGGGTGGCGAGGGGGTCGGCGGGCGGGGCGGCGGAGAGGTCGACGGTGATCGCGTCGGCGGTGCTCGTCACGGGCGCCCGCAGGGTCGTGCCCGCGGGCCAGGGGTTGCGGTAGTCGGGGTCGACGCCGGTCGGGTGGGCGAGCATGTCGCGGACCGCCGCGCTGGCCGGGTCGGCGGCGGCGAGGCGGTGGAACTCGCGCTGCAGACGCGGGCCCGCCGCGGTCTGGGCGACGTAGTAGACGGGGACGCGCCCGCTCCGGACCGGTGTCGGGCGCGGCCGTGTCGGGTGCGGAGTCGGCGGCGGTGGCGGGTCTCGGGGCGGGGGGCGGCGTCGCGCACCCCGCCAGCACCGCGCCGAGCACACCCAGCAGCACCAGACGCTTCATGGACACCTCCCCGGAGATGGATAACAGACCCGCGCGGGCGTCAGGCCGAGGATCAACCGATGGGGTGGGGCCGCATGAGACGCTGCGCCCATGCCGCTGTTCTCCTTCGAGGGCGTCGCCCCGACCGTGCACCCCACCGCGTTCGTGGCCCCGACCGCGACGCTCGTGGGCGACGTGCGCGTCGAGGCGCGGGCCTCGATCTGGTACAACGCCGTGCTCCGCGCCGACTTCGGACCGATCATCGTGCGGGAGGGCGCGAACGTGCAGGACGGGTCGGTGCTGCACGGCGGCGACGATCCGATCACCGAGATCGGCGCGGGCGCCACGATCGGCCACCTCTGCGTGGTGCACGGGTGCGTGATCGGCCCGGAGGCGCTCATCGGCAACGGCGCGACGATCCAGGACGGCGCCCGCATCGGCGCGCACTGCCTGGTCGGGGCGGGCGCGACGGTCGCGCCGAACACGATCGTGCCCGACGACACCCTGGTGCTGGGCAGCGTCGCCCGTCCGAAGGGCCCGCTCACGGCCTCGGCCCGCTGGTGGGTCGAGGGCAACCCGCAGATCTACCGGGACCTGGCCCAGCGCCACAAGAACGGCGTGGCCCGGCCCCGGGCGGTGACGGCGCCGAGAAGCGGGTATCCGTCGTCCGGACGACGGATCCGTGATGCTCGGCGGAGGCGATCCCGCTCCGGGCGGCGTGATCGCCGTTGGGGTGCCACAGGTGCAGACCTGCACCCCACCCACCGCTCCCGCCGATCATGTGCGCGGGTCAGCCAGGGGTCACAGCCTGGGTGGCGGGAAGGGTTGACGGGGTCGGGGTCGCGCTGGGAGACGGGGGCTGACGCGTCGCCGTCGGCCCTGCGCTCGCCGAGGGGTCGGCGCTGCGGTCGGCGTCCCGGGTGCTCTTGTCGTGCGGGGCCGGGGAGTCCGTGGACGGCGTGTCCGTGGCCTCCGGGTCCGTGGTGGGCGCGGGCGCGAGCACCCCGCCGACCGACGTGCCGGGCGTGCCCGCCACCGACGAGCCCTTCACCAGCTCCACCCCGGTGACGACCCCCATGCCCAGCAGGAACACCAGGACCGTGGCGCCGAGGAGGCCGAGCAGCCCGCGGCGTCGCCACGAGGGCCGGTCAGGGGGCGGTGACCCACCGTCGTCCGGAGGCCCGCCGTCCGGAGCTCCGTCCTCCGACGTCCCGGCGCGGAGCCGGGCGAGGATCCGGTCGCGGGAGAGGTCGAGCGAGCGCTCGTAGATCGTCGTGGCCACGGTGCTCGCCACCGAGCCCACCGCGGCGCCGACGACGGTTCCGGCGACACCGAAGAACGATCCGAGCGATCGCGCTGGTGACGGCGGCGCCTGCACCGGCAAGCACCTTGTTGATCGTGAGGGAGGGGGCTGGTGGCTGGGACATGGCTCCGCGAGGTCGTCGGGACGGGTTCACCTTGTCTAGCGAGACGATCAGGCGAACCGTTCCTCTTGATCTGACCCGAGTGAGCGCACTCACCCACTGGTGCGGATGGCCGGGCGTCGGTGATAGTGAGGGGAGATCAAGCCGTCCCGGGGGTGGCGGGCACGTGAACGGGGAGGGGGCGGCGTGAGCAGCTGGCAGACCTTCGTCGCGATCGGCGACAGCTTCACCGAGGGCCTCGACGACTGGCGCCCTGACGGCACACCGCGTGGCTGGGCCGACCGCGTCGCCGAGCGCATGGCCGAGAACGACCCGGGCTTCCGCTACGCCAACCTCGCGGTGCGCGGCAAGCTGCTCGACCAGATCGTCGAAGACCAGATCCCCGTGGCCGAGCGCCTGCGCCCCGATCTCGTCGCCTTCTGCGCGGGCGGCAACGACATCATCCGCATTTCCTGCGACACCGACGACCTCGCCCGGCGGTTCGACGACGCCCTCGGCCGGATCACGGCGACGGGTGCGCGGGTGCTCGTCTTCACGGGCTTCGACCTCGGTCGCATGCACCCGCTCATCCGGCGCCTCCGCGGCCGCGTGGCCTGCTACAACGAGCTCATGCGGGCGAGCGCCGAACGCCACGGCAGCACGGTCGTGGACCTCTGGGGCATGGCGCCGCTGGCCGACCCGCGTGCCTGGGGCAGCGACCGGCTGCACCTGACCGCCGACGGCCACCGCCGCGTCGCGCTGCGGGTGCTGGAGTGCCTCGGCGAGACCGTGGCGGCCGACTGGCGGGAACCGTTGCCCGAGGCCGCGCCCACGCCGTGGCGCGACCGGCAGATCGAGGACCTGCGGTGGATGCGCGAGTGGGTGCTGCCCTTCGTCCGCAACCGCGTGCAGCGCCGCCAGACCGGCGACGGCTTCCTGCCCAAGCGCCCCGACCCGCTGCCCCTGGAACGCCCGCTGCACAACTGAGGGCTACGACCCCAGGGTCGACCCGTACAGGCTCGTCAGCGCCGCCCAGTGCCGCTCGGCCATCTCCTCGGTGTAGGGCGGGTTGTCGGGCACCGCGAACCCGTGCCCGGCCGGGTAGGTCTCGATCGTGTGGGTCACCCCCGCCTCCGTGTACGCCTTGTCGAGCCGCTCCAGCTGCTCGGGCGGGCAGGAGGCGTCGTTCTCCGCCGCGGCGACGTACACGGTGGCCTGGACGCGGTCGGCGACCAGCGCGGGGCTGTCCGGGTCGGTCTCGTCGGCCAGCCGACCGCCGTGGAACGACGCCGCCGCACCGACCCGCTCGGGGTAGTGCGACGCGGTGAGCAGCGAGATGCGCCCGCCCATGCAGTAGCCGGTGGTGCCGACGCGCTCGCCCGTCACCTCCGGCCGCCCGGCCAGGAACGCGAGGAACGCGCCCGCGTCCGCGATGCTCTGCTCCGCGGTGAGGTTCTTGACCAGACTCATCAGCCGCGCCCGCTCATCGGGGTCGCTGAACGCCGTGGCCATCTCGAACGGCTTGTACGCGCCCGCCCGGTAGTGGACGTCGGGCACCAGCGTCGCGTAGCCGAGGCTCGCCATGCGGTCGCCCATGTACCGGAACGTCGGCCGCGGGCCGCCCGCGTCCGGGTAGATGATCACGGCGGGCCACGGCCCTTCGCCCTCCGGGAGGTGCAGCGAGGCCGGGCACTCCCCGTCGGGCGCGGACACGGTGACGTCGAGAACGGTCATGCTGCCGGTTCTACTCCATGGATCAGTCGGGCACGACGGCGAGCCGCGCCAGGTGCTCGGGTTCGCTGATCAGCTCGATCCCGGTGACCGCTCCGTCGACGAACGGAATCGGCCAGCACGGCCTCGCTCTCGGGCCCCGGCTCGGCGGCCGCGCGCTCGACCTCATCGGTGACCAGCGGATCCTCGCGTCGCGACGTGCGCGAACGCAGCATGTCCAGGCACACCCGCGCGATGACCGTGGTGAGCCTGCCGCGCAGGTTCTCCACGCCGTCGGCGCCGTTGCGGGCCGGCCGCAGCCAGGCCTCCTGCACCGCGTCGTCGGCCTCCACCCGCGAGCCGAGCATGCGGTAGGCCACGGCTTCGAGGTGGGGGCGGTCGGTCTCGAAGCGCTGCGCCAGCACGTCCATCGGTCACATCATGCCGTCACGGGGGAACGGCGAAACTCGGTGCGCGCCCCCTCCGGCACGCACCGAGCCATCCCGATCAATAGAGCCTCCGTCCGCGTCTGTCAAGGCGCGGGCACGAGGTCGTTGCGCGGTGTCGCCGCCGCGACGGGCTCCCCCAGCTTGACGACGACGACCCCGGCCAGCACCAGCACGCCGCCCAGCAGTTGGATCACCTTCGGCACCTCGCCCAGCAGCGCCCAGGCGAAGACCAGCGCGGCCAGGACCTCGATCAGCGCGACGAACGAGGCCAGCCGGGAGCCCAGCCTGCGCGTGGCGGCGATCCCCGTGACGTAGGCGACCGCCGCCGTGAAGATGCCCAGGGCAAGCACCGGCACCCACCACACGACCGTCATGCCGACGAACGGGACCGGAGCCGTCGTCACGGTCAGCTCGACGATCCCCACGGCCCCCGCGACCAGCAGCGCGACGCCACCCAGCAGCAGGCCCGCCGCGGCCAGGACGACGGGAGGCAGCCCGTCGTCGACCCGACCCGACAGCACGAAGTAGGTCGCGACCCCGACCATCGCGCCGAACGCCCACAGGATGCCGATGACGTCGGCGTGCGCGCCGGAGACGAGGTCCAGCACCAGCACCAGGCCGAGGCCGCCCAGCACCGCGCCGACGACGGTCCGGCGGCTCGGACGCTGGCCATGCCGCATCCACAGCCACCCGACGACCGCGACGGGCGCCGTGTACTCGATCAGCAGCGCGACCCCGACGGGCATCCGCTCGACGGCGTTGAAGTACGCCAGCTGACACCCCGCGACGGCGACCAGCCCGTAGACGGTGACCAGCGGCAGGTTGCGCCGCAGCACGCCCCACCGCCCCCGCAGCTGGACGACCGCGACGGGGACCAGCACGACCGCGGCGAGCAGGATCCGGGCCGCCACCGCGGCCGCCGAGGACCAGCCCGCATCCATCAGCCCGCGCCCCAGCGGGCCGGAGAGGCCGAACGACGCGGCCGACAGCACGGCGAAGCCCAGACCGGCCGTCCGCGAGCTGGCGTCATGCGTCAACGTCGTCATGGATAATGACGCTAGGCAGGATGCGGTAATCTGTCAACATGGCTTTCGCCCATGACACGGTCTCTTCGCTGCAGGCTGCGGTCGCGCTCGTCAACACCGGGGAGCCGCCGGACACGCTGACCACCGACGCGCAGCTCGCGGCGTTCTTCGCCGAGCACCGCTACACCGGGCTGCGCCGGGGCGACGAGGCCGAGCTCAATGAGGTCCGCGCGCTCCGCGGCCCCCTGCGTGAGCTGCTCACCGCGGATCGCGACGCGGCCGTGGAGATCGTCAACCGGATGCTGACCGAGCACACGGCGGTGCCCCAGCTCGTGCGGCACGACGGCGAGGACTACCACCTGCACGCGGTCGGCCCCGACACCCCGTTCGCGGTGCGCGTCGCCGTCGAGACCGCCATGGCGATGGTCGACCTGATCCGCGCCGACGAGCTGAGCCGCCTCGCGATCTGCGCCGACGAGACGTGCGGCGGGATCGTGCTGGACCTCTCGCGCAACCGCTCCCGCCGCTTCTGCAGCACGGCCTGCGGCAACCGGCTCGCGGTGGCGGCCTACCGCGCCCGGAGGGCCTAGCCTGCGGCGCGGGCCTTGCGGGTCGCGAGCAGCATGCGGACGAGGTAGATCGGCGAGGGCGGCGTCCACCCGAGCTGCTCGCCGGTCCCGCGGTCGTCCCGGTTGGCCCAGTGCTCGATCACCTTCTGGTCGGCGATGCGGAACCAATGGCTCTGCGTCGTCGCGAAGGTGCGCCCGGTCGGCGGGAACGCGACCTTGGGCCGACCGTCGGGCCCATAGCCGACGAAGACCCCGGTCTGCCTGCCCGACATCGTGGCGTGCAGGACGACCAGATCGCCGTCCCCGACGGCGTCGTCGACCTCCCAGCGGAGCTCGGAGAACATGCCCTGCAGCCACCGGGCCGTGGCCAGGTACGCCGCAGGCCCACGACCGCGGCACTCGGGCGGCTCGTCGACCGCCTCGCGGTTGGTCGCCTCGGGGTGGATCAGCGCCGCGAACTCGGCCTCGTCCTGCGTGGCCATCACGTGCAGGGCCCGGATCGCGAGGTCCTTCGTGTCGACAACCCCTCTGGTCATCGCATCCTCATTTCGTTAGACATTGTCTATCTGATAGATGCCAGTATGCTCGACCTGTGCACGATGTCAACTCCCGGCGCAGCTACCACTCCCCGGTCCGCGCCGAATCCGCCCGGCGGACACGGCAGGTGATCGTGGCCGCGGCCCGGAGCCTGTTCCTCGAACGCGGCTACACCGCGGCGTCCCTGCGCGAGGTGGCCGAAGTGGCCGGGGTGGCGCGGCCGACCGTCGCCGCGGCGTTCGGCTCGAAGCCCGCGCTGCTGCGCCAGATCCTCGACGAAGCGCTGGCGGGCGACGACGAGCCCGTTCCGGTCGTGGAACGGCCGTGGTTCGCCCCGGTCTTCGCGGCCACCGACCCCGCAGGCGTGCTCGACGCCTACGCGGGGGTCTGCGTGCTGATCAACGCCCGCAGCGCGGCCCTGTTCGAGGTGGCGCACCGGGCGTCGGGCGAGTCACCCGAGCTCGCCGACCTGTGGGCGACCCTGGTGGGCAACCGGCGGTTCGGCGCGGCCAGGATCGTCGAGCGCGCACAGGAACTCGGCCCGATCCGCGACGACCTCGCGCCCGCCCAGGTCGCCGACGCGCTCGGCACCCTCAACGATCCCGCGCTCTACCACGCCCTCGTCCTGGAGAAGGGCTGGTCGGAGGACGACTTCCGCCGCTGGCTGACCGGGCAGATGCACGCGGCGGTGCTCCCGCCACCCCGCTAGTGGTGGGCGTGGTCGTGGTGGTCGGTGTCGGGGTCGCCGCCCATCATCGCGAGCATCGGACCGCCGCCCGAGCGCACGAACCGGACGACCAGCGCCGCGGCCAGCACCAGGAACACGATGTTGAGCCAGGTCGTGTAGTTCCAGGAGATGCCCTCGTCGGGCAGGTGCGCGGTGTCGGGGCTCGGGATCCACCCGAGCCCCCCGAAGACCAGCTCGACGACGTACCCGGCCACCGCGGCCGTGAGGTAGAGGGCGCCCGCCAACAGCGCGGCCATCCGCCAGCCGTAGTAGCGCCGGTAGATGTTGAGGATCGGCAGGATGATCAGGTCGGCGAACAGGAACGCGACCACCCCGCCGAAGCTGATCCCGCCGGTCCAGAGCACGACGGCCAGCGGCACGTTGCCGATCGAGCAGACGAAGCTGACGACCGCCACGAGCGGCCCGACGATCGGCCCCCAGATGGCGGCCGCGCCGGGGTGGCCTGCGAGGAACACGTCGTGCCAGAAGGCGTCGGGCACCCAGGCCCCGATCGCGCCCGCCGCCAGGAGGCCGATGACCAGGTCGCGCCAGATGGCCGCCCACTCCATGACGAAGACGTGCGACACCGCCGTGTAGCCCTCGCGCGACAGCAGCCGCCGCCACAGCGACCCCTCGCGCTGCACCGACATGTCCATGGCGGCGTGGCCCTCCATCGAGCCCGCGAGCCCCTTCTCGGCCTGGGCGCGCGCCCCGTCGAGCAGCCGACGACCCCGCGCCCGGCGGAGAACCACCCGCAGCAGCAGCGCCAACGCGATGATCATGACGGGGCCGCCGACGAACTCCGCCGCGGTGAACTGCCACCCCAACAGCAGGGCGAGGATCACGCCCATCTCGACGACGAGGTTGGTCGAGGCGATCTGGAACGCCATCGCCGCCGTGAAGTGCGCGCCCTTGCGGAACAGCGACCGCGCCAGCGCGACCGCGGCGTACGAGCACGACGACGACGCCGCGCCGAGGCCCGCCGCCAACGCCACCGTGCGGGGCCGGTCGTCGCCCAGCAGCCGCACGACGGTGGCCCGGCGCACCACCGCCTGCACCACGGCGGACAGGCCGAACCCCAGGATCAGCGCCCAGAGGATCTCCCAGGTCATCGACCCGGCCAGGGCCAGCGCCCGACCGATCGCGTCCCACATCGCACACCTCAATACCTATGGGGGGTATCTCCTCCTGCTTGGGTACTCCCCCACGGTATTGGTGTCAAGGCGCCTGCGCCCCGTCCGTCTCAGACGAACGTGCTCAGCTGGGCCAGGGCCTGCTCACGGGCCTGCGCTCCGTAGGCGAGGACCTGGCGCTGGTACTCCGCGAGCGCGTCCGGCAACGCGCCGCCCCCCGCCACGAGCTCGACGAGCAGCCGGGCGTCGCGGAACGCGAGGTTGGCGCCGAGCCCACCGGGCGGCATGGGGTGCACGGCGTCGCCGAGCAGCACCACCGGCCCGACCGGCCACGCCCCGACCTCGCTCGTGGTGCGGAGCGCCCCGACGCCGGTGTTCTCCCGGTCGGCCGCCGCGACGAGCGCGCGGAGATCGGGGTGCCAGTCGGCGACGAACGCGGCGAGCAGGGCGACGGCCGCTTCCGGATCGTCCTCGGCGACGAGCGGGTGCTCGGGGCGCAGCAGGGTCAGCCAGCGGATGTAGCTGCGGGTGTCGGGCAGTTCGACGTCCGGTGCGAGGGCCGCGGCCGCATCCCGTGGCGCCGTCCGGAACGCCATCTTGCCCAGGAGCAACGAGAACCCGTCGTCGATCACCATGGTGCTCCAGCCCGGCACGAGGCCCCGGAAGCGGTCGGTGAGCATCGTCCGCCCGATCACCCCGCGGATCCCGAGATCGACGTCGTGCACGTCGGGGAGCAGTTGGCGACGCACGGTGGAGCCCATCCCGTCGGCGGCGACGAGCAGGTCGGCGGTGTCGGTGCGGCCGTCGGCGAAATGCGCCCGCACACGGCCGTCGGGCAGCACCTCGTAGCGGTCGAGCTTCGCGCCGAACCGGACCGGGACGCCGTCGAGCAGCAGGTGCCGCAGGACATCGCGGTCGTGCAGCCTGCCCTCGCTGTCGGCGGGGGCGGCGCCGAGCACGTTCAGCTGGGGGTCGACCGCGCGGCCTTCGCCCTTCTCCTCGCCCTCGACGGCGGCGAGCAACGGGTGCAGGCGGGCGGGGAGGCACCAGCGGACGACGTCGAGCGTCTCGGCGGTCAGGCCGATGCGCCAGCCCTGGAAGCGCGAGGTCGCCGCGGCGTCGCGTTCGTAGACCGCCACCTCGACGCCCGCCTGCCGCAGGCCCCGGCCCACACACAGCCCGCCCAGCCCCGCGCCGATGACGACGACCTTCATCGATCCTCCTGAGAACTAAGTTCACGTGAACAAAGTTCACAGTAGCGGGTGGAAGGCTGGATGCGGAGGAGGGGCGATGTCACGACGCAACGAGGTGCTGCAGGCGGCCCTCGACCTGCTGGACGAGGTCGGCCTCGACGACCTCACGGTCCGCAGGCTCGCCGAGCGGCTCGACGTGGCGCCCAGCGCCCTCTACCGGCACTACGCCAGCAAGTCCGCGCTGGTCGACGCCATGGTCGAGGCGATCGTGGCGCAGGCGGCGATCGGGACCCCGGAGCCGCAACCCGGCGACGACTGGGCAGTTCGGGTGCACAGGATCGCCGCCGGGATGCGCGGCATGATGCTGTCACGCCGCGACGGCGCCCGCCTCCTCACGACCTACGCCACCCCCGGCCCGACGGCCGTCGAGGCGTTCGAGCGGTTCACCACGCTCTTCCAGGACGCGGGCCTCGGGCTCGCCGCCGCACGCCGGGCCGTCGACACCGTCGTCTGCTACGTCAACGGGTTCACCATCGAGGAGCAGACGCGCAGGCCCCCCGATCCGACCCGCCGCACGCAGGCCGAGCGCGACGCGGACTTCCACGCCGGGCTCGACCTCATCGCCGCGGGCGTGCGAGCGGCCCTCCCCGCATGATCGGCGTTTCGGGGACATAGGCGCCACATGTGGCGCTCATGTCCCCCTTCGGCGATCACCGCGGAGCGCGTCACAACCCCGTCAGGAGGGTCCGGCGGTAGCGGGGCTCCCACCGCGCCCGGAGGAGAAGGCGCAGGGGGCCGGGCAGTGACGCCAGGACGGGGCGTCGCGACGGAGACCTGGGCCGACCGCCGGGCGCGGATCGGTGGGGCGGGGAGCGGCCTGTCGGGTCACGCTGATGCGGCCGCGTGGCAGGCGCCGTGGCCGTCGGCGCGGGCCGCGATGCGGCCCGCGGTGATGCGCACCGCGGCCTCGGTGGCGTCGCTGACGGCGGGGACACCCGCGGCAGCCGCGAGGGCGCCGGTGACGTCGAGCACCACCTGCAGGCGTGGCCAGGCGGCCTGCGGAACGGCCGCGCGCAGGCAGCGGCGCAGGTCGGCGAGGACGAGTCGGGCGAGCGGCATCAGCTCCGCGGGCTCGCCGCTGACCACGACGGCGGTGAGCGCGGCGTCGGGGGGCGCGGCGCGGACCGCCTCCTCGACAGCGCTGAGCCGGTGCAGGCCGAGGACGGCGACCACCCCGTCGCCCTCCAGCCGGGCGGGCGCGGCGCGCAACGCGTCCACCGCGGGGGGCGGCGTCCAAGCGGCATCGACGGGTCGCGCCTTCCCCACGTAGGGGAGGTGCGGAGGCGCCCACCGGTCGTCCGGGGCCAGATCGACCATCTGCTCGCAGGTCGCGACGACGTCGAAGGGATCGACGAAGCCGGGCGCGGCGGCCGACAGGACGCCCGCCCCGTGCAGCGCCGTGAACACGGCCTCGGCCACCCGGACGAGCCTGGCCGACGGCGTCGGGCGCAGCCGTTCCAACGCGAGCCCGAGCACCAGCGCGTCGAGCTTCATCAGCTGCGTGAACGGCGGACGCATGCGGTGGTCGGCCAGCACCTCGGGCAGGAGGTCCGCACCCAGCGGCGCCACACCGGAAGGGTCGTCGACGGCGAGCGGAAGCTGGGCGACCCAGGCTCGGGCGAACGCGCCGAGCGCCATCCGCGCGGTCCGCCCCGGCTCCTGGTCGGAGTCGTCGACGGCGCGCTCAGCGTCGTCGGCCAGAACGGTCAGGTAGAGCGCGCGCTTGCCGGGGAAGTTGGAGTAGACCGCGCCCCGGGTCAGCTCGGCCCGTTCCGCGATCGCATCGATCCTGGTCTCGCGGAAGCCGTGGGCGGCGAACTCCGCGCGCGCCGCCGCCAGCACCTTGGCCCGGTTGCGCTCCTGCATCTGCGCCCGGTTCAGCCTGCTCATCGTCACCTCGCGGCCTTGGCTCGTCCGAAGCGGCACGATACCGTCATCATTCAAATGTTGTGAACATCTGATAGCAACCATGGAGATGACCGTGCCCGTTCCCGAGATCGACCTGACCGATGTCGCCGTCCTGCGCGACCTGCCGAGCGTCTACGCGCACGCCAGGGAGCAGGCGCCGGTCGCGCGGCTGCTGATCCCCGGCTTCCCGATGTGGGCCGTCCTCCGGCACGACGCGGCCAAGGCCATGCTCGCCGACCCCCGCTTCGCGTTGAACGGCAACAGCTACCACCACCCGGCCGTGCCCGACGACTGCCTGCCCTACCTGCGTTCCCTGCAGGAGATGGAGGGCGCCGAGCACGCCAGGCTGCGCCGACTCGTCTCGCCCGCGTTCACCCCACGCCGCGCGGCGCAGTTCCGCCCGCGGATCGCCCGGATCGTCGGGCGGCTGCTCGACGGGCTCGCCACCGGGAACGGACCGGTCGACCTGGTGCCCGGCCTGGCCCGGCCGCTGCCGATGGAGGTGATCTGCGAGGTCGTCGGCATCCCGGACGCCGAACGCGCCCGCTGGCACACCTACGGCGCGGCGGTCGCCGCGGGCCGCGGCGACGCGTTCGCCGAAGCGCTTCCCGCGATCATCGGCGACGCGAAGGCCGTCGTGGCCCGCCGTCGGGAGGAGCCCGCCGACGACCTGCTCTCCGATCTCGTCCGGGCCCGGACCGACGAGGGGGACCAGCTGGGCGACGTCGAGATCGTCGCCCTGGTGTGGCTCCTCGTGCTCGCCGGGCAGACGCCGACCAACCTGATCGCCAACGCCGTGGCCGCCCTCCTGACCCACCCGGCTCAGCTCGCCGCGCTCCGCGCCGACCCCGAGCTGCTGCCCGGCGCCGTCGAGGAGCTGATGCGGTGGTGCGGGCCGCAGCTGCTCACCGTCCCGCGCTTCGCCGCTGCCGAGGCGGAGGTCGCCGGTGTCCCGATCCCGGAAGGGGCCGCGGTGACCGTCTCCATCCTCGCTGCGAACCGCGATCCCACGGTGTTCCCCGACCCCGACCGCCTCGACCTCACCCGTCCGCCCGGCCACCTCGGGTTCGCCTACGGTCCGCACTTCTGCCTCGGGGCGGCGCTGGCCAGGACGCAGACGGCGGTGGCTCTGGAGGCGCTCCTGTCCCGGTGGCCCGACCTGCGCCCGGCCTCCGACGTGAGCTACCAGCCCGACCCGGCGACCTGGCGCCTGGCCGCGCTACCCGTGCACGTTTGAGATGCCGGTCACGGTGGAGCGCCGGGACGTCACATCCGGGCGAGGTGCGCCGTCCGATGGGCATGAACACCACCCTTCGTCGCTCCGTGCTCGCCCTGCTGGCGCTGGTCGCCGCCGTTCGTGGGCGGGTGGGCGACCCTGTCCCCTGACGGCTTCTACCAGGCGTTCCCCGGCTTCGGCCTGAACTGGATCGCGCAGGACGGCCCGTTCAACGAACACCTCATCCGGGACGTCGGCGGGCTCTACCTCGGCCTCGGCGCGGCGAGCGTCGCCGCGGTCTTCGCGCGGACGGCGACGGCGAGCCGGGTCGTCGGGCTGAACTGGACGTTCTTCAACGTCCTGCACCTCGGCTACCACGTCCTGCACCTGGAGGGCACCATGATCGACAAGATCGGCAACGTCGCCGGGCTCGGCGCGAGCCTCGTGCTCGGCGCGATCCTGCTGCTGCCCGCCCACACCGCGCACGCCGCCGCGGTCCCCGCGGAAGCAGCGCGATGAGGATCGCCGTCGCGGGTGGCACCGGAGTGGTGACCCTTCAGGCGGTGTCGCGGGCCCGGATCCGGAGGCGGGCGGTGCTGCTCTCGCCGATGGGGACGAGCCGACCCGCCTGGGCCAGCCCGGTCTCCGGCATGTTGTTGTAGACCGCCTCGAACTCGCCCGCGCGGACCAGGTACGTCTCGTGCCAGATCCCGGCGCCTTCGCCGTGCGTGGCCTGCCTGCGGTAGTACTCGCGCCAGGTCTTGGCGTGGGGGTCGGACGCGTCGCGGGCGAAGCGCTCCAGATGCTCGAACGACCGCCAGTACTGCACGATGATCGGGAACCCCATCGTGAAGCCGAGCAGCCCCTTCTCGGGGTGCGCGACGAGGTGCTCGAGCATCGCTTTCATGCCGCCGCGGCGGCCGCCGAGATCGCGGAACACCCGGATCGGGTGCCGCAGGGAGAACCGGGCCCCGATGAGGAAGACGACGAAGTCCCCGTCGATCTCGGCCTGGTGCCGTCCACGCACGATGTCCGCCATGACCCGCTCCTGAACCCGGTGCCCGCTTACCTCGACCCCGACGAATCGGACGATAGCGCGGACGCCGCGGCGGCGGCCAGCGAGTGGTGGCGGCGGACAGGACCCGGCGATGAGTCTCGCCATCGCCGCGGGTCTGTACCGGACCGCTCAACCACCCAAGGAGGACGACATGACCGCGACGTACACCTTCGACGTCTTCTCCAGCCTCGACGGCTACGGCGCCGCCAGCGCCAACTGGTCGGGCTACTGGGGCAAGCAGGGCCCGGAGCTGCTCGAGCACCGCTTCGCCTCGTTCGGTGCGGAACAGCGCATGGTCTTCGGGGCCAACACCTTCCGGGCCTTCGTGGAGATGCTGTCCTCGAGCACCGAGGACTCCGACGTGCGCGACCCCTGGGTCACCCGCATGGTCAACACGCCCGCGACGGTGGTCTCGACGACGCTGGAGGAGCCGCTCGACTGGCCGGAAGCGACGGTCGTGAGCGGCGACGCCGTCGACGTCGTGGCCAAGCTCAAGCAGGAGTCCGACGTGCCCTTGCGCTCCCACGGCAGCCTGTCGCTGAACCGGGCGCTGATGGCCGCGGGCCTGGTCGACCGCGTGCAGGTGACCCTCTTCCCCGTGATCACCGGTCAGACCGGGCTGGACCCGATCTTCCGGGGCGCGGCCGACTTCGACCTGGAGCTGATCGAGCAGCGGACGCTCGACGGCCGCACCCAGGAGCTCGTCTACCGCCCCACCCTCCACTGACCCCGGACGGCGACCCCGACGGGATGCGCACGCCCGCGGTCAGCGGCAATTCGCCACCAGGGCCGCGAACTCGACTTCACGGGCCCGGGAAGGCCCGGTTAAGAGACCGCCGCTCGCACGGTCGCCGCGAACCCCGCGGGGTCCACGAGGTGGGCGAAGTGGTCCAGGCCGGGGAGGTCGGTCTTCGTCGCCCCGGGAATCACGTCAACCAGGGCAGCGGCCGACTCGTACAGGAACGGAGTAGTCGCGGTGCCCGCGACCAGGTGCGTCGGCGCGGTGATCGCGGCGTAGTGCTCGAGGTCGCTGCCCAATGCATCGATCTGCTCCAGCTCGCGAACCCAGGTCGGGGTGAGGAAGACCATCGACTCCCAGAGCGGGGTCTTCCGGAGCTCCGGGACCACCTCGGCGGGCGCCCGCACGAAGTTGATCACTGCGAACTCGAGCGCCGCGTCGAGGTCGCCCGCCTCGACGAGGTCCCGGTACGGGGCCAGCCCCGGCCCGGCCACCGGTCCGGCCACGGCGAGGGGCGGCTCGAACGGGATCAGTGTCCCGTCAAAGGGTTGGGTCTCGGCGTAGGCGAGGGTGCACAGCGCGCCGTAGGAATGGCCGAGCAGATGGGCGCCGGGACCGGCCACCGCCATCATCGCGCCGATGTCCGCGACCTCGTTCGACAGGTCGTAGGCCACGGCGTTCCCGCTGCTCCCGCGGCCCCGTCGGTCGTGCACGAAGCAGGTGAAGTGGTCGGCGAGGTGCTCCACGACCGGGATCCACTGCTCCTTCGTGGACACGCTGCCGTGGGTGATGACCAGTGCCGGGCCGCTGCCGCGGCGGAAGTAGCCGATCGTGGTGCCGTCGGCGGACGTCGTCGACTCCAACAACATCTCGGACATGGCTTGCCCTTCGTCGAGGTGGATTGCTGCCTCAGTCTCGGTGCGGAGCGGTGTCAGCGGGCGGGCGCGACGCCGATGCGGGCCAGTTCCTTCTGCACGTCGTGTTCGTGGATCCAGCCGTAGCGGTCGGGGACCTGCGCCACAGTGCGGTTGCGGAGGTCGGCGGCGGGGCCGTCGGGCAGGTGCAGCAGGTCGCTCGTCACCCGCGAGCTGCGCTGGACCGTGCGGGTACGGGCGCGGCGCGCTTTCTGGAACCGCTCGAACGCCGCCCCCGGTTCGCCGCCCTCAGCGAGCAGCCCGGCGAGCGCGAACGCGTCCTCGATCGAGGTGTTGGCGCCTTGGCCGTGGTGCGGGAGCATGCCGTGCGCGGCGTCGCCCAGGATCACCACGCGCCCGTCGTACCAGCGCAGGAGCGGTCGCACGGTGAACAGCGCCCAGGAGACCGGGCTCGCTGCCGCCCGGATCATCTCGGTGATCGCCGGGTGCCAGCCGCGGAACGACGCCTCCGGCAGATCCTCCGCCACCGGCGCGGTCGAGCCGGGGTGCGCCCAGTGCTCCGGGGTCTCGACGACGGCGAAGAAGTTCACCGACTCACCCCGGCCGCCGATCGCGTAGTGCAGCATGTGCGCGTCCGGGCCCATCCAGAACTGGATGGCGTGCGGGTCGGGCAGCGCGGTCAGGTCGGCCGTGGGCACGATCCCGCGGAACGCGCTGGTGCCCGAGTACACCGCGTCGTCGGAGCCGGTGATCCAGCGCCGCACCGTCGAGCGCACACCGTCGGCGCCGACGACGATGTCGGCCCGTTCCACCCGCCCGTTCGCGAACTCCAGCACCACGGAATCGGGCTCCTGCACCAGGTTCACCAGCCTGCACCCCAGGTGCAACCGGTCGGCGGGCATCGCGGCGCTGAGCGTCTTCTGCAGGTCGGCACGGTGGATGCCGAAGTACGGGGCGCCGAACCGCTTCTCGTACCAGCCGTCCTTCGCCACGGGGTGCGCGGCGATCCGGTCGCCGCTGCGCCAGTGCCGGTAGATCAGCTCGGTGGGGACCGTCGAGTTCACCGCCAGGCTCTCGGTGAGCCCGAGCCGGGTGTACTCGCGGATGGAGTTCGCCGACAGCGCGATCGCCGCGCCGATCTCCGTCAGCTCCGCCGCCTGCTCGAACACCTGGGCCTCGATGCCCCGTTCCTGCAACGCCAGCGCGAGGGACAACCCCCCGATGCCGGCCCCGATGATCGCCACTCGCATTCCTGAATCAGCCATGGGACGACGGTAAGAGCGCAGCACCGGTGCTCGTCTCAGGTGAATGCCCAGTATCGGCGCGGCCCGGAGCGCGGGCTGCGCGCTTACGATTCGAACCGACTCGATGAGGAGGGCGACCGTGGCCGAGCGCGAGGTGTTCGTCGGCCGGGACCACGAGCTCACCGCCCTGCGCACCCTGTTCGAGGATGTCACCCGCGGCGAGCCGAGGGTCGCGCTGGTGACCGGCCCGGCCGGGATCGGGAAGACGGCACTGGTGGAGCGGTTCGTCGGTGGGCTCGATGCGCCTGCGGTGCTGCGGGGGAGCGGCGAGCCGGACGAGGCGCTCGTGACGTTCGGGGTGATCGACCAGCTCCTGCGCGCGGCCGGGGCGCACGGCCCGGTCCTCACCGCGGCCGATGCGGCGATGCGGGTCGGCGACGCCGTGCTCGACGCCCTCGACGGGCTGCGACCCGCACCGGTCGTCATCGTGGTCGACGACGCCCACTGGGCCGACGTCGATTCGCTGCGCGCCCTGCTGTACGCGCTGCGCCGGTTGACCACCGGCTGCTTCCTCACGCTACTGACCGCGCGGGAGGACGACACCGGGCGGCTGCCTGAGGGCCTGCGGCGGCTGGCCTCCGGCGCTACGGGCGCGGTGATCCGCTTGGCCGAGCTGGGGAACAGCGACGTCCAGCGGCTCGCGATGGGGCTCGGCGTCACCCGGTTCCCGCTGCGCACCGCTCAACGGCTGCGCGAGCACACCGGCGGCAACCCGCTCTTCGTCCGGGCGATGCTCACGGAGGTCGACACCGACCGCTGGCAGTCGTGGGAGCCGAGCCTGCCCGCACCCCGGGAGTACGGCGCCCAGATCACCCTCAAGCTGGCGACGTGCGGCGCCGACACCCGCGCGCTCGTCGAGGCGTGCTCGGTGTTCGGCCTGCGCACCACGCTGCGCGCCGCGGCCGCGCTGGCCCAGCTCCCCGAGCCGCTCGCCGCGTTGGAGGAAGCCACCACCGCAGGTCTGCTGCGCGGCTCCGCCGCGGCGGAACCGTGGGACGTGGAGTTCCCGCACCCGCTCGTCCGGGCCGCGGTGTACGAGCAGGTGGGCCCGGCGGCGCGGCTGCGGATGCACCGGGCCGCGGCGGACCTGGTCCAGGACCCGGGCTCGGCGCTGCGCCACCGCGTCTCGGGCGCCAGCCCGCCGGATGCGGCGCTCGCCGACGACCTCGACGCGTTCGCCCGCGCCGAGATGCAGTGGGGTGCCTGGGCGAGCGCGGCGAACGCGCTGGTGGAGGCCAGCCGGATGAGCGTCGACCGGGGCGAGCGCGAACAGCGGCTGCTGCAGGCGATCGACGCAACCGTCAGCGCAGGCGATCTCCAACGGGCGATGCTGCTCGCCGACGACATCACCCGGTTCGCGCGAGGACCCCGCCGCGACGCCGCGCTGGGCTACCTGGCCGTGCTCCAGGGCCGGTGCACCGAGGCGGAGAGCAGGCTGCGGACCGGGTGGGAGCGGGCCGACCCGGCCGCCGACCCGGGCCTCGCCTCCCAAGTCGCGCTGCGCTGGACGCTGCACGAAGTCGGAAGACTGCGGGGCGCCGAGATCGTCGCGTGGGGTCGACGCGCGATCGAGCTGCTGCCCGACGACGACGCGGTGCGACTGGAGACCGACGCCCTGCTCGGACTCGGGCTCGGGTTGGCGGGCCGGGTGCCCGACGGACGGGCCGCCTACAGCGAGGTGCTCGACCGGCTGACCGGCGACGAGGGCCCGACGGCCGGGCGGGTCCACATGGCACAGAGCTGGCTGCGGATCGTCGACGACGATCTGGAGGGCGTGCCGCAGATCCTCGCCGCGGTCGTCCCCGACCAGCTGCGCCAGGGTTCGGTCCGGATCGCGGTGTGGTCGTCGATCTGGATGGCCCGGGCGCACTACCTGCTCGGCGCCTGGGAGCAGGCCGCCGCGGCCGCCGACCAGGCCGTCACCCTGCTGGAGCAGACGGGACACGAGTGGCTGCGGCCCATCGCCAGGTGGGCGGCGGCCGCGGTGGCGGCGGGCCGCGGCGACTGGACGACGGCGGCCGGGCACGTGGCGCAAGCCCACACCGGCCCCGGCGACTACGAGCTGATGATCGTGGCGGGTGCGCTCGCGGGCGCGGAGCTGGCGTGGACCCGCGGCGAGCACGAGGCCGTGCTCACCCACCTCGGCCCGATCGTGGCGTTGCCGCAACGGGAGGGCATCGACGAGCCCGGGTTCTGGCCGTGGCAGCACCTGTGGGGCGACGCGCTGGTCAGCGCCGGACGGCTCGACGAGGCGGACGCGTTCCTCGCTCCGCACGAGCGGCTCGCGCAGGACCGGGGACGGTGCTCGGCCGTCGCGCGGCTGGCCAGGGTGCGGGGCCGGTGGGAGGCAGCGGCGGGCCGGGCCGGGGCCGCCGACACGGCGTTCCGGGAGGGCCTCCACCGGCTCGACGGCCTGGCGCTGCCCTTCGAACGGGCCCAGCTCGAGCTCGCCCATGGCAGGTTGTTGCGCCGCCGAGGCAGGCGCCGCGCCGCGAACGAGCTGCTGGAAGCCGCCCAGGTGACGTTCACCGCGCTCGGCGCGGTCCCTTTCGTCGAGCAGTGCGCGCTGGAGCTGGGCGGCACCGGTCTCGCGCCTGCCAAACGCAGCGACGCCGACCCGACCCGGCTCACCCCGCAGGAACGCGCCGTCGCCGCCCGTGCCGCCGCGGGGCTGTCCAACCGCGACATCGCCATCGAGATGTCGATCAGCACGAAGACCGTCGGCTACCACCTCGGCAACGTCTACGCGAAGCTCGACGTGCGTTCCCGCGTCCAACTCGCCCACCGGCTGCCCGACGCGTAGTTCCCCGCTTTCCTGGACGCGGCCTGCGCGGCTCGAGGACTACCTCGTCCAGTACTGGGAGGGCCACTTCCTCGACCGCCGCGACGTCAACGACCTGCTGTCGATGCTGTGGACCTGGCAGCACGGCGACATCGGCCAGACGCCGGGGTTCGACGGCGACCACGTCAAGGCGTTGCAGTCGATCAAGGCCAAGCTCATCGCCATGCCCGCCGTCAAGGACCTGTACTTCCCGCCGGAGGACGAGCGGTACGCGTCGCAGTACATCCCCGACGGGGAGGTCCGGGTCATCCCAGGCGTGTGGGGGCACTTCGCGGGCAGCGGCGACTCCGAAGTCGATCGCCTGTGGATCAACGACGTCATCAGGGACCTGCTGGCGAGCTGAGGAGGATCACGGCGGCGGCGCCCCGGCCCGTACCGTCCGATCGAGGCACTACCGGTCCGGCGGCGCCGCGGCGGGAAGCTCGATCTCGCCGACGACGTCTGCGCGGTGGCCGATGCGCTCGGCCGCGAGCGGGTGCACCTCGCGGGCCTGTCGATGGGTGGGTTCCTCTCCCTGCTCACGGCATTGCGCCACCCGGAGCGGGTCGCATCGGTGACGTCGATGATGTCGACCGCCGACTACACGGTGCTGCTCGACGCCACCCTGCACGGCCGCGCGCCGCGCAACCCGACGTTCCCACCGCCGCGCGCCGACTGGGCGGCGGCGGTGGCGGCTGTCCCGGTCGACCAGCCGTACCCGCAACTGCTCGCGGCGGCCTTCCGGCTGGCAGGCGGGAGCCGCGGCGACGGCGACGAGGCGTACTGGCTCGCGGAGATCGCGCGGGTCACCCACTCCCCGGAGACGACGCTGGTGTTCGACCACAAGCTCGCAGCCGACCGCACCGACCCCACCTGGCTCGACCTGACGCCCCGCCTGCGTGAGCTCGCCGTGGCCGTCCAGGTGATCCAGGGCGCCGACGACCCGATCTTCCCGCCGCCCACCGGCCTGCTCACGGCCGAAGCCATTCCGCACGCCACGCTGCTCACCGTCGAGGGGATGGGGCACATGCTGGAGCCGGCGTTCTTTGCGCTGCTGACGAAGGCGCTGTCGGCTCACATCGCTCACGCGGCTCGGGCGACGTGACCGCGATGTGCCGGACCGCCCGGCGGGCCAGGACGGCGTAGGAGACGGCGGCGACGACGCTCACGACGTGCAACCCGGTCGCGACGGCCTCGCGGGCTGCGGCCAGCAGGTCGCCACCCTGCGCACTGGGAACCCTGCCTGCCGCTGCTACCGCACGGTCGACGCCTTCCCGGGCGTCCGCCACGTCGGGCGGCACGGCCCCGAGTGTGTCTTGCACGTCGCCCCGGTAGACAGCGGTGCCGAGCGGGTGCCATCCCCCGGCGAGCGTCGGGTCAGCCGAGTTCCAGTTCGCCGTCGACCACCGCGACCGGCCGCGGTGCCAGTGCCCGGGGAGCGGGGCCCCTGGCCACCGTTCCGTCCAGGTGATAGCGGCTGCCGTGGCACGGGCAGTTGATCGTTCCGCCCGCCACGCTGCCCACGATGCACCCCTCGTGCGTGCAGACCGCTGACAGCCCGACGTACTTGCCGGCCTGCGGTTGGGTGACGACCACCTTCTGAGCAGCGAAGACCGCGCCTCCACCGACCGGCACGGCCGCGGCCTTGCCCAGCGGCACCCCCCTCTTGGCCACCGGCTTCGCGGGCGCCGCCGCACTGGGGGCGGCCGAAGACGTCGGCGCCGCGGCGGCAGAAGTGGGAGCGAGCGGTGGCGCTGGGCGGAGCCGGTGCCGTCGGGCCGGCAGGCGCTGCCGTCGTTCCGGAGGCACCGCACGCTGCTGTCAGCAGTCCGAGCCCGACCGCGCCGCCCGCCCCGGCGACGAAAACGCGACGGTTGATGCCGGTATCGCTGGTGCTGTCGTTCGCAGATGTCACGGTGGCCTCAGTTCTTGAACCGGTTGTCGGAGCCCCAGGTGCTACGACGGACCGGCGACCGGAGATTGCCCGACGGCAAGACCGTGATCTCATCGCAATACGACGTCTTGACCCGCGTCCAGCACGTGCCCAATCTGAGCCGGGTGGGGAACAAGAAGCGGCGCGGAAATCCTGAGGTGCCTGGCGACGTCATCGAGCTGGCCCGCTGGTACCTCACGCTGCCGATCAAGGACCCCGCGGGCAACGACACCTCCGGCCCCTGGCACGTCTACCAGCCCGCCCTGCGGCACTTCAGCTGCGACGACTTCCGCGTCTCCTCGGTCGACCCGGTTCCCGTGGTCGAGTACACCGCCCCGGTCAACGGACCCACGACGTCGGGTTCGGGGGCCACCCGGTGCGAGCTGCGGGAGGTGGCAAGCGGCACGATCAAGGCGTCGTGGGCCTTCGGCGACACCAAGCGCCACGTGCTGACCGCCACGATGACCTGTGACGGCACCGGCATCACCGACGGCCGCCAAGAGGTCATCGTCGGTCAGATCCACGGGCCCGGTGGCACCCCGCCCATCATCATCTGCGTCAACCACAAGCGCGGCGGTGCGCTCGAGCTCTTCAAGCAGGGTCCGCGGCAAGGTGACCTGCTCACCGGCCTGAAGCCGGACACCCCGTTCACCTACCGGATCGAGTCTCCCGGCAATGGTCGGCTGAAGGTGTACGCCTGCCTCGGCGACCTGGACAACCTCCCGGCGACGCCGCAGTTCGACTTCCCGTCTTCGGCCTTCACCGAGACCTCCGGCCTGTACTTCAAAGCGGGCGCCTACAACAAGACCGAAGCCGATTCGGGCGCGTCAGGTGCCGCCGTCGTCCGTCAATTCTCCTGCCACCTGGTCTGAAGCACCACGTCAGCGCGGCAGGTCGAGCACCGAGGTGGGGATGTCGGCCCACAGCCGTCGCGACGTGTCTTCTAGCGCGCCTTCCGGAGCCAGTTCTCGACGCCTGCCACGTGCCCCACCATGGCGGCGTGTGCGACGTCGGAGGCGTGGGCGGCGAGCGCGTCGAGGATCGCTTGGTGCTCGCGCACGGTTCGCTCTTGCGCGCCGACCTCCGTGCGCCCTCGCCAGATCCGAGCGCGGTTGGTCGGGGCGGAGAGACCTTCGATGAGGGAGGCCAGCACGGAGTTGCCCGACGCGACACCGATGAGCCGGTGGAACTCGGCGTCGAGTGCGAAGAGCTCCTCGGGCTCCGCGTCGGGCGAGGAGGCGTCCACCACCCGCTGCAACGCCGCGATGGCGGTCTCGTCGATGTTCTGTGCCGCCATCTGTGCCGCTGCGGGCTCCAATATGCGCCGCACGCGGAGGAACTCCAGCACACTGTCGTCGCGGTGGAAGTCGACGACGAAGGTCAGGGTGTCGAGCAGGACCTGCGGTTCGAGACTCGTGACGTAGGTGCCGTCGCCCTGCTTGACGTCCAATATGTTGATCATGGAGAGCGCCCTGACGGCCTCACGCAGGGAGTTGCGCGAGAGGCCGAGCTGGCTCGCGAGATCGGCCTCGCGCGGCAGCCTTTCGCCGGGCGCGAGCCTGCCGGTGACGATCATCTCCTTGATCCGCAGGATCGCCTCGTCCGCTAACACCACTGCCGGTTCTCCTTCTCGTCGCGCCGCGCGCCATCGAGGCCGTACACGGCCTCAGCGGTGCGGATCATGATGCGGTCCCGGTCGGCGGCGCCCAGATCGGCCACCGCCTCCCGGACGGTGTCGAGCCAACTGCCGTAGGTCGTGGTCAGCGAGGCGACCGGCCAGTCACTGCCGAACATGCACCGTGCAGGCCCGAACGCAGCGACGGCGTGGCGCAGGTAGGAGAGTAGATCCGCGGAGGTGCTCGCGGCGCGGTCAGCCTCGCTGGTCAGGCCGGACAGCTTGCAGGCAACGTTGGGCATCGCGGCGAGGCGGCCCACGTCGCGGGCCCATTCCCGCAGGGGTGTGCGGCCGACCGCCGGCTTCCCGAGGTGGTCGAGGACGAACGTGACCTCGGGACAGCGGCGCACCAGCTCCGTCACCTCGGCCAGCTGGTGCTCGCGCACGCACAGGTCCAGCGGGAAGGGGTGCTCGGCCAACTGGCGCACGCCTGCCACGAAGCCCGGCGACAGCGCGAACCCGACGGGTTGGTCCTGTACGAGCCTGCGGACTCCCACGACGAGCGGCCGAGCGGCCAGCCGGGCGAGCGTCGCGCGGCACCCGAGGCCCTGCTCCAGCGCGACGTGGGCCACGATCCCCCGCACCGGCGCTCCGGCCCTGACCAGCCCGGTCAGCCAGTCGACCTCGGCCTCGGCCTCCTCCGGCGCCCGGTCGGCCTCGACCACGAGCACCCCGCCGCCGTCCGACCGCCGTGCCGCAGCGAGATCGGCGGGCCCGAACGTCCGGTTCAACGCGGGTTCCGCGGCCAACCAGGGGTAGTGCAGGCGGTGCGGGTCCCAGAAGTGCACATGGCTGTCGAGAACGCCGTGAACACCGCGGCCCGCTCCCGACACCTCCGACCTTTCCACCTGCCCTCCCCCTCCCGCGGCCCCGCCCGCCCTTCGGCGCGTAAGCACATGGCGTTGTCCGTCGCCCAGAATGGATCCTATGTATCCGGCCGAGAGAACCGATACTAGGCAAAATTCTGGCTTCTGACCTGCTAGACATGGGATGTATTCTGCTCTAATCTCCGCTCGGACCGAGGGAGGCGACGTTGCCCCGAACGCAACCTGGTGACACCAGGGACAAGGCTTCCGCCGTCGCCACGCGCACGCCTGCCCAAAGCTCCGATGACCGGACCGCCTCCGACCACGGGCAGCTGCATCTGGTCAGGGCGTTGCTGGTCGTGCTGCGCATGGGCCCCGCGCTGATCCTCGTCCTGCTGGTCGGCGTGCTGTCGCTGCTGTCGCCGGTGTTCGCCACCACGGGCAACCTGGGCAACGTCCTGTCGCAGTCGGCGGTGATCGCCGTACTCGCCATCGGCCAGCTGCTGGTCATCCTGACGCGCGGCATCGACCTCTCCGTCGGCTCCACCCTCGCGCCGGCCTCCGTCGTCGGCGCGCGGGTCTTCGCCGCGACGGGCGGTGGGCTGCTGTCGGTACTGGCGACGTTGGGGGCGGGGCTCGCTGTCGGCGCGGTCAACGGCACCAGCTACGCACCCGGACATCGCCGGGGTCTACGGCGCCTGCGGGCCGCCCATCATCGGCGCGCTGCAGGCGATCAAGGGAGCGGGCAAGGAGGGCAAGCTCGTCGTCGTCGGGTTCGACGCCGCCCCCGGCGAGCTCACCGCGATCACGGCGGGAACCGAGTCGGGTTCGGTCGCGCAGTTCCCGGCCAGGATGGGCTCGATCGGCATCCAGACCGCGCTCGACGCCGCGGCGGGCAAGACGGTGCCCGCCACCGTCGACACCGGCACCGAAATGGTGACCAAGGAGAACGCCGCCAAGTTCTCCTGATCTCCCGCCACCGCGCCCCGGTGTCCGCGACCGGCCCCGAAATACGCCCCTGACGAAGTGAGGTTCCGTGTCCGCGATCGTCGAGTTCGAGACCCAAGATGTGCGCTTCCCGACGTCGGCGCGGCGGGACGGGTCGGACGCGATGAACCCGTTCCCGGACTACTCGGCCGCCTACCTCGTCGTGCGGACCGACGCGGGCGAGGAGGGGCATGCGCTGGTCTTCACCGTCGGCCGGGGCAACGACGTGCAGACCTCGGCCGTGAAGGCGCTCGAACCCCTGGTGGTCGGCCGCGATGTGGACGACGTTCTCGCCGATCTCGGCGCGTTCGGCCGCAGCTTGTCAGGCGACAGCCAGCTGCGGTGGCTGGGCCCGGAGAAGGGCGTCATCCACATGGCGGTGGGCGCGGTCGTCAACGCCATGTGGGACCTGCGCGCGGTCCGTGAGGGCAAGCCGCTGTGGCGGGTGCTGGCGGACCTGACCCCCCAGGAGACGGTTCGCCTCGTCGACTTCCGGTACCTGCGCGACGCGCTGACCGAGCAGGAAGCGCTGGACATCCTGCACAGGTCACGGGAGGGCCGCGCCGAGCGCGAGGCGGAGCTGCTCACCCGCGGCTACCCGGCTTACACGACCACGCCGGGCTGGTTGGGCTACGACGACGAGAAGCTGGCCCGGCTGTCGAAGGAGGCAGCGGCCGAAGGCTTCTCGATGATCAAGCTGAAAGTCGGGGGCAACCTGGCAGACGACATCCGGCGGCTGGACGTGGCCAGGGAGGCGGTCGGCGCCGACGTGCCGATCGCCCTGGACGCCAACCAGATCTGGGGGGTGCCCGACGCGATCGAATGGATGGGCCACCTCGCACCCTTCGACCCCTACTGGATCGAGGAGCCGACCTCGCCGGACGAGGTCCTCGGGCACGCCCGCATCAGGGAGGCGATCGCGCCGATCCGGGTGGCCACCGGGGAGCACGTGCAGAACCCGGTGGTCTTCAAGCAGATGTTGCAGGCAGGCGCGATCGACGTGGTGCAGATCGACGCCTGCCGGGTCGGGGGCGTGAACGACAACGTGGCCATCCTGCTGCTGGCCGCGAAGTTCGGCGTGCCCGTCTGTCCGCACGCGGGCGGCGTCGGCCTGTGCGAGATGGTCCAACACCTTTCGATGTTCGACCTGCTCGCGGTCAGCGGCCGCGCCGACCAGCGCATGATCGAGTACGTCGACCACCTGCACGAGCACTTCGCCGACCCGGTGGTCATCCGCGAGGGCCGTTACGTCGCACCCCGACGGCCAGGGGCAGGCGCGCGGATGCTGCCGTCCGCGATCGAGCGCTTCAGGTTCCCGGACGGCCCCGCATGGGCGGACCACGTCCCGACACGCCCACTGCTCGACCCAACGACCCGCTGAGCGATCGACGAAGGAGAACGCCATGCGCAAGATACTGTTGACCGCCTTTGCGGTGACGGCCGTGACGGCACTCGCCGCGTGCGGTGGTGGGAGCAGCGGCGGGCAGCCCGCAGCCGGTGGTGGCGCCGACAACTCGCCGCTGATCGGCTCGGACTACCCGCGCTCCGACACCGACTTCTGGAACGCCTACATCCGCTACACCCCGGACGAGGCGAAGTCGCTGGGCATCACCAACCTGAAGACGACCAACTCCGAGAACGACGTCGCCAAGCTGACGGCCAACGTGCAGACTCTGCTGAGCGAAGGCGTCAAGGGCGTCGTGATGGCGCCGCAGGACACCGCGGCGATCGCACCGACGCTGTCGCAGCTCGAGGCGAAGAAGATCCCGGTGGTCACCATCGACACCCGGCCCGACACGGGCAACGTGGCCATGGTGGTGCGGGCGGACAACCGCGCCTACGGTGAGAAGGCGTGCCAGTTCCTCGGCACCAAGCTGAGCGGCAAGGGCAAGGTCGTGATGCTGCAGGGCGACGTGGCCTCGATCAACGGCCGCGACCGCACCGACGCGTTCAACGAGTGCATGCAGAAGAACTTCCCCGCGATGCAGGTCTTCGGTGAGCCGTCGAAGTGGGACGGCGCGCTCGCCGCCTCGCAGCTGCAGACGGCGCTCGCCGCCAACCCCGACGTGCGCGGTGTCTACATGCAGTCGAGCTTCGCGTTGGCAGGCACCCTGCAGGTGCTCAAGCAGAAGCAGCTCCTGCTGCCGCCGAGCGATCCCAAGCACGTCTTCGTGGTCTCCAACGACGGCATTCCCGAGGAGCTGAAGGACATCGGCGCCGGGCAGATCGACGCGACCGTGTCCCAGCCCGCCGACCTGTACGCCAAGTACGGCCTCTACTACGTGCAGCAGGCGCTCGCGGGCAAGTCCTTCAGCCCTGGCAAGACCGACCACGACAGCACGATCATCCAGGTCCGTCCCGGCGTGCTGGAAGACCAACTCCAAGCGCCGCTGGTCACTATCGACGGCGGCTCCATCGGCGGCGCGGCGACGCTGAAGTACGACGACAAGTCGCTGTGGGGCAACAACATCAGCTGACGCGGACGAACTCGGAGAGGATGGCGATGACCGCAGTTGCGGATGTGGCGGGCAGGCAGCAGGAGCGCCCGCTCGTGCTGGCGGAGGACGTGGACAAGCGCTACGGCACCACTATCGCGCTCGACCACGCCGGGATCAGCATCACCGCGGGCCGCACGCACGCGCTCGTCGGCCGCAACGGCGCAGGCAAGTCCACACTGGTCGCCATCCTGACCGGTCTGCAGGCGCCCGACTCGGGCACGGTCACCTTCGACGGCGAGTCCGCGCCGCCGTTGTCCGACCGGGACGCCTGGCGTGCGCGAGTCGCCTGCGTGTACCAGCGGTCCACCATCCTGCCGCACCTGACGGTGGCCGAGAACGTCTACCTCAACCGGCACGCCCTGCGCAGCGGCGGTCCGGGCCGCAGGCTGGTCAGCTGGTCGGCGCTGCGCAGCCAGGCTCGCGAGCTGCTGCAGACGTGGGAGGTGGACGTCGACGTCAACGCGCTGGCAGGCGGGCTCAGCGTGGAGCAGCGGCAGCTGGTGGAGATCGCCAGAGCCCTGTCCTTCGACGCCAGGTTCATCATCCTCGACGAGCCCACCGCGCAGCTGGACGCTCCGGCGATCAACCGGCTGTTCGAGCGGATGCGCGGCCTGCAGGACCGCGGCGTGACCTTCCTGTACATCAGCCACCACCTCGAGGAGATCTACCGGATCTGCGACGACGTCACGGTCTTCCGCGACGCCCGCAGGGTCGCCACCGGCGTCGTCGAGGAGATGGGACCGCAGGAGGTCGTCGCCGCGATGACCGGCGACGCGGTGGCGCTGATCAAACGCTCGCCGCGGCCGCCGGTGTCCCCCTCGGTGCCGGTCGTGCTGTCCGTCGAGGACCTGGAGGTGACGGCCGCGGAGGGCACGTTCGCCGACGCGCAGCCGATCTCCTTCGAGGTGCGCGGCCGGTGAGGTGCTCGGGCTGGCAGGCGGCGGCGGCAGCGGCAAGCGGGAGGTCGCGGAAGCCGTCGTCGGGCTGCGGGCGCGCACGGGCGGCACGGTCGGCGTGGACGGGCGGGCGCTGCCGTCCGGCAGCGTGCAGGCGTCGTTGGCCGCGGGTGTCGGGCTGGTGCCCCAGGACCGCCACCGCCAGGGCTTCGTGCCGGGCCTGTCGATCGCGGAGAACATCACGATGACCGTGCCGCGACGCCTGGGCCGCTACGGCGTGATCCGACCCGGGACCCGGGACGCACTCGCGCGCAGGCTGATCAGCGATCTCGACGTCAAGGCCCCCGGCCCTGAGCTCGCCGTCGCCGCACTGTCGGGCGGCAACCAGCAGAAGGTCGTGATGGGCCGAGCGCTGGCGAACGAGCCGCGCCTGCTCGTGCTGATCCAGCCGACGGCGGGGGTCGACGTCCGCTCGAAGGAGACCTTGTTGGACGTCGTCGACCGGGTGCGGGAGAGCGGGTCGGCCGTGCTCGTCGCCTCCGACGAGCTCGACGACCTGCGCACCTGCGACCGCGTCTTGGCGATGTTCGGTGGCCGCGTGGTCGCCGAGTTCGCCGCAGGCTGGAGCGATCGGGAGCTGATCGCCGCAATGGAAGGGATCCAGGAATGAGCGGCACACAGGTACGGCCGGAGGTCGGCGCCCGCGCGGCGGCGCCCCGACCGGGCTCGCGGGCCGTGGTGCTCGCCCGGCTGCGCGACCTGGCCCTGGTTCCCGCGATCATCGCGATCGCCGTCGTCGGCTACGCGGTCAACCCCGTGTTCCTCAACAGCGACAACCTGATCAACATCCTGCAGACCATGTCCGAGATCGGCCTGCTCGTGCTGGCGCAGACGCTCGTGCTGATCGCGGGCAAGATGGACCTCTCGCTGGAGTCCACGTTCGGGCTCGCCCCCGGCGTCGCCGCGTGGCTGATCGTCCCCGCGGGCGTCACCCACGGGCTCGGCGCGCTGCCCGGCTGGACGGGTGTGCCGATCACCCTCGCGGTCGGGGTGGTGATCGGCCTGGTCAACGGCGCCTTGATCGTGCGGTTCGGGCTCAACGGGTTCGTCGTCACCCTCGGCATGCTGATCGTGCTGCGCGGCCTGCTCACCGGGATCTCCGGGGGCCAGACATTCTTCGACCTGCCCGACTCCATGCTCTACCTCGGCACGACCTTGTGGCTCGGCGTCCCCGTGTCCATCTACCTGTGCCTGGTGTTGTTCGTCATCGGCATCGTGGTGCTCGGCTACACCCGGCTCGGCCGGGCGCTGTACGCGATCGGCGGCAACGTCGACGCGGCGCGCGCGGCGGGCATCCGCACCGACCGCGTGCTGTGGGGCGCCCTCGTCGTGGCCAGCGCACTGGCGGCGCTGGGCGGACTGATGCTCTCCGGCAGGCTGGCCTCGGTGGCCGCGGCGCAGGGCAACGGCGCGATCTTCACCGTGTTCGCCGCCGCGGTCATCGGCGGCGTCAGCCTGAACGGCGGCCGCGGGACCGTCTTCGGCGCCTTCACCGGCATCCTGCTGCTCTACATGATCCAGAACGTGCTGACGCTGGCGGGCGTGCCCGCGCAGTGGATCGCCGCACTGAACGGCGCGATCATCCTGATCGCGCTGATCGTCTCCAGGATCACCAGCGGGAAGGCGCAGGAATGACACGCATGCGCGCTGCGGTCTACACCGGCGCGAGGACGATCGCCGTGCAGGAGCGCGACGCCCCGCCGCCCGGGCCCGGCCAGGTGCAGCTCGACGTCGCCTACACCGGCATCTGTGGAACCGACCTGCACATCTTCCACGGCGACATGGACGCGAGGGTAGGCGAGCACGCGGTGATCGGGCACGAGATGTCCGGCCGCATCGCCGCGCTCGGCGCCGAGGTGGACGGTTGGCAGGTGGGGCAGCCGGTCACCGTGATGCCGCTGGCCTGGTGCGGGGTGTGCCCCGCGTGCCGCGCGGGCCACGAACACGTCTGCCACAACCTCGACTTCCTCGGGATCGACTCCGCCGGTGCGCTGCAGGGGCGCTGGAACGTCCCCGCGTCCACGCTGATCGCGCTCCCCTCGACGCTGCCGCTGCGGCAGGCCGCGATGATCGAACCGGTCGCGGTGGCCGTGCACGACGTGCGGCGTTCGCAGTTGCGGACAGGCGAGAAAGTCGTGGTTGTCGGCGGCGGCCCCGTCGGCTTGTTGATAGCCACCGTGGCCGCGTCGGAAGGGGCGCAGGTGCTGCTGGTCGAGCCGAACGGCTACCGGCGCGAGGTCGCCGCCGGGCTCGGGCTGCGGGCGGTTGACCCGGCCGTGATCGACGTGGCGGGCGCTGTGCGCCAGTGGACCGGCGGCGCAGGCGCCTCCCTGGCCTTCGAGGTCTCCGGCGCGCAGGCCGGCGTCGACACCGCGGTCGAGGTACTGGCGGTGCGCGGCAGGCTGGTCATGGTCGCCATCCACCCCACACCGCGCCAGGTGAACCTGCACCGCTTCTTCTGGCGGGAGCTCACCCTCGTCGGTGCCCGGCTTTACCGGCGGGAGGACTTCGAACGCGCCGTCGAACTCGTCGCGGGCGACCAGGTCCCGGTCGAGCGGCTGATCTCGGTGGTGGTCCCGCTCGACGACGTCGCCGAGGCCTTCGCCGCGCTGGAGACCGGCGTTGCCATGAAGGTGCTGGTCGACCTCGGCTCGGCGGCCGGAGAGGGGTCAGCCGGTGAACAGGTTTGACCTCACCGGCAAGACGGCCGTGGTGACCGGGAGCAGACGCGGCATCGGCCGGGCGATGGCGGTGGCGCTCGCCGAGGCGGGCGCCGACATCATCGGCTGCAGCACGAACATGGAGTCCGACGGCGGCGAGACGGGCTGCGCGGTGCGGGCGACGGGCCGGACGTTCACCGGGCTGCGGGTCGACTTCACCGACCGCGCGCAGGTCCGCGCGCTGGCTGCCGAACTGGGCCGGGACGGCCGGTCCGTCGACATCCTCGTGAACAACGCGGGCGACATCGCCCGCGCACCGGCCGCGGAGCACACCGACGAGGACTGGGACCGGATCATCACGGTCGACCTGTCCAGCCAGTTCGTGCTGACGAGGGAGATCGGCCGCGGGATGCTCGGTCGCGGGCGCGGCAAGGTGATCTTCACCGCGTCGCTCCTGAGCTTCCAGGGCGGCATCAACGTGCCCGGCTACACGGCCGCCAAGTCGGGCATCGCGGGCCTGACCAGGGCTCTGTCGAACGAGTGGGCAGGCCGGGGGGTGCAGGTCAACGCGATCGCGCCCGGCTACATCGCCACCGACAACACACTGGCGCTGCGCGGCGACGCCGACCGCAGCAAGGCCATCCTGGAGCGCATCCCGGCCGGGCGGTGGGGCCAGCCCGAGGACCTCGCAGGCGTTGCGGTGTTCCTGGCCTCCGCGGCGTCGGACTACGTCAGCGGCGCCATCCTTCCCGTCGACGGCGGGTGGCTGGGGCGATGACACCGATGACACCGCCGATACCACCGCGGGCGCAGGTTTTCGGCGGCCCTGGCGGTCGCCGAGATCCTGGGTTCAGCCTGCCCGTGGGTCGTCGGGCCCATCGGCTCGGCGTGCCGGTCTACCCGGGGGTGGCCACCCGAGCGAGACATGGCCACGCTCGACGCGGGTCTGGAGGTGCTGACGCTGTTCCCCACCGAGGCGGTGGGAGGTGCTGCGGCTGGACCCGGCGAGGGCCGGATCCGCACCGCCCGCCCGTTCCGCGTGTGGGCGCCCGCGTACAGCGATGAAGCGCGCGGTGGGGGCCCCGGCGGCCGCCCTGCCCACGCGGCACCTCGACCGCGCCGCGATGGACTTCACCGAGGTGGGCTTCGGCGGCGCCGTGATCGGGAACCTGGCCGTCGAAACGATGGAGCACGACGCAACGGAGGCTCTGTCGGCCGCATGGGCAGGCGGGATCCGCTACATCGACACGGCGCCGCATTACGGGCTGGGCCTTTCCGAACGCCGGATCGGCGCCTGGTTGGCGGGCCGCGGCCCCGGCCGTCCCCGGCCCCTGCTGTCCACGAAGGTCGGGCGCCTGCTCGAACCCGTCGCGGGAACGCCCGCAGGCCGCGACGAGGAGGGTTTTGCGGTGCCCGCCGCCTACCGGCGGGTCCGCGATTACAGCGCGGACGGCGTCCGGCGCAGCCTCGAGGCCAGTCTGGCGCGCCTCGGTGTGGACCGGGTCGACATCGTCCTGGTCCACGACCCGGACGACTTCTGGGACGCCGCCAGCACACAGGCGGTACCCGCGCTCATCCGGATGCGTGAGGAGGGCGTCGTCGGTGCTGTCGGCGTCGGGATGAACCAGGCCGCCATGCTCACCCGGTTCGTCCGCGAGACCGACATCGACCTTGTCATGCCCGCAGGCCGGTTCACCCTGCTCGACGACACTGGCCTGCGCGAGCTACTCCCGGAGGCGTTGCGCCGCGGGATCGGGGTGCTCGCTGCCGGGGTCTTCAACTCCGGCTTGCTGGCTCGCGACGAACCGCCACCCGACGCCCACTTCGACTACCGGCCCGCGCCTGCGCCCCTGATGCTCCGGGCCCGCCTGCTGGCCTCCATTTGCCGGGAGCACGGCAGCACCCTGCCCGCGGCGGCCATGCACTACGTGCTGCGACACCCGGCGGTGCTCACCACCGTCCTCGGCATGCGGACGCCGTCCGAGGCACGGCGCAACGTGGCGTTGTATGCCACGCCCCCACCCTCGTCCCTGTGGGAGGCGTTTCGCGCCGAGGGGGTGACGGCGCCCGAGGACGCGGTCTGAACCCAGCGAACGCCGGACCTCCGGGCGGGTGGCGAGGACCACACGATCAGCCGCGATCTCGTCGAGCCGGTCGGCGAACGGGTCAGTGTCGGCCATGAACGACGTCAGCAGTTCGCGCGTGGCGGCAGGCGGCGCCGTCTCCGGAATCTGCTACGGCACCGCCACCGTGGCCGGAAACGGATCGATCACCCTCACCTGGCAGTACTAGGGTCGTCCCCGGGGCGGGCCACGACACGGGCGGAGTGTGTGAGCGAGCTGCGGGTGCACGATCTCGGGCCGCTCGAGGTGTCCGTCGACGGACACCGCGAGCCGGTCCGCGGACGGATCCCGGCCACGATCCTCGCGCTGCTGGCCGTCCACGCCAACGAGCTGGTCCCCGTCGACACGGTGGTGGACGCGGTGTGGGGGGAGTCGGCGTCCGAGGGCGCATGGAGCACGTTGGACTCGCACGTCTTCCGGCTGCGCAAGCAGCTCGAACCGGACCGCGCTACCGGAGCCCCGCCCGCCGTCCTGCTCAAACAGGCGGACGGGCTGCGGCTGCGGCTCACGCCCGAGCAGCTCGACTCGCTCCGGTTCGCCATGCTCGTCGAGGGGGCCGACCCCGCCCGTCCCACCGAGTGCCTCGGTCGGTGCGACGAGGCGCTCGCGCTGTGGCGGGGCACCCCCGGAGGAACCGAGGCCTGGCTCGGCCGCATGACCGAGCTGAAGGCCCAGGCGACCGAGCGCAGGCTGGACGCGCTGATCCGCTCCGGCAGCCCCGAGCGCACCCTGCCGGAGTTCGACGGCATGGTCCGCGAATGGCCGTTCCGCGAGCACCTCCGCGCCCTGCACATGACGGCGCTCTACCGATGTGGCCGCACCGAGCAGGCGCTCTCCGTCTACGAGCAGGTCCGCCGCACCCTGCGCGACGAGCTGGGCGTCACCCCCGGGCAGGAGCTGCGGGAGGTACAGCGGCAGATTCTGGAGCACGACGTCGCAGCCCCGGCACGGGACGAGACCGCGCACCAGGAGATCCACCTGCCCGTCACGATGACCGACCTGGTCGGGCGCGCGACCGAGCTCGCCGCGGTGGCCGGGCTGCTGGGTGAGCATCGGCTGGTCACGTTGACAGGGACCGCAGGCGCTGGGAAGACCCGCCTGGCCGTCGAGGTCGCCCGGCAGGCGGCACCCGCGTACCCGGACGGGGTGTGGTTCGTCGACCTCGCCCCGGTGGAGAGCGGGGAGCCGGTCGCCGAGGTCGTCGGCGCGACGATGGGTGGCACGGCGGCGGCGGGCTCGGCCGAGGAGGCCCTGCGCATCGCGGTCCGCGGGCGGCGGATGCTGCTGGTCGTCGACAACTGCGAGCACCTGCTCGCCGACGCCGCGGCGGCCGTGACCACGGTGCTCGGCGCGGGCACTGCGGTCACGGTGCTCGCCACCAGCCGCGAACCCCTCGACCTCGACGGCGAGGTGCTCTACCCGGTCGCGCCACTGGACGCGGCCGGAGTGGACCTGTTCGTCGCGCGGCTGCGCACGGCCGTACCCGGGCTCGAGGTGACCGGCGAGGTACGCCGGCGCGCCGCCGAGATCTGCTCGGATCTTGACGGTCTCCCGCTCGCCATCGAGCTCGCCGCCGCCCGTGCCCGCGTCTACGGGCTGGACGAGATCCGCGACCAGGTCCGTACCGACCCCGTGCGACTGGCCCGGATCGGGCGTCCCAAGACCAAACGACGGCAGTCCCTGCAGTCCGAGTTGGACTGGGGGCACCGCCTGCTCAGCCCCACCGAGCAGCTCGTGCATCGACGGCTGGCCGCGCTGCCGGGGCCGTTCGGCCTGCGCGCGGCCGCCGCCACCGTCGGGCTCCCGGTCGAGGAGATCGCGGACCTACTCGCGATGCTGGTCAACCGGTCGCTGCTCACGGCCGCACCCGCTCCACGACCGGGCGGGCCCACGCTGTTCCGTCAGCTCGTCGTCGTCAGGGCGCACGCCGCTCACGAGCTGGCCGACGAGACCGAAGCGACCTTGGACCGGCGCGACGCCTGGGTGGCGGCACTGGCCACCGCGGAATCCCGGACCGACCGGCTCGACCTGCGCCGTACCTATCGCATGGTCGACGACGACTACGCCACTGTCCGCGCCATGCTCGCGCGCGGCCTGCTGGAGCGGCCCTCCCCCGCCGCCGCCCGCACCGCGGGCTGGCTGCACGGCTACTGGTACTACCGCGGGCAGTTGGTCGAGGCGGTCCGCTGGCTGGAGCTCGCGTGCGCGGCGGTCGACCCGGACGACGCCCTCGCGGTCGCGTGGGTCCACATCGGACTGGCCAAGATGCTCGCCCACCAGGGCCGCCTCGACCGCAGCCGCGAGCACAGCGCGCTCGGGCTCGCCGTGGCCGACCGGATCGGGCCCGGCGAGCGCGGCGCGTTCGGGCTCGACGTCGCCATCCAGGCCGGGAACCTCTGGTCCGCGGGCGATCCCGAGGCGGGTCGGGGGCTGCTCGACCGCATCCCCGGCGGCGACCCGGTGCTGGAGGTGCTCGCCGACGCGACCCGGAGCCTCGTCGAGAGCGACCTCGCCGACCCGGCGACGACGCTGGACCGCGCCGAGGCCGTGTACCCGCGGGCCCGGGCACTCGACCTGGATGTCGCGGCGTGGATGGCCGCCCGCGCCGGCAGCTACGCCGCCCTCGCGGCGGGTGCGGCCGAGGTCGGGATGACCTGGTCGGAGCGGGTCATCGAGCTCCACCTCGCCGAGGGCGGCGAGCTGGGCGGGGCGTTCGTGGAGATGCGGGCGAACTTCCTCGCCCTCGCAGGCGACCATCCGGCCGCGGTGCGGCTGTACTCCGCCGCCCGCGCGCAGCGCAACCGCGAGGGCCTCGAATGGCGCTCGGCCCCGGAGACCGACCGGCTCCGCGCGACCGCCCGGGCCGCGCTCTCGCCCGCGGAATACGAGAAGGCGTGGCGAGCAGGCGCGGACCTCACCCTGACCGAGATCATCACGGGTTGAACGGCACGGCGAACCGGAACCGGTCCTGCGGGTCCCACTCCTTCTTCACCGTCCGGAGCCGGTCGAGGATCGCAGGCTCGAAGGCACCGCTTGCGTCGGCGGGGGTGTTGTCCGGGTGCGCGGTGAAGTTGTAGAGCGACCGGCCGCGGCTCCACGGCTCCAGTCGCCGGTAGAAGGCCGTCTGCACCTCGTGGGAACCACCGGGGTAGGCCGAGGTGAACACCGAATAGGCGGTGTTCCGGTGGCCCACGGCGTTGTCCAGCGGTCGCGCGAGGGCGCCGCCCAGATGGCGCAGCTCCAGCATGTGCGGGGTCCGCGGCCCGACCTCGTCGAGCAGCACGGCGATCGCGGCCTTGTCCCAGATGGGCAGGATCGCGCCGCCGCAACTCACCGGCATCGGCGCGACGGGGTCGGCGTGGATGGTGCCGATCTCGTCGATCCCCAACGGCCGGACGGTGTCGAGCACCGGCTCCGCCACCGCACGCAGCGGAGCCAGCAGGGCCTCGGCCTCGCGAGGATCGCCCAGGTAGGCCACGCGAAGATGGGCGAGGAACCGGCCGCGCAGCGGCTCGGGGGCGGCCGGTGGGAAGGTCACGAACGCTACCGAGAGGCTCAGCGCGTCCGGGGCCGCGGCCGTCGCCCGCCCGAAGGCGGCGAGCAGATCGCCCGCACACTCCCCCGGCAGGAACAGGCCGCCGCCGTAGAGCTGTTCGACGCGCACGAGCTCGGTCTCGAGTTCGGTGACCACTCCGAAGTTCCCGCCGCCGCCCCGCAGTGCCCAGAACAGGTCGGGCTCGCTCGCCGCGTCGACCTCGCGAACACAGCCGTCGGCGGTGACCAGCCGCAGCCGCCGGACGTGGTCGGCAGCCCAGCCGTGCACCCGGCCGAGCGGGCCGAGTCCGCCCCCGAGGCTGTACGACACCGCGCCGACGTCCGGCGCCGAACCGCACAGCGGCGCAAGACCGAGCGGGGCGCAGCGGGCCAGGACGTCGGTCCACGTCGTACCCGCACCCAGGACGGCGGAGCGGCCGTCGATCCGCACCGAGCGCAATGCGCGGGTGTCGATCAGGACGCCGCCGCGCACGTCGGGGATCGGCCCGTGGCCGGTCGCCCGGACGCCCACCGGGAGGTCGTGCTCCGCTGCGTAGGCGATGGCGGCGACGACGTCGACCTCGCACGTTGCGGAGACCGCGAGGTCGGGCTCGGGAATCGCGTTGAGGTCGAAGCCTGCGCGGGCGGCGTCGTACGCCGGGGTGCCGGGGCGGTGGAAGGCGAGAGGCATGGCGTGCTCCTTTTTCGGTGTCGAGCCGAGAGTCGCGCCGGCGCCTTCAACCCGCCTTCACCCCGGTTGAAGTGGAGTGCAAGCGCGCGCGGGAAGTGTCCGTGGCATGAAGCGCTGGATCCTGCTCGGCGCCGCCACGGTCTCGACCGCGTTCCTCACCTGGACCGCGCACCGCACGCTCAGAGAGGAACCGTCATGATCATCCAGACCGCGCTCGGCCCCGTCGACCACGAGGTACAGGGCACCGGCGCACCGGTCGTCGTCCTGCACGGCAGCCCCGGCGGCATCGACGCCGCCCGGCTCATGGCCCGCATCCTTCCGCCCGAGCGGTTCCGCGCGATCCTGCTCTCCCGCCCCGGCTACCTCGACACACCCCTCGACGGGCGAGAGAGCATCGACGCCCAGGCCGACCTCATCGCTGCCGCGCTCGACGAGCTCGGCATCGACCGGGCCGCCGTCTACAGCTGGTCCGGCGGCGGCCCGGCAGGCTACCGGCTCGCCGTCCGCCACCCCGAGCGGGTCACCGCGATCGTCGCCAACGCCGCCGTCAGCCACTCCTACGTGCTACCGGACCAAGACCTGCCCACCCGACTCATGGTCAACACCGCCCCGGGCCAGTGGCTGATGCGCCTGCTCGCCGCCCACCAACCTGAGGGGTACATCAGGGGCGAGCTGGCAGGCGAGGGCGACCTCACTCCCGACGAGCTCACCGCGCGCGTCGCGCAGGTCCTGGCCGACCCCGGCGCCCGCAGCTTCGCCCTCGACCTCGGCCCCACCTCCATGCCGGACAAGCGCCGCAAGCTCGGCTACGACAACGACCTCGCCCATTTCGCCGCGATCACGTCCCTGGAGCTCGAGAAGATCACCGCACCCACCCTCGTCGTCCAGGGCACGGCCGACGCCGATCTCCCACCCGAGCACAGCACCCACGCCGCCGACGCCATCCCCGGAGCCGAGCTGCTCACCATCGACCGCGGCACCCATCTCGCCCTCTACGTCCACCCCGACCGCGCCGAGGCGCAGACCCGGGCGCTCGAGTTCCTCCAGCGCTGAACAGCGCGATCTCTCGGACGACCGACTAACCCGAGCGCCGAGTATTTCCCGCAGCGACGCGGCTACCACTTTGGTCACCGCTCCGTTCACTCGGATTCGACCTCGGCAAATCGCGTGCGATCAGGGCCCGATATGATCTTGTTCGCGACGGCGCGAACCGCTGTCCTGGGCCTCTCCGGCCGGCGGGGCCGGCCGGGCTGGTCGCCACCGTGGTGCTGCTGCTCATCGTGCTGCGGCACTGCCTGCTGTCTTACGTCTTCGGCACCGCCATCCTCGCCACCACGATCAACCTCGTCGTCGGCATCGTCACCGCCTGATCCACACGACACGGCTGATGATCTACACCGTCATCGATGACACCAGCACGATCTGAACGGCGCGGTCGGACCACGTAGTTGCTAGTCGACACTAAATCAGCATAAGGTTCGAACTGGTGTCGGCTAGCAACTACCTCCGACACCGATCCATCCCGAGCCCGAGGAGTCCGCGCCATGGGAAGTCCGCTTTTCACCCCCGACAACGCCGCCATCGTGTTGATCGACCACCAGGACATGACCGTCAGCTGGATCTACAGCCAGCCGCAGGCCACCACCGTCAACAACGTGCGCATGCTCGCCAGGGTGGGCGCCGAGCTGGGCGTTCCGCACATGGTCACGTCCACGATGGAGGACGCCATCGGCACCAACATCAAGGACATCCAGGAACTCGCTCCCGATGCCTACGCCGCCCGGATCAAGCGAGGCGGCACGTTGAACGCCTTCCTGGATCCGGCTTTCGTCGAGGCCGTCAAGGGGTTGGGCCGGTCGAACCTCATCCTGGCCGGGCTGACCACGGACATCTGCCTGTTCCACACCTCCCGTGGCGCGATCGAGGCGGGCTACGAGGTCCAAGTCGTCGCCGACGCTTGCGGCAGCTCCTCGGTGTCGAGCGACCAAAACACCTTCGAGCGGCTGCGCGCATTGGGCGTGACCATTACCGGCGGCAACCAGATCCTCTCGGAGTTGTTCACCGACTTCGGCACTCCGGTGGGCCAGAAGGCGCAACAGATCAACATGGACGAGATCGTCTCGAAGATGCCGGCCGCTTGAACCCGGCGATGACTTCCGCGGCCACGCCGTCGAACCCGGACACCGCCAACCGGCTCGAACGAGCGCTGGGAATCACGGATCGCCACGGCTGGCTGCTCGGCTGGTGGCAGTCGCTCGTGGTCGGCTCGGCCTTCGTGATCATCTCGCTGATCGGGTACCACTCACCGCAGCCGCGAGATGTGCCGGTGGCGATCGCCGGGCCCACCGCCGAGGTGCAGCAGGTCGAGGCGCAGGTCGGGGCGGCGGCCGCGGGCGGCTACCGGTTCTACCCGTTCGACAGTGCTGCCGAAGCGGACGCCGCTCTGGGCCGCGGCGACATGTACGCGGTGGTCGACCTCACCGGCAAGCCGACCGTCCGCTACGCGGGCGCACAGGGGCCGACGGTCTTCGCCGACTTGGTCCGCACCCTCGTGCCCTCCGTCGCAGCGGCTACGAGAACGAGCCCTGACATCGTCGACGCGCTGCCTCTCGCCGACGACGACGCGGCGGCGCTGCCGCTGTTCTACCTCTGCTTTGCGGTCGTGCTGGCCAGCTATCTCTTCGCGATCACCACCACGACGCAGGCCCGGCGGCTGCGCGCCTGGGGGCATTGGACGAGCGCGGCTGCTCTCGCGGTGAGCCTCGGCGTGGTCGGCGCACTCGTGGCGCGCTTCGGGACGGGCACCATCTCTGCGCACACCCCGACCGTCGCTCTCGTCCTTATGCTGACGTCGTTGGCCACCGGAGCGACGTCCTACCTGCTGCTGCGGTTATCGAGCACGTTCGGATCCATCCTCGGCACGATCATCCTGATCATCGCGGGCAGCGCGAGCGGAGGGGTGGTGCCCGGCGAGTTCCTCCCGCCGTGGCTGGCCGTATTGCGGCCGGTGCTGCCGATGGGCGTAGCGCTCACTACGATTCGCGACGTCACCTACTTCGGCGGTCAACACGTGCTCCGCGGCCTTGTGGTTCTCACACTCTGGGCGCTGCTGCCGCTGTTGGCTGCCGTCCTGTTGAACCGGCGCCGCCAGGCGCGGACGGCGGCGTCTACCCCGGCCGCAGATTCGGCGGCCGCCGCACCATGACCTCGTCGGACCTGGATCCCGCCGCATGGGGCGTCTTCTTCGCGGCGACGCTCGGAGCGGCCGCGACCCTGGCCGGGCTGCTGTTCGTCGCGGTCTCGATCAACCTCGACCGCGTGGTGCTCAACAAGCGGTTGCTGGCTCGGGCGGGAGAGACGCTCATCGGTCTGGTCCTCTCTCTCGTGGCCAGCGCCGCCTGGCTCGTGCCGCAGCCCGCCGCCGTGTCAGCCGTCGTACTGCTCGTCATCAGCGTCACCGTCGGCGGCCTCGCCCTGCGGGTGCAGGTGCGCCACGGTCCCGACGGGCCGTCCGACCCGTGGTGGTGGTTCGCCGTGCGGATCGCGACCGTCCAGCTCGTCGCGGTGCCCGCCGCGGTGGGGTGCGTCAGCGTCCTGCTCGGTGGCGGAGGTGGTCTTCGCTGGGTCGCCCTCGGCGTGATCGGGGGCTTCGCCCTCACCATCTACAGCGCGTGGGTGCTGCTCGTGGAGATCGTCCGCCAGGGTCCGCGGGCGGCGGGCGCCGATTCTGCTGACAGGCCCGGACCATGATCCCGCCATATCGCGGCACACGCCTACGCTCGCGTCCATGGCTCCTCCGTCGGATAAGCGGCTGGCATGGCTGCGGATGCTGGAGGCCCACACGCGCCTCGTCGCGCTGATGGAACGCGAACTGCGCCGCGACTGCGGCGTGCCGCTGGCCTGGTACGACGTCCTGATCAAGGTCTGGCTCGCTCCCGGCCACCGGATCCGGATGGCCGAGTTGGCCGAACAGGTACTTCTCAGCCGCAGCTGGCTCACCCGACGCGTAGTACAGCTCGAAGACGCAGGTCTGGTGACCCGTACCGGAGCCGACGACGACGGCCGTGGCGTGGTTGCCGAGATGACTCCGGCAGGACTCGAAACATTCGCGCGCATGGAGCAGTCCCACGCCAGGTCCATCGATACCCACTTCACCGCCCACCTGAGCCAGGACGAAGCACGCGTCATCTCCACCGTCTTCAGCCGCATATCCGCCGCCAGCGAGGCCGCTTTCAACCGCCAGACCCGGCCGGCTACACGCCAGGGCAATCGAGAATGACTGTCTACAATAGACTAAAATGAGCGCTGGCCACGACGGCGAATCGCGTTACCGAAGCGGATCACGTTCCCGTCAAGATCGAAGTCGGGGCCACACGCTGCAGGAATCCCACAACGCCGGCCGCTCATCGACTCGGTGTGCCTAGTTCGGCTCGCACCCGGGCGGCGGCGCGCGACAGCGCGCGCAGCTTCTCGTAGGCGCAGAACCTCGGCAGCGCTTTCAGGCCGCAGTCGGTGGACAGGGTGACCCGCTCGGGCTCGATGTGCTCGAGGACTCGGTGGATTCGATCGACGATCTGGTCGTCGGATTCGATGTACAAGGTCCGGATGTCGATCACCCCGACTTGGACCTCCTTGTCCGGTGCCACCATCTTGAGCGCTTTCACGTCGGCCATGTCGCGCAGCGCGAAGTCCAGCGCGTATTGGTCGACGTTCACCGCCATCCACCGCTCGAGGACGCGGGGCAACGCGTCCTCGACGACGCGGAAGGTGTTGCCGTATCCCGCGCCGAGGCAGCAGTGCCAGGCGATCTTCGCGTCGACGCCGTCGATCCAGGCGTTGAGCACGTCGAGCACCCAGTCGTTGTCTCCGTCGAGGGCTAGCATCCAGGCCCCGAGGTCCTCGATCTGGATGTAGTCGGCGCCGTGCGCAACCAGGTCCTTGAGGTCGGCGTTGAAGATCGGGACGAGGTCCTCGGCGAGCTTGCGCGCCTCCTTGTACGCGGAGTTCGGGTGGTTGAAGTCGACGTGGTAGGTCAGGTTGGGCGGCCCGGCGCCGACCGAGACCTTCAGCGGCTTGTCAGTGAGTTGACGGGCCGCGGTGTACATCTCGCTGAGCCGGCCCGGGATGCCGCGGGACACCTCGGCGGTGACGGCCGTGCCGCCCCAGTTGTGCATCCATGCGGCCTGGCTGAGGTCGCCGTCCTCGCTGGCCTCGATGGCGGCGGCCAGCGGGTTGGGCAGTTTGGCCTTGGTGAAGCCTCCGAGGCGCTCGTACCAGTACCAGACGAACGACCCGATCCCGCCGCCGTAGTCGTCGAAGTGCATCTGGCCGTCGGTGACGATGTCCAGCCCGGCGAGCTCCTGGTCCTTGATGCAGGCCGTGGTGGCGTCCCACCAGGCGTGCCAGTTCTCCTCGAGCTTCCACCACTCGAGCAAGTCAGCCCCGGCCAAGTTGTAGCGGCTGTACCAGCGTGGCTTCGGGTAAGAGCCGATCATGGTAGTCGGCAGGACGGTGTCCACGATGTTGGTCACGGCGGTCTCCTCGTCGTTGAGCAAATGTCCGTGGTGTCGAGCGGCTCCGCCGCATTCACGGCACGCGCGATCTCGCCCACCGCAGTCATCCACGACCGCATTGAGGCGGGCACCTCCGGTGCGCTCACCACAACACCCTTACCCGAACCCGCGACGCAGGCAAGGTCTGTTCCGCTCCGTGATCATCGCGTGCCGCAGACCCGACCCTGACCCTTGACACGTCATCGCTCGATTATCGATAATCGATTCGCGGTGAGGCCCGGCCACGAACCTCGGCCTCCGTACACGATCAAACTGGTGCTCTCACCGCAACGCACCCTAGGAGCACTCGATGGCCGCCCCGGATCGGTTGCTGACCAGATCAGTGCTGCGCGATCAGCTGCGGGAGAAGATCCTGCACCGGATTCTCGACGGTGAGTACGAACCGGGGGAACGGATCGTCGAGAGCCGTCTCATGAAGGAGTACGGCGTCAGCCAGGCGCCGATCCGCGAGGCGCTTCGCGACCTCGAGGCCATGCGCTTCGTCGAGAGCGAGGCCCACCGCGGCGTCCGCGTCCGCACGATCTCCCAGAAGGAGATGGGTGAGATGTACCCGGTGCGCGCTGCACTGGAGGAGGTTGCCGGACGAACTGCGGCACCGCTGATGACCGACGAGGTCCTCGCCTTGTTGGAGGCCGA
This sequence comes from uncultured Actinomycetota bacterium, assembly GCA_963799945.1. Taxonomy (GTDB): domain Bacteria; phylum Actinomycetota; class Actinomycetes; order Mycobacteriales; family Pseudonocardiaceae; genus Pseudonocardia. The sequence continues at coordinate 295,504 of CAWCZG010000001.1, forward strand.
GATCGGAGCCATGCGGACGGCAGGCGCGATCGGCGATCTGCACGGTCAGCTGGTGCACGATGCCCGATTCCACGAACTGATCTTCGAGACCGCGGGCAACTCCCTGCTCCTCGAGGTGTGGCGGTCGCTGCACGCCGAAATCCGTGCGCTCATCACCTACACGAGGTTGCGCACCGAGATGTCGGAGATCACCGACTCGCACCTGCCGATCGTTGCAGCGCTGCGCACGCGCGATCCGGCGCTCGCAGGCAAGGAGATGCGCGACCACATCGAACACTTCGGTTCGCTGGCGATGGGCGACGCCGAATAGCGACTCCACGGGTCGCCCCTTCTCCCCGCACATGGAGGTGTGGAGTGAAACCTGCCGCGTTCGCCTATCTGGCGCCCAGCAGTGTCGAGGAAGCCGTCACCCAACTCGCCGAACACGGGCCAGAGGCCCGGATCCTCGCAGGCGGCCAAAGCCTGGTCCGACTGATGAACACCCGCGCTTCGACCCCGTCGGTGATCATCGACATCAACCGCATCCTCGAGCTCGACACCATCTCGACCGACGACGACGTCCGGATCGGCGCCACCACCCGGCAACGCAGCTGCGAGATCCATCCGGGCGTGCGCACCCGCGTCCCGCTTTTCGCCGAGGCCGGGTCGTACGTCGCGCACGCCTCGGTGCGCCGACGCGGCACCGTCGTCGGCAGCATCGCCTTCGCTGATCCCAGCGCGGAGCTACCCGCCGCGCTATTGGCCCTTGACGGGATGGTCCTCGCGCGCAGCAGCAGGGGCGAACGGCTCATCGACGCCGACGCGTTCTTCACCGGCCCGTTCCGCAACAGCCTCGCGTCCGACGAGTTGGCCGTCGAGGTTCGGATTCCTGCAAAGGTCGTCGCTCGTACGGGGTCGGCCTTCGTCGAGGTGGCCCGCAGGCACGGCGACCTCCCGGTGTGCGGCGTGGGCACGATCGTCGGACTCGCCGAGGACGGCACGGTGGCCTCCGCCCGTATCGCGCTCTGCGCGGTCGATCAGCGACCGACGCGAGCGTTGGAGGCGGAGCGCTCTTTGCTCGGCGGGCCACCGTCGGTCGAGCAGTTCGCCCAGGCCGCTGCTCTCGCCGCCGAGGGCGTCGACCCCATCGGGGACTGCCACGGTTCCGCGTCGTTCCGTCGTCATCTCGCGACTGTGCTCACCCGTCGTTCCCTACGGACGGCCCTCGACCGCGCACGCCCGGAGGACTCCGATGCCCGATAAGGTCCGCATCCGCATCACCGTCAACGGCGTCACCCATGACACCCTCGTCGAGCCTCGCACACTGCTGATCGACTTCCTGCGCGACGAGCTCGAGCTGACCGGCACGCACGCCGGTTGCGAGCAAGGCGTCTGCGGCGCGTGCACCGTGCTGCTCGACGGCGACACCACCCGGTCGTGCCTGCTCTTCGCCGCCCAGCTCGACGGGGCGTCGGTCCGCACTGTCGAGTCGCTCGCCACCGCCGACGGCACCCTGCACCCCGTCCAGCGCGCCTTCACGGAGAACCACGGGCTGCAGTGCGGCTTCTGCACCCCCGGAATGCTGATGGCTGCCTGCGAACTGCTCGACCGCACGCCGCTGCCCGAACCGGCCGACGTCAAGGAATCCCTGTCGGGCAACCTGTGCCGCTGCACCGGCTACCAGAACATCGTCCGGTCGGTGTGTGCCGCAGGCCGGCTCATCGCCGCCGAGAAGACCGGAGCGGACGCATGACCATCGTCGATCGCGAGCCCGCAGCGGCCACCGAGCAGGCCGAGTACACCTGGGTGGGCAAGAGCGTGCCGCGCCGGGAGGACCCGCGGTTCCTCACCGGCCGGGGCGGCTACGTCGGGGACATCACGGTCCCCGGGATGCTGTACGGCGCGGTGCTGCGCAGCCCGCACGCCCATGCCCGGATCCTGTCGATCGACACCAGCGCCGCACGCGCACTTCCCGGTGTCGTCGCGGTGCTGACCGGCGCGGAGGCGCTGACCCACGTCAACCCGATGCCTGCGTTCTGCGCGGAACCCGTCCCGCAGCAGGCCATCGCCGTCGAGCGCGTGCGTTTCCCCGGCGAGGCCGTCGCCGCGGTGGCGGCCACCGACCGGTACATCGCCGAGGACGCGTGTGCGCTCATCCAGGTCGAGTACGAGCTGCTTCCGCCCGTGGTGGACCCCGTCGAGGCGATGGCGGCCGACGCCCCCCGCGTGCACGAGACGCTGGACGGCAACGTGGTGTTCCACCGCTCGCTGGACTTCGGGGACGTCGGCGGTGACTTCGCCCGCGCCGCGCACGTGGTCCGCCGGAAGGCCCGCTGGCACCGGATGGGCGCCCAGCCGATGGAGACCGCGGGCGCGGTCTGCTCGTACGACCCCTACAGCAAGGACATGACCGTCTGGTCGAACTCGAACTTCCACAACTTCCTGCCCTGGGCCTTCGCAGGCATGCTCGGCGTGCCCAACAACCGGTTGCGCATGATCCCCTGCGCGGTCGGGGGCAGCTTCGGCAGCAAGCACTTCATCACCAAGGTGATCTCGATCGCCGGGTCACTGAGCAAGGCAGCCGGGCGTCCGGTCCAGTACCTCGAGGACCGCGCGGACAACATCGCGGCCAACGACAACGTCGGCTGCGACCGCATCTACGACGCCTCGCTCGCGCTCTCGGCCGACGGCGAGATGCTCGGGCTGACCCTGGAGATCATCGACGACTACGGGGCCTACTTCCAGTTCGCGCACGGGCAGCACGGCAACGCGATGGCCCAGCCGACCGGCCCGTACCGGATCGCGAGCCTGCGCTACGACGTCTCCTGCGTGCTGACCAACAAGGTCCAGCAGGGCTTCTTCCGGGGCGCGGGCGCCGACCCGGGCAACTTCATCCTGGAACGGCTGGTCGACGCGGCCGCCGAGGAACTCGGCATCGACCGGGCGGAACTGCGCAGGCGCAACTTCATCCGGCCCGAACAGTTCCCCTACAAGGTCCCCACCGGCAACGTCTACGACAGCGGCAACTACGAGCCGGTGCTGGACCGGGCCATGGAGCTGGCCGACCTGAAGCACTGGCAGGCCGAGCAGGAACGGCTGCGCGGCGAGGGCCGCTACCTGGGCATCGGACTGGCCACCTGCCAGGAACGCTCCGGGTACAACGCCAGCGAGTGGTGGTTCCTCTACGACAACCCGCCGCTGGGGGCCACCAGCACCCCGGAGAGCGTCAAGCTCGACGTCGACGCCACCGGCGGGGTCCGGGTCGAGCTGGGCTGCCCGCTGTGGGGCAACAGCCCGGAGACGGTGGTCAGCCAGGTCGTCGCCGAGGAGTTCGGCATCGACCCCTCGGCAGTGTCGATCGGCTACGCCGACTCGACCGCAGGCGCGCTGTCGGCAGGACCGGGCGGCAGCCGGCTGACGATCATGCTGTCCGGTGCGACCCGCGGCGCGTCCCGCGTGATCCGCGACAAGATGATCCGCATCGCCGCGCACGCGATGGAGATGTCACCTGACGACGTCGAGTGCGTGGAGGGCACGTTCCGGGCCAAGGGCGCCCCTGGCACCTCGATGTCGATGGCCGACGTCGGGATGCGCGCCCACCTGTTCAAGCACGACAACCCCGACGGCGAGTCCAGCGGGCTGGTGGAGACCTGCACCTACGACCATCCGTACTCCACTCCCCCGTCCGCCGACCGCACGGACATGGGCGCGTTCTACCCGATGGTGTCGCACGCCTGCCACATCCCGATCGTCGAGGTGGATCCGGAGACCGGCGTGGTCACCGTGCTGCGGTACTACGTGGTGAACGACTGCGGCACCGTGATGAACCCCGCGCTGGTCGAGGGTCAGGTGGTCGGTGGCGTCGCGCAGGGCATCGGCGCCGCGCTGATGGAGGAGTACCGCTACGACGAGGACGGCGCGCTCGCCACCTCGACGTTCCGCGAGTACCTGCTGCCGAGCATGCACGAGGTACCCGAGATCATCGTGGAGCACCTCCAGACGCCGTCTCCCTTCACCGAGTACGGCGTGAAGGGCGCGGGCGAGGGCGGCAGGCTGGTCGCGCCGACCGCCATCGCCAGCGCGATCAGCGACGCCCTCAAGCCACTCGGAGTGTGGATCGACGAGCTGCCCATGACGCCAGAACGCGTCGTCGCGGCGGTGTCGGCCGCCCAAAAGTCCCCGTGACCCGCTACACGGGCCGGGCCGGTGACGTCCCCACGGAGCAGCGGGTGCAGGCCGCGGCTCTCGTGCGCACCGGCAGGCAGTACTCACTGGCGGCGGCGCGGTTCCCCGGGATGCCCCTGTTCCCCGGCCACCCGCCGTTCCAGGTGCAGTCCTACCGCACCCCGCAGGGACTGCGGGTCGCAGGCGACGACCTGTGGCCCCACACCCCGAACGAGGTCGGACTCGCCTGCATGACCGAGGTCATCACCTCGACGGTGCACTCCGGGGCCCACGTCGACGCGCTCGCCCACATCACCGTCGGGGACGACGACCACTGGTATGGGGGCGCCAACGCCGCGGAGCACCTCGGCGACTTCGGGCCGACCGCGGGTGACGCTGCGAGCATGCCGCCGATGTTCACCCGCGGTGTACTGCTCGACGTCGCCGGATATCGGGGAGTGGACTGCCTGCCTGCGGGCGACCCGGTCGACGCTGCGGAGACGGAGGCGATCGCCGCGGCACAAGGGGTCGAGATCCGCGAGTGGGATGTGGTGCTGTTCCGCACCGGCTACATGGGCCTCTGGCCCGATTCTGCGCGGATGGCACAGCACGTGTCACCCGGCCCGGACCTGTCGGCGGCCGAACTCCTCGCCGACCGCGGCGTGGTGGCGGTGGGCAGTGACACCGAGACCTTCGAGGTGCAACCCGCACCCGATCCCGGCGTGCCGTCCAACCCGCAGCCCGTGCACACCCGACTGCTCGTCGAGGGTGGGGTTTACATCATGGAGAGCCTCGACCTCGAGAAGCTCGCCGCCGATCACGTCCACGAGTTCTTGTTCGTCGCGCTGCCGCTCAAGATCAGCGGTGCGACCGGTTCGATGGTGGATCCGCTCGCCCTCGTCTGACCCTCGGGTCCTGACCGGACCCCCGGAAGGAGCACGCAAGTGACCGCGATGTTGGAGGGTCGCGTCGCTCTCGTCACCGGGGGGTCGAGCGGCAACGGCCGCGCCATCGCGCGAGCGATCGCCGCCGAGGGAGCGCGTGGCGTTGTCATCGCCGACCTCCAGGAGGAGCCGCGCGAGGGTGGCCCGCCCACCCGTCAGCTCATCCAGGACGACACCGATGCCGGCGCGGTCTTCACTCGTTGCGACGTGACCTCGCCCGCCGACCTGCGAGCGGCGGTAGAAGCGGCAGATGTCTTCGGCGGCGTGGACCTGCTCGTCAACAACGCGGGCATCTTCCGGTCCCAGAGCTTCCTCGACATCACGGAAGACGACTACGACCTCACGATGGACATCAACGTCAAGGGCACGTTCTTCGCCTCGCAGGCCGCGGCCCGATCCATGATCGGTGCCGGGCGCCCCGGTTCGATCGTCAACATCGGCAGCGTCTCGGGTCTCGCAGGTTCCGGCCGCTACACCACCTACTGCACGTCGAAGGGCGGCACGAGACTTCTCACCCAGGCCATGGCCGCAGCGCTGGGCCCCGCAGGAATCCGCGTCAACATGGTCGCGCCGGGCCTGGTCGAGACGGCCGCGACAACCCACGACGTACCGCTGTTCAACTCCGACGCGGCGAGTGTCATCGCCGGGATCACCCCGCTCGCCCACGTCGGCACCCCTGACGACATCGCCGACGCGGTGGTCTACCTCAGCAGCGACCGTGCAGCCTGGGTGAACGGCAGCATCTTCGTCGTGGACGGAGGTCGGACCAGCACGTTGCCCGGAGGCCTCAACAGAGCACCCTCATGACAAGCGCACCGCCTGCTCTCACGCCGGCCTCCGGCAGACCGTTCAAGTCAGCTGAGCTCGTACACACGCTCGACCTTTACTCCATGTCCATCGGTCAACCGGCCGTTCGACTCTCATTGGTTCGGTTCTCCGGACGAGTAGCGGTGAGATGCGCCTGCGAGGGACAGGGACGGGGTGGTTGAGGTGCCCGCTTTCCGCACCATCCGACGATCACGATTCCTGTTACCAGACCCCGGTTCGCCCGACCGCGTGTACGAGCCGGGTGCTCAGGTACGTGCACGGCTGAACAGGCACAGCAGATCGGCGTCTACGAGCTTCTCCTTGGCCACAAAAGCCCGCGCCCCGCTGGCGGCGAGCATCGCGTCCGGGTCCCGGAGCGCGTCCATCGAGGTGAGCACGATCGACGGTCCGTCGGTCCGTTCCGCCAAGGCCCGTGTGACCGACAGTCCGTCGCGGTCAGGCAGGTTGACGTCGAGCAACACGCCGTCGGGCCGGTGACGCCATACCGCCTCGATGGCCGCCTCGCCGCTATCGACGTCGGCGACGACGACGAGGCCGCGCATGGTCAGCAGGCGTCGCGCGACCCGGCGGAAACCGGGGTCGTCGTCGACGACCAGGACAGTGAGCGGCATCCCACCAGTGTCGCCGCGCGCCGGCCGCCCATCAATGGAGCCAGCCCCAGAGCTTCCGTCATCTGCTTACCTCGCCGACCGGGATCTCGGCCCGCACCGTGGTACCGCGTCCCTGGGGGGACGCGAATCCATCCGCCCACCGAGGGCGCCGACCCGATCGGCCAGACCGGCAAGGCCGCTCCCCGAGCCGTCGACGACCGCGCCGCCGATCCCGTCGTCACGCACCTCAACCGAGAGGGTGCGGTCGTCGACCCCGATACGCACCTCAGCGCGAGCGGCCCTGGCGTGCTTGACCGTGTTCGTCAGCGCCTCGGCCACGAAGAAGTAGGCATTGGTCTCGACCGCTTCGGCGAGCCGCCCGGGCAGCGATCCCGTGACGATGACCGGCAGCAAGGCGCGGGCGGCGAGCTCCTCGACCGCCGCGACAAGGCCGCGGTAGGCGAGGACCGGGGGATGCAGGCCTGCGGCGAGCTCGCGCAGCTCGTCGATCGCCGCCTGGGCCTGCCCGACGGCGTCGTCGAGCAGCCGGCGCGCCCGCCGGGTCGACCCCGATCTCCTCGCGCGCCAGCTGCAAGGAGATGAGCATGGTGACCAGGCGCTGCTGGGCGCCGTCGTGCAGGTCACGGGCCACCTGCCTGGCGCACGGCCGCCGAGTTCTCGACGATGCGTCGCTGCGCGGCCCGCGACTCGGCAGCACGGATCTCGGCGGCGTCCCGATCGCGCACCGCCTGCTCGGCCGCGCGCCGCTCGGAGATGTCGCTGAACGCCAGCACCGCTCCGTTGCCGTTCGCCATCGCGATGGGCGCTGACCACCAGGCGATCGGGAACATCGAGCCGTCAGCGCGGAGGAACCACTCTCCTCGCCGTGGACCGTCTCCCCGGTCTGACGCGGCGTCAGCATCGGGCAGTCGTCCGCCGGGTAGGGCGAGCCGTCCGGGCGCTTGTAGTGCACGGTGGCGTGGCTCGGCTTGCGGTAGAGCTGTGCAGGGTCGTCGTAGCCGAGCGCCGAGACCGCGGCAGGGTTGGCGAAGACGATCAGGCCCTCCTCGTCGACGACCCAAACAGGCTGCGGCGCGCCGTCGAGGATCTGGGCGAGGAACTCCGCCGCCGACGCCATGCCACACCCCCGACCGGCTCTTCGCTCCCGGCAAGGAAATACACCGCTGACCGGCGGCCCGTCGAGGTTGTTGGCGCTCGCGCCTGGGCAATCGAGGAGCGAGGCCACCGGTCACATGCCGACCGGGACTGCCCCGGCATCGTCAGGAGCACGAGATGATGTCCGACCACCAGACGGCCCCGTCGACGCGCTCACGGGCACGCTCAGGCGCACCGTGCTGGAGCAGTCGGCGTCGTCGATACCCGGCCGGGAGATCGTGCAGGTGCTGACCGAGATCCCGCCCGGTGTGGAGTCCGGCTGGCATGTCCACCCGGGCGAGGAGGTGGGCTACATCGTGGCCGGGACGGTCCAAATGATGATCAAGGATCAGCCGACTCTGATGCTGCCCGCGGGCAGCCCCTTCCTGATTCCGCCGCGGACCCCGCACAACGCCCTCGACCTGGGTCCCGACACGGGCCAGATGCTGTCGACCTACATCGTGGAAGTTGACCAGCCGCTCTCCACGTTCACTGAGTAGCAGGCCGCTGAGCAGGACTCGATGAGGGCGTTCGAGCGGCGCGACGCCGATCACGGAGCGCGCGTGACCCTCGGCCAACGCTGCCCGGGCCGGATTTCTGTCCCGACCGGCGCACGGCATGTTCGGTGCGGGATGCTCGCGGTGCTGTCGTGCACTTGATCCGCACGTCGTCCGGCGCGTGGTCCGTGGCTGGTGCACCGCGCGCGGCCGGTAAGGCCCGCTCTCCTACCAGTCCGGGGGCAGCCCCAGAAGGGGCGCGGGTAGCGACTCCCCGGTTCGGACTCCTCTCTTCACGCGGTCAGCTCGCCGCGGCCGCGCGGTCGGCCACCGCGTCGAGCACCAGGCTCGCGACCTCGTCGGGATGGGAGATGCCCGACGACGTGCGAGGCGCCCGGGATCTCGACGGTGCGCCGGGCGCCGGCGCGCTCGGCCATGATCCGGTGCGCGCCCGGCCGGGATGTTGTGGTCGAGTTCGCCGAACACGAACCAGCTCGGCACCGACCGCCACAGCGCCTGCTCGCCCGCGGGCTCGAACAGCGCCGCCTGCGGTGACGGGCCGCTGGCGTGACCGCCATCACGCGCCGCCTGCTCGGCCGGCAGGTCGGCGCAGAACTGGTGGTGGTACTTGTCCTGGGCGATGTAGGTGTCGGTGCCGCCGCCCGCCAGCGGCACGCTGACCAGGGTCTCGCCGAGGGTCGAGCCCGGGACGAGCGCCGAGGCGTCGCCGGCGCTCTCCCCCGGCGTCAGCGCGAAGCCCGCGACGTAGACGAGCGCGACGACGTCGCCCGCGTCCGCGGGGACCCCGGTCATGACGGCGCCGCCGTAGGAGTGGCCGACCAGCACCACCGGCCCGTCGATGCTGCGGACCAGGTCGGTCAGCAGGGCGGTGTCGGTGGCCAGCCCGCGCAGCGGGTTCGCGAACGCGATCACCGCGGCCGTCGGCGGGCAGCAGGCCGAGCAGTCCCTCCCAGCTCGTCGAATCGGCGTAGGCACCGTGCACGAGAACGATCGTCGGAGTCATTCGGTCATCTCCCTAGGGGTCGGTGGGGGCGGCCGCGACGGGCCGCTGGAGGAAGTCGGACAGCAGGACGGCGACCTGCTCGGGCTGGTCCTCGACGAGGAAGTGGCTCGCCTCGAGCCCCCACCCCGTGACCTGACGGGCCCACGGCCGCCACACGTCGAGGACGTCGCCGTAGAAGCGCGGCAGCGCCCCGCGCGCGCTCCACAGGGCGAGGAGCGGGCACTCGACCCGGCGGCGACCGCGGTCGGCGTCGTCGTGCTCGCGGTCGACCCCGGCGCCCGCGCGGTAGTCCTCGCAGATCGCCTGCACGGTGCCCGGGTCGTCGAGCAGCGCGCGGTAGGCCGTCATCAGGTCCGCGGGGTAGCGGTCCGGACGCACGACCGAGGCCGAGCGCGCGGACGTGGAGGTCGAAGAACGCGTCGGGGTCGGCGCCGATCAGCCGCTCGGGCAGCGGCGCGGGCTGGGCGAGGAACGCCCAGTGCCAGTAGCCGAGCGCCAACGCGGCGTCGGCGCGGGCCCACACCTCCCCCGTGGGCACGACGTCGAACACGGCCGCCGCGGTCACGCGGTCGGGGTGGTCGAGCGCCATCCGGTAGGCGACCCGTCCGCCACGGTCGTGTCCGGCGACCGCGAAGCGGTCGTGGCCGAGGCCTGCCATCGCCTCAACGAGGTCGAGCGCGAGCGCCCGCTTCGAGTGCGCGGCGTGGTCCGGGGTAGGGACCGGCCGGAACGAGGCCCCGTAGCCGGGCAGGTCCGCGACGACGACGGTGTGCCGACCGGTCAGCAGCGGCGCCGTGGAGTGCCACATGAGGTGCGTCTGCGGGTAGCCGTGCAGCAGGAGCAGCGGCGCCCCGCTGCCGCCGACCCGGGCGAAGACGGTCCCCCGCCCGGTCGGCACCTCGTGCTCGGTGAAGTCGTCGAACACGCCGCCTTCTCTCCTTACTCCGTGCCGAGGGCGGCGCGGAGGAACGCGGTGGCCTGCGCGATGGCCGCGCGGGTGGCGTGGGTGTCGGTCAGCGAGTTGAGCAGCATGAAGTCGTGCACCGTCCCGTCGTAGCGCACGGTCGTGACCGGCACGCCCGCGCTGCGGAGCTTCGCGGCGTACGCCTCGCCCTCGTCCCGCAGCACGTCGGCCTCGTCGACGCACAGGTACGTCGGGGGCAGCCCGCGGACCTGCTCGACGGTCGCCCGGTTCGGCGACGCGGTGATCTCCGACCGCTGCGCATGGTCGGGCGCGTAGGCGTCCCAGAACCACTCCATGCCCGCCCGGCTGAGGTAGTAGCCGGTCGCGAACCGGTCGTACGAGGCGGTGTCCATGGCAGCGTCCGTCACCGGGTAGTACATCGACACCTGGACGAACGTGACGTCACCGCGCTCCTTGGCCATGAGCGCCAGCGCGGCGGTCATATTGCCCCCGACCGACTCCCCCGCGACGGCCATTCGCGTGGCGTCCAGACCGCGGGCGGCGCCCTCGCGGGTGAGCCATTGCGCCGTCGCGTAGCCCTGCTCGATCGCGACCGGGTACCGGGCCTCGGGCGAGGGCGTGTACTCGACGAACGCCACCGCGGCACGGGCCCCGACCGCGAGCTCGCGCACCAGCCGGTCGTGCGTCCCGGCGTTGCCGAGGATCCACCCGCCGCCGTGCATGTAGACGACGACGGGCAGCACCGCCGCCGCGCCGCGGGGCCGGACGATCCGCACGCGGACGTCGCCGACCGCGGCCGGCACCGTGACCCACTCCTCGTCGACGGCCGGCTTGTCGACGGGCGCGGCCTGCAGGTCGTCGAGCACCTTGCGCGCTCCCTCCGGCCCCAGGTCGACCAGCGCCCTCGGGTCGGCCGTGGCCTCGGTGAGGTCCTGCGCGGCGGGTTCGAGGACGACCCGCTGCACGACGGCCGTCATGCCGCACCGCCCTGGGCCGGCGTGGTCGGGTCGGCGAGGAACCTCAGCAGCTCCGCGTTGACCTCGGCCGCGTGGGTCACGCAATGGATGTGAGGTCCGCCGTCGATCTCGACGTACCGGGCGGCGGGGAGCGCCGCATGCAAGCGGCGCCCCTGGCCGTCGACCGACAGGATCCGGTCCGCGGTGCCGTGCAGGATCAATGTCGGCACGTCGATCCGGGCGATGTCAGCGGTGAAGTCGTCGAGCCAACCGAGGGGGCACGCCCACGTCGCCTCGGACCCCGCCTCGGCCCCCGCGGCCCACATCGCGCGCACGGTGTCCTCGCTGACCCGCTTGCCCAGGAACTCGTCGAGGTTCAGGAACTCGTTCATCATCCCGGTCAGCCACGCGTACCGGTCGTCGAGAATGGCCTGCTGGACCCCGGCGACCCCGGCCTCGTCGACGCCGTTCGGATTGTCCGCGGACTTGGTGAACGACGGGGCCAGGCTCTCGATGAGCACCGCGCTGCGCAGCCGCTCCGTGCCGTACCGACCGATGTAGCGGGCCACCTCGCCGGTGCCGAGGGAGAATCCGACCAGCGGTGACGTCGCGGAGGTCGAGCTCGCGCAGCAGCATGTCGAGGTCGGCGGCGAGGGTGTCGAAGTCGTAGCCCGTGCTGGGCCGGCTCGACCGGCCGAAGCCGCGCCGGTCGTAGGTGATCACCCGATATCCCGCCACGAGCAACGGGTGCACCTGAGGTTCCCAGGACCGGCTGTCGAACGGCCATCCGGAGGTCAGCACGACCGCGGGCCCGCTGCCCTGGTCCTCGTAGTAGATGTCGATCGGGGCGGTGTTCTCCTGGCCGACGTTGATCGTTCCCATCGGGTCTCCCTCTGTTCCGGCGGATTCCTTCTCGCCGACTCACTCTCGGCTGCGCCGGAACGGCGGACATCGGTCATCCGCCCATGGCGGGCCGCAATGGGCGACGCCGTCGACCCGCTTGTTCGTGGGGTCTGCCCCACGCCGCGACGGGGACAGCCCGTGCACAGGAAGCGGGGCTGCTCGACAGTCCGCAGGTCGCGGACGGGCCACGATGACGAGGTCCGGTCAAGCCGTGCCGGCAGCGGGAGGGAGCGGCCGATGACGCACTCAGGTCGGCGAGGAGTGCACCGTGGCCACGGCTGAGGCGAGACCGGCGCTCCGGGTGGCCCTCGGGGAGGACGACGTGCTGCTCCGGGAGGGTATCGCGCGGATACTGGTCGACGCCGGGCTCGAGGTGGTCGGCCAGTCCGGCGACGCCGACGACCTGCTGCGCCGGGCGCTGGCCTACAGCCCCGACGTCGTCATCGCCGACGTGCAGATGCCGCCCCGCCGGGAGGACGACGGCCTGCAGGCCGCGCTGGAGCTGCGTCGCCGTCGGCCCGGGGTCGGCGTGCTCATCCTGTCCCAGTTCTGCGAGCCCGCCTACGTGATGGAGCTCGTCGGCGAGCGACCCGAGGGAGTGGGTTACCTCCTCAAGGAACGGGTCGGGGACGTCGCCGCGTTCATCGATGCCGTCAGCCGGGTCGCCGCAGGCGGAAGCGCGCTCGACCCCGAGGTGGTCGCCCGCATGCTCGGCCGCCACACGCGCGGGGACCCGCTGCAGGTCCTGACCGCCCGCGAGCTGGAGGTGCTGGCGGCGATGGCCGAGGGCAGGTCCAACCTGGGCATCGCCCGGAGCCTGTTCGTCGGCCAGGCGTCGGTCGAGAAGAATGTCACCGCGATCTTCCGCAAGCTGAGCATCGCCCCCGCCGAAACCGAGCACCGCCGCGTCCAAGCTGTCTTGACCTACCTGCGTCACCGCCACCAGGGCCGGTGACGGCCGAGGCCCACCCCGTCGGGGGGCGGGCCTCGGCCGGATGGCGTGCGCCGTCACGGCCGGGCGGTGGCCGCCTTCAGGATGACGTCGGTGACCGCCTCGGGCTGCGACACCATGATCAGATGCGAGCCGGGCAGCTCGGTAATGGTGGCCTTCGCCCGCTTGGCCATCGACAGGGTCACGTCGGTGCCTGCGGCCTTGTCGCCGGTGCTGATCACGGCCCACGACGGGATCGTCTTCCACGCCGGCGCCCCGGACGGCTCCGAGAACACCGCCGCTGCGGCAGGCCGTTGGGTGGCCGCCAGGAGCGCCCCCTCCTCGGGCGGCAGGTCGGCGGCGAAGACAGCCGGGAACTTCGCGGGGTCAACGAGCAGCTCCACCGCTGTCGCCGACCCGTCGCCCGTCGGGTACGTGTACTGCTTCAGCGCGGGGTTGAGTGCACTGTCGGTCGAGCCCTTCTCGGCCTCCGAGAGCACCTCGCCCTGCTCGGTGGCGAAGCCGTTCACGTACACCAGGGCCCGGACGTTCTTCGCCCCGGTCGCCGCATTGCTGATCACCGCGCCGCCGTAAGAGTGCCCGACCAGGACCACAGGGCCCGGGATCTGGGCGAGCAGACTGGCAAGGTACGCCGAGTCGGAGGCGAGACCGCGCATCGCCAGTGCGGGGGCCACGACCGTGTAGCCCTGCTTCTGCAACCGGGTCACGACACCGTTCCAGCTGGAGGCGTCGGCGAAGGCGCCATGTACAAGGACCACGGTCGGTTTCGGGCCTTGAGAGGGCGCGGCAGGCGCTGCCGAAGGTGCGGGTGCAGGCGCTGCCGCCGCATCCCCCGAGCTGCACCCGGCCAGTCCGACCACGCTGAGCAGGCCCAGCAGAACAGCGGCGATCACGGTGTGGCGGGCCCGACGGAATCTGCCCGGGTGAATGGCCATAACGGCTCCCTCGTGGGTCATGGTGCGACCACCGCACCGTGCTCGTCGGCGGTGGCGAGAGCATCGGTCACGTGACTAGCGGTGGCACGGACCTCGACCCGGACGTGCGCGACGGCTCCTCAGCCCGACCTCGAGCAGCCGGATGACGGATGCATCGGCGCTCCGGGAGGCGGACGACGGCTCACGCACCCCCTGCGCGGGACAGCGGCAGGGTGGCCTGCAACGTCGTCCCCGCTCCCCCGGCACTCGTCAGACTGGAGGCTTCCGTCCAGGGCCTCGACCCGATCCAGCAGGCCGGTCAGGCCGGAGCCATCACGTGGATCGGCCCCCCCGACGCCGTCGTCGGAGACCTTGATGACGAGCAGGTCCGCGTCGCAGGCCACGGTGACCCGCGCCCGCGTGGCCTGCGCGTGTTTGGCGACGTTGGTCAGGGCCTCGGCGACGACGAAGTAGGCGGTCACCTCGATGTCGCCGGGCAGCCGCCCGGACGGCAGAGCGGCCGTGTCGACGTCCACGCCGGTTGCCGACGTGGCGACCAGTGAATCGATACCCGCACGCAGCCCACCGCGGGCCAGCGACGCCGGGAGAATTCCGTGGACGATGTCGCGCAGCTCCACCGTCGCGCGCTCGGCGTGCTCGAGCGCCTCCCGCAGGAGGTCGACCGGGTTCTCCCCCGGGCCGCCGCGTCGCAGACCGAGCTTCAGCGCGAGCACCGTCTGGACGAGCCGCTGCTGGGCGCCGTCGTGCACGTCGCGCTGCAGACGCTGCCGCGTCTCGTCGGCCGTGGCCACGACCCGCGCCCGGGACGCGCGCAGCTTCGCCCGGTTCTCGGCGTTCGCGATCGCCACAGCCGCGAGCTCGGCGAACTGGGCGAGCCGGTCCTCGGTGTCCGCCGGAGGCGGGTTCCCGGACGTCGTCGTGGCGAGTCCACCCCAGATCCGCCCCTCCACCATGACGGGCACAGCCACCAGCGCGTTCACACCAGAGCCGAGCCCTGCGTCCTTCCACGCCGTACCGGTCAGTGTCTGGACCCGCACGGGTCCGCCCGTGCTGCGTACGCCCGACGCGTCGGTCGGGATCCGCGCACCGAGGGGCGACGGGCTGCGGCACACGGCGACGATCGTGGCGAAGCCGTCGGCGTCGTAGCGGAAGAGGTTGGCCGACGTCTCGTCCAGGATGGTCGACGCCTCCGTCGCGACCGCCTCGAAGACCTCGCTGAGCGCGGCGCCGCGGGCGACCAGCTCGGCGACCCGGCGCAGGGCGGCCTGCCGGGCGCCGAAGCGCTCGAGCTCGGCGCGGGCGGCGACATTGGCCAGCGCCGAGGCCACCAGCTCGGCGAACTTGCCGAGGCGGTCCTCGGTCACCGCAGGCAGTCGCCGACCCTCGTTGAGGGTGCCCAGCGCACCCCAGAGCCTGCCGTCGACGAAGACCGGAACCGTCACGCTGGACCCACATCCGAAATCCCGGTTTGCATAGGACTGATCGGCGATCTGGTGATACTGGTCCAGCCGCGCCGGCTTGAGCGTGCGCAGCATCGTGGCGGATGTGCCGGCGTCGCCCTCGGGGACCTTGTACCGCGTACCGACCGGCGCCGGACCATTGCGGTGGGCGAGCACGAGGAACGTGCGGTCGCCCTCGTAACGCACGAGCGTGGTGGCCTCGTCGTCGATCAAACCGGCCGCCTCCTCCGCGACGGCCTCGAAGACCTCGGTTTCATCGGCTCCCTCCGCTACCAGTGCGGCGACCCGGAGCAGCGCGGCCTGCTCGGCGGCGAGGACGCGGGCGCTCTCCCGCGCCTCCAGGTCTGCCGCGGCCACGGCCAGGATCTCCACGAAGACGGCCAAGCGGTGCTCGGTGCCTGCGGGCAGCGGGCCCGTGCGCGAGCTGACGCCCAGCGCGCCCCAGAGGGCTCCGTCCACGGTTACCGGCACGGACACACCCGCTCGGACCCCCAGCTGCTCGATCCGATGTCGTCCCCGGCCCGCTCGACATAGCCGTCCATGCGCTCGGCACGGCCCGTCCGCCAGAGCCGGGCGAGCGTGGTCTCACCGGTCATCGGCAGCCGCGTGCCGACCGCGACGTGACCACCGGTCCGGGCCACCACGACGGCCTCGGAGCCGTCCTTCTCGAACCTCGTCAGCGCAATGAGCGCCCCGTCCAGCAGGACGGACGCTTCGGTGGTGACGGTGTCGAAAACGGTCTCGGGTGGGCTGCCCGCAGCGGCGACCGCGGCGATCCGTCGCAGGGCGGCCTGGCCCGAGGCCGCCCGTGCGGTGACGGCGCCCGATCGCACCAGGCGCCGGTACGCCGGGGACCGAGGACGGTCAGAAGCCATCGGCCCTCATCCGACCGGCAGTGCGGCGCGGAGGGTGGTGCCCTCGCCGGTCGGACTCCTGATCACCAGGACTCCGCCTGCGGCGTCGACGCGATCGACCAGACCGGTCAGCCCGGTTCCCCGGGCCGGGTCCGCGCCACCCACGCCGTCGTCGCGGACCTCGACGACGAGGGTGTTCCCGTCGAGATCGACGTCCAGACGCACCTCCCGGGCCCGTGAGTGCTTGACGGCGTTCGTCAAGGCCTCCGCCACGACGAAGTACGCGGTGGTCTCGAGGGCGGCGGGTAGCCGTGGCGTCGTGATGTGCGTGTCGACCGGCAGGGCGAGGTCGGCGACCAGCGACTCCAGTCCGACGCGCAGGCCGCCGTGGGTGAGCGACGTGGGCAGGATGCCGTGGACGATGTCCCGGAGTTCACTGCTCGCCCGTTCGACGTTGGTCAGTGCCTCCTCGACCAGTCTGGCCGCCGAGGACCCGACCTCGACCACGGTGCGCGCCACCTTGAGCGCGATGAGGGCGTGCACCAGCCGCTGCTGCGCGCCGTCGTGCACGTCGCGCTGCAGGCGCCGTCGGGTCTCGTCGGCGGTGGCGACGACGCGGGCCCGCGAGGCGATGAGCTTCGCGTTCATCTCGGCGTTGGCGATCGCGACGGCCACCAGGTCGGCGAACTGCGCGAGGCGGACCTCGACGTCGGCAGGGAGCGGCGGCCCGGCGCTGCTCGCGGTCAGCGCCGCGAGCACGCGGCCCTCGACGACGACGGGGACGGCCATGCCCGCGACGAGGCCCACCTCACGGGCGAGGTCCGCGAACGGCGTGTCGTCGTACGTGTCGGCCCGGGCAGGAGCCGCGGTGTGGAGCACCCGGTCGTCGGCGTACCGGCGCTGCAACGGGACCTGGAGCCCCAGCGGCACCAGGGTGTGGCACGCGGCCAACGACGCACCGCCTCGTCGCCGTCGAACCACAGCAGCCACGGGCGAGGTCGCCGAGCAACGCCGACGCCTCGGCCGTGACGGCGACGAAGACCTCGTCCGGGGTGGCGCCGCGCGCCACGAGCTCGGCCACCCGGCGCAGGGCCGCCTGCTCATCGGCCAGCGCCTGGAGCTCGGTCCGGGCCTGGCTGCCGCCGACCGCGGCCGCGACGAGCCGTGCGAACGCGTCCAGTCGAGGTTCGGTGACGGGAGGGAGCGGCTCGGCGAGCGAGGTCGCGGTCAACATGCCCCACACCACGCCCGCCACCCTGACCGGGGCGGACACCGCCGCGGCCAGACCATAGGTGCGGGCGAGCTGGGCATCCCGCTCCGCGGTGTAGTCGTCGACGCGGACGACCGCACCCTGCCGCAGAACCCGGTCAGGCAGCGTGTCGGGCTCGAACGCGATGCGTCTCCCCACCGGGGCGGGGCCGCCGTGCGACGCGACGACGACGAGCTCACGGTCCCCGTCGAACCGGGTCAGCGTCGTCGGCAGGCCGCGCAGCAGGCGTGAAGCCTCCGCGGTCACGGTGGCGAAGACCTCCGCCGGTTCCGCCGTCCGCGCGACCAGCGCAGCCACCCGCAGGACCGCTGCCTGCTCGTCGGCCAGGGCCCGCAGCGTGTCCACCTCCTCGGCCGCGGCACCAGCCGGGACTCGGCCGCTCGACGCGTAGTTCGTGGCGGGTCATCGTCGGTGGTCCCCGGCGCGCAGGTAGGTCAGGACGGCCTGAACGCGGCGGTGCTCGGTGTCCGCGGGCGCGAGAGGCAGCTTGCGGAAGATCGCTGTGACGTGCTTCTCGACGGAGGCCAGGCTGGTGAGCAGGCTCTGGGCGATGCCCAGGTTCGACTTCCCCTCGGCCATCGCCGCGAGCACCGCCCGCTCCCGGGGTCAGCAGGTGCAGCGGGTCGCCGCGGACGTGGGCCCAGCATCCGGGCCACAACCTCGGGGTCCAGGGCGGTGCCCCCGCGGCGACCCGGTGATCGCGTCGACGAACGTGGCGACGTCGCCGACCCGTTCCTTGAGCAGGTACCCCACCCCGGCGGGCCGCTCGCCGACGAGCTGCATCACGTAGGCGGGCTCGCAGAACTGGGACAGGATCAGCACCCCGGTCCGCGGCTCGCGGAGCCGGACCTCCCGCGCGGCCCGCAGGCCGTCGTCGGTGCGGTCCGGCGGCATCCGCAGGTCAGTGACGACGACGTCGGGTCGAAAGGCCAGTGCCCGGCCCAGCAGGTCGTCGGCGTCGCCGGACCGGCCGACGACCTCGAGCCCGGCGTCGACCAGGATCCGCGCGATGCCCTCACGCAGCAGGACATCGTCCTCCCCGACGACCACCCGCAGCGGACGGTCCGCGTCAACCGATGCCATCGGCCCCTCCTTCGAGCAGCCGCTGTAGGGCGGGACTCGACAGCTCGTCCTTCGGGAGGAAGGCGATCGCTCCGGCGCGTCGGGCGGCCGCCACGTTCGCCGGGTCGGCGTCGGACGAAAAGACCACGACGCGCGGTGCCCAGGATCGGCCCCGGAGCTCGCGCGTCAGGGAGAACCCGTCACCGTCGGGCAGGCCGATGTCGACCAGCACGGTATCGGGACGCATCTTCTCGCCGCAGCGCAGAGCCTCGGCGACCGAGCCTGCCTCGCCGATCACCACGTGACCCCAGCTCCGCAGGATGCGCACGACGAGTCCGCGAACGGCCGCGTCGTCGTCGACGACCAGGATCGAGCGCACCACCGAGCCATCGTCCCAGCGCGACGTCCTGTCGGTGGTAGGGCTGTCCGGAAACGACTGCCGCCGCCGGCTCAGGCGATGCCGACCAGTGCCGTGTCGCGGTCGAGCCGGCTGCGGCGGGATCGCTGTCGAGGACCAGCATCGCGTTCCGCAGGGCCGCGCGCGAACCGACACCCAGCTTGGGGAACGCCTGGTAGAGCCGGGCGGCCACCGTGTGGTGCGACACCATCAGCTGCCGGGCGATCTCCTTGTTGGTCAGCCCGGTAGCGGCCAGGGCGGCGACAACCCGCTCGTCCGACGTCAGCGCGGCAGCAGTACCCGTTGCTGCGGGGTGGCCGATCGTCAAGCCTGAGGCGCGCAGCCTCTGTCGCGCCTGCGCCGCCCAGGGGCGCGCCCCGAGCCGCAGGAACGTGTCCAGCGCGGCTCCGAGGACCACGCGGGACGGCCCGGCGCGGTGCTGCCTGCGCAGGTACTCGCCGTAGGCCAGCTGGATACGCGCCTGGTCGAAGGGCCAGCGGCCGGCGTCCGGGGCGGTGAGTGCCTCCTCGAACAACGCCCCCGCAGCCTCGGGCTCAGTGACGAGCGCGGCCGACGCGGCCGTGAGCATCGCGAAGCGTGCGGACACCGCTTGCACGGGCACGTCGTACATGGCCTGGACGTGCCTTCGGGCCTCCCCTCCCCGACCGACCCGCACTGCGGCCTCGACGAGGTCCATCGACACGCGCCGCCCCGCCGTGCCGGGCCCGCCGAGCCGCCCGGGACGGGTCACGGCGGTCGCGTACCGGTAGGCACCCTCGGCGTCGCCACGCCCCAGGGCGGCCATGGCCAGCACCCGCTGACCGTCGTCCGCGAGGATCCGGGCACTCTGCGGCGCGGCGCAGCCGACGGCCGCGTCGACCAGCGCACGGGTCCGCACCTCGTCGCCGCGGGCCGCCGCCATGAATGCCTGGGCCAGCCGCAGTGATGCCCCGGCGAGGGGATGGCCCGGCCCGCAGAGCGCGAGCCCCTCCTCCGCGAGCCTGCCGGCCTCGTCCCAGCGGCCCGACGCGACGTCTCCGGCGCAGAGCAGGCCGAAGACCGTCACCGCGAGGATCCGGCCGTCCCGGACGGCATCGGTGGCCCGCCTCAGGGGCTCCCGGCACTCCGCGACCCGGTCGAGGGCGAGGCCGATCTCCGCGACGTGCGCGATGCGGACGGCGTCGGGTTCGTGCACCAGGCCGCGGATCGCAGCGTCGACCGGCGCAACGGTCCGCCATGACATCCCGGCCTGGTCGGCAGGCCCGGCAGGGTCGGTAGGCCCAACCGCCCGTCGACCGCGTTCCTCGGACGGCCGCACCGGTGCGAGATCGCAGCTGGCGGTCGTGGGATCGAGTACCCGTGAGATGTTCATCGGTCGCCTTCGTGCCGGGTCCGGGTGGTCTCCAGAGGGTCGAGGACGAACCGGGCACTGGTCAGTAAGGCCACCTGGAGATCGGAGGGTGCCGACCCGAACGGCATGGTGGGGTTGACCGGACAACGTGCGCAGGATGGCGGACCGGCTGACGTCTTCGGCTGGCGCCACCCGCGCCGGGAATGACACACTGGCGACCGTGGTCGCGGGCGCGTTGCCGGTGAGCACGCTCGTAGACAGCTTCTACGCGGCCTTCAACGCACGCGATCTGGACACCTGGATCGGCATGCTCGACGACGACGTGCAGATCACCGTCGACGCCGGCCGGTTCCGGGGGCGCAGTGCCGCGCGTGCGTACGCCGTAGGGATCATGCGCGCCTATCCGGGCGTCGTCGCCGCCGACCGGCAGGTGGTGGCCGAGTCCACCGACACGGTCGTGTCGGAGTTCCGACTCGTGAACCCGGCCGCCGTGGTCACGGCTCTGGACGAACCACCCGCAGACGAGGCGTGGCGCCTGGACGGCCTGGTCTGCGAGGTCGTCCGGGTGCGGGCCGATCGGATCATCCTCCTGCGCAGCTACTACTCGCCGACGGCGACGGACCGCACCGACGTCGCCCTGGTCCCCTCGCGCGCCGAGGCGGCCCGCATAGCGCAGGAGCAGGCCGCGTTGCGGGAGGTCGCCACGCTCGTCGCTCTCGGGGTCTCACAGGACGAACTCTTCGCGGTTGTGAACAGGGATCTCGCCCGTCTCGTCGACGCGGACATCACGTCGCTGTTCCGCTTCGAGCCCGACGACACGATGACCCTGCTTGCGGTGTGGGGCGAGACGACGGTTCCCTCCCCGATCGGCGAGCGCCGTGCGCTGGACCCCGAGCTGCGTGCGGTGCGCGACACCGGCCGCCCGACCCGGTTCGAGTCCGCCGAGCTGCCGGCCGGGGGACCGTTCGTGGACGAGTCACGTCGCATCGGCATCGCCTCATCGGTGGGTGTCCCGATCATCGTCGACGGGCGAGTCTGGGGCATCAGCTTCGCCGCCTCCCTCCGCCCGGAACCCTTTGCGGACGATACGGAATCGCGGATCGCAGGCTTCACCGAACTCGTGGCCACCGCGCTCGCCAACGCGCAGGCGCGGGCCGAGCTGCAGGCGCTCGCCGATCTGCAGACCGCACTGCGCCGCGTCGCGGAGCTCGTCGCCCGTGGCTCCGCACTCGACGAGGTGTTCACCGCCGTGGCTGTTGAAGCGTCCGCGCTGCTCGGTGGCACGGCCGCAGCGCTGCAGCGGTACGACGACGACATCGCCGTCGTCGTCGCCGTCTGCAACAGCCCCGCACCGCTCGGACTCCGGGTTCCCGTCCACGCCGGCACGGGAACCGGTCGCGTGCGCCGCACAGCCAGACCTGCCCGCATGGCCGCCTATGAGGGCACGGCGCTCGCCGACACGGCTCGCAGGCTCGGCGTGATCGCCGCGGTGGTCGTCCCCGTCATCGTGGAAGGACAGGTGTGGGGGAACCTCTCCACCAGCTCCTCCGGACCTCCGATCCCGTCGGGGACCGAGGACCGCCTCGCTCCGTTCGCCGAACTCGCCGCGGTGGCGATCGCCAACGTCGAGAACAAGGCCAAGCTCACCGCCTCCCGGGCCCGTGTCGTCGCCACTGCCGACGAGACCCGCCGACGCCTCCAGCGGGACGTGCACGACAGCGCGCAGCAACGGCTGGTGCACACCGTCATGACACTCAAACTCGCCCAGCGCGCGCTCACCGCCGGGCACGACGTGGTCGAGCTCGTCGACGAAGCGCTGCGGAACGCCGAACGGGCGAACAGCGAACTGCGGGACATCGTCCGGGGGATCCTGCCCGCCGCTCTGGTCCGTGGCGGACTGCAAGCCGGACTCGCATCGCTGACCGGCGACCTCGCCCTGCCCGTCGACGTCCGCGTCGACGCGCCCCGGCTGCCCGTTCACATCGAGACCACCGCGTACTTCATCGTTGCAGAAGCGCTGACCAACGTCACCAAACACGCTCAGGCAACGCGGGCGATCGTCGAGGTCGACCTCCGGGCCGGAGTGCTCGCGATCGACGTCCGCGACGACGGCGTCGGCGGCGCGAACCCGACACGGGGAACCGGCCTCGTCGGGCTGCTGGACCGCGTCGAGGCCGCCGACGGAGCCTTGACAGTCACGAGCCCGGCCGGACGCGGCACTACGGTGCACGCGGAGCTGCCCCTGGGTTCGGTGACGTCCACGTGACCACATCGGGGCCGTCGAGGTGCTGTCGGCCACCGCCGGCACCGCACGCCGTCAGTCCTGATGTGCGGAAGGCCCCGCCGCGCGCAGCGCCTCTCCGAGCGCGGCCCGGGACGTCACCCGCATCTTCTGGAACACCCGCGTCAGATGCGAGCCGACGGTCCGCGGCGAGAGGCCCAGCTGCTGCCCGATCTGGCGGTTGGTGGCACCCGTCGCGGCGAGGTGGGCGACCGTCCGCTCCTGGTGGCTGAGCACCGTCGAGGCCATGCCCCGCGTCCGGTGGACGCGGTGGCCTGCGGCCCGCAGCTCGGACTCCGCCCGCGCGATCCACGGGTCCGCACCGAGCAGGCGGAAGGTCGCGAGCGCGGTCGTGAGCTGCAGCCGAGCGTCCAGCGTCGCCCTGGACCGACGCAGGTGCTCGCCGTAGGCCAGCCGGACCCGGGCGACGTCGAACGGCCACGCCTCCACCCCCGGCACCGCAAGCGCCTCCTCGTAGCGCGACCTGGCCCGATCAGCGTTCTCGGCGAGCGCCGCGGCACCCGCGACGAGCAGCGCCGACCGCGTGGACACGTCGGAGACCCCTGCCCTCTGCGCCGCGCGGACGTGGGCCGCCGCCTCGTCCCGACGCTGGGTACGGACCGCCGCCTCGACGAGGTCCATGACCGACAGTCGACCGGGGCCTGCTGTCTCGACAGTTCCGGGAGGTGTGATCGTGGCGGCGAGGTGGTAGGCCGACTCGGCGTCGCCCTGACCCAGCGCGGCGAGAACCCGCGCGTGGATCGCTTGGCGGTGCACGAGGCCTGCGCCCCGCGGCGCCGCCCACCCGATCATCGCGCTGGTGTGGTCGTGGCAGGCCACCTCGTCGCCTCGGCAGGCGGCGACGAGCGCCGAACCCGCCGTGGCGAGCATCGCGAGAGCCTCGTGGCCATGGGACGCGCAGAGCACCTGTACCCGCCCTGCCAGCCGGCATGTGTCGTCCCATCGCCCTGCCGCGAAAGCGTCGAGAGCGAGCAGCACAGCAGCGCCGATCGCCGGCCCGACCGCTCCGCTGTGCGGCCCGTCGTCCAGCACGCGGCGCAGAGCAGCGCCCCGGCGCGCCACGCCGTCTACGTCGAGCAAGGACCAGCCGGCTCGCACCGTCCCGGTCGGATCGAGCTCGGCCGGATCGTGCTCGGTCGGGTCGGGCGCCGCAGGGCGATGCGCGGCGTGACGTGCCGCTAGGGCACGGTAGGGCAACCACAGGGCCTTCCGGTCGGCGATCCGGCAGACCATGAGCAGCGTGTCGAGAGCCGCCGTCAGCGCCTCCGGCTCGCTGGACGGATCCGCGCCCCCGTCGATCGCGCCGACAAGCAGCCGGTGAGCGGCATCGAGGTCGCCATCACCGTGGAGCAGCACGTGGGCACGAGCCGCGGTGGCCCAGGGCGAGCCGCCGTCGAGGCGCGGCGCGGCACCGTCCAGGACGCCTCTGACGCTCGCGTCGAGATACGCCGAGCGGGCCGCGCGCCGCGCCTCCTCCGACAGCGCGGTCGCGGCGCCGTGGCGAGGCGAGGAATCGGAGGGCATGACGGCAGTGTCAGGCGCGAGCCGCGCACGGGCATCGGTCGAACGGCCACATCCGGTAAGGATGCGCGTTCCCACGGCCGTGGTCCACGCTGGTCCCCCAGGCCGGCGCGACGGGTCTCGACGAGGTGTGGAAACACCTGGCTCGACGGCTACGCCGGCGGCGCCGACGAGTCGTGCGGCGGCCCACGACTCGGGCACCATCGTGACGACGACGTCGTCGAGTTCCGACGGGTCCGTTCGTCTCATCGCACCTCCCGCCGCGCACTGTCCCGGTGACTTGGCACCGCCGACATCGGTCAACCGCCCCTTACGACGCCTCGGGCCCGCTACTGTTCCGGATCGTGTCCCGTCCACTGACGATCGTCGTCGGGGAGGACCAGGCGCTCGTCCGCGAGGGAGTCGTGCGGATGCTCGAGCGGGCGGGTCTGACGGTCGCAGGCGTCGCCGCCAACGCCACTGATCTGCTCCGGTTGACCCGCACCCACCGGCCCGACGTCGTGATCACGGACATCCGGATGCCGCCCCGCCTGGCCGACGACGGCCTAAGCGCCGCAATGGAGATCCGCGCCACGGAGCCCGGGATCGGCGTCATCGTGCTCAGCCAGTACCTGGAGGACAGGTTCGTGCTCGAGCTCGTCGGCGACCGCGCCGACGGCGTGGGGTACCTGCTGAAGGAGAAGGTCAGCAACCCCGAGGTCCTGATCGACGCGGTGCGCCGGGTCGCCGACGGCCTTTCCGCCCTCGATCCCGACGTCATCGCCCGGTTGGTCGGACGCAAGCGGGTCAACAGTCCGCTCGCCTCGCTCACCCCGCGCGAGCGCGACGTGCTCGCGCTCATGGCCGAGGGCCGTTCGAACACAGGGATCGCCGAGCGACTCGTCGTCACCGTCCCGGCGATCGAGCGGCACGTGACCGGGATCTTCAGCAAGCTCGATCTAGACCAGTCGGACGCCGACCAGCACCGTCGGGTCCTGGCCGTACTCAGGTATCTTCAGGGCTGAGCAGGCGCAGCAGGTCCGCCTCCACGAGACGCTCCTCGGCCACGAAGGCGCACGCTCCGCAGTGGGCGACCTCGGCGGAAAGCCGCGCCAAGGCCTGCTTCGCAGGGGCCGCTGTGGTGGATCAGCCCCGGATCGGGTTTGCGCTGTTGCAGGGCCATACCGAGGGCGTCCAGGACCAGTTCACGGCGCAGGTGATCAGCCATCGACCAGCCCACGACGCGGCGGGTGCAGGCGTCAAGGACCACGGCCAGGTAGAGGAAGCCTTCCCAGGTCCGCAGGTAGGAGATGTCGGCCACCCACAGCCGATCGGCGGTGTCGGTGTCGAAGCGGCGCTTGACTAGGTCATTGGCGACCGAGCCTGCGGTCAGGCGGGTGCGTTTCTTGCCGTGGCGGCGCCGGTGGTTGCCCTCGATCCCCGCCACGATCATCAACCGGGCCACCTTCTTGCGGTTCCAACGGTGGCCGCGATCGCGGATCTCGGCAGTCAGCCGACGTGCGCCGTAGGTGTGCCGGTGCTCGACCCACGCCTCACGCAGGGTGTTCGCAGCGTAGGCGTCAACGATGTCCTCGTCGGAGATGCTCGGGCTGCCTCGGCGAAGCCAGTCGTAGAACGCTGATGCTCTCTCGGATCATCGGTCTGCCTCCCGGGCGAAGAAGACCGCGGCTTTTCGCAAGACCTCCTTCTCCAGCTCCAGTTCCGCAACACGGCGGCGCAACCTCGCCAGCTCGGCGTGTTCCTCACCGCTGACCGCGGCCGGGCCGTCGCGACGCTCCCGACGCAGCTGATCCACCCAGTTGCGCAGCGTCTCGTGGTTGACACCGAGCTCACGCGCCACATCCCGGATCGACCGGCCCCCATCCAGGGCCAGCTTCGCGGCGTTGCGACGGAACTCCTCGGGGTATTTGCTTCGACACCCCATCCCGCGTCCTCCTCCTCGGCTGCTGCCAAGTCTGGAGGTGTCCGGACGACGGGGGTCACTTCACTTACCGAACGTGTTGGCTACAGGCCCTGTTGGATCGCCTCGACCATGCGGGCCTGGTCGGTGGTGATCGTCTGGACGTCCTCGGGGGTCGCGATCGGCACGTTGCCGACCGCGATCATGAGGGTGATCTGCCTGCCGGACTTGGCTTGGACGTAGCCCGCGAGGCTGTTGCCGAGCAGGATGATGTTGCCGGCGACGGTGCCGACGGCCCGGTTGCCTGTCTTGATCTGGGCGTGGCCCGCCACGGGCGAGTCCGACAGCACGTTGGCGAGGGTGCCGCTCTGGCCCAGCACGGGCAGTCCTTCGGCCAGCGCTTTGCCGTACGGCGTCCCGGCGGCTGCCTTGAGGAACTGGGCCAGCGCCAGGGGCGTCGTGCGACCCTGGTCGTCGGATCCGGCGCCGTCCATCGGGTAGACGCTGGTGACGGGCACGCCGAGGCCGGTGATGGTCTTCGTCTCCGCGACCAGCCCCTGTTCGCAGTCCGTGCTGCCCGCCTTGACCGCGGCCAGGCAGGTCATCAGGTCCGCGCCGCGGTTGTAGCTGACCTTGAGAATGAGGTTGGCGTACTGGGCCAGCGTCGCGGAGACGTGTTCGCCCACCTTGTCGCCGGGTTGGTAGCTGCCCCTGGGCGGCAACAGGTTCGCGGGGTTGGCGCCGGTGGGCGCGGCCGTGACCGTCACCCCCGCTCGCTGCAACGCCTCGATGAACGCGGTGCGGGCGAAGGAGGCGGGGTCCGCGACCTCGTGCACCACCAGCGTGGGCGCCGCGCCCGGGGCGATCGTGCCGCTCACCACCAGGTGTCCTGGTGTGGGCTCGGCGACCTGCAGCGAGCCGGGCTGCGCGTTCGCCACCGTCGTGACCTGGCTCTCCACCGTGTACGACGCCGTCATCGGACGCCAGTTGATCGAGGCGGGCTGCCCCGTCGCGCTCGGTGTGACCATGACGTCGATCAGGTTCTCGTTGACCCAGATCGGGGAGATGAGTCCGTCGGGGAAGCCGTGGTAGGTCGTGAAGAGGCGGTCGTCGATGACGACGTTCCCCTCGACGTGGGTGATACCCGACGTCCGCACGGCCTGCGCGAGCTGGTCCAGTGCCGCCAGCGGGTTCCCTGGCGGCTCAACCGCGCCGGGGATGCCGATGTTCGCGTAGCTGTGATCGAGGGCGGGGGTGTTCTCGTAGTAGAGGGTGCCGTCGGGCTGTTGGCGCAGGCCGAAGCTGAGGTCGCCGGAGCCGACGAGCACCACGTTGCCGGTGAGCGCACCGTTCGCGACGATGCCTTGGCGGTAGACCGGCGTGTGGAACGCGTAGTCCGTGCCATAGGCCGACAGGGCGGTCGACACCGAGTAGGTCTTCATGGTCGACCCGGGGTCGAACATCATCTCGGCGTTCTGACCGAGGACAGTGGCGCCGCTTGCCTGGTCGAGAACCACGTAGCCCCAGGTCGCCTGCTTGTAGCGGGGGTCGTTCGTGATCGCGCTCAGCGCGTCGCTCAGCCCCGCAGGGGTGGCAATCGCGGTGGGGGGCGCGTTCGGCACCGGGGCCTGCGCGGTGCAGCCGCCGACGAGCAGCCCGCCGATCGCCATCGTCGCCGCCAGCCGCCTTACGGGCCCCATGGTCGTCTCCTCACTCACATGAAAAGCTTGTGGCACAGCACGCCCGGCCCCCGGCCGGCGCACCATCCGACACGCGCGCGCATCAGCTTGTGGCCAAGGTCGAGCGCCCTGCGCGCCGCCCCGATCCGCACCCACACCTCCACGAGCTCGGCTGCGTGCGAAACCGGATGCCCGGGGCCGTGTCAAGCGCTTCAGAGCGGGCCGGCGTCTCGGTGACCCCGAGCGGGCCCCGCGCGACCAGCGTGGCGCCGCGCCTGCGCAGCCCTGCGACGATCTCCGTTGCACGGGCGGTCACGACACACAGGACCGCCTCGGCGCGCAGCGGCTGTAGCGAGGACTCGACAACGGCCAGGGTGTACCCATCGACCCCCTGCAGGTCCTCCCGCCCGTGGACCCAGCCCGGACCGCGCGCCCGCAGTAGCCGGACGACGGCCTGTCCCATCGGCAGCGGCCAGGACTCGGTGCTCCGTGCACCCCACTACCGCACGAGGCACCCGAGGTGCGGCGCGAAGCCCGCGAGCCGGTCCGCTGACGGGCACTCGGTCGTCCGGAACGCCAGCGCCTTGTGTGCATCAGCACAGTATCGCCGCACGGTGATCTTCCCGGTACCTCCGACCGACAGCATCAGCCAAGCGAGTGCTCCGAAGCCGAACAGGTTCGGGGGAGCGACGGCGGCCTTGACGGCGACAAGCAACGCCCACAGGTCGGGAGCCCAGCGGGCGGTGGCGTCGTCACCATGTACCGCCTCCAGCCCGGTGCTTTGACTCGCAGTGCCCGCTCAACAGCCGAAGACCGACCAGCAAAGCTCGTTCCGCAACCGCTGGTCGTCAAGCACGAGCTCGCGAATCGCCTCCGGGAGCAGGTCACGTTGCCACTGGCACTCGGACAAGCCCACCGCCTCGGACTCGCCAGCCACAGCGCCAGCACGCGCCGCCTTGATCGCGTAGGCAGCCGCACCGAGCTCGTGAGCGGCGACATGGGCCACCGCACCGGCTTGGCCGGCTGCGTACGCCGCGTGCCGTGCCGCCCCTCGCTTGTCTCGCGCCGCCGCCATGGCATGACCGCCTGCCGCGCGGGACTCCATCATCCTGACCTCGCCACGAACCCAGGCGCGGACGTGCTCGATGGCCTGACGCGGTCGCGAATCCTCAGGATGCGCCGATTCGAACAACGGCAGGACATGCTCCGCGCAGGAGGCCGCCCACAGAGCGAGCAGATGGTGATCCGCATCCGTCAAGGTCCCACCGCGGCGGATCGTCGCGAAGCGCGGATCGCGCACCTTCGGAAGGATCACGGTCAGCACCTCTCGGCATGTCTCGCCCGACATCCTATGGTCGCCGGCCTCGCGCCTACTCCCAACTCATCAAACGTCCGTCCTTCAATCCTTGTGCGTGACGCTCAGGACCGCATGCCTGGTGAGGGTCGCGTTGCAAGAGCAGTACCGGCTTGTTCACCACCCCGAACCACCATGAGGGCTTCGCCCCACGATTAGCTGTCGGCGGCCGTGCGGAGGTCGACCAGGTGCCGAGCATGGTGATCGAGGGCCTTGTCCTCGTCGCTGGCAGGCGTCCAGGGGCGGACCGGAACCGCTTTGGTGTCGGTGGCCAGCGCGACGTAGACGAGGAGCCCATGGGTGGTGAGGTTTCGTTCCTGTACTTTCGGGTCGCCGGATCGGACGTGGACCGAGATGTGCATGCTGGTCCGGCCGGTGTGGAGTAGTCGGGCTTCGACCTCGACCACGTGTCCGATGAGCAACGGCCGGTAGAAGCGGAATCCGCCGACGTAGACGCTGGTAGTCGGTCCTTGGTTCCAGCCGCTGGCACACACGAAGGCCGCCTCGTCGATCCACCGCATGACGTTGCCACCGTGCACCTTGCCGCCCCAGTTGACGTCGGTGGGCGCCGCGAGAAACCGCAGAATCTGGCGTGGCGCCGTGCCAACGTCGGTGTACTGCTGGACCGCCATCGCCCGCTCGATCTCGGCGCGGACACCGATCCGGCGGCCGGCCGCCTCCTGCCACGCCTGCTGCTCGGAGGTGCTGGGCCGCCATCGTGGGACCTCGACCGTTGACCCGCTGCTGTCGACGGCAACGAAGACGACCAGGCAGCGCGTGGCCGCGGCCATCTCCAGCCGTTTGGGATCCCCGGAGGAAACGGTGACCATGATGTGCATGCTGGAGCGGCCGGTGTGCACGAGCTGCGCTTGGGCCTCGACGATGTCGCCGATGGGAATCGGCCGAGTGAAGTGGACGTCGCCGACATAGGCGGTCACGCAGTACGTGCCGCTCCAGTTGGCAGCACAGGCGTAGGCGGCCTTATCGATCCACTCGAGCACCCTGCCGGCGCTGACACCGTCGGCGTAGCCGGCGTCGGTGGGGGCGGCGAGGAACCGTAGCGTCAACTCCCCTGAGCTCCCTGACATCGGTCTTCTCCCGCCCTATCGAGACCGTCGTGCCACTGCGGACATCATGGTGGAGAATCCGGCGTCCGGAAACGAGCGGGAGATCAGCGGCTGATCGTGACCTCTGCCACGAGAACGGGCGGCGGATTCGCGGTGTCCGGTTAACCGAGAGTTCGCCGTCCGGGTGCTGCCTTCGCGGCTGCGCCTCGCCCGGGGCCGCCGGCATCCTCTCTGCGCGCTATCCGGCGCACGACTGCCGACCGGGCCGCGACGCCGCGGTCGTTCCACAGCTGTCATGCGACGTCGGACCGGTCCGCAAGCCGTCGCGCGCTGGGCTTTCAGCTCGACACGTCCGCGGGCTGTGCGGTGAGCGCGGCGAGCACATCGTCGGTGGTGGTGATTTCGGCGAGCAGTCCGAGGGACTCCAGCGAGGCGGCGTGGGCCTCGGGCGTGGCCGCACTGCAGGCGTCGCTGACCACGAGGACCCGGTAGCCCAGGTCGGATGCGGCACGGGCGGTGCCTTCCACGGAGGCGTTGGTGGCCACGCCGAGGAAGGCGACGGTGTCGACTCCCAGTCCCCGCAGCACCTCGTCGAGTTCGCTGTCGTGGAATCCGCCGACGCGCTGGTGGGTCACGACGCGGTCGGTGTCCTGAGGTGCGAGTTCGTCGGTGATCGCTGCGCCGGGGGTGCCGTCGACCAGGCAGTTCTGCTGGACGACGATGTTGAGCAGGGGTGAGTTGGCGTGCAGGTCGCTGTAGTCGGGTCGCCAGGCGACGCGGGTGTAGATGACCGGGACGCCTGCGGCGCGGGCGGCGTCGAGCAGCCGGGCGGCGGTGGCGAGCGTTCCGACGCGGTCGATTTCGGCGCGGAAGAACGGCGCGAATGCGCCGTCGGGCGCCGACGATGTCGTTCTGGACGTGGACTGCGACCAGCGCGGTCCGGGTGGGGTCGATGGTGGTCATGGCCGTCCTCCGGGTGTCGGGGTGGTGCGCGGTCAGGCGTGGGCGAGGATCGAGGAGCCGATGTCGGCGATGTCGCGCTGCGCGGTGAAGGGGTTGGACAGGAAGACGCTGACCATGTCCACTCCGGCGTCGAGCATCAGTTGGGTCTTTTCCTGCAGCTGTTCGGGTGTGCCGTAGAGGCACCAGTAGTCGACCAGCTCTTTGGTGATCAGGGGCCGGTGGACCGGGTCGAGGCCGCGCAGGTACTTGGCCCAGACCTCGAGGTAGTGCGGGGCGTCGGCGGCGGTGGGGTCGCCGAGGTAGGCCATCGCGGCCTGGGTGGAGGCGTTGACGATGTCGGCGCCGAGCTCGTCGACGTGCTCGTTCATGAAGCCTGCGTTGGTGATGCAGGAGCTGATCGGGCCGGAGCCGAAGCCCTGGTCGATCCCGGCTTCCCAGGTCTCCCCCGGGCGCAGCTGGTAGAACCAGGACAGCGCGACGAGCTTGACCGAGCCGGGTGGGCGGCCCGCATCGGCGACGGCCTTGTCGAGTTCGCGGCGGACCACGCCGATCATGTCGGCGTTGGGGCCGAGGCAGTAGGTCATGTAGTCGGCGTGCTTGGCCGCGATCGCCAGGCCTTTCGGGCCGCCGGCGGACATCCACACCTCGACCGGGTCGGCGAAGTTGTACCAAATCCCGTTGGGGTCCAGGAACTCGATCTCGCGGTCCTGCTTGAGCCACCGGTGCTCGACGCGCTCGCCCGCGAGCAGGCCGCGGATGACGGTGAGGGAGTTGTCGAGCTCCTTGAGGGTGGCGGGGCGGTTGCCCATGGAGCGCAGCGCGTTGTTCGCGGTGCCGATTCCCAGGAACGTGCGCCCGGGTGCGAGCGCGTTCAGGGTGGCGATCGAGTTGGCGGTGACGGGGGCGATCCGGGTGAGGGGGTTGGTGACCCAGGTGCCGAGTTTGATCGTGCTGGTGTCGCGGGCGGCCAGCGCCAGGTACTGGTAGGGGTCGCTGAACAGCAGCGGTCCCTCACCCACCCCGAAGTGACTCGCGCCGAGGTCTTCGGCCTGTTTGACCAGGTCGACGGCGTCGATCTTCGCGGTCGTGCCGATGCAGAACTGCATGGTTTCCTCCTTGGCACCTGCGTGGGCGCGCCATGACGGGCTAGGCCGGGGACGGTGTCCGAAGGCGACGCTGCTGTGGTGGCGGGAGTGTGCGTCGCCGCTGCACGCCCAGCCAGGTGTCGTGCCGCGATTCGGCACGCGGAGCACGCACGGCCAGGCGGAGGCACGGACAGTGGGCGGCATGGCCTTGTCAGGAGGATCGATGACCCGATCGACCGCCGAGCGAACCGAGTCGGGCCGACCCAGCGGTTACCCTTCCCGGGTGAGCTCGGACAGCAGAGATGCCGCGCCTGCCGCCGTGACTCCCCTGCACCGCGGTGGAAGCAGACTCAACGACGCGGTCTACGAACAGCTCAAAGAGCGCTTGATGGAGGGCCGTTACACGGCGGGCGAACGCGTCTCGGCCGAGACCCTGCGCCTGGAGTTCGGCGTCAGCAAGCAGCCGGTGATGGAGGCGTTGCGCCGGTTGTCCAGCGATGGGCTGATGGAGATCGTGCCTCAGGTCGGGTCCCGGGTGTCCCGGTATGACCTGCGGGAGGTCGAAGACTTCTACGTGATGTTCGGCGGGTTCGAGGGCACCATCGCGGGGATCGCCGCGCTACGCCGGACCGCGCAACAGCTCGCCGATCTGGACGACGTGTCGAAGCGGATCGACGCGCTGCGCCGGGAGGCCGACGCGGCGGTCCGGTCACACGGCTACCGGGTCTGGAATCGACGTTTCCATGAGGTCATCCATGGGATGGCGCATTCGCGGATCATGGCCGAGACCAGCAGCCGCATGTGGGACCTGTCCGACTTCCTGATCAACACGACCGGTGTGCCGCAGCCGCTGAGTTCAGCGCTCGATGAGCGGCATGCCGACCACGAGGGCATTCGGGCCGCCCTGCACGCGGGAGACCAGGCCGCCGCCCGGGCCGAGATGGAACGCCACATCGTGGGCACGGTGGCGGTGATCCATGCCGAGGCCAGGGCCAATCTTGCTCCCTGAACCGGCCGTGCCTCCGGTCAACCGACAAGTCAACCGGCGACCGCGCCGGCGTGCGCACCGACCGAGGACAGGAACTGCTCGGTCGTCGTGATCTCGGCGAGCAGGCCCAGCGACTCCAGGGAGGCGTGGTGGGCCGTCTCGGTGGCGGCCGAGCAGGCGTCGCCGACGAGGACGGTGCGCAAGCCCATGTCGGAGGCGGTGCGGGCGGTGCCCTCGACCGACAGGTTGGTCGCGACGCCGGCGAAGACGACGGTGTCGATCCCGCTGCCGCGCAGGATGACGTCGAGCGAGCTGGAGTGGAAGCCGGTAATCCGCGTGTGGGTGACCACGACGTCGCCGGGTTGTGGCGCTAGTTCGTCGACGATCGCGGCTCCGGGCGTTCCGTCGATGAGGCACTGGTGTTCGGCGGTCATGGCGAGCAGCGGCGAGTTGGGGATCATGTCGGGGTAGCCGGGCTGGAACGCCACCCGGGTGTAGATGATCTTCATGCCGACCGCGCGGGCTCCGTCGAGCAGTGTGCCGATCGTGGCCAGGACGCCGGTCCGCTCGATCTCGGCGCGGAAGAAGGGGGCGAGGGCGCCCTCGGCGCCGACGACGTCGCCTTGCAGGTGCACGGCGATGACGGCCGTGCACGTGGGGTCGTAGCTGGTCATGGCGGTTTCCTCCGAGCTGGGTCAGGCGCGGGCGAGGATCGAGGTGCCGATGTCGGCGATGTCGCGCTGGGCGGTGAAGGGGTTGGCCAGCATGACGCCGATCATGTCGACTCCGGCGTCGAGCATCAGCTGCGCCTGCTCGCGGAGCTGGTCGGGTGTTCCGCACAGGCACCAGTAGTCGACGAGTTCCTTGGTGATGATGGGTCGGTGCACCGGGTCGAGCCCGCGCAGGTATTTCGCCCAGACGTCGAGGTAGTGCGGAGCGTCGACCGCGGTGGGGTCACCGAGGTAGGCCATGGCGGCCTGCTGTGCGGCGGTGACGATCGAGGACCCGAGCTCGTCGACATGTTCGGCCATGAAGCCTGCGTTGACGATGCAGGAGCTGATCGGACCCGAGCCGAAGCCTTCGTCGACTCCGTCTTCCCAGGTCTGACCGGGTCGTTGCTGGTAGAACCAGGTGTTGGTGATGAGCTTGACCGACCCGGGTGGCCTGCCTGCTTCGGCGACGGCTTTGTCCAGCTCGCGGCGGACCAGGCCGATCATGTCCGGGTTGGGGCCCAGGCAGTAGGTGATGGCGTCGGCGTAGCGGGCGGCCAAGCGCCAGGCCTTTCGGTCCGCCGACAGCCATCCAGGTGTCGACCGGGTCGGCGATGTTGTACCAATGGCCGTTCGTGTCCAGGAACTCGATCTCGCGGTCCTGGTTGAGCCAGTGGTGCAGGACGCGATCACCTTTGAGCAAGCCCTGCACGACATCGAGGGACTGCTCGAGCTGGTGCATGGTCGCGGGCCGGTTGCCCATCGAGCGCAGCGCATTGTTGGCGGTGCCCATTCCGACGAAGACCCGGCCGGGGGCCAGCGCGTTGAGCGTGGCGATGGAGTTCGCGGTGACCGGCGCGCTGCGGGTGAGCGGGTTGGTCACCCAGGTTCCGAGCTTGATGCCGGCGGTCTCCCGGCTGGCCAACGCCAGGTACTGGTAGGGGTCGCTGAACAACAGCGGGCCGTCGCCGACGCCGAAATGGGTGGCGCCGACGTCCTCGGCCTGTTTGACCAGGCCCACAGCATCGATCTTCGCGCAGATACCGATGCAGAACTCCATCACTGCTCCTTTGCGTCGAGTTCGTGCAGCCTGGGATGGCGGAGACCCAGTAACGCCGTGGCACGGCCCGGCGTCCAATAGAGAATCGCGACGCCTTGAGAACTGCTGCTTATCAGCTGGCGGTGGTCGTACTGCCCGTCCGGCAGGCGGCGACGAAGGCCGTGAGCAGCGGGGAGACCCGGTGCGGGCTCCAGACCAGGCCGAAATCGGCGGTGGGCTCGGGGCGGCTGAACCGGCGGACCACCACACCGCGCGGTCGCAGTCGTGCCGCGCGCTGGGCGTCGAGGATGCACACGCCGGCGCCGGTGGCCACCGCGGCGAGCAGGTGCTCGGGGTCGGGTTCGGTCGCGGTCACCGGCGGAGGGTGCTCTCCCCAGACCACCGAGCGGATGTGGTCGAAGTAGCCGGGCGCCTGTTCGCGCGGCCACGAGATGAGGCTGACCTCGCGCAGGTCGCCTGGCCGCACGACCCGCCTGCGGGCGAGCGGGTGCGTCGCGGGGAGCACGACGATCAGCTCAGTCGATCCCAAGGTGAGCAGTCGCAGGTCGTCCGCGTCGTGCAGGGGCAGTCGCACGAAGGCGGCGTCGGCTTCCGCGGCGCGCACCATCGCGATGTTCCGCGTGGTCCACGCCGTCTCGACGTCGATCTCCACGTCGGGGTGCTCGGATCGGAACCGGGCCAGGAGCTCGTCAGGTGCACCGCCTGCCAGCGACCGGGTCAATACGACACGCAGCCGCCCGCTGCGCCCCTCGGCGGCGGCGCGCACGAGCGCGGCGACCCGCTCGACCTCACGCAACAGCGGCACCCCTTCGGTGCGCAGCACGTGACCGGCTTCGGTCAGCGTGACCCCCGCGGTGCTGCGGTGGAACAGGACCGCGCCGAGCTCGCGTTCGAGCACCCGGATCTGCTGGGAAAGCCCCGGCTGGGCGATATGGAGGCGTTCCGCGGCGCGGCGGAAGTGCAGTTCCTCGGCGACCACGGCGAAGTACTGCAGCCGCCGCAGATCCATCCGGGGATGATAACTGCTTCTTCTCAAGCCTGCAGGTAGCGGTATTGGACGCTCACCCGTGGCGGGCCGCAGCATCGGTGTCGAGTGCCGGCGACGTCGGCGTGGGGAGGGAATCATGCAGACACGAACGGTGGCCGACGCGCTGGCCGAAGGCTTGGCGCGCCACGGGGTCACGGACATCTTCGGGCAGAGCCTGCCCTCGGCGCTGTTTCTGGCCACACCCCGGGTGGGCATCCGGCAGATCGCCTACCGGACCGAGAACGCGGGCGGCGCGATGGCCGACGGCTACGCCAGAACCTCGGGGCGGATCGGAGTCGTCGCCGCCCAGAACGGGCCGGCCGCGACGCTGCTCGTGCCGCCGATGGCCGAAGCACTGAAGGCGTCCGTGCCGCTCCTTGGGCTGGTCCAGGACGTACCGCGGGGCAACCGCGACCGCAACGCCTTCCAGGAGTTCGACCACGCCGCGCTGTTCGCCTCGTGCACGAAGTGGTTGCGCACGCTCGATGATCCCGGCCGGGTCGACGAGTACCTCGACATGGCGATGACCGCCGCCTGCTCGGGGCGACCCGGACCGGTCGTGCTGATGCTGCCGCGCGACGTGCTCGTCGAACCGGCGCCGCAACGTCCGACCCGGCGCGCCGACCTCGGTCACTTCCCGCTCGATCGCACCGCGCCGGACCCGGCCGCGGTGACCCAGGCCGCCGAGCTCATCGCCTCCGCCCGGTGCCCCGTACTGATCGCGGGCGGCGGCGTGCACGCTTCCGCCGCCACTGCCGCGGTCGCCGGCCTGCAGGAGCGGGCGTCGTTGCCGGTCGGGACGACGACGATGGGCAAGGGCTCGGTGGACGAGCTGCATCCGCTCTCGCTCGGGGTGGTGTCCAACTACATGGGCCGAACCTCGGCCACCCACTACCTGCGCGAGGTCGTTGCGGCCGCGGACGTCGTCGTGTTCGTCGGCTCCCGGACCAACGAGAACGGCACCGACGCCTGGCGCGCCTTCCCCCCGGATGCCGCCTTCATCCAGATCGACATCGACAGCGCCGAAATCGGACGCAACTACGAGCCCGCCGTCCGGCTGCCCGGCGATGCCCGGCTGACCTGCGAGGCTCTGCTCGCCGCCTTGGAGGACCGCGACCTCGGGCCTCGGCGGGCCGCCCGGCCCGAACTCGAGGCCGCCATCGCCGCCGCGCGTGGGCGCCACCAGGAGGCGGTGAGCGACCTGGTCACCGGTGACGCGTCGCCGATCCGCCCGGAGCGGGTCGCCGCCGAACTGGACGCCGCACTCGCCGACCGGCGCGCACTCGTCGCGGCCGACGCCAGCTACTCCACCATCTGGATGGGCAACTACCTGCGCGCCCGCCACCCCGGGCAGCGGTTCCTGTCCCCCCGCGGCCTGGCAGGCCTGGGCTGGGGACTGCCGCTGGCGCTCGGCGCGCGGGCCGCGAATCCGGACGCGGCGACGGTGGCCCTGGTCGGCGACGGCGGGTTCGGTCACGTGTGGTCAGAGCTGGAGACTGCCGTCCGCGAGCAGCTACCGGTCGTGGTGGTCCTGCTCGACAACGGCATCCTCGGCTTCCAGAAACACGTCGAGCTCGTGCAGTTCGGCGAGCACACCACCGCCACCGACTTCGCCCCGGTCGACCACGCCGCCGTGGCCCGGGCCTGCGGGGCCGAAGCCGCGCGCATCGCGTCCCCCGCCGAGCTGGGACCGGCGCTGGCGAAGGCGCTCGACAGCGGCCGGACCTGGCTGCTGGAAGTTCGCTGCGAGCCCGACGCCCGCCCGCCCATCACCGCGTGGGACGCCTGAACCGGCGCGCCCCCGTCTCCCGATCTAGCTTTCGAAAGGTTGCGTTGTGCGCACGCTCGTCATGGGAGGAACCCGCTTCCTCGGGGTTCATGTCGTGGAGAACCTGCTCCGTGCGGGCCACGACGTCACGCTGTTTCCACCGGGGCAGCCGCACCCCGATCTGGGACCAGCCGGTTGATCACGTACTGGGTGACCGCAACGTCGCGGCCGATCTGGCCCAGCTGACCCGGTTGACGTTCGACGCGGTGCTCGATCTGTCCGCCTACACCCACGCGCAGACCGCGTTGCTGCTAGACGCGCTGCCCGCCGTCCCCCGGTGGGTGCACACCTCGACCGTGAACGTCTACCGGCCCGCAGCCCCTGTTGCCTTGGCCCGAGGACACCGCCTACGGCCCGCACCCGCTGTGGGGTTCCTACGCGGTGGAGAAGATCGGCTGCGAGCTCGCGCTGCGCGAGCAGCGTCCGGCGCCGCTGTCGACAGTGGCGATCCGGCTGCCGCTGGTGCTGGGGCCCGGCAACTACATCGCCCGCGAGGAGTTCGTGCTCAACCGGCTGCTCGACGACGCGGCGATCCTGCTTCCCGGTGACGGCCAGGCCGTCCATCAGTACGTGTGGATCCGCCACGCCGCGCACGCGCTCGCGCGAGCGGTGGAGCTCGACGACGACGGCTTCCACGCCTTCAACGTCGCCTCCCGCCGCTGCGTCACCTCGCTGCAGGGCTTCGTGGAGGTCTGCGCCGAGGTGTCCGGGACGACCCCCCGCCTGCGCACCGTCGGCGGGGGCGCCACGGGCGAGGACATGGCGGTCTTCAACGGGGTGGACTGCGTGTTCCCGTTCAGCAACGAGAACACCGATCGCCGACCTGACGGCG
This sequence comes from uncultured Actinomycetota bacterium, assembly GCA_963799945.1. Classification (GTDB taxonomy): domain Bacteria; phylum Actinomycetota; class Actinomycetes; order Mycobacteriales; family Pseudonocardiaceae; genus Pseudonocardia. The sequence continues at coordinate 334,066 of CAWCZG010000001.1, forward strand.
GCCGAGGCCGCCGGACTGCTCGGACCGTTTCTCCCGTTGCACGACATGATCGCCGCCGCCCTGGCGCATCTGAAGACCCGCCCGGACGGCGCACCTGGACCCGCACCGCCGCCGAGCACCGGGTCCTGAACCGGATCGCCCTGCCCGGAGCGGTCTGATGGACGCCCCGCCCGAGCCCGGTCGGTACCCGACCGCGGTCCGCGACACCGGGACCGGGTCTGCGGTCCTGCTGCTGCACGGCACCGCCCCCGGCACCACCGCGACCGGCAACTTCGCCCAGCTGATCCCCGCCCTGACCAACCATCACGTCCTGGCTCCCGACCTGCTCGGCTTCGGCGCCGCCAGAAAGCCCCTCGACGTCGACTACGGCCCCCAACTGTGGGCCGAGCAGTCCTGGGAATTGCTCGACGAGCGCGGCATCGACCGCGTCACCGTCGTCGGCAACTCCATGGGGGCCCGCGTCGCCCTCGCCATGGCTGTGAAAAAACCGCAGCGGATCCGCGGGCTGGTGCTGCTCAGCACCCGGGTGGTCGCGTCGGCGCCCACGCAGGCCCAGAAGCTGCTGCGTGACTACACCCCGAGCCTGGCCGGCATGGAACAGTTGATCCGGGCCTGCTTCGCCGCCGATCAGGACCTGGTCACCCCTGAGGTGATCCGCAGCCGCTTCGCGGCCAGCGCCCAACCCGGCGCCCACGAGGCCATGCAACGCGTCTTCGCAGGCCTGGCCGCCACACCCGCCCTGGACACCGCCGAGCTCACCGGACTCGCCGAGCCGGTCCTGCTCCTGCACGGCCGCGACGACCGGGTCGTCCCGGCCGACAACGGCGTCCGGCTCGCCGAGCTGCTACCCCACGCCGACCTGCACCTCCTGGCCGGCACGGGCCACTGGCTGCAGACCGAACGCGCGGCGACGGTCAACCTCCTGATCACCGACTTCCTCTCCCGGTGCCCGGCATGACCCCGCTCGCCACGACACCATCACCGGCGATCCCGCGGCGACCACGGGAGGAACGCTGGACCGTGCTCGTCGCGCGGCTCGCCGAGCACGCCGGGCGGGTCCTGTGGATGGCCCACCGGGGTGTCGGTCACCGACGCCCAACAGCACGAAGATCGCTACCCGGCCACCACCGCTCCGCTCCCCACGTCGGTCGGAACCGCAGCGGTGGCACGGTTCCTGCGCCCGGTCACGTTCCACACGTCCCGCACGCCGCGCTGCCGGTCGAGGTGCGCGACACCACCGCCGAGCAGACGCCCACGAAGGAAGACCAACGATGACCGCACCCGGACCGCAGATCACCGCCGTCGCGCTGTCCCACAGCCCACAGATGGCACAAGACACCGACCACCTCCAAGGTGGCCGGTTCCGCGCAGGCTTCGCGCAGCTCGCCAAAGCCGTCGCCACCTATGACCCCACGCTCGTGCTGTACTTCGGCCCGGACCACATGCGGGCCCTCGCCGGCATCGCGCCCTGCTTCACCGTCGTGGAGTCCGCGACCGGCTACGGCGACTGGGGCACCCCCGCCGAGCAGTACCGGGTCCCGAAGGATCTGGCCGTCGCGCTCGGCGAACACCTCGCCGCGTCCGGAATCGACATCGCGATGGCTCCCGAGCTGCGGCTCGACCATGGGTTCGGCCAATCCACACATGATCTGTTCGGGTCGCTGTCGGCTGTGCCGCTCATTCCGATCGTCATCAACTGCGTCGACCGGCCGATCCCCACCGCGGCCCGCACCGCCGCGCTGGGTGCGGCGGCAGGCGCGTTCCTGCGTACTCACCTGTCGCCGGATGAGCGGGTCCTGGTCATCGGCTCGGGCGGCATCTCCCACGCGCCCCCGTCGCTGATTCCGGGCGCCCGCGACCTCACCGAAGCGGACCGCCAAAAACTGATCACCGACAACATCGCCCGCGCCGCCGAGGCCATCAACCCGGAATGGGACCAGCGTTTCCTGGCCCGGCTCGGGAGCGACGGGCTGGCACGGACTCGCCGACCTCACCGCCGAGGATCTCGCCCCTGCAGGCACCGGAGGCGCCGAGGTGCGCACCTGGATCGCCGCCGCCTTCGCCGCCGACGCCCCGCTGCCGACCGTCGTCTACGAGCCCGTCACAGAATGGATCACCGGCATGGGCATCGCCGCCGGCCGCACCCTCACCGCAACGTGACCGCGTCTCACGGGTGAGATCCCCTCGTCCTGCGTCACGGCGACACCGGAGGCTCGTGGTGCAACACGCGTTGGGCCTGCTCGAGGGACAGCCCGGATGCTTGCAATAAATCGACAGCCGCGGACCGCAGTTGAGCCAGTATGACGTGGGACGAGAATCCCTGGTCATCGCCCTGCACGGTGGCGATCGCCCGCGCCGCAGCGATGAGGGGCGGGCACCCGTCGGGCAGGTCATGTCCAGCCACCAGTCCGCCACGGATGACGTCGATCGCGCCGGCCAGGGTCACCAACAAATCGGGAAGTTCGGCCGCGGTCGATTCCCGATCGCGCAGCGCGACATAGGCCCGGCGCGCAAGAACCCTGGTATTGCGCAGCGCATAGTCGACGTGATCAGCGAGTGAGCTGTAGCGGGCGCAGGCGGGCCCGATTCGACCACCGCGGCGGGGCGAAGCGGGCGATTTCGTTCGATGTTCTCACCGTTTCGCGGAGCCGGTCGACAAGGGGCTGAGCGCTCCGAACCGGCGCGAGGACCGCCTCGGCGCCGCCGAGATCTCTGCCGGACATCGTGGTGCCGACAGCGCGCAGGGTCGAGGACAACTCGTCCAGGACGCCGATGACCGCCTTCCGGACGGGAGGGATCGGGTCCGCAGGCAGGAGCGTGACGACCAGGAGGCCGATCACCCCTCCGACGAGCGCATCGAGACATCGATCCAGCCGCCACTTCCGCCGGGGGGCAGCGGGGTCGCGACGAGCACGGCGGAGCTTCCTGCCAACACCCCGTTTCCCCGCGCTCGGATCCTGGCGATCACTTCGTCCGAACTACGGACCAACTCGTAGAGCCCGCCGTTGGTCGCAGCTTCGATGCTGGTCACGGCGCACCGGTGCCCACGCCGAGGCCGTCAGGGGTGGCTGTGGTGAGTCCGAAGCCTGCGATCAGTTCGCGGATGGGTCGGTAGTAGCTGTAGCTCACGGTGTAGGAGCCTGCCGCGGCGAGCGCGGCGTAGGCGGCGATCCAGGTGCGGACCTCGTGGGCGGAGTTGCCGGCGATGCGGGTCATCTCCTCCGGTGCCCACGCGTCGAGCGGGGTGAGGTCGCCGGAGGCGAGGATCTGCATCAGCTCGCGGTCCCATTCCGGTGCGAGGTCCTGGATCGTGGCGGTGCCGGCGGCGAACTCGCGGGCGGTGTCGATGACCCGCTGTTGGCGGGCGTCGCGCAACTCCGGTGACAGCGGGCCGCCGTCGCCCATCAGCATGCGTCGCTGGTCGGGAGTGGCGGTGGCCAGCCGCGGCACGGGCGGGTCGTGCGACAGACCGCCGGAGGCGATGAGCAGGACCTTGCGGTCCAGGGTGGCGAGGTGGCGGCCGATGGCCTCGCCGAGCAGTCGGATCCGCTGGATCGACGTGAACGGCGGGGCGACCGAGTTGATGAAGATCGGGACGAACGGTTTCGCCCGGATGTCGCCGTAGAGGATCTCCATCGGCTGCACCGCGCCGTGGTCGACCTGCATGTCCAGGGACACGGCCAGGTCGATCCCGTCGCCGATCACGGCCTCGGCCAACGCCCGGGCCGATGTCTTCGGGGACGTCGAGCCGGCCGGCTTGGCTGCCGTAGTCGCCGATGCTCTCCGCGGCGTAGCCGATGCAGAACGGTGGCATCAGCCGGTAGAAGAAGCCGTTGTAGTGATCCGGCGCGAAGTTGACGATGACGTCCGGGTCGAACTCGTGCACGAACCGGCGGGCCTCGGCGAAGGCGGTCTCCAACTCCCCGGACACCTCCGCGTCGAGCTCGGCGTGCTCCAGCAGCGGGCTGTGGCTCATGGCCAGCAGCGCGAGCGTCATCCGCGCTCACCACCCTGATGTCCCTGATCGCCCTGGTCGGTGCGGTCGAGGAGGAAGTCGAGGTGGAGCTTGTTGAAGGTCTCGGTGTCCTCGTACTGGGGCCAGTGACCGCAGTTGTCCATGATCGCCAGCTGGGCGTTGGGGATCAGCGAGGCGATCCGCTTGGCCTCGTCCACCGGCCCGGAGGGGTCCTTGGTCGTCCACAACACCAGCGCGGGGGCCTGGATGCGGGCCAGCAGGTCGTCGGTGAGCATGTTGCGGCGGCGGATCTCCGGGTCCTGCAGCGCCATGTTCATCTCGCAGGCCTGCAGCCAGTCGGGCTGCTCGAAGATGGCCTGCCGGGTGCGGATCAGGTCGTCGGTGACCATGGCCGGGTCGGCCATCAACCACTCCAGCCGGGCCTTGACCCGCTCCCAGCTGGGGTCGCGGGCCGCTTCCATGGACAGGGTGTAGAGCCGTTCCATGACCTTCGGGTTGGCCATGGTGCCGCCCATGGTGTTGAGCACGATGCGCTCGACCCGGTCGGGGTGGTCGATCGCGTAGCGGGCGGTGGTCCACCCGCCCAGCGACTCCCCGGTGAAGTAGGCCTTGTCCACGCCGAGGGTGTCCAGGACGTGGGTGACCTGATCGACGTAGTGCTTGACCTCCAGCGGGTGGTCGGGCTTGGTGGAGTAGCCGTGGCCGATGAAATCGATGGCCCAGCACGAGAAGTGCTCGGCGTGCGCGGCGAGGTTGCGCACGTAGGCCTCGGCGTGCCCGGTGATGCCATGCAGCATCAACAGGGTCGGCTTCGAGGGGTCGCCGGCGTGCAGGTACCGGGTGCGGTACGGGCCGGCCTGCAGGAACCCCTGGGAGAACTCGACCTCGCGCAGGTCGTTCCAGACGCTGGTATAGGGACGCGTGCTCATCGGTCTCCTCCGGAAGCAGTGACGGTCTCGCCCGTGACGGGCTGGGTCTGACGCCCGGCCGTCGGGCGTGGCGATCGGGACGGCGATGGGAACCACCTGGGTGCTGTACTCGGGAGCGTCCGGGTGGGTGCCGGACTGCTTGTCGACCGGTTGGGCCAACACCGCGGTCAGCGCCTCCTGCAGCTGGTGCAGGGCCTCGGCGTCATCCCAGACCGGGTCGGTCTGCCGCCAGGCGACGTAGCCGTCGGGGCGGACCAGCAGCGCCCCGGCCTCGTGGATCTCCCGCACCCGGTGCCAGTAGCCGTACGGGTCGATCGCGCCCGGCTCGCCGACCACGACGGTGCGCAGGAACGACAGGTCCAGCTGCGCGGCGGCGTGTTTCCAGGCCTGTCCGCCCAGCCCGGTGAGCAGCGTCATCTGCCCCTTGCCGGTGACGTCCAGGGTGGAGACCCGGTGGCCGTCGGCGTCGACGAGCCAGGCGTGCGGCAGCTTGGCCCCGGGGCGGGTGGTGGCCTGCAGGTAGACCTCGCGGTGCCGCGGCCACTCCTCGGGCTCGCTGTCGGGATCCGGGAGCACCGCGGCGGAGTCGTAGCGCTGGTTGAGCTCCACGCCGTGCGCGTTGAACTCGGTGTTCTTCAGCTCCAACGCCTCATACAGCCGTTCGCGGCGGGCGACGCCTTCCGGGCTGGCCTCCTTGAGCTTGATCAGCCCGTCGCGGACCGGGTCGTCGCTGTCGCGGTCGAACCACTCCCGCAGCCCGGCGTAGTCCTTGCGGGACTGGTTGGCCCGGGCGACGATCTGCTTGCCGACCGGGGCCCGCTCCGGGGTGTAGGAGTCCAGCAGGCCCGGGACCGGCGTGGCCCTTGACCACGAACGCGACCTTCCAGGCCAGGTTGAACGCGTCCTGGATCGAGGTGTTGGAGCCCAGACCGCTCGACGGCGGGTGCCGGTGCACGGCGTCGCCGCCGCAGAACACCCGCCCGACCTGGTAGTTGGTGGCGTGCTGCTGGTTGACGTACCACAGCGACGTGCGCACCAGCTCGACCTGCAGGTCGGGGTCGCCGACCAGCATCCGGATCCGGTCGAGCACAACCTCGTCGGACAGGTCGGGTTCGCCGTTGGCCATGTCGAAGCCCCACCCGGCGATCCACTCGTTCCACGGCCGGATCGCGCGCAGCAGACCCATGCCGATCTCCCCGAAACCGGCCTTCGAGTTGAAGATCCAGTGCAGGATGCTCGGCCGGTGCGCGACGTAGCGGCTCAGGTCGGCGTTGAACATGATGTAGGCGGTGCCTGCGCGGGCGAGCTCGCCCTCGAACGGCAAGCCGATCTGCTCGGCGATCCGGGACCGGGCGCCGTCGAAGCCCAGCAGGTAGCGGGCGCGCTGGGTGAACGACGTGTCCGGTTGCGCAGGTCGCGGAACAGCCACGGTGACGCCCTCGGCGTCCTGCTCGTGAGACAGGTATTCGGTGTTGAAGCTGAGGATCGCGCCGCGCTCGGCCGCGTTCTTGATCAGCAGCGGTTCCATGGAGGGCTGCGGGATGTCGAGCATCGTGCACGGGCTGCCCTGCAGGTAGTCGCCGACCCGGTGGTCGCCGGTGCCCCAGGTCTGCAGCCGGACGATCTCCTCACCGGCCAGGCTGGTGGTGAACAGGGTGTCGCCCATCTGGTCCCACGGGGTGGCGTACTTGCGGGCCTCGTCCTCGATCCCCAGGTCGCGCAGCACCTCCACCGCGCGCTGGTTGGTGATGTGCGCCCGCGGCGAGTTCGCTGCCCACGGGAACATCGTCATCGCGTGGACCCGCACGCCATAGCTCGCCAGCGCGAGGGCTGCGGTGCCGCCGGCCGGGCCGAGCCCGACCACGACGACGTCGGTGTCGAAGCCATCCTCGGACCGGAACGGCGTGAAGGTGATGGGAGGAAGGATGGGTGTGTCCATCAGGCGAACCTTCTTCGGGCGGTGGGAGAGGGAGCCCGAACACAATCGGGCGCGGAGGGCAGCAGAACTGCAGGCAGCAGAACCGAGAGCGGCAGACCGGTGACGGTCATGGCACGCACAGGAAGTTGGTGAAGCCGCCGTGGCGCTGCGGGATGGTGTCGAGCGCGTCGTTGACGTCGGCCAGCGCGAAGGTGTGGTGTTCGAGGACCGACAGGTCCAGCGCCCCGGAGCCCGCCATGTCGGCCATGTCCTGGGCCTCCGCCGTGGTGAACCACAGGCTGCCCAGAACGCTGCGCTGAGCGCACATCATCGCGAACAGATCGAGCGCGGGACGTTCCATCATGCCGCCGATGTCGACCAGGACTCCGCCGCGGCCCAAGCTGGCGATGGCCTCGAGCACGGCCTCGGCCGGGGCGCCGGGGCCGAGTGCGTCGATGACGATGTCGACGCCCTCGCCGTCGGTGCGCTCCCGCACCCACTCCGGGAGGCTCGCCGCGCCCGCGGGGAGCACATCGATTCGGTCGGGCGCGATCGCTTTGACGTCATCGAGCAGAGCAGCGTTGCGGCCGGTGCCCAGTACCCGGGTCACGCCGAGAGCCAGGGCGATCAGGCAGGCGCCCAGACCCAGCGTGCCGGAGATCCCGTCGACGAGGACGGTACGGCCGGGGCCGGCGCCCGCTTTGCGCAACGCGGAGAACGCCGTCCCCAGATAGCCGAAACGCGCGCCCTGCTCGAAGCTGACCGAGTCGGGCAGCACGACGAGGTTGCGCGCGGGCGCGGTCAGAAATTCCGCGAGGCCGCCATAGGGGTAGGCGTCGAAGAGCCGCTGGCCACCGGGACCGAACGCGAAGTAGCCCATGAAGGTGTAGTCGGCGCAGTTCGGGTCCTCGCCGCGGCGGCAGGCGCGGCACGCCCCGCAGGACAGACCGGGATTGACATACACACGGTCGCCGACGCTGATCCCGCGTACCTGATCGCCGACCTGGGTCACCACACCCGCGGAATCGAGTCCGAACACCGCCGGAAGCTTGGGCAACGGTAGGTAGGGAAACCATTCGGCATACGTGGCGAGAACGTTCTTCAGGTTCGGCACCACGTTGCAGGCCTTGACCTGGACCACGACGTCGGTGGGGCGCGGTGTGGGAATCGATACCTGCTCCAACTCCATCGGCTTGCCGATTTCGTGCAGACGGGCAGCGAGCATCGTTCCCACGGCGTTCTCCTGATCGGTCAGTAGGTCTCGGTCGACACAGGCCGGCCCGGCTTGCATCGACGCGGGAGGCGGTGTGCTGCCGCCGGCGGCATCCGCCTGCGGCAGCGACGGCGCAGCCTGCGCCCGGTCGTGCTGACAGGTCGGAGTGTGGGCTCCCTCCGGTCACGGCATCCAACGCTTGTGCCGCGATTCGGCACGCCTACCGAGCGTGACATCCGGGCCGATCGGCCGTCACACGCGTCATCGCCGTCAGGGCGTCGGTTTCGGTCGCGCCAAGGAAGACCGCTGGGCTCCCCAAACGGACACCCGTGCCGAACTACGGCACGGGAGATGGAGCCGGGCCGCTTGCTTTCCCATAGTCCTCGACTACCGCACCACTCGAGCGACCTCGTCGAGAGCGCCGGACTGTCCGTCTGCGCGAACGCGTGCGACTTGGCCTGCCCATCACCTTTACAGAAGGAGCTGCCGGTGAACGCCCGTTCCGGCCCAGACACCGTCTCCACGACACCGATCAGCAGAGTCGCCGCCGCCTGCCTGATCGGTACCACCATCGAGTTCTACGACTTCTTCATCTACGGCACCGCCGCCGCCCTGGTGTTCCCCAAGCTGTTCTTTCCCGAGGCCAGCCCCTTCCTCGGGACCGTGCTCGCGTTCGCCACCTTCGGCGTCGGGTTCGTCGCCCGCCCGCTCGGCGGCGCCGTCTTCGGTCACTTCGGCGACCGTCTGGGCCGCAAGAAGATGCTCATCCTCTCACTGATGATCATGGGCGTCTCGACCGTCCTGATCGGCGCACTCCCCACCTACGCCACCGTCGGAGCACTCGCACCCACACTGTTGGTGCTGCTGCGGCTCGCCCAGGGCATCGCCGTCGGCGGCGAATGGGGCGGCGCGGTGCTGATGGCGGTCGAACACGCCCCGCCGGGGCGCCGCGGCTTCTACGGCAGCTGGCCCCAGGCCGGGGCCCCGCTCGGGACACTGCTGGCCACCGGAGCGTTCTTCCTCGTCTCACTGCTGTCCAAGGACGCCTTCCTCACCTGGGGCTGGCGGCTACCGTTCCTGGCCAGCGCGATCCTCATCATCGCCGGGCTGGTCATCCGCCTGCGGATCACCGAAAGCCCCGCGTTCCAGGTGGTGCACCAGCGCAAGGCCGAGGTGCGCCAGCCCCTTCTCGAGGTACTGCGTCATCACCCGCGAGCCGTACTCCTCGTGGCGGGCGCCTTCCTGATCCAGAGCACCGTCGCGTACGTCTTCATCGCTTACCTCACCACCTACGGCACGACGGTCGTGAAGGCTCCCCAGACAACCGTGCTGGCCGTGATCATGCTCAGCGCGGTCGTCAGCACCGTCCTGCACCTGGTATCGGGCGCGCTGTCGGATCGATACGGCCGCAAGCCGCTCTACCTGGCCGGCGTGATCGCCATGGGCGTACTGATCTTCCCGGCGTTCGCGCTGTTCAACACCGGCAACTTCGTACTGATGTTCCTCGGTCACGTGCTGATCTTCGGGTTCGCGCTCAGCCTGGCCGGCGGGCCGACTGCCGCGATGTTCTCCGAGATGTTCGGCAGCCGGATCCGCTACACCGGCGCCTCGGTGGGTTACCAGCTCGCGGGCGTGTTCGGGGCCGCCCTGTCCCCGATCATCGCCGCGACCCTGTTCGAGATCTTCAAATCCGGCTACGCCATCGCCATTTACGTCGCACTCAACGCCGTCATCTCGGTCATCGCCGTGGCGCTGATGCCCGAATCCCGCGGCACCGACATCATCGAGGACGTCGAACACGCCGCCATCGCCTGAACAGACAACGTCATGGGAGCCACGGTGACCACGCCGTGGCTCCCGTCGCATCGTCGGGACGGCGCCCAGCTCACGTCCTTCGGTCGCTGAAGGGCTTCTCGCTCCGGTACTGTAATGCTAGCATTTCAGCACCGACAGCCGACGATGCGACGGAGCAGGCCGATGACGTCCTCCCCCACTCTCGAGGTAGCCCCTCCCTCCCCGGTCACACGGCTTGCCGAGCGGGCGGACTCCGCGCGCACCGCAGTCGACAAGGCCTTCGAAATCCTCACCGCGCTCCCCCCAGGCGGCCAGTTCGTCGGCGTGAGCGAGCTGGCCCGCTCGATGCACCTGTCCAAGTCGACGGTGTTTCGCCTGCTCACCACGATGGAACGCAACGGCTTCGTCGAGCGCGACGGCGGCCGCTACCGCCTCGGCCGCCGTCTCCACGACATCGGCGCCCAGGTCTACGAGCCCCGACCCGGTCGCCTGCACGAACTGCTCTCCCCCATCATGGCCGCGCTCTACGAACGCTCCCGCGAGACGGTGCACCTGGGCGTACTGCGCGACAGCGACGTCGTCCTCCTCGGGCGCCTGCACGGGCGCAGAACCACTCCCCACACCCTGCGCCTCGGCTCACGCTTCCCTGCCCACTGCAGCGCCATGGGCAAAGCAATGCTCGCCCACGACCCCGACGCCGTCGAAGCGCTCCTGCGCCGAGGGCTGATCGCCCGTACCCGGCACAGCATCACCGCACCCCACCTGTTCCGCGCCGAGCTGCAGCGCACGCGGGACACCGGTATCGCCCTCAGCGATCAGGAGGCTCGGCTGAACCTGAGCTGCGTGGCCATCCCGCTCCGCGACGACGCACGACGCCCCCTGGCCTCCTTGTCCATCAGCGGGTCTTCCCGAGGATTTGACGGCCACCGCAACATCACCCTGCTGCGGGCCATCGCCGCGGAAGCCGAGCGCCTCATCCGATCCGCCGCCGTGGCCGACAGGCGAGAAGGAGCCTCCTGACCAGTGCCGATGTAGCCGGCTCGCCATCCTGTCCGTGTAGGACCTGGACGACATCAACCTCGAACTCACCACCCGCCGGACCGATCGGTAAGCCCGCGAGGGGCCCGCAACCGTAGTGGCCGAGGATGCCTCGGCCGGTGATCGGGGTGCGGATCGGCTGGTGCCCCAGCGGGTCACGCGCGGGTGACGCCGTGCGCCGCGCTGACGGGCGTGGCCGCCGACCGGATCGCGGCGCGCTCTGTTCGTCACTCCGGCGTGGCGTCGGCGGGCATGATCGGTTCGAGATAGGTGCGCGCGGGGTTCTTCCACACGGCGCGGTTCGGATCGAGTTGCAGATCACGAGGGTCGAAGGTGTAGGTCAGCGCGACTCCCCGCACGGCTTACCGCGAACGATACGGCGCCCACCCTCGCATTCCCTGCGCAGCTAACCTCCTGCGCGAACCGGATCGCCGCCGCGCGTAGCGGATCGCACCAGCCGCCTAGCACTCCTACCGTTTCGGCACAGTAACGAAGCCGCAGGTAGGAGTCCCGATGAAGGTGCCATCACGACCGAAGGACGCGGTCGCCGCTGGCGTGGACCAGCGCAAGTTGGACGCTCGGGCGTTCCGGACCTGCCTGGGCCAGTACGCCACTGGCGTGGCCGTGGTGACCTACGAGGGCGAGGACGGCCCGCGGGGTGCCACCATCAACTCATTCACCTCGGTGTCGATGGATCCGCCGCTGGTATCGGTGTCCTTCGCCCGTCCCACGACGACGGCCCGGTCGCTCGTCGACCGTCCGTTCGTGGTCAACGTGTTGTCGTCGAACCAGCTCGACGTCGCGCTGCAGTTCGCCGGTCGTCCGCGGCCCGAGCTGCAGGTGCCGTGGTCGTCCAGCGCAGAGGTACCCAGGCTGCTCGGCGGTGTCGCCTGGATGCAGTGCCGCCCGTGGGCGACCTACGACGGCGGCGACCACGTGTTGTTCGTCGGCGAGGTCGTGCACCACGACTCGCGCCGCGGCGAGCCGCTGCTGTTCCACCGCGGCCAGTTCCGGATGGTCGGCGTCGGCATCTACGACCTGCCACGGGTCGTGCAGCTCGACGGCCGCCCGATCGCGCCCTGGGTCGGGCACGCGCACCGCCTGCACGAGATCAGCGAGACAGGCCTGCTCGAGACCTGACCGCCACCAACGAGAGGACACCTCATGAAGGTCACCTACTTCCAGCAAGTCCCCTACCGGGACCTGCCCGACGACTTCGAGAAGCGCTACGAGTCCGTCGTCACCACGCCGTACGCGCTGACCGAGCCGGGCAAGGTGCACAGCGCGTTCCGCTACGCCCTCGACGAAATGATGCACGCCGCCCGGGCCGGTTTCGACGCCGTCGCGGTCACCGAGCACGCCCAGAGCGCCTACGACATGGCGCCCAACCCGAACGTCCTGGAGGCCGCGATCGCCTACGCCACCGAGGCCGAGGGCATCGCCACCGGCATCTACCCGCTGGGCCGGTCGCTGGGCAAGAGCCGCGAACCGCTGCGCGCGGCCGAAGAGCTGGCGATGCTCGACGCGATCTCGGGTGGCCGGCTGATCGCGGGCTTCCCGGTCGGGCTAGCCTACGACGCCAACGTCAACAACGGGGTGCCGCCCGCGGAGACCCGGCTGCGGTTCGACGAGAACCTCGAACTGGTGCTCAAGGCCTGGCGCGAGCCCAACCCGTTCCCCTGGAACGGCCGATTCCACCAGCACCCCGCGGTCAACATCTGGCCGCGTCCGCTGCAGCCCAACCCGCCGGTGTTCATCACCGGTATCGGCAACCCGCGCACCATGGAGTTCTGCCTGCAGCGCGGCTTCGGCTTCAACTACTTCGGCTGGTTCGGCGCCAAGGTCGCCGGGCGGCGGATCTTCGACCGCTTCTGGGAGGCGGCGAACCGGCTCGGCAAGGACGACAACCCCTACCAGATGGGCTTCATGCAGACCATCTGCGTGGCGGACACCGACGAGAAGGCCGAGAAGCTGTTCGCCCGCCACGCCGAGTACTTCTTCCAGAAGGGGATCGGGTCGATCCCGATGGAGCGGCTGTCGCTGCCCGGCGGGATCGACATCAAGGGCCTGCAGTTCATCTTCCGCGACCCCGGCGACTTCGGGATCTACCCGCGGATGCGCGAGGCGAGCTTCGCCGAGCTCGTCGACGCCGGATCGGTGATCTGCGGCAGCCCGGCCACCGTGCGCGACCAGCTCACGCGAATCGCGCGCGAGTTCCGCATCGGCAACCTGCACGCGATGCTCCAGTTCGGCTCCATGCCCCACGAGCTGGCCAAGGACAACATCAGCCTGTTCGCCGAGCAGGTCCTCCCCCACTTGCGCCCCATCTGGGACGACGAGGCCTGGCAGCACCACTGGTGGCCCGAAGCGCTCGGCGGCGTCCCCGCAACCACGACCACCGAGGCGGTGTCCGCGTGACTACAGCACTCACCACGACCCTGACCGACCGCACCGTCGGCACCTGGAACGACCGGATCACGCTGCGCGTGCGGGTCGGCGGCGAGGGTCCGCCGCTGGTGTACCTGCATCCCTCCGCCGGGTTGGCCTGGGACCCGTTCCTGGACAAGCTCGCCCAGCACTACACGATCTACGCGCCCGAGTTCCCGGGCACCACCCCGGGCGACCCCTACGCCATCCATCAGGTCGACGACCTGTGGGACACCGTGCTCATCTACGAGCAGACCCTGCGTGGACTCGGCCTGTCCGGAGTGCCGGTCATTGGCCAGTCGTTCGGGGGCATGCTCGCCGCCGAGCTCGCCGCCGCCTACCCCCACCTGTTCTCCCAGGTCGTGCTGCTCGACCCGGTCGGGCTCTGGCGTGACGACAACCCGGTCGCCAACTGGATCTCCGCGCCACCCGCTGCGCTGCCCGCGATGTTGTTCGCCGATCCCGAAAGCGACGCGGCGCAGGCCATGTTGGCTCTACCCGAAGACCCCGACGCCCAGGCCGACGCGCTGGCCCAGATGGTCTGGAACCTCGGCGCCACCGGAAAGCTGTGTTGGCCCATCCCGGACCGCGGCCTGCACAAGCGCCTGCACCGCATCACCGCGCCCACCCTCATCGTGTGGGGCGAGGACGATGCGTTGATCTCCCCGGTCTATGCGCAGGAGTTCGCCACCCGCATCGCCGACAGCCGCGTGGAGCTCATCCCGAAATCCGGCCACATCCCGCAGGTCGAGCAGATGGAGGCGACCTACACCGCCGTCTCCGCCTTCCTCGGCTGAGCCGCCCGTACCCCCTCCTGCTGGCGGCACCGGGACGACCGACGGAGCCCCGTGAACACCACTCGGGCACCGCCACCCGGTCTGCTGGTGCATGGCCGCGACGACCGGGTCATCCCGCTGCAGACCTCCCTGCGCCTGCACCAACTCATCAACGACAGCGAACAGCACGTCTTCGGACAGTGCGGGCACTGGGTGCAGATCGGGGCCGACAAGCGGTTCGTCGAACTGGTCGACGTCTTCCTCACCCACTAGGCCCAGAAGGAGTGACGACCGTGTTGGCCACCCTTGAGGACGACACAGCCCCCGAAGTGCACCCATCGCACCGGCTGTGGCACAGCCTGGATGACGTCCCCCCCGATTGGGGCCCGTGCGTCGTCACGATCGGCGTGTTCGACGGCATCCATCGCGGACATGCTGAATTGATCGCCAGAACGGTCGAGGTCGCCCGGGCGCTCCAGCTACCGGCGCTTCTAGTCACCTTCGACCCGCACCCTGCCCGGGTGGCCGGACCCCCGCGCAACACCGCGGCGCTGTCCACGCCGCAGCGGCGGGCCGAGCTCGCGCTACAACTCGGGGTGGACGCCGTACTCGTCCTTCCCTTCACCAGCACGCTGGCCAACGCCACCGCACACGAGTTCGTCACCCGAGTGCTGGTCGAAACCCTCCGAGTGAACGCCGTGATCGTCGGACACAACTTCCGATTCGGCGCGAGAGGTGCAGGCGATCTCGACACCCTGCGCGAGCTCGGCCGCCAACTCGGGTTCAGCGTCGAAGGCGTTGGGCTGCTCCACACCAGCGAGATCCGCTACTCATCTACCCATGTCCGAACCTGCCTCGCAGCCGGAGACGTCACCGCCGCCGCAGAGGCACTCGGCAGGCCCCACCGGGTGGCCGGCAAGTTGGCTGGAGACATTCTCCAGGTCCCGACCGGAACAGCACTGCCCGCCGACGGCCACTACCGCGGCATGCTCACGATCGACGGTTTGCAGCCGCACCCGGTCGAAGTCGTGCTGGATCTTCAGCACGTGCGCATCAGGTCATCCAAGCCGCTGCCCGCCGCCGGGATGCCTCCGGCTGAACTCGATTTCATTCATTCGGCTGGTTAGCAGGGCATGAACATGCGTGGCACCGCAGCGTCGACCCGTACCGAAGGAGCGAAAGCGCAACGGTCCCTTCGGGTTGCCAACTCACGACGGCGGGGGCAGACACATCCACTGTAGACATCACACGCAGAACTCGGTGCCATTGATCAACCAGTAATCGCCAGAAAGGGCTATTTGTGCTGGTCAGAGTGGTGGAGACGAGGGGAATCGAACCCCTGAATACCGCCTTGCAATGTACGGCGACACAACCGCCGTGCAGGACCATCCAGCTCAGGCTGCCATCACTCGTGTCGCAGCTGTCTGGTTTGGCAGCCATCGGCCACAGCTCGTTGGCCGTGCGATGCGTTGCCAGGTCATCACGCCTTGTGCCAAATTTGCCAGACCGCTGGATAGGGCGAGGAGTTGGGGTCAGGTGACCGACACCGGTGGCCACACCGAGGTGGTCCTGGGCGCGACACCCGACCGAGCGCGCCTACCCAGGCGCGACGACGGGCGCACCACGGTCCTGCACAGCAAGGATCGCGACGAGGCATGTGAGCTGGTTGCGCCCTACTTCACCGCTCATGGCCTGGACGTCGTCGGGCGGGCCGCCGACCTGAATGTCGTGCTCC
This sequence comes from uncultured Actinomycetota bacterium, assembly GCA_963799945.1. GTDB lineage: Bacteria > Actinomycetota > Actinomycetes > Mycobacteriales > Pseudonocardiaceae > Pseudonocardia. The sequence goes on from CAWCZG010000001.1 coordinate 349,872, forward strand.
GGGCCCGCAGCACCGAGTCCATCACAGTCGCCAACCTGCGGTATGGCACCGAAGTGGTGCTCCGACCGGGCCGCATCCTTTACTACAAGATTAATATTCCGCTGCGCGGCAGTTCCTTATCGGCCATCGGCGCAGTCGAGTTCGAGTCGTTCCCCGGCAGGGGCGCGGTTCTACCGCCGACTGAAGCCTTCACTATGCGGTGGAGCGGCGACCTCGACCTCTTCGCCGTCAAGATCAGCACAGCGGTGGTCGAGCGGACCGTCGAGTCGGTGCTCGGCTATCCGCCAGACGAGGCTGTCCGCTTCGCGGTGGCGTTCGATGTCACGAGCAGCGCGGGTCAGCGCTGGCTGCGTTCCGTCGCGATGCTGCGGGATGCGCTCGACGAGGGAGCGCCCGACCTGGTCGTCCGCCCGCTAGAGGAACTGATCGTCGGGCAACTGCTCGCGGCGCAGCCGCACAACTTCACCGACCGGCTCGAGGGCAGCCCTCGCCCCGCCCGCCCGCGGATGCTCCGGCGGGTGATCGAATGCATCGAAGCGGACCCTGCGGCGCCCCATACCATCGCCGACCTCGCGCTAGTCGCTGGAACCAGCGCGCGCTCGCTGCACGCCGCGTTCGCCGAGCACCTCGGCCTCAGCCCGATGACCTACTTGCGTCGGGCCAGGTTGGTTGGTGCCCACGAAGATCTTCTGGCCGCGGTGTCGGGTGACGGTCAGTCCGTCGCCAACATCGCGTTCCGCTGGGGGTTCGGACACCTCCCGCGCTTCGCTGCGGCCTACCGGGAGCGCTACGGCGTACCGCCATCACAGACTCTGCGCAGCTGATCACTCGCCCAATCCCGCTGCTGCTCAAGAATCACTTGCAGTAACTGGATCAACGGTGCAGGCAACGGATCGCCCAGTCCTGAGAGCGCGCCTACCGTTTCGGCATCGCACTTGGTGAGCACCATGACGGGACGGGCGGGTCCTGACGCCGAGCGCGGGTCTGACCCGCGTAGACCCCATCATCCGGAGGCCGAGATGACGACCAAGCTCGATACGTGCCACGGACCAGCACGGTGACCTCCCCGACATGGCCCAGGTGACCATTCACCCCGACGGCATAACGATCACTGCGGCCGAGGACGAGACGCTGCTGCGCGCGCTAGGGCGGGCCGGGCTGCGGTACCGGGTCGGCTGCCAGCGCGGCGGCTGCGGCATCTGCAAGCTCCACCTGCTCGCGGGCGAGGTGCGCTACGAGCGCCCGATCGCCGACAGCGTGCTGTCCGACGACGAGCGCGTCGAAGGCATCTGCCTGAGCTGCCGCGCCGTGCCGCTCACCGACGTGGTGGTCGAACTGCAGGAAGGCGACCGGCTGCGTCGCGTACTCGGCTTTCTCACCAATCCATCGAAGGGATCACTATGAGCAAGGTAATCCGCCTGGGTTACGTCCACCTCCGCGTCACCGACCTGGAAGAGGCCCGCAACCACTACTCCAACACCCTGGGCATGGAGGTGGTCGCCTCCGAGCCCGGCAAGCTCTACCTCAAGTGCTGGGACGAGTGGGACCACCACTCGCTCGTGCTCGAAGAAGGCGGGGTCGGGCTGGTCAAGCTCGGCTACAAGGTCGAGAGCCCGGACGCCATGACGGAGTTCGAGCAGCGCGCGCAGCAGTTCGGCGTGACGACCGGCCGCTTCTCCGCGGGGGAGAACCTCACCGTCGGCGAGGGCGTGCGGATCACGCTGCCCTCCGAGCACAACGTCGAGCTCTACACCGAGATGGAGTACGCGGGCACCGAGACCGGGGCGATCAACCCCGAGGCGTGGCCGCGGAACCTGCGCGGGGTCGGCACGCACTGGATCGACCACGCCCTGATGCCGTGCGAGGACCCCGGCCTCAACGAGCGGTTCCTGCGTGAGGTGCTGGACTTCAAGACCGCCGAGCGGGTGGTCACCAGCATGGACGAGCCGGAGGTGATCGGCACCTGGATGAGCTGCGGGGAGTCGCCGCACGACATCGCGTTCATCAAGGGCCCCAACGGCAAGCTGCACCATTTCGCCTACCACCTGGAGGACTGGAGCTCGATCCTGCGCGCGGGCGACATCTTCTCCATGGACGACGTGCCGATCGACATCGGCCCGACCCGGCACGGCATCACGCGCGGCACCACGATCTACTTCTTCGACCCGGCCGGTAACCGCAACGAGGTCTTCGCCGGGCTGGGCTACCGCGTGCAACACGACTTCCCGACCATCAACTGGACGGTCGACCAGCTGGCCAAGGGCATCTTCTACCACGCCCGCGAGCTGAACGACGCCTTCACCAGCGTCTTCACATAACCTGCTGGTGCGGCGAGCTCGAGGTCCGGAAGCCAGCGGACGACGAAGGCGCGGAGGAGGACCAGCAAGGCTCGCTGCGCGCGTCGGTGGAGACCGCAGAGGTAGTTCCGGCGAGCTATCAGCGCGTCGGCCATCGATTCAGAACGGCGAACGCCCAGGCATGGCCGACGACACCGTGGCCGTCATCGAGGTGACCGGCCGGCTCGCGAGGCCTCGGAATCGTTCTGCGGCGTCGGCCACATGGTCACCGGTGATCTTCATGCCGGGCATCGGGCCCAAGCGCTCGATCCGGTCGGCGAAGCGCCGGTACTCCCCGTGAGCGTGTTCTCTGCAGGCCCGCCGAGCTCATCGACGGGTTCACCGGCAACGGTGCGGACCTTCCTCGACTATGCCGTCCCCTTCGTCCAGACCGTCATCAACGCGATCATCTGCTTCCCGGCCGAGGACATCACGAAGATCCAGGCCTGGACCGACGACTTCGTCCTCCTCTGAAACCGCTCGCACCCCTCGAACCCCGCATCGCAAAACACCTTGGCGTGTCCCGAGCGCTGGTCTCGATCGTCCTGCGTGGCGCCGAAGGCGCCTCCGACGCCACCCGCGAGCGCGTGCTCCAGGCCGCCGCCGAACTGGGCTACCGACCCGACTCACTCGCCCAAGGCCTACGCCGAAACCGCAGCCGCACGCTGGGCGTCCTGTTCTCCCTGCGACGCCCGTTCGAGGTCGAACTGGTCGAACACATGTACCCCGCCGCCCAACAACACGGATACGACCTGCTGCTGGGCCCCTTCACTCCCGGTCGCGGACAAGACGCTGTGGTCGATGAGCTGCTGCGCTACCGCTGCGCAGGCCTGATCGTCGTCGGCCCGGAACTCCACGCCCGCGACCTCGAACCCCTCGCCGAAGAGGTCGCCGTCGTCGAATTAGGGCGAGGCGTCACCCGAGGCTCCGTCGACGTGATCCGCAACGACGACGCCATCGGCACCCGACAAGCGGTCGAGCACCTCGTCGGCCTCGGCCACCACGCCATCGCCTACATCGACGGCGGCGACAACCCCGGCGCCGAAGACCGACGAGCCGGCTACCGCACCGCGATGACCGACCACGGCCTCACCGCCGACATCCAGATCATCTCCGGCGGCTACGACGAAGACGACGGCGCCACGGCAGCCCAAGTCCTACTAGGCGGTCCGCTGCCCACCGCCGTCATCGCTGCGAACGACCTCAGCGCCATCGGCGCCCTCGACACCATGCTGCGTGCAGGCATCACCGTGCCCGGCGACCTATCGATCATCGGCTACGACTACTCCCGGTTCGGACGGCTTCCCGGGATCGACCTCACCTCCGTTCGCCAGGACATCAAGAAGCAGGCCCGGGCAGCCATCAAGGCAGTCGTCGACCGACTGGATCAACCCACCCGCAAACCGAAGAACATCGCGCTGAAACCACAACTGATCATCCGCGGCACCACGGCCGCACCCAGTCCCGCACATGACCGCGCCCGATCCTGACGTTCAATCCGGTCGCGGACATTTGCGAGGCGTCTCCGGACGGTCGAACGAGGGTGTCGCTGCAGGCCGGACACGCGAGGGCCGAACCCAACCTCAGGTTATCGCTCCGCAAATGGGGTCAGAAGTATCGGGCGATCATCCGGCTCTGGCGTAACGCCTGGAACGAGTTCATCCCGTTCCTCGACTACGATGTCGAAATTCGGCGGGTCATCTGCAGCACAAACGCCATCGAAAGCCTTAACGCCCGCTACCGACGCGCGGTACGGCCCGGGGGCATTCCCCACCGAGCAAGCTGTGCTGAAGTGTCTGTACCTTGTCACCCGCAGCCTGGACCCGACCGGAACAGGCCGCAACCGATGGACGATGCGCTGGAAGCCAGTGATCGACGCCTTCGCCATCACGTTCAGTGACCGTTGGCCGGGCGCTGAATCGTACCGATCGACCACGCCGAAACACCGTTCGCGCTACAGGCCCCGTCGCTTACGCAAACGATGCCAGTACTCGCCGGCTCGGACTGGAAGCCGAGGGGGCGGCGAGCACGTGGCTTCACGACCTGGTCCATCGGATTCACCGCGATCCAGCTGTAGCGCGTAGCCCTGCTCAACGTGCCACTCAGGATGGCGGGCAACGTCCGAATCGTCGCTGGTGCGAGCGGGCGGCAGGTGTGTGGTCGACAGCGCCGGTCACAGAGGTGATCACCGTCAGTGCGATGGTCAACGAGCGGCTCGCCCGGCGTGCATAGTCGCCGGCATCAACGAAGCTGCGCACAGAGACTCTCGATGGCCAACGCGTCCAGACGGGCAACCGGCACTGCGCCGAAAACCGGGTGCAGCGTCCGCCGGACGTATCCCGCGTACTCATGGCGGGTCTTCACCTCGACGTCGACGTTCGACACCCACCGGTCACAGGCATCCCCGAACGTAATCCGGCTACGGACCGCCCGTCGAGCGTCCTTCTCGGCGAGGAACTTCGTCAACAGCTTCTCGGCCTCGCGCTCGGCGGTCGCGGTACCGGTCAGGTCGACGCGATCGCCGGTCACCGGATCGGCGCCGACGTAGACGCGGACCTGGTAGACACCGTCCCGCTCGCGGCTGCCGCCGCGCCGTTGGCCGTAGCTCGTGGACAGAGACCGAAGATCCAGTCAATGTGGATCATTCTGGCGATCTTGGAAGGAAGGTCTCGCTGGTGAGAGGCCGTCTGGCCTGTGGAGCCGCCTTGGGGAGTCGAACCCCAGACCTACGCATTACGAGTGCGTCGCTCTAACCGACTGAGCTAAGGCGGCGTTGTGCGGGCGCCAGTGTAGCGGCCGGTCTGGGCGCGGTCGGGGGTCACCCCGGGGCACTGGCTCGGGGGTCGTCCGCGCAGCTCAGCCGCGGTGGAGGATGGTCATCATCGCCTCGACCGCGATCTCCGGCTTGACGTTCTGGTCCATCGCCGTGCGGCAGGCGAGGACGGCTTCGAGGCGGCGCAGCACCGACTCCGGCTCCCAGTCGCCCGCCGCCTGGCGGATGTCGGACTCGCGATCGGGGTGGGTGAGGGGGACGCGGGCGCCTGCGCCGGCGACGAGGGTGTCGCGGTAGAAGCCCGCGAGGTCGACGAGGGCGCGGTCGATCGCGTCGCGCTGGGTGCGGGTGTTGCGGGAGCGCTGCAGCTTCTCCAGCTCGCGCTCGGCCGCCTTGGCTCCCCGGGCGGCCGCGGCGACGCCCTTGCCGACGCCGCCTGCGCCCATCGCGACGGCCAACTCCTCGCGTTCGGCGGCGTCGCGGCCCTCGGACAGCTCGGAGGCCTCCTCGCGCGCCGACCGCACCACGTCGCCTGCGTAGGCGAACGCGTCGCCGATGGCCGCGCAGCCGCAGCGGAAGGCCCAGGACGGTGTCGCGGTGGCCGCGGGCTTCGGGATCGCGGGCCAGCCGGCGCGCGCGCCCCACGTGGCCGCCCGACACCGACGCCGCCCAAGCCGCCTGAGCGGGATCGACGCCGTCGCGGCGCACCAGGACGTCGGCGATCGCCTCGGCCGTCGGGGTGCGCAGGCGGACCGGCCTGCAGCGCGAGCGGATGGTGACGGCGACGTCGTCGGGGTGGTCCGACGGCGCGCACAGCAGGAAGATCGTCTGCTCGGGCGGCTCCTCGATGAACTTGAGCAGCGCGTTGGCCGCGTTCTCGGTGAGCCGGTCGGCGTCGGTGACGACCAGCACCTGGTAGCGGCCCATCGCCGGGCGACGGGCGGCCGACTGGACGAGCGTGCGCATCGACTTCACCGAGATCGACAGGCCCTCCGGCACGATCTCGCGCACGTCGGCGTGCGTGCCCGCCATGACCGTGTGGCAGGCCACGCACTCGCCGCAGCCGTTGCGCGGGCACTGCAGCGCCGCCGCGAACGCCCGCGCCGCCACCGACCGGCCGGAGCCGGGCGGGCCGGTGAACAGCCAGGCGTGGGTCATCGCCGCCGGGTTCTCCGCCGCCCGGCGCAACTCCGCGACCGCCGCGGGCTGCCCGACGACCTCGTCCCAGACGCTCACCACGGCCTCCACTTTGCGCCGCTGCGGCGCTCCGCAGGCAATCGGGGGACCGCGGCGGCGGGGAGGCGGGTTGCGACGGTCACGCCGCGGCCTCCGGCTCATTCCCGGGTGCCACGTCGTGGGCGGGGCGGTGCTCGGCGGGCAGGCAGCGGCCGGCCGGTGCGGGGAGATGGGTTGCGACCGTCATGACATCGCCTCCGACGCATTCCGAGCTGCTGAAAGGTCGGAGGGGCGCTCGGCTGGCCGGCCGGAGACGGCAAGTGCCGGTAGGCGGGCCGCGACCGCCGCGGCGAGGGTGGGGAGGGGGCGGCGGCGGTCATGGTGGGGGCTCCGGCGCATCCCGGGGGGTTGAGTCGGGGTCGGGGTGGCGCTCTTCGAAGGACGACGGTTCGGGGGGGTGGGAGGAGGCGGCTGTCCCGCGGAACGAGGCGCCCACGCCCACCGGCTTGCTCTCGCCCGCCGAGGCGGGGAGGGAGGAGGGGCGCAAGGGCTGCAGCGACGCGTTCGGCCACCTCGTCGGGCGGGCCGTCGGCGTCGACGACGACGTAGCGGTGGGGCTCGGCCGCGGCCATGTGGAGGAGCAGCCGCCGGACGCGCACGTGCTCTTCGCCCGGCGAGTGCGGACGCGGGGGCGGTGCCGACGTCGGGTGCGCGGTCGAGCAGCACCGAGACGTCGGGGCGCAGCCGTCCGGTGGCCCAGACGGCGAGACGCTCCAGCTCGCCCGTATCCAGCCCGTCGGTGGCCACGCCGAACTGCGCGAGCGGCACAGCCAGGAACCGATCGGCGACGACGACCGCGCCCGCGGCGAGCGCGGGGCGCACGACGCGCTCCACCTGGTCCGCCAGGATCGTCGCCGCGGCCAGCGCCCGCGCCCGCGGCCCGGACAGCGAGGCCTCCCGCATCGCGGCGCTCCAGCGCTCGCGATCCGCCGCCCCGCCTTCGAGCTCGACGACCGTGTGGCCCGCCTCGCGCAGTCGCGAAGCCAACCGCGCGGCCTGCTCGGCGGCCTGCTCGGCCTCGATGCCCTCGACCGCGATCAGCACGCCGGTGCCCTCCCGCGGCTCGCCCCGGCGCAGCGCGACCAGCAGATCGGGCAGCATCGGCGCGGTGCGCCGATCGTCCATCAGCCGGTAGGCGATCGAGCCGACGGCCGCCGCGACCAGCCCACCGGCGAACATCACGACCCGCGTGCCGTCGACGGTGAACGGGCCGATCGTGCGCGTGGCCACCAGCCCGACGATCACCGGGACGACCGAGAGCGAGCCGAGCAGCGTCAGCCGCACGATGGTCTGGACGAACGCGTTGATCCGGCCGCGGATCTCGTCGGCCACCTGCGAGCCGATGATCGTGAGCCCGGTGAGGAACGCGATGCCCGCGAACCCGCCGACCAGCATCACCGCGGCGATCGCGAGGAAGAGGTGCGGGGCCAGCGACACCAGCACGAGGGCGAGGCCCGCCGCGACGATGCCCGCCCCGAACAGCCGGTTGTGCGGGATCCGCCGGGCCATGCGCGGCGCCGCACCCATGCCGATCGCGAGGCCGATGAACACCGAGGCGAAGAGGACGCCGTAGGCCGCGTTGCCGCCGCCGAGGCTGTGCGCGTAGAGCGTGGCCGAGCCGATGACGATGCCGCCCGCGGCGAACGCGCCGATGATGCCGACGACCAGCCCGCGGATGAGCGGCGTGCGCACGACGAAGGCGGCGCCGTCGTTGATCAGGGCGAACACCCCGAGCGTCGCCTCGGCCCGCCCCGGACCGGCCGGAGATCTCCGGGATGCGCAGGAGCACGGTGAGCGCGATGACCAGGTAGGCCGAGCCGGAGAGCAGCACGGCGACGTAGACCGTGTCGAGCGCCGACGCCCCCACGATCGCCCCGGCCGCGCGACAGCAGCGCGAACAGGCCCGACGCGCTGATCACCGACACGCCGTAAGTCATGACGAGGGCGAGCTGGTTGGCCGTCTCCACCTGGTCGGGCCTGCGCAGCAGGTTGGGCACGGCCGCGTCCTTGGCCGGTATCCAGAACAGCGCACACATCTCGATCAGCAACGTGGCCGCGAGCAGCCACCAGATCGTGCCGACGATCGGGATCGACACGAACAAGCGCGCAGCGCAGCAGATCGCAGACGACCATCACGCGGCGGCGGTCGAACTTGTCGGCCAGCGCGCCCGCGACCGGCCCCAGCAGCAGGGGCGGGAGCAGCTTGGTGGCCACGACGCCGCCGAGCGCGAAGCTCTGCGCCTGATAACCGCTGGTCAGCTGGGTGGCCAGCGCGGAGAGGGCGAGGAGGCTCAGCCAATCGCACACGCCCGCGAGCGACGTGACCAACCACAGGCGACGGAACGCCGGGATGGCGAGGACCGCCCGCACACGGTGGGCGGTGGGCGCGGACGGCGGCGGCACGGACGTGCTGATGGCGGCTCACCTCCCCCGGTGTCACTGGCCAGGGTAGGCCGGGCCACCGACGAAACCGGACATCAGGTCTGCAGAAGCGAGAGGACCAGCTGGATGAGGATCACGGCGTAGACGAAGACGAAGAACCAGGTGAACAGCCGCGACCCCAGCCGGCTGCGGGAAACGCGCGTCAACCCGAGGATCGCCGGGTCCTCGACGATCCGGGGGCGGGTCTCGGGTGGGGGCGGGAGCTCGACGACCGCAGGCTCGGGTGGCGGGTCACTGCCGCCGTCGGCGCCCGGATCGTTCCCCGACTCCAGCGCCGCGGTACGGGCGGCGATGAAGGACGCGACGTCAGGGTGCGCGGCCGTGCCGTTGGTCCGGCCGGTCGACGCCGGGCCGCGGTGGCGACGAGGCCGGACGAGCCCACTGACCAGCTCGACCACTGGGTCGTTCGGCCGGTCCCTCACGGCAATCGATGCTAGAACGACGGCCGCCCGATGGATGCGGAACACGCGCGGGCTTTCACCCCGCAGGGTCAGGCGGACGTCGGTCGAGCGCAACCTGGACGGGGTCTGCGCATGAACGGACCCCGCTGAAGTCCATCTCGCGCGCGGACCGGTGATCACCTTCCGGCCCGGGCGCTAGTTGCCGTCGCCTCCATCGCCCCCGTCACCGGGCGCGTCCGGCGCGTCGGGCGCGTTGCCGCTGCTCACCGTCAGCAGCACCGTCTCGCCGGGCAGCGCCTGGCCCTGCGGGTTCTGTCCGACCACGGTGCCGCGGTCGGCCTCGTTGTCCGTCGTGTCGACCGAGCTGGTCCGCCCCGCCCGCTGCAGGATCGCGCGGGCCTCGTTCACCGGCTTCCCGACCACGTCGGGGATCTGGGCGACCGGGGCGCCGTCCAGGTAGCGGGGGTCGGTCGGCGGCAGCGGCAGGACCGGCTGACCGTCCAGCAGCGGCTTCATCGCGCCGAACCAGGTCTGGGCCGGGGTCTTGCCGCCGAAGATGTTGCCGCTGCCGCACGCGAACGGTGAGCCGGCGCCGTCGCAGAGCGGGCGCGGCGCGCTGGAGTCGTCGAAGGTGATCACCGCCCCGGCCATCTGCGGCACCACCCCGACGAACGCGGCCGACTTGTGCTGCTGCGTCGTGCCGGTCTTGCCCGCCATCGGCCGGTTCCAGCCCACCTGGCGGGCCGCCCCGGCCGCGGTGCCGCCGACGACGTCCTGGCTCAGCCCGGTGAGGAGCGTGTTGGCCAGGCCGGGGTCGACGGCCTGCTCGCACGGCGGCCTCCTTGACCGGCACCGGCTTCCCGTTCTGCCCGGTGACCGACTCGATGGGGCTGGGCGGGCACCACTTGCCCGCGCTGGCGAGCGTGGCGCCGACGTTGGCCAGCTCGAGCACGCTCGTCGGGCTCACCCCGAGGGTGAACGAGGCCTGCCGCTGGGCCTTCGTGACCTCGGCGATCGAACGGTCGGTGCGGCGGTGCGTGTTCGGATCGACGAACGGGGTGGTGGCCAGGGACTTCATGCCCAGCCGCACCGCCATGTCGACGACGTCGGGCACGCCGGTGAACTCCTCCAGCTTCACGAACGCGGTGTTCGGCGACGTCGCGAGCGCGTTCTGCAACGACATGTGGTCGGCGTAGTTGCCCGCGTTCTGCACCGGGATCGGGCGGCCGCCGCCGTCGACGTAGATCGGCGAGGCGTAGCCGCTCGGGGGCACCGCGAGCACGTAGTTGATGCCCAGCCCCTTCTCCAGCGCCGTGGCCGCGGTGAAGATCTTGTACGTGGACCCGGCGCCCAGGTTGACCGGCTCGTACGGCAGCCCGTAGCTGGTCTCCAGCTTGCCCGCGTCGAGCCCGAACGTCCGGTTGGCCGCCATCGCGAGCACCCGGTGCTTGTCCGCGCCCGGCGCCACCACCGACATCACGTCCGCGACGTTGGGCTGGCCCGGCGGCACCTGCTGGTTCAGCGACGCCTTGACCTTGGCCAGCACGTTCGGGTCGAGCGTGGTCTTGATCGTGTAGCCGCCGCGGTTGAGCTGGTCGAGGGTGAACCCGGCGTCGAGCAGGTAGCTCTGCACGTACTTGCAGAAGAACCCGGCATCGCCGGCCCCGATGCAGCCCGCGGGCTGGGTGACCAGCGGGTTCGCCACGCCCAGCGGGCTGGCCAACGCGGCCTTGGCCTGCCCCTGGTCGATCATCTGCTGGTCGAGCATCTGCCCGATCACGACGTTGCGGCGATCCAGCGCGGCCTGCGGCTTCGTGACCGGATCGGTGGCGGTGATGTTGCGGACCATCCCCGCGAGCATCGCCGCCTGGGGCACGGTCAGCTTGTCGGCCGTGGTGTTGAAGTACGTGCGCGCCGCCGACGCGATGCCCGCCGCCCCGTTGCCGAACGAGACGATGTTCAGGTAGCGGGTGAGGATCTCCTCTTTGGACAGCGCCCGCTCCATCTGCAGCGCGATCTGCGCTTCCTTCAGCTTGCGCGCCGAGGTCTGCTCGGTCGCCTTGAGCCGCTCGGTCTCGGTCTTCGCGGTGACGTAGAGGAAGTAGTTCTTGACGTACTGCTGGGTGAGGGTCGAGGCGCCCTGCACCACGTCGCCGGACGCGGAGTTGGCCACCAGCGCCCGGATCGTGCCCTGCCAGTCGACGCCGTTGTGCTGGTAGAAGCGGCGGTCCTCGATGGCGACGATCGCGGCCTTCATCGCAGGCGAGATCTGGTCGGACGTGACGACCTGCCGGTTCTGGTTCGGCTCGAAGAACCGGGCGATCGGCGCGCCCGCGCTGTCGGTGACAGTGGTGGTGACCGGCAACGGGCCGTCGACGACGTCGGTCGAAACGGTCGTGACGGTGTCGCCCGCGTCGTTGGACACCATGCCGAGGCCCGACGGCAGCGGGGAACGTCATCCCGGCGACCAGGACACCGGCCAGGAGGCACAAACCGACCAAGAGGGCGATCGGTCGCCAGAGTCGCGCAGAGGACCTCACGACAGCGCAGCGTACGTCCGTCCGGTGCAAGTTGCGCATTTCCCCCGTTGTCGGGTGAACCGCGGCGCCCTGGATTTCGTCTGTGCTGGTCGGGAGCACTTTCACAAAAGACCAGGAGCGGGTCATGGACTCACGGTCGAACTGGCGGAGCGCGTCGCGCTGCCGAACGTCGGACGCCGAGGACCTCTTCGTCACGGGGCGCAAGCAGCGGGAGGCGCGGGAGTTCTGCCGGATCTGCCCCGTGCGCACCGAGTGCCTCGCGCACGCGCTCGATCACCAGGTCGAGTTCGGGGTGTGGGGCGGGATGACCGAGCGGGAGCGGCGCGCGCTCCTGCGTCGACGCCCCGACGTCACCTCGTGGGCCGATCTGCTGGCCGACGCGCGTGCGAAGCACGACGCGTCGGTCGAGCCGCACCTGGACCGCACGGCATGAGCGGCCGGTCAGCTCGCCGTGGTGGAACGGCCCACCCGCGGCGCAGGCGATGGCTCGCTGGAGGCCAGATGGCGGCCGATCTCCCGCAGGCCGTCGAGGTCGGCGACGTCGGGCACCACCGGCACCTTGGTCACCGGCACCGACCCGTGCGCGCTCGTGAAACGGGCGAGCAGGCGCGCCTCACGGGCCGCGAGGTCGACGCGGTCGGCGTGCAGGCGCAGCACGGCCGCGGCGAGCGGCGCCCCGCGCAGCCCGTCGGCCGCCGCTCGGGCCTGGCTGGACGAGAGGTCGGCCAGCACGGGGTGCGTCCGGTTCAGCACGAGCCCGGCCAGCGGCATCTCCTCCGTGGAGAGCCGGTCGACGAAGTAGGCCGCTTCGCGCAGCGCATCGGGCTCGGGCGCGGCGATCACGAGGAACGCGGTGCCGGGCGAACGCAGCAGCTCGTAGGTCGCCGTGGCCCGCTCGCGGAAGCCGCCGAACATCGTGTCGAACGCCTGCACGAACGCCGAGGCGTCGGCCAGCATCTGGCCGCCGAGGATCGTCGACACGGCCTTGGCGAACAGCGTGAAACCGGCCCCGACGATCTTGCGCAGCCCCCGTCCGCCCGCCCGCGCGGGCGAGGACAGCAGCCGGATCATGCGGCCGTCCAGGAAGGTGGACATGCGCTGGGGCGCGTCGAGGAAGTCCAGCGCGGAGCGCGAAGGCGGGGTGTCGACGACGATCAGGTCCCACTCGCCGGTGGCCGCGAGCTGCCCGAGCTTCTCCATCGCCATGTACTCCTGCGTTCCGGAGAACGACGAGGAGATCGTCTGGTAGAAGGGGTTGGCCAGGATCTTCTCGGCCCGGCCCGGCTCGGCGTGCGCCTCGACCATCTCGTCGAACGTGCGGCGCATGTCCAGCATCATCGCGTGCAGCTCGTCGCCGGTGCCGACGCCCGCGACGGGGTCGGGCTCGTTGCCGAGGATCTTCAGCCCGAGCGCCTGGGCGAGCCGCCGGGCCGGGTCGATCGTGAGCACCACGGTCTTGCGGCCGCGTTCGGCCGCGCGGATGGCCAGTGCGGCCGAGGTCGTGGTCTTGCCGACGCCGCCGGAGCCGCAGCAGACGATCACGCGGGTGGCCGGGTCGTCGAGCAGCCCGTCGACGTCGAGCGGAGGGCGCGCGGTGCCGGTCATCGGGTCGCCCCCACGCTCGCGGCCAGCCCGACGCCCTGCGCGCGCAGCGCATCGGCCAGCTCGTACAAGGAGCCGAGATCCACACCGTCGATCAGCCGGGGGAGCTCCAGCCGGGGCAGCGGCCCGGGCGCCTCGGCCAGCCGCGCGAGGGCCAGGGATTCAGCGTGCACCTGTTGCGCGTGCTCGACGGTCTCGGCCACGAGCCCGTCGATGACGTCGGTGGGCAGGTCGAGGCCTGCCGCGGCGAGCCCGACCCGCACCCGCTCGGCGTCGACGCGGCCTCCTGCCGCCGCGGCCACCGAGCGGTCGGGCAGCCACTGCGGCCGTACCTGGTTGGCGATCACGGCGCCGGGGCGCAGGCCTGCGGCGCGCAGCTCGTCGAGGACCTCGAGGGTCTCGGTCACCGGCAGCTCCTCCAGCAGCGTCACGACGTGCACGGCGGTCAGCTCGGAGTGCAGCACCTTCACGACGCCCTGGGCCTGGCTGTGGATCGGGCCGCTGCGGGCGAGCTCGGCCATCGCCTTGGTGACGTCGAGGAACCGGACGACGCGGCCGGTGGGCGGCGCGTCGAGCACCACGGCGTCGTAGGCGGGGTGGCCGTGGTCGTCGGTCCGGTTCACCGTCTCCTTCGCCTTGCCGGTGAGCAGCACGTCGCGCAGCCCCGGCGCCAGGGTGGTGGCGAACTCGATCGCGCCCATGCGGCGCAGCGTCCGGCCCGCCATGCCCAGCCGGTAGAACATCTCGAAGTACTCCAGGAGCGCGGCCTCCACGTCGACGGCGAGGGCCCGCACCTCCCCGCCGCCCGGCGCCACCGCGATCCGGCGCTCCTCGTAGGGCAGGGGCGGGGTGTCGAAGAGCTGCGCGATCCCCTGGCGGCCCTCGACCTCGATCAGCAGCGTGCGCCGCCCGCCTGCCGCCAACGCCAGCGCGAGAGCGGCCGCGACCGTCGTCTTGCCGGTGCCGCCCTTGCCCGTGACCACGTGCAACCGCGCCTTCGACAGCGCAGCAGGCCACCCGGATGTCTCCACCCGCCCAGGTTACGAGCGTGCGACCGCACCGGCTCCCCGAGAGGATGAGGCGCCGGCTACAGTTGGCGGCCATGAGCTCCCCGGCCACACCCGGTACGACGTGGGAATACCTGACCGCTCCCGTGCTGATCCACAACACGCAGGCGATCCTCAACAACTTCGGCCGCGACGGCTGGGAGCTGGTGACGGTCACCACCGGCGCCAACGGCGAGCAGCTCGTGGCCTGGTTCAAGCGTCCCAAGCAGGGCTGAGCCGATGCCGTCCCCGAGCGCCCGCCTGGCCGAGCTGGGCATCACGCTTCCCCCCGTCGCCGCGCCTGCGGGCTCCTACGTGCCCGCCCGCCGCTCCGGGAACCTCGTGTTCACGGCCGGGCAGGTGCCCTTCGTCGACGGGAAGCTCGCCGCCACCGGCAAGGTCGGCGCCGCGGTCAGCGCCGACGACGCCAAGGGCATCGCGGGCATCTGCGCGCTCAACGCGCTGGCCGCGATCGACGCGCTGGTCGGCATCGACGCCGTGCTCGGCGTCGTCAAGGTCGTCGTGTTCGTGGCCTCGGCGCCAGGGCTTCGGCGGCCAGCCCGGCGTCGCGAACGGCGCGTCCGACCTGCTCTTCAGCATCTTCGGGGAAGCCGGACGCCACGCCCGTTCCGCGGTCGGGGTCGCCGAGCTGCCGCTGGACGCTCCGGTCGAGGTGGAGTTGATCGTCGAGGTCGCGCCGTGAGCGAACCCTCGGCGCAGAGCGAGGCGATGGGCCACGAGCTGCTGCTGCGGCTCGCCGGGCGGCTGCCCGACACCCTGCTGTGGCGCCTGCGCGACTGGCTGGCCGCGGGCGGGCACGCGTCGATCGCGGCGGTGCTGCCCCGCGAGCT
Organism: uncultured Actinomycetota bacterium; assembly: GCA_963799945.1. GTDB lineage: Bacteria > Actinomycetota > Actinomycetes > Mycobacteriales > Pseudonocardiaceae > Pseudonocardia. The sequence goes on from CAWCZG010000001.1 coordinate 365,099, forward strand.
GCTGCGTCGACGGGTCGGCCTCACCGACGAGGAACGCGAGCTGCTGGCCGGGTCCGCGGGCGCGTGGGGGGCTTTGCCCCGGCTGATCGACGCCGTCCTGCCGGTGCCCGCTCCGGAGGAGTCGACCCCGGCCTTCGCGCCCGATCCCGAGCTCGACACCGCCGCGCTCAGCGCGCTCGGGGTCGTCCGCGGCTACCGGGGCGTGGCGGAGCTGCGCCAGGCCCGCCGGGGCGCGCAGCGGGTGCTGCTCGTCGTCGGCGGCGAAGCGCCGTGGGTGCTCGCGGGCACGCTGCAGCGCATCCTGCGCGCCCACGGGGACCGCACGCCGTGCGTCGAGGTCTTGCCCGCGCTCGGGAGCCCGACCGCGTACCACCGCGCCGCCGTCGAACGGGTCGGCGGCGCTGTGGCGTTCCGCTCTGCCCGTCGCGGCCGCGTCCTGACCCGCACGACGAGGAGGGCCGGATGGACGAGACGACCGCACCCGGGTCGCCGCACGACCTGCTGCTGCGCCTCGCCGGCCGCGTCGACGACGACCTGCTGGCCGACGCCCGCGAGCTCGTCGCGGTCGGCGAGGACGGCCACGCGCTGGAGCTGGTGACCGCGGCTCTCGCGGCCGACGGCGCCGCGCTGCCCCCGTCCGTGCGCGCCGAGCTGGTCGCCGCGGCCCGCGCCGCCCGGATCGACCTCGACGCCGAGGCCGCGCTCGCGCCCGCCGCGTCCGACGCCGCAGCGCACCGGTTCAGCGCGCAGGCGTCCGATGACGAGGCGGTGGTCGCGTGCGGTGCGGCAGCTGCCCGACCGGCTCGGTCGACGGCGTGCGGCTGCGGCTGGCCTGGCGGCACGACGCCCGCGGGTTCGGCGCCCGGCCCGCTGCCGCATCCGGTGCTGCTCGTCGAGACGCCGGGAAGGCGGGCGGCCGGGCGAGGTGCTCGCCTACCAGATCGCGGCGGCGCTGAGCCGGTCCGGCGTGCACGCCGCGGTCGAGGTGCTCACCTCGGGCAGGCCGCATGCCCGCCTACCACGCGGCCGCGTTGCGCGACTCCACACCGCTGGATACGGCGCGGCCCCGCTCCCGCCGCGGGCTGCGTCGCCGCCGGAGTGGTGGAGTCGGTGGTGGCGGAGGTCGTCGAGGAAGTGACGGCCGGCAGGCGCGTGGCGGCCGAGCGCAGCAGCGAGCTCCGCAGGCCGAACCGGCCGACGAGACGCCGGTCGACCTGTTCGCCGTGGACGAGGAGCCCGCACCGCGGCCCGTCCCGATGCGGGCCTGGCAGGGCGGGCGCCGACGTCGGGCGTTCGGCGAGCAGACCCCGAGGCGGACGGACGAGCAGACCGTCACCTCGATCGCCCGCGCGCCGCTGCCCAGCCCGGTGCCGTTGGCCCGGCGGACCCGGCCCGGACCCGCTCCGCGGCCCGATGAGGAGATCAGCGGCGCGCCCGCCTTCGCGACCGGCTCGCCTGATCCGCTGGTCGGGCCCTTGGACCAGCCGCTGCTCGACCCCCTGCTGGAGCCCGGGCACGCCCAACCGGGGCACGACGAGTCCGGGTGGGCGAACGAGTGGGCGTCGGGCGACTGGGCGGTCGGCGGGCCCGTCGACGACGCGGTCGACACCGACACCCCGGTGTCCGGGTTCGCGCCCGTCGCCCCCTCTGAGCCCGCCGCGGCGGAGGGCCTGTTCACCTCCGACGCCTCGCAGGGCGAACTGCTGAAGCCCGAGTCCCTCGCCCGCCTCAGCGACGCCGACCGCGAGCTCCTGGCCCGCCTGCAGGCCGAGCTGGTCGCCGGCCGGGCGGAATCCCAGGCGCCCGTGCCCAACGGCTCAGACGGCGGTGGCCGGTCGGCGGCAGGGCAACGCCGACAGCGGCGGCGGCAGCGGCTTCGGCGGCAATGGCAACGGCACCGCCGGCAACGGCTCGGGCGGCAACGGCGCCCACGCCCTCCGGGAGCCCGGCGCGCCCCACACCGGTCCCAACGGTGACCCCGCGGCGGGCGGCCCGAACACCGGCCCGATCGCGCAGGTCGCGAACGGCAGCGGTCCGGCCTACGGCTACGCCGAAGGCGGCACGCGCCCGGGCCAGGTCGGGGCGAACGGGGTCGGCCCCACCGAGCCCGGACCGCCGGACATGGCGGGCTGAGTCCGCACCCGCGATCCACCGGCCCGCCTTCCGTCGACCTGACCGGCTCGCGCGTCCCGAACAGCTCTGCCCGAAGATCGTCGTGGTGGCACGGCGCCGACCGGGTGGTGGCGTGGCGTCGCCCGGGTGGTGGCCTGGCGCCGAGCCGCGTGGCGGCGTCGCCAGTCCGCGCGGCGGCATCGCGCCGGCCCGGCACGAGGCGTCCGGGGCAGCCAACCCGGCACGAGGCGCGGTGACGAGAACCGCGATCACGACCGCGGCGGCGGGGTTATGGTCCGGGGGTGACCCGCGAGCCCGTCGTCCCCAAGCCCGCGGCGACCGTGGTGCTCATCCGCGACGACCCCGAGCCCCCGCCCGGCCGCACCGCGCTGCAGGTGTTCCTGCAGCGCAGGGTGGCGGGCATGGCGTTCGCGGGCGGGATGACGGTCTTCCCCGGCGGCGGCGTCGACCCCACCGACCACACCGACATCCCGGCCTGGGTCGGGCCCGACGCCCGCCGAGTGGGGGCGAGCGGCTGGGCCAGCCCCCCGAGCTGGCGGCGGCGTTGGTGAAGGCGGCCGTGCGCGAGACGTTCGAGGAGTGCGGGGTGCTGCTGGCCGGTGAGGGGCCGGTCGGCTCTGCGCCGACGCGCGCCCGCGCCGACCTCGTCGCCCACCGCCGCACGCTCCCCGACGTCCTCGACGGGCGCCCGCTGCGCGCCGACCTCCTCCGGGCCTGGTCGCGCTGGATCACGCCCGCCGCGTCGCCGAAGCGCTACGACACGGCGTTCCTCGTCGCGCAGGTGCCCGAGGGGCAGGAGGCCGACGCGCACACCACCGAGGCCGTCGAGGCGCGCTGGTGGCATCCGGAAGAAGCGCTGGAGCGCTGGGAGGCCGGGCGAGATCCAGCTGATGGCTCCCGACGTTCACGACGCTGCGGGAGATCGCCGCCCACCCCGACTGCGCCGCGGTGCTCGCCGCCGCCGAGCAGCGCGAGATCGAGCCGGTGATGCCCCAGCTGCGCCGTGAAGGCGACCGCGTCGACGTCCTGCTGCCCGGGGACCCCGGCTACCGGACGGCCGCCTCATGAACTACGAGGAGCTGCGGCCGGTCACGCCGCACGCGTCGGTCGTGCTGGCGCCGCAACCCGTCGCCGATGACCCTCGACGGCACCAACACCTGGGTGCTGCGCGCGCCCGACGCCCCCGACTGCATCGTCGTGGATCCGGGCGAGGACGACGAGGTGCACCTGCGCGCGGTCGCCGAGCACGGCCCGGTCGCCCTGGTGCTGCTCACCCACCGCCACCACGACCACGCGGGCGGGCGCCCGTCGGTTCGCGGAGATGACCGGGGCGCCGGTGCGGGCGCTGGATCCCTCGCTCGTGCTGGGCTCCGAGGCGTTGGGGGACGGCGACGGCGGTGACGGCGGCAGGCGTCGAACTGCGGGTGGTGGCGACGCCGGGGCACACGTCGGACTCGCTGTCGTTCCTGGTCGAGGCCGGATCAGGCGGTGCTCACCGGCGACACGGTGCTCGGCCGGGGCACCACCGTGATCGCGCACCCGGACGGCGCACTGGGGCCGTACCTGGAGTCGCTGCGCAGGCTCGCCGACCTCGCCCCGGGCACCGCGGTCCTCACCGGCCACGGCCCGGAGCGGGCCGACATCGCGGCCGCCGCCACCGCCTACCTCGCCCACCGCGAGCAGCGCCTCGACCAGGTGCGGGCCGCGCTGGACCAGCTCGGCCCGCACGCGACGGCGCGGGACGTCGTCGAAGCCGTGTACACCGACGTCGACCGGTCGCTGTGGCCCGCGGCCGAGCTATCGGTGCGCGCTCAGCTGGACTACCTGCGCGGGTAGGGGCGGGGGCACCAGGCTCGCGCGGCGCAGCCAGAGCAGCACCGCGACCACGAGGCCCGCGCGCGCCACCGACGAGGAACGCGGCGTGCGGACCGGCCGCCTGCACCACGAGACCCGCCGACGACTGCCCGGCCGACAGGCCCAGCGTCGCCGCCGTGACCACCCAGCCGAACGCCTCGGTCGCCGTGCCCGACGGGTGCGGTGGCCTCCACGCCGAGCGACTGGGCCGTGACCTGCGGGGTGATCGTCGCCCCGGCGAGCAGCATCGCGACGACGAGCGCGGGCAACGGGCCCGCGACCGCCATCCCCCCGACGCACACCGCGAACGCCAGCAGCAGCACCGGCAGGCGCAGGTTGCAGCGGGCGGGGCCACGGGCGCAGCGAATACAGCGACCCCGGCCAGCACCGACGTGATCGACCACGCCGACAGCAGCACCCCGCCGAGCGCGGCAGAGCCCGACGCGGCCGTCACCGCGGGCACGCCGACCTCGACCGTCCCGATGACCAGCCCGAACCCAACGACGCGAGCACGACCGTGCGCAGCCCCGGCAGGCGAGCGCGCCGAACAGCCCCGCCCGACCGCAGCCCGGGGGCGGGCCGGTGCGTCCGGACCGCGCGGGTGAGCGCGAACCCGACCGAGCCCACCACCGTGGCGGCGAGCGCCAACGCCGTGCCGATGCCCGGCCACGCCGTCGCGGACAGCAGCGCCGCCAGCGACGGCCCGAGGATGAAGAACACCTCCAGGCTGATCGCCTCGTAGCTGAACGCGGCGTCCCTGGCGCGGGCCCGACGGGCACCAGACGGGTCCACAGCGCCCGGGAGGAGCCGGGCATGGCGGGCTGGGTGAGGCCGACGACGACGGCGCAGCGCCACCAGCGTCAGCACGGACGCCCGCGACTCGATGGCGACGATCAGCGTGACCCCGGCGGCGGCCTGGGCGACGGCGGCGACGAGCAGCGGCCGGGTGGGGCCGATCCGGTCGATCACCCGGCCCTGCGCCACCGACCCCAGCGAGACGCCGATGAGCATCCCGGCCGACACCAGGCCCGCGACGGCGAACGATCCCGTCGTGCGTTGGACGTAGAGCAGGGTGGCCAGCCCGATCATCGCCATCGGCAGGCGGGCCACCGCGGAAGCGAGCGCGGGGAGCGCCCGCACCGGGCGCGGTCAGCGCCGACCGGTAGTCGGCGAGCGAGGACGAGCTGGACATGACGCCAGCATCGCACAATCTGGTACGGCCGTACCAGTTAATATGAGCGAAACCTCAGCTACCGCGCGCGGCGGGCCAAGCGCTCCGGCTCGAGGATCAGCACGCTCTTGCCTTCCAGCCGCAGCCAGCCGCGGTGCGCGAAGTCGGCCAGCGCCTTGTTGACCGTCTCCCGGCTCGCGCCGACGAGCTGGGCGATCTCCTCCTGCGTGAGGTCGTGCGTGACGCGCAGCAGGCCGGACTCCTGCGAGCCGAACTGGCGCGCGAGCTGCAGCAGCGACTTCGCGACCCGACCGGGCACGTCGGTGAAGATCAGGTCGGCGAGCATGTTGTTCGTCCGCCGCAGCCGTCGGGCGAGCACGCGGAGGAGCTGCTCGGCGATCTCGGGGCGCTTGCCGATCCACTCGCGCAGCGCGGCGCGATCCATGGTGTAGGCGCGCACCTCGGTGACCGACGTGGCCGACGACGTGCGCGGGCCCGGGTCGAAGATCGACAGCTCGCCGAACATGTCCGAGGGGCCTGCCACCATCAGCAGGTTCTCGCGCCCGTCGGGCGACTTGCGGCCGATCTTGACCTTGCCCGATACCACGATGTAGAGGCGGTCACCGGGCTCGCCCTCCGAGAAGATCGCCGCTCCCCGGGGGAACTCGGCCACCTCGAGCGCCTGCGCGAGCGCTTCGGCCGCGTACGGCTCCACTCCCTGGAAGATCCCTGCGCGGATCAGAACCTCGTCCACTGCACCGCTCCTCGTCCCCGGCCGCCGCTGCCCATGCGGGCGGATCACCGGCGCGCCAGTCTAGGGGGTCAGCGCACCCTGCGTGACGTCGCGATGGTCATTTTCCACACCCGGTTGGGCGAATGGAGGCACTGCCGCGCTCAGGCGGCCCGCTTGCCCCGGGTCGGTCGCTCGCGCCGGGGCGCCTTGCCGCGCAGCCGGAACAGCTCCAACGCCCGTCCGGTGCCCTGCCGGAACAGCGCGCGGACCTCGTCGGGACGGGGTCGCTCCAGGAGCTCTTCGAGCTCCTCAGGGCGCACCGTGGACTCGCGCAGGCGGGACTCCACGCGCTCCATACCCAACGCGAAGAACATCACCAGCAGCGGCACGAGGACGGACAACCAAGCAGTCATGTCGCGGCGAATCGTCTCGCACCCGGCCGGCGCAGGCCCCGCCGGGGGGCCTGCGTCCACTTCTCCGATACCGGATCGTGACCTTGCCTGCGGGCGCGGATGCGTCCGCGCGGAACTGTCGGTGGCGCGCCGTAGGCTCTTCTCGTGACCTCGGCACCACGCGTCAGCGTTCCTCGCGACAGCCGCTCACGCGCCGCAGCCAAGCTCGCCGCCCGGATCAGCGCGGGCGAGCCCGCGCTCGGGCGCGCCCGCCGGGTCGGGCGGATGCTGCGCAGCCTCGCCGCCACGCATCCCGATGCGCACTGCGAGCTGGATTTCCGACGCCGCTGGAGCTGGCCGTCGCCACCGTGCTGTCCGCCCAGAGCACCGACAAGCTGGTCAACACCGTCACACCGGCGCTCTTCGCCCGCTACCCCACGGCGCTGGATTACGCGAAGGCCGATCGGGCCGAGCTCGAGGAGATGATCCACTCCACCGGCTTCTTCCGGAACAAGGCCAACTCGTTGATCGGGCTGGGCGCCGCGGTCGTCGAGCGGCACGGCGGCGTGCTGCCCCACACGCTCGACGAGCTGGTCAAGCTGCCGGGCATCGGGCGCAAGACCGCCAACGTCATCCTCGGCAACGCCTTCGACATCCCCGGCATCACGGTCGACACGCACTTCGGCCGGCTCGTGCGCCGCTGGGGCTGGACGAGCGAGGAAGACCCGGTGAAGGTCGAGCACGCCATCGGCGCGCTGGTGCCCAAGCGCGACTGGACGATCGTGTCGCACCAGGTGATCTTCCACGGCCGTCGCGTCTGCCACGCCCGCAAGCCCGCCTGCGGCGCGTGCACCCTGGCGGCCGATTGCCCCTCCTACGGCACCGGGCCCCACCGATCTCCAGCAGGCCGCCGCGCTGGTCAAGGGTCCGTCGCGGGGTCATCTGCTCGGCATGGTGGGCCTCGTCCGACGAGGACGCTCCGGCTCCGGCGGGCGGCGAGGACAAGGACGCGCCGTGACGCGCCGCCCCCTCCCCGGCGTCGCGGCCGTCGGTCGGCGACCCGATGATCGCCGAGCGCCGCGCTGTCCTGATCTCCACGCTGGTCGTGGTGCTGCTCGCGGCGGCCGGGCGTGTTCGCGCTGTGGCCGCCGCCACGGTCGGTCCACCCCCGGCGCAGCCCAGCAGCGCCGCAGCGGCCGCCGTGCCCGGCGCGGGCGCACGGGTGCTCAATCGGAGGCCCAGCTCGCCGCGCCGCGGGCCGCCGCCGCGTCTGAGGCCCCTGCCCGAGCACCGTCGGCGGCGCCACGTGGCCGCGGGCCCGCTCGGCCGGGGTCACCAGCGCGCGTGCCTCGGCGCGCCGGGCACCGTCGATCTCGGCGCCGCGCTGGCCGGGCACGTCACCCTCGTGAACGTCTGGGCGTCGTGGTGCGGCCCCTGCCGCGCCGAGCTGCCGGTCCTCGCGCGCTACGCGAGCCGGCCCGGGCGCGGTGCCGGTGCTCGGGGTCGACTCCGCCGACGATCCCGGCGCCGCGCTCGCCCTGCTCGCCGACCTCGGCGTGCACCTGCCCGCGGTCGACCGACCCGGACGGCGCCGTCAGGCCGGCCCTGCGGCTGCCGCCGGGGCTGCCGCTGTCGTACGTGGTCCGCGCCGACGGCAGCGTGGCGATGGTCGACCCGCCGGTCCCCTTCGCCTCGCCGGGCGACGTCGCCGCGGCCGTGGCGCGCCTGTCGTGACCCGGCGTGATCGCATTCGCGGTGATCGATCACCGCGAACGTCCGATCTCGCGGCCGATCACGTGCCCGGAGGGGGCGCGCGCTCGCTGATCGTGGCCCCGGCGCGCACGTCGGTGCGCCAGCGGCAAAGTGGGATCGTGAGCACGCTCGATCCGGATGCCGCCCCGGCGTGGCTGCGCCCGCTGCTCGACGGGCTCGCCGACTCGACGGTCGACGAGATGCTGCGCCACCGCATGGACCGCCGCCCCCCGAAGCCCGGCGCGCCGCCGTCCTCATGCTGTTCGGCGAGACAGCCGGCCCACGGCCCCGACGTGCTGCTCGCCGAGCGGGCCAGCACCCTGCGCTCGCACGCGGGCCAGGTCGCGTTCCCCGGCGGCGGCCACGAGTGCGGCGACGCCGGACGCCATCGCCACCGCGCTGCGCGAGGCCGAGGAGGAGACCGGGCTGGAGCCGTCCGGGCGTCGTCCCGCTCGCCGTGCTGCCGGAGCTGTACATCCCGCCGTCGGGCTTCGTCGTCACGCCGGTGCTCGCGCACTGGGCGCGGCCGAGCGCGGTGCACGCCGTCGACGCCGGGGAGACGGCCACGGTCGTCCGCGTGCCCGCTCGCCGCAGCTGGCCGATCCCGCCAACCGGCTGCGGATCCGGCACCCGTCCGGCTACACCGGCCCGGCGTTCATCGTTTCGGGCCTGCTCGTATGGGGATTCACCGGGGGCTTATTGTCCGCGCTGTTGGATCGGGGTGGCTGGGCGCGCCCCTGGGACACCGCGCGGATCCTCGACCTGGATCGCGCATGGAGGGCGGCGCGGGCGGGCCGTCAGGAGGTCGCGGGGCCGTGAGGGCGGGTAAGGCGTGATCGAGCGTTGGCGCGCGCCCGCGCTCCGCACGGCAGTGCCCGGAGGAGCCTGGTGAGCTGGGTCGATCTCGTCGTCGATCGCGCTCGCGCTGATCGCGGCGGTCTCCGGGTGGCGCCACGGCATGGCGGTGGCGCTGCTGTCGTTCGTCGGCGTGCTGGGCGGCGCGATCATCGGCGTGCGCGTGGCCCCGCTGCTGGCCCAGGGCATCAGCAACACGAACACCCGCGTGATCGTGAGCGTCGCCGTCGTCGTGATGCTGGTGGTGCTCGGCGAGACCACCGGCGTGTTCCTCGGCCGGCGGGTGCGCGACCGCATCACCGGCGAGCGCTTCCTGGCCGTCGACTCGACCCTCGGCTCGATCCTGCAGGCGCTCGCGGTCGTCGTCGCCGCGTGGCTGGTCGCGCTGCCGCTGGCCTCGGCGAGCCTGCCCGGCGATCGCGTCCGGGGTGCGCGGCTCGCGAGGTGCTGCGCGCCGTCGACTCGGTCATGCCGACGGCGGCCAAGCAGCTGCCCGGCCGAGCTGCGGCAGCTGCTCGACAACTCCGGCTTCCCGGACGTGCTGAGCCCGTTCGCCCGCACCCCCGTGACCGCCATCGGGCCCGCCCGAACGCCGCGCTCGCCAAGAGCCCCGCCGTGGCCGCCGTCCAGCCCAGCGTCCTCAAGATCCGCGGGCAGGGCGCCGTCGTGCCAGCGGCAGCTGGAGGGCTCGGGCTTCGTCGTTCGGGCCCGAGCTGGTGATGACGAACGCGCACGTCGTCGCGGGCACCGACACCACCACGGTCGAGGGCCCGGGCAAGCGTGGGCGCGTCTCGGAGCTGCCCGCCCGGGTCGTCTACTACGACCCCGAGGTCGACGTCGCCGTGCTGCGCGTGCCCGGCCTCACCGCCAAGCCGCTGGATTTCGCCCCGGACCCGAGCAAGTCCGGCGACGACGCGATCGTGCTCGGCTACCCGCTCGACGGCCCGTTCACGGTCACCCCCGGCCGCATCCGGCAGGAGATCAACCTGAAGGGCCCGGACATCTACGACAGCGGCGAGGTCACCCGCGACGTCTACACCGTGCGGGCGACCATCCGCTCCGGCAACTCCGGCGGCCCGATGATCGACACGTCGGGGCAGGTCACCGGCGTGGTGTTCGGCGCGGCGCTCGACGACCCCGAGACGGGCTTCGTGCTCACGGTGGCGCAGGTGTCGGCCGCCGCGCAGTCCGCGCCGAGCCGCACGGCGGCCGTCGTCGACGGGCACCTGCGCCGAGTGAGCCTGCGGCCTCAGAAGTCCCGGGTGATCGTCTCGTTGCGGCCTGGGCCCACCCCGATCGCGCTCACGGGCGCGCCGGTCAGCTCCTCGATGCGGTGCACGTAGTCCCGCGCCGCGGCAGGGAGCTCGTCGAACGTGCGGTACGGGGCGAGGTCCTCGAACCAGCCGGGCATCTCCTCGTACACCGGCACGGCGTGGTGCACGTCGCTCTGGGTCATCGGCATGTCGTCGACGCGCCGCCCGTCGATCTCGTAGGCCACGCAGATCGGCACCGTCTCCAGGCCGGAGAGCACGTCGAGCTTGGTGAGGAAGAAGTCGGTGATGCCGTTGACGCGCACGGCGTAGCGCCCGATCACGGCGTCGAACCAGCCGCAGCGCCGCGGGCCGCCCGGTGGTCACGCCCACCTCGCCGCCGACCTTGCGCAGGTGCTCGCCCATCGCGTCGAGCAGCTCGGTGGGGAACGGGCCGGAGCCCACCCGCGTCGTGTACGCCTTGAGGATCCCGATCACCCGGTCGATCTTGTTCGGGCCGATGCCCGAACCGACCGCCGCGCCGCCCGCCGTCGGGTTCGAGCTGGTCACGAACGGGTAGGTGCCGTGGTCGACGTCCAGCAGCGTGCCCTGGGAGCCTTCGAGGAGGATCGTCTCGCCGCGCTCCAGCGCCTGGTTGAGCAGCAGCCGGGTATCGGCGATGCGGTCGGCGAAGCGGCGGCCGTGGGCCAGCACGGAGTCGACGACCTCGTCGACGTCCAGCGCGCGCCGGTTGTAGACCTTGACCAGGATCTGGTTCTTCATGTCCAGCGCGGCTTCCACCTTCTGGTGGAGGATCTTCTCGTCGAGCAGGTCGGCCACCCGCACCCCGACGCGCGGCGACCTTGTCCTGGTAGGCCGGGCCGATCCCGCGGCCCGGTCGTGCCGATCTTGGCCTTGCCCAGGAAGCGCTCGGTCACCTTGTCCATCGCCACGTGGTACGGCATGATCAAGTGCGCGTCGGCGCTGATCAGCAGCCTGCTGGTGTCCACATCGCGGCTCTCCAGGCCCGCGAGCTCCTCCAGGAGCACCCCGGGGTCGACGACCACGCCGTTGCCGATCACGTTGGTCACGCCGGGGGTGAGGATGCCGGACGGGATCAGATGCAGGGCGAAGTCCTGGCCGTCGGGCAGCACGACGGTGTGGCCCGCGTTGTTGCCGCCCTGGTAGCGCACCACCCACTGGACCTGGCCGCCGAGGATGTCGGTGGCCTTGCCCTTGCCCTCGTCGCCCCATTGGGCGCCGATCAGCACGATCGCAGGCATGTGAGACTCCCCCTGGTGGACGCGTCGTGGAGGCTAGAGGCGAGGCCGGTGCTGCTGACATGCGGCGATCCGGGCCCGCACCACGGTAGTCGCGCGCTCGCGCCTCTACCGAGTGTGGTCCTGCCTGCCGCGTCCTGAGCGGACTGATCTCGACCCGGTGCTGGCCGATCTCGAGCCCCGCCGGCGTGATCGTCTCGGGCACGGACGCCGACCTCGCCGCCGTCCTCGTGCGCCTGCTGCGCCGCGAACGGCTCGACGTGGAGGTGGCCTACCTGCCGCGGGAGCGGTCCATCGCGGCGCAGGTGTGGGGGCTGCCGCGCGACGCCGTGGGCGCTGGCGCTCGACGGCACCGCGACGCCCGTTCCGCTGGTCCGCGACGACTCCGGCGGCGTGCTGGTCGGCGAGGCGAGCGTGCGCGACCTGCGCGGGCGAGGTGCTACTGCGACGAGACGCTCGTGCTGCGCGGCCTCGGGCCGACGGCTGCTGGTCGCGCCCGAGCCGCGACGGGATCGCGGTGCGGGCGAGCCGCACGGGCCGACCGCCGGACGGGCGCACGCGGGCCGTGCCGCCGCGGGCCCCGGCGGGGCGGGGCTCGGCCGTCGGGCGGGCCGTGCAGCTCGGCGGCGCGGCGTTCAGCCCCGTCCTGGACGGCGTGGCGCACCCCCGCCCCGTCACCCGGTGGGCCTGGTACCGCCACACCGCCGACTGGCTCTTCGTGACCCCGTAGACACCTCAGGCGGCGGGGCGCTCGTGGTAGCGGTCGACGTACTCCTGCTGCGAGAGCGCGCGATCGCGGCCATCAGCTCGTCGGTGACGGCCCGGCGGATCACCGTGGAGCCGCCGAGCCCCTCGTAGCGGGAGAACTCGAGCGGCTGCCCGTAGCGCACGGTGACGCGGTGCAGCCGGGGGAAGCGCGCCCCGACGGGCTGGACGCGCTCGGTGCCCAGCAACGCCACCGGCACGACCAGCGCGCCGGTGTCGAGCGCGAGCGTCGCGACCCCGGTGTGGCCGCGGTGCAGCCGCCCGTCGAGCGAGCGGGTGCCCTCGGGGTAGATCGCGAAGGCGCCGCCGGCGTCCAGGACGGTGCGGGCGGCGTGCAGCGCGGCCAGACCCGCCTTGGCGTTCCCGCGCTCGACCGGCACGTAGCCCAGCGCCCGCAGGAACGCGGCCAGCGCGCGCCCGCGCAGGCCCCGTCCGGCGAAGTACTCCGCCTTGCCCAGGAACGAGACGGGCCTGCCCGCCGTGAGGGCGATGGCCGCCGTGTCGACGGCCGCGCGGTGGTTGGACGCGAGGATCACCGGACCGGTGCGCGGAACCCGGTCGGCGCCCTGCACGACCGGCCGGTAGAGCAGCCTGCACAGCGGAGCGAGGATCCAGCGCACGAGCAGATGCACGGGGCAGGAACGGCGACAACCCACCGGAAGTTCCCAAAGGGCTCACGACCACCCATCCGGCCCACCGCGCGGAGCCGCCGAGACGCGTGCGCGATCAGATGCCGAGCGCGGCCAGTGCTTGGGGGTCGGAGTCGGCGAGGAGCTCGGCGGTCCGCTGCGCCTCGTCGTCCTCCCCGATCGCAACGGCGGCGCGGTGCAGGGCCCCGAGCGCGCGCAGGAAGCCCTGGTTGGGCGTGTGCGCCCACGGCACCGGGCCGAAGCCCTTCCAGCCGTTGCGGCGCAGCTGGTCGAGCCCACGGTGGTAGCCGGTGCGGGCGTAGGCGTAGCCGGTGATCGTGTGCCCGTCGCCCAGCGCGCGCTCGGCCAGTACGGCCCACGCGATGCTCGACGTGGGGTGCGCGGCCGCCACCTCGGCGGGTTCGACACCGCCGTCGAGCAGCGCCCCCGCCGGGTCTTCCGGCAGCAGCGTGGGTTCGGGTCCGAGCAGGTTGCCGTGCGGCGTCATGGCGCCCATCCTGCACCCATGACCTCCGCGCAGTTCGAGAAGATCCGCACCGGCCGCGGGTTCCTCGCCGCGCTCGACCAGAGCGGCGGCAGCACCCCCAAGGCGCTCGCGCAGTACGGCGTGCCCGAGGACGCCTACTCCGGCGACACCGAGATGTTCGACGCCGTCCACGCCATGCGCACGCGGATCATCACCGACCCCGCGTTCACCGGCGAGCGCATCCTGGCCGCGATCCTGTTCGAGGACACGATGGACCGGCAGATCGAGGGCCGCGACACCCCGTCCTACCTGTGGGACGTCAAGGGCGTGGTGCCCATCCTCAAGGTCGACAAGGGGCTCGCGGCCGAGGCCGACGGCGTCCAGGTGATGAAGCCGATCGACGGCCTCGACGCGCTGCTCGCCCACGCCGTCGAGAAGGGGATCTTCGGCACCAAGATGCGCTCGGTGATCAAGCTGGCCGACGACAAGGGCGTCGACGCGATCGTGGAGCAGCAGTTCGCGATCGGCGACGCAGATCGCCGCCGCCGGGCTCATCCCGATCCTCGAGCCCGAGGTCGACATCACCAGCCCGCAGAAAGCCGAAGCCGAGAAGCTCCTGCACGCCGGGATCCTCGCGCGCCTGGACCTGCTGCCCGAGGACCGGCACGTGATGCTGAAGCTGAGCCTGCCCAGCGTCGACGACTTCTACGCCGACCTCGTGGCCCACCCGCGGGTGCTGCGGGTGGTCGCGCTCTCGGGCGGCTACAGCCGCGAGGAGGCCGACACCATCCTCGCCCGCCAGCACGGGGTGATCGCGAGCTTCTCCCGGGCGCTCGCGGAGGGCCTGCACGCCGACCAGTCGGACGCGGAGTTCCACGCGACCCTCGAGGCGGCCGTCGCCGAGATCTACGCGGCCTCGATCACCTGACCGGCCGGGCGCGGGGAGGGCGCACCTCCCCGCGCCGGGGCGTCAGCGGCCGAGCGACGTGCCCGTCGACCGGAGGTTCTCGCAGGCGACGACCACGCGGTCGGCCATGCCCACCTCGGCGGCCTTCATGTACGAGCGGGGGTCGTAGGCCTTCTTGTTGCCGACCTCGCCGTCGACCTTCAGCACGCCCTCGTAGTTGGTGAACATGTGCCCGACGATCGGGCGGGTGAACGCGTACTGGGTGTCGGTGTCGACGTTCATCTTCACCACGCCGTAGCTGAGCGACTCGGCGATCTCCGAAGGCAGCGAGCCGGAGCCGCCGTGGAAGACCAGGTCGAACGGCTTGGACCCGGCGGCGAGCCCGAGCTTGGCGCTGGCCACTTCCTGGCCCTGCTTGAGGACCTCCGGCCGCAGCTTGACGTTGCCGGGCTTGTAGACGCCGTGCACGTTGCCGAAGGTGGCCGCCAGCAGGTAGCGCCCCTTCTCGCCCGCGCCGAGCGCGCTGACGGTGGCCTCGTAGTCCGTCGGCCGTCGTGTAGAGCTTCTCGTTGATCTCGTTGGCGACGCCGTCCTCCTCGCCGCCGACGACGCCGATCTCCACCTCGAGGATGATCTTCGCCTTGACCGCGAGATCGAGCAGCTCGGCCGCGATCGAGAGGTTCTCGTGCAGCTCGGTGGCCGAGCCGTCCCACATGTGCGACTGGAAGAGGGGGTTCTCGCCCCGGTCGACGCGCTCCTGGCTGATCGCCAGCAGCGGCCGCACGTAGTTGTCGAGCTTGTCCTTGGGGCAGTGGTCGGTGTGCAGGGCGATGTTGACCGGGTAGCGCGCCGCGACGACGTGCGCGAACTCGGCGAGCCCGACCGCGCCCGTGACCATGTCCTTGACCTTGGTTCCCGACAGGAACTCCGCCCCGCCCGTCGACACCTGGACGATGCCGTCGCTCTGCGCCTCCGCGAAGCCCCGCAGCGCTGCGTTGAGCGTCTCCGTGCTGGACACGTTGATGGCCGGATAGGCGAACTCGCCGCTCTTGGCCTTGTCCAGCATCTCGTTGTAGATCTCGGGTGTGGCGATGGGCACTGTCTGACCTTCCGATGGGCAGGTTCGTCGAGGGTCAGTATTCCCCACCACTACCATGGGGATCTATGGACGGCGCCTGGGGTGGGAACGCCGTCGAGCAGACGCTGAGCAGGCTGCGTGCGCTCGACGGGCATCCGACGCCCGCCCCTGAAACGGGCGGAGCACCACGCACCCTGGCCGACCTCTACCGCGAACACCGTACGCGCATGGTCCGTCTCGCAGTGTTGTTGGTCGACGACCCCAACACCGCCGAGGACGTCGTCCAGGAGGCGTTCGCCGGGCTCCACCGGCACTGGGCCGAGCTCCGCGACGAGGCCGCCGCCATCGGCTACCTGCGCACGGCCGTGGTCAACGGGTCGCGCTCGGTGTTGCGCAGGCGGCGCACCGCACGCGACTACGTCCCCCCGCACCAGGTCAACGCCCGCTCGGCCGAGTCGCTCGTGATGCTGTCGGCCGAGCACCAGGCCGTCGTCGACGCGCTGGCCTCGCTGCCGCCGCGCCAGCGCGAGGTGCTGGTGCTGCGCTACTACGGGGGGCTCTCGGAGGCCGAGATCGCCGAGGCCACCGGCATCACCCGGGGCACCGTCAAGTCGACGGCCAGCCGCGCGCTCGATGCCGTCGGCCGCGTGATGAACCCGCGCGCGGGCAGCTGATGGAGTCCGAGCAGCGCTTGGCCGAGGCTCTGCAGGCGCACGCGACCGGCGCGGGCCGAGCCGCCCGGCGCCAGCGGTCGCTACGTCGATGTGGACATCGAGCCTACGGGGCTCGGGGTGCCCACCGCCCTGCTCATCGCGCTGGTCGCGGGCGCTCTGCTGGGCACCGCCCTCGCGCTGATCTCGCTCCTCGTTCCGGGCGCTTTGCCTGGAACGGCGTGACTCTTACCGGGCGCTCAAGGTCGGCCGGTACCCTCGACCGTCGTGACCTCACTGGCCTCCATCGGACCTGCCTGGCTCTCGCCCGACACCATCATCTCCTCGCTCGGTCCATGGGCGCTGGTCGGCGTGGCATTGATCATCTTCGCCGAGTGCGGATTGCTGTTGGGCTTCTTCCTCCCAGGCGATTCGCTCCTGTTCACCGCGGGACTCTTCGCCGTCACTGACGCCGGGATCGGCGCGCCGCTGTGGCTCGTGTGCGTGGTGCTGGTCGTCGCCGCGTTCGCGGGCAACGCCTGCGGCTACGGGATCGGCCGCGCGGCGGGCCCGGCGATCTTCGACAAGCCCAAGTCGCGGCTGTTCAACCCCAAGCACGTGGCCAGGACGCAGGAGTTCTTCGAGCGCTACGGCAACAGGGCCATCGTCCTGGGTCGGTTCGTGCCGATCGTGCGCACCTTCATCACGGTCTCGGCGGGCGTGGGCCAGATGCCCGCGAAGCGCTACCTGACGTACTCGCTGATCGGCGGCGTGGCCTGGGCGGCGGGCGTGACCCTGCTCGGGGCGGTGCTCGGCCAGTTCGCGTTCGTCAAGAACAACATCGAGCTGATCCTGATCCTCGTGGTGGTCGTGTCGGTCATCCCGATCATCATCGAGCTCATCCGGGCCCGGCGGGGCAAGAAGGGCGCGCACGCCGCCTGACCTACCGGGGCAGGCGCGCTGCCGCCTCCAGCACCATCCAGCCCGAGAGCTGCACCGAGAGGTCGGCCTCGGGCACGCCGCGGCGCGGCATCACCGCGCGGCGGCTCCAGTCGGCCGAGAACACCGGCCCGCAGCGCGCCTCCAGCCTGCCCCGCCAGGCGGCGTCGGCGCTGGCCAGCACGATGCGAGCCGCCGCGTCGGTGAGGGCGGGCAGTCGCAGCGCGGCGACCACCAGGTAGCGGGCCAGGATGCCCGCGAACAGCCCGCCGTCGCCCCCGCCACAGCCGGGCAGCACGCCGTCGGGCCGGGCGAGGCGCTGGGTGATCGCGTCGACCAGCGCGACCGCCCGGTCGCCCCAGCGCTGGTGGCCGTCGCGGGCGGCCAGCTCCGTGCAGGCGCCGAGGTGCACGCCCTGGCAGTAGGTGAAGATGCGCTTGTCGACCTCGTCGACGGAGCCGTCGAGGCCCAGCCGCACGCCGTCGCGCACCAGGCCGGTGTCGGGGTCGACGAGGGTCTCGGCCATCCAGTCGCTGATCGCCGCCGCGAACTCGACCTGGCCTTCGCGGGCCAGCAGGATCGCTGCGGGGCCGTTGGAAGGCGCGTTCTTGACCCGTCCGTCGGCGCCACCGCCGCGGCGCCACCAGATGCCGCCGCCCGCGTCCTCGGTCCAGCCGCGGTGCAGCTGGCGGGTGACGGCGCGGAGAACCGGGCCGTGGGTGCTGCGGGCCAGGGTGCCCGCACGCTGGACGGCCAGGCCCAGCCAGGCCACGTCGTCGTAGAACGGGTTGGTCCACCGGCCGCCGTTGCGCAGCCGGACGCTGCGGGTGAGCATCGCGATCGTCGACGCCCGGCGCGGGCGTGGGTCGCGCAGCTGGGCGTCGATCAGGCAGTCCAGCAGGTGCGCCTGCCACCAGTAGTGCCAGTGCAGCGGCAGGGCGGGGCGGCGGGGCCAGCGCACGCTGCCCAGGCGCGTGCCCGGCACCACCCCGGCGATCGGCCGCAGGTGCCTGCGCACGACCGCCCGCTCGGCCAACGCCGCACGCGCAGCCCAGTTCACGTCGGCGTCCGGCACCCCGACAGTCTGCCGGCGTCGCAGAAGTGCTCGAGCAGATCCGGGAACCGCTTCAGCTGCAGCACCCCACGATCCTCCGGGTCGATCTCCTGCTCCTCCAGCGCCCAGGTGTACGCGTGCGGGATGAAGACGGCGCGCAGCCCGGCCGCACGGGCGGCCAGGATGTCGGAGCGAGGCGAGTTGCCGATCATCCACGTGACGTCGGCGGCGAGGTCCTGCTCCGCGACGAGCGCGCGGTAGGTCGCAGGCGCCTTCTCCGCGACGATGTGCGTGCTCCGGAAGTGCTCCGCGAGCCCCGAGGCATCGATCTTGCGCTGCTGCTCGGCCTCCTGCCCCTTGGTGAGCAGCAGCAGGTCGTGACGGGTGGCGAGCTCGGCGAGGGCCTCGGCGACCCCCGGCATCAGCTCCACCTCGTGGTCGATGAGCGCGCCCGCGAGCCCGGCGATCTCGGTCCGCTCCGTCTCGGTGGCGGGCCGCTCCCTGAGCCGCTCGAAGCAGACGTGGAGGCTGTGCAGGAAGCTCGCGCTGCCGTAGCCCTGGACGGCGATGGTGGCCCGCTCGACGTCGTCGAGGACCTCGCGCAGGGCGGCGCGGTCGAGCGTCGGATGGGCGAGCCATTCGAGGTAGTCGTGGACGACGCGCTCGAAGAGGACGTTGTTCTCCCACAGCGTGTCGTCGGCGTCGAAGACGAGGGTCTGGCGGTCCACGCCGCCGACTCTAGGGGCGGCCCGGCGCCGTCGGCTCCCGGATTTCCTGGGTCGGCTGGGTGCTGACGGCGGGGAGCGCGTGGGGGGACGCGGGCCGGCTCGCCGAGGTGCTGGTGGTTCTCGGGTCGGCCGACACCCCGACCCGGCAGCGGTTCGGCACGCAGCCCACCCACCCGGCCTGCTGCAGGATCTGGAGGACGGGATAGGCGTATCGGCCGCGATCGCGGAGGCCCGGTTTTGTCGGTGGGCCGCCGTAGCGTGCCCGGCATGGACACCCCGGAGCGCTTCACCCACCAGACCGACCAGTACGAGGCGTGGCAACGCGAGACGATCCGCACCCACGGCTGGGCCCTGCAGGCGGTTCTGGGCGATGAGGAGTCTCCGCCGTTCGTCTACACCGTGGGGTTGGCGGGTTTCCGGCACCCCGAGCTGATCATCTTCGCCACCACGCAGGCCACGGCCGCCGTGGTGCTCAACGAGCTGGGTGAGCTGGTCAGGGCGGGCGGGCGGCTCGGGCCGGGCCAGCGGGTGCCGCTGGCCTGCGGAGCGGTGCACCTCCTGTCCTTCCCCGATTCCGAGCACTGGCTGTTCGCCACCAACGACCTCTACCGCACCCCCGGCGAGCCCCCGGTCCCCGCCCTGCTCGTCGTGGCCGATGGGGATCTGGAGGAGGCGCCGGGCGAAGACCTCCCGTGCCCCTTCTGCTCCTGACGGGCCCGCAGCCACTGGGCGTCTGGGGGCGGTGGGTCGGTGGGATCCGCCCCGCGCCGGCTACCAGGCGCGGGTGAGGTCCGCGTGCTGGCGGATCCAGGCGTGCATGGCGATGCCCGCCGCCACACCGGCGTTGATCGAGCGGGTGGAGCCGAACTGGGCGATCGACACCGTCATGCGGGCGGCGGCGTGGGCCTCCCCGGTCACGCCGGGCCCTTCCTGGCCGAAGAGCAGCAGGCAGTTGCGGGGTAGCCGGGCGGTCTCCAGCCGCTCCGCTCCGGGGGTGTTGTCCACGGCCACCACGACGAGCCCGTGCTCCTCGGCGAACGCGACCAGGCTCGCCACGTCGTCGTGGTGGTGCACGGCGAGGTAGCGGTCGGTCACCATCGCGCCCCGGCGGTTCCACCGGCGCCGCCCGACGATGTGCACGCCCGCAGCACCGAACGCGTTGGCCGTACGCACCACCGTGCCGATGTTGTGGTCGTGGCCGAAGTTCTCGATCGCGACGTGGAACGGGTGCGCGCGGGAGGCCAGGTCGGCCGCCACCGCGTCCCGCCGCCAGTACCGGTAGGCGTCCACCACGTTGCGCGCGTCCCCCGCCGCGAGCAGATCAGGGTCGAGGCGGTCGTCATCGGGCCACTCCGCCTCCCCGCCCGGCCACGGCCCCACCCCCACTTGCCCCGGCACCGACCACTCGGTCGCCCCCGGGTCCACCTCCCCGTCGACAGGTTCGGCAGCGACCGGCCGAACCCGGCGCTCCTCGTCACCGGCCGGGCCGACGGCGGCTCGGTCGGGCAGGCCGGGGTGGCCGTCGGGCGGTGCCATGATCGTCACGATAGGCCCCTCCGACAGCGCCCCTCGCCGCCGCAACGACGCTGAGAGTCACCGATCTGTCGCCGGGGCAGCAGATCCATGACTCTCGACCGTCCGGCGGGGCCGCCAACGACGACACCCCCGGCAATCACGCATCGCCGGGGGTGTCGGTTTGGGTGCGGGTGAGGGCTAGCCCTGACCCTGCTCGTCGTTCTTCGGGTCGGCCTCCGGGGCCGTCTCGGCCTGGGGCGGGGTGCCCTCGGCCTGCTCGGACCTGGGCTCCTGGTGCCCCTGGCCACCCTCGGCCGACCACGGGCTCGGCTCGGAGGCCTGGCTCGCACCCTGCTCCGATGCCGCGGCGTGCCCGTTGCCGTTGCCGTTGCCCTGCTGGCCGGGGTAGCCGTTGCCCGGGGCGCCGGGTGTCGGCTGCTGGCCGGGCGTCGGCGGGTACCACGGGCCTGGCTGGGCCTGACCGTGGCCGTTGCCAGGCGCGGGCTGGCCGTTGCCGGGGGCAGGCTGGCCGTAGCCCTGGCCGGGCGCGGGCTGGCCGTGCCCCGGGCCGTGCCAGGTGCCGGGGTGGCTTCCGCCGTTGCCATAGACGGGCGGCGGGTAGCCGTTGCCCGGCGCGGACGGGGGGTAACCGTTGCCCGGCGCGGGCGGGGACCAGGGGCCGGCTTGGGGCTGGCCGTAGCCCTGACCCTGCGCGTAGCCGGGGCCCGACGACGGCGGCTGACCCCAGCCCGGCACCGGCGCGTAGGCCGGATCCGGCGCAGGCGTGTCCGCTGCGACCTCGGGCACCGGCGCCACCAGCCACCCACCTGCGGGAAGGGACAGCGTCACGTGGGAGTGGCCGCGGTGCGCACCGGCCGCCGAGGCGTGGTACTCCTCCAGCTGGGCGATGAACTCGGGGTCGGAGTACACGGTGCCGTCGACCGAGATGCCTTCCCGGTTGTCCATCACGGCCTCGATGTCCTCGCCGGTGAGGGTCTTGTGCGTCTCCAGCGCGTGGGCGACCGCGAGCACGCCGACCCGGTTCTCCTTGAGGATCTCCTCGGCCTTCGCGAGCAGCTCACCGAGCTGGTCTTCGATGCGGTCGGCCAGCGCGGCGCGGAGCACCTTCTCACTGTTCTCGCCCTTGGGCGGACCGCCGCGGCCGCCACCCGGGCTGCCGACCTCCAGCCGCCGCGCCGTCGAGTACGACGACACGGTGGAGCCCATGCCCCAGTAGCCCTCCATGAACGAGGCCACTGCTGTGGCCGACTCCAGGTCGCCCGACACACCGGACGAGGAGTCGCCGTCGAAGAACATCCGCTCGCCCGCGAGCGACGCCAGCGACACGAGGATGTCGCTCTCGTACTCCGAGCGCCACCGCGTGAACTGGTCTTCCGGCGGGATGCTCGCGACCATGCCGAGGTAGTCGCTGCCCTTCTCGATCGTCGCGATGTCGATCTCCATGTGCTGCCGCGTGCGGAACGCGACAACCGCGTGGCAGGCCTCGTGCACGGCGACGGCGTGCCGCTCGCGCTCGATGTACTCGACGTCCTCGGGCGGCCCGAGGTCCTTGAGCTGCTTGGCCCGGATCACGTCTTTCCACGTGATGATCTCCCGGCCGTCCCGGATCGTGATGATCAGCGCCTCGTTGACGAGGTCCTTGATCGTCGCGCCGGTGGCGTACGGGGTGATCGTGGCGAGCTTGTCGATCTGCGCGACGGTGAGCTCGTGGGCGACCTTGGACAGGTAGCCCTCGTAGGTGCGCACGCGCCCGGCCTTGCTCGGGTAGCCCACGCGGTAGATGCGGTCGATGCGGCCGGGGCGCAGGAGCGCCTCATCCAGCGCCTCGGGCATGTTCGTGGCCATCATGACCAGGATCCGGTACTTGGGCGGGGGCTTGGGCCGCATGCCCAGCGCGCGCCGACCCCAGCGGTTGAGCAGGCCGCGCGGCTTCTTCAGACCGGAGAGCTCGGTGAGCAGCGCCTGCAGCGTGCCCTGGCCGCCGCCGCCGCCCATCATGCCGTTCATGCCGCCCGCGACGAAGCGGTTGCGCGACGGCGAGGGATCGGCGGACGTGGTGCCCATGGCCTCGCGGGCGAGCATCCAGCGGGTGTCGTCGGAGAGGTAGGACATGCCGTGGCAGCCCGCGCTCTGGAACGGCGGCGCGTGCCCGGTGCGGCCACCACCGGGGCCGCCCTGGGCGAGCGCGCCACGACTGCCCAGCGCGTCGGCCTCGTCGAAGAACACGATCACGCCGCCATAGCGGAGCGCGAGCCTGCGCAGCTTCCGGAAGAGCGACTTGACCTTGAGGATGCCGACGCCCATGAACATGTTGTTGAAGGCGCCGGGGTCGACGAAGACGTAGGGCCTGCCGGTCTCGCCCGCCACGGCCTCGGCCATGAGCGTCTTGCCGGTGCCGGGAGGTCCCCAGAGCAGCATGCCGGAGGGGACGTAGCCGCCCTTCTCCTCGATGGCGTCCGGGTTCTCCAGGAAGACGATGTTCTCCTTGACCCGGTCGACCACGTGGTCCTGGCCCCAGACGTCGCGGAAGCGCGTGGTGATGTCGTCGGGGAAGTAGGTGTCCACACCACCGCGGGAGAGCAGCCAGAACAGGCCGATGAACTGGAACGCGATGAAGAAGAACGCGAACAGCAGCTGCAGGATCAGCGGCAGAGCCTGGTAGAGCAGCGCGGGGGCCTGGAAGATCGCCAGGACCGGCGAGGTCTGCAGGATCTGGCCCGCCACGATGGCGGCCAGCACCAGGAACAGGACGATCTTGATCAGCCGGGCCAGCCGGAAGCGCGTCCAGTCGGAGAACTTGCGGCGGATCGCCTTGTCGGTGCCGCCGAAGACGGTCTTGGACCAGAAGCGGTAGTAGGCGGGCGAGCGCTCGGCGATCAGGAAGTGGATCTGGCGCAGCAGTTCGAGGCCCGCCAGCCACAGCAGCCACTGGGAGTCGACGAGCTGGATGAGAGCGGCGTCGGAGAACGGCAGCAGCGGGTTGTCCGCCATCGACGCCCACACGATGATCAACCAGGCGAAGACGAAGAGCAGCAGCAGCCGCGAGCGGTCCCACAGCGTCATCCGCTTGCGCGTCTCACCCTTGGGCTTGGGCGCGGTCTCCACGTTGGGCGGAGGCGGCGACGCGGGCCCGGGGGCCTCGGCAACCGGCACGGTCATGGCTTCTCCCGGACGGTGAACGATGACACCACGCTGGTGATCTCCTTCTGGCGCTGCTGGTAGCACTCCGTGGAGCACCTGACGAAGAACAGGTAGAGCTTGCTCGCGTCGTCGTTGAGGTAGAGCGTCTGGTCCATCACCTGCAGCGGACCCTTCGCGACGCGGTAGCGGAACACGGTGTGCACGCCGCGCACGCCGGTGCCCGGGGTGAGCACGTCATCGCTCATCACCGTGATGTCGCTGACCGCCGACGTCGGGTCCGCCGCCGCCTGTTGCTGGCCCGCCGGTGAGACGGGGTAGAAGAGGTCGCGGAGCTTGTCGAGCGAGTAGGAGCCCCGCGCGCTCTCCGGAACGTCCTGCACACCGATCAAGGTGGCCGGGGCGGTGGCCGCGGCGCCGAAGAGGTGGTCGGGCGACGGGGCGGAGTCGGCGTCGTAGCCCGCGAGCCAGAGGCCGCGCTGGGAGTCCGCGACGGTGGTGTCGAGGCCGAGCGCGTCGTCGATCGCCTTCTGGTCGATCGGACGCCAGGTGTTCGGCACCTTGAGGTAGGTGTGGTCGGCCGAGTTGGTCACGTAGGTGTACGCGGGCCCGGCGCACCCTGCCATCAACACGAAGGCGGTGAGCACCCCGGCCCAGATGGACGCGCGGCGACTCCACGACCTCCGCCGACTCGCCATCTGACCCCCCCGCCGTGATCTGTCCGTGACTCCCGAGTATGCGCCACCGCGCGAGAGCGTGGTTGGGCCGAATCGGTTGCGAGCAGGTTTCGCCTGAGTGGGTGCCTTCACCATCGGACGCTCAGCTGAGTCCGAGATCCGCCAATCCGAGCAACGCACGGTACGGCACCCCCTCGGTCTCGATGGCCTGTTGCGCGCCTGTCGCCCGGTCCACGACCGTGGCCACGCCGACCACGGTGGCCCCCGCCTCACGGGCCGCGTGCACCGCCGTGAGCACGGACGAGCCGGTCGTCGACGTGTCCTCGACGACGAGCACGCCGCGGCCCTCGATGTCCGGGCCCTCGATCAGGCGCTGCATGCCGTGCTCCTTGACCGCCTTGCGGACGACGAAGGCGTCGACCGGTGGGCCGTCCGCCTCGGCCGCCGCGGCGTGCAGCACCGCGTCGGCCACCGGATCGGCGCCGAGCGTGAGGCCGCCGACGGCCGAGTACGTCCAGTCGGCCGTGAGCACCCGCATGAGCCGTCCGATCAGTGGCGCCGCGCGGTGGTCGAGGGTGACCCGCCGCAGATCGACGTAATAGTCGGCTTCCTTACCTGATGAGAGTGTGAAGTGCCCGTGTACGACTCCCAGCTCGCGGACGAGGGCGGCGAGCTGACCGCGCTCGTCCTCGATCCCGGTCATCGGCTCTCGTAGCGCGTGACGAGCCCGCGGACCAGCGGCCGCGGCAGAACTCCGGTCAGCGCGACAAGCGCCTTGTACTGCGTGCTGGGCACCGACACCACCTTTCCTCTTGCCAGGTCGGCAAGGCCTTCGTCGACAACGCGCGAAGCGTTCAGCCAGAACGGGCCTGCGCGCCGGCCCATGTCGAGCCCGGCCCGCTCGTGGAACTCGGTGCGGACGAACCCGGGACACAGGGCCATCGCGCGGACGCCCGTGCCCGCAAGGGTCGCAGCCACGGCTTCGGTGAACGACGTCACCCATGCTTTGTCCGCGCCGTACGTGCCACCGCGGCCGGGCAGGAAGCCCGCGACGCTGGAGACGTTGACGATGCCGCCCCGCCGTCGTCCGATCATCGCCGGGAGCGCGGCGTGGGTGAGCTGCATCACGGCGGTGACGTTGACGTCCAGCTGCCGCCGCAGGTCGGCGGGTTCTGCTTCCAGGAACTCGCCGGGCAGCGTGAAGCCCGCGTTGTTCACCAGCAGGTCGACGGGCGTCGCGTCCGGGTCAGCCAGCCGGGCGGCGACGCGGTCGCGGCCTTCGGCGGTGGCGAGGTCGGCCGGGAGCACGTCGACGGCGACCCCCTGCGTCCGCGCGGCGGTCGCCGTGGTCGCCAGCCGGGCCTCGTCGCGGGCGACGATCACCAGATCACGCCCGTCCGCGGCGAGGCGCGCGGCGAAGGCGGCGCCGATACCCGAGGTGGCGCCGGTGATCAATGCGGTGGGCACGCCTCGAGACCCTACGTTCGCGGAGCGGGTCCGGCGGAGGAGGGTTCCGCGAGCCCGTGGCGTCCAGGTGGCCGCAGCGCAAGGCGCCCCTGGGCCCTCGTGCCGGGGCACTCGGGCGCGGGGGCAACGCCGCGATGGGGTCGCCTGGGCGGCGCGGGCCGGGGCCCTCATTTGCCGGACCTCAGGAGGGCCGACGCGCTCAGGTGTGGGCGTTCTGCCCCTGCTCGAGAGCGACCGCCACCTCGGCGAGATCGGCGAGGAGGTCCTGGAGCCGATCGGCCGACGAGTCGACCGGAGCGGTGGCCAGTACCCAGGACTCCTCGGCCCACAGCAGCTCGACGTCGTCGCCCACCGCATCGGCCGCGCGGGCGAGCCTGCGGGTGAGCAGCGGCCGCACGGCGTCGGCGTCGGAGACGAAGGCGTAGCGCTCGCCGACCGGCTCGAGGTACTCCAGCGCCACGTCGTCCGGCACGGGCGCGGTGGGCAGGCGCAGCTCGACGGCCGCGGTCAGGTGGGTCTGCGACTGGATCGCGGCGAGCACGGAGGTGACCCGGCCCGCCTGCTCGTGGTCGAAGACGTAGGCCTGGCGGGTGCCGTCGGGGGTGGGGACCTCACCGCTGATGAGGTTGCGCGCCACGCCCGGTCCGCCCTGGTGGATGGTGCCGTAGCGCCACCGGCTGGGCAGGACGGGGTCGTTGTCGAGGAACTCCCACCCGCGCAGCGCCGCCCACCGGCGCCGGTCCTTGATGCTCCCGCCCGCGCTGCGCTGCTTGCCCTCGACAAGCAGGAGCGCCACACCCAGCAGGATGACGATCACGGCGATGACGAACCAGGTCGTCGACGAGAGGCCCACGGCGGGTGAGCGTAGACCCGCGAGAGTCCGCAAGTCCGGCGACGCGCCCGGACCGATAACGGCGTTAGACCCGCTCAGGTGAGTCCGGCGCTCCGCCGTGGCGGAACGCCGGACCCTCCTCAGACCTTGCTGAGCGGCAATGCGCGCCCGACGATCAGGCCGCCGGTGCCGCCGCCCGCGGTCGGGTCGAGGTCGACCCGCACCGTGTCGCCCTCGCGGACGTCGCCGCCGAGCAGCTGCTTCGCCAGCTGGTCGCCGATGGCCGACTGCACCAGCCGCCGCAGCGGCCGAGCGCCGTAGACGGGGTCGAACCCGTTGAGCGCAAGCCACTCCCGACCTGCCTCGGACACCTCGAGGGTGAGGCGGCGCTTGGCCAGCCGCCGCCGCAGGACGTCGAGCTGGATGTCGACGATGTGCGTGAGCTCCTCAGTGGACAGCGCGTGGAACACCACGACGTCGTCGAGCCGGTTGAGGAACTCCGGCTTGAAGTGCCGCTGCACCGCCGCCATGACGACCTCGCGGCGCGCCGTGTCGTCGAGGACCTGGCCGCCGGTCGACCCCAGGTTCGAGGTGAGCACGAGGATCGTGTTGCGGAAATCCACCGTGCGGCCCTGGCCGTCGGTGAGCCGTCCGTCGTCGAGCACCTGCAGCAGGACGTCGAACACGTCCTGGTGCGCCTTCTCCACCTCGTCGAAGAGCACGACGGTGTACGGGCGGCGCCGCACGGCCTCGGTGAGCTGGCCGCCCTGGTCGTAGCCGACGTAGCCGGGGGGCGCACCGACCAGCCGGGCCACGGAGTGCTTCTCGGAGTACTCGCTCATGTCGATGCGGACCATCGCCCGCTCGTCGTCGAACAGGAACTCCGCGAGCGCCTTGGCCAGCTCGGTCTTGCCGACGCCGGTGGGGCCGAGGAAGAGGAACGAGCCGGTGGGCCGGTTCTCGTCGGCGATGCCCGAACGGGCCCGCCGGACGGCGTCCGACACCGCGCGCACGGCCTCGGCCTGGCCGACCACCCGCTTGCCGAGCTCCTCTTCCATCCGCAGGAGCTTGGCCGTCTCGCCCTCGAGCATCCGACCGGCGGGGATGCCGGTCCACGCGGACACGACATCGGCGACGTCGTCGGGGCCGACCTCCTCCTTCAACATCACGTCGTCGGCGGGGGTGACGGCGGTGGCCTCGGCGAGCTTCTTCTCGATCGCCGGGATCCGCCCGTATAGCAGCTCGGACGCCCTGCCGAGATCGCCGTCGCGGTCGGCCCGCTCGTACTCGCCGCGCAGCTGCTCCAGCTGGGCCGCGAGCTCACGGGTGGATTCGATGGCGCCCTTCTCGTTCTGCCAGCGCGCGGTGAGCGCGGCCAGCTCCTCGCGCTTCTCGGCCAGCTCGGCGCGCAATGCCGCCAACCGATCGACGGACGCGGCGTCGGACTCCTTCGCCAGCGCCATCTC
The DNA here is from genome assembly GCA_963799945.1 of uncultured Actinomycetota bacterium. Taxonomy (GTDB): domain Bacteria; phylum Actinomycetota; class Actinomycetes; order Mycobacteriales; family Pseudonocardiaceae; genus Pseudonocardia. The sequence goes on from CAWCZG010000001.1 coordinate 392,872, forward strand.
CTCGATCTCCAGCCGACGCACGGCGCGCTCGACGGTGTCGATCTCCACGGGCCGCGAGTCGATCTCCATGCGCAGCCGCGACGCGGCCTCGTCGACCAGGTCGATGGCCTTGTCGGGCAGGAAGCGCGCGGTGATGTAGCGGTCGGACAAGGTCGCGGCGGCCACCAGCGCGGCGTCGGTGATCCGCACGCCGTGGTGGACCTCGTAGCGCTCCTTGAGCCCGCGCAGGATGCCGACGGTGTCCTCGACCGACGGCTCGCCCACCAGCACCTGCTGGAAGCGCCGCTCCAGCGCGGGGTCCTTCTCGATGCGCTGGCGGTACTCGTCGAGCGTGGTGGCGCCGACGAGGCGCAGCTCACCGCGGGCCAGCATGGGCTTGATCATGTTGCCCGCGTCCATCGCGCCCTCGGCGTTGCCCGCGCCGACGATCGTGTGCAGCTCGTCGATGAAGGTGATGACCTCGCCCGCGGAGTCGGTGATCTCCTTGAGGACGGCCTTGAGCCGCTCCTCGAACTCGCCGCGGTACTTGGCCCCGGCGACCATCGAGCCGAGGTCGAGCGCGATCACGCGCTTGCCGCGCAGCGACTCGGGCACGTCACCGGCGATGACCCGCTGCGCGAGGCCCTCGACGATGGCGGTCTTGCCGACGCCGGGCTCGCCGATCAGCACGGGGTTGTTCTTCGTGCGCCGCGACAGCACCTGCACGACGCGGCGGATCTCGGTGTCGCGCCCGATCACCGGGTCGAGCTCACCCTTGCGCGCCCGCTCGGTGAGGTCGACGCCGTACTTCTCCAGCGCCTGGTAGGTGCCTTCCGGATCGGGACTCGTGATCCGCGTGGAGCCGCGGACCTTCGCGAACGCCTCACGCAGCGCCTCGGGGGTGGCGCCGTGGCGGCGGAGCAGCTGGGCCACCGGACCGCCCGCGGACGCCAGCCCGACGAGCAGGTGCTCGGTGGAGACGTACTCGTCGCCCATCTCGGTGGCCAGCTGCTGCGCGGCACTGACCGCGGCGAGCGCCTCCCGCGACAGCTGCGGTGCGCTGACCGTGGATCCCGATGCCGACGGCAGCCGGTTGGACAGCTGCGTCAGCTCGCCGCGCAGCGCGTTCACGTCGGTGCCGACCGCGGCCAGCAACGGCGCGGCGATGCCGTCGCCCTGGGCCAACAGCGCGCCGAGCAGATGCGTCGGCCCGACATCGGGGTTGCCCGCCAAGGACGAGGCCTGAACGGCCGCAGAGATCGCCTGCTGTGCCTTGGTGGTGGGGTTGAAGGAATCCATCCCTCACGTCCTCCTGCTGAAGTTCCTTCTAGTCACTATGGCCAACGTCAGAAAAGTTGAGTGTGTTCCACTCAATCCTAGCGAGTTGTCGGAAGCGGGCTTCCGGACACGTGCCGTCACCGTACGTGCCGTGGACGACACTCTCGCGCCTCCTCATCGAGGCCCCGCGCTACTCTGAGCCGCTGGTAAGCGCTCCCCGACCAGGAAGATCCACCCCCGATGACCGCTGAACATCTGCTCGCCGTCGACTTCGCCGACCGCGGCAGGTACAGCGAACCCGGCATGGTCGAGATCATCCGGAAGAGCTTCGACCAGGTCGCGTCGGAGACGGAAGGCTTGCGCCGACACTTCTACGCCGTCCTGTTCAGCGAAGCCCCCGAGACGCGCGATCTCTTCCCGGTCAACATGGAAGTGCAGCGCAGCGGGCTGCTACGGGCGCTCGTACACGTCGTGCAGATGGTGGACCAGCCCGACGACCTCGTCCCGTTCCTGCAGCAACTGGGGCGCGACCACCGCAAGTTCGGCCTCATCGCCCAGCACTACGACGCGGTCGGCACCGCGCTGCTCGGCACGATCGAGCACTTCGCGGGCGACGCGTTCACCCCGCAGGTCGAGAAGGCGTGGACGGACGCGTACGGGATCGTCGCGGGCGCGATGCGCACGGCGGCCGTCGCCGAACGGGGTCCGGCGTCGTGGCTGGGCCGGGTGCTGGACCACCGTCGGCTCGGCTGGGACCTGGTCCGCATCACCGTGCAGACCAGCGAGGCCATCCCGTACACCGCGGGGCAGTACATCAGCGTCGAGACCCCGCAGCGCCCCCGGCTGTGGCGCTACCTCTCGCCCGCGAACGCGCCGCGGCCCGACGGCACGCTGGAGTTCCACGTGCGGGCCGTGGGCAGCGGGTGGGTCAGCCGGGCGCTCGTCGCGCATTCGCGGGTGGGCGACACCTGGCGGATCGGGCCGCCGATGGGCCGGATGAGCATCGAGCCGGACGCGCAGGCGCCGCTGCTGATGATCGCGGGCGGCACCGGCCTGGCGCCGATCAAGTCGATGATCGAGGACCTCGCGCAGCGCCCCCGCGCGCCGCGCACGCAGCTCTTCCTCGGCGGCCGCACGTGGGACGACCTCTACGACCTCGACGCGGTGCGGAAGCTGGCCAACGACAACGGCTGGCTGGACGTCGTGCCGGTCGTCGAGCGCAAGGACGACCGCGGCGGCGCCGAACGGGGCACCCTCGCCGACGTGGTCACCCGCTACGGCGCCTGGGCCGACCACGACGTGCGGGTGTGCGGGTCGCCCGCGATGATCCGGGCCACCGTGAACCGCATGCTGGTGGCGGGCACGCCGCTGGACCGGATCCGCTACGACCCGTTCACGATGGAGTGACTACCTCTTCTTCGGCCGCCAGACCACGATGGCCTGGCTGCGGTCCACCGGCACGAGATCACGCCGGTAGGACGCGTGCACGGAAGCGGCGGCCTGCTCGGCCGCCGCGTGGGCGTTGAGCAGCTCCTCGGCCGCTTCCTCGAGGCGGGCGCGCAGCTCGTCGACCAGCTGCTCCAGCTCGATGATCCGCTTGATGCCCGCGAGGTTGACGCCCTCCTCCTGCGACAGCCGCTGCACCTCGCGGAGCAGGGCGATGTCGCGGGCGGAGTAGCGCCGACCCCCGCCGGCCGACCGGCCGGGGCGTACGAGCCCCAGCCGGTCGTAGCTGCGGAGGGTCTGCGCGTGCAGGCCCGCCAGCTCCGCCGCCACCGAGATCACGAACACCGGGCTGTCCATGCCCGCGCCCGGCGGCAGCGACGGTCCGGTCATCGCCTGCCGCCGAGCAGGTCAGCCCGGGGGTCGTCGCCCTTCGTGGCCTCGGCGTAGGACTGCAGCGCGGTCTGCGCGGCCTCGGAGAGCTTGGCGGGCACCGCCACCTCGACGGTGACCAGCAGGTCGCCCGTCGCCGTGCGCTTCTGCACGCCCCGCCCACGCACCCGCAGCGTGCGTCCGCTGCGCGTGCCCGGCGGGATCCGCAGCGACACGGTGGAGCCGTCGAGCGTCGGCACGGTCAGCGTGGAGCCGAGCGCGAGCTCGGGGAACGTGACCGGCACGGTGAGCGTCAGGTCGTCGGCGTTGGTGCTCGACCGACCGAACACCCGGTGCGGCGTGACGTGGACGGTGACGTACAGGTCACCGGCGGGAGCCCCGCCCATGCCCGGCTGCCCCTGTCCCTTGAGCCGCACCTTGTTCCCGTCGGCCACGCCCGCGGGAACGCGGACGGTGAGCGAACGGGTGCGGGTGCTGACGCCATCGCCGCCGCACTCGGGGCACGGGTCGTCGATGATCCGGCCCGTGCCGCGGCAGTCGCGGCACGGCTCGGAGAACGCGAACGCGCCCTGGCTGGTGCTGACGAAGCCCGAGCCCGAGCACGTCGGGCAGACGTGCGGGCTCGTGCCCGGCCGTGCACCCGAACCGCCGCAGACCTCGCAGCGGCCGGGCGACGACAGCCGGATCGGCACCTCGGCGCCGCGAACGGCGTCGACGAAGTCGATCGTCAGCTCGGACTCGACGTCGGCCCCGCGCCTGCTGCGCGGGGAGGCGCTGGTGGTGGAGCGACCGCCGCCGCCGAACAGGCCGCCGAACAAGTCGCCGAGCCCGCCCGCGCCTGCGCCGCCGCCTTGGCCTGCGCCTGCGTTGCGGAGCAGGTCGTTCAGGTCGAACCCCTGCCCGCCGGACGCGCCGGTGCCGAAGCCGCCGGGGAACCCGGCGCCGCCGAAACCGCCACCACCGCCACCCGCGAACAGTGCGCGGGTCTCGTCATACTCCTTGCGCTTCTTCTCGTCCGAGAGCACCCCGTAGGCCTCCGACACCGTCTTGAAACGGGCTTCGGCCTTGGCGTCGCCGGGGTTGGCGTCCGGATGCAGCTCGCGGGCGAGCTTCCGGTACGCCTTCTTGATCTCGTCGTTGGACGCGCCGGAGGCGACGCCCAGCTCACGGTAGAAGTCCTTCTCGATCCAGTCGCGCTGGGTCATTCCGCCCTCCCTCCTGCGTCAGTGTGCGGTCGGCTCGCCGGTGGTGCCGTCGTCCGGCCGGTCGACGACCGTGACCATGGCGGGCCGCAGGACGCGGTCGGCGATGCGGTAGCCGCGCCGGAGCACGGCGGCCAACACGGCCACCGTCGGCCCGTCGACCTCGGCGACGTCGTGCTGCACGGCCTCGTGCACCGACGGGTCGAACGGCTCGCCGACCAGCCCGAACGACTCCAGGCCGAGCTTCTGCACCACTGAGGTGATCTTGTCGCCGACCGCCTTGAACGGGCCGGTGAGATCGCCATGGCTCTCGGCGCGGTCGATGTCGTCGAGCACGGTGAGGAGCTCGCCGACGAACTGGGTGCGTGCGGTGACCAGCACTGCCTCCCGGTCGCGGTCGACGCGGCGCCGGTAGTTGGCGTACTCCGCGGTGATCCGCTGCAGGTCGGCTGTGCGTTCGGCCACCTGGGCGGCCAGTTCGGCGGCAGCGAGGGCTGCGGCGGGGTCCGAGGGTGCGGGCTCCTCCGCCTGGGGGGCGGCGGCCGTGTCGGCCTCCGGAACCCGCACCTCACCGGTCACCGGGTCGACCCGGCGCCGGTCCCGGACCACGACCGGCTCCTGCTCGTCGCGGGAAGCGCGGTCGTGCCCACTCATGACGCCACCCCCGCGGGAAGGATTGCGTCGATGATCACTTCTGGTCCTTCTCCTCGTCGACGATCTCGGCGTCGACGACGTCGTCGTCGGCCTGCTGACCCTGGCTCGGGCCGGCGTCGGCCGTCGGCGCACCATCGGCACCCGGCTGCTGGTAGAGCGCGGAGCCCATCTTCTGGCTCTCGGTGGCGAGCTTCTCCATCGCCGCCTTGATGGCGTCGGTGTTGGTGCCCTTCAGGGCCTCCTGAGCCTCGCCGAGGGCGGAGTTGACGCCGTCCTTGACGTCGGCGGGCAGCTTCTCGTCGTTCTCCTTGACGAACTTCTCCGTCTGGTAGACCAACGACTCGGCCTGGTTGCGGACCTCGGCGTCCTCGCGGCGCTTCTTGTCCTCCTCGGCGTGCTGCTCGGCCTCGCGCATCATCCGGTCGATCTCGTCCTTGCCGAGCGCCGAACCACCGGTGATCGTCATGGCCTGGCTCTTGCCGGTGCCCATGTCCTTGGCGGACACGTTGACGATGCCGTTGGCGTCGATGTCGAAGGAGACCTCGATCTGCGGGACGCCACGCGGTGCGGGCGGCAGGCCGGTCAGCTCGAACATGCCGAGCTTCTTGTTGTAGGCCGCGATCTCACGCTCGCCCTGGAACACCTGGATCTGCACGGACGGCTGGTTGTCGTCGGCCGTCGTGAAGATCTCGGAGCGCTTGGTGGGGATCGTGGTGTTGCGCTCGATGAGCTTGGTCATCACGCCGCCCTTGGTCTCGATGCCGAGGGAGAGCGGGGTGACGTCGAGCAGCAGCACGTCCTTGACCTCGCCGCGCAGCACACCGGCCTGCAGGGCGGCGCCGACGGCGACGACCTCGTCCGGGTTGACGCCCTTGTTGGGCTCCTTGCCACCGGTGAGCTCCTTCACGAGCTCGGTGACCGCGGGCATGCGGGTGGATCCGCCGACGAGCACGACGTGGTCGATCTGGCCGACCGAGATGCCCGCGTCCTTGACGACCTGGTTGAACGGCGACCGCGTGCGGTCGAGCAGGTCGGAGGTGATGCGCTGGAACTCGGCGCGGGAGAGCGTCTCGTCCAGGAACAGCGGGTTCTTGTCCGCGTCGACCGTGATGTAAGGCAGGTTGATCGTGGCCGTGCTCTGGGAGGACAGCTCGATCTTGGCCTTCTCCGCGGCCTCACGCAGGCGCTGCATGGCCATCTTGTCGCGGGTCAGGTCGATGCCCTGGCTGCTCTTGAACTTGTCGACGAGCCAGGTGATGATCCGCTCGTCCCAGTCGTCGCCGCCGAGGTGGTTGTCGCCGTTGGTCGCCTTGACCTCGACGACGCCCTCGCCGATCTCCAGCAGCGACACGTCGAACGTGCCACCACCGAGGTCGAAGACCAGGATCGTCTGCTCCTTCTCGCCCTTGTCCAGCCCGTAGGCCAACGCGGCCGCGGTGGGCTCGTTGACGATGCGGAGCACGTTGAGGCCCGCGATCTGGCCTGCCTCCTTGGTGGCCTGGCGCTGGGCGTCCTCGAAGTAGGCCGGGACGGTGATCACCGCGTCGGTGATCTCCTCGCCCAGGTAGGCCTCCGCGTCGCGCTTCAGCTTCTGCAGCACGCGGGCGCTGATCTCCTGCGCCGAGTACTTCTTGCCGTCGACGTCGTCGGTGGCCCAGTTGGTGCCGATGTGCCGCTTGACCGAACGGATGGTCCGGTCGACGTTGGTCACGGCCTGGTTCTTCGCCGACTGGCCGACGAGTACCTCACCGTTGCGCGCGAACGCGACGACCGAGGGCGTGGTGCGGGAGCCCTCCGAGTTGGCGATGACCGTCGGTTCGCCGCCTTCGAGCACGGCGACGACGGAGTTGGTGGTCCCGAGGTCGATGCCGACCGCACGAGCCATGGTGTGTTCCTCCGGGGAGTTGCTTGAGTACGTAGGGCTCAAGTCTGCCACGGGGCGATTCTCGGGATTGAGCCCGCCCCGCTCAACTTGCTACTCGGCCCAACGCGCGACCCGTCGATCGTGTTCCCGGCGCCGGACACGGGTTTTGCGGAACGTCCCCACGGCGGCGGGTGACCCCCTACCCTCGTCCGCGTGACCGCACCGGACGGAGGACTCGCCGCCGCGGTCGCGGCCCTCGCCCTCCGCGTCAACCGCGACACGGTCCTCCACGCCCGCGCCGCCCTCTTGGCGGAGGCGGAGCGCCTCGACCGCGAGATGCGAGCACCGAACCGCAGCGCTTCAGCGGAGTCGGCCTGTGCGGCGGCGATCCTGTGTCACCCGAGGCAGCCACCGCATTCAACGAACGCATCGACAGCCTCAGTCGAGCCATTGCATGGCCTACAACCGCGACCTGCGCGCCTCGGCAGCGGCATTGGATGCCACCGCTCGCGCCTATGGCTACACCGACGAGGAGATTGCCGCCTCGTTCGTCCAGCCTGTCATGACTGCCGGGGCATGCTCTAGCAGCACTGCGTCGCAGTGACTTTGCGCTGCTTGCTCAACCGCCGTCGGCGGCGCAGCCGCGCCTGTCCCACGCAGGTCCGAACCTTCCACCGCGACCTCGTGAGTCCGCATCGACGGGCTAGACCCCTGCAGCGCCCTCACCCGCAGCTCAGCTCAGCCGCTCTGGGCGTGCGGTTCTATACGCGACCGACGGCCCAAACGGGAAACGCGGGCCCGGATGCGACTGGATCCATTCGCCTACCGAGCCGGTTGAGAGCTACACCATCGACCTCAACACCCAGGGTGGCGTTGAACTGGCCTTCGGTACAGCCGGAATCTAGATGTCATCACCGTTGCGGGCTTCGCGCCGTCACGGTCCCCGCCCTGTTCAGCACGGGAAAGATGACTGTCATCGTCGGCATTGATGTGGCACCCGGCCAAGCCGTCCAGGTCAGCTACTTCTACAACGGCGCCACGGTCCCGATGACCCACGAGCTGGCCTGCCAGAAGGCGCGCCACGCGGCGGAGTTGGCGATGCAGACGATCTTGGCAAGGCCGGTGGGTGATCATATCGGCGGGCGAGAGTCATGCTTCTGTCGTCGGAGCGACAGATCGGTGATTCTCGGCGACCGGGGCGGGGGCGAGTTCGCCCAAACGCCCACGGGTGATCTTGTCCTCGACCTAGCCTCCCGGCATGACCCAGATCGGGAACCACGACGACGCCTACCTGAGCACGCCGCTCGAGGAGAAGCTCGCCTGGTTCCAGAACGCGCCGGGGTTGTCGGCGGTGGAACCCGCACGCCAGTTCATGGCCGGTGCCGCGGCGCTCTACACCGACTCCGACAGCCAGGTGCGCGCGACGATGCGCGGCCTGGGCGTCGACTGGACCGGCGACGCCGCCACCAACGCAGGCGCCACCCTGCAGCGCGCGGCCGACTGGAGCCGGGGCGCGGCAGCGGGCCACTCCGCGACCGGCCAGACGGTGGAGGGATACGGGCAGTCCTTCGAGGCGCTCCGCGGCCAGGTCCACTGGGACGACCCGTGGGCCTGGGGCTGGCGCGACACCGCCACCGCCGCCGCCTCGGTCGCCGGCCTCGATCCGGGGGTCTTCCTCGGCAACCTGACCACCGACTACTTCACCACCGCCCAGCAGAACCGCACCAACGACGCCTCGGCGGTCGCTGCACTCCGGGCCCATGAGCAACAGACCCGCGCGGCGGTCGACTCCTTCCCCGCTCTGGCCCCCGCCGGGATCGACCCACCCAGCGCGGCCCCGGGCCCGCATTCAGGAGGTGGATCAGCCGCCGCGGGCGTGAGCACGGCTGCGGCCGTCGCAGCGCACCCGACCGACGGGACCAATGGTGCGGGCCTCGCCGCAGGCAGCTCCGCCGCACCGCCGCCCGCTTCCGCTGTCCCCATCGGTCTCGGAGTCGCAGGCCTCAGCGGCCAAGGGTCGCCCACGGCCGACCGGGCCGGTGGCGGGAGCATCAGCGAGGGCGGCACTGCCGCTCCCGTTGGACTGGGAGCCGCAGGCGCCGGCGGGCGGGGGTCGCCGACGACCCGCGAACCGCCCGGGGCGCCAGGCAAGGAAGGCTCAGCGACCCGTCCGGGTGGGTTGGGAGGCGTCGGTCCGTCGGGCTCGACCGGCGAAGGCACGAGCCGCGGGGCATTCCCAGATGGGGCAGGAGGTCTCGGTCCATCGGGCTCGACCGGTGGCGCCACCGAGGAGGGAGTGAGTCGTGGGGCCCTCCCGGGTGAGCCACGACCAGGGCTTCGCCCGGGCGCGCGGACAGGAGGACCGATAGGCACGCCGCTGGGCGGTGGAGCGCTCGACGACGGAGCAGCCGAAGGACAAGCAACCGGCGGCGGAGCAACCGCGAGAAGTACACCTAGCGGCGGTGGGTGGCGCGAAGTCGTGCCGCGTGGACCGGCGGAGCCGGGGACGGGTCTGCGCAGCCCCGGGGCCGGAAGTGAGTTCGGGGCGCGCCTGCCGTCTGGCTCACCAGAATCCACGTCGCCGATCGCCGGTCGTGGTGGGGCGGCGGGCATGCCCTACCTCGGGGGGATGGGGGGCGGGGCAGGCCGGCGATCCACCGAACACCGCCACGCCTACTGGATCCGCTCGTCGGAGCCCTTCGACGTGCCGCTCCCGCCGCACGGGGATGGAGTGCTTCAAGGGAGCGAGGGATGACGATCGACTGGTCGCGGGCGACCGTGCTCGCCGCTGCGGAGTTCGAGGCGTGCTGGGAGATCCTGCACCTCGACGAGACGCCGTGGCAGCTCGAACCGCCCCGGCAGGGATCGACAGCCGCGACACGGCGGGCGTTCGTCGCGGAGGCCTTGGCTCGGTTGCTCAGCACGGGGCCCGAGCTCGTCGAGAAGCTGCGGATGCTCGCGCGACCGGAGTGGGCGGTGGACGTCCGCATCCGGGCGGATCGGCTGGTCTCCGGGGTGGCGACCTGTCGAGCGGCGGACGGGGTGCTCGCGGTCCGCAGCGGCGAGGAGATCGCGTTGGTCGAGATCCGCGCCGCGGACGCGGTGGCGGCCGTGGTGAGCCTGCTGGGCCCGGTGCGCCCCGGCCCGACCCCGCCGGTGTTGATCGCCACCCAGCCCAACCCCGGGGCGCCAACGGGGGTCTGTCAGGACGTTCGGATGTTCGCGCAGCTCGGCGGGTCGGTGGCTGCGGCGGATGGGCACCGCATGCGGCGGGCGCCGCGGGTGATCGGGTTTCACCGGACGGGGGCGGGCGACTACCGCAGCGTGCGCGTGGATTCCTCGACCGTCGCGGTGGAGCCCGCCACCCTCGTCGGCCTCACCGCCGATCTCGACGCGCTGCTCACAGACGGAACCGATGCGCCGAGGCCCCGGCAATCTCGGCGGGTTGCTGGTTACCCGTGACCTCGACGCGCTGCTCAGCGGTGATCCCGATCCGCCGGGTACCGGCGGACGGGGCGCGTTGCGGCCTGCCGATCTCGGCGCGCTGCTCGCCGCTGATCTGGGCGCGCTGCTCGCCGCTGATCTGGGCGCGCTGCCTACAGCTGATCTCGCCGCGCTGTGCACCGGCGATCCCGACGCGCGAACCGGCGATCCCGACGCGCGCATCGGCGATCCTGACGCGGCGATCTCGGCGCACTGCGCTCGGCCGAGCGGGCAGGCTAGAGGGGCTTGGCGGGGCGGGGTTCGATGTGGCCGGAGGATGCCGGGGGGAGGGGGTCGCGCACGGGGGCCAGGACCCGGTGGCGGTCGGGGTCGGTGATCAGGCGCTCGTCGACGTCGCGGTACTCCAGCTTGCCACTCGACCCGAGGTCGGCGTGGATGCCCGCCACCCCGAGCTGGCCCTCGTCGAGGTCGGCCACGATCTCCCACCGGCTCGGCACCACCCGGTACTCCGGCCACGGCAGGTGCCCGTACGCGTCGTGCAGGTCGGCCAGCAGCCCCACGAACACCTGCTGCCAGCGCAGGGGCATCGACTGGGCCAGGGAGCGGGGGATCACGAGGTAGTCGGCGGAGGCACCGGGGACAGCTCGGTTGAGGTAGTCCTGCACCGGTGTCGTCGACGCAGGTGCGGGCGGTTCGGGGGGCACGTGCAGCTCCTGGTGGACGTCAAAAGCGGTCAGGCGCGGTTGGGCGTGGTGCCGGGCCGGGTGGCCAGGGGAACGAGTTCGCGATAGTCCCACGCCACCGGCCGCACGCGCACGGGCTGGCCGGAATACGGGGCCTCCACCATCTGTCCGTTGCCCAGATAGAGCATCACGTGGTGGATCGTCGACGGATCGGTGGGGTCGGTCGCGTAGAACAGCAGATCGCCCGGCTGGGCCTGCCGCACCGGGACGTGCCCGCCGGCCTGGTACTGCTGCCACGACACCCGCGGCAGCGTGATCCCCGCCGCGCCGAACGCCCTGAGCATCAGCCCCGAGCAGTCGTAGGAGCCGGGCCCGGTCGCGCCCCACACATATGGCTTGCCGATCTCGTGCATCGCGAACCCGATGGCCGAGGCGGCGACGCCCTTGGCGAGCACTGCGAGCCCACACGACGCCGTGGGGCTGGGCGCGCCCGCGAGCTGGCCTGACAGCTGCGCCGCCAACCCCTCCCACTTCGCGTAGGCCTGCGGGAACGCCGAGCGTTGGACGGCCTGGGCCGCCACGGTGACCGGCAGCGCCTCCCAGCCGGGCACGGCGAGCAGGTGGTTGATGAACTGGGTGGTCGCGTAGACGGGGTCGGTGACCTGGGTCGGCGACCCCCAGCCCTGCGAGGGCCGCTGTTGGAACAGCCCCAGCGAATCGCGGTCGCCGTAGTTCAGGTCGCGCAGCGTCGACTCCTGCATGGCGGTCGCGAGCGCGATCAGGCCCGCCCGCGGGGGGGCGCCGAGATCGCGGGCGGTCGCCACGATCGTCGCCGCGTTGCGTCGCTGCTCGTCGCTGAGGCTCGCCACGGTGACCCCGGCCGGGGCGCTCGACGTGCCTCCGCTCAGTGAGGCGTCGCAAGGGCCGAGCGCGACGCCGCCGCCGGTGTTGCCGCCGCCCACCGTGAACGCGATGAACGCGACGCTGATGAACACCACGAGCGCCACGGCGATCGCGACGAACGGCAGCAGGATCCGGAGCGGGCGCAGCATCGACATGACGTCACGTCCGGTCGTACCCGGAGACCCGCCAGCCGTCGTCGGTGTCGACCACCGTGAGCACGAGGGTCAGCGCGTCGGTCGGCACCTGGACCTTCACCGAGCGGGGGTACACCACCACGGCCTTCGCGGAGCCGGTGACCCTGGTGGACGGGATGTTCGACGGGTCGACGCCCGCGAGCACACCCAGATACTCGTCGGTCGTGGTGGCGCGCAGGCCCTCGAGCCAGCGGGTGGACGTCTCGTTGCCTGCGGGCCGCACCCAGGCCCGTGCCCAGGTGTAAGCGACCTGCAGAGCGGCGGTGGGGGCCGCGGAGAGAGGCAGCTTCGTCGGCTGCAGCTCCGGCACCGGCGGCAGGATCGTCGGATCCGGGGTCTGGGCGACGGCCGACGCGCCTGCCGTCGGGCTCGCCCCTGCCCCTGCGGCACCGCCCAGGCGTCCGGACCCGGTGGTGAGCCCGATCGCCAGGCTGGCCGCCACGACAACGGCCACGAGCGCGATCCCGGTGACGACCAGGCGGGTGGGCGAGCGCAGCGGCCACTGCCACAGCGACCGATACGCCGTGGCCCGGCCACGCGGGGACCGGATGGGCATCAGCCCGGACCGGTCCGCGCCGGGCGCGGCCGGTAGATGCGGTAGACGGGCACGCCCTCGACGATCTCGGGCTGCACCGGCCGGGCACCGCCCGGCCGCAGCGGCACGGCATCAGGGCGCCGGTAGATCGTGCGGTCGTCGACGGCGTCGGGGTCGTCCCAGCGCGGCATGCGTCGGCCGCCGCCCCCCGTGCCCGAGCCGCCCGCGGGCAGGGCGGGGCGCCGCGCGGCGGGAACCAACGTGGGTTGCATCGGCGTCTCGAGCTCCGTGCGCGGCCGCGGGACACGGGCGGCGTAGCCGGGGACGCGCACGTGCGTATCGTTCTCGGGCCGGGCACCGCCGGAGTAATCGGCACCGGCCGAGGCGCCGCGACGCTCGTCCCACCAGCGGCTCTGGCGGTCTTCAGGCTCGCCGCCGCGCATCCGCTGCCACACCCGCGACATCGGCCCGGCGCCCGCGCCCGGCACGATCCCGCCGAACTGTTCCCGCGTGAGCGACACCATCGACACCAGCCTCCGGAACGGGCGCGCAACGGCCCACAGCACGACCGTGACCACCCCGGTGACCAGGAGCGCGAGCCAGAGGTCGATGCCAGATCCCGGCCGGAACAGGGAGACGACCAGCAGCGAGTGCAGCCCGGCCAGCGCGCCCACGACGAGCGTGTTGACGATCGCCGCGCCCGCCACCCGCAGCAGCGCGGGCAGGATCTCGGGCTTGAGGATCGCGACCACGGCGGCGGCGGGGGCGGTCATCACCAGCAGCCGGATCATCAGCATGGCCACGAGGACGAGGATCTTCGACAGCAGTTGGAAGAGCGCGATGCAGGCGGCCTCGATGACCGCGAGCACGCCCACGCCGATCCGGCTGCCCGACTTGCCCTGCAGGTAGGGGTAGCGGTCGCCCACCTGGCCCGCGATGGTGGCGAAATCCGTCTTCTTCTGCTCGGCGAGCTGCGCGGTGTCGAGCCGCTGGTCGACCTCGTCGATCGTGAAGGTCTGGGCCCGCAGCAGGTCGCGGCCGAACTGCTGCGCCTGCGGCACGTCCGGAGCGCCGAACTCACCGCGCAGCCAGTTCTGGTAGATCACCTGATCGACGAGGACGGTCGGCAGCGTGTCGCGGCTGCCCAGGCCGACCTGCCCGAGGAACCCTTCCTGCATCTCGGTGACGCCGTTGAGCAGGAGCGGATCCGCGGCCTTCGCCCAATCGACCGGGGCGAGGTAGGCGGCCGAGCCGATCGCGAGCGCCGCGACCGCGAACCCCGCCCGTTGGGCCTGCCGGGCCAGGTCGCCGCGGAAGGCGAGCAACAGCAGGATCACCGCCAGGATCAGCAGCGCGGGCCCGACCCAGGTGGTGAACACGGCGTTGTACATCCCGCGCGCGCCCTGCGAGATGAGGTTGTCCAGCGGGTCGAGCACGTCCCCGCCATCGGCGATGAGGTAGTGCGACCAGTTGACGCCGCCGACCGCGAACTTGGCGACGTTGAACGTCTGGTTGCCCAGCCAGGTGTCGGTGGACGTCGCCGGGTTGAACACCGCGGCACCGGCGCAGCCGAGGTCGTAGGTGTACCAGGTCATCCCGGCGTAGCCGACCTCCCGGTAGACGCTCCCTTCGAGGCCGCCCGATGCGCGGGGCGGGTCGAGGGAGCCGACCAGGCCGGTGCCGGGGCGGTCGGGCTCCGGCGACTCCTTGCAGCTCAGCGGCTGGGCGAAGGCGGGAGTGCCGAGCATGATCGACCCCCCGACGAGGCCGATGACGATCAACAACGCCCACCTGCGCCGCGGCGGACCGGGCTCGGCCGCGCGGGCCCGACGCCGACGCCGCGCCGCGGCCAGCAGCGCGAGCCCCAGCACGACGGCGACCGGTAGCCACCCGTCCCCCGTGGACGCGGCGGCGGGGGTCACCGCACGCCCTCGCTGCGCCCGGTCACCCGTCAGCTCCCGATCCACTTGCAGGCCCGATCACGGCACGCCCCCGCTGCGCCTCGGCCACCTGCGGGGCCCGCAAAGCACGCGCAGGCCCGCTCACGACACACCTGTGCTGGGCCCCGGTCACCCGCTGGGCACCCGAAACACTCGCAGGCGCGCTCACCGCACGATCCGCCCCGCTACGCCCGCCCGGTGGTCGGAGAGCGTCTCCGGCGGTTCCTCGTCGACGTCGCCGAGCAGGTCCAGCGCCTCGTCGTCGAGCAGCTCCGTGCGGTAGCCGTTGGCGAGGCCGTTGCGCAGGAGGCCCTCGGGGTCGTCGAGCTCCTCGAAGGTCGGGTCGAAGTCGTCGAGCGCGTCCTCGTCGTCGACCAGCTCGACGATCGTGTGGGTGCGGGACTCCTTGGTGAAGGTCAGCGGCGGGGGCGGCTCGTCGGGAGCGCGCACGGCGGCCGCCCGCATGGGCGCGGGAACACCGCGCACCGAGACGCGGCTGGCGTCGGGGTTGGTGTCGAGCGCGTCGCGGACGTGCTCCAGGTGCGGGCCCTCCAGGTCGATGCGGATCTTCTCGACGCCGCCGTGGCCGTCGGCGAACACGAACTGGCGCGGGGTGTCGTCGGGCCGGTCGTCGTGGCGGGGACGCGGCGAGAGCGTGCCCAGCATCTGCTCGTAGCCGACGCCGGTGGGCACCTTCAGCAGCCGCAGCGCCTCTGCCTGGGCCTCCTCGTCGTCGGTGCGCCCGACGAACACCGCGTTGACCAGCGACGCGAAGCCCGAGACCCGCAAGAGGTCACCCGCCAGCTGCGACGCGAACAGCGCGCGGACGTTGAACTTGCGGGAGTCACGGGCCAGCCGATCGATGAGGACCTTGCCCGTGGGCACCTGGGACAGGAAGTGCGTCTCGTCGAGCGCGACGCCCTTGCGCAGGTTGCGGTCGCTCTCGTAGATCGTGCGCTGGGTGAGCCAGGACGCGAGGTTGAGCAATTCGACGGCCAACGACTCGCCGTCGGTCCACTCCTCGCGCGGGCTGCCCGGCCGGGGCAGGGTCATGCCCTGCATCGTCAGCACGGTGAGGCGGAAGTCCCGATCGGCTCGCCAGGGGTCGTCGCGGGTGGTGTCGGGGAACAGCAACGCCGCCTGCGGCAGCTCGCGGCGCTCCTCGAGGAAGTCCGCCACGACCCCGGGGTGCTCCTCGCCGTCGCGCGCGTGGCGGCGCAGGACGTCGATGACCAGGCCGGGGTGCCGGTCGGCCGCTCCACCGACCTCCCGCACCGCGCGCAGCAGCACGATCCGGGTCTGCGGCAGCCGGGCGACGTCGTAGGGGAGCAGGCCGGTCAGGACGTCCATCACGAGGCGCCGCCGGGTGGCCGCGGCGAGGGATCGCTCCCGCCGCCAGGCCCGCTCGGGGTCCTCCTCGTCGACGAAGTGCTCCGGCCGGGGCTCGGCCACCACCCGGTACGGGTTGAGGATGCCGGGATCGGCGCGCAGCAGGTTGATGTGCCGGGAGAAGGGCGCGAGCTCGGGCAGCCGGGTGAGCTCGGCCAGCGGGCCGGACGGGTCGAGCACGGTCCAGCGGGCGCCCATGCGCAGCGTCTTGTAGACGATCAGGCCGGTGAGGAACGACTTTCCGGAGCCCAGGCCGCCGACGACGGCGGTGAGGCCGGAGGCCCGGCGCACCTCCTGCGCGAGCCAGGGATCCCAGGCCACCGGACGGCGGGTGGCCGTGCAGGTCTCGCCGATCATGATCCCGCGCCGGTCGCCGACGCTCGCGGTGGCGGCGGGGACGGCCGACGCCGCCCACGTGACCGAGCCGCGACGGCGGTAGGCGGTGGAGGCGAGCGGCTCGCCGGGGATGAACTCGCGCGCGTAGCGGTACTGCGCCTCGGGGTGCTCGACCTGGACCTTCGGGCTGTAGAGATCCAGCACCTGCTGGGCGCGGGTGATCGCCTCTGCCTCGTCCTTGCCCGAGACGGCGATGCGCCACCAGCCGTAGAGCCGCGTGTTCAGCTGGGTGAGGCCGGTGGTCAGCTCGTCTTCGATCTCCAGCACCCGATCGGCCTGGCGGGCGAGCGACATCGGCGGATCGAGGTCGTGGTCGTGGGTGTAATGCCGGATCTGGGAGCGGACCTTGCCCATCTGGCGCTGCAGCTCGCCCGCCACCTCTTCGGGGCGGCGGATGTAGACGCGCGCCGACCACTCGACCGGGAACGGCAGCCGATCGGAGTGCTGCATCCACGGGTCGTCGATCTCGGGGATCCGCAGGCCGTCCATCAGCCCGAGCGAGAGCACCGCCACGTTGCGCGAGACCGCCTGCGAACGGATCCGCCCCACTACGCGCACGGTGGGCGCGTAGGGCTCCTGGTACATGTCGACGCCATCGGTGAACGCCGCAAGATCCTCGGTCTCCCACCGGTTGGCCGAGCCCGGCACGACCGTCAGGGAGCGGGGTGCGGGCAGCCCGAGCGCGCACGAACGGTGCATCAGCCAGGCGACGTCGTCGGAGCCTGCGGGCACGGCGTCGAGGCCGCTGCCCGCGACGAGGTGGTCGAGGTGGCGCACCTCGGACGACAGCGCGGCCAGCTCGGCGCGCACGGCCGCGGGCGCGAGCTTGCCGAGCACCGGCGACGCCGCGTCCACCCAGCGATCCAGCATGCTGCGCCCGGACACCTCGATGCCGAGGAAGACCTCCTTGTCCGACATCGACAGCCCCATCAGATGGCGCTGCTCGCCCTCCAGGAAGCCGTCCCAGCCGAGCGAGCCCGCGACGTCGGGCATGCGGCCCAGCGCGTTGTTGTCGAACGACTCCGCCCACATGTGGACCGGGTAGGGGCGCGTGGTGACCCGCAGGTGCACCCACCGGCCCTGCAGCTCGCCCAACTGGGCGGCGATCTGGCGGATCAGCACCTCGCGCTGGGAGTCGCTGCGGAAGCTCCACGCCTGCGCGGCCAGCCGGTACCAGGCCATGACCTGGGTGGACGTGCGCGTGAGGTGGCCGTCGATCGAGCGGAGCGCGATGTTCGGCACGTACTTGGGGAGGCCGTCCTCCCCCGCGAGCGCGCGCCTGCCGCGGCCCTTGGGCAACGCGGCGCCCGACGCGTCACGCGGGGACACGGACGCGTCCCTTCACGGGCTTCGGGCGGCTCCCGGGTCGCGCCGCCATCCGCGAGCGGGAAGGGCGGACGGCGACGTGGTTGGACCGCACCGGCCCGCCGCCGACCGCGATCCGGCGGCGCGGCCCTGTGAGCTCGTGCCGGAACAGGGCGACGACCTGCCCGAGCGGACGTTCGTAGCCGATCCGCTTGCCCAGGAACCGTGTGATCAACACCGTGATGATCAGCGACCAGGCGACCGAGAAGAAGTCGAGGCCGATCCCGATGCGGCGCTGGACGAACATGGCAAAGATCATGATCAGGAGGCCGAGGCCGTAGCTGACGTAGCGGGCGCGCCACGGGAAAGTGGCGCGCGGCGGCCCCAGCCAGACGGAGTCGACGCGGTAGACCTCGTCGTCGGTTCGGACGAGCACCCGATCACCCGGTGATGAGCTGGGCGAGGAAGCTGCCGACCTGGGGACCTCTCCCGGACACGGCGATACCGAGCGCGATGAGGCCGACCACGAGCCCGACGCTGCGCCGCGCGACGCCCGCGTTGTCACCGCGGCCGCCGATCCAGAGCAGCATCACGGCGATCCCGAGCAACACCAGGGGGACGACGTTGTCCTGGATCCACTTCTGCAGACCACCCGTCGTGACGCCCTGGGCGTATACCTCGAGGACCTCCGGTGTGATCATGCCGACCTCCTCGTCACGGTCTCGCTCCGCGCAAAACGAACACGCTCCGTGCACATCCGTGCACAATCCGCGGACATGGCCGTCCGGATGGCAGCGTAGAGGGGGCTCCGTGCGGCCGATACGGGCGGGGCTCAGCGGTTTGCACCCGTGAACGATCTCAATTCCGACGGCCTAATGCCCGTCTATGCGCTGTTGCGGCGTGTCACTCTGACGGGGGGTCTGTACCGATCGAGGTGACCGATGTCCGATCCGCCGTCCCGCGCCCGGATCGCGCAGGCGGGTTAGGGTCACATCAACCTTCCGTGGTTACCGGCGAGTACCCCCTTGTGGCCGCGGACTACTCTGCGGCCACCGCCGCGCCGCTGCGCCTTCGGGAGGGATCTCGTGGTTCTGAGACTGGTCATCGGGCTGCTGCTGACGGTCGTCGCGCTGGCGGTCGCGGGCCGCCGCGGGGCGACGATCGCGAAGCTGATCCGCAGCGGGCAGCCCGACCACGAGCGTTCGCAGGATCTGGGCCGCCGGGTCCGCACCCAGCTGGTCGAGGTCTTCGGCCAGAAGCGGCTGTTGAAGTGGACGGTCCCCGGGCTCGCGCACTTCTTCACGTTCTGGGCGTTCGTCATCCTGGCCACGGTCTACCTCGAGGCCTACGGAGCGTTGTTCAAGGCGGACTTCGCGATCTGGTGGGTCGGGCACTGGGCGGTTCTGGGGTTCCTGCAGGACACGATCGCGGTGCTGTGCCTGATCTCGCTCGGGGTGTTCGCGGTGATCCGCATCCGCAACGCCCCGGAGCGCGAGAAGCGGGCCAGCCGGTTCTACGGCTCCCACACCGGTGGGGCGTGGCTGATCCTGTTCATGATCTTCAACGTGTTGTGGACGCTGTTCTTCTTCCGGGCCGCGTCCTCGGCGCTGGGCACCTTCCCCTACAAGTCCGGCGCGTGGGCGTCGATCGGGCTCGGGCACCTCTTCACGGGTCTGTCCACCGGCGCGCTCGAGGTGGTCGAGAGCATCGGCCTGCTGCTGCACATCGGCGTGATGCTCGCCTTCCTGATCATCATCGCCTACAGCAAGCACCTGCACATCTTCGTCGCGCCGATCAACGTCTCGGCCAAGCGCTTCCCGAAGGCGCTGGGCCCGTTGCCGGTGATGACCTCTGCGGGCAAGCCGATCGACTTCGAAGATCCCGGTGAGGACGACGTCTTCGGTCGCGGCAAGATCGAGGACTTCACCTGGAAGGGCATGCTGGACATGGCCACCTGCACCGAGTGCGGGCGCTGCCAGAGCCAATGCCCGGCGTGGAACACCGGGAAGCCGCTCTCCCCGAAGCTCGTGATCATGGACCTGCGCGACCACCTGCTGGCCAAGGCGCCCTACATCATCGGCGGCAAAGCGGGCCCGGACGAGGGCGCGATCGACTTCGCCGCGGCCACCGGCGAGGGCCACGAGCGGCACGGCGTGCCCGAGTCGGGCTTCGAACGGGTGCGCGGCTCGGGTCCGGAGCAGGCCGCGCGGCCGTTGGTCGGGCACGCTGGAGCAGGGTGGGGTGATCGACCCGGACGTGCTGTGGTCGTGCACCACCTGCGGGGCGTGCGTGGAGCAGTGCCCCGTGGACATCGAGCACGTCGACCACATCGTCGACATGCGCCGCCACCAGGTGCTGATCGAGTCGGAGTTCCCGTCCGAGCTCGGGGTGCTGTTCCGCAACCTGGAGAACAAGGGCAACCCGTGGGGGCAGAACGCCCGCGACCGGATGGACTGGAGCAAGAAGCTCGGGTTCGAGGTCAACGTGTTCGACGGCGAGCTCGCGCCCGAGGTGGAGTACCTGTTCTGGATCGGGTGCGCGGGCGCGTTCGACGACGGGGCGAAGAAGACGGTGCAGGCCACCGCGGAGCTGCTGCACCGCGCCGGGGTGAACTACGTCGTGCTCGGGCCGGAGGAGAACTGCACCGGCGACCCGGCGCGGCGCTCGGGCAACGAGTTCCTGTTCCAGATGTTGGCCCAGCAGAACGTGGAGATGCTCAACGCGGTGTTCGAGGGCCGCGAGCCGGGCACCCGGAAGATCGTCACGACGTGCCCGCACTGCCTCAATACGTTGGGCCGGGAGTACCCGCAGCTGGATGGGCAGTACGAGGTGGTGCACCACACGCAGCTGCTGAACAAGCTGGTGCGCGAGGGCAAGCTCGTCCCGGTCGACGGCCCCGGCCGAAGACAAAGCGGCGCCGGTGACCTACCACGACCCCTGCTACCTGGGGCGGCACAACGAGATCTACGAGGAGCCGCGCGCGCTGGTCGGAGCGGCGGGGGCGCACCTGTCGGAGATGCCGCGCCACGCCGACCGGTCCATGTGTTGCGGCGCGGGTGGCGCGCGGATGTGGATGGAGGAGCGGATCGGGCAGCGGGTCAACGTCAACCGCACCGAGGAAGCGATCGCCACGCTGGCGCAGGCCGCGGGGGGTGATGGTTCCGCAGCGGGCACGATCGCCGTGGGCTGCCCGTTCTGCAAGACCATGATCACCGATGGGCTCACCCAGAAGCAGGGCGAGGGCGCGGGCGAGAACGTGCAGATCCAGGACGTGTCGCAGATGCTGCTCACCGCGGTGCGGCGCGGCGACCCGGCTCCGGACCCGACGCCCCGGGAAGAGCCCGCGGGCTGATCAGCAGGGCTTGAAGCCCGTGATGTTGTAGCGCTGGACGGCCGGGTCGGTCTGCCCGATCGCGATCACGCCGACCCCCCGTCCGGCCGCGGTGGCCCAGGCGGTCTGGCAGGCGTCGACCTCCCAGCCGCCCGCGACCGCGCGGGGCTGGGGCAGGGTCGTGGTGTCGACGTCCGTTCCGGCGGGCGCGCGACCGTGCAACACCCCGACCGCGGACGGGCAGTCGGTCGTGCCCGCCGCCACCAGCAGCGCGGTCTCGGCACCGGGCAGGACGAGGCGGCAGACGGGATCGGGGTCGTTCTCGGCGACGGCCTGCAGCAGGGCGGGCAGGATCCGGCCGGGTCGGCTCTCCCCCAGCTGGCTGCGCAGCTGGTCACCCGCGTGCGACTCGATCTCCCGCTGCACCTGGGCGGTGTGGTAGCTGGTGATCCCGAACCCGACACCCGAGACGACGCACATCGCCGCGCCGACGGCCGCAAGACGCCACCACGGGAGCTGCAGGAGCCCGGCCAGGAGCACCCCGATGCTCGCGGCCAGCGCCCACGCCCAGGGGTCGGTGCTGTACATCAGCCCGACCACGACGACGACGCCGCCGAGGTGGAACACCCACCCCCGCAGCAGCCCGTCCAGGCGCAGGAGGCGCAGAAGCACGAGCACACCGATCCCGACCAGCCACGGGATCAGCGACCACCCCGAGAACGGCCAGAGCAGGACGGCCGCCGTGCCGATGGCCAGACCGGCGGCGCCGCGACGGGTACGGGTGAGGCGCTGCCAGGTGAACGTGGGGCGGGGCTTGGGCGGCGGCCCACCTGCGGCGGCAGGTGGCTCCGGGACAGCGGGCGGCGCGGGCGTCGACACGGCCGGTAGCCATGGCGGGGGCTCGCGTCGCGGTTCCATCGTCGGGGGACGCTACCGCTTCACCGCATCAGAACCGTGGAGTCAGCGCCGGGTGTCGACCCGGTGGAAGTTCAGGTGCGCCCGCGACGGGGTGGGGCCGCGCTGGCCCTGGTAGCGGGATCCGACGCCCTCGCTGCCGTAGGGGCGCTCGGCCGGGCTGGACAGCCGGAACAGGCACAGCTGCCCGATCTTCATGCCCGGCCAGAGCGTGATCGGCAGGTTGGCGACGTTGGACAGCTCCAGCGTGATGTGGCCGCTGAACCCGGGATCGATGAAGCCCGCGGTGGAGTGCGTGAGCAGCCCGAGCCGCCCGAGCGAGCTCTTGCCCTCCAGCCGTCCCGCGAGGTCGTCGGGCAGGGAGATGGACTCGAACGTCGAGCCCAGCACGAACTCGCCCGGGTGCAGCACGAAGGGATCGTCGCCGTCGGGCTCGACGGGCGTCGTGAGCTCGTCCTGCTGCTGTCGCGGATCGATATGGGTGTAGCGGGAGTTCTGGAACACACGGAAGAACCGGTCGAGCCGGACGTCGATGCTGGAGGGTTGCAGCATCGCCGGATCCCACGGTTCGAGCACCAGCCTGCCGTTGGCCAGCTCCTTGCTCAGGTCGCCATCCGATAGGAGCACGTGATCACCCTACGATGTCAGGGCTCCCGATGGGCCGGGTCGGGGGCGTCGACGGTGTCGTCGACGGGCAGTCGCGGCTTCGGGAGCGAGAGCAGCGGCGACGGGGTGAGACCGAACATCCACGCCACGGCCTGCTCCACCCGGACGGCCTCGAGCCCGTCGGACGGCTCGGCGGGCAGCGGCTGGTGGACGGCGAGCACCTGGCGGACCGCACCCATCACCCGCGGGCTGAGGATGCTGCGGATGGAGTCGCCGGGCTCCGCGATGTAGGGCCCGTCGACGAGCACGGCGGGCGTGCCGAAGCCGGGCGCGTCGGTGACCAGCTCGGGGTTGTCGGACACCAGCACCGCGCTGACCGCAAGCAGCCCGACGAGATCGGCGGCCGGGACGTTGCGCACGACCGTGCCGCGCGGGTGGCGGGCGATCGGCGCCGCGGCCCCGTGGGTGCCCAGCTCGCCGAACAGCACGACCTCGACATCCGGCTCGCTGTCGAGCAGCTCTGGCAGCCCGGCGAGGACGCCGAGCGAATCCAGTCGGTCGAGTGCGACGAGCACGACCCGCGGCTGCTCCACCTTTACCCGGCGGAGGAGCCGGGCGAACCGGATATCGGCGGGCTGGGGGTTGGCCGCCATCGTGTCGCCGACCGGGATCGCGTTGGGGCCGATGGGGCTGCCCAGCGCGGCGCCGCCGGTCGTGAGGAACAGGGAGGCGAGCTGACCGATGATCTTGCGGTTGGCCTCTTGCGGGAACGGGCAGAGCAGGTCGTCGCTGGCCACGCCCGCTTGGAGGTGGACGATCGGGATCTGGCGCCAGAACGCCACCTGCGCCGCGATCGCGGCGGTCATCCCGCCGCCGTAGACCATGATCGCGGAGGGGTCGAGATCGACGAGCAGCTCGTCGAGCCGCATCATCAGCATCGCCCCGACCGCAGCCGGGTTGGCGGGGTCGAACCGGTCCCTCGGTAGCTGGGTGACGTCCGCGGGGACGCCGAGCGCTTCGAACGCCTCGTGCACGGCCATCGGGTCAGGGCCGGTCGCCACGGTGAGCGCCCGGATGCGGTCGGCGTCGTTGAACGCCGTCGCAACAGGGGCCAATCGTGCGACTTCAGGGCGGCTGCCGGCGATCAGGAGGACGTCGTGATCGTGGTCCTGATCCGGGAGCGACACCGCGTGCGGGTCGTACTCCGTCATGCTCGGGGGTTCCTCACAGCTGGGGGAGCTGGCCTTGCGGGCCTCAGAAGTGTGAACCGACGAGAGGGCGGGAGTCGAGACCTCATCCCACAGAACGGCCAGGAACACTCGATCGGGGTACAGAACTACTCCACACGGTAACTCTGGGTGAGCTGCTACGCTGTCACCAGGTCACTGCGGATGTAGTTCAATGGTAGAACATCAGCTTCCCAAGCTGAATACGCGAGTTCGATTCTCGTCATCCGCTCCACAACAAAGGCCCAGGTCAGAGGCACGATCCTCCGGCTCTGGGCCTTCGTCATGTCCGGGCGTGTCGGGTTCCACATCGGATCTTGAGGTGGTCGTGTGGCGGACCAGGAGCCGGCCGAACTGCGGGCACGCGCTGCCGACGGTGACCGGGACGCGGTCGACGAGCTCGTCGAGCTGGCGGGCGAGCGCGGCGACATGGCGGAGCTGCGGCGGCTCGCCGACGCGGGCAGCACCGACGCCGTCGACGAGCTCGTCCAGCTGGCCGGTGAGCGCGGCGACACCGGTGAGCTGCGCCGACTCGCCGCCGCGGGCAGCTGCGACGCGGCCGACGTGCTGGCCGAGCTCACGGACGGGGAGTCCGAGTAAGTCAGCGAACGGCTGCGGGACGCCGGAGGCCGTCGAGCAGGATGGCGACGATGTGCTGGTTGTGTTCCAGCCCCCGTCCGGGCACCGGTTGGGACAACTGGGTGATGGCGTGCAGCAGGTCTTCGGCACTGATGTCGTCACGCACCGTGCCGTCGCCTACCGCGGCGGCGAGCAGATCGGCGAGGGCCGGGCCGAGGCGCTGCACGAAGTAAGCGGGTAGCCCCGCGAACGCCGGGTCGCCCGAATGCAGGGCGGAGGCGAGCCCCCGCTTGGTCGCGAGCAGCTCGGTGAACCGGCGGGTCCACTCGGCGAGCGCCTCGGCGGGCGCGCGCTCGGCGGCGAGGGCAGGGCCCGCGTCGGCGACGGCGTCGATCCCGCTCTCCACAACGGCTTTGACCAGGTCGGCGCGCTGCGGGAAGTGCCGGTAGAGCGTGCCGACCCCCACGCCCGCCCGATCGGTGATCTCCTTCGCGGGCGCGTCGACCCCGGACGTGGCGAAGACGCTCCGCGCGGCCTCGAGCAGCGCGTCGACGTTGCGGCGCGCGTCCGCCCGCCGCTTGCGCGGCGCGCCTTCCCCCTGCGTCTCGTCCTCGGTCACGACACCTCCGCTTGCTCAACCGGAAATTCTTTCCGTATAGTTCCGGAAAGAGATTCCGCTTGCGCAGACTACGGCAGGAGACGGCCATGCAGTACCGCACCCTGGGCCGAACGGGTATCCAGGTCAGCCCGTACGCCCTCGGCACGCTGATGTTCGCGACCTCCATGGGCAACGACCCCGGGGACTCGGCCCGGCTCCTCCACAGGGCGCTGGACGCGGGCATCAACTTCATCGACACCGCCGACGCCTACGGCGACTCGGAGGACGTCGTCGGCAGGGCGCTGGAGGGCCGCCGCGACGACGTCGTGCTCGCCACCAAGTTCAGCCGCCCCACCAGCCAGGATCCCAACCACCAGGGAGCGTCGCGGCGGTGGATCGTGACCGCCGTCGAGAACTCGCTGCGGCGGCTGCGGACCGACCACATCGACCTCTACCAGCTGCACCGCCCCGATCCCCGCACCGACATCGAGGAGACGCTGGCCGCGCTGACCGACCTGATCCGCAGCGGCAAGGTCCGCGCGATCGGCGCCTCCAACACCCCGGCCTCCGACATCGTCGAGGCCCAATGGGTGGCGCAGCGGCGCGGTCTCGCACACTTCCACACCGAGCAGCCCGCGTACTCCATCCTCAACCGCGGCGTCGAGCGCGAGGTGCTGCCCACCGCCCAGCGCTACGGCCTGGGCACCCTGGTCTGGGGTCCGCTCGGCCAGGGGATGCTCACCGGCCGCGCGCGGCGCGACCACAACGACCTGCGGCGCGCGGGCCTGGTCCGACACCTCAACGACGAGCGCAGGCTCGACGTGGTCGAGCAGCTCATCCCGCTCGCCGCCGAGGCAGGCCTGCCGATGACCCACCTGGCGATGGCGTTCACCATCGCCCATCCCGGCGTCACCAGCGCGCTGATCGGCGTCCGCACCACCGATCACCTCGACAGCCTGCTCAGCGGCCTGGACGTCACCCTCTCCGACGACGTCCTCGACCGCATCGACGCGATCGTCCCTCCCGGCACCGACGTCGGCGTCCTCGACCAGGCCTACCAGCCCGCGGCGATCGAGCAGCCGGACCTGCGCAGGCGCCCCTTGGCCGCCCGCGCCGCGGCCTGACCCGGCTCAGCGACCGCGGATGACGTAGCGCAGGTGCATCACCCGCTGCCCGGGCTCCACCTCGTCACCCGTGAAGAGGCGGCGGACCAGGTCGAGCTCGACGGTCTCGGCGGCCAGGTCGTCGAACAGCCGCCTGCCCTGCCCGAGCAGCACCGGCACGACGTGCAGCTCCATCTCGTCGAGCTCCCCCGCCCGCAACAGCGCCTGCGCCGCCCCGGCGCCCTGCACGACGACGTCGCCGTCCCCGGCGGCGGCCCGGGCCCGCTCGGCGGCGTCACGCGGGTCGGTGACGTACTGGATGGTTCCCGGCGGCGGCTCGTCCGGGACGGCGTGGGTGAGGATGAAGACGGGGACGCCGTCGTGGTGGTCGCCCTGCCACCGGTCGGCGTGTTCGTACGTGCGTCGGCCCGCGATCACCGCGCGGGCGGCCATCGACTCGGTGAACACCTGGCCGCTGGGACCCGGTTCAGCACGCCGGTCGAGCCAGTTGAACAGCCGGAACCCGCCGATGCCCATGGGGTCTTCCGTGCTGTCGCGGGGTCCGACGACGTAGCCGTCGACGGACAGGGTCATGTCGAGCCGCACCTTGCTCATCGCGCCACTCTGGAAGATCGCGGACCGGAGCGGAATCCCAGAATCCCGGGATGGCACCAGGCGGTCGGCGTATGGTCGGCCGGTGGTCACCGCGGCGTACGCACGCGTCCGCGACGACATCGTGCGGCTGGTCCATCAGGGGCTGCCGGTGCCGGAGTTCGCGCGCGCGGTCGGCGACGCGCTCACCCGGGCCGTGCCCGCCGAAGGCACCTGCCTGATGACGCTCGACCCGGCGACCCTGCTCCCCACCGCCGAGTTCGTCGAGAACGGCCTGCCCGCCGCGGAGATGCTCCGGATGGTCGAGATCGAGGTGCGCGAGCCCGACGTCAACAAGTGGACCCACCTCCTCCACGCCGACCACCCGGCGGCCAGCCTCAGCGCCGCCACGGCCGGTGACCTCGACCGCAGCCTGCGCCAGCGGGAGATCCGCAGGCCCGGGGGGTTCGCCGACGAGCTCCGGATGGTGCTCGCGGGCAGCACGGGGGTCTGGGGCGGGCTGACGGTCTTCCGCGAGACGCGCAGCCCGTTCTTCTCGCCCGCCGAGGTGCAGTTCGTCTCGTCGATGGCCGGGCTGATCGCCGACGGGGTGCGGCGCGGGCTGTTGCTCGACGGCGCCCAGCGCGGTGCCGACGACGTGGGCCTGCTCGTCCTCGACGCCGACGACGAGGTGCGCCTCGCCAACCGGGCCGCCGAGCGGTGGCTGGACGGCCTCGGCGCGGGTGACCGGGTGGGCGCCCGGCTGCCGCTCGTGGTCCCCGCCGTCGCCCGCCAGGCGCGCGCCCTCTCCGACGCGGCCCCGACGGCGCGAGCCCGCGCAGGCCAGGGCACGGGCGCGCACCCGCTCCGGGCAGTGGCTGATCGTCCGGGGCTCGCTGATGGGTGAGGGCCCCGAGGCGCCCGCCGCCGTGTTGCTCGAAGCGGCCCGCCCGGCCGAGATGGCGCCCCTGATGGCCGCCGCCTACGGCTTCACCGACGCCGAGCGCCGGGTCACCGAGCTGGTGGCGCAGGGCCTGTCCACCAAGCAGATCGCCGGACGGCTGCAGATGTCGGCCTACACCGTGCAGGACCACCTGAAGTCGGTCTTCGCCAAGTCCGGCACCGGGTCCCGCGGCCACCTGGTCGCCAAGCTCTTCTTCGACCACCACGCCACGGCGTTGACCTCGGGGGAGATCAGCGCGGGCTGATCTGGCCTGCGGCCTCCATGCCGAACCGGGCCATCAGCAGGCGTTCGTCGTCCGGCGACGGCGGGGCGTCCTGGTTCCAGAGCCGGTGCAGCTCGGCGAAGTAGGCGTCCATCGCCGGGGCGTGGATCACCAGGAGCCGGGCCTCGACGTCACCGCCGTTGCCGAACGTGTGGGCAGTGCCTCGGGGCACCAGCACGAACCCCTCGCGCTCGAGGTGCAGCTCCTCGTCCTCGACGACCACCGACACCAGCCCGTCGAGCACGAAATACGCCTCGGAGCAGTTGGTGTGGCGGTGCGCGGGCGGACGGCGGCCGCCGACGGGCAGGGTGCGCTCCATCAGGGACAGGTCGCCGTCGGTCTGTGCGGCCATCGCCTTGAACAGCATCACGCTGCCGCGCGCGGTGTACCGCGCCGCACCCTCGCCCGCCCCCAGCGCCCGGCTGCTCATCACCGGTCCCCCTCCCACACCCGTTAGATCGTGGCCCTCTCCACCCGAAAGAGGGAGGGTTTGCTCTTCGTGAACATTTGGTAACGTCGGGTGTCCATCGGAAGAGGTATTCGTCATGGGACTGCGGGCAGTCACCGGCTACATCGCGCACGCGGCACTCCTGGCGTACTGGCTGTGGGTGGTCGCCTCGACCGCGCCCCAGCTGCGCAAGGGCACCCGAGATCGGCACACCCGCGTCCGGGCTCTGGTCATCAAGTCGGCGGGCTTCGTGCTCACCGCCGCAGTGGTCGGCATCATCCATTACTGGGCGACGGCGTGGTGGCAGGTCATCGTGACGGTGCCGGTCGCCGCCGTCCTGGGGGTGCTGCTGCGCCGGGAGTACCGGCGCACGGTCGCCGCCCCCCGCCACCGGCTCACCCTCGCCCGCCGGGCCAAGGCCCTCGACCTGCACCGGCGGCCCCGCGGCGGGAGTGCGCCGCTGCACCTGCGCCCCGACGAGCTCAACGCCGCGATCCGCGCGGCCGACTGACCGGGTCAGGTCTCGCGGGGCCGCATGCGGCGGACCGTCACGGGGGCCCGCAACCACCACGCCTCCTCCACCAGCTCGGCCAGGTGGGTGCCGTCGACCTTGGTCAGATCGACGAGGATGCTCGGGTAACCGTCGTAGTGCGGCGTGGTGAAGAACGCGGGATCACCGGACGCCAGGAGCGCTTCCTTCTCCTCCATCGAGAGCCGCAGCATCAGCCCGCCCTCGGCCTCCGTGCGCAGCCGCGCGAACCCCTTGCCCTTGACCTTCAGCGCGGGGGTGCCGTACGAGGTGGACACCTGCACCTCCGGCAGCGCTCCGGCGATCGCCACGACGTCGTCCCAGGTCGGCATCGGCCCATCGTGCGCTGCCGCGGCGCTCAGCGCACCCGCCGTCGCCGGGGTGGGGGACGCCGGGTCAGCACGACCACGCCGATCACCGACACCACGAGCCCGATGATGAAGACCCAGGTCCAGCCCTCGCGGACCGGGTCGCCGAGCAACAGGATGCCGATGAGGCCGGGAAGGACGACCTCGGTGACGACGAAGACCGCGGTGACGATCCCGACCTCGCCGCGGGACAGGGCGGCCGAGTAGCCGATCATGCCGACCACCCAGTAACCCGCGATGAGGTAGATCGCGGGCTGGGCCAGCAGTGCCACGAGCGAGAAGCTCGAGTCGATCTCGACGTGCGCGGCCCGGACGGCGAGGGATGTGCCGCCGAAGCCCATGCCCGCGACGATCGCCAACGGCCACGCGCGCCGGTACTGCCGCAGCACCAGCACCAGCACGCGCGAGCACCAGCAGTGTGCCGATCAGCACGTAGTTGACCAGCGCCGACGTGACCGGCGGATGCCCCTCGCCCGCGCTCGCCGCCACCAGCACGAGGCCCACGAGGCAGGTGCTGACGGCGATGCGCGTCGCGCGGTCGAGCACGGTGTTGTTGATCCGCGAGCCCACGATGGCCGTCACGGCGATCGACCCACCGATGACCGCCTGCACCGCGAAGACCGGCAGGACCCGCAGCGCGACGACGGCGCAGAGCCACGCCAGGAGGTCGACGAAGATGCCGCCGAGGTAGCGCGGCTGCACCGCGGCGGGTCGGCTGCGGGTGGCCCGTTGCGCGCCGGACGCCTGCAGCAGCGCGCCCACGCTGTTGAGCAGCATCGCGACGAGCGCGATGAGCAGCCCGATCAGCACGTGGTTCCCCCGTAGGCGGTCCGCCACCCGGCTCGACGGCCCGGCCGCACGTCAGCGGCGGCCCGGCTGACGATGCCCGCTATGCGGCCTCGACCAGCGGACTGCCGACGCACGCCGGGATCCGCCGCGACCGGTGACGGATTTCGGGCGGAGGACATTAGTGTCCCGCGCCGGAAGTTCGCCACATATCTCAACGGCCCAGCCGCACGTCGGCGGCGTTGCTGATCCGGCCGAGTACGCCCGGTACGAGGCACGGACCAGCGCCTTGCCGACGCACACCTGGATCCGCCGATATACGCAACGAACTTCCGGCGCAGGACACTAGGCCAGCATGCCTGTCCTGGCGGCGCTGGTCCGGGAGGGGCCCGGCGCGTCAGCCGATCTCCGGCTCAGGCCGACACCGTCGGGGTGGCCGCCGTCGGGTCGGCCGCGGAAGTGCTCCCGCCGCTGCTGCCGGTGCCGACGGGCGTCACGCTGCCGCCCGAGCCCGAGCCCGTGCCCACGGGGATGGCGCCGCCGCCGCTCCCCGAGCCGGTGCCGACGGGGGTGACGGTGCCGCCGCTGGAGCCCGTGCCCACCGGGGTCACCCCGGTTGTCCCGCCGTCGCCGGGCGACTGCGTAACCGGTGCGCCCTCGCCGACGGTGGCCGTACCGGTGGTCGGGGCGGGCGCCGTGGTGGCGGGAGGAGGCGCAACGGTTGACGGGACGACGACTGGGGGCACGGTGGTCGGCGCGGGCGGAGCGAGCGTGGTGGCGGGCGGGTTGAGCACCGCGGGCGGGTTGTTGTTCGGGGCCACCGGCGCAGCGCCGGTGGCGGGCTTGGGACGCGCGGGCCGCGGGCCCGGACCCCCGGCCGTTGGGCGCCGCATCCGTCGGAGCCGGAGCGGGGACGGCGGCCGGTGCCGTCACCGACGTCGTGGGCGCGCTCGTGCCGGACTCGGTGACGATGCCGGGCGAGGTCGCCGCGGCCAGCTTGGGCACCAGCAGCGCGGTGAGGATGATCGCGGCGACGGCCAGCAGCCCACCGACGCCGACGAGCAGGCCCACCGGCTTGCGCGTGCGCTTCCTCGGGCTCCCACCCCTCGACGGCCTCGCCGCCGGGCACGACCGGCCGGCCCGGCGCCGCGTCGGGCTGGTCGGCGAGGCCGGACGCGTGGCGGCCGCCGTCGGCGCCGAGCAAGGCGACCGGACCGGCGACAGCGGGCTTGCGGATCGGCGGTCGGACGGCCACGGGGGCGAGCGCCGCGGCGACGACGGGCGCGGGAGCGGCCTTCGGCGCCTCCTTGCCTGCGTGCTCGGCCTGCGCTTCCGTCGGGAGCACGACGGTCGTCTGGTCGGCCGCGGCGACCAGCGGGATCGCCACCTCCGGCCAGGACGCCGTCGGCTTGGGCGAGACCGACAGCGCGGCGCCCTTCGCGATCGCGTTCTTCGGGTCGGTGTCCACCGCGACCGGACGACCGAGGCCGTCCGACACCAGCTGCGCCACCAGCGGGATCCGCGACGAGCCGCCGACGAGCAGCACCGCGGTCAGGGCCTCCGGGGCGCACCCGGCCGACTTCACCGCCTTGCGCAGCGCCTCGACCGTCTCCTCCACCTGCTCGCGGATGAGGCCTTCGAACTCGCTGCGGTGCAGCCGCACCGAGCCGCTCGCGGCGGGCAGGAGCACCGGGATCGAGACGTCGGTGTCGGCCGAGAGCGCCTCCTTGGCCTCGGTGCACTCCCGGCGCACGCGGGCGACGGCCGACAGCACGCGCGGATCGGTGTCGTCCAGGTCGGCGAAGGCCGCGGGCAGCCCGTCGCGGACGTGCTCGAACACGACCTCGTCGAAGTCGACACCGCCGAGCCGGTCCAGCCCCTCTGGGCGCCCCAGCAGCCCGAACCCGACACCGCCGAACGCCGCGTCGGACCGGTCGGCCTTGCGCACGACCGCCGCGTCGAACGTGCCGCCGCCGAGGTCGTAGACCGCGATGGTGGAGCCGGGGGCCACCCGCTCCTCCGTGGCGTAGTGCAGCGCGGCGGCCTGCGGCTCGGCCAGGAACGAGACCGTCAGGCCCTGCGCGCTCAGCGCGTTGACCAGCAGCTCCTTCTTGTGGCTGCCCCACGACGCCGGGTGGGTGAGCGCGATGCTGCGCCGCAGGGCCGCCTTCGCGCTCGGCCACCCGGTCGACGACCCAGCGGACGAGCCGCGCGGAGAGGTCCTCGGGCGCCCACGACTGCCCGCCGACGACGATCGGGGTGGGGTCGCCGATGCGGCGCTTGAACTCGCGGACCACCCGGCCGGGATCGGTCAGCGCGCGGCGCTCCGCCGCCTCGCCGACGACGACGCCACCGTCCGGGGCGATGAAGAGCACGGACGGGATGGTGGCGCTGCGCGTCCCGAGCGTGACGGTCTCCGGCTCCACCCACCGGTGGTCGGAGGACCGGCACACCGCAGCCGCCGTGTACGTCGTGCCAATGTCGATCCCGAGCTGGTAGCCCACAACCGTCTCCTCACCCGCCGCGAATCCGGCGTCTTCACCGGGTTCGGCCCCCGACAGGCGCATCGGAGTATTCCGTTAGTCCGTTAGCCACGTTCGAGTTGGTCCACACCAACGGGCGTGACCGATGACCCACCGTGTCGGGTGACGCTGACCTACCCTGTTCGAGTGGGTGAACCGGTGTCGCTGATGGAGTTCGTGCAACTCCTGTTGCACAACGACCACGAGCGCGGCGAGGTTCGCCGCCGATCCGCAGGGCGCGCTCTCCCACCACGGACTTTCGCGAGCTGAGCCCGGCCGACGTCCACGACGCCGTGCTGCTCGTGCAGGACACGCTCACCGTCGACTGGTCACAGGCCTACGGCGCCGGGGCAGGCGCTGCGCACACGCGCACCCGTCGCTGATCCGGCCCCACCCGACACGATCGGGTGGTTCCTGCCCGATCCGCCGGAGCCCGCCGGGGCCCACACCACGATTTCCGAGCACCCCATGGCCCCCGACACCGTCGACGACGTCCTCTACGACGCGCCTGACCTGCACTTCGGGCACTAGCTCCCCCGAATCCCCCAAAGCCCGCCCGCCGATCCCCCAACGGGCCCCCCGGCGAACTGTGGCTGATCCCCGATGGCCCGCGGCCGTCGCGCTTCCTAGCGTTGCCGTCAACACCGAGCCCGTCGGGGCCGGTACCCGCAACGAAACCGGAGCTGATCACCATGGCCGAGAGCCTCTCCATCCTCGAGTTCCTGCAGAAGATGATCGACAACACGGGCCTGCGCGACTGGTTCGCCCGGGACCCGCAGGCCGCGCTGGCGCACTACAACCTGCAGGACGTCTCGCCTGAGGACGTCCGGGACGCGATCGTCCTGGCCGACGACAGCCAGACCGCCGACTTCAGCCGCAGCTTCGACTCCGGCTTCCACGGCACGATCCCCGCGGCCGCGCACAGCAGCGGCCACGGCTCCTCGCACTAGCGCCGCGGGCCACCAGGAGGCGGTGGAGCACCTCTCCCGCTACGTCACCAACAACTTCGTCGACGACCGCGACACCAACGTCGACGACTCGGTGAACCAGCAGATCCGCACCCACGGCGGCGACGTCGACCAGGTCATCGAACGGACAGCACCACCGCGTCCGGCGACGGCGCGGTGGCCGCGCACGGCGACATCCTCGGCTCGACGCTCACGACCGGCGACGACAACCAGGTCGGCACCGGCAACATCAGGGGTGACAACAACGTGCAGGGCGACGACAACAACGTGGTCCACGGCGACGGCAACACCACCGCGTTCGGCCAGGGCGCGGCGAACAGCGCGAACCTGCACGACGTGAGCGTGAGCAACGGCGGCGCGCTGTCGGTGGCGGGCCCGGCCGACGGCTTCCAGAACACCAACGACTCGCACAACCACACCACGAACACCAACGAGACCACCCGCACATCGAGGACTCCGGCAACCTGCACGCCGACACGACGACGGACTCGAACAACCACCTGGACCAGAACACGTCGATCGACTCGCACGACCACACGCACACCGACTTCGACAGCCACAACAGCGCCGTCTGATCGAGGGAACCGGGGCCTCGCCTGCGACGACGGGCGGGGCCCCGCTCCCCACCGTGGCCCCTCACCGAACCCCAGGAGTAACCCCCGATGGCTGCCGCCAACAACCTCATCGACCTGATCCTCAGGCTGCTGAAGGACCCGGCCGCGCTGGCCGAGTTCGAGGCGAACCCCGACGCCGTGCTCGCCGTCGTGCGGCGCGACCGACGTCAGCCCGAGCGACGTGCACGACGCACTCGTGCTCGCCAGCGACGACGACGACGACAACAACGGCGGCACCACCACGACGCACGTGCCGCCGCCGCCGCACCCGCACCACGGCGAGAGCGAGCACGACGCCGCGGTCCGCTACATCAAGGAGCTACGTCACCAACAACTACGTCGACGACCGCGACACCAACGTCGACAACTCGGTGAACCAGCAGATCGACACCGGCGGCGGCGACCTCGACCAGAACATCCACAACTCCAGCGTCACCGCCTCCGGCGACGGCGCGGTGGCCGCAGGCGGCGACATCGACGGTTCGACGGTCACCACCGGCAACGGCAACCAGGTCGGCGACAACAACATCAAGGGCGACGGCAACATCCAGGGCGAGGGCAACGACGTCGTCAGCGGCGACCACAACACCACCGCCTTCGGGACCGGCGCGGCGAACAGCGCCGACATCGACCACGCGAGCGTCGTCGGGCGGCGGCGCGCTCTCGGTCGGCGACGCTGCGACGGGCACCCAGTCGACCACCGACTCGCACAACGTGAGCGACACCTCCACCTCCACGGACACCGACGTCGACGGCTCGTTCAACGCCCACGCACGACGACGACGACCGACTCGCACAACAACGACCGATCGCCACAACTCGACGGACTCGCACGACGACGACCCACACCGACGTCCTGAGCCACAACGTGCTCCAGACGTGCACCCCGTCTGACCCGTCTGCGTACCGCGGAGTAGCCTCGCCGGTCGATGCGTCCGACCGGCCCCGCCATCCCCGGGTACGACCCCGGGCGGCGGGGCCTGTCGCGTGTGACGGCACGGAGAGAGGCAGGCAACCGACGTGGCGGTACCGGCTGCGGTCGACCTGGTCGACCTGGCGCTCAAGGCCACCACGGCCTACGAGCGGCCCGGATCTCGGCGCCCGGCTGAGCCCAGACGCGCAAGCGGCTCGCCGACCCCAACGTGCGGGTGCTCGTGGTCGGCGAGTTCAAGCAGGGCAAGAGCCAGCTGGTGAACGCGCTGGTCAACGCGCCCGGTCTGCCCGGTCGACGACGACATCGCGACGGCCGTGCCCACCGTCGTGCGGCACGCCGAGACACGCCAGGTCGACGCTCGTCCGCGAGACGCCCGGCTCGCCGCCCGAGCGCACCGAGGTGCCGGTGGACAAGCTGGCGCGAGTACGTCTCGCGAGGCGGGCAACCCCGGCAACAAGGCGATGCTCTCCTACGCCGAGATCGGGCTGCCGCGCAAGATCCTCGAAGGCGGGCTCGTGCTCGTCGACACCCCGGGCGTCGGCGGGCTGGGCTCGGCGCACGGCGCGGCCACGATGTCGGCGCTGCCCAGCGCGGACGCCGTGCTGCTGGTCTCCGACGCCGCGCAGGAGTACACCGGGCCCGGAGCTGGAGTTCCTCGCGCGCGGCGATGAAGCTGTGCCCGAACGTCGCGTGCGTGCGTCACCAAGACCGACCTGTACCCGCACTGGCGGCAGATCATGGAGCTGGACCGCGGCCACCTCGACACCGCGGGGATCCGGGCCGACACGTTCCCCGTCTCGTCGACGCTGCGGCTGCACGCGGCGCAGACCCAGGACGCCGAGCTGATGGACGAGTCGGGGTTCCGGGCGCTGGTCGAGTTCCTGCTGCGCCGGGTCGTCGGCCGCGGCCGACGACCTCGACCGCCGCTCGACCAGCCAGGACGTGCTCGCCGTCGCCGAGCAGCTCGCCACCGGGATGCAGCGCCGAGCTCGCCGTGCAGGAGAACCCCGAGCAGCTCGAGCCGCTGGTGGCCGAGCTGACCAGGGCCAAGGCCCGCGCCGACGAGCTCAAGCAGCGCACGGCCCGCTGGCAGATCACGCTCAACGACGGCGTCGGCGACCTGCAGTCCGACATCGACTACGACCTGCGCGACCGGCTGCGCACGATCAGCCGCGAGGCCGAGCAGCTGCTCGACGACGCCGACCCGGCCGAGATCTGGGACCAGTTCGCCGACGTGGTTCCACCAGCAGGTGGCCTCGGCCGCGTCGGCCAACTTCGTGTGGGCCGCCGAGCGCGCGCGCTTCCTGTCGGCGCAGGTGGCCGAGCACTTCGCCGAGGCGGCCGACATCGCGCTGCCGGACCTGCGGTTCGACCAGTCGCAGAACATGGCGGCGAAGGTCGACCCGCTGGCCCAGCCCGACGGCGAGGGCTTCGGCGTCGGCCAGCGGCTCATCACGGGCATGCGCGGCGGCTACGGCGGCATGCTGATGATCGGCATGGCGACGACGCTCGCCGGGCTCGCGCTGCTCAACCCGATCTCGATCGGCGCGGGGCTGCTGTTCGGCACGAAGACCGTGCGCGACGAGCGCAAGCGGATGCTGCAGCGCCGCCAGGCCGAGGCCAAGCAGGCCGTGCGCAAGCCACATCGACGAGGTGACGTTCCAGGTCGGCAAGGACTCCCGCGACATGCTGCGCCACACCCAGCGCCAGCTGCGCGACCACTACAGCTCGCTGGCCGAGGAGGTCAGCACGTCGATCACGAGCTCGGTGCTGGCCGCGCAGAGCGCGCGTCACCACCACGACGTCGGAGCGGCGAGAGCCGCATCCGCGACCTCAAGGCCGAGCTGGCCCGCATCGACGCGCTCGCCGACCGGGCGAAGGCGCTGGTCGCGAACCTGCCCGACCAGGTCCCGCTCGCGGTGCCATCGGCGCGGCGAACGTGAGCGCGGTCCGGCCCGTCGCTCGGGTCGGTGGTCCGGGTGCTGCTGCGCCGCACGATCGACACCTACCGCGACAGCCCGCAGGCCGTCGGCTGGCTCCAGCACAACCTGCACCGCTTCGACGAGCCGCTGCGCGTCGCGATCGCCGGGCAAGGTCAAGGCGGGCAAGTCGACGCTGCTCAACGCGCTGGTCGGCGAGGAGATCGCGCCGACCGACGCGGGCGAGTGCACCCGCGTCGTCACCTGGTACCTCGACGCGCAGGCGCCGAAGGTCACGATGTTCCCGCGCGCGGCGCCGCCGCGGCCGCTGACGATCCACCGCAACCACGGCGCGCTGCGCTTCGACCTCTCCGGCATGCCCGTCGAGCAGATCGACAAGCTGGAGGTGCAGTGGCCGTCGCAGAGCCTGCGCACCCAGACGTTGATCGACACGCCCGGGCATCGCGTCGCTGTCGACCGACACGTCCGCCCGGGCCGGCGCGTTCCTCGCGCCGGAGGACTCGCCGAGCCAGGCCGACGCGGTCATCTACCTCATGCGCCACCTGCACGCCACCGACGTGCGGTTCCTGGAGTCGTTCTACGACCAGGGGGTGGCGCGGGCGACGCCGATCAACACGATCGCGCGTGCTGTCGCGGGCCGACGAGATCGGCGTCGGACGGCTGGACGCGCTGAACTCGGCGCGCCGCATCGCCCGCCGCTACCGAGCTGACGACAAGATCCGCGGGCTGTGCCAGACCGTCGTCGCCGTGGCGGGGCTGCTGGCCGAGACCGGCCGCACGATGCGCCAGCACGAGTTCGCGGCGCTGACCACGCTGGCCGGGCTGCCGCGGGCCGAGCTGGACGGGATGCTGCTCTCGGTCGACCGGTTCTCCCGCGTCGAGATGGACGCGCTGGACACCGACACCCGCGCCCGGCTGATGGAGCGGTTCGGCCTGTTCGGGGTGCGGCTGGGGGCCACGCTGATCCGGCAGGGCGTGACCGACCCGACGGCGCTGTCGGCCGAGCTCGTTCGCCGCAGCGGGCTCGACGACCTGCGCACGCGTGCTCGCCACCCAGTTCGCCGAGCGTCGGGAGCTGCTCAAGGCGCGCTCGGCCCTGCTGGCGATCGACCTGGTGCTGACCAGGGAGCCGCGGCCCGTCCGGCGCTCCGCTGGCCGCCGAGGTGGAGCGGATCCTCGCGGGCGCGCACGAGTTCGCCGAGCTGCGGCTGCTGGCCACGATCCGCTCCGGGGTGGTGAAGCTGCCGCCCGAGGCGTTGACGGAGGCGGAGCGGTTGCTCGGGGGCGACGGCGGCGCGGCCCCGGCCCGGCTGGGCTTGGACCCGGGCGCGGCCCCGCCGAGGTGCAGGCCGCCACGTTGGACGCGGCCGCGCGGTGGCAGCGGCGGGCGGAGAGCCCGATGTCCAGCCGCGCGGTCTCCGACGTCGCCCGCCTGGTCGTCCGCAGCTGCGAAGGGATCCTGGCTTCCCTCCCGAGGTGAGCGCTCAGTCGCCGACGATCTGGCGCAGGTGCGCGAACAGCTCGCCCCGGCTGCCGGAGCCCAGCCGCTGGCGCATCCGGGCGACGTGGTGCTCGACCGTCTTCGCCGAGATGAACAGCCGCTCGCCGATCTGCTTGTAGGTGAGCCCTTCCAGCACCAGCGCGGCGACTTCGCGCTCGCGCTCGGAGAGCGGGCCCTCGCCTGCGTCGTCGGACTCGGGCACAGCGGCTCGGCCGCCACCGCGTTCGCTCGACGTCGGGGTGGCCCGCCGGGCGGGCGCTCGGGCCGCTCGACCTGCAACGCCCGGGCGCAGCCGAGGAGCGCGGACATGGCCTTGCGGTCGCGGGTGCGGATCGCCGCCTGGCCCGCGAGCCTGCCGCCCTCCCAGGCCAGGCCGACGCGTGCAGCCCGCGGGCGGCGGCCTCGACCGCCTCGGCGTCGACCTCGGCGTCGAGCATCGCCACCCAGTGGGGCGCGGCCGCGGCGAGCGCCGCGGCGTACCGGCTGGCCCCCGGCCGCCGCGACGACGGCCGCCGCGTGCCGCGCCGCCTCCGTCGCGGGACTCGGCGACGATCGCCGCCTGCAGCCCCGCCCAGTGCAGCGGGCGCCGCCCACACCGCCGGGTTGCCGAGCCGCTCGAGCAGCGCGGCGGCCTCGTCGAGGTGCGGGCCGGATCCAGCTGGTCTCCCGCAGCCGGGCGGCGGCGATCGCGAGCTCGCCCAGCTGCTGCAGCACGAACAGGTCGACGGGATGGCGCACGATCGCCTCCCGGGCCCGGGCCCACGCGGGCATGAGGGCGGCGAGGTCACCGGTGCGCCGGGCGATCGCCACCTCCAGCGCGGCGGCGACGAACTCGTCGCGCGGCTCGAGCGCGGGCAGGCCGCGGTGAGCGCGGCCCGCGCCGCACCCGTCGCCCCGCGGAACAGCGCGATCCAGCCCAGCAGCAGCCGGTGCCGGACGGCCGTCGCGCGGCCGCCGAGCCGCACGCGCACCGCCCGCTCCAGCACCGACTGCGCCACGTCCAGCTCGCCGCAGTGCACGGCGACGAGCGCGGCGAGGGCGGCGGGCGTGTCGGGCAGCAGCGCCGCCCGGTGGCTGGACTCCAGCAGCGCGGCGGCCTGGGTGAGCTCGGACAGCGCGGCCGTCGGCGAGCCCGTCACCGAGTGCACGAGCCCGTGCGCCATCAGCTCCTCCGCGCCCGCGAGCAGCGTCGGCGGCTGGTCGGGCCGACGGGCACGGGTCAGCCACCTCGCGCGCCTCGTCCAGGGCGCCGGTGCCGATCAAGCGCCGGAACGGCGAGCGCCGCCTCGCGACCCATGCTCGCGCCGAGGAAGCGGTAGAGCGCCGCGCTGCGGGCGAGCATCCCCCGGTGGGCGAGGACGGCGGCGGCGACCGTCCCGGCCTGGGCGAGGTCGGCCGCCGGCACCTGGTCCGGCGGCCGAGAGCACCTGGTCGGCCTGGGCGAGGGCGAGGTCGAGATCGCCCGCCCGCAGCGCGGCCTCGGCGCGCCGCGACGCCAGCTCGACGGCGGGCGCGCCCGCGTCGACGGCGGCGGCGAACAGCTCGCCCGCGCCGGGGAGGCCGGTGCGCAGCGACTCGTCGGCCGCGGCGATGAAGACGCTGGCGACCCGGTCGCCGGACCGACGCCGGTGCCGAGCAGGCGGCGGGCCGCGGCGAGGACGTTGCCGCCGCGGTCGAGCTCGCGCTCGGCCAGCGCGCGTCGCATCTCGAGCCGGGCCGCGGGCGGCGTGCGCTCCAGCACCGCCGCCGAGACCAGCGGGATCGGCGCGCCGTCGGCGGTGAGCAGGCCTTCCGCGCGGGCCGCCTCGACCAGCTCGTCGAGGGCGGCGGGGTCGGCGGCGACGTCGGGGCCCAGCAGGGGGACGAGCAGGTCGGGCTCCAGCGGGGCGCCGAGCGCCCGGGCCCGCAGGAGCTCGCGCACGCCGGCGGGAAGGCGGTGGACGGCGTAGCCCAGCTGGGCCAAGAGGCCGCCGGGAGGGCGGGTCGGGTCCCAGCGCCAGCGCGTCGGGTCGGGGCCGCCTGCTCGATCAGCGAGGTGAGCAGGCGGTCGACGAGCGCGGGGTGGCCGCCGGTCTGGGCGAGCACGAGGTCGACGACGGCATCCGAGGGCCGCGCGGCCCTGTTCGCCGAGCAGGTGCACGGCCCTGGCCTGCACACCCGCCCGGTCGAGCGGCGCCGAGGACGACCGGAGCCCGGTCCGCCGCCAGCGCCGCGCCGAGCGCGGACATGCCGTCCGGGTCGGGGCCACGGGCGGTGGGCGACGACGAGCACGCCGCCCGGTCGCGGCCGGCCAGCGCGGCGAGCCGGGTCAGCTCGGCGGGGGCGAGCCGGTGGGCGTCGTCGACGAGCAACGCCACATCCGGGCCCCGGCTCGGTCGTCGGGGCAGCTGGCGCAGCACGGTGAGCCCGCCCGCTTCGAGGACTCCGCGAGCGCGTCGAGCAGCACGGTCTTGCCGGTGCCCGCGGGACCGACGACGTCGACGCGGCCCAGCCGCTCGGGCTGCGCGAGCGCCTCCCGCAGCAACCTGCACGCCGCCGGCGATCCCGGCCAGGGCGGCGTCGGCGGCGGGCGGAGCCCGCGCGCTGATCACGACCCTCCCATGACGTCGTACGCCAGACCCTGCGCAGCCGAACGGCTATCGGACACAGCGTGACCGATCGATCGACACAGCGTAAGAGAATGCCAGACGCGGCGTGGCGGAACGGTGGACTCGCCGCGCCGAGACGCCAGACTCACCCGTCCTGACCGCCCACCTCGCCGTGCCCGCGGGTGGCAGGCTCACCGATCCCTGCCGAGATCGACGTGGCGGGGGATCCGCCGTGCCCAGACCCCGCTCCTGTTGACCTCGCCGCGCAAAGGTGGGCACACGGGTGGGCGGCCCTCAGCGGGGAGGCGCGCCCGGGGTCGGGTCGGTGGTCAGGTCGGCGGGGGCGCCGTCGGTGCCGAGCAGACGCTGCCACGCCGGCGTGGTCACCACGTCGGGGATGCCTTCGGCGCCGCGGACCGCGACCAGCGTGTCGACGGCCCGGTCGGCGTCCGCGCCCGTGCCGCGCTGCGTCGGCCGGGCCAGGACCGGCCAGGACTCCCCGCCGAGCAGGCCGTTGACCTCCTCGGCCCCGGTGGCGGCCTGGAACCGGCGCACGGCCGCGTCGGTGGCGGTGTCGAAGACCCCGGTCGGGGCGGCGGTCGTCGCGTGCGCGTCGCGCAAGAGGTACTGCGCCGCCGTCACCGCGGGCCCCCGGTCACCGGCCTGCAGCAGCGGCCACGACGCCTTCACGACCGCCGTTGACCCGCTGCCCCAGCACCCCCGCGACCTCGGCGCGCAGCTTGGGCAGCAGCGCGTAGAGGTGGTCGCCGGGGCAGGCGGTGTTCTTGAAGTCGCGGTGCCCGTACAGCTCGGTCGGCCGGATGCCGTACTGGCTGCAGATCCACGCGCACAGGTCCCGCAGCCGGTTCCACTGCGCGACGGGCGGGTCGACCGCCGTGTAGGTGCCCTCGTTCTCGATCCCGATGGCGACGACGTTCTGCCCGGTGCAGTGCGCCCCCTCGACCTGCTGCCGCCCCGCGCGCACGATCTCCAGGCTGCGGTGGCGGCCCTCCATGGCGAACCCGCCGCGGCTGACCGTGAAGTGCTGGCCGGTGTCGAGCCAGCTCCGGCCGTCCATGTGGAACTTCTGGATCGACCGGGCCAGCACGAACGCCGCGTCCTGGCTGACGTTGGCCTGGTTCGGCGTCGCCGTGTGGTGCACGAGGATCTTGACCGGCTTCTGGTTCCACACCGGCACGATCTCGCTGTTGGCCCGGGCCGCCCAGCCCTTGCAGTCGACGATCGGTGGCGCCGCGGGCGCGGCGGCCCACGCCGAGCCGACCAGCGGCCCGAGATCCACCGCCGCGCTTCCCGCCAGCGCCAGGCCACTCGCCAGCAGCGCCCGCCGCGTCATCCGTGCCGCACCCATCGCGGCACGATGCGGTCTCGATCATGAAGCGCACAACCGCAGAACCCGAAGGTGTGTCGCTCGGACAGGGTCACATCGGTGGACGGTTGCCGTGGTTACCGAGCAGTAATATGCTCTTGTTACCGACGGGTAGACCGCGATGAGGAGATCGGCCATGGGCCACTTCAGGAGCAACCTGCGCGACATCGAGTTCACCCTCTTCGAGGTCTTCCGCGTGCAGGAACGGCTGGGCTGCGGCGCCCTTCGACGGCGTCGACCTCGACACCGCGCGCGACACCCTCCGCGAGCTCAACAGCGTGGCCGTCGGCCCGCTCGCCGCCTCTTTCGCCGACGCCGACCGCAACCCGCCCGTCTTCGACCCCGCCACCCACTCCGTCGCGCTGCCGCAATCGCTGAAGGACGCCTACAAGCTGCTCTGGGAAGGCGAGTGGTGGCGCCTCGGGCTGCCCGTCGAGCTGGGCGGCTACGGCATCCCGCCGAGCGTGCAGTGGGCGGCGTCCGAGCTGATCCTGGGCGCCAACCCGGCCGCGTTCATGTACCTGGCGGGCCCCAGCTTCGCGGCCGTCGTCCACCGCAACGGCACGCCGCGAGCAGCAGCGCTGGGCCGAGATCATGATCGAGCGGGGCTGGGGCGCCACGATGGTGCTCACCGAACCGGACGCGGGCTCCGACGTCGGCGCGGGCCGCACCAAGGCGGTACAGCAGGCCGACGGCACCTGGCACCTCGACGGCGTGAAGCGGTTCATCACCTCGGCCGACCAGGACGTCACCGAGAACATCATGCATCTGGTGCTGGCCCGCCCCGAGGGTCCGGGAATCACGCCGCGGCCCGGCACCAAGGGGCTGTCGCTGTTCCTCGTGCCCAAGTTCCGCTTCGACCCCGAGACCGGCGCGCCCGGCGAGCGCAACGGCGCGTTCGTGACCAACCTCGAGCACAAGATGGGCCTCAAGGGGTCCGCCACCTGCGAGCTGACGTTCGGCCAGCACGGCGTCCCCGCCGTCGGCTGGCTGCTCGGCGACGTCCACGACGGCATCGCGCAGATGTTCCAGGTGATCGAGTACGCCCGGATGATGGTGGGCACGAAGGCGATCGGCACCGCGTCGGCGGGCTACCTGGCGGCGCTGGAGTACGCCAAGGAGCGCGTGCAGGGCGCCGACCTGCCGCAGCATGCTCGACAAGTCCGCTCCGCGCGTCACGATCACCCACCACCCCGACGTCCGGCGCAGCCTCATGCTGCAGAAGGCGTACGCCGAGGGGCTGCGCGCCGTGTACCTGTACACGGCCACGTGGCAGGACCGGATCCGCATCGGCCGAGGCCGCGGGCGTCGAGAGCAAGCTCGCCGAGCGGGTCAACGACCTGCTGCTGCCGATCGTCAAGGGCGTCGGGTCCGAGCGGGCGAGCGAGCAGCTCGTCCAGTCGCTGCAGACCCTCGGCGGCTCGGGCTACCTGCAGGACTACCCCATCGAGCAGTACATCCGGGACTCGAAGATCGACTCGCTGTACGAGGGCACCACCGCCATCCAGTCGCTGGACTTCCTGTTCCGCAAGATCGTCCGCGACAACGGGGCGGCGCTCGGCGTCGTCGTGG
Source organism: uncultured Actinomycetota bacterium (assembly GCA_963799945.1). Classification (GTDB taxonomy): domain Bacteria; phylum Actinomycetota; class Actinomycetes; order Mycobacteriales; family Pseudonocardiaceae; genus Pseudonocardia. The sequence continues at coordinate 436,806 of CAWCZG010000001.1, forward strand.
GCGAGATCCAGGAGTTCATCGCGAGCGAGGCGGGCAACGGGCAGCTCAAGGAGGAGCGCGCGCTGCTGGCTACCGCGCTGGCCGACGTCCAGGGCATGCTCGCCGCGCTCACCGGCTACCTGATGGCCTCAGCCGCGGACCCGAACGAGCTCTACAAGGTCGGGCAGCACACGGTGCGGCTGCTGATGGCGGTCGGCGACCTGCTCGTCGGTTGGCTGCTGCTGCGCCAGGCCGAAGTCGCGCTCGCGGCGCTCGGCGGCGAAACCGGCCGTGACCAGCCGTTCTACGAGGGCAAGGTCGCGGTGGCGCGCTTCTTCGCCCGCACCCAGCTCCCGCTGCTCAGCGCGCAGCGCGCGATCATCGAGCACGCCGACAACAGCCTGATGGACGTGCCGGAGGCCGCCTTCTAGCCCGCGATGTAGGACTGGAGCTGCTCGCGCTCGGTCTCCAGGAGGTCGATGCGCGCCTTCACCAGGTCGCCGATGCTCACGATGCCGATCAGCTTGCCGTTCTCGACGACGGGCATGTGCCGGAACCGGCGCTCGGTCATGATGCGGGCGAGGTCGGCGACCTTGTCGCCGGGCTCGCAGGTGGTGACCCCGCTGGTCATGATGTCGGAGACGCGCAGCTGCAGCAGCCCGGCCCCGCCGAGGTGCAGGCGCCGCACGACGTCGCGCTCGGAGACGATGCCCACCAGCTCGTCCGCCGTCGATCACCGGGAGCGCGCCGACGTTGTGTTCGGCGAGCGCGGCGACCAGGTCCCCGACCGTCGCCGTCGGCTCCACCGTCGCCACCGAGGAGCCCTTGCCGCGCAGCACGTCAGTGATCCGCATGATCCTGCCCCCGCTCTCATCGCCGTTGACTTGCAAGCGAGGGTACGAAGTCCGACGCGCGTCGCGAAAGGCCCGAACTGCTGATCAGTCGCCGCAGACGATGGCAGGTGAGGGGTTGTAGCGCACCGTCCGTGTCTCGGTGTGCACCTGGCCGGTGCTGATCTCGCGCAGCGTGCGCGTGTCGGTGACGGTGAAGCCGGGCGCGCCCTTGCTCGGGGTGCACGGCTGGTCGGGCTGGTCGGCCGGGAGCGTCACGGTCTTGGGTTCGGTCGGGTTGGTGCGCGGTCCCGGCGTGGAGGTGACGTCGTAGCGCTTCGTCCCGTAGATCCGCACCGTGATCGTGCCCGGCGCCCACGACCGTCTGGATCATGACCGCGGTCGGGTTGTCGTTGCGGAACTTGAGGTCGATCACGTTGTCGAACACCGTCGCCTCGCGCCCCGCCGGGTAGCGGCTGATGTAGAAGCTGTGCTCGCGGTGCTCGACGTTGGTCATGCCCGCGAAGTACGACGCGTTGTAGAGCGTGGTCGCGACCTGCGAGACCCCGCCGCCGATGCCCCGGGCCGGGTGCCCGTCCTCGATGATCCCGGCCTCGACGTAGCCGTGCGCCGCGTCGCGGGGGTTGGTGGTCGCGTTGAGGCTGAAGGTGGCGCCCGGCTGCACGATCGTGCCGTTGATCTGCTCGGCGGCCCGCTTGATGTTCATGCCGGAGTCGGCCGCGAAGCCGTGCGTGGTGAACTCCCCGATGATCCCCGAGATGCCCAGCTTGGCCAGGCCCTCGGTGGTCAGCTTGGCGGGCTGCTGGGCGTACACGGCAGCGAGCTGGCGCGGGCCGGTTCCGGTGAGCACCGGGAGCAGGGCCTTGAGGGTGGCGGGGTAGTCGACGCCGCGGCCGTCCTGCGACGGGACGACGACCGGGGTCGGGCCGGTGAAGTCCAGGGTGGCGTCGCGGCCGGGGGTCTCGGAGTCGGCGAGCTGGGGCTTCAGCACCGCGGTGAGCGCGTCCTGGTTGAGCTCGGGCACGAGGCCCGCCGTCGCGTCGGCGTGGAAGGTCAGCGCGGCGGCGATGTTCGGCCGGGGTGAGCGTGGCCTTGCCGTTGTTCTCGCCGGTGATCGCGACCGGGCCGGAGACGGCGGGCTCGGCGACCTTGGTCATCGCCGCCGTGACGTCGGCGTCCGTCGTGATCGGGCTTGAGCGTGGTGAGCGGCAGCGCGACCGGGGTCCCCGACGCCCAGTCGCGGTCCAGCGTGGCGGCGGCGGCCTGGACGTCGAGCTCCTGCCCCTCGGCAGCGGGCTCACCGGCTGGGGGGTGACGCCGTCGAAGCGGATGTTGCCCTCGACGGCGGGCTTGTCGAACGCGGGCTTCAGCTCGGTGAGCGCGGCGTTCAGCGCCGCCGGGTCGGAACGGGTGACCACGCCGACCTCGCGGGTCGTGAACAGCGACGTGATCCGGGTGACCGGGTTGAGCGGCTGGGCGCCCGCGCGGGCGACGGTGGCGGGCCAGTCGACCGACAGGCCCGCGGTGCGCGGGTCGACCGTCGTCTTGGCGTCGCCGATCGTGACCGGCACCGGCTGCGTCGTCCGCGGCTCGATCTGGGCGCGCAGGGTCTGCTCGGCGTTGGCGAGGGGTACCCCGCCAACCGGGACCCCGACCACCGTCACTCCGCGCGGCATCGAGCCGGAGGAGAACAGCAGGTCGCCGCCGTAGAGCAGGCCCAGCGCCGCGACGACACCCCCGGTGATCAGCAGCGCCCGCCTGCGGCGCGGGCGCGGAGCCTGTTCCGACGCCACCCCCGCGTCCGGGTTCTCCGGCGGCTGGCTGCCGGACGTCTGGGCTGCCGACGCCTGGGCGACCGACGACTGGCCGACCGACGCCTGGGCGGCCGCGAGTTGGACCGTCGGCGCGTCCGGGGCCGCCATCACCGGCGTGGACTCGGCGTCGACGGTGCCCGGCTGCTGCGGATCGGCGCCGCGGCCCGACAGCCCGACGGCGTGGTCGCCGTCGACATCGAAATGCCGCGGCTGGATGGCCTGACCCGCCACTCCGGTCGGGTCGTTGTCGACCCCACCCGGCTGCTGCGACGCGACAGCCTGACCAGGAAGTCCGACGGTGGGGTTGTCGTCGACCCCGGGATGTTGCGGCTCGACGCTCCGCCCGGCGCCCGCGACGGTCGGGTCACCGACGCCGGCACGGGGCTGCTGCGGCTGGGTGGCGCGGCCCGGCAACCCGATCGTCGGGTCCTCGTCGACGCCGGGGTGGTGCGGTTGGGCGCTGCGGCCTGCCTCCGCGGCGGTCGGGTCGGCGGTGGTGCGGGGCTGCGGGTCGTCCGACCACGCGCCCGCGGGTCGCTCCCCGCGGCGTGCACCGCGCTGCTCTCGGGCTCGACCCCGGCGTCCTGCTCCGCGGTCACCCCGCCGGGCGTCGACTGCCGCTCGGGCATGCGTCAGATCCCCTCAAACACATCGTTGCCGGGCCGGAGGGCCCAGTCGTCACAGGTACAAGCCGGTGCCGTGCTCGGCGCGCTCCGACGCGACGGCGTGCAGCTCACGCTCGCGGAGCACCAGGTAGGTCTGGCCCTGCACCTCGACCTCGTACTGGTCGTCCCGCGCGAAGAGCACGCGATCGCCCGTCTTCACGATGCGCACGTGCTGCCCCACGCCGAACACCTCGCCCCACACCAGGCGCTTGGCCACCTCGGCCGTGGCCGGGATGACGATCCCCGCTCCGCTGCGGCGTTCGCCGGACGCATCCGCCTTCACCATCACCCGGTCGTGCAGCATCTGGATCTGGAGCTTGGCGTCCTGCACCGGTCCGATGGTAATGGCGTCTGCCAACGTCAGCCCGGACCCGGGGCACGAGAAGGCCCCGCGGTGCTGGCAGGTCGGGGGTCCGACAGCACCACGGGGCTGTACTGGGATTCGGTCGGACGGGGCGCCGCGTTACCCCGCCACGCCGTCCCCGACCAATTCACTCGAACGGACTACTTCACGCCTGTCCGAGCAGATAGCGGCCGAAATGCGGCACGGTGAACGCGATCTGGCCGCGCTGGGCGGAGAAGACGAGGCCCTTCTTCATGAGGCTGTCGCGCGCCGGGGACAACGACGACGCCCGCCGCTCCAGATGATCAGCGATTCCGGCCGTCCCGACCGGCTCGTCCCGGCCGTCGGTGAGCTCGGCCATCGCCCGCAGGTACTCGCGCTCGGCCGGGGTGGCCCGCTCGAAGCGCGAGCCGAAGAAGCCGACCGCCAGCTCCGTCTCCGCCTCCGGCGCGGCCATCTTCACGTCGGCCGCGGTGATCGGGGAGCGCACCGCGGCGTCCCAGCTCGCCTTGCCGTACGCCTGGACGAAGTAGGGGTAGCCGCCGGATGCCGCGTAGAGCGCGTCGAGGGCGTCGACCTCGAAGGTGGCGTCTTCGCGCTCGGCGGGGGCGAGGAGGGCGAAATCGGCGTCGGCGCGGTCGAGCTGGCCGATGCGGACGTAGGTGAACAGCCGCTCCGAGTAGGACTTCGACGCCGAGAGCACAGCGGGCAGGTGCGGCAGCCCCGCTCCGACGACGACGAGCGGCGCCCGGGACTGCGACATCTCGTGGCACGACGCGCACAGCGCCGAGATGTCGTCGGCGCGCAGGTCCTGCATCTCGTCGATGAGGATGGCGACGCCGCTCTTGACGTCCGAGGCCAGCGACGCGACCTCGGTGAACAGCTCCACGAGGTCGATCTCGATGTCGCCGGAGTCCGCCCGGCCCGCGCGGACGGGGACGTCGATGCCGGGCTGCCACCGCTCGCGAAGCTTGGCGCCGTCGGGGGCGGAGCGCAGCGCGAACGCCTTGAGCACGCCGAGCACCTCGTCGACCCGCTCGAGGTCGGGGTGGTGGACGGCGAGGTCGCGGATGGCGCGGTGCAGCGCCGCGGACAGCGGGCGCCGCAGGTCCGCCTCGGGCCGCGCCTCGATCTTGCCCGCCCCCCAGCCCGCCCGGACCGCCATGGAGCGGAGCTCGCCGAGCAGCACGGTCTTGCCGACCCCGCGGAGGCCGGTGAGGACGAGGCTCCGCTCGGGGCGGCCGCGCGCCACCCGCTCCAGCACGATCTCGAACGCGTCCAGCTCGCGGTCGCGGCCCGCCAGCTCGGGCGGGCGCTGACCTGCGCCGGGGGCGAAGGGGTTGCGCACAGGGTCCACGATCGGACCGTATCGGGGAATCTTGCGCCGACCGTAGAAGCGGCTAGCGAACGCGATGGCGTGTCGCCGATCGCCCTGTATCCCGGACTATCGGAGTGGACCTAGAAAGCCGAAGAGAGGGCGATCGACCCACCATCGCGGCGTATCTCCGTCTCTAGGCGTGGCCGAGAAAGCCGTAGAAAGCTCGATCGCCGGCTTCATCGCGGCGTATCTCCGTCATCTAGGCGGAAGGCGAGAAAGTCTTAGACAGCCCGATCGCCAGCCCCGTCGTGGCGAATCCCCGTCTCCGGGCGGGAGCCGAGAACGACTTGGACATCCCGCATCGAGATCCTCTCGCGGCGTATCCCCATCTATCCGCCTGGATCTAGAGAGTCGTAGAGAGCCCGATCATGTTGCAGCCTGTATCAAGGCCCGGAAGCCGGCAACGCCCTTCGGGTGAGCAGGCTCTGCGTGGAGCTGCCGGGCAGGCCCGCCTAGCGGGGAGCCGGGCTGTCGATCACCGTGATCTCGCGGCGGGCACCGACCACGTCGCCGTCGACGATCGTGGCGCCGGAGCGGATGCGGGCGGTGCGGAGCTCGGGGAGGCGCTCCTCGGCAACGCGCACGAGGCGGTTGCGGACGATGCGGCGCACCGGGGGCAGCAGGAGCAGGATCCCGGCGACGTCGGTCACGAGGCCCGGCACGAACAGCAGCACACCACCGGCGGCGACCAGCATCCCGTCGGTGATCTCGGCGTGCGCGAACCGGCGCTGGGTGACGGCCTCGGCGATGGCGTGCGCGGCGCGCACCCCTTCGCGGCGCGCGAGCCACATCCCGAGCACCGCGCTGACCAGCAGGACGAGCAGGGTCCATCCGAGGCCGATCGCGGACCCGAGCGCGACGAGCGCCACGATCTCGACCACGAGGTACAGGATCACGAACGGCATGCCCGTACAACGAGGGAGCGACCGCGGAAGTTTCCTGGCCCGCTCGAGACGAGTGTTCCCACGGGCTCAGTAGGTCAGGGCCAGCCCCGGGTCCTCCAGCAGCCTTCCGACGTCGGCCAGGAAGCGGCTGCCCTGCTCGCCGTCGACCAGGCGGTGGTCGAACGAGAGCGCGAGCTGGCACACCGTGCGGACGGCCAGCGCCCCGTCGACCACCCACGGCGCCTGCTTGATCGAGCCGACGGCCAGGATCACCGCCTCGCCGGGGTTGAGGATCGGCGTGCCGGTGTCGACGCCGAAGACGCCCACGTTGGTGATCGTCATCGTGCCGCCGACGAGGTCGGCGGGCGGCGTCTTCCCCTCCCGCGCGGTCGCGGTGAGCGTCGCCGAGCGCGGCGGCGAGCTCGTGCAGGCCGAGGGTGTCGGCGTCGCGGATCTTCGGGACGATCAGCCCGCGCGGCGTGGCGGCGGCGATGCCGAGCTGGACGCGGTCGTAGTAGACGATCTCCTCGGCCGCGTCGTCCCAGTGCGTGTTCACCTCGGGCGTCCGCCGGGCGGCGAGGCACATCGCCTTGGCGACGAACGCCAGCGGCGTGAGCTTGACGTCGGCGAACTCGCGGCGTGGCGCGCAGGCGGTCGCGCAGGGCCATCGTCTCGGTGACGTCGACGGTGAGGAACTCCGTGACGTGCGGCGCCGTGAACGCGCTCGTCACCATGGCCGCGGCGGTGGCCCTGCGGACGCCCCGGATCGGCTCGCGCCGCACCCCCCCGACGGCCGGCGCGGCAGGCGCCGCGGCCGGGGCAGGGGCCACATGGGCCTGCACGTCTTCCCGGGTGATGACCCCGTCCGGCGACGAAGGAACGACCGCGCGCAGGTCGACACCCAGGTCCTTCGCCAACTTCCGCACCGGCGGCTTGGCCAGCGGCACGACCCGCCCCGGGCCGGCGGCGGAGCGGTCCGGCGGCGACGAGGCTGCAGCGCCGGCAGGCTGCGACCGAACCGCCGCTGCCAGGTCGCCCGGCGGGAGCGAGCCGACGACGGTGGAACTCGGCTGCGGGCCGCTGGAGGCGGGGCCACCTGAAGGCCGCGCGGTGGCGGCGACACCGCCCTGGACGGCGGCGCGGCGGGGCCACCTGACGGCGGCGCGGTGGCAGCGGCACCGCCCTGGTGCGGCGCAGCGGCGACGCCGGCTTCCGAGGGCGGGGTGGGTGGGGGTGCGGCGCGGCGGGGGCGGCGGGCGACCGAGCCGGGGCGGGGGCCGTAGCCGACGAGGGTGGCGATCCGGCCGTCCGACGCCGGCCTCGCCGATCTTCGCCCCGCCCTCCCCGGCATCCGCGGGTGCGGGTGCGGCAGCGGCGCCTGCCCCGCCTCGGCCGTCTCGATCACGATGATCGGGCTGCCCACCGCGACCGTCTCGCCGGGCTTGGCCAGCAGCTCGCCCGACAGTTCCCGCGAACGGGGAGGGCAGCTCCACGGCCGCCTTCGCCGTCTCGATCTCGCACAGGATCTGGTTGACCGCGACGACGTCGCCGACGGCGACGTTCCACGTGACGATCTCGGCCTCGGTCAGCCCCTCGCCCACGTCGGGCATGGCGAACTCACGTCTCACCGCGATCACCAGGCCATCGAGCGGTCGACGGCGTCGAGCACCCGGTCGAGGTCGGGGAGGTAGTCGTCCTCGCACTTGGACGGCGGGTAGGGCGTGTCGAACCCGGTGACCCGCAGCACCGGCGCCTCCAGCGAGTGGAAGCACTGCTCCTGCACGCGCGCGGCCACCTCGCTCGCCACCGACACCTCCGACGGCGCCTCCGCGACCACCACCAGCCGCCCCGTCCGCCGCACCGACGCGACGACCGGCTCGAGGTCCAGCGGCGACAGCGTCCGCAGGTCGATCACCTCGAGGTCATGGCCGTCCTCGGCCGCCGCCGTGGCCGCCTCGAGGCAGGTCTTGATCACGGCGCCGTAGCCGACCAGCGTGAGCGAGGACCCCGGCCGGACCACCTGCGCCGTGTGCAGCGGCGCAGGTGTGGCGTCCGGGTCGACCTCGGCCTTCTCCCAGTAGCGCCGCTTGGGCTCGAAGAAGATCACCGGATCGTCGCTGGCGATGGCCTGCTGGATCATCCAGTAGGCGTCGACCGGGTTGGAGCACGCGACCACCTTCAGGCCCGGCGACGTGCGCGAACAGCGCCTCCGGCGACTCGCTGTGGTGCTCGACCGCGCCGATGCCGCCCCCGAACGGGATCCGCACGACGACCGGCATCGGCACCCGCCCCTGCGAGCGGAAGTGCAGCTTCGCCAGCTGCGAGACGATCTGGTCGTAGCCGGGGAAGACGAACCCGTCGAACTGGATCTCGCAGACCGGCCGGAACCCGCGGATCGCGAGCCCGACGGCCGTGCCGATGATCCCGGACTCGGCCAGCGGGGTGTCGAGCACGCGCTGCTCGCCGAAGTCCTTCTGCAGGCCGTCGGTGACGCGGAAGACGCCGCCGAGCTTGCCGACGTCCTCGCCCATCACCAGCACCTTCGGGTCGCGCTCCATCGCCGCGCGCAGCCCGTCGTTCAACGCCTTGGCCAAGGTCAACGTCGGCATCTCACGCCCCCTCGAACGACGCGTGGTAGGCCAGGTACTGCTCCCGCTGGGCCGCCACCTGCGGCGATTCCTCCGCGTAGACCTCGGAGAACATCCGCTCGGGCCCCGGGCGCGGGCATGTCGACGCAGAACTGGCGGAACCGGGCGGCCAGCTCGTCGGACTCGCGCTGCACCCCGTCGAAGAACTCCTGCCCCACGCCGAGCGACCGCACCAGGTGCACCCGCACCCGCTCGATCGGGTCCTTGAGCTTCCACAGCTCCAGCTCGTCCGCCAGCCGGTAGCGCGTCGGGTCGTCGGAGGTGGTGTGCGCGTCCATCCGGTAGGTGAACGCCTCGATGAGCACCGGCCCGTTGCCGCTGCGGCACTCCTCCAGCGCCCACCGGGTGACGGCGAGGCAGGCGAGCACGTCGTTGCCGTCGACCCGGATGCCGGGGAAGCCGTAGCCCTGGGCACGCTTGTAGAGCGGCACCCGGGTCTGCCGCTCGGTGGGCTCGGAGATCGCCCACTGGTTGTTCTGGCAGTAGAAGACGACGGGCGCGTCGTAGACCGCGGCCCAGACGAAGCCCTCGTGCACGTCGCCCTGGCTGGTGGCGCCGTCGCCGAAGAAGCAGATGGTGGCCTCGGAGTCGGGGCCCTCGCCGACCTTCGACTCGAACTTCTGCCCCATCGCGTAGCCGGTGGCGTTGAGGCACTGGTTGCCGATGACGATCGTGTAGAGGTGGAAGCGGGTGGCCTTGGGGTCCCAGCTGCCGTGGTCGGTGCCCCGGAAGATCCCCAGCAGCTCGGTGGGGTCGATCCCGCGGCACCAGGCGACGCCGTGCTCGCGGTAGGACGGGAACGCCATGTCCTGCGGCTGCGAGCGCCCGCCCGGCCCCGATCTGCGCCGCCTCCTGACCCAGCAGCGGCACCCAGATGCCGAGCTGGCCCTGGCGCTGCAGGGCGTTGGCCTCGCGGTCGAAGCGGCGCACCAGCACCATGTCGCGGTAGAGGTCCTGCAGCTCGGCGACGCCGATGTCCTCGGCCTAGCCGTCGAAGCGCTCGTCGGCGACCCGCTCACCCTCCGGCGTCAGCAGCTGGACGAGATCGGCTCCGCCCTCGTCGGTCGCCTTGAGCCCGGCGACCACCTGCTCGGGGGTGGGGACCGACGCCGGGGTCCAGGCGGTTGGGGTACGGACACTGGGGACCTCCTGTGCTCGACGGACGACGCCCGGCTGGTGGCCCGGCGTGGGCCCGGTTTCCGGCCGTGCGCGGCCGCCCGGTCGGGGCGACCGCGTCCGGCCCTCTCCAGCGCATCCTGGCACGAACCCCCGACAGCGGTGTTCGGTCAGGCAGGCACGTGCCCGTTGCCCGCGGGTCGGCGCCCGGCCGCTCGATGCCCGCGGCCGACTTGGCCTTCTGCTCACGCCGCTGATCTGGCCGGAGTAGCGGCCCTTCGTCTGCTTGTCGACGAAGCCGGCAGCCTGGTCGAGGTACTTCGACGCCTGCTCCGGGTTGTTCTTCGCGTAGCGGCGGGCCGCCTCGGCGGCGCCCGCGAGCACGGCCAGCTTCCTGATCATGGCCATCGGGAGAACCTCCAGGGTGGTTCGGTTCGGTCGGACCCACCGTATCCCGCCGTCTCACCCTGGGTGACGTCACGCAACAGTGATCTCGTCAGGTGACTCCCGGGATGACAACATCGCCCGATAGGTCCCTTGTCTCCGCCATTGGAGGTCCGCTCGTGTCCATCCGTTTACCGTCCGCACCCGGCCTCGCGCCGCTGTCCTGCTCTCCGTCGCCCTCGCCGGGTGCGGCGCGGGCGGCAACGGCAGCGGTGCCGCGCCCACCAGCGGCGCGGCCTGCGCGCAGTCCGCCGCCCCCGCCGTTCAGAAGGACGACGCCCTGGCCGCGATGGTCCCGGCCGACGTCGCGTCCGACGGCAAGATCATCGTCGGCGTCGGACGCCTCCTACGCGCCCAACGAGTTCGTCGACGCCGACGGCACCACGATCATCGGGATGGACGTCGACCTCGGCAAGGCCGTCGGCCAGAAGCTCGGCCTGGACGTGGAGTTCCAGAACAGCGCGTTCGACGGCATCCTGCCCGGCATCGCGGCCAAGAAGTACGAGATGGGCATGTCGTCGTTCACCGACAACGCCGACCGGGAGAAGGAGGTCGACATGGTCACCTACTTCTCGGCGGGCACGAAGATGGCCACGCTCAAGGGCAACCCCGACGGGCTGGCCATCGACGACCTGTGCGGCAAGACCATCGCGGCGCAGCGCGGCACCGTGCAGGTCGACGACCTGACCGCGCGCAGCGACACCTGCACCGAAGGCGGGCAAGCCCGCCATCACCATCTCCCAGTTCCAGGCCCAGACCGACGTCACGCTGGCGCTGACCGCCAAGCGGGCGCAGGCGATGCTCGCCGACTCCCCGGTCGTCGACTACGCGGTGACCCAGACCGATGGTCAGCTGGCGACGGTCGGCGAGAGCTACGACACCGCGCCGTACGGCATCGCGCTGCCGAAGAACGACGGCACACTACGCGAAGGCCGTCCAGGGCGCGGTGCAGGCGTTGATGACCGACGGCACGTACAAGACGATCCTCGACAAGTGGGGCGTCGCGGGCGGCGCCGTGACCGAGTCGAAGATCAACGGCAGCAGGCTGACCGATGGTCGCCGACCAGACAGGAAGCCGGGCCGGCACGTCCGATCCAGGCCGTGCCGGTCCGGCACCCGGGCCGCTGGGTCGCCGTCGCCGTCATCGTCGTGCTGGTCGCGATGCTGGTCCACTCGTTCCTGACCAACCCGAACTTCCACTGGGACGTCGTCGGCCAGTACCTGTTCTCCGACCCGGTGCTGCGCGGGCCTGCGCAACACGCTGATCCTCACCGTGCTGTCGATGGCGATCGGCATCGTCGGCGGGGTGCTGCTCGCGGTGATGCGGCTGTCGCCCAACCCGGTGCTCGCCGGGACGGCCGGGGTGTACGTCTGGCTGTTCCGCGGCACCCCGCTGATCACCCAGCTGATCTTCTGGAACTTCCTCGCGTCGCTGTACCCACGGCTGGGGCTGGGCATCCCGTTCGGGCCGACGTTCGTCTCCGTCGACACGAACGCGGTGATCTCGGTGTTCACCGCGGCGCTGCTCGGGCTGGGGCTCAACGAGGCCGCCTACATGGCGGAGATCGTGCGCGGCGGCATCCAGTCGGTCGACCAGGGGCAGAGCGAGGCCGCGGGTGCGCTCGGGCTCTCGCGGGCGCAGACGCTGCGCCGGATCGTTCTCCCGCAGGCGATGCGGGTGATCGTCCCGCCCACCGGCAACGAGACGATCTCCATGCTGAAGACGACCTCGCTCGTCGTCGTCATCGCCTACTTCGAGCTGACCGTCGCCGTGCAGACGATCTACTCGCGCACGTTCCAGACGATCCCGCTGCTCATCGTCGCCGCGCTGTGGTACCTGGCCTGACCTCGGTGCTGTCGGTCGGGCAGATGTTCATCGAGCGCCGGTTCGGGCGCGGCTTCGCGGTAGGAGGCAGCTGATGGCGCCGATGGTGCGTGGCTGAAGGCGTGCACAAGAGCTTCGGCTCGACGCCGGTGCTGCAGCGGCATCGACATGGTCGTGCAGCCCGGCGAGGTGGCCTGCGTGATCGGGCCTTCCGGCTCGGGCAAGTCGACGTTCCTGCGTTGCGTGAACCACCTCGAACGGATCGACGCGGGAACGATGCGGGTGGACGGCGAGCTGATCGGCTACCGCGAGGCGGGCGGGAAGCTGCACGAGCTGCGGGAGTCCGAGATCGCCCGGCAGCGCAGGGGCATCGGCATGGTGTTCCAGCGGTTCCACCTGTTCCCGCACATGACGGCCGCGCAGAACGTCATGGAGGGCCCGCGCACCGTGCGGCGGGTCTCCCGCGCGACGGCCGGAGCCCAGGCCGCGACGCTGCTGGAGCGGGTGGGGCTCGGCGACAAGCAGAACGCCTACCCCATGCAGCTCTCCGGCGGTCAGCAGCAGCGGGTGGCGATCGCCAGGGCACTGGCCATGGAGCCCCGGCTGATGCTCTTCGACGAGCCGACCTCCGCGCTCGATCCCGAGCTGGTGGGGGAGGTGCTCGACGTCATGCGCGGCCTGGCCCGCGACGGGATGACGATGCTCGTCGTGACGCACGAAATGGGGTTCGCCCGCGAGGTCGGCGACACCCTCGTCTTCATGGACGGCGGTCGGATCGTCGAGTCGGGCCACCCGCGCGAGGTGCTGGGCAACCCGCGGGAGGAGCGGACGAAGGCGTTCTTGTCGAAGGTGCTCTGACCGCCAGCGCGCGCTCACACACACCGTGCGGGGCTCGCACAGATTGCGCGCAGTGTGTGCGGACCCCACGCGGTGTGTCAGGCGCTGAGGCAGTCGCAGAGGTCGGCGTCGACGGCGGCGCCCGAGTGCGCGCACATCGGCGCACCGGAGAGCATGAGGGAGAGGCGGCGGGCCAGCGCGTCGATGCCGAAGTGGGCGCGGGCCACGGCCTCGTTGTGGTCGACCAGCGCCGGGTCGGGGTCGGCGAGGAACGCCCGCAGCGGGCCGGGCTCGGCGGCGTCGAACCAGCGGAAGCCGAACGTCGCGAGCTCCCGCGCCACCGGGAACGTCCCGACCGCGACCGGACGCCGGTGCAGCGCGGCCTCGATGAGCGGCAGCCCGAAGCCCTCCCACGACGACGGCATCGCGACCACGTCGGACGCGGCGTACGCCCCGGCCATCTGCACGCCGAACGGCAGCCGCCGCCGGTACCCGACGCCGCCGCCGGAGAGCAGCGCGTCCAGGTCGGCCTGGTAGCCGTCCTCGGCCGGGCCGGTGAGCCAGTAGGTGCCGCCGACCGCCGCGGTGAGGGCGAGCCCGACGTCGATGCCCTTGCGCGCGATCGCCCGGGTCGGCTGCAGCACCAGCGGGCCGTCGTCCACCCGGATCCGGCGGCGCACCGCGGCCCGCTGCTCGGGGCAGGGCCGTTCGGCGAAGCCGTGGTAGATGGTGGTGGCGGCGATGCCCGCGGCGGGCGGCGAGCGTCCGGCGGGCCATCTCGTTGATCGTGACGTGCCACCACGCCGGGTCTTCCGGCGGCCAGCTGGTGAGGTGGGCGTACTGCGCGCGCTCCCACGGCAGGTCGTGGTGGCGCAGCACCGCCGGGCGTCCGCGCAGGTAGTCGGCGAGCGCCTCACCGACGGCCCGGTTCATCGGCAGCGAGCAGATGTTGTCGGCGACCACGAGGTCGACGTCGTCGAGCACCGCCGCGAGCTCCGTGCGCGACGGCGGGCGCCGCGACCCCAGCGCGAGGCTGCGCACCAACACGTCCGGCCGCCCGTCGCCCGCGACCGTCCGCACGCGCATGCCCAGCCGCCGCAGCGCGCGCACCCACTGCGCGGCGGTGACCGACACCCCGTCCGCCATCCCCAGGCGGTAGGAGACGATCGCCGCCCGCCGTCCGAACAGGTTCGACATGCCCGAATAGTCGCTGGGCGGCGTTACGCGCAGATGGCCCGCACGTTGCGTCCCATACCGGCCTAGCGGGGGACGCGGCCCATCAGGAAGAACTCCGGGTTGGGGCGCAGGGCCGTCAGGTGGGCGAGCCGGTTCGACATCGCGAACAGCGCAGTGATGGCGCCGACGTCCCAGATCTCGTCGTCGGACAGGCCCGCGGCGCGCGCGTCGTCGATCTCGGCGTCGGTGAGCGACGCGGACTCGGTGGCGATGAGCAGCGCCAGATCGACGATGGCGCGCTCCCGCTCGGAGAGCTCGACGGCGTAGGGGTTGGTGGCGACCCGGTCGGCGATCTCCGGGTCCTTCGTGCGCACCCGCAGGACCGCGCCGTGGGCCACCACGCAGTACGTGCAGTTGTTCGCCCCCGAGGTCGCGACCACGACCAGCTCGCGCTCGGCCTTGGACAGGCCGTCGGCGGAGTCCATCAGCGCGTCGTGGTAGTCCAGGAACGCCCGCAGCTCGCGGGGCCGTCGGGCCAATGCGCGGAAGACGTTCGGCACGAAGCCGGACTTCTCGGCGATCGCCCCGATCCGTTCGCGCAGGTCATCTGGCATGTCCGCGAGCTCGACGTGTCCGAACCGGCTGACCTCGTGCGTACTCATGCGCCCAGCGTAGAAGCGGCCAGGGGTCAGGCGCCCGCCTTGCCGACTTTCGTCGCCCCGGACGCCTGCCCGGCCCGCGAGCCGATCGGCACGACGTTGCGCCCCGTCGCGGCGCGCCCGCGGATCACCGGGATCGCCGCCCGCTGCAGCACGCTGAGCGCGGTGGGCGACTCGTCGGCGTCCTCGTCGGGCGGCACGACCGCGATGAGCCGCGGCGCCGCGGCGGTCAACAGCAGCCGCTCGACGCCGAGCCGGTGCGCACCGAGCACGATGACGACGTCGGCGCTGTCGGGCGGGGGCACCGAGGTGAGCAGGGCCTCGACCGGACGCAGGCAGACGAAGCCGAGCCCGGCCGGGTCGTGCGGCGCGAGCTCGGCCCACGTGCTCGCGAGCCGGGGGGCGATCGCGACGAGGCGCTCCATCAGCGCGGCCTGGCGCTGCTCCTCCTGGGCCTCGCGACGGGCGGCGTTGAGCGTGTCGACGGCGGCGGCGTAGGCGGGGACGTCGTGGGCCCGCAGCGCCCGCACGGCGGCTTCGTGCTCGGGCGTCAAGACCAGCGTGGGGCAGGCGGCGGCGAGGTCGGCGGCCAGCCGGTCGAGCCTGCCGCTCGCGTCGGAGTGGGGGCCGTTGTCCGCGTAGCCGAGGATGGCCGCGGCGACCTGCTCGGCGGCGTCGACGTCGGGCACCGCGAGCGGCGAGTCGTCGGCGAGGAAGAGCACGTCGTGGCGCAGCGCACTGACCGAACGTGCCGCCGCGGCCACTCTGACCAGCCCGTCGGCCAGCTCGACCAGCTCGTTCTCGTCGCGCGGAGCGGGGATGCCCACCGCCCGGCAGCCGTCGTCGATGCGGGCCAGGCGCTCGCCCAGCTCGAGGTGCTCCACCCCGCGCCGGACGTCGTCGGCGGTCTCGGGCGGCCGTCCGTCGACCCGCAGCAGCCGCAGCACGGGGATCGCGTCGCGGCGCTCGGCGGGCGTGCGCAGGTAGGTGCGGGTGCGCCCGCCGCCGAAGAGGAACTCGCCGTATCGGCGCAGAACGGCGAGGGCCCCGGGCGGCAACGGCGCGACGACCGCGACGGACGGCAGCTGCCGGGCCCGCTCCAGCGCGCAGACGGCCTGGGCGGTGTCCTCGAGCAGCTGGTCGAACGCGGGCCGGTGCCTGCTGTAGATCAGGTCGCTGAGCAGGTTCCACGCCCACTGCCGATCGGCGCGCGGGTACATCGCCCGCAGCGAGCGGTGGACGTAGCGCGCCACGGAGGTGACGGCCTCCCGCCGACCGTGGTCGATCCCCGCGAGCAGCACGGGCACCAGCGCGGCGGCGGGGCCGGGCGCCACGGACTGCTCGGCCCGGGTGCAGAGCGCGGCGACGTCGGCGGGGTGCGGCACCTTGGCCGCCGGGGGAAACTGCTGGTTGAGCCGGGCGCGGCGGTGCGGGGAGGCGGTGACCAGCAGCCTGCGCAGCTCCCGCAGCTCGGCGGGCGTCATGGCGGGCAGCGCGTCCAGCGCGCGGTCGGCGACGTCGGGTCGCAGCGCCGCGGCGATGCCCGCCAGCTCGGCGGCCGACGCGGCGGTGACCAGCACCCGACGGCCGTCGCCGACGAGCGTGGCGACGGCGCCCGCCACCCCCGCGGCGTCGAAGTCCTGCAGGATCAGCAGCGGGGTCGCGCGCATCGCCGCGACCACCGTGGACGCGTCCTCCGCCGACTGCCGGGGGGCGGGGGTGCGCTCCTCGAGCGTCGCCGCGAGCGCCTCGGCGAGGCGCCGCACCCCGGGCGGGGTCGCGTCCTCTGCGATCACCTTCCGGATCTGCCTGCGCGCCTGTTCTGTTGCTTCGTCCGATCCGGCCGCCGCCAGGCGATCGACGAACATGGCGAGATCGGCGTCGTCCTCACCGCCACCCTGGTCGATCCTCGGTCCGACGTGCAGCACCTGGTCACCTCCGCAGCCGTCCCCGAGCGGCAACGGTCACCGTTCGTATCGCCGCTATCGACAGAATGTTGCACCCCTTTTGGGGCATACGGCAACGACCGGGCGGCGAGCCGGTGACGGAAGGCGGCGTCCGGCCACTCCACCGAGTGAACGCGTGATCACCCAATGGCGAACGGGGGATGGCCGACCACGGGGCGGGCGAGCGGTGCTCCGGCCCCGCCCAGTGGTCGTCTTCCCAGCTCAGGACGTTGTGCTCAGGACTCTCCCGCCACCGTGGCGGCTACGGGGCGCAACCGGTCGGACCCCTCGTCGGCGTGGTAGTCGGCGGGATGGGTGGCGTCTGCGCCCTCCCCGACGTGGCCCGCCCGCAGGGCCAGGGTGACGAGCACCGTGACCACCAGGTTGACGACGAGCGCGACGAAGCCGACGTAGATCTGCACCGGCGAGCCCGCGAACGGGTGCCAGCCGAAGACGGTCAGCTTGTCGAGCGTGAGGGCCGAGCCGCCGAAGTGCAGCCTGCCGTTGGCCGGGTTGGGGATCAGCCAGAGCAGGTAGAGCCCGTAGCCCATGCCGACCACCCAGCCCGCCACCAGCGCCCACCGGTGCAGCCAGCGCGTGTAGAGCGCGATGGCGACGGCGGGCAGCGTCTGCAGGATGATCACACCGCCGATGAGCTGCAGGTCGATGGAGAACTGCGGGTCGACGGCCAGCACGAACAGCACGGCGCCGAACTTCACCACCAACGAGGCGAGCTTGGCCTGCCGCGCCTCCTGGGACGGTGTGGCGTCGCGCTTGAGGTACTCCTTGTAGATGTTGCGCGTCCACAGGTTGGCCGCGGCGATCGACATGATCGCGGCGGGCACCAGCGCGCCGATCCCGATCGCGGCGAACGCGATGCCCGCGAACAGCGACCCGAACTGGGTGTCGAAGAGCACCGGGATGATCGTGTTGGTGTCGGGGCGGCCGGTGGCCCCCGAGACGATCGGCTTGACGCCCGCGGCGATCGCGACGTAGCCCAGCAGCGCCAGCAGCCCGAGCAGGAACGAGTACGCGGGCAGCGCCACCATGTTGCGCTTGATCACGTTGCGGCCCCGGCTGGAGAGGATGCCGGTGATCGAGTGCGGGTAGAGGAACAGCGCGAGCGCCGAGCCGAGCGCCAGCGTTACGTATTGGAGCTGGTTGTTGGCCGTCAGCAGGATCGAGCCGGTCGGCGCGCCCGTGGTCGGGTTCGGCGTGGCCATCTTCTTCGCCGCGGCACCGAAGATCGCGTCCCAGCCGCCGAGCTTGGCGGGCAGGTAGATCACCGCGACCAGGATCACCAGGTAGATCAGGATGTCCTTGACGAAGGCGATCAGCGCGGGGGCACGCAGCCCCGACTGGTAGGTGTAGACGGCCAGGATGACGAAGGCGACCAGCAACGGCAGGTGGCCGAGGAAGCCGCTGGCGTTGAGCCCGATCGTCCGCAGCACCGACTCGAGCCCGACGAGCTGCAGCGCGATGTAGGGCATGGTCGCGACGAGGCCCGTGATGGCCACGATGAGGGCTAGGAGCGGGCTGTCGTAGCGGCCGCGCACGAAGTCCGCGGGCGTGACGTAGCCGTGCACCCGCGCGACCGACCACATCCGCACCACCGGCAGGAACACCAGCGGGTAGAGCACGACCGTGTAGGGCAGCGCGTAGAAGCCGACCGCGCCCGCGCCGAACAACAGCGCAGGCACCGCGACGAACGTGTAGGCGGTGTAGAGGTCACCGCCGACGAGGAACCAGGTGATCCACGAGCCGAACTTGCGCCCGCCCAGCCCCCACTCGTCGAGGTGGTCCATGTCGCCTGTGCCGCGCTGCCAGCGCGCCGCCATGAACCCCATGACCGTCACGGCCAGGAACAGCACCGTGAACACCACCAGCTCGGTCCACTTCATCGCCGCGTCCCCTCGTCGAGCTCGTCGACGTCGAGGCCCTCGCCGGATACGTCCGGGCCGCCGTCGTGACGGGTGCGGACGAAGACGAGCCCCACCGCGACGACGCCCACCACGACCCACGCGAACTGGATCCAGTAGAAGAACGGCATCCCGAACAGGTGCGGATCCGCCGAGTTGAACCAGGGCGTCACCAGCATCAGGAACGGCAGGAGGAGCAGCAGGTTCCATGGTGAGAACCGCAGCCCCGCCCGCTCGTCAGGTGGCGGCGTCGACGTTGACATAGATGACCCTCCCGCTGGGTCCGGAGCTGCGCGGACACGCGGGATAATAAGGCCGATCGGGACGACCGGCCGGGATCGTTTACATCCCGAGACGCAATTTCAACGCTTCCAGCTCGTCGCGCATGGAGGTGGGCAGTTTCTCCCCGATGTGGTCGAACCACTCCTCGATGAGCGGGATCTCCGCCTTCCACTCCTCGGCGTCGACGTCCAGTGCGGCGGCGACGTCCTCCGGGCTGACGTCGAGGCCGTCGAGATCCATCTGGTCGGGCGTCGGCACGTGCCCGACAGCGGTCTCGGTGGCCGCCGCCTTGCCCTCGATGCGCTCGATGCACCACTTGAGCACCCGGCTGTTCTCACCGAACCCGGGCCACAGGAAGCGGCCGTCGTCGCCGCGGCGGAACCAGTTGACGTAGAAGATCTTCGGCAGCTGCTCGGCGTCGGCGCTCTTGCCGACGTTCACCCAGTGCTGGAAGTACTCGCCGACGTTGTAGCCGAGGAACGGCAGCATCGCCATGGGGTCCCGGCGCACCTGGCCGAGCCCGCCCGCCGCGGCCGCGGTCTTCTCGCTCGACATCGTGGCGCCCATGAAGGTGCCGTGCTGCCAGTCGCGGGCCTGGATCACCAGCGGCACCGTCGTCTTGCGGCGCCCGCCGAAGAGGATCGCCGAGATCGGCACGCCGTTGGGGTCCTCCCACTCCGGCGCGACGACGGGGCACTGGCCGATCGGCATCGTGTAGCGCGAGTTCGGGTGGGCCGCGGGATCGTCGGAATCGGGGGTCCAGTCGTCGCCCGTCCACGACGTGAGGTGCTGCGGGTCCCCCTCCATGCCCTCCCACCAGATGTCGCCGTCGTCGGTGAGGGCGGTGTTGGTGAAGATCGAGTTGCCCGCCGCCATCGTGCGCATCGCGTTGGGGTTGGTCTTCCAGTTGGTGCCCGGCGCGACGCCGAAGAAGCCGAACTCCGGGTTGACGGCGTAGAGCCGCCCGTCCTCGCCGAAGCGCATCCACGCGATGTCGTCGCCGACGGTCTCGGCCCGCCAACCGGGCACGGTGGGCTGCAGCATCGCCAGGTTGGTCTTGCCGCAGGCGGACGGGAATGCCGCCGCCACGTAGTACGCCTTGTCCTCCGGCGAGATCAGCTTGAGGATCAGCATGTGCTCGGCGAGCCAGCCCTCGTCGTGCGCGATGGCCGAGGCGATGCGCAGCGCGTAGCACTTCTTGCCCAGCAGGGCGTTGCCGCCGTAGCCCGAGCCGTAGCTCCAGATCTCGCGGGTCTCCGGGAAGTGCGAGATGTACTTGGTGGCGTTGCAGGGCCACGGCACGTCGGCCTGGTCCGCCTCCAGCGGTGCGCCGACGGAGTGCAGGCACTTGACGAAGGAGTCGCCGCGGCCTTCGAACAGCGGCAGGATCGCGGCGCCCATGCGGGTCATGATCTTCATCGACGCGACGACGTACTCGGAGTCGGTGATCTCGACGCCCAGCATCGGCGGCTCGGCGTCGGTGGGGCCCATGCAGAACGGGATGACGTACATCGTGCGACCGCGCATGCTGCCGCGGTACAGATCGGTCATCGTCGACTTCATCTCGGCCGGGTCGACCCAGTTGTTCGTGGGTCCGGCGCCCGCCTCGGTGGCCGAGCAGATGAACGTGCGCTCCTCGACCCGCGCGACGTCGTCGGGATCGGAGGCGGCCCAGAACGAGTTCGGCTTCTTCTCCTCGTTGAGCTTGACGAAGGTGCCCGCGGTGACCAGCTGAGCGGTCACCCGGTCCCACTCGGCGTCGGACCCGTCGCACCAGACGACGCGGTCGGGCATGGTCAGGTCCGCGACCTCGCGTACCCAGGAGAGCAGTCGATCGTTCTCGGTCGGCCTCGCATCGATCCCTGGCACGGTCGCTGCCGTCATGTCGCCCTAAACCCTTCGCCGGGAATGCTTCAACACACCCGCTCCGGAACCGGACCGGGTGTGACTCTGAATTGGTGTTTCCCGAAGGTACCGGCGGCAACACGTCCAAAAGCTGTCGACTGACTCACAAAACCGATCAGGTAATCGATTCAGAAGATCCGGAAGCGCTTTCTTCCCGTTATTGCCTTGCCGGCCCCGCACAGCGGCGTGACCAGCGTGTTACCACCGCACGACGGGTAACCGCGGGCCGAACCGGGTAGCCCCCGGCGGGTCATACGCCCACCGCTGTCGGGTACGCCCTGTTGCGCGTAGCGTTCGCCTCAAGTACAGGACGCCGGGAGGCCATCATGAGCGAGACCGCCCAATACATCACGCTGCTCGTGGTGGCGGTCATCTTGACGTTCCTGGTAGGGCGGCTGCTCGTCACCGCGGGCGAGCCCTTCCTGAACGACGTGTTCCACGACAAGGCGGTCACCCGCTCGGTGAACATGTTGCTGTCGGTGCTCTTCCACCTCATCACGCTCGGTGTCCTGGCGATCATCTCGATCGTCAACGTCGGCGACCTGCAGGACCAGCCGCTGCAACGCTTCGTCGTGCGGCTGGGGATCGTGCTGTTGGTCCTCGGCCTCGCCTACGGCATCTCGATGCTCGTGCTCATCCGCGTGCGCGACCGCCGCAAGGCCGACGACATCAGCGACCACGTCTCGGAGAAGCTGGCCGAGCGCGGCGTCGACCCCCGCCCGGCGCCCCCGGAGTAGGCCCCGCCTGCCGTAGGCCAGGCTGCCGGGCGTGCCGCTGCTCCTGCCCTCCCCGTGCCTCGTCGTCCTGGCCGGGCCACCCGCGGCGGGCAAGTCGACGTGGGCGGCGACGCACTTCCCGGCCTCGGCCACCGTCTCGTCCGACGCGCTGCGCGGTGTGGTCGGCGCGGGTGAGGACGACATCGCGGCCAGCGCCGACGCGTTCGCCCTGCTCGAGGAGATCGTCGCCCGCCGGGTGGCCCGCGGCCTGACCACGGTGATCGACACGACCGGGATGGACGCCGGACGGCGGGCCCGCTGGCGGGCGCTGGCCCGCGAACACGGGATGGCGTGCGTCGCGGTCGCCGTCGACGCCACCGCGAACGCGTGCCGGGCGCGCAACCGCGCCCGCCCGCATCCCGTGCCCGCCGCCGCGTTGACGGCGCAGCTGCGCGCCTGGCCCGCGGTGCGCGACGCGTTGGCGGGCGAGGGCTTCGACCGGGTGCTCGCAGCCGAGCCGGTGCGGGTGGTCCCCGCGGCGTTCACCGGGTCTGGCGCGGCCGAGCAGCGGCAGCGGGACGAGCCGGTCGGGCTGCGGTTCGCCCTGCACCTCTCGACGTTCCCCGGCGGAGCCGCCACGCTCGCGCCCCGGCTCCGGGAGATCGCCGCGGCGGCAGAGGACGCCGGGTTCGACGCGATCTACACGATGGACCACTTCCGGCAGATCCCGCAGGTGGGCCGGGCGTGGGACGACTTCCTCGAGAGCTCCACGACGCTGTCGTGGCTGGCGGCGTGCACGTCGAAGGTGCGGCTCGGGGCGCTGGTGGCGGGTGTGACCTACCGGAACGTCGGACTGCTCGCGAAGATCATCGCGACGCTGGACGTGCTGTCGGGCGGACGGGCGGTGTGCGGGCTGGGGTTGGGGTGGTTCGCCGCGGAGCACCGGGCCTACGGGTGGCCGTTCCCGCCGGTCGGCGAGCGGTACGCGCTGTTGGAGGACGCGCTCGCGGCGCTGCCGGTGCTGTGGGGGCCCGGCGGCAAGCCGTTCCACGGGCAGGTGCTGGACCTGCCCGACACCTCCGCCTACCCCCGTCCGCTCCAGGATCGGGTGCCGATCGTGCTCGGCGGCGGGGGCGAGCGCCGCACGCTGGCGTTGGCCGCGCGCTACGCCGACACCGCGAACGTGCTCGGCGACCTCGCGACGGTCACCCGCAAGGCGGCGGTCCTGCGGGAGCACTGCGCCGCGACGGGGCGGACGGTGGCGCTCTCGCACCTGACCACCGCGCTGGTCGCCGGGGACGCCGCCGAGCTGGAGGCGCTCGTGACACGGCACCGGCCGCGTGGCGCCGACCCGGCGCGGTGGGCGGCCACGGTGCACGCGGGCACCGTCACCGACCAGGTCGGGCGGTTCCGCGAGCTGGCCGAAGCGGGCGTCGGAGAGGTCGCCGTGCGGCTGGTGGACCTGGCCGACGGCGAGGCGGTCGCCCGCATGGCCCCGGTGATCTCCGCGTTCCGGTGACCGGGTTCAGGGGAGTCGGGATCAGCGGACGGCGGCCGCGGGGCGGGCGATGACGGGGAGCGGAACGGGGAGGCGGTGCACGGTCACGTTCCAGTAGCGGCTCTCGGGGTCGGCCGCGCGCCAGGCGTTGGCCAGGCGGGTGGCCGCGTCGGCATCCATCTTCCGGCGGGGTCGGGGACGCATCCAGCAACGGCTGCGGACTTCTCTGTCCAGGGTCCGCCAGGCTTCGTCAGCGGTGCTGTGCACGCTGACACTGGGCGGCCCGTCGCCGTCACCGACGAGCAGGGTGTAAGCACTCACCACGTCGAACGACACGGTTTAGCTCCTTCTTCGTGGACGAAGATCCGCGCGTCGTTGCGCACGTGCAGTCAACGGCATGAACGCGGTCGAGGTACGCAGCGCCACGCGTTGGTGCGACGGACGGTGGCCCTGCGACCGCCGAACGTCAGATCTTTGATCGGACAACCGGCGCAATGCCCCGGAGGATTCGCCGAACGGGGGTAGGTCAGCGGCCCAGCGACACCGAGGACATGAAGAACTCCGGGACCCGGACCGGCGGCATCGCCGCCCGTGTGAACCAGTCTTTCCACTCCCGCGGCAGGGTGCGTTCGGTGGCCCCGACCTCGGAGGCCCTGCGCAGGACGTCGAGCGGGGAGAAGTTGAACCGGAAGTTGTGGTCGACCTCGGCGACGACCTCACCCTTCTCCACCAGGTAGACACCGTCACGGGTGAGCCCGGTGAGCAGCAGCGTGGTGGGGTCGACCAGGCGGATGTACCAGAGGCAGGTGAGCAGCAGGGCCCGGTCGGTGCCCGCCACCAGCTCGTCGAGCGATCCGCCCGCTCCGCCCGTGAGCAGCAGGTTGTCGCCGGGTGGGGTGAACACGGTGCCGAACTCGGCCGCTTCGGCGCGCGAGTACGCCAGCTCGCTGATGACGCCTTCCCGCACCCAGTCGACCCGCTCGGTGGGCGTGCCGTTGTCGAAGACGCTCACGCCGTCGTCCGAGCGGGTGGTGGTGAGGAACGGCTCGTATTCGAGCCCGGCCGCCTCGGGATCGCTGGCCAGGGTGAGGGGCAGCGCCGTGAGGCGCTCGCCGACCCGCACGCCGTTCGGCCCGGAAAGCGCGCTGCGCCCTTCCTGCGCGGCCCTGCCTTCCATCGACCAGGCCAGGTAAATCATCAGATCGGCCACGGCGGACGGCGGCAGCAACGTCTCGTAGCGGCCTGCGGGCAGCGTGATGCGCCGGGCTCCCCAATCGAGCCTGCGGGCGGCGGAAGCAGCCAGCGCGGTGGCGTCGACGTCGGTGAAGTCGGCCGTCGAGACGCCCGTCCACGCGGACGAGGACAGATCGGGCGACTTGACGTTCAGCTCGACCGAGCCGGTGGGCTGCACCCACCGCCTCCGCACGCCAGTGGAGGTGCCGAGCCACAGCGTCGCGATCTCGTGGCTGGCGAAGCCGTAGTGGCGCGGCGGGCGAATCGAACACCCCGGCGAGATCGCCCGCGAGCCGCTCGAAGACGCCGATCGACGTCTCCTCGGCCCCGTCGTCCCAGAGCTTGTCCGCCTCGGCGGCCGGTGTGAGGGGCGCGGCGTCGCCCGCGGGTCCGGCGTCGCGGGCGGCGGCCTCTGCGGCCGCGACCAGGTCGACCAGCTGCGCGGGATCGGTGACCGTGACCGCGGACCCGACGACGCCCGCCGCCACCCCGCCCTGGACATCGACGAATGCGATCACCGTGACGCGGCCGGACGTGCTGTGGCCGTTGGTGGTCATCGTCGAGTTGGCCCAGCGCAAGGCGGCCTCGCTGGTCTGCCGGACGAGCACCGCGCACCCGTGCAGGTGACCCGCGGCGGCGAGGGCGCGTTCGACGATCTCCTGCGGCCTCACCGGCCCTCCTCACGCGTGTTGAGCACGTTGACGCCGCGGAAGCGCGCCGACGGGCAGCCGTGGCTGACCGCCGCGACTTGTCCCGGCTGGGCCTTCCCGCAGTTCATCGCGCCGCCCAGCTGCCAGGTCGAGGGGCCGCCGATCCCGTCGAGCGAGCCCCAGAAGTCGGTGGTGGTGGCCTGGTAGGCGACGTCGCGCAGCTGACCGGCGAGCGCGCCGTTCTCGATCCGGAAGAACCGCTGGCCGGTGAACTGGAAGTTGTACCGCTGCATGTCGATCGACCAGGACTTGTCGCCGACGACGTAGATGCCGCGCTCCACACCCGCGATCAGCTCCTCGGTAGTGGTGTCGCGCACGGGATCGGGCTGCAGGGAGACGTTGGCCATGCGCTGGATCGGCACGTGGTGGGGGGAGTCGGCGAACGCGCAGCCGTTGGAGCGCTCGAGGCCGAGGCGGGGGGCGAAGGTGCGGTCGAGCTGGTAGCCGACCAGCACGCCATCGCGCACGAGATCCCATTCGGTGGTGGCGACGCCGTCGTCGTCGAAGCCGATCGTGGCCAGGCCGTGGGGGATGGTGCGGTCGCCCGTGACGTGCATGAGCGGCGAGCCGTAGCGCAACGTGCCGAGCTTGTCCGGGGTGGCGAAGCTGGTGCCCGCGTAGGCGGCCTCGTAGCCGATCGCGCGGTCGTACTCGGTGGCGTGGCCGACGGACTCGTGGATCGTGAGCCACAGGTTGGTCGGGTCGATGACCAGGTCGTGCGGGCCCGCGACCACGCTCGGCGCCTTGACCTTCTCCGCCAGCAGCTCGGGGAGCGTGGCCAGCTCCTCCTCGAAGTTCCACCCCTCGCCGGTGAGGTACTCCCAGCCCCGGCCCGCGGGCGCCGCGAGGGAATCCATCGTCTCGAAGCCGCCGGAGGCCCGGTCGACAGCGGTCGCGGTGAGGGTGGGGGCGATGCGGACGCGCTGCTGGATGGTCGAGGTGCCCGCGAGGTCGGCGTAGAACTTGCATTCGCGGACCTGGGCGACGCCGGTCTGGACGTGGTCCACGCCGTCGGAGGCCAGCAGCCGCTGCGACCACTCGGCGAGCAGCGCGACCTTCTCCCGCGTCGGGACCTCGAACGGGTCGAGCGTGTAGGCCGAGACCCACTCGGCGTGGGCGTGGACCGGCTCCGCCGCCCGCTCCACCCGCTCCCGGGCGACGGGCGCGAGCGTGCGCGCCACCTGGACGGCCCGCTCGGCGGTGGCCGCGGCGCGCTCCGGCGTGAGCTCGTCGTGCGAGGCGAAGCCCCACACCCCGTCGACCAGCACCCGGACCGCCAGCCCGACCACGGTCTCGTCGACGACGCCGGTGACCGCGCCGTCGCGCAGCGAGATCGTCTGGGTGAGGATCCGCTCGACCCGCACGTCGGCATCCTGCGCCCCCCGCTCGCGGGCCCTGGTGAGTGCGGCATCGGCGAGCGCGGGCAGCGGCAACGCACGGAACTGCGGATCCACGCGGTCGACCATGGTCACAACTTAGATCGAGGGTCCGACAATTACCGATCGGGCGGACCCTTCTAGATCGACGTCCCGACAATCACTGATCCGGCGGCAGCGGGCTGCTCTTCTCCCGGAGGAACTCGCGCCGGAAGCGGCGGCTCACGTGCTGGTTGCGGGCGTCGCGCGCGGCCGAGTCGAAATCGGCGGTGGGGTTGACCGCCCGGAGCGCCCTGCGGCGCTGGTAGAGCCAGAGGAACAGGTCGGAATCGGTCTTGTACTGGTAGATGTCGGGGAGCGACTCCCTTTTGAGGGCGGCCACGCCCGGGGCGTACATGCGGTCGAACCAATCGGCGGCGACCTCGGCCGCGCTGAGCAGCTCGCCCCGGCTGCGCGCCATGTCGTAGCCGTGCGCCTTGATCACTTCCAGCAGCTCGGGGTAGCCCGCGGGCCGGGAGAACTCGATGACGGCATCTGGGCGTGCCTCGGCGAGCCCGCTCTCCTCCATCAACGTGCGCTGCTGCTCGGTGTGCACGAGCCTGCAGACGTCGACGTCCGGCCCGATCGTGTAGTTGGTCTTCAACCGGGTGAGCTCGGCGTCGATGTAGTCGGCCGTCAGCTCACGGGCGAGGGCGACGCGGTGGTGGCCGTCGGCGACGAAGTAGGCGCCCCCGACCTCGTACGCCTCGATCGGGGGCATGTCGCCGTCGGGGAACGCGGACCGCAGGCTGGCGAGCCGTTGCTTGGATGACGAGCGCCGTGGGGTGAAGTCGCGGTCGAAGTCGCTGCTGCGGTCGAGCGAGCCGACGATCCGGGCCACTTCGATGGGACGCACGCCCCCGTAGGACTGGTGCGTGATCCGCAACCGGCGCTGCACCTCGTCGAGCGCGAGCAGGTCCATGGTCCCCGAGCGTCCCCCCGCCCCCCGCCTGGGACAAGCGGCTTTTGAAGTTCCTCCGGTCTTGGCTCGACCGCCAACGCGTCGATGTGAGCGGAGCCGCGAGAGTCACCGATCTGCCGTGTCCGGTGCAGATCGGTGACCTCGAGCGTGATCGAGGTCCGCACACGCACGCGGCTGGGCCTGTCGAGATCAGGTGACGTGATGTACGGCGCCGCGAGCATCGTGCCAGATGAGGTCGTCGAGCACCTCCGTTCGGATCGCGCCATCGGGGCCGATGCGCAGGATCTGGTCGACGACGCCGTCGGCGTCGAGATCGGTGCCCAGGATCAGGTCGAACCCGTCGTCGCTGATGCTGGTGTCGAGCCGCCCGTCGCCGTCGGTGTCGAGGACGAAGTGGGTGTCGACATCCGGCACGTCACCGGGGTCCCGCAGCTCAAACACGGGCCACCCGCCGCGATCCGGCGAGCAGGAGCAGCTCGGCTTCGACGGCGGTGCGCCTGCGCTCCACGGCGGCATCGAGCTCGGCGGCCGCGGAGCGCTCGAGCTCCAGCAGCATCCGCTCGACGTCGACGCGCAGGGCGGAGCGGGCCTGAGCGAGCACGGCATCCACCTGCCGCTGCAGAACCGCGCGCTCGACACCGATGCGCCGCACGTGCACGGCGAGCGCGACCGCAGCTGCGCCGAGCCCGACGGCGACGGGCGCGAGCGCGGGACCGCCCAGCACCGGCAAGCCGACGACCGGCATCGCGGCCAACACCACCAGCGCCACGCGCCAGACGGCCAGCCCCTCGGCGGCGCCCGCCAGCCGAGGCGCCCGCGCGGGCCCCGGCGATGCCCCGTCCATCAGCGGCAGCCGGGGTAGGGGCAGGGCGGGCCAGCGGGGGCCGAGGTCGAGCCGCCGCGCGGCTGCGATCCGCCGCAGCGCAGGGCCGAGTGCGGCGAGGAGGCCCGCGTGGACCTGGGTCGCGACGTCGTCCAGCGCAGCGGGGAGCCGGGCGGACAGCGACCGCCGCACCGTCCGGTCGGGGTGCCCGACGTGTGACCGGGCCTCCCGCGCGAGGGCGGTCAGCGCCGCAGCGGTCGCGTCGACGGCCCGGATCCTGGCCAGCCCGATCTCGGCCCGCAGCTCAGCGCGATGGGTGCCCGACAGCGGCCCCTGCTCGGCCCGCAGCTCGACCCGACGAGCCCGGACGGCGTTCCCGTACCGGTCGGGCCCACGACTCTCGTGACTGAACCGGTCGAGGCCAGGACGCTCGGAACCCGGTCGGTCGGATCCCGGTCGGTCGGATCCCGGTCGGTCGGATCCCGGTCGGTCGGATCCGTCGGTCGGTCGGCGGACCAGGTGGCGGTGCCGGATCAGGCGGCGGACCCGGATCGGACCGCGGCCCGATCAACCGCGGCCCGATCAACCGCGGCCCGATCAACCGCGGCCCGATCAACCGCGGCCCGATCAAGGGCGGCCCGGCCAAGGCCGAGTCGCTCGCGCCCGGGCAGGCCGGGGTCAGGTCGCTCGGGGCCTGCTCGGTCGGCGCCCGGTTGGTCAGCGCCTGGTCGGTCGCGCCCGGATTGGCACGAGGCGGGTCGCTTGGGGCCACGCAGTTCGGGGCCTGGTCGCTCGGGGCCGGGTGGGGCGGGCATGGGTCGACTGTGCCTGCCCCCGGGCGACCCGGCGGCAGGCTCAGGACAACGCTTTGCAGGTGTGAACGGAGTTCACTCCGACGGCGGCTTATCCGCCTCGGCTACCAACCGGGCGTAGCGGGTGCCCGCTGCCAGGAGGACGAGGCCTGCGCCGAGGAAGGCGGCGACCCGGGCCAGGCCGTCGAGCGCGACCAGGTCGAAGAGCACCAGCTTCGCGACGGCGGCCGCGACGAGCACCAGGCCCGCGATCCGCAGCGCGGGCCTGCGCAGGCCCCTGGCCAGAAGGACGAGCGCAGCGACGGTCCAGGAGACCGTGACGATCGCGTGCCCGGCCGTGAAGCCAGACGGCGTGGGCGAGATCAGCAGCGCCGCGTTGACCACCACGCTCGCCGCCCCGTACAGCCCGACCAGGCCCATCGGAACCCAGATGGGGGCCCGTACGGCGTCCGGGCGGACCCAGCCCAGCCGCCCGCCCGCGACCAGCAGCGCCGCCGAAAGTGCGATCAGCAGGACGGAGACCACGACGGCCGTCACGAGCTCGGCCACACCGGACGGGGTGTAGAACCGCAGCAGGGTGGACAACGGCGCGTACTGCACGACGGCCGAGATCAGGCCCAGCACACCGAGCGCGAGGGAGGTGATCATCGCGAACCGGCTGCGCAAGCCGGTCGCGAGCAGCGCCGCGATCAGCGCCTCACCGAGCACGGCGATGTCGACGGCCGAGCCGGACAGCCCCGTGACGGTGGCGGTGAACAGCGCGACCGTGGCCGCGGTGCCGCCCGCGACCCGCACCGGCCGCACGGTGCCGGGCAGGAACGCGACGACCGCGAGCAGCACGGCCGCACCCACCGCCACCACAGCCCCACGCCAGCCGTCGAGCACCGCGGCCGCCGCGAGGGCCGGCAGCACCGACGCCGCGATGACCGCCGCGGCCGACCCGATCCAGGCCCGCACCCCCGCCGCCCGACTCGGGTCGCCCGAAGAGCTCCCGTGCGATGCCATGGCCGATCCCGGTGCTGCGGCCAATCCAGGTGCGGCCGACCCAGGTGCGGCCGACCCGGGTGCGGCCGATCCAGGTGCGGCCAATCCGGGCGCGGCCAATGCGGGTGCGGCCGACCCAGGTGCGGCCAATCCGGGCGCGGCCAATCCGGGCGCGGCCAATCCAGGTGCGGCCGACCCAGGTGCGGCCGACCCGGGCGCCCAGGCGCGAGCGTCGGCCGCTCTGCCCTGCTCGACCCAAGACGCCTGGTCCGATGCGGTGGCCGAACCCGGTGCTGCGGGCGATCCGGGCGCGGGCGTGTGGTCGGTGGAGTTCGGCACTGTCTGCTCGGTTGCCGGGGTGCCGTAGGGGCCAGTGTCCGCAGGGAGTCCGGGGCGCGTGCGCAGGGCGAGGGTCACGGTTGCTCCGGCGACCAGAAGGACGGCGGCTGCCACACCCACCACGACGAAGATGTTGGGTGGGCCGCCGTCCTCGTTGGCCACGGCGGAGAAGCCGTAGAGGACCGGGCCGACCGCGGCCAGCACCATGAGCACCGCCCAGCGGCGGCGCAGCACCACGGGCAGGGCCGCGAGTTGGAGGGCAAGCGCCAGCGCGGCGAGGAGCCAACCGTCGGCCAGCGCGGGGGCGAGCACGACGGCGCCGACCACGACCCCGCCTGCGAGCAGTTCGGTGCGCCACCGGTCGGCCAGCCCGAGTCCGGCCCCGGCGATCGCGAGCGCGAGGAGCAGGGCCGGTATGGCCGGGAGGAAGCCGTAGATCGCGGTGGTCGCGGCGTCGACGAGGTAGAGCGTGGCGAACCCGGTCGCGACGAGCGCGAGCGCGCCCGCGCGTGCGGACTCCCGCCGGTGCAGCCACACGCCCAGCCCGACCAGTCCGGCGCCGAGCACGGCGCCGAAGGCGATACGGGCGGGCGGGGTGAACCATCCACGGGACGCCGCGAGCGCCAAGAGCAGGACGACGCCGAGCAGCGTCACCGCGCCGCCGGTCCAGGCCAGGAGGCGGGCGCCGGTCAGGGCGAACCGCCTCGGCCCGGCCTTCGGCCCCGCAGGCTGGGGACCGACCTGCGGCGAAGGCCCTCCGTGCTGGGGCCCGCCCCAGCCCGGGTACGGCCCAGCGGGCGGGCCGGGCTGCACCCAGCCCCCACGAGCCCAGCCGGCTTGGGGCGGCGAACCCCAACCTGCAGGCGGGACCGGCCCGAGGCCCGCCGGTGGCCCCGCAGCCTGCCCGCCCGGAGCAGGCACGGGGCCGGCCTGCGGCGGCGCGGCGGGCCCGCGGTAAGGCGCCGGACGCCCGACCTCGGGCGCACCCTGAGCTGCTGCGGCAGTGGGCGGCAGTCCGGCAGGCGAGGTCGGAGACCCCTGGGAAGAGCCCGGACGGCCGACCTCGGGAGCACCCTGGGCCGCCGCGGCGGCAGGCGACAATCCGGCAGGCGGGGGCGAGGACCAGGGGGAAGACGTCGGCGGTCGGACCTCGGTCGGGCCTTGGGCCGCCGCGGCGACGGGCGGAGACCCGGCGGGGGTGGCGGGGTCGTGCGCAGAGGCCGGGTGGGGCTCGGGGGCACCCCGGCCCGACGTGGCGGGGGTGGGGGTGGACTCCCGCAGGGCCAACAGCTCGAACCCCATGCCATCGAGCCTGCGTCCGATGCGGCCCAGCTCGTCGGCGAGCGAAGCGAGAGGGTCGGAGGTCGGAGTGGTCATGGGCGGAATCTTGTCGAGGACAAACCTCGCAGACCATGCGTACCACTACCGGTAGAGCGTAACGGTCCGATAACGACCGCTACATGTGTAGTCGGCCGGACGGGGCAACCCCCATGCCCCTTGTGCGTCTCACTGCATGTGGCGGCAGCTCGCCACAACGGTCGCGTCAGCGACCTGAATTACCCGTATCCCGTCGGGGGCAGGCTCGTTGACCCGATGGAGCGGATTCACCTGGAGGATGTGTGAGCGCACTTTCACCCGCCCGTCCGGCCGTCCCCGCGGCCCCGGTGCAGTTCACGCCGGTCTTCGGAGAGCGCACGCTGCGCGCGCCCCGTTCCCGGCCCTCGGGTGGTCGCACTCCCTACCCGCTCATCAGCGTCATCGTGCCGACGCGCAACGAGGCCAAGAACCTCGAGATCGTGCTGCCCGCCATCGACGCCGTGCGCCCGGCCGTCCACGAGATCATCGTGGTCGACGGGAACTCCAGCGACGGCTCGATCGACGTCGCACGCCGCGTGCTCCCCTCGGTGAAGGCCATCACGCAGACCCGCAAGGGCAAAGGCAACGCCATGGCGTGCGGGTTCGCCGCGGCGACGGGCGACGTCATCGTGATGTTCGACGCCGACGGCTCGGCCGACCCCGCCGAGATCCCCGCCTTCGTCGACGCGCTGGTCGCGGGCGCCGACTTCGCCAAGGGCACCCGGTTCGCCCCGGGCGGCGGCAGCGACGACATCACGCTGCTGCGCCGGTCGGGCAACGCAGGTCTGAACGGCATGGCGAACGCGCTGTTCGGCACCAGGTACTCGGACCTCTGCTACGGCTACAACGCCTTCTGGGCCGACCTCCTCCCGGTTCTCGACCTCCCCCCGATCGAGGCGCCCGCGCCCGCGGAGGGGATGCTGTGGGGCGACGGCTTCGAGATCGAGACCGTGCTGAACTGCCGGATGGCCGCGGCGGGCCTGAACATCACCGAGGTGCCCTCCGTCGAGCGGCAGCGGATGTTCGGCGAGACCAACCTGCGGACCTTCGCCGACGGTGCACGCGTCCTCCGTACCCTGATCGCGGAGCACCGCCGCAAGAACGTCCGCAACCGCTGACCCCGGAGAGCCCGTGACCACCGCCACCGTCGTCATCTGCGTCTACACCGAGAAGCGGTGGGGCGCCATCGTCGAGGCGGTGGAGTCGGTCGCCGGGCAGGACGTGGCGGCGCTCGAGACGCTGGTGGTCGTCGACCACAACGCCAAGCTGCTGGCCAGGGCCGAAGCCGAGCTCTCCGGCGTGCGGGTGCTGCCCAACGCGCACGCCCAGGGCCTGTCCGGCGCCCGCAACACGGCCATCGCGGCGGCGACGGGGGACGTCGTGGTGTTCCTCGATGACGACGCCAGCGCCCGACCCGGCTGGCTCGCCGCCCTGCTCGAGCCCTACGAGGACGCCACGGTCAAGGCCGTCGGCGGGGTGGCGCACCCGCGGTGGCCGACGTGGCCCCACGGTGGACGGCGACCCCGTGTGCTGCCCGGCGCGACCCCCGACGACGGCGACGCCACCGGCGAGCTCGACTGGATCATCGGCTGCACCTACACGGGTCAGCCGACCGCGCAGGCCGAGGTCCGCAACCTCATGGGCTGCAACATGTCGTTCCGCCGCGAGGTGTTCGAGCGCGTTGGCGGCTTCGCCGAGGACATCGGCCGGATCGGGCGCAACCCGTTGGGCTGCGAGGAGACCGAGCTGTGCATCCGCGCGCGGCAGATGTTCGCACGCTCGGGCGAGAAGATCCGCATCGTGTTCGAGCCCCGCGCGGCCGTCGACCACCAGGTGAGCCACGACCGCGTCGCGTGGGCCTACCTGCGGCGGCGCAGCTGGGCGGAGGGGCTGTCCAAGGCGGCCGTGTCCCGCCTGGTCGGCAGCGACGACGCGCTGGCCACCGAGCGCGACTACGTCGCCAAGGTGCTGCCCGCCGCCGTCCTGCGGGAGCTGAAGCGCGGCAACATCGCCTCCGCGGCCGCCGTCGTCACCGCGCTCGCCTTCACCAGCGCCGGGTACGCGCGCGGCAAGCTGCCCGGCGCGACGGCCGCGGTCCGGCTCCCCGCAGCCGGATCCGGTGGCTGAGCCGCCGTCCCACCGGCCGGTCACGAGCTACGTCCACCACCGCGCGCGCCTGACCGAGGGACAGCAGGCGGCGTGGCAGCGGTGGTGGCCCGACCGCGGGCGTGACGTCGCCGATCTGGTGAGCGGCGCCGCCGCCTACGACCCACCCGCCTGGTTCGGCCGGGACGCCCCGCTGATCCTGGAGATCGGCTCGGGCATGGGGGAGACGACGGCTGCCCTCGCGGCGGCCGAGCCCGACGTCGACCACCTCGCCGTCGAGGTCTTCGAGCCCGGCATCGCGGCACTGCTCATGCGGGTCGAGGCGGCGGAGCTGACGAACCTCACCGTGCTCCGCGGGGACGCCGTCGCGCTGCTGCAGGCGTGCGTGCCGGAGGCTTCGCTCACGACGGTCCGCATCTTCTTCCCGGATCCGTGGCCGAAGCGCCGCCACCGCAAGCGCAGGCTCGTGCAGCCCGAGTTCGTGGCGCTCGCGACGTCCCGTCTACGGGTGGGCGGCACCCTGCACATGGCCACCGACTGGGACGACTACGCCATCCAGATGCGCTCCGCCGCGGACGCCGAACCCCGACTGGAGAACACCGCACCGGGCTGGGCCCCGCGCCGGACTGGCGGCCGGTGACCAAGTTCGAGGCGCGGGCCAGGGTGGAGGGCCGCGCCGTCCACGACCTGATCTACCGCCGCAGCTAGTCCGCTGACCCGCGGGGCCGGAGGCCGTCCATCAGGAGGTCCAGCAGGCGACCGGCCAGGGCCTCGTGCCGGGGGGCCACGGTGAAGATCCCGATGAGGGCGGCGGCGATGTCTTCCGCAGAGGTGTCGGAGCGGAGGTCGCCCGCCGCGCGGCCCGCGTCGAGGATCGTGGTGATGGCCGCCAGGAGCTCGGTCCGGGTCTGCGCGTGCGCGATCTCGCCCGACTCGACCATCGCGAGCAGCGTGTCGAGCATGCCGTTCTTGGTCGCGATCCAGTCCCCGAACAGGTCCATCCAGCGGCGCATCGCCGCCGCCGGGGGGCTCCGGTCGAGTAGCTCGCGGGCGCCGGTCGTCAGCCGCACGACCTGGTCCCGGTAGACCGCGTCGACCAGCGACTCGCGGGTCGGGAAGTGCCGGTAGAGCGTGGCGATGCCGACGCCCGCCTCGCGGGCGATCGCCCGCATCGAAGGCTCGGCGGCCGCCGAGGCGAACACCCGGCTCGCCACCGCCAACAACTGGTCGCGGTTGCGGGTGGCGTCGGCCCGAGGTGCGCGCGTCTCCGTGTCAGACAAAACGGATCGCGTTCCGTTTTGTGCTACGGTTGCCCATGGAAACGGAGCATAGTCCGTTTCGCTGCGTTCCCTTCTGAGGAGACAGGCGTCCATGCAGGAGCAGCCCGATCAACCGTCGACGAGCAGGGCGGTCCGGCTCGAGTCCTTCGGCGGCCCCGAAGTCCTGGACGTCCAGGAGGTCCCCGCTCCGGAGGCAGGCCCTGGCCAACTCCGGGTGCGGGTCACCGCGGCCGGTCTCAACCCGATGGACTGGATCATGACCGCCGACGCGGACGTCGCCGCCCGGTTCGGCTTGAGCCTCCCGGTCGGGTTCGGGACCGACTACGCGGGCGTGGTCGACCAGGTCGGTGCCGGGGTGACCGGCTTCGCCCCCGGCGACAGGGTGTTCGGGGGAGCGCTTTCCTGCGCGGTCGCCGACTTCGTGGTGATCGACCCGGCCGGGGAAGTCGCGGCGAACGAGGCCCACCACACCCCCGACGGCGTCGACGACCGCACCGCCGCCACCCTGGCGATCGCGGGCCGCACGGCATCCGCCGCCCTCGCCGTGATCGACCTCGGCCCGGACGACACCGTGCTGATCGGCGGCGCGGCGGGCGGGGTCGGGGTGTTCGCCGTCCAGCTGGCCCGGATCGCGGGCGCCCGCGTGATCGGGACGGGATCGGCGACCTCGGCCGACTTCCTGCGCGATCTCGGAGCCGAGCCGGTCGCCTACGGCGAGGGCCTGACCGACCGGGTCCGCGCACTCGGGGGTGTCACCGCCGCCATCGACCTGTACGGCATGGAGACCGTCCACGCCGCACGGGCGCTCGGCGTCCCGGACGGCCGCATCTGCACCATCGCCGGGCAGGTCGACGGCATAGCGGCGGCCAACGGCGCGAACGCCGCTCCCGGCGCCCTGGAGGAGGTCGCCCGCCTGGTCGCGGCGGGCAGGCTCCGGGTGCCCATCGCGGCGAGCTTCCCGATCGGGCAGATCCGCCGCGCGGCCGAGATCCAGGCGGGCAGGCACGTGCACGGCAAGGTCGTCATCGACCTCTGACCAAGGTCGCGGCAGCCCGAGCGGTTACGGCGCGTAGCAGGTAAGAGCCGTGATCCACCGACCGGCGGCCCGACCCGGACAGATAGGGTCGCCTCCATGACCTCCCCCACCGGCCCCGAGCCGCGCGTGCTCCTGGTGTGGGACGCACCGAACATGGATATGAGCCTCGGCTCGCTGCTCGGCGCCCGCCCGACCGCGGCCTTCCGGCCCCGGTTCGACGCCGTGGGGCGCTGGCTGCTCGAGCTCGCAGGCGACGACGCCGTCGCCGAGGCGTGCGTGTTCACCAACGTCGTCCCGGGCAGCACCGAGGTGGTCCGGCCCTGGGTGGAGGCCCTGCGCAACGTCGGGTTCGCGGTCTTCGCCAAGCCGAAGGTCACCGAAGACTCCGACATCGACGACGACATGCTCGGCCACATCAAGCTGCGCGCGGGCGAGGGTGCGCTCGAGCACGTCGTCGTCGCGTCGGGCGACGGTCGGGCGTTCCGCGAGCCGCTCGAGGACCTGCGGACCCGCGGCACCTACGTCACGGTGATCGGGTTCCGGGAGCACGCGAGCTTCGCGCTCACCTCCGAGGTGATCGAGTTCGTCGACCTGGAGGACATCGAGGGCGTCTTCCGGGAGCCCCTGCCGCGCATCTCGCTCGACTCGCTGCCCGACACCGGCGCCTGGCTGCCGCCGTTCCGCTCGCTGCGCTCGCTGCTGGAGGCGCGCCGGTGACGGTGCGCCTCACCGCGCCCGTCGTCCTGCCCTGCGACGCCGACTGCTCCGTCCTGCGCGACGGGGTCGTCGACGTCGACGGGGACGGCCGCATCGCCTGGGTCGGGCCGCGGGCCGAGGCGCAGGCCTCCGATGCGCCGGTGCGGGCCCTGCCAGGCGCGTTGCTGCCCGGGCTGGTCAACACGCACGCGCACACGCCGATGATCACGCTGCGTGGCCTCGGCGGCGACCTCCCGCTCCTGCGCTGGCTGCACGAGGTCATGTGGCCCGCCGAGAGCAGGCTCCGGGCCGACGACGTGCGCGCGGGTATGGCGGCGGGCTGCGTCGAGCTGCTGCGCACCGGCTGCACCACGAGCGTCGAGATGTACTTCTTCACCGACGCGATGACCGACGCCGTCACGACCGTCGGCTCGCGGGCGGTGCTCACGCCGGGGATCCTCGCGGTGCCCGGCTGGGACCGGCTCGGGCCGTGGGAGCGGATGCGCGACGACATCTCCGCGCGGATCGACGCCGTGGGCGTCCGCTCCGGCCCGGGTGAGCGCATCGAGCTGGGCTACGGCCCGCACGCGGCGTACACGCTCCCGCCGGAGGCGCTCGCCTCTGTCGGCGAACACGCCAGGGCGCGCGGGGCGCTGGTGCACATCCACGTCGCCGAGGCGGCGGAGGAAGACCTCGCCCAGAGAGCGTCGCACGGCTCGGTGCCCGCGCTGCTCGACGCCGTCGGGCTGTTGGACGGACGCGTGCTGGCCGCGCACGGCGTCCAACTCTCCGACGCCGACGTCGACCTGCTGGCCCGACGGGGCGCGGCCGTTGCGCACTGCCCCGGGTCGAACGCCAAGCTCGCCGCGGGGATCGCCAGGGTGACCGCGCTGCGCCGGGCGGGCGTGCGCGTCGGGCTCGGCACGGACGGCCCGGCCTCCGGCGACGACCTGGACCTGTGGGCCGAGGCCAGGCTGGCGGGCCTCCTGGCCCGGGTGAGCAGCGGCGACGCGGCCGCGCTGACCGCCGCCGAGCTGCTGCTCATGGCCACGCGCGACGGGGCGGCCGCCATCGGGCGGACGGACCTCGGCGTCCTGGAACCCGGCCGCTGGGCCGACGTCGTGCACGTCGACCTCGACGACGCGGTGTTCACCGACCCGTCCGACGACGCCCAGCTGCTGTCCAACCTCGTGTGGGCGGGCGGATCGCGGCTGGTCAGGGACGTGTGGGTGGCCGGGGAGCAGGTGTTGGCCGTCGGGCGAACCAACGCGGGTCGAGCGCGCAACCACCACGGCGGCGCTCCGCGCTGTGGCGGCCCGCATCCGCCGCTGAGCATCCCGCCCACTGACACGGGCCGGCGGAGCGGACGACCATGATCGGCTCGGGTCGCCCGCCAGGGTTGGCGGCGCAGCCCTGGAGTACGGCTCGCCGCGATCATCACCTCTGTCCGCACCCACGGCGCCGAGGCCGATCGCCGCGACGCGGGGCCCTCGCAGACCCTCCTGTCGCCTCGCAGGGCCCACGGACTCTGCGAAGTGCACACCAACCCTGCGAGGTGCTCAGCACCGTGTCCGGGTAGGCAGTGTCACCAGTTGCTGGTGGCGAGGCGGTGACGGCCGCGCTCGGCCAGGGCGGTCAGTCCCGCCCACTCGCGCGGGGCTGGTGCCGTCCGCTCCCGCCGCCCGGCGGACTCCGACCGCTCCCGCCGTCCCGCGGCCTCCAGGGGAGCAGACCGCTCCCGGCGGCCCGCGGCCTGCAGCCGCTCCCGGATCGACGGCATGGGGGCGAGGGCCTGGACCGGGATCGGGGCCGTGAGGGGATCGCGGCGGAACTCCTCCAGCGACTCCGCGCCCTCCTGCTGCTGCCGCCTGCGTCCACCCCTGCTCAAGGCGTGGAAGATCGGCGTCTGGAAGGCGTCCTCATCGAGCGCGTGCCTACCACCGGTCTGCATGCCCAACATTTCCTCGATCACCGCGCGTCTCCTCGTCGTCGGGTGCTCTTGTCCCCCCTAACGTGGTCACCCGGCAAGGGGAAACGGCTTCAGCCCGGCCGTTACAGCCCTGACGGGTGATTCAACTCGTCAGGGTGGCCCGACTACACCCGTTTGAGGATCCGAGCGGCACCCGCCGCAGCCGTCGTCGCCAAAATCCACCCGACCACGTCGAGCGCGGTCGCGATCCACTGCGACGCGCCCGCCAATTTCCAGTACCCGTCCTGCCCGAGGTTCACGATCGGGAGCAGGGTGTCCGCCGCGAAGATCCAGGCGTTGAAGATCGGGTCCTGGCCGTTGTCGACCGGCGGCGGCACGTGCCCGGCGAACCAGAGCCCGCCGAGCACCCAGGCCAGCGCCAGCCGGCAAACCGCCAGCCAGGGCTGGTAGCCGAACCCGACCGTCCACCGCTGCAGCCAGCCCCAGACCCGGGCCGCCGGACCCGCCTCGGCGTAGCGCCGGACCTGGCGGGCCATGAGCACGCGCTCGGCCCGGTCCTCGTGTCCCGCGCGGCGGTAGGCGGCGGCCAACTGCTCGTATGGTCCCGGCGCGTAGTCGGTTGTCGCCCGCTCGATGAAGCGGAGCCGCTCCCGGGTGTCATCGCCTCGTGTCTCGTCGATCAGCTGGTAGTCGAACCCGTCGATGGCCACCCCGCCCTCGGCCGCCCACAGCAGTGGCGAGTCGGTGAACGACCCGGCCCGCGCCGCGGCCAGCCGCACCGCTCCCGCGGGCGCCTGCGTGGGCACGAGGGTGAGCTCGGTCGTGGTGAGGCCGTAGGCGTTGAGGGAGTAGCGGGTGAGCTCAGCGGAAGTCCCCGGGGTCGCGTCGACGAACTGGGCCGACTTGCGCACGTCGGCCCCCCGCACCCGCACGCCTCCAGTCGCGGTGAACCCGTCGATGCAGAGCAGGTCCTTGCCGATCGAGGCGGCACGCAGGTCGAGCGAAGGGCGCAGGGTGGCGTCGGGGCGCAGCCGTGGCCGGGTGAGCACGGCGCCGGTGCAGTCCAACGTCGCGCCGACGTCCAGGTTCTGCATCCTCAGCGTGCCCGCGCACCGGGCCCGGCGGAGGTAGAGCTCGCCACCGAGGCGGAGCCGGTCGCCGACCAACGCGTAGCCGTCCGGCGCGGCCAGGGTGGCGCCGGAGAGGCTCGCGGTGCCGCGCACGTGGGCGTCGACCAGCCGGAGCTGGCCCTCGCAGGAGAAGGCGCCGCTGCCGTTGTCGCGCCCCTCGATGTCACCGCCGACCTCCATGCCGTCGGCCAGCAGCGCGAAACCGCGGTCGGACGCCCGACGGCCCGGACAGCTGCGCACCGGGCGGCGGGGCGGCGGTGAGCACCTGCACCAGCAGGGCGGCGGGCACCGGTGCGCCCGCGAGATCCCACTCCCGCCCGGACGCCAGCGCGTCGGCAAGCTCCGTCGCGACGTCGTCCACGATCGTGGATCATGCCGCCGGTGGTGCCGCGCGACTAGGCCGCGGCGTCGAGCTTCTCCACCGACTCCAGGTCGAGCTGCAGCTTGGCCGCCCGCATGTTGTCTTCCAGGTGCGCCACGCTCTTCGTGCCCGGGATCGGCAGCATCACCGAGGAGCGCTGCAACAGCCAGGCCAGCGCCACCTCGGGCGCCGTGACGCCGAGCTGCTGCGCGGACTCCGCAACCGGGCCACCGGGCTCGGCGAGCCGCCCGGAGGCGATCGGGAACCACGGCATGAAGCCGATGGCCTGCTCGGTGCAGTGGCGCAGGACGTCGTCGCTGGCGCGGTCGATGAGGTTGTAGCGGTTCTGGACGGTGGCCACGTCGACGATGGCCCGCGCCTGCTCGATCTCCGCGACGCTCACCTCCGACAGCCCGACCGCGGCGATCTTGCCCTCGTCCTGGAGCGCGGCCAGGAGGCCGAACTGCTCGTCGGCGGGCACCGTCGGGTCGATGCGGTGCAGCTGGAAGAGGTCGATGCGCTCGACGCCCAGGCGCCGCAGCGACATCTCGCACTGCTGGCGCAGGTACTCGGGGCGTCCACACGGGACCCACACGCTCGGGCCGGTGCGCAGGAAGCCCGCCTTGGTGGCGATCGTGAGGCCGTCGTAGGGGTGCAACGCCTCGCGCAGCAGCTCTTCCGCGACGTAAGGGCCGTAGGAGTCGGCGGTGTCGAACAGGTCGACGCCCAGCTCGGCGGCGCGGCGCAACACGGCGACCGCACCCGCGGGATCGGCGGGCGGACCCCACACGCCGGTGCCGGTGAGCTGCATCGTGCCGAAGCCGAGCCGGTTGACCTGACGATCGCCGATGGTGAACCGGCTGGTGAGTTCTACGGAAGCCACGCGGCCAGCCTGGCACCCCCGCGCTTGATCCGCTCGTGAAGGTGACCCCTTCCACTCGGGGATGTCCGTCTCAGTGACCGGGAGCCCCACCCGACCGCGCCGCACGGCCGATTGCCGGGTCTGCCCGGGCCCACTAGCTTTCCCCCTGTGACGAAGATCGTGCCGTTGGCGGAGGCGGTAGCGGCCTTGGTCCGTGACGGCGACACCGTCGCGCTCGAAGGCTTCACCCACCTCATCCCGTTCGCCGCGGGACACGAGATCATCCGGCAGGGTCTCCGCGACCTGACGCTCGTGCGGATGACGCCGGACGTGATCTACGACCAGCTCATCGGCGCGGGCTGCGCGGCCAAGCTGGTGTTCTCCTGGGGCGGCAACCCCGGGGTCGGGTCGCTGCACCGCATGCGCGACGCACTGGCCACCGGCTGGCCCGCCCCGTTGGAGCTCGAGGAGCACAGCCACGCGGGGATGGCCAACCGGTACGTCGCGGGCGCGTCCGGGCTGCCGTTCGCCGTCCTGCGCGGGTACGCGGGCACCGACCTCCCCCAGCACACCGCCACGATCTCCAGCGTCACCTGCCCGTTCACCGGGGAGGAGCTGGCGGCGGTCTCGGCGCTGAACCCCGACGTCGGGATCGTGCACGCCCAGCGGGCCGACCACGCGGGCAACGTCCAGATCTGGGGCATCCTCGGCGTGCAGAAGGAGACTGTGCTGGCGGCGAAGCGCGCGCTCGTCACCGTCGAGGAGATCGTCGACGAGCTGACGCCCGTTCCCGGCGGCGTCGTGCTGCCGCACTGGGT
Source organism: uncultured Actinomycetota bacterium (assembly GCA_963799945.1). GTDB lineage: Bacteria > Actinomycetota > Actinomycetes > Mycobacteriales > Pseudonocardiaceae > Pseudonocardia. The sequence continues at coordinate 478,504 of CAWCZG010000001.1, forward strand.
GATCGACACCGTGTCGGTGGTGCCCGGCGGCGCGGCCCCCTCCTACGCGCACGGCTACTACGACCGCGACAACGCCGCCTACCGCGCGTGGGACGCGATCAGCCGCGACCGCGACGCGTTCTCCCGGTGGCTCGACGAGCTGAAGGCGGTGGCCGCATGAGCGAGCAAGGGGTCACCGCCGACGAGATGATGACCGTCGCCGCCGCCCGTTCGCTGCGCGACGGCCAGGCCTGCTTCGTCGGGATCGGGCTGCCGTCGACGGCGGCCAACCTCGCCCGGCGGCTGCACGCGCCGGACCTCGCGTTGATCTACGAGTCGGGCACGCTGGACACCCGCCCGGACAAGCTGCCGCTCTCCATCGGCGACGGGGTGCTGGCCACCTCCGCGCTGTCGGTGATCAGCGTGCCCGAGGTCTTCAACTACTGGCTGCAGCCGGGTCGGATCGACGTCGGCTTCCTCTCCGGCGCCCAGATCGACCGCTTCGGCAACATCAACACCACCGTCATCGGCGAGTACGACGAGCCGCTGGTGCGGCTGCCGGGTTCGGGCGGCGCACCGGAGATCGCCGCGTCCTGCCGCGAAGTGATCATCGTGATGCGCCAGCGGGCGCGGGCGTTCGTCGACCAGGTCGACTTCGTCACCTCGGTCGGCTTCGGCACGGGCCCCGACGACCGGAAGGTGCTCGGCCTGCGGGGCAACGGCCCGTCCCGGGTGATCACCGACCTGGGCGTGCTCGAACCCGATCCGGAGACCGCCGAGCTCGTCCTCACCGCGCTGCACCAGGGCGTGTCCGTGGAGCACGCGCGGGCGGAGACGGGGTGGGAGCTGCAGGTGTCGGTGGACCTGAGGTACACGGCCCCGCCGACCGAGACCGAGTTGGCCACGCTGCGGGCGATGACGACCGTCGACTCCTGATGCTCCACCACGTCGACGAAGGCCCCCGCGACGCGCCGGTGCTGGTCTTCGCCGGGTCGCTCGGCGCGACGCTGGAGATGTGGCGCCCCCAGCTCACGCTGGCCGACCGCTTCCGGGTGATCCGCATCGACCACCGGGGCCACGGCGGCTCACCGGTGCCTCCCGGCCCGTACGCCATGGCCGATCTGGCGGACGACGTGCTCGCGCTGCTCGACGCGCTCGGCCTCGACCAGGTGGCGTACTGCGGGCTCTCGCTGGGCGGCATGGTCGGGATGTACCTCGGCTCCGAGCACCCCGAACGACTGCGCAGCCTGACGCTCTGCTGCACCACCGCGCACTTCGCCGACAAGACCCCGTGGCACGCGCGGATCGCCGCGATCGAGGCGGGCGGCACGGCGTCGGTGGCCGAGGGGGTCGCGAGCCGGTGGTTCACCCCGCCGTGGGGCGGCGAGCACCCCGCGGTCGTCGCCGAGTGCCGCGACATGATCGCCGCCACCCCCGACGCGGGCTACATCGGCTGCTGCGAGGCGATCGTGGCGTGGGACCACCGCGACCGCCTGTCGGCCGTCGCCGTGCCGACCCTGGTGATCGGCGGCGCGGAAGACCCGTCCACCCCCGTCGAGCCGCACTCCCGCACCCTCGTCGCGGGCATCCCGGGCGCCCGTCTCGAAGTGATCTCCGGCGCCCACCTCGCGACGATCGAGAGCGCCGAGGCCGCCACGGCCCTCATCGCCGAGAACGCTCAGGTCACAAGTTTGTAACGACCCCGGATGAGCGTCCTCCAAGACGGGCAATACCCTCTTGAGCTGTGGAGGTGGCCTGTGCTGAGTGAACGTGAGCGCCGCGTACTGGACCGCATGGAGCAGGATCTCCGGCGTTCCGACCCCGCCCTCGTCCGCAAGTTCACGCGCATGCGTGCGCGGCGCATCGGCGGGCCCACGATCCTGCTGACCGTCGGACTCGCCCTCATGGTGTTCGGGTCGGCGATCGTGTCGGTGCCGGTGGCCGTGCTGGGCATGGGGATCGCCGCCATCGCGCTGGTGGCCGCCTACCACCACCGACCGAAGCGCTTCGGGTTGCCCGGCCGCGCCTGAATCCGGCCCGTCGCGGGTTACGGTCTGATCCATGCTGGTGGAGCGGATGCGGCCGTACACGTCGACGATCTTCGCCGAGATGTCCGCGCTGGCGCTGCGGACCGGGGCGATCAACTTGGGCCAGGGCTTCCCCGACACCGACGGACCGCCGTCCCTGCTCGCCGACGCCGCCGCCAACATCACCGGCGGGATCAACCAGTACCCGCCGGGGCTTGGCGTGGCTTCCCTGCGCACGGCGGTGGCCGAGCACCAGCGGCGCTTCCACAACCTGGACGTCAGCGCCGAGGACGTGCTGGTGACCACCGGCGCCACCGAGGCCATCGCGTCGGCGGTGCTCGCGCTGTGCGAGCCGGGCGACGAGGTCGTGACGTTCGAGCCGTTCTACGACTCCTACGCCGCGACGATCGCGCTGGCGGGCGCGGTGTTGCGGCCCGTGCCGCTGCGGCCGCCGACGTTCGCGTTCGATCCCGACGAGCTGCGCGCCGCGTTCTCACCGCGCACCCGCCTCGTGCTGGTCAACACCCCGCACAACCCGACCGGCGCGGTCTTCACCGCCGAGCAGCTCACGTTCATCGGCGAGCTGGCCGCCGAGCACGACGCGGTGATCGTCACCGACGAGGTCTACGAGCACATGCTCTACGACGGGCGGCCGCACGTGCCGATGGCGGGTCTGCCGGGGATGGCCGAGCGCACCCTCACGATCTCTTCGGCGGGCAAGACGTTCTCCGTCACCGGCTGGAAGGTCGGGTGGATGCACGGGCCCGCCGAGCTGGTGGCGGCGGCGAAGGCGGCGAAGCAGTTCCTGACCTACGTCTCGGGCGCGCCGTTCCAGCCCGCGATCGCGACCGCGCTGGGGCTGCCCGACGCGTTCTACACCGACATCGCCGTAAACCTGCAACGCAAGCGCGACCTGCTCTCCGACGGGCTGCGAGCGGCCGGGTTCACCGTCTTTCCGACGTCGGGCACCTACTTCGTCGTCACCGACACGGCGCCGCTGGGGGTGACGGACGGCGCGGACTTCTGCTGGCGGCTACCGGAGCTGGTCGGCGTGGCCGCCGTGCCGGTGTCGGTGTTCTGCGTCGACCCCGATCTCGGCCGCACGCTGGTCCGGTTCGCGTTCTGCAAGCGCGACGAGGTGCTCACCGAGGCGGTCGGGCGGCTGGCCGGGCTGAAGGCCGCAGTATGAAGATCAGAGGGTGAGGATCACGGCATGAGGGCCTACGGGTTCACCGCCATCGGCGGGGTGGAGAAGGAGCAGTTCCTCGACGTGCCCGAACCGGTCGCGGGCGACGGCGAGCTGGTGGTGCGGGTGCGCGCCGCAGGCATCAACCCGGGCGACTGGCGGATGCGCGAGGGCTCCTACGGGGACGTGGCGCCCGCCGTGCTCGGTCGCGAGGTCGCGGGCACGGTCACCGCGGTCGGGCCCGGGGTGGACGGGTTCGCCGTCGGCGACGAGGTCTTCGGCGGCTGCCCCGGCATGACCGGCGGATTCGCCCCGCTCGCGGTCGTGACCGCGGGTTTCGCCGCGCACCGGCCGTCGACCGTGTCGCCGGAGAACGCGGCCGTGCTGCCGGTGGCGGCGGGTACGGCGCACGACGCGCTGGTCGCGCTCGACCTCCCCGAGGGGGCGACGCTGCTGGTCAACGGGGCGGGCGGCGGTGTGGGCATCGCCGTCGTGCAGCTGGCGCGAGCGCGCGGGCTGCGGGTGGTCGGCACGGCGAGCCCGGCCAAGCACCCGCTTCTGAGCAGGCTGGGCGCCCTGCCGGTGTCCTACGGCGACGGCGTGCTCGACCGCGTTCGCGCGGCGGCTCCCGACGGGGTCGACGGGCTGTTCGACCTGGTCGGCGGGGAGGCGCTGCGGACGGTCGCGGAGCTGGTGGACCCGAAGCGCTTGCGGTCGGTGGCCGACAAGCCCCTGGCCAAGTCGCTGGGCGGGGACGAGGTGCCGCGCGAGCGGACCACCGCCGTGCTCACCGGGTTGGTCCGCCTGGTGGCCGAGGGCGGGCTCGACCCCTTCGTCACCGATGTCCGCCCGTTCGACGAGGCCCCCGACGCCATGCGCGCGGTGGAGAGCGGCCACGCGCTCGGCAAGGTGGCGCTCACCCTCCCCTGAGCCCCCGGTGTCTTCCGCCCGGGCGTCGTCTGCGGCCTATCGTGGGTGCCGTGATTGAGCTGAAGACGCCCGGCGAGGTCGACGCCATCGCCGCGGCGGGCCAGGTGGTGGCGCAGATCCTCGGGGTGCTGCGGGACAAGGCCGCGCCCGGCGTCACCCCCCGCCAGCTCGACGACATCGCCTCCGACATGATCGCCGACGCGGGCGCGGTGTCGAGCTTCCGCGGTTACCACCCCGGGTGGGCGCCCGGCCCGTACCCGGCGGTCACCTGCATCAGCGTCAACGACGCGGTGGTGCACGGCATCCCCGACGATCGGCCGCTGAAGCCGCGCGACCTGCTGTCGGTCGACTTCGCCGTCCACCTCGACGGGTGGTGCGCGGACGCGGCGTTCAGCGTGGTCGTCGGGGACCGGCCCGACCCACGCGACCTCGCCCTCATCGACGCCACCGAGCGCTCGCTCGCCGCGGGCATCGCCGCGGTCAAGCCGGGCGCGCGGCTCGGCGACGTGGCCCACGCGATCGGCACCGTGGCGCGGGCGGCCAAGTTCGGGATGCTGGCCGACCACGGCGGGCACGGCGTCGGGCGCTCGATGCACGAGGAGCCGCACGTCGCGAACGAGGGCAAGCCCCGCCGTGGGCTCAAGCTCCAGCCCGGCCTGGTGATCGCGATCGAGCCGATGCTCATCGCGGGCGGCACCGACGGCTACCGCCACGACGCCGACGGGTGGACCATCCGCACCGCCGACGGCACCCGCGCGGCCCACGCGGAGCACACCCTCGCCGTCACCCCCGATGGCGCGCGGGTGCTGACGGCCTGACCCAACCGACTTCGCACCCCGGAGGTCGACCTCGCACGGCGCCTGCGGGGTGCGCAGTGGTGGTAGGGCGTGCGAGGTCGCACCGCGGGGTGCGAGGTCGGGGGAAGGGGGCCGGGTCAGGGGGCGGCGTGGGCCCCGGCGATGCCCGCCAGGAGCCAGCGCAGGGAGCGGGCGAAGTCGGCGCGGGCGAGCTCGGCGGGGACCGGGCCGTCCGCGCCTGCGAAGGCGGCACCGCCGATCGCGTGGACGATCAGGGCCCGGCGCGCGGGGGGTACCGCCTCGTCGGCCACGCCGAGGCGGCGCAGCAGCGCGTCCGCCACCACGCCGAGGCGCACGGCGTTCGGCCCCCGCGAGCCCTGCCGCGCGAGGTAGAGCGGGACCAGATCGGGCCGGGTCAGCAGCACCTCGTAGCTCGAGGTCATCAGCGCGACCACCGCCTCGGCCGGGTCCGGCGCTTCCGCCGACGGCTCCGCGACGAGCGAGAGCCGGTCGTCCAGCAGCGCGTCGAGCAGCTCGGTCTTGCCGGGCACGTGGCTGTAGAGCGCGTTGGGGGCGACGTCGAGCCGCCGGGCCAGCGCGCGCATCGTCAACGCCTCGAGCCCCTGCTCGGCGAGGAGCTCGTGGGCCGCGGCGAGCACGGCCGCGCGGCTCAGCCCGGCCCGCTGTCCTGGTCCTCGCGACATTGCCTAACTGTACACCGTCCAGTATATTGGACAGCGTGCAATACACCGACAGCGCAGCCGGAGTCCCGTTCATCGCCGTCCCGCCGACCCACGAGCGGCGCGGCGCACCCGTCGTCGTCGCCTGGCACCTGATGGACCCGCCGAGCACGGAGACCGCGCTCGCCGCCGCCCTCCCCCTGGACGGGCTGGACGCGTGGCGGATCTACCTCGGTCTGCCGGAGACCGGCGCCCGCAGCCCGGGCGCCGAGGAGTCGATGCGGCGCGGCTACGAGGACGCCGTGATGAACATGTTCGGCCCGATCAGCGACCGGGCCGCCGCCGAGTTCCCCGCCGCCTACGACGCCCTCCGCGCCCGGTTCGGCTTCGGCGGCCCGTTGGCGGTGGTCGGCGGCTCGCTGGGCTCGGTCGTCGCCCAGCTCGTGGCGATCGAGCGGGCCGACGTCGTGGCCATGGCGCTGGTCAGCCCGGTCACCAGGCTCCGCGCGGTGGTCGCGGTGAACGAGCGGCGCTTCGGCGTCACCTACCCCTGGCACCCCGCGGCCGAGGAGGTCGCCGACCGCCTCGACTTCGTCGACCGCGCCGAGGAAACCGCCCGGCACGCGCCCGCCGTCCAGATCATCGTCGGCGGGCAGGACGACCCGGCCATCGGCACCTCCGCCGCCGACCTGCGCGACGCGCTGGCCAAGCAGTACGCCGACCCGTCCCGCATCGAGCTGGTCACCGTGCCGGACATGCCGCACGCGCTGGCCGAGGGTCTCGACGAGACACCGAGCGTGCACGCCGCCGAAGTGGATCGGCTGATGGTCGACTGGCTGCGGCGACAACTACCGTGAGCGCATGCCGTTCAGCGTCGACACCAACGCCGCGGTCGCGCGGGCCCGCCAGCACTCGGTGGGCGACCTCCTTCGTCGCACCGCCCTGCGCAACCCCGACAAGCTCGCCATCGTCTTCGGCGACGACCGCTACACCTACGCGGAGTTCGACACGGCGGTGAACCGGACCGCGGGCGCGCTGGCCGCCCGGGGGCTGCGCAAGGGCGAGCGCCTGGCGTTGCTCGGGCGCAACTCCTGGTCGTACGCGGTGCTGGTGTTCGCCACGGCCAAGCTCGGCGTCGTCCTGGTGCCGGTCAACTTCATGCTGAACGCCGACGAGATCGCGTTCATCCTCGGCCACTCCCGGGCCGCGGCGATGGTCGCCGACGCGGCGCTGCTCGACACCGCCGAGAAGGCCATCGCGACGGCGGGCACGGCGATCGGCCTGCGCGGGCGGATCGGCGGCGACGGCGAGGAGGCGGGCTGGGAGGACGTCCACGACTGGTGGAGCGCAGGGCCCGCCGACGACCCCGAGGTCGCGGTGGCCGACGACGACCCCCTGCGCCTGATGTACACCTCGGGCACGGAGTCGCGGCCGAAGGGCGTGCTCCTGCCGTCGCGGTCGCTGATCAGCCAGTACGTGTCGTGCGTGATCGACGGCGGGATGACGGCCGACGACGTCGAGGTGCACTCCCTGCCGCTCTACCACTGCGCGCAGCTCGACTGCTTCCTCTCCGTCGACATCTACCTGGGCGCCACCAGCATCATCCTGCCCGCGCCCGATCCCGCCGCCCTGCTCGCGACGATCGAGCGGGAGCACGCGACGAAGCTGTTCGCCCCGCCGACGGTGTGGATCTCCCTGCTGCGCCACCCCGATTTCGATACACGCGACCTGTCCTCGCTGCGCAAGGGTTACTACGGGGCGTCGGCGATGCCCGTCGAGGTGCTCAAAGAGCTCTCGCGCCGCCTCCCCGACGTGCGGTTCTGGAACTTCTACGGCCAGACCGAGATGGCCCCGCTCGCCACGATCCTGCGCCCGGACGAGCAGCTGCGCCGCGCCGGATCGGCAGGCCGCGCGTCGATCAACGTCGAGACGATGCTGGTCGACGACGACGACGAGCCGGTGCCCGCCGGGACCATCGGCGAGATCGTGCACCGCTCCCCGCACGCGGCGCTGGGCTACTACGAGAACGAGGAGAAGACGGCCGAGGCGTTCCGCGGCGGGTGGTTCCACTCCGGTGACCTCGGGATCATGACCGAGGACGGCTACCTCTCCGTGGTCGACCGCAAGAAGGACATGATCAAGACGGGCGGCGAGAACGTCGCGTCGCGCGAGGTGGAGGAGGCGATCTACGCGCTCGACGGGGTCGCCGAGGTCGCCGTGTTCGGCATCAGCCACCCCATCTGGATCGAGGCGGTGACCGCGGTCGTCGTGCCCAAGGCGGGCGTGACGCTCACCGAAGACGCGGTGCACGCCCACGCCCGCGAGCGCCTGGCCGGGTTCAAGCGCCCCAAGTTCGTGGTGTTCGCCGAGGCGCTGCCCAAGAACCCGAGCGGCAAGATCCTGAAGCGCGAGCTGCGCGCGGAGCACGCGCGGCTCGCCGAGTGACTTAGAGCGCGGCCACGACCGCGTCGCGGAGGGAGGTGGCCGGGCGGCCCAGGAGCTTCTCCAGGTCGTCGGCGGGCTCGCTGAACAGGCCCGACGCGATGAGGTCGTACACGAAGGCGTTGCCGCCGAGCGTGTCGGCCTCGACCGCGCGGTAGGCGACCGGCGAGCCCGCCACCTCGGCGACCGTCGCCGCAAGGTCGGCCACCGTCCACAGCGGCCCGCGCAGCTCGTGGACCAGACCCTCCTGCCCGTCGGCGGTGAGGACGGCCGACGCGGCCAGCGCGAGGTCGCGCAGGGTCGCGAAGTTCACCGGCACGCCCTTGTCGGCCGCGCGCAGCTCGCCGTTGGCCACCGCCTCCCGCAGACCCGGGTTGACCAGCACCTCCTCGTAGAACGTGTTGCGCAGCAGCGTGTAGGGCAGGCCGGAGTCGCGCAGCAGGTTCTCGGTGACGCCGTGGTCGGCGAGGAATCCCGGGCCGTCCTGGGCGTGCAGCGCGCTCGTGTAGACGATGCGGCCGACCCCGGCCTCGACGGCCGCGTTGATCGCGTTCCCGTGCTGGCGGGGGCGCACCCCCGGGGTGACGTCCGGGGACGAGACGAGCAGCAGCACGTCCGTCCCGGCGAAGGCGGCGCGCAGCGACGCGGGGTCCTCGTAGTCGCCCTGGCGGACGTCGATGCCCAGGTCGGCGGCCTTCTCGGGGGTGCGGGCGACGGCGGCGAGATCGGCGGCGGGAACGCGGGTGAGCAGGTCCTCGACGACGACGCGGCCGAGCTTTCCGGTAACTCCGGTTACGGTGATCATGCAATCCACGCTAGCCTTGTCGCTTACGATTCGTAAGTACGTACCTGTTGGTAAGTGCCGGAGGTGAACGTGAGCGCGCAGGTCATCCCGCTGCGGGGTGATGTGTTCGACAGCAACTGCCCGAGCCGGGCGGTGCTCGACCACGTCACGAGCAAGTGGGCGGTGCTCGTCCTCGTGGCCCTGCGCACCGGGCCGCTGCGCTTCAGCGCGCTGCGCCGCCGCATCGGCGGGGTGAGCGAGAAGATGCTCGCCCAGACGCTGCGGACGTTGGAGGGCGACGGGTTCGTCGCGCGGGAGGTCGCGCCCACCACCCCGCCGCAGGTCACCTACAGCCTCACCGGTCTCGGCCTGGAGCTCACCGAGCACCTCTTCGGCCTCCTGGAGTTCCTCAACGGCCGGATCGCGGACATCGTCGGATAGCCCCTGGTCAGACCCGGTACGCGGAGTCCAGCGCGTCGGTGATCAGCATGTGGCCGGGCGCGTGGGTGATCGCGAATGGCGGACGGGACTCCATCACCGCCTCTTGCGGCGTCACCCCGCACGCCCAGAACACCGGCACGTCGCCGGGCTCGCGGCGGACCGGGTCGCCGTGGTCGGGCGCGTCGAGGTCGGCGATGCCCAGCTCGCGGGGGTCGCCGACGTGCACGGGCGCCCCGTGCACGGCCGGGAAGCGGGCGGTGACGGCGGTCGCGGTCTCGACGAGGGCGGCGGGCACCGGGCGCATCGACACCACCAGCGGACCGGACACCGCCCCGGCGTCCCGACACCGCCGCGTCGTCCGGTACATCGGCACGTTCACGCCCTGCTCGACGTGTCGCACCGGAACGCCCGCCGCCGTCAGCGCGGCCTCGAAGGTGAAGCTGCAGCCGATGAGGAAGGTGACGAGGTCGTCGCGCCAGACGTCGCGGACGTCCGTCGGCTCGGCGGCGAGCTCCCCGTCGACCCAGACGCGGTAACGCGGCACGTCGGTGCGGACGTCGCCCTCGACGAGCGGCCCCGCCACCTCGCCCGGCTCCAGCACGTCGAGCACGGGGCACGGGCCGGGGTTGCGCTGGGCGAAGAGCAGGAAGTCCCAGGCCAGGTCGCGCGGGACGGCCAGCAGGTTGGCCTGGGTGTAGCCGTCGCACCAGCCTGCCGTCGGGGTGACCAGCCCGGCACGGAAACGGGCGCGGGCCTCGCTCGGGATCACGACGACTCCTTCCACGGTGGCGGTACCAGCCGGATGCGGACGGACTGGCCGGGTCGGGCCTGGGCCGCGCGGTCGACGTCGGCGTCGACGAGGACGGCCACCACCGGGTAGCCGCCCGTCACGGGGTGGTCGGCGAGGAACACCACGGGCTCGCCGCCCGGCGGCACCTGGATGGCGCCGCGGACCATGCCTTCGCTGGGCAGCTCACCGCGGTCGACGCGGCGCAGCGGCTCGCCGGACAGGCGCATCCCGACGCGGTCGCTGCGGCTCGACACCGTCCACGGCGTACCGGTGAGCGCGGCGAGGTCGGCCACCCAGTCGGCGCGGGGGCCCGGGACGGCGCGCAGCGTGACCGTCGCGTCGGTGGGCAGGGCGACCGGGGCCACGTCGACCAGCCACGGCAGGCTCGGCTCCGGCCCGACGGCGAGCAGGTCGCCTCGGGCGAGCGGCTTCGGACCCAAGCCGGACAGCGTGTCGGTGCCGGCGGAGCCGAGCACCGGCTCGACGTCGAGGCCGCCGCGCACCGCGAGGTAGGTGCGCAGGCCGGTGGGCGGGGCGCCGAGGCTCAGACGTCTGCCCGGGCCGGAGGGTGAGCACGCACTGGTGCCCGACCGGGGTGCCGTCGACGTCAGCGGGGGCGGGCGCGCCGGTCAGCGCCACGGTGCGCAGCCCGTGCGCGCGGACGACGAGGCCGCCGAGCAGCACCTCGATGGCCGCGGCGCCCTCGTCGTCGTTGGCGACGAGGCGGTTGGCCAGCCGCAGCGCCGCCCGGTCGGCGGCCCCCGAGCGCGGCACCCCGACGGCCGCGTGCCCCGGACGGCCGAGGTCCTGCACGACCGCGAGCGGACCCACCTGCCGGATCTCCAGCCCCCGCTGCGGGGAGCCGGAGGCCCCGTTCACCTGGCGCGGTTCCGCAGGAGCGTCGGCGGCGGCGTCCCGAGCCACGAACTGCACCTGCGCGCCCGCGGACAGCAGCGCGGGGGGCTCGCGGTCGGGGTCCCACAGCACCGCGTCGGTCCGGCCGATCAGCTGCCAGCCACCCGGCGAGCTGCGGGGGTAGACCCCGCTGAACTCCCCGGCCAACCCCACCGCCCCCGCCGGGACGCTGGTGCGCGGCTCGGACCGGCGCGCCACCTTCAGGCGCGGGTCGCCGCCGGTCAGGTAGGCGAAGCCGGGGGCGAAGCCGCCGAACCCGACCCGCCACGGGGTGCCGGTGTGGGCCGCCACCACCTCGTCGGCGTCGAGGCCGGTCAGCTCGGCGACCTCGGCGAGGTCGGGGCCCTCGTAGACCACCGGGATCTCGACGACCGGGCCCTCCAGCGCGGCCACGGCGTCCACCTGCAGCGTCGAGGACGGCGCGGCGGAGCGCGGCGAGGTCGGTGCCGGGCTCGACCGCGACCACGACCGTGCACGCCCCCGGCACCACGTCGAGCACGTGCGGCCACTCGGCCGCCCGGACCGCGGCGGCCAGCGCGAGCACCGCGTCGAGGTCCGCCACCTCCACGAGCAGCGCGGCGTCGCCCATCGGCCACACCCGACGGGTCTCCTGCTCAGACGAAGGCACGCAGCTCCACCCCCGCCGCCCGGAGGCCGTCGCGCACCGCCGTCGCCATCGCCACCGCGCCGGGGGAGTCCCCGTGCACGCACGCCGACTCGGCCCGCACCCGCACGTCGCGAGCCGTCGACGGCGGTCACCACGCCGTCGGCGACCATCCGCACCACCCGCTGCGCCACCTCGGCGGGGTCGCTCAGGAGCGCCCCCGGCTGACTCCGCGGGACCAGCGTGCCCTCCGGGGTGTAGCCGCGGTCGACGAAGAACTCGGGCACCGCGCGCAGGCCCGCCTTCTCCGCCGCCGCGAGCAGCCGGGAGCCGGGCAGCCCCAGCACCGGCAGGTCGGCGTCGTAGGCCCGGACGGCGTCGACCACTGCCTGCGCCTGCCCCTCGTGGTGGACCGCCGTGTTGTAGAGCGCGCCGTGCGGCTTGACGTAGCGCACCCGCGTGCCCGCGACCCGGCACAGGCCCTCCAACGCGCCGAGCTGGTAGAGCACGTCGTCGCTCAGCTCGCCGAGGTCCATCTCGATGAACCGGCGCCCGAACCCGGCGAGATCGCGGTAGCCCACCTGCGCCCCGACGACGACGTCGTTCTCCGCGGCGCCCGCGCACGTGCGCCGGAGCGTCGACGGATCGCCCGCGTGGAACCCGCAGGCCACGTTGGCCGACGTCACGAGCCCGAGCATGGCCGCGTCGTCGCCGAGCACCCAGCGGCCGAAGGACTCGCCCAGGTCGGAGTTGAGGTCGAGCATCGCTTCAGCCTATGGATTGTTCAACAATTCAGCAAGAGGACTGTCCACTACAGTGGCCGCATGGTGCTCGCCGACCCGCTCACCTCGCTGGCCCGTGCGCGCGCCGTCGTCCTGCGCACCAGCACCGCCGACCGGGTGGCCGACGCGGTGCGCGAGGAGGTCGTCGAAGGCCGCCTGCGACCCGGCGGACGGCTGCCCGAGCAGGCGCTCTGCGACGCGCTGGGCGTCTCCCGCAACACCGTGCGCGAGGCGCTCTCGCAGCTGGTCACCGAGCGGGTGCTGGTGCGCGAGCCGAACCGTGGGGTGTTCGTGGCCCAGCCCGACGCCGCGGCCGTGCGCGACGTGTACCGGGTGCGCCGCCTCGTCGAGCCCGCCGCCGTGCGCGAGGGCGAGGCGTTCGGGCCGGAGAAGGTGGCCGCCGTGCGCGCAGCGGTCGACGAGGGCAGGCGCGCCGCCCGCACGGCCGACTGGGACGGGGTGGCCAGCGCCAACCAGCACTTCCACCGCGCCCTCGTCGCGATCGGCGGCAGCCCGCGGCTGGAGCAGCAGATGAACCTCCTGCTGGCCGAGATGCGGCTGGTCTTCCACCGGATGAGCGAGGTCAAGGCGTTCCACGAGCCCTACCTCGACCGCAACGACAAGATCTGCGCGCTGCTGGAGGCGGGCGACCGCGAGGCGGCGGCGTCGGAGGTGCGCAGCTACCTGGGGGACGCGGAGGCGCAGATCCTGGACGCCTACGCCCACCTGTAGCCGCGGCGGAGCCGCCGCCCCCCGAGAATCACCGATCTGTCGCTGTGGGTGCAGATCCGTGACTCTCGACCGGCTGAGCTCAGCCCGTGTTGCGCAGGCCCGCCGCGATCCCGTTGATCGTGAGCAGGAGGGCGCGGTGCAGGTCGGGATCGCCGCCGCCCTGGCGCTGCTGAGCCAGGAGCGCCACCTGCAGGTGGTGCAGCGGCTCCAGGTAGGCGTTGCGCACCGACAGCGTGGTCCGCAGCACGGGGTGGTGGTCCAGCAGCCGCTCCGACCCGGTCAGCCGCAGCACCTCGGCCTGGGTCAGCGCGTGCTCGGCCACGATCATGTCGAAGAGCGGGTGCAGCGCCGGGTCGACGAGCGCGGAGACGTAGTGGCCCGCGATCCGCAGGTCGGTCTTGGCCAGCGTCATCTCGACGTTGCCGAGCAGGTTGGTGAAGAACGCCCACTCGCGCATCTCGTCGAGCTGCTCGGACAGGCCCGCCTCCCGCGCCGCGCGCAGCCCGCTGCCCAGCCCGAACCAACCCGGCACGACCATCCGCGTCTGCGTCCAGCCGAACACCCACGGGATGGCGCGCAGGTCGTCGAGCGTCGGCGCGTTCTTGCCGGGCCGCCGCGAGGGCCGCGACCCGACGTTCAGCTCGCCCAGCTCGTCGACGGGCGTCGCGGTGGAGAAGAACTCCGGCAGCCCGGGGTGCCCGACCAGCTCCCGGTACGCCGCGCTGCGCCGCGTCGCTGACGAGGTTCATCGTCGCGTCCCAGCGGTCCAGCGTGGCGCCGTCCCAGCGCGACGACTGGTGCTCCAGCGTCGCCTCCAGCACGGCCGCCAGCAGGATCTCCAGGTTGTCGTGGGCCAGCGCGGGCAGGGAGTACTTGTCGGAGACGACCTCGCCCTGCTCGGTGAGCTTCATCGTGGCGTCGACCGTGCCGAACGGCGCCGACATGACCGCCTCGGCCGCCGGGCCGCCGCCCCGCCCGACCGTGCCGCCGCGGCCGTGGAACAGCCGCAGCCGCACCCCGTGCTTCGCCCCGATGTCGCGCAGCTGGCGCTGCGCCCGGTGGATCTCCCACTGGGACGTGGTGATGCCCGCGAGCTTGTTGGAGTCGGAGTAGCCGAGCATGACCTCCTGCAGGTCGCCGCGGTTGCGCACCTGCTGCCGGTAGGCGGGCACCGAGAGCAGCTCGTCGAGCAGCGCGACCGGCCTGCGACAGCTCCTCCACCGTCTCGAACAGCGGCACGAGATCGAGCGAGCTGCGCGGGTCGATGTTGAGCTCCACCATGAACGCCTCGCGCGCGAGCACGGTGACGGCGAGCAGGTCGTCGACGCCCTGGCACATCGACACGATGTAGGTCTGGGCCACCTCGCGGCCGAACTGGTGCTGCACGTCGTGGAGCAGGTCGAACGTGGCCAGCACGTCGCGCGCGCCCTCGGGGAGGCCGTAGTGGCGGCGGATCAGCGGGCGGCCGCCCGCCAGCTCCCGGGCCAGCAGCGCGGTGCGCTCGGCCCTGGTCAGCTCCAGATAGGGCTTGTCGAGCTCGCCCAGCGCGTCGTAGACGGCGGCCAGCGCGGCGTGGTGGCGTGCGCTGTGCTCGCGGATGTCCAGCTCGGCCAGGTGCAGGCCCAGCGCGCGGGCGGTGCGCAGCGCCCTGGCCAGCGTGCCGTCGGCGATGCGCCCGCCGAGGTGGGCGCGCAGGGAGCTGTCGATGACGACCAGGTCGTCGATGAACCCGTTCGGCCCGAGGTAGTCGTGCCCGGGGCGGTGCGGCGCGCCGGAGGCCATCCGCGCGCGGGTGTTCGCCAGCCGGGCCTGGATGTAGGAGAGCTTGAGCCGGTAGGGCTCGTGGGCGTTGAGCCGGTGGAACCGCTCGTAGATCTGCGGCAGCAGCCGCCGGTCGTGCGCCAGCGAGCTGCGCAGCTCCTCCGAGACGCCGACGACGCGCGTCGAGACCGACAGCTCCGAGAGCAGCTCCTCCTGCAGGCTCTCGTGGATGCGCAGCGCGCGGTCGGTGTAGAGCTCCAGCACCTCGCGGGTGACGGCCGGGGTGACGTTGGGGTTGCCGTCGCGGTCGCCGCCGACCCAGCAGCCCAGGACGACCGGGCGGGCGTCGGCGGGGAGGGTGAAGCCCGCGGCCTTGACCTCGCGGTCGAGCTCGCCGAGCAGGTCGGGCACCGCGCCGCGGCCCAGCTGCTCCATGTACCAGCCCATCGCCCGCGCCTCGTCGGCCACGGTCGGCTTGTCGGGGCGCAGCTCGTCGGTCTGCCAGAGCTGGTCGACGAGGGCGCCGAGCCGGTCGTCATCCAGCCCGGCGTCGAGGGCGACCGCGACCCGGCGCAGGATCGCGAGCACCGACTGTCGCGACGACTCCGTCGGGTGCGCGGTGAACACAGGGCGCAGCTCCAACCGGGCGAGGACGGCGTTCACCTCGTCGGTGTCGGCGCCGACCAGCCGCTGCATCACGGCGTGCAGCGGCGCGCGCCCGGCCAGCTCGGCCGCGCGGTGGCGCTGCTCGGCGATGTTGGCCAGCTGGAAGAACTGGGAGAACGCCCTGGCCAGCCACACGGACGTGCCCGCGTCGAGCGCGGAGAGCACGCCGGTGACCGCGGTGTCGTCACCGGTCTCGATCGATGCGCGCGACACCCGCCGCACCTGCTCGACCAGGTCAAGCAGCTCGGGGCCGCCGTGATGGGCGATCGTCTGGCCGAGCAGCGTGGACAGCCGTCGGATGTCGGCGCGCAGGGCGTCGTGGCCGTGCTCGGAGAGTGAGTCGGGAACGGTCAACGGGGCTCCTCGGGTCCCAGGGCCGCTCGCTGCAGTGGGAACGACGGGTCGCCATCATCTTGACATCCTCGGCATCGTTGCACCCTCAGCCCGCGGAAGGCAGCGCGAGCAGCGCGTCGAGCGCCATCCGGCGCAGCAACGTCACCGCCTCGGGCCCGCGACCGGTGTGCGGCGTCGAGTTGAGCAGGCCGAACGTGCCGTGCGCCGCCACCCGGGCCGCCTCCTCCGAGAGCCCGGGGTGCAGCCTGCGCAGCGTCGTCACCCAGATCTCGACGTAGCGGCGCTGGAGCTGGCGCACCTGGTGGCGCGCCTCGGGCGGGAGGTTGGCCAGGTCCCGATCCTGCACGACGATCAGCTCGGGCTCGGTGAGCGCGAAATCGGCCTGGAACTCGACGAGCGCGCTCAGCACCTCCCGCGGGTCGCCCGACGCCGCGCGCTGCTGCCCGCCCGCGAGCAGGTGCTCGCTGATCCCGACCAGCATCTCCGCCAGCAACGCCTCCTTGCTGGGGAAGTGCCGGTACAGCGCGGGGCCGCTGACCCCCACCGCCGCGCCGAGATCGGCGATCGTCACCCCGTGGAAGCCGTGCTTGGCGAACAGCTGCGCGGCCTCGGCGAGGATCTGCGCGCGCCTCCCGGTGCCGGGCTGAGCCGTCGACGTCGCCATCAGAGCAGGGTATTCGCCGATCACAGCCTCGTCACAGTGCAGCCTCGTTACCCTGTCCGGCATGGCACTGGCTCCGCGGTGGCTGCGCGCGCGCACCGGCGTGCGCGTGGCGTCCGCGCTGTCGGCCGCGGCGGTGGTCACCGTCGCGCTGGTCATCGCCGGTGCGGCGCTGATCCTGCTGGTGGGCCACTCGTTGAGCCGCTCGGTGGAAGTCGATGCCCAGCAGCAGGCGCAGGCCATCGCGATCCGCATGCACGGCAACTACGGCAAGCGCTACAACGGCGACTTCACGCCCAAGGAGAACGCGGTCGAGGCGCTCGACACCCTCGTCGGCACCGGCGATCCCGCGACGGCCCAGATCATGGTCGACTACTCCGACGACCAGAAGGGCGATGGCTGGGCGCTGCAGACCGGCTCGGACAGCGCGCCGCCCATCCCGATCAGCTACCTGACGCCCGACGTCGGCGAGACCGCGGTCGTGCCGTCGGCCTCGATCCCGCAGAACGACGGCACGACGATGCACGCCGTCCTCGTCGCGGTGGGCGGCTTCACGACCACCGACGAGTCGATGCACTTCGTGGTGCTCTACGCGGCCCCGCTCGCGGCGGTCGACGCCGCGCAGAACACCGTCCTCTACTACCTCTTGTTCGGCGTGCCGATCCTCATCCTCGTCGTCGGGGCGGCCACCTATGTGTTCGCCGGGCGCGCGTTGCAGCCGGTCGAGGCGATCCGCGCGCAGGTGGCGTCGATCGACGAGAAGGACCTCGCGCAACGCGTGCCGGTGCCCGAAGCCCGCGACGAGGTCGGCCGCCTCGCCGAGACCATGAACGCGATGATCGCCCGGCTGGAGAGCGCGCAGGGGGTGCAGCGCCGGTTCGTCGCCGACGCCAGCCACGAGCTGCGCAGCCCGCTCGCCACGATCGGCGCGGGCCTGGAGCTCCTGCAGGACGGCAGCGGCGACAGCGGCACCGTCACGGCACTGCGCGGGGAGGCCGCGCGCCTCGGAAGGCTGGTCGACGACCTGCTGCTGCTCGCCCGCGCCGACGAGCGCGGCATCCAGCCGCGGCGCGACGAGGTGGATCTCGACGAGATCGTCGAGGGCGAGCGCAACCGGCCCGCCGAAGGCGATGTGCGGGTGGAGGTGCGGGCCGAGCACGTCCGGGTCGTCGGCGACCGCGGGCAGCTCGTGCGGGTGCTGCGCAACCTCGTCGACAACGCCCACCGGCACGCGCGGGAACACGTGCTCGTCACCCTGGACCGCGACGACGACCTGGCCGCCCTCGACGTCGCCGACGACGGGCCCGGCGTGCCCGCCGAAGACCGGAGCCGGGTGTTCGAGCGCTTCGTCCGCCTCGACGACGCCCGCGCCCGCGCCGACGGCGGCTCCGGGCTCGGCCTCGCGATCGTCGCCGAGGTCGTCGCGGCCCACGGCGGCCGGGTGTGGGTGGAGGAGGCGCCGGGCGGCGGCGCGCTGTTCCGCGTGCGGCTGCCCGCGGCCGAGATGCTGCCCGTGGACGAGGAGGACGAGGCCGTCCACGAGCCGCTCGCACCGGCCCCGCCCGCGAGCGTCCCGCCGTCGCCGTGGGCGCGCCCCATGGAGACCGACCCCGACGACCCGTTCCCCGGGTGGGTTCCGCCCCAGCCGCCCGAGCAGGAGATCTTCGCGACCCGCGGCGGGCGCGCCGCGGTCCACCACGAGCCGCACCGCTTCCACCGGCGGGGGCGGCACCGCGGCGCGGCCGAGGAGGACGTTCCGAGCGACGCGCCACCGCAGGAGGAGGTCCCCGTCGACCCGGCGAAGCCCGAGGTCCCCCGGCCCACGCCGCGCGACGCCGACGTCGCGGCGCTCGCGGATCAGCCGGGATCGGCCATCCGGTAGCCGACACCGCGCAGCGTCTCGATGCTGCGGACACCGAACGGGGTGTCGATCTTGCGGCGCAGGTAGCCGACGTAGACCTCTACGACGTTCACCTCGCCCTCGTAGTGGGCGTCCCACACCGCCCGCAGGATGTCGGTCTTCGTCACGACCTCCCCGGCGTGGCGCATCAGGTGCTCGAGCACCCCGAACTCGCGCGGGGTCAGGGTGATCTCGGTGCCGTCGCGGTGGACGCGGTGCCGGGCCGGGTCGAGGGTCAGGTCGCCGACCGTCAGCACGGTCGGGCGCGCGTCGCCCGCCCGGCGCATCAGCGCCCGCAGCCGGGCCAGCAGCACCACGAACGAGAACGGCTTGACCAGGTAGTCGTCGGCGCCGAGGTCGAACGCGTCGGCCTCGTCGTACTCACCGTCCTTGGCCGTGAGCATGAGCACCGGTGTCCAGACCTGGGCCGCCCGCAGGCGCTCGAGGACCCGGTAGCCCGAGAGCCCCGGCAGCATGATGTCGAGCACGACCACGTCGTGCCTGCCCGTGGCCGCCGCCTCCAGCCCGCGGACGCCGTCGTGGACGACGTCGACCGAGTGCCCGTCGGCCACCAGGCCGCGCCGGACCATCTCCGCCAGCGGCACCTCGTCCTCGACCAACAACACCCGCACGACACCACGCTATCGACACCCGTATGGCCGACGGCACAAGCGTCCTTGTGGCCGCACGACCGACACGGTGGCCGTACGACCGTTGCGGGCGATGTTAACAACCATTAACATCGCCGCATGGTCACCGCTGCCCCACCAGCGACCAGCGCCGACACGCACCGGGCCCTGGTCGACGACCTGCGCCGGGAGTTGGCCACGGCCGCGCTCGGCGGCTCGGAACGGGCGCGGGAGCGCCACGTCGGACGGGGGAAGCTGCTGCCGCGCGAGCGGGTCGACCGGCTGGTCGACCCCTCCTCGCCGTTCCTCGAGCTCTCCCCGCTCGCCGCCCACGGCCTCTACGGCGGCGAGGCCCCCGGCGCCGGGATGATCACCGGGGTCGGCCGGGTGGCCGGGCGGGAGTGCGTGGTCGTCGCCAACGACGCCACCGTCAAGGGCGGCACCTACTACCCGATGACGGTGAAGAAGCACCTGCGCGCCCAGGAGGTCGCGCTCCAGAACCGGCTGCCCTGCATCTACCTCGTCGACTCCGGTGGCGCCTACCTCCCCGCCCAGGACGAGGTGTTCCCCGACCGCGAGCACTTCGGCCGGATCTTCTACAACCAGGCCACGATGTCCGGCCTCGGCATCCCGCAGATCGCGGCCGTACTCGGCTCGTGCACGGCGGGCGGCGCCTACGTGCCCGCTATGAGCGACGAGGCGGTGATCGTCCGCAACCAGGGCACGATCTTCCTCGGTGGCCCGCCGCTGGTGAAGGCGGCGACCGGCGAGGTCGTGACCGCGGAGGAGCTGGGCGGCGGCGACCTGCACTCGCGCATCTCCGGCGTCACCGACCACCTGGCCAACGACGACGCGCACGCGTTGAAGATCGTCCGCGACATCGTCGGGACGCTGGGCCCCCGCCCACCCCGCCCGTGGGAGGTCCGGCCGAGCGAGGAGCCGCTGGCCGATCCCGACGAGCTGTACGACGTCGTCCCCGCCGACTCGCGCACCCCCTACGACGTGCGCGAGGTGATCACCCGCATCGTCGACGGCTCGCACATGCACGAGTTCAAGGCCGAGTACGGCACCACGCTCGTCACCGCGTTCGCGCACATCCACGGCCACCCGGTCGGGATCGTCGCGAACAACGGGATCCTGTTCTCCGAGTCCGCCCTCAAGGGCGCGCACTTCATCGAGCTGTGCGACCAGCGCGGCATCCCGCTGGTGTTCCTGCAGAACATCTCCGGGTTCATGGTCGGCCGCGAGTACGAGGCGGGCGGCATCGCGAAGAACGGCGCCAAGATGGTCACGGCGGTCGCGTCGACCAGGGTCCCCAAGTTCACGGTGATCATCGGCGGGTCGTTCGGAGCGGGGAACTACTCGATGTGCGGACGGGCGTACTCGCCCCGGTTCCTCTTCATGTGGCCCAACGCCCGCATCTCGGTGATGGGCGGGGAGCAGGCGGCGACGGTGCTGGGGGCCGTCGGCTCGGGCGCCGATCCGGAGGCGATCCGGGCGCAGTACGAGCGCCAGGGCCACCCGTACTACTCCACCGCCCGCCTCTGGGACGACGGCGTGATCGACCCGAAGGACACCCGCACGGTGCTGGGCCTCGCTCTGTCGACCGCGGCCAACGCCCCGCTCGGCGACCCCGCCTTCGGCGTCTTCCGGATGTGACGACGATGCCCACCCCCCTGCACACCCCCCGGCCCGACCTCACACCCCGCAGCCCGTGCGAGGTCGACCCCCGGGGTGCGCAGTGCGGCCCCGGGTCGACTGCGCACCCCGTCGTCGGACCTCGCACCCCGCCGACACCGTGCGAGGTCGACCCCGGGTGCGCAGTGCCGCCCGGGTCGACTGCGCACCCCGTCGTCGGACCTCGCACCCCGCCGCACCGTGCGAGGTCGACCCCCGGGGTGCGCAGTGCCGTCACGCCGGACCGACTGCGAGGAGACCTCCGTGTTTGACGTCGTGCTCGTCGCCAACCGGGGCGAGATCGCCTGCCGGGTGATCCGCACGCTCCGGCGGCTGGGGATCCGGTCGGTCGCCGTCTACTCCGACGCCGACGCGGGGGCGCCGCACGTCCGCGCGGCCGACGTCGCCGTCCGCATCGGGCCCGCGGCCGCCGCGCAGAGCTACCTGTCGATCCCGGCCGTGATCGACGCGGCGCGGGCGACCGGCGCGCAGGCCATCCACCCCGGCTACGGCTTCCTCTCGGAGAACACGGCGTTCGCCGCCGCCTGCGAGGAGGCGGGGATCGCGTTCGTCGGGCCGCCGTCCTCGGCGGTCGAGGCGATGGGCGACAAGATCCGGGCGAAGCAGACGGTGGCCAAGGCGGGCGTGCCCGTCGTGCCCGGCTCCGACGAGACCGGCCTCGACGACGCCGCGCTCGCGTTGGCCGTCGAGCAGGTCGGCTACCCCGTGCTGCTCAAGCCGAGCGCGGGCGGCGGGGGCAAGGGCATGCACGAGGTCCACCGCGCCGAAGACCTCGCGACGGCCATCGCGACGGCCCGGCGGGAGGCGCGCAACTCCTTCGGCGACGCAACGCTGCTGGTCGAGCGCCTGGTCACGACGCCGCGGCACATCGAGATCCAGGTGCTGGCCGACCAGCACGGCAACGTCATCCACCTCGGCGAGCGCGAGTGCTCCCTGCAGCGCCGCCACCAGAAGATCATCGAGGAGGCGCCCTCGCCGCTGCTCACCCCCGAGCAGCGCGAGGCGATGGGCGCCGCCGCGGTCGAGGCGGCGCGCGCGGTGGGCTACACCGGGGCGGGGACGGTCGAGTTCATCGTCGGCGGGGAACCGGGGGTGGGTGGGGAAGATCTCGAGTTCTTCTTCATGGAGATGAACACCCGGCTGCAGGTGGAGCACCCGGTCACCGAGGAGGTCTACGGGGTCGACCTGGTCGAGATGCAGCTGCGGGTCGCGGCGGGCGAGCGGCAGCCGTGGCCCGTCCTGGAACGGGTGGGGCACGCGGTCGAGGCCCGGATCTACGCCGAAGACCCAGCCGCGGGGTTCCTGCCGACCGGCGGCCTGATCCGCGCGCTCCGGCTGCCCGAGGGGGTGCGCGTCGACTCCGGTGTCGCCGAAGGCTCGACGGTCGGCAGCGACTACGACCCGATGCTCGCCAAGGTCATCGTCTGGGCGCCGAACCGCGAGCAGGCCCTCCGCGGGCTCGATGCCGCGCTGGGCGACACCGTGCTGCTCGGCGTCGACACCAACATCGGCTTCCTCCGGGCGCTGCTCGCCGACCCCGACGTCCGGGCGGGCCGCCTGGACACGGGGCTGATCGGCCGCCGGATCGACGCGCTGGTCGCCGCCGACGTGCCTCCCGACGTCCTCCCCGCCGCCGCCGTCCACGCGCTGGCCGAGCTGGAGCCGACGCGGCCGGGTCGTCGACCCGTTCGACGTGCCCGGCGGCTGGCGGGTCGGCGCCCCCGCCTGGGCGACGTGGCGGATGGCCGTGGCGGGCCGCGACGCGGTCGAGGTCCGGGCGCGCGGTCGGGCCGCCGACGCCGTCGTCGAGGTCCGGTCGCCCGCGGCCACCGGGTCGACGGCCGGCGCGGACGCCGATGCGGGCCCGGCATCGCCGACCGCCCCGTCCGAGCCCGTGCGGGCGGTGGGGCGCATCGACGGCGACCGGCTCGTCGTCACGCTCGACGGGATCACGCGCGCCTACACCGTCGCCAAGGACGGCGACACCCTCTGGCTGGGCCGCGACGGCCTGGCCTGGGCCGTCCGCGAGCAGGGGCCCGTCGACGCCGTCGCCGCCGCGGCGGCCGGAGCGGGCGGACCCGTGCGCTCACCCATGCCCGGCACCGTGACCGTGGTCGAAGTCGCCGAGGGCCAGGCCGTGGCCGCCGGTGACCGCCTCGTCGTCGTGGAGGCCATGAAGATGGAGCACGTCCTCACCGCGCCCGTCGACGGCGTGGTGCGCGATGTCCGCGCGAAGGCAGGCGCGACCGTCGCGAAGGACGCGGTGCTCCTGACCGTTGACGCTGAGGAGCAGTAGATGGACCTGACCCTGTCCGAGGAGCACGAGGCGCTGCGCGCCACCGTGGAGGAGTTCGCGCGCAAGGAGGTCGCGCCGGTCATCGGCGAGCTCTACGACCAGGGCGAGTTCCCGTACGCGATCGTCAAGAAGATGGGCGAGATGGGGCTGTTCGGCCTGCCCATCAGCGAGGAGTACGGCGGCATGGGCGGCGACTACTTCGCCCTCTGCCTCGCGCTGGAGGAGCTCGCGCGCGTCGACTCCTCGGTGGCGATCACGCTGGAGGCGGGCGTGTCGCTCGGCGAGATGCCGATCTACCGGTTCGGCAGCGAGGAGCAGAAGCGGGAGTGGCTGCCCGCGCTGGCGGCGGGCGAGCGGCTCGGCGCGTTCGGGCTCACCGAG
Source organism: uncultured Actinomycetota bacterium (assembly GCA_963799945.1). Classification (GTDB taxonomy): domain Bacteria; phylum Actinomycetota; class Actinomycetes; order Mycobacteriales; family Pseudonocardiaceae; genus Pseudonocardia. The sequence continues at coordinate 501,939 of CAWCZG010000001.1, forward strand.
CCCGGCGGCGGCTCCGACGCGGGCGCCACCCGCACCACCGCCCGGCTCGACGGCGACGAGTGGGTGATCAACGGCTCGAAGGCCTTCATCACGAACTCGGGCACCGACATCACCTCGGTCGTCACGATCACGGCGATCACCGGCGAGCGGGGCGCCGACGGCAGGCGCGAGATCTCCGCGATCATGGTTCCGGCGGGCACCCCGGGGTTCCGGGTCTCGCAGAAGTACTCGAAGGTCGGCTGGAACGCCTCCGACACCCGTGAGCTCTTCTTCGACGACGTGCGCGTGCCCGCGGCCAACCTCGTCGGCGAGCGCGGCCGGGGCTACGCGCAGTTCCTCTCCATCCTCGACGAGGGGCGCGTCGCGATCGCCGCGCTGGGCACCGGGCTCGCCCAGGGCTGCGTCGACGAGTCGGTGCGCTACGCCCACGACCGCCGGGCCTTCGGCCAGCCGATCGGCTCCTACCAGTCGATCCAGTTCATGATCGCGGACATGGAGGTGCGCGCGCACACCGCGCGGCTGGCCTACTACGCGGCGGCGGCCAAGATGCTGCGCGGCGAGCCGTTCAAGAAGGAGGCGGCGATCGCGAAGCTCGTGGCGTCCAACGCGGCCATGGACAACGCGCGCGCGGCCACCCAGGTCTTCGGCGGCTACGGCTTCATGAACGAGTTCCCGGTCGGCCGCTTCTACCGCGACGCGAAGATCCTGGAGATCGGCGAGGGCACGAGCGAGGTGCAGCGCATGCTGATCGCGCGGCAGCTCGGGCTGTAAATGCAGCCGAAGTCGACGTGAGCGGGGTTCTGCTGCAGCAGGACCCCGCTGTAGCCGATCTCGGCGCGCGGAACACCGTTCGGGCATCTGACGATCGCGGCGAGCCGTACCTCATGGCTGTGCGCACCCTCGTGGAGTGCGGATGAGCGCGATCACCGGGCTCGACACCGCAGGGGGCTCGGCGCTGTAGGGTCCGCCCGACCGGTCTGACGATCAGGGAGTTGCCGACGTGGCCAGCTGGGACGAGCTCGTCTCCTACGTGCGGGTGCGCTACGAGATCATGCGCCAGGAAGACGAAGAGCTGTGGTTCGAGCTGCCGACCACGGGGGAGCGCCACCAGCGCGTGGCCGTCCGGCTGGTCACCGGCGAGGACGGGCACCCCTGGGCGCAGATCAGGTCGGCGATCGGGCACGTGGAGCAGCTCGACCTGGTCCGGCTGCTCGAGCTCGCGGCCGCCCCGGTCACCGGTGGCGTCGTGTCGGAGGACGGCCTCGTGCTGTTCCGGCACTCGATCCCGTTGGGGGACACCGAGCTCGACGGGTTCGAGCGCCCCTTCCGCCTGGTCGTCGGGGTGGCCGACCGGCTCGAGGAAGAGCTCACCGGCCTCGACATGCACTGACGGCCGCGCAAGCGGGCGTCAGGCCTGCGCGCTCGCCACCGCCAGCACGCCCGGCTGCGCGGCCACGGACACCAGGCGGGTGACCGTCGGGTGGCCGGCCGCGAGCAGCGCGACGTCGGACTCGGGATCGGGCGTGCGGGAGAGCGACTCGGAGGTGGCGCGCAGCACCGCGGCGTCGTCCTCCTCGTGGTGGCTCACGTTGATCGTCGCGATGCCGAACTCGGAGAGCGTGGCCTCGCGCAGCTCGCCCAGCTCGTCCGCGGGCCGGTCGGGCACGTTGAGGTTGAGCACCGTGCCCTCGTCGGCCGCCAGCAGCAGGTCCACCACGCGCGGCAACACGTGCGCGACGGCGTCCCAGTGCGGGTTCTCCGGGATCTCGGCGCCGGAGTCGAGCGAGACGGCCAGCGCGCGCCAGCCGTGCAGGCTCGCCGTGAGCGCGGCGCCTACCGTGCCGGAGTGCACCACCGCGCGCCCGACGTTCGCGCCGTAGTTCACCCCGGAGATCACGACGTCGGGCATCGGGTCCAGCCAGCCCCGACCGGACGCGTGCACGATGAACGCCGGGGGACCCTCCACCGCGTACGCCTCGACGCCCGGCAGGCTCGCGATCTCCCTGCGGTGCAGCCGCACCCCGCCGTCGGTCCGGATCGCCTTGACCGAGGCGCCGACCCCGCTCGCGTCCTCGTGCGGCGCGGCCACCACGATCTCGAAGCCCGCGTCGCGCGACAGCGCGGCGAGCGTGTGCAGCCCCGGCGAGTCGATGCCGTCGTCGTTGGTGATCAGGGCCCGGAGTCGTCGTGAGGTCGCCACCCGTCCACGGTAAGCGCCGGAGATGGACGCAGAGCGTCGCGGCGAGGACGGTCACACCACAGTCCGCGCCGGGAAATCGTCGTTCCGGCACCGATTTCGCGCGGCGCCGTCGTAGGGTTCGGCTCGTGCTTCCCACCGGCGAGCAGTACGAAATCACCTCCGGCGACGTCCACGCCATCGTCACCGAGGTCGGCGCGGGGCTGCGGGCGTTGACCCGCGGCGGACGCCACCTGATCGAGACCTTCGACGCCGACGTCCGCCCCGCGCGGGGCATGGGCGCGGTGCTCGTGCCCTGGCCCAACCGCACCGCCCACGGCCGCTGGCGGTGGAACGACGCCGACCAACAGCTCGCGCTCACCGAGCCCGACGCGGGCAACGCCATCCACGGCCTGCTGCGCACCGTCCTCTACCGGCCCGGCGAGCGGACGGCCGACGCGATCACCCTGCACGCCGTCGTCCCCCAGCAGCCGGGGTGGCCGGTGCCGCTCGACACGTCGATCCGCTACGCCGTCGACGGCGGCCCCGAGGGCGGGCTCACGGTCACCCACACCGTGCGCAACGTCGGCACCGCACCCGTGCCGTTCGGCGTCGGCGCGCACCCCTACCTGCGCGCGGGCGACACCCCGACCGACGATTGCGTGCTCACCGTCGCCACCGCCACCTCCATCCCGCTGGAAGGGGGCCTGCCCACCGGCCCGGCCACGCCCGTCGGCCCGGAGCTGGATCTGCGCGGCGGCCGCCCGGTGAAGGAGCTGCAGCTCGACAACGCGTTCGGCGGCGTCGTGCCCGCGGAGGGCGACACCCTCGTGCGCCACCGGCTGGCCGCCCCCGACGGCACCACCGAGCTGTGGGCCGAGCCCGTGTTCGCCTACGCGCAGGTCTTCACCCCGCCCGACCTGGTGGGCCGCGGACGCGCGGTGGCCGTCGAGCCGATGACCTGCCCGCCCGACGCCCTCAACTCCGGCGACGGCCTCATCACGCTGGCCCCCGGCGAGACCTGGACGGGGAGCTGGGGGATCCACTGACGCGGCAGGCTCATGCCGCAGACCGACGACGAGGGGAAGCTGATGCGGGTCTTCAACGGGGTGGACGAGCTGCGCGCGGCCGTCGGCACCCAGCTGGGCTCCAGCGACTGGGTCACGGTCGACCAGTCGCAGATCGACATGTTCGCCGACGCCACCGACGACCACCAGTGGATCCACGTGGACGAGGAGCGGGCCAAGGCGGGCCCGTTCGGCACGACGATCGCGCACGGCTTCCTCACGCTGTCGCTGCTCTCGTCGCTGATCAAGCAGATCTACGCGGTCGAGAACGTGAAGATGGGCATCAACTACGGGCTGAACAGGGTGCGCTTCACCGCACCCGTGCCGGTCGGCAGCAAGGTGCGGGGCACCATCGAACTCGTGGACGTCAGCGACGTGAGCGGCGGCGTCCAGGTCGTCAACAAGGTCGTGGTCGAGATCCAGGGCGCGGAGCGGCCCGCGCTGGTCGCGGAGTGGCTCACGAGGCAGTACGTCTGAGTCTGAAGTGGAGTCAGTGATGCGCGACGCGGTCATCTGCGAGCCCCTCCGCACCCCCGTCGGCGGCTTCGGCGGGTCGCTGCGCGACGTGCCCGCCCACGAGCTGGCCGCCACCGTCATCCGGGCGCTGGTCGAGCGCACCGGGATCGAGCCCGCCGCCGTCGACGACGTGCTGCTCGGCCACTGCTACCCCACGATGGAGGCGCCCGCGATCGGCCGGGTCGCCGCGCTCGACGCGGGCCTGCCGGTGACGGCGACGGGCCTGCAGATCGACCGGCGCTGCGGCTCGGGGCTGCAGGCCGTGCTGTACGCGGCGATGCAGGTCAGCTCCGGTGTCTCCGACGTCGTGCTGGCGGGCGGCGCCGAGTCGATGTCGAACGCGCCGTTCTACTCCACCGCCATGCGGTGGGGGGTGCGCGGCGGCCCGGGCGTGCTGCTGAACGACGGGCTGGCCCGCGGCCGGGTCACCGCGGGCGGCGTGAACTTCCCGGTGCCCGGCGGGATGATCGAGACCGCCGAGAACCTGCGCCGCGACTACGGCATCTCCCGGGCCGAGCAGGACGAGTTCGCGGTGCGCAGCCACCACCGGGCCGCCGCGGCACGGGAGGCGGGCCGGTTCGCCGACGAGATCGTGCCCGTCACCGTCAAGGGCAAGACCGTCGACGCCGACGAGCACATCCGGCCCGACTCCAGCGTCGAGGTGCTGGCAGGCCTGCGGCCGATCATGGGCCGCACCGACCCCGAGGCGACGGTCACCGCGGGCAACGCGTCCGGGCAGAACGACGGGGCGGCCATCTGCGTCGTCACGCACCCGGAGCGGGCGGCCGAGCTGGGCCTGCGCCCGTTGGCCCGGCTGGTGTCGTGGGGCGTCGGCGGGGTGCCGCCCAAGACGATGGGCATCGGGCCGGTGCCCGCCACGGCGAAGGCGCTCGCCGCCGCAGGCCTCACCCTGGCCGACATCGACCTCATCGAGCTGAACGAGGCCTTCGCGGCGCAGGTGCTCGCGGTCGTGCGGGAGTGGAAGCTCACCGAGGAGGACATGGAGCGGGTCAACGTCAACGGCTCGGGCATCTCGCTCGGCCACCCCGTCGGCGCGACGGGCGGGCGCATCCTGGCCACCCTCACCCGCGAGATGGAGCGCCGCGGCGCGCGCTACGGGCTCGAGACGATGTGCATCGGCGGCGGCCAGGGCCTCGCCGCGGTGTTCGAGCGCGCGGCCTGAGGAGCGACCGTGGCGTCCGAGGAGGAGTTGGCCACCGCTGATGCGGTGTCCACCGAGCTGATCCGCCTCATGCGGCTGCTCGAGCGCGGCCGGGCGCAGTACCAGGCCGACCACCCCGACGCCGTCGAGCGCGCGACCTACCTCCTGCTCGTGCACCTGGTGAAGGGCGGCCCGCGGCGGGCGGGCGCGTTGGCCGAGGCCGTGCACTCCGACCCGTCGACCATCAGCAGGCAGATCGGGCACCTGGTGAAGCTGGGCCTCGTGGAGCGCACCGCCGATCCGGTCGACGGGCGCGCCACACTGCTCGCCGCGACGACCGAGGGCCTGCGGGTGTTCGAGGAGAACCGACGGCTGCGCAACGAGACGTTCGCGCGGATCCTCACCGACTGGTCGGACCCCGACCGCGCCGCCCTCGCCGCGATGCTCGCGCGCCTCACGACCTCCATCGAAGCCGAGGGCGGCCACCTCGGCCCGGCTCCCGGCGTGCCTGCCGGGGGCTTGCTCAGTGCTCCTCGGCAGCGTCCTTAGCGCGCTGCCACGACGGCCTTGATCTCGCGCTCGGCGTCGGCCCGGCCGACCCAGGTGGCGCCCTCCACGCTCTTGCCGGGCTCCAGGGTCTTGTAGATCTCGAAGAAGTGCTGGATCTCCGCCCGGTCGAACTCCGGCAGGTGGTGGATGTCGCGCAGGTGCTCCTGTCGGGGGTCGTCGCTGGGGACGCAGAGGACCTTGTCGTCGCCGCCCTTCTCGTCCTTCATGCGGAACATGCCGATCGCCCGCGCCCGGATGAGGCAGCCCGGGAACGTGGGCTCCTGCACGAGGACGAGCGCGTCGAGCGGGTCGCCGTCCTCACCCAGGCTGTCCTCGACGAACCCGTAATCGGCCGGGTACTGGGTGGCGGTGAACAAGCGTGCGGTCCAACCGGATGCGCCCGGTGTGCGTGGTCGACCTCGTACTTGTTGCGGCCGCCCTTGGGAATCTCGATGGTGACGTCGAAGTCCACGTCTGTCCCTTCCTCTGGGAGTGTCGAGACCGGTCGGGCGACCGGCTCCGGCGCCTCCCTCTAGTCTGGTACACCGCGTCGGGTCGAGGAGGCCATGGGTGGGATTCGGTCACCGAATCGGGCACACGTTGCGCCTGCCGGGGCGGCGTTTCCGCCGGGTCATCACCGTCCTGGTCGTCCTGATGACCGCCGCGGCCGCAGGCGGCGTCGCCGCGCTGAGCGGACCGTCGATACTGGCCGCGCTCCACCCGTCACCCACGGTGTCCGCGCAGCCGCCGCTGCCGTCGCTCAAGCTCGGCCCCCTGGCCGCGACGGCGCCCCTGCCGACGGGCACCGGGCTCGCGGCCGCGCTGGGGGCTCCGGTCGGCAAGTTCCCCGGCACGTTCACCGGCGTCGTGCTCGACCCGGCCACGGGCAACGTCCTCTGGCAGCGCACGCCGGGCACCCCGCTCGTCCCCGGGTCCACGGCCAAGCTGCTCACCACCTCGGCCGCGCTGCTCACGCTCAACCCGACGAGCAGCCTGGACACCAAGGTCGTGGCGGGCACCGATCCCGGGTCCGTCGTCCTGGTCGGCGGCGGCGACCCGACCCTCACCGCGCTGCCGCCGGGCAAGTTCGGCGTCTACCCGGAGCCCGCCCGGCTCACCGACCTCGCCGCGCAGGTCAAGAAGGCCACCGGCGGCAAGGCCACGAAGATCGTCGTGGACACCAGCCGCTACCGCGGTCCGACTGATGGCGCCCAGCTGGGACCCCGGCGACATCGCGGGCGGCAACATCGCGCCGATCACGCCGCTCATGCTCGACGGCGGCCGCATCGACCCCACCCAACAGGACGGCGCCCGCGTCACCGATCCGGCGCACCAGGCCGGGCTGGCGTTCGCGAAGCTGCTGGGGCTCGGCGCGAACGCGGTGGTCGACGGCATCGCGCCGCCCAACGGCAAGGAGCTGGGCTCGGTCTCGTCCGCGCCGATCTCCGCGCTCGTCGAGCACCTCCTGCAGACCTCGGACAACGTCCTGGCCGAGGTGCTCTCCCGGGAGACCGCGATCGCCAGGGGCGCCGAGCCGTCGTTCGACGGGGCGGTGCAGTCCACGATGGCCGCGCTGACCCAGGCGGGCATCCCCACCACCGGCGCCGCCATGGTCGACGGCAGCGGGCTCTCGGCCCTGGACAAGGTGCCCGCGCAGCTGCTCGGGTCGCTGCTGGCGGCGGCGGCCGCGCCCGCGCAGGGGCCCGACGACACCGAGTTCCTGCGGCCCGTCCTCACCGGGCTGCCGGTCGCGGGCGGCGACGGCACGTTGGAAGACCGGTTCGCGCCGGGAGCGGACTCCTCGGCGGGCCGGGGCGTCGTGCGGGCCAAGACGGGCACGCTCACCACGGCGAGCAGCCTCGCGGGCGTCGTCATCGACGCCGACCAGCGGCTCCTCGTCTTCGCGTTCATGTCCAACGGCGCGCTGCCCTCGCGCGTGCGGCCCCGCCTCGACGATCTTGCGGCAGGCCTGTCGCGGTGCGGCTGCCGCTGAACACGTAGCGTGGGACCGTGCCTCCCGCCACCCAGGACACCCCGCCCGCCACGACCATGGGCCTCCCGGTCGACTGGGATCTGGCCCGGCGCACCGCCGAACGTCTCGTGCCCGCGGGCCCGCCGGTCTCGCGCGAGGAGGCGGTTGCGCTCGTCGGGCGGCTCCGCGCCGACGCGGCGGTCGCCGAGGGGCACGTCCGCGACGTCACCGGGCTCGGCCACGGCCTGCCCCTGCTGCCCGCCGACGTCGTCGACCGGCCCGCCTGGGCCGCCGCGGCGCTGCACGGCATGGCCGCGCTCACGGCCAACGCGCAGCTGCCCGACGTCGGGAAGGCGGCCAGGGCCGTCACCGCGCGCACGGCGGGCCTGCAGCTCGGCGGCGTGGTGGCCTACCTCGGTGGGCGGGTACTGGGCCAGTACGACCCGTTCGGCGGGGCCGACGGCGAGGGGAAGCTGCTGCTCGTCGCGCCGAACGTGCACGCCGCCCAGCAGGCCCTCGACGTCCCCTCGGCCGATTTCGGGCTGTGGGTCTGCCTGCACGAGGCCACCCACCGGCTGCAGTTCACCGCGGTGCCGTGGCTGCGCACCTACTTCGCCGAAGAGGTGTCGCAGCTGCTCTCGCTCAGCGGTGACACCCGTCCCAGCCTCGACCGGCTGCCCGAGCTCTTCCGCACGCTGAAGGAGTCCAAGGGCGATTCGCTGGCCGTCATCGAGCTGCTGCAGGGCCCCGAGCAGCGCGCGGTACTGGACAAGCTCCTCGCGCTCACCACGCTGCTGGAGGGGCACGCCGACCACGTCATGGACGCGGTGGGGCCCGATGTCGTGCCGAGCGTGGAGACGATCAGGGCGCGGTTCACGATCCGCCGCCGCGGTGGGGGGCTGATCGACCGCATCCTGCGCGCGCTGCTGGGCGTCGAAGCCAAGGTCCGGCAGTACGCGGTGGGGTCGGCGTTCACCAAACACGTGGTGCTCGCCGTAGGCATGGAGGGGTTCAACAAGGTCTGGGAGAGCCCCGAGACGATCCCCACCCGGGCGGAGCTGAGCGACCCCGGCGCCTGGCTGCGCCGGGTCCACAACATGGTCTGACCCTCCGGTCCCCTCCGCGGCTCACTGCGCACCCCAGCGCCCGACTGCGCACGGGGCCGGCGGGGCGCGACGTCAGACGGAGGGGTGCGAGGTCACCGCGACTGGGTGAGATCTGCGACCGTGTACCCGTGGCAGTCGGCCGTGATCACCGCGCTCGGGACGGGGGCGGCGCGCCACCGCCGCACGCCCCGACTCCCGCGGTCAACGAGGTGCGGCGGGCGGTGCGCGCGGCGCTCGATGCCCTGCCGGATGCCTCTCGACGGGCGCCGCTGCTGGTCGGCTGCTCCGGCGGCGCCGACTCGCTCGCGCTCACCTTCGCGGCGGCGGCCCTACGCGGGGCCGACGGCGTGCGGGCCGTCGTCGTCGATCACCAGCTCCAAGAGGGCTCAGGTGAGCGGGCCGCTGCCACCGTCGCGCTGCTCGCCGAGCGCGGGATCTCCGCCCGGGTCGAGCCGGTCGACGTCACCGGGACTGGCGGCATCGAGGCCGCCGCCCGCCGCGCCCGCCGCGCCGCGCTGAGCGCCGCCCGTCCGCACCCCGACAGCCCCATCCTGCTCGGCCACACCCTCGACGACCAGGCCGAGACCGTCCTGCTCGGGCTCGGGCGCGGCTCCGGCGCGCGGTCGATCGCGGGCATGCGCACCTGGGACGCGCCGTGGCTGCGCCCGCTGCTGTCGGTGCGGCGGAGCGTGACGCGCGCGGCGTGCGCCGAGCTCGACCTGCCCGTGTGGGACGACCCGCACAACGTCGACCCGCGGTTCACCCGCGTCCGCCTGCGGCACGAGGTGCTGCCGCTGCTGGAGGACGTCCTGTCGGGCGGAGTGGCCGAGGCGCTCGCCCGCACCGCCGCGCAGCTCCGCGAGGACGCGGACGCACTCGACGCCGTCGCCGCCGACCTGCTCGCCGCAGCCCGGCGCACGGCGCTGACACACACCTCGGAGGGTCCACACACACCGCGGGACGTGTGTGCCGACCCCACTCGGTGTGTGTCGCCTGCTGGGGGTGAGGTCGCCGAGCTGGAGCTCGCCGCACTGGCCGACGTTCCGCCTGCGCTGCGTCGCCGCGTGTTGCGCGCATGGCTCGCCGCCGTCGGTGTGACTGGCCTCACCGACGCCCACCTGCGCGCGGCGGACGTTCTCGCTGCTCGGGGGCCTGATCGCGCGGGCGTCACCGTTCCGGGTGGGTTGGAGCTGGTCCGCGCGCATGGGAGGCTCGGCATCCGCCCGGTCCGGTGGCCATCGGCCCGCTGAGCGCTTCGAGGGGAGCACGCCCACCGTGTACGACGGGGACATCGCTGCCACGCTCGTGACCGAGGAGGCGATCCGCGCCAAGACCATCGAGCTGGCCGCGACGATCGCGCAGGACCACCCCGCGGACGGCGGCTCTGATCTGCTGCTGGTCGGTGTGCTCAAGGGTGCCGTGATGTTCATGACCGACCTCGCCCGCGCGCTGCCCGTCCCGGTGCAGCTGGAGTTCATGGCGGTGAGCTCCTACGGCTCGGCGACGTCGTCGTCAGGCGTCGTGCGCATCCTGAAGGACCTCGACCGCGACATCGCGGGCCGTGACGTCCTGATCGTCGAAGACATCATCGACTCCGGGCTGACGCTCTCGTGGCTGCTGGGCAACCTCCGCTCCCGCCACCCCGCGTCGCTCGAGGTGTGCACGCTGCTGCGCAAGCCGGACGCGGTCAAGGTCGACGTCCCGGTGCGGTACGTCGGGTTCGACATCCCCAACGAGTTCGTCGTCGGCTACGGCCTCGACTACGCCGAGCGCTACCGCGACCTGCCGTTCATCGGCACGCTCGACCCGAAGGTCTACGCCTGACTGGACGCGTCACCCAGCGGCGGCCCGGCGGGCGTCGCGAGCAGGGTCGGGTCCACGCCGAACGGGGTGTCGGTGAACGGCTGCGTGCCCAGCGCCAGCGCGACGGGGCCCAGACCACCGTTGGCCGCGGCGTAGTCGAGCGCCTTGGCGAGGTCGGCCACCCCGTTGCTGACGGGCAGCGGCGCCAGGTTCAGCGTGGCCAGCAGCCCCAGCGCCTGACCGCCCGAGGAGAGGTAGGCGCTGCCGGAGTCGCCCGCGATGCCGGGGCTGAGCGTGTAGACGGCGTGGCCGCGCCCGCCGCCCGCCTCCGAGGCGCTGATGCCGACCTTCGGCGAGAGCGTCGTCACGCCCAGGCGCGCGGGTGAGTTGCCGTAGGTGTAGACGGTGTCGCCCACCTTCAGCCCGTTCGTGTCGATACCGGTCGGTCCGCCGAAGAACGGGACGCTCGGGTTGACGTCGGCCACGTCGGCCTGCGCGATCCGCACCAGCGCGAGGTCGTTGTAGGCGCAGGTGTCGGGGTCGGTCTCGCCGATCGCCTGCATCGTCACCCAGGAGCTGTAGGCCAGGGTGCCGCTGCGCCGGGAGCCGTCGGCCGCGTCGATGGTGACGGGCGTGCCCAACGGCACCGTCGCGGACGTGCAGCCGTTGGTGTCGGTGTCGGGGCCCGTCCCGCCGCAGTGCGCCGCCTCACCCAGGTACACGGTTGCGCCGATGGTGAACACGAAGTCACCGGTGCACAGCCCGGCGCCCGCGGTCTCGGTGACGACACCGGGGTGGATGGCCGCCGTGGCGGCGGGTGCCCAGCGCTGCTGCACGGGTGCGGCCTGCGCGGCCGTGAGCTGCGGGGATGGAGCCACAACGGCGCTGGCGACCATGACCGCGACCAGCGCGGCCCGCAGCCGAACCGCCATGTGTTGTTCCCCCTGCACGCCTCGCCCAACCGGGTCAACGAGCGTGCTCACGCGATGTGACGCGCCACCCCGCGCAGATCCTGCCCGGCCCGGCGGAGCGCGGGGAACACGGGGTGGGAGCCGGTCGTTGGCCAGACATCGCGTCACGGGAGTGTCGCGGCACAGGTCCGCTATCCTGGTGGACTCGGGGCCGGTCAGCGCCGTGCCGCGACCAGAGGATCTCGTTTGGGAAGGTGAAGGCCGCCAGGCCGAAGCTGCATGGACCGCAAGCGCCTGCTCCGCAACCCTCTGATCTGGATCCTCGCTGCGGTCCTGGTCTTCTTCGCCTTCAGCGTGCTGTTCGACGACACGCGCGGCTTCACCCAGGTGGACACCTCGGTCGCGCTGGCCCAGATCCAGAACGGCAACGTCAAGAGCGCCCTCGTCGAGGACCGCGAGCAGCGCCTGCGGCTCACGCTCACCAACGAGGTCGACGGCAGCACCCAGATCATCACGCAGTACCCGGCCGACACCAGCGGCACGATCGTCTCCGCACTGGAGACGGCGAGCAACAAGCCGACGTTCAACACCGTGGTGCACCAGGACTCGTTCCTGACCCAGATGTTGATCTTCATCGTCCCGCTGGGCATCGTCCTGCTCATCCTGTTCTGGATGATGAACAACGCCCAGGGCGGCGGCAACCGGGTGATGAGCTTCGGCAAGTCCAAGGCGAAGCAGCTGAGCAAGGACCACCCGAAGACGACGTTCGCCGATGTCGCGGGGGCCGACGAGGCCGTCGAAGAGCTGTACGAGATCAAGGACTTCCTGCAGAACCCCGGCCGCTACCAGGCGCTCGGCGCGAAGATCCCGAAGGGCGTGCTGCTCTACGGGCCGCCCGGCACGGGCAAGACGCTGCTGGCGCGCGCGGTCGCGGGCGAGGCGGGCGTGCCGTTCTACACGATCTCCGGGTCGGACTTCGTCGAGATGTTCGTCGGCGTCGGCGCCTCCCGCGTGCGCGACCTGTTCGAGCAGGCCAAGCAGAACTCGCCGTGCATCATCTTCGTCGACGAGATCGACGCGGTCGGCCGCCAGCGCGGCGCGGGCCTCGGCGGCGGGCACGACGAGCGCGAGCAGACCCTCAACCAGCTGCTCGTCGAGATGGACGGCTTCGACGCGCGCGGCGGCATCATCCTGATCGCGGCCACCAACCGGCCCGACATCCTCGATCCCGCCCTGCTGCGCCCCGGCCGCTTCGACCGGCAGATCCCCGTCGACGCGCCCGATCTCGCGGGTCGACGCGCGGTGCTCACCGTGCACGCCAAGGGCAAGCCGTTCGCCCCCGACGTCTCGTTCGACGGGCTGGCCAAGCGCACGGTCGGCATGTCCGGCGCCGATCTTGCCAACGTCATCAACGAGGCCGCGCTGCTCACCGCCCGCGAGAACGGCACGCTGATCACGGAGGCCGCGCTCGAGGAGTCGGTCGACCGCGTCGTCGGCGGCCCGCGGCGCAAGGGCAAGATCATCTCCGAGCAGGAGAAGAAGATCACCGCCTACCACGAGGGCGGCCACGCGCTCGCCGCGTGGGCCATGCCCGACCTGGAGCCGGTCTACAAGCTCACGATCCTCCCGCGCGGGCGCACCGGCGGCCACGCGCTCGTCGTCCCGGAAGACGACAAGGGCCTCATGACGCGCTCGGAGATGATCGGCCGCCTGGTGTTCGCGATGGGTGGCCGCAGCGCGGAGGAGCTGGTCTTCCACGAGCCCACCACCGGGGCGTCGTCCGACATCGACCAGGCCACCAAGATCGCCCGCGCGATGGTCACCGAATACGGCATGAGCGCGCGGCTCGGCGCGGTGCGCTACGGCCGCGAGCAGGGCGACCCGTTCCTCGGCCGCTCGATGGGCAACCAGCCCGACTACTCGCTCGAGGTCGCCCACGAGATCGACGAGGAGGTGCGCAAGCTCATCGAGGCCGCGCACACCGAGGCGTGGGAGATCCTCAACACCTACCGCGACGTCCTCGACGACCTGGTGCGCGAGCTCCTGGAGAAGGAGACGCTCGTCCGCAAGGACCTCGAGCGCATCTTCGACCGGGTCGAGAAGCGGCCGCGGATCACGGCGTTCAACGACTTCGGCGGCCGCACGCCGTCGGACAAGCCGCCGATCAGCACACCGGCCGAGCTGGCCAAGGAGCGCGGTGAGCCGTGGCCGCCGATCACCGACCGCGAGCCGACACCCGTCGGGTCCTACCCCGGCGGCGGCAACGGGGCGCAGCAGCCCTACAGCGGTGGCTACCCGACCCAGCCGCAGCCCGCCTGGACGCCCGCGTACCCCACGCCGCCCAAGCAGCAGCAGCAGCCCAACGCGGTGCCGCACAACTACGGCGCGCCTCCCGGGTGGCGCCCGGCCACCACGCCCGCGGGGCAGACGTGGCCGCCGGAGCACCAGCAGCAGCCGTGGGGCGTGCCCGTGCCGCAGGAGGGCACCAACGGCAACGGGGGCGGCCCCAAGGACGCCCACGACAACGGTCGCGACCACGGCCGCAATGAGGACGGCTCCCGCTGAGCGCACCGACCGACGGGGGGCGGCCGCGGGGGGTCGACCAGCCCCGCGCAGAGGCGGCCATCCGTGAGCTGCTCATCGCGGTCGGCGAGGACCCCGACCGCGAGGGCCTGCGCGACACCCCCGCCCGGGTGGCGCGGGCCTACGCGGAGATCTTCGCGGGGCTCTACACCGATCCCGATTCCGTCTTGGACAAGACGTTCAACGAGCAGCACCAGGAGCTGGTGCTGATCAAGGACATCCCGATCTTCTCCAGCTGCGAGCACCACCTGGTGCCGTTCCACGGCGTGGCGCACGTCGGCTACATCCCCGGCGAGAACGGCCGGGTCACGGGCCTGTCCAAGCTGGCCCGCGTCGTCGATCTCTACGCCCGGCGGCCGCAGGTGCAGGAGCGCCTCACCGCCCAGGTCGCCGACGCCATCGTGCGCAAGCTCGCCCCGCGGGGCGTGATCGTCGTGATCGAGGCCGAGCACCTCTGCATGGGGATGCGCGGCGTGCGCAAGCCGGGCTCGCGCACCACCACCTCGGCGGTCCGCGGCATGTTCCAGTCTTCGCCCAGCTCGCGCGCGGAGGCGCTCTCGCTGATCCGAGGCCGGTGACCAGGTGACCACCCTGCCCCGGCTCGGGCGCTGCGCGGTGCTCGGCGTCCTCAACGTCACGCCCGACTCGTTCTCCGACGGGGGGCAGTTCCTCGACCGCGACGATGCCGTCCGCCACGGCATCGCGATGCGGGCGGCCGGCGCCGACCTCGTCGACGTCGGCGGGGAGTCCACCCGCCCCGGCGCGACCCGCGTCGACGCCGCCGCCGAGTGCGCGCGGGTGCTCCCCGTGATCACCGACCTCGTGGCGAGCGGTGTGCCGGTCAGCATCGACACCACGCGGGCCGCGGTGGCGGAGAAGGCCATCGAGGCCGGTGCGGTACTGGTGAACGACGTCTCGGGGGGCCTGGCCGATCCCGCCATGGCGGCGGTCGTCTCCGCCGCCCGCTTGCCGTGGGTGCTCATGCACTGGCGGGGCGGGGCCGACGCGCCCGTCGGGTACGAGGACGTCATCGGCGAGGTGCGGGCAGAGCTCGTCGCCCGCGTCGACGCCGCCGTGCTGGCGGGGGTCGACCCCGCGTTGATCGTGCTCGACCCCGGGATCGGCTTCGCGAAGGGCGCCTCCCACAACTGGACGTTGCTCCGCCGCTTGGACGTGCTGGTCGCGCTGGGCTTCCCGGTGCTGGTGGGGGCGTCGCGCAAGCGGTTCCTCGGGCACCTGCTCGCCGATGCCGAGGGCACACCGCGGCCGCCCGCCGGGCGCGACATCGCCACCGCGGTGATCACCGGCCTGGCCGCGGACCGCGGGGCGTGGGGGGTGCGGGTGCACGACGTCGCCGCATCGATGGACGCCGTCGCCGTCACGACCGCGATCAACCTGGGCGCGTCCCGGGCCAGAGCCTCCGGGGACGGCCCGCAATGATCCCCGAGGCGGACGAGGCGCGGGCATGAGCGACCGGATCGAGCTGCGCGGCCTGCGCGTGCGGGGCCACCACGGCGTCTTCGAGCACGAGCGCCGGGACGGGCAGGAGTTCGTCGTCGACGTCACCGTGTGGATGGACCTCGCCCCGGCCGCGGCGTCGGACGACCTCCCCGACACCCTGCACTACGGCGAGCTGGCCGAGCGGGTGGCGGCGATCGTCGGGGGCGAGCCGTGCAACCTGATCGAGACGGTCTCCGCGCGCGTCGCCGAGATGGTGATGGCCGACCCGCGCGCGAACGCCGTCGAGGTCACGCTGCACAAGCCGAAGGCGCCCATCCCGCTCGACTTCGCCGACGTCGCCGTCGTGGCGCACCGCACCCGCAAGGCGGCCGGGGAGTGAGGCGCGCCCCGTCGCGGTGGCACAAGCGTGGCGGTGTCCACACCCCCGCCGGGACGCCGGTGTCGCCGCCGCAACGCTCGTGCGGCGGCGCGCGGTGACTGCCGCGGTGTTGTCGCTCGGGTCGAACCTCGGCGACCGGGAGGCGCACCTCCGCGCCGCGGTCGCCGGGTTCGCCGACGTCCTCGTCGCCGCCTCTCCCGTCTACGAGACCGCTCCCTGGGGCGGGGTCGCCCAGGACGACTTCCTCAACGCCGTCCTGCTGGTCGCCGCGCCCGACGTCGACGCATGGGGATGGCTGCGCCGGGGACAGGCGCTGGAGGACGCGTCCGGCCGGGTGCGGGAGATCCACTGGGGGCCGCGCACGCTGGACGTCGACGTCGTGAGCGTCGACGACGTCCGCAGCACCGATCCCGAACTGTTGCTGCCCCACCCCGGCACCCCGGAGCGCGCGACGGTCCTGCGGCCGTGGCTGGACCTCGACCCCGAAGCGGTCCTACCCGGCCACGGCGCCGTGGCCGCGCTGCTGGCCAAGCTGGGCCCCGACGCCGAGCAGGGCATGCGCCGCCGCGACGACCTGGTCCTCCTCCCGTGACCCCGACCCGGCCCCGCGACCTCCTGGCCGTCGCCCTCGTCGTCGCCGTCGTGGCGAACCTGGTCGTCCGGCTGACGTACGCCTCGCTGCCCGGGTTCCCGCTGCTGGGGGGCATCACGCTGGGGGTGCTCGGCGTGGCCGAGGCCATCGGTGGGCGGGCGCTGCGGGCCCGCATCCGCAGGGAGCCCGGCACCACCCCGGTCCAGCCGCTGGTCGCGGCGCGCGCGGTGCTGGTGGCGAAGGCCTCGTCGGTCGCGGGCGCGGTCGTCGCGGGCGCCTGGACCGGCCTGCTGGTCTACACGGCCCCGCTGAGCGGGGTGATCGCGGCCGCCGCGGCGGACACCGCGGCGGCGGCGGTCGGTCTGGTCTGCGCGCTCGGGCTGGTTGGCGGGGCGCTGTGGCTGGAGCGCTGCTGCCGCACCCCCGACGAGCCGAAACATCCTGACGACATCCGCGCCCCGTAGGATCTCCCGCCATGACGCAGGCCACGGGCATCTGGATGACCGGAGGCCCCACCGCGGCACTGCCCACCCAGCAGCGGCAACGCAAGGGCGTCCTCGCCCCGGTCATCGGCCTCGTCGCGCTCGGGATCTGTGGTCTGGTCGTGCTCGGGCTCGTGGGCACGAGCGTCGGGGTGGGTGGCGTCGTCGTCGGGGCGCTGTGCGCGCTGCTGCCCGTCGGACCGGTCGTCGCGACGTTCCTCTGGATCGACCGCTGGGAGCCCGAGCCGCCCCGGCTGCTGCTCATCGCGTTCCTGTGGGGCGCCTGCTTCGCCGCGCTCTCCGCCCTGCTGATCAACTCCAGCGCGGCCTACGTCGTCGACGAGATCCTGGGCAAGGGCAGCGGCGACGTCGTCGGCTCCACCGTGATCGCCCCGCTCGTCGAGGAGGCGCTCAAGGGCTCGTTCCTCGTCGGGCTGCTGATCTTCCGCCGCCGCGAGTTCGACGGGATCATCGACGGCATCGTCTACGCCGGGCTCACGGCGGCGGGCTTCGCCTTCACCGAGAACATCCTCTACTTCGGCCGCGCGTTCTCCGAGCAGTCGTCGATGGGCGGCGGCGTGCTCTCGGTGCTGATCCTGCGCGGGGTGCTCTCCCCGTTCGCGCACCCGCTCTTCACCGCGATGACGGGCATCGGCGCGGGGATCGCCGCGAACAGCCGCAGCGCCGTCGCGCGGCCGTTCTGGGTGCTCGGCGGCTACGCCCTCGCCGTTGTGCTGCACGCGATCTGGAACAGCTCGGCCTCGCTCTTCGACGGCGGCGCGTTCCTGCTCGTCTACGGCTTCGTCATGGTGCCGCTGTTCGCCGCGATGGCCACGATCGTGGTGTGGCAACGCAGGCGCGAGCAGACGGTGATCGCCGAGCAGCTGCCGGGGTTCGCCCGAGCGGGCTGGATCGCGCCCAGCGAGGTGGCCCTGCTGTCGACCCTCGCGGGGCGGCGCGGCTGGCGGGCGGCCGTGCGACGGCGGTCGGGGCGCGAGGTGGAGAAGGCCGTCACCCGCTACCAGGAGGCCGTCACCGACCTGGCGTTCCTGCGCGCCCGCATGGCCCGCGGGGCGATCGGCCCGATGGGGCGCCAGTGGCACGACGAGGCGTTGGCCGAGGTGATCCGGGCGCGCCGCAAGGCAGTCGGGCACCCGGAGGCGCTCACGGTGGCGCTGCGCCACCACGGTGGGCAGGGCGGCTGGACCCCTCCTCCTGCCGGACCGCCGCCGACGCCCCACCAGCCGTTCCCGCCCAACCTGCCCCCGCAGAGCTGGCCGCACCGCTAGCGGGAAAGCGCGCTCGAGGTCGACGTGAGGGGGGTTCCGGCGCCGCGAAACCCCGCTCACGTCGACGTCGGCGTGCACGTCAGGGCAAGCTGGAGACGGCGCCGGTGAAGCCCGTCACCGGGATGTCGGACTGTCGGGGTCGCGGGCTAGCCTGGCCGCGAAGGCGCCCCCCGCAGGGCCGGGCAGGCGGCGGAGGGAGTGGTCATGGGTTCCACACGGCCCGCGCGGCTGGCCGTCGGGGTGGTGTCCGCCGGGCGCGTCGGGTCCGTCGTCGGCGCCGCGTGGGCCGCCGCGGGCCACCACGTCGTCGCCACCTCCGGCGTCTCGCGGGAGTCGGTCCGGCGCGCGGAGGCGCTGCTGCCCGATGTCCCGCTGCTGCCGCCCGACGAGGTGGCGGCCCAAGCCGATCTCGTCCTGCTCGCCGTGCCGGATGACGTGCTCCCCGGGCTGGTCCGCGGGCTCGTCGCCGCCGGGAGCTTCCGGGCCGGGCAGATCGTCGTGCACACCTCCGGGGCCCACGGCGTGGCGGTGCTCGAGCCCGCCGCCGAGCACGGCGTGCTGCCGCTCGCCCTGCACCCGGTGATGACGTTCACCGGCCGGGTGGAGGACGTCGCCCGGCTCCATGGGGCGAGCGTGGGCGTCACGGCCGCCCTGGGTGACGAAGCGGCCTGGAACGTGGGCGAGGCGCTCGTCGTCGAGATGGGCGCTGATCCGGTGCGCGTGCAGGAGGCGGTGCGGCCGCTCTACCACGCGGCCTTGGCGCACGGGGCCAACCACCTGGTCACGCTGGTGCGTGACTGCGTCGACATCCTCGAGGCGGCGGGCATCCACCCCGCGGAGCGGCTCGTCGCCCCGCTGCTCTCGGCCGCGCTGGACAACGCCCTGCGCCACGGCGATCGCGCGCTCACCGGCCCCGTGGCCCGGGGCGACGCGGGCACCGTCCGCACCCACCTGCGGGTGCTCACCGAAGCCGATCCCGACGTCGCGGCCGCCTACCGGGCGATGGCCCTGCGCGCCGCCCACCGGGCCGCGGCCGCGGGCCTCCTGCCCGAGCACGCGGCCAAGGACGTGCTGTCCACCCTGGAGGATCCGGCATGACCGCAGCCCGCACCGCCGGGGGCTACGCCACGGGCAAGCTCACGGTGCACAGCACCCCGGCGGGCATCGCGCCGGTCACCCGGGCCCTGCGCGCGGCCGGGCGCCGCGTGCTGCTCATCCCCACGATGGGCGCGCTGCACGAGGGCCACCGGGAGCTGATCCGGCATGCGCGGCGGGTGCCGGGCTCCACCGTCATCGCGGTCTCGATCTTCGTCAACCCACTCCAGTTCGGGGCGCACGAAGATCTCGACCGCTACCCCCGCCCGCTCGAGGCCGATCTCGAGGCCTGCCGCGAGGAGGGTGTGGAGCTGGTGTTCACCCCCAGCGTCGAGGACATGTACCCGGCGGGCGCCGACACGATCGTCACCCCGGGCCCGCTGGCCGCCGAGCTGGAAGGGGCGGTGCGGCCGAGCCACTTCGCGGGCGTGCTCACCGTCGTGTCGAAGCTGTTCCACATCGTCGCGCCCGATGTCGCGTTCTTCGGCGAGAAGGACTACCAGCAGCTCGTGCTCGTGCAGAAGATGGTGCGGGATCTCGATTTCTTCGTCTCGGTCGTCGGCGTGCCCATCGTCCGCGAGCCCGATGGGCTGGCGCTGTCCTCGCGCAACGTCTACCTCTCCGCGGACGAGCGAGCGGCCGCGCTCGTGCTCGTGCGGGCTCTCCGCGCGGGCGCGGGGGTCTCCGCGCACGGGCCGGACGCCGTGCTGGAGGCCGCAAAGGCGGTGCTGGTCGAGGAGCCCGGCGTGGCCGTCGACTATCTGGAGCTCCGCGCGCCCGACCTGGCGCCCGCCCCGGCTTCCGGCCGAGCGCGGCTGCTCGTGGCGGCCCGCGTCGGGCGCACCCGGTTGCTCGACAACCTCGCGGTACGGCTGTAGGCGCCGTGCTGCTCTGCATCGACGTCGGCAACACCCAGATCGCCCTCGGTCTCTACGCCGAGGGCGACGAGGACGACCCCCGCCCACCGTTGGTCCGCGATTGGCGGATGCGCACCGATCCCCGCATGACCGCCGACGAGCTGCAGGTGGCCATCGGCGGGATGCTCGGCCGCAAGTTCGCCGAAGAGGTCACCGGGGTCGCGGCGCTGTCCACCGTGCCCAGCCTGCTGCGGGAGCTGCGGCTGCTCGTCGAGCGGCGCGACGAGCCCTCGATCGTCGTCGGGCCGGGCGTCCGCACCGGCGTGCCGCTGCTGGTCGACAACCCACGGGAAGTCGGCGCCGATCGCGTCGTCAACACCCTCGCCGCGCACCGGCTGTTCGACACGGCCTGCGTGGTGGTGGATTTCGGTACGTCCACCAACATCGATGTCGTCTCCCGCAAGGGCGAGTTCCTCGGCGGCGCACTCGCGCCGGGCATCGAGATCTCGATGGAGGCGCTGGCCACCCGGGCGGCCGCGTTGCGCACGGTGGAGCTCGTGCGGCCGCGGTCGGTCATCGGGAAGAACACCGTCGAGTGCCTCCAGGCCGGGGTGCTCTACGGCTTCGCCGGGCAGGTCGACGGGCTGGTGCGGCGGATCGTCGAGGAGCTGGGGCCCGCCGCGGGCCCGGTCACCGTCTTCGGCACGGGCGGGCTCGCGCCGCTGATGATGGGCGAGTCGGAGACGATCACCGAGTTCGTCCCGGACCTCACCCTGCTGGGGCTGCGGCTCACCTACCTGCGCAACGTGCGCACGACCTCGGTCACCATGGGCAACGTGAACGTGCCGCCCGATGTCTCGGGCCGCTCCACGAGGTAGGCGCGCAGCCGGGTGAGGCCCGCCTCGCGGTAAGCGGGATCGGCGATGAGCGCCCACGAGTGGGTGGCGATGGCGCCGACCAGACCGTCGATCGTGGTGGGCACCGGATTGGGGAACCGGCCGTGCTCCGACGGGTAGAACGCGGGGTGCCGCGGCGGGGCGTCCTCGGGACCGGAGCCCACCGGCGGCGGCTCCACGGGGTGCAGCGTGCGCTGGTAGCCCCGCACCCAGTCGACGGAGTCGTCGTCGCCGTTCCACATCACCGCGAGCACACCGCCGGGACGCAGCACCCGCGCGATCTCCGGCTCGGCCCGCGCGCGGTCGAACCAGTGCCACGCCGTGCCGACGACCACCGCGTCGACCGAGGCGTCGGGCAGCGGAATCCGCTCGGCGCTGCCCTCGCGGGCCTCCACGCCCGGGTGGTCGGCGCGGAACTGGGCCAGCATCGCCGGATCGGGGTCGACGGCCGTCACGCGGACACCCGGCCGGGCGAGCAGTGCGTCGGTGATCTTGCCGGTGCCCGCGGCCAGATCCAGCACGTCCTGGCCCGGGGCGTCGGCCAACGCCCAGTCGAGCGCCTCGGCGGGGTAGCCGGGCCGGTGTCGGGCGTACTCGGCGGCCACCGCGCCGAAGGACTGCGCGCGCTCTGCCATGGCCCGAGCCTAAAGGCGGCCCAGCGCCCACCGCCGCTCGCGGTGATGCCCGCCGAAGCGCGGAGACCGCGTCGGTGACGCCTCGCGAAGACGCCTCATTACCCTTTGCTGCGTGAGCAACCAACCTCCTCCCGCCCCGGACGTGCCCGAGCAGATGCGCGTGCGCCAGGCCAAGCGGGCGGAGATGATCGCCGCGGGCTACGAGCCCTACCCCGTCGCCGTCGAACGCACCCATTCCCTCGCGCAGATCCGCGCCACGCACCCGGACCTGCCGCCCGACACCAGCACCGGCGAGCAGGTCGGCATCACCGGTCGGGTGATGTTCCTGCGCAACACCGGCAAGCTCTGCTTCGCCACCCTCCGGGAGGGCGACGGCACCGAACTGCAGGCGATGCTCTCCCTGGCGTCGGTCGGCGAGGACGAGCTGGCGCGCTGGAAGGCCAGCGTCGATCTGGGTGACCACGTCTTCGTCCACGGCGAGGTCATCACCTCTCGCCGCGGCGAGCTCTCGGTGATGGCGGACGCCTGGGCGATGGCCGCGAAGGCCGTTCGCCCCCTGCCCAACGTGCACAGCGAGCTGTCGGAGGAGACCCGCGTCCGGCAGCGCTACGTCGACCTGGTCGTGCGCCCACAGGCCAAGGAGATGGTGCGCCGCCGCGCGACGGTCGTGCGGACCCTGCGCGACGTGCTGCACGGGCGGGAGTACGTCGAGGTCGAGACGCCGATGCTGCAGCTCCTGCACGGCGGCGCGACCGCGCGCCCCTTCGTGACCCACGCCAACGCGCTCGACCAGGATCTGTACTTGCGGATCGCGCCAGAGCTATTCCTCAAGCGAACTGTGGTCGGCGGTGTGGAACGGGTCTTCGAGATCAACCGCAACTTCCGCAACGAGGGGATCGACTCCACGCACTCGCCCGAGTTCGCGATGTTGGAGGCCTATCAGGCCTACGCGACCTACGATGACATGGCGGAGTTGACGCGCTCACTCGTCCAGGAGTCGGCGCGTGCGGTCTTCGGTTCCACGACGGTCGAGCATGCGGACGGAACGTCACATGATCTCAGCGGGGAGTGGCGATCCGTCACCCTCCATGACGCTGTGTCGGAGGCCGTAGATACAGAAGTGACACCGGACACGAGCGCCGAGGAACTGCGGAAGCTCGCCGATGCCCATGAGGTGGATCTCAAGGAATCCTTCACCGCAGGAGAGATCGTGCTCGAGCTTTTCGAGAAGCTAGTCGAGCACACCCTGATCGCCCCCACCTTCGTGCGCGACTACCCGGTCGAGGTTCGGCCGCTGACCCGCCAGCACCGCAGTGACCCACGACTCGCCGAAGCATGGGACCTCGTCGTCTTCGGCACCGAGCTCGCCACCGGCTATTCTGAGCTGGTAGACCCCGTGATCCAGCGCGAGCGGCTCACGGAACAGTCGCTGCGCGCGGCGGCGGGAGATCCCGAGGCGATGCAGCTCGATGAGGACTTCATCAGGGCGATGGAGTACGGAATGCCCCCTTCGGGAGGGATCGGAATGGGCGTCGACAGGCTGCTGATGACCCTCACTGGGCTCGGAATCAGAGAGACCATTCTGTACCCGCTCGTGCGATCTGAGTAACCTCGACAAAACCTCGGCAATCAAATATTGTCGCGGCGTCCCCTCAGGTTAAAACGCACGAAAGTTGGAGGGCTGCGGCGGTGGCGCAGATCCAGGAGATCCGGCTGATCGACGATCTCGATGGCCATGAGGCCGATGAGACCGTCGAGTTCGGTATCGACGGCAAGAGTTACGAGATCGACCTGTCATCGGCTAATGCAGGCAAGCTGCGCGATGCACTCGCGGAGTTCGTCGGCTCGGCCCGTCGGGCAGGCGGTCGCACAAAGCGAGCAGTGGCAGCGGCTCCGGTTCGCCGGGCCTCGGTCGACCGCGAGCAGAACCAGGCGATCAGGGAGTGGGCCCGCACCCACAAGATGAAGGTGTCCGATCGTGGACGCATCCCCAGCGAGGTGCTGGAGGCTTACCACCAGGCGAACTAGTTCGCTCTGAGCGAAGGGGCCCGCGTGGGGTACGCGGGCCCCTTCGGCGTTCCAGAGCCGGTTTCCGCCGGGTCGGGGCACCACGGGCGCCGCCCGGGCCGCGGCAGCTTGGGCGTCGGGCGGCGGATGGCAGCCTGCGCCACAGGCGTACACGCCACAACAGCCGATACAGTGGTAGGTGGCGTACGCGGCGCAGCGGCGTCAGGCGTTGCCGTGCGTTCATGCGCAGTAGGCGAGGAGATCGAATGTTCGAGAGGTTCACCGACCGAGCGAGGCGGGTTGTCGTCCTGGCGCAAGAAGAAGCCAGGATGCTCAACCACAACTACATCGGCACCGAGCACATCCTCCTCGGCCTCATCCACGAGGGCGAGGGAGTGGCCGCGAAGGCCCTGGAGTCCCTCGGGATCGCCCTGGAGGGCGTCCGCCAGCAGGTCGAAGAGATCATCGGCCAGGGCCAGCAGGCGCCGAGCGGGCACATCCCGTTCACGCCGCGGGCCAAGAAGGTGCTGGAGCTGTCCCTGCGCGAAGCGCTGCAGCTCGGCCACAACTACATCGGCACCGAGCACATCCTGCTCGGCCTGATCCGCGAGGGCGAGGGCGTCGCGGCGCAGGTCCTGGTCAAGCTGGGAGCCGACCTCAACCGCGTCCGCCAGCAGGTGCTGCAGCTCCTGTCGGGCTACCAGGGCAAGGAGCCCGCCGAGGGTTCGTCCGGTGGCCGGGGCGAGGGCACCCCGTCGTCGTCGCTGGTGCTCGACCAGTTCGGCCGCAACCTCACCCAGTCCGCCCGTGAGGGCAAGCTCGACCCGGTGATCGGGCGCGAGAAGGAGATCGAGCGGGTCATGCAGGTCCTCTCCAGGAGGACCAAGAACAACCCCGTTCTGATCGGCGAGCCGGGCGTCGGCAAGACCGCCGTCGTCGAGGGCCTGGCCCAGGGGATCGTCAAGGGCGAGGTGCCCGAGACCCTCAAGGACAAGCAGCTCTACACGCTCGACCTGGGCTCGCTGGTCGCCGGTTCCCGCTACCGCGGTGACTTCGAGGAGCGCCTCAAGAAGGTGCTCAAGGAGATCCGCACGCGCGGCGACATCATCCTGTTCATCGACGAGCTGCACACGCTGGTCGGCGCAGGCGCGGCCGAGGGCGCGATCGACGCGGCCTCGATCCTCAAGCCGATGCTGGCCCGCGGCGAGCTGCAGACGATCGGTGCCACCACGCTCGACGAGTACCGCAAGTACGTCGAGAAGGACCCGGCCCTGGAGCGGCGCTTCCAGCCGATCCAGGTGGGCGAGCCGTCCGTCGCGCACACCATCGAGATCCTCAAGGGTCTGCGCGACCGTTACGAGGCCCACCACCGCGTCACGATCACCGACCCGGCGCTCACCGCGGCGGCCACGCTGGCCGACCGCTACATCTCCGACCGGTTCCTGCCGGACAAGGCGATCGACCTCATCGACGAGGCGGGCGCGCGCATGCGCATCCGCCGGATGACCGCACCGCCGGATCTCCGCGAGTTCGACGAGAAGATCGCCAACGTGCGTCGCGACAAGGAGTCGGCGATCGACGCGCAGGACTTCGAGCGCGCCGCGCACCTCCGCGATTCCGAGAAGCAGCTCCTCGGGCAGAAGGGTGAGCGGGAGAAGCAGTGGAAGTCCGGCGACCTGGATGTCGTCGCCGAGGTCGACGACGAGCAGATCGCCGAGGTGCTCGCCAACTGGACCGGGATCCCCGTGTTCAAGCTCACCGAGGAGGAGACCAGCCGTCTGCTCCGCATGGAGGAGGAGCTGCACAAGCGGATCATCGGCCAGGAGGAGGCCGTCAAGTCGGTCGCCAAGGCCATCCGCCGCACGCGGGCGGGCCTGAAGGACCCGAAGCGCCCCTCGGGCTCGTTCATCTTCGCCGGCCCGTCCGGTGTGGGTAAGACCGAGCTGTCGAAGGCGCTGGCGAACTTCCTGTTCGGCGAGGACGACGCGCTCATCCAGATCGACATGGGTGAGTTCCACGACCGCTACACCGCCTCGCGCCTGTTCGGTGCCCCTCCCGGGTACGTCGGGTACGAGGAGGGTGGCCAGCTCACCGAGAAGGTGCGGCGCAAGCCGTTCTCGGTCGTGCTGTTCGACGAGATCGAGAAGGCGCACCAGGAGGTCTACAACACCCTCCTGCAGGTGCTGGAAGACGGTCGCCTGACCGACGGCCAGGGCCGCACGGTCGACTTCAAGAACACCGTGATCATCTTCACGTCGAACCTGGGCACCCAGGACATCTCGAAGGCGGTCGGGCTCGGGTTCGCCCAGAGCAACGACGCGGCATCCGACTACGAGCGGATGAAGAACAAGGTCAACGACGAGCTGAAGAAGCACTTCCGCCCGGAGTTCCTCAACCGCATCGACGACATCGTGGTGTTCCACCAGCTCACCGAGGCGCAGATCATCATGATGGTCGACCTCATGATCACCCGGGTCGAGGGGGCGCTGGCCAACAAGGACATGGCCATCGAGCTCACCCCGGCCGCGAAGGGCCTGCTGGCCCGCCGCGGGTTCGACCCGGTGCTGGGCGCGCGGCCGCTGCGCCGCACGATCCAGCGCGAGATCGAAGACCAGCTGTCGGAGAAGATCCTGTTCGGGGAGATCGAGCCCGGCCAGATCGTCATCGTGGACGTCGAGGGTCTCGACCCCAACGCCCCCGAGAGTCGGGCCGCCGACGACAAGGCCAAGTTCACCTTCCGCGGTGAGCCCAAGCCGAGCCTCGTCCCCGACGCCCCGCCCGTCGACATGGCGAAGTCGGGCGAGGAGTAACCCTCCCGCTGCAACGCAGAACGGCCCCGCTCGGACTGTCCGAGCGGGGCCGTTTGCGTGCTGCTCCACACTGGGGCGATGAGCGATTTCGTTCTCATCCCCGGTGCGGGCGGCAGTGCCTGGTACTGGCACCGGGTCGTGCCCGAGCTCGTCGCCCGCGGGCACAGCGCAATGGCGGTCGAGCTGCCCGCCGGTGACGACTCCGCGGGCTTCGACGAGTACGCCGACGCGGTGTACGCCGCGGTGGGCGAGCGCCGCGGCGTGGTCGTCGTCGGCCAGTCGCTCGGTGCCTATACGGCGGCTCTGGTCGCCGAGCCGCTCGAGGCGTGTCTGCTCGTGCTGGTCAACGCGATGTCTCCGCAGCCGGGTGAGTCGGCCGGTGAATGGTGGGACAACGTCGGCTTCGGGGAGGCCCGACGCGAGCAGGCGGCCCGCGACGGGCGCCGTCTGGAGGACGACCCCGACAACATCGAGGCGTTCTTCCACGACGTGCCCGACGACGTGCGCGCCGAGGCGTTCGCCCAGGGTGCGCCCGACCAGTCGGGCGCACCCTTCACGAAGCCGTGGTCACTAAAAGCCTGGCCCAACGTGCCCACCCGGTTCCTCGCAGGCCGGGACGACCGGTTCTTCCCCGTCGAGATGCAACGCCGCGTAGTGCCCGAGCGGTTGGGCGTGCCGGTCGACGAGATGCCGGGTGGACACCTGCTGGCCCTGAGCAGGCCGGTGGATCTGGCGGAACGGCTCGTCGCGTACCTCTAGTGCGGCGGGGGTTGTCCGACATCTCCGGCGGGCGGTCCGGTCGGGTCGAGCTGTGATGTGCCATTGGAAGGCGGACCGGACCGCAATTCGGGCGTGACGATCCCGATGCCGAAAGCGATGAGCGCGACGATGCACGCACCGATCAGCAGCAGCACCAAACGCCAGTTCACCAGCAGGATAGCCGCCAGGAAGACAACGGCGATGAACGAAGCCGACATGTGCGCCACCTCCATGAATCGGTGATATCGCTATGGTGTGCTGACATCGGACGTCTGTCAACAGACATCAGTGGTCTGACTACTGACGTCCGCACACCAGTGGACGGACGTCCGTGCCGCTGGTAGCGTCGTGAAGGTTCCCTGGGTGCATCGCGGGGACACCGCGAGCACCGGGAGCGCATTCATGGAAGTGGAGCGGGGTCAAGTTCGAGCTGAAGCTGGATCCAGGCCGCGCCATCCCCGAGATCATCGCCGACAAGGTCGAGGAACTGATCGCGGCGGGGGTCTACCAGCCGGGCGGCCGGCTGACCAACGAGTCGGAGCTCGCCCGCAACATGCGGGTGGCCCGCAGCTCCGTCCGCACCGCGCTGCAACGCCTCGAGGCGCAGAACGTGCTCGAGGTGAAGCGCGGCCTCGGCTGGTACGTCCGGCGGACCGCACCGTCGTCGCCCGGCCCGTCACTCCTCGACGGCCACAAGTACCGGCCCAGCGATCTGTTCGAGTTCCGGATCGGTCTGGAGGGTCTCGCCGCCAGCCTGGCGGCCGTCCGCGCGACCGAGGGCGAGATCGACGACATCCAGAAGGCCAACACCCAGCACCTCGAGGCGGGCAAGGACCAGGCCGAGCTCTTGAGCACCGACGAGGCTTTCCACGGCGCGATCGTGCGGGCGAGCCGCAACCAGCTGCTGATCGAGACCTATGCGAGCGTCGTCGACGAGATCCGCGATTGGCGCTACGACAGCTACGCGGTGCCCGGCGTCCCGCTCCGGTCGGCCCGCGAGCACGCGAAGGTCGTCCGCTACCTCCGCAACCAGGACCCCAGCGGCGCCCGCGCGGCGATGAACAGCCATCTCCAGCGTCTCTACGATGAGTTGCCGGACATCGGCGATACGCCCCTCGATTCCACCGAAAGTGGCCTCGATACGGAGCCCGAGTGGCGGTAATGCACGACTGACGGATAGCGCTCCGCCCGATCGAGTGGTGATGATGGGGTCGTCCCCCGACTCGACGATGGGTGTGGTTGATGGCGGTCATCCTGGCGGTGGCCGCTGTCGTGTTGCTCGGTATTGCCGCGTTTACCGGTCCGGATGCGTCATCGCTCGCTCTGCGTGTTGTCTTTCTCGCGGCTTCCTGGGCGGGTCCGGTCGTCCTGTTGCTGCTCGTCGCCCTCCTCGTCCGACGTCGGTGGCAGGCCCGTTTGCAGCGGATGGTGGTAGACATCGCGGGCCCGGCACTCGTGCAGAACATGCCGCCGCGCACGGTGCTCGAATCGCTGCTCACCTCGGCCTGGGGTGACAGCCGCGCATTGGCCGGAGATGGTCACGGCGATTCTCGGCGGAGCAGGCCGAAACCCCGGCGGTCACGACACGGCCGTCAGTCGCGCCACTTCGGCTCATTTCAGGTTGAGCGCGGTCGACGAGTCGACCTGCATCAACGAGTTCCGGTGGACCTACGACTTCTCCGAGGTGCACGACAACCACAAGTTCGTCGTCTTCGCGACCGACGATCCGAACACCGCGGGCCTCATCGCGCGCGACCGGATCTACCCGCTGTTCGAGCTGTGGCTGCTCACCGAAGACGCCTTGGAGGACTTCGTACCGACGCTGCGCGAACAAGCGCGGATGGGCATCAGCTACCGCGACGAACGGGGCATCGTCAGGAGGGTCGACCCCACCGCCCTCCGCGGGCGGGAGGTCGCTTTCAAGGATCGCAGCGCATTCGTCCGCCTTCCGAACACCGTGAGCCGCGACAGCGTGCAGATCGTCGAGTTCGACCTCCACGACCTGGCGGACCCGGACCACGTGGTGGACTCCATCGAGACGTTGTCGTTGCAGTTGACCTACCGCTCCCCGAGCGATCTCGGCTACGTGACCTGGTCGCCGCCGCACCCCTGCTTCGTCAACAAGATCACCTTCGACGTCGAAGACCTCGCGTACGCGGGCCAGAACCTGGTCTACATGCTTCTCCAGTCGACCCCGAAGAAGGCGGGTCTGCCGACCACCAGCGGCTGGGAAAAGGTGCCGAACGGTCGCATCGAGGTGCCCGTCGACTCATGGATGCTGCCCGGGCACGGCGTGACGTTATTGTGGCGACCGGTCGACGGAGCGGAGTCCATGGGTGGTTTTCAGCGCTGGTGATCTTCGCCGGGCGCACGCCGAGGTCGGCCACACCGAGCACGTGATCGCCCAGCGCCGCGTCCTGTACTCGACCGTCCTGGACATCGTCACGGATGCGGACACCGCCATCGACCACCCCGTCGACCTGCTCGACAGCCCAGCGCTGCGCGGCAACCTCGGCGAGGTGCTCAACGGAACGGGCGGCTACCGGCCAGACGTCTGCGTGCCCCTCGATGCGCTGGCGGCGCCCGGCTTCACGACGGCGGTAGCAGGGCTTCCCGGTCCGGTTGGCTTCGTCACCGTCCGCGGGCGTGGCGCTGGAGGGGGCGCGGCGCCGCGTGAACGACGAGCTCCACCGCCATGGTGACGACGCGTCGCTCGCGTTCCTCCTCGACGCCGTGGATCCCGCCACCGCCGCCGCGTTCGGACACCTCGTCGAGGGTCTCAGGTTGGCGATCGACGTTGCCCCCGACCTCGCCCTCGACCTGTTGCCGCACGTCAGCCTGTTCGCCGTCCTGACGATCGACAGCGCGGCCCGGCTCGGATCCGCTTCGGCCCGGGAGTTCCCCGGGATGATCCTGATCCCGGAGCCCGAGACCCCGATCGAGGTGGCCGAGGCCCTCGTCCACGAGGGCGCGCACCAGAAGTTCTTCGACTTCGCGACCACCCGGACCTTCTTCGGGTCGACGGAGGGCATGCGGTTCACCCCGTCCTGGGCTCCCGCAACCGCGCCGGCGTGGCCGATCGAGCAGGCCTTCGCGGCGTGGCACGCTTACTGCTGCCTTTCCGCTTTCGCGAACGCGTTGCCCGCGGACGTGGCTCTGCCGACCCATTCTCTCCTCGGCAAAGCCGACGTGCGCGCAACCGAACTCGGATCCTGGTTGCTCGACAACGGAAAGGCCTTGGGTCCGGACGGGCACACGTTGCTTTCTGGGATCCTTGAGCGAACTCCCGCCGATCCCAGCCCGCACGAGGAGGTCGCGCTGAGCACGCTGGGCTACATACCGGACAGTCCGGAATGGATAGTGCGCAAGGCGGGCGACCGCACCCTGATCGCGCGGCGAACCGCACCCCCTGAGCTCTACTGGGTTCCGTCGACATCGGCGCGAACTATCCTGAGCTGCGCAAGACTAGCCGCCACGCCCAAACCGGAGGCGTCCAACCGGCGAAGTACCTGATCGAGTAGTCTCGCGCCAGGGATGTCTCTGCGGTCCCCTTGCGCGTTAACGTCATGCGCCGCCCAGGCGATGTGAACACAACAGCTCCCCTGTCCCGACCCAACAGAAGAGGCTGACTGCACGATGTCTATCGATGGCGCCCCCGAAGCGCTCGCCCCGCTGGCCAGCCCCGTCAGTTGGCTCGCGCCGCAGCGCCCGGTCGAGGGCGGCACCGTCTTCGTGAAGCCGGCGATCGAGGACGTCGCATCGCCATTCCGGTCGACCAGCAGGTCGCATCGCTTCACTGATCTGCCGAGAACTCAGCCGGCGACCATTGCGGATCGCCGGCTTTTTGGGTTTGCAGTCGTTAACTTTTCACCTTCCGCAGTCTCGCTCTACGACGTGTAGACACGTAGCATCGAAGTCTCCGACAGCGTCGAGCAGCCGGAGGTAAAGGGTGCAAGGCAATGAGCGTGAGCAGTCAAGCCGTCAGCACGGGATGGCCGGTCGGCTCGTCACCTGGTTCGCGCCAGAGCGGCCGATAGGTGAGCGGCACGGTGGCGATGCGCAGCGCGGCCGAGGCGGTCGCGGGTATCGACGACATCGACAGCACGCCCGCAGAGGACAGCCCCGAGGCATCCTGACGGCAGGGCTGCGGGCCCTCCAGGTCGCCCGACCCTTTGGTCAGGGCCGTTCGGGACGTCCTCGAAGTTGCCCCGATCCCCGTCCGACGAGCCGCGTTCGTAGGGGCGGCGACGTCTTGGGGTGAGCGCCGCATAAGCGAAGACAGCGCTCCTGAGGGTCCGCATAAGCGGAACGATGAGCCATACTTCTGCCGCAAGTGCAACGTCGATGCAACCCCCGGCCGCCTAGCGTCGAAGGAACTGTCCTCGACGAGGTGGAAGGACCCCCAAGACATGGCCAAATACGCGGCTCCGGGCACAGACGGCAGCGTTGTCAGCTTCAAGCCCCGCTACGACAACTTCATCGGAGGCGAGTACGTCGCCCCGGTCAAGGGGCAGTACTTCGAGAACCCGACGCCGATCACCGGACAGACCTTCACCGAGGTCTCGCGTGGCACCGCGGAGGACGTCGAGCTCGCCCTCGACGCAGCGTGGGGCGCTGCCCCGGCATGGGGCAAGACGTCGGTCACCGAGCGCGCGAACATCCTCAACAAGATGGCCGACCGCATCGAGGCCAACCTCGAGATGATCGCCATCGCCGAGAGCTGGGAGAACGGCAAGGCGTGCCGCGAGACCCTGGCCGCCGACATCCCGCTCGCGATCGACCACCTGCGCTACTTCGCCGGTGCGATCCGCTCGCAGGAAGGCAGCATCTCGCAGATCGACGAGGACACGGTCGCCTACCACTTCCACGAGCCGCTCGGCGTCGTCGGGCAGATCATCCCGTGGAACTTCCCGATCCTGATGGCGATCTGGAAGCTGGCCCCGGCCCTGGCCGCAGGCAACTGCGTCGTGCTGAAGCCCGCCGAGCAGACTCCGGCCTCGATCCACGTGCTCAACGAGCTGATCGCCGACCTGCTGCCCGCGGGCGTGCTCAACATCGTCAACGGGTTCGGTGTGGAGGCGGGCAAGCCGCTGGCGTCGAACAAGCGCATCCGCAAGATCGCCTTCACCGGTGAGACGACGACCGGCCGCCTGATCATGCAGTACGCGTCGGAGAACCTGATCCCCGTCACGCTGGAGCTGGGCGGCAAGAGCCCCAACGTCTTCTTCGACGACGTGGCCGCGTCCAACGACGCGTTCTACGACAAGGCGCTCGAGGGCTTCGCGATGTTCGCCCTCAACCAGGGCGAGGTCTGCACCTGCCCGTCGCGCGCGCTCATCCAGGGCGGCATCTACACCGACTTCCTGGAGCAGTGCGTCAAGCGCACCGAGCAGATCAAGCAGGGCGACCCGCTCGACACCGACACGATGATCGGCGCCCAGGCCTCGAACGACCAGTTCGAGAAGATCCTGAGCTACATCGACATCGGTCGCAAGGAGGGCGCGAAGGTCCTCACCGGCGGCGACAAGGCCGACCTCGGTGGCGACCTGTCCGGCGGCTACTACATCCAGCCGACGGTCTTCGAGGGCAACAACGCGATGCGGATCTTCCAGGAGGAGATCTTCGGCCCGGTCGTCTCGGTCACGCGCTTCTCCGACTACGACGACGCCATGAAGATCGCCAACGACACGCTCTACGGCCTCGGTGCGGCCGTGTGGAGCCGCGACGGCAACACCGCCTACCGGGCGGGTCGCGACATCCAGGCCGGACGGGTGTGGGTGAACAACTACCACGCCTACCCCGCGCACGCGGCGTTCGGCGGCTACAAGCAGTCCGGTGTGGGTCGCGAGAACCACAAGATGATGCTGGACCACTACCAGAACACGAAGAACCTGCTGGTCAGCTACTCGCAGAACGCTCAGGGCTTCTTCTGAGATGACTGGGCTCGCGAGCGAATCGTCTGTCCAGCCGAGGAGAAGGCGCAGCCGGAGGCACCGGTCGCCGAGGTGTCGGAGTCCGGCACCGAGCGGGTGGCGCTCACACCGGCTGCTGCGGACCTCCTCGCGAAGCTGACCGACATCTACGGGCCGCTGATGTTCCACCAGTCTGGCGGCTGCTGCGACGGCAGTGCACCGATGTGCTTCCCGGACGGCGACTTCAAGCTCGGCGGGTCGGACGTCCACCTGGGCGATCTGACCGTGCCGGGCGTGGAGAAGCCGATCGGGTTCCACATGTCGGAGTCGCAGTTCGGGTACTGGAAGCACACCCACCTCACGGTGGATGTGGTGAAGGGACGGGGCAGCGGGTTCTCGGTCGAGGCACCGGAAGGGGTGCGGTTC
Organism: uncultured Actinomycetota bacterium; assembly: GCA_963799945.1. Classification (GTDB taxonomy): domain Bacteria; phylum Actinomycetota; class Actinomycetes; order Mycobacteriales; family Pseudonocardiaceae; genus Pseudonocardia. Next base: position 535,384 of record CAWCZG010000001.1, read on the forward strand.
CTCATCCGGTCCCGGCTGTTCACCGACGAGGAGTACGAGGCGCTGAAAGAGGCCTGACTCCTCTGATCGTCAGCAAGGGGACGTGCTCGCCATCGCGGCGGGCACGTCCCCCTACTGCTGTCCGCCCAGGATCGCCAGCGTGCGCGGGTCGGGCTCGCCGTCGAAGAAGCGCTCCAGCGCTCGGGCGAAGAGCGGCTCGTCGGGATCGGCGGCCGCGAAGAGGGTGAGCGAGGAGCGCAGCTTGACGTCGTCCCATCCGACGATGTCGGCGGCGCTGCGGCCCGGCACGTCGAGCAGGAGCTGCACGCACTCGCGCAGCCGCGGGCCCAGCACGGGGTGCGCCAGGTAGTCCCGCGCCTCGTCGAGCGACGTGATCGAGTACCGCACGGAGGTCGGGCTCTGGCCCAGCCCCTTGATCTGCGGGAACACGAACCAGATCCAGTGGCTCCGCTTCTGGCCCGCGCGGAGCTCGGCCATCGCGGTGTCGATCTGGGCGGACTGGGCCGCGACGAAGCGCTCCAGATCGCTCAGGACGACGCCTCGGAGTGCTGGACCACCTCGAACTCCAGCAGCGCCGATCCGGACGCCACCGGCCGCGCCCGCTCCCCGGAGTGCGCCTCCATCGCCGGGCCCTTCAGCCAGGCCTGGAAGGACTCGTCGTCGGCCCAGTGGGTGACGACGAAGTAGCGGTTGTCGCCCGACACCGGACGCAGCAGCTCGAACGACAGGAAGCCGGGCTGGCCGTCGACGGCGTGCAGCCGGTGGGCGAACCGCTTCTCCAGCTCCGGTCCGGCGCCTTCGGGAACCTCGATCGCGTTGATCTTCACTACAGCCACGCCCTCTAACCTACCGGCGTGCGGACGTCCGACGGAGTCGAGCTGAAGGTGGTCGAGCTCGGCGGACACGGGCAGCTGATCGTTCTGCTCCACGGGCTGATGGGGCGGGCGTCGACGTGGTGGCCGGTGGCGCGGTGGCTCGCCGCGCGCGGTCGGGTCGTCGGGCTGGACGCCAGGGGGCACGGCCGGTCCGCAGGCGCGCGGACCGTGGACGACGCAGCGGCTGGCCGCCGACGTCACCGAGCTGCTCGACGACCTGGGGTCCGCCATCGTGGTCGGCCATTCGATGGGCGCGCTGCACGGGCTCGTCGCCGCGGCGGACCGGCCGGACCTGGTGCGCGGCGCTGGTCGTGGAGGACATGGGCGTCGACTTCGTGGGCCGCTCGGCCGCCGACGCCCGCGCGTGGTTCGGCGCGCTCCCGCCGACCTGGCCCGCGCTCGCGGCGGTGCAGGAGGCGTTCGCGGACTACGGCGACTACATGATCGAGTGCGTCGGGGAGCGGGACGACGGGTGGGCGTTGCTGTCCGACGTCGCCCACACCACCGAGATCGCCACGGAGTGGGCGGAGCGGGCGTGGTGGGACGTGCTGCCGCTTATCGCGTGTCCGACCCTGCTGATCGAGGCGGAGGTGAGCGTCACTCCGCCCGGGCAGATGGCGCGGATGGCGCAGCTCCTGCCCGACGCCCGGCACCTGCGCGTGCCCGGCAGTGGGCATCTGGTCCACCGGAGCGCGCCTGCGGCCTACCGATCGGCGATGGAGACGTTCCTGGAGGAGGTCAGAGCGTGACGCCGGTGACGCGGGCGCGGATCGGCTCGACGGGGTGCAGGGCGGCGAACGCCGCGGCGGGATGGGCGGTGGCGAGCACGCAGTGCGGGAGCCAGGTGCCCGGCAGGTAGGCCGCGACCGGGCCCCGCACCCGTCCGGCCAGCGCGTCGTGCACGGCGGCGTGGACCGCGAGCAGTTCCGCGTCGACGACGGCGGCGAGCACCAGCTCGTCGGGGCGCCCCGCGACGGTACCGAGTGTGGCGAGCCAGATCGACGGGATCGCGAGCAGCCGCAGCTCGGCGTCGAGCGCGTCGCGGGCAGCGGGTGGCACGGATGCCGCCGCCGCGACCGTGACGCCGGGCTCGTCGGAGGGCACGCCGATCCCGGCGGCCGCGACACGGATGCGAAGGCCCTTCAGCGCGGTGCAGGCGTCGTCGTCAAGGGTGAAGCGAACCGTCTGGGCCACGGGTTGATCGTGGCGAGCAGCGCAGGACCGCGGTCGACCGGGTCCGCATCCGGTGATCGGCCCGAGGCGCACTCGACGACGGTCGGCGCCGCCATGGAGCGCGGATCGACGCGATCATCGAGCACACGGACGGTGTGGCGAGCGCGGCGGGTCAGGCGGGGAGGGCGAAGCGGCCGTCGGGGAGCTGTTCGGTCAGGCCGTCCTCCAGCAGGGAGAACAGGCAGCGGTCGCGTTGGGCGGCGTCCTCCCACACCTCGTCGAGCGCGGCCCGCTCGACCGGCGTCTCGGCCGCGCGCAGGACGTCCAGGAGGCGGCCGCGGACCTGGCGGTCGGTGCCCGCGTAGGTCTGCACGGCCTTGCGCGGGCCGGTGTACTCCGGGCGCCCCGCCGTGTGCCACGCGCAGAGGTCCTGGACCGGGCAGATCCCGCACCGGGGCGCCCGCGCCGTGCAGACGACCGCACCCAGCTCCATCAGCCCCGCCGAGATCACCGCGGCTCGGCCGTCGTCGGCCGGGAGGAGCGCGTCGACGTCGGCGAGGTCCGCCGTCACCCGCGCGGGCCCGGCGTCACCCGCCCCGTGGACGGCGCGGGCGACGACCCGCCGCACGTTGGTGTCGACGACGGGGCAGCGCCGCCCGTAGCCGAACGCGGCGACCGCCCGCGCGGTGTAGGTGCCCACGCCGGGCAGCGCTTCGAGCGCGTCGACGTCGGAGGGCACCTGGCCGCGGTGCACGTCCCGGATCGCCTCGGCCGCCGCATGCAGGCGCAGCGCGCGGCGGGGGTAGCCGAGCTTCCCCCAGGCGCGCAGGACGTCCGCCCGGCTCGCGGCGGCCAGCGCGGCGGGGGTGGGCCAGGTCGCCATCCACGCGGTCCAGATGGGCGCGACGCGGGCCACCGGGGTCTGCTGCAGCATGAACTCGCTGACCATGCACGCCCCACGGCGTGGTTTCCGCGCGGCGCCACGGCAGGTCACGCGCCTCGGTGACGAACCAGTCGTGGACGCGGTCAGGCAGTGACGCGACCGAAGGGAACACCCCGGGATCGTGTCACTGCCCGTCCGACGACCTTCAGACGACCTCGTTGAGCTTCCCCGTGGCGACGTCGAACACGAAGCCGCGGACCGAGTCCTTCTTGGGGATGAACGGGTTGGCCTTGATCCGGGCGATCGACTGGCGGACGTCTTCGTCGAGGTCGGGGAAGGCCTCGGCGGCCCAGTCCGGCTTGATGCCGACCTCGTCCTGGATCGACTTCTTGAAGCCGTCGTCGGTGAAGGTGAGCATGCCGCAGTCGGTGTGGTGGATGAGGATGATCTCCGACGTGCCGAGCAGGCGCTGGCTGATCGCCAGCGAGCGGATCTCGTCTTCGGTCACCACGCCGCCCGCGTTGCGGATCACGTGCGCCTCGCCCTCGTTGAGGCCGAGGATGCCGTAGACGTTCAGGCGCGCGTCCATGCACGCGACGACGGCGACGCCCTTGGCGGGCGGCAGCGGGAGGGGACCGGAGAAGGACTCGGCGTAGTGGGAGTTGTTGGCGAGCAGTTCGTCCGTGACGGACATGGGGGATTCTCCTGGTGGCGGGGATGTCGGGCGCACAGGACGGCCGCGCGGCGGTCCGCAGGCGAGCAGACGGCGCTACGCGGCCGGGAGACAGAGCTCGTCGAACTCGATGACGCGACGGCTCGGCCAGAAGGCCTCGAGCAGCATGCGCATCACAGCTGGAGTCTGGCGGGCTGGGCTGATCGGGGCAAGAGGCGCATGAGCGTGTCTGCGACTTTGAGTAATCGGTAGCGTACTCTGTGTAACCATGTGGGAGCCGCTCGGACCGCTGCCCGCCAGTGTCTACTGGCGACGCCGCGCGGGCGCGGCGGCGGTCGCGGTCGTGGCCGTCCTCCTCGCGACGGTGGTGTCGACGGCCTTCGCCGCACCGTCGGACGAGTCCGCCCCGCCGGTCTCCCACCTCAACCCGGCCGCAGCGATCGTGAACGGGCTGCCGGGCACCGACGCGGCGAACAGCGCCACGCCCACCGGCACGACGAGCCTCGGCGCACCCATCGCGGCAGGCGCGGGCGCGGTGCCGACGACCGGCGGGGTGGCGCCCACACCAGGCGTAGTTGGTCCGGCGGCAGGCAGCGCGCTCCCAGGCGTCGGTGGCGCGGCCGGCGGTCCGGCCGTCGGCGGCGCGGTGGGCGCGCAGACAACGCTGGAGGGCGCGCCCGACTCGGCCCCGGCGTGGGCACACCACTGGCGCCGGGTGTGGGCGCACCGCCGGCTGTCGGTGTGGGCGCGAACCCGGTCCCGGGCGTGGGTACGGCGCCGGCGCCCGGCCTCGGTACAGCGACGGCGCCCGCCGCGGGCACACCGGCGGCGCCGGGGTGGGTGTGCCGCAGGCCCCGACACCTGAGCAGCTACGGGCCGACGAGGCGCCGCGGCCCGCGCCCGTCGCGCTGCCCGTGCCGGTGCCGCCGACCGGGCCGGTGCCGTGCACGAACGCGATGATCGCCGTGACCGCGGAGATCGACCAGCCGGCGCACGCGGTCGGCCAGCACCCGGTGTTCCGGCTGGTCATCACCGACACGAGCGCGCAGCCGTGCGTCCGCGACCTCGACTCGTCCCGGCAGGAGATCGTCGTGTGGAGCGGCGACGGCAAGGTCCGGCTGTGGTCGAGCAACGACTGCGGCAACTCCGGCCGCCCCGACCTGCGGACCCTCGTCCCCGGCCAGCCCGTCGTGTTCGCCGTGACCTGGGCGGGCCGCACGTCGACCCCGGGCTGCGCCCTGCCCCGCGCCGTGGTGCCCGCGGGCGCCTACCGGCTGGTGTCCCGGCTGGACGGCGCCAGCAGCCCCGCGACCCCGTTCCGGCTGACCTGACCCCGGCCGACGAGCTCAGCGGAACGCGCGCAGCACCGCGGCGACGTCGCGGACCTCTCTGACCGTCATCCCCGGCGGCCCCTTCCCGCTGTCCGCGGGCACGACCGCCTGGGTGAACCCGAGCCGCGCGGCCTCGGCGAGGCGCCGGTCGAGGCCCGTCACCCGCCGCACCTCACCGGCGAGGCCGATCTCGCCCAGCACCACGACGTCCGTCGGGAGCGCCACGTCGTTGCGCGCGCGACGTGATCGCCATCGCGAGCGCCAGATCCGCCGCGGGCTCGACGACCCGCATGCCGCCGACCGTCGCCGCGTACACCTCCGCGTCATGCAGCCGGATGCCCGCGCGCTTCTCCAGCACCGCCAGCAGCATCGCGACACGGGCGTTGTCCAGGCCGCTGACCGCCCGCCGCGGGCTCGGGATGTCCTTGCCCGTCACCAGCGCCTGGACCTCGGCGGGCAGCGGGCGGCGGCCGTCCATCACGACCGTGACCGCCGTCCCGGGCACCGGGGGGCCGCCGAACCGCGCCAGGAACAGGCCGGACGGATCGGGCATCCCGACGATCCCGGCGTCGCGCAGCTCGAAGCACCCCACCTCGTCGGCGGGCCCGAAGCGGTTCTTCACGCCGCGGACCATGCGCAGCGTGGAGTGCTTGTCGCCCTCGAAGGACAGCACGACATCGACGAGGTGCTCCAGCACCCGCGGCCCGGCGATGCCGCCGTCCTTGGTCACGTGCCCGACGAGCAGCACCGGCAGGCCGCGCTCCTTGGCCAGACCGGTGAGGCCGATGGTGACGGCGCGGGTCTGGGTGACCCCGCCGGGCGCGCCGTCGGCGTCCGGTGTGGACATCGTCTGGATCGAGTCGACGATGAGCAGGTCGGGGCGCAGCTCGTCGAGGTGCCCGACGATCGCGCCGAGGTCCGACTCGGCCGCCAGGTACAGCTCGTCGCGCAACGCTCCTGTGCGCTCGGCCCGCAGCCGCACCTGCCCCGCCGACTCTTCACCCGTGACGTACAGCACCCGGCCCGCCGCCTTCGCCGCCACCTCCAGGAGCAATGTGGACTTCCCCACTCCCGGCTCACCGGCCAGCAGCACCACGGCGCCGGGCACGAGGCCGCCGCCGAGCACGCGGTCCAGTTCGGACACACCGGTCGGACGGGAGCGGGCGCTGTCCAGTTCGATGTCGGCGATGCGCCGCGCGGGCGTGGCAGGCGCGCCCGCGGCCACCCTGGTCCGAGTCGGGGTGGGCGCGGCGGTCTCGACGAGCGTGCCCCAGGTCTGGCACGACGGGCAGCGCCCCGCCCACTGGGCCGTCCGGTACTCGCAGTTCGAACAGCGGTAGCTGGTGCGGGCGCGGGTGGTCACCCGGCGGCTGAGCCCTCACTCGGGTTGCCGATGGGCACCTGCACGGTGACGTCACCGGCCTTCTGGAAGGTCAACACCACCGGGTAGGTAAGTCCCGCCTTCAGGTCCTCTTTGAGGCCGGTCAGCACAACCTGTGCCGACGTCGTGCCCCGGGGGACACGGTGGCGGTCGGGGCCTCGGCCCCCGCCGCGCCCGTGCTACCGGCCTCGGGGGTGGGCTCGACGGTCGACACCGCCGTGGTGGTCGGGACGGTCGCCGCGGTCGGAGCGGCGGGCGCAGCGCTCGCGGAAGGCGTGGCCTCCGGTGTGGCCGAAGCGCCCGCAGAGGCCCGTGGCCTGGCGGAACCCGATGCGGCGATAGGCGGCGCGGGTGCGGCGGGCGCGCCCTCGACGAGCAGCAGCTTGCCTGCGGAGATCGTGCCGTCGCCGGTGATGTTCACCGACGCGGCGACCGGGCTCGACGCGCCGGTCAGCTTGTCGGCCACGCCGCCGATGTTGGCCACGGTCATCGAGAGCGGGGCGGTGCCGCCGCTGGGGTAGACCACCGCGGTGGAGCCGTTACCCGCGAAAGGGAACTGCATGGCGCGGACGGCGATCTGGCCGACGTTCGCGCTCGCACCGTCCACTCCGGACTGCTGCGAACTGGTCTGGGTGATCTGACCTGCGCCGCAGCCCGCGAGGGCGAGCGCGCCGACCACGGCGCCAACGGCGATGACGACTCGGGTCGGGGAGACGCTGCGGCTCACGACGCGTGAGCCTAGTCCTGGAGATCCCTTTCTGGCGACGCGGCCGTCACCTGCACGTTTCCCGCCGGTTGTCAAGCGCCTGACCTGCAACGACACCGCGGTCCGGCGACGTGTGAGTCGGCGGGGCGTGTTAACCTGGTTCTAGCGAAAGGGGCTAGGGACACATGGTTTTCAAGGTCGGAGAGACCGTTGTCTACCCGCACCACGGTGCCGCTCTCATCGAGGCGATCGAAACCCGGACGATCAAGGGACAGGCGCGCGAGTACCTGGTCCTCAAGGTTGCCCAGGGCGATCTCACCGTCAAGGTGCCTGCTGAGAACGCCGAAGTCGTCGGGGTTCGCGATGTAGTCGGCCAAGAGGGTCTTGATCGGGTGTTCGAGGTGCTCCGCGCCCCGCACACCGAAGAGCCCACCAACTGGTCGCGTCGGTACAAGGCCAACCTCGAGAAGCTGGCTTCCGGTGACGTGAACAAGGTGGCCGAGGTCGTGCGCGACCTGTGGCGCCGCGAGAAGGACCGCGGGCTGTCCGCGGGCGAGAAGCGGATGCTTGCGAAGGCCCGCCAGATCCTCGTTAGCGAGCTGGCTTTGGCTGAGGGCACCGATGAGGGTCGCGCCGAGCTGCTGCTCGACGAGGTGCTGGCCACCGCCAACGCCTGAGCCCCGTGCACGTCGCGGCCACGGTCGCGGCCGATGACCGAGGTGTGTCCGTGCTCCGCCCGGTGGGCGGAGTGCCGATGGTGGTGCGCGCAGTGCGCTGCGTGCTCGATGCGGGCGTGGCGACGCACATCGTCTTGGACGTGTGCGCGCCCACGGCCGATCTTCTGCGTGCGTGCACAGGGCTGCCTGTGCAGGTGCGGGAGACCATCAGGGCACACACAGGTAAACGAATGCCGGCGGCAGATGGTTCGCTTCGGCTCGTGCACGACGCGCGCCGTCCCCTCACCCCACCCGGATTGGTCGAGGCTGTCGTCGACGCCGTTCTGCACGGTCACGACGCCGCCGTCGCCGCGCTGCCGCTGACCGACACCGTCAAGCTCGTCGACGCCGACGGTCTGGTGCGCGGCACACCCGATCGCGATGGCCTGCGCGTCATCCAGTCGCCGAAGGTGTGGCGCGCCGAAGCGGCTGTCGCGCACCTCGTGCCGGGCCACCCGCACGCCTTCCCCGTCCGCACGGAATGGGACCTCGAGCTGGCGGAGCAGCTGCTGTGAGGGTCGGCATCGGCTCGGACGTCCACCCCGTCGAGCCCGGCCGCCCGTGCTGGATCGCCGGGCTGCTCTGGCCGGGGGTCGACGGGTGCGCGGGCCACTCCGACGGCGACGTCGCCGCCCACGCCCTCTGCGACGCCCTGCTGTCGGCCGCCGGGCTCGGCGACGTGGGCGCGGTGTTCGGCACCGGCCGTCCAGAGTGGTCGGGAGCGAGCGGCGTGACGCTGCTCTCCGAGGTGCGCAGGCTCGTCGCCGCCGAGGGCTGGGCCATCGCGAACGCGGCCGTCCAGGTGATCGGCAACGCCCCCCGGGTCGGCACCCGGCGGGCCGAGGCGCAGCGGCTGCTGTCGGAGGCGGTCGGCGGACCCGTCGCCGTCTCCGGCACGACGACCGACGGGCTGGGCCTCACCGGCCGGGGCGAGGGCATCGCGGCGATCGCGACCGCCCTGCTGCTCCCGCTCTGACTGTTCTGCCTGCGTAGCCCGTGTGTCAGGGACGAACCGGAACTCCGTACCCTGGACAGGTGAGCCTGCGCCTGTACGACACCGCTACGAGAGAGCAGCGGGATTTCGTCCCGGTGCGGCCCGGGGCTGCGTCGATCTACGTGTGCGGCGCCACGGTGCAGGGCCTCCCGCACATCGGGCACGTCCGCTCCGGGCTCAACTACGACGTCCTGCGCCGTTGGCTCACCGTCGCGGGCCTCGACGTGCTGCTGGTGCGCAACGTCACCGACATCGAGGACAAGGTCCTCGCCAAGTCCGCGGCCGCCCGTCGGCCGTGGTGGGAGTGGGCCGCCACCCACGAGCGCGCGTTCCAGGCTGCCTACGACGCACTGGGCTGCGTGCCCGCCTCGATCGAGCCGCGAGCCAGCGGGCACGTGCCGCAGATGATCGAGCTCATGGAGCGGCTGATCGCGTCCGGCAACGCCTACGCCGCGGGCGGCGACGTCTACTTCGCCGTGCGCAGCTTCCCGGAGTACGGTGCGCTGTCCGGGCAGAAGATCGACGACGTCGTGCAGGGCGAGCCGGATTCCGACACCAAGCGCGACCAGCGCGATTTCGCGCTCTGGAAGGCGGCCAAGCCCGGTGAGCCGTCCTGGCCCACCCCGTGGGGACACGGGCGCCCCGGCTGGCACCTGGAGTGCTCGGCGATGGCCACCATGTACCTGGGCCGCGAGTTCGACGTCCACGGCGGCGGCATCGACCTGCTCTTTCCGCACCACGAGAACGAGCAGGCCCAGTCGCACGCCGCGGGCGACCCGTTCGCGCACTTCTGGCTGCACAACGCCTGGGTCACCATGGGCGGCGAGAAGATGTCCAAGTCGCTGGGCAACACGCTGTCGATCGACGCGCTGCTGCGCAGGGTGCGCGGGGTCGAGCTGCGGTACTACCTGGTGGGGCCGCACTACCGCTCCGCGATCGAGTTCTCCGACGCCGCGCTGCAGGAGTCGGTGGCCGCCTACCGGCGGATCGAGTCGTTCGTGCACCGGGTGCGCGAGCGCGTCGGGGCGCCGGAACCGGGCGAGCTGTGCAGGCAGTTCGTCGCCGCCATGGACGACGACCTGGGCACCCCCGGTGCCCTCGCCGCCGTCCACAACAAGGTGCGCGAGGGCAACACGGCCCTCGACGCAGGCGAGCACGCCGACGCGGCCGAGGCGGCTGCCTCGGTGCGCGCGATGACCGCGGTGCTCGGGCTCGACCCGCTCGACCCGCGGTGGCTGCGCGCCGACGTCAGCGACACCGCGAACGCCGCTCTGTCCACACTGGTGAGCGACCTGCTCGCCCAGCGCCAGGAAGCCCGGGTCCGTCGCGATTTCGCCGCGGCCGACGAGGTGCGCGGCAGGCTCACCGCGGCCGGGGTCGTCGTCGAGGACAGCCCCGACGGCCCGATCTGGTCGCTCAAAGACGCTTGAGTCCCGCAGTTCGGTCTGCGGGAACACTGAGAAGAGACGAAAGAGATGGCAGGCAACTCCAAACGCCGCGGTGCGGTGCGCAAGGAAGGCACGAAGAAGGGGATGGTCGTCGGCTCCGGCGGCCAGCGTCGTCGGGGGCTGGAGGGCAAGGGGCCCACACCGCCCGCCGAGCGCCGTCCCGGCCACGCCAAGGCGCGCGCCGCCGACCGCAAGAGCAGGGCCGCGGTCGCCGCGGGCCGGGGCAAGGTCGCGGGCAACCGCCGCAAGCCCGGTGACGGCGAGACGCCCGAGACCGTGCTCGGCCGCAACCCCGTCGTCGAGTGCCTGCGGGCGGGGGTGCCCGCCATGTCGCTCACCGTCTCGGTGGGCGCCACGTCCGACGATCGCGTCGCCGAGGCGGTGCAGCTGGCCGCCGACGCGGGCATCGCGATCATGGAGGTGCCCCGGGGCGACCTGGACCGGCTCTCGGGCGGGGCGTTGCACCAGGGCGTCGCGCTCACCGTGCCGCCTTACGCCTACGCCCACCCCGACGAGCTGCTGGAGATCGCGGCCGAGGCGCGTGCGCCTGGGCTGATCGTGGCGCTCGACGGGGTCACCGACCCGCGCAACCTCGGCGCGGTCGTCCGCTCGGTCGGGGCGTTCGGCGGCCACGGGGTCGTCGTGCCGCAGCGCCGGGCCGCCGGGATGACGGCCGTCGCGTGGCGCACGTCGGCGGGGGTCGCGGCGCGGCTGCCCGTGGCGCGGGCGACGAACCTCACCCGCACCCTGCGCGAGTACGCCACGGCCGGCTACATGATCGCGGGCCTCGACGCGGACGCCACGGTGACGCTCGACGAGTTCGACCTGGCGCGCGACCCGCTCGTGCTCGTCGTCGGCTCGGAGGGCAAGGGCATCTCGCGGCTGGTCAAGCAGACCTGCGACGTGACCGTGTCGATCCCCATGAGCGGGCCGGTGGAGTCGCTCAACGCCTCCGTCGCCGCGGGTGTGGTGCTGGCCGAGGTGGCCCGCCGCCGCCGGATGGGCTAGGCGGCGGCCGCCCGCAGCCGCCCGACCAGGCGGCAGGCGACGTAGCAGAGGAACGCGATCGTCGCGACGTACCCGCTGATCGGCAGGCCGGGGGCCAGTGAGGCCACCGTGCCGCCGACGAGCGCGAGCTCCGCGAACGCCACGGCCAGCAGCGTCGCGACCAGCGGGCTCGACGTCACCCTGGCCGCGGCCGCGCCGGGGATCACGGTGACGGCCAGGACGATCACCGCGCCGACGATCGGCACCGCCAACGCCGTGGTCAGCGCGATGAGCACGGCGAAGAGCGGCGACAGCGCCCGCACCGGCACCCCGCGCGCGACGGCGACGTCCGGATCGGTGCTGGCGAACAGCAACGGCCGGTAGACGACGGCGAGCACCGCCAGCACGACCACCGTGACCGTGCCCAGCACGGCGAGGTTCGTCGAGTCGACCGACACGATCGACCCCGTGAGCAGGCCGAACTTGTTCGCGGCCCGGCCCGGGTAGAGGGCGATCATCAGCACGCCGAGGCCGAGCCCGAACGCCAGCACGACGCCGATCACGGAATCGCGCTCGCGCTGCCGCAGCCCGAGCAGCCCGAAGACGATGCCCGCCGCCACCGCGCCGAGCACCGCGCCGATGCTCACGCTGATCCCCGCCAGCAGCGCGGCCGCGCCGCCGGTGAACGCGATCTCCGCGGTGCCGTGCACGGCGAACGCCATCCCGCGGGCCACGATCAGCGGCGCGAGCACGCCCGCGACCAGCCCGAGCAGCGCGGCGGCCAGCAGCGCGCTCTGCACGAACCCCTGGCCGAGCAGCGCGCCCGTGCCTGCGAAGGAGAACAGCCGCTCGAAGATCACGCCTCCTCCTCCCCGGGGTGGCAGTGCGCGTCCGCGCCGACGACGACCAGCCGCCCGCGCACCCGCAGCACGTCGACGTCGGTGCGGTAGAGCTCGGACAGGGTCTCCGACGTCATGACCTCGTCCGGGGTGCCGACGCGGAAACGCCCGTCGACCAGGTAGAGCACGCGGTCGACCAGCGGCAGGATCGGGTTGATCTCGTGGGTGACGAACACGACGGCGGTGTTCGCGGCGCGCCTGCGCTGGTCGATCAGCGAGGAGACGACCTGCTGGTGGGCCAGGTCGAGGGACAGGAGCGGCTCGTCGCACAGCAGCACCGACGGGTCGCCGACCAGCGCCTGGGCCACCCGCAGCCGCTGCTGCTCGCCGCCGCTGAAGCCGCCCGACGGGCGCATCGGCGTAGCGCTGCGCACCCACTGAGGCCAACGCGGCGGCCACCTTCTCCCGGCGCGCGGCCGCGGCCCCGCAGCCCGAGGCCCGGGACGGTGCCCGTCGAGGCCGAGGCCGACGAGGTCGCGCGCCCGCAGCGGGAGGTCCTCGGCCAGCGCCTTCTGCTGGGGGATGTAGCCGATCGCCCGGCTGCCGCGCGCGGGCGGCCGCCCCTCGACGAGCACCTGGCCCGCGTGCAGCGGCTGGATGCCCAGCAGCACCCGCAGCAGCGTGGTCTTGCCCGAGCCGTTGGGCCCGAGGACGGCGATGAACTCGCCGGGCGCGACGTCGAGGTCCAGCCCGTCCCACAGCGTGCGCGTGCCGAACCGCAGCGCGGCGCCCCGCAGCGACACCGCGGGCACGGTGTCCTGCGGGGCGCGGGTCGCCCCCACGCGCTCCGACATGGTCACGTCCCTGACCTCCGTCATGCCCCGTCCAACGCCGCGCCCAGCGCGTCGACCTGGCCGCTCATCCAGGTGACGTAGTCGGTGACGCCGGAGGGCAGGGTCTCGGTGACCTTGACGACCGGCACGCCGTTCGCCGCCGCGGCCTGTTCGGCCTGGGTGGTGGTGGGTCCCTCGGTCTGGGCGTTCTCGACGAACGCCTTGACCTTGCCGGGGCCGCTGAACGTGGCCAGGTTAGCCGTCACGACCGCGGCCGGTGGATCGGTGCCGTCCTCGACGGCCTGCGAGAAAGCCGGCGGTGTCGCGACGACCAACCCGGCGGCCTGCAGGAGGTAACCCGCGACCGGCTCGGTGACCGCCACGCGGGCGCCCGCGTGCCGGGCCTTGATCGCGTCGATCTGCGCGGTGAGGGCGTCGACCGGGCGTATCGAAAGCCTTCGCGTTGGCCAGGTACCGGTTGGCGTTGGGCTGGTCGGCGGTGCCCAGCGCTCCGGCGAGGTAGTCCGCGAGCTTCTTGACGGTCGGCAGGTCGTACCAGAGGTGCTCGTTGAAGTCGGGGGAGTCGCGTGTTGCGGCCGGACAGGGACGTGACGTCGACGTCGATCGGCTTGGTGCCCGACGCGGCGAGGAGCTTGGTCGCGAAGTCGTCGTAGCCGCCGCCGTTGTAGCACGAAGACGGTCGCTCTGCTGACGGCCAGCGCGTCGGTCGGGGTGGCCTCGTACTCGTGCGGGTCGGCGTCGGCCGAGTGGATGATCGAAGTGACCCCCACGGTGTTCCCGCCGACCGCGCTCGCGATCGCGCCGTAGACGTCGGTCGACGCGACGACGGACGAGCCCTTGGGGGGCCGCGGGGGATCCGCAGGCCGTGAGCATGCCGACCGCCGCGAGCGCGGCCCCGACGCGGGGCAGAAGCTTCATGGTTCTGAATGATAACGAAAACGGTTGTCAATTCCCACTCTAGGGGTCGACGCGCGCTCGCGGCACGCCGGCGGGTGACCCGCCTGACCTTCCCCGCGCGGTGTCTGAACCGTTACGGTTCGCAGATGTCCGGGATCCCGAACACCCGACGGCCGGCGACGCTCGCTTCGCTGGCCGCCGAGCTGGGCGTCTCGCGCACCACTGTGTCGAACGCCTACAACCGCCCCGACCAGCTCTCGGCCCCGCTGCGCGCACGGGTGCTGGAGGCCGCGCGCAGGCTCGGCTATCCGGGCCCGGATCCCGTCGCGCGCTCGCTGCGCACGCGCAAGGCGGGCGCCGTCGGGCTGCTGCTGACCGAGGCGCTCTCCTACGCGTTCCGCGACCCCGCCGCCACCGGCTTCCTCGAAGGGCTGGCGTTGGCCTGCGAAGAGGCTGGTCAGGGGCTGCTGCTCGTGCCGGTGAGCCCCGAGCAGGCCGACGTCACGGCCGTGCACCAGGCGGGCGTCGACGGGTTCGTCGTCTACTCCGTGCGCGAGGACGACCCGCACTTCCTCGCGGTGCTGGAGCGGCCGCTGCCCGTCGTGGTGTGCGACCAGCCGCACGGCGTCGACGGGGTCGACCGGGTCGGGGTGGACGACCGCGCGGGCATGCTCGCGTTGGCCCGCCACCTCACGGGTCTGGGCCATCGACGCATCGGTGTGCTGTGCATGCGGCTGGGTGCGGGCCACCGGGACGGTCCCGCGGACCTCGAACGGCAGAACGGCGCTACCTATCCCGTGCAGCGCGACCGGCTCGCGGGCCTGCGCGACGGGCTCGGCGAGGTCGGCGTCGACTGGGCCGAGGTGCCGGTCGTGGAGCGCTTCGACCACAGCGTCGACGCCGGAGCGCATGCCACCGCCGAGCTCCTCGCGTCCCACCCCGACATCACGGCGGTGGTCTGCACGTCGGACGTCCTGGCGCTCGGCGCCCTGCACTACGCGGCCGAGCACAACCTGTCGGTGCCCGACGACATGACGATCACCGGCTTCGACGGCGTGCCCGAGGCCGAGCGGGCCGGGCTGACGACCGTCCGGCAGCCGGTGTTGGAGAAGGGCCGCGTCGCGGGCCAGCTGTTGCTGCAGCGGGGTGAGCGCAGCCGTCCGCGGCGGGTCACGCTGCCCACGGAGCTCATCGTGGGCTCCACGAGCGGGGCGCCGCGGGAGGACCAGCGGTTCTTCTCAGGCTGGTGACGCCGCCGAGCGGGCGGCCAGCAGCTCCTGCAGCACCGCAGCCACCTCCGCGGGGTCGGCCACGCGGTAGTGCGCCGCCGTCTCGCCCTCCCCGACCTTGACGCCCACGTCGCCGGGTCGCAGCCGGGCGAACACCGTCTCGTCGGTGACGTCGTCGCCCGCGAAGAACACCGCCGCGTCGCCACGCAGCCGGTCGACGCGCCTCGCCCTTGTTCATCTCGGTCACCGCGAGGTCCAGCACGGCTTTGCCGGGGGTGGTGAGGACGCCGGGCTGCAGCCGCGGGACCCGCGCGCAGGGCGTCGAGCATCCTGGCGCCGACGTCGGGCGGCGGCCGCGCGGACGTGCACGGCCATCCCCGCGGGCTTGGCGTCGACCCGGACCCCCGGAGTGCCGTCGACCAGCGCATCCACCTCAGCGGTCAGCCGGGCCAGCCGCGCGCGCTGGTCGTCGTCGAGGGGCACGGCGCCGTCGTCGGGTTCGAAGCCGTGGCTGCCGACGAGCCGCACCGGCGACCCGAGCCCGGATAGGGCGGCGAGATCGGCCAACGCACGCCCGGACACCAGCGCGACGGTCGTCCCCGGCAGCGCGGCCAGCCCACGGATCGCGGTCGAGCGCCTCGGGCAGCGCGCGGGCGTCCGACGGCACCTCGACGATCGGGGCGAGCGTGCCGTCGAAGTCGAGCGCGACCAGCAGCTCGGGGGGCGGCCGCGAGCCCGGCGAGGTCGATCACTCGGGCAGGCCCAGCGCGTCGAGGAACGAATGGGCCCAGCGGTCGACGTCGTGGGTGAGGACCTGGCGGTGCAGCGTCCGCATCCGCTTGCGTGCGCTCCGCCGCGGGCATGTCGAACGCGGCGGTGATGGCGTTCTTGAGCCCGTCGATGTCGTGCGGGTTGACCAGCAACGCATCCTTCAGCTCGATGGCGGCCCCCGTGAACTCCGAGAGCACCAGTGCTCCGCCGAGGTCGCCGCGGCTCGCGACGTACTCCTTCGCGACGAGGTTCATCCCGTCCCGCAGGGGCGTCACCAGCATGACGTCGGCGGCGACGAAGAAGGCGACGAGCTCTTCGCGGGGCAGCGACTGGTGCAGGTAGTGCAGCACCGGATGCCCGACGCTGGAGTAGTCGCCGTTGATCCGACCGACGGCCTGCTCGACGTCCGCCCGGAGCCGCACGTAGTGCTCCACCCGCTCCCGGCTCGGCGTCGCGATCTGGATCATCACGGTGTCCTCGGCGCGGCCGTCGGCGATCAGCTCCTCGAACGCGCGGATGCCGGACCTCGATGCCCTTGGTGTAGTCGAGCCGGTCGACACCGAGGATCAGGTGCTCGGGGTTGCCGAGGTCGGCGCGGATCCGCTTGGCCTCGCGCCTGCACCTCGGGCGTGCGCGCGAGCTCGTCGAGCGACTTGGAGTCGATGGAGATCGGGAACGCGCCGTACCGGACGTCCCGGCCGCCGTAGCGCAGGGCGCCGCGCTCGACGGTGGCGTCGGTGAAGCGGGTGGCCAGCGCGCGGAAGTTGCGGGCGCCGCCTGCGGTGTGGAAGCCGACGAGATCGGCGCCGAGCAGCCCCTCGATGATCCGCTTGCGCCACGGGAGCTGCATGAACAGCTCCGTGGGCGGGAACGGGATGTGCAGGAAGAACCCGATGCGCAGGTCGGGGCGGCGCTCGCGCAGCGCGGCCGGGCAGCAGCTGGAGCTGGTAGTCCTGCACCCAGACGGTGGCGCCCTCGGCCGCCACCTCGGCCACGGCGTCGGCGAACCGCTCGTTGACCCGGACGTAGGCCTGCCACCAGTGGCGGTGGAACTCGGGCGGCGCGACGACGTCGTGGTAGAGCGGCCACAGCGTGCCGTTGGAGAAGCCCTCGTAGTAGTCCTCGACGTCCTCGGCGGACAGGCTGACGGGGTGCAGCTTGAGGCCGTCCTCTTCGAACGGCTCAGGAGCTTCGTCGGCGACCCCTGGCCACCCCACCCACGCCCCACCGCGCGCCCGCAGCATCGGCGCGAGGGCGGTGACGAGGCCGCCGGGGCTCGCCCGCCACTCCGTCGAGCCGTCGGGGAGCGTTTCCAGATCTACAGGCAGCCGGTTCGCCACCACCACAAAGTCGGCCATATCGCGTCTGACCCTACGGGGAAACCGCCGGCCGCTACCGGGTTGTCCTCCGGGTGAGCTTGCGCGACCGTCGCGGCCTGCCTGCGCGCCCGTATCGCTCTGCTAGCGTTGCCTGCCCCGCCGGTGTAGCTCAGTGGTAGAGCAACCGCCTTGTAAGCGGTAGGTCGTCGGTTCAATCCCGACCTCCGGCTCCACGTCAGGTCCTACAGCGCGTTCCGTCGGGCGGGAGCTCGCCGCGGGTCAGCCGGGCACCCGGGATCAGCGGCTTGAGCTCCTCGCCGTTCTCAAGGGGCGTCTCCGCGTCGGCACCGGAGCAGGGCTGCCCCGAGCCTCGACGACCACCGCCGGGTGCTCGCCGTCGTCCGCTTCCCCGACCGCTGACCAGCCGGTCTCAAAGTGATGCGCTGAAACCGCTTTTCTGGACTTGTTCAAGTCTGCTCTTCGTGCTGGGATCAGCGGCGTGCAGGACGTCACGCGCATCGAGGGTCTCTTGCGCGATGCCGCGCTGCGCGTCACGGCGCCGCGTCGGGCCGTGCTGTCGGCGGTGTACGACCACCCGCACGCCGACACCGAGACCCTGCTCGCGGCGACCCGGGCGCGGCTCGAGTCCGTGTCGCACCAGGCGGTGTACGACGTCCTGCGCGTCCTCACCGACGTCGGCCTGGTCCGTCGTTTCCAGCCCGCGGGCTCGGTCGCCCGCTACGAGGCGCGGGTGGGCGACAACCACCACCACCTCGTGTGCCGTTCCTGCGGCGTGGTGCGAGACGTCGACTGCGCCGTCGGTGAGACCCCCTGTTTGACCGCGTCCGACGACTCCGGCTTCGAGATCGACGAGGCCGAGGTCGTCTACTGGGGCCTGTGCCCCGCCTGCCAGCCCCCACCCGCGGGCCCATGACCGAACCCACGCACCCCACACCAGGCACGCCGGTCTTCCCGGTCGGCGTCCCGTCGAGGAAGGACTGACGTGTCCACCGAGAGCGAGAACCCGGCATTGGCCGATCCGAAGCCCCGTGACTCGTCCGCGAGCCCGCAAGGCACGGACAGCACCGAGAGCCAGAGCGAGAGCGAGAACCCGGCTCTCAAGGGTCCCACCTTCCACCCCGAGCAGCGGCCGCGGAGCAACCGCGACTGGTGGCCGAACCAGGTCGACCTGCAGGTCCTCAACCGGACCTCGCCCGGCTCCGACCCGCTCGGCGAGGACTTCGACTACAAGAAGGCCGTCGCGCAGCTGGACTTCGAGGCCGTGAAGGCCGACGTCGTCGCGGTCATGCGCACCTCGCAGGACTGGTGGCCCGCCGACTGGGGCCACTACGGCCCGCTGTTCATCCGCATGTCCTGGCACGCCGCGGGCACCTACCGCCAGCTCGACGGCCGCGGCGGTGCGGGCGCGGGCGAGCAGCGCTTCGCTCCGCTCAACAGCTGGCCCGACAACGGCAACCTCGACAAGGCCCGCCGCCTGCTGCTGCCCGTCAAGCAGAAGTACGGCCGCAGCCTGTCCTGGGCCGACCTGCTGGTGCTCGCGGGCAACCTGGCCCACGAGGACATGGGCTTCCAGACCTTCGGCTTCGCCTTCGGCCGTCCGGACGTCTGGCAGCCGGAGGAGGTCTTCTGGGGTCCGGAGGACACCTGGCTCGGCGACGAGCGCTACAGCGGCGAGCACCCCGCTCGACCTCGAGGGCGCGCTCGGCGCGGTGACCATGGGCCTGATCTACGTCAACCCCGAAGGCCCGAAGGGCTCGGCGGACCCGGTCGCCTCGGCCCACGACATCCGCGTGACCTTCGGCCGGATGGCGATGAACGACGAGGAGACCGTCGCCCTCATCGCGGGCGGCCACACCTTCGGGAAGGCGCACGGCGCAGGCAACCCGGACCTCGTCGGCCCGGAGCCGGAGGGTTGCCCGGTGTTCTCCGGCGGCCTCGGCTGGAAGAACCAGAACGGCACCGGCAAGGGCGCCGACACCGTGACCAGCGGCCTCGAGGGCGCCTGGACCCCGAACCCCACGAAGTGGGACAACGGCTACTGGGACATGCTGTTCGGCTTCGAGTGGGAGCTCACCGAGAGCCCGGCGGGCGCTAAGCAGTGGAAGCCCAAGGAGGCCGAGGGCCAGGAGCTCGTGCCCGACGCGCACATCGAGGGCAAGAAGAACCCGCCCATGATGGCGACGAGCGACCTCTCGCTGCTCGTCGACCCGGAGTACCGCAGGATCTCCGAGCGCTTCCGCGACAACCCGGACGAGTTCGCCGAGGCGTACCGCCGGGCCTGGTTCAAGCTCCTGCACCGCGACATGGGTCCGCTCTCGCGCTACGTCGGCCCATGGGTGCCGCAGGAGGAACTGCTCTGGCAGGACCCGGTCCCGGCGGCCGAGCACGAGCTGCTGTCCGAGTCCGACGTCGCCGACCTCAAGCGGCAGATCCTCGACTCCGGCCTGACGGTCGGGCAGCTCGTGCACACCGCCTGGTCGGCCGCCGCCTCCTACCGCGGCACCGACAGGCGCGGCGGCGCGAACGGCGGCCGCCTGCGCCTCGAGCCGCAGGCGAGCTGGCCGGTCAACGCGGGCACGCAGGAGGTCATCGCGAAGCTGGAGGAGGTCCGCTCCGCGTTCGGCAAGCCCGTCTCGATCGCCGACACGATCGTGGTGGCGGGCGCCGCCGCCGTGGAGAAGGCCGCCGCGGACGCGGGCGTCACCGTCACCGTGCCGGTCAGCCTCGGCCGCACCGACGCCTCGCAGGAGCAGACCGACACCGAGACGTTCGCCTACCTCGAGCCCCGCGCCGACGGCTTCCGGAACTGGATCGCCCCGGACGTGAAGCTGGAGCCGGAGACGCTGCTCGTCGACCGCGCCTACATGCTCGAGCTCACGGCGAAGGAGCTGACCGTGCTGGTCGGCGGCCTGCGCGTGCTGGGCGCGAACACCGGTGGTGCGCAGCACGGTGTCTTCACCGAGCGGCCGGGGGTCCTCTCGCAGGACTTCTTCCGCAACCTGCTCGACCTCGGTGTCGACTGGGGCACGTCGGTCGACGAGGAGGGCGTCTACGAGGGCCGCGACGCCCAGGGGAACGTGGTGCGCACCGCTACCGCGGTCGACCTGGTCTTCGGCTCGAACTCCATCCTGCGCGGGATCGCCGAGGTGTACTCCGCCGACGACGCCAAGGAGAGGTTCGTCGGTGACTTCGTCAAGGCCTGGGACAAGGTCATGAACCTTGACCGGTACGACCTGCGCTAGTCCTCTCCTCCTACGGACGCCCCGGCCCGCCGCACCCGCGGCCGACCGGGGCGTTCGTCGTTCCGTCATACCGTGATCTCACTATCCGCGATGATCTGACCCCGTGGTGTGACGACGGCCACTTCGCGACTTACCCGTCAGAGTGCGTAGAGTCACCGCCCGTGTCGTTTCGGCTACACGGGTTGGCTGCAGGACGGTCCAGAGGGAGCCGCTGGTGAAGATCCATCTGCTCTGTTCGTCGTTCAACGGGCTCACCCAGCGGGTCTGGACCGAGCTGCGCCGCGCTGGCCACTACGTCTCCTGGTCGGTCTGGGCGGGTGATGACGCCCTGCGCAGCACGGTCGCCGCGACCGACCCGGACCTGATCCTCTGCCCGTTCCTGAAGGAGCGCGTGCCGGAGGACGTGTGGAGCTCCCGGCGCACCGTGATCATCCATCCCGGGCCGGTCGGCGACCGGGGGCCGTCCTCCCTCGACTGGGCGATCCTCGACGGCGCGGCGGAGTGGGGGGTGACGGCGCTGTCGGCCGTCGCGGAGATGGACGCGGGGCCGATCTGGGCCACCCGCACGTTCCCGGTGCCCGCCGAGCCGTCCCGCAAGAGCGCCCTCTACGCGGGGCCGGTCACCGACGCCGCCGCGGAGCTGGCCCTCGAGGTCGCCGACAAGGCCGGGCGTCCCGATTTCGTCCCGCAGCCCCTGGATCCGGCGACCGCACCGGGCAGGGTGCGCCCGACCATGACCCAGGAGGACCGGGCGTTCTCCTGGTCCGACCCCACCGCCCACGTCCTGCGCCGGATCCGCGCGGCCGACGGGTCGCCCGGCGTGCGGACCGAGCTGGCGGGCCTGCCCGTCTCGGTGTTCGACGCCCACGACGGCGGCGGACAGGTCGACCGGGACACGACGCCCGGGTCGATCCTGCTGCGCCGCCACGGCGCCGTGCTGGTGCGCACCGGCGACGGGGCGGTCTGGGTGGGCCATGCGCGGCCGCTCCCCGGCGCCCCCGGCGCGCGGATCAAGCTCGCTGCCGCGGTCGTGCTGGGCCACCGCGTCGCGGACGTGCCCGAGGCGCTGGACCCACCGACCGGAGAAGACGCAGGCCACCGCGAGATCAGCTACCGGCGCGAGGGCGACGTCGGCGTGCTGAGCTTCGACTTCTACAACGGAGCGGCCTCGACCACGCAGTGCCACCGGCTCACGGCGGCGCTGCGGACCGCCAAGGCCCAGGACACCCGGGTACTGCTGCTGCAGGGCGGCCAGGTGTTCTGCAACGGCATCCACCTCAACGTGATCGAGGCCCACCCCAACCCGGCCGCCGAGGCCTGGCGCAACATCAACGCGATCGACGACGTCTGCCGCGAGGTCATCACCTGCACCGGCCAGCTCGTCGTCGCCGCGGTGGGCGGCAACGCGGGCGCGGGCGGCGTGATGCTGGCGCTGGGCGCCGACCAGGTCCTGCTGCGGTCCGGCGTCGTGCTCAACCCGCACTACCGGACGATGGGACTCTTCGGGTCGGAGTACTGGACCTA
Source organism: uncultured Actinomycetota bacterium (assembly GCA_963799945.1). Taxonomy (GTDB): domain Bacteria; phylum Actinomycetota; class Actinomycetes; order Mycobacteriales; family Pseudonocardiaceae; genus Pseudonocardia. The sequence continues at coordinate 557,247 of CAWCZG010000001.1, forward strand.
CGTCCTGCCCCGGCGGGTCGGCGGCACCTGGGCGTCCCGGCTGACCGCCGAGTGCCTGCCGGTCGGCGCGGTCGAGGCGGTCGACATGGGACTCGCCGACGCCGCGCTGCCCGGCGACCGCGCCGCCTTCGACGCCGCCGCGCTCGACCACGCGACCGCGCTCGCGGGCAACGCGCAGCTGCCGGAGTGGCTGACGGCCAAGGCGCGCGTCCGCGAGCACGACGAGCAGCGCAGGCCGCTGGAGACCTACCGGGTGCGCGAACTGGCCGCGATGAGCCACGACATCTTCGACGACCCCAACGGCTTCGCCGCCGCGCGGCACGTGTTCGTCACCAAGCAGCACCCGATCCCCGCGCCGCGCCGCAACGCCGAGGTGCGCCGCAACGCCGAGGAGCGCCCCGCCGCCCGCGTGGGCTGACCGCGGCCCTCAGGTGCGGACGAGGTCGGCGGGCGGAATGAACTCGCGCAGGACGTCGTCGTGGGTCTGGCTGGTCGCGCCCGCCTTGCGGATGATGTCGGCGACCGCCACCCCGCGCACCCCGGCCAAGGTGATCTTGCCGTTGTGCTTGGTGGTGATGCACCGGAGCACGCGGGCGGGGTGCACGGCGACGCACATCCGTGCGAGCTCGCCCGCCGCGGTCTTGTAGGCGACGGAGCCGGTGAACCGGGAGAAGGCGTCCGCGTCGGCGACGACCACCTCGACCATCGCCTGGTACTGGCGGTCCATCGGCTTGGTCATCGTGACGCCCGGGTGGTCGAGGGTGATGTCGAGCTCCTCGAACAGGTGCCTGCGCAGCTTGAGCACCTCCGGTGGCGCGGCGAGCCCGGGCGCGAGCGTGTCGTCCACCCAGGCGCGGAAGTCGGCGACCGACGTCTCCGGCCGCTTGCGCAGGAACACGAGGTGCCGGACGTAGGAGTCGGAGCCGTCGGGGGCCGGGTCGGTGGCGTCGCGCAGGGTCGCGGTGTTGGACCCGAGCGCCGCGTAGCCGATCTCCTGGGAGAGGAAGTTGATCCCGTCCTGCATCTGCACGCGCGAGGCGCCGACGAAGGTCTGCAGGTCGTCCATGGTGGGGAAGGTGGCCTCCGGCACGCCGTCGAAGGTGTCCTCCTGCTCGGGGCGCATCGACACGCCGTCGACGGCAGGCCAGACCGAGTCGTCCAGCGACGTCTTGTGCAGCCACACCGAGCTGATCCCCGGGAAGCGCGGCGGCAGGGTGACGTGCGCGTTGAGCCAGTAGTCATAGAAGTCGGCCAGGCTCATCCCGTCCTTGGCCTTGAGCGGGATCACCAGGGTCATCGCGTCGGGTGCCGACACATCTGCCGTCATGGCGGGTCTCCTTCGACCGGGCTGCGATGCGACCGAGGTTCGGCCACCGCCGCGCCGGGATCCAAGGAGCCGTCCCAGTGAGCGGGACCCCGGCTCAGGTAGTGGTCTGGTCGTCAAGCTCGCCGTGGTACCAGTCGATCTTGTGGCGGAGGCGCAGCTGCTGGCTCTGCAGCTCGGCGATGGCCTGCTCAGTGGCCGCGAAGTGCTCCTCCAGCAGCCCGACGCGCTCGCGCATCGTGCTCGGGTCGTCGATGAGCTCGGCGTAGCGGCGCAGCTTCGCGATCGGCATGCCGGTCTCGCGCAGGCAGCGCAGGAAATCGAGCCGGGCCAGGTCGTCGGTGGTGTACGACCGTTGGCCACCGGAGGTCCGGGCCACCGCGGGCAGGATCCCCTCGCGCTCGTAGTAGCGCAGGGTGTCGATGCTGAAACCGGAGTGCTCAGCGGCCTCGGCCGGGCTGAAGGAACTCATGACGTCATTGTCAGCCCTTGACCTGGAGCGCGCTCCAGGAAGCACGGTGGGGTCATGGCCAACCCGACAACCACCACCTCACCCATCGTGCTGGGCGCCATGTTCTTCGGCACGACCGTTGACGAGCGCACCTCCTTCGCCCTGCTCGACCGGTTCGTCGAGCGCGGCGGCGTCTGGATCGACACCGCCGACTGCTACTCGTTCTGGACGAGCACGACCGGCCATGGCGGCGACAGCGAGGAGGTGTTGGGCCGCTGGCTCGCCAGCCGTCCGAACGCTCGCGACCAGGTCCGCCTCGCCACCAAGGTCGGCTGTGAGCCGCTGTGGCCCGGCAGCTGGCCCGCACACAGCGCCGGGCTGTCCCGCCGCGCCATCCGCGAGGCGTTCGACGGCAGCCTGCGCCGCCTGGGCGTGGACCACGTCGACCTGCTCTGGCTGCACCGGGAAGACCGCCAGGTCCCGCTCGAAGAGACCGTGGACGTCCTGGGCGAGCTCACCGGCGACGGCCGGGTCCGCCGCGTCGGCGCCTCGAACCACCCGGCGTGGCGCATCGAACGGGCCCGGCGCTACGCCGCGGACTCCGACACCGTGCCCCTCGACGTGCTGCAACTGAACGCGACCTACCTCGCGCCACGGCCTTGGACGACGCCGAAGGGCCATCCCTTCGGCGTGCTCAGCGCCGAGCAGCTGGACTACGCGGAGACCAACGGTCTGGAGGTCTGGGCCTATTCACCGCTGCTCGGGGGCGCCTACGACAACCCGGCCAAGCAGTTCCCTGCCGAGTACGACCACCCGGGCACGACCCAGCGCGTGGCTGCGCTCGACGAGGTCGCCGACAAACTCGGCACCGGGCGCAGCGAAGTGGTCTTCGCCTGGCTGCTCCGGCACGGGATCCGGCCGATGCTCGGCGGCAGCAAGCTCGACCAGCTCGACCTGGCCATGGACGCGGCGTTGATGGAGCTGCCCGACGACGCGCTGGAGCGCCTGGACGCGCCGGTGTGAGGGGCGGAAACCGTCCGGGAAGGACAGTCTTGCGGTGTATGCTCCTGATTGTCGGGAGCATGTTGCACCTGGGCGTCAGAGCCCGCGTCGTCCTCGACGAAGTCCCAGTTCGGGCGCGTCGTCGCCCGAAGACCGGAGCCCGGCGTGTCGTCGGAAGCCCATGCAGCTGTCCTTGATGGACCCCGTCTCGATCTGCAGGCGGGAGCCACCGACTCGGTCGACGGGGTGTGGCGGCCTGCTTCCCGCGACCTCGCCGCCGAGCTGCCGGCCGTGCTGGCCGAGCTCTCGGAGCGGATCGGCCCGGTCGAGCGGGTGGCGTACAACCTCGATGCGTGGGACACCGTCCCTCGGAAGATCGTCATCGACGGCGCGACGGTCCGGATGGCGGGCTTCCACTCCCTGGCCGCCGACACGGTCCACATGATCGGCGCACGGCGCAGGCTCGTCCTCACGGTTGTGCCACCCGACGCAGCAGCCCCCACCGCAGACTCCCTCTCGACTTCGAACGGAAGTCCATCATGAGCAAGCAAGCCGTCTACGTCTCCCTCCACGACCAGCGCCTGCGCCTCGTCGCCGACGCCATGGTGCAGAACTCCAAGCTGAGCGACGACGCCGCTATGAAGCTGGCCGCTCACGTCCTCTACGCCCTCGACCACATCCCGGAGAAGGTGCGCTGACCGGGAGGTCCTGAGCGGCTCAGGCGCCGGGCGCGCTCGTGGCGACGACCTCGGCCGGGACCAGGTCGTGCTCGACGAGCTGCCGCGCCACGTCGGTGAGCTTCAAGCGGCGCGCCCTGGCGTAGGCGCGGAGCCGGTCGAACGCGACGTCCATCGTCAGACCGCCGTGGTGTGCGAGCACGCCCTTGGCCTGTTCGATGATCACCCGGCTGGTGAGGGCCATCTGCAGCTGCTCGGTGACGACCTCGGCGCGCCGGATCGCCCGCTCCTGCAGGATCCCGATCGTGGCGACGTCGGCGAGCGCCTGACCCAGGGCGAGGTCCGGGGCAGGCAGGGGTCCCGGGGCGCGGTGGAACAGGTTCAACGCACCGATCGACTGCCCGCGCAGCCGCATGGGCAACGCGTGCACCGAGGAGATCTCGCGCAGCGAAGCCACCGCGGCGGCGAACCGGGGCCAGCGTGCCGCGGCGGTGCGCAAGTCGGGCACCGAGACGGCAGCCCCCGTGCGGTACGCGTCCAGGCACGGGCCCTGCTCGTTCTGCAGCTGCATCACCTCGAGCAGCTGCGCGGCGTCGCTGGAGGCGGCCACCACGGTGAGCCGCTCGCGGGCGTCGGCGAGGACGATCCCCGCGGCATCGGCCGCGAGCAGACCCACGCTGACGCCGACGAGCCGGTCGAGCAGGTCCAACATGTCGTACTCGTCCACGAGGGTGTCGGCCAAGGACACGAACGCCGCCGCGACCCGCCCCTCCCGGTCGGCGCTGTACTGCTCCGTGTTCGTGGCATTCACGGTCGCAACCCCCTGCCACTTCTCACGAGGACGCTCATCACTGCCTTCCTACCGATCCCCGCATCCGGATCGTCGACATGGGTGCCGGGTTCCCCATCGGTGTTCGAACCACAGACGCCGCCCCACGATGTCCGCCGCCACATCGCTCAGCAGCGCTCCTGTCACGAACGCGTGGGCGCGCATCCGCGCCAACGCGTCCCGCGCGCTGATCCCCATCTGGGCCAGCACCATCCCGGTCGCCTGGTGCACCTCGGGCCGCCCGACGAGGACGGCGTCCCCCTCGTCCTCGGCGGCGGGCCTGGCGCGGTCGGCGTGCAGCGCCAGCATCAGAGCGGCGGCCGTGTCCACGGCGACCTGGACGTCGCGCCACTGGTCCGCGGGCAGCGCACCGGGCGCGTCAGCGGTAGAGGTCGAGCACGCCCACGTTGATCACACCCCACTGCAGCGGGAACGCGAAGAGGGCCCCGATGGCCGTCCGCTCGGCTACCGCGGCGGCGAAGCCGGGCCACCGCGCGGTCGCCGAAGTCTCGCTCAGATCCGGCACCAGCACCGGGAACCCGGACTGCGCGGCCTGCAGGCAGACCCCCTCGTTCAACGTGAACTGCAGCTCCTCGAGCAGCATCGCCGTCGCGTCGGTGGCGAACAGCGTCTGCCGGGCCGCGGTCATGGTGCAGGATCGACACCGCGGCGCCGTCGACGTCGAGCCCCGCCACGCAGGCCTCGCACATCCCCCGCGCCAGGGCCCGGTCATCCGCGCCGCCGCTGGCCGTCGATAGCAGAGCCCTGGTCACCGTGCCCGGCTCAGGCGCCACCGCGCCCACCGCCGCCCGCGAGCAGCACCGGAACAGCGCCGGGATGCATCCCGAGGCCTCCGCTACCCAGGCGACACCGAAGTCGGCAGCCAGGGAAGACCCCAACCGATCCCTGCAACGCTACCCGGGCGGCCTTGCCGGTCCCGGCAGGGTCCACCGAATGCCGTTGAGCCGAAACCGCCTAGAGTCGTCTGCAGCTACCTATCGTGAGCAGCGACATATCGCCCAAGACCCAGGCGGTCGTGCCAGACCGGCACATCACCGCGCCGGGGGGACACCCGACATGCAGGACGAGGTAACCGCGACGAACGCCTTCAGGTCCTCAGCGGAGCTTGCACAGCGTCTGGACGGCAGATCCGATCCACCTGCCGCACATCCGCGCATTGACCCGCAGTTGGCTCCGACCTCGCTGACGTCTGGACGCCGACACCAGTACGACGTCGTCCTCGCGGTCAACGAGGCGGCCAGCAACGCCATCGAGCACGCGTACGTTCGCCAGGGGCCCGCCGACGTGGTGGTGGTCCGGTTCTGGACCGAACCCCACCACTTCAACTTCTACGTGACACGATCACGGCCGCTGGAAGGCAGCGGTGGCCAGGCAACGGCCACCGCGGCCGCGGCATCACGATCATGGAGGACATGATCGACTCGGTGGACATCCAGCACGACGTCGACGGCACCAAGGTCCTGATGCGGCACCCCATCAGGTGGTAGGCGGCGGCGTCAGCTCTCGTCCGCCGCAGATCGCGGACGGGTGTCGGCCAGACCAGCTCGACGGTTCCGCCTTCGGGCAGCGCGGCCCACTGAGCGTGGCGATGCGGTCGAACTCGTCCCTGACCACGCTCGGGCCGCCCGCCTCCAGCACCTCCACCTCGGCGTTGACCAGCGCTTCGGCCACGTTCAACGCCTCGCGGTTGGCCCTGATGACGGCCCGGCCCTCCCGTGTCCGCCGCTTGTCCAGGCTCTGGAAGGTGGCGCCGTCCGCGACCAGCCCCCAGAAGCCGTGGCGCAGGCCCAGGCCCGACTCCACCACGAACTGGGCCAGGTCGTGCGGCAGCGCACCGGGCCGCACGTAGCCGCCCATCTGGCAGCCGGGCACCCTCGCGCGCTTGGCCCGCACCGCCTCCCAGTAGCACTGGCCGAGCGCGCGCTTGTGGAACGTCACGCGCATGGCCCGCACGCTACAGACGTGGGGACGGCGCCCACAACCGTTTAAGCGTCGTCTGGAGTCGTCGCGCTGGTCCGGTCAACAGGGCGTCGCAGCGCCAGCACCGTTCCGGCTGCTCACCGCTTGGCATCGCGCCGCACTCCGGGCACAGTTGGTGCAGCCAACACACCGCGTCACCGGGCTCGTCGGACATGGGCCCATCATCCTCCGCGGCCGATGAGTTCGACCCGGTCCGCGGGTCATCCCTCTGACGGACCGACGGGGAGGCGACATGGGTGACCTGCAGGAGATCGTCGCGGAGACCGCCGCCGAGCTGGTCGGATCGGGGGCCGAGCGCGGGCTGCAGGTGGTGGCCTACGTCGACCAGGAGCCCGTGGTCGACGTGGCCGCCGGCGTCGCGGACCCGGCCACGGGGCGGCCCGTCGAGCCGGAAACGCTCTTCTACAACTGGTCGATCGGGAAGGGTGCCACCGCCACGCTGGTGCACCGGCTGGTCGACGCGGGCGTCCTCGGCGTCGACACCCCGGTTGCGCAGCTGTGGCCGGAGTTCGCCCGGCACGGCAAGGGTGCGGTGACCGTCGGGCAGGTGCTCAACCACAGCGCGGGGGTGCCGGGGCTGCCCGAGGGCGTCACCGTCGACGACGTCTGCTCGTGGCCGACCATGATCGCCGCGCTCGAGGACGCCCGGCCGTGGTGGGAGCCCGGCACCGAGGTCGGCTACCACGCCTACACGTTCGGCTACCTGTGCGGGGAGATCGTCCGCCGAGCGACCGGGCGCGCGCTCGGCGACGTCCTCGACGACCTGACGCGCGACATCGGACACCCCGGCGAGATCCGCTACGGGATGCGGGAGACCGGTGGGCTCGCCGTACTGGAGGACGCCCCGTCCGACGTGGACTGGTCGGGGGTGCCCGCTGATTCGCCGATGTTGCGCGCTGCACCGCTCACGGTCATGCCGACCGCGGCGCTGGGCGCCGACCCGCGGATGCTCGCGGCGGACATCCCGGCGGGCGCGAAGGTCACCGCACGGGCGCTGGCCCGGATGTACGCGGGCTGGCTCGGCGAGGTCGACGGGGAGCGGCTGCTCAGCCCGGCGCGGCTCACCGACGCGTCCACCGTCTCGGCCTCCGGCGAGGACCGGGTCTACGGCAACGAGTGCCGGATGAGCCTCGGCTTCGCGCTGGGCCTGCCGTGGGAGGACAGCGACGCTCCCCGGGCCTTCGGCATGGCGGGCGCGGGCGGCAGCTGGGCCGGTGCCGACCCGGACACCGGCCTGGCCGTCGCCGTCACCAAGAACGTGCTCAGCATGGACTTCACCACGGTGGAGCGGCTCGTCGGTGCTGTGCTGGCGGAGATACAGGGGATAAGTCAGTACCCGCCACGGACGTGCGGAGGCCCGGCGGCGCGGACGGTTGCGGTCATGCTCACCACCACTGACGTCCTGGTCGTCGGGGCGGGCCCGGCCGGGCTCGCCACCGCCGTCTCGGCCCTGCGCCACGGCGCACGGCGTGCTCGTCGTCGAACGCCGGGGGGGCCCGTCGTCCGTCCCGCGGGCCACCGGCGTCAGCACCCACACGATGGAGCTGTTCCGGATCTGGGGCGTCGCCGACGCGGTCCGGGCAGGCGCCATCGACTGCGAGCCGACTGTCACCGTCACCCACCGCCTCGTCGACGAGCCGCTCGAGGTCGAGCCCCTCTCCCGGCCGACCCTGCGCGAGACGGTCGCGGCGAGCCCGTCTCTGCCCATGCTCGTTCCGCAGGACCACATCGAGCCGGTGCTGGTCGACGAGGTGCGCAGGCTGGGCGGCGAGGTCCGGTTCGGCAGCGCGCTCACGTCGCTGCGCACAACGCCCGACGGGGTCCGCGCGTCCGTCGGCGCGCTGCGGGTGCGGGCCCGGTTCGTGGTGGGCGCCGACGGTCCGCGCAGCGCCGTCCGCGAGGCCCTGGGGATCGGCTGGACGCGGCTCGGGACGGTGGGGGACTTCGAGCTGGCGCTCTTCCGGTCCCCGCAGCTCACGATGCGGACGAGCGCGCTCGTGTTCGTCAAGCACCCCGACGCCGAAGGGGTGCTGCTGCCGATGGGCTCCGGCCGGTGGGGCTTCGTCCGGTCCTGCGACGCGGCCCCGCGGCCGTGGCCTGAGCTGCTGGCTACGGCCACGGGCGTCGCCGACCTCGCGCCGGAGATCCTCGGGACGGCCCGGTTCACGATGGCGGCCGACGTGGCAGGCGCGTACCGGGTCGGGTCCGGGCTTCCTGGTCGGCGACGCCGCCCACCGGATGACGCCCTTCGGCGGCGTCGGGCTCAACACGGCCGTACACGACGGTCACGAGCTCGGGTGGCGGCTGGCCTGGGCGGCGCGCGGGCTCGCGGGTGACGCGCTGCTGGACAGCTACGCCGCGGAGCGCGAGCCGGTGGGCCGGGCGAACGCCGAGCGCAGCCTCGACCCGGAGCGCCACCCGACCGACGGCCTGCCCCGCGACCTCGGCGGCACCTACCGCTCGCCGGTGATCGACGACGACGGCGCCCCGGCCGCGGTCGGCCACCACCGCACCGCGCGGCCGGGCGAGCGGGCTCCGCACGCCTGGTTCCGCGCGGGTGGGGTGCGGCGCTCGACGCTCGACCTGTTCGACGGCAGGCTGACCGTGCTCACCGGGCCGGACGGGGGCTGGGACGGCGGTGCCGACGAGCTCGCCGTGGTCCGGGTGGGCCACGACGTGCCCGACCCCCGCGGCGCGATCCGGCGGGCCTACCGGCTCGGCCCGGATTCGGCGGTGCTCGTGCGGCCCGACGGGGTCGTCGCGTGGCGGCACGACGGCCCGGCCCGCCCCGACGCCCTGGCGGCGGCGGTGCGGACGACGCTGGGCCGGGCCGTCGCGGCTGCGGTGGCGGTCTGAGGCCGTGGAGGTGGTCGAGGCCGGGCGATCATCGGCGCTGCCGGAACGGCGGACGACATCCGCCGATCTTGCTCGGGTAGGCCCCCGAACGAAGCCCGCGGCCGCGGGGCTGGCGATCCGGGCGGGGGAGGGCAACGCTGGGGTCGTGTCCGTTTCGCGCAGCCCGGTGCTGGTCGGGCGGCGCGCTGAGCTGGCCACCGCGCTGAGTCTCGTCGACGCTGCCGCGCGCGGCCGCGGGGGCGCGCTGCTGATCACCGGCGAGGCGGGCGTTGGCAAGTCCCGGCTGGTCGAGGAGATGCGCGGCCGGGCCGCCACAGCCGGGATGGCGGTGTGCGTCGGGCGCTCGGTCGAGGGTGGCGGCACCTACCGCGCGCTCACCGGAGCGCTCGCCCCGCTGATCCGCTGCGACCCGTTGCTCGACGGCCCCGGCCTGCGGCCCTACCGGGCTGCGTTGCGCAGGCTGCTGCCCGGCGACGCCCCGGTCGAGCCCCTGCCGCCCGCGCCCGACCCAGCCGTGATGCTCGGCGAGGGCGTGCTGGCCCTGCTCGCCGGCCGCGCGTCCCTGCTCGTGCTCGAGGACCTGCACTGGGCCGACCCCGACACCCTCGACCTCGTGCGCTACCTCGCGGACGTGCTCGTCGAACTGCCCGTGCTGCTCGTGCTCACCGCCCGCGACGACGTCGCCCAGCCCGGCGTCGAGCAGCTCACCGCTGAGCTGACGACGCTGCCCCTGCGGCGCCTGGATGCGGCGGGCGTCGCCGCTCTGGCGGCGGCGTGCCGCGGCGGCGAGCCGCTTGCCGATCGCGAGCTGCACGAGGTGATGGAGCGTTCGGACGGGCTGCCGTTCCTCGTCGAGGAGCTGCTCGCCGCGGGTCCGGCTCAGGTCCCCGCGTCGTTGACGGCGCTGGTCTCCCGCCGACTGGCCGCGCTATCCGCGCGGGCGCGGCCACTGGTCGTCGCGGCCGCGATCGCGGGCGGCGACCCCGACTGGCGCCTGGTCGCGGCGATGGTCGACGCCCGTGATGGGCGGCCTGATGCCGAGGGGGTGGCGCTGGACGCGCTGCGGGCGGCTGCCGACGTCGGGTTGCTCGTCGTCGACGACCAGCGCCTGCGGTGGCGGCATGCGCTGACCCGGGACGCCGTGCTCGCCACCCTGCTGCCACCCGAGCGGGCCGCGCTCGCAGCGCGGGCCGCCGCGGTGCTGGAGGAGCGGGGGGACCGGGCCGTGGCCGCCCGGCTCTACGTCGAGGCGGGGGACCGGGCGCGGGGGGCCGCGATCCTCGTCGAGCTGGCGCGGGTCGACGTGGGTCGGGGTGCCCTGCGCAGCGCCGCGGCCCTGCTGGAGCAGGCGGGCGAGGACACGGCACACGCCGACCGGGTGCTGGTGTGGACCCTGCTCGGGCGGGCCGTCGAGGCGCTGGAGGCGGGTGAGCGGGCGCTGGCCCAGGTGCGCGGCGCCGAGCACGCCGAGCTGTGCTTCCGGCTCGCGCACGCCGCGATCGTCGCCGGGCGGTGGGGCGGAGCGCGGCGGTTCGTCGAGCGGGCGGCGCGGCCCGACGACCCCCGATCGCTGACGCTGGTCGCCGACGCCGCCTTCGGAGCGGGCGACGTGGCCGAGGCCGAGCGCCTGAGCCGGGCCGCGGTGGCAGCGACGGCCGACCCGGCGATGCTGTGCGAGGCGCTCATGGTGCTGAGCCGCAGCACGTTCGCGTCCGATCCAGCGGGTTCGGAAGCGGTGGGGCGCCGGGTCGCGCAGATCGCCGCCGAGCACGGCCTCGTGCCCTGGCGGGTGCAGGCGCTGTTCGGGCTGGGCAGCCGGGAGCACACGAGGGGCGATCCGGACCCGCCGTCGCTGGCCGCGGCGCGCGAGCTGGCGCTGGAGGCGGGCCTGCTCGGGTACGTCGTGCAGGCGGATGTGCTGCGGGCCAACGGGATCCTGCTCGTCGACGGGCCCGCCGCCGCCCTGCCGCTGCTGCGTGACACCGCCGAGCGGGCCGGGCGCCTGCGGCTGACCGGAACGCAGGCGCTGGCCGAGCTGTTCGCCGCGGCCGACGCCGGGCTGTCGGTCGAGGAGCGGGCGATGGAGGCGTGGCTGGCCGCCGCGGTCTCCCGCCCCGACGCCCCGGTCGAGGTGATCACCCTCGGTCCGCTGGTCAGGGCGTTGCCCCAGCTCGTGCGGCACGACCTGGCGCGCGCCGCCGCGCTGCTCGACCGGTCCGTCCCCGCGGTGCTGGAGCACGGCTCGGCCATCCCCGTCGACCACATCGGGCTGTGGGCGCTCGTGCGCACCGCCGTCGGCGACCGGGACGCCGCCGCCCGCGCGACGTTGCGGGGCAACAAGGCGCTGACGGCGTTGGGCAACCAGGCCGCGTTGGCCTACGCCGACGCCATCGCCGCGGGTCGCGCCGGACGCCCGGACGCGGCCTGCGCCCTCTTCGTCGAGGCCGACGCGATGATCGCGCACCTGCCCTGGTGGAACCGGCTGCTCCGGGTGGTCGCGCTGGAGGCCGCCGTCGTCGACGGATGGGGCGACCCGGTGCCCGCCCTGCGCACCGACCTCGCCGCGCACGAGGATGCGGGCGCCGAACACCTGGCCCGCACCTGCCGGGACCTCCTGCGGGCGGCGGGGGCGCCGACCCGGCGCCGCGGCGGTACGTCGGTTGCGCCGGACCTGCGCGCCCGCGGAGTGACCGCCCGCGAAGCGGAGGTGCTCGCGCTCGTCGCCGACGGGTTGACGAACGCTCAGATGGCCGAGCGGCTCTACCTCTCCCCGCGCACGGTGGAGACCCACGTGGCCCGGCTGTTGGTGAAGACCGGCTCGGCCGACCGCTCCGAGCTGCGGCGCTGGTCGAGCGGGTAGACCGCTACCGTTCGCCGCATGTCAACGGTCCGGCAGGCCACGCTGAGCGACTTCGACGCCGTGCAGGAGACCTTCCGTGCGGCGTCGCTGTGGAACACCGGCGACCGCGACGCGCTGCTCGCCCATCCCGAGGTGCTCGTGTTCGAGGACACCGCGATCGTGGAGGGCCGCGTCCGGGTGGCGGTCGACGACGACGGCGAGGTCGTCGGCTTCGCCACGCCGCGACCGGTGGGCGAGGGCGTGTGGGAGCTGGACGACCTGTTCGTCGCGCCCCGGCACATGCGCCGCGGCTTCGCCACGAAGCTGATCGAGGACCTCGTCGGCTGGGCCGCGGACCAGGGCGTCGCCCGCATCCAGGTCACGGCGAACCCGCACGCCATGCAGTTCTACCGCTCGGTCGGCTTCGTCGACGACGGGGTGGCCGAGACCCAGTTCGGGCCTGCCCCCCAGCTGCGCCTGGACGTTCCCCTCTCCTGAACGTCAGCGACGCAGCGCGCGGAGCATCAGCGCGCTGAGCCACCCGAACCCGCAGATGATCGACGCCCGCTGGAGGAGCCCGGCGCGGCCGACCAGCGCCAGGGAGCTGACCGGGTGGCGCCGTGGGTCGTAACCGGGACGCGTGGCGCCGTCGACGAGGAAAGCCGCCGCGAGCAGCGGCCACGCAGACGTCACTGGTTCGGCTTGTCGTCCCCGGCCCAGGTCCAGTGGGGCACCTCGCGCAGCGGGTTGAGCTGGTCGTCGGTCTCGGCGTTGGAGTTCTGCATCGCAACGTGGGTGCCGAACTCGACGTGCTCGCGCACCGCCTCCCGGAAGTCGGCGTCGGCTGGCATGTCGGTGGCGTCGAGCGCCTTCATGTAGAGCTCGACGAACCGCTGCCGCTGCTCCTCGGTGATGTGCAGGCCGCGATGGACGTCGATGAGGTGCGCGAAGCCGAGCTCGCGGGTGAAGCGGTCGGGCCCCCCGAACGACTCGGCGGTGAAGGCCGTCAGGTGGTCGACGTGCTCGGGCTTGCCCGCGCCGAACAGCGGCTGCAGCAGCGGATCCACCAGAACGCTGTCGTAGAAGTACTGCTCGAGTCGATGCAGCCCGGATTCGCCACCGGCGTGCTCGTACAACGAGGGCATGACGGCCACAGTATCGGTCAATTGACTATGGCACGCCCATAGTGAAAGGTGACCCGCCGTGGATCGCGTCTACCGATCGAGCCGCCGGGAGGAGCAGGCCCGCCGCACCCGGGCCCGGATCCTCGACGCCGCGACGGCCGCGTTCCTGGAGCGGGGTTACGGGGGCACGACGATGCGCGCGGTCGCGACGGCGGCCGGGGTGTCGGTGCCGACGGTCGAGCTGGGCTTCGGCACCAAGGCGCGGCTGCTCAAAGCCGCGATCGACGTGGCGATCGCGGGCGACGACGACGCCGTACCGGTGCTCGACCGCGGCTGGACGGACGCGGCCTTGAACGCCGCGTCGGTCGAAGGTTTCCTCGCCATCGCCGCCGAGGTGATCGCCGCGGCCCAGACCCGGTCGGCCGGGCTGGTGCTCACGGTCTTCGAGGCCGCCCGCTCCGACCCGGACCTCGCGAGCGTCGCCGCACAGCTCACCCGCCAGCGCGCGACGACCGCGGGCTGGCTCGTCGACGCCATGGCGCGCTTCGCCCCGTTGCGGTCCGACCAGACGCGGGCCGAAGCCGTCGACGCGATGTGGGCCCTGATGGAGCCCGCGCTGTTCGAGCGCCTCGTCCGCCACCGCGGGCGCACCCCGGCGGAGTACGCGCGGTGGTTCGCCCGCGCCTGCCGCCACCTGCTCGTCCCCGACGCCACCGAGAGGAATCCGACATGAGCCACGGCCGGATCGACTACCTGCAGCTGCCCGCCCTCGACATCGCGACGTCCGCCGCGTTCTACGAGAAGGTGTTCGGCTGGGAGGTCGAGCTCGCGTACGGCAGCTTCGAGGCCCCGGGGATGATCGGGCAGTGGACGACCGACCGCGCGCCGGTCGCCGACGCGGGCCCGCTGGTCTGGATCCGCGCCGACAACCTCTACCCGACCCTCCAGGTCGTGGTCGACGGCGGTGGCCGGGTGTGCGGCCGCCCGCAGCTCGACGGGGGTGAGCGCTGGCTCGTCGAGATCGACGACCCGGCGGGCAACCGGATCGGAGTGGTCGCGCACGTTCGGGCGGCGCGGCCGCAGACCCTGATCGCCGTGCGCGACGTCGAGGCCTCCAGCCACTGGTACCAGCAGCTCCTCGGCCTGCGCAGCGACCACGGCGGACCGCACTACGAGCGGCTGCTCTCCGGTGGCGAGCTCGCCCTCCAGCTGCACAGCTTCGACGACGAGCACGGGCACGGGCGCATCGGCGACCCGGACACCGCCCTCGGCAACGGCGTGGTCATCTGGTTCGGCGAGGTCTCCGACTTCGACGCGGTCGTGCAGCGGGCCGCCGAGCTGGGCGCCCCGGTGGTGCACGCCCCGTACCGCAACCCGCCGTCCGGCGAAGGCAACGGGCCCGGCCACCGCGAGCTCTGGATCACCGACCCCGACGGCTACACGGTGGTCGTCGCGAGCCCCGACGGCGAAGCCTTCGAACCGGCCTGAACCTCGCCGACCCACATGATGGCGAATAGCGCTCGCGTGTCCTCGTAGGCTCACCGCGTGGGGCCCATCACCTTCGTCCGGTTGCGCCGCGCCGATTTCCCGCTGCTCGCGAAGTGGCTCAGCGAGCCGGTGGTCGCGCGCTGGTGGGACCACCAGACCTCGCCCGAGGCGCTGGAGAGCGACTTCGGGGCGGCGATCGACGAGACCGAGCCGACCCAGATCTTCATCGCCCGGGTCGACGGGCGGCCGTTCGGCCTGATCCAGCGCTATGCGATCGGGGCCTACCCGGAGTACGTCGAAGAGCTGTCCGCGGTCTGCCCCGTGTCACCGAGCGCGCTGAGCATCGACTACCTCATCGGCGAGCCCGACCTGCGCGGCCGCGGGCTCGGGGCCGGGATGATCGCCGCGCTCGTCGCGGAGAGCTGGGCGGACTACCCGGACGCGACGGCGGTCGTCGTCGCGATGCACGCGCACAACGCGGCGTCGTGGCGGGCGGTGGCGCGGGCGGGGTTCCGGCGCATCGCCGAAGGCGAGCTCACGCCGGACAACCCGATCGACAACCGCGACCACTACCTCTACCAGCTCGACCGCCCCGCGGGCTGAGCGCGGGCTACTGGGCGTCGGCGCGGGCCCGGCGGGTGCGCTGGATGCCGCGGACCCCGCGACGGGCGGAGGTCAGGCCGTTGCGCACCTGCCGCAGCGGCTCGATCTGGGTCGCCAGGTGCAGCTGGTAGCGCCACGGGGCCTGGTCGCCGCGCCGGTCGAAGAGCGAGTACGCGACCCGGACGGGGTCGCCGTCCATCCGGTTGTCGACGTCCTCGAACCAGCTCATGCTCCGCATCGCCATGTCCTGGATCGGGCCCATGACCGCGCGGCGGCGCCGGTCGTAGGACTCGAGGGCCAGTTCCAGCGCGGCGCGGTCCCGTTCGACCCCGTGCACCGCCTCGGACAGCGCGATCGCGTCCTGCATGGCCAGTACCGTGCCCGAGCCGATCCCGAAGTGCGTGGTGTGCGCCGCGTCGCCCGCGAGCACGAGGTTCCCGACCCGCCACGTCGTGTTGCGGATCTCCCGGAAGTGCACCCACGGCGAGCGGCCGGTCGCCGACTGCGGCTCCAGCAGGCGGTGCCCGGACAGCACGCCCTCGAAGATCGACTCGAGGAGGCGCAGGCCCGCATCGGGCTGCATCCGGTCGAGGCCGAGCCCGGTCCAGGTCGCGGGCGCGCACTCGATCACGAACGTGCTGGTGCCGCCGGAGGTCGGGTACCCGTAGGCCCACACCCAGCCCGCATCGGTGCGCTCGAAGGCGAACGTGAAGGCCTCCAGGACCATCGTCGTGCCGAGCCAGATGTAGCGGTTGCGGCCCGTGGTGATCGTCGGGGCGAAGTGCTCGGCGTGGCGGGTGCGCAGCCTGCTGCCGACCCCGTCGGACGCGACGACGAAATCGGCGTCCAGCGCGGCGTCGTCGTCGACCGACTGGCCGTGCACGAGCTCCACGCCGAGCTCGAGCGCACGGGTCGTGAGGATCTCCTGCATCATGCTGCGGCTCATGCTGTAGCCGTACTTGCCGCCGAGGTAGACCGGCGGCCTGCCGCTGATCCGCACCACCTGCTTGCCCCACAGCAGCGAGGCCTCGCACAGACGGCGGGCGCTGACGGGGTCACAGGCGTAGAGGTCGTCCAGGAGCTCGTCACCCCACGTGACGCCCCATCCGTGGGTGGTGCCGGGTGGGTTGCGCTCGATGACAGTGACCTCGGACTGCGGCGAGCGCAGCTTCGAGAGCAGGGCAAAGTACAGACCAGTCGGCCCGCCGCCGACACATGTGATCTTCACGGACAACCACCTCCCAAGAGCGGAGGGACGCTAACAAGTGGCTACCGGGCCCATTGGAGATCGGGAAATCATTACTCTCCGTGAATTGACGGAGCGTTCGCGTTGCCGCTCGCGAACGGTGCGGCGCGCGGTGGTGATCCGCCTTCTGGCCTGCCGCAGCGGCTCGATCTGGGTGGCCAGGTGCAACTGGTAGCGCCACGCCGCCTGATCACCGCGGCGGTCGAACAGCGACCAGGCCACCCGTACCGGGTCTTCGGCGAGATGCCGGTCGACGTCTTCGAACCACCGCATGCTGCGCATGGCTGACCCCTGGACCGGTGACAGTTGCGTACGCCGTCGCCGGTCGTAACTCCCGAGCGCGGCATCGAGGCCTGCGGGCCCGACATTCCGGACGGCCGCGGCGAGCGCGATCGCGTCCTGCACCGCGAGCACCGTACCGGAACCGATCCCGAAATGCGTCGTATGTGCCGAATCGCCCGTCAAGGCGAGGTTGCCCGCGCACCACGTCGCGTTGCGGATCTCGCGGAACTGCAGCCACGGCGACGGGCCCGTGGGCAGGCCGAGCAACGGCTGCCCGTCGAGCACGCCCGCGAAGATGTCGGCGGCCAGCCGCAGGCCCTCGGCGTGGTCGAGGACGTCCAGGCCCAGCCCCTCCCAGGTCTCGGGCGAGCACTCGACGATGAACGTGCTGGTGTCGCCGGAGGACGGGTAGCCGTACGCCCACACCCAGCCCGCGTCCGTCCGCTCGAAGGCGAACGTGAACGCGTCGAAGACCTTCGGCGTGCCGAGCCAGATGTAGCGGTTGCGGCCGGTGGTGACAGTGGGGCGGAACGTCGAGGCGCGGCTGGCGCGCAGCTTGCTGGCGACGCCGTCGGCGGCGACGACGAGGTCCGCGTCCAACTCGGACGGGTCATCGACGCCGCGCTCGTACTCGATGCGCCCCCCGAGCTCCTCGACCCGCTCAGTGAGGATGTCGACCATGCGGCTGCGGCTGATGCAGTAGCCGTACCGACCGCCGATGTGCACCGGATCGCGTCCGTTGATGCGCACCACCTGATCGCCCCAGACGAGCGCCGCGGCCCGCAACCGCCTGCCGCTCACCGGATCCGCGGCGTAGACGTCATCGAGGAACTCCTCGCCCCACGTGACGCCCCAGCCCTGCGCCGTGTGGGGCGGGTTGCGCTCCAACACGGTCACCTCGTGCCGCGAGGAACCGAGCCGGGCCTGGAGAGCGAGGTAGAGGCCTGCCGGGCCGGCGCCTACGCATACGATTCGCACGGTCACTTCCTGTCACCAGTCTGGGGACAGGAACCTATCAACCATCGGGGTGAACGTGGGAAGCGTGTCCGCAAGGACCGGATTGCTCGCCGCGCGCGTGGCCGGGATGCGACGCGAACTTGCGGTACCGCTTTTCCGCAACGCCTACTCGCTCATGCTCAACACGGTCGTGAACTCCGGCCTCGGGCTGCTGTACTGGATCATCGCCGCGCACCAGTTCAGCGCGGCCGAGGTCGGCCGGGGCAGCGCGCTCGTCTCGCTGATGGTGCTCGTGTCGACGGTGACCCAGCTCAACTTCGGCGGCGCGCTGGTGCGGTTCCTGCCCCGCGCGGCCCACCGGGGCCGCCCGCTGATCCTGAGCGCCTACGGGATCGCGGCGGTCGTCGCCCTGCTCGGCACTACCGCGGTGATGGCGTTCTGCCACTTCGCGCAGCAGCCTGGCGATCCCCTGTGGGTCTCGCTGCCGTTCGCGGCGTGGTTCGTGGTGTCGACGACGGCGTGGTCGCTGTTCAACCTGCAGGATGCGGCGCTGACCGGCCTGGCGTCGGCGATCTGGGTGCCGCTGGAGAACGGGGTGTACGGGCTGCTCAAGCTCGTGCTGCTGATCGTGGTGGCCCAGACCTCGATCGCCGACGGGGTGTTCACGTCCTGGTCACTCCCGGTGATCGCGCTGCTGGTGCCGGTCAACCTGCTGATCTTCCGGCGGATCCTGCCGCACCAGACCGCGACCGATGGGGAGCTGCCGAGCATCCCGACGCTGCGCGGCTACATGGCGGGCGACTACGCCGCCCAACTGTTCAGCCAGCTCTCCTCGACGTTCCTGCCGGTGCTGGTCGTCACCCTGCTGGGCGCCGCGCAGGGCGCCTACTTCCTGCCCGCCCAGACGATCTTCGCGGCGATGAGCCTGCTGTCGATGGCGATCACGTCGGCGCTGGTCGTCGAGGCGGCGAAGGACCCCGAACACGCCCACCGGCACGCGCTCGCGGTGCTGCGGCGGATCTGCGTGATCGTGCTGCCGTCGGCGGTCATCGTGACGCTGGCCGCGCCCCTGGTGCTCTCGCTGTTCGGCGCCGAGTACCGCGCGGGGGCCACCACCGTCCTGCAGCTGATGATGGCGTCACTGTTCCCGCGGGTGATCGTGTCGCTCTACGTGACCAAGTGCAGGCTGGAGAACCGCACGTTCCTGCTCGCCATCCTCCAGTTCGTGCAGGCGGCGCTGCTCATCGCCTGCACCGTGGTGTTGGCGCCTGCGCTCGGGCTGGCCGCCGTGGGGTGGGCGGCGCTGCTGGCCGAGGTCGTGCCCGCGATCGCCGTGGCCGCGGGCGTGGTCGGCTGGCTCAGGACCGATTCTCGCTCCGCTCGGCGGACCGGCTCTCGCTCCGCTCGGCGGGCTGGCTCCCGCTCCGTGCCCGCTCCTCGGGGCGAGCGGAACGCGGACGGCGGATGAAGCGCTCCGGGATCGGCGCGCCGGTGCGCCACAACTCGCCGAGCGCGCGGTCGAAGGCCCGCGGGCGCAGCCGCACCAGCCCGCCGCCGGGGTAGTGCGTGATCTCCCCGAAGTAGATCTTGCCGTCGACGTTGTAGAGGTCGATGCGGGCGAACTCGAAATCGGCGGCGAGCCGCGCGGCCAGCTCGAGCATCTCGGGGTAGTTCGGCGGCTGGGCGGGCAGGTCGTCGGCCGCGTCGAAGGTGCCCTCGACGGCGAACGCGTGCCAGTCGGGGTGCAGCAGGGTCGAGGTGTGCGCCGAGAACCGGTCCTGGTCGACGACGACCATCCCGACCTTGCCGTGGAACACGAAGAACTTGTAGTCCGACGGCGGCCTGCCGCGCTCCCCGATGAACCGCTCGACCACCGCACGCCGGGGCAGCCCCTTGTAGGGCGCCTCGCGCCAGCCCGTCTTGAAGAAGTCCGTCTTGAGCCACCGGGCCACCGTCGCGCGGATGGCGCGCTCGGGCCGCGGCGCGCCCTCCGGCAGCAGGATCGTCATGTTGCAGCCATGCGTCCCCTTGATCACGCACGGCTCGGCGAGCGCCGCCATGTCGAGATCATCCGCGTGGCTGACGACCTGGATCAGGGGGATCAGGTACTCCTCACCGATTGTGTCCGCCACATACGCTCTAACGGAGTACTTATCCGCCGTTAGAGGTACCAGCGGTGGTTGCGGAGCGAGGTTTTTCGCGGCTGCCATCTGTGCGTACCCGCGTGGCGTCCGGAGTGTCGTCAGCTCCTCCTGGAACAGAAGATGCAGGCCAATGGCGTAAAGACGGGCGGGTAGGAAGCCCAATCGACGGGCGATTACGATACGAGCAGTAAGCGACATAGTTCGTAGAGTAGTCACCGGGTCCGGGGGCGCCACGCCACCCAGACGTCAGCAGATGGCCCAACTTCCTAGTCTGGAGGGGTGATGGGCGACGCACCGCTCGTTTCCGTCATCACGCCCGCGTACAACGTCGGCCCGTGGATCGGTGAGGCGATCGACTCAGTGCTCGCCCAGACGGAGGGCATGCTCGAGCACGTCGTCGTCGACGACGGGTCCACAGACGACACCGCCGCCATCGTGGCCGAGCGGGCCGCCCGGGACCCCCGTCTGCGGCTGATCCAGACCGCCAACGGCGGCTCGGGGCAGGCGCGCAACGTCGCGATCGAGGACACCTCCGCGCCGTTCGTCGCCTTCCTCGACGGCGACGACCGGTGGCACCCGGAGTTCCTGCGCACGGCGCTGACGAAGCTGCGTCAGGGCCCGCCCGACGTGGGCGCCACGTTCAGCCACACCCGGGTGCTGCTCGAGAGCGGCCGGATGGTCGGCATGCGCTGGCAGCCCTCGGGCCTGTTCGACCTCGACCGGTTCCTGATCGACCACAACCCGCCGCACAACGGCAGCTCACTGCTGCTGCGGCGCTCCTGCTTCGCCGATGTCGGCGTTTTCGACGCGAGCCTGCGCAGCGGCGTGGACTTCGACATGTGGCTGCGGATCTCGGCCAAGTCGGCCACGCCCGTGTTCCTGGGGATCCGCCGCTGGCACGTCGACATGCGGCTGATGCGCACCGGCTCGATCAGCCGCGACCGGTCCGCCCGCTACTGCGCGCTCGACCGGATCCTCGCGGAGTACGCGCCGATGATGCGGCACAGCCAGCCGGGCCTCGCCTACGTGCGGCCCGCCGTGTTCGCCTACCGCGACGGGCACGACGACTTCGGCGACGCCTGGGCCAAGGAGGCCCTCACCGCGGGGGTGTCGACGCTCAGCCGCGACGTCTGGGGCCTGTCGCTGCTGGCGTGGAGCCGGGCGGCCGCCCCGCGCCGGGCGCAGATGCGCACGATGCGCGACGCGGGCCGCGCCGGGGTGTACCGCGGGCTGTCCGCGGCGGCGAGGGTCGTCCGTGGCTGAGGAGGACGGCAGACCCCGGGCCCGGCCTGCCGACGACGCGGCGAGCATGGACGGGCCCACGCTCCAGGTTCGCGCGCACCCGATCTACGGCCCGGCGTGGATCAGCACGATCGACCGCGCCGCGCCGTTCGGCCCGATCTCGGTCAGCGGCCGGTACGTCGCCGCGCGGCTGCTCGTCACGGTCGGCAGCGTTCCCGTCGGCATGGCGACGGTGCGGCTCGACCGCGGCCACGCGAGCGCCGACGCCGTGTCCCGCGCCGTGCACAAGCAGCTGGGCCCGCTGCGCCCGGTGCAGATGCCGACGCTGTGCCATGAGCCGGTGACGGCCGTCGTCGCCACGCGGGGACGGCCCACCAGCCTCGCCCGGTGCGTGCGCAGCATCCTCGCGGGCGAGCACCCGGCGATCACCGTGCTCGTGGTGGACAACGACCCCGACGACGACCGCACCGCCCAGGCCGTGCGGGCGCTGCGCGACCGCCGCGTGCGCTACATCCGGGAGTCGCGGCGGGGAGCGTCGGTGGGCCGCAACCGCGGTCTGTTCGAGGCCGAGACGCCGGTCGTGCTGTTCACCGACGACGACACCGAGGTCGACCGCGCGTGGGCCGTCCGCATGGCGGGCGCGTTCGCGAAGGACCCGACGCTCGCCTGTACGAGTGGGCCCGTGCTGGCCGCCCGGCTCGACACCGAGCAGGAGCGCGCCGCCGACACCGCGTTGGCCTGGAACAAGGGGTTCCTGCCCCGCCGCTTCAGCCTGCAGGACCCACCGCCCGATTCCGCGATCTTCCCGTTCTCGCCGGGGCTGTTCGGCATCGGCGCCAACATGGCGGCGCGCACCGGGTTCGCGCGGGCCGCGGGCGGGTTCGACGAGGCGCTCGGCCCGGGCACGCCGACGCACGGCGGCGAAGACGGCGAGTTCATGATCCGGCTCATCCTCGCGGGCCACGCCGTGGGCTACGAGCCGAGCGCACTGCTGTGGCACCACCACCGCGTCGACGGCGACTCGATGCGCGAGCAGCTGCGCGGCTACGCCGTCGGGCTCTCCGCGCTGCTCACGAAGATCGCGCTCGACCGGCAGGCCCGGCACGCGGCGCTGCGGCGGCTGCCCGCGGCCGTCGCGCAGATGCGGACGATCTCCGAGCGCGAGGCCGAGGCGGGTGAGGGTATGCCGGAGGACACCGCACGCTTGCGGGTCGGCGGCACACTGCGCGGGCCGGGCGCCTATGTGATGGCGCGGCGCGCCGTGCGCCGGGAGGGCGGACGCGTGCCCGCCCTGAGCCCCGCGAGCCGCCGCAGGAGCGATCGGACCGCTCCCAGCGCCACCTAAGATCTAGAGTCCGGACGTGGCGAGCGCGGACGTCTGGGTGGTGGCGGGGCCGCCGGGAGCGGGCAAGTCGACGGTCACCGAGCGGCTCCTGGCCCTCCTGGACCCGGTGCCCGCGCTGCTGGACAAGGACACGGTCTACGGCGCGTTCGTCGCGGCGACGCTGGCCGCGGCCGGGCGGGCCGCCGGGGAGCGCGAAGGGCCCTGGTACGACGAGCACGTCAAGGTGCACGAGTACGCGGGCCTCACCGCCACGGCCCGGGAGATCCGCGCCCACGGCTGCCCCGTGCTGCTCACCGGCCCGTTCACCACCGCCATCCACGACGCCGAGCGGTGGCGGGAGTGGGTCGCGCAGCTGGGTGGGCCGCCGGTCCGGCTGGTCTGGGTGCGCACCGACGCGGCGACGCTGCGCCGCAGGCTGCTGAGCCGCCGGTCACCGCGCGACACCGGCAAGCTCGCTGCCTTCGACGCCTTCGTCGAACGGATGCGGCCGGACGAGCCGCCGCCCGTGTCGCACCTCGTCGTGGACAACCGGGCGGGCGCGCGGGACCTCACTGATCAACTACGCGAGCTGCTCCTCTCCGATCTGGGCTGACACGCGCGGAGGCGCAGCCGCCCGTTCGCCCGACAAGGTGGTGTGGCGGGAGGTCAGCCCCGGCCGAAGTCCTGCACCCAGTAGACGCCGTAGCTGCCGCCCTTGGCGCCGGCCGCGCCCATCTGGGTCGCCGAGCAGTCCAGGATGTTCGCGCGGTGCCCTGAGCTCTTCATCCAGGCGCTCATCACGGCCGCGACGGTGGGCTGGCCCGCGGCGATGTTCTCCGACCGTGGCTTGGAGTAGCCCTGCGCTTCGATCCGGTCGACGAACGAGCGCCCGTCCTTGCTGGTGTGGCTGAAGTAGTTGGCCGTCGCCATGTCCATGGCGTGGCCCGCGGCGGCCGCGGTCAGCCGGGCGTCGAGCGTGACCGACTTGCAGCCCGCCTTCTTCCGCTCCGTGTTCACGAGCTTCAGGACCTGCGCGGCGACGGAGGTGTCGGCCTTCGTGGTGATCGCGAGGGTCGGCGGTGACGTGGTGATCTTGGCGACGGCCGCCGGGTTCGGCCGGGCCGCCTGGGCCACCGTGGACGTCGGCGCGGTTCCGCGGGCGGACAGCGCACGGGCGGACGCCACGTCGGCGATCGACGCGGTCGGGCGGGGGGCGGCCTGCACCGCGGCGAAGTCGAAGCCGTCGTACGCGGCGAGGCCGCCGAGCACGAGGGCCGACAACGCCGCCGCGCTGAGGGCGTGGCGAGCTGAGCGCACGGTTCTCCTGGACCCGTACCGGTGGGCCCGCCATCCGGACGGAGGCCGGAAGGGGGGAGCGGAGCCCGCGGCGTCGAGCCGTGACGGGGAGTGCCCGCTGACGGTACGAAGAGGACACCCGAACGGGCAACGGTTCGGCAGTGGAGCGGTGGACCGCCGACGCCGAACGGTGACCTGCGGCGCCGAGCTGATCCGAGCGGCCTACCAGCGTTGATCCACTTGGTGGCGCCTTTCTCCCGGGTGGTCGACCGGGCGCCCGGTTTGCGGCACGGTGATCACCGAAGCCCGTGCGCTCGAGGAGGACCCATGGCCCGTCCCGCCGTGTTCATCCATGGTCTCTGGCTGCACGCCAGCAGTTGGCAGCCGTGGCTGGACCTGTTCGCCCAGAACGGGTACGACCCGGTCGCGCCGGGGTGGCCCTACGAGCCGCCGACGATCGAAGCCGCGCGGCAGCAGCCCGAAGCGGTCGCAGGCCTGGGCATCGAGGAGGTCACCGACCACTACGCGGGCATCATCGAGGCCCTCCCGGAACCGCCGGTGATCATCGGTCACTCCTTCGGGGGTCTGATCGCCCAGAAGCTGCTCGGGCGCAACCTCGGCGCGGCGGCGGTGGCGATCGACCCGGCACAGATCAGGGGGGTGCTGGTGTTGCCGCTCGCCCAGCTCCGCGCGGCCGGGCCGGTGCTGGGCAACCCGGCGAACGTCAAGAAGGCGGTGAGCCTCACGGCGGGGCAGTTCCGCTACGGCTTCGGCAACGCCGTGAGCCAGGACGAGTCGGACGTCCTGTTCGAGCGTTGGACGATCCCGTCGCCCGCCCGGCCGCTGTTCGAGGCGTCGTCGGCGAACTTCGTCTCCCACTCGCCCGCCGCCGTCGAGGTCCGCAACTCTCGCCGGGGCCCGCTGCTGCTCATCTCCGGCGGCAAGGACCACACGGTGCCCGACGCGGTGACCCGCTCCACTCATCGGCAGTACCGCCACTCGTCAGCGGTGACCGAGCTGAAGCAGTTCCCCGACCGCGGCCACTCCCTGGTGGTGGACAGCGGCTGGAAGGAGATCGCCGACGCGACCCTGCAGTGGTTGGACGAGGCGCTGGCTTGACGGGGAAGAACGGGGCGCCGACCTGACCCCAGACAGGCCGGCGCCCGGGTCATCAGCCGGCGGCGGCGGTGCCGCTCGGGGGGGTCGGGGCGTACTGGGCGCACGCCTTCTGGGCCGCGGCCCAGGTCGTCGCGTCGACGCCGGGCGGAGCGGTCATCGCCCCGCCGCCCTGCGCCGGGGCCGGCCTGCGCCGCCCGCGGTCGGTGCGCCGGTGCGACGCGGGTGCCGGTGGACGGGGTGCCGCCCGCGCCGCCGGTGCCCCCGCCCGCGCCGCGCTCCGGGAGCGTCACGCCGTTCTCCGCGAGGCACGACGCGAAGGCCTGCATCGCGGTGTCCGACGCGCCCGCCCCGCTCCCCGTCGAGGACGCGAGGTCGTGGTCGAGGCGGTGCCGGTACCGCACGCGACCAGCCCGGCCAGGCTGACCGCCGCCACCGGAACCCCGATCAGGCGGGTCCACCTGTAGCGGGGCGGGGCGGGGTCGAGGGTGGTGCCGCTCATCAACGTCCTTTCGCCGACAGGCCGCTGGTGCGGCCCGGGTGATCACGAGGCTGTCGGCGGCCGCATGGGCGCGCTCGTGTGGCGCCCTTATGCCGACCCTGTGATTTCGGCTCCGCGCCGGGACCGACCAAGATGGGCGCCATGACCGTTCGCTGGGGAGTCGTCGGGCCGGGCCGCATCGCGTCGAACGTCGTGGGCGACGCCCCGCACGTGCCGGGAGCGGAGTTCGTGGCCGTTGCGTCGCGCTCAGCGGAGCGGGCCAAGGCGTTCGCCACTGAGCACGGCATCGCCCGGGTGCACGACTCCTACCAGGCCATCCTCGACGACGACGGCGTCGACGTCCTCTACATCGCCACCACCCACCCGCAGCACCGCGCGATCGCGCTCGCGGCGCTCCGGGCGGGCAAGGCGATCATGGTGGAGAAGGCGTTCACGGTGACCCCGGAGGCGACGCGGGAGATCGTCGACCTCGCCACGGCGAGCGGCATCTTCGCCATGGAGGCGATGTGGACGCGGTTCCAGCCCGTGGTCGTACGGGCCCGTGAGCTGATCGCCGACGGCGCCCTCGGCGAGGTCCGGTCGGTGCAGGGCGAGCTGTGCGTGCAGGCGCCGAAGGACCCCGACGACCGCTTCCTGAACCCGGCGATCGGCGGCGGCGCGGTGTTCGACCTCTCCGTCTACCCGATCTCGTTCGCGCAGATGGTGCTGGGCACGCCGGACACCGTGCACGCGTTCGGCAGCTTGGCCGAGACCGGCGTCGACCTGGAGGAGACGATGCTGCTGGGCTTCCCCGGCGGCCGGTCGGCGTCGCTGTTCTGCTCGATCCGCTGCGCCTCGCCCGGTCAGCTGCGGATCTTCGGCACCGACGGCTGGATCGACGTCCTCCCGCGCTTCCACCACCCGGACACGATCGTGCTGCACCGCACGGGCGCCGAGCCGGAGACGATCGTCGCGCCGCGCACCGGCGGCGGGTACGCGCACGAGCTGATCGAGGTCACGGAGTGCGTCGCGGCGGGCAAGACGCAGAGCGACGTCATGCCGCTCGCCGACACCGTCGCCGTGCAGGACGTCATGGGTGAGGTCGTGCGGCAGCTGGGTGCGCGGGTGGAGGAAGGCCCGGCGGACCTGTAGCGCGCAGCGCGCGCGGGCCGACTTCGCACACTTCTGGCGTCTTCGCAAGGGGTCGGTCCTCTGCGAGGACGCCACACGGTCTGCGAAGTCGAGTCGGCGTGGGATCGGCCGTCTCGTCACGCACGAGGCGCGAGCGCCCGCACGATCCTGCCCACCGCCTCGTCCGGCGACTCGTGCTCCCAGATCCGCACCACGCGGAAGCCCGCCTCGGCGAGGCGGCGGTCGGTCGCCCGGTCGCGCGCGACGTTGGCCGCGAGCTTGGCCTCCCACCAGGAGCCGTTGTGCCGCGGCGCGGTCGCGTGCTGCGGGCACTGGTGCCAGAAGCAGCCGTCGACGAAGACCACCAGCCGGGCCCGGGTGAACACGATGTCGCCGCGGCTGCGGAGGTCGGCCAGCGGGCGGTGGTCCACCCGGTAGCGGTAGCCCATGGCGTGCAGGCGGGTGCGGATGGCCAGTTCGGGGCCGGTGTCGCGGGAGCGCTGCCGCGACATGCTCCGCCGCTTGTGCTCGCTGGCTGCCCCCGGCCGCTCCGTCACCGGACGGAGTCTGGCGCCTTCACCGGCGCGCGCCCGTTGGTGGACGGGTGCGCACGCAGCTGCGACGTCGGCAGGTTGAGCAGCTCCACCGCTCGGCGCCCGGCCGCGTGGCCGAGGCTGCGGTAGGCCTCGAACTGCTCGTCGGTGAAGATCTGCCGGGCGGTGGAGTGGTGCGGGAACCGCCCGTCGCGGTGCTGGAACGAGCGCAGGTCCCAGCTGAGCGCCTCGGTGAGCGTCGCCTTCGCGTAGACGAGCCGGGCCTGGCCGCCGTCGGGGTAGTGGACGTCGCCGCGGACGGCGAGATCGGCGCTGCTCGTGCCGTCCAGCGGCCGGGTGGGGGCGGGGTCGAGGGTGACGTCGGCGCCGAGCTCGCTGCGGGCCAACGCGATCGCGCGGCCGATGTCGCCCGCGGTCCCGGCGGCGTCGGCGCTGGCGTCGAAGCAGAGCACGTCGGTGCAGCGGCGGCGCAGCAGCTCGACCAGCCCCAGGTTCTCCCAGTGGCCACCGTCGGTGAGGTAGACGTACCGGTGGGCCAGCGTGAGCCCGCCGATCGCCTCCCGCAGCACGTAGAGCGCGCCGGGCTCCCGCCACCCCTCGACGATCGACGCCCGCAGCCTGCCCAGCCGTCCCTTCGGCGCCGCGGCGGGGGCGTTCCAGCTCGGGTGCCGCGGGTTGCGCACCCACACCCCGAGCCGCACGTTCGTCAACGCCATGAGCAGCCGGAAAGGCGGGTAGGTGAACCGGCCCATCAACGGCGAGAGCGCCGCGCCGGACACCGCCATGATCGACGGGAGCGTGAGGTCGGTGCCCTTCGGTCCGCGGGACTCCTCGAAGCGCGTGGTGTCCTGGTAGGTGAACCGGGGGCCGCCGGTGCGGTCGTGGGTGAAGGTGAACGATTCTGCGAAGCGGCCCACCGGCACCTCGCTCGACGTCACGTTCACCGCGCAGCAGACGATCAGTTTGGGGATGTGCGCGTCCTGCTCCTCCAGCCGTTCGCCGACCTCGGAGAACGGCAGCCGTTGCGTGTAGGGCACCGGCTCGGCCACCGGCCTGCCGTTCTCGTCACGTCGACGCTTGACGGCGAACGCGCTGTTCAGGCGTTCGCGGTAGAACAGGTGCATCGAGTAGCGGCGGTTGTGCACCTTCACGGCCATGAGCAGCACCACCGCCAGCGCCGCTGCCGCCCACAGCACCTCGGCGACCGAGGTGATGCCGTGCCGGGCGGCGTAGTCCAACGATGACAGCAGCGGCACGAGCAGCAGCCCCCCGCTCGCGAGCACCGAGAGCACGAGCATCAGCCAGCGCATCCGCGGCCGCTGGGCGAGCGGCACCGCAATCCCGCCGAGCACGAGCGCGGCGATCAGCCACACGGCCGCCGTGGCGAACCGGCCGAGCGGGTCGTCGAACGCGCCCGGCCCGGCCAGCCGGGTGAGCACCGCGTTGGAGGCCACGCCGTAGAGCCCGGCCAGCCCCGGCAGCACCAGGAGGACCAGCACCACGCCGGCGAACCGGATGCACCGAGCCGCCCACTGCTCGAGGTGGCTCTCGCCGTAGTCGCGCACGCCGAGGCGCCCGTCGCGGCTGCGGGCCAGCGCCACGACGCCCACCGCGCCCAACAGGAGCAGCGCGATGAGCACCAGCGGCGCCACGATCGTCCACGGCGGCGGGTCGGTCAGCCGGATCCCCGCCGCGAACGCGAGCCAGCCCAGCACCCGTCCGGCGATGAACCCGCAGAGCACGAACGGCAGGTAGTTGAGCACGAAGCCGTGCAGGACGTTCATCACGAGCCAGACGCGACCCGCGAACCCCGGTGCGAGGTAGTTGGTGTTGCGGCGCAGGAGCCGCTCCTCCGGGGAGCCATGCGCCCAGAGCGGGTGCCCGTCCTCCGCGCCCGGCTCGGCGTACGCGTGCGAGATCGTCAGCGCGCTCGCGATGTAGTTGCCGCCCGAGACCGCGGCGACGTACTCGGCGCTGCCCAGCACCCGTTCCTCCTGCAAGGCCTGCAGGGCGCCGAGGTTGAACGCGGCCGAGCGGATCCCGCCGCCGGACAGGGAGATCCCGATCCGACGGCCGCGCGGCTTCTCGGCGCAGTACTCCTCGTCGTAGCCGGGGACCGGCCGCGATTCGCGGGGACGCAGCGCCATCGCTAAGGCCCTCCCGCGCCGCTCACCGGCGGATCCGCTCGGCGTACCCGAGCTGCAAGCGGTAGTCGCCGTCGTCGGGGTCGCAGCCGTACGGGTAGGTGGGCAGCTCCTGCTTGTCGCGCAGGTCGTCGAGGGCGTGCTCGAACAGGTAGCGGGTGAACAGCGGGTGGAAGCACAGCTCGTCGAGATCCTCGTGGGCGTTGAGCGAGGAGCCGAACGTGTACTGGAACCGGGCCTTGTTGTAGCGCGCGGTGGAGTCGACCTTCAC
Source organism: uncultured Actinomycetota bacterium (assembly GCA_963799945.1). Classification (GTDB taxonomy): domain Bacteria; phylum Actinomycetota; class Actinomycetes; order Mycobacteriales; family Pseudonocardiaceae; genus Pseudonocardia. The sequence continues at coordinate 586,629 of CAWCZG010000001.1, forward strand.
GCCCAGCACCCCGAGGGTGATCAGCATTTCGCGGAAGTCGTCGAAGTCGTGGCCGGTGACCGCGTTGATCCCCTCGCGGTTGAACACGGTGCGGAGCTGGCGGGCCGGGAAGCAGATGGTGAGCCGGTTGGCCAGGCGGCGGACGGCCTCCGGCGCCTTCGGGTAGGACGCCCGGTGCGCCGCGAAGATCCCCTCGACGATCATCCGCTCACCGATCTGCGTGCCGACCCGCACCGCCTCGGGGGTGACGTCCCAGGGCACCGAGCCCGCCACCGGCGCCGTGAAGACGTTGTTGAGGATCTCGATGAGGTGCCGGGGCAGGAGCTGGGTGTGGCGCAGCACGTAGGCCAGCGGGTCCTCGTCGACGCCGAGGCCGCCCCGGATCGTCGCAGGCAGCGCGGCGCGGAGCAGGGCGAGGTCGTGGGTCTCGGCCTGGCCCGCGCGCCGGTCGAGCTCGTCCAGCTCGTAGGGGTAGTGGGTCTGCATGAACATCCGGTAGCGCCGCGCGGCCAGGTGCAGCAGCTCGCGGGCCGTCCAGTAGATCGTGAGGTAGTTGCCGCCGAAGTCCTTCTCCGGGTTGGCCGAGATGCGGTGGATCTCGTCCCACAGCTCTGAGGGCAGGCAGAGCTGCAGGCCGAAGGGGTTGCCGTCGACGTTGCGGGCCGCGACGAGGCCGACCGCGTGGAAGAGCCCGGCCAGCACGTCCTCCAGCTCGAAGATGCGGGCGTGCAGGTCTTCGAGGTTGTCCATCACGATCATGACGGGGCGGGCGTCGAGCACCTTCCGCAGCGCCTTGCGCGCGGTGCCGAACGGGATGCCGCCCCGGGGGAGCCCGTCGACGAACTCGCGCAGTCCCCGCACCCCGCGGTCGTCGATCCTTTTCTGCAACTCGGCGAGAAAGCGCTCGGCGACGGCCGTCGGATCGTCCTCGCAGGAGGGTTCGGCGGCGAGGTAGTCCCACACGATCTGCATTTCGTGGGGCGGGTCGTCGGCGGTCGTGGTGTCGCAGGCGTGGAAGAGGGCGACGTGGTCGAAAAGGGCGAGCCAAATGTCGGCCGTCTGCGGCACGAAAAGCGGGCCGCGCGCCTCCTTGTACTGGCGTAGCAGCGCGACCATCTCCGCGTACACCGACGCCGTGCTCAGCACCCGTTGCGGCGGAGCGGCGGCACCGAGGGTGGCGCCGCGCAGGAATGCGGTCTTGCCCGCGCCTTTGCGCCCGATGATGTACGTGGGCCGGGCTGCGGCCGACGTCTGGGCGTAGATGAGGTTATTGCGGTCGAACAGTTGGTCGGATCCGGTGGGATCGGCGCGCACAAGAGCTTCGGAATCGCGCGGGCCAAAAGGCTCTCGCGCGGTCAGGATCTGGGCGAGCAAGATTCCTCCGCACCGCTCGGCAGTAGATACTGTAACGCCGAGTGGTCGAGGGTTCGCCGTGATACCCCTTTCCGGCTAACTTCCCGCGGTGGGCTGCCGCTCTTCAGTGATCGACCTCGGTCACGCCCACGTCTGCGGCCGCTACGAGCAGTGACAGCTGTCCTGCGCAGCGGATGCGGAGGTACTCCACGGGTCCACCTGCCGTCGCACGGTCGAAGCGGCCGAGCACGACCGCGGCGCGGCCACAATCCGGGCAGGTGACGGTGGTCATCGGGGTCCCTCGTCTTTCGGTCGTCGCCAGGTCCGGCCGGGACCTCGACACCGTCGGAGAGGGAACGTCCGGGCTTCCAGTGTGCACGGAAGGTCAACGACCGAGCACACCGGGTGATGCTAGTCGCTCTGCGTGAGCGTTGAGCGTCGTCATGATCGCAGACGGGTCCTCGATGGGGTGACCGGCGCTCCGCGCAGGTCTTCCCCATGATCGCCGGGATGGGGACATGGGCGCCGGATATGGCGGCCATGTCCCAACTTCAGCGATCACCACCTGTTCGGCGGCGCGGTGGGCGCGGCGGCGCGGTGGGCGCGGCGGCGCGGGCGCTACCGTCGACCCATCGCCCCCCACCACCCCACCCCCACCCCGCCCTCGGCCCCCTCCCCACCCCGATGGCTACAGGTCGTGCGCGCAGCGCCGAGTTCGGCTGACGGGGGGCACTTCGTCCGGACACCGGCGGGCCGGGCGGCGGGGCGGGTGCGGACTGCTGCGCTCGCGGTCGTCGTGGGTCTCGTGGCCACCGCCTGTGGTTCGCCGTCGACGACGTCGGGCTCGGCGTCGCCTGCGCCTGCCGCTCTCGCCACCTCGGCCATCCCGTCGGCCACCCCCTCCACCGTCGCCACCACGCCCCCGGCCGCAGCAACATCCGCCCCGGCGGCGTGCGTCGACGGCACCTGGAGCTGCGCCCAGCAGGCGCGGTTCACCGCCGCGGCCGCCTACGCTCGCAAGACGGTCGGCGCGCACGGCTACCTGTCGGCCGTGTTCACCGACCGGGTGACGGGTGCGGTCTGGCGGACTGGCGACACAACCCACCCCGGCTGGACGGCGTCCACGATCAAGCTCGCCATCGCCACCGACCTGCTGCGCCGCGAGCGCGCGGGCCAGATCGCGCTGAGCAGCCGCAGACCGCCACGACATGGCGACGATGCTCAACTTCTCCGACGAGGCGGCCTCCGACCGGCTGTGGAAGGCCTACGGCGGCGACGCCATGCTCGCCCGCTTCCGCACCGACTTCGGCATGGGGGGCCTGCACTTCATCCCCGGCTTCACCCCGACGACCTACTGGGGCTTCGTCAAGTGCACGACCGACGACCTCGCCGCCCTCATGCACTACGTCCTGACCAGCGCGAACCCCGCCGACCGGGACTACCTCGTCGCGGCCATGCGCGGCGTCGCCCCCAACCAGCGGTGGGGCGTCTGGGGGGCGGGCGCGGCGCAGCGGCCGGGGAACAAGGACGGCTGGTCGTTCGAGTCCGACTCCTACGGCAAGCACTGGGTGACCGACACCGTCGGCTTCGCCGGTCCCGACGAGCGCTACACCGTCGCGATCATGTACCAGGTCGGCCCCTCCGGCTCCCTCGCAGGCGGCGTCCACGCGGTCAGCGACGTGACGGCCCTCCTCTTCGGTGCCCCCACCCCGGCCCCGATCACCGTCCCCGCCCCCGACGGCTGAGCGCGAGCGACCGTCCCGGCTCACTTGGCCTACGACGACCCCGCCCGCCCACCGGCGGGTCGGCCTGCGTCCCGCCCCACCGCCCGCCTGAGTGCGGAAGACTGGCCGTGTGACGGATCGCGTGGCGGTGGTGACGGGGGCGGGCTCGGGGTTGGGGCGCGTCGTGGCTCGGGGGCTGCTCGACGCCGGGTACGGCGTCGCGCTGGCGGGCAGGCGGCCGGACACGCTCGACGCCACGGCGGACGGCCATCCCGAAGCGCTGGCCGTGCCCACCGACGTCACCGACCCGGCCGCCGTCGACGCGCTGTTCGCGGCGGTGAACGACCGCTTCGGCCGGGTCGACGTGCTGTTCAACAACGCCGGGCATGTTCGGACCGGCAGGCACCGCCCGACGAGATCGACGTCCAGGGCTTCATCGACACGGTCGCGGTGAACCTCACCGGCTCCTTCCTCTGCGCCCGCGCGGCCTTCGCGGCGATGCGCGCGCAGCAGCCCTCGGGCGGCCGGATCATCAACAACGGCTCCATCTCCGCCCACACCCCCCGGCCGGGCAGCGCGGCCTACACCTCGACGAAGCACGCGATCACGGGCCTCACCAAGTCGCTCTCGCTCGACGGGCGCCCGTTCAACATCGCCTGCTCGCAGATCGACATCGGCAACGCCGCCACCGAGATGACCTCGGGCATCGCCACCGGCGCCCGCCAGGCCAACGGCTCCCTGCTCGCGGAGCCGACGTTCGACGCCGAGCACGTCGCGTCGACCGTCGTCTTCATGGCGGGCCTCCCGCTGGACGTGAACGTCCAGTTCCTGACCATCATCGCCACCACGATGCCGTTCATCGGGCGGGGCTGAGGCGCGCCCGTCCACCGATGTCGGCGCTGCCGTTCGCCGAGCGGCACCTTGCGCGCCGGTTTTGTCGGTGGCCTTCTCTACTCTGGGTGCCAAGCCACCACGACCGTGCTCGTCAGGGGGAGGACATGACCGTCACCGAGAGTGCGCTCGCGCCGCAACTGGAGCGCTATCGCGTCGAGCTCACGGGCTACAGCTACCGGATGCTCGGCTCCAGCCACGACGCGGAGGACGCCGTGCAGGAGACGATGGTCCGGGCCTGGCGCAGCTTCGACAAGTTCGAGGGCCGCTCGTCCCTGCGCTCGTGGCTCTACCGCATCGCCACCAACGTCTGCCTCACGATGCTGGAGAGCCGCGGCCGCCGGGCCCGCCCGATGGATTTCGGCTCGGCGAGCACCCCCGAGCCGTCCTCGTTGGGGGATCCCTCGGGCGAGGACACCTGGTTGCAGCCGGTGCCCGATGCGATGGTCGTGCCGGTCAACGGCGATCCGGCCGAGGTCGCCGTGGCCAGGGAGACGATCCGGCTGGCGTTCGTCGCGGCGCTGCAGCACCTGCCCGCCCGGCAGCGGGCGGTGCTCATCCTGCGCGAGGTCCTGCAGTGGAGCGCGGCGGAGACGGCTGAGCTGCTCGACACCACGGTGGCCTCGGTCAACAGCGCGCTGCAGCGGGCCCGGGCCACGATCAACGAGCGTGAGATCGATTCGGCGGGGGAGATCGGCGAGGAGCAGCAGGAGCTGCTCGATCGCTACGCCGATGCCTTCGAGCGCTACGACATGACCGCACTGGTCAGCCTGCTCCACGACGACGCGGTGATGTCCATGCCGCCCTACGCGCTGTGGCTGCAGGGCACCGACGACATCGTCGCCTGGCACATCGGGCCCGGCGCACCGTGCCGCGATTCGAAGATGGTGCCGCTCACGGTCAACGGCGTGCCCGGGTTCGCCCAGTACAAGCCGGCCGAGGGCGGGGGCTACACGGCCTGGGCGATCCAGGCCCCGGAGATCCGCGGCAACCGGATCGTGCGGCTCAACGCGTTCCTCGATGTCGAGGCGCTGTTCCCGATGTTCGGTCTCCCACTGACGCTGGCAGCCTGAAGAAGATCATCGGGTTCACCGTCGTCCCGCGGGCGCCGGTGAGGCCGAGCTCGGCGCGCACCTCGTCGATGGCGGCGAGGTTCGCCCGGGCGTGCCGGCGGGCCGCGGTGAACCACGGCACCCCGCGCTCGTCGAGCCAGCGCACCACCTCCGCGCCCTCCGACCACGGCCGCGCCCGGCGCCCGTGGAACACGTCGTGCACGCTCACCGGGGTGCCCGGCGCCACGCAGCGGGAACAGGTTCGCCAGGTACCAGCGGCCGAAGCGACGGCCGTGGTCGGCGTCCACGAACAGGTAGTCCAGGTCGTCGGGCACCGCGTCCAGGCGCGCCGCGATGTCGCCGTGCACGAACGTCCAGCGGTCGGCAGGCGAGCGCAGGCGGCACCGTGCGCACCACGTTGTCGATCCGGTCGAACGAATGCAGGTGCCCCCGACCGTTGTCGCGCAACGCCGAAAGGATCCACGTGGTCGACCAGCCGTGGAACGTCCCGAGCTCCATCACCGTGTCGCGGCCGGTGCTCGCGCAGGGCGAGGTAGGTCAGCTCGGCCTCGACGTCGTCGAGCTGCGGGGTCACCCGGCCCTTGTTGGCGGCGAGGAACGCGCGCTGCTGTTCGATCACGCTCGCAGGTCGTCGGCGTAGGTGCGGTAGAGATTGCAGGCAAGCGCGACGTCCACTTCAGAAGGCTACGGGTCTCCTTCTGAGACGGTCGGAGCACCGGCTCGGCGGCACACTGCGGGGATGCTCACGATGCGGGTGATCCGGCTCGTCGTGCACGCCAAGACACGGCAGCCTGTGCTGGTGCTCGGCGAGGCCGACGGCGACCGGTGCCTGCCCGTCTTCCTCCGCCAACCGCACGCCGACGTGATCGCCGTCGGCGCGCGTGGCAAGGACGACCCCCTACTCCCGCAGGACGTGTTGATCCCCGTCCTGCGGGGTCTCGGCCACACGCTCGACAGCGCCGAGATCACCGAACTGACCGACGGCGTGTTCTCCGCGGACCTCGTCTTCGACGGCGGCACGCGCGTGCCGGTGCTCCCCAGCGACGCGCTGGCCATCGCGGTGCGGGAGCAGCTCCCGATCAGCGTGGCCGACGAGATCCTCGACGCGGTGGGCCAGCCGATCGAGGAGCTGTTCCCCGACGGCACCGACGCGCCGCCCGAGCAGCAGGTGGAGGAGTTCCGCAGCTTCCTCGACGAGGTCTCACCCGAGGACTTCGGCACTCCTGGACGCTGAGGCAGAACGCCGGCGCGCACCACCGCTCCGGCCGCGGCCGCGACAAGGCACGCCACCGCGCCCAGCACGAGCCCGGCCCGTCCGCCGAAGTGCTCGACGACGACGCCCGCGATGGGCCCGCCGATGGGCGTCGACCCGAGGAACGCGACCGCCCACAGCGCCATCACGCGCCCGCGCATCTGCGGGTTCGCGGCGAGCTGCAGGGTGCTGTTGCCCGTCGAGAGGAACGCCACGCTGAACGCCCCGACCAGCGCCATGCCGACCAGCGCGATCGGGAGGTTGGGCGCCACCGCGGTGCCCAGCATGGCCAGACCGAACAGCGTCGACGCGACGACCAAGCGCGGGCATGCCGGTACGGCCGTACGCGGCGACGTAGAGCCCGCCGACCACCGCGCCCAGGCCCATGGCCGCGGTGAGGAAGCCGTAGGTGCGGGCGTCGCCCGCGAACGTCTGCTGCGCGACCACCGGCAGCACCACCTGGAACTCGTAGGCCAGGCAGCCGACGAGCGCCATCATCAACAGCGGCACCGCGAGCGCCGGGGTGCGCCGGACGTAGGCGAAGCCCTCCCGGAGCTGGCCGGGCCCGCGTCGGGTCGCGACGGTGGGCTGCAGCTTCGTGGTGTCGAGCCGGACCAGGGAGACGACCACCGCGACGAAGCTCGCCGCGTTGAGCAGGAAGCACAGGCCGATGCCGCCGAGGCTGATGACGATTCCCGCGATCGCCGGGCCCACCACCCGCGCCACGTTGACCATCACCGAGTTGAGGCTGACGGCGTTGCGCAGATCGGCCGGGCCCACCATCTCCAGCACGAACGACTGCCGCGCCGGGTTCTCGAAGCAGTTGTTCAGGCCCAGGAGCAGCGCGAGCACGTAGACCTGCCAGAGCGTCACCAGGCCGGTGATCGTCAGGAGGCCCAGCGCCAACGCGAGCACGCCCATCATCGCCTGGAGGCCGATCATCAGGTGGCGCTTGTCGATGCGGTCGGCGACAACGCCCGCATAGGGCCCGAGCAGCAGCGTCGGCAGGGTCTGCAGGGCGATCACGGTGCCCAGCGCGGTCGCCGAGCCGGTCAGCTCCAGCACCAGCCAGGACTGCGCGATCGACTGCATCCAGGTGCCCGCGAGGGAGACGGCCTGGCCGCGGGTGTAGCGGCGGTAGTTGGGGTTGGCCAGCGACGAGAACGTCTGGCGGCCGACGGCGGCGAGCGTGGTCAAGCGGTGTCCTTCACGAGTGGGGCGTCGGCTATGCCGACACCTTGGCGGCGACGAGGGCGTCGGCGAGCGCCTCGATGGCGGGGAGCGCGGCGAGGAGGCCGGTGGCGTGCACTTCCGGAAGCTCGGCGAGGTGCTCGGCCAGCAGCCGGGTGCGCTCGTCGCGCAGGCGTTGCTGCAGTGCCCGCCCCTCGGCGGTCGGCTCGACGAGCGCGGCCCGCCGGTCGTCGGGATCGGGGCTGCGGTGCAGGAGGCCCGCGTCCTCGAGCTTGGCGACGATGCGCGAGAGCATCGTCGGGTTGACGCCCTCGATCTCGGCCAGCTCGGTGATCCGCAGCGGGCCCAGCCGGGCGGCCGTACCCAGGACGGAAGCCTGCGTGCGGGTCAGCTCGTGCCCCCGCGTCTGGCGGTCGAGCGCCCTGGCCACGCGGGCGAGCGCGATGCGCAGCCGGGCGACATCGTCAGCGTCGGGCACGGCCACTCCTCATTTATTTGCCTACCAGCAAGCATATACTTCGGGGCGGCATACTGCAACGCGTGCAAGCCGACGCCGCCGCCCGCCCGCTCACCACCGTGGGCCTGCTGTTCCTCGACGACGACGGGCACGTCCTGCTCGTCGAACCGCTGCACGACGCCAAGTGGGAGATCCCCGGCGGCCCGGTCAACCAGGGTGAGACGCCGCGCGGCGCCTGCGCCCGCCACGCCCGGGAACAGCTCGGGCTGGAGCTGCCCGCGGGGCGGCTGTTGGTGGTCGATTGGGCGAAGCACGTGGCCGAGGAGGGCGTCTGCTTCGTCTTCGACGGCGGTCAGCTCACCGACGAACTGCTGGACGCGATCGAGCTGCCCCCGGAGCTGGAGTCGTGGGCGTGCATGGCCGAGGAGGAGCTCTTCGTCATGCTGGAGCCGGAGACGACCCGGCGCGTGACCGCCGCCCTCCCCGCCCGCACGGCCGGGGAGACGGAGTACCTGGAGAACGGGTCAGCCGCCGAGCTTTGACGGCCTGGCCGCAGGGTCGCCGGACGGCACCCGCTCCAGCGGCCTGCCCCGACACCCGCTCGGGCGGCCGCGCCGGCGCTGGGACGGGGTGCGGGCACCACCACGTCGCTGTCGCGATGGACGCGCGGGTGCCGGGCTGCCGCCGGGTCAGAAGCCGTCGCCGCCGCCGGGTCAGAAGCCGCCGCCGCCGGGTCAGAAGCCGCCGCCGGGTCAGAAGCGGCCGCCGCCGGGTCAGAAGCCGCCGCCGCCGGGTCAGAAGCGCGCCGCCGCCGGGTCAGAAGCGGCCGCCGCCGCCGCGCCTGCCGCGGGTGCCGGACCCGCCGAAACTGCCCGGCGACCGGCCGCCACCACCGCCACCGAAGCCGCCGCCACCGCCTCCGTAGCCCCCGCCGTATCCGCCGCCGAAGCCGCCGGAGCGCCCACCAGACAGGCCGCCGGAGAGGATGCCCCCCAGCACGAGGCTGCCGAGCTCGGCGCCCAACCCGCCGCCGAGGCCGCCACCGGCTCCGCCGCCGCCCGACCACCGCGACACGTCGGAGCGGGCGAGGTCGAGGGCCTGGCGACCCATCGTGTCGGCCGCCTGTGCCTCGGCCAGCGCGATGTCCGGCGCGATGCCCTGGGCTTGGGCCTGGGCGAGGTGGCGCTGGGCTTCGGAGAGGCGGGTGCGCGCCTCGGCGCCGACGGCGCCGCGCCTGCTCCCGATGAAGTCCGCGGCCGCCGCGACCGAGGGGCGCGCCGTGAGCAACGCCTGGTCCAGCGCCGCTGCGGCCCGCTTCGCGGCCGTCTGGGCGTCGCGGGCCGTGACCAGCCCGCGGTCCAGGGCGCCGTCCGCTTCGTCGATCAGGCGCAGCGCGGCCATCGGATCAGGCGGCGACGCGTTCTGCGCCTCGGTGGCCGACGCCAACGCCGCTTCGGCGCGCGCGACCAGAGCGGACAGCCCGCCGGGGTCGCCGCCGGCCAAGATGGCGTGCGCCTCGGCGATGTCCTGCTCGGTCTCCGCCCGGGCGGCGGCGATCCGCTCCCCGGCCGCGGCGAGGTCCGCGGCCAGGCGGGTCAACCCGTCGAGCAGCGTGTCCGCCTGCGTGATCGCATCCTCCGCCGCCCGCCCCGTGACGACGGCCGCGCTGGGACCGGTTGCGGCGGCAGCGACCGCGCCACCCGCGGGAGCACCACCTGCGGAAACACCGCCCACAGGAGCACCGCCCCCAGAACCGGCCGCGTGACCGCCGGCCACAGAACCGGCCACGGAAGGGCCGACGGTGGGAGCGCCGGACGGGGCAGCGCCCGACGGGGCGGCGGTTGCCGTGCCGTCGGAGGGCGCTGCGGATCCGCCGGAGCCGGGGGCGGCGGCCGTGGTGAAGGAGCCGGAGCCGGAGCCGGGGCCGACCGGGGGGGCGGGGCGGCCGGCCAGGGCGGCGCGGGCCGCCTCGATCTCCGTGGCGGCGACGCTCAAGAACTCGCGGGCCTGGTCGAGGTTGCCCGCGGCGGGCTCCCAGGAGCCCTGCGCGTAGCGGGACCGCAGCTCCGCCCACCCCGCCTCGGCCTCGGGCAGCCGGGCGTTCGCCGCGTCGAGCCGGGTGGCCAGGCCCGCGATGTAGTCCGGGGCGGTGGCTTCCAGGTTGCGGAGCTTGTCGAACGCCGCCACCTGCGCGTCGAGTCGCTCGTCGGCCGACCGGCAGACAGCGATGATCTCGGCGAGCATGCTGCGCTTGGTCGGCTCGTCTTCGGGGATGTCGTCGTCGAGCTGCTGCTGCAGGGTGAACCCGCGCAGCATCTCGGTCCGCGACGTCTCCAGTGCCGCCGCGAACTCGGCCACCGCGGCGTCGCCGAAGTGCGCCCGCGCCGCGGCCAGCTCCTGCTCGGACGTGCGCACCGCCTCGTCGATGTCCAGCAGCGCCTGGCTGCCGCGGTAGGCGAGGTCGTCGGTGCTGACGCCCGCGAACTCGTCGGGCGCCGAGGGCTGCGGGGCCGGGCCCGCCGGGGTGGTCGACGCCGGGGCGTCGGCCTTTGCCCGGTTTCGCCTGCGCCGCGTCACCAGGTACGCCCCGCCACCGACCACGGCGACTCCGATGACGCCCGCGACGACCAGCCCGCTGCCCGACCCCGAACCGCCCCCGGTGCGCAGCCCGTCGGCCAGCCCGACCGCGGCGCCCGCCCAGTCGTTCGCCACCAGCCGGGGCTCGACGTCCTTGGACGCGATGTCGTCGGTGGCCTGCTGACCCAACGGGAAGTCCTGGTCGTAGGAGATGTGGTAGGCGCGGTCGTCGACCGCGATCGCCAGCAGCACGTCGGTGCGGCCCAGCTGGGAGAGCGTGGCGGTGCGGGCCGCCCACTCGTCGGTCTGCGCGCCGTCGAACGAGTGGACGTAGACGACGAACAGGTCGTAGCCCTTGTCGGTGCGCAGCTGGTTGATCGCCTCGGTGACGCGAGCGGTCGCGGCGGGGTCGAGCACGCCGGCGCGGTCGGTGATCCGGTCGGCCAGCCGGAACGGCGGATCGGCCGACGCGACACCCACCCCGGCGACGAACAGGAGCGCCGCGACGGCGCTCATCAGCAGCACGACCAGACCGGCAAGGCGGGACACACCGCACATCGTGCCGCGCCGGCTACCTTCCCAGCACGTCGGCGTGCCCGTTGCGACGACACCAGCTGATCAGATAGCGCGCGTGCTCGCCACACCACCGGTACACCGACTGCGTGGTGAGCGGGACGTCCTCGGCGTGCTCGCCGCGTTCGCGGATGAGCGGCCCGAGGTATTTCTCGGCCACCTTGACCGCCGTGTTGCGCGAGCACCGGGCGGCGACGGCCAGCGTGTCGTGGTTGGAGGCCCTCCCCGCGGCGATCGCGCCCGCCATCCTGGCCGCGGTCTCGCCGCGGCGCCCGCCCGCGAACCAGCGGTGGATCGTCGGCTGCACCGACGGCGGGCCCGATTCCAGCGTGCGTCCGGCCGCCACCTCGCGCATCGCGCGCGCCAACGCCTCGACCCCGCTGGCCTTGGGCATGATCCCGGCGACGCCCTCACGGACGACGGCCTCGTCGAGGTGGTCGCGCTCGGCGTTGTGCCCCTGCAACGCGAAGAGCACGGGGGCGGGTCTGCCGAGGCGTTGGACGATGTCGAGCACGTCCAGCCCGTCGAACGCGTACTCCAGCTTCACGTCCTGCCACGTCAGGTCGGTGAGCACCACGTCGTAGCGGAGGTTGTCGGCGATCGCGGAGCGCACCTGCTCCTCGTTCACCCCGACCGTCACGAGGCCCGGGCCGAACGACTGCCGGAACGCGGGCGCGACCAGACCGCCCAGCTGTGAGGCGATGAGCACGCGCACACCCGAGCCATCCACATCACGATCGTGGCCCACGACCCACTCGCGGGCAAGATCTGGTACGGCGAGCGGGCGAGCGGTCAGCTTTTAGGCCAACCGAGCCGCTGACGGATGTGATCTCGGGATGATCGCCGAGTGCGCAGGTGCGGTCGGGGGCTGCCAAGCGTGATCGTTGCTGGTTGGGTTGCCGAGCGGGGAGGGGACACCCTGTACGGCGGTGGCGGAAAGGGCACAGTCCGCCACCGCCGTTGTGTTGGAGGGTCCGATGAAGGAGGGCCCGCGAGTCCTCCTTCGCCGGGCGCTCTCTAGTAACGCCAGCGGAGACCGGTGAGCACGTCGTCGATCTCCATGCCCGCGGCGGCCTGGGCGTCGGAGCGCCGCACCGCGAGGAAGGCGCCGACCAGCTCGCGGCCGAGCGCGTCGCCCACGCGGGAGCCGCTGAGCGCCATCTCCTGCTCGGCTTGCGTGGTGGAGAGCGACGCGATGCCGCGCGCGGTGCGCTCGTCGTCGGTCCACGACCCGGGATCGGACTGCACCGGCGGGGGAAGCTCCAACCCGTCGGCGATGCCCGCCGCGCCCGCCGCGAGCACGGCGGTGAGCGCCAGGTAGGGGTTCGCCGACGCGTCGGACGTCTTGAGCTCGACGTTCGCGTGATCGGCCCCGAGGAACGGCGAGCCGGGGATGTAGCGCAGGGGCGCCTCCCGGTTCTCCACGCCCCAGAAGGCGTAGGCGCCCGCGAAGAAGCCCGGCCGCAGCCGGAGCAGCGAGCCCAGGCTGGGCGCGGTGACCGCCGTGACGGCGGGCAGGTCGCGCAGGATCCCCGCGATGTACGCGGCGCCCTCGGCCCCCGGGCCTTCCGCGGTGCCCGCCAGCAGGTTCATCCCGTCCCGCCAGATCGACGAGTGCACGTGCCACCCGTTGCCCGCGAACGTCAAGGCGGGCAGCGGCGCGAAGCTCAGCTGCAAGCCGTGCCGTTCCGCCGCCGCGCGCAAGGTCTGGCGGGCCAGCAGCTGCCGGTCGGCCGCCGTGACGGGGTCGGCGGCCGCGATCGACAGCTCCATCTGCGCCGGGCCGTACTCGGCGTGCAGCTGGCCGAGGGGGAGCCCGTTGGCGGCGGAATCGCGCAGGACGTCGGCGACGAACCCGTCGAGGGGAACCAGCGCATGGGGGCTGTAGGCCGGGCCGGGGTGGGCGGGCTCGAAGTCGCCCGTCGACACCGTGAACTCCAGCTCGTAGCCGACCTTCGCCGTCAGCCCCTGCTCGGCGAGCGCGGCGACCTGCCGTTCCAGCGCGCTGCGCTGGTCGTAGGGCCACGGGCTGCCGTCGGCCGCGACCTGCCGTCCGGGCACCCAGGCCAGCGCGGGCTGCCCGGCCAGCGGGGTGAGCGCCTCCAGGACCGGGATCAGCCGGACGTCTCCCGAGGGGGTGGAGAGCGGCCCGTGGGCGAACGTGATCGCGTCGTGGCTGTCGAAGACCGCGAACAGCGTGGTGATGCCGACGCCGATCTCCGCCACCCTCGGCAGCGCCGCCACCGGCACCGTCCTCGAGCGCGGGATGCCGTTGTTGTCGGCCCAGTGGATGGTCACGCCCGCGACGCCGTTGGCGGCGAGGTCATCGGCGAGTTGCTGCGCGTCGGTCATGGCGGATGGCATATCAGCGATCCCGGGCGGGCGAAAGCGGAGCGGCCGATCAGCGGCGGGGGCTCAGGAGTTGGCGAGGTCGGCAAACCGGCTGTAGTGCAGCTGGTGGGCCACGGTGATGGTGTTCGTGGGCCCGTTGCGGTGCTTGGCCAGGATCAGGTCGGCCTCGCCCGCGCGGGGGTCGTCGCGCTCGAACGCATCGGGGCGGTGGAGCAGGATGACCATGTCGGCGTCCTGCTCGATGGAGCCCGACTCGCGTAGGTCCGAGAGCATCGGCCGCTTGTCGGTGCGCTGCTCCGGACCACGGTTCAGCTGGCTGATGGCCACCACGGGCACCTCGAGCTCCTTGGCCAGCAGCTTGATCTGCCGGGAGAACTCCGACACCTCCTGCTGGCGGGACTCGACCTTGCGCCCGGAGGTCATCAGCTGCAGGTAATCGAGGATCACGAGCTTGAGGTCGTTGCGCTGCTTGAGCCGCCGCGCCTTGGCCCGGATCTCCATCAACGTGAGGTTGGGCGAATCGTCGATGAACAGCGGCGCCTCGCTGATCTCGCTCATGCGCCGGGCCATGCGTGTCCAGTCGTCGTCGCTCATGCGGCCCGCGCGCATATCGGCCAGCCGGATGCGCGCCTCGGCCGACAGCAGCCGCATGACGATCTCGGACTTGCTCATTTCCAGCGAGAACACCGCGCTGGTGAGGCCGTGCTTGACCGAGCAGGAACGGGCGAAGTCCAACCCGAGGGTCGACTTCCCGAGACCGGGGCGGGCCGCCACGACGATCATCTGGCCGGGGTGCAGGCCGTTGGTGGCGGCATCGAGATCGGCGAACCCTGTGGGGACGCCCAGCGCGACGCCGCCACGGGAGGCGATGGCGTCGATCTCGTCCATCGTGGGCTGGAGGAGCTCCTCCAGCGCGACGTAATCCTCGCTGGTGCTGCGCTCGGTGACGTCGTAGATGGCGGCCTGCGCGCGATCGACGACGTCGTTGATCTCCGCGCCCTGGTCGCCGTGGTAGCCCAGCTGCACGATGCGGGTGCCCGCCTCGACGAGGCGGCGCAGGATCGCCTTCTCGGCGACGATCTCGGCGTAGTACGCGGCGTTGGCCGCGGTGGGCACGGTGGCGATCAGCGTGTGCAGGTAGGGCGCGCCGCCGAGGCGGATGAGATCACCGCGGCGCTGCAGCTCCGCCGAGACCGTGACGGCATCGGCGGGCTCACCCCGGCCGTAGAGATCGAGGATGCAGTCGTAGACGGTTTGATGGGCCGGACGGTAGAAGTCGTCGGGCCGCAGCACCTCGACCACATCGGCGATGGCGTCCTTGCTCAGCAACATGCCGCCGAGCACCGACTGCTCCGCCGTGAGGTCCTGGGGCGGCTGCCGGTCGAACCCGCCCCCCGGCTCGACTTCCTCCGCCGGACGGATGGGGCGCGGCCGCCCGGTATCCGGCCCGCGGAGATCAGGCTGTGCCATACGCTGCGTCACCCCCCGCTCTCCAGTGTATCGAACATCGGTTCGATATGCCCGTGGTGCTCGACATGTCCTCGGGTTGATTCCCGACGAACGCCGGACATCCGTGGGCCGGGGTCCTGGCACCTCGCCCGGGACGTTAGGGATAGCGGGGAGCCATGTCCAACACCCCCTGTGCAAAGACTGTGCACGGGTTGGGGAGGACCGGCCCACGACACGGGACAGACCTGTGGAAGATATGTGGATAACTCGCGTAGAAAATCACTCCCCGCAGTTCAGACCCAGTTCGCCCCCTGTGGACAAAGCTGGGGAGCAACACGCCGGAACGATCGTCGTTCGGCGTGTCGCGGCGTTCGACGAGGGTCGTCCACCCAGCGCGCCCGACCGGTCACTGGGCGCATTTCGCCGTGTCGCTCGCACCCTTTGGCTGCGTGGTTTCCCACGCCGAGGCGGCCGAACGGACGCGCGGCACTCGTCCAATCCGGAAATAACTCTTCGTAGTCGATCTGAGGGTGAGGCGGGCGCAAAAGCCAACGGGCGGGACACGGCGTTGACGCCTGTGTCCCGCCCGTTGGCGGAGAAACTCGCTCAGCTGGCGACGACCGCCACCGCGACCTGCGTGGTGACCTCGGGGTGCAGCCGGACCGTGACCGGGTGGGTGCCGACGGTCTTGATCTGGCTCGACACCTCGACGGCCCGCTTGTCGAGCGTCGGGCCGCCCGCGGCGCGGACGGCGGCGACCACATCGGCCGCGGTGACCGAGCCGAAGAGCCGACCCGAATCGCCTGCCGCCTTGGCCTTGACCGTGACGGTGAGCTTGCTGAGATCGCCCGCCACCTCCTTGGCGTGGCCGAGGTCGCGGATCTGGCGGGCCCGCTGGGCGCGCCTGATCGTCTCGACCTGCTTCTCGGCGCCACGGGTGGCGACGATGGCCAGCTTGCGGGGCAGCAGGAAGTTGCGGCCGTAGCCGTCCTTGACCTCGACGATGTCGCCGGGCGCGCCGAGGTTGGCGACGTCGGCCGTGAGGATGATCTTCATGACCCTCCTCCTATCGAGCGGTCGAGGTGTAGGGCAGCAGCGCGACCTCGCGGGAGTTCTTGACCGCGATCGCGACATCCCGCTGGTGCTGACGGCAGTTGCCGGTGACCCGGCGGGCCCGGATCTTGCCGCGGTCGGAGATGAACTTCCGCAGCAGGCCGGTGTCCTTGTAGTCGATGTCTTGTCCCTTGTCCTTGCAGAACGCGCACACCTTCTTCTTGGGCTTGCGCAGGACGGGCTTGGCCATTGTGGTGCTCCTCAGGGTGGGCGGCTGAGGCCGCCCTCAAGAACGGTGGGCGCGTGCGCCCGGTTCGGATCGGAAGGTCAGAAGGGGGGCTCGTCGTCGGCGGCGGGGCCGCTCCCGGCGGGCGGGGCCGAGCCCCACGGGTCGTCGGAAGGCGCGCTGGAACCGCCGCCGCCCGAACCGCCGCCGCTGTAGCCGCCGCCTCCACCACCCCGCCGCCGCCGAAGCCGCCATCGCCGGAGCCCCGGCTGACGCGGTTGACCTTGGCGGTGGCGTACTTGAGCGAGGGGCCGACCTCGTCGACCTCGAGCTCGACGACGGTGCGCTTCTCACCTTCGCGCGTCTCGTACGAGCGCTGCTTGAGCCTGCCCGAGACCATGACGCGCATGCCGCGGGTGAGGGTCTCGGCGACGTTCTCGGCCGCCTGCCGCCACACGTTGCAGCGCATGAACAGCGCCTCGCCGTCCTTCCACTCGCCCGCCTGGCGGTCGAAGTTGCGCGGCGTGGACGCGACGGTGAAGTTGGCGACCGCCGCGCCGGACGGCGTGAACCGCAGCTCGGGATCGGCCGTCAGGTTGCCGACGACGGTGATGAGGGTTTCGCCTGCCATGGCGACCTCAGCTCGCGGCGGCGGCGGGCGCGGCGACGCGCTTCGGCTCGCGCCGCAGCACCTTCGTACGCAGCACCGACTCGTTGAGCCCCAACTGCCGGTCGAGCTCCTGGACCGTCGCGGGCTCGCACGCGACCTCGAGCACCGCGTAGATGCCCTCGGCGTGCTTGTTGATCTCGAACGCGAGGCGACGCTTGCCCCACACCTCGATCTTCTCGACACTGCCTCCGTCGGTACGAACGACGTTGAGGAAGGTTTCCAGCGACGGCGTCACAGTGCGCTCGTCAAGGCTGGGGTCGAGGATGACCATCAGCTCGTAATGACGCATGAGAACCACTCACCTCCTATGGACTGGAACGGTCACGGGCGATCCGTGACAGGAGGTTCTCACCGCACCCCGACAGAAACGGAGATCAGGGGACCGCCGTGCGGAGTGCGTCTACCGAGGTTACCAGCGGGTCAGAGGCCGATCCCGACCCGACCCCGCACACGCCGACGACACGCCGCGGCGCGCCACCGGACCGCGCCGACCGACCGTCCCACGATTCTGTCGGGGGTCGCCATTACGCTGCACACATGCTCATCGGTGCCCACGTGCGCGAAGACGACCCCATCGTCTCCGCCGCCGAGCGCGGCGCCGAGATCGTGCAGATGTTCCTGGCCGATCCGCAGGGGTGGAAGAAGCCGCCCCTGCACCCGCAGGCCGAGGCGCTGCGCGGGGGCGATCTCGCCGTGGTCGTGCACTCGCCGTACGTCGTGAACCTCGCCTCGCTCAACAACCGCATCCGCATCCCGTCGCGCAAGCTGGTCACCCAGCACGCCGAGGGTGCGGCGCTGGTCGGGGCGATCGGGCTGGTCGTGCACGGCGGCCACGTCACGCAGGGCGAAGACGCGGCGCAGGGCATCGACAACTGGCGCAAGTTCCTCGCGCGCCAGGCGGATGAGGGCGGCTTCGCGGTGCCGATCTTCATCGAGAACACCGCGGGCGGCGACAACGCGATGGCCCGCAAGTTCGATGCGCTGGCCCGGCTCTGGGACGCGGTGGGCGAGTTCGGCGTGGGCTTCTGCCTCGACACCTGCCACGCCTTCGCCGCGGGCGAGGACCTGGTCGACGTCGTGGAGCGGGCCCGCGCCATCACCGGCCGGATCGACCTGGTGCACCTCAACGACTCGCGCGACGAGTTCAACTCGGCGCGCGACCGGCACGCCAACATCGGCGAAGGCACGATCGACCCCGAGCAGTTGGCGGCGGTGTGCGCGGCGGCGGACGCGCCCGTCGTGGTCGAGACACCGGCGGAAGGCCAGAGCGCCGACATCACGTTCCTGCGCGATCGGCTCTCGGGGAGCGCCGTCGCCACCGGCACCGGCTCCCCGCCCGGACCTCGCCGTGACCCGTAGCGACGTGCACAGCAGCGGCATGCACCGCAGTGAGATCGACCGCGGCGAGGTTGACCCCGGCGATCTCGACCGCGGCGATGTGGCAGGCGACGACGGCCCGGACGGCCTGGCGAGGGTCGTCGAGCGGGAGGGTCGCCGGGACGGGGTGACGGCGGGCGCCGACCGCACTACCACGGCAGGACCCTCGCGGGCGAGGGCGCGGATGGTGGTCGGGCTGATCGTGCTGCTCACCGGGGCCATGCTCGTGCTGGCCTACGCCGGGAAGGCCCGCTGCGCAGGGCCCACCTTCGACGCGCAGGGCCGCACCACCCCCGATTACGACATCCGCATCGACCGCGACCTCTGCTACTCCGACATCCAGTACCTCTGGCTGGGTCGCGACATCGACAAGCACGTCTTCCCCTACATCCACGGCGCGATCACCCCGCCGCCCGACAGCACCCTCACCGGGGGTGCGGTCGAGTACCCGGTGCTCACCGGCATGGTGATGTGGGCAGGCGCGATCTTCGCCCACAACGACGCCGAGTACCTGCTCTACTCGGCGCTGCTGATGGCCCCCTTCGGCCTCCTCACAGGCTGGATGCTCGGGCGGTTGGCCCGCTGGCGCGCCCTGGTGTGGGCCCTCGGGCCGCCGCTGTTCCTCTACGCCTTCCACAACTGGGATCTGCCCGTGGTGGCCTGCGCGGTCGCCGCGGTGTTCGTGATGCACGGCTGGCGCTCCGAGCGACCGCTGCGGCAGCGGGCCGTCTTCGCCGCCGTGCTGCTCGGGCTGGGCTTCGCCTTCAAGCTCTACCCGGGGGCGTTCGTCGCGCCGCTGATGCTCTACGTGCTCACCGCGTCCCGGCCGGCCAAGCTCGACTGGTGGGGCGCGGTGCGCGTCGCGCTGGCCGCCATCGCCACCGTGGTGGTGGTCAACCTGCCGTTCGCCCTCCTCGGCTACACGGGCTGGCGGGCCTCCTTCACGTTCCAGGAGCTGCGCAAGGTCGACCTCACCACCAACTCGATCTGGTTCTGGGGCTTCCGGCCCGACTCCGAGCCCACCAACGAGGCGTTCCAGCACTGGGTCAGTTGGCTCTCGCCGACGCTCGTGATCGCCTCGTTCCTGCTCGCGCTGGCGGTCGGCTGGTGGCGCTTCCACCGCGACGGCTACTACCCGTGGATCGCGGTGAGCGCGGCGATGCTGTGCGGCTTCCTGCTCCTGCACAAGGTGCACTCCCCGCAGTACACGCTCTGGCTGGTGCCGTTCTTCGTCCTGCTCGCGGTGCCGTGGCGGTGGGTGCTGGCCTACATGGTCGCCGACATCTGCATGGACGTCGGGGTGTTCCGCTGGTTCTACGCGATGAAGACCGGCGTCGGCGGCGATGTGGCGGCCGGGTTCGCAGGCCAGCTCGTCGCGCTCGGCGTGTGGGGCCGGGCGGTGCTGCTCGCCGTCTTGTTCGTGGTGGTGCTGGTGGGCCGCGATCGGCTCGCTGCGCAGGGTGCGCCGGACCGGATCGCCCTGCCGTCGGAGGCCGTGCCCGCGACGTGAGACGCCACGCGGGCCCGATCGCCGTCACGGTGGTGTACGTCGGGCTCGCGCTGTGGGTCACGTGGTCGTGGTGGCTGCCGTTGGGCGGACGGCTCAGCGCCGTGAACCAGCCCGACGCCGTGCTGTTCTCCTGGCTGCTCTCCTGGACACCGCACGCCCTCGGCGAGCACCAGGTGCCGCTGTACGCGCCTTCCCTGAACGCGCCGAACGGCATCAACCTGATGTGGAACAACGGCATGGCGCTGCCCGGCCTGCTGTTCGCGCCCATCACGGCCGCCCTCGGCGGGCTCGCCACGCTCACCGTGGTCACCGCGGTCGGTCTGGCGGGCTCGGCCACCACGGCTTTCGCGGCGCTGCGGGCGCTGGGCGCGGGCCTGCTCCCGGCCGCGCTGGGCGGCGGGGTGTTCGGGTTCTCGCCCGCGATCGTCGCGCAGGCGCTCGGCCATCCCGATCTCGTCTTCGACGTGCTGGCGCCGGTCCTCGTGCTGCTCGCCGTGCGCCTGGCCGTGCTGGAGCAGCCGCGGTGGCGCACCGCCGTGCTGCTCGGCCTCCTCGCCGCCGTGCAGCTGCTCATCGGCGAGGAGGTGCTCTTCGACACCGGCATCGTCGTGGCGCTGATCCTGGCGGTGTTGGCCGTGTCGCGCCCGCGCCGGGCCCTGCGCCGGGCGCCCCGGTTCCTGGCGCTCGCGGGCGTGGCGCTCGCGGTCTTCGCCGTGCTCGGCGGCCCGCTGCTGGCGTTCCAGCTGCTCGGGCCCCTGCCGCAGACGGGCAGCCCGTTCACCGTGTCCTACTTCGGCGTCGACCTGGCCAACCACGTGGTGCCGACCGGGCAGCAGCTCATCGCCCCCGACACCGCGATAGCCCGGGCCCAGCGCTTCCCGGGTGGCGCCGAGGAGCGCGGGGGCTTCCTCGGCTGGCCCCTCATCGCGGTGGCGATCGCCGCGCTGGTGTTGCTCGGTCGTCGCGAGCGGGTGCGGGTGCCGCTGCTGGTCGCAGTGGTCGTGGCCACGCTGGCGATGGGCGAACAGCTGCGGGTCGACGGGCGCGGCACCGGCCTCGCGCTGCCCTGGACCTGGCTCGTGGCGTTGCCGGGCTTCGAGCACGCCATCCCCAGCCGGATGGCGCTGTTCACCGCCGGACTGGTCGGCGCGGGCCTCGCGTTCGCGCTGACGGCCCTGCGGGAGACGCCGAGGGCGGCGCGGGCGACCGCAACCGCCGTCGCGGTGGTCGCGCTCGTCCCGTTGGTCCCCGCCGCGCTGCCCGCCGTCGACGCCCCGGCCGTGCCCGCCTTCTTCACCTCACCCGAGGCGCAGCTCTGCCCCGGCGGCAGCGTTCTGGTGCTGCCGTTCCCCACGCCGGACGCGACCACACCCATGCTGTGGCAGGCGGCCTCGGGCATGGCGTTCGCGATGCCGGGTGGCTACTTCATCGGGCCCGCCGACAACGGCCACGCCTACGTCGGCGGCCAGCCCACCCAGACCGCGGCGCTGCTGCGCGCCGTGGCGACCGACGGGCAGGTGCGGCCGCCGACGCCCGACATCCAGGCCGCGTTCGCCAACGACGTGCGGCACTGGCGGGCCTGCGCCGCGGTGCTCGGCCCCGCCCCGCACGCCGACGCTCTGCGCGCCCAGGCCGAGGCGTTGACCGGCAAGCTCCCCGAGTCCGTCGACGGTGTGCTGCTGTGGCGCGACCTCGGCCGGTGACCGCTAGAGCCCCTCACCGCCAGGCGAACACCGGCTGTTCGAGGTGCGCCACCCGGGTGTCTCGCCCGTGCAGCACCACCTCCCGGAACTGGTGCAGCACCGCTCCGGTAGGCGCGTGCACGTTGCGGCCCAACAAGGGGAGCTGGATCACCGGCGCGTCCGACTCCGGGATCGTCAGGTACCGCGGCTCGACGTCGAGGTCCGCCAGCGCCACCCGGTGCAGCTCCGCGACCTCGGCCGGGTTGGGCACGAGCGCGGGCGACGGCCCGGCCCACAGCACCACCGGGGTGATCACGTATCCGGAGCGGGTGGCGTAGTCGTCGAGCAGGCCCAGCTCGGCCTCGGGCCCGAGCGTCAGGCCCAGCTCCTCAGCGAGCTCCCGGCGGGCGGTCTCACCCGGCGTCTCGGCGCCGTCGGTGCGGCCGCCCGGCAGCGCCCACTGGCCCGCGTGCCCTCGCAGCCGAGCTGCCCGTCGGGTGAGCAGGAACGCGGACCCGAAGTCCTCGACCGTGAGCGTGATCCCCACAGCGGAGCGCTTGAGGGCGGGCCGGTCGAGCGCGCGCCGCGGGAACCGCCGCAGCGCCGCCGCGACGGACTGCTGCTCTACGGTCGCGCTCATGACCTCTGGGTACTCGGGGACGCCGCTGCCGCGCAAGCTGGGCATCACCGCGACGAGCCGCAACCTCGTGCTCGGTGCGCCGCCGGACTTCGAGCTCGACGCGCCGCACCACGTCCGCGCCGGACGGCCCGGCTACGAGGTGCAGCTGCTCTTCTGCCCGGACACCGCGACGCTGCGCCGCCGGTGGCCGGGCGCGCGCGACCGCAGCACCGAGCGCGGCGCGATCTGGGTGGCCTGGCCCAAGCGCAGCTCCGGGGTGCCGACCGACCTCACCGAAGACGGGGTGCGCGCCCACGCGCTGCCGGTGGGCTGGGTCGACGTCAAGGTCTGCGCGATCGACGCGACCTGGTCGGGGCTCAAGCTGGTGCGACGCCTTGGCGGCGGTACTTGACCGGCTCGGGCGCATCGAGGGGCCAGTCCGGGTCGTCCTCGACGTCCAGCTCGCGCACAGTGTCGGTGTCCGGCCGCAAAATTGTCCGGACGACGATAAAGACGAGCAGGCCGACCGTGAGGTCGCGCAGCACGACCGCGCCGAGGAACCACTCCGGCGGCAGCCCCCGGTTGGCGGGCGTGAGGTAGTAGTACATGCGCGGCGCCCAGACCAGCGCGTCGATCGCCATCCAGGCGAGCACCAGCCGCCACCTCGGCAACGCGAGCACAGCCAATGGGACGAGCCACAGCGAGTATTGCGGGCTCCACACCTTGTTGACCAGCAGGAACGCGGCCACCAGGAGGAAGGCCAGCGACGCGAGCCGGGGCGGGCGCGGCGCGAAGAACGCCAGCGCGGCGATGCCGATGCACGCCAGCACGAGCAGGACGGCCACCACGGCATTGAGGATCACGGGCGTCTGGCCGTCGGCGAGCGTGCCGTCGAAGCCCGGCCAGCCGGTGAAGTAGCTGACGACGAAGTAGAGCGAATCGGGGTCCGCGGGCCGGGTCTGGTTGAGCCGGAAGAACTCCCACCAGCCCGCGGGCCACAGCAGCGCGACGGGCAGGTTCACGGCCGCCCAGGTGAGGATGGCAGCCGCGATGGTCTTCACCGCGACCCCGACCTGCCGCCGTCGCAGCCCCACCAGCAGGATCGGCAGGAGCAGCAGCAGCGGGTAGAACTTGAACGCCCCGCCGACGCCCAGCAACACCCCGGCCGGCAACGGCTTGCGGCGGGCCAACGCGAGCATGCCGCCGGTGGCGCAGGCGACGGCGAGCGTGTCGAAGTTGGTGAACGCGTGCACGACCACCAGCGGCGAGAGCGCGACGAGCGCGGCGTCCCACGGGCGCACCCTGCGCAGCCCGCGCACGCACCGGACGACCACGAGCCAGGCCATCGCGAGGAACGCGGCGGTGATGTCGAAGTAGACGACGACCGGCAACGCGTTGGGCAGCGGCAGCCGTGCGGCGAGCCACACGTAGGCGTCGGTCAGGCGCGCGTTGGCGTACTGGAAGAACCCGGTGAGCACCGGGTACTCCATGTACCGGACCTGCTGCTCCGGCGTGCCCTGGTTCTCGTACCAGGGGTCGCGGTAGGGGACGTCGCCCGCGGAGAGGCCTTCGATGCCGTAGAGCGGGACGGTGTCGGAGTAGCACAGCGCGACGTACTGGCGGTTGTCGCGCCAGTCGAGCGCAGGGCCGCCCGCGGTCGGGTAGGACTGCAGGCACGCGGCCTTACCCAGCCAGCCGCCCGCGAGTGTGACGACCGCGAGCAGCAGGAGCACGCGCAGGGGCGTCCAGAAGATGCTGCGGCCGACCAGCGCGTGGCGGCCGAGCGGACCACCCACGACCCGGCTGGCCGAGGCCGCGAGCGGCTCGGTCCAGGTCGGGACGACCCGCTCGGCGGCGGGGTCGCGCTGTGGGCCGGTCCTGGTCACCCGACGACGGAGTGGCCGCGGAGCTTGACGGTGTGGCCCGCCGATGGCAGGACGAAGGCCGCGCCCTGGTTGTTGCCATCGCCGTTGCCGTTGTCGTTGCCCCGGTTCCGGTTGCCGTTGCCCCCGTTGTTGTCGTTGCCGTTGTTGTCGTTGCCGTTGTTGTTGTTGTTGCCGTCGTTGTTGCCGTTGCCGTCCGGTGAGGCCGTCGCCGTGGTCGACGAGGAGTACGAGTTGGAGGGGTCGTTGTTGGCGTAGGCGCCCGTGCCCATCGGCTCGAACGCGGAGAAGGTGTCCTTCGGTGCGCCCTTGAGCGCGGCGTTCATGAACTGCTGCCAGATGGGCCCTGGCAAGGTGCGGCCGTAGACGACCGCGCCCGACTTCGTGCGGATCGGGTCGCTCTTGTCGGTGCCGACCCACACCGCGGTGGACAGCGACGGGGTGTAGCCGACGGTCCAGGCGTCACGGTTGTCGCGGGTGTCGCCCAGCTGGTTGGTGCCGGTCTTGGCGGCGGCCAGGCGGCCCGAGAGCGCGAAGCCGGACGAGGTGGCCACGTCGAGCATCGACTCCGTGACGTTGCGGGCCAGTTGCTGCGGGAAAACCGCCTGCGCCGCCTGGGGGTTGGTGCCCCGGTCGAGCAGGACGCGTCCGTCGGCCGCGGTGACCTTCTGCACGATGTAGGGGTCGTAGCGCTGCCCGTCGGCCGCGAACGTGCCGTACGCGGAGGCCATGTCGACGACGTGCACCGGCTTGTCACCGAGCGAGATGCCGCCGGTGGGGTCGGGCAGCAGGTTCGCCGGGATGCCCGCGGAGTGCGCGGTCTGCGCGACCGTGGTGGCCCCGACCTGCACCGCGATCTGGTAGAAGACCGTGTTCGTCGACTTGGTCATCGCGGTCATGACGCTGCACTGGTCGCAGCTGTCGCCGTCGGAGTTGGCCACCTTCGTGCCCGCGATCACCATCGGGGACGTGCCCGCGTACTGCGTGCCCAGGCCGAAGCCCGAGACGTTCTGCAGGGCTGCCGCCACGACGAACGGCTTGAACGTGGACCCCGGTGGCCGGGTGACGGCGTCGCCCGCGTAATCGATGCCCGGCCCGTTGGACCCGCCGTAGTACGCCTGGATGGCTCCGGTGCGCGGGTCGACCGAGACCAGTGCGGAGCGCAGGTTGGCGGGCTGACCCTTCATCACCTTGTTGACGGCGTCCACCGCGGCCTTCTGCCGGTTGGAGTCGATGGTGGTGGTGACCGTGAGGCCGCCGGTGTCGATCTCGTCCTGGCTGATGCCCTTGGCCCGCATCTCGGCCTCGGCCCGCTCGAAGATGTGGTAGCGGTCGTCGTCGGGCACGCCGCCCGCGAGCGGCGCCTGGGGCAGCACGTCCTTCGGGAACACCTGCTGGGCGCGCACGGCAGGCGTGATGAAGCCCGCCGTGGCCATCTGGTCGAGCGTGTAATTCCACCGGATTGTCGTGCCCGCGAGGTTCTTCACCGGATCCAGCGCGGACGGCGACTGGATCATCCCGGCGAGCATCGCGCCCTCGGTGATCGACAGCTGGCCGACGTCCTTGCCGAAGTACGCCTGCGACGCGGCCTGGATGCCGTAGGCACCGCGGCCGAAGTAGACGGTGTTGAGGTAGTTCTCGAGGATCTGGTCTTTCGTCTGCTCTTTCGAGATCTTGATCGAGAGGATGACCTCTTTGTACTTGCGCCACAACGAGGCCTGGTCCTGGCCGGTGGAGACCTTGACGTACTGCTGGGTGATCGTCGAACCGCCGCCGGTGCCGCCGGTGAGCTGGTTGTAGACCGCCCGCGCGATGCCCAGTGCGTCGAAGCCGGGGTTCGAGTAGAAGGTGCGGTCCTCGGCGGCCAGCACGGCCTGCCGCACGTTCTGGGGCACCTTGTCGATCGCCACGATGTTGCGGTTGATGTTGTTGTCGTTGCCGTCCTTCGGCCGGACGACTGCGATGGGCTCGCCGCCCGCGAACGTGTAGGTGGCGGTCTGGACGATGCCCGCGTCACTGATCGACGGCACCGGGAAGAGCATCCAGCCCACGACGAACATCAGCAGCGGGACGACGATCAGCACGCCGAGGATGCCCAGCAGCCAGTTGCGCACCGGGTGTTTGCGGCGGGGCGGCTTGGGCGGCTTCGGGCCCGATGCGCCGGGAGGCACGCGGCCGCCGGGCGGGGTCGGCGGACCGCCCGGGGCGCCGCGGTGCGGCTGGCGGGCGGTCGGCGCAGCGACCCGCTGCGTCCGTGCGGGCGGCGGGCCGGGCCGGGGCCCCGGGCGCCCGGGTACGCCTCGGCGATCGACCTCTCGGGGAATTCGCCCGACGGTCATCGCGCTCCTCCTGGCGGTTGTGCGTTGCGGGTGCAGCCTGTCACGTGGGTAGGGAGCAGAGCGGCGGGGTCACTCGGCTGCGGTACGGCGTCGGCGCCCGGCAGGCGCGTCACCCGTGCCCATGACGTAAGACAGCACCAGATGGTTCCAACTGCAGGTGCGGCAGACCTCCACCACATACACGGAGAAATCCGCGTGGAGGTTCGCCAGCAGCTCGATCTCTTGGGCAGCGCGTGCGGATCCCGCGGCGTTACCGAGGCTCTCGCCGAAGACCCAGGAGACGAGCGTCAGCCGCTCCTTGCGGCAGACCGGACACGTGACATCGCTCGGCTCGCCGTGGAAGCGGGCCGCGCGCAGCAGATACGGGCTCGCGTCGCAGACCTCGGCGACACCGACCTTGCCGGAGTGCACGTCAGCGAGCAGCGCCCTCCGCTGCAAGGCGTAGTCGACCATCTGCCGCTGGCTGCGCACCGGGCCAGAGTACGCGGAAGGGCGCCACAACTGACCGTCAGCGGGGTGGCCCGGCATTCGGCGGCATGCGCAGATGTATCGGATCGATATACTGGCGGAGTACATCGCCGTGTCCCGGAGGAGGTCGACCGTGCTGGAGCTGGCCTTGCTCGGCCTGCTCCGCGAGAGCCCCGTCCACGGTTACGAGCTGCGCAAACAGCTCGTGCTGCGGCTCGGCGGCCTCCGGGCGTACTCCTACGGGTCGCTGTACCCGGCCCTGCGGCGGCTCACGCGCGCAGGCCTCATCGTCGAGGAACCGGGGCCGGTCGAGGCGCCGCACTCCAAGCGGGCGCGGCGCGTCTACCGGATCACCGCGGAGGGCAAGGAGCGGCTCGACGAGCTGCTCGCGGAGTCCGGCCCGCACGCCTGGGACGACGAGGGCTTCGGCATCCACTTGGCCTTCTTCTCCCGCACCCCCACCGAGACCCGCATGCGGATCCTCGAGGGGCGCAGGCGCGCGGTGGAGGAGCGGCGCGAGGGCATGCGCTCCGCCCTCACCAAGGCGGGCGAACAGATCGACCGCTACACGAGGGAGCTGCAGCAGCTCGGGCTCGACGCCTGCGAGCGCGAGGTGCGGTGGCTCAACGAACTGATCGAGAGCGAGCGGGCCGAGCAGGGCCCAGAGGGAGCCGGGAATGACTGAGGCCAGCAGCAACGAGGTCAGGGTGGCGATCGTCGGCGTGGGGAACTGCGCGTCGTCGTTGGTGCAGGGGGTGCAGTACTACGCCGACGCCGACCCGACCACGCGCGTGCCGGGGCTGATGCACGTCGACTTCGGCGGCTACCACGTCCGGGACATCACGTTCGTGGCCGCGTTCGACGTCGACGCCAAGAAGGTCGGCCGCGACCTGTCCGAGGCGATCCACGCGAGCGAGAACAACACCATCAAGATCGCCGACGTGCCGCCGCTCGGCGTGCCGGTGCAGCGCGGCCACACCCTCGACGGGCTGGGCCGGTTCTACCGGGAGACGATCACCGAGTCCGATGAGGAGCCGGTGGACATCGCCCAGGTGCTCCGCGACACGCGCGCCGACGTGCTCGTCGCGTACCTGCCGGTGGGCAGCGAGGCGGCCGACCGCTTCTACGCGCAGGCGGCCATCGACGCGCACGTGGCCTTCGTCAACGCGCTGCCGGTGTTCATCGCCTCCGACCCGGTGTGGGCGGAGAAGTTCCGCTCGACGGGCGTGCCGATCGTCGGCGACGACATCAAGAGCCAGGTCGGCGCCACGATCACGCACCGCGTGCTGGCCAAGCTGTTCGAGGACCGCGGTGTGCAGCTCGACCGCACGATGCAGCTCAACGTGGGCGGGAACATGGACTTCCTGAACATGAAGGAGCTCGAGCGGCTGGAGTCGAAGAAGGTCTCCAAGACCCAGTCGGTCACCTCGCAGGTCGACCGCGACATGGGCCGCGACAACGTGCACATCGGCCCGTCGGACTACGTGGCCTGGCTCGACGACCGCAAGTGGGCCTACGTGCGGCTGGAAGGGCGCGCGTTCGGCGATGTGCCGCTGAACCTGGAGTACAAGCTGGAGGTCTGGGACTCGCCCAACTCCGCCGGGATCATCATCGACGCCGTCCGCGCCGCCAAGATCGCGCTCGACCGCGGCATCGGCGGACCGATCCTCTCGGCCTCGAGCTACTTCATGAAGAGCCCCCCCGAGCAGTACGGCGACGACGTCGCGCGCGATGCCGTCGAGGCGTTCATCAGGGGCGAACGCGAAAGCTGAGCGACGTTTCCTGAGTGCAACTGTTTCCCGGTTATTTCCGGATCGGAAGCGGTT
This sequence comes from uncultured Actinomycetota bacterium, assembly GCA_963799945.1. Lineage (GTDB taxonomy): Bacteria > Actinomycetota > Actinomycetes > Mycobacteriales > Pseudonocardiaceae > Pseudonocardia. The sequence continues at coordinate 615,174 of CAWCZG010000001.1, forward strand.
TCACCCGTCTGCACCTATTACGGTCAGATAACAGGTTGCCATCGTCGCTGCTAGACCGGCTGCCGTGGCCACAGTGGACCAACTGGCGTAAATGCGTGATAACGCTCACTGGATGCTTTGGGTGGGTTGAGACGTGCGTCATTGGGAATGTGCGAAATCGGTTCGTAATGTTCCGGACGGCCTGACGAGCCGCTGCCCACCCGGGGCGGCGGGCGTCGGGCTCACCGTCCGGACGGGCGGGACGTGGTGCGACCGGCCTCCTGAGCGGTCGCACGGAACTCGCGGCCCGCCTGCGGCCACCGCTCCCCAGAGCAGGCACGGGTCCGACGGTGCTCACCTCGAGGACCCTCGTGCCCCATTCGACCCCGTCCGTCGTCCGCGCCGCCATCGTCGCGACGAGCACCGCGGCCGCCGCCCTCGTCGCGACGCTGCCTGCCACCGCTCCCGCCGAGATCGCCCCGGCGACCTCCGTCGCCGCGCCCGTCACGACCCCGGCCACCGCGGTGATGACGTTCGACCGCGCCGCGGCGACCCCCGTCGCCGGCCCTCCTGTCATGACGGCGACCGTCGCTCCCGTCGCGGTCCGCGCTCCCATGGCAGCGGGCCGGAGCAGCGCGATGCAGAAGGCGCTCGGCAAGCTCGGCGCCAGCTACCGGTGGGGCGCCACCGGGCCCAGCTCGTTCGACTGCTCGGGCCTCGTCTTCTGGTCCTACCGCCAGATCGGCGTGACGCTGCCGCGCACGAGCCGCGCCATGTCCAGCGTCGGCACGCCGGTGGCCAAGAGCAACTTGCAGCCCGGTGACCTGGTGTTCTTCTACCGGCCCGTCAGCCACGTCGCGATCTACATCGGCAACGGCAAGGTCGTGCACGCCAGCACGGCGGGGAGCCCGGTCAAGATCTCGGCGTTGGGCGCCATGCCGTTCGCGACGGCCCGCCGCGTCTGAGGCTGCGCGGGTCCACCACACGCCACCGGGACCCGCGCCCGCGTAAAGTGCGGCGCCGTGACCGAACCTGATCATCGTCCGCTCGCGCTGGTCACCGGCGCTTCCGGCGGGATCGGCGCAGCGGTGGCGCGGGCTCTCGCGCCGGGGCACGACCTCCTCCTCGGCGGCCGGGACACCCCGGCGCTGCAGGAGCTCGCCTACGAGCTGCCCGGATCGCGGCCGTGGCCGGTCGACCTGACCGACACGCGCGCCGTCGCCGAGGCCGTCGCCGGGATCGCCCGCCTCGACGTGCTGGTGCACTCCGCGGGCGTCGGGCTGCTCGGCACCGTCGCCGAGACACCCGCCTCGACCTGGCGGCGGCAGTTCGACGTCAACGTGGTGGCGGTCGCCGAGCTGACCCGGCTCGTCCTCCCCGCACTCCGGGCCGCCCGCGGGCGCGTGATCCTCGTCAACTCCGGCGCCGGGCTCGCCGCCAACCCGGGGTGGGCGTCGTACGCGGCGAGCAAGTTCGCCCTGCGCGCCCTCGCCGACGCGCTCCGGGCGGAGGAGGCGCCGAACGGCGTGCGCGTCACCTCCGTGCACCCGGGGCGGACCGACACCGAGATGCAGCGGGGTGTCGTGCGCCAGGAGGGCGGCTCGTACCAGCCCGACCGCTACCTGCGCGCGGAGTCCGTGGCGGGCGCCGTGCTCCTGGCTGTGACCGCCCCCGCCGACGCGGCTCTGACCGAGCTCGTGCTGCGCCCCGCCGAAACCTGAGCCCGCAGGCGAAAGCCACCGTTCGGCACTCCGGATCCCCGCCACGGGTCAGTAGAGTTCGGGCATGCTCGATCCGGAGTCGCTTGACCTCGACGAGCTGCGCGCGGCCTTGGAAGACCACACGCCGGAGACGAGCTGGTGGATCAACCCGGGCAGTGGGGAGATCCGGTCCCAGCTCGCCGACCACCCTCAGATCGACGGGTGGAAACGGATCGGGTCGGTCGGGTCGCACGAGGGCTACCGCGACATGGCCGAGTTCGTCGCCGCCGTGCACCACCGCCGGGCCGCTGAGCTGCTGGACAGGGCGATCGCGGGCCGTGGTGCGTTCCGCCGGTTCAAGGACACGCTCTTCGAGTTCCCCGAGCTGCGGGAGCAGTGGTTCCGCTTCCGCGACGCGCGCTCGCGGCGGCGGGCGCTGAAGTGGCTGGCCGCCGAAGACCTGATCGACTCCGCGGCCGCCGCCCGGCTGATGGAGCGCTACCCCGACCCCGCACCCGACGAGGAGGACCTGCCCGCCGCGCTGGCCGTCGACCTCGGGATGCTGTACGGCGACCGGCTGCAGCGCGTCTACCTCTTCGGCTCGTGGGTGAAGGGTGACGGGCCGGGGGAGCACGACGTGGAGCTCGCGGTCGTGCTGGCCGACATGCGCTCGGCGTGGGACGAGCTGCGGACCATGGACGCGGTGCTGTGGCGGCACGCGGAACGCTCGGGTCTCACGGTCGTCGCCGTGCCGGTCAGCGTCGAGCAGTGGGCGGCGCTGGAGAGCCCCCTGTTGCGCCGCGCGGCCGCCGAGGCGGTGCAGCTGTCATGACCGGCATCGCCCGTGCGCGGGAAGAGCTCTTCGCCGCACATCTGCTCGCGACGACGCAGTTCGCGGCCCAGTCGGTCGGGCTCGCCCACCGTGGCGCGCTGGCCGCGGCCGAGGCCGCGGTGGAGGCGTTGGACCGGATCCCCCCGGCCGAGCCCGCCGCCCTCGTCTCCGCGTTCCTGCGCCAGGTCGTGCGCGAGCGGGGCCTCGATCCCGAAGTCGGGCGGCTCCTGCGCTCGCTGCACAACCGGGCCGTGCTGGCGGCCGCCGATGGTGCGGTGCCGCCGGGCGAGGCCATGGCCGCGATCACCGACGCCACCGCCCTGGTCGACGGGGTCGACGAATGGCTCACCCAGTCGGAGATCGTGACGATCGCCCGCGACTTCGTTCGCCCCCAGCAGCGTCGCCGCCGCCGCTAGGCCACCACGTTGACCAGGCGGCCCGGCACCACGATCACCTTGCGGGGTGCGCGCCCGCCCAGCAGCTCGACGACCTTCGCGTCGGCCAGCGCGGCCGCCTCGACGTCCCCGGCGGCGGCGTCGGCCGCCACCGTGATGCGGGAGCGCACCTTGCCGTTGACCTGGATCGGGTACTCGATGGTGTCGGCCATCAGGTAGCGCACGTCGGCCATCGGGAACGGGCCATGGGCCAGCATCTCGGAGTGCCCCAGCCGCGCCCACAGCTCCTCGGCGATGTGCGGGGTCAGCGGGGCCATCATCAGCACCAGCGGCTCGGCGACCGACCGCGGCACCCCGACCCCGGCGTAGGCCTTCGTCAGGTGGTTGTTCAGCTCGATCAGCTTCGCGGCGGCCGTGTTGTAGTGCAGGGCGACGTAATCCAGGTGCACCCCGGCGATGGCCTTGTGCAGCGCGCGCAGCGTCGCCTCGTCGGGCTCGGCGTCGGTGACCCGCAGCTCACCGGTCGCCTCGTCGACCAGGTTGCGCCACACCCGCTGCAGGAACCGCTGCGAGCCGACGACGTCGCGCGTCGACCACGGCCGCGACACCTCCATCGGCCCGGTGGACATCTCGTACAGCCGGAACGTGTCGGCGCCGTAGCGCTCGCACATCTCGTCGGGCGTCACCACGTTCTTCAGCGACTTGCCCATCTTCCCGTACTCCCGGCGTACGGGCTGGTTGTTCCACGTGAAACCAGCCGTGCCGTCGGACAGGACCGTCTCCACGACCTCCTCGGCCGGGCACGTACGTGCCGCGCGCGTCGGTGTAGGCGAAGGCCTGGATGTAGCCCTGGTTGAACAGGCGGCGGAACGGCTCCTCCGAGCTGACGTGGCCCAGGTCGTACAGCACCTTGTGCCAGAACCGCGCGTACAGCAGGTGCAGCACCGCGTGCTCGACGCCGCCGACGTACAGGTCGACGCCGCCGGTGTCGCCGGGCCCCGACGGACCCATCCAGTAGCGCTCGACGCCCGCGTCGACGAAGCGCTCGTGGTTCTCCGGATCCAGGTAGCGCAGCTCGTACCAGCACGAGCCCGCCCACTGCGGCATCGTGTTGGTCTCCCGGACCAGCCCGTCGCCCACGTCCAGCCACTCGGTCGCCCGCGACAGCGGCGGCTCCGGCTCGGTGTCGGCGTCGTCGGGGTCGTACGTCTTGGGGGAGTAGTCGTCGATCTCGGGCAGCTCGACGGGCAGCTGGTCTTCCGAAACGGCGATGGGCCCGTCGGCGTCCCAGACGATCGGGAACGGCTCGCCCCAGTAGCGCTGGCGGGAGAACAGCCAGTCGCGCAGCTTGTACTGCACCACCGACTCGCCGGCGCCGTTGGCCACCAGCCAGTCGATGATCACGCGCTTGGCCTCGACGACGCCCAGACCGTTCAGGCTGATCTCGGCGTTCGCGGAGTTGATCGCCGGACCGTCGCCGATGTACGCGTTGCCCTCGAACCCGGCCGACGGCTCCACCGTGCGGATGATCGGCAGGCCGAACGCCACGGCGAAGTCCCAGTCGCGCTGGTCCTGCCCCGGCACGGCCATGATCGCGCCGGTGCCGTAGCCCATCAGCACGTAATCGGCGACGAACACCGGGATCTCGGACGCCGTTGACCGGGTTCACCGCGAAGGCGCCGGTGAAGACGCCGGTCTTGTCCTTGTTCTCCTGGCGGTCCAGGTCGGACTTGCGCGCCGCCGCCGCGCGGTACTCCGCGATCGCCGCGGCGGGGGTTGCCGCACCGCCCGTCCAGCGCGGGTCGACCTCCGACGGCCACGCCGCGGGCGCGATCTGGTCGACCAGCGGGTGCTCGGGGGCCAGCACCATGTAGGTGGCGCCGAACAGCGTGTCGGGGCGGGTGGTGAAGACCTCGATCGCCGCGGTGTCACGCGACGGGGAAGCGGACCTGCGCGCCCTCGGAGCGGCCGATCCAGTTGCGCTGCATGGCCTTGACCGAATCCGGCCAGTCCAGGCGGTCCAGGTCGGCGACCAGCCGGTCGGAGTACGCGGTGATCCGCATCATCCACTGCTTCAGGTTGCGGCGGAACACGGGGAAGTTGCCCCGGTCGCTGCGCCCGTCGGCGGTGACCTCCTCGTTCGCCAGCACCGTGCCCAGCCCGGGGCACCAGTTGACCGGCGCCTCCGAGATGTACACCAGGCGGTGGGAGTCGATCACCTTGCGCTGCTCGGCCGCGCTCAGCGACGCCCAGGCCCGGCCGTCGGGCGTCGGGCGCTCCCCGGCGGCGTACGCGGCCTCCAGCTCGGCGATCGGACGGGCGCGCGTGCCGTCGTACCAGGAGTTGTAGATCTGCAGGAAGATCCACTGCGTCCAGCGGTAGAACTCGACGTCGGTGGTGGCGACCGACCGCCGGTCGTCGTGGGCCAGCCCCAGCTGCCGCAGCTGGGCCTTGTACCGCAGGATGTTCTCCTCGGTGGTCTTGCGCGGGTGCGTGCCGGTCTGCACCGCGTACTGCTCGGCGGGCAGCCCGAAGGCGTCGAAGCCCATCGCGTGCAGGACGGTCTTGCCGGTCATGCGCAGGTAGCGGCCCAGCACGTCGGTGCCGATGAACCCCAGCGGGTGCCCGACGTGCAGGCCCGAGCCCGACGGGTAGGGGAACATGTCCAGCAGGTAGACCTTCTCGCCCTCGGGCATCTCGCTCGCCCACGGCCCGCTGGGGTTGGGCACGTGGAAGGTGCCCTCCCGCTCCCAGCGGTCCTGCCAGCGCCGCTCGATGTCGGCCGCCAGCGTCGCGCCGTAGCGGAACGGCAGGTCCGCGTCACTCGGCCCCGAGGTCGAGACGGGCGAGGTGTCGGTGCTCATGTCCACTCCTGAAATCGGGCCCGGAAACCAGAAAACCCCTCCGCCGTGGGGCGTGAGGGGTCACCGCGCCGGTGCAGAGATCTACGACGCGGTGGTGCCGGTAAGTCGACGGGCCACGTCACCAGGGTAACGCCGCCGGTCCGGGTCCGACGAGCGGGTTCGCCTACCCTGGGGGCGTGCCCGCCACCGCCCGCCTCGTCGTCGGATGTCTGCTCGTGCTCGCCGGTGTCGCGCTGGTCGTGGTGGCCGTGCTCGGCGCGCGGTCGATCCTGCGCCGCAACCGGTGGGTGGGCGTCCGCACCCCGGCCACGCTCTCCTCGGAGACGCAGTTCGTCGCGGGAAACCGGGCCGCGGCGGTGCCCGTGGGGGCGGCGGGCGTGGTCGCGGTGGTGGGCGGAGCGGTGCTGCTCGCGGGCGCGGGCGCCGCGCTCGACTGGGTTGTGCTGGCCGTGAGCCTGCTGGGCGTCGTCGGGCTCTCGGTGGTCGGCGGGCTGGTGGGCGACCGCGCCGCCGCGCTGACACCCGCCCCGGCCCCGTTCACCGCCACGTGCGGGGGCGCCTGCGCGGGCTGCGACCTCGTCGCCGGGTGCCGGGACACGCGCAGCGAGGCCTAGTTCTGGCGGACGTCCGCCGGGTAGGTGGCCAGGAGGGCCAGGGGCGGACCTTGGCGGCGCAGGACCCGGCCCCACAGGTTCGGGTCGTGGCCGGCCAGCACGTCGTCGGGTAGCGCGGGCACCACGATCCAGTCGCCGCGCCCGATCTCCGCGGCGAGCTGACCCGCGTCCCACCCGGAGTACCCGGCGAAGACCCGCAGACCGCGCAGCCGGGACGCGAGCGGGCTGGGGTCGGCGTCGAGGTCGACGAGCGCGACCGGCCCCCGCACCCCGACGAGCCCGTGCAGCGCCGCCGGGTCCTGCCCGGTCCGGACGGCGGCCAGGCACAGGGCGGTCTGGCCCTCCACGGGCCCGCCGACGAACACGGCGTGCGGGAGGGTGGCCAACGGCGCCCACGACGGCAGGACGTCGCGCACCGAGACCTCGCCCGGGCGGTTCAGCACCACGCCCAGCGTTCCGCGCTCGCGGTGCTCGATGACGTAGACGACCGTGCGCCGGAAGTTCGGATCCGCCAGTCCCGGCGCTGCTACCAGCAGGCTTCCGGGAGTCACTCCGGCGTCGTGACCGGAGCGTCCCCCGGCGCGGTCGTCCACCACGATGCCATCGTCGCACCCGCATGTTGCGCGTAGCCTTCGGCGGGTGCCGAGTCCGGTTCCGCCCGCCGCGCCAGGGCAGGCGACGGCGTCGCGGGAGCAGCTCGGCGTACCGGGTCTCCTGCGCATCCGCAGGTACCGCCGGCTGCTGGAACTGCGGTTCGCCACCCAGTGGGGCGACGGCATGTTCCAGGCCGCGCTCGGTGGAGCGGTGCTGTTCAACCCGGAGCGCCAGGCCGATCCGCTGGCCGTCGCGGCGGGGCTCGCCGTTCTGCTCATGCCCTACTCGCTGCTCGGCCCGTTCGTCGGCACGCTGCTCGACCGGTGGGACCGCCGCCGGGTGCTCGTATTCGCCAACGCCGTGCGGGTCGGGCTCGTCGCCGCGGTGGCGGCGGCCGTCGTGGGCGGTGTCGCCGGACCGGCCCTGTACCTCGGCGCGCTGGCCGTCATGGGCTTCAGCCGGTTCGTCCTGGCCGGGCTGTCGGTCGCGCTGCCGCACGTCGTCGAGCGCCGCCACCTCGTGGAGGCCAACACCCTGGCGGTGACGGCGGGCGCGGGGGTGTCCGCGCTGGGGGCGGTGAGCGCGATCGGTCTGCGGCTGCTCGTCGGGTCGGGGAACGGGGGCTCGGCGATCACCACGCTCGTGGCCGCCGCGGGCCCGCTGCTCGCCGCCTTGCTGGCCACCCGCTTCGCCCGCCGCAGCCTCGGCCCCGACGGGCCGCGCGGCACCACGGGCACGGCGGCGGCGGTGCTGCGCGGCTTCGTCGACGGGGCGCGCGCGGTGGCTGCCAACCCGTCCATCGCGGCGTCGTTCGCCGGGCTGGCCGCGCACCGGCTCGCGTTCGGCATCAGCACCCTGCTGACGCTCCTGCTCTACCGCTACTCGTTCACCGACGCCGGACCCCTGCGGGCGGGCCTGGCCGGGATCGGCGAGGTCGTCGCCGTCGCCGCGGCCGGGCTGCTGTGCGCGGCGCTCGTCACGCCGTGGCTGGTGCACCACTGGGGGCGGGCCTGGACGATCCGGGTGGCGCTCGTCGTCGCCTGCGTCATGCAGCTGGCGCTGGGTCTGCTGCTCAGCCTGCCGATGGTGCTCGTCTCGGCCTTCGTCATCGGCCTGGCGGGCCAGGTCGTGAAGCTCTGCGCGGACGCGGCCGTGCAGGGCGACGGGCCGGACGGCCTCCTCGGGCGGATCTTCGCGCTCTACGACGTGGTGTTCAACGTCGGCTACGTCGGCGCCGTGGCCCTCGCCGCGTTCGCGGCCCCGCCCGACGGCCGCGCCCCTTGGCTCTTCGCCGGGGCCAGCGGGCTGTACGCCCTGGGCCTGCTGGTGCACAACATGCAGGCCCGCCGCGTCCCTACGACACGCCCTGCTCCGCCGCCCATCGCCGCAGCTCGGCTTCCGCGGCCTCCGGGCTGAGCGGCCCCTGTTCCATGCGCAGCGCCAAGAGGTGCTTGTAGGCCTTCCCCACCAGGGGGCCCGGCGGGATCCCGAGCAGCTTCATGATCGCGTTGCCGTCGAGGTCGGGCCGGATGGCGTCCAGCTGCTCCTGCTCGCGCAGCGCGGTGATGCGGTCCTCGAGCCCGTCGTAGGTCCGCTGCAGCGCGGCCGCCCGGCGCCGGTTGCGCGTGGTGCAGTCGGAGCGGACGAGCTTGTGCAGCCGCGAGAGCAGCGGCCCGGCGTCCGTGACGTAGCGGCGCACCGCCGAGTCCGTCCACTCCCCGCCGCCGTAGCCGTGGAAGCGCAGGTGCAGGAAGACCAGCTGCGACACCTCGTCGACGATCGCCTTCGGGTAGCGCAGCGCGCGCAGCCGCCGCCGGACGAGCTTGGCCCCGACGACCTCGTGGTGGTGGAAGCTCACCCGCCCGTCGGACTCCTTGCGGCGCGTGTCGGGCTTGCCGACGTCGTGCAGCAGCGCGGCGAGGCGCAGCACCAGGTCCGGGCCGTCGGTCTCGCGGTCGATCGCCTGCTCCAGCACGACGAGCGAGTGCGTGTAGACGTCCTTGTGCTGCATGTGCTCGTCGATGGCCAGGCGCATGGCGGGGACCTCCGGCAGCACGACCTCGGCGAGGCCGGTGTCGACGAGCAGCTCGATCCCACGCCGGGGGTGCGTGCCGAGCAGGAGCTTGCTCAGCTCGGCCTGCACCCGCTCCGAGGTGATCCGGGCCAGCTCACCCGCCATGGCCGTCATCGCCGCCACCACGCGGTCGGCGGGGGTGAACCCGAGCTGGGAGACGAACCGCGCGGCGCGCAGCATCCGCAGCGGGTCGTCCGCGAACGACTCCTCGGGCGTGGCCGGGGTGTCGAGCACGCCCGCGGCCAGGGCAGCGAGCCCGCCGAACGGGTCGACGAACGCCCGCCGCTCGCCGGTGATCTCCACGGCCATCGCGTTGACGCTGAAGTCGCGGCGCAGCAGGTCGTCCTCGATCGTCTCCCCGTAGGCGACGACCGGGTTGCGCGTGACGCGGTCGTAGGCGTCCGAACGGAACGTGGTGATCTCCATGATCACGCCTTGGCGGCGCAGCCCGACGGTGCCGAACGCGATGCCGGTGTCCCACACCGCGCTCGCCCACCCGTCGACGAGGGCCAGCACGGCCTCGGGGCGGGCGTCGGTCGTGAAGTCGAGGTCGGTGCCCGGCCTGCCGAGCAGCGCGTCGCGGACGGAGCCGCCGACGAGGTAGAGCCGGTGCCCTGCCGCGGCGAACCGCTCGGCGAGCTCCAGCGCGACCGGTGGCACGGTCACGAGCTCGACCACCGCATCCTCCTGGGCGCGCGCGAGATCGGACGGAACAGTGGGAACTGCGGCAGACACGGCGGGCCAGTCTAGGCGTTGCTCCTCGGACGGGGCGAACAAGTACTGGTCCCGGCGCGGGCACACCACCCGAGGATGCACTCATCGTTACCATCGGCACATGTCAACCTCCCGCGGGCGCTCGGGCGGGCGCCGCGGAGGCCGTCCCGTCGATCGGCGACGCCGCCTGCGCACGGTCGACGAGACGTCGGCGGGTGGGCTGGTCGTCGACCACGCGTCCGGGACCGCCGCCGTCATCGGGCGGCTGGACCGCCGGGGCAGGCTGCTCTGGTCGCTCCCCAAAGGACACATCGAGGCGGGGGAGACGGCGGAGCAGGCCGCGGTGCGGGAGGTCGAGGAGGAGACCGGGATCATCGGGAGCGTGGTCGCGCCGCTGGGCACCATCGACTTCTGGTTCGTCGCCGAAGACCGCCGCGTGCACAAGACCGTGCACCACTTCCTCCTGCGCGCGACCGGCGGCGAGCTCTCCGACGAGGACATCGAGGTCTCGGAGGTGGCCTGGGTGCCGCTGGCCGAGCTGGAGTCGCGGCTGGCCTACGCCGACGAGCGGCGGCTGATCCGCAGGGCGACCGAGTTGCTGGAGGACACGGCGTGAGACCGGTCGCGGCTCTGGCCGCGGTCGTCGTGGTGGTCCTCACCGCGCTGTTGGTCGGGGGCCCCGCCGAAGCGGCCACCGCGGGTGGGCTGCGGCTGGTGCTGACCGACCTCAGCCCGCGGGTCGTCACCGCCGACGGGCCCACGACGCTCACCGTCACGGGCACGCTGACCAACGACGGGCCGCTCCCGGTGGGCGACCTCGAGGTCCGCCTGCAGCGCGGCAACCCGCTGGGCACCGAAGGCCAGATCCGCGACGCCCTGAACGGCGATGTGGCGACCGACGCCGTGGCGCCGGAGTTCACCCCGGTCGCCGACACACTGGCGCCGGGAGCCCAGGTGCCGCTGAGCCTGACGGTGCCGTTGCGCGGCTCAACGCCAAACGGGCTCGCGCTCAGCGCCACCGGCGTCGACGAGCTGCTGGTGAACGTCAACGGCACGCCCGAGGGCGGCACGCGGGCCCGGCTCGCGGCGGCGCGCATGCTGCTGCCGGTGCTCGGCCTGCCCGGAGCCGACACCACCCGCGTGCGGAGCGCGGCGCCCGCCCCGCTGACCGTGCTGTACCCGATCACCGACGTCCCGCACCGGCTGTCCACCGTGCCCGGCGCGCCCGTGCTGCTCGACGACGACACGCTCGCCGCCTCCTTCGCCCCGTCGGGCAGGCTCGGCGGGCTGGTGGCCGCGCTCGCGCAGCAGGCCCCGCTCAGCTCGCCGGTGCGGTCGGCCCTCTGCCTGGCGGTCGACCCCGACCTCGTCGAGACCGCGTCGGTGATGAGCCAGGGCTACCAGGTGCTCGGGCTGAACGGAGCCACCACGTCGGGCACGGGTGCGGCGGTGGCCGCACAGTGGCTCGCCCAACTCGTGGCCGTGGCGAAGGGCGGCTGCGTCGTCGCGCTGCCCTACGCCGACGCCGATCTCGTCGCGCTGCAGCGCGGGGGGCTCACCGCCGCCGCGTCCCAGTCCGCTCGTCACGGGTCGGCAGATCCTCGCGTCGCTGCTCCAGACGCCGATCACCACGGACGTCACCTGGCCCGCCGACGGGCTCATCGACACCGTGACGCTGGACGTCGCGGAGGCGGCGGGGGCCCGGTCGATGGTGCTGTCGGCCGACTCCGTCGACGGCCGGACCCGCAGCGGCGTCGTCCCCATCGCAGGCCGCAACCACCCGATGACGGCGCTGCTCAGCGACCCGCTGCTCGCGAGCGCGGCGACCGGCCCGACCGGCCCCCCGCCCGCGCCCGAACCCGGCGCCGCGGCCACACCCGAGTCCGTCGCGGGCAACGGCGGTCCGCTGGGCACGCAGGACCTCATCGGCGCGCTCGCCTTCCGTTCGACGTCCAGCACACCGCTCGTGCTCGCCCCGCCGCACGCCTGGGGAACCGAGGGAACCGGGGCCGGGGCCCTGCTCGACGCCATCGGCACCCTGATCACCGCGGGGAACGTGACGCCGGTCGGCCTCACCGCCGCCTTCGCCGCGACGGACCCGGAGGCGACTCCCGTGCACGCCGACCCACCGGTCGAGATGCCGGTGGTCTCGGGCGCGGCGATCGGCACCGTCGCGTCGACCGTCCGCGACCTCGCCGACCTGCGCACCGCCGTCGTCTCCAACGCGGGCGTGGGCATCACCGCCGACCAGCTGTTCGCGCCGCTCGATCTCGGGGTGCTGCGGCCCGCCTCGGCCACCCGCCGCGGTTCGCCCACCGGCGCGCAGTACGCGGCGTCGGCCGAGCTGGGCCGGGTGGACGCGATCCGCAACTCCATCCGGGTGCTGGAGCCGCCGAACCCCTACTCGCTGGGCACCTCCGACGCCCCGCTCCCGCTGACGATCGCCAACGCCCTGCCGGTGACGGTCCGGGTGCGGATCGAGGTCGTCGGCACGTCCGGGCTGCGCGTCGCCCCGACCGACGTGCAGCAGATCCCGCCGCTCGGGCGTCGCCAGGTGTCGGTGAACGCGCAGGTCACCCGGGCGGGCCAGTTCACGGTGGAAGCCGCGGTCCGCACTCCGGGCGGCGGAACGCTGGGCCCACCGAGCCGCCTGCGGGTGCGCTCCACCGCCTACGGCACCATCACCGGGTGGCTGACGGCGATCGCGGGCGGACTCCTCGTATTGCTGGCGGGCCGCCGGATCTGGCGTCGGGTGCGGGGCGAGCGGCAGCGGCCGACGGCGCGGGTCGACCCGACGCCGCCGCCCACGGAGGAGCCGACGGAGCAGCTGCCGTTGCCGCACACGACGCTGCGGAGCCACGCCGACCCGACCCCGCGGCAGCCGGTGCTCGCGGCGCAGGAGGACGCGCCCACCACCCAGCAGCGCCCGCCGCCGCCCTCTCCCCAACCACGGCGGTGACCTTCCCCGAGGACCCGACCGAGCGGCTGCCGATGGTCGTCGGGCCCCCGCCGTCACCGGAGAGCCCCGACCCGGCCGAGGCCGACACCGCGCCGATCCCGCGCGCCCGCACCGAGTCGATCGGCCGCTCCAGCGGCCTCATGGCGGTCGCCAACCTGGTCAGCCGGATCACCGGCTTCCTCCGCCAGGTGGTGCTGGTCGGCGTCCTGGGCGTCGGCGTGCTGAACGACGCCTACACCGTCTCGAACACCCTCCCGAACATCGTCTACGAGCTGCTGTTCGGTGGCGTCCTGACGAGCGTGATGATCCCCTTGCTGGTCCGCGCCCAGAAGGAGGACGCGGACGGCGGCGAGACCTACATCCGCCGTCTCATCACGCTCGCCGGTGCCGCGCTGCTGGTGGGCACCGCATTGGCGGTGCTCGCCGCGCCGCTGCTCACCCGGCTCTACCTCGGTGGCCAGTCCGCCACCGCGAGCCCCGAGCTCGCCACAGCGCTGGCCTACCTCCTCCTGCCCCAGATCCTGTTCTACGGACTGGGCGCGCTGCTGGGCGCGATCCTGAACACGCGCGGCTCCTTCGGCGCGTTCGCGTGGGCGCCGGTGCTCAACAACGTCGTCGTGCTCGTCGTGCTCGGCGTCTACGCGATGATGCCCGGCGAGATCAGCCTGGACCCCGTGCGCATGGGCGAGCCGAAGCTCTTGGTCCTGGGCATCGGCACGACCCTGGGGATCGTCGCGCAGGCCGTGGTCCTGCTGCCCGCGCTGCGCCGCGCGGGCTTCACCTACCGCCCGCGATGGGGCTGGGACCCGCGCCTGTCGAACGCGGGCGGCCTGGTGCTGTGGGTCGTCGCGTATGTGCTCATCGGCGTCCCCGGCTACATGGTGACCACCCGCGTCGCCGCCGCGGCCGATCCCGGTGGGGTCACCGTGTACGCGAACGCCTGGCTGTTGCTGCAGGTGCCCTACGGCGTGCTGGGGGTGTCGCTGCTGACCGCGCTGATGCCGCGCATGAGCCGTTCGGCCGCGGACGGGCAGCTGCGCGCCGTCGTCGACGACCTCGCGCTGGGCAGCAGGCTCTCCGCCGTCTTCCTCGTGCCGCTCTCGGTGCTGCTCACGGTGTTCGGCGTCCAGGTCGGCGTGGCGCTCTTCGGGCTGCGCTCGGGCAACCTCGACGGGGCGGCGCGCATCGGGGCGGCTGTCGCCTGCTCGGCGTTCGGCCTGCTGCCCTACGCGGTCACCATGCTGCAGCTGCGGGTGTTCTACGCGATGACCGATAGCCGGACGCCCACGTTCATCCAGCTCTTCACCGTGGCCGTGAAGATCCCGCTGCTGCTGCTCTGCCCGTTGCTGCTGCCCGCCCGCGAGGTGGTGCTCGGCCTCGCGGCGGCCAACGGCCTGTCGTTCATCGCCGGTGCCGTGCTCGGCCAGGTCCTGCTGCGGCGGCGCCTGGGCCGGATCCCCACGCTCGCCGTCGCGTCGACGACCGGGCGCACGCTGATCGCCTCGCTGGTCGGTGCCCTGGTGGCCGCGGTGGTGGTCGCGCTGCTGCCCTGGGCGGGCCTGGCCCCGCTCGGCCGGGCGTGGGCGCAACTGCTGGTCGCCACGGTGATCGCGCTGCCGGTCACGCTCGTCGGTCTGCGGGTGTTGCGGGTGACGGAGCTGAACCCGCTCCTCGGCAAAGTCGAACGGATCGTCGATCGGGTCAAACACAGGCGCCACACACCCAGCTGAAGTAGGCTCTCGGTGGGGAGCAGTACCGGCCGGGGGAGGTCGTGGGAGTGAGCGAGGTGGCGAGCCCGCCGTCGGGCGCGACCACACCGGGGGGAGATCGGCGTGCGCGCAGCGACGAACCCGCCACGGTCCGGGTCGCTCCAACCGTGCGCCCCTCCACGTCCACCAGCGCCGGATCGCTGCTAGGCGGCCGTTACCGGCTCAACACCCGGGTCGGCTCCGACGTGGCGGCGGGCGCCGAGTTCTGGCAGTCCGAAGACACCGTTCTGCAGCGCGACGTGGCCGTCACCGTCTTGCGCAGGCTCGCCCCCGATGCGGGCGCGATCGGCGGGGAGGAAGACCCCACCGGCACCGCACGGGCCGGGGAGATGGTCGTGCGTGCGCTGCGCACCGGCAGCTTCGAGCACCCGGGGTGCGCCCGCCTGCTCGACGTGCTCGCGCCCGGTTCCAGCGGGGTTCCCGAGGACGTCCTGGGCGCCGCCGTCACCGAATGGGTGGCCGGGCGCAGCCTGGCCGAGACGGTCGCCGATGGGCTGATCAAGCCGCTCGCCGCGGCCCGCGCGGTCGCCCCGCTCGCCGCGGCGGCCGAAGAGGCCCACCGGCATGGCCTGGTGCTCGGCTGCGACCACCCGCAGCGCGTCCGGATCACGCCCGAGGGCGCCGCCCAGCTGTGCTTCGCGCTTCCCCGGCCCGATCTCGGGCCCGCCGACGACGTCCGCGGTCTCGGCGCGCTCCTCTACACCCTGCTCACCTCCCGCTGGCCGCTGTCGGTCGCCGATGCGGCCCGCGCCGGTCTCGGCGCCGCCGATCGGGGCAACGCAGGTGTCGCCCCGCCCTCCACCCAGCGCCCCGGCGTGCCCGTCGAGCTCGACACACTGGCCACCGGCGCGCTCAGCCCCACGGGCAGCACCGGCCACGTGCACACCGCCGCCGCCGTGCACCGGCTGCTCGACGAGGTGGTGGCCGAGGACGACCGCAGCGCCTTGTTCCCGCCCGACCACGACGGCGTCCCCTCCGAGCCCGGCGACGTCTGGCAGGACGGCGCCAGGGCGCGGCCGCAGCACGACCCCAAGCGCAGGCGCAACCTCATCATCGGCCTCATCGGGCTCGCGGTCGCCGTGGTGCTCGTGCTCGGGTTCGTCGGGGTGAAGGTCGGCTCGCTGTTCGTCAGCAACAGCAACACGCCGGTGATCGTGGTCGGCAACGACGCCGCCGGAGCCGCACCCGCGGCGGCCGGGGCTCCCGCCGCCGCACCGGCCCCGGCGGGCGGCGCGCCGGTCTCGGTCGCCGGGATCGAGGTGTTCGACCCCACCGGTGATCCCGACAACGCGGGCCGGATCTCCCGGGTCATCGACGGCGACACGTCGAGCAACTGGCGCACCTACAGCTACAAGCAGCAGTTCCCCGGCCTGAAGCCCGGCGTGGGGATCATGGTGTCGTTCGCGTCGGCCGTGCAGCTCACGTCCCTGTCGATCGATTCGCCCAGCCCGGGCACCGTCATCCAGGTGCGCTCCGCGCAGACGCCCGATGCCGCGCTCGACGACACGGCGCTGCTCACGCAGGCCACCCTGGCCGACGGGGCCACCCAGGTCTCGCTGGCCGGGAGCCAGCCGGTCACCCACGTCCTGCTCTGGATCACCAAGCTCGGCGGCAACGGCAACGGCGACGACAACGTCACCCAGATCAACGAGATCCAGTTCCTCCGGGCAGGCGCCTGAGCGGTCGGCTTTCGCCGAACGCCCACGGGGAGCGGGGGCCGCGACCTAGCCTCGCGACGTGATCCCGGTGGCTTCCGACGACGTGCGGGCGCCCAGTGATGCCGAGTTGATGGCCGCCTACCGCCGCGGCGATCCGCAGGCGTTCGGCCTGCTCGCCGAGCGCAGCTTCGGCCGCCTGTGGGGAGTGGCCATGCGGATGCTCGGCCATCCCGATGACGCCGCCGACGCGGTGCAGGAGGCGCTCATCGCCGCGCTGCGCCGGGCGCACACCTACCGCGGCGATGCCTCGGTGAGCACCTGGCTGTGCCGCATCACGGTCAACGTCTGCATCGACCGGATCCGCCGCGACCGCACCCGTCCCACCGTCGCGTGGGGCGAGCGCGATCTGCCCGGGCGCACCGATCCCGCGGGCGAGCTGGTCACCCGGCTGGCCGTCGACGAGGCGTTGGCCGCTCTGCCCGTCGAACAGCGGGTGGCGGTGGTGCTCGTCGACGTGCAGGGTTGGCCCGTGGCCGAGGTCGCCCGGCTGGAAGGGGTGCCGGTGGGCACGGTGAAGAGCCGCTGCGCCCGGGCCCGCGCCCGGCTCGCCGAGCTGCTCGGCCACCTGCGGGAGGAGGTTCGGTGAGCGAGCTTGCGAGCAAACCATCGACGCAGCGCCCCCGCGAAGCGCCGACCGAGCGCAGCGAGGGAGAGCGATGAGTGGGCCGCACCCCGACGTGCCCCGCCCGGACGTGTCGCGGCTCGCCGATCTGGATGCGGGCGTCCTGGACGAGGCGCAGGCCCGCGAGGTCCGCGCTGCGGCCGAGGCCGATCCGGCGGCCCGCGCCGTCCTGGAGGCCCTCGCCGCCACCCGCGCTGATCTCGCCGCCGTCGACGACCCGCCCGTGCCGCCCGCGGTGGCCGAGCGCTGGCGGGCAGCGCTGCGGGCCGAACAGGCGCCGCTCGCGCCTGCGCCGCACAGCCCCGCAGCGGACGCGCCGCCGCAGCGTCGACCATCGAGGTTGCCCGCGCTGGTGCGCCGCCCCGCCGTTTTGGCGGCCGTGCTGCTCGTCGCGGTGCTCGTGGGGGCAGGCCTGCTCGAGGCACGAGAGGGGCAGCTGCCTGCCGTCGACCGTCCACGGCTGGCCGCCCAAGGCGTCTCGACCATCGGCGTCCGCGACACCGGCGGCTTCGACGACCCCGCGCGCCGGGCGGGATGCCTGCAGGCGGTCGCCGCACCGGGTGTCGCGCCCACCGCGCCGCTGTTGGGCGGCCGTCGGGTGACGTTCGAGGGCGCCCCCGGCGTGTTGCTGGTCCTGGGCACGGGCAGGCGCGGGACGTTTGACATCGTCATCGTCGATCCCGCCTGCGGTCCCGGCGCGGGAACCCTGCTCGCGGCAGGCCACGTGGCCCCGCAGTGAGCCCCGCTACGCGTGGAATGCCTGGTACTGGGATCGTGTTCTACCTGCTGCACGCAACGAAAGGACGAGAACTGTGACCACCGACGTGCGCGACCTGATCATCGTCGGGTCGGGCCCCGCGGGATACACCGCCGCCGTTTACGCGGCGCGGGCGCAGCTGCGACCGCTGGTGTTCGAAGGCACGCAGTTCGGCGGCGCTCTGATGACCACGACCGAGGTGGAGAACTACCCCGGCTTCACCGACGGCATCATGGGCCCCGAGCTCATGGAGCAGATGCGCGGACAGGCCATCCGGTTCGGCGCCGAGCTGAAGTCGGAGGACGTCGAGGAGGTCTCGCTCGAGGGTGAGGTCAAGACCGTCGTCGCCAACGGTGTCACCTACGCGGCCCGTGCGGTGATCCTGGCCATGGGTGCGGCCGCCCGCTACCTCGGCGTGCCCGGTGAGCAGACCCTGCTCGGGCGCGGCGTGAGCGCGTGTGCGACCTGTGACGGGTTCTTCTTCCGCGATCGCGACATCGCCGTCATCGGCGGTGGCGATTCCGCGATGGAGGAGGCCACGTTCCTCACCCGCTTTGCCAAGTCGGTCACGATCGTGCACCGCCGCGACGAGTTCCGCGCCTCGCGCATCATGCTCGAGCGCGCCCGGCAGGATCCCAAGATCCGTTGGATCAACAACGCCGCGGTCACCGAGGTTCTCGGCGAGGGCAGCGTGATGGGCCTGCGCCTGCGCGACACCCGCACCGGCGAGGAGAGCACGCTCGACGTGTCGGGCATGTTCGTCGCGATCGGCCACGACCCGCGCAGCGCTCTCGTGCGCGGCCAGATCGAGCTGGACGAGGCGGGCTACGTGCAGGTCGCATCGCCCAGCACGGTCACCAAGATCCCCGGCGTGTTCGCCTGTGGCGATCTCGTCGACCACACCTACCGCCAGGCGATCACGGCAGCGGGCTCCGGCTGCGCCGCCGCGATCGACGCCGAGCGCTGGCTCGCCGAGGGCCCGGTGCCCAGCGAGCTGGCGGGCGGCGGCTACGGCCAGGCGTCCCAGCAGGTGGCCGCGGTCACCGGCTGACCGCCCACCCCGACTTTCCAGGCACTGAGACAGAGGAGATCACCATGGGCAAGAACACCGTCGACGTCACCGACGCCACTTTCGACAGCGACGTCATCAACAGCGGCAAGACCGTTCTCGTCGACTTCTGGGCCGAGTGGTGCGGACCCTGCAAGATGGTCGCCCCCGTCCTCGACGAGATCGCGGGCGAGAACAAGGACAAGATCACGGTGGCCAAGCTCGACGTCGACTCCAACCAGAAGACGGCGCAGGCCTACCAGGTCCTCTCGATCCCCACGATGATCGTCTTCCAGGACGGCAAGCCCGTCAAGCAGATCGTCGGCGCTCGGCCGAAGGCCGCGCTGCTCTCGGATCTGGCCGACTACCTCGGCTGATCCGCCCCCGGTGCCCCGCACATACCAGGTGCGGGGCACCGTCATATCACGAGGAGGACACGCCCGAGCACCGCCCGCTGCCCGGTGCTCCGGGGGCGGCAAGGCACAATGGTGTTCGCGATCGAGGTGTCCGCGGTGAAGCGGCGCCATGGCTGGCGAGATGAGCGAGGGGTGCATGCAGCTGCTGCGCCGAGGTGACCGCGGAGTCGCGGTCGTCGAGATCAGAGCCATGCTGCGGCAGTTCGGCCTCCTCATCGGCCCGGACGAGCCTGTTTTCGACGCCGAGCTCGAGCACGCGGTCCGCTCCTTCCAGCAGCAGCGGGGCCTGATCTCCGACGGGATCGTCGGACCGTCCACCTACCGCGCTCTGCGCGACGCCGGGTGGACCCTGGGCGACCGGATGCTCGCGCTGATGGTCTCCGCGCCCATGACCGGCGACGATGTCGTCGCGCTCCAAGAGCGCCTCTCCGAGCTCGGCTACGACCCGGGCCGACCGGGCGGTGTCTTCGACGAGCAGACCGAGCACGCACTGCGCCGGTTCCAGCGCGAATACGGCCTGATCTCCGACGGCCTGTGCGGGCCCGCCACGCTGCGCTCGCTGCGCCAGCTCGGCCGCAAGGTCACGGGCGGGCGCCCGCACCTCATGCGCGAGCAGGAGCTGCTGCGCCAGGCCGGTCCCCGGCTGCGCGGCAAGCGGATCGTGGTCGACGCCGGGCACGGCGGGCCCGATCGCGGCGTCGTCTCCGCGGGCATCGCGGAGGCCGACCTCATGTGGGACCTCGCCCGGCGGCTCGTCGGCCGGATGGCCGCCACCGGGATGGACGCGATGCTCTCGCGCCAGGAGCACACCTGCCCCTCGGAGCCGGAGCGGGCGGCGTTCGCGAACAACGCGGGCGCGGACCTCGTCCTGTCGTTGCACACCGACGCCGATCGCAGCATGTACGCCCAGGGCCTCGCGACATTCCACTTCGGCAACGGCACCGGCTCCACGTCGACGGTGGGGGAGGCGCTCGCCGGGTTGATCCAGCGCGAGCTGCTCATCCGCACGGCGATGCAGGACTGCCGCACCCAGGCCCGCACCTGGGAGCTGCTGCGGCTCACCCGGATGCCCGCCGTCCGGGTCGAGGTCGGCTACCTGTCCAACATGGGTGATCTCCGCAGGCTCATGGATCCGGTGTTCCGCGATGTGGTCGCGGAGGGGATCCTGGTCGCCGTCAAGCGGCTCTACCTGCTCGGACAGGATGATCAACCGACCGGAACGTTCACTTTCGGCGATGTGTTGGCCCGTGAGCTCGAACGCGGCGAGGCCAAGGCCATCTGAAGGCGGTCACCGTGGTGATGCGTCAGCGAGCCGTACAGCGCGCCCTGAGCGCGCCCGTGGCGCGCGATGGTGTTTGGGCTGGTAGGCCCACTGCGGGAGGGCTCGTCTGCAGCGGAATGGTGATCGTGCCGAGAAGTTGCTCCAACGCGGCCTCGACGTCTTCCTTCCACGTCATCGCCGAACGAAGCTCCATCCGCAGCCGCGGCCAGCGCGGGTGCGGGCGGATCGTCTTGAAACCGACGCCGCGGAGGAAATCGGCCGGGATGAGGCAGCCGGGCTCGATGCCGGGGCGCTGCTCGCCGAACACCTCGACCGCCTTGACGCCACGGCGGGTGAGGTCCTTCACGACGGCCTGCGCGAGCATCCGGCCGAGCCCCTCGCCGGAGTACTCCGGCATCACCTGCATCGTGGTGAGCAGAACGGCATCGGCGCTGACCGGACCGGTGGGCATCTCGGCGGCGCGCGGCACGGCGGAGGGCGGCGCGTACATGACGTATCCCGCGGGCACGCCGTCCATGTGCACGACCCGACCACAGGAGCCCCACTCGAGGAGCACCTCGGAGACCCAGGCCTCCTTCTCCAGCTCCGTGGAGCCGAAGTCACCGGCCTGCTTGCCGAGGCTGTCGGAGAGCTCCCAGAAGACGCAGCGACGGCACCTTTTGGGCAGATCGTCCAGATTGTCCAGAGTGAGCGGCGCCATGTGCCAGGACACGTGCAAGACCTCCGGCGACCGATCGTGATGGAACTCTGGGTGGCCGCCGCCGTGTGCGTCGACGGTCCGACGATAGATCGATCCAGCCTCGATTCCCACCCCGAGACCTGTGACCGGCACGTATGTCACGACGAAGGGCAGAACGTTCCGCCATCCTGGTTACACTCGATCGGATCCCCGTTACCCAAACGACACAGGAGAGCACGTGTCTGAGCACCCCGTCAGCATCCCGCCACCCGTCGCCGCCACCGAGCGGTTCGCGGCGCGCACGGCGGGGATGACGGCGTCGGAGATCCGTGCGCTGTTCGCGGTGGCCAGCAGGCCGGAGGTCGTGTCGCTGGCGGGCGGGATGCCCAACCTGGCCGCGCTGCCGATGGAGTCGCTGGCGGGCGAGGTCGCCGCGCTCGTCGCCGAGGAGGGGCAGGTCGCCCTGCAGTACGGCTCGGCCCAGGGCAGGCCCGAGCTGCGGGAGCAGATCTGCGAGGTGATGGCGCTCGAAGGCATCCGCGCCGACCCGGACGACGTCGTGGTGACCGTCGGCTCGCAGATGGCGCTCGATCTGGTCACCCGCATCTACTGCGACCCAGGCGATGTCGTGCTCGCCGAGGGTCCCTCCTACGTCGGGGCGCTCGGGAGCTTCGCCGCGTACCAAGCGCGGGTGGTGCACGTCGCCATGGACGCCGAGGGCCTGGTGCCCGCGCTGCTGCGCGACGCGCTGCACAGCCTGGCCGGGCAGGGGATCACGCCGAAGTTCCTCTACACGGTCCCCACCTTCCACAACCCCGCGGGCGTGACGCTCTCGGTGTCGCGGCGGGCCGAGGTGCTGCAGATCTGCCGCGAGTACGGCGTGGCCGTCGTCGAGGACAACCCTTACGGGCTGCTGGGCTTCAGCGGACACACCTACCCGGCGCTGCGCTCGCTCGACCGCGACGTCGTCTACCTGGGCTCGTTCTCCAAGACCTTCGCCGCGGGCCTGCGGGTGGGCTGGGCGCTGGTTCCGCCGGCGGTGCGCGACCGCCTCGTCCTCGCCGCCGAATCGGCGACGCTGTGCCCGCCCAGTTTCACCCAGATGACTGGTCTCCCGGTACCTGGCCAACCACGACTGGCGCAGCCAGGTGAAGACCTACACCGAGGCCTACCGCGACCGGCGCGACGCGATGCTCCGGGCGCTGGAAACTCACCTTCCGGACGGGTGCACGTGGAACGTCCCCGATGGCGGCTTCTACGTATGGCTCACCGTGCCCGAGGGCGTCGACACGAAGGCGATGCTGCCGCGCGCGGTCACCGCCCGCGTCGCGTACGCGTCGGGCACCGGGTTCTACGCCGACGGGTTCGGCAGCAGGCAGCTGCGGCTGTCGTACTGCTACCCGTCGCCCGAGCGGATCACCGAAGGCGTTCGCAGGCTGGCGGGCGTCCTGGAGGCGGAGCTCGACGTCGTGCGCACGTTCGGCAGCCCGGCGCGCCCCGCCATCGGCCAGGGCCCGCAGGCGCCGTCCCCGTACACCCCCTGACCACCCCCGAGGGGTGGTCCGTGGACACTTCCGGCATGGGAGAGCACACCGTAGCGGTGTTGGCAGGCGGCATCTCGCACGAACGGGAGGTGTCGTTGCGGTCGGGGCACCGGCTCGCGACGGCGCTGCGCGAGGTGGGCCTCGACGTGCGCGAGTGGGACGTCGACGGCGCGCTCGTCGAGCGCCTGCGCACCGACCCGCCCGACGCCGTCGCGATCGCGCTGCACGGCGGCGAAGGGGAGAACGGCTCGGTGCAGGCCGTGCTGGAGCTGCTCGGGGTGCCGTTCGTCGGCACCCCGGCCCAGGCCTGCCGCCGCGCGTGGGACAAGCCCACCGCGAAAGCGGAGCTCGCGCGGGCCGGGCTCGACACCCCCGACTGGGTCGCGCTGCCGCACACCACCTTCCGCACGCTCGGCGCGCAGGCGGTGCTCGACGCGATGGTCCACCGGCTCGGGCTGCCGCTGATGCTCAAGCCCGACCAGGGCGGCTCCGCGCTCGGCGCGCAGGTCGTCACCGATCGGGCCGAGCTGCCCGCGGCGATGGTCAGCTGCCTGGCCTACGCCGACACCGTCCTGGCCGAGCGGTTCATCGAAGGCGTCGAGGTCGCGGTGACCGTGGTCGAGGACGAGGGCACCCCCCGCGCCCTGCCTGCCGTCGAGGTGGAGGCGAAGGGCGGGGTCTACGACTACACCGCGCGCTACACGCCAGGCGCCGCCACCTTCCACTGCCCGGCCCGGGTCGACACCGCGACTGCCGCCGCGCTCGCCGACGCCGCGCTCGCCGCCCACCAGCTCCTCGGCCTGCGCGACGTCTCCCGCACCGACGCCGTCGTGGACCGGTCGGGGCGGGTGCAGATCCTCGAGGTGAACGTCTCCCCGGGGCTGACGGAGACGTCGCTGCTGCCCACCGCCGCCGGCGCCGCAGGCATCGACCTCGGCCGGCTCTACGCCCGCCTGATCGACCGCGCGGTGACCCGACGTTTCACGTGAAACACCGGGCGTGCGCCTGTTTCACGTGAAACATGCGCACAGCGCTCGAGCTGGGGGCGCCCGTGGACCGCATGAGGTCGGCGATGCGCTCCGAAGTCCTCGACCGACCCGAACTCGACCACGATCCGGCCCTTGCGCTGCCCGAGCTCGACCTTCACCCGCGTGTCGAACTGGTCGGAGAGCCGCTCGGCCAGGTCCTGCAGGCCGGGCGCCTGCAGGGGCCGACGGCGGGCCGGGCGCGGCTTCTCGGGGGAGTCGCGGCGCATCAGCACGCACCGCCTCCTCCGTCGCCCGCACCGACATGCCTTCGGCGACGATGCGGGCGGCGAGGTCCTCCTGCCTGCCCGCGTCTTCCAGGCCGAGGAGGGCCCGCGCGTGCCCCGCGGACAGCACGCCCGCCGCCACGCGCCGCTGCACGGAGACCGGCAGCCGGAGCAGGCGGATGGTGTTGGTGACGACGGGACGGCTGCGGCCGAGCCGGTCGGCGAGCTCGCTGTGGGTCACCCCGAACTCGGCGAGGAGCTGTTCGTAGGCCGCTGCCTCGTCGAGGGGGTTGAGCTGGACGCGGTGGATGTTCTCCAGGAGCGCGTCGCGCAGCATCGCGTCGTCCGCGGTCTGCCGCACGATCGCGGGCACCCGCAGGAGCCCGGCCCTGCGTCGCCGCCCGCCAGCGGCGCTCGCCCATGACGAGCTGGTAGCGGTCGGGCGAGACCTCGCGGACCACGATCGGCTGCAGCAGGCCGAACTCGCGGATCGAGTGCTCGAGCTCGGCGAGCGCCTCGTCGTCGAACTGGGTCCGCGGCTGCTGCGGGTTGGGCACGATCGCGGCGAGGTCGATCTCGCGGTACTCGGCCAGCGCCGGGAGATCCGACGCGCCGGGGGACTCAGAAGACGGACGGGGCCGCGGCGACTCGATGACGCCCGTGGAGCGCGGAGCCAGATCGACGACCGGAGGCCCCGTGGGGATCAGCGCCGCCAGCCCCCGTCCCAGGCCGCCCTTGCGCTGCGGGGCTCCTCGCTCGTTCATGGCTGCTAACCCTTGTCTCAGGCCTCCGGGGTGGGCGGCTGCACACCCCGGTCAGCAATCTCCCGCGCCGCGTCGACATAGCTCATGGCCCCGCGCGAGCCGGGGTCGTAGGCCAGCACGGTCTGGCTGTAGCCCGGCGCCTCGGAGACCTTCACGCTGCGCGGGATCACGGTACGCAACACCGTGGGCCCGAAATGCTCGCGTACCTCGTTCGTGACCTGATCGGCGAGCTTGGTGCGCCCGTCGTACATGGTCAGCAGGATCGTCGAGACGTGCAGCTCGGTGTTGAGGTGCGAGCGGACGAGGTCGATGTTGGAGAGCAGCTGACCGAGCCCCTCCAGCGCGTAGTACTCGCACTGGATGGGGATGAGCACCTCGTCGGCCGCCACGAGGGCGTTCACGGTGAGGAGCCCGAGCGAGGGCGGGCAGTCGACGAAGACGTAATCCACGCCGAGCTCGTCGAGCGCCTCGGGCCGCAGCGCCTGCTTGAGGCGGTGCTCGCGGGCGACCATGCTGACGAGCTCGATCTCGGCCCCGGCGAGGTCGATGGTGGCGGGCACGCAGAGCAGGTCGGGGGAGGCCGTGCTCGCCACCGCGGCCTCGGCCAGCGGGATCTCGCCCAGCAGCACCTCGTACGTCGACGGCGTGCCCAGCCGGTGATCCACCCCCAGCGCGGTGCTCGCGTTGCCCTGCGGGTCGAGGTCGAGCACCAGCACCCGCACGCCGTGCAGGGCGAGCGCGGCCGCGAGGTTGACGGTGCTCGTCGTCTTGCCGACGCCGCCCTTCTGGTTGGCGACGGTCATCAACCTGCGCTGGGAGGGGCGGGCCATCCGGTGCCGGTCCGGGTGCAGCACGCGCGCCGCCCGGGCCGCCTCCTCGGCGATCGGCGTCCAGCCGGGGTTGCTGCTCGCCTCCGCTGTCGCTGTTTCACGTGAAACATCGGACCGGTAGTCGCTCCGCAAGCTCTGCTCGGGCACGTGCACGTTCACCCTTTCCTCCGCCGCGGCTCTTTGCGCTCCACGACGACCACCGTGCTCGGCGGATCGACGATGCCCACCCCGCACGTCTCGATCCGGGGCATGCCGCCGCCGGAAGCAGCGACGGCCCGGGCGTCCCGCTCCACCTCGGCGGGGGCGGAAACACCCTTCACGGCGAGCATCATCCCACCTGGGCGAACCAGGGGAAGGCACCACGCGGCGAGTCGGTGAAGCGGTGCGACCGCACGGGAGGTGACCACGTCCGCTCCCTCCCACCGCCGTCGAACCTGGGGGTCCTCGGCCCGGCCCCGTTCGACCTCGATCGGGAGGTCGAGGTCGTCCAACACCATGCGCAGCCACTCGACCCGACGGCTGAGCGGCTCCACCAGCACGATGTGCAGATCCGTGCGGGCCAGGGCCAACGGTATCCCGGGCAGGCCCGCGCCCGGACCCGATGTCGAGCACCCGCGCCCCGGCCGGTATCAGATCAGCGACGACCGCACAGTTGAGGACGTGGCGTTCCCAGACCTTGGCCGCCTCGCGGGGCCCGACGAGGCCCCACTCGACACCGGTGGTGGCGAGGTGTTCGGCGTAGCGCTCGGCCGCGGGTAGTCGATCGCCGAAGAGCTCAGGCACCGCGGAAGACGACGACCTGCCGGCGCGGCTCCTCGCCTTCGCTCTCGCTCGACACACCCTTGACCCGCGCGACGGCGTCGTGCACGACCTTGCGCTCGAACGGCGTCATCGGCCGCAAGCCGGACCGAC
Organism: uncultured Actinomycetota bacterium; assembly: GCA_963799945.1. Lineage (GTDB taxonomy): Bacteria > Actinomycetota > Actinomycetes > Mycobacteriales > Pseudonocardiaceae > Pseudonocardia. The sequence goes on from CAWCZG010000001.1 coordinate 641,492, forward strand.
TCACCGGTCTCGAGCACCTCCTTGGCGGTGCGGAGGCCCTGCTCGGTGAGCTCGTCGCGGCGGGCCTGGCGCCAACCGGCGATGTCGAGCATCAGGCGGCTGCGGTTGCCCGACGCCTGCTGCACGGCGAGCCGGGTGAGCTCCTGCAACGCCTCCAGGACCGCGCCCCGGTCCCCGACGAGCTTCTCCAGGTCTTCGCCGCCGTCGATGCTGATGATCGCGCGGCCCGCCTCGACGTCGAGGTCGATGTCGCCGTCGTAATCGAGCACGTCGAGCAGGCGCTCGAGGTAGTCACCTGCGATGTCGCCCTCGCGGACGAGCTGGTCCTCGCCACCGCCTGGTGGCACCTTCTTGGGCGGTCTTGGGCACGATGCGTCTCCTCCTCCGGTAGTGCGGCGTCGAGCGTTGCCGCGGCGGCCGCCGACGCGGGCGGTCGCTTCAGGTCTGCTGGATCAGCGGCGCTTCCGGGGGCGACGCTGCGCTGGGGTGCTCCCCGCGCCGCGGCCCGCTCCGGCTGTGCCGTTGGTTCCGTTCGTGGTTGCGCTCGTGCCGTTGCCTGCCGTGCCGCCGTGCCTCGCCGCACCGTTGGTGCGGGCCGCGCCGTTGGCCGAGGCCGCGCCCGCGGTCTTGCGGCTCACCGGCTTCGCGCCCGGCTTCTTCGCAGGCAGCTCGTCGACCTCGGGCTCGGGCGTGGGCTCGGGCTCGGGGCGGACCGGCTTCTGGCCGGGCCGGGGGGCGAGCGCCTGGCGGGCGACGGCGTTCTGTTCCTTCTTCTCGGCCTGCTCGGCGTCGATCCTGCGGTAGACCACGTACTGCTGGCCCAGCGTCCACAGGTTGTTCGCCACCCAGTAGATGAGGATCGCCAGCGGCAGGAACGGTGCACCGACCACGACACCGATCGGGAAGACGTAGAGCATCAGCTTCTGCATGATCGCGGTCTGCGGGTTGTCCGCGCCCTGGCCGGAGGCGATCTGGCGGGCCACCGAATGCCGCGCCGTGATGTGCGTGAACACGCCCGCCGCGATCATCAGCGGGATCATCACGACGATCATGTTGGTCATCGTGGTGCCCGCTTTTTCGAGCAGCTCCGAGCCTTGCGTCACCCAGGAGCCCAGCTTCGCGCCGAACAGGCTGGCGTTGTTGAACGACAGCACGCCTGCGTGGTCGAAGAAGTAGTTCTGGGTGCGGACCGAGCCGTCGAGGTTGACCGGGATGCCCTGGTCGTTGACCGGCCCGAACGAGCGGAGAACGTGGAAGAGGCCGATGAACACCGGTAGCTGGACCAGCACCGGGAGGCAGCCCGCGACGGGGTTGACGCCGTGTTCCTTCTGCAGCCGCTGCATCTCCGCGGCCTGCTTCTGCTTGTCGTTCGCGTACTTCTTGCGAACCTTTTGCAGCTCGGGCTGGAACTCCTGCATCTTGCGCATCGAGCGCACCTGCGTGACGAACGGCTTGTACAGGACCGCGCGGAGCGTCCAGATGAGGAAGACGACCGACAGCGCCCAGTTGATGCCGCCTGCCAAACCGCCGTCACCGATGAGGAAGCTGAACGCCTGATGCCAGGCCCACAAGATGAAGGAGACCGGGTAGTAGATGAAGTTCAGCACGGCGCTTGCTCCTCGGAGTGTTCCTCGGCCGGACGGGTGCGGGCAGCGTCGGCTTTACTGCGCGGCGGCACCAGGTCGACGCCTCCAGGGTGCCATGGCGCGCAGCGGAGGAGGCGGCACAGCGTCAACCACGACCCGCGAACGGCGCCGTGCACCTGCAGGGCCTCCACCGCGTACGCGCTGCACGACGGGTGGAAGCGGCAGCTGGGCATCAGCATCGGGGAGATCCACACCTGGTAGCCGCGCACCAGGGCGACGAGCAGCCGGGCGATCACGACCGGACCAGCTTGCGGAGCGCGACGTGCAGACCGGCGTCGAGATCCTCGCCGAGCTGGGCCGACGTGGACGTCGCAGCGGGCGGGAGCGCCCGGACGACGAGCAGGGCATCGGCGGGCAGGGCAGCGAGCCGGGTGCGCACGAGGTGGCGGAGCCGGCGGGCGACGCGGTGGCGCACCACGGAACCGCCGACGGCCTTGCTCACGACGAATCCGGCGCGCGGCGCGGTGGCCTCGTCTGCCCTGTGCAGATGCACAACTAGACGGGAACGGCCACCGCGTCGGCCACGCCGGATGACAGAGGCGAACTCGTCCCGGTGCGTCAGCCGGGACTCAGCCGGCAGCACCGGGGCCCGGCGATCAGGCGGAGAGCCGCTCGCGGCCCTTGCCGCGCCGCGCGGCAACGATGGCGCGACCGGCGCGGGTGCGCATCCGCAGCCGGAAGCCGTGCGTGCGCGCCCGACGGCGGTTGTTCGGCTGGAAGGTGCGCTTGCCCTTGCTCACTGGTCGGCTCTCCTGGTCGACAACCGGCGCACGGGGCCGCCGGTCGTCATTTCGCTGGGGTCGGACAAATGGCGCCCCGAGAAGGGGCACGCTTCCTGACCAGGGTACGCAGCGGCGAAGAGGAGGGTCAAACCGCCCCGGGCGCGCGTCGGAGGGGGCGAGGGTGTCTTGTGGCGATGCGCACCGATTGCTAGCGTGCGCGTCCATCGTTGGATCCGGGGGGATCCTCTCCGATCGAGTCCACGGGCCGCCCACTGAACACGGGGTGCGCCCGCGTACGGTCTTGCGCACAGCTGTGGACAAGTCTGGGGACAAGCGGACCTGAGGGCGACAACCGGAGGGGGGTGCCGACCGGTGGCCGACCAGCCTGGCGATCTCGGACAAGTCTGGAACAGGGTCATCGCCGACCTCTCCGGCACGTCGAGCGGATCCCCGTCAACGCCGATGTCGCCGCAGCAGCGCGCGTTCCTCCGGCTCACCCGCCCGCTCGGGCTCATCGACGGCACCGCGCTCCTGGCCGCGCCCAGCGAGTTCGCGAAGGACGCCATCGAACGGATCCTGCGCCGCCCGATCAGCGACGCACTGGGCCGCCACCTCGGCGTCACCGTCAACCTCGCCGTGGTCGTCGACGCATCGGCCGCCTCGGGCGGCACCGAGGTGCCCGACCCGCCCGGCCAGGAGCCCGCCATCTCGCGGCAGGTCACCGAGGCGCCTCCCGCGCCGCCCGCGCGCAACGGACTCGGCGACACGGGCCCGTTCCGCATGCAGGAGCCCGAGCAGAGCACCAACGGCGGCGACTCGCAGCGGCCTGCCGAGGTGTGGCCGCCCAGCTACTCGGGCCCGCCCGCCGCCGACACCGCGACGCGCAGCTCCCAGACCCGGCTGAACGAGAAGTACATCTTCGACACGTTCGTCATCGGCGCCTCCAACCGCTTCAGCCACGCCGCGGCCGTCGCGGTCGCCGAAGCCCCGGCCCGCGCGTACAACCCGCTGTTCGTCTGGGGCGACTCCGGGCTGGGCAAGACGCACCTGCTGCACGCCGTCGGCCACTACACCCAGCGGCTGTTCCCGGGGATGCGCGTGCGCTACGTGTCCACCGAGGAGTTCACCAACGACTTCATCAACTCCCTGCGCGACGACCGCAAGGTCGCCTTCCAACGCCGCTACCGCGACGTCGACGTGCTGCTGGTCGACGACATCCAGTTCCTGGAGGGCAAGGAAGGCACGCAGGAGGAGTTCTTCCACACCTTCAACACGCTGCACAACGCCAACAAGCAGATCGTCGTGTCCTCCGACCGGCCGCCCAAGCGGCTGGAGACGCTCGAGGACCGCATGCGCACGCGGTTCGAGTGGGGCCTGATCACCGACATCCAGCCCCCCGAGCTCGAGACGCGCATCGCGATCCTGCGCAAGAAGGCCGCACAGGACCGCCTGGCCGTGCCCGGGGACGTCCTGGAGTTCATCGCCGAGCGCATCGAGCGCAACATCCGCGAGCTGGAGGGCGCGCTGATCCGGGTCACGGCGTTCGCGTCGCTGAACCGGCAGCCGGTCGACACCCAGCTCGCCGAGATCGTCCTGCGGGACCTCATCCCGGATTCGGCCGCCTCGGAGATCACCGCCGCGACGATCATGGCCGTCGTCGCCGAGTTCTTCGGCGTCACGATGGACGAGCTGTGCGGGCCGGGCAAGACGAAGGCGCTGGCCCAGTCGCGCCAGATCGCCATGTACCTGTGCCGCGAGCTGACCGACCTGTCGCTGCCGCGCATCGGCCAGACGTTCGGCGGCCGCGACCACACCACGGTCATGCACGCGGACAAGAAGATCCGCAACGAGATCGCGCAGCGGCGCAAGACCTTCGAGCAGGTGCAGGAGCTCACGGCGCGCATCAAGCAGCGCGCCCGCCACAACAAGGACTGAGCGGGCCCTCCGCGGCTCTGGGCGGGTCGCTCGAGCCCCGCACGTTCGTGGCTCCACCCGGTGGCGCACGGCCCGCCTGTGCGCGACGCTGTCGGTGCGCGGGCCCGCCAGCTCCGTCCGACCCACAAGCTGTCCACAGGGTGGACGCCCGTCTCATACCGCAGGTCCCTGTTTTTGCCGCGGAGGCGCGCCGACGGGTCCCGCCACTGTGTCGCGCGGCCCGTGTGGCCGTCGCTCACCGACGCAGCCCGTGCACTCGTCGACCGGCGACCCCCCTTTCTCGCGGGACCCGTCACCCGAGACGGTGACGCAGCGTTGTCCCGACTGCGCCGCGCGGGGCTCCCGTGAGTTCCCGGTCATCCGCGTGACCCAGTTTCCGGTCGCGCTGCGCTCACATACGACCACGGGTTCACCCACATCTGGGGACAACTCTGTGGATGGCCGTCTGTGCGCCCGTGGACGGATGCCCGTGTAGTGGTGGACAACCGGTGTCCAGCCGGGGGACAAGTCGGGGCCAACCGCCTCCGTCCACCGGCCCCCGAAACCGCCCACCGTCCGTCCCAGGACGGCGTCCACAGCGCGCCGCACCCTGGGACCTGCGCGGACGTCCTCCATCCACACTGCGCACAGGCCTTAGTACTACTGCTGGATCTCTCTTCTAGATGAACTGAAAAGAGATGAGGTGTGTGTACGGAGCCGCTGGAAGCACCGACCCAGCCCCCGTGACACCCGCCGCCACGAGGCTCTACGGTGATGCCCCGGCAGGCTCTCTGCCGGCGGAGCGGCGAAAACTGTCGTCCCGTCGTGAGAAGGTCTGGCCGTCACCGTCACCGCGAGAGGTCCCCGTCATGAAGTTCCGGGTCGAACGCGACGTCCTGGCCGATGCGGCCGCCTGGGTCGCGCGCAGCCTGCCTGCGCGCCCGCCCGTCCCCGTGCTCGGCGGCGTGCTCGTCGAAGCCTCTAGCGGGTCGGGCGGCGACCAGCTCACCGTCTCCGGGTTCGACTACGAGACGTCGGCCCGCGTCGAGCTGGATGCCACCATCGGCGATCCCGGCCGCGTCCTGGTCTCCGGCCGGTTGCTGGCCGACATCACGCGCGCGCTGCCGTCGAAGCCGGTCGATCTGGTGGTCGACGGGTCGCGGGCCACGATCAACTGCGGCAACAGCCGCTTCAGCCTTCCCACGATGCCCGTCGAGGACTACCCGCAGCTGCCCGCGATGCCGCAGCTGGCGGGCACCGTCGCGGCCGATGAGCTGGGCTCGGCCGTCTCCCAGGTCGCCGTGGCCGCGGGCCGCGACGACACGCTGCCGATGCTCACCGGCATCCGGATGGAGATCGAGGGCTCCCGGCTCACGCTGGCCGCCACCGACCGGTTCCGCCTCGCCGTCCGCGAGCTCGAGTGGCAGCCCGAGGACACCGAGCAGTCCACCGCCGTGCTGATCCCGGCGCGCACGCTCGCCGAGGTCGCCAAGACCCTCGCGGGCGCGGGCCGCGTCGAGCTCGCGCTGTCCGCGGGCGACGGCATGCTCGGCATCACCGGCGGCGGGCGGCGCGCCACCACCCGCCTGCTCGATGCCGAGTTCCCCCGCTTCCGCCAGCTGATCCCGGCCGAGCACACCACGGCCGCGATCGTCGAGGTCGCCGGGCTGATCGAGTCGATCAAGCGGGTCGCGCTGGTCACCGACCGCGTCGCCCAGGTCCGGATGGAGTTCGCCGACGACGGCCTGCGGCTCACGGCGGGCGGCGACGACGTGGGCAGCGCCGAGGAGGAGCTGGCCTGCGAGCTCGATGGGGCGCCGCTCACGATCGCGTTCAACCCGGGCTACCTGCTCGATGCGCTGGGCGCCCTGCACGTCGAGCGCGCGCAGCTCACGTTCACCACGCCCAACCGGCCCGCGTTGGTCCGGCCGGTGCCGCCCGCGCCCGCCGAGGGCGAGGAGGAGCAGGCGCCTGTCGACCCGCTGCCGGGCTACCTGCACCTGCTCATGCCCGTCCGCCTGCCCGGCTGATCCCGCCCACCGGCCCGACGTGCACCTGAGCCGCCTCGCGGTCACCGACTTCCGCTCGTGGGAATCGGCTGAGCTGGAGCTGACACCCGGGGTCACGGTTCTGGTCGGGCCCAACGGCGTCGGCAAGACCAACCTCGTCGAGGCGGCGGGCTACCTCGCCACCCTCGGCTCGCACCGCGTCGCCACGGATGCGCCGCTGATCCGGCGGGGAGCGGAGCGGGCCGTCGTCCGCGGGCTCGTCGTGCACCACGGCCGCGAGCTCTCCCTGGAGCTGGAGATCACGGCGGGGCGGGCCAACCGGGCCAGGGTGAACCGCGCGCCCGCCAAGCCCCGCGACGTGCTGGGCATCCTGCGCACGGTGCTCTTCGCGCCCGAGGACCTCGCGCTGGTCCGCGGCGATCCCGGTGAGCGCCGCCGCTTCCTCGACGACCTGCTCGTCGCCCGGCTGCCCCGCTACGCCACCGTGCGCGCCGATTACGACCGCGTGCTGCGCCAGCGCTCCGCCCTCCTGAAGTCGGCGCGGTCAGGCGGCGACCTGCGCACCCTCGACGTCTGGGACGGCCACCTCGCCACGCACGGCGCCGCCTTGCTGGCCGGTCGCCTGGAGCTGGTCGCCGCGATCGCGCCGCGGGCGACGGAGGCGTTCGCCGAAGTCGCGCCCTCGTCGGCGCCGATCACGCTGTCCTACAAGTCCTCGATCGATCCGATCGAGGGTCCGCTGGAGGCGGCGCTGCTCGAGGCGCTGGGCCGGATGCGGCGCCAGGAGGTGGAGCGGGGCGTGTGCCTGGTCGGGCCGCACCGCGACGACCTGGAGCTGCGCCTCGGCGAGGGCCCCGCCAAGGGCTACGCGAGCCACGGTGAGTCGTGGGCGCTCGCGCTCGCGCTGCGGCTGGCCTCCTACCGGATGCTGCGCGACGACGACGTCGAGCCGGTGCTCGTGCTCGACGACGTGTTCGCCGAGCTGGATGTCCGCAGGCGCCGCGCGCTGGCCGATGTCGCCCGGCGCGCCGAGCAGGTGTTGGTCACCGCCGCCGTCGAGGAGGACGTGCCTGACGGCCTCGACGGTGTCCGGTTTGCGGTGGATGGTGGCCGGGTTCAGCGGACGGCCACGTCGTTTCAACAAGCGTGATCGTTACGGCCTGGGGACAACACTGTGGATACTGTGGATAACTCCCGGGATACCGGGGATGAGGAGCGGAAACGGCCGTCCGCCGATGCCCGTCGACCGCCCGCCGCGCCGGTTGTCCCCAGCCATGGGGACAAATCCGACGGTTCCGCCCAGCGCGGAGCCGACATCGCGCGCGAGGCGCTGCGGGCTGCGCGGGAGGCGTCGGCCGACAAGGCGGCCGAGCGGGCCGCGCAGTCGAAGGGCCGCAAGACCGGCGGATCCCGCAGCCGACGCCGCCGGTGGTCGGGCGCCGGGCCCGACGAGCGCGACCCCCAGCCGTTCGGCAGGCTCGTCGCGCGCGTCTCGCTGGACCGCGGGTGGTCGCCGCGGCTCACCGACGCCACCGTGCTGGGTCGGTGGCCGCAGCTGGTCGGTGCCGAGATCGCCGACCACTGCACCCCGCTCTCGCTGCGCGACGGCGAGCTCGTCCTGCAGGCCGAGTCCACGGCATGGGCCACCCAGCTGCGCACGCTGCAGCGCCAACTGCTCACCCGGCTCGCCGCGGCCGTCGGCCGCGACGTCGTGAAGCGGATCAGGGTGGTCGGGCCGAGCGGGCCCAGCTGGCGGCACGGGCCGCGCACCGTCCGCGGCCGCGGCCCGCGCGACACCTACGGCTGAGACAATGGCCGGAGCAACGGCGGCGCGACGGCGCACCGTCCGGTCCAGCTCGAAATGAGCGCCACGTGACGGCGCCACAGCCTGGTTGGACCCCCTTCTCCGCCGTCGCCACCCGTCCGAGTCCGTGTTCGGCGTCCTGCGGGGCGCTCAGGGGTGTCCTTGCCGCATTTCTGTCGGGCCGCCCCGGTATGATGGAGGCATGTGCCGGATCGGTCCCCGAGACGACCGGCTGAGCAGGCTTCACGCGAGCGGTTGCGTCGCGTCCGTGGGGTCGTCATCGCGAGGAGAGCACACAGCCCGTGGCGGAGAAGAAGAGCGGCTACAACGCGTCGTCGATCACCGTTCTCGAGGGTCTCGAGGCAGTCCGCAAGCGGCCCGGCATGTACATCGGGTCCACGGGTGAGCGCGGTCTGCACCACCTGATCTGGGAGGTCGTGGACAACGCGGTCGACGAGGCGATGGCGGGCTACGCCACCCGCGTCGAGGTCGTCCTGCAGTCCGATGGCGGCATCCGCGTCGTCGACGACGGCCGCGGCATCCCGGTCGGCATGCACCCCGTCGAGAAGAAGCCCGCCGTCGAGATGGTCCTCACGATGCTGCACGCGGGCGGCAAGTTCGACAGCGACTCCTACGCCGTCTCCGGCGGCCTGCACGGCGTCGGCGTCTCGGTGGTCAACGCGCTGTCCGTCGCGCTCGACGTCGAGATCCACACCGACGGCCACGTCTGGCGTCAGCACTACGCCCGCTCGGTGCCCGGCCCCCTGCGCAAGGGCGAGCCCACCACGCGCACCGGCAGCACGGTCACGTACTGGGCCGACGGCGACATCTTCGAGACGCTCGACTACAACATCGAGACGATCCGCAGGCGCCTGCAGGAGATGGCCTACCTCAACAAGGGCCTCACGATCGTGCTCCGCGACGAGCGCTCCAACGGCGACGAGTCGGAGGAGCCCGACGCCGAGGGCTTCGTGGCCAAGGTCAAGGAGCAGACGTTCTGCTACCCCAACGGTCTCGAGGACTTCGTCGCGTTCCTCAACAAGTCCAAGGACCCGATCCACAAGAAGCTGCTCTCCTACTCCGCTGAGGGCGAAGGGTCCGCGGTGGAGGTGGCGATGCAGTGGAACGCCGGCTACACCGAGTCGGTCTACACCTTCGCCAACACGATCAACACGCACGAGGGCGGCACCCACGAGGAGGGCTTCCGCGCGGCGCTCACCAGCACGGTGAACAAGTACGCGCGCGACAAGAAGCTGCTCAAGGAGAAGGACGCCGCGCTGTCGGGCGACGACATCCGCGAGGGCCTCGCCGCGATCGTGTCGGTCAAGGTGAAGGAGCCCCAGTTCGAGGGTCAGACGAAGACGAAGCTGGGCAACACCGAGGTGAAGTCGTTCGTCCAGCGCGTCTCCAACGAGTGGATCTCCGACTGGCTGGAGCGCAACCCCAACGAGGCGCGCACGATCCTCAACAAGGCCGTGCAGTCCGCGCAGGCGCGGATGGCCGCCCGCAAGGCCCGTGAGCTGGTCCGGCGCAAGAGCGCGGGCGAGATCGGCGGCCTGCCCGGCAAGCTCGCCGACTGCCGCTCCACGGATCCGGCGCGGTCCGAGGTCTACATCGTCGAGGGCGATTCGGCAGGCGGCTCGGCCAAGTCCGGGCGCGACTCGATGTACCAGGCGATCCTGCCCATCCGCGGCAAGATCATCAACGTGGAGAAGGCGCGCATCGACCGCGTGCTGAAGAACACCGAGGTCCAGGCCATCATCACGGCGCTGGGCACCGGCATCCACGACGAGTTCGACGTCACGAAGCTGCGCTACCACAAGGTCGTCCTGATGGCCGATGCCGATGTCGACGGCCAGCACATCCGCACGCTCCTGCTCACCCTGCTGTTCCGGTTCATGCGCCCGCTCATCGAGCAGGGCCACGTCTTCCTGGCGCAGCCGCCGCTCTACAAGATCAAGTGGGGCGGACGGGGCTCGGAGCCTGAGTTCGCCTATTCCGATCGCGAGCTCGAGGGCCTCATCCAGGCCGGGCGCGAGGCGGGCAAGAAGCTGCCCAAGGAAGAGGGCATCCAGCGCTACAAGGGCCTGGGCGAGATGAACGCCAAGGAGCTGTGGGAGACCACGATGGATCCGGCCAACCGGGTGCTCCTGCAGGTCACGCTCGACGACGCGGCAACGGCCGATGAGCTGTTCTCGATCCTGATGGGCGAGGACGTCGAGTCCCGCCGGTCGTTCATCACGCGCAACGCCAAGGACGTGCGGTTCCTGGACGTCTAGTCCAGTCCAGCCGCGGAAGGAACTTTTGTGACTGACACCTTGGATCCCACGCTCCCGCCTGCAGCGGGTGGCGGCGACCGCACCGAGCCGGTCGACATCCAGCAGGAGATGCAGCGCTCGTACATCGATTACGCGATGAGCGTGATCGTCGGCCGGGCGCTGCCGCTGGTCGAAGACGGGCTCAAGCCGGTGCACCGGCGCGTCCTGTACTCGATGGGGGAGAACGGCTTCCGCCCCGACCGCAGCTACGTCAAGTGCGCGCGCGTCGTCGGCGAGGTGATGGGCAACTACCACCCCCACGGCGACAGCTCGATCTACGACGCGCTCGTGCGGCTGGCCCAGCCGTGGTCCATGCGCTACCCGCTGATCGACGGCCAGGGCAACTTCGGCTCCCGCGGCAACGACCCGGCCGCGGCGATGCGCTACACCGAGTGCCGCCTGTCGCCGCTGGCGATGGCGATGTTGCAGGACATCAACGAAGAGACCGTCGACTTCTCCGACAACTACGACGGCAAGACGACCGAGCCCGATGTCCTGCCGTCGCGCGTGCCCAACCTGCTGATCAACGGCAGCTCGGGCATCGCCGTCGGCATGGCCACCAACGTCCCGCCGCACAACCTCCGCGAGGTCGGCGAGGGCGTCGTGTGGGCGTTGGACAACTGGGAAGCCACCGACGACGAGCTCCTCACCGCGCTCATGGAGCGCATCAAGGGGCCAGACTTCCCCACTGCGGGCCTCATCGTCGGGCGCGACGGCATCGAGCAGGCCTACCGCACGGGCCGCGGCTCGGTGCGCATGCGCGCGGTGGTCGAGGTCGAGGAGGACGCCAAGGGGCGCACGATCCTCGTCTGCACCGAGCTGCCCTACCAGGTCAACCCGGACAACATGATCGAGTCGATCGCCGCCCAGCACCGCGACGGGAAGATCGCGGGCATCGCGGAGATCAACGACGAGAGCTCCGACCGCGTCGGCATGCGCATCGTCATCACGCTCAAGCGCGATGCGGTGGCCAAGGTCGTGCTGAACAACCTCTACAAGCACACCCAGCTGCAGTACGGCTTCGGCGTCAACATGCTGGCGATCGTCGATGGGGTGCCGCGCACCCTGCGGCTCGACCAGGTCGTGCGCAACTACGTGCGCCACCAGATCGAGGTCATCGTCCGGCGCACCCGCTACCGCCTCCGCAAGAAGGAGGAGCGGGCCCACATCCTGCGCGGCTACGTCAAGGCGCTCGACGCGCTCGACGAGGTCATCGCGCTGATCCGGGCGTCGGAGACGGTCGAGGTCGCACGCGACGGCCTGATGCAGCTGCTGGACGTCGACGAGATCCAGGCGCAGGCGATCCTGGACATGCAGCTGCGGCGCCTCGCCGCACTGGAGCGCCAGAAGATCATCGACGAGCTGGCCGAGATCGAGCGCGAGATCGCCGACCTTCAGGACATCCTCGCCCGCCCCGAGCGGCAGCGGCAGATCGTGCGCGACGAGCTCACCGAGATCGTCGAGCAGCACGGCGACGAGCGGCGCACACAGATCGTGGCCGACGACGGTGATGTCACCAACGAAGACCTGATCGCGGTCGAAGACGTCGTTGTGACGATAACTCAGACCGGCTACGCGAAGCGTACGAAGACCGATCTCTACCGGGCGCAGAAGCGCGGCGGCAAGGGCGTCCAGGGCGCGCAGCTCAAGCAGGACGACATCGTCGCGCACTTCTTCGTGTGCTCCACGCACGACTGGATCCTGTTCTTCACCAACAAGGGCCGGGTCTACCGGCTCAAGGCCTACGAGCTGCCGGAGGCCAACCGCAGCGCCCGCGGGCAGCACGTGGCCAACCTGTTGGCGTTCCAGCCCGATGAGCACATCGCGCAGGTCATGGAGATCTCCAACTACGCGGCGGCGCCCTATCTCGTCCTGGCGACGAAAAGTGGGCTGGTCAAGAAGTCCAAGCTCACGGACTTCGACTCGCCCCGTTCGGCGGCCTCATCGGCATCAACCTGCGTGAGGACGACGAGCTGGTCGGCGCCGTGCTCTGTTCGGCGACCGACGACCTCCTGCTCGTCTCCGCCGAGGGCCAGTCGATCCGGTTCACCGCGAGCGACGACGTGCTGCGCCCGATGGGCCGGGCCACGTCCGGCGTGCTCGGGATGCGGTTCAACACGGGCGACCAGCTGCTGTCGCTCGGCGTCGTCCAGGAGAACATGTTCGTGTTGGTCGCCACCGCGGGCGGGTACGCCAAGCGCACGCCGATGGAGGACTACCCGGTCCAGGGTCGGGGTGGGAAGGGTGTCTTGACCATCCAGTACGACCGCCGACGTGGCACGCTGGTCGGGGCGCTCATCGTCGGGATCGACGACGAGCTGTACGCGATCACCTCCTCGGGAGGGGTGATCCGGACCTCGGCCCGTGAGGTGCGCAAGGCAGGTCGGCAGACGAAGGGGGTGCGCCTGATGAACCTGGGCGATTCCGCCACCCTGCTCGCCGTCGCGCGCAACGCCGAGGACGATGCGAGCGACCCCGAGCTGTTCTGACCGGCAACCAGGAGAGTCCCTGTCTCGTGAAGGACACCGTCTCGTGAAGAAGACCGTCTCGTGAGCGACGCGACGAGCAACCCCGAGGAGCCCGACGCCCCGGTTTCCACGGACGACGAGGCCCGCGGCCCGTCCCCGCGGCGCCACCCGGCGTCCGCGGGCTCGACGAACGGGGCGGGGGCCGCCGAGAACGGCGCGGGCAAGCACGAGCAGCCCCCGCCGTCGCAGGCGGAGGTCCCGCAGAACGCGGATGCGCCGGGCACGGAGCCTGCACCGGAGGCGGCTGCGCCGTCCGTTGCGGCGTCGTCGGGCCCGGCGACGGGGGAGTCCCCGGCGGTCGACCCGTCCGAGGAGGACACGGTCGCCGGTCTCGATCTCGGATCGCTGGCCGCCGCGGCAGCGGCCAACTCCGCCCAGGCGACGCCACCCGAGGGCCGCCCGGCCGTCCGTGGTGTGTCGGACACCGGGGGGTTCCGCCCCCGCACCGTGGGAGAGGTCGCGGCCAACGCCGCCCTCGCTTCCGGAGGCTCGTCGCGGGTGACGTTCGGGAAGCCCGGGGCCCAGGAGCCTGCCACCACGCAGATGCGGCTGCCGCAGGCCGCCAACGGCTCGTCGGGCACGGGGGAGTCGGTCGCGCACCGCGGCACGGTGCCCGACGCCATTCCGCAGCCCGGTCCCGCGGCTGCCACACCACCCCCGTGGAACCGCGTGCCGGGCCAGGAGTCCGCGCCCGTGCTCGTGGAGAACCGGCCGGTCGACGACGGGCTGTTCGAGGACAGCGAGGGCCCCACCGCCTTCCTGCACGCCCCGACACCCGCGCCGGAGGTCGAGGAGCGCCCGACGACGTCGAGCACCGCGGCCCCCACGCGCACCGGTGGCCGCGCCCGCCCGCCGCGGCAGGCCTCGCTCCAGCTCAAGCGGCTCGATCCGTGGTCGGTCCTGAAGCTGGCGCTCGTGCTGGCCGTCGTGCTGTTCTTCATTTGGCTCGTCGCGGTCGGCGTGCTCTACGGCGTGCTCGACGGCATCGGCGTCTGGGACCGGCTCAACGGCACGTACGCCGATCTCGTCTCCGGCGAGGCGCCGAGCGGCAGCCCCCTGATCAGCGCGGGCCGGGTCTTCGGCATCGCCGCCGTCGTCGGCGCGATCAACAGCTTGCTGTTCGCGGTGGCCGTCACAGTGGGCGCGTTCGTCTACAACGTGTCGGCGGACCTGGTCGGCGGCATCGAGGTCACCCTGTCCGAGCGGGACTGATCATCGGGGTATCCGGTTGTAGGCGGTCGGAGACGCTGGGGTAACCTCGACTCCGCCGCTAGGGGCCCATAGCTCAGTTGGTTAGAGCGCGTCGCTGATAACGACGAGGTCGCTGGTTCAAATCCAGCTGGGCCCACTCCCATCACCCGGGACAGGCAAGGATGACCATGAAGAAGATCATCGCAATCGTCGTCGCCCTCGCAGCTGGGGCGCTCGTGTTCTCCAAGGTCCGGAGCTCCCGCTCCGAGAAGGACCTCTGGCACGAGGCCACCACCAGCTGACGGCACGACACCTCTGACGCCGGGCGGGCCCCGCCCGTCCGGCTCGGGGACGTAGCTCAATTGGCAGAGCACCGCCTTTGCAAGGCGGGGGTTAGGGGTTCGATTCCCCTCGTCTCCACCAGCGGGTGAGCTCGGCTTCGTGCTCATCTCGCAGGTATATCGGCTCTGCTGCCCTAGCATCGCGGCTGTGACCCCCAGCGCAGGCGAGGACCTTTTCGGGCGGCTCGAGGAGCTCTACCGCGATCTCCACCGTCATCCCGAGCTGTCCTTCGCTGAGCACCGCACGGCCGGTATCGCGGCCGAGTGGTTGCGCGGTCTGGGATTCACCGTGACCGAGGGGGTCGGCCGGACGGGCGTGACCGGGGTCCTGCGGCGTGGTGCGGGTCCGGTGGTCCTGCTGCGTGCCGACATGGACGCGTTGCCCGTCGCCGAGGAGACGGGCCTGCCCTACGCCAGTGAGGACCGCGGGGTCGACCCCGAGGGGCGCGAGGTCCCGGTCATGCACGCCTGCGGACACGACGTGCACGTGAGCTGCCTGCTCGGCGCCGCGTCGGTCCTGGCGGACGACGCGTCGTGGACCGGCACCCTGGTGGCGCTGTTCCAGCCCGCCGAGGAGGTGGGTCGGGGCGCGAGCGCCATGGTCGAGGACGGCTTGTTCGAGGCCGTTCCCCGGCCGGACGTCGTGCTCGGGCAGCACGTGGCCCCGATCCCGGCCGGTGTGCTCGGGCTGCGGGCGGGGCCCGCCTTCGCGGCGTCAGACAACCTGCACGTCACGCTCTACGGGGAGGGCGGGCACGGCTCACGGCCGGAGGCGACGATCGATCCTGTCGTGATGGCCGCGGCGACCGTGATGCGGCTGCAGACCGTGATCTCGCGGGAGATCGCGGGCTCCGACATCGCGGTGCTGACGGTCGGTTCCGTGCAGGCGGGGACGAAGGCCAACATCATCCCGGACCACGCCGAGCTGCTGCTGAACGTGCGCAGCTACGACCCGGGTGTGCGGGACCGGGTCTTGGCGGCGATCACCCGGATCATCGAGGGCGAGGCCAGGCTGGCCGGCGCGAAACGCCCACCCCGCATCGAGGCCGTCGAGTCCACCCCGGCCGTGGTCAACGACGCGGACGGCGTGGCGCACACCCTTCCTGCGCTGGAGGCGGTCGTCGGGCCCGGTCGGGTGGTCGACCCGGGACCGGTGACGGGGAGCGAGGACGTGGGCGTGTTGGCGTCGGCGGCCGGGGCGCCCTGCGTGTTCTGGCTGCTGGGGGGCGCTGACCCGGCGCTGTTCGCGCAGGCCCGGAGCGTCGACGAGATTCGCGAGCTCACCACCTCGCTGCCCTCGAACCACTCGCCGCAGTACGCCCCGGTGACCGAGCCGACGATCCAGGTCGGCGTGCGCGCGCTCGTCGGTGCCGCCTGCGCCTGGCTCGGCGCACGGGCGCCCGTCTGAGGGGCACGGTCGTCGTCCCCGACGTACCCGATGCAGGCTCGTCGGCAGCTATCGTTGTGACACGCAGAGTTGCGTCGAGGAGCGAAGCTGTGATCGACACCGAGACCTTCACCACGGATGAATGGTGGACCCTCCGGTTCGCTCCGTTCTGGGTGTTGAGCGCGGTCGTCGGCCGGATGCGGTCGTTCGACCCGCTCGATCTCGAGGCCTTCTCCGACGCGGTCGACGTGCTGGCCGACCGGGAGCGTGGGCGGCTCGGCGGTGCCGTGCTCACGCGGGTGTCGCTCGACATCCAGCGCCTCACGAGCCGGTACTCCGCCGACCGGCGGTCGGTGGCGACCGGCCTCTGGGAGGTCTCCGGGCTCCTGGCGAGGCTGCCGGAAGAGGAGGCCGAGGCGTTCCGCGACGCGCTCGTCTCCGGCGTGGGCGAGAGCGTCGCCAAAGCTCGGGGACGGTACGGGCGCATCATGAGCGAGGACGACGCCCGCGCGCTCGCCCTCGTCGCCCAGCTGCTCGCCTAGCTGTCAGGACACCGGGCGGGCGAGATCCGCGACGAGCTGTTCGGCTTCGACGACGCCGTCGTCGTAGAGGCCGGGGTTGGCTCGGGCGAGCTCGTGGACGCAACCCGCCGCTTCGGCCGCGAGGGCCCGGGCCCGCGGCAGGTCCGCGTGGTCGGCGGAGATCTTGGCGAGGTTCGTCAGCGCGATGATCAGGTCCCGCAAGTAGATCGTGCGGTCGGTCGTGACCAGGTCACGCACGATGTCGACGGCCTCCTGCGCGGTCGTCGCGGCCTCCGCGAGGCGGCCCGCCGTGTGCAGGTCGTCAGCCAGGTTGATCAACGATCTGGCCAGGTCGGGGCGGCGGGCGTCGGGGAAGCGGAGCACGAGCTCGCGGTCGAGCGCCACGGCTTCCTGGGCGGTCCGCAGGCCCAACTCGGTCTGCCCGGTCGCGCTACGGGCGATGGCGAGGTTGTTCAGCGCCACGGACTCGTTGATCAGATGGGCGTCGGGATTCAGCACGGCCAGCTCCCGGAAGACACGCACGACCTCTTCCAGGGCGGTCAGTGCTTCGGTGTCGCGGTCCACCTCCCCCAGAGCGAGCCCGAGGGCGTTGAGGGACGTGGCGAGGCTGAACAGGTAGTCCCGGTTGACCTTGACCAGGGTGCGCCACAGCTCGACGGCCTCTTGGACGGTGGCCAGCGCCTCGTCGTCGCGACGCATCCCGCCCAGGGCCGCGGCCGAGACGGTCAACGCTTCGGCCAGCCAAGGTTCGTAGTGATCCGGGTTGATCATGACCAGGTCACGCAGGAGGTGCACCGCTTCCTCGGCAGCGGCCAGGGCCTCGGCCGGTCGGCTCGCCTCACCCAGGAACATGGCCAGGTTCTTCAACGCGAGGGCCAAATTGGCCCGGTAGTTGTCGGAGTCGGCCAAGGGGAGGTCGCGGAGGAGGTCGACCGCCTCCTGCGCCCGGGCGAGAGCGTCGGAGAGGTGTCCTACCAAACGCAGCGTGGCGGCCAGGTTGGTCGTGGCCGAGGCCAGCTCGAAGAGGTAGGCGGGATCGCCGTCCGCCAGGTCGCGGAAGCAGTCGACGGCTTCTTCGGCGACAGCAGCGGCCTCTTGGAAGCGACCTGCCTCGCGGGCGTAGAGGCAGGAGTTGTTGAGCGCCGAGGCGAGACCCGGCAGGTGCCGGGGACGGTCGACGGCGACCAGCTCCTGGAAGCGGCGCACGGCTTCTCTGGCGCTGGTCGTGGCCTCTTCGTGCCGTCCCACCACGTTGAGCCGGATCGCGAGGCGGTTCACCGTCGTGGCCACGCCAGGGAGGAAGGTCTCGGGATCGGCGACGGCCAGGTCCCGGTACAGGCTCACGGCTTCCTCGGCGGCGGCGAGCGCGTCGGCCGGGCGCCCGGCCTCGCCCAACCGGGTCGCCAAGGTGTCCAACGCCGTGGCCAGACGGGACCGGTACCCGTCGGGATCGCGCGCTACCTGGTCGCGGTAGAGAGCGACGGCTTCTTCGGCGGGCGGGACGGCTTCGGCCCACCGGTCGGCCACACCCAGCGCACGGGCCTGCCGGTACAGGGCGCGGGCGAGCTGGGGGAGGTACTGGTCGGGGTCGAGCGGCACCATCTCGCGATAGAAGTCGACAGCCTCGTCTTCCTCAGCCACAACGACCCTCCGTTCAGCACCCGGCCCGCGGCGGTGCCCCACCTGATGAGGACGGAGCAGGCGGCGGCGATACCGCGAATCTTCGCGGCCGCATCGAGCTCAGCCGGTAGCGGCCTCGGCGTCGCTCGGCGCGGGCTGCCCGGTGGACACCGGGGCGCTGACGTTCGGCATGAGCAGCCCGGCCACGATGGTGAGGGCGGCCGCCACGAACACGCCGATGAACACGGCGGTGCCCGCGGCGGTCGCGGCGAC
Source organism: uncultured Actinomycetota bacterium (assembly GCA_963799945.1). Lineage (GTDB taxonomy): Bacteria > Actinomycetota > Actinomycetes > Mycobacteriales > Pseudonocardiaceae > Pseudonocardia. The sequence goes on from CAWCZG010000001.1 coordinate 659,787, forward strand.
CGGATCGGTGGGTGGGCGGCCCGAGTCCGCGATGACCCCGTTGGCGATGGCGCCGAGGACAGCCGCGCCCAGCGCGCTGCCCATGGACCGCGCGAACATGTTGGTGCCGGTGGCGACGCCGCGCTCGTGCCACTCGACGCTGGCCTGCGCGGCGATCAGCGACGGCGTCGCGACCAGGCCCATCCCCAGGCCGGTGACGAAACAGGTGACGGCGACGATCGTGACCGACGGCGTGCGCGAGAGCAGGGTCAGCGCGGCGACCCCGACGAGCGTGAGGGCCAGCCCGATCAGGATCGTCGGCCGGAAGCCGAACCGCAGGTAGAACAGCTTGCCCGAGAGGCTCGCGGCCAACGGCCAGCCGATGGTCAGCGCGGCGAGCGCGAGGCCCGCGACGAGGGGCGGCACCCCGAGCGAGTTCTCCAGGTAGGTCGGCACGTACGAGGTCAGCCCGATGAGCATGACGCCGATGCCGAGCGCGAGGAACGTCGTCGTCGCCAGCAGGCGCCTGCTCAGCACCCACAGGGGGAGCACCGGCTCGGCGGCCCGCCGCTCGGCGAACACGAACGCCACGAGCAGCGCGACCCCGGCGGCGAAGACGCCGATGCCCGTCGGCGAGTCCCACGCCCAGGCCTGGCCGCCTTCGAGCACGCCCAGCATCACCAGCGTCGCGCCGGCGGTGAGCAGCACCGCGCCGAGGTAGTCGATGTGGTGTTCGCGGCGCTCGACGGTCTCGCGGAAGTTGCGCAGGATGAGCCCGCCCGCGAGCAGGCAGAGCGGCACGTTGACGAAGAAGATCCAGCGCCAGAGGCCGAGCTGGGAGAACACCCCGCCCAGGGTCGGCCCGATGACCGACGAGATCGCCCAGACGCTGGCGATGTAGCCCTGGGCCGTGGCCCGCTCGGCCACCGTGTAGATGTCGCCCGCGATCGTGATCGCCATCGGCTGGACAGCCCCGGCGCCGAGACCCTGCAGGGCGCGGAACGCGATCAGCGCGGGCATGCTCCACGCCACCCCGCACAGCACGCTGCCCGCGAGGAACAGGCCGATCCCGAACAGCATGATCGGCTTGCGGCCGAACGTGTCGGCCAGCTTGGCGTACACCGACACCGACACCGCCTGGGCCAGCAGGTACACCGAGAACAGCCATGGGAACTGGGCGAACCCACCGACGTCGCGGACGATCGACGGCACCGCGGTGGCGAGGATCGTCGCGTCGATGGCGATGAGGCCGGTCGAGACCATGAGCGCGAGCAGGATGGGGCCGCGTTCAGAGCGCAGACCGACTGCGGCGCGGGAAGACGGACTCACACACCACCACAAGTCCGACGGGGGGTCGGGCATTCCCCCGATCGCACACCCGGCGGGTCGCGGTGCCTTCGCGTAGTTTCGCGGGCGCGCTGACCACGGGTATCGCCGTTGCTACCGGTACGCAGGCGCGACGCCGAGACGCTGAGGGGTACCCGTGACTGACCAGGTGTGGTTCGTGACCGGCGCGAGCAGCGGCTTCGGCCGGGCGATCACCGAGGCCGTGCTGCAGGACGGCGACACGGTGGTGGCGGCCGTCCGCCGCACCGCCGCGTTGGACGATCTGGTGGCCGCGTACCCGGGGCGGGTCGACCCGGTCGCGCTCGACGTCACCGACGGCTCGGCGATCGGCGCCGCGGTCGAGGGGGCGCTCGAGCGCCACGGGCGCGTGGACGTGCTGGTGAACAACGCGGGCCGCACGCAGGTCGGCGCCGTCGAGGAGACCACCGATGCCGAGCTGCGCGGCCTGTTCGACCTGCACTTCTTCGGCCCGGCCGCACTCACCCGTGCCCTGCTGCCGCACATGCGCGAGCGTGGGAGCGGGGCCGTCGTGATGATGAGCAGCGTCGGCGGACAGGTGGCGCCGCCGGGATTCGGGGCCTACTCCGCGACCAAGTTCGCCGTGGAGGCGTTGGCGGAGGCACTGGCCGCCGAGGTGGCGCCGTTCGGGATCAAGGTGCTCGTCGTCGAGCCCGGCGCGTTCCGGACCAACCTCTTCGGGCCCGGCGCGGCGGTGATGAGCGCGGAGAACGAGGCGTACGCCGACACCGCGGGCCAGACCCGACGGATGGTCGAGAGCGGCGACGGCAGCCAGCCCGGCGACCCGGCCAAGGCCGCGCGGGCCATCCTCGCCGCCCTCGCGGCCGACGTCAGCCCGCTGCGGCTGCCGTTGGGCGGCGACTCCGTCGAGGCGATCACCGACCACCTCGACGGCGTGCGGGCCGAGCTGACGACCTGGGAGAAGGTCTCCCGGGGAACCGACTTCGACGAGTCCTGAGCCTCATTCCGAGCGGACGGGCTCGCTCTCGTTCTCGGCGTCGAGCTCGTCGGCGGCGTCCTGCGTGCTGACCGAACCCGCCGACGTGGCGTTGCCTGAGCGGGCGTCGTCGGGGAGGGGGTCGGCCGCCTGGTAGATCGCCTCGTCGCCCGGCTCGGCGTCGGTGGGGTTCTGCACCCGCCGCGAGACCACGCGGTCCTGGTCGTCGCGGTCGCCATGGTCCGGCCCGGTCGGTTCGTGATCCATCCCGGGGCCTACCCGCCCGGACGCGAGACGAACCGGACCGCCGTCAGCGGGCGGCGGCGCTCCCGTCGAGCCTGCCCCGGAGGAAGGCCCGCTCGGCTTCGTTGGTCGCCAGGTCCAGCGCCTGTCGGTAGGCCTCCCGTGCCTCGGCGGGACGGCCGAGCCGAGACAGCAGGTCGGCCCGCGTGGCGTGGAAGAGGTGGTAGCCGGGCAGGTCGAGCCGGTCCACCTCGACGAGCCCGGCCGCGGGCCCGCGCAGCTCGGCGAGGGCGACCGCGCGGTTCAGCGCGACCACGGCGGTCGGCGCGACCGCGTTGAGCTGGTCGTACAGCGCCAGGATCTGCGACCAGTCCGTGACGGCGGCGGTCGGCGCGTCCGAATGCACGGCCGCGATCGCCGCCTGGATCTGGTAGGGGCCGGGCTGGTTGCGGCGCAGGCAGGCCCGCACGATCGCCTGGCCTTCCGCGATCAGGTCCTGGTCCCAGCGCGACCGGTCCTGGTCGGGCAGCAGCACGATCGCGCCGTCCGGTGTGGTGCGGGCGGGCCGCCGCGACTCGGTGAGCAGCAGCAGCCCCAACAGCCCGGCGACCTCGGGCTCGTCCGGCATCAGCCGGGCCAGCTCCCTGGTCAGCCGGATCGCCTCCGCGCAGAGGTCGGCGCGGACGAGATCGGCGCCGACGCTCGCCGCGTACCCCTCGTTGAAGATCAGGTAGAGCACCGCGAGCGCAGGCGGAAGCCTGCTGGGCAGCTCGGCCCCGGTGGGGATCCGGTAGGGGATGCCCGCGTCCTTGATCTTGCGTTTGGCGCGCACGATCCGCTGCGCCATCGTCGGCTCCGGCACCAGGAAGGCCCGGGCGATCTCCGGTGTCTCCAGGCCGCCGAGCAGCCGCAGGGTGAGCGCGACCTGCGCGGCGGGCGCCAGCGCGGGGTGGCAGCAGGTGAAGATCAGTCGGAGCTGGTCGTCCTGCACGGGTCCCACCTCCTGCTGGTCGTCGGGCTGGTGCAGCAGCGCCGCCTGGGCGTGCTTGTCCTCTCGGGACACTTCTCTGCGGAGCCGGTCGATCGCGCGGTTGCGGGCGGTCGTGGTGATCCAGGCGCCCGGGTTGGGCGGCAGCCCGCTGGTGGGCCACCGGGTCAGCGCGACCGCGAACGCGTCCTGGACCGCCTCCTCGGCGAGGTCGATGTCGCCGAGGACGCGGACCAGGGTGGCCACGCACCGGCCGTACTCCTGCCGGTAGACGCGGGCCACCCCGTCCGGGTCGGTCATCAGCTCTGCGGGCTCGTCCTGGAACGGCCGGACCTCGACCGGCGCGAGGCATGCCGCGGTTGCCTTCTGCGCCCAGGCCAGCGCCTCGTCGAGGTCCTGTGCCTTGATCACCCAGAACCCGCCGAGCTGCTCCTTCGTCTCGACGAACGGCCCGTCGGTGGTCAGCACCTGGCCGCGCTCGACCCGGACCACCGTCGCGTCGGACGGGTCGGTCAGGCCGCCCCCGAACACCCAGGCCCCCTTGCTCTGCATCTCCTGGTTGACCTTGTCGGTGTCGGCGAACATCTGCTCCATGACCTCCGGCGCGGGCATCGGCTCGCCCTGGGTGCCGTGCACGGACAGCAGGTACTGCTTCATGGTCGTCTCCTTCTGTTCTGGCGTGGATTCTGACGAGGTCCGTCACCCCTGCTACGAGTGGCCCGCGACCCGATCGACAGTTCGGGAGAAGAATCTTCGGACCGTTCGGGGCACGGGCCCGTTCGGCGGGGGTGGAGCTCCTGCGAAGATGAGTCTGGTTGTGCCGGTTCGACGAGGCGTGGAGGGTTCGTGGCCGATCACCAGTTCGGGCCCTACCGCCTGGACAGGTTGCTCGGCCGCGGCGGGATGGGCGAGGTGTACCTCGCCTACGACCAGGTCCAGCAGCGCGTCGTCGCGATCAAGCTGCTGCTGGAGTCGCTCTCGGCCAACCCCGAGTACCGGGCCAGGTTCGAACGCGAAGCGCGGATCGCCGCGGGCCTGCGCGAGCAGCACGTCATCCCGATCCACCGCTACGGCGAGATCGAGGACCGGCTCTACATCGACATGCGGCTCGTCGAGGGCGAGGACCTGGGCAAGCTCATCGCCCGCGAGGGCAGTCTGTCGCCGCGGCGCGCGGTCGGCATCGCGGCGCAGGTGGCGTCCGCGCTCGACGCCGCGCACCGCGCGGGCCTGGTGCACCGGGACGTGAAGCCGGGCAACGTCCTGCTCGCCGACAACGGCAGCAGCTCGGTCGACTCGGTGTACCTCGCCGATTTCGGCATCGCCCGTGAAGTCGTGTCGGACACCCCGCTCACCGTCACGGGCACCCAGTTGGGCACGCCTGATTACATGGCCCCCGAGTGCTTCGTGTCCGGCGCGATCGACCACCGGGCCGATGTCTATGCGCTGGGCTGCGTGCTCTACCAGATGCTCACCGGCCAGAAGCCGTTCCCGGTGGAGGGCTACGCGGCGGCGCTCTACCAGCACGTCCACACCGCTCCGCCGCGGCCGAGCACCATCCGTTCCGGCATACCGGTGGCGATGGACACGGTGATCCGGACGAGCATGGCCAAGGACCCGCAGGCGCGCTACGCCAGCGCCGGGGACCTGGCCGCCGCCGCGGACGCCGCGCTCGACTCCGCCGGTCTCGCCGCGCCGGTCGAGGCGCCGCGACCGCTGGCGATGGCCGCCGGGGTGGGCGCGGGCAGGCAGACGCCCCGCCCCCGGGCCACCAACCGCTACACGCCATCGGGCGCCCCCGCCCACACACCGCCACAGCCGTCCGTGCCTCTTCCGCCGCTCAAGGCCCCCCGGTCCCGGCGGGCCTGGCTCGCCGGTGGCGTGGCCGTCGTCGCCGCGGGGGCGGTGTCCTCCGTGGTCTTGCTGACGACCGTCACGCCACCCCCGGCCGCCACCGTGGCGGCCGACCTGACCCTGGAGAGCGCGACGTCGCTGCCCGGAGGGGCCTTCACCCCCGACTTCCGGACGAGCAAAGCGGCGCCCAAGCGCGCGATCGGCACGTCCTCGCTCCCGGCAGGGGTCGTCGACCACACCGCCGTCAGCGGGGCGACCGAAGGGATCTACCGCGGGGTGAAGGGCAGCCCCGGATGCGACCGCAACGGGCTCACCACCTTCTTCCGCAACACCCCACCCGTCGCCACCACCTGGATCCAGGCGGCCTCGGATGACCCGACACTGGCACCGGACGACGGCCTGAAGACGGTGACCCCGCAGACGCTGCCCACCTACATCGCCGGGCTGACCCCGGTGCTGCTGCGGGCCGACACGCGGGTCACCGAGTTCACCGACACCGCAGGCGTCGCGTCGGCGCGGCAGGCCGTGCTCCAGGCGGGCACCGCGGTGCTGGTCGACGCGACGGGACTGCCCCGCGTCCGGTGCGCGGGAGGCAGCCCGCTCGCGAGCCCCGACGCCCACGCCCCGATGGCGATCACGGCAGGCGCGCCCTGGCCCGGCTACGCCCTGAACAGCGCGGTCACGATGACCGCCGCCCCCAGTGCGTTGCGCGCGTTCGGCCTCACCGACGCCTCGGGCACCACGATCTTCCGGCGGCCGGTCGGCTCGACGGGCAGGCAGGACGTCGAGCAGACCCCGCAGAACGCCCGGGTGGAGGGCACCTACGAGCTACGCGGACCGCAGACCTCCTGCGTCAAGCTCAGCAACTGCACCACCGACAAGACGCTCACCATGACCGTCCAGCTCAAGAACTGCACGCCCACCACCTGCACGGTCACCGCGCCGCTCAAGGCGTTCGCTGGCCAGTTCCCCCTCGCGGCGGCGGGCGCGAGCTGGCTGGGCTCGGGCCCGACCGGCAACGCCAAGGCGCACACGTGCGCGGGTGCGGTGAAGCCGACGACCATCGCGCTCACCCTGACGCCCGGCGACTTGGCCGTGGACCCGAGCGGGGTCTGGACGGCCAACTCCTTGAGCGGCACGGTCCGCAAGCACTCCGACGCGATCCGGACGTGCGCCGCCAGCGAGGCCGTGTGGAACGTCAGCGGCAAGCGCACGGCACCCTGACCGCCGTGGCCGATCGCGAGCGTGACCTCGAACGCCTGTTGACCTTCGTCGACGCCGTGGTGGCTATCGCCATCACGCTGCTCGTGCTCCCGCTGGCCGAGGTCGGGTCCCAGGTGCACGACCGCTCCGTCGCCGAGCTGCTGCAGGAGCACTCGGCGGACATCTACGGGTTCCTGCTCAGCTTCGTCGTCATCGCGCGGCTCTGGGTCGGCCAGCACCGGATCGTCAGCTCCCTCGTCCGGCAGAGCACGGCACTCATCTGGCTGCTCATCGGCTGGAGCTTCACGATCGTGTTCCTGCCGTTCCCGACGACGCTGGTCACGGACACCGACAACGACGACCTCGCCAAAGTCCTCTACCTCGGCACGATGGCGGTGAGCTCGATCTTCCTGTCGTGCATCGCCTACGAGATCGGCCGCCACCGGAGCCTGCGCGACACCGAGCACAAGCCCGACATCCGACAGTCGGTCGGCACCACGATCGCCTTCGTGTTGGCCCTGGTGATCTCGGTGGCGATCCCGGTCACCAGTTACTGGCCGCTGCTGCTCCTGGGGTTCGTCGACCCGATCGTCCGGCTCCTCCGCCACAGGCGCACCGACCGAGCACGCTGAACGGTGTCCTTTCCGGGCGAGGCCGTTCGTCCACTGGGTAGCGCCGGGCACCTCGGCCCGGCCCGAAACCAGGAGGAACGATGACGAACTTCGTGTTCGCTTACCGTGGCGGCAGTGGGATGGCGACGACGCCCGAGGCGCGGGAGAAGGTCATGGCCGCGTGGGGGGCGTGGTTCGGCACGATCGGGGCCGATCTGGTCGAGGGGGGCAGCCCGTTCGGTGGGTCGAGCACGGTCCACCCCGACGGCTCGTCGACCGACGGGGCCGCCGCGGGCCTCACCGGCTACAGCGTCGTCAGTGCCACTGATCTGTCGGCCGCGGCCGGGCTGGCCAAGGGCTGCCCGATCCTGGCCGACGGCGGGACGGTCGAGGTCTACGAAGCGCTCCCCATGTAGAGGCCACCGCGCGGCCCCGGGTCCCGGCCCGGGGCCGCGCTAGCGTCGGCAGCACGCCCGGGATCCTCAACCAGTGCTACGGTGTGAGAACGTTCAGAACATTCTGAAAGTTGAGACACTCATGCGAGACGCAGCGCAGGTCTCCCGGTTCGTGGAGCGGTTCGCCGCCGCGCTGACCGATGCGGGGATGCCCGCGCATGCCCTCGCGGGTGTTCGCGGCGCTGCTGGCCACCGACTCGGGCACGCTCACCGCCGCCGAGCTGGCGGAGCAGCTGGTGGGGAGCGCGGGCGCCATCTCGGGCGCGGTCCGCTACCTGATCCAGACCCACCTCGTGGACCGGGAGCACGTGCCCGGCTCCCGCAAGGACCACTACCGCGTCCGCGACGACGTCTGGCACGCCGCGACGCTCAGCCGCGACGAGTCCATGCGCCGGTTGAGCGCCGCGCTGGTCGAGGGCGTCGCCGCACTGGGCGCCGGGACGCCGGCGGGGGCGCGCCTCGCCGAGACGCGGGAGTTCTTCGCCTTCCTCCAAGCGGAGATGCCCGCGCTGGTGCAGCGCTGGGAGCAGACCAGGCAACACAGGGGATGAGGTCATGTCGTACGTCGTGCGCTTCGCCGATCTGGGCCGAGGGGACATCGCCGTCGCGGGCGGGAAGGGCGCCAACCTCGGTGAGCTGACCCGCGCCGGGCTCCCGGTGCCACCGGGCTTCGTGCTCACCACCGACGCTTACCGGGCGTTCGTCGGGGACGTCGGCGCGCAGATCCTCACCCTCGCCGCCGACGACGACGCGGGCGCCCGCATCCGGGCCCTCATCACGTCCCGGCCCATCCCCGACGCCATGGCCGCAGAGATCACCGACGCCTGGACGGCGCTCGGCGGCGGACCCGTCGCCGTGCGGTCGTCGGCCACCGCGGAGGACCTCGAGGGCGCGAGTTTCGCAGGTCAGCAGGACACCTACCTCAACGTCGACGGCCCCTCGGCGCTGCTCGACGCCGTGCGCCGCTGCTGGGCGTCGCTGTGGACCGACCGGGCCATGGCGTACCGCGCCCGCCAGGGGATCGACCCGGCGGAGGTGGCGCTGGCCGTAGTCGTGCAGGAGATGGTGGAGGCCGACGCGGCCGGGGTGCTGTTCACCGCGAACCCGACCAACGGGCGCCGCGACGAGCTGGTGCTGAGCGCGGCCTGGGGGCTGGGGGAGTCGGTGGTGAGCGGCTCGGTGACCACCGACGACCTGGTCGTCGACAAGTCCACGCTGCACGTCGCCTCCCGCACCACCGCCGACAAGGCCGTCATGACCGTCTACGCGGGCGCGGGCACCGCCGAGATCGCGGTGCCCGAGCAGCGCCGCTCCGAGCCGGTGCTCGACGACAAGGCCGCCGCCACGCTCGCCGAGCTGGGCGTGCGCATCGAGGAGCACTACGGCGCGCCGCAGGACGTCGAGTGGGCGCGGGCGGGCGGCGAGTTCTTCGTGGTGCAGGCCCGCCCCATCACCGCGCTGCCCGAGCCCGAGGCGGCGGCGCCCACCGACTGGTCGGTGCCCGACCCCAAGGGCTTCTACTTCCGCGCCAGCATCGTCGAGCAGCTGCCCGACCCGCTGTCGCCGCTGTTCGCGGGGCTCGTCGACGGGTCGGTGGAGCGGTCGCTCGGCGCCCTGATGCGCGGGATCGTCGGCACCGAGCTGGGCGGGCCGGGCGAGCTCGGGCTGCCCACCGTCAACGGCTACGCCTACTACCACTACAGCCGCGCCGCGCTCCTGCGGATGACCGCCTCGAGCTTCCGGGCGATGAAGCAGCTGCCCAGCCTGGGCGCGGAGCACTGGCGCACGGTCGCCCACCCGGCCTACGCGGCCGCGGTCGACGCGTGGCGCGACCGCCCCCTCGACGACCTCACCGACGCGCAGCTGCTCGACGGCGTGCTCGAGCTCCTGGACGCGGGTACCACCTACTACACGGCCGTGCAGTCGATCATCCCGATCGCGGCGTTCAGCGAGGTCTTCTTCACGAAGTTCTACGACGCGTTCGTGCGCAGGCCGGGTGACCCGGCCGCCTCGACGTTCCTGCTCGGCTTCGACAGCGCACCGATCCTGGCCGAGAAGTCGCTCTACGACCTCGCGACCTGGACCCGCGGCCACGCCGCGCTCGCCGATGCGGTGCGCGCCGACCCGGCTGCCGTCCTGGCCGGGGCGGGCCCGGAGCCGGCGCGAGGAGTGGCGGGCCCGCTTCGCCGCGCACCTCGACCGCTTCGGGCACACGACCTACAACCTCGACTTCCTGCACCCGACGCCGGTCGACGACCCCGCTCCGCTGTTCGAGGCCCTTCGCTTCGCCCTCGACGGCGGCGGCACGAGCCCGTACGACCGGCAGGCCGCGTCCGCCGCGCGCCGCGACGAGCTGACGAACGCCGCCGTCGCCCGCCTGGACCCGGCGCGGGGCAAGGCGTTCCTCCGCCTGTTGCGCTGGGCCCAGCGGATCGCGCCGGTGCGCGAGGACGCGCTGGCCGACATCGGGCTGGCCTGGCCGCGGATGCGGCAGATGCTGGGCGAGCTCGGTCGTCGCCTGGTCGCCGCGGGCGTGATCGCCACGGCCGACGACGTCTACTGGCTGCGGCCCGAGGAGGCGCGCACCGGCGTCGTGCCGGAGGGGGCGGTGGCGCAGCGCAAGGCGTTGTGGCGCGGCCAGATGCGGGTCACCCCGCCGCAGGCGCTGCCCAAGGGCACGGTCTTCGACCGGATGGAGGCCTGGTTCCCGGCGGGCTCGGACACCCAGACCGGCCCGGTGCTGCGCGGCACGGGGGCCAGCGCGGGCCAGGTCACCGCACCCGCGCGGGTGCTGGGCGGGCCCGCCGACTTCGGTCGGATGCGCCCCGGCGACGTGCTGGTCGCGAGCATCACCACGCCCGCGTGGACGTCGCTCTTCACGAAGGCCGCGGCCGTCGTCACCGATGTCGGCGGGCCGCTGTCGCACAGCTCGATCGTGGCGCGGGAGTACGGCATCCCGGCCGTGCTCGGCACCGGCGTGGCGACGCGGCGGATCACCGACGGCGCGCTCGTGCGGGTCGACGGGGACGCGGGCACCGTCACGCTCCTGGACGAGGTCGACGACGCACCCGCGGCCGCCGAGGCCCCGCGGCGTCGGCGGCGGGGCGCGCTCCTCGCGGGCGGGATCGCCGCGGGCTGGGTGCTCTGGCGCCGTCGACGCGTCTCACGTTGAGCCCGGCATTGACGCACCGCGGCCGTCCGACCACGATCACGAACAGGTTCCCCGAAGGAGTGGCGGCATGATCCTGATCAACGTGAAGTTCCCGGTGCGCCCCGACAAGATGGAGGAGTGGCTGGAGCTCGCCGACTCCTACGCGAAGGCGGTGAACGCGGAGGAGGGCAACGTCTACTTCGAGTTCTCCCGCACGGTCGACGACCCGAACACGTTCATCTGCATCGAGGCCTTCCGCGACGGCGAGGCAGGCGATGCGCACGTCAACACCGAGCACGCCAAGAACTTCTTCGGCCGGGCCCCCTACCTGGTGTCGGCGCAGCCGCAGATCGTCTACATCGACTCGCCCGACTTCAAGGGCTGGGGCCCGATGGGCGAGATCGAGCCGAAATAGACCGATGAGTCGGCGGGCTCCCGCCGGTCCACCTTGGTGAACGCATCCGCGAAAGCCAGGAGGAGATCGTCGTGAGCCTGCCGGAGGTCGTGTCCAGGGACGAGTGGGTCGCCGCAAGGGTCGAGCTGCTCGACGCCGAGAAGGCGCACACGCGCGCCAGGGACGCGCTCAGTCGGCGACGCCGTGAGCTGCCCATGGTCGAGGTCGAGAAGGACTACGTGTTCACCGGGCCCGACGGCACCGGCGAGCCTGCTCGACCTCTTCGACGGGCGTCGCCAGCTGATGGTCAGCCACTTCATGTTCGACCCGGAGTGGGACGAGGGCTGCCCGAGTTGCAGTGCGGGTGCGGACGAGTGGTCGCCCGGCATGCAGCGCCACCTCGCCGTGCGGGACACCACGCTGGTCTACGTCTCGCGCGCGCCGATCGAGAAGATCGAGGCGTACCGGGCGAAGAAGGGCTGGGGCATCCGCTGGTACTCGTCCAACGGGAGCGACTTCAACTACGACTTCCACGTCACGCTCGACCCCGCCGTCGCCACGCCGGAGTACAACTTCAAGCCCGCGCCCGACGCGACCGGTGAGGTGCCGGGGCTGAGCTGCTTCCTCCGCGACGGCGAGCGCGTCTTCCACACCTTCTCCCAATACGCCCGGGCCGCGGAGTGGACCGGTGGCGCGTACGCCTTCCTCGACCTCACGGCGCTGGGCCGCCAGGAGGACTGGGAGGAGCCGAAGGGCCGGGCCGATCTGGCGCGCGGCCCGATGCCGAACTTCTCGGAGTAGCCGACGGCGAAGGCCCGCCACCTGCTGACGCGGGTGGCGGGCCTTCTGCGACAGCGCTGTCGCGTCGTGCTGCGTGTAGCTACAGGCCGCCGAGCAGCTGGCCCGCGTCGAGGCCCTGCAGCGCGCTGCCCGCCTGGCTCAGGCCGGAGTCGGTGGACACGCCCTGCGGCGTCGAGCTGCCCGGCAGCTGCGTGGCGCCCGACACGGACGGCACTGCCGACACGGTCGGGAGCGACGGCACGCCGAGGGTCTGCAGCGCCGAGGTCGACGGCAGCGAGGCCGCCGTCGGCAGCGACGGGAGCGAGTCCAGCGAGGGGACCGAGGGCAGCGTGCCCGCCGTGGGCAGCGAGGGCAGCGAGCCCACCGACGGCAGGGACGCCGCGGAGGGGAGCGACGGCAGCGCGGCCGCCGACGGCAGCGAGGCCGTGGACAGCGACGTCGGCAGGGTGGGGATCGAGGGCTCCGACGGGAGCGACGGCAGCGACGGCAGGCGGCACGGCAGCGCGCCCGGCGTCGGCAGCGACGCGGTGTCGAGCGACGGCAGCGCGAAGCTGAACAGGCCGGGGAGCTGCGTGAGAACGCCGGTCAGGTCGGTGATCGTGCTCGGCAGGCTGGTCAGCGTGTCGATCGCCGTGGAGAGGCCGGGAACGGAGCCGTCGGTTCCGACGCCGTCGAGGCCGGGGAGCGAGGGGGCAGCGAACGCGGGCGCCGCCATGCCGACACCGATGGCGGCGATACCGGCGACTGTGGCGGTGGTGCGGACGCCGCGCCGGGCGAGGCTGCTCATAAGGGGGATCCCTTCGTGCTGGGGAGACTTTGTGGTCGTCGTGATCCGGAGCCATCAACGAAGCCGGCGTCGCCGAGGATGTCTTCTCCCCGCCGTTTCACTCGTTACGGTGGCAACGTTCGTGCTGGTCGGCGCCGGTTCACTAGGTCGGATGACCCACCACTGGACGATCGGAGACCCCCGTGGCGCATCATCACCGGAATGGGGAAGTGGCTGCGGGCGGGGATCGGGATCGGGGCCGGATCCGTGGCCGTCCCGTTCGGGATCGGGTGGTTCTACGCCAATGTGTTGCTCGACACTTCCGTCCGGCCGCTCTTCCCTGAGCGCGTCCTGGACGTCGACGCGACCACGGTGACCCTCGCCCTCAGCAGGCTGGCCGTCCAGCCCGGCATCTGGGGGCTGCGCTGGCCCGAGGGGATCGCGGTGATCGGCCCCGTGGTCGAGGTCGACGCGACGCGGGTGGTCCGCTCGCGGGTGTCCGGGCCGCTCCCGCCGGTCGGCGCCGCGGCCGTGCTGGACGCCGCCACGTTCGACCCCGATCCGTCGGCGCACGGCCTGGCCTTCGCCGAGGTCGACATTTCCGGGCCGCTGGGCCCGTGCCCCGCGTGGTTCGTCCCCGCCGGGGAGGGGAGCGCGGGGAAGACGTGGGCGGTGCTGGTGCACGGCCGCGGCGGCTCCCGGCGGGAGGGCCTGCGGTTGCTCCCCGCCCTGTACGCGCTCGACCTGCCCACCCTCGTGCTGAGCTACCGCAACGACCCCGAGGCCCCCGCCAGCCCGGACGGCCGCTACCACTTGGGCGACACCGAATGGCTCGACGTCGAGGCCGCGGTGCGCCACGCCCTCGACCGCGGCGCCAAGCAGGTCGTGCTCGTCGGGTGGTCGATGGGCGCGGCGATCATCGGCGCGCTGCTGGACCGCTCGAGCGCTGGCGTCGACGGTGGCCGCGCTCGTGTGGGACGCCCCGCTGTTGGACTGGCGGGCCACGCTCCGCCAGCAGGCCAGGATCCGACGCATCCCGCCCGCGTTGACCCGGTTGACCGCGGGCCTCGCCCACCGCCGGATCGGCATCGACTTCGACCGGTTCGACCTGCGCCGCCGCCCGCCCGCGGTCCGCCCGCCCACCCTGATGATCCACTCGGTGGGCGACACCGCCGTGCCGGTGGGGCCGAGCCGGGAACTCGCGGCCGTCGCCCCGGCGATGGGGTGGCCGATGACCTACCTCGAGGTGCCCGACGCCGAGCACACCGGCTCGTGGAACGCCGACCCCGCCGCGTACGAAGAGGCCATGACGCGCTTCCTGCGCGAGGCGCTGCCCAGGTGACGCTGCGCTGACGGCCCGTCCGCCCGGCTGGCACGATGGGGGCGTGACCGAATCAGGCAAGCACACCGCGACGCTGCGGACCAACGAGGGCGACATCGTCGTCAACCTGTTCCCCGACCATGCGCCGAAGACGGTCGAGAACTTCACCGGCCTCGCGACCGGCGCGAAGGACTACCGTCAGCCGAACGCGAGCGGCGGCGACTCCGGCCCGTTCTACGACGGCTCGGTGTTCCACCGCGTCATCTCCGGCTTCATGATCCAGGGCGGCGACCCGACGGGCACCGGACGGGGTGGCCCCGGCTACCAGTTCGGCGACGAGTTCCACCCCGAGCTGCAGTTCAACCGTCCGTACCTGCTGGCCATGGCCAACGCGGGGCCCGGCACCAACGGCTCGCAGTTCTTCATCACCGTCGGCCCCACCCCGCACCTCAACCGCAAGCACACGATCTTCGGTGAGGTGGCCGACGCCGAGTCCCGCGCGGTCGTCGACAAGATCGCCGCTGCTTCGGTGGACCGCTCGGACCGGCCGCTGAACGACGTCGTGATCGAGAAGATCGAGATCAGCTGACCGACCCGGTGAGCCAACCCGCGCAGTACCCGGCCGGGGTGGCGGCGTGCGTCCGCCACCCCGACCGGACTACGCGGCTCTCGTGCGCCCGCTGCGGGCGTCCCGCCTGCCCGGACTGCCTCCGGGAGGCCTCGGTCGGCTACCAGTGCGTCGACTGCGTGGCCGCCTCGGCCCCGCGCAAAGCCCCCCGCCGCGCGCCCGGCACACGCTCGGTCGTGGTACCGGTGCTGGTGGCGCTCAACCTGGCCGTCTTCGCGTGGACGGTCGTGCAGGCGCGCAGCCTGCTCGACAACACCGAGTCCCCGCTGTTCCACGCGTGGGCGCTGGTGCCCGCCGACGTGGCCGAGGGCGAGTGGTGGCGGCTCGTCACGGCGGGATTCCTGCACATCGGCCCGCTGCACATCGCCTTCAACATGTACGCGCTGTGGGTGCTGGGCCGCGATCTGGAGATCGTGCTGGGCCGCGCCCGTTTCCTGGCGCTGTACCTGATCTCGCTCCTCGGCGGTTCGGCTGCCGTGGTGCTCTTCGCCAATCCCGAGCAGTACGTCGCAGGCGCGTCCGGGGCCGTGTTCGGGCTCATGAGCGGCCTGCTGCTGGTGTTGCTGCGGCTGCGGCGGTCCTACGGCCAGGTCGTCGCCGTGATCGTGCTGAACCTGGTGATCAGCCAGGTGGTGCCCGGGATCTCGATCGCCGGGCACGTCGGCGGGCTGGTCGTCGGCGCGCTGGCGTCCGCCGCGCTCGTGTTCGCCCCCGCCGCACACCGCACGCTGGTCCAGGTGGGCGCTCTCGCCGGGCTCACGGCCGTGCTGCTGGCCGCGATGGCCGTCCACCTCGCCTGAGGGCCTACGGCGCTCTCAGGGCCGCACACGGCTCAGCTGGGGCGCCACGTCCTCGGGGTCGGCGCCCAGGTCGAGCCTGCCGAAGACGTAGAGCCGCTCGTCACCCTCCGCAGTGACCGTGTCGAGCTCCAACAGCGAGCTCTCGCGGCCCAGCCTGCGCACCCGCAACACCCGCACGCCCTGCACGAGCGGCCAGGGGTGGTGGCGGTGGCGCAGGAGCCCGCCGACCGTCACGCCATCGGCGTCGGCGCGCAGGCGCGGCCGGGCCCGGGTGCCGAACAGCGCAGCTAGACCGGCGCCCAGGGCGGCGACGGTCGCGATCAACGCCCCCGCCGGATCCGCCGCCGTGAGCCATGTGGCGGTTGACCAGACCGCGGCCGCCAGCGTCACGATCCAGGCCAGGACGACGAGGCCCGCGGCGGGCGCCCATTCGGCCCTCACGACGACTTGTCCACAGGAGTTGTCCACACTGGGGACTACTTACAGTGACGTGATTTAACTGGTCAGAGCCGTCTCAACGCCATCTCATGGTCATCAGGAGGCCGATCACGATGAGCGCGAAGCCGATCAAGAAGTTCCACGAGCCGAGCGCGTTCATGAACGCGATGTTGGGCCCGGCGAGGTAGTTGACGACGAGCCACACGAGGCCCAGGAGCATCAGGCCGAGCATCACCGCGATGTAGACCGGGTGCGTGGGGCCCGCGACCTTCACCGGCGTGGTGGAGCGGCGCTCGCCCGGCGGCGGGGTGTAGACCGTCTTCTTGCGGACCTTGGACTTCGGCATGAGTTGAACCTCGCGTGACGTGGACCAGCGGGCGTGCTTGACCCCAACGGTAGCGTGTCGCACCCCCGCCAGGTCCGCGAAGGCCGTGATCACAGGCTTGACGGCACCCGACGGTCAGGCGCGGGCGGCCAGCTCGGCCATCTCCGCCGTCAGGGTCTCGACCACCGCGGCGGGGGCGGGGTGGCCCGCCTCGGCCATCCAGTTGGCCAGCATCCGGTGGCCGCCGTCGGTGAGCACCGACTCGGGGTGGAACTGCACGCCGTGCAGGGGGAGCTCGCGGTGGCGCAGCGCCATGATCACGCCGCTCTCGGTCTGCCCGGTGACCTCGAGCTCCGCGGGCAGCGTGCCGGGGCGGATCGAGAGCGAGTGGTAGCGGGTGGCGGTGAACGGGTCGGGCAGCCCGTCGAGCACGCCGAGGCCCGTGTGGTGCACCTGGGACGTCTTGCCGTGCAGCAGCTCGGGCGCGCGCTCGATCACCGCCCCGTAGGCCGCCCCGATCGCCTGGTGGCCGAGGCACACCCCGAGCAGCGGGAGCGACCGCGCCGCGCAGGCCTGGATCACGGCGATGCTGGAGCCCGCGCGGTCGGGGGTGCCCGGGCCGGGGCTCACCAGCACGCCGTCGAACCCGTCCAGGTCGTCCGGGCCCACCTCGTCGTTGCGCCGGACCGTGACGTCGGCGCCGAGCTGGGCGAGGTACTGCACCAGGTTGTAGACGAAGCTGTCGTAGTTGTCGATCACAAGCACGCGCATGGGGTCAGTCTCCCGCATGGCCCCGCGGCGGCACCCGTCAGTTGTTGCCGAACCCCAGGCCGCCCAGGAACCCGTTGCCGCCGTTGCCGTTGCCGCCACCCGTCTCGACGGAGAGGGTGATCTTCTTGCCGGTGTCGGCGTTGTCGCCCGCGTTCGGCTTCTGGTCGACGACGGTGCCCGTCGCCTGACCGCTGCCGGTGACGCCCTGGGCCTGGATGTTGTTGTAGCCCGCGGCGTTGAGGATCTGCTGGGCGGCGACCACGCTCTGGCCCACCACGTTGGGCACCTGGCTGTCCTTGTTGCCCTTCGACACCTGCATGGTGATCGTCGAGCCCGGCTGCACCTGCGCGCCCGCCGCCGGGTCGGTGGCCACCACCGTGCCCTTGTCGGCGGCCCCGTCGACGTCCTTGGAGCTGACCTGGAAGCCCTTGCCCTGCAAGGTCTGCTTGGCGGTGTCCTCGTCCTGGCCCGTCACGTCCGGGACCGCCACGGTGGTCTGCTGCACGCCGATCGTGACGTCGACCGCGCTGCCGCCCTTCACCTGCTGCCCCGGCCCCGGCGTGGAGTCGATGATCTTCCCGACCTGCGTGCTGTCGGAGGTGGGCTTGTTGGTCTGCTTGCCGAGCGTGAGGCCCTGGCTCTTGAGCAGCGTCGTGGCATCGGCGATGCTCTTGCCCGCCAGCGCGGGCACGTTGACCGAAGCCGGACCCGAGCCGACGGTGAGGTCGACCGTCGAGCGCTGCGCCGCCTGAGAGCCTGCTGCGGGGTTGCTGGACAGCACCTTGCCGAGCTGGTCGACCGAGGACTCCTGCTGCGCGACGTTCCCGAGCCGCAGCCCGGCCGCGATGATCTGGTTGGACGCGTCCTGCTGGGTCTGCCCGACGACGGGCGGCACCGCCACCTGCGTGGGCGCGGCCGGACCGGACAGCAGCTGGTAGGCCACGAACCCGCCGAGCCCGAGCACCACCAGCACGCCGACGACGACGGCGACGACGCGCCCGGTGCGCCGGGGCGGCTCCTCCTCGCCGTAGTACTCCTCTTCGTACTGCGTGGGCGGGGCAGGCGGCACGCCGCGGCCGTTGATCCGCCGGGTGGCCCCGGTGGGCGGTCCGGGCGTCAGCATGGCCGTGCGCTCGTCGGCGCTCATCACGGAGGGCGCGAGCGGGGACTGCCCGCTGCGGACGCGCACGATGTCCGAGCGCATCTCGGCCGCCGACTGGTAGCGGTTGAGCGGGTTCTTCGACAGCGCCTTGAGCACCACCGCGTCCAGCTGCGGCGGGATCGACGGGTTGACCTCCGACGGCGGCTTCGGGTCCTCGCGCACGTGCTGGTAGGCCACGGCTACGGGGCTGTCGCCGGTGAAGGGCGGCTCGCCGGTGAGGAGCTCGTAGAGCACGCAGCCCGCCGCGTAGACGTCGGAACGCGCATCGACGGCCTCGCCGCGCGCCTGCTCGGGCGACAGGTACTGCGCGGTGCCGATGACGGCCGCCGTCTGGGTCATGTTCTGGCCCTCGCCCAGCGCGCGCGCGATGCCGAAGTCCATGACCTTCACCGCGCCTGCACGGTTGATCATGATGTTCGCGGGCTTCACGTCACGGTGGATGATCTGGTGGCGGTGGCTGAAGTCCAGAGCCGCGCACACGTCGGCCATGACGTCGAGCACCTGCTGCTGGCTCATCGGACCGGTGGTCTTGACGATCTCGCGCAGCGTCTGCCCGTCGACGTACTCCATGATGATGTAGGGCAGCGTCCCGAAGTCGCTCTCCACCTCACCCGTGTCGTAGACGGCGACGATCGCCGGGTGGTTCAGCGCGGCGGCGTTCTGCGCCTCACGGCGGAAGCGCATCTGGAACTGGGGGTCGCGGGCGAGATCGGCGCGCAGCACCTTCACGGCGACGTCGCGACCCAGGCGGGTGTCGAGCCCGCGATGCACCTCGGACATGCCACCGTAGCCGAGCACCTCGCCCAGCTCATAGCGCTCGGACAGCAGTCGGGGGGTGGTCATCGCAGCCGATTCCTGGAGTCGAGGGGTGCTTCGGGCTGGCTCACTGGACGCCTCCTGGGTCGATCAGCGAGGCGACCGGTCGGTCGTTCACGGTACCCGGCGTCATCCCTTGGGGTGTCGCCCCCGCGCCAAGGCTGCGGAAGACGTATATGCCTACGACCACGGCGGCCACCGTGAGCAGCACGAACAGGATGAGCATCAGCGTGCGGCCGCGGCCGGTGCCCGCCCGCAGCTCGAGCGGACGCACAGAAGGGACGGGGACCGGCCGCCCGATGCGTCGGGGCGCCGCGGTCGGGACGGGCTCCTCGCGCTCGACGACGGGCGCCGCCGGTGTCGCCAACGCCACGACCGGCGTCGGGGGCAGGGTGGGGGTGGGGACCGCCCGCGTGCGGGTGGGCGTGAAGGGGCCGCTGAGCGACCCGGGCGGGGGCAGCGACTCGCCCCGGCGCACCGCCGCGACGGCCGCCGCGAACTCGCCGCCGGTGGAGTAGCGCCTGCTCGGGTCCTTGACCAACACCGCCTCGATCAGCTCCCGCGCGTGCATCGGCACCGTCGCGGGCAGCGGCGGCGGCTCGTCGCGCACCTGCATCATCGCGACGGCCACCGCGCTCTCCGCGCGGAACGGGCGGTGCCCCGCCAGACACTCGTACCCGACGATCCCCAGCGAGTAGACGTCGCCCGCGGGCCCGGCCTCGGCCCCGCTGGCCTGCTCGGGGGCGATGTAGTGGGCGGTGCCCATCACCATCCCCGACCGGGTGACCGGCACGGCGTCCGCGGCCTTGGCGATGCCGAAATCCGTGAGCTTCACCATGCCGTCGTTGCGGACGAGGATGTTGCCCGGCTTGACGTCGCGGTGGACGTAGCCGCGCTCGTGGGCGGCCTGCAGCGCCCACGCGGCCTCCTCCACGATGCGCAGCGTCTCCTCGGCGTCGATCGGGCCGCGCGCGATGAGGGTGGACAGCGGCTCGCCGCGCACCAGCTCCATCACCAGCCAGGCCGTGCGCCTGCCGTGTCGCGCCCTCGTCCTCGCCGTAGTCGTGCACGCCCGCGATGCCCGCGTGGTCGAGCGAGGCGACCGTGCGCGCCTCGATGCGGAAGCGGTGCAGGAACTCGGGGTCGTCGGTCAGCTCCGGGCGCAGCACCTTCACCGCGACGCTGCGGCCCAGCCGGGTGTCGGAGGCCTCCCAGACCTCGCCCATGCCGCCGACGGCGATGCGGCGGTCGAGCTGGTAGCGGTCGGCGATGTGCTGCCCCGCGGCGAGGACGTTCACGGCGTCGCCTTGCCCAACGCCGCGGCGATGACCGCGCGGCCGATCGGGGCGGCGACGTAGCCACCGGTGGCCGCGAGGTTGTTGGGGTCGCCGCCGTTCTCGACCAGCACGGCCACGGCCACCTGCGGCTTCTCGGCCGGCGCGAATGCGACGTACCAGACGTGCGGCGGCGTGTTCTTGGGATCGGCGCCGTGCTCCGAGGTGCCGGTCTTGGCCGCGATCTGCACGCCGGTGATCTTCCCGCTGCCCGCGTAGGAGTTCTCGTTGTTCACCATCAGCGCGTTGATCCGCTGGGCGACGTCGGTGGAGACCGCGGTGCCGAGCCGGTCGGGCTGGGTGGTCTCCACCGGCTGCAGGTCCTGGCCCTGGATCTCCTTCATCAGGTACGGGCGCCATCACCTGGCCGCCGTTGGCGATCGTGGCGACGACCATGGCGTTCTGCAGGGGCGTGAACGCGACGTCGCGCTGGCCGATGGCCGACTGCTGCAGCGCGGCGACGTCGGGGATCGGCCCGATCGTCGACGGGGTGACCGGGAGCGGGATCTCCTGGTCGGCCATGCCGACCTTGAACGCGTCGGCCTGGTCGCGGATGGCCTGCACGCCCAGCTGGGCGTCGAGATCGGCGAAGGCGGTGTTGCAGGAGCGCTGCAGGGCGTCGCGCAGGCTGGCCGTGGGCGCGGTGCCGCAGGCGTTGCCGTTGTAGTTCTCCAGCGTCGTGCGCGTGCCCTGCAGGACGATCTGGGACGCCGCGGTGAGCTGGCTGTCCTCGGTGAACTTGCCGCTGGACAGCGCCGCGGCGGTGTCGATCAGCTTGAACGTCGACCCCGGCGGGTAGGTGGCCTGGATCGCCCGGTTGAGCAGCACCGACGGCTTCGCGGTCGTGAAGTCCGACCACGCCTTCTTCTGGTCGTCGGTGTTGTGGCTGGCCAGCGTGCCCGGGTCGAACGAGGGCGTGGACGCCATCGCGAGGATGGCCCCGGTCGAGGGCTGGATCGCCACGACCGCGCCGGTGTAGTGCTTGCGGGTGAGCTGGTCGTAGGCGACCTTCTGGACCGCCGGGTCGATCGTCAGCACGACGTTGCCGCCGCTGGGGTCGCGGCCGGTGATCAGGTCCGACAGCCTGCGCCCGAAGAGGCGGTCGTCGCTGCCGTTGAGCACGGAGTCCGACGCCCGCTCCATCCCGCTGGAGCCGTAGATCACCGAGTAGTAGCCGGTGATCGGGGCGTACTCGGGCCCGTCGGGGTAGGTGCGCAGGTAGCGCAGCCGGTCGTTGGTCACCGAGCTGCTGGCCAGCACCTGCCCGTCGGCGCTGATCTGGCCGCGCTGGCGGGAGTACTCGGCGAGCAGGACGCGCTGGTTGCGCGGGTCGTTGCGGTAGTCGCCCGCCTTGACCACCTGCACGTAGGTGAGGTTGGCCATGAGCAGCAGCACCATGACCATGACGGCGATGGCGATGCGGCGCACGGGCGTGTTCACTGTGCCATCACCGGGGACCTCACCCGGCCCGCTCGACGAGCTCGGTGCCCGCCTCGGCCAGCGGCACGGACGGGGCCCGGCGGGGCAGCGGGGCGCGCGCGGCGTTCGACACCCGCAGCAGCAGCGCCACCAGCACGTAGTTGGCCACCAGCGACGAGCCGCCGTAGGACAGGAACGGCAGGGTGAGGCCGGTCAGCGGGATCAGCCGGGAGACCCCGCCGACGACGGTGAACAGCTGCAGCGCGATCGCGAAGGACAGCCCGGTGGCCAGCAGCTTGCCGAAGGTGTCGCGCACGGCCAGCGCGCTGCGCAGCCCGCGGGTGATCAGCACCAGGTAGACGACGAGGATCGAGGCGAGCCCGATCAGCCCCAGCTCCTCGCCGAGCGAGGACAGCATGAAGTCGCTCTCGGCGTAGGGCACGAGATCGGGGCGGCCCGCGCCCAGCCCGGTGCCGCCGACGCCGCCGGTGCCCAGGCCGAACAGCGCCTGGCCGATCTGGTAGCCCGCGCCGTTGAAGTCGGCGAACGGGTCGAGCCACACCTGCACGCGCACCCGGACGTGCCCGAAGAGCTGGTAGGCCAGCAGGGCGCCCGCGACGAAGGCGGTGAGGCCGATGACCATCCACGAGACCCGCTCCGTGGCCGTGTAGAGCATCACGAGCACGATCCCGAAGAACAGCAGCGACGTGCCGAGGTCGCTCTCCAGCACCAGGACGCCGATGGAGAGCGCCCACGCCACCAGCAGCGGCGCGAGGTCGCGGGGGCGGGGGAACTCCATGCCGAGGAACCGGCGCCCCGCCGAGGTGAACAGCTCCCGCTTCTGCACCAGGAACGCCGCGAAGAAGACGATCAGCAGGATCTTGGCGAACTCGCCGGGCTGGATCGAGAAGATGCCCAGGCGCAGCCAGATCTTCGCGCCGTTGACCTCGGTGATCGACGAGGGAAGCAGGCCGGGCAGCGCGAGCAGGATGAGCCCCGCGAAGCCCGCGGTGTAGCCGTAGCGCGACAGGATCCGGTGGTCGCGCACCACGCCGAGGGTGCCGATGAACAGCACCAGCCCGATGGCCGTCCAGGCGATCTGGCGGCCGACCTGCACGGCGGGCGGATCGGCGCCCAACGCCGCCGCTCGCTCGGCGTTGGCCAGGTCCAACCGGTGGATCATGACCAGGCCCAGGCCGTTGAGCAGCGCGACGCACGGCAGGATCAGCGGGTCGGCGTACGGCGCGAAGCGGCG
The DNA here is from genome assembly GCA_963799945.1 of uncultured Actinomycetota bacterium. GTDB lineage: Bacteria > Actinomycetota > Actinomycetes > Mycobacteriales > Pseudonocardiaceae > Pseudonocardia. Next base: position 682,800 of record CAWCZG010000001.1, read on the forward strand.
CACCGCCAGGTGCGCCACCGCGAAGATGCCCAGGTAGGCCAAGCCGACCCAGAGCAGCGAGCGGCTCAGCTCCTGTTCCTGGTTGGCCTCGACGAGCACGAGCGCGAGCGTCACGAGCACCGCGGCGAACGCCAACAGCACCAGCTCGATGCCGCGGCCCGTCGGCAGGGCCGGGGCGGCGGGCGGGCTGGGGTGGGATCCGTTGGTGCTCGCCGCCATCAGCTCACCGGCCGGCAGGTCACGCCCGGGATTGCCGACGCCTGCGGCAGCGAGGTCGTGTCCGGGGTCGGGGTGGGAGCGGGTGCGCCCGGCGCGGGCGCCGGTGCTGCGGGCTTGGGAGCGGCGGGGGTGGTGGTGGCCGAGACGACCGGGACAAGGCTCGAGCATGCGGTCGCGCAGCCGGTTGACGACGTTGCGGGCGCTGTCGAGGCCGTCGGGGGCGATGATCCCCTCGCGGACGGTGTTGCGGTCGCTCTCGGTGAGCTCGTCGAGGCTGAGGTCGGTGGTCTCGGCCAGCTGGTGCAGCGGCAGCCCGAGCACGGTGCCCCGGACGCCCTGGAAGATCGCGACCTGGGAGTTGTCGGCGCCGACGTAGTACTGCTGCATCACCCAGAGCCGGGCCAGCGCGCCCGCGCCGCCCAACACGATCAGCACCGCCAGCACGGCCGCGCCGATCCGCAGCAGGGACCGGCGGCGGGCGACCGGGGCCGGGGGAACGGGCTCGATGCGGGGGAGGGCGCGGGTCATCGTCGCCGCCGACGCGCGGGCCGCCGCGGAATCGGGCCGCGGGCCGTCGTCGCGCCCGTCGCCGACGGAGCCGCCGACGATCGGGGCGTCGTCGCCGAAATCGATGTCGACGACGTCCGCGACGATGCAGGTGATGTTGTCGGGGCCGCCGCCGCGCAGCGCCATCTCGATCATGCGGTCGGCGCACTCGCGCGGATCGCGGTACGTGGCCAGCGTCTCGGCCAGCGTCTCGTCGCTCACGACGCCCGAGAGGCCGTCGGAGCACAGCAGGAAGCGGTCGCCGGGGCGGGCCTCGCGCATGGTCAGCGACGGGTCGATGTCCTGGCCCGTGATGGCGCGCAGCAGCAGCGAGCGCTGGGGGTGCGTGTGCGCCTCTTCCTCGGTGATCCGGCCCTCGTCGATCAGGGACTGGACGAACGTGTCGTCCTTCGTGATCTGCGAGAACGCGCCGTCGCGCAGCTGGTAGGCGCGGGAATCGCCGATGTGGACCAGGCCGAGCCGGGAGCCCGCGAAGAGGATCGCGGTGAGCGTGGTGCCCATGCCCTCGAGGTCGGGCGCGTCGGCGACGTGCCGGGTGATCGCCGCGTTGCCCTCGATGGTGGCCTCGCGGAGCTCGGCGAGCAGGTCGTCGCCGGGGTCGTCCTCGTCGAGCGGGGCGAGCGCGGAGATGACCAGGGACGAAGCGACTTCGCCCGCGGCGTGGCCGCCCATGCCGTCGGCCAGCGCCAGCAGCCGGGGTCCGGCGTACACGGCATCTTGGTTGTTCTGCCGGACGAGCCCGCGGTCGCTGCGGGCGGAGTAACGCAGGACCAGCGTCATGTTGCGGGGCCCCTCATGATCGGAGCTCGATCACCGTCTTGCCGATGCGGACTGGCACCCCCAGGGGAACCCTGGTGGGCCCGGTGACCTTAGCCCGGTCGAGGTACGTGCCGTTCGTCGACCCGAGATCCTCGACATACCACTCGTCCCCCTGCTGGGAGATGCGGGCGTGACGGGTCGAGGCGTAGTCGTCGTCGAGCACCAATGTGGAGTCGTCGGCGCGGCCGATGAGGATCGGCCGCGCGTCCAGGGTGACCCGCGTGCCCGCCAGCGCACCTGCTGTGACCAGCAGCTGGCGGGGTGTGCGGCCACGGACCGTGCGGGGTGCACGCCTGCCTCCCGACACGATCGCGCGCAACCCCGACGCGGCGTAGAGGTCGGAGCGCACCACCCTCAGCGCAGCCAACACGAAGAGCCAGAGCAGAGCGAGGAAGCCCGCTCTGGTCAGCTGCAGCACCAACTCCGGCACTAGCGCCGCCCGTTCCCCGCGCGCGATTACTGAGTACGGAAGACCAGGCTGGAATGTCCCACCCGGATCACGTCGCCGTCGCCCAGCTGCCAGGTCTGCACGGGGTTGCCGTTGACCGTGGTGCCGTTGGTCGAGCCCAGGTCCGACAGGGTCGCCGTGTGGCCGTCCCAGCTGATCTCCAGGTGCCGCCGCGAGACGCCCGTGTCGGGGAGTCGGAAGGCGGAGTCCTGCCCACGGCCGATGACGTGCGTGCCCTGGGTGAGGTCGTAGGTGCGACCCGAGCCGTCGTCGAGCGACAGCGTGGCCGAGACGCCCTGCTGGCCGTAGCCCGGCTGGCCATAGCCCGGCTGGCCGTAGCCCTGCTGGCCGTAGCCCTGCTGCGGGTAGCCGCCCTGCTGGTCGTAGCCGGCGTCGTAGCCCTGGTCGTACTGCTGCTGGCCATAGCCCGGCTGGCCGTAGCCCGGCTGCGCGTAGCCCTGCTGGCCGTAGCCCTGCTGGTCGTACCCGGGAGGCGCGTAGGCCTGCTGGCCGTAGCCGCCCTGCTGGTCGTAGCCCTGCTGGGGCGGGTAGTTGCCGCCCTGCTGGCCGTAGCCGGGCTGCTGCTGGCCGTAGCCGCCCTGCTGGTCGTAGCCCTGCTGCGGGGGGTAGTTGCCGCCCTGCTGGCCGTAGCCCTCCGGGGGCTGCTGGCCGTAGCCCGGCTGGCCCTGCTGGGGGTATCCGCCCTGCTGGCCGTAGCCGCCCTGCTGGGCGCCGTAGCCCTGCGGGGGCTGCTCGCCCTGCGGCTGCTCGTACCCCCCTTGGCGCTGGTCGTAGGCGGGCGGGGCATACGTCTGCTGCCCGTATCCGGGGGCTCCACGGTCGTGGCCGTACTGCCCGTTCTCCTCGGGGTGGCCCGGTTGCTGGCTCATGGGTGCTTCTCCTGCGTCGCGTGCTCGGATGGCGTCCCGGCGGGAAGCGTCGGGATCCACGGACGAGCGGGTGCGGAACTGTCCCGTGTGCAGCGCATCGGAGCGCTCCAGAAAGACTACGACCTCGCCGTAGGTGTCCCATCCCTGGTCGGCGAGTTGTTCGGCGACCGAAGCGGAGAGCATGTTCACTATCTCCGCTTGGTCACCAGCCATGCGTTCGAGATCGTTGGGTCCGAGCATCACGGTGAACCGGTTGGGCGCCAGTAGACGTCCTCCCGCGAGCTGCTCGACGTGGTCTTCGGCTTCCCGAAGCAGCGCTTGCACTACTTCCTGGGGAACGACGCTGCCACCGAAGACCCGCGCGAAGGCATCGCCCACCATCCCTTGAAGACGGCGCTCGAACCTGTCGACGCGGCCCAACCGACCTTCCTCCGTTCGCATCGGCGTGTTGCTGGCAATGCCGATCGTATCTGTGCTAGCTCGACACGTGGAGTTGCCGGTCGGTATGTATCACCTATACCAACCGGAAGCACGAGTCTGCGCCGGCATCCTCATGAGACACGATGACCGCTGGGGTGGTCACCGTCGCCTCCGGCCCCCTCTGCTACCTTCTTCCTCGCCAGGGCGAGTGGCGGAATGGCAGACGCGCACGGTTCAGGTCCGTGTGTCCGTAAGGACGTGAGGGTTCAACTCCCTCCTCGCCCACAGTTGCAGTTCCTCCCTCCTTTCATCGCCGGGATCAGCCCGCGCGTTGCACCGCGGGTCGATCCGGGTGGTCGGCGAGCACCACCAGGTCGGCTTCGGTCGACGGGCTGTGCTCCGCCTCGTACCGCGCGTGCGCGGGCAGCGTCCAGCGCAGCTCGTCCGGGAGCGCCCTGGCCAGTGCGGCGGCGCCCATCCGCAGGTGCACCGCGAGGTCGACGGGCAGGCCGCGACCCAGCAGCAGCGCGCCGTGCAGCAGCACGACGCCGTCGTCGGGGAGCGTCGTGTAGGCCTCCCGGTAGGCGCGGTCGCGGCGGGTGTCCCACAGCCGGGCCAGCACCTTGCCCGACGCGCCCGGCCCGGCGGGGTCCAACACCTCCCGGCGGAGCGCGGGCTCGTCGAGCCACCGCTCCAGCAGCGCGTCGGCGTCGGTGTGGCCCAGCTCCAGCCGGACCGAGGCGGGCCGCAGGAAGTCGGCCGCGTCCACGACGACGGTGGCCCTGCCCAGCGCGCGCAGCGCCGTGGCGACCTCCCCGGCCAGCTGGTCCGGCCGGGTCGGCGCGGGGCCGTCGAGCACCAGGCGCACCCGGTGCGGTCGCGCGGCGACGAGCTCGACGACCTCCGCGGCGAGCGCCGCACGGGTGGTCGGGGTGACGAGCACCCCGCCGATGCTGCCGCACGGCGGCCCGCGACTGCACCTCTTGATCGTCGGGCCCGGCTGTGATCGTCGTACGGCTGCGGGGAGTGCGGGTGCGCGCGGTAGCCGACTTCACACCCCCCGGTGCCACCTCGCACCCCGCCAGCGCCGTGTGAAGTCGACGTCCGGGGTGCGCAGTGGGCGGCAGCCCCCCAAGTGGCCGACTTCGCACCCCGCGGTCCCACCTCACACCCCGCCGGCGCCGTGCGGAGTCGACGTCCGGGGTGCGCAGTGGCTACTGGCGGTAGCCCTCGACGACGTCGGCCGAGCGCTCCTGGGCGGTGTCGGGGTCCAGCCCCGCGTTGCGCCGGGCCTCGCGCTGGCGCAGCAGGTCCCAGTAGCGGTCCAGCTGGACGCCGAGGTCGGCCAGCCGCGCCTGCTCGGCGTCGGAGAGCTGCTTGCCGACGTGGGCGCGCTCCAGCCGGTGCTCCTCGGAGACCAGCTCGTCGATGTGCTGGTGGATGTCTCTGTCGTCCATGCAGGCGACTCCTGTCCGATCGGTGGGTGACCCCGGGGCCTTCACACTCCAGACTGGACCCCGTGGGGACCACGCGGCAGTCCGGGTCCTCGATCACCAGGGCGCTGCGGGTGGTCGAGGCGGTGGCGCTCGCGGGTGACGGGGTGACCGCGAAGGCCATCGCGCGGCGGCTGGCGTGCCCGCTGCCGACGGTCTACCGCGCGCTGGGCACCCTCGTCGAGGAGGGCTACCTCGTCCGGCTGCACGACGTCCACGGCTACGGGCTGGGCTACCGCGTGGCCGAGCTGCACCGCAGCCTCACCGACCAGGTGCGCCCGCAGCCCGCCCTGCGTTCGGCCCTGCGCGAGGTGCACACGTCCGCGGGCGCGGCGGCCTACCTGGCGGTGTTCCGCGACGTCGACGTCGTCGTGGCGTACGTGGACGACTGCGCCGACCACCCCCGCCCCGACGCGCTGCACGTCGGCGAGCCCACGCCCGCGCACGCCACGGCCGCGGGCAAGGTGATGCTCGCCGGGCTGCGGCCCGCGCGGCTCTCGGAGCTGCTGGAGCGCACCGGCCTGCCGCGGCTGGCGCCCCGCACGGTCGCCGACCGCCGCGCGCTGGACCGCGAGCTGATGCGGATCCGCTCCGAGGGCGCCGCGGTGGAGGTGGAGGAGTACGTGCCGGGCGTCGCCGGGGTGGCCGCGCCGGTGCTCGGCGCCGACGGGGAGGTGAGCGCCGCGCTGGGCGTCTCGGTGAGCCGGGCCGAGTTCACCGCCCGCCGATGGGAGCTGGAGCGGGTCGTGCGGGCGGCTGCGTCGCGCGTGGTGCTCAGCTGAACCCAGGGCGCTAGCGTGGCTTCCATGAGCCAGCGTGCCGAGCCGCCCTTCCGCGCCGACCACGTCGGAAGCCTGCTGCGGCCACCGGCCCTGCTCGCCGCGCGCGAGCAGTTCGCCGCGGGCAGCTTGCCGGTGAAGAAGCTGCGCGCCGCCGAGGACGCGGCGATCCGCGACGCCATCGCGGCCCAGGAGCGCATCGGCCTGCAGGCGGCCACCGACGGCGAGTTCCGGCGCACGTCGTGGCACATGGACTTCATCTACCGCCTCGGCGGGATCACGAAGACCGACCAGCAGATCAGCGTCAGCATGCAGAACAAGGCCGGGGGCACGGCGTTCACCTCGGCCGGGATGGCCGTCACGGGGAAGGTCGAGCTCAATGAGCCGATCTTCGCCGACGACTTCCTCTTCCTCAGCGAGAACGTGTCCTCGGCGCGGCCGAAGCTCACCATCCCGTCGCCGAGCATGGTCCACTACCGCAGCGGCACTTCCGCGGTGGACCGCACGGTCTACCCGGACATCGAACAGTTCTGGTCGGACCTGTCCACCGCCTACGCCGACGAGGTGCTCGCCCTGCACGACCTGGGCTGCCGCTACCTGCAGCTCGACGACACGTCGCTGGCCTACCTGAACGACCCGGCGCAGCGGGCCGCGATGGCCGCGAAGGGCGAGGACGCCGAGAACCAGCACCTGCGCTACATCCGCCAGATCAACGCGGCCATCGCCGACCGGCCGTCGGACATGCGCGTCACCACCCACATGTGCCGGGGCAACTACCGGTCCTCCTGGGCGGCCGAGGGCGGGTACGACTACGTCGCCGAGGCGCTGTTCGGCGAGCTGGCCGTCGACGGGTTCTTCTGCGAGTTCGACGACGAGCGCTCCGGCGGGTTCGCGCCGCTGCGGTTCGTGCCGCCGGGCAAGCAGGTGGTGCTCGGGCTCGTCACCACGAAGTCCGGGGTGTTGGAAGACGCCGACGTGCTCAAGCGGCGCATCGACGAGGCCGCGAAGTACCTGCAGCTCGACCAGCTGTGCCTCTCGCCGCAGTGCGGCTTCTCCTCGACCGTCGAGGGCAACGCGCTCACGGAGGAGGAGCAGTGGGCCAAGCTGCGCCTGATCGTCGAGGTCGCGGCCGACGTCTGGAAGTGAGCGCCGCGGGGTGCACCGGAGCGCCCGCGCCGCCGCAGGACCACACTGCTCGGATGCAGGAGACGAAGGCGATAAGCGGCGAGCCGTCGGCCTGGGCCATGCCGCTGTACGCGCAGGTGTTCGAGCGGGCGCTGACCGGACCCGGCCAGACGCTGCTCGACCTGGGGTGCGGCGCGGGCGAGCTGGCGCGGATGGCGGTCGACCGGGGCGCGAAGGTGACCGGCCTCGACACCGACTCCGCGGCCGTCGCCGCCGCGGCGGAACGCGTGCCCGAGGCGAGCTTCACCGTCGGCGACGCGCTCGATCCGCCGTCCGGCCCGTTCGACGCCGCCGTGGCGGTGCAGCTCGTGGCGCACGTCGCGAACCCGGTGGCACTCCTGAGGGCGACCGCGGCGGTCGCCCCGGTCGTCGTCGTCACCGTGTGGGGCCGCGAGACGGAGTGCGATGTGCGGGCGTTCGGCGAGGCGTTGGCGGGCTGGCTGCCGCCCAAGGTCCCGAAGCCGGGCCCGCCCTCGATCACCGAGCCCGACCGGATGCGGAACCTCGTCGAGCTGGCCGGGATGGTCGTGTCGAGCGTCGACGAGGTGGAGTGCACGTTCGACTACCCCGACGAGGACGAGCTCGTCGGGCCGGTGCTGGTCTCGGGCATCGGACGGCACGCGCTCAACCGCGCAGGCCCGGTGGCCGTGCGCGCGGCGCTCGTGGACCGGCTGGCCGACAACCGCCTCCCTGACGGCAGCTACCGCCTGGTGAACCGTTTCCGGGTGGTCACGGCCACGAGGCCGCCCGCAGAAGCGGACGACCCCGTGGACGATCCGACTGACTAGTTGACCCCCGCCGGGTACCGCACGGCCAGCAGGCCCTTGCAGAACTCGCCGTTGGCTTCGATCCCGACCCGCTGGAGCCGGGCCCGGCGCAGGTGCAGCGGCACCTGCGCCGTGGTGATCCGGTTGCCCTCGGCGTCGATGAGCAGCGGCGCGTCGTCCCCGGCGGGCAGCCCGAGCGCGGCGCGGCGCTGCCGCATCCGGTCCAGGTCGCCCGAAGGTTCCAGCTCGCCGAGGGTCATCGACGCGAGCTCATCGGGCCCCACGCCTTTGTTGACCAGGGGTCTGGCCACCTTGTCCTGGCCCGCCAGCGCCGCCTTCTCGAAGAACTGCAGGCGCAGCTCGTCGAGCTCGGCCACCGCCTCGCCCTGGTCGGAGTTCGCGAACGAGTCGACGAACCCCGACTGGGCCGCCACCCCGCCGTTGATCTCACGGGAGGCGTGGTGGTCGGCCAGCGTCACGTCCGCGCGCGCCACCCCGGGGACCGCCGACACCGCGTCATAGGCGTCGGCGACCATCAGGAAGGAGAAGTTCGGCGCGCAGAAGAAGGTGGGCAACCGCAGCTTGACGGTCGCCACCCCCTCGGCGGACACGGTCCACGACTCCACGAAGTCGAGGTCCGTGATCGGTTCGTCGAGCTCGGGGTCGAGCACCGTGCCCAGGGCACGCCACACTGCGTCACGCGAGCTCCGACGAGGCTGATGTCGCCTCCGCGGAGAAACGTGCGTCGGCGGTGTGCGCGTCCGTGGACATGGAGGTCACGCCTGGGCACCCGCAGTGTCGTCGACCAGCTCGTGCCCCGGTGCGCCGGTCTCACCGGCGGTCGTGGGCAGCTGCAGCTCGGCGGGCACCGGGATGTCGTACAGGCGGGCCGCGTTGAGGCCCAGGATCTTCTTCTTGGTGGCGACGGTGAGCTTCGCGTAGTCGGTGAACGCGTCGTCGTCGGGCATCTGCCAGTCGACGAAGCCCTCGACCTGCCACTTCGGCACCCAGATGTTGTAGTCGCCGCCGAAGGTGAGCTTGTCCTCGCCCACCCAGAACAGCAGCTCACCCATCATCTTCGCGAACGACTTCGGCCGGGCGTGCATCAGCGCGCCGATGACCACCGAGAGGCCCGCGTACACGTTGGGCTCCTGCACGGCCATGTAGCAGAAGTTCTCGATGCGCGGGATGCCCGCGTGCTCGACGATGAAGTTGAGGTCCTGGTGGTCGGTCGCGGCCGTGTCGATGTCCGACGGGTCGAACGCGTCCTTGTCCAGCGGCCAGATCGTGGGGCCCTTGTGGGCGTGGATGTTCTTGATGCCCAGCTCCTGGCACTTCTCCAGGAACTTGTAGGCCTCAGGGGAGTCCAGTCGCCAGCCGCGCGAGCCCTCGTGCCACTCGGCGGTGTAGACCTTGACGCCCTTCAGGTTCCACTTCTTGGCGTCCTCCTCGAGCTGCTTGAGGCCCGCCTCGCCTTCCCGCGGGTCGAAGCGGCCGTTCACGATGAGGCGGTCGGCGTACTTCTCGAGCAGGTCCTTCACGCCGCCGTTGCGGTCGGCCGTGTTGAAGCCCTCGGTGTACCAGTCGTAGAGGTAGGTCGACTGGAAGATCACGTGGTCGACGTGTCCCTCGATGAACATGTCGCGCTCGAAGTCCTCGGGCGTGACCTTGAGGTACTTCTCGTAGTCCCAGTGGGTCTCGGGCGGGCCGAGCTGGTGGTAGCCGTAGAAGCAGTCGATCCAGCCCTTTGCGAACTCCTCGCGACCCGGCTTCCAGTTCTCGCGACTGGCGTCCCAGAAATGGGAATGGGAATCGACGATGAAGTACTTCTCGCCATCCTTCTCGTACATGGGTCTCCTTCTCCTACGGAACCAAGATGGCGCGGCCGCGGACACGGCCTGCGTCGAGATCGTGGAGCGCGTCGAGCGCGCCGTCGAGGGGGTACTGCTTGGTGTGCAGGGTGACCTTGCCCGCCTGCGCGAGCACCATGAGCTCGACGAGGTCGGGGTAGGTGCCCACGATGTTGCCGATGACGTTCTTCTCGCCACCGACGAAGTCGAGCGTCGGTGCGGTGAAGGTCCCGCCGTAACCCAGCACGTAATGCGATCCGGCCGGGGCGGTCATCTGCCAGGCATCGAGCTCGGCGCCCTGCTCGGCGACGAAGTCGAAGACCACGTCGCCGCCCTTGCCGTTGGTCAGGTCCTTGACGGCGTCGATGTGGCTGCCGTCGGAGAGGACCGTCTCGTCGGCGCCGATCTGCTTGGCCAGCGCGAGGGCGTCGGGGTTGCGGTCGACGACGATGATGCGCGTGCCCGTGATCGCCGCGAGCGCCTGGATCGCGATGTGGCCGAGGCCGCCCGCGCCCTGCACGACGGCGGTGGTGCCGGGGAAGAGGTCCGGCACCGCCTTGCGCACGGCGTGGTAGGCGGTGATGCCGGCGTCGGCCAGTGCGGCGACGTCGGCGGGGTTGGTGCTCGGGTCGAGCTTGATGCAGGCGCGGGCGGTGGTGCGCAGGTACTCGGCCATGCCACCGTCGTTGCTCGAGAGGCCGGGGAAGAAGGCGTTCTCGCACTGCATGTCGCGACCGCGCCGACACGCCAGGCACAGCCCGCACGAGGGCTGCGGGTGCAGGATCACCGTGTCGCCGACGGCGACGTTCGAGACCCCGTCACCGATCGCGTGCACCCAGCCCGCGTTCTCGTGGCCGATCACGTAGGGCAGCTCGGGGTTCTGCGCCGCGGCCCAGTCGCCGTTGATGATGTGCAGATCGGTGCGGCACACCCCCGCGCCGCCGATCTTGACGATGACGTCGAGCGGGCCTTGGAGCGTGGGCTCCGGTATGTCGTCGATCTTGGGATCCTCGTGGTACGCGTGTACCCGGACGGCCTTCACTCGACTACCTCCTCGACGTGGTTGTCTGCGCTCGATTTCAGTGCGAGGAGGCCCGGCTCACAACCGGCACCATTCCGCATGGGGAGAAAAGGCCGGTCCCCTACGCGGTCTGGGTCAGCGCTGCGGCGAGCCCGATCGTCACCGCCATCAGGGCGATCTCGGCGCCCGCCCAGCGCAGCACCGGCAGCTTTCCCGAGGCCAGACGGCGCCGGGCCAGGCCGCCCAGCCCGGCCAGGACGACGACGCAGACGGACTTGGCCAACACCAGCCAGCCGTACCCGGTGGTCACCAACGCCGCCCACGACGAGACGCGCAGGATCGCGTTCAGCACTCCGCTGACGACGACGCACGCGAGGCAGACGCCCGCCAGCGACGAGAAGCGGGGGAGGACCGTGGCCAGGAAACGGGGCCGGGGCGCGGCGACGACGAGCACGGCGCCGAGCCCGCCGACCCAGAGGGCGGCCGCGGTGACGTGCAGGGCCACCGTGACCACCGCGAGCTCGTGGTCGGAAGAGGTGCCCGCGTGCCCGGTCAACGCGGGGGTCAGCGTGCCCAGCAGCGCCACGACGAGCACCAACCGCGGCGGCACCCGGGTCTGGTCGCGGGTGCGCAGGGCCGCGCAGACGAGAACGGCCGCCGCGCACCCCGCGGTCAACAGCAGCCCCCGGCCCGCGGAGAGGCCGAGCGCGAACGTCCCCAGCTCGGTGCTGCCCAGGCCGCTCAAGGGGCGCCCGTAGGCCTCCGCGGCCCGGAACCCGATCCCCACCAGCACCAGCCCGACCCAGCACCCGGCCACCGCGACCGTGGCCCGGTCGACCCCCCGCAGGACGTCCGGCAGCTCGCGGGGCGGACGGCCGCGGTGGCCGAGGGGGAGCAGGGTCGCGACCAGTGCCAGCCCGACGCAGGCCACGCCTGCGACGTCGGCGGCTGAGCGGGTGATGGTCGCGCCGAGGAGGACGGGCAGCGCGGTGACGGCGAGGCCGCCCGCGAGCACGGCGGCGACCGACGCGGCGGCGACGGTGAGCCCTAGCCACCCGAGCGGCAGCCACCGCGCGCCCGCCCTCGGCGCGACCTGGGGCCGACTCATCCGCCCCGCCCGTTCGGCCACGGGTCGTCCTCGCCGGACCGTTGTGCCCCTCGCCGGGTCCGGGGACCCCGCGGAGCGCACGCCCGGTCGGCGAGGACGCCCGGCGTCACGACACGCGACCCAGGCGCAGCGCCAGCGCGACGCCGCCCGCGACGAGCACGACGGCCCCGACGATCCACGGCCACACCGGGGCGCCGCCCGAGTCCGCGGGGGCCGCGGTGGGCACGCCCGTCGGCTCCGAACCCGCCGCGGGCACCTCGGCCTGCGGTGATCCGGGGCCCGCCGCCGTCAGCGTGAACGACGTCTTGCCCGAGACGGGGTGCCCGTCGGCGGACACCACGCGGTAGCCGATCTGGTAGACCCCTGCGGGCCCGAGCGGCAGCGCGTTGACGGTGACCGTCTCGTCGGTCTCGGTGACGGAGCCGGAGTGGTAGTCCTTGCCGTCCGGCCCGATCAGCGTCATCACCGTGAACCCCGCCTGGACGTCCTCGTTGAACGTCAGCGAGACGCTCGCGGGCGGCGTGGCGACGCTGGCCCCGTCGGCCGGGTTGCTCGCGTCGAGCTTGCTGTGCGCCCATGCGGGCGCCGCGCCGACCAGCAGAGTCACCCCGACCGCCAGCACCAGCGCCACCACGCGGCGCATCAGTCCGACTTCCCCGCGCGCCGGGTGCGCAGGAGCGCACCCCCACCGAGGCCTAGCCCCAGTGCGCCGAGGAGCAGTCCGACTCCGCCCAGCCAGCGGGCGGTCGTGTCGTCGGTCGACGCGGCAGCCGGGGCATCCGCGGGGGCGCCCGACGCGGTCATGCCGCCGTGTGCCCCCTCGCCTGCGGCGGCGGTCAGCGTGACCGACGGGGCGGGGTGCTCGGGCTCGGAGCCGTCGGCGTTGGGCGGGTCGGCCCAGTTGACGACCTGGCCGTTGTCGTAGGTCTGCACCGCGGGCATCCGGATCGCGTCGACGTCGTCGGGGAACGGGCCGAGCGAGAGCGGGAAGTCCAGGTACTGCCCGGGCGCGATCTTGCTGCCCGGGTTGGCCTTCCAGGTGACCGAGCCGATCGTCTTCGTGATCTGGTTGCCGTCGTCGTCCTTGAGCGGCGGGTTGAGCGTGATCTCGTTGGGGGTGGCCGTCCAGCCCGCGATCGGGGTGGTCCGGACCGAGCTGAACGGGTGGTCGGGGGGCAGCGTGACGGTGAGGGCGACGGTGTTGGCCGTCTCGTCCTCGTCGGGCACGCGGAAGGTGACGACGCCGTAGCCGCCCTTCTGCAGCGTGGACGGGTTGGCGGTGACGTGGGCGAAGGCGGGGGAGGCGACGGCCAGCGCCAGTACGGCGGTCGTGCCGAGCAGCGTGCCTGCCCGCAGCAGGGTTCGGGACATGGTTGTTCTCCGGTGTGGGTGAAACGGGTGTGGGGAGGAGTCAGGCCCACACCGGAGGGCCGCGCCGCACATCGGCGACGGAGAGCATCCGCGCGCGACGCGCGGGCAGATCGGGGGCGGGCACGGCCCGCGTGGGCAGCGGCCGGTCGGCGCACGGCGGGGTGAGCCTGCGCGGCACGACCCGGCGCAGCACGGCCGCGATGGCCAGCACCGCGGCGTCGGCGTAGCGGATCGCGACGGCGGTGACCAGCGTGATCACCGCGTGGCAGGCGAGCATCAGCGTGCCGTCGGCGGCGGGCATCGGGTGCAGCGCGGCCAGCGTCAGGTGCAACACCAGCTGGCCCGCGCCGAGGACGACCAGCGTGGCCAGGGGGCCCTGGGTGCGCTCGGCCAGCGCCACGAACGCGGCCGCGAGCAGCGGTACGACGACGACCAGGATGGACACGTCCGGTAAGCCGCCACCCGCGGCGGCGTGCCCGATCGTGGTGAGCAGCGCGCTGAGCGCGGCCAGAGCCACGCCGCGTAGCTGACTGCTCACCATGTCACCAGACCGTAGCTCAGGTGGTGATACCCAGATGAGTGAGGACCCCCTGCTCGACGCCGTCGAGCTCGAGACTGATCGACTTGAACGCCGTGCGCCGCCGCGATGCGGGCATCTGCTCGGCCGCGCGGATGCCCGTGGCCAGCTCGGGGAGCCGCGGCTGGGCGTTCTTCGCGAACTCCTTGGCGGCGGGCGTGCCGTCGGCCGCGAGTTCGCTCAGCGCTTCGGCGAGGTGCGACACCCGCGCGTGCAGGCCGCCACCCGGACCGGTGAACTCGGCGAGGCGGTCGGTCGGGACGCCGAGGCGGCCTGCGCGGTAGCTGTCCCAGCCGCCGCGGAGGGCGCCCGCGGCGGCCATCGCGTAGGGCGCGAGCAGGGGCGCGACGGCCGTTCCGATGCCGATCAGCCGCTTCGCGCGGGCCTTGGTCATCGGCTTGCGGGCCATGAGGCCTCCCCCTTCTCGCCCCGCGCTCGCGCGGCTGGGGTGAGCTTAGAGCGCCCGGTGAATGCGGGTCCCGGCCCGCGGCGCCCAGGCGGCCCCATCGCGGCGTTGCCCCCGCACCCGAGTGCCCCGGCACGAGGGCGCGGGGGCGCCTTGCGCTGCGACCACCTGGACGCCACGGGCTCGCGGAACCCGCATGCACCGGACCCTCTGCGCGAACCCGTCCGGGGCGTTCGGGCGCAGCGGCTGTACGCGGAACTGTCGGGGTGGGTCACTACTGTGAGACGGGTGGCCCAGATCGAGCAGCCCGCGCCGGCCCGTACGGGCGGTGTGGCGCTCGATGCGCGCGATCTGGCGCGCTGTCGCCGTCGGATCCACCTCGATCACGACCCGAACGCGGTCGGGCTGCCCCAGGCGCTGCCCGATCCCGCGTTCGAGCAGCGGCTCGAGGATGCGGCCCGGCACCGCGCCGAGGTCGCCGCGGCCATCGTCGGTGCCACCGGCTGCGTCGTCATCCCGGCGGGGGGGCGGTCGGCCGAGCGGCTCGCCGCCACCGCCGAGGCTGTCGAGCAGGGGGCGGGGCTGATCTGGGGCGCCCTGCTGCCTCCCGCGCCCGGTGCCCGGCGGGGTGGGTGCGAGCTCTTGGTTCGCCTGGCCGAGGGCGGCTACGTCCCCGTGGTCGTGGTGCGCCACCGGGTCACCGATGGCGGTGAAGGCGCGGTCACCTCGCCGCTGGCGAAGCCCTGGCCCGGCGCGTCCGCTCCGGATGCGTGGCGGCGGGTCCGCTCCCACCCGCGTGACCTGCTGCGCCTGGCGCACCTGCACGGGCTGCTCCGCCACGCCGGGTGGGCTCCGACCCACGAGGCCGAGCACGGCAGCTGGGGCGGCGTGATCGGCTACGACGCGGATGTCGTCGTCTGGCACGACCTGTTGGCCGAGCACTGGCCCGGCGGCCGCTCCACCTTCGACGAGTACGGCGTGCGCATCACCGATCGCGTGGCCGTCGCCGCCGCGGCCGCGGCGGGCGAGCCCGCGCTGGCGTGGCCCTCCCGGATCACCGAGTGCAGGCACTGCCCGTGGTGGCCCACCTGCGAGGCCGAGCTCACGCGCACGCAGGACGTGAGCTTGGTCGTGCGGGGCGAGGTCGCGGTGGCGCTGCGCGCGGCGGGCATCGACACCGTCGCCGCGCTGGCGGCCCAGGATCCGCGCGAGAGCCTGCCCGGCCTCACCGGTGTGCCGGTGGCCGACACGATCGCGCTGGCCAGGGCGTGGCTGCGCGGCCTGCCGGTGGTGCGGCGCGTGCCGAAGGTGGCCGTGCGACGGGCCGATGTCGAGGTGGATGTCGACATGGAGAGCTTCGGCGAGTCCGGCGCCTACCTCTGGGGGGCGCTGGTGAGCTACCCCGGCGGCGCGCGCCCCGGGGACGCGGAGGCCGGCTACCACGCGTTCGCCACGTGGGATCCGCTGCCCACCGTCGACGAGGCCCGCTCGTTCGCCGAGTTCTGGGAGTGGCTCTCGGCGGTGCGGGCCCGCGCGGCCGCGTCCGGCCGCAGCTTCGCCGCCTACTGCTACAACGCGCACGCGGAGAACCGCTGGATGCTCGGTTCGGCCCAGCGCTTCGCCGGGGCGCCCGGGATGCCGTCGATGAAGGAGGTGGAGGCCTTCGTCCAGGATCCGGCGTGGGTCGACATCTACGCGATCGTCGATCAGTGGTTCCTCTGCGCGCAGGGCAAGGGGCTCAAGCGCATCGCCCCCGCCGCCGGGTTCGCCTGGCACGACACCGAGGCGGGCGGGGAGAACTCGATGCGGTGGTACCGCGATGCCGTCGGCATGGATGGCGCCCCGCCCGACGCCGCCCAGCGGGCGCGCCTGCTGGAGTACAACGCCGATGACGTCGCGGCCACCCACGCGCTGCGGCAGTGGATGACCTCACCCGCGATCGACGAGGTGCCGCTGGCCGCCGAGCTCTGAGGCGGAGCGCGGCGCTGCGGGTTCGGCGTCCGGCGCTCATGCTCGGGGCATGGCAGCCAGGACGTACGAGCGGCGCGGTAGCCACGGTGCGGCCGCCAGCACCCACCACCTCGCGGCGGACACCGCCATGGCGGTCCTCGCGCGCGGCGGCAACGCGTTCGACGCCGTCGTCGCGGGCGGGTTCGTGCTGCAGGTGCTGGAGCCGCACATGTGCGGGCCCGGCGGCGAGGTGCCCGCGGTCTTCGTCACCGCGGCCGACCCGACCCCGCGGGTGCTGTGCGCGCAGGGGGTGGCGCCCGGCCGGGCCACCACCGCCCTCGTGCGCGACGAGCTCGGCCTCTCGATCATGCCGGGCACCGGCCTGCTCGCGGCCACCGTGCCGGGCGCGTGGGACGGCTGGTTGACCCTCCTGCGCGACCACGGCACGCTCGGCCTCGCCGACGTGCTCGGCCCGGCGCTCGGGTACGCCGCCGCCGGGTTCCCGCTGGCGCCGCGCGTGCCGCCGACGATCGCCGCCGTCGAGCGCCACTTCCGGGCGCACTGGCCCAGCTCGGCGGCCACGTGGCTGCCCGACGGCCGGGTGCCGAGGTCCACCCACCGGCTTCCCGTGCTCGCCGACACCTGGCGCCGGCTGATCGCCGCCGCCGTCGGACCGACCCGCGAGGCGCAGATCGACGCCGCCCGCGACGCCTGGTACCGCGGTTTCGTCGCCGAGGAGGTCGAGAAGTTCGCGGCGACGCCGGTGCGGGACGAGTCCGGTCGCGACCACGCGGGGCTGCTGACCGCCGACGACCTCGCCCGCTGGTCGGCGACCTACGAGGAGGCGTTGGTCGTCGACGTCGGGCGGGGGTGGGCGGTGGCGAAGCCGAAGGCCTGGTCGCAGGGCCCGGTGCTGGCGCAGACCCTGCAGCTGCTGCGGGACGCCGAGGTCGCCTACGTCGACGGCGTGCCGACCGAGGCCACCGTGCACCTCGCCGCGGAGGCGGCCAAGCTCGCCTTCGCCGACCGCGAGGCCTGGTACGGCGACAGCGCGCCGGTGCCGCTCGAGACGCTGGTGTCGCGCGCCTACGCCGACGAGCGCCGCGCCCTGATCGACGGGACGGCGTCCCTGGAGCTGCGGCCCGGCTCGCCCGACGGCGCGGCCCCGCGGCTGGCCGCGGCCACGGCGCCCGGCGGACTGCGGGGCGACGGCGTCAGCTCCTCCGGCCTCGGCGAGCCGACGACGGCCCCCGGCGGGCTGGGCGAGCCGACCCTCCGCTCCGACGGCGCCGTCCGCGGCGACACCGTGCACATCGACGTCGTCGACGCGGCGGGCAACATGGTCTCGGCGACCCCGTCCGGCGCGTGGCTGCAGTCCTCGCCCACGATCCCGGCGCTGGGCTTCTGCCTGGGCACCCGCGCCCAGATGTTCTGGCTGGAAGACGGGCTGGCCTCGTCGCTGGTGCCGGGGCGGCGCCCGCGGACGACGCTCTCGCCGTCGCTCGGCCTGCGCGACGGGGAGCCGACCCTCGCGTTCGGCACCCCCGGCGGCGACCAGCAGGACCAGTGGCAGCTGTGCTTCTGGCTCGCCCACACCGTCGGCGGGCTCGACCTGCAGGCCGCGATCGACGCCCCGGCCTGGCACTCGACGGCGTTCCCCTCGTCGTTCGCGCCGCGGGGGTGGGAGCCGGGCGGTCTGGTGGCCGAGTCCCGGCTCGGCGCCGCCACGCTGGACGCCCTGCGCCGCCGCGGCCACCTCGTCGAGGAAGCGGGCCCGTGGGAGCTGGGGCGGCTGTGCGCGGTGGGCCGGGGCGAGTTCCTCCGCGCGGCGGTCGACCCGCGCGGGGGCATCGGCGGCGCCTGCGCGTTCTGACCCGGCCGGTGATCGCCGGTTCGCCTGCCCGACGCCGCGGGAATTCGGTTGCGTCCGCCGGAACGAGGCGGTCCACTGCCGCCATGAGGTGCTCCTTCGTGTCCACGCCGACCCCTGAACCTGCGGACATGAAGGCCTATGCACCCCATCGTGAACCTGGGCATCCTCGCCCACGTCGACGCCGGTAAGACCAGCCTCACCGAGCGGCTGCTGCACCTCGCGGGCGTCGTCGACGAGATCGGCCGCGTCGACGACGGCAACACCCGCACCGACTCCCTCGCCCTCGAACGCCGCCGCGGCATCACGATCAAGTCGGCGGTGGTCTCGTTCGCGCTCGCGGGCGTCACCGTCAACCTGATCGACACCCCCGGCCACCCCGACTTCATCGCCGAAGTCGAACGGGTTCTCGGCGTGCTCGACGGCGCCGTGCTCGTCGTCTCCGCGGTCGAGGGGGTCCAGGCCCAGACCCGCATCCTGCACCGCACCTTGGCACGGCTGCGGATTCCGACCCTGATCCTCATCAACAAGATCGACCGTCGCGGCGCCGACGCGGACGCCGTGGTGCGCGAGATCGCGGAGAAGCTGACGCCCGCGATCATCCCGGTGAGCAGGGTCGACCGTGAAGGCACCCGGGCGGCCGTTGTCCTGCCCGCGACCGCTCCGACGGTCCAGGCAGCCCCGGAGGGCAGGTCGACAGCCGCGGCGCTCGCCGTGCTCGCCGAGCACGACGAGGCGCTGCTGGCGGCATACGTCGAAGGTCGCACCGTCTCGTCGGAGCGGCTGCGGGGCGCCTTGGTGACCCAGACCCGGCAGGCGCTCGTCCACCCCGTGTTCTGCGGATCGGCGATCACCGGCGCGGGGATCGAGCCGCTGGCCACGGCGATCGGAGAGCTGCTGCCCGGCGCTCCCCGGTCGGTCGAGGCCGCCGCCGAAGGCACGGTGTTCAAGGTCGAGCGTGGACCGGCGGGGGAGCGGGTGGCCTACGTCCGCATGCTGGCCGGAGCCGTGCGGGTGCGAGACCGTGTGCCCGGCGACGGGCCGGGCGACACCGTCACCGGCATCGACGTCTTCGCCGACGGCGGCCTCCAACGGCGCACCGAGGTCCGGGCGGGTGAGATCGCCCAGCTCCGCGGCCTGGCCGGGGTGCGGATCGGCGACGCCATCGGCCCCGCCGCGCGCCCGGAGCGGCAGTTCGCGCCACCGACGCTGGAGTCGGTCGTGGCGCCGCGCCACCCTGCCGAACGAGCGGCGCTCTTCGCCGCCCTCACCGAGCTGGCCGAGCAGGACCCGTTGATCGACCTGCGGCGGGCCGACGCGGAGATCGCGGTCTCGCTCTACGGCGAGGTGCAGAAGGAGGTCATCGCCGCGACGCTGGCCGAGGACTACGGCATCGACGTCACGTTCCGCGAGACCACCACGGTCTGCGTCGAGCGCGTCGCGGGCGTGGGGGAGGCGTTCGAGCTGATCTGGGTGCCGCCCAACCCGTTCCTGGCGACGGTCGGGCTGCGCGTCGAGCCGGGCGAGGACGGCTTCCGGCTGGGGGTGGAGCTCGGGTCGATGCCGTCGGCGTTCTTCACGGCGGTGCGCGACGCGGTGGCGGCGACGCTGCACCACGGGCCGCACGGCTGGCCGGTCGTCGGGTGCACGGTCACGATGACCCATTCCGGCTACGCGCCGCGGCAGAGCCACGCCCATGGCACGTTCGACAAGAGCATGTCCTCCAGCGGCCGCGACTTCCGGCACCTCACGCCGTTGGTGCTGGTCGACGCCCTGCGTCAGGCCGGGACGACCGTGTGCGAGCCGGTGCACGCGTTCCGGCTGGAGATCCCGGCCGACGCGCTGGACGCCGTGCTGCCCGCCCTCGCCCGCGAGGACGGCGTGGCCCGGGAGCACGTGGTGCGCGGCCCGCTCGCCGAGCTCTCGGGTGAGATCCCGGCGGCGCGGGTGCACGGCCTGCGCCAGCTGCTCCCGGCGCTGACCCGGGGCGAGGCGGTGCTGGAGTCCCACTTCGACCACTACCGCCCCGTCCGCGGCCCGGCGCCGACGCGGGCCCGGCCGCGGGTCGACCCCTGGCACCGGAAGGAGTATCTGCTGCAGGTCGACCGCCGTGTCGGCACCCGCTGACGTCGGTGCAATGCCATACTTTAACGACGTTCCAGTACGGCATTACACAGAGGAGGGCCCGTGGCGGTCGCAGCGCGGAAGCGGGCGGGAGCGGCGCGGGCCCAGGCCACGCGGGAGAAGGTGGTCGCGGCGGCGGGGAGGCTGTTCGTCGAGCGCGGCTACCTCGACACCACGATGGCCGAGCTCGCCGCGGTGGCCGGGGTCGCCGTGCAGACCCTCTACCTCTCCTTCGGCGGCAAGGCCGCGGTGCTGAAGGGCGTGTGGGAGGACGGCGGGCCGGATCACCCGTCGGGGTGGCTGGAGGTGCTGGCCGACGCGCCGGACGGCCCCGCGCGCGCTGGCCCGGCACGTCGCCATGACCACGGCCGCGGTCGAGCGCCGCCACCCCCTGGACGCCGTGCTGCGTGCGGCCGCCGCCGACCCCGAGCCCGCCGAGCTCCTCGCCGCCGCGCGGGAGTCGGCGCTCGACGTGCACGCCCGCGCGGTCGACGAGCTCGCCGAGCGACCGGGGTTCACCGTGGACATGTCGCTGCAGCGGGCCACCGACGTGCTCGCCACACTGCTCGCGCCCGAGACCTACGGGCTGCTGGTCGTCGAGCAGGCGTGGACGACGCCCGACTGGGCCGAGTGGGCCCTGCGCCACCTGCTGCTCGACCTCTTCCCACCCGGGTGAAGCTGTAGGCGGGCAGACTGGACGCATGCACGCTCTCGTGGACGGTGATGTCCGCGCCGGGCCCGATCGGGGCGCTGACGGTCGGCGCGACCGACGACGGGCTCGCGCTCGTGGTGTTCGGCGACCACCCCGAGGCGGCGGCGCAGGCCGCGGAGCGCCTCGGGCTGGCGGCCGTCGCCGGAGCCGGTCGCGGCGGTGGCGCAGCTTCGAGGAGTACCTGGCGGGGCAGCGGCAGGTGTTCGACCTGCCGCTGGACTGGTCGCTCACCCACGGCTCGCAGCGCAGGGTGTTGCAGACGCTGCTACGCGACCGTCGGCTTCGGTGACACCGTGACCTACGGCGAGCTGGCCGCCCGCGGCAAGCTGGGCAGCGCGTACACGGCGGCGCGGGGCGTCGGCGCGATCATGGGGTCGAACCCGCTGCCCGTGGTGGTGCCGTGCCACCGGGTGATGGCGGCCGACGGGCTGGGCGGCTTCGGCGGCGGGCGGGCCACCAAGGAATGGCTGTTGGCGCTGGAAGGCGTGCTGACCGCGGCCCTCGACTTCGGCGACTGACAGGTCGTCGCGCCCCGGCGGCGGTTTGAAATGACGGCCGAGCTCGACCGTAGCGGGGTCCACCCGAGGTCAGACCCCGCTGGTGTCGATCTCGCGCGCTGACCGGCGGTCGGAGCCCGGTGACCGCCGGCCCGGACGTCCGGGCCGGCGGTCACACCCCTCAGTGGGCCTCGACGGGACGGGCGACGGGCACCGACCCCAGCGAGACGTCTGCGGTGGCCTGCACCCCGGCCGTGACGTGCACGGTCTGCGCCACGGGGGCGTAGCCGCGCGCCGTCAGCGTGTAGGTGCCTGCCGCGAGGTCGTCGAAGGCGAACCCGCCGTCGGGCCCGGTGACCGTCGAGGCGACGACCGTGCCGCCCGCGTCCACGAGCGTCGCCGTCGCCTGCTCGACGGGCTGCCCCGATCCGGCGGCCGTCGACCGTGCCGACCAGGCGGGAGCGCTGCGGGAGGTCGAGGTTGCGCTCGATGGTCGCGCCGTCCTCGAGCCACACGGTCGCGGCCACCGGCTGGTAGCCCGCGCTCGCCGCGGTGAGCGTGTAGGCCCCGTCGGGCACGCCCGCCGAGCTGGTAGCGGCCGACGCCGTCGGCCACGCCCGCCGCGGCGACGTCGCCCTGCGTGTCGATCAGCGTGACGGCCGCGCCCGCCACCGGTCCGGTGCCGTTGCGGACCACCCCGAACACCGCGGACGTGCCCGACATCGTGATGTCGTGGCGGGCCGGGGCGTCGGCCCCGACGCCGACCAGCGCGGCGTGCGGCTGGAAGGTGCCCGCCGCGGCGACGACGAGGTAGGTGCCTTCGGCGGGCAGGGCCACCGCGTAGCGGCCGTGGCCGTCGGTGCCGGTGCGGGCCTGCTGGCGCCCGTCCGGGTCGGCGACCGTCACCACGATCCGCGGCGGCACGTGCCCGTCGCTCCGGCGGACGGTGCCGACGATCCCCGGCCCGGACAGCGGCACCGCACTGACCCCGAGGTCGGCGCTGTGGCCCTGGCCGGCGCCGTTCCCGACACCGTTCCCGGTCCCGACGCCGTTCCCGGTCCCGACGCCGTTCCCGGTCCCGACACCGTTCCCGGTCCCGACACCGTTCCCAGTGCCGACACCGTGCTCGACACCGTTCCCGGGCCCGGCACCGTTCCCGGTCCCGACCGGCGCCGTTCTCCATTGCCGGCACTGTGCTCGTTGCCGGCGCCATCCCAGATGCCCACGCCGTTGCCGTTCGTGAGGGCCAGGGCGTGGCGGCCGTTCGGCGCGGCGGGGTGGCATCCGGGGTCGCTGCCGTGGCCGCGGTGGGCAGGGCTTCGGCGGCGACCGTCGCGGGCACCTCGCCGTTGCGCGCGGCCTCCTCCATGGCCGCCGCCTGCGCCCCGGACATCGTGCGGAGCGGCATCTCCCTGACGAACAGGACCAGCAGGAAGGCGACCGCGATGACGCAGGCGGCGACCAGGAGCACCAGCGTGATCGAGTCGGAGAAGCCGATCAGGATCGGCCGGGCCAGCCGCGCGTCGATGGTCTGCAGGAACGCCGAGTCGCTCAGGACGTTGGAGCCGCTCCCGCCGGTGCTCTGCGCCAGCGCGAAGAACGGCTTGTTGACCGCGTTCGCCTGCACGGCGGGGTCGGTCACCGCGGCCTGGAACGCGGGGTCGCTCTGCGCGGCCGAACCCAGCGCGCCCTTGATCTTGTCGGGCAACGTCGAGAACAGGATCGAGAAGAACACCGCGGTGCCGATCGTGCCGCCGAGCTGGCGGAAGAACGTCGACGAGGCGGTGACCACGCCCATGTCCCTGGCGGGCGAGGCATTCTGCGCCGCGAGGATCAGGGTCTGCATGCAGCAGCCGAGGCCGAGGCCGAACATGGCCATGTAGAGGTCGAGCTCCCAGAACGGGATGTCGACGTTGATCCGCATGGACATGATCACCAGGGCGGCGGTCATCAGCAGCGTGCCGACGACCGGGAACACCTTGTAGCGCCCGGTGCGCGAGGTCAGCTGACCCGAGGTGACCGAGGCGACCATGATCCCGGCGACCAGCGGCAGCATGAGGAAGCCGGACTGGATCGGCGAGGCGCCGCGCACGATCTGCAGGAACTGCGGCAGCACGGCGATGCCGCCGAACATGCCCATGCCGACGATGATGCCGATGACCGTGACCAGCGAGAACACGCTGTTCTTGAACAGTCGCAGCGGCAACAGCGCGTCGTCGCCGTACCAGCGCTCGCAGAGCACGAACAGGATCAGGCCGACCCCGCCGATGACGTAGCTGACGATCGAGTTGGTGGACCCCCAGCCCCAGGTGCGGCCCTGCTCGGCGACGATCAGCAGCGGCACGAGGCCGACGGCGAGCGTGATCGCGCCCGGCCAGTCGATCCGCGGGCGGCCGCGCGGGATGTGCGGCACGTTGAGGAACTTCGCGACGACGACGAGCGCGACCAGGCCGATCGGCACGTTCACCAGGAAGATCCAGCGCCACCCCGAGAGGCCGAGGATGTCGTTCGCACCGGAGAGCAGGCCACCGATCACCGGGCCGAGCACGCTTGACGTGCCGAAGACCGCGAGGAAGAAGCCCTGGTAGCGGGCCCGTTCGCGAGGCGGCACGATGTCGCCGAGGATCGTCAGCGCGAGCGAGAACAGGCCGCCCGCGCCGATCCCCTGCAGCGCGCGGAACGCGGCCAGCTGGTACATCGACTGGGCGAACGTGCAGGTGACCGACCCGACGAGGAAGACGGTGATCGCGAGCAGGAAGAACGGCTTGCGGCCGTAGATGTCGGAGAGCTTGCCGTACAGCGGCGTCGCGATCGTGCTCGTGATGAGGAACGCGGTGGTGGCCCAGGCCTGCTCGGACAGCCCGCCGAGGTCGTCGGCGATGGTGCGGATGGCCGTGGACACGACGGTCTGGTCGAGCGCGGCGAGGAACATGCCGAGCAGTAGTCCGACCAGGATCGTGAGGATCTGGCGGTGGCTCAGCTCACCGGACGGCGGCGAGCTCACTCGCTGCGCGGTGGCGGTGGTCATCGGGTCTCTCCTCCTGGCGGGCGGCTCATCCGCACGCCGTGTTCTTGCATCCCGTCCGCGAACCGGGCCAGCAGCGTGGCCAACTGGCGGCGGGAGTCTTCGGGCCACTCGGCCAGGACCGAGGCGACCATGTCGATGCGGCGACGGCGACCGTCGACGCACTTGCGCTCGCCCGCCGGGGTCGCGGCGAGCAGGTGGGCGCGGCCGTCGTCGGGGTCGACGCGGCGCTCCACGAGCCCGGCGTCCACCAGTGCCGCGACCTTGCGGCTGACGGTGGACGGGTCCGTGCCCAGCGCGTTCGCGATCTCGCCGACGCGCTGCGGACCCTTCTCGATGAGCAGGCCCAGCACGTAGCCGACGGCCATGTCGGTCTGCTGGCGCATCCGCCCGACGCTGTGCATCAGCCGTGCGAGATCGTGGCCGATGTGGTCGGCGGCGGCGTCGGCCGTGAGCTCGGCGCCCTCGAGATCGACCTGGGGGAGGTCGACGGGGGCGAGCGCGGGCTCGTCGAGCATCGCGACCCCCTTTACCAAAGCTTTGTGTGTAGCAAGCAACAACTTGCGTGGGTCAAGCATGCTCCGGGCCGGTACGGGTCGGCAACTCGGTTCGCGGTGATTCAAGCCACCGGGTGGTATGTCTGCTGCCGTGCCCAACGTGTTCGACCCGCGCGTGTTCGCCCAAGGGGTGCCGCACGACAACCTGCGGCTGCTGCGCGACACGGCCCCGGTGAGCTGGCAGGACGAGCACGAAGTCGGGATCTGGCCGTCCGGGCCGGGGTTCTGGGCGGTCACCCGCTACGCCGAGGTGCGGCACGTGCTGCGCTCGCCCGGCGACTTCTCCTCCTCGCTCGGCGCTACCCAGATCCGCGACGCCGACCCGGCTGACCTGCCGTTCATCCGCCGGATGGTGCTGAACATGGACCCGCCCGAGCAGGTGCGCCTGCGCAAGCTGGTGACGGCGGCGTTCACCCGGCGGCGGCTGGAGCGGTTCGCCGACACGATCCGCGAACGCGCCGCCCGCCTGCTGGGCGACGCCCGCGCCGCGGGGCGCTGCGACCTGACGCGGGAGGTCACCGACGAGCTGCCGCTGGCGAACCTGTGCGACCTGATCGGGGTGCCCACCGCCGACCGGGCGCTGCTGCTGGAGTGGACGAACCGGGTGATCGGCTACCAGGACCCCGAGCACGGCGTGGTCGTCACCGGGCCGGACGGGCGGCCGGTGAACCCGCGCTCACCCGCCCAGCTCGCCGACATGTTCGGCTACGCGGAGGAGCTGGCCGCCCGCAAGCGCCGCGCCCCCGCCGACGACGTGATGACGGCGCTGGTGCAGGCCGAGGTCGACGGCGAACGGCTCACCGACGCCGAGCTGATGATGTTCTTCTTCCTCCTGGTGATCGCGGGCAACGACACCGTCCGCAGCGCGCTGCCCGGCGGGGTGCTCTGCTCCTGCGTGAGCCCGGGCAGTACGCCCGGCTGCGGGCCGAGCCCGATCTGCTGCCGTCGGCGATCGAGGAGATGCTGCGGCTGCACCCGCCCGTCCTGACCTTCCGCCGCACGGCCACGCGTGACCTCGAGCTGGCCGGGACCGCGATCAGGGCGGGCGACAAGGTCGTCGTCTACCACGTGTCGGCCAACGTCGACGAGCGCCGCTTCCCCGACCCGTTCCGCTTCGACCCGACCCGGAGCCCCAACGAGCACCTCTCGTTCGGCCAGGGCCCCCACCTCTGCCTCGGCGCCGCGTTCGCGCGGCTGCAGATGCGGGCGTTCTTCACCGAGTTCCTCGCGGCAGGCCCGGCGACCCTCGACGGCGAGCCGCGGCGCCTGACGTCCAACTTCATCAACGGCCTGACCAGCCTCCCCGTCCGCTGGTCCTGACCCCCACGGCGCCGCTCGGACCACGGGCGCCCCCAGCAGGCGCAGACCGTCGTTCGGCAGAACCGCCCGGCGGCGAGGTGTGGGACAGTGGAAGCGTGGGATCCAAGACGGTCGCGGGCGTCGATGGGCGCATGTGGTCGGTGCGCAGGAGCGTCGCGTGGTCGCTGCCCGCCACCGGCGACGACTTCGAGCACGACGTCGATGGCGGCCGCGGCGCCGCGGTGCTGATCCTGTCTTCGCTCTTCCTGTTCTGGGTGATCATCGTGGTGTGGTCGCCGAGCCTCGTGCACGTGCCGATCTACCTCTGGATCATCGGCACGCTCATCGTGCTGTTCTTCCCCATACGCTGGTGGCTGCGCAGGCCGTGGACGGTCGTCGCCGAGACCGAGGGCAACTACGAGCAGCCCGCCGAACGCTGGACCGGCCTGATCCGCGGTGGCGCCAGGGCCCGCGAGGAGATGCGCATCGTCGTGCGACGGCTGCGCACCCAGGGCACGCCGGGGCACGCCGACAGTCCGCTGCAGCCGGTGAACTAATGCCTGAGCTGCCAGAGGTCGAGGCGCTAGCGCACCACCTGCGCGAGCACGCCCTCTACCGCCCCGTGGCCCGCGTCGACGTGGCGTCGATGAGCGCGGTCAAGACGTTCGACCCCCCGATCCAGGCGCTGGTGGGGCGGGTCGTCACGGGTGCGGCGCGCTACGGGAAGTTCCTGGCCGTCGAGTTCGTCGACCGGCCCGACGACCCGCTGCACCTGATCACCCACCTGTCCCGCGCGGGCTGGATGCGCTGGCACGACACGGCGTCCACCACCCCGCCCAAGCCCGGACGGGGGCCGCTCGAGCTGCGGGTGCACCTCGACACCGTCGGCGGCCCCGGCTTCGACTTCACCGAGGCGGGCACCCAGAAGCGCCTGGCCGTCTACCTCGTGCCGGATCCCAAGCAGGTGCCGGGCATCGCGCGGCTGGGTCCGGACGCGCTGGAGGTCAGCCGCGACGAGTTCGCCGCGCTGCTCGCCGGGCACACCGAACGGATCAAGACGCTGATCGTGGACCAGGTGTGGCTCGCCGGCATCGGCAACGCGTACAGCGACGAGATCCTGCACACCGCGAAGCTGTCGCCGTACGCGGTGTCCGGGCGGCTCAAGCCCGAGCAGGTCGAGGTCCTCTACGACGCGATGCGCTCGGTGCTCACCGACGCCGTCGAGCGCTCGGTCGGCCAA
Source organism: uncultured Actinomycetota bacterium (assembly GCA_963799945.1). Classification (GTDB taxonomy): domain Bacteria; phylum Actinomycetota; class Actinomycetes; order Mycobacteriales; family Pseudonocardiaceae; genus Pseudonocardia. The sequence goes on from CAWCZG010000001.1 coordinate 709,994, forward strand.
GGCGCCGCGCAGCTCAAGGGGGAGAAGCGCTCGGGCCTGCGCGTGCACGCCCGCACCGGGCTGCCCTGCCCCGTCTGCGGCACGACGGTGCGGGAGGTGTCGTTCGCGAATCGGTCGTTCCAGTACTGTCCCGGCTGCCAGACCGGTGGCAAGCCCCTCGCCGACCGGCGGCTCTCGCGACTGGTGCGGTAGGAGCCCGACGTGAACGACCTACTCGCTTTCCCCTTGGCGGTCGTCCTCCTCGTCGTGCTGCTGATCGTCAGCATCGGCGCGGCGATCTTCTACTTCGTCCGCAGCCGTCGCAACAGCTACGCGTCGCCGCTCGAGCGGGCCACGTTCGGCACGCTGCACACGGTGGCGCTCGCCGCGCCGTCGCTGCGGGAGGGGCTCTCGCCGTCCTCGGCCTCGTTCGCGCTGCCCTACCTGCGGCAGCTGCTCGACACGTGCGCGCTGACGATGACCGACAACCGCGGCAACACCCTGGCCTGGGACGGCGCCGCCGACCAGCACGAGCCGGACGTCCGCTCGCTGGCCGACCAGGTGATCTCCACGGGGCGTCAGCAGATGCTGTCGCACAGCTCGATCGTCTGCGAGCGCGGCGACTGCCCGGTGCGCGGCATCGTCGTCGTCCCGCTGGAGAGCGACGGCGCGATCATCGGCACCCTCGGGGCGGTCACCGAGTCGACGGCCGGGCCGGTGATCCTGCGGGCCACCGCCGAGGTCGCGCGCTACGTCTCCAGCCAGCTGGAGCTCGCCGAGCTGGAGGAGGCCCGCGCCCGGCTCGACCGCGCCGAGGTCCGCGCGCTGCGGGCGCAGATCAGCCCGCACTTCGTCTACAACGCCCTCACGACGATCGCGTCGTTCATCCGCACCGACCCCGTGCGCGCCCGCGAGCTGCTCATCGAGTTCGCCGACTTCACGCGGTACTCGTTCCGGACGGCGGGGGAGTACACGACGCTGCAGGACGAGCTGACCAACATCGAGCGCTACGTCCGGCTGGAGAAGGCGCGGTTCGGCGCCCGGCTCAACATCAAGCTGCAGATCGCGCCCGAGGTGCTCTCGGTCGTGCTGCCGTTCCTCGCGCTGCAGCCGCTGGTGGAGAACGCCGTGCGGCACGGGCTGGGCAGCAAGCCCAACGGCGGCACGATCACGATCACAGCGGAGAACGCCGGCAACGAGTGCGTGATCATCGTCGAGGACGACGGGATCGGCATGGACCCCGCGCGGCTGCACGAGGACCTGGCCGACGCCCACCAGTCCGGGGCGCACGTCGGGCTCGGCAACGTCGATGACCGGATGCGGTCCACGTTCGGCGACGACTTCGGCCTGGTTGTGGACACCAACATCGGCCAGGGCATGAAGATCACGCTTCGGGTGCCGAAGTTCCGGGCGGGCATCCGCGTCTGACCGGACCGCGCACCGCGTAGCGTGGGGCAGCATGGATGCCCTCCGGCTGCCTGACCGGCTCGTGTCGCGGCTACCCGGCAAGCTCGGGGAGCGGGGGGACAAACCGGTCGTCTCGCTCGTCCGGCTGCACGGGGTGATCACCTCGGTGGCCGGCCCGCTGCCCCGCTCGGTGATCAACGCCGCGGCCGTCGAGAAGACCCTGGAGCGGGCGTTCGCGCCGGAGGGGCTCGCCGCCGTCGCGCTGCTGGTGAACTCGCCCGGCGGCTCGCCGACGCAGTCCGCGCTCGTCGCCGACCGGATCCGCCAGCTCGCCGACGAGGCGCGAGGTCCCGGTGCTGGCCTTCTGCGAGGACGTCGCGGCGTCGGGCGGCTACTGGCTCGCCTGCGCGGCCGACGAGATCTACGCGCACGCCACGTCGCTCGTCGGGTCGATCGGCGTGATCAGCCAGGGCTTCGGGCTCGACGGGCTGATCGAGCGGTTCGGCGTGCAGCGGCGCCTTTACACTGCGGGCACCTCCAAGTCGCGGCTCGACCCGTTCCTGCCGGAGAAGCCCGAGGACGTCGAATGGCTGCGCGGGCTGCAGGACGAGCTGCACGGGCTGTTCCGCGGGTGGGTCGCCGAACGGCGGGGCGACCGACTGAAGGGCGGCGACGAGCTCTTCACCGGCGAGGTGTGGACCGGAGCGCGCGCTCTCGAACTGGGTCTCGTCGACGGGCTCGGCACACCCCGAACCGTCATCGCAAGAACGTTTCCCGGAGGCCGATCTGGTGCCCGTCGAAGCGCGGAAGCCGTTGCTCGCCCGACTCGGGCTCGCCGCGCCCGCTGCCGCATCAACGGATCTTCTCCTCGGCTTGGCGCAGGCGGCCGACATCCGCGCGACATGGTCGCGGTACGGTCTGTAGCAGGGTGTGATCGGATGAACCCGAAAGGTGCGTGCCCCTGGCACTCACACGGTTTCGGCGTCACCATGGTCGCCGGTGTCGTTGGTGATCGCTCTGCGATCACCGTGGCGCCGCGCACCGGAAACGCAGGATGAGGAGATCGTGGACAGCAACGACAGCTCCGGCGGCCTGGTCGTCCTCGCCGTAGACGACGAGGAACCCGCGCTCGAAGAACTGGCTTTCCTGCTGAAGGAGGACCCCCGAGTAGGGGTCGTCCTGAAGGCGTCGGACGCCACCGACGCCCTGCGCATCCTCAACAGCCGACAAGGCGTGCGCGAGGCGGCCACGGCGGGCCAGTCGGTCGGGGGCCGCGCCCTGAACCCGATGACGGGCATGCGGGTCGCCGAGCGTAGCGACATCGAGGTCGTCTTCCTCGACATCCGGATGCCGGGCCTCGACGGGCTGGAGCTCGCCCGCGTCTTCTCCTCGATGGCGGTGCCGCCGTCGGTCGTGTTCGTCACGGCCCACGACGACCGCGCCGTCGACGCCTACGAGGTCGGCGCCGTCGACTACCTCCTCAAGCCGCTGCGCTCCGAGCGCCTCGCCGCGTCGCTCGACCGCATCATCGCCAACCGCGCGGCCGCCGCGGCCGAGCCGATGCGCGACGACGCCAACGAGGACGAGGTCATCCCCGTCGAGCTGGCGGGCACCACGAAGCTCGTGCCCCGCTCGGCCGTGCGTTACGTCGAGGCCCAGGGCGACTACGCCCGCCTGCACACCCACGAGGGCAGCCACCTCGTGCGCATCCCGCTCTCGGTGCTGGAAGACCGCTGGCGCGAGGCCGGGTTCGTCCGCATCCACCGGTCGTTCCTCGTGTCGCTGCCGCTCGTCACCGAGCTGCGCCTGTCCGGCTCGGGCTACGTCGTGCGCATCGGCACCGGCCCGGATTGCGCCGAGCTGCCGGTGAGCCGCCGCCACACCCGTGAGCTGAAGGACCGCCTCGTGCGCGCGACGAAGCAGGCGTGGAGCCAGCGTTGACTTCGGGGGCCGTCCACGAGCGGGCGAGTGGGCCATGAGCACCCACACCGACGGCGCCCCGCCGTCGGTGGCGCCCGAGCCGAATAGCGGCTCGGGTTCAGCGGAGACCGCGCAGTCGGGCGCCGAGCTGGACACGGAGTCCGGTGTCACGTGGCTGCAGGCGGAGATGCAACGGCGGATGGCCGCCGCGCGCAACGGCTCCGGTGGCAGGCACGCCCGCCACGGCGGGCCCGATCCGACGCCCGCGCAAGCCGAGTACCAGGCCCGACACGCCTCCGACCGCGCCGGCGCCGCGGGTCGGCGGGCCGCGGGCCTCCCGTCGCCGGTCCAGCCGACCCGCGGCGATGACGGCGCCGAGGTCCCCACCGCGTGGACCAGCCCCCCCGACCCCGCCCCACCCCGCCCCCGGTCCGGCGCCGAGGGCGAGGCGCAGCCCCCCCTCGCCGAGCTGCGCCCCCGCGCCGACCCCGCCCCCCGCCCCGACGGCGATGGCGCCCCGGCTCCCGAAACGCCCTTCCCGGGCTCGGCAGGCGACGGGCCCGCGAACCCGCCCATCCGCCATCGAGCGCGCTTGCCGCTGCGGCAGCCGAGGGCCGACCCCGAGGGCTCCGCCGCCGCGCCCCCCACCCAACCCCCCGGTCCCTCCGGCGCCCCTCGCGTGAGTGGCCAGGGCGCGCCCGGCTCCGGCGGAAGGCCCTGGCCTCGGCCGGTCCGCCGCGCCCGTCCGGCGACGGTCCGGCAGCGCCGCGCCCACCCTTGAAGGCCGTACCCCCCGCGGCTGTCTCGGCGCACGCCCGCTCAGTCGGACGAGGCCGCCGCAGAGGATGCCGCTGGGGCCCGCCCTGCGGCGACCGACCCCGCGGTCACCGCGGAACGTGCGGCGGCCGCCCTGGCCGAGGTCGCACCGGCCACGGCGAACGTCGACCGCGGCGGTGTCGAGGCGCGGGAGGCCGACCCGGACGGTGTCGTCGTCCCCTTCCCGGCGGCCGCCTCCGCTCCGCCGAGCGTCGCCACCGCCAGAGCCGCCCTCAGCCGACTCCGCGTCCGCTGCTAAGGGCGTCGTCAGCACCGAGCCCCCCTCGCCCGACCCGCGCCCGCTGCGAGGGGCGTCGTCAGCGCCGAGCCGCCCTCGGCCGATCCCACACCCGCTGCCGGGACCGTCGTCTCCACGGTGGACGAGTTGGTCGACACCCCGGCCGGCGCTGCGCCGGGTGGCCCACCTGGGGACCGAGTCGCAGCAGACAGCGGTCCACCCACATCCACCGGTGAGCCGCCCGCGGCGCGGTTGGCGTCCGCCGACGAGTTGCCCGCGGGGCAGCCGATGCCGTCCGGGTCCGTTGGCGAGGTGTCGGCGGGGCGGTCGGTGCCGCCTCCATCCGCTGCCGAACTGCCCGCGGGGCGGCCGGTGCAACCTGCGTCCGTCGACGACTCGTCCGCCGGGCGCCCGGTGTCGTCGGCGTCTGCAGGCGCGGGGCCGTCGGTGCAGCCTGCCCCCGACGCGCAGCCCGTGGATCGGTCGGTGCCGACCACGTCCGCCGAGGAGGCGCCTGCGGAGCGGCCCGTGCCGTCGACGTGGTCGGGGGTGGGGAGCCCGCGCACCGAGGAGGCTTCGGCCGCTGCGCCCAGTCCGGCGCCCAGCCGTCTCGGGGGCGACGCGATCGGCGGGCTGGGTGGGCCGTCGCTGCCGAACATGCGCCCGGTCCGGCGCCCGAGGAACGTGCCGCTGTCCGACACCTGGGCCCGACGGGTCGCGCGTCAGCCGCCGCCACCATTGCCGGAAGACGCCGCGGCCCCGGCGGACGCTGCCGCGGGGGAACCGCCGACGGCGCTGCCCGAGGGCGAGGCCGCCGCGTCCGAGGAGCCGTTGTGGCAGCCGCCCCGGCCCGCGGCCGACGCCGGTCTGCGGGGACAGGCGCACCTCCTGGACGGGGACGTCGCGGCCGACGGAGGCCCCTTGTGGCAGCCGCCCCGACCGTCGTCGGGTCCGGCCACCGCGCCCGGTGGCGATCCCGTCTGGCAGCCGCCGGGCTTGGACGGGCCTTCCATCGCGGCCCGCCTCGCCCAGCAGGTGCCCGATCTCGCCTCGATGGTCGACACCGGGCCAGGGGTGGCGGTCCCCCCGTCCGCCACGGCACCGGCCACCCGCCAGGCCCCACCCGTCGACCGCACGCCGCCCGCGTGGCCGGGACAGCTGTCCGATGGGGTGGAGGTCCGGCCTGCGCGGCCGGGGCAGCCCTCGGATGGGACCGAGGCCCGGCCTGCGCGGTCGGGGCAGCCTCTGGTGCCCTCCCCCCGCCGCGGTGGGTCGACGCCGTCGGACGGCCGGTTCCGGCCTGCCCCCCCGTCAGGGCCCGCCGCGGCCCGGCTGCTGTCCGACCCGCCCTCGCTCCCGCCGACCGTGGCCATCCCGACGGTGCCCGGCATCCCGGCGGCCACGCCCGCGAGCAGCAGGCCCGCGCCCCTGCCCCTGGGTGCGCCCGTCGACGCCGACGACTACGACGACCTCGACGACGACTACGCGGAGGACCCCGACGAGGGCGACGGCGTCATCTGGCGGGCCGAGAACCCCGCCCCCGCGCCCCCCGCGTCGGCGACGACCCCGGCTCCCGTGGAGCCGCCGCCCGCGCCGGTCTACCCCCCCGGCAAGCGGGTGCGGGTCGTGCTGGCCGAGCGGAAGGCCGCGGCCCGCCCGGTGCGCACGGTGATCGACATCCAGGAGGACGGGGCCGTCGGGGCGGTGCTGCGCAGCGGCCTCATCGCCTCCCAGCTGCGGGTGGCGCTGGGCTTCGCGCTGATCGGCGGCCTCCCGCTCTTCCTGCTCCCGGCCGTCTTCGACCTGTTCCCCGAGATCGGCTCGATCGCGATCTTCGGGCTGCGGCTGCCGTGGCTGCTGCTCGGCGTGCTCGTGTACCCGTTCCTCTTCGGCCTCGGCTGGTGGTTCACGCACGTCGCGGAGCGGGTCGAGCAGGACTTCGCCGATCACGTCCAGGACTGACCCCGTGACCGCGACGAACCTTGACATGCCGCTGCGCCAGGCGGGTGCCACCCTGTCATGGTGACGACCACCGGCATCATCGTCATCGCGGCGATGGTCGTCGCCGCGATCGCGTCGGCGGTGATCGGTACCTACGGGGTGCGGGCCCGCCGCAGCACCTCCGACTTCGTGCTCGCCTCCCGCACGGTCCGGCCGGTCGCCAACGCGGCGGCGATCTCGGGGGAGTACCTGTCGGCGGCGTCGTTCCTCGGCATCGCCGGGCTGATCCTGCGCGACGGGGTGGACGCCCTCTGGTACCCGGTCGGGTTCGCGGCGGGCTACCTCGCGTTGGTGTTCTTCGTCGTCGGCCCGCTGCGCCGCTCGGGCGCCTACAACGTGCCCGACTTCGCTGAGGCCCGCCTGCAGTCTCCCGTGCTGCGCAGGCTCTGCACCGGCGTCGTCGTGCTCATCGGATGGCTCTACCTCCTGCCCCAGCTCCAAGGGGCCGGGCTGACCCTCACCACCGCGACCGGCCTGCCGTACTGGCTCGGCGCGGTGGCCGCGGCGGTCGTCGTCGTCGGCACCGTGCTCATCGGCGGCATGCGCTCGGTGACCTTCGTGCAGGCGTTCCAGTACTGGCTCAAGTTCAGCGCGCTGGCGATCCCCACGATCGTCGCGCTGGTGTACTTCTTCGGCGACCACCGCACGTTCAACCGGCCTGCCCCGCCCACGTTGGCGCAGGAGACGACCGTGTGGATCCACACCGACGTGACGTTGCGGGTGACCTCCCCGGTCACCCTCACCGCGACCGGCCGCGTCGACGGCGTGAAGACCGACGACACGACGCTGACCTGGAACCCCGGCCTGCACGTGGTCAGCGACGGCGCCCGGCTCGAGTTCCCGGCGGGCACCGCCACACCGGTGATCGAGCGGGCGCCCGCGCAGGACGCGACGTGGCTGCGCCCCAACGCCTCCGGCGACCCCTACGGCCTGCTGGGCACCTACTCGCTGCTCCTGGCCACGTTCCTGGGCACGATGGGCCTGCCGCACGTGCTCGTGCGCTTCTACGCCAACCCCGACGGGCGCACGGCCCGCCGCACGGCGGTGCTCGTGCTGGCGCTGATCGGGATCTTCTACGTGGCCGTGACGGCGGTCGGCGCGCTCTCGCGCCTCTACACGCCGCAGCTGCTGATCTCCGGTGAGACCGACGCCGCGGTGCTGCTCCTCCCACAGGCCGTCCTGGGCAACGGCCCGCTGGGCATCGCGCTGGGCGCCGTCGTGGCCGCTGGGGCCTGGGCGACGTTCCTGGCCACCTCGTCCGGGCTGGTCGTGAGCATCGCGGGGGTGCTGGCCTCGGACGTCTTCAGCTCCAAGCGCACCGGCGCGTTCCGCATGGCGACGGTCATCGGCGGCGTCGTGCCGCTCGTGGTGTCGCTGCTCGTGACGCGGATGGAGTTCGGCGAGGCCGTCGCGCTCGTGTTCGCCATGGCCGCTTCCACGTTCTGCCCGCTGCTGGTGCTCGGCATCTGGTGGCGGGGCCTCACGGCGGCGGGCGCCGTCGCGGGTGTGGCGGTCGGCGGCGTCCTGTCGGGCGCGGCGATCGTGGCCAGCCTCGCCAGTGTGTGGGCGCCGGGCTGGATCGGTGTGCTCATCCTGCGGCCCGCGCTGGTCAGCGTGCCCGCCGCCTTCCTCACGATGCTCGTCGTGAGCCTGTTCACGGCGAGCACCCGGCCGCTCGGCGTCGAGCAGCTCCTGCTGCGGCTGCACGCCCCCGAGCGGCTCGGGCTGAGCCGCGACCGTCCGGTCGACCGCCTCCGCGGACCGGCTGCCTGATCGGCGTACCTCTACGGGGTTACCCGTCGTTGCAGAGAGCAATGACGTGAGCGCCCGTCGTGCTCACCGTGGGAGGTCTCGTGAGCACGACCCAACACCGTCCCTCAGGTCTCATCTACGAGCAGGTGCAGGCGAGCCCGGAGTTCCGGGTGCTGCGCAGGCGGCTCCGGCGCTTCGTCTTCCCGATGAGCGCGGTGTTCCTGGCCTGGTACCTCGCCTACGTGCTGCTCGCCTCGTACGCGAAGCCGCTCATGGCGACGAGGCTCGCGGACAGCAACATCACCCTGGGGCTGGTGCTGGGCCTGCTCCAGTTCGTCAGCACCTTCGCGATCACGACCTGGTACGTGCGCTTCGCGGGCCGCCGCATCGACCCGGCCGCGACGGACATCCGCGAGCGGATCGAGCGGTCCTCGTGATCAGGTCCGGTGCGGTGGGCAACGTCGTCATCAACGTCTCGATCTTCCTGCTGTTCGTGGCGGTCACGCTGGTCGTGGTGTACCGCGCGGCCCGCACCAACCGCACGACCTCGGACTACTACGCCGCCGGCCGCTCGTTCACCGGCGCGCAGAACGGCGTGGCGATCGCGGGGGACTACCTCTCCGCCGCCTCGTTCCTGGGCATCGCCGGTGCCATCGCGTGGGGCGGATACGACGGGTTCCTCTACTCGATCGGCTTCCTCGTCGCCTGGCTGGTCGCCCTGCTGCTGGTGGCCGAGCTCCTGCGCAACACCGGCAAGTTCACGATGGGCGACGTCCTGGCGTTCCGGATGCGGCAGCGGCCGGTTCGGGCGGCGGCCGCGACGTCGACGCTGGTCGTGTCGCTGTTCTACCTGCTCGCCCAGATGGCGGGCGCGGGCGGGCTGGTCTCGCTGCTGCTGCAGATCCCGGCCGACAACCGGCTCGGGCAGGGCGTCGTGATCGCCGTCGTCGGGCTCGTGATGATCGTGTACGTGCTCGTGGGCGGGATGAAGGGCACGACCTACGTCCAGATCATCAAGGCGGTGCTGCTGTTCGTGGCCGCCGCGGTGCTGACGACCTGGGTGCTGGGCTACGTCGGCTTCGACATCTCGGCCCTGCTCGGCCAGGCCGCCGCGAACAGCCCCAAGGGCGTCCAGGTGCTCGCGCCCGGCCTGCTCTACCCCAACCCGCTCGACTTCGTGTCCCTCGCGCTCGCGCTGGTGCTCGGCACCGCCGGGCTGCCGCACATCCTCATGCGCTTCTACACGGTGCCGAACGCCGCGGAGGCCCGCAGCTCGGTCGTGTGGGCGATCTGGCTGATCGGCCTGTTCTACGTGTTCACGCTCGTGCTGGGCTACGGGGCGGCCGCGCTGCTGCCCCCCGGCACGATCACCGCCGAGAACCAGAACAACGCGGCCCCGCTGCTGGCCTATGCGCTCGGCGGCGAGCTGATGCTGGGCCTGGTGTCGGCGGTCGCGTTCGCCACGATCCTGGCCGTCGTGGCCGGGCTGACGATCACCGCGTCCGCCTCCTTCGCCCACGACGTCTACGCCACGATCATCAAGCGCGGCCGGACGTCGCCGGAGGCCGAGGTGCGGGTGGCCCGGCTGACCGCGTTCGGGGTCGGCGTGCTGGCCGTGGCGGGCGGGATCGTGGCCAACGGCCAGAACGTGGCCTTCCTCGTGGCGCTCGCGTTCGCGGTGGCGGCCTCGGCGAACCTGCCGACCATCCTCTACTCGCTGTTCTGGCGGCGCTTCAACACGACGGGCGCGCTGTTCTCGATCTACGGCGGCCTGGCGACCTGCATCGTGCTGATCGTGTTCTCGCCCGCCGTCTCGGGCAAGCCGGTGCCGCCGGGCTCGACGAAGAGCGCTTCCATGATCCAGGGCGTCGACTTCCACTGGTTCCCGCTGGACAACCCGGGCATCGTCGCCATCCCCCTGTCGTTCCTGCTGGGGATCGTCGGCACCTGGGTCGGCAACCGCCGCGGGGCCGACCCCGCGCTCTACGCCGCGATGGAGGTGCGCGCGCTGACCGGCGCGGGCGCCGAGGTCCCCACGGGACTCACCGCCTCGTGACGGGGGCGCGTGCGAGGATCAGGTCATGAACGACGTCCCCGCAGTCGGCGTGGCCGAGCTCCCCGCAGGCGCCGTGCTGCTCGACGTCCGCGAGGACGACGAGTGGAGCGCGGGCCACGCGCCCGAAGCCCGGCACGTGCCCATGAGCCAGCTCACCGGCAGGCTCGAGGAGGTGCCCGCGGCCGATCCGCTGTACGTGATCTGCCGTTCCGGCGCCCGGTCCGCCCGCGTCGTGGCCTTCCTCGCGCAGCAGGGCCGGTCGGCGGTCAACGTGGCGGGCGGCATGCAGTCGTGGGCCGCCGCCGGGCGCCCGATGGTCGCCGAGCGCCCGGGCGCCACGCCTGACGTGATCTAGCGGTCGACATGCCGGGGCGCGCCGCGACGACCTGCCCGCGCTGCCGCATGCCCGTCGGCGACAGGCAGGCCTGTCCGCACTGCGGGCACTACCTCGCCCCGCTCACCTGGGTGGCCTCCCCGCCGCCGGGCGCCGTCACGCCGCCCGTACCCCGCCCGCCGCGCTACAGCGGCCCGCCGCGCTACGCGTTCACCCCCCGGTGGGGCTTCCCGGCCCTGCCGTGGGCGCCGCCCCGCGTCGACACCCCGCCGGTCCGCGATGCGCTGGCGGCCACCCGCACGACGCTCGGCGCCCTCGTCCCGCTGCTCGGGGCCACCGCCACGGTCGCCGTCGTGGCGGGCGGGGCCGAGCTGTGGCGGTACCTGCTGCTGCTGGCCAGCCGCTCCGATGCGCTCCCGGCCGATGCCGTGGCCGCGTCCGATGCGCTGGTCGTCACCGCGGGCACGGTCGCGCCCATCCTGGCGGTCGTCGCGGGGGTGATGCTGGTGCTCTGGAGCGTGCGGGCGTCCCGGGCCGCGGGCGATCACGCCGGGGTGGTGCCCGCCCGGTCCGCGCGGGCGATCGTCCTCGGCTGGGTGGTGCCCTTCGTCAACCTGGCCGTGCCGGGATCCGTGCTGGCCGAGATCGAGCACGCCGCCCTGGACCGACCGCCGGGCATGCGCCCCCGGCCCTCCCAGCTGATGCTCTGGTGGTGGGCGCTGTGGGTGGCCAACCTGCTGTTCGGCGCGGTCGTCGCGCTCTGGTCGCTGCGCACCGGCGTCCAGGCGCTCGCCGACGGGGTGGTCCTGCACGCGCTGCTCGACCTGCTCGCCGCGGTCACGGCCGTCGTCACCGCGGTGCTCGCCGTCCGGCTCACCCGGCTGCTCACCCCGCGCAGCGCCGCGCATCGTGAGGTCCTCGTCGCGGTCCGTTGAGGGCTCGGTAGCGTGCTGGTCACCATGGCGAAGAAGACGACTGCTGCCCCGGTCGGGGAGAACCCCCGCCGCCCCTGCCCCTGCGGCTCCGGCAAGCGCTGGAAGGCCTGCCACGGCGCGGGCGACGACGTGATCGTCACCCGCCCGTTCGCCGGGCTCGCGGCCGAGTGCGACCTGGTGGCCCTGCGTGAGCTGCTGCCGTCGGCCACCGCGCCGCTGCCGCTCACCACGCCGCTCGAGGTCCCGGTCACGGTGACGTCCGTGCTGCCGGGGGCCAGTGCCGCCCTCGTCCGGCCCGACGGCGAGATCTGGCTGGGATCGCAGGTGCAGACGCGCTCCGGCGACCTCTCCGCCGATCTGGCCCGCGCGTTGGCCTGGGCGCGGAACTCGCCGCCCGGATCATCGCTTCCGGTGGTCGGGCCCAGCAGCGGCGACCTCGTCCGGCTGCAGGACCTGATCGACCCGGACGCGCCGCTCGACATCACCGTGCACAGCGACTTCGGCTGGTGGCTCGTCCCCGACGACGGCGAGCCGACCCCGGAGGTCGCAGCCACCCTGGAGCGGGCCAACAAGGTGGTCATGCCGACGGAACCCGTGACGGCGCCCGGCGTGCGCTCGGCGTACTGGGTCGACACCGGCACGAAGGCGCACCTGCGCTGGGTGCGCCCCGAGCCGGAAGACGCGCTGTTGGCCGCGCTGGCCCGGCTGCAGGCCCGCGGCGAGCTCGGGCTGGGTGGGGAGAGCCGCTACGCGGGGGCCTTCCGCGCGCACGGCCTGCTCGTGCCGGTGTGGGACCTCGACCGCGACATGCACCCCAAGGAGTGGGTCGCACCCGTCGCGGAGTTCGCCGCCCGGCTGGACAAGGCCCTGGCTCAGGACGCGCCATTGACCGATGCGGAGCGGCGGGCCCGTGATGCGCTGGCGGGCAAGCAGGTCACGCTGCGCTGAGCCGGGCGGTGTGATCAGGCGCACTCCAGGGGTTACCGGCCGGTCACTTACGCTCACGGCATGGGTCTTCTCGACGGCAAGGTCGTGATCGTCACCGGGGCCGGGCGCGGCATCGGCCGCGGTGAAGCGCTGGAGTGCGCGAGCCAGGGTGCGGCGGTCGTGGTGGCGGAGTTCGACGCGGACGCGGGCGAGGCCGTGGCCAAGGAGATCGTCGCCGCGGGCGGTCGCGCCGTCGCGGCCAGCGGGGACGTGGCCGACGCCGAGGTGGCCAACGGGCTCGTCGCCACCGCGGTGAGCGAGTTCGGCGCCCTCGACGCGCTGGTCAACAACGCGGGCATCCTGCGCGACCGCACCATCGCCAAGCTGTCGGACGACGACTGGGACGCGGTGATCCGCGTGCACCTGCGCGGCCACTTCCTGCCGACGCGCGCGGCCGTCCAGTATTGGAAAGCGGCCAAGCGGCCCGGCCACGTCGTGAGCACCGCCTCCACCTCGGGGATCCTGGGCAACTTCGGCCAGACCAACTACGGCGCCGCCAAGGCGGGCATCGCCGCGTTCTCCACGATCGTCGCCATGGAGGGCGCCCGCGGCGGGATCACGAGCAACGCGATCGCGCCGACCGCGCTCACCCGCATGACGCTCGACCTCATGCCCCAGGAGTTCAAGGACGAGCGCGACGCGAAGATCGCCGCGGGGGAGTTCGACTTCTTCGCGCCGGAGAACGTCGCCCCCCTCGTCGCCTTCCTCTGCTCGGACGCCTCGGCGCACATCAGCGGCAAGGTGTTCGGCGTGCAGGGCGACAGCATCGAGATCTTCCAGCCGTTCACGTCGGTGGCCGAGGTGACCAACGCGGGCAGGCGCTGGGACCCGGAGGACATCCCCGGCCGCATCGACGAGCTGTTCACCGAGTCCGGCATCCAGGCGGGCCCGGAGAACATGATGGCCCGCATGCGCTACCAGATCCTCGGCGAGCACTAGCCCTGTCGTACCTTCGCGAGAGTCACCGATCTGTCGCCGGGAGTGCGAATCGGTGACTCTCGGCCGACGCGCGGCGGTCGGTCAGGGCAGCCAGCCCACCTTGCCCTTGAGCAGGCCGTAGCCGACGAAGGCCACCACGTCGATCAGCGTGTGCGCGCCGACCAGGCACCACAGCCTGCCCTGGCGCTGCCACACCCGCCCGAAGACGACGCCCATGATGAAGTTGCCGACGAAGCCGCCCAGCCCCTGGTAGAGGTGGTAGCTGCCGCGGAGCAGGGCGGCGGCGAGCAGGGAGCGGTTCTCCGACCAGCCCAGCTGCCGCAGCCGGGTGAGCAGCCAACCGATCATGATCAGCTCCTCCGCCCACGCGTTCGCGGCGGCCGACGCGATGAGCACCGGGATGCGCCACCAGGTGTCGGTGAGCGTGGTCGGGGCCACCGTCAGGCTCACCCCGAGGGCGTGCGCCACGAGGTAGAGGCCCAGGCCCGGGATGCCGATCACGGCGGCGAGCGCCATCGCGCCGAGCGCGTCGCGGCCGGGCCTGCCCGCGTCCAGCCCGACCGCCCGCAGCGCGATGCCCGACCGCAGGAGGAGGTACGCCCCCAGCGCCCCCCACCCGAGCAGCTGCAGCGCGCCGACGAGCTGGAACGCCAGGTCGACGAGGTTCAGCTGGGACGCTGGCGCGTTGAGCGCCACCTGCTGGCTGCTCAGCGGCTCGGGCTGCAGCAGGGCGTTGACCAGCGCCAACGCGCTGCGCAGGGCGGACAGGCCGAGCGTTATCGTCAGGACAACAAGAATCTCGGTGCCGAGCAGCCTGCGCGTCGCCTGCCCGACGGGTTCGGTGGCGGCGGGCCGCTGGGGGGCCAGCCAGTTCGCAAGCGGCCGGGACATGATCGGACGCTACCGCGCGGCGTACTCTGAGTTCGTGCTCCGGCTGGTCTTCTCCCCGCGCTGGATCATGTGGCATGTGCTCACGATCGGCGCGGTCATCACGTGTGGCCTCCTCGCGGCCTGGCAGTGGGGCAAGGCGGGCACGGCCATGGGCAGCGCGCTGAACATCGGCTACGGGCTGCAGTGGCCGCTCTTCGCCGTGTTCTTCGCGGTGATGTGGTTCCGGATGCTGCGCCTGGAGATCCGCGCGATGAACGGCGAGCAGCCCGAGGTGGCCGAGGCCCCGACGCTGACCCGACCGCTGTCCCAGCCCGCCCCGGCGTCGACCGCGGAGGCGGCAGAGGCCGAGCCCGGTGAGCCGTCGCCCTTCACCCCCCGCCCCGCGGCGGTCGAGCCCGTCACCGACGAGACCGATCCCGAGCTCGCCGCCTACAACCGCATGCTCGCGGCGCTGGCCCAGCGGGACGAGGCGTTCGAGGCGGCCCGCGAGACGAAGAACAGGACCCGTTGAGTGAAGATCGAGAACTTCCTGCGCGCCTACCGCGTGATGGCCTGGGTCACCGGGGTCGGGCTGGTCATCCTGGTGTTCGTCGCGATGCCGCTGAAGTACTTCTTCGGCCAGCCCATGCTCGTCTCCCTGGTCGGGATGCTGCACGGCTTCTTCTACATGGCCTACATCGTCTGCACCCTCGTGCTGGCCGAGCGCTGCCGGTGGCGCCCGCTGGACGCGCTGGTCATCCTGCTCTGCGGCACGATCCCGCTGGCGTCGTTCTTCGCCGAGCGCCGGGTCACCGCCCGGGTCCGCGAGGGCCTGTCTCCGTTCGCCTCCGCACCATCACGGACGTAGCCCCGCGCCCGACCGCGCGCTGATCTTCTCGTCGAGGGCGGCGCACAGCTCCGCCGGTGTGCGCACGTCGCGGCCCCAGGACAGGCGCACGTCGTGGTCGCCGTGGCCGGTCTCGAGCCGCAGGCGCAGCCCGCACCGGTCGACCCCGAGCGGTCGCGCCCGCGCGTCGCGGAACTCCGGCGGCAGGTGCCTGGCCAGCGCGCCGAACACCTCGGGGTGGTTGTCCTCCAGGTGGGCGAGCCAGGTCGACTCGAAGCGGCAGAACGGATCCGCCCGCGCCGCCGCCAGCTCGACGGGGGCCAGCGCCGCCGTCCCGTCGCCGTCGGAGACCACGATCGAGCCGGGCTTGAGCAGCAGCAGGGTCAACCCGTGGCCGACGTCGAGGAGCGCGGGATCGGGCCGGACGTCAGCGACCCGCGCGGCCCAGCGCCGGGCCATGTCCGCATCCGGCCGGGTCAGCGTGCCGATCACCCAGAGCAGCCCCCTCACCGGCTCACGCAGCGGCACCGGGGTCGGGTCGGCCAGCTCCACCATGGCGCTGCCGCCCGCCCACTCCTCCGGCTCGACCGGCGGCCGGGCCCCGCCCTCGACGGACAGCAGCGGGTCCCCGTCGGGGACGAGCAGCACCGCCGAGCCGTTGGCCCAGACGTGGTGCACCCGCGGGCGGGTCATCGGCGCGCGGACGCCGAGCACCGTGGCGGCGCCCCCGCGCGCGACGAGGCTGCGGGCCCGCTCGGCCGGGGACGGGGCGGGGGGACGGCGCAGGCTGGTCGGGCCCACGGGCTCACCTCCAGGTAAGGTAAGGCTTAGTTAACCGCGGAACGTCGGGGGTGTCCAGCGGGTGGCCGGGACCGACCCGTTAGCGTCGTGCCCGTGACGACGGCGAAAGGCGCGGACCCGTGGGCCATTCCGCCGCTGTTCGCGCAGCTCGTCGACGACACGAGCCTCCTGAGACCCCGCGCCTCGGCCCCTGATGTCGACGTCGTCGTGGCCCGCTATCTGGCCGCCCGCGACGGCCGCTACGGCGGTTTGATCGGCGAGCTCGTGTGCCCGGTGTCCCGGCTGCCCGCGCTGGTCGCGGAGCTCGCCCGCGCGGTGCCCACCCGCCCCGTCGATCTCTCGCTGGTCGTCGACACCGGGCTGGGTGCCGTCCCCAAGGCCCTGTCCACGGCGTTCTCGCGGGCCAGCCTGGTCACCCCGCGCACGGTGGAGACCGCCGCCCCGCCCGACGTCGACGCGATGTGGCTGGACCGGGTGTCGGAGTTCGTGCCCGAGGACGTGGTCGCGGTCGTCGAGCCGCGGCGCCCGCACGCCGAGGACACCACCGGCACCTCCGCCTGGCTCGAGGCCGTGCGCCGCGTCGCCGAGCACGGCTGCGCGCCCAAGCTGCGCTGCGGCGGGCCCCGGGCGTCCGACGTGCCCGACAGCAGACACGTCAAGGAGTTCGTGCAGGTCGTCGTCGAGACCGGGCGGCCGTTCACCGTTCTGGGATTGCGCCAGGTCGTGCACACCACCGACGGGCGGCACGGGATCCTCAACCTGCTGCTGGCCGTGGCCCGCGCGATCGCGGGCGAGGACGTGGTGTCCGCGATCGAGTCGACCGACGCCACCTCGCTGGCCACCGCCGTCACGGCATTGTCGGAGCGGGCGGTCAAGGGGGTGCGGGGGCTGGTGTCGCGCTGCGGCGTGGATCTCGACCCGTTGCCGACCGCCCAGCTCACCGCGCTGGGTCTGCTCGCGTGAGCTGGCCGCCCCGGCGCATCGGCTTCCTCGGGCCGCGCGCGACGTTCGCCGAGCAGGCGCTGCACACCCTCCCGGAGGCGGCCGAGGCCGAGCTCGTGCCCTGCGCGGGCAGCCCCGCGGTGCTGGCCGCCCTCCGCGCGGGCACCATCGACGCCGGGTTCGTGCCGATCGAGAACACCGTCGAGGGCGCGGTGCCCGCCGTGCTCGACGGGCTGGTCGACGACCCGCCGCTGGTGATCGTCCGCGAGGCGGTGCTGGCCGTCCGGTTCGACCTCATGGCCCGCCCCGGCACGCGCGCCGCCGACATCGCCACGGTCGCCTCCCACTCCCACGCCATCGCCCAGACCCGCGGCTTCCTCGCCGAGCGCCTGCCTTCGGCGCAGGTGCTGCTGTCCACCTCGACGGCCGAGGCGGCCGCGCAGGTGGCCCGCGGCGAGTTCGACGCGGCGGTGGCCTCACCGTTGGCGGCCCAGCAGCACGGCCTGGAGGTGGTCGTCGAGGACGTCGCCGACAACCCGGGCGCGGTCACCCGCTTCGCGCTGCTCATCGCGCCGGGGCACGTGCCCGCGCCCACCGGGGACGACCGCACGACGCTGGCCGCCACCACCCAGAACCGGCCCGGCAGCCTGCTCGGCCTGCTCACCGAGCTGGCGGTGCGCGGCATCGACCTCACCCGCATCGAGTCCCGCCCGATCAAGGACCGGCACGCCGAGTACTGGTTCCACCTGGACTGCCTCGGCCACGTCGCCGAGCCCGCGATGGGGGAGGCGCTGGCCGCGCTGCACCGCCGGTGCGACCGCGTCCGCTTCCTGGGCTCCTACCCGCGCGCGGCCAACGGGCGGGCGTCGGGCGAGCCGGGCACCCCGGTGATCGGGCCGTCGGACGCCGACGAGTTCGCCGACGCCCAGGAGTGGCTGGAGCGGTTACGCGCCGGAACGACGGCCTGATGCGCCTCATCCTCGCCCGCCACGGCCGCACCGCGGCGAACGTCGCCAAGGCGCTCGACTCCCGGCCCCCCGGGATGCCGCTCGACGAGGTGGGCCTGGCCCAGGCCGATGCGCTCGGACGTCGGCTCGCGGGCGAGCCCGTCACCGCCGTCTACTCCTCAGCGGCCACCCGGGCGCAGCAGACCGCTGCGCCCGTCGCCGCGACCCACCGGCTCGACGTCGTGGTGCTCGACGGGCTGCAAGAGGTGTTCATCGGCGACCTGGAGGGCCGCCACGACACGGAGGCCCGGGAGCGCTTCGAGGAGACGTACCGGGCCTGGAACCGGGGTGAGCTGGATGCGCGGCTGCCGGGTGGCGAGTCGGCGCGCGAGCTCGGCGACCGGTTCGTGCCCGTGGTCGACACGATCCGCGCGACGGCGTCCGGCACGGTCGTGCTGGTCAGCCACGGCGCCGCGATCCGCGTGGGGGTGGGCGCGCTGCTCGGCGAGACGGCCGAGACGCGCTATGTGCCCAACACGGGCGTCGTCGTCCTCTCGGACACCCCGGAGGGCTGGACGCTCGAACACTGGGACCCGGCCCAGCCGGTGGAAGGCGACGTGACCGGCGGCGGGCCCGAGACCGGCTGGTAGGCCGCCCAGGACAGGCGCTAGGAGCGCCCTGACCCTCCTAGCCCCAGCCGAGCTCGTGCAGTGTGGCCTCGTCGATTCCGAAGTGGTGCGCGATCTCGTGCACGACCGTCACCGCGACCTCGTGGACGACCTCGTCCCGGTCGGCGCAGACGTCGAGGATCGCGTCCTGGTAGATCGTGATCCGGTCGGGCAGCACCCCGCCGTAGTCGCTCGTCCGCTCGGTGAGCGCGATGCCCTCGTACAGCCCGAGCAGGTCGGGCTCGTCGGCGTTGCGGGCCTCGACCAGCACCACGACGTTGTCCATCGCCGCCGTCAGCTCCGGCGGCACCGTGTCCAGCGCGTCCGCGACGAGAGCTTCGAACTCCCGTCGCGGCAAGCGCATCAGTAGCCGCCGCCCCCGTTGAGCGCAGGCAGTGGCAGCCCCGTCACCAGGGGCGGGAGCACCGGAGCGGGGGCCGAGGTGGACGTCTCGGGCGCGGTGGTGGTGGTCGTGGTGCTGGACGTCGACGGGTCCGGCTTGGTCGTCGGCTCGTCCGGCGCGTTCGACGTCGTCGTGGCGGGAGCGCCGGTGGTCGTCGAGGGCGGTGCGGGCTGGTTGCCGACCGTCACGGGGCCCTTCACGGAGCCGGTGACCGGCGCGAAGCCACTGCGGTCGGGCAGCAGCGCCGCCAGGTTGCAGTTGACCTTGCGCGAGCCCGCCTTCCACGAGTCGGCCGTGATGTTGTCCCAGTAGACGGTGAGCTTCTTGTCCGCGATCACCTGGTCGCCACCGGCGTAGGAGCCCGCGATCTTGGCGCAGGTGGGCTGCAGGTAGCTGTCCTGGTCGGCGACGGCGGGGAAGCCGCCGTTGAACTTCTGCGCCAGGTCCACGACGCCGACCGTCTCGACCGCGTGCGGCCCGGTGCACGTCGTCGGGTCGCCGACGCCGCGCCCGTCGATCGCGAGGCACTGGCCCGGCTGCTGGATGTCGGACTGGTCGCTGTCGGCGACCTTGCCGCTCATCGGGTACAGCGCGCCGGACTGCGAGCTGCTCTGCAGGCCGCACCGCAGCTCGCGGTCGCCCTCGTTCCACTTCGTCGACGAGGGCTTGAGCGCGCCGATCTGGTAGCGGCCGTCCGGGTCGAGCTTGCCCTTGAGGTAGTTGGCGACGATCGGGTCGCAGCGCTCCTTCACCAGCTGGCGCCACTGCTGGTCGTCGGGCAGCGTCGGCTGGTCGACCAGGCCGACCGAGCCCGCTTGCTCGAACAGGTGGGTCTGCGTGCAGTCGACGACCGCGGCGTCGGCCGCGTCGGGCCGGGTCCAGTTCAGGCAGGTGCCCGGCTGCGACGGCGGCGCGGGCACCTCGACGGCGGCAGGTGTGGAGAGCGGGCCGGGGAGCGCCGCGATCGTGCCGAGCACCGGGACGGTGGCGCCCGCGAAGGTGTCGAGGGTGGCGACCGCCAGCATCGTCAGCGCTCCGACCAGGACTCCGTACACGATGCGCCGGTAGGGCAGCATCGTGCGGTCTCGGGTCGGCGCGGGGGGAGCGGGCCGTGGCGCGAGGAGGGTGCGATCCATGACGGCCGTCATCATGCCGTGATCTCTCTCGGGGCTCGCACCCGAGGGCGGTTTTTCGCGGCCATCGGTCGCTGCTGTGCTGCGAGCGCGTCGGTGCGGTCGGTAGATCGTCGCGGCGGTACGGTTTCGGCCGTAGAACGATCCGCGAGCGGTGGGACGGGGGGCTCACGTGGCCGACGAGCAGCACGACGACGGCGCGCCACCGCAGGGGAGCATGCGCTTCCAGGACGGGTCGACGACTCCCCGCGAGCCGACTCTGGCCGAGCGCAAGGCCCGTGAGCAGGCAGAACGCCGCCAGGCCGAGGCCGAGCGGCAGGCCGAGGAAGACGCCGAGCGGTCGCGCAAGAAGCGCAAGCGGATCCTGATCGGCGCGGGGGCCACCGTCGGCGTCGTCGCGGTCATCGCGGTCGGCTACGCGATCGCGCAGCCCGACGACGAGGTGAGCGCGCGGTGCGTCGACGAGAGCGGCGTCGTCGTCGACGACTCCAACTGCGTCACGCCCGCCTCCTCCAGCACCCATTACTACGGCGGCGGCGGCTTCTACCCGATCTTCATCGGCAGCGGCGGCGGGCAGTACCACTACTACTACGGGGGCAGCGGCTCGGTAGGGCAGGCCGCCAGCGGCGGGACCACCACGGTGCCGCGCAGCTCGACCCGGGTCGTCACGCCCTCGGGCAAGTCGGTGTCGGGCGGCAGCGGCAGCTCGGCGTCGTCGAAGGGCGGCTCGGGCTCGTCGAGCGGGTCGTCCAGCGTCTCCCGCGGCGGGCTCGGCTCCTCCAGCAGCGGATCGAGCAGCGGAAGCTGATGGAACGCCACCGGGGGGAGCCACGGCCGGGCTGGGAGAAGACGGTCGAGGGCCAGGGCCTCGTCTACGGCATCCCCGGGCGCGGGCAGGGCGGCTCGCCGCGCCCCTACTGGGACGAGTCGGTGCACTACACGTTCTCGATGGACGAGGTGCTCTCGCTCGAGGCCGACGTCGAGGTCGTCCACTCGATGTGCCTGGAGGCCGTCGAGCACGTCGTCACCGCCGAGCGCTTCCGCGACTTCGCCATCCCGGAGTTCGCGTGGGAGGCCGTCGCGGCGTCGTGGCGGCGCAGCGACCCGCACGTCTACGGCCGGTTCGACCTGCGCTACGACGGCGGCGGCCCGGCCAAGCTGCTGGAGTACAACGCCGACACGCCCACCACGCTGCTGGAGGCCTCGATCCTGCAGTGGCACTGGCTGCAGGACACCCACCCCGACGACGACCAGTGGAACTCCCTGCACGAGAAGCTCGTCGAGCGGTGGGGCGAGATCCGGCAGCGGCTGCCCGGCGACGACGTCCACTTCACGTGGTCGCGTGGCGACTCCACCGGCGAGGACCACGTGACCGTCGGCTACCTGCAGGAGACGGCGGCCGAGGCGGGTCTCTCGACCATCGGCCTTTCGCTGGAAGACGTCGGCTGGGATTCCACG
The DNA here is from genome assembly GCA_963799945.1 of uncultured Actinomycetota bacterium. Lineage (GTDB taxonomy): Bacteria > Actinomycetota > Actinomycetes > Mycobacteriales > Pseudonocardiaceae > Pseudonocardia. The sequence continues at coordinate 731,427 of CAWCZG010000001.1, forward strand.
CTGGAGCGCTTCGTCGATCTCGAAGAGCACTTCATGGCGACGGTGTTCAAGCTCTACCCGTGGGAGTGGGCCCTCACCGACGACTTCGGTAAGCACGTGCTCGCCAGCCTCCCCGAGACGATGTGGCTCGAGCCGCTCTGGAAGGCGATCCTCTCCAACAAGGCCCTGCTCGCCGTGCTGTGGGAGATGTACCCCGGCCACCCCAACCTGCTGCCCGCCTACCTCGACCAGCCCGGGATGCTCACCGAGTACGTCCGCAAGCCCCGCCTGGGGCGGGAGGGCGCCAACATCTCGATCGTCTCGCCGGGGTCGGAGACCGAGACCGGCGGCGTCTACGGCGAAGAGGGCTACGTCTACCAGCTCTTCGCGCCCCTGCCCGAGTTCGACGGCTACCGGCCCGCGCTCGGCGCGTGGATCGTCGGCGACACCTCGGCGGGCCTGGGCATCCGCGAGACCGTCGGGCTGGTCACCGACGACGGCGCGGCCTTCGTTCCCCACCGCATTCCCGGAGGTAGTTCGTGAACCCCGACACGTCGTACGTCGCCCTGGACGGCGCCGTCATCGGCACCGGCATCGGCGCAATTCTGCTCTACGCGGTTCTCGGCGTGCTGCTCATGCTGCTGGGCTTCTTCGCCGTCGACCTGACGACGCCCGGCCCGCTCAACCGGCAGGTCCGCGCGGGCGCGCCCAACGCCGTGCTCGTCACGGCGGCGGGCATGGTCGGCATCGCCTTCATCGTGGTCGTCTCGATCTACAGCTCGTCCGGCGCGCTGCTGGACGGCCTGCTCACCACCCTGATCTTCGGGATCGTCGGGGTGATCGCGCAGGTGCTCGGCGCCCGGCTGCTGGAGTGGGTCACCGGGATCGACATGGGCGCGATGCTCGCCGCCGAGACCGTCCGCGCCCAGGCGTGGCTGGTCGCCGCGGTGCACGTGGCGCTGGGCCTGGTCGTCGCGGTGGCCATCCTCTAAGCGTCCGCGCGCCCGTAGGGTGGCGGGGTGCGAGCTCCCCTCCTGGTCGCCACGGACGTCGACGGGACCTTGCTCGACCCCGTCGACCGGGTCAGCGCGCGCACGAAGGCCGTCGTCGGCAGGCTGGCCGCGGCCGGGGTCGGGTTCGTGCTGGTCACCGGCCGTCCGCCGCGGTGGATCCCGCCGGTCGTGGCGCAGGTCGGCGTGGCCGGGATCGCGGTCTGCGCGAACGGCGCCGTGATCTACGACGCGGCCGAGGACCGGATCGTCTCCGCCCGCACCCTCAGCGCCGCCACCCTGGCCGACCTCGCCGCCGCCGTCACCGACGCGCTGCCCGAGGCGGGGATCGCGGTCGAGCGGGTCGGGCGCTCAGGCGAGGAGTTCATGGCCGAGCCCCACTACCGGCACGCCTGGGCGGGCTCGGACCACGCGCTCGTCCCGCGCGCCGCGCTCATCGAGATGCCCGCGGTGAAGATGCTCGTGCGCGACCCGGCGTTGACGAGCGACGCGATCGTCGCGGCGCTGGCCCCCGTCGTCGGTACGACGGCCGATCTCACGTTCTCCCACCCCGGCGGCCTGGTGGAGATCTCCGCGCCGGGGGTGACGAAGGCGTCGGGGCTGGCCGAGGTCACCGAAGCGGCGGGGCTGTCGGCGGCCGACGTCGTCGCGTTCGGCGACATGCCCAACGACCTGACGATGCTGGAGTGGGCCGGGCACGGCGTGGCGATGGGCAACGCGCACCCGGCGCTGCGGGAGGTGGCCGACGAGGTCACCGCGAGCAACGCCGACGACGGCCTCGCACTGGTCCTGGAACGCTGGTTCTGACCCGATCGCGGCGTAGACCACCGACCCCGGGAGGGTGACGCACGCGGGCTGGGGGTGCGCCGCGTCCGGGGGGTCACCCGCTCCCGCGTAGCATCGGAGGCCGTCCGCGTACCCGATCGGCCCTTGCGCCGCACTGGAGGCTCCGCCCGTGGCCGAGCTCGTCGACCACCCCGGCCCGACCGCCGGTCCCGCAGGCACCGCACCGACGGCCGAACCGCGTACCGCCACGGTCGAGCCGGATCCCGCTGGGCCGAGCCCCGCGCCCGCACCCGGGGGGACGGCGTTCGTCCCCGTCGAGATCCGCATGCTCGCGGCCGTGCAGCAGCGGGTCGGGGGCCGGGCCGTCGGGGTCGCGCGGGGGATGTCGCTGTTCGGGGAGCACGCCGCGGGCTGGATCGCGCTCGGGCTCGTCGGAGCCGCGGTCAACCGGTCCCGCCGCCGCGAGTGGCTCACCGCCGCGGCGGGCGTGACGCTGGCCCATGGCGCGTCGATCGGGGTCAAGCGGGTCGTGCGCCGCGCGCGTCCGGACCACCCCAGCGTCGAGGTCCGCGTCGGCACGCCGAGCAGGCTCTCCTTCCCCTCGGCGCACGCCACCTCCACCACCGCCGCGGCCGTCCTCTACGGCCGTCTGCTGCGCCGCCCGCTCGTGCCCGTCCTGGTGCCCCCGATGGCGCTGTCGCGGCTCGTGCTCGGCGTCCACTACCCCAGCGACGTCGTCGCGGGCTCCGCGCTGGGCGCCGTCGTCGCGCTCGCCGTGCGCCGCGCCTGCCGACGCCGCCCGAATCCCCAGGAACGCTGATGACCAGCACCAACCTCCCCGCCTCCGCCGCGAAGGGCGACACGGCAGGCGAGCCGCCCGCCGAAGAAGACCTGGCCAGGGCCGAGTTGCGCGAAGCCGACCCGATGGCCGAGCGGGCCGCGGACATCGCCGCCGACGACCCGGGTGACGCCGAGGTCGACCCGTCGACCGCGACGGTCACCCCGCCGCCGCAGGCGCCGCACCGCACCCCGCTGCGGGTCGCGCGCGGCGTGCTCAGGACGATGCGGCCCAAGCAGTGGGTCAAGAACGTCCTCGTGCTCGCCGCGCCGTTCGCGGGCGGGGTGCTGTTCAGCGGCGGGATCGCCGCGCACCTCGTCGTCGCGTTCGTGGCGTTCTCACTCGCCGCGTCGGGCATCTACCTGGTCAACGACGCCAACGACGTCGAGGCCGACCGCGCCCACCCCACCAAGCGGCGCCGCCCGATCGCCGCGGGCATCGTGCCCGTCCCGCTCGCGCTGGCCGTGGGCGCGGTGCTGCTGATCGCCGCGGTGCTGGTCAGCCTGCTGGCCAGCGTCCAGCTGACGGTCGTGGTCGGCGTCTACGCGGCCGTCCAGCTCGCCTACTGCTTCTGGCTCAAACACCAGCCGGTGCTGGACATCTGCATCGTCGCGTCGGGCTTCCTGCTGCGCGCGATCGCGGGCGGCGCGGCCACCGGCATCCCGCTCTCGCAGTGGTTCCTGCTCTCCGCCGGGTTCGGGTCGCTGTTCATGGTGGCGGGCAAGCGCTACGCCGAGATGATGCTCGCCGAGCGCACCGGCGCGAAGATCCGCAAGTCACTGGAGAGCTACGCGGCGTCCTACCTGCGGTTCGTCTGGGCGCTCTCGGCCACGGTGCTGATCATGACCTACAGCCTGTGGGCGTTCCAGATCCGCGAGGCGCACCACAACTCGGCGTGGTCGGCGGTCTCGATCGTGCCGTTCGTGGTCGCCGTGCTGCGCTACGCGGTGGATGTCGATTCCGGCAACGGCGGCGAGCCCGAGGAGATCGCGCTCGGCGACCGGGTGCTGCAGGTGCTCGCGATCGCGTGGGTCGCCACGCTGACGTTCGCGGTCTACACCTGACGACGCGTACATCACGATGTTCTACGCCTGCAATCGCGCTAATGGCCTGCGGACGACCGGGTGGACGGCCCCGGTCGGTTCGTCCTGTCCGCGGCTGACGCATCAGCCCGTGCTCGCCAGCGCCCCCACGTAGGCCGCGAGCGCCTCGCGCCAGTCGGGCATCGACACTCCTGCGGCGGCGGCCTTGGCGGTGTCGAGGACGCTGTTCAACGGTCGCCGCGCCGCCGCGGGCTTGTCGGCGAAGTACGCGGCCGTGCTCGTGCCCGTCACCGCCAGGTCCGGGCGTCTGGCGAGCCGGTAGACCTCGCGGGCGACGTCCGCCCAGGATGCGGGCTCGCCGCCGCCGGTGACGTGGTAGTCGCCGAAGGGCGCGGCTCCGCCCACCAGGCGCACGATGGCGTCCGCTAGGTCGGCGGCGAAGGTCGGCCTGCCGATCTGGTCCTCGACGACGGTCGGCGCGATTCCCCGCCCGGCCAGCCCGAGCATCGTCCGCACGAAGTTGCGGCCCTCGCCCACGACCCAGGTCGGCCGCACGAGGTAGCGGCGCTCGACCCCTTGGACGGCGAGGTCGCCCGCCGCCTTGGCCGCGCCGTACGCCGAGAGCGGCGCCACCGGGTCGCCCTCGCGGTAGGGCCGTTGTGACGCGCCGTCGAACACGTACTCGCTGGAGAAGTGCACGAGCACGAACCCGTGCTCGCGGGCGGCGGCCGCCAGGGCGGCGGGGCCGACGGCGTTGGCCCGCCAGGCCTCGGCCCGCCGCGTCTCCGCCCCGTCGACGTCGGTCCACGCCCCCGCGTTGACGACGACGTCCCAGCCGTCCAGCGGGCGGGGTGCGGCGATGTCGAACGCGGCGTGGTCCAGCGCCGTGGCGTCCGGGAGCGCGGCGGCCAACGCCCGGCCGACCTGTCCGCCCGCGCCCAGGATGAGCGTCCTCATCGGGCCGGCGCGGCGAGCGGGGGATGGGCGCGGTCCTTGTCCGAGCGGATCGCCTCGGCTTCGCCCATCGGCCAGTCGATGCCCAGCGCCGGGTCGAACGCCTGGATCAGCGTGTACTCCGCGCTCGGCGACCAGTGCGCGTTGACCAGGTAGGTGTAGACGACGTCCGGGGTCAGCGTCTGGTAGCTGTTGCCGCACCCGCGTGGCACGTAGATCGCATTGCCGGGGTGCAGCTCGACCGTCTCTACCTGGCCGAACGTCGGTCCGTCGCGCACGTCGACGATCGCCGCGAACGCCCGCCCGTGGGCCAGCGAGATGTACTTGTCCCACGGCTCGGCGTGGATGCCGCGCGTGACGCCCACCTCGGCGTTGAACGACACGTTGCTCTGCACGATGTCGAACGGCGGGAAGCCCTGGGCCGACAGCTTCGCGCGCTGGAAGCCCTCCTTGAACCAGCCCCGGCCGTCGAGGTGCAGATCGAGGTCGATCTTCAGCATCCCGGGGATGGACGTCGAGCTCACGTGCATGCGGGCAGTCTGCCAGCGGCGATGGGTCACCTGGTCGCGGCACCACCCCGGTGCGTCGCACACGGGCTGTACGCGGGTGCCGGGTAGGCTGCCCCGTGTGGCCGTATCCGACGGCGGCACCGCCTCTGCCGCCTACACCAACCGCCTCGCGGCCCGCTCCGGCGCTCGGTGGAAGCGCGTCCTGGACGTCCAGGCGCCCTACCGCTGGAACCTGCACCGGCTGCTCGGCGAGCGTCGCACGCTCGATGTCGGCTGCGGCATCGGCCGCAACTTGGCCCACCTGCCCGCGGGCAGCGTCGGCGTCGACCACAACGCCACCTCCGTGCAGGTGTGCCGGGAGGCCGGGCTCGAAGCGCACACGGTGGAGGAGTTCCTGGCCCAGGAAGCCACCCCGCGGTTCGGCGGCATGCTCGCCGCGCACCTCATCGAGCACTTGCCCGCGGGCGAGGCCGCCGGGGTGCTCGAGCCCTACCTGCCCTACCTCGAGCCCGCCGCGCGCATCGTGTTGATCTGCCCGCAGGAGCGCGGCTTCGCCTCCGACGCCACCCACACCGTGTTCACCGACCAGGCCGCGCTCGCCGCGCTGGCGGGTGAGCTGGGGCTGCGCGTGCAGCGGCAGTACTCGTTCCCGCTGCCCCGACGGGCCGGGCGCGTGTTCACCTACAACGAGTTCGTCACCCTCGCCGTCCGATGACCGCGGAGGACGTCCACGCAGCACCGTCGCTGCCGCCGGAGGCGCTCCTCCCCGGTGAGCTGCTCGTCGTCCTGCCCGCGCTCAACGAGCAGGACAGCGTGGCCCGCGTGGTGCACGAGATCCGGGCCGCGCAGCCGAACGCGGCCGTGCTCGTCGTCGACGACGGGTCCACCGACGCCACAGCCCGCCGGGCGGCGGCCGCGGGGGCGATGGTGATGCGACTGCCGTTCAACCTGGGCGTCGGCGGGGCGATGCGGGCGGGCTACCGCTACGCGCACGAGTGCGGGTTCGCCGCGGTGGTGCAGGTCGACGCCGACGGTCAGCACGACGCCGCAGAGATCGCCCATCTGCTCGCGATCGCCGATGCCGATGTCGTGATCGGCTCCCGGTTCGCCGGGCGCGGCGAGTACTCCGTCCGCGGGCCTCGGCGCTGGGCGATGCGGCTGCTCTCGGCCGGGCTCACCAGCATCGTCGGCACGTCGGTCACCGACCCGACCTCGGGCTTCCGGCTCGTCCACCGCCGGGCGATCGCGCTGTTCGCCGAGCACTACCCCGAGGAGTACCTCGGCGACACGGTGGAGGCGCTCGTCGTCGCCCACCGTTCGGGCCTGCGGATCAAGCAGGTGCCCGTCGCGATGCGTCCCCGGGAGAGCGGCCGGGCGAGCACCAACCCGGTCCGCTCCGCGGTCTACCTGCTGCGCGTCGTCGTCGCCGTCGGGCTGGCGATGGTCCGGCGAGCACCACGCTGATGCCCAACGAACGCCTCACGATCGTCTCGGTGATCGCGGCACTGGCCGCGCTCGTCCTGGTGTTCGAGCTGTTGCGCCGGCGGCGGCTGCGGGAGAAGTACGCCGCGCTCTGGGTGGTCATCGCCGTCGGAACGCTGATCGTGGCGGTGTTCCCCGGCCTGTTGCGCTGGGTGGCCGATCTCGTCGGGATTCAGACGCCGTCCAACCTGCTGTTCTTCGGCTCGTTGATCGTCCTGTTCGCGGTGTCGCTGCAGCTTTCGCGCGAGGTGGGGCTGCTGGAGGAGCAGTCGCGGCGGCTCGCCGAGGAGGTCGGCACGCTCGGCCTGCGCCTCGACGCGCTGGAGAAGCCCTCAGACCAGCCGCCGGACGAGTGACCAGTAGGCCCGGAACACCACGTTGGCGAACGGGGTGAGCGGGCCGAAGGCGGAGCGGTCGAGGGTCGGGCTGAGGCGGTTCATCCACACCCGGTCCGGCACCTGGCGTTCGGCCTGCAGCAGGTGTCGGCGCTCCCGCAGGTGGGCGCGGTGGCGCCAGAGCCACGCGTAGCCGCGGAGCTTCCCGCGCCCCCAGCCCGAGGCCGTCGCGTAGGCGAGGAGGAGCACCTCGCACGCCAGCAGCACCGGCGCCAACAGGGCCAGCGCCCGGCTCGGCCAGACGGTGGCGAGCATCATCAACCGGTTGCGCTCCAGCAGGTACATCTTGTGGGCGTTGCGAGAGAACTCGTAGTGGTGACGCGCGATGGCGGTCGGGACGCACCGCGCGGCCAGGCCCAGCCGCCAGGCCCGCAGCGAGAGCTCGCTGTCTTCAAGGTAGGCGAAGTACGCCTCGTCGAATCCGCCCAGCTGCTTCCAGACCGCGCTCGCCAGCAGCAGGCAGGCGCCGCTCGCGCCCGTGACGTCGTAGGGGGCGGTGCGCGTCTCGGCGGTGTCCAGGCCGCCTGCCCAGGAGAGCCCGATGAGGTGGACGGGGTTGCCCGCGCTGTTGAGCAGCCCCGGCGGCTCGGCCAGGCGGATGCTCGCCATCACCGGGCCCACGCCCGGCCGCTCGGCCTCGGCGACGAGCTGGGCCAGCGCGTCGGGCGCGAGGACGGCGTCGGAGTTGACCAACGCGACGAACTCGGTGTCCAGCGCGGCGACGCCCAGGTTGCAGCCGCCTGCGAAGCCGGTGTTGCGCCCGGGTGTCAGGATCTCGACCCCCGCGACGTCGACGGGCAGGTCCTCGGGGCGACAGCCGTTGTCGACGATCACCAGCCGGACGTCGACGCCGGTGGAGGCGAGCGCGGCGGAGACGCACTCGCGCAGGTAGGGCTGCTCCTGCCAGGCCAGGACGACCACACCGACGGTCGGGGTCACCGGATCCTCCTCGCGAGCAGCATTCCGCCGAGCACGGCGGCCGCCGCGACGAACTGCCCGATTGTCGCCGCTGGCACCGCCGGGGCTGCGAGCAGCCCGACGACGAGCAGCACCACGAGGCCTGCGAGCCAGGACAGCGCGGCGGCGTGGGTGCGGCGGGCCGCCACCAGATGGGCCTGCACGACCTGGGCCACCGCGCCGACCAGCGTGGAGAGCGCGAGCACGGCCAGCACCCAGGCGGGCGGGGGCGCGGTCGTCGCGAACACGAGCGCGGCCACCCAGGGCACCGCCACCGCGGCGACCGCCACCCAGAGGAGCCCGGCCACGCCCAGCCCGGCCAGGAGCGGGCGGGGGGTGCGGGGGGCCGAGGTGCCGCTCGCGGTGTTGGCCGCGAGCCGGGGCAGCAGCAGCGCCTGGACGGTCGGGAACAGCAGCACCGGGGCCCGCACGATCACCGCGGCCGTCGTGAAGCCCGCGGCGAGCGCGGGCGTGTCCGTGAGCCGGGCCGTGACCAGCACGGGCGCGAGGTTCCACACGCCCTGCCCGGCCAGCAGCAGCGCGGCCGACCACAGCACGGGCGCCACCGGCGCCACGGCCCCGCGGGCGAAGCTGCCGCCGCCCAACAGCAGGGGCGCGACGGCGGGGGAGAGCGCGAGGACGGCGATCCAGGCGGTGCTCGCCCCCTCACCGAGGACGGCGAGCACCACCGCGGCCGCCAGCCCGACGCCCGCCTCGATCCAGAACGTGGCGGCGTACCGGCCGTAGCGCTGGGCGCCCGCCAGCGGCCCGCGGATGAGGTAGGACGCTGCCATCGCGACGACGCCCACGGCGAGCAGCGCCATCGCGCCCAGCCCCGGCAGCACGCCCGCCAGGAGTGGTGCGCTCAGCCCGAGCAGGGCCAGCGCGCCGACCAGCAGCACGCCGGTGTGCACGAGCGCGGCCCGCCGACCGTCGACGCCGGATGCCGTCGCCCGCGTCGTCTCCAGCTCGACCGCGGCGAACAGGCCCCGGCCCACCGTGTTGATCAACAGGTAGTAGGCGCTCACCGCCGCGAAGCCCGCTGCGGGCAGGTGCCGGGCCGCGATGGCGAGCACGAGGTAGTTCGACGCCGCGAGCGCCACCTGGCTGCCCGCCAGTTGCGCCGCCGCCCCGCCGCGCCGCACGACTTCGGCCTTCACTGGGCCACCGGGCCTGCGCGCCCCGGCTCGATCTTGTAGAGCACGACGTCGGGGTTGCTGTAGACGACCTGCAGCCACGGCTGGCCCGCGAGGTCGGTCAACCCCGGCTGCCGGGCCGCCCAGCTGCGCAGGAAGCCCCGGTCGAGCTGCACGTAGTGGATGTCGAGCGCGTCGACGGCGGCGCGGACGGCGGGCTCGCTCAGGTACTTGTTGAACCGGGCGGCCAGCAGGGTCGCGTTCGGGCCGATCTTGAGGTCGTCGTAGTGGCCCGCGACCGGCTTGACCCCGGTGAGCGGGTACATCCACGCCGAGCCGTCGCCGCGGTCGTTGAGCACGCGCTCGCCGGGCGGGACGATCTTGGCGATCGCCAGCATGCCTTCGATCTCGAGCTGGGAGACGGCCGGGCCGTCGCCCGTGTTCTGCGTCATCCGGATCTGGTCGCGCTCCAGGTAGAGGTTGCGGGTGCCCAGCGCGAAGACCAGCAGCACCGCCGCCGCGGTGGCGAGGCTCATCACGGCGGAGCGGCGGCCGATGGCCCGGGCGAGGAGCCGCTGCACCTCGGCCACGCCGTTGCCGATCAGGACGGCCATCGGGAGCGCGGCCAGCCCGACGAGGCGCCAGCTGTCGTCCCACCAGATGCTGGAGATGATGCGGGCGAGCGGATCGCTGTAGGCCGCGGTGAGCACGAAGAGGCCGCCGAACAACACGGCCGTCCCGATCACCCAGCGCAGCCCGCGGAGGCTCGCCGCGCCGATCAGGCCGAGCGCCATGACCGCCGCCAGCCGGAGCTGGACGGTGTCGATGCCGTGCCCGAACACCACCAGCTGGCCGACCGCGCCCGCCACGTTCGTCTCGAGCATGCGGTCGAGCTTCTCGGTGTTGCCGCCGGTCGAGATGGCGCCCGCCACCTCGATGCCGCACACCGCGGCAGCCAGCGCACCGCCCGCGACGAGCAGGCCGAGCTCCCGCGGTACCTGCCGCCACTGCCCCCACCAGCGCTGGGCCAGCATCGGCAGCACGAACACGACCGCCCCGACCAGGATCGCCGGGTGGACGCACAGGTAGCCGGCCAGCCCGCCGACGAATGCGACGCCCGGGCCGATGGCGGCGCGCAGGCCCGGCGCGTCCAGCAGTTCGCGGACGAGCACGGCGGCCAGGGGGGTCAGGGCGACGCCTGCCGCGAACGGGAGCAGCGGGCCGCGCCAGAGCAGGTCGTACAGCGGGGTGATCGCCACGATCGCGAGCGCGGTGGCGCCCGCCAGCACAGCCCGTCCGCCGAAGCGGTGCACCATCGCGACCAGCGACAACGCCGCCATCCCGGGGACGAGGACGGTGTGCGCGTTGAGCACGGTGGGGATCGCCGCGCCGGACATCTGGTACACCGTCGCGGCCACCAGGTGGTAGGCGTTGGGGTAGTAGAGGTGGGCGGTGCCCTCGAACCAGTTGATCTTGGCCATGCCGAACAGGGAGCCGTCGCCGGTCTCGGCGATGTAGCGGATGCCGCTCGCGTGGAAGACCGCGTCCCAGTCTTGCGGGATGGCCGAGAGGCTGCGGATGCCGCCGAGAATCGCGGCGATCCCCACGCCGGTCGCGACGAGCAGGGCGACGGCGACACCCGCGTGGGCGAGCAGCGACCAGTCGGGCCCGGTCTGGCGGGGATCGGGCTTGGGCCATCGCTTGCGGACGAGCAGGCGCACCACCGCGGCGACGGCGCCCGCCAGGATCGTCGCGATCGCGAACGTCGCCGCCGACCACTTCTGCCCCAGCGCGTCCGAGAGCGGCCCGGCCACGCCCGCCACCCCGTACGTCAACAGCGGCGCGACGCCTGCCAGCGTCCAGCTCCGCAGCCCCGCCAGCGCGCCCAGCAGCGCGCCGGGGAGGAACAGCGTGACGGCGTACAGGACGATCACGCCGACCGCGGCGGGAATGTCCGGGGCGGGAATGACGCCTCCTTCTCGACGGTCGGCGCCTGCCGACCGGGCCGGTGGCGGCTCACCGATGGTAACGGGGCGACCCGACCGCCGATGTAAGCCCGCCCCGCGACGCGCGGGGTTCACACACCGGAGTCCCTGGTGAGCGCCCCGGACGACCCTGATGCGCGGTTCGCGCCGATCCTCCCCCCGCCCCCGATCACCCCGCGTCGCCCGCGGTGCGCGGTCCGCGCCGATCTCGGCGGGGGGCCGGGGCCGCGCACCGCTGATGATCGCCGCCACTTGTACGTGGTGGGTGCATGGGCAGCCCTGGTGTGCACTTCGCCCCGATCTCGTCGGGCTGGCCGGGCCCGCTCCCGCTGATGATCGGCGCGAGTTGCACGTGGTGGGTGCACGGGCAGCCCTGGCGTGCGGTTCGCGCCGATCATCCCGCGCGCAGCGCTCGCTGGACGCCGGGCGTCGTCCGCGCGGGTCGGGGGGTGGGGCGGGGGCGTGCCAGACTGGCGAACCGTGCTGGACACCGCCACCGACCCCGTCGCGACGACGGTCGTTGCGCCGAGGGCACCGGTGCGCCGCCGACGCGTGCTGCGCGGGCTGCGGGCAGGCGTGGCGGTGGCGCTGCCGACGGCGCTGGCCGCCGCGCACGGCTCGCTCTACGGCCGGTGGGAGGTCGACGACGCCGGGATCACGTTCGCCTACGCCCGGTCCGTCGCGACGGGTGCGGGTCCGGTGCTGCAGCCGGGAGCGCCCCCCGTCGAGGGGTTCTCCGACCCGGCGTGGCTCGCGCTGCTGGCCGCCGGCCACAAGCTGGGCCTGTTCGACCACGGCACCTGGTTCGGCGTGCCCGACTACGTCGCCTACCCCAAGACGCTCGCGATCCTCCTGCTCGCTGTGGTGTTCGCCGCCTTCTTCGCGGCCGCGTCTTCGGTGGCGCGGCATCCGGCGACGGTCACCGCGGTCGCCGGGTGCGCCTGCGCCCTGATCCCGTCGTTCGTGATCTGGAGCGTGTCCGGGCTGGAGAACTCCCTGCTCGCGGCGGCCGTCGCCGTGCAGGCCGCGGTGCTGGTGCGCAGGCGGGAACGGCTCGCGGGCCTCCTCCCCGCCATTGCCTGCGGTCTGCTGGCCGCGTTGGCCGCGCTCACCCGGCCGGAAGGCCTCATCTACGCCGCCGTCTACCCGATCGCGCTCCTGGTCGTGGGGCGCGGGTGGCTGCGGAGCCTGGGCGCGGGCGCCTTCTCGGTCGTCGCGTTCGCGGTGCCGTTCGGCGCCTACCTGGCGTGGCGCCTCGCGACGTTCGGTCAGTGGCTCCCGACCACGGCCACCGCGAAGTCGCAGGGCCTCCCGACGGTCGCCGGGTTCGCCAAGGTCGGCGGCCTCATCGGCTACGCGGGGTGGCCGATGGCGCTGGTGGGCGCGGTGCTGGTCGGCGCGGCCCTCACCCGCTCCCGCATCCCGTCGGGCCCCACCGGCCCGGACGAGGCGTGGGCCCTCCCGGCGCCGGGCGTCGCGGGCTCGGGGCACGACGTGAGTGCGGCGCCGAGTGGCACCGCATCGGGCCGGGACGTGGGCGTGGCGTCAGGTGGCGCGGTCCCGGGTCACGGCGTGGGCGTGGCGCTTGCCCTCCTGCTCATCCCCCTAGGGCTGGCCCTCGTGGCTTTCGGGATCCTGGTGCCTGACTGGATGGAGCAGTACCGCTTCGCCACCCCCGTCTGGATGCTGGCGCCGTTCGCCATCACCCTCGCGGGCGACGAGGTCGTGTCGGACCTGCGGTGGCGGGGCCGGGCGCTGGTCGCGGTCCTGGTGGCGGGGGCGGGCGCGGTGTCCTTCGTCGGCTTCGTCCCCGAAGTCCAGACGTTCCGGGCCGCCCCCACCGCCCCGATGTGCCTGATCGTCACCAACACCGGCCGCGAGTTCAACGGCTACATGGACATCCTCGGCCTCCGCTCGGCCACGTTCTTCGCGCCCGAGATCGGCGGGGCCGCGCTCACCGGGCGCGCCCTGCTCTACGACGGCGGCGGCCTGGCCGAGCAGACCATCGCCCGGTACTGGGCGGCGAAGAACCCGGCCGGGATCCGCGACTACGTGCTCGACGTCGTCAAGCCGACCTTCATCCGCGCGCACGGCAGCTTCCGCCCGTTCATCGGGCTGGACGCCGACCCCCGTTTCCAGCGCGACTACGTCGAGATCGACACCTTCACCAACGACGGCGCGAACTGGGTGCGCCGCGACCTCGTCCCCGACGACGCCACCATGGCGAAGCTGAAGGCGTGGGGCGCCACAGCGCTGGCCGCCGACGCCGCCCAACGTGCGACCCCGCGCGCCAGTTGCGGCGACCGGCTGCTGGTCGGCCCGACAACCTGATCCGAGCGGCCCGGTGACGCGCCGCTACCCTCGACACCCGTGAGCTATGCCCCGTTGGATAACGCGCAGTACGACCTCGTCGTCGTCGGATCGGGCTTCTTCGGCCTCACCGTCGCCGAGCGGGCGGCGTCCGAGCTGGGCAAGCGCGTCCTCGTGCTGGAGCGCCGCTCCCACATCGGCGGCAACGCCTACTCCGAGGCCGAGCCCGAGACCGGCATCGAGATCCACCGCTACGGGGCCCACCTCTTCCACACGTCCAACGAGCGGGTGTGGGAGTACGTCAACCGGTTCACCGCGTTCACCGGCTACCAGCACCGCGTGTTCGCCCGGGTGGGCGAGCAGGTCTACGCGTTCCCGCTGAACCTCGCGCTGATCAACCAGTTCTTCGGCCACAGCCACACCCCCGACGAGGCCCGCGCGCTGATCGCCGAGCAGGCGGGCGAGATCGACACGAAGGCCGCGGCCAACCTCGAGGAGAAGGCCGTCTCGCTGATCGGCCGCCCGCTGTACGAGGCGTTCGTCAAGGGCTACACGGCCAAGCAGTGGCAGACCGACCCCACCGAGCTCGACGCGTCGATCATCACGCGGCTGCCGGTGCGCTACACGTTCGACAACCGCTACTTCAACGACCGGTTCGAGGGCCTGCCCGTCGACGGCTACACCGCGTGGCTGGAGAAGATGGCCGCGCACCCGAACATCGAGGTGCGGCTGAACGTCGACTACTTCGCCGTGCGCGACCAGATCCCCGCGGGCACGCCGACGGTCTACACCGGCCCGCTCGACCGCTACTTCGACAACTCCGAGGGCGAGCTGTCCTGGCGCACGCTCGACTTCGAGCAGGAGGTCGTCGCGACCGGCGACTTCCAGGGCGCCCCGGTGGTCAACTACAACGACGTCGACGTGCCCTACACCCGCATCCTCGAGTTCCGACACTTCCACCCGGAGCGGGAGTACCCAGGAGACAAGACGGTGATCGTCCGCGAGTTCTCGCGGTTCGCCCAGCCCGGCGACGAGCCCTACTACCCGGTGGGCACCCCGGACGACCGGGCGAAGCTCAAGCGCTACCGCGAGCTCGCCCGCAAGGAGACGGCCAACGCCAACGTGCTGTTCGGCGGCAGGCTGGGCACGTACAAGTACCTCGACATGCACATGGCGATCGGCTCCGCGCTCACCATGTTCGACAACCGCATCGCCCCTTACTTCACCGACGGCAGAGCGCTCGCGGGCACCGAGAGCGCGGAGGACTGATGACCCAGACGGTGGAGAACCCGATCACGAACCCCGCGCCCACCGCAGCGAGCCTGTTGCAGCGGGTGATCCTGCCCCGCGCGGGCGACCCGATGACCGTCCGCTCCCTCTACGTCGACGAGCACACCGGCATCCGCCTCGCCCCGGTGCCCGCGCCGCCCGGTTTCCCGCCGCGTGCGGACACGCCGCTCGCGGGTGTCGCCTCGACCGGTCGCAGGCTGCGGGTGCTCTCCCGCACGTCGGCGATGGTGCCGGAGCAGAGCGAGGTCTCGTTCGCGGCCTACTTCAACGCGTTCGCCGCGGGCTACTGGCGGCACTGGAGCGCGCTCACCGAGGTGCGCCTGCACCTCGTGCTGAACGGCACCGGGCGCGTGGACGTCTACCGCACGAAGGCCGACGGCTCGCAGATCTTCGAGCGCGGCGTCGTGCTGGAGCACGAGGGCGACCACACCGTCGACATGGAGCTGGACCTGCGGCCTTTCGAGGACGGCGGCTGGTACTGGTTCGACCTCAGCACCGACAGCGGCGACCTCACCCTCGTCGAAGGCGGCTGGTACGCCACCGAGCCGGGGCGTGGGCACGCCGCCGTCGCGATCGGCATGCCGACGTTCAACCGTCCGGCGGACTGCGTCGCCACCCTCACCGCCATCGGTGAAGACCCGCTCGTCCTCGCGTCCGTGGTCGCGGTGATCCTGCCCGACCAGGGCACCAAGAAGGTGCGCGACGCCCCCGGTTTCAGCCACGCCGCCGCCGTCCTCGGGGACCGGCTGCGGATCATCGACCAGCCCAACCTCGGCGGCTCCGGCGGCTACGCCCGCGTGATGTACGAGGCGCTGGGCAGCACCGACTGCGAGCAGATCCTCTTCATGGACGACGACATCCTGCTCGAGCCCGATTCGGTGCTCCGCGCGGTCGCGTTCTCCCGCCACGCGCGCGAGCCCATGCTCGTCGGCGGCCAGATGCTCTCGCTGCAGGCCCGCTCGCAGCTCTCGACCATGGGCGAGGTCGTCGACCGGAACACGTTCCTCTGGCGCAACGCCCCGGCCACCGAGCCGCACCACGACCTGGCCGAGCGCACCCTCCGGCAGACGCCCTGGCTGCACCGGCGCACGGACGTCGACTACAACGCGTGGTGGATGTGCCTGATCCCGCGCGCGGTGGCCGAGGACCTCGGGCTGCCGCTGCCGTTCTTCATCAAGTGGGACGACGCCGAATACGGCCTGCGCGCCCGGTCGCGCGGCTACCGCACGGCCACGGTGCCGGGCATCGCGATCTGGCACATGTCGTTCCTGGAGAAGGACGACACCAGCGACTGGCAGGCCTACTTCCACTACCGCAACCGCTACGTCGCGGCGGCACTGCACGGGCCCGACAACCCGTCGGCGCTGCTGCGCGACACGCTCAAGCGCACCCTGCGCCACCTGCTCCTGATGGAGTACTCGGCCGTCGCGCTGCAGGACATGGCGTTGCGCGATTTCCTCGCCGGGCCGGAGTCGCTGTTCCCGAAGCTCCCGGTGATCCTGGGGGAGATCCGGGCCAAGCGCGCCGAGTACGACGACGGCCGCCCGCTCGACTCGGCCACGCAGGTGCCGCTGTCGGACCTCGACGCGCTCGCCGCGCAGGTCTTCCCCGAGCCGCCCACGCACAAGGTGGCGATCGCCAAGGGGCTGGCCCGCAGCGTCCTGCACAACCTGCGCAAGCCCGACCCGGCGCACCACAACGTGCCGCAGCGCAACATCCCGTCGCGGCAGGCGCTGTGGTTCGTGCTGTCGCGCCTGGATTCGGCCACCGTCTCGACCCCCGACGGGCGCGGCGTCACGTTCCGGCGCCGCGATCCCGCCCTCTTCCGGTCGATGCTCGGCCGGACGGTGCGCCAGCTGCGCGAGGTCGGCAAGGCGTGGCCCGAGCTGCGCGAGCGCTACCGGGCGGCGATGCCCGAGCTGACCAGCCGCGAGGCGTGGGCGCGCGAGGTGTTCGACAAGCACTAGCTACTGGGTGGAGCCGTCGTCGGCGGTCTTCCACTGCGCGAACGGGCGGTCGATGTGCCAGCCCGTCGCGTCGAGGGTGAGCACCCGCTCCTCGCAGCACTCCGGGTTGGACAGCGCCTCGAACAGCGCCACCGACCAGCCCATGGCGCGGCGGGCCAGCAGGCGCATCGCGAGGCCGTGGGTGACGACGAGCAGCGCGCCCGCCTCGGGTGGCTCGGTGCGCAGCTCGGTGAGGAACGCCGCGAGCCGGTCGTCGACGTCCGCTCCGGACTCGCCGCGGGCCAGCCGGTAGAAGAAGTGGCCGAAGAAGTTGCGCTCCTCCTCCTGCCGGCGCTGCTCCTGGGAGTCCTGCAGGTTGCCCCAGTCCTGCTCGCGCAGGCGGGGTTCCTGCACGGTCCACGCGGGGTCGAGGCCGAGCAGCTCCAGCGTGCGCAGGGTGCGCCGGTAGGGGCTGACGTAGACGCCGAGCGGGGCGTCGCCGACGAGCTCCTTGATCACCGGGCCCGCCGCGGCGGCCTGCTCCTCGCCGCGGGCGGTGAGCGCCAGGGCGTGGTCGGGGATGCGGGTGTAGGCGGACTTGTCGATGTTGCCGAGGCACTCCCCGTGCCGCAGCAGGACGATCTTCACGCGTCGATGCCGAAGAGGCGCGCCCAGTTGGCCCGGCTGGTCAGCTCGCCCTGCGCCGCGCGGTAGCGGGCCGCGACGGCCGGGCCTTCCGAGCGGAGCCGCGCCAGCGCCCGCGCCCCGCGCTTGCCCAGCTCGATCGCCTTGGCCCGGTCGCGGGTGCGCAGCCGGAAGCCGGTCTCGCCCATGTCGGTGACGACGGCCCGCTCGAACGTCGACACGTGCCACCAGTGGTCGTCCCCGGCGGGCACGAAGCCGACACGCCCCGGCCGCCCGGCCGCGAGGTAGATCGCGCGCTTTGCCCAGGTGAGGCGCTCCCGACCGGGCGGGTTGGCGGCGCGGGCGGTCTGGGCGTCGCGGAAGTCCGGCACCATCTTCGCCAGCTCGCGCATGGGGTGGACCGTCGTCTCCGGGTACTCCGCCCGGATGCGGCGGATCTCCGCCGCGGCCGTCGCGGAGCCGTCGGCCAGGACCTCAGGCCCCTTCAGGAAGTCCTCGACGGCCTGGATCATGGTGGCGGCCAGGCCGTAGTGCATCGCGACGAGGTACTGCGACAGCAGCTTGCCCATGTGGCCGAGGATCCGCTTCGTGGAGAACCCGGTGTGCAGCGCCGCGGTGATCAGGCCGTTGCGCATGTTGAAGTAGCGGTGCCACTCGTCCCAGTCCTTCCAGCCGAAGTCGGCGTGCCAGACCCCGGCGCCGGGCAGCGCGACCGTCGGGAACCCGTGGGCGCGGGCGCGGTAGCCGAACTCGACGTCGTCCCACTGGAAGAACAGCGGCAGCGGGTAGCCGATCGCCCGCACGATCGCGGCCGGGACGAGGCAGGACCACCAGCCGTTGTACTCGGTGTCCACCCGCCGCTCCTGGCCGATCGGCAGCTGGCGCTCGTCCATCCCGAGCAGGTAGGCCTCCTCCAGCGCGTCCGGCATGGGGAGGCCGACCCAGAGCAGCTCCGGATCGGCCCGCTCGGCGGAGACGTGCAGGTGCGCGGGGTGCAGCAGGTTGAGCATCTGGCCGCCGACGATCGTCGGGTGCGTGGTGCAGGCCGCGAACGCCGTGAGCCGGATGAGGATCTCCGGCTCCAGGAGGATGTCGTCGTCCATCAGCAGGACGTCGTGGTCGTCCTGCGGGGCGCCCGCCAGTGCGTCGAAGATGCCGCGGGTGAAGCCGCCCGAACCGCCGAGGTTGGGCTGGCGGACGTAGCGCAGCCGGTCGCGCAGCTTCGCCTTGATCTCGGCGAGCGCCAGATCGGCTTCGAGGGGGTCAGTGCCCTGGTCGACGACGTGCACGGCAGCCGATCGTGCTGAGCGCCTCGGCGTCGCCCGCGAGCGCGGAGAGCGTGGCGAGGCACGCGTCGACCCGGTTGTAGGTGCAGATGACGACGTCGGTGCGGGCTGGAGTGCGGTCGGTGGCGACGGTCCACCGCACGTCCGACGCGGTGAGCCCCTCGGTCTCGGTGGTGAGCTCCAACCACATGCCGCCGCCGTCGACGAACCGGTCGATCGGGCCGACCAGCCGGATCGCTTGCCCGTCGGCCCGCTCGACCGCGCGTGCGTCGACGGCGCGCCAGACCTTGTTGGTGTCCGACGCCATCAGCCGCACGATCCCGGACCCGGACACGACGAGCTCGACCTCGACGTCGGGCGCGGTGGTCCAGCGCTGCCAGTACGTGGCGTGGAAGCGGCCGAAGTAGGTGTTGGTGGAGACCGCGCTGGCCGGACCCAACGCGACCTGTGTGCGCTCGCGCCGCGCGGTGCCGCGCTCGATCTTGGCGTAGAGGTCCTCGGGCACGAGCAGGCTCGGCCCGACGAACAGCCCGCGCTGTGCGACGATCCGCCCCGCCGACGGCAGGTCGAGTTCGGCCGCCTGGGTCGACGCGTCCGGTGTGCGCAACATGTCGCCCATTGTGCTGGGGGTGCCCGATGCCGGAGCGGCCCGGGTCACCCGACGGGGTCGAGCCCCGGGACGCGCGCGTGGCCGTCGGACGTCCAGCCGGCCACCGTGTGCTCCGCGACGGTGGGCTTCAGCGCGGTCAACGGGGCGACGAGGCTCCAGCGGTAGAGCTGCACCGCGTCACGGGTCGGGTCGCCCGCCAGGTAGGTCGGCATCCGCGCTTCGCTGACGAGCAGGCGGGGGGCGGCGAACGGGCCGCCGAAGCCCGGCGAGTAGGTGATGCCCGCCGAGGGGTCGGCCGCGGGCGGCGCTACCCGCCACGTCGGCACGCCCGCCGTACCGAGCGGCAGGGGTTCGGGCACGAGGCACGGGAAGAGGAAGGCGACCGGCCAATCCAGGACCGCCCGGGTGCCGCGGGGGAGGAGCTGCTCCATCGGCGTGAGCTGGGGCGCGCGCGGCAGCGTGACCAGCGCGGGGTTGGCCGCGCCCGCCGTGCTGCCTTCGACGAGCAGCCGCACGGTCTCGGCGTGCGCGGGGGCGATCTGGCGGACGTCCACCGGACCCGGCTCGGGCGTGGTGATCGGCCGGTTCGCGATCACCGAGCCGCCCGCGTCGCCGAACTGCATCTGCAGGACGTCGCCCGCGCGGAGGGTGCCCGCGGTGGTGACGACAACGGGCAGGGTGGCGCTGCGCTGCGCCGCGGTGAGGGTGAACCACGCGGTGGTCACCTGGCCCGTGACGGGGATGCCCGCGACCGTGCTGCCGCCGACGTCGACCGGCCGTTCCTGCGGCGCGGCGGGCGTGGAGAGGGCCGTGAGCACACCCGCGGCCGGGTCGGTCTCGACGGACAGCGTGCGCTGCAGCCCGCACGGGTCGCCGCGCAGCGTGGCGACGGCGTCGGCGGCGAGGGTGTAGCTGTCGCGGTGCCCGATCGCGGTGCGGGCCAGCCCCAGCACCTGCAGCGCCAGCGCGACGACGAGCACGACGACGACGATCGGCACCGGCCCCGGCAGCCGCCGGGGGAGCACGGGTTCGGTGCCGCCGCCCGCCCGTCGCCAGAGCGCGTGCACCACGAGAGCCGCGACGACGACCCCGCCCACCACGAGGAGCAGCGTGGCCACCGGGATCCCCGCCACCTGGAGCGGGAGCGTGGAGAACGAGGGGTCGAACCACTGGGCCACGAACGGCCAGTTGTTCAGGCCGGCGAGCACGAGCGCACCGACCACCGTGGTGGCGGCCAGCGCCGCGATCATCGCCCGCGGCCGGGCGCGCAACACCGGCCCCGCGCAGGCCGCGGCGCCGAGGGTGAGCACGGCCGCGCCGATGCCCGCGAGGTCGCCGAAGTGCTGGGTCCACTTCGTGGGCGTGAACGTCATGACCGCCAGCGACAACAGCAGCACCACGACCAGCCGCCCGCCGGGGCCCGTCGCGATCCCCCGGTGCGCGCGGCGGCGCAACGCCCACAGCGCGCCCGCCGCGGCGAGCAGCGTGACCAGCACGGCGGCCCGGCGCCCGATGGAGCCCTGGAAGTCGTCGGAGAGCAGCTCGCTGTAGCGCTGCGCCTCCGCGTACCAGGGAGCGCCGCCGCCGATCAGCGAGCGGACCCGCGTGGATTCCAGCATGGCGCCGAGGCTCTGGTCGTAGACCATCAACAGCACGGCCGACGCGGGCGCCGCGATGAGCGCGGCAAGCAGCGGCAGCCGGTGCAGGTCGGGCCGGGCGCGCAGGAGCCGGAACACCGGCAGCAGCGCGGCGAGGAACGGGGTGAAGGCGACGAGGCCGCCGGGGGTGAGCGCGGTGGTCGCCCCGGCCAGCACCAGACCGCAGAGCAGCGGCAGCAGCCCGCGCGTGGCCACCGCCCGCTCGACCGCGAGCCAGCAGCCCAGCAGGCCGACGGCGACCCACGGCTCGGGGCGCAGGCCCAGGCACAGCGGCACCCACCAGGTGCCGAA
The DNA here is from genome assembly GCA_963799945.1 of uncultured Actinomycetota bacterium. Classification (GTDB taxonomy): domain Bacteria; phylum Actinomycetota; class Actinomycetes; order Mycobacteriales; family Pseudonocardiaceae; genus Pseudonocardia. The sequence goes on from CAWCZG010000001.1 coordinate 752,537, forward strand.
CGCGAGCGCGGCGATCCACGGCGCAGCCCGGCGGCGGGCGAAGGGGCCCAGCCGCGGCAGGCAGAACCGGGAGAGCAGAACCCAGGTGAGCACACCGAGCAACGTCGAGGGCAGGCGCATCCAGATCGTTGACGCGGAGACCTGCGACCAGGGGTAGAGCAGGTCGTAGAACCAGCTGAACGGCGACTCGGGGGCGTTGAGCCACCGGTAGACGTTGCCGACGAACCCGTTCTCCCCGCGGCTGCGCACGATGCCCGCGATGTAGCCGTCGTCGACGGTGACCGCGCCGATGACCCACCAGACGCCCAGCAGCGCCACGACCGCGACATCGACCAGGCGGGGCCGCCACCAGCGCCGCGGCAGCAGCCGCACCCGGCGGACGACCCGGGCATCGGCCCGGCGCACCGCGACGAGCATGCCCAGCAGCGCCAGCACGCCGACCGCCGCGATGGCCGCCTTCAGCGGGGTGATCGAGGTCTGGAACCGGGTGTCGGCGGTGAGCGCGAGCGTGACCCCGCCATCGAGCTCGGAGAACGCGCCCGCGACGGCGGGCCGGACGTCACCGCGGCGGCTCAGCACCACCGAGCCGTCGATGGCGACCTCGGTGGAGCGCGGGTCGGACGTCACCGCGATCGTGCACGGGCCCGCCGGGAGCGGCACCCGGCCGAGCTCGGCGCCGCCGCTCACCACCAGCACGTCGCCGTCCTCGGCGGTGAGGCGCAGGCCGGGGAGGGGCTCGGCGGACGGATCGCTGGTGAGCGGCACCGTGCTGAGGAGGGTGTGGCCCGGATCCGCGTCGCGCGCGGCCGCGCACTCGACCAGCGCGGTGAGCATGACGGGCTGGTAGGGCATCAGCGGGATCGCGGCGGCCCCTTGGGCGGCGTTCCAGCGGTAATCCACCTCGGGCTGGGTGACCGGCGCGAACGGGAACACCAGCGCGGCCAGCGCGGCGACCAACCCGAGCACCAGCACCCAGCGGCCCGCAGGCCCGGATGCGGGCACGGCGGGGGGTGGAGCGGGGACATCCGGCTCGGCCGCGGTGGCCGTCCCGGCGGGGGTGAGCACGGGCGCCACCCTAGTTCGGCACCCCGACAGCCCCGGGGCAGGATCAGGATCCGTGCTCCCCACACCCGATCCGGCGAACGCTCCCCGGCACGGGGACCGCCTGATCACCACACGTTCACCGGCCGCCCCTGCCGCGCCCCCGACCGGGGGTCTGGGTTACGCCGCCCGGCGGGCGTTGCGGCGACGCCTGCGGCTCGTCCGCCGCCATCTCGGCCCCGGTCCGTACCTGGATTTCGGCTGCGGCCGCGGGGATCTGCTCGCGCTGCTGGCCGCTCACGGGTCCGCGTCGGGCTACGAAGCCGACGCCGAGCTGGCCGAGCGCGCCCGCCGGGCCGCGCCGGGCTGCCCGGTGCACACGAACGCCGACGCGATCCCCCCGGGGGTGTTCCGCGGCGTGCTCGCGCCGTCGCGGCCCGACGACGCCACGCTGGCGCTGTGGCGGCGGGTGTTGGCCCGTCAGGGCGGCCGGGTGCTGCTGGTCGGGGAGGGCGACACCCCGTCCGAGCGGCTGGCCGCCGCCGGGTTCGCCGTGTGCTGGGAGGGCCGCGAGCACTGGCGCACCGGCCCGGCCGTCGTCGTGCTCCAGACCGTGGTGCGCACGCCGCGTCCGCGGTCGTCCGCGGGGGCATGATCGGGGAATGCCGCTGCTGCCGTTGGACCCCGACGAACTGCTCACCACCACCCGCTCCGTCCGCAAGCGCCTCGACCTCGAGCGGCCGGTGCCGATGGAGCTGGTGCGCGAGTGCCTCGAGGTCGCCCTGCAGGCGCCCACCGGCAGCAACCAGCAGGGCTGGCACTGGCTCGTGGTGACCGACGCCGATCTGCGGGCGCAGATCGGCGAGTACTACGGCCGGTCCTTCGCGGCCTACCGGGACTCACCGGGCCGGGCGGAGCGCGCCACGTCCGGCACCGCGCAGAAGCAGGCCGCCTCCGCGCGGGTCGCCACCTCGGCCGACTGGCTGGCCGAGCGGATGGGCGAGGTCCCCGTGCACGTGCTCGCCTGCATCACCGCTGCGGCCGAGCTGCCCGCGGACAACCAGGCGGGGCTCTGGGGCTCGCTGCTGCCCGCCGCGTGGAGCTACCAGCTCGCCGCCCGCGCCCGGGGCCTGGGCAGCGCGTGGACGACGCTGCACCTCGTGTACGAGAAGGAGATCGCGGAGCTGCTGGGCATCCCGGACAACGTCCGGCAGGGGGTGCTGCTCCCGACGGCGTACTTCACCGGCGAGACGTTCAAGCCCGCCCACCGCGAGCCGCTCGACACGGTGTTGCACCTCGACCGCTGGTGAGCCGGTCGCGGACGGTGGTGGCCGAGGTGCGCCGTCCGCGGTCGGACCCACTCGTTCGGCCCACTGCGCTCTCACCTGATGTGACGGCGGGCGGCGAACGGGTGGGTTACGGCTGTCACCCGCACCGATGGATCAACGGGGCTCGTTGCGGTCATCGTGACGATGGCAGCGCGGGGAACCACCCCATCCGGCGATCAAGGCGCCTCGCCTGGTGAGCTGAGGCCGCTGACCGGGCTGCGGATCGTCGCGGCGCTGTGGGTCGTCGCGTTCCACTTCCACTTCACGCCGCTGCCGGGCGTCGTCGCCGTCAACCGGGTCCTGGGACCTCTCCTCACCCAGGGCGCCCTCGGCGTCGACCTCTTCTTCGTCATCTCCGGCTTCGTCATCGCCCGCACCTACCTCGACCGGCTCGGCCCGGCGTGGCAGGCGACGGCGGCCGCGCGCTTCATCTGGGCGCGCGTGTGTCGGATGTGGCCGCTCTACCTCGTGGTCATGCACGTCTTCGGGCTGTGGCTGGCGGCCAAGCTGCTGTTCGGGCACGACCGCGTCGTCGCGTTCCAGGCCGTGCAGCCCGAGCTCGGCGTCGGGGAGTGGCTGCGGCAGCTCGCCGGGGTGCAGATGTGGGACCACGCCTACCTCGACGGCGCGTCGTGGGTCGGCCCGACCTGGTCGCTGTCCGCCGAATGGCTCGCCTACCTGCTCTTCCCGGTGGCGGCGCTCGCCTTCCACCGGCTGCGCCGCCTGCCCGCGCCTGCGCTCATGCTGGCGGCGGTCGCGCTGATGGCGCCGATCGCGCTCGCGTACCTGCGCACGGGCTCGCCGTACTACCCCTACAGCTGGCTGGTTCGGCTGCTGTGCGGGTTCGCGGCGGGGGTGTTCGTGAGCATGGCGCTGCGCAAGATCCGGCCCACCGAGGCCGCGCGCCGCACGGCGTCGGTCCTGGCCGCCGCCCTCCCGCCGCTGATCGCGGTGGGCCTGGTGGCGGGCGAGGGCTTCGGGGCCGGTCGCGGTGGCGCGGTGATCGCCCTGTTCCCGCTGCTGGTCGGCGCGCTGGCGCTGGCCGACCGCGGTCCGGCGATGGCGCTGGCCCACCCGTGGGCGGTGTACAGCGGCCGCATCTCCTACGCCCTCTACCTCGTGCACATCCCGCTGCTCGAGGTCTACTGGACGGCGCTGCAGCACGTGACCGCGCTCGGCCCGCACACCCTGCTCGCGCACCTCACGGGGGTGGCGGTGCTGCTCGCGGCGCTGGGCGTGGCCGCGGCGGCCTACCGGTTCGTCGAGGAACCGGCCCGGCGGCGGCTGCTGACCGTGGGCCGACGGAGCGTGGGGCGCCACGCCGTCGTCGGCCGCCTCGCCCTCGCCGACCGGGTCATCAGCGGCAGGCCCGCGGCTCACCGGGCGCCGCTGTTCGCCGGACACCTCCCGTCCGGCACCTGATCGCGCCGTCCCCACAATCGCGGCTGAGCTGGGGAGCACAGCCGGCCCTCTCCGCGTGGTCCACCCTCGACCACGCGGGGAGGGCGTCGTCTTCGTGTGCGGTCTCGGGACGCCGGGTTCTGAGAGTCAGGCGGGCCAGTGCGGCGGGGCGGGGCACGCGGTCGGGGAGGCGGGTTCCGCGCGTCGCCCCGGGCCGCCGCCACCTGCATCGGGGTGACGAACAGGCTGGTCGAGAGGTCCGCACCCCGCAGGTCCGCTCCACGCAGATCGGCGCCCAGGAGGTCGGCCTGACGCAGGTCCGCTCCGCGTAGGTCCGCGCCGAGCAGGAGTGCGCCCCGCAGCGTCGCGCCGCGCAGGTCGGCTCCGCGCCACCGCACCCCGACGAGGTCGGCCCGGCTGTGGTCGGCCCCCGACGCACCCCGCACCTGTGCGCTCGCCCGCCGCAGGAGCTCGCCTACCCGCGCCCGGGTCGGGTCGAGGTCAGCCGCGGGGAAGTCGTCGGCGACGCAGGGTCGCCACAGACGTCGTCCAGCTCGGGGTCGGGCGCCCGCACCCGCGCCTCGTCGAGGTACCAGAGCAGCTCGTGCACCTGCCGGGCCAGGCCGAACGCGGCGAACATCGGCCCGGCGACGCCGGGGGTGCGCCAGTCGCGCCCGGCGAACGCGCGCGTCACCCGTTGGCCCGCGCCGAGGCAGTCGAACACCGTGCAGCCGGGGAAGCCCTCAGTGCGCAGGTCGGCGTGGATGCCGCAGCGGAAATCGGCCTGCAGGTTGCTGCACGGTGTACCCGCGGGTTTGTCGACGGCGAAGTCGGCCGACTTGGCGAACGCGGGCGCCACGCAGCACAGCCCCACGCAGTGAGCGCAGTCCGCGCGCAGCTCCAGCACGGGCAGCCACGCTAGCCCCCCGGCCCGACGGACCCCGAGGTGCGCATGCGGGCACGGTCGTCGGCGAGGCGGCACACCGAGAACTGACGCTCGAGCTCGACACCAGCGGGGTCCACTCGCCGCAAAACCCCACCCACGTCGATCTCGGCGGCGCGGATGGTCGATGCAGCGCGGACGACCCGCCGGGCGCCCCGCCGCCGCCCCGCTCAGCCCGCCACGTTCTCCACCGCACTTCGCAGAGTGCGCCTGCGAGGTGGGCCGGCGTGGCGGCCCAACCCGAAGGGTTGCCGACGCAGAAGCCGAGGCGCGCGTTCGTCTGCCCCGCCGGCCGGTCAGGGGAGGAGGATGACCTTGCCGCCTGCGTGGCCCTCCAGGACGAAGCGGTGCGCGGCGGCCGCGTCCGACAACGCGAAGGTGCGGGCGATCACCAGATCCAGCTCGCCCTTCGCCGCGAGCGGCACCAGCTCCTCCCACGCGTGGGCCCGGATCGCGGTGCCGGGGTCGGACCCCGGCCCCCCACCCAGCCGCTGGATCGCGGTCCCCGCGGCCCGACCCTGCCCCGCGATCGTGGCGATCCGCGTCGGGTCGGCGACCAGCTCCAACGACACGTCAATGGCCTCGTCGGTGCCCACGGTGTCGACCGCGGCCGTGACGGTGCCGAGCGCCCGCACGCGGTCGGCCAGCCCGGGGCCGTAGGTCACCGGCTCGGCGCCCCACGCGCGGAGCTGCTCGTGCCGTCCGGGTGCGGCGGTGCCGATCACCCGCGCGCCCCGCCGCACGGCGAGCTGGACGACGAGCTGCCCGACCGAGCCCGCGGCGCCGTGCACCAGGACGGTGTCGCCCGCGGCCACGCCCGTCGCGACCAGCGTGTGCACGGCCGTCGCGCCCGCGAGCAGCAGCCCGGCGGCGGTCTCCCAGCCCAGCTCGGCGGGTTTCGGGACGACCGAGCCCGCGGGCACCGTGACGACGCTGGCGTAGAGGCCTGCCGCCCCGGCGCCGTAGACGATCACCTCGTCGCCGACCTGCGCCGCGCCGCCCTCGCCGACCGCGGTCACCACCCCGGCCGCTTCCCGTCCGAGCCGCAGGGGCAGCTGGGCCGGGTCCTTGCCGTAGATGCCGCTGTAGAACTTGTAGTCGATGGGGTTCACGCCCGCCGCCCGCACCTGCACGGTCACCTCGCCGGGGCCGGGCTCGCCGACGTCGACGGGAACGACCGCCAGCACCTCCGGGCCGCCGAAATCCGTGGCGACGATCGCTGTGCCTGTTCCCGGTGCGCCCGCTGCACTCCTCATGACCCGCTCAACCCGGTCGGTCCGACGCCGATTCCCCTGCCGTACCTGCCTCCACCTCCTGGAGCGGCGACCAGGGCCAGATTGGTGACCGCGCCGATCTAGACCGGCAGGCGGCGGAACAGCGGCCGGGGGACGTGGCGCAGCGCGCTCATCACGAACCGCAGCGGCGCGGGCGCCCACACCAGCTCCTTGCGGGAGCGCACGGCGTCGACCACCACCGCCGCGACGGCCTCGGGGGTGGTCGACAGCGGCGCCGGCTTGAGGCCCTCGGTCATCTTCGTGTGCACGAAGCCCGGCCGCACCACCGTGACGTGCACGCCCGCGGGCCGCAGCGCCTCGGTGAGGCCCGAGTAGAAGGCGTCCATCCCGGCCTTCGTCGAGCCGTAGACGAAGTTGGACCGCCGTGCCCGCTCACCGGCGACCGAAGAGAAGGCGACGATCGAGCCGTGGCCCTGCTGGGTCATCCGCTCGCCGAGCGACACCCCGACCGAGACGGCCGCGGTGTAGTTGACCTGCGCCAGCTCGATGGCGGTGGCGGCATCGGTCCAGGCCTGCTCGTTGTCGCCGAGCAGCCCGAACGCCACGAGCGCGACATCCACATCGCCGCCGGAGAACGCCTTGGCGATGACTTCGGTGTGCGTCTCGGGCTCGGACGCGTCGAAGGGGAGGGTCTCCACGGCACAGCCGCGCGCCTCCAGCCGCGCCTTCGCCTCGTCCAAGCGCGGCGACGGGCGGCCCGCGAGCACGATGCGCATCGGCCGGTCGGACGCGAACGCCTCCACCGTGGCCAGCCCGATCTCGGACGTGCCGCCGAGCAGCAGGATGCTCTGGGGGTTGCCGACGGCGTCGATCATGATTCGCTCCGGTTCACGCTGTGAGCTCCAGTCTCCGGGACATGTCCGAGGCGAACACGTTGTTGGGGTCGACGGCGTCGCGCACCTTGCGCCACTCGTCGAACCGCGGGTAGCCGCGGCGGATCGCGAGCGGCGTGGTGCGCGACTCCTTGGCCAGGTAGTGGCGCCCACCGGCGTCGAGCACGAGCGCGTCGAGCTCGTCGCAGAGCGCGCCGAGGCCGGGCCGGACGGGCATGTCGACGCAGAGCGTCCACCCCGGCATCGGGAACGACAGCGGCGCGCGGTTGCCCTGGCCGAACCTCTTCAGCACGTTGAGCGCCGAGACCTGGCCCGCCGCGGTCATCCGCTCCAGCACGGTGCGGATCACGTCACCGCGCTCGGGCGGCACCACGAACTGGTACTGCAGGAACCCGTGCGGCCCGTAGCCGCGGTTCCACTCGCCGACGATGTCGAGCGGGTGCAGGAACTGGGTGATGTTCTGGATCGCGCCCGCGCGGGTGGGCGACTTGCGGTACCAGACCTCGCTGAACAGCTTCCCCGTGACGCGGTTGAGCAGGCCGGACGGGAACACGTCGGGCACGGTGAGCAGCTGCGGCGCGTCGAACTTCAACGGCTCGGCGCGCAGCTTCTCCGGCAGCTCGGCCAGCTTGGCGTGGTTGGCCCGGGTGAGCAGGCCGCGCCCGAGGTGCGCGCCGGTGGTGACCGCGTCGAACCAGGACACCGACTCGGCGTACTTCTCGTCGTCGACGCTCTGGCGGGCCATGAGCTCATCGAGGTTGTCGATCTGCTCGGTGTCGACCCGGAAGTACGCGGTCTCGACGGGGTGCAGCGCCAACGTGGCCCGCACGACCACGCCGGTGAGCCCCATGCCCGCCACGGTGGTCCAGAACAGCTCGGACTCCGGCCCGTCGGGCGTGAGCTCGCGGACCCCGCCATCCGCCGTGACCAGCGTCATCGCGCGCACGTGGCTGCCGAAGCTGCCGACGACGTGGTGGGCCTTGCCGTGGATGTCCGCGCCGATCGCGCCGCCGATCGTGACCTGGCGGGTGCCGGGCAGCACGGGCAGCCACAGGCCGTGGGGAAGGGCGGCGCGCATCAACGTGTCGAGGCTGACCCCCGCATCGACATCGACGAGCCCGCTCGCCGCATCGATGGAGTGGATCTGGGCCAGACCCGTCATCACCAGAACGGTGCCGCCCGCGTTCTGCGCCGGATCGCCGTAGGAGCGGCCGAGGCCCCTCGCGATGATCCCGCGCGGGCCTGCGGCTTTCACCGCGGCGACGACGTCATCGACCGAGCGGGGCGTGACGACCCGCGCCACCGAGGGTGACGTGCGGCCCCAACCGTGCAGCAACTGTGTATCGGACATCGGGGGCGAGGCTACTCGGGCGCACCGACACTATCCTCGGGGCGGTGAACGTCCAGCCGCCGGACCCGCCGGGTCTCCGGATCTCTGACGCCGACCGCGAGCGCGCGGCCCACCGGCTGCAGAAGGCGCTCTCCGAGGGTCGGATCACGCTCTACGAGCTGGAAGAACGCCTGTCCGTCGTGTACGCGGCGCGCTACGAGGTCGATCTCCACCCGCCCCTGGCCGACCTCCCGGCCGACGGCCCACCCGTCGCCGTCACGCCCGCGGGACCGCCGCTGGTGTTGAAGGCGGGGATGTCGACGATCAAGCGCACCGGCGATTGGCGCGTTCCCGCCCGCATCCGGGTGCTCAGCGGGGTGGGTTCGGTGTTGCTCGACTTCTGCGACGCCGACAACCCGCATCCCGTCGTCGAGGTGGAGCTGGAGCTGGGCGCGGGGTCGGCGAAGCTGCTGGTGCCCGACGACGCCACCGTCAACGTCGACAACCTGGTGCCCGGCATGGGGTCCGTGCACACCACCGTGCCGTCGACGCCCCGGCCCGGCCACCCCCACTTCGTGGTGCACGGGCGCACGGCGATGGGTTCGGTGCGGGTCCGCCGTCGCCGCAAGCTCGGCCGCTACTTCTTCTAGCTGGGCAGGTTCACCAGCCACGTCGCCACCCCGCCGTGCTTGGAGCAGGTGCCCGAACGGTGCTGGCTCGACGAGTAGGTGCCGTCACCGCACTTCGCGGTCGCGCCGGCAGGCGCCGTAGCGGAGGCGACGGGCCGCAGCACGCAGTTCCCGCTGGAGTTGACGTAGTGCGTCGACTCGTTGCACGTCGGGGCGGTCTTGACCACCGGCTGGGGCGCGGGCTTCGGCGCGGGCTGCGGCTTGGGCGCCGGGGCGGCGACGACCCGTTGTGGCGCCGGGGCGGCGACCGCCCGCTGGGGCGCCGCCGGTGCCGCGACCACGCGCGCGGGCGCGGCCGGGGCGACGACGACACGCCGGGGCGCCGCGGGGACGGCGACGACGGGCTGGGCCGCGACGACGGGGGCGGGCGCGACAGCAGGGGCGGGCACCACAGCTTGCTCCGCCACCGCGGGCGCACTCGTGGCGGGCGCACTGCTTTCCGGCGCCTGGTCGGCCGCGGGGCTCGCGGCGGCCACGGCGCCGGGGACCGGGGTCTTCGCCGCAGGCGGCGCGGTCGCGGCGAGGACCACGGCCGCGACGACGAAGAAGACCGGTGCCATGACCATCGCGGCCAACGCCTGACTGTTGCCGCGTGCCCTGCCCTTGCGGCTGCGCAGGAAGGCGACCACCGCGGGCACGATCGCGAGGAGGCAGAGCAGGAGGCCTGCCGCGGCGGTCGCGGGGAACACGGCCAGCGCCGCCCCCAGCAGCACGAGGACGAACGTCGCCGTTCCCAACAGGCTGCGGCGGGGGCCCACGCGCGGCAGGCGCACGGTCGGCGCGTCATCCGGGCGGGGGTGGGGCGGGAACGGCGGGCTGCTCTGCACGCGTCATCTCCTGGGTTCGGACAGTCACCTCGCTTTCGCGTTCCGCGGGCTGCCGTTAGCGCGAACCGCCGTCCTGGGTGCCCGATCTACGCCAAAGAGTGACGGGACCGATACACGGGAGGCGAGCGACACCGTCCGGCCGTCGCGTGGGTCCGTCCGTGCCTGCCGCTACCCTCTACGGGTGACCACCGCTCCGCCCGCCCGGCTCGGCCTGGCGGCCCAGCTGACCCGGTTCGTCGCGATCGGGGCGCTTTCGGCGTTGGTCGACTTCGGCGTCTACCACGGTCTGCTGGCGCTGGGGCTGTTCCCGAGCGGCTCGAAGGCCATCAGCTTCATCTGCGGCACGACCACGGCATACCTGCTCAACCGCCGTTTCACGTTCCAGGCGGCCGGGGGCCGGGGCAGGTTGGCGGCGTTCGCGCTGCTCTACGGCACCACGTTCGTGATCAACGTCGGCACGAACGCGCTGATGCTGGCCGTCCTGCCGGACGTACCGCTGCGGGTGAGCCTGGCGTGGGTGATCGCGCAGGCCGTCGCCACCGTCATCAACTTCGTGATGCTGCGGACGGTCGTCTTCCGCGAGCGGTGATCGCCGCCCGGGCCGTCCTCACGCCCGGTGGAACCGCTCCAGCCGCCCTTGCCGCACCAGCCGCACCCAGCGGATGAAGTCGCGCGGGCTGCGCTTGGTGACGAGGAAGTACCAGGCGAAGCGGGGCAGATCCAGCGCGCCCACCCGGCGCATCCCCGGCTGCGCCGTGAGGTAGCCGCGGTTGCGGTAGGTGTAGTAGCGCTTGACCGCGTCGTCGGGGTCCCGGGCGTGCAGGCGGCCGCCGAGCATCGGCTTGTCGTCGTCGTCGGCCGTGGGGTGCAGGTAGACCGCGCGCAGCGCCGTGCCGAACGGGAGCCCGGAACGGACCATCCGCCGGTGCATCTCCACCTCGTCGCCCCGGATGAACAGGCGCAGGTCGGGTACGCCGATCACGTCGAGGGTGGACGCGCGAAACAGCGCCCCGTTGAAGAGCGCGGCGATGCCCGGCAGCAGTTCGTGATCGGCGCCGTGCTCGGAGTCGGCGGCCAGCGCGGCCCGCGACCGGTGCCAGTTCAGCCCGCGCCGGACGGGGAACGCGAGCCGGTCGGGATCGCCCGAGTCGGCCACGGTGGGGGAGACGGCGGCCAGGCCACGCCGGTCGGCGAGCTCGATCAGGGTGGCCAGGACGCTCTCGTCGGCCGCGCGCCCGTCGTCGTCGGCGAGCCACACCCAGGTGGCCCCCAGCGCCAGCGCGTGCAGCATGCCGAGCGCGAACCCACCCGCGCCGCCGAGGTTGCGCCACGACGGCAGCCACGTGGCGGGGATCCCGCAGGACTCGACGACCTCGCGGGCGGGCCGGTCGGGCCCGTTGTCCACGACGATCAGGTGCGCGATGGGGTGGGTCTGCTTCGCGAGCGCGGCCAGGGAGTCGACGAGCGCGTGGTCGCGGTGGCGCGTGACGACGACCGCCACGACGGAGCCCGGAGCGAGGGCGGTGTGCTGAGCCTGCTCGCTCATCGCACGCCCTCGCTGACGCTCGGCCGACGCTTCGCGAAGCGCTGTGTCGATGATTCGCTCGCAAGCTCGCTCATCGCCCGCCCTCGCTGACGCTCGGCCGGCGCTTCGCGAAGCGCTGCGTCGATGGTTCGCTCGCAAGCTCGCTCACCGGGCCTCGAGCTCCGCCAGCACGTCGCGGCCCTTGTAGTGGTGCAGCACCTCGCGCAACGGGCCCTGCTCGCGGATCCCGCCCGCGTCCATCCAGATCGCGGTGTCGCACAGGTCGGCGAGGAACTCGTCGGAGTGGCTCGCGAAGACCAGGATCCCGGAGCGCTCCACCAGCTCGTTGAGGCGCTTGCGGGCCTTGGCGAGGAACTCCGCGTCGACGGCGCCGATGCCCTCGTCGAGCAGCAGGATCTCCGGGTCGATGCTGGTCACGACGCCGAGCGCCAGGCGCACCCGCATCCCGGTGGAGTAGGTGCGCAACGGCATCGACAGGTAGTCGCCGAGCTCGGTGAACGCCGCGATGTCGTCGACGCGCGCCTCCATCTGCTTGCGCGTCATGCCGAGGAAGAGGCCCCGGATCAGGATGTTCTCCAGGCCGGAGATCTCCGGATCCATGCCGACGGCCAGGTCGAACACCGGCGCGACCTTGCCCGAGACCCTGGCGCGACCCCTGGTCGGCTCGTAGATGCCCGCCATCAGGCGCAGCAGCGTGGATTTGCCCGCCCCGTTGTGCCCGACGAGCGCCACGCGGTCGCCCTGGCGCAGCGCGATGTTGATGTGCCGGAGCGCCTCGATGATCGGCACCTTCGAATCGGTGCCGATGCGCCCGCCCGCCCGGCCGAGCACGGCCTTCTTCAGCGAGCGCGTCTTGGCGTCGAAGATCGGGAAATCGACGGCCGCGTCCTCGATGTCAATGCTGACCACTGCTCGACCCCTAGACCCAGTACGCCACGCGGGCGCGGTAGTTGCGCAGGCAGACGAGCGCGGCCGCGCAACCGAGAACCGTGATCCCGCCGACGACGGCCCAGTGCCGCCAGACGATCGGCTGGCCGAGCAGCGGCTCGCGCAGGATCTCGACGAAGTGCATCACGGGGTTCAGTTCGATGTAAGGGGCCAGTGGGTTACTCGTGAGCCGCTCGTAGGACCAGACGATCGGCGTCATGAAGAACAGCAGCTGCGTGAGGCTCGCGATGATCGGCGGGATGTCCCGGAACCGGGTGGCGATGATGCCCGCCAGCACCGCGATCCACGCCCCGTTGACCGCCAGCACGATGAACGCGGGGACGGCCAGCAGTGACGACCAGTGCACCGGCTGCTGGAAGATGACCATCAGCAGCGCCCAGATGACGAGGTTGTGCAGGAAGAACAGCGTCTGGCGCCACACGAGGCGGTACACGTGCAGGGTGATCGGCGCGGGGAGGAACCGGATCAGCCCCTCGTTGGCGATGAACACCTCGCTGCCTTCGAGGATGCAGCCGCTGATGAAGTTCCAGATGAGCAGCCCGGTGGCGACGTAGGGCAGGAACGTCTGGATGGGCTCGTGGAACAGCGCCCCGTAGAGGATGCCCATCGCCGTGGCGATGACGCCCATGCGTGATGCTGATCCACAGCGGCCCGAGCACCGAGCGGCGGTAGCGCTGCTTGATGTCCTGCCAGCCCAGGTAGCCCCACAGCGGGCGCTGGCGCCAGCCGTTGCGCAGATCGTCGAACGCACGCCGCCAGCTCCGCGGCCCCGGCTCCGCGGCGACGGGGGGCGGCGCGACGGCGGCGTCACCGGTAGTTATCGCCTGGGCCACGGGCCGAGGGTACCCACGCGACCGCGGCCCCGAGTGGGCGAGGGTGCGCGCCGGATCGGAGCAGCGCCATGCTGCGACGACCGATCCCGGCCTACAGGTACTGGCCCGTCCCGCGACCGAGGCCGCCGTCGCCGGGCTGCCCACCCGCGCCGGGGGGGAGCCCCCGCCGCATCTGCTCCAACTGGGCCCGTGCGGCCATCTGCTGGGCGAACAGCGCCGTCTGGATGCCGTGGAACAGGCCTTCCAGCCAGCCGACGAGCTGGGCCTGCGCGATCCGCAGCTCCGCATCGGACGGGATCTTGTCCTCGGTGAAGGGCAGCGACAGGCGGTTCAGCTCCTCGCGCAGCTCCGGCGCGAGCCCTTCCTCGAGCTCCTTGATGGAGTTCTGGTGGATCTCCTTGAGCCTGCTGCGCGAGGCCTCGTCCAACGGCGCCGCCCGCACCTCCTCGAGCAGCTGCTTGATCATCGTGCCGATCCGCATGACCTTCGCGGGCTGCTCGACCATGCTGCCGACGCCCTGCTGGTCGTCGCCGTCCTCGCCCTGCGGCACCCTGGCCATGCCGACCGGACGGCCGTCGGGCCCGACGACCATCACCTGCTGGTCGCCGTTCTCGGTCTGCTCGGGGTTCATCGCGCTCAACTCCTCCGTGCGTGCTCCGGCCACCGTAGCGCGGCGCCCGCGGGTCTACCCGACGGTCAGCAGCACCTTGCCGATCACGCCGCCCGCGTCGAAGAGGGCATGTGCGGCCGCGGCGTCCGCCATCGGCAACGCGGTGTGCACGACCGGTTCCACCCGGCCGTCGGCGATCATCGGCCAGACGTTCTCGCGCACCGCGGCGACGATCGCGCCCTTCCCCTTCGGCCCGTCCACCGGCCGTCCGCGCATGCCCATCGCGATCACGCTCGCCCGCTTGCCCAGCAGCTTGGCGATGTTCAGCTCGCCCTTCGTGCCGCCCTGCATGCCGATGATCACCAGGCGGCCGTCCATCGCCAGCGCGTCGACGTTGGCCGCGAGGCCCTTGGCCCCCATGTTGTCCAGGATGACGTCGGCGCCGTGGCCGTCGGTGGCCTTCTTGAGCTCGGCGGGGATGTCGTCGTGGTAGTCGATGACGATGTCGGCGCCGAGCTCGCGGCAGCGCTCCAGCCGGTCGGGCGCGCCCGCGGTGGCGGCCACCCGCGCGCCCAGCGCCTTCGCCACCTGGATCGCGTGCGTGCCGATGCCGCTGGTGCCGCCCTGCACGAGGAAGGTCTCGCCCGCCGTGAGCCGCCCGGCCATGACCACGTTGGACCACACCGTGCACGCCACCTCGGGCAGTCCCGCCGCGGTGACGAGGTCGACGCCGTCGGGCAGGGGGAGCAGCTGCGCCGCGGGCACGGCGACCTTCTCCGCGTACCCGCCGCCGGACATCAGCGCGCAGACGGCGTCGCCGACCGCCCAGCCCGTGACGCCTTCGCCCAGCGCCGCGATGTGCCCCGAGCACTCCATCCCGATGATCTCCGACGCGCCGGGCGGAGGCGGGTAGTGGCCCTGGCGCTGCATGATGTCCGCCCGGTTGACCGCGGCCGCCGCCACGTCGAGCAGGACCTCGCCCGGCCCGGCGACCGGATCGGGCACCTCGCTCCAGCGCAGGTTCTCGGGTCCGCCGGGCGCGTCGAGCGTGATCGCGTGCATGCGCCGGACCGTAGCCCGCGGTGAACCCGCCTGCACCGCTCGGCGGGCTCAGCCCAGGTTGACCCCGCGCGCGAAGGTGTCGCACTTCGTGGGGTCGCCGGTCTGGTAGCCGGTCTTGAACCACTTCTCGCGCTGGGCGGACGTGCCGTGGGTGAACTGGCTCTGGTTGACGCGGCCGCCGCCGAGGTTCGTCTGGATGAAGTCGTCGCCGATGCGCGAGGCGGTGTCGAGCACGCTGTTGATGTCGGCCGGGGTGATGTCCTCGATCAGCGGCTGGCCGGTCGACGTGGGGACGCTGGCGGCGTGGTTGGTCCAGACGCCCGCGTAGCAGTCGGCCTGCAGCTCGATGCGCACGGAGTTCGAGGTCGGACCGCTGTCGCCGCCCTGCACGCGGGAGGTCGTGCCCAGCAGGTCCTGCACGTGGTGGCCGTACTCGTGCGCGATGACGTAGGCGCGGGCGAGGTTGCCGCCCTGCGCGCCGAAGCGGGTCTGCAGCTCCTGGTAGAAGGACAGGTCGATGTAGACGTTCTTGTCGGCGGGGCAGTAGAACGGCCCGGTGTCCGAGGTGGCGGCCCCGCAGCCGGTGTTCACGTTGCCGGTGAAGAACTCGGTGCGCGGCGGCGTGTAGCGCTGGCCGGAGCGGGCGAACGTGTCGCTCCAGTAGTTGTCGACGGAGTTGACGACGGCGACGACCTCGCAGTCGAGCTGCGTGTTGGCCTGCGCGCCCGTCTTGCACGCCGACGCCGCGGTGTCGGTCCCTGCCGTCTGCCCGTCCTGCACGCCCTCCAGGCCGCTAGGCACGGCGAACCCGCCACCTCCTGTGCTCCCGCCGCCGAGGAACTGGAGCAGCAGGAAGATGATGATGCCGACGATCCCCAGGCCGCCGCCGCCGACCGCGACCCGCCCGCCGAGCCCACCGCCCCCACCCCCGCCGGATCCACGCAGGTCGTCGATGTTGGACGTGTCCAGCTGGGCGTTCTCGTCGAATCGCATCGTGGCCTCCCCGGCGAGCGTCGGCGTGATCCCATCACACCCGACGTCCCCCGGTCGACCGGAGCCCGCCCGGTTACCCTGTCCGCCAGGGAAGCGTGGCAGAGCGGCCGAATGCACTCGCCTTGAAAGCGAGAGACCCGCAAGGGTCCGGGGGTTCAAATCCCTCCGCTTCCGCCAAGTGTGACGTCGCGAGCCAGCCCGTCAGGGAGCTGATGCACCAACGGCGAGCTAGAAGCCCGATCCTGGCTTTGACAGACTTTTGGTCTGCGGCAGAGTACGAGTCGTATCACTCCGATCCACCGAGGCTTGGGTTGCCGTGACTACAGATCCTTACCTCGCGACGGTCCGTACTGCGTCGTCGCGGACACGGATATCTATGACGTGCACGGTACCTGACGTTGATGACAAGGAGCGTAAAGCGCTGGAGATGGCAGGCGGGGACACTTCGCGCGGCTGGCGCCCGCGCGGTCCATTAGGGAACCTGGGAACCGGCTCGATTGGTGCTGATCTAGTTCCTCTCAGATGGCGTGGGAGTCGTCTATTACGGGTCGGTATTAGAAGAGCACGGTGAATATGGTCGACGTGCAGAGGTTGCCACGAGGAAACTGTTGATTCGCGGACTCCTCGCCGTGTCATATCTATGAGTCTTCGGTGGTCTTCGGCGGGGTGAGGCCGCCGAAGGTCTTGGGTAACAACGTCACCCGCAGCCATTCGGGTGCGACGGGGATGAACCGCAGCCCGCTGACGTCGAGCGCGGCCGCGATGCGCGGTTCCGCGTCGATGAAGTCCTGGAGCGTGTGGCCGGGCTGCATGTGGACCCGGAAAGTGATCGGCGGACCGAGGTGGATCTGAGTGATGATCGGCACTGATGTCGACGCTCCGCTCGGCATGTAGATCATCCGACCGAGGGCGGTGCGTGCGCACCCTTCGCCCAGAGATAGCGCACGTCCCTGATCCGGTCGGCGTCGTATTCGGCCCGCTCCCGGTCACGGCGTCGTGTTCCGCTCACGCGCGGCCAGTTCCGGGCGCGAGCTGACTCCTCGTTCGACGAATTTGTTTGGTCGCAATTCTTGGACATTGGTGTTCCTCTCAGCAGCGGTTTCCGTCTCCTGTACGGCTCGCAGGAATGGGTATTCGGCTAGGCGGCCCTCATTCGGTGACAACGGGGATTACGTGGCACTACGGCTGCGCCGTGAGGTATATCGACACCTGTCCTAAGATCTCGCAGCCGTCTGGAGGTGGGTCATAGATGATGAGTTGGCCATTGCTGTCGGCCCTGAGGTTCCGAAAACGTCTCTTACAATTGCGATTTGCTCGCACGACGGAGAGTGTTCGACGGGTCCGCTCGTCCCGCCTGGTGTTCGATTCGTAATCGAAGCTCCAGTTCGGCCCGTCGATGAGCGCCTCCCCACCGAAAAGCCAGACGCGTAGCCCGCCGATGAGGCTCTCCTCGAAAACGAATAGCGAGTCGTGTCCAAGGTCGTGGACGGTGCCACTGACGACGATCCCCCTGCTGCTGATCCCCTGACCAGACTGAGGCGTAACGATCTTGAAGCGTCCAGCACTCTGCCGACGTGGCGCGATGGCGATGAGCAGTGCGAGGCACACGAGAGCGCTCGCGACGATCAGCACCGGTGCGCGGTAGTCCGACGTGGGAATCGCCGCTAGCGCTGCGACGACTCCGGCAATCGCCACCAGCAGCGCCGTCCACTCGCTGGCCTTCATATCGGCTCCTCGGTACTGATCTTGATGATTTCGCGGGGCTCGGCCTCTCTTGCGCGTCAACAGGTACCTGCCGATGCGAGCACTGATCCCACGATGCGCATCGCCTGGCAGTGAGTGGCAATGGCCGGAGTTCCGGCAAGACGCGCGTTGGAGCACCCGTGGTCAACGCTGTGGAGCTCCTGCCGGGGGGCCCGGGTGTACATGCATCCGCCTCCTGCACGATGAGCCGTACCTGTGCACCATCTCACAGTATGTGAAGTGTGTCCATGCACGATGCGGTGGTACTCTGTGCACGTGCAAATCGAACATGCGACCGTGTAATGTCCTTGCGCACACTTGGTGCGGCTACTAGCATTGTGCAAGTACGGTGGGCTTGCACCTGGCTGTCGCAGGGCTGCGCGGCTTTGGCTGCGGGGCATCGACGGTTGTGTTGAAGTCAACCCCGCCAGTGCAAGTCCGCTCGTGGATGTGCACAGGTCGTCTGCACCGTGCCAACCGTGATCTTTTCGATGCAGGGGGCAAGAAGACAAGCTGAATCGATGAATGGTTAGATGTCGCGGTCCCGCTGGGCCGATCGTGCCTCACTCGAACGGTCCAGCAATCGCGTAGGAACAGGAGCAACGTGGCGCATAGTCCTGTCGTCACCAGGCGGAGACTCGGGGCCGAGTTGCGGCGCTTGAGGATGAACTCCAGCAAGACGATCGAGCAGGCCGCTGAGGAGCTGGAGTGTTCCCCGGCCAAGATCAGCCGTTTGGAAACCGGGCGAGGGGTGCCCAAGCTCCGTGACGTGCGCGACCTGCTTCGGCTGTACGGCGTGGGGTCTGACGAGGTGGTGTACGAGGAACTGGCCGAACTGGCCTCCGAGGGCCAGAGCCAAGGCTGGTGGAACGACTTCAGGGATCGGGCGATGACCGCCTGCCCGAACACATCGGCCGCTACATCGCACTCGAGCAAGGCGCCTCGAAGCTCGAGGGCTACGAAGGTGATCTCATCCATGGGTTGTTACAGACTGAGCCATATGCGGACGCAGTGATCCGCGAGATCTATCCGATGACATCCGCGAAGGATCGTGCTCGCATGGTGGAGCTGCGGATGGAACGACAGAAGGTGCTCACTCGCGATCCGGACCCGCTCGATCTGCGGGTAATCATCGGTGAGTCAGCCCTGATGCGGCCGGTCGGTGGAGCTGCGGTGATGCGTGACCAGCTTCACGCCTTGCGCGACAAGATTGTTTCATTGGACAACGTGCGAGTCCGGATCATGGCTCTGCGCAGCGGCGTCTATCTCGGTCTCGGAAGTCCGTTCGCGATCATCCACTTTAGCGATCCGGGTGACCAGGACGTCGTCTACCTCGAAGGTCACGCTGGGGCCACCTATCTCGAGAAGGTGGCTGACGTCGAGAGATACTCCAAGATCTTGGAAGGGCTCTGGGAACGCGTCGAGTCGCGCGACGAGAGTGTGGCCTTGCTAGAGGCCCATGCTGAACAGTTCGCGATGGCTTGATCCGTTGCTCGACTGCCACAAACGCTCGATCCGCGGTCTACACTACGTAGTCGGTTTCGGTCGGGGTGGAGGGTGCGTTGAGTCAACCCAGCGCTGGGGAAGATCCAAAGTTCGTGAAGAGCTCCTTCTCGGGGGGAGGTAACTGCGTGGAGGTGGCTCGCTCGGGCGAGTGGGTGCTCCTCCGCAACAGTAGGTCCCCGGAGACCGAGTTGTTGCGGCTCACTGTCGGCGAGTGGAAAGCGTTCGTGTTGGGTCTAAATGGCGGCGAGTTCGTCTCGATTGAAACGGGGTCGAGCTCCACGCCAGGAGCGATGGGCTGACGCTGCTCGCCTTCACGCCAGGGAAACAGCGAAGGTAGCTCAGGCACCATGCCTGGGCCAGCACGAGCACCGACGAAGGCTATCGCGGCAACGAAGATGCTGGTCGCGCCGCTGGCGGGCCTGGCCTCGTCTTCGACCGCGGCTGTCAGTCGTCGAGGAACGGGTGCGGGTCGTGCCCGGCCATCAGGAGGAACTGGTCGCGCCAGGACACGTGCCCGTCGGGCAGCGGCAGCGGCGCGCGGAAGACCCCGATCGAACGCCACCGCTCGGCGTTCGGGCTCGTGCCGTCGTACATCCCCTTCGCCAGGTCTTCGGGGAGCGGGCAGGCGCGGGAGCCGAGCGCCATCGCGATCTCGTGGGCGAGGAAGCAGCGCGCGATGTTGAGCTGCCAGAGGTACTCAGCCGCGGTGACGTCGCCGAAGCTGCAGTGCACGGTCGCGTCCGGGTCGGTGACGGTCCGCGCCGCCGCGCTCGCCGCCTCGACGATGCGGCCGAGGGCGGCGTGGGCGTCGGAGCCGAGCAGGTCGCCGTCGTACTTGTCCGGCCCGACCTCGTCCATGGTGGATCCGGCGAGCATGTCCGGCACCCACGCGTCGTCGCGGGCGTAGTGCGCCATCAGCTCGCGGATCGGCGCGGGCTGGCCGGCGCCGGGCATGTCGAACAGCGGCGGGACCACGATGTTGCGGTGCTCCGGGCGGACCCGGCCGAGCACCTCGAGCAGCATCGACTCTGCCTTCACGAACAGCTCGGCCTCAGGGATCATCGCGTGCTCCTGGATCGGGGCCCCGATCACACCAGGTCGCGGGCCTTGGCGAGGTCGAAATCTGAGACGGCGTCAACCGCGGAGGCTGTCGACCGCCTTGGCGATGCGGCGTTCGCGGGTCGCGGCGGCCTTGGCGTCCTCGACCGCGCGCACGTGCTCCTTGCGGGCGGTGTAGCTCAGCGCGTCGAACCGCGGCCTGGCTCCGGGGACGGCGTCGAGCGCGGCGGCCAGGTCGTCGGGCACCGTCACCTCGCGCGGGGCGTCGTCGAGCACGAGCTCGACGTCCACCTCGTCACCCGCCGCCACCCCGGCGGCCTTGCGCACCTCGGCGCTGACGGGCACCAGGAAGCGCCCGCCCATCCGGGCGACCGTGCTGCGGTAGGTGTACTCGCCGATCGTCACGCGGACGGCCGGGCGCTTGTGCGACCCGAGCCCGGCCACGACGTCGTCGGGCACCTCGATGCCGGTGGCCGTCTTCCCGCCCAGCTCGACGGTGGCGCTGAACCTCATGCGCCGATACTGGCCGCCCGTCGGCGGACGGCGCAATGCGGTCGACTTGACCCCGGCCCGCGATGATCGGCAGAACGGGGCGGACCGGGACATACCTGACACGACATGCCGGGGACATGCCTGACACCTTGCCCGCGGTGATGGCTGATTCGGGCCATGCCGCTGAAGGTGATGGACCTGGTGGAACAACGTCTGGCAGTCCTGCAGGACTCAGTGGTCGGGACGGTCGGTGGCCGAGGTGTGCGCCGGCACGGGATCAGCCGGGAGACCTTCTACGACTGGCAACGCCGCTACGACGCCGATGGGCTGGCCGGGCTGATCCCGCGCTCGCGTCGCCCGCAACGAGCCGCCCAGCTCACCGCCGATCTGGAGGACACGATCGTGCGGCTGCGCAAGCAGCACGGGTGGGGGCCGGAGAAGATCCGTGACGCACTACGCCGGGAAGGGCTCACCGCCCCCGCGGCCTCGACCGTGCAGCAGGTCCTGGCCCGCCGCGGCCGACCGGGGCGCCGCGACGCCCAACCAGCAGCGCGCCCCGGCGGTGCGGCGGTTCGAACGCGGCGCCAGCAACGATCTGTGGCAGATCGACGGCGCCACACCGCCTGGCCGACACGCCCGCACCCCGTTCTGGTCGGTCGAGGTCGTGGACGACCACTCCCGTTACTGCCTGGCCATCGTGGTCGGGCTCGGCCTGACCGGATTCCTGGCCTGGACCGCGATCCTCGCCGCGGCCGCCGCGCACGGCCTGCCCGCCTGGCTGCTGTCAGACAACGGGCGCTGCTTCACCGGCCGCCTCGACGGCCAGACCGTCACCTTCGAACGCCGCATCCGCGAGGCCGGGATCGGCTTCACCCACTCCCGCCCTACCACCCCAAACCTGCGGGAAGATCGAACGCCTACACGCACCGAACGCGAATGGCTCACCCGCCACCCCACCGGCCACCCTCGCCGCCGCGGCCGAGCTGCTGGAGAGCTTCCGCTGCCACTACAACAACGACCGCCCCCACGAAGCCCTCGACGGCGCCGCACCCGTCGACCGCTACCAACCCGGCACACCCATCCACCTACCCACCATCGACCTCGAAGCCGCCGACCACTACCCGTCGGGCGCGCTGCGGCGTAGACCAGCCCGAACGGCCGGTTCGGCTACGCCGGACACCACTTCGACCTCGGCGAGCGCTACGCCCACACCACCATCGGCGTGGTGCGTGACCACGGCCGCTCCACGCCTACGACGGCTCCGCTCTGATAGACACATTCCTCATCGGGACCAACCTCCCGACACCCACACGATGACCCGAGTGTCAGATACGTACCCGGCACCGAATGTCAGGCATCTCCCCAGTTGAAACACATGGCCGCCACATACGGCCGTCATGTCCCACTTCCGGCGATCACCGCGCCCGTGCGGACCCGCGGGCGGGGCTCAGCCCGCGCGGACCAGGCGGCGGGCGCGTTCGACGTTCGGCGGCGCGGGGATGTCGGGCAGCAGGTTGGTCGTCGTGCGCAGCGCGCGGAGGGCGAGCGTGGCCGAAAGGTCGGTGCTGGCCAGGGCCGGGAGGCCGTACAGCCGCCGCGCCCAGCGGGGCAGCGTGGCCAGCGAGACCGCGGCGATCGCCGGGATCGCGATCCGCGCGGTCTTCGGCGCTGTCGGCTGCGGGGTGAGCAGGTTCCCGACGGCGACCCGCGCCTCGTCGGTCATCTTCAGCTCGGGTCGCACCGACTCCAGGTACTCCCGCATCGCCGCACCCGTCGACGGCGCATCGGCCAGCCCGATCACCCGCGCCGCGCGGACGCTCTCGGCCAGGTACTCCTCCACCCCGTCGTCGTCGAGGACGCCTGCGCGCTTGGCCACCTGCGCGTACGAGTCGACCTCGGTGGCGTGCACCCACATCAGGTGCTCGGGGTGGTCGAGCCGGAAGCTGTAGCCGGTGTCGGGGTCGTAGCCGCGCAGCGAGGCGTGCAGCCGCCGCACCCGCGCGGCCGTCCGCTCGACGTCGTCGGTCGACCCGAACGTCCGCACGCCCACGAACTCCACGGTGCGCTGGAACCGCGACCACGCCTTGCGGGGGTCGAACAGCGCGGAGTTCTGGAAGGTCCCGCGCATCACCCGGGGATGCAACGACTGCAGCAGCAACGCGCGGAACCCACCCACCCACAGCACCGGCTCCAGGTGCACCCGCCACGTGACGGAATCGGGTCCGAACAGTCCGTCGTCATCCACCTCTCCAGGACAACACGGAATGCCATGCTCTGCCATGTGATCGACCACCTCGCGCTCCAGGTCTCCGACGTCGCCGCCGCGGCCAGGGCCTACACCCGCCTCCTCGCCCCGCTCGGCGTCAAGGAGGTGATGCGCTTCCCGCGCGGCGACGAGCTGGTCGTCGGCCTCGGCGGGACGGACGGTGCCCCGAAGTTCTGGCTCGGCCCGGCGGGGGAGGCGGCGACCCGCGAGGTGCACGTCGCGTTCAGCGCTGCCGACCGCGGGTCCGTCGACGCCGTGCACGCCGCCGCGCTCGACGCGGGCCTCGAGGTGCTGCACGCGCCACGGGAGTGGCCGGAGTACCACCCCGGCTACTACGGGGTCTTCGTCCGTGATCTGGACGGCAACAACGTCGAAGCGGTGTGCCACGCGCCCGCGCCGGGAGAGAATGGGTCCTGACGAGCGGGCCGGACGACGTGGCGGCGCCCGCCCCATCGCGAAACCCGCAGGAGGACCGCCGTGCCGCGCACCGCGCTGCTCGTGGCCTTGATGTCGGCGCTGCTCGCGGTGTCGTGCGGGGCGGTGGTCGAGACCGCCGCGAAGCCGCCCCCCGCGATCCCCGCGCTGTACGTCGACCCGGAGAGCCCGGCCCGCGCCGCGCACACCGCCGACCCCGGTGACGTGGCCGCGGCCCGGATCGCCGCGGTCCCGCACGCCCGGTGGTTCACCGAGACCATCCCGGTGTCGGGGATCACGGCGGCGGCGTCGAGCTACGTCGGTGGGGCCGCCGCAGCGAAGGCGATGCCCGTTCTGGTGCTCTACGCCATCCCCGGACGCGACTGCGGCGGCTTCTCCCGCGGCGGCTTCGGCACCGGGTCGGAGTACGCGCAGTGGGTGCGCGGCGTCCGCGCGGGCATCGCGGGCCGCCCGGCGATGGTGATCGTCGAGCCGGACGCGCTCACCGGGATGGACTGCCTCCCCCAGGACGCCCGCGACGCCCGCTACGCCCAGCTCACCGACGCGGTGGCCCAACTGCAGGCCGATCCGCAGACGCTGGTCTACGTCGACGGCGGCCACTCGCGCTGGCTGTCGGCCACCGAGCTCGCCGATCGGCTGCGCAAGGTGGGCGCGCAGGGATTCAGCCTGAACGTGTCGAACTTCTTCACCACCGCCGAGGAGCAGGGCTACGGCGAGCAGGTGGCGGGCCTGCTCAACGGCGCCACCTACGTCGTCGACACCTCGCGCAACGGCCAGGGCCCCGCCCCCGACGGACCCTTCAACTGGTGCAACCCGCCGGGCCGCGGACTCGGGCCGCGGCCGACCACCGACACCGGCGCCCCCCACGACGTCGCGAACCTGTGGATCAAGGAACCGGGCCAGTCCGACGGCCAGTGCGACCGCGGCGACCCGTCCTCGGGCACCTGGTACCCGTCCTACGCGGCCGGGCTCGTCGCCCGCGCCGCGAACGACTGATCCCGGGCTCAGGCGACGGCTGTATTGGCCACCGTCACGCGGGCGCCCGGCGCGGCATGATCGCGAGGGCGATGAACGAGAGGGCGCAGCAGATCAGGATGTAGATGCTGATCCCCGTGCTCGACCCGGTGGCGGCGAGGATCGCCGCCGCGATCAGCGGAGCGGGGCCGCCCGCGATCACCGACGCGAGCTGGTAGCCCAGGCCCGCGCCGCTGTAGCGGATGTTCGTGCCGAAGCTCTCCGCGATCAGCGCCGCCTGCGGGCCGTACTGCATGTCGTGGAAGATCAGCGACAGTACGATCGCCAGCAGCACCAGGCTCGGCTCTGTCGTGTTGAGCAGGCCGAAGTAGGGGAACGCGAACAGCGCGACGCACGCGATGCCGATCGCGTACATCGTCCGCCGACCGATCTTGTCCGAGAGGTGGCCGAACAGCGGCACGCTGATCAACCCCACCGCGGCCGCCACGAGCGTGTCGTTCAGCAGCGAGCTGCGGGGGATCTTGAGGTGCGCCGTGCCGTAGGTCAGCACGAACGTGATGAACAGGTAGAACGGCGCCTGCTCCGACATCCGGATGAACGCCGCCGCGAGGATCTCGCGCCACTGGGTGCGGAATGCCTCGATGACCGGGAGCTTGGAAACGGCCTTCGTCTCGCGGACCTCGGCGAACTCGGGGCTCTCCAACACCTTCAGCCGCACGTACAGCCCGACGGCCACCAGCACCAGGCTCGCCAGGAAGGGCACCCGCCAGCCCCACGTCTCGAAGTCGGGACCGGTGGTGGCCGACATCAGCTGGACCATGGCCGTCGACAGCAGCAGGCCCAGCGGCACACCGAGCTGGGGCCAGCTCGCGTTGTAGCCCCGGCGGTGGCTCTCCCCCCACTCCATCGCGATGAGCACCGACCCGCCCCACTCGCCGCCGACCGCGGCGCCCTGGAGCAGCCGCAGGAGGGTGAGCAGCAGCGGCGCCGCGACGCCGATCGTGGCGTAGATCGGCAGCACGCCGATCAGCGCCGTGCAGATCCCCATGATCAGGAGCGTGGTCACCAGCGTGGCCTTGCGACCGATGCGGTCGCCGTAGTGGCCGAAGATCGCCGCGCCGATCGGTCGCGCGGCGAACCCGACGAACTGGGTGCCGAACGCGAGCAGGATGCCCGACGATGCGGCCTCGGTGGGGAAGAACAGCTTCGGGAAGATGAGGGCGGCGGTCGTCGAGTAGAGGAAGAAGTCGTACCACTCGATGGTGGTGCCGACCGTGCTCGCGACGATCGCCCGCCTGCGCTGTGAGCGTGCGACTTCCGGCGACGGAGTGGTGGTGGTCATCGTCGATCGATCCCCCGAATCTCAGCGGTGGGCGCGAGAGTGATCGGGACCACCCGGTCTGTCAACCGGGACTACGGTGAATGGGTCAAACCGGATCACTCAGGAACGCCGAGGCGGCGGCCGCGAGGTAGCCCGGGTCGTCGACGCCGCACAGTTCGCGGGCGGAGTGCATCGAGAGCACGGGGATGCCGACGTCGACCGTTCTGATGCCGAGACGGGTGGCGGTGATCGGCCCGACCGTCGAGCCGCACGGCACGGTGTTCTTCGAGACGAAGACCTGCGTGGGCACGTCCGCGTCGCGGCAGGCGCGGTACCAGGCGGCGGCGCCGGGCGCGTCGGTGGCGTAGCGCTGGTTCGCGTTCACCTTGATCGCGGGCCCCCGGTTGGGCAACGTCCGGTGTTCGGGGTCGTGCAGCTCGAGGTAGTTCGGGTGCGCGGCGTGCGTGACGTCCACGGAGAGGCAGCGCGAGGCGGCGAAGACCGGGCCGCGGGCGTCGAACCCGCCCGCCAGCCGGGTGAGCAGGCCTTCGAGCAGCGGCCCGGCGGCGCCCGTCGCGGTGGCGCTGCCGATCTCTTCGTGGTCGAACCCGACGACCACCGGCGTCACGTCCTCGGCGGTCACCGCCCTTGCTGTCAGGTCGCAGAGCGCCGTGATCCCGGCGTGCACGGAGGCCAGGTTGTCCAGCCGCGGCGCCGCGAGCAGCTCCTCCTCCTCGCCCAGGCGTGCAGGCGGGGTGAGGTCGTGGACGACGAGGTCGTGCGCCGCGATCTCCTCCGCGTCGATGCCTGCTTCGGCGGCCAGGAACTCGAGCAGGTCGCCTTCCGCGGGCGCGCCGAGGCCCCAGATGGGCAGCAGGTGCTGCTGGGGGTCGAGCTTCAGGCCCTGGTTGACGTTGCGGTCGAGGTGGATCGCGAGCTGGGGCACGCGCAGCAGCGGGCGTGCGACGTTCACGAGCACGGTCGTGCCGTCGAAGAGCGCGAGGCGGCCCGCGAGGCCGAGGTCGCGGTCGAGCCACGAGTTCCACAGCGCGCCGCCGTAGACCTCGACGCCGACCTGCCGCCAGCCCCCGCGACCGGTGTCCGGGCGCGGTTTGACCTTGAGCGTCGGCGAGTCGGTGTGCGCGAGGAACACCCGCAGTGGCCGCGGCTGCGCCGCCTGGACCCACGCGAGGAACGTGCCGTCGCGGACGAGGTAGCGCCCGCCGGGACCGTCGAGCCACGGTCCGGTCTCGGACTGCTCGACGAAACCCGAAGCGGACAGACGCCCCACCGCCTCGGCCACTGCGTGGAAAGGCGTGGGCGACACGCTGACGAAGTCGGCTAGTTCCTGGGCAAGTCCGTTCATCGGAGTGCATCCTCCCTGACGTGTTCGACGTCGTGGTGGTGGGTGCCGGATCAGCCGGATGCGCACTCGCCGCACGGCTGGCCCTGCGCACCGGGCAGCTGGTGCTGCTGCTGGAGGCGGGCCCCGGCGACTTCGCCGACCCGACCGTCGGCTCGCTGGCCGCCACCGCATCCGGGAACCCGCGCAACTGGGCGCACCCGGTGGAGCTCGCGCCGGGGCTCACCGCGACGGTGCCGCGGGGCCGAGGGATCGGCGGCTCGGGCGCGATCAACGGGGCGGCGTGGACCTACGCCACGCCCGCGGACGCCAAGGGCTGGGGCATACCGGGGTGGAGCTACCCGATGCTGCGCTACTGGTACACCATCGCCGAGCGGGAGCCGATCTTCGCGACCGAAGGGCCGGTGCCCGTCCAGGTGCCCACCGGGACGCTGCTGCACCCGACGGCGGAGCGGTTCCTCGCCGCCGCCGCGGCGCTCGGCTTCCCGGAGGAGCCGTACAAGAACGCTGGCGCGCCGCCCGGCGCCGGGCTGGTGCCGAGCAACAGCCGCGACGGCAAGCGGATCGACCCGGCCCGGGTCTACCTCCCCAAGCCGCTCCCGCCGGGGGCGCAGCGCATGGTCTCGGAACACGACGACGCCGGGCCGGGACCGCAGCGGGTCTGGCACCCCGGCGCGCAGTGGGTCATCGAGCCGAGGGCGCCGGTCGTGCGGGCGAACTCGCCCGTCCGGCGGGTGCTGGTGCAGCTCGGCAAGACGTTCGGCGTGGAGCTGATGAACGGTGAGCGCATCCCGGCCGACCAGGTCGTGCTCTGCGCGGGCGCGGTGGGGACCCCGCGGATCCTGATGTGCTCGGGCCTCGGACCGGCCGCGATGCTCCGCTCGGCCGGGATCACCGTCCACGCCGACCTGCCCGACGTCGGCCGCGAGTGGTCCGACCACCCCGCCGTGTTCCTGCCCTTCCGCGCCGACGACCCGCCGCCGGACCCGCACGCCCCCACCGCCCAGGCCTCGTTGAACTGGGACGCGGGCGCCGACCCGGCGGGCGACGTGGAGGTGCTGCTGTTCACCCGCCCTTTCGTCGAAGGCGGCGACCTGCACCTCATGTGCTCGCTGCAGCAGCCCGACAGCCGGGGGACGCTCGACCTGGACCGGATCTCCTACGGCTACCTGCGCACCGAGCACGACCGCCGCAGGCTGCGGCACGCCCTGCGCACGGCCGCCGACATGCTGCGGGCCGGGCTGGGGGTCCGCACCGCGCCCGAGGGTGACGTGCTGGGCAACGACCGCGCCCTCGACGAGTGGATCGGCGCCCACCTGACCACCGCGGTGCACCTGTGCGGCAGCGCCGCGATGGGGCGGGTGGTGGACGCGGAACTGCGCGTCCACGGCGTCGACGGTCTGCGCGTCGCCGACACCTCGGTCCTCCCGCTGGCCCCCCGCCGCGGTCCCGCCGCCACCGCCGTCGCGATCGGGGAGAAGGCCGCGGCGCTGCTGTCCGGGGTCACCCCGCCGGCGTGACCCATCCGTCCACGACGATCCCGAACCGCTCGGCCAGCAGCGCACGCTCCTCGTCGGCCGTCAGGGTGCGTTCCGGTTGCCCCGTCTCCGCGAACACCCCGTTGACCAGCGCGATCCGGCCGCCGTCCACCGCGAGCGTGGCCAGGCGCCGCTGCACGAAGTGCGACGCGGGATCGTTCTCCTGGTAGCGGCAGCGGTCGAGGAACTCGGGGAGGGCGCGCGGCGTCATCGTCCACGCCCAGTCGCGCACCCAGCTGCGGTCGCGGGCCCGCGCGCTGGTCCGCCACAGCTCGCCGTCGTGTTCGAGGCGGACGTCCCCGTGCTCGCCCACCTGCAGCGGCGTCGGCCGGTGCCAGCTCGAGCCGTTGCCGACGTCGGCGATCCACGCACCGTCGACGATCAGCCGCATGTGCTCGAAGTCGGGCCCGCGGACGCCGTCTTCGAGGGTGAACGCGGAGACGAGCGTGACGTCGTGACCCAAGGTCCGCAGGAGCTCGCCGAACAGCCCGTTGAGCTCGTAGCAGAAGCCACCCCGCCTACGCCGGACGACCTTGTCGAACAGGTCGTCGACGTCCAGCGAGATCGGTACGCCGCGGTGGATGTCGTAGTCCTCGAACGGCACCGAGCGGACGTGCGCGGAGTGCAGGGCGGCCGGCGGGTCGTCGCGGTCGGCGCCGATCCGGCTGAGGTAGGCGTCGACGTCCACCGCGACAGCGAACACCGTGAAGTGGGGTCGAGGTCAAGCGCCGGAGTGGGCCATAAGCTGCGGTGGTGGCGGCCAACCCCTTCTTCGAGCCCAGCTCCCTGCCCTACGGCTACCCCGATTTCGCCGCGATCCGCGAGGAGCACTTCCTCCCCGCCTTCGCCGAGGGGATGGCGCAGCAGCGGGCCGAGGTCTACGCGATCACCGGCGACGCGGCCGACCCGACGTTCGAGAACACGATCGTCGCCCTGGAGCGCTCCGGTGCGGTGCTGCGCCGGGTCTCTGCGGTGTTCTTCACGCTGGTCAGCTCGTGCAGTACCGAGGGGATCCGGAGGATCGAGGCCGAGGTCGCGCCCCTCTTGGCCGAGCACGCCGACACGATCACGCTCGATCCGGCCCTGTTCGCCCGCATCGAGGCGATCGGCGGGGGCGGGCTCGACGCGGAGTCCCGACGCCTGCTGGAGCGCTACCACCGCGACGCCGTGCGCGCGGGCGCCCGCCTCGGGCATGTCGAGCAGAACCGGCTGCGCGAAATCAATGCCGAGCTCTCGTCGCTGTCGACGGAGTTCGGCAGCCGACTGCTCGCCGGGGCCAACGCGGCCGCCGTGCACGTCAGCGACCCAGCGGAGCTCGACGGCCTGGCGCCCGACGCGATCTCGGCGGCCGCGAACGCCGCCCGCGCGCGGGGCCTGGACGGGCACCTCCTGACCCTCGTGCTGCCCACCGGGCAGCCCGCGCTCGCGGCGCTGACCGACCGGGCGCTGCGCGAGCGGCTGCACACCGCGTCGGTCGCCCGGGGCCTCGGCGGCGAGCACGACACCCGGGAGACGCTGCTGCGCCTGGTCGCGCTCCGCGCCGAGCGGGCCCGGCTGCTGGGCCACCCGCACCACGCGTCCTGGGTCGTGGAGGACGCGACGGCGGGTTCCGTCGAGGCCGTCGACGCGATGCTGGGCAAGCTCGCGCCGGTCGCGGCGGCGAACGCGCGGACCGAAGCCGCCGAGCTGTCGGCGGCCGCGGGCTACGAGATCGCGGCCTGGGACCGTGCCTTCCACGCCGAACGGGTGCGCCGCGAGCGGTTCGCGATCGACGCGACGGCGCTGCGGCCCTACTTCGAGCTGGAGCGCGTGCTGTCCGAGGGCGTCTTCTTCGCCGCGGGCAGGCTGTACGGGCTGCGCTTCGTCGAGCGCCACGACCTGCCGCTCTACCACCCCGAGGTGCGGGTGTTCGACGTCTTCGACGAGAACGGGCAGCTCGGCCTCTTCGTCGCCGACCTCTACGCCCGCGACGCCAAGCGCGGCGGTGCCTGGATGAACTCGTTCGTCAGCCAGTCGCACCTGCTCGACACCCGCCCGGTCGTGCTCAACACGCTGAACATCCCCAAGCCCGCCGACGGCGAGCCGACGCTGCTGACCATCGACTCGGTCCGCACCCTGTTCCACGAGTTCGGCCACGCGCTGCACGGCCTGTTCTCCGACGTCCGCTACCCGACGTTCGCCGGGACGGCGGTGCCCCGCGATTTCGTCGAGTACCCCTCGCAGGTCAACGAGATGTGGCTGGAAGACCCGGAGGTGCTCGCCTCCTACGCCCGCCACCACGAGACCGGCGAGCAGCTGCCCGCCGAGCTGGTGGCGAAGCTGGCCGACGCCCGCCGCTTCGGGGAGGGGTTCGCGACCACGGAGTACCTGGCCGCGACCCTCCTCGACCAGGCGTGGCACCGGCTGGGCGCGGAGGAGGCGGTGAGCGACGTCGAGGCGTTCGAGGCCGCCGCACTGTCCGCGGCGGGCGTCGACGTGCCCAGCGCCCCGCCCCGCTACCGCTCCACCTACTTCAACCACGTCTTCGGCGGCGGCTACAGCGCCGCCTACTACTCCTACATCTGGAGCGAGGTCCTCGACGCCGACACCGTGGAGTGGTTCGGCGAGCAGGGCGGGCTGCGCCGCGAGGTCGGCGAGCGCTTCCGGCGCGAGCTGCTCGCCGTCGGCGGCGCCGCAGACCCGATGGCGGCCTACCGCGCCTTCCGCGGCCGCGACCCCGACGTCACCCCGCTCCTGGTCCGCCGCGCCCTCACCGACACCTGATCCGCCCCGCCCGGCCGTCCTGCCGTTCACGTCGGGTAAGCGTTTCGTCACCGCATCGCAAGTGACGCCTGTCCGCCGCCATGGCCAAGATGGGCGTATGGCTCTTTTCACCCGCAAACGGCGCCAAGCCCGGGCACGGGGCTACATCGCCGACGGCACGCCGTCGGGCCGCAGGTTCGTCTTCGAGCCGCCGGACGACGGCTGGCCGCCGCGCACCGTCGACCTCCCCGACCCGCCGGGTTCTGCGACGGCAGGCCGGATGCGCCGCTTCCGTGCTGTCCGCCCTCAGCACGGGTACGTCTACCTCTACGTCTTCGAGGAGACGGCGGACGCGCCTGCCGGAGCGGAGGAGCCGGTCGTCGTTCCGAAGGCCACCGTGGAGCCCGTGGTTGCTGTGGAGCCCGTGGCCGACGAGGACCCCGCCCGCGGCGGGCCCGTCGGCTCCGTTGACGAGGAGACCGGGTCCGACGGGCCACAGCCCCCGGACGTCGACGTCCCTGACGGACCGGAGCCCCGTCGCAGGGGCGACAGGCCTTCGTCGGAGGAGGTCGGCCGCCCGCGGAGTCAGCCTGCCAACGAGCGGGAACGACTTGCGGCGTTGGTGCGGATGCTGGACGACCAGGCCCGCGTCGACGAGCGCAGCCGGGCTGCGGAGCGTCTGGCCGCAGCCAAACGGGCGAAGCGCGCGGCAGCCAGGCGGGCGAC
The DNA here is from genome assembly GCA_963799945.1 of uncultured Actinomycetota bacterium. Taxonomy (GTDB): domain Bacteria; phylum Actinomycetota; class Actinomycetes; order Mycobacteriales; family Pseudonocardiaceae; genus Pseudonocardia. Next base: position 784,382 of record CAWCZG010000001.1, read on the forward strand.
CGCCGAGCGTCTGGCGGCCAAGCGTGCGGCGGTGCCGCAGGCGAAGGCCGCGCCTGCCGTGGCCCGGAACGCGGCGGCGCACCGCGCGGCGATCGTGCGCGCGGCGGCCCAGCGGGCTCAGGTGGAACGTGCGGCGATCGTGCGCGCGGCAGCCCAGCGCGCCCGGGCGGAACGGGCAGTGGCCGAGATTGCCGCGAAGAGAGCTGCGGCGATGCCGCGTGCGGCACAAGAGCAGGCCGTGCAGGCACAGGCTCGGCAGGCCGCCGTCCAACAGGCTGCGCGCGCTGCCGCCGTCTACCGCTGAAGACGACGGGGGCACCCGAGCCCCCGTCGTCGTCCGGACCTCAGCTGTCGCAGTGGCCCTCCGGCGCCGGGACGTCCAGGGTGGGGTTGCGGTCGAAGAAGCCCACCGGCTTGAGGGTGAACCCCGTGTGGTCCACGGGCATCACCGGCCAGTCCTCCGGGCGGGGGAAGTGCGTCGTCCCGAACGTGTGCCAGACCACGATGTCCTCGCCGTCCAACGGCCGGTCGGCCGCCACCCACGCGGGCAGGCCCGCGCCGCCGGGGTTCTGGTTCACGAAGTCGCCCGCCGGGTAGCGCTCCGCCGGGTCGTACGCGGTGACCCACAGGTGGTTGGTGGCGAACGTCGCCCGCGCGTGGATCGACGACGAGGCGTCGGCCAGCATCGTCGCCTTGTTCTCCGGGATGAGCGCGTACCCGACGGGCTGGCCCAGCCCGTTGGTGACCTCGGGGTTCACGATCTGCCAGGTCCGCACCACAGAGCCGTCGGCCTTGCGGGCGGCCTCGGACTCCCGCGTCAACCGGGTGCGCGCCTGCGTGAACGCGTTGCCGTAGGGGTTGTCCGGACCCACCGGCACCCGCCGGGCCTCGACCTCGTCGACGGCGTTGCGCACCCCGTCGACCGTCATGTCCAGCCGCGCCGAGAACAGGTGCTGGTGGAAGGGCGCGGTGAGCCCCGGTGCGACCTGGGTGGCGTACTCGGTGCCGCCCGCCGCCGTGAAGAGGACGCCGGTGGCCTTCACCTCGAGCTGGATCGTGCCGTCGAGGTAGAGGTACCAGTAGAACCCGTAGTCGTAGTTGCCGATCGGGGTGAAGAACGAGAACACCATCCGCCGCTGCCGGCGCGTCTCGGTGCTGCCGGTGAAGATGTCGGAGTGCTTCCAGAGGACGCTGTAGTCCTCCTCGTGCATGCAGATCGCGTTGCTGATCGTCTTCGGCTGCCCGAAGTCGTCGGCGATGACGGCGTCGAGGTAGGCGATGTCGCCGAGGCAGTCGCAGCCCAGCCGTAGCGAGTCGGCGTAGCGGGCCAGCATGTACTCGCCGCAGTCGAAGTAGTTCTGCCAGAACCGCACGGGGGAGGGGTCGGCGTAGGGCACGACCATCTCCGCGACCGACGCGCGGTAGACCACCGGGCGCCCGTCGAAGGCGATCTGGTGCAGGGTGAGGCCCTCGCGCTCGTTGAACCCGATCCGCAGGTCCCACTTGCCCCACCGCACCCGGTTGCCGTCGACCGTGAACGACCGGCCTTCGGGCTGGGTGATCGAGATCGGCTTCAGCGAGTCGAGCGGGGGTCCCTGGAACTCGGGGTCGTCGAAGTTGCCCGAGGTCGACGGGACGGGCGGCGCGTAGTCGTCGATGATGCGGTCGACCTTGCGGCCCGTGATGTCGACGTAGGCGACGAGCCCGTCGATCGGGTGCGCCCAGGCGTGGTCGCGCTCGTGGTCCTGGCGGAAGCCGAACGAGCGCAGGATCCGCCGCCCGCGCTCCTCGGGGTAGTCGTAGACACCCGCCGAGAGCGGCACGGCGCGCACGGAAGCGGGCTCGACGCCACGCTTCTCCAGGGCGGCCAGCCAGCCCGCGTCGGCGTTGAGGATGTCCTCGATCAGCTCGAACTCGGAGTCGATGATCGGCGGCTGACCCTCGGTGGCCGGGTCGAGCTCGCGCGAGGAGACGACGGTGCCGCTCGTCGCCGAGACCACGGTGTCCCAGGAGCGCCCGGAGGCGAGATCGAGGAGCACTGCGCGGAAGCGCCGGTCGACGGCCTCCCCGTCGGCGAACGCGAGGACGTCGGACTTCGGCGGTTCCTCCGGCGCGAAGAACGCGAAACGGACGGACTCGGTGAGCAGCCCGGCCTCGTCGAGGGCGGCGCGGACGCGGTCGACCTCGTCCGTCGTGGTGAGCGCCAGCGGGTGATCGGTGCGGACATCAGCAAGGGTCATATCGGCTCCGGAATACGGCCAAACGGGTCAGATCGATCGAGCGGTCATACGCAGAGTGACAGTACCCGCCACCAACGAGGCGGGCGCCCGACGCGGAAACAACCGTCCCGCCCGGTGGGGAGCGCCGGGCGGGACGGGTCGTGCCGCGGGAAGAGACCGTCTACTTGTAGATCCGGACGTAATCCACGTCCATCTCGCTGGGCTTGGGGGAGCCGCCGTTGGGGAAGTAGTCCAACTGGACGGCCAGGTGCATCGGACCGGGCGGGAGGGTGCTGCTGTCGGTGCTCTGGAACCACTGCTGGCCGTCGATGTAGCCGGTGATCCGCCCGTCGACCCACTCGACCGCGTAGTTGTGCCACTGGGTCAGGTCGAGCGCCTTCTGGGCGTCCTTCTGCTTGTTCGACGAGCTGTAGTGCAGGAAGAACTCGACGTTCGACGCCGCGCTGGTGGTCTCCGCGAAGTCCACCTCGCCACCCTGGGGCCACTCGCCCTGGGGCCAGAGCAGCAGCACCGGGTGGTACTGGCTGTCGCCCTTCGGGAACCGGGCGCGCACCTCCCACTTGCCGAACCGCTGGTCGCCGGTCCACGCCATGCCGCCGGTGGTGCCCTTGCTGTCGCCGCGGATCGTCATGACCCCGTTCTGGACGGTGATCGCGGCGGGGGAGCGGACGCCGTCGCCGTCGTTGCCGGGGCCGTCGTAGGGCGACCAGTGGCTGCTGAGGGCGGTTCCGGTGAACTCGTCGCTGGTCGCGAGCGTCCAGCCGCGGGCGGTGGCCGCCTGCGTCCCGTCGCTCGCCGCCGCGACCGGCGCCCTCGGCACTGTGGTGCGCGGCTTGACCGCTTGCGGGACCACGGGCTTGAGCTTCGCGGCCGCCGGGCTCGTGCTGGGGAGCGGAGTCGGGGCGGCGGCCGCTGTCGTGCCTGCGGGCTCGGCGGGCGAAGGGTCGGTGGCGGCGTTCTCGACCGCCGCCGACTGCTCGGTCAGCGTCGTGGGCGTGTTTTGGGGAGCACGGACAGTAGTCAGGACGAGGGTCGCGACCAACATCACGATCGCGCCGACCGCCACCGGCGCGAGGCGGCGAATGCCTGCGCGACGGCTCTTGGCGGGGTCTCTGGTGACGACGGCGTCCGTGTGGCGGTGCCGACCTGTCGTGTCCCCGGGGAGCACGTCGTGCTCCGCGGACAGACGGGCGATCAGCTCGGTCGTCGACTCAGGCAGATCCTCCGCGGCGGTGTAGGTCCGTCGCATGGGGCGAGACATTAGGCAGATTGACGCCGGGTGATCGGGCAACCTGAGAGGTGTGGTTGCGCGTGCGCGCCCACAGGTCGGTCAGGCGCGCCAGATCGCACACGAACGGCCCGTATCTGAGGATAAGTACTACTTTCGGGCTAAGCGTGTTCTCAGCTCACGGTGAGCGGTCTTCACCGTAAGGGTGATGTCGCTCCGTTAGAGGATTGTTATCGCGACCCGGACGGAGCAGACTGTCGGCGATGCTCCCCGTCGCTCCCCCGGGGGGTGCGTCCTCGTACCACCCGACGCTGTCGTCGGTGCCCCGTGCGTCTGCGCTCCCCAATGACCATGTCCTGCTGGCGTTGCCCCCTACGGCCACGTCAGCCTCCGTGCTGCGCAGCCTCCGTGCCGAAGGGGTCAGCGTGAGCGCTGTCGCCGACGGCATCGGTGTGCTCGACGCCGTCCGCGCCCGCGACCCCGCGCTCGTCGTGCTCGACGTCGAGCTGCCGGGTCCGGATCAGGCTGCGGTGTTGGCGGCGATCCAGTTGGAGGCGCCTCACGTCGCCGTGATTGCGGTCACTCCGCGTGAGCGCCGGGCCGGGCTGCTGGCCCTTCTGCGCGGCGACCGCGACGACTACCTCCTGCGCCCCTTCGCCGTCGACGAGCTGGCCGCGCGGATCCGGCTGCGGCTGCGCCTCGGGCCCGCCCATGGAGAGCACGGTGCTGCGCCAGGGCGAGCTCGCCGTCGACACGGAGTTCGGTGAGGTCAGCGTGGAGGGCTCGCCGGTCTCGCTGTCGCCGACCGAGTACTCGCTGTTGCTGGCGTTGATCGGGACGCCGGGCGAGGTCGTGGCCCCGGAACGGCTCGCGCGGGAGGTCTGGTCGGAGCCCGCTTCGCCCAACCTCGTGCAGGTCTACATCTCCTACCTGCGCCGCAAGATCGGCGCGGAGCGCATCCGGACGGTGCGCGGCGAGGGGTACGTGCTCGAAGCCTGAACAGCCGGGTGACATCCGATAACGCTTCGGGCGCATCCGCCGCAAGTCGGCTGCCGCCGCGCTCGCCGACGTGCTACGTACTGCCCATGACTATCGGCAGCATCATCGGCGCGATCATCATCGGCGCCATCCTCGGTGTCGTGGGGAAGCTCGTGGCACCCGGCAGGCAAGCCATCCCGTTCTGGCTCACGATCGTCGTAGGGATCGTGGCCGCGTTCATCGGCACCTTCATCGCCCGCCTCTTCGGCGTGGCCGACACCCGCGGCATCGACTGGATCGAGCTGATCCTGCAGGTGATCGTCGCGGCGATCGGCGTGAGCGTGGTGGCGGGGGTCTACGGACGACGCGGCGTCAGGTAGCCGCGAACTCGCGGGCCGCGGCGAGGAACTGGTCGTTCTCCTCCGGTGTGGACACCGTCACCCGGCACCCGTCGGGGGAGAACGGCCGCACGACGACCTTGTGCTCCAGGCAGTGGGCGGCGAACGCGGAAGTGTGCTCGCCGAGCGCGACCCACACGAAGTTGGACTGGGTCGGCGGCACGGTGAACCCCACCTCGACCAGCGCGTCGCGCACGCGCACCCGCTCCTCGACGATGCCCGCGCAGGCGGCGAGCAGCGCCTCGGCGTCGTCGAGCGCGGCGATGGCCGCGGCCTGGGCGAGGGTGTTGACGCTGAACGGCGCAGCACACCTTCCGCAGCGCGGTGATCACCTCGGGCGCGCCGACCGCGTAGCCCACCCGCAGGGCGGCCAACCGGTACGCCTTGGAGAACGTGCGGAGGACGACGAGGTTGGGATGCTCATCGATGAGTGTCAGCCCGTCGACGGCGTCGGGCTCGGTGACGTACTCGTGGTAGGCCTCGTCGAGGGCCACCAGCACGTCCGGGCCGACCGCCGCGAGCAGCCGCTCCAGCTCGGCCCGCGTGACGACCGTGCCCGTGGGGTTGTTGGGGCTGCACACGAACACCAGGCGGGTGCGCGGGCTGACCGCGGCGGCCATCGCGTCGACGTCGTGCCGGAAATCGGCGTCCAACCCCACGGTGACCACCCGGGCCCCGCCGATCTGCGTGACGATCGGGTACGCCTCGAACGAGCGCCAGGCGAACACCACCTCGTCGGTGGGCTCCAGGCAGGTGGCCGACACCAGCTGCTGGCACAGGCTCACCGAACCGCACCCGACCGCGATCCGCGCGGCCTCCACCCGCAGCACCTGCGACAGCCGCTCGGTGAGCCCGACGACGGCCAGATCGGGGTAGCGGTTGCCCAGCGCGGCCGCATCGGCGATGGCCGCGAGCACCCGCGGTGTGGGCGGCAGCGGCACCTCGTTGCTGGCCAGCTTGACCAGCCCGGGGATCGCCCGGCCGGGCACGTAGGCGGGCAGCGACTCCAGATCGGGCCGGATCAGCGTCATAGCGGTCACGGTAGTAGCGCCCACCGACGGTTTCCGCACCGATCCGTGCCAGGCTGGAACACATGACCGAGATCCGCACCGAGACCGTACCCCTGGTCGACGGCAGCACCCTCCGGCTCACCGTGGCTGAGCCGGATGGCAGGGTCCGCGGCGGCATCGTCGTGCTCCACGAGGCGCGGGGCATCACCGATGCCGTGCGGGGGCTCGTGCACGGTCTGGCGGGTGACGGCTGGCTCGCCGTCGCCCCTCACCTCTACCACCGCGACAACGCCGACGAGGTCGACCAGGACCACGCCGACGCCCAAGCCGGGAAGTTGGACCGCGACGAGGTCCTCGCCGACACCGACACCGCCTTCGGGTGGCTCGCCGAGCGCGCGGTCGACTCCGACCGGATGGGCGTCGTCGGGTTCGACGTCGGCGGGTCGGTGGCGCTGCTCGTCGCGGCCAAGCGGACGCTGGGCGCGGTGGTCACGATCGCGAACGACGTGCCGTCGTCGAACGTCACGGCGCTGGTCTCGGCCGCGCAGGGGCTCAGCTGCCCGTGGCTGGGGATCTACGGCGCCGACGGCTCGGCCGACCCCGAGATCGACCGGCTGCGCGTCGCGGCGGCGTCGTCGGAGGTGGCGACCGACATCGTCGTCTACTCGAGCAAGAGCGACCGGTTCGACGACGATCCCGACACCGCCGCCGAGGCCTGGCAGCGCACCCTGAACTGGTTCGACAGCCACCTGCGCTGACGTTCCCCACGACGTGGCATGCTGAGCGGGTGGCGGATACCCCTGACGTCCTGTGGACCCCCGACCCGGAGCACCGGGGCCCGCTCGCCCGGTTCAGCGACTGGGTCCATGAACACCGGGGTGTCGAGGTCGGCGATTACGCCGCCCTGCACAACTGGTCGGTCACCGATCTCGACGGCTTCTGGTCGGCCGTCGTCGAGCACCTCGACGTCCGCTTCCACGCCCAGCCCAGCGCCGTGCTCGGCTCGCGCGAGATGCCGGGCGCGCAGTGGTTCCCCGGCGCCACGCTGAACTACGCCGAGCACGCGCTCGACCACGGCGCCGACGACGACCTCGCGCTGGTCTTCGCCCGTGAAGACGGCCTCGAGCGCACGGTCACCCGGGGCGAGCTGCGTGATCTCGTCGGCCGGGCGCGGGCCGGGCTCGTCGCGATCGGGGTCGGGCAGGGCGATCGCGTCGTCGCGCTGGCGCCCAACTGCGTCGAGACCCTCGTGACGTTCCTGGCCGCGGCGAGCCTCGGCGCGATCTGGTCGTCGTGCTCGCCGGACTTCGGCGCCCGCGCCGTCCACGACCGGTTCGCCCAGATCGAGCCCACCGTGCTGCTCGCCGTCGACGGCTACGTCTACGGCGGCAAGCGCTACGACATGCGGCCCACCGTCGAGAAGCTGCAGGGCCAGCTCGACACGCTGCGCGCGACCGTCCTCGTGCCCTACCTGGGCCAGTCCCTCGACGGCACCCTGAGCTGGGACGAGTTCACCGCCGACCCGGCCGAGCTCGCGTTCGACCCGGTTCCGTTCGACCACCCGCTGTGGGTGCTCTACTCCTCCGGCACCACCGGGCTGCCGAAGGGCATCGTCCACGGGCACGGCGGCATCGTCCTCGAACACCGCAAGGCGCTTGGCCCTGCAGCTGGAGCTCACGGCCGAGGACCGGTTCTTCTGGTTCACCACCACCGGCTGGATGATGTGGAACTTCCTCATCGGCGGCCTGCTCGTGGGCGCACCGATCGTGCTGTTCGACGGCAACCCCGGCCATCCCGATCTCGGCGCGCTGTGGAAGCTCGCGGAGCGGCACGGCGTCACGGTCTTCGGGGTGTCGGCGCCCTACGTCCAGTCGTGCCTCAAGGCCGGGCTGAAGCCGGGCGAGGCGTATGACGTGTCCACCATCAGGGCCATCGGGTCGACGGGCGCGCCCCTGTCCGAGGACGGCTTCCGGTGGATCGGCGAGGCGGTGGGCGACCGGATCCAGATCTGCTCGGTCTCGGGCGGCACCGATGTGTGCGCGGCGTTCGTCGGCTCGGCGCCGACCGTGCCGGTGTGGATGGGCGAGATCTCGTGCGCGTCGCTGGGCTCGCACGTCGTGGCCTACGACGAGGCGGGCAAGGAGATCGTCGACGAGGTCGGCGAGCTGGTGATCGTCAAGCCGATGCCGTCCATGCCGGTGATGTTCTGGAACGACCCCGACGGCTCCCGGCTGCGGGAGGCGTACTTCGAGGACTTCCCCGGGGTGTGGCGCCACGGCGACTGGGTGCGGGTCACCCCGCGCGGCTCCTTCGTCATCTACGGGCGCAGCGACTCGACGCTCAACCGCGGCGGCGTCCGCATGGGCACGGCCGATTTCTACGCGGTCGTCGAGGCCTTCGACGAGGTCGCCGACTCCCTCGTGATCGACACGACCGAGCTGGCGGCCCGCGACGAGGGCGCGCTGCTCTGCTTCCTGGTGCTGGCCCCGGGCGCCGAGCTGGCCGACGTCGAGCCCGCGCTGCGCAAGGCGCTGCGCTCCGAGCTCTCGCCGCGGCACGTCCCGGATCGGTTCGTCGTCGTCGACGCCATCCCGCGCACGCTCAACGGGAAGAAGTGCGAGGTGCCCGTCAAGAAGATCCTGGCGGGGGTGGCCGCGGAGAAGGCCGTCAGCCAGGGGGCCCTGCTCAACCCCGACGCCCTCGCCCCCTTCCTCGAGCTCGCGAGCCGGGGGGTGTGAGGACGGCGGCCGGGCCTGTGTAGTCTTGGTGGCGCTGGAGGCTCCGAGCCCCCGGGAGGCTTCGCCTAGTCTGGTCTATGGCGCCGCACTGCTAATGCGGTTTGGGGTTACCCCCCATCCCGGGTTCAAATCCCGGAGCCTCCGCGCAGGCGTGGCCCAGCAGGGCTGAGCCACAACTGAAGATATGCGCCCGTAGCTCAACGGATAGAGCATCTGACTACGGATCAGAAGGTTGGGGGTTCGAATCCCTTCGGGCGCACAAGATTGACACTAGCCCTGGCCGGCACGAACGGTCAGGGCTAGATCGTTTTACGGTCATCGGGTGACCGCGGTCGGCGGTTCGGTCCACGAACCTTGCTGCCGACAACTACCGGCTGACTGTTGACAGTTAGCGTCGGTTAGGATTTGCCGAGCAAGGAGGTTGTTCGGTGTCGGTTGAGCCGCTGTCGAGCTTGGATCGCAGCACGCTGCGTGAACGCGCGCTGGAGGCGCTGCGGTTGGCGATCACCTCTGGCCAGTATCGGCCCGGGGACCATCTCGGCGAGGTGGAGTTGGCCGGGCATCTGGGGGTGAGCCGTGGAACGGTTCGCGAGGCGTTGCGCCATCTCCAGCAGGAGGGCCTGGTCACGGCGGGCAACCGCAACATGCTGCGGGTGAACTCGTTGTCCCCCCGGGAGGTCCGGGAGCTCTTCCGGGTGCGGGCGGTGCTGGAGGGGCTGGCGGTCACCGACATCATCGCCTCGTCCCGACGCAATGCCGCGGTGGCGACCCTGCGTGAGGCGGTATCGCGCCTGGCCGAGAGCGACGGGGACTTCGCGGCGAACCTGGAAGCCGATCTGGGCTTCCACCTGTTGATGTGCCAGCTGTCGGGCAACACGATGTTGGTGGCCTCGTGGCGCCATCTCGAAGGCCGTATCCGGGTCACGATCATGAGTGGCGAGGCTCCGGGGGCGCCCACGATGATGGCGCGGGACCGGCATGCGCTCATCGTCGACGCGATCGAGAGCGGTGACGCCGCAGCGGCCACTGCGGTGGTCGAGCAGCACATGGCCGCGGCCGCCGAGCAGTACGCGCCGATCGTCGACGAGGCCTGACCCGCAATCCTCGTCGACGCCGACCGTCAACGCGTGCGCGCCGGCTGACGGCCTGCGCCCTCACTCGTCAGGACCAGTAACCCCCGTGTAACTCCCGACCGGCCCCACCCGAACGGGCTCGACCCCGGACCCGCGTGAGACCCGTGGGCGTCCATCAGGGTGGCGAACCGACCGGCGCATTGACACATCTCGCTGCACCCCCGACCATCTTCCCAACGGTCGACTGTTAACAGTCAACTGTTGGAGGTTGGCGAAGGGCAATGGTGCAACCTCCTCCCTGAGTCCTCTGATCACCGGAGATCACCATGACCGAACGACACCCCCCTGCGGGCGACCCGCACCTCACGGAGGTCGCGCAGTGGCATCCCATTGAGGGCACGCCGGAGAAGCGGAAGGTGGCCATCGGCTGCTCGATCGGCGCGACGATCGAGACCTACGACTTCATCGGATTCGGCACCGCGGCGGCCCTGTACTTCAACCACGCCTTCTTCCCGGCCACCGACCCGCTCTCGGGCACCCTGTTGTCCTTCGCGACGCTGGGCATCGGCTTCGCGGTGCGCCCACTGGGCGGAATCATCGGCGGATACCTCGGGGACCGGATCGGCCGCAAGCCCGTGCTCGTCGGCTCGCTGCTGCTCATGGGCATTGCGACCGTGCTGATCGGCTGCTTGCCGACCTACCAGCAGGTCGGCTCGTGGGCAGGAATCCTGCTCGTCGCCGTGCGCGTCGTACAGGGCCTGGCGTTCGGCGCCGAGTGGGGCGGCGCGATCCTCATGTGCTTCGAGCACGCCCCGTGGCGCAAGAAGGGCCTCTATACGGGCATCACGCAGGCGGGTTTCCCGGTCGGGCTGCTGCTGGCGAACCTGGCGTTCCTGGGGAGCGTGCCGCTGGGCGAGCCGTGGGCGTGGCGGGTGCCGTTCCTGCTCTCGGCCGTGCTGATCGTCGTCGGCATCCTCATCCGGCTGCGGATCGAGGAGTCCCCTGAGTTCGAGGAGCTCAAGTCCGAGGGCCAGGTCTCGAAGAACCCACTGCTCGAGGTGCTGCGCGACGACTGGCGCAACATCGTGCGCGCGTTCTGCCTGCGCATCACCGAGACCGCGGGCTACGCCGTGTCGGTCACCTTCATGCTGTCCTACCTCGCCAGCGCCAAGATCGCGGACCGGTCGCTCAGCCTCACCGCGCTGCTGATCGCGGCTGCGCTGGGCATTGTCGCCACGACGCTCTGGGGCGCGCTGACCGACAAGGTGGGTAGGCGTCCGGTGTACCTGGTGGGCACCGCACTGCACCTGCTCTGGGGAATCCCGTTGTTCCTGCTCGTCAACACCAAGGTCGCCGTTCTGGTCGTGATCACGTTCGTCGTGAGCTACACGATCTTGCAGAACATGTTGGCCGGGGTGCAGGGCGCCTGGTTCTCGGAGCTGTTCGCGACCAAGACCCGCACCACGGGGGCGTCGCTGGCCTACCAGCTCTCGGCCGTGGTCTCCGGGTTCACCCCGCTGGTGGCCACCGCGCTGTTCGTCGGTGTCGGCTGGATCGGCCCCGCCCTGCTGTTCAGCGGCTACGGCCTGCTCGGCCTGATCGCCGCACTGGTGACCAAGGAGACGTGGGGACGGGCCGAGCGCGCCGAGGTCGCCGCGCTGGAGAAGTCCCTCGCCGCCCCTTCGGCGGCAGAGCCCAAGAAGAAGGAGCTGGCATGACCACCGTCACCGCGCCGATCGACGTCCGCGTCGGGCGCATTCGCGAGGCCGCCTACCGGATCCGCCTGAACGCTTTGCACATGGGCGAGGTCCAGGGGCAGGGCTATATCGGCCAGGCACTCGGTGTCGCCGACGTGCTCGCGGTCGCCTACACCGACCAGCTGCGCTACCGGCCAGAGGACCCGCACTGGGTAGACCGCGACCGGTTCCTGCTGTCCATCGGCCACTACGCCATCGCCCTCTACGCCGCATTGGCCGAGGCCGGGACCATCCCGGTCGAGGAGCTCTCGACCTACGGCTCCGACGGGTCCCGGTTGCCCATGTCGGGCATGGCGTCCTACACGCCGGGCATGGAGATCTCCGGCGGCTCGCTCGGCCACGGCCTCGCGGTGGCGACGGGCATGGCGCTCGGGCTGCGCCACCAGGGCAACCCGGCGCGGGTCTTCAACCTGCTGTCGGACGGCGAGCTCGACGAGGGCTCGACGTGGGAGGCCGCGTTGCAGGCCGCGCACCACGGCCTGGACAACCTGACCGCGATCGTCGACGTGAACGCGCTGCAGGCCGACGGGCCCACGGTCGGGGTGTTGCGCACCGAGCCCGTGACCGACAAGTGGCGCGCGTTCGGCTGGCACGCCCTGCGCGTCGACGGCAACGACATCGCCGCACTCGTCGCCGGGTTCGACGAACTGCGTGAGCACCGGGGATCGCCCGGCGTGCTCATCTGCGACACCCGGATCGGGCGGGGCGTGCCGCTGCTGGAAACCCGCGAGAAGGCGCACTTCATGCGGGTCGCCGAGCACGAATGGCAGATCGCCCGCGACCAGCTGGAGGAGAACCGATGACCACCGCAGCCCCCAAGAAGAAGCTGACGACGTCGGCGATGATCGCGTCGTTCGCCGATCCCGGCCAGCGCACCACCAGCGCCCCGTTCGGGCACGCGCTCGCCCGGCTGGCCGACGAGCGCCCCGAGATCGTCGGGCTGTCCGCCGACCTCGCCAAGTACACCGACATGCACGTCTTCCGCGACGCCCACCCGGACCGCTTCTTCCAGATGGGCATGGCCGAGCAGGCGATGCTCGGGGCGGCGGCGGGCCTGGCCGAGGTGGGCCTGGTCCCGTTCGCGTCGACCTACTCGGTGTTCGCCACCCGGCGCGCCTACGACTTCCTCTGCCTCGACATCGCCGAACCCGGTCTGAACGTCAACATCGTCGGCGCGCTGCCCGGCCTGACCACCGGGTACGGGCCCAGCCACCAGGCCACCGAGGACCTCGCGATCCTGCGGGCCTGCCCGGGGCTGACCATCGTCGACCCTTGCGACGCGGTCGACATCGAGCAGGCCGTCCCACAGCTCGCCGCCCACGACGGCCCGACCTACCTGCGGCTGCTGCGGGGCGCCGTGCCCGCCGTGCTCGACGAGTACGACTACCGGTTCGAGCTCGGCAAGGCCGCCGAGCTGCGCACCGGCCGCGACGTCGTGATCATCTCCACCGGGCTGATGACAATGCGGGCGCTGCAGGCCGCGGCCCGGCTCGAGGCCGACCACGTCGACGTCGCCGTCCTGCACGTACCCACGATCAAGCCCCTGGACCGGGAAGCGATCCTGCGCGCTGCTCGCACCGACCGGCTCGTCGTCACCTGCGAGAACCACACGGTGATCGGTGGACTCGCCGAGTCCGTCGCCTCGACCCTCGCCTTCGCGGGCGTCGGCACCCGGGTCGTCCCGATCGCGCTGCCCGATGCGTTCCTCGCCGCGGGCGCCTTGCCCACCCTGCACGACCGCTACGGGCTCTCGACCGACGCCGTCATCGCGCGGATCAAGACCGAGCTCGCGTCCTCGCCCACCACCTGACACTTCGGAGAACCCCATGTCCGTCACGGACAAGACCGCCATCATCACCGGCGCAGGCTCACAGCGCGGCATCGGCCGCGCCACCGCGCACGCTCTCGCCGCAGCAGGATGGAACATCGCCGTCCTCGACCTCGACGAGCCCGCCGCCAAAGACGCCGCCGACGAGGTGGCCGCCCGCCATGGCGTGCGCGCCATCGGCGTCGGCTGCGACGTCACCGACGAGACCTCCGTCGACAACGCCCTCGTCGCCCTCGACGGGGCCGTGCCGCCGGTCGGTGCGCTGGTCAACAACGCAGGCATCACCTCACCCACCCGGTTCCTCGACGTGACCGGTGCCGAGTGGGACCGCATCTTCGCCGTCAACGTGCGCGGCGCCTACAACATCACCCGCCGCGTCGCACCCGGCCTCGCCGAACGCGGCTTCGGGCGCATCGTGTTCCTCTCGTCGGTGTCGGCCGAGCGCGGCGGTGGGGTGTTCGGCGGCGTCGCCTACTCCGCCGCCAAGGCCGCCCAACTCGGGTTCGCCCGCGCCTTGGCCCGCGAGCTCGGCGCCCACGGGGTGACCGCCAACTCCGTCGCACCCGGCCTCATCGGCACCGACATCACCGGCGGCGCCCTCGAAGGCGAGCGCAAGACCGAGCTCCTCGCAGGGACCCCGGTCGGCCGTATCGGTGCCGTCGCCGACGTCGCCGACCTGATCACGTACCTCTGCCGGGAGGAATCCGGATACATCACCGGCGTCACGTACGACGTCAACGGCGGCTCCCACATCCACTAAGACAATCCAGAGACCCGGACCCCGCAGCACCGGAGCAAGATCGCCCCATGCTGCGGGGTCCGCCGCAAACCACCTACCGGAATTGCACAGGAGGCTGATCGGACGGGCACGCCTATGCCCCGTCCTGTCGATGCGCGCCGAGGTACAGCCCCGCCGCTGCGGCGACGGCGATCGCGGTGACCACGGTGAGCCCGAGGGTCGGCGACCAGCCCAGCCCGGCGTGGGTCAGCGCCAGCAGGTAGGGCACGGCGAACCCGATGTAAGCGAGGGCCTGGTAGGTCGAGGTGGCGTAGCCGAGCAGCGCGGGCGGGGCGATCTGCTGGATGTCGGCCAACCCGGCGAACTGGGTGATGCCGTAGGCCGCGCCGAGGGCGATCTCGGCGACGATGACCGCCCACGTGGTCGAGACCGCCGCCGCCCCGACGGCAACGCCCAGCGCGATCACGGTCACCCCCATCGCGGGCATGCGCAACGCGGTAGCCGGGCGGTCACCGTGGCCCCGAGCGATCACGGGCTGCACGAGCACACCGACCAGGGCCGGGAGCGCGGTGGCGATCGCGGCGAAGGCGAGCTGCTGGGGGCCCGCCGCGACGAGCCCCGGCAGGTACGCCAGCGCGATCGCGGCCGTGGCGAACACCCAGGGCGCGAACAGCGTCGAGACGCGGAGGAGATGGGTGTTGACGTCGTTCCGCGCCGCCGCGGCGACGGTCTCCGTGCGCGCGGGCACCCGGGGACCGCGGCCGTCGGCCCCCGCGAGCAGGAGCAGCGCGACGACGCACAGCGCGAGGTTCGGCACGTAGGGCCAGAGCTGGGGGTCGGGCGTCCACTGCCCGATCAGCCCCGCGACCAGCGGCCCGACGGCGAACCCTGTCGTCATGGCGATCGTCGCGCGCCGGGCGCCGTGGTGCAGGCCCGGCTCAGCGGCCGAAGCCTCCCGGATCCAGGCCGCGCCGGTCCCGAAGGCCAGCCCACTGCTGACCCCCGCGACGAAGCGTCCGACGAACAACAGGGCGGGCACCTCCCCGCCCAGGATCAGCATCACCGTCGCGGCCAGCGACAACAGCAGCGCCGTGACCACGACGCGCTTGCGACCCGCCCGGTCTGACCACCGGCCGCCGACGAGCAGCGCCGGGATCAGCCCGACCGCGTAGAGGCCGAACATGATCCCGGTCGCGGTGCTCGACACCCCGTGCTGCTGGTAGAAGACGATCAGCGGGGCGAACTGGTTGGCTCCCCACCCGATGGCGGCGACGGCGACCGCGGGTCGCAGCCAGGCCGCCGCGCGCGCCGCGAGGGGTTCCTGCACGAACTCTGTCTCTTCCACGCTTCGAGCTTCCGCAGGATCGTCGCGCGACGACAGTGACTGGACTGCCGCCTAGCGTACATTTTCGGCCATGACGGGAACTGTGGCTCTCGCCCTGAGCGACGGAGTGCCGATCTTCGAGCTCGCCGCCCCGTGCGCGATCTTCGGACAGGCGATGGCCAACGCCGACGACGACTGGTACCGGCTGCAGGTCTGCAGCCCGCCAGGGGCCCGCGTGGACAGCTGGTTCACCGCCTCGACCCCGTTCACCTACGACGACCTGGTCGCGGCGGACACGGTGATCGTCCCGGCCTGCCACGACGCGGCGCTCCAACCCCCGGCGGACCTCGTCGAGGCGGTCCGGGAGGCCGCGGCGCGCGGAGCCCGCGTGGCGTCGATCTGCACCGGCGCGTTCGTCCTCGCCGCCGCGGGCGTCCTCGACGGCCGCCGCGCCACGACGCACTGGGTGCACGCCGACGTCCTGGCCCGGCGCTACCCGAAGGTCCACGTGGACCCCGCGCCGCTCTACATCGACGAAGGTGACGTCCTCACCTCGGCAGGCAAGACGGCAGGCGTGGACCTGTGCCTGCACCTCGTCCGCAAGGACCACGGCGCGGCGGTGGCGAACCAGGTCGCCCGGCGGATCGTCGCCGCCCCGCACCGAGAAGGCCACCAGCTCCAGTACGCCGACCCGTTCCCGCGCCCCACGATCACCGACAGCCTGGGCGAGACCATGACCTGGGCGCTCGAACACCTCGACGAGCCCCTGACCATCGAACAAGTCGCCCGCCGGGCCCGGGTGAGCCCGCGCACCCTGCACCGGCACTTCGTGAACCGCACGGGCAGCCGACCCCTCGACTGGCTCAACACCCAGCGACTGCGCCGCGCCCAACAGCTGTTGGAGACGACCGACCTCCCGGTCGAACGGGTCGCCACCGACTGCGGGTTCGGCACCGCCCACGCCTTGCGACGGCACTTCCGCGAGACGCTGCACACCACGCCCGACGCCTATCGCCGCACCTTCACGATCGAGAGGCACGGCCTCGTGGGCTGATCACCGTCAGAGGGGTTCGATCTCCGTCAGGGTCTCGTCGAGCTGCAGCCACCGGGTGATGCCCACCTCGCGCAGGAACGGCACGTCGTGGCTGGCCACCAGCAGCGCACCTTCGAACGCCGCCAGGGTGCTGGTCAGCTCGCGAACGCTGGCCATGTCGAGGTTGTTGGTCGGCTCGTCCAGCAGCAGGAGCTGCGGGGCGGGCTCGGCGAGCAGCAGCGCGGCCAGGGTCGCGCGGAAGCGTTCGCCGCCCGACAGGGTGTTCACCAACTGGTCGGCCTTGCGCTTGCGGAACAGGAACCGGGCCAGGCGGGCGCGGACCTCGTTGTCGGTGGCGTCCGGCGCGAAGCGGCCGACGTTCTCCGCGACCGTCGCCGCGGGATCGAGGACCGTCAACCGCTGGGGCAGGAACCGCATCGGCACAGCGACCGACACCGAGCCCGCGACCGGCGTCAACGCGCCGACGATCGTGGCGAGCAACGTGCTCTTTCCCGCGCCGTTCCGCCCGACCAGCGCCACCCGTTCGGGCCCGCGGATCTCCAGGTCCGTCGGCTCCTGACAGCGGGTCCGCAGGTCCTTGAGGACGAGCGCGGTCCGGCCCGCTGGCAGCTCGGTGGCGGGCAGGTCGATGCGGATCTCGCGGTCTTCGCGCAGTGCCTCCTCGCTCTGCGTGAGCCGGTCCCGGGCCTCCGCGAGCTTGTCGACGTGCATGTTGCGGTGCTTGCCCGCGGCCACCTGCGCCTGCCGCTTGCGCTCGCCCATCACGATCTTCGGCTCGCGCTTGTTGTCCCACATCTTCTTGCCGTAGCGCAGCCTGCGGTCCAGCTTGATCCGCGCGTCGGCGAGCTCGCGCTTCTGCCGCCGCACGTCCTGCTCGGCCGCCCGCACCAGGCGTTCGGCCGTCTGCTGCTCGGCCTCGACGGCCGCCTCGTAGTCGGCGAGGTTGCCGCCGTACCACGTCAGCTCGCCGTCGCGCAGGTCGCCGATCTGGTCGACCGCCGCCAACAGCTCACGGTCGTGCGTGACCACGATCAACGTGCCCCGCCACGCCCGGAGGGCCTCGGCGAGCTTGCGCCGCGCGGCGAGGTCGAGGTTGTTGGTCGGCTCGTCGAGCAGCAGCACCGACGGCCTGCGCAAGAGCTCCGCGGCCAGGCAGAGCAGCACCGACTCGCCGCCGGAGAGTTGGCCGAGCCTGCGGTCGAGACCGATCCGGGACAGCCCGAGCTGGTCGAGCGTCGCACGGGCGCGCTCGTCCACGTCCCAGTCGTCGCCGACGGTGGCGAAGAGCTCCGGTCGGACGTCGCCGCCCTCGATCGCCCGCAGCGCCGCCCGCACCTCGGCGATGCCGAGCGCTTCCTCGACCGTGACGTCGGTCGTCAGCGCCACGTCCTGCGGGACGTAGCCGAGCTCGCCGTGCACGGTGATCGTCCCGCCGGTCGGGCCCAGGGTCCCGGCGACGAGCTTCAGCAATGTCGACTTGCCCGACCCGTTCACCCCGATCAGGCCGGAGCGCCCTTCGCCGAACGTGGTGGTGAGGCCGTCGAACACGGCTTCGCCGTCGGACCAGGAGAAGGCGACGTCGGTACAGACGACGGACGTGGGCAGCTGGGTACTCATGCGAACTCCGAACACGCAGGGGACGACCCCCGGGAAACCGGGGCGGACCGGCGGGTCTAGCGGAGTACGAGCACCGACTTGCTCCTTAATGCGACAACTGTAGCGGTTAGGATGCTGCCATGGCCGCCCCCGCCCGCGCAACCCGACCCGGTGGCCGGGCGGCGCGGATCCGCTCCGTCGTGCACGACGCGGTCGTCGCGGAGCTGTGCGAGCACGGGTTCGACGCGCTCACCGTCGATGGCGTCGCCGGGCGGGCCGGGGTGCACCGAACGACGGTCTACCGGCGCTGGCGCGATGTCGGCGGGCTGCTCTCCGACGTCCTCGATGAGGCCACGGGCGCAGCGTGGGAGGCACCCGACACCGGCGCGTTCGAGACCGATCTCGTGGCGATCAACCACGAGCTGCACGCCGCCCTGAGCGGCGGCTCGCCGGTCGCGCTCGCCCTCATCGCGGCATCGTTCCGGTCGGACGAGGCGGCGATGGCGTTGCGCGCCTTCTGGACCGACCGGGTCGAGCGTTCGGCCGCGGTCGTCCGCCGGGCCGCGGAACGGGGCGAGATCGCTGCCGGTGTCGACCCGAGGCAGGTCGTCCTGGCCGCCACCGGCCCGCTCTTCTACGGCATCGTCCTGATGCGCGAGGAGATGGCGGCCCCTACCGCCGCCGACTACGCCCGCATCGCCGCCCGCGCCTTCCGCCGCGATATTTGACCGAACCCATGACCAGCCGTGGAGCCGCGGTCAGACGGGTGCTGTCGTGCGGTCCAACGGCACGGACGGGTCGGCGAGGAGGTGGGAGTCCACCGGCAGGCCTGCCCGGAGGAGGTGCTGGACCGGGGCGATCCCGTCGTCCCACAGGTTCACATGCATGCCCGCCACGACGCGGTCGCCTGCGAGCCAAAACGTGTGGAAGGCGGCGTCGAGGTCGCCGCGGGTGACGACCTTGTCGTAGCCGCCCGGCGGGAACCAGCCGGAGTACTCCATGCCGATGTCGTACTGGTCGGTGAAGAAGTAGGGGAGGCGGTCGTCGGCGATGCCGCGGCCGAGCATGGTGCGGGCCGCGGCCGGTCCGCTGTTCAGGGCGTTGGCCCAGTGCTCGACCCGGATCCACGTGCCGTAGCGCGGGTGGAACGCCTTGGCCACGTCGCCCGCGGCGAAGACGTCAGGGTCGGTCGTGCGGAGGTACTCGTCGACGAGGATGCCGTTGTCGACGGCCAGGCCCGCGGCTTCGGCCAGCTCAGTGCTCGGTACCGCGCCGATGCCGACGATCACGATCTCGGCCGGGACCTCGGTTCCGTCATCGGTGACCACCCCGTGGACGCGGCGGTCGCCCCGGAGCGCGGTGACCCCGCGGCCCAGCCGGACGTCGACGCCGTGCCGCCGGTGCACGCCCGCGAAGAAGCCGCCCATCTCCGGACCGAGGGCGGCCTGCAGCGGGGCGGCCTGCGGCTCGATCACGGTGACCTGGCAGCCGTACCCACGCGCTGCCGCCGCGGTCTCCAGCCCGATCCACCCCGCGCCCACGACCACGACGTGCCCGCCGCCGCGGATCGCCTCGCGCAGCCGTTCGGCGTCCTCGACCGAGCGGAGGTGGTGCACCCCGGCCAGCTCGGCGCCGGGCACCGCGAGCCGCCGCGGTTGAGCGCCGGTGGCCAGGAGCAGCTTGGCGTAGCCGAGACGGCGACCGTCCTCGAGCTCCACCTCGTGGTCCGCGCGGTCCAGGGCCGTGACGCGGTGGCCGAGGAGGAGCTCGACGCCGTGCTCGGCGTACCAGCCCTGCTCGTGCACGTCGAGGCTGGTCCGGTCGGCGGAGCCGGTGAGGAAGCCCTTGGAGAGCGGCGGCCGTTCGTAGGGGTGCGCGGACTCCGCACCGATCAGGACGATGGGCCCGTCGTAGCCCTCGTCGCGGAGGGTTTCGGCGGCCTTGGCGCCGGTCAGGCTCGCGCCGACGATCACAAACGGCTCATCCACGGGACACTCCGGTGAGGGCGAGGAACTCTTGGCGGGAACGGGCGTCGTCGCGCAGGACGCCCCGCACGGCGGAGGTGACGGTGCGGGACCCGGCGGCCCGCACCCCGCGCAGCGACATGCACAGGTGCTCGGCCTCGATCACCACCCCGACGCCCTTCGGCGCCAGGTCGGCGTGCAGCCGGTCGGCGACCTCCTGGGTCAGCCGCTCCTGCACCTGCAGGTCGCGGGCGAAGTGCTCGACGATCCGGGCGAGCTTCGAGAGGCCGAGGATGCGCGCGCCCGGGAGGTAGCCGACGTGCGCGACGCCCTGGAAGGGCAGCAGGTGGTGCTCGCACAGCGACTGGACCGGGATGTCCCTGGCCAGGACGAGCTCGTCGTAGCCCTCGTCGTTGGGGAAGGTGGTCAGGTCGAAGGCGCGCGGGGTGAGCATTTCGGCGTAGGCCCTGGCCACGCGCCCCGGGGTGCCGGACAGGTGCTCGTCGGTCGGGTCCTTGCCCAACGCGACGAGCAGGTCGGCCACCGCCCGCTCGGCGGCGGGCAGGTCCACCGCGGCCCGGCGCGGGATGACCCGGAGGCTCCGCTGGAGGGGGTCGAGCGCGTCGACGCCCGCGGCGAGCTCACGACGCGGCGCCGCGACGGAGGTGGCGGCCGGTGGAGTACCGCGTGGCGAGCTGGGCCAGCGCGACCGCGCCCGCGAGCAGGCCGAAGTCGCGCAGCGCGACGTCGAAGAAGCCGGGGTAGGTGACGAGGTTGACGATGATGCCGAACAGCCACGCCGCGACGAGCCAGGCGCCGAACCGGGGCGCCACCGCGACGGCGATCCCCGCGACGATCTCCACCACGCCGATCGCGGACATCGCCTGCTGCGCGGTGCCGGGCACGATCGCGTCCAGCCACGGCGCGAGGTAGTGCGGCCAGTCCGTGAGCAGGTTGGTGAACTTGTCGAGCCCGAACAGGATCGGCGCCACGGTGAAGACCGTGCGCAGCAGCAGGAACGCGCGGTAGGCGGGGTCGGACAAGGTGGTCGGCGCGGTGGTGGGGACCTCGGTGGTCATCGCTGCTCCTTCTAAATACAACAGTCATTGTTGATAGAGGGACGGTAGACTTGGCTTCCGAGTTTCGTCAACGAAAGTTGTCTCTACAGTGGGGGCATGACCGATCGGCAGGAGGCGCGGGTGTCCGCCGTCGCCGCGCTCGACGAGCCCACCCGTCGCAGGCTGTACGACCACGTGGTGCGCAGGCCGGGTCCGGTCAGCCGCGACGACGCCGCCGCCGAGCTGGGACTGGCCCGCACCACCGCCGCCTTCCACCTGGACCGGTTGGTGGACGAGGGGCTGCTCGAGGTGGTCTTCGAACGGCGGAGCGGACGGACGGGGCCGGGCGCCGGTCGACCGGCCAAGCTGTACCGGCGCTCCGGCTGCGAAGTGGCCGTGTCGCTGCCCGAACGGCATTACGCCTTGGCCGGGCAGCTCCTCGCCGCCGCATTGGAGGAGGCCGACCGCTCCGGCGACTCACCCCGCACCGCCCTCGGCCGCCGGGCCTACGCGGTGGGCCAGGACCTCGCCAAGGCGGCGGCCGAGGGCGGGGCCGACGCCCGCGCCGTCGCGTTGGGCGTGCTCGAAGACCAGGGGTACGAGCCGCGGGTGGAGGGGGCAGGCGTGGCGCTGGTGAACTGCCCGTTCCACGCCTTGGCCCAGGAGCACACCGAGCTCGTCTGCGGCATGAACCTGCGCCTGCTCGACGGCGTCCTCGACGGCGTCGGTCGCACCGGTCTCGCAGCGCAGCTGCGCCCGACCCCCGACCACTGCTGCGTCCGCCTCGAACCGGCGGGCGGCTGAGCGCTCAGGTCGGCTCGGGGGCCGGGGTCGAGGTGCGGGTGAGGCCGTGGGCCAGGCGGTGCAGGAGATCGTCGAGCAGGTCGACGTCCGCCCCCAGGATCTCGCGGAACTGGTCCTGCACCTCGGCGGCGACCGCGTTCCACCGGGTGAGGGCCTGACGGCCGCGCGCCGACGCGACGACGAGGACGCGCCTGCGGTCTTGGTTGTCCGCCCGCCGCAGCACCAGGTTGGCCGAGACCATCCGGTCGACGAGCTTGCTGAGCTTCGGCGCGAGCATCAGGGCGTGGTCGGCGACGACGTTCATCGGGCAGCCGCCCTGCTCGACGAGCAGCGACAGGATCCGCCACTGCTCGATGCCGGAGCCGTGGGCCTTGAGCGCCTCGTCGAGACGCAGAGTGGCGGCCCGTTCGACGAGCGACAGCAGCCGAAGGGAGTCATCGCTGGTTTGCGGTGATCGCTCCGGTTGAGCCGACATCAGCGAATGTTATCCCTACGATTGGAGTAGCCGCAGGCTGTCGTCGTATGGCTAGCGTGTCGCCATGGCTTCGCTCGTGGCGCCGGAGCGCCTCACGGTGCCGCCGACGCATGAGCGTGACGTCCTCAACATGGCTCTGGTGATCCCCCTGCAAGGCCCGGCGGGGATCTTCGGGCCGTCCTGCGAGAGCTGCGCCACGCTCGCCGTGGAAGAGATCAACGCCGAGGGTGGTGTCCTCGGGCGCGAGGTCCACCTCGTGCCGGTCGACGGGGGCACCGCGCCCGCGACCGTCGCCACGGAGATCGACGCGCTCATCCGCGTGGGCGCCATCGAAGCGGTGACGGGCTGGCACATCTCCGCCGTCCGCGAGGCCATCGCGCCCATGATCGGCGGGCGGATCCCGTACGCCTACACCGCGCTGTACGAGGGCGGCGAGCGCAGGCCCGGCGTCTTCATGACCGGCGAGACGCCCGACCAGCAGCTGGGCCCGACGCTCGACTGGTTCGCGGAGTCCGTCGGCGTCCGGCGGTGGACGATCGTCGGCGACGACTACGTGTGGCCCCGGCTCACGGCCAAGGTGGCCCGGCGGTACCTGCGGCAGATCGGCGGGACGGTCTGCGACGAGATGTACGTGCCGCTCGGCACCTCCGAGTACTCCCAGGTGCTGCACCGGGTCGAGGCGAGCGGCTGCGAGGCCGTGCTGATGTTGCTCATCGGCGACGACGCGGTGGAGTTCAACCGGGCCTTCAGCGCCTCGGGGCTGGACCGGGACGTGTTGCGCTTCAGCTCGTTGATCGACGAGAACGTGCTGCTCGCCTCGGGCGCGGACAACACGCGGGGCCTCATGACCTCCGCGGGCTACTTCGAGGACCTCGCGACGACGTCCGGGCTCGATTTCGCGGCCACCTACTTCCGCCGCTTCGGCCAGGACGCGCCGGTGCTGAACAGCCTGGGCGAGTCCTGCTACGAGGGCGTCCGGCTGCTCACCGAGCTCATGCGCCGGGCGCATTCGATCGACGTGCCGCCGATGACGTCCGTGGCGGAGGGCCTGTCCTACGAGAGCCCGCGCGGCACCGTCGAGCTGCGCGACCGGCACCTGCGCCAGCGGGTCTTCCTGGCCGCCGCGGACGGCTTGTTCTGGGACGTCATCCAGCAGCTCTGAGCTCCGCTGTCGTTGACAGCCCCGGTGACCCGTTGTAGTTTCCTAGGAAAATGTTTCCACTTTCGGCGGAGCGAGTTCGCAGCTCACGCCGCATATGACGGCGTCCTCTGACCCGAACACGGACCGTAGGCAAATCCACAAGCCGAGGGGCTGAGCGGATGGCGATCTACACCTACCGATGCGATGACGACGGATGCGTCGACGTCCGCATGCCCATCGGAACCGCGCCGGACACGGTCGCGTGCCCCACGTGCGACGGCCCGACCGCACGGGTCTTCACGCCGCCCATGCTCGGGCTGGCCGACCGCAGGCGCATGGCCGTGATCGACCACACCGAGGCCACGAGGTACGAACCCCAGGTCGTCTCCGCGCCCACGGGCGCCCGGCGGAAGCGGACGCCGATGGCGCCGCCGAACCCCGCCTTCCGCGGACTCCCGCGGCCCTGACCCGTCTGCTCTCACCGCCAAACGGGCGCCGGCGCAGCCGGCGCTCACGTCCACAAGATGCACGAGGAGAGACGCCATGCCCGAGGTCGTGTTCCCGCTCGACTCGATGAAGAAGTTCACCGAGCAGCGCATCGTCGGCCACAACCGGTGGCACCCCGACATCCCGGCGCTGGTCCAGGTCCGTCCCGGCGACACGTTCCGGGTCGACTGCCGCGAGTGGTTCGACGGGGCGATCCACAACGACGACTCCGCCGACGACGTCCTCAACGCTCCGCTGGCAGGCGTGCACGTCCTCTCCGGGCCGATCGCGGTGGAAGGCGCCGAGCCGGGCGACCTGCTGATCGTCGACATCCTCGACGTCGGGCCGATCCCGCAGGAGGACTCCGGACCGCTGGCCGGGCAGGGCTGGGGCTACACCGGCGTGTTCGCCACCGGCAACGGCGGCGGGTTCCTCACCGAGCAGTTCCCGGACGCCTACAAGGTGATCTGGGACTTCCAGGGCGGCAAGGCCACCTCCCGCCACGTGCCGGGCGTGTCGTTCACCGGCATCGTGCACCCCGGACTGATGGGCACCGCGCCCTCGGCCGAGTTGCTGGCCAAGTGGAACGCGCGCGAAGGCGCTCTCATCGCCACCGACCCGAACCGCGTGCCGCCGCTGGCGCTGCCACCGCTGCCCGACTCGGCGATCCTGGGCAACCTGAGCGGCGACGAGTTCACCCGCGTCGCGGGCGAGGCCGCCCGCACCGCCCCGCCGCGCGAGAACGGCGGCAACCAGGACATCAAGAACCTCACCAAGGGCTCGCGCGTCTTCTACCCGGTGTTCGTGAAGGACGCGAAGCTCTCCATGGGCGACCTGCACTTCTCCCAGGGCGACGGCGAGATCACGTTCTGCGGCGCGATCGAGATGGGCGGGTTCATGGACCTGCACGTCGACCTCATCAAGGGCGGCATGGCCACCTACGGCGTCTCCGAGAACGCGATCTTCATGCCCGGCAACGTCGACCCGCGCTACGACCAGTGGCTGGCCTTCTCGGGCACCTCGGTGACGCTGGACGGCGAGCAGCGCTACCTCGACTCGCACCTGTCCTACCAGCGGGCCTGCCTGCACGCGATCGACTACCTGCAGAAGTTCGGCTACAGCGACATCCAGGCCTACATGATCCTGGGCGCCGCGCCGATCGAGGGCCGGTTGTCCGGCGTGGTCGACATCCCGAACTCGTGCTCGACGGTGTACCTCCCGACCGCGATCTTCGACATCGACGTGCGACCCGGCAAGAACGGCCCGGCCCAGATCGACCCGGGCATGGGCGTACCGAAGTCCAGCGCCTGAGGGGTCGGCGCCACCGGGCCCGGCGGGGCAGGCTCGCGGACCTGCCCCGCCTGGCCCGCACCAGGCTGCGTCCCGGACGCAGCCCCCTTTGCGACCCCGTTTTGCGACACAGAGAGGTGCGCACCCATGGCAGCCGTGGGACTGCTGTTCGTCGGAGCCGTGCTGTTCATCAACGGCGCGATGTTGCTGGGATGGGTCGACGCGAAGTCCGCCGCGCCGATCAACTTCTTCGTCGGCGGGCTCCAGATCATCACCCCGACCTACCTGATCTTCACCGCCAACGGCAACGCCGACACGATCCTCTCGGCGGCGGGCCTCTACCTGTTCTCCTTCACCTACCTCTACGTCGGGCTCAACCTGACGTTCGGTCTGGACCCGACCGGCCTGGGCTACTTCTGCCTCTTCGTCTTCGTGTCCGCGCTGGTCTACTCGGGCCTGAACTTCTTCCACTTCGGCGATCCCGGGTTCGGCGTGATCTGGCTGTACTGGGCGTTCCTGTGGCTGCTGTTCTTCCTCGTGCTGGGTCGCGGGGTGGAGAGCCTGAGCCGCTACACGGGCGCGGTCTGCGCGATCCAGGGGTGGGTCACCGCGTGGATCCCGGCGTTCCTGTTGCTGACCGGCGCCTACGCCGCCTGGCAGAACCAGCTGGCGGTGGCGCTCGCGATCTTCGGGGTCGTGGTGTTCGCGGGCCTCTACATCACCTTGGGTCGGCGCGGGGGCACGCCGGTGCCTGCCGAACCCACGCCGAGCGACCACGTCACGGCGTAGTCGTAACGTCGGCGCAACACGGGGGTCAACACCACTCGCCACTGTGGTCTCCAGCGTCGGGCCCATCCGGGTCCGACGCCTGGACCACGGAGGCCGCATGCTCAGCAGGGACGAGGCCCGCGCCTGGACCGAGATCGAGCGTCGGCTGGTCCGTGAGGACGCCGCGCGGTCCCGGCCCCTGCGCAGGCTCTCGTCGTCGGTGACAGCGCAGACGGTGGTGCCGCTCGTCCTGGCCTCGCTGTTCGCGCTGCTGGACGTGGCGGTGCCTGCGTTGTTGTGCCTGTTCCTGGTGCCCTGCGGCCTGGTCGTCCACATGGCCCGGACGCCCCCGCCGCACGCGGTCCGCCGGTCGAGCGCGCTCTAGCGGGTGCCCATCGGCGGGGTGTGGCCGAGCGCGACCATGTCGTCGTGGACCCAGACCATCCGGTCGAGGAACCAGAGCTTGCCCGCCGACTGGATCACCAGCCCGGTGATGAGGATCCAGAGATCGTTGACGACCAGGCCCCAGACGATGAGCGGCAGCCCGGCGGCGCTGACCACCGGTCCGGCACCTCCTGCGGGCGGGCGACGACGACGGTGCCGCCGACGTGCTCTACCGCAACGCGGAGTCGTGGTTCTCCCCCGCGGGGCGGCGGCGACCTACCTGCAGCTCGGCGAACAGCTGCTCGATCGGGCCGTCGGCCCGCAGCCGGCGAGCTCGCCGGCCTTCGCGTCGGCGATGTCCGGCCGCCAGGACGGCGTGCCGCGCTGGCTCGAGAACTGCGCGTCCAAGCTCGCTCCCGACACCGTCATCCCCGGCAGGCACGACGCCCGCTCTGCGGTGCTGTGCCTGTCGGCGACCTTCGGCACCGCGGATTCCGAGACGGAACGGGTCGAGCTGGAGGCCGAGGAGCTGACCGACCGCGAGCTGTCGATCCTGCGCATGCTGCCGGGGTCGGCGTCGCAGCGCGAGATCGGCGGCGCGCTGTTCCTGTCGATCAACACCGTCAAGGCCTACAACAAGAGCCTCTACCGCAAGCTCGGCGTGGCCTCGCGGCAGGACGCCGTGGCCGTCGCCCGTGGTGTCGGCCTGATCTGACGGCGCTCACCTGTCGTGGGTGAGCGACAGGACGTCGTGCCCGAGGTCCCACAGCAGGTTCAGCACGGCCTGCACGGCGGGCTGGTCGACGCAGGCCAGCTCGACCACGGTGGTTGCGCCGCCGCTGGTGATCGTGGTCGGGGCGAACCGGTCGTCGATGGCGGTCCGCGCGGGCTCGGAGAGCGGACCGGCCAGGACGATCCGGCAGTGCTGCGTCATGGCAACCGGGCGAACGCGGCAGGTCCGCACCAGCGCGACACCGCCGCCTCGACATCCGCTGGTGTCGGGCTGTCCGCGGCCCAGGCGACGTAGCCGTCGGGCCGCACGAGGACGGTCGTCGGGAGCTCCGCGGCGCTGCCCGGCGCGCGGCAGACCGACCGCACGCGGTCTGACCACTCGGCGCCCCTCTGGTCCTCCGCTCCCGTGTTCGCCGCCCTGACCAGCACGAACCGGCCGTCGCGCAGCAGCTCGTAGAGGCGCCCGTCCGTGCAAGGCACGTCCGGCACGCGGCGGCCCATCCACGGGTGGCGGCCCGGCTCGCGCGACGGGTAGGCGATCCCCAGGCCGGTGAGCCGACCGCCGACGGCCAACCGGGGACGGCGCAGCCGCAGCACCGAGCTGATGGCGCCCGGATCCGGGTGCACCCGGGGTGCGCGCCCGCTGTGACCTGGCTCACCCGCCGACGGATTTCCGGGCGGACGCCGGTCTTGATCCGGACCCAGCCCGACCACCCCCGGAGCGTCCGATGTCCGCTTTCCCCCAGACCGCCGTCGTCACCGGAGCCAGCCGTGGCTTCGGGCGGGCGATCGCCGCTGCGCTCGTCGCGGCGGGCAGCACCGTCGTCGGCATCGCCCGCGACGACCACGAGCTCCGCGCGGTCCGCGACGACCTCGGCGACGCGTTCGTCCCCCTGGCCGCCGATGCGACCGACGAGGCGCTCGCCCAGGCCGTGCTGCGCGACCACCGGCCCGGGCTGCTCGTGCTCAACGCCGGGGCCCCGCCGCACATGGCGCCGGTGCACGAGCAGACCTGGGAGACCTTCAGCCGCAACTGGCACGTCGACACCCGGCACGTCTTCACCTGGACGCGGGCCGCGCTGCGGGAGCCGATGGCGCCGGGCAGCGTGGTGGTCGCGATGTCCAGCGGAGCCGCGCTGGCCGGGTCCCCGCTCAGCGGGGGATATGCAGGCGCCAAGGCGGCGATCCGGTACCTCCGGGGCTACGCGGCCGACGAGTCCCGCCGGGCGGGGCTGGCCCTCCGGTTCGTCGCGCTGCTCCCGCAGCTGACCCCGGCGACCGGCCTCGGCGCGGGTGGCGTGGCGGGCTACGCGGCCCGCGAGGGCGTCGACGAGGACACCTTCGTCGAGCGCCTGCAGCCGGTCCTCACCCCCGAACAGGTCGCGAAGGCCGTCACCGAGGTCGTCGCGGATCCCGACAGCGCCGCGGAGTACCAGGTCAGCGGCGCCGGGATGCGCCCGATCAGCTGAGCCACCTCCTACAGTGAACGCACAAGGAGTCGCGATGACGTCGAACGCCGAGTTCTCCGCCGTGGTCGAGCCCTTCCGGCCGGAGCTGCTCGCGCACTGCTACCGGATCCTCGGCTCGATCCACGACGCCGAGGACCTCGTCCAGGAGACCTACCTGCGGGCGTGGCGCGGGTTCGCGGGCTTCGAGGGCCGATCGTCGGTGCGCCGATGGCTGTACACGATCGCAACCCGGGCCTGTCTCACGGCGCTGGGGACGCGCTCCCGGCGGCCGCTGCCCTCGGGATGGGGGCCGCCCTCGGACGACCACCGAGTAGCCCTCGCGCCGCACGAGCCGTCGGTCGCGTGGCTCCAGCCCGCCCCCGACGCGCTGTTCGGCGGCGACCCGGGAGCGATCGTCGCGGGACGGACGGGGGTGCGGCTGGCCCTCATCGCCGCGTTGCAGTACCTGCCCGCCCGTCAGCGGGCCGTGCTGACGTTGCGTGACGTGCTCGGATTCCGGACGGCCGAGGTCGCCGCGATGCTGGAGACGACGACGGCGGCGGTCGACAGCGCGCTGCGGCGGGCCCGGGCGCACCTGGCCGAGGCCGGACCGGTCGAGGACGACCTCGCGGAGCCGGACGAAGGGGCCCGACGCGCGCTGCTGGACAGCTACATCGACGCCTTCGCCCGGGCCGACGCCGATGCGCTGGTCGGTCTGCTGCGGGCCGACGTCGAGCTGGAGATGCCGCCCACCCCGACCTGGTTCACCGGACGGGACGCGGTGATCGGGTTCCTGGCCACGCGCATCCTGCGGGCCGAAGGTCAGTGGCGGATGGAGCCCACCAGCGCCAACGGCCAGCCCGCCGTCGTCGTCCACGGCCGCGGGGTCGACGGCCGGTACGCGCCGCACGGCGTCGAGGTGCTGACCCTGATCGGTCCCCGCATCGCCCGCATCACCGCCTTCAACGACCCGGGTCTGGTGCCGACGTTCGCGTCCGCATCGGCCCGGCTGTAGGCCGGAGCGTTCCCACCTGCAAAGTTCTGCCGCCGATCTCGAACCAGGCCAGGTGGTCTGCCGTCAGCCCTGGTGAGGGATGCGGCCGTCGGGACATCGCCGCCCCTCGTCAGGCGGCCCCCTGGGGAGCGGGGCCGCCCCGATCCCGGGGAGCGGATCACCCATGTCGTCTTTCGTCGCGTTGCTGCGCCATGCCCTCAGCACGGTGACCGTGGTGGTGCTGGTGTCCGGCCTGGTGGCCGCGCCGGCCCTCAGCCGGTCTGACGTGGCGTTGCGCGCCGCCTCCTGGGACGACGCGTGGACGGGCGGGGCGTTCACGCAGTCCGGCGCCACGCTCTACGCCCACGACCCGGCGTTCTTCCTGTGCCACCCAGGTGGCTGTGCGCCCTCGGGCGTCTCCGACCACGTCGGGCAGGCGGTCGGGATCGTGTGCCGCCGCGACCCCGAGGGGTACCTCAAGCTCTTCTACGCCACGGACCGGGAGCCCGCCTGGGTGGAGGCCGCCGCCGTCCGCATGAAGGGCCTCGTGCCCGCGTGCGGCTGGTGGGACTGGTGACGCGCGACCGCGCCCGCCCCGGCGGATGCGGGACGGGCGCGGTTGCGGTGGTCAGCTGAAGTCGACGGTGCCCTCGTCGTCGCTCACGGTCGCGGTGACCGGGAGCGTGTCGGTCGGGTCGGCGGTGTTGACGACCGTGCACTGGATCGTGGTGCCCTTGCCCCCGACGACGACCTTCTTGCCGTCGGCGCAGGTGGCGGTGACCGTCGTGTCGGTGTTCTGGCCGACCCGGTCCGCGAGCGTCTTCTCGATCGGGGCGACGACCACGAACCCGCTGCTCTGGATGTGCACGTTGCCCTTGTCGTCCTCCTGGCGGACCTGGTAGCTCACCGGCTGGCCGTCGAGCTGGGCGGTGCAGGTCGAGACGTCGCCCGCGTGCAGCGGCACGTTGGACGGGCAGTGGACGTCGGTCGGGTCGAGCCCGGAGGCGTCGTGGGTGATGCGGACGATCTCGGTCTGGACCTTGGCCTCGTCGAGCACGGGCTTGGCGAAGAGGAACAGGGCGCCGGAGGCGACGCCTGCGAGGACCACGATGGCGGCGACGACGATGCCGATGACCTTGCCCGCCGACGAGCGGCGCGGGGCGGGGGCCGGAGGGGCGGGGTAGGTGACGGGCTGGGTCATTGTCGGGCTCTTCTCCTGAGATCTGGTGGTGGAGAAAGCCTCTCGCCGCAGCGGCCGTGGAACGAGTGTGCTTCCTGGCCGGTCAGAGGTGGGGCCAGCACCTCCGCCATCCGGGTGATGGGTCAGATCTCGGTGGCCAAGCTGCGCAGGATCTCCGCGGCGGGCCGCTCGACGACCGCGCGGTGGCCGGTGCCCGCCCAGAGGTTGACGTACCCGCCGTCCCCGGCCGCGGCGGCGGCCTTGCGCATCGGGCTGGTGAGGTGGTGCAACGCCGGGTAGCCGAGCGGGGCGTCCGCGGTGTGCCTCGTCAGGAAGGCGTTGGGCAGCGCGCGGGCCGGTCGGCCGGTGAAGGCCCGCGTGACGACGGTGTCGCCGCGGTCGGGATCGAGCAACGCCGCGCGGTGGACGGCGGAGGTGCCGCTCTCGGGCGCCAGCAGCAGCGCGGTCCCGACCATCACGGCCTCGGCGCCCTCGTGGAGCGCAGCAGCGACCGCTGCCGCATCGGCCAAGCCACCCGCGGCGACCGTCGGCAGCCCGACGGTCTGCTTGATCTCCGCCAGCAGCTCGCGCAGGGGTGCGGCGGTTGGCGGCCGCTCGGGCGTCAGCGTGCCGGAATGGCCCCCGGCGACCGCGGCCTGCACCGCCAGCAGGTCGACGCCTGCCTCGGCCGCCCGCACGGCCTCGTCGCGCGAGGTGACGGTCTGCACGAGCAGGCTGCCCGCCTTGCGGAGGGCGGCGAGCGCGGCGGCGTCGGGGATGCCGAAGGTGAACGAGAC
Source organism: uncultured Actinomycetota bacterium (assembly GCA_963799945.1). Taxonomy (GTDB): domain Bacteria; phylum Actinomycetota; class Actinomycetes; order Mycobacteriales; family Pseudonocardiaceae; genus Pseudonocardia. Next base: position 815,866 of record CAWCZG010000001.1, read on the forward strand.
GACCGGCGCCGGGTCCGCGACCAACAGGTCGATCTTGTCCCGCCACCCGTCGTCGTCCTCGACCGGCTCCTCGGCGACCGCGGCCCCGAAGCGTTCGGCGTCGGCGCGGACGGCGTCGCGGTAGCGGGCGTACGCGGCGGGGTCGACCGGCACCGGGTTCGGCGCGAAGAGGTTCACGCCGAAGGTCGCTGTCGCGCGGCGGACCTCCGCGATCTGCCCGGCCAGCGCCTCGGCGGTCTTGTAGCCGCCTGCGAGGAAGCCCAGCCCGCCCGCGGCGGCCGCGGCGACGACGAGCTCCGGCGTGGTCGGCCCGCCCGCCATCGGCGCCGCGAGCACGGGCAGGGCGAGAGCGAGGGTCGGCACGGCGCCATCGTGCCCCCACCCGCGCCGGGGCGGGCGGCCCGCGGGGATCCCCACCGCCCAGTGCGGGCGGAACGGCGTCGGCGGTAGAGCTCGGGGACGTCAGCGACGACGGCGGCGGCGGAGCTCGGCCCGGTCGTCGTCGGTGAGCGGGCGCGGATCGCAGTGGCCGACCGCGTGCGCCTCGCACACGAAGACCCGCAGGGTGCGTCGGCGCTCGACGCGGAGCTTGATGGTGCCGACCGGCGGGGTGGGGCAGGGATGCCGCCCCGCGTCCCCGTTCGCCCGGGTGCCCGCGCACCCCGGGCGATCGAGGAACACCAGGCCGAGGGAGTCAGGGGAGGTGCTGTCCGCGTCCCCGTCCTCCATGCCGACCTGCCTACCAGGTCCGGGCCCGGCGGAGGAGGCGCAGTCTCAGCCCGTGGGCGGACGCGGTGACCCCTGCGCTGGGCTTAGCGTGCGCGGATGCGGTCGTCGTGGGGACGGGCAGTGGACTCCCGGGCCGGGGAGCTCGCGCTGGCCGTCGTCGTGGCCGGGCTGACCGTGGCCCAGCTCGCGCGGCCGATCGCCCCGGCGGCGCTACCGGCAGCTCGACCGTACTTCGTCGCCGCGTTCGGCCTGCCCCTGCTCGCCGTCGTCGGGGCGACCGTCGTCTCGGGTCTCGACCCGCTGCGCGCCACATTCGCGATCCCGCGGGTGCGGCCCGCTACGGTACGGCTGTGAGCCGCAAAGCTCGGGACATCATGACGACGCGCGTGGTGACCGTGCGGAGCGGCGACCCCGTCTCGACGGCGATCGAGCGGATGACCCGCTACGGGTTCAGCGCGCTGCCGGTGGTGGACCTGCGCTACCGGCTCGTCGGCATCGTCAGCCTGCTCGACGTGCTGCGCCACCGGGAGGAAAGCGGCACCGACGCCGACGTGCCGGTCGGGTCGGTGATGACCACTGACGTCTTGTCATTGCGGCCCTCGGTGAGCACGGCCGTGCTCACCCACCGCCTGCGCACCTACGGCGAGCTGCGGGTGATGCCCATCGTCGAGGGTGGAGTGCTGGTCGGCGTCGTCACCCGCAGCAACCTCCTCGCGCCGAAGCCGCGGCCGGGCCTGTTCGGCCGGGTGCGGCAGCGCTGGGACGGGCGCGACAGCGCACAGGACGAGGAGCTGCTCAAGCTGGCCAAGCCGCGTCGGACCGGGCCGCGCCCGGCGGCCACCACGCCGGTGCGCGAGGTGATGACCACCGACGTCGTCACGATCGACCCGGCGAAGTCGCTCCGGCACGCGGCCGAGCTGCTGACCCGGCACCGCTTCACCGCGCTGCCGGTGCTCGACGCGGGCGGCAGGCTCCTCGGCGTCGTCAGCGAGGCGGACCTGCTCGGCGACCCCCTCTACGAGCAGCGGGAGCGGCGCACCGTCGGCAATGCCATGACCGCCGATCCCATCACGATCGACGTGGCCGCGACCATCGGCGAGGCCAGGGCGCTGGTCGCCGACCGGGGCGTGCGGCTGCTGCCCGTCGTCGAAGACGGCAGGCTCGTCGGCGTGCTGGGCCGCAGCGACCTCGTCTGACCGGAAAGCCCTCCAGCGTGGCTGGACGATGATCTCCCCCGATCGTGAGATGGTCTTGGTTGCTTCGGCCCGTGGGGATGGGCCATGACCGGGACCCTGGGGCGGTTCGGATGAGCGAGCTTGCGAGCGAATCATTGACACAGCGCCTCGCGCAGCGCCGACTGAGCGCAGGCGAAGGAGTGCGGTGAGCACTGCGACCGGCGTGTGGCTGCGCGCCTCGCGCCGGCCTGCCTCGTTGCCGCATCCGCTCGGGCTCGACGGCTTCCGGGGGATGGCCGTCATCGCGGTGATCGCCTACCACCTCGACCTGTCCTGGACGGGTGGCGGCTTCCTCGGGGTCGAGGTGTTCTTCACCCTCAGCGGGTTCCTGATCACCCAGCTGCTCGTCCTGGAGATGAGCCGCACCGGCCGGGTCGACGTCCGTGCGTTCGCGGCCGCCCGCGCCCGCCGCCTGGTGCCCGCCCTGGTCGCCTGCGTCCTCCTCACGGTGATCGCGGTCCGGTTCGTACTCCCCTCGGGTGTCGCCGGGGTGCGTGACGACGCCCTCTCCGCACTGCTCTACGTGCAGAACTGGCACCTCGCCATCGACGGCGTGCCCTACGGCGAGACGTGGAGCACGCCGTCACCGCTGCTGCACCTCTGGTCGCTGGCCGTCGAGGGCCAGCTCTACGTGCTGTGGCCCGCCCTGCTCATCGGGGTGCTGGCCGTGTTCGGCCGGACGCGGGCGGCCTTCGTCGCGCTGGCCATCGCGGCGCTCTCGGCGGTGGCGATGGTGCTGCAGTACGACCCGGACAGCAGCGGGCTGGCCTACTACTCCACCGACAGCAGGGCGTCGGGCTTCCTCGTCGGGGCCGCGCTGGCGTTGCTGTGGCGCCCGCAGCTGTGGTCCCGGCGGCTGCCGACCGCCGCCCGCGCGGGCCTGGACGTCGCCGGGCTCGTGGCGTTGGGGGCGCTGCTCATCGCGTTCGTCCAGACGTCGGAGTTCGACGACGCCCTGTACGAGCAGGGCGGGTTCCTGCGGATCGGCCTGATCAGCGCCGTCGTGATCGCGGCGGCGACCCGACCGCGGAGCGTCACCGGTTGGGCGCTGGGCGGCCGGTGGCTGGTCTGGACGGGCGAACGCTCCTATGGGATCTATCTCTACCACTGGCCGCTCTTCGTCCTCACTCGTAGCTTCGGGGACGGCCTGGTCGTGGACGGGCTCAGGGTCGTTGCGACGCTGCTGATCGCCGCGGCCTCCTACCAGTGGCTGGAGCTGCCGATTCGCCGCGGACTGATCCGCCGGGCCCGGCTGCGGACCGACGCCGCCCCGGCGGTCGTGGCCGCGTTCGGGGCGGCGACGGCGATCGCGATCTTCGCCGGGGTGCTCGCGATCGCCAGTCCTTCGGGGTCCGCGAACACCGATGTGGCGGCGGCTCCGCCCGTCGACCCGGTGACGGTCGCCCCCGCCGCGCCGCCCGCTCCGTCGTCGCCGCCCGCTCCGTCGTCGCCGTCCGCGGCGACCGCCGCCCCGACGGTGGGCAGTCCGCCCGCCCCGCCGCCGACGTCCGGCTCGGCGCTGGTCGTCGGCGACTCGATCACGCTGGGCTGCGCCGATGCCCTGCGCACCACGCTGGGTGCGAACACGCTCGTCGACGGCAAGGTGGGACGGCAGTTCTCGACGGCGGCCGCGATCGTCGCCGCGTGGGCCGGAACCCACACCGGGCCCATCGTGGTCGACCTCGGGGCGAACGGCACCGTGCAGCCGAGCGACGTCGAGTCGGTCCTCACCGCGGCCGGGGACCGCCGCATCGTCCTCGTGGGCGTGTCGGTTCCGCGGCGCTGGCAGGGCGGCAACAACGCGGTGCTCAGCGCGGCCGCCGCAGGCCACGCGCCAAAGGTCGTCTTCGTCGACTGGGCCGCGATCGTCGCCGCCCACCCGGGCAGCCTCGGCCCCGACCAGGTCCACCCCACCGGCCAGGGCCGCACCCTGCTCGCGAAGGCCGTCGCAGGCGCACTCCAACCCGCCTGAGCCCCCAAACCCCCGGATCGGCTGCGACAACTGGGCGGAACCTAGGCGTTTGCCCTGCGCCAAGGACGGCGCCAGATGCGACGGTGTTAGGCATGGACGACGAAGCCACAGGGGAGGCCATCGTCGAGCTGGCCGATGCGCTGTGGCACGCCGAACAGGGGCGGGCCCCGATCCCGCCGCTCACCGATGCCCACCCGGATCTCACGGTCGAGCAGGCCTATGCGATCCAGTCCCACAACATCAGCAGGCGGGTCGCGGCGGGCCGGGTGATCAGGGGTCGCAAGGTCGGCCTGACCTCGCGGCGCACCCAGCAGCTGCTCGGCGTGCACGAGCCGACCTTCGGCGTCCTGACCGACGACATGTTCGTCGACGACAGCGACGAGCTCGGCATGGAGGGCCTCATCGCCCCCCGCGTCGAGGCGGAGCTGGCCTTCGTCATGGGCGCCGACCTCACCGGCCCCGGGGTCACCACCCCCGTTGCCCTGGGCGCCATCGCCGGGGTGCTGCCCGCGATCGAGGTGAACGACAGCCGCATCGTCGACTGGCGGGTCCGGATCGCCGATTCAGTGGCCGACAACGCCTCCTCGGCCCGGATCGTGCTGGGCGGCCGGATCACCCCGGTCGCGGCGGTGGACCTGCGCCTGCTGGGCGTGCTGTTCGCCCGCAACGGCACGCCGATCGACAGCGGCGCCGGCGCGGCCGCACTGGGTCATCCGGCCCGCTGTGTCGCCTGGCTGGCCAACACGCTGGCCGGCTACGGCAGCGGTCTGCGCACCGGCGACGTCGTGCTCTCGGGCGCGCTGCACCGCATGGTCCCGGTGCGCCCCGGCGACGTCTTCCAGGCCCGGTTCGCCCACCTCGGCGCCGTGTCGGTGTGGTTCTCGCAGGTGCGGGCGGGTGTGTCGTGACCGATCCGCAGACCATCGCGACCGCTCTGGTCGCGGCCGAACGGCAGCGCACGCCCATCGCCCCGTTCACCCGGCGCGACCCGTTCCTGGACACCGACACGGCCTACAAGGCGCAGGCGCTCTTCGTCGAGCACCGGCTGCAGGCGGGGGAGCGGGTCGTCGGGCTCAAGCTGGGGCTGACGAGCAAGGTCAAGCGCGACGCGCTGGGCATCCACGAGCCCGTCCACGGCACCCTGACCTCGGGCATGGTCCTGGCGCCCGGTGCGCCGCTGCCGACCGACGAGCTCATCCACCCCCGTGCCGAGCCGGAGCTCGCGTTGCTCATCGGGCGACGGATCAGTGCGGGCGCCGACGTGGCGGCGGTCCTGGCGGCCGTCGAGGCGGTGATGCCGGCGATCGAGGTGGTCGACTCGCGCTACGCGGACCCGTTCCGGCTGCCGGATTCGGTCGCCGACAACGCGGGCGCCGCGCGGATCGTCCTCGGCGGGAAGGGCCTGCCGCCCGACGAGCTCCCGGACCTGGCCGTCCTCGGCTGCGTGTTCCGGCACGCAGGCGGGCTCGAGACCGCGGCGGGCGGCGCCGCCATGGGACACCCGGCCGCGGCCGTCGCCTGGCTGGCTGGTGCGCTGGCCGCCCGCGGCGAGGCGCTAGAGGCGGGCGTGCTCGTGCTCTCGGGCGGCCTCACCGCGTCGGCGCCGCTGCGCGCCGGGTCGCAGGTCCTGGCCGAGTTCGACGGTCTGGGCTCAGTCGGGCTGCGGTGCGCATGAACGAGATCACGATCCTGCCCGACGGCATCAAGGTCGTCGCCGAGCCGGACGAGACCCTGCTGCGCGCGCTGGGCCGGGCCGGGCTCCGCTACCGGGTCGGCTGCAAGCGCGGCGGCTGCGGGATCTGCAAGGTGCAGCTGCTCGGCGGGGAGGTCCGCTACGAACGCCCGATCGCCGACAGCGTGCTCACCGACGACGAGCGCGTCGAAGGCGTGGCGCTGAGCTGTCGGGCGGTGCCGTTGACCAACGTCGTGATCGAGCTGCAAGAAGGTGACCGGCTGCGCCGGGTACTGGGATTCGCTTATCCGCAACAACCGAAAGGACCCCAATGAGTGCCGTGATGCGGCTGGGCTACGTCCACCTCCGGGTGACCGATCTGGAGGAGGCCCGCAACCACTACTCCAACACCCTGGGCATGGAGGTCGTGCACTCCGAGCCCGGGAAGTTGTGGCTCAAGTGCTGGGACGAGTGGGACCACCACTCCTTGGTGCTGGAAGAAGGCGGGGTCGGGCTGGTCAAGCTCGGCTACAAGGTCGAGGACGCTGACGCCCTGCACGATTTCGAGCAGCGTGCGCAGAAGTTCGGTGTGACGACGGGGCGGTTCAGCGCGGGGGAGAACCTGACCGTCGGCGAGGGTGTGAAGCTGACGTTGCCCTCGGAGCACAACATCGAGCTGTACACCGATATGGAGTTCTCCGGCACCGAGACGGGGTCGATCAATCCGGAGGCGTGGCCGCGCAACATCCGTGGGGTCGGCACGCATTGGATCGATCACGCTCTGATGCCCGCCGAGGATCCGGGGTTGACCGAGAAGTTCCTGATCGACGTGTTGGACTTCCGCCCGGCTGAGCGCGTGATCGCCAGTATGGACCAGCCGGATGTGATCGGGACCTGGTTGTCGTGTGGGGAGTCGCCGCATGACATTGCGTTCATCAAGGGTCCGAACGGGAAGTTCCACCATTTCGCGTATCACTTGGAGGACTGGTCGGCGATCTTGAAGGCGGGTGACATCTTCTCGATGGATGATGTGCCGATCGATATCGGTCCGACGCGGCATGGGATCACCCGGGGGACGACGATCTACTTCTTCGATCCGTCGGGGAACCGCAACGAGGTGTTCGCGGGTCTGGGGTATCGGGTGCAGAAGGACTTCCCGACGATCAACTGGACCGCCGACCAGCTGGCGAAGGGCATCTTCTACCACGCCCGCGAGCTCAACGACGCCTTCACCACCGTCTTCACGTGACGGCGGGCCGCCGACGGCTGGGTCCGCTCAGCCGTCGGCCGCCGCGACGTCCCTGAACCGGGCGGCGAGCTCGGCGCGGGAGCCGATGCCGAGCTTGGCGTAGATGTGGGTGAGGTGGAACTGGACCGTCTTGACGCTGACGAACAGCTCCGCCGCCACCTGCCGGTTGCTCATGCCCACGGCCACCAGACCGGCGACCGCCTGCTCCTGCGCGGTGAGCCGGGTGGGGTCGAAGTCGCTGCGCTTGCTGGGCACCAGCCCGCATCCGCGCAGCTCCCGTTCGCAGCGCTCGAGCGACGGCGTCGCCTCGAGCTCGACGAACCGCTCGCGTGCCGACTGCAGCTGCGCGGCGGCCGCCCGCCGCTGGCCGCCGCGGCGCAAAGCCTGTCCGTAGGCCAGCTCGATGAGCGCACGCTGGTACGGCATCGGCACCCGTTCGATCTCGGCCAGCGCCCGCTCGAACGTCGGCTCGGCCAGGTCCATCCGCCCCTGGGTCGCCTCCAGCCTGCCCCGCACCCGGGCCAGCCGGGCGATCATGGAGGACCGGCCGCGCTCGGCCGCCAGCTCCTCGTGCGGCCGCAGGAACGCGTCGACCTCGCCCTCCCGACCCGCGCTGATCAGGGCATCCCCGTAGAGGTCCTGCCACGGCCAGAAGCCGGGCTCGTCCACCCCGGCCCTCGGCGTGATCGCGACCACCGGCTCGAGCGCGCGCAGCACCGCTTCGTGATCGGCGCGGCCCGTGGCCACCTGGGCCCTGGCCAGGCCGGACGCCACCACCATCAGCTCGTAGTCGCCGTCGACGGAGCCGCACGCCCGCAGGTGCTCCTCGGCCACGTCCCAGGCGCCGCGGGCCGCGGGCACCAACGTCGCGGCACACCGGGCGAGCGGTCGCAGCCACTCCTGGCCGGTCTCGTCCAGCAGGGAGACCGCCCGGTCGGCGTCGGCCGCCGCGTCCGTCCAGGCCCCGATCGCGAAGTTCGCCTGCGCCGACCACACGAAGGCCCACACCGCGATGCGGACGGAGCCGGACCGCAGGGCGGCGGGTGCGGTGACGGCGAGCGACGCCCGCGCCCCCAGCACGTCGTCGCCGACCAGCCGCAGCCAGCCGTGGGCCATGCGGACGCGGTCCATCTGGGGCCCGTCGTCGTTCGCGGAAGCCCGCGCGAGGATCTCGTCGTAGGCCGCGATCCCCTCGGCCAACTGCCCTTGCCAGCCCAGCCCGAGCCCCAGCAGCGCTTCCGCCTCGACCCGGACGGCGTCACCTGCGGGTACCAGCGTGACCGCGCGACGACTCCACTCCACGACGTCGCCGCCGCGTAGGCGGCCCACCGCGTGCAGGGCCAGCCGCTGGGCTACCACCGCGGACACCGACGAGTCCTCGTCGCGGGCGCTCAGCCGCCAGGCGTTGTGCAGCAGCACCTGCGCGTGGGCAGGCCGGCCTCGTAGGACGGCCAGGTAGCCCAGGGCCGCGTCGCGCCACGCCCCGGGGCTGAACGAGGCGACGTCGCGGGCGAACGCCTCGGCCTGGATGAGGTCGCCCGCGCCGATGGTGGCGTCGACCGCACGCAGGAGCCGTTGCTCGCGCTGCTCCCGGTCGACGCTGAGGGTGCTGCCCTCGGCCAGCGCCCACGCGGCCGACGCCCACGCCCCGACCGCGGCTTCCCGGCCCGCGAACGCGTCCAGCTCCGCGGCCAGCGCCGGGTCCGGTGGCGTGGCGGCCAGCACCCGGTGCCGCAGCAGCGCTCCCTCGTCCTCGACGACCCCCGCCGCGGCGCCGTGCAGCTGCACCCGGCGCAACGGGCCCATCTGCTCGTAGACCGCGGCCTGGACCAGCGGGTGCGGGAAGCCGACCGCGCGGATCCCGAGCTGGTCGTCGACCCGGAGCAGCTCGATGACGGAGGCCTCGTCCAACGCCTCGACCAGGTCGGGCACGCCCGCGAGGGCCCCTGCGAACTGCGCGGGTGCGGTACTGCCGAGCACGGCCATCGCCTCGACGAGACGGCGGGTGGGCGCGCTGCAGGCCTCCAGCTTGCGCTGCACCTGGGCGGCGAAGGCGCGCGGCGCGGGCAGCGAGACGTCCCAGTTGCGCCAGCGCCGATCGGGCAGCTCGGCGAGCATGGTCTTCACGAAGAGCGGGTTCCCCTCCGTGTGGGAACGCAGCCGTTGGGCGGCCCGGGCGGAGAAGTCGCGCACACCGAGCGCGTCGGCCAGCTGGTGGATGTCGGCGGCGGGAAGCGCCTTCACCGTCATCGTGGTGCCGGTGCGCCCCGTGGCCAGCCTGCGCAGCCCTTCCGGCAGGCGTTGCGCGTCCTCGGCGCGCAGGCCGAGCACCACGAGCACCCGCTCGCCGACCAGTCGGCGGACCGCGAAGAGCAGCGCGCGCAGGGAGTCCATGTCGGCCCAGTGGGCGTCGTCGACGACCACGGCGACCGGCGTCTTCTGCTCGACGTCGCACAGCACGTCGAGCAGCCAAGCGCCCACACCCACCGGTTCCTCGGCCGGGAACGCCCTGGCCCGGCTGGCGAGCAGGCGTGCGGTGCTGACGCCCGCCACCCGCATGATCTGGTCGATCACGCCGTAGGCGACGTAGGCCTCCCACGGCTCGCCGGTCGCCCGCAGCACCGTCAGATCGGACTCGCCCGCCAGGAACTGGTCGATCAGGACGGTCTTGCCGATGCCCGCGTCGCCTTCGACGAGCACCACCCGCGGCGCCCCGTCCCGCACCGCGCGCAGCTCGTCGCGAAGGGCGCTCAGCTCGCTGCTGCGGCCCACGAAGGGAGTGCGGCTCTCGGTGACCGGCATGTCTCGACCACACCCTCCGTGTCCTGCGATCTCCGGTGAACGCGAACCGCGGCAGGGTCAGTCGGCGCCCTTGTGCTCGGCCCCTTTGGCGATCATGTTCTGCCGGAGACCCACCTCGCGCTGCATCTTCTCCGGCCCGCCGCTGACGGTGCCGCGCCACGGGATCGGCACGTCACCGCCCGCGGAGGACGCGCCGGCGCCGCGGGCGAGCGCGGGGCCCGCCGGGATCTTGCGGGTCGCCCCGCCGCATTCCGGGCATTCGGGGGCTTCGCTGTCGCGCGGCACCAACCGCTCGAACCGGTTTCCGCAGTCGCAGCGGTACACGAAGATCGGCATAGATTCTCCCCAGCGTCCAGCCGACAGTAATCGTGCGGTGGCCGGGTTGTCACAGGTTCGGGTGAGTCCGTCGGTTCCTTCTAGCGTGCTGTGGCGTAGCGGAGCAGGACGACGCCGGAGACGAAGGGCCGGGTCTCCAGCAGTTCCAGCCGGACGTCGGCCGTCTCGAACAGGCGGGCGCGCCGTGCCCGTCGACGAGCCCCTCGGCGATCAGCGCGTGGACGAGCTCGGTTGTCGCGAACCAGTTCTGCCCGGGCGGAGCCGCCGAAGTCATCGCTCGTCAGGCGGCGGCGACCCCCGTGTCGAGGACGTCGTTGTAGTGGGCCACCAGCTCGTCGCCGACGGTCGACCAGGTGCGCCGCAGCACCGAGCGGCGGGCCGCGGCCCCGAAACGGGTGCGCAGCGCGGTGTCGGTGAGTGCGAGCACGGCGGCGCGGAGCTGCCGGTCGGCCTCGACGCTGCGCGGGTCGTCGGCCGGGGCGTCACCGGGGCGGGGTGGCACGAGGAAGCCGGTGCGGCCGGGCAGCACCAGGTCGCGCGGGCCGCCCGCGTCCGGGGCGATGACGGGCAGGCCCGAGGCGAGCGCCTCCTGCACGGCCTGGCAGAACGTCTCCGAGGGCCCGGTGTGCACGAACACGTCGAGGGAGGCGTAGAGCCTGCTGAGGGCATCGCCGTCGAGGAAGCCGAGGAACGCCGCCTGCGGCAGGGCTTCGCGCAGCCGCGCCTCGCTCGGCCCGCTCCCGACGACGACCAGCCGCACGCCCGGCAGGTCGGCGAGCGCCGCGAGCCGCTCCACCTGCTTCTCCGGCGCGAGCCTGCCCACGTAGCCGACGAGCAGTTCGCCGTTCGGCGCGAGCGAGCGCCGCAGCCGGTGGTCCCGGTGTGACGGGGTGAAGCGGCTGGTGTCCACGCCCCGTCCCCAGCGGTGCACCCGCGGCACCCCGCGCTCGCGCAGCGCGGCCACCGCCCAGCTCGACGGGGCGAGGGTGCGGTCGGCCAGGCCGTGCAGCCGACACGTCCAGCGCCAGGCGGCCCGCGCGGTCAACCCCAGCCCGTACGAGGACGCGAACCCGGCGATGTCGGTCTGGTACACCGCGACGGTCGGCACGCCGAGCCTGCGGGCGGCGACCAGGCCCTGGTAGCCGACGACGAACGGGGCGGCCAGGTGCACGACGTCGGGGGCGAACGCGCGCAGCGCCCGCAGCACCCGCGGGCTCGGCACCCCGACCGGCATGGACGACACCACGGGGAGGTCGACCGCCCGCAGCCGCACGACGCGGGCGCCCGCGTACTCGGCGGGCGCGTCGGCCCCCGGGGCGATCACGACCACCTCGTGCCCGGCCGTGGTGAGGTGCTCGACGATCCGCAACACCGAGTTGGTGACGCCGTTGACGACGGGCAGGAAGCACTCGGAGACGATCGCGAGACGCACGGGCGCAACTTCCCCCACGCGCTGGTCGCGCCGACGACGCGGCCACGAACGGTCGACCAACACCCCGTGTCGGGTGCGAGCCGGGCCGTCAGGGGGTCGCGGGCTCCTCCGCGGGGAGCTGGGTCAGCGCCCACAGCGCCCAGCCGTAGACCGCTTCGTACTGCCGTCGCCCGTACTCGGCGGCCAGGAGGCCGAACTCGGCGCGCGGGCCCGTGCTGTGCTCGCGGTGCATCACGTCGGCCAGCTCGGCGGCCTCCGCCGCGGTGTGCTCTGCGATGCGGGTGAGCACGGTCCGCTGGTCGGCGGGGTCGAGGGCGGAGAGCAGGAACATCCGCAGCACCTGCTCGTTGCGCACGGTCGCCCCGTCGCCCGGCGGCCGCAGCAGCCACGTGCGGAGCTCCTCGCGCCCATCCGGGGTGATGTCGTAGGTCTTGGCCCCCCGCGCGCCCTCGTGCGTGACGTGCACCAGCCCGCGGCCGGAGAGCTTCGCCAGCTCGGGATAGATGCTGGTGTGCCCGGCCTGCCACGCGTAGCGGCCGAGGTCCTTCTCGAACGCCCTGGTCAGCTCGTAGCCGCTGGCGGGGGCGACGGCGAGCAGGCCGAGCAGCGCGTGGGAGAGCGACATGTGAGCACTCTACATGCCAACTTCCACATGTCAGTATTGACACGTGGAAGGCGGAGGGTGCACGCTCATCGGCATGACGACGACCGCGCCGCTGCACCTCACCGGCTACATGGCCCCGGTGGCCGACGAGATCGACGCCGTCGACCTGCCCGTCGACGGCGTCCTCCCGCCCGAGCTCACCGGGCGCTACCTGCGCAACGGGCCGAACCCGCTGCCGGGCGACGACGCGCAGCACTGGTTCACCGGGCACGGGATGATCCACGGCGTCCGCCTCCGGGAGGGCCGCGCGGAGTGGTACCGCAACCGCTGGGTGCGCACCCGTGAGCTGGCCGGGGACCCCTTCATCCGGCCCGACGGCACCTTCGACTACACGGCCGTCGCGGCCAACACGCACGTGCTCGAGCACAGCGGGCGCCTGCTCGCGCTGGTGGAGAACGGCTTCCCGTACGAGATCACCCGCGAGCTGGACACCGTCGGGCCGTGCGACTTCGACGGCCGCCTCACCGGCGCGATGACGGCCCACCCGAAGTGCGACCCGGTCACCGGCGACCTGCACTTCTTCGGCTACAGCGCGCTGGCCCCGCACCTGACCTACCACCGGCTGACGGCCGCGGGCGAGCTCGTGACCAGCGCCGAGATCCCCGGCGCGGGCCCGTCGATGATGCACGACTTCGCGGTCACCGACCGGCACGCGCTGTTCCTGGACCTCCCGATGACGTTCAGCCTGGCCAACCTCGGCAAGGGGATGCCGTACCAGTGGGACGACGCCTACCCGGCGCGGATCGGCGTGATGCCGCTCGACCAGCCCGGCGTCGTCCAGTGGTTCCCGATCGACCCCTGCTACGTCTTCCACGTCGGCAGCGCGCGCACCGACGACGCGGGCCGGATCGTGCTCGACGCCTGCCGCTACTCCGCGGCCGATTCCGTGGCGATGTGGGACCGCATCGGCGGCAAGTCCTCCACGCCCGCGGCGGACACGGCCGCCCTCGGCGTCGCGCGGCTGCACCGCTGGGTGCTGGACCTCGCCACCGGCCGGATCACCGAGACCGAGCGCGACGACCGCCCCGCCGAGTTCCCGACGCTCGACGACCGCCTGATCGGGCGCTCGTCGCGCTACCTCTACACCGTCTCGGGCGGCCGGGGCTCCTCGTCGATCGTGAAGTACGACGAGAACGGGGGCGCGGTGACCGCGCACGAGCTCGGCCCGGACACGGTGACCGGCGAGGCGGTGTTCGTCCCCGCGCAGGGCGGCACGGCCGAGGACGACGGCTGGCTGCTCACCATCACGACCCGGCGCGACCGCTCGGCGTCGCAGCTGCTCGTGCTCGACGCGACCGACGTGGCCGGGCGCCCGGTCGCCGCGGTCACCCTGCCCCGGGGTGTGCCCGCGGGCTTCCACGGATCCTGGATCGCCGACGACGCGGCGGGCAGGTGATGAACTTCAAGGCGATGATCAGGGGACTGGCGTGGGACGTCGGGCTGCCGGTCGCGGCCTTCTACATCCTGTCGTGGCTGGGCTTCTCCGACTGGGCGGCACTGCTGACGGCCACCTGCCTGGCCGGGCTCCGGGTCATCTGGGGCATCGTGCGCCAGCGCGCGCTCAACCCCTTCGCGATGGTGATGCTCATCGTCTTCGGCCTCGGTCTGGTCCTGTCGTTCCTCACCGGCGACGCTCGGTTCCTCCTGGTGATGAAGTCGCTGGTGACGGGCGCGATCGGGCTCGTCTTCCTGGTCACGGCCCTGCGGGGACGCCGCCCGCTCACCCTCGCCGCGCAGCAGAGCTGGTCGCCCGACACGGCCGACGACCTCGCGACGGAGTACGCGACGAACCCCTACGTCCGTCGCGGACACCGGCTGAGCTCGACGGTGTGGGGCCTGGGCCTGCTGGCCGAATCGCTGCTGCGGGTGCTGATCGTCTACCTGCTCCCGCTCGACGTGGCCGTCGGCGCCTCCAGCGTGCTGCTGGTGGTGACGATCGCGGGCCTGCTGTTCTGGAACTCCCGCTACGTGGCGCGGGCGCAGGCGCGGGCCGAAGGCGCGTGACCTCCGTCGGCCCGCGCCTGATCCTGCGATCTTGCGGGGGCGGGCTTACCGTCGGAGACGCGTGTTCGCTGCTCCCATATGGCGGGCCGCGCATTCCGGGCCCGGCGGCCGGGCCACCTCCCTCCCGACCCGGCCGTCGGGCCCGGCTTTCCCTTCAGAAGCCCGCCGCGTGCTGCCAGAAGTCGCGCATGAGCGTGGACGGGACGGGGCTGTCCACGCCGACCTGGGTGAGCAGGATCGCCACCGTGTCCCGTGCCGGAACGATGTGCGCCGACGTGCCGCTGCCGCCGACCCAGCCGTAGCGGCCGGGGACGAACCACGGTTCGCTCGCGGCGATGTCGACCGAGCCCCCGAAGCCCCAGCCCTGGCCCTCGAGGAACAGCGCGCCGATCTCCCGCTGCGCGTCGGTGAGGTGGTCGGTGGTCATCTGCCGCACCGACTCCGCCGCGAGCAGCCCGGCGCCCCCGTCGAGCAGCATGCGGGCGAACCGGAACCAGTCGTCGACCGTGCTGACCAGCCCGCCGGATCCTTCGGGGAACGCGGGCATCGTGCTGAACTGGCCCTCGGGTCCGTCGCCGAGGACGAGGCCGCTCTCGTCGCGGCGGTAGTAGCTGGTGAAGCGGTGGCGCTGCGCCGCGGGCACCACGAAGCCGGTGTCGCGCATCCCCAGCGGCGCGAAGACCCGCTCGGCCAGGAACTCCGGCAGCGGCTGCCCGCTCGCCCTGGCGACCAGGATCCCCTGCAGGTCGGAGCAGGTGTCGTAGAGCCACGCCGCACCCGGCTGGTAGAGCATCGGGACGCGCGCGAGCTGGGCCAGCCACACATCGGGCTCCGGCCGCAGCTGCACCTCGCGGCCGTCGGTCTGCACGCCGAAGAGCGCCTCCACCGCGGGGTAGGAGAAGTCGGAGGGCCACCCGTAGCCCGCGCGGCCGGTGAGCACGTCGAACACGGTGATCGGCCGCTCCGCGGGCACGACGTCGTCGAGCGGGCTCTGCGGCGTGCGCACCACGACGGGCGCCGCCAGCTCCGGCAACCAGGTGCTGATCGGATCGTCCAGTGCGACCCGGCCCTCCTCGACCAGGAGCAGGACGGCGGCGGCCGTGATGGGCTTGGTGAGGGACGCGATCCGGAACAGCGAATCGCGGGCCATCGGCGCGGTGCCTTCGGCGTCGACGGATCCGACGGCCTCGACCTCGACCTCGTCGCCGCGGGCGAGCAGCGCCACGGCGCCGGGCACCGTCTCGTCCTTGACGTGCGGTTCGAGAAGCTCGCGCAGGGCCGTCATCGGGCAGCCTCCTTCGGGGTCGTCAGGACCGTAGACCCGGACGCCGACGAAAGATCACCGGTGATCCTCAGCCCATCAGCCGGGCCAGGCGCTCCGGGTCCGCGAGCACGTCGATCTCGACGATCAGGCCGTCGACGACGGTCACGGCCAGCAGGCGCTCGGGCCGCCCGTTCTCCCGGCTGAGCAGCCCCGCGGTCCCGTTCACCAGCACCCGCTCGATGGGGCTCTGCACGAACCGCGAGAACATCAGCGCGCGGCCCGCGACCTGCGCGGCCCCGCGCACCGGCGTGAGCACCCGGCCGCGGCCGAGGTCGGCGCGCAGCACGACGTCCGGGTCGAGCAGCGCGACCAGCGCGTCGAAGTCGCCCCCGCGGGAGGCGGCCAGGAAGGCGTCGACGACCGCGCGGTGCCGGTCGGGGTCGGCGTCGGGGATCGGCGCCTCACCGCGCACCCGGCGGCGGGCGCGGCTGGCCATCATCTTCGCCGCGTCGGTCGAGCGGCCGACGAGCCGTCCCACCTCGTCGAACGGCACCCCGAACAGGTCGTGCAGCACGAACGCCACACGCTCGGCGGGCCCGAGCGTCTCCAAGACGACCAGCAGCGCGAGACCGACGGAGTCGGCGAGGATCGCCTCGTGCTCGGGGTCCGCGCCGTCGTCGGCGACGATCACCGGATCGGGGAGCCGGACCTCCAGCGGCTCCTCCCGCCGCGAGGCGCGGCTGCGCAGCATGTCCAGGCAGACGCGGCCCACCACGGTCGTCAGCCAGCCGGTCAGGTTCGTCACGTCGTCGACGTCGGAGCGCTGCAGCCGCAGCCAGGCCTCCTGCACCGCGTCATCGGCGTCGCTCAGCGAGCCGAGCATCCGGTAGGCCACCGCGCGCAGGTGGGCGCGGTCGGCGTCGAAGCGCTGGGCCAGCGGGTCGGTCACTTGTTACCTTCTCTCCTCGCCATCCGTCATACCGATGACGGTCCACACGGGGCCGAGGTAACGACGGGAGCACACGATGTCCGCACGGATGACGAACCCCGCGATGGTCCTGCCCGACGTGATGAAGGCGATCGGCGGGCTCAACAAGGCCATCTACAGCGGCGGCGTGCCGCAGGAGACCCTGGAGCTGGTGCACCTGCGGGCCAGTCAGATCAACGGCTGCGGCGCCTGCGTGGACATGGGGGCGCGCGCCGCGAGCAAGGCGGGTGAGGCACCCGAGCGGCTCTGGAGCCTCGTGGCCTGGCGGGAGGCGCCGTACTACACCGACTCCGAGCGGGCCGCCCTCGCGCTCACGGAGGCGGCGACCCGGCTCGCCGACCGCCCGGACGCGGTGCCCGACGCGATCTGGGACGAGGCCGCCGACCACTTCGACGAGCGCGGTCTCGCCGCGATCATCCTCATGATCGCCATGACCAACTTCTACAACCGCATCAACGTCACGATCAGGGAGCCCGCGGGCACCACCTGGGGCTGAGAGGCGTCAGGCGGGCTTGCGGCCCCAGGCGCTGACCATGGGCGAGGTCGCGAGGTCGAGCCCGCCCGCCGCGACGTTCGCGAGGTGCTGCTCGATCTCGGCGGGCGTCGCGATGCCGTGGTCGACGAGCAGGCCGCGGATCTGCTCGACGGTGGCGCGCTCCAGCTCCCGGCAGGCCGGTCCGGTGATCGGGAAGTAGGCGTCGGCGGCCACGTCGACCAGCCCGGCGGCGCGCAGGTGCCGCGGCAGGGTCCGGCCGTAGGCGAGGTCGACGCCCCGCTGGGCCATCAGCGCACGGAACCCGGTCTTCAGCCGGTTGGCCAGCGCCTCGGCCGGGCCGGTCTCGTCCAGGCAGACCAGCGGCTGCAGCGCAGGGTCGGCCTCCTCGACCACGAGCCAACCGCCGGGGCGGAGCACCGAGACCATGGCGGCCAGGGCGGCTTCGCGTTGCGGCACGTGCACCAGCACGAGGCGGGCATGCACCAGGTCGAACGGTCCGGCGGGCGGCGGCTCGAGGCCCACGTCGTGGCGGAGCACCTCGTAGGCCGGGTCGCCCTCGATCCAGCTGGTGTCGATGTCGGTGGCGAGCACGTGGCCGTCGCGGCCCACCTGGGCCGCCATCCAGGACGCGACGGTGGGCCCGCCCGCGCCGACCTCCCACGCGTGCAGGCCCGACGCCAGGCCGACGGCGGTGAGGTGGCGGAACGTCGAAGGGTCGAAGAGGGCCGACAGCGCGTCGAACCGCTGCCCGGCCTCGGTCTGCTGGTTGTCCAGGAGGTACCCGTCGTCGCGCGCCACGGGTCGATCCTGGACCTCCGCGACCCACGAGCCGGCCGGGCTGTGGCGCAGATCCCTCAGGGGGGTGTGATCAGCGCCATCAGCCCGGCCGCGGATTCCGGGGCGGCGGCGAGGACGAGGAGGTCCTCGGCCCGGCTGCCGGGGTGCGCGCCCGCCTCGGCCGCGATGACCAGCCCGGCGGCGACGTCCCAGATCTTGGCGTCGACGAGCACCGCGGCGTCGGTGCGGCCCGCGGCCAGGTAGGCGAGGTTGAGCGCGGCGGGAACCCGGCGCAGGTCGCCGATCACCGGGAGCACCCGGCCGAGCAGATCCGCGACCTGCCGCTTGACCGCGGGCGACGGGTTGAAGCTCAGCCCGAGGATGGCCTCGTCGAGGCCCTTCGGCTCCGCGACAGCGATCGGTTCGCCGTTCAACCGCGCGCCCGCACCTCTGGCAGCGGTGAACGTCTCACCCAGCGCGGGGTCGTGCACCACGCCCACGACGGGCCGGTCGCCTTCGTAGAGCGCGATCGACACCGACCACGGGCCGGACGCGGTGACGTAGTTGCGGGTGCCGTCGAGCGGGTCGACGATCCAGCGCCATCCGCTCGTCCCCGCGGTGTCGTGGCCTTCCTCGCCGAGGATCCCGTCCCCGGGCCACGCCGCCGTGATCGCGTCGGTGATGAGCTGCTCGCTGGCCAGGTCGACGTCCGAGACGAGGTCGTTGAGATGCGCCTTCGTGCCGCGGACGACGAGCGAGCCCCGCCGCTCCAACTGCAGGCGCCCGGTGCGCTCGGCGATGTCGACGACCTGGTCCACCACTTCGGCAAGATCTCGGTTCACGCCCGCATCCTGTCAGCGGATGCGCTCAGCGCAGGTGGGGTCGCACGTGCGCGGCGATCGCCGAGGCCAGCCCGACCGGCACCGCGTTGCCGATCTGCTTGGCGATCTCGATCTTCGAACCGCACCAGAGGAACGTCTCGGGGAACTCCTGGAGGAGCGCCGCTTCCAGGTGGGTGATCACCCGGTTCACCCGCCGCTCCGGCCGGTCGCGCTCCCACTGGGGGTGCAGGTACTGGCCCTTCTCGGGCTTGAAGAACTCGGTGCGGATGGTGAGGGAGGGCTGGTCCCAGCGCATCCGGCCCATCACGTCGGTGGTGCCGCTCGGCTTCTCCCGCCAGCAGCGGGGGAGGAGGTCGTCGGGCAGGTCGAACCGGCCGCCACCGGGGGGCACAGCGTCGTAGCGTCGCAGCGAGAGCTCCCGCGGACGGCGTCCGAAGTGCAGGTCCAGCCCCTTGAAGGGGCCGGGGACGACGCGTCCGAACAGCTCGACCGAGGCCGTCGGGAGCTCGGTGGTCTCCAGCCGCTCCGGGAGATCGGCGATCGCGTCGCGGACGGTCCGCCAGGTGCCCTTCGCGTGCGTCGGCCCGGGAAGCCCGATCGGCCCGACCCGCGAGCCGATGACGATCGTGCGGGCGCGCCGCTGCGGCACCCCGTAGTCGGCCGCCAGCAGCAGGCCGTGGGTCAGCTCGTACTCGGCGACCATGCCGTGCTCGGCCTGCTCCAGCAGCAGGGCGAACTCCGAGCTGGAGCGGAACCGGTCCACGTTCTCGATCACGAACACCTGCGGGTGCGCGGCCTCCACGACCCGTAGGAACTGCTTCCAGAGCTGGTTGCGCGGGTCGTCGACGTTGCGGCTGCCCAGGTTGGAGAACCCCTGGCACGGCGGCCCGCCGATCACCACGTCGGCCGCCGGGACGTCGTCGAGCGCGGCCACGTCACCCCAGCGCGTGTGCGCCTCGCCGAAGTTCGCCGCGTAGGTCGCCGCCGCGTGCAGGTTGTGCTCGACGGCGAGGATCGGCGTGTAGCCCTGGCGGACGAACCCCGTGGTCATCCCCCCGCAGCCCGCGAAGAGGTCGATCAGGGTCGGCGCCACCGGACCACGGTAGGAGAGCCGGTGGACGCGGCGCGCATCGCCACGCCGTCACCCCGAGAGGCACGAATCTGTTGCTCGCACCGCGGATCCGTGCTTCTCGGCGGGATCACCCTGGTGGCACCTGCCGCTACGGTCTTGGGAGTGGACGACTTCGAGCTGGCCTACGACGACCACCCCGGCGATGGTGGCGTGGTCGTGCTCCTGCACGGGTGGCCGGGCGACCGGCACGACTACCGCGCGGTCGTGCCGCTGCTCGCCGGGCAGCGGCGCGTCGTGGTGCCGGATCTGCGCGGCTTCGGCGAGACCATCGGGCCTGCCGACGCGCCGCCCACGGAGTTCGCCGCCGATGCGCAGGCCCGCAGCGTGATCGCGTTGATAGAGGAGGTCGCGGAGGGGCCGGTGGTCGTCGGGGGGTACGACGTCGGCTCCCGCACCGCGCAGGCCGTGGCCCGGGCCCGGCCCGATCTGCTGCGGGGCATGGTGATCTCGCCGCCGGTGCCCGGTGTCGGCCGCCGCATCCTGGAGCCCGATCCGCAGCGGGAGTTCTGGTACCAGTCCTTCCACCGCCTCCCGTTGGCCGAGCGGCTGCTCGACGGCTCCCCGGACGCGGTGCGGGAGTACCTGGAGCACTTCTGGACGCACTGGTCGGGGCCCGCTTACGTCCCGGAGGCCGCGGAGCTGGATCGCCTCGCCGCCGCCTACGGCCGTCCGGGCGCGTTCGTCGCGTCGATCAACTGGTACCGCTCGGGCTCGGGCGCTGTTGCGCGGGCGCTCGGCGAGCAGACCCCCGACCCGGCCGACCGGATCGCCCCGTCGACCACCCTGCTCTGGCCCGAGCACGATCCCCTCTTCCCCCGCGCCTGGTCGGACAAGGTCGACGACTGGTTCGCCGCCGCAACGCTGACCCCGGTCGACGGCATCGGCCACTTCGTCCCCGTCGAGGCCCCCGGGGTCTTCGCCGAGGCCCTCTTGAGCCATTAGTCCGACGCGTCTGAACGATGTTCCGCGGGTCGAGATCGACCACAGCGGGATTTTGCCGCGACGTGACCCCTGCCCCGTGGATCTCGGCTGCCATCGGCGAGTCATCGGTCGTCGAGCGCGCGCGCCAGCGCGGGATCGGCGATCGCTGCGCGGCAGGCGGCGCCGAAGCGGCCCGCGTCCAGCACCCGGAAGGGCCGGTCGTGGAACGGCCGCACCGTCGGGTCGACCGGCGCCGTCAGCCCGGATGCGTTGTGGACCCCAGCACGTCCGAGCCCGGGCCCCACAGCGCGGCGCGTGCGGCACGCCGCTCAGCAGCGGCGCGACCACCTCGGCGTGGAACGCGGCGCTCAACGCCCGCCCGCGGATGAGCTCGGCTGCGACGGTCGGCGAAAATAGTCCGGGAAAGCCGTCGTCGGGTGTCGATTTCCGGCCGCGCCGTTCGTCATGGGCGCGTACGGCAACCGCAACGAGCGAGGAGCAACCCATGAAGTACCTGATGCTGATCCACACCCCCGCGCCCGACTCCACGGCGCCCCGCCCCGACAGCGGGCCGAGCGTCGAGGAGTTCATGGCGTTCCACAAGTCGGCCGTCGACGCCGGGGTGGTGCTCGAGAGCAACGCGCTGGACGTCACCCAGGCGACGAGCGTCGAGGTCCGGCCGGACGGGGAGCGGGTGGTCACCGACGGGCCGTTCGCCGAGACCCGGGAGATGGTGGGCGGCTACTACCTGCTCGACGTGCCCGATCTCGATGTCGCGCTGGACTGGGCGGCCCGCTGCCCCGGCTCCCGGCACGGCCGGATCGAGCTGCGCACGGTCTGGGAGCCCGACCAGTCGTGAGCGAGCTTGCGAGCGAGCCATCGGCGCAGCGCTTCGCGAAGCGGCGACCGAGCGTCAGCGAGGGCGTGCGGTGAGCGAGCTTGCGAGCGAGCCATCGGCGCAGCGCTTCGCGAAGCGGCGACCGAGCGTCAGCGAGGGTGTGCGGTGAGCGCCCCCCGGGCGGCGGCGGAGGTCGAGGAGGTGTTCCGCGAGGAGCGGGGCAGGCTCCTGGCCATCCTCGCCGCCCGGTTCGGCGATCTCGACCTGGCCGAGGACGTCACCTCCGACGCCATCGAGACGGCCCTGGCGCGCTGGCCCGTCGACGGCGTGCCGGACCAGCCGTTGGCGTGGCTGCTCACGACCGCGCGCCGCAAGGCCGTCGACCGGATCCGCCGCGACCGCACCCACGCCGACCGCCTGGCCCGGCTGCAGGTGGAGGTCGACCGGGCCGCGCCCCCCGCCACCGAGACGGGCGAGATCCCCGACGAGCGGCTGCAGCTGTTCTTCACCTGCTGCCACCCCGCGCTGGCCGCCGAGGCGCACACGGCGCTGACCCTGCGCTTCCTCGCGGGCCTGACCACGCCCGAGGTCGCCCGCGCCTTCCTCCTGCCGACGGCGACGATGGCGCAGCGGATCGTCCGGGCCAAGCGCAAGATCCGCGACGCGCGCATCCCGTTCCGCGTGCCGGACGCCGACGAGCTGCCCGCGCGGCTGCCCGGCGTCCTCCGGGTGCTCTACCTGATCTTCACCGAGGGCTACGCGGCCAGCTCCGGCGAGGACCTCATGCGCACCGACCTCGCCGACGAGGCCATCCGGCTCGCCCGCATCCTGCACCGGCTGCTCCCCGCCGAGCGCGAGGTGGCGGGGCTGCTCGCGCTGCTCCTGCTGATCGACGCCCGCCGCGCGGCCCGCGTCGACGCGACGGGTGCGCAGGTCCTGCTGGAAGACCAGGACCGCACCCTGTGGAACGCCGACGCCATCGCCGAGGGCCGCCGCCTCGTCGTGCCCGCGCTGACCGGACCGGGCGTCGGGCCGTACGCGGTCCAGGCGGCCATCGCCGCGTTGCACGACGAGGCGCCCGACGTCGCCTCCACCGACTGGCCGCAGGTCGTGGCGCTCTACGACGTCCTGCTGGCGCTCACGCCGTCACCGCTGGTCGCGCTCAACCGGGCTGTGGCCGTCGCGATGCGGGACGGGCCCGGGGCCGGTCTCGCGCTGCTGGACGACCTGGCCGACGCCCCCGAGCTGCGCGGCTACCACCTCCTGCCCGCGGCGCGCGGCGAGCTGCTCACCCGGCTCGGGCGCACCGAGGAGGCGGCGACGGCCTACCGCGCCGCGCTCGACCTCGTCGGCAACGAGCCGGAACGCGCGCAGCTGACGGCCCGGCTCGACGATGTGACCGGATGACGGCCGGGCACCGCGCGCACCTGTGATCACCGGGCCTACCGTGACCGGTGTGCGGGTGGTGGTGTTCGGTGTCCTGGCGCTGATCGGCGTGCTGGGCGCGGTGGTGGGCTGGTGGGTGCTCGTCGGGATTGCGGTGGTGCTCCTCCTGCTCGCCGTCTACGACGTCGTGCAGCGCAGGCACGCCGTGCTGCGCAACTATCCCGTCGTCGGGCACCTGCGCTACCTGCTGGAACGCATCCGCCCCGAGGTGCAGCAGTACTTCATCGAGCGCAACTTCGACGGCCGCCCCTACGACCGCGACACCCGGTCGATCATCTACGAGCGCGCGAAGGGCATCCAGGGCGAGAAGGCCTTCGGCACCGAACGCGACGTCAACGAAGTCGGCTACGAGTACCTGGTGCACGCGGCGGTGCCGGTCCTGCCCGCGGCCGATCCGCCGCGGGTGTCCATCGGCGGCCCGGACTGCACGCAGCCCTACGACATGGCGCTGCTGAACGTCTCGGCGATGAGCTTCGGGGCGCTGTCGGCCAACGCCCTGCGCGCGCTCAACATCGGCGCGGCCAACGGCGGCTTCGCCCACGACACCGGTGAGGGCGGTCTGTCCAAGCACCACCTGTACGGCGGCGACCTGGTGTGGGAGCTGGGCAGCGGCTACTTCGGCGCCCGCACGGCCGACGGCGACTTCGACCCCGACCAGTTCGCCGACAAGGCCGCCTACACGGCGGTCAAGTGCGTCTCGCTCAAGCTTTCGCAGGGGGCGAAGCCGGGGATCGGCGGGGTGCTGCCCGCGGCGAAGGTCACCGCGGAGATCGCCGCCGTGCGCGGGGTCCCGGTCGGGCAGAAGTGCATCAGCCCCTCCGCGCACCCGACGTTCAGCACGCCACGCGAGCTGGTGCTCTTCCTCGCGCGGATGCGGGAGCTGGCGGGCGGCAAGCCGGTCGGGATCAAGCTGTGCGTCGGGGCGCGGGTGGACGTGCTCGCGATCTGCAAGGCGATGCTGGCCGAGGGCACGAGCCCGGACTTCGTCATCGTCGACGGCTCGGAGGGCGGCACGGGCGCGGCCCCGCTGGAATACGAGGACCACGTGGGCACACCGCTCACCGAAGGCCTGCTGATCGTGCACAACGCGCTGGTCGGCACCGGGCTGCGGGACCGGGTGCGGATCGGCGCCGCGGGCAAGGTCGCGGCAGGCTCCGACATCGTCAAACGGATCATCCAGGGTGCCGACTACACCAACGCCGCCCGCGCGATGATGATGGCGACGGGCTGCATCCAGAGCCAGCGCTGCCACACCAACACCTGCCCGGTCGGGGTGGCCACGCAGGACCCGCGACGGGCCCGCGCGCTCGACGTGGCCGACAAGAGCCGGCGGGTGCTGCGCTACCAGGAGGCGACCGTCCGGCAGGCCATGCAGCTCATGGCGTCGATGGGCTGCTCGTCGCCCTCGGAGCTCTCGCCGCGGCAGCTCATGCGCCGCGTCGGGTACACCGACACCCGCTCCTACGCCGAGCTGTTCGACTGGCTGGAGCCCGGCGAGCTCGTCGCCGGGCCGCCGCCGGCCTGGGCGCGCGACTGGAAGGCCGCCGATCCCGACCGCTTCGGCACCCGGCAGCCTTAGGTCTCCAGGTGGACGGCGAGCAGGTCGTCGACGCCGGTGATCCGCAGGACGCGGGCCACCCCGCTCAGCACGGTCGCGACGATGGACAGGTGGGTCGCGTGGTCGGCCACCTCCACCAGCAGCTGCACGCCCGCGCTGGAGAGGTGGTGGACCTGCCGCAGGTCCACGACCACGCGTCCGGCCTGGTCGATCGCGGCGAGCAGCCGCCCCCGCACTTCCTCGACGGTGGTGAGGTCCAGGTCGCCGGTGACCACGACGACGGGCCCGGCGTCGTCGAGCGCGGGCACGGGCTGCGGCGCGGGCGGGCCCTGCTCCAGACCGACGGGCAGCCGGAACAGCACCTCGGTGCCGCTGGGATCGGCCCGCACGCGCACGTCGCGCCCGAGCGCCCTGATCACCTGCAGGCCGCGGCCGCGGAAGCCGGGATCGGCGGGGGCGGGCCGCCAGTGGCCGCGGTCGCGGACCCGCACCGCGATGTCGCCGGACGCCATGCGCCGCAACGCGCAGTCGAACGTGTCGTCCTCGCCCGGCTCGGGGTAGGCGTGCTCCGCGGCGTTGGCCACGGCCTCGCCGACGGCGAGCTGCAGGTCGTCGAGGACCGTGCCGGCCAGCCCGCTCTGGGCCGCCCACACCGCGATCGAGCGACGCAAGGGGCGCAGCGACGACGGCACCGCCGGGAGCGTCGCGAACAGCGGGGCGGGCAGCATCCGGACGACGACGAGCGCGACGTCGTCGAGCGGCGGGACGTCGCCGAGCGCGTCGGCCACCACACCGTCGGCCAACGTCTCGGGATCGGCCTCCTGGTGGGCCTCCGCCGCGGCCGGCCAACCGCGCCAGGCCGTCGTCGATCACCTCGGTGCGCCGTTCGACCAGGCCGTCCGTGTAGAGCAGCACCGAGGTGCCCGCCGCGATCGGTCGCCGTCCCCTCGACGAACGACGGGCGCCCGAGCACGGCGAGCACCGTGCCCGCACCCTCCTCGAGGTACTGCGTCCCGCCGGGGCCCACGAGCAGCACCGGCAGGTGTCCGGCGCGGGCGAAGCGCAGCTCCCCGGTGAGCCAGTCCAGCGTGAGGCAGACGGCCGTGCTGCCCTGGGCGCCGGGGATGCGGGCGGCGAAGTTGTCGAGGCGCTCCAGCGCGGCCGCCGGGCCGTGGCCGTCGAGGAGGTAGCTGGCCAGCGAGCTGCGCAGCTGACCCATGACGGCCGCGGCGCCGGGCCCGTGTCCGACGACGTCGCCGACGGCGAGCGCGACCCGGTGGTCGTCGACCGGGATCAGGTCGTACCAGTCGCCGCCGGCCTGGGTGTCGGCGCTGCCGGGCAGGTAGCGCGCCGCGGCGGCGAGGCGGGCCATCCGCGGCAGCTCGCGGGGGAGCAGGCTGCGCTGCAGGATGTCGGCGACCTCGTGCTCGACGGCGTGCAGCCGGGCGCGGTCCAGCGCCTGCGCGCACTGCCCGGCGACGGTCAGGATGATCGCGCGCTGGCTCGGCCCCATCCGCTGCCCGTCCGCCGCGAAGGACAGCCCGATCGCCCCGATCGCCCGGCCCTCGAGCAGGAGCGGGACGACGGCGTCGGACGGCAGCCCGTCGACCGCGCCCGAGCGGCCCGGCCAGGCGGCGAGCCCGGTGCGCACCGCGCGGGCCAGCGGGTGCTGCCCGTCGAGCCGGACCCGTCCAGGGGGCCCCGCCAGCACCTCGAGCTGTTCGCCCTTGCGCAGCACGACCACCGCCTCGGCCGCGCCGAGCGCCAGCGCGTGCCGGGTGATCACGGCGGCGACCTGGGCCGGAGTCGTTGCCCCCGAGAGCGCCGACACGACGTCGGACAGGCCCTCCGCCGTGCGCCGGGCCAGCGACTCCGCGGCGAGCAGGCCCGCCCGCTGCAGCGCGTGGGCGCACTGGTCGGCGAGCGCGAGCGCGACCGAGCGGTCGTCGGCGGCCAGATCCATGGCGGGCAAGGCCGACCGCGATGGCCCCGATCCGGTCGCTGCCGACCATCAGCGGCAGCGTCAGCAGGCTCGGGTAGCCGGTGTCCACGAGTTCGGCGTAGGTCTCGGGGTAGCCGCGCATCCACTCCTGCGGGGTCCGCAGCCAGCGCGAGCTGCCGTCGCGCGCGGTGTCGGAGAACGGGGTCCGGGCCGCTACCGGGATGCGCGCCCACGCCGCCTGCACCGCGGGACCCCAACCCGCGCCGTCCAGGAGCAGCAGGGTGTTGTCGCGGCGCCGCCACACCCCGACCGCGCCGGTGCCGAGCAGCTCGCCGAGCTGGTGGACCGTCGTCCGCGCGACCGCCCGCGGGCTCGGCGAGGCGGAGAGCGCCGCGGTGGCCCTTTGCAGCAGCTCCAGCCGACGGGTGGTGGCCTGCTCCGCGGCCAGCAGCGCCGCGTTGTCCAGCGCCGTCGCGGCCCGTTGGCCGATCTCGCCCAGCAGCGCGGCGTCGTCCTCCTCCAGCGGCGGCGAGCTCGCCGAGCGGGCCGTGGCCAAGAGCCCGACCACCCGGCCGCGGGCGCGCAGCGGCACGACGACCACCGTGCCCAGCCCCAGCGCCCGCCGCGCTCCACGCTGTTCCTCGTCGGTCGTGCTGAGCGCGAGGTAGTCGTCGTCGACGGTGACGAGCTGGACACCGCCGGTCAGGCTGTGGTCGAGGCCCCACGGCGGGTCGAGCTCGCGCATGACCTGCTCGTCCTCGGCGCGGGCCGCCGCCACCGCGACCGTCTGCGGCCTGCCCTGGGAGACGTCGACGAGCCGGGCCATGTCGACCAGGCCCTCGGACACGAGCGACCGGACGAGCACGTCGCGGCGCCCCGGCTCGGTGGTCTCGGCGTCCATCGCGGCGCCGATGGTGTCGAGCAGCCGCCTGCGTTCGCGTTCGCGCTGCCGGTCGTCGATGTCGAGGCAGCCGCCGACGTAGGCGCCCGCGTCGCCGACGGGGGCGCCCCGGTCCAGCACCCAGCAGTACCGGCCGTCCGCGCGCCGGAGCCGGTACTCCAGCTCGAACGGCTCCCCGGCCGCCACCGCGGCCGCCCGGACCGCGGTGCAGCGCTCGACGTCCTCGGGGTGGACGCGCGCCCGCCAGCCCTCACCGAGGTCGTCCGAGGGGCCCGCGCCGGTGAACTCCCGCCAGGCCCGGTTGACCAGGGTGCGGCCTGCTTCGGCGTCGTCGACCCAGATCAGCGCGGGCGTGGCGTCGGCGAGCGCCTGGAACTCGGGCTCGACATCACGGGTCGGCAGCCGTCCCATTCCCGCCCCGTCCCCTACGCGCTGTGTCGGGCGCGCAAAGTCTAGAGGGTGTCGTGCCGGCGCGCCGGAATCGCGGGTGGCACTCACCACTCGCCACCCGGTACGGAGCACATCGCGGGCGTACCGTATGGGGGTGAACGGTTCGATGTCTCAGGTGCGGTGGCGGGTGCTGGGGCTGCGGTGGGCGTTCCGATTGATCTTCGGTCTGCCCCGGCCGGTGCGACGGCTGTTGGCCGGTCCGCCGATCCGCCAGGACGGGCAGGTGCTGGACATGGACCTGCAGCTGCTGGGCCGGGTGGGCGCGCTCCTCGAGTCCTCCGACGGCGGCACGCTGGACCAGTCGGTGCTGGCCGAGCAGCGTCGGCAGGCCGACTTCGCCGCCGAGGTGGCCGCGCCGCCGGGGCCGGACGACATCGAGACCCGCGACCTCACGCTCTCCGGGCCGACCGGCCTGCTGCGGGCCCGCCTGTACGTCCCGCCGTCCGCGCCGGAGCTGTCCGGCCTGCTCGTCTACTACCACGGTGGCGGGTTCGTCGTGGGCAGCATCGCGTCGACGGACCCGCTGTGCAGGCTGCTCGCCGCGCAGTCGGGCGTGCGGCTGCTGTCGATCGAGTACCGGCTCGCGCCGGAGTACCCGTACCCGGCCGGGCTGGAGGACGCGATCGCGGGCTACCGCGCGGTCCGGGAGCGCGCCGAGGAGCTGGGCGCCGATCCCAGCCTGATCGCCGTCGGGGGCGACAGCGCGGGCGCCAACCTCGCGCTCGTCGTCGCCCACGAGGAGACGTCCGCCCCGCCCGCCTTCGCGCTGGCCCTGTACCCGGTCACCGACGCGGAGCGCTCCGGTGGCTCGCGGGAGCTCTTCGGCACCGGCTTCGGGCTCACGGCGCAGACGATCGCCGAGCTGGAGCGGCTCTACCTGCCCGACGGCGTCCCGGCCGACGACACCCGCGGCGCCATCCTGCGCGCCGACGACCTGTCGGGCATGCCGCCGGTGTACCTGTCGACCGCGGGCTTCGACCCGCTGCGCGACGAGGGGGAGGAGCTCGCCGCCCGGCTGCGCGAAGACGGGGTGCCGGTCGTGGCCCGCCGGTTCGCCGGTCTGGTGCACGGCTACGCCAGCTTCACGGCGGTGAGCGCCGCGGCCCGTGACGCCACGCTGGATGCGGCCAGCGCGCTGCGGGCGGCGTTGGCGCTGGTGGAGGCGCGCGGCTCGGCCCGTGCCCGATCGCGTCCCAGTTCCGCGGCAGGTTGACCCCGTTCCCGTTCAAGGCAGGATGGGGGTCATGCCGCAGCCTGAGGGAGCCGAGCTCGACGCCGTCCGCGCACGCCGCGAGAAGCTCAAGAACACCTATCTGCACGCGCCCGCCGAGCGTCCGGCCAGCACGGTGCGCGGCGTCCACCACCTCGCGCTGATCGCGAAGGACGTCGAAGAGACCATCCGCTTCTACCAGGACGTCCTCGGGTTCCCCCTGGTCGAGCTGGTGGAGAACCGCGACTACGCCGGGTCCAGCCACTTCTTCTTCGACATCGGCAACCGCAACATGCTGGGCTTCTTCGATTTCCCCGGCCACGACCACCCCGATTTCCAGGAGACGATCGGCGGCGTCCAGCACCTCGCGCTGTCGACCACCCAGGAGGACTTCGACGCGGCCAAGGTGAAGCTCGAGGCGGCGGGCGTTCCGTTCATCGGCCCGGACCGCGGCATCGACAACAGCATCTACCTGCGCGACCCCAACGGCGTGAACATCGAGTTCTACGTCCAGGAGCTGGGCGTTTTCGAAGGCGAGGAGCTGCTCGGAACCACGGCGGCGGCCGGTTCGTCCTAGTTCACGCGGGCGCCACTAAAGTGTGGCGCCCGAGAGCGTGACGGGATGGTGTCCATGAACGACGATCGCGGCAGACGTGGAGGTGGCCCCGGATGGGGCGCGCCGCGGCGTCCGGCCGGGCCGTCGCGGCCCCAGGGCCGACGCCTGCCGGAGACCGCCGTGCTGCCCGGCGGCGTCGCCCAGAGCTGGCCTCCGCCCGCCCAGTCGGCGCCGCCACGGTCGGGTCCGCGCCAGTCGCCGCCGCAGCAGGCCTATCCGCCCGCGCGCCCGCCCATCGCGCGGCCGCCGCGCCGCAGGCCGCGGTGGGGTCGGCGCATCGGCGCGGTGCTCGTGGTGCTGCTCGTGCTGGTCGTCGGGTTCGCGGTGTACGTCGACTTCACGTTGAGCCGCACCGACGCGCTGCCCGCGTCGAGCACCACGACGTCGAAGGGCACCAACTGGCTGATCGTCGGCTCGGACAGCCGCCAGAAGCTCACCGAGGCGGAGCGCCAGAAGTACGCCACGGGCGACGAGACGAGCCAGCTCACCGACACGATCATGATCCTGCACACCGGCAGCGGCCCGACCACGCTGGTGAGCATCCCGCGCGACTCGCAGCTCAACATTCCCGGCTTCGGCGTCTCGAAGATCAACTCGGCGTACGGGAAGGGTGGCGGCCCCGACGGCGGCGGCCCCCAGCTCCTGGTGAAGACCATCGAGCAGGCCACCGGGCTGCACATCGACCACTACGCCGAGATCGGCTTCCTCGGCATCGTCAACGTCGTCGACGCGGTGGGCGGGGTGTACCTCTGCGTGCCGGAGTCGATCAAGGACCCGAAGGCGGCGCTCGACATCAAGGCGGGCTGCCAGACCCTCGACAAGGCCACCGCGCTGGGCTACGTCCGCACGCGCGCCACGGCCTCGTCGGACTTCGGCCGGGTGGAGCGGCAGCGGGCGTTCCTCTCCGCGCTCCTGCAGAAGATCACCGGCCCGTCGGTGCTGCTCAACCCGTTCCGGATCGTGCCGCTGGCGGGTCAGCTCAACTCGGCCATCACCGTCGACAACGGCGACCACGTCTGGAACCTCGCCCAGCTCGCGCTGGCCATGAAGGGGATCTCCAGCGGGATCTCCACCACCGTCCCCGTGGCCGACGGCGTGGTGCACTGGGACAAGAAGCGTGCGAGCGCGCTGTTCCAGGCGCTGGCCGACGACCAGGCCCCGCCGAAGAACGCGCTCGGCCCTTAGCGCGGTGGCCGACCCGATCGGGTGGCGAGGCGGCGGCCCGTCCGCGGCCTGATGAGACGATGGAACGACCATGACGTGGGACGAGATCGCCGCCCAGGCCACCGTCGGCCTGCTGGTCGTGCGCGAGGGACGGGTGCAGCGGTGCAACCCCGCCGCGGCCCGGCTCGTCGAAGCCCATGGCGGGTCGTGGGCGGACGTCGGTGACCTGCTCCGGCCGGTCCGCCCGGGATCGGGGCGGGGCATCGTGCGCTGGCCCTCGCCGACCGGGGGCACCCGGTGGTGGGAAGTCACGTGCAGCAGGCTGGCCGGGGGCGAGCTGCTCTACGAGATCGTCGACGAGACCGAGCGGTTCAGCGCTGATTCGCACGCGCTCGGCCCGCTCACGGCCGAATGGCGGCTCGCCCAGCTCGAGGCGATGACCGGCAGCGGGTCCTGGGTCTGGAGCGCCGACGACGGCATCCTCGTGTACTCCGATGGGGCGCTGCCCCTGCTCGGTCTGCCCCCCGGGTCCACGGTGGACTCGACGACCATCCGCGAGCTCCTGCACCCCGACGACCTGCCGATGGTCGACGCGGCGATGGCCCGCGCGCTGCGCACCCTGGAGCCGCTCGCCTTCACCCACCGCATGCGCACCCTCGACGGCCGCGGCGAGCGGATCTGGGAGTGCGTCGGCGAGGTCTTCACCGACGCCCAGGGCGTCCCGCACCGGATGCTGGGCACGTCGCGCGACGTCACCGAAGCGCACCGGGCCCGCGAGGAGCTGGCCTACCTGGCCGAGCACGACCCGCTCACCGGCATCGCGAACCGCCGCCGCATCACCGGACGGCTGGCCGAGTGCGCCGCGCAGCCCGGCGGAGCAGCGCTGCTGCTGATCGACATCGACAACTTCAAGGACATCAACGACCTGCGCGGGCACGCCGTGGGCGACCGGGTGATCCGCGAGGTCGCGCGCACGGTGCAGGCCCGGCTCGGCGCGGCGACGCTGCTGGGCAGGCTGGGCGGCGACGAGTTCGCGGTGATCGTCCCCGACGCGGACGCGCCGGTCGCGCTGGAGCTCGCCGAGGACCTGTGCGACACGGTGAGCCGCACGCCGGTGGTCGACCGCGCCGACGCCATCGCCGTGACGATCAGCGTGGGGGTTGCCCTCGTCGGGGCCGACGTCGACGTCGAGACCGGGCTGGCCCAGGCGGATCTCGCGCTGTACGAGGCCAAGCGGGTGGGCCGCAACCGCGCCCGGCTGTTCATGCCCGGCCACTACGACGAGGCCGTGCGCAGGGTGTCGGTGCTGCAGCGGGTGGGCGCCGCGCTGGATTCGGGCGCGATGCGCCTGGTGGCCCAGCCGATCGTCGACCTGGCGACCGGCCGCACCGAGCGGCACGAGGTGTTGATCCGGCTGTGCGACGGTCGCACGCCCCACCTGCACCCCGACGAGTTCCTGCCCGCGGCGGAGCGCACCGACCTCGTCCTGCGGGTCGACCGGTGGGTGCTGACGCAGGCGATCGACGCACTGGCCGCGCCCAAGGCCCGCGCCGAGAACCTGTGCCTCGAGGTGAACGTCTCCGCGCGCTCGTTGGACGATCCCGAGCTCGGCCGCTGGATCCTCAACCAGCTCAAGGTGGCCGAGGTGGAGCCGTCGCGCTTGGGGCTGGAGATCACCGAGACGGCCGCGATCAGCAACCTGGACGCCGCCCGCGGGCTCGCCACGCCGCTGGCCGAGGCGGGCTGCGGGTTCGCCCTCGACGACTTCGGCGCCGGGTTCGCCTCGTTCTCCCACCTCAAGCACCTGCCGTTCACGGCAGTCAAGATCGCGGGGGAGTTCGTGCGGCAGGCCGACCACGACCCCGTCGACCGCGCGCTGATCACCGCCGTCGTCGGGGTGGCGCGGCAGCTGGGAATGCGGACGGTCGCCGAGCACGTCGAGCGGAGCCCGATGGTGGCGCACCTGCGCACCCTCGGCGTCGACGACGGCCAGGGTTTCCTGCTCGGCCGCCCGCGGCCGCTGTCGGACCTGCTCGTAGCGGCGGCCGTCCGCAGCCCAGAGCGGCGGCGCTGTCGCTGCGCGAGTCAGCGGACGCACGGACCCCAAGCGTTTGTGGTGTCGGTGCGCCGCCGCGCCGGTGAGGGCGTCAGGCGGGCTTGCGGGTGCGCTTGCGCGCGGCAGGCTTCTCCTCGTCGTCCTTCGTCGACGTCTTGCGCGACGCGGCGGGCTTCTTCGCCGCCCGGGCCCGCGCGGGCTTCTCCTCGGCCGGGGGTGCCGCCCCGCCGCCGCCCGCCTTGGCCCGTGCCGCGTCGACGCTGGCCTGCAGGGCCGAGAGCAGGTCGGTCATGCTGTCGCTCTCGTCGGCCGGGGCCGTCGCCACGGGCGCGGCGCGCGACTCGCCGGTCGTCCGCTTGCGCTCGATCATCTCCTCGACGGCGTCGCGGTAGTCGTCGTGGAACCCCGAGGGGTCGAAGTCGGCGCCCAGGCTCTCCACCAGCGAGGCGGCCATCGTCTGCTCCTGCGGCCGCAGCGAGACGTCGGCGTCGAGGATGTCGAAATCGGGCTCGCGGACCTCGTCGGGCCACAGCATCGTCTGCAGCACGATCGCCTTGCCGCGCACGCGCAGCACCGCGATGCTCTCCCGCTGCCGCAGCGCGAACCGGACCACGGCCATCCGGTCGGTCTGCACCAGCGCCTCGCGCAGCAGCGCGTACGGCTTGGCCGCCTTCGCCTCCGGCTCCAGGTAGTAGCTCTTCTCGAACAGCATCGGGTCGATCTGGTCGGCGGGCACGAACTCGATCACGTCGATCTCGTGGCCCGCGGCCGCCGGCAGCGAGTCGAGGTCCTCGTCGGTGAGCGTGATCAGCTCGCCGTCCTCGGTCTCGTAGCCCTTGACGATGTCGGCGTACTCCACCTCCTCGCCGTCGACCGTGCAGACCCGCCGGTACTTGATCCGTCCGCCGTCGGCCGCGTGGACCTGGTGGAAACGGATGTCGTGGTTCGTCGTGGCCGAATACAGCTTGACGGGCACGCTGACCAGCCCGAACGACACCGCCCCACTCCACATCGCGCGCATGGGTGCCAGCATGGCCGGGTGCAGCCCATGCTCGCCACCCCTGGTGACCTCCCGACAGGTCCGGGTTGGCTCTACGAGGTCAAGTGGGACGGCATGCGGCTGCTCGCCGACGTCGCCGAGTCCCGGCTTGACCTGCGCAGTCGCAGCGGCCGCGACGTCACGGCCAACTTCCCGGAGCTGGCCGGCCTCGTCCGACTCGCGCCGGACGTCCTGCTCGACGGCGAGGTCGTGCTGCTGGAGCACGGCGTGCCCAGCTTCCACGCGCTGGCCGAGCGGATGCAGACGCCGGTGGACGAGCGGGTCGCGCTGGCCCGGCCCGTGACGTTCATGGTGTTCGACGTGCTGCGGCTCTACGGCGTCGCGCTGCTCGACCGCACGCTGGAGGAGCGGCGGGCCACGCTGGAACGCCTCGACACCGACGCGGTGGCGACGCTCGCGCTCTCGCCGACCTACACCGACGGGCCCGCGCTCTTCGCGGCGACCGCGCAGCGGGGGATGGAGGGCGTCATCGCCAAGCGCCGCGACGGCCTCTACCGGCCCGGCACGCGCAGCCCGTCGCTGGGTGAAGGCGACCCACCGCACCACCCAGGTCTGCGTGGTCGGCGGGTGGCGCCCGGAGAGCCTGGGGACGTCGCGGGTGAGCGCCTCGCGGATCGGCTCGCTGCTGCTCGGTGTGCCCGACGGGGACGGGCTGCGGTTCGCCGGTCGGGTCGGGCTCGGGTCTGGCCTCCGATGTCGTGCAGCGCGCCCTGCGCGGGCGCCTCGACGACGCCGAGGCCTCCCCGTTCGGCGAACGCCTCCCCCGTGCGGATGAAAAGGGGGCGCGCTGGTGTCGTCCCGAGGTGGTCGTCGAGGTCTCGCACATGGGCTGGACAGACCTCGGGAAGCTGCGACAACCGGTCTATCGCGGCATCCGGGACGATCTTCGTGCGGCGGAAGTCCACCAGGAGACCTGACCGGTCGCGTGCCAGGATGGGCCGTCCGATCACCGTTCGAGGAGGGGTTCGATGGACTTCAACGACCTGGCAGGCAAGGCCAAGGACCTGGCCGAGGAGCACCCGGAGCAGCTCGAGGGCGCCGTGGACAAGATCGGCGAAGCGGTCAAGGAGAAGTACGGCCACGACGAGCAGGTCGACGAGGGCGTCGCCAAGATCAAGGGCGTCATCCCCGGCGGGGAGTGAATCTCCCAAGACCGTGATCGCTGCACTACGGTGGCGCCCGTGACGACCATGCTGACGTGGCAGGCCCACGACGGACACGGCTTCGAGGGTGCGCGCGTGCACTTCGGTGTGGGCAAGTCATTCCGGGCGCTCGGGCGCATCGTGCGTGCGGAGCCGGACGGCGACTGGACGGCGTCCTACCGGCTCGTCGTCAGCGAAGACGGCAGCGTCGAGCGGGCGTCGTTCACCAGCGCCACCGCCGCCCGCGAGCGGCACCTCACGGTCAACCGGACCGAAGACGGCTACTGGTTGCTCGACACCGGTTCGGGCGGCACCCGCAACGACTTCGCGGGCGCAGTCGACGTCGACCTGGCGGGCAGCGTGATCTTCAACGCGCTGCCCGTCCGGCGTCTCGACCTGCACCGCGAGGCCGGGGAGCACACGCTGTCCGTGCTGTACGTGACCCTGCCCGGCCTCGAGCCCTCGGTCGCCGAGCAGACGTACAAGGTCGTCTCGGCCGGCGACACCTCCCGTCGTCGAGTTCCGCTCTGACGACTTCACCGCCGACCTCAGCCTCGACGGGGACGGCTTCGTGATCGACTACCCGGGCATCGCCTGCCGCTACGCAGGCGCCTCCACCGCAGGCTGACGGCCGGCAGTCCGGGCCCCACCCACCCGGTGATCGCCAAGTTGGGGACGTGACGGCCGCATGTGGCGCCCATGTCCCGATCACGACCACACGGCCGCGGGTCTATCGTCGCTGATCACACGGGCGGGTCAGGCCCAGCCGGTGACGACCTTGCCC
Organism: uncultured Actinomycetota bacterium; assembly: GCA_963799945.1. Taxonomy (GTDB): domain Bacteria; phylum Actinomycetota; class Actinomycetes; order Mycobacteriales; family Pseudonocardiaceae; genus Pseudonocardia. Next base: position 851,548 of record CAWCZG010000001.1, read on the forward strand.
GCGCGGCCGATGTCGCGCAGTTTCGCCAGGGGAGCGCGGCCGGTGAGCCGCACCCGGACGCCGGCGGGATGGCGCGCGGCCGCCCACCGCTCCCGGCCCGCGTAGCCCGCGCGCACGGTCGCCGTCAGGCCGCCGGTGGACGCGAGCGCGCCCCGCATCGCCCCCAGCCGCCCGAGCGCGTCGTCGACCGCGGCCAGCAGCGCGTCGCGGTTGCCCTCGCACATCGCGAGCACCAACTCGGGACGGGTGCCCGCCACGCGGGTGCCGTCGGCGAACGAGCCCGCGGCCAACGAGAGGGCGAGGTCGTCGTCGGCGCCCTCGGCGCCCACCGCGGCCAGCACGGCGGCCAACAGGTGCGGCAGGTGGGAGATGCGGGCCACGGCCAGGTCGTGCTCGTCGGACGCCGCGGGCACGACACGCGCACCGCACGCCCACGCCAGCTCCGCCACGTCGCGCCAGACGTCCAGGTCCAGGCCGTCGTCCGCGGCCACCACCCAGGCGGCGCCCTCGAACAGCCCTGCGGTCCCGGCCGCCCACCCGGACTCCGACGTGCCCGCCATCGGATGGCCGCCGACGAAGCGGGCATCCGGGGCGTGCCGGGCAACCGCGTCGGCCACTGCGACCTTGACGCTCACCGCGTCGGTCAGCCGCACCGTGGGGGCTACCACCGCGACCCGGTCCAGCACGCCGGGCAGGGCCGGGAGCGGAACGGCCAGCACCACCAGCGCGTCGGCCTCGACGGCCCGGCGGAGCGCTGCGTCGGTGTCGGTGGTGACGTCGAAGCCGTCAGCACGGGCCTGCGCGGCCGTCGCCTCCGATGCCGCGGTGCCCCACACCGCCCGCCCGGCCTTCTCCGCGGCCCGCATCAGCGAGCCGCCGATGAGCCCGGTCCCGACCACGCAAACCGCCCGCTCCGTCACGCACCGAAAGCTACGCGGCACCCTCCGCCGCACGGCGGCAGGGTGATCCCACCCGGTCACCGCTCCAGCGCGGCCGCCACCCGGAGCACGCCGCGCTCCTCCACCCGCACCCCGACGATCTGCACCCCGACCGGCAGCTCGCCCTCGGCGACCACCCCGGGAACGGAGACCGCGGCCCAGCCGGTGAGGTTGAACGGCAGCGTCAACGCCAGGAGTGAGGGGCGCACCGGCACTTCCACGCCGTCGACGAGGACCGTCTCCGCGCCGATCGGGGTCGCGCGCAGGCGCGTCGTGGGCAGCACCAGGACGTCGACGTCGAGTGCCGCACCCAGGGCGGCAACGAGCCGCCGCCGGGCGCGCAGGGCGTCGACGTACGCGCGGGCGGGCATGTCCGCGTTCGGGGCCAGCCGTTGACGGGTCGCGGGCTGGAACAACTCCGGGTCGCGGGTGAACGCCTCCGCGTGCGTCGCCCACGCCTCCGCCCCGACGATCACCGGGTACGTCGCGGCCAACTCCTCGATCATCGGCGTCCGCACCTCGACGACCTGCGCTCCGACCGAACGCAGCCGCTCGACGGCGGCCGCCACGACGGCGTCGATCGAGGGGTCGGCGGCGCGCCAGTAGTCGTCGACCGGCACACCGACCCGCACATCCCGCACCCCCGGCGCCTGGATGCCGCCGCCGGTGCCGTCCCCGCGGGCCAGCACGTCCCACGCGACGGACGCGGAGTGCACGTCGGCGGTGATCAGGCCGATGTGGTCGAGCGTCTCCGAGAGCGGGAACGCGCCCACCGTGGACAGGTGCCCCGCCGCGGGCTTCAGCCCGACCACCCCGCACAGGGCCGCGGGCGTCCGCGCGCTCGCCCCGGTGTCGGTGCCCAGCGCCAACGGCAGGTGCCCGGCCGCGACAGCCGCCGCCGACCCCGACGACGACCCGCCGGTGATCCGGTCGGGGTCGTGCGGGTTGTGCGCGGGTCCCGTCGCGGCGACGTCGCCGGTCGGGCCGTAGGCGAACTCGTGCGTGTGCAGCTTCGCGACGACCACGGCGCCGGCCTCTTGCAGCCGGGCCACGACGGGCGCGTCGACCTCGGCGGGCGCGGCGTCCGCCCGCACCAGCGAGCCCGCCTTCGTCGGCAGCCCCGCCACGTCGATGAGGTCCTTCACCCCGACCGCCACACCGTGCAGCGGCCCCCGCCACTCGCCCCGCCGCAGCTCGGCGTCCAGCATCTGCGCCCGGGCGAGCGCGCGTTCGGCGTCGAGGGTGATGACGGTGTTGAAGCGGTCGGCGCCCAGCCGTTCGAGCGCGTCGCCGACGTGTTCGGCCACCGAGAGCCCGCGCGAACGCAGGGCCATGCTGAGCTCGCGCAACGAGGACGCCACGGGCGGTCAGCGTAGGGCGCGCAGCGCCAGGCCCGCATACAGCGCCACGCCGTCGACCATCGCGGCCTCGTCGAACACCACGCGGTTCGAGTGGTTGGGCGGTGCCGTGGCCGGATCGACGCCGCGCGGGCACGCGCCGAGGAACGCGAGTGCGCCGGGCACCTCGGCGAGCACGTAGGAGAAGTCCTCGGCCCCCATGATCGGCGTCGCCATCTCGACGACCCGCCTGCGGCCCAACAGGTCGACGGCCAGCGTCTGCATGTCACCCGCCGCGCCTGCGTCGTTGACCGTGACCGGGTAGCCCGACACGATCTCGACCTCCGCGGTGCAGCCGTGGGCCAGCGCGGTGTGCAGGCACACCCGGCTGATCTCCTCGTGCAGCCGGGCCCGGGTGGGCTCGGACAGCGTGCGCAGGGTGCCTTCGAGGAACGCGGTCTCGGGGATGATGTTGTTGGTGGTGCCCGCGGCGATGTGCGAGACGGTCAGTACCGCGGGCTGGTGGGCGTCGATGCGCCGGGTGAGTGCCACCTGCAGCGCTCCGACCATCGCCGCCGCGGCGGGAACGGGGTCGAGCGCGTCGTGCGGGGCCGACGCGTGGCCCCCGCGCCCGGTGACGGTCACGCGCACGACGTCGGCCGCGGCCATGACCGGACCGTGGCGGGTCTGCAGCTCACCGGTCGGCACGGTCGAGGAGATGTGCAGCGCAAAGGCGACGTCGGGGCGCCCGGCGGGGCCCGTCTCGTCCAGCAGCCCCTCCTCGATCATGTAGCGCGCCCCGTGGAAGCCCTCCTCGCCGGGCTGGAACATGAACAGCACCCGTCCGGCGAGGGCGTCGCGGTGGTCGGCGAGCACGCGGGCGGCCGAAGCGAGCATGGCGACGTGCGTGTCGTGCCCGCAGGCGTGCATCGCCCCGTCGACCTCGGAGGCGAAATCCAGCCCGGTGTCCTCGTGGAGCGGGAGGGCGTCCATGTCGCCGCGCAGCAGCACGGTGGGCCCCGGCCGCGCGCCCTCCAGCACCGCGACGACGGACGTCACCGCACGGCCCAGGTGCACCTGCAGCGGGAGGTCGCCCAACTCGGCGAGGACGCGCGTCGCGGGTGTTCGGCAGGGAGAGGCCCAGCTCCGGACGGCGATGCAGCGCGCGCCGCAGCGCCACAGTGCGCGGCTGCACGTTCCTCGCTCGGGCGCGCAGACCCGCAAGAGGGAGGTCGACCCGGGGCACCGCCCGATAGTGGCACCACTTGCGTGTGGCGTGCGGGTCAACTTCCCGTTGTGGTTTGGACCACAGTCCGTCGTGGGCCTACCGTAGAGATATGGCGGTGCAGAGCGTCGAAGCGCCTACAGGCGCGCAGGACACAGCCCTGCCCGGGTATGCCGTCGCGGCGATCCGGGAGGAGGGGCGGTGGCGCTGTGCCCGTATGGCGCTCCGAGGCGCTCGTCGACCTCGACGCCGCCATCACCGAGCTCCGCTCGCTGCGCTCCACCGGCGCCGTGCTCGGCCTGCTCGACGTCGACGACGAGTTCTTCGTGCTGCTGCGGCCCACGCCCGGCGGGGTGGCGCTGATGGTGTCCGACGCGGTCGCCGCCCTCGACTACGACGTCGCCGCCGACGTCCTGGACCTGCTGCGCGTCGAGCTGCCCACTGAGGACGAGGTCGCCGACGCACCGCCGTGGCCGGAGGGCGATCTGGCGATCCTCGCCGACCTCGGCCTGCCTGCCGACGAGCTCGAGGTGCTGGCGAGCGAGCTGGAGCTGTACCCGGACGAGCAGCTGGCGGCCATCGGGCGCCGCTGCGGGTTCGCCGACGTGCTCGCCGAGGTCGTCGACGACCGGTGAGCCCAGCGCGCAGCGGGGCCGCGATGCGCGATTCGGCCCGGCGCCGGTCGCTGCCCTGCCGTCAACGTCAGACGAACGCCTGATCCGGCGGGCCCTCGAGATCGCCGCGGCCGCTCCGCGCACCGGTGACGTGCCGATCGGCGCTGTCGTCGTCGACGCTGAAGGCCGCGAGCTGGCCGCCGCCTGCAACGCCCGCGAGGCGCTGGGCGACCCCACCGCCCACGCCGAGGTGCTCGCGCTGCGGGCGGCCGCCGCGGTGCGCGGGGAGTGGCGGCTGCCGGGCTGCACGCTGGCGGTCACCATCGAGCCGTGCACGATGTGCGCCGGGGCGATCGGCCTGGCCAGGGTCGAGCGCGTGGTGTTCGGCGCGTGGGAGCCGCAAGACCGGCGCGGTCGGGTCGCTGTGGGACGTGCTGCGCGACCGGCGGCAGATCCACCGCCCCGAGGTCGTGTCCGGCGTGCTGGCGAAGGAGTGCGCCGCGCTCGTGGAGTCCTTCTTCGCCGACCGTCGGTGAGACGCCACCAGCGGGTGGCCGCCTACGCCGTCTGCCGCCGCGCCGACACGGTGCTGCTCGCCCGCTGGACGGGGCCGCGCGGTCCGGAGTGGACGCTGCCGGGTGGGGGCATCGACCACGGCGAGGACCCCGCCGACGCCGCCGTCCGGGAGGTCCGCGAGGAGACCGGCTACACGGCGCGCCTCGACCGCCTGCTCGCCGTCTACTCGTTCCAGACCGTGATCCGCGACGCCGCCGAGCCCATCGACCACCACGGCATCCAGATCGTCTACGCGGGCACGGTCGTCGGCGGCGAGCTCGTCTACGAGGTCGACGGCAGCACCGACATGGCCGCCTGGGTCCCCCTCGACGAGGTCAGTGGCCTGACCCGCGTCGGGCTGGTCGACGTCGGGCTGGCGGCGGCGGGCCTGACCTGACCGCAGGCCTCAGCTCAGCCGACCCGCGGCGATCACCCGGGCGAGGAACTGCTTCGTCCGCTCCTCCACCGGGTCGCCGAGCACCTGGCTCGGGCGGCCCCGCTTCGAGCACCCGGCCGCCGTCGAGGAAGACCACGTGGTCGGACACCTGGCGGGCGAAGCCCATCTCGTGGGTCGCCATGAGGATCGTCGACGTGCCGCGCGCCAGCTCCCGCACGATCGTCAGCACCTCGCCGACCAGCTCGGGGTCCAGTGCCGAGGTGATCTCGTCGAACAGCAGCAGTCGCGGTTGGACGGCGAGCGCGCGGGCGATCGCGACGCGCTGCTGCTGGCCGCCGGAGAGCCGGTCGGGGTAGGCGCCCGCGAAGGTCTCCAGTCCGACGCGGCGCAGCAGGTCGTGCGCGCGCTCGTCGGCCTCCTTCGCGGGCAGCCCGTGCACCACGCGCGGGGCGAGGGCGACGTTCTGCGCGGCCGTCATGTGCGGGAACAGGTTGAACGCCTGGAACACGATCGCCATCCGCCGCTGGGTCACGGCCGGGTTGCGGCGGGGATCGGCGACGTCCACGCCGTCGAGGAGGATCTCCCCGTCGTCGACGTCCTCCAGCAGGTCCACGCATCGCAGCAGCGTCGACTTCCCCGAGCCCGAGGCGCCGATCAGCGTCACCACCTGCTGCTCGTCCACCCGGAGATCGACGCCGTCGAGCACGGTCGCCTCGCCGTAGCGCTTCACGATGCCGCGCAGCTCCAGAACCGCGGTGCCTGCGGGCGGGGGCGGTGGCGCGGACCGCTTCCGCCTCATGCCAGCCCCTGCCGCCGGGCCGCGCGCGCCGCCAGTCCGTCGGCGATCCGGCCGGTGGGGACGGCCAGCAGCACGAAGAGCAGACCGGCGACGACGTACGGGGTGAAGTTGAAGGTGCGCGCGGCCTCGATCTGCGCGGCCCGGATCGCGTCGACCGCGCCCAACACCGAGATGAGCCCGACGTCCTTCTGCAGCGCGACGAAGTCGTTGAGCAACGGCGGCAGCACCCTGCGCACGGCCTGGGGGAGGATCACCAGCCGCATCGACTGCCGGTGGCTCAGCCCCAACGAGCGCGCCGCCGCCCGCTGCGAGGGGTGCACCGACTCGATCCCGGCCCGGAACACCTCGGCGACGTAGGCGGAGTAGATGAGGATCAGCGTGGCCGTCCCGAGCACGGCGACGTCGGTGGGCACCCCCTGCAGCCGCAGCGCGGGCACGCCGAAGCCGATCAGGTAGAGCGCGATCAGCAGCGGCATCCCGCGGAAGAGGTCGACGTAGCCCGTGGCCAGCGCGCGCACCGGGAAGAACACCGGCCCGCGCAACGTCCGCAGGGTCGCGATCAGCAGCCCCAGCACCAGGATGCCGATCTCGGCGACCACCAGCACCCGGATGTTGAGCCACAGGCCTTCCAGCACCGACGGAAGCGCCGTCCAGGCCGCGGCGGGGGAGAAGAACGTCTCCTGCACCCGCGACCAGCCCGGCGTGCGGGTGATGCCGAAGCCGACCGCGCCCGCGAACACCAGCGTCGACGCCACCGCCGCCAGCGGTCGAGCGCCGGGCCCTGGACCGCCGGTAGGCCAGCCGTTCGAGGGCGAGGGCCGACGGGGTCCTGGCCCGTGATGTCACGTCAGCTCGGGTGCCGATCCGGCCGTCGACAACCACTGCTTCTCCAGCGCCGTGAGCGTGCCCGCCGAGCGGAGCTTGTCGACCGCCTGGGAGACGCAGGTGGTCAGCGCGCTGCCCTTGTCGAGAACGGCGCCGAACTGCTCGGGCGTCCCGCTGCCTGCGGGCAGCTGGCCGACGATCTTGGCGTTCTGCAGCTCGGCCGAGGTGATGTAGAAGGCGGTCGGCAGGTCGACGACCAGCGCGTCGATCTGGCCGTTGGTCAGCGCGAGCTTGGCGTCGTCGTTCGAGTTGAAGACCGACGGCTTGGTGGTCGGCGCGATCTGGTTCGTGACCGCGTCCAGGCTGGTGGTGCCGACCTGCGCCCCCAGCTTCGCCGACTTGAGCGCCGCGATCGTGCGTCGCACCGGCCACGGGGGAGTTGTTCAGCGCGACGACCGCCTGCTTGACGTCGTAGTAGGGCGAGGAGAAGTCGACCGCCTGCTTGCGCTCGTCGGTGATCGAGAACTCGTTCAGGTCCAGGTCGTAGGTCTTCGGCCCGGGCTGGACGGCCGCGTTGAACGGCACGCGCACCCAGGCGACCTTGTCCTTGGGGTAGCCGAGCCCGTCGGCGATCGCGGCGGCGACGGCGCCCTCGAAGCCCTGCCCGGACTCCGGCTTGTCGTCGACGAACCACGGCGGGTAGACGGGCTGGTCGGTGCCGAACGTCAAGGTGCCCGCCTTGAGCGTCGGCAACCCTCCGGGCGGACACGTCGCACCGGCCTGCGGGGCCGGGGCTTGGGGCGCGGGCGCACACCCGACTGTGACGAGGAGGGTGACGGCGACGAGGCAGGCGGAACGGAACGTAACGGCCACGGAGGCAGTGTGGCCGCTCGCGGCCCTCCCGTCGATCATCAGTTTGCGCCGGCCCGGCCGCCCGAGGGCGCGCTCCGGCCGTCTTGTAAAGCTTTTCGGCGGTAGCGTGTCCGAGCGGCCGAAGGAGCACGCCTCGAAAGCGTGTGAGGTGCAAGCCTCCGTGGGTTCAAATCCCACCGCTACCGCCAGCCTGACCAGGCAAAACGCCGGGCCTCCCGATTCGGGGGCGCCCGGCGTTCGCCGTCTAGTCGCAGTTCTAGTCTCACTTGTCTTCCTGCGGCTGCCAGATCAGGCCGCCGACGCGGTTGGCGAGTCGCGTTGGATCGTCGCCGTGACGTGCTGGTAGCGGGCGGCCATCGCCGTGTTCGACCAGCCCATGACGCCCATGACGGCGCGCTCCGGAACGCCGAGCAAGAGCAGCACTGTGGCGGCGGTGTGCCGGGCGTCGTGCAGGCGTCCGTCCCGCACTCCGGCCGCGGTAAGGAGCTTCTTCCAGTCCGTCCAGTCGGTACGCGGATTGAGTGGGCCGCCAGCCGGTGTCGCGAACACCCAGCCGCCACCGGCGGTCAGCGTTGCGAAGCGCACCGCCTTGGCGCGGCTCTTGAGGACCGCCAGGTTGGCAGGCGTGATCCCCACCCGTTCCGCGAGCTGGCCCACGGACATCTTCCGCCTGGCCATCATCACGTCGATGTCGACGACGATCGGCATCAGATGACCTCGTCCAACTCGGCCTGCATCTGCGCCGCTTCACCGTCGCGCGCCACGGCCTGGGCGAGCAGCATCCGCAACACGAGCACGATGAGCGCGACCCCCAGGATGGCCACACCGACGCCGCCCATGATGACGGTGACGCCGGTGATCGCGGCGAACCGCACCCCGGCTGCCGCGGTCCGACGGGCCGGCCGGCCCGCCGAGAGTCATCGATCCGCGGTGTCGGCGACAGATCGGTGACTCTCGCCGGCGTGCGCCGGGGGTTTCGTCCCGATCCACCATCTGTGTCAGCTGCGCGTCACAGTGCGCATGGCGTGGCGGAAACCCTCCTCGAACCGACGCGGATCGAAGGGGCCCGCCTCCTCGGTAGGCCAGTGACCGACGGCGTAGTCGATGTGAGCGAGTGCGTCGAATGCGTCCGAGTCGTCGACCATGCGCGACACCTCGGCCGCGTGCTCGGAGAGAACCCGCTCGGGTGGCCACAGTCGGTACAGCGTCGGGGCTCGCAGCGCTGCCCGTCGAAAGCCAACGTGTGCAGCGAGCCGTTGACCTGACCCAGCTCGGCCAGGTCGGGGCCGTGAGCGGCGGCGTTGTTGAGATGTGGCTGGCCGAACTCGACCCCGGTGAGGATCTGCAGCTCATCCGGCCATGGTCATCACCTTGCCCGACGATGTTCTGATACGTGTAAGGGCCGTGGCCGGTGTCCACGCTGCGGTGGCTCGGGGAAGAACAAAAAGATCTTCACAGGCCCCTGCGAAACCTGTCAGGGCAAGAAGGTGTGTATCACCTGCAATGGCACGGGCAAGCGCTGATAGACCGAACGCTCTGCCTCGCGTCGAGGATCTTGTAGCGGGCAATGCAGCTGCGCTGTAGGTATCACGATCGTCGCCGCGTGCTTCTTCTCCATCGCCCGACCAGGGCAGTCGACGAAGGAGCTGAGATCTGATGAGCGAGACGATCACCGAGAAGACGGCCGCTGAGCGCAAGGCTGACCTGCACCTCAACGCGCCACCGAAGACCTGGCACTTCCTGAACTTCGCCAGCGTCCAGGCGGCCGTCAATTTCGTGAACGCGGCACCGGCGCAGGGTGCCGGCGAGATCAGCACGACGGCGCGCAACGACGGCACGGTCGGGATGTTCTACTTCCTCTGAGATCACCACAGGTGACGCAAACAGAATCGCCGGGCCCGCGTTGGCGGGCCCGGCGATTCTGGATGTGCTCTGGTTACCGTCGGATGCCGCGGCGGCTGTAGGCGCCTGCCACGATCGCAACGCCGATCGCTGCGACGATCACCTGGACGAGGAGTTCGAGCCAGTCGATGCCGCTGGTCTCGGTCGGGATGCCGATGGCCCGTGCGATGAACGTTCCGATGAACGCTGCGACGATACCGATGAGGATCGTCAGCCAGATCGGAATCGGCTGCCTGCCCGGCACAACGAGGCGGCCGAGCGCGCCGATGATGGCACCGACGATGATCGCGGTAATGATGCCCGTGACAGTCACGGTGTCCTCCAGTAATGCCCCGGGGGCCGCTGATGACGACCCGCTGAGGGCTGAGTGCCCGATCTGTGCACCGCCCATCCGCCCGTCACCAAAACGTAATGATGACTCGCCCGTTCGGCCTAGCGGTGGGGTCTGAAGGGCGCTAGGTGATCGGCCCGGATCGCCCAATGGCGCGCCTGTCCCGTCCTTGAAGTGACCCGCAGTAGCGAGGACGATCATCGTGATGACACCTCGACGATTCACCGCGACGGTCGTGCCAGGCGACCGGGGGCGCGTGCTCGTGCCGCTTCCGTTCCCGGCTGACGAGGCGTGGGGCGCGAAGCCGACCCATCGGCTCGGCGGGTCGGTCAACGGCATGCGGGTCCGCGCCATCGTCGAGAACACGGCGGTCGGGGAGGCGTTCGCGTTGGGTGCCGCGTGGCGTCGGGACTTCGGCATCGACGTCGGCGATACGGTGACCGTGGAGCTCACCCCGGAAGGCCCGCAGCGCGCCGACCTGGCCGACGACGTCGCCGCCGCGCTGGATGCCGACCCGACCGCAGGCGCGTTCTTCGACGGACTGGCGCAGTTCTACCGCAAGGGTTACCTGCGGTGGATCGACGCGACCAAGCGCAAGCCGGAACTGCGGGCCCAGCGCATCCAGGAGATGGTCGAGTGCCTGGCCGCGGGCCGGAAACAGCGTTCGGACCCGTAGCCGATCGCAGGCTCCCGCTGCGCGGCTGCGGCAACCGTCGTCGGCGCGGCTCGAGCGGAGGCTCGGGTGCGATCCGCCCGACGGGTGCCTGCCGGCGATCGCGATCGTGACCGCCGCCTGTATCCGCAGCGTCACGGCCGGCAGCTCCTGTCGTCTGCTGCCGGCCGTGGTGGTGCGGCCTACTTCAGGTGCCGGGCGAAGAACCGGTTCCCGGCGTCTCCCTCGAACTGCGGGACGCCTGCGTGCCCGCCCATGTTGGCGTGCAGCGTCTTCTCCTTGCTGCCGAAGGCGTCGAACAGGTCCAGGGCCATCTGCCGGTCGTTTCCTTCGTCGTCCCACTGCAGCAGGACCTGCAGCGGAATGGTGACCTGCCGGGCCTCCTCGAACATGATGCGGGGCACGAAACTCCCGGCGAACAGGACGGCGGCCGCGATGCGCGGCTCGACCACCGCCAGCCGGACGCCTATGGCGATCACCCCTCCTGCGAACCCGACCGGCCCGCCGATCTCGGGCAGCGAACCGACGGCGTCCAGGGTGGCCCGCCATTCCGGGACCGCCTTGTCGACCAACGGAAGGACGAGCCGGTTGACGATGTCGTCGTCGACGGGCTCGCCTGCCTCGATCGCCCGGCGCATGTCCGCGCGGGCCTGCTCGGCTTCGGCGGACGGGGGCCGGTCACCGCTCCCAGGGAGCTCGATGGTGGCCGCGGCGAAGCCCTCCGCCACGGAGTTGCGGGCCCGGCCCGCCAGCCGTGGGTACATCCTGTGCAGTCCGCCGGGATGTCCGAGCAGGATCAGCGGGGTCGGCGCGGATGCGGATGCGGATGTCCACAGGATGCCGGGGATCTCGCCGAGGGTGAACCGGCGTTCGAGGACGCCGTCGTCGAGGCGTTGTTCAGAGGTGAATCGCATGGTCGTGCCTTTCGGGAGTGCTCGTGTGCGGCGCTCCCGGACGACCTATCGCCCGACCGTGACCCCGGAGGGAAGCACCCATGTCGCAACGTTCACGGGTACCACCTCCTCGTTCTCTCGCACGGCCAGCGGAAAGCTAGCAGTGGTCGCCGTGGTCCTTCAACGGGTTTACGGCGGGTCGCTCGTCGCTCACGACGTGTTCGGCAGTCGTGCGGCGGTCCGCTTCGCCAGGGCCATCCGGATCAGGAAGGCAGGCGTCGGCGGAACCCACCCGAGTTGTCGGGCCATGCCCAGGTCGTCGCGGTTGGCCCAGTGCTCGGCGATCTGCCGGTCCCGGAAGCGGAACCAGTGCGACTGGGTCATGGTGAAGGGCCTGCGTGTCGGCGGGAAGACGGTGTCGATCGACCCGTCTTCGCTGTAGACGGCCCACGGGGCGGTGTGCGAGCCGATCATCGAGGAGTTCACCGCGACCAGGTCGCCGTCGACGATCGTGTGGTGGATCTCGTAGTGCAGCCCGGCGAACGCTGCCCGCAGCCACTGGGCCGTGGACCAGAACGCGGCGGGTCCGGACACACGGGACGACGGCGGTTGGATGCGGTTCTCCTGGTCGGTCGCCGTCGGGTGGTAGAGCGGCTCGAACTCGGCGCGCTCCCCGGCCGCCATGAGGTGGATGCTGCGCACGGCGATCGCGGCGAGGTCGGACGCGGGCTGGTCGGCGACGGCAGAAGGCGCTGCGGGTGGTGCGGCGGCGTCGGCCGAGAAGAGTGAGTCCACAGCGGGTCCAATCAGATATAGTTCGAGTTAATCGAAAGTGTGGGACGGTTGATGCCCGACGTCAAGGGGCCGGACAAGCGCCGTTACGACGCGTCCGGACGACAGGCCCGTGCCCGCGAACGGCGCCGTGACACCGTGAACGCCGCCCGGGAGCTGTTCGAGCGGGACGGATTCCGCCAGACCACGATCGCCGCGGTAGCCGAGGCCGCCGGGGTGTCGGCCGTCAGCGTCTACAAGGGCTTCGGCAGCAAGGCGGCGCTGGCCAAGGCCGTCTTCGACACCGCGCTCGCCGGGGACGACGAACCCGTCCCGATCGCCGACCGGACGGCCATGCTGCTGCGGGACGAGCCCGACGTGCGCCGCAAGATCGCCATTTTCGTCGAGGGCCTCGCGCAGCGGCTGGCCCGCTCGGCGGCGGTGCAGATCCTGATCCGCGACGGGCGCCACGTCGACGGCTCGCTCGAGCCCGTCTGGGCCGCGCTCAACGAGGAGGGCCTGGTCGGGATGACCCACCTGGGTCGGCACCTGCTCGACACCGGCCAGCTACGCGACGGGATCGACCTCGTCGAGGTGCGTGACGTGTTGTGGAACTACCTCGCCATCGACACCTACGAACGCCTCGTCATGCTCCGCGGCTGGACCTTGCCGCGCTACCGCGACTGGCTCACCCGGGCCATCATCGACGCACTCTGCTGACCGGCTGCCGCCGCCCGTCGACGCAGGCATAGCCGCGATCGTGCTGGTCAGCGTGGCGGAGGATGGGGGATTCGAACCCCCGAGGGCTCGCACCCAACACGCTTTCCAAGTCTGCGCCCGGCTGTTCGGCGGGGGTCATCGGCGTTCTGACATGCCGCTCCGCGCTTCGCGGCCCTCGCCGGACCTGGCTGCGACTGAGACTACGGGATGATCAACTCGGATCACCGCCGTTAGCTAGCTAGGCCGCGTCTGCCGGCTCGTGCACGACCCATGTGTTGCCGTCCGGGTCGTCGAAGAAGCAGAACCGGCCCCAGGGAAAGGCCTGGATCTCCGACACGTCGATGCCATGGTCGTCGAGGAAGGCGTGCGCCGCGTCGGCGTCGTCGACGTTGATCTGAAGACCTTTGAGCGAGCCGGGTTCGCTGTCGACGTAGCCCGCGGTGAGTGCGATCGAGCACGGAGAGCCGGGCGGGAGCAGCTCCACGAAGCGGTGATGTTCGTCGACCTGATAGTCCTGCTGAACCTCGAAGCCGACGCGATCGACGTAGAACGCCTTGGCTCGATCGATGTCGCTGACAGGGACTGCAACGAGTTCCAAGCGGAAGATCACTCGAACCTCCGGCGGCCAGCACTTCAGAACGGTGGACGTCGACAAGGACAGCACGTCCTGGCCACTTAACCCAACCCTCGCCGTGAGGTATTGCCGGGGTGCAACACGACTCCAGGCCGCGCACACGTAGCCCGAGCTCTTCGTCCCGAAATGCGGTTCCGGTGTGCTCCGGGACGATGCGCGATGCTGTTCGACCTGGTGATCGTCATGTGTGGTGGGGACCCATGCCGGGCGGCTATTGCCTGGAACTGAGACTGGACGACGACGCCGGGCTCGTCCTTGATCGGGCGGCCCAGCGTTTGTGCTGGTCAGCGTGGCGGAGGATGGGGGATTCGAACCCCCGAGGGCTTGCACCCAACACGCTTTCCAAGCGTGCGCCATAGGCCACTAGGCGAATCCTCCAACGGCACCGAGCATAGCCGGGTCACGGCGGGGCCGACGACGGCCTACACTCGACGGCGGACCCCGCGCGGCGTCCATCCTGTGAACTCCCCCAGGGCCGGAAGGCAGCAAGGGTCAACGGGCTCTGGCGGGTGCGCGGGGTCCGCTTTCGTCTCCCGGCCCCCGTTCTGTCGGTGCCGATGGGTAGCCTCGCTGACGTGGCGCTGGCTCTTTACCGCAAGTACCGCCCGGCGAAGTTCGCCGAGGTGGTGGGGCAGGAACACGTCACCGACCCGCTGCGCACCGCGCTGGAGTCAGGCCGCATCAACCACGCGTACCTCTTCTCCGGCCCTCGCGGCTGCGGCAAGACGTCCAGTGCCCGCATCCTCGCCCGCTCCCTCAACTGCGAGCAGGGGCCCACACCCGAGCCGTGCGGGGTGTGCGCGTCGTGCGTCTCGCTGGCGCCGGGCGGGCCGGGCAACATCGACGTCACCGAGCTCGACGCGGCGTCCCACGGCGGCGTCGACGACACGCGTGAGCTGCGCGATCGGGCGTTCTTCGCCCCGGCGGAGTCGCGGTACCGGGTGTTCATCGTCGACGAGGCCCACATGATCACCACGCAGGGCTTCAACGCCCTGCTGAAGATCGTCGAGGAGCCGCCGGAGCACCTCGTCTTCGTGTTCGCGACCACCGAGCCGGAGAAGGTCCTGCCGACGATCCGGTCGCGCACCCACCACTACCCCTTCCGGCTCATCCCGCCCGGCACGTTGCGCAAGCTGCTGGAGCGCATCTGCGCCGAGGAGGGGGTCGCGGTCGCGCCTGCCGTCTTACCGCTCGTCATCCGGGCGGGCGGCGGATCGGCCCGCGATTCGCTGTCCGTGCTCGATCAGCTGGTCTCGGGCGCCGGGCCGGAGGGTGTGACGTACGAGCGCGCGGTCGCACTGCTGGGTGTCACCGACGTGTCGTTGATCGACGACGTGGTCGACGCGCTCGCCGCGGGCGATCGGGCCGCCGTGTTCGAGGCGGTCGATCGGCTCGTCGAGGCAGGCCACGACCCCCGCCGCTTCGCCACCGACCTCTTGCAGCGGCTGCGCGACCTCACCCTGCTGCAGGCCGTGCCCGAGGCGGTCGGACGCGGGATCGTCGAGGCGGCCGACGACGAGGTGCGTCGGATGGTCGAGCAGTCAGGCAAGTTCGGCGCGGCCACGCTCACGCGCTACGGCGAGATCCTGCACACGGGGCTCACGGAGATGCGCGGAGCCACCGCGCCGCGGCTCCTTCTGGAGCTGCTGTGCGCGCGCATGTTGCTGCCCGCCGCCACGACGGCGGAGCCCGCCCTGCTGGAGCGGCTGGAGCGCCTCGAGCGGCGCTCGGCCATCGCCGCGTCGCCGCCTGCGCCGGGTGAGGCCGGAGACGACGCAGGCCACGGCAGGCAGTTCGATCGGCCGAGCGCCCGGGCGGGTAGTGCGCCGGGGACGAGCCAGGGGGCCGGGCCGAACCCCGGTGCCCGGGGCGGGCCCGACGAGCGGGGTGGTGAGACACCGGGCGCGCCGCAGGCGGCCGCCGAGCACAGCGGGCTCGTCGTCGTCACGCGGGAGAGCGGGGTGGCGGCTGCAGCCGCTGAAGGTGCGGCCCCGCCGAAGAGTGAGCCCGGGTTGGTGGCGGGGTCGGCCGGACCCGGCGTCGCGAGCGCCGGGCGCGGCCAACCGGACCTGGTTGCCGCTGGGCGCGGCGGGCCGGACACAGGAGCGAACGCGCCCGATGTGACGGCCCCCGGCCGTAGCGGACCGAGGGTTTCGGACGCTGGGCGCGGCGGACCGGAGGTTTCGGACGTTGGGCGCGGCGGGGCGGATGCGCCGGCCGTGGGGCGCGATCTGCCTGCCAGTGGGTCGGTCGGGCTGCCGCAGGCGGGTGCGGTCGCCGATGCCGGGGGAGGCACTGAGCGGGCGCCGTCCGGCGGTCCTGCTGCGCGGGAGGCGGGCGCGGCTGAGCAGCGCGGGGTTGCGGAGATCGGTGCTGCCGACGTCCGCCGCGTCTGGCAGGAGATCCAGGACGCCGTGAAGCAGCGCAAGAAGCGCACGGCGGCGTTGCTGGTCAGCGCGACGGTCCGCGCCGTGGAGCACGACACGCTCGTGCTGTCCATCGGCACCGCCCCCCTTGCCCGGCTGCTGGCCGAGCAGAGCAACACCGACGTCATCGCGGAGGCTCTGCACGCGGTGCTCGGTGTGCGGTGGCGTGTGCGGTGCGAGCACGGTGACGGTCCAGCTCCGGGGCCCGCGGGCCGCGGAGCGGCCATAGAGCAGCGTCTCGCACCGAACCCTCCGTCGTCCGGCCCGGCTGAGGGGCGTCGGTCAGGGCCTGGCACCGACGGCAGATCAGGCTCAGGTGGCTCGGGATCACCCGGCGGGCCCACAGCCGAGCCCGCTATCGGCCCCTCCGCGGCGGCAGTCGGATCGACAACGGCAGGAGCTGGATCAACTGGCCCGGGGCCGACTGCTGACGGCGGCGTCAGAGGCTCAGGCGGCACCGCTGCGCCGGCTGGCTCTGGCGTGGGCGCCCAACCAGGCGACGGCCCGGCGGGTGCGGCCGGCCCTCCGGGTGGTGCGGGCGGGTCCGCGGTCGCTACGGGTGACGGTGCGGCGGGCACCGGCGCAGGCGTCAGTGGGCCTGCCCCTGGCGGCCCGCGCGACAGCGCTGCCGGATCGGGCGCCGTACCGGGCGCTGGCCCGGCCGGTTCGGGTGCTGGTGGTGCTGTAGCGGAATCCGCTGGTGTGGGGTTGGCGTCGGGCGAGGTTGACTCGGCGACCGGTGGCGGTCCTGGTGGCGGTACAGCCGGACCGGTCAGCTCGGCGACCGGTGGCCCCCCTAGCGGCGGTCCAGTCCGCTCGGCGGCCGGCGATGGTGGTGGCGCGGCTTCTGGAGGATTGAGCGCGCCGGTGGGGCCAGGCGCGGGCTCCGCCCAAGGTTCAGGTTCCGCCGCCAGTGGGTCGGGTGGCGGGCCTGCGGAGGCGCGGCCGAGTGGATCAGCCACGGCAGGCGCGGTGTCGGACGGTGCCCCCTCGAGCGGATCTCCGCCTGCGACGCCGCCGCGGCCGCCGTCCGGCCAGGTGCCATCGGGAGGGGCGGCACCAGGCGGGGCGTCGGCGGGCGGGGCGGGATCGAACGGGGCAGCTGCGGGCTCAGCCCGTCCGGGACGGGTAGGCGCGTCGGGGCGCCCCCAGTTCCAGCGGCCCAGCATGCGAGCGGGCGCCCGCCCGACGGTGGCGGACGAGGCCGTCCCCCTGCCGCCTGAGCCTCCTGACGATGACGTGCCACCGGACGACGAAGAAGCCATGCTCGCCGAGCTCGACGCGGCCCCCGACGGGCAGGCCGCGGGCGAGCAGGTGCCGGTCGTCTCCGACCCGGAGGCGGCGGCGATCGCGCTGCTCACCACGCAGTTGGGGGCGCGGGCGATCAATCCGCGCTGACCGACTCGTCCCGGATACACTTTTGTCCCGATAGCCTCCACGGGGAGTTCCATGACGGTCGACACCTTGCTGCAGACGATCCCGCCGTTGGCGGTGTACCTCATCGTCGGCTTCGTGATCGGCCTCGAGAGCCTCGGGATCCCGCTGCCGGGTGAGATCGTGCTGGTCAGCGCGGCGCTGCTGTCCTCGCGGCACGAGCTGGACGTGTCGCCGCTGTGGATCGCCGTCGCAGGCAGCGCGGGTGCGATCATCGGTGACTCCATCGGCTACGCCATCGGCCGCCGCTACGGCACGTCCCTGTTCGCCCGACTCGGGCGCCGGTTCCCCAAGCACTTCGGCCCGAAGAACGTCGCCTTCGCGGAGAGTGTCTTCACCCGATGGGGCGTGCTGGCCGTCTTCTTCGGCCGGTTCATCGCGCTCCTGCGGATCTTCGCGGGGCCGCTGGCAGGCGCCCTCAAGATGCACTACCCGCGGTTCCTCGTGGCCAACGCGCTCGGCGGCATCGTGTGGGCGGGCGGCACCACGATGGCCGTCTACTACCTGGGCGTGATCGCGGAGACGTGGCTGAGCCGGTTCTCCTGGGTCGGGCTGATCGTCGCCGCGGTGGCGGGTCTGACCGTCGGCTTCTTCGTCAAGCGCAAGACCGAGCGGATGGCCGACGAGTTCGCCGAGGAGCACGGCGGGGAAGAGGCGATCGCCGCCCGTCTGGCCGAGGAGCAGCGCGCCCCCGAGAGCTGACCCGCTCAACCGCGCAAGAAGGCGAGAATCCCGTTCGCGAGGGCCGTGGCGTAGCGCTGTCGTCCCTCCGCCGACGACACCACCTTCGCCTCGGCCGGGTTGCGCATGTTCGCGCATTCGACCAGGGCCGTGGGCCGGGCCGCGAGGTTGAGCCCCGCGAGGTCGGGGCGCAACGAGATGCCCTGGCTGCCGATGTAGGTGGAGTCGTGGAAGCCGCCTGCGCGCAGGGCGTTGCGCAGCGCCGTGCCGAGGACGTGCGCCTGCCCGGCCTGGACCGGGTTGAGCGGCGGACTGGAGAGCGCGACGTGGAAGCCACTACCCGCAGCGGCGGCGCCGTCGGCGTGGATGGACACGACCGCCGCCGCCCCGACGCGCTGGCCGATGGTTCCGCGGACGTCGACGCACGGGCCGACCCCGGTGTCGTCGGTGCGGGTCAGCACCACGCGCACGCCCGCCGCCTCCAACGCCCGCCGGGTCCGCAGGGCGACGTCGTAGGTGAACGCGTGCTCGGGGTAGCCCGCGTCGGTCTCGGTGCCCGTCGAGTTGCAGGGCTTGGTGCTGCCGCGCCCGTCGGGCACCTGACGGTTGACGGCGGCGAGGTGCGTGGAGTTGCCCCCGTTGTGGCCGGGGTCGAGCACGACGATCGGCGCGCCGCGGGATCGGCGTGGTCGACGCGGGCGCGGGGGACGTCGTGAGCGGCACCCCGGGTGTGGTCGACGCCGTGCTGCTCGGGGAAGGCGGCGCGGGGGTCGGGGGGGCGGGCGCGCACCCGGCCAGCGCCAGCGACGCGGCGGCGATGAGGGCCGCCAGGGGCGCGACGTCACGGGTGCGCACCCTGTCACCCTGGCACGGCTACATTGGGAACCGGAGCCGGCGTGCTGACCGCCGCCGGGTGACGCGAGGAGTCCGCTGGTGCAACCGGGTCTACCTGACATGCAGATGCTCCTGCAGCAGGTGCAGCAGATGCAGGAGGAGATGTCGTCCGCCGAGGTCACGGGCCAGGCGGGCAACGGGCTGGTGGAGATCACGACGACCGCACCGCTGCAGATGTCCGGTCTGGAGATCCGCCGTGTGCGGATCGACCCGAAGGTCGTCGACGCCGACGACGTCGACACCCTCCAGGACCTGATCGCGGGCGCCCTCGAGGACGCCGTCGCGAAGGCGGCCGCCCTGCAGCAGCAGAAGATGGGTCCGTTGGCGGGCGGCCTGGGCCTGCCCGGCCTGGGATAGCGGCGTGTTCGAGGGCCCGGTCCAGGACCTGATCGACGAGCTGGGCACGCTGCCGGGCATCGGTCCGAAGAGCGCGCAGCGGATCGCGTTCCACCTGCTCGCCGCGGATCCCGTCGAGGTGTCCCGGCTGCAGGAGGTGCTGCAGAAGGTCAAGGACGGGGTGCGCTTCTGCGAGGTCTGCAGCAACGTGTCCGAGCGCGAGCGCTGCCGCTACTGCGCCGACGCTCGCCGCGACCCGACGATCGTGTGCGTCGTCGAGGAGCCGAAGGACGTGCTCGCCGTCGAGCGCACCCGCGAGTTCAAGGGCCGCTACCACGTGCTCGGCGGAGCGCTCGACCCGTTGGCGGGCATCGGGCCGGACGCGCTGCGCATCCGCGAGCTGTTGGCCCGCCTCGGCGGCACCGGCCCGGCCTCGGACGAGACCGAGATCGGCGAGGTGATCATCGCGACCGACCCCAACACCGAGGGCGAGGCCACCGCGACGTACCTCCTGCGGCTGCTGCGCGACTTCCCCGGGCTGACGGTCACCCGGCTCGCGTCCGGCCTCCCGATGGGCGGCGACCTGGAGTTCGCCGACGAGCTCACCCTCGGCCGCGCGCTGTCAGGCCGCCGCGCCCTGTAGAGCGCGGCGGCCACCGCTTCAGTCGTCGTCCTCGTCGATGCTGGGTCGGCCGTGGGGCTGCAGGTGGCGGGCTTCCCAGTCTTCACGGCGCTCGGCCGCGATCTGGCGCCAGCTAGCCGCCTGGAAGGCGTCGACGACGCCGACCACGATGGCCGCGAGCAGCAGGAAGCCCAGGCCGCCGATGATCATCGTGATCACGGGGACCACCTGCCGGGCCGTTGCTGGAGGTCGTTGACGAAGGTGGACATGGTCATCGAGTTCCTTTCCCGAAGGTGGCGCTGCCGACTTCTGGTCGCAGAGCACCGTGGCCCTGACCGGGCACGGGGAGGGGATGGACGGAGAGTCGTGGTGGATGTGTGCATCACGGCCTCCTCTCGGATGCCGTCCCCGGCGTGGTGACTTCCACCACAGTGGGGACAGTGCTTAGATTGCCCGATGCCAGTGCCTCATGCAATTGCATAGGCGTACTCAGCGCGACGAATCACTCTCCCGCAGCAACACCGCACCTCCGGAGGGGAGACGATGGCCGGCCCGCAGAGTCCCATCGGCTCACGCCGCAGGCTCGGCGCTGAGCTGCGGAGGTTGCGGAACAAGTCCGGCCTCACGCTGGACGAGGTCGCCGAGCGCATGACCTGCTCGACGTCGAAGATCTCGCGGTTGGAAACGGGCAAGGGGCTGCCCAAGGTGCCCGACGTGAGCGAGCTGATGCGCATCTACGGCGTCGCCTCCGACACCGAACGGGACATGCTCCTCCGCCTCGTGCACGACGGGCGCGAGCACGGTTGGTGGGAGTCCTACACCGAGGGCGTGCAGCCCGAGCGCTACGTCCTCGACGTGCCGGGCCGGTACCCGTCGCTGGAGAACGACGCGCGCACGGTGCGCTCCTTCGACCTCACCGTCGTCCACGGCCTCCTGCAGACCGAGGACTACAGCCGTGCGGTGATCGAGCCTGTCCTGCCACACCACACCGCCGAGGAGATCGATCGGCTCGTCGCACTGCGGCAGCGCAGGCAGGACGCGATCCGTCGCCGTGTCCCGCGGCCGCTGGAGATGGTTGCCCTGATCGACGAGGTCGTGCTCCAGCGCCCGGTCGGCGGAGCGGCGGTGATGACGGCTCAGCTGGACTGGTTGCTGGAGGCCGGGCGGTTGCCGAACGTGACCATTCAGGTGTTGCCTCTGTCCGTCGGGATCCTGCGGGCCCACGCCGGGCACTTCGTGTTGCTCGACATCCCCGCCGAGTTGGGCTCCGACGTGGTGTACATCGAAGGCCACGCGGGCGACTCGTACCTCGATACCGAGCCCGACCTGCAGCTTTACTACGACGTCTTCGCCGACGCGCTCGCCGGTTCACTGTCCCCCGCCGAGAGCGCCGACGTGATCACCCGCTACCGTGCGCGGCACACTCCCCATTGAACGAAAGGGCCTCGGTCACCGTGGTCGAATACAAGATCAGCACTTTCTGCAACTTCGGCGACTGCGTCGAGGTCGGTCAGCTGCCCGGAGGTTCGGTGTCGGTCCGCGACACCAAGGACCCGGAGCGGCGGTCGCTGGTCTTCACCCCCGACGAGTGGGACGCCTTCGTGAAGGGCGTCAAGAACGGGGAGTTCGACCCGGCCTGAGTGGCCCCAAGACAACAGCCCGGCGACGAAGGTCGCCGGGCTGTTGCCGTTCGTAGTGCTCAGCGCATCGCGCGGTTGATCGCCGAGACGACGGCCTTCAGCGAGGCCGAGACGATCGAGCTGTCGACGCCGACGCCCCAGAGGACGGTGTCCTCCACCGCGCACTCGACGTAGGCGGCGGCGCGGGCGTCGTCACCGGCGGAGAGGGCGTGCTCCTGGTAGTCGAGCACGCGCACGTCGAACCCGATGCCCGCCAGCGCGTCGACGAACGCCGCGATCGGCCCGTTGCCGCTGCCGGAGATCTCGTGGATGTCGTTCTCGACGCGCACGGTCGCGACGATCTCGTCGGTGCCCTCGCCGTCGCTGGTGAGCCGGTGGCGGATCAGCTTCAGCGGGGTGACGCGGGCAGAGGTACTCCAGGTCGAAGACGTCGCGCATCTCCTTGGGCGAGACCTCGCCGCCCTCGGAGTCGGTCACCTGCTGGATGACCTTCGAGAACTCCATCTGCAGGCGGCGGGGCAGGTCGAGCTGGTGCTCGGCCTTCATGATGTAGGCGACGCCGCCCTTGCCCGACTGCGAGTTCACCCGGATCACGGCCTCGTACGTGCGGCCGATGTCCTTCGGGTCGACGGGCAGGTAGGGCACCTCCCAGCGGTACTCGTCCACCTCGACGCCCGCCTCGGCGGCGTCGGCGCGCATCGCGTCGAAGCCCTTGTTGATCGCGTCCTGGTGGCTGCCGGAGAACGCCGTGTAGACGAGGTCGCCGCCCCACGGGTGCCGCTCGGCGCACGGGCAGCTGGTTGCAGTACTCGACGGTGCGGCGGACCTCGTCGATGTCGGAGAAGTCGATCTGCGGGTCGATGCCCTGGGTGAACAGGTTCATGCCCAGCGTCACCAGGTCGACGTTGCCGGTGCGCTCGCCGTTGCCGAACAGGCAGCCCTCGATGCGGTCGGCGCCCGCCTGGTAGCCCAGCTCGGCGGCGGCCACGCCCGTGCCGCGGTCGTTGTGCGGGTGCAGGGAGAGCACGATGCCCTCGCGGCGGGCCAGGTGGCGGTGCATCCACTCGATGGAGTCGGCGTAGACGTTCGGCGTGGCCATCTCGACGGTCGCGGGCAGGTTGACGACCATCGGCGACTCGGGCGTCGGCTGCCACAGCGCGCTCACCGCGTTGCAGACGTCCACGGCGTACTGCAGCTCCGTGCCGGTGTAGGACTCGGGGGAGTACTCGAAGCGCCAGTCGGTGTTCGGGTACTTCTCGCTGAACCGCAGCACCTCCTCCGCCCCGTCGGTGGCGATCTTCGCGATGCCCGCGCGGTCGGCCCGGAAGACGACGCGGCGCTGCAGGATCGACGTCGAGTTGTAGAGGTGCACGATCGCGCGCGGCGCGCCCTCGCAGGCCTCGTAGGTGCGCTCGATCAGCTCGGGACGGGCCTGGGTGAGGACCTGGATGGTGACGTCGTCGGGGATCAGGTCCTGCTCGAT
Organism: uncultured Actinomycetota bacterium; assembly: GCA_963799945.1. Lineage (GTDB taxonomy): Bacteria > Actinomycetota > Actinomycetes > Mycobacteriales > Pseudonocardiaceae > Pseudonocardia. Next base: position 874,551 of record CAWCZG010000001.1, read on the forward strand.
GATCTCGCGGACGAAGTCGAAGTCGGTCTGGCTCGCGGCCGGGAAGCCGACCTCGATCTCCTTGTAGCCCATGCGGACCAGCAGCTCGAACATCCGCCGCTTGCGGGCCGGGCTCATCGGGTCGATCAGGGCCTGGTTGCCGTCGCGCAGGTCGACCGCGCACCACAGCGGGGCCTTCGTGATCCGCTTGTCGGGCCAGGTGCGGTCGGGCAGCGCTACCGGCTCCACCACCTCGTGGAACGGGCGGTAGCGGTGGAACGGCATGTGCGAGGTGCGTTGGGGGTTCCAGACGGCCTGGCCGTCGGGCACCGGGCCGGACGGGGTGCGCATGCGGCTGCGCGAGGAGGACGAGAAGGCGTCAGGGGATGTGGTCATGGGAATGTGCTCCTGGGGGTGTGCCGGTGACATGACCGGCGCACGCGCCATTCCCGCGACGAGGGGCCGGTCGGTCAGACCCCGCCGCGGCGGCGAAGGAGCAGGCGCACCACGCCGAGGAGGTTAGCCCGTTCCCCCGGTGCTCGCGCAACCCGGGGCCGCTCTCGCCCGATTGAGCGATACTGGCGCGTAGGGCCTTCCGGCTCCGACGTGTCACGATGCCGCCTTCGGTGCGGGGGAGGAAGGTCATGGCCGTGGGAGCAACCACCCGACGCGGTGCCGGGCTGCTGGCGAGCCTGTTGCGCCTCGTCGGCATGTTGATCGTGCTCGTGCTCGTCGTCTACATCGCGCTCACCCTGCTCGACGCGAACTTCGGCAACGCGTTCGCCGCCGCGGTCCGCGAGCTGGCGAACTACTTCGACCTGGGCCTGTCCAACCTGTTCCTGCCCGCCAACCCCAAGCTCGCGGTGGCGCTGAACTACGGGGTGGCCGCGCTGGTCTGGTACGTGATCACGGTGGTCGTGGTGCGCCTGGTCCGGCGCCTGGCGTAGCTCAGCGCAGGGTGGCGGTGAGGCGGGCGAGCGCCGTCGTGAAGCCGTGGGCGGGTGGCGTGGCGTACCCGACGACCAGTGCGGGCGGCCGGTCGGCCTCGGCGGATCGGGCGAACATCGCCAGGCCCTGCACCGCCAGCCCGCGTCGTCGCGCCGCCGCCACGGCTTCGTCCTCGGTGCGGCCGACGGGTAGGTCCACCACCGCGTGCAGCCCCGCGGGCAGGCCGCTTACGCGGAGCCCGATCTTGTCGACCGCGGCGGTCAACCGGTCACGCCGCTGCCGGTAGGCCAGCCGGGATCGCCGCACGTGCCGGTCGTAGCGGCCCGACGTGAGGAACGCGGCCAACGTCAGCTGGTCCAGCACCGCCGCCCGCGCGCCCACCCCCGCCAGCTCGGCCACCACAGGAGCCACCAGCCGCGTCGGTGGCACGAGCCAGGCCAGCCCCACCGCGGGCGCCAGCGCCTTGCTCGCCGTTCCGCCGTAGACGACCTCGTCGGGGGCGAGGGCCTGCATCGCCCCGAGCGGGCGGCGGTCGTAGCGGAACTCGCCGTCGTAGTCGTCCTCGATGACGACCCCGCCGCCGCGGGCCCAGCGGACGAACGCGGCCCGCCGCCGGGCGTCGAGCGCGGAGCCGAGCGGGAACTGGTGGGCCGGGGTGAGCAGCACCGCGTCGAGCTCGGCCAGGTCGGTGGGCTCGGCGCCCGAGGCGTCCACCGGCAGCCCGACCGTCGCCAACCCGGCGTCGGCCAGGATCGCGCGGTGCAGGTCGAGCCCGTAGGCCTCGACGCCCACCCGGCGCGCCCCGCCGCGGCGCAGTGCGGCGGCCAACGCCCACAGGCCCTGCCCGAAGCCCGCGCAGACGACGACCCGGTCCGGCGTGACCCGCACCCCCCGCGTCCGCGCCAGGTAGCCCGCCAGCGCCGCCCGGAGCTCGGGCGTGCCCTGCGGATGGCCGTAGCCGAAGGCCGACGAGGGCGCCGCGGCCAGGGCCGTCCGGGCGGCGGCCAGCCATTCGGTGTGCGGGAACGCCGCGACGTCGGGGAACCCGGCCCGCAGGTCGTAGGGCAGCGCGGTGACCGGGCGTCCGGTGGCGGACCGGCGTGGCGGCCGGTTCGGGAGGGCCCGGGTGCTCGGCCACCCGCGTCCCCGATCCCTGCCGGGCGGTCAGCCAGCCCTCGGCCACGAGCTGCGTGTAGGCCTCGGCCACCGTGTTGCGGGCGATCCCGAGATCGCCCGCCAGCGCCCGGGACGGCGGCAGCAGGGTGCCGGGCGGCAGCCGTCCGGATTGGACGGCCTCGCGCAGCGCCCGCTCCAGCACCTCCCGCCGCCCGCTGCGGCCGAGATCGAGGTGCAGATCCCGACCGGAAATGGCCCAAGATTCCGGCATGGAATTGGACTGTAGACGTGGTTCTATCGCGCCTACGGTGAAGTCCATGAGCACCCACACCATCCCGGTCCGGCTCGATCTCGACGACCACGCGACCGGCTTCGGCCGGGCGATGGGCCACCTCGACCGGGCGTCGATCAAGGAGCTCGACGCCGCGGGCATCGACCCGCTGCTGCGCGAGCTCATCCGCATCAGGGCGTCGCAGCTCAACGGCTGCGCGTACTGCGTCGACATGCACACCCGCGACGCCCGCGCGGCCGGGGAGACCGAGCAGCGGCTCTACGCGGTGGCGGTCTGGCGCGAGGCCCCCTTCTTCAGCGACCGCGAGCGCGCCGCCTTGGCGTTCACCGAATCGGTGACGCGCGTGGTGGACACCCACGTGCCCGACGAGGCCTACGCGGCGGTCGCGGCCGAGTTCGCGCCCGCCGAGGTGGCGGCCCTGCTCGCGCTCATCGTCACGATCAACGCGTGGAACGCGCTCTCGGTCGCCTCCCGGTCGTGGGCCCCGGAGGTGCAGGCAGCATGAGCGACTTCCGCTCCCTGCACGTGCCCGGCTCGCCCCTGCTGATGCCCAACCCGTGGGACGTCGGGATCGCGCGCGTGCTCGTCGACCTCGGCTTCGCGGCACTGGCCACGACCAGCAGCGGGCACGCCGCCACGCTCGGCAAGCTGGACGGGGAGGTCGGCCGCGACGAGGCCATCGCGCACGGGGCCGCGCTGGCCGCAGCCGTGGCCGTGCCGGTGTCGGCCGACCTGGAGAACGGGTTCGCCGACGACCCGGCGGGCGTCGCGGCCACCGTCGAGGCGGCCGCGGCCACACCGTTGCAGGGCTGCTCGATCGAGGACCGCGGGCCCGACGGCACCTACCCGATGGAGCTCGCCGTCGAACGCGTCGCGGCCGCGGTGAAGGCGGCGGGCGGGCGGCTCGTGCTCACCGCGCGGGCGGAGGGCTTCCTGCTCCCGGACCCCGACCTGGCCGATGTCGTCGCCCGGCTGCAGCGCTTCGCCGAGGCCGGGGCGGACGTCGTCTACGCCCCCGGCCTGACCCGGCCCGAGGACATCGCCACCGTGGTGGCCGAGGTCGACCGGCCGGTGAACGTGCTGCTGCGGCCCGGCGGCCCGACCGTCGCGGAGCTCGCCGACCTCGGGGTGGCCCGCATCTCGGTGGGCGGCGCGCTCGCCTTCGCCGGGCTCGGTGCGCTGGCCACCGCGGCGCGCGAACTGCTCGACGGGGGCGCGGTCACGTTCTGGGACGACGCGGCCGCCGGCTCCCGGCTGGCCCGCCGCGCCTTCGGGTGATCGGAGAAGGGTGGCGTAGGTCATTTCGATCGGCAGGCGGACCGGCCGCCGGTAGGGTTGCCCGCTGACCCAATCTCAAGCCAGGAGGTCGGCGGTGGCCCTCGTCGTGCAGAAGTACGGCGGCTCGTCGGTGCAGGACGCGGACCGGATCAAGAAGGTCGCCGAGCGCATCGTCCGTACGCACAAGGAGGGCAACGACGTCGTCGTGGTGGTGTCCGCGATGGGCGACACCACCGACGAGCTGTTGGAGCTGGCCGAGCAGGTCTCCTCCGCGCCGCCGCCCCGTGAGATGGACATGCTCCTCACCGCGGGCGAGCGGATCTCCAACGCGCTCGTCGCGATCGCCATCCACAACCTCGGCGTGCAGGCGCGCTCGTTCACCGGGTCTCAGGCGGGCATGGTCACCACGTCCAAGCACGGCGACGCGCGGATCGTGCAGGTCAACCCGCACCGCCTGCGCGACGCGCTGACCGAGGGGTCGATCGTGCTGGTGGCGGGTTTCCAGGGGGTCAGCCAGGACTCCAAGGACGTCACCACCCTGGGGCGCGGCGGGTCCGACACGACGGCCGTCGCGCTCGCCGCCGCGTTGGAGGCCGACGTGTGCGAGATCTACACCGACGTCGACGGGATCTTCACGGCCGATCCCCGCATCGTCCCCGACGCCCAGCGCCTCGACGCGATCACGTACGAGGAGATGCTGGAGATGGCCGCGTGCGGGGCGAAGGTCCTGCACCTGCGGGCCGTCGAGTACGCCCGCCGCTACAACGTCCCGTTGCGCGTGCGCAGCTCGTACAACGACAAGCCGGGCTCGCTGGTCCACGGCTCGATCGAGGAGATCCCCTTGGAGAACGCGATCATCACCGGGGTCGCGCACGACCGGTCCGAAGCCAAGATCACCGTGGTGGGGGTGCCGGACACGCCCGGCATGGCCGCCCGGATCTTCCGCACGGTCGCCGACGCCGACATCAACATCGACATGGTGCTGCAGAACATCTCCCGCACCGCCGAGACGTTCACCGACATCACGTTCACGCTCCCGCGCATCGACGGGCCGCGCGCGGTCGCGGCGCTCACGGCGGCGCAGGGCGAGATCGGGTTCGCCGAGATCGTGCACGACGACGAGGTGGGCAAGGTGTCGCTGGTGGGTGCGGGCATGCGCAACCACCCCGGCGTCACGGCCACGTTCTGCGAGGCGCTGTCGCAGGCGGGCATCAACATCGAGACGATGAACACCTCGGAGATCAGGATCTCGGTCATCTGCCGGATCGACCAGCTCGACGCGGCGGTGAAGGCGCTGCACGAGGCATTCGAGCTCGGCGGCGAGGAGAAGGCCGTCGTACATGCGGGGAGCGGACGATGACGACGAACAGGGCCGGTGCTCGCGATCGTGGGGGCGACCGGTGCCGTCGGCACCACGATGATCGAGATCATCGACGCGCGGGAGTCCGTGCCGTGGTCGCGGATCCGGCTGGTGGCCTCGCCCCGCTCGGCGGGCAAGGTGCTGCGGGTGCGCGGCGAGGACGTCACCGTCGAGGCGCTCGCGCCCGAGGTGTTCGACGGCGTGGACATCGCGCTGTTCGACGTCCCGGACGAGGTGAGCGCCGAGTGGGCGCCCATCGCCGCGGCCAGGGGAGCGGTGGCCGTCGACAACTCCGGGGCGTTCCGGATGGACCCCGAGGTGCCGCTGGTGGTGCCTGAGGTGAACGCCGACCAGGCCGCCGTCCGGCCGAAGGGCATCATCGCCAACCCCAACTGCACGACGCTCTCGATGATGGCGGCGATGGGCGCACTGCACCGCGAGTTCGCGCTGACGGCGCTGGTCGTGGCCTCCTACCAGGCTGCCTCGGGGGCGGGCCAGGTCGGCATCGACCGCCTGAAGGCCGAGATGGCCGCCGTCGCCGGGCAGGACGTCGGTCGCCGCGGCGGTGACGTCGCGCAGGCGTTGGCCGCGGCGGGCCTCTCGGCCGACGACTCGCCCTTCCCCGCGCCGCTGGCGCTCAACGTCGTGCCGTGGGCGGGGTCGGTCAAGGACGACGGCTGGTCCTCGGAGGAGCTGAAGGTCCGCAACGAGTCGCGCAAGATCCTCGGGATCCCGGACCTCAAGGTGTCGGCCACCTGCGTCCGGGTGCCGGTGATCACGACGCACGCGCTCGTCGTGCACGCCACGTTCGCCCAGGAGGTGTCGGTAGAGGCGGCGCGCAAGGTGCTCGCCGAGCAGCCCACGGTCGTGCTGCGCGACGATCCGGCGGCGGGGCAGTGGCCCACGCCCGCCGATGTCGTCGGCGACGACCCGACCTGGGTCGGCCGGATCCGCCAGGCGCTGGACTTCCCCAACACGCTGGAGCTCTTCGTCTGCGGGGACAACCTGCGCAAGGGCGCGGCGCTGAACACCTACGAGATCGCCGAGACCGTCGCCGGGAACGCCTGATGGGCTACGAGGAGCTCCTGCGCCGCTACGAGGCGGGCGGTGGACACCTGGCCGCGGCCAACGCCGAGGGTCTGGCGGTGCCGCCCGCGTTGCAGACCGCGGTGCTCACGTGCATGGATTCGCGCATCGACGTGTTCGCGCTGCTCGGGATGAAGCTCGGCGAGGTGCACGTGCTGCGCAACGCGGGCGGCGTCGTCACCGACGACGTCATCCGCTCGCTGACGATCAGCCAGCGCAAGCTCGGCACCCGCGACATCCTGCTCATCCAGCATGCCGGGTGCGGGCTCGCCACGTTCAACGACGACGACTTCAGCGAAGAGCTGGCTCGCGAGGTCGGCATGCGGCCCTCGTGGCGCACCCACGCCTTCCGAGACCCCGCGGTCAGCGTCCGCCGCGACATGGCCCAGCTGCGGCACGACCCGTTCCTGGTGCCCGGCACCCGTGTGCGGGGCTTCGTCCTGGACATCGAGTCGTTCGACCTGGAGGAGATCTTCCCCGACGACGGGCCGCGCGTGGCCGCCACGGGCTGACGCCGTCAGGGCAGCTGCAGGGTGGTGAGGATCGCGTGGTGGTCGCTGCCGGGCAGGTCCACCACCCGGAAGCTCGAGGCCTCGATGCCCTTGGTGGCCAGCACGTGGTCGATCTGCGGTCCGACCACCCGGGTGCGGGGCGTGGGGCCCCAGGTCGGCAGCAGGCCGTCGCCGCGCTGGGACGCCGCGTCCCCGCAGCCGACCATCCCGGCACGCAGCAACGAGTGGTCGAGGGTGGCGTTGAAGTCGCCCGCGACGATCGCCGGGGTGGACCCGGCGCACCAGGTGGGCAGCAGGGACATGTCGTCTCGCCAGTCGGGCACCGCGCCGGGCACCGGAGCGACCGAGTGGAAGGCGACCACGCGCATCGCGCCGAGCGTGCCGCCCGTGATCTGGACGTCGGGGAAGCTCGACGTGTTGTGGCCGATGGTGAAGTCCACGTCGCCCAGCCGCGCGGCGACCGCCGCCGTGACGCCCTGCACGTCGGGGGTGCGCCCACTGGTGGAGGACCGCAGCCGATAGCCCAGCGGCTCGACCAGCGGGGCGAGCTTCGACGCGAAGCGCGGGCCCGCTTCCGGCAGCGCCACGACATCCGGGTTGGCGGTGCGGATCAGGTCGGCCAACGCGTTGACGTCGGCGCGACCCTCGTAGGTGTTGAACGACAGCACGGTGAACGGCTTGCCGCCGGTCGGGGCCGGATCCGCGATCGCCCGCGGCGCGACCATCCCCGCGCCGACCAGCAGCACGGCGAGCAGACCCACGGTGAACGGCCACGCCCGCCGCTTCCGCAGCGTGACGACGGCCAGCACGAGCAGCACCACCGCCCCGGCCACGAGCAGCTGCCACCGGAACGACACGAGCTGCACGAAGGGGCTGTGCTGGTCCAGGCCGAACAGCAGGTCGGGCAGCACCCCCATCGCGGCCGCCAGCGTGAACAGCCCGGCCCACACGAAGCGGGCGATCGACCGTCGGGGTCGGCCGGGCGGTGTCGCATCCGCGGCGTCGACGCGATCCGGCGACGCGCTCACCGGCTCGGGGTGGGGGCTGGGCTCGCGTTCATCGCCGCCGAGTCTGCCCGAGTCGGCTTGAGAGCGCGCTGAGGGCACGGCTTGACGGGAGGGAGCGCGCTGATCCGGTGGTGTCGGGGCAGGATGTGCGCCATGGCGTGGTGGAAGTCGGCGGTGGTTTACCAGATCTACCCGCGCAGCTTCGCGGACTCGGACGGCGACGGGCTCGGCGACGTCCCGGGCATCACGAGCAAGCTCGACCACCTCGTCGAGCTGGGCGTCGACGTCGTGTGGCTCTCCCCGATCTACCGGTCCCCGCAAGACGACAACGGCTACGACATCTCCGACTACGAGGACATCGATCCGGCGTTCGGCACCCTCGCCGACGTCGACGCGCTGATCGCCGCCGCCCACGAGCGCGGGATCAAGCTCGTGATGGACCTGGTGGTCAACCACACCAGCGACGAGCACCCGTGGTTCCGCGAGGCGCGCCGCGGCACCGACGATCCCAAGCGCGACTGGTACATCTGGCGCAAGACGCCCAACGACTGGCAGTCGTTCTTCTCCGGCTCGGCCTGGGAGCTCGACCCGATCACCGACGAGTACTACCTGCACCTGTTCTCCCGCAAGCAGCCCGACCTCAACTGGGAGAACCCCGAGGTCCGCCAGGCCGTCTTCGCGATGATGCGGTGGTGGGTCGAGCGCGGGGTCGACGGCTTCCGCATGGACGTCATCAACTTCATCTCCAAGCCCGCCGGGCTGCCCGACGGCGACGCGGGATCCTTGTGCGCCAACGGACCCCGCGTGCACGAGTTCCTCGCCGAGATGAACCGGGAGGTGCTCGCCGGGCGCGGGCTGCTGGCCGTCGGGGAGACGCCCGGCGCCTCCGTCGACGACGCGCGCCGCTACTCCGACCCAGCCCGCGCGGAGATCGACATGGTGTTCACGTTCGAGCACATGGGCCTGGACAGCGGCTCGTCGAAGTGGGACCTGCGGCCGCTGCACCTGACCGCGCTCAAGGCCAACCTGTCGGCCTGGCAGGACGGGCTCGCGACGGTCGGGTGGAACTCGCTGTACTGGGACAACCACGACCAGCCCCGCATCGTCTCCCGCTGGGGCGACGACGGCGCCTACCGCGTGCCCAGCGCGAAGTCGTGGGCCACGGTGCTGCACCTGCTGCGCGGCACGCCCTACGTCTACCAGGGCGAGGAGCTGGGCATGACCAACGCCTACTTCACCCGGCTCGACCAGTACCGCGACATCGAGTCCGTGAGCTGGGCGAAGGGCGGGATAGCGGCGGGGCTCACGGAGGCGCAGGTGCTGCGCTCCCTGGCGGTGAAGTCGCGCGACAACGCCCGCACGCCGTTCCCGTGGGACGCCGCGGAGCACGCCGGGTTCACCACCGGCACGCCGTGGCTCGCGGTGAACCCCAACTACACCGAGATCAACGCCGAGGCCGCACGCAAGGACCCGGACTCGGTGTTCCACCACTACCGGCGCCTGATCGCGCTGCGGCACACGCTGCCCGTCGTCGTGGAGGGCGACTACCGGCTCCTGATGCCCGACGACGAGCAGGTCTTCGCCTACGTCCGCACGCTCGACGGCGCGTCGCTGACGGTGTTGGCCAACCTGTCCGGCGCACCCGCCGCCATCGAGCCCGTCGTGGGCGAGGTGGTGATCACGACCCACGCGCGGACCGAGACACCCGCCACGCTCGCCCCCTGGGAGAGCCTGGCGGTCCTCGGCGTGGAGGCCCACCATGCGCCGTGACACCGGGTCCCCGCGGGCGGACGCCGAACACGACTTCCTGAGGGCGCGTCGCCACCAGGCGTTGGCAGGCTTGGGGGCCCGGCTGCGCGGCAAGGATCTCGACGACCGCAGCGCGTTGTCGTTCCAGGCCGTGGTCGACGCGTTGGGCGTCGTCGGCGAGTCGTCCATCGGCGTCCGGGTGATCCCGATCGACCACATCGTCGGCTCGGTGGACAAGGTCCGCGATTTCGACCCCAAGTTCCGCCCGCGCAGTGGCAACAGCAGGCGGCGCTGGGAACGCATCGCCGAGGCCGCCCGGCGCGGGGAGCCGCTGCCGCCGATCGATGTCTACCAGATCGGCGACATGTATTTCGTCCGCGACGGCCACCACCGGGTATCGGTGTTCCGCTCGCTGGGGCTGGACCTGATCGAGGCGGACGTGCGGCTGGTGCAGACGTTGGTCGAGCCCGACGCTGTGCACGCCCACTCCGACTTGTCGGACCAGGAACTGCGCAGGCTGCTGATGCAGCAGGTGCCGCTGGGCAAGAGCGCGATCCGCGCGTTGACGGTCAGCGACGCCCGGCACTACCCGTGGCTCGTCGAGATGATGGAGGCCTGGGCGGCCCGGCAGATGTTCACCGAGGGCAAGGCCCTGAGCCGGGCCAAGGCGGCCAAGCGCTGGTACGACGAGGAGTTCGCGCCCACCACCGGCATGATCCAGGAGGGCAACCTGATGGAGAAGGGCGAGACGCCCGCCGACGCGTACGTTCGGCTCGGGCGCCCCTGAGGGCTGCGCCGCCCCCGTGAAGACGGCGCAGCCCTGTCGACCTCAGCCGAGGTCGCCGGGCACCAGGTTCTTGCCGCCGTCGGTGTCGAAGATCTGCACCTTCGACGTGTCGTACCACAGCCGAGCCGTTTCGCCCCGCTTGACCTGCGAGGACGCGTCCAGCCGCGCGGTCATCGGGATGCCGTCCGCGTGCAGGTCGTTCCCGGTGTCCTTGGCCAGGTCATCGAGGTCGCTGGACTGTGCCCCTTCGCCCTTCACCGTGAAGTACGCGTAGACGTCCGAGCCCATCGCCTCCACGATGTCGATCGGCGCCTCGAAGATCCCGCCCGGCCGCTCGCCCGCGATCGCGGCGTCCTCGAAGTGCTCGGGACGGATACCCAGGATCACCGAGCCGTCGGACTTGGACTTGTCGAGACCCTGTCGCAGCCGGTCCGGCAGCTGCGCCTCGCCGAGCGGGGTCCGCACGGTGCCGCCGCCGGTGAGCTGCCCGGGCAGGAAGTTCATCGACGGGCTGCCGATGAACCCGGCGACGAACAGGTTGGTCGGGTGCTCGTAGAGGTAGGCGGGCGAGCCGACCTGCTGCACCACGCCGCCGCGCATGACCACGACCCGGTCGCCGAGCGTCATGGCCTCGGTCTGGTCGTGCGTGACGTAGAGCGTGGTGGTGCCCAGGGTCTTCTGGATCCGCGAGACCTGGGTGCGCATCTGCACCCGCAGCTTGGCGTCCAGGTTGGACAGGGGCTCGTCCATCAGGAACGCCTTGGGCTGGCGCACGATGGCCCGGCCCATGGCCACCCGCTGGCGCTGGCCGCCGGAGAGGTTGGCGGGCTTGCGGTCGAGGTGCTGGGTCAGCTCCAGCATCTCCGCCGCCTCCTTGACCTTGGCGGCGATGGTGGCCTTGTCGACCCCGGCCAGCTTGAGCGGGAAGCCCATGTTGGCGCCCACCGTCATGTGCGGGTACAGCGCGTAGGACTGGAACACCATGGCGATGTCCCGGTCCTTCGGCGCCTTGTCGTTGACGACCTGGCCGTCGATGATCAGCTGGCCTGCGGTGATGTCCTCCAGGCCCGCCACCATGTTCAGCGTGGTCGACTTCCCGCAGCCGGACGGGCCGACCAGGATGATGAACTCGCCGTCGGCGATCTGGAGGTTGAAGTTGTCTACGGCCAGCGCACCGTCGGGGTAGCGCTTGACCACGTTGTCGAGAACGATCTCGGCCACTCTGGGCTCCTCGGGTCTCAGTCGATGGTTGCTAGCGGGTCAGCCCTTGACGGCACCCGAGGTCAGGCCGGCGACGATGCGCCGCTGGAAGAACAGCACGAAGATCACGATCGGGATGGTGATGACCACGGCGGCGGCCGCGATCGGTCCGGTCGGCTTCTCGAACGTCGTGGCGCCGGTGAAGTAGCTCATCGCCGCGGGCACCGTGCGCGCGGCCGAGGTGGAGGTCAGCGACAGGGCGAACAGGAAGTCGTTCCAGCAGGAGATGAACACGAGGATGGCCGTGGTGAACACGCCCGGCATGGCCAGCGGCGTGATCACCTGGCGGAACGCCTGGTAGGGCGTCGCTCCGTCCATCTTCGCCGCCTTCTCGAGGTCCCAGGGGATCTCGCGGAAGAAAGCCGAGAGCGTGTAGATGCCCAGCGGCAGCGCGAAGGTCACGTAGGGGATGATCAGGCCGGGCCAGGTGTCGAAGAGCCGCAGCGCGGTCTCGATCTTGAACAGCGGCGTCACCAGCGCGATCTGCGGGAACATCGAGATCAGCAGGGACATCGCGACGATCGCGCCCTTGCCCGGGAACTGGAGCCGGGCGATGGCGTACGCCGCCATGGTCCCGAACACGATCGCGATCAGGGTGGCGATCAGGCAGATGCCGATCGAGTTGATCAGCGCCCGGATGAAGTCGTAGTTGGTGAAGATCGCCGCGTAGCTCGCCCCGCTGGGCGACACCGGGAAGTAGTGGCCGTCGTTGAGGGTCGCCGAGTCCTTGAGCGACAGCGAGACGATCCAGATGACCGGGATGAACGCGTAGATCAGGACGAGGATGTTGACGCCCCACCACATCAGCTTGCGGTTCGTGGTCTCGGTCTGCATGGCTCACTTCCTCCCTGACGGTGCCGAGCCGGGAGCGGCCGCCCCGAAGGCCTTGATGAAGATGAAGGCGATGATCCCGGTGGTGATGAAGATCAGCACCGCCATCGTCGACCCGATGCCCAGGTTCAGGCCTCGGATGAGGTTGTCGTAGGCGACCAGGGACACCGAAGCGGTGCCATTGGCCCCGCTGGTCAGGACGAAGATGTTGTCGAACACCCTGAACGCGTCCAGCGTGCGGAACAGCAGCGCCACCAGGATGGACGGCTTGATCAGCGGGACCGTGATCATCCAGAACCGCTTCCAGGGGCTCGCGCCGTCCATCGACGCGGCCTTGAGCAGGTCTTCCGGCACGAGCGCCAGGCCTGCCATCAGCAGCAGCGCCATGAACGGGATCGTCTTCCAGACCTCGGCCAGGATGATGATCCAGATCGACGACCAGAAGTGGGTCAGTGGTGCCGCCCCGCTCGGGGTCAGGTAGCCGAGGTCCTCGGTCCACGCGTAGCGCCAGGAGAAGGCCGCGACCACGGTGACGATCGCGTAGGGCACCAGTGCGGACGTGCGCACCAGCCCCCGTCCGACGATCGTCCGGTGCATGACGATCGCGAGGACCATGCCGAACACGAGCTCGAAGAACGCGCTGATGATCGTGATGAACAGCGTGACCCCGAACGCGGTCCACCAGATCGGGCTCGACAACACGGTGACGTAGTTGTCGAACCAGATGAACTGGTTCGCGTCCGGCTTGCGCAGGTCCGCCTTGTTCAGCGAGAGCCACAGCGCGTAGAGGATCGGGTACGCGGCGACGGCGAGCATGATGATCACCGAAGGCGCGACCAGCATCAGCCCGAGGTTGCGCTCGGCCTTCTTGGCGTCGCTGGACCGTTTGCGCGCGATCTCGAGGGTGCCGTCGGTCTCGAGATCTTCGATCGCCTCGGCGGCGGCGGGCGTCGGTGTCTGGGAGGCGGTCACGGGAGGATCCCCTTGCCATCGATGGCGGCCTGGATGGACGTGCGCAGCTCGTCGGCGGAGGCCTGCGGGTTGATCGCCGCGGGCGGCGACAGCGTGGTCGACAGCACCGTCGAGATGTTCTGGTAGACCGGCGACACCGGCCGCGGCACCGCGTTGTTCAGCTCGGTGAGCATCGCCTGGTACATCGGGTAGCTCTTCTGGAAGTCCGCGTTCTGGAAGAGCGTGGTGTTCACCGGCGGGTTGCCTGCGTCCAGCGCGTTGGACAGCTGGCTCTGCGGCGACCGCAAGCACATGGCGGCGTCGAACGCCTCGGCCGGGTGCTGGCTGTAGCTGCTGATCGCGTAGTTCATCCCGCCGAGGGTCACCGTGGGCGGGCCCCCGTTCACCGTCGGATAGGGGGCGTAGCCGAGGTCATCGACGATCCCCGGGTTCGCCTTCCGCATCGACGACAGCACGTACGGCCAGTTCAGCGAGAACGCCGACCGGTTGTTCTGCAGGTCGGCGAAGACCTCGGGCTCCTGGGCGTTGGACAGCGACGGGCTGGTCAGACCCGACGAAGCCAGCTTCTGCAACAGGGTCAGCGCCTGGACGGTCTTGTCGTCGATCGTCGGCGCGCTGCTGTCCTTGTTGACGATGGTGCCGCCATACGCGGTCACCAGGTTGTTGATGTTGACGACGTAGCCCTCGTACTGCGCGGCGGTGAGGCCGATCTCGTAGGGCTTGCCCGCAGCCTTGAGCTGCTGCGACATCTGCATCATCTCGTCGAACGTCTTCGGCGGGTTCGGGACGAGCGACTTGCGGTACCAGAGCAGCTGCACGTTCGTGTGCTTGGGCACCCCGAACTGCTGGTCCTTCCACTGGGCCGTCTTGATCGGCGGCTCGAGCGTGTCCTTGTTCGACGCGGCGACCTGCTCCGGCGTGAGCGGTCGGATCCACCCGGCCTCGGCGAACTCCGCGGTCCAGGTGACGTCCATGCCGAGCAGGTCCATCCCGGCGTCCTGGGCGGCCAGCCGCCGGACGAACTGGTCGCGCTGACCGTCGGCGTCACTGGGAAGCAGGTTGCCGACGATGGTGTAGCGGCCCGCGGCCTGCTGGTTGCAGTTCGCGATGATCTTGTCGAAACCCGTGTCGCTGGTCCCGCCGTAGAGGTTGATCACGATCCCCGGCGGCCCGCTCGAGCAGGCGGCAAGAGAGGCGGCTACGCCCATCGCACCGATCATCGAGATCCACCGTGACGGTCGGCGCGGCGTTCCTCGTTGACGTGAGATCCTCATCGACCCTCCGACAGGTAAACGTTTGCTCTGTGGTGTGGCGCACAGTCGTGAGGCGAACAGTGCCAGATCTTCCTCCCAAAGGGCGATGCCTGGAACCTGCCCCGGCAGATCACGTTTTCTTCACGCTCTGCAGACCACGAGCGTCGGGTCCCTCCGTAGGCACCAGCCTCGCGTCGCCGAGGCGGCCCGGAGCCGGCGCATCGTTCCCGATCTGTGACCTGACGTTCGCCAGGGGTCTGCTGCTACCGTGCATCGCGCACTGCAAGCGTGTGCAGAACTCTCGTTTCGGCAGCACCCTCCCGAAGGGGCGGTGAGGGGAAATGCAGGGTGAGGCGGTGGGGCGACCGCGGTCCCGGCACGCCAACATCCTCGATGTCGCCGCGCTGGCAGGTGTGTCCGCCGCTACCGTCTCCCGCTCGCTGCGGGGCCGGGGCAGCGTGTCGCCCGCCACCCGACAGCGCGTGCTGGACGCCGCCCGCGAGCTGTCCTACAGCGCCTCGCCGCACGCCTCGGGACTCGCCTCGGGGCGCACGAGCACGATCGGGGTGGTCGTCCCGTTCGTCACGCGCTGGTACTTCGCCAACGCCGTCGCGGGCGCCGCCGACGCGCTGGCCGAGGCGGGCTACGACGTGCTGCTCTACCACCTCGCCGACACCGCGGCCCGCGACCGCTTCTTCGAGCGCATGCCGCTGGCCCGCCGCGTCGACGCCGTGCTGACGCTGTCGATGCCGCTGTCGGAGGAGCACACGCTCGCGTTGCGGGCGCTGGACATGCCGTTCGTGACGCTCGGCGCGCGGCTGCCGGGCGTGCCGTGCGTGCGGATCGACGACGCGGCCGCGGTGCGGACGGCCGTGCACCACCTGCTGCACCAGGGCCACGAACAGATCGCGATGATCGCGGGCGTCGAGGACGACCGCGAGTTCGGCTTCGCGTCGTCGGTGGAGCGCCGGGCGGGCTACCAGCAGGCGCTGCGGTCGGCGGGCATCGACCCGCGCCCCGAAATGCAGGTCGCGGGGGTGTTCGGGATCGAGGGCGGTGCGCGGGCGATGGCGGAGCTGATGGCGGGCCCGACGCTGCCGACCGCCGTCGTCGCGGAGTACGACGAGCTCGCCATCGGCGCGCTGCGCACCCTGCGCAAGGCGAGCGTCGCGGTGCCCGGACGGGTGTCGATGATCGGGATGGACAACCACGAGATGTCCTCGGTCATGGACCTCACGACGGTGGCCCAGCCGGTGCGGGAGCTGGGGACCCGCGCGGCCCGGCTCCTGGTCGAGCTGCTCGAGGGGACGCTGGAGGGCGACGTCGACATCGTCGTGCCCACCCGCCTCATCGTGCGGGGGAGCACGGGCGCGCCTTATGTCCGCGGGTCCGACGGGGGTTGTTGACAGAGCAACCCACGTGGCACAGTGCGAACTGACGGTGACAACCGTCACTCACTCGGATCGTCCGGCACGTTCCTGCCGGTGAGCGGAACAGGTGTATTCAGCATGGCCTCTGTGACCTTTGACCACGCCAGTCGTATCTATCCTGGCAACCCCAAGCCCTCGGTGGACCAGCTCAACCTCGAGGTCGCGGACGGCGAGTTCCTCGTCCTCGTCGGGCCGTCCGGCTGTGGCAAGTCCACTTCGTTGCGGATGCTCGCGGGCTTGGAGGACATCAACGCAGGCCGGATCCTGATCGGCGGCCGCGACGTCACGCGCGTGCCTCCGAAGGACCGCGACATCGCGATGGTGTTCCAGAACTACGCGCTGTACCCGCACATGACGGTGGCCGACAACATGGGGTTCGCGCTCAAGATCGCGGGCCAGCCGAAGGCGGAGATCCGCCAGCGCGTCGAGGAAGCGGCGAAGATCCTCGACCTGGGGGACTACCTCGACCGCAAGCCCAAGGCCCTGTCCGGCGGTCAGCGCCAGCGCGTCGCCATGGGCCGCGCGATCGTGCGCCAGCCGCAGGTGTTCTGCATGGACGAGCCGCTGTCCAACCTGGACGCCAAGCTGCGCGTGTCCACCCGCACCCAGATCGCCTCGCTGCAGCGCCGCCTGGGCATCACCACCGTCTACGTCACGCACGACCAGGTCGAGGCCATGACGATGGGCGACCGGGTCGCCGTGCTCAAGGACGGCATCCTGCAGCAGGTGGCATCGCCGCGGGAGATGTACGACAGCCCCAACAACGTCTTCGTCGCGGGCTTCATCGGATCGCCCGCCATGAACCTGCTGCCGACCACGGTCGAAGGCGACGTCGTGCACCTCGGTGCGGCCAACGTACAGGTTCCGCGGGCGGCGGTGGACGCGCTCGGCTCCGTCCGCGACGTCACGATCGGCGTGCGTCCGGAGGACCTCAATATCGTCAGTGACGGATCGGGCCTTGCGGTCGAGGTCGACGTGGTCGAGGAGCTCGGCGCGGACGCCTACATCTACGGCAGCGCGGACTACGCGGGCGAGCGGCGCCCGATCATCGCGCGGGTCGACGGGCGCAGGCCTCCGGAAAAGGGCTCGGTGCTGCACCTGGCCCCGCAGGAGGGCCACCTGCACCTGTTCCGCGGTGACAACGGCGAGCGCATCGCGCTCTGACCGGCGTTGATCGCCAAAGTTGGGACATGAAGGCCATATATGGCGCTCATGTCCCGATTTCGGCGATCATCATCCTCGGCGACGGCTAGGAGGTCGCCACCGGGAGGGGGGCCCGGAGGCGCACCACCCCGTCCGTGATCTCCGCCGCCGGGCGCAGGCCCGCGCGGCGGAGCAGGCGGGTGACGCTGAGGTCGTCGGGCCGGGCCAGGCCGGTGAGCTCGGCGAGGCCCTGCTCGGTGGCGGCGTCGGCGAGGCGCCGCAGCAGCGCGGTGCCCAGGCCGCGGCCCTGCCAGGCGTTGTCGACGAGCACGGAGAACCGGGCCGCGCCGGGCCCGTCGGGGTCGAGGTTGGCCACGCCGACGGCGCTGCCGCCGTCGGCCGTCACAGCGAGCACGGCCTGCCCGGAATCGACGCTGGTGCCGAGCAGCGCCTCCAGCTCGCCGGGCGCGAGCCGGGGGGTGGGGGACAGGAACCGCGAGCGGCGGGCGGCGGGCGAGCAGCGCGCGTGCAGCGCTGCCACCAGGGGCGCGTCCGACGGCACCGCGGAGCGCACCCCCACCTCGGAGCCGTCGCGCAGCAGCAGGATCTTCTCGCCGGGCTGGGGCGCGGCGGGCGCGCGCATGGCGAGCTGGGCGGCCAGCTCGAGCAGCGCCGCGGCGCGGGACAGCTCGGTGGCGGTGAACGGCCACGCCCGGCCCAGCCGCACCTGACCGGTGCCGACGCGCAGCGTGTGGACGTGTCCCGCGCTCTCCTCCGACGACGGGTCGACCAGCCGGGCGCGCAGCATCGTCGCGACCGCGCGCGGCGCGCTGCCGGGATCGGCCACGACCATGCGGGCCAACGCCAGGGCCGTCGTCGCCGGATCGGACAGCTCGCCCGCGTCGGCGCGCACCAGCAGCGTGCACGGGATGCCCGCCTGCTCGATCTCCTCCACGAGCTTGGCCGGGTCGACCGCGGTGGGCACGCGCACGAGCAGCTCGTCGGTGACGGAGCCGTCGTCGGCGGGCTCACCGACGACGTGCAACGAGATGATGTTGCACCCGGCCCGGCCCACGGCGGTGGCGAGCTCGCCCAGCCGTCCTGGCCGGTCTTCGAGCTCGACGTGCACGCGCCACAGCACCACGACGGCCAGACTAACCGGGCTGCGAAAACGTTGTCAGACGCGCCAGTGCGGCCGACCGCGCGAACGCGATCTCCGTGGCCACGTGCTGCAGCGTCTGGTCCACGACGAGGCTGCCGTGCCCCGCGTCGAACCGGCTCACCGCGTACTCGGCGCCGCGCGCGGCCAGCGCGTCGAGGTAGTTGTCGATCTGACGGATGGGGCAGCGCGGGTCGTTCTCCCCGGCCAGCACGAGGACGGGCGCGCGCACGGCGTCGACGTAGGTCAGCGGCGAGGACGCCCGGTACTCCGCGGGCTTCTCCTCCGGCGAACCGCCGAACAGCGCCCGGTCGAACGCCCGCAGCTGCTCCATCTCGTCGGCGTACGCGGCGAGGTAGTCGGCCACGGGGACGCCCGCGATGCCCGCCGCCCACAGGTCGGGCTGGGTGCCCAGGGCGAGCAGCGCGAGGTAGCCGCCCCACGACCAGCCCTCGACGACGCAGCGGGCGGGATCGGTGATCCCGTCGGCGACGCAGCGGTCCAGCACCGCGGCGACGTCCTCCAGCTCGGTCAAGCCCGGCCTGCCCTCGATCGCGTCCCGCCAGGCCGAGCCGTAGCCCGTCGAGCCCCGGTAGTTGACCTCGACGACCGTGAACCCGGCCTCCACCCAGGCCGCGCGCGCCGGGCTGAAGCGGTCTTCGTCGGCGGCGTGCGGGCCGCCGTGCAGGCTGAAGACGGTGGGGCGCGGCCCGTCGCCCGCCTTCGCGACGAGCGCGTGCACCGTGCGGTCGCCCTCGCCGACCCAGAGGTCCGACACCGGCACCGAGCCCGGCGCGCGCTCGCCGGGCAGCGCGACCAGCACGCGGTCGGTGCCGTCGGGGTGCAGCGCCCGCACGCTCGCGGGCTCCGCGGCCGAGGAGCAGGTGTACTCGACCGTCCCGTCCGGGCGGACGTCCGCCGAGCCGACGCAGCCGGGCGCCACGGGGAGCTCGGTCAGCTCACCGCTCGCCAGGTCGTACCGGTAGAGCCGGGTGCGGGCCGCGTGCGTGTGCCAGACCAGCAGGCCCGCGGCGTCCGGGGTGAAGTCGGCGGCCACCTCGCCGGGCAGGTCGAGGTGGATCTCGGCTTCGGTGTCGCTCTGGACGTCCCAGATCAGCAGCTCCTCCCGCCCGTAGCGCTCGTGCATCACGAGCAGCCGGGGGTCGCCCGCGACGGGGGCGAACACGAGCGGGGTGAGGCCCTTGCCGGGCCCGTCGGATTTCTCCGCGAGGGTGCTCCCGTCGGCCACGCGGAGCACGCGCACGTCCGGGTGCCGGGAGTCGCCGTGCTCGGAGTGGCTGATCGCGAGCAGCGTCTCGTCCTCCGAGAGCGCGCCGACGCCTGCGTCCTCGGTGCTGGCGTAGATCACCTCGGCGGGCGCGTCGCCGCGGCGCACCCAGATGCGGGTGCCGTCGTCGGTCGACGTCCCCGCCGCAACGACCGTGCGGCCGACGTCCAGCCCGGCCGGGTAGCCGTCTTCGACGTCGGGCAGCGCGGGGGCCGCCTCCCCGCCCGCGAACGGCTCGCTCACCCAGTGGCCGAACTCGTCGCCGTCGGTGTCGGCGAACCACCAGACCGCCTCGCCGTCGGGGGTGAGCGTGGCGGCGTAGGTGCCGCTGGGCCGGTGGGTGACCTGCCGGTGCAGGTCGGTCGCCCGGTCCCACACGTAGATCTCGGTCGTGCCGCTCGCGTTGGACGTGTAGAGCGAGCGGTCCGGCGCGTCGTGCGCCCACGCGGGCCGCGACATCCGCGGCGCGGTGAAGCGGGCCCGCCACCGCTCCTCGCGCTCGTCGTCGAAGAGGCGGTCGGGCACGGCGGCGGTGGGGTGAGCGGGCACGTGCCGATCCTGCCCTACCGCCGTCGGCGATCATGGCGGCATGACGGTCGTCCGGTCGGTGCTGCTGTTCCTCCTCGCCGCGCTCACCGAGATCGGCGGCGCGTGGCTGGTGTGGCAGGGGGTCCGCGAGCACCGGGGGCTGTTCTGGGTCGGGGGCGGGATCGTCGCCCTCGGCGTGTACGGCTTCGTGGCCACCCTGCAGCCGGACCCGAACTTCGGCCGCATCCTCGCCGCGTACGGCGGGGTGTTCGTCGCGGGCTCGCTGGTGTGGGGAATGGTCGTGGACGGGTTCCGGCCCGACCGCTTCGACTACCTCGGCGCGCTCCTCTGCCTCGGCGGCGTCCTGGTGATCATGTACGCCCCGCGCGGGGTGTCGAGCTGATCGGAGGCCGTGCCATCATCGGGGACGTGAGCGAGCCCGTCCGCCCCGAGGACATGCGCGCCTCGGACGCCGAGCGCCAGGCCATCCAGGAGGGCTGGTGAGCCTCCTGCGGCCCCGTAGCTCGTGACCACGCCGGGACCGGCGTCGGTGGGACGCCGGTCCGGGACGCGGCGCTCAGCCGAAGGTGATCAGCGGCTTGATGATGCCGTCGTCCTTCGTGGTCATCATCTGGAAGGCCTTGCTGATCTCGTCGAAGCCGAAGGTGTGGGTGGTCATCGGCGTCGGGTCGATCCGGCCGGTCTGCATCAGGCGGAACAGCCGGTTCATCCGCTCGTTGCCGCCGGGGCACAGGCCGGTGTGGATGGCCTTGTCGTTCATGCCGAGGCCGAACGCGTCGAGCGGCAGCTGCAGCGGCGCGGGGTTCTCGCCGTGGTAGCCGATGTTCGACACCCGGCCGCCCGCCTTCGTGACCCGCAGGCACGCCTCGAACGTCTGCGGGAAGCCGAAGGCCTCGATGGCCGCGTCGACGCCTTCGCCGCCGGTGATGTCCATGATCTGCTCGACCGGGTCGCCCTGGCTGAAGTCGACGATGTCGTCGGCGCCGAACCGCTTGGCCAGCGCCTGGCGCTCCGGCCGCGACTCGACGGCGATGATCCGGCCCGCGCCCATGAGGTTGGCGCCCATCGTGGCGCACAGCCCGACGGGGCCCTGCGCGAACACCGCGACGGTGTCGCCGAACTGCAGGCGGGCGTGCTCGGCGCCCATGAAGCCGGTGCTGAGCATGTCGCAGCTGTAGACGGCCTGGGCGTCGGTGAGGTCGTCGGGAATGGGCGTGAGGTTGGCCTGCGCGGCCGGGACGACGAAGTACTCGGCCATGTTGCCGTCCATCTGGACGGTGTACTTGTAGCCGCCGAGCGCGCCGCCGCACTGGCTCGTGTACCCGCGCTGGCAGTAGCTGCAGCGGTAGCAGGGGGTGACGGCGTTGACCGCGACGCGCTGGCCGACCTCGTAGCCGGTGACGGCCGAGCCGAGCTCGTGGATCACGCCGACGGACTCGTGGCCGAGCGTGCGGCCGTCCGGCACGGGCAGCGCGCCCTTGACGGTGTGGACGTCGGAGGTGCAGATCAACGCGGCCGTCGTCCGGACGATCGCCTCCTCGGGGCCGGGCGTCGGGATGGGCTTCTCCACCACCGCCGTCGACCCGACCTTCTCGATCACGAACGCGCGCATCGTCTCGGACATGGCAGTGGGCTCCTTCGCCGACGGCTGGTCCGCTGATCGTGGCAGTGGGCCGCGCCATCGTGATGTGTCGAAATGACACACCCTTGATCGGCGGGAGTGCGGGACACGGGGGAGGGTGGGCGCATGGATGAGCGCATCGAGGTGTCCAGGTTGATCCGCGCCGAGCCTGCGGTGATCTTCGGGGTGCTCCGGGACCCGCACGGGCACGTCGCGATCGACAGCTCGGGGATGCTGATGGACGCCACGGGCGAGCCGGTGACCGCGGTGGGCGACTCCTTCGCCGTCCACATGGACCGCGAGGCGCTGAACGACCTGCCGATGGGCGAGTACGACGTCACGGTGCAGATCACGGCCTACGAGCAGGATCGGGAGATCGCCTGGAAGGTGCTCGGACGGCTGCGCCCCCAGATCGGGCACGTGTACGGCTACCGGCTCGAGCCCGCGCCCGACGAGGAAGGCCCGGCCACGCTGGTCACCTCGTACTACGACTGGTCGGACATCGACCCCGTGTGGCGCGAGCGCGGCATCGTGTTCCCGATCGTGCCGGAGTCGTCTCTGCGCGCGACGCTCGGCATCCTGTCGCGCACGGTCCATGCGGGCGGCACGGCCCGACCGCACGTCAAGGGCTAGCCCAGCCCGCCCCGTGCGACGAGCTGGCTCGCGATGACGCTGCGCTGGATCTCGTTGGTGCCCTCGCCGACGATCATCAGCGGGGCGTCGCGGAAGTAGCGCTCGACGTCGAACTCGGTGGAGTAGCCGTAGCCGCCGTGGATGCGCACCGCGTCGAGGGCGACCTCCATCGCGATCTCCGAGGCGAACAGCTTGGCCATGCCCGCCTCCATGTCCGCCCGCTCGCCCGCCTCGAGGCGCTCGGCGGCGTGCAGGATGAGCTGTCGGGCGGCGGTGATCTTGGTGGCCATGTCGGCGAGGTAGTTGCCGATCGACTGGTGCTTCCAGATCGGCTTGCCGAAGCTCTCCCGCTCCTGGGCGTAGCGCAGGGCGTCGTCGAAGGCGGCCCGCGCGACGCCCAGCGCCCGCGAGGCGACCTGGATGCGCCCGGTCTCCAGACCCTTCATCATCTGCGCGAACCCGTGCCCTTCGACGCCGCCCAGCAGGGCCGAGGTGGGCGCCCGCAGGCCGTCGAACAGCAGCTCGCAGCTCTCGACGCCCTTGTAGCCGAGCTTGGGCAGGTCCTTGGAGACCGTGAGTCCCGGCCCGTGCTCGACGAGCAGGATCGAGATGCCGCGGTGGCGCGGCTCCGCGCGGGGGTCGGTCTTGCACAGCAGCGCGATGAGCTGGGAGCGGCGCGAGTTCGTGATCCAGGTCTTGGCGCCGTCGACGACGTAGCAGTCGCCGTCGCGTCGCGCGGACGTGGTGATCGCCTGCAGGTCGGAGCCGCCGCCCGGCTCGGTGAGCGCCATCGTGGCGCGGACCTCGCCCGTGGCCATCCGCGGGAGCCACTGCTCCTTCTGCTCGTCGGTGCCGAACGCGAGGATCAGCTTGGCCACCACGGTGTGCCCGCCCATCGCCCCGGCCAGGCTCATCCAGCCGCGGGCGAGCTCGGCGGTCACCAGCGCGTAGCAGGGCGTCGACACGGGCGCCTCCCCCCACGGCTCGGGGATCGCCAACCCGAAGATGCCGAGCTGCTTCATGCCCTCGATGAGCTTCTCGGGGTAGGTGTTGTCGTGCTCGAGCTCCCGCACGACCGGGCGGACCTCGCGGTCGACCCAGCCCCGCACGACCTCGACGACCTCACTCTCGTCATCGCTCAGCATGGTTCCTTCTTAGAGGAAGCGAGGCGGTGGCGGCAGTCCACGCCGTCCACCATGATCGCGATGATCTGCACTCCATGAAGGTGCAGACGCCCATGAGGTGCGGCTCGCCGCGATCATCAGCCGCCATAACGGTGTTCTGCGCGCCGAGGTCGACCGCAGCGGGGTTCTGCTGGGGCGCGACCCCCGCCATGTCCACCTCGGCGGCCGCACCTTCTTGTGATCACCGCATCGCGCGCGGTACCGCGCGCGACAGATGGGTGACTTTCGGCGGCTAGAGGGGCTGTTGGCCGGTGGCGATCAGGCCGAACGAGCGGAGCGCCGGGTTGTCGCGGCGCCAGTAGTCGCTGTGGCCGCCGCGTGGGTCGGCCGGAGAAGACATGCGCGCCGAACCGGGGGTCGCTGGGGTCGTTGCCGAGCGCGTCGTCGGCGGGCCCGAGCAACCAGGAGTGGGTGATCGCGATGGGGTCGGCCGCCGCCGTGGTGGAGTAGACGGTGTCCGGCGGCCGGTGCAGCCCGCGCACGTCGTGGACGCCGACGCCGGGGCTCCCGGCGAACACGAGCGCGTCGGCGTCGAGCGCGCCGTCGCGTGCGGTGTGGCCGATCACGGTGGACCCGTAGCTGTGGCCGATGACGGTGTTGCGGGACCGCGGACCTTCGTGGGCGGCCCGCAAGCCGTCCTGGAAGGAGCGCAGGAGCGGCTCGGCGGCGTCGGCGAATCGACCCTGGGCCGCGTCCGGGAGGATCGAGAGGGGTGCGTCGTAGCCGTTCCAGGCGATCACCGCGGTGCTCTGCGTCGGGGCGGCCTGTGCGGCGGCGTGAGCTATCGCCTCGGCCCGCGCGACATCGCCGGTGATGGTGGCCAGCCGTGCGGACGTGCCGGGCACGAGCGTGACGACGTTCGTCGCGGTGTCGGGGTTGCCGATCGCGACGGCGGCACGGCCGTTGCCGACCTCGGGCTGGAACGCCATGAGGAACGCGGGCTGCGCGCCCGCGGCCCGCAACCGCTCCTGCAGGGAGCGCAACATGGCGATATGCGCGTCGATGCGGGCCAGCGCAGCGGTGAGCGCGTCCCGTCGTGGGATCTGGTCCATGCCGGCGCGGCCGTGGTCGATCGCGTCGGTCAGCGCCTTGAGCTGGTCTGCGGCCGCGAGCCGCCCCGTCTCTGCGTCGGCGATGGCGCCGGCGAGCAGGCGCCGGTTGGCGGTGTCCCGGACGGCAGCAGGCAGACCGTCGAGCCCGCCCGCCTGCTCGGGGTGCTCGGCGACGAACCGCTCCTGATCAGATGCCGGGAGCCCCCTCCACCAGGCCGCGACGCCCGCGGCCGAGCTGCCCGGGCCGGGCGCGATCTGCGCCGGGTGGGCGATGGTGAGCAGCTCATGCACCTGCCGGTCGAGGTCGTCGGCCCGCTCGAGCAGCCGCCGCACACGCTCGGCGACCGCCGCCGCCTGGTCGGGGCCGGCGAAAGCAGCCCGGTCGGGCCCGCCAAGCGTCGCCCGGCCGGTTCCGTTGAGGACCATCCGGTCGGGCCCGTTGAGCGCTGCCCGGTCGGTTCCGTTGAGCGCTGCCCGGTCAGGCCCGTCGACGGTCGCGGCGCCTGCGACGGCACGCACGTCGGCGATCCGGCCGTCGTCGCTGATGGCGAAACCCGCGGCTCCCGCGACAGCCTCCAGGGCGCTCAGCTCGGCCCGAATGGCGGCGACGGCGTCAATGGCCTCCGCGAGCCCCGGGCGCGACGGCGTCGGCCTCCTCGCCCAGGGTGCGCAGGCTGCGGGCGATCCGGTCGTGCGCTGCCCGCGCCATCTCGGCGGCCGTACCCCACCAGTGGTCCTCTGCCGGCCGCGCGGCGGCCAGCGCGGCGTCGAGCCCGAGCAGGCGATCCCGCGCCACCCCGAGCGCGCCGAAGGCGTCCTCCATCCGCCCTGGATCCCACCGCCGCAGGTCAGCCGGCGTGATCATCAGCGCCCGCCCACCGCGGCCTCGGTCACCTCGATCTCTGAGGCCGCCGAGGTCATCGCAATGGAGAGGCGTGGGAGAGCGGTGGCTGCCGACTCGGCCGCCTCGTGCTCCACGGCGTCGTCCACCGCCGCCGCTGACGTCATGGCGATGGGGCGCCCGACGATCGCGTTGGCCAAGGCCGCGGCCACCTCACGCGCCACGGCCGCTGACGTCAACGCGGGGGAGTGGCGGGGGAGGGGGGTGGCGGCTGCTTCGGCAGCCTCGTAGGCCGTGGCCGCGGAGGTCATTGCGACCGAGTGGTGGGCGATGGCGGTGGCTGTCGCTTCCGCTGCGGCGGACCAACCATCGGCCAGCGCGGCGCCTCTAGCTGCGGTGATTCCGCCGGGGAGGGCTTCGGCCAGCGCGCGGACGGCGGCGGCGAGAGCGGTCGTTGGCATGTCCTCCGCGACGGCGGCCGCAGCCCGCGCGGCGTCCGAGAGCCTTGCCGTCGAGACCCCGAACCCGTCCACGCGGCCGAGGCTAGGGGCCGACCCCGCGGCCGCGGGGGCGATTGGCGAAACCCGCGGGAGCGAGCCCTGAGGTCACACGATCGTGGGTCGTCCACGGTCGACCACCCTGAATCGACTCACGGTAACCGTACGATCACCAAGAAGCATGTGGCGTAGTGCCTCGGTCCGGGGCCCGAGCGAGGGCGGGGTGCGAGGGTGGCTGGACCCGTTCGGTACGACCCCTCGACCTACCCCGTCGACTCCGCCACCGAGTGGCCGCCTGTTCCCGACGCGCCTGAACGGCGCCGCGGAAGACGGCACAGACGACCCCGCACCCGGACGCCGCTCGTCCTCGGGCTGGCCCTCTTCCTGGTGCTCGTCGCGGCGGCGGGTGCGTTGTTCGCGGTGTCGGAGTCCCTCGGCGACAACGTCGGCCGTATCCCGGACCCCTTCCGCGCGCTCGACCGGGCCACCCGCCCCGCGGAGACGGCCGCGTTGACGTTCCTCATCGTTGGCACCGACTCCCGCTCCCCGGATCCGACGACGGGCACCGACGCCCCGGCGCAGGCCTTCGTCCCCGGCGCCCAGCGCAGCGACGTCGTGATGCTCGCGCAGATCAGCCCCGACCGCACCAGGGCCGCGGTCGTGTCCATCCCGCGCGACAGCTGGGTGACGATCCCCGGCCACGGCCCGAACAAGATCAACGCGGCCTACTCGATCGGTGGCGCTCCGCTGCTCGTCGCGACGGTGGAGCGGCTCACCGGGGTCCGCGTCGACCACTTCGCGGTGATCGACTTCGCGGGCTTCCGGTCCGTCGTGGATGCGATCGGCGGGGTCGACGTCGGGGTGGCCGCACCGACGAGCAGCGGCGGGGTGCAGTTCCAGCAGGGCGTCAACCACCTCGACGGCGAGGCAGCGCTGGTCTACGTCCGGCAGCGCCACGACCTCCCCGGCGGCGACCTCGCCCGCGAGGCGCGGCAGCAGAACGTGCTGCGCGCGGTCCTCGACCGGATCTCGACGACCGACATGATCGCGCACCCGTTCGAGCTGTACGCCTTCCTCGACGCGATCACCCGGTCGTTCAGCCTCGACGCCACCCTGAGCAACGCGGCGCTGCGGTCGCTGGTGGTGGACCTGCGCGGGCTGCGGCCCCCGGGCGTCGCGTTCCTCAGCACCCCGGTGCTCGGGGCAGGCATGGAGGGCACCCAGTCCGTCGTGCTGCTCGACGGCGGCAGGGACGCGCAGCTGTGGGCTGCGCTGCGCGGCGGCGACCCCGCGGATTACGCCCGACGCAACCCGGTCGACCAGCTCGCTGCCACCCCGCCCTGATGAAAGCAGACTGATGACTTTTCGCGACAACCTGGCGGTGCTGCGCGACCAATGGGTGGTTCTGCTCGTCACCGTCGTGCTGGCGGTGGGGTCGGCCGCCGCCGTGTGGGCCCTGCGGCCCGCCCAGTACACCGCCACGCTCACGCTCTACGTCTCCGCCCAGACCGCGGACACCGCGGACACCGCCTACCAGGGCGGGCTGTTGTCCCAGCAGCGCGTGAAGTCCTACGTCGAGCTGATCCGCAGCGACCGGGTCAGCGAGCAGGTGGTCACGGACCTGCACCTGGCAGCGACACCCGACCAGGTCGCCGGTCAGATCAGCGCGTCGAGCACGCCGGATTCCGTGCTGATCGACGTCGGCGTCACCGACCCCGACGCGCAGGTGGCCGCAGCCATGGCGAACTCGGTGAGCACCGTGTTCGTCAAGCTCGTCGACGAGTTGGAGAAGCCCGCTACGCCCAATGCCGTGCCACCCGTCGCGGTGCGGATCGTGCGACCCGCATCGGTCCCGCGCACGCCCTCGTCGCCGGGACTGCCGCTCCTGCTCGGCATCGGCCTGCTCGGTGGGCTGGTGCTGGGGGTCGGGGTCGCGCTCGGTCGCAACCTGCTCGACACCACCGTCGCGTCGACCGAGCAGCTCCGCGCGCTCGTGAAGGCACCCATCCTCACCGCTGTCGGCTACGACGCGGGCGTGCGCAAACGCCCGCTGACCGTGCACGAGGTCCCGTACTCGCCGCGGTCGGAGGCGTTCCGGCAGCTGCGCACCAACCTCCAGTTCGTCGACGTCGACAACCACCACAAGGTGTTGGTCGTGACCAGCGCACTGCCGGGGGAGGGCAAGACCACCACCACCCTGAACCTGGCGATCGCGCTCGCGTCGAGCGGCCAGAAGGTGCTGGTGATCGAAGCCGACCTGCGTCGCCCCGGCGCCGCCAGGCTGCTCGGGATGGAGGGCGCCGTCGGCTTGACGAACGTCCTGACGGGCCGGGTCGAGCTGCGGCAGGCGATCCAGCCGTGGTCGGGCGGCGTCGACCTCCTCGCCAGCGGCCCGCTGCCCCCCAACCCGAGCGAGCTGTTGGCCTCGCGGCACATGGAAGCGGTGTTGACCGAGCTCCGAGACCTGTACGACACGGTGCTCATCGACACCCCGCCGCTCCTGCCGGTGACCGACGCCGCCGCGGTGGCCCCCGCCACCGATGGCGCACTGCTCGTCACGCGCTTCCGCAAGACCACCCGCGATCAGGTGGCGGGCGCGGTGCAGGCACTGGAGGCGGTCGCCGTCCCGCTGCTGGGCACGGTGCTGACCATGGTGCCCGCCAAGGGGCCGCGGGCCTACGCGCGTTATCACGCCTACTACGCGGCCCTGCCCCAGTCGCCTGCTCCCCGGCAGCCGCGCCCCACGCGGAGCGCGGCACTCGGGGCCGCCTCGGCGTCCGCGCGGAACGGCCGTTCTCCGGTGTCCGCCACGCGTCTTGCGTCGCCGCGGCAGGACCGGGGCTGACGCCGTGTCCGCGCGGGTGGTCGTCGACGTGGCAGGCGGGGAGGAGGGCGGCGCCGCCCGTTTCCGCGGCGAGTTCGACCGCTACCTCGCCGCGTCGGGCCGCGACGACGTGCAGGTCGTCGGCAGGCAGCAGCGGCTGACGCCGACGTGGCTCGTCCGCCGCGAGCTGATTGCGCTCGCGGCCGGGCGCAAGGTGGCGTTGAACAACGCCGCGTTCGTCTCGCCGGGTGGTGAGCGCGTCACCGTCATGCAGAACGCGCTGCACTACCTGACCGAGGACGAGGCGTCGCAGATGGCGTCGGTGATCCCCCGGTCGATGCTCGCACAGGCGGCCGTCGTGCGCCGGTGCGCCCGGCGGTCGGACGTCCTCGTCGCGCCCTGCACCGCGATGGCCGAGCGGGTGGTCAGCGTGCTCCCCGAGGTGCGCGACCGCGTTGAGGTGCGGTTCCACCCCATCGCCCCGGACTCGTTCCCCACCGGCGTGCCGCGTCGCCCCACGATCCTCTGCCCGATCATCTTCCAGCCCTACAAGCGGATGGACGAGCGGCTGAACGAGCTGGTCGCCGCGGTCGACGCCCACGCCGATCCCGAGGTCACCGTCGCGGTCACGGCGGCCGCAGCCGAGCTGCCACCGGATCTCGCGGGGCATCCCCGCGTCGTCGCGCTCGGCAGGCTGGCGTGGGCGCAGCTGCGGGAGACGTGGGCGGGCAGTGCGGCCGTGTACTTCCCGACCGGGCTGGAAGCCTTCGGGTTCCCGCTGGCCGAGGCCCGGCTGAGCGGCCACCCGGTGATCGCGCGGGACACGGCGCAGAACCGGGAGCTGGCCGGGGCAGCCCTGCGCGGCTACACCCTCGGGGACACGGACTCGCTGGTCGCGGCCGTGGCCGGTGCGCTCACCACGTCAGTGGAGGCCGACCCCACCCCCTTCGACCCGACTGCCTACTTCGACGCCCTCCTCGGCACCGGCTGAGGCCCGCGCCGCCGCTCAGCGAGAGTCACCGATCTGTCGCCTGCGGTGCGGATCCGTGACTCTCGACCGGTCCGGCCCCCGCCAGGCGCCCGGCGGGGGTGGGTCAGGGGGCTTGGGGGGTGTCGTCGGCTGGGGAGGTACTTGCGGGCAATCGTCAGGCCGAGCAGCGCGGACGCGACGGCTGCCTCGCCGAGCAGGGTGGCCAGTGCGCCGCCGGTCACGCCCGCGAGGGGGGTCGCGACCACAAGCGCGGCGGTGGTGCACACCGCGAGGCACGCGGCGATCCGGGCGGCCCGTGCATGGTGGCCGTCGGCGATGGCGTGCGTCGCCGCGATGCGGTTGACCAGGAAGAACGGGAGAGCGATGCCGAGCACGCGGAGCCAGGTGGCGGCCTCGGGCTCGGGGAGTGACAGGAGGTCCGAGGTCAGCCACGGTGCGGCACCGACGATGACCACCGTGGCCAGCAGACCCGCGGCGAAGCTGAGCGCCTCGGCGTCGAGACGGCGGTGCCCGCG
The DNA here is from genome assembly GCA_963799945.1 of uncultured Actinomycetota bacterium. Taxonomy (GTDB): domain Bacteria; phylum Actinomycetota; class Actinomycetes; order Mycobacteriales; family Pseudonocardiaceae; genus Pseudonocardia. Next base: position 904,708 of record CAWCZG010000001.1, read on the forward strand.
CTCGCCGCCGCGCGCGCGCAGCGACAGCACCATGTTCAGGCCGGACTGCAGCACCGTGAGCACGGCCTGGAACGCGGTGGCGACCGTGCCGAAGATTCCCATGACGCTGAGCGGCACGACCAGCGACAGCCCCAGGCTGGGCACCCGCAGGGCGAACAGCTCGGCGAGTGTGTAGGCGTAGAGGCCGCGGCCGGACCGGAGGGCACGCCGCGCGGCGGCCACGCTCGGGCGGTCGCGGCACAGCAGCCGCAACGGCGCCTGCGCCCCCGCGAGCAGCTCGAACAGCGCCAGGTTGAGCACCGCGCCGACCAGCAGCGCCGACGTCACCGGCACCCCCGGGAGGAAGACGGCGACCGCGGCGACCTTGCTCGCCAGCGTGGGGATCGCCACCAGCCTGAACCGCAGATCGCGGTACAGCTGCGCCAACGGCAGCTCGGCGAGGTTGTTGGCGACGAATGCTGCCGCGGTCGCGAGCAGGGCAACAGGCGGGTACCCGCGCCCCGCGTACAACGCCAGGACGACGGCCGCGGCGACGCATAGGCAGGGCAGCACCGCGAGCACCCGCTGGCTGCGCACCGCTTGCCGGTCCGCGTCGTCGCCGCTGAGGTAGAGCGTCGCCGAGCCGCCGCCGACCGCGACGCCGACGATCGCGAGGACCGCCATCATCACCGTGTAGGCGGCGATCTCGCCGATCTCACCGCGGCGCGCCGCCAACGCGATCAGCACGGCGTTCAACAAGCCGCCGATGAGCGTCGATCCGGTCACCACGACGAACCCGGCGATCGTCGCTCTCCGCCGCGGCCGGGCCGCGGTCGTCTCCGTCATGGATCCCCTTGTCGCAACGATTCCCCCGGCGGCCGGGAAAGGCAATAATACGCACGTTCTCAATGCGCATTCGGGCCCATTTGCGCTGCGCAGAGTCACGCCTCGCACGAAAGGGTGAATGGTGTCTCCGTGTTATCCTGAGAACAATTCGGAAATGGCGGTGGGGGCACGGTGAACGGGTTGGGTGAGCGCGCCGCGCCGTGGCTGCGGGAGATCCTGTTCGATGTTCTCGCCAACACCCTTCTGGGCTCGATGCTCGTTCCCCGGCCGCTGCGGTGGCGGGGCCTGCGACTCCTCGGGTGGAGGCCGCGCCCTGCACCATGGGCCCGGCCGTCTACCTGGGCACACCGCGGATCACGCTCGGCGCGGGTGCGCAGATCGGTCGCGAGGCCTACCTCGACGGCGCGGCCGCATCTGCGTGGGGCCACGGGCCGGGGTGGGCCCGCGATCGATGCTCATCACCGGCGCCCACGCGCTCGGCGGACCGCAGGAGCGGGTGGGGCCGCTCACCCCGCGGCCCATCGTCATCGGCGAGGGGGCCTGGCTGGGCGCGGGGGTCATCGTGTTGCCCGGCGTCACCATCGGCGCCGGGTGCGTGGTGGGCGCGGGCTCGGTCGTGGCGCGCGACTGCGCACCCAACGGGCTGTACGCGGGATCCCCATGTGTGCGCGTGCGCGATCTCGACGCGGAGGGGGCCGCCCTCCCTTGAGCGCGCTGATCTGGGGCGCGCTCGGCGGCATCGCGGTCCTGCTCGGGTTCGTCGGCCCGCAGTACGGCCCGGGCGCCTCGCAGTTCGCCTCTTCCCTGCTGAGCGTGGCGTTCGGCCTCACGGTCTTCTGGCGCCACGGCGGTCGGCAGATCACCGCGGCCGGGCTCTACTCGCTGTCGTCGGCGGTGTTCGTCGGCATGGCGGGCCTGTACTGGTGGAGCCAACTGGGCGACGAGGTCGCACCGAGCCTGCGGCTGGCCACGATCGTCGGCTTCTTCGCCAACCTGGCCATGCACCGGCTGTTCTGGCGGCACACCGCCATGCCCAGACCGTGCCGCCCACCGACCTCGCGGCCCCGCGTTGGGGGATGGTCGCGGGTGCGCTGATCGCGAGCGTCGCGCTCGGGATGCACCTCGCGGGGCTCGACATCGGGGCCACGCTGCTCACCGAGATCATCTTCGGCGGCATGGCACTGCTGATCGTCTCGTTGCTGACCCACCCGGGCAGGCGGATCGGACGGTACGGCTGACGCTCGTCGGCGCGGTCGGGACGCTCTACGCGACGACGGTCTTCACCGGTTACGGCCGTCTGCTGCTGGTGTCGCTGGGTCTGGTCGCGGTGATCCCGGCCTGCCTGCGCCTCCCCGGGCGCACCGTCAAGGCGGTGGTGGTCGCCGCGATCTGGCCCGCGCTGGCCGTGCTGATCTCCGCGCGTGAGCAGTTCGGCGTGGCCACCTACGGGGCGGCGCTGGATGGCTCCGGATCGGTCACGCAGCCGCTGGCCGATTTCGGCAGGCTCATCGCGCTGCACGACCAGGGGCTGCTCGGGCTGGGCCACGGGTCGACGCTGGTGGTCACCGCCCTGTTCTTCGTGCCGCGCGTGCTCTGGCCGGACAAGCCCGATGGGTTCGGCGCGGTGCTGACGCAGATCCTCGAGCCTTCGCTGGTGTCCATCGACCAGTCGCTCGCCGCGCACCTGGGCGGCGAGTGGCTCTACGACTTCGGCTACCCGGGCCTGGTCGCGATGGTCCTGGTCATGGGCTGGGTGGTGGCTGAGCTTGACGGGTTCGTCGCCAGGACGCTGGCCAGACCCACGACCGAGCGCAGGGCGGTCCTCGCCCTCACCGCCGCGACCCTGCTGCTCGCGGGCATCCCCGACCTGGAGTGGGCGGGCACCTTCACCTACTGGTCGCGGACGGCGTCGCGGCTCGCCGTGCTCGCCGTCCTGCTCCTCGTGGCGGGCCGGTCGGCCACCGCGGAGGCGGCCGCACCGGGCCGGGCCGTCACGGCAGCGCGTCGAGCATGGCGTCGAGAGGCGGAATCCCCAGCGCGTCGTTGAGCGGGTGCATGGTGGCCAGCCTGCGGTCGACGCCGTGCACGGTCCGCGGCACCACGCGGACGTCGAGGCCGTAGCGCCGGTCGAGCGCCTGCAGCAGCTCGTACTTCGACACCGCCGTGGAGAAGACGTGGCGCAGGCCGGTCGCCGGGAACGCCGCGCGGTCCCCGACGATCGCGGCGACGCCCTCGGCCAGCGCCTGGGTCGTCACGCCGTTCCAGAGGTGGTTGACGTAACCGTCGACGGTGCCGCCCCGCCTGCTGCGGAACCATTCCAGGAGCGAGCTGCGGCCGCCGAGCTCCGGCCCGATGATCGACGTGCGCAGCACGAGCGAAGACGCTGTGGGCTCGCCCATCGCCTTCGACATCCCGTACAGGTCCTGAGGACTCGGCGGAGCCCCCTCGTCGTAGGGCGCGCCCGTGCGGCCGCCGAAGACGCAGTCGGTGGTGATGTGGATCAGCCGGGGGCCGTAGTGCGTGGCGAGCAGGTGCGGCAGCGCGCCGTTGACGAAGAACGTCAGCTCGGGCGCGTCCCGCATCCGCGGGATGATCACTCCCGCCGTGTTGACGACGGCGTCGACCTCGCCGATCGCCGCGGCCAGCCCGTCGCCCGCCGCCGCGCCGCCCGCGACGAAGTCCTTGTAGACGTCGGCGAAGTCGACCCGCACGGTCCGGTGGCGTGCCACGCCGCCGTGCGCGTCGTCGAGCGCCCGCAGCTTGTCCTCGTCGCGATAGAGCAGCACCAGGTCGAACCGGTCGCGCAACACCCGGTAGGCCGTGTTGCCGAGCATCCCGGTCGAGGCCGTCAGCGCGACGGTCGTCACGGGCTCGCCCCGGCCGCGGCGGCGAGCGCCGACTCCAGACCCGCCAGCGCGGCCCGCATCGACAGCGAGCGCAGGTAGAACGCCCTGGCCCGGCGGCGCTTGTCCGAGCGGGCGACCTCGCCCTCGGCGCACGCGAGCCGGAACACCTCGGCCAACGCCTCAGGATCTTCCGGCGCGCACGAGAAGCCGAACCCGCCTTCCGCGCACATCCCGGCCACGTCGCCGGGCACCGTGGTGATGATCGGGCAGCCCGCGGCGAGCGCGTCGCCGAGCTTGGACGGGATCGTGGCGTGGAACAACGGCCGGTCGATGAGCGTGACCAACTGGTAGTCCGAGGCCGCGTAGATGCGGGGCATCTCGGCGGCGTCGACCGGTCGAAGAACCGCACGTTCTTCGCGCCGAGCTCGTCGGCGAGGTCCTGGCAGGCCGCGAAGGCCGTGCCCGCGCCGACGATCGCCACGTCCAAGAGTGTGTCGTCCTGACACAGGGCGGCGGCCCGGACGATCGTCGCGACGTCCTGCATCTGGCCCACGTTGCCCGCGAACACCGCCACGGTGTGGCCCGGCCTGCCCAGCTCGGCCCGCAGCTCGGGATCGCGCCCCGCGCGGTGGGCCAGCTCGCCCTCCGACCAGTTGTAGACGACCGAGACCTTGTCCGCGGGCACACCCCGGTCGAGCAGGATCTGGCGGATCCCCGGCGTCACCGCCACCACGTGCGCCGCGCGGCGGTAGACCCCCCGTACGGCGAGCCCGAGCAGCGCAGCGACCAGCCGCCGCACCCGCCCCGCGCCCACCATCCCGGACTCCAGCACGGAGTCCGGCCACAGGTCGATCACGTGCAGCACGTAGGGCACCCCGCGCAGCCGCAGCACCATCGCGGCCGCGGCGGCGGTCATCGGGCTTCCGTAGACGTAGACGACGTCCCGGTCGGCGAGGAACCGGTGGGCCGCCGTCGACGTCGCGGCGAAGCTCAGGAGGTTCGCGGCCCGCCGGAACGGGTTGGTGTCATGGCTGGCGTACAACGGCACCCGGCGCACCGCGACGTCCCCGTCCTGCTCGCGGTGCGCCCACCGCTGGCGGTAGCCGGGGTAGAGCTTCCCCGTCGGGTAGTTCGGGAAGCCGGTCAGCACCTTCACGTCGTGGCCGTGTTCGGCCAGCCGTGTCGCCGTCGGCGCTGGGTTGGGCCCGCGTTCGGGCTTGTACCAGTGGGTGAGCACCCGATCCGCAGCCGGTCCGGCGCCGTGGACGAGACGGGCACGAACCCTGCTCCGGTCAGCCAGCTCGCCGTCTGCCCTTGCCCCAGCCACATGAGCTCCAGACCTCGGCCCACCTCGTTGACGCGCCGCACGCGCCTGCCCGCGAACAGCAGCGCGGCGGTGATCGTCCGCGCGACCGGCATCGGGATCCGGACCGGTCGACGGTCGCCGAGGAGGTGGAGCAGCCGCCCGGTGGTGAAGCCCTCGCCGGGCTGCAGCACGACCCGTGGGACGGGGCCGTCGTGCCCGGCCAGGAACGCGACCGCGGCGCCGACGTTCGCGGCGGTCGCCACGGGCCGGGGGCGGTCGCCCGGCCCGCCGTCGAGCACAGCGGCGAGCGGGCGAGCCTGGCCAGCACCCGTTGGCCGCTCGTGCCGCTGCCCAGCACCGACGGCAGCCGCAAGATGATGGCGCGGTCGTCGCCGAGCCTGTCGACCAGCAGCTCGCCCAACGCGCGGCCTGCCGCGTACGGCGAGCTGACATCGTGCGACAGGGTCTCGTCGAGGGGGTCGCGGCGACCTTGCACCGCAACGGAGCTCAGGTGCACCACGCGGCGCACCCCGGCCTGGCGGGCCGCCGCGCAGACGATCCCCGGGAGCAGGGCGTTGGCGGCGAACAGCGCGTCGGACGCGGCCGCGGTGATCGTCGCAGTCCGGCGGCCATCACGACCACGTCGGCGCCCGCGAACCGCTCCGCGAGCCGCCCGACCTCGGCGCTGTGCCGGTCGATCTCCGCCATGAGCGCGGGCACCGTCCGCGCGGCCGTCTCCAGCCGCGGCGCGGCTTCGGGACGGACCTCCACCCGGCGGACCGGAGCGCGGTCACGCAGACCGATCCACCGCTCCCGAGCCGCCGAGGACGATCGCTTCACGCATGGGAATCCCTCGTGGACGTGTGATCACGTCGCGATCCCCGCGACGTTGGAGAAGAACAGCTTGTCGGCGGGGATCCCCGAGACGCTGCCGTGCGGGCCGGGGTCGAGCGGGGTGACCATGAAGTCGGTCAGCCGCAGCCAGGAGCGGTAGCAGCACATGTTCTGTCCGGTGAAGGTGGCGCCGACGGCGGCTGGGCCCTTCTGCCAGTAGCCGCCCGACACCGACAGCCCACCCGCCGCCGTGCCCGCCACGATGCGGGCGAACGAGCGCGACCCCTCGGAGTAGACGCCGGTGATGATCAGGCCCGCGCCGCCGACGAGCTCGACGTCGACGTCGCTGGAGCCGATGAACCCGCAGTTGCCGCACACGACGGACCCGCCCGCCGCGGTCTGCAGGCCGATCGGGGATTGGAAGACGTAGAGTCCGCGGAACGTGTTGCCGGTGGCCTGCGGGTTGCTGATCGACACACCCGCCTTCGCTGCGCCGAAGACCGCGATGTTGGTCATGGTGTTGGAGTCGCCGTTCACGCCGCTGACCCAGTGCAGGCCGTAGTCCAGGTTGGCCGCGTGGCCTGCCGTCCCGATCCGCAGGTTCGTCAAGCTGTTGCCGAACGGGCCGCCGCCCGCGTTGGACAGTTCGACGGCGGCGGTCGCGTGGCGGCCGTCGGGCACGTCGAAGCCGATGTTCTCCAGGCTGGCGAAGCCCGCGCCGGACAGCCGGAGCATGGGCGCGTCGGACGGGCCCGCCCAGACGTAGTCGGTATCGCGCAGGACGGCGTCGGACGCGACGTCGAGCGTGGTGGCGAGCGTGACGGTCTGCGTAGCGGCTTCCTGCGTCATCGCGGCGACCGGGGTCTCCGGCGTGGACTGGGCCGACCACCCCGCCGTGGCCGTCAGCCCGGCGACGGCGAGGGCGCCGATGAGCAGCAGACCGACGCGGCGACTCACCACGCGCGGTTGCCGGTCAGCCGGGCCGGTGCCTCGAGGCGGAGCAGACGCGGGGTGGCGAGGTAGCCCGCCAGCAGCGCGATCGCGGTGACGTCGGCGACGACCCGTGCCGACATGTCGCCCGCCAGGCTGACCAGGCCGAGCCCGGCGACGCAGGCGCCCACCCCGACCGTCAAGACGGTGACCTTCTGGTGGCTCAGGCCGACGTCGCACAGCCGCTGGTAGGCGTGTTCGCGGTGGGGGCAGAGCCATGTGGCCCCGCGGCCGATCCGCCGGGCCAGCGTGACACCGGTGTCCGTGACGTAGAGCGCGAGCGGACCGAACACGGCCTCGACCGGCGCTCCCGACAGCACGGTGTGCACCGCCAGCACGGCGAGGACCGCGCCGATGCAGTAGCTGCCGACGTCGCCGAGAAAGACCAGCGCGCGTCCCGCGTTCCACGGCAGGAAGGCCAGGCCGCCCGCCGCGACCACGGCCGCGACCACGATGAGCGTGGTGTCGTGGCGCAGCGCGCCGATCCCGACGAAGGCGAGCCCGCCCAGCATGGCGTGCGCCGCGGAGATCCCGTTGACGCCGTCCATGAAGTTGAAGGCGTTGGCGAAAGCGGTGACCCACACCGCGATCCCGACGACGAGGAGCACCGCGAGCAGCAGCGGGTGCACCCCGCGGACCAACAGCGCGCCGACGACGAGGCCCGCGCCCAGCTGCAGGGCGAGCCGCGCGGGCACCGACACCCCGTACAGGTCCTCCGCCAGCCCGAGGGCGAAGAACACGATCAGGGCGACGGCGAGCGGCAGCCACGTCGACACCGCCAGCACCGACAGGCCCGCGAACAGGCCGAGGCCCACCGCCACGCCACCGCCGCGGGGGGTCGGGACCGTGTGCGAGGACCGCTGCCCCGGGATGTCGAGCACCGCACCTTGGCGGAGCAGACCGATCACGACCGGCTGCAGGCCCGTCGCCACCAAGGCGCAGACGATCGGCGCGAGCAACCCGGAGAGAAGACTCATGCCGCGCTCCCGTGGAGGTGGGCGTCGAGCGCCACGTCGGAGGGGCCCGCGAACGGCGTCGAGGTCGCAGGCGCGGCGAGCCGGAGCATGGCCGCGCTCGGCCCGTGGGTCAGCTCGGCCTCGCGGATCCGCAGGGCCTCGAGCGGCGGTGCCATCACGTGCGAGATGGCCGGGTGGACGGGCCGGAAGTCGGGCTCCTCCCCGGCGCCGAACAGCTCCTCGTGCAGCTTCTCGCCCTCGCGCAGCCCCGTGTAGACGATCTGCACGGACCGGTTGGCGATGTCCATGAGCTGGCGGGCCAGGTCGACGATCCGCACCGGCTCGCCCATGTCCAGCACCAGCACCTCACCGGGAGCACCGATCACCGCGGCCTGCAGCACGAGCTGGACGGCCTCCGGGACGCTCATGAGGAAGCGCGTGACGTCGGGGTGGGTGACGGTGATCGGGCGCCCCGCGGCCAGTTGCTCGGTGAACGTCGTGACGACCGAGCCGCGGCTGCCCAGCACGTTGCCGAACCGGACCGAGAGGTAGTTGCGCTGCGCGGCCAGCGCCGTCGCCGCGACCAGGCGCTCACCGACCCGCTTCGAGCGCCCCAGCGCGCTGGTCGGGTTGGCGGCCTTGTCGGTGGAGATGTTCACGAACGTCTCCACGTCTGCGGCCAACGCCGCCTCCAGCACGTTCAGCGTGCCCAGGACGTTGCTCTTCCACGCTTCGACCGGGTACTGCTCGAGCATCGGCAGGTGCTTGAGGGCGGCCGCGTGGAAGACGACGTCGGGCCGGTGGTGGGTGAAGATCGCATCGATGACGGGGGCGTCCCGGATGTCGGCGAGGATCACGTCGGGCGTGTTGAGCAGCGCCCGGCCGCGGATCGAGAGCTGCACGGCATGCAGCGCGGACTCGTCGCGGTCGAGCATGATCAGCTCGGCGGGACCGAGCGCGTGGATCTGGCGGCAGAGCTCTGAGCCGATCGATCCGCCCGCACCCGTCACGAGCACCTTGCGGCCCACCAGGAACTCGGCGATGCCCGCCACGTCGATGTCGACCTGGCGGCGACCCAGGAGGTCGGTGATGTCGAGGTCGCGCATGTCGCCGAGGCCGACGCAGGGCCGGAACAGCTCGGCGAGCGGAGGTAGCACCTTCACCGCGAGCCCTGCGGCCACAGCGGCCTGTGACACGTCGCGGACCAGGGCCGACTCGGCCGATGGCACCGCGATCACCAGGAGCTTCGCGCCCGTCGCCCGCGCCACCGCGGCGATGTCGCCCCGGCCGCCGCGCACTCCGACGCCCCCCACCCGACGACCGCGCTCGCGGGGGCTGTCGTCGAGCATCGCCACCGGGAAGTAGCCACTCGCCCGGTCCGCCAGCATCGACCGGACGAGCTGCTGGCCCGCCGAGCCCGCCCCGAAGACCAGCACCGCCTCGGCCGCGCAGTTCTGGGGACGAGAGCGGTGCTCACACGTCCGTCGGTAGCCGAGCCGGGCGGCCCCCATGATCGCCAGCGCGAGGAGTGCGCCCTCCAGCGGAACGGCGTGCGCGACCCACGGCGGCGCGGCCGCCGCGTTCGTCGCGAACACCACGAGCCCGGCGGCGGCGGTGTTCGCGGCCAATGCGCTCGCCTCGTCGATGGTGCCGAGCCAATAGCGGCTGCGATAGAGGTGCGAGACCGCGCCGACACCCAGCTGTGCGACGACACTGAGCAATCCGATGGTCAGCAATCCGGAGAGCGCGAAATCGTCGCGAAGCAGACAGGCGATCGTCAACGCGACGATCCAGGCGGCGCTGTCGAAGACCGGTACCGCCAGCGTTCTGCAGAGCTCGCTTTGCGCCATCAATTTCCGCTCCGCCATCAATGGCCTCCCAGCACGTTCCGAATCTGCTCATGAAATCGTTTTCGCAAGACAGAGCGTTAACGCACGGAATGGTGAACAATGGCTGCTGATGATCACCGGGGGCATGCGCTCACGCCGTTGTGGAGATCACCAACGGGTGAGGTGGGCGGTTGTTCCGGGTGATCTCATCGCAGACGGTCATGATCATGCAGGGTCGACCGGATGAACCCGATTACCCGGCGGGACACGTCGGGCACGCGGTATTCGGCGGGGACCGCGGGCGGACCGTCGTGGTCGAAGGCGTCCAGCACCACGGCCACGGCCTCGCGGACGGCCTCGGGCTCGACGCCGCTGCACGCGATGCCGCCCGAGTCGAGGGCCTCCGGCCGCTCGATGCGGTCACGCAGCGTCACAGCCGGAAAGCCGAGCATCGTGGCCTCTTCACTGATCGTGCCGCTGTCGGAGAGCACGATCCGCGCGCCGCGCTGGAGCCGGATGTAGTCGGTGAATCCGAACGGGGGGTGCAGGACGAGCTTCTCGGTGAGCTCGGCGGGCTGGTGGCACAGCCGCTCGCGGGTCCGCGGGTGCGTCGACACCAGCACCGGCATCCCGAGATCCTCGCCCACGCCACGGAGCGCGCGCAGGAGCCCGGCGAGCCGCGGCGGGTCATCGACGTTCTCCTCGCGGTGCACGCTGGCCAGCACGTAACCGCCCTCGTCGACGCCCTGCCTGCGCAGCACGTCGCTCGCCGCCGCGTCGGCCAGGTGCCGGTCGAGCACCTCGCGCATCGGCGAGCCGGTGAGCAGGATCCGGCTCGGGTGGATGCCCTCGGCGAGGAGGTTGCGCCGGGCGTGTTCGGTGTAGACGAGGTTGTAGTCGGCGACGTGGTCGACCATGCGCCGGTTCACCTCTTCCGGCACCCTGTCGTCGAAGCAGCGGTTGCCCGCCTCCATGTGGTAAACGGGGATCCGCATGCGCCGCGCCATCACGGCCGAGATGGCGCTGTTGGTGTCGCCGAGCACCACGACGGCGTCGGGTCGCTCCGCTGCGAGCACCTGCTCGGTCTTGGCCAGGATGTCGCCGAGCACCGCGCCGAGCGAGGAGGTGTCGGCGTCGAGGTAGTGGTCGGGCGCCCGCAGGCCGAGATCTTCGAAGAAGATCGTGTTGAGCTCGTGGTCGTAGTTCTGGCCGGTGTGCACCACGACGTGGTTTGCCACCCGGTCCAGCCGCTCGATCAGGCACGACAGCCGGATGATCTCGGGCCGGGTGCCCATGATCGTGACGACCTTCATCACGCGACGTCCGCCGCGAGCCTGCCCGCGGTGCGCAGCTCCGCGTGGATCTCGGGCAGCGTGAGCAGCAGCCGCTCGACGCCCTCGACGCCCAGCTGCATTGTGGTGTGCGAGTCGTAGCTGGTCAGCGGGCGCCGCTGCGGGTCGCCCTCGTCGAAGTAGATGCCGTAGTTGAGGTCGCGCGTGTCGGCCGGGATGCGGAAGTAGGCACCCCGGTCCATCGCCCGCGCCAGCTCCTCGCGGCTGGCGAGGCTCTCGGACATCTTCTCGCCGTGCCGGATTCCGATGACCTCGACGTCGGGACGGATGCCGAACAGGTTGCCCAACGCGGCGACCAGGTCGGCGAGGGTGCACGCGGGTGCCTTGCGGACGAACAGGTCGCCCTGCTCGGCGTGGGTGAAGGCGTACTCGACCAGGTCGACCGAGTCGGCGAGCGACATCATGAACCTGGTCATCTGCGGGTCGGTCAGCGTGATGGGCCTGCGCGCGGTGAGTTGGCGGACGAACAACGGGATGACCGAGCCGCGCGAGTACATGACGTTGCCGTAGCGGACCAGCGACACCACCGTGTCCGCGTGGGGGTTGTTCAGGCCGTGCGAGATGGCGACCTTCTCCATCATCGCCTTGGTCATGCCCATCGCGTTGATCGGGTAGACGGCCTTGTCCGTGGAGAGGAACACCAGCGACGCGACGCCTGCCGCCTCGCAGGCGCGCACGACGTTGTCGCTGCCGATGATGTTGGTGCGGACCGCCTCGACGGGGAAGAACTCGCACGAGGGGACCTGCTTGAGCGCGGCCGCGTGGAACACCAGGTCGATGTCGCGGCAGGCCCGCTCGACGCTGAGGTAGTCGCGGATGTCGCCGACGTAGAAGCGCACCCGCGGGTCGGCGAGGTCCACGCGCATCTGGTCGTGCTTGGCCTCGTCGCGGGAGAGGACCCGCACCTCGGCGACGTCGGTCGCGAGCATCCGCCGCACCACCGTCTGTCCGAACGACCCGGTCCCGCCCGTGACGAGCGCCCGTCTGCCTGCGTAGTGCGACGTCATGATCAGTGCGTCGGCCCCAGGTCAGCGCCTGTTACCAGGAGTACCCGATCGGTGACCAGCCGTGCATTGCGTGATCGTCTCGACGGTCGGTGGGCACGATCAGGTGACGCGGCGGATCACGATGGCGGTGACGTCGTCCATGATCAGGTGGCCCAGGCTGTAGTTGCTGATGCGCTCGATGAGGTCCTCCGCGCTCGTCGCGGCGACGGCGGACCGGACGACGGCGGTCGACGCCTCGCCCATGTGGCGAACCCGCGCGTGTCCGGTCAGCGATAGTGCGGCGCGCGGGTGTGACCCGCGCGGACGCTCGTCCGCAGGAGGGGCAGCACCCGATGCGGGACCACCGTGCTGAGCGCGATCACGCTCGTCGACCGCACGATCGCGGCCGAGGAGTTCAGCGCCACCAGCAGGTCCTGCAGATCGGCGTGGGACCGGGCGGCGACCTGACACACGATGTCGCCGGTGCCGGTCACCGCGTGCGCCTCCAGCACGTTCGGGATGGCGGCCAGCTCGTCGGCGACGGCACCCAGGCCGCCCTGCGCGATCTCCAGCGTGACGAAGGCGCGCACCGCGAAGCCCGCTTCGACGAGCTCGATGTCGGGCCCGTAGCCGGTGATCACCCCGGCGTCCTCGAGCCGCTGCAGCCGGGCCGCCACGGTGGCCCGGGCGACCCGCATCAGGCGGGAGAGCTCGAGCGGGCCGGATCGGGGGTGGGTGGTGAGCGCCTCGATCAGGGTGAGGTCGAGCGCGTCGAGCTGGTGCGACATGCGCCGATTGTGCAGTAGAACGGCGGATCTGCTAGGCGATCAAGCCAGTGTGTGCAGCTATGAGGGCCGATATTGCGCAGTAACGGCCGGATCGGCTTCCCTGGACGGGTTCCCGCGACGCGAGGAGGACGGCATGACACAGACCCTGACCGACCAGGAGCGGCTGGCGCACCTGAGCGTCGACGAGCTGCGCACGCTCGTCGGGCTCGTCGAGTACGACGTCACCGCGGACCCATTCCCGGTCACCGGGTGGGACGCCGTCGTGTGGGTCGTCGGCAACGCCACCCAGGCCATGCAGGTCTTCACCGGCGTCTACGGGATGGAGCTGGTCGCCACCAGCGGCCCCGAGACCGGCAACCGCGACCACCGCGCCTACGTGCTGGAGAGCGGGGCGGTCCGCTTCGTCGTCACCGGCGGCGTCGACCCGGCCAGCCCGCTGCTGGACCACCACCGTCGCCACGGCGACGGGATCGTCGACATCGCGCTGGAGGTGCCCGACGTCGACCGCTGCGTGGCACACGCCCGGGCCGAGGGCGCGGTCGTCATCGTGGAGCCGCACGACCGCACCGACGAGCACGGCACCGTGCGCCTCGCGACGATCGCGGCGTACGGCGAGACCCGCCACACGTTGGTCGACCGCTCCCGCTACTCCGGCCCCTACCTGCCCGGCTTCGTGGCCGCCTCCGCACCCCGGCGCTCCGGCAGACGGCTGTTCCAGGCCCTCGACCACGTCGTCGGCAACGTCGAGCTCGGCCGGATGGACGAGTGGGTGCGCTTCTACCAGCGGATCATGGGCTTCGCGAACATGGCCGAGTTCGTCGGCGACGACATCGCCACGGAGTACTCGGCCCTGATGAGCAAGGTTGTGGCCAGCGGCAACCACCGCGTGAAGTTCCCGCTGAACGAGCCCGCCGTCGGCAAGAAGCGCTCGCAGATCGACGAGTTCCTGCAGTTCTACGACGGCCCCGGCGTGCAGCACCTGGCGCTGGCGACCAACGACATCCTGCGCACGGTCGACGAGCTGCGGGCCGCGGGCGTGGAGTTCCTCGCCACCCCGCAGGCCTACTACCGCGACCCGGCGCTGCGTGAGCGGATCGGCCAGGTCCGCGTGCCGATCGAGGAGCTGGAGGCGCGCGGGATCCTCGTCGACCGCGACGAGGACGGCTACCTCCTGCAGATCTTCACCAAGCCCCTCGGCGATCGTCCGACGGTCTTCTTCGAGCTCATCGAGCGGCACGGGTCGCTGGGCTTCGGCAAGGGCAACTTCCAGGCGCTGTTCGAGGCGATCGAGCGCGAGCAGGCCCGGCGCGGCAACTTCTGACCCGGCCGCGCCGAGCAGCAGGCCGACTGCACACGCCGGGGCCCGTCTGCGCACGGTGTCGGCGGGGTGCGGAGTGGCACGACGGGGTGCGAGGTGGCGCCGGTGAGGGTGCAGGAGTGGGGCTCGGCGCCGAGACGAGTGCGCAGCCCGACGACCTCGCATGCCTGGGCTCGACTTCGCATGGCTGGGCTCGACTTCGCATGGCTGGGCCCGACTGCGCACGGTGTCGGCGGGGTGCGCAGTGCCATCACGGGGTGCGCAGTGCTGGCACAGGGGGCGGAGTGGCTTCCGGTGGGCGAGAGCGGTTCGACGGCCCCACACTGGGCGCGCCACGATCGCCCGACGCGCCGGGTGGTTGGCGTGCCGGCGAGGGGAGCGGCTGTGGGTCTGCGGGATCTCTTTCTGTCATGGCCGGTCTACCGGCAGCTCACCGGGCCCGACCGGCTCGGCCGGGGTGCCGCCACGCAGTCGCCGCGGTCGCGCGCCGCCGCCCCCCGCACCGCGACGGCCGACCGGGTGGCGAAGTCGGTGTGCCCGTACTGCGCGGTCGGGTGCGCGCAGCAGGTGTTCGTCAAGGACGAGAAGGTCATCCAGATCGAGGGCGACCCCAAGTCGCCGATCTCCCGGGGCAGGCTGTGCCCGAAGGGCTCGGCGAGCACCCAGCTCGTCACCGGCCCGCAGCGGGAGCAGGCCGTGCGCTACCGCGCGCCGGGCGCCACCGAGTGGACCGACCTCGACCTGCACACGGCGATGGACATGGTGGCCGACCGGGTGCTCGACGCCCGGAGCCGCGGCTGGCAGGACACCGACAGCCAGGGCAGGGTGCTGCGGCGCACCACCGGCTTCGCGGGCCTGGGCGGCGCGACGCTGGACAACGAGGAGAACTACCTCATCAAGAAGCTGTTCACCGCGTTGGGCGCCATCCAGATCGAGAACCAGGCCCGTATTTGACACTCCGCCACCGTTCCCGGTCTGGGAACTTCGCTCGGGCGTGGCGGCGCCACCGACGGACCGCACGGTCTCGTCCACTCCGACTGCATCGTGATCATGGGCTCGAACATGGCCGAGGCCCATCCGGTCGCGTTCCAGTGGGTGGTGGAGGCCAAGGAGCGCGGTGCGCGGGTGATCCACATCGACCCGCACTTCACCCGCACCAGCGCGCTCGCCGACACGTTCGTCCCGATCCGGGTGGGCAGTGACATCGCGTTCCTGGGCGGCGTGATCCGCTACATCCTGGAGAACGAGCTGGACTTCCGGGAGTACGTCACGGCGTTCACCAACGCGTCGTTCCTGATCTCGCCCGAGTACCGCGACACGGAGGACCTCGACGGGCTCTTCAGCGGCTTCGACCCGGAGACCGGCACGTACGACACGTCGAGCTGGCAGTACCGCTCGGCGGGCGAGCCGCCCGAGAACGAGGACGCACCCGAGCAGCGGGAGCTCGTCGCGGGGCCACACGTCCGGGGCTGGCGGTCCGCCGCTCTCGGTGGCGGCCGAGGAGGTCGACGCCGACCCGACCCTGCAGCACCCCGACTGCGTCTACCAGATCCTGCGGCGGCACTACGCCCGCTACACCCCGGAGTTCGTCGAGGAGGTGTGCGGCGTACCGCCGGAGCAGTTCCAGGCCGTGTGCGAGGCGTGGACGGGCAGCTCGGGGCGGGAGGCCACGGCCGCGCTGATCTACAGCGTGGGCTGGACGCAGCACAGCGTCGGCGCCCAGTACATCCGCGCCGGGCTCGATCGTGCAGCTGCTGCTGGGGAACATCGGGCGCCCGGGCGGCGGGATCCTCGCCCTGCGCGGGCACGCCAGCATCCAGGGCTGCACCGACATCCCCACGCTGTTCAACCTGCTGCCCGGCTACCTGCCGATGCCCTCACCCGCCACACCCGACCTGACCAGCTACGTCACCTCGATCCGCAGCAAGAAGCAGAAGGGGTTCTGGTACAACGCCGACGCCTACATGGTGTCGCTGCTCAAGGAGTACTGGGGCGACGAGGCGACCGCCGAGAACGACTTCCGCTACGACTACCTGCCGCGCATCGACGGCGACCACGGCGTCTACCGAACGACGATGGACATGGTCGACGGCAAGGTCCCCGGCTACTTCGTGCTCGGCCAGAACCCGGCCGTCGGGATGGCCAACGGCAGGCTCACCCGGCTCGCGCTCGCCCAGCTGGAGTGGATGGTCGTCCGCGACCTGGCCATGATCGAGACGGCCACCTTCTGGAAGGACGCGCCGGAGGTCGAGACCGGCGAGATCGTTCCCGAGACGTGCAAGACGGAGGTCTTCTTCTTCCCCGCGGCCTCGCACGTCGAGAAGGAGGGGACCTTCACCCAGACCGAGCGGATGCTGCAGTGGCGGGAGATGGCCGTCGAGCCCTCGGGTGACCAGCGCTCCGAGCTGTGGTTCGCCTACCACCTCGGCCGGATCCTGCGGGAGCGGTTGGCCGACTCCACCGACGAGCGGGACCGGCCGCTGCTGGACCTCTCCTGGGACCTGCCCCTGCACGGCGACCCCGAATGGGGTGAGCCCGACGCGGAGGAGGTGCTGCGCCGGATCAACGGGTTCCACCTGGACACCGGCGAGCTGGTGGGCGACTACCGGGAGCTGAAGGCCGACGGCAGCACGTCGTCGGGATGCTGGATCTACTCCGGGGTGTTCCGCGGCGGCGTCAACCTCTCGGCCCGCCGCGGCGACGGGCCCGACGGCAAGTGGGGCTGGTGCTGGCCGCTCGACCGGCGCGTGCTCTACAACCGGGCCTCGGCCGACCCTGCGGGGAAGCCGTGGAGCGAGCGCAAGAAGCTGGTCTGGTGGGACGAGGAGGTGCGGCGCTGGGTCGGCAACGACATCGCGGACTTCCCCGACGACCTGCCGCCCGACCACGTGCCACCGCCCGACGCCGTGGGGCCCGCCGCCCTGCGCGGCGACGACGCGTTCGTGCTGCAGGCCGACGGCAAGGCCTGGCTGTTCGCGCCCAACGGGGTGCTCGACGGGCCCGATGCCCACGCACTACGAGCCCGACGAGTCGCCGGTGGTCAACCCGCTGCACGGACCGCGGGCCAGCCCGACGAGCAGGCACTACGTCCGCGCCGACAACCCGGCCAACCCGACCGGCGCCGACGACCGGGGCGTGTTCCCGTTCGTCCTCACCGCGTCCCGGCTCACCGAGCACTACACGTCGGGCGCCATGACGCGCACGCTGTCGTTCCTCTCCGAGCTGCAGCCCGAGCTGTTCATCGAGGTGTCGCCGCGGATGGCGGCCGAGCGCGGGCTCGTGCACGGGGAGTGGTGCCACGTCGTCACCAGCCGGGCGGCCGTGCAAGCCAGGGTGACGGTGACCGAGCGGATCCGGCCCCTGCGCGTCCAGGGCAAGGTGGTGCACCAGGTCTGGATGCCGTACCACTTCGGGGGCGGCGGGCTTGTGCGCGGCGACGTCATGAACGACCTGCTCGGCATCGTCGCGGACCCGAACGTGGGCATCCAGGAGAGCAAGGTGGCGACCTGCGACGTCCAGCCGGGCCCACGCCCGACCGGGCCCGCCCTGCTCGCCTACGTCGAGGAGTACCGCCGTCGCGCGGGGATCGGGGGCTCCATGAGCGACTGCGAGCGAATCAGGACAGCGCTGCGAAGCGTCGACCGAGCGCAGGGGACGTGCAGCCTGTTCGGACCGCTCGACGACGTCGCGGGCGATGCGGGCCACATCGACCACCCGCCGCGCATGGGGTTCTTCACCGACACCTCGGTCTGCATCGGCTGCAAGGCCTGCGAGGTGGCGTGCAAGCAGTGGAACGGCGTGCCCGCGACCGACCGGGTCGACCTGTTGGGGATGTCCCACGACAACACCGGCGACCTGGGCGCGAACTCGTGGCGCCACGTCGCGTTCATCGAGCAGCGGGTGCCGGTGGAGCTGGGCATGCCGACCGCGCCGACCACCGCCGCGCCCGCGGGTGACGACGACGAGTACGGGCTGCGCTGGCTCATGGCCTCCGATGTCTGCAAGCACTGCACTCACGCGGGCTGCCTGGACGTGTGCCCGACCGGGGCGCTCTTCCGCACCGAGTTCGGCTCCGTCGTCGTCCAGCAGGACATCTGCAACGGCTGCGGGTATTGCGTCTCGGCGTGCCCGTACGGGGTGATCGAGCGGCGCGAGGGCGACGGGCGGGCCCAGAAGTGCACGCTCTGCTACGACCGGCTGCACGGCGGCCTCGAGCCCGCCTGCGCCAAGGCCTGCCCGACGGACTCCATCCAGTTCGGGGAGCTCGACGTGCTGCGCGAAGGTCGCGGCCGAGCGGGTGGCCACCCTGCAGGAGCAGGGCGTCACCGGCGCGCGCCTCTACGGCAACGACCCCGACGACGGCGTCGGCGGCAACGGGGCGTTCTTCCTGCTTGCTCGACGAACCTCAGGTCTACGGCCTGCCGCCGGACCCGGTGGTGCCGACCCGCGACATGGTGCGGATGTGGAAGTTCGTGGGTGCCGCGGCGGGCGCGTTCCTCGCCGCGGCCGTGGGCTCGTTCCTGGGGAGGGGCCGATGAGCAAACAGGAGAAGCTGCCGCCGCCCCGGCAGGACGACGCGTCGTACTACGGGCGGCCGATCCTCAAGGCCCCCGCGTGGGACTGGCGGATCCCGGCTTACCTGTTCGCGGGCGGGCTCTCGGGCGGTTCGACGTTGCTGTCGGTGGGCGCCGATCTCACCGGGCGGCCACGGCTGCGCCAGCGCGCCCGCCTCGCCGCGGTGGCCGGGCTCGGGGCGAGCACCTACTTCCTGGTGTCCGACCTGGGCAGGCCCTTGCGGTTCCACCACATGCTGCGGGTGGCGAAACCGACCTCGCCGATGAGCGTCGGGACCTGGATCATCGCGGCCTACAGCCCCGGCATCGGGCTGGCCGCGGTCGGTGAGCTGCTGCCCGCGCGCTGGCCGGTGACGCGGCTCGTGCGCCTGCTCTCCCGGCCCGCATCGCTGACGTCGGCCGCGCTGGCCCCGGCGCTGGCGGGCTACACGGCGGTGCTGTTGTCCCAGACCGCGGTGCCCGCGTGGAACACCGCGCACCCCTACCTGCCGTTCGTGTTCACCGGTTCGGCCGCGGCGAGCTCGGGCGGGCTGGCGATGGTCCTCGTGCCGACCGCCGAGGCGGGCCCGGCCCGCGCGTTCGCCGGGGTGGGCGCGGCGGCCGAGCTCATGGCGTCGCGGCTGATGGAGCACCGCATCGGGATGGTCGCGGAGGCCTACACCACCGGGAAGGCCCACCAGCTGCGCAAGTGGTCGGAGTACCTGACCGCGGGCGGGCTCGTGGGGACACTGCTGGCCCGGCGCAGCCGGCTCGCCGCGGTGGGGGCGGGGTTGGCCCTGATGGGCGGGAGCGTGCTGCAGCGGTTCGGGGTCTTCGCGGCGGGCGTCGCCTCGACCCGCGACCCGCGCTACGTGGTCACGCCGCAGCGGGAGCGGCTCGCCGCAGGGAGCCGAGGTCCGCGCGTAGTCCCGGGCGCAGACAGACACCGGCCCCGCCGGGCTGGTGCCAGGCGGGGCCGGGAGTCGGTGGGGTTGTCGAGCGTCACGCGGCGGTGGGCACGGGGAAGACGTTGAGCGTGCGGGCGCGCTCGATGATCTCCTCGGCGGCCTGGTGGCCCGCGGCGACGGCCGTGCTGGCCAGGGCGCGCTGCTCGGACAGGAGGGTGCTGGCCAGCTCGTAGGCGGTGTCGACGGCGGCCTGGGTGTCGGCGACGGCGGGCACCGGGTTCTTGGCGTCGAAGTTGGCCGCGTAGCGCTGGGCGGTCTCGGCCCATGCGGTCAGCGCGGTGGTGAAGGCCTCGCGGGTGTCGTTGGCGATGCGGGTCAGCTCGTCGGTCGGCGCGTTCATGGTTTTGCTCCTCTGTTGTCGCGTTCTCTGTGGGCGTCGTGCCCGTGTGATAGCTAAACTACCCACAGCCGTTAACTATGTCAAGCACGGTGGCCGCCTTACCCCCTTCCGTCGTGTGGGAAGTCCACCGGCCTGGCGCGTGGGCGGACCATCCTTGACCCCCTGACCGACGGAGGTGGGCGTGTCCCAGGGACTCGTGTTGGCCGGAGCGGCCGAGAACCTTTACCCGGCCCGGATGCAGATGGCGTTGTCGCTGGGCTGGCACATCGTGTTCTCCTGCTTCGGCATCGCGTTGCCGGTGCTCGTGGTGTTCGCCGAGTGGCGGGCGCGCCGCCGTGGCAACCCCGTTCTGCTGGACCTGGCCCGCACCTGGTCGAAGGCGATGGGCGTGCTGTTCGCGGCGGGCGCGGTGTCGGGGACCTTGCTGTCGTTCGAGATGGGCATCCTCTGGCCGGGCCTGATGCGGCCCTTCGGTGAGGTGTTCGGCTTCCCCTTCGTGCTCGAGGGCTTCGCCTTCTTCCTCGAGGCGATCTTCGTGGGCATCTACCTCTTCGGCTGGGACCGCATGTCCCCGCGCGCGCACATGCTCAGCGCCGTGCCGATCGCCCTCTCCGGGCTGGCGGGCGCGTTCTTCGTGATCGCCGCCAACGCGTGGATGAACAACCCCACCGGATTCCAGCTGGTCAACGGGCGGGTGGTGGACGCCGACCCCGTCGGGGCGATGTTCGGCCCCTCGACCTGGCCGCAGTTCGTGCACATGGTGATCGCCGCCTACATGGTGACCGGGTACCTGGTCGCCTCGGTCTACGCCGTGGGCATGCTGCGCGGGCGCCGCGACCTCTACCACCGGTTCGGGCTGATCATCCCGCTCACCATCGCCGCGATCGCGACGCCGATCCAGCTCATCGTCGGTGACTGGATCGCGGGCGCGGTGGCGGAGAACCAGCCGGTGAAGCTGGCCGCCATGGAGGGGCTGTTCCACACGAGCACCTCGGTGCCGCTGTCCGTCGGCGGCATCTACGTGAACGACCAGCTGCGCGGGGCGCTGGAGATCCCCTGGGGGCTCTCGTTCCTGGTGACCCACGACTTCAACGGCCGCGTGGTCGGTCTGGAGAGCGTGCCGCCCGACCTGCGGCCGCCGGTGAACATCGTGCACCTGGCCTACAACACGATGGTCGGGATCGGCTCGGCGCTGGCCCTGCTCGCGCTGAGCCTGGCCTGGTCGTGGTGGCGCAGGCACAAGGTGCCGCGCACGGTGTGGTTCTTCCGTGCGGTCGCCGTCTCGGGCGTGGGCGCGGTGCTCGCGATGGAGACCGGGTGGATCACCACCGAGGTCGGGCGCCAACCCTTCATCGTCTACGGCATCCTGCGCACCGCCGACGCCGTGAGCCCGGCGCCGGGCATCCCGCTCGGGTTCTTCGCCGTGTCGATCATGTACGCGGTGCTGACGGTGTTGACCATCTTCGTGCTGCGGCGGCTGGCCCACTCGCACAACGTCGCGGCGCCCCAAGAGCTCGCAGCAGCAACGTCCGAGGCAGTGTCGTCGTGAGCCTCGCCGAGGTGGTGCTCGGCGTCATGTTCGTCGGGCTCATCGCCTACGCGCTCTTCGCGGGGGCGGACTTCGGCGCGGGCATCTGGGACCTGCTCGCGGGCGGCACCAAGGGCGGGGCGCGCCAGCGGGCGGTGATCGAGCACGCGATCGGGCCGGTGTGGGAGGCCAACCACGTCTGGCTGATCTTCGTGCTGGTGGTGCTGTGGACCGGGTTCCCCGCAGGCTTCACGCCGGTGGCCTCGACGCTGTACGCGCCGCTGACGATCGCCGCGTTCGGCATGATCGCCCGCGGCGCGGCGTTCGCGTTCCGCAAGAGCATCACGACCCTGCCGATGCGCCGCCTGCTGGGCGCGGCGTTCGCGATCTCGTCGCTGGTCACGCCCTACTTCCTGGGCACGGTCGTCGGTGGGGTCGCGTCGGGCCGGGTGCCTCCCGGCATCGCGACGGGCAACGTGGTGACGAGCTGGGTCAACCCCACCTCGGTGCTGGGCGGGGTGCTCGCGGTGCTGGTCTGCGCCTACCTCGCTGCCGTGTTCCTCTGCGCCGACGCGGTGCGCGACGGGGAGCAGGACATCGCCGACGGGTTCCGGATCAGGGCGCTGGGCACCGCGGCGGTCACCGGTCTGGTCGGGCTCATGGGCCTCTTCGTCTTGCGCGCCGACGCCCCCGGCGCTCGCCGCGGGGCTCTTCGGACGCGCGTTGCCGGTGCTCGTCATCTCCGTGCTCGCGGGCGTGGCGTCCATCGCGCTGCTGGTGCTTCGCCGCTACGCGCAGGCCCGCCTGACCTCGGCGCTGGCCGTCGCCACGATCCTCATCGGCTGGGCAGCGGCGCAGTACCCGTACATCCTGCCGCCGACGCTCACCATCGAGGACGCCGCCGCGGGCCAGGCCACCCTGGTCGCGATGCTCGTCTCGCTGATCATCGGGTCGATCCTGCTCGTGCCGTCGCTGATCTACCTGTACCGGCTCTTCCAACGAGCGGGAACGGACGCGCCCGCCTCCTACCCGGGTCCAGGATGATCGCGTGACCGTGCAGAAGGCCGTCGAGCTCGTCGGGACCGGTGCCTCCATCCAGGACGCGATATCGGAAGCCCTCGACCGCGCCCAGATGACGTTGGACGGCGTCACCTCGTTCGAGATGGTGAACGTCAACGGCACGCTGGACGGCGGCGCCGTGGAGTACCGCGTCGAGCTCCGGGTCTGGTTCACGCTCTTGGAACGCATGCACGGATGAGCGAGCTTGCGAGCGAATCATCGACACAGCGCCCGCGAAGCGCCGACCGAGCGCAGCGAGGAGAGTCGATGAGCGAGCTTGCCGGGGTCGAGCGGATCGTCCTGCCGATCGGGGTCAACGCCGTAGAGAGCGTCAACTGCTACGTGCTGGCCGACGGCGACAAGGTGACGGTCGTCGACTGCGGCGTCTGGCGCCCCGACCTCCCCGACGGCGGCCTCGCCGCGCTCCAGGCCGGGCTGCGGGGCGCCGGGTACGAGATGGCCGACGTGGCGCGCATCGTCGTCACGCACGCGCACATCGACCACTACGGACTCGCGGGCAAGGTCATGGAGGAGACCGGCGCGAAGCTGGTCATGCACGCGATGACCGACCTGGACTGCGAGAAGTACCGCCACCCCGACACGGCCCGCGCGCGCCGTCGTGACACCTACGAAGACCACGGGGTCTCCGAGGTCGAGCGGATGGACCTGGCCGACCACCTCACCCGGTGGCTGCCCTACCTGCACTCGGTGGTCGAGGCGTCGACCCGGCTGCGCGGCGGCGAGCAGCTGACCATCGGCGGCGACCAGTGGGACGTCATCCACACGCCGGGCCACTCGCTGGGCCACGTCTGCCTCTACTCGCCCTCGCGGGGCGTGCTGCTCTCGGGCGACCACCTGCTACCGGGGATCACCCCGCCAGTCACGTTCGAGCGCGGGTTCGACGCCGACCCGCTGCGCAGCTACCTCGACTCGCTGCGCCGCGTGGCCGACCTGCGCCCGACGCACGTGCTGCCCGGCCACGGCCGCCCGTTCGATGACCCCGCCGGGCGCATCGAGGCCATCTACCGCACCAAGCTGAGAAGGCTAGACAAGGTCCGGCAAGCCATCGCGGCGCAGCCCAGCTCGGTCGTCGAGCTGGCCGACCGCCTCGTCGCCAAGGCCATCCTCGCCCACCAGCGCCAGCTCGCGATCAATGAAACGCTGTCGCACATCGCCTACCTGCGGTGGTCGGGCGAGGTCGATCGGCGCACCCGGCCCGACGGCGTCTACGAGTGGTACGCGCTGCCGCAAGCGACCGCATGACGGGGTGCTCTCACTGGTCGGAAGGCCAGGCCCAGGCACCGACAGGCGTGCGAACCTCGCGGGGGGTCACCGGTATGGCCGTCGTGGGAGAGACACCGCGTAGTGGACACCAAGGGCCAAGGAGGCAATCGGCATGACTGATCCGACCGACATGGAAGCTGCCGTCAAGCGGGTGCAGGCGCTCTCGTCAGAGGTCGTCGACAAGGCCAAGGAGAACGGCCTCGCCTGGCTGGAGGGCTACGAACGCATGCTCAAGAACCTCCTCGAGCTCGAGGAGCAGGCCGCCAAGGGCACCGGCGTCGAATGGGCCTCGACGTTGGCCAGCACGCACGCCAACTTCGTCAGGGAAACCTCGGAGGTCGTCTTCGGCGTGATGCGAGAGCAGCTGAAGAAGTGATCACTGGGAAGACCACCTTGGTCGCGCACATCGGGTACCCGACCTTCGCCTTCAAGTCGCCGATGATCTACAACCCGTGGTTCGACAAGAACGGGATCGACGCGGTGGTGGTGCCGATGGGCGTCACGCCGGAGGAGTACCGAGACTTCTTCCCGCACATCTTCAGGATGACCAACATCCGCGGCGCGCTGGTGACGATGCCGCACAAGGTGGTCACCTGCGAGCTGGTCGACGAGCTGACGCCGACGGCGAAGATCGCAGGCGCGGCCAACGCGGTGCTGGTGCGCGAGGACGGCAGCCTGGTGGGCGACCAGTTCGACGGCGCGGGGTTCGTGCGCGGCGTCGGGCGCAAGGGCTTCGAGCTCGCGGGCACCCGGGTGCTCGTCGTCGGCAACGGCGGCGTCGGATCGCCGATCGCGGCCTCGCTGGCCGCGGCCGGGGTGGCCGGGATGGGCCTGTTCGACCCGAACCAGGCCGCTTCCGAGGGCCTCGCCTCGCGGCTGGCCGAGCACTACCCGGACCTGCAGCTCAGCACCGGGTCGAAGGACCCCGAGGGCTACGACCTGGTGGTCAACGCCACCCCGCTGGGCATGAAGGACGACGATCCGCTCCCGATGGACGTCGACCGGATCGCGCCCAGCACGTTCGTCGGGGAGGTCGTGATGAAGCAGACCATCACCCCGTTCCTCGCGGCCGCGCAGGCCAAGGGCTGCCGGATCCAGGTGGGCAGCGACATGCTGTTCGAGATGATCCCGGCCTACATCGAGTTCTTCGGCTTCGGCACCGCGACCCCCGAGGAGCTCCGTGACGTCGCCCAACTCCCGACCTGAGCGGAGGCGGACATGACCGAGCAGGGGCGCCACAAGGTGGTCGTCGT
Source organism: uncultured Actinomycetota bacterium (assembly GCA_963799945.1). Lineage (GTDB taxonomy): Bacteria > Actinomycetota > Actinomycetes > Mycobacteriales > Pseudonocardiaceae > Pseudonocardia. The sequence goes on from CAWCZG010000001.1 coordinate 929,723, forward strand.
CGGCGGCGGGTTCGGCGGCCTCAACGCCGTGCGCGCGCTGGCCCACGCCGACGTGGACGTGACGGTGGTGGACCGCACCAACCACCACCTCTTCCAGCCCCTGCTCTACCAGGTCGCGGCGGGCATCCTCCCGCCCGGCCTGATCGCGCCCGCGCTGCGCGGCGTCATCTCCAAGCAGGCCAACGCGCGGGCGCTGCTGGCCGAGGTCACGGACATGGACCTGGACCGGAAGATCGTGACGGCCGAGGCGCCCGACGGCCGGATCCTCGAGCTGCCCTACGACTCGCTCGTGGTGGCCGGTGGGGCGACGCACTCGTACTTCGGACGCGACGAGTTCGCCAAGCACGCGCCCGGCATGAAGACCATCGAGGACGCGCGGCACCTCCGTGACGGGATCCTGCTGGCGTTCGAGATGGCCGAGCTCTCGACCGACCCGGTCGAGCGGGCCGAGTGGCTGACGTTCGTGGTGATCGGGGCGGGCCCGACCGGCGTCGAGCTCGTCGGGCAGGTGGCCGAGCTCGCGCACAAGGTGCTGCCCACCGAGTACCGCACCGTGAACACGAAGGAAGCCCGCATCCTGCTGTTGGAGGGAGCGGGCGCCGTGCTCGGCCCGTTCGACGAGAAGCTCCAGCGCTACACGCAGGACAAGCTCACCGAGATGGGCGTCGAGGTGCGGCTCAACACCCTGGCCATCGCCATGGACGGGGACAGCATCACCGTCAAGGGGCCCGACGGCGAGGAGACCATCCGCACCCGCACGCGCATCTGGGCGGCGGGGGTCCAGGCGTCGCCGCTCGCCAAGCTGCTCGCGGGCAAGGTGGGCCTGGAGACCGACCGCGCCGGTCGCATCCCCGTGGAGCCCGACTGCAGCATCCCCGGGCATCCCGAGGTGTTCGCGATCGGCGACATGGTGTCGCTGAACCGGCTGCCCGGGGTCGCCCAGCCCGCGATGCAGGAGGGGAAGTACGTCGGCAAGCTGATCAAGGGCCGGTTGGAGGGCGACGAGCGGGTCGAGCCGTTCAAGTACTTCGACAAGGGCAGCATGGCCACGATCGGGCACCGCTCCGCCATCGCCGACGCGTTCGGCATGAAGTTCACCGGCGTGCTCGGCTACACGATGTGGGGATTCATCCACGTGCTGTACCTGATCGGCTGGGGCAACCGCCTCGGCACGATCTACACGTGGGCCCGCGCGCTCACGTTCTCCTCCAACCGCGGGCACCGGATCATCACGTTCGAGCAGGCCAACCAGCAGGCCGAGGAGGCGCGCGACGCGGCCTGACCGGCCGCGTCCGCTCAGGCCATGCGGGCGCGGCGGTGGGCCGCCATCCGGATCGGGCCGTTGACCTCGCCGTAGCCCGCGTAGTCGGCGACCCGCTGGACGGCCTCGAAGAAGACCCGTCCGCCGATGACCTGCGTGTAGAAGTGCAGGAACTCGCCGCCCTGGTCGCGGTCCAGCAGCACCCCCAGCTCGCGCAGGTCGTCGATCTGGGCCGGGGCGAGCCGGGCGTCGAGGTCGTCGTAGTAGTTGGCCGGGATGTCGAGCAGCGGGGCGCCCGCCGCCCGGGCGCGGCGGGCGAGGGCGATCACGTCGGGGCTGGCGAAGGCGATGTGCTGCGGGTCGGCGACCCCCGGCGCCCAGCCGCCGCGGCGCAGCACCGACACCGACAGGCAGACCCGCACGGTCAGCTCGCTGTCGCTGACGGCCCGGTTGCGCACCAGTCCGAACGGCGCCGCGACCTCCGACGCGTGCTGGGTCTGCAGGCCGAGCAGTGAGCGGTAGAAGAGGGCGGCCTCGTCGAAGTTGTCGTAGGGCTGGGTCAGCGCGACGTGGTCGATCTTCGTGACGTCCGTGTGGGCTTCATCTACCCGCCCCGCCTGCTCGGCAGGCTTCCATCCCCCGGTGGCGCCGGCCCCGGTCGCCACGAAGTCGGCCAGCCAGCTCACGCCTTCGGTCGCCGTGTGGCAGAAGAACACCGCGGTCCCGTCGGGCGCGGTGACGCCGAGCAGGTCGGCCTCGGCGGGCCCGTGGGTCTGCGGCAGGGGCGGCGCGAGCAGCGCGGTGGCCCGGCGGGCGGCGCGCGGCGGGGTCGGTCGTCTCGATCCCGAGCGCGGTCACCGACGCGCCCTCCTCACCGATCTCGTTCAGCAGCACCCGGGCGTCGCCCTGCTGCCACAGCCGCACCGGCTTGGTGCGGTGGCTGCCGGTGTGGGTGAAGCCCAACGCGTCGAGCAGATCGGCCACCGCGGCGCCTGCCGGCGCGTCGACCTCGAGCTCGGTGAACGCGTAGCCGCGGAGCTGGGGAGTCGGCGGGGGCGCGTCAGCCCCTACGCCCGCCTGCATCGCCGCGGGCACCCTGGTGACGGCGGCTTCGCGCAGCGCGAGCAGGGAACGGCGGGCGTCGACCGCGGCCCGGCGCGGGTCGGACTGGCGGAAGATGTCGTTGAACACCTCGAGCGACAGCGGCCCGGTGTAGCCGGCGCTCAGCACGTAGCCGAGGAAGGCGGGCAGGTCGAACGTGCCCTGGCCGGGGAACAGCCGGTAGTGGCGGCTCCACTGCAGCACGTCCATGTCCATGTGCGGGGCGTCGGCCAGCTGGAGGAAGTACAGCTTCTCGCCGGGGATGTCGGCGATGCCCGCGGGGTCCGAGCCGCGGGACAGGATGTGGAAGCTGTCCACGCACAGGCCCAACGAGGGGTGGTCGGCCAGGCGCACGGCGTCCCACGACCGCTCGTAGGTGGACACCTCACGACCCCAGGCCAGCGCCTCGTAGGCGACGCGCACCCCGCGCGCCTGAGCCCGGTCGGCCAGGGTGTGCAGCTGCTCGGCCAGGGTGTCGAGGTCGGCGACGGCGTCGGCCGAGGCGCTGGAGCACACCAGGATCATGTCGGTGCCCAGCTCCGCCATGACGTCGAACTTCATCTCGGCGCGGCGCAGGTTGGCCGCGAACCGCTCCGGCGAGGTGGAGTCGAGGTCGCGGAAGGGCTGGTAGAGGTCGATCGACAGCCCGAGATCGGCGCAGCGGTTGCGGATGTCGGCGGGGGAGAGCGCGGAGGCCACCAGGTCCGGCTCAAAGATCTCGACCCCGTCGAACCCCGCCGCCGCGGCGGCGGCGAGCTTGTCCTCGAGCGTGCCGGAGATGCAGACGGTGGCCAGCGCGGTGCGCGGCGCGGCCAGCTCAGGCGGCTGCTCGGGCGGTCGCGGTCGAGTGCGCGGACACGGACATGGACGCCCCCCGGGCCTCTCGTGGGTCACCGACAGCCTGACCCGCCGGGGCGCGCGGGGGGCGGCCTTTCCAGCCAGTGGCAGCCCCGGCCCGTCCGCTCAGACGTGCAGCCAGGAGGTGATCGCCCGGCCGCCGACCGTCTCCAGGTGGAGCTGGAAAGCACCCTGCGTGCCCCGGCGGAGGAGTGGGTGCGGCGCGTTCGGCCGGGCCGCTCGGCGCCCGGACGCTGGGTGGCCGGGCCCACGCTGCGCGGTCTGCTGTGCGCGGTCTATCTGCCCCGTGGCGGGCGCCTGACGGCTAGGGCGCCTGCCAGCTGGGCGTCTGCTCCGCGGCCACCTCACCGATGGTGCCGCCGTAGCGGGCACGGACCCGCTCGCGCAGCTCGGGGTTGCCCCGCGGGACCGGCTCCAGGAACACCTCGTCGACGTCGGTGAACTCGTCGTGCAACTGACCGTTCATGCGCACGCAGGCGAGCTCGATGTCGTCGGAGGTCGCCCCCTGCGCGAAGTCCAGCCGGGCGCAGACGAGCACCTTGTCGGTGCCGGTGAGCATGGTGAGCAGGTCGACGACCTCGTCCACCTCGGGCTGCTCACCGAGCCGGGTGCCGATGGCGCGCACCAGGCGCGGGTCGGCCTGGCGCCCGATGAGCAGGGCCATGTTCGTGCGCGCGAGCCCGTACGCCGCGACCACGAGCAGCAGGCCGATCGCCAGCGACGCCGACCCGTCCCAGATCGGGGAGCCGGTGAGCGCGGTCAGCCCGACGCCCACGAACGCGATCGCCAGACCTGTGATCGCGGCGCTGTCCTCGAACAGGACGGTGATGACGGTCGGGTCGTCGCTGCGCCGCACGAACGTGCGGAGGTCCAGCTGCTCCTCCTCCCGCTCGCGGTTGACCTGTCGGATGGCCTGGAACAGCGACACACCCTCGATGGCGGCCGCGACGACCAGGACGATCAACGCCACCATCGCGTTCTGCCGCTCCTCCTCGCCACCCAACAGGGTGTGGATGCCCTGGTAGATCGAGAAGAGCGCGCCCGCCACGAAGATCGATACGGCCGCGAGCAGGGAGAAGACGTAACGCTCCTTGCCGTAGCCGAAGGGGTGCTGGCGGTCCGCCGGCTTGGTCGACCGCTTGAGCGCCGTGAGCAGCAGCACCTCGGTCATGGTGTCGCCGACCGAGTGCGCGGCCTCCGAGAGCATGGCCGCGCTGCCGGTGAGCAGGCCCGCCACGAGCTTCGCCACGCCGACCGCGAGATTCGCGCCCATGGCGAGCAGAACGGTCAGAGTGCTTTCGCCGCCGGATTTCGCCACATCCAGCCATACCCATTTCGCGCGGCCTGGAAGCAGCTAGTGGCGCGGCGCACAGAGCGCGAGGACGCGTCGGTCAATCAGCGCGATAGCGCTCGGGTGGCCACCCGCGGGGGAGGGGACGAGCGGTGCACGGGGCCCGTGCCGAGACTCAGTCGAGGTAGTCGCGCAGGAGCCGGACGCGCGAGGGGTGGCGCAGCTTTGTCATCGTCTTGGTCTCGATCTGGCGGATGCGCTCGCGGGTGACGCCGTAGGCGCGCCCGATCTCGTCGAGGGTGCGGGGCCTGCCGTCGGTGAGCCCGAACCGGAGTCGGATGATCCCCGCCTCCCGTGCGGTGAACCCGCTCAGCACGTGCCGGATCTGCTCGCTCAGCAGCACCGCGCTGGCCGCGTCGAACGCGATCACCGCGCCGGTGTCCTCGATGAGGTCGCCGACGCGCAGGTCCCCCTCGTCGCCGACGGTCTGGTCGAGGGAGAGCGGCTCGCGGGCGATGCCGATCAGCTCGACGACCCGCGCGGCGGACACGCCGATCACAGCCCCGATCTCCTCGGGGGTGGCGTCGCGGCCGTGGTCGCGCAGGAGTTCGCGGCGCGCCCGCGTGAGCTGGTTGAGCTGCTCGACGACGTGCGCGGGGATCCGCACGGTCCGGGACTGGTCGGAGAGCGCCCGGCTGATGGCCTGGCGGATCCACCACGTCGCGTAAGTGGAGAACTTGAAGCCCTTCGCGTAGTCGAACTTCTCGACGGCGCGGATGAGGCCGAGGTTGCCTTCCTGGATGAGATCGAGGAACGCCAGGCCCCGGCCCGTGTAGCGCTTGGCGATCGAGACGACCAGGCGCAGGTTGGCCTCGACGAGCACCCCGCGGGCGCTGACCCCTTCGCGGACGATCTGCCGCAGGTCGCGGCTCAGGTCCGGGGCGAGCTCGGCGCCGCACTGCAGCTTCTCGGCGGCGAAGAGGCCCGCCTCGATGCTGGTGGCCAACGTGACCTCGTCGTGCGCGGTGAGCAGCGGGGTGCGGCTGATGCGGTGCAGGTAAGCCCGCACCGTGTCGGTGGTGACGAGTTCGACCCATGGGGCTCGGCCGGGCGCTGTCTCCCGACGCGGGGAGGTCATCGTGGCGGTCGCCCGGCTCGTCATCCGATGGGACTCCTGTCGTCCGTCCGTCGCATGGGGTTGCGAGCGGTGGCGCTACGGTGTAGACGCTACGCTGTAGCGCCACCGGGGGCAACGCCTACCGGGGCGGATGGCGGGAGGGTCGAGTCGTGCGGAGCAGTGCCGAGCCGGGCACCGAGCGTCGGGTGCTCACGCGGCAACGGGTGCTGGTCGCGGCGCTGGCCATCATCGACGACGAGGGTGTGGACGCGCTGTCGATGCGACGGCTGGGCCGCGCGCTCGGCCGGGACCCGATGCGGCTCTACCGCTTCGCGGAGAGCAAGGACGAACTGCTCGACGGGGTCGTCGAGTTGGTGCTGCAGGAGCTGGAGGTGCCGGTCGGCCCGCCTGCCGAGTGGGAGCAGGCGCTGCGGACGACCGCGCGCGCCTACCGGCACCTCGCGCTCGCCCACCCGAACGTCGTACCCCTGATGGTGACCAGGCCGTTGGCCACCCCGTTGGCGCTGCGGCCGCCCGGCACACTGCGGCCACTGGAAGCCCTGCTGGAGCTGTTGATCAGCGCCGGGTTCACCCCCGGCGGCGCCCTGCACGCCTACCGCTTCTACATGGGCTTCCTGCAAGGGCACGTGCTGAACGAGCTGCAGGAGCGGGTGCACGACCCCGACGAGACCGACGACCTGCTGCGGCTGGGGCTGCACCGCCTCCCCGTGCGCGAGTTCCCCCGGCTGCGCTCGGTCGCGGGCGACCTCGCGGCCTACGACGGCGGACGCGAGCTCGGGGAGGGGTTGGACGTTGTGCTGGGCGGCCTGCGGCGGACGCTCGAGGTGAACACCACGGAGGTTTCGCCGCGGTCCGAGCCCCCGGGTGTTCACCTCGGGTGCTGAGTGTGCGACTTGCCACGGGGACACCACGGGGGCACGGTCGAAGCGTGAGCATTCGACTCGGCTACCAGATGCCGAACTTCAGCTACTCCGGTCCGGTCGCGGAGCTGTTCCCCACCGTGATCGCCCAGGCCCGCGAGGCCGAGGACGCCGGTTTCGACGCGGCCTTCGTGATGGACCACTTCTACCAACTGCCCGGCATCGGCACCCCGGACCAGCCCATGCTGGAGGCCTACTCCGCGCTCAGCGGCCTGGCCACGGCGACCTCGCGGATCCAGCTGTCCGCGCTGGTCACCGGCAACACCTACCGCAACCCGACGCTGACCGCGAAGGCCGTCACCACCCTCGACGTCATCAGCGGCGGCCGGGCCGTGCTCGGCATCGGCGCAGGCTGGTTCGAGCTGGAGCACCGCCAGCTCGGCTTCGAGTTCGGCACCTTCACCGAGCGGTTCGAGAAGCTCGACGAGGCGCTGCAGATCATCGAGCCGATGCTGCGCGGCAGCGCTCGACGTTCGACGGCAAGTGGTACCACACCGAGGACGCCCTCAACGAGCCGCGCATCCGCGACGACCTGCCGATCCTGCTCGGCGGGAGCGGCGAGAAGAAGACGTTCGCGCTGGCCGCCCGCTTCGCCCAGCACCTCAACATCATCTGCGACCCGGCGGAGCTGCCCCGCAAGCTGGACGCGCTCGCGCAGCGGTGCGACGAGGCGGATCGGGACCGGTCCACGCTGGAGACGAGCTTCCTGGCGTTCGCCATGATCGACGAGAACGGTGACCGCGCGCGGGAGCAGCAGCGCGCCTACATGCGTGGGCTCGGGGTCGACCTCGACGCGCTCTCCGACGAGGAGCGCACCAAGGCGACGTCACGCCACTTCGTCGGCGACCCCGACGAGGTGGCCGCCGACCTGCAGACCCGTGTGCTCGAACCCGGCGTCGACGGCCTGATCATCAACCTCGTCACCAACGGGCACGAGCCCGGCGTCGTCGACCTGGCGGGGCGCACGCTGCGCAAGCTGGTCGGCTGATCCACGGCCTGATCGATCAGTAGGTTCGGGCCATGTCGGTTCATCAGGTGATCAACCCCGCGACCGAGAAGGTCGTCACGGAGGTGGCCGCGGTCGACGCGGCAGGCACCGACGAGGCGGTGGCGCGGGCCCGTGCGGCGTTCCCGGCGTGGCGCGCAGTGGCTCCGGGCGACCGGGCGCGGCTGCTGCGGCGCTTCGCCGAGGCCGTCGACGGCGACCGGGAACACCTCGCGCAGCTGGAGGTGGAGAACTCCGGCCACACGATCGGCAACGCGCGGTGGGAGGCGGGCAACGCCCGCGACGTCATCGGTTACTACGCGGGCTCACCGGAGCGGCTGATCGGCCAGCAGATCCCGGTGGACGGCGGAGTGGACATCACCTTCCACGAGCCGCTGGGGGTGATCGGCGCGATCGTGCCGTGGAACTTCCCGATGCCCATCGCGTCGTGGGCGTTCGCGCCCGCGCTCGCGGCGGGCAACACCGTGGTGCTCAAGCCCGCCGAGCTGACCCCGTTGACCGCGCTGCGCCTGGCCGAGCTGGCGCTCGAGGCGGGCATCCCGCCCGACGTGTTCCAGGTCGTCCCGGGGCGCGGCTCGGTCGTGGGGGAGCGCTTCGTCGAGCACCCGGACGTCGCCAAGATCGTGTTCACCGGCTCGACCGAGGTCGGTTCGCGGGTCATGGCGGGCTGCGCGCGGCGGATCAAGCCGGTCACCCTGGAGCTCGGTGGGAAGAGCGCCAACATCGTGTTCGCCGACTGCGACCTGGAGGCCGCCGCGGCCACCGCGCCCTACGCGGTGTTCGACAACGCGGGCCAGGACTGCTGCGCGCGGTCCCGGATCCTGGTGCAGCGCAGCGTGTTCGACCGGTTCATGGAGCTGCTCGAGCCTGCCGTGCAAGGGGTGGCGGTCGGCGACCCGGCCGACGAGGGCTCGGAGATGGGACCGCTGATCAGCGCGGGGCACCGGGAGCGCGTGGCGTCCTTCGTCGGGGCGGACGCCGAGGTCGCGTTCCGGGGCTCGGCGCCTTCCGGGCCGGGCTTCTGGTTCCCGCCGACGGTGCTGGTGCCGAAGGACCCGACCGACCGGGTGCTGCACGAGGAGATCTTCGGCCCGGTGGTCGCCGTCGTCCCGTTCGAGGACGAGGCCGACGCCGTCCGGATCGCCAACGACAGCGAGTTCGGGCTGTCGGGGTCGATCTGGACCAACGACGTCGGGCGCGCGCTGCGGGTGAGCCGGGCCGTCGAGGCGGGCAACCTGTCGGTCAACTCGCATTCCTCGGTGCGGTACTGGACGCCGTTCGGCGGCTTCAAGTCCTCCGGCCTCGGGCGCGAGCTGGGCCCCGACGCCCCGCTCGCGTTCACCGAGACCAAGAACGTCTTCATCGCCACCCGCTGAGAGGATCTTCGGATGAGAGCGTTGCAATTCACAGAGTACGGCGGCCCCGAGGTGCTGCAGTGGGCGGAGGCCCCCGAGCGGCACGCGGGGCCGGGCCAGGTGCGCATCGCGGTGCGCGCGGCGAGCGTGAACCCGATCGACTGGAAGGTCATCTCCGGGTTCATGGCGGGTGGCAAGCCGATGGAGGGCACCGGCTACCTCGGGTACGACGCCGCGGGCGTGGTCGACGAGGTCGGCGAAGGGGTCACCGGGGTCGCGATCGGCGACGACGTGTTCGGGCGCGGCGTCGACGTCCAGGCCGAGAACGCGGTGCTCGATGCGTGGGCGGCCAAGCCCGCGTCCGTCGACTGGGCGGTGGCGGCCGCGACGGGCGTGGCGGCCGAGACGGCGGAGCGCGGCCTGCGCCTGCTGGGGGTCAAAGGCGGCTCGACGCTGTTCGTCGACGGGGGCGCAGGCGGCGTGGGCTCCGTCGTCGTCCAGTTCGCGCTGGCCATGGGGGCCAAGGTGATCGCTTCGGCGGGCGAGGCCAACCAGGGCTACCTGCGCGAGATCGGCGCCACCCCGGTGGTGTACGGCGATGGCGTGGGGGACCGCGTACTGGCGGCGGCGGGCGGCCAGGTCGACGCCGTCTTCGACGTCGCGGGCAAGACGCCCATCGCGGATCTGACGGCGTTGGTCGCGACGCCGACGCAGGTGGTGAGCATCGCCAACTTCGCTGCGTCCGAGGCCGGAGCGCGGGTCACCGCGGGTGGCGACGACAGCCGGGCTGCCCGAGGCGCTGGCGCAGGCGGCGCAGATGCTGGCGGAGAACAAGCTGGTGATCAAGGTCCAGACGTTCCCCTTCGACCGCGCTGCGGAGGCCTACGCGATCAGCCAGGCCGGGCATGTCCGGGGCAAGCTGGTCCTGGTTCCCTGACGTCAGCCGATCGGCATCGCCGTGAAGAACTCGATCAGCTCGCGGGGAGCGTCGGGGCTGAAGAGCATGACGAGGCCGTTCGCCGAGTCCTCGGCGGCGGCCGCGGCCCGCGGGAACATGCCTGCCTCGTAGGCGGTCAGGGCGGCCTCGACGTCGTCGTGTTCCAGCAGGGCCAGTGCCAGTTCGGCGCCGTCGAGCATGGCCACGTTGGCGCCTTCGCCTGCGAACGGCGACATGAGGTGCGCGGCGTCGCCGATCAGCGTGACGCCGGGCGTCCGGTCCCAGCGGTGCCCGACGGGCAGCGCGAAGATCGGCCGCGGGACGAACCCGTCGTCGGAGAACCGGATCAGGTCGGTGAGCGCGGGGCTCCAGTCGGCGAACTCGTGCAGCAGCGCCGCGCGGGCGGCCGCGTCGTCGGACCACGCGATGCCGCTGCTCCGCACCCAGTCCGACGGCACCCGCAGGCCCGCGCCGATCCAGATCCGGTCGCCGCCGTGGCCGAGCATCGCCTTGCCGTCCGAGAGCGCGAACAGCGACCCGGTGCCGACGGTGGCGATCGCCGCGACGTGGTGGGGGTTGGTCGCGGTGAGCTGGAGCTCGACGAGCGTGATCCCGCAGTAGGCGGGTCCGCGTCGGTGAGCAGGTGCCGGACCTTCGACCAGGCGCCGTCCGCGCCGACCAGGAGGTCGACCACCGTGCGGGTCGCCGTCGGCGAAGGTCAGCTCGTGGCGGCCGTCGTCGAGCGTGGTGGCGGCGGTGACCTTGCTGTTCCAGACGACCCGGCCGGGGTCCAGCGAGGCGAGCAACATGTCGCGCAGGTCCGTGCGGTCGATCTCGGGCCTGCCCCCGTCGCCGTCCGCGGGCTCGTCGGCGAGCCGCACGGTGGCGGTCTTGTCGAGGATGCGCATCGCCTCCCCGCCGGGGTGGGTGTGGCGCCGGAACTCCTCGTACAGCCCGGCCTCACGCAGCGCGATCTGGCCCGACTCCTCGTGGATGTCGAGCGAGCCCCCCTGGTTCCGCGCGACCGGCGTGGGGTCGAGCTCGTAGACGGTGGTCGGCACGCCGTGGGTCTGCAGGATCCGGGCCAGCACGAGGCCGCTCGAGACCGGCGCCGACGATAGCGATGCTCGGGGTGGGACATGGTCACTCCTGTTCGAGTCGTGCGCGCGAGCGCGACGATCCCGGCGATGAGGGCGTCGAACGCCCAGTTCGTGCGGGCCTCTCCGGTGCCGGAGAGGAGGTCGCCGCCGAGCGCGGCGATGTGGGGATGGCGCCGCGGATCGGCCGCGACGATCTGCGCGGCGAGCGCGGTGCGGTCGTCCGCGCGTCCGCGCGAATGGCTTCGGGTGCGTGCTCGACGGCCGAAGCCGTGGGCAACAGCAGCAGCAGGTCGACGCCCCACGCCGCCGCCTGGGCGGCGACGCCGCCCTCGTGGAGCAGCGCCGAGCAACCGGTCGAGCAGCGCCAGGTAGTCGGGCCGCTGGGCTGGGTGGACAACGCCATCCGGGCGATGCCCGCGTGTTGCAGCAGCACCTGCTGGTAGCTCGTCAGCAGCGCCTTCAGCCGGTCCTGCCAGGTCCCCTCGGCGGACGGGCCGCGGCGACGGGCGCGAGCTGGGCGTCGAGGATCTGCGCGTGGAGGTCTTCGACGTCGCGCACGTAGACGTAGAGCGAGGCGGGGCCGGTGTCCAACGCGGCCGCGACGCTGCGCATCGTCACCTTGGCCAGGCCCTCCGCCTGCATGATCGACACCGCGGCGTCGACGATGCCCTGCCGGGTGAGAGCAGGCTTGGCCGGACGTTGCCGCCGACTGGTGTGCGCTCTCTCGGTCGCCCTCATGGCTCGACGGTATCACGAACACGTTCGTTACGAACATGTTCGCGACACACCTCTTCGTGGAGCCGCTGCTAGCGTCACCAGTCACGACACTGCGTGTCATAGGTAAAGCGGAGGGATAGGGCCCGTGTCTGATCGCGAGGTCTGGATTCTGGGGGCGACCGGCCGGGTGGGCCGCGCCGTGGCCGCGGGCCTGGCCGGAGCCGGCGTGGTCCCGGTGCTCGTCGGCCGGGACCGCGAGCGCCTGCTAGCGATCGCGGGCGCGGGGATGACGACCGTCGTCGCGGGCTCCCCCGAAGTCGCCGCGGCCCAGATCAGGCAGCGGCGACCCGCAGTGGTCGTCAACACGATCGGTCCCTTCGCCGCGACCGCAGTGCCGATCGCCCGCGCCTGCCTGCCGGGCGGCCACTACGTCGACCTGGCCAACGACCTGGTCGCCGTCCCCGCTCTGCTCGCCCTCCACGAGGAGGCGGTGGCGGCAGGCAGCACCGTCGTGACCGGAGCCGGGTTCGGCGTGCTCGCCACCGAGGCCGTCGTGGCGAAGCTGTGCCAGGACCTGCCGCCACCCGGAACCGTTCGCGTCGACGCGCTCGCCTCCGTCGGGTCCGAAGCCGGGGCGGTGGGTTCGGCGTTGGCCGCGTCCGTGGTCGAGGTCCTCGCCACCGGAGGACGCCGCTACCGGAACGGCCGCCTGGTGAAGTCCCGGCTCGCAGGCGATCTCCAGTACCTCGTCATGCCCGACGGCACAGCCGCGACGACCGCGAGCGCGCCGACCGGCGAGCTCGTTGCCGCCCAACTCGCCAGCGGCGCGCCGTCCGTTCTCGCCACCTCCGGCCTCGTCCCCACGTCGCCCTTGATGCGCGGAATCCTGCCGCTCGCGGGCAAGGTGGTGGCCCGCCCGCGGGTGCGCAAGCTCGTCCAGCGCGGGCTGGCGGCGGTCCGCGTGAAGGCGCGTCCCCGCCCTCGCCCGCACTCCTGGGGCCACGCCGTCGTCCGCTGGAAGGACGGCGCGAGCCGCGAAGGCTGGCTACGCGCGGACGACGCCATGGATTTCACCGTCGCGGTGATGGTCGAGGTCGCCACCCGCCTCGCCCGCGGCGACGGCCCTCCCGGCGCCTACACCCCCGCGGCCGCCTTCGGCCCCGACCTCGCTACCGCGGCAGGCGGGACCTTCGTCCTCGACTGAAGCCTTCTACCGCTCCGCGGCCTGCCGCTCGCGGAAGACAGGGCCACGGTGGCCGCGCCAGAGCTCGAGCAGCGTCGCGATGGTGCTCTCGCAGCCCGGGTTGTCCCGTCGAGGTCACCACCCTCGCAGGCCTCGGCCGTGCGCGCTCCGCCGCGTTTCGGGGGGACCGGACTACGTTGGGGCGGTGTCGCTGGAGGGCCGGGCCGTAATCGTCACCGGAGCGAGCCGGTCCGCGGGCATCGGGGCGGCGGTGGCGCGTCGCCTGGCCGCCGAGGGCGCACAGTTGTTCCTGACCGGGTGGGCTGATCACGACGCGGAGCAGCCGTGGGGTGCCGACGCGGCCGGTGGCGCCCAACTCCGGGACGACCTGCGTCGAGAAGGGGCAGTCGCGGAATACTTGTCGGTGGACCTGGCCGACCCGGAGGCGCCGTCGCACATCATGGTCGCCGCCCGCGCTGCCTTGGGCCGGGTCGACGTCCTCGTCGCCAACCACGCTCGGAGCTCCCGCCAGTCTCTGCTGGACCTGACCGCGGCCGAACTCGACCGGTCGTTCGCCGTCAACGCACGCTCGACGCTGCTGTTGGCGCGCTCGTTCGTCGAGCAGCATGACGGAGCGGAGGGCGGTCGGATCGTGTTGTTCACCAGCGGCCAGTACCACGGCGCGATGCCCGACGAACTGCCGTACATCGCGTCCAAAGCCGTCGTGCAGCAGCTCACCGCCACCCTTGCGGTCAGCCTGGCGCCGCGCGCGATCACGGTGAACTGCATCAACCCCGGCCCCAACGACACCGGCTACGCGGTGGGTGAGCTGCGCAGGCGCGTCGAGGAGGCGATGCCCGCCGGTCGGTGGGGCCGCCCCGACGACGCGGCCCGCCTGGTCGCCTGGCTGTGCAGCGACGACGCGGCGTGGGTCACCGGCCAGACCATCGCCTCCGACGGCGGGTGGTCCGCCCGGGGGTCGAGCTGATCAGCTCGGCTGCACCCTTCGTGCGAGGTGTTGTGACGTCGGGGATCAGAGGTGGGCGCCGAGCCAGGTGAGGACGGCCAGGACGCGGCGGTGGTCGTCGTTGGACGGGGTGTGCAGGCCGAGCTTGGCGAAGATCGAGGCGATGTGTTTCTCGACGGTGCCCAGGTTCAGGGTCAGGGTGCGGGCGATCGAGGTGTTGGTGCGGCCTTCGGCGATGCGCGCGAGCACGTCGCGTTCGCGGGGGGTGAGGGTGGCTAGCGGGTCACGCCGGTCGCGGCAGGCGAGCAGGGTCGAGACGACTTCTGGGTCGAGGACGGTGCCGCCGCCGACGATCCGGTTCAAGGCGTCGGAGAGGTCGGTCAGGCGGCTGACTCGGTCTTTGAGCAGGTAGCCGACGCCGCCGCCGTGGACCAGCAGTTCGGTGGCGTAGGACGTCTCGACGTACTGCGACAGGACCAGGATCGCTGTGTCGGGGAAACGCGCACGGATGTCGAGGGCCGCGCGGAGGCCTTCGTCGGTGAACGTCGGGGGCATCCGCACATCGACCACCGCGACGTCGGGTCGGTGGGTGTCGACGGCGTCGATCAGTGCCGGGCCGTCCCCGACGGCGTCGATCACGGTGACGCCGAGTTCGTCGAGCAGCCGGATGAGACCTTCGCGGAGCAGCAGCGAGTCCTCGGCCAGCACGACCCGCATCAGCGCGTCACCTCTCTTCGGGGTTGTCCGACGCCTGCCAGCGGTATCTCCGCGATGAGGACGGTGGGTCCGCCCTCGGGGCTGGTGACGTGGAAGCTGCCCTCGACGGTGGCCAGCCGGTCGGCGAGGCCTGCCAGGCCGGAGCCTTTCCCGGGGTGCGCGCCTCCTCGGCCGTCGTCGCTGACCTGAACGATGATCCGGTCGTTGTCGGCGCCCACGATCACACTGGCCTGAGACGCGGCGGAGTGCTTGGCGATGTTGGTCAAGGCTTCGGTGACCACGAAGTAAGAGGTGTTCTCGACCGCGGCGGCGGGGCGCGGGGCGTCGGGCAGCGTGATGTCGAGGGTCACGGGGACCGGGCAGCGCGCCGCGGCCGCGGTGATCGCCTCGGCGAGGCCGCGGTCGGCCAGGATCGGGGGGGCGATCCCGCGGGACAGCGCGCGGAGCTCCGCCAGTGCTTCCCGGTTCTGGGTGATCGCTTCGGCCAGCAGTGGCCGCGCCTTGTCGGGGTCGTCGTCGAGACGCCTGGCGATGGTCTCGAGGTCCATGTCGAGGCGGACGAGTCGTTGCTGGGGACCGTCGTGCAGGTCGCGCTCGAGGCGGCGCAGGGTCTGGGCCTCGGCGTCCACGGCGGCCCGGCGAGCGGTCGCCAGCTCGGTTGTTCGGGCACGCAGTGCGGCGGTCTGGTTGGTCAGCAGGCCGCGAGCCAGGCCGGCTCGGGCGGCGACCAGTGCTCTGGTCATCATGGGAAAGGTGAGCAGCAAGAGCGCGCCGAGCGCGGTGTTCACGCCGATGTCCGCGGCCGGGGAGTCCACGCCTGCGACGAGATCGAGCAACCCCCGATAGTGGCCGTTGCGGGGCAGCGCCCACTGCCAGCTCACGTAGAAGAGCCCACCCAGGCCGCCGAGCCCCCAGGCCAAGGTGATGACCGCGGCAGCAAGCCGGACCGGGAACCCGAGCAACGCGTGCAACAGATCCCGCCAGGCTTGGGGATCGGACAGCTGGGAGAACAGACCGACTGTGGAACCGTGGCCGCGGCCATCAGCGAGGTTCACTCGGTAGTGGTGGGGCGGCAACGCGTGCCCGGTCGCCGCGACGGTCGCTCGCCGCTCGAGGACGGCCAGACCGCGACACCCCCGCAGGGTCGCGATCCAGATCGGTATACCCAGCCAGACGACGAGCGTGCTCAGCCCGACACTTGCGCCCGCCACGGCCACCGCGAACGCCGCAATGCCCAGCGGCAACCCAGCGATCAGATAGCCCGCCTCCCGCAGCCAGCGCGGCCGCGCGGTCCGCAGCCTCGTGGCGGCGTCCTCGCCCGCCACGGCGCCGGGTGGTGTCGTCTTGGTCATGCAGGCCAGTCTCGCCTCTGCGTCGAACTCGACCAAGCCGGTCCGCCCCACCCTCGCAGTGGGGGCTGTCCCCACCCTGACCCTGGGAGATCTCTCACCGGACGGCGTTGGCTCGCGGGTCACCACACGGCTGGCCCCCGCTCCTTGATGGAGGCTCACCGGCTGGTTCCCGAGAGGTCACGCCGAGCACCATCCGTCGCCATGAACTGCAGAAACTCCTCACACGGCAGGCGGCGCGCTGGGGCGATGACGGCCCTCGGTGCCGCGGCCGCCTTCGTGGTGGGCCTGAGCACCGCCGCCTGCGCCCCCGCCAAGGAGCCTGCCGAGGTGACGCCCGCCGCGGCCTCCGCATCCCCTGCTGACGGGTGCACGCTCGCCGAGCGAGGACGATTGCTCTCCGTCACGCCTAAGGCGCAACTCAGCTCGACCCAGGTGGCCCAGGCTCTCACCTCCGCCCACCTGTCCGGTCCCGCACGCTACGGCGTCGATGAGTACCGGGTTCTCTACTGCACGGTCTCGCCACAGCAGACCCCGACCGTGGCCAGCGGGTTGCTCGCTCTGCCGCACGCTGTGCCCGGCGACCTCCCGCTCGTTGTCTACGAACACTCCACAGTGGTGGCAAGTGACGACGCGCCGTCGTTCCACGCGATGGGCGACGGTCTGCTGGCGCCGCCCTTCTTCGCCACCGACGGGTTCGCGGTCGCAGCCCCCGACTACCTGGGCCTCGGAGCCTCACCCGGCCCGCACCCGTTCATGCACGCAGCCTCCGAGGCCTCCGCGACGCTCGACCTGCTGCCCGCCGCCGATCAGGCCGCTGCCGGTCTGCAGGTGCACCTCTCCCACGACGTCCTCCTCTCGGGGCACTCCCAAGGCGGCGCCGCGGCGATGGCGGTAGGGCAGGCGCTCCAGCAGGAGAACGGGTCATGGCGGTTGCGGGCCCTGGCTCCGATGGCCGGTCCCTACGATCTCGGTGCCGCGGAGCTACCCGCGATCACCAACCCGCAGGCTGTCGATCCGCACCGAGCATCGGCCTACCTCGCGTATCTCCTGATCGAATGGAACCAGCTCTACCACCTCTATTCCGACCCCGCACAGGTGTTCGCCCAACCGTACGCAAGCACGATAGACACACTCTTCGACGGCTCCCACGAGTTCACCGACATCGCCCAGGCACTGCCCGCACCACAACAACTCTTCCAGCCCACTTATCTGGCGTCGATCACACATCCCAGCGGTGCACTGGCAATGGCACTCAGCGCCAATGACGTGTGTCGGTGGGCGCCTCGGGTGCCGACGCGGTTGTTCGCCGGGCGCGCGGACCGCGATGTGGTCTTCGCCAACACGCAACGGTGCCGCGCGCAGATCATCACGCACGGCGGCAACGCCACCATTGACGACATGGGCAACGTCGACCACATCGGAACGGCGGTAGCCGCCCTACCGTCCATCCGCACCTGGTTTGCCGCGCTGACGAGGCACTGACCCGGCTGACCGGCAGACTCCGCACAATCGCCTGGGCCACAGGCTCTGCCGCAGCAGTCGCGTCTACCTCGCGCTGCGGGCGGGGAGGCCTTCGCAGTACTGCAGCGGTGCTGCACCGGCATCACCGACGCGGCGAAGTCTGCCATCAGGCGCCGCCGAAGGGCTCAGTGTGTGGTGAGGGAGCTCGTCATCCTCGTCATATCCTCCTGGGTGCTCTGCCAGCGGTCTGCCGGTGCCTTGCCGATGATCTGGAACAGGTACTTGTCGGTGACGGCGAGGACTGACATCAGGCGCTTTCCGCCGGTGAGGGTGAAGTCCATGCGGTGCGCCGGGGTGCCGTCGGCAAGTGTCATCGGCTGTTCGCTCACGAGGGCGGTGCCGGGTCGAGCCTTGTATCCGGCGCGGACCTTCTCCACGGCGGTCGAGAGCGTCAGCGGGTTCTTCAGCCCCGTCGGTATCACGGCCATCGATGCGGATCCGTCGCTGGTGTAGAAGCTCGCGAGGGTGGTCGGGTCTTCCATGAGCCCGTCGGCGGGATGGTGCTGCCAACCTTTGGCGATGGGGATCTCGAACCGGTTGCCGGCGTCCTGCCACACCGAATCGGCCCAGTCCGGTGTGGCGGACGGTGCTGCGGCGGGGGTGGCGTGGGAGCGGTCGAGGAAGTCGGTCAGGGCATCGGCGACCTTCTGCGCCGAGGCCGTCTCGAAGTCTGTCCGGGACAGCGAGTTGACCTCGAGCAGGAGGCTGGCGCGCTGCTGCTCGTCGACGACCATCGCGTCGTAGAGGCCTTGCGGGTTGGTCGGGTACCAGCGTCGTAGCGCCTCGACGGTGTAGCGGCCGGAGGTGAGGTGGGTGACCTCGTTGTTCTGAACCGGGGTGTTGGTCTGGGACCGGAATCGCGCCACGGCCTTCTGCAGGTGGGTGAGGTCGGCGTAGCGGGTGAGCGCGACCTCGCCTGCGGCGCGTGCGGGTGTGAAGTCGCCGGGGAGGTGATGGGCATCGGAGAGTGTGCATTGGTGGACGAAGGAGACGTCGGTGCCGGTGGCGGGGTCGAGCGGGCCGTAGCCGGAGGAGTCCCAGGTGAACTCGGTGCCGAGCACGCGCACCGGTTCGTCGCCGAGAACGCATTGCCGGGCGGCCCCTTCGGCCACCACCATCACGTCCGCTTTTCGGCCGTCGGAGTCGGGCCAGGCCTTGGTGGCGGCGTCGATCCAGGCTGTCGGAATGACGGTCGCTGCGGCTGGGGGCGCGACACCGGTGGCCGGGGCGGCTGGTGTGGCGTTGCCGCCGACGGAGCAGCTCGCCAGCAGCAGACCGACGGCCATCGTCAGGACTGCGTGTCGGGCGGGTCGTGGCGGCGAAGGGAGCTGTTTCATGCCTACCTCGTGCGTCGCTGGGGAGCGGGCGTGCACTGGCCGGGCGAGCGTTGGCCGCGGAAGGGGGAGCGGTGGCCGTCCGGAAAGTGCCTTCTCCTACACGGCCAAGGCGGGCCGACGGTTCAGTGTTCGGCCGTGCGCTCGTGCGTCGCCGCGGACGGGACGCGCGCTGGGGGGGCCCGGGAGGCGCCGGTGGCGCGCTGCTGCACCTGACCGAGAGAGTGGGGCCGGAGCGGGCGCTGCCTGCCTTCGTGGCCATACTGGTCGGTGATGACCGACGACGCCCTCCTCACCAGCCTCCTGTCCGCTGTCGCCGCGGCCCCTGACGACGTCCCGCTCCGGTTGCACGTGGCCGGCCAGCTCGCCGCCCGGGGTCGGGTGGCCGAGGCGCTGCAGCACGCGGGCCATGCGCTGTCCCGGGCGCCCGGGCACCCCGGGGCGGTCGCGCTGGTGCAGCGCCTGAGCGCCTCGCTGAGCGCGCCGCCGGCGTTTGACTGGGCGAGCGCCGAGGACCAGGTCGCGGACGTCGGGACGCCGGAGCCGGCACACGAGGCCGACCGCGCCCCGTCGCCTGTCGTCGAGGACATCGAGCGGCCGACGCTGACGCTGGCCGACGTGGGCGGGATGGAGCACGTCAAGCAGCGCCTCGAGCTCGCCCTGCTCGGGCCGATGCGCAACCCGCAGCTCGCGCAGGCCTTCGGCAAGACGGTCGGCGGCGGCCTGCTGCTCTACGGGCCGCCCGGCTGTGGCAAGACGTTCATCGCCCGGGCGGTCGCGGGTGAGCTCGGCGCGGCGTTCGCCGAGGTCGGCATCGACGACGTCCTCGACATGTGGACCGGGCAGAGCGAGCGCAATCTCGCGCAGCTCTTCGCCGCCGCCCGCCGCAACGCCCCGTGTGTGTTGTTCCTCGACGAGGTCGACGCCCTGGGCCAGAAGCGCTCCCACCTGACGCACTCCAGCAGCATGCGCAACGTGGTGAACCAGCTTTTGGCGGAGATGGACACCGAGCGCAGCGGCGTCTTCGTGCTCGGCGCCACGAACCACCCCTGGGACGTCGATCCCGCCCTGCGCCGTCCGGGCCGCTTCGACCGGATGTTGCTCGTGCTGCCGCCCGACACGCCTGCGCGGTCGTCGATCCTGCGCCACCACCTGCGCGACCGGCCGGTCGCGCAGGTGGACGTCGAGCGGGTCGCGGCCGTCACCGAGCACTTCTCGGGCGCCGACCTCGCCCACGTCGTCACGACGGCGGCCGAGCGTGCGCTCGCCGAGTCGCTGCGTCAGGGCAGGCTTGTGCCGCTGACCACCGCCGACCTCGAGCGGGCCGCGCGGGAGGTCCGCCCCAGCACCGGTCCCTGGTTCGCCACCGCCCGCAACGTGGTCACGTTCGGCAACACCGACGGCAGCTACGACGAGCTCGCGCACTACCTGCGCCGCCACCGGAACCTGTGACCGCCGACGTGCGTCGTCCCGCGGAAGCGGCGCAGTGAGGAGCGGCGCAGTGAGAGCGGCGAGGTGAGAGCGGCGCAGCAGGCCGAGCAGCTGGCGGAGCTGGGACGGCTCGAGGAGGCCGAGCGGCGCGCCCGTGCCGGGCTGGCCGACGACCCGCAGGACGCCGCCCTGCTCGCGGCGCTCGCCCACGTGCTGCTGCGCGCGCAGCGGCCCGCCGAGGGCCTGGCCGCCGCCCAGGCCGCCGTGACCGCAGCGCCCGACGCCGAGCGTCCCCATCGCCTCGCCGGCGTGCTGCTCTCCCAGCTCGGCCGCCACGAGGAGGCCGTGCACGCGGTCTACCGGGCCGTCACGATCGCGCCGGACGAGCCTGCGGCCGCGCTCGCCTACGCGCTGGTGCTGCAGCGGGCGGGCCGGCTCGACGACGCGCAGCGGGTGGCGTGGAAGGCCATTACGCTCGATCCGGAGCGCGCGGCCGCGCACCTGCGGCTGGCCGACATCGCCTCCGATCGCGGGGACCGCGACCTGGCCCGCCGTGCCTACGCCGAGACGCTGCGCCTCGATCCGGCGAATGCGACCGCCCGCCACGACCTCGCGGTGCTCGACCTGCGGGTCCATCGCTCGGCCGATGCGGTGCGCGGGCTCGTCGAGGCGGGCCGGATGGATCCGGCGAGCGGGCTGCCGGTCCTGCGCAATCTGTCGGCGGTGCTGTGGCGGTGGGCGTGGTGGCTGCGGATCGGGCTCGTCGTGATGGCCGTGATCGTGGCCGGCGCCACCGGGGCAGGCCCGACCGCGGTGCGTGTCGCCGCGGCGCTCGCACTCGCCGTGACGGTGGCGGCTATGGGGTGGACCGCGCGGGCGCTGCCGGATCGTTCCGGTCGGGCGCTGGCGGCGGCGCTGCGGTCTGACGTGCCGCTCGCGCTGACCGTCGCCGCGTTGGTGCTGTGCCTGGTGGTGCTCGCCGCGGTGGTCGTCACCGGCGTCGGGCCGCTCGTCGTGGTCGTGTGGTTCGTGCTCGTCGCGGTGGGGTGGTTCTCGTTGATCGTGGGTCTCGTCCGCAAACGGGCGGCCCGGCGCGCCCGCAGGTGACACTGTGCGTGACGTCGTGACACGGTCCGCAGCGTGACACCGTCGGGGGCACCGCGGCCTCTGCCGCGCCGATACGTCTCGTAGGGAGGGCTATCGATGCAGGTGCTGCCGTAGGCGTCGGGCGAGGCCGACGGCCTCCTCGATCTCGGCGCGGCGGTTGGAGACGCTCTCGATGTTGATGCCGAAAGGTATGCCGAGCCGCCTGCAGTACGCGATGAGGTCACGCGCGGACTCGTAGGCGTGCTCGGCCGAGGCGGCGAGCGGGTCGGCGGCGTGGCGCAGTTCGTTCTGGATCCATCGCGGCACGTCGACCCCGAGCCAGGTCAGGAATTCCAGGGTCTTCGTCGAGCCGACGACGGTGAAGGTGAAGATGACCGTCGCGGGCGCAGCCCCACGAGCGGCGCACGCGTAGTGGTAGTCCGAGATGAGGTTCTTGGTCGCGTTGACGTCGTAGATCACTTGGGTGACGAAGAAGGAACAGCCGGAGGCCTGCTTGGCGAGCAGGCGCAGGTGCTCCTCGCCGGTGCGGGAGTGCCGCTCGGGGATGGCGACGCCGCCGAGGAGCAGCTCGGGCCGGACCTGGGCTCGCAACTCGTAGGCCTGCTTCAAGGTGGTGGTGACGTCCTTGTCGCGAGATGAGGCGCCGACGAGGACCGAGAGCACGCGCACGGGGTCCTGGGCGCCCAGCCACTGCTCGAGTCGGGACTCGGGATACTTGCCCACCACGCGGTACACGATCGCCGGCGCCGACCAGGCACCGAGATGCCGCTCCAGGTACGTCGCCGGATCCATCGTCGACAGGAACGGGAAGGGCCGCTCGTCGGAGTTGCGGTCGCTCTCGTCGTCGATGTCGTAGAGCACGAGGGCGTCGAGATCCAGGGGCCGCAGACGTTCCAGAGTGGCGTCGGCAATGTCCTGGGCCTGCTGCGGCGTCACCGACTGCCGGGGTGGGGTCAGCGAGAAGAGCAGGCACTCACCCGAGCCCGCCGAGATCCGCCGTCGTAGATCCATGGGCTCAACAGTATGGGCGAGGCGCTCCCACGGGTTTCGGCGAGATCGGTGTACTCGAGCTGCCCGACGGCCGACGCCGCGAACGCTGTGGCAGATCGTTTATCCGAGAGGGTCGGCGACTGCCCCGGGTGCTGTGACGCAGGATCCCAGGCTGTCGCGGCCCGTGTACGAATGGGCGGTCAGCGAGCCGGGCGTCGATCAGCCGCCGAGGCGGCATGAGGTGGGGCGATCCGACAACGATTCCGGCTCGGTCCGCCACCAGCGGCGCGACGCCAGGGCGGCGGCCACGGCGCCTGCGGTGTTGAGCAGTACGTCATCGACCGAGGACACCCGGTCCAACTGCAGGACGTATTGCGCGGTCTCGATCAGGACCGAGCAACCCGCCCCGAGCGCCAAGATTCGCGGCACAGACGCCAGCGCCGCGAACCGCATCGGGGCAAAGAACCCCAGCGCCGCTAAGCCCAGCAGGTTGCCGATGATTCCCAGCGGCCCCATGGTTACCAGGTCCCGCAGCGGCACCAGGCTCAGCCGTCCGGGGACGATGCCTGCTCCCGAGCCCGGCAACAGGACCAGCCCGACGAACGGCGCCGTCCCGTAGACCATCCCGACCTCGGCCAGCGACGTCCGCCACGCCGATGCTGCGCCGCAGGCCAGCCGACGGCGCGCCAGTGCCCACACCGCCAACCCGGCCAGCGGCAGCGCGACCAACGTCATGAGAACTATGCCGTTGAACGTGTCGAAGCAGCCGTGCCACCGCCCGGCCATGCACGCTGGGGCAGACATCATGAGTGGCCGCCGCACGACGAACGTGGCGCTCGCCACGCCGAGGACCGCCAGACCGAGCAGCGTGATCCGGCGCGCGCGGCGGCGCGGTTCTGCTCGCGATCCGTGGTGGTTCACCCACTATTGAAGCGGAGGGCAGTCGCCGTGGCGTCAACGTTCCCGATACGCCGCCCGTTGCGGCAGTGCTCGGCATCATCGTCGAGGGTCGCGTCCCCGCTGGTGGGGCAAATCCGGGCCGCTCGCTCCGTCCGTCACTGCCGGAACGCCGCCGCCGGGTCCAGGCCCTGTTCGCCGTCGTGATGGCGGCTACCTGCACGGCGTCTCGACCCGCACGGTCGACGACCGGTCAAAGCCTTGGGCGTCGACACCGGCATCTCCAACAGCGCGGTCACGCGGATTGCGCCGACCGGCCCTGCCTCATTCCGTCGGCTGGGCCTGCCGCCTTGGCACGATCATGGCTGGAACGGGCGCGTGGCGCAGGATCTTCGAGGCGGCCGTGCCGAGGAACACCTGTGCCAGCGGCCCGGCGGCCGCGGATCCGAGCAGCAGGACGTCGCCGGGCTCCCAGGCGATGTCGTCGACAGCCTCCCGCCACTCGGTGCCGGTCCCGATCACCACGTCGACGTCTGCATGGCCGCTCCGGGTTCGCGCCTCCTCGAGCTGCTTGACCGCCGCGTCGGTCGTCCTGTGCGCCCACTGC
Source organism: uncultured Actinomycetota bacterium (assembly GCA_963799945.1). GTDB lineage: Bacteria > Actinomycetota > Actinomycetes > Mycobacteriales > Pseudonocardiaceae > Pseudonocardia. Next base: position 953,513 of record CAWCZG010000001.1, read on the forward strand.
TGGACGACGAGCTCCTCAGCGGAGCGTTCGATCGAGCCGCCGAACATGGTGAACGGCCGAACCGTGAATGACGCGATCCGTAGCCGGACCTTCCACTGCTTGGCCAGATCGACACTGGTGGAGATGAGACTCGCCGCGTCCGCGTCGGCGCGGTACGCGGCCGTCAGCCGTTGAACCGGGAAGGGGCTCGCCGGGTAGCCGCGCGGGGCGATCGCGACCGCCACATTGGAGGTGTGCACCAGCCGCTCGGTCACGCTGCCGAGGGCGACCCTGCCGAGCAGGCCCGAGGACGACGACCCCACCACGACGAGATCGGCGCCATGCTGATCCGCCAGCTCCATGAGGCCGTTGGGGACGGAGGTCGAGGAGTGGACCGTCACGAAGATGTCGAGGTCGCCGGATGTCTGATCGACCACCCGTTGCAGCGACTCGGTCGCCCGCGATGCGAGGTAGCTCCGGTACTCGTCCTCGGTCGGGTCGACACCGGCAGGCAGCGTCCGCTCCACGACCGCCGCGGCGATGACCTTCTCGCCGGTGGTCCGGGCCAGCTGCGTCGCCAGATTGAGCGGCGCGCTGCCCTGCCTGCTCGAGCTGAACCCAGCGATGATCGTCATCAGACGGCCTGTCCCGCCGGTTCCGGGGTCGCCACGACGTGGGTTACCGGGATGTTCGGGTGCTCCGTGCGGGCGCGGTCGACGACGTCGAACCGGTGCCACACGGACGCCTCCAGCGGCAGCGTCGCGATCACGATCTGGTCCGGGTGGAAGGTGTCGACGGCGTTGGCCAGCGCGCGCAGCGGGCGGTAATCACCCAGGTCACCGTCGACCTGCACGTTCTCCGCGCGCAGGATGGACAGAGTGTGGTCAAGCCGTGCCTGGGCGGCGATCTGTGTCGCCTCCATGACGTCGAGCGGGCCGTGCGTCGCTGCGGTACCGGTCTCCACCGGGCTAGCAGGCACTGTGACGAAGTAGTTGGCGGCCCGGTCGGCGCCGATGCGGCGCAGCTCGTCGAGCAGTTCGTCGGAGTCCGCGGTCTCGTTGGCCAGTACCAGCACCCGGCGCGGCTGCACGGTCGGAGCCAGCTCCTCCGGCACGGGGCGGCGGGCGATGTACCACTTGTTCGTGAAGTAGAACGCGATCACGATCGCCCAGGAGAGCACGCTCAGGAGCAGCTGGGACCGCGAGTCCGGCTCGAGGCCCATCTGCGCGAGGATCGCCACGATCCCCAGCACTGTGAAGATCGACAGGCCGGGGAACAGCCACATCTTCACCCGCAGGCTTTCGGACCCGCTACGGCGGCGCAGGACGATCTGGGAGATCCCGATGAGGATGTAGACGAACAGGATGATGGCACCGCTGGAGTTCAGCAGGAACGCGAAGACCGTGTCCGGCGAGACCGCGGCGGCGATGACGCACAGGAAGCCGACAACCGACGATGCGAGGATGGCGACGGCCGGGACGCCCCGCTTGGTTACCTTGACCAACTGCAGCGGCGCCTCCCGGCGGGCGGCGAGCACGAACAGCATCCGCGACGCGGTGTACATGCCCGAGTTGAGACAGCTCAGCACCGCGGTAAGCACCACGGCGTTCATGATGTCGTCGGCGTAGGGGATACCCATCTTGCTGAACGCGGCCACGAACGGCGACGCGGCAACGGTCTTGTCGTTCCACGGCAGGATGATCGTGAGCAGCAGAATGGAGCCGATGTAGAAGGTGGCGATGCGCGCGATCACCGAGTTGGCCGCCTTCGCCACCGCCTTCTCCGGGTTCTTCGACTCCGCCGCAGCGATGGTGGCAACCTCGGCGCCCGTCATCGAGAAGATCACGGTCACCACGGCGGCGGTGATCCCGATGATCCCGTGAGGCAGGAACCCGCCGTGCGCGGTCAGGTTCGAGAAGTCCATGGACTTGCCCGGCCACAGACCGAAAATGTAGGCCAGACCTACGCCGAGGAACACGACGATGGCAGCGACCTTGATGCCTGCGAACCAGAACTCGAACTCACCGAACGACGAGACCGAGAACAGGTTGGTCAACGTCATCGCGGTCAGCAGAACAAGGGACACGAGCCAGAGTGGAATGCCCGGGATCCAGTACTGGACGATCTTCGCTCCGGCGATGGCCTCGAACCCGACGATGATCACCCAGAAATACCAGTAGAGCCATCCGACCGAGAAGCCCGCCCAACCGCCCATCGCGTTGCGCGCGTAGTCGGCAAACGACCCGGTTGACGGGTTGGCCACCGCCATCTCGGCGAGCATCCGCATGACCATGATGACCAAGAAGCCGCACAATGCGTACGTGATGAACGAGCCTGGTCCGGTGCTTCCGATGACCACACCCGAGCCGACGAACAATCCGGCTCCGATGACGCCGCCGATAGCGATCATTCTCAGCTGACGATCGCTGAGCCCCTTCTTCAGTGCCGTTCCGCTCATGGAGTCCGCCCATCCGATCGCGATTGTCGTGGAGCCCTGCTCACGCGGCCTAACCTTGAAGCGGCCGGCACCTCATCCGGGCGGCCATCGGTCTGAGGTTGTTGCGCATGTTGCGATGCGTTGTGCCATGTGACACTCTGCCCTGGCAGAAGACGGCACGTCAAGAAAAACCCTGGTTACAGGGTGTTCCGGAGATCTACTTCTGATCTCGCGGAAATCCCAGCGCCGCCCGACGGTCGATCGCCGAATGCCGGTCGCTCTTCTTGTGTACGACCACGCCACGAACCTGCTCCGGCATGACTACTGGGTCACCTCTCGGATGGATCGGCTTTGTGGCGGGTCGGACGGGGCGGTCAAGTGCCGGGCTGAGCGGCGGCGGCGAGTTGCCGCCGCAGGCGGGTGAACTGCCGAGGGTTGTTCATCGCCAGCACCGCCGTCGTCGCGTCACCCCGGTGGTAGGTCGCGACGAAGGAACTTTCGGCCGGGGCGCCGTCGAGGAAGCGGACCTCGTCGGACGGATGCGCCGCACCGGCGAACTGGATGCGCGTTCCGTACTGGTCGGACCAGAAGTAGCTCGGTTTGTCGACGTGCTGCACCGTGCGTCCGGCGAGCAGGTTCCGCACCGCGATCGCGGGCCCTTCGGCCGCGTCCGTCCAGTGCTCCCTGCGGACGTTGCGGCCCGCGCGCGGGTTGAAGGGTCGAGCCACGTCACCGACGGCGACGATGTTCGGGCGGTCGGTGACGTAGCCTGCGTCGGTCATGACGCCGTTGTCGAGGGAGGAGCCCGGAGTCGGCCAGCCACCCGGTGACCGGCTGCATGCCGATCCCGACGACGACGACGTCGGCGCGCAGCCTGCGGCCGTCGCTGAGCTCCAGGGCGGTCACACGCTGCCGACCCGCGCCGTCGTCGGCCGTGAGCCAGTCGACCACGGTCGTGTCGGTGAGCAGCGGAACACCATGGGTGGCGTGCAGCCCTGCGCATACCGCGCCCAGCTCGGGTCCGAGCGCGCCCGACAGCGGGATCGGCATGGCCTCGACGATCGTCACGTCCAAGCCGAGGGTGCGGCATGAGGCGGCGACCTCCGCCCCGATGAACCCGGCCCCGATGACCACCACGTTCTCGGCGCCGCCGGTCAGCTCGGCGCGGAGCGAATCCGCGTGCTCCAAGCTGCGCAGCACGTGCACACCGCGCAGACCCTCGGCGGCAGGCAGGCGGCGCGGCGCGCCCCCGGTCGCGATGACGACCCCGTCCGTCTCGATCTCCTCGCCGGATGTCAGTTCGATCCGGCCGCTGGCGACGTCGAGCCGCACGGCCGCCACGCCCAAGTGCCACCGTGCGTCGAGCTCGTCGATGTCCGACTGCTCGACGAGTGCCAAATCGGCAGCTTCGACCGTGCCGAGCAGGTATTCCTTGGACAGGGGCGGACGGTCGTAGGGGAGGTGCGGCTCGGCGCCGACCACGACGAGGTCGTCGTCGTAACCCTGGATGCGCAGCTGCTGCGCAGCTCGCAGCCCCGACAGCGAGGCGCCGACCACGGCGATCGTCCGCCGGGTCACGCCACACCCTGCCGGGTTTCGACGTCCGCAGTGTCCTGGGGGGTCGCCGCGTCCGCGGTGCTGCGGGCCGGGGCGTCCACGTAGACCACGCCGCCCTCGACGAGCACGGGATAGGTGCGAACCGGTCGCTTGGCCGGGGGGCCGGTCGGCTTGCCGGTCCGCAGGTCGAACATCGCCGCGTGCAGCGGGCACTCGATCATGCAGTCCTCGAGCCAGCCCTCGGACAGCGACGCGTCCTGGTGGGTGCAGGTGTCGTCGATCGCAAACAGCTCGCCGTCGGCGTTGAACACCGCCACCGGGACGTGCGCCACGACGCGGGTCGACTCCCCCTCGGGGAGATCGGTCAGGGCGCACACCCGAATCATGAGTCCTCCGTTGCGTATTGCGCATCAAGTGCTGCTATTCGACACAGTGCACTGCGCAGAGAGGACGCGTCAAGAGAGTGTGAGTCGACGCATCACGAGCATCGCGTTGCGGAGGGTCATCAGAGCCGGTGCTCACGAGGGGTACGCCCGCGAGCCACCGATGGGGTACGGCAGGCGCTATTGCGGCTCTCGCCGTCCTCGCCCGAAGTGGCCCAGCCGTGCGCTGATCTTCTCGGCCCCGGCCATGAGGGCGAGGGCCACCGACGGGAAGGACTCGACGGTGAGTCGGTACGAGGGTCCGGATGTGCCCACCGCGGCCGCCACCTCGCCGGTCGGGCCGACGATCGGCGCGGCGACGGCGTTGAGGCCGATCTCGAACTCCTCGGTCGTCGAGGCCCAGCCCTGCTCGCGTACGCGCTCCAACTCCGCCTCCAGCGTCGCCGGTCGCGTGACGGTATGGGGCGTGTAGCGATGCACCTTTGACGTCAGGAACTCCTTCAGGGCCACGGGTTCCATCCAGGCCAGCAGTACCTTGCCGCTAGCCGTGGCATGCAGCGGCGTGCGCTGACCGATCCAGTTGCGGCCGGTGATCGCGGACGTCCCGTACTCCTGGAGGATGTTCGTCGCCTCACCGCTGTCGAGGATCGCGACGTTCACCGCCTCGCCCAGTTCGGCGGCCAGCTGTCGGCACACCGGTCGGCTCTCGGTCGGCAGCTCCAGTCGGCCTGCCGTCGCTCCCGCCAAGCGGAGGATGCCGCGCCCGAGGTGGTACTTGCCCCGCTCGCCGTCCTGCTCGATGAGGCTGCCCGCCTCGAGCGCCCCGATCAGCCGGAACGCCGTCGACTTGTGCACGCTCAGTTCGGCGGCGACCTCTGTAACGCCCACGTCCCCCCGCTGTGCCAGCAGGTACAGGATCGCGATGGCGCGATCGACGGACTGAACTTGCGACGGTCCGGGCTCCCTGCCGCCGCTCACCGTGCTGTTTGTCACGTCCTGACTGTACGTCGGACTCCCCGAATCACAGCTGATGACCCTTGACAGCATCACGAAGGCAATCTTATGTTGTTGCGGAAGGCGCACAGTAGTGCGCTATTCGAGACAAACGGTCGGACTCTTGGTGCTGTGCGAGCAGGCCACATCTCGACTCAAGATCGCCTTCCTCCACGAACTGCGTCGAAAGGTGTTCCGTGTCCATCCGCACTGAACTCCCGCCCAGCTTCATCCCCACCCTGCCCGGCCGCTCCTACACCGACCCGACAGTCTTCGAGCAGGAGCAGGCGAAGATCTTCGAGGCGTACTGGTTCGCCGCTGCGCGCACGTCCGACCTCGAAGGTCCAGGCTCGTTCGCGACTGTCGATGTGGGTCGGGAGAACGTGCTTGTCGTCCGTGGCCGCGACCGGAAGCTGCGTGCGTTCCTGAACGTCTGCAGGCACCGCGGCGCGCGCGTGTGCATGGAGAAGTCGGGCACCGGCAAGCGCAAGCTCCAGTGCGGGTATCACGCCTGGACCTACGCCCTCGACGGCGCGCTCGTGGCCGCGCCGAACCTCACGCGGATGGACGACGTCGACCGCACGCAGTACGGGCTGGTCCCCGTCCACCTGCGGGAGTGGCTGGGCTATGCCTGGGTCTGCCTGGCCGACGAACCACCGTCGTTCGAGGAGACCGTCACCGGTGCGGTGGCCGGACGGCTCGGCGACAGCGACATCATCGAGGGCTGGAAGATCGACCAGCTCGAGATCGGCCGACGCATCACCTACGACGTCAAGGCCAACTGGAAGCTCATCATCGAGAACTTCATGGAGTGCTACCACTGCGCCACGATCCACCCTGAGCTCACCGAGGTGCTGCCGGAGTTCGCCGACGGATACGCCGCGCAGTACTTCGTCGGTCACGGCGCCGAGTTCGGTGAGAACGTCTCGGGCTTCACCGTGGACGGCACCGACGGCCTCGACGCGATCCCGAGCGTGGCCCCCGAGCACGACCGCAGGTACTACGCGATCACGGTCAACCCGCAGGTATTCATCAACCTCGTGCCGGACCACGTGATCTTCCACCGCATGTACCCCGTTGCGGCCGACCGCACGATCGTCGACTGCGACTGGTTGTACCTGCCCGATGTCATCGCCTCTGGCAAGGATCTGAGCCGGTCCGTCGAGCTGTTTCATCGGGTCAATGAGCAGGACTTCGACGCCGCCGTGCGCTGCCAGCTCGCCGCGAACTCCCGGGCGTACGCCCACGGTGGGGTGCTGGTGCCCAGCGAGCACCACATCGGGCTGTTCCACGACTGGGTCAGCCAACACCTCGACGACCGCGCCGGACACGCCTGATCTGACGAGGGCAAGGCCCGAACTGCGAACCCACCACCACGAACGGGACTTCAGATGAGCATGGCCGTACAAACGGAGGCGCGACGCGGCGCCGACCCGGTCCTGAGCGGGAGCCTGGCCGACACCGACCCCGAGGTGCATGCGGCGGTCGCGGCCGAGCTCGCGCGCCAGGAGTCGACCCTGGAGATGATCGCGAGCGAGAACTTCGCGCCGCTGGCGGTCATGGAGGCGCAGGGTTCGGTCCTGACCAACAAGTACGCCGAGGGCTACCCGGGGCGGCGTTACTACGGCGGCTGTGAGCACGTCGACGTCGTGGAGCAGCTCGCGATCGAGCGTCTGAAGGCGCTTTTCGGCGCCGAGTACGCGAACGTGCAGCCGCACTCGGGTGCGCAGGCCAATGCCGCGGCCTTGGCGGCGCTCCTGCACCCCGGCGAGCGGATCCTCGGCCTCGACCTCGCGCACGGCGGCCACCTCACGCACGGCATGCGGCTGAACTTCTCGGGCCAGCTCTACCGGGCCGCCGCCTACCACGTGCGCGCGGAGGACCACCGCGTGGACATGGCCGAGGTCGAGCGGGTGGCGCGTGAGCAGCGGCCCCGGGTGATCATCGCCGGGTGGTCGGCCTACCCGCGCCACCTCGACTTTGCCGAATTCCGGCGGATCGCCGACGCTGTCGGCGCCTACCTGATGGTGGATATGGCGCACTTCGCGGGGCTGGTCGCCGCGGGGCTGCACCCGTCGCCCCTGCCGCACGCGCACGTGGTCACCTCGACCACCCACAAGACGCTCGGCGGCCCGCGCGGCGGGGTCATCCTCATGGGCAACTCCGAGTCGGGCCTGGTGAAGAAGTTCAACTCGTCGGTGTTCCCCGGTCAGCAGGGCGGCCCCCTGGAGCACGTGATCGCCGCGAAGGCGGTGTCGTTCAAAATCGCCGCAGGCGAGGCGTTCCGCGACCGGCAGGTCCGCACGCTGGAGGGCGCTCGCATCCTGGCCGACCGTCTGCTCGCCGAGGACTCCCGCGCGGCAGGCATCGGCGTGGTCAGCGGCGGCACCGACGTGCACCTCGTGCTCGTCGACCTTCGGGCCTCGGAGCTCGACGGCAAGCAGGCCGAGGACCGGCTGCATCGGGTAGGCATCACGGTCAACCGCAACGCCGTCCCGTTCGACCCCCGCCCCCCGCTGATCAGCTCCGGGATCCGGGTCGGGACACCGGCACTGGCCGCCCGCGGATTCGAAAGGGCCGAGTTCGTCGAGGTCGCCGACATCATCGCCGAGGCCCTGCGACCGGCGACAGAGGACACCGCACTGGACGTCCTGCGTCACCGCGTGACGGCGCTGGCCGCCGCCCGCCCGCTCTACCCGACGCTGAAGGAGACGCCCCGATGACCTCGGTGGACAGCGGGCCCGTCCGGCCCGGCGCGCACCTGCCCGAGCACCCCGACTTCCTGTGGCGCAACCCGGAGCCCAAGAAGTCCTACGACGTGGTCATCGTCGGTGGCGGTGGGCACGGCCTCGCAACTGCGCATTACCTGGCCAAGAACCACGGGATCACCAACGTGGCCGTGCTGGAGCGGAGCTGGCTGGCGGGCGGGAACATGGCCCGCAACACCACGCTGATCCGCTCCAACTACCTGTGGGACGAGAGCTCGGCCATCTACGAGCACTCCCTCAAGCTCTGGGAGGGCCTGGAGGACGACCTCGGCTATCCGATCATGTTCAGCCAGCGCGGCGTGCTCAACCTCGCGCACAGCCTGCAGGACGTCCGCGACAGCGTGCGTCAGGGTCGAGGCCAACAAGCTCAACGGCATCGACGCAGAGTGGCTGACGCCCGACGAGGTCCAGAAGGTCTGCCCGATCGTCAACACCTCGCAGGACATCCGCTACCCGGTGCTGGGCGCGACCTACCAGCCGCGCGCAGGCATCGCCAAACACGACTACGTGGCGTGGGGTTTCGCGCGGCGCGCTGACGAGGCAGGCGTCGACATCGTCCAGGACTGCGGGGTGACCGGCTTTCTCACCGACGGCGATCGCGTGACCGGTGTGCAGACCACGCGGGGTGATGTCGCGGCAGGCCAGGTCGTGCTGTGTGCCGCAGGCACCACGTCGGTGCTCACCGACATGCTCGGTTTGCGGCTACCCCTGCAGAGCCACCCGCTGCAGGCGCTCGTCTCCGAGCTCCTCGAACCGGTTCACCCGACCATCGTGATGTCGAACCACGTCCACGTATATGTGTCCCAAGCCCACAAGGGCGAGCTCGTCATGGGTGCGGGCGTCGACTCCTACAACGGTTACGGCCAGCGGGGCGCCTTCCACGTCATCGAGCGGCAAATGGCCGCCGCCGTGGAGCTGTTCCCGGTGTTCGCCCGCGCCCACCTGCTCCGCAGCTGGGCCGGCGTCGTCGACGTCTGCCCGGACGCGTCGCCAATCGTCGGCCGTACGCCCTACGAGGGCCTGTACCTGAACTGCGGGTGGGGGACCGGAGGGTTCAAGGCGACCCCGGGCATCGGTGCCTGCCTCGCGCACACCATCGCCCACGACGAGCTGCACCCCTACATTGCGCCCTTCGCCCTGGACCGGTTCGTCAGCGGTGCCCTGATCGACGAGCACGGCGCTGCCGGCGTCGCCCACTGACCGCCGTGCCCGATCGACGTCCACCCACCACAGCCCAGCGACACCGAGGAATGCCGTGCAACTGATCGAGTGCCCGTGGTGCGGGCCGCGCGAAGAGGTCGAGTTCCACTACGGCGGCCAGGCCCATGTGTCCTATCCGGAGGACTCGGCCGCGCTGTCCGACGAGGAGTGGGCCGAGTACCTGTTCGTCCGCGACAACACCCGGGGTCTCTTCGCGGAGCGGTGGGTGCACGCGCTGGGCTGCCGCCGCTGGTTCAACGCGGTTCGCGACACCAGCACCTACCGCTTCCACCGTGTCTACCGGCTCGACGAGCAGAAGCAGGCCATCCCGTGAGTGAGATCGACAACGACGCCGCTGCGCCGTACCGGCTGCCCGCAGGCGGTCGGATCGACCGCGACACCACCTACCGGTTCACGTTCGGCGGCCGGACGCTGACCGGCCACCCCGGCGACACCCTCGCCTCCGCGCTGCTCGCCCACGGGGTGCACCGGACGGGCACCAGCATCAAGCTGGGGCGGCCCCGGGGGATTGCCGCGGCCTGGGCGGAGGACCCGAACAGCTTGGTCCAGGTGGAGGAGCCGTTTCCGGAGCCGATGCTGTTGGCCACCACGATCGAGCTGACCGACGGGCTTGCGGCGCGTGGCATTCCCGGCCAGGGCCGGCTCGCCGAGGTGGCGGACTCCGCCCGTTACGACGCCCGCCACGTCCACACCGATCTGCTCGTGGTGGGTGCGGGGCCTGCAGGCCTGACCGCAGCGCTGGCCGCGGCGCGGGCGGGCGTGCGCGTGGTGCTGGTCGACGAGCAGTCCGAGGCGGGCGGCAATCTCCTGGGCACCGACGAACGCATCGACGGCTTGCCTGCGCTGGAATGGGTCCGGCGGGCGACCGCCGAGCTCGCGGGCTTCCCCGAGGTGGTGCACCTGCAGCGGACCACCGCGTTCGCGCACTTCGACGACGGTTTCGTCCTCGCGTTGGAGCGGCGCACCGACCACCTCGGCGCCACCGCGCCACGCCATGTGTCGCGACAGCGCGTCTGGCGCATCCGGGCCCGCCGCGTGCTGGTGGCGGCCGGGGCACACGAGCGCCCCATCGTGTTCGCGGACAATGATCGTCCCGGCATCATGCTGGCAGGCGGGGCGCGTACGTTCCTGCATCGTTACGGCGTGCTGGCCGGGCGCACGGCCGTCGTGTTCACCACCGACGACAGCGCCTACGCGGCAGCGGTCGACCTCGCCGACGCGGGCGTCGAGGTGCGGGCGGTCGTCGACGCGCGGGCGGAGCCGCCCGCGCAGTGGCAGGCCGCGTGCGCTTGCCGGAACATCCCGGTGCGCGCCGGACAGGTCGTCACCGGCACCGACGGCCTCGACCGGGTGAGCGCCGCACTGGTGGCGCCGCTCCGCGACGGCGTGACCGGGGAGCCGGAGCGGCTCGACTGCGACCTGCTGCTGGTGAGCGGTGGCTGGAACCCCGCAGTGCACCTGTTCAGCCAGACTGGGGGTCGGCTGCGCTACGACACTGCGCTCGGCGCGTTCGTCCCGGGTGACGTACTGACCCAGACGAGTGTCGCAGGCGCTGCGGCAGGCGTGTTCGACCTGGCGGGCTGCATCAAGGAGGGCAGGCGGGCGGCTGCGGCGGCGCTGGACGACCTGGGTGTCGCGGTACTCGACGAGGACGCGCGTCCCGTCGCGGAGGGCGGGTTCGAACGGACCCCCACCCTCGTGATGTGGCGGGTGCCGGACGCGGCAGGCGACGCACCCCACGGTGACACGCGCGGCAGTCAGTTCGTTGATCTGCAGCGCGACGCGACGGTCGCCGACATCGCCAGGGCCGTCGGGGCCGGCATGCGCAGCATCGAGCACATCAAGCGCTACACGACGATCGGGACCGCGCACGACCAGGGCAAGACCTCCGGCGTGATCGCCTCCGGCGTCGCCGCGGAGCTGCTGGGCGTGCCGATCGAGGAGCTGGGCACCACCACTTTCCGGCCGCCCTACACCCCGGTCGCGTTCGCGGCGCTCGCCGGGCGGGACCGCGGGTCGCTGTTCGACCCCGAACGCACCACCGCGGTCCACGCGTGGCACGTCGCGCGCGGCGCGGTGTGGGAGGACGTCGGGCAGTGGAAGCGCCCGCGGTACTACCCGCTGCCCGGCGAGGACATGGAGACCGCCGTCCTACGGGAGTGCGCGGCGGTCCGTGGCGGTGTCGGCATCCTCGACGGCTCGACCCTGGGCAAGATCGACGTACAGGGTCCGGATGCCGCGACGTTCCTGGACCTGCTCTACACGAACATGATGAGCAGCCTCAAGGTCGGTTCCGTCCGCTACGGCGTGATGTGCCGGACCGACGGCATGGTCCTTGACGACGGGACCGTGCTGCGGATCGACCACGACCGGTTCCTCGTCTACACCACGACTGGTGGCGCCGCCGCGGTCCTGGAGTGGATGGAGGACTGGCTGCAGACCGAGTGGCCGCACCTGCGGGTGCACGTCGCCTCGGTGACCGAGCAGTGGGCGACGTTCCCGGTCGTCGGTCCCCGATCGCGGGACGTGGTCGCCACGGTGACCGGACTGGACACCTCGAAGGCGGCGTTCCCGTTCATGACCTGGCAGGACGTCCGGATCGGCGACGTGCGGGCGCGGGTGGCACGGGTCAGCTTCTCCGGCGAGCTCGCGTTCGAGGTCAACGTCGACGCGTGGCACGCCCCTGCGCTGTGGGAACGTCTGGTCGCCGCGGGGGAGCCCTATGGCATCACGCCGTACGGCACCGAGACGATGCACGTGCTCCGTGCGGAGAAGGCCTATCCCATCATCGGGCAGGACACCGACGGCACCACCACCCCGCAGGACCTGGGCCTGGCCTGGGCGGTGTCGAAGAAGAAGCCGGACTTCCTCGGCAAGCGCTCCTTCGCCCGGGCGGACAACAGCCGGCCGGATCGCAAGCACCTGGTCGGCCTGCTGCCGGTGGACCCCACTGTTCTGGTTCCGGAAGGCTCGCAAATCATCGATGCCGCCCCGCTGCCCGAACCCTGTGTGCCCATGCTCGGGCACGTGACGTCGAGCTACCGCAGCGCCGAGCTGGGTCGAAGCTTCGCACTCGCGCTGGTGAAGGCAGGCCGGACCCGTATCGGGCAGATCGTGCACGTGCCCGTCGCAGGAGAGCTCGTCCCCGCACAGATCACCGAGCCCGTCCTCGTCGACCCCGAAGGAGCCCGTCGTGACGGCTGAAGCGTTGGCCAGAACCGCGCCGCTGACGGCCTGGGGTGACGCGCTGGACGCCCTGCCCGACGGGGTGCAGATCACCCCGCGGCCGTTTGTCGCCATGGCCGACCTCCGGGTCGACCCGGCGGCGCCAGTCGCGGCCGCCGTCGCGGAGCACCTCGGCGTCGCCCTGCCCCTCAGGCCGTCGACGTACGCGGAGAGCGGGACCGCCACGGTGGTCTGGCTCGGACCCGACGAGTGGTTGGTCTGCAGCCCGTTCACGACCCCGGAGGAGCTGGAAGCGGGGCTGTGTGACGCGGTCGGGACCGACGGCACCGTCGTCGACGTCTCCGCTCAGCGCACCATCGTGGCGTTGCGCGGTGAACACGTCCGCGACCTCTTGGCAGGCGGCTGCGCGATCGATCTCCACCCTCGGGCGTTCGGCCGCGGCGCCGCCGCGCAGACCCTGCTCGGCCGGGCAGGCGTCGTGGTGATGGCCCTCGACGACAACGGCACCGACTACCAGCTCGTGGTGCGCTCGTCGTTCGCCGGATACCTCACCAGCTGGCTGCTCGACGCCGCGACCGAGTACCGCACCTCCGCCTGACCCGACCGACCCACCACCACCGTAGAGCGACCAGGAGCACGCATGCCCACCACACCCCGCGTCGTGATCATCGGGGCCGGCGTCGTCGGAACCAACCTCGCCGACGAGTTGACCGCCCGTGGTGTCGACCGCGTGACCGTCGTCGACCAGGGGCCGCTCCCGCTGACCGGTGGGTCGACCTCCCACGCCCCTGGGCTCGTGTTCCAGGTGAGCCCGTCCAAGACGATGACGCAGTTCGCGACGTACACCGTCGACAAGTTCTCCGACATCGACCTCGACGGAGCCTGGTGCTTCAAGAAGGTCGGCGGCCTCGAGGTCGCCACGACCCCCGAACGGTTGACCGACCTGCGCAGGCGGCACGGGTGGCTGACGTCGTGGGGCGTCGAGAGCGTGCTCGTCGACGGGGACGAGTGCGTCCGGCTGCACTCCCTGCTGGACCGCGACCGCGTCGTGGGCGGCCTGCACACCCCGACCGACGGCCTGGCGAAAGCCGCCAGGGCGGTGGTCGCCCTCGCGCGGCGCGCCGAGGCGCGCGGGGCCCACTTCCTGGGCTCGACCAGGGTGGTGGGAATCGAGCAGGCGGGTGGCCGGGTCACCGGTGTGCGCACCTCGAGCGGGGTGATCCCGGCCGACATCGTCGTTTCGTGCGCAGGATTCTGGGGACCGGCGATCGGCGCGATGGTCGGCATGGACGTGCCCCTGCTGCCGCTGGCGCACCAGTACGTGAAGACGGGCCAGGTCGCCGAGCTGGTCGGACGCAACACCGAGGCGACCGAGATCGGCATGCCGATCCTGCGCCACCAGGACGCCGACCTGTACTTCCGCGAGCACGTCGACCGCATCGGGATCGGCAGCTACGCCCACCGGCCCATGCCGGTGCGTCTGGGCGACATCGAGGACGACGGCGACGTCACCGTCGACTCCATGCCGTCGATGCTCCCCTTCACCGAGGAGGACTTCGCCGACCCATGGGAGCAGTGCCGGGAGCTGCTCCCGGCACTACGCGGGACGAAGGTCGAGGAGGGCTTCAACGGGATCTTCTCCTTCACCCCTGACGGTGGGCCGCTGGTCGGGGAGTCTTCCGACGTCGCAGGCTTCTGGCTCGCCGAGGCCGTGTGGGTGACGCACTCGGCAGGCGTCGCCAAGGCCGTCGCCCAGCTCCTGATCGACGGCCGGACCGAGTACGACCTGCACGGCTGCGACGTGCACCGCTTCGAGGAGTTCCAGCGCTCCGCCGAGTACGTCGAGGAGACCTCGGCGCAGAGTTTCGTGGAGATCTACGACGTGCAGCATCCGCTGCAGCCCAAGCAGTCGCCGCGGAACGTCCGGATCAGCCCGTTCCACGTCCGCCAGGAGCAGCTCGGAGCGGTGTTCCTCGAGGGTGCCGGATGGGAACGTCCACACTGGTACGAGGCGAACGCGGCACTGTTGCCCGACCTGCCCGCCGAGTGGACGCCACCGAAGCGGGACGACTGGTCTGCGCAGCACCACTCGCCCATCGCGGCGGTGGAGGCGTGGCGCACCCGTGAAGCGGTTGCGATGTACGACATGACGCCGCTCAAACGCCTCGAGGTGAGCGGCCCCGGGGCTCTTGCCCTGCTCGACCGTCTGACCACGGGGAAGATGGACAAGAGCATCGGCGCCGTCACCTACACCCTCGCGCTCGACGAGGCAGGCGGCATCCGCAGCGACTGGACCGTCGCCCGGTTGGGGCGCGACCGGTTCCAGGTCGGCGCCAACGGTCCGCTCGACCTCGACTACCTCGAGCGGCAGCTGCCGTCCGACGGCAGCGTCCAGGTCCGCGACATCACCGGCGGCACCTGCTGCATCGGGGTGTGGGGACCGCTCGCCCGCGAGCTCGTCCAGCCACTGAGCCACGACGACTTCACCGCCGCGGGCCTGAAGTACTTCCGGGCGAGGCGAGCCCGCATCGGCGGTGTTCCCGTCGTCGCCATGCGCCTGTCCTACGTCGGCGAGCTCGGCTGGGAGATCTACACCAGCGCGGACCTCGGGCTGCGGCTGTGGGACGTGCTGTGGGCCGCAGGACAGGACCTCGGCGTGATCGCGGCCGGGCGCGCGGCGTTCAACAGCCTGCGCCTGGAGAAGGGGTACCGCGCCTGGGGTCACGACATGACCACCGAGCACAACCCGTACGAGGCCGGGCTCGGTTTCGCCGTGCGTCTGGACAAGGGCGACTTCGTCGGCCGTGAGGCGATCGCCGGGCTGTCGGCCGACACCGTCTCGCGCAAGCTCTTCTGCCTGACCGTGGACGACGGACGCAGTGTCGTCCTCGGACACGAGCCGGTCTTCCTCGACGGCAAGCCTGCGGGCTACGTCACCAGCGCCGCCTTCGGTCACACGGTCGGCAGGCCGATCGCCTACGCGTGGCTTCCGGCCACCGCGGCGGCCGGGTCGGTGGAGATCGAGTACTTCGGCCGGCGAATCGCGGCGACCGTCGTCGCGGAACCGCTGGTCGACCCCGAGATGTCTCGTATCCGGCGGTGACCATGACGATCAGTGCCTTCGATCTCTACAAGATCGGCATCGGCCCGTCGAGCTCGCACACGGTAGGACCCATGCGGGCGGCGAACACCTTCGTGACCCGGCTGGCCGGTGAGGGGCTGCTCACCCGCACCGCAGCCGTGCGGGCCGAGATGTTCGGCTCGCTCGGCTTGACCGGCCACGGCCATGGCACGGCAAAAGCCGTCGTGCTCGGCCTTGAGGGTGAGAAGCCCGATCTCGTGGATCCCGAGGTTGCGGAGACACGCGTGGCCGAGGTGCATGACGACAAGGTGCTGCGGCTTGCCGGAATCCACGCCATCACCTTCTCGATGGACGACGACCTCGTGCTGCACCGCCGCAAGCGCTTGCCCTTCCACTCGAACGGGATGCGGTTCACCGCGAGGGACGCGGACGGGCACGTGCTGCTGATCCGGGAGTACTACTCGGTCGGCGGCGGGTTCGTTCTCGACGAGGACGAGATCGCCCGCTCTGAGGTCGCCGCCGTCAACGGGGCGCTGCCCGTGCCGTACCCGTTCCACACCGGCGACGAGTTGCTACGCCGCACGCGGGAGACGGGCCTTCGGATCAGCGACCTGATGCTCGCCAACGAGCGGACCCGCCGCAGCGAAGAGGAGATCCGGTCCGGCCTCCTGCACATCTGGTCGGTGATGCAGGAGTGCGCGGATCGGGGCGTGCGGGCGACGGGCACACTGCCGGGTGGGCTCAACGTGCGCAGGCGCGCTGCCGCTCTGCTCAAGACCCTCGAGGCCACCGACGACAGCAGCGATCCGCTGCGGGCGATGGAGTGGGTCACCCTTTACGCGCTGGCGGTCAACGAGGAGAACGCGGCAGGCGGCCGTGTGGTCACCGCGCCGACGAACGGCGCCGCAGGCATCGTCCCTGCGGTCCTGCACTACTACCGCGATTTCGTCGACTCCTATTCGGACGACGGCGTCGTGCGGTTCCTGCTGGCCGCGGCCGCGGTCGGGATCCTGTTCAAGGAGAACGCCTCCATCTCCGGTGCCGAAGTCGGCTGCCAGGGCGAGGTCGGGTCGGCGTGCTCGATGGCGGCGGCCGGGCTGGCGGAGGTCCTCGGCGGGACGCCGGACCAGGTCGAGAACGCCGCGGAGATCGGCATCGAGCACAACCTCGGGCTGACCTGCGACCCCATCGGCGGGTTGGTGCAGATCCCGTGCATTGAACGCAACGCTGTGGGCTCGATCAAGGCCATCACCGCTGCGCGGATGGCCGTGCGCGGAGACGGCGAGCAGTTCGTCTCCTTGGACAAGGCCATCAAGACGATGCGCGATACCGGGGCGGACATGAAGGACAAGTACAAGGAGACAGCGCGCGGCGGTCTCGCGGTCAATGTCATCGAATGCTGAGGAGACAGCTGTGCCACGAACCTTCGTCCTCACCCTGAGCTGCCCACAGCGTCCGGGCATCGTCCACGCCGTCACGGCGTTCTTGTTCATGCATGGCTGCGACATCGTCGAACACCAGCAGTTCGACGACCCGATCCGCGGCGCGCTGTTCCTGCGCACCGAGGTCGCGGCCGTCGGCGACGTCGACGCCGCGCAGCTGTCCGCGGCGTTCCACACGGAGGTGGCCGAGGAGTTCGGCATGGAGTACCAGCTCTCGGACGACAGCCCGCAGCGGGTACTGGTGATGGTGTCAAAGCTGGGGCACTGCCTCAACGACCTGATCTTCCGCTGGCGGGCGGGAATCCTGAGCGCGGACATCGTCGCTGTCGTGTCCAACCACGAAGACCTGCTGCCGATGGCCGAGGCGGCCAGCCTGCCGTTCCACCACGTGCCCGTCACACCGGAGTCCAAGCTGCAGGCCGAGCAGCGGCTGCTGGAGCTCGTCGACGAGTACCGGGTCGACGTCGTGGTTCTCGCCCGCTATATGCAGGTGCTCTCCGACAGTCTCTGTCTCAAGCTGCTCGGCCGCGCCATCAACATCCATCACTCGTTCCTGCCCGGGTTCAAGGGCGCCAAGCCGTACCACCAGGCGTACGACCGAGGGGTCAAGCTCGTTGGCGCCACTGCGCACTACGTGACCCCCGACCTGGACGAAGGCCCGATCATCGAGCAGGAGGTCATCCGGATCGACCACACCCTCGACCCGCGCGCTCTCTCGACCGTCGGCCGGGACGCGGAGGCGTTGGCGCTGGCCCGCGCGGTCAAATGGCACTCGGAGCGACGTGTGCTGCTCAACGAGGGCAGCACCGTCGTCTTCCGCTGAAGGCCGCCGGCGTCGCCTTTGGAGCGATGCGGCAACGGCGGCTCGCGTCGTATTGGCGTCGTAACCTTCCGACACACTGCAGGGGTCATGATCGCGAGCTGGTAATCCGGCACGCCCATCTGCCGGCTCGTTGCTGCTCGCCGTGCACCCTCGGAGGGCGAACTGGTGTATGTCGGTGAGGTGAATATGAACGCGGAATCCGGCGACGTCGCGCGGATGCGTGCCTTCGTCGAGCTGGTACACGAGGCCGGTCGGGTCGATCTGGTCGACGAGTTCGTCGCCCCCGATTTCCGGAACCGCTCGGCCAAGGAGGGCCGGGCCGACGACCGCAGCGGCGTGGTCGAGGTGACGCGCGCGTTGCACGCGGCGTTCGCCGATCTCGCGATCGAGATCGTGCACTGCGTGGCGACCGACGGTGTCGTCGCGACACATAAGGTCTACCGAGGCCGACATGTCGGGGACTGGTTGGGCACGCCGCCAACGGGCCGCCAGGTCGAGTTCCGGGTGATGGACTTCGTGCGGGTGCGCGACGGCCGCTTCGTCGAGCACTGGTCCGTCCTCGGCCGGCTGTCACCGACTCAATAACCCCAGCCTCTCGGCGAGGCACGCGAGGCGCGAGGAGCAGGCGCTCGTTGATCAGGCTATCCCGCTGCGCGGAGGCGCTCGCCCATCCTCGATCCCTAAACGGCACGAGGCGAGATGCAACGATCCACTCGCTCGTCCGAGCCAGGAACGACCTGCTTCGGCCACAAGCTGGGCTTAAGAATCCACCGTGGCGGATCCGGCGATCAGGGAATTGGCGTGGCCGCGCGCCGATGACGGGCCTGATGACAGCTAGTTAGGCAGGATGAGAGAAGGAAATGAAAGAGACAGAGCTGAAAGGATGTGAAGAGAAGGAAGGAGCTGATGGATGTAGAGGAGGTGTGGGGTAAGAGATGAAAGCTGCAAAACAAGAAGAGGGAGAGAGAGAGAGGAAAGAGGAAGAAAGCACAGGGTGGAGGGAAGCAGCGAAGTGGGGGAGGGGGGAGAGGGGGAAGAGCGGTGGGAGGGGGGGGGGGAAGGGAGGTGGGGGGGTGGGGGGGTGAGTGGGGGGGAGAGGGTGTGGGAGGGAAGGGAGGGGAGGAAGGAAGGGCTGACCGGTCCTCATTGGTCAGCGGACTCGTTCAAAAATGACTCTACGGCGGTCGGCGGTTGCCTACGGCGCTGTGCGATTCGTAGAGGCGGGGGTTCTGTGGATCCCACGAGTCAACTCCGCCTGAGGAGATCGCGAACCAGAAATCGTTAAGCGCCCCTGGACCGTGCGCTCGAGCGTGCCCTGACGGCGTTGGAGATGGCTCGTCATCGTCATCGTCAGCTGCGGGCAACACCACTGCACCTTCACGCCCCTGCGGTGTCCTCTTCGCCAGACACCAGCCCTACTGCTCGACGGGCCGTTCCGCGCTCCGTCGGCGAGCGACAATCCCGCCGCTGAGTTGGCGTCTGGTGGCCGGACCCCCTCCAGCCGCAGCCACCAGACGCCGCACGGAGGTTGCCCTGCGAAAGGGCGAAATAACCCGCTTTGCCTTGCGCTTACTTGTTTGCTGCTCACTGCTGACCTGGGCCTGCCCGGCTTCGGCGCAGCGACATCGGCCGCCGCGCCCTGAGACCCGCCGTCAACGGCACCCTCGGCCAAGCCTGACCCGCGGTTCGGCTGGGCGCCGGTCAAGCCTGGGCTGGCCTTCCACGGGCTACGCCACGGCCACAAACCTGGATGATCGCCGACGCCGTGCCCGAGGTCGCCGATAGCGGGTCTTACGTCCGGCGGTGTGGTGGGCCCGGAGCGGCAGGATGCTGGCTGGCGCTTCATGGCGGGCAGTCCGTCGTCGACGTGGCAAACGAGCTGGACTACCTCGGCACTGCCGTCCTCTCACCGTTCTCCGTCGAGTTCGCCGCCGACGCGGAGCAAGCGGCCGTCGACGTCCTGCAGGCGCACCCACCTGCCGACAGCTGAGCGACCCGACCAACGGCCGCCACCACGACCTGCGCATCGCGCACCTCCCGCCAGACAGCACAGATGTGCGCCCGCACGGAAAGACGCCGAAGTCAGACGAACCTGCTCCACGGGCCTCAGGCCTGGTGCCCCCTCCAACAGACTGGTCACGTCTTCATGTCATAACGAGGTGTCAGCTCCCCGCCTGAGCGGACGAGGGCGTGGCGAGGCTGCGTGTACTGAAGTTGATCATTCCGGCCCGCGGTGATCCAGCAGAGGCCAGGTCATGGTCCAAGGCTTCGCCCAACCGGTTGCCACAAACGTCTTCAAGACGTTCAGACACAACGAGGCGGTGCGCCCCGGCGCGCCACGGGTGGTTCGGGACGAGCCGCGCCGCGGTTCCGTCCGCTGCGAGTGACACACGAGTTGGAACGACCTCTCCGGAAGGGGTCACGACTGCGATCTCGTCCTCGCAAAGGGCGGCGTCCATGACTCTGCCGAAGTGCACCACGGCCGGGTCGAGGCTGCCTTCTGTCGGCAAGTCGAGTCGCCAATCGGCCTCGTCGAGCGCCTCTAGAACTGGATCGCTGACGCGGAAGGTATGTCGTGCAGTTTGTCCGAGCGCTGTGACGACGAGGCTGTAGGTCCGCCCGACCACAAATGCCGGCTCGTGAGCCGGGTCCGCGCCCAGACCGCGCTTGATCCTTCCCGGCTCCATGAGCACCGTCAGGCGGCGCCCGTCAACGGACCAGAGCTCCTGCGACAGGACCAGGAAGGGGTCAGGCACCACCCGTTCCTGCTCGTCCAGCAGCCAGAGATGGTCACGATCGAAGTGTGCCTCTGCAGGCCTGGGAAACCGAAGGTAGAAGCGCAGGGTGTTGGCGGGCAGGACCGTGGCTCGAGGAGAGATGCGGATCGGCACCTCACGCGGCCTTGTGCGGCGGGAACTCGATGCCCGGGAAGTCGAACTCCACCCAGATCTTGTCCAGCCGTGCGGGCATCGGGCCGACCATCAGGGTCTCCAGCGTCAGGTCGCCGGTGTCTGCGTAGCGAGTGAGCGAGACGAAGAAGCGGTCGCTGAACAGGTCCGCTCGCAGCGACGATCCGACGAACAACACCTGCTTGCCGACCGGCCCGGCAGGCATGAAGGGTGACTGGTCCAGCATCGGGCCCTGGGCAGGCCGGTTCTCGGGAGTGAAACCTTCGGCGGAGCGAATCCCGGAAAGCGGAACGATCATGGGGCCGCGGCCGAGATTGGTGATGAACAGCTTGTCCTCGTCCCCGTCGCGGTAGGCGACCATGCTGATCGGCTGGCCGTTGCCCATGTCGCCGATGGTCTTGCCCCTCACCTTCGCGCCGTGCCGCAGCTCGGAGACCGGAATGGTGACCAGAGGGCTGCACGCATAGGCGGCGACCAGCGTGTCCTCGCCATCAATGGTGGCGAACTGCATGGCCCGGATCGGCGCGCGTGTTTCGTACATTCCGTGAGCGACGTGGTAGATCTCCAGTTGGGTCTCGCTGGCGTCTCCGGTGAACGGGTAGGGGACCCGCCGTAGCGTGGAGGAGAACTCCTGGTTCGAGACGCCGGCAATGAACACGTCGCCGGCGTGAAACTTCAGGTCCACGATCGTCATGGATCGCAGCGGTGTGCGCGCCTTCTCTTCGAAGACCTCCGCAGGCGGCAGGGGGAACATGCCTGCGCGCGACGTGAAGGTCTTGCCCTCGTCAGGGACGTCGGAGAGTTGGTGCACCGTCGCGTTCGACGATGAGAGGTCGAAGGGCCGGATCTCACCGTCGAGCGAGACGCTCACGATCGCGGGCTCCAGGCGATCGCCGTTGCGTACGCCAACTGACAGGTATGGCTCGCGCGTCACGGGGTGGACGGCCATTCCGTTCATCACCAGGCTTTTCGCTGTCACGCCCAGCGCTGCGGCGATCTTCTCGTCGATCGACTCGAAGAGGAATGGGTCCAGCGAGGCTGGAGCGTGGCCACGTTTGGTCTCGAAGGCGAAAACGGCTCCGAGCTTGTTGTCGCCCACGAAGAGGACCCCATCGGGGCTGAACGTCAACGGTCCCGCCGATCGCGGGGTGACTTGATCGGTCGTGCTCATGATGGCCTCCATGCCGCTCTCGGCGGCGGCTAGTGCTGCGTCACATAACGTTGGCGTGGTTATCGGTGGCCATGAGGCTGCTGGTACACGCTGGTGAGAGTCATCAATCTGTCGTCGACACTGCGGATCGATGACTATCGAAAGGCCAGCCCGTCCGACCGCGGCACATGGGATGCGGTTCGCTGCGATCACCGGGCCGGGTGTGTCGCTGGGGTCACCCAGCCGCGTTGATCACCGTGTGCGGGACATCGAGGAGGACTCTCGGTTTCGTTCGTCTGGGGCCAGTCTGGTGTCAGACGGCGAGGCGGCCGCCATCTACAGGCAGCACGACACCGTGCACGAAGCTGGCCTGGTCGGTGGCGAGGAAGGTGATGGCAGCGGCGATCTCCTCCGGCTGTCCAACGCGCCCGGCCGGGGCTCCCGACGCGAGCTGGTCCAACCCGTCGCCCATGCCGAGGGTGCCTTCGGTGCGAGTAGGGCCAGGGCTCACGGCGTTCACACGGACGCCTGCGGGGCCGAACTCGGCAGCCCAAGACTTGGTCAGCAGTCCGAGTGCCGCCTTGCTGGAGCCGTAGAGGCCCCCTCCGTTCATGCCGAAGCTCGCCACCATGGTCGTGATGTTGACGATCGCGCCATGACCGCGCTCGGCCATCGCCGGGGCAAGAGCGGCCACCAGCAGGTAGGGCGCCTTGACGTTGACGGCGAAGACCTCATCGATCTGGTGTGGTGCTGTTTCCGCGGTCGGGCCAAAGGGGAAGACGCCGCCGCTGTTCACCAGGATGTCGACGTGGCCGCCGCCCAACTCCGTGGCGCGGGAGGCGAGGTTGCGCACACTGTCCTCGTCGTTCAGCTCGGCCGCGACGAAGTCCGCGGTTCCGCCTGCGGCGCGGATACCGGCCACGACGGCGTCGCCGCGTGTCTTGTCCCGGCCGGACACGATGACGTGCACGCCGAGGGCGGCCAGCTGGTCGGCCGTGACTTTGCCGATGCCACTGGTGGCGCCAGTGATCAAAGCAGTGGAGTCCTTGAGTTCGTGGGGCATGAGAACCTCTCGTGTATTGGAGCGACCACTCCAAACTAGGGTCGAAGTTCTGGAGTGTCAACTCCAGAACACGACGTATACTCGAGAGATGCATCAGCCAGCAGTCGAAGGGCGGAAAGAGCAGGTCGAGCCGGCCGGCCCGGTCCCTGAGGTTGCCCGAGCAGAGGTCAGGAAGTTCACCGCGAAAGGCCTGGCCACTCGCGCGCGGATCATCTCCGCTGCCGCCGAGCTGGTGTTCGCCCACGGCGTCGCTCGGACCGCCATCGAGGACGTCCAGCGCCGAGCCGGGGTGAGCGCCTCGCAGCTCTACCACTACTTCACTGACAAGGACGACCTCGTCCTCGCCGTCATCGCTCACCAAACCGACGGCATCCTGGCCGCGCAGCGACCCGTGCTCGACGAGCTTGACAGCTTCGCCGCCCTCGAACGGTGGCGCGACCTGCTGATCGACATGCAAGAGCAGCGACGCTGCGCCGGAGGCTGCCCGATCGGATCGATGGCGGCCGAACTCGCCGAGGAAGCTCCGCAGGCCCGGGCTGACCTTGCCGCCAGCTTCGAACGGTGGGAGGCGCCGATCCGATCTGGCCTGGCGCGCATGCGCGACCGGGGCGACCTGCGCCCGGACACGGACACCGAGACACTGGCGCTCGCCCTGCTCGTGGCACTGCAAGGTGGACTTCTGTTGACTCAGATTCGACGCGACACCGCCCCCTTGCGAGCCGGTCTCGACACCGTCCTGACCCATATCCGAACCCACGCTGCCGGCTAGCAGGTTTCCTCGGTCACTGACCGAGCCCTCGGGTTCAGCCAGATCATCGGCGCCGGCGCACCCGAGATCGTCCGCCCGTGGCGCATCATCTGGAGTGATGCACCCCGGGCAGCCATTGCGCCCTGGTGTTGGCTTGGCTGCTCCGTACAGAGCACCCACACCACCTATCGCCGGGACCCCGCGATGAGTACGGAGCATGTCCGTCCTGACGTGGGCAGGCCCGATGTCGTCCCGTCCCGTTCGTCCGAGTGCTGCGGGAGTGGTCCGCTCTTTCGCCCACGAGATGGCTCAGACGCCTCAGTGCACGGAGATGCTCCACCGCCTGCGGCTGGATCACGAGCCTGACTGCCACGGTTGGTGCAGCCAGCCGAAACACGCTTATCGGTGGGAGCGGCATCCGTGCGCAACATTGCGGCTGGGCGGACTTGATCGAGGGCGACACGCGGAGCGACAGCTCTCCGGGAAGCCGCGGCTCCGATGAAGACGGCCGCTGAGGTTCTCGGACGTGCTCACGCCGCCTGCACCTCCTCGGCCACGCTCTTGTTCAGTGCCACCCGTACCAGAGCGGCGGCCAGCACGGCCAGCTGATCGGGCGCCACCAGCGCGGCCAGGTCGTCGGGAGTGGTCGGGAGGCTGAGGCGTTTCGCGCCGTCGAGGACCTTGCCGTCCAGCGCCGGACGCAGCTCGGGCCAGACCGCTTGGGCTTCGCGGCAGAAGATGTCCGCACCGACGGGGCCCAGGCGGGGGAAGGCGGTGAGCAGGTCGCGGATGCGGGCCGGGTCGCGCTCGGCGCGCTCGCGGAGTCGGCGCAGGTCGTCGTGGTACTCGTCGTGGAGCAGTTCGGCGCCCTCGCCCAGTGCGGTGGCGGTGCTCTCGTCGTAGCGCTTGTAGTGGGCGCGGCCCAACGCGTCGACGCGGTCCTGCCAGGACGTCGCCCGCATCCGCGCGGGGGTGCCCATGCCTGCTCGCGCCAACTCGGACGCGGCCGCCACGGCGATGTCGGCCTTGATCCGTGTGGAGAGCAGCACGGACAGCACAAGCAGCCGGTAGAGCGGCGCAGGCTTGTCGGTGAGACTGATACCGGCCTCGTCGGCATAGGTGCGACCGGCGCGCTCCAGCAACGCCGCCACGGTTTCGTCGGTCTTCATCAGCGATGCCCTAGCCAGGATGCGCGCGTCACGACATCGGTGTTCCCACTCCCGCGCCCATCCACGCCGCCCGCTCGAGGCTCAGTAGTCGGGTCGCTGGTTGAAGATCACGACGAGGCTGACGATCAGCCCGTCGCGGACGCTGAAGTAGTTCGAGAGCACGAGTTCCTCCGGCAGGTTGGTCCGGTCGAACGTGCCGTCGTAGGCGCCGCGGACGATGGTGTCGCCATGGTGGTCGAGGACCTCACGGACGTCGATGGTGAGCTTGTCGCCGACCACCTCCCGCTCGACCCAGCGCTGCACGGCGGCGTTGCCGAGGAACTCGCGGCGGTTGTCGTTGACGTAGGCGTCTTCAGCGAAGGTCGCCATGATCGAGGTGAGGTCGAAGGCGTTGACGGCGGCAATGTGGGCGGCGACGACGCCGCTGAGCTCGGTGCTGTGCATGACGGGTGGTCCTTTCGGTGAGACCGGCCCGGGTGGCCGGTAGTTCCGAGACTTCGCGCTGCCGTCGGGGGACGGTCAAGGCCGGATCGTCGCCGTGACTCTCCCCCTGGGGGAGGCTGCAGAATCGGTCCATGCAGACCTCGCTGGCGATCGGCGACTTCGCCAGGGCGACCCACCTGAGCGTCAAGACCCTGCGCTACTACCACCGCGTCGGCCTGCTCGAACCGGCCGACGTCGACCCCCGGACCGGATATCGGCGCTACACCACCGACCAGATCCCGACGGCGCACGTCATCCGGCGGTTCCGTCGCCTCGACATGCCCGTGCACGACGTGCACGCCGTGGTGTCGGCGCCGGACCCCGACACCCGCAACGCGCTGATCGCCGCGCATCTTGCCCGTCTCGAAGAGGGCCTTGTCCGGACGCAGACCGCGGTCGCCTCACTCCGGGACCTGATCGAGGGCCCCGATCCCGCAATGCCCACCGGCGCTGGGCGGCGCCATGTGCGGGCCACGCCTGCGGTAGCGATCATCGAGACCGTGGATGTCGCCGACACCCTGTCCTGGTTCCAGGGTGCGCTGGGGGAGCTCTACGCCACTCTGGCCGCGCAGGATGTCGCGCACGCGGGCCCGGCGGGAGGCATCTTCGACAACGAGCTGTTCACCCATGAACGCGGCCAAGCCACGATCTTCGTCCCGACGACCGGCACCGTCCGACCGATGGGCCGACTCACGCCGCTCGTGATCCCTGCCGTCGACCTGGCGACGATCGAGCACCTCGGCCCGCACACCGACATCGACCGCGCCTACGGGGCACTCGCCACCTACGTCACGCACCACGCCATCGCCGTCGACGGGCCCCTGCGCGAGTACTACCTCACCGACCGCCACGACACCCCGGACCAGAGCCGGTGGGTGACGGAGATCGGCTGGCCGATCTTCGACACCGGCTCTGCGGGGTGATCGTCACGGAACCGCGCGTCGAGGCACTCGACCTCGGCACGAGCACATGGACCGTTCAGGAGGGCCTTCCGACAGGGTCTGCACGTCGGGGCCGACCTCGGTGACGACACCGATGAGCTCGTGGCCGATGGTCTTGCCCTGCGGCGTGTCGGGGGCGGAGTGGTAGGGGTGCAGGTCGCTGCCGCACACGCAGGCCCGGGTGATCTGCACGAGGGCGTCGGTGGGTTCGACGAACTTGGGGTCGGGTGCGTCGGTGACGCGGATGTCGCCTGCGGCGTAGATGGAGGTCGCGCGCATGAAGTCGCTCTCTCTTTCGATCCGTGGGAAGAATCAGTTGGTGGTGATGTCGTTGAGGGCGTCGAGGGTGCGGGGGTAGCCGATGAACGGCGCCAGCAGCGTCAACACGGTCAGCAGGCGGGCGCGGTGGTTGCCGACGTTGAGGTTGCCGGTGACGTGTCCGCGAGTTGGGGGTCGGCGCTGCCGAGGGCGGCGAGCATCGCGAAGATGAGTAGTTCGCGGGTGGGCAGGTCGAGACCGTCGCGGGCGACGGTGTCGCCGAAGCAGTTGCCGGTCAGGTAGCGCTGGCTGCGCCGCAGCGAGTGCGGCGGGCGAGGCACTGGGGAACCCTGTCGGGTGCCAGAACTCGACCATGGCATCTGATCAGCGGTTTCAGGCCGCGGCTTCGTGCTCGTTGATGAGGCCGCCAAGTACCGGTCGACGTCGGATCCTGCCGTGGATCGGCTCGGGGACAGGTGGACCACCCAACAGGCCCGCAACCTGCTGATGGATATCGACGACAGGGCCACCACGTTCGGTTCCTCGTCCGCGACCGCGACGGGCAGTTCACCGCGTTTGATGACGTCTTGGCCGGCGCAGGCATCGACACCGTGAAGATTCCGCCGCGGTGTCCACGGGCGAACTGCTACGCCGAGCGATTCGTGTTGACCATCCGCACCGAGGTCACCAACCGGATGCCGATCTTCGGCGAGCGGCACCTGCGCAGCGTCCTTGCCCAGTATTCGCTGCACTACAACCGGCAGCGACCGCATCGAGCGGCAGCTGCGTCCGCCACGCCAGCAAGCATCCGGTCGGGTGAGTGGTCACGCGGAGGATGCACACGTAGCGGTTGCGGACCTCCAGGGCGAAGAACACGTAGATCCGTTCAAGGACAGGGCGCAGTCGACGTGCAAGAAGTCCACGGCCAGCACGGTCGAGGCCTGCGCGCGCAGGAACCGTCGCCAGGATGTGTCGATGGCTCGCAGCGGTGCTGGCGGTATGCGCCTGCGCTTGAGGATCCTGCGGATCGTGGAGGCACCCACGCGGTGGCCGAGCTTGAGAAGTTCGCCTTGCACGCGCTGGTAGCCCCAGGTCGGATTCTCCCGGGCCAGCCGTTCGATCATGGCGGCGATGGTCCCAGGATGTGTACTCGGCCTTCAGCCGCACTGGGCGAGCACCACTGCGTAGCTGGTGCCTGCCACGGCGACTCCCAGGTCGCCGCCCTGGCCCAACACGACGTCGTGCGCGTTCGCGGTGAAGTAGTCCAACGCGGCCTTGGGGCTGCCGCCCCCGAACCCGGCGTAATTCCACGACGTGATGCGACCGCCCGGGCAATAACCGGCTGCGGTGAGCGCCGCGCGCACGTCAGGTGGAGTTGTGCCCTGCGCGATCGTCGCGGCGACGGCCTGCAACGGCGCGCTCGCTGCCAGACCGGGCAGGCTCGCTGCGCCGCGGGCACCGGCGATGAGGCAGGTGAGCGCGGCCTGCGCGGCTGGCGGCGAGGGATCTGAGCCGTCGGCGTTCGTACAAGTGGCCGCGCCACCTGCCGCCGGGGCCGTGCCTACCGCCGGAGGCGTTCCGCCGGCCGGAGTTCCCCCCGCGGCAGGGCTGCCGGCGGTGTCGGCGGGTGGTGTGGGGCCCGCGGGGATGCCGCCGGTGTCGGCGGGCGGAGTGCCACCCGCAGGAATGCCACCTGCCGCGCCGGACACGGGCGCCAAGCCTGGTTGCGAGGTGAGGGCGGTACCTACGGGGTAGGGGAACTGGCCGGTGAAGTTTCCCGGTGGTGCGTACCGGCAGACGACGAGCCCGAAGGCCAGCTTGTTCGCTGGGGCGAACCCGCAGCCGACCCTCGTCGTCGAGCTCCAGACGATCTGGGTGTAGTGGCCTACGGTCTTCTTCTCCTGACCAGTGGGCTGCGGGTCGGATTGGTAGGTGATCCGCTCGTCGGTACCGAGGCGCATGGTGGCGTCCTTGACTTCGCCACCGGCGAGGTTTTCACCGAGGCCGGTGCCCGAGGAGTGTTCGAACTGCCCGTCGGCCTCTTTGGCGTCGGCCCACTCCTGCGCCCCGGCGGCGATCGTGGTGTCCCAGACCAGGGGCGGTTCGCCGACCTCGGCGCGGAAGAGCGCGTGCTGCGCGAGGATCTCGTCGCGTTCGGCGGCGGTGATGTTCGAACCGGTGTCGGGAGGTGCTGCCAGGGCCACTGCGGGCGTGAGCCCGAGGGTGACCACCACTGCGGCTGTTGTGCATGCGATCCGTCGTACCGAGCTCCGCGCCACGCTCATCGAGCGGCCCCTCCCGGTGGAGCAGCGCTGGTCGCCCGTTCGAAGACCGGCACCGCATGCAGTCGATTGTCGACGATTCTCCGTGGAATGTTGTGTTGTCAACGTCCGGATGGGTGCCTCAGCAGGGTCGATCTGGTGCTGTGGCCACCAGTCATCGATGGCCGCCCTCGGGACGCCGCATACCAGGAGGGATGTCAGGAGATCGCCGCCGTCGATCGCGTGCACCTGTCGTTGATCGAGATCACGCAGCAAGGGGGCGGCTGAGCTCGGCCCGGCGTGGCCACGGCCTACATCGGGAACCGCCGGCCGAGCAGTCGGCCGGCTGCCCGAGCAAGGAACGCCTGGTCAGGCGACCTCGACGACCAGCAGCACGTTGGCCTCGTGGTCGCGCAGCCAGAACATCGGCGGTATCGGGCCGCCCATGCGGCTGATCTCGGTGTCGACGTCGACGCCCGCAGCTTTGAGCTGGGCGTGGTAGGTGTCGATGTCGTCGGTCTGCAGGCTGATGCCGGTCTGCTGGCCGCCTGCCGTGCCGCCGGGTCCGGGCGGGGCCAGCGCGATCACGGTGTCGGCGCCTTCGGGTGCGACCTCGACCCAGCGGTATTGGTCGCCGAAGGGGATGTCGGTGCGTTTGGTCAGGCCGAGTTTGCCGGTGTAGAAGTCGATGGCGGCGTCGACGTCGGTTACGGGGATGACGACGTTGACGATTTTCTGGACCTGGGCCGTGGTGGGCATCGGTTCCTCCTCGGTGCGGGTGTTGTCGGTAAGCAGACCACCGGCAACGGGCGAACTCATCGGGGGGCTGGCCCGAATCGGGTGTACCGGTCTGCCCGGATGGTGCGGCCAGCCGAAGCTGGTGACGTCCCACATCCTTGGAACTGGAACACCACCTCGCGGTGGTCGTATCGTCGTCGGCGCCGCAGCTCGCGGCGTCTCCTATGTCAGGTTCAACAAGAAGTCCGGGTCGACCACCGACCGGCCCGGGCTGCACGCGCTGCTCGGGTATGCCGGGACGGGAACGTGCGGCACACCCTCGACCGGCTCGGGCGCACCGTGCGCGACACCCTCAACCTCCTCCACGACCTGTCCACGCGCGGGGTCAGGGTGCGGAACCTGGCCGACCCGATCCGCATCGACTCCTCGAATCCGGAGGATCCAATGGCGCAGCTCGCCGCGGTGCTGTTGGCGTTGTTTGCGCCAAGGGAACGCAGGGTGCTTAGCACCATCCAGCTCAGCAGGGGCCTTGACCCCGGATCTTGGACACGCTGAATCCGGCTGCGGCCGGGGAGGCGAGATGAGCCACGATCATGGCCCGCAAGAACACGCTGCAGGTGTGGGTGCACGCCCTCGAGCCAGACCGCTCGTGCTTCGCAGTTTTTGTTGATCAAGTCCCGGCGGCCGCCCAGGCTGCGAGGACGGCCCGGGTTTCTTGCGGGGTGGCCTGCTCAGGGCATGGACCGCGAAATCTGGCGGCGATGATGACCCGGCGGAGCTTGACGGCCATGTCGTTGTAGGACGGCTCGGTCTTCGTGGTGTACCAGCGGGCCCGGGACCGGTGACCGGCCACGTCATCGACGCAATGACCGTGCAGCGCGTACCAGATGGTGACGACGCTGAAACAGGTCAGCCCGAACGGCGCCGTTCGTTCCACGGCGCGACGTGTGCGATCGCCCACCCCGATGGTCTGACGGGCGTCGGCGAAGGCCTGCTCGATTCCCCAACGGGAGGCATAACGGGCGACCAGATCTTCCGCGG
The DNA here is from genome assembly GCA_963799945.1 of uncultured Actinomycetota bacterium. Lineage (GTDB taxonomy): Bacteria > Actinomycetota > Actinomycetes > Mycobacteriales > Pseudonocardiaceae > Pseudonocardia. The sequence continues at coordinate 984,145 of CAWCZG010000001.1, forward strand.
AGGAGTCCAGATCGGTGGTGACCAACGGAAGTCCATAGCCGCGGTCGGCACGGTCGTGGGTGCGGGGTTTGTCGTCGCACACCAGAACGACGCGCACGGTGCGACTGCGAAACGATCCGTACCAGAGGCAGACCCGTTCGGTGATCTGCACGGCGTCGGTGCGGCAGTAACGACGGACTTGGGTGGCGCGCGCGATGTTGGCCTTCTTCGCGAGGTCGGCGACATCGGCCGGGGTACCCAACCGGGCGCCGCGGGTGCGGGGTCGCCCGAGCGTCCGGTGCGGGGCGGGGGCAGTTCGTGCAGCACCGAGGTGACCTTCAACCGGCTGGTCCAGGTGATCCGGCCGTCCACGTCGCGCAGGCGTTCCCCGACGTAGGCGGCATCCCCGACCACATGCACGATCCGGTCGGGATAGCGGCCCAGCCGCAGGTGCGGGCCTCGTGTCGCGGGCTGCTCCCGGGCGGTGGTACTTCTGAGCACCCTTCGGTGCACAGCTCGGAGTTGGCTGGGCTTGCTTTAGGCGCGTTGGGTGCGGCTCGGAATCTCCCAAATGCATGTCTCGCGGCTGCTGACACGCAGCCGCCAGCAGTTACGCGCCCCCCTGGCGGCGGTGGCACAGACGACTGATCGGCCGACACGGTGAATCACCGGGCGCGCGGCACAGCCCGGCAGCGGTCGTGTCGATGTCCTTCGCCGTCGGACCTCGTGGCGGTCGTGCGGCACCAGCGGATCCACGAACGAGGACACCATGGGCGAAACTGCGCTCGGGACCGAGCCCCGGCCGGCCGGTTGGGAGGGGTCGGGGAGTCAGCGGCGTAGGGCGGTCTCCCGCTGCATGTGCGTCAGCTTCTCGGGGTTGCGCACGGCGTAGAGCCCGGTGATGAAGCCGTCCTCGACCCGCACCGCCACGACGCTGTCGACCTCTCCCTTGAGCCGGAGGATCAGCGCCGGGCAGCCATTGGCCTGCACCGGCTCGACCGACATCGCAGCGCGGATGGTGGTCAAGCCTGCAGCCAACAAGCGAGCCACCTTGTCCGCACCCACGACGGGCCGCAGCACGGCCTGCTTGACTCCGCCACCGTCGCCCAGGAAGACGACGTCGGGTGCGAGGACGTCGAGCAGACTCTGCAGATCACCCGTCTGGACCGCCTGCTGGAACGCCTCGAGCACACCCCGAGTCTCGGCCGGGGAAACGACCCCGCGCGGCCGGCGCGCGGCCACGTGTGACCGCGCCCGGTGGGCGATCTGACGGACCGACGCCGGGCCCTTGCCGACCGCTTCCGCGATCTCGTCGTACGCGAGGTCGAACACCTCGCGCAGTACGAACACCGCCCGCTCGGTCGGCGTCAGCGTCTCCAGCACCAACAGCATCGCCATCGACACGCTCTCGGCCAACTCAAGGTCCTCGGCCACGTCGGGCGCGGTCAGCAACGGCTCGGGCAACCAGGGGCCGACGTAGGACTCTTTGCGGCGCCCGAGCGTACGCAGCCGGGTGAGCGCTTGGCGGGTGGTGATCCGGACCAGGTAGGCGCGCTGGTTCTCGACGGTGTCGAGGTCCACGTTCGCCCACCGCAGCCACGTCTCCTGCAGGACGTCCTCCGCGTCGGCGGCCGAGCCGAGCATCTCGTAGGCGACGGTGAACAGCAGATTGCGGTGGGCGAGGAATGCCTCGGTGGCGGAATCCGGGCGGCCGCGCCGGCTCGTCCTCCCGCCGCGGTCGCCGGACGCGGTCTGCGACGTGCCGGCCATGGTGGCTCCCGTTCACTCTCGACTTGGTCACCCACCAGACACCGGGGCCCACCGTTTTGTGACACCACCTGGTCGATGGTGCGCGTCACATGCCCGGGCTGTCACAAGGATCGGGTCGCCGGCATCTCGTGTTCGTTCACTGCAGCACGCAACACCACGAGTGAGGACGAAGTCATGGACGCCCGTATCGACCTGTTCGGCAACGAGATCGCCTTCAAGTTCGGCAAGCGGTTCGCCAACGCCAGCCTGGTGATCGATCAATCCCCGCTGCCGAAGTCCACGCAGGAACTGGTGTCGCTGCGTGCCAGCCAGATCAACGGCTGCGGCTTCTGCGTCGACATGCACACCAAGGACGCCGCCGCCGCCGGGGAAACCCCGGTCCGGCTCAACCTGGTCGCCGCCTGGCGCGAGGCCACCGTGTTCAGCGAGGCCGAGCGGGCCGCGCTGGCGCTGGCCGAGGAGGGCACCCGGCTCGCCGACGCCCACGACGGCGTGTCCGACGACACCTGGGCCCAGGTGCGCAAGCACTACGACGAGGACCAACTTGCCGCTCTGGTCTGCCTGGTCGCTCTGATCAACGCGGCCAACCGGATCAACGTGATCGCGCGCAACCCGGCGGGCTCCTACGAGCCCGGTATGTTCGCCCGCCTGACGACCTGATCGGCAAGCGCGTCCCGGCCGAGGGATCATTCGATCCAGGCCGGGCCCGCGCTGATCCGGACGCCGCGACCGTGCGGGTGAAGCAGTTCGGTGCGATCGGCTTCGGTGAGCCCGCCCCACACGCCGTAGGGCTCCGGGACCGTGATCGTGTTCGTCTCCGACTTGGCCGCGTCGGTGGCCTTCTACCGCGACGTGGTGGGGTTCGAGCATCGCTTCACCGACGCCGGCTATGCGGAGTTCGCGACCGGGACGACCCGCTTCGCGTTGTATGAGCGGCGACGGGCGCAGTGGCTGACCGGGGGCGCAGTAGTTCCGGGTGCGGGCGCGGAGGTCGTTGTTCTCGTCGCGGACCTCGACGTGGTCGCCGCGGCGCTGCGCGAGCGCGGGGTTGCGGTGCTGGCGGGGCCGGTGGAGCGGCCGTAGGGACATCGCACGCTGCATGTCGCCGACCCCGACGGGTTCATCGTCGAATTCGCCCAGGAGATCCCGCGGACGCGGTCACGACAAGACGGGTGCTGAGTGAGTCCGAACCGACGGGAGCGCGATGGTGATCCGCGGATCTGCGCAGGGTGCGGCGACGCTGGCGTCTATCGCTGTCCGCTCAGATCAGCGGTTTCAGGTATGGCTGTCGACCAGTAGATATCCGCCCCCGCCAGAATCCGCCGGAACTCGCTCACCGGCGTCTCAAGCGGGCCGCTGCTGGTTTGGGCAGGTGGCTAACACCCGCGCCATGGCGGCACGCTCCGATGATGTCACCCACAGTCCGTAGGTTGCCTTGACCGCGATCTGGGCGGCCACGTATCGGCATGCAGGTCACCGTCGAACAGTGGGACGCCGACCTGCTCCATGACAATCTCGACCAGCTCGGCGTGATCACCGTTCCGACGCTCGTGGTGGTCGAGCAAGACCTGCTGGCACCTGCGAACCAGGCCAACGCGGTCGTCGATGCCATAGCCTAGTTGGCCACCGTGGTGTTGATCGCTGGCCTCGCCCGCTGCGGCTGCATCATCGCTATTGCCGGTCGCGCGGAAGGTGATAGATGCGAATCCGCACGTCGCCTCCTGACGCCTCGACGTAACGGACAAATGGCGGTATCCGAGCCATAGTTCACCGGGGACGGAGGGAACCGCGATGCCGATCATGAGCCGAGCACGGAGGAGCGTTACCACGGTCGTTGTCTTGGCGTTGCTGATCGCGGGTTGCGGTGGCGCGCCGGCGCCGGACGCCTTGGCCCGGCTCGCCCTGACCGCGTCGCCGAGCTGCCCGAGCAACGATCCATATCCGCTCAGCTTCAGGCTGGACTCGCCCCAAGATCAGGCCGCGCTCGGTAACGACCTTGCGATCTGCACCAACGGAGCGGACGAGACGGTTGTTTCCAACAGCTCCGAGCGGGTGTGGGTCGTGACGGACCCGCCCGGCCTGCATTGGTCGGGGCTAGCTCCAACCAGCGCGGCCCTGCTCTTCGAGGACGCGTCGAATCTCCTCGGCGATGGCACCGGACTTGCACTCGGGCCGGGGATGGCCGCGCGGATCGCGGTGTCACCCGACCAGGTCAGGGCACGGCTTGACTTGTCCTACCTGACGATGTGGCAGTTCTCCAAGTTCTCCGGCGACGCCTTCGATAAGAAGGGTCAGGCAGCTGCGAAACTGCTGCTCAGCGACGGTGCGCCGCTGCGCGGAGCCGCCGCCTCGTGCGCGGTCGGCGCCTACTTCGCCACCCGCGAGATCGCGAACACCGACGTGCCGGCTGGCACGACATACGCCGACTGGGTGCCCACCGCGGTCGGGCTGTCAGGCGACCTGCGTACGCCCGTCACGACGTGCGTGAAGGACTGGCGGGCGGCCGAGAAGGCCTCACGCAGCCGCATCGCGGTGCCACCGGTCGTTGCGGAGGAGCTGCAGGACAGCGCGGTTCGGGGGTTCTGGCGGAATGCAGCGAACTCGGCGTACTCGGTTTTCCGAAAGGTCGGGACGGCGGTCTCGCGGATACACGCTCGCTGACCGGTACTGCTTATGGGGCGTGCGACGAGGCCGGCCTGTCGAACCGGGCGGTGCTGATGGAGCGCCTCGCTCACGTGTTGGCCGGTGCGCAGCGCGGGCGCCGCGATGTCGGGGTGGTGTTCGTCGACCTCGACGGTTCAAGGCCGTCAACGACACCCTCGGCCACGACATCGGCGACCAGTTGTTGCAGCAGGTCGCCGATCCGCTTTCGACCGCGATCCGGGTCGGTGACACCGCGGCCCGCATCGGTGGTGACGAGTTCGTCATCCTGTACGAGCAGATCGAGAAAGTCGCGCAGGTCCGGGAGGTCGCCGGCCGCATTTCGGGCGAGCTGCGGGAACTGTTTCGTTCATCGGCGAGCACGAGGTGCGGCTCTCGGCCAGCGTCGGAGTTGCTCTCGGCAACGGGTTGTCGGCGAATGAGGTCCTGCGACATGCCGACGACACGATGTATCGGGCGAAACGCCGCCTCCGCCCGCCGCTGCTCCGAGATCTGCGTTTCGCATCAAGAGTGGTCGCGCGTCAAGCCACGGCTGTCGTTCTGGCGCGCCTCGGCCCAGAACAATGTCCGGGCTGCGTCTCACGGCGATCGTTGCGTCACCCCTGCCGGCACTCCGGTGATCTCGGGCCAACGATGTAGACGGGGGCGTATGCGGCCTGCGGTGGTGTCAGAGCTCGTTCGGGCCTTGGTAGCGGGGATCCCGCTGCGCCATCGGGGGAGTCACGTCCTGGCGCGTCACCGGGTAGGTCTCACGAGCAACCGGGCGCTCGCGCAGGACCACCTCTTCCTGCCGAACCGGCGGGTAGGCCTCCCGGGCGACGACGGGTCGGCTTCGCCGAGTCATCAGCACACTGACGACCAGCCCGACAACGCCGACGAAGACGAGGATCCAGCCGATCTGATGCAGATCAAGTCCTCTGACGGGGATGTTCACGGCAAGCGCGAGGATGAGACCTACTGCGATCAAACCAATACTCGATCCGATTCTCATGCCGGTCTGTCCCCCGCTCAGCCTGAGATCACACATGTGTGGTGTTTCATGTGGACAATCCCCCGCCGTGACCTGTGGTTGGTCGTAGCACCACGGGGTCCGCGCGGACACACTGTGGCGCTCCTTGATGCGGAGCGTCACGGTTCTGGTCGGACGGTGATCAGCGACAGCATTTTCCTCATGTGGGCATTGGTCTGATGATGACGCCTTGGGACGTGGCGAGCGCAGTGCGTCAGTCGGACGGGAGTGCATCGTCGAGGTCGCGGAATAATGCGAGGTGATTGGCCAGGCCGGAGGCCGCGAGAACCGCCACCACATACGGACAGCCGCAGAATGTGCAGGCAAGTTCGACGCGAGCGACATCAGGTGAGGATGCCGCGCCCTGCCCCGGCGTGCTCACCCAGCGTTGCCCTTGAACCCCTCACCGGGTTCCCGGCCTGGAGGCACTGCGGTCTCCGACGCATCTGGCCGCGCGGATCCGCAACGGGCGGCCCGTCACCCGCGCTCAACACCTCGACGCCCAAGGCGACGTCCTTACCGCCGTCAGTGACGCACGGGTGGTCACCGACACCCCCGCCGGGGAGCTCGGTGTACTGCCGGTCCGCACCCGGCCCCACGGGGTGCGTCATGACTTCCGACAGGCCGGCCGGG
>CAWCZG010000002.1:0-487329 GCA_963799945.1 uncultured Actinomycetota bacterium
CAGCCACACCCCGCACGACATCGCCGTGATCACCGGCCCCAACGGCGCGCTGCACCACTTCGCCTTCTGGGTCGACGAGTGGAACGCGATCCGCGATGCCGCCGACACGCTGGCCTACCACGGGGTGACGATCGACGTGGCGCCCACGCGCCACGGCGTGACCCGGGGCTACACGACCTACTTCTTCGACCCGGTGGGCAACCGCAACGAGCTCTTCACCGGTGGTTACTGGGTGGATCCCGACTTCGAGCCGATCACCTGGACCGAGGAGGAGATGGGCCGGGCGATCTTCTACTACCACCGGCAGGTCAACGAGAAGTTCTTCACGGTGCACTCATGAGCGACGGCCAGGACCCGCGCACGATCGACCGCTACGAGGCGCCCAACTACCTCTCGCGCTACCGGCAGCGCCAAGGGGCGAAGACGAACGGTGCCGCACAACGGCGCGGTCGTCGCTCCGCCCGAGCCGGACTCCACCCCGCTCTACCTGCGCCGCTTCCGGGAGCGCGCCGAGACGGCGCCGCGGGTCGAAGACCGTCGAGTTCGACGGAGCGACGTTCACCCCGGCGCTCGCCGCGGCGACCCGGGGCAAGGAGATCGCCGCCCCCGTCGAGCGCAGGGCATCGGAGAAGTTCGTCTGCGAGATCTCGATCATCCGTCACGGCATCACGCAGGGGTATTCCACCGACGCCGGCCTGACGCCGATGGGCGGTTGGCAGGCCCACCAGCGTGGCCACGAGCTGGCCCGGCGCTGGGACGACGGCGACCGGGTGCGGCTCGTCCACGCCGACACCAACCGTGCCCGCCAGACCGCCGTCCAGCTCTACAACGGGGCCAAGGACGGCATGGACATGTGGGGCAAGGAGATCACCCTCACCGAGCCCGAACCGATCCCGGAGCTGCGCAACTTCGGCGTCTGGACGCCCGACGGGCTGCGCGACGTGACGTCGGCGTTCCGGCAGTACCAGTCGACGATGGAGAAGCTGGAACGGATGGCGGCGGGCGACCGGCCCCGTTGGCTCGTCGAGATCGACCGCTTCTACCGCGTGCAACTCGGCGGGGCCGACCCGATCCAGATGTGGCTGACCATCCCGCTGATGTACTTCGAACCTCCCGCGCTGTGCGTGCGCCGGTTCTGGCGCGGGTTCCACCGGCTCATCGCGGAACACCCCGAGGACCGACGGATCCTCGCCGCCACGCACTCCGGCCCGATGCGCGCGTTCGCCACCTGGGCGCACGGCTACGACCCCGGTGAGCCGCTGAACACCGAGGAGATCCGGGTCAAGCTGCGCGAGGGCGGCCAGACGGCGCTGGTCTCCTACCGCAACCGGGTGACCGAGGTGAACGTGCCGCCGCCGGACGAGTTCCCCCAGTGGGAGGGCTGACGCATGACGGTCGCCGATCTCGACCTCAGAAGCGCGGCCTCTCCGAGGTGGCCGAGGAGCGGGAGGACGCCCCGCTGCGCTCGGTCTCCATCGCCATGGGGGTGCTGGGCTGCTTCGAGCGCTCGGCCGAGCTGGGGGCGACGCGCGTGGCCGCCGAGCTGGGCATCGCGAAGAGCACGGCCTGCCGGATGCTGGCCGCGCTGGCGGCGTCGGGGATGTTGGAGCGGACGTCGTCGGGCCGCTACCGGCTGGGTCTGCGGCTGTTCGAGATCGGCCAGCTCGCCGTCGACCGGCTGATGCTGCGCGAGCTGGCGGTGCCGGTGTTGGGCGAGCTGCGCGACCTGCTGCGGGAGACCGCGCAGCTCGCCGTGCCCGTCGGCGCCGACGTGCTCTACATCGACCGGCTGGAGGGCACCGGCGCGGGCACGATGTTCCACACGGAGCTGTACCGCCGGGGCCCCGGGCACAGCTCCAGCGCGGCGAAGGCGATCGCGGCGTACAACCCGTCGATGGCGCGGGCGATCCTGGACCGCGGCTTCGAGCGGCGCACCCCGTTCACCATCGTCGACCCCCGGCGCTACGGGCAGGTGCTGCGGCAGGTGCGGGTCGACGGGTTCGCCGCCTCCCGCGAGGAGCACACGATGGGCATCTCCTCGATCGCGGCGCCGATCGTGCTGCGCCGCGGCGAGCGGACGGTGGCGGTCGCGGCGGTCTCGGTGGTGGGCGGGACGTCGCGGGTGTCTGGGCGCACGGAAGGTCGCCGTCGTGCAGAGTGTCCGAAGGGCGGCTGCCGCGGTGAGCACGGCGCTGGAGGCGTGCGGCTAGCTTCGGGAGTACCGACGGAGGAGGGCCTGGCATGACGCTGGCGGAGCGGGCACCGGTCGAGTTCGAGCTGTCGGCGCGCTACCGCGCAGGCGCGGGGCCCGTCCTGCTGACCGGTGTCCAGGCGATCGCCCGGATGCTCGTCGAACAGCACGCCGCCGACGCCCGCGCCGGGCTCTCGACCGCCGCCTTCGTCTCCGGCTACCAGGGCAGCCCGCTGGGTGGGCTCGACCAGACCCTCGCCCGCGCCACCGAGCTGCAGGAGAACGCGGGCCTCACGCTCGTCCCCGGGGTCAACGAGGAGCTGGCCGCGACCGCGGTGTGGGGCAGCCAGGTCGAGGTGCCCGGCCACGCGCGCAGCCACGACGGCGTGGTGGGCGTCTGGTACGGCAAGGCGCCCGGCGTCGACCGCGCGGGCGATCCGCTGCGCCACGGCAACATGTGCGGCGCCCACCCGTCCGGCGGCGTGCTGGTGCTCGCGGGCGACGACCCCAGCTGCAAGTCCTCCACCATCCCCTGCATCTCGGAGCGGACGCTCGCGGGCTACGGCCTCCCCGTCCTCTACCCGGGCACGGCCGAGGAGATCGTCCGGCTGGGCCGGTACGGCGTTGCGCTCTCGCGGGCGTCCGGCATGTGGGTCGGCATGAAGATCACCGCCGACGTGGCCGACGGGGTGTACACCGTCGACGGCTCCTGCGGCGACGTCGCGGTCACCGTGCCCGAGATCGAGTGGGAGGGCGCGCCGTGGAGCTACCGGCAGTACCCGATGCTGGCCCCGCCCGAGTCGCTCACGGCGGAGGCGCAGATGTACGGGCCGCGCTGGGCGATGGTCCGGGCGTTCCTGGCCGCCAACCCGATCAACACCGTCGAGGTCGACGCACCCGAGGCCTGGCTCGGCATCGTCGCGGGCGGCAAGGCGTTCACCGACGTCCGGCAGGCGTTGCGGGACCTCGGCCTCGACGATGACGGGCTGCGGCGCGCGGGCATCCGCCTGCTGCGCCTCGGCATGATCAGCCCGATCGAGCGGGAGCTGGTCCGCGAGTTCGCCGCGGGCCTGTCGACCGTGCTCGTGGTCGAGGAGAAGTCGGCGTTCGTCGAGTCGGCCATCCGCGACGTGCTCTACGGCCTGGCCGACGCGCCCGCCGTGATCGGCTCGGCCGACGCCGAGGGCGCGCCGCTCGTCCCGGTGGCCGGGGAGCTCACCGCGGGCGCGCTCGCCGGTCCGCTGCGCCGGGTGCTCGCCGGTCGCGTCGAGCTGGCCGAGCCGCGGCGCGAGCCCGCCCCGCTGCCGCTGCTGGCGGTCGGGCGCACGCCGTACTTCTGCTCCGGCTGCCCGCACAACCGCTCGACGCTCGTGCCGGAGGGCGCCGTCGCGGGCGGCGGCATCGGGTGCCACGCCATGGTCGCGCTCACCGGCCGCCCGGAGAGCCTGGTCACCTCGATCACGCAGATGGGCGGGGAGGGCGCGCAGTGGATCGGCCAGGCGCCCTACACCGAAGCGCGGCACATGTTCCAGAACATGGGCGACGGCACGTTCGCGCACTCCGGACAGCTCGCCGTGCAGGCCTGCGTGGCGGCGGGGGTGTCGATCACCTACAAGCTGCTGTTCAACCGGGCGGTCGCCATGACCGGCGGCCAGGACGCGGCGGGCGGGCTGGAGGTGCCCGAGCTCGCGGCGAAGCTGCTCGCCGAGGGCGTCGCCAGGATCATCGTGTGCGCCGACGAGCCGGAGCGCTTCCGCGCGCTCTCCCCGCTGCCTGCCGGGGTCGACCTCTGGCACCGCGACCGCCGCGACCGAGGCCGAGAGCGCGCTCGCCGCCACGCCGGGGGTCACGGTGCTGGTGTACGACCAGCGCTGCGCGGCCGAGTCCCGGCGCCTGCGCAAGCGGGGGGCGATCCCGGTGCGCACCACCCGCGTCGTGATCAACGAGGCGGTGTGCGAGGGCTGCGGCGACTGCGGCGTCAAGAGCAACTGCCTGTCCGTGCAACCGGTCGAGACCGAGCTGGGCCGCAAGACCCACATCGACCAGACCTCCTGCAACACCGACTACTCCTGCCTCGCGGGGGACTGCCCGTCGTTCGTCACGGTGGAGGTCGACCCGTCCGCAGCCACCGCGCGCCGCGAACGGCCCGAGCCACCCGCGGTGCCCGACGTCGCCCACCCCGATTCGGGCGATGTCTTCCTCGCGGGGATCGGCGGCACCGGGATCGTCACCGTCAACCAGGTGCTCGGCTCGGCCGCCGTCCGCGACGGTCGCGCGGTGCACGGCGTCGACCAGACGGGCCTGTCGCAGAAGGCCGGGCCGGTCACGTCGCACCTGCGGATCGCCCGCGATGCGGCCGCGCTCGGGCCGGCGAACCGGGTCGGCACGGCGGGCTGCTACCTGGCGTTCGACGCGCTCGTCGGGGCCGACGCCCGCAACCTGGGCTACGCCGATGCGGCGACGACCGTGGCCGTCGTCTCGACCAGTCCGGTCCCGACGGGCGCGATGGTGCGCGACCCGTCGGTGGCCGCGGCCGACATCCCGACGGTGGTCGAGCGGATCGCGGGCCGCAGCCGCGAGCTCGTCCGGGTCGACGCCCAGGCCGCCGCCAACGCCCTCTTCGGCGACGCGATGCCCGCCAACCTGCTGCTCGTCGGCGCCGCCTACCAGTCCGGCGCGCTGCCGCTCTCGGCCGCGGCGATCGAGTGGGCGATCGAGCTGAACGGCGTGGCCGTGGCCGTCAACACCGCGGCGTTCCGGTGGGGCCGCGTGGCGGTCGCTGATCCGGCCGCGTTCGCCGCGGCGACCGCGGGTGCTCCGGTGCCCACCCCGCCGGTGTGGACCGAGCTGGGCGGGCTGGCGGGGGAGACGCGCCGGTTGGTGGGCATCCGGGCCGCGCTGCTCGCCGATTACCAGGACGCGCGCACCGCCCGCCGCTACGTCGACGACGTGCTCACGGTGTGGCAGGCCGAGCGCGGGCTGGGTGCCGATACCGCGTTCTCGGAGGCCGTCGCCCGCGGCCTGTACAAGCTCACCGCGTACAAGGACGAGTACGAGGTGGCCCGGCTGCTCACCGACCCCGCGTTCGAGGCGCGGCTGGCCGAGGAGGTGCCCGGCGGCAGCGGGCTGCGCTACCGCCTGCACCCGCCCACGCTCAAGGCGCTCGGCAGGCAGAGCAAGATCGCCCTCGGCCCGTGGATGCGGCCCGTCCTGCAGACGTTGGCCCGCGGGAAGGCGTTGCGTGGCACCCCGCTCGACCCGTTCGGCCGCGCCCCGATGCGGCGGCTGGAGCGGGCGTTGCGCGACGAGTACCGGGCGATGGTGCTCCGGCTGGCGGCAGAGCTGTCGGCGCAGACCCGCGACCGGGCCGTCGCCGCCGCCGAGGCCGCCGATCTGGTGCGCGGGTACGAGGACGTCAAGCTCGCGGGCGTGCGCCGCTACCGGGCGAAGCTGGCCGAGCTGGGTTTGTCCCGTCCGTAGCGCGCCGCTTGCTCAAGCGAGGCTGAAGCGCTCCGCGTGCACCTGCGCGCGGGGTACCTTCAGCACCCGCAGGCTGCGCAGTACGGCATCCGTCATCGGTGTCGGCCCGCAGACGAACACGTCGCGGCGCGCGAGGACGACGAGCGTGGCGTGCGTTGCGACGGTCCACAACAGCGTGAAGCCGACCCAGCGGTGCCAGCGCGTGAGCCGGTCCATGCCGAGGCGGCGGTCCAGCCAGGGCAGCCGGGCGATCAGCAGGATCTGCAGCACCATCAGCGTCGCGGCGTGCAGGGCGAAGAACTTCGCCACCGTGAGCACGGCGTTCTTGCCCGTGCCCGCGGCGAGGAAGGTCACCTCGACGACCGTCAGGTGCGCCAGCAGGACGCCCCCCAACACCAGCTGCGCCGCCACCGCGCGCGGCAGGCCCGAGCGGGCCACGGGAGGGCTCGTCGTCGTCACCGGATCTCCAGCTCGCCGTCGTCGCGGCCATCATCCCGGAGATTCGTCACAAATACGTCTAATAGGGCGAATTGCCCTGCGCGCGGTGCGCGCCGGTCACCAGGGGATAGGGCGGCCATCGCGGGTGAACGTGCTCGTCGGGCCGGAGTCCGGCAGGTCCACGGCCCAGAGAACGCTCGCGGCGCCCTCGGCCACCGGTCGCCCGCCGGGCCCGCCCATGTCCGTGGCGACCCAGCCCGGGCAGACGGCGTTGACGAGGATCCGGTCCCGGCGCAGGTCGCCTGCGAGCGTGCGGGTCAGCGCGTTCAGCGCCGCCTTCGTGACGTGGTAGGCGGGTGCGCCGCCGCCCATCGAGGCCAGCGACCCGCCCTCGCTGGACACCATGACGATCCTCGGGTGGGCGCTGCTGCGCAGCAGCGGCAGGAACGCCAGCGTCGTCTGCCAGGCCCCCAGCACGTTGGTCTCCCAGGCCTCGCGGACGATGGCGAGATCGACGTCCGCGGCGTCCTGCCAGGTGTCGTAGTGGATCGCTGCGCTGTTGACCAGGACGTCGACCCGCCCCAGCGCCTCTTCGACGGTGAGCGCGGCGGCGGCGAGGCCGTCTGTGTCGGTGACGTCCAGCACGACCGGCACGACCCGGCCGTCGAGATCGGCGGCGGCGCTGCGCCCCGCGTCCAGGTCCCGGCTGCCGAGCACCGCCGTGTCCCCGCGGGCGGCGCACTGGCGGACCACCTCGAGGCCGATGCCGCGGTTTCCTCCGGTGACGACGACGACGCGACTCACGGGCAAGCCGAACGGTCTCGGGGGTGATCACGCCGCCGAGTCTGCTCCGTGACCCGACCCGCCGCCGGATTTGCCCGTCCTGCGCGGCCGCGGCGTGACCTCGCCGGTCTTGACGATCGGCGACGCCGTGTGATCGCGCAAGACTGTGGCGACCGCACAGCGGGTGGGCGACTACGCCATTCGTTGGAAGGCGTTGCGCCGGAACGGGTCTAGGGCTGGACCGACCGAGCGGAGGGGAGGAACGGCAGCGCTGAACGGCGAGGTCAGCGCGGCGTGTCCGCTCAACACGCCGGTGGCCCGCTGAGCGCATCTCGCGATCCGGTGGTCTCAGGAACGTCCGAGAAAGGGCAACCGGACGCTCAAGGGCCGCTAACGTTCTCCTCGGATCGATCACGACCCGGTCACAGACCGGACACGGACCACGCTCCCCCCAGCGGTCCGCCCGACATCCCCAGTCGGGACGTCCGGGCCGGGTTCGGGTCGCTTCCAGAAGGAATGGATGTGTCCCGGCACCGCTCCCCCCAGGGCCGGCGCGCACACCACGGACCCCCGCTGTCCGCCCTTGCGGCGGCAGCGGGGGCCGGGAGCGCCCACCGGTCAGTCCCGCTACCGCACGTCGTCTCGACCCCGGTTCGCGCCATCGCGACGCTGATCGCCGGTGGAGCACTGGCTGCGGCCGGCCAGCAAGCGCTGACCAGCGCGCTTCCCGCCGTCTCCGAAGGCACGACCGCGCTGCGGGTGAGCCTCGACAACGCGGTGGGCCTGACCCCGCCCGGATCGAGCACGGCCGCGGTCGCCCCCGTTCCACCCGAGCCCGGCGTCGCCGACGCCTCGTCGCTCATCAAGGCCGCCGAGCTGCAGAAGGCTGCCGCCGCCCAGGCCGCGCGCCCCGCTGCGGCGACCGGCGCCGCCATCGTCGCCTCGGCGCTCGGTGGCGCCCGGGCGGCCGGAACGGGCGGCATCCAGATCCTCGCCGGACCGGTCACGTCCGGCTTCGGCGGCCGTTGGGGTGCGTTCCACGAGGGACTGGACATCGCGGCCCCGATCGGCACCCCGATCCACGTCCCCCTCGCGGGCACGGTCATCAGCTCCGGCCCCGCCAGCGGCTTCGGCCTGTGGGTGCGGGTGCAGCACGCCGACGGCACGATCACCGTCTACGGCCACATCAACCGCTCGTTCGTGCAGGTCGGCCAGCACGTGGCGGCGGGCGCCGTGATCGCCGAGACCGGCAACCGCGGCCAGTCCACCGGTCCGCACCTCCACATCGGCGTCATGGTCAACGGGGCCTACATCAACCCTCGCCCCTGGCTGGACGCACACGGCGCCCGCTACTGACGATCCCCGGCCGCATCGCTCCGAGCGCCGGCGCGCTCGGTTGTCCCCATCGCGTCGCTGACGGTCCCCTATCCACAGGTCGTGCCCAGCCATCGGGGTGAACTGCCGCGGGATGTCCGGCCCCGCGGCCACGCTCGACCGCATGACGTCTCCCGACCTGCCCGACGCCGGCTCGGCCGTCGTCACCGTCTCCGATCCCGGTGAGCTGATCGCCGCCACCCCGGTGCTGCTCGGCTTTGCGCCGCGTTCCTCACTCGTGGCGATGGCCCTGGGCGGTCCCTCCGGCGGGCGGCTCGGCCTCACCCTGCGCATCGACCTGCCACCGCCGGAGCACACCGCCGCGGCGGCCGAGTCGGTGGTGCAGGGGATCCTGCTCGACAACCCGCTCGGTGTCGTCGTCCTCGTCGTCGGGGCCGGCGGCGACGCGGGGCCACCGGCGGGCGAGCTCGTCGAGCGGGTCGTCGCCGGGTTGGAGGCGCGCGCCGTCGACGTGCCGTTGGCGCTCTGGGCGGAGAGCACCCGCGGCGGCAGCCGTTGGTCGTGTTACGACGCGTGCGCCTGCACCGGCATCGTGCCGAGCGCCGCCGAGACCCCGCTGGCCCTCGTGGCCCGGGCCGAGGGGCGGGTGGTGCTCGACGACCGCTCGGATCTCGAGCGCCTGGTCGCCGCCGCCGACGAAGGCCGGATCCGCCGCCGCGAGGCGCTGCTCGTGGCCGAGATCGACGCTGCGGCCGATACCGGCTCCGGGCCCGGGCCCCGGCGACGACGTGGTCGAGGGGATCGCCGCCCTCGACGCGGCCCTCGACACCGTCGCCGCCTCCATGGCTCCGGGGAAGGTGGCGGGGGAGGTGGGGGCGGTGCTCGGTGACGAACAGGTGCTGGCTGTGGCGTGGGCGCTGGGGACGCCCGCGGTCCGGGAGGCGGCGATCGCCGCCTGCGCCGGGTCGCGGCCGGCCGTCGCCGAGGCGCTCTGGGCCCTGCTCGCGCGGGAGATGCCGGATCCGGAGGCGGCCGAGCCTGCGGCGCTCCTCGCGCTGTCGGCGCTGCTGCGCGGCGACGGGGCGCTGGCCAACGTCGCCCTCGACCGGGCCGAGGGGGCGTGGCCCGGGCACGGCTTCACCGCGATGCTGCGCGACCTCGCCCGCGCGGGCACCCGGCCGGGCGAGCTCCGCGCCTGCCTGGCGGGCCGGACGGCACCCTTGGACGCTGTGTAATGATGCGCGTACTCAGAGCGAAGAGGGTGTGTGTTCCAGGTACGGGTGGGCGTCGCGGCCGCGCTGGTGGCCGCCCCGCTCCTCGCGCTGGTGCTGTACTTCCTGTGGTCGGCCACGACCGCGCCCGACCAGGCGCCGCCGGTGCTCACCGGCCCCGGCGTGCAGTCCTCCCAGGCGCCCGGCCCGGGCGACTGATCAGGCGGTGGTGGCGCTCAGGCGCCGTGCCGCAGCTGGGTGAAGCGCCAGGCGTCACTGACGATGGTCGCGATGTCGGTGCGCGTCGGCTGCCAGCCCAGCCCGCGGGCCGCAGCCTCGCTGGAGGCCACCAGCACCGCCGGATCGCCGCTGCGCCGGGGCGCGACCACCGTCGGGATGGGGTGCCCGGTGACGGTCCGGCAGGCCTCGATCACCTCGCGCACCGAGAACCCGGTGCCCGAGCCCAGGTTGTAGATCGCGTGCTTGCCCGGCTCGGCGTTCGCCAACGCCAGCAGGTGGGCCTCGGCCAGGTCGTCGACGTGGATGTAGTCGCGCACGCAGGTGCCGTCGGGCGTCGGCCAGTCGTCGCCGTAGATCTGCATGGACTCGCGGTCGCCCATGGCCACCTGCAGCACGATCGGGATCAGGTGGGTCTCCACGAGGTGCCGCTCGCCGAACCGGCCGTGCGCCCCCGCCACGTTGAAGTAGCGCAGGCTCACCCCGGCCAGGCCGTGGGCCACGGCGTACGAGGTGATCATGTTGTCGATCGCGAGCTTGCTGGCGCCGTACGGGTTGGTCGGACGGGCCGCGGCGTCCTCGCGGATCGGCACCTCCGTCGGTTCGCCGTAGGTGGCTGCCGTGGAGGAGAACACGAGCCGGGGGGTGCCGTGGTGGCGCATGGCCTCCAGCAGCCGCAGCGTGGTCACCACGTTGCCCTGCCAGTAGATCTCCGGGTGCTGCACCGACTCGCCCACGAGCGAGCGCGCCGCGAAGTGCAGCACGCCCTCGAAGCCGTCGCCGAGCAGGTCGTCGGCCGCTTCGGCGAGGTTCGCCTTCACGAACTGGGCGCCATCGGGCACCGCGTCGGCGTGGCCGGTCGACAGGTCGTCGAGCACGGTCACCTCGTGGCCCGCGTCCACCAGGTGCGCCGCGCACACGCTGCCGACATACCCTGCGCCGCCGGTGACGAGCAGCTTCACGGAGGTCCTCCTTCTGGGCCATCTGGGCCGATCTGCCCCACGGTCGCACAGAGACGCGGCGCCGGGTCAGCGCGGGGCGGCCTTCAGCGGGACCGGCGTCGACGAAGCGGTGCGCTACCGCGCGCGCACCAGCACCGCGTGCGCGATGAGCGGAGCCACGGTGGCCGTGCCCTCGGCCGAGACCACCGGCACCGCGTCGCCGAAGCGCGGGATCGACTTGACCTCCACCTCGTTGCCGGGCACCACCCCGGCCGCCTTGAGGTCGGCCATGAGATCGGCGTCGACCTGCACGTGCTCGGCGATCCGCCGCACCTGCACGCGGCCGCCGCCGCGGCGGGCCAGCTCGTCGAGCCGCTGCAGGCCGATCTCCAGCGACGGCGGCACCGAGACGCCCGGCGGGTCCGACGGCGGGTGGGCCAGGTCGTCGAGGCCGGGGATCGGGTTGCCGTAGGGGGAGATCGTGGGGTTGTCGAGCAGCTGCACGAGCTTGCGCTCGACGGCGTCGCTCATGACGTGCTCCCACCGGCAGGCCTCGGCGTGCACGTGCTCCCACTCGAGCCCGATCACGTCGCTCAGCAGGCGCTCGGCGAGCCGGTGCTTGCGCATCACGGCCACCGCGCGGCCGCGGCCCGCGTCGGTCAGCTCGAGGTGCCGGTCGCCCGCCACGACCACGAGCCCGTCGCGCTCCATCCGCGCCACGGTCTGGCTGACGGTGGGGCCGCTCTGCGCGAGCCGCTCGGCAATGCGCGCCCGGAGCGGGCACGACGCCCTCTTCTTCGAGCTCGTAGATCGTTCGGAGGTACATCTCGGTGGTGTCGATGAGCTCATTCACGCGCGCAGCCCCTTCGTCAAGGCCCCAGTCTATCCGCCTGTTGCGGCGGTGAAGGCGGGCGAGGGCAGGCAGGATGTCGGCGTGAGCGCGTCCCCGTCCCCCGCCACCTCCCCGATCATCGCAGCAGAGCGGCTCGCCGCGCTGCTGCCGGAGCGCGAACCGCCCGTGGTGCTCGACGTGCGGTGGCGGCTGGGCGGTCCCCCTGGCCGCGCCGACTACGACACCGGCCACATCCCCGGGGCCGTGTTCGTCGATCTCGACACGGATCTGGCGGGCCCGCCGGGGCCCCGGCGGGCGCCATCCCCTTCCCGATCCCGACCGGCTGCAGGCGGTGCTCCGGGCGGCGGGCGTGTCGTCCGGCTCGCGGGTCGTGGCCTACGACGACGGCAACTGCTCGGTCGCGGCCAGGGCCTGGTGGCTGCTGCGCTGGGCGGGCCTGCCCGCGGGGCAGGTGGCCGTGCTGGACGGCGGATGGGCGGGCTGGGTCGCGGCCGGGCTCCCGACCACGGCGGCGCCCTCGCGGCCCGACGCGGGCGACGTCGTCGTGCGCGCGGGCGCCATGCCGGTGCTGGACGCCGAGGGCGCCGCGGCGCTGGCGGGCGCGGGCGTGCTGCTCGACGCCCGCGCCGCACCGCGCTACCGGGGCGAGGTCGAGCCCGTCGACCCCCGGGCCGGGCCACATCCCCGGCGCGCACAACCTCCCCGCCACCGACATCGTCGGACCTGACGGGCCGGGTGCTGCCCGCCGCCGACCTCGCCCGCCGGTTCGCGGAGCTGGGCGCGACCGGCGATGCGCAGGTGGGCGCCTACTGCGGCTCGGGCGTCACCGCGTCCGCGCTGGTCCTCGCCGCCGAGCACGCCGGGCTCCGGCCGCCGGAGCACCCGGTCGCGCTTTACGCCGGGTCGTGGTCGAACTGGTCGTCCGATCCGGCGCGAGCCGTCGCGACCGGCGTCGATCCGTGAGACGGTCGCACCCATGAGCCCCCGAGCGGCGGTGGTCTGGACGCCGCAGTTCCTGTCCTACGACCTGGGCGACGACCATCCCCTCGACCCCGTGCGGCTCGACCTCACCATGCGGCTGGCGGGCGAGCTGGGGGTGCTCGAAGGGGTCGACCTCATCGCGCCGGAGCCCGCGCCGGACTCGGAGGTCCAGCGCATCCACGTGCCGTCCTACCTCACCGCGGTCAAGTCCGCGCCCGAGGTGCCGTTCGGCATCGGCCACGGGCTGGGCACCGACGACAACCCGATCTTCTTCGGGATGCACGAGGCCAGCGCGCTGATCTGCGGCGGTTCGCTGGCTGCGGCGCAAGGAGATCGCCGAGGGGCGCGCGGACCGGGCCGTCAACATCGCGGGCGGCCTGCACCACGCCATGGCCGACCGGGCGGCGGGCTTCTGCGTCTACAACGACTGCGCGATCGCGATCTCCTGGCTGCTCGACAACGGCTTCGACCGGATCGCCTACGTCGACGTCGACGTCCACCACGGCGACGGCGTGCAGGCGGCCTTCTACGCCGACCCGCGGGTCCTCACGATCTCCCTGCACCAGCACCCGATGACGCTCTGGCCCGGCACCGGGTGGTCGCGGGAGTACGGCGAGGGGGAGGCCGCGGGTTACGCGGTCAACCTCCCGCTGCCGCCCGGCACGGCCGACCCCGGCTGGCTCCGGGCGTTCGACGCCGTCGTGCCCTCGCTGCTCACGGCGTTCCGCCCGCAGCTGCTCGTCACCCAGTGCGGCGCCGACACCCACCGCGAGGATCCGCTGGCCGATCTCGGGCTGTCGGTCGACGGGCACCGGGAGATCTACCGCAGGCTGCGCGAGCTGGCCACCCACACCGCCGAGGGGCGCTGGCTCGCCACCGGCGGCGGCGGCTACGGGCTCTTCCGCGTGGTGCCGCGGTCCTGGACGCACCTGATCGCCACGGTGCTCGACCGCGACCTCCCGCCGCACACCGCGGTGCCCGCGGGGTGGACCGCGCACACCGCGGGCGCTCACCAACCGGGAGCTGCCCACCGAGATGACCGAGGGCGCGAGCACGGCCCACGCCGCCTGGGGTGACGGCGTCGCCGAGCGCGTCGACGCCGCCGTCCTGGACACCCGCCGCGCCGTCTTCCCGCTGCACGGCCTCGACCCCGACGACCCCCGGGACTGACCGTGACCATCGAGCAGACGCCGCCCGTCCCCGAGACGCCCGCGCCGGTGGTGCCTGCCGGGGCCGGACCGGGCTACCCGCGCGCACTGGGAGGCCGACGTCGTCGCCTCCGACGGCGGCATCGTGCACCTGCGCCCGATCCTGGGCTCCGACGCCGACGCGTTGGTCCGGTTCCACGCCAGCCTCTCCGAACGCACCCGCTACCTGCGGTTCTTCGGCCCCTACCCGCGCATGTCGGAGCGCGACCTCGAGCGGTTCAGCGTGGTCGACCACCACGACCGCGTGGCGTTCATCTGCCTGCTCGGCGGCGAGATCATCGCGGTCGGCCGGTACGAGGGCCTGCCCGGGCCGGGCGGGCAAGGTCGTGGCGGCCGAGGTGGCGTTCGTCGCCCGCGACACCCACCAGGGCCGCGGGCTGGGCTCCATCCTGCTGGAGCACCTCGCCGCCGCGGCCAGGGAGAACGGCCTGCGCCGGTTCGAGGCCGAGGTGCTGGTGGAGAACCGCGCGATGGTGCGGGTGTTCCGCGAGGCGGGCTACCAGGTCAGCCGCGAGTTCGCCGACGGCGTGGTGCACCTGGAGTTCGACATCGACCCCACCGAGCGGTCGCTCGCCGTGCGCGACGCCCGGGAGCAGCGGGCCGAGGCGCGCAGCGTGCACAACGCGCTGCACCCGTCGTCGGTCGCGGTGATCGGCGCGTCCACCGACCCGTCCAAGATCGGCCACGCGATCCTGCTGCACCTGTTGCGCGGCGAGCTTCACCGGGCCGGTCTTCCCGGTCAACGCCGAGGCGCGCTCGGTCCGCGGGGTCAAGGCCTACGCCTCGGTCACCGACATCCCCGACGAGGTCGACCTCGCCGTGGTCGCCGTACCCGCCGCGGGCATCGACGACGTGATGGACTCCTGCCTGGCCAAGGGCGTCACCACCCTCGTTGTGGTCAGCGCCGGGTTCGCGGAGTCGGGCGTGGGCGGGCTCGTCGCCGAGCGCAAGCTCGTCGACGGAGGCGCGGGCGCACGGCATGCGGGTGATCGGGCCCAACGCGCTCGGCGTGGCCAACACCGCCCCCGACGTGCGGCTCAACGCCACGCTGGCGCCCGAGCTGCCGGGCCGGGGCCGGATCGGGTTCTTCGCCCAGTCCGGCGCGCTGGGCATCGCGATCCTCGCCGCCGCGCGCACGCCGCGGCCTCGGCCTGTCGACGTTCGTGTCGGCGGGCAACCGGGCCGACCTGTCCGGCAACGACATGCTGCAGTACTGGCAGACCGACCCGCCACCGAACTGGTGCTGCTCTACCTGGAGACGTTCGGCAACCCGCGCAAGTTCGCCAGGGTCGCCCGGCGGCTCGCCCGCACCAAGCCCGATCGTCGCGGTCAAGAGCGGGCGGCACACCGGGCCGATCGCGGCGCTCGCCGACCACACCGAGCCGATCGACGACGCCAGCGTGCGGGCGCTGTTCGAGCAGGCGGGCGTCATCCGGGTCGAGACGCTCTCCGAGCTGTTCGACACCGCGCTGCTGCTGGCCTACCAGCCGCTGCCCGACGGTCCGCGGGTCGCGGTGGTCGGCAACTCCACCGCTCTGGGCGTGCTGGTCGCCGACGCGCTGCTGGGGGAGGGGATGCAGCTCGCGGGCGACCCGGTCGACGTGGGCGTCGGCGCGTCGCCGGAGGAGTTCGCCGCCGCGATCGCCGCGGCGCTCACGCCCGACGCCGGGGCCGACGCGCTCGTCGCCGTCTTCGTGCCGCCGGTCGCCACCCCGGGCGACGCCTACGCGCGGGCGCTGCGGGACGACGACGTGCCGATGTCGAGAAGCCGGTCGTGGCCGTGTTCTTCGCCGCGGAGGGCGTGCCCGCCGAGCTGGCGGTGCGGGACGCCGAAGGCACGCCGCTGCGCGGGTCGGTGCCCAGCTACGCCAGCCCGGAGCGGGCCGCGGCGGCGTTGGCCGCGCGTGACCCGCTACGCGCGGTGGCGCGGCGAGCCGGTCGGCGACTTCACGCCGCCGTCGGGCATCGACAGCGAGGCCGCCCGCGCCTTCGTGGCGGGGCTCGAGCTCGGCGCCGAGGGCCGGGCGTTGACCGACGAGGAGGCCGCCCGGCTGCTGGCCTGCTACGGGATCTCGCTGGTCGAGTTCCGGCGGGTCGCGGGGGCCGACGCCACGGTGGCCGCCGCCGAGGAGCTCGGCTACCCGGTGGCGGTCAAGGCGGTCGGCGAGCGCTGGCGCCACCGGCCCGACCTGATCGGCATCCGGCTCGACGTCGTCACGCCCGACCGGGGCCCGCCGCGCGCACGCCGACCTGTCCGGTCTCTCGGGCCAGGACGAGATGTACGTCCAGCGCATGGCGCCCAAGGGGGTCTCGTGCGTGCTGGAGATCGTCGAGGACCCGTCGTTCGGCTCGTTGCTCTCGTTCGGCCTCGCGGGCACGGCCACCGAGCTGCTGGGGGACCGCGCGTTCCGCGTGGTGCCGGTGTCCGACCACGACGCCGCGGCGCTCGTGCGGGCGCCGCGGGCCGCCCCGCTGCTCGACGGCTACCGCGGGGCGGAGCCGACCGACCTGGCCGCGATGGAGGACCTGGTCCGCCGCATCGGCGCGCTGGCCGAGGACCTGCCCGAGGTGCGTGCGCTCGCTCTCGACCCCGTGCTCGCGACACCCGCACGGGGTGTCGGTGATCGGCGCGCGGGCGGTGCTCGGACCACCCCCGCAACGCGACGACACCGGCCCGCGCAGGATGCGCTGACCGGTGTCCGGAGCCGGGAGGGCCGTCAGCTGACGGCCGCGGCGAGCTTGTCGAGCGAGCGCTCGAGGTCCTCCTGCGAGACCAGCGGGAAGAGCTTCTCGAACTGCGGGTCCTTCACGCCCGTCCACTCGTAGGTCTCGGTGACCTCGGTGTGGCCGTCCGCCTCGTGCAGGTCCCAGGTGTAGGTGTGGCCGCTGACGTCGACACCCTCGAAGTTCTTCGCGGCGTCGCACGACGGGTCCATCGACGGGCCCCAGCCGATGCGCGCCTCGGGCACGTACGCCGTGACGGTGTTGATCATCCGGTAGTCGCCGAGGCCGTCCTGGTGCATGTTCATCGTGAAGATCTGCCCGATGCCGCCGATCGGGGGCGCATCGCCCTCCGGGCCCTTGACCATGCCGCCGCCGTCGAGCTCGGTGTGGCGGCCGGGATCGGTCAGAACAGCGAAGACCGCCTCGGCGGGCGCGTCTATCACCTTGGTGGCAGAGATCTTCTTGCTCGTGTCCACGGTGCTCCCTCTACGTCGGAGGTATGAGGGGTATCCGCCGAGCGGAGGAAGCAAACCTCAGGCCGGTCAGCGGCGGAAACCCACCTGCAGCGTCGGCTGGCTGACCTCGGCGAAGAAGTCGTTGCCCTTGTCGTCGACCACGACGAACGCCGGGAAGTCCTCCACCTCGATCCGCCAGATCGCCTCCATGCCGAGCTCCGGGTACTCGAGCACGTCGACCTTGCGGATGCAGTCCTGGGCCAGCCGCGCCGCGGGCCCGCCGATGGAGCCCAGGTAGAAGCCGCCGTAGCGTCGCGCACGACGTGGTGACCTGCTTGCTCCGGTTGCCCTTGGCCAGCATCACCAGCGAGCCGCCCGCGGCCTGGAACTGCTCGACGTAGGAATCCATGCGGCCCGCGGTCGTCGGCCCGAACGAGCCCGAGGCGTAGCCCGGCGGGCGTCTTGGCCGGTCCGGCGTAGTAGACGGGGTGGTCGCGCAGGTAGTCGGGCATCGGCTCGCCCGCCTCCAGCCGCTCGGCGATCTTCGCGTGGGCGATGTCGCGCGCCACGACCAGCGGCCCGGTGAGCGACACCCGGGTCTTGCACCGGCAGCGACGAGAGCTGGGCCCGGATCTCGGCCATCGGCCGGTTGAGGTCGACGTGCACGACGTCGCCCGGCAGGTCCTCCTCGGACGTCTCGGGCAGGAAGCGCGCCGGGTCGGTCTCCAGCTGCTCCAGGAAGACGCCGTCCGGCGGTGATCTTGGCCTTGGCCTGGCGGTCGGCCGAGCACGACACCGCGATGCCGACGGGCAGCGACGCCCCGTGCCGCGGCAGCCGGATCACCCGCACGTCGTGGCAGAAGTACTTGCCGCCGAACTGCGCGCCGATGCCGAACTGCCGGGTCAGCTCCAGCACCTGCTGTTCCAGGTCGCGTGTCGCGGAACGCGTGGCCCAGCTCCGAGCCCGCGGTCGGCAGGGTGTCCAGGTAGCGCGCCGAGGCCAGCTTGGCGACCTTGAGCGTGTACTCGGCCGACATCCCGCCGACGACGACGGCCAGGTGGTAGGGCGGGCAGGCCGCGGTGCCGAGCGAACGGAGCTTCTCGTCGAGGAAGGCGGCGAGCCGCTTGGGGTTCAGCAGCGCCTTCGTCTCCTGGTAGAGGAAGGTCTTGTTGGCCGAGCCGCCGCCCTTGGCCAGCACGAGGAGCTCGTACTTCGGCTCCTGCCCCGGCACGCTGTACAGCTCGACCTGCGCGGGCAGGTTCGTGCCGGTGTTGCGCTCGTCCCAGAACGACGTGGGCGCCATCTGCGAGTAGCGCAGGTTGAGCTGGTCGTAGGCCTCGTAGATGCCGCGGGAGATGGCCGCCTCGTCCTCGCCGCCGGTCAGCACGGTCTCGGTGCGCTTGCCGATGACGATGGCGGTGCCGGTGTCCTGGCACATCGGCAGCACGCCGCCCGCGGAGACGCAGGCGTTGCGCAGCAGGTCGGTGGCCACGAACCGGTCGTTCGCCGACGCCTCGGGGTCGTCGACGATCGCGCGGAGCTGCGCCAGGTGGGCGGGCCGCAGCATGTGCTGGATGTCGTGCACGGCCTCGCGCACGAGGGCGGTGATCGTGGCGGGGTCGATCTCCAGGAACGTGCGGCCCGCTGCCTCGACGACCGTGCCGGGCGGCAGCGACAGCCGCCGGTAGCTCGGTCTCGTCCGGGCCGAGCGGGAGCAGGTCGGTGTGGTGGAAGCCGGGCACGCAGAAGAATCTACCGCCGGTCGGGAGGCCGGACCGGCCCCCGACCGGTCCGACCCCCGGGGAGGCGTTCCGGCAGACCGGAGACGCACGTCGCGCCGCGCAGGCCTCGGTGCCGCCGGGCGGGCGGTTCCGACAGTGCCCGCTGCACGCTGACCCGTCAATCGTCGGTGCGCCGAAGTACGGTGGGACCCATGCCTGGATCGATCCTCGGAACCTCCGTCCGCCGGGTGGAGGATCGCGAACTGATCACCGGAGAGAGCACCTACGTCGGCAACCTGGCCCTGCCCGGCTTGCTGCACCTCGCGTTCGTGCGCTCCCCGCTCGCCCACGGCCGGATCACCGGCATCGACACCGCTGAGGCGGCCGCGGCGCCCGGCGTCGTCGCCGTCTTCACCGCCGCCGATCTGGATCTGCCCGCCCACCACGGCCTGATGGTCGCTCAACCCGGAGATGCCGCGGCCGCCGCTGGCCACCGACCGGGTGCGCTTCGTCGGCGAGGCCGTCGCCGTCGTCGTGGGGGAGACGAAGGCCGCCGCGGTCGACGCCGTCGAGCTGGTGGAGGTCGACTACGACGCCGCTGCTCGCCGTCGTCGACCCGGAGGCCGCGCTCGCGGACGGGCGCGCCCGCGCAGTTCGAGGGCCACGACAACCTCGCCGCGGGCCAGCGCACCGACCCGGCCGATGCCGAGGCCGCGCTGGCCGATGCCGAGGTCGTCGTGCGCGCCCGGATGGTCAACCAGCGGCTGGCCGTCATGCCGATGGAAGGCAACGCGATCGCGGTGCTGCCCGGCGGCTACGAGGGCCGCGACGACGCGCTCACCATCTGGGTCTCCACGCAGATGCCGCACGGCTTCCGCGCCCAGGCGGCGAAGCTGTTCGGCCTCGAGCGGAGCAGCGTGCGGGTGATCACCCCGCACGTCGGCGGCGGCTTCGGGGGCAAGGCCGGGATGCTGGCCGAGCACACGGTGGCGATCGGCGCGGCGCGGGCGCTCGGCCGCCCGGTCAGCTGGGTGGAGACCCGCTCGGAGAACCTGGTCTCGATGCCGCACGGGCGCGGCCAGATCGCCTACTACGAGCTGGGCCTCACCCGCGAAGGCCGGATCACCGGGCTGCGGGCGCGGGTCGTCGGCGACTCCGGCGCCTACGCGGGCTTCGGCGGCGCCCTCACGATCGGCCCGACCTACCTCATGAGCCAGGGCGTCTACGACATCCCGAAGCTCGCCTTCGACGGCGCGGTGGCGCTCACCAACACCACGCCGATGGGCGCGTTCCGCGGCGCGGGCCGCCCGGAGGCCACCGCCCACCTCGAACGCATGATGGATCTGGCCGCCGACGAGCTGGGGATGGATCCGGCCGAGATCCGGCGGCGCAACTTCCTCGACCCGCGTCCTTCCCGGTCACCACGCTGCCCGGCGCCCGCTACGACATCGGCGACTACGACCTGCCGCTGCGCGAGGCGCTGCGCCTCGCCGATTACGACAAGCTCCGCGAGGAGCAGCGCAGCCGCCGCGAGGCGGGCGACCCGATCGCGCTCGGCATCGGGATCTGCGTCTACGTCGAGATCACCGCGGGCGGCGGCGGCAGCGAGTACGGCTCGGTCACCGTGCACGCCGACGGCTCGGCCACGATCTCGGCGGGCACCTCGGCCCACGGCCAGGGCCACGCCACCGCGTTCGCGATGCTGGCGAGCGACCGGCTCGGGCATCCCGTTCGAGAAGATCCGCTTCGTGCAGTCCGACACCGCGTTGGTGCCGCGCGGGTCGGGCACCGGCGGGTCGCGGTCGCTGCAGATGGGCGGCAACGCCGTGCTCGTCGCGGCCGACGACGTGCTGGAGCAGGCCCGGCGCCGCGCCGCGGAGATGCTGGAGGCCGCCGTCGAGGACATCGAGCTCACCGACTCGGGCGAGTTCGGCGTCACGGGCGTGCCGACGGTGACCCTCACCTGGGCGCAGGTCGCGGGCCACGGGGAGGAGCTCTTCGCGGGGCTCGACTTCCACCAGGACGGCGCCACCTACCCGTTCGGTGCGCACGTGTCGGTCGTGGAGGTCGACACGGAGACCGGCAAGGTCATGCCCCGCCGCCACGTCGCCGTCGACGACTGCGGGCGCGTGCTCAACCCGCTGCTCGTCGCGGGCCAGCAGCACGGCGGCCTGGCCCAGGGCGTGGCCCAGGCGCTCTACGAGGAGATCCTCTTCGATCCCGAGGGCCAGCCGCTCACCGCCACGCTCGCCGACTACCGGATGCCGACCGCGGCCGACCTGTTCTGGTTCGAGACCCACACCACCGAGACCCCGACGCCGATGAACCCGTTGGGCGCGAAGGGGATCGGCGAGTCGGCCACGGTCGGCTCCACCCCCGCCGTGCAGAACGCCGTGGTCGACGCCCTGCGCCCGTTCGGAGTCCGGCACGTCGACCTGCCGTGCACACCCGAGCGGGTCTGGCGGGCCATCCACGCGGGCGCCACCGACCTGTGGCGCGAGCCGCCCGCGGTCTTCGCGACGCTGCCGATCCGGGCCGCCGGAGCGGGGGCGGAGGAGGGCGGGGAGATCTAGGAGGGCGCTCGACCTGTCCGATGGGGCAGGGTCGCGCGCCGTCGGGTCGAGCGGTTGTCGTTGACCTGCCCGGCGGGCCCGGTGAGGGTGATCGCAGCACACCTTCATCGACGAGGAGACCCCGTGACCATCGACAGCGCGTCCATCGACCAGGTGCTGCAGGCGGCGGTCGACCGCGGCGAGGTGCCCTCCGTCGCGGCCATCGCCGCCGACCGGAACGGCGTGATCTACCGCGGCGCGGCGGGTCCGCGCGCGGTCGGGAGCGACGACCCGCTCACCGTCGACACCCACTTCCGGATCATGTCGATGACGAAGATGGTCTGCACGGTCGCCGCGTTGCAGCTGGTCGAGAAGGGCAGCCTCGACGTCGACGCCCCCATCGACACCTACCGGCCGGAGTTCGCCGACGTGCAGGTGCTCGACGGCTGGGACGGCGACACGCCCCGCCTGCGGGCGCCCGCGAGCCGGGCCACGGTGAAGCAGCTCCTCACCCACACCACCGGCCTGGGCTACTGGTTCTTCAGCGACGACCTGGTCAAGTGGGAAGCCGCCACCGGCACGCCCAACGTCTTGGCGGGGGTCAACGAGGTCTTCACGCGCTCCGATGCTGGCCGACCCGGGCACCGTCTACAGCTACGGGATCAACACCGACTGGCTGGGCAAGGTCGTGGAGGCCGTGGGCGGTGTCGGGCTGGACGTCGCGGTCAAGGACGGCATCACCGGCCCGCTGGGCATGCACGAGACCGAGTTCCGGATCGGGGAGGGCTGGAAGGACGGCGGCCTGACCCCCGTGCAGGCCAAGGTCGACGGGAGCTGGGTCGACAGCGGGATCGAGCTCAACCAGAGCCCGCAGTACTGGGCGGGTGGGCACGGGCTGTACTCGACGCCCAACGACTACATCAAGTTCGAGCAGGCCCTCCTGGGCAACGGCGAGCTCGACGGCGTCCGGATCCTGCGGTCCGAGACCGTCGACGCGGCCTTCACCAACCAGATCGGCGACCTGGACTTCCCGGCCGAGATCCCCAGCGCCGACCCCGGCGCGACCCACGAGCTCAACCTCGGCGCGGGCTACAAATGGGGCTACGGCCTGCTGCTCAACACCGAGGACGTGCCCGGGCGTGCGCCGCGCGGGCAGCGGTGCGTGGGCCGGGCTGTGCAACACCCACTTCTGGGTGGACCGCACCGCGGGCATCTGCGCGTCGATCTACTCCAACTTCCTCCCGTTCGTCCCACCCGAGGCGCTGGCCCTCTACGCCGACTACGAGCAGGCGCTCTATTCCGCTCTGTAGGCCGGGATGGCGGATCCCCGTGCCGTCACGTCAGACTGCTGGCGTGACGGCACGTGAGGAGATCCGATGAGGCTGGCGACGATCCGCACCGCGGCAGGCACCCAGGCCGTCCGGGTGGACGCAGGGGCTGCGGTGGAGACGGGTGACGCGGACGTCCGCGCACTGCTCAGCCGCCCAGATTGGCGCGCCCACGCGGAGGCGGCGGCAGGCCCGTCGCACGCGCTGGAGACGCTCGACTACGCGCCGCTCGTGCCGTCGCCGGAGAAGATCATCTGCGTGGGGCTGAACTACCGCGACCACGTCCTGGAGATGGGCAACGAGCTGCCCGAGTACCCGACGGTCTTCGCCAAGTACGCGCCCGCGCTGATCGGCGCGCACGACGACATCGTGCTGCCCTCGGTCTCGGACAAGGTCGACTGGGAGGCCGAGCTCACGGTCGTCATCGGGCAGCCCGTCCGGCACGCCGACGCCGCCGAGGCGCAGGCGGCGATCGCGGGCTACACCGTGATGAACGACGTCAGCGTGCGGGACTTCCAGAACCGGACCAAGCAGTTCCTGCAGGGCAAGACGTTCGAGCACTCGACGCCGCTCGGGCCGCACCTGGTGACCCCCGACGAGCTGCCTGAGGGCGGGTGGGCCATCGGCACGACCCTCGACGGCGAGACCGTGCAGAGCTCCTCGACCGACCAGCTGGTGTTCGGAGCGGTCGAGCTGGTCGTCTACCTGTCGCAGATCCTCACGCTCAACCCCGGCGACGTCATCGCGACCGGCACCCCCGGCGGCGTCGGCCACGCCCGGAAGCCACCGCGCTACCTCACCGACGGCACGGTGGTCGTGACCTCGGTGGAGGGCGTCGGCGAGCTGCGCAACACCTGCCGTCCGGAGAAACGGTGAGCATCCCCGCCGTCACGGACTCGCTGGCGTGGGCCGCGGACGGCGCGGCGCACCTGCGCGGCCTGATGACGCGGCTCGGCGACGACGCGTTCCGCGCCCCGTCGCTGCTGCCGAACTGGTCGCGCGCGCACGTGCTCACCCACCTCGCGCGCAACGCCGACGCGATGATCAACCTGCTGATGTGGGCGCGCACCGGCATCGTGACGCCCGCCTACGCCAGCGCGGAAGCACGCAACGAGGCCATCGAGAAGGGCGCTGTGCGCCCGCCCGGCGAGATCCGCGACGACGTCCTGGCGGCGTCCGACCGGCTGGCCCAGGTCGTGCGCGAGCTGCCGGAGGCGGCGTGGGCGGCGCTGGTGACCAACGTCCAGGGGCGCGTGATGCGCGCCTCGGCGATCCCGTGGACGCGGGCCAAGGAGATGTGGATCCACTCCGTCGACCTCGACGCGGGCGCCTCGTTCGCCGACATGCCGTCGCCGATGATGGACGCGCTGCTCACCGACGCCGCCGACGCGATGGGCCGCAAGCCCGAATGCCCGGCACTGCACCTCGTCGACGGCGACCACCGGTGGGAGGTCGGCGAGTCGGGCGAGCCGGTGGTCGTGACCGGGCCCGCCCCGGAGCTGGCCGCGTGGCTGCTGGGCCGGTCGAAGGGCAAGCTGCTGCGGGCCGACGGCACCCGCAAGCTCCCCGTGCTGCCCCGGTGGCTGTAGTGGGGGTGGTTGTAGTGACGGCGGCAGGGCAGCTGTGACGACACCCGACTTCGCCGCGGTCCGGGCCGAGTTCGCGCTCCCCGACGGCTTCCCGCCCGCCGTGTTGGCCGAAGCGGCCAGAGCGGCCGCGAGCCGACCCGCGGGCGAGCGGGTCGACGCCACCGCCATCGAGCTGGTGACGATCGACCCGCCGGGCTCGAAGGACCTCGACCAGGCGCTGGGCGTCACGCGCCGCGGCGACGGGTTCCGGGTGCACTACGCGATCGCCGACCTCGGCGCGGTCGTCGTCCCCGGCGGCGCGCTCGACGACGAGGTGCGCAAGCGCGGCCAGACCATCTACCTGCCCGACGGCTCGGTGCCGCTGCACCCGCCGATCCTCTCCGAGGGCGCGTCCAGCCTGCTGCCCGACGGGCCGCGCCCGGCCGTGCTGTGGACGATCGACCTGGATGGCGCGGGGGAGCGCACCGCCGTCGAGGTCCACCGCGCCACGGTGGCGTCGCGGGCCCGGCTGGACTACGCGGGTGTCCAGGCCGACGTGGACGCGGGCCGCCTGCACCCGGCCATCACGGCCCTGCCGGAGCTGGGCAGGCTCCGCCGTGCGCTGGCCGTCGCACGGGGGGCGATCGAGCTCGAGCTCCCCGAGCAGGAGGTGGCGCCCG
Organism: uncultured Actinomycetota bacterium; assembly: GCA_963799945.1. Taxonomy (GTDB): domain Bacteria; phylum Actinomycetota; class Actinomycetes; order Mycobacteriales; family Pseudonocardiaceae; genus Pseudonocardia. The sequence goes on from CAWCZG010000002.1 coordinate 24,688, forward strand.
ACGGCGTTGGGCGGCTGGACCACCCGGATCCGCCAGCGGTTGGACGTTGAGTCGTGGAACGCGGAGATCTCGCTGCTCACCGGCATGGCGGCGGCGTCGATCATGTTGGCGGCCGGGGTCGGGGTGCTGCGGACGCTCCCCGCGCCGGAGCCGTCGGCCGTGGCTCAGCTGCGGCGCACGGCGGCGACCCTCGGCGTCGACTGGCCGCGCGGGGCGACGGCCGCGCAGGTGCTGTCCGGGCTCCCGCGCGACACCGCGCCCGCACTCGCGCTGCGTCGGGCGGCCAGCGCGCTGCTGCGCGGCGCGGGCTACGCCGCGTTCGACCGGTCAGCGGGCATGGAGGTGCCTGCCGACCCCGGCCACGGCGCGATCGGCGCGCCCTACGCCCACGTCACCGCGCCGCTGCGGCGCCTGGTCGACCGGTTCGGCACCGAGGTGTGCCTGGCCGTCACGGCCGAGGTCGCCCTGCCGGAGTGGCTGACCGCCGCGCTGCCGACGCTGCCGACGCTGATGTCCGAGTCCGACGCGTTGGCGGGCAAGGTCGACCGGGCGTGCGTCGACCGCACGGAGGCCGCCATGCTGGCCCCGCGGATCGGCGCCGAGTTCGATGCCGTCGTGCTGCGCGCGTCCGGGGCCGACGAGCACGGCGAGGTGTTCGTCGCGGAGCCGCCCGTGCTGGCGCGGGCCAACGACGTGCCGCGGGCGGGCGAGGTGGTGCGCGTGCGGTTGGTGGAGGCGGATCCGGCGACCGGGCGCATCGTGTTCGGCGCCGCGACCCCGCCCTAGCCTCGGCCGGTGCACTTCCGCTACGGCATCGAACACGAGCTCGCGCTCCTGCGGGACGGGGTGTTCGCCGATTTCGTCGATCTGACGTTCGACGAGGTGCAGGCCGTGGTCGACGCGCTGCCCTTCGACGAGGACGACTACCCCGACCTGCGCGTCGGCGACCAGGGCATCAAGCGCAAGCGCTGGTACGTCGAGGGCTACGAGCGCTTCGACGAGGCGGGCGGGTTCCTGCGCTGCGACCCGAAGGGGCTGGAGGTGCGCACCCGCATCCACGACTCGGTCGAAGCGGCGGTGGGCGCCCTAGCGGCCGACGTCGCGCTGATGGACGCGGAGCTGGGCAGGCGCGGGTTGGCGTCGTGCGTGGTCGGGTTCAACCCGGTGCGGTCGGCCTACGCGATCGAGCCGCCGCTGGGGGAGTGGGAGCGCGCGCACCGCATCGGCTCGCCCGAGGAGCGCACCGCGCACCTGCACATGGTCACCTACGGGCCGGACCTCAACCTCTCGGCCGACGGCCTGGCCGTCGTGGATGCAGCGCGCAAGCTCACGCACTACAGCCCGTGGCTCGTGCCGCTGTCGTTCTCGTCGCCGTTCCGCGAAGGTCGCCCCTGGGGTGGGCTGTCGGCCCGCACGTACCTGCGCACCGGCGCCCGTCCGGCCGCGATGGCGTTCCTCGGACCGGGCGAGCCGCAGGTCGTCGCCGACCCCTCGCTGACCCAGCCCGCGCGGCTGCCCGCCGAGATCGGGCGGCTGGAGTTCAAGGCGTTCGACGCGATCGGCGATTTCGCGCTCTACGGCGAGCTGCTGAGCCTGCTCACCGGCCTCGTCCTCGACGACGACGCTGCCCGGTCGGCGGACGACCCCGGACGCGGCGGCCCACCGGCACGCGGCGACCGTGGGTCTGGCCGACGACGGGATCCACGCGGGCACCGGCGCGTTGCTCGACGCTGCCGAGCGGGCGTTGCACGACCGGGCGCCCGACCTCGCCCGGCTCGCGGCGCTGCGGGAGCGGTGGGCACGGCGGGAATGCGCCTCCCTGGCCCTGCTCGCCGCGTACGAGGCGGGCCGACCGGTGGCCGGGCTGAAGCGGTGACCGTCGCGGGCCGCGCCGGTGCGGCCCGGCCCGCGACAGCTCCCGATCAGGTGTAGGAGTGCTCCGCGTCGGGGTAGCTGCCCCCGCGCACGTCGTCGGCGTAGGCGCGGGCGGCGTCCAGGAGGATCTGGCCCACGTCGGCGTACTGCTTGACGAAGCGCGGCTTGCGCCCGCGGTTCATGCCCGCCATGTCCGACCACACCAGTACCTGGGCGTCGGTGTCCGGGCCCGCGCCGATGCCGATCGTCGGGATCACCAGCTCGGCCGTCACGCGCTTGGCGACGTCGGCGGGCACCATCTCCAGCACGACGGCGAACGCCCCGGCGGCCTGCAGCGCGAGCGCGTCCTCGATGAGGTGCTCGCCCGCGTCGCCGCGGCCCTGGATGCGGAACCCGCCGAGCGCGTGTTCGCTCTGCGGCGTGAAGCCCAGGTGCGCCATCACCGGTATCCCGGACTGGGCCATGGCCTCGACGTGCGGCACGAACCGCGCCCCGCCTTCCAGCTTGACGGCATGCGCGCCGCCCTCCTTCATGAACCGGATGGCCGTCGTCAGCGCCTGCTCGGGGCTGACCTGGTAGCTGCCGAAGGGCAGGTCGGCGACGACCAGCGCCTTCTTGCGCCCCGTGCGCCACCGCCTTGACCAGCGGCATCAGCTCGTCGACCGTCACCGGCAGGGTGTTGTCGTGGCCGTAGACGTTGTTGGCCGCCGAGTCACCGACGAGCAGTACGGGAATGCCCGCCTCGTCGAAGATCTCCGCGGAGTACATGTCGTAGGCGGTGAGCATCGGCCACCGCTCCCCGCGCTCCTTCATCTCCCGCAGGTGATGGATCCGGGTCCGTTTGGGCGCCGTACTCGTGCGGTAGGGCGCCTGGACCTCTGGGGCCGCTGTGTCAGACATCGTTGTCCGTCCTCCCTCGAGGCCCGCCGTGCGGGTCCCCGGGTCGTCAGGGGTTGATGCGCACAGCGTGACACCTGCAAACCCGCCCGGCACTGGCCTGGGACGAGGTTCACAACGGGCCCTTGCGTAGGCTTCGGGCCGTGCAGCGCTGGCGGGGGCTCGAGGCCGTGCCGACGGGGTGGGGCCGCAGTGTCGTGACGGTCGGGGTGTTCGACGGCGTCCACCGCGGGCACCAGCAGTTGATCAACCAGACCGTCGAACGCGGCCGCGCGCGCGGCCTGCCGAGCGTGCTCGTCACCTTCGACCCGCACCCCGCGGAGATCATCCGGCCGGGCAGCCACCCGGCCCGGCTCACGAGCCTGCGTCGCCGCGCCGATCTGGTCTCCGAGCTGGGGGTCGACGCGTTCCTCGTGCTCCCGTTCACGCCCGAGCTGAAGCGGATGGAGCCCGCGGAGTTCGCCCACGAGGTGCTGGTCGACCGGCTGCACGCCGCCGAGGTGGTGGTGGGCAGCAACTTCACCTTCGGCTACCGGGCCGCGGGCGACGTGCCGATGCTCACCGCGTTCGGCGCCCGCTTCGGGTTCGGCGTCCAGGGCCTCGAGCTGATCAGCGACGACGGCGTGACGTTCTCCTCCACCTACATCCGCGCCTGCATCGACGCAGGCGACGTCGAGGCCGCCGCCGCCGCGCTCGGGCGGCCGCACCGGATCGAGGGCGTCGTCGTGCACGGCGACCACCGGGGGCGCGAGCTGGGCTTCCCGACCGCCAACATCTCGACGCCCGCCTGGACGGCGCTGCCCGCCGACGGCGTTTACGCGGGCCACTTCGTGCTCGGCGACCGCGCGCTGCCCTCGGCGATCTCCGTGGGCACCAACCCCACGTTCTCGGGGCGCGAGCGCACGGTCGAGGCGTACGTGCTGGACGTGTCGGAGGACTTCTACGGCTTCGACGTCGGCCTGGACGTCGAGCACTGGCTGCGGGGGCAGGAGCGCTTCGACGACATCGACGCGCTGATGGCCCAGATAGGCGCCGACGTGGAGCGCACACGCACGCTGCTGGGCGGCTGATTTCCCAAAACCCCACGGGGATCAGGGGCCGGGTGTCAGCATCGACGCATGGCGGAGGCGGTGATGGCCAACAGGGCGCGGCAGCGCGAGCTCTACGGCGCCCCCCTCGGCGACCGCGTGCGGCGGCTCACCACCCGGCTGGGCATCTCGCAGGCCCGCCTCGCCCGCGTACTGGGCATCAGCCCGGCGATGCTCAGCCAGCTGGTCAGCGCGCGGCGGGTCAAGATCGGCGACCCGGCGGTGTTGGCCCGGTTGCGCGCGCTCGACCGACGCAGTGCCGGGTCGATCACGCCGAGTGATCGCCAGGCCGTCGACGGGTTGCTCGCGGAGGTGGCCCGCATGGAGTGGAACTGGACGGGAGGTCCGGCCGTCGACGGACGGGGCGGGCGCGGTGTCGAGCCCCCGCTCACGCCGGCGGAAGCCCTGCGCCGGGTGGCCGCGCCCGGCAGGCTGGCGGCCGCGGCGGCCGCGCTGGGCACGGCGTTCCCGGAAGTGGCCGAGCTGCTGCGGCAGGCCGCGCGGGCCGACGGCCCCGCACCCGCGGCCTGAGCGCGATGCGGCTGTTCACGGCGCTGTGGCCGCCACCGCGCCGCGGTCGAGGCGTTGGTGGCCGGCGAGTCCGGCGGCAACGGGGTGCACTACCGGCCGGTGCACCGCGTCCCGCTCACGGCGAGTAACGACGGCCCCGAGCCGCGGCGACCAGCCAGTGTGATCACGGCCGCACGGGTTGCCGAGAGGTGAGGAAAGCCTGGCCGGTGTGGGTGTCGATCTCTTCCCCGGCGGAGACGGTGCCGGGGCAGGCCGTTGTCGCACACTTGGACGCGTCAGACCAGCGCTCCCCGGAGGCCCCGATGTCCCGCCGCACCCACACCGTCCGTCCTCGCGGGCCTCGCCGCGCTGGCCGTCGTCAGCCTCAGCGCCTGCGGCGCGGTCGACGGCTCGGCGCACTCCGTCGCCCCGGCCGCGTCGACGGCCACCACCACGACGGCGCCCGCGACCCCCTCAGCCACGCCTTCGGCGACACCGCCCCGCTCCCGCCGCCTGCGGCACCCGTCGCGCCTGCGCGGGCGGGTGCCGGACCGGCCCGGAACCCGGGCGGACCACCGGCGGCGGAGGCACGAACGCCGGCGGATCCGGCACGGGTGGTGGCACCACCGGCGGTGGCGGCACCACTGGTGGCGGCGGCAACGCGTGGCGGTGGCGGCACGCGCGCCCCCGCCCCGAAGATCACGAAGTTCGTCGTCTCCAACAACCCAGCTGCCCGGTGCACGGCACAGCGGATGCACCGTTCTCCTCGCCCGGAAACGACGTGACGATCTCCTGGTCCGTCAGCGGCGCAGGCGGCGCGGCCATCGCGGTCGACAACCCCGACACCTACGCCGCCTACGGCAGCGACTACCCGGCCAGCGGCTCGCTGACGCTTCCCTTCGGCTGCGACGCCGGCACCACCACGCACACCTACACGGTGTGGCCTGCGGGCGCGAAGAACGTGTCGAAGACGATCTCGGCATCCGCCCACTCCGACAAGCTGATCCCGCCCGCGACGGGGCCGTACCGCTCAAGACGTCACGCCACGGCCCACGGTGGGTCCGGGTCGAGGTCGTGGCTGGTAACGTGGTGTCTCGGGTCCGGCTGCAGTCCGTGGCGGCCGTGACCGTCTCCCCTCGCCGCGCTGTCCGCCGAGGACACGGGCGGAGAGGGCCGCACGGCACAGAAGAAGGAAGAGGAGCACGTGGCACTCGACGCCGCACAGAAGAAGACGATCCTGGACGAGTACGGCACCCACGAGGGTGACACCGGCTCCCCGGAAGCACAGATCGCGCTGCTCACCAAGCGCATCACCGACCTCACCGAGCACCTGAAGATGCACAAGCACGACCACCACAGCCGTCGTGGCCTGCTGCTCCTCGTCGGGCGGCGCCGCCGCCTGCTGAAGTACCTCCGCGAGGTCGACGTCGCGCGCTACCGCTCCCTCATCGAGCGGCTCGGCATCCGCCGCTGACCCCCGCAGGCCCGGTCCTCATGGGAGGCCCGGGCCTGCACCACAACTGGAGAAGCCACCGCCGCCAGGCGTACGCGATGCGCCGGTCCTCGGTAGTGGCCCCCGGGCAGTACAGAGCACCCGAGGGCTTCGATCGAAGACCGGCTCGCAGGCGGGACGCGGTGGCTTCCTGACGAGAAGGACCTATGACAAACCCAGAAGAGAACGTGCACGAAACCACCGCCGTGATCGACAACGGCAGCTTCGGCACGCGCACCATCCGGTTCGAGACCGGGCGCCTCGCGCGCCAGGCCGCCGGATCCGTCGTCGCCTACCTCGACGACGAGACCATGCTGCTGAGCGCCACCACGGCGTCGAAGCACCCCAAGGAGCACTTCGACTTCTTCCCCCTCACGGTGGACGTCGAAGAGCGCATGTACGCGATCGGCAAGATCCCGGGCTCGTTCTTCCGCCGTGAAGGACGTCCGGGCACCGACGCGATCCTGACGTGCCGCCTGATCGACCGTCCGCTGCGCCCGTCGTTCGTCGACGGCCTGCGCAACGAGATCCAGATCGTCGTCACCGTGATGTCGCTCGACCCGCAGGACCCCTACGACGCGCTGGCGATCAACGCCGCGTCGGCGTCCACCCAGCTCGCGGGCCTGCCGTTCAGCGGGCCCATCGGTGGCGTGCGCGTCGCGCTGATCGAGGGCCAGTGGGTGGCGTTCCCCCAGTACGAGGACCTGCAGCGGGCCGTGTTCGACATGGTCGTCGCCGGTCGCGTGGTCGGCGACGACGTCGCGATCATGATGGTGGAGGCCGAGGCCACCACCGAGACGATCGAGCTGGTCGCGGGCGGCGCGCAGGCGCCCACCGAGACCGTCGTGGCGCAGGGCCTCGAGGCGGCGAAGCCGTTCATCCGCAGCCTGTGCATCGCGCAGCAGCAGCTGGCCGACGTGGCCGCGAAGCCGACGGGCGAGTTCCCCGTCTACCCGGCCTACCAGGCCGACGTGCTCGACGCGGTCACCGCGCAGGCCTCCGACGACCTGGCGCAGGCGCTGACGATCGCGGGCAAGCAGGAGCGCGAGTCCCGCATCGACGAGGTCAAGGCCTCGGTGCTGGAGAAGGTCGCGCCGCAGTTCGACGGCCGCGAGAAGGAGATCGGCGCGGCGTTCCGCTCGCTGAACAAGAAGCTCGTCCGCCGCCGGATCCTCACCGACCAGGTCCGCATCGACGGGCGCGGCATCACCGACATCCGGCCGCTCTCGGCCGAGGTCGAGGTCGTCCCGCGGGCGCACGGCTCGGCGCTGTTCGAGCGCGGCGAGACCCAGATCATGGGCGTCACCACGCTGAACATGCTGCGCATGGAGCAGCAGATCGACTCGCTCGGTCCGGAGACGCGCAAGCGCTACCTGCACCACTACAACTTCCCGCCCTACTCCACCGGTGAGACCGGCCGCGTCGGCTCGCCGAAGCGCCGCGAGATCGGCCATGGCGCGCTCGCCGAGCGGGCGCTGCTGCCGGTCCTGCCCACGCGCGAGGAGTTCCCGTACGCGATCCGGCAGGTGTCGGAGGCGCTCGGGTCCAACGGCTCGACGTCGATGGGCTCGGTCTGTGCGTCCACGATGTCGCTGTTCAACGCCGGTGTGCCGCTGAAGGCGCCGGTCGCGGGCATCGCGATGGGCCTGGTGACCGACGAGGTCGACGGGTCCACCCGCTACGTCGCGCTCACCGACATCCTCGGCGCCGAGGACGCGTTCGGCGACATGGACTTCAAGGTCGCGGGCACGTCCGAGTTCGTCACGGCGCTGCAGCTGGACACCAAGCTCGACGGCATCCCGTCCGAGGTGCTGGCCGCCGCGCTCAACCAGGCCAAGGACGCCCGCCTCACGATCCTCGAGGTGATCGGCGAGGCCATCGACCGGCCCGACGAGATGAGCCGCTACGCCCCGCGCGTCGTCGCCATCAAGGTGCCGGTCGACAAGATCGGCGAGGTCATCGGCCCGAAGGGCAAGATGATCAACTCGATCACCGAGCAGACCGGTGCCGACATCTCGATCGAGGACGACGGCACGATCTACGTCGGCGCGGCCGACGGCGAGTCGGCCGAGGCCGCGATCGGCATGATCAACGCGATCGCGAACCCGCAGCTGCCCAAGGTGGGCGAGCGCTTCCTCGGCACGGTGGTCAAGACCGCCGCGTTCGGCGCGTTCGTCTCGCTCGTGCCCGGCAAGGACGGCCTGGTGCACATCTCGAAGCTGGGCAGCGGCAAGCGCATCGGCAAGGTCGAGGACGTCGTCAAGGTCGGCGACAAGCTCCGCGTCGAGGTCACCGACATCGACAACCGGGGCAAGATCAGCCTGATCCCGGTCGTCGACGAGGCCGCGGCCAACGGCGCGAGCCCGGAGGCCACTCCCGACGCCGCACCGGCCGAGCCGGTCGAGGTCTCGGCGAATTGATCCGCACGGCATGACCAACGTGATCACGCCGGGGGCGGGGGCTGCGGCCTCCGCCCCCGGCGGTTCTCGTGACGGGGTCCGCCGCTCGGAGCTCCCCGGCGGCCTGCGCGTCCTCACCGAAGCGGTGCCGGGCGTTCGGTCGGTCTCGCATCGGGATCTGGATCAGCATCGGCTCCCGCGACGAGGCCCCGGAGCAGGCGGGCGCCGCGCACTACCTGGAACACCTGCTGTTCAAGGGCACGCAGCGTCGCTCGGCGGCGGAGATCGCGGAGGAGTTCGACGCGGTCGGCGGCGATCTCAACGCGTTCACCGCCAAGGAGCACACCTGCTACTACGCGCACGTGCTCGACACGGACCTGCCGCTCGCGGTCGACGTGCTCGCCGACGTCGTCACGGACGCCACGATGCGCCCGTCGGACGTCGAGGTCGAGCGCAGCGTCGTGCTCGAAGAGATCGCGATGCGCGACGACGACCCGGAAGACCTGCTCGGGGAGCTGTCCGACGAGGCGCTGTTCGGCGGGCACCCGCTGGGCAGGCCGGTGATCGGCTCCGAGGAGTCGATCAGGGGGATGCGGCGCTCCACGCTGCACGCGTTCTGGCGGGGCGAGTACACGACGCCGCGGATGATCGTCGCGGCGGCCGGGAACCTCGTCCACGACGAGGTCGTCGAGCTCGTCGGCGCGGCGCTGGCCGCGTGCGGGTGCGCGGGCGGTCGGAGCGTCCCCCGCGGGGCCGCGTCGGCCCGCGGCCGCCGAGCTCGCCCACGGTCCGCGGCTCGTGCTGCGGCCCGAGGACACCGAGCAGGCGCACGTGCTGCTCGGCGTGCCGGGCGCTGTCCCGGCACGACCCGCGGCGCACGGCGCTCTCCGTGCTCAACACCGCCCTCGGGGGCGGGCCCAGCTCGCGGCTGTTCCAGCAGGTCAGGGAGCAGCGGGGGCTGGCGTACTCGGTGTACTCGTCGTCGGTCTCCTACGCCGACGCGGGCGCGCTGAGCGTCTACGCGGGCTGTGCGCCCGAGCGGCTGGACGAGGCGGTCACGGTGATCAGCGCTGTGTCTGCGCGAGGTCGCGAACGGCGGCCTCACCCCGGCCGAGGTGGCCCGGGCGCAGGGCAACCTGCGCGGCGGGCTGGTGCTGGGGCTGGAGGACACGCCGTCGCGCATGAACCGGATCGGCCGCTCCGAGCTCGACTACGGCCGCCAGCGCACGATCACCGAGAGCCTCGACCGCATCGCCGGCGTCACCCCCGAGCAGGTCGCCGAGCTGGCGCACGAACTGTTGTCCCAGCCGATGACCACGGCCGTGGTCGGGCCCTTCGACGACGAGCGCGCCCTGCCCGCCTCGCTCCGCTGACCCGGTAGCCGGGGCGGGGGACGGGCATGATGCGCGCGTGAGCGCAACGATCCTCGCCGCGGCGGTGCTCGTCCTCGTTGGGCTGGTGGGCATCGTGGTGCCGGTGTTGCCCGGGCTGGTGCTCGTGGTGGTCGGCATCGCGGTGTGGGCCGTACCGCGCGGCGACGTGCTGGGCTGGAGCGTGCTGGGCATCGCCGTCGCGATCATCGTGGCGGGCACGGTCGCCAAGTACCTCCTGCCCGGCGGCGGCTGCGCGAAGCGGGCGTGCCCGGCCGGACGCTCTTCTTCGGCGCGGTGTCTCGGCATCGTCGGCTTCTTCGTGATCCCGATCGTCGGGCTGTTCCTCGGCTTCGTGCTCGGCGTCTACCTGGGCGAGCTAGCCGGCTGTCGGACGGCCGGCAGGCGTGGGCGTCCACCCGCAAGGCGCTCGCCGCCGTCGGCTGGAGCATCGCCATCGAGCTGGTGACCGGGGTGCTGGCCGCGGGCGTGTGGGTCGGCGCGCTCGTGCTCAGCTGACCCGGTCGCTGCCCTAGGCTGGCTCCGGTGACGCGGATCAAGGTGGGGGTGCTCGGCGCGAAGGGTCGGATGGGCGGCGAGGTGTGCCGGGCCGTGGAGGGCGCCGACGACCTCGAGCTCGTGGCGCGCGCTCGACGAAGGGGACGCGCTGGGCGGGCTCGTCCGACGCGGCGCGCAGGTGGTCGTCGACTTCACCCACCCCGGCGCGGTGCTGGACAACGTCCGCTTCCTCATCGACGCGGGCATCGCGGCCGTCGTCGGCACGAGCGGCTTCGACGACACCCGCTTCGCGACGCTGCGCGGCTGGCTGGACGAGAAGCCGGGCCACGTGCTCGTCGCGCCCAACTTCGGCGTCGGCGCGGTGCTGATGATGCAGTTCGCCCGCCAGGCCGCGCGGTTCTTCGACGCGGTCGAGGTGATCGAGCTCCACCACGCGGGGAAGGTCGACGCGCCGTCGGGCACGGCCGCGCGCACGGCGTCACTCATCGCGGACGCGCGCGCCGAGGCGGGCGTGGGACCCGCGCCCGACGCGACCACGAGCGCGCTCGACGGCGCCCGTGGCGCGGTCGTCGACGGCATCCACGTGCACTCGGTGCGGCTGCCAGGGCTGGTGGCCCACCAGGAGGTGCTGCTCGGCGCGCCGGGGGAGGCGCTGACGATCCGCCACGACTCCTTCGACCGCGCCTCGTTCATGCCCGGCGTGCTGCTGGCCGTCCGGTCGGTGCTGGAGCGCCCCGGCCTGACCGTCGGCCTGGAGCCCCTGCTCGGCCTCTCCGGCTGACCGCGCCGCCTACTCGGTGAGGTTCAGGTCCAGCGAGCCGGTGAAGCGGACCTCGCGGAGCACGCCGTCGCCGGTGTCGAGCGCCCGGACCGTGCCGTCGGGCTCCCACCCGCGCCCGCATGTAGAACCGCAGCGAGGCGTCGTCCTTCTCGGGCACCCAGGCCAGGCCGTAGCGGGCGCCACGCTCGCGCAAGGCCTCGGCGGCGGCGGCCAGCAGGCGACCGCCGTGGCCCCGCCTGCCCCACCGGGGCTCGACGAGCAGCGCGCCGATCTCCCCCCAGGCCTCGGGGCCGAGCGGGCTCTCGGCGGGGACGTCGGCGGGCCCCGCAGCGGCGAAACCGACCGTCCAGTCGCCCTCGGTCGCCACGAACACGACCCCTTCGGCGACGGCGGCCGTCCACGCCTGCGGCGGCCTCGGCGCTCTCCAGCTGGGCGATGGCCGCGGCCGGGACGAGATCGGCGTAGGCGGCGGCCCACGTGGCGGCCTGGATGCGGGTGATCTCGGGGACGTCGGCGGGGTCGGCGGCGCGGACCGCGGCGATGGCCATGCCGCATGGATACCCCATGCCGCGCGCCACATCTCAGGCGACATGGTTCGTTGGCCATGGCAACGTGTGATCGTGTCCTCGCCGTCGCGGTTGTCGTGGTTCGCGCTCAGCGTCGTGTACGTCCTGTGGGGATCGACCTACCTGGCCAACCGCTTCGTCCTCGCCTCGGTGCCGCCGCTGTTCGCGGTCGCGTTCCGGTTCCTGGTCGGCGGCAGCCTGTTGGTGCTGGTCGTGCTCGCGATCGCGGGCCGCAGCGCGTTCCGCATGAGCCGTGCGCAGTTCGCGACCACCGCCCTGTCGGGCCTGCTCCTCCCCGCGTGGGGCAACGGGATGGTCGTGGTCGCCCAGCAGGGCGTGTCGTCGGGGTTGGCGGCGTTGCTGATCGCGGCCGTGCCGCTGTGGATCGTGCTGCTGCGGGCCCTGACCGGCGACCGGCCGCGGACGGCGACGATCGTCGGGGTGGCGGTCGGCGTCGTCGGGCTCGGCGTGCTCGTGCTGGCCGGTCCCGCGTCCGGTGGGGTGCACGGCACCGCGTGGTGGGGCCCGTGGACGGTGCTCGTGGCGAGCCTCGGCTGGGCGACGGGGACCTTCGCGACCACGCGGCTGCCCGTTCCCGCCAACCCGTTCGCGCTGGCCGCGGTCCAGATGCTCACCGGCGGAGTGATCATGCTGGTGGTCGCCGCCGTCTCGGGTGAGCGGCATCGACCTCGGTGCCGTCACAACGGCCTCGTGGGTGGCGTGGGCCTACATCAGCGGTGATCGTGTCGGTCGGCGCCTTCAGCGCGTACGCCTTCGCGCTCGCGACCCTGCCGGTCTCCACCGTCGCCACCTACGCCTACGTCAACCCGGTCATCGCGGTGACCCTGGGCGTGCTGGTGGCGGGGGAGAAGTTCACCCTGGTCGCAGCTGGTGGGCGGGGCGATCGTGCTGGTCGCGGTGGTGCTGGTGGTGGCGGCGGAGCGGCCGTCCCGAAAACGTCGGGGTGCCGTGGCAGCATCCACGCCATGACATCGGTCGAGACGATCGGAGCGCCCGCCGCCCGCCGCGCCGTGCTCGCCGCGCAGGGGTTCGGGGTGGCCCGGCCGTCCGGCGCCGGTCACCCTGCGGCACCTCAGGCCGCTGCTGGAGCGGCTGCGGCTGCTCCAGCTCGATTCGGTCAACGTCGCGGTGCGCGCGCACTACATGCCCGTGTTCAGCCGGCTCGGGGCCTACGACCGCGCGCTGGTCGACGACGCGGCGTGGGCGCACTCGGCGCGCCGCCCCCGGCTGCTCGTCGAGTACTGGGCGCACGAGGCCAGCCTGCTGCCCGTGGCCGATTGGCCGATGCTGCTCTCCGGGGCGAAGCGGCGGGGCTGGTGGAAGCACTACTGCCGCGCTCGTCGAGCAGGAGCCCGCGCTGGTCGACGACGTGCTGGCCGCGGTGAAGGAGCTCGGCCCGGTCGGGGCGGGCACGCTGGAGAAGGCCCTGCTCGGGCGTCGGGAGTCACGCCGGCCCGTCCGGGGTGAGCTGGTGGGAGCGCTCGCACGTCAAGCGGGTCTGCGAGTGGATGTTCGGCATGGGGCTGCTCACCACGGGCACCCGCGTGCACTTCCAGCGGCTCTACGACCTGCCGGAGCGGGTGCTTGCCGCCCGAGGTCCTCGCCGCGCCCGCTCCGGATCCGGAGGAGGCGGCCCGGCGGCTGGTCCGGCAGGCGGCGGTGGCGCTGGGCGTGGCCACCGAGCCGGATCTGCGCGACTACTACCGGCTCGGGCCCGAAGCGAGCAGGCAGGCGGTCGGCCGAGCTGGTCGAGGCGGGGGAGCTGGAGCCGCTCGCGGTGCGCGGGCTGGCGCGCGCCCGCCTACCGGGTGCCCGGCGCGCGGATGCCCCGGCGGATCACGGGGAGGGCGCTGCTGTGCCCGTTCGACCCGCTGATCTGGGAGCGCGCCCGCACCGAGCGGCATCTTCGGCTTCCGCTACCGCATCGAGATCTACGTGCCGGAGCCCAAGCGCGAGTACGGCTATTACGTGTTCCCGTTCCTGCTCGACGGCGAGCTCGTGGCCCGGGTCGACCTCAAGGCCGATCGGGCCCGCGGCTTCCTCCGCGTGCAAGGAGCGTTCGCCGAGCCCGGGGCCGACACCCCGCGCGTGGTCGCCGAGCTCGCGGCGGAGCTGGAGGTGATGGCGGAGTGGCTCGGGCTGGAGGGCGTGGTCGTCGGCGCCCGCGGCGACCTCGCCGCCCCCCTCGCCGCCGCCACCTCCCGCTGACCCGCCCATACGGGCCTGCCTCGCGCCTCGTGGTCCGCCCAGCACCCCGCGGCCGGGCCTGGCGATGGCGTGTTCGGATGGGCCCGCCCGGCGATCCCCCCGCGCCGAGCGGGCCCTGGTGGGCGGCCGCGTGCCCCGGGCGTCCAGGCAGCCCCCGCTCGCCTGGCGCGCCTCTCGTCGGGCCGCCGTGCTTCCGTCGTCCGCCGGATCACCGTGTCCGGTGGACGCACTGCTTCCTTCCGTCCCCGAGATCGCCAGGTTCGGTGGCTGGTGTGCACCGGCGCACCAGCCACCAGACCCGCCGGTCAGGCCGGGACGAGGGCCCGGGTGACCAGGACGTCGCCGCTGCCGGTGCGGCCGCGCACCTGCAGCGCCACCGCGTCGGACGGGGGAGCGGACTCCACCGCCAGCTCGCTGCGGGCCCGGCCCGAGCCGGACGTGAGGTCCAGCTCCGCCCGCACGCCGGGGTGCACCGCCACGCGGATCTCGCCGGAGCCGGTGGTCAGGTCGAACCGGCCCGCCTTGGCGTCGTCGATGCGGAGCTCGCCGGAGCCGGTGCGCACACCGAGGTCGCCGGACACACTGCCGAGCGCGACGTCGCCACTGCCCGCCTTGATCTCGGTGGCCCCGCCCGACCGCCGCGAGCCGCACGTTGCCGGAGCCCGTGCGCAGCCGGGCGCGCCCCGCCACCTCACCCACCACTACGTCGCCGGATCCGGTGGTCACGTCGGCGTCGCCGTCGACAGCGGACACCTCCACCTCGCCCGAATGCGTGCGGACCGCGGCCCACCCGGCCCGGCCGGTCACGGTGACGTCGCCCGCGCCCGTGCGGGCGGCGAGCCGCGAGCCCGCGGGCGCGGTCACGGTGACGACCAGCGGCACCAGCCGCAGCGGCATCTCGCTCGACGAGCGCACGACCAGCCGTCGGCCCGGCTCCGACCAGACGATCTCGGCGGCGCGCACGGCGTCGGCCGCGAGGTCTTCCGGCTCCGCGCCGGGGCCGCCCGTGGCCTGGCCGATCCAGTTGATCACTCCGCTGAGGCCCTGGGCCCACATGCCGCCCACGGCCGGGTCGTGGCGCACCTCGACGCGCACCTCCGGCTCGTCGGACCGGTCGAGGTGCACCTCGATGCGCCCGACGTCCACCGAGAGCTCCAGCTCCGCTACCCCCTGGACCGGCCGGCTCTCGCGCCTGCTGAGGTCCCCGAGGGGCTCCTCCTGCTTCATGAAGTCGATCGAGTCGCTCATCGTGCTCCCTCGCTGACGCTCGCTCGCACGCTTCGCAGACTCTGCGCCCATGATTCGCTCGCAAGCTCGCTCATCCCTGCACCCACCCCTTGACGCGCTTGCCGTTCTTGCGGTCGGGCTTCCCGGGGCGGCCGTGCTGGCCCGACGAGCGCGCCCTGCACCGCCTGGGCCACCCAGGAGTTGAGCGACACGCCCTGGTTCGCCGCGGCCTGCTCGGCCTGGTTCTTGATCTGCTCGACCAGGCGCAGCGTGACCCGGGAGATGTCGCCCGCGTCGCCGCCGAACCCGCCGAAGCCGCGGAACCCGCCGAAGGACGGCGTCGGCCTCCTCGGGCTCCGGCTCCTCGGCCGTCGGCTCGCCGCTGACGGCCACGCGCACGTCGCGGCCGTCGAGGCGCACCTCGACCACGCGGTCGCCGAGCGCCTCGGTGACCTCCGCGGCGAGGTCGGAGAGCGCGTTCATCATGGCCAGTCGGGCGGCGGGCTCGATGGCCGCGCCGAGCAGCGCACCTGTGCGCTGCGTCTGCTCGTCGCCCGCCGCGGCCGCGGACGCGAGGTCCTCCCGCAGCTGGGTGACGTACTTGCTGAGATCCATGACGCCATAGTGGCGTCAGATGTGACGTCAGTCAAGGACGAGTCGTGACGTCAATCCGAGGCGAGGTGATGTCAGGTTACGCTCGCGCCATGCCGGACCATCGTCCCTCTGCGCGTCCAGCTCGTGGCCAAGACCGAGTTCGTCGCGCCGGACGACGTGCCGTGGAGCACCGACGCCGACGGCGGCCAGGCGCTGGCCGAGTTCGCGGGCCGGGCCTGTTACCAGTCGTGGAGCAAGCCCAACCCGCGCACGGCCACGAACGCGGGCTACCTGCGGCACATCCTGGAGGTCGGGCACCTGTCCGTGCTGGAGCACGGCAGCGTGAGCTTCTACCTCACCGGTGTCTCCCGCTCGCTGACCCACGAGCTGATCCGCCACCGGCACTTCTCCTACAGCCAGCTCTCGCAGCGCTACGTGCCCGAGCGGAACGCGGCCATGGTCGAGCCGGACGTCATCGCCGACGACCCCGAGCTGCACGCCATGTTCGCCGAGGCCGCCGAGGCGTCGGTGAAGGCCTACGAGGCCCTGCTGGAAGGGCTGGAAAAGCGCTTCGCCGACGTTCCGAACGCCACCCTGCGCCGCAAGCAGGCCCGTCAGGCCGCGCGGGCGATGCTGCCCAACGCCACCGAGACGCGCATCGTCGTCACCGGCAACTACCGGGCCTGGCGGCACTTCATCGCCATGCGGGCCACCGAGCACGCCGACGTCGAGATCCGCGAGCTGGCCGTCGAGTGCCTGCGCCAGCTGCAGCGCGAGGTCGCCAACGTGTTCGCCGACTTCGAGATCGCCACGCTCGACGACGGCACCGAGATCGCGTCGAGCCCGTTCGTCACGGAGGGCTAGCAGCTCGACCGGATTCGGCGTCTGCAGGGGGCCGACCCCGGCGAGGACTCCGGCCGCTCTGCGCAGCCGAAGCGCCGTCACGGGCGGGCCGTCCGTCCTGATCGCGGTTACTGTCGGGTGCATGAGCCTCGCGACCGCCGAGAGGGCGGCCATCTGCGACACCTTCGACGCGGTCGGGCCGGACCGCGCCCACCCTGTGCGCAGGCTGGACCACCGCCGATCTGCTCGCCCACCTGCTCGTCCGCGAACGCCAGCCGCTCGCCGCGGCGGGGATCGTGCTCGCCCCGATGGCGTCGGTCACCGCGAAGGCCATGCGCGGCTACGCCATCCACTCCGTGGGCCGATCGGGTGAACCTGCTCCGCGGCGGCGCGCCGCTGTGGTCGCCGTTCCGGGTGCCCGCGCTCGACCGGCTGGGCAACGGCGGCGAGCTGTTCGTCCACCACGAGGACGTCCGACGGGGCGAGCCCGGGCTGGGCGCCCCGGCCCGCCGACGCCGAGCGCGACGCGGAGCTGTGGTCGCTGCTCGGCCGGATGGGCAGGATGCTGTACCGGAGCAGCCCCGTCGGCGTCGTGCTGGCCCGACCGTCGGGGGAGCGGATCGGCGCCAAGCCGGGCGAGCGTTCGGTGACGATCACGGGCGAGCCCGGCGAGCTGGTGCTGCACGGGTTCGGCCGCTCCGCGGTGCAGGTCGAGGTGGACGGCGACCCCGCCGACGTCGCCGCGCTCGGATCGGTCTCCCGCGGCGTCTGAGAGCGCCCGGCGGATGAGGGTTCCGGCCCGTGTCGCCCAGGCGGCCCATCGCGGCGGTGGCCCCGCGCCGAGCGCCCCGGCATCAGGGCGCAGTCGCGTGCCCGATCTTGTCAGGGGCGGGCGGTAACGTTTGCGTCATGACCCCCACCCCCGGCTGCCCCTTCGGGCGCGTGCTCACCGCCATGGTCACGCCGTTCGATGCCGAGGGTGCGCTGGACCTGAAGCGCACGGAGGAGCTCGCGGCGCACCTGGTCGAGCTGGGCAACGACGGGCTGGTCGTCAGCGGCACCACCGGCGAGGGCCCCACGACGTCCGACGAGGAGAAGGTCGAGATCGTGCGGGCCGTGGTGGCCGCGGTCGGCGATCGGGCGATGGTCGTGGCGGGTGCGGGCACCTACGACACCGCCCACAGCGTCCACCTGGCGCGCGTCGGCCGAGAAGGCGGGGGCGCACGGGCTGCTCGTCGTCACGCCGTACTACTCGCGGCCGCCCCAGGAGGGGCTGCGGCGGCACTTCACGGCCGTCGCGGACGCCACCGGGCTGCCCGTGATGCTCTACGACATCCCGGCCCGCAGCGTCGTCCCGATCGCGCTGGAGACGCTGCAGCGCCTCGCCGAGCACCCGCGGATCGTCGCGGTGAAGGACGCCAAGGGCGATCTGCCGCACGGCGTCCAGGCGCTGGCCTCCACCCCGCTCGCCTACTACTGCGGCGATGATCCGCTGAACCTGCCCGTGGCTCGCCGTCGGCGCCGCGGGCTTCGTCAGCGTCACCGGGCACGTCGTCGCCGATCGGCACCGCGCGATGCTCTCCGCCTTCGAGGCGGGCGAGCACGCGCGCGCCCGCGAGATCAACACCGTCGATGATCCCGGTGTCGCGCGCCATGGACCGGGTCGGCGGCGTCATCTTCGCCAAGACCGCACTGCGCCTGTCCGGCCTCGACGTCGGCGAGCCCCGTCTTCCCTTACCCCCTGCCGACGACGCCCAGGTGCGCGCCATCGCCGCCGATCTGGCCGCCGCAGGCCTACCCATCGCACTACCGAGCTGAAGGATCGTCTTGTCCCGACCTGATCGTCGTCCCCGCCGTCGCGAGCAGCCGCGGCCCAGTTCCGCCCCGCCGGAGGCGGTGAACCGCTCCGAGCTCCCCGCCGCGCCGCCGCCTCGGCTGCCCGAGGGCGGCCTGCGCGTGGTGGCGCTCGGCGGCATCGGCGAGATCGGCCGCAACATGACGGTCTTCGAGTACGACGGGCGCCTGCTCGTCGTCGATTGCGGGGTGCTGTTCCCCTCGGAGGACTCGCCGGGGGTCGACCTGATCCTGCCCGGACTTCCGGGCCATCGAGGACCGCCTCGACGACATCGACGCGCTCGTGCTCACCCACGGCCACGAGGACCACATCGGCGCCGTCCCGTTCCTGCTGCGCCAGCGGCCCGAGCTGCTCATCGTCGGCTCCCGGTTCACGCTGGCGCTGGTCGCGGCCAAGTGCAAGGAGCACCGCCTCACCCCGCACCTGCTGGAGGTGAAGGAGGGCACCCGCCTGCGCCACGGCGGGTGGGACTGCGAGTACTTCGCGGTCAACCACTCCATCCCCGATGCGCTGGCCGTCGCGATCCGCACCCCCGCGGGCCTGGTGCTGCACACCGGCGACATCAAGCTCGACCAGCTGCCCCTCGACGGGCGGCTCACCGACCTCGCCGGGTTCTCGCGGCTGGGCGACGAGGGGGTCGACCTGTTCCTGGTCGATTCCACCAACGCCGACGTGCCCGGCTTCGTCATCTCCGAGCGCGAGATCGGCCCGGTCCTCGACGGCATGTTCCACAGGGCGGATGCGCGGATCATCGTGGCCTGCTTCGCCAGCCACGTGCACCGCGTGCAGCAGGTGCTCGACGCCGCGGCCGCGCACGGGCGGCAGGTGTGCCTCGTCGGCCGGTCGATGGTCCGCAACATGGGCCTGGCCGCCGAGATGGGCTACCTCACCGTGCCCGAAGGGCCTGCTCGTCGAGCTCGACGACGCCGCGTCGCTGCCCGACGACCGCATCGTCTACGTCTCCACGGGCTCCCAGGGCGAGCCGCTCTCGGCGCTGGCCCGGATGGCGCGCGGCGATCACCGCTCGGTGCGGATCAAGCCCGAGGACACCGTGATCCTCGCCAGCTCGCTCATCCCGGGCAACGAGACCGCGGTGTTCGCCGTGATCAACGGGCTCACCCGGCTCGGCGCGCGCGTGGTCCACCAGGGCACCGCCCGCGTGCACGTCTCCGGCCACTCGCCCGCGGGCGAGCTGCTGTTCCTCTACAACGCCGTGCGCCCGTCCAACGTCATGCCGGTCCACGGCGAATGGCGCCACCTGCGGGCCAACGCCGCGCTGGCCGTCAAGACAGGGGTGCCGGAGGAGTCGGTGGTGCTCGCGGAGGACGGCGTCGTCGTCGACCTCATCGACGGCAGGGCGGCGATCAGCGGCCGTGTCGAGGTCGGGCGCGTGTACGTCGACGGGCTGGCGGTCGGCGACATCGGCGAGTCCACGCTGGGCGATCGGCTCGTCCTCGGCGAGGGCGGGTTCATCTCGATCACCGTGGCCGTCGACGCCACCACCGGTCGGGCCGGTGTCGCGGCCCACGGTCTCCGGGCGCGGGCTTCTCCGACGACCCGAAGGCGCTCGCACGCGGTGCTGCCGATCATCGAGGACGAGCTGTCGCGCAGCGAGGCCGAGGGCATCACCGACCCCCACCGCATCGCGCAGTCGGTGCGCCGGGTCGTGGGCAAGTGGGTCGGCGAGACCTACCGCCGCCGCCCCATGATCGTCCCGACGGTCATCGCGGTCTAGCTCGCAGCACACCTCGGGGCCCGCACACGGACGTGTGTGCGGGCCCCGTGCGGTGCGTGTGAGCGTCAGTCGCGCGGGTCGAGCGGCTTCTGGCCGGGCGGCAGGTTGGACAGGTCCGGCGCGATCACCGTCTCCTCGCGCGAGTCGGGCAGGCCGATCCCGATCGGGTGCGAGGGCGGCAGGATCAGGTCGTGGCTGCCCTTCGTGAGGGTCTCGCCGCGGAAGAACGGCGGCGCGACCCGGCTGTAGATGAACATCAGCACCGCGCCGAGCACCAGCGAGCCGATGCCGATCACGAACACCCCGCCGATGCCGAACACGGTGGTCTCGCCGCCGTCGGGGCTGGCGTAGGTGATCGAGGCCTGGATGAACGCGCCGAGCAGCATCAGCCCGCCCAGACCCGGGCAGCACACCCTTGGTCCACAGGTTCCGGCCCTGCAGGTGCTTGCGGTAGTACCAGACGCACGCGAACCCGGTGAGGCCGTAGTAGAACGCGATGAGCAGGCCCGACGGCCGCGATCGAGTCGGCGAGCACGTTCGTGCTGATGAGCGTGAGCCCCACGTAGAACATGATCGACACGATGCCCATCGCCCACGTGGCGTAGCTGGGCGTCAGGTACCTCGGGTGGATCTTCGCGAAGCGCGACGGGGATCGCCCGGTAGGCGCCCATCGAGAGCGCGGCCCGCGCGGTGGGCAGGATCGTGGTCTGCGTGGAGGCCGACGACGACGTCAGCACCGAGATGATCAGCAGGACGACGAAGACCGAGCCGATCGGGCTGTCGCCGAACACCGCGGGGCCGACCGCGGCGAACACGTCGCTGGCGTTGTCCGGGTTGCCCAGTCCGATGCCGTCGGTGCCGGTGCCCGCGAACGCCACGGTCGCGACCGCGACGAGCACGTAGGTGACCACCAGCAGCACGGTCGAGAGCACCGCGGCCCGACCCGGGGTCTTGGCCGGGTCGTCGGACTCCTCGTTGACCGCCACGGCGGTGTCCCAGCCCCAGTACAGGAAGACCGCGATGAGGATGGCGTCGGCGAAGTCGGAGAGCGAGATCCCGTCGGGCCACAGCCACGCGAGGCTCGGCACCATCGACCCGTCGGGCGCGTCGCCCGAGAACACCTTGACCAGCGCGATGATGGCGAACGCGAGCAGCACCAGCAGCTCGATCCCCAGCAGCGCGTACTGCAGCCGGGCCGACACCTCGATGCCGCGGTAGCAGATGTAGGTCATGACGAGGATCCAGACGACGCCCGCGACCGTGGACCACAGCTGGTCGCTCGGCCAGGTCGTTCAGCCCGACCAGGCGGAACGAGTAGGCGCCCGCGATCTGGGCGAGGTTGGCCATGACGATGATGTCGGCGGCGATGATGCCCCAGCCGCCCATCCAGCCCATCCACGGCCCGAAGGCGCGGCCCGCCCACGTGAACGTGGTGCCGCAGTCGGGCTCGGCCTCGTTGAGCTCGCGGTAGGCCACCGCGATCAGGTACATCGGGATGAACGCCAGCAGCAGGATCGACGGCGTCTTCTCGCCCACGATCACCACGATCAGCCCGAGGCTGGCCGCGAGGCTGTAGGCGGGCGCCGTGGACGCCATGCCGATCACGACGCTGGAGACGAGGCCCAAGCGCCCCGCCCTTCAGCCCCTTCGATCCGGGTGCACTCCCTGTCGTGCTCGAGGTCTCGGTGCTCATGCTGCCTCCGGGCTGGTGGTCTCCGCTGCGGAGGATGCTAGAGCGTTGGACGACGCATTTCGAGGTTTCAGATGATGAGTTCGATGAAATCCGTGTTGCGCTCCCACGGCGACGACGGAATCACTTCTGCGGCCGCGCGAAACTCGTCTAACCTGAGAGTCGTGACCGTCACCGCCTCCCACGCGCTGCTCGACGACGTGGGCAAGGCGATCGTCGAGCAGCTGCAGGAGGACGGGCGCCGGTCGTACGCCACGATCGCGCGCGCCGTCGGGCTGTCCGAGGCCGCGGTCCGCCAGCGGGTGGCCCGCATGCAGGAGGCGGGCGTGATCCAGGTCGTGGCGGTCACCGACCCCCTCCAGCTGGGGTTCCGCCGCCAGGCCATGGTCGGCGTGCGGGCCGACGGCGACGTCGTGGCGCTCGCCGACGCCCTCGCCGAGATGACCGAGGTCGACTACGTCGTGATCACCGCGGGCAGCTTCGACGTGCTCGTCGAGGCGGTCTGCGAGGACGACGACCACCTGCTGGATCTGGTGGGACGGCGGATCCGGGCGCTGCCCGGCGTCCGCAGCACTGAAACCTTCGTCTACATGAAGCTGCGCAAGCAGCACTACAACTGGGGAACCCGATGACCGGCCCGACGACGACACCCCGCGGCACCGCGCGTGCGGACGCCGCCCGAGACCACCTGTGGATGCACTTCACCCGCCAGGCCGCCACGCCGCCGATCATCGTGCGCGGCGAGGGGTGCCGGATCGTCGACGACGCGGGTCGCTCCTACCTCGACGGTCTCGCCGGGCTCTTCACCGTCCAGGTCGGCCACGGCCGCCGCGAGCTGGGGCAGGCCGCGGCGCGGCAGGCGGAGGAGCTGGCGTTCTTCCCGCTGTGGTCCTACGCGCACCCCGCGGCGATCGACCTGGCCGAGCGGCTGGCCCACTACGCGCCGGGCGACCTCAACCGGGTGTTCTTCACCAGCGGCGGCGGCGAGTCCGTCGAGTCGGCGTGGAAGCTGGCCAAGCAGTACTTCCGGATGACCGGGAAGCCCGGCAAGACCAAGGTGATCAGCCGCGCGATCGCCTACCACGGCACGCCGCACGGCGCGTTGGCGATCACCGGGGTCACCGAGTACCGCGCCCCGTTCGAGCCGCTCGTGCCGGGGGCGTTCAAGGTGCCCAACACCAACGCCTACCGCGCCCCGCACGGCCTCGAAGGGAAGGCGTTCGGGATCTGGGCGGCCGACCGCGTCGAGGAGGCGATCCTCGCCGAAGGCGCCGACACCGTCGCCGCGGTGTTCGTCGAACCCGTCCAGAACGCGGGCGGCTGCTTCCCGCCGCCGCCCGGGTACTTCGAGCGGCTGCGGGAGATCTGCACGCGCCACGACGTGCTGCTGGTCTCCGACGAGGTGATCTGCGCGTTCGGCCGGATCGGGTCGATGTTCGCGTGCGACGACTTCGGCTACGTCCCCGACATCATCACCTGCGCCAAGGGCATGACGTCGGGCTACGCCCCGATGGGCGCGATGATCGCGAGCGACCGGGTGTTCGAGCCGTTCGCCACACGGAACCGACGGCGTTCCTGCACGGCTACACGTTCGGCGGCCACCCGGTCTCCGCGGCCGTGGCGCTGGCCAACCTCGACATCTTCGAGCGCGAGGGCATCAACGCGCACGTCAAGGAGCAGTCGCCGGTCTTCCGCGGCACGCTGGAGAAGCTGCTCGATCTGCCGATCGTCGGCGACGTGCGCGGTGAAGGCTTCTTCTTCGGCATCGAGCTGGTCAAGGACAAGACCACCAAGGAGACCTTCGACGAGGACGAGAGCGAGCGGCTCCTGCGCGGCTTCCTCTCGAAGGCGCTCTGGGACGCGGGCCTGTACTGCCGCACCGACGACCGCGGCGACCCCGTCATCCAGCTCGCGCCGCCGCTGATCGCGGGCCCCGACGAGTTCGCCGAGATGGAGCAGATCCTGCGGGGCGTGCTGAGCGAGGCATGGGCGCGCCTGTGACGGCCCTGCTGGATGGAGCAGGTCGTCGCGGACGGCGACGACCTCGCCCCGCGGCCCGGCGCTCGACGGCGACACCGAAGCCGACGTCGCCATCGTCGGCGCGGGCTACACCGGCCTCTGGACGGCCTACCACCTGCTGCGCGGCGATCCTTCGCTGCGGGTGGTGGTGCTGGAGCGCGAGACCGCCGGGTTCGGGGCGAGCGGCCGCAACGGCGGCTGGTGCTCGGCGCTGTTCCCGGCGGGCGAGGCGAAGCTGACCCGCCGGC
Source organism: uncultured Actinomycetota bacterium (assembly GCA_963799945.1). Lineage (GTDB taxonomy): Bacteria > Actinomycetota > Actinomycetes > Mycobacteriales > Pseudonocardiaceae > Pseudonocardia. Next base: position 48,625 of record CAWCZG010000002.1, read on the forward strand.
ACGGCCGCGATGCCGCGCTGGCCATGGGCGCCGCCATGCGCGACACCGTCGACGAGGTGGGCAAGGCCGTCGCCGAGGAGGCCATCGCCTGCGACTGGGTCAAGGGCGGAACGGTCGCGCTCGCGCGCACCCCGGTCCAGCTGCGCCGGGCCCGCGCGGAAGACCGGTTCCTGAGCGCACGGGAAGCCTCGGCGCTGGTCGGTGCGAGCAAGGTGCTCGGTGCCTCGTTCACGCCGGACTGCGCGCGGATCCAGCCCGCCCGCCTGGCCCGCGGCCTCGCCCGCGCGGTCGAGCGCCGCGGCGCCACGATCTACGAGCGCACCACGGCGCAGACGGTCGGGCCCCGCCGGGTGGTGACCGACCGGGGCGTCGTGACCGCGCGCAGCGTCGTGCGGGCCACCGAGGCGTGGTCCGCGCAGCTCGCGCCGCGGTCGGTCGTGCCCGTGTACTCGCTGATCGTGGCCACCCGGCCGCTGCCTCCGGCCTTCTGGGACGCGGCGGGCCTGGCCGGGGGCCAGACCTTCACCGACCACCGCCACCTGATCGTCTACGGCCAGCGCACCGCCGACGACCGGCTGGTGTTCGGCGGCCGGGGCGCGCCCTACCACTGGCGCTCGCGGATCGCGCCCGCCTTCGACCGCGACGACCGGGTCTTCACCGGCCTGCGGGCCGCCGCGCGGGACCTCTTCCCGGCGCTGGTCGAGACGGACTTCACGCACGCCTGGGGCGGGCCGCTGGGCATCGCGCGCGACTGGCACGCGAGCGTCGGGCTCGGCCCGGACGGCCTGGGCTGGGGAGGCGGCTACGTCGGCGACGGCGTCGGCACGTCCCACCTGGCCGGGCCGCACGCTGGCTGCCCTCGTCCTCGGCCGCCCCGACCCGGTCACCCGCCTGCCCTGGGTCGGGCACCACTCACGCCGGTGGGAGCCCGAGCCGCTGCGCTGGCTCCTGGTCAACGCGGGCCTGCGCCTGATGACGCTGGCCGACGAGGAGGAGCGCCTGACCCTGCGCCCCAGCCTCATCGCGGCCACCCTCTCCCGCGCCCTCAGCGGCTGACCCCGCACGGGTTCAGCCCAGGCGGAACTCCAGGTCGGCCGGGAGGTCGGGCGTGTCCATCTGGGCCTTCTGCAGCTTGCCCGCGTAGTCCCAGTTGAGGCTCTGCCAGCGGGTGAACTGGTCGAGCACCCACACCCCCGACTGGCGGGAGCCGTTGCCCGAGCGGCCGTTGCCGCCGAACGGCAGGTGCGCCTCGGCGCCGGACGTCGAGTTGTTGACGCTCACCATCCCCGCGCTCACCCGCTCCCGGAACCGGAACGCGTGCGCCGGGTCGTTCGTGTAGATCGCCGCCGACAGCCCGTAGCCGTGGCCGTTGGCCAGCTCCACGGCCTCGTCGAAGGAGCCGAACGTGGCCACGCCGACGATCGGGCCGAACGTCTCCGTGCGGTAGAGCGCGTCCCCGCGGCGCACCCCGTCGACGATCGTGGGGTGCGCGTAGAGGCCCGCGAGGTCCCCGGCGAACCCGTCGCGGGGGTTGTCGGCGGTGATCCGCCCGGTGCCGGTGGAGCCGTGCAGCGTGTGGTGGCCCTCGACGAGGGTCAGGTGCTTCTCGAAGCCCTCCAGGAACCGCTCGGAGATCATCGGCCCGTAGAGCACGTCGCCGGTGGGATCGCCGATCACCGCGGCGCGGGTCGCCGCGTCGAACCGGGCGAGGAACGCGTCGTGCACGGACTCGTGGACGATCACCGTGCCCAGCGAGGTGCAGCGCTGCCCCGCCGTGCCGAACCCGGAGAACAACGCGCCCTCGACGGCCAGGTCGAGATCGGCGTCGGGCATCACGACCAGCGGGTTCTTGCCGCCCAGCTCCAGGCACGGGTTCTGCAGGTGGCGCCCGGCCAGCTCGCCGATGCGCACCCCCACCGTCGAGGAGCCGGTGAAGCCGATCTTCTGGACGAGGCCCTCGTCGAGGGCCGTGGACAGCCCGTCGTAGGTGGTGGGCCCGTCGGCGAGCACGGTGTTGAGCACGCCGTCGGGGAGCCCGCCTGCGACGAACAGCTCGGTGAACGCGCGCGCGATCGCGGGTGTGTACTCGGCGGGCTTCCACACCACGGCGTTGCCGCACAGCAGCGCAGGCACCAGGTACCAGGACGGCACGGCGACCGGGAAGTTGCCCGCGGTGACGATCGCCGCCACCCCGACCGGCACCCGGAAGGTGAACAGCTGCTTCTCGGGCATCTCGCTGGGCACGGTCTGGCCGTAGAGCCGACGCCCCTCGCCCGCGAAGAAGGAGCAGGTGTCGATCACTTCCTGCACCTCGCCGAGCGACTCGGCCAGCGGCTTGCCGATCTCCCGGGTGACCAGCGCGGCCAAGCGCGTCCTTGTTGGCCTCGACGATCCGGCCGATGCGCTCGACCACCCGGCCGCGCACCGGCGCCGGGGTGGCCGCCCATCCGCGCTGGGCGTCGCGAGCCGCGGCGCAGGCGGCGACGAAGGTCGGCGCGTCGGCCAGCAGCGCCTCGGCCACGGGTGCGCCGGTGGCCGGGTCGACCGACGTCAGGCGGCTGGTCGGGGCGTCGCCGCGCCACGCGCCGTCGACGAACGAGCCGATGGCCGGTGTCGTCACCTGCGCGGTCACGCCGCCACCGCCTTCGCGATCTCCCGCACGGCCAGGGCGAGCTCGTCCTCCTCGATGGTCAGTGCCGGACGGAGGCGGATCGAGCGCACGCCGCCGCCCAGGACGAGCACGTGGGCCGCGTGCAGGCGCTTCAGCACCGCGTTGCGCCGCTCGGCGGTGGGCAGGTCGAAGGCGACGAACAGCCCGCGGCCGCGGACGTTGTCGATGCCGGTGACCGCGCGCAGGTCGTCGAGCAGGCGCTTGCCCAGCACGGCGGCCCGGTCGATCAGGCCCTCCTCGGCGATCACCTCGAGCTGGCGCCGGGAGCGGACCATGTCGGTCAGGTTGCCGCCCCAGGTCGAGTTGATCCGGCTCGGCACGCGGAAGACGTTGTCGGGCACCTCGTCCACGCGCCCGCCCGCCATGATCCCGCAGACCTGCAGCTTCTTGCCGAACGCCACGATGTCGGGCCGCAGCCCGAGCTGCTGGTAGGCCCACGGCGTGCCGGTCATGCCGCAGCCGGTCTGCACCTCGTCGAGCACGAACAGCGCGTCGTGCTCGCGGCACAGGTCCTGCATCGCCTGGAGGAACTCCGCACGCAGGTGGTTGTCGCCGCCCTCGCCCTGGATCGGCTCGGCGATGAAGCAGGCGATGTCGTGCGGGTGCGCGGCGAAGGCCGCCCTGGCCTGCGCGAGCGCGCGCTGCTCCGCCGCGGCGACGACGGCCACGTCCATCGGGAAGTGGATGGCGGGGACGTCGATGCGGGGCCAGTCGAACGTCGGGAAGAGCGCCGTCTTCACCGGGTCGGTGTTGGTCAGCGAGAGCGTGTAGCCGCTGCGCCCGTGGAACGCCTTGCGCAGGTGCAGGACCTTGGTGCCGAGCTGCGGCGGACGGCCGTGGGCCGCGTTGTGGCGGCGCTTCCAGTCGAACGCCGTCTTCAGCGCGTTCTCGACGGCGAGCGCCCCACCCTCGACGAAGAACAGGTGCGGGAGCGCGGGATCGCCGAGCACGCGGAAGAAGGTCTCGACGAACTCGGCGAGGTACGTCGTGGCGATGTCGGAGTTCGACGGCTTGTTCACCGCGACCTCGACCAACTCCGTCACGAAGTCGGGGTCGTCGACCAGCGCCGGGTGGTTCATGCCCAGCGGGGCCGAAGCGAAGAAGCTGAACAGGTCGAGGTGGCGGCTGCCGTCGCGCGCGTCGACGAGCCAGGACCCACGGCTGGCGTGGGTGTCCAGCACGAGATCGAATCCGTCGACGAGCAAGTGACGGCGGAGGGTCTCGTGGACGCGGTCCGGGGTCACAGTCATCTGTCCAGTGTCCGGTCGGTAGAAGCCCAGGTCACGACGCCCAACGTCGGTGTTGGCCGACGGAGTGCCACCATGTCGCCCGTGGCACCGACGGATCGTCAGCTCGACGGGCTCGACCGCCGCCTGCTCGACCTGCTCGCGGCGGACGGCCGCGCCACGATGACCGACCTCGGACGGCTCGTCGGCCTCTCACGGACCGCGGTGCTCGCGCGGATCCAGCGGTTGGAACGGGTGGGGGTGATCCGCGGCTACCGGGCCGACGTCGTGCTGCCCGGGCCCTCGCCCGCCGCCCACCGCGCCCGGGTCGGCCTGGTGATCCACACCGCGGACGTGGCCGGGTACGTGCGACGGCTGCAGGCGCTGCCCGGCGTCAGCGAGGTCGAGACCGTGACGGGGGAGTACGACCTGATCCTGCTGGTCACGGCCCCGAGCGCGGCCGAGCTCGACACGGTGCTGGACACCGTGTCGGGGTGGCGGGAGACCCGGCGCACGACCACCTGGGTGGTGCTCAAGCGCTACACGTGACCCCTCGGGGGTGCGTCGGTGCCCGAGTCGATCAAGGTTCCCGGCTACCGTGGATAGGTGGCAGGACGGACGACCGCGGGCAGCGGCAGCAGGAGCACCGCGACGCGGGCGGCCCAACCGGCGGCCCGGGGCGGGCGGAAGCCGCCTGCCCGCCGCCCCTCCTCGACCCGCCGCAGGCCCCCGCCCCCGCGCAAGGGGCCCGACCTCGTCGACCGCGGGATCGACGCCGTCGGGCGCGGCGTCGCCCGGCTGGGCAAGGGCACGGGCCGCGCGCTCGGCCGCACGCGGGAGATCGATCCCGCGCACCGCCGCGACGGGCTCGGGCGTCGCCCTGCTCGTGCTCGCCGTCGTCAGCGCGGCCGGGATCTGGTTCGGCGCGGGCGGTCCGGTCGGGCGTGCGGTGTCTGTCGGGCATCGGCTACGTCGTGGGCCGCGGGGCGATCGTGCTCCCGCTGCTGCTCGCGGTCGTCGGGGTGGTCCTGATGACCACCGCAGCCGCGCCCCGACACCCGGCCCCGGGTGGCCGTCGGCGGGTTCCTGCTGGCCCTGGGCACGCTGGGGCTGGTGCACCTGATCGCCCACCGGCCCGACGAGCCCGCGCGCTGGCCGCTCGGCGGCGGCGCGATCGGCTACCTCGCGGCCACGCCGCTGGCCACCGGGCTCACCGCGTGGATCGCGGCGCCGGTGCTCGTGCTGCTCGCGGGCTACGCGCTCCTGCTCCTGACGGCCACGCCCGTGCGGCGAGGTGCCCAACCGCGTGCGCAGGCTGCTCGGCCGGGCGCCCGTCGAACCCGACACCGACGAGCCGGAGCAGGCGGCGGAGGCCGAGCCGGTCGGCCGAGGCGCGCGCCCGTCGCCCTGCGCCGCCCGTCGCGCCGCCGCCAGGCCTCGCGCGTCGCCGACGTCTACCGCGAGGACGACGACCCGACGTCGCCGTCGACGCCGGAGCCCGAGGCGGTTCCGGAGCCCGCGGTCGTGACCGCGCCGACGCGGCCGCGCAGGCCACCGGCCGCCATCCCGGCCACGCCGCGCGCCCGAGCCGGAGCCGGAAGGGGCGGTGGGGGAGCAGCTGCGGCTCACCGTCGCAGCCCGCCGCCGACGGCACCGTCTACAAGCTGCCGCCCAGCCGACCTCCTGCCCACCGGCCCGGTGCCGAAGAAGCGCAGCGGCGCCAACGACGCGATGATCGAGGCGATCACCGCGGTGCTCGACCAGTTCTCCGTCGACGCCCAGGTCACCGGCTTCACCCGGGGCCCGACGGTCACGCGCTACGAGATCGAGCTCGGCCCGGCCGTCAAGGTCGAGAAGATCACCCAGCTCACCAAGAACATCTCCTACGCCGTGGCCACCGACAACGTGCGGATCCTCGCGCCGATCCCGGGCAAGTCGGCCGTGGGCATCGAGGTGCCCAACACCGACCGGGAGATGGTGCGCCTGGGCGACGTGCTGCGCAGCGGGGTCGCCCGGGCCGAGCAGCACCCGATGGTGATCGGGCTGGGCAAGGACATCGAAGGCCACTTCCTGTGCGCCAACCTGGCCAAGATGCCCCACCTGCTGGTCGCGGGCTCCACGGGCTCCGGCAAGTCGAGCTTCGTCAACTCGATGCTCGTCTCCCTGCTCTCGCGGGCGACGCCGGACGAGGTCCGGATGATCCTCATCGACCCGAAGATGGTCGAGCTCACGCCCTACGAGGGCATCCCGCACCTCATCACGCCCATCATCACCCAGCCGAAGAAGGCCGCGGCCGCGCTGACCTGGCTGGTGGAGGAGATGGAGCAGCGCTACCAGGACATGCAGGCCAACAAGGTCCGCCACGTCGACGACTTCAACCGCAAGGTCCGCTCCGGCGAGATCACCGCGCCGCCCGGGAGCGAGCGGGAGTACCGGCCCTACCCGTACATCCTGTGCATCGTCGACGAGCTGGCCGACCTCATGATGACCGCGCCGCGCGACGTCGAGGACGCCGTCGTCCGGATCACCCAGAAGGCCCGCGCGGCGGGCATCCACCTGGTGCTGGCCACGCAGCGCCCCTCGGTGGACGTCGTCACCGGGCTGATCAAGACCAACGTGCCGTCCCGGCTGGCGTTCGCCACGTCCTCGCTCACCGACTCGCGGGTCATCCTCGACCAGCCGGGCGCGGAGAAGCTGATCGGCATGGGCGACGGGCTCTACCTGCCGATGGGTGCGGGCAAGCCGGTCCGCATGCAGGGCGCCTTCGTCGACGACGACGAGATCTCGAGCACCGTCGCGTTCACCAAGGACCAGGCCGAGCCGGTCTACACGGAGGGTGTGACGGCGCAGAAGGCCAGCGAGGCCAAGGAGGTCGACCCGGAGATCGGCGACGACCTCGAGGTGCTCTGCCAGGCCGCCGAGCTGATCGTCACCTCGCAGTTCGGGTCCACGTCGATGCTGCAGCGCAAGCTCCGCGTCGGGTTCGCGAAGGCCGGGCGGCTGATGGACCTGCTGGAGACGCGCGGGGTCGTCGGGCCGTCGGAGGGCTCCAAGGCCCGTGACGTGCTGATCAAGCCCGACGAGCTGGAGAGCGTGCTCTGGCTGATGCGGGGCGGGGGCGGCGCGGAGCCCGACGACGAGGAGTAGGCCGGTCAGGCGGGCGCGACCTGGAAGACCGCGTCGACCTCGACGGCGAAGCCGAGGGGGAGCGCGGCCACCCCGATCGCGGTGCGGGCGTGCCGGCCGTGCTCGCCGAACACCGCGGCGAACAGGTCGGACGCCCCGTCGACCACTCCGGGCTGGTCGGTGAAGTCCGCGGTGCAGGCGACGTAGCCGCGCACCTGCACGACCTGGCGCACCGCGTCGAGAGCGAACCGAGCGCGTCGTGGGCCTGCGCCAGCAGGTTGAGGGCGCAGGCCCGGGCCGCCGCGTAGCCCTGGATCACCGTCAGGTCGGCGCCGAGGCGGCCGGTGTGGCCGTTCGCGCCCTGCCCCGACAGGTGCAGGAGATCACCGGCGCGGACCCATCCCCGGTAGTTGCCTGCCGGGCGGCGCAGCGCGGGCAAGGTGAGGCCGCGCTCGGCGAGCCGTTCCTCGGGCGTCATGGATGCAGGACCCTACGCCCGGAAGGATCAGGCCGGAATGATCAGAACGGCACCGGATGCGCCAACAGCCCCGTCCCCGTGCCGCGGCCGGAGAGGATCCGGCAGAACTCGACGGCGTCGCAGGTCAGCTCCTCGCCCCCGGTTCCGCCCGAGTAGGTGCCGCCCGCGGGTCCGGTCAGCACCAGCGTGAACGGCTTCCCGTGCCGTCGCGCCCACTCGGCGACCACGTCGGCGATGATGCGCCCGTCGTGCTCCGGGGTGAGCGCGTGCGGCGCTCCGGTGGCCCGGGATACGTCGACCCGGTGCATCCAGGTGTCGCGGGTGAGGATCTGCTCGAAGAGGTAGCCCATGGGCCAGCTCTCGACCGTGTTCGCGTCGGGGTAGGGCTGCTTCATCGTCATCCGCCGCAGCAGCGGCCGGTTGCACCGCCAGCGCGCCTGCCGGGGGCCACCCGCCGCCATGCGGTCGAGGAGGTCCTCGACGCTGAGCGGCGCGTTCGTGGCGACCTGCATCGCGGTCACGCCGTCGATGAGCATGCCGTCGCCCTTCACCTTCGCCCCCGCCCGGAACATCGAGGCCATCCGAAACACCCCGGTGAAGCCCTCGACCATCCCCAGGACGTGCCCGGCCATCGCGCGGACGTCCCAGCCGGGGCAGTCCGTGGACCGGCGCCAGTCCTCGTCGGTGAGCGAGCGGAGCGCCGCGACCATGGTCGCGGTCTCGGCGGCGGCGAGCGCCATCGCCTCCGGCCGCGTGATCGGGTCGATCTCGGTGGTCGCGATCGTCGTCATGATCGGCTCCTGGTCACGCGGAGACGGGAACGGCGGCGGTGAAGCGGGCCTCGTAGGCGTCGGCGAGACCGTGGAGGGCGGCCGCGCCGTCGCCCGCGAACGCCGGGCCGTGCATGAGGGCCAAGGTACGGGGCGCGAGGTCGGCCAGCGCCCGCAACGCCGGGGCCGTCGACGCGGTGAGGCAGGTCGCGCCGAAGAGGTCGTCGGCGGCCAACGCAGGCCCGACCATGTCGGCGTCGTGCACGAGCGCGGCCCCGTCGCCGGTGCGGGTGAACAGGTCGCCGCAGAGCAGGGTGGCGGTGGTCTCGTCGTAGAGCACCTGCGCCTCCCAGCCGTGCGGGACGTGCGGCGTGACGATCGTGCGGATCCGGTGCCCGCCGATGTCGCGGGGGCTGTCGTCGGCGACGGGGACCGGCGGGCGGTCGGCCAGGTCGTCGACCGAGACCATGCACCCCAGGGCGTTGAAGAGCACCTGGGCCGAGGGGGCTGCGGCCAGCCACTCGTTCATCGCGCCGCACTCGTCGGCCTCGACGTGGCCGAAGCTGACCCAGCGCAGCCGCTCGAGCGGGAGCACCTTCGCGACCGCCTCCGCCACGAGCGGGAACATCCGCCGCGGGCCGGTGTGGAAGAGCAGCGGCTCGTCACCGTCGAGGAGGTACTGGTTGAACGTGAAGCCGCCGGGGGCGACCTCGGGACGCAGGTCGAGAGGCGGTAGACGCCTTCGGCGATCTCGTGCACGGATGTCTGCATGGCGTTCATCGTGGAGGCGGCGAGACGGCCGAGCACATCGAGGTCGCACCCCCCGGTTAGGGGTGGGCGTCACCCATTTTGGATGCCGTGGGCCCGTGCCAGCGCGCCGAGCGCGGCCCGGTCGGTCGTCCCGGTCCGGTGCAGGAGGCTGCCGACGTGCCGCTCGACGGTCTTGGGGGACAGGAACAGCTTCGACCCGATCTCCCGGTTGGACAGGCCGTCCGCCACGAGCTTGAGCACGTCGACCTCGCGGCTCGTGACGCCGAGCGCCCGCAGCGCCATCGGCACGCTCGACGCGCCGCGGCCCCGCCGGGGCATGGGGACGCCCGCCGCGCCCAGCATCGTCCGGCAGCGGCGGGCGGTGTGGTCGTAGCCGCCCGCGGCGAAGAACGCCTCGGCCTCGCGCAGCCACGTCACCGGGTCGCCCCAGCCGTCGCGCAGGGCGGCCCGGGCGATCAGGAGCGTAGAGCACGTGCGTCCCGTCGGAGCCAGGCAGGTGGCGCGCGGCCTCGCGGGTGCGCGTGATCAGCGCGGTCGCCTCGGCCGCCTTGCCCTCCCGGCCGAGGACGACGGCCTCGATCGCGTCGACGGCCAGCGTGAAGTGGGGCATCCCGATCCGCGCCGCCGCCTCGGCGTTCTCGGCGCGGGCCGCGACCCCGAAGTCGTCGTCGTCGATCGCGTGCACCGCCGCCCAGAGCGTCCGGCCGGGGAACACCGAGGTGGTGGGGGGTGCCGCGCGGACGTGCTCCATCATCGGCTCGAGGAGGCCGGGCAGCGCCGCGAAGTCGCCCGCGACGACCGCGCGGGTGGTCAGCACCCGGCCGTAGAGGTCGCCGAGGATGCGCGGGTCGGCCGGCGTCGCGGGCGAGGGCGGCGGCGATGGCCTCCGACATCGCCGCGTCGTCGCCCGCGAGGGCGTGCGCGCCCGCGAGCCAGAGGTAGGCCACCGACTCGGTGGCGAGGCCGAAGCGGCGGCTGGCGTCCGCGCACGCCTGAGCGGCGGCGAGGCCGCCTTCCCGGTCGAAGAGCTGGAGCGCGACGTCGGCGATGCTGAGGTCCATGACGGCCATCGTGATCAGCGCCCCGTAGCGGGCGGCGAGCTCGCGGGTCTCCCGCATCGCGGCGAAGCCCGCGTCGTTCCAGCTCAGGATGGCGAGCTCGTGCCGGGCCCGGAGGTGCCACGCGGCCCGGCCACCCGCCTCGGCGACCTCCGCGGCGCGCTGGTACCACTGGCGTGCGCCCGCGACGTCCGCGTTGGCCGCGCTGACCCGGCCGAGCACCACCAGCGCCTCGCACTCGACTTCGGGCTGCGTGGTCTCCCGCGCCGCGGTGAGCGCGGTTTTCGCGAGCGCGGCGGCGTCGTCGAGCCGCACCTGGTCGAAGGCCACGGTCGCGGCGACCGCGTCGAGCCGGGCGCCGAGCCCGCGCTCGGGCGCCGCCGTGAGCATCGCCCGCGCGTGGGTGACGTCGTGCGCGGCCGCCGTGATGTCGCCCGCGGTCTGCGCGGCGCGGGCGAGGACGACCTGCAGGTCCACGCGTCGCACCGGCTCGCGTCCGTTCAGCCTGCTGAGCAGGTCGAGGCCGAGCTCCCGGGCCTCGCCGGGCTGGCCCGCCGCGACGAGCACCCGGACGAGCATCTCCCCGGCGTCCCAGGACACGGGCGTGTCGGGCGGCGCCATCCGGCGGGCCCGCCGCGCGGTCGCCTCCGCCGTGGTCAGCGCGCCCGCCGCGAGCGCGCGGCGGGCGCTCTCGACCAGCCGTTCCGCCGCCGGACCGGGGGCGCCCGCGGCCTCGGCGAGCTCCGCGGCGAGCTCGCAGACGGCGCCGGGCAGGCCGGGGTTGGCCCGCTCGATCACCGGCCAGGCGCGGCGGGCCAGCTGCAGCCGCACGGGCGGCAGGAGGTCACCGAGAACGGCCTCGCGGGTGAGCGAGTGCCGGAAGACGAAGCCGTTGCCCTCGACCGCGACGATCTGCTCGTCGACGGCGGCCCGCAGCGCGTCCACCACCGCGCGGCCGTCGACGTCGGCGATGCCCGGCAGCAGCTCCCAGTCGAACCGGCGGCCCAACACCGCGGCCGCCCCCACCACGTGCCGGGCGGTCGCGTCGAGCAGGGCCAGGCGACGGCCGATCGACGCGCGCAGGCTCGCGGGCACGGTCGGGGTGAGCTCGCCGTGGCTGGTCCACCGACCCGCCTCGTGGCGCAGCGTGCCCGCCGCGAAGAGCCCGGCGAGCAGCTCTTCGACCAGGAACGGGTTGTGGTCGCCGTGGGTCCGCACGAAGGCCGCGAGCCCGGCGGGCGTCGGTGTGGCCAGGCAGGCCGCCACCATCCGGTCGACGTCGTCGCCGGTCAGCGGCCCGATCCGGACGATCGCGCCCGGGTCGCGCCGCTCCAGCCGTTCGAGCAGCTCCGCCGCGCCGTTCTCCGGTCGGGCGGTGGCGACGCACAGCACGGGCTCCGTCCGGAGCGCGTCGCCGAGGTAGTCCAGCGCGGCCAGCGTCTCCGGCTCGGCCCAGTGCAGGTCCTCGAGCACGAGCAGGCACCCGCGCCCGTCCCCGTGCGCGCGCAGGAGCCGGACGACGGCCTCGGCGAGCAGCAGCGGCGAGTCGTCGGGGCCTCGGGCGCCGTCCCGCTCGGCGGCCTGGTCGGTGCGCCATCCCGGCACGAGCCGACCGAGGTGGGCGCCGAGCCCGGCGAGCTCGGGGGAGTCCGGCGCGGGCGCGGCGCGGAACGCCGCGAGGAACGCCTCGACCAGGGCCCGGTAGGGCACGGGATGGGTGCCGGGCACCGCGCGACCGGTGAGCACCGGCCAGCCGCGGTCCGCCGCGGCGTCCGCGGCGACCCCCGCGAGCCGGGTCTTGCCCGTGCCCGCGTCGGCGACGAGCACCACCACGCCACCGCGGCCCTCCGCCGTCGCGGCGATGCGCTCCCGCAGGAGGCCGACCTCGGCGTCGCGCCCGATCAGCTCGGGGCACAGGAGCGTCGGGGCGGAACGCGAGGGCGGTGCCGCCTCTGCCGCTGTCGGTGCTGCTGCCGTCGAACCGGTCCTCGCCCATCGCCACTGATCGTAAGGCGGGCTAGAGGCGCAGCAACATCCGCACGTTGCCCAGGGTGTTCGGCTTGACGTGCGCGAGGTCGAGGAACTCGGCGACACCCGCGTCGTAGCTGCGCAGCATCGCGGCGAAGACGTCCGGCTCCACCGGTGTCCCGTCGATCTCCGCGAACCCGTGGCGGGAGAAGAACTGCTTCTCGAAGGTGAGCACGAACAGCCGCTCCAGGCCCAGCGCGCGGGCGTTGTCGATCAACGCACCCACGATCGCGTGCCCCACCCCGTGCCCGACGACCCGCGGATGTACGGCCACCGTGCGGATCTCCCCGAGATCGGCCCACAGCACGTGCAGCGCCCCGCAGCCGACGACCTCGCCCTCCAGCTCGACGACCAGGAACTCCTGCACGGACTCGTAGAGCGTCACGATCTCCTTCGCGAGCAGCACGCGTCCGGCGTACCCGTCGACGAGAGACTTGATCGTCGTCACGTCCGCGGTCCTGGCCCGCCGCACGACCACCTCAGCCACGGAGGCGAGTAGATCACAACGGCCGGTTACCCTGACGGGCGTGCCGGAAACTCGCAGAGCTGCCTTGTTGACCTTGGGCTGCGCCCGCAACGAGGTGGACTCGGAGGAGCTGGCCGGACGGCTGGCCGGATCGGGGTGGGAGCTGGTCGACTCCGACGAGCAGCCCGACGTGATCGTCGTCAACACCTGCGGGTTCGTCGAGCAGGCCAAGAAGGACTCGATCGACACGTTGCTGGCGGCGTCCGACGTCGCGGGCGCGAAGGTGGTCGCGGTCGGCTGCCTGGCCGAGCGCTACGGCAAGGAGCTGGCCGAGAGCCTCCCGGAGGCCGACGCGGTGCTCGGCTTCGACGACTACCCCGAGCTCGGCGAGCGGCTCTCGGACGTCATCGGCGGCCACGCGCCCGCGGCGCACGCCCCCGTCGACCGCCGCACGCTGCTCCCGATCAGCCCGGTCGAGCGCCCGGCCGCCGAGGTGCACGTGCCCGGCCACGCCTGGATCCCGCGGATGCGGCTATCCGACGGGCCGGTGGCGAACCTCAAGCTCGCGTCGGGGTGCGACCGGCGCTGCACGTTCTGCGCGATCCCGTCCTTCCGCGGCTCGTTCTCTGTCGCGCCCGCCGGACGACATCGTGGCCGAGGCGGCCTGGCTCGGCGACAAGGGTGTGCGCGAGCTCGTGCTGGTCAGTGAGAACTCCACGTCCTACGGCAAGGACCTGCCCGGTGGCACCCGCGCGCTGGTGCGGCTGCTGCCCCGGCTCGCCAACGTGCCGGGCATCGACCGCATCCGCGTCTCCTACCTGCAGCCCGCCGAGATGCGGCCCGACCTGATCGAGGTCATCGCGACCACGTCGGGCATCGCGCCCTACTTCGACCTCTCGTTCCAGCACGCCAGCCCCACCCTCCTGCGGCGGATGCGGCGCTTCGGTTCGCGAGAGGACTTCCTCGACCTCTGCGCCCGCATCAGGGCGTTGGCGCCCGAGGCGGGGATCCGCAGCAACGTGATCGTCGGGTTCCCGGGCGAGACCGAAGACGACGTCGCCGAGCTGGAGGCCTTCCTGGAAGGCGCCCGGCTCGACGCGGTGGGGGTCTTCGGCTACTCCGACGAGGACGGCACCGAGGCCGCGGGCTACGACGGCAAGATCCCGCAGGAGGAGATCGCCGCGCGGGTCGAGCGGATCACCTCCCTCACCCAGGAGCTGATGGCCCAGCGCGCAGAAGACCGCGTCGGCACCGAGGTCACCGTGTTGATCGAGGCCGCGGAGGACGAGGACTTCGAGTGCACGGGGCGCGCGGCCCACCAGGCGCCCGAGGTCGATGGCGAGTGCGTGGTCGAGCGGGGGTCCGGATTGGCCGTCGGCGATCTGGTGCGCGCTGTCGTCGTCGGCACCGAGGGCGCGGACCTGCAGGTCGCGCCCCGGCGAGACCATTCCCCGCAGTGGGCTCGTCGGATCAGCGGGAGGCGTCGCGGTGAGTGCAGGATGAGTGGCGTGCCGCCTGGCCCGCCGCCCCTGCTGAACGTGGCCAACGTGCTCACCGGGGTGCGGCTGCTGCTCGTCCCGGTGTTCCTGTGGGCCCTGTTCGCCGACGCGGGCCAGAGCGTCGGCTGGCGCTACACCGCCACCGCCGTGTTCGTGATCGCCGCCGATCACCGACCGCTTCGACGGCGAGCTCGCCCGCTCGCGCGGGCTGGTCACCGCCTTCGGCACGCTCGCCGACCCCATCGCCGACAAGGCGCTCACCGGCGCCGCGCTGATCGGCCTCTCGGCGCTGCATCTCCTGCCGTGGTGGGTCACCATCGTGATCATGGTGCGGGAGGTGGGCATCACCGTGCTGCGCCTGGTCGTGCTGCGCCACGGGATCATCCCCGCCAGCCGCGGCGGCAAGGCGAAGACGTTGGTGCAGGCCGTGGCCATCGGGCTCTACCTGCTGCCGCTGGACAGCGTCTCGTCCACGGTCGACGCGCTGCGTTGGGCGGTGATGGCGGTGGCCGTCGGCCTCACGGTCATCACCGCGTTCGACTACCTGCTGCGGGCGCTGCGGCTGGGTTCCACCACGGTGTGACCAGCGTGGAGCGTCCGGCAAGTGAGGGCCCCGGCCCGCGCGGAACCCTCCGTTGCCGGACCCTCCTATCGTGTGCGTTCGCCGTGGGCGGACACCGCACGCGGCGACGCGGGGCCCGCTGAGTCGGTACGGTGAACTCCACGGCTGCATCGGTGGCCAGGGCACGAGGAGGGTCGCATGGCGGTGCTGATGCGGGAGGCGATCGGCGGCAGCCTGCGACGTGCGCGCACAGAGGGCCGCCGCACGTTGCGGGACGTGTCACGGCGGGCGCGGGTGAGCCTCGGTTACCTGTCCGAGGTGGAGCGCGGGCGCAAGGAGGCGTCGAGCGAGCTGCTCGCGGCGATCTGCGACGCGCTCGACGTCACGCTGCCGGATGTGCTCAGCGAAGCGGCGGAGGCCATCGCGCGCTCGCTGGCGGCCGATGGCGCCGAGGTCCTGGGCACGCACGTGCGCAGGCCCATCGGGCTGCGGCACATGGATCTGCGGCTGGCCGGAGCCGAGACGACACCCACCACGCTGCCCCTGGCGCCGCTGCCGGTGGGCAGGGTACGCGCGGCCGCCTGAGGAGTTTCCGCATCTCCGGGTCGCCCCGGGCGCGGCCTCCGGATCATCCCCGATATCGTCGACCTCGGGTGGAAGTCCGGACCGCACCGGTGCCACGATGGGGTTTGCAGCAGGTGACGCACTCGGAGGGCGGAGCAGATGGCCAACGGTTTCACCAAGGCCTGGAAGTACCTGATGGCGCTGTTCTCGTCGAAGGTCGACGAGTACGCCGACCCGAAGGTGCAGATCCAGCAGGCCATCGAGGACGCACAGCGCCAGCACCAGGCCTTGTCGCAGCAGGCCGCCGCGGTGATCGGCAACCAGCGACAGCTCGAGATGAAGCTCAACCGCCAGCTCGGCGAGATCGAGAAGCTGCAGGCCTCGGCCCGGCAGGCGCTCGTGCTGGCCGACCAGGCGCGCGCGTCGGGCGACGAGACGAAGGCGGGCCAGTACGAGCAGTCGGCGCAGGCCTTCGCCACGCAGCTGGTCACGGCCGAGCAGTCGGTCGAGGACCTCAAGACGCTGCACGACCAGTCGATCCAGGCCGCGGGACAGGCGAAGCAGGCCGTCGAGCGCAACTCGATGATGCTCCAGCAGAAGATCGCCGAGCGCACCAAGCTGCTCTCGCAGCTGGAGCAGGCGAAGATGCAGGAGCAGGCCGCCGCGTCGCTGCGCCAGATGAGCGAGCTCGCCGCGCCGGGCAACACCCCGTCGTTGGAGGAGGTCCGCGACAAGATCGAGCGTCGCTACGCCAACGCCATCGGCTCGGCCGAGCTCGCGCAGAACTCGGTGCAGGGCCGGATGATGGAGGTCCAGGCCAGCGCGATCGACATGGCGGGCTCGAGCAGGCTGGAGCAGATCCGCGCTTCGCTGCACGGCACGCCCGTCGCGGGTGAGGTCACGGCGGGCAACTCCGCGCCGAACCCGGCCAGCCCGCAGATCGACACCACGAAGCAGACCGGCACCGCCTGATCCTGTGAACCCGCCGTCTGGGCACACCGCGTTCGGCGGTCGTGCTCAGGCGGCGGTGCTCGATCGCGCGCGCTACCGTCGGGCCCGTGCCAGAAGGTGACACCGTGTACCTCGCGGGCAAGCGGCTGCGGGCCGCGCTCGCCGGGCACCGGCTCGTCCGCGGGGAGCTGCGGCACCCGCGGCTCGTGGAGCACGACCTGGCCGGGCGCACGGTCACCGACGTCGTCTCCGTCGGCAAGCACCTGTTCACCCGCTTCGACGACGGCCGTAGCCTGCACAGCCACTTCCGCATGGACGGCTCGTGGCACCTCTACCGGCCCGGTATGGCCTGGCAGCGCCCCGCCTACGAGGCGCGGGCCGTGCTGGCGACCGAGGAGCGCGTCGCCGTCGGGTTCGCGCTGCACGACATGGAGCTGGTGTCGACCGCTGAGGAGGACCGGCTCGTCGGACACCTCGGGCCCGATCTGCTCGACCCGGCATGGTCGGACGTGCACGCCGCGGAGGCGCTGCGGCGGCTGACCGCGCGCGGCTCGTCGGAGATCGGGCTGGTGCTGCTGGAGCAGCGCGTCATGGCCGGGGTGGGCAACCTCTACAAGAACGAGGTGTGCTTCCTGAGCGGCATGTCGCCGTGGACGCTCACCCGTGACGTCGCCGACCCAGCCGCCCTGATCGCGCTCTCCCGGACCCTGCTGCTGCGCAACGCCGACCGACCCGAGCAGTCCACGACGGGGGACCTGGGCCGGGGCCGTCAGCACTGGGTGTTCGAGCGCAGCAAGCAGCGGTGCCGCCGTTGCGGGACGCGGATCCGCACGTCGGAGCAGGGCGACGGGGTGTACGCGCGCCTGGCCTACTGGTGTCCGACCTGCCAGCCGGGGCCCGGGCCTGCGCACTGAGTCAGCGGCGCGGTTCCACCGCGTACTCGGCCCAGTCGACGTGCCGGGTCATCGTCCAGTAGTCGACGATCCGCCACGGCAGCGCGCACACGACCCGCCCCGCGGGGTTGCGATACCAGTTGCGCATGCCGGGGTGGGTCCAGATCATCGCGGCGTGGGCGGCGTCGTGGCGGGCCGCGTAGTCGGCATGGACCTCCGGCAGCACCTCGATCGCGCCCAGATCCTCGGTGACCATCGCCGCAAGGGCCTCGACGATGTAGCGCACCTGGCACTCGGCGATGGTGATGTAGCTGCCGCCGTGGCCGAGCACGGTGCCGGGCCCGCAGGTCAGGAACAGGTTGGGGAAGCCGGAGACGGTGATGCCCAGGTGCGCGTCCGCGTCGTCGGGGCCCCAGGCGTCGGCGATCGTCCGCCCGTCCCGCCCCCGGACCGACAGCGGCCACAGCTGCTTGTGCGTCTCGAACCCCGTGCACAGCACCACGACGTCGGCCGCGACCTCCGTGCCGTCGCTCGCCCGGACCCCCGTCGGGGTGACCGCCGCGACGGGCGCGGTGACGAGCTCGACGTCGTCGCGCCGGATCGCCGCGTACCACCCGTTGTCCAGCAGCATCCGCTTGCCGAACGGCGGGTAGTCCGGCAGCGCCTCTCGCGAGCAGGTCGTCCCGCCCGGCCAGCTCGCTCTTCGAGGTAGCGCGTGAAGAACCGGCGGTGGGCGTCGTTGACCGCGTTGACCGACCGCTCGCGGGTGCTCCCACTCGGCGTCCACCTGCAGGGACGCGTGCACCCGGTCGCCCGTGTTCCACGACAGCCGGGTGCGGTACCAGCGGCGGTAGAACGGCACGTGCTCCATCAGCAGCGACGCGGCGTCGTCGATGGGGGAGAAGTAGACGGCGTTGGGCGCCGCCCACTGCGGCGAGCGCTGGAAGACCGTCACGTGCGCGGCGCGCTCGGCGATCGCGGGCACGATCTGCATCGCGCTCGCGCCGGTGCCGACGATCGCCACCCGCTTCCCGGTGACGTCCAGGTCCGACGGCCAGCGCGCCGAGTGGAACAGCGGGCCCCGGAACGTGTCCATGCCCGGGCAGCGCGGGGATCTTCGGCCGGTTCAGCTGGCCGACCGCGGTGATCACGGCGTCCGCTTCGAGCGTCTCGCCCGCCGTGGTCGTGACCGATCCAGCGCTGGTCGCGGTACTCGGCGCTCGCCACCTCCGTGCCGAACCGGATGACCTTGCGCAGGTCGTGGCCGTCGGCGACGTCGCGCAGGTAGGTGAGCACCTCGTCGCGCTTGCCGAAGTGGGTGGACCAGCGGCGCGGCGCGAAGGAGTACGAGTACAGGTGGCTGGGCGTGTCGACGCCGGCGCCGGGGTAGGCGTTCTCCAACCAGGTGCCGCCGACGTCGTCGTTCTTCTCCAGCACGACGTGCTCGATGCCCGCCTCGGCGAGCCGGATCGCGGCGAGCATCCCGGAGACGCCCGCGCCGATGACGACGACCCGGAAGTCCGACGGGGGCACCTTCGGGGCTATCGGCGCGGAGCGGAAGCCCATGTCCTCGGCCGTCATGGCCTCGTACTCCGGCGGCACCGGCTCGCCGACGGCGAGGTCGATCAGCTCGAGCAGCGCGTCGCCGGTCGGCGCGGGCACGGCCGGGGGACGCCCGTCGGCCCACGCCGCGACGGCGTCGACGGCGGCGGCCCGGATCTCGGCCTGGACGTCGGGCGCGAACCCGCCGGAGTCGTTGTCCTCCATGCCGCGGCTGCGGGTGGGCCGGAAGGGTCGGCGCGAGCCAGCGGCGGTCGCCGGTGAGCTGGTGGAGCACGGCGACGAGCGATGGGCAGGTTGGCGTGCTCCATCGCCTCGGCGAGCACCGCCCGCTCCGGTACGGCGTCGGGGCGCGGCTCGGCCATCGTGTCCATCCGTCCGAGGCTAACCGTCGTTAGGGCACGGCGAAAGCGGTGGGCTTGACCTGGGTCACATGGCCCACCATGCTGCGAGCGATCTCTAACCGTGGACAGGGGAGGCAGCGATGGAGCTGACCGAGGCGATGCGCACCACCGGCACGTGCCGCTACTTCCGCCCTGATCCCGTCCCGGACGACGTCCTGCGCGCGGCGCGTTCGACGTCGCCCGCTTCGGCCCGCAGGGCGGCAACCGCCAGCCGGTGCGGTGGATCGTCGTGCGGGACGCGGCGGCCAAGCAGGCCCTCGCCGAGCTCTACCTGCCACCGTGGAAGGCGTACTACAACGCGGTCGCCACCGGCGACGTGAACGTGGGCGCGCTGCCCCGTTCCGTGCAGGACGCCGACTACTTCGCCGAGCACTTCGCGTCCGTCCCCGCGATCGTCGTCGTCTGCGCGGAGCTGGCCGGGCTGCACCCCACCGACACCGAGCTGGGGCGGCTGTCGGTCGTCGGCGGCGGCTCGATCTACCCGACCGTGCAGAACCTCTGCCTCGCGCTGCGCGACCAGGGCGTCGGCACGGCGGTCACGACGCTGCTCTGCATCGAGCGAGCCGAAGGTCCGCGAGCTGCTGGCGATCCCGGACGGCTTCATCACGGCGTGCCACATCGCCGTCGGCTACCCGGAGAAGCCGTTCCCGACGGCGCTCACGCGGTCGCCGGTCGAGGAGATCGTCTTCGCCGAGGCGTTCGACAAGCCGCTGTTCGCGTGACCGCCGGGCAGCACCGCGCGCCGATCGGCCGCGCGACGATCGGCGACCAGCTCCGTCGCCACGCCCGCACCCAGCCGCGGCAAGGTCGCGTTCGTGACCTACGCCCCGGAGCGCGCGGAGACCACCTACGGCGAGCTGGACGTCCTCGCCAACCGGTACGCGCACCTGCTCGCCGGGCGCGGGGTGGGACGGGGCGACGTCGTCGCGATGCTGGCCCGCAACGGCGTCGCGGCGGCCGCCGCCTACTACGGCGCGCTCAAGCTCGGCGCGGCCTTCACCGTGGTCAACCCGATGTTCCGGGCGCACGAGGTGGCCTGGCAGCTCGACCACGCCGAGCCCGACGGTCGTGCTCGCCGACCCGGCGCTCGCCGCCCTCGTCGACGGGACGTCCCCGCTGCTGCTCGGCGCCGACCTCGACGCCGAGCTGGCCGCGCAGCCCACGACCGAGCCCGACGCCGAGGTCGACGAGAACGACGTCGCGATGCTCGTCTACACCAGCGGCACCACCGCGATGCCCAAGGGCGTGCTGATCTCCCACCGCAACTACCTCATCTCGACCGCGCCCGCCTGGAGCCAGGGGCTGCAGACCGGCCCGGACGACACCTGGCTGTTCGTGATGCCGTTCCACACCATCGCCGGTCTGGGATCCATGACGACGCTGACGCTCCTGGGCGCCACGCTCGTGCTCCCGGCCGACCGCCGACCCCGCGGCGACGCTGCCGATGCTCGCCCGCGAACGCGTGACGGTGATCGCCCAGACCCCGACGTTCTACCTCGCGCTGGCCGCCCAGCCGGGATTCGGCGCCGACACCGTCGGGGCGGTCCGCCGCTGCATGACCTACGGCGGCCAGGTGGCGCCCGCGGCGATCGAGGCGTGGTCGGCCGCGGCGCCGGACGCGCGCTGGGGCACGTACTGGGGGCAGTCCGAGCTGTCGCAGCTGGGCACCGTCGGCTGGTTCGCGACGCTTGGCCGACATCCCCGGAGGCGGTGACCCCTCGTGGATCGGCAAGCCCGGTCAGCCACCTGGAGGTGCGGGTCGTCGACGAGGACGGCAACGACGCCGAGCTCGGCGAGCTGATCTGCCGCTCGCCGTCGGTGATGCTCGGCTACCACCGCGACCCGGAGCGCACCGAGGCCGTCGTTCGCGTCGGGCTGGCTGCACACCGGCGACATCGTGCGGGTCGACGCCGAGGGCAACCTGTTCTTCCACGACCGGCTCACCGACGTGATCAAGTCGGGCGGCATGAACGTCTCGTCGCAGGAGGTCGAGCGGGTGCTGCACGACCATCCCGCCGTCTTGCGCGCCGCGGTCGTGGGCCGTCCCGACGCGTACTGGTCCGAGGCCGTCACCGCGTTCGTGATCGCCCGGCCGGGCGCGACCGCCGACGCCGGACGCGGTGATCGCGTTCTGCCGGGAGCGGCTGGCGGGCTTCAAGGTGCCCAAGGCCGTGCACGTGGTGGCGGAGCTGCCCGTCGACGCCCAGGGCAAGATCCTCAAGCGGGAGCTGCGCCGGACGTGAGCGCCGCAGCCGACGCGACCCCGCACCGGCAGGCCCGGCGGCGCGACGCCATCGTGGCCGCCGCCGCGCGGACCTTCGCCGAGCGCGGGTACGCCGCGGTCGGGATGCGCGACGTCGCCGAGGCGGTCGGGTGTGCGCGGCGCCAGCCTCTACCACCACTTCGCGTCGAAGGAGGAGATCCTCTACGCGATCTGCCTGACCGTCACCGAGGAGCCGAACGAGCAGAACCTGCCGCTGCTCGACGCGCCTGGCACCCCGGCGCAGCGGCTGGCGGCGCTGGTCCGCGGCCACCTCCACCACCTGCACCGCCGCCGCACCGAGCACATCGTCGGGCTGCACGAGCTCGCGGCGCTCACCCCGGAGCACCGGGCCGTGGTGGACGAGCACCGCCGCTACTACCAGCGGCGCGTGCGGGAGGTGATCGCCGCGGGGGTGGCGGCGGGGGAGCTGACGGTGCCCGACCCGCGGCTGGCGGCCGTGGCCCTCTGCGACGTCCTCAACGGCCTGAGCAGCTGGTTCCGCGAGAACGGCGAGCTGTCGCTCGACGAGGTGGCCGACGACCTACGTCGACCTGATCGTCCACCGCATGCTCGGGGCGGCCCGGACCTGATCACCGACCGCCGCAGGCCCGCACCCGCCGCGCCGCGGCGGCGAGGCCCCGCCGCGCACCGAGCTCCCGGACGGCGGACAGGGCGTACGCGCTGCAGCTGGGGGTGGCCGGGCACGGCGGGGTGAGCCGGGTCAGCCACCGCCGGTAGAAGCGGATCAGCGCGGCCACGAGCCCGTCGGTCCCGGACGGCACGACCAGCGCGGCGAGCGCGAGCAGGGCCGACACGCGCAGGAGGTCGCAGCCGCCGCAGTCGCAGTCGGGACGTCACAGCGGGCATCGCAGCCGGGCACATCGCAGTCAGCGGCGTCGCAGCCGCCGAAATCGCACCAGCCCGCGTTGCTCGCCGCGTCGGCCGTGTCGACGTCGCCGCCGCCTCACCCGTCGAGTCACCGCCCGCCTCCTGCTGACGACGCCTGCGCTCCTCCTCGGCGAGCGGGTCGTCGCCTCCCGGCTTGGACAGGTCCACCGGCACCCCCCTGATCGACGACCGGGGCAGCCAACCGTGTCCGGCGCACCCCCGTCAACGACCCGTCCGCCCGTCCTCCGGCGCGGGCGCGGAGCCGGTCGTCGGCGACGCACCCCAGGTAGACGCCGATCGAGACGCCGATCGCGTAGCCGACGACGTTCAGCGGGCCGGTCGAGGTTGGTGAGCACCTGGCCGAGCGCGGCCACCGAGATCACGGCGTTGACGGCGCCGAGCAGCGGTCGCGCCCGTCTGCGGCGACCGCGGCCCGCGAGCGCCACCCGCAGGTGGAACACGCCGACCTCGACGATCACCAGCAGCCCCGATGAGGACCGGTTGGACCAGGTGCGCCATCACGGGCTCGGCGGGATGTTGCGGTTGAACCGGAAGACGTTGTCCGGGTCGCGGCGCGCTCTTGAGGTGCGACGAGGCGGGCCCAGTCCCGCGCCGAGTAGGCGCGCGCGCACGCGCTGCGGCGTCGCCCCGTCCAGGTCGAGGAAGTTGAGGTACGTCGCGCCGGTCGTGTGCGGGCGCATCGGCCGCCGCGAGGTGGGCGAGGTAGCCGCGGATCGCGCGGCACCGACTCCGGGGTCGGGGTCATCGCCGATCGCGTTCATGCTGAACGGCGCGGCCGCTGTGGGCCATCGGGCTGAGCACGCGACGCGGGCTGGGTCGAGCGCGCCGCCGAGCTGCCGCAGCTCGAGCATGATCAAGCGGCGAGTCGGAGCCGAGGTCGACCGAGCGTGTCGATCGTCGCGGCGGAGAGGTCGCGCAGGAGCTCGGAGTGCTGAGAGGGCGGCGAGCGGGTCGACGGGGTCCATGCTGACCAGGTCGAGCTCGGACACGCGGGCATCGCCTGCCAGGTGTCGATCTCCGGGTCGGACCGAGCGCCTGCGCGGGCCGCCGCGACCAGCCGGGCGCCGTCCGTCGAGGTCCGGCCCGCACCAGCAGCCGCGCAGGGTCGACGAAGAGGCGGCCCCGGAAGGCCTCCGGGATCGTGCGGGAGCGGCGGGAAGCGGCGGAACGCCACGGCCGAGGTCATCGCGTCGGGCAGCGTCGCGGCTCCACTCCGCCCAGAACTCGAGCACGTCGCGCGCCCGCTCGACCGGGTAGAAGAGGTTGCCCGCGTACACGTGCGCGACCGGGTGGAGGCCGAACTCCAGCGCGGTGACGACGCCGAAGTTGCCCCCGCCGCCCGCGCAGCCCCCAGAAGAGGTCGGGGTTCTCGTCGGCGGTAGCGGCCCGCACGAGCGCCGCCGTCGGCCGTCACGACCTCGGCCGACGCGCACCGAGCCCGACGCCAGGCCGTACCGGCGGCCCAGCCAGCCGAAGCCGCCGCCCATCGTGTAGCCGACGACGCCGACGCTGCGAGCTGGAGCCGGGCAGGCCGGCGAGGCCGTGAGCCGCGGCAGCGGGGATCACGTCGCCCCACCGGGCTCCGGCGGCGACCCGCGCGGTGCGGGCGACCGGGTCGACCTCGACAGCCGCGCATCGCGCGAGGTGTTGACGAGCACGCCGTCGGCACACGCGGTCGCCGATGCCGTGCCCGGTCGCCAGCACCCCGACGCCCCGGCCCTCGGCTGCGGGCGAGCCGCACCGCGGCCTGGACGTCCTGAGCGGCTCTCCGCCATGACGACGGCGGCGGGGGCCAGGCGCGCGTTGCGGTTCCAGGCCGCGCGCGCCTCGTCGTAGCCGGGGTCGCCGGGCCGCAGCGGCGGTCGTGCCCAGCCGGGCGGTCATCGCGGCACCCCCGCGAAGGCATCGGCGTAGTCGCGCACGAAAGCGGCGATCGACCGGGGTTCGCGCCCGAGGACGGTGCGCACGGTGTCGCGGGCCTGCGGCCTGCGTGCCCTGGCGGAGCAGGCCGAACTGGGTGACGAGGTTGGTCGCGAACCACTCCGGAGCGCCTGCTCGCGACCAGCTGGGCCACCGCCGCCTCGTCGGGCACGGGCACGAAGCCGACCGGTCGCCCGGCGACGATGCTCAGCTCGCGCGGCGACGTCGTCGAAGGTGACCGACGGCGGGCCCGGTCAGCGCCAGCTCCCGCGGCGACCGGTCCGGTGAGCGCGACGGCC
Source organism: uncultured Actinomycetota bacterium (assembly GCA_963799945.1). Lineage (GTDB taxonomy): Bacteria > Actinomycetota > Actinomycetes > Mycobacteriales > Pseudonocardiaceae > Pseudonocardia. The sequence continues at coordinate 73,043 of CAWCZG010000002.1, forward strand.
GCGACCTCGGCGACGTCCCGCGGGTCGATCATCGCGATCTTCGCGCCCGTCGGCCGGGAGGAAGAGCGCGCCCGCCTGGCGCACGCCGTCGGCGGCGGCGAGGAGGTTCGTCATCAGGAAGGCGGGCTCGAGCAGGACGTGGTCGACCCCGCTCGCCCGGAGGTGCACCTCGATGCGGCCGTGCGCGTCGGCGAACGCGACCGGCGAACCGATCGCGGCGTCGATCGCCGAGAGCTTGACGATGCGCCGGACGCCCGCGGCGACCGCCGCGTCGATGAGCCCGGTCTCCCAGGCCACCTGCAGGGGGTGGTTGGCGCAGGCCAGGTACACGGCGCTGACGCCGTCGAGGGCCGCGGTCAGCGGCGCGCGGTCGGCGAGGTCGCCGACGGCCAGGTCGACGTCGGGGCCGAGCAGGTCCGCCGCCTGGTCGCGGTCGCGGACGAGCGCCCGGACCGTCGCGCCGCGTTCGGCGAGCCGGCGGGCGAGGTGGCGCCCGACGGTGCCGGTGGCACCGGTGGTGAGGATGGTCATGGCGCGATGTGCTCCTGTCGCCGGTTCCCGCGGCGTTCCTCAGCCCGCGGCGTCGCGGAACGCCGCCGCGACGCGCCGGGCTTCCGGGGCCCAGACCCGGGCGGGGCCGCCCATCGCGACGAGCGCGCCCGCCGCGCCGAGCGCCCGGTCGGCGTCACCGGTCGCCACCGCCGCGGCGAGCCGGATCCGCGCGAGGATCGCGGGCACACCGGGCGCGGGTCCCTGCAGCGCCCGCGTCCCGGATCGCCTGGTCGACGGCCTGGAGTCCGGCCGTCGCCGCGTCGTCGAGCACGGCGAGGTACCCGCGCAACGCGGCGGTGGAGAGCTGGATCGGCGGCGCCGTCGGCCCCAGCGCTTCCAGCCGCGCCGTGTGCCGACGCAGCGCGGCCTCGTCGCCCATGTCGAGGGCGAGCACGGCGGCGAACAGCAGCCCGATGCTCGTGCTGAACGGTTGCCTGATCTGGTCGGCCCAGTCGAGCGCGGCGTCCCGGGCGCGCACCGCCGCCTCGGCCTGGCCGAGGAACCACAGGGTGTTGCCCAGCCTGCTGAGGCACGCCACCTTCGGGTCCTGGCCGTAGCGCGACGAGGTGGGTCGCGAGGTCGGCGGCGCGGTAGCGGTCGACGGCCGTCTCGAGGTGGGTACGGGCCGCGGCGAAGTCGGTCTGCCAGAACGCCGCCATCCCCAGCAGGTAGGCGCCCTCGACGACGAGGACGTCATCGTCGAGGCGCTCGCCCGCCGCCTGCAGCTGCGCGCCGATGCGCGAGGTGGCGGGGAAGTCCTCGGCGGTCAGCGCGCTCATCCCGAGCGAGCGCAGGCAGCGGCGGCGCTCGGCGGCACGGCCAGGGCCGCGGTGAGGCGTGTGCGCCTCCCGCTGGTGCGCGCGCGATGGCGGGGGCGACGTAGCCCGCGATCGAGGCGAGCGGGCCGAGCACCGCGTTCTGCAGCTCCAGCTCGGCGGCGTCGCGGCTCCGCGACGGGCGGCAGCGTGCGGCACCTGGCTGCAGCGCCCGTTCGAGGAGGTCGACGGCCGCGCCGCTCGCGTGCAGCTCCTGGGCGGCCTCGGCGGCGCGGCGGTACCAGGTGACGGCCTGGCCTGCGGAGCCGCCCGCGGGCGTAGTGCCAGGGCGATCTGGGCGCTGACCGGGCCGGGGTCGGTCGGCGTAGCGCGCTGTTCGAGCGCGGGGGCGATCCGCAGGTGCAGCAGGCCGCCGCCGCGGCGGGCTGACCCCGAGCGCGGCGACCTCGCGGAGCTTGTCGTGGCTGAACCGGTAGACCTGCGGTGCTGATCTCGCGCAGGATCCGGCGCCGCCAGAGCTCGTCGAGGCCGTCTAGCAGGAGCACTTGTCGTCGGCCTCGCCCGCCGCCGCGGCCAGCACGTCGACGCGGAACTCGCGCCCGATCGTCGCCGCGACCTCGGCGAGCGCGCGGGCCGGGTCGCAGAGCTGGCCGAGGCGGGCTTCGAGGACGGTCTGCACGCGCCTGCTGACCGGAGCGTCCGGCGCCCAGCCGCAGGGCCTCGACGACGAAGAACGGGTTGCCCTCGGTCTCGGCGTAGAGGCGGTCGCGTGTCGAGCGGCGCGCCGGCGAGCCCGCGCGCGAGCAGCGTCGGTCTCGGCCCGGTCGAGGCGACCGAGCTCGATCTCGACGCACCGGTCGAGCGCGTGCAGGCCCGGCCAGCAGCTCCTGCGCCGGGTGGTCGCGGTCGATCTCCTCGCGGCGGGCGGTCGCCGACGATGAGCAGCCGGGCGGTCGGCTCGCGGCGCAGCAGGTAGTGCACGAGCCTGCAGGTCTCGCGGTCGACGTGCTGCAGGTCGTCGAGGACGAGCACGCGGACGGCGGGCGCGGCGAGCACGGCGTCGGCGACGGCGTCCAGCAGCCGCAGGCGATGCTCGTCGGCCGAGAGCGGCGCGGGCTTGCGGCGTGTCCGGCATCCTCGGCGAGCAGCTCGGGCAGCAGCCGGGCGAGCTCGGACCGCCGCTGCGGGGTCCAGCTGCGCCAGCCGCGGCCGCAGCGCGCCGGAGCGGAGCCAGGCCGTCACCGGGCCGTAGACCAGCGGGCCTTCGGCGGCGTGGCACCGGGCCTCAGCGACGAGCGCGCCCTGGCGCGCGCACCACGATGCGGAAGTCCTCGGCGAGCCGCGTCTTGCCCGACGCCCGCCTCGCCGGTGAGCAGCACGAACTGCGGCGCGGCCCGCCGGCGCAGGCCCGGAAGAGGTCGACCAGCTGCCGTCGTTCGGCCGCCCGACCCACCAGCGGGGCCGCGGCGGTGAGCGGCTCGTCGGCGCGGCTGCTCGGTCTCGCGGGGCAGCAGCGCGGCGTAGGCGGCGCGGGTCGCCGCGGACGGGGCGACGCCGAGCTCGCGCTCCCACACCGCGGCGCACTCGTGGTAGACGCCGAGCGCGCGGGCCGGGTCGCCGCGGTCGGCGTGCAGGCGCATGAGCCTGCGGTAGCTCTCCTCGCGCAGCGGATCGGCCGCGCAGCAGCCGCTCGGCGTGCGTGACTGGCCTCGGCGAGCTCGCCGTCCGCCGCGCAGCGGTCGGCCAGCTCGCCCAGCGCGTCGAGCCAGCGCGCCGCGCAGCCGCTGCCGCTCGGGTTCCAGCCAGGCCGGCGTCGTGACCGTCGAGGAGGTCGCCGCCGTAGAGCGCCGCGGCGTGCGCAGCGCGGTGAGCCGCTCGCTGCCGGATCGGTCGCGCCTACCGGGCGCGGTCAGCTTCTCGAACTCCGTCGACGTCGACTCGGATCGGCCCTCGCCAGCCAGCCGCACGGTGCGCGGGGTGATCTCCAGGTGGCGGTCGACGGCGGGCAGCCGGACGGCGCAGGGTGTGCAGCAGCTTGCGGAGGTTCGTGTGCGCCTGGGCTTCGGTCGAGTCCGGCCAGAGCGCGGCGGCGAGCCGTCGGCGGGGCTGGGCGCCGGGGTGCAGCACCAGGTAGGTCAAGAGCAGCTCGGCGCGCGCGATGTCGAGCCGCACCTCGGCCCCGTCGCCGAGGTGCAGCTCGAACCGTCCGGAGAGCCGGATGCTCGCGCCCGCCTGCACGGGACCAGTGTCGCGGGCGCTCGACTGAGCGGTCACGCGGCAAAATGTCGTCTCCGCGCGGGCGCTGCGCGGGGTCGGCAGCGGACCGGTTACGTGCGGCGGCTTTGCGCCTCGCGGGTACGCGCGAGCCGCGCCCTGCGTGACCCGCCCGCGGCGAGCCCTCGGCCAGCCACGTGCCCGGCGGCTGGACCCGGGTCACGCGCGCAGCCGCAACCCCTTCGGCGTGACCCGGAACCCGGCTTCGGTGAGCACCTCGGCCAGATCGGAGCCCAGCGAGCCGACGCCGTCGGCGCGCTCGACGGCCAGGGTGCCAGCCAGCCCTCGTGCACGGCGCCCGGCCAGCGCCTGTGCGGCGGTGGCCAGCTCGTCGCGCTCGGTGCTGAAGGACAGGAGCGACCGGCCGCCCCGCTCGACGTAGAGCGCCGGAGCGCCGTCGACCAGCACGACGAGCGCGCCCGCCTTCCGGCCCGGCCGGTGTTCGGGTGTCGCCGATCGTGGCGGGCCACGCCAGCGCCGCGCCGTAGGGCTGGGCGGGATCGGCGGCGGCCAGCACGACCCGGGAGAGCCCGCCCGCCGGGCCGTCGCCGCTCGGGTCCGCGCGCGTGTCGCGGCCGCCGTCGGGGCGAGACAGCGCGCGGAGCCGGTCGATCGCGCCCGGCACCGCGAACTGCGCCGCGCCGAGGCCTTCCACGACGTAGCCGCGCCGGGCCCGGCCGGAGTCCTCCATCGCCCGCAGCACCCGGTAGACGCCCGCGAAGCCGCCGCTGACCCGTTCGGTGCCCAGCGCGCCGCGGGTGAGCACGCCGTGCCGTTCGAGGAAGGCCTCGGCGCGGGCGTGCGCGCGGCGGGTGGCGTCGGGCTCGCGGGCGGGCGCGAGCGCCCACCGCCCGCCGACCGAGGGCGGCCCGCCGCGGCTGGGCATCGCCGGGCGGCCCGCGCGGAGCTGGGCGTAGCGGCCGCGCGCTCGCCGTCCGCCGTGTGCGGTGGGCGGGGCCGCCGCGGCCACCGGATGCCGCCGAGCCGGGCCCGCAGCGGGCGCGAGCGTGTCGTTCGCGAGCAGCCCCGCCCAGACGAGGTCCCAGATCGCCGCGACCACGGCATCGTCGGTCGGCGCCTGCTCACCCGCCTCGATCAGCGACCGGGCCCGCTGCTCGGCGAGCTGGCGGAAGAACAGCGCTCCGCCGCCCTCGAGGGCGTCGAGCAGCGCCTGGTGCAGCGGCGTCGTCGACGGTGTCCGGCTCCGGCTCGGGCAGCAGCAGATCGGCGACGTCGGCCGGGGCGAGCGCGAGCCACCCGTCCGACCCGGCCAGCGGGCCGCAGCCGGTCCAGCTGACCTCGCCCGCGGCCGTCAGCTCGTCGAGCAGCGCCGGGGTGTAGCCGGGCAGCCGGGCGGGCAGGATCAGCGACTCCAGCGCGCTCGCGGGCAGCGGCGCCCCGGCGAGCTGCTCCACCACGCCCAGCACGTCCTCGGCGCCCGGGGCGCGGCGCATGCGGCCCGCGACGGTCGCCGCTCGGCGCCGGTCTGCACGCCCTGCCACGCGGGCAGGAACCGGCCCAGCGCGCGCGGCTCGACCGGCTCGACCTCGGCCCGCAGCCGGGCCAGCGACGCCCGCCGCAGCCGGCGCAGCACCTCCGCGTCGCAGTAGTCGGTGTACTCGCTGCCGTGGGCGTCGCTCGCGAGCATGCTCGCGGGCCGCAGCTCGCCGCGGACGAGCCGCCCGATGCCGACCAGCCGGTCGAGCACGCCGGTGACGACCGCGACGCCCAGCCCGTAGCGCGCCGCGACGGCGGGCGCCGGGAACGGGCCGTGGGTGCGGGCGTAGCGGAGCAGGAGATCACCAAGCGGATCGGCGACCGGCTCGGTGAACGTCTCGGGCACCCCGACGGGCAGCGCGGCGCCCAACGCGTCGCGCACCCGCCCGGCGTCTTCGACGGGCAGGAAGCGCTCCTCGCCGCCGATGCGCACCCGGATCGCGCGTCGGGCCCGCTCCAGCTCGGCCAGCCAGGCGGCCTGGATGCCGCGGGCGGCGGCCTCGTCCTCGGTGAGGTCGCCGAGGAACCGGAGCAGGTCGGCCGCCCCTTCGACGTCGCGGGCGTGCCGCTCCGGGGCGAGCCGCTGCAGCGAGGCCTCGACCTCGGCCAGCACCTCCGGGATCGAGCAGCTCGCGGATCGCCTCGGAGCCGAGCAGCTCGGCCAGCAGCGTGGAATCCAGGGAGAGCGCTGCCGCGCGGCGCTCGGCCAGCGGCGCATCGGCCTCGTAGAGGAACATGCCGACGTAGCCGAACAGCAGGCTCCGCGCGAACGGCGACGGCGACGGGCGTGGCCACCTCGACGACCCGCACTTTCCGGCTCTGCACGTCGCTCATCAGCGCGCGCAGACCCGGCAGGTCGTAGACGTCCTGGACGCACTCGCGCATCGCCTCGAGCGTGACCGGGAACTGCTCGTAGCGCCCGGCGACCGGCAAGCAGCTGCGAGGCCCGCTGCCGCTGCTGCCAGAGCGGGGTGCGCCGCCGCGGGTCGCGGCGGGGGAGCAGCAGCGCCCGGGCCGCGCACTCGCGGAACCGGGACGCGTAGAGCGACGAGCCGCCCAGCTCGGCGACCACCATCTGCTCCACCTCGGCCGGGTCGAGCAGCACGTCCTCCGCGGTGGGCATGACCTCGGACGCCGGAGTCGTCCACCGCGTCGGGCAGGCGCAGCACGATGCCGTCGTCGGCGGCGGAGGCGTGGCACTCCACGCCGCGCCGCTCCCGCATGCGCGCGGCGATCGCGAGCCCCCACGGCCCGTTGACCTTCGACCCGAACGGCGAGTGCACCACGAGCCGCCAGTCGCCCAGCTCGTCGCGGAACCGCTCGACGAGGATCGTGCGGTCGCTGGGCACGTGCCGGGTGGCCTCGCGCTGCTCGCGCAGGTAGGCGAGCAGGTTGTCGACCGCCCACGCGTCGAGCCCCGCGCCGGCGGCCCGCTCGCGCGCGGCCTCGTCGGACAGCGCCGACATCTCCCGCACGAACTGCGCCCACCGCGCGACCCAGCTCCAACGGGCGCCCGATCTGCTCGCCCTTCCAGAACGGCAGCCGCGCCGGCACGCCCGGCGCCGGGGTGACGATCACGCGGTCGTGCGTGATGTCCTCGACCCGCCAGCTCGAGGTGCCGAGCATGATCGCGTCGCCGACCCGCGACTCGTAGACCATCTCCTCGTCCAGCTCGCCGACGCGCGAGCCCGCGCCGTCGGCCCCGCCCGGGGTCATGACCGTGAACAGGCCGCGATCGGGGATGGTGCCGCCGGAGGTGACGGCCAGCCGCTGCGCGCCGGGACGGCCCGCGAGCTGGTCGGTGACGCGGTCCCAGGTGATGCGCGCCCGCAGCTCGCCGAACTCCTCGGAGGGGTAGCGCCCGGCCAGCATGTCGAGCACCGCCTGCAGCGCCGATTCGGGCAGCGCGGCGAACGGCGCCGCCCGCCGCACGACGCGGGCGAGGTCCTCCAGCGACCACGGCTCCAGCGCGACCATCGCGACGATCTGCTGGGCGAGCACGTCGAGCGGGTTGCGCGGGTAGCGCAGCGACTCGATCGCGCCCGCCGTCATCCGCTCGGCCACGACCGCGCACGCGACGAGATCGCCCCGGTACTTCGGGAAGACCACGCCGCTCGAGACCGCGCCTACCTGGTGGCCCGCGCGGCCGACCCGCTGCAGCCCGGACGCGACGCTCGGCGGCGCCTCGACCTGGATGACGAGGTCGACCGCGCCCATGTCGATGCCCAGCTCCAGGCTGGAGGTGGCCACGACGCAGGGCAGCATCCCGGCCTTCAGCTCCTCCTCCACCATCGTGCGCTGCTCGCGCGACATCGACCCGTGGTGGGCCTTCGCCACCGTGGGCGAGGCGCCGCCGCCGATGCCCGACTGGCCGATCGCCTCGGCCGGGAACGCCGCGCCCGGCGCGCACCGCCCGGCGCGTCCAGGTCCTGGGCCTCCTCCAGCTCCTCGGCGGCCAGCTCGTTGAGCCGTGACGTCAGCCTTTCGGCGAGCCGCCGGGAGTTGGCGAAGACGATCGTGGACCGGTGCTCGCGCACCAGCTCCAGCAGCCGTCGCTCGACCGCGGGCCAGATCGAGGGCCGCTGCGCCGTGCCCGCCGCCGAGCCGATGACCTCCTCGTCGGAGCTGCCGGGCGCGGGCCGCTCGTCGAGGGCGGCGAGATCGGGCACCGGCACCTCGACCGTGACCTCGATCGTCTTCGCCGTGCGCGGCTGCACCACCTCGACCGGGCGGGCGCCCGCGAGGAACGTCGACACCTCGTCGAGCGGCCGGACGGTGGCCGAGAGCCCGATCCGCTGCGCGGGCCGCTCCAGCAGCTCGTCGAGCCGCTCCAGGGACAGCGCCAGGTGTGCCCCGCGCTTGGTGCCGACGACGGCGTGCACCTCGTCGAGGATCACGGTGGTGACCCCGCGCAGCGACTCCCGCGCGGCCGAGGTGAGCAGCAGGAACAGCGACTCCGGCGTGGTGACCAGCACGTCGGGCGGGGTGCGGGCGAACTGGCGGCGCTCGTCGGCCGGGGTGTCGCCGGTGCGCATGCCCACCGCGATGTCCGGCACGGGCAGCCCCAGCCGCTGCGCGGCCTGCCGGATGCCCGCGAGCGGGGAGCGGAGGTTGCGCTGGACGTCGACGGCCAGCGCCTTGAGCGGCGAGACGTAGAGGACACGGCAGCGGTGCTGGGCCGACTCGGGCGGCGGACCGACCGCGAGCTGGTCGAGCGCCCACAGGAACGCCGAGAGCGTCTTGCCTGACCCAGTGGGCGCGACGACGAGCGCGTGCTTGCCCTTCTGGGCGGCGTTCCACGCCCCTTCCTGGGCGGCGCGTGGGCGCGAGGAACGCACCCTCGAACCACTGCGCGGGTGGCGGGGGAGAAGGCGTCCAGTGCGGTCACGGGCTCCATCATGCGCCGGGGGTCCGACAGTTTCCGGCGGCGGAAGGCTTTCGCCCAGCTCAGGCCGGGCAGAACCATCGTCGTCGCGGCGCACCGGCTCCCCGTCCGGCGCGGGGAACGGGCTGCGGAAGGTGAAGGCGTGCGGCGTCGGACCGTGGGCCCGCAGGTGCTCCAGCCGCGCCTTCGCCTCGTCGAGCGTCGGCAGCTCCCCGGTCCACCACAGCACGTGGAACGCCTCCCGCATCGGCACGAAGAACTCCCGCCGCCGGGCCATGACCGTCCGGTGCAGCCCGGAGTAGACGAAGGCGGCGAGCTCTTCGACCGATGTCCACGCGCTCATGTTGACCAGCAGTCGCTCGTCGTCGAACGGGCGGATCGCCGTGGCGTCGCCGTCTTCGGTCTGCAGACGCCACACGAACCCCGGTGCGGCGTCGGCCAGGGCGTTCACCGGCTCCAGCGCGTCCATGAACCCGGCCAGCTGCGGCTCGGTGAGCGGCGCGACGGGCAGACCGATGTTCAGCTGGGCCAGGAGCATGCGTCCGACGCTACCGGCGCCGTCCCGGAACTGCGTCCGACGAGGCGAACCGGGCTTATTCCGTGATCGCACGTCCACGGGCGGCGGGAGCGATCTGCATCGCAAACGACAGATCCGTGATTCTCGTCGGGCACCCCGTGGTCAGCGGTGCACTACCGGCGGCGGTTGGTCCAGAACCAGCGCAGCAGCAGGACCAACGAGGTGAGCAGCGCGAGGCCGACGATGATCTGACCGAGCGGCGAGGAGAAGCCGGTGGGGTCGTTCACGCCCACACCGGTTCGGCCGCCCCGTAGTCGGGTGCCGGATCGGGCCAGGTGAGGGGCGCGCCGTCGATCGTGCCGGGCGGGCGGGCCAGCGTGAACCGACCCTTTTCCTGAAGGAACGGCGCGGCGTCGACCTCGACCGCCTCCTGGGTCTTGCGCGGCCGGCTCTGCAGCCAGGCCGCGGTGCCCGCGAGCGAGACGCGCACGTGGTGCGTACCGCCATCGCGGCGTTGCCGGTCCACCGCCAGGAGCGCGCCCGCGGCGGCGAGGTACCCGGTGGCGTGGTCGAGGGCCTGCGCGGGGAGCGCGCCGGGGGAGTCGGGGCCGCCCTCGTCGACGGCGATGCCGCACGCCGCCTGGACGATGCTGTCGAACCCGCGCCGCGCGCTCCACGGGCCCTGGTGGCCCCAGGCCGACAGCGTGACGACGACCAGGCCCGGATGGCGCTCGGCGAGCGCCTGCGGGGTGAGCCCGAACCGGTCCAGCGCGCCGGGCCGGTAGCCGGTGACGACGACGTCCGCGCCGGCCAGCAGCCGTTCCCGGACGTCCGCGTCGTGCAGGTCGAGCAGCGCGCTGCGCTTGCCCGCGAGCGTGTCCCAGGTCTGGAGCGGGATCTCCGGCATGTGCGGGGCGTCCAGGCGCAGGACGTCGGCGCCGTGGACGGCGAGGGTGCGGGTGGCGACCGGCCCGGCGATCACCCTGGTCAGGTCGAGCACGCGCAGCCGCCGGGCGGCCCGTGGCGCGGCCGCGCCCAGCTCGTGCCGCTCGACGAGCGGAGGCGGCGGGCCCGCCGTCGCGCGCCACTGCTCTTCGGTGCGCACGGCCGCGCCGATCCCGCCCGCCGCGTGCAGCGCCGCCTCCAGCTCGACGGCCTGCCGCTCGGCGATCGCGGCACGGGCGTCCTCGACGGTGCAGCCGAGCACCCGCAGCGCGGCGTTGCGGTGCCACGCGTAGTTGGCGTGCAGCCGGATCCAGCCGTCGGAGGTCCGGTGGAACGCCGAGAGCGGGTCGAAGGGGCTGCCTCCCGACTGCCCGTCCCGCCGCGCGTACCGCTCGCTGCGCAGGGCGATGGCGAGCTGCCGCGTGTCGATGCCGACGCGCGCGCCGGAGCCGAGCGTGGCCGCAAGCAGGCTCGCCCCGACCGTGGCGACGCCCAGCGTCGGTGACGGGGAACGTCGAGGCCAGGACGGTGGCGGGCCCGGTGACCTCCAGGCGCGCCTGCTCAGCCGGATCGCCGCCCAGCGCGGCCCACAGGGAGTCGAGCACGCCGCGACGCTACCGTGGCCAGGGTGCGACTGACCTACTTCCGCGAGCTGATGGAGGGCGAGTTCGGTGCCGTCCGGGCCGCGTCGCTGTCCCATGACCACGTGTTCGCCGCGCTCGGCGGGCGCACCGTGGAGCAGGCGCTCGAGGCGGGCATCGAGCCGCGCGAGGTGTGGCTGGCCGTCTGCGACGCCTACGACGTGCCGCTTTCGCGCCGCTGAGCGACGCACCCCACCCGCCCGGCGTGTCGGCGCTTCCGATCGAACGGGTGTTCGCTACGCTTTTGTCCACAACACGTGGCGGCCATCCACAGATCGCGGTCGCCCTCCCGAATTGTCGGTGGTTGGTCCTACCGTCGACAGCAGTCCCGAGACACCGGCACGACACCCCGTTCAAGCGTGACACAGCACGATGTGGAGACCCGGCGATGCCCGCAGCACCCGACCGCGAGAAGGCCTTGCGCTCGCCCTCGCCCAGATCGAGAAGAACCACGGCAAGGGCTCGGTGATGCGCCTCGGCGACGACACCCGCCCGCCGATCGGCGTCATCCCCACCGGCTCCATCGCGCTCGACGTCGCGCTCGGGGTGGGCGGCCTTCCGCGCGGCCGCATCGTGGAGGTCTACGGCCCGGAGAGCAGCGGTAAGACCACGGTCGCGCTGCACGCCGTGGCGAGCGCCCAGGCGGCGGGCGGCATCGCGGCGTTCATCGACGCGGAGCACGCGCTGGATCCCGAGTACGCCAAGGCGCTGGGCGTCGACACCGACGCGCTGCTGGTCTCCCAGCCCGACACGGGGGAGCAGGCGCTGGAGATCGCCGACATGCTGATCCGCTCGGGCGCGCTGGACATCATCGTGATCGACTCCGTGGCCGCGCTCGTCCCCCGCGCGGAGATCGAGGGCGAGATGGGCGACAGCCACGTCGGCCTGCAGGCCCGCCTGATGAGCCAGGCGCTGCGCAAGATCACCGGTGCGCTGAGCAACTCCGGCACCACCATGATCTTCATCAACCAGCTCCGGGAGAAGATCGGAGTGATGTTCGGGTCTCCCGAGACGACCACGGGTGGGAAGGCCCTGAAGTTCTACGCCTCGGTGCGTCTGGACATCCGCCGGATCGAGACGCTGAAGGACGGGGCCGACTCGGTCGGCAACCGCACGCGCGTCAAGGTGGTCAAGAACAAGGTCGCGCCGCCGTTCAAGCAGGCCGAGTTCGACATCCTCTACGGCGTCGGCATCAGCCGGGAGGGCTCGCTCATCGACGTCGGCGTCGAGCAGGGCGATCATCCGCAAGTCCGGCGCCTGGTACACCTACGAGGGCGACCAGATGGGGCAGGGCAAGGAGAACGCGCGCAAGTTCCTGCGCGAGAACCCCGATGTCGCTGCCGAGGTCGAGAAGCGGATCAAGGAGAAGCTGGGCATCGGGGCCGTGCTCGACGCCGACGTCGAACCCCTGCCCGCCCCCGTCGACTTCTGACGGTGGCTGACCGCGACCCCGACGACCCGGCCGCTCCACCCGCCGCGCCCGGCCATCGCGTAGCGGACTTCGGCCAGCTTGACCCCACCGAGCCTCCCGACCAGCTCTCTGCACCGCAGGCGGCTGAGCGGGGTGGCTCGGACAGAGCAGTCGGTCAGCTTGCCCAGCCCTCTGCGTCGCAAGCGGCCGAGCCGGCCGGCGTCGGAGGGGGCGACGGGTCAGCGGGTTGCTCGGCTCGGGGAGCTGGGCGCGGCGGGGCCCGAGGTTCCCGTGCTTTCGCTGGGAGCGATGGCGGGGGAGAGCGAGCCGTCGCCTGTCGCGGATCTCGGCGGGCGTCGTGTGAAGCGACGGGCTGCGCCGGCCGACAACGCCGACCCCGAGCCGACCCGCCCTGGCCAGGGTCGTCCCGATTCGGGCCGATGGGCGGGGACGTCGAAGCACACCGAGCGCGCCCGTCGCGGCCCGCACTGCCGATCCGCCGGCCCGGTCAGAACCGTCCGACCCGATTGACGAGGTCAGCGCGGATGACGACAGGCAGCGGGCCGGGCGGGGTCGGCGCTCGACCAGTCGGCGTGGAAACCCGCGCGGGCGCGGCCCGAAGCCGCCGCCCGCCGAGCGCGAGAGCGAGGCCGATCCCATCGCCGTGGCGCGGGAGATCTGCCTGCGCCTGCTCACCGAGCGGGCCCGCACGCGGCAGGAGCTCGCGCAGGCCCTCCGCAAGCGCGAGGTGCCCGATGCGGCCGCGAACGCCGTGCTGGAGCGGTTCGACGAGGTCGGCCTGATCGACGACGCCGCGTTCGCGGGCCAGTGGGTGCGCTCGCGGCACAACCACCGCGGGCTGGCCCGCCGCGCGATCGCCGTCGAGCTGCGCCGCAAGGGCGTGGCCGACGAGGTGGCGCAGGAAGCCCTCGCCGAGGTGGATTCGACGTCGGAGGAGTTGCGGGCCCGGGAGCTGGTCGAGCGCAAGCTCCGCACGGTCCCCGCCGACACCCCGGAGCAGCGCGCCACCGCGGCCCGCCGGCTCGTCGGCATGCTCGCGCGCCGGGGCTACCCGGGCGGCATCGCCTACCGCGTCGTCCGCGAAGCCCTCGCCGCCCACGGATCCGACATCGACGACGAGCTCGGCACCGGTTTCGACGAGAGTCCGCCCCACCCCTCCGTGATCGACGCGAAGCCCACGCCTGCGGGCGTCTCCACCCCCGCCGCGCCGGCGTCAGGCCTCTCCGGCCATGGCGCACCGCGCCAAGATTGCCGTGACCGGTGCGTTTCCGGGTTTGATCACCGAAAGGTCGGAGCCGAGGCGATCACCGTCGGGGCGGGCGGGGCGTGGGCTCAGTCGGGTGGGCGGGCGTGGGCTCAGTCGGGCGGGCGGGGCGTGGGCTCAGGAGGGGGGATGGGGGTGGGGACCAGGGGAGGGTCGGGGCGGTGGAGGACCTGCACGTCGCCGGTGAACCCGTCCCCGGCCGACAGCTCGGCGAGGAACGTGAGGAGAGTGGTGCGGAAGGCCCCGGCGGCTTGGCTGGTGTGCAGGTCAGCCCGTGAGGCCAGCGCGACCGTCCGGTACAGCGCGGGCGTGAGCACCGTCCGGCGCAACCGGGGGCGGCCCGCGAACACCAGGTCCGGCACCACCGCCACCCCGGTCCCCGCCTCCACCATCCGGAGCACGGCGTCCATCTCGCCACCCTGCACGGCGAACCGCGGCGTCACCCCGGCCTCCGCGAACGCCCGCAGGGTCGACTCCCGCAGGTCGTAGCCCTCGCGGGGCACCACGAGCGAGCGCCGGGCCAGCTCGCGCACCCCCATCGAGCTGCGGGTCGTGGGCGGCCGCGCCGACATCGGCGAGGCCACCGACAGCCGCTCCCGCAGCAGCGGGATCGCGTGCAGCGCGGGATCGACGCCCCCCGCGGGCACGATCACCAGCGCGACGTCCAGCTCGCCCCGCACGAGCGAGCGCACCAGCGGCTGCGAACCGCTTTCCGCCAGCTCCAACGCGATCGCCGGGTGCAGCTCGTGGAACACCCGCAGCACGTCGGCCAGCACGCCGCTGCACAACGACGGTGTGGCGCCCACCCGCACCCGCCCGCGCGCCAGCCCGACGATTTCCGCCACGGCGACCCGTGCCCCGTCGGCGTCGGCCAGGATCCGCCGGGCGAACGGGAGCACGGCCTGCCCGGCCGCGGTCAGCAGCGGCCCCTCGCGGGCGCCCCGGTCGACCAGGGAGGCGCCCAGCTCGTCTTCGAGGGCTTTCAGCTGCCGCGACAGGGTGGGCTGCGCAACCCCGACGAGCTCGGCGGCCCTAGTGAAGTTGCGCACGTCTGCCACCGCCAGGAAGTACCTGAGCTGCTGCAACGTCACCGTCATAGCCTACGTGCATCGGAACGCGTCGTCTGATTGAACGAGCCCGATCGGCCACCCGGCGCTGCCGCGTCGTAGCATCCGCGCCATCTATTCCGACCGGCGACGTCGCCTTTCGCGAGCGAGCCGGGGTACCGCAGAAGACGAGGTTCGCTGACGTGGAAACCGACAAGGACGCCTGGTCGTCGCGGGTGAAGGCGACGCGGCAGGGTGGGAGGGACTGAGATGTCATCCACGACAGACGCGTCCGCGGGCCGAGCCCAGATCACCGCGCGGACGCTGCGCACCGACCGCTGGTGGGTGCCGCCGCTCCTGACGGTCCTGGGCCTCGCGGCGTGGGTCATCTACGCGACCGTGCGCGCGTTCCTGCAGAAGGACTACTTCGTCGCCGAGTACAACTACCTGACGCCGTTCTACTCGCCGTGCGTCTCGCTCGGTTGCACCCCGGAGGCCGCGCACTTCGGCCGCTTCCTGCCCGACGTGTGGTTCCTGCCCTACGCGAGCCTGACGCTGCCGTTCCTGCTGCTGTTCCGGCTCACCTGCTACTACTACCGCAAGGCCTACTACCGGGCGTTCTGGCTCTCGCCGCCCGCGTGCGCCGTGGCCGAGCCGCACAGCCGCTACACCGGCGAGACGCGGTTCCCGCTGCTGGGCCAGAACCTGCACCGCTACTTCTTCTACATCGCCGCGATCATCTCGGTGATCAACACCTATGACGCGATCAGGGCGTTCATCAAGCCGGACGGCAGCTTCGGCCTCGGGCTGGGCAACATCATCCTGGTCGCCAACGTCGATCCTGCTCTGGGCGTACACGCTGTCGTGCCACTCGTGCCGCAGCATCATGGGCGGGCGGCTCAACCACTTCTCCAAGCACCCGGTGCGCTACAAGCTGTGGGGCTACGTCTCCCGGCTGAACACCAAGCACCAGGAGCTGGCCTGGACGACGCTCGCGTCGCTGGCCATCACCGACTTCTACATCATGGCCGTCTCGGCCGGATGGTTCTCCGACCTGCGGATCGTGGGGTGATCACGGCATGACCGAGAACGCTGACCAGATGAACACCGAGAACATCGAGATCTACGACTACGACGTCGTCGTCATCGGGGCGGGCGGTGCGGGCCTGCGGGCCGCCATCGAAGCCCGCCAGCAGGGCAAGCGCACGGCGATCATCTCGAAGTCGCTGTTCGGCAAGGCCCACACGGTGATGGCCGAGGGCGGCTGCGCGGCGTCGATGGGGAACGTGAACCCCAACGACAACTGGATGGTCCACTACCGCGACACCATGCGCGGCGGGAAGTTCCTCAACAACTGGCGCATGGCCGAGCTGCACGCCAAGGAGGCGCCCGACCGGGTCTGGGAGCTGGAGACCTACGGCGCGCTGTTCGACCGCACGCCCGACGGCAAGATCAGCCAGCGCAACTTCGGCGGGCACACCTATCCGCGGCTCGCGCACGTCGGCGACCGCACCGGCCTCGAGCTGATCCGCACGCTGCAGCAGAAGATCGTCTCGCTGCAGCAGGAGGACTTCCGCGAGACGGGCGACTACGAGACCAACATCCGCGTCTTCCACGAGACGACGATCACCGACGCTGTTCAAGGCGGACGGCAAGATCGCGGGCTGCTTCGGCTACTACCGCAGCACCGGCGGCTTCGTCCGCTTCGACGCGCCCGGCGATCGTCCTGGCCACCGGCGGGGTCGGCAAGAGCTACCAGGTGACGTCGAACTCCTGGGAGTACACCGGCGACGGCCACGCCTTGGCGCTGCGCGCGGGCGCCACGCTGATCAACATGGAGTTCCTGCAGTTCCACCCGACGGGCATGGTCTGGCCGCCGTCGGTGAAGGGGATCCTCGTCACCGAGTCCGTCCGCGGCGACGGGGGCATCCTCAAGAACTCCGAGGGCAAGCGGTTCATGTTCGACTACGTGCCGGACGTGTTCAAGGACCAGTACGCGACGACGCCCGAGGAGGGCGACCGCTGGTACACCGACGCCGACAACAACCGGCGCCCGCCCGAGCTGCTGCCCCGCGACGAGGTCGCGCGCGCGATCAACTCCGAGGTCAAGGCGGGGCGCGGAAGCCCCCACGGCGGGGTGTTCCTCGACATCGCCTCGCGGCGCTCCTCCGAGGAGATCCTCAAGAAGCTCCCGTCGATGTACCACCAGTTCAAGGAGCTGGCCGACGTCGACATCACCAAGGAGCCGATGGAGGTCGGCCCCACCTGCCACTACGTGATGGGCGGGGTGGAGGTCGACCCGGACACGACGATGTCGATCGTCCCGGGCCTGTTCGCGGCAGGCGAGGTCGCGGGCGGCATGCACGGCTCCAACCGGCTGGGCGGCAACTCGCTGTCGGACCTGCTGGTGTTCGGGCGTCGCGCGGGCGTCGGCGCCTCGGAGTACATCGACGGGCTGGGCGGGGTGCGCCCCGCGGTGCTGCTGGACGACTTGGAGGCTGCGCAGAGCCGTGCGCTGCTGCCGTTCTCCTCGGCGACCGAGGGCGGGGAGAACCCGTTCAAGGTCCACCTGGAGCTGCAGAAGACGATGCACGAGCTCGTCGGCATCATCCGCAAGCGAGGACGAGATGCGCCTCGCGCTCAAGAAGCTCGAGGACATCGCGACGCGCACCCGCACGGTCTCCGTGACCGGGCACCGGGACTTCAACCCGGGCTGGCACCTGGCGCTGGACCTGCGCAACATGCTGCTGGTCTCGCTGTGCGTCGGCAAGGCGGCTCTGGAGCGGCAGGAGAGCCGGGGCGGGCACACCCGCAACGACTTCCCGGTGATGGACTCCGACTGGCGCCACATCCTGCTCGTGCTGCGCGCGCTCGGTGAGGACGACGTGGAGCTCGTCCGCCAGGAGCAGATCGCGATGCGTCCCGAGCTGCTCGACCTGTTCGAGCTCGACGAGCTGAAGAAGTACTACACCGGCGAAGAGCTGGGCGGCCACCGAGCGGAGCATGCGGAGTGAGCATCGAGCAGAGCGCCGATCAAGGGAGAAGGCATGAGCAGTTACGACGCCCATTTCCGCGTGTGGCGGGGCGACTCGGAGGCGGGGGAGCTCGTCGACTACCCGGTGGAGGTGAACGAGGGCGAGGTCGTCCTCGACATCATCCACCGGCTCCAGCAGACCGAGGCCAACGACCTGGCCGTCCGCTGGAACTGCAAGGCGGGCAAGTGCGGGTCGTGCAGCGCCGAGATCAACGGGCGTCCGCGGCTGATGTGCATGACCCGGATGTCGACGTTCGAGGAGACCGAGGTCATCACGGTCACCCCGCTGCGGACGTTCCCGGTCATCCGCGACCTCGTCACCGACGTGGCCTTCAACTACACGAAGGCGCGGGAGATCCCGTCCTTCGCTCCGCCGCCGGACGTCGCACCGGGCGAGTACCGGATGCAGCAGATCGACGTGGAGCGGAGCCAGGAGTTCCGCAAGTGCATCGAGTGCTACCTGTGCCAGAACACCTGTCACGTGGTGCGCGACCACGAGGAGAACAAGGCGGCCTTCGCGGGTCCCCGGTACCTCATGCGGATCGCGGAGCTGGACATGCACCCGCTCGACGTCGCCGACCGCAAGGAAGAGGCGCAGGACGAGCACGGCCTGGGCTACTGCAACATCACCAAGTGCTGCACCGAGGTCTGCCCCGAGCACATCAAGATCACCGACAACGCGATCATCCCGATGAAGGAGCGCGTGGTGGACCGCAAGTACGACCCGCTGGTCTGGCTGGGCAGCAAGCTGTTCAAGCGGTAGCGGGGGACTAGCGACCCAGGGAGCGGCGGATCTCCTCCAGTTTGGCGGCCGCCGCTTCCTTCCGCTTCGCCTCCTGCTCTTCGAGGGAGCGCCCCTGGGCGGTCTCCCCGGCGAGCTCTTCCATGCCGAGCGACGTGGCGTAGCGGCCCTCGATCTTGTCCCGGACGTAGTCGAGCGTCGGAACTCCGGCGTCGGTGTAGTCGAAGCGCACCTGGGCGGTTGGCGCCGCCGGGTCGGGAACGATCTCGGCGTCGATCGGCTCGTTCGGCGTGTCGGCCATGTCGTCACGCTACGCGGAACCCGGCGCCTTCGTGATCGCTCTCGCGGGCGCCGCGGACTAGTTTGATCCTGTGACGACCGCGCCTTACGGGTCCTGGCCCACCCCGTTCACGTCCGAGCTCGTGGTGGCCGACGCGGTGCGGCTGGGCGAGCTGGCCGTCGACGGGGACGCTGTCGTGTGGGCGGAGGGGCGGCCCAGCGAGGGCGGGCGCACCCAGCTCGTGCGGCGGGGCGCCGACGGGGTGTGCGTCGACCTGCTGCCGGAGGGCTTCAACGCGCGCACCGCCGTCCACGAGTACGGCGGCGCGGCGTGGTGGGTCCGCGACGGCGTCGTCTGGTTCACGAACTGGGCCGACCAACGGCTCTACCGGCTCGAACAGGGCGGCGAGCCGCAGGCGCTCACCCCGGAGCCCGCGGCCCTGCGCGCCGACCGCTTCGCCGACGGCGACCTCGCCCCCGACGGCAGCTCGATCGTCTGCGTGCGGGAACGCCACAACGGCCCGTCGGCCCTCGAGGTCGTCAACGAGATCGTCCGCCTCGACGCCCGGACGCCGGGCGAGCCGGAAGTGCTGGTCACGGGGTCGGACTTCGTCGCGGCGCCCCGCCTCAGCCCGGACGGCACGCTGCTGGCCTGGGTGCGCTGGGACCACCCGTCGATGCCGTGGGACTCGACCGAGCTCGTGGTCCGCGTCCTGGCCGACGGCGAGGAGACCGTGATCGCGGGCGGGCCCGGCGAGTCGGTCACCGAACCGCGCTGGCACCCGGACGGCTCGCTGTGGTTCATCTCCGACCGCAGCGACTGGTGGAACCTCTACCGGTTCGCGCCCGGCGCCGACATCGCCACGGTGGTGCGGATGGACGCGGAGATCGGCGTCGCGCCCTGGGTCTTCGGGCAGGCGCGCTACGCGGTGCTGCCCGACGGGTCGGTGGTGTTCGCCCGCAAGCGCGGCGGTTACGACGGGCTGGCGCGTCGCTCGCCCGACGGCGCGGTCATCGACCTGGAGGTCCCGTTCAGCCGGGTGGCCGCGGTGCGCGCCGCCGCGGACGGCACGGTCCTGGTGGTGGCGGGCTCGCCGACCCAGGAGACCGGGGTGCACCGCGTCGACGTGGAGTTCGGGGTGGTCGAGACGCTCCGGCCGCCGCGCGACCTGGGCGTCGACCCGGGGTTCGTGTCGGTGCCCGAGCACGTCGCCTTCCCCTCCGACGACGGTCGCACGGCCTACGCCCTGTTCTACCCGCCCGCCCATCCCGACCTGACCGGTCCGGAGGGGGAGCTCCCGCCGCTGATCGTGGAGATCCACGGCGGCCCGACGGCGGCCGCCGAGCCGGTGTTCTCGACGGCGGTGCAGTACTGGACCAGCCGAGGGTTCGCCGTCGTCGACGTCAACTACGGGGGCTCCACCGGCTACGGCCGCGCCTTCCGCGAGGAGCTGCTGGGCCAGTGGGGGGTGGTCGACGTCGCCGACTGCCTGGCGGCCGCCCGCTACCTCGCCCGCATGGGGCGGGTCGACGGCGCGCGCCTCGCGATCCGGGGCGGCTCGGCGGGCGGGTTCACCACGCTCGCGGCGCTGGCCCGCGATGACACGCCCTTCGCGGCGGGCGCCGACCACTTCGGCGTCGCCGACCTGGAGGCGCTGGCCCGCGACACCCACAAGTTCGAGAGCCGCTACCTGGATCGCCTGGTCGGGCCCTACCCGGAAGCCCGCGACGTCTACGTGGAGCGCTCGCCGATCCACCACGTCGAGCGGCTGAACCGTCCGCTGATCGTGCTGCAGGGCAGCGAGGACGTGATCGTGCCGCCCGCGCAGAGCGAGACGATCGTGGACGCGCTGCGCGAGCGGAAGGTCCCCGTCGCCTACCTGCTGTTCGAGGGCGAACAGCACGGCTTCCGGCGGGCGGAGAACATCCGCAGGTCCCTCGACGCCGAGCTGAGCTTCTACGCCCAGGTGCTGGGCTTCAACCTGCCCGCGGCCGAGGGCATCGAGCCGGTGCCGGTCGAGAACCTCTGATCAGGGAGCGCCCGCCTCCACCGCGGTCGGTATCTCCGCTGTGGGCTCCGCCGCCGTGCGCCGCCCACGGGCCAGCCACCGCTGCACGGCTTCGGCCAGCTTGCCCAGGGTGTAATTGATGATGATGAAGACGAGCGCCACGGCGACGTACATCTGCAGCGGCAGGTTCACGCCGAGCTGGCCGCCGAAGAACTGGATGACGGTGTTGGCCGTGCGCACGAACTCGGAGAACCCGAAGATCACGAAGCCGAGCGAGGTGTCCTTCACGATCACCACGAGCTGGCTGATGAGCGCGGGCAGCATGATCCGGAAGGCCTGCGGCAGCAGGATCATGCGCAGGGTCTGCAGCCTGTTCAGGCCGACCGCCAGCGCCGCCTCGGTCTGACCCTTCGGCAGCGCGGCCACGCCGGCGCGCAGGATCTCCGCGATGATCACGCAGTTGTAGGCGGTGAGGCCGACGACCAGGTACCAGAGCGGTGGCAGCGAGATCCCGATCTCGGGCAGCACGCGCGAGGCGAAGTAGATCGTGACGACGACGGGCAGGCCGCGCAGCAGCTCGATCACGGTGACGACCAGCCAGCGGTAGGCGGGCGTGCTCGACAGCCGCGCCACGGCCAGCAGCGTGCCGATGGCCAGGGCGAACACCAGCGTGAGCGCCGCGGCGATCAGGGTGTTGGCCAGGCCGCCGCCCAGCGCCCCCCAGACAGCCACGAAGTATTGGTTGGCCGGGTTGAACAGCGGGCCCCACTTGGCCCCGTCCAGCTGGCCGTTGGCCCCGAGCTGGATGACCACCAGCACGAGCAGGCCGACCAGCGCCACCGCCGCGACGGCCGTGCCGATGGCGGTCCGGCGGCGGGTGACCGGCCCGGGTATGTCGTAGAGGACGATCACCGCTTGACCTCGATCCGGCGCTCGATGACGCCGAGCGCGAGCCCGGCCGGGATGGTGATCGCCAGGTAGGCAAGGGCGACGCCGGTGAGGCTGGACGAGGGCGGAGTAGCCGAGCGCGGTGTTGCCCGCGTCGACCGAGAACAGCTCGCCGGTGACGCCGAACGCGCCGACGATCGCCGAGTTCTTGATCATCGCGATGATCACGCTGCCCAGCGGCGGCACGACCGTGCGCAGCGCCTGGGGGAGGACGACGGACCCGAGCGTCTGCTGGAACGTCAGACCGACCGCCCGCGCGGCCTCCGCCTGCCCCGGCGGCACCGAGTTGATGCCCGAGCGCACGGCCTCGCAGACGAAGGCCGCGGTGTAGCAGGCCAGCGCCGTGACGCCGGGCCAGAAGAAGGCGTTGCCGCCGAGCGTCGGGAACCGCACCCCGACCTGCGGCAGCGCGAAGGCGAAGACGAACAGCATCACGGCCAGCGGCGAGTTGCGGAAGACCGTGACCCACGCCGTGCCGACCCACCGCAGCGGGGGCACCGGCGACACGCGGCACGCGGCCAGCAGCGTGCCGAGCACGAGCGCGATGACGGCCGCGATCACGCTGATCCGCAGCGTGCCCAGGAAGCCCTCGACGAAACGGGGGAACTCGGCGACCAGAGCGTCCACAGGACACCTCCCATCAGACGGAGCCGGACGGGCCGTCCCCTTCAGGCGGCCCGTCCGGTGCGGGAGGTCAGCTGCAGGCGTCGGCGGTCGGGAGGGCGGGTACCTCGGTCTGCACCGAGCCGACGGTGGACTTCCACGCGGCCGCGTAGGTGCCGTCGTCGACGGAGGACTTCAGCGCGTCGTTGACGAACTGGCAGAACGCCGTGTCGCCCTTGGCGATGCCGATGCCGTAGGGCTCCTTGGTGAAGGTCTTCCCGACCAGCTTGAACGCGCCCTGGCTGGTGCTCACCAGGCCGGAGAGGATCACGTTGTCGGTGGTGACGGCCTCGACCTGGCCGTTGCGCAGAGCGTCGGCGCACTTGGAGTAGACGTCGAACAGCACGATGTTGGCCGGGTCGACGTAGGTGGCGATGTTCTTGGCGGGCGTCGAGCCGCTGACCGAGCAGACGCGGGCGTTGGCGGCCTTCAGGCTGTCCGGCCCGGTGATCGCGGTGTTGTCGGCCTTCACCATCAGGTCCTGGCCCGCGACGTAGTACGGACCGGCGAACGAGACCTTCTGCTTGCGGGCGTCGTTGATCGTGTAGGTGGCGACGACCATGTCGACCTGCTTGTTCACCAGCACGTCCTCGCGGATCTTCGAGGGCGTCTCGGTGTAGGTGATCTTGTCGGCCGGGATGCCGAGCTTGGCCGCGACGATCTTGGCGACCTCGACGTCGAACCCGACCGGCTTGCCGTCGAGGCCCTTGAGCCCGAACAGCGGCTGGTCGAACTTCGTGCCGACGCGCAGCGTGCCCGCCGACGCCAGCTTGGCCATCGTCGAGTCGGCCGGGAAGTTGGCGCCGGTCGCCACGGCGGGCGCGCTGGCGCCCGACGAGCCGAGCGATGCCTGCTGCCCGCACGCGGCGAGCGCCAGGCCTCCGGCCAGCGAGCACGGCGGCGAGCTTGCGGAGCTGCATGAGCGAGTCCTCCCTAGTGCGTGAGGATCTTCCCGAGGAAGTCCTTCGCGCGGTCTGATCGGGGTTGGGTGAAGAAAGAGTCAGGCGGCGCATCTTCCACGATTTCGCCCTCGGCCATGAAAAGCACGCGATGGGCGGCCCTGCGGGCGAAGCCCATCTCGTGGGTCACCACGAGCATGGTCATGCCCTCCTCGGCCAGCGTGGTCATCACGTCGAGGACCTCGTTGACCATCTCCGGGTCGAGGGCGGAGGTGGGCTCGTCGAACAGCATGACCTTGGGCTGCATCGCCAGCGCGCGGGCGATCGCCGCCCGCTGCTGCTGGCCGCCGGAGAGCTGGGCGGGGTACTTGTCGCGCTGGTTCGCGATGCCCACCCGCTCCAGGAGGGCGAGCCCGTCGCGCTCGGCGTCGGCCTTGCCCGTCTTGCGGACCTTGAGCGGCGCGAGCGTGACGTTCTGCAGGATCGTCTTGTGCGCGAACAGGTTGAAGCTCTGGAACACCATGCCGACGTCGGCGCGCAGGCCCGCGAGCGCTTTGCCCTCGGCGGGCAACGGCACGCCGTCGACCTCGATGGTGCCGGAGTCGACCGGCTCCAGCCGGTTGATCGTGCGGCAGAGCGTGGACTTGCCCGAGCCCGACGGCCCCAGGACGACGACGACCTGGCCCGAGGCGACCTCGAGGTTGATGGTGCGCAGGACATGCAGATCGCCGAAGTGCTTCTCGACGTCCACCATCCGGATCATGGGAATATCGGTCATATCAGACCCCAAGGTCATTCGCGGGAGGTTAGGACCAATCAGACGTCAACGTCCAGGGACTTGAGCTAGCCATAGGGTTGCGCTCCGGTAACGAAGGCGAACGGGGACCAGCGTGCACATCCTGCTCGTGGAGGACGACGACCGCATCGCGGCAGCGCTGCGACCGGCGCTGCACCGGCACGGCATCACCACCACCCGGCTGGCCCGCGGCCGGGGCGCGGTCGACCACCTCGGCGGCGTCGACGTCGTCCTGCTCGACCTGGGCCTGCCCGACATCGACGGCGTGGACGTGTGCCGGGCGATCCGCGAGGTCAGCGAGGTCCCGGTGATCGTCGTGTCGGCGCGCGGCGAGGTCGACGACCGGATCCTCGGCCTGCACTCGGGCGCCGACGACTACCTCGTCAAGCCCTACGACATCGGTGAGCTGCTCGCCCGCGTGCACGCGGTCTACCGGCGGCGACGGCCCGGGCCGGGCTCGGCGACGGGCGACGTCGTGGTGGTCGACGACGTCGTCGTCGACCTGGAACGCCACACCGTCACGGTGGCGGGCAAGCCGGTCACGCTCACCCGCAAGGAGTTCCAGGTGCTCGGCATGCTCGCGGCCGCGCGCGGCGCGGTGTGCACGCGCAGCCGGATCGTCGCCGAGGTGTGGGGACGCAGCTGGGCGGGGGCGAACCGCACGCTCGACGTGCACGTCGCCACCCTGCGGACCAAGCTGGGCCGCCCCGAGCTCGTGCAGACCGTCCGCGGCGTCGGCTACCGGTTGGGGCGCCCCGAGACAGGCGCCGGGGACGACGACTGACCCATGCGCACGCGGCTGCTGGTGATCGTGCTGGTCCTGGTCGGGCTGCTGGCCGTCGGGCTCGGTGTGCCGCTGGCGCTGTCGGCCTCGCAGGCGCGGCAGTCGCAGCTGTTCACCCAGCAGCTCACCGACACGATCTTCTACGCCTCGCTCGCCGAGCGCCCGGTCACCCAGGGCGACACGAGCGGGCTGGCCGCGGAGATGCAGCGCTACGACGAGGTCTACGGCGTGGCCGTGATGGTGTTCGACTCCGACGACAAGCTCGTCGCCGCCTCCCGCACCTACCCGCCGGAGCTGGACGCCGCGGGCCGGGAGCGGGTGGCGCTGGCCCTGGCCAACCGGCGCTCGCAGGTCTACCCGCTGCGGTGGCCGTGGGACGACCACCCCTTCGTCATCGCCGAGCCGGTGCTGGTCGACACCGAGGTCCGCGGGGCCGCGGTCACCGTGGCCCCGACCGGCGATCTGCGCGCCTACGAGCTGTCGGTGTGGCTCATCGTGCTGGCGGCGGCGCTGCTCGCGCTCACCCTCGCCGTCGTCGTCGCCCTCCCGATCGTGCGCTGGATCCTGCGTCCGGTCCTGCGGCTCGACGAGGGCACGGGCCGCGTCGCGTCGGCCGTGCTCGCGGGGGGCGCCCCGGATCCGGTGGCCGACGGCAGCGGGCCACCCGAGCTGCGGCGGCTCTCGGCGTCGTTCGACCGGATGGCCGAGACGGTCGCGCAGGCCTACGGGACGCAGCGCGCGTTCGTCGCCGACGCGAGCCATCAGCTGCGCAACCCGCTCACGGCGCTGCGGCTGCGCCTGTCCAACCTGGACGGGCACGTCGACGCCGTGGCCGAGGAGGACCACGTCGCGGCGCTGGAGGAGGCCGAGCGGCTCTCCACGCTGCTCGATGGCCTGCTCGCTTTGGCGCGGGCCGAGCGCACCGCCCCGCTCGTGCCGCTGGACGTCGATGCCGGGGTCGACGACCGGATCGACGCGTGGCGCCCGCTCGCCGAGCACTCCGGGCTGCGACTGCGGCGGGAGGGGCCGCGCGGGCTCGCGGTGACGGCGACGGCGGGGGCCATCGAGACCCTGCTGGACGCGGTGCTCGACAACGCGGTCAAGTTCACCCCCCACGGAGGTTCGGTCACCGTGACGCTCGACGCGACCGAGCGCGACGTCGAGATCTCGGTCCGCGACACCGGGCCGGGGATCCCGCCCGACGAGCTGGAGCGCGCGACCGACCGGTTCTGGCGCAGCCCGGCCCAGAGCAGCGTCGACGGCTCGGGGCTCGGCCTGGCGATCGCCGCCCGCACGGTCGAGCTGGCGGGCGGCGAGCTGCGGCTGTCGCTCCCGCGCGGTGGTGGCCTGCGGGTCGCGGCCCGGCTGCCCCGCCGTCAGCCGGATCGGGATGTGGACCAGCAGGCGGCCCAGGAGGCCCAGCGGTGAGACCTGGTCAGACCGCGACCGGCCGCCGGTCGCGCCGCGCCATCCCCAGCGCCGTCGCCAGCCCCGCGCCCGTGCCGAGCACGACCAGGACGAACGCGCTCGCCGTGAGCCCGTCCGGCGCGAGCACCGGCTGGGCGCGCAGGGCCTGCCAGGTCAGCAGCAACACGAGACCGAGGTAGCCCGCCGCGACCGACACCACCGCGCGCACCCGCGCCGCCTCGGGCAGGCCGCGCTGGGCGACGAGCGCGGCGAGCAGGGGCAGCACCTGGAGGGCGTGCAGGCCGACGAAGTGACCGACGCGCAGGTCGCCGCCGATGGTGCTCCAGCCGACGAAGGGCAGGCCGGGACCGCCGTCGGGGACCCCGACGGCGTGCGAGCCGACCGCCGACATCACGAAGCCGACCGCCATCCCGACCAGGGAGACGAGCAGGCCGAGGCGGATGGCGACCGCCATCGAGCGGTCGCGACCCGGCTCGCGGAGGAACCGGAGCGCGATGGCCAGCGTCGCAGCCAGACCAGCGTGATCGTCGCGCCCATGAGGGCGAAGAGGACGATGTCGAAGGGGGTGTCGTCGTTGAAGTGCGACCGCACGCCGTGGGCCGCCTGCCCCACGATGACCACCATCTCCAGCGTCACCCCGGCGACGATGAACCAGCCGGTGCGCCGCATCGCGCGCTCGCGCAGCTGCCCGAGCATCCAGGCCAGCGCGAGGGCGTAGAGGGTCAGCGAGATCGCGAACTTCATCGGCTTGAACCAGAGCGGCACCCCGAGCAGCGTGCGGTGGTCCACCGCCGCGAGGCCGATGGTGACGAGCGTGAGGGCCGCCATGGCAGCGGCGAACCAGAAGAGGCCCGGGTGTCCCCGGCGGGCGTCGGACAGCATCGTGGTCATCGGGATTCCCCTGACAGTGTTAGCCTGTGCGAGCGGTGCCAGTGTGACCAGATCTGACTAACACTGTCAAGGAGGACTGTCGATGTCAGCCGCCAGCACGGTGCGTGAGCGGCGACGCGCCGAAACCGTCGCCGAGATCAAGGCCGCGGCGCTCGAGCAGTTGGCGGTGGCGGGCACCGGCGGGCTGTCACTGCGGGCCGTGGCCAGGGCCGTCGGCATGACCGTCCAGTCGCTCTACCACTACTTCGACAGCCGCGACGCGCTGCTCAACGCGCTGGTCACCGAGTCGCACCACGCACTGGCCGACGCGGTCGAGGCCGCCGCCGTCGCGAGCCGGGGGCGACCGCCGGTGGAGCGCAGGATCGCCGCCACATCGGCGTTCCGGGACTGGGCGCTGGCCAACACCTCGGCGTTCCTGCTGCTCTACGGCACCCCCGTGCCCGGGTTCGACCCCGGCCCCGCCTCCGAGAGCGGCAAGGCGGCCCTGCGGCTCGCGGCCCCGTTCGTCGAGGTCGTCTACGACGGATGGACCCCCGACCAGCTCGCGGCGATACCGCTGCCCCCGGGTGGGGAGACGCTCGCCGAGCTGGGCGACCCCAACATCTCGCTGCCCATCGGCGCGTTCGCCTACCTCATCGAGCAGCGGGCCCGCATGCACGGGCTGGTGATGTTGGAGCTGCTGGGCCAGATCTACCCGCTGGGCGAGCGGGCCGACACGTTCTTCGTCGCCGCGATGACCCGGATGTCCGCCGAGGTCGACGCCGTGCAGGCGGCGGCGAGCTAGGTGTTGCGCGACTCGCGGAACCAGCGTTCGGCGCCGGGGTGCAGGGGCACGGGCTGGGTGCCGATGGCGGCGCGCATGTCGATCGTCTGGGCGTTGGGGCTGGCCTGGGCGATCTGCTCCTGGCGGGTGAACAACGCCGCGACCAGGCCGTAGGCGACGTCCTCCGCCATCTCCGCGCGCACGAGCAGGACGTTGTGCACCAGCAGCGTCGTCACCGGCTGCGTGAGCCCGTACGTGCCGACGGGGACGGTGCCCGGCGCGTACTCGGGGTACGCGGCGTGGATGGGCACGAGGTCGTCCTGCAGGTTGAGCAGCCGGATCGGCACGCTCTTCGCCAGGTCGGCGACGGCGGGCGTCGGCAGGCCGCCGGACCAGAAGAACGCGTCGATGGCGCCCTTGCGCATCGCGGCGACGGACTCGTCGAGCCC
Organism: uncultured Actinomycetota bacterium; assembly: GCA_963799945.1. Classification (GTDB taxonomy): domain Bacteria; phylum Actinomycetota; class Actinomycetes; order Mycobacteriales; family Pseudonocardiaceae; genus Pseudonocardia. The sequence goes on from CAWCZG010000002.1 coordinate 101,057, forward strand.
GAGGTGGACGACCTTCAGGTCCTTGTCGGGCGCGAGTCCCCGGGCCTGCAGCACGCGCTGGGCCATGAAGAGCACGCCGGAGCCGGGGCTGCCGAGCGCGACCCGGGCGCCGCGCAGCTGCGTGACCGACGTCAGCGCCGAGCCGGCCGGGACGACCACGTGCACGAAGTCGTCGTAGATGCGGGCGAGCGCGCGCACGCTGCGGGGGTCGGCGGGCGCGGTGTGGGCGAGGTGGTCGGCGGCGGTGTCGATCTGGCTGAACGCGACGTCGGCCTTGCGGTCGGCCAGCAGCTGCAGGTTGATGATCGACCCGTCGGTGGAGGCGACCGCGGGCGGCTCGCGCATGGCCAGCGCGTCGCCCCACGCCGCGGCGAGGGCCCCGCCCAGCTTGTAGTAGACGCCGCCCCGGCTCCCGGTCGCGACGGTGAGGCGCAGGTCGGTGTAGGACGCCGAGCACGCCGTCAGCGCGGTGAGCAGCCCGAGCCCGCCCACGGCGCGCAGAGCCGCGCGGCGGGTCAGGGGTGTACCGGACATTGCCGCATCGTGCCCTGCCCGCGCGGCGCGGTCGAGCAGGTGGCGCCTACCCTCGTCAGGTGGCCCGCAGTTACACCGTCCGCACCTACGGGTGCCAGATGAACGTGCACGACTCCGAGCGGATGGCAGGCCTGCTCGAGGCCGCGGGCTACGTGCCCGCCGCGGACGACGAGCCCGATGTCGTGGTGCTCAACACCTGCGCGGTCCGCGAGAACGCGGACAACCGGCTCTACGGCAACCTCGGCCACCTGCGTCCGGCGAAGGACGCGCGGCCGGGCATGCAGATCGCGGTCGGTGGCTGCCTGGCCCAGAAGGACCGCGCCGAGATCGTGCGCCGGGCGCCCTGGGTCGATGTCGTCTTCGGCACGCACAACGTGCACGCGCTGCCGGTGCTGCTGGAGCGCGCGCGGCACAACGCCACCGCCCAGGTCGAGATCGCCGAGGCGCTGGAGGTCTTCCCGTCGACGCTGCCCGCGCGGCGCGAGTCGGCCTACTCCGGCTGGGTGTCGATCTCGGTGGGCTGCAACAACACCTGCACGTTCTGCATCGTCCCGGCGCTGCGCGGCACCGAGCGGGACCGGCGGCCCGGCGACGTGCTCGCCGAGGTCGCGGCGCTCGCCGCCGACGGCGTGCTCGAGGTGACGCTGCTCGGGCAGAACGTCAACGCCTACGGCGTGGAGTTCGGCGACCGCGGCGCCTTCGCGAAGCTCCTCCGCGCGTGCGGGGAGATCGAGGGGCTGGAGCGGGTGCGCTTCACCTCGCCGCACCCGCGCGACTTCACCTCCGACGTCATCGCCGCCATGGCCGAGACCCCGAACGTGTGCCCCCAGCTGCACATGCCGCTGCAGTCGGGCTCCGACGACGTGCTGCGCCGGATGCGGCGCTCGTACCGGTCGACGCGCTACCTGTCGATCATCGACGAGGTCCGCGCCGCCCTGCCGGACGCGGCGATCACCACGGACATCATCGTCGGCTTCCCCGGTGAGACCGAGGCCGATTTCGCGGCCACCCTCGACGTCGTGCGCGCCGCCCGGTTCGCGAGCGCCTTCACCTTCCAGTACTCGCCGCGGCCGGGCACCCCGGCGGCGACGCTGCCCGACCAGGTGCCCAAGGCCGTCGTGCAGGAGCGCTACGAGCGGCTCGTCGCCCTGCAGGAGGAGATCTCCTGGGCGGGCAACCGGGCGTGGGAGGGCCGCGTCGTCGAGGTGCTGGTGTCGACGGGGGAGGGGCGCAAGGACGGCGCGACGCACCGGCTCTCCGGGCGGGCCCGCGACGGTCGGCTGGTGCACTTCGCGCCGGGCGACGCCCCGATCCGGCCCGGCGACGTCGTCGAGGTGCCGGTGACCTACGGGGCGCCGCACCACCTCGTCGCGGACGGTCCGCTGCAGGCCCACCGCCCCACGCGGGCGGGCGACGCCGCGAGCAGGCCGCGCGGCACGGGCCTGGGCCTGCCAGGCTTTGGTGCGCCGGTGGCTTCACCGGAACCTGCTGCTGCATGTGGTGTTGTGGGATGAGGGACGCGTGATGGCCGGAGACGGGGCGAACGGGGTCGAGCGCGAGGTGCCCGAGGAGCTGAGGGCGTTGAACGACGAGTTGCAGGGGATGGAGCGGCGGGTCGAGCGCCGCGTCGACCCGGGCGGGCTCTCGCTGGGCATCACGGCCGCGATGCTGGTCCTGATGGTGGCGTTGGTGCTGCCGTGGACCGGCGACGCGACGGGCTGGGAGATCCTCTCGGGCACCCGCACGTTCGGTGCGCTGCCGCAGCTGTTCACCTACACCTCGCTCGGCTTCGGCCTGGTGGGGTCGGCCCTGGCGCTGGCCCTGCGGTGGTGGGCGCTGGCCTGGGCGACCGCCGTCGGGTGCGGCATCTCGGTGATCAACGGGCTGTGGGCGATCTGGTCCCGGCAGACCGGTGTGCTGACCGGCGGCACGGGCCCCTCGATCGGCATGATCCTCAGCGTGGCCGCAGTGATCGTCCTGACCGCCCTCTGGGTGCGGGTGGCAGGCCGCCGCGGCTGACCCCGCCGAGCCCGCACACACCGTGCGGGGTCCACACACATTGCGGGACGTGTGTGCGAGCCCAGCTGGGTGTGTGTGACGGGCGGGCGCGGGCCTCAGCGGCGCTGGACGGCCTGCTCCGCGGTGCTGAGCCATTCCCGCCACTGCGCGGCCTGGGCGTCGGCGGCGGCGGCCCGTTTGGCGTCGCCCGCTGCCCTGGCCTTGGTCGCCTGGGCCTCGAACTGGGCGACCCGCTCGCGGAATTGGGACACCCGCGCCTCGGCCTCCGGGTCGGTGCGCTGCCACTGGCGGTCGGCCGCCTCGCGCACCCGCTCCTCGACGGCGCGAAGGCGGGCTTCGAGGGTGCGGATGTCGTCGCGGGGGACCTTGCCGATCTCCTCCCAGCGCTCCTGGACGGCGCGCAGCGCCGACCGTGCCGCCGCCGGGTCGGCGAGGTCGATCTTCTCCGCGTCGGTGAGCAGCGCCTTCTTGGCCTCGGCGTTGGCGACGAACTCGGCGTCCCGCTCGGAGAAGGTCTGGGACCGGCGCGCGAAGAAGGCGTCCTGCGCGGTGCGGAAGCGCTGCCAGAGGGCGTCGTCGGCGTCCTTGTGGGCGCGTCCTGCCGCCTTCCACTCCGTCATGAGATCGCGGAAGCGGGCCGCCGTGGTTCCCCAGTCGTCGGAGTCGGCGAGCTTCTCCGCCTCTTCGGTGAGGTCCTCCTTGCGGTGGCGGGCACCTGCGCGCTGCCGGTCGAGATCGGCGAAGTGCGAGCCGCGCCGCCGGTTGAACGCCTCGCGGGCCCGGGAGAACCGCTTCCAGAGCAGCTCGTCGGTCTTGCGGTCGATGCCGCGGATCGTGCGCCACTCGTCGAGGATCGCCTTGAAGCGGTCGCCCGCCTGCTTCCACTGCGTGGCCTCGCCCGCGAGCTTCTCGGCCTCGTCGGCCAGCTCCTCCTTGCGCGCGACAGCGGCCGTGCGCTGGGCGTCGCGGGCCGCACGGGCCGAGGCGAGGGCGGCCTCGGCGTGCGCGACCACCTCGTCGAGGCGGGCCCGCAGGCCGGCGAGGTCGCCGACCGCGGTGGCTTCTCCCAGGCCGTCGCGGATCGTGCGCGCGGAGCCGAGCGCGTGCTTGGGGTCGCCGCCCGCGGTGAGGCGGTGGAACAGCAGCTCGACCTCGGTGGCCATGTCGTCGAAGCGGCGGGCGAAATGGGCCAGGCCCTCGTCGGGCGCCCCCGCCTGCCACGACCCGACCATCCGCTCGCCGTCGGACGTGCGGACGTAGATCACGCCCTCGGCGTCGATGCGTCCCCACAGCGAGGGGTTCGCGCTCGCCGACGCGACCGGCGACGGCGCCACGGCCGGAGCCTCGGCCGCCGCAGGCCGCGGCCGCGGACCCGCAGGCCGCTGCGACCGCGGGCCATTGCCGCGAGGCGGCCCCGGGCGAGGCGGAGTGCCGTCCGGCTGCGGCGGCCGCGGGACCGCACCGGCAGGCGGAGCAGGCCGCGGAATGGCGCCTGCCGGAGGAGCCGATGGCGCCCCGGCACGGCCGGCATCGCCTGCCCCGTCCGGCGCGGCGGCTCGGCCTCCGTTGCCGGACTGGCCGGAGGCGCTGAGTTGCTGTGTCGGCCTCGGGCACGGCATCGGGCGCAGCGGCGGTGTGGACGGCCACCGGCTCCGCGGGCGCCGAGGGAGCGGCGACCTCCGCACTGGCGGCCGATGCGGCGTCCGTGGCCGACGGGACCGGCGTCACGGGGACGGGCGGCGCGGCGTCACCAGGGGCCGAAACCGGTGGCGTGGGGGCAGACGGATGGCCTCGGCTGCTGGCGAGACCGGTGATGCAGGGACGTGCGGTGCGGCCTCGGCGGTCGAGTCAGCCGGAAGCGCCTGCTCGGGGATGGCCTGCGGTGCCGCACCCGCCGCGGCGGCCGGGCGTCGGCACTCACCGGCTGCGTGCGCGGGCGCCGAGGGCGAGCGCGCGACCGCCTCGGCGACTGGCGAGCCGATGCGGCGGTGCGGCGTGGCCGGCGACGGGACCGGCGATCAGCGGGGGTGGGCGATGCGGCCTCAGCGGGCGGCGCGGCCGGTGGTGCGGGGGCGGAGGGAGTGGAGGGGGGCGCGGTGTGGGGGGCGTCCGGGCGGCTTGGTTCCGGCACGACCGCATCCGGCGCCGTCGCGGCCTGGGGCTCCGTGCCCGGTCCCGGCGTCGGCGATCCGGGCGTGTCCGCCGTGGCGGCGCTCCTGGCTGGGTCGGACGCGGCCGGGGCGCTCGCTTCCGCATCGGCCGGGGTGGTCGGGGCGGCGGGGGGCGGGGTGTCGGGGGTGGTCGGGTCGGTTGGTCTTTCGCGGCCAACCTGGCGGGGGACCGCGTTCGCGACGGTTTCCGCGTGATCCTCGACCGTGTAGCTCCGTTGCTCCTGATCCGACACCTGGTCCTCCTCGCGATCCGGCCCGACCCGTGGACGGGCGCCCCGCCCGGAGGCGGAGCCGTGCACAACGACCGCTCGATGGGGAGATCGGCCGTTCGGCGATTCAAACAGGTCCGGCCGCGCAGCGGAACGCCCCGACCGGGCTGCGCGGCTCAGCGGCCCGCAGGGGTCGCCGAGCGAGCCGAGACGCCACACCTGCGGGTCCACGAGCCTCCGACCACCGGGCCGACGGATCGTCGCGCGCCGTCCGTTCTAGCCTTCGGCCGTGCTCTCCATGGTCGCGGTGCTGCCCGAGCCGCCACTGCTCCTCCCCGAGCTCGCGACGGGCGCGGGCGAGGAGACCGCCGGACTCCGCGACGCCTGCCGCAAGGCCGCCGGACGGCTGGGCGCCGCGGCGCGGTCGTGGATCGCCGTGGGCGCGGACGCCGGTGGACGGCGGACCGTCGCGCCTGGAGCGCGGGGCAGCTTCGTCGGGTTCGGCGTCGACGTCGTGGTCGGACTCTCGCCCGACGCCGAGGGCCCGGTCGACCCCGACCTCCCGCTCCCGCTCCTCGTGGCGGGCTGGGCGCGCGACGGCATGGACGTCTCCATCCGCGGCGAGCTCGTGGCCCCCGACGCCGACCCCGCCTCCTGCGTCGTGCTCGGCGCCGCCCTGGCCGAGGAGCCGGTCGGGCTGCTGGTCGTCGGCGACGGCGCGGCCATGCACGGCGAAAAGGCGCCCGGCTACCGCGACGAGCGCGCGGGCCCCTTCGACGCGGCGGTCGCGGCAGCGCTGCGGGACGCCGACCCGGCGGCACTCGCCGCGCTCGACCCCGACCTGGCGCTGCAGCTGTGGGCCTCGGGCCGCGCGCCCTGGCAGGTGCTGGCGGGCGCCACCCGCGGCCGCGCGTGGCGGGGTGAGCTGCTGCACTCGTCGATGCCGTTCGGCGTCGCCTACCACGTGGCGGTGTGGGAGCCGTGCGGCTGATCGCCGTGGTCGGCCCGACCGCGACCGGCAAGTCCGACCTCGGCCTCGCGCTCGCCCACGCCTACGACGGCGAGGTGGTCAACGCCGACGCCATGCAGCTCTACCGCGGCCTGGACGTCGGCACGGCCAAGCTGACCCCCGCCGAGCGCGCGGGTGTGCCGCACCACCTTCTCGACGTCCTCGACGTGACCGAGACGGCCTCGGTCGCTGCCTACCAGCGGGCCGCCCGGAAGACCGTCGAGGACGTACTGGCCGCGGGGCGGACGCCGATCCTGGTGGGCGGTTCGGGGCTGTACGTGCAGGCCGTGCTCGACGAGCTGGAGTTCCCCGGCACCGATCCCGCCCTGCGTGCCGGCCTCGCCGCCGAGCTGGACGCGCACGGCCCGGCCGCCCTGCACGCCCGCCTCGCCGCGGTGGACCCGTCCGCCGCCGCCGCGATCCTCCCCAGCAACGGCCGCCGCATCGTGCGCGCGCTGGAGGTGATCGCGCTGACCGGCCGCCCGTTCGCGGCGCGCCTGCCCGAAGCCGCGGCACCCCGCTACGACGCCGTGCTGCTCGGCCTCGACCGGCCCACCGGGGACCTCGACGCCGCGGTCGCCCGTCGCGTGGCGCGGATGTTCGCGGCGGGCCTCGTCGCCGAGACCCGCGGGCTGCTGCCGGGCCTGCGGGAGGGGCAGACGGCGTCCCGCGCGCTCGGCTACCAGCAAGTTCTGTCCGCAGTGGACGGCCTCATCGAGTTCGCGACGGCCGCGGCGGACACGGTCGTGGCGACCCGGCGCTTCGTCCGCAGGCAGCGGTCGTGGTTCCGGCGCGACCGGCGGATCGTCTGGCTGGACGCCGCCGAGTCCGATGTGCTCGGCCGCGCCCACGCGGCGATCACCGCCTCGGTACCCTGAGGTACGTGCAGTTCAGCAAGGGCCACGGCACCGAGAACGACTTCATCCTCCTGCCCGACCCCGATGGCGCTCTCGATCTCACCCCCAACCGGGTCGCCGCGTTGTGCGACCGGCGTCGCGGCCTCGGTGCGGACGGCGTGCTCCGCGTCGTGCGCTGGGCCGCGCTCGCCGAGGGGCCGATGCCCGCCGACGGCGTCGAGTGGTTCATGGACTACCGCAACGCCGATGGCAGCGTCGCCGAGATGTGCGGCAACGGCGTGCGCGTCTACGCCCGCTACCTCGCCTACCGCGGCTGGCTGCCCGAGGGTGAGCTGCTCCTCGGCACCCGGGGCGGGGTGCGCAGCGTGCACGTCAAGGACGACGAGGTCTCGGTTGACATGGGACGGGCCGAGATCGGCGGGGAGGGCACCGCCAGCATCGACGGGCAGGCGTTCCCCGGCGTCGCGGTCGACGTCGGCAACCCGCACCTGGCGTGCATCACCGACGTCCCCGTGGCCGCGCTCGACCTGACCCGCCCGCCCGGCCACGACCCGGCGCAGTTCCCGCACGGGGTGAACGTCGAGTTCGTGTCGCCGATCGTGGCGGACCGCGTGACGATGCGGGTCCACGAGCGCGGCGTGGGGGAGACGCGCTCGTGCGGCACCGGCACGGTCGCCGCCGTCGTCGCCGCGCTGCGCCACGCGGGCCGGGCGGAGGGCACGGTCACCGTCGACACCCCGGGCGGCAGGCTGCGCGTGACGGTGGACGACACCACGACGACGCTGCACGGGCCCGCGGTGCTCGTCGCGCACGGCGAGCTCGCCCCGATGTGGTGGGAAGGCATGGTCTGACATGAGCATCGAGGCGATGTCGGCCACCGTCCACCGGGCCTGGGCCGCCGATCTGGATCCGCACATGCTGTACGACCTCCTGCGGTTGCGCGTCGACGTCTTCGTCGTCGAGCAGGAGTGCCCGTATTCGGAGCTGGACGGGCGCGACCTCGAAGAGGGCGCCCGGCACTACTGGCTCTCCGACGGCGGCCGCGGCGCCCCGGTGCTGGGCTGCCTGCGGCTGCTCGCCGAGCCGGACGGCGATTACCACATCGGGCGGGTGTGCACGGCCCGGTCGGTCCGCGGGCGCGGGCTGGGCAGGCAGCTGATGGAGGCGGCGCTGGCCGAGGTCGGCGACAACCCCTGCGTCCTGGACGCTCAGGAGCACCTCGCGGGTCTCTACCGCGGCTATGGTTTCGTCGCGACCGGTCCGGCGTACGACTGGGACGGCGTCGCTCATTTGCCCATGCGCCGCGCCCGCGCCTGATCGACTCTCGCGGCCCGGGTGCGGGATACTCCGGGCATCAGGACGCAAGAGGGCAAGGGGACCGTTTCATGAGCGAGCTTGCGAGCGAATCATCGGCGCAGCGCCCGCGAAGCGTTCGACCGAGCATCAGCGAGGGAGATCGGTGAGCGAGGATCCGACGAGGGCGCTGCCCATGCCGGGGTCGCAGGCCAGGGAGATCCCCGCCTACGGCCGCGTCGGGCCCGCCGATCCGCACGCCGATCCGGCCACCCATCCGGGGCTGCGTCCCGCCGACGTCGACGGGCCCGCCACCGACCCCGGCCTCCCCGTCGTGCAGGCGCGGCCCGAGGCGCCGACGGTGCCCACCGCCCAGCCCACGCCCCCCGAGCCGTCCGTGCGCCCCGAGCCCGTCGTGCGGCGCACCCGCACCGGCGGGCTGGTGATCGGGCTCGTGTTCTCGGCGCTCGTGCTGGTCTTCCTGCTCGTCTTCATCCTGCAGAACCTCAACCCCGTCCGGATCTCGTTCCTGGGCTTCGGCGGCTCGCTGCCGGTCGGCGTCGCGCTCCTCCTGGCCGCCATCGCCGGGCTCCTGCTGGTGGCGATCCCCGGGGGCGCGCGGATGGTGCAGCTGCGCCGCGCGGCCCGGCGGGCGGCCAAGCGGTGATGCTGCGGGTCGGGGGGAGGCCGCTGCCGGTCGTCGGCAAGGCCAGGGTCTACGTCTGCGGCATCACGCCCTACGACACCACGCACCTGGGCCACGCCGCGACGTTCGTGTGGGCCGATGTGGCCGCGCGGGTCCTGCGGCACCTCGGGGTCGAGGTGGAGGTCTGCCGCAACGTCACCGACGTCGACGACGTGCTCGACGCGGCGGCGGCCCGTTCCGGCGCCCGCGCGGACAGCTTCGCCGCGGTGCAGCAGTTCCGCTTCGACCGCGACATGGCCGCGCTGGGCGTCCGCAGGCCGAACCACGAGCCGCGGGCCCGTTCGCACGTCGGCCAGGTCGTGACGCTCGCGGCGGCGCTGCTCGCGGCGGGCGCGGCCTACGAGGTCGACGGCACGGTGTGGTTCCGGGGCGCCGAGCTCGCCGCGCGGGCCGGGCTCGACGACGCGGCCGCCGCCGCGCTGGCCGCCGAGTTCGCGCAGCACGCCGATCCCCGTGCCGAGCACCCGGCCGATGTCGCCGTGTGGCGGCGCGGCAAGGCGGGTGAGGTGGCGTGGCCGAGCCCGTGGGGCGAAGGGCGCCCTGGCTGGCACGCGGAGTGCGCGGCGATGGCCCTGACGACGCTCGGGCCCGCGCTGGACCTGCACGTCGGCGGCGCGGACCTGCGCTATCCCCACCACACCTACGAGGCGGCGATGGCCGAGGCCGTCACCGGCGTCACTCCGTTCGCGCGGGCGTGGCTGCACGTCGGCACGGTCGGCCTCGACGGCGCCAAGATGGCCAAGAGCACCGGCAACCTGGTGCTCGTGTCCGAGGTGCTCGCCAAACACCCGGCCGCCGCGCTGCGGCTCCTGCTCGTCGAGCGGCCGTGGGCCGACGCGTGGGAGTACGACGCGGCGGGCATCGCCGCCGCCGAGGCCCGGCTGGAGCGGCTCTACGGGGCGGCCGCGCGCGGGGCGCTGGAGGCGGGCACCCCCGCCGCGCGGGACGTCTCGGCCGCCCTGCTCGACGACCTCGACGTCCCGCGCGCCCTCGGAGTCGCCGAGGAGGCGGGCGGCGAGGCCGCCCGGATCGCCCTCTCCGTGCTCGGTCTCGCCTGAGCCGCCTAGTGGGCCAGGATCTCGGCCCGCAGCTCCTCCAGCAGCGACTCGGCGTCACCGACGTCCGGTGGCAGTCCGCGCGCGGTGAACCACTCGCTGATCCGCCGCACGTCCCTGGCCAGGAACTCCGGCCCGTTCGGGTTGCCCACCACGTCGACGACCTGCGGCAGGTCGATGACCACCAGCCTGCCCTCGTGCACGAGCAGGTTGTAGGCCGAGAGGTCGCCGTGGGCCAATCCGTGGCGGGCCAGGCCGAGGAGGGCGTCGACGAGCTGACCCCACAGGTCGCGCAGCTCGTCGGGCCCGGGGCGCAGCTGAGCCAGACGGGGTGCCGCCCGGTCCTCCTCGGTGCCGAGGTACTCGATGAGCAGCTCGGTGCCCGAGCACTGCACCGGGTAGGGCACCGGCACCCCGCTGCGCCACAGCAGGGTGAGCGCCGCGAACTCGGCGGCCGCCCATTGCCCGGAGAGCAGCTCGCGGCCGAACGCCGTGCGGGCGGCCATCGCCCGCGTCTCCCGTGAGCGCCGCACGCGACGGCCCTCGAGGTAGCCCGCGTCGCGGTGGAACATCCGGTGCTCGGCGGTGCGGTAGCGCTTGGCGGCCATCAGCGCGGTGCGGTCGGTGCCCGGGACGGCGCGCTCGACGAGGTGGACGTCGGCCTCCTTGCCGGTCTTGAGCACGCCCAGGTCGGTGTCGACCGCGCCGTGCTCGGTGATCACCCAGCTGCGGCCGGGGCTCGGGGCCGTGTTCGGCGCCGTCCCAGGTCGACCAGCGGTCGCCGTCGGGAGGGCCGTCGTCCTCGACGCCCGCGCGCTCGTCGAGCGTCGCCGGGTCGAACGGGCCGCGCAGGGTCGGGAAGTCGGCGACGTCGACGTCCGTGCGGTCGGCGAACGTCGTCAGGTCGACGCGGGTGCGGGTCGTGCGGCGCTCGTCGTCGTCGAAACGGCGGCGGCGCTTGCGGGTGGGTTCGGGAAAAGGGTCGAGCTCGCGCAACGCGGGGTCTCCTGGATGTGGGCCCCGCGGCAGGTCAGGCGGGCGGGGCGAGGATGGGACGGCAGCCGTCCACAACAGCGATGGACACTCCGCACACCTCCTCGATCCGCCGGACACCCGGCTCGACGCGCACACACTGCCCGCGCCCCGCCGGAGCCCGCAACCGAATTGCCGCTCCCGGTCAGCTCGACGGGAGGATGATCTCCAGCGCGGTCCCGCGCCGCTCGACGTGCATGCCCGCCCGGCGTGCGACGGCCGCGACCGAAGCGGCATCGGTCGGCTCGGCCCGGCTGCTCGCCAACAGCCGCGCGAGCTTGCCCTTGTGCGCCTTGTTGAAGTGGCTCACGACCGTGCGCTGCGCCGTGAGGACGGTGACCGTCACCGCGCCCGGGACCCTGGCCAACGCCGTGTACGAGCCCGAGCGCAGGTCGACCACCAGCTCCCGCGCGGCGATCGCCGCCAGCACGGGCGCCAGCGCGGGTCGCCAGGTCGCGGCGAGCGTGCCGCGGCCCGGGAGCGCCGAGCCCGCGGAGAGCCGGTAGGCGGGCACCGCGTCGTCGGCCCTGAGCAGCCCGAACAACGCGGAGCCGACCGCCAGCCGGGCCCGCGCCCGGACGGCGGCGGCCCCGCGCAGCGAGCCCACGTCGAGCGCGTCGTAGAGGACGCCGGTGTAGCGGCGCAGCGCCGGTGCGGTCGGCGAGAGCCACAGCTGGGCGTTGCGCTCGATCTCGCCGTCCTGCTGGGGGGAGAGGCCGAGCGCGGCACGGGCGGCGACGACGTCGCCCGAGAGCTTCACGAGCTCGTCGACGAGCACGCCCCGCAGCGGGGTCAGCTCGGGGTGGGAGAGCCCGTCGAGGCGGAGCGGCGGCCCGTCGCCCCCGTCGAGCTTCGTCTCCGACGGGGGGAGGAGCACCAGCACCGCCGCACCGTAGCGCGCGCGTTCCCGGGCTCGGCACGTCGCGCAATCTGTGGACGTTTCATGGCGTCCTGGTGCGGAGATGCAAGACTCACCGACACACGACCCACGGGGGAGGGGCGACTGTTGTGCGCATGATCCAGCCGGATTACGGTCTCGACCGTGATCCGACTCGTGGCGCCCGCGCTCGTGGTGCGCCGACATGTGGACCACATGCGCGTCGCGAGCGCGGCCTGTCGTCCCGGCCGCTGAACCCCCTGATCCCGTAGCAATCACCCTGGAGACAGCTGTGTCCGAATCCTGGTCCTTCGAGACCAAGCAGGTGCACGCGGGCGCCACGTCCGACCCGACGACCGGCGCCCGAGCCACCCCGATCTACCAGACCACCTCCTACACCTTCCGCGACACCGAGCACGCCGCCGCGCTGTTCGGGCTCACCGAGCTCGGCAACATCTACACGCGGATCATGAACCCCACGCAGGACGTGCTCGAGCAGCGCGTCGCCGCGCTGGAGGGCGGCATCGGCGCCGTGGCGTTCGCGTCCGGCCAGGCCGCGGAGACCCTCGCGATCCTCAACCTCGCCGAGGCGGGCGACCACTTCGTCTCCAGCGCCTCGCTCTACGGCGGCACGTACAACCTCTTCCACTACACGCTGCCCAAGCTCGGCATCGCGGTCAGCTTCGTCGACGACCCGGACAACCTCGACGAGTGGCGCTCCAAGATCCAGGCCGAACACCAAGCTGCTGTACGCCGAGACGCTGGGCAACCCCCGCGGCAACGTCCTCGACGTCCGCGCGGTGGCCGACGTGGCGCACGAGGCCGGTGTGCCGCTCCTGGTCGACAACACCGTGCCGACGCCCTTCCTGCTGCGCCCGATCGAGCACGGCGCCGACATCGTCATCCACTCGGCCACGAAGTTCCTCGGCGGCCACGGCACCGCGATCGGCGGCATCGTGGTCGACTCGGGCAACTTCGCCTGGGGCGAGCACGCCGACAAGTTCCCCGGCCTCACCACGCCGGACCCGAGCTACCACGGCCTCAACTACTGGGAGGCGCTCGGCAACCTGTCGTACCTGATCAAGCTGCGCGTGCAGCTGCTGCGCGACATCGGCCCGGCGATCTCCCCGCAGAACAGCTTCCTGCTCATCCAGGGCATCGAGACGCTGTCGCTGCGCATGGAGCGGCACGTGCAGAACGCCCAGGCCGTCGCCGAGTGGCTCGAGGCCCGCGACGAGGTGGAGAAGGTCTACTACCCCGGTCTCGACTCCAGCCCATGGCACGCCCAGCAGCAGAAGTACCTGCCGCTCGGCGGCGGCGCGGTCGTCGCGTTCGACCTCGCGGGCGGCGTCGAGGCGGGCAAGAAGTTCGTCGACGCCCTGGAGCTGCACAGCCACCTGGCCAACATCGGTGACGTCCGCAGCCTGGTGATCCACCCGGCCAGCACCACGCACAGCCAGCTCTCCGGCGAGGAGCAGCTCGCCACGGGCGTCACGCCGGGCCTGGTCCGCCTCTCCGTCGGGCTGGAGGGCATCGAGGACATCAAGGCCGATCTCGACGCCGGGTTCCGCGCCGCCAAGGGCGACTGACCGGTCCTGCTCCCGTGACGATGATCGAGACGGCGCTCCCTCCCGCCACCGGTGCGTGGCGGGAGGGGGACCCGCCCGGTCGTCGGCGGTGGGTGAGCCTGCCCGCGCCGCTGCCGCTGGAGTTCGGCGGCGAGCTGCCCGGCGTCTCGATCGCGTACGAGACGTGGGGCACCCTCGACGCGGAGGCGTCCAACGCCGTTCTCGTCCTGCACGCGCTCACCGGCGACAGCCACGTCGCGGGCCCGGCGGAGCTGGGCCACGCGACGGCGGGCTGGTGGGAGGCCGTCGTCGGGCCCGGTCGCGCGTTGGACCCGGAGCGCTGGTTCGTCGTCGCGCCCAACATCGTGGGCGGCTGCCAGGGCAGCACCGGCCCCGCGTCGATCGCGCCGGACGGCAGGCCGTGGGGCAGTCGTTTCCCGCTGGCGACGATCCGCGACAGCGTGCGCGCGGAGACCGCGCTGGCCGACGCGCTCGGCATCGCGCGCTGGGCGTGCGTCGTCGGTGGGTCGATGGGCGGGATGCGGGCGCTGGAGTGGGCGGCCACCGAGCCCGAACGGGTGGAGCGGCTGTTCCTGCTCGCGAGCCCCGCAGCGTCCTCGGCGGACCAGATCGGCTGGTGCGCGCCCCAGATCGCGGCGATCCGGGCCGACCCGAACTGGAACGGCGGTGACTACCACGACGCCCCGCCGGGTCACGGCCCGCACCTGGGCCTCGGCATCGCCCGTCGGATGGCGCACCTGAGCTACCGGAGCGCCTTCGAGCTCTCCCAGCGGTTCGGCCGCGCCGCGCAGAGCGGCGAGGACCTGGCCACCGGCGGCCGCTACGCCGTCGAGTCCTATCTCGACCACCACGCCGAGAAGCTCGTCCGCCGCTTCGACGCGGCGTCCTATGTGCGGCTGACCGAGATGATGAACGCGCACGACGTCGGCAGGGACCGCGGCGGGGTCGCGGAGGGGCTGGCCCGTGTCCAGGCCCGGACGCTCGTTGCCGGAGTCTCCTCCGACCGGCTCTACCCGCTGGACCAGCAGATTGAGCTTTCTGACGGCATTCCAAATGCCGATGATCTCTCCGTGATCGAGTCCCCGTACGGCCATGACGGCTTTCTGATCGAAGCCGATACGGTGTCAAGGCTGTTGGGAGGTCTACTGGGCGCCTGAGGGCCGCTATTCTGGTCGCGGGCAAGTGGCGGCCATCACCCGAACGCGGGGGACTCAACCGTATCGCCGTGGCAGCCGTGAAACTCCCATAGGCGTGCGAGCGATATCAAGAGCAATGGTGCTGTGGTGCCGGGCCGGGTTGGATTACCGTTCCGCGCGAAGGGGGGTGTGATGACGGCGTTCCTGGAGGTGTGGCGTCCCGCCGGTGCTGATCTGGTTCCGCTCGGCGGTGACCGCATCACCGTCGGACGGGCGGCGGGCAACGACATCGTGCTGAGCGACGACGGTCAGGTCTCGCGGGTGCACGCGGTGCTGGAGCGGCTCGGTGGCGGCTGGAGCATCAGGGATGTCAGCTCCCGCAACGGCACGTTCGTCAACGGCAACCGGGTCTCGGGGGAGGCCAGGGTGGGTCCGGGCGACGAACTGCGCATCGGCCGCACCCGCATCGTGCTGCGGGCCGACCGCACCGCCGACGATCCGGGCATGACCGAGGCGCAGGCCCCGCCGCCGCAGCTCACGCCGCGCGAGCGCGATGTCCTGATCGCCCTGTTCACCCCGATGACCGGCCCGGAGATGTTCACCGAGCCCGCATCCACCCGCCAGATCGCGCAGGCGCTGTGGGTCAGCGAGGCGGCGGTCAAGCAGCACCTGCTGCGGCTCTACGACAAGTTCGGCGTGTCGGGCGACGGCGAGCGGCGCCGCACCAAGCTCGCCAACGAGGCGCTGCGCCGCGGCGCCATCACACTGGCCGAAGTCCGTGCGGCCGCGCCGAAGGACAGCTGAGCCGCGGTGACCGATCCGGGTGTCACCGCGGGCGGACGGCCCGCCATCGTCATCGACCTCGCGCGCGCCGGGTTCACCGACGCGGTCGAAGTGGGTCGCGGCGGCTTCGGCGTCGTCTTCCGGTGCACCCAGGAGGCGCTCAACCGCACGGTCGCGGTGAAGCTGCTGCACACCGATCTGGACACGGTCAGCCGCGAGCGGTTCTTCCGCGAAGGCCGGGCGATGGGCGGCCTGTCCGGGCACCCCAACGTCGTCGACGTGCTGCAGGTGGGCGTCACCCACAGCGGCAGGCCCTACATCGTCATGCCCTTCCAGTCGCTGGATTCGCTGGCCGCCCGCGTGCGCCGCGAAGGCCCGATCCCGTGGGACGAGGCCACGCGGCTGGGCGTGCGCCTGGCGGGCGCTCTGGAGAGCGCGCACCGCGTCGGCACCCTGCACCGCGACGTCAAGCCGGCCAACATCCTGCTGTCCGACTACGGCGAAGCCCAGATCACCGACTTCGGCATCGCCCGCATCGAGGGCGGCTTCGAGACGGCGACGGGCGCGTTCACCGGCTCGCTGTCCTACAGCGCCCCCGAGGTGCTCAACGGGCGGCCGCCCACCCCGGCCTCGGACATCTACGGCCTCGCCGCGGCCCTCTTCTCGGTGATCGCGGGCCGGGCCGCGTTCGAGCGGCGCGAGGGCGAAGAGATCATCGCGCAGTTCCTGCGGATCACCGGCCAGCCCATCCCGGACCTGCGCGGCCACGGCGTGCCCGACGAGCTGTGCGCGGTGCTCGAGACCGCCATGGCGAAGGACCCGATGGCCCGCCCGGCCAGCGCGGAGGCGTTCGGCCGCCAGCTGCAGCAGGTGCAGCGGGAGGCGGGGCTGCCGGTCGCCGAGATGGCCCTGCCCATGGCCCGAGGCAAGTCCGACCACGACATCACCCGCACCGCGAACGAGCCGATCGACGACCGCTCGCCGCGGCGCACCTCGAACCCCCTGCCCCTGGTCGAGCGGCCCTGGGCGGGCACCTCGGGGGCGGGCGCGCCGGGCTCGTACCCGACGGTCGGCGTGCCGCACTCGCCCTCGGACGATCACCCGCGAACCGGCACGTCGGCGGGCGTCAACGCCACGAACAACAACACCGCGGCCACGTCGGCGCTCGGCGCGCCCGCCGATGGCGCCACCGTCGTCGTCGGCGGGGGTGGCAGGCAGGCACCCTCGCAGGGATGGCCGTCGCCGAACCCGCGCTCGGGCCCTCCCGGCGGACAGGGCAACTCCGGCCACACGAGCGGCGCCTCAGCGCAGACCGTGCTGCACACGGGTCAACGCGGCGGTCCCCCCGGCCCGCCCCGCACGGATGGCCACTCGGGCGGCGGCTACTTCCCCCCGCCGGGCGACACCTCGCCCGTGCCGTCTACGACCGAGCCCAAGCCCCGACAGGCGCGGTGTGCTGATCGCCGCGGTCGCCGCGGTCGTGGCGCTGCTCGCGTCGCTGGTGGTCGTCGGCGTGCTGGTCCTGCGCAACCCCGGTGCGACGCCGACGTCCTCGCCGCCCGTCACGCCGGTGGTCCCGGCGAGCGCATGGCGTGAGCTGCGGGCCGACCCGACCCCCCGCCAGCAGGTGGCGACGACGGTCGCCGACGGCACCGTCTGGGTGCTCGGCGGGATCACCAGCGGTGCCGCCAGCCCGTTGATGGAGGGCTACGACCCGGCGATCGACACCTGGAAGACGGGCATCCCGCTGCCGGTCCCGCTGTCGCACGAGATGGCGGTGACCTACCGCGGCGAGATCGTGGTGCTCGGTGGCTGGGAGGCCCAGGGGGCCAACCTCACCGCGGTGAGCTCGAACAAGGTCTACGCCCAGCGCGGGGGCGGCTGGGTGGAGCTGCCGCCGATGCTGTCGCCGCACGTCGCGGGGGGCGCCGTGGTCATCGGCGACCAGATCGTCGTGAGCGGTGGGCAGGCCGACGGCAAGCTGGTGCCCACCACCGAGGTGTTCGACGGCACGGCGTGGAAGAAGGTCGCCGATCTGCCCACCCCGCGTGAGCACCTGGGCATGGCCACCGACGGCACGTACGCGTACGTGGCAGGCGGTCGTGACCTCGCCTCCGACAAGAACAGCGCCGCTCTGGAGCGCTACGACCCGAAGACCGACTCGTGGACGGGCCTCGCGCCGCTGCCCGCGCCCCGCGGTGGTGTCGGTGCGGCCGTGGCGGACGGGCGGCTGATCGTGGCGGGCGGCGAGGAGCCGACCTCGGTCGACAACTCGGTGTTCGCCTACGACATCGCGTCCAACAGCTGGGCGGATCTGCCCGCGCTGCCCTCGGGCAGGCACGGGATGGCCGTCGCCGCCGTCGACAAGACGGTCTTCGCGATCGGCGGCGCCACGCAGCCCAGCCACACCGCGTCCACCGGCATGGGCGAGGCGCTCCAGATGCCGCCGCGCAGGCTGCAGGCCGCGCCGGTGTGGCGGGAGCTGAAGCCCGCGCCGATCGCGCGCCAGTTCGCCGGGTCGACCGTGGCGGGCGGCAAGCTGTGGATCGCGGGCGGCCTCACCCAGGATGCGGCGACCGCCGCCGTCTACGGCTACGACCCGGCGATCGACACCTGGACCCAGGGGCCTGACCTGCCGATACCGCTGCACCACACGGCCGCGGTGACCTATCACGACCAGGTCGTGGTGATCGGCGGCTGGAGTCCTGCCAACGGCAACCTCTCGGGGCTGGTGTCGGGCAAGGTCTTCGCGCTTCAGGGTGGCAAGTGGGTCGAGCTGCCGCCGCTGAACCACCCACGGGTGGCCGCGGCCGCCGCCGTCGTCGGCGACAAGATCGTGGTGGTCGGCGGGCAGGCGAACAACGTGCTCGTGCCCACCACCGAGGTGTTCGACGGCAGCAAGTGGACCGACGTGGCCCCGATCCCGACGCCTCGGGAGCACCTGTCCGCCACCACCGACGGCACCTACGTCTACGCCGTCGGCGGCCGCAACCTCTCGTCGGACAAGAACAGCGCGGCGCTCGAGCGGTTCGACCCGGCGACGGGGGCGTGGCAGACGATGCCGAACATGCCCACTCCGCGCGGCGGCGTGGCGGCCACCTGCATCGACGGCCGGATCGTCGCGGCGGGCGGCGAGGAGCCCACACGGGTGCTGAACACCGTCGAGGCCTACGACATCGACACCGGCACCTGGTCGGCGCTGCCACCCCTGCCGGTGGCGCGGCACGGGATGGCGTTGGCGACGGTCGGGAACACGGTGTACTCGGTGGGCGGCGCGCAGCGCCCCACCCACCAGCAGTCCGCCGCCACCGTCGAGGCCCTCGACTTCTCCTAGCCCCCGGCCAGGCCGGTCGGCGCAGCCCGGCCCCGGCGCACTTCGCACCCCTCGAGGTCGACCTCGCACGCCGCCGGCGCTCTGCGCAGTTCGCGCCACTGGCCGGGTGCGCAGTCGCCGCGGGTGCGCGGTCGCCTACGAGGCTGGGGTCGACTTCGCACGCATCGCGCGGTCGGACTCGCGGAGGCCGTCGACCACCTAGGGCGGTCGAAGGGGTGCGGCTAGGCGGGGTTGGGGGCGGGCGCGGTTGCGGCGGCGCGGCGGCGGCCCATGAGCACGACAAAGGCGCCGGGCAGGCTCGCGATGAGCGTGAGCACGCCGTACGCGACGGACACCGTCACCCCGAGCGGAGCGCCGAGGCCCGCCATCCAGAACGTCACGGCCGCGACGCCCTCGCGCGGCCCCCAGCCGCCGACGCTGATCGGCAGGCCCATCGCCATCAGGGCGAGCAGGAGCAGGGGCAGGAGCGCCCAGACCGACGCGTGGGTGCCCGCCGCGTAGGCGGCGACGAGGAACAGGCCGAGGTAGCCCGCCAACGCGCCCGCCGAAAGCAGCAGGACCGACGGCCAGGCCCCACGGGCCAGCACGCCGGAGCGCAGGTCGGTGATGGCCTTGCCCGCGGCGAGGCGCCACCGTTCGTGCGCCCCGGTGCGGCGGGCGCGCAGCAGCACCACCGTGGTGGCGGCCAGCAGCGCGAGGCCGACGCAGATCAGCACGATCGGCACGGTCTTGACCCCGCCGAGCAGGGAAGGGATCAGCGCCGGGTGCGTGGGGAGTACGAGGAGGGCGGCGGCGATGAGCACGAGCTGGCCCGCCGTGCGCTCGAGCACCACGACCCGGGTCGACCGGCCGACATCGCCCGCCTCACGTCCGTGCCGCCGCGCCCGGTCGACGTCACCGAGCACGCCGCCCGGCAGGACCGAGTTGAGGAAGACGGCGCGGTAGCTCTCCGCGACGGCCTCGGCCACGTCCAGCCGCAGGCCGACCCGGCGGGCGATCAGGCGCCACCGGAGGGCGGTGCAGACGGTGCTCAGCAGGCCGATGGCGAGGGCGGCGGCGGCCGACCACGGTCCGACGACGCGCAGACCCGCGGCGAAGGCACCCGTGCCGAGCGCCGATGCCAGGGCGGCGAGCATCGCGACGCCGCCGATGATCCGCAGCCACGGCACACGCCTGCCGGGTGTGGCGTGGCGCGTGGCGACCGCGGGGGCGCCCGCGATGTGCCGTGACCCGGCGTGCGTCATGGACGGCCTCCGATCGGAATGGCGAGTAGGTCGACATGATGAATCACGGCGTGCAGCGACGCGCCGTTCACCCTACGGGTGAACGCTGCCCGAGCGGACGCACCCAACTCGGGCTGTTGCTCGACCGCGGCCTCGACGCGCTCCCGCAGCCATCGGGCGGTGAGCACCGCGTCGTCCTGGCCCAGCAGCCAGGGGCTTGCGGCGGTGTGCACCGCCATGCCGTTGCGACGGAAGGCGTCGGACGCCATCTCCACCGCGTACGGACCGAGCAACTGGCGACCGGCGACCGCGCGGCACTGGTGGGCGTCGAACGCCGCAGCGACGGCCTCGTCGACCGGGTCGCCCGGCTCGATCTCCACCTCGCCGGTCACGGTCAGGGTGAGCAGCGCGGGCACCCCGGCGATCGCGCACGCGGCGGCGAGGTCGTCGATCTCTTCCACGGTGAGCAGGTCGATGAGCGCGGAGGCGGTGATCGCGCTGATATCGAGCAGGTCACGCGCGGACAGCGACGTGATGTCGGCGTGCCGGGTGGTGAGGGTCAACGGCAGGCCATCGCCGTCGAGCACGCCTTGCATCCGGTCCGGCACGAGGGCGAGCAGCGCGGGATCCCGGTCGAGCAGCGTCCACTCCTGCGGGCCGTGCAGCAGCGGGGCCAGCCAGCGGGTGGTCGAGCCGGTGCCCGAGCCGAGGTCGAGGATCCGCACCGGCCCCGGCGGCAGCGCGGCCGCCAGCTCGGCGCACGAGATCGACGTTGCGGGCCCGGTGGTCGGCCGCCTCCCGCAGGTCGAGCCAGTCGGGCTCGGCCACGGGCGGGATCTCGGCGGGCTCGCCATCGCGCCGGCCCGCCCGCCGGGTCCTGGCCCGTGTCCGCGTCGGTGGACGGGATCTCGAGGGTCCCCCCGGCGTCCCGACCTCGGTCTGGCCGGCTGGGTCGACCAGCACCGGGTCCGAGGAGCCGTCAGCGGGTGGGACTTCCGATGGGCGCATCTTCGGCTCGAATTGGCAGGCCGGGACGACCACGGCCGGGTCCGTGGCGAGCGCATCGGCCTGGTTGTCCCGGTCGACCGCGGCGGCCCGGACCTCGGAGAAGCTCGTCAGCGCAGTGGTGTCGGCCTGGTCGTCCAGGTCGGCGACCGCGTCGACACCCACCGGGTCTGTGGCGGGGTCGGGGGGCGGGGGGTTGGGGGTCATGCGGCGCCTCCTTGGGCTTCGAGGAGGGGGCGGCCGGGGTGGGGGGCGGCCAGGGTTGCGTCGAGGGCCGCGGAGACCGCCGCGGCCGTGGCGTCCCAGCCGGGCAGGGTGGTGGCGCGGGCGAGGGCCGCGGCGCGGAGGTGGGCGCGCAGGGCAGGCTCGGTGAACCACCGGCGCAGGGCGGCGGCCAGGGCGGCCGGGTCGCCGGGCGGGACGAGCAGGCCGGGGCGGGTGCCGTCGGGCGCGCGCCCGACCGTGTCAGGCAGCGCCCCGCCCGTGGTCGTGACCACCGGGATGCCCCGGGCCAGCGCCTCGGCCGCGACCATCCCGTAGGTCTCCGTCGACGAGGCCAGCACGGCCAGGTCGGTTGCGGCGTAGGCGTCGTCGAGGGCAGCGGGGTCGAGCGGGCCGACCAGCCGCACCCGCTCCTCGAGCCCCGCCCGGGCGATGCGCTCGCGAAGCGCGGCGACGTGGCCGGGGGCGCGGTCGAGCGGTCCCGCGCATACGCAGCTCCACGGCTGGTCGGCCACGGCCGCCAGCGCGTCGACGAGGACGTCGTGCCCCTTGACCGGGGTCACCGCCGCGACGCACAGGAGAGCCGAGGCTCCATCGGTGCCGCTCGCGGGGGGCGCCGGGTCGGTGCCCGGCTCGGCGACGAGCACGGCCGCGAGCCCGTGACCGGCCAGGCGCTTCGCCGCCTCGCTGCTGGTGACGATCACAGCGGCCGCCGCGCTCAGCGTCGCGCGCTCCTTGGCGTCGAGCTCGGCCGCGACGGCGGCGGGCAGCCCGGCCTCGTCGGCCAGCGGCAGGTGTACGAGCACGACCAGGCGCAGCCGGTTCGCGTGCGGTCCGACGATGTGCGGCACACCGCAGGCGACCAGCCCGTCGAGCAGCACGATCCCACCGTCGGGCACCGCGTCGAGCACGCGGGCCAACCCGGCCTCGGCGGCGGCGTCCGGCCGCGGCCACCCGCCGGGCACCAGCCGCCGTGCGACCCGCCAGCCGAGCCCCTCCAGCTCCGCCGCGACCCGCCGCCCGTAGGTGTTGCCGCCGCTCGGCGACCGGGGGTCGTCGACGTCGCCCGGCAGCACGAGCTCCAGCGGGGGTCGGGTCACAGGCTGCGCTCGTAGCCCGCCGACGCGACGTGCGACTCGTGCAGCGTCACCTCGATCCCGTCGATCCCGCGCGCCGCCTCCCCGAGCCCGCCCGCGTGGATGCGGTCGGCCAGCCGGTCGGCGATCAGCCGGGCCAGGAACTCGGTGGTCGTGTTGACCCCGGCCAGGTCGGGGTGCTCGTCGAGGTTGCGGTAGTTGAGGTCGGCGAGGGACTTGCCCAGCTGCTCGGTGGCCAGGCCGATGTCGACCACGATGTTGTCGGCGTCGAGCTCGGCGCGCCGGAACGTGGCGTCGACGACGAACGTGGCGCCGTGCAGGGCCTGGGCGGGTCCGAAGACGTCGCCGCGGAAGCTGTGGGCGACCATGACGTGGTCGCGGACCGTCACCCGATACACGTCAGTCATCGTGGTCGTAGACGACGCGCTGGCACAGCGCTGACCGGCGGCCGTCCGCCAGCTCGGCCATAACGGTCGGTAGGTGGTCGAACGGGCTCTCCCCGGAGATCAGCGCGTCGAACGCCGGATCGGCCAGCAGGTCGAGCGCGAGCGCCAGCCGGTCGGCGTAGCTGCGCCGCGCCCTGCGCCGGGCCGAGACGGCGCCCACCTGGCTCGCGCGCACGGTCAGGCGCCGGGAGTGGAAGGCCTCGCCGAGCGGCACGGCCACCGGCCGGTCGCCGTACCAGCTCATCTCGATCACCTCGCCCTCGTCGCCGAGCAGCGCCAGCGCCAGCGCCAGGCCGTCGGGATGGCCGCTGGCGTGCACGACGAGGTCGCACTCGGTGGACGCGTCGGCGGGGGTCCGGAAGGGGACGCCGAGCGCCGCGGCCACCTCGGCCCGCGCCGGGTCGGCGTCGACAAGCTCCACGCGCGCGCCGGGCAGGGCCGTCAGCAGGCGGGCGACGCAGCAGCCGACCATCCCGCCCCCGACCACCGCGATCCGGTCTCCGACGAGCGGAGCCGCGTCCCACAGCGCGTTGACCGCCGTCTCGACGGTGCCCGCGAGCACCGCGCGCTCCGCGGGCACGCTGTCGGGGACCGGGGTCACCGCGGCGGCCGGCACGACGTACCGGTCCTGGTGCGGGTAGAGGCAGAACACCGTCTTCCCGACGAGCGGGTCGGGTCCGCGCTCGACGACCCCGACCGACAGGTAGCCGTACTTGACCGGCGCGGGGAACTCGCCTTCCTGGAACGGGGCGCGCATGAGCGCGTGCTGGCTCGGCGGCACACCGCCGCGGAACACCAGCATCTCGGTGCCCCGGCTGATGCCCGAGTACCGGGCGCGGACGAGCACCTCGTCGGGCTCCGGCGCGCGCAACGGCTCGGTGCGGATCTCGCCGACGCCCGGGGAACGCAGCCAGAAGGCGCGGGACGTCAGGGACGGATCGTCGGCAGGCACGCCGCCGATCCTGGCACCCCGAGCGCACCCCCGTTCGCGCCGTCGGAAAGCGCTCGACCACGATGGGGTGAACCGAACGCGCGCCGCACCCGTGAGGAGGAACATGGCGATCCAGACCTACCCAACGCCCGCGGTCTTCGACCGGGAGCTCGCCGGGGCAGCCGCAACGCAGCTCGTGGTTCTCGGTGGTGTGGCCGCCTGCGTCGGGCTGAGCCCCGTGGGATGGGCGGCGGGGCTGGCGTTCGCGCTGGTCGTCGGCCTGCTCCTGGTCAGCCACGACCCGGCGGGCCGGGCGCGCGCCGCGGGCGCGGCGAACCAGGTGACGCTGGCGAGGGCGACGCTGGTCGGGGGCGTGACCGCGCTCGTCGTCGAGGGCGCCACCGGACCGCGGATCTTCGTGCTGGTGGCGATCGGCACCGTCGCGCTGGCCCTCGACGGGCTCGACGGCTACCTCGCCCGGCGCAACAACACCGTCTCGGCGCTGGGCGCGCGGTTCGACATGGAGGTCGACGCGTTCCTCATCCTCGTGCTGAGCGTGCTCGTCTGCCGTTCGCTGGGGTACTGGGTCCTCGCCATCGGCCTCATGCGCTACGCGTTCGTGGCCGCAGCCGCTGTGGTGCCGCGGCTGCGGTCGACCCTGCCGTTCAGCCGGGCCCGCAAGGTCGTCGCGGCGATGCAGGGTGGCCTGCTCGTCGCCGCCGCGGCACCGTTCGTCCCGCGGCCGGTGGCTGTGCTCATGGTGGCGGTCGCGCTGGTCGCGCTGGTGTGGTCCTTCGGCCGCGACGTGCGCTGGCTGCTCACCCACCCGAACTGATCACACCGGTGTTCCGCCCTCGCGGCCACGGAGGACACTGGTGGGGTGAACGACCGTGTGCTCCTGCTGGAGGCGATCGCCCTGGCTCAGCACACGCGCCCTTCGGCGTACGCGTTCTCGGTCGGCGCGCTGGTCGTCGACGGGCACGGCCGCACCCTCGCCGCGGGCTACACCCACCAGCACGACCCGCTCGACCACGCCGAAGAGGCCGCCCTCGCCCTGCTCGGGCCCGGCTGGCGCGCCCCGGCGGGCACCACGCTCTACAGCTCGCTCGAGCCGTGCAGCGTCCGGGCGTCGCGCACCCGCAGCTGCACCGAGCTGATCCTGGCCGCGGGGATCACCCGCGTCGTGTTCGCCTGGCGGGAGCCCGAGCTGTTCGTGCACGGTGAGGGCGCCGAGAAGCTGCGGGCGGCGGGCGTCGAGGTGGTGGAGCTCACCGAGCTCGCGGACGCGGCGCGCGGACCCAACCGGCACCTGCTCGTCTGACGCCGGGAACCTGCGCGACACGGCCGTGGGGGCGTCGCTAACCTTCTCGGGGTGTTGACCCGGATGTCGTCGTTGTTCCTGCGGACCCTGCGTGAGGACCCGGCCGACGCGGAGGTGCCGAGCCACAAGCTGCTCGTCCGCGCAGGCTACGTCCGTCGCGTCGCGCCGGGGATCTACTCCTGGCTGCCGCTGGGTCTGCGGGTGCTGCGGCGCATCGAGGAGATCGTGCGCGAGGAGATGGACGCCATCGGCGCCCAGGAGATCCACCTGCCCGCGCTGCTGCCCCGCGAGCCCTACGAGGCCACCGGCCGCTGGACCGAGTACGGGCCCAACATCTTCCGGCTCAAGGACCGCAAGGGCGGCGACTACCTGCTCGGGCCTACGCACGAGGAGGTGTTCACCCAGCTCGTCAAGGGGGAGTACGCCTCGTACAAGGACTACCCGGTCATGCTCTACCAGATCCAGACCAAGTACCGCGACGAGGCGCGGCCCCGGGCGGGCATCCTGCGTGGGCGCGAGTTCCTCATGAAGGACTCGTACTCGTTCGACCTCAGCGACGAGGGCCTCGCGGAGTCCTACCGGCTGCACCGCGCCGCCTACGTCCGGATCTTCGAGCGGCTCGGGCTGCAGTACGTCATCGTCGCGGCGACGTCGGGAGCGATGGGCGGTTCGGCGTCGGAGGAGTTCCTGGCGGTCGCCGAGACCGGAGAAGACACGTTCGTGCGCAGCCCCGGCGGCTACGCGGCGAACGTGGAGGCCGTCACCACGCCCGCGCCCCCTGCCCGGTCGATCGAGGGCCTGCCCGACGCCCAGGCGCACCACACGCCCAACACGCCCACGATCGAGTCGCTCGTCGCCTTCTTGAACAACGATCCGAGCCTCAACGGCGCGGGCCTCGGCCGCACCTTCACCGCCGCGGACACCCTGAAGAACGTGCTGCTCAAGACGCGCGCACCCGGGAGCTCGGAGTGGACGCTGCTGGGCGTGGGCGTCCCCGGCGACCGCGAGGTGGACATGAAGCGCCTCGAGGCGGCGTTCGACCCCGCCGAGGTCGCGCTGATCGACGAGGCCGATTTCGCCAAGAACCCCTGGCTGGTCAAGGGCTACATCGGCCCGGCGTCGCTGGCCGCCAACGGGGTGCGCTTCCTCGTCGACCCCCGGATCGTCACCGGCACGGCGTGGGTCACCGGTGCTGACAAGGCCGACCACCACGTCGTCGACCTCGTCGTCGGCCGCGACTTCACCCCCGACGGCACGATCGAGGCCGCCGAGGTCCGCGCGGGCGACCCCGCGCCCGACGGGTCGGGTCCGCTGGTGGCCGCGCGCGGCATCGAGATCGGGCACGTGTTCCAGCTCGGCCGCAAGTACACCGAGGCGCTCGGCCTCACCGCGCTGGGCCCCGACTCGAAGCCCATCCGCATCACCATGGGCTCCTACGGTGTCGGCGTGTCGCGGCTGGTCGCGGCCGTCGCCGAGCAGAGCGCCGACGCCGACGGGCTGGTGTGGCCCCGCTCGGTCTCGCCGTTCGACGTGCACCTGGTGATCGCCGGGAAGAGCGAGGAGATCGTCGCGGGCGCCGAGGACCTGGCCGCCGCGCTCGACGCCGTCGGTCTCCGGGTGCTCCTGGACGACCGGAAGGCGTCGCCGGGGGTCAAGTTCGCCGACGCCGAGCTGATCGGCGTGCCCACGATCGTCGTCGTCGGCCGGGGCATGGCCGAAGGGCGGATCGAGATCAAGGACCGCCGCAGCGGGACGCGCGAGGAGATCCCGTTGGTCGGCGCCGTCGAGCACCTCACGGGGCTCGTTCGCGACTGATCGCGGCCCCGACGGTGTCCTGAGGGGGCTGGCCGTCGCTCTCGCCGTACCGGTGGGCGCCCGAAAGTGGCCATCCGGGTTACGGTCAGCTACCCCAGCGGCAAACTGGCCGCCATGCGAGTGACGACGAGCGCCCCGGGCGAGACCGTGGCTTTCGACGGTCTGCGTGCGGTCGTCGGCGCAGGTGAGGATGTCGTGGGGCGGTTCCCCGGCATCGTGTGCGTGGCTCGCTGTGCCGAGCCGGAACCGTTGCGCGAGTTCCTCGCGCTGTGCGCGTCCGTCAGCGGGCCCGATCCAGGACGGGCGCTGGCGCGGCGGCTGGCCACCTGGATGAGCGGGCCGACCGCACCCGGGCCCGCGCTGCGGTTCGGCACGGTGGCCGCGGCGGGCGACCAGCTGGCGGTGTTCCTCGTCGGCGCCGTCGAGGCCAGGGTCGACGGGGTCGGGGGGCTCACGCTCTCCGGAGCGCACGCGGCCATCGGCACCGACCGCCTGTTCCCCGTGCCCCGCACCCCGGTGGTGCTGAGCCTGGACGGCGGTCGGGTTCGCGCCGACCCGGCCAACGTCCACGACCTGCGCGCGGGCGTCGTCCCCGGGGCGGCCGTGGTCCTGCACCCCCCGGCCTTCGACCTCGACGAACGGGACGCCGGGCTCGCCGGACACGAGTGGTTCGAGGCGGGCGATCTGGCCGTCGACCCGTTGGACGAACAGTCCGTGTGGTCACAGGGCCTACCCGCGCAGCGCACGAGCGGCCGCAACGGCTCCAACCACGCGCCCATGAACGCCGTCGAGGACGATGACGACCCGGATACCGGACGCGAGCTCGGCAGGTACGGCGGCCGTGATGAGGTCGGCCGGAACGGCGGCGCTGACAACGCCGCCGACCTCCTCAACAGCGACGCAGGCCGCCACTCCTTCTTCGGCGAAGCCGACCTCCCCTCCCCGCCCCCCACCCCCGCCCCGCCCGCAGGCGAAGCCGGCCCCTCCACCCCCGACCGACCCGGCATTTACCCCGCCGACACCGCCGCCGACACCGCCGCCGACACCGCCGCCGACACCGCCGCCGACACCGCCGCCGACACCGCCGCCGACACCGCCGCCGACACCGCCGCCGACGACGCCGCCGACTACGACGCGGACTACGACGACGTCGAGTGGCCCGACGACACCATCGCCCCCGGCGACGAGGCGCCGCGCGGCCCCGACGCGGCGTCCACGGCCGACCACCCCGCCAGCCACCCCGCCAGCCACCCCGCCAGCCACCCCACTGGCCGCCCCGCAGACCGCAGCGCAGACCGCAGCGCCGGGAGCTGCCGGCCATCCCACCGACCGCGCTGCGGACCGCATGGCCGATCGCGCTGCCGATCGCGCTGCCGATCGGGCGGTTGGCCACTCCGACGATCGCGCTGCCGATCGGGCGGCTGGCCACTCCGACGATCGCGCTGCGGACCGCACGGCCGATGGCATCCCCGATCGCGGCGTGGACCCCGTCGACGACAACGAGCACAACCGTGGCGTCGCGCTCCTAGGCGAGCGCGGGGGATCCGCTGCCGACCGCGGCGAGCAGAGGTCTGATCGACGGACTCGGCGACCGCGCACCGGTGACCCGCCTTCGCCGCGGACGATGATCGTGGGCGGACCTGTGGGCGGTCGAGCCCCGCGCTGCCGATCGCCGTGAGGAAGGGTCCCGCGGCGACAACGGTTGGTCGGCGTTCGGCGCCGATCCGCTCGGCGGCCATCTTCCCGGCGATTCAGCCGATGCCCCCGTGGAAGGCGACGGGCCGAGCGACGCGGACCTCTGGTCCGGCGGGCGCCGCGAAGACGCAAGTACTGATCTCTGGGGCGCCGACGTCCCTTCGGACGGCGCCCACCGGTGGTCGGGAGATGATCTGGGCGCAGGCGACGACCTCTCCGCGGCGTCCGCCCAGGCCACAGACCCGGCGTCCGATCGCCTACCCGGCGCCGGGCGGTGGTCGGATGCGGACCGGGGCGTCGGTGCGGGTGACGACCTCTTCGCGCCGCCTGCTCAAGCCGCGGGTCCGGCAGCAGATCGCGCCGACCGGTGGTCGGATGCTGATCCGGGGGTCGGTGCGGCCGACGAGTTCTCGGAGCGCCCACCCCGTCCGCGGGCCCGGCGGCCGATCGGGCACCCCGTGCCCAGCGGTGGCCGGATGTGGATCCGGGCATCGATGGGGGTGCCGATTTCTTCGCGGCGCCCACCGAGGCGAGGGTCGGGCTACCGATCGCGCTGCCCGCGCCGAGCCGCCTGTTGATGGCGCCCTCAGCGGCCCCGCTCAGCCCCCGGCCGCCGCGTAGTCGCTTTTCGGACCTCGTGCCGACCGACAGCCGGGCGCAGAACCTGCCGACCGCCCACTTCCACCGCGTCCCAAACCCGGGCCTCGCAGGGGAGATCCGCGCCCCGCCGCCATCCAGGCGCCCGCGAACCACGCGCTTGCAGGCCAGACGCAGGCCGGCAACACGCCTGTCGCCGACGAGCCTGCGACCTATGGATCTGCGACCCAGGCGTCGGCAGCGCACACGTCGGCTGCCCCGCGGTCGGGCACCCAGACGCCAGCTAGCCGAACGCCCACCACGGACGAGCCCACGGCTGCGACTCAAGGGCGGGGGGTGGGGGCGTCGCCTGCGGAAGCGACGTCGACGATGCCGGGGCTGCTGTTCCGGTCGGAGGGGTTGACCACCGCGGTGCCGGACGTGCGGCCGACGCCGACGCAGGTCCCGGAGGGCGCGCAGGACCCCGGGCGCGGTGGGGCGCGGATCCGGGGCTACCGGTGCGAGAACGGCCACCTCAACGACCCGCGCTCGCCGAGCTGCCGTCAGTGCGGCGCGACCATCGACGAGCGCGCGGGCGGGCTGGTCGTCGGGCCGCGGCCCGCGCTGGGACTGCTGGTGTTCGACGACGGCGCCGCGCACGTCGTCGACGGGGGCTACCTCGTCGGGCGGATGCCGGAGGTCGACGACCGGGTCCGCAGCGGCGAGCTGCGGCCCATCGTCGTCGAGGACCGCGCGGGCTCGGTGTCCCGGGTCCACGCGGAGGTCCGCGTGAGCGGCTGGGACGTCGTGGTCGTCGACACCGGGTCGCGCAACGGCACCTACGTCTGCGGGCCCGACGAGAGCGCGTGGACCGAGCTCCCGCCACGGCGCAGCAGGCGCCTGCAGCCCGGCGCGCGGGTGCGGCTGGGGGCGCGCGTGTTCGTGTTCGAGTCCTCCTCGACGGTCCGCTAGCGGGAAGGGCTAGCCCGCCAGGAAGGACAGGCGGACCGAGCGCACCGGGTTGTCCCGGTTGGTGTCGACCAGGCACACCGACTGCCAGGTGCCGAGTGCCATCCGGCCGTCGAGCACCGGGACGGCAAGCGACGGGCTGATGATCGCGGGCAGCACGTGGTCGCGGCCGTGGCCCGCGCTGCCATGCCGGTGGCCCCAGCGGTCGTCGGCAGGCAGCAGGTCGCGCAGGGCAGCGAGGAGGTCGGTGTCGCTCCCCGCGCCCGTCTCGATCACGGCGAGCCCCGCGGTGGCGTGCGGCACCCAGACGTTCAACAGTCCGTCCCCGGCGCCTGCCCCGCGCAGGAACTGCTCAACCTCGCGGCCGAGGTCGACGACGGCCTCGCGGCTCCCGGTGCGGATCTCGATCAGTTCGGTGTGCACGACGCCTACTGTCGCAGGCGTGCGCACGGCGTTCGGTTGCGAGTTCGATGTCCCTGACGGCTACCTCAACACCGCGAGCGTGGGGGTGCCCCCGAGGTTCGTCGCCGACGCGGTCGTGGCCGCGGTGGACGGCTGGCGCACCGGTACGGGCCGCCCGCCCGACTATGACGAGCCGGTGGCCACCGCGCGGCTCGGGTTCGCCCAGCTCGTCGGAGCGCCGGTCGATCGCGTCGCCATCGGATCGACGGTCTCGGCACTGGTCGGCCTGCTGGCCGCGGACGTGCCCGACGGCACACGGGTGCTCGTGCCCAAGGGGGAGTTCACCAGCGTCAGCTGGCCGTTCGCGGCGCAGTCGGTCCGGGGTGTCCAGGTGGTCGAGGCCGAGCTGGGGGAGATCGGCGAGCGCGCGGCGGACTTCGACGTCGTCGCGGTCAGCGTGGTGCAGTCCGCCGACGGCCGGATCGTCGATCTCGACGGCCTGCGGTCGGCGCGGGCCGCGGGCACCCGCGTGGTGCTCGACGCCACCCAGTCCCTCGGCTGGCTCGACGTCGACCTGGGCTGGGCCGACGCCGTGATCGCTAGCGGCTACAAGTGGCTGCTCAGCCCGCGCGGGACGGCGTGGCTCGCGATCCACCCCGAGTGGCGACCCGTCGCCCACTATGCGGGCTGGTACTCCGGGGCGGAGGTGTGGGACAGCGTCTACGGGCTGCCGCTGCGGCCGTCGGCCGACGCCCGCGCCCTGGACACCTCACCCGCCTGGTACTGCCACGTCGGCGCGGCGGCGGCCCTCCCGTGGCTGGCGGGCCTCGACCGGGCTGCGGTCCGCAGGCACTGCGTCGGGCTGGCCGACGCGTTCTGCGCGGCGCTCGACCTGCCGCCCGCGGGCTCGGCGATCGTCTCCGTCCGGCTCCCGGACGCGGTCAGCCGCCTCTCCGCGGCAGGCCTCGCGGTGAGCGCGCGGGCGGGCGCGGCGCGGCTGGCGTTCGCCCTCTACAACACCGAGGCCGACGTCGAACGCGCGGTGGCCGCCCTGAGGAACTGACGCCGGGGCGGACCTGTCCGCCCCGGTCGCCCCTGACCAGCGCTCGAGGTGGACTGGAGCGGGGTTCTGTGCACGGGGCACCCCCGTCATGTCGACTTCGAGCGGCGCGCGGTCGGCCGAGCCGCACTGACGCCGGGCGGCGGGCTCGCTCGCTCCGCCGCCCCTGACCAGTGCTCGAGGTGGACGTGAGCGGGGTTCTGCGCGGGGGATACCCCCGTGATGTCGACGTCGAGCGGCGCGCGGTGGGGCCGAGCGAGCTGACGATCGGGGCGGGACGCGCGCCGGGGCGGCCACGCCGCCTGCGAAACGGGTCAGGGGCGGCCGGGGAAGGGGGGATGGCGGGGGTGACGCCGACGATCTGCCGCCAGCCCGCGCAGCGCAGGGTGGCGTCGGTGAGGGCGCGCAGCCCGGCCTGGCGCAGGCTCTGGTCGGTCGTCTGCTCCAGCACCGCCCGCCAGGCTGTGAGGCAGTCGGTCTCGGCGACCACGGCCAGGGCGGCGGCCGAGGCCGCGTCCGTCACCGGCTTCGGCGTCGCGTAGGCGGGCTGGGCCGACTCGGGGCGCTGGCCGATCTGGGTGAGCGTCTGCTCGATGCGGGCGCGCAGCTCGCGGTGCACGTCGGCGTCCCGACGCGCGTCGCCCACCTGCGGCTCCACCAGGAACGCGACGGCGAGCGTGTAGCACCACACCGCCGCGTGCTCGGCGCCGAGCGCGTTCTGCAGCGCCTGCGTCGCCGGACCGTCGATCGTCGAGACCGGGCTCGTCATCGGATCACCCCAGCACCGCGGCGTAGGTCGTGCAGCACGCGGCCACGGACGCGACGAGGCCCGCGCGGTGCACGTCGGCGGTCATCGCGACCTTCGCCGCCGCGTCCCCGGCCGCCGCGACGGCCGTGCGCAGCGAAGCCAGTGTGGCGGGGCCTGCGGACGGCGCGGGCTCGAGCGACTGCGGCGTCGTCGTGGCGCCCGCCTGCTGAGCCACGCCCGCCTCCAACGCCGTGGCGTGCGCGGTGCGCGCGTCCCGCAGGGGCGCGACCCGCCCGGCGAGGCTCGGCGTCGCCGCGATGACGGCCGCCGCGAGGGCCGCGTCGGAGCGCGCGGCCGCGGCCAGCGCGATGAGCGGATCGGGCGCGGTGGCCTGCACGGACCGGGCCGTCGAACACGCGGCGAGCGCGGGCGGCGCGAGCAGCAACGCGGTGAGCAGCTTGCGCCGCGTCATCGCCAGCCCCGTCATCCGTTCCTCCTCGACCCCTTCCGGGGTCGCCCATCCTGCCAGTGCCACCCCGGGCCCGGATCGGCGGAGCGTGACCGGTGGGACCGGACGCCGGGCGCGATACCCTGACGGACCCACCTCTCCCTCGTCCGGCAGGAGCCAAGCGCGATGCCCCCTCCCCGTCCCGTGCGGCCGTCAGCAGGCCCGCTGCCGGGACAGCTGCAGAGCGTTCTGGAACCGATCGTCGCAGGCGCCGGGTTCGAGCTCGACGAGCTGGACGTGCGCGCCACCGGCCGCCGCCACACCGTCAAGGTCGTCATCGACTCGGACACGGGCGTCGGGCTGGACGACATCGCCAGGCTCTCGCGCGCCGCCGCCGCCGAGCTCGACCAGCACGAGCACCTCATCGGTGGCTCGTACACCCTCGAGGTCACCTCGCCTGGCGTCGACCGGCCGCTCACGGCGCCGCGGCACTGGCGGCGGGCCCGGCTCCGCCTGGTCACCGTGCGGCCGTGCGAAGGCAAGCCGTTCACCGGTCGCGTCGGCGCGGCGGGGGAGGACGCGGTCACGATGCTGGTCGACGGCGCGCTGCGGCAGGTCCGCTACGCCGACGTCGAGCGCGCCGCGGTCGAGGTGGAGTTCAAGCCCGCGCCCGAGTCCGAGGTGGCGCTGCTTTCGGAGGACACCCAGTGAACGTCGACATCGCGGCCCTGCGCGCCATCGAGCGCGACAAGGAGATCCCCTTCGATACCGTGCTCGAGGCGATCGAGACCGCGCTGCTCACCGCCTACAAGCACACCGACGGGCACGAGCCGCACGCCCGCATCGACATCGACCGCAAGTCCGGGCTCGTGCGGGTGATGGCCCAGGACCTGGCTGAGGACGGCGCCGTCGCCAGGGAGTGGGACGACACCCCCGAGGGCTTCGGCCGCATCGCCGCCACCACCGCGCGCCAGGTGATCGTGCAGCGCCTGCGCGACGCCGAGCACGAGCGCACGTTCGGCGAGTTCTCCGCCAAGGAGGGCGAGATCGTCTCGGGCGTCATCCAGCGCGACGCCCGCGCCAACGCCCGCGGCGTCGTCGTCGTCGCGCTGCAGGGCCAGATCGAGGGTGTGCTGCCCCAGGCCGAGCAGGTGCCGGGCGAGAGCTACGCCCACGGCGAGCGGATCCGCTGCTACGTCGTCGGGGTCACGCGCGGAATGCGCGGAACCCAGATCACGTTGAGCCGTACGCATCCGGGGCTCGTGCGCAAGCTCTTCGCGCTCGAGGTGCCCGAGCTGGTCGACGGTTCGGTCGAGATCGTCGCCGTCGCCCGCGAGTCCGGGCACCGTTCCAAGATCGCGGTGCGCTCCACCGTGGCGGGGGTCAACCCGAAGGGCGCGTGCATCGGGCCCATGGGGGCGCGGGTGCGCGGCGTCATGAGCGAGCTGAACGGCGAGAAGATCGACATCATCGACTGGTCGGACGATCCGGCCACGTTCGTCGGCAACGCGCTCTCGCCGTCCAAGGTGGTCTCGGTCACAGTGCTCGACGCCCGCACGCGCACGGCGCGGGTCGTCGTCCCGGACTTCCAGCTCTCCCTGGCCATCGGCAAGGAAGGGCAGAACGCCCGCTTGGCGGCCCGTTTGACCGGCTGGCGCATCGACATCCGCAGCGACGCCGATCCGCGCTCCGCATCCGGTGCGCCCGAGTCGGAGTCGGTCGGCTGAACGCAGGCTTGCCGTCAGGTGTCGGGGTGGCCCCCGACGTCGTCGAAGGCGATGCGGGAGGAGATCGCCGCGACGCTGCGCTACACTCGGCCCCAGCCCACGACCTGGGCGCAGCCCCCGCTCGTCCGACTCCGGTCCGGACCTGCGTCGGATGCCGCACGAGGTCGTCGGCTGACGATCTTTTGCGGGTCGTCGTGGAGAACGGGGCGCTGATCCCGGATCCGCGGCGTCGGCTTCCCGGACGAGGTGCGTGGTTGCACCCCGCGTCGGAATGTCTTAACCGCGCCGAGCGGCGCTCGGCGTTCCCGAGGGCGTTGCGCGTCCCGGGGCCGCTGGACGTAACGTTGGTGCGGCAGCATCTGATCGCCGTGAGTGGGGTCGGGGAAACGCCCCGGCCCGTCGAGGAAGAGAGCAAGGTCGACCCGTCATGAGCCAGTCGTGAAGATCGCACCATGAACGTGCTTCGACACTAGGTTCGAGGTCGAGCGGACACCGCCGCCGGCCTCCGAGTAACAAGGAGTGCAGTGGCAGGCAAGGCCCGCGTGCATGAGCTCGCGAAAGAGCTCGGCATCAGTAGCAAGCAGGTCCTCAGCAAGTTGCAGGACCTCGGGGAGTACGTGAAGTCCCCCTCCTCCACCGTCGAGGCCCCGGTCGTCCGCAAGCTGCGGGAGTCCGTGGCAGGCGGCGCCGAGAACGGCGCAGCGCGCCGTCCGGGCGCCGGCCGTCCGCGTCCCGCGGGCGCCCCGACGCCCCAGGCCCCCGGTCCGCGTCCGCAGGCGGGCGAAGCCCGTCCGACGGCGCCCGCGCCCCGTCCCGACGTCACGGCCGAGCGCCCGTTGACGGCTCCGGCCGCCGCGTCGGGAACCGTTGCGCCCGAGCGCACCGACGCGCCGCGCGCGGTCCCCTCGGGTCCGCGCCCCGGGCCCCGTCCCGGTCCGGCCGCCCGGCCGCAGAGCCCGGCGCCGCAGGTCCCGGCCGAGCAGACGCCTGCCCAGCAGGCTCCGGCCGCCCCCGCGGCGGCGAGCCCCGCAGCGCAGGCGCCCGCGACCCAGAACCCGGCCGCCAACCGTCCCGGCCCCTCCGGCGCGCCCCGTCCCGGTGCGCGTCCGAGCGCGCCCGCGCGCCAGCAGCCGGGCACGGCGCAGCCCGCCGCGGCTGATGCAGGCGCGGCGACAGTCCCGCCGCGCACGCAGTCGCCCAAGCCGGGCCCGCGCACGCCGCGGGTCGGCAACAACCCGTTCGGCGTCGGCTCCGGCGCCCCGCCGCGCCCCGTCGCCCCCCGTCCCGGACCGCCCGCGCAGGGTGGCCAGGGTCAGGGTGGCGCGCAGGCTCCCGCGGCCCAGGGTGGTCCCCGTCCCGGCGGACCGCGTCCGTCCGCGCCACGGGCCGGTGGCCCCGGTCAGGGCGGTCCCCGCCCGCCGTCGCCCGGCAACATGCCGCCCCGCCCGAACCCCGGGATGATGCCCGCCCGTCCCGCCGCAGGCCGTCCCGGTCCTGGTGGCGCGGGTGGTCGCGGCGGTCCCGGCGGACGTCCCGGGGCGGTCCCGGCGGTCGTCCGGGCGGTCCCGGCGGTCGTCCCGGCGGCGGTGGCTTCCGTCCCGGTGGCGCCGGTGGTGGCCCCGGTGGCGGCGGCGCTCCGGCAGGCGGCGGCTTCCGCGGCGGCCCCGGTGGTGGCGGTCGTCCCGGTGGTGCAGGCGGCGCGGGCCGTGGTCGCGGCGGTGCCGCGGGTGCGTTCGGCCGTCCCGGCGGACCGGCGCGCAAGGGCCGCAAGTCGAAGCGGCAGAAGCGCCAGGAGTACGACGCCATGCAGGCCCCCTCGGTCGGCGGCGTCCGCCTGCCGAAGGGCTCCGGCGAGACGATCAAGCTCGCCCGCGGCGCGTCGCTCACCGACTTCGCCGACAAGATCAACGCCAACCCGGCTTCGCTCGTCCAGGTGCTGTTCCACCTCGGCGAGATGGTCACCTCCACCCAGTCGGTCTCCGACGAGATCCTCGAGCTGCTCGGCAGCGAGATGAACTACGTCGTGCAGGTCGTCAGCCCGGAGGAGGAGGACCGCGAGCTGCTCGACAGCTTCGACATCTCCTACGGCGAGAACGCCGGTGACGACGACGACCTCGAGTTCCGGCCGCCGGTCGTCACGATCATGGGTCACGTCGACCACGGCAAGACGCGCCTTCTGGACACGATCCGCAAGACCAACGTCCGCGAGGGCGAAGCGGGCGGCATCACCCAGCACATCGGCGCCTACCAGGTCCTCACCGAGCTGGAGGGCTACGAGCGTCCGATCACCTTCATCGACACCCCTGGTCACGAGGCGTTCACCGCCATGCGTGCCCGCGGCGCGAAGTCCACGGACATCGCGGTGATCGTGGTGGCCGCCGACGACGGCGTGATGCCGCAGACGGTGGAGGCGATCAACCACGCCCAGGCGGCCGACGTGCCGATCGTGGTCGCGGTCAACAAGATCGACGTCGAGGGCGCCAACCCGGCGAAGATCCGCCAGCAGCTCACCGAGTACAACCTGGTGGCCGAGGAGTACGGCGGCGACACGATGTTCGTCGACATCTCCGCCAAGCAGGGCACCAACATCGATGCGCTGCTGGAGGCGATCCTCCTCACGGCGGATGCGTCGCTGGACCTGCGGGCCAACCCCAACATGGAGGCCCAGGGCGTCGCGATCGAGGCACACCTGGACCGCGGTCGCGGCCCGGTGGCCACGGTGCTGGTGCAGCGCGGCACGCTGCACGTCGGCGATTCGATCGTCGCGGGCGACGCCTCCGGGCGCGTCCGCCGCATGCTCGACGAGCACGGCGCCGACGTCACCGCGGCCTTCCCGTCGCGTCCGGTGCAGGTCATCGGCTTCACGTCGGTGCCAGGTGCGGGCGACACGTTCCTCGTCGTCGACGAGGACCGGGTGGCCAGGCAGATCGCCGACCGGCGCCGCGCCCGCGAGCGCAACGCCGAGCTGGCGAGCCGTCGCAAGCGGGTGTCGCTGGAGGACCTCGACGCCGCGCTGAAGGAGACCAACCAGCTCAACCTGATCATCAAGGGCGACAACTCGGGCACCGTCGAGGCGCTGGAAGACGCGCTGCTGAAGATCGAGGTCGGGCGACGACGTCGAGCTGCGGGTCATCCACCGCGGCGTCGGTGGCATCACCGAAGGCGACATCAACCTCGCCATCGCCGACAACGTCATCGTGCTGGGCTTCAACGTCCGCGCCGAGGGCAAGGCCACCGAGCTCGCCAACCGCGAGGGCGTGGAGATCCGCTACTACACGGTGATCTACCAGGCCATCGAGGAGATCGAGGCCGCGCTCAAGGGCATGCTCAAGCCGGAGTTCGAGGAGGTCGAGCTGGGCCGGGCCGAGGTCCGCCAGGTCTTCCGGTCCTCGCGCTTCGGGTCGATCGCGGGCTGCCTGGTGATGGGCGGGGTGATCCGGCGCAACGCCAAGGCGCGCCTGATCCGCGACAGCGTGGTGGTGGCGGAGAACCTGTCCATCAACTCGCTGCGGCGGGTGAAGGACGACGCCGTCGAGGTCCGCGAAGGCTTCGAGTGTGGCCTCACGCTCGGCAACTTCAACGACATCAAGGAAGGCGACGTCATCGAGACGTTCGAGATGCGCGAGAAGCCGCGCAGCTGATCGTCGCGTTGTACGTCGGAGCGTTGGAGTTGGACGTCCTCTTGGGGGACGTCCACTCCCTGAAGGAGAAAAGGTCGCTCGTGCGACCGGTTGTGGCCGAGCTGCGGCGCAAGTTCGAGGTCGCGGCCGCCGAGGCGGGTCATCGTCGACCTGCATCGGCGGGCGCTGATCGGCGTGACCTGCGTCGCGGCCGACCACGACCACGTCGTGGCCGTGCTGGACCGCTGCGAGCGGTTCGTCGCCGCGCGGCCCGAGATGGAGCTGCTCTCGGCCCGGCACCGCATGCTCGGTCCGGGAGACGAGTCATGAGAAGGGCTGGGACATGGTTGACCAGGCGCGCGCGCGGCGGCTCGCCAAGCGGATCACGCAGATCGTGGCGGATGCGCTCGAGCACGAGGTGAAAGACCCTCGGCTGGCGATGGTGACGATCACCGACACCAAGGTCACGGGTGACCTGCGTGAGGCCACCGTCTACTACACGGTGCTGGGCGAGACGGTCGACGCCGAGCCCGACACCGCGGGCGTGGCGGCGGCGCTCTCCAGCGCCACCGGCGTGCTGCGGACGATGGTCGGGGCGGGCACGGGCATCCGGCACACCCCGTCGCTGGCGTTCGTGGCCGACGTCGTGCCCGACGAGGCGCGGCGCATGGAAGAGCTGCTGGCCCGCACCCGGGAGTCCGACGCCGAGGTGGCGCGGCTCGCGGTCGGCGCGCGGCACGCGGGGGAGCCCGAGCCCTACCGGGCGCCGCGCGAGGACGCCGAGGACGAGGACTGATCCGGCGCGGCCGCGAGGTTCACCTCATTCCGCTATGCGGACAGGCCCGGACCGCTACGCTCCGTCGGATCCGCTGAATCGTCCCCAAGGAGCGTCTTTGGTCGTCGACCAGATTCGGACGGCCGCCGACGTGCTCGCCGACGCCGCCGACGTCACGCTGCTGGCCCACGTCCAGCCCGACGCCGACTCCCTCGGGAGTGCACTGGCCCTCGGCATCGCCCTCCGCAGGCGGGGTGCGACGGTCCGGGTGGCGTTCGCGACGCCTGACGAGATGCCCGACACCCTGGTGCCGTTCGACGTGCTCGGCCTCGTGGTGCCCGCTTCCGCGGTGCCCGCGACGCCGGACGTCCTCGTCGCCTGTGACGCCGCGGAACCGGCCCGGCTCGGCGCGCTGGCCGCCCTCCTGGACACGGCCAGGGTCTCGGTGATGATCGACCACCACGTGTCCAATCCCGGCTTCGGCGACGTCCAGGTGCTCGATCCGGGCGCGGAGGCGACCGTCGTGCTCGCCCACAAGGTCCTCAAGGCGATGGGCGCGCCGCTGGACGTCGACATCGCGCGCTGCCTCTACGCCGGGCTGGTCACCGACACGGTGGGCTTCCGCACCGCGGGCGAGTCGGCCCACCTCCTCGCGGCCGAGCTCGTCGCCGCGGGCGTCGAGCCCGAGCCGCTCGTGCGGCCGATGCTCGACACCCATCCCTTCGGTTGGTTCGCCGCCCTCTCGCGGGCGCTGGCCGGATGCGTGCTGGAGCCGGACGCCGCGGGCGGCCTCGGCCTCGTCCACACCGTGCTGCCCGCCTTCGACGTGGCGTGCTTTCGCGCCGCCGAGCTGGACAGCGTGATCGACACCGTCCGCACCGCCGCGGAGGCCGAGGTCGCCATGGTGCTCAAGCAGGTGGGCGAACGCCGCTGGTCGGCGTCGATGCGCTCCAAGGGCGCGGTCGACGTCTCCCGGGTCGCCGCCCGGCTGGGCGGCGGCGGACACCGGGCCGCGGCCGGGTTCACCCGCGACGGCACCGTCGCGCCAGGTGCTCTCCGACGTGCGTTCGGCGCTGGCCGCGCCCGCCCGTCCGCTCGCGTCCTGAGCCGCCGTGCCCGTCTACGTCTACGGTGCTCGTCGTGAGCGCCGATCCCCCCATGCCGACCGACGCCGTACCCGCTGACGCCTGGCGGGCCTTCCTGGCCGCCTTCGTCCGCCGCCCCGGGACCATGGGCGCGGTCGCGCCCAGCTCCGCCCGGCTCTCCGCCGTGCTGACGTCCATCGTGCCGACGGCGGGCTCCCCGGTCGTCGTCGAGCTCGGCCCAGGCACGGGGGCGGTGAGCGCCGCGATCGACCGCAGGCTGCCCGCGGGCGCCCGGCACCTCGCCGTCGAGCTGGACGAAGGCATGGTCGACTACCTCGGCCAGGCCCGTCCCGGCATGGAGGTCGTGCACGGCGACGCCCGACACCTCGGGAAGCTCCTCGCCGAGCGCGGGGTCGACCACGTCGACGCCGTGGTGTGCGGGCTGCCGTGGGCGCTGTTCGACGAGCCGACCCAGCACTCGGTGCTCGCGGAGGTCGGCGAGGCGATCGGGCCGACGGGGGCGTTCTCGACGTTCGCCTACGTGTCCGGCCTGGCGCTGCCCGCCGCCCGGCGCTTCCGACGGACGCTGCGGTCGCGGTTCGAGGAAGTGATCGTGACCGCGACGGTGTGGCGCAACGTGCCCCCCGCGTTCGTCTACGTGTGCCGCAGGCCGACGGGGTGAGCGCGGCTCGCGTCCCCCTGCGCGAGATCCTCCGGCTGGCGGGACCGGCCCTCCCGGTGCTCGCCGCCGAACCGCTCTACCTGCTCGTCGACACGGCCGTCGTCGGACGGCTCGGCGCGGTGCCGCTGGCCGGGCTCGCGGTGGCCGCCGTGTTGTTCGCCCAGGTCACCAGCCAGCTCACCTTCCTGTCCTACGGCACGACGGCCCGCACAGCACGGATGTACGGCTCCGGGCAGCGCGCGGCCGCTGTCGCGGAGGGGGTGCAGGCGACCTGGCTCGCGCTCGGCGTCGGCACGGTCCTGCTCGTCGTCGGCGAGCTGGTGGCGCGGCCGGTGGGGGACGCGCTGGGCAACGGCGGGGCGATCGCCGACGCCGCGGTCAGCTGGCTGCGCGTCGCCTTGATCGGCACCCCGCTGCTGCTGGTGACGTTGGCGGGCAACGGGTGGATGCGCGGCGTGCAGGACACCGCCCGGCCGCTGCGCTACGTCCTCACGGGCAACGGCGTCTCGGCGGTGGCGTGCCTGGTGCTGGTGCACGGGATCGGCGGCTGGGACGGGCTGGGGCTCGTCGGCTCGGCGTGGGCGAACGTCGCGGGCCAGTGCGTGGGAGCGGGGCTGTTCCTCGGTGCGCTCGCCCGGGAGCCGGGCGGGTCACGCAGGCCCCGCCCCGCCGTGTTGCGCGCCCAGCTGGTGATGGGCCGTGACCTCGTCGCCCGCAGCCTCGCCTTCCAGGCCTGCTTCCTCTCGGCGGCGGCCGTCGCCACGCGGTTCGGCGCGCCCGTCGTCGCGGCGCACCAGATCGTGCTGCAGCTGTGGACGTTCATGGCGCTCGTGCTCGACGCCGTGGCCATCGCCGCGCAGTCGCTGGTCGGCGCGGCGCTGGGCGCCGGCGACGTCGAACGGGCCAAGGCTCTCGCCTGCCAGGTGACGCGCTACGGGCTGGTGATGGGCATTGGCTTCGGCGTGCTGTTCGCGGCGCTGTCGGGGGTGCTGCCGCCGGTGTTCACCCCCGACGCCGCGGTGCTCGCCGTCGTGCCCATCGCCTGGTGGTTCTTCGCTGCGCTGCAACCGATCGCGGGCGTGGTGTTCGCGATCGACGGCGTGCTGCTCGGCGCGGGCGACGCCGCCTTCCTGCGCACCTCCACGCTGGCCGCGGCCGTCTTCGGCTTCCTGCCGCTGATCTGGGCGTCGCTGGCGTTCGGGTGGGGCCTGGCCGGGATCTGGTCGGGCCTCGCGGCGTTCATGCTCGTGCGGCTCGTCGCGGTCGGGCTGCGGGTGCGCGGCGGCGGCTGGGCCCGGACCGGCGTGGCGACCTGAGCGGTCGCCCTACTCCCACACCGGCTCCGGCGTCTCCCGCACCTCCCCGTCGCCGGTGAAGACCACGAACCGGTCGAAGCCGCGGGTGAACCAGCGGTCGTGCGTCACCGCGAGCACCGTCCCGTCGAACGCGTCGAGCGCGTTCTCCAACGCCTCGGCCGAGGCGAGGTCGAGGTTGTCGGTCGGCTCGTCGAGCAGCAGGAGCGTGGCGCCCGAGCACTCCAGCAGCAGGATCTGCAGGCGGGCCTGCTGGCCGCCCGAGAGCGTGCCGAACCGCTGGTCGGCCTGCCCGGCCAGCTCGTAGCGGGCGAGGCGGCGCATGGCGTCGCCGCGGGTCATCCCGGCCCGGTCGACGTCGCCGCCGATCAGGACGTCCACCAGTGTGCGGTCGGCGAGGTCGGGCTGGTCGTGGGTCTGGGAGAAGTGCCCGGGACGCACGCGGGCGCCCAGCCGGGCCAAGCCCTCGTGCGCGACCTCGGCCAGCCCCTGCGCGCTCGCGGGCACCACCCCGGGCTCGGGATCGGTGCCGCCGCGGGCCAGCAGCCGCAGGAAGTGCGACTTGCCCGAGCCGTTGGCGCCCAGCACCGCCACCCGGTCGCCGAACCACACCTCGAGATCGAACGGGTAGGTCAGGCCGTCCAGCTCCACCTGCTCGCAGACCACCGCGCGCTTGCCGGTGCGGCCACCGCCCAGCCGCATCTTGATCGACTGCTCGCGGGCCTTCTCCGGCGGCGGCCCGATCTCCAGGAACTTCGCCAGCCGGGTGCGCGCCGCCTGCAGCCGGGACGCCATGCCGTCGTTGTTGGCCGCTTTGATCTTGTAGAACAGGACGAGCCGTTCGAGCTTCTCGCGCTCCTCGTCCCAGCGCCGCCGCAGCTCGTCGAGCCGGTCGTGGCGGGCCGCCCGCGCGGCGTGCCACGAGGCGAAGCCGCCAGGGTGCGTCCAGGCCGACCCGGCCTCGACGGTGACCACCCGCTGCGCGGTGCGGGAGAGCAGCTCCCGGTCGTGGCTGACGAACAGGACGCTCTTGGGCGACTCGCGCAGCCTGGTCTCCAGCCAGCGCTTGCCCGGCACGTCGAGGTAGTTGTCCGGCTCGTCGAGCAGCAGCACTTCGGCCTGCCCGCGCAGCAGCAGCTCGAGCGCGAACCGCTTCTGCTCGCCGCCCGACAGCGTGGCGACGCGGCGGTGGCGCGCGTGGTCCCACGGGATGTCGAGCACGGCCACCGACGCCGTGTCGAACTCGACCTCCGCCGCGTAACCGCCCGTCTCGCCCCACGCGACAAGCGCGTCGGCGTAGCGGACCTGGCTGCGCTCGGTGTCGTCGAGCGCGTCCTCGGTGCGCCGCAGCCGCTCGCCCGCGGCGCGGACCGACGGCGGGGCCAGGGAGAGCGCGAGGTCGGCCAGCGAGCGGTCGTCGTCGATGGAGCCGATGAACTGCCCCATGACGCCCAGACCGCCGCTCCGCGCGAAGGAGCCTGCTGCCGGGGCGATCTCACCCGCGATCATCCGCAGCAGCGTGGTCTTGCCTGCACCGTTGGGCCCGACGAGCGCGACGCAGGCGCCGTCGCCGACACGGAAGCTGACGTCGGAGAACAGCTCGCGGCCGTCGGGCAGCACGTGCCCGACGCCCATCGCCTCGATGTGGCCCACGAGGAGCACATGCTGGGCCGGCCGGGCGGCGCTGTCGAGCGGATTGGGAGAATCGTCGGGTGGAAGCCGGACTCGTGATCGTCGACAAGCCCGCGGGCATGACCAGCCACGACGTGGTCGCCCGCCTGCGGAGGATCCTGCGCACGCGCAAGGTCGGCCACGCGGGCACGCTCGACCCGATGGCCACCGGCGTGCTGGTCTGCGGTGTGGAGCGCGGCACCAAGCTGCTGGGCCACCTCGCGCTCGACACCAAGGCCTACACCGGGACGATCCGGCTCGGCGCCGCCACGACCACCGACGACGCCGAGGGGGAGGTCCTCAGCACCGCCGACCCGTCGGACGTCACCGATGCGGCGATCGCGGTCGAGGTCGCCGCGCTGACCGGCCCGATCGACCAGGTGCCCAGCTCGGTGAGCGCCATCAAGGTCAACGGGCAGCGCGCCTACGCGCGGGTGCGGGCGGGGGAGCAGGTCGTGCTG
Source organism: uncultured Actinomycetota bacterium (assembly GCA_963799945.1). Lineage (GTDB taxonomy): Bacteria > Actinomycetota > Actinomycetes > Mycobacteriales > Pseudonocardiaceae > Pseudonocardia. The sequence goes on from CAWCZG010000002.1 coordinate 144,953, forward strand.
GCCGCCCGCCCGGTCACCGTCTCGACGTTCGACATATCGGCGCGCCGCGGCGCCGACCTGGACGTGCTCGTCGAGTGCTCGTCGGGCACCTACGTGCGGGCCCTCGCGCGCGACCTGGGCGCGGGGCTGGGCGTCGGGGGCCACCTCACGGCGCTGCGGCGGACCAGGGTGGGCCCGTTCACGCTCACGCAGGCGCGCACGCTGGCTGAGCTGGAGGCCGAGCCGGGGCTCTCGCTGCCGCTGGACGAGGCGGTGGCGGTGGCCTTCCCCCGCCGGGACGCCGATCCGGCGGAGGCGGCCGACGTCGCGCACGGCCGCCCGCTCCCCGCTGCGGGCATCGACGGCATCCAGGGCGTCTTCGCCCCCGACGGACACGTGCTCGCCCTGGTGCGCGACCGTGACGGCCACGCCCGCCCCGTCGTCGTGCTCGCCCCCGCGCAGTAGCGCTCAGCCCGTCGACGGGATGGTGGCGATCTCGTCCAGCCAGATCTTGGCCGACATGTCGGAGGGGGCGCGCCAGTCGCCGCGGGGGGAGAGCGAGCCGCCCGAGGAGACCTTCGGGCCCGTTGGGCATCGCCGAGCGCTTGAACTGGCTGAACTGGAAGAACCGCCGGGCGAACACCTCGATCCACTTCCGGATCTCGGCCAGGTCGTAGGCGCGCCGCTCGTCGGCGGGGAACCCCGAGGGCCAGTCGCCGCGCTCGACGTCCCCCCACGCGTGCTCGGCCAGGAACGCGATCTTCGTGGGGCGGAACCCGTAGCGCAGCACGTGGAAGAGCGTGAAGTCCTGCAACGGGTACGGTCCGACGGTCGCCTCGCTCCGCTGCACGCCGCCCGCGTCGTCGCCCGGCACGAGCTCCGGGGTGATCTCCGTGTTCAGCACGTCGGTGAGCACCTCGCCGACCTCGTCGGAGAACTGCCCCGAGGACACCACCCAGCGGATGAGGTGCTGGATGAGCGTCTTCGGGACGCCCGCGTTGATGTTGTAGTGCGCCATCTGGTCGCCCACGCCGTAGGTGCACCAGCCCAACGCGAGCTCGGAGAGGTCGCCGGTGCCCAGCACGATCCCGCCGCGCTGGTTGGCCGCGCGGAACAGGTAGTCGGTGCGCAGGCCCGCCTGCACGTTCTCGAACGTCACGTCGTACACCGGCTCGCCCGCCGAGAACGGGTGGCCCAGCTCGGACAGCATCAGCCGGGCGGTGCTGGTGATGTCGATCTCGGTGAACGTCACGCCCAGCGACTTCGCCAGCCGCGTCGCGTTGCCCTTCGTCCGCTCGCCGGTCGCGAAGCCGGGCAGGGTGAACGCGAGGATGTCCGAGCGCGGCCGCCGCTCCCTGTCCATCGCCCTGGCCGCGACGATCAGGGCGTGCGTCGAGTCCAGGCCGCCCGAGACGCCGATCACGACCTTGGGGTGGTCCAGCGCGCGCAGCCGCTGCTCCAGGCCCGAGACCTGGATGTTGTAGGCCTCGAAGCAGTCCAGCTCCAGCCGGTCGGGGTCGGCGGGCACGAACGGGAAGCGCTCCAGCTCGCGGCGCAGGCCGATGTCGCCCGCGGGCGGGTCGAGCCGGAAGTCGATGCGTCGGTGCCCGGCGAGCCCCGCCGCGTGGTGGCGGCGGTTGTCGTCGAACGTGCCCATGCGCAGCCGCTCGGAGCGCAGCAGGTCCAGGTCGACGTCGGCCACGCTGCGCCGCTCGCCCTTCGGGAAGCGCTCCGACTCCGCCAGCAGCACCCCGTTCTCCCAGATCATCGTCTGGCCGTCCCATGCGAGATCGGTGGAGGACTCGCCCTCGCCCGCCGCGGCGTACAGGTAGGCCGCGAGGCAGCGCGAGGACGCCGAACGGGCCAGCAGGGCCCGGTCCTCGGCGCGGCCGATCGTCACGGGGCTGCCGGACAGGTTGGCCAGCACCGTCGCGCCCGCCAGCGCCGCCTCGGCCGAGGGGGGCACCGGCACCCACATGTCCTCGCAGATCTCGACGTGCAGCACGAAGCCCGGCACGTCCTCGGCCGCGAACAGCAGGTCCGGCCCGATCGGCACCTCGACGCCCGCGATCCGCACCGTCCCGCGCACGTCGTCCCCCGCCGCGGCCTGGCGGCGCTCGTAGAACTCCCGGTAGGTCGGCAGGTAGGACTTCGGCGCGAGCCCGAGCAGGCGGCCGCGGTGCACGACGGCTGCGACGTTGAGGATCCGGTGGCGGTAGCGGATCGGGAGGCCGAAGACCAGCACCGGCAGGAGCTCGGCCGAGCCCGCGACGACCGTCGCCAGCGCCTGCTCGGCCGCGTCGAGCAGCGTGTCCTGCAGCAGGATGTCCTCGATCGAGTACCCGGAGAGCGCGAGCTCCGGGAAGATCGCCAACCCGACGCCCTCCTCGGCGCATTCGCGCGCGGTGCGCAGGACGGAGGCGGCGTTCGCGGGCGGGTCGCCGATCGCCGTCCGCAGCGTGCAGGCCGCGACCCGCAGGAAGCCGTGGCGGTAGACCGACCGGAACTCGCCTGGTGTTTCCTGGCTGCCGTACACCACCGCAGTCTGCCCGATCCCCGCGCACCCGGCCCCTGTCGCCCGTGTCACGCCGGCATGCTGGATAGATGAAAGCCCGACCGCGTCTTGTCGCCTTCGTGTGCGCCGCGGTCGCTCTCCTGGCCGCCTGTTCCCAGCCCCTGGCGGGCGCGCCCGTCGCGGGCGAGGGCACGCCGCCGCCCGCGAACCTCTCCCGCTACTACACCCAGAAGCTGTCCTGGGGCCCGTGCACGCCGTTCGCCACGAGCGCCGACGACGCCAGTGCGTTCTCGGCCAAGACGTTCGAGTGCTCGCGCCTCACCGTGCCACTGGATTACGCCAAGCCCGACGCGACGACGGCCACCGTCGCCGTGCTGCGGCAGAAGGCGAGCGGCAACAAGATCGGTTCGCTGCTGTTCAACCCCGGCGGCCCCGGCGCCTCGGGGATGAGCCTGGTCGCGTCGCTCGCGAGCAGCCTGACCGATAGCGCGCTCTCGCAGCGGTTCGACCTCGTGGGCTTCGACCCGCGCGGCGTCGGGGCGAGCACGCCCGCGATCGACTGCCTCACCGACGCCGACTGGGTGGCCGAGCGGGCCGACCTCGACGTCGACCCCTCGCCCGCGGGCGTGGCCCAGACCGAGGCGGAGAACAAGCTGTACGCCCAGCGCTGCGCCCAGCGCTCGGGCGGCAACGACGTGCTCGCCAACGTCGGCACCCGCGACGCGGCCAAGGACATGGACGTCCTGCGGGCCGCGCTCGGCGACGCCAAGCTGACCTACCTCGGCTACAGCTACGGCACCTTCCTGGGCTCGACCTACGCCGAGGAGTTCCCGCGCAACGTCCGCGCGATGGTGCTCGACGGCGCGGTCGACCCGACCGAGAGCCCCACCGACCGCAACGTGGGCCAGTACGCGGGCTTCCAGAAGGCGTTCGACGCCTACGCCGCCGACTGCGCCAAGACCGCAGGCTGTCCTTTGGGCACCGACCCCGCCCAGGCCACGGCGGCCTTCCAGAGCCTGGTCCGGCCGCTGATCACCAAGCCGCTGGCGGTCGAATCCCGCACGTTGTCCTACACCGACGCGGTCACGGGCACCCTGCAGGCGCTCTACCTGCAGGACCTGTGGCCGCCGCTCACCAGGGCGCTCACCGGCCTGCGCACCGGCGACGGGCGGATCCTGCTCGCGCTCGCCGATCTCTACGACGAGCGCGGAGCCGATGGCCACTACACCAACACCCAAGAGGCGTTCACCGCGATCCTCTGCCAGGACGCGGCCCGGGTCACCGACCGCGCGGTGGTCGCCGACACCAACCGGCGCACCAACGCCGCGGCGCCGTTCACCGATCCCGGCCTCGGCGCGGTCGGTGCGCTCGACCCCTGCGCGTTCTGGCCGGTGCCCCCGACCGACCAGGCGCACACCCCCAACGCCCCCGGCCTCACCAAGACCCTCGTCGTCTCGACGACCGGCGACCCCGCCACGCCTTACCAGGACGGGGTCAACCTGGCCCGCGAGCTGGGCGCGAGCCTGCTGACCTACGAGGGCACCCAGCACACCGCGTCGCTGCACGGCGACCGGTGCGTCGACAACGCCGTCACCGCCTACCTCGTCGACGGCACCCTCCCCGTCGACGGCACCCGCTGCTCACCGTCCTGACCGGCGTCACGCCGGCGGGTGACGCCCGCGTCGGGTCCTGTGCGAAACTCGGCGGAATCCGGGGTCGGTGTCGAGGAGGAGCCCGTTCATGGCGATGGAGCAGCCCGAGTTCGTTGTAGAGCGTTATCTGCGACAGCTCGGCGGTGGAAGGCCTGATCCGGCGAGCCTCGGCTTCTACGCGTCGATCGACGGGATGCGCGGAGTCGACCCGCTGGTGGCCGACCGTGTGGTGCAGGAGCTCGTCGACCAGCGGTCCAACGTCAAGCTGATCGCCAGCGAGAACTACTCGTCGCTGGCCGTCCAGCAGGCCATGGGCAACCTGCTCAACGACAAGTACGCCGAGGGCTACGCGGGCCACCGCTTCTACGCGGGCTGCGACAACGTCGACGCCATCGAGGCGCACGGCTCCGACGTGGCCAAGGCCCTGTTCGGCGCCGAGCACGCCTACCTGCAGCCGCACTCCGGCGCCGACGCCAACCTCGTCGCGTTCCTGGCCGTGCTGGCCACCCGGGTCGAGAACGACCTGCTGGAGCGGCTCGGCGCGAAGAACGTGTCCGCGCTGTCCGACGAGCAGTTCGCCCAGCTCCGCGCCGAGCTGCACGACCAGCGCCTGCTGGGCATGGACTACTACTCGGGCGGCCACCTCACCCACGGCTACCGCTTCAACATCTCCGCGCGGCTCTTCGACGCCCGCAGCTACACCGTCGACCGCGCCACCGGCCTGCTCGACCTCGACGCCCTGCGCGCCCAGGTGCAGGAGGTCCGGCCGCTGATCCTGCTGGCGGGCTACAGCGCCTACCCCCGCAAGATCGATTTCGCCCGCATGCGCGAGATCGCCGACGAGGTCGGCGCCACGTTCATGGTCGACATGGCGCACTTCGCGGGCCTGGTCGCGGGCAAGGTGTTCACCGGCGCCTACGACCCGGTGCCGCACGCGCACATCGTCACCAGCACCACGCACAAGACGCTGCGCGGGCCACGCGGGGGCATCGTGCTCGCCAGCGCCGACTACGCCGACGCCGTCGACAAGGGTTGCCCCGCCATCCTCGGCGGCCCGCTGCCGCACGTCATCGGGGCCAAGGTGATCGCGCTGCAGGAGGCCTCACAGGACGCGTTCCGGGAGTACGCCGCCCGCATCGTCGAGAACGCGCAGACGCTCGCCGCGGCCCTGCAGAAGAACGGGGTGACGGTCGCCACCGGCGGCACCGACAACCACATGGTGCTCGCCGACGTCGCCACGTCGTTCGGGCTCACCGGCAGGCAGGCCGAGAGCACGCTGCGGGCGACGGGCATGACGCTCAACCGCAACGCCCTCCCGTTCGACGCCAACGGCCCCTGGTACACCAGTGGCCTGCGGCTCGGCACCCCGGCGATCACCACGCTGGGCATGGGCGCGGCGGAGATCGAGGAGATCGCCGAGGTCATGTCCGACGTGCTGCGGGCGACCACTCCGGTCGTCACCAACGGCACGCCGAGCAAGGCCAAGTCGGTCACCGAGCCCGCCGCCGAGGAGGAGGCCCGCGCGCGGATCGCGGAGCTGTGCCAGAAGTTCCCGGTGTACCCCGAGATCGATCTCTCCATCATCGATCCCACAGCGTGAGCGGCCCCGAAACATCCGCGTAACACGGCGTTCCTAGGCTCACCCTCATGGATCGCCAGCAGGAGTTCGTGCTCCGCACGCTCGAGGAACGTGACATCCGCTTCGTGCGGCTGTGGTTCACCGACGTGCTCGGCTACCTCAAATCGGTGGCCGTCGCACCGGCCGAGCTCGAAGGGGCGTTCGCGGAGGGCATCGGGTTCGACGGCTCGGCGATCGAGGGCTTCGCCAGGGTCTACGAGTCGGACATGGTCGCGCGGCCCGACCCGTCGACCTTCCAGGTGCTGCCCTGGGAGACGGCGGCGGGGGAGCACTACTCGGCCCGGATGTTCTGCGACATCGCGATGCCGGACGGCTCACCGTCGTGGGCCGACCCCCGGCACGTGCTGCGCAGGGCGCTGTCGAAGGCCGGTGAGGCAGGCTTCACCTGCTACGTCCACCCCGAGATCGAGTTCTACCTGCTGCGCGACCTGCCGTCGGACGGCTCACCGCCGACGCCCGCCGACTCCGGCGGCTACTTCGACCAGGCCAGCCACGACGTCGCCCCGCACTTCCGGCGCAACGCCATCGAGACGCTGGAGTCGATGGGGATCTCCGTCGAGTTCAGCCACCACGAGGGCGGCCCCGGCCAGCAGGAGATCGACCTGCGCTACGCCGACGCGCTCACGATGGCCGACAACATCATGACGTTCCGCTACGTCGTGAAGGAGGTCGCGATCACCCAGGGGGTGAATGCGTCCTTCATGCCCAAGCCGTTCTCGGGCCACCCCGGTTCGGCGATGCACACCCACTTCTCGCTCTTCGAGGGCGACCGCAACGCCTTCCACGACGCGGAGGACCCCTACGCGCTCTCCGAGACCGGCCGGGCGTTCGTCGCGGGCGTGCTGCGGCACGCGCGGGAGATCACCGCGGTGACCAACCAGTGGGTCAACTCCTACAAGCGCCTGATCGTCGGCGGTGAGGCGCCCACGGCCGTCTGCTGGGGCCACGCGAACCGCTCCGCGCTGGCGCGGGTGCCGATGTACTCACCGGGCAAGTCCTCCACCCGCCGGGTAGAGATCCGCACGCTGGACACGGCCTGCAACCCCTACCTGGCGTTCGCGGTGATCCTCGGCGCCGGGCTGCAGGGCATCGCGAAGGGCTACGAGCTGGGCGCGCCCACCGAGGACGACGTCTGGTCGCTCACCGAGACCGAGCGCAGGGCGATGGGCTACGAGTCGCTCCCGCAGAACCTCACCGAGGCGCTCACCGCGATGGAGCACTCCGAGCTGGTCGCCGAGATCCTCGGCGAGCACGTCTTCGACTTCTTCCTGCGCAACAAGCGCTCGGAGTGGGACGGCTACCGGCGCCAGGTCACCCCGTACGAGCTGGCCACCTACCTGCCCGTGCTGTGAAACGGACCGTGCGCGGGTCCGGTCGCGATGACCGGACCCGCGCACGGGTTTGGGCAGGGGAGCGGAGCCCAGGAGCGCCTTCTAGCCGTTCTTGATGTCGGCGTCGTGGTTGTCGAAGATCGAGTTGCCACTCTGGTTGGGCGTCGACGGGCCCTTGAGCAGCAGCCCGGTGCGGTTCGCGTAGATCGTGTTGCCCGCCAGGGTGAACGGCCCGTCGGTGTCGACGTAGATGCCGTAGCGGTCGTTCTGACCGATGATGTTGTCGCGCAGCTCGGTCGTGGTGGCCTCGCTCACGATCCGGACGCCGTCCTGCTTGTTGCCGCGGACGTCGTTGTCGCGCAACGTGTTGTCCTGCCCGGTCTGCGCGACGCCGATGCCGGACTCGCCGTTGTCGTAGACCTTGTTGCTGGAGATGACGTTGCTGCCGGACTCGTTGATGTTGATGCCCTGCGACGCGTTCTGGAACGTCTCGTTGTTGGAGATCGTGTTGTTGTTGGAGTGCTGGTAGAGCACGATCCCGTGGTGGGCGTTGCGGTACACGATGTTGCCCGAGATGTCGCTCTTGACGCAGTCCTCGGCGAGGATGATCCCGTGCTTGCCGTTGTCGTGCACGGTGTTGTTCTGGATCTTCAGGTCGTGTGAGCCGGTGTGCGGGTCGATGCCGTACAGCGTGCTGTCGTGCACGTCGTTCCCGGTGATCGACAGACCGCCGACGCCGAACGTGTACACGCCGAAGTAGAGGTGCGAGATGTCACTGTCGGCGACGTGCCCGCCCGTGCCCTCGGTGCGCCAGGACAGCCCGTAGGACTCCGTGTCACCGAAGCCGAGGTAGGCCAGCTGAGCCTTGTCGACCGTCATCTGGCCGCCGTCGCGGGCCAGCAGGAAGCTGCGCCCGTCGGCGACGTTCGTGTCGACCTGCTGCTTCGTGTCGTCCCACGACGTGATGCAGGTGCCGGTGACCGCGAGCGCCGCCGCCGAAGGCCTTGATCGTCGCGAAGGTCGGTCCGACGCTGCGCAGTTTCAGCCACCGCACGTCGGGCGCCGAGATCGCCACCGAGGCGCCCTTGTCGATCTCGATGCTGGCGCCCGCGAGCCACTCGCCGGGTGCGGTCTCCTTGAGGGCGGCCGGGTTGCCGACGGCCTTGCTCAGCCGGTCGAGGGTGATGTTGGTGCCGCCGGTGACCGTGATCGTGTTCGTGGCGCGGTCGAGGGTGGCTGCAACGCTGCCCGAACCGCCGCTCGACGCGCCCGCGTCGGCACCCGTCGCGGCGGCCTCCTTGGTGCACGGCTTCGCGACGTCGGACGCCACCGGGCCGGGCACGGTCCGCCGGTCGAGCGCGGGAGGCGTGGTGTTCCCACAAGCCGCCGTCCCGAGCAGGCAGAGCGCGAGGACAGCGGGTGTGGCCCGCTTCCAGAAGAGCCTCATCCCGCACCCACCGCCACGGCGGGCGGCAGGGCCCGCCTGGTCGGCCCGAACCGGCGCTGGCGCAGCAGGTGCATGACCTCGAGCAGGATGGCCAGCGCGATCAGCGGCAGCCCGATCGCGCCGAGCAGGTTCAGCGGCGGGAGGCTGAGGTCGTCGTTGCCCTGCATCGTGACCGTTCCGCGGACGGCCTGCAGCGCGTGCACCGACGAGTTCCGCAGCGTGACCGCGCTCCCCGGTTGGGCGTCGAGGCCCACCGAGACGGCGTCGACGGACGCGTTGTCGACCATGATCGGGTCGGTGGCGCGGCCGCGGATGCCGGTGGAGGTCAAGCCGATCTGGACACCGGTGAGAGTGGTGCCCGCCTGCAGGTCCATGCCGGTGTTGCCGCCGCGGATCTTGGCGCCGGTGATCTGCATGCCGGGGCTCAGGTTGCGGACGGCGTCGTTGCCCACGCCGTCGGTGGACAGGTCCTTGACCACGACGCCGGTCGTGCCACCGGAGGTGACCAGGCCGTCGTCGCCGCCGACGAGCGTCAGCTTGTTGACCGTGACACCGCCCGCGCCGCGCTCGACGCGGACACCGGTGCGGCTGCCCTTCACGGTGAGCCCGTCGAGCAGGGTGTCGTGGCCGCCGATCGCGATGCCCGCGACGTGCGCGGTGTCGATCGTCGAGTTGGTGACGTGCAGGCCCTTGGTGGTCTTCTCCACCACGATGCCGGTGCGGCCACCGGTCACGGTCACCGAGTCGAGAACGACGTTGAGCGTGTTCACGTGCAGGAACACGCCGTTGGGCTCGTCGGCGGTGGTGATGTTGTGCACCGTGCCCCCGGTGACGCGGTTGAGCTCCAGCCCGCCCGCCTGGTCGCCGGTCAGGGTCAGGTTGTTGACGTCCACGTTGCTCTGCCCGTTGACCGACACACCGTAGGAGCGGTTGCCCGACGTGCTGATGCCGGTGATGGCGCGCTTGGAGGTCTCGGCGCCCGACACGAGCACGCCGTTGTCGCCGTTGTTCGTGGCCTTGACCCCGTTGAGCACGGTGGCCAGGTCGCCGCGCAGGACCATCCCGTTGTCCACCGAGTTGCTGATGGTCACGTCCTGCAGCTTGATGCCCTGGGACTGGGCGAGGATGAGCCCGGTTGAGTTGCGCAGCAGCTGGGTTCCGCTCAGCGCACCGCCGCTGCCCTTGCCGAAGGAGATCGCGGGGGAGCCCGGGTCGTCGCCGGTCGGCTTGGTGCCGAGGTCGCTGAACGTGCTGTCGGTGGAGTCGAGCCTGCCCTGGTCGGAGACCCGGATGTAGGGGCGGCCCGGTGCGTCGGCCGCGACGGCCTGGCCGGAGTTGACGTCGAAGGAGCTCACCGTGACGCCGCGGAACTGGATGCGCCCGCTGCCGGTGTAGAGGAAGGCGGCGGTCTTGACGTCGGTGCCCCCCGCGAGCTGCAGGTTCTTGACGCCCTCGACGCTGAGCAGGGTGCCGGGCGTCATGACGACGGCCGCGGTCAGCCGGGCCGTGTCGTCGTTGACCGTCATCCAGGACGAGGGGATCGCGGCGTCGAGCGTGGAGAGGGACACCGTGCGCCCGTTGCGCGCGACGCGCTGCACGAGGCTGCCGCCGGACACGGAGTCGATCGACGTGGCGCGGACGATGACCATCTTGGCCGGGCGGCCGCGGTGGCTCCAGGTGATGCTCGCGCGCTGGGCGGCGGCGGCACGCTGGGCGGCGGCCTTCGCGGCCTGCTGGGCTGCCTTGAGGGCGGCGGCCTGCGCCGCGGCAACGCGCTTCGCCTCGGCCTCGGCGGCGGCCTTCGCCGCGGCGGCGGCCTTGTCCTTGGCCTCCTGCGCGGCCTTGGCCTCCGCGGCCTTTTCGGCCGACTTCTGGGCGGCCTCGGCAGCCGATGTGGCCGCCGCCTGCTGCTGGGCCTGGGCTGCCTGCTGCGCGGCCTGGGCGGCCTGCTGGGCAGCTTGCTGCTGTTGCTGTTGCTGCTGCTGTTGCTGTTGTTGCTGCTGCTGACCGTTGTTCGGGGGGACCGGGGTCTGGGCAGCTGCGGTGCCGAGCGGGATCGCGATGGCGGCCACGACGACGACCACGCCCGCCGTCGCCAGCCGCAGAGCTGTCGCGCGCCTCATGCGACGCCCCTGCGGCCTGCCACCGACGGGTGCGGCTGCGTGGGCATCTCGACCGGCCCCGACGGCCGCTCGCCCTGCTGGGGCTGGGCCGCGTGCTGCCCGGTGGGCGCCCCCCCTTGCTCGGGCACGCGCACCCCGACCGCCGGGAACTGGGTCGTCGGTGCGTCCACCCCGTGCGGCGTCTGCCGTGGCACGGGTTGGGGCATCGGCCGCGGGGTGGGCTGGAGTCGCGGGTGCGGGACCGGGTGGACGTTGCACCGGCTGCAGCGCGCCCGTCGGCCGGATCGGCATCGTGGCCGACACCAGCTCCTCCTGTTCCCCGCTCCACGGGTGCCCCTGGGGTCAGGGCGGGCTCGGCCGCGTCCCCGGCGCCCTCCGTCCGCACGACCTGGCCGTTCTCCACGGCCACCTGTCGGGTGAGCCACCGCTGGCGACGAATGCTCAGCAGCGCCTGCAGCTTGATCAGCGCCATGATCCATGAGACGAACACGTACCCCGGGATGAAGAAGAAGGAGGATGGCCGCCTGCGGAGGTGGGGGAGGAGCTTCGCCGACCGGCTCAGCTGCCACCACCCTGCGAGCACCGCCGCGAAGACCCAGTTGCCTGCGATCAGCGAGTGCACCATGAACGCGGGGCCCAGCAGCAGCGTGAAGCCGCTGACGCCCTTGTCCACCATCGTGTAGGCGAGGAAGGGGTGGCGGTACACCCACGGGCGCGAGAGCGCCCGCAGATCGGACCGCCACGTGTTGCGCGCCCAGCGCAGCCGCTGCTTGAAGAAGATCCGCCAGGTGTTCGGGAACGTCGACCACACTTCGGCGGTGCGCTGCATGTAGGTGAGGTAGCCGTGCTCGAGGATCAGCGTCGTGAGCCGCTTGTCGTCACCCGAGAGGCAGGGCACCCCCCAGAAGGTCTCGTGCATGAACTCCTGCTCGATCGCCATGAGCAGGTCCCTGCGGTAGACCGCCGTGCGCCCCGAGAGGCAGGAGACCGCCCGGCCGAGGAAGCTCTGGCTGGCGTTCTCGTCGAAGTACCGGTGGTCGAGGAACATGTCGGTGATCCGGGCGAGGAAGCCCTTCGTCCCGTACACGCTCTGCCGCGTGCCGACGCCCCCGATGCGGGGATCGGCGAACGGCTTGCAGACCTCGGCGGCGACGTCGGGGGCCCAGATCGTGTCCGAGTCCACCAGGGCGACGATCGGCGTCGACGCCGCGTTCCACCCCTTGCGCAGTGCGTCCCGTTTGCCCGGAACGTCGGTGACCAGCACCGTAACCGGGTAGTGGGAAGCGATCTCCTGGCAGCGGGCGTCCGAGGAGTCGATCACGAGGATCACCTCGGACACCCGGTTGGCCAACCACGACTCGATCGCGGCCCGGAAGATGACCGGGTCCTCCTGGTACACGGGGACCACGATCGACACCGGCTGCCGGAAGTTGTTGATGATCGGCCGGTAGAGCACCGCTGGAACCCGCCGGATCAACCAGCAGGCCCAGCGGAAGAGACCGAGCACGCCCAAGGGCGTGCCCAGCACGTAGTAATACAGGGGCAGGGTCATGCCACGTCGGCACCGGACATGTCGCGCTCGACCACCGAGTCCAGTTCCTGTCCGGTGAGCGCCTCGAGCCGGTCGTTGACCTCGACCACTGCGCGCAGCAGCGGCATGTCAACACCGATCTTGTCGGCGAACCCGAGGAAGCCCTGGGTGTCCTTCGGCAGGCAGACGCCGCCGTAGGGGGCCCCACCGCGGATGCCGTAGAGCGGGTTGATCGAGCCCTCGGACGACGCGGCGACCGTGGACGCGATCGGGTCGGCGTCGATCCCGTACGCCTGGGCGACCAGCCACATCTCGTTCCAGAAGCTGATCTTGGCGGCGTTGTAGATGTTGTGCGCGCACTTGACGAGCTCGGCGGAGGCAGGCTCGCTGAACGTGCGGACCTCACCACCGAACGGCGCGAGCAGCTCGCGCATCTTGGCGATCGTCTGCGGCTCACGGCTGGCGATCACCGTCATCCACGGGTTGCGGAAGTCCTCGACGGCCGAGGCCGCGCGGAGGAACTCCGGGTTCGACGCCAGCTCGAAGCCCTTGCCCGCCGTCTTGCCCGACTCGTGCTCCAGCGTCGGGCGGACGAGCTCGTCGCTGGTGCCGGGGGGAACGGTGGACCGCACGATGACGGTGTGCACGGGAGCCGAGTCGGCCAGCGCCTTGCCGACCGCGGCGGTGCCTGCGGAGAAGGCACTCAGGTCGTAGGCGTGCCCGACGTTGGGCGTGGGGAGCGTGAGGATGATGAAGGCCTCGCGGTCGGCCGGCAGGTCCACGGTGGTGCTGGCGTGCAGCCCGCGGTCCTGCAGCTCGCGCACCCGCCGTGGCGAGATGTCGACGAACGTGACGTCATGGCCGAGCTCAAGAAAGCCCTCTCCGGTGGCCGTGCCCACCACGCCAGAGCCGACGATCACGATCGCGGACGGTGTGGCGGAGGGCCGGTCGAAGACCTGCTTCACGAATTCTCCTGGGGGCGGACGCCGGCGGTGTGCCGGACGGGCGGAAGGCTGTTCGGGCGGAGCCCAGGTGGGCAACGACGCCCTGTGACGCACTCCCTCACGGGGACGCCACTGCGCGGGAACCGGGAATGCCGGGGGGAGGACCGCACGGAAAGTGACAGTAGAGCGGATCTTCACCCAGCCGCCCAGTCTGAGAACGCGACAGGCTGATCCGCGCTCACAGGTCGTGACAGTGCGCCGAAGAGTGACAAGATTGGACCGTGTGTGGCTTCTGAGTAGTCCGATTGGGGTAATTGGGCTCTCAGGTAAGGGAACGGCGTGACCGTCCGTCAGCCGGAGTGGGTAACGCCCAGTCGGTAGAGGACGACGCGGCCCACCGCGTCGGCCGAATCGCCCCGATTGACGTTGGACTGGATGTAGCTGCCCGTCTTGAAGTACCAGCCGTCGCCTGCGAGCGCCGCCCCGCCCGCGTGGGCCCCGTTGTAGAAGACGTCGACGCGCCCGGCGGCGGCCTCGATGCGCAGGTCGTAGGGCGTGCCGAGGACGTACGCCTGGTCGATCACGAACTCCCCGTCGCCGTCGTCGTAGGAGGCGAGCAGCCGGTTGTCCTCCGCCCGGATCTCGAGCACGTCGTTCTCCGCGTCGTGGATCTGCGCCGTGACGACCTCGGGCTTGACCGGGGGCAGCGCGGTGACCGCCTGTCGGACCTCGAGCGTGTGGACTCCGCTCCGGTTGGACCACGCCGCGCGGTCGGAGCCGTTCATCTCCCGCAGCTCAGAGCGGGGGTAGCTGCTGTTCTCGGTGGTCACCCCGCCCGCGTCGGAGGTGAGGACGACACCGCTGCGCGTGGGGTCCAGCTCGAAGAACGGGCTGCTGTACGTGGCGAGCTGGGGCTGGAGAACGGTGTCGGGCCTGCCGATCACGCCGGTCGGCAGCGTGAGGATCCAGTTGTGGAGGTCGAGCACCTGGCCGGGGACCTCGGCCGCGGGACGGGCGGATCCGCTGGTCGCCGGGGGTGGAGGGCCCGGGGTTGGGCCCGCGCAGGCCGTCGCGCCGCCCACGATGAGCGTGAGCACGAGCGCGGCGAGCGGTCTGCGCACGATGACCTCCGTCATTCCGAGTGGGTGACCCCGACGGAGTACAGCACGACCGTGCCGACGGCGTTCGCGGAATCGCCCCGGCTGGTGTTGGACTGCAGGTAGGCGCCGGTCTTGAAGTACCAGCCGCTGCCCGTCTGCTTCAGGCCGCCCGCGTGCGTGCCGTTGTAGAAGACGTCGATGTGCCCGCTCGCGGCCACGATGCGCAGGTCATACGGCGTGCCGAGGACGTAGTTGGGGTCGATGACGAACTCCTGCTTGCCGTCGGCGTACTGGCCGATCAGCTTCTTCCCTTCGAGACGCACCTCCATGACATCACTCTGCGTGTCGTGGATCTGCGCGGTGACGAGCTCCGGCTTGGCCTTGGGCAGCGCGGTGACGGCCTGCCGCACCTCCAGCGTGTGGGTGCCGCTCTTGTTCGACCACGAGGCGAGGTTGGTGCCGTCCATCTCGCGCAGCTCGGAGCGCGGGTAGGTGCTGTTGGCCGTGGTGATGCCGCCCGCGTTGGAGGTGAACGCCACGCCGTCGTGGGCCTGGTCGAGCTTGAAGAACTGGCTGCTGTAGCCGGCGAGATCGGGCTGGCGCACCGTGTCGGGCTTGCCTGAGCTGCCGGTGGGCAGCGTGAGGTACCAGTTCTTCAGGTCGAGCACCTGGCTGGGCCGGGTGGCCGCGGAGGTGCCGGAGGAGGAGCGCGTGGCCGAGCCCGGCATGTAGCCGTCGCCCGTGGGAGCGGTGGCCGACGTCGTCGACTTGTGGCGCGTGTGCGGCTGCGCGAGCACGGTGGCCGCGGTGCCCAGGGCCATCGCGCTGACGACGACGGCAAGCACCACCACAATGGACGATCGGCGCATCGGTACTCCGTTTGATGATCTGCCCGACTTGACGAGCAGACAGTACGGTCGCGCTCCGCGTTCGCGAGGCCGTTTGAGGAAAGTTGCGCCGGACGACACCACCCGGAAGTGGAAAGGTTGCCCGGGTTCGGCAACGATCCGATAAATGGTCGACGAAGAGCGACCGGCGGCGCACAGTCACGGAATGCAGCTGTGCCATCACCGCAGCCCCGCCGCGTTCGCCCGGCGGGCCCGTCCGCTCTACGACCGCGACCCGTTGCGGCACACCGTCGCCCTCTCGGTCCTCGATGGTCTCGACGCCGATCCGGCCTCGGCCGTGACCGCGGCGGAGGCGGACGGGACGGTGGTGGCCGCGCTGCTGCGGACCGCGCGGCAACCGGCGCTGGTGTCGGGCGTCGCCCCCGCGTTCGCGCCCGCGCTCGTCGACGCGCTCGCCGCCGACGAGCCGCCCGGTGCCTCGGGACCGCTGCCCGAGGCGGAGGCGTTCGCCGCCGCGTGGTCGGCCCGCACCGGCGCATCCGCGCGCGTCGCGATGCGGATGCGGCTCTTCGCGTTGGCCGAGCTGACGCCGCCGGGGGGCGTCGCAGGCCGGGCCCGGCGGGCGGGTGCCGCCGACCTCCCGGTCGTCGCGACCCTCATGCGGCGGTTCCTCGTGGAGCTCGCGCACCCGATGGCGGGCAAGACCGATCCGGAGGACGAGGCGGCCGTCGCGCTCCGGCTCGGTTACGGCCAATGGCTCTGGGAGGTCGACGGCACGCCGGTGGCGCTGGCGTCGGCCCGTCGACCGGTGGCCGGGATGGTCCGGATCGGACCGGTCTTCACCGAGCCCGCGCACCGGGGCCACGGCTACGCCGCCGCCGTGACCGCGGCCGCCGCGCAGTGGGCGCTCGACACCGGGGCGCGCCACGTGCTGCTCTTCACCGACGCCGCCAACGCCGCCACCAACCGGCTCTACCCGCGCATCGGGTTCCGCTTCCAGCACGACGCGCTCGAGATGGTGTTCGGCGGATAGCGATGGGGCAGGATCTCTTCGTGTGACGCGCGCCGGTGCTTCCCTCGCCCGACTGGGGCTGACCGAGCCCTGGGCGGAGGCCACGCTCACCGAGCTGGGCTGGTGGGCGGGCGACCGGCCCGTGGAGGGCGCCGAGAACGTGATGTGGGCGTTGGCCCGCAGCCCCGACCCCGATCTCGCGCTGCGGGCGGTCGAGCGGCTCGTCGCCGCGGTGGCCGACCGCCGGGAGTTCGATGCGGCGATCCGCGCCGAGGTGGAGCTGCGCGGGCGGTTGCTCGCCCTGCTGGGCAGCTCGACGATCCTGGCCGACCACCTCGCGGCCAACCCGGACCGCTGGCACCGGCTGCGCGACGGGTCGCGCGGTCCGCAGGACGACCCCACGCCGACCCTGCTGGCGGCCGTCGGCGCCGACCCGGACGCGCCGCACGCGGGTGGGCCCGGCGGCGGCGCGGCCCGGCTCACCGGGCCTGCGGCCGTCCAGGCCCTGCGCACCGCCTACCGCGACGAGCTGGTGGTGCTGGCCGCGGCCGACCTCGCCGCCGTCTCCGAGCCCGAGCTCCCGATCCTCGACGTCGAGGACGTGGCGGCCCGGCTCTCCGACCTGGCCGCCGCCGCGCTGCGGGCCGCCCTGGCCATCGCGGTGGCCGAGGCCGACGGCGATCCGGGCAGGCTGGCCGTCATCGCGATGGGCAAGTGCGGTGGCCGCGAGCTGAACTACGTGAGCGACGTCGACGTCGTGTTCGTCGCCGAGCCCGCCGACGCCGACGCCGCCCGGCTCGCCGCGCGGGTGATGCGGATCCTGGGCGAGTCCTGCTTCGAGGTCGACGCCAACCTGCGCCCCGAAGGCCGCCAGGGCGCGCTGGTGCGCACGCTCGACGGCCACGTCTCCTACTACAAGCGCTGGGCCAAGACCTGGGAGTTCCAGGCGCTGCTCAAGGCGCGCCCCGTGGCGGGCGACCCGGAGCTGGGCAAGGCCTACGCCGAGGCCGTCGCGCCGATGGTCTGGAACGCGGCGGGCAGGCCCGACTTCGTCGGCGACGTGCAGGCCATGCGCCGCCGCGTCGAGGAGAACGTGCGGCCCGACCAGCGCTCGCGCGAGATCAAGCTCGGCCCCGGCGGCCTGCGCGACGTCGAGTTCGCGGTGCAGCTCCTGCAGCTGGTGCACGGGCGCACCGACGAGGCCCTGCGCTCGGGGTCGACCCTCGACGCGCTCACGGCGTTGTCGGACGGCGGCTACGTCGGGCGCGACGACGGGGCGAACCTCGCCGCGTCCTACCGGTTCCTGCGGCTGCTGGAGCACCGGCTGCAGCTGCAACGGCTGCGCCGCACCCACCTGCTGCCGCCCGCCAACGACACGGACGCGCTGCGGTGGCTGGCCCGTTCGGCCAAGCTGCGGCCCGACGGGCGGCACGACGTCGTCGGCGTCCTCATGGCCGAGTGGACGCGCAACGCCCGCCGCGTGCGCCGCCTGCACGAGAAGCTGTTCTACCGGCCGCTGCTCACCGCGGTGTCGCGGTTGTCCCCCGACACGGGCAGGCTCTCGGAACGTGAGGCCGCGGCCCGGCTCGGCGCGCTGGGCTGGACCTCGCCAGACGGCGCGCTCGGCCACCTGCGTGCGCTCACCGGCGGGGTGTCGCGCGCCGCGTCGATCCAGCAGACGCTCCTGCCCGTCCTGCTGGACGAGCTCGCGGGCAGCCCCGATCCCGACCGCGGCCTCCTGGCCTACCGCCGGGTGTCCGAGGCGTTGGCCAGCACGCCCTGGTACCTGCGGCTGCTGCGCGACGAGGGGCTGGTCGCCGAGCGGCTGATGCTGCTGCTCGGCACGTCGACGCTGGTGCCGGACCTGCTCGTGCGCGCCCCGGAGGTGCTGCGGCTGCTCGCCGCCCCGGTCGCGGGCCAGCCCGACGAGCTGCGGCGCGACCCCGCCGATTTCGCGGCGTCGCTGCGGCTCACGGTCGCGCGGCAGCACGATCCCGACGTCGCCGCCGCGACCGCCCGCTCCATGCGCCGCCACGAGCTGCTGCGGGTCGCGTGCGCCGACCTGCTGGGCCTGCTGTCCACCGAGGAGGTGTGCGCCGCGCTCTCCTCGGTGTGGGTGGCGGTCCTCGAAGCGACGCTGGAGTCGGTGCAGCGGGCCCTCGCGGGCGACGGCGAGCGGCCCGCGCGGCTCGCCGTGATCGGGATGGGCCGCCTCGGCGGCCGCGAGCTGGGGTACAGCAGCGATGCGGACGTGCTGTTCGTCTGCGAGCCCGTCGCGGGCGCGAACGAGCAGGACGCCGTCCGCTACGCCAACCTCGTGGCCGAGACCGTCCGCCGCCGCCTCGCCTCGGCCAGCCCCGACCCGGCCCTGGTCGTCGACGCCGACCTCCGGCCGGAGGGGCGCAACGGGCCGCTCGTGCGCACCCTGGAGGCCTACCGCACCTACTACGCGCGCTGGTCGCAGGCCTGGGAGGCCCAGGCGCTGCTGCGGGCGTCGCCGGTGGCGGGCGACATCGAGCTGGGCGTGCGGTTCGTCGAGATGGTCGACCCGGTGCGCTACCCCGTGGAAGGGCTCGACCCGGCCACGGTCACCGAGATCCGGCGGATCAAGGCGCGCGTGGACGCCGAGCGGCTGCCCCGGGGCGCGGACCGCACGCTGCACACCAAGCTCGGCCTCGGCGGCCTGGCCGACGTCGAGTGGACGGTGCAGCTGCTGCAGCTCCAGCACGCGGGCGACTTGCCCGAGCTGCGCACCACCTCGACGCTGGAGGGGCTGCGCGAGGCGAGCGAGGCGGGGCTGCTCACGGCGGAGGACGTCGTCGAGCTGACCGACGGGTGGACGCTCGCCACGCGGGCGCGCAACGCGGTGATGCTCGTCAAGGGCAAGCCGGGCGACCAGCTGCCCCGCTCGGGGCGCGAGCTCGCCGCCGTCGCCTACGCGCTGGGCTACCCGGCCGACGGCGACCCCGGGGTGTTCCTCGACGACTACCGCCGCACCGCCCGTCGGGCCCGCTCGGTCGTGGAGCGGGTGTTCTACGGTTGGTAATCGGGTTTTGACGGTCGCCGCGGGCGGTTAGCGTGCCGGCATGCCGTCCGCCGCGACCCTGCTGACCTTCGCCCTCGCCGGGATCATCCTGGTGGTCATCCCCGGGCCGAGCGTCCTGTTCATCGTCGGCCGCGCGCTGGCCCACGGGCGGCGCGCGGCGCTGCTGTCGGTGGCGGGCAACACCACCGGTGCCTCGATCGTGGTGGTGACGGTCGCGCTCGGCTACGGGGCGGTGGCGGCCCGGTCGGTGGAGGTCTTCACGGTGCTGAAGCTCGCCGGAGCGGCCTACCTCGTGTACCTGGGCGTGCAGACGTTCCGCCACCGCGGCGACCTGGTCGCGGCGCTCGCGGGCCCGGCCGCGCCCGCGCAGGGCAGGCTGTACTGGCAGGGCGTGGTCGTGGGCGTCACCAACCCCAAGGTCCTGATCTTCTTCGCGGCCGTGCTGCCGCAGTTCGTCGACGTGCACGCGGGCGACGCCACCGCGCAGATGCTGGTGCTCGGCCTGCTGTTCGCGCTGATCGCGGCCACGCTGGACAGCACGTGGGGCCTGCTGGCGGGCGCGGTGCGCGCGTGGTTCGCGACCTCGCCCGCCCGGCTGCGGTTCGTCGGCGGTACCGGCGGCCTGATGATGATCGGCCTCGGCGTCGGCCTGGCGGTGACCGGCCGCAAGGACTAGGCGGCTCGATCAGGACGTGCGCAGCGCCGCGATCAGCCACTCGAAGGCCGGGACCGACGGCGGGCGCTGCGGCCAGCCGTTGAGCACGCCGAGCAGCTGCCAGTAGCGCTCGACCCGCCGGTCGGAGAAGGTCGCGAGCCGGTCCGCGAGCGCGGCGCGGCCGGGTGCGTCCAGGTCGGTGGGCACGATCCGGTCGACCACCGCGCGGGCCTCGGGCGTTCCGGGCCCGATGCCCGCGGCCAGCGCGGCACCGGCGTGCTCGAGGACCGCGGCGGGGTCGAACGGCTCCTGGGGGGCGGCCTGCGCACCCGTGGTCGCCATCTCGCGGACGCGGGTGCGGAAGGACGGCTCCGCGACCAGCTCGGCCAGCTCGATCCAGGCCTCCACCTGCTCGGTGGACGGGTCGTCGGGCAGCTGAGCGGGCATCGTGCGCATGGCCTGGGCGATGCCCGCGCCGGGTGCGTCCGGGTCGATGTCGGCGAACGTCGTGTCGACGAACTCGTCGATCATCTGCTGGCGTTGCTCGGCGGAGAGGCGGGCGAGGTCGTTCATCACAGCGATCCTTCGTTCGGGGTCGATGCTGTCGGGTGCGTCGAGGCCGCGGGCCAGCAGGGTGCACACGGCACGCTGGGTCCGCAGCACGCGGATGTGGGCGTCGATCGCGGCCACGTGGGCCGCGGCGACGTCGGCGACGCTGCGCCTGCGCTCCAGCACGAGGCGCACCTCCTCGAGGCCCAGGCCCAGCTCGCGCAAGGTGCGAACGAGGTCGAGCCGGGCGACCGCGCGCGCGTCGTAGCGGCGGTAGTTGCCGCCCGACCGGTCGGTCTCGGGCAGCACACCCGCCTCGGACCAGAAGCGGATCGTGCGCACCGGCACCCCGGATCGCCGGGCGAGCTGTCCGATGGTCAAGAGGGTCACAGGAGGAGATCCTGAACCCTCCACCCACTGGAAGGTCAAGCCCGCGCCACAATGGCCGTATGAGCACCGCCGCCGTGACCGGATATCTGTACGGCCACCTCGGCGTCCTCCTCGCCGCGGCCCTCGCGCTCGTCGCGGTGGGGTGGCGGCCGTTGTGGCGGTGGACGCGCACGGTCGTGACGATCGCGCACGAGGGCGGGCACGCGCTGGTCGCGGTGCTGGCGGGCCGCGGGCTCACCGGGATCCGGCTGCACCCCGACACGTCGGGTGTCACGGTGTCCACCGGGGCCCGGCGCGGGCCCGGCCTCGTGCTGACCTTCGTCGCGGGCTACCCCGCCCCGTCGCTGCTGGGCCTGGGCGGCGCGCTGCTGGTGGCGGTCGACGAAGCCCGGCTGATGCTCTGGATCGCGCTCGGGCTGCTGGTCGTCACGCTGGTGCTGATCCGCAACGCGTACGGCGCCCTGGCCGTGCTCGTCACGGGGGCGCTGGTCGGGTACGCCGCGGTCTGGGCCACGCCGCGGGTGCAGGACGGCTTCGCCGCGGCCCTGTGCTGGTTCCTGCTGCTCGGCGGCCTGCGGGCCACCCGTGAGCTGCGGCCGCGCCGCGGTGGCGCCTCCGACGCCGACATGCTCGCCCGCCTCACGCACCTCCCCGGCGGCGCGTGGCGGGCGCTGTTCTGGCTGGTGGCCGGGGCGGCCGTCGTGGCCGCGGGGTGGATCCTGCTCGTGCGGCCCAGCTAGGGCCGGTTCTCGGGTGCCGTGCCGCGGTCGTGGACCGTTTAGGGTGCGAGCGTGACGATCACGTTGGAGCAGGCGAAGACCATCGTCGACGGCGCCCTCGCGCACGGCACGGAGCAGGGCTTCAACCCCCTGACCGCCGCGGTGCTCGATCCCGGCGGGGTGCTCGTCGCGCTGGGCCGCCAGGACGGCTCGGGCAACCTCCGCCCGGACATCGCGGTGGCCAAGGCCTGGGGCGTGCTCGGCCTGGGCATGACCAACCGCGCCATCGCCGCGCGCGCCGCCGACTCGCCGGAGTTCTTCACCTCCGTGGCGACGCTGGCGGGCGGCCGGATCCTGTCCGTGCCGGGCGGCGTGTTCATCCGCGACGGCGAGGGCAGGCTGCTCGGCGCCGTCGGCGTGACCGGCGACGCCTCGCTCAACGACGAGGCCGCGGCGCTGGCGGGCATCGAGGCGGCCGGGCTGGTCGCCGAGACCGGCGCGTAGGCAGTCGGAGCTCGACTTCGCAGAGGCCGCGGAGTCCGCCGCGCCACGCAGCAGGCGGCCGATGACACCCGAGGGGGACGTAAGCGGGGTTCTGCTCGAACCAAACCCCGCTGGCGTCGACCTCGAGCGCCACGCAGTGCGCAACGGGTTCACGGCGGGCCCAGCGACGTGGTGATCACGTGAGGTGTGCGCCAGGTTCGGGCGTGGTCGGTGGTGGCCCGCACGCCAACGTCGCAAAGGTTGCGGCGTCCTCGCAGACGGCCGAACTGTTGCGACGACGCCAGAAGGTGTGCGAGGTCGGCGATCAGCCCCGGGGGCGCAGGCGGAGCGAGGGGGGGAGCGCGCCCGAGGCGTGCGCGACTTCGACGCTGGTCACCAGGCCGCGCAGGTCGGGGGGCAGGGTGGCCGCGATGGCGGCCAGCCCCCGGCGCCGCTGTCGGCGTCCGCCGTCGCCCTGCAGCAGGCGCCCCGCGCCGACCGCGTCGACCAGCGCGGCGCAGGTGGCGCCAGCCAGGTCGGCGTGGGCGGGCTCGCGCACCATGTGCTCCAGCCGCACCCGCGGCCCGGATGCCGCCATCAGGTTGACCGCCGGGAAGCGGCCGCGCCTGCGCATCACCGGCTTGGCCCGCCTGAGGATCTCGGCCTCGACGAGCCGGGCCGCGACCAGCTCCACGACGGCGTCGCCGATCGCGGCCAGCCATGTCGGCACCCCGTAGGGCTCGGGCTGACGGGCGATCGCGCCGACCACGAACGCGGACAGCGCGTCGGCGCCCGGTGCGCTCGGCGCGCCGAGCACGACCAGCTCATTGACCAGCGTGACCCGGCGGTTGAGTACGAGCTCGGCGAGCTCCGCCCCGACCAGCGCGCACCGCAGCCCGTCGGGCGAGACGGCGCACCGGCCGCTGACGGGGTCGTGGAGGATGAGGAACAAGCGTGCCGCCAGCTTGTCCTGTGCCCGGATCTTCTCGGTGGTCACGCCCGCCGTCATTGCATCACGGGCTCGGCGGCGGGGCGCCGGGCGACGTCAGCGGCCAGGGTCGCGACGAAGGGAACGGCCAGCGCGACCAGGACGCCCAGGTTGGCGCCCGCCCAGTCGCCGTGCTTGCCGCCGAGCGGGCCCAGGAGGTAGCCCTGCCACTGGAGCCATTCGGCGCTCGCGTTCGTGACCAGGCCCCAGCCGAGCAGCGTCGCGACGATCACCAGCACCAGCGGGAACACCTGGACGTCGCCGTAGCGGCCCGCGGGGCGGTAGAGGTCGTTGTGGTCGTAGTCGGTGCGCCGGAGCGCGAGGTCGGCGAGGATCACCCCGCACCAGGCCGCGACGGGAACACCGAGGGTGATGAGGAAGCCCATGAATTCGCCCAGGAAGTCACCGGCCACGAAGACGACGTAGACCGTGCCCGCGATCATGATCACGCCGTCGATGAACGCCGCCGCCGCGCGCGGTACGCGCAGCCCCGCGGCCAGCAGGGCCAGCCCCGACGAGTAGATGTCCAGCGCGGCCCCGCCCACCAGGCCGAGCACGGCGACAACGGCGAACGGCACGAGGAACCAGACGGGCAGCGTCATGGCGATCGCCCCGACCGGGTCGCTCGCGATCGCCGCGGCGAGATCGGGGGAGGAGCCCGCGAGCAGGAGCCCCACGACCATCAGCACCAGGGGCGCCAGCGACGAGCCGAAGGTCGTCCAGCCGATCACGCCCAGTGACGACGCCGAGCGGGGCAGATAGCGGGAGTAGTCGGCGGCGACGTTGACCCAGCCGAGGCCGAACCCGGTCAGGAAGAACACCAGGACACCCACGACCTTGGCCGGGCTGCCCGCGGGAATCGCCGCCACCTCGGCCCAGTTGATCATCGGGGTGACGAGCACGATGTAGATCACCGTGAGGACGGCGGTGACCACCGTGATGACCCGCTGCATCCGCATGATGGTGTCGAAACCGAGCACGCCCGCCGAGACGGTGAGGGCGCCGACGACGACCAGCGCCACGACCTGGATCTCGAATCCCGAGCCCCAGCCGAGCCGCTGGAAGACCGTGGCGGTGGCCAGTGTCGCGGTGATCGTCAGTACGGTCTCCCAGCCCACCGTGAGCAGCCAGGAGATCAACGCGGGCAGGCGGTTGCCGCGGACCCCGAACGCGGCGCGGGAGAGCACCATGGTCGGTGCCGAGCCCCGTTTGCCTGCTAGGGCGACGAATCCGCAGAGGAGGAAGGAGGCGACGATGCCGATCACGCCGGTGACCACGGCCTGCCAGAACGAGATGCCGAAGCCGAGCGCGAAAGCGCCGTAGGACAGGCCGAGGACCGAGACGTTGGCGCCGAACCACGGCCAGAACAGCTGGCGGGCGCGGCCGCGCCGCTCGGCGTCGATGATCACGTTGATGCCGTTGGCCTCGACGCGGAGGCCGCCGCCGCCGGGACCGCGGAGCCCGACCGCCACCGGGCGGCCTGCGACGGCGTGGCGTGCGCTGCTCCTCAACGCTGCCTCCCGTCGTGCTCGTCCCGGACGTCCGGGAAATTGCCTCCGACGTCATCCGTGACGAGTGGTAACGGTAACCGGAGGTGGGTCGGGTTGCCCACAGCTAGTTTCGCACGAACGGATGCACGTGCAGTGACTCAGGGTCATTTATCTGAGAGTGAGGCGATTCATACGTGTCACAGCCGTTGTGGGTGTGCCCGGAGTGTGGCCGGGCGTTCGCGAACCGCAACCAAACCCACAACTGCGCGCCCCCTCGGTGACCTCGACCGACACTTCCTCGACCGTGAGGCCGCCGTGCGCGCCGGCTACGACCGGGTGTTCGCTGTAGCGCGACGCGCCGGGCCGGTCACCGTCCTCCCGGAGCGGTCCCGGGTCGCCTTCCAGCGGCCAGGGGCAGTTTCGGCGAGCGGGTCAGCCCTCCAGGACGACCGTGTCGCCCGCGACCAGGGGCAGGTGCGGATCGGGGTCGACGCGGCATCCGTTCAGGAAGACCGCCAGATCGCCCGTCACCGCAATCCCGACGGCGGCCGCGGCGGCACCGAGCATCGCGGCCCGGACCTGGTGTCGTCCGCCTGCGGTCTCGACGGTGACGGGCTCGGGCGGCCGTGCGCGGGCCGCGGCGTAGTCGGCGGGCTCGTTGACGTTGGTGACCGACTCGAGGCCGGGGTCGAGCCGGGCGAGCTCCGGATCGGCGAGCAGGGCGGCGTCGTCGAGCTCGACGACGTGGCTGCGCTCGAACAGCATGCCCGGCCGCAGCTTGCCCGCCTCCAGCAGCGCGGCGATCGGCTCGGCCAGCGCGGTCCGGTAGCCCGCAGCCAGCGGCTGCCGGTAGCCGCGGGCGAACGGCAGAGCCACCTCGATTGGGCGGCCCCCGGCGCCTTGGCCTGCGTCCGACCCTGAGCCCCCCATCCCGGCGCTGTCAGCCGCCGCAAGCGCTGCGCGGCCCGCCGCTGCGCGATCCGCCGCTGCGGGATCCGCCGCTGTGGGATCCGCCGCTGTGTGATCCGGCGCAGTGCGGCCCGCCGTCGCGCGATCGGCGGTCGGGCGTTCCGGGGTCGCGGGAGCCAGCGCGGACAGGACGCGCCGCACGAACGCCGGGTGCAGGAACGGCAGGTCGGTCGAGCAGACGAAGGCGATCTCCGCCGCCCCGGCGACGGCCCCCAGCCCGGCCCCGATGCCCTGCAGCGGCCCGAGCCCCGGGACGGGATCGGTCACGACGCGAACCCCGTCCGGCAGCGGCGGCAGCTCCTGCTCCACCGCGCTGACGACGACGACCGGGCCCCCGACCGTCCGACCCAGGAGCGCCGCTGTGCGGTACAGCAGCGTGGAGCCGTGCCACTCCATGGCCGCCTTGGACGTGCCCATCCGGGACGACCGCCCGCCCGCGAGCACGACCCCCGCGGCGTCGGCCCACGCGTCCACGCGATCAGCCTACGGCGGTCCGCCTGCGGGCCCGGTGCCCCGCGTCAGGGGCGGTGGCTGCGGCGGGCGGTGGCTCGGAGGCCGGTGAGGAAGCGGTCGGCTTCGCTGCCGAACGGGTCGTCGGTCACCAGGTAGGTCCACGTCGAGGTGGGGCGGCGGGGGCCGGTGTGCGCGATGGCGGCTTCGGTGATGTCGGCCTCGTCGAGCGTGGCCGTCGCGCGCTCGTAGACGACCTCGAAGAAGGGGTCGAACGTCTCGTTGGCGATCTTGCGGAACTCCTCGAGCGGGCTCTCCCGGGCCAGCGCCCGCAGGTGGATGCCCTCGCGCACGTCGTCGAGCATGGCGAGGTGGTCTGACCACGCCTGGTCGAGGTGCGCGAGCACGATGTGCCGCACGGCCGTGGTGAGCACCTCCTCGCCCAGCTTCTCGCGGATCTCGGTGCAGCGCTCCGGGGTGCTCTCCTCCAGCAGCTTCACCGCGCGGTCGGTGCGCAGCACGATCCTGCGGTGCCGCAGCACGGCCGCCCGCTGCGTATCGACGATCTGCCCGTAGCGCCAGGTCGTGCGCCGGATCGCGAGTGCGGCCCCCTCAGCCACCCGCTGGGCGTGGCTCAGCAGGTCGGCCGCGGCGGCGTCGTCGATCAGGCCGTCGTTGTTCGCCGCGCTGGGCGACTGGGCCTCGGGCAGGTTGCGGGTGACCAGCTCGTCCTCGATGCTCGCGAGGATCACCGACGTGCCGGGGTCGCCCTGGCGGCCCGCGCGGCCGCGCAGCTGGTCATCGAGGCGGCCGGTCTCGTGGCGCCCCGAGCAGACGACGTACAGCCCGCCCAGCTCGACCACGTCGTCGTCGAGCCGGATGTCCGTGCCGCGGCCCGCCATCTGCGTGGAGATCGTCACGCGGTCGCGCTCGCCCGCCTTCGCGATGATCGCGGCCTCTTCGGCGTCGTTGCGGGCGTTGAGCACGGCGCACTCGACCCCGGCGGCCTTCAGCGCCCCGGCCAGCCGCTCGGACTCGGCGACGTCCTGCGTGCCCAGGAGCACCGGTTGCCCGGTCTCGTGGATCGCCGCCACGTGCTCGACGATCGCCGCCTCCTTGGCCTCCACCGTGCGGTAGACCCGGTCGGGGAGGTCCTCGCGGATGCAGGGCTCGTTGGTCTCGATCGCCCCCACGGAGAGCTTGTAGAACTCGAACAGCTCCTCCGCGACCGCCATCGCCGTGCCGGTCATCCCGCACAGCGTGCGGTAGCGCCCGAGCAGCGACTGGACGACGATCCGGTCGAGCACGGCACCGGCAGGGCTGGTGTCCAGGCCTTCCTTGGCCTCGACGGCGGCCTGCAGCCCGTCGGGCCAGCGCTGCAGGTGCGCCACTCGGCCGCGGGAGTCGTCGATCAGCTCGACCTTCCCGTCGCGCACGAGGTAGTCGACGTCGCGGCGGAGCAGGGCGTGGGCGTAGAGCGCGACGTTGACCGCCGCGAGCGCGTCCGCCTGGTCCTCGGTGTAGAGGTCGACGCCGCCGAGCTGCCGCTCCACCCTGGCCAGCCCCAGCGCGGTCAGGTGCACGGTGCGCCCGGCCGGATCGGTCTCGAAGTGCACCTCGGAGCGCAGCCGCCGCACCGCCGAGACGATCTTCGGGTCGGCGGTGTCGACGTCGGTGCCGCCCGCCAGCACCAGCGGCACGCGCGCGGAGTCGATGAGCACCGAATCGGCCTCGTCGACGATGGCGACGTCGGGCTCGGGCAGGACGCACTCGTCGAGGACCGTGACGAGCCGGTCGCGCAGGACGTCGAACCCGACCTCGTTGACCGGCACGTAGACGACGTCGCGGCCGTAGATCTCGCGGCGCCGCTCGGTGGTGGTCCACTGGTCGATCCAGCCGAACGTGAGGCCGAGCTCCGTGTAGAGCGGGCCCATCCACTCGGCGTCGCGGCGGGCAAGGTAGTCGTTGACCGAGATGACGTGCACGCGGCGGCCCTGCAGGGCGTACCCGGCGGCGGCCAGGGCCCCGGCCAGCGTCTTGCCCTCGCCGGTGGCCATCTCGACGACGTGGCCGACGAGCATCGCGGCCGCGGCCTGCAACTGCACGTCGAAGGGGCGCTCGTCGAGCGTCTTCTCCGCGTCGTCCCGGGCCAGGGCGAGGAACTGGGCCAGCTCGGTGTCGCCCCAGCTGTCGTGCCCCGCCAGCGCGAGCAGGCTGCCCTTCGCCGTCTGGGCGGCCGCGGCGATGCGGCGGGGTCGGCGCAGATCCGCCGATCCGGGGCGCTGCAGGAACCGTCGGACGAACCCGCGCACTCCTCGCGCCGGTTCGCGCTTCCGGCTCATGTCGCCCAAACTACTCGTCACCCGCCGCTCCGCCCCACCGCGGAGCATCCTCGACGCGGGCTGAGCGGCCGGGCAGGATCTCGGGCATGGCCGACACCTCGTTCTGGCACCCCTTCGCCGCGATGGGCGCGGTGCGCTCCGCCGAGTTCGTCCTGACCAGGGGCGACGACGTCTGGGTCTACGACACCGAGGGCAAGCGCTACCTCGACGGCACAGCGAGCCTGTGGTGCGTGAACGTCGGGCACGGCCGCCAGGCCATCGCCGACGCCGTCCACGCCCAGATGAGCACGCTGGCGACCTACCAGACCTTCGGCGACGTCACCAACGAGCCCGTGCAGGCCCTCACGTCGCGCCTCGCGGCCCTCGCGCCCGTCCCCGGCGCCAAGATCTTCCTGGTCAGCGGGGGCGGCGACGCGATCGACACCGCGGCGAAGCTCTCGCGGGAGTACTTCGCTCGGTCCGGCAAGCCGGAGCGCACCGTCCTCATCGGACGCACGCACGCCTACCACGGCACCCACGGCTTCGGCACGTCGTTGGCCGGGATGCCCGCCAACCGGCTCGCGGGGCCGTTCGTGCCCGACGTCGTGACCGTCGCCCACGACGACGCCGAGGCGCTGGCGAAGGAGATCGAGCACCTGGGCGCGGAGCGGGTGGCCGCCTTCCTCGCCGAGCCCGTGATCGGCGCGGGCGGGGTGATCCCGCCGCCTCCCGGCTACCTCGAGCGCGCCCGCGAGATCTGCACGGAGCACGGCGTGCTCTTCGTCGCCGATTCCGTGATCTGCGGCTTCGGGCGGCTGGGCACGTGGTTCGGGATCGAGCGGTTCGGCATCGAGCCCGACATGATCGTCTTCGCGAAGGGTGTCACCAGCGGCTACCTGCCGTTGGGCGGGCTGGTGGTGCACGAGCGGATCGCGGAGCCGTTCTGGGCGCCCGGCGCGGCCCCGTTCCGGCACGGCGCCACCTATTCGGGGCATCCGGCCGCGTGCGCGGCGGCGATGGCCAACCTCGACATCATGGAGTCCGAGGGCCTGCTGGAGCGGGCGCAGACGCTCGAGGGCGAGCTGTTCGCCGCGCTCTCCACGCTCGCCGACCACCCGCTCGTCAGCGAGGTCCGCGGCGGGGTCGGGGTGTTGGGCGCGCTGGAGCTGGACGCGGAGCGGCTGAAGGCCGACCCGGGCGTGACGGCCCGCGTCGGCATGGCGGTGCGCGAGCGCGGCGCGCTGGTCCGCCCGATGGCGACCGCGCTCGCGTTCTCCCCGCCGCTCACCGTGGCGACCGACCACCTCGACCTGCTGGTGGACGCCGTGCGAGGCGGCCTCGACGAGGTCGCGGGGTAGCCGCACCTACTGGTCGGGGTCCTCACGGGGCTCCGGGGCGCGGTCGACCCGCCAGCGCTCACCGAGCAGCCCCACCAGCAGGGCCACGAACGTCACGAGGAAGACCTGGCCGATCAACGCCTCGACCGTCGCGAGCAGCCTGCCGATGTTCGAGGCGGGGGAGAGGTCGCCGTAGCCCACGGTGGTGACCGTGGTCAGGCTGAAGTACATGAACGACGTCGGCGGCTGCGGGCGGCCGAAGAACCCGTTGGGCAGCAGGCCGTCGACGAACAGGAAGACGAACTGGAACGCCACCGGGATCAGCAGGTACGTGCTGATCGCGCCCGCGAGCGTGCGCATGGTGACCTCGCGGTGCTGCAGGAGCCTGCGCACGATCACCACCGGGGCCAGCAGGGCGAGGAGGGCCCACAGGTCGGGGGCGATGGTCACCTCGACCTCGTCGGGGTTGTCGGCCGCCAGCGTCACCACCGCGCCGACGAGGGCCGCGGCCACGACGAAGCCCACCAGCACGTCGGCGGTCCGCAGCCACCCCTTGGCCACCCCCGACGCCCGCAGCGCGAGCAGCAGCGTCACGCCGACGATCACCGTCGTCACCGCGGTGCCGAGGTTGCCGATGAGGCCGTCGCCGGGCCTGCCCAACCCGGTGAGCGACAACGTCACGATCACGATGCCGGTGAGCACGAGCAGCACGCCGAAGCGGTCGACGTAAGGCGAGCGGTCGTCGAACAGCCGCAGCCGGGGTCGTGCGGGCATGCTTCCTCCAGGTAGATCGGCAACGGCCGTCGACCGCCTCCGGCCTGGAGTATCAGCCGGCGCCGACCAGATCCGGGTGGTGGCGCGCGGCCACCTCGGGATGGGAGCGCAGCCAGCCCTTCAGCGCGTTGTCCCCGAACCGGGGCAGCAGCGCGTTGTGCGCGTGCCGCGAAACGCCGGGCGCCTCGGCGGCCAGGGCCGGGGGAAGCGGCAGCGGGTCCAGCGTCGCGTCCAGCCGCGGCGACCAGAAGATGCCGATCGACTGCCGGGTGGTGCCGGGCAGGCACGGGAGCACCCGGTGGTCGGTGGCCACCAGGTAGCCGCGCGTCGCGACCTCCAGCATCTCCCCGACGTTGATCACGAGCGCCCCGTCGAGCGGCGGGACGTCGATCCACTCGGGCGCGCGCGGTGGCCGCGCCTGCAGGCCGCCGGTGTCGTCCTGGAGCAGGAGGGTGAGGAAGCCCCAGTCGGCGTGCGGCCCGACGCCCTGGGCCTGCGGGCCGTCATCCGGGCGCCCGACGTAGCGGATGAGCTTGCCGAACCAGTGCGGCTCGCCCGCGAACGCGGCGTCGAAGTGGCCTTCGGGGCAGCCGAGCGCCGCGGCGATGGCGTGGGTGAGCTCGGTGCCGACGCGCCCGAGCAGCTCCGTCCAGGCCAGCACGGCGGCGCGCAGCTCCGGCAGGGCCTCGGGCCACTGGTTGGGCCCGCGCAGGAGGTCGAACGGCTCGTCCCATGCGGTGCGCGGCAACGGTTCCTGCTCCGGCCCGAAGTCCAGCTGCTCGCGCGCGTCCGGGCGGCCCGCGGTGATCTCGTGGCCCAGCCGGGTGTAGCCGCGGAAGTGCGGGGACAGCCGGTTGTCCAGCGCCAGCCGCTCGTCCAGGGGCAGCGCGAAGAACCGGCGCGTGAGGTCGGTGAGCGCGGCGATCTGGCCCGGCGCGGCGCCGTAGTCGGTGAGCTGGAAGAACCCGACCTCGTGCAGGGCGGTGCGCAGGTCGTCGAGGAAGGCGGGCGCGAACGCCCCGTCCGCCGTGCGGGCCGCGTCGAGGCGCAGAACGGGAATCACACCGTCCACTCTCCGACGCGGGCTCCGGCCGCACAAGCATCGCGGTGCCCGCACGGCCGCCAGGACGCGGGTGGGCGCCCCCCAACGCGGGTGTGGCGCATCGGCGCGATGCTGCCGGTACAACCGACGGAGGTGCGCAAGAATCCGCGCCATGACCGAGGTGCCCGCAGGTCCGTCCCCGGCGACGCGCCGCAAGTGGCGGCGCAGGCTCGCCGACGAGCGCGCCGAGTCCAGGGTCTACCGCGACCTCTCGACCCGGCGGACGGGTGAGGAGCGCGAGATCCTCATCGGCCTGGCCACCGCGGAGGAGCGGCACGCCGCGCACTGGGCGGGGCTGCTCGGCGAGGACGCCGCCGACGTGGGGCGGGGGGCGACCAGGATGCGGGTGCTGGCCTTCCTGGCCCGGCGGTTCGGCTCGGTGTTCGTGCTCGCGCTCGCCCAACGCGCGGAGACCCGGTCGCCCTACGACGCCGACGCCGACGCCACCCCCGCGATGGCCGCCGACGAGCGGATCCACGAGGAGGTCGTGCGCGGGCTCGCGGCGCGCGGCCGGGCGCGGGTGTCGGGCACGTTCCGGGCCGCGGTGTTCGGCGCCAACGACGGCCTGGTCAGCAACCTCGCGCTGGTGCTCGGGGTGATCGGCGGTGGGGCGATGACCGCGACGGTGCTCCTCACCGGCCTGTCGGGGCTGCTCGCAGGCGCGCTGTCGATGGGCGCGGGCGAGTTCGTCTCGGTGCGCTCACAGCGCGAGCTGCTCGCGGCGTCGGTGCCCGACACCCGCGACGCCGCGTCGGTGCTGGGGCGCCTGGACGTCGACGCCAACGAGCTCGCGCTCGTCTACCGCGCCCGCGGGGTGGCCGCCGACGAGGCCGACCGGCTCGCCCGCGAGGTGTTGGGCAGCCCGGATCCCGCGCTGAGCGCCTCGGCCGCGGTCGAGGCGATCGAGGAAGGCGAGGACGTGGTGGGCTCCAGCATCGCCGCGGCCCTGTCCAGCTTCTGCTTCTTCGCCTCGGGCGCGGCGATCCCGGTGCTGCCGTTCCTGTTCGGCCTGCCCGAGCTGGTGGCGTTGGCGATCGCCGTGGTGCTCGTCGGGCTCGCGCTGATGCTGACGGGCGCGACGGTCGGGGTGCTGTCCGGCGGCCCGCCGCTACGACGGGCGGTCCGCCAGCTCGCCATCGGCCTCGGCGCCGCTGCCGTCACCTACTGCCTCGGGCTGCTCTTCGGCACGGCAACGGGCTAGACCGGCGAGAGCGACTCCCTGGTCACCGGCGAGCCGTCGGGGAGCCGCAGCTCGGGCAGCTGCGCGTAGAAGGCCTCGAACACCGGCGGCAGGTCCGCGCGGATGTCGTTGACCTGCAGCTCCACCTCGTGCACCAGCGTCGCCGACCCGGGCGTGTGGGTGTACCACTGGAACTTCTCCAACGTGCCCGGCTTGCGCACCCGCTCGACGACCAGCCCGATCGAGCCCTCCTCGGGGCGCTGCGGGGAGTGCGGGAGGAACGCGGGCATCAGCCACGTCTGCCCCTCCTGGATGTGGACCGTGCGCGGGCGTCCGTCGTCGATGACGTTGACGTGC
This sequence comes from uncultured Actinomycetota bacterium, assembly GCA_963799945.1. Taxonomy (GTDB): domain Bacteria; phylum Actinomycetota; class Actinomycetes; order Mycobacteriales; family Pseudonocardiaceae; genus Pseudonocardia. The sequence continues at coordinate 177,884 of CAWCZG010000002.1, forward strand.
ATGTTGCCCTTGAGCTGGTAGAACCACTCCTCGTAGGGGTCGACGTGGTAGTCCTGCCGCTGGTTGGGCCCGCCGACCACCATCACGATCAGGTCCTGCGCGCCGTCGTGCAGCTGTTTGTTGCCCACCGGCGGCTTCAGCAGGTGGCGGTGCTCGTCGATCCAGCCGTCGAAGCGGATCGGCTCGCCGATCTCGGTCATGGTCTCCTCCTCGTGAGCGCCACACCCGCGGCGGCCGCCGCGAGCACCCCGGCCGCGACGGCCCCGACCGCCCGGTCCTGCTTGCGGATCCGGCCCTCGATCTGGGCGTACGGGATCGTCGTGAACGACACCAGCTCGTAGCGCGAGACGTAGCGGCCGCCCAGCACGCGCTCGAGGGCGTGCCGCACGCGGGTCTGGCCGCGGAAGACCGGCGAGGCGACCTTCTCGCTCATCTCCACGAAGTTCTCCAGGGCCATGTCGGCGATCGCGTCGGCGTTGGCCTTCCGGTTCGCCTCGTACGCGCCCAGCGCCGACGGCCGGTCGCCGCCGGTCGCGGTGAGGCAGCGCTCCAGCTCGACGCAGTCTTCGAACGCGCAGTTCGCGCCCTGCCCGAAGAACGGCACGATCGCGTGGGCGGCGTCGCCGAGCAGCGCCACGCGCCCCCGCACCCACGGTCGGCACCGCACGGTGACCAGCGACCCGACGGGGTTGGCCAGGTAGTCCTGGGTGAGGGTCGGCATCAGCGGCACGGCGTCGGGGTAGCGCTCCTCGAACGCCGCCCGCACCTGCGCGGGCCCGGTGAGCTCGGCGAAGCCGCCCGGCCCGTCCTTCGGCCAGAACAGCGTGCAGGTGAACGAGCGGTCGGTGTTGGGCAGGGCGATCATCATCGACGAGCCGCGCGGCCAGATGTGCAGCGACGCCGGGTCCAGCGCGAACCCGCCGTCGCGCGCCGGGATCGTCAGCTCCTTGTAGCCGTGCGGCAGGAACTCCTGGTGCAGGTCCATGCCGTGCTGGATCGCGCGGCGCACCGCGCTGTAGGCCCCGTCCGCGCCGACGACGACATCCGCCTTCGCCCCGCGTCCTTCGAAGTCCAGCTCGCCGGTCTCGGCGTCGACGCCGGTGAGGCGGTGCCCGAAGTGCAGGGTGACACCGGGTGCCTGCTCGGCCCGGTCGAGCAGGGCGTGGTTGAGGCCCGACCGGCTGATGGAGTTGATCGCGCGGGTGCCGTCGGCCGAGTAGGACTGGAAGGCGAGCTCGCCGGTGGGGGAGTGCAGGGTGCGCCCGCGCATCGGCAGGGCGTCGGCGAGCGTCTGGTCGTCCAGCCCGACGCGGGCGAGCGCGTCCAGCCCGCGCGCCGAGATGGCGAGGTTGATCGACCGCCCGCGCTCGGCACCCGCCCGGCGGGGGTCCTCGCGGCGTTCGTAGACGTCGACGGGCACGCCCCGGTCGCCCAGCAGCGCGGCCAGCAGGCAGCCCGCCAGGCCTGCCCCGACGATCGCGACCCGCTCGTTCATCCTCCGGCCACCGTCACCAGCGCTTTCGCCGCCCGCCACACGTCGTGGTGGGTGGAGTACAGCGGCGCGGGGGCGAGCCGCACGACATCGGGCTCGCGGGCGTCGGCGACCACCCCGTGCTCGCGGCGCATCCGCCCGCACACGTCCTGCGCGGAGCCCCGGAGGAGCCGGACCGACAGCTGGGCGCCCCGGCGGTCGGGGTCGCGGGGGGTGATGACCTGGAGCGGGCGGTCGCCGACCATCCCGTCGAGCAGCGCCTCCAGGTACCCGGTGAGCCGGGTGCTGCGCTCGCGCAGGGCCGTCATCCCCACCTCGTCGAAGATCCTCAGCGAGGCCAGCACCGGGGCCATCGCGAGGATCGGCGGGTTCGACACCTGCCAGGCGTCGGCCGTGTCGACCGGGTCGAGGACCGGGGCCATCGCGAACCGCGTCTCCTCGTTGCCGCTCCACCAGCCCTGCAGCTTCCGGAGGCTGCGGTCGGCGAGGTGGCGCCGGTGCACGAACGCGCCCGCGACGGCGCCCGGTCCGGCGTTGACGTACTTGTAGTGACACCACGCGGCCCAGTCGACGCCCCACTCCGACAGCTGCAGCGACACGTTGCCGACGGCGTGCGCGAGGTCCCAGCCGACGACCGCGCCTGCCCGCTGACCGGCGCGGGTGATCGCGGGGATGTCCATGAGCTCGCCGGTGAGGTAGTTGACCCCGCCGAGCAACAGCAGCGCCACGCGCTCGCCCTCGGCGTCGAGGAAGGCCACCACGTCGTCGGTGCGCAGCGTGTCCTCGCCCGGCCGCGGGCGCAGCCGGACCACCGCGTCGTCGGGGTCGTAGCCGTGCAGCGCGACCTGGCTCCGGGCGGCGTAGGAGTCGGAGGGGAACGCGCTGTCCTCGATCACGATCAGCCGTCGCGACCGCGTCGGGCGATAGAAGCTGATCATCAGGAGGTGCAGGTTGACGGTGAGCGAGTTCATCGCGACCGTCTCGTCGGGGTGCGCGCCGACCAGCCGGGCTGCGGGCTCGCGCAGGAACGCGTGGTAGGGCTTCCACGGCCGGATCCCCTCGACGTGCCCCTCCACCCCGAGTCGGGCCCAGGCGTCCAACTCCTCGTCGAGGACGGCGCGGACGCTGCGCGGCTGCAGTCCCAGCGAGTTGCCCGCCAGGTAGGCGGCCTCGGCGAAGCGGCCGCCGGGCGCGGGCGGGATGAGGAAGTCGTTGCGCCGCGGTGGGGCGGGGTCGGTCGCGTCCAGGAAGCGGGCGTTGGCCTCGCCGAGGTCCAGCGAGCTGCGCAGCGTCATGCGCGCACCCCGAGGCCCAGGTAGGCCGCCGCGTTGTGGGCTAGCAGGAGGTCCCGCTCGGGGTCGGTGAGCAGCGGCGAGGTGCGGATCAACGTCCCGGCGTTCGCCTCGCCGAGCGGGTAGGGGTAGTCGCTGCCGAGCATCACGCGACCGGCCCCCAGCACGTCGACGAGCAACCGCAGCGCCGACGGGTCGAAGACGGCGGAGTCGACGCTGAACCGGTCGACGTACTCCCGCGGCGGCCGGGCCGAGGTGCCGACCACCGCGCGGCGCTGCTGCCAGGCGTTCTCGACCCGTCCCAGCCAGAAGGCGAACGACCCGCCGCCGTGGGCGAAGCAGATCCGCAGGTCGTTCCCGACCTGGTCGAAGACCCCGCCGAGGATCATCGCGAGGATCGAGAGGTGGGTCTCCGCGGGCATCCCCACCAGCCACTGCGCCATCCAGCGGCGGGTGCGCGGGTTGTCGGGCATGTCCCAGGGGTGCACGAACACCGGGACACCCTTGTCCGCGCAGTGCTGCAGGAAGGTGACGATGCCCGCGTCGTCCAGGTCGCGGTCGCCGACGTGGTTGCCGATCTCGACGCCGCGGTGCCCGGCCTCGATCGCGCGGTCCAGCTCGCGACAGGCGGCGTCGGGGTCCTGCAGCGGCACCTGGCAGAACGGGATCAGCCGATCGGGAGCCTCCGCCGCGATGGCGAGGGCGAGGTCGTTGAGGATCGCGGCGGTGGCGGCCGCGGCACCAGGGGGTTGGTCGTAGGCGAAGAAGACGGGCGTGGGGGAGAGCACCTGCCGGTCGACGCCGCTGCCGTCCATCGCCGCGAGCCGGACGTCGGCGTTCCACGCGTTGTCGGTGACCCGGCGGAACTCCTTGTCGCCCAACATGATCGTCGCCTCGGACGGCCCGTCGACCCGCAACGACGGCCGGTCGCCCTCACCGGGTAGCGGCGGCCAGCCGTGCGGCACGTAGTGGGTGTGGACGTCGGTGACCGGGTGCACGCCCCCGATCATCGGCCGTGGCAGGCCCGCGCGCCATGGCCGAAGGCCCTTCCGGGCTTCGGCCATGCGGAGGCGCGGGCCGTCGCCACGCCGTCGCCACTGCCGTCGCCACTGCCGTCGCCACTGCCGTCGCCACTGCCGCTCCCATCGCCACCGCCACCGGGCGCGCCACACCGCGGAGCGCCGACCCGGCCGCGCCACGGAGGTCGCGCGACCCGCCGTCGCGGGCGGGTGGTCTCCATCGCCGTGCCGATCACCACCGACACGCTCAGAAGGACGCGGATGCTCACCATCGGCGACGTTGTGTGTTCGCACTGTGACCAATGGGTGAACCGCGTGAACATCCCGTGAACCCCCGCCGGATGCGTGGTGAAGTGCTGCTAGCGTCCGCGTCCGGGTGATCACCAGCGCGGGGGGACGAACCGGCAGTGCAGGGTTCCTACGTCGGCCGGGTAGCCCTTGCCGACCCCTTGCAACGCTTCCTGTGCCGGGTGGTGAGCGAGGGGATCGGCGTCGACCGGCCGACCAGGTTCCGCGCGTTCCAGCTCAAGGGCAGCAACGAGGTTTACGGCTACGAGGAGTGCCGCACGGGCGTCAAGCTGGTGTGCAAGTTCTTCGGCCACCGCTTCGGCTGGGACCGCGACCGGGCCGAGTCGACGGCCGACCGCGAGTACCGCAGCTACCAGGAGCTGCGGCGGTACGCGCTCGTCGGCAACCCGCACCACGTGATCCGGCCGCTCGGCATGGCCCGTGAGATCAACTGCGTGCTGGCGCTCGAGTACTACGGCGGGGAGCAGCTCAGCCTGGCGATCGACCGCGCGCTGGAGGGCGACGACGCGCAGCTCTTCTCCCGCCTCGGCGCCCTCGCCTACTACCTCGCCACGCAGCACAACCGCACCGCCAACGGGAAGTCGGTCGACTTCGGCGACGACTGCGCCTACCTCGACGGCCAGCTCGCGACCCTGCGCGGGCTCGGCCGGATCGGGCAGTGGGACATGGACGAGTGCCGCTGGCTGGGCGGGCTGTGGCGGGAACGGCCGCGGATGTGGGAGGACCAGCAGGTCTGGCTGCACGGCGACGCCACGCCCGCGAACTTCCTCTTCGGAGGCGGCATGAACGTGGGCGCGATCGACCTGGAGCGGATGAAGCGCGGCGACCGCATGTTCGACGTCGGCCGCGTCGCAGGCGAGCTGCAGCACGCGTTCATGCGCGGCGCGGCCGACCGCGCCCGCGCCGAACCGTTCATCGGCCACTTCATGTGGGAGTACTGCGGCCACTTCCCCGACCGCGAGGCGGCGTTCGCGTCGATCACCGCCCGGCTGCCCTACTACATGGCGCTGAACCTGCTGCGCGTCGCGCGCAACGACTACATCGGCGAGGACTACAGCGGTCGGCTCGTCGCGCAGGCCAAGGAACTCCTGCGCGCCCCGTAGGCTCGCCTGAGATGGACGACATCCAGGCGATCGCCTTCGACGTCAACGGCACCCTCGTGGACATCCTCACCGACGACCACGACGAGGCGCTGTTCCGCGCGGCCGGGCACCTGCTCAGCTACTCCGGCGTCGACCTGCGCCGCCACGAGGTGCGCGACCTCTACCTCGCCCACATGGACGAGCAGCGCGCGGCGAGCCCCGAGGCGCACCCCGAGTACGACGCGGTGGCGATCTGGGCGCGGATCGTCGACGAGCACGCGACGGCCTTCACGCGCGCGCTGCCCGCGGCCAAGCGGGAGTGGCTGCCGGTGTTCCTCGCCGAGACGTTCCGCGGGATCTCCCGGCACCGGCTGCGGCTCTACCCGTTCGTCCGCGAGGTGCTCGACGCGCTGAAGGCCGCGTTCCCGCTGGCCCTGGTGACCGACGCGCAGAGCGCGTGGGCCCGCGGCGAGCTGCACCACGTGGGGCTGGAGGGCTACTTCGACCCGGTGGTCGTCTCGGGCGACCACGGGTACCGCAAGCCCGACCGGCGGCTCTTCGAGCGCGCGCTCGACGGCATGGGGGTCGCGGCCCGGCACACGCTCTACGTCGGCAACGACATGCACCGCGACATCCACGGCGCCCGCGAGGCGGGCCTGCGGACCGCGATGTTCACCTCGGGCCAGGGCGAGAAGTCCTACCGGGACACGGTGCCCGACCACATCATCGGCGACCACCGGGAGCTGCTCGCGATCGTGGGGCTGCCCGAGCTCCCGGCGAAGCCCGGCTGACCGCGTCCGCTGAGGTCTCGACGACGACCTCCCCGTCCTCGACCCGCGCCGCGAACACCCGGACCCGCTCGCCCTCGGCGCACCAGTGAGAAGGACGGGCAGTGGGACCGCGTCACCTCGGCCATCGGGACCCAGCGTCGGCGATGGCCATTGCCGCCCCGTTGTCCCGCCGTCACGACCGCACGGACATGACCTCACCGTGCGGCCGTGACGGGTGTGCGGAGCGGTTAGTGCCGTCCCGGCTCGGCGTCCTCGGCGGTCCGCTCCCCGGTGTGCGCGGGCGCCACCGCGCCGTGCTCGATGGCCATCTCGACCACGCCCTCACGGCGCGGCAGGCTCGGCCACCAGTGGTTGAAGATCAGGTTGAGCACGAAGACCACGATCACCGTCGACGTGATGCTGGACCCGAAGATCACCTGGAAGTCGGCGGGGAACTGCTGGTAGAAGGCGGGCTGGATGGTCGGGATCAGCCCGAACGACAGCGAGACCGCCACGATCAGCAGGTTGTGGTTGTTCGGTCCGCCGAACTTCACCTTGTGCAGCGTCTGGATGCCGACGGCGGTGACCATCGCGAACATCACGGTGGCCGCCCCGCCGATCACCGGGCCGGGCAGCGACGCGACCACGGCCCCGACCTTCGGGATCACGCCGAGGATCACCAGGAACGCCCCGCAGACCGTCACGACCCAGCGGCTGCGGACCCCGGTCATGCTGATCAGGCCGACGTTCTCGGCGTACGCGGTGTCGGGGAAGGAGTTCATGAACCCCGCCAGCAGCGCCGACAACCCGTCCGTGGCGAGGCCGCGGGCGAGGTCGTTGGGGGAGAGCGGCCGGTCGACCATCTCGGCGACGGCCAGCATGTCGGCCGTGGACTCCGTGTAGGTCACCAGCACGACGATGCACATCGAGATGATCGCCGCAGCGGCGAACTTCGGCGGCCCGAAGTGGAAGGGCGCCGAGATCCCGATCCAGTCGGACTGGGCGACGGAGGAGAAGTCGACCAGCCCCATCGGCCAGGCGACCAGGGTGCCGATGATGATCGAGATGAGCACCGCGGTCTGGCCGACGAAGCCGTGGAAGAAGCGCGAGATCGCCACGATCAGCAGGATCACGACGGCGGCGAGCACGATGTGCGAGACCTGCCCCGAGTCCGGGTTCATCTGGGTCACGACCTGGCCGCCCTGGATCACCGGGTTGCCCGCCGCGTCCAGCACCGGGATCTTCGGGTTGAAGCTGCCGGTCTTGTCGCCCGCGATCAGGCCGATGTCCGCGCCGATCAGCGAGAGCCCGATCATCATGATCACGGTGCCGGTGACGAGCGGCGGGAAGAACCGCAGCACCATCGAGAACGGTTTCGCGATCAGCAGGCCGAAGATGCCCGAGATGATCAGCGCGCCGTAGACGTAGGGCAGGCCGTCGCGGCCGCCGTACTGGTTGGCGATGATGATCATCGGGTTGAGCACGGTGAACGTCGCTCCGGCGACCACCGGGAGCCGGACGCCCATGATCTTGCTGATGCCGACCGACTGGATGATCGACGCGATGCCCGAGACCAGCAGGTCGGCGCTCACCAGGATGGCGATGTCGGACTCGTCGAGGCCCACGGCCGGTCCGACGATCAGCGGTACGGCGACCGCTCCCGCGTACATGATGAACAGGTGCTGCAGGCCCAGCACCACCAGCCGGGGCGCGGGCAGCACCTCGTCCACCGGGTGCACGGCGGGCTTGTCCGGTTTGTCGGCCTTTTCCGTGGTCGTCATGCGTTTTCCTCCGTTCCCTGAACGTCGGACAAACGCTTGCAGGCGTGTGTTACCGCCAGGCGCCGAGTGCGTGGCGTTGGTGTGTCACGGGTTCCCGGCGATCCGGGCCGCGGCCCGCCCGGCCGCCGCGGCCAGCCCCTCGGCGTCGGCGGTGCGCAGCTCACCCCCGCTGACGACCGCGTTCCCGCCGACGTAGAGGTGCTCCAGCGCGGGCGCGCCGAACACCAGCGTGCAGACGGGGTCGGTGATGCCGCTTCCGGCGAGGCCGTCGACCCGCCACACCGCGACGTCGGCGAGCTTGCCGACCTCCAACGTCCCGAGCTCGCCGTCGCGGCCGAGGCACCGCGCCCCGCCGACGGTCGCCGCCGTGAGGCTCTGCCGTGCCGTCAGCGCCAGCGGACCGCCGCGGAACCGGGCCGCGAGCAGGGCCTGGTGCAGCTCGTCGACCATCCGGCCGGACTCGTTGGACGCCGAGCCGTCGACCCCCAGCCCGACGGGGACCCCCGCGTCGAGCAGGTCGCGCATGCGGGCGATGCCCGAGCCCAGCCGCGCGTTGGACGTCGGGCAGTGCGCCACCCCCGTGCCCGTGGCGCCCATCCGGGCGATCGCGTCGTCGGACAGGTGCACGCAGTGCGCGAGCCACACGTCGTCGCCCAGCCAGCCGAGGTCCTCGGCGTACTGCACGGGGGTGCGCCCGAACGTCTGGAGGCAGAACTCCTCCTCGTCGACGGTCTCGGCCAGGTGGGTGTGCAGCCGGACCCCCGCCCGGCGGGCCAGCGCGGCGGAGTCGCGCATCAGCTCACCGGTCACGGAGAACGGCGAGCAGGGCGCCACGGCGATCCGGACCATGGCCTCGGGACTCGGGTCGTGCCAGCGGCCGATCGCGGCCTCGGTGGCGGCGAGGATGGCGTCGTGGTCCTCGACCACGGAGTCGGGCGGGAGCCCGCCCGCCGACTCGCCCAGGTTCATCGAGCCCCGGCTCGGGTGGAACCGCAGGCCCACCTCCCGTGCCGCCGTGATCTCGGCTTCCAGCAGGTCGCCGCCGCGGTCGGGGAAGACGTAGTGGTGGTCGCTGCTGGTGGTGCAGCCGGTGAGCGCCATCCAGGCCAGGTTCGCGGCGGCTGAGTCGTGCACGAGCTGCTCGTCCAGCCGGGCCCAGATCGGGTAGAGCGTGGTCAGCCAGCCGAAGAGGGTGTCGTCGGTGGCGAAGCCCCGGGTGATCCACTGGTAGAGGTGGTGGTGCACGTTGACCAGGCCGGGGGTCACGAGCAGTCCGGCGCCGTCGATCCGCTCCGCCCCGGGTGGCACGTCCGGCGCCGGGCCCGCGCCGACCGCGATGATGCGGCCCCCGTCCAGGACGATGTGCCCGTCCGCGTACTCGGTTCCCGCCGCGTCGACCGTGGCGATGTGGCATCCGTCGATGACGATCACCGGTGCAGTCTCCCGCTCATCTGTTGCGCGGCCATAACGAGGAGGCCGCCCGGCCCGTGTTTTCGCTGCGCCGGGGCTGCGGGCCGGGCATGCTCTGGGCAACGTCCGTCGCTGTCCAGGAGCCACAATGACTGTGCTTTCCGCTGTTCTCGACGCGGCCCGCTCGGGTGCGGTCGAGATCGTCGACCTGACGACGCCGCTGCAGAGCTCCACCCCGATCTTGCAGCTGCCGCCGCCGTTCGCGAACACCCGCGCCTTCGAGCTGGAGGAGCTCTCGCGCTACGACGACCGCGGCCCGGCGTGGTACTGGAACGACATCCACACCGGCGAGCACACCGGCACCCACCTCGACGCCCCGGTGCACTGGGTGACCGGGCGCGACGGACCCGACGTCTCCCAGGCCCCGCTGTCGACGCTGGTCGGGGCGGCCGCTGTGATCGACATGTCGGCGGAGGTGGCGAAGGACGCCGACTTCCTGCTGGAGGTCGAGCACATCCGCGGCTGGGAGGCCGAGCACGGCCCGCTGCCCGAGGGCGGCTGGCTGCTCTACCGCACCGGCTGGGACGCGCGCGGCGACGACGCGGCCGCGTTCGCCAACGCCGACGACCGCGGCCCGCACACGCCCGGCGTCTCACCCGCGTGCGCGCGGTGGCTGGCCGAGGAGGCGCCGATCACCGGCTTCGGGGTGGAGACGGTCGGCACCGACGCGGGCGCGGCCCACTCGTTCGAGCCCGCCTTCCCCTGCCACACCGCGCTCATGGGCGCGAACAAGTGGGGCCTGACCAGCTTGCGCAACGTCGCCGCACTGCCACTGACCGGGAGCGTGCTGATCGTGTGCCCGCTGCCGATCGTGGGCGGCTCGGGCAGCCCCGCGCGGGTGCTGGCGCTGGTGGAGCGATGACGACTATCGCCGACACCGTCGGCGCGGCGCTGGCCCGCCTCGGGGTCGGGCACGCCTTCGGGGTGGTCGGCAGCGGCAACTTCCACGTGACGAACGCCTTGCGCGCGGGCGGCGTGCCCTACGTCGCAGCCCGGCACGAGACCGGCGCGGCGATGATGGCCGACGCCTACGCGCGCACCTCGGGGGCGGTCACGGTGCTGAGCGTCCACCAGGGCTGTGGCCTCACCAACGCGCTCACCGGGATTGCCGAGGCCGCGAAGAGCCGCACGCCCCTGCTGGTGCTGGCCGCGGACACGGCGGGGTCGGCGGTGCGCTCGAACTTCCGCATCGACCAGGACGCGGCCGTCCGCGCGGTCGGCGCTGTCCCCGAGCGGGTGCACACTCCGGCCTCGGCGGTCGCGGACGTCGTGCGCGCCTACGGCACCTGCGTGCGGCAGCGGCGCACGGTGGTGCTCAACCTGCCGCTCGACGTCCAGGCGGCGGAAGCACCACTTCCCGGCCCGCTGCCCGCGGTCGCGCCGTGGGGAGCTCCGCGTGCCGATCCGACCTCGGTGGCGGCGTTGGCGAAGCTGCTCGACGACGCGGAGCGCCCGGTCTTCATCGCGGGCCGGGGCGCCCGCCACGCGGCCGCCGAGCTGGCCGCGTTGGGGGAGCGCTGCGGCGCGCTGCTGGCCACCTCGGCCGTCGGGAACGGGCTGTTCGCGGGCGACCCGTGGGCGTTGGGCATCTCCGGCGGTTTCGCTACGCCGCTGGCCGTCGAGCTGATCGCCGGGGCCGATCTCGTCGTCGCCTGGGGCGCGTCGCTGACCATGTGGACGACGCGGCACGGGGCGCTGATCGGCGAGACCGCCACGGTCGTCCAGGTCGACGACGACCCGGCGGCGATCGGTGCCCAGCGGTCCGTCGACCTCGGGGTGCTCGGCGACGTCGCGGCGACCGCGAAGGACGTCGCCGCGGCCGTCGCGGGCGGGGCGGGGCAGCGCACCGAGGAGATCGCGAAGCGCATCGCGGCGGAGGGCCGGTGGAACGACCTGCCGCTACCCGAGGACCCCGACGACGGCCGGATCGACCCGCGGGTGCTGTCGGCCGAGCTCGACGCCCTGCTGCCCGCGCAGCGCACCCTGGGCATCGACTCCGGCAACTTCATGGGCTACCCCAGCGCCTACCTCGCCGTGCCCGACGCGGCCGGGTTCTGCTTCACCCAGGCGTTCCAGTCGATCGGGCTGGGGCTGGCCACCACGATCGGCGCGGCGCTGGCCCGGCCGGACCGGCTGCCCGTCGCGGCGCTGGGCGACGGTGGCTTCCTCATGGGCGTCGCCGACCTGGAGACGGCGGTGCGGCTCGGGCTGGGGATGCTGGTCGTCGTCTACGACGACGCGGGCTACGGCGCGGAGTTCCACCACTTCACCGACGACGACCACACGACGGTGCGGTTCCCCGACACCGACCTGGCGGCGATCGCGGCCGGGTTCGGCTGCGCCGCGGCCACCGTGCGGACCCGGGCCGACCTGGCGGTGGTGGGGGAGTGGCTCGCCGGGCCGCGTGACCGTCCGCTGCTGCTGGACGCGAAGGTCCGCGCGGACACTCCCTCCTGGTGGCTGGCGGAGGCGTTCAAGGGCCACTGAACCGGTGGGCAGCGGCCGACCTCGCAGGCGTTGCGGCGTCCTCGCAGGTGTTCGACGGCCTGCGAGGACGCACGAAGGTCTGTGAGGTGGCCTCAGGCCGAGCGGTCCGGACGCCGGATGGTGAGCAGCTGCTCGAAGAACCCGCCGATCTGCCGCTCGCGGTCGACCAGGTGGACCTCGAGGATCCAGTGGCACGCCCGGCCGACGCGGTCGGTGCGACGCATCGGGCCGTCGCTGCCGGGCGCGATGTAGCTGTCGATCTTGTCGCCGTCGATCGACTCGTGCGGGAACTCGCCGACGAGGTGGCCGCTGTGGGGGCCGCCGAACGTCCAGCCCGCGGCCTCGGCCAGCCCGACGACGTGCGCGTACAGCTGGGCGCCCGTGATGTCGGGGTGCGCGTCGAAGTACTCGCGGCCCGCGGCGAACACGCGGGGGAGATCGGCGGCGAGGCGGTGCTTGACCGGGTCGTCGCCGAGCACGTAGGTGCGGCCGAAGTCGGCCTCCCACTCGGCGAAGATCGGCCCGAAGTCGAGGAAGACGATGTCGTCGGCGTCGATCGCGCGGTCCGGCGGGTTCTCGCGGTAGGGCTGCAGCGTGTTCGGGCCGGAGCGGACGACCCGCTTGTGCCAGTGCTTGTTGGTGCCGAACAGCTCCGCGCCGAGATCCCGGACGGCGTTGCTGACGTCGGACTCCATGCGGCCCGGCGCGACGAGCCCGCGCTCGGTGACCGCGGCGAAGAGCGCCTCGGCCTTGTCCTCGGCCTCGGCGAGCTCCCGGGTCCGCTCGGCCTCTGTGGAGGTGGATGAGGTGGTCACCGCCTCACGCTAGAGGGTCCGGCAGCTGATGGCCCCGGCCCGCGACGCTCAGACGACCACATCGCGGCGTTGCCCCCGCGCCCAAGTGCCCCGGCACGAGGGCGCGGGGGGCGCCTTGCGCTGCGGCCGCCTGGACGCCACGGGCTCACGGACCCTCAGCTGCCGGACCCTCGACCCGGTAGGTTCCGGGAATGGGCGACCCGAAACCGGACATCCAGGAGTGGGTCGTCGCAGTCGGACGGCTGCTCGGCGTCGAAGGCCTGATCGACGAGGACGGGCTGGTCGACGCCGTCCTCGACCTCACCGCGGACGTCGCGCACGGCGTGAGCCGCCCGGCCGCACCCGTCACGGCCTTCCTGGTCGGCCTGGCCATGGGCCGCGCGGACGACCCGGCCGCGGCGCTGAAGGAGCACACCGCCGCGGTCAGCGCGCTGGCGGCGACCTGGCCCGTCGCCTAACACCGCCCACTCGAGACGACTTCGCATGCCGCGGTGCGACGGCACACGGCGTCGGCGGGGTGCGAGGTGGGGCCGCGGGGTGTGCAGTGCGACCGCGCATCCCCACGGTCGACTGCACCCGCCGCCGGTGGACTGCGCGCCCCGCTGGTGGACTGCGCAGCGCCCCCGTCGACTGCACACCCCGCCGGTCGACTGCGCACGGGGTGGGCGGGGTGTGAGGTCGACCTGTGGGGTGCGCAGTGCGCCCACAGGCCCGGCGCACCCGGGCGCACCCGGGCGCGCGTGGGCCTGCGCTGCCCCGGTCCGCTGCGCCGGTTACGTGAGGCGGTGGCCGCCGTCGGGGGTGCGGGTGGTGCGGCCGGTGCGGGCGAGCAGCTCCAAGAGGGGGACCGCGACCCGGCGGGAGGTGTGCAGGGCCTGCCGCGCCTCGCTCAGGGTGAACGCAGGCCCGAGCCCGGCGAGGACCTCGACGGCGCGGGCGTCGGCGCCCGGGAGCAGGACGACGCCGTCGGCGACGCGCAGCAGCTCACCCGCCCGCACGAGCGCGGCGAGCTGGCGCTGACCGAGACCCAGCTCGGCCAGGCGCTCGGCGTCCGGCGCCGCGAACGGCGCGGTGCCCAGGTCGGCGCGCAGGGCGTCGAGCGCGGCGCGGAGGTCGGCCGGGGTGCCCTTCTGGACGGCGGTGCCGACCCGGCCGTCGCGCACCACCAGGTCCGCGCGTCCGGACAGGCGCAGCATCGGCTCGATCAGGCGGGCGTCGGGCAGTCCCGCGGCCCGGCGGGCGGCCTCGACCGGAAGGCCGGGGTCGACCGGGTCGGCGGCGTCGTGCGCGGCCAGCGCCGCGGCGAGCGCGCCGGCGTGGTCGACGGCGGCGTCCTTGGACAGCAGCCAGCCCGACGTCGCCGGGCCGAGGGCGTCGAGGGTGGCGGCGGGCACACCCATGGCCCGCAGCTCGGCCCGGCGCACCACCCCCCGGCGGACCAGCTCGTCGGCGGCGTCCGGCGTGCCGGTGAGCGTGGTGAGCACGCCCGCCCGTGCCGCCGCCGCACCGCGGCGCCGCAGCTCGGGGGGTCGCACGTCGAGCACGACCAACCCCGCGGCGACCTGGCGGCGGCCCGGGTCGCGCAACACCGCGCGGTCGCCGATCCGCAGCGGCAGCGGACGGGTCAGCTGCAAACGGACGGTGTCGGGGCCCAGCGGGCGCATGCGCACCGGTGTGGCGACCGACCCGACGTGCAGCGTCAGCTCCCCGGGCAGGGCCTGCGCGTCGATCCCGTCGCCGCGCACGGCCGTCAGCCGGGCGTCGAGGGTCGAGACGGCGAGCCAGGCGTCCGGCGCGAGCAGCGCGTCGCCGCGGGCCACCGCGTCGCGGGGGACCCCCCGCAGGTTGACCGCGACCCGGGCCACCCCGCGCGCCTCGCCCACCGGCGCGCCGAGGCTCTGCAGCCCGCGGACCGTCACCCGGCGCGCCCCGCCCGCGGTGGCCAGCTCCAGCTCGTCGTCCACGCGGAGGCGGCCCGCGCCGAGCGTGCCGGTGACGACCGTGCCCGCGCCGCGGATCGTGAAGGCGCGGTCGACCCACAGCCGCACGTCGGCCGCGTCGTCGACGGCGGGGAGGCGCCGCACCAACGCATCGAGCGCGGTGCGCAGCTCGGCCATCCCCGCCCCGGTCGCGGCCGAGACGGCGACGTCGGGGATGCCCGCCAGCGGCGTCGGGGCCAGCCGCTCGCGCGCCTCCTCGAGCGCGAGCTCCGGCTCCATGAGGTCGCTGCGGGTGACGACGAGCAGGCCGTGCCGCACCCCCAAGGCGACCAGCGCGTCGACGTGCTCGCCGGTCTGCGGCATCCACCCTTCGTCGGCCGCGACGACGAGCAGCACCGCGGGCACCGGCCCGACCCCGGCGAGCATCGTGGTGACGAACCGCTCGTGGCCGGGGACGTCGACGAACGCCACCGGTCCGGTGGGCAGGTCGGTCCAGGCGAACCCGAGGTCGATGGTCATGCCGCGGCGGCGTTCTTCGGCGTAGCGGTCGGGCTCCATCCCGGTGAGCGCCCTGACCAGGGTCGACTTGCCGTGGTCGACGTGTCCCGCGGTGGCTAGGACGTGCATGCGCGCACGGCGGCGGCGAGCGCCGCATCCTGCTCGGCGGCGATCGCGCGCAGGTCCAGCAGGCAGCGGCCGCGCTCGATGCGGGCGAGGACGGCGGGGTCGCCGGTGCGCAGCGCCGCCGCGAAGCGCTGGGGGAGCGCGACCGCGGCGCTGGCCAGCACCACTCCGGGCGCGCCGCCGCCCCCGACCCTGGCCTCGCTGTCGACCGCCTCCGCGCCGAGGTCGGCCAGCGCCGCCGCGAGGCGTTCGGCCCGGCGGCGCAGGTCGGCCGCGTCCGCGTCGAGGAAGCGCCGGACCGGGGGCCGCGGCCCGCGCAGCGTCGCCTCCAGCGCGGCGAGGGCCAGCTTGTCCGCCCGCATCGCGCGGGCGAGGGGATGGCGGCGGATCCGCGCGACGAGGTCCGCCCCCGCCCCCGGGCCGCCCAGGACCAGGCCTGCCTGCGGTCCGCCCAGCAGCTTGTCGCCCGACGCGGTCACGACCGTGGCGCCCTGGGCCAGTGCGCTCGCGGCGTCGGGCTCGTCGGGCAGGGCGGGGTGCGGCGCGAGCAGGCCCGACCCGATGTCGGCGACGACGGGCACGCCCAGGTCGGCGAGCTCGTCCACGGCGCAGGCGCTGGTGAAGCCGCTGACCACGAAGTTGGACGGGTGCACCTTGAGGATGCCCGCGGTCTCCTCGGTGACGGCGGCCGCGTAGTCGGCGCGGGTGACCCGGTTGGTCGTGCCCACCTCGCGCAGCCGCGCGCCGGTGGCCTCCAGCAGCGCCGGGATGCGGAAGCCGTCGCCGATCTCCACCAGCTCGCCCCGCGCGATCACGAGCTCGGGCCGCCCGGGCGCACCGGGCTGCGGGGCGGCGGTGAGGGCCATCGCGACGAGGGTGAGCGCCGCCGCGCCGTTGTTGGTGACGTAGGCGGCCGCGGCGGCGGGCACGGCGGCCAGCAGCGCTTCGGTCGCGCCCGCGCCACGGGGGCCGCGTTCCCCCGTGGCGAGGTCGAGCTCCACGTCGCAGGTGCCCGCGGCGACCTCCAGCGCCGCCCGGGCCGCGCCCGACAGCGGCGCCCGCCCCAGGTTGGTGTGCAGCAGCACGCCGGTGGCGTTGAGGACGGGCCGCAGTGTGGTCGCGGTGGCGGGCAGCCCGTCGAGCGTGGCGTCGACGACCTCGGACGCGGCCAACGCGCCCGCCCGCACGGCCTGCTGGGCCTGGGCCACCGCCGACTTGACCCGGTCACGGCCGAGCCGGGCCGTGGCGTCGGCCAGCCGCGGATCGGCCAGCACCGCGTCGGTGCGCGGGACGCTCCTGCGCCGATCGCTCTCCGACAGGGGCCGCTCGCGTAGATCCTTGGAGGGCGGGTCCACCGTGGTCACGCCGCGATCGTACGGACCGCGGTCGTAGGGTGCGTTCATGTCCGAGTCCCAGCCCACCCGCCGTCTCACCCAGTTCAGCCACGGCGCCGGTTGAGCGTGCAAGCTCGCCCCTGACGAGCTCGCGCAGGTCCTGCGCACGCTGACCCCGCCCCGCCATCCGGACCTCCTCGTCGGCACCGACACCGGTGACGACGCGGCCGTCTGGCGGCTGGACGCTGCGCGCGCGCTGGTGGTGACGACCGACTTCCTGACCCCGGTCGTCGACGACGCCCGGACCTGGGGCCGGATCGCCGCGCAGAACGCGGTGTCGGACGTGTACGCGATGGGCGGGCGGCCGCTGTTCGCGCTCAACCTCGTGGCCTGGCCACGCGACGAGCTGCCGCTCGCGATGCTGGGGGAGGTGCTGGCGGGCGGGGCGGAGATCGGCGCCGAGAGCGGCTTCCTCGTCGTCGGCGGGCACAGCGTCGACGATCCGGAGCCCAAGTACGGGCTGGCCGTGGTCGGCGAGGTGGCGCCCGACCGGATCCTCACCAACACCGGGCTGCGCGACGGCGACGCGCTGGTGCTGACCAAGGCGCTCGGCGTCGGGGTGGCGACCACGGCGATCAAGCGCGGAGAGGCCCCGCCGGAGGTGCTGGCCGCCGCCGTGGCGTCGATGACGGCGAGCAACGCGGCGGCCGCGCAGGCCGCGCTGGCGGCGGGCGCCACCGGGGCCACCGACGTCACCGGGTTCGGGCTGCTCGGACACCTGGCGAAGACGGCGGCGGCATCCGGGGTCGACGCGGAGATCGACGTCGCGGCCGTGCCGATCCCGGCGGGCATCCGCGCGCTGGCCGAGGCGGGGATCGTGCCCGGCGGGTCGGTGCGCAACCGCGACTGGGTGCTACCGATGGTGGATGCGGGCGGGTACGGCGAGCTCGACGTGCTGCTGCTGGCCGACGCCCAGACCTCGGGCGGTCTGCTGTTCGGGGCGGCCCCCGACGCGGCGGCGGCGGCCGTCGCCCGGCTGGGGCCGCCCGCCGCGGTGATCGGTCGGGTCCGGGCGGGCACCGGGCGGATCACACTGCGCTGAGGGCGCGCTCGAAGAAGTGGCGGAGGCGGACGGGAATCGAACCCGCCTGGCCGAGGTGCTCGGCCACGTCGGTTTTGAAGACCGCGGGGGCCACCAGGCACCCTCACGCCTCCTCGCGCGTCATGACTCTAGTGCGCGGCGGATCTAGTGCTCGTCTCGCGGCTTGCCTGCCCGGGTCAGCAGCGCCGCCACGACCTCCGCGGCGGCTACCGGCATCACCGGCATCACCGGGAAGCCCAGCCCGATCAGCCACTCCTGCGTCCGCCCCGACGAGGCGGCGTCGACGCCGCTGACGATCAGCCGCGCACGGGGGGCCGGGGGAAGAGGTAGCCGAGCGCGTAGTCGGCTCCGGCGCGCAGGCCCGTGAGCAGCTCGACCGTGGCCGCGGCGACGTCGCCCGCGTACTCGGCGGTCGCGCTGGAGACGACGAGGAGCGACCCGGGCCGCAGGTGCGGCGCCAACTCCGCGGTGTGCAGCTCGATCGGCGAGAGCGCGGGATCGATCCCGGCGGGCTCGGTGATGAGCGCGACCGCGAACCCGGCACCCGCCCGGGAGTCTCCGGTGACCTGGTAGCGGCGGGTGTCGAGCGCCCCGTCGCCCGTCGCCTCGACCAGGCCGCGCAGCTCGGCGGGCTCCTCGGCCCTCCCGACGACCGCCCGTCCCGCCCGCAGCGCGGCCGCGGTGACCAGCAGCGCGATCGGCTCGACCCCGGCCACGACGACCAGGTTGTCGGCCGGGCGGGCGACCTCGTCCACCGCAGTCCTCGTTCCGTCAGCACTCGATCTGCCCACGATGCAGCGCCGCCGGTCCTGTCCGCGTTACGAAAACGGCGTTGCGTGCTCGACGTCACCGACCGTGCGGTGCCCGCGGCGCGCCGTCGCAGCCGGGCGGCCATCGGAGAAACGCCAGGCGGGGGCGGGTTTCCGGAGCCGGGACGCGCGGCGAAAACCACGATCGACGGCGCCGATGGTCGACGGCAACCGACCGCTCACGGTTCCACGCGCATCACCGATGGGTGATCGCGGACCACTGCGCTACGGTCGGTCGCGTGGCCATCCCCCATATGGCGCACGTGGCTCCCCGCCCGCATGGCTCGCTCCCCCGGCGATGCCGACGCGACACGTCCGGAAGGTCTGCATGAGGCTGGTCAGCGCTGACAAGGGCACTGGACAGTTTCCGAACCAACCGCCGGACGGCGGCGACGGGTCCACGACCCGCATGCTGGTCAGGCCCGTGTTCACCCGTGGCGGCGACAAACGACGGCGCCTCCTGGTGCGCGGGGGCTACGTGCTGGCCGCAGGCAGCCTGGCCTACCTGGCGATGGTCCTGGTGAGCATCACCGCGTCGCCCGCGGCCCGGCCCGCCGACCCGGCGGCCGCGGCGCCCACCACCGTGCACCAGGTGACCCCGGCCCGTCCGTCGCTCGTGCCGAGCGCGCCCGTGGTGGCCGCGCCCGTGACGACCGTCCGCCCCCGGCCGCCCGCAGCCACCACGCCTGCGGCGCCCGTCGTCCCGCCGGTCGCGAGCGCGTCGGCCACCGTGTCGGCCGTTCCCTCCGCGGGCGCCACCAAGACCAAGAAGCCCAAGCCGTCCAAGACCAGCGCTCCGCCGAAGACGACGGCCGCCGCGGCGCAGCCCGGGGCCTGACGCGTGCGCGGCTCGGGGCGTGGGATCGGGATCAGCCCGTCTCGGGTCTTCACGTGCGTGTTCGTCGCGATGTTCCTGCTGGTCCTGATCGTCGCCGGGATCGCGAACGCCCGAGGGGGCAACGACGCCGCGGGCGAGCGCCCGCCGGAGGACGTGAACTCGGTCCCCGAGTCGGTCCGCGACGGCGGCCCGATCGTCGACACGACCCGCGGCAAGGTGGTCTCCAGCGACCTCCCGCCGAAGACCATCGCGCTCACCTTCGACGACGGGCCCGACCCGAAGTGGACGCCGGAGGTGCTGGCGGTCCTCAAGAAGTACGACGTGCAGGCCACGTTCTTCGTCGTCGGCGCGAACGTCACCCGCTACCCGGACCTCGTCGCGGCTATCCACGCGTCGGGCTCGGAGCTGGGCGTGCACTCGTTCTCCCACCCGGACCTCGGGACGCTGCCGCGGTGGCGCGTGGACCGCGAGCTGGCCGAGACCCAGCTGGCGATCGCGGGGGCCGCGGGCGTCACCACCTTCCTGTTGCGCCCCCCGTACTCCTCCGTCGCGAGCGCGATCGACGGACCGGGCTACAACACCGTGCTGGCCGCGGGCCAGGACGGCTACGTGAGCGTCTTCACCACCGACGACGGCGAAGACTGGCAGCGGCCGGGCGTCGACGCGATCGTGGCCAACGCGACGCCCAAGTCGGACGAGACGGCGGGCTCCGTCGTCCTCATGCACGACGCGGGCGGTGACCGCTCCGAGACGGTGGCGGCGCTGGAGAAGTACCTCCCGGCGATGAAGGCCAAGGGCTACAAGTTCGTGACCGTCACCGGCGGGGTCAAGAACACCCTCGGCGAGATCACCGCGTCGCCGCACGACCGGTTCACCGGCAGCGTGCTGGTCGCGACGCTGAGCGTGGCCACCAACATCGTCAACTGGCTGAGCTACCTGCTGCTCGTGGTCGGTGTCCTCGTGGGGATCCGCCTGGTGCTCATGCTGGTCTTCGCCCGCCGCCACGCCCGGCGAAGACGCAGCCCCGACTTCCGGTGGGGCCCACCGGTCACCGAGCCCGTCACCGTGATCGTGCCCGCCTACAACGAGATCAAGAACATCGAGGCGACCGTACGGTCCATCCTGGCCAACGACCACCCGCTCGAGGTGCTCGTCGTCGACGACGGCTCGACCGACGGCACGGCCGACCTGGTGGAGTCGCTCGCGCTGCCCCGCGTCCGCGTCCTGCGCCAGCGCAACTCGGGCAAGCCCAAGGCGTTGAACACGGGTATCCGGGCCGCCCAGCACGACCTGATCATCATGATCGACGGCGACACCGTCTTCGAGCCCGACACCGTGCGCCTGCTCGCCCAGCCCTTCGCGGACCCGACGATCGGCGGGGTCGCGGGCAACGTCAAGATCGCGAACCGCGACGAGCTCATCGGTCGCATGCAGCACATCGAGTACGTCATCGGGTTCAACATCGACCGGCGCGTGCAGGACGAGACGGGCTCGATCGCGACCGTCCCCGGCGCGGGCGGGGCGTTTCGCCGCCAGGCGCTGCTGGAGGTCGGCGGCCTGTCCACCGACACGCTGGCCGAGGACACCGACCTGACGATCGCGCTCGGCCGGGCCGGGTGGCGCGTCGTCTTCGAGGAGCACGCCCGCGCCTGGACCGAGGCGCCCGCCACCATGTCGCAGCTGTACCGGCAGCGCTACCGGTGGAGCTACGGGACCATGCAGGCGATGTGGAAGCACCGCCGTGCCATCCGCGAGCACGGCGCCGCGGGCAAGGTCGGCAGGCGGGGGCTGGCCAACGTCGCGGCCTTCCAGATCCTGCTGCCGCTCACCGCGCCGCTGGTGGACGTGTTCTTCCTCTTCGGCCTGCTGTTCGCCGACCCCGCCCTCACCCTCCTGCTCGGGGCGGGGATGCTCGGGGTCCAGCTCCTCGGGGCGATGTACGCCTTCCGGCTCGAGGGCGAGCCGATGGACGTGCTGTGGGTCTTCCCCGCGCAGCAGATCGTCTACCGCCAGCTCATGTACACCGTGCTCATCCGCTCCGTCGCGAGCGCCGTGAGCGGCGTGCGGGTGCGCTGGAAGACGATGAACCGGATCGGTTCGTTCGGCAACCTCGTGCCCGGCTCGGACGGCGGCGGGCTCGCGCCCGGCCAGGCGGGCGGCGGCAAGCCGCAGGTCGTGGACGACCGCACGGTCCCGATGGCGCGGGTCACCGAGCGCGACCTGCAGGCGGCCCGGCGCCCGGCGAAGCCGTCGAAGCGGCACGTGGTCGCCACCGGCCGCGAGCGGTGGTTCGACCTGCTCCGGGTGGCCGCGCTGGCCAGGGTGATCGCGACGGAGGCGGGTGCGCCCGCCACCATCACGCTGTTCCCCGCGTGGGGCGTGCTGTTCGGGATCGCGGGCTCGCTGATGGTGCGCTCGTCGCAGCACTCGCCGGAGATCGACGTGATCGGGCACCGGCTGCGCCGCCTGCTGGTGCCGCTGTGGGCCTTCGGCCTCATCGCGGTGCCGATCATGCTCTGGCAGGGCTGGGCCAACGCCACCGACGACAACACGTTCTACGTGGCCAACCTCGTCTTCTGGATCTTCCCGTTCCTCGACCCGCCCGGCAGCACCGGAGGGCTCGCCTTCACCGCCGGCCTGTGGTTCATCCGGGCGTCGGTCTGGTTCGTGCTGCTCACCCCGCTGATGCGCAACGCGCTGCACCGCAGGCCGACGCTCGCCCTGCTGGCCCCCCTGGTCATCGTCGGGCTCGACGCGGGGCTCGGGTGGGAGCTCTCGGGGGGCGGCGGCACCGGGCCCGCCCTGATCGACTTCTGCACGTACGCCACGTGCTGGATGCTCGGCATGGCCTACCGCGACGGCACCCTGCGCAAGCTGCACCCCGTGCTGCTCACGCTCCTGGGCGCCGTGGCCATCGCCGGGGGCGTCGCGTGGACGATGTACAAGTCGCGCGGGCTCGACGTCGACGGCGTCCCGTTGGGCCAGGCGCTGCTCTCGGCGGGCGTCGTCATCCTGGTGCTGGTCGTGTCGCCCGGCATGGCCTGGCTGGACCGGATCCCGCTGCTCGGCGGCCTGCTGACGATCATCGCTGACCGGGCGTTGACGATCTACTTCTGCTTCCCCGTAGCGCTGGCCGCCGCACCGCTGGTCGACGCCCGGCTCGGCTTCGCGGCCGCGAAGGACCCGCGCATCCACGCGATCACGTGCGCGTGCCTCATCCTGGTGGGCGTGCTCGTGTTCGGCTGGATCGAGGACCTCGCCGCCCGGCGACCCCCGCGGGTGTTCCCCAACCCCCGGCGGCACGCCGTGCCCGAGCGACCCGCAGGTCGGACGCCGACGCACCCACCCCAGTTCACGCCCCAGCCGGTGGCGGTCAGGGCGCGGGCGCCGGAGCTCCCGGCCCCGCAGCAGGCCGCGATGGCCACGCCGCGCCCGGCCCCGGTGCCCCGGTCGGCCGCCCCCGCCCACCACACCCCGCTGCCGCAGCCGCAGCCGCACTCCCCGGCCCACCCTGTCCCGGCCCACCCCGCCCCGGCGCACTCGATGCCTGCGCACTCCACCCCGCCGCCGCAGCCCCGCCCGAACGTCCGGTCGCACCCGCCCTCGCTGCCGCGCCCGGTCCCGCCGCCGCACCGCACCAGCCGCCCGCACACCCCCCGTCGCTGCCGCGCCCGATCCGCCCCCGGCCGCCGCAGCCCCGTCCGGCGGGCGCGCCGTCGGGGCGCCCGGTCCCGCCGCAGGCCCCACCGCCGAACCGCCGCCACCCCGACAGGCGCCACGACCGCCGGTGCGCCCGCAGGGGCCCATGCCGCAGCCCGCCCGCCCCGGTCCCGCGCGCTCCGGCCCGCCGCCGCCCACCCACCCCTCAGGGAGGCCCCGATGAGGACCCACCGGACGCGGGCGGTCGCCTGCGTGCTCGTGGCCGTCGGCCTGGTCCTGGCCGCCTGCTCCAGCACGCCCAAGCCGCAGGCCCCGTCGTCGCCGTCGACGACCGTTCCGCTGGACGGCTGGCAGCTCACCCTGCCGGTGGCCGACCCCTCCTCGGGCGGCGCGGACATCGTCAACCCGGCCCGGATCTCCCCGCCGTGGCTCACCCAGGCCGATGGCGGGGTGACGTTCTGGGCTCCCGTCGAGGGGGCGACGACCGCGAACTCGTCGCACGCGCGCACCGAGCTGATCAGCAAGGACAACTTCGAGGCGGGCAAGGACCCGCGCACCCTGAGCGCCTCGCTCAGCGTGACCCAGCTGCCCAGCGAGAACCCCGACGTGATCATCGGGCAGATCCACGGCAACGGGGACATCAAGTCGGTGCCGTGGGTGATGCTGCACTACTTCGACGGGGCCATCAAAGTGGTGGTCAAGCAGGAGCAGTCCGGTGACGCCGCGATGACCTACCCGCTCGCGGACAACGTGCCGCTCTCCACGCCGTTCACCTACCGCATCAGCGACGACGGCAACGGCAGCCTCACCTTCGCCCTGGACGCCGACGGCCACACCACCACCGCGACCGCGCCGGTGCCCGAGGCCTTCTCCGGCGCCGACGTCCGGTTCCAGGTCGGCGCCTACCAACAGGCCGAGTCGGACGACAGCACGTCGCCCGACGACGGGGCCCGCATCACGTTCACCGACATCACCACGAGCAAGAAGGCGGCTCCGGCGACCTCGACCCCGTGATCAGCCTGCCCCGGCGGACGGTGAGGTCCGGCGCGCGGCGGCGTCCAGGTCCGCGACGAGGGTGGCGAGGACGGAGCGGCGCGATTGCCACCGCAGGCCCAGGAAGTACGGGCCGGGGCGGCGGTGATGCCGTGCTCGTGCTCCGGCTCGCCCTCGGCGTCCAGCACCGGCGCCTGCAGCCACGCGCAGTCGCGCAGGAAGCCGGTGGCCCCGATGACGACGTGATGCCCGCCGCGGCGAGGTCGAGCGCTCGGGGGCCCTCGGCGACCGCGGTGGAAATCGGCGTGAGATGAAGCGATGAGTTCCCGGCCGCCCCGGGGTCAACCGTGCATGGCAAACACCACGAAGGAGCTCGTCGACTTCGGCCCGGCCACCGCGACCATGGCGAAGGTGCTGGCGGGGATCGAAGACCGGCACCTGACGGGCAGCACGCCATGCCCGGCCTATTCGGTCGCGGACGTCGTCGACCACGTCGCGGGCCTCACCGTCGCGTTCACGGCCGCGGCACGCAAGGACACGATCCCCGGGCACGGGCCTTCCGGTGACGGTGCCCGGCTGAAGCCCGACTGGCGGGAGCAGATCACCGCGGATCTCGACGTCCTCGCCGAGGCCTGGCGCGACGAGGCCTCGCACGAGGGCTTCACCATGGCCGGACCGATCGAGATGCCCGCGCGCGTGGCCGCGCTCGTCGCGCTGGACGAGCTCGTGGTGCACGCCTGGGACCTGGCCAGGGCCACCGGTCAGCCCTACACCGCGGATCCGGCCGCCGTCGCTGCCTGCGCCTCCTGGGTCGAGGGGTTCCAGGTGCCCGCTGAGGTCAGCGACGGCGGCCCGTTCGGACCGGCGGTGCCCGTGCCGGGCGACGCCCCGGCGATCGACAAGCTGGTCGGCCTGACGGGCCGCAACCCGGCATGGACGCCCTGATCCCGCCTCGCTGACGGCCTACCGGGGGCGGCGGCCGAGCTCGGCCGCGACCACGACGCCTTCGGTCACCACGAAGAAGAGCAGCGCGAGCACGAGCTGCCCGGTCAGCCCGAGCAGCACCGCCGTTGCCGCGAACAGCGCGACCTTGAGCGCCAGGCCGGGTCTCATCGGCAGCCGCCGGGCGGCGCGGGGGGCGAGCCACCGGCCCCAGACGGCGGCGACCCCGAGCGGCAGCAGGATGGCCAGCACGACCCGGGCCACCACCGACGACGGCAGGGCCACGCCCACGTAGACCAGCGCGACCAGCATCAGGACCTCGGCGAAGAACGCGCCGGCTTCCAGCACGCCCGGAGCGCTGCCCCGCTGCTCGCC
This sequence comes from uncultured Actinomycetota bacterium, assembly GCA_963799945.1. Taxonomy (GTDB): domain Bacteria; phylum Actinomycetota; class Actinomycetes; order Mycobacteriales; family Pseudonocardiaceae; genus Pseudonocardia. The sequence goes on from CAWCZG010000002.1 coordinate 203,018, forward strand.
CGGCCCCATGGGTGGTCCTCTCGTCTCAGCCGAACACGCTCAGCCGTGCACCCGACCCGGCGGGCCCCCGGGAGACCGGGCACCGCAGGACGGTCATCGCCCTGGGCTGGATGCGGATCCGGTCGCCGGGCTTGGGGGCGCGGCGGCGGCTCTTGCGGGCGAGCAGGGGATCGGCGGTGTCGGCGACGGTCTCCCAGATCTGACCGTAGCCCGAATCCGGGACGCGTGAACGTGACGTGCTGGTGGTGGGCGTTGATCAGCAGCAGGAACGAGTCGTCGACGATGGGCGCGCCGAGCGCGTCGCGGTCGGGGATGCCGCGGCCGTTGAGGAAGATCGCCAGCGACGTGGTGCGGGCGCGGCCCCAGTCGTCGGGGGTCATGTGCTGGCCGTCGGGGCGCAGCCACGCGATGTCGTGGATGTCGGAGCCGACGATCGGCCTGCCCTGGAAGAACCGCTGCCGCCGGAAGATCGGGTGCCGGGTGCGCAGCTCCGCGATCCGCGCGACGTACTCGCTGAGCACCTCGTTGTCGCGGGCGCGGTCCCAGTCGACCCACGCCAGCTCGTTGTCCTGGCAGTAGGCGTTGTTGTTGCCCTGCTGGGTGCGCGACAGCTCGTCGCCGTGGGCGATCATCGGCACGCCCTGGCTCAGCAGCAGCGTGGTGAGGATGTTGCGCTTCTGCCGTTCCCGCAGGGCCAGGACCTGGTCGTCGTCGGCGGCTCCTTCGACGCCGTGGTTCCAGGAGCGGTTGTGGCTCTCGCCGTCGCGGTTGTCCTCGCCGTTGGCCTCGTTGTGCTTCTCGTTGTAGGACACCAGGTCCTCGAGGGTGAAGCCGTCGTGGGCGGTGACGAAGTTGATCGACGCGATCGGGCCTGCGGTTGTCCGCCTCGTACAGGTCCGACGAGCCGGTGAACCGGGCGGCGAACTCCCCGAGGCTGGCGGGCTCGCCGCGCCAGAAGTCGCGCACGGTGTCGCGGTAGCGGCCGTTCCACTCCGTCCACAGCGGCGGGAACCCGCCCACCTGGTAGCCGCCTTCGCCGAGGTCCCACGGCTCGGCGATGAGCTTGACCTGGCTCACGATCGGGTCCTGGTTGACGAGGTCGAAGAACGCGGACGAGCCGGTCGACGGAGTGGAACTCGCGGGCGAGCGAGGAGGCCAGGTCGAAGCGGAACCCGTCGACGTGCATCTCGGTGACCCAGTACCGCAGCGAGTCCATGATCAGCCGCAACGGCTCGTGGTTGCGGACGTTCAGGCTGTTCCCGGTGCCCGTCGTGTCGAAGTAGAACTGCGGGTCGTCGTCGACGAGGCGGTAGTAGGCGCGGTTGTCGATGCCGCGGAACGACAGCGTCGGGCCCATGTGGTTGCCCTCGGCGGTGTGGTTGTAGACGACGTCGAGGATCACCTCGATGCCCGCCCGGTGCAGCGTGCGGACCATCGCCTTGAACTCCTCCACCTGCTCACCCCGGGTGCCGAAGCAGGCGTAGTCGTTGTGCGGGGCGAAGAAGCCGATGGTGTTGTAGCCCCAGTAGTTGCGCAGGCCGCGGTCGGCGAGCGTCGAGTCGTGCACGAACTGGTGCACCGGCAACAGCTCGACCGACGTCACGCCGAGGCGCTGCAGGTGCCGGATCATCGCCGGGTGGGCCAGCCCCGAGTAGGTGCCGCGCACGTCGGGCGGGATGTCGGGGTGCTGCATCGTCATGCCGCGGACGTGCGCCTCGTAGATGATCGTCTCGTTGTAGGGGACCCGCAGCGGCCGGTCGTCCTGCCAGTCGAAGTACGGGTTGGTCACGACCGAGGTCATCGTGTAAGGCGCGGAGTCGGTGTCGTTGAAGGAGTCGGGCTCGCCGAAGCGGTAGGAGAACAGTGCCTCGTTCCAGCGGTACTGCCCGTCGATCGCCTTGGCGTAGGGATCCAGGAGCAGCTTCGACGGGTTGCAGCGCAGCCCGGCCTTCGGGTCGTAGGGGCCGTGCACCCGGTACCCGTAGCGCGTTCCCGGCCGGACGCGGGGCACGTAGCCGTGCCAGATCAGCCCGTTGCGCTCGGGCAGCACCACGCGGTCCTCGACGCCGTCGTCGTCCAGGAGGCACAGCTCGATCCGTTCGGCGACCTCGGAGAAGATCGCGAAGTTCGTGCCGCCGCCGTCGAAGGTGGCGCCGAGCGGGAACGGCGAGCCGGGCCAAATGTGCACGTGACCTCCACGGCGGTCGAGAACGGGATCAGCCGACTCTATGTCCCGAAGTGCTCACCGCGGCGCGCCGAGGATCACAGGTGCGGCGCCGACTCCTCCGCCGCGCTCGGTCGGGAGGGCGGGCGGGCCGGGCGGCGGCGCTCGTCGTCGTCCCCGTGCTGAGCAGGCCCGAGCAGGTGGTACTCGAAGCGCTGCAGGGCCAGGGCGCCCGCCATCAGCCCCACCGGTATGAACACCGCCAGCACTGCCTCCGTCACGAGCGCCGTCCTCGATTCCGTGGCTTCCTCCTGCGGACCCCCCGCGGATCCCGCAGCACCCCGCACCTCTCCATCGCGTAGTTCGGCACAGAGTTACGCCCGGTTCGACAAAGCGGGTCCACACCGTGTCCCGACGCGGGCGGAGGGCACGATTGCGGTATGCGTGTTTTGACTGGTCGACGCACCGGCGCGGTGGTGGCGGCGGCGCTCGTCGGGCTGACCGTGGCCTGCGGCTCCGGCGGCGAGCGGGCCCGCACCGGCCGCCGCCGCGTCGCAGGATCTGCAGCCGGTGGTCCTCACCGTCCCGGACGCCCTCAAGAAGGGCACGTTCACCTCGCCCCGCTCGGTCCTCATCCCGCAGGGCTGGACGATGGCGCTGTGGGCCTCCGTGCCGGACGCGCGGCTGGAGGCCTGGACGCCCGACGGCGCGCTGCTCGTCAGCCGCCCCGGCGAGGGCCAGGTCGTCCGGCTCGCCCCGAACCCGTCAGGCCCGCCCACCTCGACGGTCCTGCTCGACGGGCTCACCCAGCCGCACGGCATGGCCTTCGACGGCTCCACGCTCTACGTCGCGGAGAGCGACAAGATCCGGTCCTACAGCTACGCCGCGGGCGCGGCGACCAATGGACGCACGATCGCGGACGGCCTGCCGGACGCCAAGACCGCGGAGCTGGGCGGCGCCTACGCGCACGCGCTGAAGAGCGTGGCGATCGGGCCCGACAAGTCGATCTACTTCTCGATCGGCTCCAGCGGCAACATCTCGGCCGAGGACCGCGACGCCACCCCGCAGCGCGCCACGATCATGCGGATCCCGCCCGGCGGGGGCGCGCCCGAGGTGTTCACGCGCGGGGTGCGCAACGGCACCGGCCTCGCGGTCGCGCCCGACGGCGCGGTCTGGACCGCGGTGAACAACCGCGACAACATCGAGTACCCGCGCGACGCCGGGTACGCGGGTGCCTCGGGCTCGTCGAAGGGCAAGGTGATCGAGGGTTACGTGAACGACCACCCGGCCGAGGAGCTCGCCGAGCTCACCCCGGGCCGCGATCTCGGCTGGCCCTACTGCAACCCCGATCCCGACGTCGACGCGGGCGTCGCGGGCACGGCCTACGACTACACGACGCCGCCGTTCGTCAACGACCAGGAGACCAACCCCGACGGGTCGAAGCTGGACTGCGCCGCCCTGAAGCCGGTGGAGCAGAGCTTCGGCGCGCATTCCGCCCCGCTCGGGCTGAGCTTCACCGACAAGCTCCCGGCGCCGTTCGACCAGGGCGCGCTGGTCGGCATCCACGGCTCGTGGAACCGCACGCCGCCGCGGGCGCCCGAGGTCTCCTACTTCCCGTGGACCGACGGCGCGCATGGGCACCCAGCGCACCCTCGTGGGCGGGTTCCAGGACGCCGACGGCAACCGGTGGGGCAGGCCGGTGGCCGCGGTCGTCGGACCCGACGGCGCCGTCTACGTCTCCGACGACGACGCGGGCGCCGTCTACCGCCTGGTGCCGCCCGGCAAGTAGTGGCGGCCCCCGATCACCCCGGCATGGCCGCCGCGGGCCGGCGGGGCGCCGTCAGCCCGCGTGCAGGGCCGCCCGGGGGGAGCGGCCGTAGGACTCGCGGTAGGTGGCGGCGAACCGGCCGAGGTTGGCGAACCCCCACCGGCTCGCGATCGAGGCGACGGTGGCGCCGCTGGTCGGGTCGGCGGCGAGCAGCTCGGCGTGCGCGCGCTCGAGCCGAACCCGGCGCAGGTAGGCCATCGGCGTGGTCTCGAGGTGGCGCCGGAACGCCTCCTGGAGCGTGCGCGCCCCGATCTGCGCGGCGGCGGCGATCTCCGTGACGCCGATCGCCTCGCCCGCGTGCTCCTCGACGTAGGCGACGGCCCTGCGCACCACGCTGGTCTCGGCCTGCGTGGCGGGGGCCGCGTCGACCGAGGCGATCGAGTTGGGGAACGTCTCCAGCACGGTGGCCGCGACGAGCCGCATCGTCTGGGCCCGGATGAGCGGGCTGTCGTACGAGAGCTCGTTGGTCAGGAAGTCGTGGGTGAGGTAGCGCATCAACCCCTGCCAGTTGCGCGCCCGCTGCGGCGAGGTGACCCGGCTGAGCCCGAACTGCACGCCGCCCTTGAGCGCGCCGCCGGTGATCTCGGCCGCGACCCGGTTGACCACCTTCAGGTCGAGCCGCAGCAGCCCGGCGTGGAAGTCGTCCCAGTGGATCCGCATCGGCGCGGTGGGGTCGAGCGCGAACAGCTCGCCCGTGCCCGGGCTGATCTCCGAATGGCCGTTGCCCAGCTGCAACCGCCCGCTGAGCATCTGGCCGACCAGCAGGTAGCCGAACGACTCCGTGTCGACGCGGCAGTTCATGGTGTGCTCGTAGCGGGCGACGAAGAAGTCCTCGTCACCCGCGACGTGGTGGCGGAAGCGGAACCGGTCGATGTTCCCCGAGAGCGCCACGTCGTGGTCGACGTAGGTCGCACGGAGGTACTCGTGTGCCTGGTCCGGGTTCCTGGTGTCCAGGCTGGACCGCTGCGGCCTTGCAACCGCCATGGCGACTGCCTCCGTCTCGGTGACTCGCTGTGATGAGTCGACTCGCGAGGGTGAGACGTTACTCGCCCTCCGGGTAGGTGCGCACGGGCCTCTCGGTGACGGCCCGATGTCCGCGGAGCGCGCCACTCCTGTCCATTTCGCGCACCCGCTGCGCCCAACGCTTTCCGTCCTACCCCCCGGACGGTACGAAATGCATCAGGTCTGCGGGCACAGCTGCCCGCGGTGCGGAGAAGGACCACGAGATGTGCACTGGTAACGGACGCCCTCAGCCGCTTCCCCCGTCGAGTCCCGGACGGCCGGGCAGACGCCGCGCCACCGCGTACTGAGGACCGACCCCCGGCGGCGGGCGGCGGGCCACGTCAGCGCGGCGTGGCCTCGGCGCCCGCATCTCCGGTGGCGCTCCACTCCTCGGGTGACGTGTAGCGGATGATGTTGTACAGCCGCTTCTGCACCGTCGAGATCTCGCGCACCGACTGCGCGACGAGGCTGCGGTCCAGCGGTGGGAGCCTGCGCATCCACACGACGGTCGGTGACGTCCTGGCCGCGCTCGAGCTGCGCGAGCTGCTGGCGCAGACGCACGCGCTGCAGAACCTCGAACACCTCGATGAGGGTGCTGGCCTGCTCGGTCGGCAGCAGCATGGAGCCGGACGCGGCGGCCAGCCGCGACCTCGTCGAGAGGTCGGTGGCGCGCACGCCCAACGCGGCCCACCGGGCGATCTCGACGACGGGCCGCAACGCGTGTTGCTTCAGGTCGAACGTCCCGCCGCGACCGGCCAGCACATCGCGGACCGACCGCAGCTGGGCCTTGTGCGACAGCGACTCCTGCACGAGCAGCCGCATGGTGCCGGGGTGCTCGCGGGCGTCGGCGAAGACCTCGCCCACCACGGAGGCGGCGGGGTCGCCCTGGATCGGGCGGCCGTCGATCAGCAGCGACGCCATCAGCATGCCCTGGTTCTCCAGCGGGCTGGCCAGCCACTGCTGCGCCGCGCGCCGCCACTCCTGTCGGGTGCGGGCGAACTCGGGGGAGCTGGGGGTGGCGCCGTGCTCGTCGACGCGCAGGCCCGCAGCCCGCAACGCGTGCGCCACCTCGGCGAACGCGGCGCGGTAGGCGGCCGCGCGCTCCGGGGTGTCGACCGACTCGGCGAACACGACGGCCGAGTCGATGTCGGAGCCCGGGGTGGGCTCGCGGCGGGCGTTGCTACCCAGCAGCAGCCACGTGACCTCGCGCCTCGTCGAGATCCGGGGTGGCCTGCAGCACCAGCGACAACACCCTGCGCTGGATGGCGTCGAGGACGGTCGAGTAGATCGCGGTGGCCTCGGACGCCTCCCGCCGCTGCCGGATGAGGTCGCCGAGCAGCACCGGCAGCTGCTGGGCGAGCGCGTTCACCTGCTCCAGGTCCTCGGCCTTGCGCACCCTCTCGCGCAGCAAGAACCCGGCCCCCTGCGGCGAGGCCAGGAAATCCTGGGGGTCCACCGCTCCACGCAGCGCACCCGAGGCGTCGGTCACGAGCAGCTGGTCGAGGCGGTGCTCGGTCAGCTCCCTGATGACGTCGGCGGTGGGCGTGCCCGTCTGCACCGTCGTCGCGTGGCGGATCATCACCTCCCGCACGGGGGTGTCGCCGGAGCGGCCCGCGGCCAGCACCTGCTCGCGCAGAAGGGCATCGGTGAGCAGCCCGAACCGGCCCGGCCCGTCCGGGATGGCCAGGTAGCCGCTGGCGCGCTCGGTCATCAGGCGGGCCGCCGCAGCCACGGTCATGTCCGGCCGCCCGATGACCGGCGCGGAGACCACGAGCTCGTCGACCGTGCGCAACCGGGCCTCCGGCCGCGCCCGAAGCCGGGCGGCGGAGAGGTCTTCGGCGAGGAGGCGGACGCCCGCCGGGGAGGAGAACGCCGACGCCACGGCCCCGCGCGGGATCTTGATCACCCGCACGGGGCCGAGCGCCACCACCCGCGGGCCCACGGTCGCCCGCGTCAGCACGCTGGACTGGCCGAAGACCGCGCCTTCCCCGAGAGTCTCGTCGGCGGGCCCGTCGTCGCCGCTCGCACTGGTCCACAGCTCGACCTGGCCCGAGCGGACGACGTAGAGGTCGTCACCCACGGTCTCGAACGCGTCCAGGATCTCCTGGCCCGCGTCGTAGTCGACGACCTTCGCGGCCCCGGCGACGCGCTCGAGCTCCGGCTCCGCGAGGGAGCTGAAGGGCGGGTTCGCTGCCAGAAACTCCGCGAGGTCGTCCACTTACCCCTTCTTACTCGCGCGGGTCGGAAGTGTCCCTGATGTCGGGGTATGTCGGTCCCGTGTCGGACCAGACGGGCCCGAGCCGGTTGCCGGTGTTCTCGACGACCTTGGGCCGGACGATCATCCACCCGATGGCCAGCAGGATGGCGATGATCGGGATGCCGAGCACGACGACGAGGAAGTTCGTCTTGTGCCAGAAGTCGTCCGAGCTCTGCCAGCCCGATATCGCCATGCCGACGATCACCAGGCCGAGGAAGGCCAGACCGATGTAGCTCGTGTAGGGCGCCCCCGGCATCTGGAAGGGGCTCTTCGGGATGACGCCCTTGTTGACCAGCTGCCGCAGGCGCAGCTGACACAGGAAGATCGAGGCCCAGGTGAAGATCACGCCGATGGCCGCGGCCTCCAGTGCGGTCTCGAACGCGTCGGGGTCGAGTGCGTTGAGGATCGCGCCGAGCACGTACACGACCGACGTGAGCACGATGCCCGCCCACGGGACGCCCGACGCGCTCATCTTGAGGCAGAAGGGCGGCGCCTGCTTGCTCATCCCGAGGCTGCGCAGCACGCGCCCGGTCGAGTAGAGGCCCGAGTTCAGGCTGGACATCGCGGCGACGATGAGGATGGCCTGGATCAGGTCGCCCATCCAGTTCAACCCCAGCGCCCCGAAGACCGTGACGAACGGGCTGGTGCCGCTGGTGTACTCCGACGTCGGCAGCATGCTGACCAGCAGCAGGATCGAGCCGCAGTAGAAGACGCCGATCCGGAAGATCACCGCGTTGACGGCCTTGGGCACCTCGCGCTTCGCGTCGGCCATCTCGCCCGCCGCGACACCCACCATCTCGATCGCGGCGTAGGCGAACACCACGCCGGACATCACGAGGATGGGGCCGTACCAGTAGAAGCCGTCGGTCGTGGGCCAGAAGCCACCCGGGTTGGAGTACAGGTTCTGGAAGCCCGCCTTGTGCCCGGCGATGTCGAACTGGCCGATGACGACCACGAGCCCGACGACCAGGAACAGCACGATCGCGCCGACCTTGAGTACCGAGGCCCAGAACTCGAACTCGCCGAACGCCTTCGCCGAGAGCAGGTTCACGACCAGCACCACGCCGAGGGCGATCAGCACGGTCAGCCAGCTCGGCATGTCCGGCAGCCAGTGCTTGACGTAGATGCCCACCGCGGAGAGCTCGGCGATCCCCGTGAGCGCCCAGTTCAGCCAGTACATCCAGCCGGTGACGTAGGCGGCCTTCTCACCGAAGAACTCGCGCATCCACGAGACGAACGCGCCGGACGTCGCACGGTGCAGCACGAGCTCACCCAGCGCCCGCATGAGCAGGTAAGCGATCACCCCGACGACCGCGTAGCTCAGCACCAGCGCGGGGCCGGTGCTGTGCAACCGGGACGCCGAGCCGAGGAAGAGGCCCGTGCCGATCGCGCCTCCGATCGCGATCATCTGGACCTGGCGTCGACCTAAGGACTGCTTGTAGCCCTCCTGTTCGGCGTTGAGGCTGTCTCCGTGGCTGCTGAGCGTCTCGGTCATATGGCATTCCCCGATCCCTGGGCCGGTGTCGGCTGTGTGCAGTCTGAACCCGCGACCGCCCGGATGCGCAATGGAAACGTAAAGATGACCTCAACGACTTGTGGCGGCCCGGGGAAACTTCCCGTTACGCTCACGGCTCCTCACGAAGATCGGACGATGAAGTCACGATGACGCTGCTGAGTGGTCGGGGGACCGGACGGGCCGGGCGGGCGATGTCCGCGTTGGCGTGTGCCGGAGCGCTGGTGTTGTCCGCGTGCGGGTCCTCATCGAACGCGCCCACGTCGTGCGATGCGAGCGCCCGGCCGCTCACGATCGCCACGGGCTCCGCCACGGGCGTCTACGCGGCTCTCGGCAGCGCTCTGGCGGCCCAGATCTCAGCGGACACGCCGCTCAAGGCCACCGCCGTCCAGACCGGCTCCACGTTGCGCAACGTCCAGCAGCTCAGCACCGGCGAGTACGACATCGCCTTCGCCCAGGCCGACAGCGCCGCCGACGCGGTGCGGGGGCAGGGCGTCTTCGCCGAGCCCCAGAAGATCCAGGCGCTGGCCCGGATCTACTCCGACTACACCCACGTCGTCGTCACCACGCAGTCCGGCATCGCGACGATGGCCGATTTCCGCGGCAAGCGGATCTCCACCGGCGCGCCCTCCTCGGGCACCGAGCTGATCGCCGACCGGCTGCTCACCGCGGCGGGCCTCGACCCGAAGAAGGACGTCACCGCGCAGAGCCTCGATCTCGCCACGACGGTGGCGGCGATCAAGAGCGGGTCGATCGACGGCTTCGTGTGGTCGGGCGGCCTGCCCACCGGCGGCGTCGCCGACCTGTTCGCGTCGAACGGCAAGGACCTGAAGTTCGTCGACGTCAGCAGCCTGATCCCGCAGATGCAGAAGCTCGACGACGTCTACGCCGCGGGCACCATCCCCGCGTCCACTTACAAGACCGCGGGCGACGTCGCGACGATCGCGCTCCCGAACCTGCTCGTGGTGCGCAACGACTTCCCGGCCAACGACGCCTGCGCCGTGACCAAGGTGCTGTTCGAGCAGAAGGCGGCTCTCACCGCCGCGGTCCCGGCCGCGTCCGGCCTCGACCAGAACGCCGCCGCCGACACCGGCCCCATCGAGCTCACCGCGGGATCCCGCACGGCCCTGAGTCAGCTCGGCAGCCACTGACCGCAGCCGGCGATCGCCGAAGTCGGGGCATGAGCGCCGCATGTGGCGCTGATGTCCCCACTCCGACGATCAGCCGCGGCCGACCGTCGACCCCGGTCAGCCCGTGTGCGTCTTGGCCTCGTCGATCCAGGTCTGGACCGACTTCTCCGACAGGCCCACGACCTTGCCGTGCCGGGTCTCGATCATCTCCTTGAGCTTGGCCGCGTTGCGGTGCTTCAGTTCCTTGATCGAGTCGACGCCGATGCTCTTCAGCATCTCCGCGTGCTTGGGACCGATGCCCTTGAGCTCAGCAAGATCGTTCTCCACCATTGCGGACCCCTCTCCGACGTTCCCCGACGACAACGCTGACGATCATTCACCGCTGATGACCACCACCGCCACCCCTCCTTTCCCCAGGGCGCTGCGCGCGCCACACTCGGGGAGCCCACCACCGAACCGAAAGCGGGAGCCCACGCATGGCAGCGAAGCCCTTCGCCTCCTCCGCCGACCTGGCCGCGAAGGAGCAGACCCTCGAGGTGCTGGCCGACGGCGTCTACGCGCTGACCGCCGAAGGCGACCCGAACATCGGCGCCATCGAGGGGGAGGACTTCCTCGTCTGCTTCGAGGCGCTCGCGACCCCGGTGGCCGCGCGCAGGTGGCTCGCCACGCTCCGCGAGCACACGGACAAGCCCGTGCGCTACCTCGTGCTCAGCCACTACCACGCCGTCCGGGTGCTCGGGGCGAGCGCGTTCGACGCCGAGGTGATCGTCGCGCACGAGCGCACCCGGGCACTGGTCGCGGAACGGGGCAAGCAGGACTGGGCGAGCGAGTTCGCGCGGATGCCGCGGCTGGCCGAGCAGGCGGACTCGGTGCCCGGGCTGACCTGGCCGACGCTCACCTTCACCGACCGGCTGACCATCGACCTCGGCGGCGACCGCGGTGACCTGGTGCTGGAGTACCACGGCCGCGGGCACACCGAAGGCGACATCACCGCGTGGCTGCCCCGGCACAAGATCCTCTTCGCGGGCGACCTCGTCGAGGCCGAGGCGGCGCTCTACACCGGCGACGCCTTCCACCGCGAGTGGACGGCGGGCACCCTCGACCGGATCGCCGCGCTCGGCGCGGAGCGGCTCGTCGGCGGTCGCGGGGACGTCAGCGACGGGCCCGCCGAGGTGGCGGCGGCGATCGCGAAGACCCGCGGCTTCCTGGACACGATGATCCGTGAGGTCGGCGCCGTGCACCAGCGCGGCGGCACGCTGAAGGAGGCGTTCGAGGCCACCCACGCCGCGCTGGTCGACGACTTCGGCCGGTGGCCGATCTTCGAGCACTGCCTCCCCTTCGACGTCTCCCGGCTGTGGGACGAGCTGTCGGGCGTCGAGCGGCCGGTGATCTGGACCGCCGAGCGCGACCAGGAGGTCTGGGCGCAGCTGCAGGGCTGAGCCCGCCGGGGACGAGGGGTCGACGATGACGAGGTGGCCGCACGCGCCGGTGGTGGTGGTCGGCGCCGGGCCGGTGGGGCAGACGACCGCGCTGCTGCTGGCCCGCTGGAACGTGCCGACGGTCGTGCTCGACCTGCGGCCCGCCCGCGATCTCGTCGGGTCGAAGGCCATCTGCCAGCAGCGCGACGTGCTCGACGTCTGGGAGGCGGTCGGCGCGGGCGCCCGCATCGCCGCGGAAGGCGTCACCTGGACGACGGCCCGCACCTTCCACCGGGACGCCGAGGTCTTCAGTTTCACCTTCAGCGAGCCCGGCCGCCCGGCGTTCCCGCCGTTCGTCAACATCTCGCAGACGCGCACCGAGGAGATCCTCGACGAGCAGATCGCCGCCGAGCCGCTCGTCGACCTGCGGTGGGGCAAGCGCGTCAGCCACATCGAGCAGGACGAGGCGGGGGCGACGGTCGGCTGCGCGGATGGCAGCACGTTCGAGCACGCCCCATGTCGTCGTGTGCGCGGGCGCCCGCACCGAGGGGCTGCGGGAGCTGCTGGGCGCCGAGTTCGCGGGCCGGTCCTTCGACGACCGGTTCCTGATCTGCGACATCCGCGCCGACTTGCCCGACTGGGCCACCGAGCGGCGCTTCTACTTCGACCCCGCCTGGAACCCCGGCCGCCAGGTGCTGATCCACCCCTGTCCCGACTCGACGTTCCGGATCGACTGGCAGGTGCCCGGCGACTACGACATCGACGCCGAACGCGCGTCCGGGGCCCTCGACGCGCGGATCCGGCAGATCGTCGGCGGCCGCGCCTACGAGATCGTGTGGTCGTCGGTGTACCGCTTCCACTCCCGCTGCGTCGACCGGATGCGCCACGGCCGGGTGCTGCTCGCGGGCGACGCGGCGCACCTGGTCTCGCCGTTTGGGGCGCGCGGCCTCAACTCGGGTGTCGCCGACGCCGAGAACGCGGCCTGGAAGATCGCCTACGTCGGGTTCGGGTGGGCGACCGACGACCTGCTGGAGAGCTACCACCTGGAGCGACACGCGGCCGCGACCGAGAACCTGGCCGTCACCACGGCAACGATGGACTTCCTGAACCCGCCGGACGAGGAGCGCGCCCGGCACCGGGCCGACACGCTCGCCGCGGCGGCCACCGACCCCGAGGCCAGGACCCGGGTGGATTCCGGCAGGCTCGCGGAGCCGTTCTGGTACGTGGAGTCGCCGCTCACCACGGGCTCGGATGACCGACCCTTCGGGGGCCGCCCCCCGCGTGGGGACGTGCCCGCCCCCGGTCCCGGCATCCTCGTGCCGGACGTGCCGGTGGAGGTGGCGGGCAGCCGCACCCGGCTGCGGGAGCTGGCCCGTGACGGCATCCTCCTGATCGCGGGCGCGGGCGTCGACCCGGCGGTCGTGCAGGCCGCCGTCGCCGCCGAGACCGGCCCGGTGCGCGTGCTGTCGCTGCCCGAGGTCGACGCCGACGGCGAGGTGGCCACGGCGCTGTCAGCGCGTCATGCTGAGGTGTGGGTGGTCCGCCCCGACGCGCACATCGCGGCCGTCCTGACGAACCCCGGCGGCGCGGAGCTGCGCGCCGTCCTCGACCGCGTCATGGCCCGCCGAAACCGGGAGGAGCAGCGCCCCGATGGCGTACTACAGGCAGTCCGGTGACATCCCGCCGAAGCGGCACACCCAGCACCGCACCCCCGAGGGCGGTCTCTACTACGAGGAGCTGATGGGGGAGGAGGGCTTCTCGTCCGACTCTTCGCTGCTCTACCACCGGGGGGTGCCCTCGGCGATCGTCGACGCCTCCGTGTGGGCGCCCGCCGACGTCGCCACCACCGCGAACGCCCCGCTGATGCCGCGGCACTTCCTCCTGCACGACCTCTTCGACGACAACGAGTGGAAGGCCGTCGACGCGGTCACCGGGCGCAGGCTGGTGCTGGGCAACGCCGATGTGCGCCTGTCCTACGTGGTCGCGGGCGAGGCCAGCCCGCTCTACCGCAACGCGCTCGGCGACGAGTGCGTCTACGTCGAGTCGGGCACCGCGGTCGTCGAGACCGTGTTCGGCGTGCTCGACGCCCGCCAGGGCGACTACGTGCTCCTGCCCCGCGCGACGACCCACCGCTGGGTGCCCACCGGCAGCGAGCCGCTGCGGCTCTACGCCATCGAGGCGAGCTCGCACATCGCCCCGCCCAAGCGCTACCTGTCGCGCTACGGCCAGCTCCTCGAGCACGCGCCCTACTGCGAGCGGGACCTGCACGGGCCGGTGGAGCCGTTCCTCGTCGAGGGCACGGACGTCGAGGTGCTGGTGAAGCACCGGGGTGCGGGGGGCATCGTCGGCACGCGGTACGTCTACCCGACGCACCCGTTCGACGTCGTGGGCTGGGACGGTTGCCTCTACCCCTACACGTTCAACGTCGCCGACTTCGAGCCGATCACCGGGCGGGTGCACCAGCCCCCGCCGGTGCACCAGGTCTTCGAGGGCGCCAACTTCGTGATCTGCAACTTCGTGCCGCGCAAGGTGGACTACCACCCGCTGTCGATCCCCGTGCCCTACTACCACTCCAATGTGGACTCCGACGAGGTCATGTTCTACTGCGGCGGCAACTACGAGGCGCGCAGGGGATCGGGCATCGGGCAGGGCTCGATCAGCCTGCACCCCGGCGGGCACAGCCACGGCCCGCAGCCCGGCGCCGTGGAGCGCTCGATCGGCGCCGAGTTCTTCGACGAGCTGGCGGTCATGGTCGACACCTTCCGCCCGCTCGAGCTGGGTGAGGGCGGCCGGGCGGTGGACGACGGCCGCTACGCCTGGACCTGGTCGGGGCGCGGGCCCTCGACGACCCCTTAGTGGCGGTGGGGCAGGAGCGTCGCGGCGGCCTGGGGGAGTCCCCGGCGCAGGATCCCGCGCCAGTCGGTGTCGCCCCGGACGATCGACTCGGCGGTATTGCGCGCCTGCTCGAGCGTGAAGTGCGGCGGGATCATCAGCTCGGCCGGGTCCACGACGGCGTCGATCACCACGGGCCGGTCAGCCGAAAGCGCCATGTCCCAGGCCGGCCCGACCTGCGCCGGGTCGTCGACCCGCACGCCGCCCAGGCCGAGCGAGCGGGCCCATGCCGCGTAGTCGACGTCGGGCAGCAGCTGGCTGTCGTCGAACTTCGGCGTGCCTTCGCTGCTCCGTTGCTCCCAGCTGACGAAGGAGAGGTCGCGGTTGTTGAGCACCAGCAGCGCGAACCGGGGGTCGGCCCACTCCCGCCAGTACTTCGCCACCGTGATCAGCTCGTTGACCCCGTTCATCTGCATCGCGCCGTCGCCGAGCAGCGCGAACACCGGCCGGTCCGGGTGGGCGAACTTCGCCGCGATGCCGTAGGGCACACCGCCGCCCATGGACAGCAACGTGCCGGAGAGGCTCGCGAGCATCCCCGGGCGCATGTGCAGGTGCCGGGCGAACCAGGCCGTCACCGTGCCGCAGTCGACGGCGACCATCGCGTCTTCGGGGAGGCGGTCGTCCAGCTCGGTCAGCAGCAGCTGCGGATTCACGGGGTCCGCGGGCTGTCGCGCGGCCTTGCGCTGGCCCTCGTCCCACGACGCGGTGTGCTTCGCGATCTCCGCGCGCCACTCCGTCGGGGCCGGGTCGCCGCCGAGCAGTGCCGTCAGCGCCCGGAGGGTGGGCGCGGCGTCGCCGGTGAGGTTGACCTGGGTGGGGTAGCGCAGGCCGTGCTGGGCGCCGTCGATGTCGATCTGCACCGCCGGTATGCCCTCCGGGGGGTAGAACTCGCCGTAGGGCATGTTCGAGCCGACGATCAGCAGCCGGTCGCAGTTCTGCATGAGGTGCCAGCTCGGCGTGGTGCCGAGCAGGCCGATCGAGCCGGTGACCCACGGCTCGCGCTGGTCAACGGCAGGCATGGCGAGCAGTGCGGTCGCGACGCCCGCGCCCAGCCGGTTCGCGATGGCGGCGACCTCAGCCTCGGCCCCGTAGGCGCCCTGCCCGACCAGCATCGCCACCTTCTCCCCGCCGCGCAGCGCTTCGGCCGCGGCGCGCAGGTCGGCCTCGGGCGGGACCGTCGGGCCGGAGCTGGGTGCGTTCGAGGTGGCGTAATGGCCGTGCGAGTGCGGTGGGTCGAGGACGGCCTTCACATCCTGGATGTCGTTGGGGACGACGAGCACCGCGACCGTCCGGTGTGCGAGGGCGGTGCGGCAGGCGCGGTCCACCAGGTGCCGGACCTGGCTCGGGTCGTTGAGCTCGGCCAGGAAGCCCGCGACGTCCTTGTAGAGCGCCAGCAGGTCCACCTCCTGGTAATAGCCGCCACCCTGCGCCGTGAGTGCTGTCTGCCCGACGAGCGCCACGACCGGCTGGTGGTCGAGCTTGGCGTCGTAGAGGCCGTTGAGCAGGTGGATCGCGCCCGGCCCCGACGTGACGAGCGCCGCCCCGATCGGGCCGCCGCCGTACTTGACGTGCGCTGAGGCGGCGAAGCCCGCGGTCTCCTCGTGGCGGACCTGCACGAACCGGGTGTCCTCCCGGCGCTGCAGGGCGGCGGTGAGGCCGTTGATGCCGTCGCCGGGGTAGCCGTAGTAGTGCCGGACGCCCCAGGAGGCGAGCCGGTCGACGAGGTGGTCGGCGACCGTGGCGTGGCGCGGCTCGGCACCCGTGGTCGGGGTCTGCGGGTTGGACATGGGTTCGGGGTGCCCAGCCCGGTGACGGGCCAATCAAGACCGGGATCTACGGCGGTCCGGGAGGCCCGGGCGTCCTACACTGCCCGGTGTGCGAGGTTCGGTCCGCGATGGCTGAGGCCGCCGACGTCCGCAGGCTGGCTCTTTCGCTCGACGGCGTCGAGGAGATCGAGAGCGAGGGCTTCGACTTCCGGGTGGGCGGCAGGGGGTTCATCTGGTCCTATCCGGACCGGGCCGCCGGTCGCAGGCGGGTGATCCGCACCGACGTAGCCGTGCTGTACGTCGGGGACGAGGCCGAGAAGCAGGCGCTGCTCTTGGGCGAACCGGAGCGCTTCTTCACGACGCCCGCCTATGACGGGCTCCCGCTGGTGATGGTCGTGCTCGAGCAGGTCGACGGGGAGCGGCTCGCCGAGCTCGTCACCGACGCCTGGCGGATGCGCACCACGTGACCCCGGGTAGCTGCGGGAGTGCCCGTCCGGTCGGGTGACGCAGGTTGCCGCGGCCGCGCCAGTTCGCATACTGATCGGATGCTGGTCAACGGGCGCAGCGGCGCGAAACCCGAAGTCCACGAAGGCTTTGTGGCCGGGCGGTACCGCGACGGGGCGTGGAGTGACCGGTGGACCGAGGTGCACCGGTGCGCGGAAGGAACGTTCACCGACTACGCGCCCGCATGTCGGTGCGGGTGGCGCGGGCCGGTCCTCCCGCCCACCCCCGAGGGGCACCTGACCTGTCGGCGGCTCTGGGTCTTCGATCACGGCGCGGGCCTCGACCCGACCCGGCCGCTCGCCAGAACCGCTGCGGCGCACTGACTCTTGCCGGCCCGCGGGGTCAGCGGCGGCGGGTGTACCCGCGCACGCGCACCGCGCTGCCTACCCCGGCCATGTGCAGCGCCACGCAGAGCAGACCGGCGGTGATCAGGACGTTCGCCGTGATGACCGAGATGCTGACGTTCAGGAGCTGGAAGAGCAGCGCGAGGGCGAACAGGACGGCGGCGATGATCGCGGTCACAGGAGGTTCCTTTCGGAGGGGACGATCGGGCGCCCGCCAGGATGGCGGTCCGGCGCGCGCTCCGCTGGGCCCGACGCCGAACCGTGATTTCTCGGACGAATGGATCGCGGTCAAGCCCAGGGTGCGGCGTCCGGGTGGGCCGCCAGCTGGGTGCAGGCGTCGCGCACGAGCGGTCCGACCGCGCTCGTGCCCGCCGGGCCCGCGCGCTTGACGATCTCGTTCAGCGCCTGGTTCTCCGCGCCGCTCAGGCCCATCTCCTGGTAGTCGAGACCGCTGTCGGGGCCACCCTGGATCTGGACGTCGGCCCAGTGCGTCAGCTTCGTGACGCACGCCGCCACCGGGTCGGGCGTGGGGGAGGGCCGGGGGGTGGTCGGGGGCGGGGCCGCCGCCTGCCCGGCGCAGGCCGCGGCCAGGGCGCCCGCCGCGACGGCCGCGGCGGTGGCCCGCCACCGGGCGCTCACGCGCGGGTCCTGGTGTGCCGGGGCGGGGTCGCGATGATGCGGTGCAGGATCTGGCGCAGCGCGACGATCTGCTCGGCGCCGACGGCGTCGGCGAGCCACCTGTCGTACTCGGCGATGACGCGCTCGCCGAGGTCGAGCGCCGCCCATCCCCGCTCGGTCAGCGCCACCCGCTTGGCCCTGCGGTCGTGCGGGTCGGGCCCGACGACGAGGTAGTCGTGCCCGGCGAGGTACGTGATGAGCTCGCCGACCGCCTGCTTCGACATGGCCGCCCGCTCGGCCAGGTCGGTGACCCGGGAACCGTCCGGGTCGACGGCCATGAACACGGGGGCGTGGGCGGCCCGCAGGTCGGCGAACCCGGCGTCGCGGAGCGCGCCGTCGAGCTCGGCCGACAGGCGCTGCGCCGCCGCGCCGAGCAGAGACCCGAGCGGTGTGGGCCGCTCGCGCAGGGGGTTGGTCGGGCGGGAGGGCGAGGTCGGGCCCGGCCGCGAATTGGTAAGGCGCTTGACCACTTTCCCCTCCGCGGGCTACCGTCGCGATTAGTACGGAACCTTACCAGATCGCGGGGATAGCCATGGTGCGGATGGACGGGGCGCGGCGGGTCGGCGGGCTGCTCTGGGTGGCGGCGGGGCTGGTGTCAGGGCTTGGCTGGGCGGTGCTGGGTGGGGTCGTACCCGGCATGATCACGCTGGCGATCTCGGCCGCCGTCGTCTTTCTGGCCTGGCTCGTCGTGGCGGATGCGCGGTCGGCGCTTGCCGGTCGGGTCGTCGCCGTGCTTCTCGCCGCCCAGTTCGCGGGGGCTGTGGCCGACCGCTTCGGGGCGTTCGGGCCGCCGGGCGCGCCGGGGGTGTCGTGGGGGAGCTGGCCCGCCTTCGTCGGGTATACCGCCCTGCTGCTGCACGGAGCACCGGGAGCGGAGGGTGTCGCCGTAGTGGCGACGGTCGCCGAGGTGGCGCTGGCCGTCGCGCTGCTCTCGGGATGGCAGCGGCGATGGGTCGGCAAGGCGACGGCCGGGCTGCTGTTCTGCTACCTCGTCGCGATGGCGGCGTCGGTGGGGTGGGGCGAGGTCGCCCGCTACGGAGTCCCGATCCAGGTCGGGGGCGCGCTGCTGGTGACGGTGTCGGGCCGCCGCCCGGGCGCAGCTCAGCGCGCCGAGGCCCGCGGCCCGCGGCCGTTCGCCAGGAAGAAGCGGAGCATCGCGGCCGAGGCGTCCGGGCCCGTCGGATCGGTGTAGGAGCCCGTCGGGCTGCCGCCCGACCAGGCGTGGCCGCCGCCGTGCACGGTCCAGGACTCGACGAGCACAGCCCCGTCCACGTCGGTGTGGACCGTGCGCGAGGCGCGGCGGCCTCCGAGCCCGGCGACCTCGCTGGTGGTCGAGACGGAGATGTCGACCGTGGCGAGGCGGGCGGCGCACAGCTGATCGGCGTTCACGGGGGCGACAAGTGGGTCGGCGTCGCCGTGGAAGACGATCAGCGGGAGGCGGCCGCTGGGTGGCGGGGTGCCGCCCGAACGCATGGCGGTGAGCGCCGACCCCAGGTCGTGGGCGGCACCGTAGGCCAAGCCGGAGTGCACCCCCACGGCCGCGTAGAGCCTGGGATGGGTCGCCGCCATCACCGCCGCCATGGCCCCGCCCGCCGAGAGGCCCGCGACGTAGACGCGGTAGGGGTCGACGCGGTGGTCGGCCATGACCTGCCGGGTGATGCCCGCGATGATCGACGGCTCCCCGGCGCCCGCCTGCTGGTCCGACGGCCGGAACCAGTTCCAGTAGCGCCCCGCGTTGGCCGTGCGGGACTGTTCCGGGTAGGCGACCAGGAAGGAGTGCTGTTCGGCGAGCGCGTTCATCCGGCTACCCGCGGCGAAGTCCACCGCGCTCTGGCTGCCGCCGTGCAGCATCACGACCAGCGGGACGGGCCTGCCCGTGTAGCCGGTGGGGACGTAGCGGAGGTAGCGACGGGTGCCCGCCGGGCCGGTGTGGCTGAGGTAGCGGAGCTCCCCACCTGCTTCGGCCGCCGCCATCCGGTCGTCAGAAGGCCCAGCGGCGCCCCAGGCGCGGCTCCCGAGCAGGCCAGACAGAGCGCCGAGCAGGTTCGGGGGCCGGGGCCCGCCCGCGCGCGTTCCGTTTGCGGGTCGGGAGCCGCCCGCGGGCATGCCGTCGAAGGGCCGACCTCCGCCCAGCCTGCGCTGCAGGAGGGCGGTGGCCTCGTCCAGCCTCCCGGCGCGGACGAGCCGCAGCGCCTCGTACATCTCAGGGACTCGGTGGTCGCGCATGGTCGGCCCTTTCCGGGCAGGAGGGAGTTCGGCTCGACCCGCGGTCGAGCCGTGCGCCGCACCCTTCTGCGCCGGGGTGACCCCGCGGTCAGACGGTGCGGCCCGCCAGCGCCGCCTTGACCGCCCGCGGTGCCCGGAACGCGCCGAGCACCTCGACGGAGGCGATCGTCGCCATCGCCAGCTCCGGGCTGACGTCCTCGGCGATGGTGGCGAGGCCGAGGACGCGCAGCTCGATCTGCTGCCCCGCGTCCCGCAGCGCCTCCAGGTCGCCGCGGCTCAGGTGCTGCGTGCCGAGGGTGAGCGCCCGCCGTTGGATGGTGTCGTTGACCGCTCCTTCGCGGCTGTCGAGCTGGCGGCGGATGGCCGTGCGGATGAAGTCGGTGCGGTTGGCGTAGAAGCCCTCATCCACGAGGAGATCGATCTGGCCGAGATCGACCAACCCGATGTTGATCGTGATCTTCTCGCTCTTCTCAACCTCGGCCATCACCCCTCCATCCGTGAACCATCCTATCACCATCTCATGGGATGGTGAAGGGCTCCTGGGCTCAGCCTCGCAGCTGCAGGCGCAGGTCCGCTGCGGTGAGGTCTACCAGTCCCGCCGTCCCGATCCGCCGGGCCAGCTCCTCGGCGCGCCCGGCTAGCGCGTCCAGGTCCACGCCCGCCGGAGCCGGACCGGTCCACCGCCGGAGCCCCTCCGCGGCCCGGTCCAGGAGGGCGACCGCGCCGCGGGCGTTGCCGCGCTGCGCGTGGGTGAGGCCGACGGCGACCTGGGCGAGTGCCCGCCACAGCTCCCGCTCGGCCGCGGGCACCGACTTCCACACGCCTTCCAGCACGTCGTGCGCCGGGAACGGCAACCCGGCGTCCAGCAGGCGTTGGGCTTCGGTCACGGCCTCGTCGGGGTCGAGGACGAGATCGTCGGGCACCCGCTCGACGCCCGCCGCGCCGCGGGGGAGCGGGCGGCCCGACGGGTCGCGGGGCCGGGCGTTGCGGGCCCGCCCCGCCGTGTCGCGGTCACGTTGCTGCACACCCCACCGTGGCACACCCGGGTTCGGCGCAGGCACGTCTCCCGGCGCACGCCTGATCGGTGCTGTCCGCACGCGCGTCGCTACGATCCGCGCGGTCCGCGGGACCGCCCGCGGCCGCATCCGTCGGAGGGATCGTCATGGCCACGAAGCTCACCCCGTACTTGAACTTCCGCGAGGGCACCCGCGAGGTGATGGACTTCTACTCCTCGGTGTTCGGCGGCGAGCTGACCGTGAGCACCTTCGCCGAGGCGGGTGGCATGGGCCTGGGCGAGGAGGAGCACGGCAAGGTCATGCACTCCCAGCTCGTGGCCGACAACGGGATGACGCTCATGGCCGCCGACGTGCCCGAGCACATGGACCTGGGTGCCAACGGCACCCTCTCGCTCAGCGGCGAGGACGAGGCTGAGCTGCGCGGCTACTGGGACGGGCTCACGAACGGCGGCACCGTCGCCGTGCCGCTGGAGAAGGCCCCGTGGGGCGACATCTTCGGGATGTGCACCGACAAGTTCGGCATCAACTGGCTGGTGAACATCACCGCCTCCTGAGCGGAGTTGCTCGGCGCTCCCGGCGTCGAACGCCTCGGCCGCGAGGCGGACCACCTCGTCGTGGCTGACCCCGCGCAGGTGCTGGTCGAGGGCCCATCGGTGGCCGAAGGGGTCGGTGAACTGGCCGCTGCGCACGCCATGGCCCGACAGTACGTCTCGTCGCGACCCTCTACGGGTCACCCGTTCGGCCCTGAACCGTTCGGCCGGACCTGCCGAACGTCTGCATGTCCGGGGGGTCGAGCGGGGGGTGGCGGCGGGATGCGCACTGCTCCACCCCTGCCGGTGGACGCCGGTGACGCGCTCGTGCTGGGCGCGTGGACGGGTGATCCGGCCGACCCGGCGTTGGCGCTGCGGGCCAGGATCGTCCTGCTCTGCCGCGACGGCCTCGGTCCAGCCGCCGTCGCCGAACAGGCGCACTGCACGAAGCAGACGGTGATCGTGTGGCGGGAGCGCTACCGCCGGGACGGTCTCGGCGGCCTGCGCGACGCCCCCCGCTCCGGTCGGCCCGCGACGGTCGACCCCACCGACGTGCTGCTGCGCACCCTGCGACCAAGGCCGGTCGGCGCGCGCTGGTCCACCCGCACGCTCGCCGCCGAACTGGGGATCAGCAACGTGGCGGTGGGGAACGTCTGGCGGGACTGGGGGATCACGCCCGCCGAGGACGGCCGCGTGGCGTGGCGTACCGAGCCCGTGCTGGAGGCGCGCGTCGTCGACGTGCTCGGGCTGCACGTCGAGCCGCCGCTGCACGTGTTCGCGGTCGCGATGGGCGAGCGGGCCGAGCCGACGAGCACGCCGCGGGCGCTCCCGGTACTGCAGGGTTTGCTGGAGGACGTGCTCGCCGCCGTCCCGGGAGGTGGTCCGACCGGCTCGACGGCGTTCTTCGACCGGCTCGACCGCGCGATCGGTCACGAACCGACAGCAGTGGCGCTCGTCGCCGTCGGGGACACCGCGCCGGTGCGCGACTTCGCCCGTGCCCGCACCGGCGTCACCGTGCACACGGCCGCCGCCGTGCCGGTGTGGGACCGCCTGGTGCGGGTGGGGTGCCTGCTCGCAGGCGCCGAGCCTGCCGGCACGGGATCGGTCCGGGCCCTGCGCGCCGCGGTCGCCGGGCACGGCTCGGGGATCTTCAGCTGGGTCGCCCCGCGGCGGTAGGGCCGACCGCTACCGCGCGACGAGCCCTTCGAGCTTCGTGAGGCAGTCGTTCATCCACGCCTCCAGCTCCGGGCCTGCGCTGCCGTGCTTCCGGGTCTCGGTCTGTTTGCCGAGGAACGACAGGTGCAGCACCACCGAGGACCGGCCGGGCGCGGCGTGCTCGACCTGCAGCCAACCGGCGTACTCGGGCGCGTGCCCCCACTCGACGCGGAGCTGCTCCTTGCGCACCTCGATGGTCCCGTCGGCCTGGATGCCGCGCTTGGGGACGTCGGCGTGGACCTCGCCGTCGCCGGTCGAGCGGACGTCCACCGGCTCGGGCAGCCACTCGGGCAAGCGGTCGAGGTCGGACACCACAGCGAAAACCGCATCGGCGTCGGCAGGCATCCCGCGCTCCGCTTCGAACTCCGTCATGGTGCTGTTCTACCCGCCCACCGTCAGCCCGCGCGCGGGTACTCGCCGAGAACCGTGCCGTCGCCGCTCGAGAACGCGGCTCGACATGATCAGCCGGGTCCCGTCCAGGTCGTACGAGCCGGTGGTCGTCTTGTTGTTGGCCTGGTCGTCCAGCTCGAACGACCCGTCCGGGCGCCGGCTGCCGTCCACGGGTGGCCGACGAGCGGTAGACGGCTGCGCCGATGAGACGCCGGGGCACCGCCGAATGCTTCGCGGGCGCTCAGGTCCGGCTAGCGAGCCGCCTGGCGTGATTGCCGGGCAGGTGGACGGGGGGCGAGACTGGTCGGGTGGCTGTCGTGGTGGTCGACTCCGACCCGGCCTGGCCCGGGGAGTTCCAAGCCGAACGGGCTCTCCTGACCGGGGCACTGCGGGCGTGGCTGGTCGACGACGTGCACCACATCGGCTCGACCTCGGTGCCCGGCCTGCCGGCCAAGCCCATCCTCGACATGATCGCGGGTGTCGGCACGCTCGCCGACGCGGACGCCGCCGAACCGGCCCTCGCCGCGCTCGGGTACGAGCGCGTGCCGCACCGGGTCGACGCGGTGCTGTTCGTCAAGGCGACCGACGGTGTCCACACGCGACACCTGCACCTGGTGGTGCCCGGCGCCGATCTCTGGCGGGAGCGGCTCGCGTTCCGCGACGCGCTCCTGGCCGACCCGGCGTTGGTCCGGGAGTACCGCGCGCTGAAGGAGGACCTGCTGCGCCGCAGCGGGGGAGCGCCGTACGCCGCGGCCGACAAGCGCGCGTTCGTCCGCCGGGTGCTCGCCGACGCGGGCGTGCACCTGCGTGAAGATCGCCACGATCGTCGGTACGTCCGTTCAGAGGCTGGACGGAAGGGCCGTCAGGAGGGGTAGCTTTCGCTGTGGGGAGCAACTGGACACAAAGGAGTCGAGCATGACGGGTCCCGATCTCGGGGCAGTGGCGCGCGGGGTGTGGTGGTTCGTGCTGCTGCGGGGGATCCTGGCGATCCTCTTCGGACTGGTCGCCCTGTTCACACCGGGCACCGCGCTGCTCGCGCTGGTGTTCGTCTTCGGCGCGTACGCGATCCTCGACGGCGTCACCGCCATCGCGGCGGGGATCCGGCACCGGAACACGGAGTCGCACTGGGTCTGGCACATCGTGCAGGGCGTGATCTCGATCATCGCCGGCATCGTGGCCTTCGCCTGGCCGGGCGTGACCGTGCTGGCGATCCTGTTCGTCATCGCGTTCTGGAGCATCGTCAACGGGGTCGCCGAGATCATGGAGTCGTTCGCGATGCGCAAGCGCGGCGGCACCGGATCGTGGGGCTGGATGCTCGCGGCGGGCATCGTCAGCGTGCTGTTCGGCATCGTGCTGGTGATCCAGCCGGGCGCGGGCCTGATCACGCTGCTGTGGTTCGTCGGGGCGTACGCGGTGGTCTTCGGGGTGATCATCGTGGTCTGGGCGTTCCGGCTGCGCGGTGCCGTCCACGCCGCGGCCGACGACGCGCACGCGGCCTGAGGGAAGCGACGTCGGCCGGGGCGTGCTGATGCGTGCGCTCCGAACCGCTGCCGCAAGGACCCGCGGGCGTCCTCGCGTGGCGGGTGCTCTACCACTCCCGCGACCTGAACGGTGTCGACATCCCGGTGTCCGGCGTGGTGGTGGCACCGACCACTCCTGCCCCGCCCGGCGGGCGGACCATCGTGTCCTGGGCGCACCCGACGACGGGCGCGGCCCAGCAATGCGCGCCCTCGCTCGGCGTCGACCCGTTCGACCTCATCGAGGGCCTGCAGGACCTGATCAAGGCAGGCTACGTGGTCGCGGCCAGCGACTATCCGGGCATGGGCGCCGACGGCCCCGACTCCTACCTGATCGGCGCGTCCGAAGGCCACAGCGTGCTCGACGCCGCCCGCGCAGCCCGCGCGCTGCCCACCGGCGCGGGTGACCGGTTGCTGCTGTGGGGTCATTCGCAAGGCGGTCAGGCGGCGCTGTTCGCCGGGCAGGAGGCCGCGACCTACGCCCCCGAACTGGCCCTGCGCGGAGTCGCGGTCGCGGCGCCCGCCACCGACCTGGGCGGGCTCCTGAAGTCCGACATCGGCGACGTCTCGGGGGTCACCATCGGCTCGTACGCGTTCGCCGCGTTCGCGTCGGTCTACCACGACGTCCCCGGCGTCGCGCTCGGCACGATCCTCACCCCGGCGGGCGCGCTGGCCACACCGGGCATGGCGCAGCTGTGCCTGTTCGGCCAGAACGGGGAGCTGCACCGGATCGCGACGCCGCTGATCGGCCACTACCTCGCCGCCGATCCCGCCACGACCGAACCCTGGGCGATGCTGCTGCGCCAGAACACCCCGGGCGCCGTCCGCCTGCCCGTGCCGCTGTTCGTGGCGCAGGGAGCCACCGACGCACTGGTGAAGCCCGAGCTGACCTGGCAGTTCGCCGACCGCGAGTGTGGGCTCGGCACCCGCGTCACCCGCTTGTCGATCCCCGCGACCGGCCACGGCGAGGTGGCGCTGCGCGCGCTGCCCACCGTGCTCCCGTGGTTCGCGTCCGTGGAGTCGGGCGCGTTCCCCGCCGTGAACTGTTAGAGCGCACCACCCGATCCGACGTCCTGGCATTACCGTGCGTCGGGTGAGCAGCGCGCAGGCGGGGACGTCCGTCGACAGCGAGGACCTGGCCGCCGAACCGCTGGAGCTCTCGCCCGCGGCCCGCAACGTCGCCTTCGCCGTCGTCGCGGGCGGGCTGCTGCTGGCCGCCCTCGATTCGACGATCGTCGCGACCGCGCTCCCGACCATCGTCGGTGACCTCGGCGGCACCGAGCACGTGACGTGGGTGGTCACGGCCTACATGCTCACCCAGACCATCGCGACGGTGCTCGCGGGGAAGTTCGGCGACCTCTACGGCCGCAAGACGATGTTCCTGCTGTCGATCGTCATCTTCACGATCGCCTCGGCGCTCTGCGGGCTCGCCCAGTCGATGACCTGGCTGATCGCGATGCGGGCCGTGCAGGGCATCGGCGGCGGCGGGCTGACCGTCACGGCCACGGCGATGATCGCCGACATCATCCCGCTGCGCGACCGGGGCCGCTACCAGGGCTCGCTGGGCGCGGTCTTCGGCGTCACGACCGTCCTCGGCCCGCTGCTGGGCGGGTTCTTCACCGACAACCTGTCCTGGCGCTGGGTGTTCTACGTCAACGTGCCGATCGCGGTCGTGCTCCTGATCTTCGCGATCCGGCTGCTGCCCGCGCCCAAGGCCGTCGAACGGCCGGTGATCGACTACCTCGGCATCGGCTTCGTCTCGGCGGGGTCGGCCGCGCTGATCCTGGCCACCAGCTGGGGAGGCACCGAGTACGCGTGGGACTCGGCGGTGATCATCGGACTGTTCGTGGCGTCCGCGGTCCTGCTCGCGCTCTTCGTGTTCGCGGAGAGCCGGGCCGTCGACCCGCTGCTGCCGCTGCGGCTGTTCCGCCGCAACGTGTTCAGCGTCTGCGTGGTGCTGGCGTTCATCGTCGGATTCGCGCTGCTGGGCGCGATCACGTTCCTGCCGACGTACCTGCAGTACTGCCAGGGCGTCTCCGCTACCGAGTCCGGCCTGCGCACCCTGCCCCTGGTGGCGGGCCTGCTGGTCGCCTCGACCTCGTCGGGCAACGTGGTCAGCCGCACCGGCGTCTACAAACCGTTCCCGATCGTCGGCTCGCTCGTCCTGGGCGCCGGGATGTTCCTGCTCTCGCGCCTGGACCAGTTCTCCGGCTTCTGGACGACCTCGCTGGCCATGGTGGTCTTCGGTGTCGGCGTCGGGCTGACCATGCAGGTGCTGACGATCATCGTGCAGGGCACCGCGGAGTACCGCGACCTCGGCGTCGCCACCTCGGGTGTGACGTTCTTCCGCACGATGGGCAGCTCGTTCGGTGCGGCGATCTTCGGCACCATCTACGTCAGCGCGCTCAACCCGAGGCTGGCCGCGGCCATCGCCTCCGCCGGGGTCACCGAAGCCCAGGCCACCAACCCCGCGCACGTCAGCGCGCTGCCCGCCGCCCAGCGCGCGCCGGTCGTGCAGGCCTACGCCGAGGCCGTCCAGATCGTCTTCCTCTACGCCATCCCCGTCGCCCTCGTGGCGTTCGTCGTCGCTCTGTTCCTCAAGCACACGCCGCTGCGCGGGCTGGCCCGACCGGGCGCGACCGACGTCGGCAAGGGCTTCGGTATCCCCGACCAGCGCAGCTCGGCCCAGCAGCTGGAAGGCCAGGTCGTGCGGATCCTGCGCAGCCGGTTCTCCGAGGCCGTGCCCGCGCTGATCCAGCAGTCGGGCACCGGCCTCGACGCGGTCCAGCTCTGGATCGTGCGGCAGGTCGCGATCCAGCAGGCCCGCGGCGGTTTCGCCGACCCGCTGGTGATCGCCCGCGGACGGCACATGCCGGTCGGGGTGATCCAGCCCGCGATCGACGACGCCATCGCGACCGGGCTGCTCGTGGCGGGCACGGAGGGGCTGACCCTCACCCGGCGCGGCTTCAAGGGCTTCCGCGACGTGGTGGAGGCGTTCATCACCTGGCTGACCGCTCAGCTCGAGGACGTCAGCGGGGAGCCACTCGACGACGCCGCCCGCGCCGAACTGCGCAAGCTCGCCCGTCGGCTCGCGGTCTCGCAGGGCCCGCCGGTGGGCGACCCGGTCGAGCTGGCGAACTCCGGCCTCGCCTGACGGGGTAGCGGACGGCTCCCGCCCGGGGCTAACTTTGATCGTCGTGAAGCAGTCGCAGCGGCCTGGCGTCCGCAGTCATCTGGAGTCGGCGTGACCGCCCGTCGGGGCGACGTCCTGGTGCTGTTCGGCATCACCGGCGACCTCGCGCGCAAGATGATCCTCCCCGCTCTGTACCGGCTGGTCGAACGCGGTGAGCTCACCGTTCCGGTCATCGGGGTCGCGCTCACCGACTGGGACGAGGAGCGGCTGCGCGCGCACGTCGGCGATTCCGTCCGCGCCGCGTTCGAGGGTGACCGCCGGTGGGGTCGACGAAGCCGTCCTCGCGCGCCTGCAGAGCTCCACGCACCTGGTGGCGGGCGACTACGCCGACAAGGCGACGTTCACCCGGCTCGCCGAGGTGATCGCGAAGGTCGCGGCGGACACCGCGTTCGTCGTGCACTACCTCGCCGTGCCGCCGAGCCTCTTCGGGACGGTGGCCGACGGGCTGGCTGCGGTCGACCTGCAGAGCCGCTCGCGGCTGGTCGTCGAGAAGCCGTTCGGCCGCGACCTCGAGTCCGCCCGGGAGCTCGACGCGCTGCTGCGCCGCAACTACACCGAAGACCAGATCTTCCGGGTCGACCACTACCTCGGTAAGGAACCGGTCGAGGACCTGCTCATCCTGCGGTTCGCCAACACGCTGCTCGAGCCGCTCTGGAACCGGCAGTGGATCGACCGGTTCGAGATCACGATGGCCGAGGACTTCGACGTCGCCGACCGCGGCTCGTTCTACGACAGCGTCGGCACCATCCGCGACGTCGTCCAGAACCACCTGCTGCAGGTGATCGCCTACCTGCTGATGGACGCCCCGCTCTCCGACGGCGCCGACGACCAGCGCGACGCGAAGCACCGGGTGCTGCGCGCGATCCGCACCGTCGACGCGGCGGAGAGCGTCCGCGGGCAGTACGACGGCTACCTCGAGACGAAGGGGGTCGCCCCCGGCTCGACCACCGAGACGTTCGTCGCGCTCACCCTGCACGTCGACGGGTGGCGGTGGGCGGGCGTGCCCGTGCACGTGCGGGCGGGCAAGGCGCTGCCCGAGAGCCTGCTCGACGTCGTCGCGGTGCTGCGGCCGACGCCGCTCCTGCTGTTCGGCAGCGCCGACGCGCCGCCGCCCCCCAACCGGATCCGGCTGCGGCTGCAACCCGACGCGGGGGCGACGTTCACCCTGCTCGCCAAGCAGCCCGGCGCGGAGGACGTGCCCGTCGAGGTGCCCGTCTCCGTGGCGTTCCGGCAGGTCCTCGGCCCGGCCCACGCCCCCTACGAGCGGATCTTCGCCGACGCCCTCGCGGGCGACCCGGCGCACTTCGCCCGCATGGACACCATCGAGCAGGCGTGGCGGATCGTCACCCCGATCCTCGACCTGAAGACGGCCCCCGAAACGTATGCGAAGGGGTCGTGGGGACCGGACGCGGCGGCCGCCCTCCCCGGCCCGGAGGGCTGGGCCCCGCTTCCTTCGCCGGGAGCCGCGGACTCCTGACCACGGCACCCGATGCCCTCCGCGGCTTCACGCCGTGTTCGGATGGATGTATGCGGGGTGCACGCCGGTCGGGTCAGGATGCGCGGTGTGACGGTCAACCCCGCGGGTGAGACGCCGGACGTCGGGATCCCGCGCCGGCTGGCGGCGGGGATGACGGTGGGTGAGCAGCAGGAGTGGCTGCGCCGCTACCTCGACCGGCACCGGGTCAGCAGGCGCACGGCGTTGAAGGGCGGCGCGAGCGTGCTGGCCGCGCTCGGCGCCGTCACCGCGCCCTGGGCGCTCGCCGGGTGCGCGGCGGCCGCGGGCACACCGGTCGGGGTGCTGGGGCGCAGGCTGTCGTTCGGGGCCGACCCGACCGCCCAGATGGCCGTCGCCGCCGAGCTGACGGCCAAGCCCGAGGGCAAGGTGGTGCTCGACTACGGGACCGGCACCGACTACGGGCAGACGGTCGAGGCCGAGATCCGCGAGCTCGTCAGCATGGTCCCCCAGCAGGACAACAGCATCCGGGCGGCCGACCAGTTCTTCGTCCACGCGCTCGCCGACCACCTCGCGCCCGGCGGGACGTTCCACTACCGGATCCGGCTGGCCGACGGCACGAGCACGCCCGACGCGGTGTTCACCACGGCGCCCGCCCGGCAGGCGACCCAGCCCTTCACGTTCACCGCGTTCGCCGACCAGGGCGTCAACACCGACCCGACACCCACAGGGCAGACCGGGTTCAGCGACAACTACTACAAGCCCGACGACACCCGCCGCACGGCCGCGCCGTCGGACGCCCTGGTCGCGTTGGTCGCGGCGGCGCGGCCCGCGTTCCACCTGCTGGCGGGCGACATCTGCTACGCCGACCCCGGCGGCAACGGTTTCCCGGTGCGCAACAACGGGGCCAAGACCGCCGACAAGGGGTTCGACAACTTCGATCCCACGGTCTGGAGCCAGTACTTCGGGGTGATCGAGAAGAGCGCCGCGACCACACCGTGGCTGTTCGCCACCGGCAACCACGACATGGAAGCGCTCTACGACGACAACAGTGCGGGCGGCGCCGCCCACGGCTACGCGGGGCACGCGGCCCGGCTCGACCTGCCCCGCACCGGCCCCACCGGCTGCCCGTCGGTCTACTCGGTCGTCTACGGCAACGTCGGCGTGCTCAGCCTCGACGCCAACGACCTGTCCCAGGAGATCCCCACCAACGCGGGCTACAGCGGCGGCGCCCAGCTGACCTGGCTCACCCAGCGGCTCGGCGAGCTGCGCGGCAGCCCCGACGTCGACTTCATCGTCGCCTTCTTCCACCACTGCGCCTACGCGACGAGCAGCAGCCACGCCTCCGACGGCGGGGTGCGGGCGGCGCTCGCCCCGCTGTTCGACCGGTTCGGCGTCGATCTCGTGGTGCAGGGCCACAACCACCAGTACGAGCGCACCGACCCGATCCGCCACGGCGCCGCCACCACGCAGGCCCCCGACGGCGCCACCGTCGACTCCGCGAAGAGCGGCACCACCTACATCTGCTGCGGCTCGGGCGGGCGGCCCCGCTACGGCTGGCAGCACGGCGAAGCCGACCGGTACCGCGGATCGACGACCCCGAACGGCCCGGTCACCAGCTTCGTCGCGGGCAAGGACGGCGCCAAGACGCCCGAGACCGTCGAGTGGTCGCAGACCCGTTACCTCGACTACGCCTTCCTCACCGTGCACGTCACCCCGGCCCCCGCGGGCCAGACCACGACGATGAGCGTCCGCGCGGTCACCGACGCGGGCACGGAGATCGACCGCGTCGACCTCACCCGCACCGCGGGACGGGCCCAGCCGCCGACCACGCCGACCGCCACCCCGTCGTCCTGGCGGACGCACCGGCGGACGGGGCTGTCCGTGCCGGGGAACGTGGCCGTCTGACCGATCAGGTCTCGGGGGCGATCAGCCCGCGGATCTCGGTGGCGCCGCGTGCAGGAAGCCCAGCACGGTGTCGTGCTGGTCGGACGTCAAGCGCGGCGCCGCAGCGCGCCAGCGCACCCGCATAGGGGATCTGGACCAGGCTGCTCTGCTCCCGCCCGAGCGTGGTCAGCTCGATGAGCACCTTGCGGCGGTCGCGCGGATGCGGGATCCGGGTCACCAGGTCGGCGCGTTCCAGGCGGTCGACGAGCTCGGTGGTCGACGCGGTAGTGATCTGCAGCCGGGCGGCGATCTGGCCCGCGGTGTGCGGGCCTTCCACGGCCAGCGCGCCGAGGGTCAGCAGCTCGGTGACGCCTACCCCGAGTACGTGGCGGGCCTCGTAGGCGCGGTAGCGCTCGGTCGCGAGCACCACCTCCCGCATCGCGCGGGTCAGCTCTGGCATGTCCCCGAAACCGCCCGACACGCCGTCCATCGCACAACACACGGAAACGCTCGGCTGCCGAGTAACGCGGCAGCCTCGTCGAACGAGAAGTCGATACCAAGAGTGATTGAAGAGTCACTTTCCGGAGTTCTCGACGAGTAGTCATACGGCCAGGAGGCACCGATGTCTGCGCACGACGCACCGATCACCACCATCTGCAGTCAGTCGCGCGGTCGGGAGTCGATGCTCACCGTCACCGGTCCGGTCGACCGCGCGGCCGTGGTGCAGATCGAGATCCTGCTGCGTGCGCTCTCGGACGCGGGTGCGTCCCGGCTGCTGGTCGATCTGGACGGGGTGTCGCAATGCGATCCCGCTCTGAGCGGTGCGGTCAGCCGGGTGCGGCGCAGGCTCGCGCCGGGCCACGGATGGCTGATCGTGGACGGGGCGCCGCCCGCCGTGCGCGACGACCTGGACCTCTCGTTGGTGCGGACCTTCCGCATCTACCAGGAGGCGACCACCGCGCGCCTTCGTCACGCCCGCGGCGGCACTGGCGAGCGTCCCCGCGGCCCGACAGGCCCCGGCGAAGCGCTCGACGATCCCGGCCCCGCCGGTGAGCACGCCCCGGCGCCTGGAGACGACCCGGCCGCTCGCGACCCGGATCTGCCGCACCCAGCCCGCTTAGCCCAGCCCGCCCAGGTGGTTCAAGCTCCGATCTTTGCGGGCGACGTAACCCGTCACCGCGATCTCGGCCCGCAGCGGCAGACCGGCCCGGACGCGCTCGGTCGCCACCCGCACGGCCGCCTCGCGGAACGCCTCCTCGCCGACGGCCTGGACCGCCTCGTAGGCGGGCCCGGTCGAGGACAGGCTCCGCGCGTAGACCTGCGGGTCGGCGAACTCGAACGCGAACGGCACGTCGAACCGGTGGACGTCGACGAAGCCTGCCCTGGCCAGTAGCTCCTCGCCCGCCCCAGCCCTGCCCAGCGCGACCATCGCCGCCTGGTTCGCGACGGCGGGTGGGCTCGCCAGCCGCAACGGGCTCAGCGCCCACGCGCCGGGGGAGGCCTTGATGTGCCCCCACACGGTGAGCCCGAGGCGGCCGCCCGGCGCCAGCACGCGGTGGATCTCCGTGACCGCGTCCGGTGTGGTGCCCCACACCCCGCGGAAGCTCGTGACCACGTCGAACGAGCCCGCGTCCCACGGCAGCGCGTGCATGTCCCCGAGCCGGATGTCGGCATCGGGACTGCGGTCGCGGGCGACCGCGACGAGCCGGGCGGCCGCGTCGATGCCCGCGCACACCGCTCCCCGGATCCTGGCGAGCTCGATGGCGAGCCCGGAACCGCAGGCGACGTCGAGCAGCCGGTCGCCGTCGTCCACCCCCAGCCGGTGGTGGACGGCGACGTACTCACGGCAGTTGGCGGGCTCGGACAGCGTCGCGAAGTCGGCTGCCAGCCGACCCCACCCCTCATCGACGCCGCGCCAGGCCTGCGTGTGCTCTTCCTGGACCGTCATGCGGCCTCCTTCCGACGGAGCTGCTCCACGAGGTGGTCGCTGAGCAGCCGGGCGTCCGCCCCGACCCCGGCGAGCAGGTTCGAGCCGCGGCGCCGGGTGAACTGCAGCCCGAGCGCGTACATGCCGGGCACCTCCAGCACCCCGCCGTCGTGGCGGATCGCGCCGCGGTGGTCGAGAAGCGCCGGGTCGAGCCAGGGGTAGCGGGGCCGGTGCCCGGTCGCCCACACCACCGCGGAGAATCGGGCCAGGTCGAGCTCGGTCACCACCGGGGGCTGCGGCGTCGGTTGCGGACGGTCGGGCGCTCTGACCAGGTCCCGCAGGTCGTGCTCGTCGATGTGGGCGTCGATGCGGTCCAGCAGCCGGGCCTGCTTGAGGTCGGCCGCCTTGATCATGTTGGCCAGGGACCCGGAGAACTGGGCCCGGCCCCGGGCCACCCCGACGAGGCGGCCGGTGAGCTCGACCCCGGACGCCGTGAGCGCGGCGAGGTCGAGCGTGCGGCGCTGGGGGGTGCCCGCCAGCTGCAGCGACGGCAGCCGCCGTGCCCTGACCAGGTCCGGGACCTCGTCGTAGCGCTCGTCGAGGATGCCCAGTTCGTCCATCCACCGGTAGATGTCGCGGCCGCGGTAGGTGCGCGGCACCCGGACGTGGTCGCCGACGGCGATGGTCACCCGACGCCCGGCGCGCTGCAGCTCGTCGGCGATCTGCACGCCCGACGCGGAGGCGCCCACGACGAGCACGTCGCCCGGGGCGACCTGCTCCGGCCCGCGGTAGCGCAGCGCCGTGAGCTGCTGGAGGTGGGCGGGGAGGTCCGTGGCGAGGGCGGGCACGCGTGACTCGCCCTCGGTCCCTGTGGCCACGACGACGGCCCGGCTGCGCCACGGGCCGTCGTCGGTGTCCACCTGGAAGCCCGAGGCCGCCGCAGCGACCCCGACGACCGCGGTGTGCGGGCGGAGCGGGGCGGCGAACGAGCGGGCGTAGGCGTCGAGCATGTCGACGACCTCGCCCGCCCGCTGGTAGCCCGCGGGGTCCCCGCCCGCGTAGCCGCGGCCCGGCAGCCTGCTCATCCAGTTCGGGGTGAGCAGGCGCAGCGAGCTCCAGCGTTGCGTTCGCCAGGACTGGCCGACCGCGCCCCGCTCGAGCACGACGTGGTCGACGCCCCCCCGCGTGAGCCACCAGCTCATCGCCAGCCCCGCCTGCCCGCCGCCGATCACGACGACGGTGGTGTTCACCTCAGTCGACCTCGACCACGATCGCCGTCGGGTTGGCCATGATGTCGTACACGGCCGACCGCTTCTGCGACTGCGCGACGATGGCCTCGATGTCCGCGCGCGAGGCGTCGGCGTCGATCGCGTAGCGCACGCGCACGCCGTTGAAGCCGTTGCGCACGTCCGGGTCGGCGCCGAGGATGCCGCGCACGTCGTGCTCGGCCTCCACCGTCGCCTTGACCGAGCGCAGCTGCACGCCCCGGTTGGTGGCGACCGCGGCGATGCCCGCGGTCAGGCAGCCCGCCAGCGCTGCCAGCAGCGTTTCGGTCGGCGTCGGGCCGTTGTCCTCCGAGGCGAAGATCTCGGGGTGGTCGCCCTCCAACGTGAACCCCTGGCGGTGGGTCTGCTCGCCGCCCAGGCCGTAGAAGTCCTGGACGGTCGTGCGGCTGTGCGTGCCCTTGATCCACTCGCAGTTGGCCCGCCAGCGGAACTGGGCCGCCTCCGGTGCCCCGGCCAGCGCTTGCCGCGCGCCCAGCAGGGCCTCGACGTTGACGCCGTTGTCGACGGTCGGGCTCTCGACGGTGCTCATGATGTCTCCTGTTTCGCTGCACTCTTCGGTCACTGTGATGACGTCAGGAGACCAGGCGTGGATTGCAGGACGTTTGCACTCGAGCTGCAACGACCCGGATCCGTCAGCGGGTGGGACCGGCGAACGTGGTGCGGTAGGACGACGGCAGGGTGCCGGTGTGGCCCGCGAAGGCGGCGCGGAAGGCGTCGGGGGAGCCGTAGCCGCAGTGGTGGGCGATCGCCGAGATGGTGAGGGCGGTGGTCTCGAGCAGCTCCCGGCCGAGCTGGATCCGCTGGGCGGTGAGCCACTGGTGGGGAGTGGTGCCGACGGTGGCGACGAAGTGCCGGGCGAAGGTGCGGGGGGTCATGCGGGCCCGCGCGGCGAGGTCGTCGACGGTCAGGGGCGTGTGGAGGCGGGTGGCGGCCCAGCCGAGGACGTCCTGGACGGGCGGCCGGTGCCCGGCGTCGGGGACGGGCCGGTGGATGAACTGGGCCTGGCCGCCCGCCCGGTGCGGCGGCACGACCATCCGGCGGGCCACCGCGGTCGCGGTCCGGGTGCCGTGGGCCCGGCGCAGGAGGTGCAGGCCGAGGTCGATGCCCGCCGCGGTGCCCGCTGAGGTGGAGACGTCGCCGTCGTCCACGTAGAGGACCTCCGGCCGGACGTCGACGCGGGGGAAGCGGGCCTGCATCTCGTCGGTCCACCGCCAGTGGGTGGTGGCGGGTCGTCCGTCGAGCAACCCGGTCGCGGCGAGCACGAACGCGCCCCGGCAGATCGCCATCAGGTGCGCTCCGCGGTCGTGGGCGTCGTGCAGGCGCGCGACGAGCGCGGGGTGCGGCTCCCGCTCGGTCCAGCTGCCCGCGACCAGGACGACCAGGTCGGCGGCGTCGATCCGGTCGAGGCCCGCGTCGGCGGTCACGGAGAACCCCGCGGTGGTGCGCACCGGGCGGTCGTGGACGCGGGCCAGCGCGAACGCGTAGGTGGGGAGGCCCTGGTCGGAGCGGTCGAGGCCGAACAGCTCGCAGGCGACCCCCAGCTCGAACGGCGCCACGCCGTCGTCGACCGGGACGACGACGTCGGTGATCGTGAGCGGGTCGGATGCTTGCGCCACCGGCCCATGGTGGCAGGAAACGCCGCAAGGATGTCAGTCCTGCCAATTTCCGGGCGGCCGCCGGGCTGGTGGGGTGACGACATGACCTCGTCCGCAGCTCCGGCCGGCTCCACGCGGGAGGGCTTCGCGGTCCCGGCCGACATCGCCTACTTCAACACGGCCAACCTGGCCCCGTTGCTGCACAGCGTCCGCGCCGCCGGGGAAGCGGCGCTTCGGCGGCGGGCCGCGCCGTGGACGATCGCGGCCGACGACTGGTTCTCCGAGGTCGAGACCCTGAGGTCGCTGGTCGGGGAGCTGTTCGGCGGCGATGGCGACGGGGTCGCGCTGGTGCCGTCGACGAGCTACGGGTTCGCCGTCGCGGCGCGGAACCTGCCGGTGGCGGCGGGGGCCGCCATCCTCGTGATCGACCAGGAGTACCCGTCGGGCGTCTACACCTGGCGACGGCACGCCAAGCGCAGCGGCGCGGAGGTCCTGACGGTGGCCCGGCGCCCGGGCGAGACCTGGACCGACGCCGTGACGGCCGCGATCTCCGATCGGGTCGCCATCGTGAGCGTGCCGCAGGTGCACTGGACCGACGGCGCCTGGGTCGACCTGCCGACCGTGGCCGGGGCGGCCCGAGCCGTCGGGGCCGCGCTGGTGGTCGACGCGAGCCAGTCACTCGGCGCCGTCCCGTTCGACGTCGCCGCGGTGCGCCCGGACTTCGTGGTCAGCGTCGGCTACAAGTGGATGCTCGGCCCGTTCGGCCGCGGCTACCTGTGGGTCGCCCCGCGGCACCGCGGGGGTGAGCCGCTCGAGGAGAACTGGATCGTGCGCGCCGACGCCCGGGACTTCGCCCGGCTCGTGGACTACCGCGACGACTACCAGCCCGGCGCCCGGCGCTTCGACCACGGCCAACGGACCCAGTTCGAGCTCACCCCGATGGCGGTCGCCGCGACGGAGCAGCTGCTGAGCTGGGGAGTGGAGGACGTGGCACGCCGCCTCGCCGGGACGACCGACACGATCGTCGCGCGGGTCGCGGAGCTCGGCCTGCAGCCGACGGCCGCTGAGCGGGGCCCGCACCTGCTCGGGCTGCGCCTCCCGCGCGCCAGCCGGGCCAGGGTCGCCGACGCGCTGGCGGAGCGGCAGTGCTTCGCGGCGATCCGTGGGGAGTCGCTGCGGGTGGCGCCG
The DNA here is from genome assembly GCA_963799945.1 of uncultured Actinomycetota bacterium. GTDB lineage: Bacteria > Actinomycetota > Actinomycetes > Mycobacteriales > Pseudonocardiaceae > Pseudonocardia. The sequence goes on from CAWCZG010000002.1 coordinate 239,937, forward strand.
CACCTGCACACGACCGACGCGGACGTCGACCGCCTCGTCGAGGCGCTGCGGGCCACCCTGCACCGGACGTGACCGACCGTCGCTTCAGACCGTGAGGATCACCTTGCCCATCACCGCACGGGAGCTGAGCCTGCGGTGGGCGTCGGGGGCGGCGGCGAGAGGGAAGGTGGAGTCGATGTTGACCGTGAACCGCTTCTCGGCGACAGCGGCGAGCAGGGCGCTCAGGTCGGGCCGGGGGTCCCAGCCGTGCTCCATCAGGTCGGTGATCTGGAAGCCGTGGATGTGGACGTTGCGGGGGTAGAAGTCGCGGGTGTCGATCGTGCTCGGCTCGAGCGCGACGTTGGCGAGGGCCACCACGTTGCCTGCCCGGGCCGCGGCGCGCAGGCAGGCGCCGAAGGAGGCGCCACCCACGATGTCGAGGACGACGTCGGCCCCGCGCCCTCCCGTGAGCTCGGCGACCTCGCGGGCCAGGTCGTCGGGGCGGTGGTCGAGGACCGCGTCCGCCCCCAGCTCCTGCACCCACGCCCGCTTCTCCGGCGAGCTGGCCGTGGCGATCACCGTCGCGCCCGCGTCCTTGGCGATCTGGACGGCCGCGCTGCCGACCCCGCTCGCTCCGGCCGTGACGAGAGCCGTCTTGCCGGCCTGGATGCTCCCGAGGGTGTGCAGGCAGTACCAGGCGGAGAGCCAGGCCGTCGGCAGCGCGGCCGCCGACGCGGAGTCGACGCCCGCGGGCACCCGCAGGACGTGGTCGGCCGCGAGCACCACGCGCTCGGCGTAGAAGCCCGGCTCGCCGGTCGCGCCCCACCCCACGACGTGGTCGCCGACCGCAACGTCCGCGACACCGGGGCCGATGTCGACGACGGTGCCCGCCCCCTCGACGCCGGGGACGGCGGGCAGCGGTGGCGCCCGGTGGTAGCGGCCGGTCCGGAACAGCAGGTCGAGCCGGTTGACGGCGGCGGCCTCGACCGCCACCACGATCTCGCCGGGGCCCGCGGTCGGGTCGGCGACCTCGGTCCGGCGGAGCTCGTCGGGTTCCCCGAACTCCCGTACCTGCGCGACGAACATGACCGCCCCCTTCCGACACCACCTCGATAGGTGTCCCGAAGCATCGGACACCGCATGAACTGGTGTCAACCAGCTAGGCTTGTGGCGTGACGACAGCGGGGACGGCGGAGGACGCGTTCGTCCTCGTCGGCGGGCGGCCATCCCTGAACCTCGTGGCCACCCTCGGCCGACGGCACACGGATGACCCCGTTGACCGCGTTCCCGATCCGGGGTCGTTCGGGCGATGGCTCCTCGCGGCAGGCGTGCTGCGCGACCTTGTCGCGGTGAGTGCCCGGCAGCTCGTTGACGCCCGTGTGCTCCGCGAGGCGACCTACCAGGTGGTCCGCGCGGCGATGGCGGATCGTGCACCTGACCCGACGGCGCTCGACATCGTCAACGCGTTCGCGCGACGCCCTGACCTGCCTCCCCGGCTGCGCAGCGATGGTGCGGTGCTCGGCGTGGACCCGGGTGCGGTGCGGGATCCGGCGGCCAGGGCGCTCGCCACCATCGCCCGGGATGCCGTGCTGCTGCTCGGCGGACCGCATTCCGGGCGGATCAAGGAGTGCGACCACCCCGAATGCTCGATCCTCTTCGTGGACGAGACGCAGGCAGGCAGGCGGCGTTGGTGCTCGATGGAGCGCTGCGGCAACCAGATCAAGGTCGCCGGATACCGGCGTCGTCGGACGCCCTAGGTGTGCCCTGAAACTCGGCCACCTGACCGCGGAACACCGGCGGCGCGTCACTTCCACCGGAAGTGGACGAAGACCCGGCCGAAGTTCTTGCTGTCCTTCTCCACGCGGTGGTACTGGGCTTTGATCTCCTTCTGGTCCAGGAAACGCAGCACGTGCTTCTTGAGCGCGCCAGAGCCCTTTCCCGGGATGATCTCGACCAGGGGAGATCTCTTGGTGACGGCCTCATTGATGATCGCCAGCAGCGCGCGGTCGATGTCGCCGCCGCGGTTGTAGATCGCGTGCAGGTCGAGCGTGAGCTTCACGGATGACATCGTCCTCGCCTTGTGCGCCCCTGGCACGAGGTGCGCGTAGACCGCCTCCTCGAAGCGCCACAACTACCCGGGCGCAGGCGGTCTCACGAGCGGGGCCGTGTTCGGCAGGCTCGCGGGCCGCAGCGCCGCCCGTGTCGCCGGGTAGCGGTCAGATCCGGACGGTGCCGTCCTCGGCGATGGTCCAGTCGGGGTTGTGCGCCACTTCCCAGACGTAGCCGTCGATGTCGGCGAACGCACCGGTGAACCCGCCCCAGACCGCCCGTTCCGGCGTCCGGACGACCCGGCCGCCCGCCCGCTCGGCCTCCGCGATCACGGACTCGACCTCGGTGGCCGAGCCGACGTTGTGCGCCAGCTCGACGCCCGGTGCGCCGTGGCCGCCCAGCGCGGCCCACAGCCCGAAAACCATGCCGCCCGCCTGGAAGAAGCAGACCTCGTCGTCGGGTTGCTGCGTGACCTTCCAGCCGAGCGCTTCGTAGAACGTCCGCGCCGCGACGAGGTCGGCGACGCCGAGGGTCACCATGCTGATCCGTTGCTCCACGGCGCCAGCATTCCGCACGTCGCGGCGGCGGGCACCCGGTGGTGGATCAGTGCACGCCCGCGGGCCGGGCGGCGTCGAACTCCGCCTGGACGCCCGGGTAGATCAGTCGCTGGTCGTCGGAGAGCCCGGCCTTGACGGTGGCGCTGAACTCGTCGACGACCGCCTCCGCGGCGCCCGCCTCCAATGCGTCGAGCGCCGACCCGGCCACCCTGGCGGGCGGGATCTTGTCGGTGTCCAGGCCCGCGGTGAGGTCGGTGTCGACGAAGCCGACGTGCACGCCGACCACCTGGGTGCCCTGGCGCTTGAGCGCGACGCGGGCGGAGTTGGTGAAGCTCCACGCGGCCGACTTCGACGCGGAGTAGGTCGCGAGAGAAGGCACGCCGACCCAGGACACGACCGACAGCACGTTCACGAACGCGCCGCCGCCGTTCGCGGCGAGCACGGGGGCGAACGCCTGCGTGGTGGCCAGCAGCGGCAGGTAGTTCACCTCGAGCTCGGCCCGGGCGTCCTCGACGCTGGCGGTGAGCGGGGTGGCGGGGCGGCCGATGCCCGCGTTGTTGACCACGATCTCGACGTCGCTGAGCGTGGCGGCGACCGCGCGGACCTGGTCCGGGTCGGTCACGTCGAGCCGCACCGGCACGAGCCGGGGGTCGTCGGTGGGCACGGTCGTCACGTCGCGGACGGCCGCGTAGACCTTGGCGACACCGCGGTCGAGCAGCGCCGTCGTGATGGCCTTGCCGATGCCCCGGTTCGCCCCGGTGACCAGTGCTACCGAGCCTTCGATCTTCATGGACTGCCTCCCCAAGCTGACGTGGACTATTCTGGAGTATAGACATCATCCAGATCAGGATGTCGAGTATCATCCATGGCATGGGTCACTCCCGCGACGACAAAGCCCGCAGCCACGAGCGCATCGTGGAGATCGCCGCCGCGCGGCTGCGCGAGTCGGGCACCGCGGGCCCGGGCGTCGCCGAGCTGATGAAGGCGGCCGGGCTCACCCACGGCGGCTTCTACAAGCACTTCGCCTCGCGCGACGACCTCGTCGCCGAGGCGGTCGAGCGGGCGCTGCGCGACAACGAGGGCTACATGACGACGCTGACGGCAGGCGCCCCGGATGCTCGCACGGCGCTCGGGCTGTTCGTCGACTGGTACACCTCGGCCGAGCACCGCGACACCCCGGCCGCGGGGTGCGCGGTGGTCTCCTTCGGGGCCGACGCGCCGCGCTCCGAGCACCGGGTGCGTGCGGCGTACACCGCCCAGGTCGAGCGGTACCTGGCGCACCTGGAGGCGCTGCTCGGTGATCCCGGCCGGGCGGCGACGGCGCTGAGCACCCTCGTCGGCGCCGTCCTGGTGGCCAGGGCGGTCGGCGCGGGTGAGCTGTCCGACCAGATCCTGGCGGCGGCCCGGGCGTCGGTGCTGGCTCTGGCTCCCGTCGGCGAGTAGTCGGGGCAGCAAGGCCGCCGGGAGAGGTGGCAGGCCACGCCGCGCACCACGCAGTCGACTTCTGCCGCCGAGAGCAACACGAGTGGGACTCGATCGTGGGTGAACCCCGCTCAGGTAGCGCTCGGCCGCTACCCACGCGCTCGACCTCGACCTGTCCGACGGTTCGGGTGGAGCCCGGTCAGTCGGGGAGGAGGCCTGCCGCGGCCATCCCGGCGCGGCCGTCGGCGGTCACGTGGACGGCGCGGCCCCGGGGGGCACGGCGGAGCCAGCCGAGGTCGAGGAGCCGACGCGTGAGGGCACGGCCGACGGCGCCGGAGAGGTGGTGTTGCTGTTCGGTCCAGTCCACGCAGTAGCGGAGCGGGAGAGGGCCTTCCGCGAGGGCCACCCCGAGATCGGCCAACCGTCCGCGGCCGGTGTCGGAGAGGCGGTAGGAGACGTCGTGGCCCCCCATGGATATCCGGTCGTTGACGGCGCGGTCGCGGTGGTGGCGGCCATCCCCACCTGCGATGGCGCCGGTGGCGACGAGGTGGCCGAAGACCTCGACGCCCAGCCGGCCCGCGAGGTGGTCGTAGCAGGTGCGGGCCGCCCGCAGCGCGGCGGCGCGGGTGCCTTCCCGCAGGGACCGGACCGGTGCCGACGGGGACAGGCGGGCGAGCGCCTCGAGCAGTTCGCCGACCTGCGGCCCGGCCAGGCTGTAGTAGCGGTGCCTGCCCTGCGGGAGGCAGGTCAGCAGCCCGGCATCGAGCAGGCAGGCCAGGTGCGAGCTGGCGGTGGACGGCGCGACCCCCGCTTCCGCCGCCAAGACCGACGCGGGCAGGGCGCGGCCGTCGGTCAACGTCAGGAGGATCTTGGCGCGGGCGGGCTCACCGATGACCGCGGCGATCGCGGCCACGTCGGCGTCGCCTTCGACCGTCGGGTGCAGCACAGCAGTCATGCCACCAGGCTAGGCCGCGAAGGCTTCGGCCTCCGTCGAAATGTCCCGCGTCAGGTGGTGACGTGGGGGGTTGCCGGGGTGGCGGCGCGGCGGAGGAGGCCGCGGACGACCGTGCGGTGGCGGGGGGCGACGCGGGCCCAGATGAGGCGGGCCAGGGGGAGGCGGAGGCGGATGAAGGTCGCGAAGAGCAGGCCGTCGGGCCGCCGTTCGAACAGCAGCTCGCCGGAGATCCCGAGGCGGCCTGCCGCCGCCAGGAGCACGAAGTCGGACGTGCTCTGGCGGATCTCCCAGCCGAGCACCGACCCGGGTGACCCCACCGGGCGCAGCCGGAGCCCGAGGGCGGCCCAACCGCGGGCCAGGTCGTGCCTGGTCGTCGCCGGTGCGTCTTCGAGCACGGCCCGGGCCCAGCCCGCGCCGTCCACGTCGGGCGCCGTCGCGGCATCGACGAAGAACGCGTCTTCGTAGTCGACGCGGGCGAACGTCGTGCGGGCCCTGGCGGCGGCAGGGACGGCGATCTGGCGGACACCGTCCGGAGACGGCCTGTCGTCGGCGTGCGTGGTCATGAGGGATCTCCCATCGATCCATACAGTTGTGTATGTATCGAGGCTAGGGTGCCCCTTTGGCCTCGTCAAGCGGGTTCTCCAGGCGCCGCGTCGCGAGCTCGAGCACCGCGGCCCGGTTGCGGCCCTCGTGGTCGGCCGCGATGAAGTGGTTGCCGATGAGCAGTGCGAAGGCGAGCATGCTGCGGGCCTCCACGTCGTCGGGATCGGAGCAGTAGGCGCCGAAGAGCGACCGCAGGTACGCCATGCGCCGGTTGTCCACCCGCCGCAGCCGGACCGCCACCGACTCCTCGTGCCGGGCCCAGTCGCGGACCGCGAGGTCGATCGGCATCAGCGCCTCACTGAACGTCAGCGCGCCAGCCCGTCGCAGCTTGGCCCCGACGTCGCCGCCCTGGCTCTCCACGCGCTCGATCACGTCGTCGGTCGTCGCCCGCTCCCAGGCGTCGAGCATCGCTTCGAGCAGCGCGTCGCGGTCGTCGAAGTGCCAGTAGAAGCCGCCCCGCGTCACGCCCAGCGCGCGGGCGAGCGGCTCGATCCGGACGGCCTGGGGCCCTCCGGCGGCGAGCGCCTTGAGCCCCTCTTCGATCCACTTGCTGCGCGGCGTGCGCGTCGGGGGAGCCATGGGCTATCTCTAGCGCGTCCGCGACGACGGCGCCAACCTGAGGACGGCACCACCGTTCAGCAGCCGTTTCTAGTCCGAAAGGGCGTGTCGGACCGCCCGCTTGTCGTGCAAGCAGCGTCAGTCGGCGACCGCGCTCTCAGGCCGCTGAACCTGGACGGGCCCCGCGCTTAGCGTGCCGGGACGTGAAGCGTTCCCCCGCTCCGACCGGCCGTGCGCGCTGGACCATCGCGGCACTGGCGGCGCTCGCGCTCGCCGGATGCGCAGGCCCGTCGAACCAGGCTCCCTCCACTGGCAACAAGGACGCCGACGCCGTCCTCGCGGCCGAGTCGACCGCCCGCGACCAGGCCCCCGCCACCGCGGGCGCCGACGCTTCCGCGCAGGCCGCCGCCCCGGGCGGCCGGGTGGAGCTGTGGGCCGTGCAGTCCGGGGCGCTGGGCGTGCTCGTCGCCGACGGGGACGGCCGCCCGATCTACCGGTTCGACCGCGACAGCCACCAGCCGTCGTCCACCACTTGCACGGGGTCGTGCGCCGACACCTGGCCGCCCGTCCTGATCGGCAACCAGCCGCCCGACCTCGAAGGGGTCAACGCGTCGCTGGTCGGCAGCATCGTCCGGCCCGACGGACAGCGCCAGCTCACCTTGGCGGGCTGGCCGCTCTACCGGCACGCGGGCGACGACGGCGGCCTGACCTCCACCTACGGCAACGGCGACGACAACGCCTGGTTCGTCATCGCGCCCTCCGGCGACAAGGCCGTCAAGTAGCAGCTCTTCTCAGCGGCAGTAGCGTCGTGGCGTGGTCGTCGCCGGGGGTGCGGACCCGGTCGTGGTCATCGGGGCCGGACCGACCGGGCTGACCGCCGCGCTCCTGCTGGCCCGCTACGGCGTGGCCACCACCGTCCTCGAGCGGCATCCCGACGTGCACCCGCTGCCGCGTGCGGTCCACCTCGACGACGAGGCGGTGCGCGTCCTGCAGCGCGCCGGGGTGGCCGAGGGCTTCGCAGGCATCAGCCGTCCCGGGCGCGGGCTGCGCCTGCTCGACGCGCGGGGCCGCCCGTTTGCCGTGTTCGCGCGGAGCCAGGCGCCGGGGCGGCACGGGTGGCCGGAGGCCAACCTGTTCGACCAGCCCGCCCTGGAGGCGCTGCTGCGCGCCGAGGTCGACCGACAGCCGCTCGTGGTGCTGCGGTCCGGCACCGAGGCGGTCCGCATCGAGCAAGGCGGCGTGACCGCGGTGGACCGGGCCACCGACCGCGAGGAGCGCATCGCCTGCCCGGCGGTGCTGGGCTGCGACGGCGCGGGCAGCCTGACCCGGGCCGCCATCGGCAGCAGCCTGGTCGATCTCGGCTACACCGAGCGCTGGTTCGTGCTCGACGTCCGCAGCGCGCGTCCCCTGCCGAACTGGGGCGGGGTGGACCAGGTGTGCGACCCGCGGCGCGCGGCGACGTTCATGGCGTTGCCGGGGGACCGGTACCGCTGGGAGTTCCTGATGCGGCCGGGGGAGACCGCGGCCGCATTGACGGACCGCGTCGACGAGCTCACGGCGCCGTGGCGGCCACCCTCGTCCGCCCTGGAGGTCGTGCGCGCGGTGGAGTACACGTTCCGGGCCCGGCTGGCCGACCGGTGGCGGGACGGGCGGGTACTGCTCCTCGGCGACGCCGCCCACCTGACGCCGCCCTTCATCGGCCAGGGTCTCGGCTCCGGCCTGCGCGACGCGCACAACGTCACGTGGAAGCTGGCCGGGGTGCTCCGCGGTGATCTCCCCGATGCGGTCCTCGACAGCTACCAGCGTGAGCGTCGACGCCACGCCGAGGCGGCGGTCCGCGGGGCGGTCCGGGTCGGCTGGGCGATGACGGGCGGGCAAGGCCCCATCGCGCCTCTCCGACGTCGGGTGGTCGCGACGCTGTTGCGGGTGCCCCTCGTGCGGACGCAAGCGGCCGCGGGGCTCGCCACCCGGCATCCCGCGGGCGAGCTCGTCGATCGGAGACGGCGTCGTCGCGACTTGCCCGGCACGTTCTGCCCGCAGCCCGTCGTCGAGGTCGACGGCTGCCGCTCCCGCCTGGACGACGTGCTGGGCACGGGGTGGGCGCTGATCGCCACAGGCCCGGTGCCCGCGACGCTCCTCGTTCGCGCCCGTCGGCTCGGGGCACTGCTCGTGCCGATCGGCCCCACGGGGGAAGGCGTGCTCCGAGACGACGGCACCCTGGCCAACTGGCTGCGCAGCGCGGGGGTGACCGCCGCGCTGGTGCGGCCGGACGGGATCGTCGCCGCTACCGCTCAGCAGGCCCGCAAGAGGGTGGCGTAGAGCGTCAGCCCCGGGCCGAACGCCATGGCAACGGCGGTGCGCCCCGGCCGGGGACGGCCCGCGGCCCGCAAGGCGTCGAGCACGAGCAGCACGGTGGCCGAGGAGCAGTTGCCGTACTCGGCGAGCACGGCGCGGGAGGCGTCGAGGGCGTCGGCGGGCAGGCCCAGATGCTCGACGACCGTGTCGAGGATTCGCGGGCCGCCGGGATGCACCGCCCAGCCGTCGACCTCGTCGATGGTGAGGCCGTTCCGCTCGAGCAAGGTCCGCACGAGGCCGCGGACGTGGCGCGCGAGCACCCGCGGCACCTCGGGCGACAGGCCCATCCGGAAGCCGAGGTCGGTCACGTCCCACGTCATGTGGTCGGCGGTGGCCGGATCGGTGAGCGCGGCGACGTCGACGACCCGCAGGCCGCTCGCGCTCCCGGGTTCGACGACGATCGCGGTCGCCGCGTCGCCGAACAGGGCGTGGGAGACGAGTTGGCCGCGGTCCCGGGTCGGCGGCTGGACGTGCAGGGAGGTCAGCTCGCAGCACAGCGCGACGGCGGGGCGGCCGCGGCTCACGACGTAGTCGGCCACGGCGCCGAGCCCGGGGATCGCCGCGTAGCAGCCCATGTGCCCGACCAGCAGCCGTTGCAGGTCCGGGGCCATGCCCAGGTCGGCCGCGATCCGGATGTCGAGGCCCGGGGTCGCGTAGCCGGTGCAGGAGACCACGGTGAACTGGCCGACCTGCTCGGGCCGCAGCCCCGCGTCGGCCAGCGCGGCGCCGACCGCCTCCTTGCCCAGCGGGAGCGCCTCTTCGAGGTAGCGGCGCATCCGGGCGCCGGTCGACCAGCCCGAGACGTCCTCGGCCACCGGGTTCACCGCCGCGTGCCTGCGCCGCACCCCCGCGCCGAGGAAGATCCGCTCGGCCGCGCGGTCGCCCGTGAAGTGGGCGGCGAAGTGGCCCGCCCACATGTCGGTCTGGTCGAGCGCAGGTCCGGGCAGCGCCCTGGCCATGCCCGTGACGACGGCCGTTCGGTCCATCCCTTCGTATGCCCCGCTCACGCCGGGTCACTCCGCGACGCCCACTCTGATCGTCGGCCGATGCCCTGGAAGAGCACCGCCGTCGTCGGCAGGGGCACCATCCGCACCTGATCGGTCCGGCCGGTGAGCCAGCGGGCCAGATCGACCAGGCCGGGCCGGATGCCGCGCAGCCGCAGATCCACGCCGTGGCGGGCGCACTCCCGCACGAGCAGCGCCCGGTCGACGAACAGCCGCGGGTCGTGGATGCCCCGCGGCGGCCCGCCGGGCAGGCGCTCGGCCACCGTCACCGCGATCAACCGCGCCAGCGCGGTCGCGGCGATCGTGTCGATCACCAGGAGGCCGCCGGGGCGCAGCACCCGGCACGCCTCCCCGACCACCGCGCGCAGGTCGGTGACGTGTTCGAGGATCTCGCCCGCCACCACGACGTCGGCGCACCCGTCGGCCAGCGGCACCGCGGCGACGTCCCCGCGGAGCGCGTCGACGCCGTGGGCCGCGGCCCGCCGGGTCGCCGAGGCCGTGATGTCGACGCCGACGTGGTGGTAGCCCTTGCCCGCCACGTGGGGCGCGAGCAGGCCCGCGCCGCAGCCGAGGTCGACGAGCAGGCCACCGGCCGGACCCGCGGGCGGCACGACGGCGGCGCGCGCGGCGGCCAACCAGTGCAGCATCGCGAACGTGCCGCGCGGGTTCCACCACTCGTCGACCAGGTCGTCGTACTGGGCCGGGTCGTTCAGAGGCCGTGCACGGGCGGTCACCACCTCCTGAGGCTGTCAGACTCTGGCCCATGCGGCGTGTCGGCGTGACGACGGTTGCGTTGCTGCGCTCCTGCCACCCCGAGCCCACGGTGGCGGTCGTGCTGATGGTGACGGGGCTGGCCGTCACGACCGGGCACACGGTGACCGGCGTGCTCCTGGTCGCCGCGGCGGTGCTCACCGGCCAGCTGTCGATCGGCTGGCTCAACGACACGCTCGACGCCGAGCGCGACAAGGCGGTCGGGCGGGCGGACAAGCCGATCGCCGCGGGCGCGGTGGCGGTCCGGACCGTCGGGGTCGCCACGGTGGTCGCGGCCGTCCTCTGCGTTCCGCTGTCGTTCGCCCTGGGCCTGCTGGCGGGGCTGCTGCACGTGACCGCGGTCGGCGCGGGCTGGGCCTACGACCTCGGCCTGAAGTCCACGCCGGCTCTCGCTGCTGCCCTACCTCGTCTGCTTCGGGCTGCTGCCGGTGTTCGTCGTGGTGGCGCTGCCGGGCGCGCCGCTGCCGCCGTGGTGGCTGCCCGTCGCCGGTGCGCTGCTGGGCGGCGGTGCGCACTTCGCGAACGTGCTGCCCGATCTCGAGGACGACGCCTCCACGGGCGTGCGCGGCCTGCCGCACCGGATCGGCGCTCAGGCAGCCGGGTCGCCGCGGCCGCGCTGCTGCTGGCCGCCACCGCCGTGCTCGGCCTGGCCGCGCCCATCCCCGCTGGTCCCCGGCTGGGTCGTGCCGGTGCTGGCCGCCCTGGTGCTGGCCGTCGGCTTCCGCGCCGGGCGGCGGCCCGGGGTCGCGCGCGCCGTTCCGGGCCGTGCTGGTCGTGGCGGTGATCGCGGTGGCGCTGCTGGTCGCGGCGGGCCCGCGATCCTCACCTGAGGCCCCGCGGCATGGCCAGGTGCGCGAGGACCAGGCCGAACGCGGCGGGGGGCACCGTGCCCCGCGCGAGCCCGAGATCCACCGCGGCGTCGAACACGGTGGCGTGGGCCGCCGCCGCGCCGATCGCGGCGTCGAGGAAGCGCGGCCGCGCGGCCAACCGCGCCATCAGCCCGGTGTGCCGGTGGTGGCGGCCGAACGCGCGCTCCATCGCCGCGCGGTGCGCGGCGCCCGCGCCTGCGCCGAGCAACGCGGCCCGCCCGGCCAGGGCGCCCGAGGCCACGGCGTCGTAGATGCCCTCACCGGTCAGCGGGTTGATGGCCGCGGCCGCGTCGCCCACCAGCAGCACCCGGCCGTCCGGCTGGAAGCGCGGGGCGGTCGACAGGGGCAGGTGGTGGCCGCGCACGGAGTCCGGGTCGGGCTCCTGTCCGGGCAGCAGCTTGCGCAGCGTGGTGAGGAGCTCCTGCCTGGTGGCGCTGCCGCGCCGGTCGAACACGCCGTAGCCGACGTTGGCGCCACCGTCGGCGAGCGGGAACGACCACGCGTACGCCGGGTAGGCCCCCTCGGCGTACTCGATGGTGAGCGCGGCGGGATCCGGCGTGGTAGGGGCGTAGCCGCGGATCGCCACCGCGACGGACGCGGGCGGGGTGGGCGGCGCGCCGAGCAGCCGTCGGACGGTGGAGTTGGCCCCGTCCGCGCCGACGACGGTCGTCGCGGCGAACCGGCCGTCGAGCACCACCCGGTCCGCGCGGACCTCGAGTGCGCGCACGCGGTGGCGGCGCAGCTGCGCCCCCCGCTGCACGGCCGCGGCAACCAGCGCGGCGTCGAAGACCTCCCGCGGGATCACGCGGCTGGGGCGGGCGCAGGTGCGGTCGACCGTGCGCCCGGTCGGCGTCCGGAGGCGCAGCCGGGGGACCGGTGGCGACAGGGCGTCCACACCCGGCACGCCGAGCGCCTCCAGCAGGTCGAACACGGGCGCCGCGATGCCGTCGCCGCAGGTCTTGTCGCGGGGGAAGTCCGCCGCGTCCAGCAGCAGCACCCGGCTCTCGGGCGCGAGCTGGAGGATCCGCAGCGCCGCGGCCGCCCCCGCGGGACCCGCGCCGACCACGGCGACGTCGTGCAGCTCGTCCATGCAGCTCCCTCAGCGATCGGCCTGGGCATCAGCCTCGCGCACGGCGGCCCGATCCGCGCCTTTGCCGGATCGGCGCGCGGAACGGGCCGGCGCGTGCGGTGGTCGCCCGCGGGGTCCGCTCTCGGCCGGAGCCCGCTCCTGTTGCGACCGATGCGGGTGGGCGATGCGGGGGCGGCGCGCGGGCCGGTCAGGCGGTTCGCGGTTGCTCGACCTCGACCGCCGCCGCGCAGGCGTCGGCGAGCGCATCGAGCGGCAGGCGCAGCTCGCAGGCCAGGGCCGCGACCGTGAAGAACGCCGGGGTGGGGACCCGGCCGGACTCGATCTTGCGCAGCGTCTCCACCGGCATGCCCACCGCGGCCGCGACCGACGTCATGGACCGGCCGCCGCGCGCTTCGCGCAGCACCTCGCCGAGGCGGCGGCCTCGGTCGCGCTCTTCGGGGGTCAACGGCACTCGAACCACGACCGTGATAGTAATACCGGGATAGTTATCCCGACCGATGGAGTGGTGCACGGTGATCGAACTCAAGACGCCCGACGAGATCGAGCTGATGCGCCACGCGGGTCAGATCACCGAGGCCGCGCTTGCCGCCGTCCGGGACGCCGCCGAGGTGGGCGTCCGCCTCGATCACCTCGACGCGGTTGCCGCCCGGGTCATCGCGGACGCGGGCGCCGAGGCGCTGTTCCTGGGCTACCAGCCGGGCTCGGCCCGCACGCCGTACCCCGGCGTCACCTGTATCAGCGTCAACGACGCCGTCGTTCACGGCATCCCCGGCCCCAACGCCCTGGCCGCGGGCGACCTGGTCTCCGTTGACTGTGGAGCCCGCTTCCACGGCTGGAGCGGCGACGCCGCCATCACGTTCATCGTCGGCGAGCACCCCGACGCGCGGGTCACCCGCAGCGACGAGGCGCTGATCACCGCCACCCGTGCTGCCCTGGACGCCGGGATCGCCGCCGCGCAACCCGGTGCCCGCCTCGGCGACGTCGCCCACGCCATCGGCCGGGTCGCCCGCGCCGCAGGCTACGGGCTCATGGCGAACCACGGCGGGCACGGCATCGGCCGCGAGATGCACGAGGACCCCCACGTCCCCAACGAAGGCAGGCCCGGCCGCGGCCTCGTGCTGCGCCCCGGACTGGTCCTCGCGCTCGAGCCCATGCTCATCACCGGTGGCACCGACGCCTATGTCGAGGACCCCGACGGCTGGACCCTCCGCGCCGCCGACGGCACGAGGGCCGCCCACATCGAACACACCGTCGCCATCACAGCGAACGGCCCCGAAGTCCTCACCCGCGCAAGAACACGGGCGACGTCCACGTTGGAGACCGGGGTGACGCGCTGATCACTTGCGCGTTCCACGAATGGGTTGTCCAATGCACGCATATCGGTCGCGTCGTGCGGGTATCACCATCTCCACGGTGACTATCCGTGCCCGATCACCCGATCGGGGAACGCTCGACCTTCCGACGAGGAGAGCCGACCCGTGGCAGCCATCGAGGAGTCCGGGCCCCCGGCCCGCAGGTGGAAGCGCATCGTCTCCGCGAAGGCGTACCGGCCGTTGCGGGTCGCCGCTCTGCTGCTGGCTGTCGTGTTCGTCTCGGCATGCCAGTCCACGACGGTCGACGGGCTGCGGATCCGCGCCAAGCCGACCACGGCCAGCGCGATCATGGGCTCGATGGGCATCGCGGGCGCCTCGGTGATCCCCGACTGCTTCATCCGCGGTGAGGCCATCCACGGCAACACCACCTGGTACCGGATCAGCGAACCGCGCAGCGGCTACGTCAGCGGCTACTACGTCAGCGCGGACGACAGCCAGACCACGACGCACTACTGCTGAGCCCCGGGCGCTTCGGGCAAGATCAGGGTATGAGCGATCTCCGCCCGACGATCTTCGTGTTGTTCGGTGCCACCGGCGACCTCGCCCGGCGCATGGTGCTGCCCGCGTTCGCGGCGCTGGCCGTCAACGACCTGATGCCCGAGAAGTGGGTGCTCGTCGGCAACGGCCGCAAGGACGAGGACGACGCGTGGTTCGCCGACCACGTGCGCGACGTGCTCGGCGACGAGTCGCAGTTCGCGGCCGTGAAGGACCACCTGCTCTTCGCGGGCAACGGCTTCTCGGTCGACGACCCCGGCGACCTGCCCGACACCATGGCCAGGGCGCGGGAGCTGACCGCAGACGACGCCCTGGTCGTGCACTACATCGCCCTGCCGCCCTCCACGTTCGAGCCCTACGTGCAGGCCCTCGACGCCCACGGTCTGGCCAAGGGATCGCGCGTGGTGTTCGAGAAGCCCTACGGCACCAGCGCGGCGGCCTTCGAGCACCTCGAGCAGGTGGTGCACGGCGTCCTGGACGAGGAGCAGGTCTACCGGCTCGACCACTTCCTGGGGAAGGAGGCGACGCAGAACCTGCACGTCCTGCGCTTCGCCAACGCGATCGTCGGCGACGTCTGGTCCAACACGCTGGTCGAGCAGGTGCAGATCGACGTGCCCGAGACCCTCGACATCGACGACCGCGCCGAGTTCTACGACGCCACCGGCGCCACCCTCGACATGGTCGTCACCCACCTGCTGCAGGTCGCGGCCGAGATTGCGATGGAGCCGCCGCCCTCGCTGGAGGCGGGGGTGCTGCTGAAGGCGCGCGAGTCGGTGATCAGCGCGTTCCGGCCCATCGACCCGGACGAGGTGGTGCTGGGGCAGTACGACGGCTACCGCGACGTCGAGCACGTCGCCGCCGACTCGGACACCGACACGTTCATCGCGGCCCGGATGTGGGTCGACACCGACCGCTGGCGGGGTGTGCCGTTCCTGATGCGCACGGGCAAGCGGCTCGCCGTCTCCGAGCAGCGCGTCACGCTGGTGCTCAAGCCCGCGTCGGGCGGGCCCGTCGCCGACCCCCCGGCCACCGCGCTCGGGCTGTCGCTCAAGGGATCGGGCGAGCTGGAGATCGGGGTCGTCACAAAGCGGCCGGGCCTCGAGATCGCGTTGAGCACCGGAACAGCCACGCTGCCGCTCTCGCACAACAACGGGCCGGACCTCCCCGCCTACTCGACGTTGATCCGCGACGTGCTCAAGGGCGACCGCTCACTGTTCACCTCGAGCGAGGGTCTGGCCGCGACGTGGCAGACCCTCGCTCCGCTGCTCGAGCACCGGCCGGAGGTGCAGCCCTATCCCCAGGGATCGTGGGGTCCCGACGGGGCCCAGGCGCTACCGGGCCCCTACGGCTGGCACCTCCAGCGGCCGGAGTCCACCTGAGCTAAGACGAGGGCACCTCGATCACCACGTTGCCGAGCGCGTGGCCCGACTCGACGCCCCGAAGCGCCTGGGGGGCCTCGTCGAAGGGGACGACCTGCAGGACCTTGGGGTCGACCTTGCCCTCGGTGATCAGCTCAGCCACCCGGCCCGCGCCGGAGCCCGTGGCCACCAGGAGGGTGCCGCCGTTCTTCTCGACGGCCGGGTCGACGATCGAGACGATGCGGGCGGGATCGGACGCCAATGCGGTCACGTTGCTCAGCGCGTCGCCGCCGATGAGGTCGAAGACGGCGTCGACGCCGTCGGGCAGCAGAGCCCGCACCTCGTCGGCGACCGGACCCGCGTCGTAGCGGATCAGGGTGGCACCGAGGCTCTCCGTGATGTCGCGCTTCGCCCCGCTGCCCACGCCGAACACCGCGACGTCGCGGTCGCGGGCCAGCTGGGCGGCGATCACGCCCACCCCGCCGCCGATCCCGTTGATCAGCAACGTCTCGCCGGGGTTCAGGTGCAGGGCCTCGAGGGCCTCCCACGCCGTCGTGCCCGCGACCGACACCGCGGCGGCGTCGGTGAAGCTCAGCTGGGGCGGCTTGGCGACGCACGAGGATGCGAGCAGCACCGCGTGCTCGCCGTAGGTGCCGTGCTCGGGCGCGGCCTTGCCCAGCACCTCGTCGCCCTTGGTGAAGCCGTCCACGTCGGAACCGGTCGCGACGACCACGCCCGCCGCCTCCACGCCCAGGGCCAGCGGGAAGTCCGGGGTCGCCGCCGGGTCGGCCATCGCCCCGTTGCGGATCTTGTAGTCGACCGGGTTGACGCCGATCGCCCGCACCTCGATCACCAGCTCACTCGGGCCAGGCGTGGGCACCGGCCGGTCGAACCACGTCTCGGTCTCCGGGCCGCCGTACTTGCTGTAGCCGTACGCCTTGCTCACCACTACCTCCAGCTCGTAGACACGTTCCCCCGGGGTCCCCGCGATCGGCGGGAGCGAAACGGAGATCGGACGGACGAGGGCTGCAAGGTCGCTGCAAGGTCGGCCCGGTTGACTACGCCCACGCTGGTTGCGCCCGACCTCGGAGGGGAAGTCGGGCGCAACCAGCCAGCTCGTTTCCGGGGGTTTTGCGCTAGCGCACCGTGGGTGGCAACAGCTGCTTCCACTGGCGCGCGGCGGCCCGTCCGGTGTGCACGTCGCGCAGCCCCGCGACCGCCCTGACCGGCCCGAACCCGGAGTCGACCAGGCCCCCCGCGAAGAGGGCGGCGTCGACGAGCGACGCGTTCGCGGCAGGCGCGCCGTTCGGCCGCACAAAGGTGATCTTGAAGCGCTCGCCGCGCACGGTGGCGACCAGGCCGCCGCCGAACCACCACCACGGCCACTTCACCGGTCCGACCTCGCCGATTGACGCGCTGAACGCCGGGCAGGCGTCGGTGCGGAACTCGAGGCGTCCGCCGTCGGCGACCAGCACACCGGGAACGTTGCGCAGGCGGCCCGACATGATCCAGGCGGGGGAGGCGAGTGCTGCGGTCGGGAAGGTCATCGTGGTCTCCTTCGGGGCCCGGCGACCCTCGCCGCGGCACCCCACGATGGTCACCCGCGGGTGCTGCCCGGCCCCATACGTCCACTACGAGAGCCGAGGGCGTACTAGCACCACCCTCGGCCTCGCGCCATCAGCTGCCGCCGTGCCTGCCGGTCTGGTCTTGCAGGGCGTCGATCCGCTTGGACGCCTCGGCCTTCGACAGGTCGTCCGGCGGTGGCTCCTCTCCTGCCTGCTGGGCCAAGGTGTGCAGATAGGAACGCTGGGGACCGGTCATCGGCTCATCGCCGGTGGTCCAGTCCTCGGGGTCCTTCTCGGGGTTGCTGCTCGCTGGAGTGCTCACCACCCGAACATATCTTCGATCGGGTGGTGCCGCAGCCCGGCGCGTGGCTACTCGCCGGTGCCCTGCTCGACGTGGCCACCGAAGGCCATGCGCATAGCCGAGAGGAGCTTGTCGGCGTAGACGGCCTCGCCGCGGGAGCTGAACCGGGCGAACAGCGCCGCGGACAGCACCGGCACCGGCACGCCTTCGTCGATCGCCGCCTTGACGGTCCAGCGACCCTCACCGGAGTCCGAGACCCGACCCGCCATGCCTTCGAGCTCGGGGTTCCCGTTGAGCGCCCCGGCGGTGAGGTCCAGCAACCAGGAGGAGATCACCGAGCCGCGCCGCCACACCTCGGTGACCTTGGCGAGGTCGAGGTCGTACTGGTAGTACTCCGGCTGCTCCAGCGGGGTGACCTCCGCCGAATGGCTCTGCTCGGTGACGCCGCTGTCGGCCTTGGCCAGCACGTTCAGGCCCTCGGCGTAAGCGGCCATGATCCCGTACTCGATGCCGTTGTGGACCATCTTCACGAAGTGGCCCGCGCCCGCCGCACCGCAGTGCAGGTAGCCCTGCTCCTCCGGGGCCGGGTCGCCGGATCGGCCGTGGGTGCGGTCGATGTCGCCGATCCCGGGCGCGATCGAAGCGAACAGCGGCTCGCAGGTCGCGAACGCCGAATCGGAGCCGCCGATCATGAGGCAGTAGCCCCGCTCCAGGCCCCAGACCCCACCGCTGGTCCCGACGTCCATGTACTCGATGCCCTGCTGGGCCAACGTGGCCGCGCGGTCGTAGTCCTCGCGGTAGTTGGAGTTGCCGCCGTTGATGATGATGTCGCCGCGCTCCATCAGCGAGCCCAGCTGCTCCACCACCTTGTCGGTGATCCCGGCGGGGATCATGACCCAGGCGACCCTCGGCGTGCTGAGCTTCTGGACGAACTCCTCCAGCGAGCTCGAGCCTTCCGCGCCGTCGGACACCAGCGCCGCCACGGAGTCCGGGTTCGTGTCGAACGCGACGGCCGTGTGCCCGTCGCGCATCACCCGTCGCAAGATGTTGGCGCCCATTCGGCCTAGGCCGATCATTCCGAGCTGCATGTGTCCAATCCTCCGTAGAACGAGATGCCGTTGCCGACCCTGAGCCCGGTCGTGACTGTCCTCAGCTGCACTACCTACAACCTCGGCATTGTCGTGGGTGCGCCGCATCGCGGCTACCCATACACGATCTTCGTTGGTGGAACTTCTGACTTTCGGTCGCCGACGGCCCACCGATCGGCGGAGCGTAGCGTCGGTCCCATGTCGCTCTTCGACACCTCGATGACCGCCCTCGACGGCGGCACCCTCCCGGATCTGGCCGACAAGGCTGTGCTCGTCGTGAACGTCGCCTCACGCTGCGGCCTCACGCCCCAGTACGAGGGGCTGGAGCGGCTGCAGGAGCGCTTCGCCGGACAGGGCTTCACCGTGCTCGGTGTTCCGTGCAACCAGTTCGGTGGCCAGGAGCCCGGCACGGCCGACGAGATCGCGACGTTCTGCTCCACCACCTATGGCGTGACGTTCCCCCTCACCGAGAAGGTGGAGGTCAACGGGCCGGGCAGGCACCCGCTGTACAAGACGCTGACCGACGTCGAGGACGCCTCCGGCACCGCGGGTGACATCCAGTGGAACTTCGAGAAGTTCCTCGTGGCGCCGGGCGGCAAGATCGTGGCGCGGTTTCGCCCGCGCACTGAGCCCGAGTCGGACGAGGTCGTCTCGGCGATCACCGCGACGCTCCCGGGCTGAGCCCGGCCCGGGCCTCAGATGTTCGGGTGCTCCGTGTCGTTCCAGACCTGGTTGAGCACGTCGGCGAACACCGCGGACTCCTGCGCGCCCGACACGCCGTACTTCCGGTCGAACACGAAGAACGGCACCCCGGTGACGCCGAAGCGCCGCGCCAGCCCGAAGTCCTCCCGCACCTGCTCGGCGTAGTCGTCGCCCGCCAGCACGGCCGCCACCTCGGCCCGGTCCAGGCCCGCGGCGACGGCCTGCTCGGTGAGCTCGGCATGGTCGCTGACCAGGGCGCCCTGGGTGAAGTAGGCGTCGAGCAGCCGCTCGGCCAGCTCGGCCTGCTTCCCGCGTGCGGCCGCGAGGTGCAGCAGCCGGTGCGCGTCGAACGTGTTGGCGCGCTGCGCCTTGTCGAGGTGGAAGTCCAGGCCGACTCCCGCGGCGAGGTCGGTCACCCCCTGGTTCATCTCCCGCGCCTGCTCCAGCGTCCGGCCGTACTTGGCGGCCAGGTGCTGCTCGACGCTCTCCGTCGACCGCGGCGGCGCGTCGGGGTCGAGCTGGAAGCTGCGGTAGGTCACCGTCACGTCGTCGGCGTTGGCGAAACCGGCCAGCGCGGCCTCGAACCGGCGCTTGCCGATGTAGCACCATGGGCACACGACGTCCGAGAAGATCTCCACCTGCATGTGTAGGCCAACGGCGGCGCGCCCGGGAGCATTCCGCGGTCAGGCGGGGACCGGGGCGGCGTGCGGTTGTCGCCGTCGGGCGAGCACGACCAGCACCACGGCGGGCACCAGCCCGACCACCGACAGCACCGCGCCCACGCCGGGCGGCGACGCCAGGCCGAGGCCCGCGGCGAGGGCGAGGCCGCCCAGCGCCGCGCCCAAGGCGTTGGCGATGTTGAACGCCGACTGGATCGAGGCCGACGCCAGCGCGGGCGCGTTGCCCGCCACCTCCATCACCACGCTCTGCACGGACGGGAGGAACGACAGGCCCAGCGCGCCGACGCCGAAGATGAGCACGGGAGCGACGATCGGCGAGCGCACCGTGAACACCGCCACGACCAGCAGCACGGCCTGCGCCGCGAGCAGCCCGACCAGGACCCGCCGCGGGTCGAACCGGTCGGCCAGGCGCCCGCCGGTGATCGCGCCGACGGTCATGCCCAGGCCGAACACCGCGAGCAGGAACGGCATGGCCGCCGTGCTGAAGCCCGCCAGGTCGACCATGATCGGGGTGACGAACGTGTAGAAGGCGAACAGCCCCGTCGCGCCGAGCACCACCGAGCAGAGGACGAGCAGCACGGCGGGCCTGCGCAGGGCGGTGAACTCGGCCGCCAGGTTCGAGCGCGCGGTGATCGTGTCGACGGGGACGGTGGCCGCCACCCCCACCACGCACAGCACACCCAGCACGGTGATCAGGACGAACGCCAGGCGCCAGCCTGCGAAGCCGCCGAGTGCGGTCGTCACGGGCACGCCGACGAGGTTGGCCAGGGTCAGCCCGAGCATCATCGACGCCACCGCCGACGCCCGGCGCTTCTCGGCCACCAGGGACGCGGCCACGAGCGCGCCGACCCCGAAGAACGCGCCGTGCGGCAGGCCGGACAGGAAGCGGGCGACGACCAGAAGCCCGAAGGTCGGCGCCACCGCCGCCAGGGCGTTGCCCACCGCGAACAGACCCATGAACAGCAGCAGGGCCGTCCGCCTGCGCAGCCGGACGGCCGCGGCGGTGAGCAGCGGCGCGCCCACCACGACGCCGACGGCGTACGCGGTGACGAGATTGCCCGCGGCGGGGATGGAGACGGCGAGATCGGTGGCGATGTCAGGAAGCAGGCCCATCACGGCGAACTCGGTGAGTCCGATGGCACATGCGCCCAACGCCAGCGCCAGGATGGCGAGCGGCACGGCGGAAACCCTCTGCAGACGGTGGGATGGGGGGCGGCTCCGCCTCGTCGTCGGAGCAGGCTGAGCACCACGCTACGCCTGTCATCGAATCGATTCGATGGGGTGCCCCCACCTATCCTGGACGATCCCCCTAAAGCGGCCGATCAAGGCTCGCAGATACCTGTCGACGATCAGCTGTTGCGTGGTGGAGATCGTCGTCCTTGACTGGACCGGTCCGAGCGCGGTGGCGGGATACGGGGGTCGGCGATGTCGAGCAGCACAGCAGAGACCGGGCAGGAACCGCGCTCCGGCGGCCGGACGGTGTTCGGTCACCCGATCGGCCTGGCGAACCTCTTCGGGGTCGAGCTGTGGGAGCGCTTCTCGTTCTACGGGATGCTCACCATCCTCGGGTACTACCTGTACTACTCGCTCGAGCAGGGCGGGCTCGGGCTGCCGCAGGAGACCGCCACCGGCATCGTCGGCGCGTACGGCGGCCTGGTGTACCTGTCGACCGTTCTCGGCGGCTGGTTGGCCGACCGCCTCGTCGGCATGGAACGCATGGTGTTCTACGGCGGGGTCGTGGTGATGCTCGGCCACATCTCGCTCGCGGTGCTGCCCGGGCTGGCGGGCGTCGGCGTCGGTCTCGTGCTGATCGCGCTGGGCAGCGGCGCGTTGAAGGCGAACGCCTCGTCGCTGCTGGGCACGCTCTACGCGAAGGGCGACCCGCGCGCCGACGGCGGGTTCACCCTGTTCTACCTGGGGATCAACCTCGGTGCCTTCGTCGGTCCGCTGATCACCGGCCTGCTGCAGACGGGGCTCGGCTTCCACTACGGCTTCGGTGCGGCCGCTGTCGGCATGGCGTTCGGGCTGACCCAGTACGTGATCTTCCGCCGCAACCTCGGCGACGCGGGGAAACTGCCGCCCAACCCCCTGCCGGAGAGCGCGCGGGTCAAGGCGATCGGCATCGGCGTCGTCATCCTGCTGGTGATCGTCGGGGTCCTGCTGACCGGCCTGGTCACCCTGGCCAACCTCGCGAAGGTGACCACCGGCGTGATCATCCTGGCGTCGATCGCCTACTTCGTCGTGATGCTGACCAGCGACCGCGTCACCGCGCCCGAACGCAGCCGGGTGCGCGCCTTCATCCCGCTCTTCATCGCCAACGCGGCCTTCTGGTCGCTGTTCCAGCAGATCTTCACGGCGCTCGCGGTGTACTCCGACGAGCGCATGGACTGGAACATCTTCGGCTGGACGGCCCCGTCGTCGTGGATCGGCTCCGAGGAGCCGGTCTGGGTCATCCTCCTTGCGCCGCTCTTCGCCGTGATGTGGACGAAGCTGGGCACGCGGGCACCGTCCACCCCCATCAAGTTCGCGATCGGCGTGATCGGCATGGGCGTCGCGTTCCTGCTGTTCCTGACCCTGGCGGGCAGCACGGGGAAGTCGAGCCCGGCGCTCGCGGTGCTGTTCATCCTCGCCGTGTTCGCGATGGCCGAGCTGATGCTCTCGCCCATCGGGCTGTCGGTGACGACCAAGCTCGCCCCCGACGCCTTCCGCGCGCAGATGATGGCGCTCTACTTCTTCTCCGTTGGCATCGGCACCTCGCTGTCCGGGGTGCTCGCGGGCTTCTACTCACCCGACCACGAGTTCGCCTACTTCGGCATCAACGGGGCCGTCGTCATCGTGATCGGCCTGGGCCTGGCCGCGGCCAGCCCGTGGATCCGCAGGCGCATGGAGGACGTGCACTGAGCCCGGCGGGGCTCAGCGCGGGGGCGCGACCGGTTGCTGTCCCTGCGGGAGCGGGACCGAGGCGACGGCGTCGGGCCAGCGGACGGGCGCCGGGCCGAAGGCCTGCTCGGCCGCCCGCATGATGGCCCGGGCGGTCACCACGTTGCCGAAGGTGCCGATGACGACCCCGATGCCCAGCGGCAGGGCGCGGCCGAGCGCGAGCACGCTCTGGCGGACGACGTAGCGCTTGATGAACCAGCGGGTGAGCGTGGAGTTGAGGGGGCCGAGCCGGGCGATGGGCAGCGAGTTGGTGATGTCCGTGGCCCAGTCGGCGGACTTGCCGGTGAACTTGCGCAGCACCGCCTGCCCGCTCCCGCCCATCACCACGGCCAGCACGAGGGCCCGCCGCCGTTCGAGGGTGTCGGTGGGCAGGGCGTGGACCTCGGCGACGGCCAGGACGTAGAGGATCGAGGCGTCCAGCGCGGCGATCGCCTCGGCGCTGGCGGTCGCCAACGACGCGATGGTGCCGAGCGCGGGCAGCACGGCGATGCCCCCACCGATGGCGCCCGTGCCCGCCACCGTGAGCTGGTAGCTGAGGCCGAGCTTGGCGATGATCTCGGCGGGCGAGGCGTCCGGGTTCTTGCGTCGAGTGGCGGCGACCCTGGCCGCGACCAGGCCCTGCTGCTTGGCCAGTGCACGTTCGATGCCCGCTTCGAGCACCCGTCCCCGCACACCGCTCGGAGCCGCTCCGAACGACGGGTCGGCCACGGACTGTTGCGGGGTCTCGCCGGTCACGGACCGACCGTTTTGCGCCATCACGGCACCCTTCCTACCCGTCGCCGGGCCCGGCCGCTGGTTGTGCCGTCCGCCAGGGCCGGTCAGGATCGGCGCCACCAGGGCTTCCGCCGCGCGACCGGGGGCTTCTCCGGTGTCGGCGCGACCTGGGCCGGGGCGGGCTGCCGGGCCCGCCACCGGGCCACCACCTCGTCGACGTCGAGCGTGCGGAGGATGACCGTTGGCCCGGACGTCGCCAGCCGGGCCCGACGGATCTGCCGGTTGAGCTCGGTGACCTGCTCGCGGACCGCCTCCTCGGAGCGCAGATCCGCGACGGTGTCGTCGATCCGCTCGCGCTGCTTGCGCAGCAGCAACGGCTCGGGCAGGAACTCCTCGCCGGACAGGCCCTCGCGTCGGACGTAGCCGCGCACCCACCACAGCTCGTCATCCGGCCCGTCGATGCCGGGGAGCGGTTTGCCCTGGCCGGGCAGGTTGTCGAACGCCCCCCGCTCCTGAGCCTCGCGGATGGTCTTCTCCACCGCCGACTCGTAGCGGCGCCCCGGCTGCCTCACCCCATCGACGGTAGCAAGCGGGCGTGTAGGACGGGGTCGGTCCGGGTAGGCCTGGCCCCATGAGCGAGCGGGAGTTCCGCAAGGGCGACCACGTCACGTGGTCCAGCCACGGGGGCGAGGCCGAAGGCGTGGTGGAGGAGAAGATCACCCACGACACAGACGCGGCCGGGCGGACGGTCCGGGCGACGCCCGAAGAGCCGCAGTACCTCGTGCGCAGCGAGAAGAGCGGCGGCGAGGCCGTGCACAAGGCTGCGGCGTTGCGCAGGACGTAAGCCCGCACCTCGGTCTTCCCCGGGCCGCGCAGCCGACCTATCGTCGCCTGAGACCCGGGGAGGGCAGGGAGATGACGCCTCGTGGACGACCGTCCTCCTCGCCGCTGGTCGCCCGGCTCGTGCCGCTGCGCGACCCGCCGAACCAGCGGGCAGTGCTCGCCGAGCTGCGCCGCGTCATCCTGGCAGGCGACGTGCCACCAGGGACCGTCGTCCCGCTCGACGAGGTGGCCTCGACCCTGGGTATGAGCGTCATCCCCGTGCGGGAGTCGCTGAAGATCTTGGTCGGTGAGGGCCTCGTCGAACAGCACAGTCGCGGGGCGTACACGGTCGCGCGGCTGGCCCGCTCCGAGCTGCTGGAGCTCTACACCGCCCGGGGCGTCCTGGAGAACACCGTGCTCGCCGTCGCGGTGGCCGCGGCGGGCCCCGCCGACCACGCGCACGCCCGCGCTGCCCACGACCTGCTCGACCGCGCGGTGGGTTCCGGCGATCTGCGGGCCTACCACCGGGAGAGCCGCGCGTTCCACTTCGCGCTGCTCGCGCCCGCCCGGATGCGGCGGTTCATCGGCATGGTGGAGTCGGCGTGGAACCTGACGGAGTCCTACCGGCCGATGGCCCACCTCACCGCAGGCGACCGCCAGGTGCTGCACGCCGACCACCGCGAGATGCTGGCCGCGTTCGTGGTGGGTGACGCGTCCGCCCTGCTGGCCTGCGCGGCGGCGCACCACCGGCGCCTGCTCGACGCCATCGCCACCCTCCCGCCCGGTGGCGAGGTGTTCGCCGACGAGCCGTCGGTGGGCGGCGACCCCCCTGAACGGAGCGCACCGTGCACATCCTCGTGATCAACCCCAACACCACGGCGTCGATGACCCGTCTGATCGGCGAGTCGGCCGTGGCCGCCGCCGCGCCGGGCACGACGGTCAGCGCGGTCAACCCGGACATGGGGCCCGCCTCCATCGAGAGCCACTACGACGAGGCGCTCAGCGTCCCCGGACTGCTCGCCGAGATCGCCCGGTCGCAGGCGGGGGAGAACCCGGCCGACGGCTTCGTCGTCGCCTGCTTCGGCGACCCCGGCCTGGACGCCGCCCGCGAGCTCGCCGACGGGCCGGTCGTCGGCATCGCGGAGGCGGCGATGCACACCGCGAGCTTCCTCGGCCGCGGGTTCGCCGTGGTCACCACGCTCGCCCGCACCGCGGGACGGGCGTGGGACCTCGCCGAGCGCTACGGCATGACCCGTTTCTGCCGTGCCGTGCGGGCCTGCGAGATCCCCGTCCTCGCGCTGGAGGACCCGGAGTCCGACGCCTTCGCCGCCATCATCGCCGAGTCCCGTGCGGCTGTCGCCGATGGCGCCGAGGCGATCGTGCTGGGCTGCGCCGGGATGGCCGACCTCGCGCCGCGAATGAGCGCGGCGGTGGGTGTCCCCGTCATCGACGGGGTCGCGGCGGCGACCAAGACCGTCGAGGCGTTGGTGGCGATGGGTCTGCGCAAGAGCGGTCAGGGGGAGTTCACGGCGCCGCTGCCGAAGCCCTACACCGGTTTGTTGGCCGAATTCGAGATAGGAAAGTCAGATATATGTTGAGAGCTGTTTACCCCGTGCAATGACTGCGTGAACCCTGCTCGGTAGCGGCCGCCAGCGGAGGCTTCCGACTTACGGTCGACATCTCAACCCGTCGCACCTGAGGGAGTTCAATGTCCGCCGACGCCGTTCCGAACGCGGTCGAGCAGATCCCCGACGCCACGCACCCGGCGGGGGTCGGCCTCATCAAGCCCGGCTACGACCCCCAGCTGACCAACCAGGACCTCGCTCCGCTGCACAAGCAGAACTGGAGCTCCTACAACATCTTCGCGTTCTGGATGTCCGATGTGCACTCGGTGGGTGGTTACCTCACCGCGGGCAGCCTGTTCGCCCTCGGCATCGCGGGCTGGCAGGTGCTCATCGCGCTGATCGTCGGCATCGTGATCGTGCAGATCTTCGTGAACCTCGTGGCCAAGCCGAGCCAGAAGACCGGCGTGCCTTACCCCGTGATCAACCGCGCGATCTTCGGGGTGAAGGGCGCCAACATCCCGGCGATCATCCGTGGGCTCATCGCCGTGGCCTGGTACGGCGTGCAGACCTTCCTCGCCGCCGAGTCGCTGAACATCGTCTTCCTGAAGTTCATCCCGGCGACCGAGGCGCTCACCCAGGTGAGCTTCCTCGGCCTCGACGCGCTCGGCTGGATCTCCTTCGCGATCCTCTGGGTCGCCCAGGCGGCGCTGTTCTGGACCGGCATGGAGACGATCCGCAAGTTCATCGACTGGGCGGGCCCCGCGGTCTACGTCGTGATGGTGGTCCTCGCGATCTACCTCGTGAGCAAGGCCGGGTTCTCCGCGATCGACTTCAACCTGCACAGCGGGGAGACGCTGAGCTTCTGGGCCTCGATCCCGGTCATGATCACCGCGATCGCGATCGTCGTGTCGTACTTCTCCGGCCCGATGCTCAACTTCGGCGACTTCGCCCGCTACGGACGCAGCTTCGAGGCCGTCAAGCGCGGCAACCTGCTCGGGCTGCCGGTCAACTTCCTGTTCTTCTCGCTGCTCACGGTCATCACCGCGTCGGCGACGGTGCCGGTGTTCGGCAAGCTGATCACCGACCCGATCGAGACGGTGAAGCAGATCGACACGCCGTTCGCGATCCTGCTGGGCGGCCTGACGTTCGTCACGGCGACGGTCGGCATCAACATCGTCGCGAACTTCATCTCGCCCGCCTTCGACTTCTCCCACGTGAACCCGCAGAAGATCTCGTGGCGGACCGGCGGCATGATCGCGGCGGTCGGCTCGGTGATCCTCACGCCGTGGAACTGGTACAACAACGACGCGGCGATCCAGTACTCGCTCGGCATCCTCGGCAGCCTGATCGGCCCGCTGTTCGGCATCCTGATCGCCGGGTACTACCTGGCCGCCAAGCAGCGGATCGCGGTCGACGACATGTACACGCTCAACCCCGACGGCCGGTACTGGTACAGGAACGGGTGGAACCCGAACGCCGTCATCACCGTCGTGGTGACCGGTGTCGTCGCGATCCTGCTCAGCCTGTTCACCGGCATCGGCGACTTCGGCTGGTTCATCGGGTGCGGGCTCGGCTTCGCGGTCTTCGCCCTGCTGGAGCGCGCGCGGCCGATGATCCCGGTCCCGGCCGCGGGCGAGGAGAACATCTCCGACGGCACGGCGGCCTGACCGTCGCAGCCCGGCACCAGGCCGCCCACGCCGGGGCGGCCTGGTGTCGGCCCCGCGCCCTCACACGTGCACGACGACGACCTGGCGGCGCACCTCGACGGCATAGCGCTCGGCGCGGTACGGGCCCGGGAGGTAGCCGGAGGCGCCGGGTCCGTCGTCCTCGACGGTCGCCTCGTAGGCCCGCACCCGCGTGCGTGCCGGGTCGAACCACGAGCGGCCGGTGGTCAGGTCGAACTCCCAGCCGTGCCACGGGCAGCGCAGGATCTCGCCCTCGCGCTCGTAGGTGTACTCGCCGGGAGCGTCGGAGGTGACGAGCCCGGTGAGGGTGCCCTCGCACAGCCGGGCTCCCGCGTGCGGGCAGGTGTTGCGCAGCGCGTAGTAGCGGCCGTCGACGTTGAACACCCCGATCGACCGGCCGTCGATCTCGACGATCTTGCGCTGACCCGGGCCGATCTCGTCGGCGCTCGCCACGACGTGTCCCGTCATCGTCGGGTCACTCGGCCAGGCCGTAGAGCGCCATCGCGTTGCCGCCGAAGATCCGTGCGCGGTCCGCGGCGGGCAGCCGCACCCGCAGCGCGCGGTCCGGGTCGTCGAAGTCCCAGTGCGGGTAGTCGGTGGAGAACATGATCCGCCCGGTGCCGCCCATGTCGGCGAACACGGCGAGCAGGTCGCGCGGATCCGGCGGCTCCTCGATCGGTTGGGTGGTGACCCACAGGTGCTCCCGGATGTACTCCGAGGGCGCCCGCGTCAGGTGCGGCACCTCGTCGCGTAGCCGCGCCCAGTGCTTGTCCAGCCGCCACATCAGCGGGGGCAGCCAGCCGAAGCCGCCCTCGATGAGCACGACCCGCAGGTCCGGGAGATCCTCGAAGACGCCTTCGACCACGAGGCTGACGACCTGCGACTGGAAGGCCAGCGCCATTGCCGTGTGGTCTTCGATGTAGAACGACGGCCACCCCGCGCCGGTCAGTGGGTTGCGCCCGCGGCCGCCGCCGAAGTGGATCCCCACCGGCAGGCCGTTGCGCGCCGCGGCCTCGAAGATCGGACGGTAGCGGCGGCGCCCCAGCGGCTCGTCGGTGCGGACGAGCAGCAGCACCTGCACGAAGCCCGGGTGGCCCGCGGCCCGGTCGATCTCCTCCGCCGCGAGCGCCGGCTCCTCGTAGGGCACGACGATGCCCGCCCGCAGCCGCGGCTCCTTCTCCAGCCACTCTGCGACCTGCCACTCGTTCACCGCCCGGCACAAGGCGGCCGCGTAGCCGGGGTTCTGCTCGCGGCAGGCCGTGGTGAGGCAGTTGAGCACGCCGTAGCGGACGTCGTTGGCGTCGAGGTGCTGCTCGCGCAGGAACCCGAGGTCAGCGCCCGGCGGCAGCCCGGAGGGTGGCCACGCGTCGACGCGGGCCGCCCGCGGGGTGCCTTTGGGGTAGGCCGATCCGCCGTCCGCGCGCCCGCCGTAGGTGGCGTCGTAGTCCCGCCACGTCCGGGGCAGGTAGGGCGTGAGGGCGCCCGGAGTCAGCTCGTTGTGGATGTCGCAGTCGACCAGGTTCGGACCGCGACCGTGGCGTCATGCCGCCCCTCCTCGCCCGTCGAGCCCGTACGTCGCGCGCGCGTTGCCGCCCAGGAAGCGGGCCATGGCCTCGGTGGACAGGCCGGCCGGTGCCGCATGCTCCGGGTCGTCGAACTGGTGGTGCGGGTAGTCGGTGGCGAACATCAGCATGCGGTCACTCCCGAGCCGCTCGACGATCTCGGTCAGCGTGGCGGGGTCGTCGGGCCCGTCGAGCGGCTGGGCCGTCAGCCGCATCGACTCCCTGATCATCTCCGACGGCAGCCGGTCCACCCACGGGATCTCCCGCCGCAGCCCCTTCCAGTTCTTGTCCAGCCGCCACATCAGCGGCGGGAGCCAGGTGAACCCGGACTCGACGAGCACGATCGGCAGCCCGGGGAACCGCACGGGTACGCCCTCGCAGACCAGGCTGATCACCTGCGCCTGGAAGGCCTGGGCGATGCCGACGTACTCCTCGAGGTAGTAGCTCGGCGGGCCGACGGCGGTCAGCGGGTTGCCGCTCGCGCCGCCCGCGTAGACCGCCAGTGCGAGCCCGTGTCGTTCCGCGGCCGCGTAGATCGGCCAGTACGACCGGGCGCCCAACGGGGCCCGGCTGCGAACCGGCAGCAGGACCTGCACGAACTCCGGCCGCCCGCCGACCCGGTCGATCTCCTCGGCCGCCCGCGCCGGGTCCTGCGCTGCCACGACGACCGATCCGCGCAGACGCGGCTCGGCGGTGAGCCATTCGGCGTGCTGCCAGTCGTTGACCGCCCTGGCCATGGCGGTGGCCCAATCGGGGTTGTGGATGCCGTCGATCCCGTAGATGCAGTGGGTGACCGCGACGTCGGTGCGCCACGGGTCGAGCAGCTGCGCGCGCAGGAGCTCCGGGTCGGAGCCGGGCGGGCCGTCGTCCGGCCGCGAGCCGGGCAGGGCCGAAAGCGGCGAGCGGGGCGGGTAGAGGTCGGACTCCAGGCTCTGGATCCCGCTCTCCCGGATGTAGTCCCGCCACCGCGCGAGCAGGTAGGGGAAGAGCGAGCCCAGCGTGCGGGGCGTGATGTGCACGTCGGTGTCGACGAGGGCCACGTCCGGCCAGCTCGCCGGACGCGCGTACTCCGGAGCCCCGATCACGCTCGTCGCTCGGCGCTCCGCCTGCTGCCGTCCATCCACCCAGCATGCTTCCGGTCGACCCGGAAGGTCAACGCCTACCCCGCGGGGTTGGCCGCGGCACTGCTCGTGCGGTCGAAGGTCATGCGTGGTCTCGCCGCAGCCCGCTGATCAAAGAGGGTGCGCGACGAAGGCGCTGACCAGGTCGGCGAGGGTGTCCGGGGTCTCCAGCTGGGGGAGGTGGCCCGCGTTCGCGATCAGCGCGAACCGGGCGTGGGGGAGGGCAGCGGCGTAGGCGTGGCCGTGGGCGGGCGAGACGATGCGGTCGGCCGCGCCCCAGACGACGAGCGCGTTCGCCTTCGCCTCGGGCAGCCGGTCGAGCAGGGTCGGGTCGGCCATCGCCGTGCCGCCGTAGACCCGCAGGGCCTCGCGGTTCGCGGCCATCACCGCCTGTTGTGCGGCGGGAAGGGTCGTCGGGTCCATGCGGAACACGTCCGGGTCGGCGTAGCTGAGGTCGGCGACCTGGTCCATCGTGAGGCTGAAGAAATCGGCGATGGGGGCGTCGGGGAGGACGAGGCCGACGGCGTCGACCAGCACCACGCGGCTGACCCGGGGTTCGGCCGACACAGCGATCTCGGCGGCGATCCAGCCACCGATCGAGTTGCCGACCACGGTGACGTCGTGCAGGTCGAGCTCGGTCAGCAGCGCCACGTAGAGCCGGGCGAGCTCGCGGATCGTGGCGACCTGGTCGGGCCGCGGGGTGTCGTCGAAGCCGGGGTGGCGGGGGACGAGCACGCGGGCCTGGTGCTCGGCGGCGTAGCGGTCGCCGAAGCCCGCGACGGTCATCGGGCCGCCACCGCCGTGCAGGAGTAGGACGACGCCTCCGGCCCCGGTGTCGGTGTAGCTGACGGGGACGTCGTGCCCGTCCAGGGTGATGCTGCGGGTCTCCATGAGGTGTCCTTTCGCGGTCGGCGGCCGGGCCGGCGTTCGGCCGCCGAATTGATATCAGGAACCTTATATCAGTACCTTTATCTAAGCAACCTTGTCTGATGGGCTAGGCTGGGCCGGTGAACCCGTCGCTGCAGGAAGTGGGGCTGGCCGTCAAGCGCCTGCAATGGCGCCACCACCGCGAGGCCAACCAGCGGCTCGCGGGCGTCGGGCTCTCGCTCGTGCAGTGGGACGTGCTGCGCCACCTCGCAGCGAACCCCGATGCTTCGCTGCACGCGTTGGCGCAGCTGACTTTCCAGACCGACCAGTCGATGGGGGAGCTGGCGGGGCGGATGGTGGCGCGTGGGCTGATCGAACGCGTCGACGGTCCCGGACGCGCTGTGCGGCACCGGCTCACCGCCGATGGCGACCGGTCGCGGCTCGCGGGTGGGCACGTCATCGACGAGGTGATGGGCGGCTCGCTGGGACACCTCACGCCCGAGGAGCTGACGACCCTGCACCGGCTCCTGGTGAAGGCGAACGAGGACGGTTAGTCAGGCGCCGACCGTGAGCACGACCCGGCCGACGTTCTCGCCCGACTCGATCCGCCGGTGTGCCTGCTCCACCGCGTCCAGCGGCAGCACGGAGTCGATCAGGGGCCGGACCGAGGCCGTCTCGACCAGCTTCCAGAACGCGTCATGGTCCTGCTCGCTCGCGCTGCGCAGCCCGATGAGCCGCTTGCTGAGCGTGTAGAACGGGCGCACGTCGATCTCGACGACGCCGCCGAACTTCGCCCCCGAGGTCACGATGCGACCGCGCGGCGCCATCACGTCCACGCCGAGCTGCCACAGCGCGGGCGCGGCCAGGTTGTCGATCACGACGTCGACGCCGACGCCACCGGTGAGCGCGCCGATCTGGTCCCTGGCGTCGGACGCCGTCGAGTCGACGACCGCGTCGTACATCGGCAGCTCCGCCAGCCGCGCGGCCCGTTCGGCGCCCCGCGCCGTGCCGAGCACCGTCTTGCCCAGCGCTCGCGCGACGATCGCCGCCATGCTGCCCGAGGACGAGCCCGCGCCCTGCACCAGCACCGATCGCGTCTCCTCGATGCCCGCCGAGCGCAGCTGCCCGTAGCCGAGGGGGCCGTTCACCGCCATCGCCGTGGCCTCGATCGCGCTGCACCGCGGGGGGCGGGCCCGCAGGTTCTGCACCGGCACGACCGTGTACTCGGCGTAGGCGCCCGGCCGCGTGACGCCGATGATCCCGAGTGTGCGGCAGGCCTCGGAGCTGCCCGCCGCGCACATGTCGCACTGGCCGCAGAACACGGTGTTGCGCACGACCACCGCCGCGCCGACGGGCAACGGACCCGGGGTGTCCGGCCCGTACCCCGCGACGGTTCCGGCGTGTTCGGAGCCCAGCACGTGCGGGAAGTCGTAGCGGGCGAAGGGCACGCCGCCCGCGCGGTTGCTCACGTCGAGGAACGCGTTGACCGAC
Source organism: uncultured Actinomycetota bacterium (assembly GCA_963799945.1). Lineage (GTDB taxonomy): Bacteria > Actinomycetota > Actinomycetes > Mycobacteriales > Pseudonocardiaceae > Pseudonocardia. The sequence goes on from CAWCZG010000002.1 coordinate 272,478, forward strand.
ACCGCCTCGACCCGCACCAGCGCCTCGCCGACGCCCGGCTCCGGGCGGGTGACCTCGGCGGGTTCGAGCACGTCGGGGTCACCGTGACGGCGGATGACGATGGCATGCATCCGTTAGCTCCTTCAGCGCCGAAGCAGATACTGGAAACGGATGTTTCGGATGGTAGGGTCCGCCGCGAGGGGGTGTCAACGAGTGCAAGCGACCGGCGCGAACGGCCAGCGACCCCGGGGCCGCGACGCGGGCCGCACCCGCGAGATGGTCCTCGAAGGGGCGATGGCGGAGTTCACGGCGAAGGGCTTCGCCGGTGCCCGGATCGACGCCGTCGCCGAGCGGGCCGGGGTCAACGTCCGTTCGATCTACCAGCACTTCGAGAGCAAGGCGGCGCTGTTCGACGCCGTGCTCGGCGACAGCGTGCACCGCCGCCACGAGCAGCTGCTGGCCGACATGGCCGGGCTGTTCGACGGCGCGGGGGGCCTCGCCGAGGTGTTCCCGCTCTTCCGCAGGGTGCTCGCCGACAACCCGGGCTGGGTGCGGTTGATGGCGTGGAAGGAGCTGTCGGAGGACGTCGACATCGACGTCGACGCGATCTTCGCGGCGGGCGACCGCCACGCGCTCTACCAGCGCGAGATCGCGCTCTTCGACGCCGCCCGCGACCGCGGCCACGTTCCCGGCGGCCTGGACAGCGACCTGATGCTGATCGCGCTCACCGCGCTGGCCGCGTTCCCGTGGTTCGTGCGGCCGCTGACCCTGCTGGTCACCGGGCAGGCGCCGGAGTCGCCGGAGTTCCGCGCCCGCTGGGACGCTTTCCTGCTCGCCGTGGGGCGGACGCTCGCCGGTGCGGGCAGCGCCGACGCGTCGGAGAGCGCCAGGCCCGCGGCGGTCGCCGGTCCGGTTCCGCCGCGGCTGCACCGCGAGCTGCGGATGCTGGGACGGGCGCTGGATCGCGCTGGGCTCGCCGGGCCGTTCGGGCACTGTTCGCGCCGGGTCGACGCCGAGACCTTCCTCGTGACGCCGCCGCACCCGATGCGGGTGCTCACCACTCGGGCCTGCGTGGCCGTTCCGGTCGACGGGCCGTTGCCCGCGGGGGTGCTCCCGCAGGTCCGGCTCGACCAGGCCGTCTACCGGGCGCGGCCGGACGTCGGGGCGATCGCGACGGTCGAGCCCGCGTCGGTGGCCGCGCTCGCGGTGGCCGGGCGCGACATCGGTCCCGGTGACCCCGGCGGCGCCTACTTCGGATCGGGTCCCGCCCGCCACGACGGCCCCGAGTCGCCCGAAGACGACGCCGGGGCCGCCGCGCTGGCCGCTGCGCTCGGCGCGCGCGCCGCGCTGGTGCGGCCGGGCGGGGGAGCGGTCGTGGTGGGCGAGTCGCCCGCGCAGGCCCTCGCGCTCGCCGTGTTCCTGGAGCAGGCGTCCGCCGCGGCGCTGCGCCGCCCGTGCGACGACCAGCGCACCCCGGCCCCGGCTCCCGGCTGGGCCGACCGGCGGGCCGAGCGCATGTGGGAGTACCTGAGCGCAGGCGACCCCGAGGCCCCGGCCTGACCCTCGCTGCGAGGTCACCGCGCGGGGTGTTCGGCCGGACTGCGCAGGGCGGGCGCGCACGTTGCCGGGGGCCGGCGCCGTGCGAGGTGGGGGCCCGCCTTGCGAGGTCGCCGCGGCCATGGCTCAGGCGGTGCGGGGGGCGGCCAGAGGGGGCGCCGTTGTCGCGCGGGTGCGGGCCACCACCGGGTTGTGCAGGGTGCCGATGCCCTCGATCTCGACCCGGACGACGTCGCCGGGGCGCAGGAACTCCCCGCGCGGCACACCGACCCCGGCGGGCGTGCCCGCGGCGATCACGTCACCCGGCTCGAGCGTGACCCGCGCGCTGGCCGCCTCGATGAGCCCCCGCCACCCCACGAGCATGTTGCCTACCCGCTCGTCCTGCTTCACGGCGTCGTTGACCCAGAGCCGCAGACGCTGGTCGTCCGGGTCGGGGAGCAGCCAGCGGGGCGTGACCGCGGGCCCCATGGGGCAGAACGTGTCCTGCGCCTTGGACGCCAGCCAGTCGAACTGGAACGCGTCGTGCGGAAAGTCGGCCCGGCGGTGCGGCCCGCGGGCCGAGATGTCGTTGATCACCGTGAAGCCCGCGACGTGCCCGGCCGCGTCGGCCGCCGCGATGCCCCGCCCGCGCTTGCCGATGACGATGCCGAGCTCGCCCTCCCAGTCGACCTGCTCGGCCGGGTCCGGGTTGATCTCGATGGGTGCGCCCGGCCCGATCACGGTCGTGGAGGGCGGCTTCAGGAAGAACCACGCGTCCCAGCCGGGCCCGGGAGGAGCCGCACCCATCTCGGCCATGTGCGAGGCGTAGTTCACGCCCGCGCAGATCAGCTTGGCCGGGTACCGCAGCGGCGCGAGGAGCTCCGCATCCGCAACGGCGGGCAGGTCGTGGGGATCGAAGCCCGAGAGCTCGCGCTCCAGCCCGTCCCAGTCGGCCATCGCGGCGCTCAGCCCGCGGTGTTCGCCGGGCACGGCGACCACCGCGCCATCGGCGTGCCGCAGCGCGCCGAGCGCGTCGGCGCCGTCGGCGCCGCGGTAGGTGCAGAGTCCCCAACCCGGGTCGGCCATGCCGGAACTGAAGCAAACGTTTCGCTTCCACGCAAGGGTTGTCAGCATCCCTGCCAGCCTCTAGCGTCCGCAATCAGTATTTGCTGACTTCGTCGACGCCGCCGTGGAACGGAGTACTTCCATGATCGAGATCAGCCGCACGGTCCTCGTCAACGACGACCCCGCCGAGCCGGAGCTCAACCAGGACCAGGTGTGGCACGGGCTGCTGCTGAAGGCGAACGACGCGCTGCCGTTCGTGCCGCAGATGGAGTCGTGCCACGTCCTCACCCGTGGCGACGGGTGGCTCGTCCGCGACATCCTCCTGAAGGGGGTGCCGCTGCGGGAGCGCGTGACGTTCGAGCCGAAGCGCCGGGTCGCCTTCGAGCGGATCCGCGGCGCCGAGCTCGGCACGATCGAGAACGTCATCGAGACCGACGACCAGGGCAGGCTCACCCTGCGCTTCAGCTTCGCGCTCAAGCACGAGGACCTGGAGGAGGGCTCCGACGCCGAGCGCGAGCACTTCGCGCCGATGCTGCCCGCCTACGAGAACGCGGTGGCGGCCACGCTGGCCGCGGTCCGGCGCACCGCCCGCGAGCAGGGCGACGCCCTCGCGGCCGAGCCGCAGAGCACCCGCGCCGACATGCCGGGCTGGATGGTCGACTATTACACGGCCGCCGACGGCCTCGACATGGACGGCATGCTCGCCCAGCACACCGACGACAGCACGGCCTCGGTCGGCAACAACCCCACCGCGCACGGCAAGGACGAGATCCGGGCGGGCATCACGCAGCTGTGGGACCTCCTGACGGCGATGCGGCACACGTTCGTGCGCACGTGGGAGGTCGACGGTGGCGGGGTCGGGATCGTCGATGCCAGGGTGACCTACGTGCTGAAGAACGGGCGGTCGGTCACCGTGCCGGTGATGACCACCCTCACCCGCCGCGGCGACCTCGTCTCCGACCTGCGGTTCTGCATCGACATGGCGCCGGTCTTCGCCGCGCTGGCCCCGGTGCCCGCCGACGCCGCAGCCGCGCACTGAAGGGGGCGGCCGTGACCACCGATCTCCCGCACTCCGGACGCACCGCGCTCGTCACCGGCGCCGCGGCGGGGCTGGGCCAGTCCTACGCCCTGCGGCTGGCCGCCGAGGGCGCACGGGTGGTGGTGGCCGACCTCGCCGCCGCCGACGAGACCGTCAAGCTGATCGAGGCCGACGGCGGCGAGGCTGTCTCCGTCGTCACCGATGTGGCCGACCCCGACTCGGTGGCGGCCCTCGGGCAACGGGTCGCCGAGCTGGGCGGGGTCGACATCTGCGTGAACAACGCGGGCGTCTACCCGTTCGTCGCGTTCGACGACATGACCTACGACCAATGGCGCACCGTGCTGTCGATCAACCTCGACTCGATGTTCCTGGTGACCAAGGCCGTGCTGCCGGGCCTGCGCGAGCGCAGCTGGGGCCGGGTCGTGTGCATGAGCTCGACGATGTTCCACGCAGGCGTGCCGGGCGCCGCGCACTACGTGGCCAGCAAGGGCGGCGTGATCGGCCTGGTCCGCGGGCTGGCCGCCGAGCTCGCGCCCAACGGCGTCACGATCAACGCGATCGCCCCGAGCCTCGTGCGCACGCAGGGCACCTCCACCGGTTTCCACGACGAGACCGGGATGTTCGACATGATTGCGAGCATGCAGGCGATCAAACGCACGCAGGTGCCGAACGACCTGGCGGGCGTGGTGTCGTTCCTGTGCTCGGAGGAGGGCGGGTTCATCACCGGCCAGACCCTCGTCGTCGACGGCGGATTGGTGCGGTCGTAGCCATGGCGCATTTCCTCGGGCTGGGCATGACCCACTACCCGCTGCTGGCGGGCACCGACGACCACATGGCCGGGCTGCTGCGCGGCACGCTGACCGACCCCGACATCCCCGCCGACGCCAAGGACCCTGCGAACTGGTCGGCGGCGATGCAAGCGGAGTGGGGTGCGGACCAGGGCCGGGCGAGCGCGGCGGGGCACCGCGCCGCACTGGTGGCGGAGCTGGCCAAGGTGCGCGCCGCCCTCGACGACTTCCAGCCTGATGTCGTCGTGGTCTGGGGTGACGACCAGTACGAGAACTTCCGCGAGGAGGTCGTGCCGCCGTTCTGCGTACTGGCCTACGGCGACATCGAGGTGCCCGCCTTCGGCTACCTGAACGACCGCGGGAACCCGAACGCGTGGGGGATGCCCGACGACACCACCGTCGTGCTGCGCGGCGACGCGGGCGCGTCCCGTGCCCTTACCGACGCGCTCATCGCCGACGGCTTCGACATGGCCTACTCCTACCGCAAGCGCGCGGGCGTGAACTTCCCGCACTCCATCCTCAACACCCAGCTCTTCCTCGACTACGACAACGCCGGGCAGAAGCTGCCCTACCCGCTGCTGGCCATCACCGTGAACTGCTACGGGCAGCACGCGATCGCCCGCCGCGGCGGGATGGCCCGGTTCGCCGAGATCGCCGACGAGCAGCTCGACCCCTCGGGGCCCAAGCCCGTGCGGTGCATCGACCTCGGCGCCGCCGTCGTCCGGGCCTACCGCGACACCGACCTGCGCATCGCGCTGGTGGCCTCCTCGAGCTGGTCGCACGCCTTCCTCACCGACAAGACCTGGCACGTCCGCCCCGACACCGCAGCGGATCGTCGCCTCTACGAAGCGCTCGTGGCGGACGACCTCGACACGTGGCGGGCGGTCACCTCGGCCGAGGTCGTCGACGCGGGGCAGCACGAGATGCTCAACTGGTTCTGCCTGCTCGGCGCGGTGCGCGAGGCCGGGCTGGAGCTGCGCTACAGCACCCTCGTCGAGAGCGACGTGTTCAACTCCAACAAGTGCTTCGCCGTCTACGCGGAGGGACGAGAATGACCACCCAGCAACCGGCGATCCGCGTGTCGAAGCTCGGCTACGTCGGGTTCGAGACCCCGGACGTGGACCGGCTCGTGGAGTACTACACCAAGGTCCTCGACTTCACCCTCGTCGACTCCGCGCCCGACGGCGCGTTCCTCACCACCGGCACCGACCACCACTGCGTCGTCGTGACCCGTGGTGCCGCGATGGCGCGCGCGGTCGTCGGCTACGAGGTCTGGGAGGACCTCGACAACGCCGAGGCCCGGCTCAAGGAGGCGGGCTACGAGACCCAGCGGCGCACCGACATCGGGCCCGGCACGCCCGACGTCCTCGTGCTGGAGGAGCCGGGCACGGGCATCCCGCTGCACCTGATGACCGCGCAGGACCCGAGCGGGGTCGAGGGCTACACACCGCTGCGCCCGACCAAGCTCGGGCACGTCGCCGCCTACACGCCCGCGCTCGACCCGATGCAGTCCTTCTACCAGGACCTGCTGGGCTTCCGCTGGTCCGACACCGTCGGCGACTTCTTCGTGTTCCTGCGCTGCAACGCCGACCACCACGCGGCGAACTTCATGGCGAGCACCAAGTACGAGGGCATGCACCACGTCGCCTACGAGATGCGCGACCCCAATCACCTCATCGGGATGCTCGACCACCTCGCCAAGAACGGCTACCGGCTGCACTGGGGGCCCGGCAGGCACGGCCCGGGCCACAACCTCTTCACCTACCACCGCGACCCGGACGGGAACGTCATCGAGCTGTTCACGCAGATCGACGTGGTGCACGACGAGGCGAAGGGCTACTGGGAGCCGCGCCCGTGGCACGAGGAGTACCCGATGTACCCGAAGACGTGGCAGGTCGACCTGGCCACGGTCAACCAGTGGGGCCCGATCGACCCGCCGTCACTCGACCACTAGCTCCGTGCGGAGAGGGCGGGCAGCGCGGGCCGTTCCAGCCAGGCGGTGAAGAACGTCGAGAGATCGGTGGGGGAGTGCCGCCCGGCCAGCTCGACGAACTGCGCGGTCGTCACCGTCGCGTGGCGGTGGCGCGCCGTCCAGTCGCGGAGCAACGCGAAGAAGCGGTCGTCGCCGATCCGGCCGCGCAGCGCGTGCAGGGCGAGGCCGCCGCGCTTGTAGACCCGCTCGTCGAACATCCGCGCGGGCCCCGGGTCGGCGAGCAGGAGGTCGGCGGGCCTGGCCGCGACGTGCGCGTGCCACTCCCGGGCGTGCGCGGCGGCGGAGCGGCCACCGGAGGCCTCCGACCACAGCCACTCCGCGTAGGTCGCGAAGCCCTCGTTGAGCCAGATGTGGCGCCAGTCGGCGATCGTGAGGCTGTTGCCGAACCACTGGTGCGCCAGCTCGTGCACCACCAGCCGCTCGTGCGTGCGCCGCCCGTCGAGGTGGTTGGCGCCGAAGATCGACATGCCCTGGGCCTCGATGGGGTCCTCCAGCGCGTCGTCGGCGACGACGAGCTGGTAGTCGGCGAACGGGTAGGGCCCGAAGAAGCCCTCCAGCGTCGTCATGATCGCGGGATGCCTGCCGAGGTCGTACGCGGCGCTCCGGCGCAGCCTGCCCGGCAGGATCGCCACCTGCGGCACCGGGCGCGCGGCGAGCACCACCTCGTCGTAGCGGCCGATCTGCACGCTCACCAGGTACGACGCGGTGGGCTCGGCCCGCTCGAACACCCACGTCCGGGTGCCCGCCGAGCGTCGCCTGCCGGTGAGCACGCCCGTGGCGGCCACCTGTAGGGCGCGGCGGTGGTGACGGTGATGCGGTAGGTCGCCTTGTCCGAGGGGTGGTCGTTGCACGGGAACCAGGAGGGCGCGCCGATCGGCTGGCTCGCGACGAGCGCGCCGTCGGTGAGCTCGTCCCAGCCGACGTCGCCCCAGCGGCTGGGGACCGGGACGGGCCTGCCGCTGTAGCGCACCTCGACGGTGAACCGGCCGGTGACCGGCCGCGCCGGGGTGACGTGCAGCTTCCCGCCGTGACTGCTTGAACCGGGCGGGCGCGTCGTCCACGCGCACCCGCGACAACCGGAACGCCGAGAGGTCGAGGCTGAAGCGGCTCAGCGGCGCGTCGGCCACCGCGGTGAGCACGGCCCGTCCCGTGAGCCGGTTGGCCGCGGGCTTGAAGTCGACGTCCAGCTCGTAGTGCTCGACCCGGTACCCGCCGTTGCCGTGGGTCGGCAGGTACGTGTCGCCTGAGCGGGTCGCGCCCGCCACGGGTCTGCGGGTCAACTCCACGTCGTGATGGGGTTGCCCAGCCAGCGGGTCGCCGGGGGCACGGTGTCGCCGCGCGTCACCAGCGAGCCCGGCCCGACGGTCGTCCCCGCGCCGATGCTCGCGCCCGGGAGGATGATCCCGTTCGGCCCGAGCGTCGCGCCCTCGTCGATGCGCACCCCGTCCATGCTCATGATCCGATCATGGAACAGGTGGGTCTGCACGACGCAGCCCCGGTTCACCGTCGCGCCGTCGCCGAGCCGCACGAGGTCGGACTCGGGCAGCCAGTACGTCTCCAGCCACACGCCGCGCCCGATGCGCGCGCCCATCGTCCGCAGCCACGCCGGGAGCAGCGGGGTGCCGCCGGTGTGCCCGATGAGCCACGGCACCGCCACCACCTCGACGAACGTGTCGGCCAGCTCGTTGCGCCACACGAACGAGCTCCACAGCGGGTGCTCGACCGGCCGGAACCGGCCCACGAGCAGCCACTTCAGCGCCGTCGTCACGGCGGCCGCCACGCAGCCCGCGGCCAGCAGCAGCGGGCCCGCGAGCACCGCGGCCACCACGATGCCCGCGGCGGCCTGGACGGTCATCAGCAGACCGATGACGAGCACGGCGAGCGCGGCCGAGCACATCACCGGCACCACTCGGCACAGCTCGATCAGCCCGCGGGCGATCTTGAGCCCGCGCGGCGGGTCGAACGTGCGGCTGGTGTCGCCCTGCTCGACCGCCCGGCGCAGCGGGATCGGCGGCAGGCCGAGCCACGACGAGCCCTTCTTCGCCTTGCGCGGGGTCGCCGAGAGCACGCCGACCAGGCCGCGGTTGGGCACCGACCGGCCCGGCGCCGTCATCCCGGAGTTGCCGAGGAACGCCTGCTTGCCGACGCGCGAGGGCGCCACGTGCATCCAGCCGCCGGAGAGCTCGTAGGTGCCGACCATCGTGTCGTCGGCCAGGAAGGCGCCGTCGGCGACCGTGGTCATCTTCGGCAGCGCGATCACCGTCGACGCCTCGACGCCGCGGCCGACCTGAGCGCCGAGCAGCCGCAGCCACGCGGCCGTGAACTGGCTGGAGTACAGCGGGAAGAGGCCCGTGCGGGCCATCCCCATCAGCCGCTCGGTGGCCCACACCTGCCAGCCCGCCCGGCTGTGCACGGGGTGGAAGCCCTCGGCCATGCCGATGCCCAGCAGGCGCACGCCCGCCAGGACGAGCGCGGCGTACGTGAGCAGGTAGGCCACGGTCGCGGGCGCGACCATCAGCAGTGCGCCGGGCAGCGCGCCGGCGGGCGCGGCCGTGCCTGCGACCCCGGCCGCGACGATGAGGAGCGCGGGCAGCGCCGCCATCGCGGGGAGCAACCCCAGCAGCAGCGAGGTCACGCCGTAGGCGCAGGCCCAGAAGCGCGAGCGCGCGGGCCGGGAGGCAGGCCACGTCACGCCGCTCTTGCCCGCCCGCCGCGCGGGCGATCCGGCCCACCGCTGGCCTGCGGGGATGGCGCCGCTGACCGTCGACCCGGCGGCGACCTCGGCGCCCTTGCCGATCCGGGCGCCCGGCAGCAGCGTGCTGCGTGCGCCGACGGTGGCCCCGGCCCCGATGCGGATCTTGCCGAGGTGCACGACGTCGCCGTCGACCCAGTAGCCTGCCAGGTCGACCTCGGGCTCCACCGCCGCGCCCCGCCCGACCTTGAGCAGGCCGGTCACGGGCGGGGCCGAGTGCAGGTCGACGTCCTTGCCGATCTTCGCGCCGAGCGCGCGGGCGTAGCGGTTGGTCCACGAGGCGCTGGAGACCCCGGTCGCGCCGGACAGCTCGGCGAGACGCAGCGCCGCCCACAGCCGCACGTGCACCGAGCCGCCGCGCGGGTAGCGGCCCGCGCGCACGCCGTGCAGCAGCAGCCGGGCGCCGCTCGCGGCGATCCCGATCCGCCCGGCCGGGCTGAACAGGACCAGCCAGGCCAGCGCGAGCGACCACCACGGAACGGTCGGCGCCCAGGGGATGACCAGCGCGCCGACCGTCGAGATCGCCGCGGCGACGCTCGCCCAGCGCAGGCCGACGAGCGCGAGCATCGGCGCCACGAGCAGCGCCTGCGCGACCGCGGTGCGCCGCGGCGTCGGCACGACGTCGCGCTGCCGGGTCCGCGTCGCGCTCAGCGCGTCCAGCCGGGCCGCGAGTGCCCCCAGCCTCGGGTGCAGGTAGACGTCGTTCACCGAGACCTGCGGGTGGCGGGTGCGGATCCGCGCTACCAGCTGCGCCGCGGTGAGGCTGCCGCCGCCGTGCGTGAAGAAATCGGCCTTCGGGTCGGCCACCGGCACGCCGAGGATTTCCGCCCAGCCCTGCGCCAGCCAACCCTCCGTCGCGGTCAGCAGGCCTGCCGCGACGGGGTCGACCCCGCTTGCCGACGGGAGGGGCCAGGGCAGCGCGTCCCGGTCGACCTTGCCCGAGGTGCGCGTCGGCAGGTCGTCGACCACCGCGAGCAGCGGCACCAGGGCAGCCGGGAGCCGATCGCGGAGGGCGAGCGCCGCGGCGTCGGTGTCCAGGTCACCGTCCGGGACGACGTACCCCACCAGCACCTGGTTGCCCGCCCGGGTGCGGCGAACGGCGGCTGCTGCGCCGAAGACCCCCGGCAGCGCGAGCAGCGCCGCGTCGACCTCGCCCAGCTCGATGCGCCGTCCGCCCAGCTTGACCTGCTCGTCGGCGCGCCCGAGGAACAGCAGGCCCGCCTCGTCGGCGCGGACGACGTCGCCGCTGCGGTAGGCGCGCTCCCAGCCCAGTGAGGGGAGCGCGGCGAACTTCGCGGCGTCCTTGTCGGTGTCCAGGTAGCGGGCCAGCCCGACCCCGCCGATCACCAGCTCGCCGCTCTCGCCCATCGCGACCGGCTCGCCCGCTCCGTCGACGACGGCGAGCGCCCACCCGTCGAGCGGCAGCCCGATCCGCACCGGGCCCGCTCCACCGAGCTGCGCGGCGCACGCGACGACGGTGGCCTCGGTCGGCCCGTAGGTGTTCCACACCTCCCGGCCCTCGACGGCCACCCGCTCGGCCAGCTCGGACGGGCACGCCTCCCCGCCGAAGATGAGCAGCCGCACGTCTTCGAGCGCCTCTGTGGGCCAGAGCGCGGCGAGTGTCGGGACGGTGGAGACGATGGTGATCCGCTGCGCCTGCAGCCACGGCCCGAGGTCGACCCCGGTGCGGACCAGCGCGCGCGGCGCCGGGACCAGGCAGGCGCCGTGCCGCCACGCGAGCCACATCTCCTCGCACGAGGCGTCGAACGCGACCGACAGGCCTGCCAGCACCCGGTCGCCGGGCCCGATGGGCTCCTCGGCGAGGAACAGCCGGGCCTCGGCGTCGACGAACGCGGCCGCCGAGCCGTGCCGGACCGCGACGCCCTTCGGGGTGCCCGTCGAGCCGGAGGTGAAGATGATCCACGCGTCGTCGTCGGGGCCGGGGGTGCCCGGCGCGCCGATCGGGGCGCTGTGCGACGTCAGGGACCCGTTGTCGCCCAGCACGACGCAGACGCCCGCCTCGCCGAACACCAGCTCGGCCCGGTCCTCGGGGTCGTCGGCGTCGACGGGGACGTACGCGGCGCCCGCGGCGAGGACAGCGAGGATCGCGACGTACAGCTCCGCGGTGCCGGAGGAGATCCGGATGCCGACGCGGTCACCGACGCCGATGCCCGCCGCGGTGAGGCGCAGCCGGACGACCTCGATCTCGTCGGCCAGCGCGCGGTAGGTGAGCACGCCGTCGCGGGCGTCGACCGCGGCCTCGTGGGGATGGGCCGCGGCGGTCTCGGCGAGGACGTCGAGCAGCGTGCGTGGGGTCGGCGCGGGTGCGGCGGGGTAGAGCGCGGGGTTGCGGCTGAGCGCAAGGGTCACCGAGCACCGGCCTGTGTCGGCGCGGACAGGACACAACGACGGCAGCGTGCAGCGCGCGGGCGCATCTCTCACCTTCCGGGTGACGTGCTGTGTCGTCAGCCGGGTCAAGGCTGGGTGCGGGACGGAACGGCACCACCCGGGGGCACAGCGATCTCGCCGCCAAGGTTAACGGCAGGTTGCCGGGCGGTCTCGGGGACGTGGGAGAGTTCACCACTCCGAGCGGGCACCTCAGGCCGTGGAGACCTCCCCGTCGGCGATCTCGGCGCGGTCGCCTTCGCGCTCCTTCAGGGTCCGAAGCAGCGTCGCGTGGTTCCGCAGGAACGTCGTGCCCGCCTTCACACCCCACCAGTAGGTGGCCAGCGCGCCGATCACGACGATGACCGAGTCCCACGGCTGCGGGATCCAGCCCGCGCCGCCGAAGCTGCCGATGCCCGCGACGAAGTAGACGAACGCGATGTAGACGACCAGCCAGATGCCGCCCGCGAGGTCACCGGGGTCGCGGCGCCCGCTCGCGAAGCTCACGACGAACCACACGAGCCCGACGGCGATCGGGATCAGCGTCTTCCACAGGGTGTCCCACTCCTGCCAGAGGATCACCAGCGAGCTGACCGCGAACGCGGCCGGGGCGATGATCTTCATGCCCGGGAGCCGCGTCGCGGGGCCGCCGAGGCCGACGTTGCGGAACACGAACAGCGCCACCGACCCGATCGAGAAGGTGAGGGCGGCCAGGCCGCTCAGCACCTCGACGAGGCTGTGCCAGCTCGGCAGCAGCACGATCATCCCGGCGCCGATCACGAAGTTGACGAGCAGCGCGACCACCGGCACGCCCGTCCGCTCGCTGACCCGCATCACGAGCTTGGGGAAGAAGCCGTTCTTGGCCAGGCCGAACACGTTGCGCGCGTTGGCCGCGGTGTAGACGATGCCCGACCCTGACGGGGAGATCGACGAGTCGGCGATCAGGAGCCACGACAGCCAGGTGAAGCCGAGCATCTTGGCCAGGTCGGCGAACGGCGAGTTGAGGTTCACGCCGTGCCAGCCGGTGGCCTTGGCCAGCGTGTCGGCGGGCAGGCCGCCGAGGTAGCCGATCTGCAGACCGATGTAGAGGACGATGCTGAAGCCGATGGTCACGATCATCGCGCGCGGGATGTCCCGGCGGGCGTTCGTGGCCTCGCCGGAGAGCTCGATGACGTTGCGGAAGCCGGTGTAGGCGAAGATCAGGCCGCCCGAGGCGATCGCGCTGAACGCCGCGCTGATCCCGTAGGGCGCAAAGCCGTAGGCGCCGAGGTTGTTGCCGAAGCCGCCCGCGGTGTCGTTGGCGCCGAAGCCGCTGGCCAACAGCAGGATCACGGTGATGACCGGGATGCAGATCTTGACCGCCGTGACGATGTTGTTGGACTTGGCGAAGGACTTGATGCCGAAGTAGTTCAGCACCACGAACAACGCCATCAGCAGGACGCAGACCACCGTGCCCAACCCGGTCAGCTTGCTGTGTTCGGTGTCGTAGACGCCGTTCCACCACTTCGACGCGTACTGCACGACGGCCGAGGCCTCGCTCGGCGGGTTGGCCACGTAGGAGAGCCACATCGCCCAGCCGATGATGCTGGCCGCGAGCCTGCCGTTGGAGTAGAGCGGATACCGGACGAGGCCGCCGGACTCGGGCCGCACCATCCCCAGCTCGGCGAACACGAGGGCGATCATGAGCATGAGCGCGCCCGCGATGACCCAGGCGATGAGCGCCGCGGGTCCGGCCTCCTGCGCCGCGTACATCGAGGAGAACAACCAGCCGGAGCCGATCACGCTTCCGACGCCGGCCGCGGTGAGCGACCAGAACCCGAGCTCTTTGCGCAGTTTGTGGTCTTCGGTGTCCGCGGCGTGCTGCTGGTCGGCATTCGAGACCGTTCGCGTCTCACTCATCGCATCACCTCTCGGACCCGGACGGCGGGTATCACCGGCCCACCGGATACCCGCGCTCCGCGAGCGCTAAGCGGCGCGGTGCAACACGGCGTAGCCGTCGCCCACGACCACCGGCTGGTACTGCGGAGCGAGCGCCCGGCTCACCGCCGCCACGTCGGCGGCACAGGCGAAGACCTCGACGTATTCGTTCGGGGTCGACGCGCCGATCGTCGCGGCCGCCGTCGAAACCGCTGTCGAGAACGTGGCCAGCCGCGGACCGGTGCTCGGGTCGAACCGCAGCGCCACCGCCGAGGTCTCCTGCAGCTCGGCACGCAGCTGGTGCAGCGGCAGCGTGCGCTCCACGTCGAACCACTTCAGCGCCGGGATCCCGATGGACGGGCCGGGACCCGGGCCGCAGCCGCCGTCGGCCGCGACGGCGAGGGTGGCGACCCGGGCATCGGGCGGCACCGTGGCGCGCAGGGTGTCGAGGGCGCGCTGCAGCGGCGCGTCCAGCGACACCCAGGCCACGCCGTGCAGGACGAGCGTGGCCAGCACGACGGCGCCGACGACAGCGGCAGGGCGCCAACGGACCGGCCGCCACGGCAGCGCGGCCAGGAGCAGCAGCACGGCCGGGAACAGCAGCCGCTGATCGGGCTTGGTGAGGCTGTTGACGTTGCCCAGCGGGTCGAGGACCGCCATCGCGAGCAGCAGCAGCGCGGCCGCGGCGGGCGGTGTGCGCAGCGCCGCGAGCAGCCGCCTGCGCCGGACGTTCCACGCGACGATGCCCACCAGCGCGGCGGTGACCAGCAGTTGGGCCGGGAACACCGGCACGACGCCCGGGTAGGGGTCGAGCCGCAGGAAGAACTGGAAGACCTCAATGAGCGAGAGCGCCTTGTCGCGCAACGACCCGTAGGGAGCGAGGTGCCCCACCGTCGGGCTCGCGGCCGTGTACCAGGCCAGCAGCGCCACCGTCGGCGCCACGGTGGCGGCCAGGCCCGCGGCTTCCCGGCGGCGCGACCGCCGGTACAGCGCGAGGGCGTAGCAGCCCACGGTGACCGCGAGCACACCCCACGCGACGAGGTGGGCGAGGAAGGCGAGCACCTGGATCGCCACCAGCACCGCCAACCGACTCCGATGGACGTGCTGCCGCAGGACCGGCGTGAGCAGCCCGATCCCGACGAAGGCGATCGGGAGGGCGAAGAGGTAGCTGACGTAGCCCCGCTGGAGGAAGTAGCCGAACGCCCACAACAGCCCGGTGAGCTCCAGCACCGTCGCGCGGCCCTGCAGACGGCGGACGAGGAAGGCGTAGCCGGAAGCGAAGCCGAGCACGCCGAGGATGAGGAAGACCCGGCCCGCCACCTCGATCGGCAGGACCGACGCCAGCAAGGCGACGCCGACCGGCGCGGCGAGGTTGGGGACCGGCACCGGGAGCAGCGTGTACGACTGCGCGACCGGGGCGCCGTCACTCGTCGCTCCCGTCCACAGGTCGTGCACGATCTGGCCCTGCAGCAGCCATTCGGAATAGTCGTAGAACGGCAGGAACCGCGGAGCCGTCAGCGCCGCGCCCGCGCCCGCCGCCAGCACGAGCCAGAGCGCGGTCCGGGCCCGCGGTCGGTCCCACGACGGCCGGGCCGGGGCGGTTGCCGCGTCGGTGGCGGTGGACATGGGCCGTCACGCTAGGGAGCCGACCGCCTGCGCTCGGCAATCTCAGGATTAGCGGACAGCCAACGCGCCTCGGCGAGCGGGTGATGCCGGTGGTGACAGCGCGTGGTCAGCCCGCGTCGGGTGGGGCGATGACCGCGCGGTAGAGGCGGTCGTAGCGCTCGGCCCGCTCGCGGTAGTAGCCGCGGCGCTCGGCCACGGGTTGCCAGGTCTCCGCGGTGTCGAGGGGCGCCCGCGCGGTGTCCGGCGCCAGCACCTCGAGGGCGTGCAGGGCGGTGCCCCGCAGCGTCGTGCGCTTGGTGGTGACCGCCTCCACCGGGGTGCCGAGGACGTCGGCCAGCACCTGCAGCCAGCGGGGGAGGTCCTGGGTGACCCGGCCGCTCGCCACGATGCGCTCGGGGTTGGCCGCGGTGGCCCGCAGCTGGTCGGCGATCCGTTGGTAGGACAGCGCAACGCCCTCCATCGATGCGCGGAACAGCCGGCCACCGGACGTGGAGCTCGAAGCACCGACGATGACGGCGCGGGCGGCGGCGGCCCAGCCCGTGGAGCGCTCCCCGGAAAGGTAGGGCAGGACGAGGGGCGTGGTCGGGTCGGGATCCGCGGCCATCAGCTCGTCGGGATCCTCGTCGCCCAGCTGCACGGTGTCTTCCAGCCAGGTGACGACCCGGCCGACGTCGTTGAGCGCGCCGCCCAGCAGCGACCGGCGGGCGTCGACGCGGTAGCACCACAGGCCCGAGGGAATCGTCTCCGGGGTGGTGGACAGCAGCACGCGGACGGCGCCGCTGGTGGCGGCGGCCAACCCGGCGGTCGTCTCGTCGTCGGCGCCGATGCCGAGGTTGCTGGAGAAGCCGTCGGCGATGGGCGCGAACCAGCGGGCTCCCTCCAGCACCGGCCAGCGTTGCGCCACCTCCTCGGCCACGTCGACCAGCGGGTCGTCCGGGTTCCGCACCTCCGACAGCTGCTCCGCGGTGATCCCCGCGGCATCGAGCATCCGCGGGTCCCACTGCCCGGTGCGTCGGTCGAGCAGGCCGGTCCACGCGGCGGTGGCGGTGCCCGCCGCCGTCGTCCCGAGCAGCCGCAGGTAGGCGTACTCACCCAAGGACATCCAGCGCCGGGCGGCGGCGAACCGCTCGGGATCGGTCTCCCGCAACCAGCGCAGCCGGGCGGGGAGGTAGCTGCTGTGCAGCCTGCAGCCGGTGCGCTGCTGCACCTCCTCCTCGTCCAGCTCGCGGCGCAGCGCGACCACCTGCGGGCCGCAGCGGGAGTCGGCGTAGGTGTAGCAGGGGGTGACGGCGTGGCCGTCGCCGTCCACGCCGACCAGCGACGACGCGAACGTGTCCAGCGCGACGCCCGCGATGCGGCCCTTCAGCGGCGCGGCGGCCAGCTTGGTGATGATCTCGCCGAGCTCGTCGGCCACCTGGTCGGGGTCGATCTCGCTCGTGCCGTCGCCGCTCGTCCGGAAGGTGTGCGGAACCTTCCGGCGGCCGCCTTCCACGGGCGCGCCGGTGGCGTCGTAGACGTCGCCCCGGCTCGCCGTCGACCCGACGTCCAGGGCCAGGACCAGCGGATCCCGCGCGTCGTCGAGGTCGACGCGGCTCTTGTGCCCAGCCATCAGATCTCCGCTCCGCCGACGCCGACATGCCGCTGACCGCCTGCGGGGGCGTCCGGGTGCCGACGCACGACCAAGACGGCGATGTCGTCGTCGGGGACGGCGTTGCCGACCAGCCTGCGCATGACGTCGATGCAGACGCTCTCGGGCGCCTGCGGCGACACCGCCCGGCACACCTCGCCGATGTTGACGTCGATGACGAGGTGGCGCCGCTCGACCAGCCCGTCGGTATAGAGGCACAGCACGGAACCGGGGGTCAGATCCATCGTGAACGTCCGGCGCGGGTGCCCCAGCTCGACGCCCACCGGCAGATCGGGCGGCACCGGTACCAGGCACGACTCCGCCTGCCCGGTGGCCAGGACGGGCGGGAGGTGCCCGGCGGAGGACAGGCGGGCCACGTCCGACCCCGACGGCAGCATCACGCAGAGCACGGTGGCCATCGTGCGCAGCTGGAAGTGCACGATGTGCTGGTCGAGGCGGGTGAGCAGCTCGGCGGGGTCCTCGGTCTCCATCGCGAAGGCACGCAGCGCCACGCGGACCTCGCTCATCGTCTGCGCCGCGGCCAGGCCGTGTCCGACGACGTCGCCGACGACCATGCACACCGTGCCCGAGGGCAGGGTGAACACGTCGTACCAGTCGCCGCCGACCGCACCCTCACCGCCGGGGACGTAGCGGGAGGCGAACTCCAGGCCCTCGACCTGCGGCAGCGCGGCGGGGAGCAGGTGGCGGCGCATGACCTCGGCGGCGGTGCGCTCGGCGTCGGACATGCGCGACTGGGCGGCGACGGCGAGGCGGTCGGCGACGAGCTGGAGCAGCGCGGCGTCGTCGTCGGTGAAGTGGCGGTGGGCCAGGGTCCCCACGTGCAGCACGCCCAGCACGGCGCCGCCCGCCAGCAGCGGCACACCGAGCAGCGAGGAGATCCCCTTCTCCCGCAGGATCGGGTTGAGGACGTTGCCGTGGTCGACCTGCTCGATCGACACCCACCGCTTCTCCTGGGCGATCCGCCCCGCGAAGCCCTGCCCCAGCGGGATGCGCACGCCCTGGTGGACCTCTTCCTCGATGCCGTGGGCGGCCGTGGCGAGCAGGAACCGGCGGGACGGGTCGAGCAGGAGCACGGCCGCGGTGTCGACGGCCAGCAGCTTGCGGACCTGCGCGAGCAGCTCGTCGAGCAGGTGTTCGACGCTCAGGTGCGCGAGTGCGGTGTCGGTGACGACCGCGAGCCATCGCAACCGCTCCTCGGAGGCGCCCCCAAGCGGCTGCCCGTACGCCGACATGGAGGCGACCCTACCCGGGCGGGCTGCCCCGGAGAGGTGCCCCTGACGACCGGTCGGAGTGATTCTCAGGCGAACGCGGCGACGCCGCGCCGCATCCCGCCGGGCCGCGACAACCGACGCCGTCGGTGCCCGGCCTGCAGGGCGACGCTCGTCAGAGAGGCGATTCGGGTCAGCAGGGCGGCGAGCCAGAGCCCGGGGATGACGACGGCGCGGATGGTCTTGCCGCTCGCGTGCTGGACGCAGCTCCAGCTCTTGGCCAGCGCGGCCACCATCTGCAGCCCGCGGCCCCGCTCGGCCCGCAGGTTGTGCGGCTGCAGGCGGGGCGCGAGGGGCGACTCGTCGTGCACCTCCACGACGACGGCGGTCCCATCGAACCCGACCTCGAGCTCCAGCGCGGTGCGCGCGTGCTCGACCGCGTTGGCCACCAGCTCGTTCGCCACCAACAGCACCGGATCGGCGTCCGGCGCGCTGATGCCCCACGCCTGGAGCTGCTTGGCCAGTCGTCTGCGCGCGGTGGTCGGTGCGGTCGCGATGGGGGTGAACGCCCATCGGATCTTGTGGCTCCCTGGTGAGTCCATCGGCGCCCGCGCACCTCCATGTCGCCTGGGGTCGCTCTCGTGTCCGGGTGCCCGCCGAGCAAGGTGGGCAAACCATAGCGCTGTCACCGCCGATGGACCGGCGCGTCGGGTCCGTGTCGACCGACGCGCCGGGCCGCTCGGCGGGTCACCGCCCCCGGTCGGATTCCGCGGTCAGCGCAGCGGCGAGGCCGAAGCAGGTCGCGATGGCGCTGTCGATCAGCGCGGCCCGTCGCCACCGCCGGTCAACGGCGACCAACCCGACCCCGGAGAGCGCGTGCAGCCCGTCGGCGACCGCACCGAGGTAGTGCACGGCGGGCACCGGGGCGAGCGTCTCCACGCCCGCCTGCAGGAGGTGCCGGACGCCGAGCACACGCAGGAGCCGGGGTGCGATGGGCGTGGCGGGCCGGTCGGGCTGGGTCACCCCGAGGATCCGGTCGGGGACCGTGGCCAGCGCGACCCCCCACGCGAGCCTGGCCAGCACCACTCCGGTCGCGGCGGTCATCGGCGCAGGGTCCGGGTGAGCAGGCCCGCCAGGCCCGCGACCCCGGCCGTCGCGGCGGCCGCCAGCGCCGGGTGGTGCGAGGTCCACATCTGCGGGCTCCGGCTCTTGGAACGCTTGTCGAAGATCCCGTGCGTGCCGTAGTCGCGGCCGTCGTCGCCGTCGGCGGGGGACCACAGGTTGTCCGCCCGATGCGGGTCGATCGCGTCCCCGGTCTGCTGGGACGAGTAGCCGGTGCGGGCCAGGTACCGGTCGAGCAGCGCGGGGGCCACCTTCTGGCCGAGCAGCGTGCCGACGGTGACCGCACCCACCCAGTACTGCTTGCGCCCTGCGTGCTCCGCCGCGTACACCAGCCCGCGGGCGGCCACCTCGGGCTGGTAGATCGGCGGCACCGGCTGGGGGTGCTCGGGGAGCCGGGAGAGCACCCACGAGAACTGGGGGGTGTTCACCGCGGGCATCTGCACGACGGTGATCTGGACGTTGCTCTTGTCGTGCAGCAGCTCGACCCGCACCGACTCGGTGAATCCGTTGACGGCGTGCTTCGCGCCGCAATAGGCCGACTGGAGCGGGATGGCCCGCCCGCCCAACGCCGAGCCGCACTGCACGATCGTCCCCCGGTCACGGGGCCGCATCCGGGCCAGCGCCACCATCGTCCCGTAGACGTAGCCGAGGTAGCTGACCTCGGTGACGCGGCGGAACTCCGCCGCGCTGACCTTGTGGAACGGGGCGAACACCGCGGTGAAGCCGACGTTGACCCAGACGTCGATCGGGCCGAACTCCTCCTCGACCCGCGTGGCGGCCGCGTCGATCTGGTCGTAGTCGGCGACGTCGACCGGGATCACCAGCGGGGTGCCGCCCGCCTCGCGCACCTCACGCGCGGCGCCCTCCAGGCCCTTCGCCCCGCGGGCCAGCAGCGCGACCCGTGCGCCGCGGGACCCGAACTCCCTTGCGGTGGCTCGGCCGATGCCCGCGCTGGCCCCGGTCACCACGACCACTTGACCGCCGGACCCATCTGATGACTGCTCGCTCACGACCCCGCCTCCGTTCGTGTGTGCGGAAGTCGCGTCCACGGCTCCCTTCCGACGACGCCACGACGCCGACGGCTGGACCTACCCGAACCGTCGACGCCTCTAACGGAGCTACCAGCGGGGGCGGCAGACGGTGGCGCGCGCGGTCGACACGAACGTCGCCGCCTGGCTGGCCGACATCCCCGTCATGTTCTGGATCAGCGTCGACGCGTCGGCGTTGCCGGTGCCGCCCGCGCTCAACAGGATGCAGAGGGCGTTGGCCAGCGTCGTGGTCCGCGGGGTGACCGGCAGGTGTGCGGCCTGCAGCTGGTCGAGGAACGCCGCTTCGGCCTGCCGTCCCCGCGGGTCGTCCCGACCGGCGGCGCCGAGCTGGACGGGGATCGTGCTCGACACCTGCGCGGTGAAGGCCGTCGAGCGCACGGAGGCGGCCGAGAGCACGACGGCGACGACCGCCACCACGGCGAGCACCAGCAGCACACAGCCCAGCGGGGCGTTGTGGCCGCGCGGACGCCGCGGTCTGCCTCTCCCCGCGGTCTCGAGCATGGCCGGCTCCGATGGTGTCGAAGCGACAGGGCACGGTGAGGCCGCCTGCAGTCCGCACTGCGGGCCCTCACCCCCTTGCTCGACATACGGGCACGCTGTGTTACGCGTGAGGCTGTTGGGACACGATCGGGTGTCGGCTCACGCTCCGAGGAGCCGCCGACCGGGGCTGCGCACCAGGTCGAGCATCGCCCGAGCGGGCGCGGTCAGCGGGCGGTCGTGGGCCCAGACGGCGCCGATGGTCCGACTCGTGCGCGGCGCCGTGACGGGGAGCTCGACGATCCCGGGCACGAGCAGGTGCTGCGCCACCGGCAGGAGGGCCACCCCGAGCCCCGCGCCGACGAGCCCCCGCAACGTCTCGGCGTCGCCGCCCTCGAACGCGACCCTGGGCACGAACCCCGACTCGCGGCACCAGGCGTCGACGATGTCGCGCAGGCCGAAGCCGGGCAGGAACCGCACGAAGGGCTCTCGGGCGGCGTCGGCGAGCGCCACCCCGCCGGTGCGCCCGGCGAGCCGGTGGCCCGTGGGGACGACGAGCCGCAGCTCCTCGGTGTCGAGGGGGACGACGGCCCAGCCGGGCTCGACGGGCAGCGGGGAGGTCAGCGCCAGGTCGGCGTCACCTGTGCGGAGCCGGTCGAGCAGCGTGGCGTGGCCGCCCTGCACGAGGTCGAGCCGCACACCGGGGTGCAGGGTCCGGTAGTCGCGCAGCAGCCGCGGGACGGCCGCGCTGCCGAGGGTGGTGAGGAACGCGAGCCCGACGCGGCCGTGCAGGACGTCGGTGTCGCGCCGGATCTCGCCCGTCCCGGTGGCGAGCTCGGCGAGGGCGCGCTCGGCGTGGCGGAGGAGGGTGCGGCCCTCGCGCGTGAGGCGCACGGTGCGGCCCCGCCGGGCGAACAGGACGACGCCGAGGTCGGCTTCCAGACGGGCGATCCCGCGGCTCAACGTCGACTGCGGCACGCCGATCGCGTCGGCGGCGTGGGTCATGTGCTCGGTCCGGGCCACCGCGACGAACTGGTGCAGCCGCGGCGCCACCAGGGCCACGAGGTCCGGCTCATCCACATCTGCATCATGCCTCGCCCGAACATGCATTGGACGCATGACCGCGCGGCTCCTACCGTCGAAGTGTGACCATTTCCGCCCCGGCTCCGACGCTGCGCGAGCGGGGAACGCCCGGCTACACGCGGCTGGGGCTGGCGATGTGGTGCGCGGGGCTCGCCACGTTCGTGCTGGTCTACTGCGTCCAGGGCCTGCTGCCGACGCTCGCGGCGCAGTTCGACGTCTCCTCGTCCACGTCGAGCCTGGTGCTGTCGGCCACGACCGGTGCGCTGGCCCTGGCCGTCGTCCCGCTGTCGGCCGTCGCCGAGTCGTGGGGACGGCGGCGGGTGATGACGGCCGCGCTCGCCGCGTCGGCCGTGCTCGGGCTGCTCGCCCCGTTCGCGCCGTCCTTCGCGGCGCTGGTCGGGATCCGTGCGCTGCAGGGCGTCGCGCTCGCCGCGCTGCCCGCGCTCGCCATCGCGCACGTGACCGCCGAGGTCGCCCCGCGCTGGCTCGGCGGGGCCGTCGGGATGCTCATCGCGGGCAACTCCCTCGGCGGGCTCTCGGGGCGGCTGGTGGCCGGGTTCGTCGCCGACGGCGCGGGGTGGCGGGTGGCGCTGGGCGTCATCGGCGTGCTGTCGCTCGCCTGCACGGCGGCGTTCCGGCTGTTGCTGCCCCCGCCGGTGGCGCCCGACGCGCCGCGGGTCCGGCTGCGCGACCTCGGGAACCCGCTGCGCACCCATCTGCGCGATCCCGGGCTGCTGGCCCTGTTCGGTGTGGCGTTCCTGCTGATGGGCGCGTTCGTGACGGTCTACAACTACCTGGGCTTCCGGCTGATCGCCGCGCCGTTCGGGCTGCCCGGCTGGCTGGCCGGGCTGATCTTCCTCGGTTACGTGATCGGGTCGTGGGCCTCGACGGCGGCGGGTCGGCTCGGCGACCGCGTCGGACGGCGGCGCGTGATGTGGGGTGCGGTCCTCGTCGCGCTCGTCGGGGTGTGGGTGACGGCCCCGGACCTGCTCGGCACCATCGTCGTCGGCCTGCTGCTGGTCACCGTGGGGTTCTTCGGGGCGCACTCGGTGGCCAGCAGCTGGGTGGGCCGCCGCGCGTCGTTGCTGCCCGGTGGCGCGCCCGGGCTGGCGTCCTCGCTGTACCTGCTGGCGTACTACGCGGGCAGCAGCATCGGCGGAGCGCTGGGCGGGGTCGCCTTCGACCTGGCGGGCTGGACGGGTCTGGTGGTCTACGTCAGCGCGCTGCTGCTGGGTGCGCTCGTCCTGGCGTTGGCGTTGCGCCGCATCCCCGCCCAGACCGCGCAGCCCTGATCACGCGGCGCGTAGGCCGCCGTGCCGGGCACGCGGACGCACCACACCCAGACGACGTCGGCGCCCGCGGCGGCGAACAGGTCGTGCACGTGCCGCCGGATCAGGAGACGGCGGCCTTCACCAGCTCGACAACGGTCTTCTCCACCGCGGGGCTCCACTTCGCCAGCGCGTACGCCACCGGCCACATGCCGCCGTCGTCGAGGTTCGCCGCGTCCTGGAAGCCCAATGTCGAGTAGCGGTACTTGAACTTGCCCGCGTTCTGGAAGAAGACGACGACCTTGCCGTCCGCGTCGGCGTAGGAGGGCATGCCGTACCAGGTCTTCGGCAGCAGGTCCGGCGCGGCCGTCGTGATGGCCACGTGCACGCGCTCGGCCAGCGCGCGGTCGTCGGGCTCCATCGCCGCGATGGCGTCGAGCACCGCCTGCAGGCCGTCGGCCTTCTTGGCCCCCTTCGTGCCCTCGGCGCGCAGCTCGGCGGCGCGCTGTTTCATGGCGGCCCGCTCGTCGGCGCTGAAGCCGTCGGATGTGGACGTGGCGTTCTTCGTGGGCATGGTCGTCGCCTCTCGCGCTCCGTGACCCCTCGGATCGGGCCTTCCGTCGAAGGCTAGGGCGGCCCTGGATCCCGGTGCTTCTCGATTCCTGACGGGTGCGCCGCTGTCGTCAGGCCACCTTCCGTTGGTGGTCGACGAGCCGCACGGCCTCGTCGTGCGATACCGCGGCGGGCGGCGAGCCCCACATGCGCCGTCCGTTGGGCTCCTGCAGGAACCAGAGCGACACCGCGCCGATGACCCCGGCGATGACGAGGTAGTAGGCGGGCCAGTTCAGGTCGCCCGACACCCCGACCAACGTGCCGACCACGAACGACGTGGTGCCCGCGAACAGCGAGACCGACACGTTGAACGCGATCGAGAGGCCACCGCCGCGCACCTCGGTCGGGAACAGCGACGGCAGCGTCGAGGGCATGGTGGCGCTGAAGCAGATGA
Source organism: uncultured Actinomycetota bacterium (assembly GCA_963799945.1). Taxonomy (GTDB): domain Bacteria; phylum Actinomycetota; class Actinomycetes; order Mycobacteriales; family Pseudonocardiaceae; genus Pseudonocardia. The sequence goes on from CAWCZG010000002.1 coordinate 296,419, forward strand.
GCAGGAACCCCATGATCATCAGGCCGATGAAGATCGTGACCGGGGTCGCGGCGCGGACGAGCAGGATCATCGGGAACGCCAGCACGACCAGTCCGATCGCGCCGACCCAGGCGATCGGCTTGCGGCCGATCCGGTCCGACAGCTTGCCCAGGAACGGGATGGTCACCATCGCGACCAGGATCACCACGATCTGCACGACCTGCGAGGTGGTCGACGTGTCGGTCTTCAGCCCCTCCAGCTTGGGCATGGTGTCGGTGACGTAGGTCGGCATGTACGAGGTGAGCATGTAGTTGGTGACGTTCCAGACCAGCACCAGGCCCATGCATACGAGCATGTACGGCCAGAGCGACAGGAGCTCGCGGAACTCGTGCGGGTGCTTCTGCTCCTTCTCCCGCTCCTCGGCCTCGCGCTCCAGCGCGGCGAAGGCGGGGGTGTCGGCCAGCCGTGTCCGCAGGTAGACCCCGACGAAGCCGAGGGGGAGCGCCACGAAGAACGGGATGCGCCAGCCCCAGGACAGGAGCTGGTCGTCGGTGAGGGTGGCGTCGGCGACCGTCACCACGATGGCGCCGAGCAGGTAGCCCGCGAACGTGCCGAACTCCAGCCAGCTGCCCAGGAAGCCGCGGCGCCGGTCGGGGGCGTACTCGGCGATGAACGTCATCGCGTTGCCGTACTCACCGCCGGTGGAGAACCCCTGCACCAGCCGCGCCACGAGCAGCAGGATCGGGGCCCAGACGCCGATGCTGCGCTCGCTCGGGATGCACCCGATGGCGAACGTGCCCAGCGCCATCAACACCATCGTGGTGGCCAGCACCTTGTTGCGGCCGATCCGGTCGGCCAGCGGCCCGAAGAACATGCCGCCGATCGGCCGGATCAGGAACGCCACCGCGAAGAGGCCGAACGTCGCGATCGTGCCCGCGGTCTCGGAGAGCCCGGCGAAGAAGACCTTCCGGATGGTCGGCTCGAAGTAGGCGTAGACGCCGAAGTCGTACCACTCGGTGATGTTGCCGATGGCGGCCGCGCCGATGGCCCGTCTGATCGTGCCCGGCTCGGTGACCAGGATTTCCTGCAGCTGCCACGTCCTCGGCGTCTCCCGCGGGACCAGAACGGCCATGGCCGGACCTCCTCACGGCGAGGACGTCCCCCGACAGCCCCGCCCCCGATGGTCATCGCACCATAACCACGTCGGGCCCGGGCCGCCGTTTCGCGCGCGTGCCGTTGGCATCGCGGCGGGGCAACGGTATGAAGCACAAGGGAATGCCCCGCCCGAGCCGCCAGGAGTGGATGCCGTGATTTTCATCGTGATCCGGATCGACGTCCGCCCGGACAAGCGTGAGGACTTCCTGACGGGCATCAGGCGCTACTCCGCGCAGGTCCGGGAGGAACCGGGCAACCTGCACTTCACCTGCTACGAGAGCGTCGAAGGCGACAACGAGTACGTGGTGCTGGCGAACTATCGGGACGCGGCCGCGGGTGAGGCGCACGTCAGCTCCGAGCACGCCCAGTGGTTCTTCGGCTGGCTCCCCTCGGTGGTCGCCCGGGTGCCCCGGATCGTCTACCAGGACCTCCCGGGGGTCGAGTGGTCGGAGATGGGCGAGGTCCACCTCGAATGAGGGGCGAAGCGACATGACGGTGCGAGACCTGCGGGTGGCGATCATCGGTGCGGGCATCGGCGGCCTGGCCCTCGGGCTGGCGCTGCGGGAGCGCGGCATCGCGGCCGAGGTCTTCGAGCAGGCGCCCGCGTTGACCGAGCTCGGCGCGGCTGTCGGCGTGGGCGGCAACGCGACGCGGCTGCTGCGGCGGATGGGCCTGCTCGAGGAGCTGGAGTCGGTGGCCACCGTGCCCACCGAGCTGGTGTACCGGCACTGGCGGACGGGCGACCGGATCGCCGCGCATCCGGTGCGCGACGGCGACACCTACCTCAAGCGGATCGGCGCGCCCTGGCTCGGCATCCACCGCGCGGAGTACCAGCGGATCCTCGGCACGGCGTACGGGAGCGAGGGGCTGCACCTCGGGCACCGCCTGGTCGACCTCGTCCAGGAGCCGGACGGGGTCACGCTGACGTTCGCGAACGGCCGGACGGCGCAGGCGGACCTCGTCGTCGGGGCGGACGGCGTGCGGTCGGTCGTGCGCCGGTGCGTCACGGACGGCGACGACATCGTGTACTCGGGGACGAGTGGCTTCCGCGGGATCGTCAGCCGTGAGCAGTTGGCCGCGTTGCCCGACCCGGAGGCGCTCCAGTTCTGGATGGGGCCGGATGCGCACCTGCTGCACTACGCCATCGGCGGCGACGCCAACGAGATCAACTTCCTGGCCGTCGTCGAAGGCCCGCGCAGCTGGGACGAGGGTGCGCGGTGGCAGGCCGAGGTCGCGTGGGACGAGCTCCGCGCTCCGTTCGCCGGTTGGCACCCCGCCGTCACCGAGATGATCGACGCGGTGGCGCCCGAGATCCGGTGGGGCCTGTTCGTCGTGAAGCCCCTGCTGCACTGGTACCGCGACCGGGTCGTGCTGCTCGGCGACGCGGCGCACGCGATGCTGCCCCACCACGGGCAGGGCGCGAACACCACGCTGGAGGACGCCTTCACCCTCGCCGCCCTCCTCCCGACCGCGGCCTCCGCGGACCTCGAGCCGGTGTTGGCCCGGTATCAGCTTCTTCGGCGCGCCCGCACCCGGCAGATCCATCTGAGCTCGTGGGCCACCAACGCCCTCCTCCACCTCCCCGACGACCACCCCGACGTCCCGTGGCGCGACGCCAAGGTGGCCCGCTTCTCCGACGACTTCGCCTGGATCCACGCGTTCGACGCCGAGCAGGCGGTCGACGCGTCGGAGGGCCTGACCGGGCCGCACTCCGCGGTCAGCGCTGCGGGGTGAGCCGTGGCTGGCGTGACCGGCAGCGGCTCGGTCGCGACCTCGACGGGGTCGGCCGGTGGCGCGGGCTCGACCCCGCGGTAGACGGCGGCGCAGGCACGGGGCGGGGTGGCGCGGCGGGGTGAACGGCAGGCGGGGCATTGCCGCCGCGGCGGCGGCGGTCCACCGCCGGCAGGGGGACGGTGGCGTCGGGGGGACCCCAGCGGGCGCGGCCGGGCGGGGCCGCGGCCGCGCGGGTCAGGCGCGGGACCGCGCTGGGGTGCGCGCGGCATGCTGGAGGACGCGGGCTGGGGCGGCCGCGACCGGGAGCCGGGATGGTGCAGCGCGTGCAGCCTGCGCGTACGTCGGGGACGAGGCCAGCAGCTGCTCGTGGGTGCCGACCGCGCTCACCGTCCCCGCTTCGAGGACGATGATCGCGTCGGCGTCGGTCACGGTGAGCAGGTCGTGCGAGATGATGATCGTGGTCCGACCGGCCATCAGCCGCCGCAGCGGGGCGATCACCCGTTGCCCGGAAGCGGCATCCAGACCGGCGGTCGGCTCGTCGAGCAGCAGGACCGGTGCGTCGCGGATCATGGCGCGGGCGATGGCGATGCGCTGGCGCTGACCGCCTGAGAGCAGCCGGCCGCGCTGGCCCACGCGGGTGTCGTAGCCGTGGTCGAGCCGTTCGATGAACTCGTGCGCGTCGGCGGCCATGGCGGCCACGCGCACCTCGTCGTCGGTGGCGTCGGGCTTCCCCCACCGGATGTTCTCCGCGACCGTGCCGTCGAGCACCAATGACTCCTGCAGCACCGCGCTGATGTTGCGCCGCAGGTCCGAGAGCGCGAGCGACCGCAGGTCGTGCCCGTCCAGCGTGATGCGGCCGCGGTCGGGGTCGTAGCTGCGCAGCAGCAGCTTCGTCAACGTCGACTTGCCCGCCCCGCTGGGGCCGACGATCGCCACCTTGCTGCCGGGAGGGAGGCGGAGGCTCACGTTCCGCAGGGAGGGCCGCGCGGTCCCGGGGTAGGCGAACCCGACGCCCTCGAAGCCGATCACACCGACCGCCCGGTCGAGGGGGCGCGGGTGCTCGGCCTCCACCACGCCGGGTTGCTGGTCGAGCAGCTCGAGGATGCGCTCGGCGCCCGCCGCCGCGGAGTACAGCGTGTTGGACAGTCCGGCGAAGCCCTGGACCGGCCCGTAGAGCTGGGTGAGGAAGGTGAGGAAGGCCAGCAGTCCGCCGAGGGTGATCGCGCCCTGCGCGAGCTCGTAGACCGCGACGCCCATCACGACGAGCAGCCCGACGGCCTCCACGAGACTGCTGAACGGCTCGAAGAGCGCCTCCAGCCGCAGCGCGAGCATCTGCGCGGCGAAGCTGCCGCGGTTCTCCTCCGCGAAGCGCTCCACCTCGGCGTCGCCCCGGTCGTAGGCCTGGACGAGCGCGAGGTTGGCCAGGTTCTCCTCCGCCACCGCGGTGATCGAGCCGGAGCGCCTGCGCCGTTCGCGGGAGGCGGACTGGATGCGGCGGGAGAACGTCCGGGCCAGCAGGAGGAACGCGGGTGCGGCCACGAAGGATGCGAGCGTGAGCTGCCAGTTGAGCACGAACATCGTGCCCGCGAAGAACAGCACCTGGAACGTGTAGGTCAGCGTCATGTTGACGCCGGTGAGCACGAGCTGCTCGATGGCCGCGACGTCCTCGGTCAGCCGACTCAGCACGTCGCCGAGCTGGTGGCGCTCGAACCAGCCGACAGACACGCGCTGCAGATGCGCGAACAGCCGCACCCGGAGACCGGTGACGAACCGTTCCCCGACCCACGCCGTCAGGTACTCGTCAGCGAACTCCACCACGCCGCCCACGGCCGTGAGGCCGAGGTACGCCGCGGCGACCGGCAGGAAGAGGCGGTAGTCGTGCGGCGTGATCACGTCGTCGACGAGGATCTTGAACAGGTACACGCCCGCCGCGGTGAGGGCGGGGGGCAGCGGCACCAGCAGCAGGCTGAGCAGCATCCGGCCGCGGAACGGGCGGGTGTCGGGCCAGAAGCGCCGGAAGATCGTCCGCACCGGCACGTGGGGGGCGTGCCCACCGTCCGACGCGGAATCGTCGGTGTCGTCGTCGATCTCGTCCTCGGTGATCCGGCTCATCTGGCCCCACTTGCACGGGGTCCCGCTCCCGCCACATGGCAGGAGCGGGACCCGGCGGTCATGCTGACGCGCTCAGCGGCACTTGTTGTGCTTCTTCTTCGTGCGGCGCTCGCAGCGGTCATCGTCCTTGTCCCGACGCTCGCACTTGGGCTTCGGCTTGGGCTTGCAGACCGGGTGACAGTGCATTACTGCGTTCCTTTCGGTGGTGGCGCCCCGGGGGAGGCGCACAACCGGTATTTCGCAGAGATGGCGCCGATGTTTCACTTCCGGACGCCTTTCACTGCAATGCCGCAGCAATGCCGTCATGCATTTCGGCAACGTCCGATTTATACGATTTGTCGATCACCGCAGCGTGATCGGGCTATATTCACTGCGCCGATCGGGTGCTCAACCTTCGACTGAGCGGCCGTGACCCGCAGAAACGGGATCGGAAGCGCGGGCGTCGGATTCGACAGGAGCCCGCAATCTGCGGGAATGGTGCTTTTTCCCATCCGGCGGGCGGCGAATCGGCGCCGGTAATTGATGGTGGCTCAGTCCGCCGGGCCGGTGGTCAGCGTGACGGTGGCGGTGTGGGACTCCGACGCGCGGTCGGTCCAGCTGACCGTCACCCGGTCACGGGGCTGGTGGCCCGCGAGCACCTCGGAGAGCGTCTGCGAGCTGTCGAGGACGGTCCCGTCGACGGCGGTGATGGTGTCGCCCGCCGCCAGGCCCGCGGAGGCTGCGGGCGAGCTCGGGACGACCCCGGCGATCATGGCGCCATCGGCGCCGCGGGAGCGGGTGACCTGGACACCGAGGAAGGCGGGCTGGCCCTGGTGGACGGTGCTGCTGCTCTCACCCGCCTCGATCCGGTCGGCGATCGCGGTGGCGGTCGCGATGGGGATCGCGAAGCCCGTGGTCTCGCGGGTGGCGGCAGCGGTCGAGAACCCGCCCGCCGCGGGCGCCGAGGCCGCGGTGTCGATCCCGACCACCACGCCGTCGGAGTAGAGGGGGCCGCCGGAGTCGCCCGCCTGCACGTCGGCGTCGACCTCGATGAGCCCGCTCAGCCGCTCGGGATCGGCGCCGGTCTCGTCGGAGGCCGTGATGTCGCGGCCGAGCGCGACCACGCTGCCGGTGGCCGCCGTGGGGTCGCCGCCCGTGCCGCCCGCGTTGCCCACCGCCGTCACCCGGTCGCCGACCGCGAGCCGGCTCGCCTGCGCGTCACCGGCGAGGTGTGCGGTGTCCAGGTTGGCCGCGCCCGACAGCCGGAGCACGGCGATGTCGTCGGTGGGGTCGGTGCCCACGACCGACGCGGTGTAGGTGCTGCCGGTGCTGACGACCGTAACCCGGATCCGGGTGGCGTCCTGGATGACGTGGTTGTTCGTGAGGATCTCGCCCGCCGGGGTGAGCACGAGGCCCGTGCCGGCCGCGGCACCCTGCCCGTAGTCGAGGACGGTGGTGATGTCGACGACGCCGACCTCCTCCGCACTGGTGGCCGTCCGGGTCACGCCGGTCGCGGCGCGCACGGCCGCGTCCTGGCCGAGCGCGGTCTGCGACGTGGCAGCGGCGGCCGCGGTGGGGTGACCGGCGATGGTCCGCGTCGTCGCGAGCGCGGACGGCCCTAGTGCGACCCCGCCCAGGGTCAGGGCGGCGACCGCCGCGACGGCTCCGACCGCGACCGGGCGTCGGTGGCGCGGCCGGTGGGAGACGGGTTCGGGCCGGAACGTCGGCTCCGGAACAGGGTTCGCGTTGTGCCGCCATTCAGCCATGCCGCGCTCCGGGGATCGGTCCTCGTTGTCGGGTCCAGACAACGCCGCGAGGTGAAGAAGTTCCTGTGAGTCCACAAAGCGCCGGCTGTGATTCACACCGGCCCACCGGACGGGCCCTGCTTACTATCGGGGGAACGGAGGCGGTGATGACGACATGACCATGGTGATCCAGCAGCTCATGTGGCGGATCGAGGCGATCTTCGATGCCTTCACCACCGCGGTGTACGTCGACCGCCATGTCGATGCCGCCGTCGCGTTGGTGGCCGAGGACTGCGCGCTGCGCAACGTCCCGACGGGCACCGGGGGCGAGACGGAAGCCGAGATCCGCCGCTACCTCGCCGAGGACGTCCTCCCCAACCTCCCGGCCGACCTGACGTTCCAGCGGGTCAGCCGCACCGCCGACCAGCGCCGCGTCGCCGCCGAGACCATGGTCGGGTTCACCCACGACCGGCCGATGCCGTGGCTGCTGCCCGGCGTCGACCCGACCCACCGCCGGGCCGAGGTGCTCGCCGTCTCGATCGTCGCGTTCCGGCACCGGACCAGCCTCGGCGCCGTCACCTCGCGCATCGCCTCCCACCGCACGCTCTGGGATCACACGAGCCTGCTCACGCAGCTCGGTGTGGCCGACGTGGTGGCGGCGGGGCGGCGCCCCTGACGTCGGCGTGGCGTCGCTCGACGGTCGGTGGGCCCGTTCCTAGGATGACGGCGGTCGGGCGCCCGCCCGTCGAGAACGGAGAACGCCGTGGACCTCGGACTCACCGGGCGCAACGCCCTCGTGTGCGCATCGAGCCAGGGCCTCGGGCTCGGCTGCGCGGTCGAGCTGGCGCGGGCGGGCTGCACCGTCGTGATCAACGGGCGCGAGCAGGCGAAGCTGGACCACACCGCCGAGCAGATCCGGCGGGAGACCGGCGCGACGGTCCTCGCGGTGGCGGCGGACCTCGACACCGCCGAGGGGCAGGACCGGTTGGTCGCGGCCGTCCCGACCGTCGACATCCTGGTCAACAACAACGGCGGCCCGCCCCCGCGGGACTTCCGCGCGGTCGACGAAGCCGCGCTGCTGGCCGGGGTCCGGTCGAACATGGCGACGCCGATCCGGCTCGTGCAGCTCGTCGTCGACGGCATGGTCGAGCGGCGGTTCGGCCGGATCGTCAACATCACGTCGGCGTCGGTGAAGATGCCGCTGCCCAGCCTGGATCTGTCCAGCGGCGCCCGCGCCGGGCTCACCGGCTTCCTCGCGGGCGTGGCCAGGGAGGTCGCGCACGCCAACGTGACGATCAACTTCCTGCTGCCAGGCTCGTTCGACACCCCCCGGCTGCGCGCGGTGCAGGCCGGGGCCGCCCGCCAGCAGGGCGTCACCCCCGACGTGATCGAGAAGCACGTGCGCGCCTCGATCCCGGCCGGACGGCTGGGCGGGACGGCGGAGTTCGGCGCCGCCTGCGCGTTCCTGTGCTCGGCGCAGGCCGGGTTCATCACCGGCCAGAGCCTGCTCATCGACGGGGGCGCGTACACCGGCATCCTCTGACGTACCCGGTCGCAGCGTCGTTGACTCAGTCACCCGGCTCCGATGACTTCCGCCGCCGTCGATGGTCTTCCCCACCAGTGCCGGAAGATCGCAGAGCGACGGAAGGAGCCACTATGGGGAGCATCGTGACGGTCGACGTCTTCCTCTCGGTGGACGGATGGGCGGGGTCGGACGGGCTGCCGGGCTACTTCGGCTACCTGGGCCCCGAGCTGGAGGAGTGGATCGCGGCCGAGGGGGCGGCCCGGCAGGTCCTCGTGATGGGCAGGAAGACCTACGAGGTGCTGGCGGGCGTACCGGAGGAGGTGCGCGACGAGGGCTGGAACCGGATGAGCGCGTTGGACAAGGTCGTGTTCTCGCGCACCCTGACGCAGGCGGACTGGCCCAACACCCGCATCTGCCGCGGCGACCTCGCCGAGGAGATCCGGGCGCTGAAGGCGGCGAGCGACGTCCCGCTGCGCACGGTGGGCAGCCTCTCGGTCGCCCGCCGGCTCCTCGCGGCGGGCCTCGTCGACCGGCTGCGCCTGATGGTCTTCCCGCTGCTCGCCGGACCGTCAGGGCGCGAGGCCATGTTCGAGGGCGTGGACTCCGCTGATCTGGAGCTGGTCGGCCACCGGGCGTTGGACGGGCGCGTGCTCCTGACGGAGTACCGACCGACGGGCAAGGACGTCCCCCGCGCCTGAGCCGCCCCGCTGGTCAGGTGCCGAGGTTGCCCGCCACGCAGGTGACGGTGGCGGCGCTGGAGGGCGGCGCGGACTTGCTCACGAGGGTCTGGCCGGTGGTCGTGTCGAGGATGGCGCAGGTGACGCTGTCGGCGTGATCGGGGTTCTGCGTGTCGCTGCCGCTGGTGACGGTGAGCACGGCGACGCTCGCGGTGACCGTGGCGGCCATCGACCACGGCGACGCCGACTGGGTCTGGCCGTCGAGCTCGTTGTCGCCCTGGGTGTAGGTGACGATCACCGTCTTCTCGGTCGACGTCGCCTCGTAGGTGAGGTGGCGCGCGATCCCGGTGTCGGCGCCCGACGGGGCCGCGGTGGTCGTCGCGCGGTAGGTGAGGATGACGACGGCGACCAGCGCCAGCACGAGCACCGCGGCGATCACCAGGACCCAGGTGCGGCCCAGACGCCCGACGATGGAGCTGCCCATCCCGCGGACGCGCGCGACGAGATCGACGCCGGGGCGCGGCGCAGGAGCTGCCGGGGGAGCGGACAGGGGCAACTCGTCGGTGGGCGGACCGTCCGGGTCCGTTTGGGGGCGGGCATCTTGCCGGTGTTGAGCCATCACAGGCAGTCCGATCAGCGGGGGAGCGTGGACTTCTTGCACCTTAACCCGTGGCCGGTCAGACACTGATCAGTGGTGGCACGCGTTCGTCCGCCGGGGGCGGTCCGGGCGGTGTGCCGTCGCCGAAGGGGCGGCCTCCCAGCTCCTCGCGTCCGTGGGGGGTGAGCCAACCCGAGACGTCCGGACCGGCGGGCACGATGCCGCTCGGGTTGATCTGGTGGTGCACGCCGTAGTAGTGCTGCTTGATCTGGGTGAAGTCGATCGTGTCCCCGAAGCCCGGGGTCTGGTACAGGTCGCGGGCGTACGCCCACAGCACCGGCATCTCGGTGAGCTTCTGCCGGTTGCACTTGAAGTGCCCGTGGTAGGCGGCGTCGAAGCGGACCAGGGTGACCCAGAGGCGGACGTCGGCCTCGGTGATCGTGTCCCCGACGAGGTAGCGCCGGGTCGCGAGCCGCTGCCCGAGCGCGTCGAGGCGGTCGAACAGGGCCGCGTAGGCCTTCTCGTAGTCGTCCTGGGCCGAGGCGAACCCGCACTTGTAGACGCCGTTGTTGACGTCGTCGTAGACGTCGGCGTTCACCTCGTCGATCTCCGCGCGCAGCGCCTGCGGGTAGAGGTCGGGGGCGCCGCGGCGGTGCAGCGCGGTCCACTGCGTGGAGAAGTCCAGGGTGAGCTGCTGGAAGCCGTTGGTGGCCACGGCGCCGGTCCGCAGGTCGACCATCGCGGGCACGGTGACGCCCGCGGCGAAATCGGGGTCGGCCTTGCGGTAGGCCTCACCGAGGTACTCGATGCCCAGCACGGGGTCGCGGTTGTCGGGGTCGAGGTGGAAGCGCCAGCTGCGCTCGTCGTGCAGCGGCCCGGCGATGCCCATCGAGATCGCGTCCTCGAGGCCGAGCAGCCGTCGGACGATCACTGCCCGGTTCGCCCACGGGCACGCCCGCGCCACGACCAGGCGGTAGCGGCCCGCTTCGACCGGCCATGGCGTGGAGCCGTCCGCCGTGATGCGGGTGTCGAGGCCGACCGGCTCGCGCTCGAACGCGCCCGCCCCGCCCTCCTGATCGTCGCTCATCGGGGCGGGTTGCCCGTCAGACGCCCGCCCAAACGCCGCGCACCTGTCAGGAGGTCTCCAGGAAGGTGTCGTGGTGCTTGCGCCCGCCGATGAGGACCGCCGCGATCACCGCTGCGACGACGGCCGCGATCCCGCAGATGAGGTAGCCGATGGCGTAGGCGTCGGAGAGGGCGTGGAACGCGACGTCCTTGAGGGGGTTGAACGGCTGGGTCGTCCCGTCCGGCAGCGTGACGGAGGCGGGGACCGCGTTGGCGCCGAGCGGGCCGGAGTTGACCGCCCCGACCGCGGCCTCCACCTGGGCCTTCTCCGCGGCGGGGGCGTGCTCGGGCGCCTGGTTGAAGGCCTGCAGCGCGGAGCTGAGCTGGGGTGAGGCCGCGACTTGGGCCGCGATCGCGTTAGCGGCCCTGGTCAGCGCGATGGCGCCGATCACGGCCGGGCCGAGGGTGAGGCCGAAGTCGCGCAGCATGCTCGTGGCGCCGCTGGCCATCCCCGCTTTGGGCGTCGGCACGCTGTTGACGGCGACGACGGTGATCGAGGTGACGGCCAGCTTGAACCCCGCTCCGACGATCAGCAGCGGCACGGCGACCGCGGCGATCGACAGGTTCGTGGCCGGGATCGCGGCCAGCACCAGGTCGCCGACGCCGATGCAGAGCATTCCCGCCGCGAGTACCCAGCCCGGGTTGTACCGCTCGATCACGCGCGAGCTCACCGGGAAGAGCACGACACCCATGATGTTGAGGCAGACGAACCCGATCGACGTCGCCAACGGCGAGTAGCCCTGGATCGCGGAGAGCCGGATGCTGGTCGTGTAGGCGGTGCCGAGGTAGGCGAACATACCGATCACCGTGACCACCGCGGTGGCCGCGAAGATCCGGTTGGTGAACAGCTCGAGCTGCAGGAGCGGTCTGCTGCGGCGCCGCTCGATGATCACGAACGCCGCGAAGAAGACAACGGCCAACACGAAGCTGGTGATCACCAGGGCGCTGCCGTAGCCGTCCTCCGAGCCCTGGATGACGCCGAAGAGGAGCGCGAAGAGGGCGATGGCGACCGTGATCTGCCCCGGCCAGTCCAGCGAGCGGCCCAGCGGTGCGGACGAGTCGGCCGCGACCGTCAGCGTCAGCACGGCGCTGCCCGCCGCGAGGACGGCGAGCGCGAGGAACGCCCACCGCCAGCTGGCCTCGGGGCCGTCGGGGTGGCCGACGCGGGCCAACAGCCCGCCGATCACGGGGGAGAGGAAGCCCGCGCCGGTGAGCGCGGCCGCCCACACCGAGATGGCGTGCGACCGGGCGCGGATGCTGTGGGTGCCCGCGGCGAGCATCGCCACCGACGTGGGGAAGATCGCCGCCGCGCCGATCCCGGCCAGCACCTGCCCGGTGAGCAGGATGGCGATCCGGGTGCCGTGGCCCGCTTCCGCGCCCGGGGTGAAGAAGCCCAGCAGCGCACCGGCGGCCAACAGTCCGGCGCCGATCGCGAGCAGACGTTTGCGGCCGAACAGGTCGCCCACCACGCCGAAGCTGAGCTCGAGCAGGGTGATCGGCACGAGGAAGGCGTCCGAGATCCAGGTCAGCTGGGTCGAGGAGGTGCCGAGGTCCTGTTGGAACAGCCCGTTGAGGACGGCGGGGATCGACAGGCCGATCTGCGCGACGGCCACGCCGACCGCGGAGGCGACGAGCGTGCCGGTGGTCAGCCGCGGGCGGTCGGCTGTGCCGGGCTGTTCAGCGGCCGTGTCGGTCATTGCAACTCCTCGTCGAGTGTCGCCTCGTGTCAATCAGCCTGAGGACGCATTGATAACAAGAAGCTTGATATGTGTCAAGGCTGCGCGGACGGGCGGGCGCGGTCGAGCCAGTCGGCGAGGAAGGCGGCGAGCAGGTCGGGCCGCTCGTGCATCACCGCGTGCCCGGCGTCCTCGATGACGGTCAGGGCGGCCCGCGGATAGCGCTCGACCAATGCGGCGGCGTGGGCCCACCCCGCGATGGAGTCGCGGCGTCCTGCGGCGATCAGGGTGGGTCCGGCGAACGTCGCACCGGTCTCGACCGCCCAGTCGGCGAAGATCCGCCCGAGGGCCGCCTCGTCGACGAGCGTGGTGCCCGGCACGACGTGGTCGCGGTAGCGGCGGGCGGTCGCCGCGGTGCGCACGACGAAGTACTCGTCGAAGCCCTTCCGCTGCTCGGGTGCGAGCTCGTCGTAGGCGTCGGCGTCCTGGCGCACCACATCCAGGTCGGGGACATCGGCCGATCCCTCGCCGATCGGGCACAGCAGCGCAAGGCCCTGCACCAGGTCGGGTCGCCGGGCCGCCACACCGCGCGCCAGGTAGGCGCCGTACGAGTGCCCGAGCAGCAGTGCCCGGCTCCCGGCGAGCTGTTCGATGAGGCCGCCCAGCAGAGCGACCACCTCGTTGTTGCCGGTCAGGCCGTCCGCGCCCGAGCGGCCCATCCCCGGCAGGTCCGGGTAGATCCGGCGATACCCCGTGGCGGGCACGATCGCCTCGACCGCGGCCTCGATCTCCCGGTGGTCGACCCCGGTCCCGTGCAGGGCGACGAGCGGGGTCCCGACGCCCTGCTCGGCGAAGTGGACCACGACCCCGTCGACCCGGCACTCCATGGGCGACACCGTAGTGAGCTGGGTGACCGGCGCACGCGCCTGCGAACGGCGCAGCGCGGCGGTGAGACGACGTGGGAGTCTTCGCGGCATGGCCCGACCCACCGCGCGGGTGCTCGCGCTGTTGGAGATCCTGCAGGCGGGGGGCACGCACACGGCGGCCGAGCTCGCCGACCGGCTCGACGTCGACGAGCGGACGGTGCGCCGCTACGTGGAGCACCTGGTCGACCTGGATGTGCCGGTGTGGGCCGAGCGTGGCCGCTACGGCGGGTTCCGGCTGGCCGCGGGCTACCGGATGCCGCCGCTGATGCTCACCGACGGGGAGGCGCTCGCGGTGGTGCTGGGCCTCATGGCCGCGGGTCGGGTCGCGGGCGTGCCCTCGTCGGAGGCGGCGGTCGAGAGCGCGGCCGCGAAGGTGCGCCGGGTCCTGCCGCAACGGCTGGCCGCGCGGATCGATGCGCTGGTCGCGACGGCGGGGTTCACCGGACCGTCCGGCGCCACGGGCAGTGGTGTGTCCGCGCCGGAGGCCGACGTCCTGCTGGCCGTGGCCGAGGCCGCCCGCGACCGGCGCGCTCTGGCGATCCGCTACCGATCGGCCGACGATCGGGTGAGCGAGCGGACGCTGCACCCGTACGCCGTCGTCGCCCACGCGGGCCGGTGGTACGTCACCGGGGCCGACTCGGCCAGCGGCGAGGAGCGCACGTTCCGCCTCGACCGGATCGCCACCGCCCGCCTGCTGGACGAGACCTTCGCCGCGCCGGACGCGCGCGACCCCGCGGGTCGGCTGCTCACCGCGTTGGCCGCCGCGCCCCGCCGCGAAGCCGTGGCGGTGCGCGTCCAGGCCACGGCGGAGCACGTCGAACGCCGCATCCCCCGCGGCCTGGCCACCGTGGAGCCGCTGGGCGAGGGCTGGGTCAGGCTCCGGCTGCAGGTCGAGCAACTGGACTGGGTGCCGTCGGTGCTCGCCGGGGTCGATCGGCCGTTCGTGGTCGAAGAACCGGCCGCCCTCCGCGAGCACGTGCGGTCACTCGGCGAGCGGCTGGTCCGCTACGCGGCCGAGCTGCCCTGACCGGCACGCGGTGCTCACCGACGCCTGCTCTGCTCGAGCTGGCGGGCCTGCGGGATGCGCCGGGCCTGCAGCATCCCGTAGGGGGAGGGGACGCGGGCGATGTCGTCCAGCCTGCCCTCGGCCGCCGCGACCACCGTGCGGGCGACGCCCTCCCACGAGAACTGCTCCACGGCGGTCCTGGTGAGGGCCTGGCGGGTGCGTTCGCGCAGCGCCGGGGGTGCTTCCAGCCAGCCGACCAGGCACGCCGCGAGGTGCGGCACGGCCTCGTCGTCGAGCGTGAAGCGCAGCCAGGGCGCCACCTCGGGCGGCACGGCGGCTTCGAGCACCCGGCTGACCTCGGCGAGACCGGAGTGGTCGGCGCTGACGGGCAGGGTGCCGCATGCCGCCGCCTCGGCCGCGACCATGCCGTAGGCCTCGGGGAACGTGCTGGGGACGACGAGCGCCTCGCACGCGGGCAGCAGGTCCCAGACCTCTTCGTGCTCCATCCGTCCGGTGAAGAGCACCTGCTCGCCCCCGCTCGGCGCACCGGCGAGGAACTGCTCGCGGGCCTCGCCCTGCAGCGAGTCGAGGAAGGCGATCAGGTGCCGCAGCGGGCCCTCCTGGCCGCCCTCGGCGCCGCGGCCCTCCTCAGCGATCGCGCGCACCGCATCCAGGTCGCGCTCAGCCAACGCGGTGGCCATCCGCACCGCGGTGCGGTGCCACGCGCCGAAGCCGACCACGACCAGCCGTGCGTCGGGCACCCGCCGGAGCACGAGCGGCCAGGCGGCGAGCAGGAGGTCGAGCCCCTTGGAGAGGATCTCCTTGCCGAGGAACACGACGATGCGGTCCTGCCCCGGCCGCAAATGACCGAGAGCGCGCGCGGCGGCCGCGTTGTCGCGGCTGAACGAGGACCCCTCCGCCGGAGCGGAGGGCTGCGCGGCGAGCCGTTCGACCAGCTGCCGCAGGCCCGCCGCCGCGGCTTCGGGCTCGCGGGCGTGGAAGGCCGCGACGTCCACCCCGGGCGGGCCGAGGCGGGTGCGGGCGGGCAGCCCGGGGTCGTCCATCGCCTCCCACAGGCTCTCGGCGGTGTGGCGCGAGCCGACGAGCACCGTGCGGGCGCCGTCGAGACCTTCCTTCGCGTAGGGGAGGAAGCGCGGGTGCGGCTTCACGGTGTACTCGAGGGCCGAGCCGTGGATCACGACGGCGTAGGGCACCGACCCGTTGAGGCTGCGGGCGAAGATCACCGGGCCCATCACGAGGTGGTTGGCCAGGGCGAGATCAGGCTCGACCCGCGCGACGACGTCGCGGACCGCCTCGATGTTCGCATCGAGGTAGCGCTCAAGCTCCTCGTCGCTGAGCTCGGGGAAGGGCCTGGCCTCGACACCCTCGTAGGTGTCCGCGACGTAGACGGGTAGCACGGGCCCGATGTCCGGCCGATAGGCGGTGCAGCGGACCGGCTCGCGCAGCGTCTGCACGGTGAGCCTACCGTCGTGCCACTCGCCCACCGCGTCGACGAAATCGAGCCGCTCGGGGTGCCGGTCCTGGCTGAACAGGTGCACCTCGTGACCAGCGCTCCGCAGCGCCGCCACCAGGTTGGTGTTGTAGACGTTCGACCCCGTCCCCGAGAGCAGGTAGCCGTGGAAGATCAGGATTCGCACGACGTCAGACGGCCTTAACGGGACGTGACGGGGAAGTGAAATCTGCGAAACACATACCTCAATCTAACCGGCCGGGGCAATCGGCAAACTTCGTCGCCCCGTCAGCGCACCCTGGTGAAGACGATCGCCGAGTACACCGGCCTGCTCCCGCCCGGGGTGGGTCGCATGTAGTCATCCATCGGTCTGTTGATCACCTGGAACGCGTCCGCGGCGTCCCGGGCGACCAGGGTGGCGGAGCCGCCGCCGTCCAGGTTCAGCGCCGCGGCCACCCCCAGACGCTCGGTCATGTACGCGGCGAGCTCGGTCAGGGTCATGCCCGCGTCGACGTCAGACCGGCCGTCGACGACCACGCCGTACACGTACATGTCGTCGTACCCGATGGCTCCGCGCGGGTAGCGGCCGTCGGTGATGTCGCTGTCGAACTGTCGGGAGCCCGCGCGGAAGCCCTCGCCGTCGGTGGCCAGATCCGTGACGGGTCGTCCGTTGATCGCCAGCAGGGGTCCGGCCTGGAGCAGGTCGCCGTCCGGCTGCTCGAGCAGCATCTGCCGCCGGTCGATCGTGATGCGGTCCGCGCCGACGTGCAGCGCGCCGCGGATGCTGTTCCACGGCGCCTGGAAGGGAACGGAGGGCTGACGGGTCCCCGCGATCCACACCTCGCCCAGGGGCTGTCGCGCTTCGCGCGCGAAGAAGCCGCCGGACATCGCGGCCGTCACGCCGCCGCCGAGCTCATTGCACAGATCCGCCACCCGTTTCGCGGAACCCAGGCTGGCCACCCCGACAACGGTGCTCCGCAAAGGCTGGCGGAGCACGTGGACGGTGGTTTTGCTGTCATCCGCCAAAATGACGCGCTCACTGTGCACCACCGGCGCTCCGGTGATTACTGCGTTTTGCGGCAACAAAATGCTCCTCGGACCGGTCACCACTTGTGCTGTGACCGATCAGGCCGGGCTGCTTTGCCGGGGACGGGGGTTTCCACGCTGCCGAATACCGGCAACGACGCCAGTGGTCGGGTCATTGCCCTCGTGTGAACAGTGGGGCAACGTTGGGGAGCGGCGCTGAAGCCTGAGGCGCGCCGACTACGCATCCTCGAGTCTCTCGCTATTGCCGAGCGGGTGGCCGCTACGGGATCCCTGGTGACGCTGAGGCATGCCGATCTTAGCGGCCCCCGCGGGCGGGCTCAGAGCGGGATCGGGTTCGCGGTGAGGCCCTCGGTGCTCACCAGGACGACGGTCGTCGTCGGGCCGATATCCAGCGTGGTCCGGTGGTCGGGGTCGGCCAGCAGGGCCCGGACGCCTGCCAGGGCGGCCGCGCCGCACGGCCCGACGTCGAGACCGAGCTGGGCGAGGTCGGCGACGGCCCGCCGGTCCTCGTCGTCGGTGACCCCGACCGCGGCGTCGAGCCCGGCGGCGATGCTGGGCCAGGCGGCGAGCGAGGGGGTGCCGCAGTTGAGGCCGGTCATGATCGTGGGGTGCGCGGTGTCGACTGTGGTCGGTTCACCCGCCGACAGCGACGCCGTGACGCAGGCGGCGGTGACCGGCTCGACGGCCGCCACCGCGGGCGGCGCGGCGGTGCCGGGCCGTCGGTAGTGCTCGACGGCCGACTGGAGCAGCGAGCCCACCCCGGTCGGAACGGCGACCAGCCCGACCCGCTCCGCACCGACCCCGGGGAGCTGCTCGTCGATCTCGGTGAACAGCGTGGAGTACCCCTCGACGATCCAGCGGGGGACGTCCTCGTAGCCCGGCCACGACGTGTCCTGGATGACCAGCTCGTTCTCCTGCCCCCGCGCGGAGGCGGCCGCGAGCCGGACCGCGTCGTCGTAGAGACCGCCGGTCTCGACGAGCCGCACGGTGTCGCTCTCGCCCCGGATGCCGTCGAGCGCCGCCTCGCTCACCCCGGCGGGCACGTACACGCGGGCGCCCGTCCCGAGCAGCGCCGCCATCCGCGCGACCGCCCGCCCGTGGTTGCCGTCGGTGGCGGTGACCAGCGTCAACGCGGGCCCGCCCGCCGCCCGCCCGCGGAGCACGTCGAGCGTGACGGCAGGCAAAGCGTGGCCGAGGTGGGCACTGACCGCCCGGTTCACCGCCCACGACGCGCCGAGGATCTTGAAGGCGGGCAGCCCCATCCGCGCGGACTCCTCTTTGACCAGAACGGCCGCGACCCCCAGTTCGGCGGCCAGCGTCGGTGCCGGCACCAGCGCGGTGGCCCGGTAGTCCGGGAAGGACCGGTGGAAGTCCGCCGGGCCGACCGCGGTGCCCGGCCCGGTCCATCGGCGGGCCCCGGACGTGATGAACGTCGGGCGGCGCGCGGAGGTGCTGACCATGGCCTTAGCGTCCTCGGCGGGACGCCGCCACTCCCGGGGAGGTCAGGAACGGCGGGGCGCCGCCGCGTGGACCTCGTGCTCGGCCAGGGCACGCAGGCAGGCCGCGTCGCCGGTCAGGATGCGTTGGAGCGCCCGTCCGAGCACGCTCACCCCGTCCGGGCGCGCGACCGTGGACGCCGCGGTCGCCGATCACGCCGCCAATGAGGAGCGGCTGCTCGCGGCGCTCACCTCCGCCGAGCGGGCCGCGCTCGACCGCCTGCTCCGCACGCTCCTGGCGAGCATCGAGCCCTAGCGCAGGACGGTCCAGGAGGTGGCGCGTGGTCTCGTCGGGCGCTGCTCCCGGCCGATGGCCCCGCACGCTGTGCGGAGGGTGGTCGGGCGCCGAGGGCGGTGACGTGCTCGCGCCCTCGGCGGCCAACCACCCATCAGCCGACTCACCCGATCAAGAACGTCATGGGTCGCTACACCTAGCCCTTGTTCTCGTTCGTCCCGGTGATGACGGCACGGGCGAGGGTGTGGCTGAACAGGTTGAATCCGAGGAAGGCGGGGGTGGCGCCGTCGGGCAGGCCCAGCGACTCGACGTCGACGGCGTGCACGACGAAGTAGTAGCGGTGCACACCGTGCCCGGGGGGCGGGGCGGAGCCGAGGAAACGGGCGAGGCCTGCGTCGTTGGCGAGCGTGACGGCGCCCTCGGGGATGCCGGTGCCGTCCTCGTCGCCCGCGTTGTTGTCGAGCGAGGTGACCGAGACCGGGATGTCGGCCACGGCCCAGTGCCAGAAGCCGGAGCCGGTGGGGGCGTCGGGGTCGTAGCAGGTGACGGCGAACGACTTCGTCTCCTCGGGGAAGCCGCTCCACGACAGCTGCGGCGAGACGTCCTCGCCGCCTGCGCCGAAGATGCCGGAGAGCTGGGGCTGTCCGAGCTGGCTGCCGTCGGTCAGGTCGGAGCTGGTCACGGAGAAGGACCCGACCTGGGGGAGGTCGGCGTAGGGGTCACGAGACATGAGCTGAGGCTAGTCGCGCTTCAGCGCCTGATCACGCTGAAGCGGCCGCGTCGTCGATCCGGAACAGGCGGCGGGCGTTGCCGTTGGTGAACTTCTCCCGGTCCTCGTCGCTGTCGAGCTCGGCGAGGAACCGCTGGATCTCGGGCTGGGAGGGCCGCTGGAACGGGTAGTCGGTCGAGAAGAGCAGGCGGTCGATCGTCGTGGCGGCCAGCGCGTGCCGCAGCAGCGCCGGGTTGAACATGCCCGAGCTCGTGATGGAGACGTTCGACCGGACGTAGTCCGACACCTTCCGCTCCAGTCCGGCGACGCGGGAGATGCTGTTCACCCGGTCCTCCCAGAACAGCAGCAGCTCGCCCCAGTGGCCGAGGACGATCTGGAGATCGGGGTGGCGGTCGAAGGTGCCGCGGACGATGAGCCGGAGCGCGGCGAGGGCGGCCTCCAGGTGCCATCCCCACCCGAACGTCGACAGCGCGAGGTCGGTCAGGGGGTTGAACCCGGCGTAGGCCGCCTGGCGCACTGTCGCCGAAGGGATCTGCGGGTGGATGAAGATCGGCTGGCCCAGGGTCTCGGCGGCAGCGAACAGGTCGTCGTAGCGGGGGTCGTCGAGCGGAGTCTCGCCGGTGCGCCCGTAGACCATCGCGCCGACGCACCCGAGTCCCGCTGCCCGTTCCAGCTCGCCGACGACGGCGCCCGGGTCGGCCATCGGCAGCGTGGACATCGCCCGCAGCCGGGTCGGATGGCGGCGCACCGCCTCGACGGCGAGGTCGTTCATGTCCCGGCTCAGCGCGACCGCGTCGGCGGGCGCGAGCGGGCTGGTGGCCGGGGGCGCCACCGAGATGACCTGCAGCCTGATGCCCTGCTCGTCCATCGCGGCGATGCGCCCATCGCCGATGTCCTCCAGGCGGGCGAGGTTGTCGCCCATCTCGTTGAACACCAGGCTGGCGTCCCGGTCGCTCCTCGGGCAGTCCCTTGAGCGCCGCGGTCAGCTGCGGGCGTCGTCCAGTGCTCTTCGATGGCGATCACTGTCATGGTCGGACTGTGTCTACTCTCCCGCCAGCCGTTCCGCGACCAGGGCGCGGCGAAAGGGAGGTGGCAATGGCGGATCACCGAGATCCCTCATTCGAGAAGGAATGGTTGCCGTGCTGCCTACGCGGCAGGGGCGATGGTGCTCGAGTTCCACCGCCCCTGCCGGCCGGACTGCTGCCGACGGTTATGCCCGCCATTTGCGACGAGCTGCCTGCCGGTGCAGCCAGGTGGGAATCGCCGGAACGTCCGGTGGGGCGGTCCCGGTTTCCGGGACCGCCCCACAGGGTGTTCTGCTCAGGCGATGATCAGGAGGCCTTTGCGGACAGGACCTTGTCGATCACGAAGACGGTGGCGTTGGAGGTGGGGATGTTGCCGCACAGCACCTTCGCGGTGTTGCCCATGCCGTCGGTGATCGTCGGTGCGTCAGCGGTGCCGCCGATGGTGACGTCGCCGCCTGCGAGCTCGGTGGTCTTGCCTGCGGCGACCAGGCCCGCAGCGTCATAGCGCTTCGGGATCGACGTGGTAGGACAACACTCCGCCGAGCGCGGTCGGGTTGGCCAGCAGCGCGTTGAACTTCGCGTCGCCGATCGACTTCTGCACGGCGGTGAATGCGCCGTTGTAGGGCGCGAACACGGTGATGCCCTTCTGGGAGTTCAGGGTGTCGGCCAGGCCGGGCACCTTGCCGACGGCGGTGACCAGGGTGGTCAGCAGCGGGTTGCTGCTGGCTGCGGTGGCCACGGGGTTCGGGCCCATGTTGTTGAGCGAGCCGGGGGCGTCGCCCTGGGGGAGCATGTTGCAGGCCGGGCCGAAGACGTCGGCGTTCGTGGTCACGCCGGTGCTGTCGGCGCTGGACGCCGTCGCGGGGGCGGCGGCGGCGGACGTGGGAGCGGCCGCGGGAGCACTGGTCGCGGCGGTGCTGGAACTGGTGCCGCTGCTGCCACAGGCGGCGAGAGCTACGGTCAGCGTTGCCATTGCGCCGAGCGCGGCAAGGCGGTGGAATTTGTGCACGGTTTTCCCTCTCGAGCAGAACCCGGTCGATCCGGGTGTTTCGCAGAGCTTTCGCAGTCCCGCGGTCAGCGGTTCGATATTTCTCGGACGTCAGCAGGTTTCGGGTTTTCCAGAAACGACGGCTCATCGCTCCCGACGGCTATCCAGGTAGCGGCTAGCTGCCGCCCTGCGACAATTGTTAGCACGGTCCGGGTCGGACGGCGCGGCGACAATGAGAGGCCGGGTCAGGCGACGGTGAAGATGGTGGCGGGCCAGGCCGATGCGCCGTTGGGGATCGGGTCGGCGCGGACTTCGGTCTGCGTGACACCGTTGAGGTCGGTGGCCCGGGTCTGCACGGTGTGGCTGCCGGGGGCGAGGGTGAAGTCGGTGCGCCACATCCGCCAGGTCCGTCCACTCACGCCGGTGGCCAGCTGCGCGCTCTGCCAGGGTCCGCCGTCCATGCGGACCTCGACCTTGCTGATGCCGATGGGCTGCGACCACGCGATCCCCGCGCAGGTGACCTTCCCCGCGGGCAGTGGACGCGAACCCCTGGGGCCGGTCGATGCGGCACTCGGTCTTGATCGGCGCTTCCTGCGACCAGTCCCGCTGCTGCCAGTAGCCTTGCTGCGCGGCGAACGTCGTGACGTTCATGTCCGCGATCCACTTGGTTCCCGACACGTAGCCGTAGAGGCCGGGCACGATCATCCGGACCGGGAAGCCGTGCTCGGGCGGCAAGCGCTTCGCCGTTCATCCCGATCGCCAGGAGCGCGCCGCGGTCGGGTTCCATGACCACGTCGGTGGGGGTGCCCGCCGTCCACCCGTCGACGCTCGTGGTGTGCAGTTGTTCGGCGCCGGGTTGTACGCCTGCCTCCAGCAGGATCGGACGCAGCTCGACGCCGATGAAGTTCGCCGTGGAGATGAGGTTGCCGCCCACCGGGTTGGACACGCAGGTGAGCGTGAGCGTGCGCTCGACGAGCGGGCGACGCAGCAGGTCGTCGAAGGT
This sequence comes from uncultured Actinomycetota bacterium, assembly GCA_963799945.1. GTDB lineage: Bacteria > Actinomycetota > Actinomycetes > Mycobacteriales > Pseudonocardiaceae > Pseudonocardia. The sequence goes on from CAWCZG010000002.1 coordinate 318,651, forward strand.
CAGCGTGATCTCCCTGTCGACCATGCCGTGGATGCGCAGCCGCCAGTCCTTCGCGGTCTGGCTGGGGATCTGCAGGGCCACGTCGATCCGGTAGAAGTCGGGGTTGGACGTGATGAAGGTGGGGGTGTCGAGGTCGGGGAAGGCCGCGTCGGCGGGGACGGCGGGTGCCCGCTCGGTCAGGGTCGCCGCCCGCAGCTGGGCGGTGACCTCGTTGCGCGAGCCTGAGGCGCCCTGGCCGCCGCCCAGCAGGAGACCACCCCCGCCCGCCGCGAGCGAGGCGACCCCGATCGCGACCGACGAGCCGATGAGCACGGTGCGCCGCGAGAGGTCATCCCCAACGTCCGGCGAACCGTCAACCGCAGTGGTGACGGGCGCACCCGGGCCGTAAGCCCGGACGGCGAGCCGGCGCAACCCCACGAAGACCAGCAGGCCCACGACCACCGACACGACGGGCGCTCCCAGGTCGACCGGCGAGAACACCGGTGACAACACCACGGCGACCAGCCCGGCGGCACCCAGCGCCGCCACCACCGTCACCCCGGGGCCTTGTCGACGCCGCGACAGCAGACCGGCGACCACGGCGACGACGGCGATCACCACCGCCATCCCCGAGAGCAGGATCGGCTTGTCGTTGGTGCCCAGGTAGATCTTGGCGAACTCGGTGATGGGTTCGGGCGAGTAGTTGATGACCGCGTTGCCCACGGCGAGGAACGGGGACGAGACAGGCGAGAGCAGCGCCGCGACGAGCTGACCGGAAGCCAGCGCGGCCCCGACCGCCAGCAGGCCGATGAGCGCGCCGAACCCGAGCGGGATACCGGGACGGGCGGGCCTGGCCTGCTGCGGCACGGCCGCGCTTGTACTCACCTATGGCGTTCGGCGCATCCACGATCTTGGTTCGACCAGGTGCTACACGCCACCGTGCTGTGCCGGGCCGGGCGTCATCGCAGCGATGGCCGAGCGGGTCAACAGGCCCGCGAGCCGACCGTCGCGGAGCAGGACGGCATATGCGGCGCCGGCTCCCTCCAGGCGGGCGAGTGCCTCGGCGGGGGTCTCCCCGGTGCCGACGGCGACCGGCGGTGGCCCGGCCAGCTCACCGACCGGCGTCGAGGGGTCGCGCCTGTCCGCCTCGACGGCCAGCGTCGCGGGCTCGAGAACGCCGAGGATCTCCGAGACGGCGGTGGCGGAGCGCGGGCTGCGGCCCGGCAGGACGACCGGGACGAACGGCTGCTCCCGTGCGGGTCCCGCGGCCAGCGCCGCCGCCTCCGCGAGCGGGGTGGCGGTGGTGACGGTGTGGACCGTAGCGGCGGCCTCGGCGAGCAGCCCGGGCCGGTCGTCGTCGAGGAAACCCATGCGGCGCAGCCACTCCGCCGAGTGGTACTTGGAGAGGTAGGTGCGCCCGGAGTCGGGCAGGATCGCCACCACGGTGTGCTCGGGCCCGAGCCCGCGCGCCAGCTGCAGGGCGGCCGCGACGGCCATGCCCGAGGACGCCCCGACCAGGATGCCCTCCTCGCGGGCCAGGCGGCGGGTGGTGGTGATCGACGTCGCGGTCCTCGACGACCTCGATCCGGTCGACGACGGCCCGGTCGTAGGACTGCGGCCAGTTGTCGACGACGGTGTCGCTGTGCCGGTAGTGGCCCGCGGCTTCCACGAAGAACGGGCTGCCGTCGCCACCGTGGTAGAGTGGACGTCGCCGGGTCCGCGCCCACCACCTGCACCCGGCCCGTCTCCTTGAGGAACCGGCCCGTCCCCGTGATCGTGCCGCCGGTGCCGATGCCCGCGACGAAGTGGGTGACGCGGCCTTCGGTCGCGGCCCAGATCTCCGGGCCGGTGGTGGCGAAGTGGATCGCGGGGTTGGCCGGGTTGTCGTACTGGTTGGCGAACCAGCCGCCCGGTGTCTCGTGCGGCGATCCGTCTTGCGAGCCGGTCGACGTGCTCGGGGTGCTCCCGGGGGAGGTTGGCCGGGGTCTGGACCACCTCGGCGCCGTAGGCCCGGAGGGTGTCGACCTTCTCGACGGCGACGGTGTCCGGCAGGACCACCACGAGCCGGTGGCCGCGGACCGCTGCGGCCTGGGCCAGCCCGATGCCGGTGTTGCCCGAAGAGGATTCGACGATGGTGCCGCCAGGACGCAGCGAGCCGTCGCGCTCGGCGGCCAGCACCATGGCCGTGGCCGCGCGGTCCTTCACCGAGCCGCCGGGGTTCAGGTACTCGAGCTTGACCAGCACGGTCGCCGACAGGCCCGCGGTGAGCCTGCGCAGCCGGACGAGGGGAGTGCCACCGACCAGGTCGACCAGCGAGTCGTACGTCGACACGGCGTTCGGCCTCAGCGGAGGACGACGCGGTCGCCGACCGCGATCGCGCCACCTGCCGTGACGGTGGCGTAGAGACCGGCGCAGGGCAGCACACCGAACCCGGGAACGTCGACGCGGTTCTCGCCCAGCAACGCCCGCAGCGCGTGGGGCGCCCGCGGCAGGTCACCGTGTTCCAAGGTGGGGACCGCGCAGCGCGGTGTGGGGAGGACCGCGCTCAGCGCGACGTCGCCGACGAGGATCTCGCGGCCGATCCAGCCGTTCTCCGCGAACGGCGGCTCGTCCCAGGTGTCGATCACCAGGTTCGGCCGGAAGCGCAGGGCCTCGGCGCCGATGCGGTCGAGCGTAGCGCTGGTGATCAGGTGCAACGGCGCGTAGTCGACGAACGTCGAGCCGGACGTGCCTTGGGCGATCTCGAGGATCTCGAACGGGACCTCAGCATCGTCGCCCGCAGCCAGCACGTCCTCCGGTGCAGGACGCTCGACGGTGACGCCGTCGGGACGGGTGGCTGTCAAGCGAACCGGCCGACCGACCGCCGCCGACAGGGCCGGGTCGATGTCGGCGTCGTCAGACCGGACGGTGCGACCGCTAGGTAGCTCGATGAGCACCACGCCCGCCTCGACGCGTGCGCTGAACTGGAGCAGCTGTCGCCACAGCCGGGGGTGCTTGGCGGTCGCCACCCGGCCACTTCCCGGGTCGATCAGGGCGAGCCCCCGGTCGCCGTCGATACCACCGCTGGCCACCACGGCCGCTTCGAGGTCCTCACCCAGCATCGACTTCACCGGATAGCGACGCACGGCCGTCACCGAGCCGACGACGCGGCCCTGGTCGCGCGTGGTCGCGGCGTCAACGGACATCATTTTCCTTCCGACGGGCACGCTCGACCGTACGGGAGCGGCGGCGCGTGGGTGGGGTTGGACGACGGGGCGCCCATGCTCGACCCTCATCATGTGACACAGGCTGCGGGGTCTCGGGAATGGACGCGGGTACAGGTCGCCGACGACCTGACGGTCACCACCTTCGCCAACCGGTGGTCCGTCGGCGAGGCGCACTACCTCTATCACGAGATCTTCACCCATGACGACTACCTGGTCGGCCTGCCGCCGCTGCGGTCGGGGAGCGTGGTCGTGGACGCGGGCGCCAACATCGGACTGTTCGCGCTTCGCGTCGGGCTGACCTGCCCCGGGCTGCGGCTGATCGCGCTGGAGCCCGCGCCCGACACGTGTGCCCTGCTGCGGCACAACCTCGCCGCGGCGGGGCTGGACCGCGTCGAGGTCAGGCAGGTGGCGCTGGGGGAGCGGGCCGGGTCGTCGATGTTGACCGTGTTCCGGCACCTGCCCGCCAACTCGACGACACGGCCGGACCAGAAGCCTGAGCGGTGGACGGCCGCCATGCGGTCGCTGGAGCCGGAGCAGGCGGACGCGATGCTGGAGACGGAGCTGGTGGAGGTCGCGGTCGTGCGGCTCTCCGACGTGCTGCCCGCCGACGTCGACGCCGTCGACCTCCTCAAGATCGACGTGGAGGGCGCCGAGCTGGACGTCCTGCGCGGGCTCGCCGACGCGGACTGGCCCCTGGTCGCGCACGTCGTCGTCGAGGTGCACGACATCGACGGCCGCCTGGACGACGTCCTCGGTCTCCTGCGCGATCGGGGTTTCGCGTGCGACGTGCGGGTTCCGGCGATGATGCCGTCCGACCTCGACCACCACATCGTCACGGCCCGCCGCGACGGCTGACACCCACGTCGGCCTGGTCGGCCGCGGGGCACCGTGGCCCGACGACCTGCGCAGCGGGCTCGCGGTGAACGAGTGAGACCGCGGGCCTGCGTGTGCTGAGATGCTCGTTCCGCGAGGCTGAGCGGGAGGGGGCGCGCAGTGGGTGGGGAGCTGCAGTCGATCGTCGACGAGCTGGCCGAGCGCCTCGGCCGCTCGGTGGTGATCGACGACCCGGGCATCCGGTTGCTCTGCGCGAGCCGCCACTACGGCGACGAGGATCCCGTCCGCGTGCACACGGTGCTGCAGCGCACGGCGGGCAGCACGACCATCGCCTACGTCCTCGGGCAGTCGCCGGACCGCTGGCCCGGGCCCGGCATGCTCGCGGGTTCCGAGACGCTGGGCCTGCTGCCACGGCTCTGCGTGCCCTTGCGCGAGCAGGGCCTCCTGCTCGGCTACCTGATGATCATTGACGGCGCCCGGACGTTGACGCCCGGCGAGATCATGACCATCGAGCGCTGTGGTCGCGCTGCGGCTGCGCAGATGTACGCCGACCGCGTGTCGGAGGACGCGGAGCGGGCCCACGTCGCGTCGGCGCTGCACGATCTCCTGGGCCAGGATGCGGCCACCCGGACGGCGGCGCAACACCGCCTCGTGCACGAGCGGCTGCTCCGTGACGCCCCTTCGGCCGTCGTCACCGTGCTGGAGATCGAGTCCGTCGACGACACAGCCGTCCGGGTCGAGAGCGCCCACCGCACCGCGCTGAGCGCGTTCGCCGAGTCGACCACCGTCCGCTCCCTCGTCGATGCGGAGCGGACCACGCTGCTCCAGCTCCGTTCCCAGCCGCCGGCGGAGGACGAGCTCCGCGTGCAGGCCGCGCGCATGCGGGCGACGGTCGGCCCGCTGCTCGCTCCGTCCGCGACGGTCGTCGTCGGCGTCGGCGGACCTGCCGCGGGACTGGGCGGCGCCTGGGTCTCCCGTCGGGAGGCGGCGCTCGCGGCCCGCGCCGCCCGCCGCGCCCAGGCTCTCGGCGGCGTGGGCGTCTGGTCCGAGCTCGGGGAGCTCGCGGTGCTCGCCCAGCTGCCCGACGATGCGCTTGCGGCCGCCGCGGTGACCGGGCCGTTGCGGGCGTTGGCCGAGCACGACGGCGGTGCCCGGCTGCGCGAGACGCTGCGCTGCTTCCTCGACAACGGCGGGTCGGTGCCCCGCACCGCCGCGGCCCTGCACCTGCACCGGACCTCGCTGTACTACCGGCTCGGGCAGATCCGCGACATCACGGGTGTCGACCTCGACGACGGCCGCGCCCGGCTGCTGCTGCACCTCGGTCTCCGCCTCGACGACCTGGGCTTTCCTACAGAGTGAGGAACGCAGACCGCATTGTCGCTACGTCTGTCGGTGGTGGCGGCGGTCACCCGTGCCCACCATGTGGGGCGCCACTCACAACGGGGTCAGGAGCAGACATGGGGACGTTCACGACCAACGACGGGGTCACCCTCTCCTACTCCGACAGCGGCGGGAGCGGCGTCCCGCTGGTGATGGTCCACGGGTGGGGCCAGACGCAGGCCATGTTCCGCCACCAGCTCTCCGGGCTGGCCTCCTCGCGGCGCGTGATCACCTACGACCAGCGCGGCCACGGCGTCTCGGAGAAGCCGCATCACGGCTACCGGATCGCGCGCCTCGCCACCGACCTCGCGCAGCTGCTCGACCACCTCGACATCGCGGAGGCCGACGTCCTGGGCTGGTCCATGGGCGTCTCGGTGCTGTGGAGCTACATGGACATGCACGGCACCGGACGGGTCCGCCGGTTCGTCGCCGTCGACCAGCCCGCCGCGGTCGCCGCCGTCCCCTGGATGACGGCCGAGGAGCAGGCCGAGTCCGGCGCCCTCTTCGGTGTCGACGGGCTCCTGGAGCTCGGCGGCAACATCTTCGGCCCGGGTGGGGAGAAGGTCACCGAGGGCTTCGTGCGCAGCATGTTCTCCGGCGAGCCCGCCGCCGAGGTGTGGGACTTCGTGGCCGAAGAGGTCAAGTCGACGCCTGCCTACGCGGGGGTGCCGCTGCTGTTCGACCACTGCGCCCAGGACTGGCGCGACATGTTGCCCCGTGTCGACGTCCCGACGCTCGTCATCGCGTGCGACGGCAGCCACGTGCACCCGGACTCCCAGCGCTACATCGCCGCGCACATCCCCGGCGCGCGGCTGCACGTGTTCCCGTCCGACGTGGCCAACTCCCACTTCCCGTTCCTGGAGAACCCGCCCGCCTTCAACGCCGTGGTCGACGAGTTCCTGTCGGCCGCGTGACCGCCGCCCCGGCCCATTCGCCGGTCGCGATCGTGACCGGGTCGAACGGCGGCATCGGCTCGGCGATCTGCCGTCAGCTGGCCAAGGGCGGCCACCGGGTCGTCGGTGTGGACCGGGTCGGGCACCCGGACTCGGCGACGTGGGCGGTCGAGACCCGCGTTCTCGATGTCACGGCGCCGGACCAGGTGCGCGCGGCCGTCGACGGGGTCGCCGACCGGTTCGGCCGCATCGATGTGCTCGTCAACTGCGCAGGCACGGCCCACCGCGGCTCGTTCGCGGGCACGACGGCGACGGAGTTCATGACCGACGTCGCATCGAGCCTGCTCGGCACGTTCCTCATGAGCCAGGCCGTGGTGTTCCCGCACATGGAGTCGGCGCGGGCGGGCCGGATCGTCAACATCGCCTCGATCTCGGGCAAGACCGGCGGCACCGGGCCGGTCAGCCCTGACGGCTCGGCGGGACGGTCGGGGCCCGGCTACGCGGCGGCGAAGGCCGGGGTGATCAACCTGACGCGGTGGGTGGCACGGGACGTGGGACGGCTGGGCATCACCTGCAACGCCGTCGCCCCCGGTCCCATCCGGACGGTGTTGACGGCAGGGCACGCCTACGACGTGGGGGACATCCCGCTGGGTCGGCAGGGGACCGTCGACGAGGTCGCCGACGCGGTGGCCTGGCTGGTGAGCAGCGGGGCCGGGTACGTCAGCGGCACGGTCGTCGACGTCGACGGCGGTCTGGTGCGGGCGTGACCGCGGCCGGGGCGGCCGCCGCGCCTTCGCTGCACGGGGCCGTCGCCGTCGTCCTCGGGGCCGGGACGGGGCCGGATGGCGTCGGGAACGGCGCCGCCATCGCGTGCACCTACGCGGCGGCGGGTGCCGCGGTCGTGGTGGGCGACATCGACTTCGCCGCGGCGGAAGCGACCGTCGAGCTGATCACCGCGGAGGGCGGCACGGCCACCGCCGCGCGCGTGGACGTCACCTCCGCCGCGTCGCTGACCGCGCTTGCCGCCGAGGTGGCCACCGCGCACAGCCGGGTCGACGTGCTGCATAACAACGTCGGCATCTCGCGGCTGGGCAGTCCGCCCGAGCTGTCGGAGGACGACTGGCGCCTGGTGATCGACACGAACCTCACCGGGGTGTTCCTCGCCTGTCGGGCGTTCCTTCCCGGCATGCGCGCCGCCGGTCGCGGCAGTGTCGTCAACACCTCGTCCGTCGCGGGCGCGGTGCACACCGGCTACGACTACAGCGCGTACTACGCGGCGAAGGCCGGGCTCAACCACTTCACGCGCACCCTCGCCGTCCAGCTCGCGCCGGACGGCGTGCGGGTGAACGCCGTGCTCCCCGGCATGATCGACACTCCGCTGGTCTACCGGCAGCTCGCGGGCGCGCACGCCTCGGTGGCCAACCTGGTGGCCGAGCGCAACCGGTCGGTGCCGATGGGGCGGATGGGCTCGGTGTGGGAGGTCGCCGCCACGGCGCTGTTCCTGGCCAGCGACGCATCGGCCTACGTCACCGGTGTCTGCCTGGCCGTCGACGGGGGCCTGTCCGCCCGATCGTGATCAGGCGCGGTCGGCACGACGGGCGCAGAGTGGCGGACATGAGCGTGGATGTCAGGAACTTGCGGCGGGTCGTGGGGGCCTCCGCCGCGGCGGCGACGGTCCTGCAGGCCGCCACCGCGGTGGTGGCGCTGCGGCGCGGTCGCCGCGACTACGCCGACGGCGTCTGGGGGCCGGGCCTCGCCGCGATCGCGCTCACCAGCGCGGTCGTCGGCCATGGGGACCGATGGCGGCGGTGGACGCTGGCCGGTGCGATCGCGCTGTGGGCGAGCCGGTTGGAGACGCAGATGCTCACCCGCCTGCGCCATCACGACAAGGAGGACCCCCGCTACACCGAGTTCCTCGACGGGGATTCCACGCCGGTCGTGGTCGGCAAGGTGTTCGTCACCCAGGGCCTGTCCCAGCTGCTGGTGTCGGCCCCGGTGCAGCTCGCCGCGGCCAGCACGTTGCCGCGCACCGCCCGGCGGTGGCTCTTCCCCGTCGGCATCGCCGTCATGCTCGCCGGGGCCGCGGTCGAAGCGCTCGCGGACCGGCAGAAGGACGCCTACCAGCAGCGCAACGACGCGGACAAGCCCGATGTGCTCGACACCGGTCTGTGGGGCTGGTCGCGGCATCCCAACTACTTCGGCGACTCCGTCGTCTGGGATGGCGCCTGGCTCGCCGCCGCGGCGTCGGCGCCCGCCGCGTGGACGTTCCCGGCGCCCGCCGCCATGAGCTACCTGCTGATCTTCGCCACGGGCGCGAAGCGCACGGAGGCCCGCATGCAGGACCGCCCGGGCTACCGCGACTACCAACGCCGCGTCGCGCTCTTCTTCCCGCGCCCGCCGAAGAGCTGAGACTCCGCCGTTCGCGGATCGGCTGGACAGCCGGGCGGCCGACGGGTCATCGTGGGCAGTTCCGCTACGAAGCGTCACCCCCGACCGAGAGACAGTCCATGTGAGTGACATCCGCCACCGCACCCGGCGGGAGCAGCGCCGGGCTGATCTCGTGCAGGCCGCGATCCGTGCGGTCCGCCGGGTCGGCGCCGCCGTGTCCGTCGCCGACATCGCGGCCGCGGCCGGGATCACAAAACCGGTTCTGTACCGGCATTTCGCCGACCGGGCCGATCTGCAGACGGCGGTGGGGGAGCAGGCGGCGGGAGTGCTGCTCACGCGGATCGACGACCAGCTCGGCCGCGACCGGCCTCCCGCCGAGCAGACCCGTGCGGTGATCGACGTGGTCCTGACCTGCGTGGAAGAGGACCCGCAGCTGTGGCGCTTCGTCACGTACCGGGCGGCCCGTTCGACCGATGCGCCGATCGTCGAGCACGTCCGCGGCCGGATCGCCCAGCTCCTCGCCGCGGTGCTGGGGGACGAGCTGCGCTTGCGTGGGCTGGACTCCGGCGGCGCCGAGGTGTGGGCGCACGGACTGGTAGGGATGGTGTACAGCACGGCAGAGTGGTGGCTGGATCACCGGACGGTGTCCCGGGCTGCCCTCGCCGAGGATCTGGCTGCTCTGGCTTGGAACGGCGTTGCCTGCATGTTCCCATCCAGAACGGGCATCCAGGAGACCTGACCTTTTCCACCCCCACCCGCGCCGTCGACCCACCGGCCGCCGCCGCGCACGGGTTCCGCCACGAGAGGCTGTGCATGACCGGCAACGCCACCTTCCACTTCGACAACACCTCCGTCTTGTCCGTCTGCGGGGTCGACGCCCCGCAGATCGTGACCTCGGCCGAGTTCGACGACCGGCTGGCCGGGACCTACCGACGGGTCGGCTTGCGCCGGGGGCTGCTGGAGGGACTCGCGGGGATCAAGGAGCGCCGGTGGTGGCCCGCGGACGTGAGCTTCTCCGACGCCGCGGCCATGGCCGGGGCCAAGGCGCTGGCCGAGGCCGGGGTCGACCCCTCGGACGTCGGCCTGCTCATCGACACGTCCGTCAGCCGGGCGCATCTCGAGCCGTCGGCCGCGGTGGCGGTGCACGCGGCGCTGGGCCTGCCGACGTCATGCCTCAACTTCGACCTGGCCAACGCCTGCCTCGGCTTCCTCAACGGGATGCACCTCGCCGCGACGATGATCGACGCGGGCCGCGTCGACTACGCGCTGGTCGTGGACGGCGAAGGCGCGCGGCACACGCACGAGGTCACGCTCGACCGGCTGGCACGCCCGGACGCGACCCGCGAGGACGTCCTCGCGCAGTTCGCCACGCTGACGCTCGGCTCCGGCGCGGCCGCGATGGTCCTGGGCCGCTCCGACGCCCACTCCGACGGCCACCGGCTCACCGGCGGGGTCATGCGGGCCGAGTCGGAGCACCACGAGCTGTGCGTCGGCGACCTCGAGTCGATGCGGACCGACGCCAAGGGCCTGCTCGACGCGGGCATGGGCCTGTCCAAGGCCATCTGGGCCGACGCCAAGGCGGAGTTCGACTGGTCGGACATGGACCGCTACATCGCCCACCAGGTCTCCCAGAGCCACACGAGCGCGATGTGCCGGACGGTGGAGATCGACCCGTCGCGGGTCCCGCTGACGTTCCCGACCCGGGGCAACATGGGGCCCGCCACGATCCCGTTCACCCTCGCCACGCAGCTCGACTCGCTGCGCGCCGGGCACCGCGTGCTGCTCATGGGCGCAGGCTCCGGCATGAACGCCGCCTGCATGGAGGTGGTCTGGTGAGCAGAGCGGCCCCGACCGCCGCGACGCTCCCCCCGGAGGGCCTGCCCGGACTCGACCCGGGCTGGTCGCGCCTGGTCACCGCCACCGACGTGGACGGGATCAGCCGCACCTGGCACGTCCTGGACAACGGGGCCGAGCCCACCGAGGGCACGATGCTGTGCGTCCACGGCAACCCGACGTGGTCCTACCTGTGGCGCCGGTTCCTCGCCGAGGCGCCCGCCGGGTGGCGGGTGATCGCCGTCGACCAGCTCGGCATGGGGTACTCCGACCGCACCGACGGCCCGCGCACCCTCGCCCAGCGGGTGGCCGACCTCACCACCGTCACCGACGCCCTGGGCGTGACCGGTCCGGTCGTGTCGGTCGGGCACGACTGGGGCGGCCCGATCTCGCTGGGCTGGGCGCTGCGCCATCGCGACCGGCTGCGCGCCGTCGTGCTGGCCAACACCGCGGTGCACCAGCCCGCCGACTCGGCCGTCCCGTCGCTCATCCGGCTCGCCCGCACCGCGGCGCTGCGGCGCACGGTCTGCGCGGCCACACCGACCTTCGTGCGGGTCACGGGCGCGCTGTCGCGGCCCGCCCTGCCCGCCGAGGTGCGGTCGGCGCTCGCCGCCCCGTACACGGGCGCCGACCGCAGGCGTGCCGTCGACGAGTTCGTGGCCGACATCCCGCTCGAGCCCGACCACGTCAGCGCCGCGGCCCTCGACGGGATCGCGGCAGGCCTGAGCGCGCTGGCCGACGTGCCGGTGCTGATGCTGTGGGGCCCGCGCGACCCGGTGTTCTCCGACCGCTACCTGCGGGACCTGCGCGGGCGGCTGCCGCACGCCGAAGTGCACCGCTACGAGCGGGCCTCGCACCTGGTCACCGAGGACGCTCCGCGCAGTGCGGCGGACTGCTGGCGGTGGCTGAGCGGTGTCGGCGCGACGCCGGTGCCGGACGGGCAGGCGGCGCCGTCCGACCGGCCGCCCGTCTGGGCCGCGCTGGAGGCCCGCGCGGGAGACCCGGCACCGGCGGTCGTCGAGCTCCTGGGTCGCCGCCGGACGATCTCCTTCGACCTGTTGGAGCGCCGTGTGGGCGAGCTGGCCGCGGGTCTGGCCGCCGCGGGCGTCCGGCCGGGGGACCGCGTCGCGTTGCTGGTCCCACCGAGCGCCGACCTGACCGCAGTGGCGTTCGCCTGCTGGCGCGCCGGTGCGGTGGTCGTGATCGCCGACGCGGGGCTGGGTCCCGTCGGTCTGGCCAGGGCCCTGCGCGGGGCCGCGCCCGACCACGTCATCGGCATCGCCCGCGGCCTTGCGCTGGCCCGCGTGCTCGGCATCCCGGGTGGGCGCATCGTGGCAGGCCCGGCGGGCCGGGTGCTGCGGCGGGTGCTCGGCGCCCGAGGCCTGCGCGACGTCGCCGAGGCCGGGCGGCACCGCATCCCGCCACCCGCTGTCGGAGCCGACGCGGAGGCCGCGGTGCTGTTCACATCCGGCGCGACCGGGCCCGCCAAGGGCGTGGTGTACCGGCACGGCCGGCTGCAGGCCCAGCTCGAGACGCTGCGCGAGACCTACCGGCTGAAGGCCGACGACCGCCTCGTCGCGGCGTTCCCGCCGTTCGCGCTGTACGGGCCCGCGTTGGGCGTCGCCTCCGCGGTGCCCGCCGCCCGCACCCCCGGCGAGCTGACCGCTGCCGGGCTCGCCGACGCCGCGGCCGCCGTGGACGCGACCGTCGTCTTCGCCTCACCCGCCGCCCTGCGCGGCGTCGTGGCATCGGCCCACGACCTCACCGCGGGCCGTCGCGCGGCGCTGGGGAAGATCCGGCTGGTCGTCTCGGCGGGGGCGCCCGTGCCCGCGGCGCTGCTGCACGCCGTCGCGGACGTCCTGCCCGGCGCCGAGTTCCACACTCCCTACGGCATGACCGAGGTCCTGCCGGTCACCGACATCACGCTGACCGAGATCGACGCGGCCGGGCCGGGCAACGGCGTGTGCGTCGGGCGGCCGCTCGCCGGGGTGGCGGTGGCGCTGAGCCCGTTGTCGCCGATGGGGATCCCGGAAGGTCCGTTGAGCCGTGCCGCCGGGGTGACCGGGGAAATCTGCGTGCGCGCGGCCCACATCAAGGACCGCTACGACCAGCTGTGGGCGACCGAGCGCGAGGCCTCCCGTGACCCGGGGTGGCACCACACGGGCGACGTCGGGCACCTCGATGACGAGGGCCTGCTGTGGGTCGAGGGTCGCCTCGGGCACGTGGTCGCGACCGCGGCGGGACCGGTGACCCCCGTTGGGGTCGAGCAGCGGGTGGCCGCCGTCGAGGGGGTCGACTCCGTCGCCGTCGTCGGCGTGGGGCCGCGCGGCACGCAGCAGGTCGTGGTCGTCGTCGCGGGCCGGGGACCGTCGCGGCCGGGCTCACCCCGGCTCGCCCACGAGGCCCTCACGGCCGCGGTGCGGGCCGCCGCAGGCGTCCCCGTAGCGGCCGTGCTGCGAACCGATGCGCTGCCCGTCGACATCCGGCACGCTTCCAAGATCGACAGGTCCCGGGTCGCGGAGTGGTCGGAGCAGGTGCTCGCGGGCCTGCGGACCGGCAGGCGGCCGTGAAGGTCATGGTGACGGGGGGCACGAGCCTGCTCGGGGCCGCCGTCGCCGACCGGCTCGCGGAGCGCGGGGACTCCGTTACCGTGCTGCAGCGACGCCCGACGGGGTCGGCCCATCGCGAGGTGCTGGCCGACGTCGCCGACCTGGAAGCGGTCTCCGCGGCGCTGCACCGGCACGACGCGGTGGTGCACCTGGCCGCGAAGGTGGACATCCGCGGCCGCTACCCGGAGTTCGCCCGCACCAACATCACCGGAACGCGGGTGGTCGTGGAGGCGTGCCGGCGCGCCGCCGTGCAGCGGCTCGTGCACGTCTCCACCCCCTCGGTCGCGCACAGCGGTGCGTCACTGGTCGGCGCGCCTGCCGGGCAGGCGGATCCGCGGGGGGCGCGCGGACACTACGCCCGCAGCAAGGCGGTGGCCGAGCGCATCGCGCTCGCCGCGGACGCCGACCCCGACGGTCCCGCCACCATCGCGGTGCGCCCCCATCTGGTGTGGGGGCCGGGCGACACCCAGCTCGTCGGCCGCATCATCGCCCGGGCCCGCGCGGGCAGGCTGCCGGTGATCGGCTCCGGCGCCGCGCTCATCGACACGACCTACATCACGAACGCCGCGGACGCGCTCGTCGCCGCGCTCGAGCGCTGCCACGAGGCGCGCGGGCAGGCCCTCGTCGTCTCCAACGGCGAGCCCCGCCCCGTCGCCGATCTGCTGGCCGCGATCTGTCGGGCTGCGGGGGTCCGGCCGCCGCGGCGCGCCGTGCCGTCGCCGGTGGCGCGGTGGGCGGGGGCGGCGGTGGAGACGGCGTGGGCGCTGCACCTCGGCTCGGGCGATCCGCCGATGACCCGGTTCCTGGCCGAGCAGCTGAGCACCGCCCATTGGTTCGACCAGCGCCGCACGACCGAGCTCCTGGGCTGGAAGCCCCGCGTCGGCATCGACGAGGGGCTGGCCGCGCTCGCGCGGAGTTACCGCTGATCAGGCCTGTTCGAGCACTTCCTCGGCCCGCTCCGGGCTGCCCTCGGCGAGGCCGCGGTCGATCGCGCGACGCGACGCCAGCCACATCACCGACGCCGACGAGGAACACGATGACCTCGGTGACGGTGAGCGCCCAGATGATGCCGGCCAGCCCGAACCACAGGTTGCCGAGCAGCACGATCGGGATGAACAGCACGCCCTGGGCCACCGACATGACGATCGCCGCCACCGAGCGTCCGGTCGCCTGGAACAGCGACGTGAACAGGCCGGTGAACCCGTTCACGATCATCGCCACGAGCTGCGCGGTGAGGATCGTGACGCCGATCGCGAGGACCGAGCGGTCGGCCGAGAACGCGGAGAACACCTGCTCGCGGAAGACGAGCACGGTCGTCGCGAAGACCAGCGACGATGCCGCCGACCGTGATCGCGGAGCCGCGCAGCGCCGACGGTGAGACGGCCGCGGTCGCCCTTGCCGTACGAGTAGGCGAGGAGCGGCAGCACGCCGATCGTGACGCCCATGACCAGGAACTCCGGAACCTGCGCGATGCGGACCGCGACGCCCATGGCCGCGAGCGCGCCGTCGCCGTACGCGACCGCGAGGTTGTTGAGCACCAGCGACGTGACGATCAGGAAGGCCGGACTGGAGCAGCTCGCCGACGCCGACGCCGAAGACGGGCTTCAGCACGGTGGGCGAGAGCGTGAACCACCGCGGCGCGAGGCTCACGTGCTCGCTGTGCCGCTGCAGCCAGCACGGCGAAGTAGACGACGATGCCGAGGTTGGCGAGGCCCATCGACAGCGCCGCCCCGGCGACGCCCCAGTGCAGCACGAGGATGAACAGGACGTCGAACACGAGGTTCGCGACCGTGGAGCGCGATGAGCCCGATCATCACCTGGCGGGCGGCGCCCTCCGCCCGCACGAGCTGTTCGAGGCAGAACGCCGCGGCGAGCACGGGGACGAAGGCGAGCATGACGGCGACGTAGGCGCTGGTCGCGGGCACGGCGGCGGCATCCGCGCCGAGCACCGCCACGAGCGGGTGCAGCAGGAGCAGGCCGATGCCGCCGAAGACGGCCCCGGCGATCACCGAGCCCCAGACGGCGAACGACGCGACGTGCTTGATCTCGGCCGGCCTGCGCGGGGTCGTGCTCCGCCGCGCCGAGCAGCCGCGAGATGAGCGCGCCGCCGCCGACGCCGAACACGCCGCCGACGGCCATGACCAGGCCGAGCAGCGGTGTGCCGAACGTGATCGCGGCGAGCAGCGCGGTGTCGTGCAGCGAGCCGATGAAGCCCGCGTTGATGAGGTTGTAGACGGCGCCGACGATCATCGCGGCGGCCATCGGCACGCAGAGGTGCACGAGGGCGCGGACGATCGGCGCGGCCGAGAGGTACCAGCGGTTGGTGCCGACGGCGTCGGACTTCGGCGGGCGTTCGAGGTTCGTGGTGGTCATGGCTGCTCCTTCAGATGCGCAGGGTGGAGCGCGCGCCGACGGACGCCGGTGCGGCGGGGGTGTTCGGGATGCGCGGCCGGGCCGCGCGGGACGGCTCAGGACCGGGTCGGTTGCGGCAGTTCCGCGGTGATCTTCGTGAGCAGGGCGTGCAGGGTGGCCCGCTCGGCCTCGTCCAGCGGAGCGAGGATCGTCTCCTCGGCGGCGGCCATGGCGGTGTCGAACCCGGCGATGAGCTCGGCGCCTTGCCGGCGTCGCGTAGACGCGTTTGCTGCGCTCGTCGCCCGGCTCGGTGCGGCGCTCGACGAGGCCGCGGCGCTCGAGCCCCTGCAGCAGGCTCGAGACGCTCGCGGCGCTCGTGCGGGTCACCTGGGCGATGTCGCGCTGGATCGAACCGGGGTTCTGGACGAGATAGCCGAGCGCGAAGCTCTGCTCGAAGCTGAGCTCGCGGGCGCGGATCCAGTCCTCGGCCGGCCTTGCGCTGAGCCCACATGATCCAGCGGGTCAGCTCGAGGGCAGTGGCGACCTTGGGCTCGTCCATAGTGAAGACCCTAACTGTCAGTCTTCTAACTGTCAATGCTCGAACTGGTCGGACGTGGTGTTCGCCACCCGGTGGCTCCGCGGTGGCGGGTTATCGTCACGATCATCAGGGGGAGGACGGCGATGAAGACGCGCGGCGCGGTGTTGCTCGAGGTGCCCGGACGGTACGAGGTGGTCGAGCTCGACGTGGACGACCCGCGGACGGGCGAGATCCGGGTGCGGATGGTGGCGAGCGGACTGTGCCACTCCGACGACCACCACGCGACGGGTGACATGAAGGTCGCCGTCCTGCCGTTCGCGGGCGGGCACGAGGGAGCCGGGATCGTCGAGGCGGTGGGGCCGCACACGCCCTGGTTCGCCGAGGGTGACCACGTGGTGTTCTCGTTCCTGCCCAGCTGCGGGCGGTGCCGGTGGTGCGCGACCGGCCACCAGAACCTGTGCAATCTCGGCGCGTCGATCGGCACGAACGCGCGCTGGGACGACCCGGACAGCTTCCGGCTCGCCATGGACGGACGGCCGGTGGGCCAGATGTGCGGGCTGTCGACGTTCTGCGAGCACACGACGGTCTCGGTGTACTCGGCTGTGAAGATCGACCCGTCGATCCCGTTGGAGCTGGCCTGTCTGACGGGCTGCGGGGTGGGCACGGGCTGGGGCGCCGCGGTCAACTCGGCCGAGGTGCGCCCGGGTCAGACCGTGATCGTCATGGGGGTCGGCGGGATCGGGATCAACGCCGTGCAAGGAGCCGCGCACGCGGGCGCCGCCCACGTCATCGCCGTCGACCCGGTCGCGTTCAAGCGGGAATCGGCGCTGCGGCTGGGTGCGACCCACGCCGTGGAGTCCATCCGCGACGCCGCCGAACTCGGCCGCGAGCTCACCGAGGGCCAGGGCGCCGATGCCGCCATCGTGACCGTGGGTGTGACGCGCGGGGAGCACGTCGGACAGGCCCTGCGCGCGGTGCGCAAGGCCGGTACGTGCGTGGTGGTCGGGCTCGGCGAGACCAGGACGCGCGACGGCGACATCCCGCTCACCGAGCTGGTGCTCTACCAGAAGCGCCTGCAGGGCTCGCTGTTCGGCGCCAGCGCGCCCACCGCGGACATCCCCGCCCAGCTCCGGCTGTGGCAGCAGGGCGCGCTGAAGTTGGAGGAGCTGGTGACCCGCCGCTACGCGCTCGACGACGTCGCGCAGGGGTTCGAGGACATGCACGCGGGCCGCAACCTGCGCGGGGTCGTGACATTCGGGGCCTGACGGTCGGCATCAGGCTCGTCCTCACACGCACCGGCTGCCGGGTCCCGTATCTTCAGAAGGGTGAAGGCACTCGCGAAGCGCAGCATGATGTCGCGCGGGCCCGTCGTGGTGCTCGTCGTGCTCGTCTACGTCGCGGTCCTGCACTTCGCGTACTACTACGACATCGCGCCGCTGTTCACCTACCTGCAGTACGGCTACCGCGCGCCGGACCCGTACTACTACGGGGCCTCGATCGCCATCGTGATCGTGCTGGCGCTGCTGCTGCCGCGGCACATCAAACGCCCGTCGCACCTGATCGTCTGGCTGCTCTTCCTGGTCGCCGTCCTGCCGTCGGTGATCGTGCCGCAGATCTCACCCGCACTGGACCCCGACGAGTCCCTCGAGCTGGCGCTGTGGGTGGCGGGTTGCTTCCTGCTCATAGTGCTCTTCGGCACCCGTCAGGCGCTGCGCGGGTTCATCCCGCTCGCCCCGATGTCCGAACGCCGCTGGTGGCTGATGATCGGGTCGCTGTGGGTGGTGCTCATGATCGTCATCGTGGTCTACGCGGGCATCAAGTTCACGCTGCCGTCGTTCGAAGACGTCTACGGGGTGCGGGGCGACTTCCGCGTGACGGAGTCCAGCGATCCCGTCCTCGCCTACGTGGTGCCCCTGATCGACAAGGTGCTCGACCCGCTGCTGATCATCGGCGGGCTGTGGTACCGGCGGTGGGGCTGGGTGGCGCTGGGCGTGCTCGGGCAGGTCTACCTGTACTCGCAGCAGGGCAGCAAGACCGCGATCCTGGCCCCGGTCGCCATCCTCGTCGCCTACATCTACCTGCGCCGCCGCTACCCGGTCGGCCCGAGCATCCTGTCCGCCGCGGTCTTCGGCTCGATCGGCGTCCTGGTGATCGACTGGTGGAACGTCTCGAACACGCTGACGTCGGACTTCGTCCGCCGGGTGCTGGTGACGCCGGGCACCGTCCTCACCGGCTACGTGCAGGTCTTCCACGACATCCCGAAGGCGAAGCTCGGCTACTCGGTGCTGCGCTACTTCTTCCCGTACCCCTACGCCAAAGAGCCGCCAGACCTGGTCGGCCAGCAGTTCTTCGGCGACCCGTTCACCCACGCCAACGCCAGCTGGCTGGCCGACGGCTACGCCAACTTCGGCTACCCGGGGATGCTCGCCGCCACCCTGGTGCTGATCCTGCTGCTGTGGGCGATCGACGACGCGACCCGCGGGCTGCCCCGCCGCTTCGCCTGCCTCGTCTTCGTGATGCCCGCCTTGGCGCTCGCGGAATCGGCGATCCTCACCGCGCTGCTCACGCACGGCTTCATCTTCGCGATCATCCTCTGTGCGCTCGCCCCGCGTGACCTCCCCGACCGGGACGACGAGCCGAAGCGCCCGGCGGCTCCCCCCAACCGTCCGCCGCGACGCCTCAGATATGAGCCGGGGTTGACGACGACCCGCCTGCCGGTGATCCGCCCTGACCGGATCGCGCCCTGACAGGATCGGCACCGAGCGGATCCCCTCAGGCTGAGCCGCCGCCCGGGCTGCCCGAGGCGCTCGGGCCCGCCGACCCGCCACGCCGCAGCCGCCGCTTCGCCTTCAGGGCGGTCTCCCGGGTGGCCAGCACGGCCCGGGCGTAAGGGCGCGACCGCGAGACGAACAAATAGGGCCGTTGCTGCGCCCCGAACGAACGGTTGACGCGCTCCACCGACTCGATCATCGAGCCGAGGAAGTCGAAGTGCTGCGACTCCTCCGCCGCGCGGCGGATGGCCTCCCACACGACGAGGGTGTTGACGCCGCTCGACCGGAACTCCGCGTCGGTGCCGCCGTAGAGCAGGTACGTCGTGGTGGCGTCGCGCACCAGGTACAGCGCCGCGTGGACGCGGCCATCGGGCCCGACGGCCGCGACGATCTCGCGCGCGTTGCGCTTCACGCAGGCCTCGTCGAGGCGGTGGGCCATCTCGTCGTCGAACGGGGGAGCGAGGCCCTGCCGCTCGAAGAGCTGCCGGTTGATCCGCAGGATGTCGCTGAGGCACACGTCCGTGCGGATCTCCACGTCCTTGCGGGCGCGCTTGACGCGGCTGCGGACGTTGCCGCCGACATCGGCCCAGAGCCGGTCGGGGTCGGACAGGTCGTCCAGCCGGTAGGTGTAGCGGAGGGTGGCGTCGAAGCCCGCCCAGTAGAAGGGCAGCCAGTTCGTGACGTTGGGCGCGAAGCTGCCGCGGTAGACGTCGTGCGGCGGCAGCTTCTCGATCAGCTCCGTCATCAGCTCGGACTCGACGCCGAGCTGGGTGGCGTACTTGCCGGTCGAAGGGCGCAGCCACGGCCCGACGAACCGGGTCAACGGGGGCTGCGTGAGCACGGTGAGCCCGAGCTTCGTCTTGCGGGCGTAGGGCAGCCGCGCCACGACCTCACCCTGCCGTTCGACGACGGCCTCGCCCCAGCCGCCTGGTGCGACGGCGTTCAACCACCACGGTTGCTCGAAGGGCGTGTGCGCCCAACGGACCTCGTCTTCGCCTAGCACCGCCTCGCCCATCGGCTCCAGTCCGTGCATCTCGATCACCTCCTCAGCTTCTTCGTCCGGAACCGTCGTCGTTGTCCGGTCCCCTCTCCGCGCGGGGTGGCTGGTTCCATCAGCCTAGTGACATTCGTGGAACTCACCACCCGAGTGGGTCTATCCGCCGTACTCGCCCGGATGGGGGTCAACAGGCACAGGTGGTCACTGCGCCGGCAGGCTAGGGACATGGATGTCGCATGGTCCCGAACGTGGGCGACCACATGAAGATCGCCTGTGTCGGCGGTGGTCCCGCAGGCCTCTACTTCGCCCTGGTCGCCAAACTGCGTGACCCCGGTCGCGAGGTCGTCGTCGTGGAGCGCAACCCGCCCGGGACGACGTACGGCTGGGGCGTCGTCTACTGGGACTCCCTGCGCAACGTGCTGCACCAGGTCGACCCGCAGACGGCGCGGGAGATCACCGCGCGCTCGGTGACGTGGACCGGCCAGCAGCTGCGGGTCGGCGACGAGGTCGTGCACCTCGGGGGCTACGGCTACAGCATCGGCCGCCAGCAGCTGCTCGACATCCTCCAGGCGCGGGCGCGTCAGCTGGGTGTGCGGATGACGTTCGAGGAGACCGTCACGGACGTGGCGGACATCGACGCCGATCTCGTCGTCGCCGCCGACGGCAACACGAGCGCCATTCGCTCCCGCAATGCCGCCGCATTCGGCCCTTCGGTGCACACCGGGAACAATTCGTACATCTGGCTCGGAACGTCCAAGGAGTTCTCCGACTTCACGTTCGGTTGCGAACGCACGGATGCCGGATGGCTCTGGTACCACGGTTATCAGTTCGCGCCGGGCGCCAGCACCGTTATCGTCGAATGCGCGGAACCGACGTGGCGCAAACTCGGCCTGGACGAACTGGACAATTCGGCGTGCCTGAAGCTGCTGGCCGACGTCTTCCAACGCCACCTCGACGGCGCGCCCCTGCTCGACCGGCGACCCGGCCAGCACCCCTCCGCGTGGACGCACTTCCCGACGCTCACCAACGAGCGCTGGTCCGACGGACGTGTCGTGCTGATGGGCGACGCCGCCCACACCGCGCACTACTCGATCGGCTCGGGCACGCGGCTGGCGTTGGAGGACGCGATCGCGCTGGCCGACG
Organism: uncultured Actinomycetota bacterium; assembly: GCA_963799945.1. Classification (GTDB taxonomy): domain Bacteria; phylum Actinomycetota; class Actinomycetes; order Mycobacteriales; family Pseudonocardiaceae; genus Pseudonocardia. The sequence continues at coordinate 339,574 of CAWCZG010000002.1, forward strand.
CGCTCTCCGTGCCGGGATCCGACACCGCGGACGCGGTGCGTCGCTACGCCGCCAAGCGCCGCCCGGAGGTCGAGCGCTGGCAGGCCGAGGCGGCCGCGAGCGCGACCTGGTTCGAGTCGATGGACGAGCATCTCGAGCACGATCCCATGGACGTCGCCCACGCCCTGCTGCAGCGTCGGGAGCCGGGCAAGGCCGCCCGCTTCGACCAGATCAACCGCTCCAGCCTGGGATTACCGGCTGATGCGCGCCACGCAGAACCCCGTGGTGCGGCGCGCACGGTGGCTGGTGAGCGCCGAACGGCGGCGCCGGGCGGCGGCCCGGCTCCGCTGAGAGGTCGACGACCGGCAGGGCGCTGCCGCGCTTCAGGTTCAGGGGAGTGCCGTTCGTCAGGAGGCGCGGCGGCTGCGCATCGCGACCGACCGCAGGATGCCCGGCCGCCGGAAGGCGGCGCATCCCGCGGCGCCGCACACCCCGCAGTCGCTGCCGCGGCGGTAGTGCTCATGCGCGGTGCGGCCGTGGCCGCACCGGCACAGCTTCCCGGCCAGCGCGGGGTCCTGTCGGGGCGGGACCGGCGGCCGGTCGTCGGCGGGCGCCTGCACGGGGGGCGCGAGTCCTCGGCGGGCCGCCGGGGCCGCGCCGAGAACAGCGGGATCCCGAGGGGTGGCGTGAGCAGCGAAGCGCGCCCGGCACGGCGACGGGGCTGTGCCGGTGGGTGATCCGGTTGTGATGAGGCTTCGCCCATCGCGGGTTCCTGCGCTTTCGGCATAGGGTCGTTCATCACCGACCTCGGCTGCAGGCCGGCGTTACTCACGCCCCTACCTCAACGATAACACGCGGATCACGACCGGATTTGACGGGTGCCGTCCCGGCGACTAGTAGATCGACTCCACGTGAGCGATCTTGTAATTGCCGAATCGGGGATTCGCGCCCGCATCCGGGAAGATTCCGGACTGCACGGTGGCGGTCAGCCGGGCGAGGTAGTCCTGCACCGTCTGGTCGCAGCGGAAACCCAGTTTGTCGGCGATCTTGTCGAACGACACGCGGTAGTTGCGGGGGTCGGAACCCTTGTCGCCGTAGGCGACCGCGACCGCGGCGGACTGCCCGAGGTGCCCGAGCACCTCGTCGACGATCATCCGCTTCGTGAACTGCTGCGCGTTGTCACCCACGTTGAAGACTTCGCCGCGAATGTCGTTCTCCGGCGCGGTGAGCACCGTCATGATCGCTTTGCTGATGTCCCGCACGTGGCAATAGGGACGCCACGTGTCGGCGTCGTAGACCTGCAAAGGCCGTCCCGACGCCAGCTCCCACGCGAACTGGGAGACGGTGAGATCGAAGCGCATGCGCGGCGAGAGCCCGTATGCGGTGGCGATGCGCAGAATGGTCGGGGCGACCGCCAGTTCGTGGGCCCTCGCGAGGACGTGCTGCTCGACCGCGATCTTGGTTTCGGCGTACAGCGACTGGGGGTTGAGCGCGCTGTCCTCGGTGGCCAGCCGGGACGACTCGTGGATCCCGTAGTTGCTGCACGTGGACGTGAAGACGAACCGGGAGATCCCCAGCCCGTCGAGCTGGTCGATGAGGCGCTTCGCGCCCTCGTCGTTGATCTCCAGAGCGAGCTCGGGGTAGGCCTTGCAGATGGGGTCACCGACCAGCGAGGCCAGCAGAACCAGGTCTGTGGCGCCCTGTGCGGCCCGCGCGAGGTCCTCCGGGTTCCGCAGGTCGCCCCGGTGGAACTGCAGCCGCGGATCGTCCAGCAGGGGAGCGATGGAGAAGCCGTTGTCGTAGATCAGCTGATCGAGGATGCGCACCTGGGCGCCCGCCCGCAGCAACTCCGTCACCAGGACGGAGCCGACGTAACCCGCTCCGCCCACCACAAGGACCGTACGACCCGAGAAATCCACGTTAGCCATCTTGCCGCCGATCATTTCTGCTCTGCCACCGACCCCAGGGACGAGGCCAGCGCGCCCGTCACCCGGTCGAGGTCGGCGGTGTCGAGAGCGGGGTGGAGCGGCAACGTCAGCTCGCGGAGGCTGAAGTCCTCCGTGTGCGGGAGCGTGATGCCGCCGTACTGGTCCTGGTAGTAGCTGAACTGGTGGATGGCCGGGTAGTGCACGCTCGTCTGGATCCCCGCGGCCCGCATGGCGGCCATGATCGCGGCGCGGTCGCAGCCCGGCGGGAGCACCACCGGCATGATGTGGCCCGAGGTCGGGTGGTGGGCGTCGAACGGGACGACCACCTGCGGCACCCGCGCGGCCAGGCGCTCGCGGTAGGCCGCCATGAGCTCGACGCGCGTCTTGTTCCAGCCCGGCAGCCGCTCGATCTGCACGAGGCCCAGCGCCCCGCGCAGCTCGTCCATCCGGAAGTTGAAGCCGCACGCGACGACGTCGTAGCCGACGGCCCGACCACGGTCGCGGTCGAGCGTGCTCGTGGTCATCGCGTGGGACCGCAGCAGGCGGACGCGCTCCCGGCGCGCCTCGTCGGCCACGACCACCATGCCGCCTTCCGCGGTGGTCATGTTCTTGTTCGTGAAGAAGCTGAACGCGGACGCGTCGCTCCCGACGGCCGTCGCGCCGGTCAGGCCCGCCACGTGCGCCGCGTCCTCGAACAGGAAGAGCCCGTGCTCGTCGGCGAAGCGCCGCCAGGCCGGGAGGTCCACCGCGAAACCGCCGTAGTGCATCACCACGATCGCGCGGGTGCGCGGGGTGACGTGGCGGCGCGCCTCGTCGAGGGACATGTGCGGGCGATCCGGCGCCTCGATCTCGACGAAGACCGGCGTGGCCCCCGTCTGCACGACGACGGCCGCCGTGGCCACGAAGCTCATGGACGGCACGAGGACCTCGTCGCCCTCGCCGATGCCGAACGCCGCGAGGATGAGGTGCAGAGCCGCTGTGGCCGAGCTGACCGCCACCGCGTCGTCGACGCGGTGCAGCTCGGCGAAGGCCCGTTCGAAGCCGCGGACCCGCTCGCCCATCGTCAGCCACTGGTCGTCGATGACGGCGAGGAGGGCCTGCTTCTCGATGTCGCCGAGCGCGGGGGCGCCGAGCTCGATCATCGGGGGTGTCGTGACGCGCCATCTCAGACGACCTCGTCCGGGACGAAGGGGTGGGCGGCCTGTTCCTGGGCCTTGCGGAGGTCTTCGACCCGGCCGATGTCGATCCAGCTGCCCAGGTGTTCGTGGACGCCGACGGCGGCGTCGCCCCCCAGCATCGCCGCCAGGAGGTGGTCGAAGCCGAACGCTCCCGTGGGCGGGATGTACGAGAAGACCCCGGGGCTCATGCAGTAGATGCCGGTGCTGACCGACAGCTGCTGGCTGGGCTTCTCCCGGAAGGCCGTGACCCGCCCGTTGGCGTGGTCCACGACCCCGTAGCTGATGTTCACCGTCTGCGGGGTGACGACGACGGTGAGATCGGCGGACCCGTTGCTGTGGGTGGCGAGGAGGTCCTTGAGCTCGAGATCGGTGTAGACGTCGGAGTTGGTCACGAAGAACGGCCCGTCCAGGCGGTCCCGCAGCAGGTTCAGCGCGCCGATCGTGCCGAGCGGAGCGTCTTCGGTGACGTACTCGATGCTGAGGTTCCACCGGCTGCCGTCGCCGCAGTAGCTGCGTATGAGCGGTCCGAACCGGCTCACCGTGATCATCACCTCGCTGACGCCGGCGTCGCTGAACTGGTTGAGCAGGTGGTCGATGACCGTGCCTTCACCGACCGGCATCAGGGCCTTGGGCAGCACTGTCGAATAGGGAGCGAGCCGGGTGCCCCGACCGCCCGCCTGGATCACTGCCTTCAGTTCGCTCACGACGTGGTTCCCCCTTTGGACCGTCTGCGTGGGTCGTGTTCTGGTGGGGACCGGCGCCACGGCCTGCTGTCGATCAGCACGGCCAGGCCCAGCACGACGGCCACCGCCACGCAGAAGCCGCCGACCGCGTCGGTCCAGTAGTGGTAGTTCGTCTCCGTCATCGCGAGCCCGACCGCGCCACCCCACACGACGGGCACGAGGAAAGCGAGCACGCGCACCCACCACCGCGTGCCCAGCAGGCTGACCAGCAGCAGCGAGACCACGACCGCGATGGAGACCGCCGAGCCCATGTGGCCGCTCGGGTAGCTGAGGTCGCCGTTCTTCGTGCGCTCGATCACCGGCTTGGCGATGACGGTGATGAGGCCCGTGACGACCGGGGCCGCCACGGCGAGCACGGCCAACCTGCGCCTGCCCAGGGCCAAGCACAGACCGGCGAGCACGACGATCAGGATGGTCAGCGGCACCGGGTCGTACACGTCGATGAGCGCCATGGCCAACCCGCGCGGCATGAGCAGCCACTGCCGGGACACCGAGACGGCGATCTGGTCGAGCCACGCGGGGTGCGAATCGCCCGCGTAGCGCACCCCCATCGACGCGGCGATCACCACCGCGACGGCGACGATGAGGAGCGTCCGCCTGCGCTGCGCGATGAGCAACGGTCGCTGCGGGGATCGTTCCCGTCGTCAGTCACTAGATCGATCGTACCCACGCCTGCTCTATCGTGCCGCTGATCCGCGGTCGATCATCTCGCCCGCACCCTTCTGCCTGCGCATGTCCTCGCGCGGCGCGGGCACGGCCGTGATGGTGGTGTCCTCTGACCGCCGGGACGCCTGCCCGTTGCCCGACGGCGGCCGGGGCCCCGGAGCGTTGCCTGCCGGGGGCCGGGGCGCGGGCGTCTGCCGCTCCGGACCGTGCTTGATGCGCGACCCCTTGCGGGTGCCCACCCGCGGCACCATCGTCAGCACCGAGCCCAGGATCCGCGCGGACACCGCGTGGAGCGCGTCGCGGGCCGCGACGACGTCCTGCACGTGGGCCTGGCCGTGGCGGGCGAGCACGAGCACCCCGTCGACGTTCGGCGCCAGGACGGCGGCGTCGGTGACCGGGAGCAGCGGCGCGGTGTCGATGAGCACGATGTCGTAGCGGCGGCGCAGGGCCATCAGCAGATCGGCCATCCGGTCCGAGCCGAGCAGCTCGCTCGGGTTCGGCGGGCACAGCCCGCTGGGCAGCGCGTCGAGCGTGGGCCCGATCGGGTGCACGGCTTCCTCGAGCGACACCGCGTTGAGCAGCACGTCGGTGAGCCCGGGGGTGCCCTCGATGCCCAGGCAGGCCGCGATGGCCGGGTTGCGCAGGTCGGCGTCGACGATGACCACGCGGGCACCCGCCTCCGCCAGCGCGAGGCCCAGGTTGCAGACCGTCGTGGTGCGGCCTTCGCCGGAGGTTGCGCTCGTCACCAGGATGGACTTGCGCTGCCGGTCGATGTCGGTGAACTGGACGTTCGTCCGCAGCTGTCGGAAGGCCTCGGCCAGCGGGGTGTGCGGAGCGCCGTACATGACGAGCGGGCTCTGCCGGATCTTCGGGTCGCGGCCGATGATGCCGAGCACCGGCGAGCCGAGCATCTCCTCCAGCTGGTTCCTGCCCTTGACCCGGGTGTCGAGGGCGCTGCGGACCACCGCGGCGCCGAACCCGGCCAGGAGGCCGAGCACGACCCCGAAGATGGCGTACAGCGTGGGCCGCGGCGCGACGAGATCGGCGGGCGCCTGCGCGGGCTGGAAGACCTTGGCCGCCACCGAGGGACGGCGCGTCGGGTCGGCGGGCTGCTCGATCTCCGCGACGTTCTTGACGAACGCGTCGCCGATCGCGTTGGCGATCTGCACCGCCACCGTGGACGAGTCGTCGGTGACCGTGGCGGTGATGAGCGCCGAATCCGGTGTGGTGGTGACCGAGATCCGGCCCGCCAGCTGCTCGGGCGTCATCGGGCAGGCGCAACGCGCGCGATCACGTCACCGGCCAGGCGCCTGCTGCTCATCAGCTCGACGTAGGTGCTGATGCGTTGCGCGGACACCTCGTCGCTGCCGCGTTGCCGGGGCGACGGTGGGGTGACGGGCTGCGTCGCCACGATCACGGTGACCGGCGCGGAGTACTCCCGCGGCACCAGGATGATCGCGAGCGTCGCCGCGACGACCCCGAGGAGCAGTCCGGCGACGATGAAGCGCCACCGCTCCCGCGACGATGGTCGACGAATTCGCGAGGGGTCACCTGTCACCCCCGCGATCGGCTGAAGAGCTGCGACATGTGTCGAGTGACGTCCGGGCCCACCAGTCCACTAATACCAGAACCACGGACCCATTCCCCTCGTCGGCGGGCTCACGCTCTGGGCGCCCGCGCGTACGGCGAGCGCAGCCCCCCCGGCGTGTGTCGCCCGGCTGACATGGAGGTACGGCGTCTGGCGACCCCCGAACGCCCGGAAGAAGCGCTCGACAGGTCGAAGCATAGACCCTTCGAAGTCGAAAACTTGTGAAGCAGTTCTCGCCCTCCGGATCGCATCCCAGAGCAGGAGGCTGCTCGCCCCGCTGTTGCGCAGGCTCGGATCGCCGCCGCCCATCAGGTAGTACGCGGTCTGCCGGTCCCAGACCACATAGGCCACGGCGTGCACCTGCTCGGCCTCGTCGCAGGCGAACAGCATCACCCGGGCGCCACGGGCCGCGCAGGCCGCGTCGATGCGCTCCAGGCGGGCCCGGTCGGGCGCCGCTGCTCCCTGGCGTTCGAACGTCTTGGCCCAGACGTCGTAGAAGCGGTCGACGTCGGTGGCTTCGCGCACCTCGAGCTGGCGCTTGGCCTTGCGGATCTCCCGCCGGATGTTGCCCGCGAGCCCGTCCCAGAGCGCTTCCTCGGAGCTGAGATCCCGCAGCAGGTACGTGTAGCGCACCTCGGCCCGGTAGCCCGCCCAGATGAACGGGAGGCAGCTGAGCACACTGGACGAGAAGTTCTGGTGGAACGCCGCGGCCGGGGGCAGCTGCGCCTCGAGCAGCGCCTGCAGCTCCATCTGGTCGCCGAGGGCGGTGGCGTACTTGGCCCCCTCCTCGTGCGCGATCCACGGACCGAGGAACGGGGTGAGGGGTGGCTGGGTCAGCACGCGGAACCACCGCGGGCCCCGTACGACGAACGGCATCGTCGCGACCGTCCGCCCGCCGCGTTCGACCGCGACGGCGTCCCAACTGCCCGGAGCGACGGCGTCCAACCACCACGGCTGGTGGAAGATCGGCTCCGGCGGCCGATCAAGGCTGCCCGCGGACACTGTGGAGTGATCCGCTTGGCTACGCTCGGTGGTCGAATTGCCGGCCCGGCAAGCGTTAGGGAGGATCATTTGGATGACGGACCTCACTCGAATGGGCCACCACTGCACCGTACACATCAACAGACGATGATCGTTGTCCGGTTCCCTCCTCGTTACAGCGCCGAGCGGCGCTACGTCCTCGACGTCGTGTTCGGGGAGTGGCTGGGCCTGCAGTGGCGGCCCGAGGAGCACGAGCACGCCGACGTCAGGATCGGGCTGGACGGCGCCGACGACCGCGTCGTGACCGTTCCCGACGTGTTCTTCGCCGCCGAGGAAGAGCAGTGGCTGACGGCCGCTTCCGCTTCCCCGCGAACCGGTGTCGTGGCGGGCGGTCGGTGCCGCGGGCGCGGGCGTGCTCGGCGCCACCGAGCGGCTCCCCGTCCTCTACGGAACGCCCGGCCCGGACGACCGACCGCTCGTCGAGGTCGACGACAGCGGTGTGCGCCTCACGTCGACGTGTTCGGCAGCGCGTTCGCGATGCTCACCCGCTACGAGGAGGCGATCCCGGGTGAGCGCGACGCGTACGGGCGGTACCCGGCGGCGTCGGCGCGCGCGGTACGGGAGGACTTCCTGCGCATCCCCGCTGGTCGACGCCTACGTCGAGCTGCTGCGCGCTGCGCTGCAGCGCCTGTGGCCCCAGCTGGCCACCACCCATCGGCGACTACCGGGTCCTGCTCTCCCACGACGTCGACGACCCGCTCTCGACCTTCGGGCGGAGCCGGGCGCTGCTCGCCCGCCAGCTCGCGGGCGACATCGTCCGCCGCCGCGACGTCGGCCTGCTGCTGCGGCGGGCGCGGGCGCAGGCCGACGCTCCTGCGCGGGAAGCTCGACCGGGATCCGCACAACACGTTCGACTTCCTGATGACGGTGAGCGAGCGCCACGGCCTGCGCAGCGCCTTCTACTTCCTGTCGAACAACGACGTCGAACCCCCGGGGTGGTCGCTACGACCTCGTCGACCACCCCTGGGTCGGCGCCTCATGCGCGAACGTCCACCGGCGCGGCCACGAGGTCGGCTTCCACGCGGGCCTGGGCACGTTCCGCGACGCGGCGCTGACCGCGGAGGAGTTCGCCCACCTGCGCGACGTCGCCGCGACGCATGGGCGTGGAGCAGGAGCGTCTGGGGAGGGCGGCAGCACTACCTGCAGTGGGCCAACCCGGAGACCTGGCGCAACTGGGACGAGGCGGGCCTGGACTACGACTGCTCGCTGGCGTTCAGCGAGGCGGGCGGGTTTCCGGACCGGCACGTGCCACGAGTACCCGGTGTTCGACCTCGGCGCCCGCGAAGCCGCTGGCGCTGCGCGAACAGCCGTTCCAGGTCATGGACGTCACCCTCCTCGGCCACATGGGACTGCGGCCCGAGGCGGCGCAGACGGAGGTGTTCGACATCGCCCGCGCGTGCCGGCGCTTCCGCGGGGACCTCGGCATCCTGTGGCACAACGACGAGATCCTGCGGACCACCCGTCGAGAAGCGCTGGTACGCGGAGCTGTGGCCGCGGTCACGGTGTGACGGTCGACTCCTCCGCCTCGGTCTTCCACGGCGTGAACCCGCAGTTGGCGATGTAGTCGAAGCAGCTCAACCCGGGCACGAACGCGCCGTGCTGCTGCGGGTACTCGAACGGGGAGAACCCGTGATAGCGCAGCTCGAGCCCGGCGTGGGTGAACTGGTCGGGCTCCAGGTACTGGCGGCCGGTCGGACCCGACAGGTAGACGTCGCCGCCCACGGCCTTGGTCAGGCTCGATCATCAGCTCGGTCGAGCTGCCGGTGAGGTCGAGCTCCGAGGCCAGCACCACGCGCGTGCCGAGGCCGAGCCGGGCGGCCACCTCCCGCAGGATGGCGACGTTGAGGTCGGCGAGGCGGTGCACGTCCTCCCGGGCGTAGATCGGCTCCACGAGCTCCATCAGCGCGTCGCGGTGGGGCGCCTTGGCCAGCGCGCTCTGCAGGGTGCGCAGGTGCACCGCGCGCCAGCGCGCGCGTCTCGTCGATCTCGACGTCGAGCGTCGCCTGGTCGTAGCGCCCCTTGCTGATGACCGGGATGGTGAGCCACTGGGGCTCGCCGTTGCTCCCCTTGATGCGGGTGCGGTTCTGGTAGCCCCGCTTGATGAACTGCACGGTGTCGAGGAGCACGAGCACGTCGGCCGCCATTGGCCTTGTCGAAGAAGCCCAACCAGGGAGCGAAGTTGGGCTGGTGCGCCGCGACGATCACACGCGCGACCCGGATGGCCTCGTACGCCTCGGCGAAGTCCGACTTCACCTGGAGGCCGCGGACCCGGGCCATCGACTCGATGAACTCGTAGCGGAAGTACGGCCGCGCCACCTCGAGCTGGCTCTGGTACTTCGTCAACGCCGCCCACTTGCGCCGCAGGTGCTCCTCCTCCAGCACGACGAAGGCCTGGGTGGAGAACGTGATGTGGTTCCACGGCAGCTCGTAGCCCAGCATCGTGGTGAACCGGAACGCGCGCACGCTCTCCTGGTGCACGACGGCGTGGTCCTGGTGCAGGTCCGCGCCGGAGGGCACGAGCACCACCTCGGGCTCCACCGCGCGGGCGAGCTTCACCATCTCCTCGAGCACCTCCTGGCGGTGGTAGCCCAGTTCGCGGACGGGGTAGTCGTAGATGAAGCGGTTCTCCTTGGGCACGCCGAGCTCGTCGAGCGCCACGTGGCACTCGTCCTTGAGCCGGTAGGGCTTGGAGCCCTCGGGCAGGGAGAGCTCGGCGGTCGAGAACGCCGCGGTGAAGATCTCCGCGCCCTCGCTCGATCCACCGGGCCATCGTGCCGCCGCACCCGAGCTCGGCATCGTCGGTGTGCGGCGACATGACAAGGACACGCTGCGGGTTGATCACGTCAGTCTCCGGTAGAGGTCGTCGAGCTTCGCGAACTCGTTCTCCCAGTTGTAGCGCTCGCGGATGGCCTTGCGCCCGTTCTCGCCGAGCCGGCGCGCCTCCTCGGGGTCACGACAGAGCGCTTCGACGGCCTTGACGACGGCGTGCGGGTCCATGGGGTTGACGGTCACACCGCACTCGGCGTCGCCGACCAGGCTGGACCCAGAGCGGGAAGTCGGAGCAGACGACCGGCACGCCACAGGCCATGTACTCGAACATCTTCGTCGAGTACGACTCGAGGTAGTTGCTGATCGGGTGGTCGATCACGATGCCGCAGTGGGCGCTGACGATCGCCTCCAGCACCTCGTTCGGGGTGACCCGGCCGAGGAAGTCGACGCGCTTCCAGCCCTCCGACGCCCGGACCTCGCGCTCGAGCTCGTCGTCGTCGAACCAGCCCGCCACGACCGCGTCGCCCAGGTCGGACGGCAGGAGCGCGGCCGTCGCCACGATCTCCCGCAGACCCTGCACCCGGCGAGGCCGCCGGTGTAGGCGAAGGCGTACTTGCGGCCCTCCGCGCTGCCCACCGGCCGGTCGTCGGGCGGCGGACGAGGCGGGGGAAGTTCTGGACGACGGCGGTCTTGTCGCGCGGGGAAGCGCTCGCCGATCGACGGTGTCGCGGCGACGATGCCGTCGAACACCGCCGCGGCCATCCGCTCCATCAGCGCCGTGCCCTTGGACGAGCACCCGCTTGGCCCACCAGGGGATCCAGAACTTGTTCATGATCTGCTTGGGCGCGTCCTCGTGGACGTCGTACACGACGCGGCGGCCCGCCAGCTTGAGCAGCAGCCCCGCCCACAGCAGCTCGGGGTCGTGCAGGTGGTTGATCTGCGCCCGCTCCTTCAGCGCCGCGCGGAACACCTTCCAGACGGTCCGGGTCGCGCGGTCGACGCGGTTGCGCGGCAGCCCGACGCCGATGATCGGCACGCCCGCGACCGGTCCCGTCGGCGGCTGCCCGACGATGATCGCGATGTCGTATCCCGCGTCGGCGAGGCTCTTGCTCTCCCGGTAGAAGATCCGGTTGTCGCCGATGGGGTGGACCGAAGTCAGGTGTCTCACCCGCATTCGACCATCCGTGTGCTCGCCCGTCACTGGTCCTCGCTCCCGTCTGCCCCTGCCGGATGCCGCGCCGGATACAGTTCCAGCATGCCGCCGATGATGGACTGCCGCCTCGGCGCCCCCGTGCGGGTGTCACGCTCCGTGCTCCGGCACCACGGCTGATCACCCATATGAACGCACGACGACTCCCGACCACTTTGCGGGGGGTCACGAGCATCGTCGCGGGGAGCATCGCGGGCCAAGGCCTCGTCATTCTCTCTTACCCGCTGCTCACGCGGCTCTACGACCCCGCAGAGCTCGGCCTGCTCACGGTCTTCACCTCCGTGATCGGGATGCTCAGCGTGGTCTCGACGGCTTCACTCGAAGCGGCCATCCCGATCCCACCGGACGACGGTGAAGCCGCCGACGTCGCCTGGTCGGCCTTGGCGGTCGTGGCGGGCACCACGCTCCTGACGGCCGTCGTCGGTATGTTCGCCGCCGAACCGGTGGCCGAGCTGCTCGGCGTTCCGAGCGCTCGCGCGGTACTGGTGGCTCGTCGCGCTGACGGTCTTGGCCATCGGCACCTACCTGGTGCTGTCCGAGTGGATGGTGCGTGACCGCACCTACGGCGCGCTGGGCAGGCGCAACCTCCTCCAGGGCGTCGGGCAGACCGCGACGCAGGTCGGGTTGGGATTCGCCGGTGTGCGCCCGCTGGGCCTCCTGCTCGGCCTGGCGGTGAGCAGGCTGGTCGCGCTGGGCGGGCTGTTGTCGAGCAACGGCCTGCTCCGCCAGCGGCGGCCCAGCCTGGCCGGGATGCGCGCCGCGCTGCGGCGGTTCCGCCGCTTCCCCCTGCTTGCCGCCCCGTCCTCGTTCGTCAACTCGGCCGGGCTCGAGGTGCCGCTGCTGCTCGTGAGCGCCCTCTACGGCGACGCGCGAGCGGGCCTGCTGGGCCTCACCGTGCGCGTCTTCAGCGGCCCGACGGCGATCATCGGACAGGCGGTCAGCCAGGTCTACACGGGCGAGACGAGCGCCGCGATCCGCCAGCCCGGCGACGCGCTGGGCAAGCTGCTGCGCGGCGCCGTCCTGCGCCTCCTGCTGCTCGGTGCGGCTCCGGTCCTCGTCGTGGTGGTGGCGGGCCCGTGGCTGTTCGGCCTGATATTCGGGCCTTCCTGGGTCGAGGCGGGGGAGTACGCGCGGTACCTGGCCCTGGCCTACCTCGCCCAGTTCGCGGTGACGCCGGTGTCGTCCACGCTCTTCCTCCTCGAGCGGCAGGGGCACGAGCTCGTCTGGGGCTGCATCCGGTTCGCGTTGACGGCGGGCGGCATGGCCGTGTGCGGGTTCCTGGGGGCGCCCGTTCTGGTCGCGGTCATCGTGCTCGCCATCGGCCACGTGTTGAGCTACGCCGCGCTCTACTGGCTGTGCTTGCACGCGGCCGACGCCGCCGACGCGGGGCGGCGCACATAGCCGTCGCGCCTCGTCAGTGCAAGTCGTCGGCACAGCCCTTTTGCCCAGGCACACACCAGAACGCGTAGCGTAGTTAGCAAAGACAGCTGACGCGGCGCAGTGGGGGATCGCGAATCAGATGAGCAAGTGGCGAACGTCCATCGTGCTGGTGGTCGCGGGGATGACCGCTGCGGCCTGCTCGGCAGGCAGTCCGGCGCCTGCGCCGCCGTCGGCACCGTCGGTGGGCACCGCGATCGTGCCGACCAAGGCCACGGCCCAGCTCTTCGTGGCCCCGTCGGGCAGCGACGACAACTCGGGTACGCAGGCGGCGCCGCTGCAGTCGATCCAGGGCGCGGCCAAGATGGCCAAGCCCGGCACGGAGGTCGTCGTCGCGGACGGCACCTACAACGGTGCGATCACCACCGACGTCAACGGCACGGCCGATGCGCGGATCACGTTCCAGGCGGCCCACCGCGGCGCGGCCAAGATCGTCGGGGACGGCGACGCGGACGCGGCGTGGGAGAACGACGGTGACTACGTCGACATCGACGGGTTCGACATCACCGGTTCCAACACCGACGGCCTGCTCAGCGGCGGGTCGTTCGTCCGCCTGGTCAACAACAACGTCCACGACTTCCACGACGGCAACTGCATCACGACCGCCAACGACAACTACGACCTCCACGACATCGACGTCATGGGCAACATCGCGGCCCGGTGCGGCGCCAGCGAGCTGGATCACGGCATCTACGTCAGCCACCCCAACGGCGTCGTCGCCAACAACATCTCCTTCGGCAACGCCGGGTTCGGCATCCAGTGCTGGCACGCGTGCAACTCACTGGCCATCTCGAACAACCTGGTCTTCGGCAACGCCGCAGGGCGGGATCGTGATCGGGCAGGGCGATGGCCCGAACAACGGCGAGGTCAACGCCGACAACTTCGTGGTCTCGAACAACATCGCGCTGGACAACGGCCGCGACGGCATCCGGGAGAGCGGCGCGACCGGGCCCAACAACCAGTTCATCAACAACATCCTGTGGAACAACGGCACGAAGCGGATCAACCTGAAGTCGGGCAGCCAGTCCGGCACCAAGATGGTGGATCCGGACTTCGTCGAACTTCCAGCTGAACGGGTCGGGCGACTACCACCTCAAGGCGGGCAGCCCGGGCCTCGGCGCGGGCGTCCAGGTCGGGGCGCCCGCCGTCGACTTCGACGGGAACCCCCGCCCCCAGGAGGGCGGGGTGGACATCGGGCCCTTCCAGCAGCAGCAGTGAGCCCGCTCAGGCCGAGACGACGCCCGATCCGAGGGTGACCACCGTGACCCCGGGCCAGCGGCCCGGGTCGAGGACGCCGCGCCCGTCGAGGACCACCGTGACGCCGGGCAGGTCCGCGGGCGTGAAGCGGCTGTACTCCGCGTGGTCGGCCTGCAGCACGGCGGCGTCGACCCGCAGCCCGTCCCGGTAGGGCTCGAGCCCGAGCGAGGCGAGCTCGGCCGGGGTGAAGAGCGGGTCGTGCACCACCGGAGTGGCCCCGCGTGCCCGCAGCGCCTCCACGGTGGCGAACACGCCGGAGAACGCGGTCTCCTTGACCCCACCGCGGTAGCAGGCGCCCAGGACGACGACCGTGGTGCCCGTGAGGTCGCCGTAGGCGTCGGCCAGGTTCTGCACCGCGCGTTCGGGCATCGCGCTGTTGGCCGCACGGGCCGCGCGGACGATCGTCGCGTCCGGGTCGCCCGCCAGGTAGAACCACGGGTAGACGGGGATGCAGTGGCCGCCCACGGCGATCCCGGGCGTGTGCAGGTGGCTGAAGGGCTGGGAGTTGCACGCCTCGCTGATGCGGCGGAAGTCGACGCCGATGCGGTCGGCGTAGAGCGCGAACTGGTTGGCCAGGCCGATGTTGACGTCCCGGTAGGTCGTCTCCGCCAGCTTCGCGAACTCCGCGGCCTCGGCGGAGCCCAGATCCCACACGCCGTTGGGGCGGGCCAGGTCCGGGCGTTCGTCGAACCGGAGGCCCGCGCCGTAGAACTCGACCGCGCGGCGCCCGCTCTCGGCGTCCAGCCCGCCGACCAGCTTCGGGTAGCGGGCCAGGTCGGCGAACACGCGGCCGGAGGAGACCCGCTCGGGGCTGAAGACGACGAACAGGTCGACCCCGATCCGCAGCCCGCTGCCCGCCTCCAGGGCGGCGCCCAGGCGGTTGCGGGTGGTGCCCACCGGCAGGGTGGTCTCGTACGAGACGAGCGTGCCGGGCCGCAGACCCGCGGCGACGGCCGCGGTCGCGGCGTCGAGGGCGGAGAACTCCGGCTTGCTGTCGGCGTCCACGTAGAGGGGCACGACGACGACCACGGCGTCGCTGGCGGCCACCGCGGACGTGGTGTCGGTCGTCACCTCGAGCGCGCCCGAGCCCACGACCTCCGTCAGCCGCTCCTGCAGCCCGCTCTCGCCAGGGAAGGGCGGCACGGCCTCGCGGAGGCCGCGCACGACAGGCTCGCTGATGTCCGCGCCGATGACGTGGTGTCCCTGCGACCGCGAACTGCACCGCGAGCGGCAGGCCGATCTTGCCCAGCCCAACCACCGCTATCTTCATCGTGCTCATCACCTCGGGATGCGTATGGTGTCGCCGCTCGCGGACGACTCGCGCACCGCTTCGGCGATGCGGACGGTGGCCAGGCCCTCTTCGAGGGTCACGACCAGAACTGTCGGGATCGCCCCGCACGGCCGCGGCGAAGTTGCGCAGCTCGGTGGTGAGCGGTTCCGGCTTGGGGATCGCGTAGCGGATGACGTCGCCCTCGGCGACCCCGCGGAACGCCGCGACACGGTCCCACTCCGACTGCTGCGAACCGTTCTTGTAGAGCGTGAGGTCCGCGGTGAGCGTGTCGGCCACCAGGCACCCCCGGTCGCCGGTGACGGTCGTGACGCGCTCCTTGAACGGCGACAGCCAGTTCACGAGGTGGGTCACGACCAACCCGTTGGACAGCTCCGCGACGATGCTCACGAGGTCCTCGTGCGGGCGGCCGCTGCGGTGCGCCGACCGGGCCGAGACCGACTCGGTAGGCGGAGTCGGTGACCCAGGCCGTGAGGTCGACGTCGTGCGTCGCCAGATCCAGGATGACGCCCGCGTCGAGGATCCGGTCCGGGAACGGGCCCTGCCTGCGGGTGACCACCTGGTAGAGGCTGCCCAGCTCGTCGGCGGCCAGCCTGCGCCGCATCTCCTGCAGCGCCGGGTTGAACCGCTCGATGTGCCCGACGCAGCCCAGGGTGTCGGTGCGCTCGAAGGCCTCGACGATGTTCTGGGCCGCCTTGGCGTCGTGCGCGAGCGGCTTCTCGATGAGCGTGGCGACGCCCGCCTCGGCCAGCTGCAGGCCGATCTGCTCGTGCGTGACCGTCGGCGTGGCCAGCACGCACATCTCGATGTCGCGGGCGAGGAGCTCCTCGACCGTGTCGACGACGTCCAGGGACCAGACGTTGTTACCCGCCCCCTCCCGCGTGTCGACGGCCGCGACCAGGTCGACCTCGGGCATCTCGCGCAGCACGCGGGCGTGGTGGCGGCCCATGTGCCCCAGGCCGATCAGCCCGGCCCGCAGCGTGCGGCTCATCGGCTCACCGCCCACGTGACGGCGGCGACGACGTGGTCGAGCTGCTCCTGCGACAGGGCCGTGTGCACCGGGAGCGACAGCACCTCGGCGGCGGCCCGAGCGGTCGCGGGCAGGTCGAGATCGAGGTCGAACGCCCGGAGCCGGTGGATCGGCGTGGGGTAGTAGACGCCCGTGCCGACACCGTGATCGGCCAGCAGCTTCGTCAGCCCGTCGCGGTCGGTCGCGCGGACCGTGTACTGGTGCCAGACGGGCTCGGCTCCCGGCGCCACCTCGGGCAGCCCGAGCCGCGGCCCGGCCGCGTGGGTGGACAGCTCCGCGGTGAGGAAGGCGGCGTTGCGCCTGCGCTGCTCCGTCCGCTCCGGCAGCCGCTGCAGCTGCACCCGGCCGATCGCCGCGTGCAGATCCGTCATCCGCAGGTTGTAGCCGACGATCTCGTTGGCGTAGCGCTGCTCCATGCCCTGGTTGCGCAGGAGGCGCGCGGTGCGCGCGACGGCCTCGTCGGCGCACACGACCATCCCGCCTTCGCCGGAGGTCATGTTCTTGGTGGGGTAGAAGCTGAACGCGGCCACCGCGCCGAAGGTGCCGACCGGGCGCCCGTCCAGGGCGGCCAGGTGCGCCTGCGCCGCGTCCTCCACGATGGCGAGCCCGTGGCGGGCGGCGATCGCCGTCGATGGCGCCCATCGCCGCGGGATGGCCGTAGAGGTGCACCGGCATGATCGCCGCCGTCCTCGGGGTGACCGCGGCTTCGACGGCGACCGGGTCGAGGCCGTAGTAGCGCGGCTCGATGTCGGCGAAGACCGGCCGTGCCCCGGTGAGGGCGACCGCGTTCGCCGTGGCGGCGAAGCTGAACGACGGGACGATGACCTCGTCGCCCGGGCCGATCCCGAGGGCGAGCAGCGCGACCAGCAGCGCGCTGGTGCCCGAGTTGACCGCCACGCACGGCCGGTCGCCGACGTGCGCCGCGAACTCGGCCTCGAACCGGGCCACCTCGGGTCCCTGGGCCAGCATCCCGGAGGTGAGCACGCGATCTACGGCGGCCCGCTCCTCCTCACCGATCTGCACACCGGCCGCGGGCACGGCCAGGAACGCCGATGTCGTCGACCTCAAGCGGGGATTTCATGCAGCGAGCCTTCTGTCTCCACGTAGCGTTCTCCGGTCTTCTCACATTGCCATGTCGCGTCGTCGCGCCGCCGGAGCGCGAAGCCCGCCCGGCCGACCCACCCGACGCGGCGGGCGGGCACACCGACGACGAGCGCGAAATCGGGCACGTCCGCCACGACCACCGCGCCCGCGCCGACCATGGCCCAGCGCCCGATCGTGACCGGGGCGACGCACACCGACCGGGCCCCCAGCGAGGCGCCCTCCTTGACGTGCACCGCGGCAGGCGTCCAGTCGGCCGCCGACTTGGGCGACCCGTCGGCCTCGACGGCGCGGGGGTTGAGGTCGTTGGTGAGGACCACCGCCGGGCCGACGAAGACGCCGTCCCCGAGCGTGGCGGGCTGGTAGACGAGCGCGTAGTTCTGGATCTTGACGTGGTCGCCGACCACGACACCCGGGCCGATGTAGGCCCCGCGCCCGACGATGCACGAGCGGCCGACCACCGCGTCGTCGCCGACCTGGGCCAGGTGCCAGATCCGGCTGCCCGCGCCGATCCGCGCGGACCCGGCCACATCGGCGGTGGCGCTGATCGTGGTGCTGACCTCGGCCTTGACCTCGCTACCGCCCCCGGTGCCGCCGCCCAAGGCAGCCCGATCGGCACTCACGAGATCCTCCTGCGGCATCATCGGTGTTCGGCCCCCCGGCGTGTTCCTCAAGATGACCATAGCTCGCTCGTCCGGGTGACCTCGTGTGGCAGGCTCCGGCGGCGGTGGGGCAAGCCTCGATCATGCGCTGACCACCGCTGACACCCACCGCGGGGGGACCCTTGTCTGACAGCATCGCCGAGCGGGCCACTGTGACCGTGATCATGCCCGTGCGCAACGAAGGCGCGTTCATCGCGCGCAGCCTGGGAGCCGTGCTCGACCAGGACTACCCGCCGGGACTCATGCAGGTGCTGGTGGCCGACGGCATGTCCGACGACCAGACCAGGGAGATCGTCCGCGAGCTCGCCGACGCGCACCCGGCCCACTCGGTCGAGATCGTCGACAACCCCGGCGGCATCGTCCCCACCGGCTTCAACGCCGCACTGGCCAAGACGCGCGGCGAGGTCGTCGTGCGGGTCGACGGGCACACCATCATCGCCAAGGACTACGTGGCGGCGTGCGTCACGGCGTTGGAGACCTCGGGCGCCGACAGCGTCGGCGGCGGGATGGACGCCGAGGGGCAGGGGCGGATCGGCGAGACCATCGCGCTGGCCACGTCGTCGCGGTTCGGCGTGGGGGACTCGCAGTTCCACTACGCCGAGGGCGAGCACTGGGTCGACACCGTCTACCTGGGCGCCTGGCGCCGGGAGGTGTTCGCCCGGGTCGGCCCGTTCGACCCCGAGATGGTGCGCAACCAGGACGACGAGTTCAACTACCGGCTGCGGGCTGCGGGCGGCCGCATCCTGCTGAGCGACCGCATCCAGTCGCGCTACTACAGCCGGGCATCGCTGCGGAAGCTGTTCCGCCAGTACCGGCAGTACGGGTTCTGGAAGGTCCGGGTGCTGCAGAAGCACCCGAAGCAGATGAGCGCGCGCCAGTTCGTCCCGCCCGCCTTCGCCGCGGCGGTCATCGGGGGAGCGGTGCTGGCGCCGAAGAGCCGGGTCGTGCGCAGGCTCTGGTCGGCCACGCTCGGCGCCTACGGGGTCGCCGCCGTCTCCGCGTCGGTGTCGATCGCGCGCCGCAACGGCTGGCGCCACCTGCCGCTGCTGCCGGTCGCGTTCGCGGCCATGCACTTCGGCTACGGCGGGGGCTTCCTCGCCGGGCTCGTCCGGTTCGCCTCGCGGTGGGGCGACCGATCCGGACCTGCGTCACACGGGCCCGTGGTGCCGCGCCCCCGGACGGCGGGTGCGGATACGGTGGCGGACAAGGCAGACGGATCGCCGCTCTCGCGGCGCAAGGGGGGCTGATGGAGGCAGGGGAGCGCGCCGGGTCCGAGGCCGGGTCGCCGAAGCGCAGGGTGGTGTTCATCGGGGGACTCGACGACGGCCACCGGACCGTCCGGGAGTTGCTCGACCACCCCGGCGTCGACCTGGTCGGGGTGTACGTGCTCGACGAGGCGGCCGCGGGCCGCGTCTCGGGCTTCCGCACCTTCGACGACCTCGTCGCGCCACCCGTGCTCCGCAAGATCGCCAAGGTCCGCGAGCACGTCGACGAGATCGCGGCCTTGCAGCCCGACCTCGTGCTGGTCGTGGGCTTCTCGCAGATCATCCCGTCGTCGATCCTGCGCATCCCGCCGTTGGGCGTCATCGGCTTCCACACGGCCGTGCTCCCGGGGCGCCGTGGCTCGTCGCCCGGTGATCTGGGCCATCGTCGACGGCCTCGCGGCGTCCGGCGTCACGATGTTCTACATGGACGAGGGGATCGACACCGGCGACGTCATCGCCGTCGAGCGGTTCCCGATCGAGAGCGACGACGACTCCGCCGCCGTCCTGCGCAAGGCCGACGACGCGACGCTGAACCTGTTGCGCGCCAACATCGACCCGATCCTCGACGGCACGGCACCGCGCATCCCGCAGGGCGACGTCGGCAGCACCTACACGCGCAGGCGCACCGCGGCCGACGGGGAGATCGACTGGAACCGGCCCGCCCAGGAGATCGTCAACCTGGTCAGGGCGCTGGCCCCGCCCTACCCGCTCGCCCACACGTTCGGCGGCGACGGCGTGCCCGTGCTCATCGAGAAGGCCAGGGCCGCACCGGAGCTCGCCCTGCCCGCCCCGCGCCACCACCGGAACGACCCGCTGCGGCAACGCGTCCTGTGCGTCGTGGCCCATCCCGACGACGAGACGCTGGGGGTCGGGGGAACGCTGGCGCTGCACGCCGAGGCGGGCAGCGAGGTCACCGTGCTCATCATGTCCGAGGGCGAGGTCGAGAAGCTCCCGGGCACCCCGCGGTCGGCCTTCCGGCGGGAGTGCGCCCTCGCGGCGGCGGCCGCCATGGGCGTGACGGACGTCGAGTTCCACGACTTCCCCGACCAGCGCCTCGAGACCGTGCCGTTCATCGACCTGATCAAGACGGTCGAGGCGGCCCTGGACGCCTACCGCCCCACGGTCGTCTACACCCACCACGGCGGCGACGCGAACACCGACCACCAGGTGGTGTTCAAGGCGGTCTACGCCGCGTGCAGGCCGATGACCCCGCTCGGCTCCGTCGTGCAGCGGTTCCTGACCTTCGAGACGCCGTCCTCGACAGACCAGGCGCCGCAGGTGGCGAACTACGCGTTCGTCCCGACGACGTTCGTCGACGTGGAGCCGGTCTGGGAGCGCAAGCTCAAGGCGCTCGCGTGCTATCCCACCGAGATGATCGGCGGCAAGCACCCGCGCAGCTTCGAGTACATCGAGGCGCTCGCCCGGGTGCGCGGCGGGCACTCCGGCTACCTGTTCGCCGAGGCGTTCGTCTCGGTCCGCGAGCGTCTCGCCCGCCCGGACAACGCCCCGGACAACGCCGCAGTGGCGCCCAGCAGCCGCTGAGCGCCACCACGGCGGTCACAACAGGGTGCGGATGGTCCCCATGAGGATGCGCAGGTCCTGCCACAGGCTCCAGGTCATGACGTAGTCGAGCTCGATGTCGAGCTTCGTCGGCAGCAGTTCCTGGACGTAGTAGGTCTCGAGGTCGCTCGGGTTGGCCCGGGCGATGAACGCCTCCTCGTCGCCGAAGCGCAGGAACGCCAGGCTCGTCATGCCGGGTCGCACCGCGAGCACCGGCCGGTGGCGGTCGGCGTAGTGCGCGGCGTAGGACGGGTCCTCCGGCCGCGGCCCGACGATGCTCATGTCCCCCTTGAGCACGTTGATCAGCTGCGGCAGCTCGTTGAGCTTCGTCGCGCGCAGCCAGCGACCGACACCGGTGATGCGCGGGTCACCTGCTTCGGTGACCCGGGGCCCGGTGACGCCCGCGGACATCGTGACGAACTTGAACATCGTGAACGGGCGACCGTCGCGCCCGACGCGCAGCGTCCGGTAGATCACCTCGTCGGACGTGAGCTTGAGGACGACGGCGATCAGCAGCATCAACGGGAGGACGATCACCGACGACGATCAGGCAGACCGCGATGTCCAGGAACCGCTTCGTCGTGCTCTGCGCCGCGGCCTGCGGCTCGCGCGCCGGGCTGACCGCCGTCTCGAGGCTCCCCTTCGAGCGGAGCTGCTCCCCGTCGTCGGCGAACCGCGGCGTGGGGACGAACGTCTCCTGCACCAGCTCCTGGGGCAGCGGCCGGAGCACCTCGTCGAGCGTCGGCAGCATCGCCACCGTGAGCCCGGCGTCGTGCGCCGCGTCCGCGATCTCCGCGACGACCGGACCAGGAAGCGTCCGGTCGGCGATGACGAGCATGTCGGCGTTCGACTCCGCCGCCGCATAGGCGACGTCGGCCCGGGTGCCCCGCACGGACACACCGGAGATCCGGTACCGGCGCAGGATCTGGTTGTCATCGAGCAGCGCGACCGGCAAGTAGCGGCCGGCCGGGTCCGAGAGCATCGACCGCAGGAGCTGCTGCCCCTCCAGCCCGGCACCCAGGACGATGACGCGGTGCGCGCCGCTGTAGTCGGCGCGGTAGTGGCGCTCCCGGTACAGCCGCACGGCCAGCCGGGAGCCCACCGCGATCATGACCGCGATCGGCACCGCCAGGAGCGGCACGGAATGCGGCACGAGCTCCGGCCGGATGAACGAGTCGACGACGAACACCATCGCTCCTACGAGCGCTGTGCCTGCCGCGACGTTGAGCGCCTCGTCGACGCCGCCGATCGGGTGCCTGCCGCGGTAGGTCCACAGGACCGCGTGCACGGCGAGGTGCCCGACGACGGTGAAGGCGACGATGGTCAGGAACGACCGGGTGTCGACGTCCCTGATGGTGAAGTCGGCGCGCGCGGACATCGCGAGCGCCAGCGCGAAGACCCAGCCCAGGGCATCCCAGAGGACGAGGAAGGCCCTGCGGACCAACCACGTTCTCGAGTGCTCAGTGGTGAACCTTCTGGACGACAAAATCGGCTTTTCGCCCCCCCGGGCTGCTCCGCCCTTCGACAGACTGGAGCACACGAAACTCGGCACTGAAGTGAGACCTCCCCCACCTCGACATCCATGATCGAATCACAAATGGTCGGGACCCCCCCAATTAATCGATCGTACTGACGCGGGGGCCTGTTACGCCACTTTCAAGATCTTTCCAAAGACCTGCCATTCGGACGCAAGGATTAGGCTTTCTGGCCTATCCGGAAGCGCCTCATGGGGCATCGCACTGCGTGGGTCGAGCACCGGCGAGCTGAGCAGGTGCGCGCGCTCCCACCTGCGGCGAACCGTAGCGGTCCGGTCGGCCGCAACGCATTGGACCCCCTAGTGCGACGTTTCGGCAGGATCATCGCATCACGCCGACGTCGGGGCCAGAGAATTGTTGCGCAGAGTGGTCGACCGATCGCTTTGAGCAATCGGGCCCGCCGCGATTCCGGTCGAGGAACCGCACTAATCGGGTCGATCGGAGGCGTCCGCCGAAACGGAAAAGATTGGAGCCGTCGATGGGTCGCTTAATACGTGATCGCCATCACATTTCACCGCCGGACCCTTGTCCGGTGGGCCGGAGCCGCTACGCGCGGACGTACGGGATCGTCTGCGGGCCCTCGGGGAGGACGCAGATGCGGGCGTCGGGAGTGGCGGCCAGCGCCCGGGCCACCGCGTCGGTGACGTCGGCGGTCTGCTCGAGGTGGGCGGCGGCGAGCTCGGCGTCGCTCAGGTACGAGGTGTGCATGACGACGTGGGTGTCGGCCTGGATGCGGGCCTGGATCTGGATCTGCCACTGGTCGGGCACGGTCCGGGTGCGTCCGGCGATCGCGTCCAGCAGCTGCTGGGGGGTCGGGCCGGAGGTCAGCTCGCTGCGGTAGGAGCCGTGGTCGGGGAACCCGTCGCGGCACTCGGCGGCGCAGATGATGGTGCCGCCGGGCCGGGCGATCTGGTAGGCGGCCGACATGCCCTTCACGGCCTGGTAGAGGTTCTGGTCCAAGGGGTAGCCGGAGCCGGTCGTGACCACGATGTCGAACCGGTCGTCGACGGGTCGCATGGCCGCGGTGCGGGCGGCGGCGCACGCGGCGGTGTGTTCGGCGGTGAGGTCGCCGCCGAACGCGGCGACGATGGCCTTGTTCTCGTCGAGGACGACGTCGAGGCCGAAGGTGACGCCGGTGGCGGCGGCGATGGCGCGGACGTCGTCGTGGACGGGGTTGCCTTCGGTGATGCCCCAGCGGGCCTCGGGGTGTCCGATGCGGGCGGCGTCGTGCAGGACCAGGACGGTGTCCAGGGCGGCCAGTCCCGGGGCGACGAGCTTGGGGCCGCCGGAGAAGCCGGCGAAGAAGTGGGGCTCGACGAACCCGGTGGTGATCTTGACGTCGGCGGCGACCCATTCGCGGTGCAGCCACACGGGGACGTCGTTGCCGAAGGTGCCGCACCAGGTGAGGGTGTCGCGGGCGCGGGCGTCGTGGTTGACGATGCGGACGGCGTCGACGACGGCGTCGCCGAACATGGCGCGCAGCTCGGCGTCGGTGTTGGCGCGGTGCGTGCCGGTGGCCACGAGGATGACGACGTCGTCGGGGTCGATGATGCCGTCGAGCTCCTCGAGCAGCACGGGGATCATCAGGTGGCGCGGCTGGGGCCGGGTGATGTCGCAGGCGGAGATGGCCACGGTCTGCCCGGGACGGACGCGTTCGCGCAGGGGCGGCCCGGCGACCGGCGTGCGCAGCGCGGCCCGCAGCTGGGCGCGCGCGTCCGGAGCGGCGGGCTGGGGCGTGGGCACCACGACGCGCGCGTGGTCGGGCAGCTCGACCGGCAGGCCTTCGTCGCCGTAGGCGAGTCGGATACGCATGGTGCCCAGCGTGCCGGCGTAGCGCCCTCCGGGCAGCTCCATCGTGGCGGGAGGGAGGCCCGTCATGTCGACACGTCGTTGATTCGCCCGTGACGTTCCGCCCGGTCGGGTGGGTCTGCCTGGTCGCGACGGCGCACTGGAGGACACCGCGGGCCTCAACGCCGACGTCCTCGACGCGCTGGTGGTGCTGGCCGCGGGGGCGTGGACCCCAGAGGCGATCGCCCACGGCTACGACTGTTTCCGTGCGGCGGCGGGTGCTCACCCGGTGGCACCGCGCTCGGCGTGCGGTCGCTCGACGGTCGCGGGCGGATGGGGGAGGAGCTGCCCCCGGATGACCGCCACCAGTGTGCGGACGGCGATCCCGCCGACGAGCAGCGTGATGGCGGCGAGGACGAGGTACGACCAGACGCGATACCCCGTGCCCTGACCCTCCTCGAGCCAGATCAGCGCAACGGTGGCGACCGCCGACCAGCTGAACGTGAAGGCCCACGTGCTCGGCATGAACGGGAGCCGGAGGAACGCGGGCAGCAGCCGCAGCTGGGCGATCACCATGAGGAGGCCGTAGCCCGCCAGGAAGCTCATCACGATGTCGAGCCGGTGGCCGTTGATCTGGAACCAGGCGAGGGCCGCCACGGCCGACGGGGCGACCTCGATCGCGAGGGTCGGTTGCAGCGGCGGGGGGAGCATCGGCCGGAAGAGGAGCCGCCCCATGATCATCGACCCGAGCACGATCCAGCACACGCAGCCGAGCCCGAACATGACCTCGGCCAGACCGGGCTGGCCGACGGTCGCCGCCGCCGCGGATCCGACCAGCCCCCCGGCGACGGTGGGCAGGAAGTACCCGGGTGGAACGTGTCGAGCTCGACCGGGCCGTAGATCCACTGACCGGTGAACCAGCCGCCGAGCACGACCGTGCGCCAGGAACACGTCGGTGAGGATCAGCAGGTGCCCGCGGGGCAGGCGGCCGGCAGGCCAGCAGCATCGGGGTGATCACCACCCGCCGCGACGGTGCCGCACCGGGTCGAGAAGGCGGACGACGGCGGCGGGCGGCCGCGCCTCGCTCGGGACGCTGCGGGCCGAGCCGGACTTCTCGCTCGCCTCGTTCCGCTCTCCGTGCTGGGCGAGGGCAGCTTCCTGGCGCGGCCGGCGCTTCATCGACCGCACGCGCCCGGATCCGGTCACCCGCCAGGCCACCCGGCGGTCGCCCTCATCGAGCGGGCACGCCGCTGCGGTTCTGCAAGGCGATCCTCGAGGACCTGGCCGCCCTCGACCCCACGCATCGCGGGCGGCTGCGCGGGGTCCGTCGAACCCCTCCCGTCGCGCTGGCTGGCCCCACCTCGTGCCTCTTCGCCGAGGCGGCGCCTGCGGTCGAGGTGCTGGCCGCTGTGGCTGCGACCCCGGCCGTGGCCGACGGCGGCTGACGTGGCACCTGCGGGTTGCTCCCCGAACGCGATGGCGTGGTCAACGAGGTGTTCTGTTCCCAACCCCTGCTCGTCGGCCTCCGCCCGGAGCACCGGCTCGCCCGCAGCCCATCGTGCCGCTGGCCCAGCTGGCCCATGAGGTCCTCGGCGCCCCCGCGGACACGCTGTTCCCGGCCTGGGCCGTCGTCCAACACCAGGCCCTGGACGCGGTGGGCATCACGCCACCGCAGGCCCCGCTCGCGGCGACCGACCTGGCTGCGGTCCACTGGATGGACCAACCCGAGCTCGACTGGATCCTACTGATCGACTCGCTCACCGCGGGCCACGCCGACACGGTGATCCGCCCGGTCGATCCCGGCTACGACGTGCCGTTCAGCCTGCAGTGGAACCCGACCCGCGCGCACACGCCCGCCGTGGCACGGTTCGTCCGCCACGTCCTCACCACGCCACCGCCGATGGGCTGGGCCACCGGCCCCGCCCACTTGCGCCTGCCCTAGACGAAGAGCGGCGAGGCCTCGCTCCGGGCGGCCAGCGCGTCCATCTCCTCGTCGGAGGGCCGGTGGTCGAACCGCTCCGCCGCGTCGAGGAGCCGGGGGAGGATCTCGACGTCGCCGGTGGTGAGCAGGAACGCCTCCGGTCGGCCGAGCACCCAGTGCGCCGCCAGGTCGATGTCGGCCTGCTCGCGCAGGGGCTCGTACCAGGTCGACGCGGTGGCTTTGCGGCCGTCCCAGCGGCGCAGGGCGAGGCTCTTGATCGTCTGCAGGGCGATGTTGCGCTCGGCGCAGACCGCGGCCAGCGCCTCGAACCGCTCCGCGTAGCGCGGGTCCTGCATCTGGACGTAGTTGTAGGGCAGGAGCACGGAGTCGAACGCGAAGCGCTCCAGGCTGCGCCGGTGCATCTCGGGTATCGACAGGCCGTGGCCCGTGACGCCGATGAACCGCACGAGCCCTTCCTCGCGCGCCTCGATCGCCGCTTCGAGGGCGCCGTCGGCGCCCAGCGCGGTCTCCCACTCGATGACGTCGGCCAGGTTGTGCAGCTGGATCGAGTCGACCCGGTCGACGCCGAGGCGGTCCAGGGAGCGGCGGATCTCCTCGCGCGCGCCGCGGTAGGTGCGCTCGCCGGTCTTGGTCGCGAGGAAGAAGGTGTCCGGATGGCGCTGCAGCCAGGACGCGATCCGCAGCTCGGCATCGCCGTAGCTCGCGGCCACGTCGATGTGGTTGATGCCGTGCTCGAGCAGGAGATCCAGGGCCCGGTCCGCATCGCCCTTGGAGACCTTGCCGAGCGCCGCGGCGCCGAAGATGGTGCGGCTCGACTCGTGACCGGTCGCGCCGAACGGTGCCTTCTCGATCATGGGGACACCCTACCGCTGCTGTCGGGTGGTAGCGCTTTGATCGTTCCGCCCTTAGCGTGACGCCTGCGGAAAATGGTTCGAACAAGTGCGGTTGTGGGAGCACACAACCGCAGCGATCGGGGGGAATCCATGACGCGACGTGTTGTGGCAGAGGGGGTCGGGACCTTCGTCCTGGTGTTCTTCGCCGTCGGCTCGGCAATCTTCGGCATCGACAAGATCGGGCCGGTCGGGGTGGCGTTGGCTTTCGGGCTGGTGTTGTTGGCGCTGGCCTACGCCATCGGCCCCATTTCCGGCTGCCACGTCAACCCGGCGGTCACCCTGGGCGTGTTCCTCAGCCGCGGGATCAGCGCCGCGCATGCCGGTCTCTACGTCGTGGCCCAGATCGTGGGGGCCATCGTGGCGGGCGGCCTGCTCAAGCTGATGGTGGTCGCCGGGGGCGTCACCGACCAGACCGGCGGGCTCGGCACGAACTCGTGGGGCAAGACGGTGAACCTGTTCGGCGCGCTCGTCATCGAGATCCTGCTGACCGCCCTGCTGGTCATGGTCGTGCTGCTCGTAACCCACGCCGACGCCACCCCGGGGTTCGCCGGGCTGGCCATCGGTCTGGTCCTGACGGTCATCCACCTGGTCGGCATTCCGCTCACGGGGACGTCGGTCAACCCTGCCCGGTCGATCGGGCCCGCCTTGTTCGCGGGCGGCGATGCGCTCGGGCAGCTGTGGTTGTTCATCGTCGCCCCGCTCATCGGGGCTGTTCTCGCCGTGGGCGCGGTGCGCGGCCTGCTCGCCGGGCGCACGGGGGAGCTCAGCGCGGCCGACGAGCGGGATCCGACCGGCGCGGTGTGAGCGGGGCTCCCGCTACTTGGGCACGTCCTGACCCTTGCCGACGATGGTGACGCCGCCGTCGGAGACGACGAGCCCGCGGGCGCGGTCCTGCTCCTTGTCGACACCGACCTCGACGCCCTCGCCGACCACCACGTTCTTGTCGAGGATGGCGTCGCGGACGACCGCGTGGCGGCCGATCTGGGCGCCGTCGAGGATCACCGAGCGGTCGACGCGTGCCCAGCTGTGCACGAACACGCCGGGGGAGAGCACGGACTCGCGGACCGAACCCCCGGAGACGATGACGCCGTTCGAGACGACGCTGTTGATCGCGCGGCCGACGCGGTCGCCGTCGTCGTGGACGAACTTGGCGGGCGGGTGCGACGGGATGTGGGTGAGGATCGGCCACTGGCTGTTGTAGAGGTCGAAGGCGGGCACGATCGCGCACAGGTCCATGTGCGCGTCGAAGTAGGAGTCGATCGTCCCGACGTCGCGCCAGTAGCGCTCCACGCCGGTGTGCTCGCCGGGAACCTCGTTGCGCTGGAAGTCGTAGACCTGTGCCGCGGACTGCCCGACGAGCATCGGCACGATGTCGCCGCCCATGTCGTGTTTGCTGTCGTCGTTGGCCGCGTCGGTGTGCAGGGCGTCGAGGAGCGCCTCGGTGGTGAAGACGTAGTTGCCCATGGAGGCGTAGGTCTCGTCGGGGCGCCCGGGCAGCCCCGGCGGGTCCGCGGGCTTCTCCAGGAAGGCCTCGATGCGCTGTCCGTCGTCGGCGGTCTGGATGACGCCGAACGCGGTGGCCTCGGCGCGGGGGACGGGGATGCCTGCCACGGTGACGCCCGCGCCGCCGTCGATGTGCTGCCGCAACATCTGCCGCGGGTCCATCCGGTAGACGTGGTCGGCGCCGAACACGACGACGATGTCCGGCCGCTCGTCCTTGATCAGGTTGAGCGACTGGAAGATGGCGTCGGCCGAACCGGTGTACCAACGGGGGCCGAGGCGCTGCTGCGCGGGCACCGGCGTCACGTAGTTGCCCAACAGGTTCGACATCCGCCAGGTCATGGTGATGTGGCGGTCGAGGCTGTGGCTCTTGTACTGCGTCAGCACGGCGATCCGGAGCACGTTCGCGTTGACGAGGTTGGACAGGGCGAAGTCGATCAGACGGTAGACGCCGCCGAACGGCACCGCGGGCTTGGCCCGGTCGTCGGTCAGCGGCGCGAGACGCTTCCCGGCGCCGCCCGCGAGCACGATGCCCAGGATCTTCGGTTCAGCCACGTCGTCCCCTCTCGCGCCGCGCCGGAAGTGCGGCGTCGACGACTCTGATAGCTCTGCAGCGAGATCCTGCCCCGTCCGTAGGCCGCACGCCTTCGGGACGCGCCACTGCTCGCCTGGTGGAACCCTGGCACGTCCGGCCGGTCGTCATGGCGACTGGTGGCGCCGCTCCCGGTAGGCGCGGGTCTTGTGGCGGTTGCCGCAGACCTCCATCGAGCACCAACGGCCGCGACCGCTGCGCGAGGTGTCGTAGAACGCCCACCGGCAGTCGGGCGCGGCGCAGAGCTTGAGCCGCTTCCAGTCGCCGCGGGCCGCGCTCTCCGCCACCGTCTCGACGATGGTGTCCAGCCACGGCCTGCTGGAGCGGGCGGCGATGCGCAGGCCGCCCGACGAGTCCGGCGCGAGGTGGAGGGGGTAGCCGGTGAGCGCCGTGGCGGTGTCGGTGTCGTCGGTCAGCGCCTGCCGCAGCGCCGTGCGCAGCGTGGTGGTCGCGGCCAGATCGGCGGGCTCGGTCTCCGTCGCGGCGGTGAGGTCGTGGGCCGCCAGCCAGCGCGTCAACGCCTCGGGCGAGGTCAGCTGTTCGCCCCCCACGTGGCTCTCGCCGTGCCTGCTGAAGGTCCGTTCGTCGACCGTGTTGAGGAACTCCTCGACCAGCTGCAACGCGTCCACGACACCACTATAGAGCTTGTTTGGTGTTGACCGTGCAGAACACCGTCCGACGCCGACCTCGACGACCTCCGCGCCCGCTTGCGCAGAACACGGTGGGCGACGCCCTGGCCGGTCGGGCCCTGGAAGCGGGTGGTCGCGGTGGTCATGACGGCCTCCGGATCGGTTCCACCGCGGCGGTCGCACCACCTAGGTCAACGGCGGGGTACCCACCGGTCGCTGTGATGTCGTGCACCGGGCGCCCGGGGAATCCCGGGTAGCGGGCATCGTTGAGCTGAGCAATGCTCATCGATCCGCCTGTTCCGAACGAGGTAGCGCCGTGCCCGATCTGACCCGCCGCCGCAGGCTGCTGGTCCTCGCGATCTGCTGTTCGAGCCTGTTCATCGTCGGCCTCGACAACACGATCGTGAACCTGGCGCTGCCGTCGATCCGCCGCGACCTCGGCTCGTCGCTCTCGGGGCTGCAGTGGGTGATCGACGCCTACACCCTCGTGCTCGCGAGCCTGCTCATGCTCGGCGGGTCCACCGGCGACCGCTTCGGCCGCAGGCGCACCTTCCAGACGGGCCTCACCCTGTTCGGTCTCGGTTCGCTGCTGTGCAGCCTCGCCCCGAGCACCGGCTGGCTGATCGCGTTCCGCGCGCTGCAGGCGATCGGCGGATCGATGCTCAACCCGGTGGCCATGTCGATCATCACCAACGTCTTCACCGAGCGCGCCGAACGGGCCAGGGCCATCGGCGTGTGGGGTGGGGTGATCGGTCTGTCCATGGCGCTGGGCCCGCTGGTCGGGGGCCTGCTCGTGGACACCGTGGGCTGGCGGTCGGTGTTCTGGCTGAACGTGCCGGTCGTGGTGGCCGTCGTGGTGCTGACCGCGCGCTTCGTCCCGGAGTCGCGCGCCCCGCGGGCGCGGCGCTTCGACCCGGCGGGCCAGCTGCTGATGATCGTGCTCCTGGGCGGTCTGACCTTCGGGATCATCGAGGGGCCGGGGCGCGGGTGGGGGAGTCCGCTGATCGTGGGGTCGTTCGCCGCCGCCGTCGTGGCGCTGGTCGGGCTGCTGGTGGTGGAGTCCCGACGGGCGGAGCCGCTGCTCGATCCGCGCTTCTTCGCGAGCGTCCCGTTCTCGGCCGCCACGCTCACGGCCGTAGCCGCGTTCTCGGCGTTCGCCGGGTTCCTCTTCCTCAACGCGCTCTACCTGCAGGACGTCCGCGGGTACTCGCCGCTGCACGCGGGTCTGCTCACGTTGCCGATGGCCGCGATGACGGCGCTGCTGCCGCCGATCTCGGGACGGATGGTCGCGCGGCGGGGCACCCGGCTGCCCCTGGTGATCGGCGGGGTGGGGATGGCCGTGAGCGGCTGCCTGCTCCTCGGCCTGGACGCGACCACCCCGCTGGCGCTGGTGATCGCCGCCTATGTGGCGTTCGGCCTCGGCTTCGGCATGATCAACGCGCCGATCACGAACACGGCGGTGTCGGGGATGCCGACGGCCCAGGCGGGCGTCGCGGCGGGGGTGGCGTCCACCAGCAGGCAGGTCGGTTCCGCGCTGGGCGTGGCGGTGCTCGGGTCGTTGGTGACCTCGCAGATGGGGGCCTCGTTCGCCGACTTCGCGACGGCGGCCCGGCCCGCGTGGTTCGTGGTGATCGTCTGCGGGCTGGTCGTCGTGGTCCTCGGTGTCGTCAGCACGACCGACCGCGCGCAGGCCACAGCGCGGCGCACGGCCGAGCGGTTCGCCGACGCGGTACCGGCCCCGGCGGCGACCAGGTAACAGTTCCGCTGGAGCTCTGACGGTCAAACAGTCGCGGGGGTACGTTTCGCCTCCCCGCCCTCCGTCAAGACCGCTGCGGACGGCGCCCACCTTCGGCATCCTGCTGAGGAGGCGTCTGTCGTGTCGTCCACGATCACCCCCGCCACCGACCACCCCCAGCCGGAGGCGTGCGAGGTGGAGGCACGACCGGTCGGGCAGGCGCTGGTGCTGCGGGTGTCGGGTGAGCTCGACCTGTACACCGCCCCGCGCCTGCAGTCCGCGCTCGACCGGTACCTCGATGCTCCGGGTGACCCGGTGGTGCTCGACCTCACCGACGTCACCTTCCTCGGCGCGTCCGGCCTGCAGGTGCTCATGAACATCAACGCGGTGGTGGCCGCACAAGGCAGGAGGCTGCGTGTCGTGGGTTCCGTGTCCGTCGTTCTGCGTCCGCTCAGGGCGACGGGTCTCGACCGCGTTCTCGCGGTGGCCGACACGGTCGCGGCCGCGATCCTCCGGTGAGCCTCCCCGGACCGACGGCGTCGCTGCGGTGACGTGGGAGCAGACGCTCGCCCAGCTGACCGGCGGCCTGTCCCGCGTCGAGCGCCGCGTCGTGGATCTCGACCTCCCCGCGGTGCTCTGGCAACAGCTGCTGTGCGACGCGGCGATCCGGTACGGCCTGAAC
This sequence comes from uncultured Actinomycetota bacterium, assembly GCA_963799945.1. GTDB lineage: Bacteria > Actinomycetota > Actinomycetes > Mycobacteriales > Pseudonocardiaceae > Pseudonocardia. Next base: position 371,572 of record CAWCZG010000002.1, read on the forward strand.
GTCCGCACCTACCTGGTGCCGCCACAGCCGCAGACACCCGCCGAGGCCGACCGGCAGCTGGTCGTGATCGTCCTGATCGACCGGCTGACCGGGCCGCCGCCATGACCCCGCAGGTCCCTTCCGGGGGGAGGGGCCTGCGGGGTGGGGTGGGTCAGACCTGGACGGCGACCGGCGCGGGCTGCGCCTGCGGGGCGGGTGCGCTGCCGCGCAGGGGGACTTCCCGGACCGCCCATGCGGCGACGATGGCGACGAGGGCGACGAGGGCGGCCCAGAGGAACGCGGTCGTCACGCCCGAGGTGACGGCGGCCTGGTAGGCCTCGCGCACCGCCGTGGGCAGTGAACCCAGCATGGCCGGGGTGAGCTGTCCGCCCGCGACGGCCGCGGCCTGGCTCGTCCCGAGCCGCGTGGCCAGGGTGTCCTGGAGGTTGTTCGCGTAGAGCACGCCCAGCAGGGAGACCCCGAGCGAGCCGCCGATCGTCCGGAACAGGGTGGACGCGCCGCTGGCCGCGCCGACGTCACGCTGGTCGACGCTGTTCTGCACGACCAGGTTGGTGGTCTGCATGAGCATCCCCATGCCGACGCCGAGGACGACCATGAACAGCGACGCCGTGAGGTGCCCGGTGCCGACGCTCATCGTGGCGAACAGGCCGAGGCCCGTCGCCATCAGCACCGCGCCGACGACGAGCAGCCAGCGGTAGTGGCCGGTGCGGCTGATGTACTGCCCGCCCAGGAGCGACGTGCCGAGCATGCCCGCCATCAGGGGCAGCAGCAGGAGTCCGCTGCTGGTGGCGGAGGCACCCTGCACGTTCTGCTGGAACTGCGGCAGGAACGTCACGGCGCCGAACATCGCGAAGCCGGTGAGGAACGTGAGCACGATGGCGGTGGAGAAGTTCGGGCGGCGGAACATCTGCAGCGACAGGATCGGCTCCTCGACCCGGCGCTCGACCCGCACGAACAAGACGCCCGCCACGACGGCCAGCACACCGAGGCCGATGATCTGCCACGAGCCCCAGGCGTACTGCGAGCCGCCCCAGGAGGTGAAGAGCGTCAGCGCGGCGACAGCGGTCGCGAGCAGCGCCGCGCCCATCCAGTCGATCCGCGCCTGGCGCCGGACGACGGGCAGCTTCATGGTGAACCAGATGACGACCAGCGCCAGCACACCGAGCGGGATGTTGATGTAGAACGCCCAGCGCCAGCTCAGGTTGTCGGTGAGGAACCCGCCGATCAGCGGGCCGCCGATGAACGCGATCGGCATCACCGCCGCCATCAGGCCCTGGTAGCGGCCCCGTTCCCGCGGCGGCACGAGGTCGGCGATGATCGCGACGGCGCCGACCATCAGGCCGCCCGCGCCGATGCCCTGCACGGCCCGGAACGCGATCAGCTCCGTCATGTTCTGCGCCAGCCCGGACAGCGCGGACCCCGCGAGGAACGCCACGATCGACGTCATGAACACGCCCTTGCGGCCGTAGAGGTCGCCGAGCTTGGCCCACACCGGCGTGGACATGGCGGTGGCCAGTGCGTACGCGGTGACCACCCAGGACAGGTGCTCGAGCCCGCCCAGGTCGCCGACGATCGTGGGCATCGCGGTGCCGACGATCGTGTTGTCCAGCATCGCCAACAGCATGGCGATCATCAGCCCGCTCATCACGACGTAGATCTCGCGGCGGCTGCGTGGCGCGGGGAGGTCGGCGCCCGGTCGTGTCATCGGTGCAACTGCCACCGCGGTGGCCCGGTGCCTCCCGCCTGTGTTCCCGGTCATCCGGGCTCCTTCTTTCTGGCTTGCTAGTCGGCTGGCTAGTAACTTACTAGTCGACAGGCTAGCACTAACTTGTCGACCGGCAAGTAGGATGTGGGCCACAGCGCCTACGGAGGAGCAGGACGACGTGACCAGTGCAGCGGCAGGTGTGGGTCGGACCGACGACCGCCGGACCGATACCCGCGAACAGATCCGTGACGTCGCGCTCGAGCTCTTCGCCGAGCAGGGGTACGAGAAGACGTCCCTGCGCGAGATCGCCGAGCGGCTCGGGGTGACCAAGGCGGCGGTGTACTACCACTACCGCACGAAGGAGGAGATCCTCCAGAGCTTGTTCGCCGAGCTGCTCGGTGGCGTCGAGGAGATCGTCGAATGGGGGCGGTCGCAGCCCGCGGGGCCCGCCACCCGCCAGGCCGTGCTCGAGCGCTACAGCGAGTTGATCGGCGACCCGCCGGAGCGCTTCGGGCGCCTCGTCCGGTTCATGCAGCAGAGCCAGAACTCGATCAAGGAGCTGGCGACCGGCGCCGGGATGCGGACGAGCATGCAGGCGCTGGCGGACCTGCTGGTGGACGCGCGGTCCTCGGCCGAGGACCGGCTGCGCGGTCGGCTGGCGCTGGTCGCCCTGCACCTGGGTGCGTTCAGCGAGGACCACGGCCAGGCCGATCTGCCGGGGCAGCAGGCCGCGGCGCTCCGGATCGCATCAGAACTGGTCGGCGGCACGCCAAACCGGACGATGCACAGCAAAAGCACAGGTTCTGCTTAGCCTCGTGACAGTGCCGGACAGGATGATCTTAGAAAGGGGGACGGCGCAGGTCGGCTCACCCCGGCCCCGACGAACACGAACGGCACAGCGATGTCCTTATGCCAGGACCGTCTGGAACAACCGACGGTGGAGCGGGGTCGGGTCGACCCGGCCGTGCTGTTGTCCAGCCCGGCGCCTACAGGCCCGGAGCAGCCGATCTTCCACCAGCCCTGGTGGCTGGATGCCGTGGCGCCCGGCCGTTGGGACGTGGCCACCGTCGAGCGCGGCGGCCGAACGGTGGCCCGGCTCCCGTTCGTCGTTCGCGGCCCGCGCTCGCTGCGCGTCCTGACCCAGCCCGCGCTCACCCCGTTCCTGGGGCCGTGGATCGCCCCGGAGGCGGGCGCGAAGTACTCCCGTGCCTTGGGCGATGAGATGGAGCTGCAGGACCAGCTGGAAGCGGCGCTGCCCCGCGCGGCGGCGTTCCACCAGAACTTCGCCTGCACCATCGGCACCTGCATGCCCTTCGTGTGGGCGGGCTACCGGGCCGAGGTGCGCTACACCTACCGGCTCGAGGACCTGAGCTCCGAGCCCGCGCTGTGGAGCGGGCTGGCGGGCAACATCCGCCGCGAGATCCGCAAGGCCGAGCGCAGGCTGCAGGTGTTCGAGAGCGGCGACGTCGACCGCTTCTACACCGTGTGGTCCAAGACCTTCGAACGCCAGGGCATGGCCGCGCCCGACCGAGGCCTGCTGGCCCGCGTCGATGCCGCGTGCGCCCAGCGCGGCGCCCGGACGATGCTGGTCGCCTGTGACGAGGCCGACCGCATCCACGCCGTCGCCTACGTCGTGCGTGACCAGCGCACCGCCTACTACCTGATGGGCGGCGGCGATCCGGAGCTGCGCAACAGCGGGGCGGGGAGCCTGCTGCTGTGGGAGGCGATCCGGCGGACGCGGCCGGTGGCGTCGGTGTTCGACTTCGAAGGGTCGATGCTGCGCCCGGTCGAGCGCTTCTTCCGGGCGTTCGGCGCCCACCAGACACCGTATTTCCACGTCAGCCGCGCGACCCCGGTCGCGGGTGCGGCGCTGGCCGCGCGCACGGCCGCGCAACGGTGGCTCCACCGGTAGCCTGCATCCGCTACGCCACTACTGCCTCGGCGCCGCCCGCCCTTGCGCGCCAGAAGGGTGAGGTGGCGCCGCGGGCGTTGTTCGCGCGCTTCCCCGGGCTCGCGCTCCTCGACGAGGAGCCGGATTGGATGCCCCGTCCCGGGATGCGACGGCCGGCGACCCTCCGGGTCACCCTCGGGTTGGGGAATCCCTGATCCGTTCGGCAGACTCGACGCGGTGCGGGTCGCGATTCTGACGATGGGCTCGCGGGGCGACGTCGAGCCGTTCCTGGCCTTGTCCGCGGGGCTGCGGCAGCGCGGCCACACGGTCACCGTGGCCACCCACGCGGAGTTCGCCGCCCTGATCACCGAGGCGGGCGTCGCGTTCGCCGACCTGGGCGGGAACCCCCGCGAGGACGGCGTCGCCAGGGCCGTCGACGTGCTCGAGGCGAGCGTCGGATCCGTCAAGTGAGACATCCACAAAGAGAGCGGAGCCGCCGATGAGGCCGGACAAGGACCGCCCGGAGACGCTCGGCCTGGCGACGCAGGCCGTGCACGCGGGCAACACCGTCGACGCCGGATCGGGGGCGATCCGCACGCCGCTGGTGATGGCCAACTCCTACGCCCTGCCCGACGACCCCTCGCAGCTGAGCTGGTCGGGCTACGACGTGCCGCTCTACACCCGCAACTCCGGCGCCAACCAACTCGCGTTGCAACGCAAGCTCGCCGCCCTCGAGCACGCCGAGGACGCCGTCGTGCTGGCCTCCGGCGTCGCCGCATTGCACGCCGTCTTCTTCACGCTGCTGCGCACCGGCGAGCACGCCGTCATCTCCGACGTCACCTACGAGGCGGTTTGGCGGCTGTTCGCCGACATCCTCCCGGCCCGCTACGACGTGCACGCCACGTTCGTCGACACCAGCGACCCCGACGCCGTGCGGGCCGCGCTGCGCCCGAACACGAAGCTCGTGCACACCGAGGTGATCGCCAACCCGACCACCCGGGTCTGCGACATCGCGGCCCTCGCCGCGATCGCGCACGAAGCGGGCGCGCTGCTGAGCGTCGACTCGACGTTCACCCCGCCGCCGCTCTACCGCCCGCTCGCCCACGGCGCCGACCTCGTCGTGCACTCGCTCACCAAGTTCGTCAACGGGCACGGCGATGCGATGGGCGGCGCGGTGCTCGGGGCGAAGCGGCTGCTCGACCCCCTGCGCGCCGACGCGATGATCGACGTCGGGGGTGTCGTGTCGCCGTTCAACGCGTGGCTGATCAGCCGCGGGGCCATCACCCTGCCGCTGCGCCTGCGCCAGCACCTCGCCTCCGCCCAGCGGGTCGCGGAGTTCCTCGAAGCGCATCCGGCCGTCGCCTACGTCGCCTACCCGGGGTTGGCCTCGCACCCGCAGCACGCGCTGGCCCGCCGCCTGTTCGACGGCCGGGGCTACGGCGGGGTCATGGCCTTCGCCCTCGACGGCGACGCCGACCTGCAGAACCGCTTCGTCGCCGAGCTGCGCGTCATCACCTCGGCGGTGTCCGTGGGCCACGACGAGTCCCTGATCGTGCACGTCGGACCGGACGGGCCGCGGGCGGCGCGGTGGCCTGCCGAGTTCCGCCGCTTCGGCCACCTGCGCCTGTCGGTCGGCCTCGAGGAACCCGACGACCTCCTCGCCGACCTCGACGCGGCCCTCACCGCGGTTCGCGTCTCGTGATCGCGGGGTGCCCTCGTGCCGATCACGGCCCCGGGGCACGTCCGACGGTGTGACCGCACACCCGCTCGTACTGCCCACCCCACGGGAGCAGGACGAGCGGGAGCTCCGCTGAACGGGTTTCAGCGTAAGTGGCCGATGGGGTTGCCGCGCGTCGATGCCGGAGCGTGAGACCGGCCGCAAACGGCGTAGGCCGCCGCGTTTTGGGCACCCCGGTCGACATGACACCGTTGTTGCTGGTCCGTCCGCCGGGTGTGTACCGGGCCGAGAACGACACCTGGCTGGTCGCCGACGTCATGCATCGCGGTGGCTTCGCGGAGGGCCGCGACGTCTTGGACATGTGCACGGGCACCGGTGCGCTCGCTGTCGTCGCGCACCGGGCCGGGGCGCGGTCGGTGACGGCGATCGACCTGTCGCGGCGGTCGGTCGCCGCCGCGTGGATCAACGGGCGGGTTCACCGCGCGCCGCTCACGGTGCACCGGGGTGACCTGTTCGCGCCGGTCGCGGGGCGCCGCTTCGGGCTCGTGGTGGCCAACCCGCCCTACGTGCCCGCGGCGACAGCCGTGCTGCCGAGGCACACGATGGGGCGGTGCTGGGACGCAGGCGTCGACGGGCGCGCGGTCCTCGACCGCATCTGCGCCGAGGTGGCGGGCGTGGTGGCCCCCGACGGGACCGCGTTGATCGTGCAGTCGGCGCTGAGCGGGGTGGACGCCACCCTGGAGGCACTGCGGCGCGGCGGCCTCACCGGCTCGGTGCTGAGGACCGCGCGCATCCCGTTCGGGCCGGTGCTGCGCGCCCGGGCAGCGTTGCTCGCCGCGCGCGGCATGATCCGAGCCGGGGAGACCGTCGAGGAGATCGTGGTGATCGGAGCCTGTCATGCGGGATGAGCGGGGAAGCGGTGCCGCGCGCCGCGTGCTCGTGACCGAGGAGGGTCCGGTGCTCGTGTGGGGACCGGTGGTGGTCGAGCGTCCCGACGGCACCGAGGTGCGGTCGGACCGGGCCGTCACCGCGCTGTGCACCTGCAGGCGCAGCCGCACGCAGCCCTTCTGCGACACCAGCCACCGGGTGAAGGAGCGCGGCCATGCCTGAGCTGCCCGGATCACGGGGTCCGCTGTCGGCCGCCGTCCTCTCCGCGTTGCGCGGCGGCCGGGCGGACTTCCCGCCCGTGGACGACGCCGACCCGTACGGCGACGACCTGCAGCTCGCCCTCTACTGCTGCTACGAGATGCACTACCGCGGGTTCGACGGCGTGGCCGACGAGCAGGAGTGGAACCCCGCGCTACTCGCCTTCCGGGGCGAGCTGGAGCGGCTGTTCCTCGACGCGCTGCGCGCCGACGTCGCGGCCGACGCGGATGTCGCCGCCGAGCTGGACGCGTTGCTCGTCGAGCCCGTCGACGGCCATGGCGTGTCGTTCCACCTGCGGGGCGACGGCGAGCGCTGGCAGGTCCGCGAGTACGTGGTGCACCGGTCGCTCTACCACCTCAAGGAGGCGGACCCGCAGGCGTTCGTGATCCCGCGGCTCTCCGGGGCGGCCAAGGCCGGGCTCGTCACCGTGGAACACGACGAGTACGGCGCGGGCGACTCCGCCCGCATGCACGCCGAGCTGTTCGCGGACATGATGCGCGCGCTGGACCTCGACCCGGCGTACGGACGCTACCTCGACGTCGTCCCCGCCACGACGCTCGCCGAGGTCAACCTGATGTCGCTGTGCGGGCTGCACCGGTCCTTGCGGGGCGCGCTCGTCGGCCAGTTCGCCGCCGTGGAGCTGACGTCGTCGCCGGGCTCGACCCGGATCGTCCGCGGCATGCGCAGGCTCGGCCTCCCGGAGGCGGCCGTCGGCTTCTACGCCGAGCACGTGGAGGCGGACGCGGTGCACGAGCAGCTCGTCCGCCGTCAGGTGATCGCCCCGCTGTTGGCCGACGAACCCCAGTTGGCCGCCGACATCGTGTTCGGGATCCGGGCGAGCGGTCTGCTGGCCGACCGGTTCGACGAGCAGATCCTGGCCAGCTGGGCGGCGGGCCGGAGCTCGCTGGCGGCCCCACTGTGAGCCTGCTCGGCGTCTCGGAGGGCTCGCTGTTCGGGCCGGACAACCTGCCCTATGGCGTGTTCTCGGTCGCAGGCGACGCCCCGCGGGTCGGCGTGCGCGTGGGTGAGGCCGTCGTGGACCTGGCGGTGGCACTCGGCGACGCGGTCTTCGCCGCGCCGACGCTGAACCCGTTCATGGCCCAGGGCTACGAACGGTGGGTCGCCGTGCGGGACCAGATCGGTGCGCTCTTGTACGGCGCCGTGCCCGACGCCGCGGTGCACGCGGTGGCGGACGTCGTGCTGCACCTGCCGTTCGCGGTCGCCGACTACGTGGACTTCTATGCCTCGGAGCACCACGCGGCGAACGTCGGGCGGCTGTTCCGGCCCGACGCCGAGCCGCTGCTGCCCAACTGGAAGCACCTGCCCGTCGGGTACCACGGCCGGGCGGGCACGGTGGTCGTCTCCGGCACCGACGTGGTGCGCCCGAGCGGGCAGCGCAGGGCCGCGGGGGGCGCGGCGCCCACGTTCGGCCCGAGCGCGCGGCTGGACATCGAGGCGGAGCTGGGGTTCGTCGTCGGGACCGGGACCCCGATGAACGCCCCGATCGCTCCGGATGACTTCGCGCGCCACGTGTTCGGGGTGGTGCTGCTCAACGACTGGTCCGCCCGCGACATCCAGGCCTGGGAGTACGTGCCGCTGGGCCCGAACCTGGGCAAGAGCTTCGCGACGTCGATCTCGGGGTGGGTCGTGCCGCTGCAGGCGTTGGAAGCCGCGCGGGTCCCGTTGCCCGGCCAGACCGACCCGGAGCCGCTGCCGTACCTGCGGGAGTCGCGCCCGTGGGGGCTGGACGTCGAGGTGGTCGTGGAGTGGAACGGCGACGAGGTGTCGCGGCCGCCGTACCGGGAGATGTACTGGTCACCCGCGCAGATGCTGGCCCACATGACGGTGAACGGGGCGTCCGCGCGCACGGGTGACCTGTTCGGCTCGGGCACGATCTCCGGCCCCGAACGGCGCCAGCGGGGCGCCTTCCTGGAGCTGACCTGGGGCGGGGCCGAGCCGGTCACGGTCAAGGGGGAGGAGCGCAGCTTCCTGCTCGACGGGGACGAGGTCGTCCTGACCGCCACCGCCCCCGGCCCGCACGGCGGGCGCATCGGTTTCGGCGAGGTCCGCGGCCGCATCCTGCCCGCCCAGCGCTAAGGCAGGCCTGCACGTCGGCGCGACACCGAACTCGAGAATCCTCCCCCCGACTCACCCCTGCCAGTCGCCGTTTCAGCGGAAGAAGGTGAACAGCCGCCCGTCGAGGCGGAAGGAGGACGGCGCTTGCGCCGTTCCCGCGCCGACCGCCCACTTCTGGCCGTAGGGCCGTCCCGTGAGGAACGCCGTCTCGGCCACGCCCGCCTCGGCGAACCACGCCCGGATCCGCGGGGTGCGGTCGGGCGCACCGGTGTGCCGGGTCCACACGACCGTCCCGCCCGCGGTGAGCAGCGACGGAACCGCGGTGATCGTGCGGGCGATGTCGTCGTCGGGGACGTTGCCGAAGATCCCGCACAGCAGCAGCAGGTCCGCGGGCACCGCGCCCGCGCAGGCGGCGGTGGTGCCCGCGTCGCCCCGCACCACGTCGACCCCCGCAGGCGCGGCCGCCCTGGCGGTGGCGCACAACTGGGGATCGAGCTCGACGAGGCGGCCGCTCACGTCGCCGCCGCGGGGGTGCTCGGCGAGCACCGGCAGTACGTCGCGGCCCGCCCCCGCGCACAGCGACAGCAACCGGATCGGACCGGGTGCGGCCCGGTCCAGCGCCAGGCCGATCTGCTGCCGCACGACGGCCAACCGCCGCGCGTACGGGCTGCCCGGAACGTCGTAGGCGTCGTGCCACCGCACCCAGTCGGTCATCCCGCCAGCATCGCGCGGGTCGCGAGCCGACACGCCCACCGGGTCGGGGGCCTGAGGCGGATCGATTCGGCGCTCAGGCAGGATGCTCCGCGGATGGAAACCGTTCGGGTGGTGTCCATGCTCTGTTCACGATCACGCACAGTACGGATTTCCTGGGAGCCCACATGGCGGTAGCGCTCGCCCGAGCGAAGGGCCTGCTGAACGGATGGCGGGCGCCGCAGCACCGCGACGGGCTCGCCCTGGTGGTCAGCTCCGGGCTGTCGTCGGGTTTCGGGCTGCTCTACTGGGTGCTGGCCGCGAAGATCCTCCCGGCCGACGTCGTCGGCGTGAACGCGGTGGCGGTGTCGTCGCTGATGCTGGTCGGCGGCGTCGCGCACCTGAACATGTCGCACGCCCTGCTGCGGTTCGTCCCCGTGGCGGGCACGGCGGCCCGGCGGCTCGTGGTGCGCGGCTACCTCGTGGCGGTCACCCTGTCCGCGCTCGCGGGAACCGCTTTCGGGCTCGGCGCGATCTGGTGGGCGCCGAAGCTGGTCGACGTGGCGGGCTACGGCACCCTCGTCGCGTTCTTCGCCGTCAGCTGCCCGGTCTGGACGCTGTTCACCTTGCAGGACTACGTCCTCACCGCCGTCAACAAGGCGACCGTCGTGCCGGTCGAGAACCTCGTCTTCTCGCTGCTCAAGATCGGCCTGCTCGTCGTGGCCACCCTCGCCGCGGTGCCCGGCGGCATCGCGTTGTCGTGGGTCGTCGCCACCGCCCTCACCGTCCTGCCGATCAACCTGTGGCTGCTGAGCCGGCTGCTGCCCGCGCACGGCGACAAGACCGCCGACCGGGCGGTGCCGATCACCGTGGGCGCCGTCGGCCGGTTCATCGGCGCCGACTACGTGGGCGCCCTGTTCTGGCAGGCCGCGTTGATGGGCCTGCCGGTGCTGGTGCTGGACCGCCTCGGCGCCGAGGCCGCCGCCGCTTACAGCATGGTCTGGCAGTTCGGCCTCGCCCTGTACATGGTGCCGTCCGGCATGGGCCAGTCGATGATCGCCCACAACGCCGCCGACCCGGGGAAGGTCGACCAGGCGCGGCGGGAGACCGTGCGCCGCGGGCTGATGCTCGTGGCCCCGGTCGCCCTCGTCCTCGCGGTGGCCGCCCCGCTCGTGCTGACCCTGTTCGGGCCGCACTACGTCGCCGCGGGCACCGGGGCGTTGGTGCTCATCGCGCTCTCCGCGATCCCGAACGTGATCACCGCGGCCGCCATCAGCACCGCCCGCGTGCGGCAGCGCCGCGGCGTGCAGTTCGGTGTGCCGACGACCCTCTCCGTGCTCACGATCGGCGTGGCCTGGCTGCTCATGCCGCACCTGGGCGTCCTGGGCGTGGGGCTGGGCTGGCTGCTCGCGCAGTGCAGCGTCGCGGCCGTCGTGCTGGTCGCGAACGCGCCGTGGGTGCCCGGCCCGCCTGGACGGTGGTTGGACGCGATCCGCAGCTCGTCGCTCCTGCGCAGGCTCGGCCAGGACGGCCTGCGACGGGTCGGCGCGCCCGCCGGATGGGCAGTCGGCTCGCACCTGGCCGGGGGCTCCGAGACGGTGGTGGTCGCGGTCGGCCCCGGGGGCGAGCGCCAGGCCTTGCTCAAGGCGGCCGACACCGCGAACGGGCAGCTCGAGCTGCGCCAGCAGACCTCGGCGCTGGCCGCGCTGCACGCCGACCCGCGGCTGCAGGACTGGAAAGCGCTCATGCCGCAGGTGCTCGGCACCGCCGAGGTCGGCGACATCTACTGCGACCTCGAATCCCTGATGCCCGGCGGGTCCGGCCCCGACGCGTTGGCCGACCCGCCGCGCCGCGCCGCGTTCCTGGCCAGCGCCGTGAGCACGATCAGCGAGCTGCACCAGCGGACGGCCACGCTGCGTCGCGTCGGCGACGCCGAGCTCGACGCCTGGGTGCACGGGCCGATCGCCGCGGTCGCCGCCACGCTGCCCGCCGGGCTGCGGACCGAAGCGCAGAACGTCGGCGCGCTGCTGGACGTCAGGCTGCGGGATCAGATCGTCGGGGTCGGCTGGTCGCACGGTGACTACCTGCCGGTGAACCTGCTGGCGGCACCGGACGGGCGGGTCAGCGCGATCATCGACTGGTGCACCGCCAACCCGGACGACATGTCCGTGCTGGACGTGGCGACGTTCCTCCCGATGGCCGAGGCGATGACCCTCGGTGAGGAGTTCGGGCCCGTGGTGCGGCGGTGGCTCGCGGGCGTGCCCAGCGCTGAGGCGGAGATCCTGGTCGGGTGCCAGTCGGCGCTCGGCGGGAGCGTCATCGCTCCGGAGGTCATGGTGCTGCTCGGCTGGCTCAAGCACGTCAACGCCTGCGTGACGCGCTCGGGCCGGACGGCGGCCAACCCGGTGTGGAACCGGCGCAACGTGCGGGTGGTCCTGCAGGAGGCCACGGGTCTCCTCGGCGCCGGGCTGGTCGCGCACCCACCGGTCAGGACCTGAGGCGCCTCCGACCGGCGCGGACCCCGTGGCCTAGCGTCTGGTCGACACGTTGACCAAGGGAAGGCCGTCATGCACGCAGCGATCCTGACCGAGTACGGCGTCCCGCGGTACGGGGAGTTCCCCGACCCCGAGGGCGACGTGGTCGACCTGTTGGCCGCGGGCCTCAACGGCGTCGACGTGCTGATCGCCTCGGGCACGCACTACTTCAGCCCGAAGGAGCTGCCCGTGGTGTGCGGGGTCGACGGGGTGGGCCGCACCGCCGATGGCCGCCGGGTGTACTTCTCCCGCCCGGCCGCGCCGTACGGGTCGATGGCCGAGCGGGTGCCGCTGCCGTCGGTCGTGCTGCCCGTGCCGGAAGGGGTCTCCGATCCGGTCGCCGCCGCGCTCGGCAACGCCGGGATGGCGGCGTGGATGCCGCTGGCCAACAGCGGCAGGCTCGCGGCGGGGGAGACCGTGCTCGTGCTCGGCGCGACCGGGGTGGTCGGGCGGCTGGCCGTGCAGGCGGCCCGGCTGCTCGGCGCCGGAACCGTGATCGCGGCAGGCCGAGACGCCGACCGGCTGGCCGAGCTGGGCGGGCTCGGGGCGGACCACACCGTCGCGTTGGGCACCGACGATCTGGCCGCCGCCGTCCGTGCGGCCGGTGGCGTGGACGTCATCGTCGACTACCTGTGGGGCGAGCCCGCCGCGACCGCGCTGACCGCCGGGAAGCCGGGGGTGCGGCTGGTGCACGTCGGCGACCGGGCGGGCGCGGAGGCACCGGTGCCGGGCGCGCTGCTGCGCAGCCTGGGCGCGACGATCACCGGATTCCTGCCGGTGTGGTCCGGACCGGAGGCGATCGCGTCCGCGTACCGGCGGCTCTGCGAGGCGGCGGCGGCCGGTCGGCTGGACGTGCCGATCGAGACCGTGCCGCTGGCCGAGGTGGCGCAGGCCTGGGCCCGCTACCCGGGTACGCGGCACAAGCTCGTGCTCGTCCCCTGAGCCTACGGCCCGGTCGTCGTCTCGGACGCAGCTCCAGCACCAGGTTGAACGGCGTCTCCGCCACGCGCGGCACGCGGCCGAACCCCGACCTCGGCCTGCCCTCGCTCGCCCGCCTGAGCGCCTGACCGGAGCCGCGCATCCCGCCCGTCCGGGTCAGGTGGGGAGGCGCACCTCGACGGTCGTCCCCTCGCCGAGGGTGCTCTCGACGCAGAGCGACCCGCTCATGGCGATGGCGAGCCCTCTGGCCAACACCATGCCCAGCCCGGTTCCCGGGCCGTCCTGGGTGTCGAGCCGGTCGAACGGCACGAACAGCCGGTCGATCATGTCGGCCGGGATGCCGGGCCCCGAGTCCGCGACCCGCACGGCGATCTCGTTCCCGCCGACGGCTGCGGCCGTGACGCGCACCCACCCGCCCCGGCGGTTGTAGCGCACCGCGTTGGCGATGAGGTTGAGCAGGATCTGGCGGAGGCGCCGCGGATCGGCCAGCACCGCCAGCCCGCTCGGTTCGCCCCGGAGGTCGATCTCCCGGTCGGCCGCCGCGGGCTGCATCAGGTCGACGACGTCCTCGACGATGGCGTCGAGGACGAGCACCGACGGGTTCAGCGGCAGCGCCGCGGCTTCGATCCTGGCCACGTCCAGCACGTCGTCGACCAGCGACAGGATGTGCGAGCTGGCGCCCGCGATGTGGCCGAGCGCGGCGCGCCTGCGGTCGTCGGGGAGGTTCAAGGTGCCCAGCACCTCGGTGAAGCCGGTGATCGCCTGCAGCGGCGTGCGGATCTCGTGGCTGAGCGTCGACAGGAACGCCGACTTGGCCCGGCTGGCGTTCTCGGCGGCCCCGCGGGCCAGCTCGGCCTCGCGGCGGGCCCGACGGTCGCGTTCGGCGGCCCGGCGCGCGGTGACGTCCAGGACGTTCATCGACAGGTAGACGGGCGCGCCTCCGGCGCCGCGCACCACCGACGCCGTGACCGCGGCCTGGACGGCCACACCGTCGGGATGGTCGAGCGTCGTCTCGAAGTGGACGGACTCCGCGCCCCCGGACAGGCGGCCGAGGACGGCGGCCGCTGTGGGGTCGGCGTCGGGGTGCAGCAGCGAGACCAGGTCGGTCGCCAGCAGGTCCGCTTCGGAGCGCCCGAGCATCTCCTGCAGCACGCGGTTGACCTTCGCGAAGCGGCCGTCCGGGGTTGCGAGCGCCATCCCGACGGCGTTGTCCTCGAACGCGCGCCGGAAGCGCTCCTCGCTGTCGGCGAGCGCGCCGTAGAGCCGGGCGTGCTCGATCGCGACCGACGCCAGGTGCGTGAAGCGTTCCACGAGCCGCTGCTCGCGGTCGGTCGGTGCGTGCGGTTCGCCGTGGTAGACGGCGAAGGTGCCCAGCACGGCGGAGCCCGCCCGCCCGCGGATCGGGCTGGACCAGCACGCCCGCAGACCGTGCGGCATGGCCAGCGCGCGGAACCGCACCCAGCGCCGGTCCCTGGCGATGTCCTCGGCGACGATCTCCGTGCCGTGGTGCGCCGCCGCCCCGCAGGAGCCCTCCTCGTCGCCGATGGGCAGGCCGTCGATGGCGTCGGAGTACTCGTGGGGCAGCGTCGGTGCCGCCCCGTGGCGCAGGGTCCGGGTGCCCGCGTCGAGCAGCAGCACCGAGCAGCGGCTGCCCGGGATGAGCTCTTCGAGCGAGCGCGTGACGGCCGCCAGGACGTCGGGGAGCGCGGTGCCCGCGGCGATGAGCTCGAGCACGGTCGTCTGGCGGTGCAGCAGCCCGAGGCTGTCGGCGTGGTCGAGCTCCGCGCCCGGTGCGGTGGCGGTCACGGTTCCAACTGGTAGCCGACGCCGCGCACGGTGCGCAGGCGTTGTGGACGGGACGGGTCGGCCTCGATCTTGTGCCGCAGCCGGTGCACGTGCTCGGTGACCGTCGCCTCGCCCTGCCACTTCGGCTCGCTGCGCCAGACGCGTTGCAGCAGCTGGCTGCGGGTGAAGACCTGGCGCTGGTGGCGCGCGAGGAAGGCGATCAGGTCGAACTCCCGCGCGGTCATCGCGACGGGGCACCCGTCCACCGTGACCTGACGGGTGCGCGGGTCGACGACGAGACCACCCACCTCGAGGGCCACGTCGGTGGCCCCGCCCGAGCGGCGCAGCACCGAGCGCACCCGCGCGGCCAGCTCGCCCGGCGAGAACGGCTTCACGAGGTAGTCGTCGGCGCCGAGGTCGAGCCCGACGATCCGGTCGGTCTCCCCGCTGCGGCCCGACAGCACGATCACCGGCAGCGGCGGCGGTCCGCCGTGCATCTCGCTCTGCCGCACCTTGCGGAGCACGTCAAGGCCCCCGATGCCGGGCAGGGACAGGTCGAGCACCACGAGGTCCGGCCGGTCGGCAGCGATCTGGTCCAGGGCGGCCGCGCCGTCACACGCGTGCGTGACGGCGAAGCCATCCGACTCCAGCTGCCAGGACACCACCGTCCGGACGCGCTCGTCGTCGTCGACGACGAGGACCCGCGCTCCGTGCTCGGTCACGACCTGCTCCCCGGTGAGCCCGCCGTCGACCCGGTGGGACGGCTTCCGCCGTTCATCGTGCCGGTGGGGGGCTGTCCGGGGCAACGGGACGGCCGGGGGGCCTGCTAGGCGGCGTTGACCTTCGGCATGATCTCCTCGGTCAGGCGCTTGAGGTCGTCGATCGTCTTGGCGGTCGGCACGTCGCGGAACGGCGGCCACAGGAGCGGCATCGTCATGCCCGCCTCCTTGTAGCGCTTGAGGATGTCCTCGATCTGCTGGGCGTTGCCCACCAACAGGTTCGAGGCCTTGCCCGCCGGGGTCTGGTCCATCGGCTCGTCGGTGATGACGAACCAGATCATGCTGCACATGTCGAAGTTGTCGGGGAACCCGCGCCCGAGCTCGTTGAGCTCGCGCTCCATCTCGCCCTTCCACCGCGCGATGTCCTCGGGCGAGTCCTGGATGCCGATCCAGCCCTGGAGGCCGTACTTCGCGATGCGCTTGGCCGAGCGCTTCGCGTCCTTCAGACCGGAGAAGTAGATCGGCGGGCCGGGCTTCTGGAGCGGCTTGTGGCCGAATCCGGAGAGCGGGAAGTCGGCGAACTCGCCGTGGTACTCGAACAGGTCGTTGGTCCAGATGCCCTGCAGGATCTCGAGCGTCTCGCGCACGTGGGCGTGCCTGCGCGGGAACAGGTGCGAGACGCTGGCGGCGGCGAACTCCTCGGGCATCCAGCCCGCGCCGACGCCGACGTTGAGCCGCCCACCCGACAGGTGGTCCTGGGTGGCGAGCTCGGCGGCGAGCACGCCGGGGGAGCGGTACGGGGTGTCGATGATGCTCATGCCGATCCGGACCTTCTGGGTCTTCGCGGCGAGCCACGGGATCAACGGCATGCCCTGGAACCACTTGGCCCGCGAGATGACCGGCATCTGGTTGGGGAAGTCGGTCATCATCCCGAACGGGAACTGCAGCTCCCCGCGGTCGTTGGCCTCCGGGACGATGATCCGGTCGAGCGTCCAGACGGAGTCGAAATCGAGGTCCTCGGCCAGCGCCGTCAGGTCCTCGAGCTCCTTGACGGTCACCTCGTCGCGGAAGTTGGGCAGGTAGAGAGCGAGCTTCATGCGTTCGGCCTCCTCGAGACGGCATCGTCAAGCGGTCGCGGTCGGAGCATGCTCCGACCGGCTCAACCCGATCACACGCGAATCTCAAATGCCCATCAACACGCGGGCGAGTGGGCGGCCGAGGCGTTGGTCGCCACCGCGAACCCTCTCTATGTTTCCTCCATGGACCCGCTCTGGACCCCGTCGGCGGCCCGCATCGAGAACTCCGGGCTGCGCGCCTTCCTGAACTGGCTGGAGGAGCGCGAGGGACGGCCGTTCCCCGACCACGACGCCTTCTGGGCCTGGTCGGTCGAGGACCTGGACCGGTTCTGGCTCGCGGTGGTCGAGTACTTCGAGGTCGACTTCTCCACGCCGTGGACCCAGGTGCGCACCGCCGACCCCATGCCGCACACCCGCTGGTTCCCGGGAGCGCGGCTGAACTGGGCGCAGCACATGGTGCGCAACGGGGCCGACGACGCGACCGCGCTGGTGTGCGTCCGGGAGGGCGGTGTGCCCGCGCACGAGATCACGTTCGGTGCCCTGCGCCGGTCGGTGGCCGTCGGCGGCGGGGTGGCTGCGGCGCGCGGGCGTGCGCCCGGGCGACCGGGTCGGCGCGTACCTGCCGAACACCGAACACGCGGTGATCGCCTGCCTCGCCACGGCCGCCGTCGGCGCGGTGTGGGCGTGCTGCTCGCCCGACTTCGGCGCGGAGGGCACCATCGGCCGCCTCGCCCAGCTCGAGCCGAGCGTGCTCATCGCGGCCGACGGGTACCACTGGAACGGCAAGGAGATCGACCGCAGCGACGTCGTGGCGCGGCTGCGCGAGGGCCTCCCGACCGTGCGCCACTTCGTCCACGTCCCGTACGTGTTCGACCGCCCCCACCCCGACGGCTCGACACCGTGGGACGAGCTCCTCGCGCAGGACGAGCCGCTGGAGTTCGAGCAGGTCGAGTTCTCCCACCCGCTGTGGGTGCTGTTCACGTCCGGCACCACCGGGCTGCCCAAGGGCCTGGTGCACGGCCACGGCGGGATCACGCTGCAGGGCCTGATGTGGTCGGGGCTGTACGGCGGGTTCCGGGCGGGCGAGCGGATGTTCAGCTTCACGTCCACCGGCTGGGCGCTGTGGAACATCGAGCTCGGCGCGCTCACCCAAGGGGCGGGCATCGTGCTCTACGAAGGCAGCCCCGGCTACCCGGCGGGCGCGGTCTGGGAGGTCGCGGCCCGCACCGCGGCGGACGTCATGCTGCTGGGCGCCGCCGTCGTCACCGCGTCGGCCAACACCGGGGTGTCGCCCCGGGAGGAGCACGACCTGAGCAGGCTGCGGCACGTGATGGTCAGCGGCTCGGCGCTGCCGCCGACCGGCTACCACTGGGTCATGGAGCACGTCAGCCCGGATCTGCGGATCGACTCGACCAGCGGCGGCACCGACATCTCCGGCTCGTTCGTCGGCGCCAACGAGTACGCCCCGGTCCAGGTCGGGCGCATCGGCGGCAGGCTCGCGGGCGTCGACTGCGCGGCGTGGGACGAGGACGGCAAGCCCGTCGTCGACGCGGTCGGCGACCTCGTGATCACCCAGCCGATGCCGTCGATGCCGGTGTACCTGTGGAACGACCCGGACGCCGTCCGGTACAGCGAGTCCTACTTCGACACCTGGCCCGGCGTGTGGCGGCACGGCGACTGGGTGACGATGCACGCCGACGGCAGCGTCTCGGTCCACGGCCGGTCGGACTCGACGCTCAACCGGCAGGGTGTGCGGCTGGGCAGCAGCGACTTCTACGACGTGCTCGAGACCCTCCCGGAGATCGCCGAGACCCTGGTGATCGGGGTCGACCAGCCTGATGACGGGTACTGGCTGGGGCTGTTCGTCGTGCCGGCGGACGGGCACGCGCTGGACGACGCGCTGAAGCAGAAGATCGTCAGCACGCTGCGGACCCGCCTCACGCCCCGGCACGTGCCGGACGAGATCCTGGAGGCGCCGGCGGTGCCGCACACCCTGAGCGGCAAGAAGCTCGAGGTCCCGATCAAGAAGCTGCTCAGCGGCAGGCCGCTGGAGAAGGCCGCGAACCTCGCCTCGGTCGACGACCCGGACGCGCTGCGCTGGTACGCGCGGTTCGCGGCCGACCGGTCGGGCTAGCCCGTGCGCCTCGGCGCGACGCTTGCCCACCTCTCCGAGGCGCCGCCGTTCGCGGTGGCGGAGTGGGCGAGACGCCTGGTCGACGCGGGCTTCGAGAGCCTGTGGACGCCCCAGATCATCGGGCGCGGCTCCCTGGTCCCGGACCCGTTCGTGACGTTGGCGGCGGCGGCCGCGGCGACCGAGGACGTCGAGGTGGGCACGGCCACCCTCCAGGTCCCGCTCCACCACCCGGCCGACCTGGCCCACCGGATCCTCTCGCTGCTCGCGGTGTGCGGCGACCGCCTGACCCTCGGCGTCAGCCCCGGCTCGACCGCCGTCGACTACGCCACCTTCGACCGGGACTACGCCGCGCGCTTCCGGACCTTCGACGAGAACCTGGTCCGGCTGCGGGTCCTGCTCGCCCACGGGCGGGACGACCGCGCCGACCTCGCCCCCGCCCCGGCGGCAGGCGGGCCGCCCCTCCTCCTCGGCTCGTGGGGGGCCAAGGTCGAGCGCGCCGCCCGCGAGTTCGACGGCTGGCTCGCCTCCGCCTACCGCCGCTCGCCCGAGCAGATCATCGCCGCCCACGAGCGCTTTCGGGCGGCCGGAGGCCGACGGGCGATCGTGTGCGCCATCCCGGTGTCCGGACCCGGGGACCTCGGGCCCACCGGCGAGCTGCTGCGCCGCTACGCGGACGCGGGCTTCGACGACGCCGTCGTGCTGATCGGACCCCGCGGGCCGCAACCCGAGCAGGTCAGAGCCCTCCTCCCGGCGGTCGCCAGCTGGCACGCCGATGCCTCTACCCTCGACGGGCAGCCGGACGAGGGGTGGTAGCCGGTATGACCAGGACCGTTGCCGATCGGATGGTTGAGTCCGCCGGGCGCAACTGGGTGGGGCGGGAGCGCGAGTTCGGCTCACTGGTCGCGGCGGCGGCCGCGGAGGAGCCGCCGTTCCTCGTCGCGTTCGTGCACGGCCCCGGCGGGATGCGGCAAGAGCCACCTGGTGCGGCGGCTGCTCGGCGATCTCCGCCGCGGAGCCGGAGGGTCTACCTCGACGGTCGCGACGTCGAGCCCACACCGCGCGGACTGCGCCGGGCGCTCGGGCAGGCGCTCGGCCTCCCGGTGGCCGAGCCCGACGTCGGGGGCCATGGTCCGGGCGCTCGCGGAGCGGCCGACGGTCCTGGCGATCGGACCTGCGAGATGCTCGGCCGACCTGGAACCGGCTGCGCAACCAGTTCCTGCCCGCGCTGCCCGCCACGACGCTCGCCGTGCTGGCCGGACGCGACCGGCCCGCCGTCGCCTGGCGCACCACGGCGGGCTGCCAGGCGCTCGTGGCCGAGTTCCCGCTCACCGCCCTGTCCGAGCAGGCGGCCGAGCAACGTGCGCTGCGCGGCCCCGGCCCGCGCCGATCCGGTAGTGCGCCACGTTGATCTGCACCGCCGCGGCCGCGTGCGCGCCGGCCCACGCGGCAGCCGAGCCCGCTGGTGGACGCCGTGATCATGCCTCCGAGGCGTCAGCGGGAGCTGGCGCCGGAGACCGTCACCGCTCTTCGAGGCCGCATCGACGGTCCGCCGGATCACCACCGATGCCGCGCCGTGCTGGACACCGGCCAGGCCCGGGCCGCCTTCGACGCACTGCGGGCCAGCTTCCGTTCACCGAGCGGCCCGGCGACGGACTGCTGTTGCAAGAACATCGTCCGCGACAGGCCGTGGGCCACGAATGGGATGCGCGACGCTGGGCGGCGCCGCCGCTGCCGGGGCGGGCCGTGCGGCACCTGACCGAGGGTGGGTCACAAGCCACCGGCGACCCCTGGCCGCACACGGCCGACCTCATCTTCCTCATCGAGAACCCGGTACTGCGCGACGCGTGCTTCCCGAGCGGCCGCCCGAACCACTGGGTCGAGCCCGCCGTGGTGCGGGACCGCGCCGCCATCGCGGGCATCGCGGCACGTCACGAGTCCCCCTCGGCCGCGGCGACCCTGGCGCGGTGGTGGGACCGCCATGCCGAGACGTTCTCGGTGGCGCGCGGTCCCGACGGTGCCGTCGCGGCGTTCGTCCAGATCGCCGAGCTCGATGACCTGGATCCGCAGCTGCTGGCCACCGACCCGGTCGCCGCCGTGTGGCGCGCGCACCTGGCAGGCACTTGTCGAACATCTTCCTCAAGCTCGGCGTGCACAGCCGGGCCGAGGTCGCACGCATCGCCGCCGAGCAGGGCCTCACGCAGCTATGAGCACAACAGCGCTGTAGGGCACGCTGAACGCCTTCCTCGGCCAGTTCGTCGCCGACCTCGGTGCCACCACCGGCGCGGCCAACGTCGTCATCGGCCACCGGCTCGGCCTCTACCGCGCCCTGGCCGACGGCCCGCTCACCGTCGACGAGCTCGCCGACCGCACCTCGACCCACGCCCGTCCGGTCCGCGAGTGGCTGCACGGCCAGACCGCGGGCGGCTACGTGACCGCAACCGAGGACGGCCGGTTCACGCTGTCGCCGGAGCAGGCCTTCTGCCTCGCCGATCCCGACGGAGCCGTCTACCTGCCGGGCGCGTTCCAGCTCGCGCTCGGGGCGCTGCGGAGCGAGCCGCGGGTCACCGAGTCCTTCCGCACCGGGGAGGGCATGGGCTGGCACGAGCACGACGAGGAGGTCTTCCTCGGCTGCGAGGCGTTCTTCCGGCCCGGCTACGTCGCGAACGTCACCGCGGCGTGGATCCCTGCGCTCGGCGACGTCGAAGAACGCCTGCAGGACGGCGGTCGGATCGCCGACATCGGCTGCGGCCTGGGCGCCTCGTCGATCATCATGGCCGAGGCCTACCCCGCCGCGCGGGTCAGCGGCTCGGACTACCACGCGGAGTCGATCGACCGGGCGCGCGAGCGGGCCGCCAAGGCGTCGGTCACCGAGCGGGTCGACTTCGAGGTCGCCTCGGCCACGACGTTCACCGGCACCGGCTTCGACCTGGTGACCAGCTTCGACTGCCTGCACGACATGGGCGACCCGGTCGCCGCCGCCCGCCACATCCGTGAGGCGCTTGCGCCGGAGGGCTGCTGGATGCTGGTCGAGCCGACCGCGGCCGACGACCCCGCGGACAACCTCAACCCGGTCGGGCGGATGTACTACGGCTTCTCCACGTTGCTGTGCGTGCCGAACGCCCTCTCGCAGGGTGGCCTGCAGGTCCTCGGCGCCCAGGCGGGGCCGCGCGCGATCACCGAGGTGACCCGCGAGGCGGGGTTCGGCCGCTGCGAGCGGGTGAGCGCCACACCGTTCAACGACGTCTACGCGGTCCGCCCCTGACCTCAGGGAGAAGTGCCGAGGTGCACCTCAGCGGGGCTCGATCAGAGGTCAAACCCCGCTCAGGTCCGTCTCGCCCGATATTCACGATCGGGAAGGCAGCAGGCGGTACAGCGCGGCATCATCGGCGGTGATCAAGGGCGGGGGTGCGACGCCGCCCGGGCGCCGCCGCAACCGAGCCCCATGGCAGAAGATGTCGACGGTGCGGATGGCAGGGTCTGGTCACCCCAACGTCGCACAGCGCGATCATCGAGGGGCCTGACAACGGTCGGACGCCCGCGCCCACGGCGAGCACCGGCCCCGCACCCCGTTCTGAGGGCGAGGTGGACATGCGCGGGTTCGATCATCTGTTAACCCCGGCAATCGCGCTCTTCTCGGCCTCATTCCCGGGGCGACCAGCCGAGGGTCGGGCCGAGGCGGGTGGCCATGTCGGTCAGGATCTGCACGTAGTCGGCGTGTTCGAAGCCGAACGGCAGGGCGAAGACGACCTCGTGGACATCGCGGAACCCGGCGTGGGCGTAGAGCGCCTCGGCGACCTGGTCTGACGTGCCCAGGATGTCGCGGGCGAAGAGCATGTTCGCCGGACCTTGCGGCCGGGCGGTGCGCGGGGTGCGGGCTTCGACGTAGGCGGCGTACTTCGCGCGCTGTTCGGCCGTGGCCGTGTCCGTCGGGATCACGACGAGGCCCTGGGAGACGCGGGCCTTCTCCCCGTCGGGGTGCTGGTCGCGGAAGGCCTGGATCTGCGCGTGCTGCAGCGTCGCGAAGTCGGTGGTGTCATCGGGCCCCGGAGCCTTGAGCACGCTGCTGGTGAGCAGGGACAGGCCCTGCTCGCCCGCCCAACGCGCCGAGCCGGGACTGGCGGCGCCGTACCAGATGCGCTCCGCGAGACCGGCGGCGTGGGGTTGCACGCGGTCGGAGTACTCCTCGATGCCGACAGTGCCCTGGAAGTTGCTCGCGGGCTCGCCGCGGATCAGCCCGACCAGCCGCTTCACGCGCTCGTAGGTGAAGTCCTCCGCGTCGGCGGTGTCGGGGTAGAGCGCGTCGCGGACCTCGGCGAAACGCATGGGCGGTCCCACCGACAGACCGGGGTTGATCCGGCCGCCGGAGAGGATGTCGACGGTGGCGAGGTCCTCGGCCAGCCGCAGCGGGTTCTCCCAGCCGAGCGGGATGACGGCGGTGCCCAACTCGATGCGGCTCGTGCGCTGGGTGGCCGCGGCCATCACGGCGACGGGGGAGGAGATGCCGTACTGGAGGTGGCGGTTGCGGAGCCAGGCCCCGTCGAACCCGAGCTGTTCCCCCAGCTCGATGACCTCGAGCGTGCTCTCGTGGCCACCACGCGGATCGGCGCCGTCGAACGAGCCGATCGTGAGGAAGCCGAGCTTCTGCAGCGGAACCGAGGGCGGCGGCACGCCTGCCAGCCTATTGCGCGGCCTGGGCGATCGGATCGGCTCCCGCCCTTCGGAATCGTTACTGGACGCGAGAAAAATCAAAGGAGCATGATGCGGTCGAGTCGTCGGGGGAGCGCCGGTTGCGGGAGCATCCATCTGACGCGCAGTGAGCACGGAGGTACACATGATCGGGTCGACGTCGATCCGCGGCCGCTCGCTGGTGCTGGCGGCGGCCGCCGTGCTCACCGCGTCGGGCCTGGTCGCCTGCGGCGGCGGCTCGGCGGGCGGGGGCGCGTCCGGCGGCGGCTCCGGGGGAGGGCACGCTCGTCATCGACTCGAGCTTCGACCTCAAGACGGTCGACCCGGGCCGCGAGTACGAGCTGACCGGACAGATGCTCACCAAGGGCATGTACGAGACGCTGCTGACCTTCGACAACAACGACCTGACGAAGCCCGTCGGCGACCTCGCCTCGGCGTACACGCTCTCGTCGGACGCGAAGACGCTGACCCTCACGCTGGCCCAGGGGCGCGTGTTCTCCGACGGCACCCCGATCACCGCCGACGACGTGGTCTTCTCCCTGCAGCGCCTCATCGGGATGAAGGGCAACCCCTCGTTCCTGCTCGACGGCGTCACCGTGGCGAAGAAGGACGACAGCACGGTGGTGCTGACCAGCGCGACGCCGAACGCGGCCCTGCCGTTCATCCTGCCCAACCCGGCGCTGTCGGTCGTCAACTCGAAGGTCGTCACGGCCAACGGCGGCACCACCGACGAGAAGGACGGCGCCGAGAAGTACCTCAACGGCGCTTCCGCGGGCTCCGGCCCGTACGTGCTGAAGTCGCTCGACGTGGCCAGCCAGGCCGTGCTGACCAAGAACCCGAAGTACAACGGCCCGGACAAGCCGGCCTACGACACCGTCGTCATCCGCAACGTCAAAGCCGCCACCCAGGTGCTCAACGTCCAGAAGGGCGATTCCCAGGTCGCGTTGGACCTCTCGGGCGACCAGGTCAAGAGCCTGAACACGGGCAAGGTCACCGTCACCAGCGGGCCGTCCGCCTACACGATCTTCCTGCTGCTCAACCAGGGCGCCGCGGTCTCGCCCGCCACCAGCAACCCCCAGTACGTCGCGGCGGTGAAGAAGGCCATCGACTACTCCGGGCTGCTGGGTGTGGCGGGCACGGGCGCCGTGCAGCCAGCCGGGATCATCCCGTCGTTGATCGCGGGGACGTTGCCCGCCGCCGACGCGATGAAGCAGGACGTGGCCGGGGCCAAGTCCGCGCTCGCCGCCAGCGGTGTGGGGGCCCAGAAGCCCAAGCTCGCCTACCCGAGCGACCTCACGCTCAACGGCCTGAGCTTCCAGACCCTCGCGGAGAAGCTGCAGTCCCAGCTCGCCGCCGCGGGCATCGCGATCGACCTGGCGCCCGCGCCCGTCGCCACCGAGCTCGACAACTACCGCAACGGCAAGGAGCAGATGGGGCTCTGGTACTGGGGACCGGACTTCCCGGACCCCTCCAACTACCTCGCGTTCGCGCCCGGCGGCCTGATCGGCAAGCGGGCGAACTGGCCCGCCACGGCGGCGCCCGCGATCAACGCGGTGGCCACCCAGGCGGGCGCGACGGCCGACACCGCCCAGCGCGACGCCCTCTACCAGCAGTTCCAGCAGAGCCTCAACGCCTCGGGCCCGTTCATCCCGCTCGTGCAGCCGCCCTCGAACGTGGTCACGGCGACGTCGGTGACGGGCGCCGCGTACAACCCGATCTGGACGGTCGATGTCGGCACCATCGGAGCCAAGTAGCGCCGAGGGGCTCGTCGAGGAGGACCACGACCCGGCCCCGACGGGCCACCCGCTGGTCCGGTACGTGCTGCGGCGCATCGGGGTCTC
Organism: uncultured Actinomycetota bacterium; assembly: GCA_963799945.1. GTDB lineage: Bacteria > Actinomycetota > Actinomycetes > Mycobacteriales > Pseudonocardiaceae > Pseudonocardia. The sequence goes on from CAWCZG010000002.1 coordinate 396,472, forward strand.
GGTGCTGCTCGTCGTCGGCGTCACGCTGGTGACGTTCGTGCTGACGAACCTCGTGCCCGGCGACACGGTGGCGGCGAACCTGGGGCAGCAGGCCGCGGCCGACCCGACGATCGTGGCGGCCTACCGCGCCCACTACGGGCTCGACCGGCCGCTGCCCGCGCAGTACCTGACCTACCTCGCCAACCTCGTGCACGGTGACCTCGGCGAGTCTCAGCAGACGCACCGCTCGGTGGTCGCGGACCTGTCCGCCGCGGTGCCCGCGACCCTGGAGATCGCCATCGGCGCCATCGTGCTGTCGATCCTCATCGGCGTCGGCTTCGGGGTCGTCGCGGCCGTGCGGCGCGGGCACCTCACCGACAGCGCGCTTGCGCCTGGTGTCGGTGGTGGGCATCTCCGTGCCGACGTTCTGGCTGGCGATGGTCGCGTTCTACGTCTTCTCCTACCAGCTCGACCTCGCGCCGGGCTCCGGACGGCTCTCGCCCGCCGACACCGCGCCCCCCACTGTCACCGGCCTCTACACGGTGGACTCCCTGCTGGCCGGGCAGTGGGCGACGTTCGCCGACGCCGTCGCGCACCTCATGCTGCCGACCTTGGTGCTGACGCTCTACACCGTCGGGCTGCTGACGCGGTTCACCCGCTCGGCCGTGCTGGAGGTGCTCGACCAGGACTACGTGCGCTCGGCCAGGGCGAAGGGCCTGCCCGGTGGCACGGTGCTGCTGCGCTACGTGCTGCGGGCCGCGCTCGTCCCGATCCTGACCGTGGTGGGGCTGGCGTTCGGCGCGCTGCTCTCAGGCACCGTGCTGGTGGAGCAGATCTTCTCGTGGCCCGGCATGGGCTCCTACGCCTACCAGGCGGCGTCCCACCTCGACCTGCCCGGCGTGATGGGGGTGGGGCTGGTCGTCGGCGTGATCTACGTGGTGATCAACCTGATCGTCGACCTGCTGTACGGCGTGATCGACCCGCGGGTGCGGGTCTCATGAGCACCCTCACCACGGGGATGCCCGTGCGCGCGCGGTTCCGCAAGCGGATCCCGCAGGCCTGGCGCACCCCGCTGGGCATCACGGGCGCGACGGTGGCCGTGCTCTGGATCGTCGTGGCCGTCCTCGGCCCGGTCCTGTGGCCCTACGGCCCGCTGGCCCAGGACTTCGCCCGGCTGGAGGCGCCCAGCGGCGCCCACTGGTTCGGCACCGACGAGCTGGGCCGCGACGTGTTCACCCGGGTGCTGGCGGGCGCCCAGGTGACGGTGCCGCTGGCGCTGCTGCTCGTCGGGCTCTCCGTGGTGGTGGGCGGGGTGCTGGGGCTGGCCGCGGGGTTCTTCGGGCGGTGGCTCGACGAGACGGTGATGCGGCTGACCGACCTGGTGATGGCGTTCCCCATCGTCATCCTCGCGATGGTGGTCGCCGCGGCGCTCGGGGCGAGCCTGGTCAACGCGGTGCTCGCCGCGCTCGTCGTCTCCTGGCCCGCGTACGCGCGGGTGACCCGGGGGCTCGTGCTGGGCGTCCGCACCGCCGACTACGTGCTGGCCGACCGGCTGCTGGGCTTCTCCGCGATGCGGCTGCTGCGCACCGACATCATCCCGATGGTGGTGGGGCCCGTGCTGATCCTCGCGAGCCTGGACATCGGCACGGCCACGCTGCTGCTCTCCGGCCTGTCGTTCCTCGGCCTCGGGGCGAAGCCGCCGACCGCGGAGTGGGGCTCGATGGTGTCCACCGCGGTGCAGAACTTCGACTCGTGGTGGATGGGCGTGTTCCCCGGCCTGGCGATCCTGACCGTCGTGATGGCGTTCAACTTCCTCGGTGACGCCTTGCGCGACGCCCTGGATCCCGCGGACCGCGGGCGTCCTCGGGAAGGCCGAGACGCGGTGACCCGAGAGCATGGGACGGTGCTGGAGATCGCCGGGCTCACCGTGGGCATCGGCGGCACGGAGATCCTGCGGGGGGTGGACCTGAGCCTCGAGGCGGGTCGGATCCAGGGCCTCGCGGGAGAGTCGGGGTCGGGCAAGACCATGACGGGGCTCGCGGTGATGGGCCTGCTGCCGTCCGGGTCGGCCGTCGCGGGCAGCATCACCTACGACGACGTCGAGCTCGTCGGGCTCCCGGCGCGGCGGCGGAACGCTTTGCGGGGCACCGCGATCGCCATGGTCTTCCAGGACCCGTCCACGAGCCTCCACCCGATGCTCAGCGTCAGCGCGCAGCTCACCGACCACCTGCGCCACCACCTCGGGATCAGCCGCGCCGCGGCCCGCGACCGCGCGGTCGAGCTGCTGGAGACCGTCCGCATCCCCGACCCGGCGGGCGCGCTGCGTCGCTACCCCCACCAGTTCTCCGGCGGCCAACGGCAGCGGATCGCGATCGCCATCGCGCTCGCCTGCTCGCCCCGGGTCCTCATCGCCGACGAGCCCACCACCGCCCTCGACGTCACCGTGCAGGCCGGGGTGCTGCACCTGCTGCGCGACCTGGCGTCGGAGATGGGCCTGGCCGTGCTGCTGGTGACCCACGACCTGGGGGTGATGAGCGCGGTGGCCGACCGGGTCGCGGTGATGCGGCACGGCGAGGTGGTCGAGAACGGCGAGCGCCACCGGGTGTTCACCGCCCCCGCCCACCCGTACACCGCGTCGCTGCTGGCCAGCCTGCCCGGCGCGACCGGCGGCGTGCAGACCCTCGACGACGTGCGCGCCCTGGAGGGGGAGCGGTGAGCCCGCTGCTCGACGTCGTCGGGGCTGAGCGTGACCTACCGCGGCAGGCCGCCGGTGCGCGCGGTCGTCGGCGTCGACCTCGCCGTCGCCGCCGGGCAGGTCGTCGGCCTGGTGGGGGAGTCGGGGTGCGGCAAGTCGACCATCGCCCGCGCGATCTGCGGCCTGGTGAAGCCGGAGGCGGGCACGGTGACGTTCGACGGCACGCCCGTCACGCCACTCGGGCTGCGGCGCAGGCCTGCCGAGCTCACCCGGGTCCAGATGGTGTTCCAGGACCCGTACGCCTCGCTGCACCCCCGGCGGCCGATCGGCGTGCAGATCAGCGACGGGGCGCGGGCCGCGGCGGCCCGGGGCGCGGTGTCGCCGTCGCCGTCGACCTGGCTGGAGCGCGTCGGGCTCGATCCCGGCGCCGCTTCGCGTTTCCCCTACGAGTTCTCCGGCGGCCAGCGCCAGCGCATCGCGATCGCCCGGTCCCTGGCGGCGCGCCCGGACCTGCTCGTCGGCGACGAGCCCATCTCGGCACTGGACGCCTCGACGCAGGCGGTCGTGGCCGCGCTGATGCGCGACCTCGCCGTGGAGAGCGGCGCGGGCCTGCTGTTCATCTCGCACGACCTCTCGGTGGTGCGGCTGATCGCCGACCGGCTCGTGGTGATGTACCGGGGGCGGATCGTCGAGTCCGGCCCCGCCGAGGAGATCTGGCGCGACCCGCGGCACCCCTACACCCGGGCGCTCCTGGCCGCCGTGCCCGTGCCCGACGGCTCGGGCCGGATGCCCGCGCCGCCCGCCGACGACGCCGAATACCCGCTGCAGGCCGTGCTGCGCTGATCGACCGCGGTCACAGCTCCAGCACCTCGGCCAACGCGTGCGGTCAGCTCGTCCTCGGTCATCCCCACTTCGACGGGGATGACCGGCAGCCCGAGGCGGGCGGTGTCCACGGCGAGCCGTTCGGTGAACATGCCGTCACGGTCGAGCAGGTTGCGCAGCGCACGCTCCGGGTCACCTGTGCGGTCTGCGATCTCCCACAGCGAGCCCCGGCTCTCGATGGCGGCCCGCCGGAACTCCGGCGTCGGCAGCAGCCACACCGCGCGGTCGGGCCCCTGCAGGTGGGGCGCCACGAGATGCGGCAGGAGCCGGAACCCCTCGACGACGACCGGCGGGTGGGCGGCCAGCCGCGCCAGGTCCTCGACGATGAGCGCGAAACCCTCGCCGCGGAACCAGTGGAACGTCTCGAGCATGACCTGGGGTGTGCGACGGGCCCACCGCTCGTCCATGTCCATCGCGGCGAACCGGGCGAGCATCGGGGCTTCCTCGGGCGGACAGGCGCGCGGCGTGCCCGGCCATGACCGCATCGGTGTCGTACATCTGGAAAGCGTTCTCCGCGGCCAGCCTGCGGGCGATGGTGGATTTCCCCGCTCCGCTCCCGCCGCCGATCCAGTACACCGTGCGCCCCGCTGCCACCGGTTGTCGCACCGTCCTTCGGAATTGACGTGGGCCGGACCCGACAGTGTGTCGGGTCCGGCCCAGCGGGTCGAGCGACCTCGGTCAGCGCCTGCAGGTGATGGTCAGCTTCACCTCCGTGGGCACCCGGGTGTAGTGGTAGTTGACGGCGTAGCCGTCGGGCCGGTTGACCGTGTGCTCGTTGGTGTTGTTGACGTTCCCCCGCACCGTGACGAACCTGTGGTCGACGAGCTTGTCGCCGCCGTCACACCGCACGGTGATCGAGTTGTTCCCGTCCCGCCCGCGGGTCGCGGTCTGCGATGCCGAGCGGGTGTAGTTGGAGCCGGGGTACTGGTTGCGGCAGTCCCGGGTCACCCGCGCGATCTGGTTGGCCAGGAACGTGCCGCGCTGCAGGGGCGGCACGAACCGCGACGCGTTGACCGCCCTGGCGATCCCCTGCGTGACGCACGTCTGGTAGTTGTTGCCCTGGTTCGGTGCAGGAGCGGCGTTGGCCACCCCGGCGCCGACCAGGGTTCCGGCCAGCACCGCCCCGACCACGACCGCGCTACGGACTCCCCGGGGGAGCATGCTGTTGCCCGCGAACTTGAATGCCTTCATGTCCTGTGTTTCGTCCGAATGCGGGCGTTGTTACGACCATTCAGTCCAACGTATGAGTCCTTTTGCGCATGTGACTTTCCGTAGCTTGGCAATCCCCTGACGGGTTGATGTCCGGAGTTGTCGCTCAGCGGCCGATTCCCAATGCGCCGGACACGCGCACCAGGCCGCGGACCGCTTTGGCGATGGCGGAATCGGGGTCGGGAATGCCCACGGGCCGGATGCGGCCGTTGTGGATGGCCGTGGCCCGCCAGCCGTCGGGCGTGCGGACGGCGGTGATCGTGTTGCGGGTGAGCCTGCGGCGGGGGAGCTTCTTGCGCCAGGCCACCTTCACCGAGCCGATAGCGTGGATCAGGGCCACGTCCGGTTCGAGGTGGCGGATCTCGTCGACCCGGCCGACCAGCGCGCTGCGGTAGAGCACCCCGGTGAACAGCTTGTCGTGGGAGTCGACGACGGCCGCCCGCCCGTGGGCGCGGTAGCCGTCGAAGGAGATGTAGTCGCAGTCGGGGGTGAAGCAGGCGCCGTAGTCCGTGGCGCTGCCCGCGGTCCACGCGGCGCACATGCGGTCGAACAGTTCCCGAAGCTGCGGCTCGTCCGGGTGGGGATCGGCGGCGGTCGTCATGACGGGTCCTCCCGGTGGGTCGCGGCGGGTGGGCGTCGGCGGTTGCCGTCGACGAGGGTCTGTCCCCGCATCTGCGCGGTGCGTCGCAGCGTCAGGTCCGTCGCGCGCCGCAGGAACTCGGCGATCGTGGCGAGCTGGTCGTCGTCGAAGCCCTCGACCAGCGCCTCGGTCGTCGCGGTGGCCCATCCGGCGAACACCTCGTCGAGCCGTCGGACGGCCTCCTCGGTCACGGTGAGGATCTGCTTGCGGCCGTCGTGCGGGTCGGGCTCGCGGGCGACGAACCCCGCGCGCTCCAGCCTGCTGACCACACCGGTGATGGCGCCGGTGGTCAGGCCGGAGAGCGCGGCGAGCTCCGACGCGGTCATCGCACCGCGTTCGCACACCAGGTCGAGGCACTTGTGGTCGGAGGGGCCGAGGCCGACACGCTCGGCGACCGCGTGGTGGAACAGCACGGTCGCGGTGCTGTGTCGACGGGCCAGGCCGCCGACGATCTGTGCGGCGAGCTCGGTGGACCGGTCACCCATAGCCTCTCCCATTCGCTTAGCAACTAAGCTACATGGGAAGCGGATTTCCGCGGAAGGCCGCCGGGGTCAACCCAGGGCGTTGCGCAGGTCGTCGACCAGGCTCCGCTCCGCCAGCACCGCGCGGGCGCCCGCCGCCAGCGTCCGCGCCACGAGCGGGTGCGCCGGGTTCTCCGTGTAGGTCAGCACCCGGATGCGCGGGTAGCGGGCATTGATCGTCGCGGTGGTGCCGGGACCCTCCCCGTCCGGCAGGTCCACCGCGACCAGCACCACGTCGGGTCGGGTGGTCCCCAACCGGTCCAGCAGGACGTGCGTGATCGCCGCGGTGGAGGTGCTGCCGACGAGCTCCAGGTCCGGGGCGTGGTCGAGCGAGGCGGCCAAGCGGGCCCGCCGGGCCGGGTCGTGGTCGAGGACCATGACCCTTGGCGGGGTGAGCACCGCCGTCGTCGCGCGGCGGCCGCGCAACATCCGCGGCCGTCGAGCACCCCGCGCCGGTTCGAGCCCACCCGTTCTCGCCATGCCCCCGACGCTAGGACGGCCCGCGCGTGCGTTCGACCAATGCCGGGCAAGCAGTAGGCAAACCTCGTACCTCGATCGGGGACGGGTCGGACGCCGCGCGGTACCAGCACGACCGACGGGCAGGCGACGAAGTGGCCCGCGTCGGCGAAGTCGACGGTCACGTTGTCCTGGATGTCGCCGCCGCCGTCGTCGAACGTGTGCGACAGGTCCAGGATCACCCGGAACATCGTGACGGCCCCGCCGGGGATGCCCAGGCCGGTGAAGCCGACCTCGGTCTGGGCGAGGGCGAAGTCCTGACTCGCGCTGCCTGCTCCCTGGAAGATGTGGCCGCCCTCGGCGTGCAGATCGAGGCCGAGCCCGCCGGTGTAGCCGGGGTTCTGCACGTGCGTCTGGTCGAGGCCCGCGCCCCACCCCGACCACCGGATGATGTCGAGGGAGATCCGGAGGAACAGGTCCACCCGCGTGCCGGAGAAGATGCCCGGAGCGCCCTGCACGAACAGCTTGCCGTTCAGGACGAGCGTCGAGGCGACGTCGACGAACTGGGCCTGACCGGGCGTGTTCTGGTGCAGGAAGTGGAACACGAACTGCCGGTTGCCGTGGCTGACGATCTCATTGATCTTGATCAGCGCCTGGCTGTTCAGCGGCTGGAGCGTGGAGTCGACGAGAGCGTCGTCGGGGTGGGGGAACTCCCAGATCAGGAACGGCTTGTCGATCACCGTGACCGCCAACGGCTGGACGAACGTCGCCAGCGCACGATGAGTCGCCTCGAGGCTCTGGACGTAGGCCGTGTGCGGGTCGGACGGGATGTGGTCCGGAACGGAGATCGCGCTGTCCACGGCGTAGCCTGCGCGATGCAGGGCGGACTCGAGCACCCCCCGGTGGGAGCCCGACGGGTGGGCGGCGTGTGCCGGGTCCGGGGTCGTCGGCGGGATCCGTTTCGCGGCGTGGGTGATGTCGTCCAGGCGGACGTCGTGCAGTGCCGTCATGGCAACCTCCTCGGGTTCGTCCGAGAAGAAGCGGCCCCACCAGCGGGTGATACCGCCCGCCGATTCCACCCCATTCTTTATGGCGGCGAATCATGGCATCGCAGCCTTCCTCAATCGTTTCCGCGGGCGCGTACCGCGTGGGTGGATGACCCCGATTACGTCAGCAGCAACAGCGCCGAAGGGTGTCGGATGAGCAAGCCGCTACGCGGTCGTCTGGAAGCGGTCCTGGCGGTGGTGGTCTTCCTCGCGGTCGCGGTGGGTGCTGCCCTGCTCGCGCGCCGTGACCTCCGGCCCGAGCGCGCCTGATCGGCTGACGTGGTCACCGGGCGTGATCATCTCACTTCGCGGGAAGTGAGGGCCTTCACAGGGGTTCCCACCTGCTACGACGCAACCCGTAGTGGGGGTGGCTAACACACGCCCGAGTGGGCTCCGATATCGATGGTGTTATGACTTCATCGCTCAGAGGCGCTCCGCCACCGTCTCCCCCCTCGCCCCCCGCCGCCGCGCCGAAGGCGGGCCTGACCGTCAGCAAGGTCATCGCCGGGGCCGGGGCCGCCGCAACGAGCGCCGTCGCGGGGTCGGTGTTCGGTGCGGACGGCACGGTGGTCGGGGCCGCGGTGGGGTCGGTGGTCTCGGCCGTGACGGCCGCCGCGTACGAGCGGTCGCTCGACCGCACCCGGACCGTCGTGGTGTCCAAGGTGCGGCTGCCCGGCGGCCAGACCGCGGAGGTCACCCAGGTGATCCCCCCTGACGCGATGGCGACCCGGGTGCTCGACCCCGACGCCACCCAGGAGATCCCCGTCCAGCGGCAGGCGACGGGCATCCGCTCCACCGAGGTGGTCCAGCCCGTGCCACCACCCCCGCGGCGCCTGCGCCTGCCGTTGCTGATCGGAGCGACCGCGCTGATCTTCCTGGTGGGTCTCCTCGCCGTGACCGGTGTCGAGCTGCTCAAGGGCGGACCGGTGCTGAGCAGCAACCAGCAGGGCACCAGCGTGGGGAGGGTGCTGGGGTACACCCCCGCCTCGACGGAGCCCACGGCCACCGCAGAGCCCACGGCGGCCGCCACGACCAGCTCGGAGACGACGCCGAGCGCCTCGGCCGAGCCGACCTCCACCCGGCGGGCCGATCCGGCCGCGCCTGCCTCGGGCAGTGCCGATGACGGCTCAGCTCCGCGGACGAGCGTTGCTCGCGCCAAGGGAACCGCCGCTGCGCCCACGTCGGAGGCCGCGCCGGGCAACTGACGGGCCAGACCCGGGTCATGTCGGCTCAGGTCGGCGCGAGGCCCGCCGCCCCGCCCGCCAACACGGCGGCCGCCAGCGCCCGGGTGGCCGGGCGCTCCTCGGTGCGCGGGTTGGTGAGCAGCACGAGGTCGATGTGGCCGAGCTCGGGCAGGCGGTGCGCCGCGTCGAGCGCGGTGAGCTGGACGGGCACGAGGCTGCGGGCGAGCGCGGAGATGCCGATGCCCGCCGCCACGGCCGCGATCAGCCCGTTGACCCCCCGGCAGACGCATGCGCTGCGGTAGGCGATGCCTGCGCGGTCCAGCGCGTCGAGCATCGCGGTGCGGCTGAGCGCGGGCGCCGGGTAGACGACCAGGGGGAGCGGGCGGTCCGGGTCGAGGGTCGTCGCTGCGGTGCCGACCCACACCAGCCGTTCGCGTTGCACCAGCGTGCCGCGGGTCTCGCCGCGCGGCCGCTTGCCGATGAACAGGTCGAGCCGGTCGTTCTCCAGACGCCGGTGCAGGGTCCCGCTCTGGTCGACCGTCAGGTCCAGGTCGACGGCCGGGTGGTCGCGGCGGAAGCCACGCAGGATCTGGGGCAGTCGGGTCAGGGCCAGGTCGTCGGACATGCCGATGCGCAGCCGCCCGTGCGGCCGCTCGCCGCGGAAGTAGGCCGCCGCGTCGTCGTGCGCGGCCATGATGGACCGGGCGAAGCCGATCATCGCCTCGCCGTCGCTGGTCAGCGCGACGGTGTGGGTGTCGCGCAGTACGAGCACCCGCCCGGCCGCCTGCTCCAGCTTGCGCACGTGCTGGCTCACGGTCGGCTGCCGGATGCCCAGGCGGGCCGCAGCCTGCGTGAAGCTGCGGGTCTGGGCGACCGCGAGGAAGGTGCGCAGGTGGGCCGGGTCGTAGCTCACGGCGTTCCGCCGTCATAGCGATCGGCAATAGCAGTAAGTCGTCTCATCGGGGTTCAGAATAGCCGGCGCGCGGGTGAGGGTGGACGGGTCCGTGATCACCACGAAAGGACCCCAGTGCCTGCGGCCACGTTCGCCGCCCTCCGCTTCCCCACCTTCCGGATCTACCTCGCGGGCTACGCCGCCGCCTCGACGGGCGCGTGGATGCGGGCCGTCGCCCAGGACTGGCTCGTCCTGCAGCTCACGCACAGCCCCGCCGCCGTCGGCGTCACGATGGCCTGCCAGTTCCTGCCCGTTCTCCTCTTCGGCCTGCACGGCGGCCTGGTCGCCGACCGCCGTTCCCGACGTGCGCTGTTGCTCATCACGGAGAGCAGCAACGCCTGCCTCGCCGGTCTGCTCGCCGTGCTGACGTTGACCGGCCGGGTCGAGGTACTGCACATCGACCTGATCGCGTTGGCGGGCGGGCTGGTGCTCGTCGTCGACAACCCGGCGCGCCAGGCCTTCGTGAACGAGGTCGCGCCCGCCTCCGCGCTGCGCAACGCGGTCGCGCTCACGGCGGCCACCTTCCAGATGACCCGGCTGGTGGCCCCGGCGATGGCCGGGCTGCTGATCGACACCGTCGGTACCGGCTGGGTCTTCGCCGCGACCGCGCTCTGCTCACTCGGCCCCCTGTGCGGGCTCGTGCTCCTGCGACCCGCGCGGCTGCGGCCCGCACCCGCAGTCGTGCGCGCGCCCGGCCAGCTCCGCTCGGCGCTGCGGCACGTCGCCGCCCGTCCGACGGTCGCCACGACGATCGTGCTGGTCGGCGTGCTGGGGACGTTCGGGCTGAACTTCCCCGTCGTCCTGACCGGCATGGCCGACTCGGTGTTCGACGGCGGCGCCGCGCTCTACGGCCTGTTCAACATCGTGTTGGCCGTCGGCTCGGTCGGCGGTGCGCTGCTCGCGGGCGCCCGGACGCACGCGCCGCTCTGGATCATCGCCGCAATGGCGGCCGGTTTCGGGCTGGCTCAGCTCGCCGCCGCCTCCGCGCCGCGGTTGCCGACCTTCGTGGTCGCCATCGGCCTGATGGGCGCGGCGAACCTGGCGTTCCAGGCGATGGCGAACGCATCGGTGCAGATGAGCGTCGACCCCGCGATGCGCGGTCGGGTGATGGGGCTCTACATGCTGGCGTTCACCGGGGGCACACCGCTCGGTGCGCCGCTGGTCGGCTGGATCACCGCGGAGTGGGGCCCCAGGGTGGGAATGGCCGTGTGCGGGATCGTGCCGCTCGCCGCGGCCATTGCCGCCGGACTAGCCGTCGCCGCGCATCACACCACGTCGGCGCCGACCGTGTTGCGCATGAACTTCAGGAAACCCGCCTGATCGCGCGTAGTGGGCTGCGGGGCGGCGCGGCCGATTCCACCTTCCGTGGATTGCAGCGGAATATCCGCGTGCCCGGCCGCCGATACCTGCGCCATCGCCCATTGGGCGAAGAGCCGGGAATCGACCGACCCCTCGTCCACCACCGTCACGTTCTCGTGGCGCTGGTCTTCGCTGATGTGCTCGTACAACGAGCGCACCGCTGCCTCATCGCCTTCCAACGCCTGTACGAAGTAGTGATCGGTGATCAGGAGCGCCCCAGTGATGTCCGCATTCTTGTTGTTGGCCCTGGCGACGTCGAAAATCTCCGCCAGAACGGTATCGCGCTCGTTCTGCGGCAATGCGGCTATGGCTGCGGTAGACGATACGGAAGATGGACGTGTCCGTCATTCCGGCGACTCCCTTATCTGCCTGAAGGTGCACCTTTATGACGAACTCTGGTCCATGCATCCGATGATCAACGTCTCAATTTGCGACGCGCGATATGTCGGCGTTTCACGTCGTGCGGCGGCCCGTGATGCGGAGCAGCAGCTGGGCCGCGGGCAGTTCGACGACGGTCGGTCCCTCACCGAGGGTCAGGTCGGTGTCGGTGGCGACGAGCCGCAGACCAGCGAGGTCGGTGCCGAAGTAGGCGAGCGCGCGCGGTCCGGCGCCTGCCACGACGTGCCGCACGCGGTCGGGTGGCGCAGGGGGCAGGCCGAGCGCCTCGGTGAAGTCCAGGCCGTGGATGACGTCGTGGCTGAGGGCGCCGCCCTGACCGCCGCCGGGCGGGCGCCAGGGGTGGTGGATGTTGGCGCGGAGGGCGGCGAGCAGCTCGGCGTCGGTCAGACGGCTCGTGTCCCGGCGCGCGATGCGGTCGGCGAACCGGTTGAAGTTGCCGCGGGCGGCGGCGATCCCGCCCAGCACCCGCAGGGCGGAATGGCGGTAGGGCATCGTCACGTGCGCGAGGACCTCGCGGACCCGCCAGCCCGCGCAGAGCGACGGCGCCGCCCACTGCTCGGGGGTGAGGCCTGCGTAGAGATCAGCGAGCCGTTCGCGCTCGGCGGCGGTCTCGTGGGCGAGGGGGTCGGTGAGGTCGAGCTGGCGGGGCACGGCGGGCTCCTTCGGAACGCGGTCCTGACCCTCCTTCTACGTCCGCGCGCCGCCGCATTCATCGGTCCAGTGCGACGAGCTGGGGTTCGAGCATCATCGGCAGCCCGAACTCCGGGAAGCGGTCACCCGTCCCGAGGAACGTCGTCAGGTGCGCGATGCGCCCGCCGCGGACTTCGACGACAACCAGGGCGAAGGGTCGGAGCAGGCCGTGGTCGTCGGGGCGGTACTGGCCGAAACCCGGCTGCCCGCTGATCACCGTCGGGGCGAGGCGGGCGCCCGCGCAGCCGCCCGCGCCCACCAGCGCGGCGATCGTCGCGCCGCCCTCGATCCACCACCCGAAGGGCGGCATGGAGGTGCGCGCGTCCGCCCGCAACAGCTCCGCGAGGCGCGCGACGTCATGGTCTTCGAAGGCGGCGACGTAGCGGTCGAGCAGGTCGCGCCGGCCCGCGTCCCCGGGATCGAGCGGGTCGCTCAGCGACGGCCGGTGGCGGTCGAGGGTCTCGCGGGCCCGCTGGAGGGCGCTGTTGACGGCGGCTGTCGTCGTCTCCAGCATGACGGCGGTCTCCGCCGCGGAGAAGCACAGGACGTCGCGTAGCACGAGCGTCGCCCGTTGCCGGGGGGCCAGGTGCTGGAGGGCCGCGACGAAGGCCAGGCGCACGCTCTCGCGCTCGGCCACGACCTCGCCCGGGTCGCAGGCGGCGACCAGACGGGCGTCGGGCATCGGTTCGACGAAGCGGTCCGGGGGCAGCGGGCTGCCGAGCGCCGTCCCCGCGACGGCGGCGGGTCCGAGGTCGACGCACAACGCCCGCCGCCGACTGACCCCGGAGCAGGTCGAGGCAGATGTTCGTGGCAATGCGGAACACCCACGTCCGCAGCGAACCGCGCGCCGGGTCGTACTGCTCCCGGTGGTGATGGGCGCGGACGATGGTGTCCTGCACCGCGTCGTCGGTGTCCGCGGCCGACCCGAGCAGGCGGTAGCAGAACGCCGTCAGCGTGGTCCGCAGCGCCTCGAGGTCGTCGGCGGTCGGCGTGGGCACCGGGCCGCTCAGGTGCCCTGGATCTGCTGGGGCTTGCGGTCGCGACGGCCCTCCATGACCAGCAGGACGATCAGCGCCACCTCGACGAGCTTGTCGCAGATGCCCATGGCGTCGTACTGGCCCTGGATCAGGGCGAAGTAGGCGAGGATCGTGGCGACGGTGAGGGCGATGAGGGCCCAGCGGATGAGCCTGCGGAACCGGGCGAGCGCGGGCAGGTAGAGGGCGACGGTCAGCACGATGTAGCCGAGGGCGTCGAGGTAGAACAGGGCGGCGAAGATGCCCAGGGCCGTGGCGCCGCCCGCGGCCGCGGTGGCCTCGGGTTGGGTGGCGATCATGACGTGCGTGATGACGCCCAGGTAGATGTGGACGATCGCGGTGGCGGCGGCGAGCACGCAGATGGCGATCTGGAGGGTGCCGAAACGGGTGGGGGTGCGGGGGACGGTCATCGTGGTCACCTCGTCGGTAGGGGGTGTCGAGGGGGTAGACCGTCGGCCCCGCCGGATGTCATCGGTACCCGGACAAATCGTCACATCGGCCGGAGAGCGTCGTCCAGACGGTGGAACAACATGAGGTGGTTCGCTAGACCGGATGTCGTCAGCGAGCGGGCCACGGACAGATGTTCCCCGACGACCACGTGCAGCAGCTGGTTGCTCTCCCTGGCCGCCCGCTCGGCCTGGATCAGCACGGAAAGGCCTGCCGAGGCCAGGAAACGCACATCGGTCAGATCGACCACCACCGTGCCGGGATGGCCCTCGAACGCGGCCAGGACGACGACGGCAACTTCCTCGGCGGTTGCGAGATCCACCTCTCCGGCGACCTCGACGACAACGGCTGCGGAGAGCACACGGCTGGTGACACGAACGAGCGGGTCGGTGTCCACGCCGGTGGCGGGTTCCTCTTCCAACGCTTCGTGGTGCATAAGGGTTTAGCGGAGCCCGACGCGCAGGCGTTACGTCATTCTATTGCCGTCGCAAATATCTCTCCGCACCTGCGCGGAAACCCCCCGATAAAGACCCGCAGGTTCTGCGGAATCGTCACCCGGAGTTCGGAAGGATCGAGACCTTGACCGACGATCCGGCGGTGTCGGCGACCAGGTCGAGCCCTTTCTGGAACTCGTCCAATCGCAGTTGGTGCGTGCAGATGTCGGACATGGGCAGTTTGCCGTCTTCGATCATCTTGATGGCGGCGGGCCAGCAGTGCGGGCCGAGGTGCGCGCCGAGGACGTCGAGCTCCTTGTCGTCGGAGATGATCGACCAGTCGACGCTGACGTCGGAGCCGAACACCGAGTACTCGACGTAGGTGCCGAGCTTGCGCAGCAGGTTCAGGCCTTGCGCGACAGCCGACGGGTGGCCGGTGCCCTCCAGGTAGACGTCGGCGCCGTAGCCCTCGGTGAGGTCTTTGACCGCGGCGACGGGGTCGTCGCGGCCGATGTTGAGGACCAGGTCGGCGCCGCAGCGCCGACCCAGCTCCAGCTTGTCGTCGTCCAGGTCGAGCGCGATGACCAGGCGCGGGATTCTTGGCCCGGGCGCCGGCGACCATGCCCAGCCCGATGGGTCCGCAGCCGGCGATGACCACGACGTCGTCGAAGGTGATGCGGCCGCGTTCGACCGCGTGCAGGGCGCAGGAGAGGGGTTCGGCGAAGGCGGCGTGGTGGGCGGGCAGGTCGGCGGTGATGGGGTGCACCCGTGCGTTGGCCGGGACGAGCACGTATTGGGCCATGGCGCCGTTGAAGGTGCGGAAGCCGAACATGGCGTGCGGCCCGCACATCCAGTACTGCCCGCGGCGGCAGTAGCGGCACTGCTCACACGGCACGATCTGTTCGCACACCACCCGGTCGCCCAGGTTGACGTTACGGGGGTCGGTGTCGCCGTCGACGACGGTGCCGGTGAACTCGTGGCCGGGGGAGACGCCGCGTTCGACGTAGGCGGGCCGGTTCTCATCGCCCCAGAACTTGGCGGCGCCGTGGTAGCACTTGAGGTCGCTGGCGCAGATCCCCACCGCGTCGACCCGCAACAACAGCTCACCGGGGCCGGGTCGGGGAACAGGGAGCTCTTCGAGCCGGTAGTCCTGCGGGCCGTGCACGACAACGGCCTGCATGTGGGTCGGGATGCTGCCGGGCACCTGGTACCTCCGTGGGAGTGGGCCTTACGAGAGCTGTTGCCTCGTCGGGATGCTGTCGCTGATCGTCACGGACACGGGGTTCGCGGTCGGGGTGAAGAGCGTGCCGTGGTGCTGCACCGCGGCGGCCCCCCAGGCGAGGGCGGTGCCGAGGGCGTCGTCGGTCTCGGCGGGGGCGGAGAGGTAGCCCGCGAGCATGGCGTCGCCCGCTCCGACGGTGCTGACGACCTTGTCGACGGGCGCAATGCCGTGGACGACGCGGGAGGCGGTGACCAGCAGTGCCCCGTCGGCGCCCAGGCTGACCAGGACGGACTTGGCGCCCCGCGCCCGCAGCTCCTGCGCGGCGTCGACCACCTCGCCGAAGGTGGTGACCGTTCCGCCCACGGCCTCGGCCAGCTCGTCGGTGTTCGGCTTGATCAGGTCGGGGCCCGCCTCGAGCGCTTTGACGAACGCCGGTCCGGACGTGTCGATCACGACCGTGGCGCCGACCTGGTGCCCGGACTCGACGAGTCGGCCGTAGTAGTCGTCGCTCAGGCCGCCGGGCAGGCTGCCGCAGCCCGCGAGCCACTTGCCGGGCCGGGCGTACGTGCGGGCGGCGTCGAGCAGCGCCTGGCTCTCCGCGTCGCTCAGGGCCGGACCCTGCTCGTTGATCTTGGTGACGACCCCGTCCGGCTGCACGAGGCTGATGTTGATGCGCACCTCTCCGGCGATGGGCACGGGCTCGTAGTCCAGCTCGGCCCGGTTGAGCATGTCGGCGAGGTGGGCGCCCGCCGAGCCGCCGAGGGGCAGCACCGCGACGGTCGGCCGCTCGTGGGCCTTCAGGGCGAGCGAGACGTTGACGCCCTTGCCGCTGGGCTCGCTCCAGCTCTTCGTGCTCCGCATGATGTGGCCCTGGCGCAGGGCGTCGATGAAGACGGTGCGGTCCACGCTGGGGTTGGGGGTGACGGTGACGATCACGTTTTCTCCAGGGTCAGTCCGGCGGCGCGCAGTGCCGCCTCGTCGCTGACGGCGACGCCGGCGTCGGTGATGAGCAGATCGACGTCGGCCAGGTCGCCGTACTTGTAGGTGGACACGTGGCCGACCTTGCTGTGGTCGGAGAGCAGGATCCGCCGACGTGCGCAGCCGATCATGAGGCGCTTGATCGCCGCCTCGGCTGGATCCGGGGTGGTGAGGCCGCGGTCGAGGGAGATCCCGTTGGTGCCGAGGAAGGCGACGTCGACGTTGATCTCGCTGAGCGTGCGGGCGGCCCAGTTGTCCACCTCGGCGAAGGTGCGGCTGCGGACGCGTCCGCCGAGCGTGTAGACGGTGATGTTCGGCTTGCCCGCCAGGGTGAGCGCGATCGGGAGCGTGTTGGTGAAGGCCGTGAGCTGGCGGTCGGCGGGGATGAGCTCGGCCAGCCGCTCGGTGGTGGAGCCCGCGTCGACCAGGATGGTGCCGCTCGGGGGGAGGTGCGCGAGGGCGGCCTTCGCGATGCGCCGCTTCTCGTCGGCGAACTCGACGCGGGCCGACACGTCCGGCTCGAACGAGAGGCCGTGGACCGGGATCGCGCCGCCGTGGACCCGGCGGAGCTGGCCCTGGCGCTCGAGCGCGATCAGGTCCTTGCGCACGGTCTCGCTCGTCACGGACAGCTCGTCGGCCATCGCCGCGACGTCGACCCGCCCGGTGACGGCCAGGGTGTGCAGGATGGCCTGCCTGCGCTGGGCCGAGTAGAGCCGCTTGTCCTGGCCGGGGCTCTGGTCGCTGTCGAGGGCCGTCGTGTCCATGGGATTCCTCGTCGTCAGCTCGTCGCGGCCGGGCGGGGGAAGTCGTCAGGCGTCGCGTAGATCCCGGCGGCCAGGCCGGCCAGCAGCGCGGCGCCGCGGGCCCCGGCTTCCTCGACCTGCGGGATGCGCAGCTCGCCCAGGGCGCTCCGCTTGAGGGTGAGCACCCCGGTGCTGTGGGTCCATCCGCCGGTCACGACGAGGTCCTGGTGGCCGCCGCTGGCGCGGCTCATGGCGTCGTGGATGTCGCGGCCCGCCTCGACGGCCGCGGTCAGGGCGGCCCGCCAGACCCGCGCGGGGTCGACGTCGTCCCCGATGCCGCGCAGGGTGACCTCGGAACCGTCGGCGCCGGTGACCCTCAGGTCGCCCGGCTCGACGGCCAGCGCGGCGGCGTCCAGCTCCGGAAGGCGGGCCCGGTCGACGCCCAGCAGGGCGAGGGTGCGTTGGAGGACGAGCCCGCCGCGGGTCGCCGCCAGCAGGCACCAGTGGCCGGGCAGGGCGTGCCAGCCGACGGTGATGCCCGCGTCGGTGAGCGTGCGGATGTCGGCGGCGGCCAGCCCGGGCGGCACGGTGCGCACGTACGCATCGGCGGTGCCGCAGGAGTCCAGCTCGGCGTGCAGCCGGGCGGCGTCGGCCCCGATGGCGGCGGCCTGGTGGTCGTGCCCCGCGACGGTGAGCGCCGCGCCCGCCAACCCGGGGACGTCCCAGCGGTCGTGGGCCTTCCCGACGGCCTCGCCGGAGGACACCAGAATCAGGAAGCAACGACGGCGACACCCCGCTCCACGCGATGGTCTCGGCCCACCAGTCGCGGGTGGCCAGGTCCAGCCAGCCGGTGCGCGAGGCCAGGGACTGTTCGTTGACCTGGTCGCCGCCGAGCGCGTGCACGATCCATTCCGCCACGCCGAGGCGTCGGACGGCCTGGCGGGCGCCGGGTTCGTGGTCGAGCAGCCAGCGGTGCTTGGTCAGCGACCACTGCTGGCTGAGCGGCAGACCGGTGCGGGTGCTGAACTCGGCGCCCAGGACCGCCCGCAGGTCGTCGGTCTCGGCCGTGTCCCTCGTGTCGTGCCAGGCGATCATCGGCGCCACCTCGGCGCCCTCGCTGTCCAGCAGCACTCCGGACTCGGCCATGCTGGCCACCCCGACGCCCGCGATGCGACCGGCGGGCGCGTTGCGCACCGCCTCGGCGAGCGCCGCGCGCGCGGCCGCCACCAGCTCCGCGCCGCTGGTCTGGGTGCCCACGGTGGTGGTCGTCCACGGCGTCGCCGCGCGGCCCGACGCCACTTCGCGGCCCTCCGGGCTCAGCACGACTGCCTTGCAGGACGTCGTGCCGACGTCCAACCCGACCAGCCACGTCTGCATCGACGCCCTCCTTGGTTGGGATTCGCTGCTTGTCAAGTTGCGATTCGCTGTGTATCGTCTCGTTTCGTTGGAGTTATGTCAAGCTTTGCTAGCTACCGAGGGCATCGTCCCCAACGGAGGGAGGATCGGCATGCCGCTGGTCACGACGCGTGAGCTGGTCGACCACGCTGCCACACACCGCATCGCGGTGGGCGCGTTCAACGTCATCACTTTGGAGCACGCCGAGGCCGTGATCGAAGGCGCCGAGCGGGCCGACGCGGCGGTGATCCTGCAGATCAGCGAGAACGCCGTCCGGTTCCACCACGGCCGCCTGGCGCCGATCGCGGCCGCGGCCGCTGCCGTCGCCGAAGCGGCCTCGGTTCCGGCGTCGCTGCACCTCGACCACGTCGAGGACGACGACCTGCTGCACCAGGCGAACACGGCCGGGATCAGCTCGGTGATGTACGACGCGTCGAAGCTGGACTACGACGAGAACGTCGCGGCCACCCGGGCGGCGCGCGACTGGGCCCACGCCAACGGCCTGTACCTCGAGGCGGAGCTGGGGGAGGTCGGGGGGAAGGACGGCGCGCACGCGCCCGGGGTCCGCACCGACCCGGGGGAGGCGGCCGCGTTCGTCGCGGCCACGGGGGTCGACGCGCTCGCCGTCGCGGTGGGCAGCTCACACGCCATGACCGACCGCACCGCAGCCCTCGACCACGCGCTCATCGCCGACCTCGCGGACGCCGTGCCCGTCCCGCTCGTGCTGCACGGCTCGTCCGGGGTGCCCGACGCGGAGCTCGTGAAGGCGGTCCGCGCGGGCATCACGAAGATCAATATCGGCACGATCCTGAACGTCGAGTTCACGGCTGCCGTGCGGGCGACACTCCGCGACGACGAGCGCCTCGTCGACCCCCGCAAGTACCTCAGGCCCGCGCGGACCGGCGTCGCCGCCACGGTGGCGCACCTGTTGGGCGTCCTGGGCCTGCAGTCGTGATCAGCCGGAGCGAACGACGAGCGACGAGTACGTCGACAACGATGCGACGCGGCCATCCGGCTGCTGCAGGACGGGGCGGTGCGCCAAGCCGACGTCGTCACCGCCGTGCACGGGCTGGAGATCACGGGCTGATCTCCCGGACCGCGTCCTCGAAGGTCTGCACCGCCTGGGCGGTGAGCTCGTCGGTGAAGAGCTGTTCGGCGACGGCGGGGCCCATGGTGAAGCAGTCGACGCCGTGGCGGGCGAGGGCGACGACCGACTGCACGTCGCGGATGCTGGCCAGCAGGATCTTGGTAGGGCTGCCGGTCGCGGCGAGGACGTCCTGCATCGCGGTGATGTCGGCGATCGCGTCCCGCCCGGCTTCCTGCAGCTTGGCCAGGTAAGGGGCGATGTAGGTGGCGCCCGCGGCCGCGGCGACGACGGCCTGGACCGGGCTGTAGACGGCGGTCAGGAGGGTGGGCACCCCGTCGGCGGCCAGGGTGGCGCACGCGGCCGCTCCTGCGCGGGAAGCCACGAGCTTGACCACCACCTCGTCGCCGAGGCTGCGCAGCTCGGCGCCCCGTTTGACCAGGGTCGCGGTGTCCTCGCCCCAGGCCTGGAAGAACACCTCGCGCGCACCGGCCTCCAGGGCCCAGCGGTAGATGTCGGCGATGTCGTCCACACTTCGCGAGGCCCGCTGCAGGATGGTCGGGTTGGTGGTGACGCCCGCGAACAGGCCGGTGGCCAGCAGGTCTTCGGCCGCGGCGCGGTCGGCGGTGTCCAGGTAGAGGCGCACGTTCTCTCCTTCGACGAGCGGGGCGCAGGGATCGGTCAGGAAAACCAGATTCCGCCGTCGACGACAAGGGACTGGCCGGTGACGTAGGCCGAGTCGGGCGACGCCAGGAAGGACACGACGCCCGCGACGTCGGCGGGGGTCTCCAGGCGGCCCAGCGGGATCGCCGCGACCATCCCGGCCAGTGCGGAGCCCGGCTCCGTCTGCCTCCGGGTGGTCAGCGCGTCGTCGATGGAGTCCCACATCGGGGTGTGGACGACGCCGGGGCTGTAGACGTTCACGGTGATGCCGTGCTCGGCGAGATCCTGGGCGACCGACTGGCTGAGCCCGCGCACGGCGAACTTCGAGGCGGAGTACGCGGCCTGCCACTTGCCGCCCCGGTGCGACGCGACGGACGCCGCGCCGATCAGCCGGCCGCCGCGGCCCTGGGCGATCATCTGCCGGGCCGCGGCCTGATAGCAGTGCACGACGCCCAGCACGTTCACGTCGAACGTGTGCTGCCACTGCTCGGCGGTCGTCTCCAGCAGGGGCGCGGTGACCGCGATCCCGGCGTTGGCCACCATGACGTCCAGGCCGCCGAAGCGGTCGACGTGCGCGGCGACCGCGTTCTCGACCTGGTCGGCGTCGGCGACGTCGAGCGTGAGGGCCAGCGCCGCCGCCCCGTCCGCCGCCAGCGCCTCCGCCACGCCCTGCAGCTCGCCTCCGGCCGAGGGCAGGTCGGCCACCGACACGGCCAGTCCGTCGGCCGCGAGCCGCTCCGCGATCGCGCGCCCGATGCCCCGCGCCGCCCCGGTCACCAGCGCAGAGCGCTGCGGCTGTTCCCCGTCGATCGCCACCACCCCACCCTAGGTGCTCGAATCGCCACGAGCGGGTCGGCTGCAGAAGGTGTCAGCCGAGCACCGCGTCCAGCGCGTCGTACACCGCCGCAGGCCCGGCGACGATGCGGTTGCCCTTGGCCAGGGTGTCGCCGCGGAGGTAGTCGTTGGTGCGGGCGCCTGCCGCCTCGACCACGGCCAGGCCGCCGAGGCAGTCCCAGGAGTTGATGTGGGGCTCGACGTAGCCCAGCAGCCGTCCGGCGGCGACGTAGCAGAGCGTCAGTGCGCCGGATCCGTTGCGGTAGAACATCCCTCCCTGACGCAGGAGGCGGTCGAAGACCGGCAGGATGTCGTCGGCGCCGATCCGCGGGGAGTAGCCGACGGACACGATGCCGTCGGTCAGGGCCTGTCCGGGGTGGGGGCTGATCGGCCGCCCGTTGAGCAACGCGGGCCTGCCGCGCCCGCCCTCGAACAGCTCCCGCATCGGCGGCGTGTACACGAAACCGAACTGCAGGGTCCCGTCGCGCACGTAGGCGATCGACACGCACCAGCTCGGCATCCCGCTGACGAACGGCTGGGTGCCGTCGATCGGGTCGACGACCCAGACGCCCGCGGCGTCGGCGACGCCGTCGGTGCCGGTCTCCTCGCCGAGGAAGCCGTCGTCTCCGAAGTCCGCCAACCCCCGCTTGATCAGCAGCTCGACCTCGAGGTCCGCCTCGGTGACGACGTCCTGCACGCCCTTGGAGTGCACCTGGAGATCGGACAGCCTGCGCGCGTAGTCGTCGGCCAGCGCTCCGGCCTCGCAGCACGAGCTCCCGCCCGGCCGCGTAGCGCTCGTCGAGCCCGCCCGCGCTCACGACTTCCACAGCCATGCCGCGCCGCGGACGCCGCTGGAGTCGCCGTGCGCGGCGCGCACGACCGGGGTGTGGAGCACCGGCGAGAACGCGTAGCGCGCGAGCACCGGCGGCAGATCGGTGTAGAGCTCGTCCACGTTGGACATTCCGCCTCCCATCACGAGTACGTCCGGATCCAGGATGTTGACCACGAGGGACAGGCCGCGCGCGACGCGGTCGACGTAGCGGTGCCAGACGAGCCGGGCCAGGCGGTCGTCCGCCCGCATCCGCTCGACGATGCGGGCCGGGCTGAGCGTCACCGGTGTGGCGAGGTCGATCTCGGCGTGGCGCTGGTAGTCCCGGGAGAACGCCCGCCCGGAGACCCAGGTCTCCATGCAGCCGTGCTTGCCGCAGTAGCACGGCGACCCGGGGATCTCGGTGACGTCGGGGAGGGGCAGGGGGTTGTGGCCCCACTCACCCGCGCCGTTGTTGGGGCCGTGGTGGGCCCGGCCGTCGATCGCGATGCCCGCGCCCGCCCCGCTGCCGAGGATCACGGCGAACACCGTCCGGTACGCGACGCCCGCCCCGTCGACGGCCTCGGACACGGCGAAGCAGTCGGCGTCGTTGCTCGTCCGGACCGGCCGTCCGAGCGCGTGGGCGAGGTCGTCCTCGGCGTGGCGGCCGTTCATCCAGGTCGATGACGCGCCCTTGGCGATGCCGGTGCGGGGGTCGAGCGATCCCGGCAGGCCGATGCCGACGCGCTCGCAGCGTCCGGTCGCGGCTTCCAGGTGGTCGACGAGGTCGACGATGGCCTTGAGGCAGCCTTCGTAGTCCGACCGGGGGGTGTCGACCCGGTTCCGGTAGAGCGTGCGACCGTCGTCGTCGAGGGCGATGGCCTCGATCTTCGTGCCGCCCCAGTCCACCCCGACGTGCATCGATCTCCTTGCGCGGTTGACGGACGCCATCAGACGGCGCGACCTCGTGCCCTGGCGACAGCAGCTTGCCAGCCGGATCGCGCCGCGGCTGCCGCATCGGTCGGCATGTGCGGCTCGAACGTGTCGTAGTGCAGTCGCTCTTCGGGCCCGGTCGAGGGCCACAGGCCGACGGACTGACCGGCGAGGTGGGCCGCGCCGAGCGCGGACAGGTCGCGTTCGCGGGCGCGCAGCACGGGCACGCCTGCGAGGTCGGCCTGGACCTGCATGAGCACGTCGTTGCCGCTGGCGCCCCCGTCGGCGACGAGGTGCGACACCCCGGTTCCGGCGTCCATTGCCGTGACGACGTCGGTGACCTGGTGCGCGATCGACTCGATCGCCGCCCTGGCGAGGTGTTCGGGCCGCGTGCCGAGGGTGAGCCCGGCGATGGTGCCTTCCGCGGCGTCGTCCCACCACGGCGCGGCGAGGCCGCCGAACGCGGGCACCAGGTGGACGCCCCCGTTGTCGGTGCGGGCGGCCGCGTCGGCCAACGCTTCCGGCGTGGTGCCGAGCAGGGACGCCAGCCAGGACACGGTGGCGCCGGTCGAGCGGATGTTGCCCTCGGCG
The DNA here is from genome assembly GCA_963799945.1 of uncultured Actinomycetota bacterium. Classification (GTDB taxonomy): domain Bacteria; phylum Actinomycetota; class Actinomycetes; order Mycobacteriales; family Pseudonocardiaceae; genus Pseudonocardia. The sequence goes on from CAWCZG010000002.1 coordinate 419,650, forward strand.
GCCAGCTGCGCCTCGGGATCCGCCCACGCCACGGTGAGGCAGACCGCGGGGGAGACCTCCTCGGGCTTCGCGACGACCTGCATGACCGACGAACCGGTGCCGTAGGTGACCTTCGCCCCGCCTGCCGCTTGCCCGCCGTGGGCGTAGAGGGCGGCGTGCGAGTCGCCGAGCACCGCGCGCACCGCGATGCCGTGCAGCTTTCCGCCGGTGCGCCCGACAGAGCCGAGGTCGCCCTGCGACGGCACGAGCTCGGGCAGCAGCGAAGCCGGGATCGCGAACAGGTCGAGCAGCTCAGGGCTCCACGCCGCGGCCCGCACGTCGAGCAGCTGCGTGCGGGCGGCGTTGCCCAGCTCGATCTGGGTCCGGCCGGTGAGCGCCCGCAGGAGCCAGGCGTCGACGGTGCCCAAGGTCAGCCGTCCCGCGCGCGCGGCGGAGCGGTCGGGGTCGTACGTGTCGAGCAGCCAGCGCACCTTCGCCGCGCTGAACATGGGATCCAGGGGCAGACCGCTCAGCTCGCGGACCTGATCGGCGTGGCCCGCGTCGCGCAGCCGCGCGCAGATTTCGGCGGACCGCTGGTCCTGCCAGCCCAGCATCGGCCCGACCGGACGTCCGGTGGCGGTGTCCCAGAGCAGGGCCGACTCGCGCTGGGTGCTCAGCCCGATCGCCGCCACCCGGCTCGGCGCGACGCCATCGAGGCACTCCCGCGGCCGCGGCCAGCACGCTCGCCACGATCTCGTCCGGATCCTGCTCGACCCAGCCGGGGCGCGGGTAGCGGATGCCCAACGGCACGGCCGCGCTCGCGACGATCGCGCCGCGGCCGTCGAGCAGGAGGCACTTGGTGGAGCTGGTGCCCTGGTCGACGGCGAGCACCAGGTCGGCGTCGGGGTCAGCCATGAGGCCGGGCGAGGGTCAGGATGGCCTCCCGGATGCCGTCCACCGTCAGGCCGAAGTGCTCGAACAGGAACGCCGTCGACCCGGTGGGCGCGAACTGGCGGGGCACGCCGAGCAGCCGCATCGGCACCGGGTGCTCCTGGACGACGACCTCGGCGACGGCGGCGCCCAGGCCGCCCGTCGTCGTCGCCTCCTCGACGGTGACGATGCCCCGGGTCTCGCGCGCCGCCCGGCGCACGGCGTCGACGTCGAGCGGCGCGAGCGTCGCCATGTTGAGCACCCGGACGCGCACGCCCACGGCGCCGGCCGCCTCGGCCGCTTCGAGGGCGCGGGACACCATCGTCCCGTTGGCGATCACCGTCACGTCGTCGCCCTCGCTGAGCTGCTGGGCCCGGCCGTAGGCGAACTCGATGCCCTCGGGCGTCACGGAGGGCACCTTGAACCGGCTGATGCGCAGGTAGACGGGAGTGGCGGCGGACGCGGCCCAGCGCACCGCCTCCCGGGTCTGGGCCGGGTCGGCGGGCACGACGATGCCGAGGTCGGCGATCGCCCGCAGCCAGGACAGGTCCTCGATGGAGTGGTGGGTGGGTCCGAGCTCCCCGTAGGCCATGCCGGGGCTCATGCCGCAGAGGATGACGGGGGACCGGCTGTAGGCGACGTCGGCCTTGATCTGCTCGAGGGCGCGTCCGGTCAGGAACGGGCCCGCGGCGCAGACGAAGGGGATGTAGCCGCTGGTCGCCAGGCCCGCTCCGACGCCGACCATGTTCTGCTCGGCGATGCCCGACGTTGATCAGGCGGTCGGGGAACTCGTTTGCGAAGCCGACCAGGTTGCTGGAGCCGACCGAGTCGTTGCACACCGCGACGATGCGCTCATCGGCCCGTGGCCAGGGCGGACAGCTCCTCGGCGAAGGCGACGCGGCAGTCGAAGGTGGCGGTCACGTCGGCGGGGGCGGCGGTCATCGGGCCAGCTCCGCGGTCGCGAGAGTGATCTGCTCGGCGCTCGGCACCTTGTGGTGCCACTCCACACGATCTTCCATGAAGGACACACCCTTCCCCTTGACGGTGTTCGCCACGACGGCGGTCGGGCGGCCGTCGTGCGCGGCGGTCAGGGCCTCCAACAGGGCGAGGTGATCATGACCGTCCACCTCGACGACGTGCCAGCTGAAGGCCGCCCATTTGGGTCCGAGCGGGTCGAGGCCCGCGGTGTCCTCGGTGCGGGCGCCCTGCTGCAGCCGGTTGCGGTCCACGACCGCGGTGAGGTTGTGCAGCTTGCGGTGCCCGGCGGTCATCGCGGCCTCCCAGTTGCTGCCCTCCTGCAGCTCGCCGTCACCGAGGACGACGAAGACGCGGCGCGCGGAGCGGGAGAGCAGCCCGGCGATCGCCATCCCCACGGCGACGGGGAGGCCGTGGCCGAGAGGACCCGTGTTGGTCTCCACGCCAGGCACCTTGACGCGGTTCGGGTGCCCGTTCAACGGGGAGAGCGGGCCTGCGAAGTGCTGCCAGCTCCGACTCGGCGAAGAAGCCCGCCGCGGCCAGGGTCGTGTAGAGGGCACCCGCGGTGTGCCCCTTGCTCAGCACCAGCCGGTCGCGGTCGGCCCAGTCCGGCCGCGCCGGGTCGACGCGCAGGACGGCGAAGTAGAGCGTGGTCAGGATGTCCAGCACGGAGAAGTCGCCGCCGATGTGGCCCAGCCCGGCCCGGCCGATCATCGCGAGATCCGTGGTTCGGGACCGGTCGGCGCGCCGGGAGAGCAGGGTTCGGACACGGTCGCGGGGTGCTCCGGCGATCTCGTCCCGGAAGCGGCGCCAGTCGGCCACCGCCTCGGAATCGACATTCATCTCTGCAAGTCCATTCAGTAGAGGGGCATCGGGCACCGGACGGCGCGGACCACGCCGTCCGGTGGACCGTCGGAAGATCAGCGCAGGAGCGCGCCACGCACGATGCGGGTGACGGCCATGGCGTCGTGCCGTTCCTGTGCGGCCCGCAGCTCGTCCAGCGGCAGCGTGCCCGCGATGTCCTCGAGCTTCCGTAGGGTCTCGATGCTCTCCCGCACCGCGTCGTTCGCCTTCTCCCGGTAGGGGAAGAGGTCGAGCTTGAGCGGGAGGTCCCAGCCGATGGTGCGCACGACGTGCAGGAACTCGAGCGTCTCGACGAGGTGGATCGCCCCGGCGCTCAGGTCGTCGTCCCACTCGCGGTAGTTGTCGTCGACCTCGACGTCGACCAGGCGGCCCCGCCCGTGGACGAGCGAGAGCGCCTCGGCCGGGTTCTCCTTCGCGAACAGCGAGTGCCCGAAGTCCACCACCACGCCCAGGTTGTCGCTGCCGACGTCGTCGATGGCCAGCAGGGTCGACGCGGCGTTGGACCAGAACAGCCGGTTGCGCGGTTCCTTCAGCTTGTACTCGATGGCGAACTGGACGTCCGGGAACGCCTGGGTGACCTCGCGCATGCCCTCGACCGCGTGCTTGCGCAGCGTCGGGTAGTCGACCTGGAACGGGTAGTCGTAGCCGTCCTGGCCGGGCCAGAACTTGACGTAGCGGGCGTCGAGCTGACGGGCCACGTCGACGGCTTCGTGCGCGAGGTCGATCACCTGCCTGCGCGTCTCCGCGTCCGGTGCGGTGAAGGAACCGCTCCGGTAGCCCCGGTCGTAGATGATCGGGGTGATGCAGACCGTCGTGAGCCGGTGGGCGGCCATCGCCTTGGCGACGTCCGTCACGCTCACCCCGGGGTCGAAGGGGTAGTTGAGGTCGAGCCCGCTGAGCAGGCCGCTCTCGCCCGCCAGGGCGATGGTGTCGAGGGTCGGGACCTCGCTGCCGTACCCGTTGGTGGCGTACCGGTCGATGATGCGGCCGAAGGTCCACATCCCGCCGGTGTACTCGCGCGCGGTCATCAGGCCGCCACGGAGAAGTTGGTGACCTTGGCGGCGTTGTCGGTGGTGATCAGCACGCAGTCGACCGACTGCTTCTCCGGCAGGCCGGTCGAGCCGCCCTTGAGGAACTTGTCGGCCTGGTCGACGGCCATCTGCGCGATCTGGCTCGCGGGCTGCAGGACGGTGGCCTTGATGCCGCCCTTCTGGATCGACGACGTGACGTCCGGGCTGCCGTCGAAGCCGACGACGATGACGTCCTTCCGGTTCGCCGCCTGCAGCGCTGCCTCGGCGCCCAGCGCCATGGTGTCGTTGCCGGAGATGATGCCCTTGATGTCCGGGTGGGCCTGCAGGATCGTCTGCGTGACGCTCAGCGCCTCGGCCTGGTCCCAGTTGGCGGTCTGCTGGGCCACCATCGACATGCCCGGGTACTGGTCGAGGATGCTGTGGTAGCCCTTCGAGCGCACTCCCGCGTTGGTGTCGGTCGGCTTGCCGGTCAGCTCGGCGTAGGTGCCCTGGCCGTTCATGAGCGTGGCGAACTGCTGGCCGCCCAGCGCGGCGCCCTGGGCGTTGTTGGAGACGATCTGGGCCGTGGCGACGCCGGTCTTGTTGATCTCGCGGTCGATCAGGAACGAGGGGATGCCCGCGTCCTTCGCGCGCTGCACCGCGGCCTCGGTGGCGTCGGCGCCCGCGTTGTCGAGCACGATGGCCGCGGCCTTGCGGGAGATCGCGGTGTCGATCTGCTGGCTCTGCTTGGTCGGGTCGTCGTCGTGGCTGAGCACCAGGGTCTCGTAGCCCATCTTCTCCGCCTCGGCCTTGGCCGCGTCCTGCTCGGCCTTGAAGAAGACGTTGTCAGGGGACGGCGTGATGATCACGACGAGCTTGGACGTGTTCGCGGCGCCTGCTGAAGCGGGCGCGGATCCCGATGCGGGCGCGGACCCGCCATTGCCGCAGGCGGCGGCCACGGTGAGCATCGCGACGGCGCCGGTCGCCAGCAGCGTGCGGCGCCTGAGCGACATGTTCGACTTCATGACGTTCCCTTCATTGGGGTTCGGTTCGGGATCAGGTCGGTTGGAGGGCGCACGCGCCCTAGGCGGTGCGTCCGGTGATCACGGCCTGCAGCCGCTGCTGGGCCTGCTCGGTGATGACGGCGAAGACGATGACGGCGCCCTTGACGACGCTCTGCCAGAACGGGGAGACCCCGACGAGCACCAGGCCGTCGCTGAGGAACCCGATCACGAAGGCGCCCATGATCGTGCCGACGATGGATCCGCGGCCGCCCGCGAGGGCGGTCCCGCCGAGGACGGCAGCGGCGATCGCGTTGAGCTCGTAGGTCGTCGCCGTGTCGGGGTAGGCGGCGCCGAGCTCGGAGGTCAGCAGGAGACCGGCCAGCGCCGCGCAGCCACCGGAGATGACGTAGACGGCGAGCTTGATCCGGTTGGTGCGGATACCGGCGAGATCGGCCGCGCGCTCGTTGCCGCCGACGGCGAACACCTGTCTGCCGAACGGGGTCTGCGTGGTGACCACGATGGCCACCGCGGCCACCACGATCATGATCCACACTTCGACGGGGACGCCCAGCAGGCTGCCCGTGCCGAGCAGGCCGAAGCCCTCGTTGCCGCGGCCCGAGGAGCCCGCGAGGTCGGGGAAGGTGCCGCCGTTGCTGCGGAGCTGGGCGAAGCCGCGCGCCACGTAGAGCATCCCGAGGGTGGCGATGAAGGGCGCCACCCGGAAGCGGGTGATCACGATGCCGTTGACGGCGCCGATGAGCGCTCCGACGACGATGCCGATGAGGATGACCATCGCGGCGGAGAACCAGAGCTTGCCGTCGCCGATGCCGAGCCCCTCGAACAGCAGGCCGCCCGCGATCATGCTGGACAGACCCGCGATCGAGCCGACCGAGAGGTCGATGCCCCCGGTCAGGATGACGAACGTGACGCCGATCGCGAGGATCGCGTTGATCGACACGTGCTTGGTCATCAAGATCAGGTTGCTCTGGGTGAGGTACTGGGACGAGATCGCCCCGAACACGATCACCAGGATCACCAGGACGATCAGGGTGCGGCCGCGCAGCAGCAGCAACAGCAGCGCGAGGCGCGCACGACGCCCGCTGCTGCCCCCGGAGGCGGGCGGGGGAGAGGTCGGTGCGGTCGACTCGACGTCGGTGTCGGCGCTCATGAGATCCCTTCCAGAACGCTCTCGGATGCCGACGCGGTCACGAGCTTCTCCTCGGTGACCTCGGCGGCGGAGAACTCGGCGGTGATGCGGCCCTTCGCCATCACCAGCACGCGATCGGCCATGGCGATCACCTCGGCGAGCTCGGAGGAGATGAACAGGACGCCGAAGCCGCGGCCCGCGAGGTCGGCCATGATGGCCGCGATCTGCGACTTGGCGCCGATGTCGATGCCCCGCGTGGGCTCGTCGAGCAGCAGCACGACGGGGTCGATGAGCAGGGCGCGGGCCAGCACGACCTTCTGCTGGTTGCCCCCGCTCAGTGCGGTGACGGAGGCGCCCAGCCCGGGGATCTTGATCGCGAGCTCGCGGACCTTCCCCGCGGCGGCCTCGGTCTGGCGGCTGCGGCCCAGCAGCCCGGACCGGGCGAGCCGGGTGAGGATGGAGAGCACGACGTTGTCCTTGACCGTCATGGTCTGGATGAGGCCGTCACGCTGCCGGTCTTCGGGCACCAGCGCCAGGCCCGCGCGCAGCCTGCTGCGGACGGTCGCCCCGCTCTCCACGGTCCCGCGGACCTTGACCTCGCCCGCGATCGTCCGACGGGCGCCCATCAGGCATTCCACGAGCTCGGTCCGGCCCGCGCCCATGAGGCCGTAGATGCCGACGACCTCGCCCGCGGAGACCGTGAGCGAGACGTCGTCCACGACGGGACGGGTCGGGCCCGGCGCGGTCAGCCCGCTGACCTCGAGGAGCACCTCGCCCGGCGTCGTGTCGCTGCGGGTGAACAGCGAGTTCGGGTCGCGGCCCACCATCTGCTGCACGATCCACGCGGTGTCCGTGCGGTCCATCCACTCCTCCGCGACGAGGCGGCCGTCGCGGAAGACGGTGACGCGGTCGCCGATCCGGCGGAACTCGTCGAGCTTGTGGGAGATGTAGATGACCGTGACGTCTTCGCGCCGCAGGTCGTCCATGACGGAGAACAGGACGTCCACCTCGTGGTTGGACAGCGCCGACGTGGGCTCGTCCATGATCAAGATGCGGACGTCCTCGAGCAGGACGCGGCCGATCTCGACCAGCTGTTGCTGGCCGATCGGGAGGTCGGCGACGAGGGTGTCGGGGTCGAGCTCCTGGCCCAGGCGGCCGAGCACCTCGCGGGTGCGGGCGCGCTGGGCCCCGAAGTCGACCAGCGAGCCACCTCGGCGGATCTGCCGCCCCGCGAACATGTTCTCCGCGATGGAGAGGTTGGGGAACAGGCTCAGCTCCTGGTGGATGATGCCGATCCCGTCGGCCATGGCCGCGCGCGGGCTGCCCAGCACGACCGGCTCGCCTTCGATGAGGATCTCGCCCGCCGTCGGCTGCTCAGAGCCCGAGAGGATCTTCATCAGCGTCGACTTCCCGGCGCCGTTCTCGCCGACCAGGACGTTGACCTTGCCGCGGTAGGCGGTGAAGGTGACGTCCTTGAGCGCCTGCACCCCGCCGTAGGACTTGCTCACGTGGCGGGCGGTCAGGATGACGTCGCTGCTGTCGTCGGTCATGACGCGACCGCCAGCTCCGTCGGCACGACGAGGACGGCGTTCGGGCCGAGGGCCGTGAACGCGCCCGCGAACGTGATCTGCTTGCCCACGAGCGTGGCCTTGTCGACCTTGCTGACGACCTCGGTCTTGACCCTGGTGTTGAGCTGGGTCGCGACGTCGGCGTAGTCGAGCTGGTTGGTGAACTGGCCGAACTCGATGAAGCCGACCGCGTCCCGCAAGGCGGTGCCCGCGATGACCGGTCCGGTCGTGATCGCGATCTGCTGCTTGCCCGTCGGGGTGTCGATGTCGACGGTGATCGGGCCCGTCGGGGCGTCGGAGACCTTGCTCGCCGTCCCGGTGCCCTTGATCAGGTAGGAGTACGGGCCGCCCGCTCCGGTCTGGTGCCCGTACTTCTTCCCGGCCGCGGCCGGGTCGGCCTTGATCGCGGCGAGGAGCGTGGGCGCGTCGACCGCTTTCTCCTGCACGGTCGGGAGGACCTTCGACGACCAGATGCCACCGACGAAGGCGGCCGCGTCGAACGCCCCGCTCGACTGGCTCGAGGCTTCGGCGTTCTCGTAGACGTAGATCCCCGGCACCCGGGCGCATCCTGCCGCGAGGCTGATGCCGAGGACGGCGATGGCGGCGAAGGCGGCGGCGCCGACCCGCCGCTGAATATCTAATCGCCGTTGATTGAACATGCGCTGATGGTGGTGGTCGTACCTCTGGCGTGTCAACCATGAATAGATATGCTCACGATCGTGAGCTCAGGTGAGTACCTGGACCTCGTCGGCGGTCGGGCCGTGCCGCACACGCACGCCCGACTGCTGACCAAGGTCGCGCGGATGTACCACGAGCGGGGGTTGCGGCAGCCGCAGATCGCCGAGCAGCTCCACATGTCCCAGGCGCGGGTGTCGCGCCTGCTGAAGCAGGCGGTCGAGCTCGGCATCGTGCGCACCGCGGTCGTCGCCCCGCGCGGCGTGCATTTCGATCTCGAGGAGAAGATCGAGCAGCGCTATGGGCTCAGCGAGATGGTGGTCGCGGACACCGAAGGGCTTTCGGACGAGAATGCCGTTCTCCCGGCCCTCAGCTCGGCCGCGGCGGCTTATCTGGATACCACGCTGATCGGCGCGGAACGCATTGGCATCTCCTCCTGGAGTTCGACGTTGTTGGCCAGCGTCAATGCGATGCGGCCGCATCCGAGTCAAGGGGCCCAGCAGGTCGTGCAGTTGCTCGGCGGTATCGGCGACAGCACGGCTCAGAGCCGGGCCACGCAGCTGACCGGCCGACTTGCCCAGATGACCCGCGCGCAGGCGCACTACCTCATGGCTCCCGGTCTGCTCGCCAACGTCGAAATGCGGAAAGCGCTGCTCACCGAACCCAACATCGCCTCGGTGCTGGAGTCCTATCCGCATTTGACGATGGCGCTGCTCGGGATCGGCAGCCTCGAACCGTCAACCCTGCTCCGGGAGAGCGGCAACGCCATCAGCGACGCGGACCAGGACCACTTGCGTGAGCTCGGCGCTGTCGGCGACGTCTGCATGCGGTTCTTCGACGCCGAGGGTCGGCACGTGCGTTCATCCCTCGACGACCGCGTTCTGGGCATCAGCGCCGACGCGCTGCTGGCCCTGCCCCGCCGGATCGGAGTGGCAGGCGGCGAGCGGAAGCGCGGCGCGATCCGCGGAGCACTGGCGGGCGGCTGGCTCAGCGTGTTGATCACCGACCTGGAGACCGCGCAGTGGCTCGTCGCCGACGACCAGGCGTCCTAGGAGCGCCCTGAACACGTCGGGCCTACTGCGCGTCGCCCGGACTTATTCAGGACCCTCCTAGGCGACCCCGTCGATGGCGATCGGCAGGTGGCGGGGGCCGCGCAAGGTGGGGTTCGGCCGGTAGGGCGGCGGGTCCTGCAGGAGCCGCGGGTTCTCCAGCCTGCGCGCCAGCTCGGACAGCGCGACCTGCGCCTCCTGGCGGGCGAGTCCGGCCCCGAAGCAGTAGTGGATGCCGGTGAAGAAGCCGAGGTGCTCGTTGTTCTCCCGCTCCGGGTCGAAGCGGTCGGGATCGGCGAACCGCTCCGGGTCCCGGTTGGCGGCGGCCAGCGCGAGGACGAGCCGTGCGCCCTTCGGGATCGTGACGCCCGCGACCTCGACGTCGTCCAGGGCCATGTACTTCGGGTTGATCTGCACCGGCGGCTCGTAGCGCAGCAGCTCCTCGACGAGCGGGATCGCCAGCTCGGGCTCGTGGCGCAGCCGGTCCAGGATGTCGGGGTGCCGCAGCAGGGTGAGCATGCCGTTGGTGATGAGGTTGACGGTGGTCTCGTGGCCCGCGATGAGCAGCAGCCGCCCGGTGGCTACGACGTCCTCGGTTGCTAGTCCTTCCACGGTCGCCAGGCCGGACAGCAGGCCGGTGCCGGGCTCGACGCGGAACCGCTCCACCAGCCCGGCCATGTACTCGTTCATCTCGGCTGCGGCCTGGGCGGCGGCCTCCTGCTGCCCGGGCCGCGGGTCGAGCTGGGTGATGATCGCCTCGGCCCACGGGGTGGAAGCGCGGCTCGTCCGCGTGCGGCACCCCGAGCTGGCGGCAGATCACCGAGACCGGCAGGGGGTAGGCGAAGTCGTCGACGAGGTCGATCTCCTGCTTGCCCCGCATGCCGTCGATCAGCTCGGTCGCGGTGTCGAGCATGTCCGGCCGCACCGATTCGGTCTGCTCGAAATGCGTCGTCGCCAGGCGGCGCATGCGGTCGTGGGCGGGCGGATCCATGCCGATGAAGCTGCCGCCGCTTTGACCGCCCGCCGCACCTGCGCCCGCGCCGCCGGGCGCGAAACCCCCGACGCCGATCCGCGGGTCGTGCATCAGGGCCCAGATGTCGCGGTAGTTGCTGATGACGTAGCTGCCGTTGGCCGCGTGGAAGACCGGCGTCTTGCGCAGCTCCGCGAACAGCGGGTACGGGTTGGCGCGGTTGGCGAAATCGAGGATCTGGGCGAGCAGACCCGGCTGTCCGGTCGTCGTCGGGCTGGTCATCGCCGCCCCCCTCGCGCGGGCAGGAGGGTCCACGCCCGTTCGGTGGGGGAGTGGCCGGTGCGGACGATCATGGGCGCTTCGGTGGGCACCACGGGATCCGGGAAGTCGGCGTCCAGCACCGGGCGCGTCTCCGGTTGCCCGACGTTGCGGTACTGGGGTGGGAAGGGTCCGGCCCGTTCGATCTGGTCCAGGTAGAACTCGAGCCATTTGCCGTGGTCGAAGGTGACCGCGGCCACCGTCCGGCCGTGGTGGCCGTAGAGCGCCACGAACCGTCGCTCGTCGGTCGATCCCTGCACGATGACCACCTCCTCGCCCAGTGGCGGTACTCCGACCGACTTGATGCTGACGCCGAACTGGAACGACCAGAACGTCGGCACGTGGATGTAGGGGCGGCGCTCGGCTTCGGAGCGGAGCATGTTGTGCGCCGCGACCTCGGCCTGCTCGACCGCGTTGCTCCAGTGCTCGAGCGCCAGGAACTCGAACCCGAACAGCGGGTGCGGGGAGCGGGCGACGTCGCCCGCGGCGAAGATGTCGTCGGTGACGATGCCGTACATGTCGAACACGCGGCACCCGGCGTCGCAGGCGACGCCCCGCGGGCCCGCCCCGAGGCCCGAGTCCCGCAGCCATTCGGTGTTGCGCTGGGCGCCGAGCGCAACTACGGCCACGTCGATCTCCAGCGTGGTGCCGTCGTCGAGGTGGGCGCGGCGTACGTGACCGGCGGCGTCCCCTTCCAACGAGGTCACGCTGACCCCGCACCGCAGATCGACGCCCTGCTCCCGCTGCATGCGGGCGGCGACGGCGCCGATCGTGCCGCCCAACGCGCCCGCCAACGGTGTCGCCGCGCGTTCGGTGACCGTCACCGGCAGGCCGAGGCCCCGGCAGACCGAGGCGATCTCGGAGCCGGTGAACCCCGCGCCGATCACCAGGACGCGGCGGGGTCCGGCGGCCAGCGCGTCGCGCAGGCGCACGGTGTCGTCGCGTCCCCGGAGCGTGATCACGCCGTCCAGCGCGGCTTCCGCCGGGTTCGGCCACGGGCGCGCCCTGGTTCCGGTGGCGATCAGCAGCCGGTCGTAGCCGATCTCCTCGCCATCGGCCAGGCGCACCCGTTTGCCCGCCAGGTCCAACCCGGCCGCGGCCGTGCCGAGCCGCCACTCGGCGTCGAGATCGGCGTTCTGCGGCAGCGCGGTCGACCCCGGCCCCGCCCGTCCTGAAAGGACCTGCTTGGACAGGGGTGGGCGGTCGTAGGGCTCGTAGGGCTCGTCGCCGACGAGCGTCACCCGGCCCTGGAACCCGCCTTTCCGCAGCGCCTCCGCGGCCCGCAGCCCCGCGAGCGAGGCACCGACGATGACGACATGTCCGCTCGTGCTGAACGCGCCATTCGTTGTGCTCATGCTCGCGTGTCCGAGTGATCGAAGCGAATGGCCTGCACCGGGCACGCCGCCGCCGCCCGCTCCACGGGGAGTCGCTGCGCCGCATCGGGTCCCGGGTCGTACATGAGGACCTCCTCGCCGTGCAGCTCAAACACCTCCGGCGCCAGGAAAACGCATTGGCCGTAGCCCTGGCAGCGATTCAGATCGACGAGGATCCGCATGCTCCTCAGCTTCTCCGCACCCTTCATGGGGTGTCAACGGGCCAATCGCCGCTCAGGGGAGGCGGGGTGGCCCCGCGCGGAGGCGCTCGCGCATGGCGTCGCTGCTCGCGAAGGGGTGGGTGGAGGGACTCGAGCCACCACGCCGCCCACCCAGATCGGGATCGAGCCGTTCACCGGCACGGGCAGTGCGGGCGGGCAGTGGACCCGCAGGTGCTCGCCGTCGAAGTCCAGCGTGGCGACGATGCGAGCCCGAGTTCGTACGATCGTTCAACCCCCGTCCGCCCGCGAGGTTTGGGTTATTCGCCGCTTTATGTCAATGGCAAGGTGAACAGGAGGTGGAAACGAGCGGTCGAGATTGCGGCGGCATTGTCGGGCGCATCGACACCCTTTCGTGCGCGGCCAACGATGGCGCCCGTGAGCGTGGTGTTGATTCTGGTGGTCGTCACGGCCCTGGCCTTCGATTTCACCAACGGTTTCCATGACACGGGTAATGCGATGGCAACGTCCATTGCTACCGGTGCGCTACCGCCGAAGGTTGCCGTCGCCTTATCGGGGGTGTTGAACCTCGTCGGCGCATTCCTCTCGTTGAGCGTGGCCGCGACCATCGCCAGCGGCCTTGTCGACACCGGCAAGGTGACGCTGGTCGTGGTGTTCGCCGGGTTGATCGGCGGCATCGTCTGGAACCTGATGACCTGGTTCCTCGGAATCCCGTCGAGCTCGTCGCACGCGCTGATCGGCGGCGTGGTCGGAGCGACGCTCGCCGCGGCCGGGCTCGGGGCGGTGAAGTGGCAGAACCTGGTCGCGAAGGTGATCATCCCGGCTGCGCTCTCGCCGATCATCGCGGGCATCGTCGCGGCCGTCGGTACCTACCTCGTCTACCGGATCAGCCGCGGGGTGGCCACCGGCCTGCGGGACCGGGGGTTCCGGATCGGGCAGATCGGGTCCGCTTCCATGGTCTCGTTGGCGCACGGCACCAACGACGCCCAGAAGACCATGGGCGTCATCACCCTCGCCCTGATCGCCGACGGTGCCCTGCCCGCGAACGCCAAGGCCCCGTTCTGGGTCATCCTGACCTGCGCCCTGGCCATCAGCCTCGGGACCTACATCGGCGGCTGGCGGGTGATCCGCACCCTGGGCAAGGGCTTGGTCGAGATCGAAGCGCCACAGGGGATGGCCGCCGAGGCGTCGTCCGCCGCGGTCATCCTGCTGTCCAGCAGCTTCGGGTACTCCCTGTCCACCACCCACGTCGCCACCGGGTCCATCCTGGGCACCGGCGTGGGCAAGAAGGGCGCCGAGGTCCGCTGGGGCGTGGCGGGTCGGATGGCCACCGCGTGGCTGTTCACGCTGCCCGCGGCCGCCGTCGTCGGGGCCGTGTCCTTCTTCGTGGCCAACGGGATCGGTGGCCTCGCCGGGGTGATCGTGATGTTCGTCGTGCTCGTCGCCGTCGCGGCGCTGATCTACGTGCGGTCGCGCAAGACCGCGGTGCACGCGGGCAACGTCAACGAGGAGTGGACGGGCGGGGTGGCGCCTCCCGAGCGCGAGACCGCCTCGTCGGCGTCCTCGTGACCGTCCTCCCCGATCGGAAAGGCGCAGCAGCATGAACTCGTGGATCAACCTCAACGCGGTCGGCCTCATCCTGGTCCTGGGACTGGTGTTCGGCGCGGGCCTGCCCGCCCTGTTCGCGGTCGGCCTGCGGGCGCTCAACGCGCCCGGCAACGCCGCGGCGGCCGACGGCGAGGCGGTGCTCGCGACCAGGCCGACCCCTGTTCGGATGGCCGCCGCGGTGGTGTGCTTCGCCATCGTCGTGGCCGCGATCGCGGCGGGGATCTACCTCATCGTCGCGATGACCTGATCCGCGGCGTCGCGACGCCGCGTCCGAGACCGCACCCCGCACGAGAGGACCTGTCCGGATGGCTCTGCCTCCGCTGTTGAGCTCGATCATCGGCTGGCTCCGCGCCGGCTATCCCGAAGGCCTGCCCCAGCAGGACTACCTGCCCCTGGTCGCCCTGCTGGGCAGCCAGCTGACCAGCGACGACGTCACCGCCATCGCCGACGAGCTCGCCGATTCGGGCGATCCCGCCACGGCTGAGTCGATCCGTGCGGCCATCGCCCGCACGGCCAACGTCACGCCGGACGACAACGACATCGCCCGGGTCCGGGCCCGGCTCGCCGCGGGCGGATGGCCGCTGGCCGCGCCCCACTACCTCGACCGCCCCACGACCTGACCCCGGTACCCGACGGCGGAGGAGGCCTACCGGTCGCCTCCGCCGTCGGCGGCGAACCCGGCAGGCGAAGGTGCGGCGTCCTCGACGTTCCAGCCCCACCGGCGCAGGTGGGCGCGCGCCTGGTCGAGCTCGGTCGGCGGTGGCGGCCGCGACCGGCGCCCGCAAGGTGACCGGGCGGATGGACCACGCGCGCGACCGGCTGACCGCGGCCGACCCGGGGCGGCGTCCGCCTGAGGGAGATCAGGTGGACGCGGGCAGGAGAGCGGTGAGCTGGTCGATGCGGTCGAGGACGTGGGTCGCTCCCGCGGCTTCCAGCTCGGCCCGGCTACCGGCGCCCGTGAGAACCCCGGCCACGATGGACGCGTCCGCGGCCCGTCCGGCCTGGATGTCGCTGGGGGTGTCGCCGACCACCGCGACGGCGGCCGGGTCGGACACGCCGAGGGTTTGCGCGGCGAGGTGGATCATGTCGGGCCAGGGTCGGCCGCGGCCCGCGTCGGCGGGCGACAGCGCGAGGTCCACCAGCGGCTTCCAGCCGAGGCTCGCGAGCAGCGCGTCGCGGGTCGTCGGAGCGAAGCCCGTGGTCAGGCACACCTTGATCCCGTTGTCCCGCAGGGCGGTCAGGACCTCGACGGCCCCGGGGAGCGCTGTCACCGATCCGCCGGAGAGCAGATCGGCATAGGCGCTCTCGAACGCCCGGTTCGCGCGCTGGGCGGTCTCCTCCTCGCCGAGGATGCGCCGGAACACCTCGATCTTGGCCTGCCCCATCGTCTCCCGGACGACGGCCATGGCCGACGCGTACGCCGCGCTGCCCGGCACGATGCCGACCGCGCCCGCCGCGACCGTGAACGCGCGCTCGACGGCGCCGTCGTCGCGCACGGTGGTGCCCGCCATGTCCAGGCACGCCAACTCGATCATGATCGCTCCTCCAGCGTCGATGTTCCCCACCCAGGCCCCGCCTAAAGGCCGATCAGGTCGGCGGTTCGTTCGGCCAGCGCCGGGCTCAGCGTCATCCCGCGCCCGCCGGGCCCGGTGACCACCCACAGCTGCGGGTCGGGCGTGGCCCGGTGCACCAGCTCGCCCGGCGTCGTGGCCTCCGCGTACACGCCCGACCAGCGCCGTACGAGCGGGGGCAGCGGGCGGCCGAGCAGCGATTCGGCGACGCCGAGGAGGTGTCCGTAGGGCGCCTCGTCCAGCGCGAAGCCGAACGGCTCGGTGTAGGCGTGGGTGTCGCCGATCGTGAGGCCACCGTCGAGGCGCTGCACCGCGAGCAGCTGCATGCGGTGTGCCGCGGCCACCTCGGCCTGCGGCTGCTCCGCGCGCAAGCGCTCCAGCGCCGGGCCCGCGTAGGCGGGGTAGTAGCGGAAGCTGTCGGCGTCGGCGAGTGCGGTCGGCAACGGCTCGGCCAACGGGGCGGTCTCGGCCATCTGCAGCCGCACCGGCCGCACCGGCAGTGCGCCTGCGACCCGCCGCGCCACCCCGTCCAGCGCTGCGCCCGGGCACACGACTGCGACGTCCCCGGTGTGCTCGGCGCCCGTGGCGTCGCACAGGGCCACGCCCGCACCGGTCACCCGGGCGTCGACGACGGTCACGCCGGGCTGGAAGGTGTACCGCCCGGTGGCGGCCAGGTGTGCCCGCAGCGGCGGCAGCGCGACCCGCGACTCGACGGTCGCGTCCCGGCCGCACCACAGCGCGCCCAGCACGTCGCCGCGCATCGCCGGGTTGCGGGCCCGTGCGCCGGCCGCGTCGAGGAGGGCGAACTCCCGTTCCGCCGCGTCGGGCCGGTTCACGGCCTCCTCGGCGACGGCCTGCTCCGCGGCGGTGCGGAAGACCGTGAGGGAGCCGTTGGCCCGGAACCCGACGGCGGGCACGTCGGCGCCGATGCCTTCCCACAGCTCGCGGGCGCGCTGGGCCGCGGGCAGCTCGCCCGCGGAGCGGCCCGACACCCAGATCAGCCCGAAGTTGCGCACGGTCGCGCCGCGGGCCTGGTGCTCCCGCTCCAGGTGGTGCACCTCGTGCCCGCGCCGCACGGCCTCCCAGGCGTGCAGCGTGCCGAGGACCCCGCCGCCGACGACGAGGACGCGTGTCACCGGCCGACCGGATCGACGATGAGCACCCGTCCGGTGACCGCCACGTCGACGGCCGCGCCCACGCCGAGCTGCGCCGCTTCCGTGCTCGGCCTGTCGACCAGCACCGACAGATCGCCGTCGAGCCGCACGTTGACCCGGGTGGTGCTGCCGAGGAACGTCGTGACGGTGACGATGCCGTGTCCATGCGGGACCGCGGTGAGCGTCAGGTCCTCCGGCCGGGCGAGGACGTCGACCGCCGTGCCTTCCGAACGACCCCCCGCGTCGGCGTCGGGGAGCACGGTGTCGAGCACCCGCACCCCGCCCGCGGTCACCTCGCCCGGGATCCGGTTCATGGTGCCGACGAACTCGGCGACGAACGCGGTCGCGGGTCGGACGTAGAGCTCGGCGGGCGGGGCGATCTGCTCCAGCTTGCCGCTGCGCATCACGCCGACCCGGTCGGCCATCGAGAGCGCCTCCTCCTGGTCGTGCGTGACGAACAGGGTGGTGGTGCCGAGCTGGGTCTGCAGGAGCCGGATCTGCTCGCGCAGCTGCAGCCGCACCTTGGCGTCCAGTGCGGAGAGCGGCTCGTCGAGCAGCAGCACCCGCGGCTCGATGGCCAGCGCCCTGGCCAGCGCGACGCGCTGCTGCTGGCCCCCCGACATCTGGTGCGGGTACTTCGCCGCCTGCTCGGCGAGGCCCACCATGTCCAGCAGCTCGCCCGCGCGGCGACGGCGATCGGTGCCGTTGCGCCCGCGCACGCGGAGCCCGAACGCCACGTTCTCCAGCGCCGAGAGGTTCGGGAACAGGCTGTAGTTCTGGAAGACCATGCCCATGTCCCGCTTGCGAACCGGCACGTTCGAGATGTCGCGACCGTCCACGAGCACCTCGCCGGAGTCGACGGTCTCCATGCCCGCGAGCACCCGGAGCGCCGTCGTCTTGCCGCAGCCGGACGGCCCGAGCAGCGCGACCAGCTCGCCGGGGTGCAGCTCCAGGTCCAGTCCGTCGAGTGCCCGCGTGGGTCCGAACGTCCGGTGCAGGTTGCGGAGGTGGACGGCGGTGCCGGTGGTGGGACGGTCGGTCGGCGCGGTGGCGCGGGCCGTCTTGGCGCCGGTGTCGGTGGTCATGTGTCTCCCGTGCGGCGCAGCCGCCGCGTGTCGATCAGCGAGATGAGCATCAACAGCACCCAGGTGATGACGAGGGACAGCAGCGAGACCGCCACCGACACGTGGGCGTCGTCCTGGTCGAACACGACGATCCACACCGGGAACGTCTCGTACTGGTCGAGGCTCGCCATCGTGTACTCGCCCAGCACGAGCGCCACGGTCAGCACCGTCGCCGAGAGCAGCGCCGAGCGCAGGTTGGGCAGCAGCACCCGCACCAACGTCGTGATCCAGCCGCCGCCGAGCGACCGCGAGGCCTCCACGAGCGTCGTCAGCGGGATGGCGCGCAGACCCGCGTCGAGGGAGCGGTAGGCGAACGGCATGGCGAGCGCCACGTAGAGCAGCGCTAGGAGCAGCGGCGTGCCCTTCAAGGTGCCCGGTGCCACGTCCAGCGCGCCGACGATCAGCACGACCGGCGGGATGACGACAGGCAGGATCGTGATGCCTTCGAAGAGCCGCTGCACACGGGGGAGCCGCAGGTGCACCCAGATCGCCGTCGGCACGATGAGCACGAGCGTGATCACCGTCGTGACCACGGCGAGCGTCAGCGACAGGGTGAAGGCGTCGACGAAACCGGTCCTGCTCACGATGCCGGTGAACGCCCCGATGCCGTCCGGGCCCGAGATGGCGAACGCGAACGCGGCGTAGAGCGGCAGGATGAAGTAGGCGGCGGCCACCACCAACACGAGCCGGCGGCCCCACGGCACACCGCGTCGCCGCGGCCGGGCCAGTGGCGGCGCCTCGGCCGGGACGCCCGCGGTCACCGCAACCATCGCGAGGCCCTCCGCTGCAGCAGCGCGTAGAAGACCATCACCACGGCGATGATGATCACCAGGCCGAGGCCGAGCGCCTTGCCGACGTTCTCCTGGCCCGACAGGACGTTGCCGTTGAGGAACGAGCCGATCTGGATCGGCGTGATGGCGATGCTGCCGCTCGTGAGGGCCTGCGCCGTGGCGAACGCGGACAACGCGCCGCCGAACAGCAGCAGCACCGACCCGATGAACGAGGGCGCGAGCACCGGCCCGCCGACGAGCCGCCAGTACTGCCAGGAGCCTGCGCCGAGGTTGTCGGCGGCCTCGCGCCACGCCGGGCGCAGCCCCTCCAGCGCCGGTGTGATCACCAGGACCATGAGCGGGATCTGGAAGTAGAGGTACACGATCGCGATGCCGGTGAACGTGTAGAGGCTGAACCCGTGCTCGTAAGGGTCGAACCCGATCGCCTTCAGCCAGCTCACGGCCAGGCCCGAGCTGCCGAGCGTCGCGATGAAGAGGAACGCGAGGGGCACTCCGCCGAAGTTGGCGAAGACCCCCGACGCCGTCGACACCACCCGGCGCAGGCTCGCGCTCCCGCTCGACTGCACCGCATAGGCGATCAACAGCCCGAGCACGCCGGGCACCACCGAGGTGACGATCGCCAGCTCGATGGTGGTGACGAAGCCCTGCGCGTAGATCCCGCTGAAGGCGACTGCGAGGTTGTCGAGCGTGAAGCCACCGGTCGCCGGGTCGACGAAGGCGCCGACGAGCACGGCGATCAACGGGATGAACAGGACGAGCACGGTGTAGAGCGCGAAGGGAACCAGGCCCGACAACGGGCGGGCCGGGCGTTCCGTCCGGCCCGCCTGGATCGTGGGGTCGGCCATCAGCCCGTCGCCGCGGCCCACTGCTGCGACACGATCGCCTTCGCGGCGGTCTGCTGCGCGTCGGTCGGGTACTTGACGTCACCGCTGGGTGCCTGGGGCAGCTTGGCCAGGGCGGCCTTGTCGACCGTGCCGTCCTTCACCAGGGCGTCCAGCTGGATCGGGCGGGCCGAGCCGTTGAGCCACAGGTTCTGGCCCTCGGTGGAGTACAGGAACTCCTCCCACAGGCGGGCGGCGGCCGGGTGCGGAGCCGTCGCGTTGATCGCCTGGGCGTAGTAGGCGGCGTAGCTCGCGTCGCTCGGGATGACCACCTTGTAGGTCGGCAGCTGGCTCGCGACCGAGGACTCCTGCAGGTAGTCCCACCAGATCAAGATCGGTGTCTGACCGCTCTGCACGGTGGCCGCCGAGCCCGTGACGGGCACGAAGTTGCCTGCCGCCCTGAGCTTCTTGAAGTAGTCGACGCCCGGCTGGATGTTGTCGAACGTGCCGCCGTTGGCCAGCGCGGCGGCGTAGACCGCCGCGAAGGCCGCGCCCGCCTGGGTCGGGTTGCCGTTGATGGCGACCTGGTTCTTGTACTCCGGCTTGGCGAGGTCGGCGAACGACGTGGGCGGGTTCGAGACCTTGGCCGGGTCGTAGCCGATGGAGACGAAGCCGCCGTAGTCGGAGAACCAGTTGCCCGCCGGGTCCTTGGCGGCATCGGCGATCTGGTCCCACGTGGCGACCTTGTAGGGCGCGAGCAGCCCGTCCTTCGCCGCGCCGATCGCGAACGACTGACCCAGGTCGAGCACGTCCGGCGCGCGGTCCTGGCCCTTGAGCTGCTTGACGGCGTTGATCTCGTCCTGGCTGGAGCCGTCCGGGTTGGCGCTGGTGATCTTGATGCCGTACTTGTCGGTGAAGGTCTTCATGATCGTGCCGTAGTTGGCCCAGTTGTCGGGCAACGTGATCACGTTCAGCTGGCCCTCGGCCTTCGCGGCGGCCACCAGAGCGTCCATGCCCCCTGCGTCGGCCGCCGAAGCCGCTTTGGAGACGTCCTTCCCGGACGTGCTGCCGCCGGACGAGCTCGACGTGCTCGATCCGCACGCGGCGAGGGCGAGTGCGGACACCGTCGCAATCGCCGCAACCATCATCTTCCTGCGCATACCGACGGCCTTTCGTGTGGTCGTGGCGCCCAGGAGGGGCGCAGCGGCCACACGCTGACATCGCCCCGTGAATCCGGGCGAGCTTCCGACAGCCGAGCCGTGAAATGCCGGTGAACCTGCGCCATCGACGCCGCTATTCGGACATCGACCCGAGGGCTGTCGCGGTGATGCGTTGTGCGGTGGCCACGAGGCTCTGCGCTGGGCTGCGGGTTGCGGTCGCGGGTTGCAGGGACAGGCAGCACCCCCGAGGAGGCCCTATGACCGCAGTGTCGATGCGCGGTCCCGACGACGGCGAGCTCTTCGTCAACCGGGCATCCGTTGACGCGGGAATCCGTGGCAGAGATGTGGACGAAATTCGGCACTGAACCCGCACTCGTCGTGTACGCGGCGGCCGCAGCCCAAGTGCGGCGACGCCCGCCATCGGCGTGGTCTCCCGGAAGTGGACGATGATCGCGGGCGGCACGCTCCTCGCCGTGATCCACGTTGCCACGGCGGTCGCCACCGGCTGAATGTGCCGGTCAGGGGTCCCGGTCGTCGGGTCGATGCGGTTCGAACAGGTCTTCTGGTGTGGCCTCGTGCGGCGGCGCCGGTGGCGGGGGTCTGCTGCGGCTCGACCACAGCATGATCGCTCCCGCGACGAAGAGCACGACGGCAATGGTGAACCAGATCATGTGCGCACCTCCGTGACCCGTTCGCTGCCTATCCTAAGCGAAACGGGGAGGGGCCAACGGCTGTGACGGTTTCGTGAACGGCGTGGTCGACGGCTTCGTCGTCATCGGAATCGTCATTGTCGTCGGTTATCTGCTCGGGCGGTCGGACGTTCTCGGGGCAGGCGCGATCGACGTGCTCTCCCGGGTGGCGTTCTTCGTGGCGAGCCCGGCGCTTCTCTTCGTGACGCTCGCGCACACCGACGTCCACGCCGTCTTCTCCGCGCCGCTGGTCGTCACCGCGGTCAGCAGTTCCCTCGCGTGCCTGCTGTACCTGCCGGTCGGAGTGCTCCGGCGGCGTCCGCCGGGGGAGACCGTGGTCGGCTCCATGGCGAGCGGCTACGTCAACGCGGGCAACCTCGGCATTCCCATCGCGACCTACGCGCTCGGGAACGCGGCCGAGGTGGCGCCGGTGCTGCTGTTCCAGCTGACGGTGCTGGCCCCCGTGTTCTCCACGATGCTCGACCTCCTGTCCGCACGCGCGGACGGGGAGCGGCCGCCGTTGCTGCGGACCCTCACCGCGCCGCTCCGCAACCCCATCGCGCTCGCCAGTGCAGCGGGCCTCCTCGTCTCGGCAACGGGTCTGCAGCCACCTGCGGCCGTCGCCGCGCCGTTGCAGCTCATCGGCAACCTGGCTGTGCCGGCGATGCTCCTGGCGTTCGGGCTGTCGCTGCGTGGCGCGTCGCGACCCGGGGCGGGGGAGGCCGGCCCGTCACTGGTCGCCGTGCTGCTGCTGAAGAACCTCGTGCAGCCCGCTCTGGCCATGGCCTTCGGGCTCCTGCTGGGGCTGAGCGGCCACGCCCTGCTGGCCGTGGTCGTCTGCGCGGCCCTTCCGACCGCGCAGAACGTCTTCGGCTACGCGGTCCGCTTCGGCCAGGGCGTCGTGCTCAGCCGCGACGCGGGCCTGGCCACCACGCTGTTCAGCGCGCCCGTGCTCTTCGCCGTGGTCGCCGTGCTCGACTAGCTCGGCAGGCCCATGCGTGCGCGGTACCAGGGGTAGTACCAGTTGCCGATGATCGTCGCTTCGAGCGGAACGAGCGCGCCGCCGTCGCGGTAGGCGCGGGAGTGCATGTTGGGCTGACACCACTCCGAGGCGGCGAAGTCCTGCTCGTTCACGCGGTGGAAGAGCTCGACGGTGTCGGTCGGGTCGAACCCCGGCGCGGAGACCGTGTCGGCCGCGAACAGCCAGTCGCAGGTGACGGCGGTGCGCTCCGGGCCGAGCGCGGTGAACCGGTGCACGATCACGTGGTCGGGCAGCAGCGACAGGAAGCAGTTGGGCCGCAACACCATGCCGAAGTAGAGCCGTTCGTCGTCGGCGGCGAGGTCGGGCAGCGTGGCGTGCGCGGACCGGCCGGAGAGGGAGAAGCCGTCGCGGTCGGCGTCGAACGCGTAGCCGCCCTGGAAGTAGTCGCCGACGCCGAGCTCCTCGAACGACCGGAAGCTGGGGATCTGGCGGATCAGCTCGGGGTGGATCGTCGAGCAGTGGTAGCACTCCTGGAAGTTCTCCTGGATGATCTTCCAGTTCGCCGCGACGGTGTACTCGCGGCGGTGGCCCGGGACCAGCTCGCCGATGCGGTAGCGGTCCAGGCGCGCAGCCGAGGTGCCGAGCCGGTACTCCAGCTGCGGCCCGAGCTGGTCCGACAGCGGCGTGGCGTCGGGGTCGATGGTGACCCAGACCAGGCCCTGCCAGACCGTCACCGCCACCGGCACGAGGCCGTAGGCCGCGCGGTCGAGGCCCTCCATCGTGCGCATGTTCGGCGCCGAGCGCAGCGAGCCGTCGAGGTGGTAGGTCCAGGAGTGGTAGGGGCAGCGCAGCGCGCGCCCGACGTTGGCCCGCTCGGTGAGGCATACCGCCGAGCCGCGGTGGCGGCAGACGTTGAGGAACGCGCGCAGGCCACCGTCCTGGTCCCGCACGATGAGCACGCTCTCCGGCCCGACCTGGCGGCGCACGACGTCCCCGGATGCGCCGAGCTCGCTGACGTGCGCGACGTACACCCATTCCCGCGCGAAGATCTTCTCCTGCTCGGCGTCGAAGATCTCCTGCTCGGTGTAGAAGCGGCCGGGCAGCGTGCGCTGCAGCTGGAGCGGCGTGCTGGTCACGGCGGTGCCCTTCCCCGTCAGGTGGAGTGTCGCGGTGCTGGCCGCGACGAACATGAAGTCGGTCGGGTAGTCGGGATCGGTGATGGCCGGGCGGTCGTAGCGGAACGCGTCGACCGGGGTGGCGGTGTCGCCGTCGCAGGCGAAATCGGCCAGCACGCAGCCGACGAGCGCGGCGAACTTCCCGGCGTGGCCCGCGCCGACGAACAGCGCGATGCGGGGGTGGCCGGGCAGGGTGTCGAGCAGGAAGTTGCGGTCGGGCGTCAGGTCGTAGACGCACGCCTTGGTCATCAGCTCGGGCCCGAGCGCGTCGGGGAGGTGCTCGGCCATGAACCGGGTGAGGTCGGCGCGGTTCTCCTCGTCCGGCTCCCAGGACCGGGTCTCCTGGGTGACGACCTTGCCCGAGACGTCGCGGCCCGCCTTCGTCGCCGCCTCGCCGTAGACGGGGAAGCCGTAGTAGGTGGCGTCGCCGTCGTGGTAGATCCACACGCCGAACCGGTCGGGGGCGAACGCCCGCAGGTTCGGCGTGCTCCAGTACGTGACCTGTTCGTGGGTGAGCGTCAGCGGCACCGGCACGCCCAGTCCCTCCAGCGCGGTGGGTGTCCACGAGCCCGCGCACACCGAGAGCGTCTCGGCCGTGAACGTGCCGCGGTCGGTGTGCACGACCACGTGGTCGGGCAGGCTGTCGATCCGCTCGACCCGGGTGCGTTCGAGGAAGGTGGCGCCCTCCTGCCGGGCCAGGGCGATGTGGGCGGCGTTGGCCTTGCGGATGTCGAGGATCCCGGTGTCCGCCTGGTAGACGGCGACGGCGTCGTCGGGCACCCGCCATTGGGGCTGCCGCTCCCGCAGCCCGGCGGCGTCGAGCAGCGTGCAGGGGTGGCCCGCGGCGGTGAGCGCCCGCTCGTAGCCGGCGGCCATGGCCTCGCCCGCCGCGCCGATCCCGATGTCCACGCCGCCGGTGCGGGTCACCAGCGTGACGCCGGTGCCCTCCTCGATCTCGGCCCAGGCCGCGTACGCCTGCGCGGTGAGTCCGGTGTAGTCGGTGGAGTGGTAGGCGTGCCGGATGATCCGGGAGTGGTCCTCGGACGCGCCCAACCCGTGGCCGAGCTCGTACTGCTCGATGGCGAGCACGTTGCCGCCGCGGCGGCGGGCCACCCGGTAGGCCGTCGCCGCACCGATGGCTCCCACGCCGAGGACGATGTGGGTGAAGTCGCGCGTCATGCCTCCACCGTGCCCCGCGCCGCGGATCCGGTCATCCGGCACGGTGTCGCACCCGTCCCCGGGTGCGTCCGACAGGTCGTCACGCGCGGCCGATGCGGTGCAGCTTCACGGCGAGATGGGCGAGCAGCCGGTCGCCGCCGTCGGCGAGGTCGAGGCCGCTGAGCTGCTCGATCCGGTCGAGCCGGTGGTAGAGCGTGCTGCGGTGCACGGCCAGCACTTGGGCCGCGCGCTGCTTGTCGCCCGCGCAGTCGAGGAACACCTCCAAGGTGTGCAGGAGCTCGTGGCCCGCACCGAGGCGGAGCAGGGTGAACAGGCCGAGCGGCAGTAGGTCGTTGTCGACGAGATCGCTGGGCAGCTGACCCAGCAAGGCGTAAGGCCCCAGCTCGGCGAACGCGACCACGCCGGGCTTGTGGTCGAGGGCTTCGGCGACGGTCAACGCCACCTGGGCCTGGCGCCACGCGGTGGCGGCCGCGCCCAGGCCCTGGGTCGGCGCGCCCAGCCCCACCCGCGTTCCGGGCAGCGCCCTGGCCACGGTCTCGGCGGTGGCCCGCAGCGGCGCGACGACCGGCCGACGCCCGGTCAGCAGCACCGTGGCCTGCCCGCGGGTGGCGGATGACGAGCCTGGCCGCCGGGGGGAGTGGCCTGGTGGCCTGGTGGACGACGGCGCGCACGTCGTCCCCGCTGTCGCCCGCCCGCGCGACGAGCACGCCGACGTGGGCGTCGTCGTCGACGAAGCCGTGGCGCAGCAGGTCGGCCGCCGCTGCCGCCCGCTCGGTGGCGCTCGCGTCGAGCAGGAGGTCCAGCAGGTGCGTGGCCAGCGCGTGGTCGCGGTCGCGCACGACCAGCCGCTGGTGCAGCAGCACCGCGAGCGCCTCCGCCGCGGCGACGGCGTCCTCGCGTTCCTCAACGGTGATCGCGTCCTCGGCGTCGATGAGCCAGAGAAAGCCGAGCAGGACGCCGTCGTGGCGGATCGGGACGGCCATGCGCGCGTGCAGACCGAGGTCGGGCCGGGCGGGCACCCTGGTCGGCCCGGTGGTGTTGCGCAGGTGGGCGTAGTCGACGTCCTCGGGCCGGGTGCGCCGATGCAGCACCGACCACACCCGCGCGGGGTCCGAGTCGCCCTGGTCCGGGCTGACGGCGACCAGCTGCAGCGTGTGGTCGTCCACCGCGACGGAACGCCGCAGCTGGGCGGCGAGCGCCTCGACGATCTCCTGGACCTGCTCCACCGTCACCCGTCCAGTGTCGCCTCCGGACGCAAGGTTTCCGCCTGCAAAGCGCGGCCGAGATCGGCGAGGAGGTCGTCGGGGTCCTCGAGGCCCACGGAGAGCCGCAGCAGTGTCTCGGGCACGGCGACCTGGGTGCCGCCGGTGGTGCAGTGGGTCATCTGCGCCGGGTGCTGGATCAGCGACTCGACGCTGCCGAGCGACACCGCGAGGGTGAACAGCCGCGTTCGGGCGCAGACGGCGGCGGCGGTGTCGAGGGTGCCGCGCACCTCGAACGCCACAACGCCGCCGAAATCGGTCATCTGCCGCTTCGCCAGGTCGTGGTGCGGGTGGCTGGGCAGGCCGGGGTAGTGCACGGCCGTGACCGCCGGGTGCTCCGACAGGAACTCGGCGATCCGCAGCGCGCTCGCGCTGACGTGCCGCATCCGCACCGGCAGCGTCTTGACCCCGCGCAGCACGAGCCAGGCGTCCATCGGGCCCGCGATCGTGCCGATCATGCCGCTGGTGTGGGCGATGAGCGCGGCCGTCTCCGGGGTCCGGGACACGACGGCGCCCCCGGTCACGTCGGAGTGTCCACCCAGGTACTTCGTCGTGGAGTGCACGACGATGTCGGCGCCCAGGGTCAAGGGCTGCTGGAGCGCGGGCGAGGCGAAGGTGCTGTCGACGGCCAGCAGCGCGCCGCTGCGGTGCGCGATGTCGGCAACGGCCGCGATGTCAGTGATCCGCAGGCGCGGGTTGGACGGCGACTCCGCCCAGACCAGTGCCGTCTCCGAGGTGACGGCCGCGGCGACGGCGTCGAGGTCGGCCATGTCCACGACGGTCGTGCGCACGCCCCACCGCGGCAGGACGTCGCTGAACAGGTCCCACGTGCCGCCGTAGGTGCTGGTGGGCAGCACCACGTGGGCGCCCGAGCCGCAGGTGGCCAGCACCGCCGTCGTCGTGGCGGCCATGCCCGACGCCGTGGCCACCGCCCCGGCCCCGCCCTCCAGCGCGGTCAGGCACTGTTCCAGCGCCGAGCGGGTGGGGTTGGCGATGCGGCTGTAGTCCCAGCCGCCGTCCAGCACGACCGTGCGCTCGAACGTCGAGCTGAAGTGCACCGGCACCGCGAGCGCGCCGCCGTGCTCTTCGGGGTACTGGCCCGCGTGCACGGCGCGGGTGGCGGGAGCGGCACCGTCGTAGAGCGCGCGCCGCTCGGCGTGTCCGGTCACGGCCACCAGCGTGCGCGCGGACGGCCGCGGCACCGAGCGTCACCGTGTCGGGGATCACGCGGCATCCTTCCGACATCCTGCCGGATGCCGGATCCGTGCGACGCGGGGAGAGTGATCCCCAAATCTGGCGAGAGGTGTGAGAGCGATGAGCGAGCTTGCGAGCGAATCATCAACACAGCGCCCGCGAAGCAATCGACCGAGCGTCAGCGAGGGAGTGCGATGAGCGATTCGACTCTTCCGGCTTCGTTGCAGGACAACCGGGGATTCCTGCGGAGGATCACGCTCGCCACCGCGTGGGGTGAGGGCCTGGACGGCTACGACCTGGGCATCATCAGCGTGGTGTTGACCCTGATCAGCAAGGACCTCCAGATCACGCCCGGTGTTCTGGGCCTGATCGGCGCGTCCTCCCTGATCGGGATCTTCCTCGGCGGCCCGATCTTCGGGTGGCTCACCGACCGCTACGGACGGCGTCGGCTGTTCACGTTCGACATCGTGCTGTTCCTCGTTGCCGGGATCGCGCAGGCGTTGGTCGGCGAGGGCTGGCAGCTGTTCGTGATCCGGCTGGTGCTCGGGATCGCCATCGGCGCGGAGTACGCGATCGGCGCGCCGATGCTCGCCGAGTTCGTGCCCGCCCAGGGCCGCGGCGCCCGCCTCGCGTTGCTGGAGGTCTGCTGGTACGTCGGCTTCCTGATCTCGGTGCTGATCGGCTACGGCCTGCTCGCACTGGGGGTGGACTGGCGGTGGATCCTCGCCACGAGTGCCATCCCGGCCCTGGTGACGTTGTTGTTGCGGGTCGGCCTACCCGAGTCGCCGCGGTGGCTGCTCAGCCGCGGCCGCACCGAGGAAGCGCGCCGGATCGTCGAGCGCTACCTGGGGGAGGAGTACTTCGCCCTGGAGAAGTTCGGCAGCGAGTCGCAGCAGGCGGCGGGCTTCGGCAGGCTGTTCGCCCGGGGCGTGCGTGGGCGCACCACGTTCGTCTGCGTGTTCTGGGCATGCTTGGTGGCGCCGTACTTCGCCATCTTCACCTTCGCGCCGCAGGTGCTGGGTTCACTCAACCTCTCCGACGAGCGGGCCGGCACGATCGCCGTCAACGGCCTGGCGGCGGTGGGCGCCATCGTCGGCCTCTTCCTGGTGGAGCGGCTGGGCCGTCGCCAGATGCTGATCGGGCCGTTCTGGATCCAGGCCGTCGCGCTGTTCGTCGTCGGGCTGTGGGCGGGCGCGCCCACGTGGATCATCGTGCTCGCGTTCGCCGTCTACGCGTTCTTCAACGCGGTGTCGGGCAATCTCACCGCCGTCTACCCGGCCGAGGTGTTCCCCACCGACGTGCGGACCAGCGGGGTCGGGCTGGCCTCGGCGGCCAGCCGCGTCGGCGCGGCCCTGGGTACCTGGCTGCTGCCGGTCGGGCTGGCCACGCTCGGCGTCGGCGCCTGCATGGTGATCGGCGCGCTGATCTGCGTGGCCGGGGCGCTGGTGTCCCAGTTCATGGCGCCCGAGACCACGGGGCGCTCGCTCACCGAGACGGCGGTGGCAGGCCCCACGGACGGGACGACCCGCGTCGCCGCCTGAGCGCGTCACACCAGGCCGAGGACCGACCGGCGGCGGTGGATGAGGATGGCGAGGGCGCCGTTGGCCAGGCAGTAGTAGATCGGGTAGAGGAGCAGGGTGGCGGCGTCGTCGGCGATGCCGACCGCCGCGGCGGCCAGCGCGCCCCCGATGCTCGCGTAGACGAAGGTCGCGAGGGTCTCGGACCCGGGGTCGCGGTAGGTCTTGGGCACCATCATCGCGGCGGCGATGAGGTCGGCCGCCACCACGCAGACCGTGGCGATGAGGGGCTCGCCCGACAGCAGCCACCCGGTCACGCCCACCGCGGCGACCGCCATCAGCACCAGCTCGGCCGCCGACGTCCCACCCTGACCGTGGACGATCGCGACCGCGAAGACCGTGGTCGTGAGCACGGCCTGGGTCAGCAGCATGATCAGGCTCCAGGACGCGCCGTCGGCCCACTGGGACAGGCAGACGACGACCGCGAGCGCGCTCCAGATC
This sequence comes from uncultured Actinomycetota bacterium, assembly GCA_963799945.1. Lineage (GTDB taxonomy): Bacteria > Actinomycetota > Actinomycetes > Mycobacteriales > Pseudonocardiaceae > Pseudonocardia. Next base: position 448,419 of record CAWCZG010000002.1, read on the forward strand.
AGCCACGTCCCGCGGTGCGGGCGGGTCGATCCCTTCATGACGTCGCGCAGGTAGGGGATCGTGTCGACGACCCCGACCAGCCCGGCCAGCACGCCCAGCGAGGCGGCGAGCACCGTGTCCACGGCTTCTCCTCCCGTCCGCCACGCCGGACAGGGCGTGGCGGTGTCGCTCTCCGTGGAGGAGAGCGACAAGGAGGACGAAAAAATGCAAACCCGGCGTTACCAGCCCTGACCGGGGTCGAAGGCCGCCGGACCGGGGTCGGGGGCGTCGTCGCGGCGGACGGTGCCCTCGATGTAGCCGTAGGGCCGGTCGTCGGCGTGGAACACCTCGTTCTTGTTCTCCAGGCCGTACGGGCTGAGGTCGACCAGGAAGTGGTGCTTGTTCGGCATGGAGAAGCGCACCTCGGCGAGCTCCGGCTGATCGGCGAGGATGGCCTCGCCCATCGCGTACATCGTCTGCTGGAGCGCCAGGCTGTAGTGGCCCGCGAAGGTGTCGGTCATGGCCGCCAGCACGCCGTCGAACGACGGGCCCCACTCGACGTCCTCGCTGGTGTGCAGCCACTGGGCGGTGACGGAGCTGGCCATGATCCGGTCGTGCGTGGGCGCCAACGTGGTGTAGCGGTCCTCGTAGAAGGTGTGGAACTCCGAGTCGGTGGTCTTGAGCACCACGAGGTCGCGCAGTCCGGAGACGACCCACGCCTGGGTGCCGTCATAGGTGACGGTCACCGTGCGCACGTAGGAGCCGCGACGCGCGAACGCGTGCGGGTGCGCCGAGCCCGCGTGGGTCAGCCGGTCCCAGGGGTAGCACTCCAGCTGGATGCGGGCGCGTTCCACCTGTGGGACGTCGTCGACGAAGTGGCGGGCCAGCGCCAGCCCGAACGACTCCGGCTCGCGCACCGCGTCACCCACCTCGATGGCGAACGCGTTGACGGTGTTCTTCGTCGCGTCGGTCGTGAGGCACTTGGTGTTGTCGCCCACCAGGTGCACGTCGGCTGAAGTCGCCGCGCAGCGCGACGCTGACGTTGTAGTCGACGATCTCGTGCGGCTCGGTGTCGCGGAAGACGCGGACGACGCGCGTCTCCGCCTTCCCGTACTGGTTCTGGCCCAGGACCACGGCCATGGCTTCAGCTCCCTCGATAGGTGGAGTAGGCGAAAGGGGACAACAAGAGCGGGATGTGGTGGTGGCGCTCGGGCTCGGTCACCTCGAACACCACCTCCACCTCGGGGTAGAAGCCGCGGACGCCGGTCGCCGCGAAATGGGACCCGGTGTCGAACACCAGCTTCCAGACCCCGGTGTGCAGCCCGTCCGGCGCGAGGGTGCGGCAGCGCCCGTCGTCGTCGGTGGTGCCGTGCCCGACCGGCTCCCAGCCCGCGTGCCCGCGGCGCAGCAGGGTGAGCGGCACGCCCGACCGCCGGGCGGCCGGAGCCCGCGTCCAGGACGTGGGTGGACAGCGTCGCCGATCGGGTGGTGTCCGGGGGCGGGTTCATCAGTTCAGGCACCTCCCGCCGCTGCATCCCACCGTTTGTGGAATCTAATTTCCACGATGCGATACGGTACGGGCCGCGGGATCGGGCCGTCAAGGACGCGTCTGTCGGCGATCCGGGCATCCTCGGACAAGGTCGACACGGCCGGTCGTGGAGCGCGTCCGCGGCGGCTGGACCTGCGGCTCAGCCGGTGGCGACGCCCTCGCGGTCGAAGCGCTCGGTCATGGTGGCCGCGGCCTCGCGCAGCGCGACGACGGCCTGCCGGACGACGTCCGGCGTCATCCGCGGCGTGGGCGCGGAGATCGAGATGGCGGTCGGGGCGGGCGCGCCCGGCACCGGCGCCGCCACGCAGGAGACGCCCACCTCCTGCTCGCCGTCGTCGGTGATGTACCCGCGGATGCGGCTCGCGCGGAGCTCCTGCAGGAGGACGCCCGGATCCGTGACGGTGTGCGGCGTGACGACCCGCATGCCCCCGAGATCGAGCAGTCCGGAGGATCTCGTCGTCGGGGAGCTGGGCGAGCAGCGCCTTGCCCACGCCCGTGGAGTGCAGCGGAACCCGCCTGCCGACCTCCGTGAACATCCGCATCGAATGCCGACCTGCCACCTGCGCGACGTAGATCGCGTTCGACCCGTCGAGGATCGCCATGTTGGCCGACTCGCCGATGGACTCCATGAGGCCGGTCAGCACCGGGTAGCCCCACGCGCCGAACTGGCGGGCCGCCGCGTCGCCGAGCCGGATGAGCCGGGGGGCGAGGGCGTAGCGGCGGGACGTCTCCTGGCGGAGGTAGCCCAGCGAGACGAGGGTCCGGAGCAGGCGGTGGGCCGACGGTGCAGGCAGGCCGAGCGAGGCCGCGATCTCCGACAGCGACAGCTCGCCGCCATGCGCGGCGATCACCTCGAGGATCTCGAAAGCCCTGCCGACGGACTGGACACCTCCCGCGCTCTCCACGCCACCGGTGCTGCTCATGAACGTTCACCATCCTCACGGCATGGACGACGGGGGTGCGCTCGGAGGTGAGCGCTTCCGACAGGCAGAACACTACCTTCGGGCACGCAGGAAGGGCGTGCCGACAGTGCCCGCTGGTCGGAGCTCGGTCAAGACTCTTGACCCGTTGCGAGACGGAGCCTACTCTTCCGCCGACCGGAGAGAAGTTTCCGCCTAGCGGATTACGAAACCTCCTGGGCAAGGCCGTCGACCAATGGCGCGACGCGGTCGTGTGCGTGACGACGCCTCGCGGCCCCACCCCTGGGGAAACAGCTCGAGGAGGCACGTATCCATGTCCCGGACCATTGAGGCACCACACCGGACTGCCGTCCACCCCGTGGACGAAGTCCTGCCGGTGCCGAAGCTGGCGATCTACGGGTTCCAGCACGTCCTGGCGTTCTACGCGGGAGCGGTCATCGTGCCGATCCTGCTGGCGAACTCCATCAACCTGAACACCGAACAGCTCATCCACCTCATCAACGCCGACCTCTTCACCTGTGGCATCGCCTCGATCATCCAGTCGGTCGGCTTCTGGAAGGTCGGCGTCCGGCTGCCGCTGCTGCAGGGCGTGACGTTCACGGCGGTCTCGCCGATGATCGCCATCGGGCTCGCGGCGGGCGGCGGCACCGACGGGCTGCTGGTGATCTACGGCTCGGTCATCGTCGCGGGCCTGTTCACGTTCCTCATCGCGCCGTACTTCAGCAAGCTGATCCGGTTCTTCCCGCCGGTGGTGACGGGCACCGTCATCACGATCATCGGCATCGCCCTGCTGCCGGTGGCGGCGGCCGACGCGGCGGGCGGCGCCGGACCGACGATGAACGCCACCGACCCCAAGAACATGGCCTACGCGCTCGGCACCCTCGCCCTGATCGTGCTGATCCAGCGGCTCTTCCGGGGCTTCATGGCCACGGTCGCGGTGCTGGTGGGCCTGGTCATCGGCACCCTGGTCGCGTTCGCCTTCGGGGACGCGCACTTCGACGCCGTCAGCCAGGCCGCGTGGGTCGGGGTCACGACACCCTTCTACTTCGGCGTGCCGAAGTTCGCGTTCGCCGCGATCGTCTCGATGATCGTCGTCATGCTGATCACGGCCGTCGAGACGACGGGTGACGTGTTCGCCACCGGTGAGATCGTCGAGAAGCGGATCGTCAGCGGCGACATCGCGCGGGCCCTGCGGGCCGACGGCCTCGCCACCGTGATCGGCGGCGTCCTCAACTCGTTCCCGTACACCTGCTTCGCCGAGAACGTCGGCCTCGTGCGGCTGACCCGCATCAAGAGCCGCTACGTCGTGGCCACGGCAGGCGTGATCATGATCCTGCTCGGGCTGATCCCCAAGGCGGGCGCGCTCGTCGCGGGCATCCCGCACCCCGTGCTCGGCGGCGCCGCCCTCGCGATGTTCGCGACCGTCGCGGTCGTCGGCATCCAGACCCTGACCAGGGTGGACTTCCACGACCACCGCAACGTCGTCATCGTCTCCACCAGCCTCGGGCTGGCGCTGTACGTGACCGCCATACCCGACGTCGCGAAGGCCGTTCCCGAGTGGGCCCAGATCATCTTCGGCAGCGGCATCACGCTGGGCAGCATCACCGCGATCCTGCTGAACCTGGTGTTCCACCACATCGGCACGAGCCGGGGCCCGGCCGTGGCGGGCGCGCCCGGCGACAACCTGGTGCGCCTCGAGCAGGTCAACAACATGTCGGAGGAGGAGTTCGTGCGCACGTTCGCGGGCCTCTTCCAGGGTCCGGACTGGGTGGTCGAGCGCGCCTACGCGCAGCGGCCCGTTCAACGACACCCACGACCTGCGCCGCGCGTTCCAGGAAGCGCTCTTCGCCGCCACCGTCGAGGAGCAGGAGCAGCTGATCAACTCCTACCCCGACCTCGGTGCGCAGTCCGTCGCCTCCGGGGACGAGGGCGAGCACTCGCGCTCGGACCAGGGCGCGCTCGGGCTCAACCGGCTGGCCGAGAAGGAGCACGAGGAGCTGGCGTCGCTCACGCACACCTACCGCGAGCGGTTCGGCTTCCCGCTCGTCACGGCGGTGCGCGACCAGACGTCGTTCGACCAGGTGCTCGCGGGCGGCTGGCAGCGGCTGAACAACTCGCCGACCCAGGAGCACGCCACCGCGTTGATCGAGATCGCCAAGATCGCGACACACCGATTTGACCAGCTGGTCGCCAACGCGAACCCGATCCACACCGCACGAACACGACACTTGGAATCATGACGACATCGACCAACGGCACCGCCGTCGCCGCCTTCAACGCCCTCCCGGCCGCGGAGGCGACGCGGCAGCTGTTGACCTGCCTCGCCGTGCCGCGGTGGGCGCAGGAGGTGGCCGACGGCCGCCCCTACGCCGACATGGCCGCGCTCACGGCGCGGGCCGAGGCGGCGGCGGCCGAGCTCTCCGACGGGGAGCTGACGGCCGCCCTCGCCCGCCACCCGAGGATCGGCGAACGCGCCGCCTCGGGGCACGACGCGGCGTTCTCCGCGCGCGAGCAGGCGGGCGTCGATCCCGACGACGCGATCGGCGCCCGCATCGCGGCGGGGAATGTGGAGTACGAACAGCGGTACGGCCGGGTGTTCCTCATCCGCGCCGCCGGTCGCAGCGCGCCCGAGATCCTCGCGGAGCTCTCGCGCAGGCTGGGCAACGACGAGACCCGCCGAGCGGGCCGAGACGGTGACCCAACTGCGGGAGATCGCCGTCCTGCGGTTGGGCGACGTGGTGGGGGAGCTCGTGGACGAGAAGGGAGCGCGGCGATGACATCGAGCACGACGCCGAGCACGCGGAGACGACGACCCGGCCGACGGTCACCGTCAACGGACGGGAGCGGGCGGTCACGGGGATCGAGCCGCACGTCACCGCGCTCGACTGGCTCCGCGACCAGGGCTTGACCGGAGCCAAGGAAGGCTGCGCGGAGGGCGAGTGCGGGGCCTGCTCGGTGCTCGTCGCCCGGCCCGACGGCGAGGGGCGCAGCCGATGGACGGCGCTCAACGCGTGCCTCGTGCCGGTCCTCGCGCTGGACGGCCAGGAGGTCGTCACCTCCGAGGGGCTGGGGCAGCCCGGCGACCTGCACCCCGTGCAGGAGGAGATGGCCTGCCGCGGCGGCTCGCAGTGCGGCTACTGCACGCCGGGCTTCATCTGCAGCATGGCGTCCGAGTACTACCGGCCCGGCCGCGCGCCCGCGGCAGGCACGAACGGGCACGGCCCCGCCGCGGCGCAGGGCGACCACGAGCACGGACCCAACGGGTTCGACCTGCACTCGCTGTCGGGCAACCTCTGCCGCTGCACCGGCTACCGGCCCATCCGCGACGCCGCCTACGCCCTCGGCCAGCCTGCCCGCCGACGACCCGTTGGCCGCGCGGTCGGCCGCGCCCGCGCCTCCCGTCCGGCCGACCAGGGCCCGGTCCGGCGACGCGCGGTTCGCCCGCGCCGTCGACCTCGACGACGCGCTCGCGCTGCTGGCCGAGCACCCGGACGCGATCGTGGTGGCGGGCTGCACCGACTGGGGCGTCGAGGTCAACATCCGCGGCGTGCGCGCCCCGTTCGTCGTGGCCATCGACCGGCTGCCCGAGCTGCGGACGTTCGCGATGGACGCCGACCACATCGAGCTCGGCGCCGCGCTGACGCTCTCGGAGTGCGAGCGGCTGCTCGCGGGCCGGGTGCCTCTGCTCGACGCGTTGTGGCCGCAGTTCGCCTCGCGGCTCATCCGCAACGGCGCCACGATCGGCGGCAACCTCGGCACCGGCTCGCCGATCGGCGACACCCCGCCCGCGCTGCTCGCGCTGCGGGCGTCGGTCGTGCTGGTCGGGCCGGACGGGGAGCGCGAAGTGCCGCTCAACACCTACTTCACCGGCTACCGGCGCTCGGTGCGCCAGGTCGGCGAGCTGATCAAGGCCGTGCGCGTGCCCCGGCCGCTCGCCCCGCTCACCGCGTTCCACAAGATCGCCAAGCGGCGCTTCGACGACATCTCCAGCGTGGCCGTGGCGTTCGCGCTCGACGTGGTCGACGGCACCGTCGTCGACGCCGCGATCGGGCTGGGCGGCGTCGCGGCCACCCCGGTGCGCGCCACCGCCACGGAGGCCGCGCTGGTCGGCAGGGCCTGGGACGCCGAGACCGTCCGAGCCGCCGCGGCCGTCCTCCGCGAGGAAGGCACGCCGATCGACGACCACCGGGCCAGCGCCGCCTACCGGGTGGCGATGCTCGAACAGGCACTCCTGAAGTTCTGGAACGAGGTGTCGGCATGACCGAGCTGAGCCTGCGGCCCGCAAGCCCCGTCGTCGGGGTGTCGATGCCGCACGAGAGCGCCGACCTGCACGTCACAGGCCTGGCGCTGTACACCGACGACCTGGTGAACCGGCACCCCGCCGTGCTGCACGCCTACCCGGTGCAGGCGCCGCACACCCACGCGCGCGTGACGGCGCTCAACGTGGCGCCCGCGCTGGACGTGCCCGGTGTGGTGCGGGTGCTGACCGCCGCCGACGTGCCCGGCGTGAACGACGCGGGCGTCAAGCACGACGAGCCGCTCTTCCCCTCGGAGGTCTGCTTCCGCGGCCACGCGGTGTGCTGGGTGCTCGGCGACTCGCTGGAGGCCGCCCGCATCGGGGCGACCAAGGTCGAGATCGAGTACGAGCCGCTGCCCTCGCTGGTGACGGTGCCCGAGGCGATCGCCGCGGAGAGCTTCCAGGGTGCGCGGCCCACCGTGCGCCGGGGCGAGCCCGAGGCGCAGTGGGACGCGTGCGCCCACGTCTTCGAGGGCGAGTTCGAGTTCGCGGGCCAGGAGCACTTCTACCTGGAGACGCACGCGGCGCTCGCGCTCGTCGACGAGAACGGGCAGATCTTCGTCCAGTCCAGCACCCAGCACCCGAGCGAGACGCAGGAGATCGTCGCCCATGTGCTCGGCCTGGCGAGCCACGAGGTCACCGTGCAGTGCCTGCGCATGGGCGGCGGGTTCGGCGGCAAGGAGATGCAGCCCCACGGCTTCGCCGCGATCGCCGCGCTCGGCGCCACGCTGACCGGCCGTCCCGTCCGGCTGCGGCTCACCCGCACCCAGGACATGACGATGTCGGGCAAGCGGCACGGCTTCCACTCGACGTGGAAGGTCGGGTTCGGCGCCGACGGCAGGCTGCGGGCCCTCGTCGCCACGCTGACCGCCGACGGCGGCTGGAGCCTCGACCTCTCCGAGCCGGTGCTCGCGCGGGCGCTGTGTCACATCGACAACGCCTACTGGGTGCCCCACATCGAGGTGCACGGGCGGATCGCGAAGACGAACAAGACGTCGCAGACGGCGTTCCGCGGGTTCGGCGGCCCGCAGGGCATGCTCGTGATGGAGGACATCCTCGGCCGGTGCGCGCCCGCGCTGGGCATCCCGGCCCGTGAGCTGCGGCGGCGCAACTTCTACCAGGAGGGCCAGACCACGCCCTACGGCCAGCCGGTGCGCCACCCCGAGCGGATCGGACGGGTGTGGGCGGCGGTCACCGACAACGGTGAGGTGGACCGTCGGCTGGCCGGGATCGCGGCGTTCAACGCGGCCCACGAGCACACCAAGCGGGCGTTGGGGATCACGCCGGTCAAGTTCGGGATCTCGTTCAACCTGACGGCGTTCAACCAGGCGGGCGCGCTCGTGCACGTCTACAAGGACGGCTCGGTGCTGATCAACCACGGCGGCACCGAGATGGGCCAGGGCCTGCACACGAAGATGCTGCAGGTGGCCGCGACCGCGCTCGGCGTGCCGCTCTCGGCGGTGCGGCTGGCCCCGACCCGCACGGACAAGGTGCCCAACACCTCGGCCACCGCGGCCAGCTCGGGCGCCGACCTCAACGGCGGCGCGGTGAAGAACGCCTGCGAGCAGATCCGCGCGCGGATCGCCGACGTCGCCGCGGGGGAGCTCGGCGTGCACCCCGAGGACGTGCGGTTCTCGAACGGCATCGTCACCGGGCTCGCCGACACCGATGCCAAGCTCACGTTCGCCGAGGTCGTGCACCTCGCCTACTTCCGCAGGGTGCAGCTGTGGGCGGCGGGCTTCTACCGCACCGCAGGCCTGCACTGGGACGCCAAGAACATGCGCGGCGAGCCGTTCAAGTACTTCGCGTACGGGGCGGCGGCCAGCGAGGTGGAGGTCGACGGCTTCACCGGCGCGTACCGGCTGCGGCGCGTCGACATCGCGCACGACGTCGGCGACAGCCTCTCGCCGCTGATCGACCTCGGCCAGGTCGAGGGCGGCTTCGTGCAGGGCGCGGGCTGGCTCACGCTGGAGGACCTGCGGTGGGACACGTCCGACCGCGACTCCCGCGGACGGCTGGCCACCCAGGCGGCGAGCACCTACAAGCTCCCGAGCTTCTCCGAGATGCCCGAGGACTTCCGGGTCACGCTGCTCGAGAAGGCGGCCGAGGACGGCGCCGTCTACGGCTCCAAGGCCGTCGGCGAGCCGCCGTTGATGCTGGCGTTCAGCGTCCGGGAGGCGCTGCGGGAGGCGGTGGAGGCGTTCGGGCCGCCGGGACACCAGGTCGACCTGGGCTGCCCGTCCACCCCGGAGCAGGTGTTCTGGGCCGTGCGGGCCGCCCGCGCGGCGAACCGCCCGCACGAGGCGCACGCGGTGGTGGACTGATGCACTGGCTGACAGCGGTGTCGGAGCTGCGCCGCGAGCGCAAGCCGGGCGTGCTCGTGACGGTGGCCGCCGTGCGCGGCCACGCCCCGCGCGAGAGCGGGGCGAAGATGGTGGTGGGGGAGCGGCACTGCTGGGGCACGATCGGCGGGGGCAACCTCGAGCAGACGGCGCTGGTCCGAGCGCGCGCGATGATCGCGTCCGGGGACACGGAGCCGGAGACCAGCGTCACCAGCCTCTCCGACCGGGCGCCCGCCCAGCACGGCATCCAGTGCTGCGGCGGCGAGGTCACGCTCCTGTTCGAGCCGCTGCGACCGGTGCCCGCGATCGCGGTCTTCGGCGTCGGCCACGTCGGCACCGAGCTGGCCCTCGTGCTGTGCCGCCACGACATCGAGCTGCACCTGGTCGACTCCCGCGCCCGCCACATCGACCCCGAGCGGCTCGCCCCCGTCACCGACAACGCGGTGGCCCGGGTGCACCTGCACCACGCGGTGGTGCCCGAGCTGATGCTCGGCGAGATCCCGACGGGCAGCCACGTGCTGATCATGACGCACGACCACGCCGAGGACATCGCCCTCTGCGACGCGGCCCTGCGCTGCGGACATCTGGGGTCGATCGGCCTGATCGGGTCGTCGGCCAAGTGGAGCCGCTTCGCGCGGAAGCTCGCGGCGGAGGGGCACGACGAGGCGGCGCTGGCGCGGATCACCACGCCGATCGGGCTGCCCGACATCGTGGGCAAGCAGCCCGCGACCATCGCGGTGAGCGTCGCGGCCGACCTGGTGCGGCGGCTCGAGCGCGAGCAGCAGGCCGGTGGGCGGACGAGCGCGGCGCGATCCGTCCCCACCAGGGCCGTGTCGTGACCGTCTACCGCGCCACCGTCTACGACACCCCGGAATCCCCGTTCGACGGGGGCGGGCTGCGCGCCGAGGCCGATGGCGGGATCGCCGTCGAGCGGGGCGCCATCGTGGACCGCGGCCCCTACGACCGGGTGCGCGCGGGCAGGCCGGACGACGAGGTGGTCGACCTGCGCGGCGGCGTGCTGCTGCCGGGCCTGGTCGACACCCACGTCCACTACCCGCAGGTCCGCGTGATCGGCGGCCTCGGCAGGCCGCTGCTGGAGTGGCTGGACCGGTGCGCGCTGCCCGAGGAGGCCCGGATGGCCGACGTCGGCTACGCCACGTCGGTCGCCTCCGAGTTCGTCGACGGGTTGACCCACGCGGGCACGACCACGGCGCTCGTCTTCGGCGCCCACTTCGCCCCCGCCGTCGACGCGCTCTTCGAGCAGGCGTCGACCCGCGGGCTGCGGATCACCGCAGGGCTCGTCGTGAGCGACCGGAAGCTGCGGGCGGAGCTGGCGACGACGCCGGAGCAGGCGCACGCGGACGGGCTCGCGCTCGCCGGGCGGTGGCACGGCAAGGACCGCCTGCGCTACGCGGTCACGCCACGCTTCTCGCTCTCGACCACGCACGCCATGCTGGAGTCCTGCGCCGCGCTGCTCGGCGACGTCGAGGGCGCGCTGTTCACCTCGCACGTCAACGAGAACAAGGCGGAGATCGAGGCCGTCGGCGAGCTCTTCCCCGACTGCGACCACTACGTCGACACCTACCACCGGTTCGGCCTCCTCGGGCGGCACAGCGTGCTCGCGCACAACGTGCACCCCAGCGACGCCGAGCTCGACGTCTTCGCCGCCGCGGGGGCGAGCGTCGCGCACTGCCCGTCGAGCAACAGCGCGCTCGGGAGCGGGCTGTTCGCGCTGCGCCGCCACGTCGAGCGGGGCGTGCGCGTCGCGCTCGGCACCGACGTCGGCGCGGGCACCAGCTTCTCGCTGCTGCGGGAAGGGCTGCAGGCGTGCTTCATGCAGGCGCTGCTCGGTGCCGCCGGGCTCCCGTTGGGCCCCGCGCACATGCTCTACCTCGCCACCCGCGCAGGCGCCGCGGCGCTCGACCTGGACGACCAGGTCGGGGACCTCTCGGTGGGCAAGCAGTTCGACGCCGTATGGGTCCGACCGCAGCCGGAAACCACGCTGGCCCGCGTGCTCGCCCACGCCGCCGACGCCGAGGACGCACTGGCCAAGGTGTTCGCCCTCGCCGGGTCCGGCGACGTCAGCCAGGTCTGGGTGGGCGGCGACCGCATCCGCTGATGCGTTGACCCTTAGTCGCGGGACAGCTAGAATTCGTCTAGTGAAATAAAGTTTTCGCCATACGGAAAGGATGCGCTCGGGTGTCAGCCCCTCGCTACGCGGTCAACTGCTCGATCCTCTTCACCGAGCTCCCCCTGTTGGAGCGCCCCGCCGCCGCCAAGAAGGCGGGTTTCGACGCGGTGGAGTTCTGGTGGCCGTGGCCGGTCGCCGTTCCGGGCGACGCCGAGATCGACCGGTTCGTCGCGACCATCGCCGACGCCGGGGTCCAGCTCATCGGCCTCAACTTCGCCGCGGGTGACATGGCCGCGGGCGACCGGGGGCTGGTGTCGTGGCCCGCGCGGAGCGCCGAGTTCCGCGACAACGTCGACGTGACGATCGGGATCGGCGAGCGGCTCGGGCTGCCGCGCGTTCAACGCGCTCTACGGCAACCGGGTCGAAGACGGCACCGCCGCCACGGAGCAGGACGAGCTCGCCACCGAGAACCTCGCCATCGCCGCCCGCGCCGCCAAGCGCATCGGGGGCACCGTGCTGGTCGAGCCGGTGAGCGGTGCGCCGCGCTACCCGCTGCGCACCGCGGCCGACGTGCTCGCGGTCGTCGACCGGGTCGGCGAGGACAACGTCCGCCTGCTGTTCGACGTCTACCACCTCGCGGTCAACGGCGACGACGTCGAGGCCGCGATCGCCGCGGCCGCGGGCCGGATCGGGCACGTGCAGATCGCCGACGCCCCGGGCCGCCACCAGCCCGGCACCGGCGAGCTGCCGATCGACCGCTGGGTCGAGAAGATCTTCGCCACCGGCTACGACGGCTGGGTGGCCTGCGAATACAACCCCGAAGGGCCCAGCGCGGAGTCCTTCGGGTGGCTGGAGGGCCCGCGATGACCACAGTGGCTTTCATCGGACTCGGGATCATGGGCGGACCCATGGCCGCGAACCTCGTCAAGGCGGGGTTCGAGGTCGTCGGGTGCAACCGCAGCCCCGACAAGGTCAAGGAGCTGGTCGAGAACGGCGGCCGCGGCGCCGAGGACGTCGCCTCCGCGGTCCGCGACGCCGATGTCGTGATCACGATGGTGCCCGACTCGCCGGACGTCGAGTCCGTCACCGGCGGGCCCGACGGCGTCTTCGCCAACGCCCGCGAGGGCGCGCTCTACATCGACATGAGCACGATCCGGCCCGACGTCGCCGTGAAGGTGGCCGAAGCGGGCCGCGAGGCGGGCGTCCGCGTGCTCGACGCCCCGGTGAGCGGCGGCGAGGCGGGCGCGATCGAGGCCAGCCTGTCGATCATGGTCGGTGGCGGGGCCGACGACTTCGCCGCGGCCCGGCCGGTGCTCGACGCGCTCGGCAAGACCGTCGTCCACGTCGGACCGGCGGGCTCCGGGCAGACCGTCAAGGCCGCCAACCAGCTCATCGTGGCGGGCAACATCCAGCTCGCTCGCCGAGGCGATCGTGTTCCTGCGGGCCTACGGCGTCGACGCCGATGCTGCGCTGGAGGTGCTCGGCGGCGGCCTGGCGGGCAGCACGGTGCTCAACCGGAAGGGCGCTTCCATGCTCGCCGGTGAGTTCAAGCCCGGCTTCCGGCTCGCCCTGCACCACAAGGACATGGGCATCGTGACCTCCGCCGCCCGCGAGGCGGGCGTGGTCATCCCGATCGGCGCCGCGGTCGCCCAGCTCGTGGCGGCCATGGTGGCCCGCGGCGACGGCGGCCTCGACCACTCCGGCCTGCTGAAGCTCGTCGAGGAGCTGTCCGCCCCCACCGAGTGACGGGGTCGCGCCCCCGGGCGCGGCCCGACCCACCGAGACGGACCCGCGACGGGTCCGATCCACGAACGTGCCTGAACGCAGCAACGCCCGGCAGGACGAACGGGCGAACGAGAAGGAATGCAACCATGGCTCGAATGACGGCGGCGGACGCCGCAGTGGCGATCCTGCTCCGCGAAGGCGTGACCCACGCCTTCGGCGTGCCGGGCGCCGCGATCAACCCCTTCTACGCGGCGATGCGCCGCTCGGGGGGCATCGACCACGTGCTGGCCCGGCACGTCGAGGGCGCCTCGCACATGGCCGACGGCTACAGCCGCACCCGTGCGGGCGCGATCGGCGTGTGCGTCGGCACCTCGGGGCCCGCGGGCACCGACATGATCACCGGCCTCTACGCGGCCGCGGCCGACTCCGTGCCGATGCTCGCCATCACCGGCCAGGCCCCCGTCGCGCGGCTGCACAAGGAGGACTTCCAGGCCGTCGACATCGCGACGATCGCCGCGCCGGTGACCAAGATGGCCGTCACCGTGCTGGAGGCCGCGCAGGTGCCGGGGGTGTTCCAGAAGGCGTTCCACCTCATGCGCTCCGGCAGGCCGGGCCCGGTCCTCATCGACCTCCCGTTCGACGTGCAGATGACCGAGATCGAGTTCGACATCGACACGTACGCGCCGCTGCCGCCGCACCGCCCGGCCGCGACGCGGGCGCAGGCCGAGAAGGCCATCGACATGCTGCAGGCCGCGGCCGCGCCGTTGATCGTCGCGGGCGGCGGGATCATCAACGCCGACGCCTCCGACCTGCTCGTCGAGCTCGCCGAGATCCTCGGCGTCCCCGTGGTGCCGACCCTCATGGGCTGGGGCACGATCCCCGACGACCACCGCCTGATGGCCGGGATGGCGGGCCTGCAGACCGCGCACCAGTACGGCAACGCGACGCTGCTGGCGTCGGACTTCGTGATCGGCATCGGCAACCGCTGGGCCAACCGGCACACCGGCGGCCTCGAGGTCTACCGCCGCGGCCGGACGTTCGTCCACGTCGACATCGAGCCGACCCAGATCGGACGGGTGTTCGCGCCGGACTTCGGGATCACCTCCGACGCGGGCGCCGCGCTGGCGCTCTTCGTCGAGGTGGCCCGTGAGCGCCAGGCCGCCGGGCAGCTGCGCGACTACGCAGGCTGGGTGGAGGAGTGCGTCAAGCGCAAGCACTCGATGCTGCGCCGCACCCACTTCGACCAGGTCCCGGTGAAGCCGCAGCGGGTCTACGAGGAGATGAACCTCGCGTTCGGTCGCGACACCCGCTTCGTGAGCACGATCGGCCTGTCGCAGATCGCGGGCGGCCAGTTCCTGCACGTCTACCGGCCGCGGCACTGGATCAACGCCGGGCAGGCGGGCCCGCTGGGCTGGACGCTGCCCGCGGCGCTGGGCGCGAGCGTCGCCGACCCGGACACGCCGGTCGTCGCGCTCTCGGGCGACTACGACTTCCAGTTCCTCGTCGAGGAGATGGCGGTCGGCGCCCAGTTCAACCTGCCCTACATCCACGTCGTGGTGAACAACTCCTACCTCGGGCTCATCCGGCAGTCCCAGCGCGGCTTCGAGATGGACTACTGCGTGCAGCTCGCCTTCGACAACATCAACAGCCCCGAGCTCGCGGGCTACGGCGTCGACCACGTCAAGGTGGCCGAAGGGCTGGGCTGCAAGGCGTTGCGCGTCGAGCGGCCGGAGGACATCCAGTCGGCGTTCGACGAGGCGAAGAAGCTGATGGCGGAGTTCCGGGTGCCGGTGCTGGTCGAGGTGATCCTGGAGCGGGTCACCAACATCTCGATGGGCACGGAGCTGGACAACGTCGTGGAGTTCGAGGAGCTCGCCACGCTCGACGAGCACGCCCCGACGGCCATCGCGCTGCTTGACTGAGCCCGTGCAGGCATTCAAGGGGCATGTCCTCGTGGCTCCGGACAAGTTCAAGGGGTCGTTGACCGCGCGGGAGGTCGCCGCGCGGGTGGCCGCCGGGATCGCCGAGGAGGTGCCCGACGTCCAGGTGGTGCAGGTGCCCGTGGCCGACGGCGGTGACGGCACCCTCGACGCCGCCGTCGCGGCGGGCTACGAGCGGTTCGCCGTGCGGGCGCACGGGCCGACCGGCGACCTCCTCGACACGGCGTTCGCCGCCCGCGACGGCGTCGCGGTGGTCGAGATGGCCGACGTCTCCGGGCTGGGCCTGCTGCTGCCCGACCGGCTCGACGCGTTGCACGCGGGCTCGCTACGGCACCGGCGAGGTCGTCCTGGCCGCGCTGGAGCACGGCTGTCGGACGATCGTGCTGGGCATCGGCGGCAGCGCGAGCACCGACGGCGGCGCGGGGATGCTGCAGGCGCTGGGGGCCCGGCTGCTCGACGCGTCGGGCGTCGACCTCCGGGGCGGTGGCGCCGCGCTCGCCGACCTGGAGCGGGTGGACCTCGCGGGGCTGCACCCGGCCCTCGCCGACACCCAGGTGATCGTCGCGGGCGACGTCGACAACCCGCTGCTGGGCCCGAACGGCGCCGCGGCCGTGTACGGGCCGCAGAAGGGTGCGTCCGACGCCGACGTCACCGTGCTGGACGCGGCCCTCGCCCACTGGGCCGACATCGTCGAGGCCGCGGTGCAACCGGGCGGCGGTCAGCCGGACGGCGCGCCGCGGGATCGGCCGGGCGCGGGCGCGGCGGGCGGCGTCGGGTTCGCGGCCATGGCCGTGCTCGGCGCGCGGCTGCAACCCGGCATCCAGCTCGTCCTCGACCTCGTCGGCTTCGACCAGCACCTCCCCGACGCCGCCTTGGTGATCACCGGGGAGGGCTCGCTGGACGCCCAGACGCTGCGCGGCAAGACGCCCGCCGGGGTCGCGGCCGCGGCCACCGCGGCCGGGATCCCCGTGGTCACCGTGTCCGGTCGCCTTGAGCTGTCGACCGACCAGCTGCGCGCCGCGGGCATCCGTCAGGCCTACGCGCTCACCGACATCGAACCCGACCCGCGGCGCTGCCTCGCCGAGGCGGGCCCGCTGCTGCAGACCCTCGCCCGCTCGCTCGCGAAAGACTGGTTGACCTCCCAAGGAGATGCCCGATGACCATCACAGTGCCGCTCTTCGTCAACGGTGAGGGGATGCGCGGCGGCACGGTGCACCACAGCATCGAGGGCCACCCGTTCCTCGGTCTCGCGCGCACCGCGCCCCGGTACCAGTTCTTCTCCGTCCGCGACGAGTTCCCGGCGCTCTGGCCGGTGGACGAGGGCGGGTCGAGCATCGAGGGCGAGCTGTACGACGTGCCGCTCGCCGTCATCCGCGACCGCTTCATCCCCGCCGAGCCGCCCGAGCTCGAGCTCGGCGTCCTCGAGCTCCTCGACGGCGGCAGCGCGCTGGTCGTGCTGCTGCGCGCGTCCGCGCACGCCGCGGGCGACGGGCTGAAGGACATCTCCGACCACGGCGGGTGGCGGGCCTACCGGGCGGACCGGGCCGACTGATGGACTACGACCTGGTGATCCGGGCCCGGCGGGTGGTCACGCCCGCGGGCGAGGCGGCGCTGTGCGTCGCGGTGCGCGGGGGCGTGGTGGCCGCCGTCGCGCCGCTCGACGCCCGGCTCGAGGGCGCCGAGACGATCGACCTGCCCGAGGACGAGGTGCTGCTCCCGGGCCTCGTCGACACCCACGTGCACGTCAACGAGCCCGGCCGCACCGAGTGGGAGGGCTTCGCCACGGCCACCCGGGCGGCAGCGGCAGGCGGTGTGACGACGCTGCTGGACATGCCGCTCAACAGCATCCCGCCCACCTGCACGGTGTCCGCTCTGGAGATCAAGCAGAAGGCCGCCGACGGGCAGTGCCACGTCGACGTCGGGTTCTGGGGCGGGGCCATCCCGGGCAACGTCACCGACCTGCGCGAGCTGCACGACGCGGGCGTGTTCGGGTTCAAGTGCTTCATGGCGCCCTCGGGCGTCGACGAGTTCCCGCCGCTCTCGGCCGAGGAGCTGGACGAGTACCTCGCGGTGCTCCGCACCTTCGACGCGCTGATGATCGTGCACGCCGAGGACGGGGCCGCGATCGAGCGGGCTCCCGCCGCTCACGGGCCGGGCTACGGCGATTTCCTCGCCTCCCGCCCGCGCGGAGCGGAGAACGTGGCCATCGCCCGGCTCATCGAGGGGGCGCGGCACACGGGAGCGCGGGTGCACCTGCTGCACCTGTCCAGCGCCGACGCCGTGCCGATGATCCGCACGGCCCGCCGCGACGGCGTCGCCATCACCGTGGAGACGTGCCCGCACTACCTCGTCTTCGAGGCCCAGGCCATTGCCGAGGGCGCCACCCAGTTCAAGTGCTGCCCGCCCATCCGCGAGGCGGACAACCGCGAGGAGCTGTGGCAGGCGCTGGGCCGGGCCGACATCGACTGCGTGGTGTCGGACCACTCGCCGTGCGTGCCGGAGCTGAAGGGCCTGGAGCGCGGCGACTTCGGCGAGGCGTGGGGCGGCATCTCTTCCCTGCAGATCGGGCTGCCCGCCATCTGGACCGAGGCGCGGCTGCGCGGCCACACCCTCGTCGACGTCGTGCGGTGGATGGCGCAGCGCCCCGCCGAGATCGCGCGGCTGACGCGCAAGGGCAGGATCGAGCCCGGCTTCCACGCCGATCTCGTCGCCTTCGCACCGGACGACGCGTTCGTCGTCGACCCGCGGCAGCTGCACCACCGCAACCCCGTCACCCCCTACGCCGAGCGCCACCTCACGGGCGTCGTGCGCCGCACCTGGCTGCGCGGCCTGCCCGTCGACGACCAGCCGCGCGGCCGCTTGATCAGTCGAGGAGAAGCATGACCGTTTCCGTGGAAGACCTGGACGTACCCGGCCGCGACGACCCCCAGCCCGAATTCGTCCGGCTGCCCGAGCTCGCCTCGCGCCGCCGCGGCGGCGCCGTGGTGTGGGCCAACGACGAGCTCTTCGCCGAGCGTGAGAACCTGATCAACGCCGAGGAACCGCACTACTCGACTTACACGTTCGGCCACAAGGGACAGATCTACGACGGCTGGGAGACCCGCAGGCATCGCGAGCCCGGCCACGACTGGGCGCTGGTCCGGCTCGGGCTGCCCGGCATCGTGCGCGGCGTGATCGTCGACACCGCGTTCTTCAAGGGCAACTACCCGCCCGAGATCTCCGTCGAGGGCACGGCGTACGAGGGGCACCCCTCGCCCGAGGAGCTGAACGACGCCGACTGGTTCCCACTCGTGCCCCGCTCGCCCGCGCGGGGGCACTACCGCAACGCGTACACGTGCCTGCCCGCGCAACGCGTGACCCACGTGCGGCTGTGCCAGTACCCCGACGGCGGGGTGGCCCGGCTGCGGGTCTACGGCGACGTGATGGCCGACCCGCGGTTCCTCCCGGCGGGCACGGTAGACCTTGCCGCGTTGGAGAACGGCGGCGTCGTCACCGACTGCAGCAACCGCTTCTACTCCTCGCCCGGGAACCTGATCGCGCCCGGCGAGGCCCGGGTCATGGGGGAGGGGTGGGAGACCTCGCGGCGCCGCGACGACGGCAACGACTGGGTCGACTTCGCCCTCGCCGGGCCCGGTGAGATCCGGTTGGCGGAGCTGGACACGAGCTACTTCGTCGGCAACGCCCCCGGCTGGGCGCGGCTGTCCGGGTACAACGCGGACCTCGGGCAGTCGGCCGCCGATGCCATCGAGCTCATGCCCCGCATGCGCCTGCAGCCCGACACCCGCCACCGGTTCCTGCTGCCCGCGGCGGGCGAGGTCACGCACGTGCGGCTGGACGTCTACCCCGATGGCGGGATGGCCCGGGTCCGGCTCTGGGGCAACCTGTCGTCGGACGGCCGCGATGCGCTGACCGTGCGCTGGTACAACAGCCTGCCTGCCGTGCAGGCGGAGGCGCTGCTGACGGGGTTCGCCGGTCTCCCGGCTGCCGACGCGAGCCGCCGCCGTGAAGATCCGGCCCGCCCTGAGCGCCACCGACCTGCCCGACGAGCTGCGCAAGGCGCTGGCCGGCCGGTAGGGCTAGGTCCGTCGCCGGGCCAGGTCGTTGCGGTGGCGCTCGGCCGGTGAGCGGTCGCGCGCGGCGAGCGCAGTGCCTGCCTGCGTCTTCTTGGCCCGGTACATGGCGAAATCGGCTTCCTGGAACAGCAGGGCGGTGTTCATGCCGGTCTGCCCGGCCGCGCTGATGCCGACGCTGGCGTCCACCCGGAACGCGTGGCCCGCCACCTCGATCGGCGCGGCCAGCGTCGCGTGCATCCGCTCCGCCACCTTGTGGGCCTGGGGTGGTGTCGTGCGGGGCAGGACCGCCGCGAACTCGTCGCCGCCGAGCCGGGCGAGCAGGTCGTCGTGCCGCATGATCGTGGCGAGGCGGTGGGCCACCTCGACGAGCAGGGCGTCGCCCACGGGGTGCCCGTGCCGGTCGTTCACCACCTTGAACCCGTTGAGGTCGATCATCAGGAGGGTCACGGGCGCGGCCTCGGGCCGGGCGAGCAGGCGGGCGCACCACTCCTGCAGGTGTCGCCGGTTGGCCAGGTCGGTGAGCGGATCGGTGCGCGCCTCGCGGCGGGCTTCGGGCAGCGCCTGCAGCTGGCGGAGGGTGAGCGCCGTCCGCAGGAGCGCGACGAGGAGGCAGGCGGTCGCGAGCGCGCCCGAGGCCAGCGGGATGGGGACGTGGTTCTCGCCCATCAGCACCGCGCCCACCAGCACGGCCAACGCGGCGATTCCGGCCCCCGTGGGCGCGGTGATGGTCGTCCGCTCGATCGGCCCGGTGTGCAGCTCGATGTCCTGCGGTCGCGCGGGCCCCCGGAGGCAGGCCGCCACCGCGATCGGCAGCAGGGCCAGCAGCCAGCCGAGGTCGACCGGATCGCCCTCGTGGTAGCTCCGGGTGAGGCCGAGCAGCATGTAGGCGAGGTCGGTGACGAGGGTGAGGCCGAGCCCCAGCCCGAGCAGCGCCATGCGCGGATCGAGCCGGAGCCGCGAGATGCTCCCGACCATGACGAGAACGATCAGCAGCGCCAGATCGGCCGACGGATAGGCCAGGTCGGCGACGGTCTGCGCCGACAGCGGCCCCGCGGGACGCAGGAGCGGGGCCAAGACGAGGGCCGCGACGACGGCGGCGGCGCCGAGGCCGACGACCAGCCCGTCGAGCCAGACGGCGGGCAGGATGTGGCGCCCGCGCTCGCGGAGCAGCAAGACCGTGGCGATGCCCAGGACGGGGTAGGCGGCGAGGTAGAGCGCGTCGCTGACCGTCGGCGCCACCGCGGCGAACCGGGCGTCGGCGGTCAGCGTGAAGCAGACGTTGCCCGCGGTGGAGAGCAGGATCGCGATCCCCACCAGCCGCCAGGCCCGGCGGGCCCGTGCCGCCTCGACGCGCGGCCACGAGCACAGGTAGGCCGTAGCGAGGTGGGCCAGGTTGAACAGCACGACGTCGCGGACCAGCCGGGTCGATCCGGTCGGCGGCAACGGGAGGCAGACGGCGAAAGCCGTGATCGATCCGACGAGCACGCTCAGCGCGATCCGACGGCCGACCCCCGGTCCGACCGACGCGGTGTGGAGATGTGCTCCGCAGCCGCTGTGTCGCGCCATCCGCACCCCAGGAACTCCCGACGAGGTCGACCCGATCGCACGTGCACCCGGTGTGCACAGAGCGTGCTGATTATGGCCGCAAGTCCGCTTCCGTCATACCGTCGGGGTGACCGGTCGGCCACTGTACGAGTTCGATGCGGTAGCCGTCCGGGTCGGACAGCCAGGTCGTCCAGAAGTCGTCGGAGCTGTCGGGCGAGGTGGGCGGCTCGACCTCGATCCCCTCGGCGTCGAGCCGGGCGACCGTGTCGTGGATCGCCTCCACCTTGACCACGAGATGGCTGAGACCGCCGGGATCGACCTTCCCGCCCGTCGGGTCGTAGACCAGTTCCAAGCTCACGAACTCGTCGTCGGGCAGCTTCAGCATGGTCAGCCTGCCCAGCTCCGTGACGGGAACCGTGCCCAGGACGGCGTAGCCCAGGTGCCCGTAGAACGCCAGGGACCGCTCCAGGTCCGCGACCCGCAAGCCGATGTGCAGAGTCCTCATATCAGGGTCCTCATGTCGGTGTCCTCCTCAGTGCGGGAGTGGTTGGTGCACGAGTGTGCCGGGACCGAGCGGCACCTCGTGCAGCATCAGCCTGCTCCGCAGCTCCCGGACGCCGTGGTCGCGCTTGAGCACGTCGACGACCGTCTCGAACTCGGCGGCGTGGGCGCAGATGATCCGCAGCTCGTAGTCGTACTCGCCGGTCACCCGCATCGCGGCGATCACCTGCGGCACCTCGGCCAGGCCGGACTCGAACTCGCCCCGGTCGAGGCCGGTCCGCAGCCGGATGTCGCTGAGCATGCAGAGTGAACGCCCGAGGACGGAAAGGTCGAGCTGGGCGTGGAAGCCGGTGAGCACCCCGGAGGCGCGTAGGCGACGGACGCGGTCGGCGACGGTGTTGGGGGAGAGGCGCACGACGCGTCCGAGCTCCTGGTAGGTCGCCCGTCCCTCGGCGATCAGGTGGGTGAGCAGGTCGCGGTCGATCCGGTCCATCATCGTACTTTCTTCGGTGGGGACGAGCTTTCGTCGACGATAGCGCGGCTATTGACCAGTCGAGGCACTGATTTCCGCAACACCCTCGGCGGCTTCCCGACGAGACTTGATCCGTGATCGTTCTACGCCTGCTCCTCACCCCGATGGCGGTCCTCGCCGTCTCCCTGCTGCAGCGGCGCCTGGGTCCGGCCCTCAGCGGTCGCGTGCTGGGTCTGCCGCTCACCACCGGCCCGTTCCTCGTGCTGCTGGGTCTCCGCTCCGGCCCGTCCGCCGTCGCCCCGGCCGCCACCGGCGCGGTCATGGGCGAGCTGTCGACGGTGGCGCTCTGCGCCTGCTACGGGTTGATGGCCCAGCGCGATCGCGCGGTGCCGCGGGCTTTGGCGGCAGGCCTCGTCGCCGCATCGGGTGGCGCGATCTTGGCGACTGCCTTGCACGACGTGCAGGCGTGGTGGGTCGCGCTCCTGGTCATCGTGGTCGGGCTGGGCATCGCGGCCACCTTGCGGACAGACGGTGAGGCGGCCATCCCGGTCCCGTCGCTGAAGGCCGCGCGCCGCTCGCAGATCGTGCTGCGCATGGGGATCACCGAAGGGGTGGTCCTGCTCCTGCTCGGGCTGTCCACCGTGCTGGGTGCCGCGCTCGCCGGGCTGCTGTCGGCGCTGCCGGTGATCCTGTCCGTCATGATCCCGGCGGCGCACCGCAGCGGTGGAGCGGCCGCGGCGGTCGCCGTCGCGCGCAACACGCTGACCACCCTCCCCGCGACGACCGCCGCGCTCCTCGTCGTCGGCGTCACGCTGGTTCCGTTGGGGCCATGGGTGTGCGCCGCGCTGACCCTCATCGCGTTCGTCGCCACCAACGCCGCCAGTATCCCGAGGCCCTGTGCCAGGCTGCCGGCATGAGCTCACCGAACGGGGCGTTGCCGGTGCTGACCTTCGGCGAGGGTCCCGAGGTCGTGGTGGCCGTCCACGGCATCACGGCTTCGGCGATGACGTGGCCGCCGATCGCCCGACAGCTGTCCGCGCAGTGGACGCTCGTCGCGCCCGATCTGCGCGGGCGGGGAGCCGCCGCGGGGCTGCCGGGGCCGTACGGGCTGCACCGCCACGCCGAGGACGTCTGCGCGCTCGCGCGGTCCCGGCAGGCGCCCTCGGGCGTGGTGCTGGTGGGGCACAGCATGGGCGCGTTCATCGCGTTGCTCGCCGCGGCCGCCGAACCCCAGCTGTTCCGGCGCCTGGTGCTCCTCGACGGCGGTCTGCCCTTCCCGTCGCCACCCGAGAACGTCAGCGTCGACGACGTGCTCGCCGCGACGCTCGGACCGGCGATCGAGCGGTTGGGCACGACCTTCGCCAAAGAGCAGGACTACCTCGACTTCTTCCACGCCCACCCGGCCCTGCACGACGACTGGAACGACGACATCGCGGAGTACGCCCGCTACGACCTCACCGGGCCGCCCGGTCGGCTGCGCTCGCGGGTCGTCGGCGACGCCGTCCGGGCCGACGGACGCGACGTCCTCGTGCTGGCCGCCGATTACCTGGCGGCCTGGGCAGCCCTGCGGATTCCGACCGTGCTGCTGCGGGCATCGCTCGGCATGTTCGGGCAGGCACCCGGCATGATCAGCGACGAGATCGTGGCCGAAGCCGCCCGCCGACGCCCCGACATCCCGATCGTGACCGTGCCCGAGGCCAACCACTACACGCTCGTGCTCGCCGACCGGTTCGCCGCCGAGGTCGCCCGGCAGATCCAGGGCTGACGAGCGCTAGGGCTGCAGGAGGACCTTTCCGCGGAGCGTGCCGTTCTCGATGCGGGAGTGGACGTCGGCGGCCTGGTCGAACGCGGCGACGGTCGGCTCGGGCAGGGTCAGGGTGTCGTCCGCGAGCCGGTCCATGACCACCTGCAACGCCCCCGGGATCCCTGCGGTGACCGGGCCGGAGAGGACGACGCCGAACTGGGCTGCGTGCGGGTCCGACAGCGTGATGACCCGCGCCGGTCCGCCCGCCACGGCGACCGCGTCCTGCAGGTTGCCGCGGCCGGAGGCGTCCAGCACGGCGTCGACGGGCGTGGGCACGGCGTCGCGCAGCGGCCGGTGGTAGTCGATCGGGACGGCGCCGCGCCCGGCGACCTCGTCGAAGTCGGACGGGCGCACCGCGCTGACCACCTTGGCGCCGCGGGCCAGGGCCAGTTGGGTGGCGATCGCTCCGACGGAGCCGTTGCCGCCCAGCACCAGCAGCGTCTCGCCGTCGGTCAGGCCGAGCTGGTCGAGCACCCGTACCGCGGCCTCACCGGAGGCGGGCAACGCCGCGGCGGCGGCCCACGACACGCCCGCAGGCTTGCGCACCCAGAAATCGGCGTTGACCCGCTCCGCGTAGCCGCCGAGGGCTCCCGGCAGGAACACCGCGACCTCGTCGCCCGCCGCCACGGTGTCCACCTCGCCGCCGACGGCGTCGACCACGCCTGCCGCTTCGAAACCGAGGACGCCGCCGGGTCGCAGCGGGTAGACGGCGTCCAGGTGGCCCGCGCGGATGGCGAGATCGGTGGGGCCGACCCCGGCGAAGGTGACGGTGACCTGGATCTGCCGCGCGGCCGGTGGCCCGATCTCGACGTCCGCGAGGTGCAGAACCGACGGAGGCCCGTAGCCGGTGATCGTGATCGCGCGCATCGGCGGTGCTCCCCGTCCGTGGATTACGTGACGTCTCACGTTATCTCAGGAGGGGGCGGCCCAGTGATCCCCGGTCGAGCACGTTCTCGTAGACGGTCTCCAGCGACTCGGCCAGTCCGAGCACGACCTGCGGGTCCACGGCGTCGAAGAACAGCCTGCGGACCAGCTCGACGTGGGCGGGGGCGGCCGCGCTCAGCGCTTCGCGCCCGGCCGAGGACAGCACGACCTCGGTGACCCGGCGATCGTGGACGGCCAGGGTCATGTCCAGCAGACCGCGGGCGGCCATCCGCTTGGTGTGGTGAGACGTGCGGCTGCGTTCCCACCCGATCTGGGCGGCGAGCGCGGTGACCGACAGCCTGCCGTCCGTGGTGCCGACCAGCGCGTTCAGCACGTGGTAGTCGGCGAGGGACAAGGCGCTCTCGGCCTGCAGCTGCCGGTTCATCTCGTAGGTCATGCGGAGCTGCAGGCGCATGAACGCCGACCAGGCGCGCTGCTGCTCGGTGGTGAGCCACGGATCGGGTGCGGGAGGCACGGTGCCACGATCGCAGATGTCGATCGCGGGGGCCGCGCGTCGCCGTCGGACCGACCTCAGGTCCTCGGCCGCGTGTCAGACTCCGCAGCGATGGCGAACGTTCCGGTCCCCGGCCCCGAGCTCCCGGGGCAGGCGTCGGCCGGGTCCTTCCGGCGCGGGGTGCTGCTCCTCGCGGTGACCGGCGTGCTGTGGGGGAGCATCGGGCTGGTCGTGCGGCTGCTGCAGGACCGCGGCGAGGGTGTCGTCACGATCGCGTTCTGGCGGTTCGCGTGCGCGAGCGCGGTGTTGGTGTTCGTCCTCGGGCCGTCGGGGCTGCGCGGGCTGGTCCGCCAGGCGCGGCGACCGGCCCGGCTCCTCGCCGTCGCGGTGGGTTCGCTGGCGTTCCAGCTGCTGTACTTCTACGCGGTGCGCGACGTCGGCGTCGCCGTCGCCACGCTCATCGCGCTCGGCCTCGCGCCGGTCGCCCTGACCTGCACCGAGGCGTTGTCGGCGCGCACGCGCCCCGCTCCCCGCACCATGGCCGCGCTCGCGTTGGCGCTGGTGGGTCTGGTGTTGGTGACCGCCTTCGGCGCCCCCAGCCCGCAGGCCGCGCCGCGGCCGCCGGCGGGGATCCTGGAAGCCATCGGTTCCGGTCTCGCCTACGCCACGGCCACGGCCTGGAGCGCCCCGCTGGCCCGACGGTTGGGTCCCTCGGCCATCACGTTCGCCACGAGCATGGTCGGCGTCGTCGTGCTCCTGCCGGTCATCGCCGCCCTCGGCCGGCCCATCCCGCGCTCCGCTCCGATCGTCGCCGGGATCCTCTGGCTCGCCGTCGTCGCCACGGTCATCGCCTACGGCCTCTTCTACGCCGGGCTGCGCTCCACCCCCGGCAGCATCGCGATGATCCTGACCCTGCTCGAGCCCGTCACCGCGGTCGTGCTCGCGGCCGTGCTGCTGGGGGAGCCGCTGACGGTGGCCAACGTGCTCGGCGGTGTCCTCCTGCTCGGCGCCGTCGTCCTGCTGTCCCTCGCGTCGAGCAGCCGCCCGGCCCGCCCGGGATGACGTCGCCTGCCTGTTGTCGGGGCATGGCGCCGACGGTCAGCCCGCCGCGTGGGTCTGCTGGTGCGAAACCGCCGCCGGAGACCACGACGGCAGCCAGGACCGCGACCGCAGGTGCGCCCTCCGCGGTCGGGCGGCGCTGTGTCGAGGGGCGCTCGACGTGCCTGCCGGGCTTACGGTGCCGGAGGAGCGGAGCGGGCTGACGGTCCCGGTCGCCGACCCGACCGCTTGCCTGCCGGAGTCGGGCCGGAGTGCGTGGCGCGGGCCGGGGACCCGGGTCCCCTATCCGGAGCCGCAGGCGGCGGGCAGGCGGCCTCGCAAAGGTCGGCGACGCCGATGGCGGCGAGCGGAGCGGGGTCGGCCACCACAGGTCGTCCCAGAATTTGACTGAGCGTCGGCGCGAGCAGCAACGCGCTGTCGCCGGTGAGGACGACGTCGGCGAGCTCCGTTGAAGCGACGCCCGCGGTGTCGAGGGCTGAACCGAGTGCGACGACGGCCTCCTCGAGGGCGGCGTCTACGAGCTGATCGAAGCGGCCACGATCCAGACTGACCCGCGCCCGCACGCCGGGCAGCTCGACCTCGACGTCGGCGAAACCGGTGGCGGACAGGCGCTTCCGCGCGTGCGTGCAGCGACGGCGCAGCTCGGCCATGGCGATCCGCACCTGCTCGTCGGCGGGATCGAGCCGGGCCCAGGCCGCGGCGAGCGCGGATCGGACCTGGGCCAGGACGATGTCGTCCCACACCGCGCCCGCCAGGTGCGGCAGGGTGACCGGCGGCCCGAGCAGGGTCGGGGTACGGCGATCGGTCACGTTCACGACGGAGACGGAGAGGTCCGTGCCCACGTCGATGATCGCAACGGGGCCACGCGGGCCGCCCTTCGCCGCCACCGCGGCGAGCGGAGCGGGGACCGGCATCACGCCGTGCAGTCCCTGTGCGTTCAGCGCAGTGCGAAGGCGTGCGACCGCGTCGCTGGTCCAGCCCGCCGGGTGGGCGAGCGCAACGCGGGTCGGCGACAGGCCGAGGCGGTTGCCGAGATCGGCAATGACGCCGTCCACGAACAGCGCCACGGCGTCGGCGGCGGTGAGGCTCCGGCCTGCGACGACGATCGGGGTGCGGTCGCCGACGCGGCGGACGAAGTCGCGCAGCACGTCGGCCGGATCAGACACGGCCTGCCGCTCGGCGGCCTCGCCGACGAGCACGGACCCATCCGGCCGGAACGCGAGCGTGGTCGAGACGGTGCCACCGAAACCGGTCGAGTCCGGTCCGCGGCGAACGACGACATCACACGAGGTCGAACCCAGGGCGAGCCCGATCAGGTGATCCATGGTGTCCCTTCGGAGCGGAGTGTTACCGGTGACGTCGATGTCGTTCGGGTCACCCCTTCTCGTCGCCCAATGTCACAGACCCGTTACGTTGTGCTGCGAAGTGGTCATGACGACCACGACGAGGTCGCTCGTGACAGTGCTGTGCGGAAACGATTTTCCAGCCCGGGCCGAAGGGGACACCGTGCCGGAGCCGATTGACGAACTGACGCCGTCCGCGGCGGTCGAACTGGCCCTCACGACCGTGGCGCGCTACCGGCGACCGGACCTCGAAGGCAGGCTTCGTCAGGCCCGTGCCCGGCTCGATGACGGCCATGTCCGGGTGCTGGTGGTCGGTGAGTTCAAGCAGGGCAAGAGCCTGTTGGTCAACGGCCTGGTCGGGGCGCCGGTCTGCCCGGTGCGCGACGACGTGGCGACGTCGGTCGCCACCGTGGTGTCGCACGCGCCGCAGCCTGCGATCACGCTCAGGGCGCGGGTGCAGGGGCCCGACGGACGCAGCACGGTTCGGCCCGTTCAGCGGACCGAGGTCCCGGTCGCGGCAATGGCGGAGGCTCTCGCGGGCTACGTCACCGAGCGCGGCAACCCGGGCAACCGCCGGGGCCTGGCTGAGGTCGAGGCCCGGCTGCCGTGCCGACTGCTCGCGGGCGGTCTGCAGATCGTCGACACGCCGGGGGTGGGCGGCCTGCGGTCGCTGCACGGCGCGGCGACGATGGCCGCGCTGCCGACCGCGGACGCGGTGCTGCTGGTGTCCGACGCGTCGCAGGAGTACACGGCCCCCGAGCTGGAGTTCCTCCGCCAGGCGATCCGGTTGTGCCCGAACGTCGTGTGCGTCGTCACGAAGATCGACATGTACCCGGAGTGGCGCCGGATCGCCGAGCTCGACGCCGGGCACCTGCGCGACGCGGGGATCGAGGCCGACCTGATAGCCGTCTCGTCGACCTTGCGGCTGAAGGCCCTGGACCGCCGTGACCCGACGATCGACGCCGAGTCCGGCTTCCCGGACCTCGAGCGCTACCTCGTCGAGCGGGTGACCGGTCAGGCCGACCTCCTGGCCCGCCGCTCGACCGTGCACGACGTGCTGGCCGTGACAGAGCAGATCGGCGAAGCGTTGCGGGCCGAGGAGGGGTCGATCCGCGACCCCGAGGCGGCTGACCGCATCATCGACGAGCTCCGGCGTGCGCAGGAACGGGCTGCGGCGCTGCGGGAGCGCTCGTCCCGGTGGCAGCTGACCCTCAACGACGGCACGACCGACCTCTACGCCGACGTCGACCACGACCTGCGCGACCGCATGCGCGAGATCGTCCGGACCGTCGAGGAAGAGATCGACGACGGCGGCGATCCGACCCGCAAGTGGGACGGCATGTGTGAGCGGCTGCGCGAGCAGTGCGCGGCGGCTGTGTCGGCGAACTACGTCTCGGCCACCCAGTGGTCCAGGGCGCTGGCCCGGCGGGTCGCGACGCACTTCGCCGAGGAGCACGAGGCGGTGCTGCCGGCCCTGCGCATCGGGAGGCCGCCGTCGGTCGCAGGCGCTGACGGAGACCTCGTCGTGCGCGAGAGCGAGAAGTGGAACCTCACCAACAAGGCGCTCATCGCCCTGCGCGGCGGGTACATCGGCGTCCTGATGGTCGGGATGCTCGGCACGGTCGCGGGCCTCGCGTTGATCAATCCGTTCTCCCTCGGGGCAGGCGTGCTGCTCGGCGGCAAAGCGATCAGCGACGAGCGGCGGCGGATCATCGCCCGTCGTCAGGCCGAGGCGAAGGCGGCGGTGCGGCGCTACGTCGACGAGGTCGCTTTCCAGGTCGGCAAGGAGTCGCGCGAGATGCTGCGGACGATCCAGCGCGACCTGCGGGACCACTACTCGCAGCTCGCCGACCAGCTCGCCGTGTCGATCAAGGACTCGGTCGCGTCGGCGGAGCGATCGGTCCGGACCACGCAGGCCGAGCGGGAGCAACGGCTGGAGGAGATCCCGCAGGAGCTGTCTGTTCTCGGTGATCTGCGCGACCGAGTGAGCACGCTGCTGACGATGCCTGCCCCGAGCCTGGAGGCGACGATGATGTTCCAGGCGATCGCCGCGCCCTCGCAGACGGTGTCGAGCTGGTTCGACTCCTCCGGCGCGGCGTCGGTCACCGATCTGGTGCCTGTCGTACGAGACCGCGCGGCGCCCGTTCCGTCGCCCCGACCGTCACCGCGTGCGCGTGACGCACAGCGCGCCGGCGGATCGCACGCCCTGCGGTCCGCCGACGGGAGCGCATGACCGTCCCGGCCGCGCCGCTGCTCGACGTCGCCCACGCCGCGGTGGCGACGGCCGCGGGGGTTTACCGCGGCCATCCGGCAGCCCGCTGTGCCGCGCTCGCGCGCAGGCTCGATGGGCCGTTGCGGCTGGCGATCGCGGGCAAGGTGAAGGCGGGCAAGTCCACCCTGATCAACGCTCTCGTCGGTGACCGCGTCGCGGCGGTGGACGCGGCAGAGTGCACGCGTGTCGTCACCTGGTACGAGGCCGCCGACCATCCGCGCGTCACCCTTCAACCGCGCGCCGGGCCCGCCGTGGCGCTGCCCGTCCAGTACCGGGCGGGGAGGCTCGCGGTGGATCTGGGCGACCGACCGCCTTCGGACGTCGAGCAGCTCGTCGTGGGGTGGCCCGCGCCGGATCTGCGTCGCTTCACGCTGGTCGACACTCCAGGGGTCGCGTCGCTCTCCGCCGATGTCGGAGCGCGGACCGTCCGCCTGCTCGATCCGGACGAGGACGGCCTGTCGGGCACGGCCGACGCCGTGATCTACCTCCTGCGGCACCTGCACGCCGCGGACCTCGACCTCCTGCAGAGCCTCCGCGGCCTGCCCCGGATGGGGTCGGTGACGGCGATCGCGCTGCTCTCGCGGGCCGACGAGATCGCCGGGGCGCGGATCGACGCGATGGAGTCGGCCGCCGAGGTGGCGGCGCGCTATCGCAGCGATCCCACCGTGCGCGGGTTGTGCCTGGACGTCGTCGCGGTGGCGGGCCTGCTCGCCGAGACGGGGCGCACGCTGACGACGGTGGAGTTCGACGCCGTAGCTGCGCTCGCGACGTTGCCCCCGTCGACCACGGAGGAGGCGTTGCGCAGCGCGGACCACTTCGGTGCGGTCCCGATCGGCGGGCTCGACGCCGACCAGCGCTCCTGGCTCCTGCAACGGCTCGGGGTCTTCGGCCTGCGGCTGGCGGTCGGGCTCGTGCGGAGCGGGGCGGGGGGCGCGGCCCAGCTCGGGCCCGAGCTGGTGCGCCGCAGCGGGTTGGCCGAACTGCGCTCGTCCCTCGCGACGCGGTCGAGGCGCGTCGGGACGTGCTGGTGGCCCGCTCAGTGCTGATGGAGCTGCGGAGGCTGGTGCGCGCCGAGCCTTCGGCGGGAACCGCGGCCATCGCGGCGGAGATCGACCGGGCGTTGCTCGGGGCGCCTGAGCTGGTGGAGCTGCGGACCCTCACGGCCCTGCGGAGCCAGGCGATGGATCTGCCCGCCGAGTTGGTGGCCGAAGGGCTGGCGGTGCTGGGTGACGTCGGCCTGGGGACCACGGCGCGCCTGTCCCTGCCGTCGGGAAGCGATGAGCGGGAGTGCCGGACGCGGACGTCAGAGGTGATCAGGCGGTGGCGGGAACGTGCGGAAAGCCCGGTGACCGATCACACCACGGCGGTGGTGTGTCGCACGGTCGTCCGGGCGGGCGAGGCCATCGCCGCTGAACTCGATGCGGGGCGGCCGACCTAGCCGTGGTGCGGCGTGTCGTACCAGGCCACGTCGTGGTGTCCGGCGTCGCTGAGGCCGTCCACGCCCGCGGGCGGGGGGCCGAACTGCAGTGCGAGGCCGGAGGAGTCGAACAGGTCGGCCGCGGGGTGGAAGTCCGTGCCACCCGGCTGGTCGACGCCGCCGGTGAACCCGGCGAACGGGTCGAAGCCGTCGGTCTCGGGTTGGAGGTCGCCGGTCACGCCGCACCCCTTCTCCGGTGCCGTCGGATGAAGTCGTCAGTGTAGAACGTGCCGCCCCTCCAGCGACGCAAGCGGAGGGGCGGCACGGTCAGTCAGCGGCCGCGGCCACGAACATGCTCAGAAGTGGAACTCGTGCCCGCCCAGCGGGGCGTGGTGGGGTTCGCAGACCGGGGCGGGGCGTGGTGCGGGCTGAGCCCGCCCAGGCTGCCCTCGTGGTGCCACAGGTCCTGGTGGTGGTGACCGTGGTGGTGGTGGTGACCGTGGTGGTCCCAGTCGTGGTCCTCGTGGTGAACGACCGGCTTCGGGTGCCAGTCGTGACCCGGCTTCGGGTCGTGGACCGGTTTGGTGGGGTGCCAGTCGTGACCCGGCTTCGGGTCGTGCGACCGGTTTGGTGGGGTGCCAGTCGCTGCCCGGCTTGCGGGTGCCGGTGGCCGCCGGGTCGGTGGGGTGCCAGTCGCTGCCGGCTGGCGTGCCGTGCCGCTGGGCTGGGGTGCCAGTGCTGCCGCCGGGCTTGGGGTGTCCGCCGTCGCCGCGGGTGCTTGGGGTCGCCGGCGGTCGCTCGGGGTCGCCGGGGTGCCTGGGGTGCTGCGGTCGCCGCCGCCGCCGGGCGGGGTTCCGCCGCCGCCGCCGCCGGCGGGGTGCCGCCGTCGCCGCCGGGCGGGGTTCGCCGCCGCTGCGCCGCGGCGTTCGCGCCGCCGCCGCCGGGCGGCGGTTCCGCCGCCGCCGCCGCCGGGTCGGTCGCCGCCGCCGCCGCCGCCGCCGCCGGTGCCACCGACGCCGCCGCCGCCACCGATGCCGCCGCCGCCACCGATGCCGCCGCCGCCACCGATGCCGCCGCCGCCACCGATGCCGCCACCGCCACCGATGCCGCCACCGAGGGAGATCGAGGTACTGCAGGATCTCAGACGATCCAGAGGTCATTGAGTTCACAGGGAGCCTTTCGAGAATCGGGGATTGCCGGGTGTCCCGGCGTCGAAGAAAACGTTAGGGGGAGGGGGCGCTTCACAAATCCGGGTGAACGCCGCTACCCGTTGGGGGGCGTTGGGGGGTTTGCCCCCAACTCTGCGTGAGCTGTTAACGCTCCGGTGTTACAGCGGCGCCCAGGTCGCGGAGGCGGTCGAAGAGCTCGTTGCGCGAGGCCGCGCCGAGCCGTCGACGCATGCGGGCGACGTGGTTCTCCACGGTCTTGGCCGAGATGTAGAGGCTCTCGCCGATCTGGCGGTAGGTGAGCCCGTCCAGGATCAACCTGCCGACTTCGAGCTCCCGCTCGCTGAGCACGGGCTCCTCGGCCTCGGCGACCAGCGGCGCGGTCCGGGTTCGGTCCGGGGCGGTGCCGGATCGACCTCGCCGTCGCCGTCCGTGCCTCGGAACAGCTCACGGGCGCAGGCGTGCAGTGCCGCCGCGCCCCACGGCCGCCGGAGCGCGCGGCGGCCTGGCCCGCGAGCTTCGCCCCTTCCCACGGCTGTCCGACGGCCGCGAGCCCCCGGGCCGCGGCGATGGCCGCCTCCTGGTCGATGGCGCCCCAGCGCACCTGGACCCACGTGCCCGCGGCCGCGGCCAGAGCCGCCGGGTGGGCCATGTCCGGACGTCGCCGCGGCGGTCCGTTCGAGCGCGGCACGTGCTGCTCGGCCTCGGCGCGCCTGCCTGCTGCGACCGCGGCCTGAGCCTGCGCCCAGTGCAGCGGAGCGGCCCAGAGAACGGGGTCGCCGAGGTCGCGCAGGATCCGGTGGGCGTCGTCGAGATGCGGCGCGAGGTGCCCGTCGTCATTGCAGCAGCGCGGCCGCCACGGCCAGTTCGCCGAGGGGGAGCAGCGTGAAGAGGTCGACGGGGTGGTGCAGCAGCGCGGCCCGGACGCGCGCCCAGCTCGTGGCCAGTCCCGCCGCGCTGCCGGTGCGCCGGGCGAGGGCGGCCTGCAGCGCCGCCGCGAGGAGCTCGTCGCGCAGCTGGAGGCGCTGGGTGGTGTCGGCCCGGCTCAATGCCTCTTGCGCGGCGGCGAACCGGCCCCGCAGCAGAAGCACCCACCCGTGGAGCAGCAGGTGACGCAGCTGGGCCGGTCGTCCGCCGTGCAGCCCGGCGGCGGCCCGACGCAGTGCGACGTCGGCGGTGCCGTACTCACCCACCTGCAGGGCGACCAGCGCGGTCAAGGCCGCAGGTGTGTCGGGCAGGAGGGTCGTCGCGGCCACCGGCTCGAGGAGGACCGTGGCGCGGGCGAGGCCGCCGAGCGCCTGACCCGGTGTGCCGTCGACGGCGGCGAGCAGCGCCCTCGCCACCGTGAGGCCCGCGGCGCGCGCGAGACCGGGAGCGGCATCGGCGCACTGAGCAGCCTCCGTCGCGGTGCGCGCGGAGCCCGCGTCCCCGACAGCCACGAACGCGGGCACGGCCCACACCGGGCCGACGGGGTGTTCAGCGGGCAACGCGGCGAGCAGGGCGGCGCTGCGCTCGGGAAAGCCGCGGTGCGCGAGCGCGACGGCAGCGGCGACCCGGGCGGAGTCGGCTCCGATGGCGACGGGATCAGCGAGGGCCTGGTCGGCGAGGCGGAGTGCGGTGTCGAGGTCACCCGCCAGCGCGGCGGCGCCACTGTGCCGCGCCGCGGTCGTCGCCGGGTCGCCGCCCGCCAGGACGGCCGCGCTGAGCAGATCCGCCGCCAGCGCGGGAGCCCGCGGCAACGCCTCGTCCGCGGCGGCGTCGAACAGCGCCGCCACGCGCTCGCCGGTCGCGCCGGAGCCGATCATCCCGCGGGCGGTGGGGACGAGGGGAGCGCCGTGGGCCAGCCGGGCCGCGGCCAGCTCGGCGGCGAGAGAGCGGACGCGCAACGCAGGCGCGGCGGCCAGCAGGAGGGTGCGGATGAACGGCACCGGCCGGTCGTCGCCGTCGAGGAACCCGGTGGCGCGGGCCGCTTCGACGGCCGTCGCGAGCAGGTCCGCCGGAAGTCTCGTGAGGCCCGCGAGGAAGTTGCACTCCGCCGGTGTCCCCGTCGCTATCGCCTCGAGCACGACCCGGACGTCGGGATCCAGAGCGTCGACGAGATGACGGTGGCGTTCGACGAGCGCGGGAGGCAGCGGGCCCGCGCGGCCGATCCCGTCCGCGAGCGCACGGGTCACGACGTCGACCAGCAGCGGCACGCCGCCGGACTGCGCATGGACCAGGTCGACGACCGCCGCACCGGGCTCCTCGCCCAGCAGGCGCGCGATCCGTGTCCGGACGGCATCGCGCGGCAGCGGACCGAGCACGACGGTCAGGCCGCCACGGGCGACCGCTGCGCGCAGAGCGGTCAGGCCTGCCCCGCCCACTCCAGGCCGATGCGCGATGACGAGCCGTGCCCCGGGCGTTGCAGCGAGACCGACAGTCTGCGCAGCGCGGCGGGGCCGAGCCGATGGGCATCGTCGACCAGGATCGGACCGCCATCTGTCCCCGGCTCCGCTCCCGCCGCCCGGTAGGCCCGGGCGACGGCCTGCAACAGGGTGGACTTGCCCATCCCGCCCGGACCGGAGACCGCCGCGACGAGCGCGGCGTCCGGAGCGGCGGCGACCCGCTCGAGCAGGCCGCCCGGGCCGGTGACGCCCGGAGACCGGGATGCGTTGGAGAGCCGATCCGGAGGTGACCCGTTGGGGGCTGACGTGGCCGAGACCGCCACCTCCACTCGATGCCCACCCGTGCGCTTCGGCAAATCCGAAGCAGCCTACGAGGTGCGGTCGGCTCACGAAGCGTGACGGTCCGGTTGCTCGCCTCACGCACCGATCACCCCGTCATCGGGCAGGACACCGACGGCACCCCGACTGGAGCGCCGCCTCCTGCAGTCTTCTGCGGCTGCGCCGGTGGAGACAGGCCGCAGCCGGATCGGTCAGACTGTGCACTTCCCGATCGGCGGCGCGCTCGCGCCCGCGCAGATCGCCGAACCCGTGGTCTTCGACCCGGAAGGAGCCCGCCGTGACGGCTGAGACGCTCGCCCGCACCGACCCGCTGCGCCACGCCGGGCGACCGGCGAGCGACGACCTGCCCGTCCGCTCGTCGTTGCCGCGTACCTGGCGGAGTGGCTGTGCGACGCCGCTATCGAGAACCAGCCATGATCAGTACTTTCGACCTCTACAAGGTGGGCATCGGTCCCTCCAGCTCGCACACGGTGGGGCCCATGCGGGCCGCCTACAAGTTCGTCACCCGGCTCGCGGCGGCCGACCTGCTCACGCGCACCGCGGGGGTGCGCGCGGAGATGTTCGGCTCGCTCGGCGTGACGGGCCACGGCCACGGGACCATCAAGGCCGTCGTGCTCGGGCTCCAGGGCGAGCAGCCGCACCTCGTCGACCCGGCGGCGGCCGAGCCGGAAGTGGAGGCCGTCCGGGCGGAGAAGGTGCTGTGCCTCGGCGGCACGCACCCGGTGCCGTTCTCGATCGACGACGACCTCGTCCTGCACCGGCGCAAGCGGCTGCCGTTCCACACCAACGGCATGCGGTTCACCGCGAGCGACGCCGACGGTCAGGTGCTCCTGCGCCGCGAGTTCTACTCCGTCGGCGGCGGCTTCGTGCTCGACGAGGACGAGATCGAGCGCTCCGAGATCAGCACCGACGAGACCCCCGTGCCCTACCCGTTCAGCTCCGGCGACGAGCTGCTGCGCCGCACCCGCGAGACGGGGCTCAGCATCAGCGAGCTGATGCTGGCCAACGAGCTGACCAGGCGCACCGAGGAGGAGGTCCGCGCCGAGCTGCTGCACATCTGGAAGGTGATGCAGGAGTGCGTCGACCGCGGCGTCCGGGCGAGGGGCACCCTGCCGGGCGGCCTGAAGGTGCGCCGCCGGGCGGCCGCCCTCCTCGAGACCCTCGAGGCCACCGACGACAGCACCGACGCCCTCCGGGCCATGGAGTGGGTCACGCTCTACGCGCTCGCGGTCAACGAGGAGAACGCGGCGGGCGGTCGCGTGGTCACCGCGCCCACCAACGGCGCCGCGGGCATCGTCCCGGCGGTCCTGCACTACTACCGCGACTTCGTCGAGTCCTTCTCCGACGACGGCGTCGTGCGGTTCCTGCTCGCCGCAGCGGCGGTCGGCATCCTGTTCAAGGAGAACGCCTCGATCTCGGGCGCGGAGGTGGGCTGCCAGGGCGAGGTCGGCTCGGCCTGCTCGATGGCCGCGGCGGGCCTCGCCGAGGTGCTCGGCGGCACCCCGGACCAGGTCGAGAACGCCGCCGAGATCGGGATCGAGCACAACCTCGGCCTGACGTGCGACCCCATCGGCGGCCTCGTCCAGATCCCCTGCATCGAGCGCAACGCCGTGGGCTCGATCAAGGCGATCACCGCCGCCCGCCTCGCCCTCCGCGGCGACGGCGAGCAGTTCGTGTCCCTGGACAAGGCGATCAAGACCATGCGCGACACCGGGGCCGACATGAAGGACAAGTACAAGGAGACGGCCCGCGGTGGTCTGGCCGTGAACGTGATCGAGTGCTGAGCGGCGGGCAGGACGGTGGCTGCCGACGATCGTCGCCCGCAACGTCCACCCCGCCGACCCCGACGGTCGGTCCTGCACCGAGGTGGGGGCGGGCGGCACCCGCTCGCCTACTTCGTCAACCTCGCACGCACCGCCCTGTCCTGAACCCGCGTGCTACTGCTCGTACACGCCGATGTCGACGGCGCGGCCCTTCGGCCGTGGCGTGTTGTCGATCGCCACGGGCGGCGCCGAGTCGGCGAACCCGGCGTCGAGCGCGGGGCTCGACGGCCGGAGGCGGTAGTCACCCGAGCCGTCGGGCCGGAAGTCGACCAGCTGCGGGTCGGCGACGATCGTGCCCTCTTCGGTGCCGGTCTTGAGCAGGATGCGGTCGCGGTCGTTGCCCCACATCAGGTTGTTGCGGTAGCGGTTCTGGTCGCCGGTCTCGCCGCCTTCGCGGATGCCTTCCCGGCCGTTGCCGATGACGATGTTGTTGGACACGAGGACCTCGTCGGCGACGGCGTCCTCATGCGCCGCACCGACGACGATGCCCCCTTCCTGGTTGTCGTACACCAGGTTGTTGGTGATGACGAGGGCGTCGCAGGCCTGCCAGCAGTGGATGCCGAAACCCGGGTTGCCGTAGGAGATGTTGTCGGCGACGGTGCCGCGCTCGTGCCCGACGTAGATCCCGTGGTCGAGCTCGTCGTTGCCGCATCCGTGGACGACGTTGCCGACGACGTCGATGTCGGTGAGGTCGTAGTCCTCGTTGCCGGTGACGATGCAGTTGCCGGTGGGGAACTGGTAGACCCGGTTGTTGGCGATGCGGACGTTCGAGCTGCGGTTGTAGATGCCGTCCTCGTTGTCGCCGGAGATGTCGAAGCCCACGATGTCGACGAAGTCACCGTCGTTCTCCCAGGCGCCGATGGCCGAGCCTGCCCCCACGATCCTGACCTGCGGCGATTGCGCGACGAAGGCGATCCGGGCGTCGGCCGTGCCGCTCGTCCTGGTGACGATGTCGCCGTCGTATCGCCCTTCCCGCACCAGCACGGTCGTTCCGGGCCGGGCGCGCTCGGCCGCTGCGGTGATCGTGCGGAGGGGGTTGGTGCTGTCACCGGCCGCGGCATCGTCCCCGTCCGGGGCGACGTGCAGCGTCGGCCCGGTCTTCCCGGGCGGCGCGGACGTGCTGGGCGCTGCGGCGGTGGTCGTCGTGGTCGGCGGCATGGTCGACGGACGATCCGGCTGACCCGTGGCGCACCCCGCGACCATCGCGACGACGAAACTGATGACTGCGGCCGTTAGCCCCCCTGTCGACGACACCAAGCGACGCTCCGTCGCCAACCCCAAGGCCGTACCTCCTCCTGACGGCGCATCCCCGCCGACCACCCGTTGGTGTCCAGTCTGCCGTCAGTCTCTGTGGGAAACCTGAGGATCGACCGGTAGCTCCCGGCCTGGCTCCTTCGCCGCTTTAGCCCCTTACCGATGTGTGATGGGCTGCTTACGGACCAGTGACGGCTGGGCCTCTCGGGTGCACCTGGCGCCGCGACCGGCTCAGACTCGGCGACAGCGGTCGGGCAGCGGGCCCGGCCCCGGCCGAAGAGGGCAGCCTCGATGAGCGCTTTCCATCCCGACCCGTCGCCCCATCCCATCCACACCGTGCACCGGATCGGCGCCGCGGCCGTCGGCGGCTTCCTGCTGGTGTTCGCGGCCCTGACCTGGCTGAGCCCGGCCGGGTTCCTGCCGACCGCGGGCGCTGTGGTGCTGGGCATGGCCACGAGCGGCCTGCTCGGGATCGCTTCGGTGGTCGTCGGTGTCGTGTTGATCGCGGCGGCGGTGCGGGGTGGTCCGTTGGCGTCCTCGGTCTCGGTGGTGATCGGCACGGTGTTCCTGCTGTCGGGCATCGGCAACGCCCTGGTCCTCGGCACGGGGATGAACATGCTCGGCTTCCAGCTGAGCAACGTCGTGTTCAGCCTGGTGGTGGGCCTGACGCTGCTGCTGGTGGGCGCCTACGGACGCTTCACCGGCTCGCTGCCCGACGACAGCCCCTACGCCACCCCCGGCGTCGTCCGGGAGGCGCCGCCGCTGATCGACGCCGCGCTCGCCGACGAGCTGGCCGCCGCCGAGCGTGCGGTGGCCGCGCACGCCGCGACCCCCGCCCAAGCCGCCGGGGTGGCCGCCGCCGCAGGCCAGGGAACCCACGCCGAGCGGAGCCGCGCGTTCGCCGAAGCCGTCAAGGGCCGGATGGCGCGATGACCCGCCGCTCCACGTCAGGCCGGCGCGGTCGGGCGAGCGGTCAGTCCCAGGTGTCGGCCAGTCGTGCGGATCCGCGGCGGCGACCCGGGACGGCCTGTCCGCGCTCGCGCCCCTGGACCAGCTGACGCCCGCCGGGCTGGTCGTCGTGCCCGTCGTCGACCGCCCGCCAAGCAGGCTGGTGCTCGCCTGGCCCGCCGCCGATCCCTCCCCGCTCGTCCGCTCGTTCGTGCAGACCGCGGCGGCCCACCGCCGCACGGGCCCGCTG
>CAWCZG010000003.1:0-536522 GCA_963799945.1 uncultured Actinomycetota bacterium
CGTGGGCGTGTAGGGCGGCGGGATCTCGGCGCGGGACTGGGCCGGAGCCGGTGGCGCAGGGCGGGTCGCACGGCGAAGAGCAGCAGCACCGCGGCGATGGCGAAGGTGAGGCCGCCGACCACGGGCGAATCCGGGACCAGGAACGACGCCCCGGCCGCCGCGAGGGCGCCGCCGCCGAACATGAGCAGGACGAACTGCCCGGAAAGCACTTCCCCGGCGATCAGCAGCACGCCGGCGATCAGCCAGAGCACTGCGGGCCACATGCTTCGATCCTGCCAGATCCGGTGCCGCGGCGTGATCAGCCGGTCACGAAGTCGATGAGCTCCTCGACCGCTCCGATCAGGGGCGTTTCGAGATCACGGAAGCTGCGCACGGCACCCAGCACGCGGCGTGCTCCGTCGGCGGGCTCGCCCCAGCGCAGTGCCGCGCAGACGCCGGTCTTCCAGTCGGTGCCCCGGGGGATCTGCGGCCACGCCCGGATGCCGACGGTGGCGGGCTTCACCGCCTCCCAGACGTCGACGTAGGGGTGGCCGGTGACCAGCACGTGCGGCCCGGCGACCTGGTCGGCAGCCCGGGTCTCCTTCGTGCCCGCGACGAGGTGGTCGACCAGGATCCCCAGCCGTCGCCGTGGGCCGGGGTTGAAATCGGCGACCGCGGCGACGAGGTCGTCCATCCCGTGCATCGGCTCGACGACGACGCCCTCCACGCGCAGGTCGTGGCCCCACACCCGCTCCACCAGCTCGGCGTCGTGCAGACCCTCGACCCAGATGCGGGCCGCCCGCGCGGTGCGCGCCGTGTGGCCGGTGACCTTGACCGAGCCCGACGCCGACCGGGCGGGCGCCTGCGCAGGCCGCTGCGCCGCCCGCTGCGGCGCGATGAGGGTGACCACCGCGCCGTCGAGCAGGAACGCGGCGGGCCGCAGCGGGAAGACGCGGGTGCCGCCGCGGCGGTCCTCCAACGTCACCTCGCGGATGTTGGCCGAGACCACCGCGCCGCAGTAGCCGCTCGCCGGGTCTTCGACGACCAACCCGGGCTCGGCAGCCACTTCGGGGATCGCTTTGCGGGTGACCCGACGGGTGCCGTCGGCGGTGAACACGTTGCGGTAGTCCTGCCCTCGCACAGTCGGTTTGTACCGGTGTGGGCACCGCCATCGGCGGCACGACACGCGCCTCGCCCACGACCTGCGGTGACACACCCCGGATGAGGCTCACCCGCACGGCAGGCGTGCCCGTCGGTGTTCTCGTGGCTAGCCTTGCGAGGTGCCCTGCCCCTCCGCGACGTTCACCGTGTGGGCCTCGGCGTGGCTTGTCGGAGCCGCAGCGCCCGACGACGTCCTCGATGCGCTCGCGCCATGGGCCGACGCGCACGACGTCCAAGCGGCCGACGACGCCACCGCGGCCGCCACCGCCCTCCCGCCGCCCGGCGCCCCGGTGAGCTCCCTGCCGTTCCTGATGGCGACCCTGCGGCGGGCCGGGCCGCAAGCCCCCGCGCGGCTCGTGCTGCCCGCGCCCGGCGACATCCGCGGTCTCCCCGGCCCCGGCGTGTTCAGCCGTGAGGCGACGGCCGCGGGCGAGGGTGTGCTGTTCGCCGACGTCGGCATCGGCATCGTGCCCACCCCCATCGCCGATGGCGTGGTGCGCTGGAGCGTCTACCGCGTGGCGGAGCCGGGGCCCGCCCCCGAGTTCGTCGCGCTGTCGCACGCCGAGCGCGACCTGCGCGACCAGGTGCGCCAGTCCGCCTCGGTGCTCACCGACCTCGGGGTCGCGCGGCACCGGCCGGGGGTGCGCGAGGAGATCGCCGCGTCGCTGCGGGCCCGCCCGGCCACGCTCTGGCCCGCGGGCATGCCCGCCCAGGCCCTGCGGGTGCTCCAACACGCCGACGAGGTCGAGGCGATCCTGTCCGCCGCCTACGTCGACGAGCCCGGCGGCGCGCTCTCGGCCTCCGCGGCCACGGCCCGCCGCGACGCGCTGCGCCCGATCGAGACGGCGGTGCGCGTGGCGCGCCGGGCGGCGGTCGCCGAAGCGGTGCGGGTGCTGGCCACGAGCCCCCTGGTGTGAGGTGGCCGTCTGGCGGTGATCGAGGGGTCGGGAACCCGCCGATCACGGGCTAGGCGTACGCCGTCGACAGGGAGAGCGCCTCGGTCACCTCGATGTCGGCGAGCTGCCGTTCCAGCTTCCCGCGGATGCGCGCGACGGCCTCCTTACCGAGCGGCAGCCGCAGCGGGGCGTCGGCCGCGCGAACCGTGGCGATGATCGCCGCGGCGCCCTTGGCCGGGTCGTTGGGCTGCACGCCGTCCTGGTCGCGGAACCGGTCGCGGGTCGCCCGGGCCGGGGTGCCCGCGTAGGCGTCCATCGGGGTCGACGGGCGCATCGACCGCCCCGCGTAGTCGGTGCGGAACGGACCCGGCTCGACGATCGTCACGCGGATCCCGAACGGCGCAACCTCCCCCGCCAGCGCCTCCGAGGCGCCTTCGAGCGCGAACTTGGAGGTCGCGTACACCGCGTGCCCGGGGTTGGCGCTGATGCCACCCATCGAGCTCATCTGCACGATGTGCCCGCGGCCGCGCTCGCGCATGTGGGGCAGCACCGCCCTGGTCATCGCCAGGGCGCCGAACAGGTTGGTCTCCAGCACGCCGCGGAACTCGGCGTCGGTCAGCTCCTCCAATGCGCCGACCAGCCCGTGGCCCGCGTTGTTGACGAGCACGTCGATGCCGCCGGAGGCGATGGCCGCCGCGACGAGCCGCGTCCACCTGCGCGGGGTCGGTCACATCGAGCGCGAGGGTGGTCGCGGCGGGATGGGTGGCCAGGTCGTCCAGGGCCGCGGGGTGGCGGGCGGTGGCGACCACGGCGTCACCGGCCGCGAGCACGGCCTCGGCGAGGGCGCGACCGAACCCGGTGGACGCGCCGGTGATCAACCAGCGGCGGGGAGTGTGGGTCATGGACCCAGCCTGCGCCGCGCGATTGCGCCTGTCCAAGACATAGTTCCTCTGGCACTCATAACATGGCGACATGGAACTGCGGCAGCTCACCTACCTCGATGCGGTCGTGCGGGAGGGCGGCTTCGGGCGCGCGGCGGGCGTGCTGCACGTCGCCCAGCCCGCGGTCTCGGTGCAGATCCGCAAGCTCGAGCGGGAGCTGGGGGTCACGCTGCTCGCCCGCACCACCCGCCACGTCGCCCTCACCCACGCCGGTGAGCTGTTCCTGCAACGCGCCCGGCGTGCGCTCGCCGAGTTGGAGGCGGCGCGGGCCGACCTCGCCCGCCTCGGCGGCGCGGTGATCGGGCGGGTGCGGATCGGGGCGATCCAGGCGCTGGACCCGTTCGACCTGTCGGGTGCGCTGGCCGCGTTCCACGCCCGGCATCCCGACGTCGAGCTGGGGCTGCGCTCCGGCGCCGTCCGCGTCCTGCTCGACGACCTGGCTCATGGGCGGATCGACCTGGCGTTGGGCCCTGTGCCCAGCGACCTTCCCGCCGACATCTCCGCCGTCGACCTGTTCACCGACGAACTGGTGCTCGTGACGGCGCCCGACCACCCGACGGCGGGCGCGGCGGACCTGACGCTGGCGGCGCTGCGCGACGACGCGTTCGTCTGCCTCCCCGCGGGCACCGGGCTGCGGGCGGTGCTCGACCGGCACGCCGCGGCGTCGGGCTTCACCCCGCACGTCCCGTTCGAGACGGCGAGCCTGCCGCGGCTGCGGGACCTGGTGGCGCACGGGCTGGGCGTCGCGCTCGTGGCGCGGTCGGTGGCCGAGGCGCCGGGTCCGCCCGTCGTCGTCCACGCTGTGGCGCCGGAGCGGATCTGGCGGCCGGTCGGGTCTGATGCACCGGACCCCGCTCGGTCCCGCGGCCGCGGCCTGTCGTGCGTTCCTGGTGGAGCGGGCCGGGTGACGGCGGTCAGTCCAGGAAGGCGGCCAGCAGGTCGATGGTCGCGTCGGGCTGCTCGTCGATGAGGAAGTGGCCTGCGTCGACCGCCGCGCCGCGC
This sequence comes from uncultured Actinomycetota bacterium, assembly GCA_963799945.1. Lineage (GTDB taxonomy): Bacteria > Actinomycetota > Actinomycetes > Mycobacteriales > Pseudonocardiaceae > Pseudonocardia. Next base: position 3,980 of record CAWCZG010000003.1, read on the forward strand.
AGGTCTGCGGCGCGCTCGGCCCAGACGGTGAGCGGGTCGAGCGGACGGCGGCCGACGACCCCGTGCGCACCCCACAGCAGGAAGGTGGGCATCTCGACCTTGCGGTGCAGGTCGGCGCGGTCGTGCTCGAGGTCGATCGAGGCGCCCGCGCGGTAGTCCTCGAGCATGGCGTGGCGGGCCTCCGGGTCGGCGAAACAGCGCTCGTACTCGGCGAGGGTCTCCGGGGCGAACGCGGCGAGACCGCCGCCGCCCCAGGAGCCCAGCAGCGCGTGGAGGTAGGCGGTCGGGTCGCCGTCGATCAGCCGCTCCGGGATCGGTGCGGGCTGGATGAAGAGGAACCAGTGGTAGTAGGCCGTGGCCAGGGCGGCGTCGACGGTCTCGTAGACGTGCAGGGTCGGCAGGATGTCCAGCAGCGCGATCCGGGTTACGGCGTCGGGGTGGTCGAGGGCCATGCGGTGGGTGACCCGCGCGCCCCGGTCGTGCCCGACGACGGCGAACCGCTCGTGCCCCAGCTCCCGCATGAGCGCCACCTGGTCGGCCGCCATCGCCCGGAACGAGTAGCCGGCGTGGTCGTCGCCTGAGGGTGGGCGGGAGGAGTCGCCGTAGCCGCGCAGGTCCGCCACGACGACCGTGTGGTGTTCGGCGAGCGCAGGCGCCACCCGGTGCCACAACACGTGCGACTGCGGGAAGCCGTGCAGCAGGAGCACCGGCGGCCCACTCCCCCCGTGCCGCGCGTTGATCGTGGCCCCACCCGTGTCGACCCGCACCGCCGCAAACCCCTCGAACACCTCCGCGACGCTAGCCGCGTCCGCGCCCGCCGTCAGCCCGGGACCGGGAGTGTCGCCGACAGCGCGATGATCGCCGGACGCATCAGCGGGGTCCGGTCACGCTCGACGGTGCGCAGTCACCCGTTGTGCCGGCGGCCGAGGTGGACACCACGGCGGTTTCGGCGAGATCGAATCCCGATCTTGTCCCTCTCGAGCGCGATCGCCGCGGGGCTCCGGGCCGCGGGTCATGGCACCCGATCTCGGAGTGATCAGGACGTCTGACCGCGGGCGAGGTCCAGCAGCGCACGGATCTCGGCCGAGGTCGGCCGCGCCGCCGCGAGCTCCGCCTCGCAACCGCTCGACCTCGGCAGCGCTGCGCGGCGTCCGCGTCGCGCCGCAGCCGCCATCTCGGCCAGCCGCGCGGCCGCCGCGTCCCGCTCGGCCGCCATCTTCAGCCAGTTGCGCGTCCCGATCGGCCGTCGCCTCGGCGAGCTGTGCGCTGAGCGCGTCCCGCTCGGCCGTCGCCTGGGCCAGGCTGATGGCGGCTGCCTCGTGGGCTTTCGTCATCTCGTCCAGGCGGGTGGTGGTGGTGTCTCGGGCCTGCTCGCATCTCGGCCAGCTCAGCTGCGGTGGCTCGCGCGCACCTGGGTCAGCTCCGCGCAGGTGTGCCGCGCGGTCGCGTTCCCCTTCCGCGAGGGTGCGCGGCGCGGCGGGAGGTGGTGAGGTCCGCGTCCAGGGCCTGCGTGCGCTCCCGCTCCGCCGCCAGGGCGGTTCCGGCCTGCGCCGCGACCAGCTGGGCCGCGCGGACGTCGCGCTCGGCCTCCGTCGCGCGGCGGACGGCGTCGGCGGTGGTCTGCGTCGGCCTGCTCCGCGTGGGCGCGGGCGGCGCCGAGGGCCTCCGTCGCGTCGAGGGCCTGTCGGGCCGCGGCCCCAGCGCGCTCGACCGCCTCCGCCCGCTCCCGGGCCGCCTGCTCCGCCGACTCCCGGGCGCGGCGCGCCGACAGCTCGGCCCGCTCCTGCCCGTCCTGCGCCGCGACCCGACGGGACTCGGCTTCGGCGGCGCGCCGGTTGGCCACCTCCACGGCCGCCACCGCCTGCGCCTCGACCTCGGCCAGCCGGGCGGTCACCCCGGCGAGGGCGGCGACCAGCGTGTCGACCGGACCTCGGACCGCCTCGACGTGCTCGCGGAGCCGATCGGCGTCGAGCGCGAACGCGGTGTGCGGCGCGGCGAGGCCCAGCGCGCCCAGGGCGTCGCGCTCGGCCTTGGCCATCTGCGCGCAGGTGTGGCCGCCGTCCCAGCGGGTGTCGCGGCAGAACGACCGGGGCCGACCGCCCTGCGGCCCCGGGGCGGGTAGCGGAGCCCGGCATCGGCTGTATCCGCAGCGTACGGCCTCGTCGTCCACGGTGATCATGCTACCAGTTCGCGGTTTGATAACTCACAACCAGTTCTTATTATCTACAAACCGAACATGTAGCCAACGAAACCTGCGTTTCGTTGGCGCGCCTCCCGAAAGAGGCAATCAGGGCGCCGCTAGAGTCGGGCCATGCGTGGGCGGATCATCAAGCTCGTCGCGCGACTGTCGATGCGCTTCCGACGCGGTCGTGGCGGCTCAGCCGACGCCCTGCTGTCACTGCTGCCCGACGAGGCCCTGCTTGCCGCTCAAGCGGACCGGGCTCGACCCCGTCCCGGAGATGGGCGAGCTGCGCGACCGCGAGCCGGTCAGCCTGCTGAAGCTGCCCTTCGGCATCCGGGGCTGGCTGGTCAGCGGCTACGAGGAGGCGCGCTCGTGCTCGGCGCGGCCAACGCCTTCAGCAGCGACTTCACCCACCTCGTCGGCAAGGCAGGCATCACCGCCGAGCAGGACCCCGGCGGCCTCGGGTTCGCCGATCCCCCCGCGCACACCCGACTCCGCAAGATGCTCACCCCGGAGTTCACCGGGCACCGGCTGCGCAGGTTGGGGCCGCGGATCGACGCGATCGTCGCGGGCCAGCTCGACGAGATGGCCCAGCACCGCGGCCGAGGGCGGTCAGGTCGACCTCGTCCAGAGCTTCGCGCTGCCCATCCCCTCGCTGACGATCTGCGAGCTGCTGGGCGTGCCCTACGAGGACCGCGCCGACTTCCAGCGCCTGTCCATGACCCGCTTCGACTTCCTCGGCGGGATCGAAGGGTCGCTCGGCGCCATCTCGGAGTCGCTCACCTACCTGCTGGACATGGTCAAGCGCCAGCGCGCCGAGCCCGGCGACGGCATGCTCGGCATGCTGGTCCGCCAGCACGGCGACGACATCTCCGACCAGGAGCTGGCGGGCCTCGCCGACGGTCTGCTCACCGGCGGCCTCGAGACCACCACGAGCATGCTGGCCCTCGGCGCGATCGTGCTGCTGCGCGATCCGGAGCTGCGCCGCAAGCTGGCCGAGGACGACGCCGCGATCGACCCGTTCGTCGACGAGCTGCTCCGCTACCTCACCGTCGTGCAGGTCGCCTTCCCGCGCATCGCCCGCGAGGACATCACGGTCGGCGGCCGCCGATCGAGGCGGGCGACCTCGTCTTCTGCTCCCTCTCCGCGGCCAACCGCGGCGGCGACCCCGACCTCGACCGCTTCGACCCCACCCGCGCGCTCCCGCCCCCACTTGGCCTTCGGGCACGGCATCCACCGCTGCGTCGGCGCCGAGCTGGCCCGCATGGAGCTGCGCGTCGCCTACCCCGCCCTGCTGCGGCGCTTCCCCGACATCGCCGCGGCGTCCGACCTCGACACCCTGGAGTACCGCAAGCTGTCGTTCGTGTTCGGCGTCGAGTCCCTGCCGGTGACGCTCTGAACGGCGCCCTCGCGGTGGTCAGTCGCTCCCACGGGAGTGGCCCGGCGTCGCCGATCCCGAGGACCTGCGCGACCAGCTGGCGGAGTGGCTCTCGCAGTACGCCAACGCGGGCACCCGCCGCACCTACGCCTACGCGCTCGGGCTGCCGATCGCCTGGGTCGACCCCACCGCCGCGCCGACGACCGCCGCCCGGCCCCCCGCCGCCGCCCCCGGCCCGCTGCACCAGCTCGCCTGGTTCCGCTGGTGCGCCACCCGCGGACTGGACCCGCGCGCGGCCACGGCCACCCACGTCAAAGCCTGGCTGCACGCCCTCGATGCCGCGGGGGCTCAGCCGCGAACCCGGAGGCGGATGCTCTCCACGCTCTCCGCGCTCTACGGCCACCTCGCCGAGCGGGGTCTCATCGCGGCGAACCCGGCGGCGCTCAACCGGGCCAGGCTGGGCCTCGCGGCGAGCGCGCGGGACGCCTCGCCGACGGTCCGGCTGACCGCCGAGCAGGTCGCCGCACTGCTGGTCGGCCGCGGCCCGGCCCACCGTCCGCGGCCGCGTACGCCCAGCTGCACGCCACGCGGTCGGTGGCGTTCGTCGCGCTGCTCACCCTCGGCCTGCGGATCTCGGAGATCACCGGCCTGGACCGCGGCGACCGCTACCGTTCGGGTGGCGACGACGTGCTGCGCGTGCTGGGCAAGGGCGGCCTGCACCGCGAGGTGTACGTCACCGAGCTGGTCCGGGACGCGTTGGAGGCCTACCTCGCCGAGCGCGACCGCCTCTCGGGCACCGCCGCCCCGGCCCGCCGCGGGCGCACCACCGCCGGTTCGTCGCCGCTGCTGGCCACGCGGCGGGCGGCCGCTGCTCACGGATCGACCTCTACACCGGCTCCGGCGCATCGCGGCCGACGCCGGACCCGCGCTCGACGGCGTCGCCGACCGGGTGCACCCGCACGCCCTGCGCCACGCGTACGTGACGATCGCACTGGAGCACGACGCCCCGATCCAGGACGTCCGCGCCGACGTCGGGCACGCGACGATCGCCACGACCCAGCACTACGACCGCGGCCTGCGCCGGCGCATCGCCAGCGCGGCCGACGTCGTCGCCAAAGCACTTGACTTATACAAGAGCTAGCTTATATTCGCTCGGCGTGCACGCGTTCGACGTTCTGGGCGATCCCGGTACGGCGGCGGATCCTGGAGCTGCTCGCCGAGGGCGAGCTGACCTCCGGGGAGCTCACCTCCGTCGTCCGCGCCGAGTTCGGGATCTCGCAGCCCGCCGTCTCCCAGCACCTGCGCGTGCTGCGCGAGCACGGCTTCACCTCGGTGCGCCCGGAAGGCGCGCGGCGGCTCTACGCCGTGCGGTCCGAGCCGTTCCAGGAGGTCGACGCCTGGCTCGACGCGTTCCGCCGCTTCTGGACCCCACCCGCTGGACGCGCTGGCCACCGAGTTGGCGCGCGGCCGACGAAAGGACCGCAGATGATCGACGTCACCCACCGGATCAGCGCCGTGGCCCGCACGGTCGGCAAGCGCACGCTGCCCGCGGGCGAGGCCCGCGTCGTCACGATCAGCCGGAGCTACCGCGAGCCGGTCGAGGACGTCTGGGACGCCTGCACGAGCGCCGAGCGCATCAGCCGCTGGTTGATGCCGGTCAGCGGCGAGCTGCGCCTCGGTGGCCGCTACCAGCTGCAGGGCAACGCGGGCGGGGTCGTCGAGAGCTGCGACCCGCCCGATCGTTCGACGCGACGTGGGAGTTCGGCGGCGACGTGAGCTGGATCGAGCTGCGCCTGGAGCCCGAGGGCCGACGGCACCCGGTTCACGCTGGAGCACATCGCGCACGTCGACGACGCGCGGTGGACCGAGTTCGGCCCCGGCGCGGTCGGCGTCGGCTGGGACTGGATGCTGCTCGGCCTGACGATGCACCTGGAGGGCGACGCGTCGATCACCCCGGCCGACGCCGTGGCCTGGCAGGTCAGCCCCGAAGGCGTGCGGTTCGTCACCGAGTCGAGCGCGGCCTGGTGCGCGGCCGCGATCGCCGCCGGCGAGGAGCCCGAGGCGGCCGAGGCCGCCGCGAAGCGCACGACCGCCGCGTACACGGCGACGGCGTAGCGCGCCGGGCGTACCGCGGCCGCCGCGGGGACGTGCCGAAATGCCGAACTCGCCGTGCTGAAATGCACGGCTCACCGGGGTCGGTGGGGGCGGCGGCGCGCGCAGCAGTCGGGGGCGCACGGCAGCCCGTTGACCCTGCAGCCCGCGCTGGGGATCGTGCTCAGCCGTCGCGGTGGCGCGTCCGCGGTGTGCTCGGCCATCAGCTCGACGACCATGTCCGCGAACCGCGGGTCGGGGCCGGCCGTGGCGGCGCGGGCGAACCCGATGCCCAGCGCGGCGGCCCGCTCGCTGCGCCTCGGTGTCGAGGTCCCACACCACCTCGACGTGGTCGGACACGAACCCGACCGGCGCGACGACCACCGCCGACGTGCCCGCGGCGTGCCAGCGCGTCGAGGTGGTCGAGGATGTCCGGGCTCCAGCCACGGCACCTGCGGCGGCCCGGACCGCGACTGCCACACCACGTCGTAGTCAGACGACGCCCACCGTCGGCCGCGACGAGCCGGGCGGCCTCGGCGACCTGCCGCGAGTAGCGGTGGCCGCCTTCCGCGGGCGGCCCCGCGCTCGCGTCCGCCGCCGCCGGCACGGAGTGGGCCGTGAACACCAGCCGCGCCGCAGCGCCGACCTCGGCGAACGCCGCACGCACCGCATCGGCGTTGGCCACGACGAACGCGGGTGGTCGAAGAAGTGCCGCAGCTTGCACCAGCTCGGGCGCGCCCTCCCCGACCGCCTTGCGGGCGCGGGCGATGTCCTCGTGGTACTGCCGGCACGCCGAGTAGCCGCCGTAGGCGCTGGTGGCGAAGACGAGCGCACGCCGCACCCCGTCGCGCGCCATCTCGCGCGACGGTGTCCTCGACCATCGGGTGCCAGTTGCGGTTGCCGAAGTACACCGGCAGATCGATGCGCGGCCGCGATGGCCGCGATCAGCTCGCGGTTGCGGGCGTTGAGCGGGCTGACCCCGCCGAAGTGCCGGTAGTGCTCCTCGACGGCGTCCAGCCGCTCCGGGGGCACCCCCCGCCCGCGCGTGACGTTCTCCAGGAACGGCCGCACCTCGTCGCGGCCCTTCCGGGCCGCCGAACGACAGGACGAGCAGGGCGTCAAACGCCGATGGCATGGAACCCACCGTCCGCCCACACCATCGATCCGGTGGTGACGGGCAACCAGTCCGACAGCAGCGCGCAGACCGTCTGCGCCACCGGCACCGGGTCGTTCGACGTCCCAGCCCAGCGGCGCCCGGCCGTCCCAGGCGTCCTCGAACGCGGCGAAGCCCGGGGATCGACTTGGCCGCCATCGTGCGCACCGGCCCGGCCGCGCACAGGTTGACCCGGATGCCCTTGGGGCCCGAGGTCGCGGGCGAGGTAGCGGGTGACGGACTCCAGCGTGGACTTCGCGACGCCCATCCAGTCGTAGGCGGGCCACGCCTGCCGGTTGTCGAAGTCCATGCCGACGATCGACGAGCCCGGACCCGATCAGCGGCAGCAGCCGCGGTGGCCAGCGACTTGAACGAGTACGCGCTCACCTGGATCGTCGTGGCGACGTCCTCCCACGGCGCGTTCAGGAAGGCGCCCTCGCCCAGGCACGAGGCGGGCGCGAAGCCGATCGAGTGCAGCACACCGTCGAGGCCGGGGGTGTCACCGAGGTGCGGCGAGATCCGCTCGGCGAGGCTGTCCAGCTGGGCCTGGTCGGAGACGTCCAGCTCGACGACGGGCGCCTCCTCGGGCAGCCGCTGCGCGATCCGCTCGACGAGGCGCATCCGGCCGAACCCGGTGAGCACCACCTGCGCGCCCTGCTCCTGCGCGATCTTCGCCGCGTGGAAGGCCAGCGATGCGTCGGTGATCACGCCGGTGATCAGCAGCCGCTTTCCGTCGAGAAGTCCCATGCCGCAGACCTTAATGGTGGATCTAGTGCCCCATGCCGAGGCCGCCGTCGACCGGGATCACCGCGCCGGTCACGTAGGAGGCGGCGTCCGAGGCGAGCCACGCGACCGTCGACGCGATCTCCTCGACCGTGCCGTAGCGGCCCATCGGCACCGCCCGACGTACTCGGCGCGGCTTGGCGTCGGGCAGGGCGCGGGTCATGTCGGTGTCGACGAACCCCGGCGCGACGACGTTGGCGGTGATGCCGCGGGAGCCGAGCTCCCGGGTGATCGACCGGGCCAGCCCGACGAGCCCCGCCTTCGACGCCGCGTAGTTGACCTGGCCCGCCGAGCCGAGCATCCCGACGACGGACGAGATGAAGATCATCCGCCCGGCGCTGGCCTTGAGCATCGCGCGGGTGGCCCGCTTGGCCACCCGGTAGGCGCCGGTGAGGTTGGCGTCGAGCACCCGGGTGAACGACTCCTCGCTCATCCGCATGAGCAGCCCGTCGTCGGTGATGCCCGCGTTGGAGACGAGCACCTGCACCGGCCCGTGCTTCTCCTCGATCGTCGGTGAACGCCGCGTCGACGGCCTCGGCGTCGGTGACGTCGCAGCGCACCGGGAGGAACTCCTCCGGCAGCCCGTCGGCGGCCTGCGGTGGGTCACCGCGACCCGATCGCCCGCCGCGGCGAACGCCTGGGCGATGGCCAGGCCGATCCCGCGGTTCCCTCCGGTCACCAGCACGCTGCGCCCCGTGGATGTCACGCGCGCACCCTACGGCAGCCTGCCGGCCCAGCCCGATGCCCGTCGCCGACCCCGACGACGAGCAGCAGCGCCCCGCCCGCCAGCCACGGGCGGCTCGTGTCGACCTTGCGCGTCTCGTAGCCGATCTGCTCGCCGAGCTGCGCGTAGACCTGCCGCAGCTCGGTCTCGCTGGCGGCGGTGAAGAACTGGCCGCCCGACAGCTCGGCGATCCGCCGCATCGCGTCGTCGTCGACGGCGACCGACACCGGCGGCTTGTCCGGGTCCAGCTCGATCGTGCCGTAGTCGGTGCCGAACGAGATCGTCGAGACCGGCACCTTGCTCCTCGGCGGCCTTGCGCGCCGCGGTGTAGGCGCCGCGGGGCTGGTCTTCGGCGCCGGGGCCGCCGGGCACCGTCTGACCGCCGTCGGACATCAGCACGATCCGGGCGGGCGGCGGCCCGTCGCCGGAGGCGCCCGACGACGGCCTGCGAGAACGTGTCGATCGACTGCAGGCGCCGCGAGGATCGCGTCGCCGGTGGCGGTGGACTCGGCGAGCTTCAGCCCGTCGACCGCGCGCTTGATCGGCTCCCGGTCGGTGGTCGGGGACACCAGCACCGCGGCCGTGCCCGCGAACGACACGAGCCCGAGGTTGACGCCCGGGCGTGAGCTGGTCGGCGAACGACTTCGCCGCCGCCTGCGCCGCGGCGAGCCTGCTCGGCGCGACGTCGGTGGCCTGCATCGAGAGCGACACGTCGATCACGAGGACGACCGTGGCCCGGTTGCGCGGCACCTTCGCCTCGGCCTGCGGACCGGCGAGCGCCACCGTCAGCAGCGCCACCGCGATGAGCAGTGCGGCCGCGGGCAGGTGGCGGTACCAGCCGGGCCGCTTCGGGGCGATCCGGTCGAGCAGCTCGAGGTTGGTGAACAGCCATGGTGTCGCGGCGGCGGCGGCGCAGCAGCAGGACGTAGGCCACCGCCAGGCCGCGACCACGACGAGCAGCCCGGCGAGCCACAGGGGTCGGTGAAGACGCCGTTCACCTCCCGCCCCCCGACCACGCCCGCTTGCGGGCCAGCGCGAACCGGACGACGTCGGCGATCCAGTCCGAGTCCGTGCGCAGCCGCAGGTGCGCGGCGCCCGCCCGGCGCAGCGCGGCCGCCACCCGCTCCCGGTGCGCGGCCGCGGCCGCCGCGAACTCCCGGCACAGCAGCGGGGTGGTGACCACCTCGCGCTGGCGGCCGGTCTCCGGGTCGGCGAGCACGACGGTGCCGACGTCGGGCAGCTCCAGCTCGCGCGGGTCGAGCACCTCGATGGCCAGCAGCTCGTGGCGCACCGGACAGCGCCCGCAGCGTCGACTCCCACTCGGGTTCGCCGAGGAAGTCGGAGATGACGACGGCCAGGCCGCGGCGGCGCGGCGGGCGCCGCAGCTGCTCGATCGCGGCGGTGAGGTCGCCGCGGGTGCCGCTCGGGGCGCTCGGCACCTGCGCGACCTTGCGGACCAGCCCGCGCGCGTAGGCTGAGGCCGCCGCGGGCGGGCAAGCCGGACCAGCTGCTCGCCGGTGGCGACGAGCGCGCCGATCCGGTTGCCGCCGCCCCGGGTCAGGTGGGCGACGGCGGCGAGCGCCGCGATCGCGAGGTCGCGCTTCTCGCAGGCGGCGGTGCCGAAGTCGAGGCTGGGCGACAGGTCCACGACGCACCCACGTCTCCAGCTCGCGGTCGGCGACGGTCTGGCGCACGTGCGGCACGCGTCGTGCGGGCGGTGACCGACCAGTCGATGCGCCGCACGTCGTCGCCGGGCTGGTAGGCGCGCGCCTCGCCCAGCTCGGTGCCGGGGCCGGGCACGAGGCCGAGGTGGTTGCCCTGCAGCAGCCCGTCGAGCCGGATCCGCACGGTCAGCTCGAGCGCCTTCAGCGCAGCCTCCATCCGCCCGTCGCGCAACGACGGCGGCGCGGTGGCGGCGTCGGTTCACGTCGGTGCGCTCGCCGGGGCCGCGGGCACCTGCTGGGGCCGGGCCGTCACCTGCGGCAGCGGCACCGTCGCGAGCACGCGCGTGATGATGTGGTCGATCGGGCACCTGGTCGGCCACCGCGTCGTAGGAGAGCACGAGCCGGTGGCGCAGCACGTCCGGCGCGACGTCCAGCACGTCCTGCGGCAGCACGTAGTCGCGGCCGCGGACCAGCGCGAGCGCCCGGGCCGCCCGCCACGATGCCCAGCGTGGCGCGGGGCGAGGCCCCGTAGGCGACCCAGCCCGCCACGTCGGCGAGGCCGTGTTCGGCGGGGGTGCGGGTGGCGACGACGAGCCGGACGACGTAGTCGACGAGCGCGTGGTGCACGAACACCCGCGTGGCCACGACCTGCAGCCGGGAGAGCTCGGCCGGATCGAGGACCTGCTGGGCGACCGGGGGCTCGCCGCCCATCCGGTAGACGATCTCGCGCTCCTCCTCGACGCCGGGGTACTCGACGATGATCTTGAAGAGGAAGCGGTCGCGCTGCGCCTCCGGGAGCGGGTAGACGCCCTCGTTCTCGATCGGGTTCTGGGTGGCGAGCACGAGGAACGGGTCGGGCATCGGGAAGGTCTTGCCGCCGATCGACAGGTGCCGCTCGGCCATCACCTCCAGCAGCGCCGACTGCACCTTCGCGGGCGCGCGGTTGATCTCGTCGGCGAGCACGAAGTTGGCCACGACCGGCCCCAGCTCGACGTCGAACTCCTCGCGGCCCTGCCGGTAGATGCGGGTGCCGAGGATGTCGGAGGGCACCAGGTCCGGGGTGAACTGCAGGCGCGCGAAGGTGCCGCCGACGACCTTGGCGACCGTCTCGACGGCCAGCGTCTTCGCCACCCCCGGCACGCCCTCCAGCAGCAGGTGACCCCGGGCGAGGAGGCCGACGAGCATCCGCTCGACGAGCCGGTCCTGCCCGACGATCACCTGCTTGATCTCGAAGACGGCGCGCTCGAGGCGCTCGCCCTCGGCGGCCGGGCTGGGGACGGCATCCTGCGCGCTCACGCCGCGGCATCCAACACGGTCTGCGGTGAGACGCGGGTGAGGCACCCCGGCTCGTGTGCGGAATAGTGTGGCAGGATCCGCTCACGTACACATGCGGGTGACGTTGGGCATCAGGCCCGCCGAAGCGCATCGGCACCAGCCGCACCGCGGCGCCGGAGTACGGCGCCTCGATCATCATCCCGTTGCCGACGTACAGGGCGACGTGCCCGATCGAGCCGCCCTCGTTGTAGAACAGCATGTCGCCCGGCTGGCGGGCGGAGACCGGCACCTGGCGGCCCGAGCGTGTACTGGTAGCCGCTGTAGTGCGGGAGCGACGACCCCGACGCCCGCGAACGCGTAGATCATCAGCCCGGAGCAGTCGAAGCCGACCCGTCGGTAGTCGCCGAACGCGTCGGCGATGCCCCCGTCGCGCACACCGAGCGACGGCCCGCGGCCGGTGCCGCCGCCCCACGCGTACTGCACGCCCAGCTGGGACATCGCCCGGTCGATGACCGTGCGCACCGCCCCGCTGCCCCGCACAGGCCCCAGCTGTCCCGCCACCCGCCCGGCCGCGGACTGCTGAGCGGCGAGGGCCCGGGCCCGGGCTGCGGCCTCCTGCGCCTGCTGCCAGTTGACGAAGCGGGTCGCGCTGGGCCCGCAGGTCGGCGTCGCTCGCGAGGGCCGCGGCAGCTGGGCGTTCACCGCGTCGCGCTGGGCCTGCACCTGGGCCAGCTGCGGCGGCCTGGGCCTGCGCCTGCGCCTGCACCTGCGCGACCACGCCCGCGGCGGTCGCGCTGGCCTGTCGGGCGAGCTCCGCCTTGGCCTTGGCGTCGTCCTCGGCCTTGCGGGCGAGCGAATCGGCGTTGACCCGGGCCACCACCGCGCGCTGCAGGCTGTCGAGGGCCTGCTGCTGCTGCTCGGCGACCATGTCCGCGAACGCCGACCGGTCCAGCACGCCCTGGGGTCCGCCGGGTGCGGTCAGCAGTCCGAGCGGGCCGATGTCGAGCCCCTGCTGGTAGTTCGCGGACAGGAACTCGTCGACCCGCGTGCGCAGGGCGTCGACGTCGGCCGAGGCGCCGTCGGTCGCCGCCGGGCCGCGGCGGCCGCCTGGCTCGCCTGGGTCTGCGGCGGACTGGGCGTTCTGCTGGTCCACCAGCGCGCGGTTGGCCTGCTCCTGGCGCGCGGACAGCTCCAGCTGCGATCGCGGCGGCCTTGTCGTCGAGCGCCGAGAGCTGGCCGGTGAGCTTGGCGACCTGCGCCGCCTTCTGCGTGACCGCGGCGTGGCCCGCGTTGAGCTGGTTGTCGGTCGGGTTGGGCGGGGGCGGTCGGCGGCGGAGCGGCCATCGCCGTCCCGGCGCCGACGAGCGCCAGCGCGAGCAGCGCCGTCACGACGAGCACCGCAGGCGCGGCCCATGAACGACCGAGGCGCCGCACGGAACCTCCCGCGCGATCACCGACCGCAGCGGGCGCACTGTTCCATCCAGGCTCGGCCGGTCCGCCCGCCACGCGCGCCGATGGCCCAACTTCCCCCACACGGAGTAACAACCGCTGTCACCGTCCGCAGTGCCAGGGCTCGCTTTTTAACAGGACAAGCGTACTGTTAAGCCGTCGAGCGGGGTCCGCCGAGCCCGATGGGGCCGAGTGCGCGAGACTCCCGAACAGCCGACTGACGCTTTCCGAGGAGTAGTCCAGTGACCAGCACCGACAGCTTCGGCGCGAAGGGAACAATCGCGGCAGGCGGAGCGGAGTACGAGATCTTCCGGCTCTCCGCCGTCGAGGGGTCCGAGCGCCTGCCGTTCAGCCTGAAGGTGCTGCTGGAGAACCTGCTGCGCACCGAGGACGGGGCCAACGTCACCGCCGACCACGTGCGCGCGCTCGCCGGCTGGGACCCGAGCGCCGAGCCCGACACGGAGATCCAGTTCACCCCCGCCCGGGTGATCATGCAGGACTTCACCGGCGTGCCGTGCGTCGTCGACCTCGCCACGATGCGCGAGGCCGTCACCGAGCTGGGCGGCGACCCGGCGAAGGTCAACCCGCTGGCCCCCGCCGAGCTCGTCATCGACCACTCCGTGATCATCGACGTGTTCGGCACGGCCGACGCGTTCGAGCGCAACGTCGACTTCGAGTACAGCCGCAACAAGGAGCGCTACCAGTTCCTGCGCTGGGGCCAGGGCGCGTTCGACGAGTTCAAGGTCGTCCCGCCGGGCACCGGCATCGTGCACCAGGTCAACATCGAGCACCTCGCGCGCGTGGTGATGACCCGCAACGGCCAGGCCTACCCGGACACGCTCGTCGGCACCGACTGCGCACACCACGATGGTCAACGGCCTCGGCGTGCTGGGCTGGGGCGTCGGCGGCATCGAGGCCGAGGCGGCCATGCTGGGCCAGCCCGTCTCGATGCTCATCCCGAAGGTCGTCGGCTTCAAGCTCACCGGCGAGATCCCGCCGGGCGCCACCGCCACCGACGTCGTCCTGACGATCACCGAGATGCTGCGGCGCCACGGCGTGGTCGGCAAGTTCGTCGAGTTCTACGGCGAGGGCGTCGGCGCGGTGCCGCTGGCCAACCGCGCCACCATCGGCAACATGAGCCCGGAGTTCGGCTCCACCGCCGCGATCTTCCCGATCGACGACGAGACCATCCGCTACATGAAGCTCACCGGCCGCTCCGGCCGAGCAGCTCGAGCTCATCGAGGCCTACGCCAAGGAGCAGGGCCTCTGGCACGACCCGGCGCGCGAGCCCGTCTTCTCCGAGACCCTCGAGCTCGACCTCGGCACGGTCGTCCCGTCGATCGCGGGCCCGAAGCGCCCGCAGGACCGCATCGCGCTCACCGACGCCAAGTCGGCGTTCCGCCAGTCCGATGCGCGACTACACCGACGACCCCGAGGGTGCGCCCGACGGGCGTCGACGAGTCGAACGAGGAGTCCTTCCCCGCCAGCGACTCCCCCGCGCCCGGTTCGGGCACGACGACGAGCCCGCCCCGGCGTGTTCTCCGCGGCCGAGGGCGGCGCGGGCCGACCGTCCAAGCCGACCACGGTCAGTCTCGAGTCGACCGCGGCGAGTTCGTGCTCGACCACGGCGCCGTCGTCATCGCCTCGATCACCAGCTGCACCAACACCTCCAACCCCTCGGTGATGCTCGGCGCCGCACTGCTGGCGAAGAACGCCGTCGAGAAGGGCCTCACGGTGAAGCCGTGGGTCAAGACGTCGATGGCGCCCGGCAGCAAGGTCGTCACCGACTACTACGAGAAGGCCGGGCTCTGGCCCTACCTGGAGAAGCTGGGCTACCACCTGGTCGGCTACGGCTGCACGACGTGCATCGGCAACTCCGGCCCGCTCTCGGACGAGATCTCCGCCGCGGTCAACGCCGCCGACCTTACGGTCTGTCTCGGTGCTCTCGGGCAACCGCAACTTCGAGGGCCGGATCAACCCGGACATCAAGATGAACTACCTCGCCTCGCCGCCGCTGGTCATCGCCTACGCCCTCGCGGGCACGATGGACTTCGACTTCGAGAGCCAGCCGCTGGGCACCGCCACCGACGGCACCGAGGTGTACCTGCGCGACGTCTGGCCGTCGGCCAAGGACGTGCAGGACACGATCGACACGTCGATCAACCAGGAGATGTTCACCAAGGACTACGCCGACGTCTTCGCGGGCGACGAGCGCTGGAAGGGCCTGCCCACGCCGGAGGGCAACGACCTTCGCGTGGGACGAGCAGTCCACCTACGTGCGCAAGCCCCCGTACTTCGACGGGATGGCCACGGAGCCCGCGCCCGTCGTCGGACATCACCGGCGCGCGGGTGCTGGCCCTGCTCGGCGACTCGGTCACCACCGACCACATCTCCCCCGCGGGCTCGATCAAGGCCGGGCACCCCCGCTGCGGCCGTACCTCGACGAGCACGGCGTCGACCAGGGCGACTACAACTCCTTCGGCTCCCGCCGCGGCAACCACGAGGTGATGATCCGCGGCACGTTCGCGAACATCCGGCTGCAAGAACCAGCTGCTCGACGACGTGAGCGGCGGCTACACCCGCGACTTCACCCAGGACGGCGCGCCGCAGGCGTTCATCTACGACGCCGCGCAGAACTACGCCGCCGCCGGGCACGCCGCTCGTGGTGCTGGGCGGCAAGGAGTACGGCTCGGGCAGCTCGCGCGACTGGGCGGCCAAGGGCACCGCGCTGCTGGGCGTCAAGGCCGTCATCGTCGAGTCGTTCGAGCGCATCCACCGCTCGAACCTCATCGGCATGGGCGTGATCCCGCTGCAGTTCCCGGCGGGCGAGTCGGCGGGCTCCCTGGGCCTCGACGGCACCGAGACGTTCGACATCGCGGGCATCACCGCGCTGAACGACGGCGCGACCCCGCGCACCGTCGCCGTGACCGCGACCAAGGCCGACGGCAGCACCGTCGAGTTCGACGCCGTGGTCCGGATCGACACCCCCGGCGAGGCGGACTACTACCGCAACGGCGGCATCCTGCAATACGTCCTGCGCGGGATGTTGCGCGTGTAGCGGGTGCTGCTGCTGGCGGGGCTCGTCGTCGCCGTCGGCTCCCTGGTCCAGGGCGGCGTCGGGTTCGGGTTCGCGCTGGTCGCCACACCCCTGCTGGCGTTCATCGACCCGACGCTCGTGCCGGGGCCGCTGCTCCTGGTCACATCGCTGCACGCCGTGCTCGCGATGTGGCGGGAGCACTCGGACACCGACTGGCGCGGGGTGGGCTGGTCGCTGCTGGGCAGGCTGCCGGGCACCGCGCTGGGCGTGTTGGCGGTGGCCCTGTTGCCGATGCGCGGGTTCACGGCGTTCGTCGCGGTCACCGTGCTCGTCTGCGTCGGGTTGTCGATCACCCGGTGGCGGCCGCGCCGCACCGTGCCCGCCCTGCTCGCGGCAGGCGCGGTGTCCGGGCTGGGCGGCACCGCGGCCTCCATGGGCGGCCCGCCCCTCGCCCTGCTGTACATGGATGCCGACGGTCCCCGGGTGCGCTCGACGCTCGCCGCCTACTTCGTCGCGGGGTCCGTCGTGTCGGTGGGCTCGCTCGCCGCGGGCGGCCAGATCGACGCCGGCGCCGTGCACGACGCCCTCGTCCTGACGCCGTACACGGTCGCCGGGTTCCTGCTTTCCAGTCCCCTGCGCCCCTTCCTCGACGGCGCGTGGGTGCGACCCGCCGTGATCGCACTGGCGGGCGGCAGCGCCCTTGCGTTGCTGGCCAGGGCGATCTGGGGCTGAGCGGCGCAGGCGCTGACTCCCCTGCGGTCGGTTGCGTGGTCGTCGATAGATCGACGAAACGCTGGCGTCAATGATTAATTGACATGAGGAGGGACAGGCGGGACCCGCCGCGAGGACACCATGCCGACTGCGGTGTCGCCGTCAGCTCAGGTCGGCCGCCAGGCCGTCGAGGAGGTAGCGCAGACCGCGCTCGAACAGCCCGTCCAGGTCGAAGTCGTAGTCCGCCGCTGACCACCCGCTCGAAGTGCGGGAACCGGCCGCCGTCGACGATCGCGCGCAGCCGCTGCTCCTGGCTGTCCATCCACTCCTCGTTGGTCAGCCCGCTGGCCGCCTGCGCGGCGGCCTCGCTCTCCAGGTTGATCGCGATGCCGCGCACGAACGTGAACAGGGTCAGGTGGACGTCGAAAGCGGCGGTCGACCTCAGCCCGCGCCTCGTCCAGCGCCGCGAGCACCCACTCGGTGTAGGCGAGCCCGCCCGCGAACGCCTGGGGGCGGGTGAGCGACAGCGCCGACGCCAGCCAGGGGTGCCTGCGGAAAGCCGCCCAGAGCGTGCGCGCGGCCACCTCCAGGCTCGGCCGCCAGCCCGGCGGGGGCCACCTCGGGCAGCCGCGCCTCCCGGAGCGCGCGGTCCAGCATCCCGAGCAGCAGGTCGTCCTTGTCGGCGACGTGGCGGTAGAGCGCCATCGGCGACGCGCCGAGATCGGTGGCCACCCGCCGCATCGACAACCCGTCCAGGCCCTCCGCATCGGCGATGACGACAGCGGCCGCCACGATCCGGTCGAGCGAGAGCACCTGCTCGACGCGGCGGCGCGGTCGGGCAGTCCGCGGCGCCGACCGCGGCACCACGACGGTGCCGACCCCCGGCACCGGTCGGACCAGCCCGTCGTCGCGCAACGCCGCCAGGGCGCGGGACGCGGTAGCGACCGCCACGCCCCAGCGTCGGGTGATCTCCCGCGCCGACGGCACCCGCTCCCCCGGCGCGAGCTCGCCGCTCTCGATCTGCGCTCGCAGCTCGGCGGCGATCCGCAAGGACCTGGACTCGGTCACGCCGACCTCCGGTGTACTAGTACGCGAGCTGTCGCACAGTACCGCAGGCAGCGTCGGTGGACGCGGTCGAACGGGTGCGAGCATGGCGCCCTGCGTACTAGTACGGCCAGGACATTGAGCTGCGAAAATACGTGCATGCGTGACAGCGTACGTCGTACTCTCGCCGGCATGACAGACATTCTCATCTCCGGAGCGGGCATCGCAGGGCCCGCGTTGGCGTACTGGCTACAGGCGGCGGGTCACGACGTCACGGTGGTCGAGCGGGCCCCCGCGGTGCGGCCCGGCGGCCAGGCCGTCGACCTGCGTGGCGCGGGCCGCACCGTCATCGAGCGGATGGGCCTGATGGACCGCGTGCGGTCGGTGTCGCGCTCGACCAGCGCGGCATCGCGTGGGTGGACGGCGAACGGCCGGGTGACCGCCCGCATGCCCGTCGACGCGTTCGACGGCGAGGGCATCATCTCCGAGATCGAGGTGCTGCGCGACGACCTCGCGCACGTGCTGCACGAGGCCACCGCGGCAGGCGTCGAGTACCGCTTCGGCGACACGATCACCGCACTGCGCCAGGACGCCGACGGCGTCGACGTGACGTTCGAGCAGGCGCCGCCGCGGCGCTTCGGCCTGGTCGTCGGGGCGGACGGGCTCTACTCGCCGGTCCGCGCTCTGGCCTTCGGCGGCGGTGGGCTGCACCCCCTGGGCTGCGCGATGGCGTGGTTCAGCGCGCCCCGCCGATCGACGGATCTCGACGGCTGGTACCTGATGCACAACGCCCCGGGCGGCCGCGTCGCGTCGCTGCGACCCGGCCGCACCCCCGACACGGCCAAGGCGGGCCTCGGGCTCCGGGTGGACCCGGCGACGCCGCTCCCCCGCGACGCGGCGGGCCAGCGCGACGCTGCTCGCGCGCGCGGTTCACCGACGTCGGCTGGAAGGCCCCGCAGCTGGTCGAGGCGATGCGGACGGCACCCGACTTCGCGTTCACGGCGGTCGACGCAGGTGCGGCTGCCGCGCTGGTCGCAAGGCCGGGTTGTGCTCGTCGGCGATGCCGCCGCGTGCCCGACCCCGCTCACCGGCCTCGGCACGAGCGTGGCGCTGGTGCAGGCCTACGTGCTGGCGGGCGAGCTCGCCGCGGCCCGCGGCGACCACCGCGTCGCGTTCGAGCGCTACGAGCAGGTCACCCGGCCCTACGTGGCCACGGCCCAGAAGCTGCCGCCCGGCGGCGTCAACGGGTACGCGCCGCACAGCGCGCTGCTCATCCGGCTGCAGGCCGGTGTCGATGCGCGCGATGACCCGGTGGCCGATGCGCCCGCTCTTGGAGCGGCAGTTCTCGAAGGCGGGCGACATCGCCCTGCCGGACTACGCCCGCAACGGATCGACTCCGGCCGGCATCCGACTCCGGCCGGATCGACTCCGGCTGGGGTGCACGCCGGCCGCGTCCATGCGGGAAGGATCGACGCCAGACGGGTCGACGCGGGCCGGGTGAGTCGGGTCGACCCACGGCACGTGCTCGGGGTCGGCGGCGACGTCGGCGATGTCGAGGTTGACCACGATCGGCTCCTGGCCGCTGCGGGTGAGCACGCACTCCAGCGGCTCGTCGTCCGAGGCGTTGATCTCCTGGTGGGGGACGTGCGGCGGGACGAAGATGAACCCGCCGGGCCCGGCCTCGGCGGTGAACTCCAGCCGCTCGCCCCACCGCATCCGGGCCTTCCCGCGCACCACGTAGATCACGCTCTCCAGCTCGCCGTGGTGGTGCGCGCCGGTGCGGGCGCCGGGGTGGATCGTCACCGTGCCCGCCCACAGCTTCGCCGCGCCCGCCCGGGCGTGGTTGACGGCGGCGGCGCGGTGCATGCCGGGCGTCTGCGGGGTGTTGGTGTCGAGCGCGTCACCGGGGATCACCCGCACCCCGGTCGGTGCGCCAGTCGTCGCTCATGCCCGCGACGTTAACCATTCCCGGGCGATCTTGTTGCGTTTCCGGGGTCATGACCCCGGAAACGCAACAAGATCCGCACCGTGGAGGCGGGCGCGCGTCGCCGCGTCGGCCGGGAAGAACGACTCCACCGCCAGCTCGGCCAGGGTGACGTCGTGCGGGCCGCCGAACGTCGTGACCGCCGTGTGCAGGCGCAGCTCGCCGTCGGGGTCGGCGAGCGTCACGGTGAGCAGCAGCTCGTGGACGCTCGGGTCGGGCCGGGCGTCGAGCACCTCGGCGACGCCGGGGTAGGCCGCGGACCTCCGGAGCAGCGCGGCCAGGCGGGGGTCGCCGCTCCAGCGCAGGCGCGGGTCGAGCCGCTGGCCCAGGTGGGCGATCCACGCGCGCGGGCTCGCGCACCCGCGCAGCAGCCCGTCGGGATGCAGCCCGATGCGGTAGGCGTTCGGCGCGGCCAGCAGGTCCGGGTCGACGCCGTCGAGCAGCGGCGCCGTCGCGCGGTTGGTCATCAGCACGTCGCCCCAGCGGTCGAGCACGAGCGCCGGGTAGGGCTCGTGGCCCTCCAGCAGGTGCGCCAGCGCCTCGCGGGCCGAGCGCAGGTGCTCGGCGCCCAGGTCGGACTCGGCGTAGGCGGGCGCGTAGCCCGCCGCGAGGAAGAGGGCGTTGCGCTCGCGCAGCGGCATCTCCAGGTGCTCGGCCAGGTGCAGCAGCAGCGCCCGGCTGGGCTGCGCGCGGCCGGTCTCGACGAAGCTCAGGTGCCGCGCGGAGACCCCGCTCGCCGACGCCAGGTCCAGCTGGCTGCGCCGGGCCTCCTGCCGCCAGTGCCGCAGGAGGTCCCCGACGGTGGGCGGCGCCGCGCGCTGGGCTGTGGTCACGGCCCGACCGTAGCCGCGGCCGCGCCGCCGAACGACTACCCAGGAGGTAATCGACCCCATGACCTGGCGCGGGGAGTCTCGACGACGTCAGCACAACGGAAACCCGCCGAGGAGGCCCCTGATGACCACGTTCGACGACACCGCCCGCGCCTACATCGCCGCCTGGAACGCCCAGGACGACGCCGAGCGCCGGGCCGCGGTCGCCAAGGCGTTCGCGCCCGACGCGACCTACACCGACCCGCTCGCCGACGTCGCGGGCCACGACGCGATCGCCGCGCTGATCGGGGGCGCCCAGCAGCAGTTCGCGGGCTGGACGTTCCGCCTCGCGGGCCCGGTCGACGGCCACCACGGCCAGGCCCGGTTCACCTGGGCGCTCGGGCCCGACGGTCAGGAGGCCGTGGTGGGCTTCGACGTCGTCAGGCTCGACGACGCCGGGCGGATCACGGAGGTGCTGGGCTTCCTCGACAAGGTGCCCGCCGCCGACCGCACTGCGCACCCCGCGGCCCCTCACCCCGCCGGCCTGCGCGTCACCCGAGGGCGCAGTGCGGGCGGTGGCCAGGGTCAGCGCGTGGCCGGCCCTCCGCATCGTCGGTCCAGGTGCGGGTGACCTCGTAGCCGGTGGCCTCCAGCCACCCGCGGACCCCGCCGGGCCGGAACTTCGCCGAGGTCTCGGTGGTGAGCTCCTCGCCTTCGGCGAACGACACGGTGAGGTCGAGGGCGGCGACGCGGACGGTCATCGCGCGCTGCGCCCGCAGCCGCATCTCGATCCACTCGTGGCGCGGGTCCCACAGCGCGCGGTGGTCGAACGCGTCGACGACGAAATCGGCCGACAGCTCGCGGTTGAGCACGCGCAGGACGTTGCGGTTGAACTCCGCCGTGACGCCCTGCGCGTCGTCGTAGGCCGCCACCATCGTCGCCTCGTCGACCACCATGCCGGTGCCGAGCAGCAGCTGCTCCCCCGGCGCCAGCACCGCAGCGGAGCTGGGTGAGGAACGCGGCGCGCTCGCGCGGGGCGCAGGTTGCCGATCGTGCCGCCGAGGAACGCGACCATCCGCCGCCCGCCGCGGGGCAGCCGGTCCAGGTGCCGGGTGAAGTCGCCGACCACGCCGTGCAGCGCGAGCCCCGGGTAGTCGGGCGCGAGCGCGTCCATCGCCGCCCGCAGCGCCGACGCGCTGACGTCCTGGGGCACGTAGGTCGCCAGGCTCCCCGCGCGGCGGAAGGCGTCGAGCAGCAGCCGGGTCTTCTCCGACGAGCCCGAGCCCAGCTCGACGAGCATGTCGGCCCCGGAGACCGCGGCGATCTCGTCGACGGCGCCTTCGAGCAGCGCCCGTTCGGTGCGCGTGGGGTAGTACTCGGGCAGCCGGGTGATCTCCTCGAACAGCTCGCTGCCGCGGGCGTCGTAGAACCACTTCGGCGGCAGGCTCTTCGGGTTCGCGGTGAGACCGGCCCTGACGTCGGCCGCGAGCGCGGCCTCGGCGTCGTGGTCGGTCAGGTGGATGTCGAGAACGCCTGCGTTCACGGGCTCCCCAGCGGTGTCAGGTGGCGGCTCGCCGGGGCGGGCCACCACGAGGTGTCGGTCGGCGACCCCGGTCCAGCCGGGGTCGGAGTCGATCGGTTCGGACGCGACGAGCGCGACGCCCGGCGCCGACGCGCACCGAGAGGGCGTGGTCCCAGGCGGTGGCCCAGATCGTGGCGCCGTCGGTGAGCAGCAGGTTCAGCCGTGAGCCCGGGGCGGCGGCGAGCGACGTCCGCGACGACGCCGGCGAGCGCGTCGGCCGGGTCCTTGCCCGCCCGCAGCCGGTGGCGGACCAGCGCCCACAGCAGGGCGGCGTCGGTGGGGGCGTCGAGGGTGAGCAGGTCGGTCACCGGCAGCGCCGCGGCCAGCGCCGCCACCGACTCCGGCCAGCCGCGGACGACGCCGTTGTGGCTGAACAGCCAGCGGCCCTCGGCGAACGGGGCCGCGGCACCCGCCGTGACCGGCATGCCGACCGTCGCCGAGCGGACCGCGGCCAGCACTGCCGTCGTCCGCGTCACCCCGGCCAGTTCGGCGAACGCCGCGTCGGACCAGATCGGCGCCGCGCTGCGGTAGCGGACGGCGTCGGCGCCCTGCTCCGGGTACCAGCCCACGCCGAAGCCGTCGGCGTTGACCGTGCCGCCGCCGCGCATGTCGGCGGGCGCGTAGGACTGGTGCAGCAGCCCGTGCGGGGGCGTCGACACGAGCGCGGCCAGCGTCGTCGGCGGCCCGAGGTAGGCCAGGTGGCGGCACACGTCAGGCGTTCCAGGCCAGCCGGAACCCGGCGAAGATCTGCCGCCGGATCGGGTGGTCCCAGTTGCGGAAGGTGCCGCGGACCGCGGCGGGGTCGGTGCCGAACGAGCCCCCGCGCAGCACGCGGTAGTCGCCGCCGAAGAACACCTCGCGAGTACTCGCGGTACGGGAAGACGGCGAAGCCCGGGTAGGGGTGCCAGCCCGAGGACGTCCACTCCCACACGTCGCCCATCAGCTGCTCGACCCCCAGCGCCGACGCGCCCGCCGGGTAGGCGCCCGACCGGGGCGGGCGAGAGGTGGCGCTGGCCGAGGTTGGCGTGGGCCGGGCGTCGGGTCGGCGTCGCCCCAGGGGTAGCGGCGCGAGAGCGCCGGTGGCGGGGTCGAACCGGGCGGCCTTCTCCCACTCGGCCTCGCTCGGCAGCCGGGCGCCCGCCCAGGCCGCGTAGGCGTCGGCCTCGTGCGCGCACACGTGCACCACGGGCTCGTCGAGCGGCACGGGCTCGACCACGCCGAAGCGCCGCCGCCACCAGGTGCCGTCCGCGTCGCGCGCTCCAGTACTGCGGCGCCTCGAGCTCCGGCGTCGACGCGGTGCCGCCACCCGCGCTCCGGTCCACCAGCGCGGGTCGCGGTAGCCGCCCGCGTCGACGAACTCGGCGTACTCGCCGTTGGTCACCGGCGCCGTGGCGATCCGGAACGCGGGCACGTCGACGACGTGCGCGGGCCGCTCGTTGTCCAGCGCCCACGGCTCGGTCGAGGTGCCCATCGTGAACGCGCCCGCCGGGCACGAGGACGTCGCGCGCGGGCAGCGGCGCGGCCGCGGCGGTGGCGGCGGCGCGGAGAGCACCGGCGGCACCCGTGCGGAGCTGGTGGGTGGCGAGCATCGTCTCGTCGTGCTGCTGCTCGTGCTGGACGATCATGCCGAACGCGAACCCGTCGGCTTCCAGCCTGCGCCCCCGCAGCGGGCTGCGGACCAGCGCGTCCAGCGCCTTGTCCCGCACCTCCGCGACGTAGCCGCGGGTCTCGGTCGGCGTGAGCAGCGGCAGCTCGACGCGGCTGGCCCGTGAGTGCTGGAACGCGTCGTAGAGCCCGTCGATCTCGGGCCGCAGCGGCTCTGCGGCCGCCGACGTCGCGCACCAGCCAGAGCTCCTCCTGGCTGCCGATGTGGGCGAGGTCCCAGACCAGCGGCGACATCAGCGGCGAGTGCTGGGCGACGAGATCGGCTTCGTCGACGGCGTCGGTGAGGGCCGTGCTCCGGGCCCGCGAGGCGGCCAGCAGGTCGACGATGCGCGCGCGGAGCGCCTCGGCGTCGAGCGTGTCGGGGGTCATCGAACTGCTCCTTCGAGCTCGTCGGCGGGGCACAGGCCCTGCAGGACGAGCCGTTCGTTCATGGCGACGAGCTCCTCGACGAGCCACGTCGGGGCGGCGAGGGCGGGCAGCCGATCGCACGCCAGGGCGAAGACGTCGGCGGCCGCGCGGGCCAGCACCCGGTCGGCGAGGCCGTGCCGGGCGGCGGACACCCAGCGCGTGCGCGCGGGTGCGCAGACGTCGCGCACGGCGTCGATCGCGGCGGGGTCGGACAGCAGCGCGGCGAGCACCGCGACCGGGAGCGCCCAGCGCCTGCCCGGCTGCATGTCGACGTAGCGGATCTCCATGTGCCCCCGCGGGCGCACCGGCGGGAACAGCGTGGAGACGTGGTAGTCCAGGTCGGCGAGGGTGGGTGGGCGCGGCTGCGCCTCCCGCACCCAGGCGGCGAACGTCAGGCCGTCGGGCACGATCCAGCTGCCGTCCTCCCGCACGCAGAGCACCGGGGCGTCCAGCACGCGGCGGGCCCAGGACGCGGCCGGATCGGCCGGGTCGGGGTCGGCCGGTGGTGCGGTGCGCGCCGGATCGGCCCGCAGCCACGCCGCCCAGCGGGCCGACTTCCACTCCGTGGGCCGCCCGTGCAGGCGCGGGGAGTTGGCGAAGGCCGCCAGCAGCACCGGGCCGAGCGCGTGCGCGGCGGCCCAGCGGGCGGCGACGTCGGCGCTCTCCCCCGCGTCCACGCTGACCTGGACGGCGGCGGTGGAGCACATCGCGCTGCGGCCGTGCGGGCCGATGCGGTCGAAGGACTCTTCCATCGCGCGGTAGCGCGGCAGCTCCAGAAGGCGGGACGGCGGCCGGTCGGCGTCGGCGGCGCTGCCCTCGACGGCGAGGCCCGCGGCGGACACGAGGGCGTGCAACGCATCGGCGTCGGCGGAGGTGGTGGCGACCAGCCCGGCGAGATCGGGGAAGGGCGGGCTGGCGAGCTCGATCTGGCCGCCGGGCTCCACGGTGACTTCGGAGCCGCCGGGCAGCGGATCGGCGGGGGACTGCGGGTCGAGCGACTTCGGGGCGTGCCTGCCGAGTGCGGCGGTGAGCGTCGCGGCGGTGAGCTGCCCCGGCGAACGGGGTCGCACCAGCCATTCCAGCTCCACGCCGGTGAGGCGCGGTGGGCCGTGCTTGAAGCAGACGGAGGCGACGTAGGCCTCGGCGTCCCACCGGTCCCGCAGGACCGTCTCGCCCGCGTCCGGTTCCGGCTCGGCCGCGGCATCCAGACCGACCGCGGAGAGGGCCGCACGAGCAACCTTGTTGGTCACGACGAAAGACGCTACCCGCGCAACGGGCGGAGTGCAGGAGAGTTCAGCGTTCCGTCATATGTCCCAAGAGCCCGGCGAACGCGGGTTCCGGCCGCCGCCCGCCAGGCCCCCTAAGATCGTGTCGTGCCCCGCGTCAGCACCGACCACCTCGAGGCGCGGCGCCAGCAGATCCTCGACGGGGCGCGGGCCTGCTTCGCCGCCTACGGATACGAAGGCGCCACCGTCCGACGGCTGGAGCAGGGCATCGGGCTGTCCCGCGGCGCGATCTTCCACCACTTCGGCGACAAGGACACGCTCTTCCTCGCCCTCGCCGAGCAGGACGCCCGGCGGATGGCCGACGTCGTCGCCGAGCAGGGCCTCGTCCAGGTCATGCGCGAGTTGCTCACCGACCCGGTCGGCGAACGCAGCTGGCTCGGCACCCGGCTGGAGGTCTCCCGGCGGCTGCGCACCGATCCCCTGTTCCGGGAGCGCTGGAGCGCGCACTCCGCCTCGCTCACCCGCGCCACGCGGGAGCGGCTGGAACGGCAGGCGCAGGCGGGCTCGCTGCGCGACGACGTGCCCGTCGCAGTGCTGGCCCAGTACCTGGAGCTGGTGCTGGAAGGGCTGATCTCGCACCTGGCGATGGGGCTGCCCGCCGACGACCTCGGGCCGGTCCTGGACGTCGTCGAGGCGTCCGTGCGGCGGGGATCTGCATCGCGCGCGACCTCATCGCCCAGGATCTAGTTGCCGTCTACCCGTGACGGTCGCCACGTTGCTATGGTGGCCGCGCAGTTGCCCCCGGTGATGGGGCGCGCGCCCCGACAACGACGTTGCGGTGCGCGCCTCACGCCGGTTGCGGCGCCAGGTGCGCGGCGCGCAGCCGGGCCGCGATCGCGTGCAGGTCGTCGCGTAGCGCCGCCAGCTCGCCCGCGGGCAGCCCCGTCGCCTCCTGCACCCTGGCCTGGATCGGCGCCGCCAGCTGCTCCAGCTCCCGGCCCCGCTCGGTGAGGGTGAGCTGCACCGTCCGCTCGTCCTCGGCCCGGCGGCGCCGCGTGAGCAAACCCTCCGCCGCGAGCCGCTTGAGCAACGGGGAGAGGGTGCCGGTGTCGAGCTGGAGACGGGTGCAGAGCCGACCCAGCGTCACGCTCCCGTGCTCCCAGAGCACCAGCATCACGGCGTACTGGCTGTAGGTGAGCCCTATGTCGTCCAGCAGCGGCCGGTAGCAGTTGGTCATCGCGCGCGACGCCGAGTGCAACGCGAAGCACAGCTGCTCGTCGAGGACGAAGTCCGGCCGGGATGCTGGGGGCATCCCCGCAGCCTAGGCCGCGGGGGCCCCTCCGACGAGACGTTCCGCATTCGCATATTGGGTCCGATACAGCGCCGCGTAGCGCCTTCCCGCGGCGAGCAGATCCTCGTGGGTGCCCCGCTCCACGACCCGCCCGTGCTCGACGACGGCGATCTCGTCGGCGGCCCTGATCGTGGAGAGCCGGTGGGCGATGACGATCGCCGTGCGCCCTTCGAGCGCCTCCACGAGCGCCTCCTGCACGGCGACCTCCGACTCGGAATCGAGGTGCGCCGTCGCCTCGTCGAGGATGACCACCCGCGGCTTGGCCAGCAGCAGCCGCGCGATGGTGAGGCGCTGCCGTTCGCCGCCCGAGAGGCGGTAGCCGCGCTCCCCCACCACCGTGTCGAGGCCGTCGGGCAAGGTCGCGAGCAGCTCCCCCAGCCGCGCGCGGTGCAGCGCGTGGATCACCTCGGCGTCGGTCGCGTCCGGCGCGGCGTAGCGCAGGTTGGCCGCGATGGTGTCGTGGAAGAGGTGTCCGTCCTGGGTGACGACGCCGACGGCGCCGCGGACGGCCGCGAACGTCAGGTCGCGCACGTCGACGCCCGCCAGCTCCACCGATCCGCCGTCGACGTCGTAGAGGCGCGGCACGAGCGTCGCGATCGTCGACTTGCCCGCGCCCGAGGGCCCGACGAGCGCCAAGAGCCGCCCTGGCCGGACGTCGAGGTCGATGCCGTGCAGCACCTCCTGGCCGCCCCGGTGGTCGAGCACCGCGACGTCCTCCAGGGAGGCCAGCGACACCTGGTCGGCGCGGGGGTAGGTGAACCGCACATCGCGCAGCCGGACGCCGACCGGCCCGTCGGGCAGGCCGACCGCGTCGGGCCGCTCCGTGACCATCGGCGGTCAGGTCGAGCACCTCGAAGACCCGCTCGAACGACACGAGCGCGGTCATCACGTCGACGCGGGCGTTGGCGAGCGCCGTCATCGGCGAGTAGAGGCGGGTGAGCAGCAGCGCGAGGGTGACGACGGTGCCCGCCTCGATCCGGCCGGTCACCGCGAGCCAGCCGCCGAGGCCGTAGATCAACGCCTGGGCCAGCGCGGACACGAGCGACAGGGCGGTGACGAACACCCGCGACACCATCGCGGTCCGCACACCGATGTCGCGGATGCGCACGGCCCGGTCGGCGAACTCGGCGATCTCGTCGTCGGGGCGGCCGAACAGCTTGACCAGCGTCGCGCCCGGCGCCGAGAAGCGTTCGGTCATCTGGTTGGACAGGCCCGCGTTGAGGTCGGCGGACTCACGGCGCAGGTCCGCGATGCGCTTGCCCATCCGCCGCGCGGGGATCACGAAGATCGGCAGCAGCACCAGGGCGAGCACGGTGACCTGCCAGGCCAACGTGATCATCACGGCGACCGCGAGCGTCAGTTGGATGACGTTGGACACGACGCTGGCCAGCGTCGACGTGATCGCCGACTGGGCGCCGATCACGTCGTTGTTGAGCCTGCTGACCAGCGCACCCGTCCGGGTGCGGGTGAAGAACGCCACCGGCATCCGCTGCACGTGCGCGTACACCGCGCGGCGGAGGTCGGCGATCAGGCCCTCGCCGATGCTCGAGGAGAACCACCGGGTGCCGAGCCCGTTGACCGCCTCGATGACGGCGAGCGCGGCGATGCCCGCGGCCAGGCCGATCACAGTCGCCGAGGCGACCGCGGCATCGCCACGCGCGACGATCGTGTCCACGACGCGGCCCGCGAGGATCGGCGTGATGACGCCGACCACCGAGGACACCACCGTGAACAGCAGAAACGCGATCAGGCCGCGCCGGTAGGGCGCAGCGAAGCGCCAGATGCGGGGGATCGTCCCCTTCTTGATCGAACGCGGGGCATCGACCCCGTGGGTGAGGCTTCGCAGCATTCCGAGCGGTCTCTCCACGCGCTCTCCTCTCGACAGAGGTGGAACGCGCTCCCGGGCGACACGCTTCCCGGGCCGGGACGACCCGCCCGGCGCGCCCTACTTCTTCTTCGTGCGGGTGGCGCCCCCGCGGCCGCGCAACGTCACGCCGGTCTCCGAGAGCACCCGGTGCACGAACCCGTAGGAACGGCCCGTCTGCTCCGCGAGGGCGCGGATGCTGGCCCCCTTCTCGTACTTCTTCTTCAGATCGGTGGCAAGCTTGTCCCGCTGGGTGCCGGTGATGCGCGCACCCTTCTTCAGATCGGTCACAGCCTGTCCCCTCCAGACTCGGCGAATAATCCCTGTTCCAGGCGTTGGGCGCCCGGGTGCGGCAATGATCGTCCACTCATGGGTCGCCGAACAGGAGATCTTTTCGATGATCGGTGAGCGGTTGGGCCGAATGGATCACGCACACGGGTGATCATTGCCGCCGTTCGATCACCGGCCCGTCACCCCGTCGCCACTCTCCGATCACTCCGGAAGTGGATCGACGTCCCGCTACCCGGCACGTGCGACGGTGTGACCCACAACACGGTGGCGCAACAGACGGCGATCGGGTGGTCACCGATGCGTCCGGATCGTCCGTTCAGGCCAGCTGGACTAGTTCCAGGTAGTCGGACGACCACAGATCTTCGGTGCCGTCGGGCAGCACGATGACCTTGTCCGGGGTCAGCGCCTCGACCGCGCCCGGGTCGTGGGTGACGAGCACGACCGCCCCCGCGAAGTGCCGCAGGGCGTCCAGCACCTGCTCACGGCTGGCCGGGTCGAGGTTGTTCGTGGGCTCGTCGAGCAGCAGGACGTTGGCCGAGCTGGAGACGAGCCCGGCGAGCGCGAGCCGGGTGCGCTCGCCGCCCGACAGCGTGCCCGCGAGCTGGTCGAGCTGGTCGCCGGAGAACATGAAGGAGCCCAGCAGGGTGCGCAGCTGCTGCTCGGGTGTGTCCGGGGAGGCGTGGCGCACGTTCTGCCAGACGGTGGCGCTCATGTCCAGCGTGTCGTGCTCCTGGGCGAAGTAGCCGGTGCGCAGCCCGTGCCCCGGCACGACCTTGCCCGCGTCCGGTTCCTCGGTGCCCGCCAGGAGCCGCAGGAGCGTGGTCTTGCCCGCGCCGTTCAGCCCCAGCACCACGACCTTGGCGCCGCGGTCGACGGCCAGGTCGACGCCGGTGAAGACCTCCAGCGAGCCGAAGGCCTTCGACAGCCCCTCGGCGGTGAGCGGGGTGCGCCCGCACGGCGACGGGTCGGGGAACCGGATGCGGGCCACGCGGTCGCGCTTGCTCTCGGGCTCG
Source organism: uncultured Actinomycetota bacterium (assembly GCA_963799945.1). Classification (GTDB taxonomy): domain Bacteria; phylum Actinomycetota; class Actinomycetes; order Mycobacteriales; family Pseudonocardiaceae; genus Pseudonocardia. The sequence continues at coordinate 33,664 of CAWCZG010000003.1, forward strand.
AGCGCCGCGAGCATCTGGTCGGCACGGCGCGCCATGTTCTTGGCCGCCACGGCCTTGGTCGCCTTGGCCCCCATCTTCGCCGCCTGGGTGTGCAGGACAGCGGCCTTCTTCTCGGCGTTGGCCCGCTCCCGGCGGCGGCGCTTCTCGTCGGTGGCCCGCGCTTCCTGGTAGCGGCGCCAGTCCATGTTGTAGATGTCGGCCTCACCGCGGGTGGCGTCGAGGTACCAGACCTTGTTGACGACGGCGGCGAGCAGCTCGGTGTCGTGGCTGATCACCACCAGGCCGCCGCCGTGCGCGGAGAGGAACGAGCGCAGCCAGGTGATCGAGTCGGCGTCGAGGTGGTTGGTGGGCTCGTCGAGCAGCAGGGTGGTGGCGCTGGGCGCGCCCCCGCCGCCGCCGTCCGAGGCCGCGAAGAGGATGCGCGCCAGCTCGACCCGGCGGCGCTGGCCGCCGGAGAGCGTGGCGATCTGCTGGGCGAGCACGCGGTCGGGCAGGCCGAGGTGGGCGCAGATGCGGGCGGCGTCGCTCTCCGCGGCGTAGCCGCCCAGCGCGGCGAAGCGCTCCTCGATGCGTCCGTACTCCCGGACCGCCCGGTCGTTCTGCGCACCGTCGACGAGCTCCGCCATCGCCGTCTGCGCCTTCTCCATCTTGCGCAGCATCTCGTCGAGGCCGCGGGCGGAAAGGACGCGGTCCTTCGCGGTGACGGTCAGGTCGCCCTCGCGCGGGTCCTGCGGCAGGTAGCCGACCGCGCCCGAGACGCTGACCCGGCCGCCGTACGGCTCACCGGCACCGGCGAGCACGCGCATGGTGGTGGTCTTGCCCGCGCCGTTGCGGCCGACGAGACCGATGCGGTCGCCCGGCTGGACGCGCATGGTGGCGTCGGACAGCAGGATGCGGGACCCGGCCCGTAGTTCCAGGTCGGTGGCGGTGATCAAAAGGTCTCTCCGGGGGACGAGGGCAGGCGGGCGGCATCGCGATGGGCGAAGCGCGGCCTACCCGATCCGGATCACCCCTCCAGGGTACCGGTCGGCTGAAGCGGCTTTCGCCCGTAGGGTCCCGGGCATGACGGATCTCACCGGCCGGGCCGCCCTCGTCACCGGGGCCAGCCGCGGCATCGGGCACGCCATCGCCGCGGAGCTGCTCAGCCGGGGCGCCGCCGTGACGATCACCGCGCGCAAGCCCGACGAGCTGGCCGCCGCGGCGAAGGAGCTGGTCGACGGGCCCGCGCGCGGCGCGGCCGAGCGGGTGCTGGCCGTGCCGGGCAACGCCGGGTCGGCGGAGTCCCGCGAGGAGGCGGTGAACCGCACGGTCGAGGCGTTCGGCCGCCTCGACATCCTGATCAACAACACCGGCGATCAACCCGACCTACGGCCCGCTGATGGACGCCGACCTCGACGCCGTCCGGAAGATCTTCGACGTGAACGTCGTGGCCGCGCTGGGGTTCGTCCAGCTCGCCTACCGCGCGTGGATGGGCGAGCACGGCGGCGCGGTGGTCAACGTGGCGTCGGTGGCCGGGCTGCGCTCGACCGGGGTGATCGCCGCTTACGGTGCGTCCAAGGCGGCGATGATCCGGATGACCGAGGAGCTGGCCTGGGAGCTGGGCCCGGCGATCCGGGTCAACGCGGTGGCGCCCGCCATCGTGAAGACGCGGTTCGCCACCGCACTCGTGGCCGAGGGCGAGGACAAGGTCAGCGCCGCGTACCCGATGAAGCGCCTCGGTGCGCCCGAGGACGTGGCCCAGCTCGTCGGCTTCCTGGTGTCCGACGCGGCGTCGTGGATCACCGGTGAGACGGTCCGGCTGGACGGCGGGCCTGGCCACGGGCGCTGGGCTGACGCGGCGGGACATGGGGCTGGGCCACCATTTCCGCTCACGAGGCTACGCGGGGCGTCGGTCCAGAGGCGGCTGGTCCGGCCGGTCAGGACGTCCAGCATGGCTGTGGCCTGGTTGTCGGTGAGCGACGCCACGTAGTCGATCACCGCCCGGCCGCTGGCGAGCTTGAGCGAACCGAGCTCGGCCCGCGACAGCTCCACGAGGTCGTGCAGCCGGGGCGGCAGCCGCGGGCCGTCGCCGTCCTCGGCGAGCCAGTCGGTGAGGGCCTGCACCAGCGCGGTGAGCACGGTGGCCTGGCCGCGCTGGTAGGACGCCAGGTCCGCGCGACGGAGCACGAAGCGCTGGTGGACGAACTTGAGCACCGCCACCTCGTGCCACTGGGCCGTGGCCAGCGCGACGTGAGCCGAGCGCACCGGCGGATCCGGGCTCACGGCGACGCCCGCGACCAGCCGCGACGTCCAGCGCGCCGAGAACTCCGCCACCGCCCGCTCCCCCGCCATCGACCCGTCGAACGGCACGGCGAGCAGGCCGTCGACCAGGTCGTCGCGGACCCTGGCGACGGCCGCGCGCGAACGCGTCGTCGTCGTAGGCCCACGCGTCCTTGTCCCGGAGGCGGCGGCGGAGGCGCTCGAGATCCGAGCCCGGCCCGGACGGGCCCGCTCCCCGGACCCAGCCCGACAGCTCGGTGGCCACCCCGGCCTGCTGCAGGACGCCGACCCGGTGGAAGTCCTCGAGGTCGTGGATGGCGTAGGCGATGTCATCGGCGGTGTCCATGACGGCGGCCTCGACCGTCTGCTGCCAGGGGCCGACCGGGAACACGACCCGGCAGTCGAGGAGGTCGTTCAGCTCGCTGGTGTAGGCGGAGAACTTGGCCGACCCCGCGTTCGGGGCGCCGGAGAGCGGGCCGCCTCCCCTCGGGGGCAACAGCGCGTCGACGGGGTGCGGGTCGGGATAGCTGTGGCGGGTCCAGGGGTACTTGAGGACAGCGGCGCGCACGGCCGCGGTGAGATCGAGGCCGGTGCCGCCGGGGCCGTGCAGGTCGATGGTGGTGACGATGCGGAAGCTCTGCGCGTTGCCCTCGAAGCCGTCGGGGAGGCCGAGGTGTTCGCGAGCGAGCCGGTCGAGCACCTGCTCGCCGAGGTGCCCGAACGGCGGGTGGCCGAGGTCGTGCGCCAGCGCCGCCGCCTCGACGACGTCGGGGTCGCAGCCGCCGAGCCCGTCGACGAGGGGGTGGGCGGCCACGCGTTCGGCGATCGCCCGCGCGACCTGGGCCACCTGCAGGCTGTGGGTCAGCCGGTTGTGCACGAGCAGCCCCGCGCCCGCCGGGCTCACGACCTGCGTGACCCCCGCGAGGCGGGCGAAGAAGGGCGACGCGGCGATCCGGTCGCGGTCGACGCGGAACGGGCTGCTCGCCAGCCCGACCCCGGACTCGGCCACCCACGACCGCCGCCCCGCCCGCCCCTCCTGGTCCACGCCGCGCAGGCTATCCCCGCCCGCACGCCGTGATCGCCGCGGAAGGCGTGGCGAGGTGCATGAGCGCGCACGTCCCCGCCGCGCCCGGGCGATCACCGGCGTGGATACTGGCGGCCATGACCAGCGTGCTCGTGGTCGGGGGCGGGCCTGCGGGGCGGGCGCTGGCGGCGGAGTGCGTCCGCGCGGGGCTGCGCGACGACGCTGGTCGACCGCGCCCCGACGGCGCCGTGGCGGGCCACGTACGGCGCCTGGCTCGACGACCTGCCCGCCGGTCTCCCCCCGCCTGCCGCGGTCGGCCGGGGGCGGGTCATCGCGCGCACGACCCACATCCTCGAGCGTCGGTACGCGGTCTTGGACGTCCCCGCGCTGCGCGCCCACCTCGACGAGCGCCTGGCCGCGTGCGGGGTGCGCGTCGTCGCGGGACGGGTGGTCGGGCGCTCCGGCCCGCGACGTCGTGCTCGCCGACGGCACGCTCCTGCACGCCGACGTCATCGTCGATGCGGGTGGCCACCGCGCCCCCCTGCGCGACGGCGCTGCGCCGGCGCGCACCGGCCAACGCCTACCCGGCGCAACCGGCGAGGATGGCAGCCGAGCGCCAGGGCGGCGGCCCGACGCCGTGCGCGAGCCGTCGCTCGCGGATGGCGGCGCCACGTCGGGGAGGATCGACCCGGTGGGCGACCCGTCCTCCGGGCGGCGCATCCGAGAGTGCCGACGGCCTGGTGCCTGCGGACGCTGCCGCGCGGGTGGGGGCGGGCGGCGCGGGGTGGCGGCCGAGCAGACGGCTTACGGCGTTGTGGTGGACGCGGCCACCGCCGCCGCGCTCGTCGAGCCCGGGTCGGCGCTGTTCATGGACTGGCGCCCGGACCACGGCGAGGCGGGCTGGCCCACCTTCCTCTACGCCGTCCCCCTCGGCGGCGGACGCGGTGCTGCTGGAGGAGACCTCGCTCGCCCGGCGGCCGGGGCTGCCGCTGCCCGTCCTGCGCCGCCGCCTGCTGGCCCGGCTCGCCCACCACGGCATCACCCCGCCCGCCGACGCCCCGGTGGAGCGCGTCCGGTTCCCCGTCGACGACCCCCGGCACAACGCGCCGGGAGTGCTCGGGTTCGGCGCCGCCGCGCCCCTCGTCCACCCGGCCACCGGCTTCAGCGTGGCCGACGCCCTGCGGCTCGCGCCTGCCGTCGCCGACGCGCTGGTGGATCGGCGGGCTGCAGGCCGCGCAACGGCTGCGTGTGGTCGCCGCGCGCCCGCGCGGTGCACCGGCTGCGGCGGATCGGGCTGGAGGCGGTGCTGCGCATGCCGCCCGAGGCGGTCCCCGACTTCTTCGAGACCTTCTTCGCCCTGCCTGACCGACACCGCCGACCTATCTCTCCGGGCGCGACGACCTCACCGGGATGCTGACGACGATGGGCGCGCTCTTCGCCCAGGCCGACGGGCGGCTGCGCTGCCGCCTCGTCGGGCCTGCCTTGCGGCCTGCCGCACCCGCCCTCCGCCCAGCCCGGCCGCGAACCCCGTAGCCGGGCGCGTTCGGCACCCGAGGCAGGCGACTGCTCGCCTTCGTCGATCCGGACACCGGCCTCCGTTCGGCGACGACGTACCGGATGCTGAGGCGATGAGCGCGCTGGGACGTCGTGCCGCGCCTACCGGGCGCGGACGGCTGTCCGGCCACCGGCGCTCGCGTCGCGGTACGTGACCAACCGGATGCTGCCTGCGCGGCGCATCCGCACGCTGCGGGACCTCGATCGCCGCGGCGTACCGGGCGGCAGCGGTACGGCTGAACCTGCCCCACGACCCGCGCGCCGCGCTACGGCCGATGCGCCCGCCGGCTCACCGGCCACCGGCCACGCGGCACCCGTGGACGCTTGGACCGCGGCTAGACGCGGAAGCCCAACGCCCGCAGCTGCTCGCGGCCGTCCTCGGTGATCTTCTCGGGCCCCCACGGCGGCATCCAGACCCAGTTGATCTTGATGTCGTCGACGAGGCCGCCGGATCCGCCTTGGTGAGCGCGGCCCGGGCCTGGTCCTCGATCACGTCGGTGAGTGGGCAGGCCGCGCTGGTGAGGGTCATGTCGATGACCGCCACGCCGTCGGTCGCCTGGATGCCGTAGATCAGGCCGAGGTCGACGACGTTGATGCCCAGCTCGGGGTCGACGACGTCCCGCATGGCCTCCTCGAGGTCCTCGACCGACACGTCACCGGCAGCCTGCGCCACCGGCGGTTCCGGCATCCCGGCCGCCCCGCGCACCACGTCCTCGCTCATGACCCTCCCTCGGTTCGTGCAGAACCAGCATCCGCCATCGAGCTGCGCCCGACCGCGTCCTTGAACGCCATCCACCCCAGCAACGCGCACTTCACCCGCGCCGGGTACCGCGCGACGCCCGCGAACGCCACACCGTCGCCGAGCACGTCTTCGTCCGGCTCGACCTGGCCGCGGCCCTGCGCCATCTCCTGGAACGCGCGCAGCGCCGCCATGCTGTCCTCGACGGACTTGCCGACCACCAGGTCGGTGAGCACCGACGCCGACGCCTGGCTGATCGAGCAGCCCAGCGTCTCGTAGGAGACGTCGGCCACCGTGTCGCCGTCGAGCTTCACCCGCAGCGTGATCTCGTCGCCGCAGGTCGGGTTGATCTGGAAGGACTCGGCGTCGAACGGCTCGCGGAGACCCGCCCCGTGCGGGGCGCGGTAGTGGTCCAGGATGATCTCCTGGTACATCTGCTCGAGCTGCATCAGGCCACTCCCCGCGGCGCGAAGAACGCACGGGCCGCGTGCACGGCGTCGACCAGCGCGTCGACCTCTTCGGGTGTCGAGTAGACGTGGAACGACGCGCGCACCGTGGCGGGCACGCCGAACCGGCGGTGCAACGGCCACGCGCAGTGGTGCCCGACCCGCACGGCCACGCCGTGGTCGTCGAGCACCTGGCCGACGTCGTGGGCGTGGATCCCGTCGACGACGAACGCCACCGCGCCGCCCCGGCTCTCCAGCGTGGTCGGCCCGATGATCCGCACATCCGGCACGGCGCTGAGCTTCGCGAGCGCGAGCCCGGTGAGCGCCCGCTCGTGCGCGTGCACCGCGTCCATGCCGATGTCGGTGAGGTAGTCGACGGCGGCGCCCAGCCCCACGGCCTGCGACGTCATCGGCACACCGGCCTCGAACCGCTGCGGCGGCGGCGCGTAGGTCGAGCCCTCCAGCCGCACCATCTCGATCATGGATCCGCCGGTGAGGAACGGGGGCATCGCCGAGAGCAGCTCACTGCGCCCGTAGAGCACCCCGACGCCGGACGGCCCGAGCATCTTGTGCCCGGAGAACACCGCGAAATCGACACCCAGCCGCCCCAGGTGCACCGGCATGTGCGGCACCGACTGGCAGGCGTCCAGCAGGGTCAGCGCACCGACCGCGCGGGCGCGCGCCACCAGCTCGGTGACCGGCAGGATCGTGCCCAGCACGTTGGACTGGTGCGCGAACGCGACGATCTTCGTGCGCTCGGTGAGCTGGATCGAGTCGAGGTCGATCCGGCCGTCGTCGGTGACGGAGTACCACCGCAGGGTGGCCCCGGTGCGACGGCACAGCTCCTGCCAGGGCACGAGGTTCGCGTGGTGTTCCAGCTCGGTGACGACGATCTCGTCGCCCGGCCCGACCGCGAACCGCGCGGCGTCGCCGCCGAACGTCGCGGCGTTGCTGAACGAGTAGGCGACGAGGTTGACGCCCTCGGTGGCGTTCTTGGTGAACACCACCTCGCCCGCGTCGACCCCGATGAACGCGGCGATCCGCGCCCGCGCCGCCTCGTACGCGTCGGTCGCCTCCTCCGCGAGCTGGTGGGCCCCGCGGTGGACGGCGGCGTTGTGCTGTTCGAGGAACGCGCGCTCCGCGTCGAGCACCTGGCGCGGACGCTGGGAGGTCGCCCCCGAGTCGAGGTAGACCAGCTTGCGCCCGTCCCGGACCGTGCGCGACAGGATCGGGAAGTCAGCCCGGATCTTCCCCGTGTCGATCGAGCCCGCGTCCATCAGACCGCGGCACCTGCTGTGAAGCGCTCGTAGCCGCTGCGCTCCAGCTCGTCGGCCAGCTCCGGACCACCGGACTCGACGACCCGGCCCGCCGAGAAGACGTGCACGACGTCGGGGTGGATGTACTGCAGGATCCGCGTGTAGTGCGTGATCAGCAGCACGCCGACGTCGCCCGCCTCGCGGAAGCGGTTGACGCCCTCCGACACGGCCCGCAGCGCGTCGACGTCGAGGCCGGAGTCGGTCTCGTCGAGCACCGCGAACTTCGGCTTGAGCAGCGCGAGCTGCAGCACCTCGTGGCGCTTCTTCTCACCGCCGGAGAAGCCCTCGTTGACGCTGCGGTCGGCGAACTCGGGGTCGATGCCGAGGTCGCCCATCGCGCCCTTGACCTCCTTGACCCACGTGCGCAGCTTCGGGGCCTCGCCGCGGACGGCCGTGGCGGCCGAGCGCAGGAAGTTGGCCATCGAGACGCCCGGCACCTCCACCGGGTACTGCATCGCGAGGAACAGGCCCGCGCGGGCCCGCTCGTCGACGGTCATCGCCAGCACGTCCTGCCCGTCGAGCGTGACCGTGCCGGAGGTGACGTCGTACTTCGGGTGGCCCGCGACGGCGTAGGCGAGCGTGGACTTGCCCGAGCCGTTCGGGCCCATGATCGCGTGCGTCTGGCCGGACTCGACGGTGAGGTCGACGCCCTTGAGGATCTCCTTGGGGCCGTCTTCTGTGGCCACGGAGACGTGCAGGTCCTTGATCGCCAAGGTGGACATGGGTGCGTGCTCCGTTCAGGCGTCGGTGACGGCGAGCTCGGCCTCGACGACCGCCTCCAACCGCTCCCGAAGCTCGGGGATGGTGATCTTGCTGAGGATCTCGCCGAAGAACCCGCGGACGACCAGCCGCCGCGCGACCGCCTCCGGGATGCCGCGGCTCTGCAGGTAGAACAGCTGCTCGTCGTCGAAGCGGCCCGTGGCGCTCGCGTGGCCCGCGCCCGCGATCTCGCCGGTCTCGATCTCCAGGTTGGGCACCGAGTCGGCGCGCGCACCGGGGGTGAGGACGAGGTTGCGGTTGAGCTCGAACGTCTCGGTGGCCTCGGCGGTGCTGCGGATCAGCACGTCGCCGATCCAGACCGTGCGGGCCTTGTCGCCCTGCAGCGCGTTCTTGTAGGTCACCTTGGAACGGCAGTGCGGCTCGCCGTGGTCGACGAGGAGCCGCTGCTCCAGGTGCTGGCCCGCGTCGGCGAACCCGAGCCCGATCAGCTCGGCGTCGCCGCCCGGCCCCCGGTAGGCGACGGTGGGGCTGACCCGCACCAGGTCGCCGCCCAGCGCCACGGACGTGGCCCGCAGCGTGGCGTCGCGGCCCAGCGCGATGTGGTGGGCACCGACGTGCACCGCGTCGTCGGCCCACTCCTCGGTGACGACCAGCGTGAGGCGCGAGGCGTCGGCCAGCACGATCTCGAGGTTGTCGGCGAGCGTGCCCGACCCCCGCTGCACGAGCACGACGGTGGCCTCGGCCTGCGCCGTGGTGCGGATCTGCAGGTGCGCGGCCGCGACGGCGCCCTCGCCCGGTCCGGTGACCGTGACGGTGACCGGCGCGGCGCGGTGCCGTCGAGCGTGACGATCGTGGCCTCGCGGAACGCCGACCACGCCGCGGCCGCGACCCGGTCGGCGGGCACGCCGCCCGCGCCGATCCGCGGGTCGTCGCGGCCGACGGTCTCGGCGGACGCCCCTTCGACGCGTGACCGTGGCCGTGCCGTCGAAGGCAGCGGAGCCGTCGTGCAGCCCGCGCAGCCGCCGCAGCGGCGTGAACCGCCAGTTCTCCTCGCGCCCGCTCGGCACCTCGAACGCCTCGACGTCGTAGGAGGTGAACCGCTCGCGCGCCGAGACGACCGGCTTCTCGCCCTGCCCCTTCTTGGCCCCCTTGCAGCTCAGGAGCCAAGCCCGGCAACTTCGCCGGCCGTCATCCGACGGAGCCCTCCATCTGCAGTTCGATGAGCCGGTTCAGCTCCAGCGCGTACTCCATCGGCAGCTCGCGCGCGATGGGCTCGACGAACCCGCGCACGACCATCGCCATGGCCTCGTCCTCGGTCAGGCCGCGGCTCATCAGGTAGAAGAGCTGGTCGTCGCTGACCTTGGAGACGGTGGCCTCGTGGCCCATCGTGACGTCGTCGGTGCGGACGTCGACGTAGGGGTAGGTGTCCGACCGGCTGATCGTGTCGACCAGCAGCGCGTCGCACTTCACGGTGGAGCGCGAGTTCTTCGCCCGCGGGTTGACCTGCACGAGCCCGCGGTAGGACGTGCGGCCGCCGCCACGCGCCACCGACTTCGAGATGATCGTCGAGGACGTGTTGGGCGCCAGGTGCACCATCTTCGCGCCCGCGTCCTGGTGCTGGCCCTCGCCCGCGAACGCGATCGAGAGCACCTCGCCCTTGGCGTGCTCGCCCATCAGCCAGACCGCCGGGTACTTCATGGTGACCTTGGAGCCGAGGTTGCCGTCCACCCATTCCATGGTGGCGCCTTCCTCGGCCTTGGCCCGCTTGGTGACCAGGTTGTAGACGTTGGTCGACCAGTTCTGGATCGTCGTGTAGCGGCAGCGGCCGCCCTTCTTCACGATGATCTCGACGACCGCCGAGTGCAGCGAGTCCGACGTGTAGATCGGCGCGGTGCAGCCCTCGACGTAGTGCACGTAGGCGCCCTCGTCGACGATGATCAGCGTGCGCTCGAACTGGCCCATGTTCTCGGTGTTGATCCGGAAGTAGGCCTGCAGCGGGATGTCGACGTGCACGCCCGGCGGCACGTAGATGAACGACCCGCCCGACCAGACGGCCGAGTTGAGCGCGGAGAACTTGTTGTCCCCGGCCGGGATCACCGAGCCGAAGTACTCCTTGAACAGCTCCGGCTGCTCGCGCAGCGCGGTGTCGGTGTCCAGGAAGATCACGCCCTGCTCCTCCAGGTCCTCACGGATCTGGTGGTAGACGACCTCGGACTCGTACTGCGCGGCGACGCCGGACACCAGGCGGGCCTTCTCGGCCTCGGGGATGCCCAGCTTGTCGTACGTGTTCTTGATGTCGGCGGGCAGGTCGTCCCAGGTGGCGGCCTGCTTCTCCGTGGAGCGCACGAAGTACTTGATGTTGTCGAAGTCGATGCCCGACAGGTCGGCACCCCAGCGCGGCATCGGCTTGCGCTCGAAGAGGTCCAGCGCCTTGAGCCGGAACTCGAGCATCCACTGGGGCTCGTTCTTCAGGGCGGAGATGTCGGCCACCACGTCGGCGGAAAGCCCGCGGCGTGCGGTGGCCCCGGCGGCGTCCGGGTCGGCCCAACCGAAGTCGTACCGGCCGAGCGTCGCGAGCGTCTCCTCCTGGGTGAGCGACTCAGGAGTGGTCGTCATACGGACTGCCTCCCATTCGGGATTGTTGCTGTCGGAACATCTTGGGGAAGGGGAACGTGGGTGGTGCACACGGCGTCGCCGCGGGCGATGGTCGCGAGCCGCTGCACGTGGGTGCCCAGCAGCTCGGCGAACGCCTTGGTCTCTGCTTCGCAGAGAGCGGGGAACTCGGCGGCGACGTGCGCGACCGGGCAGTGATGTTGGCACAGCTGCACACCGGTCGCCGCCTCGCGCATCTGGGCGGCGTAGCCCCGCGCGGTGAGCACGCCCGCGAGCACGTCGGCACGCGCATCCGGGCCGTCCGCCGCGGCGACGCGCTCGGCGCCGTCGCCCAGCAGCTCCTCGACCCGGTGGGCCGCGAAGTCCTGCACGGCGTCAGGGCCCTGCGTGCTCGGCGAGGTAGCGCAGCGCGGAGACGGCGAGGTCGTCGTAGCCGTGGCCGAACCGGGCCCGGCCTGCCTCGGTGAGCAGGTAGTGCCGCGCGGGGCGGCCGCGGCCGCGGCGGGCCCTGGTGCGCGTGGCCGCGCGGAGCTCGGCCTCCCCGTCGGCGATCAACGCATCGAGGTGGCGGCGGACGGCGGGCCCGGAGAGCTCCAGCGCGCACGCCACGTCGACGGCGGTGACCGGCCCCTGCTCCATGAGCAGGCGCGCCACCGCCTCTCGCGTGCCGAGCTCGCTTTTCACAACACCAGTGTTGCTTATTTGCGCGGGCGTGGCAAAGGCGGGGCCCGGCGGGGTGAGCGGGGTCACGCAGCGAGCGCGACGAGCGGCTCGTCGCGGGGTTGTCGGGCCCGGTCGCTACGCTGCGGAGCATGGTGGCACCGCAGCTCGACGGCGCGCCGCCGTCGTTGCTCCCGGCGCGGACACCCGATCCGAGCAGGCGCGCGCGTCGGCTCGGCCTCGTCGCCGCCCTGCTGATGGCGGTGGGCGGCCTCGGCGCGGGCGCGCTGCCGATCCCCAACCCGCTGTTCGGGCTCCGGCTGATCGGCCTGCCCAGCCGCAACGTCACCCTGGCCATCGCCGTCACCTACGCGGGCATCGTCCTGATGGTGCTGTCGTGGCTGTGGGTGGCCAAGATGCTGCGCACCCACGGCGCCACCGCACCCGCGCCCACGATCGCCCAGCTGGCGCGCACCACGGCCACGTGGGCGCTGCCGCTCGCGGTCGCCCCGCCGCTGTTCTCCCGCGACGTCTACAGCTACCTGGCGCAGAGCGCCGAGCTCGCCCGGGGCATCGACCCCTACGTGTTCGGGCCGGCCGGCGGCCTGGGCATCGACGACCCGCTGGTGCGCTCCATCCCCACGATCTGGCGCGACACGCCCGCCCCGTACGGCCCGCTCTTCCTCGTCGTCGGGCGCGGCATCACGGCGCTCACCGGCGACAACGTCGTCCTCGGCATCTTCGCCTACCGCGTGCTGGCGCTCGTCGGGCCTCGCGCTCATCATCTGGACGCTGCCCCGGCTCGCCCGGCGCTGCGGGGTCGACGTCGGGCTCGCGCTGTGGCTCGGCGTGGGCAACCCGCTCGTCCTGTTCCACCTGATCAGCGGCATCCACAACGAGGCGCTGATGATCGGGCTGATCCTCGCCGGGATGGAGATCGGGCTGCGGGCGGGCTCCCGGGCGCTGGATCCGCACCTGCTCGGCGGCGCGTTCCTGATCGTGTGCGCCTCGGCGGTCAAGCTGCCCGCGCTGCTCGTGCTCGGGTTCCTCGGCCTGCACTGGGCGCGCAAGCGCGGCGGCCGGATCCAGGACGTCGCGGTCGCCACCGCCGTGCTGTCCGCGGTCACGGTGCTGGTCTACACACCGCTGTCGCTGGGCACGGGCGTCGGGCTCGGGCTGGACCACCACGCTCGCCGTGCCCACGCTGATCCTGTCGTGGATGTCCACCACCACCGACCTCGGTCTCGATCGGCGGCCAGGTCGGCATCCTCGGCGGCCTGGGCGACCACACCGACGCGGTGCTGGCGCTGTTCCGCGGCGTCGGGCTGGCGATCGCGGCGGTGCTCTGCGTCCGCCTGCTCTGGACGGTCTACCGCGGCAGGCTCGACCCGATCACCGGCATGGCCGCGGGCCTGGGCGCGGTCGTGCTGCTCGGGCCCGTCGTGCACCCGTGGTACGTGCTGTGGGGGCTGATCCCGCTGGCCGCCACCCGGGCGCTCCCCCGCTACCGACGGGCGCTGCTCGCGGCGTCGGCGGTGCTCGCGGTGGTCGTCCCGCCCACGGGCGCGGACTTCAACTTCCGCGCCTTCCAGCTGCCGCTGGCGCTCGTGGCGTCGCTGGTGATGCTCGCCGTCCTGATCTGGTTCCAGCGCATGCAGGTCCAGGGCGCCACGGGCGCCGACATCGACGCCCTGCCCGGGCACGCCCCCCTGCCTCACGACTAGAGTTGCGCAGGTGAGCGCCGCTGCCGTGACCGTGCGCGGGCTGGTCAAGCGGTTCGGCAGCACCGTCGCCGTCGACGGGATCGACCTGGATCTGCCCGCCGCCTCCGTGCTCGCGTTGCTGGGCCCCAACGGCGCCGGGCAAGACGACCACCGTCGAGGTCTGCGAGGGCTTCCTCACCGCCGACGCGGGCGAGGTGCGGGTGCTCGGCACCGACCCCGCGGGCGCGCCCGACGCGCTGCGCGCCCGGATCGGCGTGATGCCCCAGGGCGGCGGGGCCTACCCGGGCGTGCGGGCCGCCGAGATGCTGCGGCTGGTCGCGGCCTGCTCGGCGCACCCGCTCGACCCGGCGTGGCTGCTGGACGTGCTCGGGCTCACCGGGTGCGCGCGCACCCCGTACAAGCGGCTCTCCGGCGGGCAGCAGCAGCGGCTCGCGCTGGCCTGCGCCGTCGTCGGGCGCCCTGAGCTGGTGTTCCTCGACGAGCCGACCGCAGGCCTCGACCCGCAGGCGCCGCCGGCTGGTGTGGGAGCTGATCGACGCGCTGCGCCGCGACGGCGTGGCGGTGCTGCTCACGACCCACCTGATGGAGGAGGCCGAGGCGCTCGCCGACGACGTCGTGATCATCGACCACGGCCGGGTCGTGGCCCACGGCAGCCCGGCCGCGCTCACCTCCTCGGGCTCGGTAGCAGGAGCTGCGGTTCCGGGCGAAGCCGGGATGGACCTCACCGGGCTGGCCACGGCCCTGCCCCCCGAGTACCGGGCCGCCGAGCCGATCGCGGGCCGCTACCTCGTCCAGGGCCGGATCGACCCCGGCGTGCTCTCGACGATCACCGCGTGGTGCGCGGAGCAGGGCGCCCTCGCCGACGACGTCCAGGTGGCCCGCCGCAGCCTCGAGGACGTGTTCCTCGAGCTCACGGGGCGGGAGCTGCGGTCGTGACCGCAGCCCGTCGCGAGGCGCGGGACCGGTGACGCGGTTCGACGCCCGGCACCTTCGCGCCCGCTCCCGGCGCGGGGCGCCCGCTGCGGATGCTCGCCGCCCAGTCCGGCGTCGAGCTGCGGCTGGCGCTGCGCGGCGGCGAGCAGGTGCTGCTGACGCTGCTCATCCCGGCCGTCCTGCTGGTCGGCCTCACGCTGCATCACGCTCGTGCCGCTGCCCGAGCCGCGGGTCGGCGCCGTCACGCCGGGGGTGCTCGCGCTGGCCGTGATGTCCACGGCGTTCACGAGCCAGGCCATCACGCTCGGCTTCGACCGCCGCTACGGCGTGATCCGGCGGCTGGCCGCCACGGCGCTCCCCCGCTGGCTGCTGGTGGCCGGGCGGCTGGTGGCGGTGCTCGGCGTCGTCGCGATCCAGATCGTGGTGCTGTCGGCGATCGCCTTCGCGCTCGGCTGGCGGCCCGACGCCGCGGGGTTCGGCTGGGCGCTGCTGCTGGTGCTGTTGGGCTGCGCCGCGTTCGGGGCGCTGGGCATCCTGGTCGGCGGCACGTTGCGCGCCGAGATCACGCTCGCGGTGGCCAACCTCGTCTGGCTGGTCCTGTTGCTGGTGGGCGGCATCGTGGTGCCCATCGGCCGAGATGCCCGCCCCCCTCGCCGCCGTGGCGTCGCTGCTGCCCAGCGGCGCACTGGCCGAGGGCCTGCGCGCGGCGCTGTCGACCGGCCACGCCCCGACCGCGGGCCAGGTCCTCGTGCTCGTGGCCTGGGCGTTGGTGGGCGGGCGTCGCCGCCGTCCGCCTCGTCCGCTGGCGCTGACCACCGCCCCTGTCCGGGTGCGCAGTCGGCCCGGGGTGCGCAGCGCGGGGTGGGGGCGGCGCGCCTAGCATCGACCCGTGGCCTTGCTCGATCGTCTGCCGCCCACCTCGAACCGGGTCATGCGCGCCGCTGGCGGTCGCTGCCGTCGTCGCGCAGGCGGGGATCGCCGTCACGGGGTCGGTGGTGCGGGTCACCGGGTCGGGGCTGGGCTGCCCGACCTGGCCCCAGTGCTTCCCCGGCAGCCTGGTGCCGGTCGCGCACCCCGCGACCCGCGCGGTCACCCAGTGGATCGAGTTCGGCAACCGGCTGCTGACCTTCCTGGTCGTCGTCATCGCGGCCGCCTGCTTCCTCGCGGCGCTGGCCACCCGGCCGCGCAGGCGCAGGCTCACCCGGCTCGCGCTCGTCCAGCCGCTCGGCGTCGTCGCCCAGGCCGTGATCGGCGGGATGACGGTGCTGCTGCAGCTGGCCTGGTGGTCGGTCGCCGTGCACTTCGTCCTCTCGATGGTCCTGGTGTGGCTGGCCGTGCAGCTCGTGGCCGCCGCATCCGACGGCGACGGGCCAGGCGCGGCCCCTCGTCCCGGGCGCCGTCCGCGGGCTGATCGCGACCAGCACCGCCGTGCTCGCCTGCCTGCTGGTCGCCGGGCACGCTGGTCACGGCGGCGGGCCCGCACGCGGGCGACGCGGGCACCCCACGGCTGGACCTCCCGGTCGCCTCGCTCGCCCAGCTGCACGCCGACCTGCTCTTCGCCTACCTGGGCATGCTCGTCGCGCTCGGCTTCACGCTGCGCGCGGTCGGCGCGCCCCGCGCGCTCGGCCGCCGCTTCGGGCTGCTCGTCGTCGACCGTGCTGGCCCAGGGCGCGATCGGCGGCACCCAGTACGCGCTGGGCGTGCCGGAGGCGCTGGTCTCGCTGCACGTGCTCGGCGCGGCGCTGGTCACGGTCGGCGCGGCTGCGCTGTGGGCGGGTACCACCGAGCGTCCGCACGGCGCAACCGTCGCACCCGAGCCCCAGCGGAGCTGGCCCCCGCCGGGGCATGATCGCGCGCGTGCGCGCGATCCAGATCAGCGAAACCGGCGGCCCCGAGGTCCTGAAGCTCGCCGAGCTGCCCACCCCGGAGGCGGGGCCGGGCGAGGTCGTCGTCGAGGTCGGCGCCGCGGGCGTGAACTACATCGACACCTACCACCGCGGCGGCGTCTACCCCATGGACCTGCCCCTGGTGCTCGGACTCGAGGGCGCCGGGCGGGTCACGGCCCTCGGTGAGGGCGTCACCGACCTCGCCGTCGGCGACCGCGTCGCCTGGTCGGACACCCTCGGCACCTACGCCGAAGCCGTCGCCGTTCCGGCGGACAAGGCGGTGCCGGTGCCCGACGGCGTGTCCGACGAGGTCGCCGTCGGGGCGCTGCTGCAGGGCATGACGGCCTGGTTCCTGGTCACCACGACCTACCCCGTGCAGCCCGGCGACGACGTGCTCGTGCACGCCGCGGCGGGCGGGGTCGGGCTGCTGCTCACCCAGCTCGCGACCGCGCGCGGTGCCCGGGTGATCGGCCACGGTCTCCTCGGCCGAGAAGGAGGAGCTGGCCAGGGGGGCGGGCGCGGCCGACGTGCTGCGCTACTCCGACGACCTGGCCGAGCAGGTGCGCGACCTGACCGGGGGCGTCGGGGTGGCCGTCGCCTACGACGGCGTCGGCGTGCCAGCACGTTCGACGCCAGCCTGGACTCGCTGCGGCGCCGCGGCATGCTCGTGCTCTTCGGGGCGGCGAGCGGCCCGGTGCCGCCGGTGGATCCGCAGCGGCTCAACGCGGGCGGCTCGCTCTACCTCACCCGTCCGTCGCTGTTCCACCACATCGACACCCACGAGGACCTGGTGGCCACGTCAGGGGCCGTCTACGCGGCCGTCGCCGACGGCTCGCTGGACGTGCGCATCGCTCACCGCTACCCGTTGGCCGACGCCCGCACCGCCCACGAGGACCTGCACGGCCGCCGCACGACGGGGAAGCTGGTCCTCACCCCGTAGCGAGCGCGCCCGGGCTCAGAACGTCGGCCAGCCCAGCACCGGCAGGCCGATGGCCGCGTCGACCGCGATGGCGACGAACAGCCCGCACAGGTAGGCGTTGGAGCGGTGGAACAGCGCCATCGGGCTGCCACCGTCGGCCCGCGACGATCCCCGCGTGCAGCCGGTGGGCCTCGGCGACGAACCACGCCCCGCCCAGCACCGCCGCGGTGGCGTAGATCCACGAGGTGGCCGGGATCAGCAGCAGCGTGGTCGCCACCATCACCCAGGAGTAGGCCACGATCCGCCGCGACACCTGCGCGGGCGTCGCGACCACCGGGAGCATCGGCACCCCGGCGGCGGCGTAGTCGTCGCGGTAGCGCATCGCCAGCGCCCAGAAGTGCGGCGGCGTCCAGAAGAAGATCACGGCGAACATCACCAGCGCGGGCCAGCCGACCGTGCCGGTGACCGCGGCCCAGCCGATGACGACCGGCATGCACCCCGCCGCGCCGCCCCACACGATGTTCTGCGAGGTGCGCCGCTTGAGCATCAGCGTGTAGACCAGCACGTAGAACGCGATCGCCGCGACCGAGAGGCCCGCGGCCAGCCAGTTGGTGGTGAAGCCCAGCCACACGGCACTGAGCGCGCCCAGCACCAGCCCGAACACCAGCGCGTTGCGCGGCGGCACCTGGCCCCTGGCCAGCGGACGCCGGGCGGTGCGCTTCATCTTCACGTCGATGTCGGCGTCGACGACGCAGTTCAACGCGTGCGCGCTGGCCGCGGCCATCGCCCCGCCCGACGAGCGTGGCGAGGATGAGCCACACCGACGGCATACCGCGCTGCGCGAGGAACATCGCGGGCACGGTGACGACGAGCAGCTGCTCGATGATCCGCGTCTTGGTGAGGCCGAGGTAGGCCGCCACGGTGGCGCGCGCACGGCGCAGACCCGCCCGCAGAGGCGAGACAGCGACCGGCGGGGACGTGGGCACGGCCACCGGCAACCTCGCCTTCTCGCGTTCGGAGGGAATGCAGCTTCTACGGCTTGTCGATCCTAGCCCCGCGCATGCCCATGCGGCCGGTCTGGGTAGACCCCCAAAAGCGCACGGTGAAGTCTTGGCGCGAGATCACACACGACACGCCGAGCGGACTACGCTCCTGCCGGAGCCGCCCACCACCACCCGAATTCGAAGGAGTGCTGTGGCCGACATCGACATCGAGGCGCTGACCAGGGCCAGCGTGCCCGACGACTGGACCGACCTCGACCGGCGTGCCGTCGACACGATCCGGGTACTCGCCGCCGACGCGGTGCAGAAGGTCGGCAACGGCCACCCCGGCACCGCGATGAGCCTCGCACCCCTGGCCTACTCGCTGTTCCAGCGCGTCATGCGGCACGACCCGCAGCGACGCCGACTGGATCGGCCGCGACCGGTTCGTGCTCTCCTGCGGGCACTCGTCGATCACGCTCTACATCCAGCTGTACCTCTGCGGCTACGGCCTGGAGCTGTCAGGACCTGAAGGAGCTGCGCACGTGGGGCTCCAAGACCCCGGGCCACCCCGAGCACGGCCACACCCGCGGCGTCGAGATCACCACCGGCCCGCTGGGCCAGGGTCTCGCCTCCGCCGTCGGCATGGCGATGGCCGCCCGGCGTGAGCGCGGCCTGTTCGACCCCGACGCCGCGCACGGGCGAGAGCCCGTTCGACCACTACATCTACGTGATCGCCTCCGACGGCGACATCGAGGAGGGCGTCACCTCCGAGGCGTCCTCGCTCGCGGGCACCCAGGAGCTGGGCAACCTCATCCTGATCTACGACGACAACAAGATCTCGATCGAGGACGACACGACGATCGCGCTGTCCGAGGACACCGCGATGCGCTACGAGTCCTACGGCTGGCACGTGCAGGTCGTCGAGAGCGGCGAGAACGTCAGCGGCATCCTCGATGCGCTGGAGGCGGCCAAGGCCGAGACCTCCCGCCCGTCGATCATCGTGCTGAAGACGGTGATCGGCTGGCCCGCGCCGCACAAGATGAACACGTTCCAGGCGCACGGCTCCGCGCTGGGCGCCGACGAGGTGGCCGAGGTCAAGAAGATCCTCGGCTTCAACCCGGAGGAGTCCTTCGAGGTCGACGAGGCCGTGCTCGCGCACACCCGCGAGGTCTACGACCGCGGGCAGGAGGCGCACGCCGCCTGGCAGAAGACCTTCGACGACTGGGCCGCCCGCGAGCCCGAGCGCAAGGAGCTGCTCGACCGGCTGATCGGGCGCTCGCTGCCGGTCGGCTGGGAGAAGGCGCTGCCGAGCTGGGAGCCCGACGCGAAGGGCGTCTCCACCCGCAAGGCCTCCGGCGAGGTGCTCAACGCGCTGGCCGACGTGCTGCCCGAGCTCTGGGGCGGCTCGGCCGACCTCGCCGAGAGCAACAACACGACCATGGAGGGCCAGCCCTCGTTCGGGCCGGAGAGCACCGCGACCCGGCTCTGGAAGCCCTCGCCCGTACGGGCGCACGCTGCACTTCGGCATCCGCGAGCACGCGATGGGCTCGATCCTGTCGGGCATCGCGCTGCACGGCCCCACCCGCCCCTACGGCGGCACGTTCCTCGTCTTCTCCGACTACATGCGCGGCGCGGTCCGGCTGGCGTCGGTGATGCAGGTGCCGGTGATCTACGTCTGGACGCACGACTCGATCGGGCTCGGCGAAGACGGCCCGACCCACCAGCCGATCGAGCACATGGCCGCGCTGCGGGCCATCCCGGGCCTCTCGATGCTGCGCCCCGGCGACGCCACCGAGACCGCGGGCGCGTGGAAGGCGATCCTCGAGCGCACCGGCGGGCCGTGCGGCCTGGCGCTGACCCGCCAGAACATCCCCGTTCTGGAGGGCACCACGCACGAGGGCGTCGCCAAGGGCGGCTACATCGTCGCCGACGCGTCCTCGGGCCTGCCGCAGGTCATCCTCATCGCCACCGGCTCCGAGCTGCAGATGGCCGTCGAAGCGCGCAAGGTGTTGGAGGACGAGGGCGTGCTGACCCGGGTGGTGTCGATGCCGTGCATGGAGTGGTTCGACGAGCAGGACGCCGCGTACCGCGAGACGGTGCTGCCCGCGACGGTCAAGGCCAGGGTCAGCGTGGAGGCGGGGATCGCGATGCCGTGGCACCGGTTCACCGGCGACGCGGGCGAGAACATCTCGATCGAGCACTTCGGGGCGAGCGCCGATTACCAGACGCTGTTCAGGGAGTTCGGTTTCACGACGGAGAACGTGGTCGCTGCTGCGAAGCGCAGCCTGGCTCGCGCCTGACCATCCTGAGGATCTGGGAGGACAAGGCATGACCAACGAACGGCTGGCCGAGCTCGCTGCGGCGGGTGTCTCCATCTGGCTCGACGACCTGTCGCGTGAGCGGCTGCAGACCGGCAACCTGCAGTCCCTGATCACCGACTACAGCGTCGTCGGGGTCACCACCAACCCGACGATCTTCGCGGGCGCGCTGAGCCAACGGCGACGCCTACGACGCCCAGGTGCGCGAGCTGGCCGCCCGCGGCGCCTCGGTCGACGACGCGGTCCGCGAGATCACCGTGGCCGACGTCCAGCAGGCGTGCGACGTGTTCAGCGGCACCTGGGAGCACTCGGGCGGGGTCGACGGGCGCGTGTCGCTCGAGGTCGACCCGCGTCTGGCCCACGACACCGACGCGACGTTCGCCGAGGCCGTCGACCTGTGGAAGGCCGTCGACCGGCCCAACCTGCTGGTCAAGATCCCGGCGACGGAGGCGGGCCTGTCCGCGATCACGCGCACGCTGGGCGAGGGCGTCAGCGTGAACGTCACGCTGATCTTCTCCGTCGAGCGCTACCGCGAGGTCATGAACGCCTACCTCGACGGGCTGGAGCAGGCCGACGCCAACGGCCACAACCTGGCGGGCATCACGTCGGTGGCGAGCTTCTTCGTCTCCCGCGTCGACACCGAGATCGACAAGCGGCTGGAGAAGATCGGCACCGACGAGGCGCTCGCGCTGCGCGGCAAGGCGGGCGTGGCGAACTCGCGCCTGGCCTACGCCGCGTTCCAGGAGCTGTTCTCCGGCAAGCGCTGGAACAGCGCTGGCGGCGCAAGGGCGCCAAGGCCCAGCGGCCGCTGTGGGCGTCGACCGGTGTGAAGAACCCGGAGTACTCCGACACCCTCTACATCACCGAGCTGGTCGTCGCCGACACCGTCAACACGATGCCGGAGAAGACGATGATGGCCTACGCCGACCACGGCGAGCAGCACGGCGACGCGGTCACCGGCACGGCGGCCGAGGCGCAGGAGCGTCTTCGACGCCGTGGCCGCGCAGGGCGTCGACCTCACCGACGTCTTCCTCGTCCTGGAGAACGAGGGCGTCGACAAGTTCGAGAAGTCCTGGGCGGAGCTGCTGGAGACGGTCAAGGGCCAGCTCGACGGGGCCAAGGGCTGACCCACCGCCCCTCGCCTGCACTGCCCTGCTGCGGCCCGCTCGGCGGGCCGCAGCGGGGTGCTCGGACCGCACCCCGTCGCGGCGGGGCCGCCCAGCCGGATCCGGGTGCGATGCGCGCCCGTCGCCGAGGCTGCAATGATCGCGCCGTGACCGTCGAGCGCACCCGTCTGGAGAGCTCGTGACCGGCGCGAAGTCCTGGACCAACCCGCTGCGCGACGCCCGTGACAAGCGGCTGCCGCGGATCGCCGGGCCCGTGCGGCCTGGTGATCTTCGGGGTCACCGGGGACCTGTCGCGCAAGAAGCTGATGCCCGCCATCTACGACCTCGCCAACCGCGGGCTGCTGCCGCCGGGCTTCGCGCTCACCGGCTTCGCCCGCCGCGACTGGGCGACGAGGACTTCGGGCAGGTCGTCTACGAGGCCGTCCGGGCCCACGCCCGCACCCCGTTCGACCAGACGGTGTGGGACCGCCTCGCCGAGGGGTTCCGCTTCGTGCAGGGCAGCTTCGACGACGACGACGCGTTCGACCGCCTCGAGCTGACCGTCGCCGACCTCGACCGGGTCCGCGGCACGGGCGGCAACCACGCGTTCTACCTGTCGATCCCGCCCGGCGCCTTCCCGGTGGTGTGCAAGCAGCTCGCCCGCTCCGGCCTGTCGGCCCAGGACGGGCACCAGTGGCGCCGCGTGGTGATCGAGAAGCCGTTCGGGCACGACCTGAAGTCGGCGATCGAGCTCAACGGCATCGTCAACGACGTCTTCCCCGAGGACTCGGTGTTCCGCATCGACCACTACCTCGGCAAGGAGACGGTGCAGAACATCCTGGCGCTGCGCTTCGCCAACCAGCTCTTCGAGCCGATCTGGAACGCCCACTACGTCGACCACGTGCAGATCACGATGGCCGAGGACATCGGGCTCGGCGGCCGCGCGGGCTACTACGACGGCATCGGCGCCGCCCGTGACGTGATCCAGAACCACCTGCTGCAGCTCCTCGCGTTCACCGCGATGGAGGAGCCGGTGTCGTTCTCCTCCACGGAGCTGCGCAACGAGAAGATCAAGATCCTCAACGCCACGCGGCTCGTCGGCCCGCTGGACGAGACCACCGCCCACGGGCAGTACACCGGCGGCTGGCAGGGCGGCGAGCTGGTGCCGGGCCTGAAGGAGGAGGAGGGGTTCAACCCCGAGTCGCGCACCGAGACGTTCGCGGCGATCACCTGCGAGGTCGACACCCGGCGGTGGGCGGGTGTGCCGTTCTACCTGCGC
The DNA here is from genome assembly GCA_963799945.1 of uncultured Actinomycetota bacterium. Classification (GTDB taxonomy): domain Bacteria; phylum Actinomycetota; class Actinomycetes; order Mycobacteriales; family Pseudonocardiaceae; genus Pseudonocardia. Next base: position 56,143 of record CAWCZG010000003.1, read on the forward strand.
ACGGGCAAGCGGCTGGGGCGCCGCGTCACCGAGATCGCGGTGGTGTTCAAGCGTGCGCCGCACCTGCCGTTCGACGCGACGATGACCGAGGAGCTCGGCCAGAACGCGTTCGTCATCCGCGTGCAGCCCGACGAAGGCGTCACCATGCGGTTCGGGTCCAAGGTGCCGGGCAACCAGATGGAGGTCCGCGACGTCACCATGGACTTCGGCTACGGCACCGCGTTCACCGAGGCCTCCCCGGAGGCCTACGAACGGCTGATCCTCGACGTGCTGCTCGGCGAGCCGTCGCTCTTCCCGGTCAACGCCGAGGTCGAACGGTCGTGGGAGATCCTCGACCCGGTCCTGGAGCACTGGGCGAACGAGCCCACGGGGCCCGACCCCTATCCGGCCGGTTCCTGGGGGCCGGAGTCGGCGAAGGCCATGCTCGCCCGCACCGGACGCACGTGGAGGCGGCCGTGATTGTCGAAGCCGAGCTTGCGAGGCGAGCATGATCGTCGATCTTCCGTCCAGCACGGTGTCGGACGTCAACAAGGCGCTCGTGCGGCTCCGCTCCGAGGGCGGGGTGCAGGCGCTGGGCCGGGTGCTGACGCTGGTGATCATCACCGACGACGGCAGCGCCATCGAAGGCGCGATCGCCGCCGGGAACTCGGCCAGCCGGGAGCACCCGTGCCGGGTGATCGTGCTGGCCCGCGGCCAGAAGAAGGCCGCGGCGCGCCTCGACGCGCAGATCCGGGTCGGCGGCGACGCGGGCGCCTCCGACGTGATCGTGCTGCGCGGCTACGGCCCGCTGGCCGACGACGACGCGGGAGCGGGCATGGTGATGCCGCTGCTGCTGCCGGACGCGCCGGTCGTGGCCTGGTGGCCGAGCGAGGCGCCCGCGGTGCCCTCGGCCGACGCGGTCGGCCTGCTGGCGCAGCGTCGGATCACCGACGCGCTCTCGTCGAAGAACCCGACCAAGGCGTTCGAGCAGCGCCGCGCCAACTACGTCGCCGGGGACACCGATCTCACCTGGACCCGGCTCACGCCGTGGCGCGCGCTGCTGGCCGCCGCGCTGGATGCGCCGCCGCACGACCCGGTGACCAGCGCGGTCGTCGCGGGTGAGGTGGTCTCGCCCTCGACCGACCTGATGGCGGGGTGGCTCGCGGAGCGGTTGGGGATCAAGGTGAAGCGCTCCCCCGCCAAGTCCGGGCCCGGCATGACCTCGGTCCGCCTGGAGCGGCTCGGCGGCGCGGTCGAGCTGGCGCGCCCGGACGGGAAGGTCGGCAGGCTGCGCCAGCCCGGCCAGCCCGACCGGCTGGTGGCGCTGGCCCGCCGCGAGGTGCGCGACTGCCTCGCTGAGGAGCTGCGCCGCCTGGACCCCGACGAGATCTACGGTGCCGCCCTCGCGGGCATCGCGAAGATCAGCAGGGGCCGCACCCCGATCGCGACCCCGGCCGTCTCGGCCGCGTCGTCATGACCATCGCGGGACTCTCGCTCCTGGAGGCGACACCATGACAACACCCGAGATCGCGGTCCACGCCCAGCCCAACATCCTCGCGGCCGCCGCCGCGGCCCGGCTCATCACGCGGCTGGTCGACGTCCAGGCGGGCGGCTCCGTGCCGAAGCTCGTGCTGACCGGCGGCGGCGTCGGCATCGCGATGCTCGAGCAGGTGCGGGCCACCGTCGCGCGTGACGCCGTCGACTGGGGTGAGGTCGAGTTCTACTGGGGTGACGAGCGGTTCCTGGCGCCCGGCGACCCGGAGCGCAACGACACTCAGGCGCGCGAGGCGCTGCTCGACCACGTCCGGGTCGACCCCGCGAAGGTCTACCCGATGGGCGCGGACACGGGCACCGGCCCGTCCGGCGCGGAGGCGGCGGCCGAGGAGTACGCGGCCCTGCTGGCGGACAAGGCCCGCCCGGAGGACCACGGGCCCGTCCCGTCGTTCGACGTTCTGCTGCTCGGCATGGGCCCGGAGGGCCACACCGCCTCGGTGTTCCCGCACTCCCCCGCCGTGTACGAGACCGAGCGCTCGGTCGTCGCCGTGCACGGGTGCCCCAAGCCGCCGCCGACGCGCGTGTCGCTCACGCTCCCGGCGATCCGCAAGGCTGCCGAGGTGTGGATCGTGACCACGGGCGAGTCGAAGGCGGGCGCGGTGGCGCTGGCGCTCGGCGGAGCGGGCGAGGTGGCGATCCCGGTGGCAGGCGCGCGCGGGCCAGCGCCGCACCCTGTGGCTGCTCGACCGGGCCGCCGCGGCCAAGCTCCCGCGCGACCTGGTCCCGCAGATCGCCTGAGTCGCCATGCGCCTGCTCGTCGTCGACGCGGCCAACGTGGTCGGCTCGCGCCCCGATGGCTGGTGGCGCGACCGGGCCGGGGCCGCGGGGCGGTTGGCCGCGCAGCTCGTCGCGGCGTTGGACGCAGGCAGGCTCGACACCGACGAGGTGTACATCGTCCTGGAGGGCGCGGCGCGCAAGGCGGTCGTCCCCGACCACGAGCACCTGCACGTGGTGATCGCGCCCGCCGACGGCGACAGCGCGATCGTCGAGCTGGCGGCGGCCCTCGACGGCGACGTCACCGTGGTGACGGCCGACCGCGGCCTGCGCGAGCGCCTGACCGCACCCGCCGTGGGCCCGGGCAGCCTGCTGTCCCGCCTGACCTGAGACCGGGGTGCGCGACGTGGGAGGCGTCTACCGCGTCGCGTTGCCCGACGGCGCCGTCGTGTGCGCGCGGGGGCGCCGCGAGCAGCGGCCGCCGGGCCCCGCACCCACCTTCGGGCTGTGCCTCGGCCCGGACCGGGGCTCGTTCCGGCCGGGCTGGCCGCTGGAATGGGTGGACTGGCCCGATTTCCGCACGCCGCGCGACCCCGCGGCGGCCGCCGCGGCGATCCGGCGGGCCCACGCGCGGGCGCGGGCGGGCGAGCTCGTCGAGATCACCTGCGGTGGCGGCACCGGCCGCACCGGCACCGCCATCGCCTGCATGGCCGTGCTCGCCGGGGTTCCCGCCGCCGACGCGGTCGCCTGGACGCGCGCCCATTACCGCCGCCGTGCGGTCGAGACCCCCGGCCAACGCCGCTGGGTCGGCTGGTTCGCCGACCCAGGCAACGGCTAGCCCTGCTCGTCCACGAGGCGGCCGTTGTTGTAGTCGTCGTAGGCCGACAGATCCAGGAAGCCGTGCCCGCAGTAGTTGAAGAGGATCACCTTCTCCTCCCCGGTCTCCTTCGCGGCCAGCGCCTCGTCGATCGCGGCCCGGATGGCGTGCGCGCACTCCGGCGCCGGGATCTTGCCCTCGACGCGCGCGAACTGCACTGCGGCCTCGAAGACCTTGCCCTGCGGGTAGGCGATGGCCTCCATCCGGCCGTCGCGCACGAGCTGGGAGATCAACGGTGAGTCGCCGTGGTAGCGCAGCCCGCCCGCGTGGATCGAGGGCGGGATGAAGTCGTGGCCGAGGCTGTACATCGGCAGGAGCGGCGTGAGCCCCGCCTCGTCGCCGAAGTCGTAGCCGAACGCGCCCTTGGTCAGCGTCGGGCACGACATCGGCTCGACGGCCAGCAGCCGCACTCCCGCGTCGGGCACGAACGGGAACGAGATGCCGCCGAGGTTCGAGCCGCCGCCGCAGGGCGCGATCACGACGTCGGGCAGCCGCTCCCCGGCCAGCTCCAGCTGCTCCTTCGCCTCCAGCCCGATCACGGTCTGGTGCAGCAGCACGTGGTTGAGCACCGAGCCCAGCGAGTAGTGGGTGTCGGCGCGCCCGACGCAGTCGCGCACCGCGTCGGAGATCGCGGAGCCCAGCGACCCGGGGTGGTCGGGCTCGTCGACCGGCGAGGGCACGACGCTCGCGCCCCACGTCTCCATCGCGATCTTGCGGTAGGGCTTCTGGTCGTAGGACGCGCGGACCATGTAGACCTTGAGCTCCAGGTCGAACTGGGCGCAGGCGAACGCGAGCGCGGTGCCCCACTGCCCGGCGCCGGTCTCCGTGGAGAGCCGGGTGATGCCCTCCTGGGCGTTGTAGAACGCCTGGGGCACCGCGGTGTTGGTCTTGTGGCTGCCCGACGGCGAGATCGGACTCGTCCTTGAAGTAGATCCGCGCGGGCGTGCCGAGCGCCTTCTCCAGGCGGACCGCGCGGACCAGCGGGGTGGGCCGCCAGAGCCGCAGGATGTCGAGAACCTCGCCGGGAACGTCGATCCACGGCTCGGTGCTGACCTCCTGGCCGATCAGCGCCATCGGGAAGAGCGGGGCGAGGTCGTCCGGCCCGACCGGCTCACGGGTGCCCGGGTGCAGCGGCGGCTGCGGCGGCGAGCTCAGGTGCGGGGCCACGTTGAACCACGCCGTCGGGATCTTGTCGGGGGGCAGCGTCCACCGTGTCATGGCCGGGACGCTATCCCCTGCTGATCAGCTCGCGCCAGAGCCGTTCGTACCTGGGCGGCTTTCACCGTTGCCTGCCTGTTCGAGCCGCGCGATGCGCTCCTCGTAGAACGCCACGCCCGCGAGGCGGGCCTGGGCGCGGCCGTGTTCCTGGCGTACCTCGTCGATGAGCGCAGCGCGCTTCGCGGCGGTCGGCGTCGTCGGCGCCGAGGTCGACGGCGGGCCGCTCCAGGTCACCGACGCGCCGCTCCAGGGCCACGAGCTGGGCGCTGATGCGGCGCATCTGGTCGTCCAGGTCGTCGACCCGGCCGGTCAGGGCACCGAGCCGTTCGTCGCGGAGGCGGTGCTGGATCGGCGGCTTCGGTGGCCTGGGCGTCGCGCAGCTCGCTGCGCGACCTCCTGCAGGCGCTGCTCGCGGTGCTCGTCGCCCGCGCGGACGCCGTTGTCGATGCGGGCCTGGAGGCGCTGCAGCCAACGGCCGGAGCGGCGCGACGAGGGTCTTGCGGAGCCGCGGGTTCACGCGACCAGCTCGATCCGGCCCTGCGCCGCCCAGCGAGCGCAGCAGCGCGCCTTCGGGGCCAGCCGGTGCTCCGCGGTGACGGCCACCGCGGGACCCCAGCCGTGCGCGAACTCGGTCTGCTCGGGGCGGTCGGCGACGGTGGTGCCGGTCAGGCGCACCTCGGCCTCGGGGAAGAGCTCGGAGAAGACGTAGGCGGCCAACGTGCCCGTGGTGGGCCAGGCGGGTTCTTCGGCGAGGAATGCCCATCAGCTCCTTCAGCGCGACGGTGAACGCGTGGTTGGGCACCGAGACGGCCTCCACCGGCCACCAGTCCGGCCGGTCCTCCCGCTCCCAGTGCAGGCGGCCGGGCTCGACGAGCAGGTAGAGCCGCGAGCTGTGGTCGAGGAAGGTGCCGGGTCCCGGCACGAGCGCGCGGTGCAGCAGGACGACGTCGGTGCGCCGCCCGATTCGGGGCGGTCCGCCTGGCTCGTCGAGCGCGAAGGTGGTCATCCGCACGACCAGGTCGCTGCCGTCGACCAAAGCGGCCCGCTCGGCGCTTTCGGACAGCGGCGCGTTGCCGACGATCGCGACCGACCGCGGCGGGTCGTGGCGGGCGTAGGCGCGCACCAGGTCACCCAGGACCTGCCTGGTCGTCGCCACCGTGCCCGCGCTGCTCATCGCCCTCCCTCGCCTGCGCTCGGTCGAGTGCTTCGCAAGCGCGAGACTCGCTCGCAAGCTCGTCATCGCCCTCTCGCCTGCGCTCGGTCGAGCTTCGACGCGTGCGGATCGCTCGGCTCGCTCATCACTCGGACGGTTAGGGCACAACCGCCCCGGGGTGCGCGCCCGTCGACGCCCGGACGACAATCGACACCGTGCCTGCTCCCTTCGTCATCGCCGAGATCGGCTGCAACCACGGGGGCGACCTCGACCTCGCCAAGCGGATGATCTCCGTGGCGGCCCGGTTCTGCGAGGTCGACGCCGTCAAGTTCCAGAAGCGCGACCCCGCGACGCTGCTCACGCCCGAGCAGTACAACGCGCCGCACCCCGAGCCCCGCCACGCGTTCGGCGCGAGCTACGGCGAGCACCGGGAGTTCCTGGAGTTCGACATCGACCAGCACGCCGAGCTGGCTCGCTTGCTCCGCCGAGCGCGGCGTCGTCTACAGCACGAGCGTCTGGGACATGCCGTCGGCGAAGGCCGTCGTCGGGCTGGCGCCCCCGTTCGTGAAGGTCCCGTCGGCCACCAACCAGCACACGGAGCTGCTGGAGCTGCTGTGCGCCGAGTTCGGCGGGATCATCCACCTCTCGCTCGGCATGACGACGCGGGCCGAGGAGGAGCGGATCGTCGCGCTGTTCCGCGACCGCGGTCGGCTCGTCGGATCTGGTCCTGTACGCGTGCACGTCCGGCTACCCGGTGCCGTTCGAGGACATCTGTCTGCTGGAGGTGCAGCGGCTCTGCGCGGCCTACGGCGCCGACGTCCACGCGATCGGCTTCTCCGGCCACCACCTGGGCATCGCCGCCGACGTGGCGGCGCTCGCGCTGGGCGCGCAGTACGTCGAGCGGCACTTCACCCTCGACCGCACCAGCAAGGGCACCGACCACGCCGCGTCGCTCGAGCCGGACGGCATGCGCAAGCTGGCGCGCGACCTGCGCAACGTCGCCAAGGCGCTCACCTACAAGCCGGTCGAGGTGCTGCCGATCGAGGAGGCGCAGCGCGAGAAGCTGAAGTGGCGGGCATGAGCCACCGGCTGGCGATCGTCATCCCGGCGCGCGCGGGCAGCAAGGGCGTCCCGGGCAAGAACCTGGCGCGGGTCGGCGGCCGCCCGCTGCTCGACTGGACGGTCGAGGCCGCGCTGGCCGCCCGCTGCGTCGACCGGGTGCTGGTGTCCACCGACGACCCGGCGGTGCGCGAGCACGTCACCACGACCTGGCCGGGCCGGGTCGGGCTGCCCGCCCGATCCCCCGCCACGGCGTCGGACACCGCCACCACCGAGAGCGTGCTGCTCGACGTGCTGGGCACGCCCGAGGCCGAGGGCGTCGACGAGATCGGGCTGGTGCAGGCCACCAGCCCGCTGTTGCGCGCCGAGGACCTCGACGGGGCGTACGCGCTGCTGCACACGGGCTTCGACAGCGTGCTGTCGGTGGTGCGCCAGCGCCGGTTCCGGTGGGAGCTCACGCCGGACGGGCGCCCGCGCCGACTACGACCCGGCCGCCCGGCCGCGCCGCCAGCAGCTCGCGGGCCACCTCGTCGAGAACGGGGCGCTGTACCTCACGAGCCGGGCCGCGCTGGCAGGCACCGGCGTGCGGATCAGCGGCCGCATCGGGCTGTGGGAGATGCCGGAGGACAGCTACACGGAGGTCGACGAGCCCAGCGACCTCGTCATCGTCGACGCGCTGCTGCGCCGCCGCGACCAGCCGGTGGAGCCGCTGCGCGGCGCGGCCCGGATCCGGCTCGTGCTCACCGACGTCGACGGCGTGCTCACCGACAACGGGATGACCTACTCCAGCGACGGCAGCGAGTCCAAGACCTACAGCGCGCGGGACGGCAAGGGGTTCGAGCTGCTGCGCCGCGCCGGGATCCGCACCGGCATCCTCACCAGCGAAGACGGGCCGCAGATCCACGCGCGGGCGGCGAAGCTGCAGGTCGACGCCCTGCGCGCGGGCACGGCCGACAAGCTCGCCGACGCCAAGGAGCTGTGCGCGCGCTGGTCGATCGGCCTGGACGAGGTGGCCTTCATCGGCGACGACGTGCACGACGTCGGGCTGCTGCTGGCCGTCGGCCTGGCGGCGTGCCCGGCCGACGCGGTGCCCGCCGCGCGCGCGGCCGCCGTCCACCACTGCCGGGCCACCGGGGGGCACGGCGCGTTCCGCGAGCTGGCGGACGCGATCCTCGCCGGGCGATGACCCCCGTCGGGAGGGTTCCCCAGGTGGCGGCCGTCGCGGCCGCCGCCGTCCTGCTCGGAGCCTGTTCGGCCGACCCGCCGCTCCCGAATGCCGACCCGCCCGACCCGCCCGCCGCATGCGTGCTCGACACCGCCGCGCTGACCAGCGCGACCGACGTGAAGTGGACGCCGGACCAGTCGACGGCCAGCGACACCCGCTGCGTCTACGACGCCGGGCCCGAGCCCTCCGGCCCGGGCGCCCCGCAGTTCCTCACCGTGTCGCTGTTCCCGAGGACGCAGGCCGACGCGGCCGCGGAACGCGAGCTGCTCGCCCAGCTGTGCCTGAAGGGCTCCCGCATCGACGTGAACGCGGGCGACGGCGGCTTCGTGTGCCGGTTCGACGGCGACCTGGTCTACGGCGTGATGGTGCGCGGCGAACCAGGTCGTGCAGGTGGCGACCTCGGCCATCCCGGCCGCCACCGCCACCGCGACACTGGCCGGTGCGATCAGCGACCAGCTCACGGCGATCGCGGCGGGCTAGAGCTCGCGGGAGGCGCGGAGGCGGCCGAGGGCCTCCTCGAGGATGGCGGCGCCATCGGCGTCGCTGCGGCGCTCCTTCACGTACGCGAGGTGCGTCTTGTAAGGCTCGGTGCGGGGCGCCGCGGGCGGGTTGGTGTTGTCCCGGCCGCCGGGCAGGCCGCAGCGCGGGCAGTCCCACGAGTCGGGGATCTCCGCTTCGGAGGCGAACGAGGGTGAGGTGACGTGCCCGCTCGCGCAGTAGTACGAGACGAACTGCCGCGGGGCGGTCTCGCCCCGCTCGGACTCGCCCATCGGGCCGGCCCCCACGCGGGTGCCCCGGATCGCGTTGCCGCCTGACATGGCCATGCTTCAGACCCCCAGCTTCACGAGCAGCCCGGTACCGATGATCGCGATCACCCAGATCGCCCCCACGAACAGCGTCAGCCGGTCGAGGTTGCGCTCGACGACGCTGGAGCCCGACAGGCTCGACTGCATGCCGCCGCCGAACAAGCGTGGACAGACCGCCGCCGCGCCCACGGTGCAGCAGGATCAGCAACACCAGCAGAACGCTGGTGACGATCAACACGATCTGCAGGGCAAGTTGCATCCGATCGTCCTCGTTCTCGTCAGGGGCCCGTCATCTTACCCGGCGCGACCCCGTGATCTCCTCAGGGGAGGGGACCGCCCGCGGCGAGCGCGCAGAGCTTCGGGAACTCGTCGACGTCGATGCTCGCCCCGCCGACGAGCGCGCCGTCGACGTCCGGGCCCGCCATCAGGTCGGCGACGTTGTTCGCCTTCACCGAGCCGCCGTAGAGGATGCGCATGCCCGCGGCGAACTCGTCGCCGTAGCGGGCGGCCAGCGCGGCGCGCAGCGCGGCGCAGACCTCCTGCGCGTCGGCCGGGCTCGCGACCCGCCCCGTGCCGATGGCCCAGATCGGCTCGTAGGCCACGACCAGGTCGCGCGCCTGCTCCGCGGTGACCTTGGCCAGCGCGTCGGTGAGCTGGCTCGTGCAGTGGCCGCGTGTGCTCGCCCGACTCGCGGACCGACAGCCCCTCGCCGACGCACAGGATCGGCGCGATGCCGTTGCGGATCGCCGCCCGCACCTTGCTGTTCACGATCTCGTCGGTCTCGTCGTGGTACTCGCGGCGCTCCGAGTGCCCCACGACCACGTAGCGGCAGCCCAGCTTGGCCAGCATCACGCCCGGAGACGTCGCCGGTGTAGGCGCCCGCGTCGTGCGGCGACAGGTCCTGGGCGCCGTGCACCATCAGCAGCCCGTCGCCGTCGATCATGGTCTGGATGCTGCGGATGTGCGTGAACGGCGGCAGCACCGCCACCTCGACCTTGTCGTAGTACTTCTCGGGCAGCGCGAAGGCGAACTTCTGCATCAGGGCGATCGCCTCGAGGTGCGTGAGGTTCATCTTCCAGTTGCCCGCGATCAGCGGCTTGCGCCGCACCTCACGACTCCAGGATCGACACGCCGGGGAGGTCTTTGCCCTCCAGGAACTCCAGCGACGCGCCGCCGCCGGTCGAGATGTGCGAGAACCCGTCCTCGGGGAGGCCCGAGCGCGCCGCACGGCCGCCGCGGAGTCGCCGCCGCCGACCACGGAGAAGCGCCTTCCTGGCCGTGGCGTCGATGATCGCCTGCGCCACACCGCGGGTGCCCTCGGCGAACGGGGCCATCTCGAACACGCCCATCGGCCCGTTCCAGAAGACGGTCTTCGCGCGCCGCGAGCACCTCGGCGAACGCGGCGACCGACTCCGGGCCGATGTCCAGGCCGAGCCAGCCGTCGGGGATCGCGTCGGCGGCCACGGTCTGCGTGTCGGCGTCGGCGGCGAACGCGTCGGCCACCACGACGTCGGTGGGCAGGACGATCTTGCCCGACTCCAGCAGGATGCGGCACGTGCCGATCTGGTCGGACTCCAGCAGGGACTTGCCCACGCCGTAGGCCCTGCGCCGCGAGGAAGGTGAAGCACATGCCGCCGCCGACGAGCAGCGCGTCGACCTTCGGCAGCAGCGCCTCGATCACCGCGAGCTTGTCGGAGACCTTCGAGCCGCCCAGCACCACCGCGTAGGGCCGCTGCGGGCGTGCCGGTGAGCTTGCGCAGCACCTCGACCTCGGAGAGCACGAGCCCGCCCGCGTAGGCGGGCAGCCGCTCGCGCCACGTCGTAGACCGACGCCTGCTTGCGGTGCACCACCCCGAAGCCGTCGGAGACGAACGCGCCGTCCGTCGCCGACCAGCGCGGCCAGCTCGTCGGCCAGCGCGCCCCGCTCGGCGGCGTCCTTGCTGGTCTCGCGCGGGTCGAAGCGGATGTTCTCGACGAGCACGCACGTCGCCCGACGCCATCTGCGGCGGCCCGTCGTCCAGCTGGACCACCCGCACCGGCGCGGACAGCAGCTCCGAGAGCCGCGCCGCGACCGGGGCGAGCGAGTACTTCGGGTCGGGCCCGCCCTTCGGGCGGCCCAGGTGCGCGGTGAGGACCACCCGCGCGCCCGCCTCGGACAGGGCCTGGATCGTCGGCAGCGAGGCCCGGATGCGGCCGTCGTCGGTGATCGTCTCACCGTCGAGGGGGACGTTCAGGTCGACGCGCACCAGCACGCCGCGGTCCCGGACCCCCTCGTCGAGCAGGTCGTCGCAGGCGTCTTCACAGCTTCGACGCCACCAGGCCGGTGATGTCGACGAGGCGGTTGGAGTAGCCCCACTCGTTGTCGTACCAGCCGACGACCTTGACCTGGTTGCCGATGACCTTGGTCAGCGGCGCGTCGTAGATGCAGGACGCCGGGTCGGTGACGATGTCGGACGACACGATCGGGTCGTCGGAGTAGCGCAGGATGCCCGCCAGCGGACCCTCGGCCGCCGCCTTGTACGCCGCGTTGATCTCCTCGACCGAGCCCTCCTTGCGGACGGTGACGGTGAGGTCGGTCGCGGAGCCCGTGGGGATCGGCACCCGCAGCGCGTAGCCGTCGAGCTTGCCCTTGAGCTGCGGCATCACGAGGCCGATGGCCTTCGCGGCGCCGGTGGAGGTCGGCACGATGTTCAGCGCGGCGGCACGGGCGCGGCGCAGGTCCTTGTGCGGCCCGTCCTGCAGGTTCTGGTCCTGGGTGTACGCGTGGATCGTGGTCATCAGGCCCTGCTCGATGCCGAGCAGGTCGTCGAGGACCTTGGCCAGCGGGGCCAGGCAGTTGGTGGTGCACGAGGCGTTGGAGACGATCGTCTGGCTGCCGTCGTAGGCCGAGTCGTTGACGCCCTTGACGACCGTGAGGTCCTCGCCGGTGGCGGGCGCGGAGATGACGACCTTCTTGGCCCCCGCGTCGAGGTGCTTGGCCGCGCCCTCGCGCTTGGTGAAGATGCCGGTGGACTCGACCACGACGTCGACGCCGAGGTCCTTCCAGGGCAGCTCGGCGGGGTCGCGCACCGCGAGGCCCTTGAAGCCCTTGCCGTCGACGACGATCTCGTCATCGGTCGACGTGACGCGAGTACGGCAGCCTGCCCAGGATCGAGTCGTACTTGAGCAGGTGCGCGAGCGTCGCGTTGTCGGTGATGTCGTTGACCGCGACGATCTCGATCTCGGTGTTGCCCGCTTGCCTCTGCGCGTCGACCGCGCGCCAGAAGTTGCGCCCGATCCGGCCGAATCCATTGACGCCCACACGCACCGTCACGCCGTGCCTCCTCGCTAGGAAGTACCTGGTCGTGCCCCACCCTAGCGTCCGGTTCCGACGCGGGGCCGACCAGCCTCGGAATCGATCCACCCCGTGGTCGGTATCACCGCGCGCGGCGTCGGGCCTCTCTTGGCGTCATCGGGATCGACCCGAGCAGGAGGTGGGACACGATGCCCTTCACGACAGCTGGCCGGGACGGGTCCGATGCGCGGCACCGCGCCCGCCGTTGGAGGTCCATGAGCGGTCGCGGGTCCGCGCGGCGGCGCTGCACGCCAGGCGGCTGTACCCGGGCGACCTCGGTGAGCTCGCCTACCGCGAGCTCGTCGCCTACGCCGACTTCGGTTACCGGTTCGCCGCGGACGCCCTGATCCCGCGCCTGGCCGCGGAGATCCTCGCGAGGTCGCGCCCCGACGACGCATCGGCTCGGCGGGAGCGGAGGTAGTTCCAGTCGAAGCCGTCCCGGTGCGTCCGACCGCATGCTGGTGTGCCACCGCGTGCAGTAGCCGGGGTCAGGCCTCCTCGAGCATGTCCGCGGTGACGGCCGAGTCGGTGTCGGGGATGCCCAGGTCGGCGGCGCGCTTGTCGGCCATGTGCAGCAGGCGGCGGATGCGGCCCGCCACGGCGTCCTTCGTCATGGGCGGGTCGGCGAGCTGGCCCAGCTCCTCCAGCGACGCCTGGGTGTGCTCGGCGCGCAGGCGGCCCGCGGCGAGGAGGTGGCGCGGCACGTCGTCGCCGAGGATCTCCAGCGCCCGCTGGACCCGGGCGGCGGCGGCGACCGCGGCCCTGGCCGAGCGGCGCAGGTTGGCGTCGTCGAAGTTGGCCAGGCGGTTGGCGGTGGCGCGGACCTCGCGGCGCATCCGCCGCTCCTCCCAGGCCATCACCGACTCGTGCGCGCCCATCCTGGTGAGCAGTGCGCCGATCGCGTCGCCATCGCGGACGACGACCCGGTCGGCCCCGCGCACCTCACGCGCCTTCGCGGTGATCCCGAGCCGCCGCGCCGCGCCGACCAGCGCCAACGCGGCCTCCGGGCCCGGGCAGGTGATCTCCAGCGCGGAGCTGCGGCCCGGCTCGGTGAGCGACCCGTGGGCCAGGAAGGCCCCGCGCCACGCGGCCTCGGCGTCGCAGATGCCGCCGGACACGACGGGCGGCGGCAGACCCCGCACCGGGCGGCCGCGGGCGTCGAGCAGGCCGGTCTGGCGGGCCAGCCCCTCCCCGTCACGGACGACCCGCATCACGTACCGGGCGCCCCGCCGCAGACCGCCCGCGGTGATCACGTGGGCCTCGCAGGTGTGCCCGTAGAGCTCGTGGATGTCGCGGCGCAGCCGACGCGCGACCGAGCCGGTGTCGACCTCGGCCTCGACGACCACCCGTCCGCCGACGATGTGCAGGCCGCCCGCGAACCGCAGCAGGGCCGCGACCTCGGCGCGTCTGCAGCACGGCTTGGTGACGACGAGCCGGGACAGCTCGTCCTTGACCGCTGCGGTCATCGCCATAGTGACCTCCCGACGGCGCTGCGCATCATCACGTCCTTCCTTCGGCCGCGACCCCGGTGCTGGTCGCGAGGTCGGCCAGCACCGCGGCGATCGCCGCGGCCAGTGCCGCCGGGTCGTGGCTCGGCTCGAGCGGGCCCGCGGCGACAGGGGCCAGGTGCACGCGACCCCCGGGGTGAGCATCGCCGCGGCCGCGGATTGCAGCCGATCGGGCACGGGCACGGCATCGATGTCGGCCAGCACCGCATCCACCCGCAGGGCGGGCGCATGCTCGGAGAGTACGGCCAGGTGCTGCTCGGGCGAGAAACCCGCCGTCTCCCCCGGCTCCGGCGCCAGGTTGAGCACCACGATCCGCCTGGCCGCTGGTGCTCGATGAGCGCGTCGCGCAGCTCGGGGACCAGCAGGTGCGGCAGCACGCTGGAGAACCACGACCCCGGCCCGAACGTCACCACGTCGGCGTCGCGCACGGCGGCCACGGCCTCCGGGCAGGCGCGCGGGTGCTCCGGGACGAGCCAGACGCGCTGCACCCGCCCCGGGGTCGAGGCGACCGCGACCTGGCCGCGGATGCTGGTAGGCCCGCTCGGGGTCGTCGCCCAGCCCGGTGACGTCGGCCGCGATGTCCAGCGGCTCGGTGCACATCGGCAGCACCCGGCCTCGCACGCCCAACAGCTCGGAGACGGTGTCGAGCGCGGCGAGCGGGATCGCCGAACGCGTCGATCAGGCCCGCGATGAGCAGGTTGCCGACGGCGTGGCCCGCCAGCGCGCCGCTGCCGCCGAAGCGGTGCTGGACGAGCGTGCGCCAGCAGCCTGCCCGACTCGTCGTCGGCCGACAGCGCCGACCAGCGCCATCCGCAGGTCGCCGGGGGGCAGCAGGCCCAGCTCGCGGCGCAGCCGCCCGGAGGAGCCGCCGTCGTCGGCGACGGTGACGACGGCGGTGACGTCGTCGGTGAGCAGGCGCAGCGCCGACAGGGTGGCGTGCAGGCCGTGGCCACCCCCGAGCGCCGTGGCTTTCAGACGGCCGGGGCGGGCGCGGCCCTGCGCGGGCACGATCACGGTCATTCGCGCCCCAGGTCCCGGTGGGCGACGCTGACCGTCATGCCGGGGTTGTCCGCGAGCCGCCGGGCGATCTCCTCGCTGATCGCGACGCTGCGGTGCTTGCCGCCCGTGCAGCCGACGGAGACGGTCAGGTAGTGCTTGCCCTCGCGGCGGTAGCCCCCCGCCGACGAGGCCCAGCAGCTCCAGGTAGCGGTCGATGAACTCGGCCGCGCCGTCCTGCGAGAGCACGTAGTCGCGGACCGGCTCGTCGCGGCCGGTCTGGTCGCGCAGCTCGGGGATCCAGAACGGGTTGGGCAGGAAGCGCACGTCGACGACGAGGTCGGAGTCCATCGGCAGGCCGAACTTGTAGCCGAACGACACCAGGGTGACCCGCGTGTGGTGCGGGTAGTCGGCGCCGAACGTGCGCTCCAGGGTGGCGCGCAGGGTCGGGACGCTCGTGGTCGAGGTGTCGACGACGAGGTCGGCGGCCTCCCGCAGCGGACGCAGCAGGTCGCGCTCGGCGGCGATGCCGTCGACGAGGCGGCCCGATGCCCTGCAGCGGATGGCTGCGGCGCACCTGCTCGAAGCGACGCACCAGCGACCGCGTCGGAGGCCTCGAGGAAGATCAGCCGCGGCGGGTAGCCGCTTGCCGTCGAGATCCTTGATCACCGCGGTGAGGTCGGTGGTGAACGCCCGGCTGCGCACGTCCATCACGACCGCGATGCGGGTGATCTCGCCGCGGGCGCGGGCCCCGAGGTCGACCATCGTGGCGATCAGCGCGGGGGCAGGTTGTCCACGACGAACCAGCCGAGGTCTTCCAGCACCTTCGCCGCGGTGCTGCGGCCGGCGCCGGACAGCCCGCTGATCAGGACGACGTCGATGCCCGGCCGTTCCTCCGCGTTCCGTCGCTCACGCGTCCGGCCCCCCGCCGAGCGCGGCCACCACAGCGGCCGCCGTGGCGGGCCCGAAGCCGGGCACCGCGGCGATCTCGTCGGCGCTGGCCGCCTGCAGCTTGCGCACCGACCCGAAGTGCTTGAGCAGCGCGGCGCGGCGGGCGGGCCCCAGCCCCGGCACGGCATCCAGCTCGGAGACGGTCATGCCCTTCGAGCGGCGCTGGCGGTGGTAGGTGATCGCGAAGCGGTGAGCCTCGTCGCGCACCCGCTGCAGGAGGTAGAGGCCCTCGCTCGTGCGCGAGAGGATCACGGGGTCGGGATCGGCGGGCAACCAGACCTCCTCCAAGCGCTTGGCGAGGCCGCACACGGCGACGTCGGTGACGCCGAGCTCGGCCAACACGTCGGACGCCGCCTCGACCTGGGGCTGCCCACCGTCGACGACCAGCAGGTTCGGCGGGTAGGCGAACTTGCGGGGCCGTCCGGTCTCGGGATCGATGCCGGGACGGTGGTTGGGCACGGGGTCGGGGGCGTCACCGGATCCCTCGATCTCGGCGGACCCGACGTTACCCGCCCATCATCGCCTTCGGTGATCGGCCGTTCACCGTCGGTGTCCGGGTCGCACCGGTCTCGGCGAGGTAGCGCCGGAAGCGGCGGCGCACCACCTCGGCGATCGAGGCGACGTCGCCGCCCGCCGCGCCGTCGCGGACCTCGAACCGGCGGTACTCGGACTTGCGGGCCAGCCCGTCCTCGAACACCACCAGCGAGGCGACCACGTTGGTGCCCTGCACGTGCGAGACGTCGATGCACTCGATGCGCAGCGGCGCCGAATCCAGCCCGAGCGCGTCCTGGATCTCCTGCAGCGCCGCCGAGCGGGCCGTCAGGTCGCCCGCCCTGCGCAGCTTGTGCTGGGTGAGCGCCTCCGCCGCGTTGCGGGCGACGGTCTCGGCCAGCGCCCGCTTGTCGCCGCGCTGCGCGACCCGCATGCTCACCCGCGAGCCGCGCAGCCCCGACAGCCACTCGGCGAGCGAGGCCACCTCCTCGGGCAGCTCCGGGACGATGATCTCCCTCGGCACCGGCTGGTGGGCGTCGTCGGACGCCTCGGCCAGCGCCGCCTGCTCGCCGTAGAACTGGGTGAGGAAGCGCTCGACGAGGCGCGCGGTGTCGGTCGGCTCGACCTTGTCGATCACCCAGCCGCGCTGGCCGCGGACCCGGCCGCCGCGCACGTGGAAGACCTGGACCGCGGCCTCCAGCTCGTCGTCGGCGAACGCGACGACGTCGGCGTCGGTGCCGTCGCCGAGCACCACGGCCTGGCGCTCCATCGCCCGGCGCAGCGCGCCGATGTCGTCGCGCAGGCGGGCGGCCCGCTCGAACTCAGCTGGCCTCCGACGCCTGCGCCATCCGCCGCTCCAGCTGGCGGATGAGGTGGTCGGTGCGGCCCGCGAGGAAGTCGCAGAAGTCCTCGACGATCCGGCGGTGCTCGTCGGCGTCGACGCGCCCGACGCACGGGGCCGAGCACTTGTCGATGTAGCCGAGCAGGCAGGGGCGCCCGATCTGGCCGTGCCGCTTGAACACCCCGGCGCTGCAGGTGCGGGCCGGGAAGACGCGCAGCAGCAGGTCGAGGGTCTCGCGGATGGCCCACGCGTGCGCGAACGGGCCGAAGTAGCGCACGCCCTTCCGGCGGGGCCCGCGGTAGACGTGCAGCCGGGGGTACTCCTCGTTCATCGTGACCGCGAGCACCGGGTAGGTCTTGTCGTCGCGGTAGCGGACGTTGAACCGCGGGTCGAACTCCTTGATCCAGTTGTACTCGAGCTGCAGCGCCTCGACCTCGGTGGTGACCACCGTCCACTGGACGTGCGCTGCGGTGGTGACCATCTGCCGGGTCCGCGGGTGCAGCCCCGAGATGTCGGCGAAGTAGGAGTTCAGGCGCTGGCGCAGGCTCTTGGCCTTGCCCACGTAGATGACGCGGCCGTGGGCGTCCGAGAAGCGGTACACGCCAGGGGCCTCGGGGATGGACCCGGGCGCGGGGCGGTAGGAGGCGGGATCCGGCATGGCGTGTCCCAGCGTAGGCCGCCTGGTTTTGTCGGTGCCCGGTGCTACACCTTCCCCCGCGATGAACATGCGTTCGACGGGTCGCGCCCAGCAGTGGCGGCCTTTCGGAAGGGGGAGCGATGGGGGTCGACAAGCTCGACACGGTGCGCAAGCTGCTCGCAAAGGCCGATGGCGCGGCCACGCCGGAGGAGGCGCAGACCTACACGGCGAAGGCCGTCGCCATGATGGCGCGCCACGGCATCGACGAGGCGCTGCTCGCGGCCGCGCTCGGCCCCGGGGCGGCGGGCCGCGACGAGATCGGCACCTGCCACATCCCGATGGCCGATCCCTACAGCGCGGGCAAGGCCCGGCTGCTGGCGTGGACGGCGAGCGCGCTGCGCTGTCGGGCGGTGCTGCACGAGTCGGGCGGCGGCCGGGTCGCGGCGGTGACGGTGCTGGGCTTCGCCGCGGACCGCGCCCGCGTGGAGCTGCTCTACACGTCGCTGCTGCTGCAGGCGGGCACCCAGCTGGTCGCGCTGCGCCCGGAGTGGGCGGGCGAGTCGGTGGCGGCCTACCGGCGGTCGTGGCTGCACGGGTTCGCCGTGCGGGTGCACCAGCGGCTGCTCGAGGCGGAGGCGACGGCGTTGGCCGAGACGCCCGACCGGCCGTCGCCCGCCCCGCCCGAGGGGAAGTCGGTGGCGCTGGTCCTCGCCGATCGCACCGACCGGGTCGAGCGGGCCTACGCCGAGACCTTCCCCCGGCTGGCGAAGGCGCGGCGGGCGTCGCTCTCCGGCTCGGGCTACGCGGCGGGTGACCGCGCGGGCACGCGCGCCGATCTCGGACGCCCAGCCGTGCCCGACCGCGGACGACAGGCCCTCGACGCGCGTCTCGCCGATCGGTGAGCGGTGATCTGTGATCCGCGAGCTGAGCTCCTTGCTGGAGCAGGGTTCCGCGCGCCAAGTCGACACCAGCGGGGTTTCAGTGCGCCGCAGCCCCCGCCACGTCGACCTCGACCGCCATCGGCGGCTCACGACCCGCCGGCCGGCGGCCCGACCGCGATCCCAGGCCCATGGCGAATCCGAGGGGCCCGGGCCCGCCTGCGGGTGACGGGGGTGTGGCCCCCTGTCGCGCGCCTAGCGGGGTGGCGCTGTCGGGGTGCCCCCGCCTGCCTCGGTGAGCTGGACGGCGGCTGAGGTCCAGCGAGCTGGGGCGCAGCGTCCCGGGTGTGGCCCCTGCGGCGTGGCCTCCTGGCGCAGCGCTGGCCTCCGCGGGTGGCGCGGGGCGTGGCCTCCTGGGCGTGCCGGCGCGCGGAGGGGGAACGGGGCGGTCGGGCGGGGTGTGGCGGCGGACGGCCGCCAGCACGCGCCGCACGTGCAGGGCGCGCAGCGGAGAGAGGGCGTAGCCGGGGTAGCTCGCGAGCCAGGTGGCGCTGCCGAGGCTCACCGCGTCGGCGCCCGCCCAGAAGTACTCCTTGCAGTCGTCCACCGAGCGGATGCCGCCGGTCGCGATGATCGGCAGCGTCACGCCCGCGTCGCGGAGCTCGGCCACCACGCGCAGGCCGATGGGCTTGATCGCCCGGCCCGAGAGGCCGCCGTAGCGGTTCGCCAGCCAGGGCGTGCCGGTCTCCGGGTCCAGGCGCAGCGCCTTCACCGTGTTGATCGCGGTGAGCGCGGCGACGCCCGCCTTGGCCGCCTGGCGGGCGTTGTGCAGGTAGTCGTAGTCGGGCGAGAGCTTGAGGATCACCGGGTGGCTGCTGCGGGGCACCGCCTCGTCGAGCACGTCCTGCAAGATCGTGGAGAAGTCGAAGTTGACGTTGTGGCAGCTCACGTTGAACTCGACGGCCGCGATCTCCCCCGGCGGCACGGCCGCGTTCACCCGGTCCACGAGCGTCACGAACTCCTCGGCCGAGAATCCGCCGAGCGAGATGATCGTGCGCTGCTCGCGGGTGCGCGGGTAGTAGTCGCGCAGGTAGGCGTCGATCCCGACGTTGCACCAGCCGAAAGCGTTCACCCAGCCGCCGTCGGTCTCGCGCAGCACCCGCCGGTACCGGCGCAGCAGCCCCGGCAGCTCCCGCGGCGCCCAGTCCTCGCGGGTGGTGAAATGCCCTTCGCGGGGCTCCACGGTCAACGTCCGCGTGGTCACCGCACCGAAATCGGCGAGCGGCAGGAACAACGCCACCGGGCTCATGCCGTAGAAGCCGGAGCTGCTCGTCCCGTAGCCGAGGAGGCTGGAGGAGGTCACCAGGCGGTTGCGCAGCACGATGTCGCCGAGGCGAACACCCTCGTCCGCTGCGGCGTCGCCGCCGTCGCCGGTGCCCAGCCCCGACCGATCCCCCGCACGCAGCACGGTCACGATGCTACGTGCGCGGGCCGGGCCTCACGGGAGCGGCGTGAACGGGCGCTCGGTCCACCACGGGAAGAACGCGGGCAGGTCGGTCGACACCCGGTCGGGGAAGTCCGCGGCCCGCTTCTCCAGGAACGCGGTCACCCCTTCGCGGGTGTCCGCCGAGCGGCCGCGCTCGATGATCGCGCGCGAGTCCACGCGGTGGGCCTCCAACGGGTGGTCGGCGCCGAGCATCCGCCACATCATCTGGCGGGCCATCGCCACCGACACGGGCGCGGTGTTGTCGACGATCTCCGCGGCCAGCGCGTAGGCGGCGGGCAGCAGCGCGGCGGGCTCGTGCACCGAACGCACGAGTCCGCCCGCAAGGGCCTCCCCCGCGTCGAACACGCGCCCGGTCGTCACCCACTCCAGCGCCCGGCTGATGCCGACCACCCGGGGCAGGAACCAGCTCGACGCCGCCTCGGGAACGATGCCGCGGCGGGCGAACACGAACCCGTATCGGGCGGTGTCCGAGGCGAGCCGCACGTCCATCGGCAGGGTCATCGTCGCGCCCACACCCACAGCGGCGCCGTTGATCGCGCCGATCACGGGCTTGAAGCTCGCGAAGATCCGCAGCGCCACCAGGCCGCCGCGGTCCCGGTCCGGCTCGGGCGCCGCGGCGCGCTCCTGCCGGGCGTCGTAGTCGAAGGTCGAGCCGCCGTCGGCCAGGTCGGCGCCCGCGCAGAAGGCCCGGCCCGCGCCGGTCACCACCACCGCGCGCACCTCGTCGTCGGCGTCGGCCCGGTCGAAGGCGGCGATCAGCTCGTCGGCCATCCGGCCGGTGAAGGCGTTGAGCCGCTCGGGCCGATCGAGGGTCACGGTCAGCACGCGGTCGGCCAGCGCGGTGTTGACGTGCGGCCGGTCGTCCACCGCTCAGGCCGCGCGGGCCGCGGCGTGCAGGGCGCGCACGCGGCGGATGCCGTCCACCGCGCGCTGCCCGTCGAGGGCCTGGATGGCCAGCACCGGCAGGTAGTCGTCGCCGATCAGCTCCAGGCGGGCCCAGGAGGCGCCGTCGGGGAAGGCGACCTTCTCCACCACGTCCCAGGGCAGCCTGCGGGTCTCCATGAAGTTGCGCACCTCGATGCCCGCCGCGTCGGCGCGCACCCGCGGCCGCGCGAGCAGCAGCACGCCGCACGCGACCAGCGACCCCGATCACGATCATGCCGCCCTGGTCGGTGGGCCGGAAGAAGACGCCGGTGTCGCTCGTGCGCAGCAGCACGGCGACCACCACGAACAGCACGAGCACCGCCGCGGCGCCGATCCAGGCGGCGATCGCGATCTTGCGCGGCCGCAGCACCACCAGCTCGGCGGCGGTCGCTTCGCCGCCGCGCAGGGAGAGCCGCCTGCGGGCGCTCACGGGTTCTTCCGCAGATCGCGCAGCACGAGCGCGGTCGCCAGTGCCGCCAGGCAGGCTTCAGCGCCCTTGTCCTCGGCTCCGGCGGGCCCGCCGGAGCGCTCGATGGCCTGCTCGCGCGTGTTCGTGGTGAGCACGCCGTTGCCGACCGGCACCCCCTCGTCGAGCGCCACCCGGGTGAGTCCCGAGGTAACCGCGTCGCACACGTACTCGAAATGCGGAGTGCCCCCGCGCACCACCACGCCGAGCGCCACCACCGCGTCATGGGTGCGGGCGAGCTGCTGGCACACCACGGGCAGCTCGATCGTTCCGGGCACCCGCACGACGGTGGGGCTGCTGACGCCCGCGGCCTTCGCCGTCGCCAGAGCGCGCTCCAGCAGCACATCCACGATCTCGCCGTGCCACGTGGCCGCGGCCACCGCCAGCCTGATGTCGGAGGCGTCGGGCACCTGCCCCGGTTCCGGCCGTCCGTCACCGCTCACGACCGGCAGCCTCTCACGAGCCTGTGCTGTCCACCACCGTGGTACCGGGCACGTCCCCGTCGTCCAGATCCGGCAGGTCGTGGCCCATGCGATCACGCTTGGTGCGCAGGTAGTGCAGGTTCTGCGGGCTCTTGCGCGCGGGTAGCGAGACACGGCCCACCACCTCGAGGCCGTAGCCCTCCAGGCCCGCCCGCTTGTCCGGGTTGTTGGTCAGCAGCCGCATCGACTTCACGCCGAGGTCCACCAGGATCTGCGCGCCGATGCCGTAGTCGCGGGCGTCGGCGGGCAGGCCCAGGGCGAGGTTGGCGTCGACGGTGTCCGCGCCCGCCTCCTGCAGCTGGTAGGCCTGCAGCTTGTGCAGGAGACCGATGCCGCGGCCCTCGTGCCCGCGCATGTAGAGCACCACGCCCTGGCCTTCGGCGGCCACCGCGGCGAGCGCGGCATCGAGCTGGGGTCCGCAGTCGCAGCGCAGCGAGCCGAACACGTCGCCGGTGAGGCACTCCGAGTGCACCCGCACCAGCACGTTCTCGCCGCCGGTCGGGTCGTCGTCGGTGCCGATGCCGCCCAGCACCATCGCGATGTGCTCGATCCCGTCGAGCAGCGAGTCGAAGCCGAACGCGGTGAAGTCGCCGTGGCGCGTGGGGATCGTCGCCTGGGCCACCCGCACCACGTGCTTCTCGAAGCGGCGGCGGTAGGCGATGAGGTCCGCGATCGTGATCATGGTGAGGTCGTGCTCCTCGGAGAACACGCGCAGCTCGTCGGAGCGCGCCATTTCACCGTCGACCTTCTGCGAGACGATCTCGCACAGCACACCGGCAGGCGACAGGCCCGCGAGCCGGGCCAGGTCGATGGCCGCCTCGGTGTGCCCGGCCCTGCGCAGCACCCCGCCCTCGCGGGCGCGCAGCGGGAGCACGTGGCCCGGTCGCACGAAGTCCCCCGCCGTGGCGGTGGGATCGGCGAGCAGGCGGATCGTCTGGGCGCGGTCGTAGGCCGAGATGCCGGTGGTTACGCCCTCCCGGGCGTCCACGGTCACGGTGAACGCGGTGCGGAAGTTGTCGCCGTTGGTGTGGTGCATCGGCGGGAGGTCCAGCCGGTCGCACTCGGACTCCGTCAGCGGCACGCAGATGTAGCCCGAGGTGTAGCGCACCATGAACGACAGCAGCTCGGGGGTGGCGAGCTCGGCGGCGAAGATCAGGTCGCCCTCGTTCTCCCGGTCCGCGTCGTCCACCACCACCACGGCCTTGCCCGCTTTGATGTCGGCGACGGCACGCTCGATGGACTCGAAGTCATTCACCTGGCCACCAGCTTTTCCACGTACTTCGCGATCACGTCAACCTCGATGTTCACCGTATCGCCGGGTTGGCGAACACCGAGTGTGGTGTTTGCCAACGTCGTCGGGATCAGGGCTACGGCGAACGTGTCTTCCGTCACGTCCGCCACCGTCAGGGACACCCCGTCGACCGCGATCGAGCCCTTCTCGACGACGTACCGCGCGAGGTCGGGCGGCAGGCTGAACACCAGGTCGTCGCTGCGCTCGGCCGGGCTGCGGCGCAGGAGCGTCGCCACGCCGTCCACGTGGCCTTGCATGATGTGCCCACCGAGCCTGCCGCCCGCGACCATCGCGCGCTCCAGGTTCACCCGCGCGCCCGAGGTCACCGCCGCGAGGCTCGACCGTTTGAGGGTCTCGGGCACCAGCTCCACGGTGAACGTGTCGCCCGCGCTGCCCTCCGGGTCGATCACGGTGAGGCACACGCCGTTGACCGCGATCGAGTCGCCGTGGGCCGCGTCGGCGGTCACCGTCGGTCCGCGCACGGTGAGCACCACCACCTCGGCGTCCTCGCGCACGGCGAGCACCTCGCCGACCTCCTCAACGATGCCGGTGAACATGCCCGCCTCCCCCGTCTGCGCGTCCGATGGCTGCAACCGCGCTGTGTCCGTGATCCTTCCCGACCTACTGTGCCGACCTTCGCGGCGATCGGGTACCTCAGGGGTACACGGGTCCGTCGGATCGCGCAGTTCACCCGTCCCAGGCACGTTGCGGCGTGGCGGCCCGCACCTGGTCGCGCAACGCGCGCACCGCGCGGGCGGGATCCGCCGCTCCGTAGACGGCCGAGCCCGCCACGAAGCAGTCCACCCCGGCCTCGGCGGCCGCCTCGATGGTGTCCGCGTTGATGCCGCCGTCGATCTCCACGAGCACCTGCAGGTGGCCGGTGTCCGCGAGCCGCCGGGCGGTCCGCACCTTGTCCAGCACCTCGGGGATGAAGCTCTGGCCCCCGAAGCCGGGCTCCACGCTCATCACCAGGAGCGTGTCGTAGTGGCGCAGCGTCTCCAGGTGCGGCTCGAGCGGCGTGCCCGGCTTGATCGAGAGCCCGGCCTTGGCCCCCGCGGCCCGTAGGTCCCTGGCCAGCGCCACGGGATCGTGCGCCGCCTCGACGTGCACCGTCACGTTGTAGACGCCCGCCTCCGCGTAGCCGATCGCCCACCGGTCCGGGTCGGTGATCATGAGGTGGCAGTCGAGCGGGGTGGTGGTCGCCTTCAGCAGCGCCTCGACGACGGGCAGGCCGAGCGTGAGGTTGGGCACGAAGTGCCCGTCCATCACGTCGACGTGCAGCCAGTCGGCACCGTCGCCCGGCGCGCCCGCCACGGCTCTGGCCTCTTCACCGAGCCGGGCGAAGTCCGCGGACAGCAGGCTCGGGGCGATCATCGGATGCACGGCAGCAGGCTACGCGTCCGGGCGCCGCAGCAGACCGAGGAACATCGCGTCGGTGCCGTGCCGGTGCGGCCACAGCTGCACGGTCGGCCCCGCCCCGAGGTGCGGCACCCCGGGGAGCAGCTCGCGCGCGTCGAGCTGCTCGATGTCGCGCTGGCGCCGCAGCACCGGACGCAGCACGCCGAGCGTCTCCGCGAGGTGCGGGGAGCAGGTGACGTAGGCAACCACCCCGCCGGGCCGCACGTGCCGGAGGGCGGCGAGAAGCAGTTCGCGCTGCAGCTTGGAGAGGTCGGCCACGTCCTCCGGGCGACGGCGCCACCGCGCTTCGGGACGCCGTCGGAGCGCGCCCAGACCGGTGCATGGGGCGTCCACCAGCACCCGGTCGTAGGCGCCGTCGGGAAGCGGGGCGTGGCGGCCGTCGGCCGTGTGGACGGTCACGGGGAGCCCGTTGGTGGCCCGGCGCACCAGGTCCGCGCGATGCTCGCTCTGCTCCACCGCGTCCAGCTCGCCGCCTTCGATCGCGAGCAGAGCTCCGAGCAGCACCGACTTGCCGCCGGGGCCCGCGCACAGATCGAGCCACCGGCCCCCGTCCGCGCCGAGCAGGGGCGCCCGGGTGAGCGCGAGCGCCACCAGCTGGCTGCCCTCGTCCTGGACGGTCGCCAGCCCTTCGGAGACGGCGTCGAGCTCGCCGATGTCGCCGCCGCCGGGCTCGAGGTGCACGCCGTAGGGCGAGTACGGCGCCTCGGTGCCGCCGGTCACCAACGCCAGCTCCTCGGCCGTGATCTCCCCCGGGCGGGCGAGCAGGTGCACGAGGGGGCGGGAGTCGTCGGCGGCGAGGGCGTCGTCGAGCTCGGCCCCGTCGGCGCCCAGTGCGTCGGAGAACGCCTGCGCGATCCACCGCGGGTGGGCGTGCGCGAAGGCCGTGTGACCCAGGGGGTCCTCGACGGCATCCGGCGCCAGCTGCTGCACCCAGGCCTTCTCGTCGCGCTCGCCGACCCGGCGGAGCACCGCGTTCACGAAGCCTGCCGCGCGGCTGCCCGCCTCCACCCGCACCAGCTCGACGGTCGTGTCCACCGCGGCGTGCGGGGGCACGCGGGTGCGCAGCAGCTGGTAGGCGCCGAGGCGCAGCGCGTCGAGCAGGGTGGGCTCCACGCGGATGAGCGGCCGGTCGGTGCACTCGTCGATCACCGCGTCGAGCAGGCCCTTGGCGCGCAGCGTGCCGTACCCCAGCTCGGTCGCCAGAGCGGCGTCGCGGTCGCGCAGCCGGTGGCGGCGCAGGATGGAGGGAAGGGCGAGGTTGGCGTACGCGTCGCGCACGCGTACCGCCGTGAGCAGCTCGAGCGCGGCGAGCCGGGCGGGGTCGATCTCGGGTGGACGGGGTGGGCCACTGCGCCCACGGGGCGGGCCTCCGCCACGGGGGCCCGGCGAGTTGCCCCGCCTGCCGCCATCCCGACGGGGGCCGTCGCGTCGCGGCGCGTTCACGGGCGGGCCACCGAGGTGCCGGTCAGCGGCGGGCGGGCCACCGAAATGCCCGTCAGCGACGCACCGGTTACCGAACTGCCCGTCATCGACGGTGGGGCCACCGCGGTGCCCGTCATCGGAGGAACTCGGCGTGCTCGATGCGGACCCCGCGGGCCCAGTCCGGGGCGGGCATCGCCCGCTTGCCGACGGGCCGCACCTCGCCGAGCTCGAGCGCCGTGTCGCAGGCGCCGACGAGCACCCGTCGCTTCTCGACGTGCAGCTCCCCCGGCTTGAGCTGCGGGGCGCCGGCCGCGGTGCGCACCGGACCGAGGCCGAGGCGCTCGTCGCGGAACGTGCTCCACGCCCCCGGCTCGGGGGTCACGGAGCGGATGAGCCGGTCGACCGCCAACTGCGGGGCGGCCCAGTCGACGCGGGCGTCGGGCACGGTCACCTTGGGCGCGTGGGACACGCCGTCGGCGGGCTGCGGCTGGGCGACCACGGTGGCGTCGGCGATGCCGTCGAGCGTGGCCACCAGCAGGGCCGCCCCCGAGGTGGCCAGGCGTCCGAGCAGGGCGCCCGCGGTGTCATCGGCCCGGACAGCCTCCGTGACGACCCCGTACACCGGGCCGGTGTCCAGGCCTTCCTCGAGCTGGAAGGTGGTGGCGCCGGTGATCGCGTCGCCATGCCGCAGCGCGGCCTGCACCGGCGCGGCGCCCCGCCACGCGGGCAGGAGGGAGAAGTGCAGGTTGACCCAGCCGTGCGGCGGCACCGCGAGCGCCACGGGCGGCACGAGTGCGCCGTAGGCGACTACCGGGCAGCAGTCGGGGGCGAGCTCGCGCAGCGTCGAGAGGAACTCGGGATCACGGGGGCGCTCGGGCGTGAGCACCCGGATTCCGGCCTCGTCGGCCAGCGCACCGACGGGCGAGCGGCGCACGGCACGACCGCGGCCGCTCGGGGCGTCCGGCCGGGTGAGCACCGCGACCACCTCGTGCCGCGTGGACTCCAGCAGCGCCCGCAGCGAGGGGACGGCGGGCTCGGGAGTGCCCGCGAAGACGAGCCGCACGCCGCTACCTCGCCTTGCCGAAGAGGGCGTGCGGACTCACCTTGACCAGCGGCTCCGGCGCGCCGAACCACTCGGCCGCGCGGATCTGCGCCATCGCGGCCTTGCGGGTCTCGGTGTCGAGCCGATCGACGAACAGCACGCCATCGAGGTGGTCGATCTCGTGCTGGATGCAACGGGCCAGCAGCTCGCTGCCGTCGACGCTGATCGGCTCACCGTGCTGGTTCCACCCGCGGGCGACGACGTGCAGGTGGCGGCGGCAGTCCCAGCTGAGGCCGGGGATCGACAGACAGCCCTCGGGGCCGAGCTGGTCCTCGTCGCCGACCACCTCGAAGGTCGGGTTGACCAGGTGCCCCTCGAACTCGTCGACGTCGTAGGTGAACACGCGCAGACCCACGCCGAGCTGCGGCGCAGCCAGCCCGGCGCCCCCCTCCTCGTGCATCGTGTCGGTGAGGTCGGTGACCAGCCTGCGCAGCTCGGCGTCGAACACGGTGACCGGAGCGGCGGCGGTGCGCAGCACGGGGTCACCGAAGAGCCGGATGGGCTGAACGGTCACGGATCTCCTCACGACCAGGACGGCGGGACGCGTGGACGACCACGCTCACTGCCCGCCAGGGGATGTCCCATTCTGCCACCCCGCCGGATCACCCCACGCCGGGCGGATCGCTCCGCCACCCCGCCGGATCAAATGAAGTCGGGCTGATCCCTCCGCCGACTTGCCGGATCACCCGACGTCGGGCGGATCCATCCGCACGCGGACTGGTTCGGTGGCCTTGCGGGCGGTGCGGGCGGCCTGAGCCGCGTGCAGAGCCGCGGCGAGCACGCGACCCTCGGACCTCGGGACCCGCACCAGCGCGCGTTCCCGCGGCTCGTCCGGCTCGGCGCCCACAGGATCAGAGGCATGCGCGTCCACCGCCCGCGGCTCGGCGGGCCCGTCGATCTCGACGGGCCCGAGCACGTCGAGGCCGGGAACGGCGTCGACAAGCCCGTCGAGGACGTCCTGGAGAGCGGCAGGCGACCCCTCGACGGCGGCCATGCGCACCGCGGGGGGAAAGCCAACCTCGGTACGGGCGGCGAGCTCGGCGGCAGCGTGGCCGACCGGGTCCCACCGCACGAGCGCCTGGACCGGCGCCAGCGCGGGATCGGCCATCACGAGCACCCGACCGCCGTCGGTGTGCGGCACGACCGCGCCGGCCGCGGCCATCCACCGCCGCAGCGTCTCCTCGGCGACCCGCAAGTCGGGCCGGGCGAGCAGGGCCCACCCGTCGAGCAGCAGCGCGGCGCCGTAACCCCCGGCCGCCCTCGGCTCCGCCCCCGGTGTCGCGACCACGATCTCGGCGCGGTCCGCAACCGTCGCGAGCACCGGTGCGCCACCCCCCGAGGTCTTCACCGGGACGCCGGGGAACGCCCGACCGAGCTCCTCGGCGGTGCGGCGGGAGCCCACCACCCCCGCCCGCAGCCTGCGCGACCCGCACGCCCCGCACCGGAAGGCACTCTCCACCCGCCCACACCAGCGGCAGCACGGCAGCGCCGCCGCCCGCGTCTCCCCGCCGGACTTGCCCCCGGCGGGACCGAAAGGGGTGCGGCCGTCGGGGCCGGGTCTGCCGCCGCGCGACGCACTGTCGGCGGTCGGATCGCCGGAGAAGTCGCCCGAGGCCGGCACGTGGCCGTTGTCCGCCGTTTGGGGTGAGCCGCCCGGGACACCGAGCGGACCCGCGCAGTGGCGGCAGCGCGCGGCCTCGCGGCAGGAAGCGCAGGACAGCCACGGGAGGTAGCCCGCCCGCGGTGTCTGGACCAGGACGGGCCTGCCCGCGGCGAGGGCGGACCGCGCGGCCTCGAAGGCGGCGGAGGGCAGCCGGGCCGCGCGGGCCAGCGGGTCGCGGGCCAGTTGGGCGTCGCTCTCACCCTGGGCGACGACACGCGGCATGGCGGCGCGAACGGTCGGGCGCTCGGCGACGATCTCGCTGGCCCACCCGGACTCCACGAGCAGCTGCCCTTCCGCGGTGCGCGCGTACCCGGCGACGAGCAGCGCCGCGCCCGCGGCGTGCGCGCGCAGCACGAGGACGTCGCGCACGTTGGGGTAGGGCGCCCGGGGCTCGGCGTGCAGGTCGTCGCCGTCGTCCCAGACGCACAGCAACCCAGGCTCGACGACCGGGGCGAACGCCGCGGACCGCGTGCCGACGACGACCCGGACCTCCCCCCGGCGCACCGCGAGCCAACGACGGTAGCGCTCGGCCGGGCCGAGATCGGCGGTGAGCGCGACGACCGCATCGGCGCCGAGCACGCTTGCGCACGCTTCGACCAGGTGCTCGACGTCGCGCTGGTCGGGCACCACCAGCACCGCCCCGCGCCCGGCACCCACCGTGGCGCGCGCGGCCTCGGCCAGGCGTTGCGCCCACGCCTCCCCCGGCAGCGCCTGCCACACCGCGTGCGCCGCGCGCCCCTCCCCCAGCGCGCGCAGGAAGGCCGGCCCCCGCGGGTAGCGCACCCACCCCCCAGACCCCACCCCTGCGGCGGCCTGGCCTCCGCTCACGGACCCAGCACCGATCGCGGCGGGGGAACCGGGCTCGACGCCGGCCTCCGCGCGGGCCGCGGCCCCGGTAGGGGAAGTGGGGTCGGGGCGGGTCGCTGCCTCCACGCGGGCGTGGCGGGGAGGGAGGGCGAGGCGGAGGACGTCGGCCATCACCCCGCCATAGCGGTCGGCGACAGCGCGGCAGAGGGTGGCGATCTCCGGGGGGAGGGCCGTCTCGGTGGAGACCACCTTCTCGACCCACGCCAGCCGCCCGGTGTGCTCGGACGTCGCGACCCGCGCGAGCACGAACCCGTCGACGAGGCGGCCTGCGAACCGCACGCGCACCCGCACCCCGACGGCCAGGGAGGCGTCGAGGTGCTCGGGGACGGCGTAGTCGAAGGGGCGGTCGAGGTGGGCCAGCGCGACGTCGACGGCCACGCGCGCCACCGGCAGCGTGGTGGCGGCCCGCCACTCACCCCGGTTGGGCGCGGCCCTCCGCACCACGGCACGCGTCGCCACCGAACCCCTCCTCACCGGCGCCCACGACCGGGCGACCGGTTTATCAGACAGGCCCGCACCGACAGTTTTCCGGTGGCCACCGGACGAGGGTCAGGCGCCGACGGCCGACTTCAGCGCCGCGGCTGACCACCGGACGAGGCTCAGGCGCCGACCGCCGGATGGGGTATCGGCCGGCCGCCGGACGAGCTCAGGCGCCGACCGCGGACTTCAGCGCATCGGCCCGGTCGGTGCTCTCCCAGGGGAGCTCGATGTCGGTGCGGCCGAAGTGCCCGTAGGCGGCGGTCTGGGCGTAGATCGGCCGCAGCAGGTCGAGATCACGGATGATCGCGGCGGGCCGCAGGTCGAACACCTCGGTGATCGCCGCCGAGATGCGCGCGGGGTCGACGTTCTCGGTGCCGAACGTCTCCACGAACAGCCCGACCGGTGCGGCCTTGCCGATCGCGTACGCCACCTGCACCTCGATCCGCTCGGCCAGGCCCGCGGCGACGGCGTTCTTCGCGACCCACCGCATCGCGTACGCCGCGGAGCGGTCGACCTTCGACGGGTCCTTGCCCGAGAAGGCGCCGCCGCCGTGGCGGGCGAACCCGCCGTAGGTGTCGACGATGATCTTGCGGCCGGTGAGGCCCGCGTCACCCATCGGGCCGCCGACGACGAACCGGCCGGTCGGGTTGACCAGCAGCTTGAAGTCGGAGACGTCGATGCCGAGCCCGCTGAGCTCCGGCAGCACGACGTGCTCGCGGACGTCAGGGGCGAGCATGCCGTCGAGGTCGATGTCGGCGGCGTGCTGGCTGGAGACCACGACGGTGTCCAGGCGCACCGCGCGGGTGCCGTCGTAGGCGATGGTGACCTGCGTCTTGCCGTCCGGGCGCAGGTAGGGCAGCAGCTTGCCCTTGCGGACCTCGGCGAGCCGCCGGGCCAGCCGGTGCGCGAGCGCGATCGGGAGGGGCATCAGCTCGGGGGTGTCGTTGTTCGCGTAGCCGAACATCAGGCCCTGGTCGCCCGCGCCCTGCTGGGCGATCTCGTCTTCGGAGAGCTCCACGCGGCTCTCGTAGGCCGCGTCGACGCCCTGCGCGATATCGGCCGACTGCGCCCCGATCGCGACGTTGACCCCGCAGGAGTTGCCGTCGAAGCCCTTGGCCGACGAGTCGTAGCCGATCTCGAGGATCTTCTCCCGCACCAGCGTGGGGATGTCGACGTACGCGCTGGTCGTGACCTCCCCGGCGACGTGCACCTGCCCGGTCGTCACCAGCGTCTCGACCGCCACGCGGCTGCGGGGGTCCTGGGCCAGCAGCGCGTCGAGGACGGTGTCGCTGATGGCGTCGCACATCTTGTCCGGGTGACCTTCGGTCACGGACTCGCTGGTGAACAATCTCGGGCTCGACACGCCGTGTTCCGTCCCTCTCGTTGGTGATCGTGATGGGTGATAACCGCACGTCGACCCGGGCCGAGCTTAGTCGACGGCGGTGTCGCGGCCCCGGCAGGTCGCCCCTGGTCACCCTCGGTCACGTCGCACTCGACACGGGGGCCGTTACAGCCACCTTCAGGTGAGGTCGATCCCGAATAGCGAATCGATAACAGTTCGTCTCGTTGGGCGAGTCGACACACCCGAGTCCGACGGAGGACACACACACGATGAACGCCCGACTGATGGGACGTCCGGCCCGCGCCGCTGCTGCGCTCGGCGCACTCGTCGCGGCAGGCGCCGTGACGCTGGTGGCCACGATGGGCACCGCCAACGCCGCTGGGGCGGGACGCTGCACCGACAACGTCAATGTCCGGTCCGAGCCCGACATCTCCTCGAAGATCGTCGCGGTCTGCGAGCGCGGCCAGTCCGTGCAGATCGGCCAGACCCGCGACGGCTTCGTCCAGCTGACCGACCTCAAGGGGTGGGCAGCGCAGGAGTTCGTCTCGGTCGACGGCCACGTCGGAGCCGCTCCGGCGACTCCGCGCACCACTTCGGCCAAGCCGACGTCTGAGAACACGACGGGCCGCGGCTCCGCCACCGGTACCGCACGCCAGCGCTCGGTGTTCGACGGCCCCGCGTTCGACAACCGGGGGGACGACCGCTCGGCCGACGACGACCCCACGGCCACGACCACACCGACCGCCGACGCGGCCCCGGCCGGTGACGACGCCGGCAGCGCCGACGCACCCGACATGTCGACGACCGCCGACCCCAACACCGACGCGACGGCCCAGCCTGCTCAGGCCGCCAAGCCCGCCTCGGCTGCGGGGCCGTTGGGGGGCCTGCTCGGCTGACCGTCTGCCGGCCCCGGTGCGTGACGTGCGGTCGCGTGCCGGGGCCGGTTCACGTCCGGGCATCGGACCGCGCGGGCTCTCAGAGCCGCGCGACCACGGCGTCCCACACGCGGGAGGCCAGCAGCGCCTTCGACCCGGACGGCAGCACCACCTCGGAGCCGTCGGCCGCGAGCAGCCAGCCCGCGTTGTCGGCGACCTCGAACGCCGTGCCGTCGCCCACCGTGTTGACGACGAGCAGGTCGCAGCCCTTCCGCGCCAGCTTGGCCCGGCCGTGGTGCAACGCGTCGCCGTTCTCGTCGCCGGTCTCGGCGGCGAACCCGACGACGACCTGGCCCGGCGCCTTGGCACCGACCAGCTCGACCAGGACGTCCGGGTTCTGCGTGAGCGCGAGCGGGGCCGGGTCCGAGCCGTCTTTCTTGATCTTGTGCTCGGCCAGCGAGACGGGGCGGAAGTCGGCCACCGCCGCCGTCATCACCACTGCGTCCGCGCCCTTCGACGCGGCGTGCATGGCATCGCGCAGCTCCAGCGCCGACCCGACCCGCACGATGTCGACGGCCGCTGGAGCGGCCAGATCGGCCGTGTGCGCGGAGACGAGCGTGACGTGCGCCCCCCGCTGGGCCGCGACGCGGGCGAAGGCGTAGCCCTGTCGCCCCGACGACCGGTTGCCCAGGAAGCGGACGGGATCGAGCGCCTCGCGCGTGCCGCCCGCCGAGACGACGACCCGGCGGCCTTCGAGATCGCGGGGCAGCGCGGCGGGCCGTTCGAGCAGGAGGCGCGCCAGCTCGGCGATCTCCGCGGGGTCGGGCAGCCTGCCGGGCCCGGTGTCCTTGCCGGTGAGGCGGCCCGATGCCGGTTCGAGGACGACGACACCCCGCTCGCGCAACAGCGCCACGTTGGCGCGGGTCGCCGGGTGCTCCCACATCTCCGTGTGCATGGCGGGCGCGAACAGCACCGGGCAACGCGCGGTGAGCAACGCCGCGGTGAGCAGGTCGTCGGCCCGACCGTGGGCAGCGCGCGCCAACAGGTCGGCCGTCGCGGGCGCGACGACGACGAGCTCGGCCTCTTGGCCGAGCTTGACGTGCGGCACCGCGGGGACGTCGGAGAAGACCCCGGTGTGCACGGGCTGACCGGACAGAGCTTCGAAGGTCGCCGCGCCGACGAACTCCAGCGCCGACGCCGTGGGCAGCACCCGCACGGAATGGCCCGGACTCGGTGAGCCGCCGCAACAGCTCGGCCGCCTTGTAGGCGGCGATGCCGCCCGCTACCCCGAGCAGAACACGGGGCGCGGGCATGGCGCTACTGCTCGCCTTCGGTGTGCTCCAGCAGGCCTGCCTGGATCTCGCGCATGGCGATCGACAGCGGCTTCTCGCGCGGACCCGGCTCGACGAGCGGGCCGACGTACTCGAGAAGACCCTCGCCGAGCTGCGAGTAGTAGTCGTTGATCTGGCGCGCCCGCTTGGCCGCGTAGATCACCAGCGCGTACTTGGAGCTCACCTGGCCGAGCAGATCGTCGATGGGCGGGTTCGTGATTCCCTCGGGGATTGAACCGGTTCGTGCGCCGGTCAACGGCATGCTCACTCGTGTACTCCTGACAAAGGGGCGTGTCCGACCAACAAGTCTACCAACCGGTCGGCGACCGCCCTGACGTCCCGGTTGACCAGCGCGACATCGAACTCATCCCGCGCCGCCAGCTCCTCGCTCGCGGTGTGCAGGCGGCGGGCGAACTGCTCGGGCGACTCGGTGCCGCGCTCCCGCAGCCGCCGCTCCAGCTCGGCGAGCGACGGCGGCTCGACGAAGACGCTCACCGAATCCGGGAGCGCGACCTTGAGCGCCCGCGCCCCGTGCAGGTCGACCTCGATCAGCACGGGCCGACCCGCGTCCAACGCCTGCTCGACGGGCGCGCGCGGCGTTCCGGAGCGCTGCAGGCCGCCGTGGATCTCGGCCCACTCCAGGAGGTCGCCGCGCGCGATCAGCTCGTCGAAGCCGGTGCCGCCCACGAAGTGGTAGTCGTGCCCGTCCACCTCACCCGCGCGCGGGGCGCGGGTGGTGGCCGAGACGCTGACGTACAGGTCCGGCAACTGCTCGCGCAACGCCGCGACGATGCTGGACTTGCCGACACCGGAAGGGCCCGCCAGGACGATCACCCGACCCCTGCGGACAGCGCCGGAGCCGCTCACAGCGGACATCCCGCACTCGCCGGAGGACGGGCCCTTTCCGGTTGACGCCGGACCTGCTCACTCCTCGAAATCAGCGAGGAGCGCCTTGCGCTGCCGGTCACCCAGGCCGCGCAGGCGGCGCGAGGGCGCGATCTCCAGCCGCTCCATGATCTGGGCGGCGCGCACCTTGCCGACGCCCGGCATGGCCTCGAGCAGGGCGGAGACCTTCATCTTGCCGAGCACGTCATCGCTGTCGGACTGCTTGAGCACCTCGGTCATGCTGACGCCGCCGCGCTTGAGCCGGTCCTTCAGCTCGGCCCGAACCTTGCGCGCTTCGGCGGCCTTCGCCAGCGCGGCAGCACGCTGTTCCTCGGTCAGCTGGGGAAGGGCCACGGTCTCCTCCGTCTTTCGTTGTGCAACCCCGTAGAGGGATGCATCCTCGCTGCCTCGCGGGCCTGCCCGCGTGGTCTTCTGCGAACGTACCCACGACCACGCCCCCAGGGGAAACGGGGGTGCCACCTGTGTGTTCTCTCGGGCGGCCCACTCGTCAGGGTGATAGCACGGCCATGCGCCGAGAGCACGCACCGACGCGCCGGCGGGCGACACGATCAGGTGGGTGTCGCCCGGCAGAGCGCGATCGGCGCTCCCCGACGACCACTCCTCGCAACCGAACGGTCACGCCGAGGCAGATTCGGCGCATCTTTCCGTTCGGCGATCGCGTAGGTCGACCGCAGGCGTCAACCGCGCAGCGCCCTCACCAGGTCGTCGCGCAACGATTCCGCTGCGCCGCGGAGCCGTCCGACGTCCGGTCCCGCCGCGAGCACCGAGCGGCTCGCGGTCGGCAGGACCGGCCCGGCGACCCCGCGGAAGCGGGCGGCGATGTCGGCGGGACCGGCGCCTTGCGCGCCCAGCCCGGGGGCGAGCACCGGCCCGTTGAGCGCCGCGAGGTCCAGACCGTGCTCGGCGGTCGCGCCGACGACGAGCCCCACGCCGCCGAGCGGTTCGACGGCCACGTTCTGCGCCGCCGCGGCGTCGACCACCGACTGGGCCACCGAGCGCCCGTCCGCGACGGCCAGCTGCACCCCCGCCCCTTCCGGGTTGGACGTCCTGGTCAGCACGAACACCCCTCGGCCCGCCGCCGCCGCCGCGTCGAGCGCGGGGGTGAGCGAGCCGAAGCCGAGGTAGGGCGACAGCGTCACCGCGTCGGCGGCCAGCGGCGCACCGGGGCTCAGGTAGGCGTCGGCGTAGCCCTGCATCGTCGAGCCGATGTCGCCGCGCTTGACGTCGAGGAGCGTGAGCGTCGGGCGTCGCGGCGAACGCGGCCAGCAGCCGCTCCAGCACCGCGATCCCCCGCGACCCGTGCCGCTCGAAGAACGCCGACTGCGGCTTGACCAGCGCGACGTGCCCGGCCAGGGCGTCGAGGCACACGTCGGCGAACCGGGCGAGCCCCTCCACGTCGTCGGCGAGCCCCCAGGACGTCAGGAGCGGCCCGTGCGGGTCGATCCCCACGCACAGGGTGCCCAGCGCGTCGACCGCCGTGGTGAGCCGCCCGCCGAACGGCTCACCCACCGGCCCGCGCCTTGCGCAGCGCGGCGTGCGCGTCCTGCAGCGAGCGCACGCCGATGTCGCCCGCCTTCATCGCCTCGATCCCCTGCACGGCCGCGGCCGCGCCCTGGACGGTGGTGATGCACGGGATGCTCTTGGCGACGGCGGCCGAGCGGATCTCGTAGCCGTCGATGCGCGGGCCCGAGTTGCCGTACGGCGTGTTGATGATCATGTCGACGTCGCCCGCCATGATCCGGTCGATGATCGTCTCGCTGTTCTCGTCGGTCGTCTCGTAGTGCTTGCGCACCACCGTGGCCGCGAGTCCGTGCCGCCGGAGCACCTCGGCGGTGCCCGCCGTGGCCAGCACCTCGAACCCGAGCGCGGCCAGCCGGAGGACCGGGAAGATCATCGCCCGCTTGTCGCGGTCGGCCATCGACACGAACACCCGCCCCGACGTCGGCAGCGAGCCATACGCCCCCGCCTGCGACTTGGCGAACGCCGCCCCGAACGACGCGTCGAACCCCATCACCTCGCCGGTCGACTTCATCTCCGGACCGAGCAGCGGGTCGACGCCCTTGCCCTCCCGCGTGCGGAAGCGGTGGAACGGCAGGACGGCCTCCTTGACCGCGATCGGCGCGTCCGGCGGCAGCTCGCCGCCGTCGCCCTCGGCGGGCAGGATCCCCTCCTCGCGCAGGGTCGCGATCGAGGCGCCGAGCATGATCCGCGCCGCCGCCTTGGCCAGCGGCACGGCCGTCGCCTTCGACACGAACGGCACCGTGCGCGACGCCCGCGGGTTGGCCTCCAGCACGTAGAGCACGTCGCCGTGCAGCGCGTACTGGACGTTGAGCAGCCCGCGCACGCCCACGCCGTGCGCGATGGCCTCCGTGCAGCGGCGCACCTCGGCGATCACCGAGTGCCCGAGCGTGATCGGCGGCAGCGTGCACGACGAGTCGCCGGAGTGGACGCCCGGCCTCCTCGATGTGCTCCATGACGCCGCCGATGAACACCTCGGTGCCGTCGCACAGCGCGTCGACGTCGATCTCCACGGCGTCGTCGAGGAACCGGTCGACGAGCACCGGCCGGTCCGGGCTGATCGTCGTCGCGCGGGCGATGTAGCCCGCCAGCGTCTCGTCGTCGTAGACGATCTCCATGCCGCGCCCGCCGAGCACGTAGGACGGCCGGACGAGCACGGGGTAGCCGATGCGCTCGGCGATCTCGCGCGCCTGCTCGAACGACGTGGCCATACCGAAGGCGGGCGCGGGCAGCCCGGCTTTGCGGAGCACCTCGCCGAACGCGCCGCGGTCCTCGGCGAGGTCGATGGCCGCGGCGCTCGTGCCGACCACCGGCACGCCCGCCGCCGTCAGCCGGGCCGCGAGCCCCAGCGGCGTCTGGCCGCCGAGCTGCACGATCACGCCGACGACGGTGCCCGACCCCTGCTCGGCGTGGATCACCTCCAGCACGTCCTCGAAGGTGAGCGGCTCGAAGTAGAGGCGGTCGGCGGTGTCGTAGTCGGTGGAGACGGTCTCGGGGTTGCAGTTGACCATCACGGTCTCGAACCCCGCCCCGCGCAGCGCCATCACCGCGTGCACGCAGGAGTAGTCGAACTCGATGCCCTGCCCGATCCGGTTGGGCCCCGAGCCGAGGATCAGCACCTTGGGCCGGTCGGTCTGCGGCGCGATCTCCGACTCCGCCTCGGGGTCGGTCTCGTAGGCGCTGTAGTGGTACGGGGTGCGCGCGGCGAACTCGGCGGCGCACGTGTCGACGGTCTTGTAGACCGGCCGGACCCCAAGCCGGTGCCGCAGCGATGCGCACGCCGTCCTCGCCCGCGAGCTCGGGGCGCAGCGCCGCGAGCTGCCGGTCCGAGAGCCCCGACCGCTTCGCCTGCCGCAGCAGCGGGGCGTCGAGCACGGGCGCGTCCAGGATCTCGCGCCCGCAGCTCGACCAGCCCGTTGATCTGCTCGAGGAACCACGGGTCGATGCCTGACCGCTTCGCGACCTCCGCCACCGACACGCCCGCCCGCAGCAGCCGCTCGACGCCGTAGATGCGCCCGTCGGTCGGGGTGGCGACGTCGGGCTCGCCGTCGGGGTCGGGGACGGTCCAGAACCCGGCCGCCGCGGTCTCCATCGAGCGCAGCGCCTTGCCCAGCGCCTCGGCGAACGACCGCCCGAGCGCCATCGCCTCGCCGACGCTCTTCATCGTCGTCGTCAGCTCGGGATCGGCGCCGGGGAACTTCTCGAACGCGAACCGCGGGATCTTCACCACGACGTAGTCCAGCGTCGGCTCGAACGCGGCCGGGGTCTCGCCGGTGATGTCGTTGCGGATCTCGTCGAGCGTGTAGCCGACGGCCAGCCTCGCCGCGATCTTGGCGATGGGGAAGCCCGTGGCCTTGGACGCCAGCGCCGAGGAGCGCGACACCCGCGGGTTCATCTCGATCACGACCAGCCGCCCGGTCCCGGGGTGCACGGCGAACTGGATGTTGCAGCCCCCCGTGTCGACGCCGACCGCGCGCAGCACGGCGATGCCGACGTCGCGCATGTGCTGGTACTCGCGGTCGGTCAGCGTCATCGCGGGCGCGACGGTGATCGAGTCGCCGGTGTGCACGCCCATCGGGTCGAGGTTCTCGATGGAGCAGACGACCACCACGTTGTCGTGGTGGTCGCGCATCAGCTCGAGCTCGTACTCCTTCCAGCCGAGCACCGACTCCTCGATCAGCACCTCGGTGACCGGCGACGCCGCGAGCCCGGTGCCCGCGAGGCGCTCCAGGTCGGCGTCGTTGTGCGCCATGCCCGAGCCGAGGCCGCCCATCGTGAACGACGGCCGGATGACCACCGGGAGCCCGAGGTCCTCCGCGGCCGCGCGCACCTCGTCCATCGTGTGGCAGACGGCGGAGCGCGGCACGTCGCCGCCGATCGACTGGACGATCTCCTTGAACTTCAGGCGGTCTTCACCGCGCTGGATGGCCTCGACGTCGGCGCCGATCAGCTCCACGCCGTAGCGCTCGAGCACCCCGCGCTCGTGCAGCGCCATCGCGGTGTTCAGGGCGGTCTGCCCGCCCAGGGTCGCGAGGATCGCGTCCGGCCGCTCCGCCGCGATCACCTTCTCCACGAACTCCGGCGTGATCGGCTCGATGTAGGTGGCGTCGGCGAACTCCGGGTCGGTCATGATCGTCGCCGGATTGGAGTTGACCAGCGAGACGCGGATGCCCTCCGCGCGCAGCACCCGGCAGGCCTGGGTGCCCGAGTAGTCGAACTCGCAGGCCTGCCCGATGACGATCGGCCCCGAGCCGATCACCATCACGTGCCGGATGTCGTCGCGGCGGGGCATCAGCGGGCTCCCTGCATGAGCGTGGCGAAGCGGTCGAAGAGGTCCGCGGCGTCGTGCGGGCCCGCGGCCGCCTCGGGGTGGTACTGCACGCTGAAGGCGGGCACGTCGAGCGCGCGCAGACCCTCGACGCAGCCATCGTTGGGGCAGGTGTGGGTGATCTCGGCCGGGCCGAACGGGCTCTCCCACCGCTCCCCCGCCTCGCCCTCGACGGCGAACCCGTGGTTCTGCGACGTGATCGCCACCCGCCCGGTGGCGTGCTCGACGACCGGGATGTTGATGCCGCGGTGCCCGTAGCGCAGCTTGTAGGTGCCGCGCCCGAGCGCCCTGGCCAGGATCTGGTTGCCGAAGCAGATGCCGAACAGCGGGATCCGCCGCTCCAGCACCTGCCGCGTGAGCGCGACGGGCACGTCCGCGGTGGCCGGGTCGCCGGGCCCGTTGGACAGGAAGAACCCGTCCGGCGAGAGGGCCTCGACCTGCTCGATCGTGCTCGACGCGGGCAGCACGTGGGTCTCGATGCCCCGCGCGGCCAGCATCCGCGGCGTGTTGGACTTGATCCCGACGTCCAGCGCGGCGACCCGGAAGCGCGTCTCGCCGACCGCCGGGACGACGTAGGGCTCGGACGTCGTGACCGCGCCGTAGAGGTCGGACGCCCTCCATCGCCGGGCTGTTGCGGACCCGCTCCACCAGCTCGGCGTCGGAGGCGAGCCGGTCGCCGGAGAACACGCCGGAGCGCATCGCACCCTGCTCGCGCAGGTGGCGCACCAGCGCGCGGGTGTCGACGCCCGCGACGCCGACGATCCCCTGCCGGGCCAGCTCCTCGTGCAGCGGACGCCGGGAGCGCCAGTTCGACGGCGTCCGCGAGGGGTCGCGCACGACGTAGCCCGCCACCTGGATGGCGCCCGACTCGTCGTCCTCGTCGTTCCAGCCGGTGTTGCCGATCTGCGGAGCGGTCTGCACGACGATCTGACGGTGGTAGGAGGGGTCGGTCAGCGTCTCCTGGTAGCCGGTCATGCCCGTGGTGAACACGGCCTCGCCCAGGCCCTCGCCCAGCGCGCCATAGGCCTCGCCGCGGAAGATCCGCCCATCTTCTAAGCACCAGCACCGCGCTCACGCAGCAACCTTCCCATCACGTGCGGTGATCAGCCCCCGCAGCACCGTCGCGACCACCGTGGCGGGCAGCCGCATTCCCTCGTACGGCGTGTTCGACGCCCGGCTGGCCAACTGGGCGCCACGGACCGTCCACACGCCCTCGGGGTCGACGAGCGCGAACGTGGCGGGCTCCCCGACGGCGATCGGACGGCCCTGGTCGGGCAGGCCGCCGATCTCCGCGGGCCGCTCCGACAGCACCCTGGCCACGCCGCGCCAGTCCAGCAGGCCCGGCTCGACCATCGTGTGCGCCACCACCGACAGCGCCGTCTGCAGGCCCAGCATGCCCGGTCGGGCCGCGTCCCACTCGGTGTCCTTGTACTGCGCGGCGTGCGGCGCGTGGTCGGTCGCCACGACGTCGATCACGCCTTCGGCGAGCGCGGCCCGCATGGCCTCGGTGTCCGGCCCGGTGCGCAACGGCGGGTTGACCTTGTTCACCGGGTCGTAGCCGGTGAGCCTGGCGTCGGTGAGCAGCAGGTGGTGGGGGGTGACCTCGGCGCTCACCCGCACCCCTGCCGCCTTGGCCGCGCGGAGCACCGCCACGGTGTGGGCGCTGGAGACGTGGCAGACGTGCAGCCGCGCGCCCGCCTCCCTGGCCAGCGCGCAGTCGCGGGCGACGATCGTCTCCTCGGCCGTCGCGGGCCACCCGGCCAGGCCCAGGCGGGCGGCCACCACGCCCTCGTGGGCCTGCGCGCCCGCGGTGAGCCGGTGGTCCTCCGCGTGTTGGGCGATGACGACGTCGAGCGCCGACGGCGTACTCCAGCGCCCTGCGCATGATCAGCGGATCGTGCACGCAGCGGCCGTCGTCGGAGAACATCCGCACCTGCGCGGCGGAGCGGGCCATCGTGCCCAGCTCGGCCATCCGGGTGCCGCCCAGCCCGACGGTGACCGCGCCGACGGGGTGCACGTCGACCAGCCCGACCTCGGCGCCGCGGCGGCGCACGTGCAGCGCGACGACGTCGGTGTCGGCCACCGGGTCGGTGTTGGGCATCGCGAACACCGCGGTGAACCCGCCGAGCGCGGCCGCGGCCGAGCCGGTCGCGATCGTCTCCGACTCCTCGCCGCCGGGCTCGCGCAGGTGCGTGTGCAGGTCGACGAAGCCGGGCAGCAGGACCAGACCGTCCGCGTCGAGCGTCTCCCCCGACCCGGATAGGCCCGGCCCGATCTCGGCGACGACCCCGTCGCTGACCAGGACGTCGACCGGCTCGCCCTCGCCGTACGGCCGGGCCCCGGAGATCAGCAGTTCGGTCATTCCGGCGCTCCCGCCAGCAGGTGGTACAGCACCGCCATACGCACGTGGACTCCGTTGCGGACCTGCGCCAGCACGGCCGAGCTCGGCGCGTCGGCGACGGCGGGCGCGATCTCCATGCCGCGCACCATCGGTCCGGGGTGCAGCACGACGGCGTGCTCGGGCAGCAGCGCCGGCCCGGTCTTCGGACAGCCCGTAGCCCACCGCGTACTCGCGGGCCGAGGGGAAGAACGCCCCGTGCATCCGCTCCGCCTGCACGCGCAGCATCATCACCGCATCCAGGGCGGGCAGCTCGGCGTCCAGCTCCGGGCTCACCCGGCAGGGCCACTGCGCCACCCCGACGGGCAGCAGCGTCGGCGGCGCGACGAGCACGACCTCGGCGCCCAGCGTCGCGAGCAGGAAGACGTTCGACCGCGCGACCCGGCTGTGCAGCACGTCGCCGACGATGCCGATGCGCTTGCCGGCGATCCCGCCCAGCCGGTCGCGCAGCGTGGCCGCGTCCAGCAGGGCCTGCGTGGGGTGCTCGTGGGTGCCGTCGCCCGCGTTGACGATCGCGGTGGCGGTGCCCGTGCTCTCCCGGTCCTTGTCGACCCACCCCGCCAGCCGGTGGGCGGCGCCGGAGGCGGGGTGGCGCACGATCACGCAGTCGGCGCCCATCGCGGAGAGGGTGAGCGCGGTGTCGCGCAGCGACTCGCCCTTGGCCACCGACGAGCCCGATGCGCTGACGTTCACCGTGTCCGCGCTCATCCACTTGCCCGCGACCTCGAACGACACCCGCGTGCGCGTCGAGTTCTCGTAGAACATGGTGATCACGGTGCGGCCGCGCAGGGTGGGCAGCTTGCGGACCTCGCGGCCCAGCAGCGCCTGCCGCAGCCGGTCGGCGGTGTCGAGCAGGGCGGTCGCCGCGGCGGCGTCGAGGTCGGTGACCGACAGCAGGTGCCTCATCGCTGCGGTCCCCTGGCCAGCCGCACCGCGTCGACGCCGTCGATCTCGGTCGAGGAGCACCAGGATCTGCTCGTCGCGCGCGGTCGGCACGTTCTTGCCCACGTAGTCGGCGCGGATCGGCAGCTCGCGGTGGCCGCGGTCGACGAGCACGGCCAGCTGGACGGCCCGGGGGCGCCCGTGGTCGGCCAGCGCGTCGAGCGCGGCCCGCACGGTGCGGCCGGACATCAGCACGTCGTCGACGAGCACGACGAGCGCGTCGTCGAGGCCGCCGTCGGGGATGTCGGTGCTCTCCAGCGGGCGCGTGGGGCGGCGGCGCAGGTCGTCGCGGTGGAGCGTGGGATCCACGATGCCGACGGGCATGGCGGCGCCGCTGAACTCCGCGACCGCCGCGGCCAGCCGCCGGGCGAGCGAACGCTCCGCGGGTCGGGATGCCGACGAGCACGACGTTCTCGACGCCTGCGGTCTTCTCGATGATCTGGTGGGCGATGCGGGCGACGGTGCGGGCGACGTCGGACGCGGAGAGCAGCTCCCGCACCGAAGCGTCACCGCCCGCGTCCGCGCGGCGGTTCTGCGCCACGGGTCTCTCCTTCCCCGCCTCGCTGGACGGGCTTAAAGGATCGG
The DNA here is from genome assembly GCA_963799945.1 of uncultured Actinomycetota bacterium. GTDB lineage: Bacteria > Actinomycetota > Actinomycetes > Mycobacteriales > Pseudonocardiaceae > Pseudonocardia. The sequence goes on from CAWCZG010000003.1 coordinate 99,213, forward strand.
ATCGGGTCGCTGCAGAACCTATCAGCACGGCCGGAAGAGCACCGGCTGTGAGCACCGCCGCCACCCACAAGTACCCCAGCGGTCACGCCCCGGAGGGCCACTGAGACGATAGAGCGGACCGACGCACCTGATAACGGCGGTGTAACGCCTGGCCGGGGGCTGTCGATCAGCCGTTCGAGTGATCTAGGGCGGCTGGATCGCCGGGAGGGGGGACGTGGCTTGACCGAACGGCGGAGCAAGCGCATGATTACTCTCCGTATCGAACCTACGTCCTCGACAGCGGTCGCGGCAGCGGGGCACCGCGGCTGCGGGGTGTGACCGCTCGATCACGCGGTGCCCGCACGGCTCCCCACGCACGTAGCCCCCAGGTCAGCACCACGTCGGTCCCGCGGCCGACGCGAAGAGCAAGTGAGGAGGTCGCCAGCATGGGCGACTACGCCAAGGCGCTCGGCGGCAAGCTGCGCGCGATCCGGCAGCAGCAGGGCTTGTCGCTGCACGGCGTCGAGCAGAAGTCCGGCGGCCGCTGGAAGGCGGTCGTCGTCGGGTCCTACGAGCGCGGCGACCGCGCCGTGACCGTGCAGAAGCTCGCCGAGCTCGCCGATTTCTACGGCGTGCCCGTGGCCGAGCTGCTGCCCGAGGGCCGTGTCCCCTCCGGCTCCGAGCCCGCCACCAAGATCGTGATCAACCTCGAGCGGCTGCAGCAGCTGCCCGCGGACAAGGTCGGACCGCTCGCCCGCTACGCGGCGGCGATCCAGAGCCAGCGCGGCGACTACAACGGCAAGGTGCTCTCGATCCGCGCCGAGGACCTGCGCTCGCTGTCGATCATCTACGACAAGACGCCCGGCGAGCTGACCGACCAGCTCATCGAGTGGGGCGTGCTGCCTCCCGAGGCCCGGCCCGCGCCATAACGGTCCGGCTCCTGGGGAAGGGAGCCGGGCCGTCGGGGCCCTGGTGATCGCCGGTTCTGGCGGTTGGCGTGCACGCGCACGGCAGCCGCCGGTCCGGCGATCTGCGCGGTGGTCAGCGTGCGGCGCGCAGGTGCTCGGCGATGTCGGAGATGCGCCCGAGCACGCCGTTGAGGAAGCGCGGGCTGTCGTCGGTGGACAGCGTGCGGGCCAGCTCGACGGCCTCGGTGATCGCCACCGGGTCGTCGATCTCGTCGACCCACAGCAGCTCGAACACGCCGATGCGCAGCAGCGTGCGGTCGACGGCGGGCATCCGCGCCACCGTCCAGCCCTCCGCGTGCTCGGCGAGCAGCTGGTCGATGCGCTCGCGGTGCGTCGTGACGCCCTCGACGAGCATCGCGGCGTAGTCGGAGACGGGCGGCGCGTCGTCGGTCTCGCGGCGCTGGGCGAGCACCTCGAGCGGGTCGTCGCCGCGGGCCTCGGACTCGAACAGGATGTCCAGCGCACGTTTCCGCGCGCGCGTGCGTGCGCGGATCATCGCTGTGGCACGGGCGATCATCAGGACGACACGCGGCCGAGGTAGCGGCCGTCGCGGGTGTCGACCTTGACCTTCTCGCCGGTGGTGAGGAACAGCGGCACCTGGATCTCGGCGCCGGTCTCCAGCGTGGCGGGCTTGGTGCCGCCGGTGGAGCGGTCGCCCTGCAGGCCGGGCTCGGTGTGCGCGATCACCAGCTCGACCGAGGACGGCAGCTCGACGTAGAGCGGCAACACCCTCGTGCAGCGCGACCATCGCGGTCTGGTTCTCCAGCAGGTAGCCCGCCGCGGTGCCGACGGTGTCCTCGGGGATCGGGATCTGGTCGTACGTGTCGCCGTCCATGAACACGAAGTCGCCGCCGTCGCGGTAGAGGAAGGTCATGTCACGGCGGTCGACGGTGGCGGTGTCGACCTTCGTGCCTGCGTTGAAGGTCTTGTCGACCACCTTGCCGGTCATGCACGTTCTTCAGCGTGGTGCGCACGAATGCGCCGCCCTTCCCGGCTTGACGTGCTGGAACGCGGTGACGGACCAGAGCTGGCCGTCGAGGTTCAGCACCAGTCCGTTCTTCAGGTCGTTCGTGGTGGCCACGGGGTTCTAGAACTCCTGCGCTCGTCGGTGGCGCGGGGGCTGCACGCGCCGGGCTGTGCGGCGCGCGTCGGCGCCGTCGTCCGCGTACCAGGATAGCCCGCTCAGATCTCCAGGAGATCCTTGGGGAACAGCGTGAGCAGCTCCGGCTCGCCCCGGGTGACGACGAGGGTGTCCTCGATGCGGACGCCGCCCCGCCCGTCGAGGTAGACGCCGGGCTCGACGGTCACGGCCATGCCCTCCGCGAGCGGTCCGGAAGCGCTCGCCGCCAGCAGCGGGCGCCTCGTGGATCTGCAGGCCGACGCCGTGGCCGAGGCCGTGCACGAACTCCTCGCCCCGGCCCGCGTCGACGATCACGCCTCGGGCCGCGGCGTCGACGGCGGCCACGTCGACGTCCGCCCGCAGGGCCGCCCGGCCCGCCGCCTGTGACGCGGCCACCAGGTCGTAGAGCTCGCGCTGCCACGGCGCCGCCGGGCCGAGGACGACCGTGCGGGTCATGTCGGAGTGGTAGCCGTCGACGAGCGCGCCGAAGTCGAGCTTGACCAGGTCGCCGTGGCGCAGCGGCGTCGGCGTGGGGCTGTGGTGCGGGACGGCCGAGTGCGGACCCGCCGCGACGATCGTGGCGAACGACGGCCCCTGCGCGCCGTGCTCACGCATCCGGCCTTCCAGGTCGATCGCGACCTGCGCCTCGGTCCGGCCGGGCGCGAGGCCACCGGCGCTGATCAGGTCGGTCAACGCGGCGTCCGCGGCGGCGCAGGCGGCGCGCAGCGTGGCCAGCTCGGTGGCGTCCTTGACCGTCCGCAGCCGTTGGACCAGGCCGGGGACCGCGACCATCCCGGCGGGACGCGCCTTCTCGGCGAGTCCGGTGTGGGCGTCGACCGTCACGTGGTCGGACTCGAACCCGAGCCGCGCGACGTCCAGCGCCGCCGCGGCACCGGCGAGCGCGAGCGCGCTGGCGCGGTCGATCACCGCTGTCAGGCCCGGCACCTCTTCGGCGGCCTGCGTCCGGTAGCGCCCGTCGGTGCAGAAGCGGCTCGCCCCGTCGCCCTCGACGTGGACGAGCAGGGCGGCGTTCGAGCCGGTGAAGCCGCTGAGGTAGCGGACGTTCACGAGGTCGGTCACCAACAGCGCGTCCACGCCCGCCGGACGGAGCAGTGCGCGCAGCGCCTCGCGCCGCGCGGCCGCCCCCGTCACGCGCTGACTGCCGCGTAGGCGGTCTCCAACAGGGCCGGTTCGGGGCTTTCCAGCCTCGTGGGCTTCGCGAGCCCGTCGAGCACGACGAACCGCAGCTTGCCCAAACGGGCCTTCTTGTCGCCGCGCATCGACTCGACCAGCTCGGGCAGCGCGCCCGGGGCGTAGGTCACCGGCAGGCCCACCGAGCTGAGCACGCTGCGGTGCCGGTCGGCCGTGGCGTCGTCCAGGCGTCCCGCCGCGCGGGCGAGCTCCGCGGCGAAGACCAGCCCGACGCTCACGGCGGCGCCGTGCCGCCACCGGTACTCCTCGCGGCGCTCGATGGCGTGGCCGAGCGTGTGGCCGTAGTTGAGGATCTCCCGCAGGTGCGACTCGCGCAGGTCCGACGCCACGACCTCGGCCTTCACCCGGATCGCGCGCCGCACCAGCTCGGGGAGCACGTCACCCGCGGGGTCGAGCGCGGCCACGGGATCGGCTTCGATGAGGTCCAGGATCTTCGGGTCCGCGATGAACCCGGCCTTGATGATCTCCGCGCTGCCCGCGGCGATCTCCGAGCGCGGCAGGGTGTCGAGGGTGGCGAGGTCGACGAACACCGCCGACGGCTCGTGGAAGGCGCCCACCAGGTTCTTGCCGGAGACGGTGTTGACCCCGGTCTTGCCGCCGACCGCGGCGTCGACCATCGCCAGCAGCGTCGTCGGCACGTGCACCACGCGGACGCCGCGCATCCAGGTGGCGGCCACGAAGCCCGCGAGATCGGTGGCCGCGCCGCCGCCGAGGGAGATGACGGCGTCGGAGCGGGTGAGCCCGACGCGCCCGCAGACCTCCCAGCAGAAGCCCGCCACCGCGATGTTCTTGCCGTCCTCGGCGTCGGGGATCTCCACCCGGTGCGCCTCGACGCCTGCCTCGGCCAGCGCGGTGCGGACGTGCTCCGCGGTGTCGGCGAGGGCGGGCTGGTGCACGAGCAGGGCCGTCGTCGCACCGAGCCCGGCGACCGTGGTGGGCAGCTGGTCACGCACCCCGCGCCCGATCAGCACCGGGTAGGGCCGCTCCCCCGTGACGTCGATCCGGTCGGTCTCGCTCACATCCGCCCCCTGGCTTCCTGCGTCGTCATCGGTCGTCCGCGGCCGACGCCGCTTCGTCGATCGCCGGCTCGTCGACCGGGCGTCCGAACGTCGGGCTCGGCAGCAGCGGCTCGTCGTTGGGCGGCGGGGCGTCGAGGTGATCGGCCGGGGCGGCGGTGTCCTCGTCCGCCACGATCTGCTCGCCGATGGCCGTGAGCACCGCGCGCACCACCTGGCCCGCGCTGCGCCTGCTGGTGTCGACCTCGAATGTCGCTACCTCGCGGTAGAGCGGGGCCCGCGCGTCGAGCAGCGCCTTGAACGTCGCGCGGGGGTTGACCCCGGCCAGCAGCGGACGTGCGCCGGACATGCCGGTGCGGCGGATGCCGTCGGCCAGTCCGACCGTCAGATGCACGACGCGGTGGCCGCGCAGCCGTTCCCGGGTGACGGCCGCGAGCACCGACCCGCCGCCGAGCGCCAGCACCCCGTCGGTCGAGGCGAGCGCTTCGGCGACGACCGCCCGTTCCAGCGCGCGGAAGGCGTCCTCGCCGTCCTCGGTGAACATGTCGGCGATCGGCTTGCCCGCCCGCTCGACGATGACGGCGTCGACGTCGGTGAACGCCAGGCCCATGCGCCTCGCCAGTGCGCGGCCGACGGTGGTCTTGCCTGCGCCGGGCGGGCCGACGAGCACCACGCTGGGGCGTCTCTGCGGACTCACCGCAACGAGGGTAGTGGCCTGCGTCGGGCTTGCGCGCCGCAGGCCACGGGCCGGGCCGCGAGTTGCCCGTTCCGGTGATCGGATAGCGTGCGTCGCGATGACCGATTCGGACGGTGATGTCCCTGCGGCACCCGTCACCACGAATGGAGGGGTGGGTGGACCAGAACAGCGGACGGGGACCGCACCGGTCGGCACCGGGCCGGGACGCCCGGACCCGCCCCCGCCACCAGCTCGACGAGCAGCCGCCTGCCGAAGCCGCCGGCCCCCTCCCCCGCCGGTCGGCGCAGGGCCACATGGAGCCCCAGCTGCGCGAACCCGGCGGCTCGGGCACCGGCACCCCCTTCACCCCGTTCGCGGTGGAGAGAGCGGCCGCGAAGGCCGCAGCCCAGGAAGCCGCCGCAAAGGTAGGCACCGGGGGGGAGGCGGAGGCCGCAGGTGACGGGGCGCAGGGGTCAGGCGACGGCCCGGAGACCTCCCGCCCCGCCGACTTCCGCAAAGGCGCCCGCCGCCCGCGCCCCGACCTCCCTGCCGTCAAGCCCACCAAGTAAGCCCGACCCCCTCCCCGCAGCCGTCACGCGCGCCAAGCAAGCCCGGCAGGCGCGGAAGCACGGCCACTTTCTATGGGCGATCAGGCCGACTCGACCCCAGACAGGCGTTGATCAGCGAACCGGGGGACATGACGGCCACATATGGCGGTCATGTCCCCATCCCGACGATCACACCTGATGGGCCGGGGTGCCTAGGCCTGAAGGTAGGAGCGGAGGTTGCGGCGGGTCTCGGCCAGCGAGTCGCCGCCGAACTTCTCCAGCGCCGCGTCGGCCAGCACCAGCGCGACCATCGCCTCCGCCACCACGCCTGCCGCGGGCACGGCGCAGACGTCGGAGCGCTGGTGGATCGCCTGCGCGGCCTCACCGGTGGCCATGTCGACCGTGCGCAGCGCCCTGGGCACCGTGGAGATCGGCTTCATCGCGGCGCGGACCCGCACGGGCTCGCCGTTGGTCATGCCGCCTTCGATCCCGCCCGCGCGGTTGCTGAGGCGCTTCACGGGGTCGCCCGGCAGCATCTCGTCGTGCGCGGCGCTGCCGCGGCGGCGCGCGGTGCGGAACCCGTCGCCGATCTCGACGCCCTTCATGGCCTGGATGCCCATGAGGACTCCGGCCAACCGGGCGTCGAGGCGCCGGTCGGACTGCACGTAGGAGCCGAGCCCGACCGGCAGCCCGTAGGCGATGACCTCGACGACACCGCCGAGCGTGTCGCCCTCGGTCTGCGCGGTGTCGACCTCCGCCACCATCGCCGCGGTGGTCTCGTCGCCGTAGGCGCGCACCGGGCTCGCGTCGACCCGGTCCAGCTCGTTGGGCCCGGGGCCCTCCCCGTCGGGCGCCTCGACCGAGCCGAGCGCGACGACGTGGGACACGATGTCGACGTCGAGCGCCTGCTTGAGGAACGCGCGCGCCACAGTGCCCAGCACGACCCGCGCCGCGGTCTCCCGGGCGCTCGCCCGCTCCAGCACCGGGCGGGCGTCGTCGAACCCGAACTTGGTCATGCCCGCGAGATCGGCGTGGCCGGGCCGGGGCCGCGTGAGTGGCGCGTTGCGCGCACGGCTCGCGATGATCTCCGGGTCGACGGGGTCGGCCGCCATGACCGTCTCCCACTTGGGCCACTCGGTGTTGCCGATCCGGACCGCGACGGGCCCACCCTGGGTGAGCCCGTGCCGGACCCCGCCGATGACCTCGAGCTCGTCGGCCTCGAACTTCATCCGCGCGCCCCGACCGTGGCCGAGGCGGCGGCGGGCGAGCTCCGCGGCCAGCTCCTTGGTGGTGATCTCGACCCCGGCAACCATGCCTTCCAGCACGGCGACGAGGGCGGGACCGTGGGACTCCCCGGCAGTGATCCAGCGCAGCACACGGCGATTTTCGCACGCAGCACGGCGGCCCCGGCGACCGGTCATGATCATCAAATGCGGGTCGCGGACAAGCCGGTCACGGCGGTGCCGTGGTCGCACCGACCGCCGCGACCATCGTGACGAGCCAGCTCGCGCCGAGCATCGAGGGGCCGTGCGGCACTGTCGCGTGGCGGGGCAGTCCGCCGATGCCCGCCCTGATCGACGCGACGACGGCCGTACTCACCGCCGCGAGCACGGCCGCAAGTGCCAGTGCGCCCCACGACACCCCGCCGAGCACGGCGCCGAGGGAGGCGGCGAGCTTGACGTCGCCGAGCCCGAGCGCTGCGGGGAGGGCCAGATGCACAGCGCCGTACCCGATGACGGCCACACACGCTCCGAGCAGGCCCCTACCGACGGCGCCCGCTCCCAGCGGGAGGAGCAGCAGCGGCGCGACACCCGCCGCAGGCAGCGTGAGGGCATTGGGCAGCCGAGTCCGGCGGAGGTCAACGAGGCCCGCCGCGACGCCGAGCCAGGCCAGCGCCAGGAGAGTCGGGACCCAGTGCTGCGCCAACAGATCCGGCCGCCCACAGACCGCCGGTGAGCGCCCACAGCGCACCGATCGCCACCTCGCACACCGGCCCCCGCACCCGCACGCCCCGCCGCAGCCTGCCCAACATCCACCGCGCCCCCACCCCCGCCGCGACGCCCGCCACCATCCCGGCCGCGATGCCTACCGCTATCCCGATCGTTGTGCCGGTCGCCATTCCCGCCACCGCCCATCCCGGCAACACGCCCATCGCCACGTCCTCTGCCATCCCCGCCACCGCTCCGGTCACCATCACCACCACCGTCTCGACCACCGTGCCCACCGCCGACCCGGTCGCCGCGTCCACCGCCCATCCCATGCGCCCATCCCATGCGCCCGTCCCCTGCTCCGTCCCGGCTGCCGATGCCGCGACACGCACCGGCGAGCCCCACCGGCACATGTGTCGTCTCCGCGGCTCGATGCTGTCGAGCGGGGACGGGCGGGTGAGGTCAATCGGCGGGCTGGGGATGGGGCGCCGCGATGGGGACAACCGGGTGCGCGGGAATACGGTTCGCCGATCAACCGTCGATGCCGTGTAGTGATGCGGCGCACGGGCGTCGTGCGGGCACGGAGGAGTGCAGATGGCCGTCGATCCCACGTTGGCGCAGCTGTTCGTCGAGCAGCGCGGCGGGACCCTGATCACCCTGAAGCGCAACGGCAGGCCGCAGGCCTCCGTCGTGACCCACGCCTTCGACCTCGACACCCTCACTCTGCGCGTGTCGGTCACGCAGGCCCGCGCCAAGACCCGCAACCTGCGCCGCGACCCGCGCGCCAGCTACGTGGTCACGACGCCTGACCTGCGCGCTTACGCGGTCGGCGAGGGGACCGCCCAGTTGACGCCGCCTGCTGCGGATCCGCATGACGCCACGGTCGACGCGCTCGTGGACCTCTACCGCACCATCGCGGGCGAACACCCCGACTGGGACGAGTACCGGGCCGCGATGGTCGCTGACGAGCGCGTGGTGCTGACGCTCCCGTTCGACACCATCACCGGCTGGGTCATGCCCGGCTGAGGGCCGCGGCCGCGACGTCGAGCAGCGCGATCACCGCACCCGGCTCGCCGACGGCGAGCAGCATCCGGCCGGGCCCCTCCAGGTCGGTCCAGGCCCATCGCACGCGCGGGCCCTCCCCCGTCAGGTCACCGTCGGCGGACGGCGGGCACCGGCCGCGCCGGCCAGGACCAGGGTCCCGACCGCCCGGGCGCCCGCCGAGCCGCCGGGCCCGATCAGTGCGGGGTCGGCCCCGTCGAGCGAGCGTCGTGTGGGCGAGCAGCGGGACGCCGTCCATCGTGACGTCGAGGCGGCCCTGGTAGCGGCCGCCGAGTCCGCCGTGGCGGCCCATGACGACGACCTCACGGATCGTCGCCCGTGCGCCGGCGCCTAGGTCGGCCCGCAGCGAGGTGCGGTAGTACGCGCCGTCGGTGACGACTGTCGGCTCCGGTGCCCAGTCGAGAGCTGCATCCGCATCGACGACGACGCCGGTGTCCCACCGGGCCACCTCCCCGGATCGCCCTGGCTGCACGAGCGTGGCTCCCGCGCTCCGCACCGCGAGGGTCGCCCCGGCTCCGATGGCGACGTCCAGCCGCAGCAGGTCGCCGCCGAGCGGGCCGCCCGCGCCGTGCACGAGGTGCACCCGCGCCTGCCCGGTCGGGCGCAGCACGATCGGCCAGGCGTGGGTCCACCGGATCCGCGGCCGACCCGCGTCCAGGTCGGCCACGATCGACGCCGACGCGGTGAGCCCGGCCCGGGCGGCACCTGGCACACCCGGGGCAGCTGGTGCTCCCGCGGCACCCGGCGCGGCCGGGCCCACCCGGCGTTGAGTCGACGGCAGGCTCGGAGGAGCCGCTGCGGTCATGCCCGGCGTGCGCGGACCTGCGGCACGATCCACTCCACGATGGCGGCGGCGTCGGGTTGTTCGCGCAGGGACGTCAGCACGGTCGGCCTGCCTTCCCGCACCTTCTCCGCGTCGACGCGCATGACCTCGAGATCCGCTCCGACGAGGGGCGCCAGGTCGATCTTGTTGACGACCAGCAGGTCGGAGCGGGTGACGCCGGGGCCGCCCTTGCGCGGAACCTTGTCCCCGCCCGCGACGTCGAGCACGAAGATCTGCGCGTGCACGAGGCCGTAGCTGAAGGTGGCGGTGAGGTTGTCGCCGCCGCTCTCGACGAGCACGAGGTCGGGGTCGTGGCGGCCGACGAGATCTTCGACGGCATCGAGGTTGGCGGTGATGTCGTCGCGGATCGCCGTGTGCGGGCAGCACCCGGTGCGCACGGCGCGGATGCGGTCGTCGGGGAGCACGCCGTGGCGGCGGAGGAACTCGGCGTCCTCCTCCGTGTAGATGTCGTTGGTCACCACCACCATCGACAGGTCGTCGCGCATCGCCCGGCACAGGGCCGCGACCAGCGCGGTCTTGCCGCCGCCGACGGGGCCGCCGATTCCGATGCGCAGCGGGCCCGCGGGAGCGGCGGCGAGGGGGGCGTGGTCGAGCAGGTCGTCACGATGCAAAGAGGGTCGCCTCCGTCGATCGGTGGAGCTGGGCCATGACGTCGTAGAAGGGGTTGCCGTCCGTGGGCAGCAGCGCCGGATCGGCGGCGGCCACTGCGGCAAGGGCCGTGCGGGCGGCCTCAGCGGCGACGGGCTCGGCGACCTGTCCCGCCCGGGCGGCGACGGCCGCGACGGCAAGCGGGTCGAGCCCGAGCAGCCGGACCGCCGCGGTGCAGGCGCCGCCGATCAGGTGGTGGAGGGCGAGCACGGCCGCATCGGCCGCAGTGGCGCCGACGGCGGCGGCCGCCGCGCCGAGCACCAGCGGGTGGTGCGCGCGCGGGAGGGCCCGAAGGCCGCGGAGCGCTTCCGTCGGCCACGCGAGCGTCGCGGTCCGCAGCAGCGCCGCGCCCTGGGCCAACGAGGCCGAGCGCGTGGCCGAAGCAGGCAGGCGTGCGGAGACAGCGAGGTTCCACGCCGCCCACGGGATCTGAGCGGCATCGCCCTGCCGCAACCGCGCCGCCTGAGGTCACCCGGACGCGAGCCCGGCAGACAGGTCCTCCTGCTGCGACCCGTCGCGGCGGCGTCACCCTGCCGGGGCCCCGCTGCGACAGGACGATCTTGCTGCAGCCCCGCCGTGCCGAGTCACCCGCCGCAGCCCGGCCAGCGCGCACGCGGCCGCCGCGGCGCCGGCGGGGACGGCGGCGCCCGTCGCCAGCCGTCCCGACAGGAACACCGCCAGATCGTCGACGGAGGTCAGGAGGCCGCGGTCGACGAGGGCCTCGACGCCGCCGGAGTGGCCGTGGCCGCCCGAGGGCAGGCGGGAGTCCGCGAGGAGGAGCAGGCCTGCCGCCGTCATGTCGCCACCTCTCCCCAGCTCAGAACAGGAAGTAGCGCTGGGCCATCGGCAGCTCGACGGCGGGAGCGGCCTCGACCACCTCGCCGTCGATCCGGACGGTGAACGTGTCCGGCTCCACCTCGATCCGCGGCAGGGCGTCGTTGCCCGGCATGTCGGCCTTGGTGAGCGAGCGGGTGTCGCGCACCGGCACCAGCCTGCGCCGGACCGCGAGCCGCTCGGCGAGCCCGCCCTCCACCGCCGTCGGCGCCACGAAGTGCACGGACGTGGCGGCCGCCGTCACCGGCTCGGCCCCGAACATGGGCCGCGGCAGCACCGGCTGCGGTGTCGGGATGGACGCGTTGGCGTCGCCCATCGCCGCGTACGCGATCATCCCGCCCTTGATCACCAGCGCGGGCCGCACCCCGAAGAACGCAGGCGTGTACAGCACGAGGTCGGCGAGCTTGCCGACCTCCACCGAGCCCACCTCGGCGTCGAGGCCGTGCGCGATGGCCGGGCAGATCGTGTACTTGGCGACGTAGCGCCGCGCCCGCATGTTGTCCGCGGCCCCGTCGCCCGGCAGGGCGCCCCACCGCTTCTTGCCGACGTGCGCGGTCTGCCACGTCCGCAGCGGCACCTCGCCGACCCGGCCCATCGCCTGCGAGTCCGAGCCGATCATGGAGATCGCGCCGAGGTCGTGGAGCAGGTCCTCGGCGGCGATCGTCGACGGCCGGATGCGCGACTCGGCGAACGCCAGGTCCTCGGGCACCGTCGGCTTGAGGTGGTGGCAGACCATCAGCATGTCGAGGTGCTCGTCGACGGTGTTGACGGTGTGCGGACGCGTCGGGTTCGTCGACGACGGCAGCACGTTCGGCTGCCCCGCCACGGTGATGATGTCCGGCGCGTGCCCGCCGCCCGCTCCCTCGGTGTGGTAGGCGTGGATGCCCCTCCCGCCGATCGCCGCGAGGGTGTCCTGGACGTAGCCCGCCTCGTTGAGCGTGTCGGTGTGGATCGCCACCTGCACGCCCGTCTGGTCGGCGACCCGCAGGCAGGCGTCGATCGCGGCGGGCGTCGAGCCCCAGTCCTCGTGCAGCTTGAACCCGCTGATGCCGGTCTCGACCTGCTCGTGCAGCGCGTCGACGCTGACGGTGTTGCCCTTGCCCAGCAACGCGATGTTCATCGGCGCCGCGTCGAGCGACTCCAGCATCCGGGCGACGTACCAGGACCCCGGCGTCACCGTGGTGGCCTTCGTGCCGTCGGCGGGCCCGGTGCCGCCGCGCGATCCAGGTGGTGATGCCCGACGCCGAGCGCCTCCGGGATCTGGGTCGGGGAGATCAGGTGGACGTGGCAGTCCACCCCGCCCGCCGTGAGGATCATGCCGTTGCCCGCGATGATCTCGGTGGACGGACCGATCACGAGCTCGGGCGAGACCCCGTCCATGATGTCGGGGTTGCCCGCCTTGCCCAGGCCGACGATGCGGCCGTCGCGGACGCCGACGTCCGCCTTGACGACGCCCCAGTGGTCGAGCACCAGCGCGCCGGTGATCACGAGATCGGGTGTGCCCTCGCCGCGGGTGGTCCTGGCCTGGCCCATGGACTCGCGGATGACCTTGCCGCCGCCGAAGACGACCTCGTCGCCGCCCTGGGGGCCACGGCAGCGGTCCTCGGTGACCTCGATGACGAGGTCGGTGTCGGCCAGCCGCACCCGGTCGCCGACGGTCGGGCCGTACAGCTCGGCGTACCGGGCCCGGTCGATGATCCACGGCTCGGTCACGACGACGCCTCATCGGGGAGCCGCAACCCCGGGACGGTCTTGGACCCGCCCAGATCGACGAGCTGCACGGTCCGCTCGATGCCGGGCTCGAACCGCACCGCCGTGCCCGCGGGCACCGCCAGCCGCTTGCCCTGCGCGGCCGCTCTGTCGAAGAGCAGGGCCGGGTTGGCGGCGGCGAAGTGGTAGTGCGAGCCGACCTGCACCGGCCGGTCGCCGGAGTTCACGACGTCGAGCTCCGTGCGCGCCGCGGTCGATGACGACCGGCTCCTCCGGCAGGAGGTACTCCCCTGGGGTCACGCGATGGGCCGGTGGACGGTGACGAGCTTCGTGCCGTCGGGGAACGTGGCCTCGACCTGCACGGAGGAGATCATCTCCGGAACGCCGTCCATCACGTCGTCGCGCGCCAGCACGGACTGGCCGTCGGTCATCAGCTCGGCGACGCTGCGCCCGTCACGGGCCCCCTCCAGCACCCACGCGCTGATCGTCGCGACGGCCTCGGGGTAGTTGAGCTTGAGCCCGCGGGCCCGGCGCTGCCGCGCCAGATCAGCGGCGACGTGCAGGAGCAACCGCTCCTGCTCGTGCGGGGACAGCAGCACACGAACCTCCTACGCCGGAAGGGTCAACCTAATGCCGCCGCATGACGAGCCTGTTACGCCGGGCATGATGCTGCATCTCATGTCCCGCCCCGCCCGCGCTGTGATCCGCGCCGACATCGACCACGGCACCGCGGAGCTCGTCGGCGACCCGGACCGCGCCCAGGGCTGGACGTTGCTGGTGAACGGCACCGCGCAGAGCCACGTCGACCTCGACGACCCCACGCACCTGGAGTTCGAGTACATCCGGCGGATCGGCCACCTCATCGACCTCTTCGCGGAGCCCTACGCCCCGCTGCGCGTCCTGCACCTCGGCGGCGGCGCCTGGACGCTGGCCCGCTACGTGGCGGCGACGCGACCGGGCTCGACGCAGACCGTGGTGGAGCTCGACCGGCAGCTGGCCGAGTTCGTGGCGCACCGCCTGCCCGCCGACGGCCAGGGCATCCAGGTCCACGTCGCGGACGCCCGCGCCGGGCTGGTCGCGACGGCGCCCGGCTCGGTCGACCTGGTCGTGCTCGACGTCTTCGCGGGCGCGCGCACCCCGGCCCACCTCACCTCGTCGCAGTTCGCCGCGCTCGTGGCCAGGTCGCTGGCGCCCGGCGGGCGTCTACGCCGCGAACGTCGCCGACGGCGGGCCCGACGCTGGCGTTCGCGGGCTCCCAGGTGTCCGCGGCCCGGGCCGCGTTCCGCGAACGTCGCGGTGGTCGCGCCCGCCCGACGTCCTGCGCGGCCGCCGGTTCGGCAACCTCGTGCTGGCCGCGTCGGCGGCGCCGTTGCCGGTCGAGGACCTGCGCCGCCAGACCGCGGGCGACCCGTTCCCCGCGCGGCTCGTGGCCGGGCGCGAGCTCGACCACCGGTTCTCCGCGGAGGCGCGCACCGACCGAACGGCCGATCCCCTCGCCGATGCCGCGCCGGGGCTTCTGGGGGCGTCTAGAACACGCCGTTCGCGTGCGCCTTGGCCACGTTCACCTGGTGCTCGGCGAACGTCACCGCGAAGCAGGACGTGCCGTCCTTCTCGCACGGCACGAAGAACATCCACGGGCCTGCGGCGGGGGCGAGCGCGGCGGCGACGGCGTCCTGGCCCGCCGCCGCGATCGGCGTGACGGGCAGCCCGGTGTTGAGGTAGGTGTTGTACGGGCCGGGTTTCGACCGGTTGGCCGGGCTCGTGTAGAGCGAGGGCACGTCGAGCGGGTAGTTGATCGTGGTGTCGAGCTCGAGCCGCTGGCCGGCGCCGAGCCGGTTGTAGACGACCCTGGCGATCTTCGGCATGTCGGAGACGATCGACTCCTTCTCGACCAGCGAGGCCACGATCAGCACGTCGTAGGGCGACATCCCGACCTTGGCCGCGCCCGAGACCAGGCCGCTGGCGTCGATCCGGTCCACCGAGGCGCTCAACAGGCCCTGCAGCACGGCGACCGCAGGCGTGCCGGGCTCGACGTCGTAGCGCCCGGGCAGCAGCAGCCCTTCGAGACGGCGGGCCGCGGGGGCCTTGGCGACGTCGGCGAGCGCCCACTGCGGCACACCGAGCTCCGCGGGATCGGTCTTCGAAATGGCCGTGCGCAGCTCGTCGGTCGAGACGCACTTCTTCGCGCCGTCGATCGTGGCGCAGGTGGCCTGCGAGATCAGGGAGAGCACGCCGGGGGTGACCGCGCCGTCGGGCGCCTTGGTGTCATCGAGCTGCACGCCGCCGCGGATCTCGAGCTGCCCGACCCGCGCGCTCGGGTCGAGCAGGAGCGCGACCGCCGACGCGCCGGACATGTGCTCCCGCATCTGGTAGTAGCCGGGCTGCACCGAACGGACACGGTCGTTGCCCGACGCCGCCTCGGTGAACGACCCCTGCACCGCCACGACCCCGCGGCGCGCGAGCTCGGCGCCGATCTGGCTCGTCGTGTCGCCGCTCGTGCACCTGGATGACCACGTCGCCCGTGCCCGAGCCCTGGAAGTCCGGGGTCGACGAACAGCGAGTGGTACAGGTAGTAGCCGCCGCCCGCGATGCCCGCGACCAGGAGCAGCACGGCCAGCGTCGACGATGACGGTCCGTCCGCCGACGCCGCCGCGGCCGGGCCGCTTCGCGTGCTTCACGCCGCCCGCCGACCGCCTGGATCCGGACGGTGCGGGCCGTCGCGCCGTCGACGGGATGCTCGGAGACGTCGTCGACGGAGGATGCGGGGTCCACTCCGTCGCGACGCACGATGTCGGAGGGTAACCGGCGCGGGGCGGGCTCTCTCCCGCCGGGGGCCCGTCATCGACGGGCGTCCAGCCAGCTCTGCAGGATAGCGACGGCGGCGGCCTGGTCGATGACGGCGCGCTGCTTACGACCCTTCACTCCGCGTGACCGGAGCTGGCGGGTCGCGACGACGGTCGTCAGCCGTTCGTCGGCGTAGACCACCGGCACCGGCAGCGCGGCGGCCAGAGCGTCGCCGAAGGTGCGGGCGGCCTCGGCCGCGGGCCCTTCCCGACCCGCCAACGTCCGCGGGAGCCCGACGACCACCTCGACCGCGGCGTGCTCCTCCACGAGGTCCCGCAGCGCCCGCACGTCGGAGCCGCCCTCGAGGTCGCGGGGCACGGTCACGCAGCGGCGTGGCGAGCACGCCGTCGGGATCGCTCAGTGCCACCCCGACCCGCACCGCCCCGACGTCGACGCCCAGCCGCCGCCCCCGGACGGTGCTCACCGCCACCGCTCCCGGCCCGAGCAGGTAGCGCCCCCCAGGTGCGGACCGCGCCGCACCCGTCGCCCGGCCCGCGTCCCCCGTCACCGGCCTGCCAGCTCCCGGCGCAGCGCGTCGATGGCGGCAGGCACACCCGACGGGTCCGTGCCACCGCCCTGCGCCAGGTCGGGCTTGCCGCCGCCGCGGCCGCCGACGGCGGGCGCGAACACCGGCACGAGCTTGCCGGCCGCCAGCCCGGCGTCGCGGGCCGCGGCGGTGGTCGCGACGACGAAGGACAGCTTCCCGGCGTCGGCCGCGAACAGCGCGACGACGCCCGGCCGCGCCCCCAGCCGTCCGCGCACGTCGGAGGCCAGCGCCCGCAGGTCGGCCGCCGCCACGCCGTCGGGCACGGCCGCCGCGACCAGCGCGGTGCCGCCCACGTCCTCGGCGCCACCCGCGAGCGCGCCCGCCGAGGACAGCACGGCGTCCGCGCGCACCTTCTCCAGCTCGCGCTCGGCCTGCCGCAGGCGCTCGACGACGCCGTTGATGCGCTCCGGCAGCTCCTCGGGCTTCGCCTTGAACTGCTCGGCCAGCTGTGACACCAGCACGTGCTCCTTGGCGAGGTACCGGAAGGCGTCCAGCCCGACGAGCGCCTCGACGCGGCGCACACCGGCACCGATCGAGGCCTCCGACAGCAGCTTGACCAGACCCAGCTGCCCGGAGCGCGCCACGTGCGTGCCGCCGCACAGCTCGCGCGAGTAGTCGCCGATCTCGACGACGCGCACCGAGTCGCCGTACTTCTCGCCGAACAGCGCCATGGCGCCGAGCCGCCGCGCCTCGTCCTGGGTGGTGAGGAAGGCGTGCACCTCGTAGTCGTTGAGGAGCACGTCGTTGACCTCGTCCTCGACATCGGTGAGGACCGAGGCGGGCACCGCGCCCGCGGGCGAGGTGAAGTCGAACCGCAGCCGTCCCGGCGCGTTCAGCGAGCCCGCCTGCGCGGCGGCGTCGCCCAACGCCTTGCGCATGCCCGCGTGGACGAGGTGGGTGGCCGAGTGCGAGCGCGAGATCGCCGCGCGGCGGCCGGTGTCGACCTCGGCGTGCGCGGGCGACCCCGACCGTGATCTCCCCTTCGCGGACGGTGCCGCGGTGCACCGAGAGCCCGGTGACCGGCGACTGGACGTCGGTCACGTCGACGAGGAAGCCGTCGCCGCGGATCCACCCGGTGTCGGCCTGCTGGCCGCCGCCCTCCGCGTAGAACGGCGTGCGGTCGAGCACGACCTCGACGGCCGTCCCCGCACCCGCCGCGGGCACGCCGACGCCGTCGACGACGAGCCCGACGACCCGGGCCTCGGCGACGAGGTCGGTGTAGCCCAGGAACGAGGTGCCTCCGGCGGAGTCGAGCACCTGGCGGTAGGCCGTGCCGTCGGTGTGCCCCGTCTTGTGCGCCTTGGCGTCGGCCTTGGCCCGGTTGCGCTGCTCGGCCATCAGCGTGCGGAAGCCCTGCTCGTCGACCGTGAGCCCGGCCTCGGCCGCCATCTCCAGCGTCAGGTCGATCGGGAAGCCGTAGGTGTCGTGCAGCTTGAACGCCTGCTCGCCCGCGAGCTGCGAACCGCCGCCCTGCTTCGTGGCGGCGGCGGCCACGTCGAAGATCTTCGAGCCGGTGGTGAGGGTCTGCAGGAAGGCGTCCTCCTCGACGGTCATCACCGCGGAGATCCGCTCGAACTCCAGCGCCAGCTCGGGGTAGGACGGGGCCATCTCGTCCCGCACGACCTCGGCGAAGGCGGGCAGCACCGGCTCGTGGACGCCCAGGAGCCGGGCCGAGCGCACGATCCGGCGCAGCAGGCGCCGCAACACGTAGCCGCGGCCCTCGTTGGACGGCGTCACCCCGTCGCCGATGATCATCACGCCGGAGCGGGCGTGGTCGGCGATCACCCGGAACCGGACGTCGTCGCCGGGGTCGGCGCCGTAGCGGCGGCCGGAGAACTCCTCGGCGCGGGCGATCACCGGCCGCACGAGGTCGGTGTCGTACACGCTGGGCACGTCCTGCAGCAGCGTCGCGACGCGCTCGATGCCCATGCCGGTGTCGATGTTCTTCTTCGGCAGGGTGCCGATCGGCGGGAAGTCGTCCTTCGGCGACCGGTCACCGCGGATGTCCTGCATGAAGACCAGGTTCCAGATCTCCAGGTAGCGGTCCTCGTCGGCCTCCGGGCCGCCGTCGCGCCCGTAGGCGGGGCCGCGGTCGAAGTAGATCTCCGAGCAGGGGCCGCCGGGACCGGGCACGCCCATGTCCCAGTAGTTGTCCTTGCCGCTGCGGCGCTGGATGCGGTGCTCGGGCAGGCCGGTGACCTTGCGCCAGAGCTCGAACGCCTCGTCGTCGTCGCGGTAGACGGTGGCCCAGAGCCGGTCGGGGTCGATGCCGTAGCCGCCCGTGACCAGGTCCCAGGCGTAGCCGATCGCGCCTTCCTTGAAGTAGTCGCCGAAAGAGAAGTTGCCCGGCCATCTGGAAGAACGTGTTGTGCCGGGTGGTCTTGCCGACCTCTTCGATGTCGCCGGTGCGCACGCACTTCTGGATCGACGTGGCCCGCGGGTAGGGCGCGGGCGCGTCGCCGAGGAAGTAGGGCTTGAACTGGACCATTCCCGCGTTGACGAACAGCAGGGTCGGGTCGTCGAGGATGAGCGACGCGCTGGGCACGCGGGTGTGTCCCGCTGCGACGAAGTGCTCGGTGAAACGGCTGATGATCTCGTGGGTCTGCACGGGAGAAGGGCTTTCTGCTGCGTGAGGAGGATGGGCGCGGGAACGGCAGGAGCGGGCCCGTCCGGTGAAGACGGGTCAGGCCCCTGCCCTGCGCGCTCGCGCGTTGGGTACGGGCGGCGGCTCGGCCAGCGCCTCGGCGTAGGTGGGCACGTGGTCGCCGGTGCGGCGCTCGACCATCGTGGTCAGCTCGTGCTCGCGCTCGTTCATGCCCGCGCGCACCTCGGCCCCGAACGCGCCGAGTCCCGCGCCGAGCTCGCGGAGTCCGTCGGCGAGGTTGGCGCCGATACCGGCGGGGGTGAGGGCCTGCGCGGCGGTCTGCGCCCTGCGGGCGACGTAGGTGCCCGCGGCGAGGCCGAGGCCGAGCCAGAAGAGCCGCTTCATGCGGCGCGCTTCCGGCGGGAGCCCGTCGGGGCCTTGGCCGCGCCCTTGCCCGCCGCGCCGGGCCTTGATGGCCTTGTTGAGGCCGTAGGAGAAGGCCGCGGCGCGGACGAGCGGGCCGCCGAGCGTGGCGGTGAACAGCGAGGTCAGCACGGACACGTTGCTCGTGACGGTGCGGGCGCTCGAGGTGATGCCGTCGACCCGGTCCAGCTGCGTGTTGACCTGGCGGAGGGTGACCTGGGCGTCGTCGAGCAGCGGCGCGCTGCCCTCGTGGGCCTTGCGGATGGCGATGGTCGCCTCGTCGAGCGTGCGACCGAGCTTGAGCAGCGGGATGGCCAGCAGCAGCACGAGGACCACGAAGGCCCCCGCCGCGATCAGCGCAGCGATCTGACCAGCGGTCACCAGTGCCCTCCCTCGACTGTCCGCGACATGCGGAAATGATCGCGGTCAGGCTACTACCCGGGGCCGGCCGCGCACCCCCGGGTTCGGGAGTTGGAACGTCGCGTGTCGGCGGCGCGCCGAGATCGCCGACTACCTGCCGTCGGGCACGTCGTCGGGGTCTTCGGGGTCGACGTCGAGCGGGCCGCCGATGACGCCGCGCAGCCGGTTGAGCGCGCGGTGCTGGGTGACCCGGACGGCGCCCGGCGTGGAGCCGACGACCTGCGCGGTCTCCTCGGCGGAGAGCCCGACCGCGATGCGGAGCACGAGCACCTCGCGCTGACGCGGGGTGAGCCGGTGCAGCAGGTGACCCAGCCGCTCGGCGAGCTCGGCGGCCAGCAGGCGCTGCTCCGGACCGTCGTGCAGGATCGGCGAATCGGGCAGCTCGGCCACGGGATCGCTGCGGTTGCGGCCGATCGCGCGGAACGCGTCGGTGACTTTGTGCGCCGCGATGCCGTAAACGAAGGCCCGGAACGACAGGCCTTTGATCTCGTAGTTCGGCAAGGCGCTGATCACCGCCATACACACGTCCTGCGCGACGTCGTCGGCCGAGCCGATAACGCCTTCGTTGCGCCCCAGCCTGCCTCGGCAGTAGCGCTGGACCAGCGGCTGGATCTCGGCGAGCAACAGGTCGCGTGCGACGGTGTCGCCCGCGACGGCCGCAGGAACCAGACGCTCCAGGACGGGTGCCACGTCCGGGAGTTCGTCGGTTTCGACAGCGGTATCGACGACGTCGACGCTGACAGCGGCGGCGTTCATTCGGCTGGTGCCGTCATGTTCTGGCACATCGGTGGGTACCCCTCCCCAGTTCACGTGACGCCGGGCCAAGGCCCGACGCTGCGCGCCGTCTCACCGCTCCCATGGTGAGACGGACACGTGGTGCTGACTTCTCAGAGGGGCGACCAGCCATCTGGATACGTGCACGCGGTCCCCCGACCGCGGGCTCATCGCCACCCCAACCCGGTCATCGGCGCTGTGCCCCGCGCCGCTACCGAGCCTCGTGCAACTTCTAGGAAGCATCTTGGAGGTCACCCCAAAGTTGAGTCAAGTGTAGGTCAGCTCACGAATCGGTTACTCTCCGCATGATGTCCACGGCCGTTCCCCCTCCAGACGAGGATCCCCGGGCGCGTGCGGCTCGCACGAAGCGTGACCGTACGCGGCGTGCGTTGCTCGACGCGGCCGATTCTGCGTTCGGCTCCCGCGGATGGGCGCGCACCCGGGTGGAGGACATCGCCCAATCGGCGGGGGTCAGCGCGGCCACCGCGTACAACCACTTCCCGACCAAGCACGCGCTGCTCGCCCAGGTCTACGCGCCCATCACCGGCCTCCTCCTGGCGCAGGCCCGCAGCGACATCGCCGCGGGCCGACCGGTCGTCGAGGCGCTCGACGACCAGGTCAGAGCGCTCTGCCGGGTCTGCGCCCGCAACCGCACCCTGACGGCCGCCTTCTTCGCCGCAGTATCGGAGTACACGATCAAGAGCGGCGGTCTCGCCGACCCTTCCGACGAGGCCGATCCGCGGACGCTCGTCCCGATGCCCGAGGCACTGCAGCTCCTCATCGAGCACGGCCAGCGCGACCGGCGAGCTGCGGCCCTACCCTTCGGCGAAGGACGTCAGCGGACTACTGATCAACACCGTGCTGACACGGAGCGTCAACCGCCCGGACGAGACCCCGGAGACCACGGCCGAGCTGTTACTCACCGTGATGTTCGGGGTACTCCAGCCCGAGCGCCTGCTTGGCGCCCAACGGCCTTTCCGGCACGCCAACTGAGCCGATCGGCCGCCGACGGGCGGGTCAACCGCCACAAAACATTCGCCAAGCGGTAGGAAAGTTGCGCTGGGCGGCGTAACGTCTCGCTCGACCGAGTGGCCTACGCGCGACGGGCTGCCCGCAGCGCATCTGCCAACGCGTCGACGGCGGTGTCGACCTCGGCCGCGGAGACCACGAGGGGCGGGGAGAGCCGCACCGTCGAGCCGTGCGTGTCCTTGACGAGCACGCCGCGGGTCGCCAGCGCCTCGCTCACCGCGCGGCCGCTGCCCAGCGACGGGTCGATGTCCACACCGGCCCAGAGCCCGACCCCGCGCACCCCGACGACCCCGTGGCCCACCAGGCCCGCGAGCCTGCCGTGCAGGTGGGCGCCGAGCCGGTCGGCGCGGGCGAGCAGGTCGCCGTCGTCGAGCAGCCGGATCACCGCGCGGCCGACCGCACAGGCCAACGGGTTGCCGCCGAACGTGCTCCCGTGCTGGCCCGGCCGCAGCACCCCGAGGACATCCGCGTCGGCGACGACCGCCGACAGCGGCAGGATCCCGCCACCGAGCGCCTTGCCCAGCAGGTAGACGTCGGCGTCGACGCCCGCCGCGCGGGTGGCGAGCAGGTGGCCGGTGCGGCCGAGCCCCGCCTGCACCTCGTCGGCGACGAAGAGCACGCGCTCGCGGTCGCAGACCTCCCTGATGCCGGCGAGGTAGCCCGCGGGCGGCACGACGACGCCCGCCTCGCCCTGGATCGGTTCGACGAGCACGGCGACGGTGTCCGGCGTGACCGCGGCGCGCAGAGCGTCGAGGTCTCCGTAGGGCACGACGTCGAAGCCGGGGGTGAACGGGCCGAAGCCGCCGCGCGCGTCCGGGTCGGTGGAGAAGCCGACGATCGTCGTCGTCCGGCCGTGGAAGGCGTCGGCGGCGACGATGATCCGCGCCCGGCCCGTCGGGCACGCCCTTCACCTCGTAGCCCCACTTGCGGGCCACCTTGATGCCGGACTCGACGGCCTCGGCCCCGGTGTTCATCGGCAGCACCATCTGCTTGCCGAGCAGCGCCGAGAGCTCCGCGCAGAACGGGCCGAGCTGGTCGTTGCCGAACGCCCTGCTGGTGAGCGTCACCCGGTCGAGCTGGCGGTGGGCGGCGGCGAGCAGGTCCGGGTGGCCGTGGCCGAAGTTCAGCGCCGAGTAGCCCGCGAGGCAGTCCAGGTAGCGGCGGCCCTCGACGTCGGTCACCCAGGCGCCCTCGCGCGTGCGCGATCACCACCGGCAGCGGGTGGTAGTTGTGCGCGGAGTGCTCGTCGACGAGGCGGGTGTGGACGGTCGCGGTCCGGTCGGAGCGTCGTCGAGTCGAGCAGGGTCATGCGCGCACCTCCAGCGTGCAGCACTTGGGTCCGCCGCCGCCCTTCAGCAGCTCGGACAGGGCAACCGGGACGGGGACGAAGCCGCGCTCGGCGAGCGCGGCGGCGAGGTCGGTGGCCTCGACGGGCAGCACGACGTGCCGGCCGTCGCTCACCGCGTTGAGGCCGAGCACCGCGGCATCGGCCTGCGTGGCCGGGACGGCGTCCGGGATAGCGCTCGCGCAGCACGGCGCGGGACGCCGGCGCGAACGCCTCGGGCAGCCAGGCGACGGTGGTCTCGTCCAGCACCGCGAGGGCGGTGTCCAGGTGGTAGAAGCGCGGGTCCACCAGCTGCAGCGGCACGACTTCGCGGCGCAGAACCCTGGCCGCCTCGGCGTGCGCGCACGGATCGGTGCGGAACCCGGACCCGGCCAGGATCGCCGCGCCCGCGACGAGCAGGTCGCCTTCGCCCTCGTTGACGAACTCCGGCACGACGACCTCGCCGAACCCGGCAGCGCCGGAACCACCCGCGGTGCGCCGCCGCCTCCGGCGCGCGCTGCGGCGTGCCGGAACCGGGCGCCGTAGACCACCCCGTCGACGACGGTGGCGCCGTTGGCCGCGTAGACCATGTCGGGCAGGCCCGGCACCGGGTCGAGGAGGTCGACCCGGTGGCCGAGGTCGAGGTAGGTGCGCCGCAGCGCCTCCCATTGGGCGACGGCCAGCTCGACGTCGACCGCGATGCCGGGCCGCATCCACGGGTTGATCGCGTAGGTCGACCGCGAAGTGCTCCGGTCGGCACATGAGGTAGTGGCGGCGGGTGGCGACACGCTCGGCGGTCGGGTCGGGCGGGAAAGGACGCTGGTCACGGGCTCGCTCCACAGGTGAGGCGGGGTGGCCGCGGCGGCGGGGCCGGTGCTCCCACGGTAGGAAGCGGCCGACGCCCGACAATCCCGCGCCGTTGCCGGTGGGCGACGATCTGTTGCGCAGTTCGGCAGCGTGACGCGTCGATCGTTGCGTCAGTGATCTTCGGGGGCGTGCGGGTGCGCCGGACGGCGCAGCAGCGGGCTCAGCACCAGCACCGACTTCGTGCGCACCACGAACGGCGCCGTGCTGATCTGCTCGAGCACCTTCTCGAAGTGCCGCATGTCCGCGGCCAGGATGCGCAGGACGGCGTCGGCCTCGCCTGACACCGTGCTCGCTTCGACCACCTCGGGGAACCGGCGCACGGCGTCGCGGATCGTCGCGGGCGGGGTGCGGGCGCCGCAGAACAGCTCGACGTAGCCCTCGACCGTCCAGCCCAGTGCCCCGGGGTCGAGCTTCACGGTGAACCCGGTGATGGCCCCGTCGGCCCGCATGCGGTCGACCCGCCGCTTCACCGCCGACGCCGACAGCCCCACCTGGCGCGCCGATCTCGGCGAAGCTGCGCCGGGCGTCGTCGACGAGCAGGCCGACGATCCGTTCGTCCACGGGGTCCAGCGCCACGCCAACCCCTCCCACGCGGCAGAATCTCCGAACATGTACCGGGTTGACTCCGAGGTCGGGCCGCTCCGCCAGGTGATCCTGCACCGACCGGGGCTGGAGCTCAAACGGCTCACGCCCGGCAACAAGGACCGCCTCCTCTTCGACGACGTGCTGTGGGTGGCACCGCGCGCAGGAGGAGCACGACCGCTTCGCCGAGGTGCTGCGCGAGCGCGGCGTCACCGTGCACCTCTTCGGCGAGCTGCTGCGGACCACGGTCGAGCTGCCCGAGGCCAAGGCGCACATCCTCGACGCGATCTTCGACGAGCGGATCTACGGCCCGCTGGCGATCGACGCGCTGCGCAACTGCTTCGACGCCATGGACCTCGACACGCTCACCGACCACCTCATCGGCGGGATCACCAAGCGCGAGATCCTCGACCGGATCCCCGAGCCGCGCTCGGTGGCCTTCCACGTGCTCGCGCCCGACGACTTCGTGCTGGAGCCGCTGCCCAACCACCTCTACACGCGCGACACGTCGGCCTGGATCTACGGCGGCGTGGCGATCAACAGCATGCGCAAGATGGCGCGCGTGCGCGAGACCGCGCACTACGAGGCCATCTACCGCTGGCACCCGCTGTTCGCGGGCGGCGGGTTCGCGCATCTGGTCGAGGGCGCGCCGAGAACGGGCTCGCCACCACCGAGGGCGGCGACATGCTCGTGATCGGCGGCGGCGCGCTGCTGATCGGGATGAGCGAGCGCACGATGCCCGCGGGCGTCGAGCGGCTGGCCCGTCGGCTGTTCGCGGGCGGCGAGGTGGACCGGATCGTCGCGCTGCGCATGCCGGAGACCCGCGCGCTGATGCACCTCGACACGGTGATGACCATGGTCGACCCCGAGACGTTCACCAAGTACGCGGGCCTGGGCATGCTGCCCGCCTACACGATCCGGCCGGGCGACAACGAGAAGGAGCTCGACGTCGTCGACCACCCGCCCGAGCGCATGCACGCCGCGATCGCCGAGGCGATGGGCCTCCCCGAGATCCGGGTGCTCACCGCGGAGCAGGACGTGCACGCCGCCGAGCGCGAGCAGTGGGACGACGGCTGCAACACGCTCGCCGTCGCGCCAGGCGTGGTCGTGACCTACGAGCGCAACGTCACCACCAACACGTTCCTGCGCCGCCACGGCATCGAGGTGCTCGACATCCCCGGCGGCGAGCTCGGCCGCGGGTCGCGGCGGACCGCGGTGCATGAGCTGCCCGGTGGAGCGCGGCCCGGCGTGACCCTCGCGCGCAAGGTGCGCCGACCTGACCGGGCCCGGCCACACCGACCGGTTCGGCGTCGGCGGCACGGACCTCGGCGCGACGGCGGTCGCGCCCGACGGACGGCTGGTGTCGGTGTTCGGCGACACGTTCGCCCGCCCACGGCGTCGGGCGGCGCGGCTGGCGGGCGCCGGTCGTGCTGTTCGCCGACCCGCGACGGTCGGCGGTCCGGCCTGCGGCTGGACGGGCTCGGCCGGGCCGGGCGAGCACGCCGGGCCAGGTCGTGCGCTACCGCCACCACGGCGTGCGCCGGTGGGGGCGGCGGGTCCGGCGGGTCACCACCGTGCTGCCCACCGACCTGATCACGGTCGGCGACGAGATGTTCCTGCACGTCATGGTGTGCCGGGAGCTGGGCAACGTGCGGTGGACCGAGGTGCACCGCTCCCTCGACAACGGCGTCACGTGGCGGCCGACCGGCGTCCGCTGGCCCGCCGACCACCTCGACGGCTACTTCCAGATCCTCACCTGGGAGCCGGCGACGACGGCTACGTCTACGCGTTCTCGACCGGCTTCCAGCGCGACAAGGGCCTGATCCTGTCGCGCGTGCCCGAGGACCGCCTGCTGGACGTCGACGCCTGGGAGCCGTGGGGGCTCACCGACGAGGGCTGGGGCTGGGGCCGCGGCCGCCGACGGTCGTGCTGCCCGGCCGCTTCGGCGAGCTGTCGCTGCGGCGGGTCGAGGACCGGTGGGTGCTGGTGATGTTCGACGACGGCAACTACCGCATGGACGTCCTCGTGCTCGACTCCCCCGTCGCCGACCTGCACACCGCGCGCCGCGCCACCGTGCTGCAGCGGCGTGAACTGGGACGACGAGGACCACGCCGCGGGCCGGGTGGCGCAGCTCTACGGCGGCTACGTCCTGCCCGGCAGCACCCTCGCCGACCTGCACCTCGTGGTGAGCCAGTGGAACACCGACGACCAACTGGCCCTACCGCGCCATGCAGTTCGCGGTGGACGTGAGCGGCGCTGCGCGCCGTGACCCGGAACCCGTGCGATCCGCCGCGGACCGCCCGGCGCAGGCGCTCCAGCCGATCGGCCAGCGCGCGCTCCGCACCGCGCGGGCGTCGGGGCGTAGTAGTCGCGGCCGACGAGGTCGTCGGGCGGGTACTGCTGGGCCACGACGCCGTCGGGGTCGTCGTGGGGGTAGCGGTAGCCGACCGCGTTGCCCAGCCGCTGGGCGCCCGCGTAGTGGCCGTCGCGCAGGTGCGCGGGCACGGCGCCGACCGCGCCGCCGCGCACGTCGGTCATCGCCGCGTCGATGGCGGTGACGACCGCGTTCGACTTCGGCGCCGTGGCCAGGTGCAGGGTCGCCTGGGCCAGCGCGAGCCGGCACTCGGGCAGCCCGACGAGCTGCACGACCTGGGCCGCGGCCGTCGCGGCCTGCAGCGCCGTGGGATCGGCGAGCCCGACGTCCTCGCTCGCGTGCACCATGAGTCGCCGCGCGATGAACCGCGGGTCCTCGCCCGCGACGAGCATGCGCGCGAGGTAGTGCAGCGCCGCGTCGGGATCCGAGCCGCGGATGGACTTGATGAACGCGCTGATGACGTCGTAGTGCTGGTCGCCCTGGCGGTCGTAGCGCACGCTCGCCTCGGTGACGGCGCGCTCGACGGCGGCCAGGTCGATCACCGCGCCGCCCGGTGCCCGCCACCCCGTCGGCGGCCGCCTCCAGCGCGGTGAGCGCGCGCCGGGCGTCGCCCGCCGCGAGCCGGACGAGCGCGTCCTCGGCGTCGGGCGCCAGCGGTGACGCGCGCCGGCGAGCCCCCGCTCGTCGGCGACGGCCCGACGCAGCAGGGCGCGCAGGTCGTCCTCGGTGAGCGACTCCAGCCGCAGCACCAGCGAGCGGGACAGCAGCGGCGACACCACGGAGAACGACGGGTTCTCCGTGGTCGCGGCGACCAGCAGGACGATCCGGTCCTCGACCGCGCCCAGCAGCGCGTCCTGCTGGGTCTTGGAGAAGCGGTGGACCTCGTCGATGAACAGCACGGTCTGGCGGCCGCGCAGGTCGCGGCGGCGCCGGGCGTCGTCGATCACCTGGCGCAGCTCCTTGCACGCCGGACGACAGCGCCGAGAGCGCGACGAAGTGCCGTCCTCCGTCCTCGCCCGAGGGCGAGCAGCCGCGCGATCGTGGTCTTCCCGGTGCCGGGCGGCCCGTAGAGCAGCACCGACGCCGCCGTGCCCCCTCGACGAGCCGTGCGCAGCGGCGCGCCCGGCCGCAGCAGGTGCGCCTGCCCGACCACCTCGTCGACCGTGCGCGGCCGCATCCGCACGGCGAGCGGCGCGCGTCGGCCGATGGCGCCTCGACCGGCGCCGCCGGCTCGGGCGCCTCGTCGAGGTCGAACAGCCCGTCGGGTTCCATGTGCTCAGCCTGCCACTCGCCCGGAACAGGTACGGACGGTCGGTGGGCGGGCGCCGTCGTCCCGGCTCACGGTTGTTCCCATGATTCGGGAACTCGCTTCCATCAGCCGGGACGCGGTGCGACCCTCGGTAGGTCGCCACACCCGGCGCATCCTTCGCCCCTGTCGATCCAGGGAGTCCCCCGATCGACCAGGAGCCACCATGATCACCCTCGCCCGCCGCCTCGACGCCGTCCGCGGCTCGGCTATCCGCGACCTGCTCACCCTCACCGCCCGGCCGGAGGTGATCAGCCTCGCGGGCGGCCTGCCCGCCGCCGATCTCCTGCCCCGCGAGCGGATCGCCGCGGCCGCCGCGGCCGCGCGCTCACCGACCCCGCCGCCGTGCAGTACGCGGAGACGGCGGGCATCGCCCGGCTGCGCGAGGCGGTCGCCGCGCACGAGTCGGACCGCTGCGGGCGGCGCGATCGGCGCGGCCGACGTCGTCGTCACCAGCGGCTCGCAGCAGGCGCTCGACCTGCTCGCCCGCGCGCTGCTCGACCCCGGCGACGCCGTGGTCGTCGAGGACCCCGCCTACGTCGGCGCCCTGCAGGTCTTCCAGGCCGCGGGCGCCGACCTGCACGGCGTCGCCGCTCGACGACGACGGCATGCGGGTCGACGTGCTCGCCGACCGGCTCGCCGCAGGGCCTGCGGCCCCGGCTCGTGCACACCGTGTCGAGCTTCCACAACCCGCGCGGTGTGACGCTCGCGCCCGGACGCCGCGCGGCACTCGGCCGCGCTGGCCGACCGCTACGGCTTCCTCGTCGTCGAGGACGACCCGTACGGCCTGCTCGCGTTCGACGGCGCGCCCGGCCCGGCCGGTGGCCGCCCACGGCGAGCGGGTGATCCGCCTCGGCAGCGCGTCGAAGATCATCGCACCTGCGCTGCGGGTCGGCTGGCTGACCGGGCCGCCCGTCGTCACCGCGGCCGTCGAGCGGCTCAAGCAGGGCACCGACCTCTGCGGGTCCTCGCTCACCCAGGCGATCGCGGCCGAGCTGCTCGCCGACACGGCGTGGCTCGACGCGACACCTCGCGAACGTCCGGGCGGCGACGGCGCGCGCGGGCACGCGCGTTCACCGCCGCGGTCGCCGACGACCTCCCCGACGTCGCGTGCTCGACGCCGACCGGCGGCATGTTCTGCTGGCTGCGCTTCCCGCCGCGGAGCGTCGACACGGCGGAGCTGCTGCCGCGGGCGCTGGCCGCGGGCGTCGCCTTCGTGCCCGGGATGCGGCGTTCGCCGTGCACGCCGACCAGACCCGCGCGGCCCGGTGCTGCTTCGCCTCGGTCGACGAGGCGACGCTCACCGAGGCGGTCGCGCGGCTCGCCTCCTGCGTCGCCTAGGGTCGATGGCCGTGCGGCAGATCCTGGAGCTCCTCGAGCGCGACGCCACCCTCACCCCCGACACGCTGGCCACGATGATCGACCTGCCCGTCGAGGACGTGCGGGCGCAGATCGCGGCGTGGGAGCGCTCCGGCGCGATCCGCCGCTACCGCGCGGTGGTCGACTGGGACGCCGTCGACGACGACCCGACCCGCGAGACGGTCACCGCGTTCATCGACGTCTCGATCACCCCGGCCCGCGGCGTCGGCTTCGACGACGTGGCCGACCGCATCGCCCGGTTCGACGAGGTGCGCAGCGTCTACCTGGTGTCGGGCAGCCCAGGACCTGCGCTGCCACGGTCACCGCCCCGACGATCCGCGCGGTGTCGGACTTCGTCTCCCAGAAGCTCTCGACGATCGACCGGGTGCGCTCGACCGCCACCCACTTCGTGCTCAAGACCTACAAGCGCGACGGCGACGCGTTCGAGCAGGCCGAGCCCGACCACCGGCTGCCGGTCACGCCCTGAGCGCACGTAGGGTCGCGGATGGTGAAGCCGCTCAACGACGTGATCGCCGCCTGCCCGCCGTCGGGCATCCGGAAGTTCTTCGACATCGCCGCCGAGCGGGACGACGTGATCTCCCTCGGCGTCGGCGAGCCCGACTTCGTGACGCCCGTGGCGGGTGCGCGAGGCCGGGATCTACGCGCTGGAGCACGGCTACACGACCTACACGTCCAACGCGGGCCTGCCGCAGCTGCGCGAGCTGATCTGCGCCGACCTCGAGCGCCCGCTACGGCACCGACTACTCGTGGACCGACGAGTGCCTGATCACCACCGGCGTCTCGGAGGGGCTCGACCTCGCGCTGCGGGTGCTGCTCAACCCCGGCGACGAGGTGATCGTCCCGGAGCCCTGCTACGTCGCCTACGAGCCGTGCATCGCGTTCGCGGGCGGGGTGCCGGTGCGGGTGCCGACGCGCTGGGAGGACGGGTTCGCCGTCGACGCCGCCGTGGTCGAGGCCGCGGTCACCCCCCGCACGAAGGCGATGCTGCATCGGCTCGCCCGCCAACCCGACCGGCGCCGTCCAGCCCCGCTCGACGCGCTGAGGCGCTCGTCCGGCTCGCCGAGCGCCACGACCTCTACCTGCTCTCCGACGAGATCTACGACCGCCTCACCTACGACACGGCGCACACCTGCCTCGGCGCGCTCGGCGCCTGACCGCACGGTGCTGCTCGGCGGGTTCTCCAAGGCGCACGCCATGACCGGGCTGGCGGGTCGGGTGGATCTGCGCGCCGCGGGCCGTCGCCGAGCTGTGCGTCCGGGTGCACCAGTACACGATGCTGTGCGCGCCGCACGTCTCGCAGATGGCCGCCGTCGAGGCGCTGTCCGGGCCGCACGACGACGTCGACCGCGATGATCGCCGACTACGACCGGCGGCGGCGGGTGTTCGTCAAGGGCCTGCGCGAGATCGGGCTCGAGTGCCCGGAGCCCGGCGGGGCGTTCTACGCCTTCCCTTCGATCCGCGTCTCGGGCTTGGACTCCGCGACGTTCGCCGAGCAGCTGCTGCACGCCGAGGGCGTTGCCGTGGTGCCGGGCAGCGTGTTCGGGCCGTCCGGGGAAGGCCACGTGCGCTGCTCCTACGCCACGGCGTTGCCGCTGCTGGAGGAGGCGCTGACGCGGATGGACCGCTTCCTACGTTCTGATCACCATTGATCTGACCGCCAGTAGTCGGAGATCAACGCACCGCTTTCTTCGCCGTTCCGTTAACCATTCCGTAACACGCCGACCCCACCCTCGGGGGCATGGAGATCACCCATACCTGCCCGCTCTGCGCGCTCACCAGCGCGGCGGACGACACGGCCGCGCTCACGTGGAGCAGCCAGCACGAGACCGACGGCATCGATCACCTGGATCTGCCCGACCTGCACCCGCGCCCAGCTGTGGCTGATCGAGGCGGGCCTCACCATCGCGACGCCGCACGCTCCCGCCCGCACCGTCCCGCTGCCGCGCGCCGCCTAGCTCAGGCCGCCGTGCGGAACGCCGGGTAGACCGGCAGAGCTGCGGGCGCGTCCGGGAAGCGCTTGTTGAGCGCCTCGGCCACCGCGACGCCCGAGCTCGGCCGTGGCCGACAGGCCCGCGTCGGCGGCGTCGATGGCGAGCTGGTCCCAGTAGTGCGACAGCGCCGTGCTGATCCGCGGCGAGCGACGCGGCGTCCGACCCGATGTGCCCGTCGCGGACGCTGATCCGCGGCAGGAGCCACCACGTGCACAGCCACACCCACAGCAGCTGCGCGTCCAGCAGGCGCGCGTTCAGCCGCCGGGCTCGTCGAGGTCGGGCCACACGGCCGCGATCTCGTTGCGCCAGGCGTCCAGCAGCGTGTCGGCCATCCCCGGGGGTAGCGCGAAGCTCGCCTCGCAACCGGGGAAGGGCACCCGGAAGTAGGCGGCGTCGAGCGCGATGTCGCGGAAGCAGCCCCACTCGAAATCGACGAACCGCACGCCCCTGCTGGTGACCAGGTTGTTGTCCGGGCAGGTCTCCGACGGGCTGAAGGCCCGGTAGCGGGTGCCGCCGAGCAGCCGGGCCGTGTCGTGGGCCTCCCGGAGGGCGGTGGGCGAGACCACGACGCCGAGCGCCTCGTCGCAGCAGCCCGGCGACGCCCGCGAAGGCCGCGCGCGCGTCGTCGGCCATGGGGTCGCGCCAGGCCCGCTCGCCCAGCCGCCGCAGCAGGGCGCCGAAGTCCTTCTCCCGACCCGCCGTGGCCGCCTGCATGCGCCCGAGCGCCCGCGCCCACGAGAGCAGGCAGCGCTGGGCGGCGGCCCCGTCGGGCCCGAAGAGCTTGTCGGCGAGCGTGGAGCTGCGCCCGAGGTCTTCCATGACCAGCAGCCGTGCGGCGGGGTCGTGCGCGATGAGCACGGGGCTGGGGCGCTCCTCCGGCGCCATCGAGGTGAACAGCTGGCAGCTCGCCACCTCGAACGGGAACGGGTCGGAGCGGCCGGACGGGGGGTCGCCGGGGTAGTGCTTCACCACGAGCGTGCGCGGCAACGAGAACGGGTTGCGCGCGACACGGGCCCTGGCCACCACCGAGCGGTCGCTACCGCCCAGATCCTCAGGGTCCGCGAGTACGATCGTGGCCCCGGCACGCCGGCTGAGCAGCCGCTCGGCCGCTGCGAGCGCGCCGAGCACCGGCCTGGGGAGCCCGCCCAGGTCTTCCACCATCAATCCCGAGGCTACCCTGCCCGCGGCCTGTCCAACCCCGTTCGACGCGCACCGGATCGGCGAGCGACATTGGAGAGGAAGCACCGCCGCGAGGACGAGGCCGATCGCGGCACCCGCGGTCTGGTCGCCGCGTCAGGCCGCGTCCTCGTGTGCAGCACCTCAGGCTTTGGCGGTGGCCGACGCGGCGGCGGTGTTGGCCGTCACCGCGGGCGGCTTGACGTCCACGCCCGCCTCCTTGCGCTGCGCCGCCGTGATCGGCGCGGGCGCGGCGGTGAGGGGGTCGTAGCCGCCGCCGGTCTTCGGGAAGGCGATGACCTCGCGGATCGAGTCCACGCCCGCCAGCAGTGCGGTGATCCGGTCCCAGCCGAACGCGATGCCGCCGTGCGGGGGCGGCCCGTAGGCGAAGGCGTCGAGCAGGAAGCCGAACTTCTCCTGGGCCTCGTCGGCGCCGAGACCCATGATCTCGAAGACCCGCTTCTGGACGTCGGCGCGGTGGATACGGATGGACCCGCCGCCGATCTCGTTGCCGTTGCAGACGATGTCGTAGGCGTAGGCGAGCGCGTTGCCGGGGTCGGCGTCGAACTTGTCGATCCAGTCGGCGTTGGGCGAGGTGAACGCGTGGTGCAGGGCGGTCCACTGGCCGTGCCCGACGGCCACGTCCTCGGTGTCGGCGGTGGCCTCGAACATCGGCGCGTCCACGATCCAGACGAACGACCACGCCGACTCGTCGAGCGCACCGGTGCGCCGGGCGATCTCCGCGCGGGCGGCGCCGAGGAGCGCGCGCGCGTCGTTCGGGGTGCCCGCGGCGAAGAAGATGCAGTCGCCCGGCTGGGCGTCGACGGCGGCGGCCAGCCCGGCGCGTTCGGTCTCGGACAGGTTCTTGACGACCGGGCCGCGCTCGTCGAGGGCGCCGTCCTCCCCGACCAACACATAGGCGAGGCCGCGGGCGCCGCGCTGCTTGGCCCACTCCTGCCAGGCGTCGAGCTGACGACGGGCCTGGCTCGCGCCCCCGGCCATGACGACGGCGCCGACGTAGGGGTTCTGGAAGACGCGGAACTGGGTGTCCGCGAAGTACTCGGTCAGGTCGGTGAGCTCGATGGCGAAGCGCAGGTCGGGCTTGTCGGACCCGTAGCGGCCCATCGCCTCGGCGTAGGTCATGCGGCGGATCGGCCGCGGGATCTCGTAGCCGACCAGCGACCACAGCGCGGCCAGGATGGCCTCGGCCAGCTCGATGATGTCGTCCTGCTCGACGAAGCTCATCTCGATGTCGAGCTGGGTGAACTCGGGCTGGCGGTCGGCGCGGAAGTCCTCGTCGCGGTAGCAGCGGGCGATCTGGAAGTAGCGCTCCAGCCCCCCGACCATGAGGAGCTGCTTGAACAGCTGGGGGCTCTGCGGCAGCGCGTACCAGGAGCCGGGCCGCAGGCGGGCGGGGACGACGAAGTCGCGGGCGCCCTCGGGGGTGGAGCGGGTGAGCGTCGGCGTCTCGACCTCGACGAACTCGCGCGCGAGCAGCACCTCCCGCGCGGCCTGGTTGACCGCGCTGCGCAGCCGCATCGCCGCCGCGGGTCCGCTGCGACGCAGGTCGAGGTAGCGGTGCTTGAGCCGGATCTCTTCGCCGACCTCGGCGTGGTCGTCGATCGGGAACGGCAGCGGGGCGGACTCCGACAGCACGGTGAGCGCCGTGACCGTCACCTCGATCGCCCCGGTGGGCAGCTCCGGGTTCTCGTTGCCCTCCGGGCGCAGCACGACCTCGCCGGTGATCTGCAGGCAGAACTCCGACCGCAGCCGGTGCGCCCGTTCCGCCATCTCGCCCTCGCGGAACACCACCTGGGCGGTGCCCGAGGCGTCGCGCAGGTCGATGAAGATCACGCCGCCGTGATCGCGCCGCCGCGCCACCCATCCGGCGAGGGTCACGGACTGGCCTACGTTCTCGGCACGGAGGGTGCCGACGGGGTGGCTGCGCATCACGTCTTCGAGGTTATCGGGGTGCCCCCCGGGCCCGGCCAGCAGGTTTCACCGCGGTGCTCACATCAGGGCGAGCTGCTCGGCTGCGGGCGCGCCGGGTGGAGCCGCGGCCTGCCGGCGGATCGGCGGCTGGTCGAAGCCACGGACGAGGCCGTGACGGCGCAGGAGCGGCGCGACGCGCGTGGCCAGCGTTCGCCGGTAAGCCGCCTCGACGTAGGCGCCCCGGCGGTACAGCTGGGCGTAGGGCTCGATGAGCTCGGGATGCTCGCGTTCCAGCCAGCCCAGGAACCACTCGCGGGTGCCGGGCCGCAGGTGCAGGGCCATGACGTCGGCTCCGGTGGCGCCCGCGGCGGCGATCCGCTCGAGGAGCGCGTCGAGCGCCTCGGTGGAGTCGGTGAGCATCGGGATCACCGGCGCGACCATCACGCCGCACGGCAGCCCCGCATCCGTGATGCGCCGGACGAGATCGAGCCGGGCGGCGGGCGTCGGGGTGCCCGGCTCCAAGGTGGCGTGCACCTCACGGTCGAGGAGCGCGACCGAGACGCCGAGCGAGACCGACACGTCGGCGGCCGCCGCGGCGAGCTGGGGCAGGTCGCGGGTGAGCACGGTGCCCTTGGTCAGCACCGAGAACGGGGTGCCCGAGCGGCCGAGCGCGCGGATGATGCCGGGCATCAGCCGGTAGCGGCCCTCGGCGCGCTGGTAGGGGTCGGTGTTGGTGCCCATCGCCACCGGCTCGCGCGCCCAGCGGGCCGAGCGGAGCTCGCGCTCCAGCACCCGCGCGACGTTGACCTTGACCACGATCTGGTGGTCGAAGTCCGCGCCCGCGTCGAGGTCGAGGTAGGTGTGGGTGTTGCGGGCGAAGCAGTTGTGGCTGACGACGCCCTCGGCCACGAAGTCGCCGGTGCCGGTGGTGATGTCGTACATCGGCATCTCGCGGCCCAGCGCGCGGACCCCGACGACCTCCAGCTCGGGCGCCCCGACGACCGCCCCACCCTCCATCCGCCGTGTCACCGCCGGGTCGATGCGCGCCAGCAGCCTGCGCAGCGCCCCGACGCCGCCGACCAGCCGGACGACCCGCGCCCCGTCGGGCTGGGCCGACACGGCGAAGCCGAAGCCGAGCCGGTGCAGCGCGCCCGCGACCCGGCCGACGACGGCCTCGTCGGTGTGCACGACCCGCAGCTCACCGCCGTCACCACGCCGCACGGCGTCGACGACGCCTGCGAGGAAGCCCGCGCACCAGTCGGCGCCGGGGTGCTCGGGCCAGCGGACGACGTCCGCCGACCGGCGCGATCGCGCCCCGCCCGAGCGCAGTGCGGCGCCGATCCGGGCCCGGCGCTCGGCACGACGGGCGCGATGCGGCCCGGTTCGGCGCCCGACCGCCGCCACTACGGACGCCGGGCGCGCCTCGGCCAGCAGGTGGTGGGCGCGGCCGAGCGCCTCGAGCGCCAGGCGTTCCGAGGGGAAGTCCGGGCCGTCCGCCCGGACGACGCCGCACAGGTAACCCCGCCGGTACTCGGCGTTCTGTGGCCGGGGGCGTCCGTCCCGAACGTTCCGGGGCCGAGCAGCGCCGATCCGGGACGCAGGTGCGGACGCCGCCCGCCGCGGCACCAGCCGCCGCTGACGTGCCGCCAGCCGTGGTCGGTGAGGAAGCGGTGCTCGCCGCTCGTCACCAGCTCGGTGCCCCCCGCGAGGCGCACGGCGTACGCGGGCTTCGTGGTGGACCAGTGCGCCAGCACCCGGGTCGGCACGTACCGGCGCACGCCGTCAACCCGCTCGGTGCCCAGCACGACGTCGCCGACGGCGAGCTCGGCGATCGGCCGGATCCCGCCGTCGGCCATCAGCACCCGGGTCGGCCCGGCGAGGCAGTAGACGCAGGCGTGCGAACACCCGCGGTAGGGGTTGACCGTCCACTGGAACGGCATGGGCGAGGATCCCGGCACCCGGTTGAGCGCTGACCGCGCCTCGACCTCGTGGAAAACCGTGCCCGCGAACTCCGGCGTGCGCACGCTGCGCAGCAGGTTCCCCATCCCCGGCAACGCCGCAGCCGCCCCGACGCCGTCCTCGCACCACCTGCTGTCCGCTCCACCGCATGGGCGTCATTCGAACACAAGTTCGATCGAGCGGCAAGCGACCTGGTGGACGGCTCGGGCCCGGGTGAACACCGCGGATCTGGCCGGCGAGCGGACTCCCCAGAGGTCCACCTCGGCACACATGACACCGAACGCCAGACCCAGCGGACGCACCTGACGGCCGCTCGGCGAAGAGGCCGACATCTCGGACGTGCCGCCCTGGCCAGCCCGCTCAGGACACCTCGGCGCAAAGGTGACGGCGGCGCAGTCGCCGTGGTGCCGGTGCTCGGCGGTCTCGCGGAGATTGCGACCATGGGCGCGTGCCTCCCCAGCCACGTGCCACCGGGCTGCACCGGGCCATGGGTGCGCACGGCCCGACCGACGTCGGCGGTACGACGGCAGACATCACCGAACCCCTCCCCGTCATGCCGGCCGGCAGGGCCGGTGCAGCTCCCGCAACGGGTGCGCCGCGAGGCGGTCCGGCGACGTGGCGCAGCGCGAACCACCAGGTCGAGGCAGGCGAACCCGGCGTCCCGGCCGCCGAACCGGGCGAGACAGGCGCGCACGTCGACGCCGCGGAAAGCCGCAGGAGGCGTGGCCGCCGGGCGGCGAGCGCTGAGGCCGTGTCAGCGCACGGGCACGGCCACGGGCACGACACTGGACCGCCTGCGGGTCGTCGGGTCCGCGTCCTGCTCGCCGCCCTGCTCGCGCCGACAGCGGTGGCCGCGCTCGTCGGGCTCGTGCTGCTTTGGCCCTCCGGTCGAGCGCCGACCGTGGCGCCCGCGGCCGTCGCCACACCCGTGCACGCCCAGGTCATCGAGACGCGGGCGGCGGGCTGCGACCAGGACGGCGCCGGAGCGGCCGCCCCTGCCGCGCCCCCATCCGGCGGGGCAGGCGCGAGCCGGACAGGCGGCGGCACCGGCGCGGGAGCAGGAGGCGGGGCGGCCCAGCCCACCCGCGGCGGCGCAGGGGCGGGAGCCGCAGGTGGGGCAGGCGCGAGCCGGACAGGCGGTAGCAACGGAGCGGGGGCCGCAGGTGGCGCTGACACGAGCGCGTCCGGCGGTGGCAACGGGGGCGTGGGCGGGGCGAGCGCGGCTCAGTCGGGCGGCGCCGACGGCACCGGGGCGGGGGCCGCGGGCGGGGGCGCTCTAGCGGGGGTGGGGGGCGACGGGTCTACGTGTGTCGCGCTGGTCGTCCACATGGCCGACGGGCCGCGGGCCGGGCGCGATCTCGTGCAGCTCGTGCCCGTCGAGCCGAGCACGCCGCAGTTCGTGGTCGGCGACCAGGTGGTGCTGTCCTGGTCCGGGGGCGACGCCGACGATCCCGGCTCCTACCAGGTCGTCGACTTCCAACGCGGCGGCTCGCTGTGGTGGCTCGCCGCGCTGTTCGCGCTGGCGGTGCTCGTGCTCGGCCGCTGGCGGGGGCTCGCGGCCCTGGCCGCGCTGGCCCTGAGCTTCGTCGTGCTGCTGGCGTTCGTCCTGCCCGCGATCCTGGCCGGGCACGACCCGCTGTGGGTGGCCGTCGTCGGCGCCTGTCTGATCATGTTCGCGGTGCTGTACCTGACGCACGGCCCGTCGGCGCGCACGTCGACCGCCGTGCTGGGCACCCTCGTCTCGCTCCTGCTCATCGGCGCCCTGGCCACCGCGTTCACCGCGCTGGCCCGGCTGACCGGCCTCGACGAGACCACCAGCTCGCTGATCGGCGCGCTCGGCACCGGGGTCAACACCCGCGGCCTGCTGCTCGCCGGTGTGGTCATCGGCGCGCTCGGCGTGCTCGACGACGTCACGGTCACCCAGACCAGCGCGGTGTGGGAGCTGCGGCGGCGCCAACTCCGCCCTCGGCGCCCGCGCGCTCTTCACCGCGGCGATGCGGATCGGCCGCGACCACGTCTCGTCCGCGGTCAACACCCTGGTGCTGGCCTACGCGGGCGCCTCGCTCCCGCTGATGCTGATCTTCAGCGTCTCCGGTCGCAGCCTCGGCGACGTCGTGACGACCGAGGAGGTCGCCACCGAGATCGTCCGCACGCTCGTGGGCAGCATCGGGCTGGTCGCTTCGGTGCCGATCACGACGCTGGTGGCCGCCGTGGTGGCGAGCCGCGAGGCGGACTGAGCCTGCCGAACAATGCCTGAATACGCGTCAACCCACAATGGTGATCACCGCAAGAGACGGCCGACCAGGGTCGCCTCGCCGTTCGCCTCCGTGTGGACGAGCACGTCGAGGCCTGCGAAGGCGGCGAGCAGCTCGCCCGGGGGCGCCCGCCACGGGCCGGGGCCTTCGTCGACCTCGGACAGCACGGTGATCACCAGCAGGCCGCGCGGGGCGAGGGCCGCGATCAGCGCCGGGTAAAGCGCGGGGTCGCGGAACCGCTGGCAGACGACCACGTCGTAGGGACCGACGCAGGCAGGGGGCAGGCCGGCGTCCAGGTCGTGCTGCCACCACCGCACGGCCAGCGCTCGACCGGCGCGCCGCGCGTCGAGGCCGACCGCCGACACGTCGACGGCGTCGACGGCCAGCCCGCGCCGGGCCAGCCACAGCGCGACCGCGCCCCGCCCGCAGGCGACGTCGAGCGCGCGGCCCGAGCGTCGGCACCAGCTCCTCGCGGCCGCGCAGCGCGTCGGGCGGCAGCGGTCCGACGTCGTGCGGCCGCGGCGTGCCGGGCGTCCCAGCGCCGCCGGTCGGCCTCACTCACCGACCCGCCCGCTACACGACTCGCACACACCGCGTGGGGCCGACACACACGTGGCCAGATGTGGGCCCCACACGGTGTGCGCGAGCCGACGATCCGACCGCGTCGAGCCGTCATCGCAGCCGCGCGACCAGCTCGTCGACGACGGCGTCGAGCGGCACCGACTCTGCTCCCCCGACGCCATGTCCTTGACCCCGACCGTGCCCGCCTCGAGGTCGCGGCCGCCGAGCACGAGCGTGTAGCGGGCGCCCGAGCGGTCGGCGGACTTCATCGCGCCCTTCAGCCCCCGCCCGCCGTAGGCCAGGTCGACCCGCACCCCGGCCCTGCGCAGCTGCGCGGCGAGCACCACCAGCCGTCGCCGGGCCGTCGTCGCCCATCGGCACGCCGTAGACCTCGCAGCGGGCCTCCGACCAGGGCGCGATGCCCTCGGCGCGGCAGGCCAGCAGCGTGCGGTCGACGCCGAGCCCGTAGCCGACCCCGGGCAGCGGCGGTCCGCCCAACGTCGCCATCAGCCCGTCGTAGCGGCCGCCGCCGCCGATGCCCGACTGCGCGCCGAGCCCGTCGTGCACGAACTCGAAGGTCGTCTTCGTGTAGTAGTCCAGCCCGCGCACCATCCGCGGGTTCTCCACGTACGCGACGCCGAGGTCGTCGAGGTGCTGGAGCACGAGCGCGTGGTGCTCCGCGGCGGCGGGCGAGAGGTGGTCGACGAGCAGGGGCGCGTCGGCCAGCAGCGCCCGCACCTCGGGCCGCTTGTCGTCGAGCACCCGCAGCGGGTTGATCCGGGCCCGGTTGCGCGTCGGCCTCGTCCAGCGGCAGGCCCGCGAGGAACTCCTGCAGCCGGTCCCGGTACGCCGGGCGGCTCTCGGCGTCGCCCGAGCGACGTGAGCTCGAGCCGGTAGCCGGTGAGGCCCAGCGCGCGGAAGCCCTCGTCGGCGACGGCGATGACCTCGGCGTCGAGCGCCGGGATCGTCGATCGCCGATGGCCTCGATCCCCACCTGCTGCAGCTGCCGGTACCGCCCCGCCTGCGGACGCTCGTAGCGGAAGAACGGCCCCGCGTAGCGCAGCTTGACCGGCAGACCGCCGCGGTCCAGGCCGTGCTCGATCACCGACCGCACGACGCCCGCGGTGCCCTCGGGGCGCAGCGTGACCGACCGGTCGCCGCGGTCGGCGAAGGTGTACATCTCCTTCGACACGACGTCGGTCGACTCGCCCACCCCGCGCGCGTAGAGCCCGGTGTCCTCGAACACCGGCAGCTCGACCAGGCCGTAGCCCGCGCGGTCGGCGGCCGCGATCAAGCGTGTCGCGGACGTGCTCGAAGCCCGCCGAGCCGGGCGGCGTGTACTCGGGAATGCCCTTGGGCGCGGCGAACGGGGTGATGCGTTCCGCCGGGCCGGTGCCGAGCGCCGTCACAGCCACCGTCCGCGCGTCGGGACGTCGAGGTCCTGCAGGAACGGGTTGGACACCCGCTCACGGCCGATCGGTCGTCGTCGGGCCGTGGCCGGGCAGCACGACGCTGGAGTCGTCGCGGGTCAGCAGCTTGTCGCGCAGGCTCGACCATCATCTGCTCGCGATCGCCGCCCGGGCAGGTCGGTGCGCCCGATCGAGCCCGCGAAGAGCGTGTCGCCCGCGAAGATCACGTCCACGCCCTCGTCGGTCGGCGTCGTGAAGATCACCGAGCCGCGGGTGTGCCCGGGGGTGTGGTCGACGCGCAGGGTGAGCCCGGCGAGGTCGAGCGCGCTGCCGTCGTCGAGCGTCCGCACCTCCTGCGGCTCACGCAGCTGGCAGCGGGCCACCGAACGCGGCGCCTGGCCTGCGCCGACATGCCCCGCAGCGGATCGGTGAGCAGCGCGCGGTCGTCGGGGTGGATCCAGGCCGGGACATCATGCCCGTCGCAGACCGGCGCGACGCTGAACACGTGATCGAGATGCCCGTGGGTGAGCAGCACGGCGACCGGCGTCAACCGGTGCTCGGCGAGCAGTGCGGTGAGGGGCTCCACGGCGTCCTGGCCGGGGTCGACCACAACGCACGCCTCCCCCGCCGCCGTCGCCACCACGTAGCAGTTGGTCTGGAACGACCCGGCCGGAAAACCTGCGACTAGCACGGCAACCAGCCTAGTGCGGCGCTTGGCCGGGCCGGCCGGGGCCGCTCAGGTAGGGCGGATATCCTCGCGCGGATCCCGGTCTGACGACGGGACGAGGGGAGCAGTGGTGGTGGCGACGAACCAGATGCGGCGCGAGGCGGCGAAGCGCAAGCTCGCCCGTCAGCAGGAGCGGCGCGCGGCGCAGGCCAAGCGGCGGCGCCAGGTCTCCGTCATCGGGTCGATCGTCGCCGTCGTCGTGGTCGTCGTCGGCATCATCGTGTTCGCCTCGCTCAACCGCGGCGCGGCGCCTGCGGCCGACGCCGCCGCCACCCCGACCCCCGACGCCGGAGCCACCCCGACCGCCGCCCCCACCGGCGCGCCGCGCAGACCCCCGCCGCCATCCCGACGGTGGCCGCACCCCTGCCGAAGCGTCCGACCCCGTTGCCCGCGACGGTGACCTGCAGCTTCCCCGTCGAGCGGCCAGGCCGCGAAGCCGGTCAACGCCGCCGCCCGGCGGGAACGTCAGCGCGCAGGGCACGGTCGCGGTGACGCTGCAGACCGGCGACGGCGCGATCCCGATGACGCTGGACAAGGCGCTCGCGCCCTGCACCGTCGACAGCTTCGTCAGCCTGACCAAGCAGGGCTACTTCGACAACAGCACCTGCCACCGGATCACCACCGCGCCCGGGCTGCAGGTGCTGCAGTGCGGCGACCCGACCGGCACCGGCACGGGCGGCCCCGGCTACACCATCCCCGACGAGGTGTTCCCCGAGCTCAAGTACGGGCGCGGCATCCTCGCGATGGCCAACACGGGCCAGCCGAACACCGGCGGCAGCCAGTTCTTCATGATCTACGGCGACGGCGACCTCCCACCGCAGTACACCGCGTTCGGCTCGATCGACCCCGCGGGCCTGCAGGTGATCGACACGATCGCGAAGCGCGGCTCCGACGGCTCGCTCGACCCCAGCCCCGGCGGCGGCAAGCCGATCCAGCCGGTGACGATCGAGAAGGCGACGGTCAGCTAGCCGGGTCCAGCGCTCTAGACGCGCCGGATCCGGAGGTCTAGCCCGCGCTGGTGACCCGGTAGACGTCGTAGACGCCCTCGACGTTGCGCACGGCCGAGAGGACGTGCCCGAGGTGCTTCGGGTCGCCCATCTCGAAGCTGAACCGGGAGATGGCGACCCGGTCCTTCGACGTCGCCACGGACGCCGACAGGATGTTGACCTTCTCGTCCGCGAGCACCTTCGTGATGTCCGACAGCAGCCGGTGCCGGTCGAGCGCCTCGGCCTGGATCGCCACCAGGAACACCGACCCCGGCGAGACCGACCAGGCGACGTCGACGATCCGCTCCGAGCGTCCCTTCAGGTCACCGGCGTTCGTGCAGTCGACGCGGTGCACCGAGATGCCGCCGCCGCGGGTCACGAAGCCCATGATGTCGTCGCCGGGCACCG
Organism: uncultured Actinomycetota bacterium; assembly: GCA_963799945.1. GTDB lineage: Bacteria > Actinomycetota > Actinomycetes > Mycobacteriales > Pseudonocardiaceae > Pseudonocardia. Next base: position 141,616 of record CAWCZG010000003.1, read on the forward strand.
GGGTGCAGCAGCGCGCCAGCTTCGTGTAGAGATCGCCGACGTCCTCGCCGTCGCCCCGCACGACCACGCCCGCCTCGCCGCCGGAGCGCTGCCGGACCGTCGAGGGTGTGGCGCGCTCGGCGAGGTCCTCCTCGGCCTGCTCCTCGCCGCCCAACAGCGCGGTGAGCCGCTGGATGACGTGCCGGGCGCTCGCGTGCCCCTCCCCCACCGCGGCGTAGAGCGCAGCGAGATCCGGGAAGTGCAGCTCGTGCGACAGCGCGGCCATCGCGTCGGCCGACACCAGGCGCTGCAGCGGCATCGACGTGCGCCGCGCCTCGCGGGTGATCGCGTCCTTGCCCGCCTCGATGGCCTCTTCGCGGCGCTCCTTGGCGAACCACTGCTTGATCTTGGTCTTGGCGCGGGGCGACGCGACGAAGGACAGCCAGTCGCGGCTCGGGCCCGCCCCCTCGGCCTTGGACGTGAAGATCTCGATGACGTCGCCGGACTCCAGCGTGCGCTCCAGCGCGACCAGCCTGCCGTTGACCCGCGAGCCGATGCACCGGTTGCCGACCTCGGTGTGCACGGCGTAGGCGAAGTCGACCGGCGTCGACTTCGCGGGCAGCGTGATCACGTCGCCCTTCGGCGTGAAGACGAAGATCTCCTGCGCACCGAGGTCGTAGCGCAGCTGCTCGAGGAAGTCGCCGGGGTCGGCGGCCTCACGCTGCCAGTCCAGCAGCTGGCGCATCCACGACATCTCGTCGATCTCGACGCCCGGGGTGGCCTGCGTGCGCTGCGTCTCCTTGTAGCGCCAGTGCGCGGCGATGCCGTACTCGGCGGTGTTGTGCATCTCGGCGGTGCGGATCTGCACCTCGAGCGGCTTGCCGTCCGGCCCGATCACCGTGGTGTGCAGCGACTGGTAGACGCCGAACCGCGGCTGGGCGATGTAGTCCTTGAACCGGCCGGGCATCGGCTGCCACAGCGCGTGCACCATGCCGATGGCGGCGTAGCAGTCGCGCACCTCGTCGACGAGCACGCGCACGCCGACCAGGTCGTGGATGTCGTCGAAGTCCCGGCCCTTGACGATCATCTTCCGGTAGATCGAGTAGTAGTGCTTCGGCCTGCCCCTCGACGATGGCGTTGATGCGCGCGGCGTCGAGCTGCTGGGGGACCTCGTCGATGACCTGCTTGAGGTAGGTGTCGCGGGAGGGCGCCCGGGTCGCGACGAGCCGCACGATCTCCGAGTACTTCTTCGGGTGCAGGATCGCGAAGGACAGGTCCTCGAGCTCCCACTTGACCGTCGCCATGCCCAGGCGGTGCGCCAGCGGCGCCATCACCTCGAGCGTCTCGCGCGCCTTCTTGGCCTGCTTCTCCGGCGACAGGAAGCGCATCGTGCGCATGTTGTGCAGCCGGTCGGACAGCTTGATCACCAGCACCCGCGGGTCGCGGGCCATCGCGACGATCATCTTGCGGATCGTCTCGGCCTCGGCCGCGTTGCCGAACTCGACCTTGTCGAGCTTCGTGACGCCGTCGACCAGGTGCGCCACCTCGTCGCCGAACTCCTCACGCAGGTGGTCGAGCGTGTAGTCGGTGTCCTCCACCGTGTCGTGCAGCAGCGCCGCGACGAGCGTGGTGGTGTCCATGCCCAGCTCGGCGAGGATCGTGGCGACGGCGAGCGGGTGGGTGATGTAGGGATCGCCCGACTTGCGCTTCTGGCCCTCGTGCTTGGCCTCGGCCACCTCGTAGGCGCCGACGAGCAGCGCCAGATCGGCCTTCGGGTGCATCGACCGGTGCACCGTCGCCAGCGGCTCCAGCACGGGCGGCACGGGCGCGACGCGCTGGGGCGTCATGCGCCGGGCGAGGCGCGCGCGGACCCGGCGGGTGGCGGACGGGCGGGATCCGTCGGGGCCGGGGACGGGCGGTGCCGCAGGCTGCAGGTCGGTCATGCCGTGGGGAGCTCCACGGCTCGAGGATAGTCCCCCTGCGAAGTCTCTTCAGAGCGACAGGAGGGCATGCACCGGTACGGGCGTAAGACGCTCCCGCCCACCGAGCGCCACGAGCTCCATCAACACCCCGAACCCGACGATCTCGGCACCGACGTCGGTCAGCAGCGCGCAGGTGGCCGCGGCCGTGCCACCGGTGGCCAGCACGTCGTCGACGACGAACGCGCGCGTCCCCGGCTCGACGATGTCCGCGGGCAGCTCCAAGGTGGCGGTGCCGTACTCCAGGTCGTAGGTGCGCGAGGCGGCGACGCGCGGCAGCTTGCCTTCCTTGCGCACCGGCACGATGCCCGTGCCCGCGATCAACGCCGCCGCGGCGCCGAGCAGGAACCCGCGGGCCTCGATGCCGACGACGACGTCGGCCGCCCCCACGAGCGCCGCCAGCTCGGTGGCCACCGCGGTGAAGGCCTCGGCGTCCGCGAGGACCGGGGTGATGTCGCGGAAGAGCACGCCCGGCGACGGGAAGTCCGGCACGTCGCGCACGAGCTCCGCGATGCGCGCCAGCTGTCGGTCTTCGTCCTCTTCGGCGTCGCTCAGCGGCGCGGTCACCGGCGGCGCTTGCCCGTCGGCCGGGACGCCTTGCCGGTGGGCCTGGCCCGTCCCGCCGTCTGCGTGGCCTTGCCGGTGCGGGAGGGGGTGCTCGCCGCGGCGGCGACGGCCCGCTCCCGGCGCAGCTCCCTGGAGAGCTGGTCGTCGTCCGTGAGATCGGGCTCGGCGACGGCGAACTCGCCGTTCTCCGCACCGCTCGCGGGCGTGTTCAGCGCGGCGGCCGCCGCGTCGACGCCGGGCCAGGACACGCGCGGCCTGCTCCTGGAAGCGGCGGTCGCGCATCTTGAGATCGACCAGCAGCGGCGTGGCCAGCAGCAGCGACGACAGCGCGCCGGCCAGGATGCCGACCAGCTGCACGAGGGCCAGATCGGCCAGCGTGCCGACGCCGAGCACACCGACGCCGACGATCATCAGGCCGATCACCGGCAGCACCGCGATCAGCGAGGTGTTGATCGAGCGCATCGAGCGTCTGGTTCAGCGCGAGGTTCGCCGCCTCCCCGTAGGTGCGGCGGGTGAGGCCGAGGAGGCCGCGGGTGTTCTCCTTGACCTTGTCGAACACCACGACCGTGTCGTAGAGCGAGAACCCCAGGATCGTCAGCAGCCCGATCACCGTGGACGGGGTGACCTCGAAGCCGACGATCGAGTAGATGCCCGCGGTGACCGTGACGTCGTGGATCAGCGCGATCAGCGCCGCGACCGCCATCGCGCGTTCGAAGTAGAACGCCAGGAACAGCGTCACGAGCACGAGGAACACGGCGAGCGCGATCATCGCCTGCTGGGTGATCTGGCCACCCCAGCTGCCGCTCACCGCGCTGTCGCTGATCACGGCGAGCGCGGGCTTGCCGTCGGTGCCGCGGGGGCCGAACGCCGTCGAACAGCGCCTGCTTCACCGCCACCGTCTGCGCCGGGGAGAGCGACTCCGACCGGATCAGCACCGACGCCGAGGGCCCGGTGCCCGCGGTCTGCACGGAGGCCGGCAGCGACGCCGGTGGCCTTCTGGAAGACCCCCTCCACGGCCGGGACCGTGGCGGGTGCGGTGGCCGTGTTGGCCGGGAACTGGATCTGCGTGCCGCCGGTGAAGTCGATCCCGAGGTTGAACCCGCGGAACACGATCGACGCCCACGCAGATCAGCACGAGCAGGCCGAACGCGATGTACCACGTCTTGCGCTTGCCGACGATGTCGAAAGCGCCGGTGCCCGTGTAGAGCCTGCTCAGGGCGGAAGCTCGGGGAGCAGCCATCTCAGGCACCGCCCTTCGCCGCGGGAGATGCGGCTGTCATCTGTCGGCGCTGCGCACCGATCCGTGCGACGGCACCCAGCCCGGAGAGGGTGGGGCTGCCGAAGACGCGGGAACTGGAGGCGAGCGCGACCAGCGGGTGGGTCACGAGGAACACGACGACGAGGTCGAGGACGGTCGACAGGCCGAGGGTGAACGCGAAGCCCTTCACCTGCCCGACGGCCAGGAGGTACAGCACGGCCGAGGCCAGGAAGCTCACCGCGTCGGCCGAGAGGATCGTGCGCCGGGCCCGCACCCAGCCGCGCGGCACGGCGGAACGGAACGTCCTGCCATCGCGCATCTCGTCCTTGAGCCGTTCGAAGAAGATCACGAACGAGTCCGCGGTGATGCCGATCGCGACGATGAAGCCGGCGACGCCGGAGAGGTCGAGGGTGAAGCCGATCCACCGCCCGAGCAGCACCAGCACCGCGAACACGATCACGCCGGACAGCACCAGCGAGAGGATCGTGAGGATGCCCAGCACGCGGTAGTAGATCAGGCAGTAGACGAACACCAGCAGCAGCCCGATCCCGCCCGCGATCAGCCCGGCGTCCAGCGACGCCAGACCGAGCGTGGCCGAGACGGTCTGCGCCTCGCTCGACTCGAACGACAGCGGCAGCGAGCCGTAGCGCAGCACGCCCGCCAGGTTCTGCGCCTGGGCCTGGCTGAACTGCCCGGAGATCTCCGTGGTGCCGAAGATCGCGCCCTGGATCGTGGGCGCGGAGACGACCTTGCCGTCGAGGGTGAACGCGACGGCGTCGCCGACGTGCGCGGTCGTGTACTGGCCCCAGATCGACGCGCCCTCGCTCTTGAAGGTCACGTTCACGACCGAGCCGACGCCCTGGCTGTTGACGGCCGCCTGCGCGCTCGCGATCTGCGTGCCCTCCAGGAACGAGGGGCCGAGCACGTACTTGGCGGTGCCGTCCTGGTTGCACGCGACGAGCGGCAGCGTCGGGTCGTCGTAGCCGGTGAGCGGGTCGGGCGCGGCGCAGTTGAGGGTCTGCAGGGCGATCTGCTGCGCGGTGGGGTCGGTGCTCTGCCGGGTGGCCTTCGCCGCCGCGATCTCCTGGGCGAGCTGCGGGTCCGACGGGGTTGCGGCCCCGCCGAGCTGCGCGGGTGTTCCGAGCTCGGGGCGGCCGGTCCGGGTGCGGGGGCCGCCGTCGGAGCGGGGACGGGGCCGCCGTCGGGCCTGCGGACGGGGCAGGCGCGGGCGTCGGGGTGGGGGCCTGCAGCGGCACCGAGTAGGCCGCGGGCTTGACCGGCTGCTGCACCGGGGCCCCCGCGCCTTGCGGCTTCGGCGTGCCCGGGGCGGGCGACGTCCCGGCCGCCGGAGCGGTGGTCGGCGCCGGAGCGCCGCGTGGGCGCACCCGGGGTGGCGGCCGGTGGCGCGGCGGAGACGGGTTGGCCGATCACCGGGCGGAACCGCAGCTGGGCGGTCTGGCCGAGCGAGCGGGCCTGCTCCCCCGCGTCGCCCGGGACGGTGATCGTGATGTTGTCGCCGTCCAGCACGACCTCGGCGCCGCTGACGCCGAGCCCGTTGACGCGCTGCTCGATGATCTGCTGGGCCTGCACGAGCTGGTCGCGCGGCGGCGAACCGCCGTCGACGGTGCGCGCCACGAGCGTGACGCGCGTGCCGCCCTGCAGGTCGATGCCGAGCTTGGGCGCGGGGCGCGCCGTCGCCGGTGAAGAACACGAGTGCGTAGAGCACGACGACGACGCCTGCGAACGCCGCCAGGTAGCGCCACGGACGAATGCGCCCCGGGGTGGTTGCCAACTGAATGTCTCTTCCTGAAGTCACCGCGGCGTTGCCGCGGCGGGGTGGATCAGCTGCGCGGGGAGCCGTTCGTGGAGTCGTCCTTCTCCATCGTGACCTTGTCCAGGTCGGACTCCGGCAGCGCCGAGTCGTGCAGACCCGAGTTGTCTGGTCAGCGCCTGGCGACTTCTCCAACGAGGGAGACTCGGCGGGGGTTGCGGGTGCGTCGATCACAGCGGGCGCCGCGGTGTCGGGCGTCGCGGGCTCGTCGGCCGCCGTGATGCGCTCGCGGATGGCCGCGCGCACCCAGGTGGTGACGACGCCGTCGGCGATCTCCAGGTCGACGGTGTCCTCGTAGGAGGCGTCGACGATGGTGCCGCGCAGGCCCGACGTGGTGCTCACGATGTCGCCGGGCTCCAAGCGAGGACTGCAGCGACTGCATCGCCGCCTGCGCGCGCTTCTGCTTCCGGCTCGACAGGAAGATCGGGATGAAGAGGAGCAGGATGATGATGGGGAAGAGCAGCGAGATGTCCATGGTCTGGGTGGGTCTCCGTATCTGCGCGCGTGGTCAGCCGAGTCTGCCGGCCCAACGGTCAGAACAACGCCGCGGGTCCGCCGCCGGGCGGCAGCGGAACGCCCAGGTGGCTCCATGCCGCGGCGGTGGCGACCCGCCCGCGTGGTGTTCGCGCCAGCATCCCGGCGCGCACGAGGTAGGGCTCGCAGACCTCCTCGACGGTACCGGCTTCCTCGCCGACCGCGACGGCGAGTGTGGAGACGCCGACCGGTCCCCCGCCGAAGGAGCGCACGAGCGCGCTGAGAACCGCGCGGTCGAGGCGGTCGAGACCCAGCTCGTCGACGTCGTAGACCTCGCAGGGCGGCCCGCGCCACGCCGCGGTTGACCGTGCCGTCCGCGCGGACCTCGGCGAAGTCGCGCACCCGCCGCAGCAGCCGGTTGGCGATGCGCGGGGTGCCGCGGGAGCGCCGTGCGATCTCCGCGGCGCCGTCGGTGCGCAGGTCGACGTCGAGGATGACCGCGGCCCGGCGCAGCACCCGCTCCAGCTCGACGGGCTCGTAGAACTCCATGTGCGCGGTGAAACCGAAGCGGTCGCGCAGCGGTCCGGTGAGCGCCCCGGACCGTGTCGTGGCCCCGACCAGCGTGAACGGGGCGATGTCGAGCGGGATCGACGTGGCGCCGGGGCCCTTGCCGACGACGACGTCGACGCGGAAGTCCTCCATCGCGAGGTAGAGCATCTCCTCGGCGGGCCGGGCGATGCGGTGGATCTCGTCGATGAACAGGACGTCGCCGGGGGCCAGGTTGGACAGCATCGCGGCGAGGTCGCCCGCGCGCTCCAGGGCCGGGCCGCTGGTGAGCCGGATCTGCGCGCCCATCTCGGCCGCGATGATGAGCGCGAGGCTGGTCTTGCCCAGCCCCGGCGGGCCGGAGAGCAGGACGTGGTCGGGCGGGTCGCCGCGCCGCCGCGCCCCCTCCAGCACCAGCGACAGCTGCTCGCGCACCCTGGCCTGTCCGACGAACTCCGCGAGCGTCCGCGGCCGCAGGCTCGCCTCGACCTCGATCTCCTCGGGCTCCGCGGCGGGCGTCAGCTCCGTCATCGCGGCACCCCACCCGACCGCCCCATGATCACCATTTGCGGTGGCCCCAACGCCCGATCATGGCGGGTCACCGGGCTTGGCCGAGCGCGGTCAACGCCGACCGCAGGAGCCCGCTGGCGTCGGCCTCGGCGTCGACGGAAAGGGCCTCGTCCACCGCGGTCTCGGCGGGCCGGGTCGGGAAGCCGAGCCCGATGAGCGCTTCGACGACCTGATCACGCCGCGGGTCGCCGGTGGAGCGCCGCGGGACGAGGGCGGGCGTGGCGGCGGGGGCGACGACCTTGTCCTTGAGCTCCAGCACCATCCGCTGGGCAACCTTGGGGCCGATGCCGGGCACCCTGGTCAGGGTCTTGACGTCGCCGTCGATCAGCGCGGAGGCCAGCGTGTCGGGGTCGAGGACGGCCAGCGTGGCCAGCGCCATCCGCGGGCCGATGCCCGCCACCGACTGCAGCAGGCCGAAGACGTCGCGCTGCTCGTCGTCGGTGAAGCCGAAGAGGGTGAGCGAGTCCTCGCGGACGACCAGGGCCGTGGCGAGCCGGGCCTGCTCGCCGCGCCGCAGCGTCGCGAGCGTGTTCGGCGTGGCGTGCACGGCCAGCCCGACCCCGCCGACCTCGACGACGGCGTGGTCCAGGCCGATCGGACAGCACCTGCCCGCGGACGGAGCTGATCATCGGGTGGCCTCCTTCGCCGCAGCGGCCAGTCGGGCGCGGTGGGCCCGCGCCAGCTCGTCGGAGCGGGCCTTCGCCTCGGCCATGCGGTCGAGCATCGGGGCACGCCAGCAGTGGCAGATCGCCAGGGCCAGCGCATCGGCCGCGTCGGCGGGGCGCGGCGCCTCGGCCAGCGCGAGCAGCCGCGTCACCATGGCCGTGACCTGAGCTTTGTCCGCCCGGCCCTCGCCGGTGACGGCGGCCTTCACCTCGCTCGGGGTGTGGAAGGCGACCCGCAGCCCGGCCCGCGCGGCCAGCAGCGCGACCACCCCCGACGCCTGTGCGGTGCCCATGACGGTGCGGACGTTGTTCTGGCTGAAGACCCGCTCGATCGCGACGACGTCGGGCCGGTGGTGCTCGATCCATTCCTGGACAACGGCGCCGATCATGAGCAGCCGCCGCTCCACCGGCAGGTCGGCGGGGCTGCGCACGACGTCCACGGCCACGCAGCTGACCTGCCGTCCGCCGCCGCCGTCGACCACGCCGAGGCCGCAGCGGGTCAGCCCAGGGTCGACGCCGAGCACCCGCACCCCGCACTCCCTCCGCGAACAGTCGTTCGAGGGGGAGGCTACCGGCGCCGCGGCGCGGGTCCGCTCAGGGCACGCCGGACGGAGGCGTCGACCTGTCGTGTACGCCGGGTCCGATGGGGCGGCCGAGCCGACTTCGCACAGCCTGTGGTGTCCTCGCAGATGGTCGGCGTCCTGCGAGGACGCCGGAAGCTCTGCGAAGTCGACGTCAGGAGTGAGCCGCGCTCAGCCGTCAAGGCGCAGCCGCGCCAGCCAGCCCGTGATCTCGCGTCGGCTGCGCAGCCGCACGACGACCGGCGGATCGGCGCCTTCCAGGACCGCCTGCACGCGAGGACCGATCCGGGAGTACGAGCCCCACGCCCACCGGACAACGTGCTCCGGGTCGGTGAAGATCGTGGAGAGCGGCGGCTCGCGGTTGCCGTTCCACAGCTCGATGCGGCGCAGTCTGCGGGCCAGGGTCCGGCGCAACAGCTGCGAGAACACCCTGGCCCGGGACAGGTCGAGCCACACGAGCAGGTCGGCTCGGCTCAGCAGCAACGGTCGGACCTGGTCGTACTGCCATTCGACGACCCAGGCGTCAGACGCGGCGATGGCGGCGACCTCCGCGACGAAGGTCGGACGCGGCACCCATTCCGGGCCGTGGAACAGCGCGTCGAGCTCATGGTGCGGGATGCCCAGCGCACCCGAGAGCGCCGCGCCGGTCGTGGTCTTGCCCGAGCCCGAGCAGCCGGTCACCAGGATCCGCCGTGGCCGGTGTGGGAGCGGGTCGGCCCAGCTCAGCGCGGCTGCTGTGACATCCATCCCGCCCTCCTGTCACGGTCGTCGGCGACATCTCGAGATCGACGTGAGCGGGGTCCGGCGAAGATCCAACACCCGTGGTGTCCCTCTCGGTCGCCGATCAGCCTGCCCTCGCGCCCGACCGCCGCATCAGCCGTCGGGCTCGTCGGCGAAGCACCGCATCAGCAGGCCGGTGCGGGGCTTCGGGACGAAGAAGGTGGACTTGCGGGGCATCAGCACGCCGTGCGCGGCGAGATCCAGAATCGTCGACGCGCGGGTGGGGCGCAGGAGCACGGCGACACCGGCGCACTGGCGGGCGGTCGCGATCGCCGGGCCGACGGCGTGGCGCAGCAGCACCGATGCGGCGGCGTCCCAGCGCTCCGCGACCAGCCCGGCATCGACCAGCGCGACATCGAGGTCCTGCCATTCGGGCCGGTCCACCAGCTTGCGCCGCTGCGGTCGGGTGAGCCGGACCCAGTCGGTGCCGTCGGTGACCAGCAGGAGCGTGTCGGCCGCCGTGTCGAGGAGCTCCTCGGCCTCTCGCTCCGTGAACGGTCCGACGGGATCGACCTGGAACGCGTCGGCCGCAGTCGACGCGGCGCGGCGAGGGAGAGGCCGGGGACGACCCGGTGGATCGCCTGCACGCGCGGCCCGTGCAGGCCGGTGGGCACGAGGAGGGCGAGGATGCGTCCGGCCGGGCCCGGGTCGCCGGGCAGGTCGCGCGTTTTCATGTCCCGGTCTGCGGTGGCGCTCGCGTAGCGGTGGTGCCCATCGGCGATGACGGCCCGACGCGCGGCCATGTCGGCGCGCACGGCCGCGACCTGCGCGGGCTCGTCGACCCGCCAGACCCGGTGGCGCACCCCGACCCCGTCGACGAGGTCGATGATCGGCGGGCTGCCCGCGACGTGCAGGCGGGCTATCGCGTCGGCCGCGCCCGGCTCGCCGTCGTGCGCGAGGACGATCGGTTCGAGGTCGGCCTCGGTAGCCGCGCGCAGCCGCAGCCGGTCGACGACGACAGCCGCGACGGTGGCTTCATGCGGGACGATCGACGCCCACTCGTCCGGCATCCCCGGAGACACCCTGGGCGGGATCACGACCGCCCCGATCCAGCCGCGGGTGGTGCGGCGCCCCCGGCGACCTCGGCCATCTCGTAGACGAAGAGGGCGGGCGTCGGGTCGGTGCGCAGCACCCCCTCGCCCCGCCACAGCGCCAGCCGCCGGGCGGCGTCGTCCACACCGAACGTCGGGAGCGTCAGGTGGACGATGCTGTGCGGGTCGGCCGCGCCGAGCTGCGCCCGCTCCGCGGGCTCGATGAGGTCGTAGGCGGGCGACGTGAGCGCCTGCAGCCGCGCCGGGTCGCTGTAGCGGGTGGCCGCGAACGCGCCGCAGCGCGAGCCCACTCACCTGCCGCGGTCGGTCCGATCCTTGGGTCAGCGGTCCGCCGGGTCGCCGAGTCAGAGGTCACCGCGTCCGGAGCTGCCGGGCCTGGAGCTGGCGGGTCATGGGCCACCGCGTCGCGGGCCACCGCATCGGGCGCTGCCGTCGGCCGGAGCGGGTCGTCCGGAGCTGCCCGGTCGCGGTCACCGCGTCATGTGCTGCCGCGCCGGGTGCTGCGGCATCGCGTCGCTGGTCGCCATCGGGTCGCTGCGGCGTCGGGCGCGCGACGCCCGGGTCGGACGCCGACTGAGCACCGCGCCGACCAGTCGCGTCGGCGCCGCGCCGAGCGCCCCAGCGGGGGGCGCCGGGTCGTCGGTCGCCGCATCGTGGCTGGCCGCGTGCTGGGTGCGGCGGCGTGCTGAGTCGCCGCGTTGGGAGTGGCTGTGTCGGGGGTGGCCGGGTCAGGGGTCAATGCGCGGCGTCGTCCCAGCTGCGGCCGTAGCCGACTGACACCTCCAGCGGCACCGACAGCTGCAGCGGCCGCGCCCATCTCCCGGCGCACCAGCGTCTCGACCACCTCGCGCTCGCCCTCCGCGACCTCCAGCACGAGCTCGTCGTGCACCTGGAGCAGCATCCGGCTGCGCAGCCCTTCGGCCTGCAGCGCGCGGTGCACGCCGAGCATGGCGACCTTGATGATGTCGGCGGCGCTGCCCTGGATGGGCGCGTTGAGCGCCATCCGCTCGGCCATCTCGCGGCGCTGCCGGTTGTCGCTGGTGAGATCGGGCAGGTAGCGGCGGCGGCCGAGGATCGTGGCGGTGTAGCCGTCCTTGCCCGCGATCCGACGACGTTGCGCAGGTAGTCCCGCACCCCGCCGAAGCCCTCGAAGTAGCCGTCCATCAGCTCGCGCGCCTCCTCGGTCGTGATGCGCAGCTGGTTGGACAGGCCGAACGCGGACAGGCCGTAGGCCAGGCCGTAGTTCATCGCCTTGATCTTGGCGCGCTGGGCGGGGGTGACCTCGGTGGGCTCGACGCCGAACACGCGCGCCGCCGTCTCGGCGTGGAAGTCGTGCTGCGAGCGGAACGCCTCGATCAGCGCGGCGTCCTCCGAGAGGTGCGCCATGATCCGCATCTCGATCTGGCTGTAGTCGGCCGTCATCAGCTCGGCGTACCCGGGGCCGACGATGAACGTCTCGCGGATCCGGCGCCCAGCGGCGGTGCGGATCGGCACGTTCTGCAGGTTCGGCTCGGTGGACGAGAGGCGTCCGGTGGCCGCGATCGTCTGGCTGTAGGTGGTGTGGATGCGCCCGTCGTCGGCGATGGACTTGAGCAGGCCCTCGACGGTGATCTTGAGCCGGGTGGCGTCGCGGTGGATGAGCAGGTGGGAGAGGAACTCGTGCCCGGTCTGCTCGTAGAGCGTCTGCAGCGCGTCGGCGTCGGTGGTGTAGCCGGTCTTGGTGCGCTTGGTCTTGGGCATGTTCAGCTCGTCGAACAGCACCACCTGCAGCTGCTTCGGCGAGCCGAGGTTGATCTCCTTGCCGATCACGGAGTACGCGTCCTGCGCGGCCTGCTTCACCTGGCGCGGCGAACTCCGCCTCCAGCGACGACAGCAGGTCGTGGTCGACGGCGATGCCTGCCGTCTCCAGGTCGGCCAGCACGTACTCCAGCGGCAGCTCCAGCTCGGCGAGCAGCGCGCATGTTGGCCTTCTCGGCGAGCTCGGCGTCGAGCGCGTCGGCCAGCTCTGCTACCGCGGAAGCCGCGACCATCTGGGCCGAGGCGCGCTCGGCGTCGGCCTCCTCCTCACCGTGGCGCCGTCGGTGGAGAGGCCGTCGGCGCCGCCCAGCAGCGAGAGCTGACCGCCCTCGTCCTCGCCGTCGACCCGCAGCTCGCGGCGGAGGTAGCGCAGCGCGAGATCGGCCAGGTCGAAGCTGCGCTGGCCGGGGCGGGCGAGGTAGGCGGCGAGCGCGGTGTCGCTGGTGAGCCCGGCCAAGCGTCCAGCCGCGGCCGCGCAGCGCGTGCAGAGCGGCCTTCGCGTCGTGCGCGGCCTTCGGCACCGCCGGATCGGCCAGCCACTCCCCCAGCGCAGCCTCGTCGTCGGGCGTGAGCGCGGTGACATCGACGTATCCGGCCTGCGGAACACCCGCCGCCGCTCCGGCCGCCCTGGCCTCGACGGTCGGCTCGCCCGCCGCCAGGCCGATGCCCGCCAGGTCCGCAGCTGCGGCCGTGCCGGTGACGCCGTGGAAGGCGAGGCCGACCCGGCGCCCGTCGCGGGCGTGCTCGTCGAGCCACGCCCGCAGCGCCCCCGCCGGGATCGCGCCGCCCTGCACCTCGATGCCGCCCTCGGCCTCGGGCTCGGCGCTCTGCAGCGTGGCGAACAGCCGCTCGCGCAGGACGCGGAACTCCAGCTCGTCGAAGAGGCGGTGGACGGCGTCGCGGTCCCAGGCCCGCACGGCGAGATCGGCGGGCTGGGCGTCCAGTGGGACGTCGCGCACCAGCTCGGTGAGCTGCCGGTTGAGCAGCACCCCGGACAGGTGCGCGCGCAGCGCGTCGCCCGCCTTGCCCTTGACCTCGTCGACCCGGTCGGTGAGCTCGGCGAGCGAACCGAACTCGCGCACCCACTTCGCGGCGGTCTTCTCCCCGACGCTGGGGATGGAGGGCAGGTTGTCGGAAGGGTCGCCGCGCAACGCGGCGAAATCGGGGTACTGCTCGGGGGTGAGGCCGTAGCGGGTCATCACGGCGTCGGGATCGATCCGCCCGAGCTCCGACACGCCCCGCGTCGGGTAGAGCACCGTGACGTTGTCGCTGACCAGCTGGAACGCGTCGCGATCGCCGGAGGTGATGAGCACCTGGAAGCCGTCGGCCTCGGCTTGGGTCGTGAGGGTGGCGATGAGGTCGTCGGCCTCGAATCCCGGCACGCTGAACTCCGGGATGGACAGCGCCCGCAGGACCTCCTTGATGAGGTCGACCTGGCCGCGGAAATCGTCGGGCGTGGTGGTGCGGTTGGCCTTGTACTCGGTGTAGCGCTCCGAGCGGAACGTCTGCCGCGAGACGTCGAAGCACACCGCGAGGTGGGTGGGCTGCTCGTCGCGCAGCAGGTTGATGAGCATCGCCGTGAACCCGTAGACGGCGTTGGTGGTCTGCCCCGTGCCGGTGCGGAAGTTCTCCGCGGGCAGCGCGAAGAACGCCCGGTAGGCGAGCGAATGCCCATCGAGGAGCAGCAGCCGACGCCCCGTCGAAGGTGGGGGCGCGGCCGGGCTCGCGGCGGCCTTGGCGGCGGGGGTCTTGGCTGCTGGGGTACGGGTGGCGGGGCTCATCGGTCGCGAGTCTAGGACCGCCCACCGACAATCTCGGGCGCGGTCGGCGGACCCCGCCCGCACAGACCGCCGGCCCGGTTGCAAAGCGCCCCTTGGGCGTGTGCTCGGCTGCCGAGAGTCACCGATCTGCATCGGCAGCAGCGGATCAGTGACTCTCGGCTGGCGGGCGGGGGCGGCGGGGGCGGGCTGAGAGTCACGGATCTGCACTTGCCGCAGCGGATCGGTGACTCTCGACGGGCGGACCTCACGCGGCCCGTCGACCACCCGACGCGGCAGGACCCCGCGGACTACCCCGGCATGGCAACGCTGCGGACCATCCGGACCAGGTCGACGCCTGCGACGTCGGGCGCGGTCGTCGTCGGGCGGTAGCCCGCCGCCGCGTAGAACCGGCGGTTGTCGTCGCTGCGCGCCCCCGTGACCAGCCACATCGAGGTGACGGCCGGCGACGCCGCGGCGTGCAGCGCCGCCACCAGCGCGCGGCCCACCCCGCTGCCCTGCATGTCCGGCGCGACGGAGAGGCGCGCCAGTTCCATGGTCGCGCCGTCCAGCCGCCCGCGCACCGAGCCGACCAGGCGCGGCCCGCTCCACGCGCCCACCGCGAGCACGTCGGACCGGTCCAGGTCGGCGCGCAGCTCCCGAGCGTCTCGAGCAGCGGTGGGATGTGCGGCGCCGCGTAGCGCTGGGCCTCCGTGACGTACGCGGCCCGCTGCACGGTGAGCACCTCACCCGCGTCCGAGGGCCGGAGGAGGTCGATCCGTAGGGTCTCGGTCGGGCTCGGCACGTCGGGAACCCTACGGCCGCCCAGCCCGTTGCCACCGTAAGGAGCTCGCCGAGTTTGTCCGTTTATGCTCGGCCGCGCTCAGCTCGGACCAGGGGGGAACGAGCCCCCCATGACAGATGGAGAGCAGTCGTGAGCGTCAGTCTCACCAAGGGTGGAAACGTCAGCCTCACCAAGGAGGCTCCGGGCCTCACCAACGTGGTCGTGGGCCTCGGCTGGGACGTCCGCACCACCACCGGCACCGAGTTCGACCTCGATGCCTCGGCGATCGTCGTCGGGGCCGACGGCAAGGTCGTCTCCGACAAGCACTTCGTCTTCTTCAACAACCTCACCAGCCCCGACGGCGCCGTCGAGCACACCGGCGACAACCTGACCGGCGAGGGCGAGGGCGACGACGAGCAGGTCAAGGTCAACCTGGCAGGCCTCGGCCCGGAGACCGACAAGGTCGTGTTCCCGGTCAGCATCTACGACGCCGACGCGCGCTCGCAGAGCTTCGGCCAGGTGCGCAACGCGTTCATCCGCGTGGTCAACGCCGCCGACCAGAAGGAGCTCGCCCGCTACGACCTCTCGGAGGACGCCTCCACCGAGACCGCCATGGTGTTCGGCGAGCTGTACCGCAGCGGGGCGGACTGGAAGTTCCGCGCGATCGGCCAGGGCTACGCGTCCGGTCTCTCGGGCATCGCCCGGGACTACGGCGTCAACGTCTGACGACGCCATGGCCATCGACTACAACAAGCGCCCGGCGGCGAACCCGCCGAGCGCGGGCGGGTCGCCGCAGGGCGGTGGGTCGCCGGGCGGAGTGTCGCTGTCGAAGGTCACCCTGACCAAGGCCGCGCCGAGCGTCTCGCTCACCAAGCGCGGAGCGGTCGGCGGGCAGCTGCGGGTCAACCTGCAGTGGAGCGCGGGAGTGCCGCAGCGCAAGGGCCTGTTCGGCCGGTCCAGCGGCGGCGGGATCGACCTCGACCTCGCCTGCCTCTGGGAGTTCTCCGACGGCACCAAGGGCGTCGTCCAGGCTCTGGGCAACGCGTTCCAGGCGCCCTACAACGGCGCGCCGATCATCCGGTTGGACGGTGACGACCGCTCCGGGAGCAACACCGGGGGCGAGAACATGTTCATCGACCTGGCGCGGTTGAGCGAGATCCGCCGCATCCTCGTGTTCGCGTTCATCTACGAGGGTGTGCCCAACTGGGCCAGTGCCGACGGCGTCGTCACGCTCTTCCCGACCGACAGCCCGGAGATCGAGGTTCGTCTCGACGAGGCGGACACCAACTCCCCCACCTGCGCGATCGCCATGTTGGAGAACAAGGGCGGCGAGCTGGTGGTGCACCGGGAGGTCCGCTACATCCGGGGTGGGCAGGCCGACCTCGACCGGGCCTACGGGTGGGGCATGGAATGGACCCGCGGCCGGAAATAGCGGAGCGGTAGCTCCGTGCGCCACTTCGGCTACCTGAGCGCCGAGCAGACGGCGGCGCTGTTCGAGCGACCACCGGGGCGGTTCGACCGCGGAAGCGGCACCGGACTGCTCTCGGTGGCGCTCGGCGCCACGCTCTACCTGCCCGCCGACCGGCCCGCGCTCGTCGCCGACATCGTCAAGCAGGCCGCGGCGGGCGTCACCTCGATGGTCGTCTGCCTCGAAGACGCGATCGCCGACGAACGGGTCGCCGAGGCGGAGGACAACCTCGTCCAGGCGCTGTCGCAGTTGAGCCGCGACGTCCACAACGAGCTCCCGCTGCTCTTCGTCCGGGTGCGGGAGGCCGCGCAGATCCGGTCCCTCACCCAGCGGCTCGGCGAGGCCGCGCACGTGCTCGACGGGTTCGTCCTGCCGAAGTTCACCGCGGCGAGCGGCACCGACTACCTGCTCGCCCTCGACGAGGCGGAGCGCGAGTCCGGCACGTCGTTGCTGGCCATGCCGGTGATCGAGTCGGGCGCTGTGCTCTACGCGGAGACGCGGGTCGACGAGCTGACCCGCCTGCGCGCGCTCCTGCACCGCGACCGGCGCCGCATCCTCGCGGTGCGCATCGGGGCCACCGACCTCTGCTCCCTCTACGGACTGCGCCGTTCGCCGGAGCTCTCGATCTACGACATCAAGGTGGTCTCCGCGCTGATCGGCGACGTCGTCAACGTGCTGGGCCGCACCGACGGCACCGGCTTCACCGTCTCCGGGCCGGTGTGGGAGTACTACGGCGGGCCGGAGCGGATCTTCAAACCCCTTCTGCGCCAGTCCCCCTTCGACGAGCACGGCGCCCGCACGCTGCGCGGCGAGCTGGTGTCCCGCTCCATCGACGGGCTGATCCGCGAGGTGTTGCTGGACAAGGCCAACGGCCTCACGGGCAAGACGGCCATCCACCCCGGGCACGTCGGCGTCATCAACGCGCTGTCGGTGGTGTCGGCCGAGGAGCACCGCGACGCGCAGGACCTGGTCGAGGCCGGGCGGGCCAGCGGCGTCATGGCGTCCGGGCACGGCAACAAGATGAACGAGATCCGGCCGCACCTGTCGTGGGCGCGGCGGACGATGCTGCAGGCGAAGGTGTTCGGGGTGGCGGCCGAGGGCGTCTCGTTCGTCGACCTGCTCGCCGCGAGCATCCCCCGATGACCGGGGTCGTCACCGGCTCGGTCGTCGAACGGCTCGGGGTGCGGCTGTCCGGTCCTGCCGACGGGCCCGATCCCCGTGTGCTGTTGGGGCTCGCGCTGCGGGACAACCCCCGGCGGGCCCAGCTGCTCGTCTCCCGGGTGCTGGGCAAGCACATCCCGACCGACCCGCGCCTGGTCCGGGCGGCGGGCCTGCTGCTCGGCGGCCTCGTCGCCGACGCGCTGGCCGGGCGCCCGCCGCGGGCCCTCCCGGTCGCGCTCCTGCACGCCGCTGTCCGCGGCGAGCCCGGTGCGGCCGCCGCGCTGCTCTGCCGGGATCACCGTGAGTCCGACCGACGCGGTGGTGCTCGGGTTCGCGGAGACGGCCACCGCGTTGGGCCACAGCGTCGCCGAGGCGCTCGGCGGGGCCGACTACCTGCACTCCACCCGCCGTCCGGTGCCGGGGTTCGGGACGGCGGGCGCGTTCACCGAGGAGCACTCGCACCACACGGAGCACCTGCTGCTGCCGTCGGACCCGGGCGTGATCGCCGGATCCCGCCCGCTCGTGCTGGTCGACGACGAGCTGTCCACGGGCCGCACGGTCGTGAACACGATCGCGGCCCTGCACCGGGTCGCGCCGCGTGAGCACTACGTCGTCGCCGCGCTGGTCGACCTGCGGGAGCACCCGCTCACCGGGCTGCCCGACGGCGTGCGCGTCGACGTGGTGTCGCTGACCCGCGCCGCCCTCTCCCTGCCCGACGACCTGGCCGAGCGCGCCACCGCCCTGCGCGCTGAACTCCAGACCCCGCGCGGCCGGACTCGCGCCGAGCCGGCGGCCCCATCAGACCCGACCGGACGCGCCACGCCGCCTCACGCCGCGCAGGCGGCCCCGTCCGAGCCGACCGAACGCGCCGCGTCGCCTCACGCCGAGCCGGTGGCCCGGTCGGACCGAACCGGACGCGCCACGCCGCCGCCCGTCGAGCCGCCGGCGTCGTCGGACCGGACCGGCCGCGCGACACCGCTCCACGCCGAGGTGGGGGCCTGGGCGGGCCGGACCGACACCGGGGCCGAACGCCCGCCCGCCGATGGGCGGGCGGCGCGGGTGGCGCTCACCGACCTCGGTTGGCCCGCCGACCTGCCCGCGGGCGGGCGGCACGGCTTCACCCCCGCCCATCACCGCGCGCTCGCCGCGATCCTCCCGGAAATCGCCGCGGGGCTGGCGCGGGCGGCCGACGTCCGCGCCGACGAACGCACGCTGGTGTTGGGTACGGAGGAGCTGATGGCCCTGCCCCTGCACCTCGCGGCCGCCCTGGCGGCACAGCAGAACGCCACGCCGGCGGGCGTCTGGTTCTCCACCACCACCCGCTCGCCCGCCTTCGTCGTCGACGAGCCGGACTACGCGTTGACCAGCGGCATCACCTTCCCCGCCCACGACGACCCCGCCGACGGCCCCGGCCCCCGCCACGCCTACAACGTCGCGCAGGGCTGGGACCACGTGCTCGTCGTCGTCGACCCGCCCGCGGAAACCCCCGCGCTGCACACCGGGCTCCTGGCCGCGCTCGCGCCCCACACCCGCCGCGTGACGGTGGTGGTCACATCATGAAGCCCCGACACTGCCCGGCCCTGGCGGTCGCCCCGTGACCCCCGAACCGCTGCGCGGGCCCGCCTTCGGCAGCTACGCGCCCGACGAGGTCGGCTGGCTTCTCACCGACCTGTCCGGGGTGGCCCTCGAAGCACCCACGGAGGAGCGCGAGGAGGCCGTCCAGAGCGGCGGAGCGCACTACGCCGAGTCGCTGCCGCACGAGTACCAGCCCGACGCGGCCTACCTGGCGCTCTACCGCGAAGCGCTCGCGGCGTCGGCGCTGCGGCTGGCCCAGGCCGTGGGCGTCGTCGCCGAACTGGTGCTGGCCGAGCGCGGCCGCGACGTCGTGCTCGTCTCCCTGGCCAGGGCGGGCACCCCGGTCGGCATCCTGCTGCGCCGCTGGGTGGCGGCGCGGCACGGGCTCGCGCTGCCCCACTACGCCGTCTCGATCGTCCGCGGCCGGGGCATCGACGGGGTGGCGCTGCAGCACCTCGCGGAGCGGCACGACCCGGCCGACGTGGTGTTCGTCGACGGCTGGACGGGCAAGGGCGCGATCAACCGCGAGCTGGCTGCCGCGCTCGTCGGCACCCGCTTCGACCCCGAGCTCGCCGTGCTCGCCGACCCCGGCCGGTGCACGGCCACGTTCGGCACGCGCGAAGACTGGCTGATCGCCTCGGCGTGCCTGAACTCGACGGTGTCCGGGTTGGTCTCCCGCACGGTGCTCAACGACCGGCTGATCCGCCCCGGGATGTACCACGGGGCGAAGTTCTACGCCGACCTCGCGCCCGCCGACGTCTCCACCGCCTTCCTCGACACGGTCTCCGCGCAGTTCCCGCACGTCGTCGACACCCGCCCGCCGACCGACCGGGCGCCCGACCACGCGGGCCTCGCCTGCGTCGAGCGGATCACCGCCGAGTACGGCATCGGCGACGTCAACCTGGTCAAGCCGGGCGTCGGCGAGACCACGCGGGTGCTGCTGCGCCGGGTCCCGTGGAAGGTGCTCGTGCGCGCCGGAGCGCCCGCTGCCGATCTCGCGCACGTCCGGCTGCTCGCGGCGCAGCGAGGTGTGCCGGTGGAGGAGGTGCCCGACCTGGCCTACAGCTGCGTCGGGCTCATCCACCCGCGGTTCACCCGGGGTGCCACCGGGGCCGACGGCCTGGCCGCGCGGGGTGCGCGTTGATCGTCTGCACGGACCTCGACCGCACCCTGATCTACTCCGCGGCCGCCCTCGACCTGGGCGTTCCCGATGCCCAGGCCCCACGGCTGCTGTGTGTTGAGGTCTACCGCGGGGCGCCGCTGTCCTACCTCACCGAGGCCGCGGCCGAGCTCCTGCGGGAGCTGAGCAGGCGCACAGTGCTCGTCCCGACCACCACGCGCACGCCCGAGCAGCTGGCCAGGGTGCACCTGCCGGGCCCGCCGCCGCGCTACGCGATCGCGAGCAACGGCGGGCACCTCCTCGTCGACGGCGTGCCGGACCGCGGCTGGACCGAGCTGGTCGCGGTGCGCCTGCGGGGATGCGCGCCGCTCGCCGAGGTCGACGCGTACCTGAGAGCGTCCGCGGGACCGTTCGTGACGGCGCTGCGCGTCGCGTCCGGCATGTTCGTCTACGCCGTCGTGGACCGGGCCGCGCTCCCCGAGGGCTGGGTCGACGCGCTCGCGAGCTGGTGCGACCCGCGCGGCTGGGCGGTATCGCTGCAGGGCCGCAAGGTCTACGCCGTTCCCCGGCCCCTCACGAAGTCCGCGGCCGCCGCCGAGGTCCGCGCCAGGGTCGGCGGCGGGCCGCTGCTCGCGGCGGGCGACTCGCTGCTCGACGCCGACCTGCTCGAGTTCGCCGACGAGGCGATCCGACCCGCCCACGGCGAGCTCGCCGAGGCGGGGTTCACCCGAGACCACCTGACCGTCACGTCCTCCACCGGGGTGCGGGCAGGCGAGGAAGTGCTGGCGTGGCTACACGCCCGCGTGCAGGAAAGCCCTGTGAAGGACCGGACCGAAGGGACGACGCCGTCATGGCGCTGTGGGACCAACTGAAGAGCCGCCTGACCGATCTCCAAAGCAACACGAAGACGCAGGTCGGCAAGTACAAGAGCAAGGACTTCGCGAAGGCGAGCATGGCCATGTGCGCCCTGATCGCCGCCGCGGACGGCACCATCTCGCCCGAGGAGCGGCGCAAGACCGCTTCGTTCATCGGCAGCAACGACGCGCTGTCGGTGTTCGACCCGAGTGAGCTGCAGCAGCACTTCGAGTTCTACTCGTCGAAGCTCGAGCGCGACTACGACTTCGGCAAGGTCGAGGCCATCGCCACGATCGGCAAGCTGAAGAGCAAGCCGGACGCGGCCCGTGCGGTGATCCAGGTGGGCATCATCATCGGCGGCGCCGACGGCAACTTCGACAAGGACGAGCAGCAGGCCGTCCGCGAGGCCTGCAACGCGGTGGGCATCCCGCCCGCCGAGTTCGACCTCTAGTCGGTTCGCCCTGATCACCGGTCCGGCCGCCGGGCCGGTGATCAGCGCTCGTCCGGGGCGGCCTCGGCCGCTGCCTGCACCCTGGCGATGTGGGCCGCCCAGAACGCCGGGTCGTCCGAGGGCATGTTGTCGCCGCCGACCCGGAGGCCTGCCACGCCGTCGGCCGTCTCTCGGAGGATGTCGGCGTGGCCCGCGTGCCGGGCGGTGTCGGCGAGCACGTGCACCAGGATCTGGTGCAGCGTCACCGACGCACGCTCCGGTGGCCAGTGCGCCACCGTGCCGGGCGCGTCCAGGGGCAGCGCGGCAATGGTCGTGTCGGCGTGCGCCGCCGCCCTCCGGTAGAGCGCCACGATCTCCTCGCGCGACTCGTCGGCCGTCGCGAACAGGTCGATGTTCGGGTCGGCCTCGAACGCCGCGTCGTCGAACCAGGCGGGCGGATCGGGGAACGGCCTGCCGAACGTCTCGCCGAAGTAGCCGATCTCGACCCCGGCCAGGTGCTTGACCAGGCCGAGCAGGTTCGTGCCCGTCGCCGTGCGCGGCCGTCGGACGTCGTACTCCGACAGGCCGTCGAGCTTGCCGACCAGCGCGCTGCGGCTGCTCTGCAGGTAGTCGAGCAGCCGCGCCTTTCGGGTCGTCGGTCAGTTCGAGTGCTCCATCTCGTCGATCGTGTGGTGGGTGTCGACGCCCTCGGCGGCGAGCCTGCGGTTGCGCAGCACGCTGGACAGGAACGCCGCCACGATGAAGGCGACGCCGATCAGACCCGTGATGATCTCGTCGACGTGGTAGCCGATGCCGACGAGCAGGATCACCGACAGCGCGCCGATCGCCCAGTGCGCGCCGTGCTCCAGGTAGACGTAGTCGGCCAGGGTGCCCTTGCGGACCAGGAACACCGTGAGCGAGCGGACGAACATCGCGCCGATGAGGCCGAGGCCGAGCGCGATGAGGATCGGGTCGGTGGTGATGGCGAAGGCGCCGATGACGCCGTCGAACGAGAACGCGGCATCCAGCACCTCCAGGTAGAGGAAGAGGAACAGGCCCGCCTTGCCGGTGGCCTTGGCCAGCTGCGAGGGACCCGAGCTCGTGCGGGCGGCAGGCTCGCCCTCCTCGGCCTCGTCGTCGTCACCCTGGTCGAAGAAGTCGCCGAGCCCGTTGACGAGCAGGTAGGTCACGAGACCCAGCGCACCCGCCATGAGCACGACGTTGGGGTCGGCGGCGAGCGTCTCGGACATGACCACGAGCACGACGAGCGCGATGACGATCGACAGCCGCGAGAGCTGGCCGATCTTCGCCAGCGGCTTCTCCAGCCAGGACAGCCACTTGATGTCGCGGTCCTCGAACAGCCAGTCCAGGAACAGCATCAGCAGGAAGGTGCCGCCGAACGCGGCGATCTGCGGGTAGGCGGCGTTGAGCAGCGCGGCGTAGCTCGTCGGGTCGCTGGCCGGGCGCTGCTGCAGCGCCAGCTCGAAGGCCTCGACCGGGTTGAGGTGGGCGGTGACCCCCACGATGATCAGCGGGAAGACCAGCCGCATGCCGAACACGGCGATCAGCACACCGACGGTCAGGAAGATCCGCTGCCAGAACGGGTCCATCCGCTCCAGCACGGTCGCGTTGACCACCGCGTTGTCGAAGGACAGCGAGATCTCCAGGATGCCCAGGATCGCGCAGAGGACGAGGCCCGTCACGCCGCCGTAGATGAACGCGACGACCAGCGCCACCACGGTGACCGCGTAGGAAAGGCCGAAAATCCGAAGGTTCATGTCCCTGTTCTCGTTAGTCCGGTGCGGTCGGTCGTGCGGTGGTGCGGCGTGCTCGCTGTCCAGTGTGCCCGGTTTGCCGGGGACGGGTGGTGATCACCCCCCGTCGGAGCGCCCTTCTCCCGACCGTACGCCGCGCGGTCGACGCGCTCACCGAGTAAACGGGGACGACACCCGCGGGCGCCCCACCATCCTGCATCCACGTGTCGCGGGTGCGTCCGATCACCCGCCACTGCTCGCCGTCGCGGCGGCGCACGCGGTACTCGACCGCGCCGGTCGCCGGGCGCGGGACCGGCGTCCACGTGACGTCGACGGTGCCGTCGCCGACCCGCACCGCGAGCACACCGCCGGGCGCGGGCGGACCGGCGGGAGCGGCCGGCTGGTCGGACCGGGTCTCGATCGAGGTGCGACCCGCCTGGAGTGCGGCGACCGCGTAGATCGGCGCCTCGACGCCGGGCGGGGCGCCGCCGTCCTCGATCGAGCTGTCGGGCACCCGCCCGATCACCTGCCAGGTGCCGTCCTGCCGCAGCCGGCGCACGCGGTAGGTGACGCCGCCGGACGACGACGGGGCCCACAGCACCACGACGTCGCCGCGGCCGTCGCGGGCCGCGCTGACCCAGGCGGGCGCAGCGGGTGGGTCGGCGGTGAGCGCGGTCGAGCGCCTCGAGGGCCCGTGCGTGGTCGCGGCACGCGGCGAGCACGGCCCGCAGCGCCGCCGTGCGCCGACCCTCCGGTCCGGCCAACGCGGCCGCGACCGTCCGCGTCGGCCCGCGTCACCTCGGCCCGCGCCTGGGACCGGCGGGTCCTCCAGGTCGGGGACGACGTCCGAGGCGCTCCGGGCGAGGTGGTCGAGCTCGTCGAGCGCGGCAACCCAGCGCTGGTCGGCCGCGGCCTCCGCCGCCGCGCTGGACCGTCGGTCGGCGTCGGCCAGCACGGCGTCGACCTCGTCGGACAGCGCCCGCGCCTGCCCCGTCGGCGGCCCCGCCGCGGCCAGCGCGGCGTCCACGAGCCTCCGCGCCTCCCGCGGCCGCCCGCGCCCGCAGCGCCGCCCGCGCCCGCCGCAGCAGCTCGGCGGCGGTCGCGCCGGACGCGGCGCGCCCGGTCCGCGCCGACGCCGGGCCGCCCGTGCCCGATCCGGCCGCCCGTCCGGCCCGCTGCGCCGTGCTCGCGCCCGTCCGGAGACCTCGCCTCGGGCGCCCGCGCCGTCCGCGTCTGCCGCCCGCCGCGTCGCGCCCCGCGCGTCGGCAGGCCCGAGCGGCTCGACCGGGGCGTTCAGCTCGGCGGCCAGCGCGGCGATCACGGCGGCGGCGCGGCGCTCGTCCAGCCCCGCTCCACCGCCTCGGCGAGCAGGTGGGCGTGGTCCTCGGCGACGAGCCGGTCCTCCACCAGCACCGCGGCCCGGACGCGCGGGCCGCAGGTAGTCGGTGACGTCGGCGGCCACCGCGTCGAGGTAGACCTCGACCGCGGCGCGGCCGGGCGCGAGCAGGTCGGCCACGTGCACGAGCAGCTCGTCGACCACCGCGCGCAGCCGCCCCGCAGGCAGCTCCCGCGCCCGTGAGCGCCAGGCCACCCATCCCGCCGTCACCTGCTGGTCCGACGCGGAGGGCACGAGGCCGAGCAGGGCCAGCAGCGTCGGCGGCGCCGTAGCGCGCGGTGAGCCTGCCGAACTCGTCGAGCGAGCGCCCGGATCTGCCTGCGCCGCTCCGACCCCGATCGTCGGGGGCGAGCAGCCGGTGGCGCCGGACCCGCGCCGCGACCTCGTCCGGCGTGAGCCCGCCGAGCGCGCCGACCTCGTCCAGCCCGGCGAGCTTGTCGCGCGGCACGCCGCCGTGGCGCTGGACGAGCCTGCTGATGGCCGCGTCCAGCAGCGCGTAGCGCTCGGCGTCGCGCTCCTCGCGGTCGCGCGCGGGCGCGGCTCGCCGTCGCGCGCCGGGTCGCGGCGTCGCGCAGCTGCGCGCTCCGCTCGGCGTGCGTCTCGACCAGCAGCGCGACGAGCGCGCGGTAGCGCGGGATGGTCGCGCTGGCGCTGCCAGAACGCCCAGACCTCGGCGATCCGCGCGCTCGACCGTCGCGTCGTCCAGCCGCGCCACGGCCGCGGCCTCCACCGGCAGGTCGTAGAGCTCGAACGGGTCCGACGCGTCCGGGCCGCCCCGGCGCTCGACGGCGGCCAGCACCCGCTTGCGGTAGTCGTTCGGGTCGAAGGGCGCCAGGCTGCTCACCGGGACCGCTCTTTGCGGCCTACTCACGGCGGCGCTGCTTCCCGAGCTGGTCACGCTCCCGGGCCACCTCGGCCTGCGACAGCGTGGCGCCGGTGGTGGCGGTGAGCACCAGCGGGCAGGCCCGCGTCGACGTGGAACGCGGTGACGTGCAGGACGCCGTCGAACCCCATCTCGAACGTCACCCGCACCTCGCTGCCCTCGCCGTAGCCCGGCGGGATGCCGGTGATCTCCCCGGCGATGAGCACCTTGGCGTCCTGAGCCCGCGCCGACTCGGCTTGGCCCTGCTGCTCGACGACGGTGACCTCGATGACCCGCTGGTCGTCGCGCACGGTGCCGAACGAGCGGCTGGTGCGGATCGGGAGCCGGTCGTTGCGGTGCACCAGCCACGTCACCTCGATGCGTCCGAGCTGGGCGTTCACCGCGAGGACGCCGAAGCCGCGGGACACGACGGTGTCGACGCGGATCTCGACCGCCCGCCGGACCTGGGCCAACGACGTGCCGAACGCCTCGGCGACGCGGCGGCAGGCGGCGTCGAGGTCGGCGGGGGCGGCGTCGTCGAGCGGGTCGCCGTCGCGCAGCAGCCCCCGTGAGCGCAGGTCGGCGGTGACCATGCGCTCCAGCTCCGACTTCTCCCCGTAGATCGCGGCGCCGCGCGCGACGGCCAGGTCGGGATCGTGCAGCTGGGGATCGAGCTCCAGCTCGCGCCGCAGCATGTCGGCCACGGCGGGCATCCGCGACGAGCCGCCGACCAGCAGCACGCGGTCGACGTCCAGCACCCCGCGGCGGGCCGCCTCGTCGAGGCAGGCGCGGGTGAGGTCGAGGGTGCGGCGCAGCAGCGGGGCCGTCATCTCCTCCAGCTCCGCGCGGGAGAGCGTGACGGTGGAGCGGGCGCCGTCGTGTGCGACCACAACTTCGGCGCGCTCGGCCGTCGTGAGCTGGTGCTTGACCCGTTCGGCCGCCAGCACGAGGGCCTGCGACCCGGCCGAGTCGTCGAGCGGGTCCTCGGCGCCGGGGTTGTCCTCGCAGAAGCGCCGGGAGAGGTGCAGGGCGATGCGCTCGTCCCAGTCGGTGCCACCGAGCTGGTGGTCGCCTTCGACGGCGAGCACGGAGATCCGGCGGTCGGCCAGCTCGATCACGGTGGCGTCGAAGGTGCCGCCGCCGAGGTCGTAGACCAGCACGGTCTCGCTCGGCGTGCCCTTTTCCAGGGTCGGCGCCCCGTCGAGCCTGCCGAAGCCGTACGCCAGCGCGGCGGCGATCGGCTCGGAGAGCACCTCGACGACGTCCAGGTCCGGCGTACGTGCCCGCCAGGACGGTGGCGCGCCGCTCTTCGTCGCCGAAGTAGGCGGGCACGGTGATCACGGCGGCGGTGGGCTCCTCGCCCGTCGCGAACCCGGCGTCGGCCACGAGGCTCTTGAGGATCAGCGACGACACCGCGGGCGCCGACCACGCCGTGCCGTGCGCCACGAACCGCCACTCCGCGTCGCCCATCCGGCGTTTCACCAGCGTGCACACGTGCTCGGGGTCCAGGCGGGCCTCGCGGCGCGCCCCCTCGCCGACGACGTGCTCCTGCGGGCCCGCGAAGAGGACGACCGAGGGGGTGGTCAGCTCACCGGACATGCCCGCGAGGACCTCCGGTCGCCCGTCCTTGCCGATGCGGGCGATGGCGGAGTTCGTGGTGCCGAGGTCGATTCCGTGGACGGCCACGGGCGGAGCGTAGCTAGTCTCGCGGTATGGGCGAGGTGACCCTGCAAGACGTGGCCGACCGCGTGGACGATGTCGCCAGGGCGTTGGCGAACCAGGCGGCGACGCTGGGCGCGCTCGGCCAGGCCAGGGCCGATCCGGCCCCGGACGTGCCGCTGCTGGTCGAGCTGCACGCGCTGCGGGTCGACGCCCTGGCCTGCGCGGGAACAGCGGGCTCGGAGCGCGAGCGGGACGCGTTCACGGCGATGGCGGCGGGTCTGGCCCGCCTGATCGTCGGGCGCGGGGGCACCGTCGTGGCGCCGGAAATCGGCGCGGCGTTCGACGCCCGCACGATGGAGGCGGCGCGGGTGACGTCGACCGACGACGAAGCGGCCGACCGGACGGTGGCGGCGCTGCTGGAGCCCGGCCTCACCGTCGGCCCCCGCTCCGTCCGCCCGGCCCGGGTGGCCGTCCACCGCCATCACCCACCCGAGCCCTCCGCCTGAGCGTCGCCAAGTGGTGATCATGGTCGTGCGCATGAACGATGCGCGCATGAGCAGACCGCGCATGAGGTTGTCCGGGGTGGTGCTCGACAGCCCCGACCCGCAGGCCCTCGCCCGGTTCTACGAGGACCTGTTGGGCTGGAAGCGGATCCAGGACGAGCCGGAGTGGGTCAAGCTCGCAGGCCCCGAGGGCGGGGCGGGGCTGTCGTTCCAGCAGGAGAGCGACTTCGTGCCGCCGACCTGGCCCGCGGGCGCAGGCGACCAGCTCATGCAGGTGCACCTCGACATCCACGTCGACGACCTCGACGAGGCAGGCGCCTTCGCCGCGTCGGTCGGCGCCCGGTTGGCGGACTTCCAGCCGCAGGACGACGTGCGGGTGTACCTCGACCCGGTCGGGCACCCCTTCTGCCTGTTCCTCAACGAAGGCTGAACCCCACCCACGCAGAAAGGACGTACCTCGCCACGACCAACGCCCGCGCCGATCGGCTGCGCTTCACGGCGTTCGCCGCGACCTTCGTGCACACGCTCATGAACAACGGCCCGCGGTCAGCTGATCGTCGTGCTGCGACGGCTGCTACTCAGCCTAGGCGTCGACCTCTGCCATGACGTCGTCGCTCACGTCGAAGTTGGCGTAGACGTTCTGGACCTCGTCGCTGTCCTCCAGCGCGTCGATGAGGCGGAAGACCTTGCGCGCGCCCTCGGCGTCCAGCGGGATCTGCATCGACGGGATGAAGGTCGGGTCGGCGGAGTCGTAGTCGATCCCGGCGTCGACCAGCGCGGTGCGCACCGGGATGAGGTCGGTGGCCTCGGAGACGACCTCGAAGCTGTCGCCCAGGTCGTTGACCTCCTCCGCGCCCGCGTCGAGACGGCGAGCAGCACGTCGTCCTCGGAGAGCTCGTGCTTGGGCAGGATCACCACGCCCTTGCGGGTGAACAGGTAGGACACCGACCCGGGATCGGCCATCGCGCCGCCGTTGCGGGTCATGGCCAGGCGGACCTCGGTGGCCGCACGGTTGCGGTTGTCGGTGAGGCACTCGATGAGCACCGCGACGCCGTTGGGGCCGTAGCCCTCGTAGGTGATCGTCTGGTAGTCGGCCCCGCCGCCGTCGGCGCCCGACCCGCGCTTGACCGCGCGGTCGATGTTGTCGTTGGGCACCGAGCTCTTCTTGGCCTTCTGGATGGCGTCGTAAAGCGTCGGGTTGCCGTCGGGGTCACCGCCGCCGGTGCGCGCCGCGACCTCGATGTTCTTGATCAGCTTCGCGAACATCTTGCCCCGGCGGGCGTCGATGACGGCCTTCTTGTGCTTGGTCGTCGCCCACTTGGAGTGCCCGCTCATACCTGTCCCTTCACCTGTGCAAACCCGCTCCATGTTACCGGCGACACCCAGCCCGGGCCGCCGCCGGCCCACCCGTTCGGGACAGGTGGGCTCAGCCGAGCACGTGCACGCGCCCGGTCGTGCCGTCGACGGTCACCATCTGGCCGTCGCGCAGGACCGACGTCGCCGATCCGGTGGCGACGACGGCGGGGATCCGGTACTCCCGCGCGATGATCGCCGGATGTGAGAGCAGCCCGCCGCTGTCGGTGACGAGCGCGCCGACGCTCGGGAACACCAGCGACCACACCGGCGAGGTCACCGGGCAGACCAGGACGTCGCCGGGCCGGATCCGACCGAACTCGCCCTCGTCGCGCACCACGCGCACCGGCCCGGTGTAGCGGCCCGCGGAGGCCGGGATGCCGGAGACCGCCGCCGATGCCACCTCCCGGTTCGACGACTCCGGCGCGAAGATCGACTCGACGGTCCACAGCAGCACCCGCATCGCGAAGCGCGCCTCGGCGGGCAGCGCGTCCAAGCGACGGCATCGGGCCGGGCCGTCGACCGTAGGACGGTGGCGCGGGATGCGCCTCCGCCCACGACCGGCGGGCGCGGGCGTCCGCCACGAGCCGCCGGACCTCGGTGGACCCGAGCGCGTCGGCGGGTCCGCCGCCTGCGCGACCCCCACGTGGCGCTTGCGCCCGCCCGACCTCGTCCGCGAGCGGGGCGGGCGGTGCTCCACCGCTCGCGGAGCCGACCAGGGCGGCTGCGGTCTGCGGCAGGGTCAGCCAGAACACGTCGTCGCGCTGGGCGAGCACGCCGCGGGCGACCAGCCGCACACCGTGCTCGAGCACCGCCCGCCGCAGGAGCGCGAGCGGCACGCTGTTGGTCGAGAACTCGTTGTCCTCCCGCACCGGGTAGGCGCGCTGCGCCCGCACCAGCGCCCGTTCGAAGCGCTCCCGATCGCGGTCGGACCGCCCGGCCAGCGCCGCGCGGGCCTCGGCGAGCGCGGCGGCCCGCGCCCGGGCCAGCGCCGCCGTCTCGGCGTCCGGGTCGTAGCCGCGGCGGACCTGGTCGGCGAGCAGCCGCATCGTGAGGTCGGGCAGCTCGGCGAGCGAGGGCTCGGCGATCTCGTAGGACAGCGCGCGGCTCCCGAACTCGGCGATCTGCGCCTCGATGGCGTCGGCGACGGCGGGCGCGGCCGCACGCACCTCCTCCAGCGAGGGTGGGCGCCCCGCGAACAGCCGCAGGGCCGCGGGCTCCCCCGCCACCTGACGGGCGACGGCCGCGAGCCGGTGCGCGGGCCGGGTCGACATCACCGACAGCCCGGTGAGCAGCTGGAACGTCCGCTCCTCCGGCCAGCCGATCAGCTCTTCCGCCGTGAACACCAGCTCGGCGAGCGGGAACGCGATCGCCCCGTGCAGCAGGAAGTGCCGCCTGCAGCCGTCCTGCAGCAGCGTGTACGCGCGCTGGGTGTGCTCGGCCAACGCGGCGTCGTCGAGCGCGGCGGGGTCCGCGGCCAGGAGGGCCGCCGCGCGCCCGGTGAGGTCGGGCTGCCACTCGGCGTACCAGCGGTCGATCATCGCGCCCGCCGCGTCGTCGCGGACGGCGGCGACGCAGGCACGGATCCGTCGGCGCAGCGCGGGCACCACCCGGAACAGCAGCGGCATGAGGTACGGCGGCGGGGCGCCCCGGTCGTGCCCGCCCAGCGGCACCAGCCTGCTGTACTCCCATCCGCCGATCTCGCGGAACTCCAGCGTCTCGACGAGGAAGCCGAACGTCGCGAACATCTCCCGCAGCGCGGCGTTGCGGGCGGCGAAGAACACGGAGCCGAGCATCGGGGTGAGCGGCTTGGGCGAGTGCGAGACGTCGCGCTCCCAGAACCCCTCCGGCGCCTCGGACGGCATCACGCCGCGGCGGCCGAGGCCCGCACGAGATCGCAGAACAAGCCGTGGATCCGCAGGTCGCCCGTGAGCTCGGGGTGGAACGCCGTCGCGAGGACGGACCCCTGCCGCACGGCGACGGCCCGGCCCGCCGCAGGCCCGGTGTCCGAGCCCGGCCACGGTCAGCCGCGGCACCGTCGCGAGCACCTGCACGCCCGGCCCGGCCTCCTCCACCCACGGCGCCCTGATGAACACCGCGCGCAGCGGCTCCCGCAGCCCGTCGACGGTCAGGTCGGTCTCGAACGAGTCGACCTGACGGCCGAACGCGTTGCGGCGCACGACCACGTCGAGGCCGCCGAGCTGCTCGCTGGTCGGGCCGCCCGTCGAGGACCTCGCGGGCGAGCAGGATCATGCCCGCGCACGACCCGTACGTCGGCATGCCCGCCGCGATGCGCGCCCGCAGCGGCTCCAGCAGGTCGAACGTCACGAGCAGCCTGCTCATCGTGGTGGACTCGCCGCCGGGCAGCACCATCGCGTCGACGCCGTCCAGCTCGGCGGGGCGCCGCACGGCCACCGCGCGCGCGCCGCACGCGGTGATCGCGGCGACGTGCTCCCTGACGTCGCCCTGGAGGGCCAGCACTCCGATGACGGGCATGCCACCAGCCTAGATCCGCCCGTCGCTCAGACGGCCGAGCGCACCGCCTCGGCCACGGCCGGGGCGACCGCGGCGTCGAACACGCTCGGCACGATGAAGCTCGGGTTGGGCTCGTTGACGACCTCGGCGATCGCCGCTGCCGCGGCGAGCAGCATCTTGTCGGTGATGTCGCGGGCCTGCGCGTCGAGCAGCCCCCGGAACACGCCGGGGAACGCGAGCACGTTGTTGATCTGGTTCGGGTAGTCCGACCGGCCGGTGGCGACGACCGCCGCGTGCTGCAACGCAACCGCCGGGTCGACCTCGGGATCGGGGTTGGCCAGCGCGAACACGATCGCGTCCTTCGCCATGGTGGCGAGCTCGGTCGCCCCGAACAGGTCGGGCGCGGACACCCCGATGAAGACGTCCGCGCCGACCAGCGCGTCGGCCAGCGTGCCGGAGATCCCCGCGGAGTTGGTCTGCGCGGCGATCGAGGCGAGGTTGTCGTCCAGCCCGGGACGGTCGCAGTGCACGATCCCGTCGACGTCGACGGCGAGCACCTCGCCGGGGCTGTCGCTGGCCAGCAGGCGGATGATCGCCGAACCGGCGGCGCCGACCCCGCACACGACGATCCGGCAGTCGGCGAGGCTCTTGCCGACCACCCGCAGCGCGTTGCGCAGCGCACCGAGCACGACGATGGCGGTGCCGTGCTGGTCGTCGTGGAAGACGGGGATGTCGAGCATCTTGCGCAGCCGCGCCTCGATCTCGAAGCAGCGCGGCGCGGCGATGTCCTCCAGGTTGATCCCGCCGTAGGCCGGGGCGAGGATCTGCACGGTCCGGATGATCTCCTCGGTGTCCTGGGTGTCCAGGCACACGGGCCAGGCGTCGACGCCCGCGAACCGCTTGAACAGCGCGGCCTTGCCCTCCATCACCGGCATCGCGGCGGCCGCGCCGAGGTTGCCGAGCCCGAGGACGGCCGAGCCGTCGGTCACGACGGCCACGGTGTTGCGCTTGATCGTGAGGCGGCGGGCGTCGGCCGGGTTGGCCGCGATCGCCTGGCAGACCCGCGCCACCCCGGGGGTGTAGGCGCGGGACAGGTCGTCGCGGTTGCGCAGGCTGACCTTGGAGTGGACCTCCAGCTTGCCCCCGAGGTGCAGGAGGAAGGTCCGGTCCGACACCTTGCGCACGCGCACGCCGGGCAGCGCCTCGAGCGCGGCGGTGATCTCCGCGGCGTGCGCCTCGCCGCGGGCGTTGCAGGAGATGTCGACGACCAGCGTCGAGCTGGTGGCCTCGACCACGTCGAACGCGGTGACGACGCCGCCGACACGGCCGACGGCCATGGTCAGGTCGCCCGCGGCGCTGGCGGAAGCGGGTACCTCGACCCGCGCGGTGATGGCGTATCCGGGTCCGGGAACTGGCACGGAGCGAACACTACTGCGGCCCCTCCCGCGCCGCCGGAGTTCCGGCTATTACGTCCACAAGGGGTTGTGACCTTCCGGACACCGGGTGTGAGATGAACCACTGGCTTCTACGCAGTGTCGCGGAGGTGGTCGTGCAATGACCGTCAGAGCAGCAAGCCGTACGGAGGCCCGCGCCGGGTCGGGCAACGCAGCCGTCACCGATCCGGCCAAGGTCCGCAACGTCGTCCTCGTCGGGCCGTCGGGGGCGGGCAAGACCACCCTCGTCGAGGCCCTCCTGGCCCACACGTCCGCGATCCCCCGCGCGGGCAGCGTCGTCGACGGCACCACGGTGTGCGACCACGATCCGGCCGCCGTGCGCCAGCAGCGGTCCGTCGCGCTGGCCGTCGCCCCCGTCCACCACGAGGCAGCACAAGATCAACCTGATCGACACCCCCGGCTACGGCGACTTCGTCGGCGAGCTGCGGGCCGGGCCTGCGCGCCGCCGACGCCGCGCTGTTCGTCATCCCCGCGAACGAGGGCCGCGAAGGCATGATCGACCCGGCCACGGTGGCCCAGTGGGAGGAGTGCGCCGCCGTCGGCATGCCCCGCGCCGTCGTCGTGGCCCGCTGCGACCACGCGCGCGCCGACCAGGAGTCGACGATCGCGGCCTGCCAGGAGAGCTTCGGTGCGGGCGTCGCCCCGCTGTACCTGCCGCTGCGCCGACGGCGAAGGCATGTCCGGGCTGTACGGCCTGCTGTCTCAGACCCCCGAGGGCCAGGCGCCGTCCGAGGCCGAAGACGCCCGCGCCGCGCTGATCGAAGGGATCATCGAGCAGTCCGAGGACGAGACGCTCATGGAGCGCTACCTCGTCGGGCGAGGACATCGAGGTCGCCACCCTGATCGACGACCTGGAGACGGCCGTCGCGCGCGGCACGTTCCACCCGGTCATCCCGGTCTGCGCCAGCAGCGGGATCGGCCTCGACGCGCTGCTGGAGGTGCTGGTCGGCGGGTTCCCCTCGCCGCTGGAGCACCCGTTGCCGCGCGTCTCGGGCATCGACGGTGCGCAGCGCCCGACGCTCTCGGCCAGCCTCGACGGCCCGCTCGCCGCGGAGGTCGTGCGCACCTCGGCCGACGCCTACGTGGGCCGGGTCTCCCTCGTGCGGGTGTTCTCCGGCACGCTGCGCGCGGACACCACCGTGCACATCAGCGGGCACCACAGCATCATCCCCGCGCAGCGCACGTCGTCCGACGACGGTGGCCACGACGCCGACGAACGGCTCGCGCACGTCTACTCCCCGCTGGGCGCCACGCTGAACCCGGTCGACGCGTGCGGCGCGGGCGACATCTGCGCGCTCACGAAGCTGGGCAGCGCCGAGACCGGCGACACGGTGTCGGCCGCGGACGACCCGCTGCTGCTCTCCTGCTGGGAGCTGCCCGAGCCGCTGCTCCCGGTGGCGATCACCGCGCACACCCGCGGCGACGAGGACGCGCTGGTCAAGACGCTCGCCAAGATCGTCGCCGCGGACCCGACGCTGCGGCTCGACCGCAACCAGGAGACCCACCAGACCGTGCTGTGGTGCATGGGCGAGGCGCACGCCGACGTGGTGCTCTCCCGGCTGCGGGCGGGCGGCGCCGAGGTGGACACCGAGCCGGTGCGGGTCGCGATGCGCGAGACCATCGCCAAGCCCGCGCGGGTGACGGGGCGCCACGTCAAGCAGTCCGGTGGGCACGGCCAGTACGCCGTCTGCCACGTCGAGTTCGAGCCGCTGCCCCGTGGTTCCGGGTTCACGTTCGCGTCGAAGGTCGTGGGCGGCTCGGTGCCGACGCAGTTCATCCCGAGCGTCGAGAAGGGGCTGCGGGCGCAGTTGGAACGCGGGCTGTCCGACGCGAAGCACCCGGCCGTCGACCTGCAGGCCACGCTGGTCGACGGCAAGGCGCACAGCGTCGACTCGTCCGACGCGGCGTTCCAGACCGCGGGTGCGCTCGCCCTGCGCGAGGCGGCGACGGCGTGTGGGGTGGTGCTGCTGGAGCCGGTCGACGAAGTCGAGGTCCGCATCCCCGACGACTACCTCGGCGCGGTGCTGGGCGATCTGTCCGGTCGTCGCGGGCGGGTGCTCGG
This sequence comes from uncultured Actinomycetota bacterium, assembly GCA_963799945.1. GTDB lineage: Bacteria > Actinomycetota > Actinomycetes > Mycobacteriales > Pseudonocardiaceae > Pseudonocardia. The sequence continues at coordinate 176,366 of CAWCZG010000003.1, forward strand.
CACGGAGGTCGCCGGGCCGGGTCGCACCCTGGTGCGCGCGGAGGTGCCTGCCATCCAGCTGATCCGCTACGCCGTCGACCTGCGGGCCATGACCAGCGGCGCGGCCGCGTTCACCCGCCAGTTCTCCCGCTACGAGGAGGCCCCGCCCCAGCGCTGAGAGCCCGTGGCCGGGGCGGTCGCGGGGCAGCTCACTCGTGAGCGCGGCGCCCCGCCACCCCGGCGACCGTGCGCGCCATGACGCCGAAGATCACGTCGTGCGCGGGCCGCTGGGCGTACCAGTAGACGCGGCCCGCGAGGCCGTCCGGCGTGAACTCCACGCGTTGGACGTAGCGGCTGCGGTCCGGGCCGTCGGGTTCGGCGCGCAGCTCGAGGCGGGCGGTGCCCGGCATCTTGGTCTCGGCGCGCAAGCAGCAGGCGGGTGCCCTCCTCGACCTCCTCGACGCGCCACCAGTCCAGCGCGGCGCCCGGCTCCAGCCGCTCGGGCCGCGTCCGCCGGGCCCCGACCCCGCCGACGAGCCGGTCCAGCCCGCCGCGCAGCGCCCACACCCCCGGGATCGTGTACCAGCCGTTGTCGCCGCCCAGCCCGCTGATGACGTCCCAGAGCACCGCGGCGGGCGCGTCCACCTCCTCGACGTTCTCGCCGACCAGGCTGGGGGCCGCCCGCTGCGCCAATGCCCTGCGCACCGCCTCCAGGTAGGGCGTCGGGCCGCCGGGGGGCGGACCGGCGGGTGGCTCGCCGTGGCAGACCAGGTTGTGCGCCATCGACTCCAGCAGCGGGCCCGCGAGGTGCCGGTCGACGGGCAGGACGGCGCCGAGCGCACGGGCGGTCAGCCGGGGGGCCGAGAGCGGAACCGGCACCAACACAGGACGTGGAAGGCCTGCGGCGACCGCGCAGCCCGCCACCAGCTCGCCGAACGTCAGCACCTCCGGGCCGCCGATGTCGAACGTGGCGTTCACCGCGGCGGACAGGTCGAGGCAGGCGACGAGGTGGAAGAGCACGTCGTCGATGCCGATCGGCTGGGTACGGTTCCACGCCCGGTCGGGCAGCAGGAGCACCGGGCCCGCCTCGGCGAGCTGCCGGATCATCGCGAAGCTCGCCGACCCGTCCCCGATGACGATGCCTGCCTGCAGGACGGCGGTCGGCGCGGGCCCGGCCAAGAGGATGTCACCGACTTCGCGACGCGACGCCAGGTGCGCCGAGTTCTCCTCGCCGTCGGGCTGCAGCCCGCCGAGGTAGACGACGCGCTGGACGCCCGCCGCGGCTGTTGCGAGCGTCGCGGCGGCGCTCCGGTCGCGCTCGACGAACTCCGGCCCGTCCATGGCGTGCACCAGGTAGAACACCGCGTCGACGGCCGCGCAGGCCGCCTCGACCGACGACGGGTCGGCCATGTCGCCGCGCAGCGTCTCGACCCGGTCGGCCCAGGGTTGCCGGGCGAGCTTGCGCTCGCTGCGCACGAGACAGCGCACGGCGTGTCCCTCGTCGAGCAGGCGGGGGACGAGGCACGAGCCGACGTAGCCGGTGGCCCCGATGACGAGACAGCGCACCGCGACAGCCTCCCCCACCGCCGGCGGCTCCGCCTGCCGCGGTCAGTCCACGCCCGCCAGGCGCAGCAGCGCGGTCGTGCCCGCCGCCAGGATCACCACCAGCACGAACGGGACCTTGAACCACGCCGCGGCCGCTCCCACGACGACCCCGAGCGGACGCGCCCAGCCCGCGAACCCGCCGTCCTGCGTGAAGGTGCTCACCGCGACCAGTGCGACGAGCAGCGCCGTGGCGCCGAGGTCCAGGTAGCGCTCGACGCGCGCGGGCACGTTGACCCGGCCGCGCAAGAGCAGCCCGGTGAGCCGGATGAGGTAGGTGCCGCCCGCCAGGGACAGCACGGCGGGCCAGGTCACGCCGCCTCCGGCGCCGGCCGGCCGACGGCCCGGCCTACGAAAGAAGCGCGCCGCGGCGCCCAGGCCGAACAGCCCGGTGAGGACCGGGAGTCCCGGGGCCAGGAACGGGGTCGTCGCCACCGCGATCGCGGCCGCGGCGATGCCGACCCGCCGCGCGTCCGACCGGCGCAGCGACGGGAGCAGCAGCGCGAGCAGAGCGGCGGGGAAGGCCGCGTCGACGCCGAACACGCCGGGGTCGGGGATCGCCGAGCCCGCGATGACGCCCAGCACGGACCCGGTGTTCCAGAACGTGAACAGCAGGGCGCCGCTCATCCAGTAGGCCCGGCGCGCCCGTGCGCCGCTCCCCCGGGCGCGGGAGAACGCCACCGACTCGTCGATGAGGATGTGCGCGCCGAGCACCTTCGCGGGCCACCGGTCGCCGACGACCTCGGCGATGGCCAGGCCGAACGGGAGGTGGCGGACGTTGAGCAGGAGCGCACCGGCGACCGCGGCGACCGGGCTCCCGCCCGCGGCGACCACGGCCACGGCCAGGAACTGCGCGCCGCCCGCGAACACCAGCAACGACATCGCGATCGTGAGGGGTACCGGCACACCCGCCGCGGAGGCGAGCGCCCCGAACGACACCCCGACCACCGCGACGGCCACGGCGAGCGCGAGCGCGTCGCGCACGTCGGCCCGGGAGTCCCCTTCTGTTCGATCTGACGAACGCATGTCCATTACAGTGAACGACGTGTACCGTGTTCGTCAAGCCGAACAGGGAGACCGATGAACCGAACGGCACCGCTCGACGTCATCGCCGCGTCCCTGCGCCGGGAGCGCGAGCGGCACGGCATCTCGCTCACCGAGCTGGCGCGGCGGGCGAACCTCGCGAAGTCGACGCTCTCGCAGCTGGAAGCGGGCGTCGGCAACCCCAGCATCGAGACGGTGTGGGCCCTCGCGGTGGCCCTCGACATCCCGTTCAGCACGCTGGTCGACCCGCCGCAGGAGCCCGTCTACGTGATCCGCGCGGGCGAGGGCAACGTGCTCCGCTCCGACCACGCGCCCTTCGAGGCGGTGCTCCTGTCGGCCTGCCCGCCGGGGGCGCGGCGGGACCTGCACGTCATGACGGCCGAGCCGGGCGGCGGCCCGCGACGCGCACGCGCACATCAGGGGCACCACGGAGCACCTCGTCGTCGCGTCGGGGCGGTGGCGGGCGGGGCCCGCGGGCGACGAGGTCGAGCTCGGCCCCGGCGACTACGCGCGCTTCCCCGGCGACCGCGGGCACTCGTACGAGGCGTTGGAGCCGGGGAGCACCGCGGTGCTGGTCATGGAGCACACCTAGTGACCTGCCCCAAGCACATGGTCTACGGGCCGTGCGGCGGCGTGACGGCCGACGGGGGGTGCGAGGTCGACGCGGATCTGCCGTGTCCGTTCGCCGCCGCGCCCACGGTGGCCTGGCGGGGCGAGCCGCCCGCGCCCGCTCCGCAACACCCCTTGCTGGACGTCCTCGCCGCCCGGCACGTGGTGATCGCCGACCTCCCGACGGCGCCGCTCGACCGGGATGCGTTGCGGCGCAGCGCCGATCTGCTCGCGGGGAGCGTCGACGCCGTGCTGATCGGTGATCATCCCGGCGCGCGGGTGCAGTTCCCACCGTCCTACCGCGCGCACCTGTTGCGCGACAGGGGGATCGCCGTCTGGGCCGGGCTGACCTGCCGCGACCGCAACCGGGTCGCGCTCGAAGGCGAGCTGGCCGCGCTCGCCGACGCCGAGGTCGCCGCGGTGCACTGCGTCACCGGCGACCACACCGTGATCGGCCACCGGCCCGACGCCGCGCCGGTGTTCGACCTCGACTCGACCCAGCTCGCCGCCCGCGCGCGCGCCGCCGGACTGCTGGTGTCGGTGGCGGAGTCCCCGGCCGCCCGGCCCGCTGACCACCGCGCCGCCCGGCTGGCGGAGAAGGTGCGGGCGGGAGCCCAGGTCTGCGTGGTCAACCACGCGGGCGGGGCCGGGCCGGTCGCGGCGTTCGTCGCCGCGGGGCCGGACATCCCGTACATCGCGTGCGTGCCGGTGGTGCTGGGGCCCGCGCAGGCCCGCCTCTTCGCGACCTTCCCCGGCCTGGTCCTCCCCCCGGGCTTCCTGGCGGGCATCCTCGACGCCCCCGACCCCGAAGTCGCGGGCATCGACGCCGCCGTCCGCCTCGCCGAGGAGCTGCTCGCGGTGCCCGGGGTGCGCGGCGTCGACCTCGGCGCCCTTCCGGTGGCGGGCGCGGAAGACGCAACGGCCCGCGCCCTCGCGGTGGTAGGCCGCGCCCTCCGCGGCTGACTGGGCACGGCGAACGGTGATCGCCGCGAGCTGGACGTTTGCGGTGATCGAACCCCGCGAACGTCGGTCTCGCAGCGATCACTCGGTGGGGCGGGAGGCGAGGAGGTTGCTCAGGGCGGCGGCGACCTCGCGTTCGGGGCGGCCGACCAGCTCGCCGTCGCGCACGACGACCCGGCCCGCGACGACCACGTGCCGGGGGCGGCGGCCCGGCGACCGCCACAGCAGGCCCGCGAGCGGGTCGGCGCCACCGGCATCGGCGACACCGGTGACGTCCCAGCAGACGAGGTCCGCCGCCGACCCCGGGGTCAGGACGCCCAGCTCAGGGCGCCCCAGCCCGGCGGCCGACCCCGCGGTGGCCCAGCCCAGCACCTCGCGGGCCGCGACCGGACGTCCCGCGATCGGCGCGACCTGCAGTGCGAGGCGGGCGTCGGCGAGGAGGTGGCCCGCGTCGTTGCTGCCGCCGCCGCTCGTCCCCAGGCCGACCGCGATCCCCGCGTCCGCCAGCGCCGCCGCGGGCGCGACCCCCCAGCCCATCGGGACATCGCATCCGGGCGCGTGCGTGACGCTCGCCCCCGCATTCGCGACGGCCGCGATCTCCTCGGGGGTGACGCCGCACAGGTGGGCGATGGTCACGTCCGGGGCCAGCCATCCCCACTCGGCGAGCAGCTCCAGCGGCCGCCTGCCGTAGCGCGTCGCGGCGACCTCCACGTCCACCTGCTCGTTCGCCTGCGTCCTGCGGCGCAGCCCATGCCGCGCGGCGACCTCGCCGAGCAGGGTGAACGTCTGCTCGCTGTCGCTGTGCACGCCCGCCGGGCCCACCGCGACCTGGATCATCCCGGAGTCGCTCGCCGCCGAGCGCCGTCGCGATGGCGTCAGCCGAGGAGGCGGCCTGCTCGGGGTCGTCGCGGGCGCTCCCCCGCACGAACACGAGCCGCGCGCCCAGCTCGGCCGCGGCGTCGGCGACGGCGAGCGCGAGGTCGACCCCGTCCCCCGCGGGCCACGTCAGGTGGTGGTCGGCCACCGTCGTCACGCCGCAGAGCAGCGACTCGGCCAGCCCGACCGACGCGGCCGCATGGGCCAGCTCGGCATCCACGCCGACCGCCGCGTACGCGGCCGCCATCCTCGGCAGCCACTCGCGCATCGGCACCCCGCGTGTGCCGGGCAGCGTGCGGAACGCCGTCTGCAGGAGGTGGTGGTGGGCGTTGACGAGGCCGGGGGTGACGACACAGCCCGACGCGTCGAGCACCTCGCCCGAGCTGTCGGCGGCTCCCGCATCGTCGTCCAGCACACGCCCATCGGCGCAGCGGACGATCCCGCCGGGGATCTCCGCTGCGCCGGTCCAGACCAGGTCGGCCCCGCTGATGATCAGCACGGGCCCAGTGTTGTCCCCGGGTCAGCGCACCGCCACGGCGGCGGGCACGAGGCCCGGGTTGGGAGTGGCCGGAGCAGTGATCGGCCGGCCCGGGGCTGCGGGTGCGGGGTCGGGGAAGCCCTCGGTCGCGGCGGTCCTGGCGCTGCCGCCGGCCGCGACCGCCACCCTTGCGACCCGCCACCCTTCGAGGCCGTCGACCCTTCGATCGCACCGCTGCCCTTGGACCCGCTTGCCCGTTAGAGCTCGCCCTGGAGCCATCACCCTTCGAGCCGTCGCCCTTCGAGCCGTCACCCTTGGACCCGTCACCCTTCGAGCCGTCGCCCTTCGAGCCGTCGCCCTTCGACCCGTCGCCCTTCGAGCCGTCGCCCTTGGACCCGTTGCCCTTCGAGCCGTCGCCCTTCGAGCCGTCGCCTGATCCGTCCCCTGGAGCCGTCGCCCTGGGAAGCGTCACCGGTCGACCCGTCGCCCGTCGACGAGGTGGGCGAACCGGCGTCGGACGTGTCTCCCGTCAGCGGGTACTGGCGCACCCAGTCGACGTCCATCTGCGACTTCTGCACCGAGGCGCCGCTCTTCGGGAACCAGTCGAGCTGGAGGGTCAAGTGCATCGGGCCGGGCGGGAGAGCGGCGGTCTTGCTGGTGGTCCACCACTGCTTGCCGTCGAGGAAGGTGGTGAGGTGCGTGGGCGTCCACTCGACCGCCCAGTTGTGCCACTGGGTCGCGTCGACGTTCACCTTGCCCTGCAGCTGGGAGTTGTCCTTGCCGTAGTGGAGGAAGGTCTCGGTGGACTGGCGGGTGTGGTCGGACATCTCCATGAAGTCGACCTCGCCGCCGACCGGCCAGTTCTCCGCGTCCGGCCAGAGCAGCATCACGGCGTGGTAGGAGGGGTCGCTGACCGGCGCCTTGACCCGACCCTCCCAACGGCCGTACTTCTGGCTGGTGTTCCAGGCCATCCCGTCGGTGTTGCCCTGCGGGTCGCCGGTGATCGTCAGGACGCCGTCCTTGACCGTCACGGCGTCGGGCGTGCGCCTGCCCTTGCCGCCGTGGCCGACACCGTCGTAGAGGCCCCAAGCCTTGAGGGAGCCGTCGAAGTCCTCGACGTGGTTGGGCGTGCCCCAGCCGAGCATCGCCGCCGCGCTCGTGGCGTAGCCGGCGGGCTGCGCGGGGTCGCACGGTTCGGCAGGTGCGGGGCTCGCGCTCACGGCAGGCGCGGGATCGGGGCTGGCGCTGCCCGACCCGGGCTTGTCGGTCGGGCCTGCGGCGGCCGACGCACTCGGCGCCGCGGCAGCAGCATCGTCCGCCGGTGCCGCCGCAGCAGCGGGCTCGGGTGTCGGCAGGAGCAGCGGCGACCGGCTCAGGAGCCTCGACGCCGGGAGCCGGAACGGCCGCGGGGACGAGTCCGGCAGGCGCAGCACCAGGTGCATCGGCAACCGCAGGTGTCGCGGCGGCGGGAACGTCGGCACCAGGAGCCGCAGCAGGAACGGCAGCGGGGACGAGTCCGGCCGCGGGCGGGGCATCAGGTGCAGCGGCCGGCACGGCGGCGGGAGCAAGGCCCGTCTGCGTGTCACCGGGGTCCGCGGCAGGAACCGCGGCGGGGGCGAGCCCGGCCGGAGCAGGAGCCGCAACGCGGAGGTCGACGGCCGCGGGAGCAGCCGGGGCAAGCGCGGGGGCGGCTACGGCCGGAGCGAGTGCGGGCGCCGCGGCAGCCTGCGCGGTTCCGGCGCGGACCGCGGCGATCTGGGCTGCGCGGTCGGCGGCGACCTGGGCTGCCCTGGCCGCGGCGGCCTCCGGGGTCCTGACCCTTGTCACCGGCGTGGGGGTGGCCGAGGCGTGGCCCGTCAGCTCGCTGATGGCACGCGCGAGTGCCGCCGCCGCGTCAGAGACCGCGGCAGCCTCGCGGGCGATCCCGGCCGCCCAGGTGGACCATGCGTCCGCCGCACCCGCCAGCGCCCGGGCTTGCCCGGCAGCGAGGTGGCCCCCGCCGGAGCAGGCATCACCGGCGCCGCGGGAGCGAGCGGCAAGGAGACGACCGGTGCGGTCGGAGTCGACGGGGCGAGCGCCGTCGGGTCACCGGGAGCCGGGAGCTGGACCGGCACCGCGACCGCGGGAGTCGAGTCGCCAGGAGCCGACGGGTCGACAACGGCCGGGCCGCCGGGAGCAGGGAGCTGAACCGGCGGTCCGACCGGAACCGTCGAGTCCGCAGGAACCGACGGGTTGAGACCTGCCGGGTCGCCGGAAGCCGGGAGCTGGACCGGGGCCGAGGCGGGAGGAGCTGCGACCGGAGCGGGAGCGGGGTCGGGCAGCGGCGCAGGGGCCGGGGCGGGGTCCGGGGCTGCAGGAGCGACCGGATCCGGCGAGCGAAGCCTGGGTGCCGGGATCGGTGGGAGCAGCCAGGCAGCCGGATCGGTGGGAGCACCAGCAGCCGGATCGGTGGGAGCACCAGCAGCCGGGTCGGCAGGTCCGCCAGGAGCCGGCGGGGCGGTGGGAGCGCCAGGGGCCGGGTCGGTGGGAGTCGTGCACGCGGCAGGCGCCACAGCGGCTCTGACCTGCCCCGGAGTCGCCGCAGCCGCCCCTATCGAGCCGACCAGCATCGCGGTGACGACGATCCCCCCGATCGTCACGCTTCGCCTCATCAATCTCTCCTGCCCCTCGTGTCACACGGTTTGGCAGGGCGGACCATAGGGCGGTTCCGTCACCGATTTCAGCCGAAGACACTCGATCGAGTGCGAGATCGAAGCGACTCTCCGTCACCACTCAGTGACGGGTGTAGCGTCCGCGGACGATGGCCGGACAGTTACGCACGACGAGCGGTCGAACTCGTCATCACGTGCTCAGATGGCTGACTGGACGGTCACCATCCGCGCGAGGCGTACCGCTGGTCGGCAGGCAGCTCGGCCACGTTGATGCCGACCATCGCCTCGCCCAGCCCGCGCGACACCTTCGCGACCACAGCTGGGGTCGTCGAAGAACGTGGTGGCCTTGACGATCGCCTCGGCGCGCTGGGCCGGATCGCCGGACTTGAAGATCCCGGAGCCGACGAACACGCCTTCCGCCCCGAGCTGCATCATCATCGCCGCATCGGCGGGGGTCGCGATGCCACCGGCGGTGAACAGCACGACCGGCAGCTTCCCGGCCCGCGCGACCTCGGTGACCAGCTCGACCGGCGCCCGCAGCTCCTTCGCCGCGCCGTACAGCTCGGCCTCGTCGAGCGCGGCCAGCTTGCGGATCTCGGAGCGGATCGAGCGCATGTGCCGCGTGGCCTCGACGACGTTGCCGGTGCCCGCCTCGCCCTTGCTGCGGATCATCGCCGCGCCCTCGGAGATGCGCCGCAGCGCCTCACCGAGGTTGGTGGCGCCGCAGACGAACGGCACGGTGAAGGGCCACTTGTCGATGTGGTGGGCCTCGTCGGCCGGGGTGAGCACCTCGGACTCGTCGACGTAGTCGACGCCGAGCGCCTGCAGCACCTGCGCCTCGACGAAGTGCCCGATGCGGGCCTTCGCCATCACCGGGATCGAGACCGCGTCGATGATGCCCTGGATCATGTCGGGATCGCTCATGCGCGCGACGCCGCCCTGCGCACGGATGTCGGCGGGCACCCGCTCCAGCGCCATCACCGCGACGGCACCCGCGTCCTCGGCGATCTTGGCCTGGTCGGCGTCGACCACGTCCATGATCACGCCGCCCTTCAGCATCTCGGCCATCCCGCGCTTGACGCGCGCTGTGCCCTGCTGCTGGCCTGCGCTCGAAGGGGCGGAGACGTGCTGGTCGGACGACACGGCGATACCTCTCAGTCCTGCGACGGTGAGACCCGATCGTACGTCAGCCGCGGCGCCGGATCGGCCATCTCGAAGTACGCGGGCATCGGTGCGGTGCCCGCCAACCGCAGCCACCGGACCAGCCGGCACGAGCGCAGCCCCAGCGTGTCCCGCACGGCGTCGTTGTGAACGCGCCGGGCGACGACGAGGAGCTGCTCCGCGTCGTCGAGCGCGGCCCGCGTCTCGGACGGCAGCGTGGCCCGGTCGAGGCGGGCAAGTGCCCTGCTCAACGCGTTGGCGCCGTCCTCGGGATCGGACGCAGGTCCCCGGAGGCGGACACCCGACGTGCGCCGCGGCCGCCACCCGTCGGTCAAAGCGGCGTCGAGCCCGGCCCTGCGCCGCGTCGACCCGGATGTGCAGGCGGTGCAGCCTGCCGCACGCGGCTCACGGCACAGCGTGAGCACCCACACCGCGCCGACGAGCCCGGCCAGCACGCAGAGCGCGGGCAGCATCACGACGCCCGCTGCCGGGGGTCGGCCGCGACCGCGGCCCGGTAGACCCGCTCGACGTCCCCCGCCACCCGCGACCAGTCGAACTCCGCGGCCCGCGCCCGCCCGCGGCCGACAGCGCGGCCCGCCGCACCGGGTCGTCCAGGAGGGCGCCCAGCGCCGCTGGCCAGCGGCGTCCGGGTCGGCGGTCGGGAAGAGCTCCCCCGCGGGCGGGTCGCCGAGGACGGCCCGGAACGCGTCGAGGTCGCTCGCCACCACCGGCGCCCCCGCCGCCATCGCCTCGGTGAGCACGATCCCGAAGCTCTCGCCGCCCGTGTGCGGGGCGCAGAACACGGTGGCCGACGCGAGCGCGGCGGCCTTCTCGGTGTCGTCGACCGGGCCCAGCACGTCCAGCCGGACGGGGCCCGCCGCCCGGCGCAATGCCGCGGCATCACCCCGGCCGACGACCAGCAACCGCAGGTCAGGCCGGGTCGGCGCCAGCAGCCGCAGCGCCGCCAGCAGCACCGCCATGCCCTTGCGGGGCTCGTCGAACCGGCCGACGAAGGCCACCGTGGCCGGGGCGCGGGGGCCGCGGCGGGGCGAACGCGGCCACGTCGATGCCGTTGGGGATCTCGAGCGCGTCGCCGCCGAGGTAGCGCACCTGCACCCGCCGCGCCGAGGGCGACACCGCTATACGCGCAGTGACCTTCTCCAGCAGCGGCTGGATCACCCCGCCGAGCGCGCGCGAGCGCCCTCGACCGCTCGGTTGCGGTGTGGAAGGTCGCCACGACCGGACCGTCGGCGAGGAAGCAGCGCGATCGCCGAGATGCTCGCCGTCGTGGGCTCGTGCAGGTGCAGCACGTCGAAGCGGTTGGGACGCGACGAAGCGCCGCACCCGCCCGTAGGCCACCGGCCCGAACGCCACGCGCGCCACCGACCCGTTGTAGGGCACGCGCACCGAGCGGCCGGTCGGGGTGACGAACTCCGGCACGGGCCCTTCCGCGGGCGCCAGCACCTGCACGGTGTGGCCGCGCGACGCGCAACGCTGCGGCCAGCCCGATCACGTGCGCCTGCACCCCGCCCGCGACGTCGAGCGAGTACGGGCAGACCATCCCCACGCGGAGCTTCACGCGCTGGTCGGCGGTCCACAGCGGCTGCAGGACGTGCCAGCCCGACGGGTCGCCCGCGACGAGCGCGCCGAAGCGCGTCGGCCAGGGCCTGCGTCGCCTTCCCGACGTCGGCGGGTCCGGGCACCGGGACGGGGTCGGCGAACGCGATCGTCCAGCCGCCGGGGGCGAAGCCCAGCCGGGTCGGCAGCAGGGTCGCGCCGGTGAGCGCGGCCAGCCGGGCAGGCCCGGACGGCATGCGGGCGGGCTCGCCGAGCAGCGTGACGTCGATGCCGGTGCCCAGCACGTCCCGGTCGGCGAGCACGCAGACCACGCCGCCGCCGCGCAGCCTCCGCAGCAGCGCGCGGTAGGCCCCGTCCTCCGCCGCGACCAGCTCGAAGCCGAGCGCCTCGCGGTGGGCGATGAACCGCCGGAAGACCGACTCGGGCTTGAGGCGCTGCGCGACGGTGGTGAACGCCGGGTCGAGGCCGCGTCGGCGCAGCGTCTCGATCAGCCAGACGCCCGCGGCGTCCCAGTTGCCGCTGTGCGAGAGCGCGATGATCAGCCCGCGGCCCGCGTCGAGCGCTTCGTCGAACGGGGCCGGGGTTCGTGACCGCCGTCGACGCGACGATGCGCGGGGCGTCGGAGGCCGAGAGCCGGAACGTCTCGCACCAGTAGCGGGCGTAGCTGCGCATGCCGTCCCGGACCAGCTCGTCCAGCGGGGCCGCTGGGCGCGACCCGGGACAGGTTGGCCCGCAGCTGCCGCACGCCCGCGCCGTCACGCCGGACGGCCAGGTCGGCGCCCCGCCGGAAGAGGGCCTGCGCGACGCGTTCGGGCAGCAGCCGCACCACCCGCCACGCCGCGGCGTACTGCAGATCGACGAGACGCGCGTTCACGACGCCGCGGGATCAGGCGGGGCATCGGCGCTGCGCCGGGCCTCGGCGAGCCGCTGCCCGACCGTCCACAGCGACGCCGCCGCCAGCACCCACAGCGCCACATCCAGCGCATAGGGCACGCCCAGTCCGGCGAGGCCGGTGCCGACCAGCGCGAGGATCAGCCGCTCGGCCCGCTCGACGAGGCCGCCGGTCACCCGCAGGCCCGACGCCCTCGGCGCGCGCCTTGATGTAGGACACGAGCTGCCCCGCGACCAGGCAGATCAGGGCCGCGACGCCCAGCACCCGCGCCTCGCCCGATCGCCCAGCGCCCACCACGTGAGCGCGGCGAAGAGCGCGCCATCGGCGATCCGGTCGCAGGTGGAATCGAGCACCGCCCCGAACGGTGTGCCCGCTCCCCTGGCGCGTGCCATGGCCCCGTCGACCAGGTCGAAGAGGACGAACACCGTGACGGCGAGCGTGCCGATGAACAGGTGACCGCGCGGCAGGAACACACAGGGCGGAGACGACGGAGCCGAGGGTGCCGGCGACCGTCACGGCGTCTGGGGTGATCCGGCGTGCGACGAGCCACCGACCGAGCGGCTCGGTGACGCGGTTGACGTACACGCGGGCGATGACGTTGAGCATCTGCTCCTGCTTGTCTGCGGCCCGGGAGGGCCCGGCGCCGCCCAGCCTATCCGGATCCTCCCGCATCGCCCGGCCACGCCTGGGCCAGCAGCGCCCGCGTCTCGGCGAGCAGCTGCGGGATGACCTTGGTCTGGCCGATCACCGCGATGAAGTTGGCGTCGCCGCCCCAGCGCGGGACGACGTGCTGGTGGAGGTGGTCGGCCAGCGAGCCGCCCGCCACCGCGCCGAGGTTCATGCCGACGTTGAACGCGTGCGGCGCCGCGACCTTGCGCATCGCCCGCAGCGCGTCCTGGGTGAACCGCATCAGCTCGCCCGACTCGGCCGTCGGTCAGCTCCTCCAGCTCCGCGACGTGCCGGTAGGGCAGCACCATGAGGTGGCCCGGGTTGTAGGGGTGCAGGTTGAGGACGGCGTAGACCACCTCGCCGCGCGCGACGATGAGCCCCTCCTCGTCGGGGAGCGACGGGATGCGGCAGAAGCGGGCAGCCGCCCTCCCCCGCGTCCTTGATGTAGGCCAGCCGGTGCGGCGTCCACAGCCTGCGGAAACCGTCCGGCGTACCCACGCCGTCCTGCGCTTCCAGGACCGGCTCGCTCATGATGGCCGATCCTAGGCCGCGCAGATCAGGCGAGCCGTTCGGCCGTCGGGTTGGCGTTGTCGCGGCGCGCGATCCAGTCGGTGATCAGCCCGACCGCCTCGGCGACGGGCACGCCGTTGCGCTGGGTGCCGTCGCGGAACCGGAAGCTCACCGCGCCCGCCTCGGCGTCGCGGGCGCCGACGAGCAGCATGAACGGCACCTTCGCCATCGTGTGGGTGCGGATCTTCTTCTGCATGCGGTCGTCGCCGCCGTCGACCTCGACCCGGACGCCCCGTGCGCGCAGCTGCGCCGCGACATCGGCGACGTACTCGTGCTGGTCGTCGGTGACCGGGATCGCCACGACCTGCACCGGCGCCAGCCACGCCGGGAACGCCCCCGCGTAGTGCTCCGGTCAGCACGCCGAAGAAGCGCTCGATCGAGCCGAACAGCGCGCGGTGGATCATCACGGGCTGCTGGCGGCTGCCGTCGGCCGCCGTGTACTCCAGGTCGAACAGGTCCGGCTCCATGAGGTCGACCTGGATCGTCGACATCTGCCAGGTGCGCCCGATCGCGTCCTTGGCCTGCACGCTGATCTTCGGCGCGTAGAACGCGGCGCCGCCGGGGTCGAGCACCAGCTCCAGCCCGGACGCCTCGGCCGCCTCGCGCAGCGCGTCGGTGGCCCGCTCCCACTCCTCGTCGCTGCCGATCGACTTCTCCGGGTCGCGGGTGGAGAGCTCGAGGTAGAAGTCGTCGAGCCCGTAGTCGCGCAGGAGGTCGAGCACGAATGCAGCAGCGAGCGGATCTCGCCCTGCATCTGCTCGCGGGTGCAGTAGATGTGCGAGTCGTCCTGGGTGAAGCCGCGCGCGCGGGTGAGCCCGTGGACCACACCGGACTTCTCGTAGCGGTAGACCGATGCCGAACTCGAACAGCCGCAGCGGCAGCTCGCGGTAGGAGCGCCCGCGCGACCGGAAGATCAGGTTGTGCATCGGGCAGTTCATCGGCTTGAGGTAGTAGTCCTGGCCCGGCTTGCGCACCTCGCCGTCGGCGCCGATGCTCCGGCGTCGATCTGCATGGGCGGGTACATGCCGTCGGCGTACCAGGCGAGGTGGCCGGAGGTCTCGAACAGCTGGCCCTTGGTGATGTGCGGGGTGTTGACGAACTCGTAGCCCGCCTCCTCGTGACGGCGACGCGCGTAGTCCTCCATCTCCCGGCGGATGATGCCGCCCTTGGGGTGGAAGACGGCCAGGCCCGAGCCGATCTCGTCGGGGAAGGAGAAGAGGTCGAGCTCGGCGCCGAGGCGGCGGTGGTCGCGCTTCTCCGCCTCCAGCAGCCGGTCGAGGTAGAGGTCGAGCTGCTCGGTGCTCTCCCACGCGGTGCCGTAGATGCGCTGCAGCATCGGGTTCTTCTCGCTGCCCCGCCAGTACGCCGCGGCGCTGCGCATGAGCTTGAACGCCGGGATGTGCTTGGTGGTGGGCACGTGCGGGCCGCGGCACAGGTCCGACCAGAGGACCTCGCCGGTGTGGGCGTGCACGTTGTCGTAGGCGGTGAGCTCGCCCGAGCCGTCGATCTCGACGACGTCGTCGGCGCGGCGCCCCCTTGAGATCGATCAGCTCCAGCTTGTAGGGCTCGTCGGCGAGCTCCTTGCGGGCGTCCTCGGCCGAGTCGAAGCGACGCCGGGAGAACCGCTGGCCCGCCTTGATGATCTTCTTCATGGCCGACTCGAGCGCGGCGAGGTCGTCGGGGGTGAACGGCTTCTCGACGTCGAAGTCGTAGTAGAAGCCGTCGGTGATCGGCGGGCCGATGCCCAGCTTGGCCTCGGGGTGCAGCTGCTGCACCGCCTGCGCGAGGACATGGGCGGCCGAGTGCCGGATGACGCTGCGGCCATCGTGGGTGTCGGCGGCCACCGGCTCGACGTCGACGTCGGCCTCCGGGATCCACGCGAGGTCGCGCAGGGCGCCATCGGCGCGGACGACCACGATCGCGCTCGGGCCGTTCGACGGCAGGCCTGCCGCGCGTACGGCGGCGCCCGCCGTCGTCCCGGCCTGCACCCGGACGGC
The DNA here is from genome assembly GCA_963799945.1 of uncultured Actinomycetota bacterium. GTDB lineage: Bacteria > Actinomycetota > Actinomycetes > Mycobacteriales > Pseudonocardiaceae > Pseudonocardia. The sequence goes on from CAWCZG010000003.1 coordinate 191,432, forward strand.
GGCGGGTGGCTGGGACAAGGCTGGCGCGGACACGAAGGACCTCCGGAAGGCGATGAGCTGGGTCGCTATCGATGCTAGCCGGGGGGTCGACCGGGATCCGCTCGGCGGTCGGGCGCGGCGGGCTAGCCCGCCGGTCGACCGAGATCCGCGTGCGGCCACACTTCGTCGGGGCCGTCCGGCGCGCGACCGGGTGCCGCCATCCGCGGCGGATCCGGCGCCCACGCCACTGCTTTGTCGGGCGGGCGGAAGAGCGGCGGGGGGCGCGGGCCCCCTGCGCGGGGTGGGCAGCTGAACGGGCCACCCGACCGGGGGGATGCCCGCCCGGAGCGCGCGGCCCGCGGTGTCCATCTGTGCGAGGGCGGGCACTTCCGGCCCCGGCGGTGGAGCGGCGGCGAAGGGCAGAGGTGCGTCGTGCTCGTCCGGCACGACCTCTGGGCCCGCCGTCAGACTTTCTTCGGGAATCAGGCGCAGCCCGCGGCGCACCCGCCGGATCAGCCGCGGTGACCCGCCGACGACGACCGCCAGCACCAGCCGACCCCCGGCGGGATCTGCGACGCTGCGCATGACGTGATGCCTGCGGTCGTCCTCGCTGAGGACCAGTTCGGCGGCAGGAGGCCCGGCGGCGAGCAGCGCCTTGACCGTGTCCGCGTGGGCGGCGCCGAGCGTCTCGACATCGCCGATGCCGTCGCGCGCCCAGGCGTCGAGCAGCATCCCGCTCTCGACGTCGACCAGCACAGCGACGTCGAGCCCACCGGCCGCGACGAGCGGGTCGATGACAGCCGCAAGACCGTCATCGCGGACGGTGAGCCGACGCCGGTGACGTGCCACGACCTATCGCCGGGCGGCTGGTCAGCGGTGGCCGGCGTTGGCAGGGAAGAACGCCTGCCCGTCCTGCTGGCCGGGCACCGCGCCGGCCCGGCGTGGGGTTGTTCATGTAGAACTGCTGCTCGATCATCTTCAGGTCGCGCCGGGCCATCGCCAGGTTCGCCTGCGCACGGTTCAGGACGAGGTAGAAGAAGAGCTTCTCGTCGTTGTTGCCGTGGATCGGGCGGATCAGGTGGTACTGGGTGTCGAGGGTGATCAGGATGTCCTCGATCGACTCCCGCAGCCCGAGCTTCTGCATGACCTCGAGCTTCGTCCGCACGACGTCGCTGTTGCCGGGGGCGGCGACGTCGAGGTCGAACTCGGGGCTGCCTCCGCGGGAGCCCAGGGTCATCCCGCTGTCGTAGTCGACGATGGCGACGGCAAAAGCGCCCTTGATATTGGCCGCCATGTCCAGTGTGTGATCAATACTGCTCATTGCCAGAGCCTCCAGGACAGGCTGTCGATGCGGTCGGGGCGAGGGCTCGACAGCCATTTTCTCATCGGATGTGGACGACCATAACGCACGCACCGTCGACCACCATTCAGCGGGGTGTAACCGCAGTTTCTCAGGTCGATTGAGCATGATCGCCCATTGCTCGCAGGGCGGTCAGCAGACGATTCATCGTCGCGATGTCATCGGCCCACGGCTGCCGGAGAACGGGGCTGCCGGAAGACCGTTGCCGGGGTGGGGCCGCGGCGGGTGGCATCGCCGCGGGAAGCGAAGTCGAGCTGGTTCTGCGGGGCAGCGGCACTTCGGCGAGCCCGGGGCCCGCCGCCTTGCCCGACCGCGCCGTCCGCTTCCTCGGCGCGGGCGGCATCGCCGCCGCCATGCGGGAAGCTGCAGGTAGACGGCGTTTCAACGGCTCGGGAACCGGTGCGACCGGCACGGGTTCCGGCTCGCGATCCTGCTCGTCTTCCGGCCGGGCGGCGGCCAACTCGCGCCGCGCCAGAGCCAGGTTCGCCCGCGTGCGGTCCACGCAGAGGTAGACGAGCAGTGACTGACCCGCGCTCACCGGGCGCAACAGGTGGTAATGATTGCGGGAGGTCATGATGAAATCTTCCATGCCGCCGTCATCCACCGTCTCGAGAACGCCAGCCGCCTCCATTCCCCAGCGCAACACGGCAGCCGGATCGACCATGGCCGCGCCGGATTCGATCAATATCCGACCGCTTTCCATCTCGGCCACGCACGAGTACCGGGAGCCCGGCAGCTCGAGCAGACCAAGAACCATGTTCCGAATCGTCACGAGCAGAAGTCCTTCCGCTACGCAGAGCTTGCCACAGGCCACCGAGGCGGCATTTGTCAACCCTTTTAGCACATCACATTAGACCGTAAATACTAGCTTCAATTAGGCCGAACAGTCTAGGTTTTGGTGCTCAGCGTGACGGTGCAACCGCGCTGAGCAGCGACGGAAGGTCACGGCGCGTTCTCTCCGGCACACGTGGTGTGATCATGCGATGACCGACCCCTTCAGCGCCTTCCGCTCGGCGATCGAACGCGGGGATCCTGACGCCGCCGTCGCGCTCTTCGCGGCCGAGTGCGTGTTCAACTCGCCGATCGTCCACCGGCCCTACGTCGGGCAGGAGCCGCTGCGCGCGATCCTCCGCGCTGTGGCCCAGGTGTTCACGGACTTCCGCTACACCGCCGAGTTCGCCGGGGACACCGGACACGTCCTGGAGTTCGCCTGCCGGGTGGGCGAGCGGGACTGCCAGGGCGTCGACATCCTCCGTGGCGACGGCGGTCTGCTCACCGAGCTGACGGTGCTCGTGCGGCCCTACTCCGCCGCCACGCTCCTGCGGGAGCGGATGGCCGCGCTGCTCGCCGGCTGACCGACAGTCGGATCGGCTGCGCCGTACGGTGCATGGCAATTACGGAACGTACCCGCCGTTCGGGCCAGCGCCCCTGATGAGCTTCACCATCGGGTGATGTCGCGGCCCGCGCCACACCGCCGCCGGCCAGGTGCCCGTTGGACCCCTCGAGCAGAGCGCCCGAGCGGGAGGTGGAGACGTGCCAGGCACCCGAACACCGGAACGGCGCACCGACCCGGCCGACCGCCCGGTCGGCGGCGATCGCGGCGGCTGGCAGGGCTTCGGCGCCGACGCCATGGTCGGCGCGCCTCCCACCGACGCGAGCGCCCCGGACGCCAGCCCGACCGTCGCCCTCCCCACCTGCGCACCCACCACCACCCTCCCCACCGCCACCCCCACCAGCTCCACCGGCGCGATCCCGGGCGGCGCAACCCCGCGCTACACAACCCCGCACGAGGCGGGTCCCGGCGACGCATATCCGGGCGGTCCGACCCCACGGGGCGCGGGGCCGGACGGCGGGATCCCGGGCGCGATCACCGGCGACGCGACCCGGGGTGGCGCGTTCAAGGGCGACGCAGGCCGAGCAGGCACCGGGCGGCCCGACACCGGCCTAGTAGGCGCGCCAGCGGTCCGATGCGGGCGCTGCAGGCACTGGCTGGAGCGACACCGGCCACGTCGGCACTGGCCGGACCAACGCCGGTGAGGCCGGGCGGGGCAAAGGCGGGCGGGGCGAGGCTGCGGCGGGCGGGCGGCGGGGTGGGAGTCGGAGGGGAAGGCGGGGTGGGGTGGGGTGGTGGCACCCACCCAAGTCGCGGCCCCGGTCCCCCGGCGACAGCGCCCGCCACCGCATCCCCGACGCAACCGGACGACGCCGGCTCCGCATCCGCCGACCGCGCGTTCGCACCATGGTCATCGGCGTCACGGCGAGCGTCGTGCTCGCGCCGGTCATCGCGTTCGTCGTCGGGTACCTGCTGTTCCCGGTCCCCTCACCGGACGACGTGATCAACAACCAGGTCGCGGTGCTCTCGTTCTCCGGCGGCGACCCGCTCACCCGCCTCGTCCCCGAGCAGGGCAACCGGACCAAGGTGCCGATCCAGGCGGTGCCCGTGCCGGTGCGGGACGCGGTGCTGTCCGCGGAGGACCGCAGCTTCTACTCCAACCCCGGCTTCGACCCGGTCGGCATCCTGCGGGCGGCGTGGAACCAGGTCCGCGGCGGCGACGGCGGCGGCTCGACGATCACCCAGCAGTACGTGAAGAACACCCTCGTCGGCGACGAGCGCTCGCTCTGGCGCAAGTACAAGGAACTGATCGTCTCGGTCAAGATCTCCCAGGAGCACACGAAGGACCAGATCCTCGGCGACTACCTCAACGCGATCTACTTCGGCCGCGGCGCCTACGGCATCCAGGCCGCGAGCCAGGCGTACTTCGGCAAGAACGTGCAGGACCTCACGGTCGCGGAAGGCGCCGTGCTGGCCGGGGTGATCCAGTCGCCGTCGCGCTGGGACCCGGCCGTGAGCCCCGACCACGCCGTGCAGCGCTGGAACTTCGTCCTCGACGGCATGGTCTCCCAAGGGTGGCTCTCGCCCACGCAACGCCGCGCGGAGCACTTCCCGGCGACGGTGCCGCGCAAGCCCCAGGCGGGCGGGCTTCCCGCCGACGCCGACGGGCACATCGTCGCCGCCGTCGTCGCGGAGCTGGCCAACGTCGGCATCACCGAGCAGGACGTGGCGCAGGAGGGCCTGCACATCACGACCACGATCGACCCGACCCGACAGCAGGAAGCGGTCGACGCCGTCCACAAGGCGCTCGCCGGGCAGCCCGCGGACCTGCGCGCGGCCATGGTCTCGATCGATCCCCAGACCGGCGGTGTGCTCGCGTACTACGGCGGCGACAACGGCCTCGGGCTCGACTACGCGCGGGTCGACCGGCTCGCGGGCTCGACGTTCAAGCCGTTCGCGGTGCTCGCGGGCCTGCAGCAGGACCCACCGGTGGGGCTGGGCACGACGTTCTCGGGCGAGCCGGTGGCGGGCCTGCGCAACGACGACGGCGCGAACTGCACGCACTGCGACCTCAAGCAGGCCATGACGCTGTCCAACAACGTCGTGTTCAACTCCCTGGCCAAGCAGGTCGGCGCCCAGCACATCGCGGACGCCGCACGGGCCGCGGGCATCACCAGCCCGCTGGACGACCCCGACGAGCGCATCGCGCTGGGCAACAAGGAGATCTCCCCCTTCGACCTCGCCTCGGCCTACGCGACGATCGCGGCGGGCGGCGTGTGGCACCAGCCGCACCTCGTGGCCTCGGTGGTCACGGCGGACGGGCGGGTGCTCTACCAGGCACCGACCGACGGCGAACGCCGCTTCTCCGACCGGGTGGCCCGCAACGTCACCGAGGCGATGCTGGACGTCGCCCCGCACGACGACCTCGGCCTGCCCGGCGCACGGCCGGTGGCGGCCAAGACCGGCACGGTCCAGTCGCACGTCGCCGGGCAGAACAACGACGCGTGGATGGCCGGGTTCACCCCGTCGGTCGCGGCGGCGGTGTGGCTGGGCACCGACCGCAACAGCCCGATCCGGACTTCCTCGGGAAGCCCGATCGAGGGCAAGGACCTGCCCGGAGACGCCTGGCACGACTACATGGCCGCGGCCGTCGCGGGCCACCCGGCACAGGAGTTCGCGCCGTTCCACCCGATCGGCACCCCGCCCTCGGACCTCCCGCCGAACGTCGACCCGCGCAGGCTCGCCGCGACACCGCCCACCGTCGACACCCACGCCCACCGCCCACCCCCACCGCCGACCGCGACGCCGCTGCCGTCGGCCACCCCGGAGCCGGACCCCGCCCAGGCCCAGGCCCCGACGCCCACGCCGACCCCCGCCGCCGACAGGCCCGCCACCTGCACGTTGTTGGCACCGTGCGGATGAGCCTCGTACCGTTGGCGGTGTGTCGAGGGACGAGCGCCGGTTCCGGGTGCTCGCGTGGATCTCGGAGCGCCGGTTCGTGCTCTACGTCCCCGAGATCGAGGCCGCGACCACCGTCCCCGCCATGCCCGACGCCGACGCCGCCGCCCGCTCGCTGATCGCCGACCTGACCGGCATCCCCGAGTCGGCCATCCACTGCGACATCGAGGTCGGCCGGGTGCCCGGCGGTCCCCCGTCGCTCCGCTGAGCCGCCGCGTCCGGCGGGATCTACCGGGCCGCCCGCAGGGGCAGGCCGTCGAGCACGGGCGCCGGGATGATCAGATCGGCCCGGTCCCTCGTCGCCTCCACCAGCTCCGCGTTGGGCGCGTCGATGGACGCCACCCACTCCGAAGCGAACGCGGGCGCCTTACCGAACGCGACGTGCCGGGCGGTCAGGCGGGCCTGCCGCACCGCGGGGTCGGGGTCGCAGAACCAGACCTCGGCGAGCTCCGCGCGCACCGCGGGCCAGTGCAGCAGGTAGTTGCCCTCGGTGATCACCAGACGGGCCGAGCGCGGCACCGCGATGGCCCCGGCGAGCGGCTGCTCCAGGTCGCGCTCGAACATCGGCGCGTAGACGACGTCCTCGGCGTCGGCCCGCAGGCGCCGCAGCAGAGCGACGTAGCCGCCCGCGTCGAACGTGTCCGGCGCGCCCTTCGCGTCGAGCCTGCCGAGCGCGCGCAGGGCCACGTCGGCGAGGTGGAAGCCGTCCATGGGCACGTGCGCCGCGGTGGGCAGGTTCGCCAGCAGCGCCTCGGCCAGCGTCGACTTCCCCGCCCCCGGCGCTCCGGTGATGCCCAGGACCGCCCGACCGGGGCCCGTGGCGAGCGCCGCGGCACGCGCGGTCAGCTCGTCGAACGTGAGGGAGAGCTCCGCGGGGGGCACGGGCGCATCGTAGGTTCCCGCGGCGCCGCGCCGCAGCCCGCCGGACGGCTCCGCGGGTCGTCGTAGGCTCGCTGCCGTGAGCGATCCCCCGGGTGACCTGCCCCTGGTCGCCGTGCCCGGCGGCCGGGTCGAGTACCTCGACGTGCCGGGCGACCCGGGCCTGTCGCCGCTGCTGTTCCTGCACGAGGGGCTCGGCTCGGTCGCGCCTGTGGCGCGGCTGGCCGCAGGCCTGGCCGCGGCCACCGGCCGCCGGGTGGTGGCCTACTCGCGGCTCGGGCACGGCTTCTCCGACCTGCCCGCCGCGCCGCGCACGGTCGCGTTCATGCACGAGGAGGCGGCCGACGGTCGTCCCCGCGCTGCGCGCGACCCTGCGGCTGGACGACCCGGTGCTGATCGGGCACAGCGACGGCGGCTCGATCGCGCTCGTGCACGCCGCGACCCACCCCGTGGCCGGCCTCGTCGTGCTCGCCCCGCACGTGATCGCCGAGCCGGTCGGGCTGGTCGGGGTGGCAGCGGCCCGCGACGCGTTCCGCGACGGCGACCTCGCCCGCCGGATGGCCCGCCACCACCGCGACGCGCAGCGTGACGTTCCACAACTGGAACGACGTGTGGCTGTCGGACGCGTTCCGGTCGTGGGACCTGCGGCCGCTGCTGCGCCGGCATCACCGCTCCCGTGCTCGCGATCCAGGGCACGGCCGATCCCTACGGCACGGTGCTGCACGTCGAGGCGGTGCGCGACGGGGCGTCCGGGCCGGTCGAGCTGATCGTGATCGACTGCGGGCACGCTCCGCACCTCGAGGCGACCGGCGCGGTGACGGCGGCGGTGGTGCGGTTCCTCGCCGACGGGCGGGTCACGTCGCCGTCCACCCCGCCCACCGCTGCGGGGTGAGGACGAGCACCGCGCCTCGCGGAGGGGCCGCGGCGTACGGGGGGTACTTCGCGTGCGAGGGCCGCCCGCGCCCGATGTGGCGAGCTCCCCCGTCTCGTGGACCTCGGCCGTGCCGTCGATCCGCACCCACCACAGCTGGGTCCAGTCCTCGGCGTAGTGCGTCGACGAGCACCGCCGCGCGCGGGTCGCGGCGCACGTCGTCCAGGCGGGCCAGGCGCGTCGAGCGCTTGGGCTTCACCTCGTCGACGGCCGAGCAGACCAGCCCGTCGAGCAGCACGAACGTGATCGGGACGAGCCGGGCCGTGCCGTCGGCGCGCAACGTGGCCAGCCGGGCGACCCGCGCCGCGCCACCATGGCGCGCTGCTCGTCGGCAGGCAGTGTGGGCACGCGGAGCAGTCTGCCCGCTCCGTGGGCGAGGATGCTCGGGAAGAGACCGGCGGCCATCGACGTTGAGGCCGGATACTTGCACCTACAACTACAGGAGGTCGCCGTGCCCGCTGTCACCGTTCCCGACGTCACCGTGCTGCCGCGGGTGCCCGAACCCGGCGAGGCCGCGGTCGAGCGCACGCGTGCGGTCGGTCACCACCGCCCCGACCGGCTTCGAAGGCGAGGGGTTCCCGGTGCGCCGCGCGTTCGCGGGCGTCGACCTGCGCGACCTCGACCCGTTCCTGATGATGGACCAGATGGGCGAGGTCGAGTACGCGCCCGGCGAGCCGAAGGGCACCGACTGGCATCCGCACCGCGGCTTCGAGACCGTCACCTACATCATGGACGGCACCTTCGAGCACCAGGACAGCCACGGCGGCGGCGGGGTGATCACCAACGGCGACACCCAGTGGATGACCGCGGGCAGCGGCCTGCTGCACATCGAGCGGCCGCCGGAGAGCCTGGTCGCGTCGGGCGGGCTGTTCCACGGCCTGCAGCTGTGGGTGAACCTGCCGAAGGCCGACAAGTGGCTCGAGCCCAAGTACCAGGACCTGCGCGGTGGCGACGCGGCGCTGCTGACCAGCCACGACGGAGGCGCGCTGATCCGGCTCATCGCGGGCGAGCTCGGCGGCCACACCGGCCCGGGCATCGACGTTCACCCCGATGACGATGGCGCACGCGACCCTCTCCCCCGGCGCCACGCTGCGGCTGCCGTGGCGCCGCGACTTCAACGCGCTGGTCTACGTGCTGTCCGGCGACGGGCACGGTCGGCAGCCGAGCGGCGGCCGGTGCGCACCGGGCAGGCCGTGCTCTTCGGGGCGGGCGACACGATCACCGTGGCCGCCGACGCCACCCAGGAGTCGCGCCTCGCGGGCATGGACGTCGTCATCCTCGGCGGGCAGCCGATCCGGGAGCCGATCGCCTGGGCGGGGCCGTTCGTCATGAACACCAAGGCCGAGGTGATGGACGGCGTTCGAGGACTACCAGAAGGGCAAGCTCGGCGTCGTGCCCGCCACGTACATCCCGCACAGCGGGGCCCGCGGATGACCGACGCCACCGACGGTCGCCGACGCCCCGGAGCGGTCGCGGTTCGAGATCACCGTGGACGGCGCGCTGGCCGGGTTCGCCTTCTACCGGCTGCGGCCCGGCCGGATCACGTTCGTGCACACCGAGATCGACGACGCCTACGCGGGCCGGGGCCTGGGCGGGCAGCTCGCCCGGGCCGCGCTGGACGCGGCGCGGGCCCGCGGCCTCGCCGTGCGGCCCGACTGCCCCTTCATCAAGGGCTGGATCGCCAAGCACCCCGAGTACGCCGACCTGGTCGCCTGAGCGCCTGGGTGCGCGGGGCTCGCCAACCGCCCGCTCGAGAGTCACGCGCGGGGCTCGCCAACCGCCCGAGAATCACCGATCTGCAGCTCCAACAGCAAATCAATGACTTTCGCCGCGGGTGTGGCCTGGGGCGCGTGCGCGGATCTGTCGGGGCCCGGCCGTAGCCTTGGTCCGTGCTCGCCGTCCACGCCGTCTGGTCGCCCGGCCGCGGTGTGCTGCTGTGGGCCGAGGACGGGGAGCGGCCCGCGTCGTCGTCGGCGCGGTCGCTGCGCTCGGCCCGGCCGCACCCGTTCGCGGCCGACACCGCGGCGCTGACGGCCCTGCACCCCGGCAAGCCCGCCACGCTCACGCTGCTGCTGCCCTCGTGGCCCGGCGGGCCGGTGGCCTCGCCCGAGCTGGTGCGTTCGAGCGCCCGCGGCCACCCCGCGCAGCGAGCCGGTGCTGCGGCCGTGGACGGTGCCCGCGCTGGCGGTCGACGCGGCCGAGCTGGCCGATCCCGCCGAGGAGGCCCGCTACGGCGCGTCGGTCGCGCACCTGCGCGCCCTCGCCGAGCTGGCCGAGGATCTCGCCGCCCGCGGACGCGTCCTGCCCACGCTCGTCCGCGAGGCCGGCGCGCCGCACGCCCGGTGGCGGCCGGTCGTCCGCGGGCTCGATGCCGTGGCCGTCGAGGCGCTGGTCGATGCGCTGCCGCCGGTCGCGACGGGCCGAGCAGGCCGGGCACACGCGACGCGCGCGGCGCCGATCCGCAGGCGCTCGTCGAAGACGCGCTCGCGGTGCTCACCGACGCCGCGGTGCGCGATCGGCTGGCCCGCACGCCCGTCGATCTCCCGGCGCCGTTCCGGGCGCGCTCGCGGCGGGGCACGGCATCGAGGCGTGGCTGCACCGCGCTCATCGCGCCGGACGGCGCGGATCGAGGCGGGCGAGCGCGAGCTGGCCGACGCTCGCCGACGCGCTGCGCGAGTGGGACGAGGTCGGCGCGGGCGCGCCCGGCGAAGGGCGGGCGAGCTTCCGGCTCTCCGAGGTCCGCACGCTGCACGACCCGGCCGACCCCGGCGACGACCTGGAGGACCAGACCGGCGACGGCACCCACTGGATCCTGGAGTTCTTCCTCCAGTCCACGGCCGATCCGAGCCTGCTCGTGCCCGCCGCGCAGGTGTGGGACGGGCGCGCCGAACGCCTGGTCGCGGATCCGCAGGAGCTGCTGCTCGCCGAGCTGGGCCGGGCCGCGCTCGTGATGCCCGATCTCGCCGCCGCGCTGCGCTCGGCCCGGCCCGAGGCGCTCGATCTGGAGAACGGCGGCGCCCACCAGCTTCCTCACCGTCGACGCGCCGCTGCTGGCCGACGCCGGGTTCGGGGTGCAGCTGCCCAGCGGCTGGGACGGCTCGCGCCGGGTGGGGCTGTCGCTGTCCGCCCGCAGCACCCCGGCCGATCGCGTGCTCACCCGCGGCGGTCTGGGCCGCGAGGAGCTGGCGGATTTCCGGTGGTCGGTGGCCGTCGGCGACGACGAGCTCGGCGAGGAGGAGCTCGCCGAGCTGGTGGCGGCCAAGGCCCAGCTCGTGCGGGTGCGCGGGCGGTGGGTGAGCGTCGATGCCGAGAAGCTGCGGGCGGGCCTGGAGTTCCTGCGCCGCAGCCACGCCGCGCCGCACCCCCACCGCGGCCGAGGTGTTGGCGCTCGCCGGTCGCCACCCCGACGACTGGGCGGGCGACGAGGACGTGCCGCTCCCGGTCACGGCCGTGCACGCGCAGGGCTGGATCGGCGACCTGCTCGAGGGCCGGGCCGAGCGCGCCATCACCCCGGTCGCCGCTCCGCCCGGCTTCCGCGCGCAGCTGCGCCCCTACCAGCAGCGCGGGCTGTCGTGGCTGGCGTTCCTGGCCGAGCTGGGTCTGGGCGCGCTGCTCGCCGACGACATGGGGCTGGGCAAGACCGTGCAGCTGCTGGCGCTGGAGGCGTATGAGCGGCATGCGGCCGCGCGCGGGCCGACGCTGCTGCTGTGCCCGATGTCGCTGGTGGGCACCTGGCAGCGGGAGGCCGAGCGGTTCGCCCCCGAGCTGCGGGTGCTCGCGCTGCACGGGCCCGGCCGCCCGCACGGCGACGCGCTGCGGCGAGCAGGCGCGGCGGCCGACCTCGTCGTCACCACCTACGCCACCGCCACCCGCGACGTCGAGGAGCTGGCCGCGATCGGCGTGGCACCGCCTCGTGCTCGACGAGGCCCAGGCGGTCAAGAACAGCCGGGCGTCGGCCGCGCGCGCGGTGCGCAGGGTCGACGCCGAGCACCGCGTCGCGCTCACCGGCACGCCCGGTGGAGAACCGGCTCTCGGAGCTGTGGTCGGTGATGGACGTGCTCAACCCCGGGCTGCTGGGCTCGGCCGACCGCTTCCGCGAGCGCTACGCCGTGCCGATCGAGCGGCACGGCAACGACGGAGTCGGCGACACGGCTGCGCACGATCACCCGGCCCTACCTGCTGCGCCGGGTCAAGACCGATCCGACGATCATCGACGACCTGCCCGAGAAGATCGAGATCACCCAGCACTACCGGCTCACGCCGGAGCAGGCCACGCTCTACCGCACCGTCGTCGACGACATGATGGAGAAGATCGAGGACGCGCAGGGCATCCAGCGGCGGGGCAACGTGCTGGCGGCGATGGCCAAGCTCAAGCAGGTCTGCAACCACCCGGCCCAGCTGCTGCACGACGGGTCGCGATCGGCCGGCGCTCGGGCAAGGTGATCCGGCTGGAGGAGATCCTCGGCGAGATCCTCGACGAGGGCGACCGGGTGCTGTGCTTCACCCAGTTCACCGAGTTCGGGCACATGCTCGTGCCGCACCTCGTCGGCCCGGTTCGACACCGACATCGCGTTCCTGCACGGCGGCACGTCCAAGAAGCGGCGCGACGAGATGGTGGCGCGGCTTCCAGGCCGGGCGACGGCCCGCCGGTCATGGTGCTGTCGCTGAAGGCGGGCGGCACCGGGCTCACGCTCACCGCGGCCAACCACGTCGTGCACCTCGACCGCTGGTGGAACCCGGCCGTGGAGAACCAGGCCACCGACCGGGCGTTCCGCATCGGGCAGCGGCGCAACGTCCAGGTGCGCAAGTTCGTCTGCCCCGGCACCGTCGAGGAGCGGATCGACGCGATGATCGCGAAGAAGACCGCGCTGTCGGGCATGGTCGTCGGCGAGGGCGAGAGCTGGCTCACCGAGCTGTCCACCGACACCCTGCGCTCGCTGTTCACCCTCGACGCCGATGCGGCGGTGGAGGCGGAGTGAACCAGGAGACGCGGCGATGACCGAGCCGTGGTGGCTCGACGAGGCGCCCGCCCGGCCGATCAAGGTCACGGGCGGCATCCAGATCAACTCCGCACGTGGCTCGGTGGCGCGCACGTGGTGGTCGAAGCGGTTCCTGGCGCGTGCTGGAGCAGATCGGGGTCGGCGGCCGGATGGCCCGCGGCCGGGCCTACGCCCGCCAGGGCCAGATCATCTCGATGGAGGTCGACGCGGGCGGCGCGCTGGCCACGGTGCAGGGCAGCAGGCCGCGGCCCTACACCGTGCGGGTCGGCGTGCCCGCGTTCGGCAAGGCGGAGTGGGGCGAGGTCGCCGAGGCGCTGGTCGCCGACGCCTCGCTACACCGCGGCGCTGCTGGCCGGGGAGATGCCGCACGGGATCGAGGAGGTCTTCGCGCGCCGTGGGGCTCTCGCTGTTCCCCGCGAGCGCCCGCGATCTCGCGCTCGACTGCACGTGCCCCGACCAGGCCGTGCCCTGCAAACACCTCGCCGCGGTCTGTTACGTGCTGGCCGAGCGGTTCGACGCCGACCCGTTCGAGATCCTCGCCCTGCGCGGCCGCGACCGGGAGACGCTGCTGGCCGATCTCCGCACGCCGACGGGCCGCGGCGGCGTCGGCCCGTCGCGGGGCGCTCCCGCTCGTCCGAGGTGCTCGATGCCTTCTACGCGGTGGCCGCTCCCCTGCCCGCGCCGGTCGCGGGGCCCGAGACGCCCGCCCGATGCCCTGCTCGACCAGATCCCGCCCTTCCCGGTCGCGCTGCGGGGCGAGCCGGTCACCGAGCTGCTGCGCCCGGTCTACCGGGGCCTCGGAGGGGCATGATGGTCTCGTGAGCGAGCTTGCGAGCGAACCATGGACACAGCGTCCGCGAAGCGTTCGAGCGAGCGTCAGCGAGGGAGATCGGTGAGTCGCTGGATCATCCCCGCCGCGGGCGTCGTGCTCGCCCTCATCGGCGCGCTCTGGACCCTGCAGGGGGTCGGCGTGATCGGCGGCAGCGTGATGACCGGATCGCGGCTGTGGACGGTCAACGGGCTCATCGCCGTGTTCGTCGGCCTCGGCCTGATCTGGTTGGCGCTGCGCGTCCGACGCTCCTGAGGGCCCCGCGGGCGGTTCCCCGACCGGGTGAAAAGTGAATCGGTAATTGCGGAACAATTCGCCCGATGCCGGGGCGGCGTCGTCGAATACCGGTTCCGCGGTGCACACTGAACGGGTCAGATCGGCGGCTGGGAAGGGCACACACATGGGCGAGCTGAGTCCCTGGCACTGGGCGATCGTGATCCTCGTGCTGGTGCTGCTGTTCGGGGCCAAGCGGCTGCCCGACGCCGCCCGCAGCCTGGGTCGATCCACGCGCATCCTCAAGTCCGAGCTCCGTGCGGACCAGGATCCCGCCCCGCAGGCCACGCACATGGAGCCCACGACGTCGACGTCTGACGGCACCGCATCCGCGGCCCCGTCACCCTCCGCGCAGGCTCCCGCGCCGTCCACTTCGGAGCCCACCGATTCGACGGTTACGACACCGCATACCGTCCCCGCGCCAGAATTGACGCCACGATCCCCGGTTGATCTCATGGATCCGGGGAGTCGTGGACAGGGGGACCACTGTGTCGCGTGTGGTTGTGGTGCGGGGAAAACGAATGCGGCCCGTTCTGGGCCTGGTGGCTCTGGGCGCGATCGGGCTGGGGTTGGTGGCGGGCTGCACCGCCCCGCAGGCCTCGGCCGTGCCCGCCGCCCCTGCCGCGCCCGTGGTGGTGCCCGCCCCGACGATCGCGGTCGACCCGCCTGACGGCACCAAGGACGTCGCGCCCGCCGACCCGATCACCGTGACGGCCACGCACGGCAAGCTCACCGGCGTCACGCTCACGGCCAAGAACGGCACCGTGGTCCCCGGCAGCCTCTCGGCCGACGGCGCGACCTGGACGGCCTCGGCGCCCCCGAAGTTCGCCACCACCTACCAGTTCGCGGGCACGGCGAGCAGCAGCGGCGGCACCGCCCCGGTCGCGGGCACGTTCACCACGGCCACACCGAAGCGGTACATCGCGGCGACGACGACGATCGGCGACGACCAGACCGTCGGCGTCGCCGCGCCGATCATGATCCAGTTCAACCGGTCGATCGCGGTGGCCGACCGGGCCACGGTCGAGAAGGCCCTGCAGGTCACCACCTCCGTGCCGGTCACCGGCTCGTGGGGCTGGCTGCCCGACGCCTACGGCGGCTCCCGCGTGCACTGGCGGCCGAAGGACTACTGGCCGGTCGGCACGACCGTCACGATGGCCGCGCACCTCTACGGGCTGAACGTGGGCAAGGCGGGCTACGGCAAGGCCGACCTCACGACGGCGTTCACGATCGGGCGCTCCCAGATCGTCAAGGCCGACGCGCGTAGCCACCGCATCCAGGTGGTGCGCGACGGACAGGTCGCGATGGACCTGCCCGCCAGCTACGGCGCCGACACCGACCCGCGGCGCATCACCCGCAGCGGCACGCACATCGTGATGGGCAAGTCCGAGACCGTGCTGATGTCCAACCCCGACTTCGGCTACAACGACGTCCCCGAGCATTGGGCCGTGCGGATCTCCAACAACGGCGAGTTCATCCACGCCAACCCGCTCTCGGTCTCGGCGCAGGGCAAGCGCAACGTCACCCACGGCTGCATCAACCTGAGCACCGCCAACGCGAAGGCCTACTTCGGCACCGCGCTGTTCGGGGACCCGGTCGAGATCACGGGCACGCCCGTGCAGCTCTCGGCCGTCGACGGCGACGTCTACGACTGGGCGGTTCCGTGGGACAAGTGGACGGCGATGTCCGCGCTGCACTAGGAACGGCCTATGGCGTGGGACTTCGCGACCGAGCCCGAGTTCGAGGCGCAGCTCTCCTGGATGCGCGGGTTCGTCCGCGACGAGATCATCCCGCTGGAGACGCTCGACATCGACCGCGCCACGTTCGACCGGATCACCGCCCCGCTGAAGGAGCAGGTGCGCGAGCGCGGGCTGTGGGCCGCGCACCTGCCACCCGAGCTGGGCGGCGGCGGGTTCGGCCAGGTCAAGCTCGGCCTGATGCACGAGATCCTCGGCCGGTGCCGCTTCGCGCCGGGGATCTTCGGCAACCAGGCGCCCGACTCCGGCAACGCCGAGCTGCTGGCCATCGGCGGTTCGCCGGAGCAGCAGGAACGGTGGATGCACCCGCTGCTGCGCGGTGAGCTGCGCAGCAGCTTCTCCATGACCGAACCGGGCGCGGGCGCCGACCCGACGCTCCTGTCGACCCGCGCCGTGCTCGACGGCGACGAGTACGTGATCAACGGGCACAAGTGGTTCAGCTCGAACGCCTCGGTCGCCGACTTCCTCATCGTCATGTGCGTGACCGATCCCGACGTCTCCGCCTACCAGGGCTCGTCGATGATCATCGTGCCGGTCCCGACGCCGGGGGTCGACATCGTCCGGGACATCCCCGTCATGGACCACCCGACGTCCGGGCTGCGCCTGGACGGCGGGCACGCCGAGGTGGTCTACCGCGACGTCCGGGTGCCGCGGGAGAACCTCGTCGGCAACCCGGGCGACGGCTTCCGCCTGGCCCAGCAGCGCCTCGGCCCCGGCCGGATCCACCACGCGATGCGCTGGCTCGGCCAGTCGCAGCGGGCGTTCGACATGCTGTGCGAGCGGGCCGTGAGCCGCTACACGCACGGCTCGGTGCTCGCCGACAAGCAGATGGTGCAGGACTGGGTGGCCACGAGCGCCGCCGAGATGCAGGCCGCGCGGCTGCTCACGCTGCACGCGGCGTGGACCATGGACCAGGTCGGCGCGGCCAACGCGCGGGTCGAGATCGCGATGATCAAGTACTGGGGCGCGCGGGTGCTGCACGACGTGATCGACCGGGCGATCCAGGTGCACGGCTCGCTCGGCTTCTCCGGCGACCTGCCGCTGGAGCAGATGTACCGGGCCGCGCGCGCCGCCCGCATCTACGACGGCCCCGACGAGGTGCACAAGGCCACCGTGGCCCGCCGCATCCTGCGCGGCTACGAGCCGGTGGAGGTCCCGACCGAGCACGTGCCGACCCGGGCCGAGGCGGCGCGCCGCAAGTTCGCCGCCTACCTCGACGCGCGCGACCGCGCGACCTCTGACGGGCTGAACCGCCGCCGACCTCTGACGGGCTAGGCCGCCGAAGAGTTCTTCTCGGCCTCCCGCGCGCGCTCGTGCAGGCGCGCGCGGATCTCGTCGGGGGTGTAGGCGCGGCGCTTCCGCTCGGCCTGCACCGTCACGACGCCGGTCGCCGCCACCCCGGCGAGCCCGGCCAGACCCACCCATTTCCACCAGCGCATGGTCGCTAAGGTACCGCGGTGCGTGCGGGAGAAGTGATCACTCTCGAGCGGGCCGTCGATCTCGCCCGCACGGGTGACATCTGGGTGTTCCGCGGCACCAGCGGCGCCGACCGGGCCATCCGCGGGCTGACGAACGCCCCGGTCAACCACGTCGGGATGGCCGTCGCGCTCGACGACATGCCGCCGCTCATGTGGCACGCGGAGCTCGGCCGCAGCCTGCCCGACATGTGGACGGGCGGGCGCCACCGCGGCGTGCAGCTGCACGACCTGCACGCGGCGGTGCTGCAGTGGGGGCAGCGGTACGGGCAGCGGGGCTGGGTGCGCCAGCTCTCCGGCACGCTGACCCGCGAGCACGAGGACGGTCTGCTGCGCGCGATCGCCCGGCTGGACGGCACGCCGTTCCCCTCGACCGCCGCCCTGGCCGGGCGGTGGCTGCGCGGGCGGGTGCCCCAGCTGCGCCACAAGGAGGAGGCGGCCGACCTCGAGACGGCGTACTGCGCCGAGGTCGTTGCCGTCACGTTCGCCGAGATGGGCCTGCTCGCCGACGACCACAAGCCGAGCTGGTACGACCCCGGCCGCTTCTGGAGCGGCGACGACCTCGAGCTGGCCGACGGGTTCACGCCTCGGCGGGGAGATCGAGGTCGCCGTTCCCCCGGCCGCCACCCCGCCGCCCGCCGAGGAGTCCACACCCGACCCGGCGACCCCCCGCAGGCGACTCCGCCTTCTGCGCCGCTGAGGCCGGTGATCGCCGTTTGTGGGACATGAGCGCCATATGTGGCCGCCATGTCCCGACTTCGGCGATCAACGCCGTCCGGGGCGGACCTCAGCGGCCGCTCCAGCGCGGCGCGCGCTTCTCCCGGAAGGCGGCGACGCCTTCGGCGGCGTCGGCCGAGGCGTTCACCTCGAGCGAGGCCTGCTCGGTCGCGGCCCAGCCCCGGGCGTCGCGGTCGGCGTCGGCGGCGGCCACGCCGCGCAGCGAGAGGCGCTGGGCGACCGGCGCGTTCGCGCAGATCCGCTCGGCGAGCTCCAGCGGCGGCCTGCTCGGCCGTGCCCGGCTCGACGAGGCGGTTGACCAGCCCCAGCGACCAGGCGCGCTCGGCGTCGAGCGGGTCGCCGGTGAGCAGCATCTCCCGCGCGATGTTGAGCGGCAGGGCGCGGGGGGCGCGGAACAGCGCACCGCAGTTGGCGACGAGCCCGCGCGCGGTCTCGGGCAGCGCGAACCGCGCCGTCCTCGCCGCGACGACGAGGTCGCACGCCAGCACGATCTCGAAGCCGCCCCCGTAGGCCAGCCCCTCGACCGCGGCGATCAGCGGGGTCGCGCGGTCGCGGCGGACGACCCCGTACCCGCCACCGCGCGGGGTGGGCGGCCCCGCCCCCACGGCCAGGTCGGTGCCCGCGGAGAAGGCCACCGGGGTGCCCGCGAGGACCCCGACCCACAGATCGGGGTCGTCGTCGAGCAGGTTCAGCGCGGCGTCGAGGCCCGCGGTGGTGTCGGCGTCGATCGCGTTGCGCTTGTGCGGCCGCTCGATGCGCACGAGCAGGATGTGGCCGCGGCGCTCGGTCGCCACCGTGCTGGCCGGCGTCGTGGACGGGGTCATGGTGATCACGAGCCCTAGGCTCTGGTGACCGTGCGTCTGCTCCCCCTCCTCGCCGGTGCTCGCCGGTCTCACCGCGGCCGTGGCGACTCGGCCGCGCCGCCCGCGGCATCCCGACCGCCCTCGGCGCATCCGCGGCGCGGCTGCAGGCCGCCGCCGACGCCTCGCCCCACGGCAAGGACGGGCGCTTCGCCAACACCGAGCCTGCCTCCGCGCACGCCCAGGTCAGCACCGCGACGATCATCCGCAGGATGCTCACCCGGGACGACACCGGTCGCCCGTCCGGTCCGGTCCCGCTGGTGCCGGGCGCGGCGCTCGGACCGGCGGGCGCGGTCGCGGTCACCTGGTTCGGCCACTCCAGCGTCCTCATCGAGATCGACGGCCACCGCGTGCTCGCCGACCCGATGTGGGGCGAGCGGGCGTCCCCGTCGCGCACGCTCGGGCCCGCGCCGCATGCACCCGGCGCCGACCGGCCTCGACCGGCTGCCCGCGCTCGACGCGGTGCTGATCTCGCACGACCACTACGACCACCTCGACCTGCCGACGGTCCGTGCGCTGTGCGCGCTGAGCGCGGCGCCGTTCGTCGTGCCCGATCGGCATCGGCGCCCACCTGCGCAAGTGGGGCGTGCCCGCCGCGCGGATCGTCGAACTGGACTGGGGCGGCTCGACCCGGGTCGGCGAGCTGACGCTGACGTGCGTCGAGTGCAGGCACTTCTCGGGCCGCAGCCTCGCGCGCAACACCACCCAGTGGTCGTCGTGGGCGGTGGCGGGGCCCGCGCACCGGGCCTATTTCGGCGGCGACACCGGCTACACCGCCGCGTTCGCCCGCACCGGCGCCGCGCTCGGCCCGTTCGACCTGACGCTGCTGCCTATCGGCGCCTATGCCGATTTGTGGCCCGACATCCATATGACGCCCGAAGAAGCGGTCCGCGCCCACATCGACTTGCGCGGCGGGCTGCTGGTGCCGGTGCACTGGGCCACGTTCAATCTCGGTTTCCACGCCTGGGCCGAGCCGGTGCGCCGACTCGTGTCCGCGGCGGCGGCCGAGGATGTGCAGATCGCACTCCCCCGCCCCGGCCAACGCATCGACCTGACTGCGCCCGACCCGATAACCGATTGGTGGTCCCCGCTCGGCTAATGGGTCCAAAACGGGCTTAGCCGAAACCGGTTCGACACCCCGATCGACAATGCCAGGGCTTATCCCTTATCCTCACTCCAGCAATTCACCGCTGCCCGCCGCAAACCCCACCCGTACTCGCGTGGATCCGACGTGCCGCGATCTTTCGAAAGGCCCCGACATGGCAAAGCAGACGATGATCACCCTGGTCGACGACCTGGATGGCGGCGAGGCCGAGGAGCAGGTCGAGTTCTCCGTCGACGGCCGGGTCTACGAGATCGACCTCTCCACCGCCAATGGTGAGAGATTGCGCTCCGTGCTCGCTCCGTTCATTTCCGCAGCCCGCCGCACCGGCGCCAGGCGTGCCGCCGCGGCCGCCGCACCCGCGGCCAAGCCCACTTCCGACCGCGAGCTGAACCAGGCCATTCGGGAATGGGCAGTCGCACAGGGCATGAAGGTGTCCGAACGGGGCCGCATCCCGTCGAACGTGCTCACCGCCTACCACGGCGCCCATTGACGGTCCCGGCCCATTGACCCGAGGGGCCGATCGGCCTACTTCGGCGCCATCCTGATCGCGCCATCGAGCCGGATCGTCTCGCCGTTCAGCATCGGGTTCGCCACGATGTGCGCGGCCAGAGCGCCGTACTCGGCGGGCGCGCCGAGCCGGGCAGGATGCGGCACCTGCCTGCCCAGTGCCGCCCGCACGTCATCGGGCGCACCGGCCAGCAATGGGGTGTCGAAGAGGCCTGGCGCGATCGTCACCACGCGGATCAGCATGCCCGCGAGGTCCCGCGCGATCGGCAGCGTCATGCCGACCACCCCGCCCTTGGACGCCGAGTAGGCGGCCTGGCCGATCTGCCCGTCGAACGCCGCCACCGACGCGGTGTTGACGATCACGCCGCGCTCGCCGTCGACCGCGTCGTGGGCCAGCATCCGCTCGGCGGCCAGCCGCAGCACGTTGAACGTGCCGATCAGGTTGATCTCGATGATCCGGGTGAAGTCGGCGAGCGGAAACGGGCCGTTCTTGCCGACTGTGCGGAGCGCGTTGCCGGTGCCCGCGCAGTTGACGCACACCCGCAGCGGGCCCAGCGCGTCCGCGACGTCCAGCGCCGCGGCGACCTCGGCCTCGTTGCGCACGTCGGCCGCGGCGAACCGGACGTCCTCGCCCAGCTCCTTCGCGACCTGCTCGCCCGCGGACGTCGGCAGGTCGAGGATCACGACCTTCGCGCCCGCGCCGAGCAGCGCCTTCGTGGTGGCCAGACCCGAGTCCCGATGCCCCGCCGGTGACCAGTGCTACCGCGCCGGTGACGTCCACGCCCGCTGCCTCCACGCTCACTCATCCGTACCCGAACCGTCAGTCGTGACCGTTCCTACCACGTCGAGGGATGCTCAGCCCCGGTGTGATCCGGTAGACATTCGGGTGTGCTTCCCGGAACGCGCGCCGCACCGAGCCCCGACCACCCGGCCGTGATCATGGCCGGGTCCGGGGAGACGCTCACCCACGGCGAGCTGGAGACGGGCTCGGCCCGGCTCGCGCGGTGGCTCGTCGAGCACGGCATGCGGCCCGGCGACGTCGATCGCGTTGCTCGCCGACAACTCCCCGCGGGTGTTCGAGGTCTACTGGGCCTCGCAGCGCTGCGGCCTGCTGCTCACCGCGGTCAACCACCACCTCACCGCGGCCGAGGTCGCCTACATCGTCCGCGACTGCGGGGCGAAGGCGCTGGTCGTCGCCGGGTCGCTGGGCCCGCTCGCGGCGGCGGTCGGCGAGGCGGTGCCCGAGGTCGGGCTGCGGCTGGCCTACGGCGCGGCCGTGCCGGGCTTCGACGACTACGACGCGGCGCTGGACGGCGTGTCCGGCGAGCCGCTGGCCGAGGAGCCCGCGGGCGCGGCGATGCTGTACTCGTCGGGCACCACCGGACGCCCGAAGGGCGTCCGGCCGCCGATGCCGCAGCGGCGGATCGACGAGCCCGGCGACACGCTACGTCGCGGTCGTTCGGCGGCCTGTACGGGTTCACGCCCGAGACGGTCTACCTCTCCCCCGCGCCGCTCTACCACGCCGCCCCGCTGCGCTTCACCGCCACGGTGCAGGCGCTGGGCGGCACCGTCGATCGTCATGGACCGGTTCGACGCCGAGGAGGCGCTGGCCGCGATCGAGCGAGCACCGGGCGACGCACAGCCAGTGGGTGCCGACGATGTTCGTGCGGCTGCTCAAGCTGGCGCCCGAGGTCCGCGCCCGCTACGACGTCTCCTCGATGCGGGTGGCGATCCACGCGGCCGCGCCGTGCCCGATCGACGTGAAGCGGGCGATGATCGACTGGTGGGGCCCGGTCCTCTACGAGTACTACGCGGCCACCGAGAGCATCGGGATCACGTTCATCGACTCGACGCAGTGGCTGGCCCACCCCGGCTCGGTCGGGCGCGCCGGGCTGGGCGATGCTGCGCATCGCCGACACCGAGACGGGCGAGCTGCTGCCGCCGGGCCGGGTCGGGCACGATCTACTTCGAGCGCACCGACGCGCCCCTGTTCACCTACCACAACGACCCGGAGAAGACGCGCGAGTCGCGCCATCCCGAGCACGACAACTGGGGCACCACCGGCGACCTCGGCTACGTCGACGAGGACGGGTGGCTCTACCTCACCGACCGCAAGGCCTTCATGATCATCTCCGGCGGGGTGAACATCTACCCGCGCGACGCGGAGGACGCGCTGGCGCTGCACCCCGCGGTGCTCGACGTCGCGGTGATCGGCGTGCCGGACGACGAGATGGGCGAAGCGGTGCTGGCCGTCGTGCAGCCCGCACCCGAGGCGACGCCGGGCCCCGATCTGGAGCGGGAGCTGATCGCGCACACCCGCGAGCACATCGCCGCGTTCAAGGCGCCCCGCCGGGTGATCTTCACCGCCGACATGCCCCGCACCCCGACCGGCAAGCTCGTGAAGCAGAAGCTCCGCGAGCGCTATCCGGCCATGCCGTGACGGGTCGGAGGAGACCGCGATGAACACCACCGGAATGACGCCCTATCGGGAATGACGATCACCGACCAAATTGCGCGGTTCGCCCGCACGAAACCGGACGAAACGGCATTCCGGGACGGCCCGCTCACCTTGAGCTGGCGGCAGACCGACGAACGGATCGACCGGCTCGCGTCCGCTTTGTCGGCGGCCGGGTTGGCTGCGGGCGACCGGGCCGCGGTCATGGCGCTGAACAGCATTCCGCACATCGAGGCGATGGCGGCGCGTCGTCCGGGTCGGGGCGGTCTGCGTGCCGGTGAACTTCCGCATGGTCGCCGAGCGAGGTGGCCTACGTGCTCACCGACTCCGGCGCGGGCGTGGTGCTCGTCGACGACGCCTTCGCCCCGGTCGCCGCGCGCCGCCCGGACCCCGGGGGTGCGCGCCGTCCTCACCCTCGGCGCGGGGTACGACGCGCAGCTCGCCGCGGCGCCACCCGCGGAGCCGCCGCCCCCGCGTGGCCGACGACGCGCCCGCGTTCATCATGTACACCTCCGGCACGACCGGCCGCCCCAAAGGCGCCGTGCTCTCCCACCGCAACCTGTTCCTGCACGCCTACAGCAACATCGTGACCAACGGGGTGAGCGGCGACGACCGGGTCGGGCTCTCCGGCGCGCCGCTCTTCCACATCGCGGGCGTCTCCGGCTTCTGCATCAACCTCGCGATGGGCGCGGCCACCGTGCTCACCCCGTCCGGCGGGTTCGACCCGGCGGCGATGGTCGACCTGCTGGAGCGCGAACGGGTGTCGTCGTGCTTCTTCGTGCCCGCGCAGTGGGCGGCGATCGTGGCGGTGCCCGGCCTCGCCGAACGCGACCTGTCGGCGTTGCGCCGCTGCTCGTGGGGCGCGGCGCCCGCGTCGACGACACTGCTCCGCACGATGATCGACGCCTTCCCGCAGGCGGACATCGTCACCGCGTTCGGGCAGACCGAGTGCAGCCCGGTCACCTGCCTGCTGCGCGGCGAGGACGCCATCCGCAAGATCGGCTCGATCGGGAAGCCGATCGTCAACGTCGAGGCCAGGGTCGTCGACGACGACATGAACGACGTGCCGCCCGGCGAGGTCGGCGAGATCGTCTACCGGGGCCCGCTGGTGATGAGCGGCTACTGGAACAAGCCGGAGGAGACCGCCGAGGCGTTCCGCGGCGGCTGGTTCCACTCCGGCGACCTCGTGCGCGCCGACGAGGACGGCTACCTCTTCGTCGTCGACCGCAAGAAGGACATGATCATCTCAGGCGGGGAGAACATCTACTGCGCCGAGGTCGAGAACGTGCTGGCGGCGCATCCGAAGATCGCCGAGGTCGCCCTGATCGGGGTTGCCGGACGCGCGGTACGGGGAGGCGCCGCTGGCGGTCGTCGCGCCCCGTGACCCGGTCGACCCGCCGACCGCGGCCGACATCGAGGCGTTCTGCCGGGAGCGTCTCGCCGCCTACAAGCGCCCCCGCGACGTCGTGGTCGTCGAGGCTCTGCCGCGCAACCCGAGCGGCAAGGTGCTCAAGACCAGGCTGCGCGCCGACTACGGGGCGACGGCCGTCGTGGCCACGCCCGCCGTATAGCAGTCGATCGACGAGGATGGTCCGATGGCCGACCTGACCCCCGACGAGTTCCGCCGCCGCGCCTACGCCGTCGTCGACTGGATCGCCGACTACCGCGCGGGCCTGCCCGACCTGCCGGTGCGGCCCGACGTGGAGCCCGGTTCGGTGCGGGCCGCCATGCCCGAGCGTTCCCGAGCAGCCCGAACCCCTCGACGCGCTGCTCGCCGCGCTCGACCGCGTCGTCGTCCCCGCCTCGACGCACTGGCAGCACCCCGGCTTCTTCGGCTACTTCCCCGCCAACGCCTCGCTGCACTCGCTGCTGGGCGACCTGCTCTCCGGCGGCCTCGGCGCGCAGGGGATGCTCTGGGCCACCTCGCCCGCGGCGACCGAGGTCGAGCAGGCGCTGATGGACGCGCTGGCGGGCGCGCTGGGGCTCGACCGCGACTTCACGTTCGACGGCGGCGGGCGGCGGCTCGATCCAGGACTCGGCGTCCTCGGCCGCGCTCGTCGCCCTGCTCGCCGCGCTGCACCGGGCCAACCCGCCGTGGCGCGAGGAGGGCGTGGACGGCCGCGACCGGCTCTACGTCACCGACGAGACCCACTCGTCGCTGGCCAAGGCCGCGCGGGTCGCCGGGCTCGGCGCGCGGGCGGTGCGCACCGTGGCGTTCGCGGCCGGGTACCCGCGCGATGGACCCGGCAGCGTTGGCCGCGATGATCGCCGAGGACCGGGCGGCGGGCCTGCGCCCCGCGCTGGTCTGCGCCACCGTCGGCACCACCGGCACCGGCGCCGTCGACCCGGTCCGCGAGGTCGTCGACGGCGGCGCCGGGCGTCTGGGTGCACGTCGACGCGGCGTGGGCGGGGGTCGCCGCGCTCTGCCCCGAGCACCGCGCACCTGCTCGACGGCGTTGAGACCGCCGACTCGTTCTGCACCGACGCCCACAAGTGGCTGGCCACGGCGTTCGACGCCTCGCTGCTGTGGGTGCGGGACGGCCGCGCGCTGCCCGACGCGCTGTCGATCACGCCGGAGTACCTGCGCAACGCCGCGTCCGAGTCCGGCGCGGTCGTCGACTACCGCGACTGGCAGGTGCCGCTCGGGCGCCGGTTCCGCGCGCTGAAGCTGTGGTCGGTGCTCTCCGGCTACGGGCTGACGGGCCTGCGTGAGCACCTGCGCGGCCACATCGCGCTGGCCGCCGAGCTCGCCGCGATGGGTGCAGGACGAGCCGGGCTTCACCCTCGCGGCTCCGCCCTCGCTGGGGCTCGTCTGCCTCCGCCTCGATTCCGACGAGCGCACGAGAGCGGCGATGGAGCAGGTCAACGCGTCGGGACGGGCGTTGCTCACGCACACCGTCGTCGACGGCCGCACGGTCATCCGCGTCGCGATCGGCGGGGTGACGACGGGCCGCGAGCACGTCGTCGCGCTGTGGGAGCAGTTGCGCAAGGCGGCCGCGGTTCTCTAACGTCTCCGGCAGGTCATGAGTACCAGCGTCAAGCCCCGGCTCGCTGGTCGGCAACCCTCCTCCGCGGTGGGGTGCTCCGGGTGACGACCTGGCCGCGGGCGCAGGGTCCGCGGCAAGCGCGAGCCCCTGGAGTGTCGTGATGACCGCTGCTGTCGCATCCCCCGTCGCCACCTGCCTGCCCGCCGTCGTCGGCGCGCACCTGCGCGTGCCGCTCGTCACCGGCGGTGACGCGCCCTACGCCAACCTCGACCTGGCCGCCAGCGCCCCGGCGTTGGAGGACGTCGCCGCGCACGTCGCGCAGCTGCTGCCGCTACTACTCCAGCGTCCACCGCGGCGCTGGGCTACGCGTCCCAGGTGTGCACCGCCGTGCTGGAGGCGGCGCGCGACGCACGGTCGGGGCGTTCCTCGGCGCCCGGCCCGACGACGTCGTCGTGTTCACCCGCAACACCACCGACGCCCTCAACCTGCTGGCGAGCGCGGTGCCCGGCGAGGTCGTCTGCCTCGACGTCGAGCACCACGCCAACCTGCTGCCGTGGCGCGAGCGGCGGGTCGTGGCCGGGCGGCCCACCATCGCCGCGACGCTCGACGCCCTCGCGGCGGAGCTGCGCGGCCCGACCGGCCGCGCTGGTCGCCGTCACCGGGGCGTCCAACGTCACCGGCGAGGTGCTGCCCATCGCGCGGGTCGCGGCCATCGCCCACGCGGCGGGGGCACGGGTCGTGCTGGACGCCGCGCAACTCGCCCCGCACCGGCGGGTGGACATCGCGGCGCTGGACGTCGACTACGTCGCCGTCTCCGGGCACAAGCTCTACGCGCCCTACGGCGCGGGCGCGCTCGTCGGGCGCCGCGACTGGCTCGACGCCGCTCCCCCGCACCTGGCGGGCGGCGGCGCCGTCACCGAGGTGCGGACCGACGCGACCCTCTGGGCCGCGGCCCCGCACCGGCACGAGGGCGGCACCCCGAACGTCCTCGGCGCGGCCGCGCTGGCCCAGGCCTGCCGCACGCTGGCGCCGGTGCTCGACGGGCCCGGCCCCGACCACGAGCGCGCGCTGCTGGCCCGGCTCGACGCGGGCCTCGCGCACGGTGCCCGGCCTGCGGACGCTGCGCGTGTGGTCCACCGGCGGCCACCAGGCGGAGACCGACCAGGTGGCCGTGCGTTCGTTCACGATCGCCGACCGGCCCGCGGGCTACGTGGCCGCCTACCTCTCGGCCGAGCACGGCATCGGGGTGCGTGACGGCCGGTTCTGCGCCCACCCCCTGCTGAAGCGGCTGTGCGGCCCGAGCGGGGAGGCGCTGCGGGTGAGCATCGGGATCGGGACGACAGAGGAACACGTCGACCGGCTCGTCGAGGCGCTGAGGACGCTGGTCACCCGCGGCGCGCGCTGGACCTACGCGCCGTCGGGCGGGCGCTGGGCCCCACCCCCGACCCGCGCGACCTCGACCCGCTGGCCCTCGGCCCGTCGGCCCCCGGCACGGCGCAGGCGGGTGGCCCGGTCTGCCGCTAGCGCGGATCAGTCGCGGACGGGCAGCCGGCTGCGCAGCAGCACCCGGCTGCCGCGGTCGTCGTAGTGGATCAGCACCGACTCGACGACGTTGCTCATCATGCGAGATGCCGCGGCCGCCGCTGATCCGCGGCTCGCCCGGCGGCCGCCACTGGCCGTGGTCGACGATCTCGATCGACAGCGTGGCGTCGTCGGTGCCGGGACCGGGCTCGGTCCAGAGCGTCAGCTCGACGGCACCCGACTCCTCGGGGCCGTAGGCGTGCAGCACGGCGTTGGCGGCGGCCTCGTCGACGGCCAGCACGACGTCCGCCGTCTCCTCGTCGGTCAGGCGGAGGGGGGTGAGCCAGTTGGCCATCTCGTGGCGGATGGTGGCGAGCTGGGCCGGGTCGGCGGGCCAGCTGCGGTGGACGAACTCGATACGACCGGGTTCCATCCTCTGGAGGTTCCACGAATCGGGGGCCTGCGCAAACGCCGCCCGCCGCACCTCGGCGCTCGTTCACCGCAACCCTCACCAGACGTCGCCGTCGCGCCAGTCGCAGATCAACAGCTCTGCCGGGTCGAGGTCGGCGGTCACGGGGCGGACGAAGATCCCGCGGTCGTCGTTCGGGGTGATGCGGATGCCGTCCGGGGCCAGCACGGCGGTCCGGCCCGGCCACAGCGTCCAGCCCAACCTCGCGTAGAGCGCCGCACCGGCGTCGGTCGCGCCCAGCGCGCCGAGCGCGTAGCCGCGGTCGAGGTAGGGGTGCAGGGCCAGCATGACCGCGGCGCCGTAGCCGAGGCGCCGCCGGTCGGGCGCGACCGCGACGGACTCGACGTAGCCGGTGCGCAGCGACCGACCGCCGTTCAGCAGCCGCCGCGCGACCAGCGCCGCATGCGCGACCAGACGACCGTCTTCCCAGATCAGCGCGTGCACGCCACCGAGCGCGTGCTCCCAGTCGGTGTCCGCGTACTTGGCGAACACCCCCTCGCACAGGGCCCTCGCGGCGGCGAGCGCGGCGTCGTCCAGCTCGGCGGTGTGACAAATCAGGACGTTCTCCACGCTGTGTCATGATCCTGCCATGCAGGCGTTCCGGCTGAGCGGGTCGCGGGTGTTGGAGGTCGACCTCCAGGGCAACAGCGTGCGCGCCGCCCACGGCGCGATGATCGCCTACACCGGCGACGTGTCCTTCAAGAGTGCGGGGATGGGCGGCGGCGACGGGCTGCGGGCCGCGCTCAAGCGCAAGGCGACCGGCGAGTCCGTCTCGCTCATGCAGTGTTCCGGCCACGGCACCGTCTACTTCGCCAAGGACGCGATGGAGGTGCTGCTCGTCGAGCTGTCGGGCGACACGCTCAAGGTCGAGTCCGAGCAGCTGCTCGCCCTCTCGGACAAGCTCAGCACCGACGTCGCCTTCGCGGGCCTTCGCGGCATGTCGTCCGGGCAGGGTCTGTTCACCACCACGGTCACCGGCTACGGCACGGCCGCGCTGCTGTCCTCGGGCGGCCCGCCGATCGCGCTCGAGGTCTCGCCGCAGTACCCGCTGGTGGTCGACCCGGACGCGTTCATCGCGAGCCAGGGCCAGCTCAACCAGACGTTCGTCACCGACGTGTCCTGGCGCAACCTCATCGGCGAGAGC
The DNA here is from genome assembly GCA_963799945.1 of uncultured Actinomycetota bacterium. Lineage (GTDB taxonomy): Bacteria > Actinomycetota > Actinomycetes > Mycobacteriales > Pseudonocardiaceae > Pseudonocardia. Next base: position 219,992 of record CAWCZG010000003.1, read on the forward strand.
TCCGGCGAGGCGTTCTCCCTGCGGTTCGACGGCCACGGCGTCGTCTACATCCAGCCCGAGGAGCGCTAGGCATGCCGTTCGAGCAGGTCAACGGGAAGGTCGTGACCGCGCCCGTCGCTCCAGGGCGCGAGGTCCTGGCCCGCCGCGGCGCGATGCTCGCCTACACCGGCCAGGTCGGGTTCTCCCCGGTCCACGCGGGTGGCATGGGGGGCATGGGCGGCATGGCCGGGCGGATGATGGCGGGCGAGCAGGTGCCCATGATGGTCGCGCAGGGCCAGGGCACCGTGCACTACGGCTACCGCGGCATGCACCTGACGATCATCCAGGTGGACGGCGCAGGCCCGCTGACCGTCGAGGCCGACCGGCTCGCGGCCCACGACGCGGCGCTGCAGGCCACCCTGGTGTTCCTGGGCAGCCAGGGCGGCATCCGCGGGGCGGTGCGCGGCGCGGTCAGCGGCCAGGGGCTGTTCACCACCCAGCTGCACGGCTACGGCACCGCGGTGGTGCTCTCCCACGGCGGCACGATCGCGCTGCCCGTCCGGCCGGGCCAGACCACCACCGTCGACCCGCAGGCGTTCGTCGCCCACGTCGGCCAGGTCACCGCCGACATCTCGCTCAACGCCAGCTGGCGCGACGCGGTCGGCCGCGGCTCGGGTGAGGCGATCCAGCTGAAGATGACCGGCAACGGCACCGTGTACGTCCAGGCCTCGGAGCAGAAGATCTGATGACGCCGCCCATCCCGCCCCTGAACCCCGCCACCCTCCCCGACAACGACAACATCCCGGGCAACCACTACGCCTACTGCGTGCGGCTGAACGGGCCGCTGTTCATGCAGACCGGCCGGATGATCGCCTACTACCCGGCGCCCAACGGGCCCGGCATCCGGTTCGAGCCGCTCACGACGGCCAACGTCGCGGGGTTCGTCGCCTCCCGGTTCTCCGCGCCGCTGTACTCGCGCGACTGGGTGATGGCCAACGGGCAGGGGCACCTGATCCTGGGCGACCGCGGGTTCGACATCAACAGCTACGACCTGGGTGAGGGCAACCTGACGCTGCGGGCGGCGAACCTGCTGGCGTTCGACTCGACGCTCGAGCTCAAGCAGTCGATCGTGCCGGGCTTCCTGACGCTGATCGGCACGGGCAAGTTCCTGGCGTCCAGCTCCGGGCCGGTGATCTTCGCGGAGCCGCCGATCCGGGTGGACCCCGAGGCCCTCGTCGGCTGGGCGGACTGCCCGTCGCCCTCCCACCACTACGACGCGGGCTGGATGACCGGCTTCCTCGGCGGGGCGATGGGGATGGTGTTCGGCAGCCAGTCGGGCGAGGAGCGCCAGTACGACTTCACCGGCGCGGGCACCGTGCTGCTGCAGTCCAGCGAGAACGTCCTCGGCGACCCGCAGCTGGTGAAGCAGATCGAGGGCCAGGTGGGCGGCCTCGGCGCGCCGGGCCTCTCGCACCTGCAGAACGTGATCGCGCAGCGGCTGAACCAGCAGCAGCACTGACCGGCCTACTCCTCGGCGAGCCAGACGAAGGACAGCGCCGGGACGTGCAGGCGGCCGTCCTGGACGAGCGGGGGTCCGTCGGAGGACAGCACGGTGGCCAGCTCGCCGAGGCCGTCGAACAGGCGCGGGTCGACCGTCACGGCCTCCTCGGCGAAGTTGACCAGCCCGACGAAGTTACCGCTGCGGGGGTGGCGTCGCCGCCAGGCCAGCACGTGCGGCGAGTCGGGCGTGAGCACCGCCGACTCCCCCGCGGCGTGCAGCGACGACAGGCCCGACCGGGTGCGGACGAGCGCGCGGAACCAGCCGAACACCCGGCCCTCGACCGTCGTGGGGTCGTTCCGGCGGGCCGCGGCGGCGTCGTCGAAGTACGGCCGGTGCATCCAGCGGTTGTCGGCCGCGAGCGCCGGGTCGTCGAGGTAGGTGCGGTCGTTGTCCTGCGCGAGCTCGTCGCCCATGTACAGCAGCGGCACACCGCCCCAGCCCAGGGTCACCGCGTGCAGCAGCACGAGCCGCCGGATCCCCCGCTCCAGCGCGACGCGGTCACCCCGCTCCCGCGCCTCGCTGATCCCGCAGAGCGCCGCGGCGGAGCCGGAGATCCGCGCGTCGCCGCTCTCCGGGTTCTCGCCGAACAGCGCGCCGCGCGCGTAGGAGAGCGGGAAGCGGCCGGAGAAGAAGGCGTTGAGGAAGTCGCGGTGGGCGTGCGGCGTCGAAGCCGACCGCGCGCGCGTCGACATCGCCGACCGCCCACCCGATGTCGTCGTGGCAGCGCACGTAGGTGGCCCACGACGTCTCCGTCGGGATCGGGCGCAGCCGCCGCAGCGACTGGACCGCGAGCCGCGCGTCCTTCGTGGCCAGGCTCGACCAGAGCATCACCATCAGCTGGTTGTGGTAGGCCAGCTCGCACTCGGGGCGGTAGCGGTGGTGGCCGCCGAGGTAGGCGACCAGGTCGTCGGGCGCGACGATCGCCTCGGCCTTGAACACGACGGCGGGCGCGGCGAGCTTGGTGAGCGCGTGCAGCGCCTGGACGATGTCGTGCACCTCGGGCTGGTTCATGCAGGACGTGCCCAGCCGCTTGCCCATGAACGGCACCGCGTCCATGCGGAAGATCTCGACCCCGCGGTTGGCCAGCCACAGGATCGTGTCCAGCACGGCGGCGAACACGCGCGGGCTGCCCCAGTTGAGGTCCCACTGGTAGGTGAAGAAGGACGTCCACACCCACGCGCCCGCGCCCCCCGCGGCCTCTTCGACCCAGGTGAACGAGCCGGGCGCCTGGTCGGGGAAGACGTCGACGATCGTGGCCTCGTAGGCGTCGGGCATCGTGCGGTCGGGGAAGGCGTAGTAGAAGTCGGCGTAGTCGGGGTCGCCCGCCAGCCAGCCGCGGGCCCACGGGTGCTCGCGCGCGGTGTGGTTGAGCACCAGGTCGACGCAGAGGCTCATGTCGCGCGCCGCGCAGCTCGGTCGCCAGGTTCTCCAGGTCGTCCATCGTGCCGAGCCGTGGGTCGACGGCGCGGTAGTCGGCCACCGCGTACCCGCCGTCGTTGGCCCCTTCGCGCGGCTTGAGCAGCGGCATCAGGTGCAGGTAGGTGACGCCGAGCTCGGCGAGGTGGTCCAGTCGGCCGGAGAGCTTCTCCAGCGTGCCCGCGAAGCGGTCGGTGTAGGCGACGTAGCCGACCATCCGCTGGTGCTGGTACCAGCGGGGGTCGATCTCGCGGCGCCGGTCGACGTCACGCAGGTCCGGCGGGCCGTCGGTCGGCGGCGGCCAGCGCGTGCCGCACGAGCTCGTCGACCAGCCCGTCGCACTGCTCCCCGTAGAGCGCGCTGATCGGCCCGTGGATGTCGGCGAACCACAGGTCGAGGCGCGCGAGGAAGGCGACGGCCTCGCCACGGCCCAGCACCCGGTGGGCCTCGTCGGCCAACGCGGGACGCAGCCGCGCGAGCGACCGGGATGCTGCGGCGTCAGACGTTGGCGCGATCACCCGCCCATCCTGCCGCGCATCACCGCCAACCGACGACCGGAACGTCCTTCGCGTGTCGGACACCGAACCGGATGCTCGCTTCCCAGGTGCCTCCGGGCTCGACGGGCGCGGTCCACTCCAGGCGGCCCAGCTCGTCGCGCTCGCTGGGCTCCGGCTTGACCTCGACGTCGACCACCTGGACGTCGGGGTGCCGCGAGACCGGCACACGCTCGCGGACGACGATCCGGGCCGGGGTCGGGCGGCCGTTGCGGACCTCGATCCGCCACCGCTCGACCGCGCTGATCTTGCCGCCGAGCAGCGCCTTGTGCGGGGTGCGCTCCATCAGCTCGCGCTCGACCGCCACCCGGTCGTCGACGCCCAGCGCGAGCTCCAGCTCGGCGCCGGGGGCGGTGGCCTCGACGTGGGTGGTGCCGACGAACGCGCCATCGAGGAACGCCGAGAGGGGACCCGCCAGCAGGGCGTGCCCGCTGGTGTTCACGACGGTGGCCCGCAGGTGCGCCGAGGGGTCGAGCGGCGGGCGCGATCACGTGGTCGAGGCGGGCGTCGAGGCTCGCGGTGGTCACCGTGGCGCGGTGCGGGGTGCCGTCGGCGGGCACCGCGGTGGGGCGGGGCAGGCGCCAGGCGACGGCGAGCGCGCCCTCCTGCATCTGGGCGACGACGTCCTGGACGGCCTCCTTGGCGGCGAAACGCTCCTGCGGCGCCCCGCCCGCGGCCATCGGAGCGGGCATGGCCACGGCCATCATCGGCGCGGCGGGCGGGCGGACGTCGACCCACCACGGCGACAGCTCCGGCACCACGCCCGCCGAGCCCGGCCGCGCCGTGGACAGCGTGAGCTCGCAGGCGGGCCAGTCCTCGCCCGTGGACTGGGTGACCATGCCGTACCAGGTGAGGGCGAGCGGGCCCGCGCCGTCGATGCGGGCGTCGTAGGCGCAGCTCCAGCCCGCGCCGTGCACGACGTAGGTGAGCTCCACCTCCAGCTCACCCGCGACGTCGGCCTCGACGGCGATCCGGGCGTCGCGACGGCGGCGGCCGGAGCCGCGCAGGCGGTCCAGCTCGGCCTGGGCGGCGGCGCGGGCGCGTTCGGCATCGGCGCGCCGCTCGGCGTGCCCGCGCCGGCTCGGCCGCGACGTCGACGAGCTGGGCGGCCACGGCCGCGGACACCTCCGCGATCCGCGCCGTGCCCGCGGTGCCGTCGGCGAGCGCGCGGGCCAGCCGGTCGCCGGAGCGCACCGCCAGCCGCTGCAGCAGCTGCTCGCGCGCGACGTCGCCCGCGTCGGCGCCGTCGATCTCGGCGAGCGCGCGCTCGGCGTCGCGAACGGCCTGCTCGGCGGCGCGGACCCGGTCGTCGGGTGCGTCGACGAGATCGCGGCGCACGACGTCGACCCCGACCACCCGCACGGCCGCCTGCGACCGCGCCCGCCACGCGCACCGAGTCGTCGAGCAGCGTCTCGGGCAGGCCCGCGACGACCAGCTCGGTGGACCCACGCCGAGCGTGACGGTGCCGCGGCGGGTGACCCGGGCGCGGTCGGGGTGCACGGTGACGGCGACGATGGGCGCGGTCACTTCTATCGCGGCTACATCCACTGCAGGGGCCTCCGGCGGCACAACATCATCAAGCGAAGACGGATCTGTTGTGGCAGGGTCCATACTGGACGACGCTACCGGTTTGAAGGCCCGGCGACCGCCTCTTGAGGGGTGGGGGAGGCGGCCGCCGGTGCGCACCGGCGGCCCGAGGCACGCCGACTGCGCTACTCCACGGTAACCACGGATTTCCCGCCGGGGGGATCTACGCTCGGTGAGTGACGTCACCGTCAGGCCCGGGAACTCTTGACGCTGTCGACCGAAAAGTTGTATGGCCTGCACCCGGATGCCTTCGTCCCGCTCGCGACGACGCAGTGGCCGAGGCGCGGCAGGCAGGCGACCGCGATCTGGCCCGGGCGATCGCCCGGCTGCGCAGGCCGACGCGCGCCGCGTGGCTGGCCAACCTGCTCGCCCGCGAACGCGCGGAGCAGCTCGACGGACTGCTCGCCCTCGCCAACGATCTCGCGTCCGCGCAACGCACCCTCGACGGCGGCGCGCTGCGGGCCCTCTCGGCCCAGCGCAGCCGGTTGGTCTCGGCCATGGCGCGGGAAGGCGGCAGGCTGGCCGCGCAGGCGGGCGACATCGCCACCGAGTCGGTGGTCCGCGACCTCGCGGGCATCCTCGACGCCGCGCTGGCCGATCCGGCCGTCGCCGCCGAGGTGCGCTCCGGACGGCTGACACGGACGGTGAGCTACAGCGGGTTCGGCCCCGGCCCGGGGTCGGCGCCCGCGGAGCGCCGGCCGCCGGACGCCCGGCGGCGGACGCAGAGCACCCGCGACACGTCGGCGGCCAGCCGCCCGCCAGAGGCCGCGCCGGGACGTCGGACGAAGATGGACGAGCAGGCGGCGGAGGAAGGAGCGCGCGGAGGTCGAGCGCCGACGCGCGGAGCGGGCCGAACGGGAGCAGGCCCTCGCCGAGGCGGAGCACGCCGCCGACGACGCCAAGGACAAGCACGAGACGGCTGACGCCGCCCGCGCCGACGCCGAGGCCGCGCACGAGGCGGCGAAGGCCGAGGTGGCCGACCTGGCCGCAGAGCTGGAGGCCGCGCGGGAGCGGGAGCGCACGGCGGCGCTCGACCGCGCGGGCGGCGACGTCCGCCGCCCGCGACGCGGCCCGCGAGGCGTCCACCGCCGCGCCCGCGCCGACCGCGCTCGCGGGCGCTTGGCCGAGCTCACCTGAACCCGCGCTCCATGCAGTTCATCTTCCGTTCGTAAAGGGCCCGTACGGTCCGCTCGTCACTCGACCCAGGGACGGACCCATGGACCTCACTGTCATCGTCGTCGTGGTCATCGTGACCGCGTTGGCGTTCGACTTCACCAACGGTTTCCACGACACGGCCAACGCAATGGCCACCTCCATCGCCACCGGGGCGCTGAAGCCCCGCACCGCGGTGATCATCGCGGGCATCCTCAACCTCGTCGGCGCGTTCCTGTCCATCCAGGTCGCCAAGACGATCTCCAGCGGGCTGGTGGACGAAACGAAGATCACCCCAGTGGTGATCTTCGCGGGGCTCTGCGGCGCGATCCTCTGGAACCTCGCTGACCTGGCTGCTGGGCTTGCCCTCCAGCTCCTCGCACGCGCTGTTCGGCGGCCTGATCGGCGCCACGTGGGTGGCCGCGGGCGCCGACGCGGTGAAGTTCGGCGGCGTGCTCACCAAGGTGCTGCTGCCCGCCCTGCTGTCCCCGATCGTCGCCGGGATCATCGCCCTCATCGCGACCTACCTCGGCTACCGGATCGCCTCGCGCGGTCGGGACGCCACGGTCAAGACGGGCTTCCGGCTACGGCCAGATCCTGTCGGCGTCGATGGTGGCGCTGGCCCACGGCACGAACGACGCGCAGAAGACGATGGGCGATCATCACGCTGACGCTGATCGCCGCGGGCTCGCTGCCCGCCGACGCGGGTCCGCCCTTCTGGGTCATCCTCTCCGCGGGCCTCGCCATCGCGCTGGGCACCTACCTCGGCGGCTGGCGGATCATCCAGACCCTCGGCAAGCGGGTCAGCGAGATCCAGACGCCGCAGGGCTTCGCCGCCGAGACCGCCAGCGCGGCCGTCATCCTCACCTCGGCCAACCTGGGCTTCGCGCTGTCCACCACCCAGGTGGCCACGGGCTCGATCTTCGGTGCGGGCGCCGGCCGCCGGCTGGCGTCGGTGCAGTGGGGTGTGGCCGGGCAGATGGCGCTGGCCTGGCTGCTGACCCTGCCCGCCGCGGCAGCGGTCGGCGCGGTCGCCTCCTGGGTGGCCGCCACCGGCACCGTCGGGACGATCATCGTCGCCCTCGTGCTGATCGGCCTCGCAGGCGGCATCTACATGCTGTCCAGGCGCCGCCCGATCACCGCCGACAACGTCAACGACGTTCCCGCGCCCGCCACCGTCGGCGCAGCCGCCTGATCGCGAGGAGATCCACATGATCGACTGGGGTGCGCTCGGCCTCGTCGGGCTCGTGTCGCTGGCCGTCGGCGTGATCGTGGTGGTGCTGGTCGCCATCGCGCTCGTCGGGCTCTCCGCCCGCGAGCTGGCCGAGGGCGAGTCCAACGTCTCGCCCGACGCTCCGGCGGGCGGCCACGATCGACGGCACGCCGCCGGTCGGGCTCGCGACGGGACCCGCGATGTCCGCAGGGAGCGGGCACGGCGGTCGCGGTGGTCTGCCTGCTGGCCGTCGTCGGCGATCGTGATCTACGGCCTGTCGCTGGTCATCTTCCACCACTGACGGCAGTCTCCGGACGGGCCTCGCACCTCTGGGTGCGGGGCCCGTACTCGTCAGTCGGTCAGGCGGCCGCGCCCCGGCCGACCAGCTCGGTGCCGTCGCGGAACAGGACGCCGTCGGCGCACCGGGCCTCGACCTTCCCGCCCGCGAACTGCTCGGTGTAGAGCCGGGCGTAGAGGCCGTCGCGGGCGAGCAGCTCCGCGTGCGTGCCGCGCTCGACGATCTGGCCGTTCTCGACGGCGAGGATCACGTCGGCGCCGAGGATCGTGGAGAGCCGGTGGGCGATCGCGATCGTGGTGCGCCGCCGCGTCGCGTTCTCCAGCGCCTCCTGGACCAGCCGCTCGGACGTCGTGTCCAGCGCGCTCGTGGCCTCGTCGAGGATGAGGATCCGGGGGTCCTTCAGCAGCACCCGCGCGATGGCGAGCCGCTGCTTCTCCCCGCCCGAGAGCCGGTAGCCGCGCTCCCCCACCAGGGTGTCGTAGCCCTCGGCGAAGGAGAGGATCCGGTCGTGGATGTTGGCCGCCCGCGCCGCGTCTTCCAGCTCGGCCTGGGTGGCGCCCGGCTTGGCGTAGCGCAGGTTGTCCGCGATCGAGGCGTGCAGCAGGAACGTGTCCTGGGTGACCATGCCGATCGCGTCGGCGACCGACGCCTGGGTCAGCTCGCGCACGTCCTGGCCGTCGATCAGCACCCGGCCCCGGTCGACGTCGTAGAGCCGCGGCACGAGGTAGGACAAGGTGGTCTTGCCGCCGCCGCTGGGGCCGACGATGGCGGCCAGCTGCCCCGGCTCGACGACGAACGACGCGTCGCGCACGGCCCAGGCGGGCTCGGCGTCCTCCGGTCTGGGGTCGGCGCCGGGGGCAGGCGGGTAGGCGAACCAGACGTGCTCGAGCTCCACCCGGCCGGTGACGGTCGCGACGTCGAGCACCCGCGCGTCCGGCGCGTCGACGATGCGCGGGACCAGGTCGAGGTAGGCGAAGATCCGCCCGAACAGCGCCAGCGAGGTCTGGACGTCCAAGCGAGACGCGCAGCAGGTTGACGGTCGGGAAGAGCAGCCGGGTCTGCAGCGTCGTGAACGCGACGATCGTGCCCGCCGTGACCGCCGCGCCGCTGCCGACCACGATGAGGATGCCCGCGACCAGGTAGACGAGGGCGGGGGTCACGCCGAGGAACGTCTGGACGACGGCGAAGAACGACTGGCCGGTCATCGCCTGGCGGACCTGCAGGTCGACCTGCCGGGCGTTCTCCTCCCTGTAGCGGCGCACCTCGTCGGCCTGCCGGTTGAACACCTTGGCCAGCAGCACGCCGGAGACCGAGAGCGCCTCCTCGGTGATCGCCGTCATGTCCGAGAGCGACTCCTGCGTGCGCCCCGCGAGCGCGCGCCGCACCCGGCCCACCCGCACCTGCAGGACGATGAACAGCGGCACGAGCGCCACCGCGACGATCGTCAGCCGCCACGAGAGCAGCAGCATCGCGACGAGCGCGGCCACGACGGTCACGACGTTGCCCAGGATCGAGCTGGCCGTCTCCGACAGCACCGACTGGACGCCCCCGACGTCGTTGGCCAGCCGCGACTGGATCGCCCCCGTCCGCGTGGCGGTGAAGAAGGCCAGGTCCATGCGCTGCAGGTGCTCGAACAGCCGCCCGCGCAGGTCGGCCATCACGCGGTTGCCCAGCAGCGTCGTCTGGTAGGTCTGGTAGACGCCGATCAGCGCGGTGACCACCGGCACCGCGACCATCCCGGCGACCAGCCACGCCAGCAGCTCCATCCGGACGCCGCCGCCGTCGGTCGGGAAGAGCGCGCGGTCGAACACCGCCTGGGTGAGGAACGGGGTGAGGATGCCCAGCCCGCTCGAGATGAGCACGGCGAGCACGATGATCGTGAGCGAGCCGCGGTACGGGGTGAACAGGGCCCACACCCGACGGCCGAGCTGCTCGTCGGAACCCCGCGACGACACGGTCGGCGACACAAGCGGCGCAGCGGTCATGACCGAAGCCTATTGAAAGGGAGCCGATCGGCATGCCGACGACCAGCGGCCCGATCATCGACGCGGCCGTCGCGGCACGGTGAAGCGCCCCGGTCGACGGCCGCCGAGGTCGACGGTGATCGGGGTTCTGCCGACAGCGAGACTCCGACTGTCCCAGTCGACGCGTCGGCGCCAGACGACATGCGACGTCGGGCATCGTGGTGGCCATCGCGCCGCTGGCCGTCTCCTAGGGTTCGTCCAGCCAGCGCAGGATCGCGGCGGTGTGCTCGCCGACCGCCGGGATCGGGTCCATGCGGGGGGCGTGCCCGCCCAACGCCAGCGGCGGCAGGAGGGCCGGGACCGGGCCCACGGGCGAGCCGACCTCCGTCCACCGGTCCCGCGCAAGCAGCTGGGGGTGCTCCAGCACCTCGGCGACCTCGCGCCGCCGGGCGTGCGCGATCCGGCCCGCCGCGAGCCGTTCGAGCACCTCGTCCCCGGTGCATCCGGCGAAGACGGCGTCGATCTCGGCGTGCAACGCGGGCCGGTTCTCCAGGCGCAGACGGCCGGTGGCGAAGCGGGGGTCGGCCGCCAGCTCCGGGCGGCGGAGCACCACGTCGCAGAACGCCGCCCACTCGCGCTCGTTCTGGATGCCCACGACCACCTCGGTGCCGTCGCCCGCGCGGAACGTGCCGTACGGGGCGATCGCCGCGTGGCTGGTGCCGCTGCGCCGCGGCGCCCGGCCCGCCCCCTGGGTGTAGTAGAGCGGGAAGCCCATCCACTCGACGAGCGCGTCGAACAGGCTGACCTCGACGTGCGTGCCCACGCCGGTGCGCTCGCGCTCGTAGAGCGCGGCGAGGATGCCGGAGAACGCGTACATGCCCGCCCCGATGTCGGCGGCCGGGATGCCGCTCTTCGCGGGCTCGTCCTCGCTCCCGGTGACCGCCACGAGGCCCGCCTCGGACTGGATCAGCAGGTCGTAGGCCTTCGCGTCGCGGTAGGGCCCGTCCGGTCCGTACCCGGAGATCGAGCACGTGATCAGCCGCGGGTGCGCGGCCCGCAGCGCCTCGGCGCCCAGCCCCAGCCGCTCGGCCGCGCCCGGGGCGAAGTTCTGCACGAACACGTCGGCCCGCGCCACCAGCCGCTGCACCGTCTCCGCGGTCGGCCTTGAGGTCGAGCGCGATCGACTCCTTCGAGCGGTTGAGCCACACGAAGTGGCTCGACATCCCGTGCACGGTCTCGTCGTAGGCCCGGGCGAAGTCGCCGTCGCCCGGCCGCTCGACCTTGATCACCCGGGCGCCGAGCTCGGCGAGCTGACGGGTGGCGAACGGCGCCGCGACGGCCTGCTCGCACGCCACGACGACGATCCCGGCCAACGGCAGCCCCGGCGACCGGGTCATGCGCGCCCCAGCGCCGTCACCTCGTCGAGCCCCGCCCGCAGACCCGTCACCAGCACGGCGGGCTGGGTGACGGCGGCGGGGTCGACGTTGACCCCGATGCAGCAGGTGCCGTCGTGGGAGATCAACGTGATCATCGCCGCGCAGCCGGGCAGCGGACCGAACGGGTACATGCGCGTGATCCGCGAACCCGCGATGTACACGGGGTGGGCCACGCCGGGCACGTTGGAGGCCTGAACGTCGTTGGCCGCGGTCATCCGGCCCGACACCGCGCCGAGCACGGGGCCGGGCAGCCACGCGAGCACCGGCCCCGCCAGGCCGACGGCGTCGAGCGAAGCGCCCGCCCGGGCCTGCAGGACGAAGCGGCGCACGGCCTGGATCCGCGCCGCCGGGTCGCGCTCGGCGAGCGGCCCGTCGAGCCGGGCGCCGGTGAACCGGTTGCCGCCGTGCGGGTCGTCCTCGCTGCGCAGGCTGATCGGGATGCCGATCGGGATCGTCTCGGGCACCGGCGCGCCGAGCGCCTCGTGGTAGCGCCGGAAGCCGCCGAGCACGGCGGCGAGGAACCCGTCGTTCACCGAGCCGCCGCCCGCCTTCGCGCCCGCCTTCAGCGCGGCCAGCGGCACGTCGAGCACGCTCGAAGTGCCACTCGCCGCTGCGCGCGAGCCAGCAGCGGCGAGCCGGCCGGCGCCGGTCCGACGGCCTGGCCGAGCGAGCGCACGGCCCGCGCGCCCTTGCCGAGGGCCTCGCGGGCCGGCCGAGCGCGCCGAGCAGGCCCGCGCCGCGCCGCAGCGCGTCGGACGGCACCGCGCGCACGGCCCGGGCGACCTGCTCGGCGAGCATCCCGACCGGGTTCGCCGTGCCCGCCACCGAGGCAGCGGGCTCCGGGCGGCGGGGGTCGTGCTCGCGGGTGCGGCTGTGCAGCCGCGCCATCAGCTGGATCGCGCCGAGGCCGTCGGTGGCGCTGTGGTGGGTGACGACGACGTACGCCGCTCCCCCGCCTTCTTGCCTCGCCGGTGAGGCCCTCGACGAGCATCGCCCGCCACAGCGGCCGGTCGCGGTCGAAGGGCTTGCGCGCGAAGTCCCGCACGAGGTCCAACAGCGCGCGCGTCGAGCCGTCCGATCCAGGTGCGCGCGGGACAGGTGCTCGGCGATGTCGACGCCGTCGACGGTGACCCAGGCGGGCGCGCCGACCCCCAGCGCGGGCTCGACCACCCGCTGGCGCATCCGCGGCACCATCCGCGAGGCCCACTCGTGCGCGGCGACGAGCCGGTCCCACTCCGGGGCGACGTCGAGCATCTCCAGCAGCGTGACGTTGGAGCGCAGCCGCGGATCGGCCAGCTCACCGCGCCACATCGCCGTCTCCAGCGGGTTCATCTCGGGCGCGGTGCCCCAGTCCAGCGGCGCGGCGACCGGCCCGGTCGGCCCGGTGGTGACCGCCACCCGCTCGGTGGGCGCACCGCCGTGCACCGGCCCGTCCCAGTCCGCGAGGGTCTCGACGTAGCGCTCGCGCACCTCCTCGACGTGCTTGGGCGAGCTCCTCGACCGTCCAGCCGTCGGTCGGAGATCGGCGGCAGCACCGCGCACCTGCACCGTGCCCTCCCGGATCGTCGACGCGCCACGCCACATGAGCTCGCCCGCGTTGCGGATCACGATCGGCACCATCGGCACCCCCGCCTGCATCGCGACGTGGAACGCGCCCTTCTTGAACGGGCCGAGCGCGGGCGTAGCCGACCGGGTGCCCTCCGGGCGCCATGACCAGCGAGATCCCCTCGCGCAGCCGCTCGCACGGCGGGCGCGAGCGCGGCCTTGGCCTGCGCGGTGTTGCCGCGGTCGACGAAGGCGATGTCGGCCAGGCGGAACATCAGCCCGAAGGCGGGGACGTTCGCCGCCTCCTTCTTCGCCACGCCGGTGAAGCCGCCGCGCAGCAGCCGGGCGAGGATCATGACGTCGAGCTGGCTCTGGTGGTTGAAGAGGAACACCGCGGGCCGGGCCGACTCCAGGTACTCGGCGCCCTGCACGTCGAGCCGCACACCCGCCAGCGCGGTGCCGAGCTCGCCGGCGAGCGAGATGCCCAGGTCCAGCCCGTCGCGCCGGGATCCGTTCAACGCGCCGAGCGCGACGCCCGCGCCGAACCCGCCGATCATCCCGGCCGCGCCCGCCGCGGTGCGCGCCACCTGCCGCAGCCCCGCCGCGGCCCCGGGGCTGGAACCGCACGACCGGCCAGCCCCGCTCCGCGGCCACGATCGCCAGGCCCGGCTCGGGGTTGATCGCCCGCGCGCGCCCGACCGTCGACAGGAACGGCACGTCCTCGTGCCGTTGGAGTAGGCGAAGCTCCTGGCGAGGTCGACCCCGTGCTGTGGCGCGAACGCCAGCACCGCCTCGGCCTTGCCGCGCCGCCACAGCGGCGGGCCGCCCGGGCGCCCGGTCGCGATGCCGTTCTCGATCTCCACGGGCGTGACGAGCACGTGCTCGACCCCCATCGCCCTCGCCGCGGGCTCCACCTGGAAGCGGGTGGCCGACGAGGCGAACACCACGGTGTGCCCGGCCCTGCGGTGGGCCTCGACCAGCCGCCACGCCTCCGGGTAGAGCGCACCGGCGATCCCCTGCACCCACAGGCGCTCGCCCAGCTCCGTCAGCTCGTCCTCGCTGCGGCCCGCCCACGCCCGCATGCCGAGCACGAAGAAGGCCTCGAAGTCCGCCTCCGTCATGCCCCCTCGTCCGCGTGGCCCGCAGGCCCAGCAGCAGCATCCGGCCCGCGTCGAGCGGGGTGACGTCGCCTGCGCGCAGGTGGTGGCGGGCGAACGCGCGCGAGCGAGTAGCCGTCGATCAGCGTGCCGTCGAAGTCGAAGAACGCGCCGATCGCGGGCCCCTGCGGGCCCTCGGCGACGTCGGCGAGAGCCGGTCGCGCGTCCCACGTGACCGCGTTGGCGCTCACGGTCCCACCCGCAGGCTGGTCGGAGGCGATCTCGTCGATCGCGCCGCACGTCGGCCACCACCCGCTCCAGCTGCCGGTGAAGCTCCTCGCGGCGTTTGCCCAGCTCCTCGCGGCCCGCGTCGACGAGGTCGCGGTTGGCGGCGAGCTTCAGCGCGCTCGCGAACAGCTCCCGCGAGAGCGACTCGGGGCCGTGCAGCCGACCCTGCAGGAGCATCTGCTGCCCGACCGCGGCGCACTCGTCGAGGAACTCCTTCTCGACGACGGGCGTGCGGGGGTTGCGCGCGGCCAGCCGCAGCGCCACCACGAGCTGGGCGTCGACGAACGAGCGCAGCACCCGGTGGGCGATGAGGAAGTCCGCGCGGAGCAGCACGGCCTCGCCGTCGGGGGTGTCCCAGTCGGCGCCCATGCGGGCGAGCTCGGCCGTGAGCTGCGCGCGGTGGGTCTCCCGGTCGGGGAAGAAGAACTCGAACTTGAGCAGGTCGCGCAACGCCTGGCGCGGCGTCCCAGCGGTCTTCCGGCTCGGCGAGCAGCACCAGCTCGGCGATGGCGCGGTCGACGAAGTGGTGGATCGCGGAGTTGCGGTAGAACGCCGCGACGAGGTGCTGCCCGCGCTCGATCGCGTAGACCGGCTGCTCGCCGCCCGCGTAGATCGTGACGACCTTGGAGTGCGCCAAGGCGGCCAGCACCCGTCGCAGGCCGGTGTCGGTCGACAGCGCGTCGACCGACCCGACCAGCCCGCGCTCCTCGAGGTAGCCGCGCACGGGGCCGAGGACCTCGCGCAGCTGGGCCAGCGTCAGCGCGCGGTCGCGGACCCCGAGCAGGGCCAGGGTGACCAGCGCCGTCGCGACGACCGGGGTGACGCGGTTGATCCCGACGGCGACCTCGAACGCCGCCTTCTGCAGCGCCAGGCGCCGGTCGGGGTCGGCGGCCAGCGCGTCGCGCAGCGAGATCGGCTCCGCGAACCGCACGTAGGCCGAGCCGATGCGGCGCCAGCTGGGCGCGGGCGTAGCGGGCCAGCCAGGCCACGCCCTCGCCCTTCTTCGGCGCGCCCACCTGCTCGGCGGCCATCGCCGAGACCTCGCGCAGCTGGTCGTAGGTGATCGAGACCGGCACGAGGTAGACGTCCTCGACCCGGCCCTGCTCGATGGCCTCGGCGACGTTGGCCAGCAGCCCGTAGCGCGGCGGGCGCAGCTTGCCGGTGCGCGAGCGGCCGCCCTCCATGTACCACTCCAGGTTGAACCGCTTGGCCAGCAGGAAGCCGAAGTACTGGCGGACGGCCAGCTTGTAGATCTCGTCGTCGCCGAAGCTGCGGCGGATGAACACGATGCCCGCGCGCTTGGCGAGCGGGCCGACCGGCCAGAACGCCAGGTTGTCGCCGCCGAGCACGTGGTTGCGGGGGAAGTCGTGGTCGGCCAGCACGTCGGCGAGCAGCAGCGGGTCGGCGTAGGAGCGGTGGCTGGGCAGGAAGACGAGCGGGTGGCGCCGGTTGCGCTCGCGCAGGCGCTCCAGCCCGGCGTCGTCGACCTGGACGTCCCACGCGCGGGAGTGCAGCGGCCGCGTCGCGGCGGTGAGCAGGTCGATCGCGATCGGGCTCATCGACGCGACGAGCCCCGCCAGGTCGGCCGAGGCCCGCTCGGCGACCTCGGCCTCCGGCAGCTCCAGCCGCTGGGCCAGCTCGGCGACCTCGTGGCGGAACTCGGGGCTGTCCTCGATCGCCTCGACGATGTGGCTGGGGACCTTGTAGCGGTCGCCGAGGAGCGCGCGCTCGGCCCGGTCGACGGCCACCGTGGCCTGCCGGGCCACGAACTCGGCAAAGCCGGCGTGGGCCCCCGACGCCGGGCGCCCGTACCGGCTGCGCAGCTCGCCGACCGTGGCCGGGCTGCCCGCGACGACCCGCGCGCGGTCGGGCTCCCGCCGGATGATCCGCGGCTGGACCCATGCGGGCGGGCGCCGGTCGGTCAGCGACCCCGCGTCCAGCGACCACACGTCCGCCCACCGGGTGCGCCGCCGCCCGTCGCGTTCGCGGGGCAGCCACGACACGCGCACGGGCAGGACCTCGACGTCGTCGGCGAGCCCGGCGAGCGGCCGGGCCAGCGCCTCCCCGCGACGGGGAGCACCGCCTGCGGCGTCGTCCCGTTGGCGCGCAACCACTCCCTGACGAGCCCCCGCTCGACCTCGCTGACGGCATCGACCAGCACCACGGGCCCGTCCATCCGCCCATAGTGGCCCACGCGGGGACGCCGGTCACGGCCTGATCATCACGCGGTCGGCGTGCCGGGAGGGCCGCAGCACCGCACCCGGTCGCACACGACGGGCGCACATCATCACCCGATAGGGTCGAAGACGTCACCACCCGCGATCGGGCCTGGCCGGCGCCGCCCGAGAGAGGAGCCGAGCAAGCGGTGAAGGTCGCCCATCTCGTTCCCACCCTGAATTCTGACGGACCGGAGATCGGACTGGTCGACCTCGCGGCCGTCGCGCGCGAGGCCGATATCGAGATGCTCGTGATGGCCCTGCACACATCGGCGGACAACGCGCAGGTCACCGCGCTGCGGCGGGCGGGGGTGCCGGTGGCCGAGCTCGGGATGTTCCCGCTGGATCCGCGGGCGATCACGCGGGTGGCGAAGCTGATGCGCGACCAGCGGGTCGAGTTGGTGCACACCCACCTGCCCCAGGCCGACGTCGTCGGCGCGGCGGCCGCGCTGCGCAACCGGATACCCGCCGTGTCGACGTTGCACCGGATCGAGAACCTGCCCGCCGACCGCGTCGACCGGCTCAAGCGCAGCGCAAAGATCCTCGCCCGGCAGCGGTTCATGACGCGCACGATCGCGATCTCGCGGGTGCAGCTGGAGTGGTACCGCGGCCTCGCGGGGCCGGACACGGACGTCCAGCTGGTGCCGAACGGCGTCGCCGACCCGGGCAGGCCCGACGCGGCGCTGCGGGCCCGGCGCCGCACGCTGCTGGAGGTCACCGACGACGACGTGGTGGCGCTGTCCACCGCCCCGATGCGCCGCGACCAGGGGCACGAGCTGCTGCTGGATGCCGTCGAGGGGCTCCCCGACGACCTGCCGCTCGTGGTCGCGCTCGCGGCCGACGGTCCGCTGCGGCCCTGGCTGGAGTCGCGGGTCGCGGCGAGCGAGTCGCTCGCCGAGCGGGTGCGGTTCGTGCACCGGCGGCGAGCCCCAGGAGCTGCTCCCCGCCGCCGACGTCGTGGTGCACACGGCCCGCGTCGGGGCGCTGCCGACGTCGCTGCTGCGGGCCATGGCCATGGGGCTGCCCACGATCGCCACCCGCGTCGGCGGCATCCCGGAGGTCATCACGTCGGCCACCGGCGTGCTCGTCGCGCTCGACCCGGACGCGATCGCCCACGCCCTCACCACGCTCACCGACGACGCCCCGCGGCGGGCGCGGCTGGGCGCGGCGGCCCGGGAGCGCTTCCTCACCGAGTACGACGCAGGCCAGCTGGGCACGGCGGCTGCACGACGTCTACACGGCGGCGTTGGGCGTGCCCACCCCGGCCTGATCCGGGCAAATCTCCTCGACAGAGGTGCGCGGGCCGGGCCACACTGCCGCTCCGTGACCCCGCTGCTGCGCCGCGCCACCGCCGACGACCTGCGCGCCATCGCCGACGTGGACGCACGCGGGTTCGGCAGCTACCAGTCCGACGCCGAGCTCGACGACTTCCGGCCGCTGTTCGAGCCCGACCGGTTCCTGCTGGCCTGCGACCCGGACACCGGCGCGATCGTCGGCGTCACCGGCTCCTTCCCCTTCGACGTGACCCTGCCGGGCGGCGCGGTGCTGCCCGCACCCGGCGTCACGTGGGTGTCGGTCGACCCGACCATGCGACGGCGAGGGATCCTGCGCGCGATGTTCACCGAGCAGCACGCCGGGTTCGTCGCCGACGGGGTGGCGCTGTCCCTGCTCACGGCGAGCGAAGGGGCGATCTACGGCCGCTTCGGCTACGGCGTCACCACCGTGGACCGCTCGTTCGAGATCCAGCGCCGTCGGGCCGTCTTCCGCGCCGACGTGCCCGATCCCGGCGGCGTCCGCTACATCGACACCGACGGCGCCCGCAAGCACGCTCCGGAGGTGCACCGCCGCTGGTGCGCGCGCACCCCGGGCGCGGTGAGCCGCAGCGACGCGATGTGGGAGCGGTGGCTGCAGGACGACGAGCGCTGGCGCGACGGTGGCTCGCCGCTGTTCTACCTCGCCCACCCCGACGGCTTCGCGTCCTACCGGGCGCGCCACTCCGACAAGTCGATCACCGTCAACGACCTGTTCGCCGCCACCGACGACGCCTACATCGCGCTGTGGCGGGTGCTGCTCGGGCTGGACCTGTTCGACAAGGTCACCGGGTGGAAGGTGCTGGCAGCCGACGACCCGCTGCCCCTGCTGCTCACCGACTCGCGCCGGGTGCAGACGACCGAGATCCACGACGGCATGTGGTCACGGGTGCTCGACGTGCCCGCGGCGCTCGCCGCACGGACCTACGCCGCCGAGATCGACGTGGTCCTCGACGTGCGCGACGACTTCCTCGACCGCGGCGGGCGGGTGCGCCTGCGTGGCGGGCCCGAAGGCGCGACCTGCGAGCCGACGGACGCCGTCGCGGACGTGGGGATCGCGGTGGCGGCGCTCGGGCCGCTGCTGTTCGGCGGCGGGCCGGGCGACGACGTTGGCGCGGGCCCGGCTCGCCGAGGGCGCGCCTGCCGTCCTGCAGCGGGTGGACGCGGCCTTCCGGACCGACCGGGATCCCCTGCACGGCACCGGCTTCTGAGCCGACAGCGGGGTCGGGCCTACTTGGCGGGGGCGGTCACCGGAACGAGCGGCGCGAGGCAGAGCACCAGGCCGGGCTTGCCGTTCTCGCCCTCCCAGTAGGCGCTGGTGGCGGCGGGGTAGGCGGCGCAGGCGTCGAGGCTCGCGTCGACGATGGTCTTGTTGTCCAGCCTGCCCAGGACCTTGAACTGGGCGGACTTGTCGCCGCAGCCGACCTTGGCCAGGCTGTCGCTGCCGGTCTGGCGGACGCAGTCGCCGACCGCCGCTCCGGCGGGCGCGGTGTGCGTGCCGTACCAGACGCCGCCGCCAATACCGCCCGCGATCACGAGCAGCGCGATCCAGCGCCCGACCTTGCTCTTGCGCGGACGCGGCGGCGGCCCGAGCGGCTCCGGCTGCGCGGTGGCCGGGGGGGCCGGCGGGACGGCGGCGGGCGGGGCCGCCAGGGCAACCGCCGCGGCGGGGCGCGGGGCGGGCGCGGCGGGGCGCGAGGCGGGCGCGGCGGCCGGGGCGGCAGGGCGCGGGGCGGGGGTAGCCGGAGCGGCGGGGCGCGCGGCCGGAGTAGCGGGGCGCGCGGCCGGGGCGGCGGGGCGCGCGGCAGGCGCAGCCGGAGCGGCAGGGCGGGCTGCAGGAGCGGCCGGGCGCGCGGCAGGAGCGGCCGGGCGCGCAGCGGGAGCCGACGGGCGCGCAGCGGGAGCCGACGGAGCAGCGGGGCGTGCGACCGGAGTCGCGGGGCGCTGGGCCGGTGTAGCGGGGCGCTGGGCGGGCGCGGCCGGACGCGGAGCCCCGGGAGCGGGCGTAGCCGGACGAGGTGCGGCGGGCCGGGGCGGGGCGGGCGGCGCGGAAGGCCTGACCGCGGGTGGCTGCGAGACGGGCGGCTTCGACACGGGCGGCTTCGACACGGGCGGAGGTGACGCGGGGCGCTGAGGCGTCGGGGGCTGGGGCGTCGGGGGCTGGGGCGTCGGGGGCTGGGGCGCGCGCGGGCGCGACGGGGCAGGGGGTGAGTGCGGCGGCTGGGCGGCGGGGCGCGCAGGCGGGGCGTACGGCCGCTGCGGGGTGCCGGGGCCCGCGGGCTGGGGGTTTTGCGGCCGACCCGGGTTGCCCGGGCGCGGCGGCTGGGCGGCGGCGTGAGGAAGACCCGCAGGAGAGCCGGAGCGGAAGGCCGGACTTGCGGGCTCGTTCACAGTGTCTCTCCCTGGTGGTGCGCGCCGGGGACGGCGTCCTCTGAGGAGAAGCATCGGGCATTCCCGGGAAAAACGGGATCACCACAAGGGCACGGTTCTCGTGCAGCCGGGGTAAGGCTCGTCTTCCCTTCCGGATACCCCCACGCGACCGCCCCCGTGGCAGGGTGCGCGCATGCCTCTGTCCCCGCCCCTGTCCGCGATCGTGTCCGGGGCGGGCGCGTGAGTCCCGCGCCCCACAGGCACGACCGCGACGCCGGTGGCGACCCCGCACTCCTGGCCGCGAAGGCGGCGTTGCGGGACGAGGTGTGGACCGCCCTGACGGAGGCGCGGGTCGCGCGCTTCCCCGGGGCTCGCAACCGCATATCGAACTTCGTCGGCGCCGAGGCCGCGGCCGAGCGCCTGCGGGCCACGCCGGCGTGGGCGGGCGCGCGGACGCTGAAGTCCAACCCGGACTCCGCGCAACTGCCCGTCCGCCGGCGCGCCCTGGAGGACGGCCGAACCGTCTACATGGCCGTGCCGCGCCTCGCCGAGCCCGAACCGTTCTTCCTGCTCGACCCCGAGCACCTCGCCGACCCCCCGCGCAAGGCCGCGTCGATCGCCGGGGCGTCCCGCTCGGCCCGCCGGGTGGCCGTGGCCGACCTCGAGCCCGTCGAACTGGTGGTCACCGGGTGCGTCGCGGTCGGGGTGGACGGCGCCCGGCTGGGCAAAGGCGGTGGTTTCGCCGACCTGGAGTTCGCGCTGGCCAGCGCGGCCGGGCTGATCGGCCCCGCGACGCTCGTCGTGACGACGGTGCACGAGCTCCAGGTCCGCGACGCGGGCGTGATCCCGACGGCCGCACACGACGCGCCCGTCGACCTGATCGTCACCCCGGAGCGGGTGATCGACTGCCGCGGCCACCTCCCCCGCCCCGTCGACGGCATCCGCTGGGCCGAGCTGACGCCCGACAAGATCGCCGCCATCCCCCTCCTCGCCGCCCTGCAGGGCTGACCGCGCCCCGAGCCCGCACCGGCGGCGGGGCGCTGTAGGCACCACGACATCGGTGGGGTCAGGTCAGGAGCGTTCCAGCCATACCGCCGCGTCGACGGGGAGGCGGCCGCCTGCAGTGAGGGGCACGGAGGACAGCAGCACGTGGCTCCCGTGCGGAAGGGCGACGTCGCCGTCGCTGAGGTTCACCACGCACGTGAACGCGGGGCCGCGGTCGAACGCCAGCACCCCCGGCTCGGCCGGACGCCACGTCAGCTCACCCTCCCCCAGCTCGGGGAGGCTGCGCCGCAGCGCCAGCGCCGAGCGGTAGAGCGCGAGCATCGACGTCGGGTCGTCCTCCTCCGCCGCGACCGTGACGGCGGCGAAGTCGGCGGGCTGGGGCAGCCACGGCTCCCCCGTCGCGTCCGCGGGGGAGAAGCCGAACGGCGTCGCCTGGCCCGACCACGGGATCGGCACGCGGCAGCCGTCGCGCCCGCGGTCGGTGTGGCCCGAGCGCACCCAGGTCGGGTCATCGAGGACCTCCTCCGGCAGGTCCTCGACCTCCCACAGGCCCAGCTCGTCGCCCTGGTAGACGTAGGCGCTGCCGGGCAGCGCGAACATCAGCAGCGCCGCGGCACGGGCCCGGCGGGTGCCCAGCTCGCGGTCCAGCGTCTCGACCGGCGGCAGGTTGGACAGCGAGTGGCGGCCCTCCACCTGCGGGCGCCCCAGCCGGGACACGTGCCGCACGACGTCGTGGTTGGACAGCACCCACGTCGCGGGCGCGCCGATCGTCGCGTAGGTCGCCAGCGAATCGTCGATCACCTCACGCAGCGACGCCGAGCTCCACGCGGCGTTCAGGTACGGGAAGTTGAACGCGGTGTGCAGCTCGTCGGGCCGCAGGTAGCGCAGCAACCGCTCGTTGGACGCCACCCAGGCCTCGGCGACGAACACCTTGCCACCGGGGTAGGAGTCGGCCACGGCCCGCCAGCCCCGGTAGATCTCGTGCACCCCATCGCGGTCCCAGAACGGGTGGTTCGGGCGGTGCGCGGGCTCGAGGATCTCGTCGGTGTCCGGGCCGACGTCGGGCAGGCCCTCGGCCTTGACCAACCCGTGTGCGACGTCGATGCGGAAGCCGTCGACGCCCCGGTCGAACCAGAACCGCAGGATCGACTCGAACTCGGCGCGGACCTCCGGGTTGCCCCAGTCGAGGTCGGGCTGGCCGGGGTCGAACAGGTGCAGGTACCAGGACCCGTCGGCCACGCGCGTCCACGCGGGGCCGCCGAACACGCTCTGCCAGTCGTTGGGCGGCCCGTCGCCGCGGCCGGGGCGGAACAGGTAGCGCGCCCGCGCGTCCGCGTCGCCGCGCAGAGCGGCCTGGAACCACTCGTGCTGGTCGGAGGTGTGGTTGGGGACGATGTCCAGCAGCACGCGCAGGCCGTTGGCGTGTGCTTCCTCGATCAGCGCAGCCGCCTCCTCCGACGTGCCGAACGCGGGCTCGATCGCCCGGTAGTCCGACACGTCGTAGCCCGCGTCCGCCATCGGCGACGGGTACCACGGGTTGATCCACACCGCGTCGACGCCCAGGTCGCGCAGGTGCCCGAGACGCGCCCTGATGCCCGCGATGTCACCGACCCCGTCGCCGTTCCCGTCGGCGAAGCTGCGGATGTAGAGCTGGTAGACCACCGCAGAGCGCCACCAGTCGGTCGACACCGCCTCAGCGGTCTCGACCGTCGTGCTGAGGGTCATCGCATTCCTTCCGGCATTCCGGTCGCAGGGTTTGATTAAAGACTCTGCGCTATTGTGCGGCGATGGGCGCGGGACGGTCAAGGTGACCACCACTACGGTGCTGCGGCGGCGCAACACGCAAGCGGTGCTCGATGTCCTGCTCACCGGCGGCGCCCACGACGCCCTCGCGCTCATGGCGGCCACCGGCCTGTCCCGCCCCACCGTGCACGGCGTCTGCGACACCCTCATCGCCCGCGGGCTCGCCGTCGAGCTGGCCCCCGTCGGAAGCGGCGGTCCGGGACGGCGGCCGCGGGTCTACACCGCCCGCAAGGACGCCGCGCACGTCGTCGGCGTGGACATGGGCGAGGCGACGGTCCGGGCGGCCGTCGCCGACCTGCGCGGTGAGGTGGTCGGCGAGGCGTCCACGACGTTCCCCGATCTCCGGATGCCCGCCCAGGAGCGGCTCGTGCTCGTGCGCGACACCGTGGCCCGGGCGCTGAAGGCCGCGGGCGTCGAGCCCTCCGCGGTCCACGCGGCCGCGCTCGGGGTGCCCGCCCCGGTCACGGCCGACGGGCACGCGTCCGCGGTCGACGCCTACCTGCCGGGGCTCGCGGCCGTCGACCTGCACACCGCGCTGCGGCCGCTGCTCGACACCGCGGTGATCGTCGAGAACGACGCCGACCTCGCCGTGCTGGGCGAGCGGTGGCGTGGCGCCGCGGCGGGCGCCGACGACGCGGTGCTGC
The DNA here is from genome assembly GCA_963799945.1 of uncultured Actinomycetota bacterium. Taxonomy (GTDB): domain Bacteria; phylum Actinomycetota; class Actinomycetes; order Mycobacteriales; family Pseudonocardiaceae; genus Pseudonocardia. The sequence continues at coordinate 243,430 of CAWCZG010000003.1, forward strand.
TGCTGGCGGGCGAGCGCCTGGGCGCCGGGATCTGCGTGGGCGGCAGGCTGGTGCGCGGCCGGTCGGGCGGCGCGGGCGAGATGGGCTTCCTGCACCTGGTGGGCGGGGTCGGTGACACCGACGGGATCGGCAGGCTGCTGCGCCTGGCCACCGGATCCCCCGCGCCCGAGGTCTTCGCCGCGGCCCGGGCGGGCACCCCGGCCGCACTGGCGGCCCTGGACGTCGTCGGCAGCCGGGTGGGCCGGGTGCTGGCCATCCTCGCGACGCTGCTCGACCCCCAGGTGGTGGTGCTGGGCGGCGCGGTCGCCGAGGCCGGACCCGTCCTCATGGATCCGCTGCGCCGGGCCTACGCGGACGCGCTACAGGAACGGCCGCTGCGGGCCATCCCGACGCTGGCCGCCTCGCCCCTCGCGGAGCGCGGCACGCTGCTCGGGGCGGTGCGGGTCGCGCTCGACGACCTCGTCCCCCGGCTGGTCGACCTCCGCCGGACGGATGCCACGATGAGCTGACGCCAATGTGAGGGAGATCGGGATCGTGAAGGTCGTGCTGTTCTGCGGCGGTTACGGGCTGGCCGACGGCGGCGGCGAACTGCCCAAGCCCATGCATCCCGTGGGCCCACGCCCGCTCCTCTGGCACGTCATGCGCTACTACGCCCACTTCGGCCACCGCGACTTCATCCTGTGCCTGGGCCACGGCGCCCACCACATCAAGGACTTCTTCCTGCACTACGACGAGACCGCGGCCACCGACTTCGTGCTGCGCGGCGACGACGTCGAGTTGCTGGGCGGCGACGTCCTCGACTGGACGATCACGTTCGTGCACACCGGCCTCGAGTCGACGATCGGCGAGCGGCTCCGGCGGGTCCGGCACCTGGTGGCCGACGAGGAGATGTTCTTCGCCAACTACGCCGACCTGCTCACCGACGCTTCGCTCGACGCGATGGTCGAGCGGCTCACCGCGGCCCCCGACAAGATCGGTTCGATGCTCGCGGTGCCGCCGCAGTCGGCCTTCCACCTCGTGGACGTCGGCGACGGCGGCACGATCGCGTCGATCACGACGGCCCAGCAGATGCCGGTGTGGGAGAACGGCGGCTACTTCCTGCTCCGCCAGGAGATCTTCGACCACCTGCCGGAGCAGAGCAGGCTCGTCGAGGACGTGTTCGCCCAGCTCGCCGCGGATGGGCGCCTGCTGGCCCACCGCCACCGCGGCTACTGGCAGCCCGCGGACACGGTGAAGGAGCGCACGGCCATGGAGGCCACCTTCCGCAGCGGCACCCGCCCGTGGATGCTCTGGGACCAGCACGCCCTGATCTAGACCTGTTCCGCTGCCACCAGCGCGTCGACGGCCGCGGGGGCGAACACCGTGCGCACCACCAGCCGGGCGAGGCCGCGCGGCGTCGCCCGGCCGCCCAGCGCGCTGCGCTCGACCACCGGCCGGATCTGCGCGGGCAGTGCCGCCCACAACCGCTCCCGGACCCGTTGCTGGACCACCGGCACGGCACCGAGCGGGCCGCCGAGGACCAGCCGGTGCGGGTTGAGGGTGGCGACTGTCGGGGCCAGCGCCGCGCCGAGCACGTCGGCGGCCGCTGCGAGCGCGGTCTCGACCTCGGGTTCGGCCGCCGCCGCGACGAGTGCGGTGACCGAGCCGATGTCGCGGCGGCCGATCCGGTCCACGAGCGCGCGTCCCGAGCTGTACGCGGCCAGGCAGCCGGAGCGTCCGCACGCGCACCGCGGCACGGGGCCTGGCAGCGGGGACGCGACCTGCACATGGCCGATGGCGCCCGCGAAGCCGTCCGCCCCACGCAGCGCCTCTCCCCCGACGACGATGCCGCACCCGATGCCCGTCGCGATCTTCAGGTAGACGAGCGTCTCGTCCTCGGACCGCGACTCGCCCATCGCGCCCGCCCGCGCGTCGTTCTCCACCGACAGCGGCACGGCGAACCGGGACGGCACGGCCTCGACGAGCGCATCGGCGGCCCAGCCCGGCATGGCCGTGGCGTGCAGGAGGCGACCGGTCGCGGGGTCGACGGAGGACGGCACGCCGAACCCGACCCCCACCAGCCGCTCGCCGCTCCCCGCCGCGACCAGCTTCTCGGCGTGGTCGAGCACGGCACCGAGGACGGCGGCGGCACCATCGGCGACGGCGATCGGCAGCTCGGCGCGGCGCTGTTCGCTGCCGAGCAGATCGGTGACGGCGATCCTGGCGTGGGTCTGGCCGAGGTCCACGACGAGGACGACCCGCCCCCGGTCCTCGAACCGGATGCGCCGCGCCCGCCGCCCGCCGGTGGCCCCCAGCGCCTCGGCCTCGTACACCAGGCCGAGCCGCGTGAGCGTGTCCAGCCTGCTGTAGAGCGTGCCGCGGGACATGCCGGTCTCGGCGACCAGCTGCTGCCGCGACAGGCCCTCGCGGTCGCGCACGAGCCGCACCAGCTCGCCGTGGCTGGCGACCCGCCGCTCGGTGACGTCGCTCATCGCTCCTCCCTGGTTGCTTGACAGTGTCCCACTTCTGTCTTTTGCTTGAACAGAAGTGAGACACCAGGAGCGAAGTAGATGACCGGCACCCTCCTCGACGCGGACGTCGTCCGCGATGCCGCCGCGAAGGCCCTGCGCCGCAACGACCTCGGCACGATGACCACCGCGGCACCCGACCTCTACCCCCACCAGTGGAGCTGGGACGCGGGGTTCGTCGCGATCGGGCTCGCCAGGGTGGACGTCGGTCGGGCGGTCACCGAGCTGCGCAGCCTGCTCGCGGCCCAGTGGAGCACCGGGATGATCCCGCACATCCGGTTCTCCCCGCGGGCCGACGACTACTTCCCCGGCCCCGACCGCTGGGGCACGGACGCCGTCGCGGCGCGGCCCGACGGCGTGCGGACGTCGGGCATCTGCCAGCCGCCGGTGCACGCGATCGCGTTGCGGCACGTCCTGGACCGGGGGCGCGAGCGTGGCGGTGCCGACCGCGCGGCGGCCGAGGGTTTCGCAGGCGAGTCGCTCGACGCACTCCTCGCGTGGCACCGGTGGCTGGCGACCGCCCGCGACCCCGACGGGGTCGGCCTGGTCGAGATCCACCACAGCTGGGAGTCCGGGTTCGACAACTCCCCCCGCTGGGACGCCCCGTACGCGCGGATCGTCCCGGGACCCGTGCCGCCTTTCACCCGTCGCGACACCCTGCACGTCGGCAGCGCCGCCGAGCGGCCCACCGACGCCGAGTACACCCGGTACCTGTGGCTGGTCGAACAGCTGCGGTCCGTCGGGTACGACGACGAGCGCGCCCTGGACATGATCGACTTCCGGGTCCGCGACGTGCTCTTCTCCGCGATCCTGGCCGCCGCGGCCGAGGTGCTGGGCGGGATCGCCGACGAGCTCGGCCGCCCCGACGACGCGGCCGACCAGTTGGCCCTGGCCGCGCGCTTCCGCGAGGGGGTGGCGTCCACGGTCGACCCGGCCACGGGCCTGGCCCGCGACTACGACGTACGCGCGGCGGAATGGATCGGACCACTCACCGTCGCGGGGTTCGCGCCGCTCATCGCGGGCGGGGAGCCCGATCTGCTGGCCGCCCAGCGCGCGCTGCTGCGCGGGGGCGCCTGGATGGGGCATCCCGCGCTGCGCCACCCGCTGCCGACCTCGACCTCACCGATGAGCCCCGACTTCCGGCCGAGCACCTACTGGCGGGGTCCGGTCTGGCCGTTCCTCAACCTGCTGCTCGGCTGGGCCTGCGCCCGCGACGGCGCCACCGTTCTGCGGGACGAGCTGCGGACGGCGTCGCTGGAGCAGCTGTCCGACCTGACGTTCGCCGAGTACTACGAGCCGATCACCGGGGCGCCGCTGGGCAGCCACGACCAGGCCTGGACCGCGGCCGCCGCGCTGGAGTGGCTGGGCTGAGCCCGGGCGGGTCCGGGTCAAACGGCAGGGCGGTCGCTGCGGTCTTCGTCGTGCCTGCGGCGGGCCATTTCGGCGATGTGATGAATCGAACACGGCCAAGGCATCGAGGGGAGGCCGGTGCCACCCTTCGTGCACACGACGCAGCGGCCCGCGCGGTCGGGCACGTGCTGGGCGAGGAGGCGCTTCCAGACGTCCACCATGGGCGCCAGCTCGATGGCCAGCTGGCCGAGATCGCCACGTGGTGGGCGGATCTCCCGCACCTCCGCCAACGGCCGGACAACCGGCGCTCCGTCCGATCGCGTGGAGCCGACCCCCCACGAGTAACCCATCGTCGCCCCGTTCCTTGCGTTGCCCGTCCCCAGCGTGTCGCAACACGATCGTGTCGATTCTGCCTTGCATCCGCAAGTGCTGTTGCGTGAACATCTGCACGTGCATCTGCAATCTCATTCGCTCGTCTGGCGCAAGAGCACGGCTAGTAACCCCAGCGGAAACTGCGTCGAGCTGGCCGAGCTCGCAGGTGGGGACATCGCGGTGCGCAACTCGCGGCATCCGGCGGGTCCGACGTTGGTCTATACGCGTGCCGAGATCGCGGCGTTCATCGCACGGAGTCCGAAGTGGGGAGTTCGACGACCTCGGGGGGCGCGCCCACGCGGAGTGAGTTGCATCAGGGCATAATGCGCGAGAGAGTGAACCGAACCAGCCCGCTCGTGCGAATGCTCGACGTGGTCACCCTCCGGCCGGGAGCACGGATGAACGTAGTCAGTACTGCTAGGGCTGACGAGCCTGGCGATCGTTCGGTCGCCGCCGCTCCGTCTTCTGGGCCCACTGTGCTGCGCATCGGACTGGGCGCTCGGCTGCGGCACAAGCGCGAGCTGGCGGGCCTTTCCCGGGAGGCGGCGGGCGACGCGATCCGCGCCTCGGCCGCGAAGATCAGCCGCCTGGAGCTGGGCCGCGTCGGCTTCAAGGAGCGCGACGTCGCCGATCTGCTCACCCTCTACGGGGTGCTCGACGCCGAAGAGCGCTCCGAGTTCCTCACCCTCGTCACGCGGGCGAACACGCCGGGGTGGTGGCACCGCTACTCCGACCTGTTGCCGTCCTGGTTCGAGACCTACCTCGGCCTGGAGCAGGCCGCCTCGGTCATCCGCACCTACGAGCTGCAGTTCGTCCCCGGCCTGCTGCAGACCCGCCGCTACACCCGCGCGGTCACGCAGCTCATGTACTCCGACGCCGCCGAGGTCGAGCGGCGCGTTGACCTGCGGATGCGGCGCCAGGCCATCCTCACCGCGCCGGGCGGGCCCACGCTGTGGGCCGTCCTCGACGAGGCCGCACTTCGGCGCAGCCTCGCGGGCACCGAGCTGCAGCGCGAGCAGCTGGACCGGCTCATCGAGCTCAACGAGCTGCCCAACGTGGCCCTGCAGATCGCGCCCCTGCGCTACGGCGGGCACGCCGCGGCGGGCGGCCCGTTCACGATCCTGCGGTTCGCCGAGCCGGACCTGCCCGACATCGTCTACCTCGAGCAGCTCACCAGCGCGCTGTACCTGGACAAGCGGGTCGACGTCGACCACTACGCCATGGTCATGGATCGCCTGTGCGCTCAGGTCGAGCCGCCCGACCGCACCGAGGCCGCCCTGCTGGCCATCCGCGGGGAGCTCTAGCTGGCCCGGTCCCCCCGGCCCGCGTCGCCGCTTCCTCAGCGACACGGCCTGGATGCCGTGCGCCTGCGCACGCCCGAGTCCGGACCCTGGATCACTATCCGTGACCACCTGGTCGAAAGGTTAGGTCCGGTCGGGTCGGCGGGCGTGGACGCGATGCTCGCCGAGCGTCGCGTGGTCGGTCTCGACGGTCCGATCGCCCCCGACGCGGCCTACGCGCCCGGGATGTACCTCTGGTTCCACCGCGACCTGCCGGTCGAGACGCCTGTGCCGTTCGAAATCGGGATTGTCCATCGCGACGAACACCTGCTCGTCGTGGACAAGCCGCATTTCCTCGCGACGATCCCGCGGGGCCGTCATGTGGTCGAAACCGCTTTGGTCCGCTTGCGCCGCGATCTCGACCTGCCGGATCTCTCCCCCGCGCATCGACTCGATCGGGCGACGGCGGGCCTGCTCATGTTCGTGGTGCGCCGCGCCGATCGCGGCGCTTATCAGACCCTCTTCCGCGACCGCGGTGTCACCAAGACCTACGAGGCGATCGCGCCGTACGACCCCGCGCTGATGCTGCCGCGCACCGTCCGCAGCCGGATCGTCAAGGAGCGCGGTGTGATCCGGGCTTACGAGGTCGACGGGGAGCCCAACGCCGAGACCACCGTCGAACTGCTGGAGCAGCGGGCCGACCTGGGCCGTTACCGCCTCCACCCCGCGACCGGGCGCACCCACCAGATCCGCTTGCACATGAACGGGCTGGGCCTGCCGATCGTCGGCGATGATCTGTACCCGGTGCTGCAGGATCGCGCCTTGGACGACTACAGCGCTCCGCTGCAGCTGCTCGCCGCGGAGTTGGCCTTCACCGATCCCCTAACGGGTGGGGCGCGCCGATTCGCGACGCGCCTGCGCCTCGGCGAATGGCCCAGCTAATTACGCTTCAGCGGCGGATCGAGCGGGTGATCGAGGACGAAACACCGCACGACACCCGGACACAGAGGATGAGAAGAAACATTGTGCGATGCTGAAGCGACCCTAAGGGGGACACCAGCGAACCAGGATGGAGGCACTGCTCGTGCGTTCTGGCGACATCGGCGACGAGGCCGGACGGTCGGCCGCGGATGCCGGGCCGCTCGACCTCGATGCGGTGCGCGCCGACGACGACCTCATCGAGGCCTTGTCCGCCGGGTTCGTGCCGCCGCCTTCCGGACCGCGCGACACCTCTGACATCGAGGGCGAGCTCGTCGCCCTGCTCGCGGGCTGGGTCGCCGACGTCCGACCGGAGACGCTGCTGCACCGCCCCGCGCCGCTGAGCCCCGCCGCACAGCTGCCTGCCGAGCCGGAGACCGACGCCGAGCGCACGTCCGAGCTCGCCGCCGTGGGTGCCGCCGAGGACCAGGAGTCCGGTGCCTCGACGGACGACACCGTCGTCCGGCCCGTCCGGCCCCGCCCGCTGTCGCTGCTCGAGTACGACGACGTCACCCAGCCGGTCCTGTTGGACCGCTGGCGGCGCTCCCCCGCCAAGCCCTACGTGCTGCGCGCCGCGGCCGCGCTCGTCGCGATCGCGCTGGTCGGCTCGGGCGTGATCGCACGCTCCTACGAGGCCCGGCCCGGCGAGGCCCTGTGGGCCGTCGCGCAGATGGTCTTCCCCGCGAAGTCGCACTCCGTCGAGGCGTCGATCTCCGTCAGCACCGCGCTGAACACCGCACGCGTCGCGCTGGAGCGCGGACGGGTCGACGAGGCGCGGGAGGCGTTCCAGACCGTCGCGGCGCAGCTCGGCGACGTCGACGACGCCGACGGGCGCGCGGAGCTCAACCAGCAGATGGACTACGTCCACGCCCAGCTGGTCGCCGCGCCCGCGAACGCCAACCCGAACGCGCGCACGCCGGGCGGCCCGAGGTCGACCCTGGCCGTCGGCGCCGCGGGAGCGGTCATCCCGTCCAGCCCCGCTGTGACGCCGGGCGCCAACGCGGCGCTGGCCACGACGTTGGCCCCGTCGCCGTCCTCGGCTCTCGCGGCCGGGCCCTCGAGCCCGGCGGACGTCGACCGGGCGGACGACCCCCCACAGAGGGCACCCCGTCCGCGCCCGCCGTCGTCGCCGCACCTGCCCCTTCCGGCGAAGCCTTCTCCGCGCCGCCGGTCGTGTCGGCCCCGCCGGACGTCTCCGCCCCGCCGGACGTGTCCGGTCCGCCGGTCGAGCCGCCGCCTGCGAACCCTCCGCCCGTCAACCCGCCGCCCGTCGTCGACAACCCGCCCGCGCCTGCTCCGACGACCACCGACCCGCCCGCGCCCACCACGGACCCGCCCGCCAGTACACCGCCGACGTCCGATTCCGTGGCGCCTGCGCAGGAGCCCGCGGGCGACCCCGGCACCCAGGACGCGAACAGCAGCGCGGCGGCCAACGACCCCGCGGCCCAGTCGAACAACGCCGCGACGGACAGCGCGGGCGCCGACAACGCCACCGCGAACACAGGCAACGCCGGTACGGACAACGCGAACACCGACAGCGCCAAGACGGACAGCGCGAAGACCGATTCGCAGTCGAGCGCCGACACGGCGAGCCCCGCGTCCGACGGGACCTCCGCCGACGCGGCCGGCGTCAGCATCGACGCCGCGGGCGCGGTGGGCTCCACGCTCGGTCAGGTCACCGGCGTCGTCACCAACACCGCCGGCTCCTGACCGCGCACTGCCCCGCCGGCTCGTAGCCGCCGGCGGGGCCCGCCCGCGTCAGGCCGAGATCAGGGTGCCTGCGGGCTTGCCCGCGACGGCGTCGGACAGCGCGCCCCGGCTCAGCCCGTTGACCACCTGGATCTCGCGGACGTGCTTTGCGGTGGACATGAGCTCCAGCACGAGGGGATCCACCGGGCTGTCGCCGCGGTCGCGGAGCTGGTCGGCGTCGATGCTCGGCACCCCGAGATCCCGGTCCTTGACGTAGATGCACCGCTGGGCGCCGTACGCGTCGGCGAGCAGGAAGGTGCCCGCGTCCGAGCGGTGCTGGGGGATCTTGCCGACGGCCGGGGGGAACTCGTGCAACCCGTACGGCGGGAACGCGTTCGACACGACCGCCCTGGACGCGGCCAGGTGCACGGCCAGCTGATGGGCGACCCCGCCGTGCGGCAGGTAGGAGACGCCGTCGGCGGCCAGCAGCGCGGCGAGCATGTGCCCGTTCTGCTCCGACTCGACGCCCGCGAGGCTTGCCAGCACGCCGGTGGGCAGGCCGAGGTCGAGCCCGACCCCCAGCACGTGCCGCGCGCGGACGCCCGCCCCGGTGAGGATCAGCATGCGGTGCTCGGGCAGCAGCCCGCGCAGCTCGTCGACCAGCGGCAGGATCACGTCGCGGCCGCGGTCGATGATCGCCCGGCCGCCGATGCTCACGACGGTCAGCCACGGCAGGATCCGGATCACCGGCCGCTCGATCGGCTTGACCAGGTCGCGGTCGAGCAGGGTCTGGCGCATCAGCGCGCTGGGCACGTCCTTGGCGGCGGTCACTGCGCGTTCCCCTTCGCTCCGGTGCCATCTGCCCGGATGCCGTCGGCCCGGATGCCATCTGCTCGAATGATCGTGCCGACGTGCTCGCCCTCGACCGCGCGCCGGATGAGCCCCGGCCGCAGCCCGTTGACGATCTGGATCTCCCGGACGTGCCGTGCGTGCCGCATGAGCTCCAGCACGGGCCGCTCGACGACGAGATCGGGCAGGTCGCGTTCGATCAGCTCGTCGACCGTGATCTCCGGGATCAGCGTGGCCGACGGGTCGGTCTTCGGGTTGGCCGTGTAGAGGCCGTCCTCGTCCTTGATGAAGATCATCCGACGGCACCCGTAGGTCTCGGCGACGAGGTAGCAGCCCGCATCGGTGCGGTAGGGCGGGAGCACCCCGCTCGCGGGCACCCGCTGCCACATGGCGTAGGGCGGCATGCCCGAGAAGATCGCCGCGCCGGACTCGCTGAGGTAGAGCGCGAGCGCGCTGAACGCCTCGGCCCCGACCACCGGGACGCCGTGGCGGGCCATCAGGTAGCCGAGCATCTGCGCGTTCTGGCCGGACACCGCCGAGCCGATGTCGCTCAGCACGCCGGTCGGGCAGGCCCAGCTCGGCGGCGAGGGAGTAGGCGTGGCGGGCGCGGGTGCCGCCGCCGGTGCCGATCAGCAGGCGGTGGTTGCGCTTGATGTCCACGAGCTCGTCGACCACCGGGAAGACGGCCTCGCGGCCGCGGTCCATGAGGCTCTGGCCGCCGACCTTGACGACGGTGACGTCGGGCAGGATCGGGCGGTCGGGCACCGCGTCGGTGTCCGCGGCCAGCTCGGGATCGCTGAGCGCGCGCTCCATCAGCAACGTCTCGAGCGACTCTCTGGTCGCCGTCATCGGGCCTCCTCGGGCTCGTCCGCGCCCGCTCGTGATCGCGGGCGAGGGCTTCCCGCCGACCCTAACGGCTGCTCCGGGCGCTCGATCCACTCCGAACCAGCGGGCCTGCGGACCGGACTCCGCTCCGGCCGCCGCGCCGGCGGCACCGGCGCGCGGCAGCGCTCCGCGTCAGCGGCTGAGCGCTGCGCGGGCGTGAGTTCGGCCACATCGCCCGAGCATCACCCTGAGCGCCATCCCGCGTGAGCAGCTTGCCCTGGGGCTGGTCGGGATCCACCGCGACGCCGCGCAGCCAGGTGCCCCGCACGACGCCGAACAGCTCGCGCCCGGCGTAGGGGGTGACCGGGTTGCGGTGGTGCAGCTCCCCCACCGCGAAGGCGGCGTCGGGCGCGAGGACGGCGAGGTCGGCGTCGGCGCCCGCGGTGATGCGGCCCTTGCGCGCCATCCCCACCAGCTCGGCGGGCCGCTGCGCCATCCACGTGATCACTTCGGCGAGGTCGTGCCCGCGCCGCCGGGCCTCGGTCCAGACGACGGCCAGCCCGACCTGCAGCGACGCGATGCCGCCCCACGCCAGCCCGAAGTCGCCCACATCCAGGCGCTTCAGCTCGGCCGTGCACGGCGAGTGGTCGCTGACCACCATGTCGATCACGCCGTCGGCCAGGCCCTGCCACAGCGCGTCGCGGTTGGCGGCCTCCCGGACGGGCGGGCAGCACTTGAAGCGGGTGTCGCCATCGGGCACCTCCTCCGCGGTGAGCGCGAGGTAGTGCGGGCACGTCTCGACGGTGACGCGCACCCCGTCGGCGCGGGCCTGCGCCAGCATCGGCAGCGCGTCGGCCGCGGAGAGGTGCACGACGTGCACCCGCGCCCCGGTCTCGCGCGCGCCCCGCAGCAGGAGCTCGATCGCGCTGTCCTCGGAACCGCTGGGGCGGGAGGCGACGAAATCGGCGTAGCGGCGGCCCGCCGCCGGGGTGACGTGGGCGCCGTCCTCGGCGTGCGCGATCAGCAGCCCGTCGAACCCGACCAGCTCGCGCATGGCCAGGCGCGGGTCCAGCAGCGGCGGGAACTCCGGCACCCCGGAGTCGATGAGGAAGCACTTCACGCCGAACACGCCCGCGTCGTGCAGCGCGCGCATCTCGTGCAGGTTGTCCGGCACGGCCCCGCCCCAGAACCCGACGTCCACCGCGCACTGCCCCCGCGCGGCCGCCCGCTTGACCTCGAGCGCGGCCGCGTCGAGGGTCGGCGGCAGCGAGTTGAGCGGCATGTCGACGATCGTGGTGACCCCGCCCGCCGCGGCGGCCCGCGTGGCGGTGGCGAAGCCCTCCCACTCGGTGCGGCCCGGCTCGTTGACGTGCACGTGGGTGTCCACCAGGCCCGGGATGAGCACCTCGTCGGCGCCCAGCACGACCTGCTCCCCCACGGCGGACGCCTCCACCGGCAGGACGGCCTCGATGCGCTCGCCCTCGACGAGCACAGCAGCCGGTCGCACAACGCCGTCGATCACGGCCCGCTGCGCCCGGAAGACGGTCGTGCTCACTTCTCAGCTCCCGCGGTAGGTCGAGTAGGCGTACGGCGACAGGAGGAGCGGCACGTGGTGGTGCGCGGTCGGGTCGGTGACGGTGAACGCGATCGTCACCTCGGGGTAGAAGCCGCGCTGCCCGGCGGCGGCGAAGTAGGCGCCGGTGTCGAACGTCAGCCGGTAGTCGCCCGCCGCGGCGAGCGCGCCCAGCTCGCGGACCCGGCCGTCCGCGTCGGTGACGGCCTCGGCGACCGTCTCGGCGCCGCGCGCGAGCCGCACCGACACCCCGGCCGCGGGAATGCCGAGCGTCGCGTCGAGCACGTGCGTGGAGAGGCTCACGAAGGTCCTAGCGGTCCGTGGAGCCCGCGGGCAGCGCCGCGAGCATCAGGTCGGGGAACTTGCGGCGGATCGTCTCCAGCCGCCACTTGTTGACGAAGACGGCGAGCAGCGCCCCGTCGATGCGCCGCTGCAGCACCTCCACCTCGGCCTGGGTCGCGAGGATCTCCGCGCCTTCCGCGTCGGTGCGGCGCGTCACCGAGTACGCCAGGTGGTCGAGTGTGACGGGCGCGTTGAACTCGTCGGCCATCCGGCTCTCGGCCACCTCGAACTGCAGCGGCCCGACGGCGGCGAGCACCGGGGACTGGTCACCGCGCAGATCGGAGCGCAGCACCTGGACGACGCCCTCGGAGTCGAGCTGGTCGATGCCGCGGCGGAACTGCTTGAACCGCCCGGCGTCCGCGCTGCGGGCCACCACGAAGAACTCGGGCGCGAAGCTCGGGATGGCCGGGAACGTCACCGGCTCGGCCTCGTAGAGGGTGTCGCCGGGGCGCAGGGCGGCCGCGTTGACCAGGCCGACGATGTCGCCGGGGAACGCCTCCTCCACCGTCGTGCGCTGGGCGCCGAACACCGACTGGGCGTACTTGGTGGCGAACGGGCGGCCGGTGCCCGCGTGGGTGAGCACCATGCCGCGCTCGAAGCGGCCCGAGCAGATGCGGACGAAGGCCATGCGGTCGCGGTGCGAGCGGTCCATGCCCGCCTGCACCTTGAACACGAGCCCGGACAGCGGCGTCTCCAGCGGGCGCGGGTTGCCCTCCGCGTCGTCGCGGGCCTCCGGGGCGGGCGCGAGGTCGACCAGCGCGTCCAACAGCCGCCCGACGCCCACGCCCTGCAGCGCCGCGCCGAACAGCACCGGCGTGGCGATCCCGGCGAGGAAGTCCTTCTCGTCGAACGCGGCGCCGATCTCCGCCAGCAGGGCGATCTCCTCCTGCGCGGCGGTCCACGCCTCCGGCTCCTCCGCCGCGGCCTGCTCGGGCGCCACCAGCTGCACCTCGCCGCGCGTGGCGCCGCCCGCGGTGCGGGTGTAGCGGCGCAGCTCGCCGGTGGCGACCTCGACGACCCCCCGCAGGTCGCCCGCCACCCCCAGCGGCCACGTGACCGGCATCGGCCGCAGCCCGATGGTCTGCTCCACCTCGTCGAGCAGCTCCAGCGCCTCGCGGCCGGGCCGGTCCCACTTGTTCACGAAGGTGAGCACCGGGATCCCGCGGGTGCGGCACACGTCGAACAGCTTGAGCGTCTGCGGCTCGAGGCCCTTCGCCGCGTCCAGCAGCATCACCGCGGCGTCGACGGCCGCGAGCACGCGGTAGGTGTCCTCGGAGAAGTCGCCGTGGCCCGGGGTGTCCAGCAGGTTGATCACGTGGTCGCGGTAGGTGAACTGGAGCACCGCGGAGGTGATGGAGATGCCGCGGCGCTGCTCCATCTCCATCCAGTCCGACGTGACGCCCTTGCGGCCGGACTTGCCGTGCACGGCCCCCGCGGAGTCGATCGCGGAGGCGTGCAGGGCGAGCGCCTCGGTGAGCGTCGACTTGCCCGCGTCCGGGTGGCTGATCACCGCGAACGTCCGCCGCCGGGCGGCCTCTCCTGCGACGCGGCTCACTGCACACTCCTAGCTGGGGGTCGTCTCCAGTCTAGTGCCCGTCAGTGCACCTTGTCGATGAGCTTCACGGCCAGGGCGCAGTTGGCGTCGTCGGTGCCGAAGGACACCTGGTTGGTCGAGGACCCGTTGAGGTTGATGTCCGGGACCGAGGACGCGCCGTCGCCCGCCGCCGTCGTCGAGACGTAGACCAGCGTGTCACCGCGCCGCACCAGCGCACCCGCCGAGGCCAGCATGTCGCCGGTCGTGCAGAACGCCTCGTCGCCCGCCTGGACGTCCTTGCCGAGGTAGGCGTCGCTGGACACCGAGAGGCCGTTGCCCTGGTCGACGGTGCTGCCCTTGGCCTTCGCCTTCTCCGCGGCGAACTTCGCGGTGGCGTCGCCGCCCTGGTAGCGGGCGATCCGGGTGAGCTTGCCGTCCTTGTCCTGGGACGCCCAGCAGGTCGTCGGGGCGTCGGGCAGCACCCGCGAGTCGAGCGCGGGGCCCGCGATCGAGCTCAGGCCGCCGAGCTGGAACACCGACCAGTCGCCGCCCAGCACCGCGTCCACGTCCTGGGTGGACACGGCCGAGCAGGTCGCGCCCGCGCCGTCCGCGAGGCCGCCGACGGAGTTGACCACCCCGGAGACCGCCCGCCACACGAAGAACCCGCCCAGCGCCAGCAGCGCCACCAGCACGACGGCGATGATTGCGATGATCTTGCCTGCCGAGCTCTTGCGCGGCGGGGGCGGCGGCGGGCCGGGGGCGAACGGCTGCTGCGGCGGCCCCATCGGCGGCGGCCCGTACCCACCGGGCTGCCCCTGGTGGGCGTAGGGCTGCTGGTACTGGGGCGGATATGGAGGCTGGGGCCGGTACGGAGGGGGGTACGACGGCTGGTTCACGGGGGCTCCTCGGGGTTCGTCGCGCTGATCGTGCCCGGAGCAGGTCACAAACACGATCACCATGACGGTGAGAGGACGCCTGGCTGCGCGGAAGGTTGCGCTGACCATCCGGCAACCCCCCGCGGAAGGCCCCGGTCAGACGTCCAGCTCGGCGGCCGCGCGGGCCAGCAGCCGCCGCAGCCCGGCCCGCTCGTCGGGGGCCAGTCCGGCGAGCAGCTCGTCCTCCATCGCCCGTATGCCGTCGCGGCACCGCACAACCACCGCCCGGCCTTGCGGCGTCAGCGCGACGATGCGGTTGCGACGGTCGTCGGGGTCGGGCGTCCGCCGCAACAGGCCGCGGGCCTCGAGCCGGTCCAGCAGCGGGATCAGCCGGGTCTTGTCGCGCCCGACCGCCGCGGCGAGCGTCGCCTGGGTGGGCGCGGCGGCCCCGGCGAGCCTGCTCAGGATGACGTAGTCCCACATCTCGACGTCGTGCGCGCGCAGCACCGGCTCCTCGGCGGCCGCCACGGCGCGGGTGAGGGCGTACAACAGCGCGCCGAGATCGCGGTCCACGGGCGCACGATAGCGCTCGACATATCGTCTACATATGCTTATCGTCTACCTATGAAGATTATTGCGTTGCACGATCATGCTCTTCGCCGGGCCACTGAGGTGATCGCCGGGATCGAGGCGGCCGACCTGGGCAAGCCGACGCCCTGCGCGGGCTGGGACCTCAGCGCGCTCCTCGCCCACTGCATCGGGCAGAACCACGGCTTCGCCGACGCCGTCTCCGGGCCCGACGCGCCGCCGTCGGCCTACGCGCCGCGGCCACCCGACCCCGGCGCCTGGGTGACCTCCGCGGAACGGGTGCACGCCGCCTTCCGCGCGGCCGACCCCGACCGGCGCGTGCTGCTCGTGGAGTTCGGCGCCGACGCGCGCTTCCCGGTGCGGACCGTGCTGGGCTTCCACCTGCTCGACACGGTCGTCCACACCTGGGACCTCGCGACCGCGCTGGGACAGCCGTTCCGGCCCGCGGACGAACTGCTCACCGTGGTGGCCGAAGGGGCGAAGCAGGTGCCGACCGGCACGGCCCGCGAACAGCCGGGCGCCGCGTTCGGGCCGGTGCTCGACGTGCCCGGCGACGACCCTTGGGCCGCGACCCTCGCCCGGTTGGGCCGCGCGCCGCTACTGCTCGAAGCGTGACGGGTCGCCCGCGCCCTTGCGGATGATCTCCGGCTCGTCCCCCGACAGGTCGATCACGGTGGTCGGCTCGGTGCCGCACTCGCCGGAGTCGATCACCGCGTCGACGGAGTTGTCGAGCTCTTCCTTGATCTCCCAGCCCTGGGTGAGCGGCGCCTCGTGGTCGGGCAGCAGGAGCGTGCTGGACAGCAGCGGCTCCCCCAGCTCCGTCAGCAGCGCCTGCGCGACGACGTGCTCGGGGATGCGCACCCCCACCGTCTTCTTGCGCGGGTGCAGCAGCCGTCGCGGCACCTCCTTCGTCGCCGGGAGGATGAACGTGTAGCTGCCCGGCGTCGAGGCTTTGACCAGGCGGAACATCGCGTTCGACACCTGCACGAACTGGCCGAGCTGGGCGAAGTCGCGGCACACCAGCGTGAAGTGGTGGTGCTCGTCGAGGTGGCGGATCGCCCGGATGCGGTCGAGGCCGTCGCGGTTGCCCAGCGCACAGCCCAACGCGAAGCACGAGTCGGTGGGGTAGGCGATCAGGCCGCCGTTGCGGACGACGTCGACGACCTGCGTGATCGCGCGGCGTTGGGGGTCGACCGGATGGACGTCGTAGTACCGGGCCATGCGCGCACTCTAGGCCGCCCACGCGCGGCGGCTGTCGAAACGGTGACAGAAGCCTGACCCCCGCGGGGATCCCGGTGAAGGGTCGGGATCTCGCATTCTGTGACGGCACCACCACGGAAGACGATCAGAGGAGGCCCCGATGAGCACCGACGCCACGGTCCGTCCGATCACTCGCGGCGGCCACCACGGTCGAGCCCGCGGGCGGCGAGATCCGCACCGCCGAGTACCGCGCAGGCATCGACGTCCTGCGCCGCGCCTACAAGCGCCGGGCGCCGCCGCAACGGCGTGGCCGCCAACTGCGTCAGCCTGCTGCTGGTCGCCGCGGGTGCCGCGGTCGGACTCTCGCCGCTCCTGCAGGGCTTCCGGGACCTCACCGCCGTGCTCGGCGTCGCGGTGATCCTCCTGGAAGGCGTGACCCGCGTGCTGCGGCCCGCGCTCAGGGCAGCCCGGGCGGGCCGGGTGGCGCGCAAGCTGGACCGCGAGTTCCGCCTCTACGACGTCGGCGGCCGGGGCTACCGGTGCGGCGGCCCCGAGGCCGACGCCGCCTTCATCACCGCCGTCGAGCGGATCCTGGAGCAGGCCGACGCCGCCGAGGAGCACGACGAGTCCGGCGCCTCCACCGCCCCCACCAGCCCCCGCAAGGCCGGCTGACCCCCACCCCGGGGTTGCGTCACGACTCCGCGTCCGCCACACTGACCGAACGAACATTCGGTAGGAGACGCGGTGGATCACCAGGCCTTTTTCGATGAGACGATCGCCGCGGACCAGCGCATCGAGCCGCGTGACTGGATGCCGGACGCGTACCGCAGCACCCTGATCCGCCAGATCGCCCAGCACGCGCACTCGGAGATCATCGGGATGCAGCCGGAGGGCAACTGGCTGCTGCGGGCGCCGAGCCTGCGCCGCAAGGCGATCCTCCTGGCCAAGGTGCAGGACGAGGCGGGCCACGGCATGTACCTCTACGCCGCGGCCGAGACGCTGGGCGTCGATCGCGAAGAGCTCACCGAGAAGCCTCATCCAGGGGAAGCAGAAGTACTCGTCGATCTTCAACTACCCGACGCTGTCCTACGCGGACGTCGGGGTCATCGGCTGGCTCGTCGACGGCGCCGCGATCTGCAACCAGGTGCCCCTGTGCCGCTGCTCCTATGGTCCCTACGCCCGGGCGATGATCCGCATCTGCAAAGAGGAGTCGTTCCACCAGCGCCAGGGCTACGAGCTGCTGCTCGCGATGGTCCCAGGGCACCGACGCCCAGCGGGCGATGGTGCAGGAGTCGACGAACCGCTGGTGGTGGCCGTCGCTGATGATGTTCGGCCCGCCCGACGGCGACTCGCCCAACACCCAGCAGTCGATGACGTGGGGCATCAAGCGCCACACCAACGACGAGCTGCGGCAGCGCTTCGTCGACATGACCGTGCCCGCAGGCCGCGGCGCTCGGCGTCACCCTCCCCGATCCCGGGCTGCGGTGGAACGCCGAGCGCGGCGTGCACGACTACACCCAGCCCGACTGGACCGAGTTCAAGGCCGTCATCAGCGGCGGTGGCCCGTGCAACGCGCAGCGGGTCGCGCAGCGGCGGCGTGCCCACGAGAACGGCGCCTGGGTGCGCGAGGCCGCCCTGGCCCACGCGGAGAAGCAGGCCGCCGCGGCAGCGAGGCCAGGCGGCCATGAGCGCAGCGCTCGGACCTGAGTGCCGCTGTACGAGGTCTTCGTGCGCGGCAAGCGGGGGCTCAACCACGTCCACGTCGGCTCGCTGCACGCGCCCGACGACGAGATGGCCCTGCGCAACGCCCGCGACGTCTACACGCGCCGCAACGAGGGCGTGTCGATCTGGGTGGTGCGCGCCGAGCACATCACCGCCTCCAGCCCCGGCGAGAAGGACCCGTTCTTCGCGCCGTCCGGCGACAAGGTCTACCGGCACCCGACGTTCTACGTGATCCCCGAGGACGTGCCGCACCTGTGACGACCGAGGAGAACGTCTACGACTCCCTGGCCGAGACCCACGAGGACGGCCAGTGGGCGTTCGGCACCGGCTTCGAGGACGTGCACGAGGAGATCACCGCGCCGGTGCCCGACGGCGTCGACGCGGCCGATCTCGCGCAGTACTGCCTCATGCTCGGCGACGACGCGCTGATCTGCGCGCAGCGCCTCGCGGAGTGGGTGGCGAACGCGCCCGAACTGGAGGAGGAGGTCGCGCTGGCCAACACCGCGCTGGACCTGCTCGGCCAGGCCCGCGTCCTGCTCGCGCGCGCCGCGCACCTGGGCGCCGGAGCCGACGAGGACGCGCTCGCCTACCTGCGCGGCGAGGCGGAGTTCCGCAACGTCGCGTTGGCCGAGATCGGCGACGACCTGGATTTCGCCCGGGCCATCGCCCGTCTGCTGGTCTTCTCGACGTGGCGGCTCGCGCTGCATGGAACGTCTGCTCGACCTCGCGCGACCCGGTGCTGGCCGCCGTCGCGGGCAAGGGCGTCAAGGAGCTGGCCTACCACCGCGACCACGCCGCGCGCTGGACGGTCCGGCTCGGCGACGGCACCGACCTGTCGCACGCGAAGATGCAGGCCGCGCTCGACAGCCATCTGGCCCTACGTCGACGAGCTGTTCCGCACCTCCGAGGTGGAGATGCGGCTGCCGGGGGTCGCGGTCGACCCGGCCGACACCCGCGCCGACGTCGACGCCGTCCTCGACCAGGTGCTGGCGGCGGCCACGCTCGACGCGGCCGCAGAGCCGGGGCAGCGGGACGATCGGCGGCCGCGAGCGGACGGCAGGGCGTGCACACCGAGGCGCTGGGCCACGTGCTCGCCGAGATGCAGAGCCTCGCCCGCCAGCACCCGGGGGCGACGTGGTGAGCGCACGGGGGCCGCCCGCGCGGCCGCCGCGACGGTCGTCGACCCGGAGATGCCGATGCTCACCCTCGACGACCTCGGGGTGCTGCGCGACGTCCGGGTCGAGGGCGACGGCGTGACCGTCACGATCACCCCGACCTACTCCGGCTGCCCGGCCACTCGAGGCGATCCGCGACGACCTGCGCCTCGCGCTCACCGCCGCGGGCTTCCAGCGGGTCGAGGTGCGCACCGTGCTGTCGCCGCCGTGGAGCACCGACTGGATCACCGAGGCAGGCCGCGCGAAGCTCGCCGAGGCACGGCGTCGCCCCGCCCGAACACGTCGGCCCCCGCCGCGCCGGGCCGATCCCCCTGACCCTCGGGCCGTCGACCCGGCGCGTGCCCTGCCCGCGCTGTGGATCCTCCGCGACCGAGGAGCTGTCGCGCTTCGGCCCCACCGCGTGCACCGCGCTGCGCCGCTGCCTGACGTGCCGGGAGCCCTTCGAGCACGTGAAGGAGATCTGATGACGCTCGCCGAGGCGCCCGCCCGCACCGGGTTCCACACGCTGCGGGTGGCGGGCGTCGAGCGGCTCTGCGACGACGCGGTGGCCGTCACCTTCGCCGTTCCCGAGCACCTCGCGGCGACCTTCGCGTTCCGGCCGGGGCAGTACCTCACGCTGCGCACGGTGCGCGACGGCGTCGAGGAGCGCCGGTCGTACTCGATCTGCGCACCCGCCGGAGCGGCGCCGCGCGTCGGCGTCCGGCGGGTGCGCGGGCGGGCTGTTCTCCGAGTGGCTCGTGGACCGGCTGGCCGCGGGCGACGAGATGGAGGTCGCACCGCCCTCGGGGAGCTTCACGCCCGAGCTGGCCGCGGGGACCGCACCACGGTCTGGTCGCCGCCGGGTCGGGCATCACGCCGGTGCTGTCGATCGCGGCGAGCGTGCTGGCCGCCCACGACGACACCCGGGTGACGCTGCTGTACGGCAACCGCCGCACCGACACCGTGATGTTCACCGAGGAGCTCGCCGACCTGAAGAACGCCTACGGTCCGCGGCTGCAGCTGATCCACGCGCTCTCCCGCGAGCCGATGGCCGCCGAGATCTCCTCCGGGCGGCTGACGGCCGAGCGGCTGCGCGCGCATCCTCGACGCGCTCGTCGACGTCGAGGACGTCGACCAGTGGTGGCTGTGCGGACCGCTCGGCATGACCACCGACGCCCGCGCGGTGCTGCTCGAACGCGGGCGTCACGGCCGCAGCAGGTGCACCGCGAGCTGTTCTACGTCGACGAGCCGCCGCCGGAGATCGTCCGGGCGGAGCCCGGGGTCGAGGGCGCGACCAGCGAGGTGACGATCGTCCTCGACGGCCGCTCCACCACCCTCACGCTGCCGCGGTCGGAGCCGGTCCTCGACGCCGCCCAGCACGTCCGCGCGGACCTGCCGTTCGCCTGCAAGGGCGGGGTCTGCGGCACCTGCCGGGCGCGGGTCACCGACGGGTGAGGTCGCCATGCGGCGCAACTTCGCGCTGGAGGACGACGAGCTCGCCGCGGGGTTCGTGCTCACCTGCCAGGCCCTGCCCGACCTCCGACGCCGTGACCGTCGACTACGACAGCTGACGGACGCCGCCTCCCGCCCGAGTCAGCGGTGCCGACTCACGGGCTCGCCGCCCGGGACGCCCGCCCCCGGTCCCCACCTCGCGTGCCGGCGGGGAGGATGCCGTCGAAGGCGGCGCGGCCACGTCGTCGGGCAGCGCGGCGGCGCCGGGCCGCCGGGGCGGTACCACTCGACCACCGAGTTACCAGGCCCGACAGCATGCCGCGCGGCCAGGATCGGGTCCACGCCCGCGCGGCAGCTCCCCCGCCTCGACGGCGGCGCGCACCAGCGCCGCGATCCGCGCGTCGAACTCGCGGCGCCGCTCCAGGGCCCAGCGCTCGCTCTCGGTGTTGCCGCGCACCCGCAGCAACAGCGTCACGTAGGGCAGGTCGCGCTGGAGCACCGCGACCTGGCCCCGCACGATGTAGCCGCAGCCGCGCCAGCGGCGCTGCCCGTGCGTCGCGCCGGGCTCGTCCAGCAGCGCGAACAGCCCCGCGAGCGAGCGCTCCAAGCGCCGCCCGCAGCAGCGCCTCCTTGCTCGCGAAGTGGTGGTAGAACGACGACTTCGTGATCCCCGCCGCGCGCGAGAGGTCTTCCATGCTCGTGGCGTCGTAGCCGCGCGTGATGAACTCGCCCACCGCGATCTCCAGGAGGGAGTCCTGCCCGTGCGGCGCCCGCCGGGCGCGAGCTGCGGTCACTTGCCGTGGAAGGTCGGACGGCGCTTGGCCAGGAAGTCGGCCACCGCGCCGGCGTGGTCGGCGGTGTGCGCGAGGCGGGCCTGCGCGGCCGCTTCGGCGGCGAGGACCTCGGGCAGCGCGTTCGATCGCCCCGAACCGCACCGCCTGCTTCACCTCCGCGTAGGCCTTCGTCGGCCCGGCCGCCAGCCGCCGCGCCAGCTCCAGCGCGCGGACACGACCTCCTCGGCGGGCACGACCGCCCGCACGATGCCCCACGCCTGCGCGTCCTCGCTGCTGAACGGCTCGCCCAGCAGCAGGAGCTCCGTCGCCCGCGGCACCCCGACGGCGTGCGCGAGGCTCGGCCGAGAGGCCCGAGTCCGCGCTCAGCCCGATCCCGGTGAACGCCGTGGCGAGCTTCAGCCCCGCCGCCGCCACCCGCAGGTCGCAGGCCATCGCGAAGCCCAGCCCGGCCCCGACGCACGGCCCGTTGATCGCCGCGACCGTCGGGAACGGCAGGTCGGTGAGGCTCGATGACGATCGGGTTGTAGTGCTCGGCGACCGTGTCGAGCGAGGTGCCCGGGTCGCCCGCGAGCGCCTCGGCGTGCTCGGCGAGGTCCTGGCCCACGCAGAACGCCTTGCCCGCGCCGGTGAGCACCGCGGCGCGCACGTCGCCTGCCCGGCCAGCAGCGCGAGCGCTGCGAGCAGCGCCGTCTTCAGCTCGACGGTCAGCGCGTTGTAGCGCGCGGGCCGGTTGAGCGTGAGCACGACGACGGCGGGGTCGTCGGCGTCGCGCGTCGAGCAGGACGGCGGGCTCGTCGGTCACAGGTCGCAGCGTAGGGCCAACCGAACGACCGGTCGAGAGCCGTGGTGCCGCCGCCCGCCGCGGGGCTGGTGTCCTGCGCCGGAAGTTCGGTGCGTATATCGGCGGATCCAGGTGTGCGTCAGCAAGGCGCTGGTCCGTGCCTCGTACCGGGTGTACTCGGCCGGGCCTGCAACGCCGCTGACGTGCGGCTGGGCCGTCGAGATATGTGGCGAACTTCCGGCGCCGGACACTAGGTTCCCTGCGTGATCGATCTCGACGGGGTGAAGCTGGTCCGGTTCCTGTACGGCGACCCCAGCGGCGTCATCCGGGGCAAGCAGGTGCACGCCGCCCGCATGGGCGCCGCGCTCGCCTCGGGGCTGGGGCTCACCCGCGCGCAGAACGCGATCAACCTGCTCGACGACCTCGTCCCGGTGCCGGGGATGGAGCCGGTCGGCGAGATCCGCATCGTCGCCGACCCGGCCACGTTCGTCCGCCTGCCCTGGCTCGCCGGGCGTGGCGAGCGTGCTGTGCGACCAGGTCGGGCACGACGGCCCGACTGGGGCGCCTGCCCGCGCGTCGTTCCTGCGGCGCGCGGTCGACGCCGCTCGCGGCGGCCGGCCTGCGCGTCGAGGCGGCCTTCGAGAACGAGTTCTACCTGGCCGAGGCCACCCCCGATGGGCCGCGGCCGTGGGCCGACGGCCCGGTCTACTCCTCGGCGGGGCTCGACCGGGCCGCCGCGGTCGTCAACGACATCGTCGACGCGCTCGACGAACAGGGCATCCAGGTCGAACAGGCGATCAACGAGTACGGGCCGGGCCAACAGGAGATCTCGATCACCCGCGCCGACGCGCTCGCCGCGGCCGACCGGCAGCTGCGGCTGCGCGACACCGTCCGCGGCGTGGCCGAGACCCGCCACGGCCTGCTCGCCTCGTTCGCGCCGAAGCCCTACGCCGACCACGTCGGCAGCGGCTGCCACCTGCACTTCTCGCTCTGGGAGGGCGACCGCAACGCCATGGCGCCCGACGGGCGACCCGTTCGGCCTCTCCGCGACCGCACGGGCGTTCCTGGCGGGTGTGCTCGACCACCTGCCCGCGCTCGTCGCGCTGACCTGCCCCTCCTTCCTGTCCTACGCCCGGCTGCTGCCAGTCGTCGTGGGCGGCCTCGACGGTGTCGTGGGGGTTCGACAACCGGGAGGCCGCGCTCCGCATCGCCTCGCCGTTCCGCGGCCGGGAGGACGAGAGCCCCAACGCCGAGCTGAAGACGTGCGACGCGAGCAGCAACCCGCACCTCGCGCTGGGCGGGCTCATCCTCGCCGGGCCTCGACGGCCTGAACCGCGAGCTGCACCCTGCCCGAGCCCGCCGCGCACGACCCGGCGCGGCCCTCGACGCGCGAGGCGGCCCGCCGCTGCGGGCATCCGCCCGCTGCCCGCCGACCAGGCGGACGCGCTCGACGCGCTGGCGGCCGACCCCGTGCTCATGGGCGGTCTGGGCGATCTGCTCGGGCGCTGCGTGCTCGCGACGCGGCGCGCCGAATACGCCCGCTGCGTCCGGATGGGCGACGAGGCGGTCCGGAGCAGTGACTTTCGCGCTGCTCTAGTGGGAGCATGCTGCCGATGGCGCACCGAACGGATGGAGTCGTCGCACCGAGCGCGTCTGCGCCGCGAGCTGAGCGTCTGGGAGGCGATCGGCCTCTCGCTGGCGCTGATGGCGCCGTCGATGGCGGCCAACATCAACCCGCAGGGCACGGCGGGCACGGTCGGGCCGGGCGGTGCCGCTGGCGTTCCTGCTGGCGACGTTCGGCGTGCTGCTCATCGCCTACACGTTCGTGCGGCTGTGCCAGCGGTTCCACCACGCGGGCAGCGTCTACGGCTTCGTCGGCGCGACCCTCGGCGCCCGCGGCGGGCGTCGTCGCAGGCTGGGCGCTGCTGGGCACCTACGTCTTCTACGGGGTCGTCACCTCCACCGCGGCGGGCATCTTCGGCACCGCCGCGCTGGACGTCGCTCGGCATCTGGAAGAACCAGCCGCCGTGGGCCGGGTTCGTGCTCGCGGCGATCGCGCTGCTGCTCGTGCTCGTCCTGGCGATCGTGCGGGTCCGCGGCGGCACGCGGGTGCTGCTGACGATCGAGGCGCTCACCGTGGCGCTGATCCTGGTCGTCACGGTCATCGTGCTGGTGCGGCTGGCCACGGGCACCGCACCCGGCGGGCACCGGATCGACCTCTCGGTGTTCGCGCCCGCGCCCGGCACCGACGTCTCGGCGCTGTTCCTCGGCATCGTCTTCGGCTTCCTGTCCTTCGCCGGGCTTCGAGGCCGCGGCCACGCTCGGCGAGGAGGCCCGCGACCCCCGTCGGACGATCCCGCGCGCGATCCTCGGCGTCGCGATCTTCGGCGGCGTCTACTTCGTGGTCGTCACGGCGGTCGAGGTGATGGGCTTCGGCGCCGACGACGCCGGGGTCGCGGCGTTCACCAAGTCGTCCTCGCTGCTGGGCGACCTCGGCACGAGCTACGTCGCCGCCTGGGTCGGTGACGTGATCACGGTCGGCGCCGCGGTCAGCGCGTTCGGCTGCGCGCTCGCGTGCGCGGTGGGCGCGGCCCGGCTGCTGTTCGCGCTCGGCCGCGACGGGCTGGTCCCCCGCCCGCTGGGCACCGTCGCGCCCGGGCGCGGCACGCCGGTGCCCGCCACCGTGGTCGTCGTCGCCGCGATGTACGTCGATCATCGCCGTCGCCTGGTTCGGGCTGGGCGGCGACCCCTCCACGCTGTTCGTCGCGTCGGGGACGATCGGCACGCTGATCCTGCTCGTCGCCTACGCGCTGGCCACCATCGGCGCGGCCAAGCTGCTGTTCTTCTCCGGGCACCGCGAAGTGCGCTTCATCGAGGTCGTGATCCCGGTGCTCGCGCTGGTCCTGATCGGCTACACGCTGCTGCGCAACGTCTCGCCCTACCCGGAGGGCGCGGCCGGGCTCTACCCGGCGGTCTCGGTGGCCTGGATCGTGGTCGGGGTGATCATCGTGCTGGTGCGGCCGGGCGCCGCGCGGCGGGCGGGCGAGGAGCTGACGGGCAGCGAAGGGCCTCACCGATGAGTCGCGGACCTCCGCCGGGTCTCTATCGCGTGACCAGCAGCCACAGGAGGACCCCATGACCAGCGCACTCGACACGACGTTCACCGCGACCCTGCAGCAGAGCCCGGCCAAGGGCGGCTGGACCTACGTCGTCTGGCCGGGCTCCGCGGAGTTCTTCGGCACGCGCGGGCTGGTCAAGGTGCGCGGCACGGTCGACGGCCACCCGTTCACCAGCTCGTTCATGGCGCTCGGCGACGGGCGGCACAAGCTGCCGATGAAGACCGACGTCCGCGGCGCGATCGCCAAGAAGGCGGGCGACGCCGTCGAGATCCACCTGGAGGAGCGGCTGTAGGTCCGTGCGCAGGCGTCGAGAGTCACGGATGTGTCGTCGAGGCGACGGATCCGCGCTTCTCGGCAGCCGCGCGTCCTCAGAGGGTGTCGAGCACGATGGTCGTGCCCGGCGCGACCATGCTGCCCGCGCCGTTGGACTGGTTGACGACCCGGCCGTTCTCCCGGCCGAACCCGCCGAAGCCGGGGTGCTCCTCGGCCTTCAGCCCTTCGTCCTCCATGATCTCCTGCGCCTCGTCGAACGTCTTGCCGATCACGAACGGCACCCGCACCTGCTGCGGGGCCTCGGGCTTCGACCCGCGGCTGAGCACGAGGGTGACGCTGCCGCCGGGAGGCAGTGCGGTGCCCGCTCCGGGCTCGCTGCGGATCACGGCACCGCTCGGCACGGAGTCGCTGTACTCCGAACCCGTTCGCGACCGCGCGGTGAGCCCCACCGCCCGGAGTGCGGCCTGCGCGTCGGCGACGGCGGTGCCCGGGCCGATGGCGGGCACCTGCGGGTTGCCGCGCGACACGACCAGCGTCACCGTGCTGCCGCGCAGCAGCCGGGTGGCCTGGGCGGGCTCGGAGCCCGTGACCTGGCCCGCGGGCACCCCGCTGACGTAGACGGTGCGGGCGGCGGGCACGAGCTCGGCCGACGCGAGCAGGTGCTCGGCGACGTCCTGCTGCATGCCGGTCAGCGACGGCACCGCCGTCCATCGGCCGCTGCCCAGCCACCAGGCCGTCACCCCGATGCCCATCGCCAGCACGAGCACCAGGGAGATCCACACCGCGAACGCGACCCGGCTGCGGCGCCGCGCGCGCAGGTGCGACGGGACCTCCACGGACGGCTGCTCCGCGGGGCGGTCCATCATCCGGGTCCCCGCGCGACCCTGCTGCGGACGGTTCTGGCGGGCCCCGCCGGGCACGGTCGGCTGCTCGCCGAGCGGGGGCCGCGGCACCGGCACCCGCGGCACCTCCAGCACCCCGGCGAGATGGCACAGCTCGGCCAGGAACGCGGCGGCGTCGGCCGGGCGGGCGGCGGGGTCGCGGCTGGTCGCGCGGAGCACCAGCGCGTCCAGCTCCGGCGGTACGTCCCCCGCGATCAGCGACGGCGCGGGCACGTCGCAGGTGACGTGCCGGTACGCCACGGAGATCGCGGTGTCGCCCGTGTACGGCGGCGCGCCCGTGAGCAGCTCGTAGAGCAGGATGCCCGCGGAGTAGACGTCGCTGCGGGGATCCGCCGCGCCCGTCGCGACCTGTTCGGGCGACAGGTACGCGACGGTGCCCATGATGGTCCCGGCGTGGCTCGCGCCGGCCTGCGCGGCCGCGACCGCGAGCCCGAAATCGGCGACCTTTGCCTCGCCCGCGGTGCTGACGAGGACGTTCTCCGGCTTGACGTCACGGTGCACCAGGCCGAGCCGGTGCGCCTCGGCCAGCCCGGCCAGCACCTGCTCCAGCACGGCGAAGGCGGCGGGCACCCCGAGCGGCCCCCTGGCGCGCAGGACGTCGCGCAGGGTGCCCCCCTCGACCAGCTCCATCACGAGGAACAGCCGGTCCCCCACCGCGGTCGGCTCCGCACCCTGGTCGTGGACGTCGACGACGGCCGGGTGGTCGATGCGCGCCGCCGAGCGCGCCTCCCGCTCGAAGCGCGCGCGGAAGGCCGGGTCGCCCGCGAGCCGCGAATCCATGATCTTGATCGCCACCGGGCGGTCGAGCCGGGTGTCGGTTCCCCGGTACACCGTGGACATGCCGCCCGTCGCGATCACGCTCCCGACCCGGTAGCGCGCGTCGAGCAGCACGCCGGAGACCGGGGCAGCGTTCACGAACTGAAGGTACCGCTGCGCCGGAATGCTGCCCGTGATGCCCGTTCGTGTGGCATCGTGTCGGGTCGTGAACACGCCGTTGTCCCAGGATGTAGCGACACTGCCGGTGGAAGAGGTCGCCACCCTGCTGTCCGTATCGGTGTCCCGGGTGCACCAGTTCGTGCGCGACGGTCAGCTGCTGGCCGTGCGGCGCGAAGGAGCGACCGTCGTCCCCGCCGACTTCCTCGACGAAGGCGCAGTGATCAAGGGCCTGCCCGGCACGATCATCCTGCTCCGCGACGGCGGCTACAGCGACGAGGAGATCCTGCGCTGGCTCTTCGCCGAGGACGACTCGCTGCCGGGCACGCCGGTGGCCTCGATGCGGGCGGGCCGCCACCGCGAGGTCAAGCGGCGCGCCCAGGCCATGGCGTTCTAGCCCGCCCGCCCAGGGTCAGCCACCCAGGTCAGCCGCGCAGCATCTCCGCGATGAGGAACGCCAGCTCCAGCGCCTGCTGGGTGTTGAGCCGCGGGTCGCAGGCGGTCTCGTAGCGACCGGAGAGGTCGGCGTCGGAGATCTCCTGCGCCCCACCGAGGCACTCCGTGACGTCCTCGCCCGTGACCTCGACGTGGATGCCGCCGGGGTGGGTGCCGAGCGAGCCGTGCACCTCGAAGAAGCCCTGCACCTCGTCGACGATCCGGTCGAAGTGGCGGGTCTTGTAGCCCGACGTCGACTCGACGGTGTTGCCGTGCATCGGGTCGCACTGCCAGATGACCTTGTGGCCGGAGGCCTCGACCTTCTCGACGATGGCGGGCAGCACGTCCCGCACGCGGCCGTTGCCCATCCGGCTGACCAGCGTCAGCCGCCCGGGGTGGTTGCCGGGGTCGAGCCGCTCGACGTACTCGACGGCCAGCTCGGGCGTGGTCGACGGACCGATCTTGAGCCCGATCGGGTTGGCCAGGAGCTCGGCGAACGCGATGTGCGCGCCGTCCAGCTGCCGGGTGCGCTCGCCGATCCACAGGAAGTGCGCCGACAGGTCGTAGAGCCGGGGGTTCTCCGGGTCGCGCCGGTCCAGCCGCAGCATCGCGCGCTCGTAGTCCATCAGCAGCGCCTCGTGGGAGGCGTAGAACTCCACGCTGTGCAGGTTGTGGTCGTCCACGCCACACGCGGCCATGAACGCCAGCGCGTGCTCGATGTCCGACGCGATCCGCTTCGAACCGCGCGCCTGCGGGCGAGATGCGCACGAAGTCCTTGTTCCAGTCGTGCACCATCGTCAGGTCCGCCATGCCGGTGGCGGTGAGCGCCCGCACGAGGTTCATCGCCGGCCGACGCGTTGGCGTAGGCGCGGATCATGCGTGACGGGTCGGGGATGCGGGCGACCGGATCCGGGGTGATCGCGTTGACGATGTCGCCCCGGTAGGACGGCAGGCCCAGCGCGTCGAGGGGGGCGCTGCGCGGCTTGGCGTACTGGCCCGCGATCCGCCCGACCTTCACCACCGGGAGCGAGGCGCCGTAGGTGAGCACGATCGCCATCTGCAGGATCGTGCGGATCGTCGCGCGCAGGTGCGGCTCGGTGTTGTCGACGAAGGTCTCGGCGCAGTCGCCGCCCTGGAGCAGGAAAGCGCGGCCGTTGGCGACATCGGCCAGCCGGTCGTGGAGCCGGTCCACCTCGGGCGGGAGCGTCACCGGCGGGACGCTCTCGAGCACCGTGCGGACGTGCTCGACCGACGGCGCGTCGGGCCACTCGGGCTGCTGCGCGGCGGGCCGGGCGAGCGCGTCGTCGAGACGGCTGCGCAGGTCGCCGGGCAGGGGCGGCAGTTCGGGCAGCACTTCGACCGGGGCGTCGACGGTCCAGTTCACGGTCTCAGCGTAGAGCCTGGCGCGACCCTCACCCGTTCGGCCCGTTTGGCCGGCGCAGGGCGTTTGCGGTGTCCCCCGTTCGGCCCGATTCCACATCGGACGCAACGGGTTATCTCCGACCTATGGGAACACTCTTGTGGATCATCGCGGTGATCCTCGTCGTCGCAGGCATCTTCGCCATCATCCGCCGCCAGCTGCTCTGGGGGATCGTGCTCATCGTCGTCGGGCTGCTGGTCGGCCCCGGCGGCGTCAGCATCTTCACCTGACGCACGGCCTACCCACCCCAGCCTCAGCCCACTCGTCCCTCCTGCACCCGCACAGCCGCTTCGATCGCCTCCCACCGCAGCAGGTTGAGCCGCGCGTCCGCGAGAGCGTCATGGGCGTTCGCGGTGGGAGGCGGCAGCTGCGGCCTGCCCGCGTCCTCCCAGCGCTGCCGCAGCTCGCGGGTGAACCGCGGTAGCGCCCGCGGCAGAGCGGGCATCGCCCCCCACAGCTGGCACAGCGCCACGTGGTCGTACGCCGCGATCCAGGCCCACAGCTCCACGTCGCCCGGTCCGCCGGTGAGGAAGGCCAGCAGGTCGGCCCGCAGCCGGTCCCGCGAGCGCCACGCCGTGTCGGCGGGCGAAGGCAGCTTCGGCAGGACGTTGGCCCGCACCCAGGCACCCGCCCGATCGGGGTCGAACTCCGTCGAGACCGCGTAGAACTCCCGCCCGTCCTCGCCGACCACGCCGATGGACACCAGGTCGATGGTGGTCCCGTCTTCGATGAACTCGCAGTCGTAGAAGAAGCGCACGATGAGCGAGGCTAGCTGCCTCAGCTCGCCCGCTTCTCCGGCGGTGGAGCGGCCCGCAGCGCGGCGGCGCGCTCCTTCACCGACGCCGCGTACATGTCGACGTAGGTCTGCCCGGTCAGCTCCATCAGCGCGTACATGATCTCGTCGGTCATCGACCGCTCGATGAACCGGTCGCCGGCCATCCCGTAGTAGCGGGAGAAGTCCAACGGCTCACCGATCTTGATGTGCACCTTGCGCGGCCGCCACATCCGCGAACCGATCGGGTTGACCCGGTCGGTGCCGATCATCGCGACGGGGATCACCGGCACGCCCGCCTCGAGCGCCATGCGCGCCACCCCGGTCTTGCCCTTGTAGAGCCGACCGTCGGGCGACCGGGTGCCCTCGGGGTAGATGCCCAGCAGCCGTCCCTCGCGCAGCAGCCGCACCGCCGTGGCCATCGCCGCCTGCGCGGCCGAGCCGCTCGACCGGTCGATCGGCACCTGCCCCATGCCCGGTGAAGAAGATCCTCTTCAGCCACCCGACCAGCCCCGGCTGGGTGAAGTACTCGCGCTTGGCCAGGAAGGTGATGCGGCGCGGCACGAGCAGCGGGAGCAGGAACGAGTCGGCGACGGCCAGGTGGTTGCTCGCGAGGATCGCGCCACCGTGCTCCGGAACGTGCTCGACACCCTCGATGGTCGGCCTGCAGAACAGCCGCAACAACGGACCGAGAAGCACGAACTTGGACCACCAGTACAGCACCTGGGCGTGCCCCTTCCGGCTCGACGGCGTCAGCCTACGGAGAGGCCTGCCGCAGCGACAACGGGCCATCGCGTGACAGGATGAGGTCAGCGGCGGCAGGGACAGGAGGGCCGCGTGACGCGCGAACCCGATCCCACCGGCTTCGACGACATCGTCGCGGCGTGGCGGCCGAGGGTGACGTGCCGCAGTGGCCCGAAGACGGGCGCTGGCCCGGCGACGCCCCCGCCCGGACCGACGAGCACCTGCCCACCGGCGAGCGGGCGGGCGACGACCCCGCCGCCGAGGAGTCGCCGCTCGTCAGCGGCCGCGCGCGTCTTCGAGGACCCGACGGTCCGCGACGACCGCGATCCGCTGCAGAGCGGCCCGGCCGACACCGCCGCCCCCGCCGAGGACCGCGTCGTCGAAGGCGGCGCGACGGGCAGGCTGAGCGGAGCCGGCCGCCGACCCGCTCGCCGACGAGCACTTCGTGCCCCCCGAGCCCCCGCCGCTCCCCCGCATGGGGCCGCCGATCCTCGTCGGGCTCACGCTGATCGTGCTGGGCCTGGTGCTCGTGACGTTCCCCGGCTGGGTGGGCGTGCCCCAGGTCTACGGGCTGCCGCTCGGGCTGGTCGCGATCGCGGCCGGGCTGGGCTGGCTGGTGCTGCGGCTGTGGCCCGACAACTCCGACGGCAAGCCGCCCCCGCATCTACCTCGACGACCCCGACGACCCCGATGGCGGCGCCGTCCTCTGACCGGGGCGCGGCTCCCGGCCGCGGACCTTGGTCTTGGCGCCGGTCACGAGCTGGCGGGCGAGCTGGGCCGCCCCGACCACGGCGGCGGCCTCGCCGAGCTGCGCCGTGCGGATCCGGGCGAGCGGGCGGCGCCCCCCGCCGGTGAGGGACGCGCGTAGTGCTCGCGGGCCTCGTCGAGGAACAGCGGCGCCGACTCCGACACCCCGCCGCCGATCACGATCAGCTCGGGGTCGAACACGTCCGCGACGAGCGCGAAGCCCACGCCCAGCCAGCGGGCGAGGTCGTCGAGGGCCGCGCGCGCCACCGGGTCGCCCTCGCGGGCCGCGGCCGCGACCGCCTGGCCGGTCACCCGCCGGGAGTCGCCCGCGGCCAGCCGGGCCAGCAGCGGGGCCCGGCCCGGGTCGCGGGCCAGCAGCTCGACGGCCGTGGTGGCCAGCGCGGTGCCGCTGCAGTAGCGCTCCCAGCAGCCCGTCTTGCCGCACGGGCACGGACGCCCGTCCGGCACCACCTGCAGGTGCCCCAGCTCGGGGGCGACTCCGAAGGCGCCGCGGTAGAGCTCGCCGTCGAGCAGCAGCGCCGAGCCGATGCCGGTGCCCAGCGCCACGAACACGGCGATCGCCGCCCCCGAGGCCGCGCCGAAGTGCCGCTCGGCGAGCGCGGCCGCGTTGGCGTCGTGCTCGACGATCGACGGGCAGGCCGATGCGCGCCGCGATGCGGTCGGCGACCGGGGCGTCGCGCCACGACAGGTGCGGCGCGAACCGCACCACCCGCCGGTCGGGCGTGATGAACCCGGCCAGCGCGAGCCCGACCGCGGCGATCCGGTGCCGGTCGGCGAGCGTGCTCGACCACGCCCGCGACCGCGGCCTCCAGCGCCGCCTCGCTGCGCGGGGTGGGGGTGCGGGCGGTGTCGAGCACGGTGCCGTCGGCGTCGACGACGCCCGCGCGCACGCTGGTGCCGCCGACGTCGACGCCGACGGTCAGCACGCCGCGGCCGCCGCTCACGACCGGTTGCCGACGCGCTCGACGGTGATCCGCTGCACGCGCTTCGGGCTGCCCGACGCCGTGCGTTCGGCGGGCGGCGTCCGTTCGGTCGGCGGCGCCTGTTCGGGCTCGGCCAGGGCCGCCCGCAAGAGCGTGACCAGGCCGCCCAGCGTGCTCCGCGAGCCGGTGCACGCAGCTCGGGCCGCTCGCCGCGCAGCGCGGCCATCAGCGCGCAGACGCGGGCAGAGCGCGCAGGTCGAGGGCGACATCGGCGTGGGCGGCTCGACGCGCAGCCGGTCCAGCGCGGGCTCCAGCCGGTCCAGCGCCGCGAACGCGAGCGCACGCAGCTCCGCTGACAGCCCGGCGTGCCCGCTCGCACCCGGGTTCGGATGCCGTCATCGCGTCCAGACCGCGGGGTCGGGGGCGAAGGTGACGCACAGGTCGTCGCCCTCCAGCCGGGCCGCGGTGACCGAGCACCGCCGCAGCACCGACGGCAGCGCCACCATCCGCCGCACGCCGCCCACCGCGACGGCCAGCTCGTCGCCGACCCTGGTCAGATCCAGCGGGCCGTCCGCCGCGCCGGGCAGCGCGAGCACCAGCTCGAACTCCGAGTCCGCCGACGTGCCCTCGCCCCCGGTGCGCCGCACCTGCAGCAGCGGGGGGCCCGCCTGGCCCGCCGCGGCCGGGTCGCCGTCGCCGTAAAGGTCGTCGGCGACCTCCAGCAGCGCGGGGATGCCCGTCGGCTCGGCCGCGGTGTAGTCGACCGCGGAGAGCGGCACCCCGCCGAGGCCCGCCAGCTCGGCGAGCACGGCCTGCTGCTCGTCGTGCCGCTCGCGCAGCCAGCGCGCCGCGGGTCCGCGCAGCGAGGGCGGCGGCCCCGGCATGACGCCGGTTGGCGACGATCCCGTCGACCCGCAGCCCGTGCAGCGCCAGCGCGGTGAGGGTGCGCCGGGTCTCCGCCGCCACGACCCGCTCCGGGGTGAGGACGAGCCGGATGGACGTGCGCGTGTGGTCGGCGAGCATCGCCCGCAGCCCGGTGAGCTGCTCGGCCAGCGTGTCCAGCGCGTCGACGGCGGCGTCCCAGCCCGCCGCGTTGCCGCGCCCGCCCCCGGACAGGCCCGCCAGCATGCCGCGCACCGCCCGCCGGTGGGCCGGGAAGAGCCGCTCGACGTAGCCCGCGACGGCCTCGGGCAGGCCGAGCAGCCGCAGGGTCTCCGCGGTGGGCCCGCAGTCGACGACGACGACCTCCCACGGGCCCGCGTCCGCGGCCCGGCGCACCGCGGAGAGCGCGAGGAGGTCCTCGACGCCGGGCAGCACGGTCAGCTCGTCGGCCACCAGCTCGTCGACGCCCGCGCCCGCGAGCACGGTGCGCAGGTGCCGCTGAGAGCGGTCCCCACGCCTCGTCCAGCAGGGCGTGCGTGTCGATGTGGGCGGCGTACAGACCGTGGTCGAGCTCGGTGGGCTCGCCGTCGAGATCGGCCTCGAGCGCGTCGCCGAGCGAGTGCGCGGGATCGGTGGAGACGACGAGCGCCTTGCGCCCCGACCGGGCGAGGTGGGCCGCCGTCGCCGCGGCCAGCGTCGTCTTGCCGACGCCGCCTTTCCCCGTGAACAGCACGACCCCCACGGGCGGAGGGTACTTGCTCAGACCTTCAACGCCTCGACCCGGCGCTTGAGGCCCTTGAGCGCGGTGTCGATGATGACCTTCTCGGCTTTGCGCCGGAGCATGCCGATCATCGGGATGTTGAGGTCGACGGCGAGCGAGTACGTCACCGTCGTGGCGTCGCCCCGGCCCGCGAGCGCGTACGAGCCGTCCTGCGCCTTCTGGATCTGGCCCTTGACCAGGGTCCAGCTCACCGAGCGGCCGTCGGGCGCCCAGACGTAGTCCAGCGTGTAGGAGTCCTTGATCGGACCCGCGTCCATCGTGAAGCGGACGCGCTCGGCCCGACCGTCGCCACCGGGCGCGAGCACCTCGACCGTGTTGATCTGCTCGGCCCACTCCGGGTAGGCGGCGAAATCGGCGATCACCGCCATCACCCGCTCCGGCGGGGCGGCGATGGTGATCGAGGAGGACGTCGCGTCGGCCATGCCGCGCAGGTTACCGGCGCGGGCCGCCCTACCAGCGCAGGACGTAGGGCGTGGCCGTGTGGCGGAAGTGCCCGACGTTGACGCACTCGGTGCGCCCGACCCGGCACCGCGGCGCGAGCGGCTGGTGCACGTGCCCGAACACGGCGGCGCGCGGCCGGTCGCGGCGGATGCGCGCCAGCAGCGCGGTCGAGGGCGCCTCCGACCGCCGGGAGACGACGTCGTAGGCCAGCTCGGGCACGGCGGGCGGGGCGTGGCTGCACAGGACGTCGACCGGGCCGAGGCCCTCGACCGCCGCGGCGTACTCCTCCGCGAGGCAGCAGGTGCGGGGTCCACGGGCCGCCGCCGGCGCGGCCCGACGCCCGGCGGCAGCGGGATGCCGCCCACGAACCCGAACCGCAGTCCGCCGATCACCACGACCTGCCCGTCGGGCACGGCAGACGCCCGGCCGGGTGAACTCGGGCCAGAGCTCGGCGAGGTCGACGTTGCCGGGGATGGCGAACGTCGGCGTCGGCATGGCGGCGAAGAGCGCCGCGTACTGCTCGCGGACGGCCTCGGCCACGACGGCGGACGGATCGGGGAAGCGCGACCACGCTTCCTGCGGAGAACGCGCAGCAGCTCCCCCGGCCGCCCCGCGGCGCGCAGCTGCGCCGAACCGGGCGCTGACCTCGGGCCCGAGCACCCGGCCGAGGATGCCGCGGGTGGGGTCGGCGTAGTCGACGAACTCGACGAGGTCGCCGAGCACGACCAGCGCATCGGCCCCGTCACCGGCCCTGGCCAGCGCCTCGGCGTTGCCGTGCACGTCGGAGACCACGTGCACGCGCATGATCGATCGGACGTTACCGGCCGGGCGGCTCCCCCGGCGCCCGGCCCGCCTCCAGCCGGTCCTTGCAGGCGAACGCGATCGCCTTGGCCGCACGCTGGCGCCTGCGCGCCTCGGCCGCCCCCTTCCGCGGCGGCGCGGGCGCGGGGCCACCGTCCGGACCGGCCGGGTCGGCGCGCAGGAAGTAGTGCAGCAGCGTGCCGTCGAGCACCGGCTCGAGCCACACCTCCATGCTGCCCACCAGCGCGCCGGTGACCGTCCAGCGCAGACCCGCCGGGCCCCGGTCGGTGACGACCCGCAGGTCGAGATCGGGCCACAGGCTCGCCCACCGGGCGGGCGGCGCGAACTCGGCGGCCAGCACCTCGGGGGGTACGGCCACGAACGTCTCGTCCACCACGTCGACCGACGGCACGCGGCTCATGATGCCCGAGCGGCTTCCTGCCCAAGGGGGCTACCAGGCGGTACGTTGGCCGCAACGAGCCGGGAGGATCAAGAGCCGTGCGTGAGTTCAGCGTGCCCGCCACCGTCCGCGTCGCCGATGACGAGACCCTCGTCGACGCCGTGTACGCGAACGCCGCGGAGAACGGGTCCGCCGTCGCCTACCGTCGCCGCGGTGCCGACCGGCAGTGGCAGGACGTCACGGCGGGGCAGTTCGCCGCCGAGGTCACCGCGGTGGCCAGGGGCCTGGTCGCGGCGGGCGTGCAGGCAGGCGACCGGGTCGCGCTGCTCTCGCGCACCCGCTACGAGTGGACGTTGGTCGACTACGCGATCCTCGCGGTCGGCGCCGTCACCGTGCCGGTCTACGAGACGTCCTCGGCGGAGCAGATCCGCTGGATCCTCGGCCGACTCGGGCGCCGTGGCGGTCGTGGTGGAGTCCGACAAGCACACCGCGCTGGTCGACAGCGTCCGCGGGGAGCTCGGCGAGCTGGCCAACGTCTGGCGGATCGAGCACGCCGACGGTGAGCCGGGGGCCGTCGAGCAGCTCGTCGCGCTCGGCGAGGGCGTCTCCGAGGACGAGGTGCACGCCCGCCGCAAGGCGATGCGGGCCGACGACCTGGCCACCCTGATCTACACCTCGGGCACCACGGGCCGCCCCAAGGGCTGCGAGCTCACCCACCGCAACATGCAGTCGGAGGTGCGCTCGGTCGCGGACGTGTTCCCCGAGCTGCTCACGTCGGGTGGGTCGGTGCTGCTGTTCCTGCCGCTCGCGCACGTCTTCGGCAAGGTGATCCAGTGCGGGGCCACCCAGGCCCGCACGGTCATCGGGCACACCGCCGACGTCTCCGATCTGGTGGGCGACCTCGGCGCCTTCCGCCCGACCTTCCTGCTCGCGGTGCCGCGCGTGTTCGAGAAGGTCTACAACTCGGCGTGCCAGCGCGCACACGACAGCGGCCGGGGGAAGGTCTTCGACGCCGCCGCGGACACGGCGATCGCCTGGAGCAAGGCGCGCGACACCGGCGGCCCCGGTCTGCTGCTGCGGGCCGCGCCACGCGCTCTTCGACCGGCTCGTCTACAGCAAGCTGCGGGCGGCCGTCGGCGGCCAGGTGGTGGCCGCGGTGTCGGGCAGCGCCCCGCTGGGCGAGCGGCTCGGGCACTTCTTCCGCGGCGCGGGCCTGCCCGTGCTGGAGGGCTACGGGCTCACCGAGACCTCGGCGGGCGTCACCGTCAACGCGCTGGACGCGCAGCGCGTCGGCACCGTCGGACGCCCGGTGCCCGGCCAGTCGGTCCGGATCGCCGACGACGGGGAGATCCTGGTCAGCGGCCCGGTCGTGTTCCGCGGCTACTGGAAGAACGAGACCGCCACCAAGGAGGCGGTCACCGACGGCTGGTTCCACACCGGCGACATCGGCGAGCTGGACGACGCGGGCTACCTGAAGATCACCGGCCGCAAGAAGGAGCTGATCGTCACCGCGGGCGGCAAGAACGTCGCCCCCGCGGTGCTGGAGGACCGGTTGCGGGCGCACCCCCTGATCAGCCAGTGCATGGTGGTGGGCGACGGCAAGCCGTTCATCGGCGTGCTGGTGACCATCGACGCCGACGCCCTGCCCGGGTGGCTGGAGCGGGCGGGCAAGAGCCCCGGACACCCCGATCGCCGACCTCGTCGACGATCCGGACCTCCGCGCCGAGATCAGCGAGGCGGTCGACGACGCGAACCTCGCGGTGTCGCGGGCCGAGCAGATCCGCGAGTTCCGCATCCTGCCGGTGGACTTCAGCGAGGCGGGCGGGGAGATGACGCCGACGATGAAGGTGAAGCGCAACGTCGTCGCGGAGCGCTACGCCGCGGACATCGCGAGCATCTACGCGGGCCGCAAGAAGCAGCCCGCCTGATCGGCGCCGCTCCGCAGCAGCGCTTCCAGACGGGCCGCGCGGCCCTCCCAGTGCCACGCCGTGCGCATCCAGTCCCGGCCCGCCGCGCCGAACCGTGCCGCACGGTCGGGGTCGGCGAGCAGCCCGACGAGCGCGTCGGCCGAGCGCGGCGGGGTCGCGGCCGTCGACGACGTGCCCGGTGCGGCCCTCCCGCACGGTCTCCGGCGCGCCGCCGGAGCGGCCCGCCACCACCGGTAGCCCGGAAGCGGCCGCCTCCAGCAGCGCGATGCCCAGGCCTTCGACGTCCAGGCCGCGCCCGCGGGTGCGGCACGGCAGCGCGAACACGTCGCCCACGGCGTGGTGGGCGGGCAGGTCGGCGGCGGGCACGGGGCCGGTGAACACCACGGCGTCCGCGACCCCGCAGGCCGCCGCCAGCGCGCGCAGCCGTGCCCGCGTCGGGCCCGTCTCCCACCAGGAGCAGCCGCGTGCCGGGCACGCGCGTCCCGCACCGGCGGCAGCGCGCGGATCAGCGTGTCCTGGCCCTTGCGCGCCACCAGCCGCGAGACGCAGGAGACCACCGGCGCGGCCCCGAGACCGTGGCGGCGGCGCAGCGCGGCCCGGGCGTCCGGGTCGGGCCGGAAGACCCGGGTGTCGATGCCGGGCGGGAGCGGCTCCAGCGCGGCCGTCGCGCCGAAGGCCGAGGCGACCCGCGCGCGGGTGTAGCGGGACACGGTGGTTACCACGTCAGCGTCCCGGCCGATGCGCCGCAGTGCCTGGCGGGCGGCGGGCAGCATCGACCACCCGACCTCGTGGCCGTGGCTGCTCGCGAGCACCCGCTCGACCCCGGCCCGGCGGCGCAGCCTCGGCCCCAGCAGGGCCAGCGGGGCCGCCGCGCCGAACCAGACGGTGTCCGCGCCGTGCTCCCGGGCCAGCCCGACGGCCCGCCGGGCCACGGACGGCTCGGGCACCATCAGCGACGCTGCGGTGCCGGTGCACCGGGAAGGGCAGGCCCGCGTCGAACGCGGCCGCCGCCGGCCACGCGGGCGCGTAGACGGCCAGCTCGCCGTCCGGCAGCCGGGTCGCCAGCTCGAGGAGGTAGCGCTGGATGCCGCCCGTGCGCGGCGGGAAGTCGTTGGTGACGAGCAGCGTGCGGGCCACGCCCGCGACGCTACCGACCCGGTCGCCCGGACGACGCGGAACGACGGGCGGCGGCCGATCGCGGGGATCGGCCGCCGCCTGACCTCTGGGGAGCGGACTTGGTCTGGGGGTGCGCCTACAGGCGCCGGGCGCCGGAGAAGTTGGCGCTGGACAGCTTCTGGTAGCGGACGACGTCGCCGGACTCCGGCGCGTTGATGAACATGCCGTTGCCCGCGTAGATGCCGACGTGGCTGACCGGGTGGTAGTAGAAGACAAGGTCGCCGGGCTGCAGATCGGTCCAGGAGACGGGCGTGCCGACGTTCGCCTGCTGGCTGCTCGAGCGCGGGATGCGTGACGCCCGCGTGCGAGAAGGCCCAGGACGTGAGGCCCGAGCAGTCGTAGCTGCCGGGCCCGGTCGCGCCCCAGACGTAGGGCTTGCCCAGCTGCGTGGCGGCGGCGCGCAGAGCGGCCACGCCGATGCCGGTGCCCTCGATCGAGCGGCGCGTCGATGATGGGGCCGTTGCGGGCCCGCAGCTCGGGCGGGCGAGAGCGCGCGCAGCAGCTGCTCGGCCTGGGCGATGCGGGTGTCGGCGTCGCGCTTGCGGGCGGCGAGGTCCTGCTCGGCCTGGTTGGCCTGGTCGGCGGCGGCCTGCGCCCGCGCGACGGCCGCGGCGGCGCCGGACTGCGCCCGATCGGCGTCGCCGACCTTGGCGATCAGGGTGTCGAGCACGTCCTTGTAGTCGGACGAGATCGTCTCGAGCGCCGACATCTGGTCGAGGAAGTCCTGGGGCGAGCGGGCGGCGAGCATCGCGTCGAGCTGGTCGAGGTTGCCGCTCTCGAACGTCGCCATGGTGACGACGTCGACCTGCTTGCGGTAGCTCTCCTCGTCGGCCCGCGCGGTGGCGGCGAGCGCCTGGGCGGGCCCGACGGCCGCCTGCATCCGCGTGATCTCCTGCTGGCGGGCGGCGAGCGTCGTCCTGCGCGGCGTGCCACTGCTCGGTGAGCGCCTCGGCCTCGCGCTGCACCTGGTCGAGCTGGGCCTGGCGCATCGGCGGCCGAGGTCGGGGTGGGCGGGCGGCGCACCGGGGCGGCGGCGGGTGCGGCGGCGGCCGGGCAGGCGCCGAGGACGCAGCGCCGCGAGAACCACGAGCACGACGCCTGCGGGACGCGCACGGAGAGCGGCCGACAGCGGCGCGTCCATCCGAGGTACGCCGTAGCGACACCACGCGGTCAGGCTCCCTTCCCGGGCTCCCGCGCGTCACCCGATGAATGGCCAGGTCGTACCGAACGGATCAGCGCGCGGTGACCTTGCGTCGTCGCCCGCGGATCGGACGGCGAACCTCCCGCAAAGTCTCGCGGAGATTACGGAGGGCAGCCGGACAGCGTCCAACACCGGGATCACCGGCGCGGCGGACCCGCCGATCACCACACTCCGCAGCGGGAAGCTCACCCAGCCGCGTTCTGCAACGCCGTGATCTCACCCTGCGTCACGGTCACCGTCCGCTTCGCGCACGTCATCGTGCGCTCGGCGCGGGCGGGTGGCCACCAGCCGCAACCGGGGCACGAGGCCTTGCTCGGCCAACACATCGAGCGCCTGCCGCTCCGGTGCGTCGAGTGACACTTTGGGCGCGCCGGGCGGCACCCCCAGCAGCACGCCGACCACGCAATCGCCACACGCGGAGAATCGGACCGCGCAGCTCTCACAGTCGATGACCATCTCTCGGCCTCCTCATTCCCGGACGCGGTCGTCCAGACACCGCGGAGGCTAGGAGCACCCACCGACAATTTCGGGCTACCCCAGTGGCTGCAGCACGAAGTCGTAGCTCGCCGAGAGCCACGGGCCGTCGAAGGCTGCCGCCGTCGGGGGTCGGGCCTGGGTCGTGCGGCTCGAACGCGACGACGAGCTCCTCCTTCGTGCCGAACACCACGTCGCTGTCCAGGTACTCGCGCGCCCTCCCGGAAGAGGTGGGTGATCAGGGGCTCGTAGCCCGGCACGTCGATCAGGAAGTGCACGTGCGCGGGCCGGAAGTGGCTGATCGCGGTGGCGCCGATCAGCTCGCCGACCGGCCCGTCCATCGGGATCGCGTAGCCGAGCGGCGCCACCGTCCGCACGCAGTAGGAGCCGTCCTCGCGGGTGGCGTACTTCGCCCGCAGCCGGGCCTCGTCGACGCGGCAGCTGGGCCTCGTACATCCCGTCGCCGTCGGCCTGCCACACGTCGAGCACGGCACCCGCGACCGGGCTTCCCGTCCAGGTCGACGGACCGTGCCGTGGACGAAGAGCGGGGTGCCCGCGATCCCGTCGGACATGTCGGCGCCGAACTCGAGGGGCGGCGAGCCGTCGATGTGGAACGGGCCGAGCACGGTGTTCGGCGTGGCGGCCGGGTCGAGCCGGTGGTTCATCTGGACGACGAGCATCGACAGGCCCAGCACGTCGGAGGTGAGGATGAACTCCTCACGCTTCTCGTCGCTGATCTGCCCGGTGCGGTTGAGCCACTGGATGGCCGCCATCCACTCGGCCTCGGTGAGCCGCACCTCCCTGGCGAAGTCGTGCAGGTGCCGCACCAGCGCCGTCATGAGCTCGCGCGAGCCGCGGGTCGTGCGCGGTGGCCCAGCGCTCCACGGCCAGGTCGGTGATGTTGTCTTCGGTGACGAGCTGCATCTATGCCTCCACCTCGGTACGCAGGAGGGCCGCGGCACCGGCCATCGCCCGCATCTTCCCCTCTGCGGACGCCCGCGGCAGGTACTTCATCCCGCAGTCCGGCGCGATCACCAGTCGTTCCGGCGGCAGGTACGGGTACGCCCTGCGCACCCGGCCGGCCACGTCCTCGACGGACTCGACCTCGGCGCGTCGACAGGTCGATCACGCCGAGGATGATCGTCTTGTCGGCCAGGTCGGCGAGCACGCCGAGGTCGAGGCCGGACTGGGCGGTCTCGATCGAGATCTGGTCGACGGGGCA
This sequence comes from uncultured Actinomycetota bacterium, assembly GCA_963799945.1. Taxonomy (GTDB): domain Bacteria; phylum Actinomycetota; class Actinomycetes; order Mycobacteriales; family Pseudonocardiaceae; genus Pseudonocardia. Next base: position 284,890 of record CAWCZG010000003.1, read on the forward strand.
CCCGGCCAGCTCCGGCAGGAACGAGTAGCCCGACGGCCGCTCGTGGATGATCGCGGCGTAGCCGAAGCAGAGGTGCACGGCCGTGGTGCCGGTGACGCCCTCCAGCGCCGCGGTGAGCGCGGCGAGGCCGTAGGCGCGGGCGGCGTCGGGGCGGGCCTGCAGGTACGGCTCGTCGATCTGCACGATGTCGGCGCCTGCGGCGTGCAGGTCGCTGCATCTCGGCGTTGACGGCCTCGGCGTAGGCCATCGCGGCCGCCTCGGCGTCGGGGTAGTAGTCGTTCTGGGCCTGCTGGCTCATCGTGAACGGGCCCGGCACGGTCATCTTGACCGGACGGTCGGTGTGCGCCTTGAGGAACTCGAGGTCGCGCCACCTCGACGGGCGCGCGCCGGGAGATCGGCCCGACGATGCGCGGCACCGGGTTGGGGTGCCCTGAGCGGTCGAGCGCGGTGCCCGGGTTGTCGACGTCGACCCCGTCGAGCGCGGTGGCGAAGTGGTTGGAGTAGCTCTCGCGGCGGATCTCGCCGTCGGTGAGGATGTCGAGCCCCGCGCGCTCCTGGGCGCGGATCGGCCAGCACGGTGGCGTCGTCCTGGGCCTCGGCGAGCAGGTCGGGCTCCACCCGCCACAGCTCCTTGGCCCGCACCCGCGGCGGGAAGCGGCCCGGCCAGCCTGGCTCCGGTCGATCAGCCACTCCGGCTGGGCGTAGCTGCCGACCAGCGACGTCGGCAGGAGCGGGGCTGTCATGAGACTCCATGCCATCACGACCTCCACGGCTCGGGCGGCGACCGGCGACGCGCACCGCGGTCGATCGTCAGGTAGACGTCGTTCGCCATCGGGCGGCGCAGCTCCTCGGCGAGCTGGCCGATCAGGCCCGCGGTGCGCGCGAGCAGCGCGAAGCCGCGCAGCAGCGGCAGCGGCAGCCCGAGGTCGGCCAGCGCCGCGCCGCAGACCCCCGCCCCGTTCAGCGGGAGCGTGCGGCCCAGCACCTCGGCGTGGACCCGGCCGATCGCCGCGAACAGCTCGCAGGTGCGGGCCGAAGCAGCCCTCCTCGCGGGCGATCTGCATCAGCCGCGGCGTGCGCGGGTCGCCGTCCTTGTGGACGGGGTGGCCGAGGCCCGGGCACGAACTCGCCGGCGGCCCGGCGCGCGCGGATCGTCTCCAGGGCCAGCGCGTCCCAGCCTGCGTCGTCGCCGCGGCAGCTGCGTCGGGCAGCACCGCGTGCAGGAACCGGCCGGTGTCCTCGGTGACGCCGAGGAACCGCGAGCCCCCGCCGAGCAGCCCGGCGGCGAGCGCGCCCTGCACGGAGTCGGGAGCCGAGAGCCAGGTGAGCCGGGTGGCGATCGCGGTGGGGGTGAACCCGTGGTCGGCCAGCGCGGCCAGCACCGCCTCGAACACGCGCGTCTGCCCCGTGGTCGGGCGCTCCTGCGTGGCCAGCCAGAACGCCAGCTCGCCGAACCCGACCTCGCCCATCACGTCGCGCGCGAGGTCGTGCCCGAGCAGCGTGATCGTCTCCGTGGTCGACGCGCCCAGCGCCGTCTCGTAGCTCAGCTCGCGCTGCGTCGCTCACGACGCCAGCCACTTCCGCAGCTCGGCGCCGTGCTCGTCCAGCTCGGGCGGCGGCAGCTGGTAGGCGGCGGGCGTGGCGGAGAACGTGATCGGGTGCCGGGCCATCGGCAGCGCGCGCTCGCCCTCGCCCGCCTCGATCGACCGGCTCCAGCCCGAACTTCTCGGCCATCGCGAACCCGCCGTCGATGGTGTTGATCGGCCCGCACGGCACGCCCGGCGTCGACCAGCAGCTCGAACCACTCCTCGGCGCCGCGGGTGGCGAGCCGCTCGACGAGGATCGGCTGCAGCTCCGCCCGGTTGGCGGTGCGGTCGGCGTTGCGGCGCGAAGCGCGGGTCGTCGGGCACCTCGGGGATGCCCAGCACCGCGCAGAGCTTGCGGAAGAGGCGGTCGTTGGGCGCGGCGACGATCAGGTCGCGGTCGGCCGTGGGCAGCGGCTCGTAGGGGTAGACGCTGGGGTGGGCGTTGCCCATCCGGAACGGCACCACGCCGCCCGCCGACCCACGCGGAGCTGTGGTTGACCAGGCCGGAGAGCGCCGAGGACAGCAGGTTGACCTCGACCTCCTGGCCCTCGCCGGTGGCGTCGCGGTGCCGCAGCGCGGCCAGGATGCCGATCACCGCGTGGTTGCCCGCCATCACGTCGAACACCGAGATCCCCGCCCGGAACGGCGGCCCGTCGGGGTCGCCGGTGAGGCTCATCAGGCCGGAGATCGCCTGCACCATGAGGTCGTAGCCGGGCACCGTGGCGCCCTCGCGCTGGCCGAACCCGCTGATCGAGGCGTAGACGAGGCCGGGGTTGGCCGCGCGCGCGGTGGCGGCGTCGAGGCCGTACTTGGCCAGGCCGCCCGGCTTGAAGTTCTGGATCATCACGTCGGCGCGGCGGGCGAGCTCGCGGGCGAGCGCGAGGTCGCCCTCGTCGCGCAGGTCGAGCGCGATCGAGCGCTTGCCCCGGTTGATGCCCAGGTAGTAGGTGGAGACGCCGTCGCGGTCGGGCGGGGTCCAGGTGCGCGTCTCGTCGCCGTCGGGCGACTCGACCTTGACGACCTCGGCGCCCATGTCGGCCAGCAGCATCGTGGCGTACGGGCCGGCCAGCACCCGCGAGAAGTCCGCGACGAGCACCCCCGACAGCGGGCCTGGCATCCCATTTCCTCCGCTCTCCGGACAGCTGTCCGATCTTGTCTCAGCGCGCCTTCAGATCGCAACGGTCTCGTGCGGCACGCGCCGCGAGCCGGGCGAAGTCGGCGCTGATCTCCCCCGCGGTGGCCAGCAGCAGCGGCAGGTGCTCGCCGACGAGGTGCTCCACCGGGCGTCTCCGCGGCGTGGGTGTTGACGTTCAGCGCGGCGATCACCCGGCCCGAGCCGTCGCGCAGCGGGGCGGCCACCGAGCGGATGCCGAGGGTGAGCTGCTCGTCGGTGAGCGCCCACCCGCGGGCCCGCACCTCGCGCAGCGCCGCGTCGCGCTCGGCCCCGTCGGGCTGCCACCGCGGCACGAGGCCCGAGCGGGTGGGCTGGGCGAGCACGGCCTCCAGCTCGGCCTGCGGCAGCGCGGCGAGCAGCACCTTGCCCAGCGACGTGGCCAGGGCCGGGAACCGGGTGCCGATCTGCACCGAGAGTCCGACGATCTTGGGCACCGCCACGCGGGCCACGTAGACGATGTCCGAGCCGTCGAGCTGGGCCACCGAGCACGACTCGTTGGTGCGGGCGACCAGCGCGCTGCATGTGCGGGCGGGCGATGTCCCACAGCCCCTGCGACCGCACGAACGCGACGCCGAGGTCGAGCACCCGCGGGGTGAGGGCGAACGCCCCGTCTTCGAGCCGGACGTAGCCCAGCTCCTGCAGGGTCAGCAGGATCCGGCGGGCGGTCGGCCGGGCCAGCCCCGTGGCCGCGGCCACCTCGGCGAGCGACAGCGCTGCCGTAGGCCGGGCGGAACGCCGCGATGACCTCGAGGCCGCGGGCCAGCGCCTCGATGAAGTCGGGCCCAGCCCCCGCGCGCGGCATCGGTCCCACCCCTCTGTCCCCGGCGGGCCGGGCTCCCGACGGACCCCGCCCCGATCGACCTTGACAGCGACCCTACCCCGTACGACCGTATGCCGGACAGTTGTCCGTAGAGCGGAAACGGAGCGGGTCGATGGCCACACCGGGTGGAGCACAGACGGAATCGGTCGTGCTGCGCGGCGGCACCGTGCTCACGCTCGACGCCCAGCACACCGTGCTGCGCGAGCGCCGACGTGCTGGTCACGGGCGACCGCGTCGCCGCGGTGGGCCCGCGGCTCGAGGTCCCCGAGGGCACCCGGGAGATCGACGCGCGCGGCGGCATCGTCATGCCCGGCATGATCGACACCCACCGGCACATGTGGCAGACGGCCATGCGCGGCTACGGCGCCGACTGGACGCTCACCCAGTACTTCGTCTGGTACTACCTCGAGTCGGGCAAGCACTTCCGACCCGAGGACGTGCGCGCGGGCAACCTGCTCGCCGCGGCAGAGGCGCTCGACGCGGGCGTCACGACCTGCGTGGACTGGTCGCACGGCCTGCAGACGGTCGGCCCACGCCGAGGCCGCGGTCGACGCGCTGCGTGCGGTGCCGGGCCGGTTCGTGCTGGCCTACGGCAACATCCAGCAGGCGCCGTGGGAGTGGTCGACGTCGCCGGAGTTCCAGGCGTTCGCGCGCCGGATGCTCGACGCCACCGACGACCGCCTCGGCTTCCAGATGGCCTTCGACGTCACCGGCGACCCGGCGTTCCCGGAGAAGGCCGCGTACGAGGTCGCGCGGTCGACTCGGCGTGCCCGTCACCACGCACGCCGGGGTGTGGGGCGCCACCAACGACGACGGCATCCGGCTCGCCCACGAGGCCGGGTTCCTCGACGAGAGCAGCGTCTTCGTGCACGCCGCGACGCTCTCGGCCGACTCCTACCACCGCATCGCGGCGAGCGGCGGCTCGGTGTCGGTCTCCACCGAGAGCGAGCAGAGCGCGGGCCAGGGCTACCCGCCCACGTGGGCGCTGCGCGCCCACGACATCCCGGTGTCGCTGTCGATGGACACCAGCGTCTGGTGGAGCGGCGACCTGTTCTCGGCCATGCGCACGACGCTGGGCGCCGACCGGTCCCGCGAGCACTTCGAAGCCCACCTGAAGGGCGACACCGTCACCCACTGCTCGCTGCGCGCCGAGCACGTCGTCGACTGGGCCACCCGGGGCGGGGCGGCGGCGCTCGGCCGCTCGGCCGAGCTGGGCAGCCTCGAGCCGGGCAAGAAGGCCGACGTCGTGCTGATCAAGAACGACGCGTCCCCCGTGTCGTTCCCGCTGCTCAACCCCTACGGGCACGTGGCGTTCCAGGCCCAGCGCGGCGACGTGCACACCGTGCTGGTGGACGGGAAGATCGTGAAGGAGGACCACCGGCTGGTCGGGGTCGACCTGGCCGCGATCCGCCGCGAGGTCGAGAACACGGTCGAGCACCTGCGCGCCACCCTGGGCGAGGAGGCCTGGGTGCAGGGCATGAACCCCGACGTCCCGGCCACGAAGGTGCTCGACAACCCCTACACCTACACCGACTACGCGAGCGGAGCGACGCACGGCGGATGACCGTGGGGTCGCGCGGTGCTGGAGCTGCCGCGGCCGTGGTAGTCAGATCCGCTCGATGAGGGCGTCCAACGCGCGCGGCCTGCCCAGGTGGAAGCCCTGCCCGTCGTCGACGCCGAGCGCGCGCAGGTGGGTCACCAGGGTCGGGCGGTCCACCTGCTCGGCGACGGTGCGCATGCCGAGCTGGTGGGCCACCCCGACAACGGCGGTCACCAGCGCGCGGTCGACGGCGTCGTCGTCGACCTGGCGCACGAACTCCCCCGCGATCTTGACCGTCGTGAACGGGAGGTGCTTGAGGTAGGTGAACGAGCCGTAGCCCGCGCCGAAGTCGTCCAGCGCGAACCCGCAGCCCGCCTCGGTGAGCCGCGTCGCGAGCAGGCGGGCGGCGTCGAGGCTGTCGATCGCCGTCGTCTCGGTGATCTCCAGACCGAGCCTGCCCGGGTTGACCTCGGCCTTCTTGAGCAGCTCGAGGATCCACCGACCGAGGTCGGGGTTCTCCAGCGACCGCGCGGACAGGTTGACCTCCAGCCGCAGCCCCGCCGCCTGCGCGCGCGGCTCGGCCAGCGCCCGCACCGCCCGCTCCAGCACCCAGCGGTCCAGCTCCAGCACCAGGTCGGTGAGCTCGGCGGCGGGCAGGAAGTCGGCGGGCCCCAGCGACGGCTCCAGCCCGTCGCGCAGCCGGATCAGCAGCTCGTGCCTGCCCGCCACACCGGTGGCCAGGTCGACGATGGGCTGGGCGAAGAGCCGCATCGTGCCTTCGTCGAGCGCCGCGCCCACCCGCTGCAGCAGCGACACGCGCCGGGCCGCGGCCTGGTAGAGCTCGTCGGTGAACAGCCGCGCCCGGTTGCGGCCCGCGCCCTTGGCCGCGTAGACGCGCCAGGTCGGCCTGGGCGAGGGCCACGTCGGCGGGCTGGCCGGGCGCGACGGGGGCGACGCCGATGCTGACCGTGACGAACAGCGTCGGGTCCACCGCCGAGGCCACCGCCACGGTGTCGCAGAGCCGCGCGGCCAGCGCCATCGCCTCGTCGGGCGACGCGCCGGGCAACGATCACCGCGAACTCGTCGCCGCCCGAGCCTGCCCAGCAGCGCATCCGGCCCGATCTGGGCCGCCGACGGTCGAGGCGACCCGGCGGATGATCAGGTCGCCGACGGCGTGCCCGCGCAGGTCGTTGATGTCCTTGAAGTTGTCGATGTCGATCATCAGCAGCGCGCCGCCCGCCGGGTCGGCCGCGCAGTCGGCGATCCGCGAGCCGATCCGCCGACGGTTCGCCACACCCGTCAGCGGGTCGTGCTCGGCGAGGAAGGTCAGCTCGGCCCGGTCGCGGTACTGCTCGGTGATGTCGCGCAGCACCGCCATCACGCGGGTGGGCACGCCCCGGGCGTCGCAGAACACCTCGCCGTGGCACTCGAAGATCCGCTCGATCCGCTGCGCCGGGTCCAGGAAGACCCGTGCGACGTAGGTGAACGCGGCCCGGTCGCGCGACCGCCGCGTCGACGACGGCGCGCACCTCGTCGACGTCGTCGGGATGGATCGTGTGCAGCACCGCCTCGCCGTCGAGCAGCGTGCCGGGCAGCCACCCGAACATCTTCATCAGCGTCTCGGAGATACTCGACCGCCCCGGTCTCGAGGTTCCAGACCCAGGAGCCCTGCGCGCCCATCCGCTCGATGCCCGCCAGCCGCCACTGCGCGGACGAGGGCCCGAAGTCGCGCCCGTCGGCGTCGAAGCGGTCGGTCTCGTCGGTGATCTCGTAGAGCAGGCCGTCGCGGAGCCTGCTCGCGCTGACCTCCCACCACCGCGTGCCGCCCGACGGCGGCGGGCCAGCGGGTGGGCCTCCGTCGGGCGCCCGCGAGGACGTCGGCGAGCGCGCCGATCGGCGAACCCGGCCCGTCCCACGTGCCCCCGAAGGGCGTCACCAGGTCGCGGGCGGCGTCGTTCAGCCACTCGACGGCCCCGTCGCGGACCACGACGAGGCCGGTGCTGGCCGCACCGGCGACCTCGGCTGTGACCACGCCTGGCAACCCCCTCCGCGCCCCGTCCCGCAGCGGTAGCGCCGAGAGACTAGCAACCAAACGGTCCAGGAGGCGCAGGCCCGATACTGCGCCGGCCAGGTGATCATCCATTCGGGGTTCACCCGGCCGGGCGTACTCCTAGGTGGGCAAATCGGGCGCGGCCACAGCATCGTTCGGCGGCTGGCTGGCGAGCCGCACGGTGTTGCGCCCCGCCCGTTTCGCGGCGTACAGCGCCGCGTCCGCGGCCTGCATCAACGTGCCGACGTCGTCGCCGTGGCCGGGGTGGACGGCGGCGCCGATGGAGGCGGTCAGCCCGGCCACCGTGAGCGGCCCGTCCGGGGTGGGGATCTCGACCCGCAGCGCGGCGACCCGCAGCCGGATGCGCTCCGCGATGGCCAGCACCTCGTCGCCGTCGGCGCTGTCGACGCCCGCGAGCAGGACGACGAACTCCTCACCGCCGAACCGGCCGACGAGGTCGTGGTCGCGCACCTCGCCCTGCAGCCCGTCGGCGACGGCGCCGAGCACGATGTCCCCCGCCACGTGGCCGTGGTGGTCGTTGACGTCTTTGAAATGGTCGAGATCCACCACCAGCACGGCCGACGGGGCCGCCCCGGGCCTGGTCAGCTCGCGCTCGGCCCGGGTGTGCCAGGCCGCGGCGGTGAGCAGGCCGGTCTTGTCGTCGGTGTTGACGGCCTCCTCCAGATGGCGCACGAGCACCGCGCGGTGGAGCAGGAGCACCGCGGGCAGTGCGAACAGCCCGAGGAACGGGTTGACCACGAGCCCGACCGCGGTGAGCGCGCCGAGGCTCAGGGTGGCGAGCTCGAGGACGTTGTCGTCCCACTCGCCGATCGCCCCGGCGACGTCCGGCGGGGTGGAGCTCATGATGATCGCCCCGCCGACCAGTGCGCTGTTGACGACCGCGTAGGCGAGCAGCGCGAGCACGATCGTGCCGAGGCCGAGGCCGCTCAGCCACCCGATGTCGCCCGGACGGGTCAGCCCGACGACCCCGCCCGCGGCCAGGCACGCCAGGACGATCGTCGCGATGCTGAAGACCTGCCGGTAGAGCGGCACCCGCGGGTACCAGGAGCGCCGCCACAGGTGGAGCTGGAGGACCACCGCGATGCCCGCCGCCAGGACCGGCGGGACGAGCAGGGCCCCGGCGAACGTCCACACCGAGGTGAGGTCGACGTGCAGGGCGTGGCCGATCCGCCGCCGCACCCGCTCCACGCCCGCCACGACCTCGGCCTGCGCGAGGCCGAGACCGAGGACCGTCGCGGCGAGCCGCCACGCGCCGGCGCTGGGCGGGTCGGTGCCGACCACGAGCCGCGCGACCAGCAGCAGAGCAGCGACTTCCGACGGTGAGCACCGCACCCAGCACCCGGCCCGGCACGCCCCACAGAGGCCACCGCCTCGGGTCGACGGAGTCCAGGCGCATTCATACTCTCAGTGGTCGGAGTCGCTCTCGACAGAGCGTATCCGACGTGATCGAGTCCAACACCCGTTCAGGCGATCAGGCCGCCGGTCGGACCCGTCACCCCCGCGAGCCGACCAGGCCGCGCCGCCCACCCCGCACGGGGGAGGTGAACCCAATGCGTAACAAGACCTGGGGCTGACCCGCGCAGCAAGGGACGCGGCAGGCCGGCACGGCCTGCCGCGACCCTGCGGCCTAGCTCCGCCGGAACGTCGGGTAGCCCGTCGCCGCTTCCTCCTGGCACTTCTGCCGGTAGGTGCCCACGCCGCCGATGTAGGACAGCAGGCGGCGCGGCTTCCCGGGGATGTTCGACCCCATGTACCAGGAGTTGGTCTTGGGGACGAGGGTGGCGTTGGCGAGCTCGTCGTGGTGGTCGACCCAGGCGTCCTGCCCCTCCTTGGTCGGCTCGATCACCGACTTGCCGTCCTCGCGCAGCGCCCGCACCGTGTCGCTGATCCACTCGGTCTGCTGCTGCAGGCAGGTGGTCATGTTGCAGAGCGCGGCCGACGGGGCGAGCGGTACCGCGGTGGTGAGCAGGTTCGGGTAGCCCTCCACCATCAGGCCCATCGTGGTGCGGATGTCCTGGCTCCAGTCCTCGGCGAGACTGCGCCCGTCGCGGCCACGGATGTCGATGCGCGCCAGCGCGCCGGTGCCCGCGTCGAACCCGGTGGCCATGACGATGACGTCCAGCTCGTGCACCGTGCCGTCGGCGAGCTCGATGCCCTCGGGGGTGATGCGGGCGATCGGGTTGTGGCGCACGCCGACGAGCTCGACGTTGTCGCGGAGGTAGGCCTCCAGGTAGTTCCGCTCCAACGGCACGCGGTGGGTGCCGAAGCCGTAGTCGGCGTCGGTCGGCACCAGGATGTCGATCAGACGCTGGTCCTTGAGCCGGGCCCGCATCTTCTCCCGCACGAACTCCGAGACCTCGCGGCTCACCTCCTCGGAGAAGAACACCTCGCCGAAGCTGGCCAGCCAGAACTTCAGCGACCCGTCGGCGTAGATGTCCTCCATGATCTCCAGCCGACGCTCGGGCGTGCAGTCCGCCCACGCGTGCTCGAAGTCGTACTCGAACCCGGTGAACGTGTGCGGGATCGTCTCCTTGAGCTCGGTGAACCGCTTCTGGTAGGCGGCCTGCTCCTCGGGCCCGTACTTCGGGTTCTTCATCGGCAGCGTGTACTGCGGCGTGCGGGCGAACACCGTGAGGTGCCCGACCTCCTCGGCGATCGTCTGGATCACCTGGATGCCGGTGGCGCCGATCCCGATCACGCCGACCCGCTTGCCCGCCAGCTCGACGGTCTCCTTCGGCCACCGGGACGTGTGGAAGATCGGCCCGTGGAAGCCGTCCTGGCCCTCGAACAGGTTCGCCTGGGGCGCCGACAGCATGCCGCCGCACGTGACGAAGAACTGCGCGTCGATGGTGTCGCCCCGGTCGGTGCGGATGGTCCAGCGGCCGCGGTCCTCGTCGAAGTGGGCGCTCTCGATGCGGGTGGAGAACTGGATGTCCCGGCGCAGGTCGAGCGTCTCGGTGACGTACTGCAGCCAGCGCTCGATCTCGGGCTGGCCGGGGAACTTCTCGCTCCAGGCCCACCCCGTGTACAGCTCCTCGGAGAACAGGTACTGGTAGATGTAGCTCTCGCTGTCGAACCGGGCGCCCGGGTAGCGGTTCCAGTACCAGGTGCCACCGACGTCCGTGCCCGCGTCGTAGGCCCGCACCGCCAGGCCCTGCTCCCGCAGCTGGTGGAGCTGGTACAGCCCGGCCACACCGGCGCCGAGCACCACCGCATCGAGCTCTAGCACGCCATCCCTGGTCTCGGTTGCGGACGTCATCGTCGGTGCCTCCATCATGGGATCTGGCTGGTCACGCCATGGTGTCCGCTGTCTCACCCCGCCGAGATGTCCCAAAACGGGACGGGTTGAGAGCGCCCGACCCTCTAAGCCGTGATCCCGTACTGGCGGATCTTGCGGTAGAGCGTGGAGCGGGCCAGGCCGAGCGCGGCCGCCGCGGCCACGCGGTTGCCGCCGGTCTCCCGCAGCGCGACGACGATCGCGTCGCGCTCGATCTCGTCGACGGGCCGCAGCGCGCGCCGGGGGGCGCTGTGGCAGTAGGCGGGCAGGTCCTCTGCCTCGATGCAGCCGACGGGACGCCGCCGCAGCGCGCACGTCAGCGCCTCGGCGAGCTGGCGCACGTTGCCCGGCCAGCGGTACTGCGCGACGAGCCGGAGCGCCTCGCGGGAGAGCCGCACCTCCCGGTGCGGGGCGATGCCCGCCAGCACCGCCGTGACCACGGCAGGCAGGTCGGGCGAGCGGTGGCGCAGCGGTGGCACGGTCGCGGAGGAGCGGAACAGCGCCAGCAGGGCGTCCGGGCGCCCGGCGTCGGTCGCGGTGGCCGCGAGGTGCGCGGGCCCGTCGTCCAGCGCGGCGGCCAACGCCTCGACGGCCGTCCGGGACAGGGTGTCGACGTCACGCAGCACGTACAGCACCGGCCGGGCGGACGTCCGGAGCATGCGCTCCGCGATGTCCCGCGGCGCCGTCTCGACGGCCTCGGCCGCGATGCTCAGCGTGCGCCCGTCGTCGTGGAGCCTGCCGAACAGCTCGGCCAGGAGGGTGGCCCGGCCGGTGCCCCGCTCCCCCAGCACCAGCACGGGATCGCCGGTGCGGAGCGCGGTCTCGACCGTCGACGCGGCGAGGCGCCACGCCGGACAGCTGCCGCCCGTGCCGCGACCGGTCGTCGACGAGGGCGGCGAGGCGGCGGCGCGCACGTCACCGTCGACGTCGCTCAGCAGCCCGACCACGGCGACCATGCCCGCGACGTCGCGCCCGACCGTGACCGTCGAGCCGCGCAGCCGCACCCGCGCGCCGGAGGGCAGGCTGACGTGCTCGTCGACGGTCGGCAGCCGCGCCGTCACGAACCGCACGTGCTCCTGCAGCGCCTCCTGGTCGCCCGCGTCGACGAGGGTCTGCATCGTGGCGTTGGCCATCACCACCCGCGGCCCGACGGCCAGCACCGCCTGGCGGCCGCGCGCGTCGACCCGGGCGTAGACGTCGAACAGCGCTTGTTGGTGCAGGTCGCGCTCCATGAGCAGGTTGCGCTCGATCCGGGACGCCGCCGACCGCACGAGCGAGTGCAGGATCGGCGACGAGTGGTCGCTGAGGCAGCTGATGTCGAGCACGCCCAGGATCCGTCCGGAGAACGGGTCGCGGACCGGGGCGCCCGCGCACGCGAACGGCTGCAGCGCGTCGACGAAGTGCTCGGCGCCGACGATGTGCACGGACTCACCGAACTCGAGCACCGTGCCGACGCCGTTGGTGCCGACGGCGCCCTCGGCGTAGCCGAAGCCCTGCGCGAAGTACACCCGGTCGGCGACCCGGCCGAACCACGAGTCGCTGTCGCGGCGGGCGAGCAGCCGGGCGTGCTGGTCGGTCAGCGCGACGCACATCGGGATGTCGGCGATCTGCTCGGCCAGCTGCTCGATCACCGGCTGGGCGCAGTGCACCAGCCGTGACTCGGTGTCGAGGTCGGTGAAGTACTCGCTGGACACCTCGTTCGGGAGCACACCGGAGGACATGCTGCGCCGCCACGACGCGGCCACGTGCTCGGGGACGCCGTGCAGGTCCGGGTCGATCCCGTCGATGAAATCGGCGCGGGCAGCCACGAGAAGCCTGCGGTCGGCGAGCTCCCCCATGGCGGCACACCCCCTCGTGCGTCCACCCCATCGTGCGTGGTCGGTCAAGGGCCCGAGGTGTCCCACTTTCGGACATCTCCGCCTGTGGGACGCAGAACAGAGTGGTCCGCATCCTCGACGCCCCAGGAGACGACATGATCGAGAACCCGTTCTACGGCCACGAGTCCCACGGCGAGTACGAGCTCGTGTCCATCGGCAGGCTCGACCTCGAGGAGGGCGGGGTCATCGAGGACTGCCGCCTCGCCTACACGACGTGGGGCACGCTCAACGAGAACAAGGACAACGCGATCCTGATCACAACCTGGTACTCGGGCACCCACCAGATCTGGCGGGACGTCTACGTCGGGCCCGGCCACGCGCTCGACCCGGAGCGGTACTTCATCGTGTGCGTCGACCAGATCGGCTCGGGGCTCTCGACGTCCCCGCACAACGCGCCCGACGAGATCAGCATGGCCGAGTTCCCCAAGGTGCGGATCGGCGACGACGTCGTCGCGCAGGAGCGGCTGCTGCGCGAGCACCTCGGCATCGAGACCCTGCAGCTCGTCGTCGGCGGCTCGATGGGGGCCCAGCAGACCTACGAGTGGGCGGTGCGCTTCCCGGAGAAGGTGCTGCGGGCGGCGCCGATCGCGGGCACGGCGCAGAACACGCCGCATGACTTCCTCTACACGAAGGCGCTCGTCGACGCGATCACCAGCGACCCGGGCTGGAACGGCGGGGAGTACACGTCGAACACCGAGGTGGAGACCGGCCTCAAGCGGCACGCGGGCATCTGGGCGGTGATGGGGTTCTCCACCGAGTTCTGGAAGCAGGAGGTGTGGCGGGCCCTGGAGTTCGAGTCGAAGGAGGCGTTCATCGACGGCTTCCTCGAGCCCTACTTCACCGTGATGGACCCCAACGACCTCCTGTGCATGGCGTGGAAGTGGCAGCGCGGCGACGTCGCCCGGCACACCGGGGGCGACCTGGACGCGGCGTTGGGCCGGATCACCGCCAAGACCTTCGTGATCCCCATCGACGAGGACATGTTCTTCCCCGTGCGCGACTGCAGGGCCGAGCAGGAGCACGTCAAGGGCAGTGAGCTGCGGGTGATCGAGGACGTGCTGGGGCACCTCGGGCTCTTCGGGGTGGCGCCGACCTACATGCCGCAGGTCGACCAGCACCTGGGTGAGCTGCTGGCGACCAAGGTCTAGGGGCGGGCCAGGCGGGTGACGAGCACCGACGACGGGACCGAGTAGGCGCCCGAGGCGCGGATGGAGGTGACCACGGCCCGGTCGGCGGTCGCCACCGCGACCGGGCGCCCGTGCGGCTCGGCGGCGACGATCGAGCGGATGACGTCGTCGGCGAGCACGCCGGGGTCGCTGAACAGCACCCGCACGCCCCGCGCGCCGCGCGGGTGGCGCCGCCATGACACCCGCCCCGTCGAACACGACGGTGATCTCGACCCGCGTGCGGGCGGCGAGCGCGCCGAGCTGGGTGATCAGCCGGTTGCGCTGGTCGGCCAGCGGCAGCTCGGGGTAGCCGGTCTTGCTGACGTTGTAGCCGTCGACGACGAGGTGCAGCGTCGGCACGGCCAGCAGGGCGTCGAGCCCGGCGACGCTGTCGATCTTGGTGCCGGACTGGGACGCGCTGCGCGCCCGCCACGAGGTCGGCGGGCCGGGGACCGCCGCCGCCGAGCGCGAGCTCGCGGCGGAGCCCGGCGACGGCGCCGCCGAGCGTGTCGACCAGGAGCGACGAGGCGCGTCTCGTCGGCCTGGCGGGCCTCGCGTGCGGCCTGTCGGGCCGCGGCGACCTCCGTCGCCGCCCGGTCGGCGCGCTGCCGCTCGGCCTCGGCGCGGCCGCGTTCGCGCTCGCAGGTCGGCGTCGGCCGCGGCCAGCCGCTTCGCGGTCTCGGCGCGCAGCGCGGCCATCTGCGCCTCGGCCGCGCCGCGCGCGTCGAGCGCGGCGCGCAGGGTGGCGCCCTGCTCGGACAGGCGCCTGCGCAGCTGCAGGAACTCGGCCTCGCGCTGCTGGCCGGCTTCGCGGGTCTGGGCGCGGGCCTCGGTCAGCTCGCCGCGCAGCCGCTCCATCTCGGTGGTGAGCTTGTCGACCTTCGACAGCAGCGTGTCCCGCTCGGCCTTGACCTCGCCGACCTCGGCCCGCTTGGCCGTGGCGGCCACCGCGGCCGGCGCCTCGGCGTCGCCGGCTGAGGACGGCCGCGGCCGCGGCCGTGAGCGGATCGGCGGCGTCGTCGGTCGGACGAGCTCGCCGGGCCGGTGCTCGTCCCACCACGCCACGACGGCGGCCCGGAACGCCGCCGACCCCGCGAGCTCGGCGAGCAGCGCGGCGCCGCCGAGCTTCGCGCGCTTGGCCGGGGTGAACCCGGCGATGCGCCGCAGCGCGTGGGCACGTCGGCGGCGGCCATGCCCCCCACCGCGGTGGCCGCGACGTCGGCCAGCCGGGCGCGCAGCGGATCGGGCAGACGGCCGACCAGTCGACGCCGCCGGGGACGCCGTCGGCGTCCTCCCGGGTTTCGGCGTGCGACGCGGACATTGCCACAGGGTAGGCGCCTGCGGGCCGTTCTGGTGCTGCGGGCTTCGGCGCTGGTCCGCGCGGCGCTGCGCCGTTCTTGTCGGTGCGCCGCCGGCTAGCTTGCCCGCCCGTGTCACCCCGATCGGCGCAGCTGTCCTTCGACGAGCTCGGCACCCCGCTGCGCGAGGTCACGTTCGTGGTGCTCGACCTGGAGACCACCGGCGGCTCGGCCGACGAGCGACGCGATCACCGAGATCGGCGCGGTGAAGGTGCGCGGCGGCGAGCGGATCGGCGAGCTGGCCACGCTCGTCGATCCGGGCACCGGGCGTGCCGCCGAACATCGTCGCCCTCACCGGCATCACCACCGCGATGGTCGCGGGCGCGCCGCCGCTGCCCGGCGTGCTGCCGTCGCTGCTGGAGTTCCTCACCGGCGCGGTGCTGGTGGCGCACAACGCCCCGTTCGACGCCGGGTTCCTGCGCGCCGCCTGCAAGCGGCACGGGCAGCAGCTGGCCGCGTCCGCCGGTGCTGTGCACGGCCCGGCTGGCCCGGGCGGTCCTGTCCCGCGACGAGGCGCCCAGCGTGCGGCTGGGCGCGCTGGCCCAGCTGTTCGGCACCGCCACCACGCCCAACCACCGGGCGCTCGCCGATGCCCGGGCCACCGTCGAGGTGCTGCACCGGCTGCTGGAGCGGGTCGGCAACCTCGGCGTGCAGAGCCTGGAGGAGCTGCTGGCGCTGGCCAGCGACGCGGCGCCGCACCGGCCCACCACGGCCCAGCGGCGCAAGCGCACCCTGGCCGACGGCGTGCCGTCCGCGCCGGGGGTGTACCTGTTCCGCGGCGCCGCGCGACGAGGTGCTCTACGTCGGCACGAGCGGCGACCTGCGGCGGCGGGTGCGCAGCTACTTCACCTCCGGCGAGCGGCGGCGCCGCGTGCGCGACATGGTGGCGCTGGCCGAGCGGGTCGACACGGTCGTGTGCGCGCACGCGCTGGAGGCGGCGGTGCGCGAGCTGCGGCTGATCGCGGCCCACCGGCCCCGCTACAACCGCCGCTCCCGCACGCCGCACCACGCCTGGTGGGTCACGCCCACGGCGGAGGCGTTCCCGCGGCTGTCGGTGGTCGCGACGCCGCGGGAGGGGGCGGTGGGCCCGTTCCGGTCGCGGCAGGCGGCGCGCCGCCGCCGTCGAGACCGTGCTCGACGCCGTGCCGGTGCGGCGCCTGCACCCAGCGCATCCCGGCGCGCGGCGCCCGGGCCAGCCCGTGCGCGCTGCACGAGCTGGGGCGCTGCGCCGCGCCGTGCGCCGGGCCTGCAGAGCCCCGGCCGAGTACGCGCCCGCCGTCGTCGCCGTCGCCGACCTGTTCGACGGCCGCGACGACGACGCGCTGCACCGGCTGCGCCACGGCCATCGACGGGCACGCCGACCGCGAGCGGTTCGAGACCGCGGCCCGCCACCGCGACCGGCTCGCCGGGCTCGTGCTCGCGCTCGGCCGGGCGCAGCGGCTGGCCGCGCTCGCGGCCGTCGAGGAGCTGGTCGGGGCGCGGCCGGACGGGCGAGGGGGCTGGGAGATCGCGGTGGTCCGCCACGGGCGCCTCGCCGCGGCGGGGGTCGCCCGCGCGCGGCGTCGCCGCCGATGCCGGTGATCGACGCGCTGCGCACGGGCGCGCAGGTGGTGCTGCCCGCGGCGGGGCCGCTGCGCGGCGCGCCCGCCGAGGAGGTCGGGCTGCTGCACCGCTGGCTCGCCACCGGCGGCACCCGGCTCGTGCACGCCGAGCCCGCCGTGGACCGAGCCCGCCCGCAGCGCCGCGGCGTGGGCGGGCGTGGGCGCGCGCGCGCGCCCGGTCGCCCGCGTCGACGGCTGGAGAGCTGGACGTCACCGCGACGCCCTAGCGGTGGGCCGCGGTGATCACCGCGATCGTCATGGTGCACACCGCCGCCGACCGCATCCCCGAGACCGCGCAGGCCATCGCCGACCTCGACGGGGTGCGCCGAGGTCTACTCCTGCGCGGGCGACGTCGACCTGGTCGCCATCGTGCGCGTCAGCGCCCACGAGGAGCTGGCCGAGGTCATCGCCGGGCAGGCTGTCGAAGGTCGAGGGTGTGCACCGACACCGACACCCACATCGCCTTCCGGTCCTACGCCAAGGCCGACACGCGACGCCACGTTCTCCATCGGCCTCGACTAGCCCCCGGACCCCCCGCGGGGGCCCGGGCACTCCCAGCGCCCGACTGCGCACCCCGTGAGGCCCACCCCGCAGGGCGCCGGCGAGGGGTGTCGAGTCGACCTGCGGGGTGCGAAGTGCGGTGGGGTGCACGTGACGCGGTGCGGGCGCTGCGCAGGTGGGCCCCGTGCGCGGCGCCACGCGCGTCCGCTGACCCCTGGAGCGCGAGCGCCTGTGCAGGACGAGGGCCGCGAGGGTGGCGTGCCAGCACGGGGACGCGGCAGCGATCGGGCTGATCCACGTCAGCCCCAGGCCCGCGGACAGCACACCCGCGCCGCAGGCCCGCGCCGAGCGCACCGGCCAGCCCGGCGACCGAGATGTTCACCGAGGTCGGCCACCCCGGCCGCGTCCGCACCGACGCGCCCCATGAGCCACGTCTGCACCGGCCGAACCCGCGTGGTGTCCCCCTCGACCAGCAGAAGCCCGCGAGCCTCGCCGGCGCATGCGGCAGTTCGCCGAGACGGTCCCGGCTCACCGGCAAGGACGGCCCCGCCGCAGGCCTCCGCGGCCCCGTGGCGACGAAGCCCCTGCCCACCTGACCTCGAAAGGGACCTAGCGGGGGATTGTCCGCGGCCAAACCCGCGTGATGACCGCCTCGACCACTCAACCCGCGGCCCCGGCGCAGGCGCGACACCAGCGACGACGAGAGCTTCACCCAGCGGTCCAGCAGGTCGCGGGCGGCGCCGGAGTCGATCGCGGCGGCCGCGCGCTCGATCGCCGCGGGGAACGCGTCGGCCAGGGCGTCCGCGGCGGCCGCGGCGCCCGACGCCGTCGGCGGCGACGAGCGCGCCCGCCGCGTTGAGCAGCACGGCGTCGCGGACCGGGCCCGACTCCCCGGCCAGCACGGCCCGGAACGCGGCCGCGTTGACCTCGCGCGTGCCCGCCGCGCAGGTCCGTCGCGGGTCGCTGTGGGGATGCCGAGCGCGGCCGGGTCCAGCGTCTCGACGCGCACCTCGCCGCCGCCCACCACCCACACCGTGCTCGTGCCGGTGGTGGTCAGCTCGTCGAGGCCGTCGTCGCCGCGCACCACCAGCACCGAGGCGCCGCGGCCGGCGAACACCTCGGCGATCACCGGGGCGAGCCGGGCGTCGGCGCACCCGACGAGGCCCGCGGGCGGCTGGGCCGGGTTGGTGAGCGGGCCGAGCACGTTCATCGCCGTCGGGATGCCCAGCTCGCGGCGCGGCACGCCGGTGTGGCGCATCGACGGGTGGAACACCGGGGCGAAGCAGAAGCCGATGCCGACCTGCGCCACGCAGGCGGCGACCCCCTCGGGCGGCAGGTCGATCGCCACCCCGAGCTCCTCGAGCACGTCGGCCGCACCGCACGCCGACGACGCGGCCCGGTTGCCGTGCTTGACGACCGGCACGCCCGCCGCCGCGGCCACGACGGCCGACATCGAGGAGATGTTGACGGTGTGCGCGTGGTCGCCGCCGGTGCCGACGACGTCGACGGCGCGGCCGCTCGACCGTCACCCGCCGGGCGTGGCGCAGCATCGCCTCGGCGAGCCCGGTGATCTCCGCGGCGGTCTCGCCCTTGCTGCGCAGCGCCACCAGGAAGCCCGCGAGCTGGACGGGCGTCGCTTCACCCGCCAGCACCCGGTCCATCACCCAGTCGGTGTCCGCGGCGTCCAGGTCCGCGCCGGCGACCAGCCGCGCGAGCAGATCCGGCCAGGTCAACACGGCGTTGCCCGTGTGCCACGCGCCGCCGTCAGCCCGAGACCGCGGGCAGCTCGCCCGCGCGGGAGCGGCGCAGCACGTCGGCGACCGTCTCGGCGGCGGCCAGCGGGTCGAGCGGGTGGACGAGCACGGCGTCGGCCTGCGACCAGGTGGCGAGCCAGCGGTCGTCGCGCCGCCGGACCGCGACGATGATCGGCGGGCAGTCGGTGATCTCGTTCTTGAGCTGCCGCGACAGCGCCCATCCCGCCGGTGGGCTGGGCCTCGCCGTCGAGGATCGCGAGGTCGACGCCGCCCGCGTCGACGGCGGCGAGCACCTCGGCGACCCCGCCCGCCTCGATGTAGCGCACCCGGGGCAGATCCGGGGCGGGACGGCGGCCGACGGCCATCGTGATGGCCTCGCGCACCTCGGGACGGTGGCTGAACACGAGCACGGTGGTCGTCGCGCTGACCTCTGGGCTGCTCACGCCCGGCACTGTAGTGGTCGCAGACGACACGACAGCCGACAACCCGGCCGGGAACTCGACAGGGGCCTCCGCCCGTTCCCGATGCAGAATCTTTGTGTCCCCGACAGGCCGTAGAAGTTGGCGTGGGGTCATAATGCCGCGCGTGACGACAGCCGCTCCCACCATCAGCGCGCGGATCCACTCGCTGAACCGTCCGAACCTGGTCAGCATCGGCACGATCGTCTGGCTGTCCAGCGAGCTGATGTTCTTCGCGGGGCTGTTCGCGATCTACTTCACCGCCAGGGCCCAGAACCCGCCCGACGAACACGTGGCCGCCCGCGCCGACGGAACTGGACGTCCCGTACGCGCTCGTGGTCACGATCGTGCTGGTGGCCTCGTCGTTCACCTGCCAGTTCGGGGTGTTCGCCGCCGAGCGCGGCGACGTGTTCGGGCTCCGCCGCTGGTACCTGCTCACCCTGCTGATGGGCACGTTCTTCGTGCTCGGCCAGGCCAACGAGTACCGCGGCCTGGTACGAGGAGGGCACCACGATCTCCTCCAGCGCCTACGGCACCGTCTTCTACATGGCGACGGGCTTCCACGCCCTGCACGTCACGGGCGGGCTGCTGGCGTTCATCTTCCTGCTCATCCGCACCAAGCTCAGCAAGTTCACGCCCGCGCAGGCCACCGCCGCGATCGTCGTGTCCTACTACTGGCACTTCGTCGACGTGGTGTGGGTCGGGCTGTTCGCCGTCATCTACTTCATCCGCTGACGACCTCGAGGGCGAGACGACGCCGACGATGACCACATCAACCGCCACCCCGCGAGGTCCCCGCACGCGGTTCCGCCGCAGGCTCTCGGGCGCGCTCGCGCTCGGGTTCGGCCTGCTGTCCTGCGCCACGCTGTACGCGGCTGCTCATGCCGGGCGCGCAGACGGCGAGCGCGCAGGGCGACGCCGCGCTGGTCGCCAAGGGCCAGCAGCTCTACAACACCGCCTGCATCACCTGCCACGGTGCCAACCTGCAGGGCGTCAACGACCACGGGCCGAGCTTGATCGGCGTGGGCCAGGCGGCCGCCTACTTCCAGGTGGGGTCCGGCCGCATGCCGCTGGCCCGCCAGGAGGCGCAGGCCATCCGCAAGCCCCCGCTGCCGCTCTTCGACCCGGCCACCCCGGACGGCGCGGCCAACCTCGAGGCACTGGGCGCGTTCATCGAGGCCAACGGCGGCGGTCCGACCGTCCCGGCGGCCACCGGCGACGCGCTGCGCGGCAACGACCCGGCCCGCGGCGGCGAGCTCTTCCGGCTCAACTGCGCCTCGTGCCACAACTTCACCGGGCGCGGCGGTGCGCTGTCCTCCGGCAAGTTCGCGCCGCCGCTCGACCCGGCGTCGGAGAGCGCAGATCTACGCGGCGATGCTCACCGGCCCGCAGAACATGCCGAAGTTCACCGACCGCCAGCTCGCCCCCGACGAGAAGAAGGACATCATCGCCTACATCAAGTCGGTGAGCGGCGACAACAACAACCCCGGCGGTAACCCCATCGGGGGTATCGGCCCGGTGTCCGAGGGCGTCATCGCCTTCGTCGTCGGGCTGGCCGGACTGATCGGATTCGCTCTGTGGCTGGGGGCCAAGTCATGACCACCTCGCACCGCGAAGAGCCGACGCCCGCCGAGCTCGAGGACATGTCCCAGCCGAGCAGCTCGCGCGCCTGGCGGCGGAGCTCGACGACGTCGAGATCGTCCACAACGCGCCCAAGTGGCCGATCCCGGGCACCCGCGCCGAGAAGCGCGCGGAGCGTTCGGTCGCGCTGTGGTTCATCATCTCCGCGCTGTCCGCGCTGGCGTTCCTCGGCTGCTACCTGTTCTGGCCGTTCGAGTACGTGGCGCCCGGCCAGCCCGGCTACCTGGCTCTACGCGCTCTACACCCCGCTGATCGGCGGCTTCTTCGGGCTCGCCGTCCTCGCGCTGGGCATCGCGGTGATCGCCTACGTGAAGAAGTTCTTCCCGGACGAGGTGTCGATCCAGCAGCGCCACGACGGCGCGTTCGCCCGAGATCGCCCGCAAGACGGTGATGGCGCAGCTCGCCGCGGCGGGCAAGGACACCGGCATCGCCCGGCGTTCGCTGATCATCCGGTCGGCGGGCGCGGCGGCGGGGCTGTTCGGCCTCGGTCTCGGCATCGCCGCGATCGCGCCGCTGGTGCGCAACCCGTGGAAGGGCGGCCCCAAGGCCGCGCTGTGGACCACGGGCTGGGCGCCCGACCACCCCGGCGAGGTCGTCTACCTGCGCGCCGACACCGGCATCCCGGAAGAGATCAAGCTGGTCCGCCCGGAGGACCAGGGCGCGGGCTCGATGCAGACGGTCTTCCCGTTCCGCAACTCCGAGCGGGGCAACCCGGAGGCGCTCGCGGCGGCGCTCAAGCGCGCCGACAACCCCACGATGCTCATCCGGCTGCGTCCCGGCACCCCGGTGATCCAGCGCGCCGGGCCGGGAGAACTTCCACTACGGCGACTTCTACGCCTACTCGAAGATCTGCACCCACCTGGGCTGCCCGACCTCGCTGTACGAGGCGCAGACCCAGCGCATCCTCTGCCCGTGCCACCAGTCGCAGTTCATCGCGACGGAGTACGCCAAGCCGGTTTTCGGTCCCGCGGCTCGCCCTCTACCCCAACTACCGATTACCGTGAACGAAGAGGGCTATCTCGTCGCGCTCGGGGACTTCGCCGATCCGATCGGCCCGGCCTTCTGGGAGCTTGGGGGGAACACATGAGTTCGATCACCACCCCGACGAACGCCGGAGCGGGGCTCGCCGCCAAGGCGGGAGCGGCGCTGGACGAGCTCGACCAGCGCTACCACCCGGCCGCCGGGCTGCGGAAGCAGTTCAACAAGGTCTTCCCGACGCACTGGTCGTTCATGCTCGGCGAGGTCGCCCTCTACAGCTTCATCGTCCTGCTGGCCTCGGGCACCTACCTCGGGCTGTTCTTCGACCCGTCGATGACCGAGGTCGTCTACAACGGGGCGTTCACCAACCTGCGTGGCGTCGAGCATGAGCCAGGCGTACGCCAGCGCGCTGCACATCTCGTTCGACGTGCGCGGCGGCCTGTTCGTGCGCCAGGTCCACCACTGGTCGGCGCTGCTGTTCATCGCGGCGATGGTGGCCCACATGTTCCGCGTCTTCTTCACCGGCGGCTTCCGCAAGCCCCGCGAGGCAAACTGGATCATCGGCCTGCTGCTGATCTTCATCGGCACGTTCGAGGGCTTCAGCGGCTACTCGCTGCCCGACGACCTGCTCTCCGGCACGGGCCTGCGCATCGCGTCCGGCATCACGCTCTCGGTGCCGGTGATCGGCACCTGGACGCAGTGGGCGCTGTTCGGCAGCGAGTTCCCGGGCACCGAGATCCTGCCGCGGCTCTACATCATCCACGTGCTGCTGCTGCCGGGCATCCTGCTCGCGCTGATCGGCGCGCACGTCGGGCTGGTGTGGTACCAGAAGCACACGCAGTTCCCCGGCGCCGGGCGCACCGAGCACAACGTCGTCGGCGTGCGCATCCTGCCCGCCTTCGCGGCGAAGGGCGGCGCGTTCTTCGCCGTCACCGTCGGGATGATCGGCCTGCTCGGCGGCCTGTTCCAGATCAACCCGATCTGGAACTTCGGCCCCTACGACCCGGCTTACGTCTCGGCGGGGTCGCAGCCCGACTTCTACATGGGCTGGTCCGACGGCATGGCCCGACTGTTCCCGGCCTGGGAGATCGTGGTGGGCAACTACCGCATCCCGGCCACGTTCTGGGCCACCGCCGCGTTCCTGCCGCTGATCTTCGTGGTCGCCGGGGCTCTACCCGTCGATCGAGCGGTGGTTCACCAAGGACAACGCCCTGCACAACCTGCTGCAGCGCCCGCGCGACGTGCCGGTGCGCACGTGCGCTCGGCGTGATGGCCATCGCGTTCTACATGGTGCTGCTGGTCAGCTCGGCCAACGACTGGTTCGCCTACTACTTCAACGTCTCGCTCAACGCGACGACGTGGATGGGCCGGCATCGGGCTGCTGCGTGATCCCGCCGATCGCCTACTACGTGGCCTACCGGCTCTGCATCGGGCTGCAGCGCTCCGACCGCGCCACGCTCGAGCACGGCATCGAGACCGGCATCATCAAGCGCCTGCCGCACGGCGAGTTCATCGAGGTGCACCAGCCGCTGGCGGGCCTCGACGCCCACGGCCACGCGATCCCGCTGGCCTACCAGGGCGCTTCGGTGCCCCGGAAGATGAACCAGCTCGGCATCGGTGGCGCGCCGGTAGCGGGCTCGCTGCTCACGCCGGACCCGCCCGAGGAGACCAGGGCGCTCGCCGGCGCCCGGCACGAGCTGGCGCTGGCCGAGTCCGCCCGCAGCGACGGGCACGCCCCGAACGACACGGAGATCGAGGCCGGTGAGCGCTCGGCGCTCGCGGGTCGTCCGAGCGACGTCGTCGACTGATCCGACTTCACCACGACAAACGGCCCTCCCGTCGCTTAGGTTGCGACGGGAGGGCCGTTTTCATGCGCGCGAGGAGGCACGGGTGCGGGTCGACACCATGGTCAAGGGCACGACGATCGCCGAGCTGTCCGACGAGGCCAGGTCGCGCGAGAAGGAGGGCTACGACGGGCTGTGGACGTTCGAGACCGCGCACGACCCGTTCGTCTCGCTGATGCCCGTCGCCGAGCACAGTGAGCGGATCGCGCTCGGCACGTCGATCGCCGTGGCGTTCGCCCGCTCCCCCATGACGATGGCCTACACCGCCAACGACCTGCAGCAGCACTCCCGAGGGCGGCTGCTCCTCGGGCTGGGCAGCCAGGTCAAGCCGCACATCGAGCGCCGCTTCGGGATGCCGTGGAGCAACCCGGCGCCCCGCATGCGCGAGTACATCTCCGCGCTGCACGCGATCTGGGCGTCGTGGAACACCGGGGAGCGGCTGAACTTCCGCGGCGACTTCTACGCGCACACCCTGATGACGCCGTTCTTCGCCCCGGAGCCGAACCCGTGGGGGCCGCCGAAGGTCTACCTGGCCGCGGTCGGCGAGCACATGACCCGCGTCGCGGGCGAGGTCTGCGACGGGGTCATCCCGCACTCCTTCACCACCCAGCGCTACCTGCGCGAACGGACGATCCCGCTGCTCGAGGAGGGGCTGGCCCGCAGCGGCCGCACGATGGCCGACTTCTCGATCAGCTTCGCCGCCTTCGTGGTCACGGGCCGCACCGAAGAGGAGACGGCCGCCGCCGACACCGGCGTGCGCAAGCAGATCGCGTTCTACGGCAGCACCCCGGCGTACCGGGCGGTGCTGGAGGCGCACGGATGGGGCGACCTGGGGGTGGAGCTCAACCGGCTCTCCCGCGCCGCGGACGACCCCGATCGGTGGACGAAGATGGGCGAGCTGATCGACGACGAGGTGCTCGCCGCGTTCGCGGTCATCGCCGAGCCGGACGCGCTCGGCGCGGCGTTGGTGCAGCGCTACGGCGACATCGTGGACCGTTTCACCTTCTACGCGCCCTACGAGCACGACGACGCGATGTTCGCCCCGGCGATCGAGGCGCTGCGGGCGGCTTGACACGCCGGGGGGACACCCGTTGGCCCCGGTCCGTCGCGGGGGCTACCCTCGTCCATGGCCCTCGTTCTCGCCCTCGACGCGACCGTACGGTCGCGCGTCGGCTGAGCCAGGTCACCGACGCGCGCTCCCCCACCCGCCGAGACCTGGCTCGGGTTCCCCCATCGTCGTGGAGTCCCGGAGCTTTCGATCATGACTGTGCTCGACCATTCCCCCCGCACCACCTACGCCTTCCGCATGCAGCGGCGCCACGAGATCGTCACCGTCGGCGGCATGGATGCCGTCCTCCGCGTCGGTGACGCGCTGCAGCCACCTCGGCTTCCCGATCCGGGAGTTCACCGCGGACGTCCGTGACGGCGTGCCCTACGGCAGCGTGATGTGCACCCTGTCGCTCACCAGCGCGGAGTTCGACGCCTTCCCGGCCATGCTCAGCTGCGCTCGACGAGGTCGTCTCGGTGGAGCCCGCGTAAGTCCGGTCATGCCGGTCGTGGGCCCAGATCACGAATCGGACGAGGCGCGGGATCCACGCGCTTCGGGCAAGGGCATGCACTCTAAAGTGCGTTCATGAGCGTTCCTCCCCCGCCCGGGTCCGGCGGGCACGGCGCCTGGGACCAGCCCGCGGGCGGCGCGTGGCCACCACCCGCAGGCGTCGGCGGCGGCTACCCGGAGACCGCCTACGGTCAGGGCGGCGGCGGCTACCCCGCGCCGCCCTACGGCCCGGGCGGCTACCCGCAGCTGGGCGGCTATCCCCCGCCGGGGGGTTACCCCGGGCCGGGCTACCCGCCGCGGGCGCCGGGCACGAACGGCTTCGCGATCGCCGCCCTGATCTTCGGCATCATCGGCGGCGCGCTGCTCGGCTACATCTTCGGCTTCATCGCGTTGAGCCAGATCAAGCGCAGCGGGCAGAACGGCCGCGGCCTGGCGATCGCCGGGCTGATCCTCTCGGCCATGTGGACGATCGGCATCATCCTGATCATCGTGCTGGCCATCACCACGTCGGCCACGCGGGACACCGGCGGCACGGTCACCCAGGGCGGTGACATCACGGCCACCGCCCTACAGGTCGGCGACTGCGTGAACAACCTCCAGAACAGCACCGACGTGCGCTCGCTGCCCGGTGTCCCCTGCGCCCAACCGCACCAGGGCGAGGTCTTCGCGGTGTTCGACCTGCCGGGCGGGAGCACCTACCCCGGCCGTCCCGCGGTCCGCGAGCAGGTGCAGGCGGAGTGCAACGCCCGGCTGGAGACCTACAGCCCCAGCGCGCAGACCGACACCTCGATCGGGCTGTTCAGCCTTTACCCGCAGCAGGAGAGCTGGGCCCAGGGCGACCGCGGGGTCGTGTGCATCGCGACCGCCGAGAACGGCACCGTCACCGGCTCGATCAAGGGCAGGTAGGAGCGGCTACCGCTGGGGCACCGCGTCCAACGCGTGGCGCAGCATCTCGGCGGTGGTCGCGACCTTCACCCGATCCGCCTCCCGCAGCCCGCCGCGGCGGATCTCCTCGGCGTCCAGGCGCAGCCACGCCGTCCAGTCGACGGCCCGCACGCCGTGCGCGACCAGCGCCGCCCGCAGCTCCGCGGGCTCCGGGTGGGCGGGCGCGGGCAGCAGCGGCAGGTCGGCCAGCACGGCGTTGGCCGTCTCGACGCCGTCGCCCTTGTTGGTGCCGATCACGCCGGTGGGGCCGCGCTTGATCCAGCCGGTGACGTAGGCGCCCGACACCGGCTCGCCGTCGCGCACCACCCGACCCGCCTGGTTGGGGACCGTCCCCGTCGCCGCGTCGAACGGCAGCCCCGGGATCGGCTCGGCGTCGTAGCCGATCGCGCGGACGACGAGGCCGACGTCGAACGTCTCGGTCTCACCGGTTCCGCGGACCCGCTCACCGTCGATCACGTTGCGCTCCACCTCGATGCCGGTGACGCGGCCGTCGGCGCCGAGGATCCGGACCGGCGAGCGGAGGAAGTGCAGGTGGATGCAGCGCGGCTTGCCCGTCACCGCGGCGCCGGACCACCCGGTGAGCGAGGCCAGGCACTGGCGCATCCGCCGCTCGGCGGGCTCTTCCACGCCCTGCGGCGAGCACCCCGTCGTCGTGCACGACGACATCGGCGCCCGCGAGGTCGCCGATCTGGTTGAGCTCGGCCGGGGTGAACCGGACGTGCTGCGGGCCGCGGCGCACGATGATGTGGATGTCGCGGACCGCGCTGCCGCGCAGTGCGTCGAGCACCGGGCCGGGGATGTCCGTCGCGGCCATCTCGTCGGCGGTCTTGGCGAGCACCCGCGCGACGTCGAGCGCCACGTTGCCCGCCCCCACGACCGCGACACCGGGGTGGCTGAGGTCCGGGTCGAGGTCGGCGAAATCGGGGTGCCCCGAATACCAGCTGACGAACGCGCCGGACCCGATGGAGCCCGCGAGGTCCTCACCCGGGACGCCGAGCGCCCGGTCGACAGAGCTGCCGGTCGCGTGGATCACGGCGTGCACGTGCTCGCGCAGGACAGCGAGCGGGAGCCCGCCTTCCCCGATGTTCACGCCGCCGAGGAACTCGAGCTCCGCGGGGTCGAACGGGCGCTGCAGCACCCGGATCACCGACTTCATCTTCACGTGGTCCGGGCGCCACGCCGTAGCGCACGAGGCCGTAAGGGGCGGGCAGCCGGTCGAGCACGTCGACCGACACCGGCACGTCCGAGCTGAGCAACGCCGCCGCCGCGTACAGGCCGGAGGGTCCCGCGCCGACCACCGCCACCCGGTACATCAGGCACGCTCCGCAGGACAGCGCGGGGAACTGCGGTGGTCGCTTCTCCAGCCACGAGGCGACGCCCTCGCGCAGGTCGGCGCTGCCGATGCGCTTGTCGGTCTCCAGGTAGGCCCGCTCCAGCGCGGCCGCGTAGTCGCTCTCGCCCGCGTCGCGCACCTGCGCGGCGATCACCGCGACCGCCGACGGCGCGCAGTGCAGGGCCACGTCCCGCGCGTAGTCCTGGGCCGCCGCGAGCACGTCGTCGCGGGGCACGACCCGGCTGACGACGCCGAGCTCCTTCGCCTCCGCCGCGTCGAACGTGCGACCCGAGAGCAGCAGGTCCAGAGCGTTCTCCAGCCCGACCAGCCGGGGCAGCGTCCACGCGATCCCGTACTCGGCGACGAGCCCGCGCCGGGCGAACGCGGTGGAGAAGCGCGCCGTGTCGGCGGCGAAGCGGACGTGGCAGAACAGCGCCTGCACCAGACCCACGCCCGCGCAGGCCCCGTTGATCGCCGCGACCAGCGGCTTGGGGAACGCGCGCGGCACGTCGACCGGCCGGTGCGGGAGGACGGCGCCCTCCGTCGAGAGGCCGCCCAGGCGCGTCATATCGGCGCCGGGGCAGAAGGTGGTGCCCGCCCCGGTGACGACGACAGCGCGGACGGTCTCGATCGATCGCCGCGGCGGTGAGCGCGCCGTAGTAGGCGTCTTCCAGCTCCTCCGACCAGCCGTTGCGCCGATCCGGCCGGTTGAACGTGATCGTGCGGACGCCGTCCGCGTCGGTCTCCACGAGCACCACGTCAGCCACGGCGTACCTCCACGAAGCGGTGTGCGTTCCCGCTCGGGCGACCCGGGGACGCGGTCATGTGAACTTCGGCTTCCGCTTCTCGAGGCCCGCCGCCGCGGCCTCGCGCTGGTTGGGGCTGCCCATGATCTTCCCCATCGCCGCGCGCTCGGCCGCCAGCCCGGCTTCCATCGGCCCGTACGCCTGCTCCAGCAGCCGCTTGGCGGTCTGGACGGCCTCGGGGTTGGCCCCGGCGATCCGGGCGGCGAGCTCGTGCGCGGCGGCGAGCGGATCCTCGACGACCCGGGTGACGAGGCCGATCCGGTCGGCCTCGGCGGCGTCGACGAGCGCGCGCGGTCCAGGTCAGCTCGGCGGCCACGTCCGGCCCGACGAGCCGGGGCAGCAGCTGGGTGCCCGCCATGTCCGGGGTGAGCCCCCAGTTGATCTCGTAGACGCTGAGGACGGTGTCGGGCGCCGCGATCCGGATGTCGGCGCCGAGCGCGAGCTGCAGGCCACCGCCCAGCGCGTGCCCGCGGAGCGCCGCGATGACCGGGACAGCCAGCTCGTGCCACGCCAGCACGGTCCGCTGGCCGAGCGAGCGCCCGTCCGCGCCGAGGGCGGTGGGGTCGTCCGCGGGGCGCCAGCGCTCCCCCTGCGCCATCGCCGAGAACGCGGAGAGGTCGAGGCCCGCGCAGAACGAACGGCCCGCGCCGGAGAGGACGACCGCACGCACGTCGGGCGTGTCCGCCACGGCGGCCGCGGTCTCGGCGAGCGCGGTGAACATCGCCATGTCGAGCGCGTTGAGCTTGTCGGGACGGTTGAGCCGGACGTCCGCCACGCCGTCGGCGATCGTGCACACCACGCGGTCCGCCATCACCCGACCCTACCCCGGCACCCCCTGGTGGATCACGCCCCGAACAGCCCACCGCGGCTGTGACGCTGCGTGGCTGGTTCCGCCGAGTGAGCGGCCGGATGCGGGGCGCTACGGTGCCGGCATGAGCAGCGAAGACGAGAAGCTCTTCGGCAAGAAAGCGCTGGTCGAGATCTCGCACGCCATCGAGCGCTTCGCTCTGGCCGCCGAGCCGGGAACCCCGCTCGTGGTGATCGCCATGTTCCAGAAGCTCTCGTACTTCGCCCGTGAGGTCGAGGTCTACCGCGAGATCGCCGCGCGCCGGGCGATCACCCTCGTGGGCCTCGCCGAGGACTACCCGCCCGAGCTGCCGCCCGGGGTCCGCCACACGCTGCTCGACGCCACCCACCCGCTCGCGCGCGAGTGGAGCGTCACCGTGCTCGGCCGCGGGGGCGGGGCCACGCTCGTCGCCGTCGACCAGGAGTCGCTCGACCCGGCCGCGCACACGATCGAGGAGGGTCGCCGCTTCCGCGGGAAGTGGTCGTTCCGCCGGGCCGACGCGTACGCGCAGGTCGTGCGGCTCCGGTCCCAGCTGCGCATGTCGGCCGATAGCGCGGCGCAGATCGACGCCGTGCTGCGCGACGTGCTCGAGCACCCGGAGCCGATGCGCCAGGACTGGTGGGAGGTGCCGCTGCGCTTCCTCGGCGACCGGATGGACGGCATGATCCGCGAGCGCGGGGCCGCCGTCGCCGAGCTGGAGGCGCTGCGCGACAACACCGCGGAGCGCGACCCCCGCACCGGCCTCTACACCGCGGCCTTCCTCGAGCGCTGGACCCGCGGCCTCGGGTCCGGGACGCTGCCGATCGGCCTCGTGCTGCTGCGCGTCTTCGGGGCGGCCCAGCTGCGGGCGCAGTACGGCGTGCGGGCGGAGCTCACGGTGCTGCAGGGGCTGCGCGAGAGCATCGGCGCGCTCCTGCGGACGACCGACCGGATGGTCCGGCTGGGCCGCGAGGACTTCCTCCTCGTCCTGCCGTCGTGGGCCAGCCAGGAAGTGCTGGGCCTGGCCGACGAGGTGTGCCTGCGCGTCTCCGCGCTCGACCAGCTCTACCCGTTCGTCGCGCTGCCCGCCGTCGCCGCGGCCACCGTCACCAGGGAACGCCCCCTGCCCGTGCAACGGCTGGTGCACGAGGTGCAGTCCGAGCCGCGGGTGGCTGTGTCGGCCTAGCGCTCGTGCAAGGCGCTGTGTTCGGCTCCCGGTGTCGAGTAGCCGCGGGCGGCGTAGGGGAAGCCGTCGAGGCCGGTGGTCTGCGGCCGCTGCTGGTAGTAGGAGCGGATCTCGGCGATCCGACCGTCTTCGGCGAAGGTGAACCACTCCGCCCCGCGGGTGGCCACCCGCTCCGCCGCGCCCGTCGGCTTCCAGAACATCGTCCACTCGATGACCGCTTCGCGGTCGCCCGCCAGGCAGTGGTCGACCACCCAGCGCGCCTCGATCATCGCGGCGACCTTGCGCCAGTAGCGGGCGAGGTGCTCCGCGCCGCTGACGGGGGCCGAGCCGACGTTGGGCGCCAGGAAGAAGTGCACGACGTCCTCGCTGAGGGTGGCGCGCATGGCGTCGACGTCGCCCGTCGAGCAGCCGTCGTAGTAGCGGCGGATCACCTCGAGCGGGCTCACCGGCCCACCGTCACCGGGAGCGTGCGCAGCCCGCGGATCAGCGTGCTCTGCCGGTAGACCAGCTCGGCCGGGTCAGTGGCGAGCGCGATGTCCGGGTGGGCGCGCAGGAGCGCCCCGATGGCCTCCTGCCCCTCGATGCGCGCGAGCTGCGCACCGAGGCAGTGGTGCAGGCCGTGGCCGAAGGCGGCGTGGCCACCGGTGTCCCGGTCGACGCGCAGCTCCGCGGGCTCGTCGAAGCGGCTCGGATCGCGGTTGGCCGCCGCGAGGGACAGGATCACGACCGAGCCCGCCGGGATGGTCACGCCCGCGTACTCGACGTCCTGCACCGCGAACCGGGCGGGCGTGCTGTGGATCGGGGAGTCCCACCGCAGGAACTCCTCGATCGCCGAGGGCAGCAGCTCGGGGCGGCGGCGCAGCAGGTCGAGCTGGTCGGGGTGGGTGAGCAGGGCGAGCAGCCCGTTGCCGATCAGGTTGATCGTGGTCTCGTGCCCGGCGATGAGCAGCAACATCGCCATCGCGACCAGCTCGTCGTGGGTGAGCTGGTCGTCGTCGGCGTCCTCGATCAGCGCGCTGATCAGCGCGTCGTCCGGCCGCGCGCGCTTGGCCTCGATCAGCTCGGAGAGGTAGCCGTGCAGGTTGGCCGCCGCGGCCATCGACGCGTCCTGGGTCTCGTCGTCGACCATGGCGTTGGACCACGCGGCGAACCGGTCGCGGTCGGTGGGCGGCACCCCGAGCAGCTCGCAGATCACGAGAACGGGCAGCAGGAACGCGTACGACGCCATGATGTCGACCGGGCCCCCGGTCGGCAGGCCGTCGATCAGCTCGGCGGCGACCTGCTGCACCCGCGGGCGCAACGCCTCCATCCGACGCAACGTGAAGACGCGGGAGACGAGCTTGCGCAGCCGCGTGTGCTCCGGTGGATCCATCAGGATCATCATCGGGATCGGCGTGGCCGGGTGGGCCGCGCGCTCGTCCGGCGGGAGGGTGTAGCGCCAGTCCTTGGACAGGCGCGGGTCGACGAGCGCCGCCCTGACGTCGGCGTAGCGGCTGATCAGCCACAGCACCCCGTCGGCCCGCTCGATGCGGCGCACCGGGGCGTCCTCGCGCAGCTGCGCGTACGCCGGGTAGGGATCGCGCCAGAAGGCGCCGTCGAAGAGGTCGAGGGTGGCGGTCACCATGCTCCTTCAGCCGGGCTCGCCACCGACACTACCCGCGGGTAGGGGCGAGGTCGGCCGGGTTGACGGCGACGTCGGCGGGCAGCGGCGCGCCGGTGAGCACGGCCGCCGCGAAGGCGGAGAGGGCGGGCGCGGTCTCGATCCCCGAACCACCCTGAGCCGCCACGAACCCGAAGCCGGGGTGGTCGGGCCACATGCCGATGACCGGGCGGCGGTCGGGGACGAACGAGCGCAGCCCCGCCCAGCTCGTCCGGATCGAGCGCAGCCCGAGGCCCGTCGCCTCCTCGACCCGTTCCAGGGCGAGCGCGACGTCCAGCTCGTCGGGGCGGGCGTCGCCCGGCTCGGCGGGTGTCTCGTCGGCGGGCGAGAGCAGCAGGTCGTCGCCCTCGATCTTGTAGTAGAAGCGGTCGTCGACCTCGCAGACCATGGCGCCCCGCAACCGCGCCCGGTCGGGCACCCTGGCGATCCCGATCGTCCGGCGGTAGGGCTGCAGGCCGATGCGGGGCACCCCGGCACGCTCGGCGACGACGTCGGCCCACGCCCCCGCGGCGTCGACGACGAGGCTCGACGGCGAGGTCGTCCACCCGCCAGCCGCTGCCGTTGCGCGCCACGGCCCCCGCGGGCGTCGCGGTGCGCACGACGCCGCCGCGTGCTTTCAGGCCGCGCACGTAGGCCTGGTGCAGGGCGTCGGTGTCGACGGCGGCCGCCTCCGTGAGCGCGGCGGCCCGCAGCGCGCCCGGGCGCAGCGTCGGGGCGCGCTCCTCGGCCTCGGCGACGGTCACGGCGACCGGGGCGTCGGGCTCCCCCGCACGCTCGGCCAGCATCGCGGTCAACGAGGTCTCGGCCTGCTCGTCGAAGGCGGTCCAGAGGACGTCCAGCGGGCGGAGCAGGGGCGGGGCGTCGAGCTCGTCGGCCAGGCGCGCGAACCGCGGACCGCTCGCGTTGATGAGGGCGCGGACGACATCGGCGCCGTGGCCGGGGATCCAGGTGGCCGCTGATCGGGCCGTCGAGTGGCGGGCGAGCTCCGGCTCGGCTTCCAGGAGCGTCACCGAGCGGTCGGCCGCCAGCTCGTAGGCCACCGATGCCCCGGCGATGCCTCCGCCGATCACCACGACGTCGCAGCTAGTCATGGCCTGACCGTAATTCGCTCGACGCGCGGCGGCCGGGCGGCCTACCGTTCGGCCCATGCGCAGCTGACCCGCCCGCGGCGGCCCGGTTCACCCGCCCCGCCCGGCCTGTCCTCGCCCATCGACTTCCTTCCCGGAGGTGCGCATGTCTACCCCGTCACCCGCCCATGAGGGCAGCTCACAGCCGACGCCTCCGGCGCAGGCTGCCGACCAGCCCGCCCCGACCAACCGGGCGGCCCGCAGGCGCAAGGGCAAGGGCGTCGACCCCGCCCTTGCCGACGGCCACCACGGCTCCGCCGTCGGCCCCGCAACGCCCGCACCACACCCCAGGGCCGCCGGATCAACCCGGTCCGCCGCACGGGCTGACCCCGGCCGGGCCGTCCCTCCGGGCTGGGACCGGCGCTGGCCGGACCGCGCCTCGCCCGACGCGCGTGGCTCGGCGCCTGTCCGAGCCAGGACGATGCCATCCGGGTCAGACCCGCTCGGTGCGCCGTCCGATCCAGGACGTGCATCCGGGCCGATCCGCTCGGGCGTCGCATCCGAGCCGGGACGTGGGGCCCGGGCCACAGCCGAGCGGCCTCGCTGCGGCTTGGGCGCCTCTTCGACCCGGGATTGTGCTGGGCCGGGTCGGGATCGGCGAGGCCCGATCCGTCGCGTTGATCGGCGTGTCACGATGGCCGGGTGTCGACCTGCCATGTGTGGTGGGCCGCGCCCGTCGCCCCCGCGGACGCGCCCGCGCTCGTCGCGATGTTGGACGGGCACGAGCAGGAGCGGCTGCGGCGCTTCCGCCGCCCCGCCGACGTCGCGCGCTACCTCGCCGCGCACGCGCTGACCCGGATCGTGCTCGGCGAACACCTCGGCCAGGCCCCTTCGTCGCTGGACATCGACCGGACCTGCCGCTGCGGGGAGCAGCACGGCAAGCCCACGCTGGTCGGCGGCGGGCCGGGGTTCTCCCTCACCCACGCGGGCGACGTCGTCGGCGTCGCGGTGCTGGACGACGGCGTGGTCGGGCTGGACGTCGAGACCGTGCGCCCGATGTCCGACCTGGCCGCCACGGCCCGCCACGTCGGCGCCCCGGCCGAGCCCGCTGCGTTCTTCCGGGCGTGGACGCGCAAGGAGGCGCTGCTCAAGGCGACCGGTGAGGGCCTGGCCAGCCCCATGGCGGCGATCGTCCTCGATGACGACGGCGTCCGGTCGTGGACCGGCGAGGGCGCGCCCACCGGCCCGGTGTGGCTGCGCGACCTCCACGCACCCGACGGCTCCCCCGCCGCCGTCGCGGGTCTGGGCGCCCCCGCTCCCCCGATCACCGAGCACGACGGCCACCCCCTCCTCCACCCCCACTGACCTCCCCACCTCCGGCGCAGCACCCCCTTGATCACCGAATGTGGGACATGGCCGCCCTATGTGGCCGCCATGTCCCCGAAACGCCGATCACCGCCTCCGCGCGGGCTCCGACCCCGCCCATCTACGCCGAACCGCCAACTCGCCGCGGCGAGGTGATGGACCTGCTCCGGGCCCGCAGGCGGCGCCCCAAGCGCCCGCCTCCAAGCCCCCGCCCCGAGCCCCGCCCCGGCTCGCGCCCGCTCCTTGATCGCCCGGGACCGGGATGGTCGACCTGACCGCGCGGGCACGGCTGACACGCGGGCTGTTGGTGCGGCCCGAGCCGGGTGGGACGGAACGCTCCGCATGGACCGACCCCGGCGGAGTGAAACCGTCGAGGTGACCCCAGGCGGGGTGGCCGACTCGGCGGCGGGGTCGATCTGGCGGGGTAGCCGACCCGGCGGGTGGAAGTGTCGGGGTGGCCGACCCGGCTGCTGGGTGGACTGTCGGACCGACCCGGCAGGGTGGAAGCGGCGGCGTGGCCGACCCGGCGGGGTGGAAGCGGCGGGGTGGGCGACCCGGCGGGGTGGAAGTGTCGGGGTGGGCGGGCAGGATGGGCGCTGTGACGGGTGGAGTGGCACGGTGGGTGCTGCACCTGGACATGGACGCGTTCTTCGCCTCGGCCGAGCAGCTCACCCGCCCCACGCTGCGCGACCGTCCGGTGTTGGTGGGTGGGCTCGGGCCGCGGGGGGTGGTGGCGGGGGCGAGCTACCAGGCGCGGGTGTTCGGGGCGCGCTCGGCCATGCCCATGGGCCAGGCCCGGCGGCTCTGCCCGCACGCCACCGTGCTGCCGCCGCGGTTCGCGCTCTACCAGGCTCTGTCCGAGCACGTCATGGGCGTGCTCGGCGAGGTGGCGCCCGTGGTGGAGCCCGTCTCCCTCGACGAGGCGTTCCTCGAGCCGCCCCAGCTCGCGGGGGCCTCGGTCACCGAGGTGGAGCGCTTCGCCACCCAGCTGCGGGCCGACGTGCGCACGGCGACCGGGCTCCCGGCCTCGGTCGGCGCGGGCCCGGGCAAACAGGCCGCCAAGATCGCCTCGGATCTGGCCAAGCCCGACGGCCTGCGGATCATCGACCCGGCCGAGC
Source organism: uncultured Actinomycetota bacterium (assembly GCA_963799945.1). GTDB lineage: Bacteria > Actinomycetota > Actinomycetes > Mycobacteriales > Pseudonocardiaceae > Pseudonocardia. The sequence goes on from CAWCZG010000003.1 coordinate 320,400, forward strand.
AGCAGGACGTCCTGGGCCCGCTCCCGGTGCGCGTCCTGTGGGGCATCGGCCCGGTGGCCGAGGCCGCGCTTCATCGCGCGGGCGTGCAGACCGTCGGCGAGCTGGCTGCCCTCGACCCCAGGGAGGCCGGGCGGCTCCTCGGCAACACCGTGGGGAGCGAGCTGCACCGGCTGGCCCGCGGCGTCGACGACCGGCCGGTCGCACCCCGGGGCGCGGCGAAGTCCGTCGGCGCCGAGACGACGTTCGACGTCGACCTCACCGGGATGAGCGCGGTGCGCGACGCCGTCGCCAAGCTCGCCGAATCCGCCCACCGGCGGCTGCTGGCGTCGGGCCGGGCGGCGCGCACGGTCACGGTCAAGGTGCGCAGCGCCGATTTCACCACCGCCACGCGCTCGGAGACCTCCGCGCAGGCCAGCACCGATCTCGGCACGTTCACGGCGGTCGCCCAACGGCTGGCGGTGGCGGCCGTCCCGCCCGGCGGGGTGCGGCTGCTGGGCGTCTCGCTGGCCGGGTTGGGCGACGAGCCGCCGCCTGCCCTGTTCACCACCGCACCCGATCCCGCCACCTCCGACACGGTCGAGGCTCCACGCCCGTCGGAGCTCCCCGACCTGCCCCGGCCCTGGCGCACCGGCGACGACGTCGCGCACCCCGAGCACGGTCACGGCTGGGTGCAGGGCGCCGGGCACGGGCGGGTCACCGTGCGGTTCGAGACCCGCGGCACGGGGCCGGGGCGCGCGATCACCTTCGCAGCCGGAGACGAGGAGCTGCGCCGCGCCGATGCCCTGGCCAGCCTCGCCTGATCGGGCGACGGTGATCCCTGAGGTGCGTCGGAGTTCACCGGCACGGGTGTTCACCGTGAGAAAGGCGTGACCTTCGCGATCTACCCTCGGCTGCACGCGGTGAGCGCAGCCGGGCGGGAGGCGACGATCATCAGATTGCAGAACGGCAGGCGTCGGGCCAAGCGGTGGTGGGGCCTCGCCACGCTGCTGCTGGCGGCGGGCGCGCTGCTCGCGGCGGGCCGGGCCGCCATCACGATGATCTATCTCAGCGTGACCTACCGCGACCAGCTCAACCCGATCACCGTGCCCGCCAGCTATTACGTCTACGTCGACGGCGGCCGTGCGCCGTTCGAGACGTCCTCGATCCTCTTGGCGCTCGGCGTCTTCGCGCTGCTGATCGGCATGGCGGGCACGGGCGTGCGGATGGCCGGGCGGCCGACGGTGCTGTTCGGCATCTGGGCGTGCTGCATGCTGCTCGCGGCGATCTTCCCGACCGACGACGGCCCCGACATCCAGACCTTCGACGGCGTGATCCACCAGTTCGCGGGCGCGGGCATCCTCGCGCTGCTGTCGTTCGCGGGCCTCGCCGCGGCCCCGCGGTTGGCCGAGTCGGCCGCGTGGCGGCCCGTGGTGGGGATCGTGCGCCTGCTGTCGATCGGCGCCGCGCTGCTCGCGACGGCGTACGTCCTGTCCCGCGTCGTCCAGCTCTCGCCCGCGCTGGTCTGGCTCACCGGGGGCGTCGACATCGGCGGCGTCCTGCAGCGCATGGTCTTCGCGTTCGACATCGGCGTGGTCGTCGCGCTGGCGGTGCACCTCGTGCGGGTGTCCTGGAACGCCTTGCACACCTGGGGCGACACCTGGGGCGCCGACACCGTCGAGCACTGAGCGCTCAGCGCAGCGCGGCTCCGCGGGCCCCCCGCCGCGGCGGCACGATGAGGGTCGAGAGGTAGGGCCCGGGCGCGGTCGGATCCAGGTCGGCGGCGGGTCGGATGTCCTCATCGGGCAGCCCGAGCCGGGCGCCGTACACCGCGTCGTCGAGGCGGCCGGTCGCCCGCAGCACGGCCAGCGTCTCGGGCAGCATCCGGCCGAACTTGTACGCGACGAGCGCGTCGCCGCGCTCCAGCGTCTCCCGGAAGCGGTCGGCCCCCGCGGTCATCGGGAACAGCGCGAGCGCCTCCCGCCCTTCGACGAGCGGAGTGCTGGTGCGCGCAGCCAGGTGCTGCATGGCCGTGATCCCGGGGACGAGCCGGACCTCCAGGTCGTCGACCTGGGCCCGGACCGTCGCGGCGAGGTAGGTGAAGGTCGAGTAGACGCACGGGTCGCCGATCGTCGCGAAGACGGCCGTGCCGCCGGGGTGCTCGGCGAACCACCGGACCACCTGGGCCGCGGCGGCGTCCCACGCCTGCTCGCGGCGCGTGGTGTGCTCGCGGTCGTGCAGGGCGAACGCCACCCGCTCGACCCGCCACGCCTCGGCGTAGTGCAACACCGTCTGCTCGGCCCGGCCGGTCTCGCCGCCCCACCGGGGGGTGTCGACGGCCGGGCCGGGATCCGCCGCGACCGGTACGAACACGACGTCGGCCTTGGCCAGCAGGTCGGCCGCCCGCACCGTGACGAGATCGGGATCGCCGGGGCCGACGCCGACCCCGTGGAGAACGGACCTCACGCGTCCCCCTCCAGATCGCCTTCCAGCTCCAGGTAGGCCGCCCGCAACCGGTCGAGCACGCCCTCCTCGGGCTTGGCCCACATCCCCCGGTCGGCCGCCTCCAGCAGCCGTTCGGTGATGCCGCGCAGCGCCCAGGGGTTCGAGCGCTCCATGAAGGCCCGGTTGACCTCGTCGAAGACGTACTCGGTCGCCAGCGTGTCGTACATCCAGTCGTCGACGACGCCCGCCGTCGCGTCGTAGCCGAAGAGGTAGTCGACGGTGGCCGCCAGCTCGAACGCGCCCTTGTACCCGTGGCGCTGCATGGCCGCGATCCACCGCGGGTTGACGACGCGGGCGCGGAAGACGCGCTTGGTCTCCTCGGCCAGCGTGCGGGTGCGCACCGCATCGGGGACGGCCGAGTCGCCGACGTACGCGGCGGGCGTGCGGCCGGTCAGCGCGCGCACGGTCGCCACCATCCCGCCGTGGTACTGGAAGTAGTCGTCGGAGTCGACGATGTCGTGCTCGCGGTTGTCCTGGTTCTTCGCGGCGACGGCGATGCGCCGGAACGCGGTCTCCATGTCGGCGCGCGCCTCCCGGCCGTCCAGACCGCGGCCGTAGGCGTAGCCGCCCCACACGGCGTAGACCTCGGCGAGATCGGCGTCGCTGCGCCAGTTGCGCGCGTCGATCAGCGGCAGGAGCCCCGCCCCGTACGCGCCGGGCTTGGAGCCGAAGACCCGCGCGGTGGCCCGGCGGCGATCCCCGTGCTCGGCGACGTCGGCCTCGACGTGCTCGCGGACGTGGTTGTCGGGCTCGTCGATCGCGGCGACGGCCGCCACCGCGTCGTCCAGCAGGGCGATGACGTGCGGGAACGCGTCGCGGAAGAACCCGGAGATGCGCACGGTGACGTCGATGCGGGGGCGGCCCAGCTCCGCGCGCGGGACGATCTCGAACCCGGTCACCCGGCGCGAGGCCTCGTCCCACACGGGTCGGGTGCCGAGCAGCGCGAGGACCTCGGCGATGTCGTCGCCCTGGGTGCGCATCGCGCTCGTGCCCCAGACGGTGAGCCCGACGCTGCGCGGGTACTCGCCGGTGTCGGCCAGGTGCCGGGCGACCAACGACTCGGCCAGGGCGCGCCCGACGTCCCACGCGCTGCGAGACGGGATCGCCTTGGGGTCGACGGAGTAGAAGTTGCGGCCGGTCGGCAGGACGTTGACCAGGCCACGGGTCGGCGATCCCGACGGGCCGGCGGGCACGTGCCCGCCGTCCAGCGCGCGCAGGACGTTGCTGATCTCGTCGGTGGTGCGGGCCAGCCGCGGGACGACCTCGGTGCAGGCGAACCGCAGCACGGCGACGACGTCGGGCACCGCCTCCCCGAGCACGGTCGCGACCACAGCGTCGGGCGCGCTCCACCCGCCCGCGGCGAGGTCGGTCACCAGGCGGCGGGCGACCTGCTCCAGCACGTCGACGAGGTCGGCGCCGGTGTGGCTGGGACCGGTCGCGAGCGCGAGCAGCCGCGCCAAGGGGACCGAGGGCGAGTCAGCGACGGGCCGGCCCGGCTCCGCCAACAGCGCCTGCTCGTCCAGGCCTGCCCACGCCGCGAGCGCCGCACGCAGGCCGGGCAGCGCCGCCCGGCCGCCCCAGATCTGGGTGGCGCGCAGCACGGCCAGCACCAGGTTGACCTGCGCCTCGCCGTCGGGCACACCGCCCAGGATGTGCAGCCCGTCGCGGATCTGGACGTCCTTGACCTCGCACAGGTAGCCGTCGACGTGCAGCACGAAGTCGTCGAAGTCGCCCGCGTCCGGCGCGGCGTCCAGGTGCAGGTCGTGGTGCAGCTGCGCGGCCGTCACCACCTCCCAGATCCGGGCGCGCAGGGCGGGGAGCTTGGCGGGGTCGAGCGCCGCGACGGTGGCGTACTCGTCGAGCAGCTGCTCCAGCTTCGCCATCTCGCCGTAGGTGTCGGCGCGGGCCATCGGCGGGACGAGGTGGTCGACGACCACGGCGTGCCCCCGCCGCTTCGCCTGCGTGCCCTCGCCCGGGTCGTTGACGATGAACGGGTACACCAGCGGCAGCTCGCCGAGCACCGCGTCCGGCGCGCACCCGGCCGAGAGGCCCAACCCCTTGCCCGGCAACCACTCCAGCGTCCCGTGCTTGCCGAGGTGGATCACCGTGTCGGCGCGGAAGGTGTGCTCGAGCCAGCGGTAGGCGGCCAGGTAGTGGTGCGACGGCGGCAGGTCGGGGTCGTGGTAGATCGCGATCGGGTTCTCCCCGAACCCGCGCGGCGGCTGGATCATCAGCAGCACGTTGCCGAACTGCAGGGACGCGAGCACGATGTCGGACCCGTCGACGTACAGCGACCCCGGCGGCTCCCCCCAGTGCGCCACGACGGCCTCGCCCAGCGACGACGGCAGCCCGGCGAGCCACTCGCGGTAGTCGCTGAGCGGCACCCGGGAGGGCGCGGCGGCGAGCTGGTCTTCGGTGAGCCACTCGACGTCGTGCCCGCCCGCGGCGATCAGGGTGTGGATCAACGTGTCGGAGTCCTCGGGGAACTCGCCCACGGTGTAGCCCGCGTCCCGCAGCGCCGCCAGCAGTCGGACGGCCGAGGCGGGCGTGTCCAGCCCGACCGCGTTGCCGACGCGGGCGTGCTTGGTCGGGTACGAGGAGAGCACGATGGCGATCCGCCGGTCCGCGACCGGTGTGCGCCCCAGCCGCGCGTGCCGCACGGCGAGCCCGGCCAGCCGCGCCGCACGCTCCGGGTCGGCCACGTAGGTCGGCAGGTCGTCGCCAGGCGCGGTCTCCTTGAACGAGAACGGGACCGTCACGAGCCGCCCGTCGAACTCCGGGATCGCCACCTGCATCGCCGCGTCCATCGGCGACACCGCATCCGAGGCCGCCCACTTCGCGCGCGAGGTCGTCAGGCACAGCCCCTGCAGCACCGGCACGTCCAGCGCGGCCAGCGCGCCCGCGTCCCACGCCTCGTCCTCGCCGCCCGCGCTCGCGGTGGACGCCACGGTGCCGCCCGCCGCCAGCACGGTCGCGACCAGCGTGTCGGCCCGGCCGAGCAGCGCGAGGAGCTCCTCGGGGGCACCGCGCAACGACCCGCAGAACACCGGCAGCGCGTTGGCGCCGCGCGCTTCGATGGCATCGCACAGCACGTCGACGAACGCGGTGTTGCCGCTCAGCTCGTGCGCCCGGTAGAAGACGACACCGACCGTCGGCCGGTCCTCCCGCTGCTCACGGGTGCCGTGCACGCCGAACTCGGCCGCCTGCGCGGGCGGCGCGAACCCCTCGCCGGTGAGCAGCACCGTGTCGGAGAGGAAGCGGTGCAGCTCGCGGAGGTTGTCGGTGCCGCCTGCGGCCAGGTAGGCCAACGCCTCCGACGCGACCCCGGCGGGCACGGTGGACGCCGCCATCAGCTCCGCGTCCGGCGCGCTCTCCCCGCCCAGCAGCACCACCGGCAGCCCGGAGGCCGCAAGCGCGTCGACGCCCTCCGGCCAAGCGCGACGGCCGCCGAGCAGGCGCAGCACCACGACGACAGCCCCGTCCAGCAACGCGGGCAGCCCGGCGAGCTCGACCCGCGCGGGGTTCGCGGTGCGGTAGAGCGCTCCGGAGCCGCGCGCGGCCAACAGCTCGGTGTCGGCGGTGGACAGCAGCAGAACGGGCCGCGGCGCAGCCGGTTCCAGCACGAGCTTGCTCACGCGGTCCTCCTCGGAGGGTCCGCGCCCTCACGCCCAGGGGTGACTTGCCGACGACGGCGAGTGTCTGGCTCCCCGACGCGCCGGGATCGACGCATCGGACTCACAGTGGCGGGACCGCACCGGACTCACACCGGCTTCCTCGTCATCCGTCACGGTCACGAGACCACATCAGATGGCAAACGGTCAACGATCCGCGTTTGACGACCGAGGCACTTCGGGAAAGCCCTGTCAACGGTTCACTCGCACGAGTGTTTCGTTCATCACCCCAGAGAGGTGGCCGTGAACAGCACCGTGATCGTCCTGATCATCATCGTCGTGCTGCTGGTGATCGCCCTCGGCGCAGCCGGAGCCATGTTGGCCAAGCGGCGTCGTTCGGAAAACCTGCAGCAGCACTACGGACCCGAGTACGAGCGCACTGTCGTCGAGACCGGCGACCGCCGCGCCGCCGAAGCTCAGCTCACCGAGCGCGAGAAGCGGGTCCGCAGCCTGGACATCCGCGACCTGAAGCCCGAAGAGCGCGACCGCTTCGACACCGAGTGGACCGAGGTCCAGCGCGGCTTCGTCGACGACCCGGTGAGCGCCGTGCACCGCGCCGACGCGCTGGTGGTCGACATCATGCGCACCCGGGGCTACCCGGTCGACGACTTCGAGCGTCGCGCGGAGGACATCTCCGTGGAGCACCCGCAGGTCGTCCAGCACTACCGCGACGCCCGCGACACCCGCGTCGCCACCGAGAACGGCGCCGTCGACACCGAGCGGCAGCGGCACGCGATCACGTCCTACCGGAAGTTGATCGACGCGCTGATGGACCGCCACTCCGACCGCGACGGCACCGACCGCGCCGCTGACCGCAGCGCCGACCGCAACTCCGTCCCGACCACCACGACCGCCAACACCACTCAGGAGCACACACGATGACCACGCAGCATGAAGACGACAGCCGCCGTGGCGGCCTCCGCGGCGCCGTCGACGAGCTCTTCGGGCGCGGCGAGCGCACCGATGACCGCGTCGAAGGCCGCGACGAGCACCTGCGCGACGACACGGTCCGGGATGACACGGTCCGGCGATGACACGGTCCGCGACGACACCGTCCGCGACGACACCGTTCGCGATGACGTCCGTGACGACTCGATGCGTGATGACGTCCGTGGTGACACCGTCCGCGACGACAGCCTCCGCGGCGACACCCGCGCGGACGACGCCTACGCCGACGACTCCGCGCTCGACCGCGAGCCCGGCATGGCGAGCCAGTCCCAGTACGGCGACACCCAGTCCCAGTACGCGGGCGACCCCGTATCGGAGAGCGCACGGCCCCAGGACGCCTACGGCGACGAGGTGCGCGGCGACAGCGTGACGTCCGAGCAGGTCCAGCGCGGCGGCGACCCCACCGCGGCAGGCCAGTACCAGGACGGCGGCGAGGTCCGTGGCGACACCGATCTGCCCGGCGACTCGCGCTACGACGACGCGGGCACCGCCGGTGGCGTCCGGAGCGACAGCGCCGCGGGCACCGGCTATGCCGACGAGGGCCAGCTGCCCCCGACCGACGCCCCCATGGGCCGGACGGACGCCGACCCGGCGCGCACCGACGTCAGCGACGCCGCGGCCACGGGGGCGACCCACGGTGCGAGCGCCGACATGGCCGCCGCCCACGACACCGACGACGACGGCAACGCCGCGCTCGTCTCGGCCGACCGCGCCGAGTCGTACGGCTCGCGGTGGAACAGCGTGAAGGGCGAGTTCGTCGACGAGCCCCGCCGGGCCGTCGCCGACGCCGACGCGCTGGTCGGCGAGCTGCTGGACGAGCTGCAGGAGCTCTTCAAGGCACAGCGCTCCGACATCGAGCGGGGGCTGGATGCCGACGAGACCTCCACCGAGGACCTGCGTCTGGCGCTGCGTCGCTACCGCAGCTTCTTCGACCGGCTGCTCTCGATCTGACCTCCTAGACTGCGGCCGTGAACGCCGCCCCGTCGCCGGTCGTCCCGGGTCTCGAAAGACCCGAGGCGATCGGCCGGGGCGGCTTCGGCACGGTTTACGTCGCCGAAGAGCCCGCGTTCGGGCGCCGCGTCGCGGTCAAGATCCTCAGCGACCGGATCGGCAACGACGAGGCCCGACGCGGCTTCGAGCGCGAGTGCCAGGCGATGGGCGCCCTGTCCGGCCACCCGCACATCGTGGCCGTGCACCGCGGCGGCGCCACCGACCGGGGCGAGCCCTACATCGTCATGGACTTCATGGCGGGTGGCTCGCTGGCCGACCGCATGGCCCGCACCGGCCCGCTGCCGTGGTTCGAGGTGCTCGACATCGGCGTCCTGCTCGCGGGCGCCCTCGAGACCGCGCACCGCGCCGGGATCCTCCACCTGGACGTCAAGCCCGCCAACGTCCTGGTCTCCCGCTTCGCCGAGCCCGCGCTCGGCGATTTCGGCATTTCGCGCCTCCCCGGCCTCACCGTGACCATGGATGGCCAGGTGCGCGCCACCGCCACCTACAGCGCCCCGGAGCGGCTCGCAGGCGGGGAAGCCAGCGTCGGCACCGACCTCTATGCGCTGGGCGCCACCCTCTTCGCGCTGCTCACCGGCGCTCCGGCGTTCGCGGGCGAGCCGGGCGAGGACGTGATGACGACGGTCGCGCGGGTGCTGCGCGAGCCCGTGCCCGATCTGCGCCCGCGCCGCGTGCCCGGCCCCCTCGTCGACGTCGTCGAGCGGCTGATGGCCAAGGACCCGACCGAGCGCCCCGCCTCGGCCGCCGAGACGGCTGCCGCGCTGCAGGCGGCACAACGCGCGACGGGGCAGCCGGTGACCCGGCCGGTGATCGAGGGCAACCGGCCGACCCATCCGGAGGGCTCCCGGGACCAGACCGTCATCGCGTGGTCCGCTCCCCCGGCGCCGCCTTCCTGGCCGCCCGCGCGCCCGTCGGGAGCGCCGCGCCGCCGCGGTGGCCAGGGGTGGCTGATCGGCGGGGTGACGGCCGCCCTGGTGTTCGTCATCGCCCTTGTCACGACGCTGGTGCTCCTCAACCGCGGCTCGTCGACGGGCGGCGTCGTCGTCCCCACCCCGACGTTCGCCCCCACGCCCACACCCCCCGCGCCGACGACCACGCCGACACCTGCGTCGGCGGTCGCGGTGGCCGCGGGGATCGCCCACCCGGCGACGGCAGATGTGGCCCGCGCGCTCGACGCCTACGTCGCCGGGATCAACGACCGCCGCTACTCCGACGCGTTCGCCCTCTTCAGCCCGGACAACGCCACCGCGCGGAAGGGCCTTGCCGCATGGGAGGCCGCGGAGTCCACCACACAGATCCGCGATGCGCGCCTCCTGTCGGTGCGCGACGGAGCGACGGGCTCGGTGACCGCGGAGATGACGTTCACCAGCACGCAGGACGCAAAGTTCGGCCCCGACGGGCAGACCTGCAGCCGGTGGGACCTCGTCTACGAGATGGCAGGGCCCGGGCCGAACTGGCTGATCCACCGCGTCAGCACCCGCGCCGACCCGAAGTCCTGCTGACGCCGCGCAGCTCAGATCGACTCGGTGACCGCTCCCGCGAGCCCGGCGACCGGTCCGACGACGACCACGGCGGGCGGGCTGATCTCCTCCGCGCGCACGACGTCGGCGATCGTCGCGAGCGTGGCGCGCACCGAACGCTGGATGCGCGTGGTGCCGTCCTGGACGACGACGACCGGGGTGTCCGCTGACCGTCCGCCGTCGACCAGCGCGGCGGCGAAGGCCCCGATCCGCTCGACGGCCATCAGCAGCACGACGGTGCCCCGCAGCCTGCCGAGGGCGGCCCAGTCGACGAGGCTGCGCGGGTCGTCGGGTGCGACGTGCCCGGACACCACCACGATCTCGTGGGCCACGCCGCGGTGGCTGACCGGCACGTCGGCAACGGCAGGCACCGCGAACGCGCTGGTCACGCCGGGCACCATCGTCACGGGCACACCCGCCTCCGCGCAGGCGATGACCTCTTCGAAGCCGCGGCCGAAGACGTAGGGGTCGCCGCCCTTGAGCCGCACGACGAACTTGCCCGCCCGCGCGCGGTCGACCAGCAGCTCGTTGATCCGTGACTGGTTCATCGCCCGTCCGTAGGGGATCTTCGACGCGTCGATCACCTCGACGTGCGGGGCGAGGTGGTCGAGCAGGTCGCGCGGGCCGAGCCGGTCGGTGATCACGACGTCGGCCCGGGCGAGCAGCCGCCGCCCGCGCACGGTGATCAGCTCCGGGTCGCCGGGTCCGCCGCCGACGAGCGCGACGCCGGGCCGGACGGGCTCCGCGGCGTCGTCGACGACGCCCGCGGCCAGCGCCTCCACCAACGCCGTGCGCACCGCGGCCGAACGCCGGGGACGGCCGCCCGCGAGGACGCCGACCGTGAGCCCGTCGTGCCGCCCGACGGCGGGGGTGACGGCGCTCCCCGCGGGCGCGTCGTCGGCGCGCACGCAGAAGACCCTGGCGCGCAGGGCCTCGGCGGCGACGGCGGCGTTCACGGTCGGGTCGTCGGTGCAGGCGATCGCGTACCAGGCGCCCTCGAGGTCGCCGTCGCGGTAGGGGCGGGCGGTCCAGCGCAGCTCGTTGGCCATGCCCTCGACGGCCGGCGGTGACGTGCGGCGCGATGACCTCCACGGCCGCTCCCGCGGCGAGCAGGCCCGCCAGGCGGCGCTGCGCCACCGCGCCACCGCCGACGACCACGACGCGGCGGCCCGCGAGATCCAGGCCGACGAGGTAGTGCTCAGGCGTGGGCATGTCCGTGTCCGTGTCCGTGTCCCGCGGGGTCGTCGGGGTGGTGGTGGGGGGTCTGGGGCGCGCCGAGCTTGTCCTCGAAGCCGGGGAGCAGCACGCGGTAGGCGCAGGTGTCGCAGTTCATCCGGATGTCCCCGGCCAGCGCCTCCCGGTAGCGCTCGACGACGAGGCCCGCGAGCGCGTCGGTGTCGCCGAGGTGGCCCGCGACCGCGACCTCGACGTCGGGGTGCTCCGCGGCGAACGCCCGGGCCTGGTCGCCGACGCGGCGCGGGAGCACCCCGTCGAACAGGAAGTAGGGGGCCACCACGATCCGCCGGGCCCCCAGCGCCCGGCAGCGCGCCAGCCCGCCCGCGACGTCGGGCAGGGCGAGCGAGACGAACGCCGGCTCGACGAACGCGTACGACCGCCCCTCCTGCAGGAGCCGCGCGACCTTGCAGACCTCGGCGTTCGCGTCGGGATCCGTGGAGCCCCGCCCCACGAGCAGGACGGCGCGTCGTCGGCATCGCCGATGCCGGCGCCGGTGGCGGCCGCGGCGGTGGTGGGGCCGGCGGCGGCGATCCGCTCGGCGAGGATCTCCTGGAGCACCGGGTGGGGGCCCAGCGGGCGGCCGAAGACGAAGGCGGTGGTCGGGTCGCGGCGCACCTCGCGCTCCAGCGCGGCCGGGATGTCGCCCTTGGCGTGGCCCGCGGCGACGAGGACCAAGGGCACCGCCGCCATCGTGCGGTGGCCGCGGTCCGCGAGCGCCGACCACGCCTCGTGGACGGTCGGGGTGGAGAGCTCGATGAACCCGCCGTCGACGTCGACGTCCGCGGCCGCGAGCTGTCTGCGGAGCCTGCTGGTGAACGCAACGAACTCCGCCACGCCCGCCGCATCGACCGTCCCGTGCCCGACGAGGAGCAGGGGGGCGCTGGACGGCGTCATGCGGAGACGTCCGCGTAGAGGAGCGCGTTGACGGCGGCCGCGGCGACGGCGGCGCCCCCGCGTTCCGAACGGTTGGAGACGGCGGGCAGGCCGGACGCGCGCAGCGCCGCCTTCGCCGCCACCGCGCCGACGAACCCGACCGGCAGCCCGACCACCAGCGGCGTGCGCACCAGCCCGTCCCGCGCGCACGCCACGAGCTCGGCCAGCGCGGTCGGGGCGTTGCCGACGACCCACACCGCCCCGTCGGGATGGGCGGCCACCGCCGCCCGGATGCCCGCAGCCGATCGGGTGCGGCCGTCGTCCGAGCCGGACGGGGCGAGATCCAGCGCCACCGTGCTCGGTCGGGCGGTGATCCCGGCCGCGACCATCCGCACATCGGTGATCAGCGGCGCGCCCGCGACGAGCGCTGCCCATCCGGCGCGGAGCGCGTCTTCGCTGCACACCAGGTCGCCCGCCCAGCTCGGGTCGGCGCTGGTGTGCACAGCGCGCTCCACGACGGCCCGGGTGAGCGGGGGCAGGTCGGTGGTGTCGAGGCGTTCACGCAGGATCGCGTAGGAAGCGGTCTCGATGGGGTGCACGCGGGTGCGCAATGTCGGGCCTCTCCCGGGTGCTCGCCCGGCTCGGGTACGCGGAGATCGGCTCACGATCGTAACCCCGCACGTCACGCGACCCCGGGTGATCAAGCCCACCGGTAGCCGCGGGGGGTGACCATGCGGCCCGCGACCATGCGGGTCGTGCTCGAGCCGACGATCACGGTGGTGAGCATGTCGACCTCGGCCGGGTCGAACGTCGACAGCGGGGCGGTCCACACCCGCTGGCCGGGGCGGCCCGCCTGGCGTACCGCGCCCACCGGCGTGGTCGGCGGGCGTTCCGCCCGGAACGCGTCGAGGGCGGCGGCGAGCTGCCAGTGCCGGTCGCGGCTGCGCGGGTTGTAGAAGCACGTCACGAGGTCGGCCGCGGCCGCGGCGGCCACCCGGCGCTCGATCACCGGCCACGGCGTGTGCAGGTCGGAGAGCGAGATCAGGACGTGGTCGTGCCCCAGCGGCGCGCCGAGCAGCGCCGCGGCGGCGACCGCCGCGGTCACGCCGGGGACACCCACGACCTCGACGTCCACGCCCGCCCGCTCCAGAGCGGGGCTGCCCATGCCGTAGATCCCGGCGTCGCCCGAGCCGATCAACGCCACGGCGTAACCCTTGCCCGCGAGCGCGACCGCGTCGGCCGCGCGCTGCTCCTCCTCCCCCAGCCCGCTCGCGTGCACCTGGGTGCCGGGCCGGAGCAGGTGGCGGACCTGCTCGACGTACTGGTCGAGGCCCACGACCACCGACGCGCGGCGCAGCTCGGCGGCCGCGCGGGGCGCCCGCAGGTCTTCGGCGCCCGGACCGAGCCCGACGACGGCCAACCGGCCACGGGGGCGGATGCGGGCGACGGCGACGGTCACGTTGTCCCCCTTCGCCTTCGGCGCCACCAGCTCGACGGCCGCGCCCCCACCCAGCTCGGCGGCCGCGTGCAGGGCGGCCGCCTCCGCGACGCTGGCCGTACCGACTTCGGCCCGCACCACCTCGCTGGGGTTGGGCACGTCGACGGCGGCCAGCACCTCCGCGGGATAGGTCAGGAGGGAGGCGGGGGCGATGGCCGCCAGGATGCCCGCCTCGTCGGCCTTGAGATCGACGCTGGCGTAGGCGCGGACCGCACGCAGGTCCAGGCGGTGCTCGTCGGCCACCCGGCGCAGGACCCCCGCCACGGCCGACGCGGGCACCCCGCGCGCCGACCCGATCCCGACGACCAGCGTGCGCGGCACGATCCGGACGGTCGCGTCCTCGACGAGGTCGGTGACGACGATCCGGGCACCCCGGGCGCGGACGGCCTCCGGTCGACGCCGCAGGCAGGCATCGACGCGGTCCCGAACCGGCTCCGCTCCCGGGCGTGTAGCGACGGTGCATCCGCCTCCACCCCCAGAGCGGGCAGGGGGAAGCCGAGGGGGTTGGCCACCTCGGCGGTGCCGTCCAGCAGCGCGACCCCGGCCGCGGCGGCGTCGCCCACGACCTGCGCGTCCAGGAGCGCGGCCAGCTCGTCGACGCCCGGCGCGCCCGCGGCGTCGGACGCCGTCGTCACCACCGGCTGCGCCCCGAGGATCCCGGCGACCCGCGTGGCCAGGGCGTTGGCCCCGCCCTCGTGGCCGCCGGTGAGCGCGACCGCGAACCGGCGCGCCTCGTCGACGCAGACCACGCCGGGGTCGGCGCGCTTGTCGGCGAGCAGCGGGGCGACCAGGCGGACCGTGGCCCCGGTGGCGAGGAAGAACACCGCGGCGTCGAGCTCCGGCCAGAGCCGCGCCAGGTCGGCGAGCTCGTGCCGGGACGCCCCGAGCGCCGCCGCCACCTCGTCGCGCCGCACGGCGTCCCGCGGCGGTCACCGCGAACAGGGCGATCATCGGCTCCCCCAGATCAACGTGACCGGGTTCAGGGCGGCCAGGCGGACGGCGCCGTCGGGCAGCGCGGCCAGTCGCGAGGCGGCCACCTGCACACCGTCGACGGAGTACCCGGCGTCGGCGAGCGCCGCGCGGGCGGGACCGACCCGGTCGAGGGCGGCGAGCGCGACGACCACCCGGTCGGCGCCGACCGCGGCGGATGCCGTCACGACGTCGGGCCCGCCGCCGCCGACGAACACCGCGTCGGGTCGGGGCAGCCCGGCCAGCGCGCCGGGAGCCGACCCCTCGACGACCCGGACCTCGACCCCGTGGTTCGTGGCGTTGTCCGTGATCCGGGCGGCGTCCTCCCCGCTCCGTTCGACGGCGAGGGCGGCGGCCCCGAGCCGCGCGCACTCGACGGCGACCGAGCCGGATCCGGCGCCGACGTCCCAGACCAAGGCGCCCGGGCGCGGGGCGAGCCGGGCCAGCGCCACCGCACGCACCTCCGCCTTGGTGACCATGCCGCCGCGGTGCGCGAAGGCGTCGTCGGGCAGCGCCCACCCGTCCGGCGGCAGCGGGGGCGGACCGCCCGCGTACCACCCGCGCGCGGGCACCGCGGCCGGATCGCGGAGCGCGAGGACGACGGAGAGCGGGTGCCACCGACGCCCCACGGCGTCGGCGGCGGGCAGCGTCGTCAGCTGCTCGTCGGGCCCGTCGAGGTCCTCGGCGACGACGAGGGTGCGCGGCCACCCCGCCAACGCGGCGGCCAGGTCGGCCGGCCCCGCCCCGGGCCCGGTGAGGACGGCGGTGGCGGCCCGCGCCCGCACGACGTTGACGGCCGGGCCGAGCGCACGGCCGTGGGTGCTGACCACCGCCACGTCGTCCCACGACCGGCCGAGCCGGGCGAAGAGCCGTTGGACCGACGACGTCGCGGGCAGGACCACCGGCGCGATCCCGTGCTCGCGCAGCAACCGGACGATCCCGAAGAAGCCGGGGTCCCCGCCCGCCAGCACGACGGCCCGCCGTCCCCGGATGCGGGTCAGCGCGGGGGCGATCGCCCCGAGCACCACCCGTTCGACGTCCCCCTCGACGAGCGGCAGCAGCCTGGCGGCCCCGACGACGATCTCGGCCCTGGCCAGGGCAGCGATCGCCGCCGGGCTGAGCGGCCCGTCGACCCCGATCACGGTGACGTCGCAGACCTCGTCCACATCGCGTCGACCGTTGTCCGGTTCGGCGAGATCACTCCGCCGCCGCCCGCCGCCGTTCGACGTCGCCGGGCCGCGCAGGCCTGCCGGGCCACCCGGCACGTCCACCGTCACGAGCCCGCCCGCCGGGCCCGCAGCGCGCGGCGTGCCTCCGGGTCGGGCTTGCGGAAAGTGTGGAAGTGGCCCGCGTCGTACAGGTGGCTGCGGGTGCCCGCCGCGTCGAGCGCCGGGCCGACGAGGAACAGGGTCTGGCGCCACAACCGGCGCTCCTTGCAGACCGCCTCGACCTCGTCGAGCCTGCACTTCACGGTGATCTCGTCGGGCCAGCTCGTGCGGTAGGCGACGACGACGGGTGTGTCGTCGGGGTAGCCGCCCGCCCGCAGCTCCGTGACGAGCTGCCCGGTGCGCGCGGCCGAGAGGAAGATCGCCATCGTCGTCCCGTGGGCCGCGAAGGCGCGCAGCCGCTCCCGCTCGGGCATCGGGGTCTTGCCGCCCTCCAGCCGGGTCAGCACCACCGACTGCGCCACCTCGGGGATGGTCAGCTCCCGGCCCGCCGCCGCAGCGGCCGCGCCGAACGCCGACACCCCGGGCACGATCTCCACCTCCAGGCCCATCGCGACGGCCGCGTCGTACTGCTCCTGGACGGCACCCCACAGCGACGGGTCGCCGGAGTGCACGCGGGCCACCCGCAGGTCCTCGGCCGCGGCGCGGCGGTAGAGCGCGAGCACGCCCTCGTGCGCGATCAGCGAGGAATCGACGAGCTCGGCGTCCGGACGCGCGTGCTCCTGGACGCACTCGGCCATCACGAGGCTGGCCGCCCAGATGACGACGTCGGCCTCGGCGATGCGGCGCGCTCCGCGCAGCGTGATGAGATCAGCGGCGCCTGGCCCGGCGCCCACGAACGACACTCTCCCCGGCACGCCGGACAGTCTGTGCCGCGCCGGTCGCCGCGTCCAACCCCCGCCGCCGACTGTGACGAGCGCGGCTTCGAGCGCCCGGCGGATGAGGGCCCCGACCCGCACCGCCCAGGCACCCACATCGGGGCGTCGCCCACGACGACCTGGTGCCCCGGCACGAGGCCGCGGGGACGCCTTGCGCTGCGGGCACCTGGACGCCGCGGGCTTGCGACCCTCATCCGCCAGACCCTCAACCCAGGAAGTGGCCCGCCAGGCTCAGCTCCGCGGCGGCGGGCGTGGCGTCGAACGCCTCCGCCCGCTGCCTGCGCAGCGCGATGTGGGCCAGGGCGGCGGTGACCGTCTCGTCGGGAGATGTCGTGCCGAGCTCCCGCGCCGCTGCCGCGAGGTGGGCGTCGTCGAGCTCGAGGGTGATCCTGGTCATACGGCGACCCTAGACCTTCGTCACGGATGTGCGCGCCACTAGGTCACGCACCGCAGTCGCCAATGCGGGCCACAACGCGGCGGGCAGGTTGTGCCCCATCCCGGGGAACTCGACCAGCCGCGCGCCCGGCACCGCCCGCGCCACGGCGCGCCCCGCGGCCGGACGGATCAGCGGGTCGTGCGCGCCGTGCACGACCAGCGTCGGCACGCGGACGCCGCGCAGTCCCGGGAGCCTGCTCGGCGAGCCCATCGCCGCGGCGAGCTGCCGACGCGGGCTCCCGGCGTCCGCCCCTGCTGCGGCGCCCCGGGCGAACGCCCGTCGCGCGTAGGCCCGCAGCCAGTTCTCGTCGAGCGGGTAGCCCGGCGAGCCGATCACGCGGAACGTCGCGACGGCGCGCTCTGCGGCCTCGTCCGGCGTCTGCGCGCGGGGGGCGCCAGCAACGCGGTGGCGCGCGCGCCGCGACGGCAGGCCGAGCCACGGCGCGGGCGTCGACATCACCGAGGTCAGCGACCGCACCCTGCGCCGGGTGCTCGATCGCGACGGCCTGCGCGATCATGCCGCCCAGCGACGTGCCCAGCACGTGGGCCGACTCCCAGCCCAGCGCGTCGAGCACGGCGACCGCGTCGGCCGCCATGTCGGAGATCCGGTACGGCGCGGCGCGCCGAGGTGCGGCGAGCATCGCGGAGATCGACGGCGTGCCCAGCCACGTGAGGTGCGTCGACGCCCCGGCGTCGCGGTTGTCGAAGCGCGCGGTCGTGAACCCGGCCGCGGCGAACTCGGTGAGCAGACCGTCCGGCCAGTAGATCATCTGCATGCCCAGGCCCATGATCAGCAGCAGCGGCTCGCCACCGTCGTCGCCGACCTGCTCGTAGGCCAGCGACACGGACCCGTTGCGGGCGCTCATCGCTCTCGCTCGGGCTCGCTCATCCGACCGCCGTGGATTGCGTCCATCGGCCGTTCATGCGGCGCGGACGCCCTCATCGGCGGCCGCCTCGAGCGCCGTCGCCGAGCTCAGCAGGGAGACGTCCAGAACGCGTTCCCGTCGCCGCGGGTTCATGAGGTTGCCGCCCATCGCCGCGAGGTCCGCCGGGCCCGGGGGTGAGCACCGTGACGCGCACGCCCGCAGCCCGCACCGCGCGCACCTCGGCGTCCAACCAGCGCGTCAGCAGGCAGCGCAGCCCGCGCTCGACGCCCGCGACCGGGTCGCGCGGCCGGTCGTAGGCGTGGCTGGCCAGCGGGGCGAGCACGTAGACCTCGTCCAGCTCCGGCGCGCCCGGTCGGGCGAGCAGCCCCAGTGACGTCGAGGACGCGACGCCGCCGTCGACGTAACGGTGTCCGTCGATCATCTGGGGCGTGATCCAGCCCGGGATCGAACACGACGCCAGGACCGCCTCCGCCACGGAGGAACGGCGGACCGCCCGTGACGGCCGAACACGATCCGCCGGCCGGAGTCGTAATCGACGGCCACGACCCACAGCGGTGCGCCCGGAACCCAGCCGTCGGCGGTGACGCCGAGCCGGGCCTGCAGCGCACCGACCATCCGGACCAGCGACCCCATCCGGCCGCGCCCCGCTGGGAGCAGCCCGGACGCGGCGATCACCGGGTTGACCGACCGGGGGTGGGTGACGGCGTGCGCGACGAGCCGGGGCGAGCCGATCCACGGCAGCGGCAGCGGCGGGCGGCCGTCACCGGACTCGCGCTCCAGGGTGCGCATGTCGGGGAGGTCGCCGTCGCCCAGGTCGTCCGCGATCTCGGCGGGGGTCGCGCCGCGCTGGTGGGCCAGCAGCTCCTCGACGCTCATGCCGCAGCGCAGCGCCGCCCCGAGGACACTGCCCGCGCTGGTGCCCAGGACCAGGTCCAGCTCGCCGAGCGGGCGCCCGACCCGCTCCTGCACGGCGGGCAACGCCCCGGCCATCCACGCGGATCCCAGGATCCCCCCGGCCCCCAACACCAGCCCCGTACGCGCGTTCATCGCCGACTCCCTCGCCCTCAGCTCGTCGAGGCTCTCACCGATCGCCTCCGCGAGCACGTCGACGTCTCCCATGGCGTCGCGATCGGCGTTCAGTCCATAGAAGACGCCGCCGTCGTAGCTGGTGATACCGATCGACACCGCCTGTCCTTTGGCCAGCGGGACCACCGGGTAGATGTCGCGCATCCGCGCCCCCATCGCGTACAGCGGGAACTGCGGGCCCGGCACGTTGGTGACGATCACGTTGAACATCCGCGACGACATCGAGCTGGTGAGCCGCGCGCCCATGCTGTGCACGGTCGGCGTCGCCAGCCCGACCAGGCCGATCAGCGCGCCGGCCCCGATGGCCTGGCCGCTGCCCTTGTGCCCGGCCATGGCGGCGGACACGACCTTCAGCCGGGCGACCGGGTCCGGCTCGCCGACCGGCAGGTCGACGAACAGCGCCGAGATCTGGTTGCCCGCCGTCCCGCCCGTGCCGCGCGCGCGGACGCTCACCGGCACCAGCGCGCGCACGGTCGTGGAGGTCAGCACCGGCTCCCCGCGGGTCGTCATCCACCGCCGCAGGCCGCCGCTGACGACCGCCAGGATGACGTCGTTCACCGTGCCGCCGTGCTCCTTGCGGATGGCCTTGTAGTCGTCCAGCGCGCCCGCTGACGTGCCGAAACGCCGGTGGCGGCCGATCGGCGCGTTGAGCGGGTTGGCCGGGGCGGGGCGCGAGGCCGAGCGGGCGGCGGCGAGCATGGCACCGCCGGTGCGCATCAACGTGCGGACGTCCGATCGCGGCCCGCTGCGCGGTGCCCAGAGCCATCCGCCGGCTTGAGCAGCTGCTCGCGCACCGCGTCGGCGGCGAGCACGAGATCGGACGGCTCCGGCGCGGGCTCCCAGTCGTCGGGCGGGGACTCCCGCGGGCGTCGGCGTGAGGTCCAGCAGCACCGCGCCGATGTCGATCGAGGAGAGCCCGTCGACCATCGCGTGGTGGGTCTTGGTGACGATCGCGAACCGGTCCCGGTCCAGCCCTTCGATCAGGTAGATCTCCCAGAGCGGGCGCGACCGGTCGAGCTGGCGCGACTGCAGGCGCCCGACCAGCTCGCGCAGCTGCTCGTCCGTCCCCGGCGCGGGCAGCGCGGAACGGCGGACGTGGAAGTCCAGCTCGAACGCCGGGTCGTCGACCCAGAGCGGCAGCCCCAGCCGCGCGGGGACCTCGCGGATCTTCTGGCGGTAGCGCGGCACCGCGGCCAGGCGCTCGCCGATCAGGGCGATGAACCGGTCGGGATCGAAGCCCGGCGTCGCGTCGAAGGTCATCAGGCCGCCGACGTGCATCGCCGTCGTGGGTTCCTCCATGAAGAGGAACGAGGCGTCCAGGGGCGAGAGCCGGTCTGCCATCACGACCTCCCCGGTGAGGATCTTCGACCCGACCGTAGCGCGACCGGGGCCGGAACGGGAGATGACGCCGCGGCGGCGACGAAGCGCGCGACCGCGTCCGGCGCACCCGCCGGGTGGGTGTGCAGGAACGAGGCGTGGACGCCGTCCTGGACGAAGCCCTCGGGCTCCCCGCCGCGCCACGCCCACGCCGCGGCGGCCGCGCGCGGGGTCACGGCGCAGCGGTGGAACTCGTGGCCCGCGACGCGGGCGCCCGCGGGGTGCAGCGACCGAGGGGGCGAGCGCGACGGCGTCGCGGTAGCCCAGCGTGAGCCGCTCGGTCATGGCCGCGTGCGCGGGGAGGACGCCGCACATCGGGGCGCCGTCGAGCGTGGCGCAGAGGTAGAGCAGGCCGCCGCACTCGGCGTGGACGGGCGCGCCGGACGCGGCGAGCGCCCGCACCGCGGCGCGCAGCCCGACGTTGGCCGACGAGCGCGCCGACGTGCTCCTCGGGGAAGCCGCCGGGCAGCACCAGCGCGGCCGTGCGCTCGGGGAGCGCCACGTCGCGCAGCGGGTCGACGACCACGACCTCGGCACCCGCCGCGGCGAGCAACTCGACGTGCTCGGCGTAGCCGAAGGTGAACGCCGCGCCACCGAGGACGGCGACCCGCGGCATCGGCCCCGGTCGATCCGCCCGGCCACCGGCGCCGTCGTTCGGCCCGGACATGGCGAGGGCGGGGCGACCACGGCGGTCCGTCCGGGAGGGGTCGGGCCAGCGCCGTCAGCGCGTCGAGGTCGACGTGCGCGGCTCACCAGCTCGGCCATCGCGTCGACCGCGGCGAGCGCCGCCGCCCCGTGCTCGACCGCGGTGACCAGCCCGAGGTGCCGCGACGGCACGGCGAGCGCCTCCCGGCGGGGCAGCGCACCGAGCACCGGCAGCCCGACCTCGGCGGCCGCCGCGCGCAGCACGTCCTCGTGGCGGGTCGAGCCGACCCGGTTGAGCACCACCCCGGCGAGGTCGACGGCCGGGTCGAACGAGCGGAACCCGTGCAGGAGCGCGGCCAGGCTCCGCGACTGCCCCCGTGCGTCGACGACGAGCACCACCGGCGCGCCGAGCAGCCCGGCGACCTGCGCCGTCGAGCCGTAGCCGTCGGCGAGCCGCCCGTCGAACAGGCCCATCACGCCCTCGACCACGGCGATCTCCGCGCCGGCCGCGCCGTGGCGGGCCAGCGGGGCGATCCGGTCGGCGCCGACGAGCACGGGGTCGAGGTTGCGACCGGGCCGTCCCGCGGCGAGCGTGTGGTAGCCGGGGTCGATGTAGTCCGGGCCGACCTTGAACGGCGCCACCGCGGTGCCCCGGCGGTGCAGGGCGGCCATCAGGCCGGTCGCGACGGTCGTCTTCCCGGACCCGGAAGCAGGCGCGGCGACGACGAGGGCGCGCGCCCTCACCGGCGGCCGCCCGGCCATGATCATCGGCGTCGGCGCGACCGCGGCCACCTCCCGCACGCAGCCGGTGATCATGGGGAACGCGGTCACCCGTGGCCCAGCACCGGGTGCGCGACGTAGGGCGCCTCCAGCGCGGCGACCTCGTCGTCGCTGAGCTCGACGTCGAGCGCGGCGACCGCGTCCTCCACGTGGCCGGGCTTCGTCGCCCCGACGATCGGCGCCGTCACCGCCTCGCGCCCGAGCATCCAGGCCAGCGCCACCTGCGCGTTCGGCACGCCGCGGGCCTTGGCCACGTCGGCGACGGCCTGCACGACCGCGTCGTCGGCGTCGGAGTACATCTGGTCGCCGATCGGGTCGCTGCCCGAGCGGGTGGTCGAGCGGTCCTGCGGGCCCCGCGCCAGCCGCCCGCGGGCCAGCGGGCTCCACGGGATCACCCCGACGCCCTGGTCGAGGCACAGCGGGTGCATCTCCCGCTCCTCCTCGCGGTAGATCAGGTTGTAGTGGTCCTGCATGGCGACGAAGCGGGTCCAGCCGCCGAGGTCGGCCACGTGCTGGGCCTTCGCGAACTGCCACGCGAACATGCTCGACGCCCCGATGTAGCGCGCCTTGCCCGCCCGCACGACGTCGTGCAGCGCCTCCATCGTCTCCTCGATCGGCGTGTGCGGGTCCCAGCGGTGGATCTGGTAGAGGTCGACGTGGTCGGTGCCCAGCCGCCGCAGCGAGGCGTCGATCGAGGCCAGGACGTGCTTGCGGGACAGCCCGCGGTCGTTCGGGCCGTCCGACATCGGGTTGAACACCTTCGTCGCGAGCACGTAGTCGTCGCGCGCGGGGAAGAACTCCCGCAGCAGCGCGCCCGTGACCTCCTCGGACGCGCCCAGCGAGTACATGTCCGCGGTGTCGAAGAAGATCACCCCGGCGTCGACGGCGCTGCGCACGAGCGGCCGCGAGTCGTCGAGGTCGAGCACCCACTCCCGCCACGTGGACGAGCCGTAGCTCATCATGCCGAGGCAGATGCGCGAGACCTGCAGGCCGGTCGCGCCCAGTCGCGTGTACTCCATCGCCCAACCATAGGACGACGAGATCGACGGGGCCGGGCGGCGCTACTGGCGGCTGCTACCACTCGATTCCGCGCTGGCCCTTCTGGCCCGCGTCCATCGGATGCTTGATCTTGGTGGTCTGCCATGACGAGGTCGGCGGCGGCGATCAGCTCCGGGCGCCGCGTCCCGGCCGGTGACGATCACGTGCTGGCGGCCCTGGCGCCGGGCGAGCACGTCGACGACCTCGCCGACGTCGACCCAGCCCCACTTCATCGGGTAGGTGAACTCGTCGAGCACGTAGACGTCGTGGGCCTGCGCCTCGATGCGGCGGCGGATCTCGGCCCAGCCCTCCGCGGCCTGGGCGGCGTGGTCGTCGTCGGTGCCGGGCTTGCGCGCCCACGACCAGCCCTCGCCCATCTTGTGCCACTCGACGGGCCCGCCCTCGCCGGTCTCGGCGTGCACGCGGCCGAGCGCGCGGAACGCCGTCTCCTCCCCGACCTTCCACTTCGCCGACTTCACGAACTGGAACACCCCGATCGACCAGCCCTGGCTCCAGCCCGCGCAGCGCCAGCCCGAACGCGGCCGTCGACTTGCCCTTCATCTCCCCGGTGTGCACGACCAGCAGCGGGCGGTTGCGGCGCTGGCGGGTGGTGAGCCCGTCGGACGGGCACGGTCGTGACCTGTCCCTGCGGCATGTTCGCCCTCCGTCGGCTCGTGCGCCCGTTTCGCTCAGCGCGGCCCGTGCGGCGCGGACGACGTCGGTGACGCCGTCGGCCGACAGCTCGCCGATCCCCACGAGCTCGCCCCGCCGCGGCACGCGCGATCCGCGCCGCGATGCCGAGGCGCACGGGGCCGCCCTCGCAGTCCACCACGACGGTGGCGACGCCGTCGGCGGCCAGGAGCGCGGCGGCGCGGCAGGCGTCGCGGACGGGGTCGCCGCCCAGGCCGACGGTCGCCCGGCCGTCGGTGAGGACGACCAGCAGCGCGCGCCGACGGGGGTCGCGCAGCCGTTCGACCGCCAGCACCTTCTGCGCGCGCAGCAGACCGCCGGCGAGCGGGGTGCGGCCGCCGGTGCGCAGGCCGGTCGAGCCGGGCCTGCGCGGCGGGAACGCTGGAGGTCGGCGGCAGCACCAGCTCGGCGCCCGCCGCGCGGAAGGCGATCAGCCCGACCTTGTCCCGGCGCTGGTAGGCGTCGCGCAGCAGCGACAGCACCGCGCCCGTGACGGCGGCCATGCGCGCCCGTCGCCGCCATCGACCCCGACGCGTCGACGGCGAACAGCACGAGGTTGCCCTCCCGACCCTCGCGCACGGCGTGCCGCACGTCGGCGGGGCGCAGGAGCAGGCGGTCGACCCGGCCGCGGAGCGTGCTGGTGCGGGCGCCGCGGCGGCGACGTCGCGGGCAGGTGCACGTCGGCGGCCCGGCGCGGCGTGGCGTCTGACGCGCGGACGACGCGGCCGAGGTCGGTGCGGGCGCGCGACCGCCGACCGGGCGCGCCTTCGCCGACCCCGGGGACGACGAGCCGGCGGGCGCGGAAGGAGGGGCCGGGGGGTGGCACGGGGTCACCCTCGGCGGGTGCTGGGGCGCGGCGGTCCGGCTCGTCGGGCTGCCGGGATCGCGGCGGCGTGAGGGGGCCCTCGGGCGGGTTCTCCGCCGTTTCGTTCGTTGCGGGCTGGGCGTCCTCGCCTGCCGCGCCCGGGGCGCTGTCGTTCGGCGACGGACCTGCGTCGGGCTCGTCGGCGGCGCGGCCGCCCCCGGGACCATCCGGGCCGCCGTCAGGATCGCCGGGTCTCGGGTTGCTGTCGATCTCCTTACGCGCCTGCTCCAGCGCGTCGTCGAGGGCCTGCTCGTCGACGCCGGACTCGTCGAACGGGTCGCGCCTGCGCCGGTGGGGCAGCGCCAGGCGGGCGGCGACGCGCACGTCCTCCTCCTCGACGGCGTCCGCACCCCGCCAGGCCGCGTGCGCGATCGCGGCGCGGGCGATGACGAGGTCGGCGCGCATGCCGTCGACGTCGAAGGCGGCGCACACCGCGGCGATCCGGCGCAGCTCGGCGTCGGGCAGCGCCACCGACCCGACGCGGGCCTGCGCGTCGGCGATCCGCGCGGCCGTCTCCTGCTCGGCGTCCGCCCAGGCCGCGGCGAAGCCGACCGGGTCGTCGTCGAACGCGAGGCGGCGGCGGACCACGTCGACCCGGGTGGCGACGTCCCGCGCCGCCCGCACCTCGACGGCCAGGCCGAAGCGGTCGAGCAGCTGGGGCCGCAGCTCGCCCTCTTCGGGGTTCATCGTGCCGACGAGCAGGAACCGGGCGGCGTGCGACACCGACACCCCGTCGCGCTCGACGTGGGCGCGCCCCATCGCGGCGGCGTCGAGGAGGGCGTCGACGAGGTGGTCGTGCAGGAGGTTGACCTCGTCGACGTAGAGAACGCCGCGGTGGGCGTCGGCGAGCAGGCCGGGCTGGTAGGCGCGCACGCCCTCGGCGAGGGCGCGCTCCAGGTCGAGCGAGCCGATGAGCCGGTCTTCCGTGGCCCCGACCGGCAGCTCGACCAGCCGCGCCGGGCGGCGGGCGTGCGGCGCGCCTGCCTCGTGCGGCCCGTCGGGGCAGGTCGGGTCGGGGGCGGCGGGGTCGCAGCTGAACCGGC
Source organism: uncultured Actinomycetota bacterium (assembly GCA_963799945.1). Classification (GTDB taxonomy): domain Bacteria; phylum Actinomycetota; class Actinomycetes; order Mycobacteriales; family Pseudonocardiaceae; genus Pseudonocardia. The sequence continues at coordinate 345,557 of CAWCZG010000003.1, forward strand.
ATCCCGCGACCACGTCGAGGGCGGGCAGCAGGGCGGCCAGCGCGCGCACCGCGGTCGACTTCGCCGTTCCCTTCTCGCCCCGCACCAGCACGCCGCCGACGCCGGGGTGGACCGCGTTGAGCAGGAGCGCGAGGCGCAGATCGTGCGTGGCCGACCACCGCGCTGAACGGGAACGTGCTCATCGCAGTGACCATCTCATCACGGGGACACTGCCAGACCGGAAGTCACGACGGGCAGGTCCGGGTCCGCGCCGTGACCGATGACATGTTCCAGCGCGGCGGTGTCGAGGTGCGCCTCGACGAGGTCGCCGAGCAGGTCGAGCTGGGCGGCGCGCTCCGCGGCGAACGAGGTGTCCGGCGCGACCGTGAAGTCCGGTGCGGTCCGCCTGGTCGGCGACCCTGCGCAGCAGGGCGCGGCGGAACCCGTCGTTCTCCAGGAGGCCGTGCCAGTGGGTGCCGAGCACGGCGCCCGCGTCGGAGCCCTCGCCGTCCGGGGCCTGGATCAGGGCCGGGTCGCCGGAGCGGACCACCCGCCCGTGGTGGATCTCGTAGCCGCGGACCGGCTCGCCCCACGCCGTGCCGACCGGGTTGGCCAGGTGCTTCTCGGCGTCGAAGGCGATCTCCAGGTCGAGCAGGCCGAGCCCGTCGGCGTCGCCGCCCTCGACGCGGTGCGGATCGGCGATCCGCCGTCCGAGCATCTGGTAGCCGCCGCAGATCCCCAGGACCGGACGGCCCGCGCGGGCGTGGGCGAGCACGGCGTCGGCGAGGCCGGTGCGGCGCAGCCAACCGAGGTCGGCGACCGTCGCCCGTGTGCCGGGGAGCACGACGAGGTCGGCGTCGGCCAGGCGCGACGGCTCCGTGACGTACCGGACCGCGACGCCGGGCTCGCAGGCCAGCGCCTCGGCGTCGGTGGCGTTGGAGATCCGCGGCAGCCGCACGACCGCCACGCGGAGCCATTGGCCGCCGAGCGGGGGCGCCGGGCGGCCGAGCACGCCGTCGGCGACGGCGGCGAGGGAGTCCTCCGCGTCGAGCCACAGGCGCTCGGCCCAGGGCACGACGCCGAACGTCGGACGGCCGGTGAGCGCGCGGAGCTGGTCGAGGCCGGGGGTCAGCAAGCGTCGGGTCGCCGCGGAACTTGTTGATCACGAAGCCCGCGATGCGGCGCTGGTCGGCGGGATCGAGCACGGCGAGCGTGCCGAAGAGGTGGGCCAGCACGCCGCCGCGGTCGATGTCGCCGACCACCACGACGGGCAGGTCGGCGGCCTGGGCCAACCCCATGTTGGCGATGTCGTCGGCCCGCAGGTTGATCTCCGCCGGGGAGCCCGCGCCCTCGCAGACGACGACGTCGAAGCGGGCCCGGAGGTCGGCGAGGCTCGCGGTGACGACGTCCAGCAGCGCGGCCTTGCGCTCCTGGTAGGACCGCGCGCTCACCGTGCCGTCCACCCGGCCGCGCACCACGACCTGCGAGGACCGGTCGCTGCCCGGCTTGAGCAGGACGGGGTTGAACGCGACGCTCGGGGCCAAGCCCGCAGGCGTGCGCCTGCATCGCCTGGGCCCGGCCGATCTCGCCGCCGTCGGTCGTCACGACGGAGTTGTTGGACATGTTCTGCGCCTTGAACGGCGCCACCGCGACCCCCTGGCGGGCCAGCCACCGGCAGATCCCCGCCACGAGCGCGCTCTTACCCGCGTCGGAGGTCGTCCCGGCCACCAACAACGCACCCCGCACCGCCGCAGCCTACGAGGCGAGTCGCACGATTCGGCGCGGTGAGAGCTTCGCGCGGTGGCCGGTCTGGCACGCCGACCGACGTCCGGCGCTGACGTTGCCTACCGTGGACCTGTGCGGTTCCTGCTGCGGCCTGCCTGGCTGGCGTTGATCACGACGGTGACCCTGTTCGTCATCGCCTGCTACGCCGCTGCTGGCCCCGTGGCAGTTCGGCCGCGAGGCGCAGCGCGACGCCGAGCAGCACACGTTGGACGCCGCTTCCCTGATCCCGCCTGCCCCGCTCGCGCAGGTCCTGCCGCACCGGCGGGGTGACCCCGGCGGTCGACTGGCGCCAGGTGACGGTCACCGGGACCTACCTCGCGGACGACGAGGGCCTCGTCCGCCTGCGCGTGTACGACGGCAAGCCCGCCTTCGAGGTGCTGACGCCGCTGCGCGACGACCGACGGGCGGGTCGTGGCGGTCGACCGGGGCTTCGTCACCGCGGAGAGCGGTGCGGTGGTGCCGTCCTACGCCGCTCCGCCGTCGGGCGAGGTGACGATCACCGCGCGCCTGCGCGTCGACGAGACCGACCCCGACCACCGCCCGGCCTTCACCGCCGACGGGCACCGCCAGCTCTACGTCACCGACTCTCGCACGCTGGCGGCGACCACCGGCCTGCCGATCGCCGAGGGCTACCTCTCCCTCGCCGCCGACCAGCCGGGGGTGCTCGACCCGCTGCCGGTCGAGCCCGCGGCGGCCCAGAGCGCGGCGCCGTTCACGAACTTCTCCTACGCATTGCAGTGGCTCACGTTCGGCGCGATCGCCGTCTTCGCCCTCGTCTACTTCGTGCGGCTGGAGATGCTCCAGCGCCAGTCCGCGGCCGGGACCACGCGCAAGACCAGCGCACGGCGCGCCGATCGCGCGGCCTTCCGCCGGGAGCTGGCGGGCGAGGACGACCCGCCCAGCGGACAGCTGAGCCTTCCGCCCCGCGTTCGAGCCGCACCCCCGCACGTTCGCGAGCCCGCGTCCATACTCGCGGCCGCGCCCTCCGTCGCGCCACGACCCTCGCGGCCCCAACCCGTCGCGGCCCGCAACCCTCGCGGCCCCAGATCCTCGCGGCTCCGCGACCCTCGCGGCCACCGTGCTCCCTCGCGGCCCCAGTCTCGTCAGCGGCGCGAGCCGTCGGGCGTGACGGTGGCGAGGAAGCAGGGGCTGGGTCGCGCAGCAGGTCAGCGGCCGTCGCGGCGGAACCCTCGCGGCCCTCGTCAATTTCCGGGCCCGTCAGCTTCGCCGCCCCGTCCACACCGCCGCGCCGCCCGCCAGGCAGCAGGCCAGCACCGTCGCCGCCACCCCGACCAGCCGTGACAGCCGCGCGGCACGCCGCAGGTCGACCGGTCCGGGCGGCGGCCCGGAGCCCAGCCGCGGCCGGTTCTCGGTCCCGTGCGGGTAGGCGGTCGGGCCGCCGAGCGTCACGCCGAGCGCGCCCGCGGCGGCAGCCTCGACCGGCCCGGCGTTGGGGCTGGGGTGCGTCGCCGCGTCGCGCCGCCAGGCGACGATGGCCGCAGCAGGCGAACCCGCCGATGGCCGGTGCGAGCAGCGCGATCAGGAGGGCGGTGACCCGGGAGGGCACGAGGTTGACCAGGTCGTCGACGCGCGCCGCGGCCCAGCCGAACCTGGCGTAGCGGGGCGAGCGGTAGCCCACCATCGCGTCCAGGGTGTTGATGGCCCGGTAGCCGAGCAGCCCGGGAACCCCCGCCACGGCCCCCCACAGCAGCGGGGCGACCGCGGCGTCGGAGGTGTTCTCGGCCATCGACTCCGTGCCCGCCCGCGCCATCCCTGCCGCATCGAGGACCTCGGGGTCGCGTCCGCAGAAGGCGGGGATATGGGCTCGGGCCGCGGCGAGGTCGGGCGGCGCACCGACAGCGCCACCTACTGCACCCGGCAGCGCGGCAGCGCCACCAGGCAGGGCAGCGGCTCACCGGCCCAGGCAGCAGCCGCACCCGGCAGCGCAGCGGCCTCACCGACCACGGCAGCGCAGCCGCACCCGGCAGCGCAGCGGCCGCACCGGGCAGCGCAGCGGCGAGGGCGGTGCCGTGGCGGGCGAGGGAGGTGCCGCCCAGCACCGCCCAGGTCGCGGCGGCGGTCACGCAGGCGTGCGCGACGGGGTGCCGCCTGGTGACCACCTCGGCCGCGACCCCCAACCCCACCGCTCCCCCGACCAGGACGGCGGTGTGCGCGACGCCCGCCGAGCGCCGGTCGGCGTACCACCGCCGCTCCAGGGCCGCGGCGCATGAGCCGAAGCCCGCCACCGGGTGCCACCGCGCCGGGTCGGCGAACACCGCATCGGCCAGCGCCCCCACCACCAACCCCACGGCCCGCGATCGCACCCGTCTGACGCTACGTCCCCGGGTTCGAACGCCCGCGGGCTGGATCAGCCTGCGCGCTCCCCTCCCGGCCGATGGACTGGCCAGGCCGCGCTACCCGGTCCTGGCGGCGCGACGGCGACAGCAGCGGCGCGCGGCAGCAGCGGCGGCGACGGCGCACGCACCCGTCCCGACCCCCGCGCCAGCGCTCCGGCATGCGTAGAGCACGAGGAGGCCTGCACACCCGCCCGGTACGGCGACTAGATCGACGAGGTCCGTCCGGTTACCCGTAGCCGGGCGGCGAGTGGCTAGCGGCTACTCGCCGCCGACCGCCTGACCCAACCGCAGCCCGTAGCGCCGCTGCGCCTCGCTCGCGATGCGGTGCAGCGAGCACGGCCACCGCTCCCCCGAGCCCGAGGACGTGCGGCAGGCCGAGCACCGGCCGAGCCGGTCGGGCCTGGTGCGCCTCCAGCAGCCGCCGCCACACCTCGGGCATGCCCGCCATCACGTCCGCGATCGGCTGGTCTCTCCCGCTCCGGAGACCCGTCCACGAGATGCCACACCATCCGATCCGCCGGCGCTACGCCGTCCGCGGCGCCGCCCGTGACGGCGATCCGGTCGACCGCGGCGACGGGGCCCGCCGCCGACACCTATCGTGCCTGACCGCTCACCTTACGTGCACCGCCATCGGCCGCCCCTAGAGGGTGAACTCGCCGGACGGCGTTGCGGATGCGTCGGCGTGCAGCTCGTTCTCGCGGCCCCGCAGCTCGACGCGGCGGATCTTCCCGGAGATCGTCTTGGGCAGCGGCGCGAACTCCAGCCGCCGGATCCGCTTGTAGGGCGCGAGGTTGTCGCGGGCGAACTCCAGGATCGACCGCGCGGTCTCCGCGTCGGGCTCGTGCCCGGCCGCGAGCACGACGTACGCCTTGGGCACGGCCAGCCGCACCGGGTCCGGCGACGGCACGATCGCCGCCTCGGCGACGGCCGGGTGCTCGATCAGCACGCTCTCCAGCTCGAACGGGCTGATCCGGTAGTCGCTGGCCTTGAACACGTCGTCGGCAGCGGCCGACGTAGGTGATGTAGCCGTCCGCGTCGCGGGAGCCGACGTCACCGGTGTGGTAGACCCCGTCCGCCATCGCCTCGGCGTTGCGCTCGGCGTCGCCGTAGTAGCCGACCATCAGCCCCAGCGGCCGGTCGGCCAGGTCGACGCAGATCTCCCCCTCGGGACGTCACGCTCCCCCGTCGCCGGGTCGACCAGCACGATCGGGTAGCCCGGGATCGGCCGTCCCATCGAGCCGGGCTTCACCGTCTGGCCCGGCGAGTTGCCGATCTGCACGGTGGACTCGGTCTGGCCGAACCCGTCGCGGATCCGCACCCCCCACGCCTTCTCGACCTGCTCGATCACCTCGGGGTTCAGCGGCTCCCCCGCCCCCACGACCTTGCGGCGGCGGCGTGCGGAGCCCGGAGAGGTCGGCCTGGATCAGCATCCGCCAGACGGTCGGCGGCGCGCAGAAGCTCGTGACCCCGCAGCGGTCGAGGACGCCCAGCATCGACTCGGCGTCGAACCGCGCGTAGTTCATGACGAGCACGCACGCCTCGGCGATCCACGGCGCGAAGACGTTGCTCCACGCGTGCTTGGCCCAGCCCGGCGAGGAGATGTTGAGGTGCACGTCGCCGGGCTCGAGCCCGATCCAGTACATCGTGGACAGGTGCCCGACCGGGTAGGACGCGTGGGTGTGCTCGACGAGCTTGGGCTTCGCCGTGGTGCCGGAGGTGAAGTAGAGCAGCAGGGTGTCGGAGCCGCTGCGTGACGCCGTCGGGGGTGAACGTGGTCGAGGCGCCGCGTCGGCGTCGGCGTAGTCCGCGCCAGCCCGCGGGGGCGCCACGCACCGCGATCCGCGTGTAGGCGCCTTCGACGCCGTCGAACTTGCCCGCGTCCGCGCCGCCGATCGACGACGTGCTTGGCGTTGCCCCGGTCCAGCCGGTCGCGCAGGTCGGCCGCCGTCAAGCAGCGTGGTGGCCGGGATGACGACGGCGCCGAGCTTCATCGCCGCCAGCAGCGTCTCCCAGAGCTCGACCTGGTTGCCGAGCATCAGGATGATCCGGTCGCCGCGCGCGACGCCCTGCTCGCGCAGCCAGTTCGCGACCTGGTTGGACCGCGCCGACAGCTCGCGGAACGTCCAGTGCGCCTCCGATGCCGTCCTGCTCGACGATCCACAGCGCGCGCTGGTCGCCGCGGTCGGCGGCGACGGCGTCGAAGTGGTCCAGAGCCCAGTTGAACTCGCCGATCTCCGGCCACCGGAAGTCGCGGTAGGCCGTGTCGTAGTCCTCGCGGTGGGTCGAAGCAGGAACTCGCGGGCCGCGTAGAACGCCTGGGCCGACTCGTTCATCGGACATCACCTCTCTACTCCGGCCAGAACATTAGTGATCTCAGCCGACCGTCGGCCCACCTCCGGCCGGAGGGTCTCTGCACCCGGACGCGCGCGCGCGCGACGCCCCGAGCAGGCCCGCCCCGCGCCCTACGGTGGCCGCGTGCACACACGGGCCCGGGTCGCGGGCGTCCTGATCCTCGCCGCGGCCGCCTCGCGGGCTGCGCCACGGCCGCACCCGGGCCTGCTTCACCGGCGACCGGCACCCCGCCGGTCACGACGAGCGCCACCCCGTCCGCGGCGCCCGCGCCGGTGACAGGTGGCCCGGCCGCGGGCGTCACCCTCCCGTGGCCCGCGGCGGGCGCAGGCAAGGTGGCGGCGCTGCAGTCCGCCGTCGACGGCGGCGCCCAGCCGTGGCTGCTCGACCCGACCGAAGTGGCGCTCTCCTACGCCGCCGCACGGGGCTGGACGCAGCGCGGAAGCCACCGCCAACGGCAAGAGCGGTGTGACGGTCCGATCCTCGGCAGGCACCCACGCCCTGACGCTCGCCCAGCCCGGAAGAACGGGAAATGGCGGTATCTGGGTCGTCACCAGCGACTCCTCAAGGTAATCGCCTCGAGCGCATCCGGCACACTCTCACTTGTTCGGGTGAAGAACGGGTATGTGTGCAGCGTTCTGCTCGACCGGGGCGATCTAGCCCATGAGACCGGCACAGAGGCCGGACCGAGCCGCCTGGGGGGCGACACGATGAGCGCCGACACGAACGACGACACCAGCACCGACTCCGTCAGCCACGACATGTTCACGGTGCTGCACGGTCAGCCCGCACCGGTCGTCACGCGGTGGACCTACCGGGCCGACGACCCCTTCGCCGTCTCGCTCGCCGTCCGGACCAGGCACGACCGTTGGGTCGAGTGGCTGGTCGCGCGCGATCTCGTCTTCGACGCCCTCTCGGGCCAGGCGGGCATCGGCGACATCCGGATGACCCCGCAGCTCGTCCAGGGCTACGACATCGTCGAGATCGAGATCCGTTCCGGCGACGGGCGCGCGGTGCTCGAGGTCGACCGCGACCTGCTGCGGGGCTTCATCGAGGCCTCCACCGAGCTCGTTGCGCTCGGTGACGAGACCGGCCGCATGGACCTGGATGAGGAGATCGCGCGCATCAGCGCCTGATCACGCCCGACCGCTCCGCAAGATCTTTCAGCGCGGCCAGGTTCGCCTCGATGGCGGCCTGCCATTCGCGCAGCCGTGCCGCGACGATGCGCTCCTCCTTGTGCGGCATGCCTCCTGCACCTCGTCGCTGAGCGACGCGACGAGGTGGATGTCGCTATTCAACGGCCAGAGCACCTCGGCCGGGGCCTCGACGTGGATCGTCGCCTGCGCGGTCGGCCCGTCGGCGAATCTCATCGCACCCTCCCTCGGCCTATCGCCGATGGTGCCGGAGTGGTTGGGCGACCACCAGCCGCGCCGACCCCGGGTGACGGCTCGTCACGCGACGAGAAGTCGATTTCGTCGGACGAGCGGTTTCTCCGCGTAGTCACGTCGTTCCACTGGGTGACCGCTCACCCGCTGAGCGACTGATGCGCAACGAAACGCAACACTGGGCGTTCGCTCGGCGACTCTCCGAACAGGAACCGTCCGATGCGGAACGGTTACCGAGCGTCAAAGGAGACCGACCCGTGCGATCGCCCGGACCTGATCCTGAGGTGATTTCGGTGCCGGCGCTGCTGCGCCGTGAGGGGCTGCACGCCCCGCGTTCGGCCAATGGCCGCCTGCGGAGACGGGGCACGCCCCGGTTGCCCTTCCCGGATCCGGTGGAGCCGAACGGCGGAACGCGCAAGGCGGTCGCTGCGGGATCAATCCTGGTGGTTGGCGCCCTGCTGGGCTCCGTGGCCCTGGATGACGGCCTGCTCGCCCCGCGCGGCGACCAGGAGGGCGGCGGCGAGGCGTTCGCCGACCCGGCCGGTGCGCCCGCGCACCGCACAGCCCTCCCGCCGACGGTCAACCTCGCGACGGCGCTCGTCGACATGTCCGGGGTGCTCGAACCGCTCGCAGGCTTCACGAGCCCGGGTAGTGGGACGTCGTCCGCCGACGGACTGAGCGGAACCTCCCTGTTTTCGCCCGGCAGCGCCGCGTCTTTTGGTGGTGTTCCCGGTGGTCTTGGTACGCCGGGCGCGGTTGCCCCCGCGCCCGGCGTGCCTGTTGTCCCGTCAGGCGGCGGGGTGGGTGTCGCCCCCGGCAGCGGCGAACCGGGCACCGACGTGCCGGGCACCGGCGCACCAGGCACCGGCGCACCAGGCAGCGGCACACCAGGCAGCGGCACACCAGGTCGAGCGGCACGCCAGGTGGCAGCACGCCAGGTGGCAGCAGCGCGACGGGCGGGCGGCGCGACGGGCGGGGGCGCGACCGGCGTCGGCGACATCCCCGTCCTCGGACCGGTGCTCGGCCCGGTCGTGGATCCGGTGCTCGGGCCCGTGCTCGGTCCGATAGTGAAACCCATCCTCGACCCGGTGCTTCCGGTGCTCGACCCGGTCCTGGGCGCGCTCGATCCCGTGCTGGGCCCGGTCCTCGACCCGGTCGAGGGTGCGGTGGGTCCGATCCTGGGGCCTGTGGTCGGGGCGGTGGGCTCGGTGACCAGCCCGATCCTCGGGGCGGTCGAGCCCGTCCTCAGCCCCGTGATCACGCCGGTCGTCGGCGCGCTCACCCCCGTCCTCACCCCCGTGCTGGGCGTCGTCGACACCACAGCGGGTCCGCTCCTCGACCCCCTCGCGGACACGGTCGGGTCGATCCTCGCGCCGGTGGGCGACACGGTCGGCGGCGTCGTCGACCCGCTCCTCGACCCGATCTCGGGGACCCTGGGCTCCACCGTGGGCGGCATCGTGGGCTCGGCAACCGGACCCCTCGGCGAGACGGCAGGCTCGCTTGTCGACACGGTGGTCACCGTGACCGAGCCGGTCCTGACCCCGCTCGTTCCCGTCACGGAAGCCGTCGGCTCGATCCTTAGCCCGGCCACGGGCCGTCGGCACGACAGCGACCACCCTCCTCGACGCCGGTGACCGAGACCGTCAGCCAGACAGCGGCTCCGATCGTCAACTCCGTCGCGTCGACCGTCGTCACACCCGCCACCGAAGCGCTCAGCGCCACGGCCACTCCCGTCATCGACGCGGTTACCGGCGCCGCGACCACCCTCCTCACCCCCGACGCAGACACCCTCGCGGCAACAACCGCCCCGATCCTCGACACCCTCGGCGCCACCACCGACCAGACGGCCACCGCGGCAGCGGGAGCGGTCGCGCCGACCACCGCAACCGCAGACGGCCTCCTCGCCGCAACCGCCGACACCCTCACGGCCACGACGGCGCCGGCCCTCAACACCCTCACCACCGCGACCACCACCGCTGGCCAGACCGCCACCGCGGCCACGCAGCCGCCGACACCGCGGTCGCGACAACGGCAGCTCAGGCGGCCGCCGCGGCCGTTGGAGCCGTCGACGCAGACGTCGCTGCGCCGGCCGGTCAAGCAGGCGCAGCGGCTGCGGGGGCTGTCGAGCACACCGCCGCAGCAGCAGGCGCAACGGCCGCAGCGGGGTCTGACGCTGTCGACTCCGCCGCCGAGTCCGCGGCTGGTGCTGCGGCCACCGCAGTGCCTGCGACCGTCGAGTCCGCCACCGCGACCGCCTCATCGGTGGCGGACGCGGCGGCGGGAGCGGTCGGCTCGGTGGCGCATCCTGCCGCGGCCGATGCCGATGCGGCCGCCTCGTCCAGCTCGGGTGCGCTCGGGTCGGTGGCGCAACAGGCCACGGGGTCGGTGGCCACGACCGTCAACGGCGTGGGCGGGCTCCTCGGCGTCGGTTCCGCACCGGCCGCCTCCTCACCGGCGGCCTCCCCCTCCTCGACGGCCGCCACGACCAAGGCGCATGCCGCGTCGGCCGCAGCCTCTGCTCCGGCCGCCGCCTCCTCAGCCCCCTCGGCCACCGGGGCAACAGAAGCGCACGCGGTCTCGGCCGCCGACGACACGCCCAGCGCCTCGGCAGGCGCGGCCGTGGAGGCGCGGGCGGGCTCGGCCGCCACCCAGGACGCGTCTGCCGCATCGGACGGCGCAGGTGTGGAGGCGCGGGCCGCCGCCCGGGATGCGTCTGCCGCGTCGGACGACGCACCTGTGCAGGCGCGGGCAGGCTCGGCCGCCGCCCAGGACACGCACGCCACGTCGGATGACGCGAACTCCTCCGCCGAATCGCGCTCGACCACCAAGGCCGACGACGCGGACGGCGGGGGTGGGAGTTCTTCGCGCAGCGACCGCAGTCAGGCGGCCGACACCTCGAGCTCCTCCAGCGCGAGCGCGCGCACGGACGGCTCGGACTCGGAGAGCGGGCACGGCGACCGGGCCATGGCGACGCTGTCGAGCGGCGGCGGCGGCTCCGCGAAGGACACCACGAAGAGCGTGGGTCAGGCCGCCACGGGAGTGCTCAACACCCTCGTCGGTCACTAGGCCGCGACAGTAGCCGCGAGAGTCACCGATCGCTCGTGCGCGATGCCGATCGGTGACTCTCCCGCGGGCGTCGGCGCACCGTCCGGTCTCACCGAGCCGGCGCAGCCCTGGCGGAGTGCGGATGGGCGCGGAGTGGGAATACCCCGGCGCACGGGCGCCTTGCCGGACGGGGACCCACTCCGAGGAGGTGCATGGCCGTGCGCACCGCGCCGCGCCTGTCGCGCTCGACCGGCTTCGCCGCCGTCACGGCCACGCTCGTGCTGTTCATGGCCGCCGCCGGGGCCCCGACCCCGCTCTACGTCGTCTACCAGCAGCAGTGGGGGTTCCCGACCTCGACGCTCACCCTCGTGTTCGCCGTCTACGTGCTCGGCCTCCTCGCGACGGTGCTCGTCGTCGGCGGGCTGTCGGACTACGTCGGGCGCCGCCCGGTGCTCGCTGCCGCCGTCGCGCTCGAGGTGGTCGCGCTCGTGCTCTTCCTCGTCGCGGACGGCGTCGGGACGCTCCTGGCCGCCCGCGTGGTGCAGGGCATCGCGACCGGCGCGGCGATCACCACGCTCTCCGCCGCCGTCGTGGACTTCGCGCCCCCGCAGGCCCGCGGCCGCGCCGGGGTTGTCACGAGCGTCGCCACCCTGCTGGGCCTCGCGGGCGGCTCGGTCGGGGCGGGCGCGCTGGTGGAGTTCGCGCCCGCGCCCACCCACCTCGTGTACGTCGTGCTGCTGGCCGGAACGGTCGCCGCGGGCGTGGTGACCGCGCTCCTGCCCGAGACCGCGGCCCGCCACGCAGGCGCGCTCGCCTCACTGCGGCCGCGGGTGGGGATCCCCACCCACATGCGCGCCGAGTTCGTCTCGATCACGCCCATCCTCCTGGCCAGTTGGGCGCTCGGCGGCCTCTACCTCTCGCTCGGGCCCGTCGGTCGCCGCGGGTCTGCTCGGCATCACCGATCACCTCGTCGGCGGTCTCGTCGCCACGCTCCTGTGCGGCACCGGCGCCCTCACCGCCCTGCTGCTGCGGTCGTGGCCGCTCCCCCGGGTGCTGCTCGTCGCGTCGGTCCTGCTCGCGGTGGGCACGGCGGGCACCCTCCTCGCCGTCGAGGGCGGGTCGGCCGTCTTGGCGGCGATCGGCACGGTCCTCGCGGGCGTCGGCTTCGGAGCGGCGGGCCTCGGCGCCTTCGGCACGATGGCCGCGCTGGCGCAGCCCACCGAGCGCGGTGCGGTGTTCGCGAGCGTCTACGTGGTGTCCTACCTGGCCTTCAGCGTGCCCGCCGTGCTCGCAGGCATGGCCGCGACCATCGTCGGCCTGCGGCCGACGGCGCTGGTGTACGGCGGCGTGGTCGTCGCGCTCGGGCTGGTGGCGTTGGTCGCCCGGCTGCGCCTGCGCCGCCGCACACAGGTGCAACCGGCCTGACGCCCGCAGATCCGAAGCCGGCTCGGTCACGCCCCGGATCGAAGCCGGCAACGGCGCGGCCCCGGATCGGAGACGGCGACGGGCGCCCCCCGGATCGGAGACGGCGACGGTCGCGGCCTCGGCGACATAGGGTGACGCCGTCACCCGCGAGGTCCGAGAGGTGTTTCGATGACGTCCACCGACTCCCCCGTCCGGTTCACGTTCACCGGACGGGACGCCACCGTGATCACGGCGTACCGATGGGAGCCCGCGGGCACACCCCGCGGCATCGTCCAGCTCACCCACGGCATGGGCGAGCACCTGCTGCGCTACGGCCACCTCGCCACGACGCTCGCCGACGCGGGCTTCCTCGTCCAGGGCCAGGACCACCGCGGCCACGGCGCCACGGCACCCTCGGAGGCCGCGCTCGGCCTCCTCGGCGCGGCGGGGTGGAACAGCCTGGTCGACGACATCGACGTGCTCGTCGAGCGCTCCCACGTGCGGCTGCCCGACCTGCCTGTCGTCCTCTTCGGGCACAGCATGGGCTCGTTCGCCGCCCAGCAGTACATGCTCGACCACTCGGCCCGCATCACCGGCCTCGTGCTCTCCGGCACCGCGGCGATCGACCTCCTCGAACCCGCCCTCGACCTCGACGCGCCCGATCGACCTCTCCGGCTTCAACGCGCCCTTCCCCAACCGCACCGGCTTCGAATGGCTCTCGCGCGACGACGCCCAGGTCGACGCCTACGTGGCCGACCCGTTCTGCGGCTTCGGCCTCGACGCCGAGGGCGGCAAGGCGATGTTCGCCAGGGCCCGCGAGCTCGCCGACCCGCGCAGGCTCGCGGGCGTCCGCAAGGACCTTCCGGTGCACATCACGGTGGGCGAGCACGACCCGGTCAACGGTCAGCTCGCGCTCGTGAACGCCCTCGTCGAGCGGCTGCGCGCCGCCGGGCTGATCGACGTGACGCTCACGGTCTGGCCGGAGGCCCGGCACGAGATCTTCAACGAGACCAACCGGGACGAGGTGGAGGCCGACCTGCTGGCGTGGCTGGACCGCGTCGTCCCCGCAGGCTGACGAGCCCGAAGCCGAGGGTCAGGGCGGCCCAGGCCAGGAACAGCGGCACCTGCCCCGGCTGGGCGAGCGACGGGACGACCCGGGCGACGTCGATGCCCGACAGCGAGTCGAGCACCCCCAGCGCGGGGCTGCGGCCGCGTTGGGCGGAGAACCCGCCGGTGGCGCTGCACACGGCCAGCGCCGTGAGCCCGGCGCCGACGGCGGTGAGCACGGCCGCGAGCGCGAGCGTCCACCGGCCCGCCCGTTCCCAGGCCAGACCGACGTGCCCGGCCAGCAGCGGCAGGATCACCGCGAGGAAGCGCGCGGGCGGCGACCAGGCCCCGTCCCACGCCGGGAACGACGTGATCACCGCGACGTAGGGCACGACGACCGCCGCGACGTGCCACGTGATCGCGCGGCGGCGGGCCAGCAGGAGCCCCGGCAGCACGAACAGCAGCACCGGGAAGTTCGGGACGACGCCCACCTCCTGGTCGAGCACGATCCCCACCAGCGCCCGCCGCGGGTCGGCGGTGAACGGCACCGCGCCCGCGTTGACCTGGTTGGGTGCCAGCCCGATCACGTGCCACACCACGGCGTCGTAGAGCAGCAGACCACCGATCAGCACCGCGGCCGGGGCGAGCAGGCACGCCAGGCGCGCGGGCGAACGCTCCTCCCGCCACACCCGCACCAGCAGGAACGCACCGAGGATCGGCGGGAAGAGCAGGAACCGGCTGTGGATCCACGGCAGCGCACCGAGCGCGGTCGAGACGAGCAGCAGGTTGCCGTAGCCGATCTCGCGGGTGTGCAGCAGGCGCAGGGCGTACACGCAGCCCAACGCCCCCAGCGGCTCGACGAACGTCAGCGACGCGTACATCAGGATGGGCGTGCCGAGCCCGAAGGCCACCGCGACGCCGACCGCGACGTTCCGCCGCACCTCCAGCGCGCGGACCAGCCAGTAGACGTTGGCGACGATCGCCAGCGAGACGACCGTCATGAACACGACGACGCCCGCCCGCCCCCACAGCGCGAACGGCAGCAGCCACAGCACCGGGCCGCCGATGCTGTGCAGCGGCAGCGGCTGCCCGTCCGGGCCCGGTGAGATGTGCGGGTCCAGCGGCATCGGGTAGTACGACCAGTAGTCGTGGTGGTCGTAGACCTGCTGGATGTCGAGCGAGCCGTACAGGTTCAGCGCCTGGCTGATCACGAGGTAGTGCGGCTCGTCGCCTTGGGGCAACTGCAGCAGCAGGCGCACGACGCCGAGGGCCACCATGGGCACCGCGACCAGCGCAACGGCGAGCAGAACGGCACTCCGCTCGCCCCTGCCGGCGGTTTCGGTCACGCCAGCACTATCGCAGGCGGCCCTCGGGCATCGAGAATGCCGCTGGCGAACCTGAGGAGGACGATGGGCGAGGACGTCGAGGCACGCACTTTCACCCGCGCCGACCGCACCCGTTACCGCCAGAAGGTGCGCACGAGCCTGGACGTCTTCGCGCGCATGCTGCGCGAGTCCCGGTTCGACGCGGAGCGCCAGACGATCGGCTGCGAGATCGAGCTCAACCTCGTCGACGACCACGGCGATCCCGCGATGCGCAACGAGGAGGTTCTCCAGGCCATCGCGCACCCGGACTTCCAGACCGAGCTCGGCCAGTTCAACGTCGAGATCAACATGCCGCCGCGCCCGATCTCCGGCACGTCGCTCGAGCGGGTTCGAAGACCAGGTGCGCGCGGTGCTCAACAGCGCCGACCAGGCCGCCCGCGGCGTCGGACCCCGGCTGATGATGATCGGGATCCTGCCGACGCTGCAGCCCGACCACCTGCAGGCCACCACGTTGACCGCCAACCCGCGCTACCGGCTGCTGAACGAGCAGATCTTCGCCGCGCGTGGGGAGGACATGACGCTCACGATCGACGGGCCGGAGCGGCTGCGGGCGACCGCGGAGTCCATCGCGCCCGAGGCGGCGTGCACGAGCGTCCAGCTGCACCTGCAGGTGGCGCCCGAGGCGTTCGCGTCGTACTGGAACGCCGCGCAGGCGATCGCCTCCGCGCAGCTGGCCGTCGGGGCGAACTCGCCGTACCTGTTCGGCAAGGAACTCTGGCGCGAGACCCGCATCGCCCTGTTCGACCAGGCGACCGACACCCGCTCCGAGGAGCTCAAGGAACAGGGCGTCCGGCCGAGGGTGTGGTTCGGCGAACGCTGGATCACGTCGATCTTCGACCTGTTCGAGGAGAACGTGCGGTACTTCCCCGCGCTGCTCCCGATCTGCGACGACGAGGACCCGGAGGCCGTGCTCGGGGCGGGCGGCGCTCCGAAGATGTCGGAGCTGAAGCTGCACAACGGCACGGTCTACCGCTGGAACCGGCCCGTCTACGACGTGGTGGGCGGCGAGCCGCACCTGCGGGTGGAGAACCGGGTGCTCCCGGCCGGTCCGACGGTGGCCGACACCGCCGCGAACGCCGCGTTCTACTACGGCCTGGTGCGCGCGCTCGTCGACGACGAGCGACCGCTGTGGTCACGCATGTCGTTCGGGGTGGCCGACGAGAACTTCCACAACGCGGCGCGCCGCGGCATCGACGCGCTCCTGTTCTGGCCGGGCGCCGGTGAGGTGCCCGCCGCCGAGCTCGTGCTCCGACGGCTGCTGCCGATGGCTGAGGAGGGACTACGCCGCTGGGACGTCGACGAGGGCGTGCGCACGCGGCTGCTGGGCATGATCGAGGCCCGCTGCCTGACCGGGCAGAACGGGGCGGCGTGGCAGGTCGCGACCGTGCACCGGCTGCAGGACCGCCGCAACCTCTCCCGCGCCGACGCGCTGCGCACGATGGCGCTGCGCTACGCCGAGCACATGCACTCCAACGAGCCGGTGCACACCTGGCCCGTGGACGCCTGAGGCTCAGGCCCCGGCGCCCGCGTCCACCCACCGCCCGCCTGCCGCCTCGATCTGCGGCAGCGCGCGGCGGACCTCGTCCATCAGGTCGGAGACGAACACCAGCACCACGTCCGGCTCGGCGGCCACCAGCTCCTCGGGCGGGATCACCGGCACGTCGGTGCCCGGCATCCGCCGTCCGCGCTTGGCGGGCGAGGCGTCGGCGACCCCGGCGAGCAGCGACGTGTCCGCCCCCACCAGGCACAGCAGCGACACCGCGCGGGAGGCCGCCGCGTAGCCGTACACCCGTCGTCCGGCGGCCCGGTGCTCCTCCAGCTGCGCGCGCAGCGCGGAGACCGTGCGCCCCACCGAGCCGCCGAGCTCCGCGACGTCCTCGGCCCGGAGCACCCCGGCGTCGATCTCGGCGTCGAGCAGCGCGGGCAGGCCCGCCGCGTCGGGGCGCGCCGTCGCGCGACGCCGTGAGCACCACCGTGCCGCCGTAGAGCGGGAACCGGTGCGCGGAGGTGACGGTCATGCCCAGCTGGGCCAGCATCCCGACCATCGCGGGCGTCGAGTAGTAGGCGAAGTGGCCCAGGCGCAGCGCGTTCCACTGCGCGCCCTCCATGATCGCGGCGAGGGAGTGGAAGAGGAGCACCAGCGTGCCGCCGGGCGCCACCGAGTCGGCCCGCGTGCGCAGCGCGGCGAGCTGGTCGGGCTCGTGCATGATCCCGAAGCACCCGTCGACGACGACGTCGGCCTGCCCCCCGAGCGGCACCGGGACGAACCCGTGCGGGACCAGCGGGTCGAGCCAGGTGCCGCCGTGCGGGCTGGGGTACTCCGTCACCGTTCCGCCCGCGGGCAGCACGCCTGCCGCCACCACGGCGGCGACGGCGTCGCGCCGCTGCTCGGTGAGCGCGGCGGGCTCCAGGCCCAGCGGCTCCTCGGCCACGATGACGTCGTCGGCCAGCTGCGCGAGCCCGCAGCCCCCGCACAGCCACATCCGCAGCGGGTAGACCGGGTCGACCGCGTCGTCGTCGACCGGCGGGAACAGCTCCGACGTGGGCTGGTGGCCGAGGTCCAGCACGATCCGCCCGTCGCCGGAGCGGCAGAACCGGCACGCGATCGGCCCGGTCGAGCCCTCGACCGGAGTGGGCGCGGACTCCGTCAGTCTGTGCACGGGCCCGATGGTTGCACACCCTTTTCGCTGGTCGCGACGGTGTGGGGGCCCAGCGATGGCACGGGCGACACGCAGTAGGGTCGCCCTCCAGAGTGGAGAAGGGGGAGCTCGTGCAGGTGCAGACGACGGGCCTCGCGGGGGTGCTGCTGTTCGTGCCCACCCCGCATCGCGACGAGCGGGGCTTCTTCTCCCGCACCTTCGACGGCGCCGTGGCGCGGGATGCGGGCGTGGATCCCGACGCGTTCCTGCAGGACTCGCAGTCGCGCAGCGCGCAGGGCGTCATCCGCGGGATGCACGGGCGCCGCGACACCGGCGAGGCCAAGCTGGTCCGCTGCGCCCACGGCGCGCTCCACGACGTCGTGGTCGACGCCCGGCCGGACTCGCCCACCTTCGGCCAGAGCGCGTCCTTCCGCCTCGACGACGAGACGATGCACGCGCTCTACATCCCCCGCGGTTTCCTGCACGGCTTCCAGGCGCTCACCCCGACCGCGGACACCTGCTACCGCATCGACGCCGCGCACGACCCCTCCGCCGACCTGGCCGTGGCGTTCGACGACCCCGATCTCGCGATCGCCTGGCCGCTCCCCCCGACGATGGTCAGCGCCCGCGACCGCGCGGCGGGATCCTGGGCCGACGCCCGCAAGCTCCTGACGACGGTCGCCTGACCTGCCCCACGGGCGTAGCGTCGAGTGGGTGTTCCGACGCCCCGCCCCGGTGGTCGTCACCGACCTGCACGAGCCCCTCTACGTCGTGCACGGCCGGATCATGCGCATGCGGCTGGTGCTCTTCGGCGTCTGGCTCGTCGGCTGGGTCGTCTCGGGCCTCCTCTGGCGCGACGGCTGGCTGGCCACCGCGATCCTGCTCGGCAGCGGCCCCGGCGTCTGGATCGTCGTCGGGTTGATCAGGGCGGGCAGGCCGCAGGGGCGGCGCGAGCCGGTCAGCCGCCGGGCGCTGGGAGGACCTGGCGCGGGAGCAGCGCACTGACGCTGATGCCGAAGCGCTCTTCGCGCGCCTTCCACTCCCGCGGGTAGCCCAGCGACGCCTCGACGAAGCGCACGCCGTCCTCGAAGATCACCCGCGGGATGTGCAGGTGCCCGTAGACCACGGCACGGGCGCGGTAGCGGACGTGCCAGTCGGCGCTCGCGGTCGTGCCGCACCAGATCGAGAACTCCGGGTGGCGGAGCACCCGCGTCGGCAGCGGGGTGAGCGGCCAGTGGTTCACGAGGACGGTCGGCAGCTCGGGGTCGAGCGCGTCGAGGCGCCGCCTGCTCTCGACCACCCGCTGCGCGCACCAGGCCTGCCGGGACGGGTGCGGGTCGGGGTGCAGCAGGTGCTCGTCGGTGCACACCACCCCGGCCGCGTAGGCCGCGGCCAGACCCTCCTCCGGCGTGGCCGGCCGCCGGGACAGGAACGTGTAGTCGTAGAGCAGGAAGAGCGGCGCGACGACGGCCGGGCCACCGGGCCCGTCCCACACCGGGAACGGGTCTTCCGGGGTGTGGACGCCCAGCCCGCGGCACAGCTCGACGAGGTGGCGGTAGCGCTCCTCCCCGCGCAGCGGCACCGGGTCCTTGCTGCGCGTCCACAGCTCGTGGTTGCCGGGCACCCAGATGACCTCGGCGAACCGCTCCCGCAGCACGCCCAACGCCCACTCGACGTGGCCGGTCTGCTCGGCGACGTCGCCCGCGACGATCAGCCAGTCGGCCGGGGTGCCCGGCCGCAGCTGCTCGACGACCGTGCGGTTCTCGCGGTGGCGCACGTGCAGATCGCTGACGGCCAGCAGCCGCGGGAGGCTCACCGCCCAGACCTACCACAGAGACCTACCACCACCAGGTTACCGGGAGTAAGTTGTGGTCATGCGACAGCTGATCCGGTGGGGCGTCCGGCACGGTCTGATCAGCCGGGGGACGGAGAAGGGCGCACGGGCGGGCGACATCTCGGCTGCGCTGATGGTCTACCCGGCCTTCGCGGACAACCCGTTCCCGCACTACGAGACGATGCGGGCCAAGGGCAAGCTGTACGACAACGGGTTCGTGCTCAACACTGTGTCCCACCCGGTCGCGACGGCCGTGCTGCGCAGCCCCGATTTCGGCGTCATCGGCGGGTTCAGCGGCAACGTGCCGCGCGTGCTGCGGATCGCCCAGGCGGCGGGCGGACGGGGCCCGCTCGGTCCGGTCGAGCCGCCGTCGATGCTGACCGTCGACGCCCCCGACCACACCCGCTACCGCAAGCTCGTCTCCCGCGCGTTCACGGCGAAGGCCGTCGCGGCGCTGCGCAGCCGCACCGAGGAGATCGCCGCCGGGCTGCTCGACGGGCTCGCGGCCCGTGGCGGCGGCATCGACCTCATGACCGAGTACGCGAGCCTGCTGCCCGCCACCGTGATCGCCGAGATGCTCGGCGCGCCCGTCGCGATGAGCCGCCAGTTCCTGGCCTGGGGCGCGGAGGCGGGCAAGTCGCTCGACGCGGGGCTGACCCTGCGCGAGTTCCGGCGCTCGGAAGCGGGCCTGCGGGCGCTGCAGAGCTGGATGGAGGGCCACTTCGCCCACCTGCGGGCCCACCCCGGCGACAACATCCTCTCCACGCTCGTGCACGCCCACTCCGCCGAAGGCAAGCTCACCCAGGACGAGCTCACCGCCACCGCGATGCTGCTGCTGGCCGCCGGTTTCGAGACCACGGTGAACCTGATCGGCAACGGCGTGGCCCTGCTCGTCGCGCATCCCGAGCAGCGGGAACGGCTGCGCGCCGAGCCGGGCCTCTGGCCCGACGCGGTCGACGAGATCCTGCGGTTCGACTCCCCCGTGCAGCGCACCGGGCGCGTGGCGCACCGGGACACCGTGGTGGCGGGCGAGCCGGTGGGCGCGGGCCGCGTCGTCATCACGCTGCTCGGCGGGGCCAACCGGGATCCCGAGGTGTTCGCCGACCCCGGCCGCTTCGACGTCGGACGCTCGAACGCGGGCGAGCACGTCGCGTTCTCGTCGGGCATCCACTACTGCCTGGGCGCGGGCCTCGCCCGGATGGAGGGCGAGGTCGGGCTGCGCGCGCTGTTCGACCGCTTCCCCGACCTCGCGCTGAGCGGAGCGCCGCACCGGCGGTCGACGCGGGTCCTGCGCGGCTACGACGCCATGCCTGTGCGGCTCGGGCAAACCGCCGAGAGTCACGGATCCGCGCTCCCGGCGACACATCGGTGACTCTCGTCGGGGTGCCGCCCGCGCGTCAGGCCAGCGCGTCGAACGCCGCCTGGGCCTGGACGTAGAGACCGGCCAGCCGGGAGGTGCCCGCGTCGCCCTCCCCGTCCCCCATCGCGCCCCCGGCGTAGCGGCTGTGCACGCCCGCCTGGATGCAGGCCGCGCGCCACCGGGCGAAGGCGACGTAGAAGTCGAGGTCGTCGACCACGCGGCCGGAGCGCTCGGCGTACCGGGTGACGAGCGCGTCGCCGTCGGGGTAGCCACCGGCCTTGTTCGGCCCGTCGATCGTCGGCACGACGGTGTCGCCGGGCCGCCCCCACGAGGCGATCAGCCACCCGAGGTCGGCCAGCGGGTCGCCGAGGGTCGCCAGCTCCCAGTCGAAGATCGCGCGGACCTGGCCGTCGGGCCCGTACGCCAGGTTGCCCGGCCGGTAGTCGCCGTGTGCGATCCGGACGTCCGAGGGCGGCAGCGTCGCGGCGCGGGCGACGAGCCGGTCGTGCGCGGCGTCGATGACGTCCAGGTCGGTCAGCGACGAGGAGTGCACCTGCCGGTGCCAGCGGCGGAGCTGCCGGTCCAGGTAGGACCCGTCGCGGCGCAGGTCGGAGAGCCCGACGCCGTCCGGGTCGACGGCGTGCAGCGCGGCGAGCACGTCGACCGTGTCGAACCCGGCGGTCGTGCGCGGCTCGCCCTCCGCGAGCCGGTGGCCGGAGTCCGCGTCGCCGAGCACCTCGCCGTCGACGAACCGCATGAGGTAGAACTCCGCGCCGATGACGTCGGTGTCGTCGCAGAACGCCACCGGCGGCGCGACCGGGACGCCGGTGGGCGCGAGCGCCGAGATGAAGCGCCACTCGCGGCCCATGTCGTGCGCGGTGGCCAGCACCATGCCCAGCGGCGGTCGCCGTAGCGCGAACAGCCCGCCTTCGGCGTCGGTGATCCGGTAGGTGAGGTTCGAGTGGCCGCCGGAGATCCGGGCGACCTCGACCGGCGCGTCGCCGACCTTCGCCTCCGGCACCTCGGCGCGCAGCCACTCGGTGAGGCGGGCGGCGGGCACGGCGTCGGCGCTCATGCGGGTATTCAACCCCGCCCCTCCCCCGGCGAGTCCACTCGCGCAGTACCGCGCGTGGCTGGAGGCGCCCTGGCGACCGGTCAGGCCGGGACGGGGGTCGCCGTCCGCCGCCGGGCCAGCACGTGGTCCACGCTCCAGCGGCCGGGTCCGGACGCGGCCAGGAGCAGCGCCCCGGCGATGATGACGCCCACCAGCTCCCACCCGCCGGACCCGGTGACGCCACCGAACCAGTCACCGGCGAACCAGCCCGCGCCGAGCATCAGGAGGCTGACGAGCACCCCGGCGACCGGCGTGAGCAGCCCGAGGACGATCAGCAGCCCGCCGCCCGTCTCGACGCTCGCCGCGAAGCCCGCCGAGAGCGTCGGGAGCGGCACACCCATCCGGCCGAAGTCCGCCGACGTCGCGCCCAATCCCTCGGCGACGAGCTTCTGCCACCCGTGGGCGAGCAGGACGACACCGAGCAGAAGGCGCGCGCCGAGCTTCAGCACGTCGTGCACCACGGGCGGCAGCTCAAGCATGATCGGTTCCTCCGGGCGGGCGACGACACCTACGACCTGTTCAACGCGGCCACCCCGGCGGGGGAACCGGGCTCCACGCCCCTTCACCCGACCGGGGTGGCGGCCGCCTTCAGGAGGCGTAGGGCCGCACCGCCGAGGCCCGCGGCAGGTCGGGCGTGGGCCGCACGCGCTGCGGGAGCCCGCCCGGCGTGGCGACGGCGATCATCTCGGTCATCGGGAGCGCGGGCACAGCGGGGAACGCGGTGGTCGGCGTGAAGTCCAGCGGCGACTGCACGGTCACGCCGAAGGGCGCCACGTCCTCGGTCGCCGGACGGCCCGCCCGCTCGGACATCGCCCGGTGCACGCCCGCGCTGGCCATGCGCGGCGAGCTCGCGGCCTGCGGGCTCGACACCGACGCCGCGGGCTCGACCTCGACCGCGCGCATCCCGGAGGTGGCGGGCAGGGCGACGGTGGTGGCGACCGCATCGGCTGCCGACTCGGCAACCGCCGCCGCGGCGCCGGTCTCGGCCGCGAACGAGCTGTTCATCGCGGCGGAGATGGCCGCGTAGTCGGGCCCGTCCGTCGTCTCGACGGCCGGGTCGGAGGCGAAGCTGCTCACGGGCGCGGCCGGGACGACCGGGACGAACATGCCCACGGGCTCCGCGACGGCCGGGACCACCGGGATGGCTCCCGTCGGCATCGAGGCGTAGGAGGTCCCCACGAGGTCGTCCGTCGCGAGCGGAGTGGCTGGTACCTGTGCAGCCGGGGCCGGCGCGAGGCCGCCGGTTGCCGCCACCGCGGTCGTCGCGACGAAGACACCGGTCCCCGTCTCGCCCCCGCCGAACCGGGTCGACGACCCGCCCACCACGTCCGCGACGGTCAGCGCGGGGCCACCCAGGGGCGGGACCACCGGGAACCCTTCGGTGCGGGCCGTGGCGTCGCCGAACTCCTCGAACGAGGCGAAGCCACCAGTCGGGTACGACGGCGCCGCCGAGGTCGCGACGGCCGGGGTGAACGTCTCCGACACCGGTGCCGGGATCCGCACGGGCTTCTGCATCCGTTCGCGCAGGACCTCGTGGTCGCGCTGGCGCAGGTGCGTCACCAGGTGGTCGACGCTGAACCGCCCGGGCCCGTACGCCGCCAGCGCGAGCTCCGCCGCGACGATCACACCGACCAGCTCCCAGCCGCCGTCCTGGGCGAAGATGCCGTGGGTGAAGTGGACGAAGCCCGCCGCGCCGACCATGACGACGAGGTCGAGCGCGACGACGACGCTCGTCAACGCGCCGATGATGATCAGCACGCCGCCGACGAACTCCACGAAGGAGGCGAAGGAGGCCGAGACGATCGCGAGCGGGATGCCCATTTTCTCGAACTGCCCGTAGGTGCCCGCGATGCCGTTGATCATCAGCTTCTGCCACCCGTGCGCGAACAGCACGACGCCCAGGATGACCCGGCCGATCAGGATGGCGATGTCGCGGGCGGGGGCGGGAAGAGGTCGGTTCAGCATGCGGCGGGCCTCCAGACCCTCGGTAAGCCATTGGTGCGTTCAGTCACTGGAGCTAACCCTTGTGGCCCTTTGCGGATACACCCACTCGGCCCATCTCGCGGCAGCCGAGCGATGGTGCGCGACGAACAGACATGCAGGCCACGGTCCCGGTTTGACCTCCTGTGTCGATCCGGTCACCGCTCGTGGCCAACCGTCCACCTTCTGCGTTGCTCCGACCGTGTGGCGTCACCCCCGTCCCGGCGACCGTCCGCGATCACCCCCCTGGGGTCGCACCACCCACAAGGGACCGGTCACCCACCCCTGATCACGCTGTGCGCGCAACGTCGTGGGTGCGCAACGGCGTGCGGGGGGATAACGTCGCGCCCGTCGCGGGAAGATGCGACGAAGGCACCGCAACGAGGGGGCGAAGATGACGGACGGACCGCTCACCCTGGCGATCGACGTGGGTGGTTCGGGGCTCAAAGCCACCGTCCTGTCCCCGGACGGGCGAGATGCTCTCGGAGCGGGAGCGCCGCGAGACCCCCTACCCCTGCACGCCCCACGTGCTGCTCGACGAGCTCGCGCTGCTCGCCGCCACCCAGCCCGCATACGACCGCGTGTCGGTCGGGTACCCGGGCGCGATCCGGCGCGGCATCGTCCGGGACGTCACCGCGTTCGTCCGGCCTGCGCCGGGCGAGCCCAAGGACCCGAAGCTGATCAAGCAGTGGATCGGCTTCGACCTGCAGACCGCGCTGGCCGAGCGCTTCGGCAAGCCGGTGCGGGTGGCCAACGACGCCGACGTCCAGGGCTGCGCGGTGATCGACGGCCAGGGCATGGAGCTGGTCATCACCCTCGGCACCGGCGTCGGTTGCGCCATCTTCTTCGACGGCACGCTGCTGCCGCACATGGAGCTCTCGCACGGCCGGTTCGGCGACGGGCTGTCGATCGAGGTGGCGTGCGGGGACAACGAGCGGCACAAGGTCGGCAAGGAGACCTGGCGCAAGCGGGTGCTCAACGCGCTCGACGCGTTCGAGGAGATGGTGCTGCCCGATCACATCTTCATCGGCGGCGGCAACGCCAAGCGCCTCGACCCCGACACCCTCGGCCAGAACCGGAGATCTGGTGCCCAACGTCTCGGGGCTGCTCGGCGGGATCGCGCTGTGGGAACGCACCGAAGGTGACGCCATCAGCAACGCTGAGGCGCCACATCGCGTCCAGGACCTGACGCGGGAGGTCGATCACGGGCAGGATGTCCGCCGTGGCCGAGTACCCCGCTGACATCACCGCGACCGACGAGTGGTCGGCGCTTGCCGAGCACCACGGCGCCATCGCCGACCTGCACCTCCGCACCCTCTTCGACGACGACCCCGGCCGCGCCGACGCGCTCACCGCGTCCGGCGCCGACCTGGTCCTGGACTACTCGAAGCACCGCATCACCCGCGACACCGTTGCCGCTGCTCACCGCGCTCGCGCGGCGGGCGGGGCTGCCCGAGCGCACCGAGGCGATGTTCGCGGGCGTCCACATCAACACCAGCGAAGACCGCGCGGTGCTGCACACCGCGCTGCGCGCACCCCGCGAGCTCGCCCTCGCCGTCGACGGCCAGGACGTGCCCACCGAGGTCCACGAAGTGCTCTTCCGCATGGGCGAGTTCACCGACTCCGTCCGTTCGGGCGAGTGGACGGGCCACACCGGCGAGCGGATCGCCGCCGTGGTCAACATCGGCATCGGCGGCTCCGACCTCGGGCCCGTCATGGCCTACGAGGCGCTGCGCGACTACGCCGACCGCGCGTCTGACGATGCGCTTCGTCTCCAACATCGACCCGACCGACATCTCCGAGGCCCTGCGCGACCTCGACCCGGCCACGACGCTGTTCGTCGATCTCGTCCAAGACGTTCACCACCCTGGAGACGCTGACCAACGCCCGCGTCGCCCGCGACTGGCTGTTGGCCGGGCTGGGCGGCGGAGGAGAAGGCGGTCGCGAAGCACTTCGTGGCCGTGTCGACCAACGCCAAGGAGGTCTCGGCGTTCGGCATCGACGAGGCGAACATGTTCGGCTTCTGGGACTGGGTGGGCGGGCGCTACTCCGTCGACTCCGCGATCGGCCTTTCGCTGATGATCGCGATCGGCAAGGAGCAGTTCGCCGAGTTCCTCGCGGGCATGAACGCGATCGACCGGCATTTCCGCACCACGCCGCTCGAGGAGAACCTGCCGGTCATCCAGGGCCTGCTCAACGTCTGGTACGTCAACTTCTTCGGCGCGCAGACCCACGCCGTGCTGCCCTACAGCCAGTACCTGCACCGGCTGCCCGCCTACCTGCAGCAGCTGACGATGGAGAGCAACGGCAAGTCGGTGCGCGGCGACGGCACGCCGGTCACCACGCTCACCGGGGAGATCTTCTGGGGCGAGCCGGGCACCAACGGCCAGCACGCCTTCTACCAGCTCATCCACCAGGGCACCCGGCTGATCCCGTGCGACTTCATCGGGTTCGCCGAGCCCAACCACGTCGTGCCCGGTCGACGAGCACACCGACATGCACGACCTGTTCATGGCCAACCTCTTCGCCCAGACGTCGGCGCTCGCGTTCGGCAAGACCGCCGAGGAGATCGCGGCCGAGGGCACTGCCCGCGGAGGTCGTGCCGCACAAGGTGATGCCGGGCAACCGGCCGAGCTCGACGATCCTCGCCCAGAAGCTCACACCGTCGGTGCTCGGGCCAGCTGATCGCCTTCTACGAGCACGTGACGTTTGTCGAGGGGACGATCTGGGGTATCGACTCGTTCGACCAGTGGGGCGTCGAGCTGGGCAAGGTGCTGGCCAAGCAGCTGGTCCCGGTGCTCACCGGCGAGGAGGGCATCGAGGGGCTCGACGCCTCGACCGCCGCGCTGGTGGCGCGCTACAAGATGTGGCGCGGTCGCCCCTGAGCGACGCGCGAGGAGGGGTCCGCGGATGCCCGATGACCGGCCCGACGGTCGAGCCGGGCGGTCCGCGCTGGGTGCTGCGCCATCGGCCTGGGCCTGCTGGCCGCGGCCGCGCTCTGGGCGGGCGTTCACCGGCGCCGGGCCCGCCCAGCTGGACGGGCCCGCGCTCGCCGAGTCGATCGAAGACCGCACCCCGAGCCTGACGACGGTCGCCGTGGTCGTCACGACGCTCGGCAGCACCCTGGCGATGGCCGTGCTGGCCGTCGTCGTCGGGGCATGGCTCTGGTGGCGCGGACGGCGGGCGGACGCCGTGTTCACGATCGGGGCGATGGCGGGCGCGAGCCTGGTGTTCCGGACGCTCAAGCTGATCCTCGAGCGCGCCCGGCCGCCCGTCGCCGACCACGTGGTGCCGGTGTCGAGCGAGTCGCTGCCGTCGGGCCACGCGACGATGTCGACGGTCGTCATCGGCACGCTCGTGGTGCTCGCGTGGTCGGGCCGCCGCGGTCACCGAGCGCGTCGTCATGCTGGCCGCGGCCGCGCTCTGGGTCGGTGCGGTCGGCGCCACGCGCGTCTACCTCGGCGTCCACTGGCTGTCCGACGTACTGGCGGGCTGGGCCGTGGGAGCAGCGTGGCTCGCGCTGTGCGTGCTCGCCTGGAAGCGGTGGTACGCCCGTCACCCGCCTGCGGTGACCGGTCGCGCCTAGCCCTGTTCGGCCGAGCACCACCACGTCGACCGGCCGCCGACCGTGCCGTGCACCATCTCGGCCCCGCAGCGTGGGCAGTGCCCGCCCGGCCTGCGGTGCTCGATCACCTCGCCCGTGTGCACCCCGCCCTGCGCGATCGCGGCCTTCAACGACCGTTCCAGGGCGTCGTACAGGTCGTCGAGGGTGCGCGCGGCCAGTTCGTCGGCGGGCGCGGACGGCCTGAGCGCGGCCTGCCACAGCGTCTCGTCGGCCAGGAGGTTGCCGACGCCCGCGAGCACCGACTGGTCGAGCAACCGCGCCTTGACCGCCGACCGGCCCCGGCCCACCCTCGTCCGGAACTCCTCGCGCGTGATCTTCTCGGCGTCGGGGCCCAGCGCGTCGAGGTCGGGGTCGAGCCGGACCCGGCCCAGCCTGCGCTTGTCGAAGAGCCGCAGCGTGCCGCCGTCGGCGAAGGTCATCGTGAAGCGGTCCCACTCGGGCTTGCGCGGGCTGCGGTCCGGACGGGGGTCGCCGCCGCCGATGCGCTGCCCGGACGTCGTCGGTGACGATCAGGCGTCCGCCCATGCCCAGGTGGATGCCCAGGTGCGGGCCGGGCTTGCCGTCGCGGCCGAGCGTCTCGCACCACATCGTCTTGCCTTGCCGGTGCGCGGCGGTCAGTCGGCCGCCGACCAGCGGGGCGGCGATCTCCCCCGGCGCGTGCGGGCGGCACACCCAGGTGTCGGTGTCGTCGATGCCTGCGATCTCACGGTCGAGGGCGTGGGCGAGCACGCGGCGGGCGCTCTCCACCTCGGGCAGCTCCGGCATCCCGCCCATCGTGGCGGTGCTCAGGAACACCCGCGCGCCGAGGCGGGTTCGAGCAGGCGTGCAACGAATCCGGGTGCGTGCGGCCGAGCTGCGCGGGCGGCGCTGGCTGAACACCGGCGGGCGCCCGCTGTCGCTCGCCGAGCTGCGCGGGAAGATCGTCCTGCTCGACTTCTGGACCTTCGCCTGCGTCAACTGCCTGCACGTCATCGACGAGCTGCGGGAGCTGGAGGAGCGCTACGCCGACGTGCTGGTGACGATCGGCGTGCACTCGCCGAAGTTCGCCCACGAGGCCGAGCCCGAGGCCGTCGAGGCGGCCGTCGAGCGCTACAGCGTCGACCACCCCGTGCTCGACGACTTCGAGATGCGCACGTGGGACGCCTACGCCGCGCGGGCCTGGCCGACGCTCGTGGTGATCGACCCGCGGGGCTACGTGGTCGCGCAGATGTCCGGTGAGGGCCACGCGCACGGCCTCGCTGTGCTGATCGAGGAGCTCATCGCGGAGTTCGGCGACGAGCTGCGCCGCGGGGACAGCCCGTACGTCGCCCCGCCGGAGCCCGCCACCGCGCTGCGCTTCCCCGGCAAGGTCATCGCGCTGCCGGGCGGCACCTTCCTGGTGTCTGACACGGCCCACCACCAGCTGGTGGAGCTGAGCCCCGACCTGATCACCGAGCGACGGCGGATCGGCACCGGCGAGCGCGGCCTGGTCGACGGGGGCGGGCCGCACTCCCCGGGCCCGGTTCGCCGAGCCGCTGGGGCTCCTGCTGCTGCCCGACGGCGACGTCCTGGTGGCCGACTCGCGTGAACCACGCCCTGCGCCGGGTCCGGCTCGCCGACGGCGCGGTCACGACCGCGGCGGGCACCGGCGCCCCGCTGCGCACCCGCGTCGCGCCGGGCGAGGCGGCCGACGAGCTGTCGACGCCGTGGGACCTGGCCTGGTGGGCCGGCCGCGTGGTCGTCGCGATGGCGGGCAACCACCAGCTCTGGTCCTTCGAACCCGACACCGGCGTCGCCCGCGGTCGTTGGCGGGTACGACGAACGAGGGCCTGCGCGACGGGCCGCCCGCCGAGGCGTTCTTCGCCCAGCCGTCCGGGCTGGCGGCCGACGGCGACGTGCTGTGGGTGGCCGACGCGGAGACCTCCGCGCTGCGCGAGGTGCGCTCCGGGCTGGTCGCCACCGCGGTCGGGCAGGGCCTCTTCGACTTCGGCCACACGCGACGGGCCCGCCGACGAGGCGCTGATGCAGCACCCGCTCGGTGTGGCGGTGCTGCCCGACGGGTCGGTCGCGGTGGCCGACACCTACAACGGCGCGATCCGCCGCTACGACCCGGCGACGGCGGACGGTGTCGACGCTGGCGGGCGACCTCGCCGAGCCGAGCGACGTCCTGGTCGACGGGGAGACGCTCGATCGTCGTCGAGTCGGCGGCGCACCGGCTGGTCCGGCTGCCGATCCCGGCCTCGACGCTGGTGCGCGGCGGCACGTACGGCGTGCGGCGGACGCCGACCGACGTCGCGCCGGGCCGGCTCGGACCTGCGGGTGGCGTTCGTCCCGCCCACCGGCCAGCACCTGGACACCCGGTTCGGCGACCCGACGCAGCTCACGGTGGCCGCGTCGCCGCCGGAGCTGCTCGCGGCGGGCGCGGGCACCGCTCCGGGGCTGGCGCGGGACGCTGGTGTTCGGCGACGTCGGCGAAGGCGTGCTGTCGGTGAGCGTGGCCGCGGCCGCCTGCGACGAGGGCGACGGCGTGTTCGCCGCCTGCCACCGCTACCAGCAGGACTGGGGCATCCCGGTGCGGCTGGTCGAGGGCGCCGTCGACGAGCTGGTGCTGGACCTGCGCGCGGTCTGACCGGAGCGGGCGAAAGTGTCGGTGCCGGGTGTGACACTGCGCCCATGACGACTTCCGCGACCGGCCCCACCACCTTCACCCTGCGCCCGCACGGCGCGTTCTCGCTGCGCGAGAGCGCCGAGTTCGGCTTCGGCCAGCGCCACAGCCACGGTCTTCGACGGCACGATGCGCCTCGCCTTCTGCGTCGACGACTTCGTCCACCAGGTCGGCGTGGCCGTCACGCAGGACGAGCACGGGGTGCACGGCGAGGTCGTCGAAGCCGGGGGCGGCGCTCCGCCCATCGAGGAGGTGGCCGCGCAGACCGCGCGGATGCTCTCGCTCGACATCGACGCGCACGGCTACGAGGCCGTCGCGGCCCGGGATCCGGTCGTCGCGCGCGTGCTGGCCACCGCGCCGGGGCTGCGGCCGCCGCTGTTCCACTCGCCCTACGAGGCGGCGGCGTGGTGCGTCCTGTCGCTGCGCTGGAGCGGGCGGCAGGCGGCGGCGGTGCGGGATCGGCTCGCGGCCGCCCACGGGCGGGTCGTCGAGGTGGCCGGAGCCCGCGATGGCGGCCTTCCCCACTCCCGCGCAGCTGCTCGCGGTCACCGAGTTCCCGGGCCTGCCGCCGGTCAAGATCGAGCGGCTGCACGGCGTGGCGAAGGCGGCAGGCGAGGGCCTGCTCGATGCGGAGGCGATCCGCCACGCCGATCCCGAGGAGGCGATGGCCTGGCTGCGGCAGATCCCGGGGATCGGGCCGTTCTCGGCGTCCCTGATCGTGCTCAGGGCCAGCGGGGTCACCGACGTGCCGGTCGAGCACGAGCCGCGCCTGGCCGAGATCGTCGGCCGCTCCTACGGCCTGCCCGGTCCCGCCACAGCGGCGGACCTGCAGCGCATCGGCGAGGCGTGGCGCCCGTTCCGCACCTGGGTCGCCGTGCTCCTGCGCGCGGCGGCGGGCCGGGTGTCGGACGAGGCGTTGGCGGGGTGAGCCGGGTAGGGCGCAGCCGCGACCCGAGATCGGTGACCCCAGCGCGGCGAGCAGACTGGAGCGGGTGACCGATCCGCTGTGGGCCGCCGTCGACGACTTCTGGATGGGCAAGCTGCAGGCCCCTGATCCACGCGCTCGACGCGGCGCTGGCCGGCGAGCGCCGCCGCGGGCCTCCCGCCGATCGCGGTCACGCGCCGCGATGGGCAAGCTGCTCCAGCTGCTGGCCCGCTCGGTCAACGCGCGCCGCATCCTGGAGATCGGCACGCTCGGCGGCTACTCGACGATCTGGCTGGCCCGCGCGCTGCCCGCCGACGGCGAGCTGGTGACGTGCGAGATCGACCAGCACCACGCCGAGGTCGCCGCGGCCAATCTCGCGCGCGCCGAGGTGGGCGAGCTGCGTCGACATCCGGGTCGGCCCGGCCCGCGACACCCTCGCGACCCTGGAGGGGCCGTTCGACCTGGCCTTCGTCGACGCCGACAAGGCCTCGGGCGCCGAATACTTCGGCCAGTGCGTGCGTCTGGTCCGCTCCGGTGGCCTGATCGTCGTCGACAACGTCGTGCGCCAAGGCAAGATCGTCGACGCGGGCTGCACCGACACCGCCGTCATCGGCACCTGGCGGCTGGCCGACGCGATCGCCTGCCGAGCCGCGGGTGGAGGCGACCGCGCTCCAGACCGTGGGCGGCAAGGGGTACGACGGCTTCGTGCTCGCCTACGTGCGCTGACCCGCCCGCTCGGCGGACCTCCGGCGCCAGACCTCCCGGTGTCAGTCCGCCGGGCGCGGGCGCGTCGGCGCGTCAGGCGACGGTCGCGTCGAGCGCCACGTCGACGTTGCCGCGCGTCGCGTTCGAGTACGGGCACACCTGGTGCGCCGCGGCGACCAGCTCGTCGGCCGTCGCCTGGTCCACGCCCGCCAGCTCGACGTGCAGCGCGACGGTGAGCCCGAAGCCGCCCTCGTCGCGGGGGCCGAGACCCACCTCGGCCGCGACGGCGGACTCGGTGATGGTCAGGTTCTGCCGCTTCGCCACCCCCTTCAGCGCGGAGTGGAAGCACGCGGCGTAGCCGGCCGCGAACAGCTCCTCGGGGTTCGAGGCGCCACCTTCGCCGCCCATCTCCTTGGGAGTGGCGAGGTCGAGGTCGACGAAGCCGTCGGAGGACGTGACATGGCCGTTGCGACCATCGCCGGTGGACAGGGCGGCTGCGGTGTAGAGAACGTTCACGACGGCAACGCTAACCTCCGGACGTGGACGCCGCCGATCTCGCCGCCATCCTGTCCTCCGTTCGGGACTTCGTCCACGCGGTGGTCGTGCCGCTCGAGGAGCAGATCGACGCCGAGGACGCCATCCCCGACGCCATCGTCGCCGCGTGCAAGGACATGGGCCTGTACGGCTTCGCGATCCCGGAGGAGTTCGGCGGCCTCGGGCTGACGCTCGAAGAAGAGGCCCAGCTGGCGTTCGAGCTGGGCTGGACGACCCCCGCGCTGCGCTCGCTCTTCGGCACCAACAACGGCATCGCGGGCCAGGTTCTGATCAAGGGCGGCACGCCGGAGCAGCAGGCGGAGTGGCTGCCGCGGCTGGCGTCGGGCGAGGTCACGGCGTCGTTCGGGCTGACCGAGGCGGACGCGGGCTCCGACCCGTCGGGGCTGAAGACGACGGCCCGCCGCGACGGCGCCGACTGGGTGCTCAACGGCTCCAAGCGCTACATCACCAACTCCCCCGTCGCCGACGTGATCATGGTATTCGCCCGGACGAACCCCGACGCCGTCGGCAACAAGGGCATCTCGGCCTTCCTCGTCCCGAAGGGCACCCCGGGGCTCTCGATCGGGCCGCGCGACCACAAGATGGGCCAGTTCGGTGCCTGGACCGCCGACGTCCACCTCGACGACGTGCGGGTTCCCCCGTCCGCGCTCGTCGGCGGCGACGCGGGCGTCGACCAGGGGTTCGTCACCGCCGCGCGCTGCCTCGCGCACGGCCGGGCGCACATCGCCGCGCTGTGCGTCGGGATGGCCGACCGGCTGGTGCACGAGTCGGTCGAGTTCGCGAAGACCCGCGAGCAGGGTGGGCGGCCCATCGCCTCGTTCCAGCTGATCCAGGGCCTCATCGCGGACTCGGTGACCGACTACCGCGCCGGCCGCGCGCTGGTGCTCGACGTCGCCCGCGGCTACGACGCGGGCACCGACACGGTGCAGGGGCCCTCGGCGGCGAAGTACTTCGCGTCGGAGATGGTGGGCCGGGTCGCCGACCGCGCGGTCCAGATCCACGGTGGCGCGGGCTACATCCGCGGGGTCGCGGTCGAGCGCTTCTACCGCGACGCACGCCTCTTCCGCATCTACGAAGGCACCAGCCAGATCCAGCAGCTGATCATCGCCAGGGGCGCGCTCGGCAAGGCCGCGCGCGCCTGATCGTCCGTCCCACCCCGCACGCTCCCCCATCAGACCGACCTGCGAGGGAACTCCCATGATCGAAAAGGCCGCGGACCGGGAACTCGTCGCCCGGTATGTCGAGAAGGTCCGTGAAACGGTCGACGAGAGCAGGCTGACCGCGGCTACGCCCGCCGACTCCGTGGACGAGGCGCTCCCCCCGACCGCCGTCGCCCCGTCCACGGCGTCCTCGGCCATGTACCTCTCCCGCGACCCCGCGACGAGCCTGATCCAGAGCGCCGTCGAGGAGCAGGCCGCGGGGCAGCCGCTCGACGCGCCGCCGCGGTCGGCCCTGGGCAGGCTGTTCCAGCGGGTGGTCAACTTCTTCGAGGGCCTGCTGCACCCCGGGCGGTTCACCCCGGACGACCCGAACTGGGTGATCAAGATCGGCGAGTCGATGATCGGCAGGCTCGCGGCGGGCAACCACCCGTTCAACCCGGAGCCCGCCCGGTACCCGATCAGCGGCAGCGCCCGCCTCGTGGTGGTCAGCGACTGGGGCACCGGCCTGCCCGACGCGCAGGCCGTCGGGTCCGCCATGGCCGACGCGGTCGCCGAGGGCCTCGATCAGGGCCGGGACGTCCACGTGATCCACCTCGGTGACGTCTACTACTCGGGGCTGCCCACCGAGTACCAGCGCCACGTGCTGGCCTACTGGCCCGTCACCGCCGCGCAGCAGGCACAGGGGGTCACGTCGTGGTCGTTGAACGGCAACCACGACATGTACAGCGGCGGGTTCGGCTTCTTCGGCACGCTGCTCGCCGACCCTCGGTTCGTCCACCAGCGCGCTGCGAACGAGCCGACGAGCTGGTTCCACCTGACGTCGCCGAAGTGGGAGTTCGTCGCGCTGGACACGGCGTGGAACAGGGAGGTGCTCTCGAGCGGCAACGTCGGGGTGCTGACCGATCCGCAGGCCGCGTACGTGCGGTCGGTCGCCTCGGTCCCCCGGACGAAGATCGCCCTGCTCAGCCACCACCAGTACGTCACCGCCTACGAGCACGAGGACATCGGGCCGGAGCTGGGCCAGAAGCTCGGGCCGGTGCTCAACACAGGTGCGGTCCGGGCGTGGTGGTGGGGCCACGAGCACCGCTGCATGACGTTCACGCGCGTGGGGCGGGGTGCAGTACCCCCGGTGCATCGGCAACGGCGGGGTGCCGACGATCGCCCACGAAGCCGGTGCGCCGATCCCCGAGCCGGGCGCCTGGGAGTACCGCGGCGCCGTCGACCGGGACGGCGAGCGCTGGGCGCGCTTCGGGTTCACGGTGCTCGACCTGAACGGCGACACCATCCACGCCTCCTACCGCGACGAGGACGGCAACGAGGTCCTGGCCGAGGACGTCGACTGAGCGATCGCCGGACGCGGCGGATGACGTACGCAGGTCAGCGGGTGTGCGGCGCCGTGGCGGGGCCGCGCCGGGTCACCGACTCCGCCGCGGCCCGGTTCGCCCGGCGGGCGGCGGCCTCAGGCGTACTGCCCTGCAGGAGCGCGGCGAGGAAGACGCCGGTGTGGGTGTCGCCCGCGCCGGTGGTGTCGACGACCTCCACGGCGACGCCGGGCACCACCAGCGGCTCGGTGTCGGCGACGGCCAGCACGCAGCCCCGGGCCCCGGTCCGCACGACCGCGCCCGCCCGCCCGACGAGCGCGGCGGCCGCGGCCACCGGGTCGGGCTCACCGGTCAGCGCCGCCGCCTCGGCGGCGTTGGCGCTGAGCCAGTCCAGCCTCGGCCGGACACGGGCCAGCGGCCCGGGCGCGGCGAGCGGACCGGGGTCGAGCGCCACCACCACGGCATCGGGCAGCGCCGACACCCAGTCGGCCAGTGCGTCGTCGAGGCCGTACCCGGAGACCAGGACGACGTCACCGGGTTCGGGGCGCAGGTCTCGGAGGTCGGCGGGGCCGAGCGTGGTCTCCGCCCCGCGGCCGCTGACGAACGTGCGCTCGCCGCCGTCGTCGACGAGGGCGATGACGAGCCCGGTGTCCAGGTCGGGCCGCGGAGCCAGGCGCACCCCGATCCCTTCGGCGCGCAGCGCCGCGCGGGCCACGTCGCCGAAGGGTCCCGTGCCGTGCGCGCCCGCGTAGAGCACCGGCACGCCCTGCCGCGCGGCCGCGGCCATGGCGTTGAAGCCGCCGCCCGCGCTCAGCTGCATCCGCGACGCCCACACGTCACCGCCCCGCGCCGGGAGCTCCGGCACCGCGGCCAGCACGTCGACCACCACGCTCCCGACGCTGATCAGCCGCCCAGGCATCCGCTCAGCCCGCCGCGCAACGCAACGCCCAGAGGCCGTCGGCGAGCCCGTCGAGGCCTCTGCCGACGCTGGTCAGCCGCCCAGACATCCGCTCAGCCCGCCGCGCAACGCAACGCCCAGAGACCGTCGGCCAGCCCGTCGAGGTCGAGGTGGTCGACGCGGGCGCGCACGGGCAGCGCGTCCACACCGCAGCAGGCACCCGCGATCGCCCCGGCCATGGCGGCGATCGTGTCGCAGTCGCCGCCGACCGAGGCGCCGAGCCTGCACGCGAGCCAGGGGTCGTCCCCGGCGACGGCGAGCACCGCGAAGGCCGCGGGCACCGACTCCTGGGTCGCCAGGCTGGTCCCGACGAGCGCGGAGATCGTCTCCAGCGGCTCGCGGCGGCCGCGGATGAAGCCCGTCGCCCAGCGGATCCGCTCGGCCACGTCGGCCGCCGCGACCCAGCGCCCCTTCCCGACGGCCACCGCCGCGGCCTCGGCGGCCGGTTCGAACGTCTCCCGCACGCTCGCCCCGTCGATCCCGGCGCTGACCGCGGCGGCGACGGCGGCCGCTCCGGCCAGGGCCACACCCGTGCCGTGCGTGGCGAAGGACGCCTCGACGACGCGCTCGACCAGCAGGTCTCCGACCGGCACGGCGATCCCCACGGGCGCGATGCGCATCGCCGCGCCGTTGGTGGTGCCGTCCCGGCCCGACTCCGCGGGATCCACGCCCGCGGCCAGCGCGGCGACGGCACGCCGGGTGGACGGGCCGAGCAGATCCAGGGAGCCCCGCTCGCGCATCGTCCGCCTCCCACCCGTGAGGCGCCGTCCCAGCTCGGCGGCATCGACGCGACCGCCGGATTCGACGAGCAGCCTGCCGAGCAACACGGCCTGCTCGGTGTCGTCGGTGACGCTGCCCGGCGGGAGCCCGGCGGCGAGGGGGTGGTCGGGCGGCCCGGGGCGGAACCGGTCGACGAGCACGCCGTAGCGCTCGACGATCTGCGCCCGCGACGTCGACTGGGTCGGCATGCCCAACGCGTCGCCGACGGCCAGGCCGTGCAGCGCGCCGCGGGCCCGCGTCGCGACCATCATCGCGGATCACAGCACGTCAGCGCTGGTCACGACCTCCACCAGCGGGGCGTAGAGGGCGAGGACCTCGAGCGTGGCGCGGTGGCTCTCCGCCGAGACGCCCGCGCACGCGTCGCCGACGACCCGCACCGGCACGCCCGCGTCGGCCGCGGCGACCGCCGTCGAGAGCACGCAGCAGTCCGTCGACACCCCGCAGAGCACCATCGTCGACTCGCCCACCCGCGCCGCCAGCGCGGCGCCCCACTTGGAGAACGTCGGGGCGTCGACGGTGGCGGCGACCGGCGCGAGCCCGTGCACGACCTCCCACAACGGCGCGTCGGCGGGCTGCAGCGCGAACGGCCACTGCGCGTAGTACGTCCGCCAGGCCCCCTCGGGCGATGGCGGCGCGACGAACCGCGTGAACGTGACGTCGTCGCCGAACGCCTTCACCAGGCTCACCGACGCTCGGCAGGATCTCCGGGAAGCCGGGCGTCGCCCACGGGCTGTCGGGCTCGGCGAAGACCCGCTGCATGTCGATGACGACCAGGTGCCGCCGCGTCATGCCTCCTGCGCCCGCACCCGCGTCCGGTCGAAGATGAGCGTGCCGACGAAGCCGACCGCCAGCGCGACGAGGATGCCGAGGTTGGCGTAGGCCCAGGCGCCGTCGCGGCCGCCGAGCCCGACCGGGCCGAGCAGGTAGCCCTGCCAGCTCAGGATGTCGGTGGTCGTGTTCGTCACCAGGCCCCAGCCCAGCACCGTGCCGACGACGAGCAGGATCACCGCCGACCAGCGCACGTCGCCGTAGCGGCCGCGCGGGTCGTAGAGCTCGGCTTCGGCGTAGTCGCGGTGGCGCATCGCGACGTCGGCCAGCATGATCCCCGCCCACGCCGCGACCGGCACGCCGAGCGTGTAGAGGAAGCCCTGGAACGGGCCCAGGAAGTCGTCGGCGAAGAACACGACCCAGATCGTGCCGATCACCATGATCGTCCCGTCGACCAGCGCGGCCGACCAGCGCGGGATGCGCAGGCCGAGCGGTGAGCAGCGCGAGCCCGGAGGAGTAGATGTCCAGCACCGCGCCCCCGACCAGCCCCAGCACCGCGACCAGCGCGAACGGCACGAGGAACCAGGTGGGCAGCAGGTCGGTGAGGGCGCCGATCGGGTCGGCGGCGATCTTGGTGGACAGGTCCTGCGAGGAGCCGGCGAGCAGCAGCCCGAACACCAGCAGCACGATCGGGGCGATCGACGAGCCGATCGTCGTCCAGGCGACGACACCGCGCGAGGAGGAGTTGCGCGGCAGGTAGCGCGAGTAGTCGGCGGCGGCGTTGACCCAGCCGAGCCCGAAGCCCGTCATGAGGAACACCAGCGCGCCGATCACCTGCTCCACCGAGCCCGCGGGCAGCGCGGAGACCGTGTCCCAGTTGATCTGGCCGGCGGCCAGCACCACGAACACGACCGTGAGCACCGCCGGTGACGATCGTGATGACGGTCTGCACCCGCATGATCACGTCGAAGCCGAGCACGCCCGCGCCCGACGACCAGCGCCGCCACCACCAGCAGCGCGACGACCTTCGTGCCCACGCCGCCGCCGAGCCCCAGGCGGTCGAACACCGTGGCCGTCGCCAGCGTCGCCAGGATGACCAGCGCGGTCTCCCACCCGACGGTGAGCAGCCACGAGATCGCGGTGGGCAGCTTGTTGCCCCGCACCCCGAACGCGGCGCGGGACAGGACCATCGTCGGCGCGGAGCCGCGCTTGCCCGCCAGCGCGATGAACCCGCACAGCAGGAACGAGAACACGATGCCGATCAGCCCGGCGACGACGGCCTGGCCGAACGCGATCGAGAAGCCCAGCGTGAAGGCGCCGTAGGAGATGCCGAGCACCGACACGTTGGCCGCGAACCACGGCCAGAACAGCTGGATGGGGCTGCCCTTGCGCTCGGCGTCGTCGATGACGTTGATGCCGTTGCCCTCGACGCGGGCGCACCAGCGGCCCCGACCTGGTCCGACTTCCGAATCTCGACCACGAGGTTCCTCCCGACACCGGCGTTGTCCCGGTCGCAACCCTAAGTGATGGGTAGAAGGTGGAGGCAGACCCGGTTGGCTCAGCGGGAGTCCTCCGCAGTGGATCAGTGGTCGGACGGCCGCAGGTGGTACTCGAAGACCAGGCCGCCGATCGCGACCAGCAACAGCACGCCCGAGATCACGAGCGCCCAGATGTAGAAGAACGCCAGCGAGAGCCCGACGAGCGCGGCCGCGAACGCCAGCGTGACGGGCCAGTAGCTGCCCGGCGAGAAGAAGCCGACGTCGCCCGCACCGTCGGACACCTCGGCGTCGGGGTTGTCCTCGGGACGCTCCTCCAGCCGTCGCGCGACGAACCGGAAGTAGGTGCTGATGATCAGCCCGAGGCCGCCGGCACAGGAACAACGCAGCGCTGCCCGCGGCCTCGTGCGACAGGACCGTGTAGACGATCGCGGCGACGAAGAAGAACGCGGTGAGGGCCTCGAAAAGCCTGGCTTCGACATGCATCGCTGCTCAGTTCCCTGCTGCCGCGATCGGCTCGGACTGCGACCGCTGCGTGCGGTCGGTGGTGAACGGGTAGGTCGTGTACGCCTGCGGCGAGCAGACCTGGCCGCAGTTCAGCGCGGCCAGCGCCTCACCGGCCGTGTACGGCGCACCGGTGGCCGGGTTCGTCTGGGCCCGCAGGGTCAGCCACTGGTCGAAGTTGGCCTTCGAGATCGCCCTGACCTCGAAGTTCATCTGCGAGTGGTAGCTGCCGCAGAGCTCGGCGCAGCGCCCGACGAACGCGCCCTCGCTGGTCGATGCCGGTGATCGTCCAGACGTTGTCCTGGTCGTTGACCTGCGGCTGCGGGAACACGTCGCGCTTGAACAGGAACTCCGGGATGTAGAAGCTGTGGATCACGTCGTTCGAGTGCTGGGTGAACTGGATGGTCTCCCCCACCGGCAGCACCAGCAGCGGGATCGTGTCGGTGGTGCCCAGCGTGCTCACCGGCTGCCCGGCGGCGCCCTGGTGATCGGGGTAGGCGAACTTCCACTGCCACTGGAACGCGGTGACGTCGACCTTGAGATCCGGGTTGGGCGGATCGGCCTCGACGAAGTTCTGCACGCTGACCGTGAACCCGAAGAGCACCGCCACGATCACCGCGGGGATCACCGTGAACCACAGCTCGACCGGCAGGTTGTACTGCGTCTGGCGGGGGACGATGCCCGGGTCGGAGTCCTTGCGCTTGCGGTGGAAGATCATCGCCCAGAACATCGCGCCCCAGGTGATCACCCCGACGACCAGCGCCGCGATGCCCGCCCACGTCCACAGGTTGCGCATGGCCTCGGCCTGCGGCGTGACGCCGACGGGCCAGCCGAAGCGGATCACGTCCTGTACGGAGCACCCCGCGGTGAGCGGCACGACCACGCGCCGCTAGGGCGACCAGCCTGACCACGCGACCCCGCGAACCACGGCGGTCCGCCCCGCGCTGCGCTCGGCTCACTGCCCGCCGCCTCCCACCCCGTCAGCCCACGTCACCCCGTCGACGGAGCGCGCAGACGCGCTCCTTCGACCTCGCGTAGAGCCTAACGGAGTCGACCCCGGATTGGCCTGTCGGGTGCGCCCGGATCGGCGCGTCGTGAGGCGGCGGCATACTGATCGGCCATGTGCGGACTGTTGGGACTGCTCACCTCCTCCGCCGATGCGCCCGCGCGCGCGGAGGCCGTCGGGCACGCGCTGCGGTGCGCGCGGCACCGCGGGCCGGACGAGAGCGGCACCTGGAACGACGCGGACGTCGTCTTCGGCTTCAACCGCCTGTCGATCATCGACGTCGAGCGTTCCCACCAGCCGCTGCACTGGGGCCCGGTCCCCGGGGAGGACGCGCGCTACGCGATCGTCTTCAACGGCGAGATCTACAACTACCTCGAGCTGCGCGCCGAGCTGTCCGCGCTCGGGCGCGACGTTCGCCACCGAAGGCGACACGGAGGCGATCGTCGCGGCCTACCACCACTGGGGCCCGGCGGCGGTGTCGCGGCTGCGCGGCATGTTCGCCTTCGCCATCTGGGACGCCCAGGAGCGGCTGCTGTTCGTCGCGCGCGACCCGTTCGGCATCAAGCCGCTGTTCGTGGCCGCCGGTCCCGCGGGCGTGGCGTTCGCCAGCGAGAAGAAGAGCCTGCTGGAGCTGGCGCCCGCGCTCGGCCTCGGCGCCATCGACCGCGACCTCGACCCCACGGCCCTGCAGAACTACCTGCTGCTGCAGTACGTGCCCGAGCCCGCCACGCTGCACCGCGCGATCCGCCGGGTCGAGTCCGGCACGCACGTCACGATCCGGCCGGGCGCCGAGCCGGAGGCCGAGCGCTACTTCACGCCCGTCCTCTCCTCGGGCGCGGGCGGCGGTGGCCGTGCACCGACGGATCGCCGACGTCCTGCGCGACTCCGTGGCCAAGCACATGCGCGCCGACGTCACGGTGGGCGCGTTCCTCTCCGGCGGCATCGACTCGACGGCCATCGCGGCGTTGGCCAAGGAGCACAATCCCGATCTGGTCACGTTCACGACCGGCTTCGAGCGGGAGGGCTACTCGGAGGTGGACGTCGCGGCCGAGTCGGCGGCGGCGATCGGCGTCCGGCACGTCATCCGGACGGTCAAGCCCGACGAGATGATGGACGCGCTGCCGCTCATCGTCTGGTACCTCGACGACCCGGTGGCCGATCCCGCGCTCGTCCCGCTGTGGTTCATCGCCCGCGAGGCGCGCAGGCACGTCAAGGTCGTGCTCTCCGGGGAAGGCGCCGACGAGCTGTTCGGCGGCTACACGATCTACCGCGAGCCGCTCTCGCTGGCGCCGTTCGAGAAGGTGCCCGGCGCGCTGCGCGGGCTGCTGGGCCGCGCCTCCACCCGGCTGCCCGAGGGCATGCGCGGGAAGGACCTCCTGCGCCGCGGGGCGCTCCCGCTGGAGGAGCGCTACTACGGCAACGCCCGCATCTTCCGCGACGGGCAGCTCGCGGGCGTCCTGCGGTCGCTACGACCCGCGGCGCTCGCACACCGACGTCACCGCGCCGTACTACGCGGAATCGGCGGAGCTGGGACCCGGTGGCGCGGATGCAGCACGTCGACCTGTTCACCTGGCTGCGCGGCGACATCCTGGTCAAGGCGGACAAGATGACGATGGCGAACTCGCTGGAGCTGCGGGTGCCGTTCCTCGACCCCGAGGTGTTCGCCGTGGCCTCGGCCCTGCCTCTCGAGGAGAAGCTGGGCGAGGCGACCACGAAGCTCGCTCTCCGCAAGGCGCTCGTGGGCATCGTCCCGCCGCACGTCCTGCACCGCAGGAAGCTGGGCTTCCCGGTGCCGATCCGGCACTGGCTGCGCGACGAGATGTACGACTGGGCGCGCGGGATCGTCCGCGACAGCCAGGCCGACCACCTCGTCGACCTGGCCGCCGTCAACCGCATGCTCGAGGCCCACCGCGACGGGCCGGTCGACCACAGCAGGCGCATCTGGACCCTGCTGGTGTTCCTGCTCTGGCACGGGATCTTCGTGGAGCAGCGGATCACGCCCGAGATCCCCGAGCCCGCCTACCCGGTGCGCCTTTAGCCCGCCAGGCCCAGCGCGTCGCACCCCACCGGCGTGAGCCGGGCCGCGACGCGACTCCCCGGCGCGCCCGACCCGACTCCGGTGATGAGGCCCGCGCGGGCCAGGCGGTGCGCGGCGAGCTGGTCGGCGCAGCACCGGCCGTCCAGGAACAGGTCCGGCTCGGCGCCGCCCGTGAGCTCCGCCCCACCGCCCGCGACGGCGCGCAGGATGGCGCGGTCGCGGAAGGTCAGCTCGACAGCCGCTTGGGTGCCCATCGGCCCTGCTCCTCCTCTGCGCGACGCGGGGTGTCGAGCCGCTCGACCAGCACCGTGAAGCGGTGCCGGGCCGCGCACACGACGGTGGCGTGCTCGATCGGACCGTCGCGTGCTCTCCAGCACGTAACGGTCGACGACCTCTGCGGGCGCCGCGCAAGCGGGGCACCCGACCAGGTCGAGGCCGGTGATCAGGTTGTTGTCCATGGTCTGTCCTCCTTCTTCTCGCAGAGCGTGCGCCGCCGGGCTCGTGGCGTTGTCGTACTGAAGAGGCGCCTGGACGTGAAGAAATGCACATTCCGTCCGTTCATTGCCCTAGGCTTCTTCCGACTTTCGGGATGGGGGGCATGACGGAGCGCGGCAAGTTCACGGAAGCCGAGTTCATGGCCCGGCTGCGTCCGGCCGATCGCGAGGAGCTCACCGCCAGGGCCCGCACACGGCGATGGCCCGCAGGCGCTTCGCTGTTCCTGGAGGGCGAGCAGTCCTCCACCGTCGTCGTCATCGCCTCGGGGCGGGTGAAGGTCTTCTCGCTCACCGAGGAGGGCGAGGAGGTCGTGCTCGCGGTCCGCGGGCCCGGCGCGGTGCTCGGCGAGCTCTCGGCGATCGACGGGCGGCCGCGCTCGGCGTCGGTCGCGGCGCTGGAGCCCGTCGTCGCCCTGGTGCTGACCGTCGACGTCGTTCCACGACTTCCTCGACACCCACGCCGCCGCTGCGGTCGCGCTGCTGCACCTGGTCGTCGACCGGCTGCGCGACAGCCGACCTCAAGCGCACCGAGTTCGCCGCCTACGACACGCCTGCCCGGGTGGCGCAGCGCATCCTCGAGCTGGCCGAGCGCTTCGGCGAGCCCGAGCCGAACGGCACCCGCATCACCGTCGCGCTGTCCCAGGACGAGCTGGCGGGCTGGGTCGGGGCGTCGCGGGAGGCCGTGGCCAAGGCCCTGCGCACGCTGCGGGAGCACGGCCAGCTCACCACCGGCCGCCGGACGATGACCGTGCTCGACCTCGACGGGCTGCGCCGCCGTGCGGGTCAGGGCAGGCCGTGACCGCGACCGTCCGGCTCGCCGCCGCACCGCCGGTCCGCAGGGGCGGCAGCCGGGCGCGGCTCGCGCTCTGGCTGTTCCACCTCGCCCTGCCGCTGGCGGGCTGTGGCTGCTGCTCGCGGTGCCGCCCGCCGACATCGTGTGGGAGCACCACCCGAGCCACTTCTGGCTGGTGCTCGCGGCGGCGGCGCTCAGCGCGTGGCTGGCGCTGGCGGTCGACCGGGCCGCGCGCCGCCACGCCGACGCCCGGCTCCTGCTCGTCGGCCTCGGCTTCCTCGCCGCCGCGCTGTTCTTCGGGCTGCACGCCCTGGCCACGCCCGGTGTGCTGCTCGACCACGCCAACGGCGGGTTCACCCTCGCGACCCCCGCGGGCCTCGCGCTCTCGTCGCTGTTCGGGGCCGCGGCCGCGCTGGACGTCGACGGCCCGCTCGGCGCGCGGGTGCTGCGCGCCGCGCCGTACGCTGCGGTGGGGGCTCGTCGGCGCTCGCCGTGGTGTGGGGCGTGGTGTCGCTCACCGGCCTGCCCCCGCTCGCCGACCCCGGCCTCGGCGACGCGGGCGAGCGGCGCGGTCGTGGTGCTCGTCGCGCGTCGCGGTGCCGCTCTACCTCGCCGCGGCGCTGCGCTGCTTCCTGCTCTACCGCCGGCGCCGCTCGGTCGTCCTGCTGTCGATGCTGACGGCCGACGTGCTGCTGGCCGAGGCGATGGTCGCGGTGGCGCTGGGGGCGAACTGGCACCTGACCTGGTGGCTCTGGCACGTCCTGATGGTGATGGCGTTCGGCTACGTCGGCTACAGCGCCTACGTGACCTACCGCCGGGAAGGCGCGACCACGCGGGCTCTTCGACGCGGTCGGCACCGAGGCCACCCTGCGCGGCGGTGCGCGCGGAGTACGGGTCGGCGTTGGAGCAGCTGGTCGCGGCGGTCGCGCGGCAGGAGGCGGGCGAGCTCACGCCCGCCGAGATGGCGTTGATCACCTCGGGGCTCGCGGTGCGGTTCGGGCTCAGCGAAGGCCAGACGGCGGTGCTCGGTCGCGCCGCCGCCGCGCTGCGCGCCGACCGGGAGCAGATCGAGCGGCTCGACGTGCTCGTCGCCATCGGCCACGAGTCCCGGGTGCTGCTCGGTGAGCGCGACCTGCTCGCGCGGGCGGTGCGGCGGGTCGTGGGCGGCTTCGGCTGCGACGCCGCGCGCGTCGGGCTGCTCGACAGCCGGCCGTCTCGTCTTCCCGCCCGAGCTGGCCTCCGGACCCGCGCATGCCGGTGCCGCCGCACCTGGAGACAGGCGCTGGGGCGGCGCGGCCCG
Organism: uncultured Actinomycetota bacterium; assembly: GCA_963799945.1. Taxonomy (GTDB): domain Bacteria; phylum Actinomycetota; class Actinomycetes; order Mycobacteriales; family Pseudonocardiaceae; genus Pseudonocardia. The sequence goes on from CAWCZG010000003.1 coordinate 390,293, forward strand.
TTCGACGTCGGCCCCGAGCTGGTGGCCTGCGCGTTGACGGTCAAGGACCGGCCCGCCGGGGTGCTGCTCGCGCACCGCCGCGGCGGCTTCGGCGGCCGCGACCGGGCGCTCATCGCGTCGCTGGCGGCCCAGCTGTCCATGGGGCTGGAGAACACGCGGCTCTACCGGCAGCTCGACGGGCTCTTCCGGCAGTACATGTCCCCCGACGTCGCCACCGCGCTGATCGCCGACCCCCGCCAGGCCGCGCTCGGCGGGGCCGTCGTCGAGGTCACGGCCGTGTTCGCCGACCTGCGCGGCTTCACGACGTTCTCGGAGGCCTCGACGCCCGAGCAGATCGTCGCGATGCTCAACCGCTACTTCGAGGTGGCGACGGCGGAGATCCTCGCCGAGGGCGGCACCGTCGTGCAGTTCGTCGGCGACGCGTTGATGGCGCTGTTCAACGCCCCCGTCCGCCAGCCCGACCACGCGGTGCGCGCGGCCGCGGGCGGCGCTGCGCATGCAGGCGGGGATCGAGGCGGTCGCCGAGGCCGGACTGGCCGCGGTTCCGGGTCGGCATCAACACCGGGCCCGCGCTCGTCGGCAACATCGGCAGCACCGAGCTGCGCAACTTCAACGCGATGGGCGACGCGGTGAACGTCGCCGCCCGGCTGGAGACCTCGGCGCACCCCGGCCAGGTCGTGATCGGCGAGTCCACCAGGGTCCTGCTGCCCCCCGACACGGCGTGCCGAACCGCTGGGTGAGCTGCTCGGTCAAAGGGCGCCGCACGCCGGTCGTCGCCCATGTCTTGTCAGGGCTTCCCGGGAGTGCGTATTTCTACCGGTTCGAACCCGGTAGCACGGCATCGGGAAACGCGAGGAAATGGGCGCACTGTGAGCGTGCATGACCAGCACGCCCTGCCCCGTGCCCTGCGCCCGGCTCTGCACCGAGTCCGGCTTCGCCGCCGCCTACGCCGACCTCCGGCCGCGGCTGATCGCCAAGGCGATGGCCGTCGTCGGCGACCGCCAGCACGCCGAGGACGCCGTCCAGGACGCGTTCCTGCGGGCGTGGTCGAAGTGCTCGTCGTTCAACCCCGACGGGCCGCCGCTGGCCGCCTGGCTGACGACGATCACCCGCAACGTCGCGATCGACCACGAGCGCGCCCGCGCCGTGCGGCCCCGGCTGGTGCGCGAGCAGCCGCCGGGCATCGAGCCGGTCGACGACCGGCCCGGCCCTGACGGGGTCGTGCATGCGGCAGGTGCTGGTGCAGGCGTTCGTCGCGGGTCAGCCCCGACCACCGGGCGGTCGTGCTGCGCGCGGTGCTGGCCGACCGCAGCTACGCCGACATCGCCGCCGAGCTCGGCGTGCCCGTCGGCACGGTCAAGAGCCGGGTGTTCCACGCGCTGCGCGGGCTGCGGGGCGCGCTCGGCACCGCGGCGTGACGGTCTGATCCTCCGGGAGCGGCCTCAGCCGGGCAGCACCGCGGCGATCTCCGTCGCCGCGTCGGGCCCGTAGGCGTCGCGCAGGCGCTCCAGCCCGCGCGTGCGGTCCCAGATCCACTCCTGGCCGCCCTCGGTCTCCAGCACCTGCACCGCGGTGAGGCAGCCCAGCTGCGCCGCCCGCTCCAGCGACAGGCCGCTGCCGGTGCCGGCGAGGAACCCGGCCCGGAACGCGTCGCCGACCCCGGTCGGGTCGACCTTCCCCGTCTCGGCCACCACGCCGACCTTGAGCTCGCCCGCGTCCCGCTCGACGATCTGCACGCCGTGCTCGCCCGAGCGTCGTGATCCGCACGTCGACCCGCTCGCGCGACATCGGTCTCGGTCCAGCCGGTCTTGCGCAGCAGCAGGTCGAACTCGTAGTCGTTGGTCATCAGGTAGCGCGCGCCCTCGACGAGCTGCCGGATCTCCGGCCCCTCCATGCGCGTGACCTGCTGCGACACGTCCGCCGCGAACGGCAGGCCCAGCTCACGGCACTCCTGGGTGATGGCGACCATCCAGGCCGGGTCGCTGGCGCCGATCAGCGCGAGTCCACGCGGTCGCGCAGCGGCGCCAAGGTGATCTCGCCGGAGTGCGCCATCGCGCCGGTGTAGAAGGAGCCGATCTGGCGCATGTCGTCGTCGGTGGTGCAGACGAACCGGGCGGTGTGCACGTCGGGGAAGACCTGCACCGCCGAGCAGTCGACGCCGTGCGCCTCCAGCCAGGCGTGGTACTCGGCGAAGTCGCCGCCGACGGCGCCCACGAGCAACGGCGACTGGCCCAGCACGCCCAGCCCGAACGCGATGTTGGCGCCCTGATCCGCCGCGACGGATGGCGAGGTCGTCGACGAGGAAGCTCAGCGAGATCCGGTCGAGCTGGTCGACCATGAGCTGGTCGGCGAACCTCCCCGGGAAGTGCATGAGGTGGTCGGTGGCGATGGAACCGGTGACGGCGATGGGCACGTCGGGCGATCTTACCGGGCAACGCACAGCTGAGCCCCGGTCACCGACGGTGACCGGGGCTCAGGTGCGTCGTACTCAGTTGAAGCTGTCACCGCAGGCGCACGACCCACCCGCGTTGGGGTTGTCGATCGTGAAGCCCTGCTTCTGGATGGTGTCGACGAAGTCGATCACAGCGCCCTCCAGGTAGGGGGCGCTGAAGCGGTCGACGCCCAGCGTCAGGCCGTGGTAACTCGCGGAACAGGTCGCCATCGCGGGTCTCGTGGTCGAAGTACAGGCTGTACTTCAGGCCCGCGCAGCCACCGGGCTTGACCTCGATGCGCAGGTGCATGTCGTCGCGGCCCTCCTGCTCCAGCAGGGCGCGGGCCTTCAGCGCGGCGGCGTCCGTGACCTCGACGTTGTGTGTCTCGGCGGCAGGCGTCTCGACAGCGGCCGGGGCGGTGTTCTGGACGGTCATGGCTCTCCCAACACGTACCGGGCGGTTCTGATTCCGAGCGTACCCCTCGCCTGTCGGGGTCAACGACTCCAGCGACGCGCGACACGTTCGGCCAGCGCGGAGACGGCTTCGGCGGTGACGGCCTGCGCACCGCCAGGAGGGGTGGCATCGGCGACGGCGTAGGCGGCGTCCACGCCGATGGCCCCGCCTCCCGTCGACCCACGCTGACCTGCCCCGCGAGGACCACGCAGGGCACCCCCCGCTCGACGGCCGCGCCCGCCACCGCGGTGACCAGGGAGTCGCGCAGGGACTGCCAGTCGAACTCCGCGGCGACGGCGACGCCGAGACCTGCCCCGTCCAGCGCTGCGCCGAGGCCGTCGTCGGCCGCGGGGAGCACGACCAGCTCGTCGTCCGACGCGGCGGCGTGCCAGCCCGTGGTGATCGCCGCACCCACCTCGGGCGGCCCGAGCGCCGCACCGAGCCCGCCGACGACCACGACCCGCATGGCGGCAGGGTACGGCCGTCCGCGCGACACCTGCTGTGACGAGCGGACTACCCGCGCACCTGTCGGCGGAACTCCGGTATCGATCCGCCACCGCATGCGCATTCGTGGTGTTGCCGCCCGTAAGCTGCGCGTGTGTGAGGTTTCTAGCGCCGTCCCGCCGAGCCCGAGCCAGCGCCTGCGCAGGGGCCGCCCGACACGGTCCGGGTCGGCGGCAAGGGCCGCCCCACCCCGAAGCGCCGCGACGCGGAGGCCAAGCGGCGCGGGCCCGCGCCGCCACCGCCGCGCACCCAGCGCGAGGCCTCCCGGCTGGCGAAGGCCAACCGGCCCAGCCGCGAGGCGCAGCGCGCCGCGTCGATCGACGCGCCGCGCCGGGATGGCGGCGGGCGACGACCGTTACCTCCTCGCCCGCGACCGCGGCCCGGTGAAGGCCTACATCCGCGACATCGTCGATTCGCGGCCGCACATCATGGGCCTGTTCATGCCGCTCGCCGTCGTCGTGCTGATCTCGGTCGTGCTGCCGTTCCCGGCCGCGCAGCAGTACCTGAGCCTCTTCAGCATGATCGTCCTGCTCACGATGGTCATCGAGGGCGTCTTCCTCGGCTTGTCCACCACGCGCAAGGTGCGGGCCAAGTTCCCGAACGAGAGCGTCAACGCGCTGAGCACGGGCTGGTACGCCTTCACCCGGGCCAGCCAGATCCGCAAGTTCCGCGTGCCCAAGCCCCGCGTCAACCGCGGCGCCACCGTCTGACCCCTCTCCGAGCAGGGGTGAGCCGGACGTTGGTGCTCGGGGGCACCCGCTCGGGCAAGTCGCGCTACGCCGAGGACCTCCTGCCCGCCGACGCGCCGGTGCGCTACGTCGCCACCGCGCGCCGCCACCCGGACGACGCCGAGTGGGACGCCCGGATCGACGCCCACCGCGCCCGGCGCCCCGCGGGCTGGACCACGGTCGAGGAGCCGGACGTCGCCGCGCTCGTGCGGGGCGGCGGCGGGCCGCTGCTCGTCGACGACCTCGCGACCTGGCTCACCGGCGTGCTGGACGACGCGGGGGCATGGGAGCAGCGGGTCGACGTCTCCCTCCGGCTCGACGAGCTGGTCGCGGCCGTCCGCGCGGCGCCCGGCCAGGTGGTGCTGGTGTCCGCGGAGGTCGGGCTCGGCGTCGTCCCCGCCACCCGCGCGGGCCGCCTGTTCCGCGATGAGCTGGGCGCCCTGAACGCCGCGTTGGCCCAGGTCTGCGACGAGGTCGTGCTGCTCGTCGCGGGCCTCCCGCTACGCCTCAAGTAGGCACCGGCGCCCGGTCGGGCAGGATGGCGGCGTGGATCTCCCTCAGGTGCCCGCGCCGGACGCGGAGGCCCGTCGTGCGGCCGTCGCGCGGCACGCCGACCTCGCCGTGCCGACCGGCGCCCTCGGCAAGCTCGCCGAGCTGGGTGTGTGGCTCGCCGCGGCCCAGGGCCACTGCCCGCCCCGCCCGCCCGCGCAGCCGCGCATCGTCATCGTCGCCGCCGATCACGGCATCGCGGCGGCCGGTGTCTCCGCGGACCCGCCTGGGGCGACCCGCACGCAGGTGGACGCCGTCCGCGACCACAGCGCGCCGGTCGCGACGCTGGCCCCGGTGTCGGAGTCGTCGCTGCGGGTCGTCGACGTGGCGTCGACGCGCCGTCCGACGACCGGTTCCACATCCGCGAGAGCAGCGGCCGCATCGACCGTCGAGGACGCGCTCAGCGCCGAGGAGGCGGCCCGGGGCGTCGAGGCCGGTCGCGCGCTGGCCGACGAGGAGATCGACTCGGGCGCCGACCTGCTCATCCCCGCTTCCATCGGGGTCGCGGCGACGACCCCGGCCTCGACGATCGTCGCCGCGTTCACCGGCACGGAGCCGGTCGCGGTGATCGGGCGCGGCAGCGGCATCGACGACGCGGGGTGGATGCGCAAGGCCGCCGCCGTCCGCGACGCCCTGCGCCGGGCCAAGCCGCACGCCCGTGAGCCCCTCGCCCTGCTGCGGATCGCCGGCGGGGCCGACCTCGCGGTGCTCACCGGGTTCCTGCTCCAGGCCGCGTCGCGGCGCACCCCGGTGCTGCTCGACGGGCTCGTCGTCGGCGCCGCCGCACTGCTCGCCGACGACCTGGCTCCCGGCGCGCGCCAGTGGTGGCTGGCCGCGCAACGCTCGCCCGAGCCCGCGATGGCCGTCGTGCTCGACCGGCTGGAGCTCACCCCCGTCGTCGACCTCGGCATCCACCTCGGCGACGGCACCGGAGCCGCCGCGGTCGTGCCCCTGCTCCAGATGTCGGCCCGGCTGCTCGGCGAGACCGCCACCGTCGGGTGACGCCTGTTGGACCCACCTCCGGCGGTGATCGCCGGGATGGGGACATGAGCGCCACATCCGGCGCCCATGTCCCGGATTCGCCGATCATGACCCGGATGGTGGTGGGGCGCGCGTGAGGGGTCTGGCGCTCGCGCTGTCCTGGCTGACCGTGCTGCCCGTCCGGACGGGCGCCCCCGACGCGCGGACCGCGGCGGCGGCGCTGCGCTGGGCGCCCGTCGTCGGCGCCCTCGTCGGCGCGGCGACCGGAGCGGTCCTCGTCGGGCTCGCCGCGCTCGGCGTGCCTCCGCTGGTGGCCGGGCTGCCGGCCGTCGGGTTCGCCGGGCTGGCGACCCGCGGCATGCACCTGGACGGACTGGCCGACACCGCGGACGGCCTCGGCTGCTACGGCCCGCCGGAACGGGCGTTGGCCGTCATGCGCGACGGCGGCGCGGGCCCGTTCGCCGTCGTGACGCTCCTGGTGGTGGTCGGGACGCAAGCGGCGGCGCTGGCCGCCGCCGCAGGTAGTGCCGCCGCCTGGTGGGTGATCGCGGCGACGGCACTGGCGGCCGCGGCCGGGCGGGCGGCGTTCACCTGGGTGGCCCGGCGCGGGGTGGCCGCCGCCCGACCGGGTGGGCTGGGCGCGACCGTCGCCGGGTCGCAGCCCTGGTGGGTCGCCCCGCTGTGGTGGGTGGTGCTCGCCGCCTGCGGGTTCGCCCTCGCCGGTCCCCGCGGTGCACTGGCCATCGCCCTCGGCGCGGCCGTGGTCGTCGTCCTCTCGTGGCACACGGCCCGCCGTTTCGGCGGCATGACCGGCGACGTGCTGGGCGCCGCGTGCGAGCTGGCGACGACGACCGCGCTGGTGGTGCTGGTTGCCAGGTCAGCCGGCCGGGTAGAGCGTCCGCATCCAGCTGTGCGTGTCGGGGGCGGCGCCGCGCTGGATGCTCGTCAACAGCGAGCGCAGCTGCTGGGTGACGGAGCCGGGCTCGCCGTCGCCCACCCGCACCTCGCCCCCGGCGTGCTTCACCCCGCCGATCGGCGTGATCACCGCGGCGGTGCCGCAGCCGAAGACCTCGGTGATCGTGCCGTCGGCCGCGCCCTCGAGCCACTCCTGCCCCGAGACGCGCCGCTCGGTGATCTGACAGCCCAGCTCCTTGGCCAGCACCAGCACCGAATCGCGGGTGACGCCCGCCAGGATGCTGCCGGTGAGCGACGGGCGTGACGATCTCGATCTGGTCGCCCGACCCGTAGACGAAGAACAGGTTGTTCGGACCCCATCTCGTCCACCCAGGTGCGCTCCTCGGCGTCGAGGTAGGCCACCTGCGCGCAGCCGTGCTCCGCGCCCTGGGCCTGCGGGAGCAGCGAGGCGGCGTAGTTGCCGCCGCACTTGGCCGCGCCCGTGCCGCCCAGCGCCGAGCGGGTGTACTCCGTGGAGAGCCAGACATCGATCGGCTTCACGCCATCGGCGAAGTACGGCCCGACGGGCGACGCGATCAGCGCGTAGAGGTACTCCGAGGACGGCCGCACGCCCAGCCCCACCTCGGTGGCCAGCATGAACGGCCGCAGGTAGAGCGCGTCTTCGCCGCCTGCCGCGGGCGCCCACTCGTGGTCGACGGCCAGCAGCTCGGCGATCGAGGCCAGGAACAGCTCGTCGGGCAGCTCGGCCATGGCCAGCCGGGAGGCCGAGCCGCGGAAGCGGGCCGCGTTGGCCTCGGGCCGGAAGGAGGCGATGGAGCCGTCGGGATGGCGGTAGGCCTTGAGCCCTTCGAAGATCTCCTGCCCGTAGTGCAGCACCATCGTGGCCGGGTCGAACGACAGCGGCCCGTAGGGCACCACCGCGGCGTCGTGCCAGCCCTCGCCCGCCGACCAGCGGATGGTCACCATGTGGTCGGTGAAGTACCGGCCGAACCCCGGGGTCGGCCAGGATCTCGGCGCGCCGTTCGGCAGAGACCGGGGTGGGGTTGGGGGTGCGGGCGAACTGCGGGCTCATGGGATCAGACGGTACCGCGGGCGGCCGATGATCGGACGTCCTAGTACGCGTGTACTACCGCACGTGGGACGGCACGAACGGCGGCTTCGTGACGACGCAGGGCAGCGTCCGCCCGCGGACGTCGACGCTCACCTCGGCCTCGGGCCGACACGTGCGAGTCGAGCAGCGCCAGCGCGATCCCCGTCTTCAGCGTCGGGGAGAACGTGCCCGAGGTCGTGCCGCCCACGCGCTCGCCGTCGAGCAGCACGTCCATCCCCGGCCGCGGGATGCCCCGGCCGGTCGAGCGCAGCCCGCGCAGCCGCCGCGCCGGGCCCGCCGCCTTCTCGGCCACCAGCGCGTCCCGGCCCCAGAACTCCGGCTTGGCCCACCCGACCGCCCAGCCGCTGCCCGCCTGCACCGGCGAGATCTCGGGCGTGAGGTCCTGGCCGTGCAGCGGGTAGCCCATCTCGGTGCGCAGGGTGTCGCGGGCGCCGAGGCCGCACGGCTGCGCCCCCGCGGCGACCAGCCCGTCCCACACCTCTCCCGCTGACTCCCAGGGCACGAGCAGCTCGTACCCGTGCTCGCCGGTGTAGCCGGTGCGGCACACCCGCGTGCCCGCCGCCGTGTCGACGAACGCCATGTAGTCCAAGTCGGCGCCTGCGGGCACCAGCTCGGTCGAGCGCGGGCCCTGCACGGCGAGCACGGCCAGGTCGCGGTGCCGGTCGACGACCTCGATCCCCTCGGGGGCCGCCAGGCGCAGCAGGTGCGCGATCTGCGCCGCGTTGGCCGCGTTGGGCACGGCGAGCACCTCGTCCGGCCCGACGAGGTAGACGATGACGTCGTCGAGCACGCCGCCGGAGGCGTTGCAGCACAACGTGTACTGGGCCTGCCCCGGCCCGATCTTGCCGAGGTCGGCGGTGAAGCAGCGGTTCACGAACGCCGCTGCGCCCGGACCGGTGATGGCCAGCTTGCCGAGGTGGCTGACGTCGAACACGCCGACGTCCGTGCGGACCGCGGTGTGCTCGGCGACCGTGCCGTCCGGGTAGGCGATGGGCATCGACCAGCCGCCGAACGCGCCCATCGTCGCGCCGAGGGCGGTGTGCCGGTCGTGCAGGGGGCCGGTGCGCAGGTCGTCCACGGCGCGGGACGCTACCGCTCCCGGGCCTCGCTGCGCTGCTTGATCCCGGCGGCCTCCATCGTCACGTAGCGACCGGTGAGCCCGCGCATGGCCATGCCGACCACCGAGCCGAGCGCTCCGCACTGCTCGAGCACGAGGCGCAGCGCCGTCTCACCCTCGGCGTCCGCAGGCCGGACGTGGTGCTCCCCGATCGTCAACGCCCCCGGCGCCCGCGTGACCCAGATGAAGCCCGCGGCCGGGTCCAGCCACGTCACCTCCCAGGTCACGGTGGGCAGCCGGGGCTGGCGGACCACGGCCCGGCTGCCCACGCGCAGCGGGCCGTCGTCGAGCCTCCGCACCTCGTCGCACGCCGGGTGCCACTCGGGCCACCGCTCGACGTCCGACACGACCGACCAGACGACCTCGGGGCTCGCCGCGATGATGACGGCACGCTCGGTCCTGACCATGGAAGCACCGTACCGTCGGCAATCGTGGATCTCACCGATGTCGCCGCCGTCCTCTTCGACATGGACGGCACGCTCGTCAACTCCGATGCCGCCGTCGAACGCGCCTGGAGCACCTGGGCGCGCGAGTACGACGTCGACGTCGACCCGGCCACGTTGCACGGGAGGCCCGCCGACGACACGGTGCGCTCCCTGCGCCCTGACCTCGACGACGCCGCCGTCGAGGCCGCCGCGGCGTACCAGCTCGACATCCAGTACGAGGACCTCGACGACGTGGTGCCGACCACGGGCGCGCTCGACCTGCTGGCCGGGCTCGCGCTCCCCTGGGCCATCGTGACCAGCGCCGACCAGCGGTTGGCCAACGCCAGGCTCGGGGCGGTGGGCATCACCGCGCCCGTGCTCGTCACCGTCGACGACATCACCAACGGCAAGCCCGACCCGGAGGGCTACCTGCTGGCCGCCCGGCTGCTCGGCGTCGCGCCGGAGCGCTGCCTGGTCGTCGAGGACGCGCCCGCGGGGGTCGCCGCGGGCCGGGCCGCGGGGGCGAGGGTGGCCGCGCTCAAGGGCGTCGAGGGGGACGTGGAGATCGCCGACCTCACCGAGCTCGCCCCGCTCATCTCCGGTGCGGCAGGAACGTGCACGCCGTCCACACCACGGCCAGCGCCGCCGCGGTGATCAGCACCTGGGCCAGCGGGAGGAGCACCGCGAGCAGGACGCACAGCAGCAGGCCCAGGATCGACGTCCAGCGCGGCCAGGTGCGTTCCGTGGGCTGCAGGCGCAGCGCGGCGATGTTGATCACGGCGTAGTAGACGAGCACCGAGCACGCCGAGAGCGCGATCGCGGCCACCGGGCCTGCGAGGACGGCGATCACCGCGGCCACCGCCCCGCCCGCGAGGTCGGCGAGCCACGGGGTGCCCCGACGGCCGACCCGGTCGAGCCCGCGCGGCAGGTCGTTGCCGCGCGCCATGGCCAGCGCCGTCCGGCTGACCCCCACCAGCACGGTCAGCAGCGCCGAGCCCGCCGCCACCGCGGCCCCCACCCGGACGAGGACGCCGAGGCCGGGTGCCCCCCTCGTGTCCACCAGCGTGGCGAGCGGCGACATCTGCTGCGCGAGCCGGTCGGGGCCCAACCCGTTCAGGAGCGCCCACGCCACGAGCAGGTAGATCACCAGCGCGATGCCCAGTGCCAGCGGGATGGCCAGCCGGAGGGTCTTCTCGGGGTCGCGCACCTCCTCGCCGAGCGTGGCGATGCGCGCGTAGCCGGTGAACGCGAAGAACACCAGGCCCGCTGCGGTCAGCACCCCCAAGGGGCCCGAGTCGACGACGATCGGCGTCACCGCCGGGGCCGCGGGGTCGACCGGGCCGCCGTTCACCGACAGCCCCACCACCATGACGACCAGCAGCACGGCGATGATGCCGCCGACCAGCGCGTAGGCGCCGCGCGCCGTCCACCGCACCCCCGCGATGTTGAGCGCGGTGACCGCCAGCACCGCCAGCAGGGCTGCGACCAGCGGCGCGGACGGCAGGACATAGCTGCCGAACACCCCCGCGGCAGCGGCGGCGGACGCCGACTTGCCGACCAGGAAGGCCACGCCCGCCAGCCGCCCCGCCCCCGGGCACAGGCGCGCCGACCCGTAGACGTAGCCGCCGCCGCTCTGCGGGTGCGCGACGGCGAGGTCCGCGGTCGAAGCCGCGTTGCACGCCGCGACGATCCCGGCGAGCACGACGGCGAGCAGCATCCACCGGCCCGCTGCGCCCGCCGCGGGCGCCCAAACGGCGAACACGCCGGTGCCGAGCATCGAGGCGAGGCCCAGCACGACGGCGTCGGTCGTGCCGAGCCTGCGTTCGACGCCGCGGGGACACCTGCCCACCCAAGCACCCCCACCTGCCCGGACCGGCCACCCAGCGGTGTCAGTAGGGTCTCGAAGCGGTCTCGCTACCGAAGAGGAAGGCGCCCACGTGTCCCCCGAGCTCTCCCCCGTCGACGGATCTCCTGCCACCGTCGACGCGGATGCCGTCGTCATCGGGCTCATCGTCGAGGAGGGCGCCGCCGACAGCGGGGCTCCCCCGCGGCTCGCCCCCGGCGCCGACGAGGTCGACGCCGCCTTCGACGGGCAGCTCGCCGCCCTGCTCGCGGTGGCGGGGGCGACCGGCAAGGCCGACGAGGTCGTCAAGCTCCCGACGCGCGGCACGCTCACGGCGCCGCTGCTCGTCGCCGTCGGCCTGGGCAAGGTCAAGGACGCGGTCCGCCCCGAGCAGGTCCGCCGCGCCTCGGGGGCGGCGGCCAGGGCGCTGGCGGGCATCGACCACGCGGTGAGCACGCTCGGCGCGGATCGACCTCGCCGCAGCCGCCGAAGGCAGCGCCCTCGGCGCGTACACGTTCACCGCCTACCGCACCAACGGGAACCGCAAGGCCCCGCTCGCGCGGATCGACCTGGTCACCGACGCGGCCGACGCCGCGCAGGTCGTGCGCTCGGCCGCGGCCGTCGCCGAGGCGGTGCGCACCGCCCGCGACCTGGTCAACACCCCGCCGAACGACCTGTACCCGGAGACGTTCGCCGCGCGGGCGCGTCGAGCTGGCCGAGGCCGCGGGCGTCGAGGTCGAGGTGCTCGACGACGCCGCGCTCGCCGAGGCCGGGTTCGGCGGCGTGCTCGGCGTCGGCGCAGGGCTCGTCCCGCAAGCCCCGGCTGGTCCGGCTGCGCTGGTCGGGCGGCCCGTCGCCGCGCGCGAGCGTCGCGCTCGTCGGCAAGGGGATCACGTTCGACACCGGCGGCATCTCGATCAAGCCCGCGGCCAACATGGACCACATGACGTCCGACATGGGCGGTGCGGCCGCGGTGATCGCCGCGACCGTGCTCGCGGCGAAGCTGGAACTGCCCGTCGCCGTCACCGCGACGGTGCCGATGGCCGAGAACATGCCGTCCGACACCGCCTACCGGCCCGGCGACGTGCTGCGCATGTACGGCGGCCGCACCGTCGAGGTGCTCAACACCGACGCCGAGGGCCGCCTGATCCTGGCCGACGCCATCGTGCGGGCGGGCGAGGACGACCCCGACTACCTGATCGAGACCTCCACGCTCACCGGCGCGCAGCAGGTGGCGCTCGGCACTGCGCACGATGGGGGTCATGGGCAGCGACGCCTTCCGCGACCGGGTCGCCGCGCTGGCCAGGGAGTGCGGCGAGGACGGCTGGGCGATGCCGCTGCCCGAGCACATCCGCGCCGACCTGGATTCGCGGGTGGCCGACCTGGCCAACGTCACGGGCCAGCGCTGGGGCGGCATGCTGGTGGCGGGCACGTTCCTGCGCGAGTTCGTGCCCGACGGCCTGGCGTGGGCCCACCTCGACATCGCGGGCCCCAGCTTCCACACCGGCGGCCCCTACGGCTACACGACGAAGGGCGGCACGGGCGTGCCGGTCCGGACGATCTTCGCCGTGCTGCGGGACATCGCCGAGCACGGCTGACGCGGTCAGTCGCCGCGTCGGGCCCGACGGCGCAGGATCCGTTCGCGGGCGTCGTGGTCGCGCATGCGCTGCGGGTACCCGACCAACTGGACGTCGTACACTGGCATCTGGAGGCTCCGCGCGAGCTTGCGCGCCGCGTCCGGTCCCGCGATGCGCCGCCGCGTCCACTCCCCGTCGGCCGCCACCAGCAGCATCGTGGTCTCCGTGACCGTCGTGCGCGGCTCGACGAACGCCTCCACACCCGCGTGGGTGCGCACCCATTCACGCAGGTACTTCTCTTCCGCGGAGTACCCGCTCCGCAGCCGTCCGAGCAGGCCCATCGGCGACCCACCTCCCACCCGGCCAACGTGCGGGGCGGCGGATTTCTCCCCGCTCCCGATCAGGGCCCGACCGGGACCCACGCGAAGGCGCGTCGGGTGACAAGATGACAGCGGCGTGACATGCCGAGAGCGAAAGACCCTTTGATGAGGAGTAGGACGTGCCCGAGCACAACGCGGACCTGGTGATCCTCGGTGGCGGATCGGGCGGCTATGCCTGCGCGCTGCGCGCGGCCGAGCTGGGGATGTCGGTGGTGCTCGTCGAACGCGACAAGCTGGGCGGCACCTGCCTGCACTACGGCTGCATCCCGACCAAGGCGCTGCTGCACGCCGCCGAGGTGGCCGACAACGCCCGCGAGGGCGACCGCATCGGCGTCAAGAGCAGCCTGGCGGGCATCGACATGGCCGGGGTCAACGCCTACAAGGACGGCGTGATCAGCAAGCTCTACAAGGGACTGCAGGGGCTCGTGAAGTCCCGCAAGATCCAGTTCGTGGCGGGCGAGGGCCGGTTCGAGGCGCCGAACGTCGTCACCGTCGGCGAAGACCGCTACGTCGGCAAGAAGGTCGTCCTGGCCAGCGGCAGCTACGCCCGCACGCTGCCCGGCCTCGACATCGGCGGCCGGGTCATCACCAGCAACGAGGCGCTGCGGCTCGAGGAGGTGCCGGGCCGCGTCGTCATCCTCGGCGGCGGGGTGATCGGCGTCGAGTTCGCCTCGGTCTTCAAGAGCTTCGGCGCCGAGGTGACGGTCGTCGAAGCGCTCCCCCGGCTGGTGCCCAACGAGGACGAGTTCGCGTCCAAGCTCCTGGAGCGCGCGTTCCGCCGTCGCAAGATCGCCTTCAAGACGGGCGTGAAGTTCACCGGCGCCAAGCAGAACGACAGCTCCGTCACGGTCTCGCTGGAGTCGGGCGAGGAGCTGGAGGCCGACATCCTGCTCGTGGCGGTCGGCCGCGGCCCCAACACCGCCAACGCGGGCTACGAGGAGGCGGGCGTCACAGATGGAGCGCGGCTTCGTGCTCACCGACGACCGGCTGCGCACGAACCTGCCGGACGTGTACGCCGTCGGTGACATCGTCCCCGGCCTCCAGCTCGCCCACCGCGGCTTCCAGCAGGGCATCTTCATCGCCGAGGACATCGCGGGGCTGAACCCGCCGGTGATCGACGAGTCGGGCATCCCCCGCGTCACCTACTGCGAGCCCGAGGTCGCGTCCGTCGGTCTCACCGAGGCGCAGGCCAAGGAGCGCCTACGGCGAGGTCCAGACGCTGACCTACGACCTCGCGGGCAACGGCAAGAGCCAGATCCTGCAGACCCAGGGCGCGATCAAGCTCGTCAAGGCGGGCGGCGAGGGCACGCCGGGCCCGGTGGTCGGCATCCACATGGTCGGGGCCAGGGTCGGCGAGCTGATCGGCGAGGCCCAGCTGATCTACAACTGGGACGCCCAGGCCGAGGACGTCGCCGCGTTGATCCACGCCCACCCCACCCAGACCGAAGCCGTCGGTGAGGCGCACCTCGCCTTGGCCGGCAAGCCCCTGCACAGCCACTCCTGACCTGCACGCGAACTGACAAGATCGAGGAGCCATGTCCTTCTCCGTCCAGATGCCCGCCCTCGGTGAGAGCGTCACCGAGGGCACCGTCACCCGGTGGCTCAAGCAAGAAGGCGACCGGGTCGAGGTCGACGAGCCGCTGCTCGAAGTGTCCACCGACAAGGTCGACACCGAGATCCCCTCGCCCGCTGCGGGGGTGCTGGAGCGGATCGTCGCGGGTGAGGACGAGACCGTCGAGGTCGGCGGCGAACTGGCCGTGATCGGCGACGGGTCCGGGTCCGACGACGGGTCCGGGCTCCGACGACGCCGCCGGGTCGGACGACGCCGCCGCCGAGGAGCCGGAGCAGTCCGCTCCCGCCGAGGAGTCGGACGCCCCCGAGGAGCCCGCCCCCGTGCCGAGCTCGGCCGAGGAGCCCGCGCCCGCGCCGAAGGCCGGGGCCAAGTCCACGGGGTCCGGCCAGGCGGTGACCATGCCCGAGCTGGGCGAGAGCGTCACCGAGGGCACCGTCACCCGGTGGCTCAAGCAGGTCGGCGACCAGGTCGAGGTCGACGAGCCGCTGCTCGAGGTCTCCACCGACAAGGTCGACACCGAGATCCCCTCGCCCGTCGCGGGCACGCTCCTGGAGATCCACGCGTCCGAGGACGAGACGGTCGACGTCGGCGGGCGGCTGGCGACGATCGGCGACGCCGACGCGGCGGCCGAGGCGGAGCCGGAGAAGGAGCCCGAGCCGGAGCCGAGCGAGAAGAAGGCCGAGCCGGAGAAGAAGGCCGAGCCGGAAACGAAGGCCGAGGCGAAGCCCGCCGAAGCCTCGTCCCAGCAGGCGCCTGCCGCCGCACCAGCTGCTCAGCCCGCCGCCGCGGCGCCCGCCGAGGCGGCCGAGCCCGCCGCCGAGCAGTCGGGCTCGTCGGGCAATGGCGCCGCCCCCTACGTCACGCCCCTGGTGCGCAAGCTCGCGGCCGAGCACTCCGTCGACCTGTCGTCGATCACGGGGTCCGGCGTCGGCGGACGCATCCGCAAGCAGGACGTGCTGGCCGCCGCCGAGGCGGCGAAGCCCGAGCCCGAGCCGGAGCCCGCCCCGGAGCCGCAGGCCGCCCCGGCTGCGGCGGCGCCGACCTCCTCGTCGGCCGCCCCGAAGCAGGCCGCCCGGCCCGCGTCCGGCGGACCCCAGCCGGGCACCACGGTGAAGCTGCCCCGGCTGCGGCAGGTGATCGCGCAGCGGATGACCGAGTCGCTGCACGTGTCGGCCCAGCTCACGACGGTGCAGGAGGTCGACATCACGCGCGTCGCCCGCCTGCGCGACCGGGTGAAGGACGAGTTCGCGCGCCGCGAGGGCGTCAAGCTCACCTTCCTGCCGTTCTTCGCGAAGGCGGCGATCGAGGCGCTCAAGCAGTTCCCGGCCGTCAACGCCTCGATCAACGAAGAGGCCAAGGAGGTGACCTACCACGGCAACGTCCACCTGGCCATCGCCGTGGACACCCCCCGCGGCCTCCTCGTCCCGGTGATCAAGAACGCCGAGGACCTCAACATCGCCGGGCTGGCGAAGAGGATCGCCGACGTCGCCGCGCGCACCCGCGACAACAAGATCGGCCCGGACGAGCTGTCCGGCGGCACGTTCACGATCACCAACATCGGCAGCGTCGGCGCGCTGTTCGACACCCCGATCATCAACCAGCCGCAGGTCGCGATCCTGGGCACCGGTGGCGATCGTCCGTCGTCCGCGCGTCGTCGACGGGCCCGACGGCGAGCCGGTGATCGCCATCCGCTCGGTCTGCTACCTGCCGCTCACCTACGACCACCGCCTCGTCGACGGTGCGGACGCGGGCCGGTTCGTCTCGGCGATCCGGGCGCGGCTGGAGGCAGGCGAGTTCGAGGTCAGCTGAGGGCCGTGCGCGGAGAGCGTCGGCCTGGCCACATTTTCCGCGCACGGCCCGGTCCGAGTCGCGTGCGGGGGCGGTCTCCGACGAGGATCTTCACCGTGCGCGTAGTCATCGCCGGATCGTCCGGTCTGATCGGAACCGCCCTGGTGGCTCACCTCCGTGAGGCCGGGCACGACGTCCTGCGCCTGGTGCGCCGCGCGCCCGCCGCTCCGGACGAGCGCGGGTGGGACCCGCCCGCGGGCCGCATCGACCCCGGCACCTTCGACGGCGTGGACGCGGTGATCGGTCTCGGCGGCGTCGGGATCGGCGACCGGCCGTGGAGCGGGGCCCGCAAGCAGCTGATCCGCGACAGCCGCAACGTGCCCACCGAGGTGCTTGCCGCCGCCGTGGCCGAGCACGGCGTGCCCGCGTTCCTCTCGGCCTCGGCGGTGGGCTACTACGGCAACACCGGCGACCACGTCACCGACGAGAACTCGCCGTCGGGCGGCGGGTTCCTCGCCGAGGTGTGCCGCGACTGGGAGGCGGCGGCCCAGAAGGCCAAAGACGGCGGTGCGCGCGTGGTGCACCTGCGCACCGGTCTCGTGCTCGCGCCCGCGGGCGGCCTGCTCGGCATGCTCGAAGCCGCTCTTCAAGCTGTTCCTCGGCGGCCGGCTGGGCTCGGGCGCCCAGTACATGCCGTGGATCTCGCTGGACGACGAGGTCGGCGGGATCCGGCACGCGCTGGAGCACGAGCGACGATCAGCGGGCCCGTCAACCTCACCGGGCCGACGCCCGTCACGAACGCCGAGTTCACGAAGGCGCTCGCCGCGGCCGTGCACCGGCCGACGTCGATCCCCGTGCCCGCCGCTCGCGATCAAGACCCTGCTCGGCGCGATGGGCGAGGAGCTGCTGCTGTTCGGCCAGCGCGCCGTGCCCGCCAGGCTGGAGGCCACCGGCTACCAGTTCCGGCACTTCACCGTCGGATGACGCGCTGTCGGCGGCGCTGGACCAGGTGACCGCGCACGAGGTCGTCGTCGTCGGCGCGGGGCTCGCGGGCCTGCGTGCGGCGGCCGTGCTGGCGCGGCGCGGCCTCGACGTCGTGCGTGCTCGAGGCGGCCGACCGGCCCGGCGGGCGGGTCGCGACCGACGTCGTCGACGGGTTCCGGCTCGACCGCGGCTTCCAGGTGCTCAACACGATCTACCCGGCGCTGCGGGCCGCCGCCGACCTCGACGCCGCTGCACCTGCGCCCCTTCGTCCCCGGTGCGGCGATCCGCGGCGACGACGGCGCGCTGCACACGTTCGGCAACCCGCTGCGGCGTCCGGGGCTGGCGTGGCCGACCGCCGTCGACGGGCTGTTCGGAGCCGCGCGACAAGGCCCGGCTCGTCGCGTGGACCACGCAGGTGCTGGCCACCCCGCCGCAGCGCACGGCCACGCGGATCGACCGGTCGCGCGGCCCGCGACTTCGCCGCGGCCCACCTCGACGGCCCGGTCGTCGAGCAGTTCCTGCGGCCGTTCCTGTCCGGTGTGCTCGGGCGAGCGCGGGCTCGCGACGTCGGCGGCCTACGTGCGGCTGGTGTGGCGCTGCTTCGCGCTCGGCACCATCGCGGTGCCCGCCGAAGGCATGGGCGCCCTGCCCGCCCTGCTCGCCGATGCCCTGCCGGAGACGGCGCTGCGCGACCGGACGGCGGGTCAGCCGGGTGCGCGCCGGGCCGCGTCGAGGTCGACGGCGAGACGCTCGCGGCCCGCGCCGTCGTCGTCGCCACCGACCCGCGCACCGCCGCGGGCCTGCTGCCCGGGCTGGAGCGTGCCGGCGCTGCACACGCCTCACGACCTACCACCACGCGGCGCCGAGCCCGCCCGCCGACGAGCCGCTGCTGCACCTCGACGGCACGGGCGGGCCGATCGCGAACACCGTCGTGATGCCCGAGGCGCTACGCCCCGCCGGGCCGGGCGCTCGTGTCGTCGACGGTCGTCGGCGCGGCCCTCCCCGAGCCCGCGATCCGCCGTGAGCTGGCCGGATCTACGGCGCGCCGACCGACGGCTGGGAGCTCCTGCGCACCGACGAGGTGCGCGGCGCGCTGCCCGCGTTCCCGGCCGGACGGCCGTTGCGCAGCCCGTCGACCTCGGCGACGGCCTGTTCGTGGCGGGCGACCACCGCGACACCCCGTCGCAGCAGGGCGCGCTGGTCAGCGGGCGCCGCGCGGCGGAAGCGGTGCTCGCGCCACCTGCGCGCTCCAGTGCGGACGTCTCGACACGACCCGCTCAGAACGTCTTGGCGATGTCGCGGGCGCGGGCCGAGCGCGGCGGCGTCCTCGGCCGCGCGGTCGCCGGTGAGCGTCGGGTGGAAGCGGATCTCGCTGATGTCGGTGAGGCCGGTCCAGCGCAGCCAGTCGGCGAAGTAGGTCGACTGGAAGTCGCGGCCGAACTCCGGGCCGACGCCCGGGCCCCACACCGCGCTGGTGTAGATCACCGCGACGCGGGTGCCGCGGTCGGCGAGCAGGTGCTGGTAGCCGGCGACGGGGTCGACGCCGAAGATCCAGCCGGGCTGGCTCACGACGTCGATGAACTGCTTGAGGACGTACGGGATCCCGCCGTTCCACATCGGCACGCTGAACAGCACGCGGTCGGCCGCGGCGAAGCGCTCGAACGTGGCGCGGGCCTGGGCCCACACCCGGCCCTCCGCGCCGACGGGCGTGCCGCCGCCGAAGACGGTCATCTTGGCCTTGGCGCCCAACGCCATGTCGGGCAGCGGGCCGTCCCAGAGGTCCCAGTGCTCGATCTCGGCGCCGGGGTGGGACTCGGCGTAGGCGTCGGTGAAGACGCGCGGCGATGCGCAGCGACTCGGAGTCGGTGCCGCGCGGGGACGAGGAGATGTGCAAGAGGGTCATGGCGAGCTCCAACGAGAGATTCGGACTGCGGTCCGCTTGAAGATACGGACCGCGGTCCGTTTACGTCAAGGGAGAAACGGACTACAGTCCTGCTCGTGGATCTGAGACCTGCTGAGCGGCGCGGCCCCCGCGGAGCGGGCGGACGCCGCGCGCAACCGGCGCAAGGTGCTCGCGGCGGCGGAGGAGCTGTTCGCGGCGCGTGGCGTCGCGGCGGTGAGCATGGACGACGTCGCGGCGGCCGCGGGCGTCGGCAAGGGCACGCTCTACCGGCGGTTCGGCGACAAGTCCGGCCTCGCCGCGGCGCTGCTCGACGAGCGGGAGGCGCAGCTGCAGCAGGACATGCTCGGCGGCCCGCCCCCGCTCGGCCCCGGCGCGCGAGCCCGTCGACCGGCTCGCCGCGTTCGTCGACGCCTACCTGGGCTTCGTCGATCGCCCACCTGGACCTGGTGGCGATGTCGCAGACGGCCAGCCCGGGCGCCCGGCTGCGCATCGGGCTCGCACCGGCTGTGGGTGCAGCCACTGCCGCCTGCTGCTCGCGCGAGGCCGGGGCGCCCGATGCCGACCTGCGGGCCGACGTGCTGCTGGCCGCGCTCACCGCCGAGCAGGTGCGGCACTGGCTCCACGAGGAGGGCCGCAGCCGCCAGCGATGGCGACGCGCCTGCGGCGGCTGAGCCCGCAGCTGCGCCCGTGGTGCCGCACACACCGTGCAGTGCGCACGCCGGTGTGCGCGGCGGAGCGGCTCGGCGCGCGCCTGACGGTCAGCGCAGGGCGGGGTGCAGCTGCAGGTCGAGCCCTGCGGGCGCGGCCGGGCGCGCGACGGGTGCTCGCGCACCGGCAGCGTGCCGTCCAGCGCGGCGAGCACCGCGCGCTCGGTCGCGTCGATGACCTCGGCGACCGGCACCGGAGCGGCCCAGCTCGGCCGACAGCGACGTCACGCCCGCGTCGGTGATGCCGCACGGGACGATGCGGTCGAACGCCGTCGAGGTCGGGCGCGCAGTTGATCGCGAAGCCGTGCAGGGTGACGCCGCCCTGCACCCGCACCCCGATGGCCGCGATCTTGCGCTCGGGCCCGCGGTCGTCGGCGGGCAGCCACACGCCGCTGCGCCCGGCCACCCGCCCGGCCGCGGTGATGCCGAAGCCCGTGCACGACGGCGATGAGCGCCTCCTCGAGCCGCCGGACGAAGTCGACGACGTCCATCGGCTCGGCGAGCGCGACGATCGGGTAGCCGACGAGCTGGCCGGGGCCGTGCCAGGTGATCCGGCCGCCGCGGTCGACGTCGACGACGGGGGTGCCGTCGGTGGGCCGGTCTTCGGGCTGGGTGCGCTTGCCCGCCGTGTAGACCGACGGGTGCTCCAGGAGCATCAGCACGTCGGGCCCGGTGCCCGTGCGGCGCGCCTCGGCGTGGGCGCGCTGGGCGTCCCACGCGGCGACGTACTCGATCATCCCGACGCGGTCGACCCGCACCGGCCCGGCATCACGACGACACGAACCCACCATGGCCGCCACGCTACCCCCGCCGCGTCGCAGGTGCCTGCGCGCGCGGAATCACCGTGCACCGACGGGCGCCTCTGCACGGCGCGTCAGCCCAGCTGCGGCGCCACCTCGGCCGCGATCAGCTCGACCTGGTCGAGGTCGGCCATGTCCATCAGCTGCAGGTAGATCCGCGTGATCACCGGTCTTCTCCCGCCACTGCCCGAGCCGGTCGACCACCTCGGCCACCGTGCCCGCCAGCCCGTTCGCCCGCAGGTCCGCCGCGTCGCGGCCGAGCGTCATCGCCCGCCGCTCCACCTCGGCGTCGTCGCGTCCGACCGCGATCGTCTGCGCCGTCGAGCGCACCAGCTCGGCGGGGTCGCGGCCGATCTCCCTGGCAGGCCGCGTCGACCCGCGCGAACTGCGCGGCGACCTGCGTCGATCCCGACGAAGGGCACGTTGACCTCGGTCGCGAACCGGGCCGCGAGCGCGGGGGTGCGCTTCGGCCCCGTGCCGCCGACGATCATCGGCGGGTGCGGCTGCTGCACCGGCTTGGGCAGCGGCGGGCGAGTCGGTCGAGCGTGTAGTGCGCGCCCGAGTAGGAGAACCGCTCCCCCGGCAGCGTCCCCCACAGCCCGGTGATGATCTCCAGCTGCTCGGTGAGGCGGTCGAACCGCTCGCCGAGCGCCGGGGAACGGGACGCCGTACGCCTCGTGCTCGGCCTCGAACCAGCCCGAGCCCAGCCCCAGCTCGACGCGGCCCCGCGACATCGCGTCGACCTGCGCGACCGTGATCGCGAGCGGCCCCGGCAGCCGGAACGTCGCCGAGGTGACCAGCGTGCCCGAGCCGGATCCGCGACGGTCTGCACCGCGAGGCGCCGAGCGTCACCCACGAGTCGGTCGGCCCCGGCTCGCCGGACGCGCCGCCCATCGCGAGGAAGTGGTCGGAGCGGAAGAACGCGTCGTAGCCCGCCGCTTCGGCGGTCTGGGCGACGCGCAGCTGGTCGTCGTAGCTGGCCCCCATCTGGGGCTCGGTGAAGATCCGCAAGTCCACGGCGACGACCCTACGCAGCCGGTCCGCGATCCGGGCCCGACGGGCCCGACCGGCGTAGCCTGTCGAGGTGACGATCGCACCGGAGGGCCGCAAGCTGCTGCGTCTGGAGGTCCGCAACGCCGAGACCCCGATCGAACGCAAGCCGCCGTGGATCCGCACCCGCGCGCGCACCGGCCCGCAGTACACCGAGCTGAAGGCGCTGGTCCGCGCGGGCGGGCTGCACACGGTCTGCGAGGAGGCGGGCTGCCCCAACATCTACGAGTGCTGGGAAGACCGCGAGGCCACGTTCCTCATCGGCGGCGAGCAGTGCACGCGCCGCTGCGACTTCTGCCAGATCGACACCGGCAAGCCCGCCGAGCTCGACCGCGACGAGCCCCGCCGCGTCGCCGAGTCGGTGCGCACGATGGGCCTGCGCTACTCCACGATCACCGGCGTCGCCCGCGACGACCTGCCCGACGGCGGCGCGTGGCTCTACGCCGAGACCGTGCGCCAGATCCACGCGCTGAACCCCGGCACCGGCGTCGAGCTGCTGATCCCCGATTTCAACGCCCTCGACGACCAGCTCGCCGAGGTGTTCGCCACCCGGCCCGAGGTGCTCGCGCACAACCTCGAGACCGTCCCGCGGATCTTCAAGCGCATCCGGCCCGCGTTCCGCTACGACCGCTCGCTCTCGGTGCTCACCAAGGCCCGCGCCGCCGGGCTGGTCACCAAGTCCAACCTCATCCTGGGCATGGGCGAGACGCCCGACGAGGTCACCGCGGCGCTGGCCGACCTGCACGAGGCGGGCTGCGAGATCATCACGATCACGCAGTACCTGCGGCCGACCCCGCGCCACCACCCGGTGGAGCGGTGGGTCAAGCCCGAGGAGTTCGTCGAGCACGCGCAGCGTCGCCGAGGAGATGGGTTTCGCAGGCGTGATGGCGGGCCCGCTGGTCCGCTCGTCCTACCGCGCAGGCCGGCTCTACGCCCAGACGAAGCAGCATCGCGGCGAGCCGCTGCCCGAGGGCCTGGAGCACCTGGCAGACGGAGGTGCGCGCTGCCCAGGAGGCCGCCTCCCTGCTCGCCCGCTAGAGCTATCCTGACCGGCATGGCCGGGAAGCCCGCCAAGGCGGACAAGGAAGCACAGAAGGCAGCGAAGCGGGAGAAGCGCGCCGCGTCGAAGATGCGGTACAAGCAGCTCTGGCAGGCGTTCCAGCAGCAGCGCCGCGACGACAAGCTGCTGCTGCCGCTGATGATCGGTTCGATCGTCGTGGCGGCCGCGCTGGCGTTCGGCATCGGGCTGATCTTCGGGATGCAGTGGGTCGTGCTGCCGCTGGGCATCGCCATCGGCGCTGCTGGCCGCTGTGTCGATCTTCGGACGGCGCGTGCAGAACTCCGTCTACGCCAAGGCCGACGGCCAGCCGGGCGCCGCGGGGTGGGCGCTGGACAACATGCGCGGCGCGTGGCGGGTCACCCAGGGCATCGCGGGCACCACCCACCTCGACGCCGTCCACCGCGTGATCGGCCGCCCGGGCGTGATCCTCGTGGCCGAGGGCGCGCCGCACCGGGTGAAGACCCTGCTCGCGCAGGAGAAGAAGCGCACCTCGCGGGTCGTGGGCAGCACCCCGATCTACGACTTCATCGTGGGCAACGACGAGGGCCAGACCCCGCTGCGCGACCTGCAGAAGACGCTCACCAAGCTCCCGCGCAACATCTGCGACCGACCAGATGGACGACATCGAGAAGCGCCTCGCCGCTCTGGGCTCGCGCAGCGCGGCGCTGCCGAAGGGCCCGCTGCCCGCGGGCGCCAAGATGCGCAGCATCCAGCGCACGGTCGCGGCGCGCGCTCGCGTCCCGGCTCACGCGGGTGCGCACCACCACGGTGCGCGCCGCGCGGTCGTGCCAGCCGCGCCGATCGGCGTCGCGCACGAGCGGGGGCACCACCACCGCGATCAACGCCGTGCGCAGCAGCGGCCCACGGCCACGCCGACCGTCGGCTCGGCCGTCGAGCGGGACCACCCGCAGCCCGAGCGCCATCATCCCCGCGCTCGCGCCGAACAGCGGCCACCGGCACAGCCGTCAGCAGGAACCAGACGCCGAGGACGAGCCAGCCGAACCACGGGTTGACGCGGGGTCGGGAGCTGGCGAAGATCGCGGCGATGCCGTAGCCGATGAGCCAGTCGATCGTCAGGGCGGCCAGCCGCCGCCCGAACCCGGCCACGGACCCGACGCCGGAGGCGGGAAGCCCCAACCGCTCCCCCGGATAGGCGCTATCAGTACGTCCGTTCGGCCCTATAGTCGTCCCGGGCATCCAGGACTCCAGCCATCCGGCCATAGTCTGCAGTCTAGGTTGCGCAGTCATCACTGAGTCTGCGACCGCGAGGCCGTTAACGTCTGCGAAACCACCGAGTGACCGACGGGCAACATCGCCGCCCTAGCGTCGCTCGAACCCACGAGCCGATCGAAGGAGCAAGCGAGGGTGTTCAGCAACTCCGAAGAGGTTCTGAAATTCATCTCTGACGAGAAGGTCGAGTATCTCGACATCCGGTTCTGCGACCTTCCCGGCGTGATGCAGCACCTCACCGTCCCCGCTACCACGGCAGCCGACATCCTGGAGGACGGCGTCGCGTTCGACGGCTCGTCCGTCCGCGGCTTCCAGGCGATCAACGAGTCCGACATGGCGCTGTTCCCCGACGCCGCCACGGCCCGCGCTCGACCCGTTCCGCAAGCACAAGACGCTCAACATCAACTTCTTCGTGCACGACCCGATCACGGGCGAGCCCTACAGCCGCGACCCGCGCAACGTCGCGCGCAAGGCCGAGGAGTACCTCGCCGCGTCGGGCATGGCCGACACCTGCTACTTCGGCGCCGAGGCCGAGTTCTACATCTTCGACTCGGTCCGGTTCGGCTCCGACCCGCACCAGCAGTACCACCACATCGACTCCGTCGAGGGCTGGTGGAACACCGGCGCGGAGGAGGAGGGCGGCAACCTCGGCTACAAGGTGCCGCTACAAGGGCGGCTACTTCCCGGTGCCGCCGGTCGACCACTACGCCGACCTGCGCGACGACATGGTCACGAACATGATCGACAGCGGGCTTCGAGATCGAGCGCGGCCACCACGAGGTCGGCACCGCGGGCCAGGCCGAGATCAACTACAAGTTCAACACGCTGCTGCACGCGGCCGACGACATCATGCTGTTCAAGTACATCGTCAAGAACACCGCATGGGCCGCGGGCAAGACCGCCACCTTCATGCCGAAGCCGCTCTTCGGCGACAACGGCTCGGGCATGCACGCCCACCAGTCGCTGTGGAAGGACGGCCAGCCGCTCTTCCACGACGAGGCGGGCTACGGCGGCCTCTCCGACCTGGCGCGCTACTACATCGGCGGCCTCCTGCACCACGCGCCGAGCCTGCTGGCGTTCACCAACCCGACGGTGAACTCCTACCACCGCCTGGTGCCGGGCTTCGAAGCGCCGGTGAACCTCGTCTACTCGGCGCGCAACCGCTCGGCCTGCATCCGGATCCCGCTCTCGGGCAACAACCCCAAGGCCAAGCGCCTGGAGTTCCGCTGCCCCGACTCGTCGGGCAACCCGTACCTGGCGTTCGCGGCGATGATGATGGCGGGCATGGACGGCATCAAGAACAAGATCGAGCCGCCCGCCCCGGTCGACAAGGACCTCTACGAGCTGCCGCCCGAAGAGGCCAAGGACATCGCCCAGGTGCCCGCGCAGCCTGCCCGAGGTGATCGACCGGCTCGAGGAGGACCACGAGTACCTGCTCGAGGGCGGCGTCTTCACGCCCGACCTGATCGAGACCTGGATCGACCTCAAGCGCACCAACGAGATCGACCCGCTGCGCCTGCGCCCGCACCCCTACGAGTTCGCGCTGTACTACGACGTGTGAGTTTCGAGAGGCTCGCGGCCTCCTGAGGCAGCCCGAAAACGGTGGCTGACCTGCGAAGATGTCTTCCGGCGTCTTGCAGCGTCAGCCACCGTTTTTCGTCCTCGTGTGCCCCCGATGTGCCCCCAACTGTCCACACCTCATGACTGATGTGATGCCGAGCAGGCCAGACGCGACAATGGGCTGGTCAAAGCCGCCCTCAGCACACTGAATTACCGGTCGGCCCGCGGCCTCGCGCACGGTGTTCGGCGCCGGCAACCCATGCCGTCATGGCCCCGTCCGCCCGTCCTCGCGATCTGGTCAACGCCTTCGCACGGGCCCTGAACGCGGTCCTCCTTGCGGTGGCGGTGATCGATCCGATCGGCAACGGGAACAGCATCCGGCGGCTACGTGGTCCAGCGTCGATCACCTCGACAATTCCGCCTGCCACACGGCCTACCGGCCGTCGGAATCACTTGCCATGCGCTTACCGGACGCTTGCCCGTTGCCCACTTCCTGCTCATAGCCTCGTTGAGGCTGGCGTCGCTCCCCTCGTCCAGGCCGCGCGCAGCGTGGAGATGAAGCCGTCCGGTTGGGAGCAGCCGTCGAATGCCGGGAGGGCGCTACCCCAATGTTGGAACCCGCATGGTTGATGAAGGGCGAATGACGCCCAGACCGCAAGCTGCTGTGCTGCCACGAACGAATTCACCGACGAAGATCGCGACGTTCCTTCGCGGACTGCCGGTTCGCTATCGGGAAGCAGATCTAGCTCGACGCCGGTGCGCCGTCCTCTGGACGGTGCTGAGCGTGGCCACCTCAGTCGCCTTGTGCAGCACCACCAACGTGCCCTTCTACGACTACTACCAGTGGCTCTACCAGGGACACGTCGTATCGGTGCTGCTGTTCGGCAGCGGTGCGGGCGCCGGGGTCACCGCAGGCACCTACGTCCTGAGCCCGGTGCCCGTGCCGAACCTCGCCGCGCCGGTCCTGATCGGCCTGCTGAACGCGGCGCTGCCCATCGAGGCGGCCGGCACGGTGTTCCTCGTCCTGACGGCGCTCGGGTTCGCCGCCGCCTTCGGCTACCTCGTCCGCACGCTGCAACGACGACCCACGGCTGTCGAGTTCCTCGGGTTCCCGTGGGCGATGGGATTCTTCCTCTACAAGGGCTACCTCAGCTACGAGTTCGGCGTCGCAGCAACGTTTGTCCTCGTCGCCGTCCTTCACCGATCCACCCGCCGGGCGAAATCGGGTCCCGCAACCGCGACCCTGGCCGCGGTGACCGGTCTGGGCCTGCTCCTCTACCTGTCCCACCTGCTGGCATGGCTCATGGGCGGACTGGCGGCAATCCTGTACGCCCTGGTCTTCGCCCGGCGCGGCAACCGGCGGGCAGCTGTGCAACTCGTCCTGGGTATGAGCCCAGGGGTCGTCCTCGCCGGCTGGTACGTACTCGCCGAACGCGGCGGGACCGGAACCATCCTCTACCCGTCGTGGCAGGACAAGGCCATCGCGCTGACGGAGACGTTCCAGTTCTTCCTGCGCCTCGACCCGTTCCCGCCCGCGTTCCCGCTGCTGTGGGTCAACGCCTTGCTCGCCGTGGCCCTCGCCGCGCTCGTCCTGCTACCCGTCGACCTGCCCAGGTTTCACCGGGCGATCACCACGCGGCCGGTGCTGTGGCTCAGCGCGATCCTCACGACCGTCGCGGTCGTGCTCCCGATCAGCATGGTGAACGACCTCATCAAGCCCGACGAACGATTCCTGGCACCCGCCGTCCTCCTGGCCATCGCCGGGCTGCCCTACCGCCGCACAAGACCTCGTGTACCTGCGCTCGGTGCCGCCCTCGCCGCGGTCGTGATCAGCCTGCACATCATCGAGTACACCGACGTCGGCACTCGCATCCAACAGATCGACGCCGCGATCGACACCACCATCCCCGACCAATCCCGGGTCCTGCACCTCACCGTCGCCTCCCGCTACGGATGCACCCCGTCGGGAGGGTTGGTCACCGGAGTGCCCGTGCTGAAGTGGTTCGCCGTCGACCACACCCTCGAAGGCGGACCGCCCGGGGTCAACGTCGAGCAGACCTCCCTGGTCCACGCCCGGGACCCGGCACGACTCGACACCACCGTGCTTGCTCTCGACACACCCGACATCCCCGGCGCCGATCTTCCTACCGGCTCCGCCTACCCCTACATCGAAGCGATCGCCTGCGGATCCGACCTCACGCGCATCGCTCACGACATCGCCGCGGACTACCGCACCGTCGCCCACGGCGACACCTACATGATCTTCCAACGGCGCTGAGGTCGTGTCCAGGAGGGGCAGCGTCAAGCCGCGCAGGTCCTACTGACCATCAGCAGAGGGAAGGCCCACCCCCGAGGCCATCCCGGCAGGCCGTCGGCCTGCCGCATGGAGGTGATCGGGTCGGCCAGTGCCGCCTTCCGCGCGATCCGCTCCACATCCGCACCCAGATAGCCGGTCGTGAATTGATCCGCATCGGCGAACTGGGGTACTCGACAATCGCCCGAAGGTAGCGCACAGCAGCCTTCACACCCTGTGCCGCGGCAAGGAAACGCGCCTCCCCTGACAGTCGGAAGTTGACGCTCGCCACTGCGAAGCCCTGCTGCAACAACGGCGTGAGCGTCGGGGCGACGTCACGCTCGTTGCCCGGAAGCCCGCCGCCGTGAAGGAAAATCATCAACGGCACGGAGCCCAATGTGGGAGCAGGCGCGATCCCGCGGCATCCTGTAACGCGCTGGACGCGCGCCCGGCCAGACGATCTTGCTCACGGTGAGCAGCGGGAACGCCCCGACGCTCCGGCGGCGCCGCAAATCAAGCCCGCTGATCCTCAATGGGCCTGCGGAGCCCAGATGTCACTGATCGGCTGCGTGGCCACAGCGCGGCCGAGCGCAGGCAGGTGGTACATGGCCTCGATCGTGCGCAACAGCCGGTAGTGGTCCATCGGTTCGTCGACGGGACCGGTCTTGAGGCCCGCCCCGTCCATGAGCGTCACGATGCGGTTGCTGCCCTCATGCGAGGCTGTCTCGTCAAAGGTGACGATCAGCAGGCTGTTGTGGCTGCGAGCCCACGTCAGATAAGTCCCCAGGTTCTGTCCGAGCCACTGGTCGCCCGCGCTGACGTCGCAGTCGTGCATGTCGTGGCACAGGTTGGGGATGACGAACGCAACCGTCGGCAGCTGTTCGAGCGAGGCGGGCCACGCGGTCCACGGTTGGTTGGTGGCCGCAGGCAAGGTGGTGAACGCCGTCCACGGTGCGTGCTTCTGGGCGTAGTTGCCGCTTCTACAGCCGGCGAATCCGGCCCTGGGAAGGTCTTCGGAGTAGCCGACGAAGCTGCGGCCTGCGGCGAGCAGCTGGTTGCCCAGGTTGGGTGCCGTGAGCGGCGGAAGGCAGGAGTCGTCGGTGATGCCCAGTGTGTCGCCGGAGAAGAAGGCGAGGTAGTTGGGTTGGCTGGGGTGGGTTTCGGCGTGGAAGTTCGTGAAGTCGACCCCGCTCTGCGCGAGGTGGTCCAGGAAGGGCGCTTGGCCGTTGCCCAGGACCTGATCGACGTCCTTGTTCTCGAACATCGCGATCACGACGTGGTCGGGGGTCGGGATGTTGGAAGCGGGCAATGCGACGGCGGAGGTGGTGGGGAGAGCTGGAGGCGGGATCGTCGAGGCCGTGGACGCGGCCATGGGCGTCGGTGTGGTCGGGTTGGCTCCGCACCCCGCGGTGGCGAGGAGGAGCCCCAACCCGATCAGGACGATCCGGCGCCGGGTGCCGCTCACACGCCTGAGCCGTCGCATAGGCGCGAGCCTCCTGTTGGTGCTGGTGATGTCATCGACCCAGTGCGTCGAGTAAAGCGGTGAGTGCCGTCTTCTCGGCCGCCGGGTCGGGGGTGGTCGCCCTGATCGCGCGCAGCACCTTGTCGATCTTCCCGTCGAGTGCGGTCCAGGCGGCCTTGTCCCGTGGCTTGAGCTGTGCTTCGGCGTCGTCCCAGGCAATTTCCAGGTCGCGTGCGCGCGTCGTCGCGCCCTCTTGGTCGCCCGCCGTCACCAGCTGCAGCGTGTCCTGGGTGATGGTGCGGAACGACGAGAGATCACCGAGGCGCGACCGCTGCGCTTGCTGCCCGCCGCTCGCCTGCCCCGTGCCCGCGGACGGGGCTTCGGCGCTTGCTGCTGCCACCGTCACCGGAACGTCGGCCTGCAGCGTCGAGGTCCGCCACAGGTAGCCGCCGACCCCGAGAGCGAGCAGCATCCCCACGACCGCGACGGTCTGCCACAACCCGCCGCGCTCCTCGTCCTCCACGATGACGTCGGCCCCGGACCTGTCGATCACGTCGGCCTTCGTCACGGCCAGATAGACAACGGCGACGACGATGCCCGCGAGGAAGACGACGCTGGTGAGGGTGGCACCCAGTCCGAGGCCGCCCTCACCGGTCGGCTGCGAGAGGTAGTCGCCGAGCGCGGCGCCGAGCGGGCGGGTCAGCACGTAGATGATCCAGAACGAGAGAACGGCGTTCAGGCCGAACCGCCACGCCAGCGCGATCACGACGATCAGGGCGACGACGACCAGCCCGGCCACCATGAAGCCGAGGCCGAGCACCTGGGCCATGAGGTCACCGGTGGCCGTGCCCAGCGCGAACGTCAGCAGGATGGCCGTCCAGTAGAGGACCTCCCGCCGTCTGGTGAAGATCGAGTGGATCGACAGCGTGCGCTCGGCGGCGTACCAGGCCCCGAACGCGACGGCCAGCAGCACCCCGAACACGACCGTGCTCACCTCGAGCGGCACGCCCAGCGCGTCGGTCAGGTTGTCGGTCACCAGGGTGCCGAACACGCTGACCAGCGTCACCGCGGTCCAGTACCGGCCCGGTCGGTAGCGGTCGGTCCTGAGCTGGGCGACGAGCGCGATGACCAGGAGGACGCCGGTGACGATCGATGTCCCGGTCAACCCGAAGTTGAGGTTGACGTTGAGGAAGTCCGCTGCGGTCTCACCCACGGTGGTGCAGAGCACCTTGATGATCCAGAAGTAGACCGTGATCTGCGGAACCTTGGTCAGCAGTGGGCGAGGCGGTGCGATCTGGCGGTGTGTGGTCACGGGTCCCTCGGTTCTCGGTGCGGGGGCGACCGATTACGGGGAGCATCGGTTCGCGGCACCGACGCTACGAAGCGCCGGGTCAACACCAGATCGGACGACGGTGAAAGACCGGCAAATTCGTTGCCCATGTCGGCAAGGACCCGGTTCTCTCGGGTGAGCTCGGCAAATCCCCCATCGGTCGAACGGGGGGCTGTGCCGGGCCGCCGTAGGGTTCGGCCATGGCACGGGTTTTGGTGGTGGAGGACGACGAGACGATCGGCGATGCGCTGCACACCAGCTTGCGCAACCACGGGCACGAGGTCCGGTGGGAGCGCACGGGCGGTGGCGCCATTGTTGCGGCGGCGGCTCCTGTCGACCTGGTGCTCCTGGATCTGGGTCTGCCGGATCTGGACGGCGTGGAGGTCTGTCGGCGGCTGCGGTTCCTGCAGCCGTCGGCGGTGCTGGTGATGCTGACCGCCCGCGTCGACGAGATGGACGTCGTCGTCGGGCTGGAGGCGGGCGCGGACGACTACCTGACCAAGCCGGTGCGGCTCGCCGAACTGCACGCCCGCATCCGCGCCCACCTCCGCCGCGACGCCGCCATCGTGAGCGACGAGCTGCCGGTCACGCCGATTGGGGATTTGCTGGTCGACGTCGCCGCCCGCCGGGTCACTCTCTCAGGCCGGGAGGTGGCGATGCGCGCCAAGGAGTTCGACCTGCTCGCCCGGCTCGCCATCGAGCCCGACCGCGCCGTCAGCCGCGAGACCCTCATGGCCGACGTCTGGGACGAGAACTGGTTCGGCTCCACCAAGACCCTCGACGTCCACGTCGCCGCCGTGCGCCGCAAACTGGCCGAAGCCGCGGACGGCACCACCGGTCGCGTGCCCGCCATCGTGACGCTGCGCGGCCACGGCTACCGGCTCGAGACCCCCACCGGCTAGCACGCTCCGATCGCGCTCACAAGCCCCGGAGGATCTGTAGGCCGGTCCGCTGCGACGTGCGGGCCGCGGCGACACCTGCGCTGCCGAGGGCAAGGACAACGAGCCCGGTGACCAGCGCGAGGTAGCCCCACGGCACGGTAGGCGACGTCGGCGGCGGGTCGAAGACCCCCGTCAGCACGGCGACGAGCATCAGCGACAGCAGCCACCCGCCGATGGCGCCCGCCGTGACCCCGCCGACCGTCACCAGCGAGACCTCACCGAGTGTGAAAGCACGGAGCTGCCTTGGCGAGGCGCCGAGCGCGGCGGTGATCGCCGTCGACCGGCGCCGCTCCGTCAGCCCGAGCGCGGCAACCAGCCCACCTGCCGCAACCGCGAGGACGAGCGCGAAACCCAGCTCGACCTGCGTAAGCCTGGACAGGTCGACGGCCGTCAGACTCGATCCGATGCGGGCTCGCACGTCGGCGATGTCGGTGACCCTCGCGGTCGGGCCGAGGAGCGCCTGCGCGGCGGCCGCCACATCCGTGGTGCCGACTCCGCCCGTGTCGACCAGGAACGCGCCGACGGCGTCGCTGCCGGTGGCCTCGGCGAGATACGCGGCGTTGGCGACGAAGAAGCTGTCTTTGGGCGCGGTCGGGAACTCGGTGACAACGCCGACGTAGTGGAACGGCACTGTCATCAGCCGGCCGCCGCGGCCTGCCGGTAGGCGCAGGTTGAGCAGGTCACCGGGCAGCAGTTGGAAGTCCTTCACGGTCTCGGCGCTGACCAGGATGGAGTCCGGCTCGGCGGCGAGGGTGTCCATGAGCTGTCGTGCGGTGCCGCCCTGGAAGTAGCTGTCGCGCAGGACGGTGACGTTGGTGATGGTGGAGGGCCGCACCCCGAACACGTCCTGGATATCGGTGCCCACATAGCCGAACCGGTGCTGGAGCGGTTCGACGCTCCGCACGCCGGGCAGCGCGGCGAGTTGTGCACTCGCGGCAGGTCCGACCGGTGCGCCGGGCGACTCGGTGACGGTGACGTCGGCGCCGTTGGTCAGCGCGGCGTCGGCCTCGGCCTGCTGCACGTAAGTGGCGTTGAAGGTGGCGGTGGAGCCCGCGAACGCCAACGCTAACGCCACCAGTACCACCGAGCGGGCCAGTGGGCGGCGCCTGCGCGCCAGGGACGCCGCGACCACCGGGGCGAGCCGCCCGGCCACCGGCACGAGTGCCCGCTTCAACAGCGGGCGGCCGCGGGCCAACAGCAGATCGGCGAGGCGCCATCCGAGCAGCCCGATGCCGATCCACAGCAGGAACGGCCCCGCGAACGCCCAGTAGGACACGGAGATCTGCGCGACGCCCTCCGGGGCGAGCACCAGGGTGTAGTCGCTCTGCCCGGTCAGCCAGAACACCACACCGGATACCGCGAGGACCGCCAGGTCCAGACCCCACCGCGTCCACCACGGCGCACGCGGCCGGGTCAGCGTCTGCCGGGCGGCGGTGACAGTCTGCCTGCGGTGGTCGCGCCAGGCGGGCCCGAGCACGGTCAGCGCCGCCAGGACCAGTCCGAGCACGGCCGCGACGTCCGCCCATCCCGAGGCGACGACGGCGGACCCCGCGCTCGCGAACACCGTCAGTCCGAGCACAGCGGCCGCCGCAACGCCGAGTAGGGCGCCGACGACACCGACGATCAGTGCCTCCACGCCGGCGAGGACGAGCACCATGGCGGTGCCCGCGCCGCGCTGCCGCAGCAGCGCCTGCTCGGCGCGTCGTCGACCGGCGCCCGCGTCCACCACCGCGGCGGTGAGCAGGCCGGCGAGGACAACGCCCGGTGTGGCGAGGAACAGGAAGAGGACCCGGGCGTAGGCGGCGTCGCTGCGGGCGGCATCCAGGGTGGCGGCGAGGTTGTCGCCGACGGTCGCCGCGCCCGCGAGACGGGCTTCGAAGTTGCGCGCCGCCCCGGTGGCCTGCATGTAGGCGGTGGCTGGTGCGGCGGGTAGCGCGTGGTCGCGCGCGACATGGATCTGGATCGTCGACCCGCCGGCGGCGCCGAACAGAACCCGCCACTGGCTTTCGGGCAGCAGCACAACGTTGTCCGGTGGCGCCGACGGCTGGCTGCCCGGTGGGGCGCCGACGACCTGGAACAACGTGTCGGCGGCGGGCAGGTCGACGATCCCGTCGACCGTGACCGTCGTCGCTGCTGCTGCTGCACCGTTGATCTGGAAGGTCTGACCTGGGCGGATCCCGAGGTTGGCGGCCGTCTGCTGCGCCACCAGCACCCCGGTGTCGGCGCCCGCGAGTGTGCGCAACTGGGCGGGGAAGCTGTCCCGGTAGGAGTCCGGGATCCCCAGCACGCGCGCCTCCCCCGTCGTGCGCGTCGACCCGTCCGCGGTCGCCGAGAGCCCCGCAGCGCGGCCGAAGCCGACCGTCTGCACGGCCAGCGTGCCGGGTGTGGCGCGCGCCGCGTCGGCGACCGTGGCGGGATCGACGCCGGCCGCGACCTGGACCTGCCAGTCGACCGCGACGCCGTGCGTGGCCCGCGTGGTCATCGACGCCTCGGCGGCGGTGAGGAACGCCCCGATCGACGCGAGCAGCGCGACCGCGACCGCGACACCACCCGCGGCGGCCAACAGCCGCCCGGCACGACGGCGGATCAGCGCGACGGCCCACAGCCCGACAATCATGATCGGGATCCGTCAGTGCGGGGGGCATCGGTGGCCAGCCTGCCGTCGACCATGCGCCATTGCCGGCTCATGCGCCGCGCAACGCGCTGGTCGTGGGTGCAGATGACGAGTGCGGTGTCCGGCGCCGCTGCTGCGAGCAGGACGTCGATGACGTTGTGGGCATTGGCCCGGTCGAGCTGCCCCGTCGGCTCGTCGGCCAGGATCAGCGCGGGACGCATGGCAAGCGCCCGGGCCACGGCGATCCGTTGTGATTGACCACCGGACATCTCGTCCGGCAGCGCCTGCGCTATAGCCGCCAGCCCTACCTGGTCGAGCGCCGCGACGGCGACCGTCCGCGCGGCTGCCACCGGCATTCCGGCCAGCAGCAGCGGCATCGCGACGTTCTCCCACCCGTTCA
Source organism: uncultured Actinomycetota bacterium (assembly GCA_963799945.1). Classification (GTDB taxonomy): domain Bacteria; phylum Actinomycetota; class Actinomycetes; order Mycobacteriales; family Pseudonocardiaceae; genus Pseudonocardia. The sequence goes on from CAWCZG010000003.1 coordinate 425,003, forward strand.
GAGCGGGCAGCAGGCTGGGACCCTGGAAGATCATCCCGACCCGACCGGGGTGCCGGTGGGGGCTTTCGTCCCATCTCGGCCAGGCCATGATGCCCGCTGTCGGGGTGTCGAGGCCCGCGAAAAGGTGCAGCAGCGTCGACTTCCCGGAGCCGGAAGGACCGGTTATCGCGATGCGGTCGCCGCCGCGCACCGCGCACTCGGCGCCATGCACGGCCACCACCGCGCGCTCCCCCGTGCCGAAGGTCCGCGCCACCCCTACGCACTCCACCAACGCGCCGGTGGCGGTGGGGACGCCGTTGCGGCGCTCGGTCGTCGTCATGCCACGACCCGGCCGTCCGCCAACCGGATCGTCCGGTCCGCCGCCGCTGTCACCGCTGCGCTGTGCGAGGCCACCACGACGGCCGCGCCCCGATCGGCGGCGTCGCTCAGCAGCCGCAGCACGCCGTCCTCGCTGACCGAGTCGAGCTCGCCGGTCGGCTCGTCGGCAATCACGACGGCCGGGGCGCCCGCCAGCCCCACCGCCAGGCCCGCCCGTGCCGCCTCTCCACCGGACAGCGTCGAGGGCAGCGCGCGGGCCTGGGCCGCCAAGCCGACCTGCGCCACCAGTTCGTCGACCGTGGGCCCACGCGACCCGGCGAGCCGCCGCGCCACCATGACATTGCCCGCCACCGAAAGGTGGGCGAGCAGGTTCCCGTTCTGGGTGAGCACGCCGATCCCGCGGGCCCGCATCCGCGCCCGCGTCGACTCGGGCCGGTGGCTCATCCGGACGCCACCGAGGCTGACCGAACCGCCGTCAGGTTCGTCCAAGCCTGCCAGGCAGGCGAGCAGCGTGGACTTGCCTGACCCCGAGGGACCTGTCACGGCGACGAGTTCGCCCGCCTCGACCGTCATCGACACGCCCTGGAGGGCGAGCACCTCTTCGTCCCCGGTGCGAAAGAAGCGGTAGAGCGAGCGTGCTACCAACGCATGCCGGCGCGCATCAGGAGGTGGGGTGGAATCGGCGGCCCTCACGACCGCCACCGGAAGGAGTTCGAGACGGTCCGCCAGGGGTCCACGTTGTCGGCACCCTTGGCGCCCGACAGCGTCAGCACGACCTCCCGGCCCGCGCGCCAGAACTCGTAGCGTTCGACTGCGGTGAGCACGGACTTACCGGTGACCGGGTCCACCGGCGATGCCGCCGTGTAGGTGATCAGCACCGCCGACCCCGCTTTGCGGTTGACCGTGGTGACGTTGCCGAGGGTGAACGAGCGCGCCGAGGCCAGCGTCGGGACCTCCGTCGCCCGCGCCGACGCCATGTCCGGCGCGGTGGGCCGCGCGACCATCTCGACCCGCACCGTGTTGAACTTGTCGGTGAACACCGTCGCGGCGCCATCGCTGCTCCGCGCCCAGCCTTGGGGCACCGAGACCGTGAAACCCCCGCCGGGTGCGGTGTAAGGCACGTACACCTGGTTGTCGGGGATGTCCCCCGCTGCGACGATCTCGGGCGCGTTCGGGTCCGGCGTTCCGGAGGCCACGGTGGTGGCAATCGGCGTCGCGGTCACCCCTGAAGGCGCCGCTGGGGCGGGCGGTGCAGCAGCGCCACAGCCGCCCACCGCTACGGCGACCATCCCGATGCCGATGACCCGTGTCATGCGGGAACGCGCTCCGGGCGGAACGTCGGGCATGCGGATCATCTGACCTCCCGGTCCGGCGACATGCGATCGACGCTAGAGACGAGCACGGAAACGCCTGCACCGTCACAACCCAGGAGCAGGCAAAACCCGGTCCGACCGACCCGCACCCGCGGCCGAGTCGGTGGTCCGAGACCGGTGTCGGGCGGCCACCGGCCGCGAGACCTAGCCTGCGCGCAATACGGCGCGCAAGTCGGCGAGCAGTGTCTGCTTCGTCAGCACCGCGACAGCGCCCGCCGCCAACGCCCGCGCGGCCAACGGGTGCGCCGCGTCGTCGGCGTAGGTCGCTATCCGGACGCGCGGGTAGCCCGCGCGGATCGTCGCGACGGTGCCGACGCCGTCCCCGTCGGGCAGGTCGAGCGCGACCAGCACGATGTCGGGACCGGCGGCGCCCAGCGTGTCCAGCATCGCGCGCGTGATCGCCGTGCCGGACACGCCACCGACGAACGCCAGGTCGGGTGCTGGTTGCAGAAGCGCGGACAGCTGCGCCCGTCGAACCGAGTCGTGGTCGACGAGCATCACCCGCGGGGGCGCGAGCGCCCTCGCGCGGCGGCCGAAGGACAGCCGTTCGGTCGGTGCCTCCTGCATGACCGGACGATCCGACAGGCCATGGGCCGGTTCCAGGACCTGGGTCGGTGCTTCGTCGGCAGGCCCTCGGCGTCGGGATCTGATCAGCTCGACGGCCAGCGGGGCCAGCGACACGACGACGATGAGCGCAATCACGGGCAACAGGTACTGGTCGATCCCCGGCACCGAACGGCCCAGCAGGAATCCCGCGAACACCAGCCCGACGGTCCAGAGCGCTCCGCCCACGACCTGCCAGAGCGCGAACACACGGGCAGGCACCCCCAACGCGCCCGCGACGGGGTTCAGGACCGTCCGCACAACAGGCACGAAACGCGCCAGCACGATGGCCCGGCCGTGCCCATAGCGGTCGAGCAGTTCCCGCGAGCGGGTCATCGCCGCCGCGACCTTCGGCCGTCGCGCCTGGTCGGTCAACGCAGGCCCGGCGCGCCGCCCGATCAGGTAGCCGACTTGCGCGCCCGAGACCGCTCCCGTCACCGACGCGATCAGCACCAGCGGCAGCGGCAGCGGCTGAGCCACTGCGGTCGAGCTGAGCAGACCTGCCGTGAACAGCAGCGAGTCGCCAGGGAGGAAGAACCCGACGAGCAGGCCGGTCTCGGCGAAGAGCACAACGAAGATGCCTGCGACGCCGAACGCGGTGAGCAGCGACCGCGCATCGAGGATGTTGACCGCGGCCAGGTCGAGCAACGCGTTCATCGCAGGGTGACCTCGAAGAAGTCCCGTTGGTCTGGCACGAGGTACCGGTCTCGGCTTCCCGGCATGTTCGGCAGCAGTTTCACACCGATGAGGGTGTGCGCGGCGCCGTCGGGATAGGCCAGGAAGGTCACCATCTCGTTGTGGATATCCAGCTGCATCCCGCGCATCGCGCCCGCCTGGACCAGAGCATGGGCCAGCGTAGTGAGGTTGAGGTTGGCGCCTGCGACGTAGAGCAGATTCCCCGCGCGGTCGATGCCCAACCCGGAGCGCCAGGTGTACTGCGACTGGTTCTTCGGTGAGCCCCACCGGTTGCCGCTGTTGGTGCTCAGCGCGTCCACCGCCCGACCGTTGTCGACGACGAGATCGAGGTTCTGCCGGACAGCCAGCACGTTGGGACGGGAGGTGACGTCCCGACCCCACTGACCGACCGTTGCCGACCCGTCGTTGCGGATGACGACCGACGCCGCTCCGGTCCGCAGTGCGCCGACCGCGTGCCCGTCGGCGAGGAACCCGCCGTGGGCGTCGGCGATCTTGAAGCCGGAGTTGAACGTCGCGACCAGCCCTGCGCGGGCGTCCAGTGGAACTTGCGCCGTCACCGCGGAGCTCGTGCGGTCGGGCTGCGTGGTGCCCGCCACGAGCCGGAAGCGGGTTGTCTTGCCGTCGAGCCGAGCCACTCCGGCGACGACGCTCGAGTGCACGACGTCCGGACGTTCGAACGTCGTGAAGAGCACCGGTGACCCGTCGGCACCGACGCGGCCCGGACGCCACCGGCCCTCCCCGGACAAGGGGGCCAGGTCCGGTATCACCGGTATCGGGGTAGGACCGTGCGCTGCGGACGAGCCCGTAGCGGGTGCGGGCAGCGACGACGGGTTCGGCGCCGAGCCCGTCGGCGGTTTCGCGTACCACCACGACTCCGCCAGGTCGACGAGTCCGCCGCCGCCGTTGTCGCGCATCCACTCCACGGTCCGCACCATGAAGGAGGCCTGCCCGGGGTAGCTGAGCGCCCGCACGTAGGACGCGGCGGGCCACGCCAACGCCCCGCAGAGTGCCACCACGCTCAGCGCCAAGACCGTCCATCGGCGCATCCGCAGCCTCAGCGGTGGCTGCGACGGTGGCTCGACCTGCAGCGTTGTCGCCATGATCCCGACGGTAGGGGCGCCCAGGTGCCCCTGCGCCCAGCCGCAGGCAAGCACCAGGTAAAGCCGTTGGCTCGGCATGCTTCCGACGCAACGACAACGTTAGCGAAGGGCAAAAGCTGCGTGCGCGCTCGGCCAACAGGGTGATGGGCGCGATCAGATTCCCGACACAATCGACGTGGTGCGCACAGAGATCCTGCCCGCTGCCGGTGCCGACGCGCGCGAGACGGCCGTGCAGACCGATGGCGCAGTCGCTGCGGACCGGCGCCTGCACCAGCTATCCGTTCGCGATCTGCCGCTTCGTCGCCGGAGCCGTTTGCGAGACAAGACAGTGCGAAACGAAAGGTGAGCGGTGCGCCGGAAGATCGTCACCGTCATGGTGGTGACCGCCGTTTTGGCCGTCGGCCTCTTCGCGCTTCCGCTGGCCGTGCTCGTGGCCAAGTATCTGCTCGACGACGAGCGCGCCGAGATCAGCCAGGTCGCGGACTTCAGCACGCTCCGAGCTACCGCCGATCTCGCGCGTGGCCACCCGCCCAACGCGCTGCCCGCCATCGAGTCCGACAGCTCGCTCGCGTTCTACGGCCTCAACGGGTTGCGGGTGCTCGGCACCGGACCGGTCATGGCCGATGACAGTGTCCGGACCGCGCTGTCGGGCACGCGGGTCAATGACGGCGACCCCGGTGGGGACTTCACCGTTGCCGTCCCGGTCACCGACGACGGTCACATCGTGGGCGCCGTGCGGGCGAGCACGCCACGCACCGAGGCGTGGATCCGCATCATCGCCGCCTGGCTGCTCATGGCCGCCCTCGCGGGCGCAACGCTGGTCGCGGTCTGGCTCGTCGCGCGTCGCCAAGCCGCTCGGCTGGCCGCCCCGCTCGAACAGCTCTCGGCGGCCGCGGCGGGCATCGGCCAAGGCAGGCTGGAGGCTCCGGCCTCATCGGGAGTACCGGAGATCGACGGCGTCGCGGCCAGCCTCGCCGAGTCCGCCCACCGTGTTGAGCGCACCCTCGCCCGCGAGCGCGCCTTCTCCGCCGACGCTTCCCATCAGCTGCGCACTCCGCTGGCCGGGTTGCGTCTGCAGTTGGAGACGGCGCTGGAGAGCCCAGCCCAGATGCGACAGGCGGTCACCGCGGCCGTCGAGGCGGCCGACCGTCTACAGCGCACGATGACCGACCTGCTCGCGCTGTCACGCGATCTTCCCCACGGCGACCAGACACTCCCGCTACCTGATCTTCTCGATGAACTGCGACGCGACCACCACCCGGCGCTCGCGGACGCCGGGCGAAAGCTGAGCATCGTCGCCGCAGCTGACCTGCCGTCGGCCGCGGCGTCCGCACCCGCGATCCGCCAGGTCCTCGGGGTGCTTCTCGAGAACGCACTGCGGCACGGGCGCGGCACCGTGATCGTGCAGGCGCGCGACGCAGCACAAGCCGTCGCACTCGACATCACCGACGAGGGCAGGATCGAGGCACCCGAGGAGCTGTTCATCCGCCGCTCCCCCAGCGCGACGGGCCACGGCATCGGCTTGGCCCTGGCGCGCAGCCTCACCGAGGCCGAAGGCGGCAGGCTCCTGCTGACCCGCCGCGCACCCACCACCTTCACCCTGCTGCTGCCCCTCTTCACCGAACACGAGTCGGACCGCGTCGCTGCGCCAGGTGAGAAATAGGCAAAAGAATCGGTCGGACCGGCAAGATCGGGAAGCCGTGGGCAACAATCCCACAGCCTTGCCCGATTCTGTCCGGGACGGCTTTCCCGACGAAACCGGAGCACTGATTTGACGACTCCCGACACGGTCCCGTCCACGCTCGGACGAACACGGACGATGGCGGTCAAGGTCCCGGCCGCGACAGTGGGCTTCTGGATCCTGAAGGTCCTCACGACCGGTATGGGCGAGACCGCATCGGACTGGCTGGCCCGGACCATCGACCCGGTCCTCGCCGTGCTCGGCAGCGGCCTCGTCCTGGCCGCTCTGTTGGGTGCCCAACTCGCCGCGCGGGCCTACCGGCCGTGGCTGTACTGGGGCGCGGTGGCGATGGTCAGCGTGTTCGGCACGATGGCCGCCGATGTCACCCATCTCGTGCTCGGCGTTCCTTACGCCGTGTCGACCGCAGGGTTCGCAGCCGTCGTCGCCGCGCTGTTGTTCGGGTGGCACCGCCTCGAAGGCACGCTGGCCATCCACAGCATCCACACCACCCGCCGCGAGCTGTTCTACTGGGCAACCGTGTGCGCCACCTTCGCCCTCGGCACCGCGGCGGGCGATCTGACGGCAAGCACCGTCGGGCTCGGATACCTCGGCTCAGGGGTGCTGTTCGCCATCGTGATCGCCGTGCCCGCCCTCGCGCACCGCATCGCCGGACTGAACGCGGTGCTCGCGTTCTGGGCCGCCTACGTCCTGACGCGCCCGCTCGGCGCCTCGTTCGCCGACTGGATCGCCGTGCCGCCCGGCCGAGGCGGCCTCGACCTCGGCACCGGACCGATCACCCTGATCCTGCTGGTCGCGATAGCAGCCGGTGTGGCGGCCCTGAGCCTGCACCGGCTCGCAGATTCCTGATCCACCGTCATCGCTGCTCCTCGTCGCTCTGATCGTCCTGCGTGCCGCAGTAGTGATCGAAGGTTCCGAGCTTTCCGGGATCAGGTAAGAGGGTGCCCGGAACCGGCAGAGCTGAGCTCACTCGGTGGCGCTACGCAACCAACGGACCATTCCGGGCGCCGCCAGCAGCGCGGGCACCAGCTCGGCGATCAAGACCGACCACCCCACCGCGGTGAGGCCCAGCGGACCCGCCAGCAGAACCGTTCCGCCGATCATGATCGCGGCCTGGAAGCCCTGCAGGAGTGCAAGTGTGCCCGTGCGGTTTTCGAGGCGGCAGCGGGTCGCGTAGAGCGCAAGCAGCATCCCGGGGACCAGCGCGAGCATCATCAGCCGCAGGACGGGCGTAGCGCCGTGGCTGTAATGGGCCCCGAACAGCATGAGGATGAGCGGAGCGGCGGCGACGACGACGATCGCGGCCGGGAGGATGGTCACGGCGATCCGGCGCAGCATCGACCGCGCATACCGGGCCGCCGACGTCGGGTTGCTCGCCGCCTCGACGACAAGCGAGGACGTGATCGCCAACTGCAGCGCCGCGATGGCACCGAAGATCGTCTGCGCGGGCAGGAAGTAGGCGCCTTGCGCGGCGCCCAGCAGCGCGACGACCAGCACGGGCAGAAAGGTCGAGGACAGCTGGCGAAAGACCGTCCCGGCGTAGTCGCCGCTCATGTAGCGCAGCAGCAGAGCCCGGCTCGGGGGATCCTGGGTGGCCGCGCCCTCGGCCACATGTCGCGGCAGCAACCTGCGGAGGATCAGTAGGTTGACCGGAATCAGGAGCGCGACCACCGGAAGCGTCCAGGACGTGAAGACGCCGTCGACCAGCGAGGTGCGCGCGACCACGATCAGCAGTCCGAGCTTGACCAGGCCGTAGAGGCCGTTCTCCAGCGGTATCCAGGTCGAGGCATGCAGCCCGGTCAGCGCAGAGTCCTGGAGGTTGAACAGCGACCACGCCGCCGTGGCGACCACGAACCAGACCGCGAAGGACCCGGAAGCGTAAAGCGGATCACCGGGGTCGCGGACGAAGTGGCAGTAAGCCATCACCGCCCCGGTGGCGATGACGGCGATACCGGCCGACACGCTGTAGGCGGTCAGCAGGAGCCACTTCGAGCAGTTGCCGGAGCGGGGCAGGAACCGCATCAGCGCGCCGGAGAAGTTGAGCTGGGTCAAGGCGGAGACCAGCAGCATCAGCGAGATCAGCGCATTGCCCCGGCCGACCTCCTGCTCGGTGTAGGCGTGGGCCGCGACGACCCAGTACAGCAGCCCCAGACCCGAGTTGACGACCGTGTTCAGCATCAGCGCGTAGGCGTTGCGGAAAAGCGGCTGGGCCAACTCGCGGCGCAGTCCCGCCATCCTCGATGGCATCGAGCCGCCGGGAACCGCTTGATCGGTGCGCACCGGACGACGGTATCGGCCGCATATTTAGACCGAATGGCGGGTATGCCATTACGACTTCCGTGGGAACGGCTTTACCGTCCGCTTGCCGTCCCTTCGCTGTTCGCTGAGATCAGCGGGGTATCTCTTCGTGTGCCCGTCGAAGTGACCCCCGAAACCCGCTCTGCGATGAGGCTGCTCGTGATCGCCGTGCTGCTCGCGGCGCTGATCGTGCTCGCAGCCTTGGTCGCGACCCGGTTCCCGGGTCTGGTCACCCTCGATCACCTCATCGTCGCCATCACGAACGCGGCCCTCGTCGCCCGTCCCGGGCTGATCACCGCGACCCGGATCGTGACCGACCTCGGCAGCCCGGTGTCGGTCGACGTGCTGACCGGCGTGGCCGTGGTGTTGATGCTGGTTCGCCGCCGCGTCCGTGCTGCGGTCTACCTCGTCGCCGTGCGCGTGGTCGAGCTCGGAATCGAGACGGGGTTGAAGTACGCCATCGACCGTCCGCGGCCCGCCGAAGCCGCAGCCCTCGTCACTGCGAGCAACTCGAGCTTCCCCTCCGGACATGCGGCGGGCACCGCGACCTTGTGTGTGTCGTTGCTGCTGTGCACGAGCCCACCGGTCCGCCGGACGACGCGAGTCGTGGTCGTGATCGTCGCTGCGGTGATCTGCCTGGCGGTAGCCACCTCCCGCGTGGCGTTGGGAGTGCACTACCCCTCCGATGTCCTGGCGGGGCTGGTGCTGGGAAGCCTGTGCGCGCTCGCCCTTCGACCGATCCTGGGAAGCACCGGGCCCGCACCGCCACAGGACTCCGCACCGTGTCAATGACCGAGTTCAGTCGACCGAGAGGAAATCCGTGAGCAGGCTGCACGCGTTCTGAACCACAATGGGCGCGGGTCAGCGGCGTGGACGGTAGCGGTGTTGGGGCCGTCCTGTGGTGCCGTAGGCGAGGTCGAGGTCCACGAGCTGGTTCTTGGCCAGTTCGGCGAGGCATCGTTGCGCGGTGGGCCTGCTCGCGCCGAGCGCCGTGGCGACTTCCGCCGCGCTCAACGGCGCCGCCGCGGCGGTGACGATCTGCAGCACCTTGGCCATCGTCGGCTCCAGCGCCCGGGTAGCCACCGCTCGGGGTTGCGCACGGCGCAGGCTGTAGAGGTAGTCGACGTCGTGTTGGTCGGCCTCGGCCGCCGTCGTCGTTGCGCTGGTCGATCGCTGTACCCAGGCCGCGTAGGCGTGGAGTTGTTCGCGCAGAGCGGCCAAGGTGAAGGGCTTGACGAGGTAGTAGAACGCGCCCAGCTTCATGGCGGTGCGGACCGACTCGATGTCGCGAGCCGCAGTGACCAGCAGGAAGTCGGGGATCTGCGCGCTGGCGGTCGAGATGCGGCGCACGAGCTCCAGACCGGTGCAGTCGGGCAGGTACATGTCGAGCAGGAGCAGGTCCGGCTTCGTGGAGGCAATCAGCTCCAGGGCGGCGGCTGCGGAGTGGGCCTCGCCGACGACGCTGAACCCGTCCATGGCGGCGACGCTGAGCGCATGGACGTGGGCGACGTGGTAGTCGTCGTCGACAACCAGGACGCGGATCATGAAGCTCCTTCATGCACCCGAAGGGGCAAGACGACGTCGAACCGTGCCCCGTCGCGGGAGGTGACGGCGATTGTGCCACCGAACCGGGTTACCAGGCGATGGACCAGCGCGAGACCGACGCCGCGGTGGATGCCCGAGCGCGGTTCCTTGGTCGAGAACCCGTCGACGAACACATCGGCGAGTTGGTCGGGCGGGATACCGGGGCCGGTGTCGGTGACGGTCAGCCGCACGACGTCGTCGGAGTCGGTCAGCGTGACGGTGACGGTGCCGCGCGGATCAGCGCTGCTGGTCGTGGGGTCACCGGTGATGGCGTCGACGGCGTTGTCGACCAGGTTGCCCAGGATGGTGACGATCGGCAGCCGGTTCGCGTCGACATGGGCGAGCCTGCTGGTGGCGTCGATGCGGACGAGGACGTCGCGTTCCGCCGCGACGGCCATCTTGGCGATCATCAGTGCGGCGACGACCGGCGATGCTATGCGGGAGCGCACGTCCTCGCTGGCCAGCGTGGTCTCGCTCCGCAGTTGGCGGCTGTAGCTGGCGGCCTCGTCGACCTCGCCCAGCTCCAGCAGCACCGCCAGCACGTGCAGGCGGTTGACGAACTCGTGTTCCTGGGCGCGCAACGCGGTCGTGAGCCCCTCGACGGCGTCGAGCTGCCGCAGCAGCGCCTCCAACTCGGTGCGGTCCCGGATGGTCACGACCCAACCGATCTGGCGGCCCGCGACGACAACGGGCATCCGGTTCAGCACCAGCAGGTGCTCATCGGTCACGGCCACGAGATCGGCGCCGCTGACCTCGCCGGTGACGATTCTGCGGAGCTGTCCCTCCGGCAGAAGGTCGCTCGATCGACTGGCCCAGGTGGGCGCTGGGGATGGCGAGAAGCCGACGCGCTTCCTCATTGAGGACGTTGACCCGGTCGAGGGTGTCGACGGCGAGGACGCCTTCGCGGATGCCGTGCAACATGGCCTCGCGCTCCTGGACGAGGGCCACGATCTCGGCCGGTTCCAGATCGAAGGTGGCCCGTTTGATCGCCCGGGCGAGGATGAGCGAGGCCGCGATCCCCAGCCCGAGGGCCAGCAGGGTGTAGAGCGCGATGTACCCCATCTGCTGGCTGAAACGACTGCCGACCTCGGATTCGAGGATCCCGACCGACACCTCGCCCACCGGGCGTCCGGTCCGGTCGAGGATCGGGGCGCGCGCGTTGGCCGACCGGCCCAGGCTGCCCTCATCGACACCCGTTCGCACGACGCCGTCCAGGGCGACAACGGGTTCCTCGATGCGCAGCCCGATCAGCGCCGGGTTGGGGTGGGAGTACCGGACTCCCGACCGGTCGATGATCACAACGTAGGACGCCGCCGAGTCCCGTCGGACCCGCTCGCCGAGGTCCGGCAGAAGGTGCTGTGGATCGCCCTTCTCGACCGCGTCGGCGACGCCGGGGGCGTCCCCGAGGGCGACGGCGATGCTCCTGGCCTGCTCCACGGCGTGGTCGTCGTTGGTCTTGCTCGTGAGCGTCGAATAGAGCGCGAGGCCCACCAGCATCGTCACGGCGATAATGGCGAGCGTCGCGAACAGGATCCGCGCCGACAAAGTCATGCTCGGCTTCGACATTCCCCTCCTGACGCCAACGGCAGGCACTTCGTCACGACCCGGCGTCGCAACCCCCTGGCGTCACTGAGCAGAACGCACTAAACCACAATTAACGCGACGATCGGGGTCATCAATCATAAGCCTTCCGCAGCCACGCCGTGCGTTCTTAGAGTGCCGGAACTCACTGCCGAGGAGAGGAGTCGAGTGCATGGCGGCCATCGAGCTACGCCACGTCACCAAGAAGTTCGCGACTGCAGACGGCGGCACCTACACCGCGCTCGAGGACCTGTCCCTGACGGTGGAGGAAGGCCAGTTCTGCGCCGTCGTCGGGCCGACGGGGTGCGGCAAGTCGACGACCCTGACACTGGTTTCCGGGCTCGAGCTCGTGTCGTCGGGCGAGGCGGTCGTCCACGGACAGCCGGTCCGCGCGATCGACACCAGCACCGGCTTCGTCTTCCAGCAGGACGCGGTCTTCCCGTGGAAGTCGGTGCTGGACAACGTCGCGGCAGGCCCGCTGTTCCGCGGCACCAAGAAGGCCGAGGCGAGCGGGCTGGCCAGGGACTGGCTGCGTCGGGTCGGGCTGTCCGGCTTCGAAGACCGCTACCCCCACCAGCTTTCGGGAGGCATGCGCAAGCGCGTCGCGCTGGCCCAGACGCTGATCAACCAGCCCCGCATCCTGTTGATGGACGAGCCCTTCAGCGCGCTCGACGTGCAGACGCGGGCGATCATGTCGACCGAGCTGCTCCGGCTGTGGGACCAGACCAAGCCCGCGGTCGTCTTCGTCACCCACGACCTCGAGGAAGCCATCGCCCTCGCCGACAAGGTCGTCGTCATCACCGCGGGCCCGGGCACCGTGAAGGCCGAGTTCGCCATCGATCTCCCCCGCCCGCGGATCGTGCAGGAGATCCGCTTCGACCCGACCTTCACCCGGCTCTACGGGCAGATCTGGGAAGCGCTCCGCGACGAGGTCGACGAGGCCTACGCACGCACGACAACCCTGTCGAAGGCGGCCTCATGAGCGACGCCCCCCTGCGCACCGAAGCGCCCGCGGCCGTGCTGGGCCCCCGCGGAGCGCCCACCGCCGCTGCTTCCGGTCCGCCGCGGCAGCGACGGAATCGGCGCAACACCCGCAGGCGGGTGTTGCTGGGGGTAGCCCGGCTGGCGATCGTGGTCGTCCTCCTGACGGCCTGGCAGTTGGCGGTCAACGCCAAGGCCGTGGACCCCTTCTTCTGGGGCGAACCCATCGGGGTGTGGGACCAGCTGGTCTCCTGGGTCACCGTCGGGACTCCGCAAGGGTCGCTGGGCGAGCAGATCTTCGTGACCCTGCAAGAAGCCGTTCTCGGCTTCGTCATCGGCGTGATCCTGGGCGTGGTGTTCGGGATCGCGCTGGGCAGGGTGCGGCTGCTGGCCGAGCTGTTCGCGCCCTTCCTGAAAGTGGCCAACTCGATCCCCCGCATCATCCTCGGTGCGATCTTCACAGTGGCTTTCGGTTTCGGCATCCAGTCGAAGGTGATCCTCGCCGTGGTGCTGGTGTTCTTCGGGGTGTTCTTCAACGCCTTCCAGGGCACCCGCGAGGTCGACCGCAACCTCCTCGCGAACGCCCGACTGTTGGGCGCCTCACCGTGGCGGGTCACCCGCGAGGTCGTCCTTCCCTCGGCCTTCACCTGGATCCTCGCGAGCTTGCACATCAGTTTCGGATTCGCGCTCATCGGCGCGATCGTCGGCGAGTTGCTCGGCGCCAACAAAGGCCTGGGCCTGCTCATCCGCTCATCGCAGAACAACTTCAACATGAATGGCGTCCTCGCCGGGATGGTGCTCGTCGCGATCATCGCTCTCGTCGCCGAGGCCCTGATCACCGTCCTGGAGAACCGCCTGCTCCGCTGGCGCCCGCCCCAGTTCCACGGCGGCGCCGCCGTCGAATGACGTCGCTGTCCCGACCTACTCGCACACCTCTCCCGAGGAGATCTCTGTGAAAAGCAAGTACCTCGCGCCCGTGCTGGGTGCCGTCATGGCCGCCGCGGCGCTCACCGGATGCGCGAACAACGCTTCCGGCGCGTCGGGCGCCGCCTCCCAGCCCTCCGCCAACGCCCCGAACGTCACGATCATGGTCGGCGGCCTGAGCAAGCAGATCTACCTTCCGTTCATGCTGGCCAAGCAGCTCGGCTACTACGACAAGATCGGGGTGAACGTCAACCTGGTCGACGAGCCCGCAGGCGGAGACGCCACCCAGAACATGCTCGCCGGTCAGGTGCAGGGCGTCGGCGGCTTCTACGACCACAACATCGCCCTGCAGGCGCAAGACAAGCTCAGCGAGTCCGTGGTCTCCATGCTGCAGATCCCCGGCGAAGTCGAGCTGTGCCGCAGCGATCTGAAGGGCGTCGTCAACAGTCCGGCTGATTTCAAAGGCAAGTCGCTGGGCATCACCGACACCGGCTCCTCGACCGACTTCCTCACCCAGTACCTGACGACGAAGAACGGTGTCGACCCCACCCAGACCACCCGCCGCGGCGTCGGGGCCGGACAGACCTTCATCGCCGCCATGAAGCAGAAGGCCATCGACTGCGGCATGACCACCGAACCCACCGTGTCCCAGGCGCTCTCGGACGGGACCGCGTTCATCCTCCTCGACATGCGCACGGCCGCAGGGTCCAAGGCGGCACTCGGCGGCACCTACCCGGCAACGTCGCTCTACATGGAAACCGACTGGGTCAACAACAACAAGGACACGGTGCAGAAGCTCGTCAACGCCTACGTCTCCACGCTGAAGTGGATCCAGGGTCACAGCGCCCAGGACATCGCCGACAAGATGCCCGCCGACTACTACCAGGGTGTCGGCAAGGACGCCTACGCCGCGGCGTTGAACAGTGAGAAGGGCATCTTCAACCCCACCGGCGTCATGCCGGCCGACGGTCCGCCCACCTGCCTGGCGGTGCTCAGCGCGTTCAACGACAAGGTCAAGGGCAAGTCCATCGACCTCGCCAAGACCTACACCGACGAGTTCGTCAACGCCGCCCAGCCCCTCACCTGATCGCAGCGCGAACTGCCGTCACCGTGCGGTCGATCGCCCGCGCATCAATCTGCCGACCATCGAGACAGTGGCCGCGGCGCCGAGGTCGGGCAGGTAGGCGCGGGCGATCGACGTGCCGATCGCGGGCAGCGCCGTGGAGTCCGGGTAGGTCAGGTGCAGCGGTCGGAAGTCGGGCTGGAACTTGGCCTTGAACGCCAGCAGCGACCGAAATCCGTACACCGGTTCCAGGCCGCGGCTGATCTGGTCGAGCAGCCGTTGTAGCGCGTCGGGCCGCGCTCCTCGATCGAGCCGGGCCAAGGGGGCCCCCGACAGGCTGAGCAGGGTCGCGCCTTCCTCTTGGAACCGCAGCGCGGCGCAGGCGATGAGGAACTCGGTGACGCCCGCAAGAGCGTCATCGCGACGGCGCATGAAGTCCAGCGTCCATCCGATGACCTCACCGTCAGCGTAGATGGGCATCCAGCTGGTCACCGCGTGCACGACGGCGTCGCCGTCGACGGCGACCAGGCAACGGATGCGGTCATCAGCCAGTTCGTCGAGGCCGCCGAGGGTGAAGCCCATCTCCGGCATCCCCTTCTCCGCCACCCATTGCTCGGAGATCTCCCGGATCTGATCCGCGATGCGCCGCGGTGCCTCGGCGAAGGTGACGAACCGCGCGGTCAATCCGGCGCGGGCGGCCTTGTTCAGGGCGGTGCGCACGTCCTGCCAGCGACGGCCGGTGAACGCCAGCCCGTGCAGCATCACGACGGTCTCCTCGGCCACCTGCGTGGTCTGCCAGCCGAGCCCGCGGGAGGCGTCGGCGACAGCGTCCCCGACGCCGTAGAAGCAGGGTGTCCAGCCGTGCTCGGCGCAGTGCTGGGCGAAGCCGTTGATGGCTGGGCGGATCGCGTCGGGCTCGCCGAACGGTTCTCCGGTGGTCAGCGCGACCCCCGACAGCACGCGGAACGCCACGGCGGATCGACCGCGCGCGTCGAACCAGTAGCTGTTGCCGCTCCACGTTGTGGTCCACGCCAGGTTCGATCCGCCCGTCCGGGTCAACAGCGCGCGGGCGGCAGCTCCATCGCCGGTCGGAACCGCGGTCCGACGCAGCAGCCATCCGGTGGTCGCGAGCGCGACGGCCCAGAACGCGACGCCGGTCCACTCATAGAGCGCGGTCGCGGCAGGCCGAAGCGGGGCGAAGCCGGTCTCCATCTCGCCGAGGTAGCCCGGCGGCAAGAACCTGGTCGGCAAGTCCGCCAGTGCGTCGAGGAACTGCGGCCGCGGCGTGAACTGCGCTGCCAGCAGTTTTGTGCCCACCAGGTACAACCCCGAGGTCACGCCCAACGTCAGGAGAAGGATGCTCGTCCACGCACGGTAGCTACCGCGCGGAGCACGAACGGGAAACCACCGCCGGGTGGCCAGCAGCAAGGCGACAACACCGACCGGCTGGGCCACCGCGGCGACGATGCCCGTCGCGTAGGGGGCGTCGGCGGCACCACCGAAGGCAACCAGCCGCTCGACCGGGCTGGCGAGGGTCACGACGGCCAAGCCCGCGCCGAGGCCACCCAGGACGACGTTCGCGCCGACGGTGGCCCACCACGCGAAACGGCGGCCCCGACGCAGCCCGGCTGCCAGCACCAACAAGACCAGCACCGGCAGCACCGACAGGATCGCGGGCGCAGGCCCGGTCAGCCGCAACCTCGTGCCGAGGGCAGTGCAGTCCTCCACGAGCGCCGGATCGGCGCACACCGTTCGCAAGGTCGTCGACGTCGGCATCGGTGACAGAAGCACGAACCGCGCCACCGACAGCGGACCGATCGCAGTCCCCGTCACCGCCGCGATGAGCGGGCCTGCCGCCGACGCCGCGACCACCACAGCCACGAACAGGCGGACCTCCGACCTCGACGCGCGCCATCGCGCGCCCGACCCGGTCCCCGCGCCGCCCACAGCCAGCCCGATCAGGCCTGCGGCCAGGGTCAGCACGTCGTGCAGCACCCCGGAGTACACCGCAAGCATCACCAGCGCGACGAGCAGGAACAGCCGTATCCGCCGTCGCCACAACACCCCGACGCGGGCGGTCGCGGCCAGCGCGACCCCGAAGACCACGGTGGCCGGGCCGAGCGTCTCGGCCTGCGCGAGCCGCGTCGACCACGGATCGCCCACGACAGTCCCCAGGCCGATCAGCGAGCACCCCGCGGCAAGACCACCGGCATGTGTGGTGATGGCGAGCACCAGGGTCGAGCGCGTACCCAGCCGCGCCTCGGCCGGGGCCATCAGGAACACCAGACCCGCGCTGACCCACAGATAGGTGAACAGACCGGGGCACCACAACAGGCTCGTGGCGACGGTCCACCACCGTCCCTCGGCGAGCGCGCCGAGCCCGAACCCGACAGGCAGGCCGGGCGGCGGACCATCGACGAAACTGTGCGTGGCGATACCGCAGACCCAGAGTGCGACCAACAGGCTGAGGGTCAGCGGGGCTCGCCGTACTGCGGTGGCCAGCCACCGGGCGCCGCTCGTCACCGACGTCCGCGGCACCTCGTGGCCAACGGGTCGATCGGTCTTCGGCGTCTGCAGCCCGGCCCCGGTCATGACCTCACCGCAGCCGGCATGCGCCGTCGCAAATCGATCGGCACCGTCCTCGCCATGTCCACAACGCTAGGTTGGCCGTGGTGCCCTGCTGACCAGGCGCGGGCAAGCAGATCGCAAGCGCTGCCGCGACCGCGACGATCAGTCGCGCCTGCCCCGCATCACGGGCCGGCGGTGAGTTCCTTCACGGCCTGCTGGTAGCTCAACGCGTCGGCACCGCGGATCTGTCCGAGGATGACGTCGAGTGTCTGACGGGGCAGCTGGGTGACCGTCACCAACCAGAGGTACGACCCGGCCGCTCGCCGCGCCGCGATCTAACTACGTTGCCCGTGTCCCCGCGCCACCGGCCTCGTGTCACCGCGGGTTCGGCGATCGGATAAGGACCCCAGATCCTGTGTCGCTTTGCTCATCCACCCCCAAGGGGCGGTATCGGTGTGACGGTGTCCGGGCTAGTGGGCCCCGCGACCGGCCCGGGTATGGCCGGGTCGAGGATGGCGGTGCGCCCCGCGATCCACGGCAGGTAGGCCGCGAGCGCCTGCGTGGCGATCGCCCAGGAGTGCTCGCCGGGTACCTCCTCCAGCACGACCTGCATTCCGGCTGCGTGGGTGGCTGCCGCGACCTGTTCGGCCTGGGGCCGGTACACATCGTCGCCACGGCCGACGACGAACACTCCGGCCGTGTCGGGGTAGCGACTGGTGCGCAGCTCGGTCAGCGGGTCGACGCGGCGGTAGGCCGCCATGTCGCCGCCGAAGGCGGCCTTGACCGTCGTGCCGAGGTCTCCGAGGGTCGGCGCGACCTGTCCCGAAACGTCCAGGAATGTCCGGTACACCTCGGGGCGGCGTAGCGACAGTTGCAGCGCACAGGTCCCGCCGAAGGAGAACCCGCCGATCGCGAGCCGTGAAAGGTCCACGTCGAGGTTGGCGCCGAGCCACGAGGGGACGTCCTCGGCGAGGTAGGTCTCCGCCGCGCCGAGCCGTGAGTCGACGCACAGCGTGTTGCCCACCTCAGAACCTGTGGCGTCCGGAACGACGACAATGGGTGCGAGCCCGTCGTGAGCGGCGGCGAAGCTGTCCATGACCGCGGCCAGCCTGCCCGCGAACACCCAGTCCGGCGGCCCTCCGGGCTGACCCGCTACCAAGACGAGCACCGGTAACCGGGCCCGCTGGGTTCCAAGGTAGGCGGGCGGCAGGTACAACCAGGCAGGCCGAGCCAGGAAGTGCGAGCGGCGGCCGGGGAGCGCAATGCTGGTCATGCGACCCAGGGCAGGCATGCCCGGCGGTCGGCGCCACACGCGTGACAGAGGCTGTCGGGGCGCGGCCGCCACCAGCCGATCGCGGTGCATCAGGTCGCTTGCGACGACCTGATCGGCACCGGACATCCCCAGTGCGGACGCGAGCGTGGGGCGGTAGCCGTAGTAGGCGTTGACCTTCACCACCGACAGCGCCAACACAGCCCCGACGGCCGATACCGCCGCCAACCTTCGCCACCAGCTCGCTCGCCGCCGGGCCCACGCCAGCCCGACAGCGACAACCGCCACCCCCGTCCACGCCAGCACCCGCACCGGCAACAGGTCGGGAAACGGGCGCCACACCGCCACCACCGCCGCCACCGATCCGGCCACGACCACACCACCGGCCACCGCGATCGGCACCTGCCGCGTCCACCACCGCATCCCACGCCGGGCCAAGAGATAGGTCCCGGCCAGCGCACCGAGCAGCGACACAGCGGCCGGGAACAAACCGGCGGTGAGCGGCACGTCCAACAACGAGGTCACCACGGCCGCACCTGCACGAAGTTGTTAGGGCGCGCACGGGCGTGCCCGGGCCGGGCCGAGCCTGCACCGGCGCGGTCGCAGCGCAAGAATGTCGTTCCATGACCGCGTCCGCGGCCGCCGGGCGGCTCGTCCTCGCGGCGATCACTGTGCTCGCCGTCGCAGGCTGCGCCTCCAGCGCTACGACTGCGGGCCGTTCGGCAGTTCCGCCATCGAGCGCGGCAGAGCCTGCCGGTGTTGTAAGGCCCGCAACGGGTGCCTTGTTCAGCGGGCCTCCCGACCAGCTGGGAAATCACTACTGCAGCGCCTCGGTCGTGCACTCCCCCGCTGGGGACCTCGTCCTGACCGCGGCGCACTGCGTCGCCGGCGGTGACGGCACACCGGCCCGCACCGGCATGTCCTTCGTGCCCGGCTATCACGACCACACCGCGCCCTTCGGGGTCTGGACCGTCTCCGCTGCATCCGTCGACGACGCCTGGCGCGACCACGCTGACCCCGATCACGACGTCGCTTTCCTCACCGTCAGCCGCGACGGCGCACCCCCCATCGAGCAGGTCGTCGGCGGCTACCACCTCATGCTCGACCCCGGCTCCACGACCACAGTCGACGCGCTCGGCTACCCCGACACCGCCGACGCGCCCACGACGCGCTCGGGCACCACCACCCGCTTCTCCCCCACCCAGCTCGAGCTCGACGCGCCCGGGCTCGCCGACGGAACCAGCGGCGGACCTTGGCTGCGCACCGGCGCCGCCGCGGCTGTCACAACCGGCCACGAGATCGACGTCATCGCCGTCACCGGCGGCTACGAACAGGGCGGCCTCGACCCTGACACCTCCTACGCCACCTACTTCGGCGAAGCCGCGGCAGCGTTGTTCCGCCAGGTCGGCGGCGCACCCTGACCCGTTTCCCACCAGCGGGACCCGAACCTTCAGCGCCATCGCCCGAGCCTACGAACGGACCGGTGCACTCCCACCCAGCTCACGGCGAGCGGACGGCAAACGACTACCAACCATGCGACGCGGGGTGTATCCCGTTCGTCCACCGCGCCAAGGGCCCGGCAGGCCCGGCTGCCTGTGCTTATCCGGTCTCTGGGGCGTCCGATGCCGGGCCGCAACCAGGCGATGAAGCAGCACCCAGGTAGTCGAATTCATCCACCTGACCTGATATCTGCCAATCGCCAACCCTGCTCTGACCCGGAAGGACATCATCATGGAAATGCGCGCCTGCCGCGGAAAGACGCAGCCGGGATGGGGGCATCACGACGTCGCGATCACTTCGCGGTGAAGAATGAGGAGTTCGGAATCGGTGACAACACCGCACGACAGTGACGCGCCGACCCTGCAGTTCAGCCGCGACATCGACGGTCCCACCCTGACGGTCGACTGCCCCGCCGATGTGCCACGTCCTGCCGTGGCTGCGGCCAGACACCCAACCCGCCGGCCGCATCCCCGCCGGCTGCATCTGATCGCCGCGGTGCTCGGACACCCCGATTGGTCGGCCGTAGCCGCGAATCCTGGGTGCCAGCGCGCTGCGGGCGCGGTCGTCCCGCTCTCCAGCAGCTACACCATCAGCGAAGCCATCGGCGTCGCTGCTCGGCGGCCAGACCCTGCTTGGCGCCATCGGAGTCGGATAGACGCCGCATTCCGGTCCTCAATGCCGCAACAGGGTCAGCACCGGGCAACGCGTCCATTACGCATATTCCTCGAATAATGGGCCGCTCCGCGATTCGCCTGCTGGAGTTCGACCACGTTCTCCTATAATGGTTGCTCGCTCGATTGCCGCCGTACTACCGCGCGTCACGGTGTTGCGGCAAACAGGCCGAGATGCAGCAGACACGCCAAGTCGCGAACCCATGACGTCCCAACCGGCCGGGCGCTGTGCGAGGTCGTCATCGAGATGGGAACACCATGGTGCGGAAAGGCGGCGGTCGCGGTCGGGGAACCCGCATGGTCCAGACCATCGTCGCGGCCGCGTCGGCACTGGTGCTCATCGGCACCGGGGTGGCGTGGAGTCAGTACCGCGACCTGGCTACCGGGATCCACCGGTCGGGTAGCCTCGACGGCCTCGCAGCTGCGTCCGGCGCATCGCAGAACCTGCTGGTCATGGGACTGGACAGCAGGCTGGATGAGAACGGCGACCCACTGCCTGCCAGCGTCTATCAGGCCTTGGACACCGGGGGCGCGGACGTAGGGGGCTACAACGCGAACGTGCTCATGCTCGTCCACATCCCCGGTGACGGGAGCCGCGCGTCGGCGATGTCCATCCCCCGCGACGACTACGTCGATCTGGTGGGCAGTCCTGACGGTGTGGCCCAAGGCAAGATCAAACAGGCGTACGGGTTGGCGTTCGACCAAGAGCATCGCGTGCTGATCGCGCAGGGCCTGAGCGACAAGGACGCCCTGGAACAGGGCAGCCGCGACGCCGGCCGCAACGCCGAGATCGCGACGGTGAGCCAATTCCTCGGCGGTGTTCCGATCGATCACTTCATCGAGGTGACGATGGTCGCATTCTTCGAGATCGCGCAGGTCGAGCAACCCATCACGGTCTGCGTGGACGAGGACACCCGCGACGGCTACTCGGGCGCTGATTTTCACCGGGGCTACCAGCAGATCGACGCCGCGCAGGCCGTAGCGTTCGTCCGGCAGCGCCGTGACAACGCTCACCCCCAGCTGAATTTCACCGACCTCGATCGTGAACGCCGCCAGCAGGCGTTCATTGCGTCACTCTCCTACCAGCTCAAGCAGGCGGGCGCACTGACGGATGCTGGCACGCTGTCGGGTCTGATCGACGTGGCGAAGCGCAACATCGCGCTCGACCCGGGCCTCGATCTGCTCGCCCTAGCAAGCCAAGCAACCGCTCTGACCTCGGGCGACATGACCTTCACGACACTGCCGATCGAGCGCTTCGGCCGAGACCCGCACGGTGAGGACGTTAATATCGTCGATCTGGCGACAGTCCGTGCGGCCGCGGCAGCGGTCCTCCATCCGGCCGCGGCGCCCCAGACCGTCGCGCCGCCCGCGGCCTCGGCGACTGTCGAGATATCTAACGGCAGCGGCCGCGACGGCCTGGCCGCCGCAGTCGGGCAGGTGGTCACCGCACACGGGTTCACCGTCGAGCTGCCGCGTACCACCACCCTCCGGTCGGCGAGTGTCGTCGCCTACCCGCCTGGAGACCACCAGGCGGCCACCAATCTGGGACAACTGGTCGGGGTCACCGCCACCGCAGTCGAAAACGGACTGCCCGCAGGCCACCTGCGGCTGGTGCTGGGCACCCGCTACCGCGTGCCCACACCCCGGCCGTCGCCCGCCACCGCGGCAGCTACGAGCCCAACCGCCACCGCGCTCAGCGGCGGCGGCATCCCGTGCGTCAAGTAGCACCGAGCGCGCCATTGCCGAGGAGCCGCAAATGGACACCGACCACGCCGATACCGCAGCGCCCCACGACGGCGTCGACCCGACACACCTCGAGGCACTGCGAGGAGTGCAGGACGAGTTGGGCAGACTCGAGGAACTGCTGTGTGGCGGACACCGTCCGGTCTCCCGCGTGGCAACACAGGTGTCCCGGGCGATCGCCCGCGAAGCGGGCGGCGCACGCGTACCGGCGTGGCTACGTCCCACGCCAGGGGAGAACCGGTGGCCGGTCGCCGTTGCCATCGTCGTCGCCATCGGGCTGCAACTCGCGCTGCCCGATCACCTCACGCTGCTCAACCGCTGGCTGCTCCCCGGCCTTGAGCTCATCCTCCTCGCCGTGCTGGTCATCGCCGCGCCGCACCGGCTGAACCGGGAGTCGACGCTGCTGCGCACGGCCAGCCTGACACTCAGCGGGCTGGTGAGCATCGCCAACGGCTGGTCCGCCGCGCTGTTGGTGCTCGGCCTCGTCGCCGGACAAGAGGGTGAACAGGCCGGACCGCTGCTCTCGACAGGCGGCGCGATCTGGCTGACCAACGTCATCGCGTTTGCGCTGTGGTACTGGCAGTTTGACCGGGGCGGCCCGGCCGCCCGGGCCCACGCCCGCAAACTGCTACCCGACTTCCAGTTTGCGCAGATGCAGAGCCCCGAGCTCGCCCATCCCGACTGGGAACCCGGCTTCGTCGACTACCTGTACCTGTCGTTCACCAACGCCACCGCGTTCAGCCCGACCGACGTGCTCCCGCTGTCTCGATGGGCGAAGCTCACCATGCTCGTCCAGTCGCTGGTGTCCCTGATCACCGTCGCGCTCGTCATCGCACGCGCGGTCAACATCCTCAAGTAGCAGGCCGGTCGCTACAGCCAGTCCTTGCGCTTGAACACGACGTAGAGGACTGCGGCGAGCACCAGCATGATCACTACTGAGGCGATGAAGCCGGCAGTGGTACCGAACCCGGGGTAGGGCACGTTCTGACCGAAGAACCCGGTTACCGCAGTCGGCACGGCGACGATCGCTACCCACGCGCTGATCCGCCGCATGTCTTCGTTCTGCCTGATCCCGGTCGCGGCCGCTTTCTCGGCCGCCATCGTCATGTGCGTCGAGGTGCGGGTCTGGTAGAACTCGATGACGCCGTGCAAGAACTCCCGTTGCCCGTCGGCCATGGTCGTGATGACGTCGAACTGGTCGGCGATATCGGCGAACAGACCCGGCGCAGTGTCGGGCAGGAAGCGGGCCAGTCGCGCCATCCGGCCGTAGGTGACGCTGCTGTGCGCGGCCATGGTGCGAACCGCGAGCAGCCGATACCAGGCCTGGAACAGCTCCTCCAGGAACTCTTCCGGATCCTCCCGGTCCTGGCCCAGCATGACCCGCTGCTCCAACTCCCCCGACTCCCTGGCCAGGCTGGCCACCAGATCGGCCTCCCGCCGGATCAGCGAGGACACGATCCAGTGCGACAGCTCGACCGGCGAGGAGATCCGCAGGTTCTTCTCCTCGATCCGGCGCAGCACGGCACGGGTGTCGAGCAGCGCCACCTCCGGGCTCACCGCCGGGTTCAGCGGGCCGTGCACGGTGACCAGGTAGTTGCGGCCGACAAACTGGTCCAACTCGACGTAGTGCACATGCCCACGCTGCCCGACCTGGGGCGCATGCAGCACAGCGAACACGTGATCGGGATAGACGTGGACCTTGGAAACGTGGTTGCGCTCGGCGCAATCGCGCACCGCGATCCGGTGAAATCCGAAGACTTCCGACAGCGTCTCGACGGCGGTCTCGTCGCAGGCCGGGATGTCGACCCACACGACGACGTCCTGCCGCTCGAGCAGCCCGGGTAGCTCCACCACGTCGCGGCGCTGGACACCGGTTTCGCAGATCATCAGCACGTCCACGCCACGAACCCGACCTTTCACGCAGCAGCGAAGCCACGCGCTCAAAATCGCGTGACACCGATGCAGGAATACCACGCCGGCGCGTGTTCCAACGGGCCATGGGGATTCTTGCGGCAAACGTTCGGCAAATTCCCGTAATACGCATAATTCGACCATATGACATCAAACGGCGGGAAGGGCGAGCGTGGTGATGCGCACCGCAGGCCGGTCCAGCGCCGCCGCACGATGCCACGCAATCAGCGGCAGGCCGATCGCGATCAGGTGCTCCATCGGCTGCCATCGACGCTTACCGCCGCCTGTCCACGGGTTGTCCTGGGGTTGGTGTTGCCGGGTTAACGTCGAAGCGATGGCTACCAGCGTGTCGGTTCCTCTGGGCCGGCCGCAGTCGCGGCAGCGAGGCCGAGAGCTGGCGCTGCTGGTGTTTGCCACCGCCTTGGTGACGGTGGCGTTGGTGTTGGTCGACGCCACGTTGAGCAGGCCACTGTCGCTGGACCTGATCTATTTGGGATTGAGCTATCTGGGATTGTTCACGGTCGCTCATCTTGCGGTGCGTCGCTTCACCCCGTGGGCCGACCCGCTGATCCTGCCCGTCGTGGCCCTGCTCAACGGATTGGGCCTGGTCATGATCCACCGTCTGGATTTGGGCGCGGAGGACCGGGCCGCGGAGCTGGGGGCCGCCGTCCCGACCGCTGCCGCACCGCGACAGCTGGCGTGGACCGCACTCTCGGTAGCGCTGCTGGTGGCGACGTTGTGGCTCATCCGCGACCACCGCAGGGTGGCCCGCTATGCCTACACCTGCGGGCTGACGGGCCTGGTCCTGTTGGCGCTACCCGGGCTGCTACCCGCGAGTATCTCAGAGATCAACGGCGCCAAGTTGTGGGTGCGGCTGGGGCCGTTCTCGATCCAGCCCGGTGAGTTCGCCAAACTGCTGATCATCGTGTTCGTGGCCGCGTTCCTGGTGGCCAAGCGGGAACTGTTCCGGATAGCGGGTCGCCGGTTCCTCGGTACCGACCTACCCCGCCTCCGCGATCTGGCCCCACTGGTCGTGGGCTGGCTGGCCTCACTGGGTGTGCTGACCCTCGAACGCGAACTCGGCGCATCGTTGCTGGTGTTCGGGGTCGTACTGGCGCTGATCTACACCGCGACCGCCCGAGTCTCCTGGGTGATCGTCGGCCTGCTGTTCTTCGCCGTTGGCGCGGCCGCGGCGTACACGATGTTCGCCCACGTGCAGACCCGGGTCGCGGTGTGGCTGAACCCGACCGCGGACTTTCAAGACACCGGCTATCAGGTGTCGCAGTCGCTGTTCGGACTGGGCACCGGCGGATTGGGCGGAACCGGCCTGGGAGCGGGGCGCCCGGACCTGGTCCCCTTGGCCAACGCCGACTTCATCGCCGCGGGCATCGGGGAGGAACTCGGCATGATCGGCCTGTCCGCGGTGCTGGTGTTGTACCTGGTGCTGATCATGCGCGGGTTCAAGGCCGCGCTGGTCTGCCGCGACCCGTTCGGCACGCTGCTCGCTACCGGGTTGTCGGTCACGATCGGGCTGCAGGTGTTCATCGTCGTCGGCGGCGTCACCAACCTCATCCCCGAAACCGGTCTGACGACACCCTTCCTGTCCTACGGCGGATCCTCGCTGCTGGCCAACTACATCCTCATCGCGCTGCTGCTGATCATCTCCGAAGCGGCGCGGCGACCACCCGCCGAGCGCACGACCACACCTGCCCCGCTCGCCCAAGCATCGACCGAGATCGTCACCCGGTCGGCGACGAACCCGCCTTGAACAGGAATGCCGTCGCCTGCAGCAGGGCCACGCCCGCGAGACATCAAGCACACACATCTGGACGAAGAGCCGACCTCGCGATGTCCGTACGCGCTATATGGCGTGATCGGGTCAACAATTCATATGGTCTAGATCGTCCCATGCGGTCGAATTGTCGGCCAACCTGCGAATACCGCCGCTCGGATTCTTTTGCCCTGCTCTTGCCTCGCGGTGACCAGGCACGCGCCTCCCACTCGTAATCTCGGCCCTGCCGGCCTCGCTCCCCCACAAGGCCTGCGGTTGCCAGATCGTCGGTTGCGTCCCGTCGTTTGACCAGAAGAACACGGCGTGGACCCGGCGATGTCCGAGTTGATCCTTTTTTGGGCGAAAGGTGAACATGCAGTCGACAGTTCCGCGCGCTACGCGCGCCGAACACCGCCCGTACCGGCATCCGATCGCCGTGTATTCGAGTCGTCCGGCGGCACCCCCGCGCACGTTGCTGGACATTCTCGAATCCAGCGCATCCGCGTATCCCGCAGCCCCAGCGATCGACGACGGCGCACGCACTCTGACCTACTCCGCGTTGCTCGGTCAGCTCCATGAGTTCGGCCGCCGCATCGGAGCGCACGGCATCGGGTACGGCGATCGGATCGGCATCAGGGTCCGGTCTGGCACGGCGGACTTGTATGTGGCGATCCTGGCGGTGCTGGCCGTCGGCGCCGCGTATGTGCCGGTCGACGTCGACGATCCCGACGAACGTGCCGAAACCGTGTGGACCGAGGCCGGCGTGTGCGCGGTGATCGAGTGCGGCGGCCGGATCAGCGTCCGCCCGGTCCGGCCCAGCGGCCTGGGACCGCGGCGACCCCGGCCGTGCGACGACGCGTGGATCATCTTCACCTCGGGATCGACCGGCAAACCCAAGGGCGTCGCCGTCACCCACCGCAGTGCCGCGGCCTGGGTGGACGCCGAAGCGAGGCTGTTCCTTCAGCGCGCGCCGTTGCAGCCAGGCGACCGGGTACTGGCGGGCCTGTCCGTCGCGTTCGACGCATCCTGCGAGGAGATGTGGCTGGCCTGGCGCCACGGCGGATGTCTCGTACCTGCGCCCAGGTCGCTGGTCAAGACCGGCGCAGACCTGGGCGCGTGGCTGGTGCGGCGCAGGATCTCGGTGGTGTCGACCGTGCCGACGCTTGCCGCGCTGTGGCCGCCCGAGGAGCTGCGCGGCGTTCGGCTGCTCATTCTCGGGGGAGAAGCCTGTCCCGCGGAGCTGGCGGCACGGCTGGCGTCGATCTGTCCGGAGGTGTGGAACACCTACGGTCCGACCGAGACGACGGTCGTAGCCAGTGCCGCACAGCTGACCGTCGACGGGCCGGTCCGCATCGGGCTTCCGTTGGACGGGTGGCAGCTCGTCGTCGTCGACCCGCAGAGCGGACAACCGGTCAACTGGGGCGGTACGGGCGAACTGATCATCAGCGGGGTCGGCACAGCGCGATACCTCGACGCCGCAAAGGATCGGGCGACGTTCCGCGCGGTTCCGGCATTGGGTTGGGAGCGCGCCTACTGCAGTGGCGACCTGGTCCGTGCCGATCCCGAGGGCCTGATCTACCTCGGGCGCGCCGACAACCAGGTCAAGATCCGGGGCTACCGCGTCGAGCTGGCGGAGATCGAGTCGGTACTGCTGCAGATGCCCGGGATCGCGCAGGCCGTGGTGACCACCTATCAACCCCAGCCCGGGCTGGTCGAGCTGGTCGCCTACTTCAGCCCGACCCCGGGCGTGGGGACATTGGACCGCCGAGGAATCCACGCCCGGCTGCGCTCCTGCCTTCCCGCACACATGGTGCCCGCCTACTTCGAGGAACTCGCCGTCATCCCGACGATGACCAGCGGTAAGGCTGACCGCAAGAGACTGCCGCCACCCCGGCGCCGTCTGGCACCCACCAGCGCCAACACCCATGAACCGGCGACGACCCCCACGCAGGCCATCCTGGCCGAGGAACTCGCCGCGGTAATCGGCGTCGGCGAGGTCTCGGTCGACGCCCACTTCTTCGAGGACCTCGGCGCCAACTCACTGACGTTGGCTCATTTCTGTGCCGGTGCGAGGCAGCGCCCGGAACTGCCGCCGCTGGCCATCAAAGATGTCTACCTGCATCCCACGATCCGGCTCCTGGCCACCGCGCTGTCGACGGCGGCGCTGCCGATCGGCCAAACCGAGTCAGCGCCGGTCGCGCCACCCCGCCCGCCACCGGTGACGCGGCGCACCAGCACCGGGCAGTACATCCTATGCGGAGCGGGTCAGCTCGTCTTGCTGCTCGGCGCGGTGTGGGTGAGCGCGCTGCTCGTCGACGTGGGCTTGCAGTGGGTCTGGCCCGCCACCGGAGTGGTCGACACCTTCCTGCGCTCGGCTGCGTTCGTCGCCGCGACATTCGTTCTGCTCGCGGGCCTGCCGATCGCCGCGAAGTGGGCGCTGGTCGGGCGCTGGAAACCTCGCGAGATCCCGGTGTGGAGCCTGGCCTACCTCCGGTTCTGGGCGGTCAAGACGCTGATCCGAACCAACCCCTTGGCGTTGTTCGTCGGCTCCCCCCTCTACGTGCTCTACCTGAGAGCCCTCGGCGCGAAGATCGGTCGCGGAGTCTCGATCTTCTCCACGACGCTCCCGGTCTGCACCGACCTGATCACGATCGGCGCAGGCACCGTCATCCGCAACGGCACGTCGTTCTCCGGCTACCACGCCCAAGCCGGTGTCATCCGTACCGGACGGATCACCCTCGGACAGGATGTGCTCGTCGGCGAGGGATCGGTGCTCGACATCGACACTGCGATCGGAGATCGCGGGCAGCTGGGCCACTCCTCATCACTACATCCAGGGCAGGTCGTCCCGGCGGGGGAACGATGGCATGGATCTCCGGCGATACCGACCAAGGTCGACTACCGGGCCGTCGCTCCGACCCGTTGCGGCACAGGGCGGCGCGTGGCGTTCGCCGCCGCGCAACTGCTCAACGTGTTCTTGTTCACGCCTGCCCTGACGACGATCGCTTTACTGGCGCTCCGCGGGATCTCCTACGTCGCCGCCTACATCGGCCCCGGCACGTTCGCCCCCACCACTGGCGTGTTCTACATCCAGCAGCTCGTGGTGTCCTCGGTCGTCTTCGTCGGCGCGCTCGTGTTCGGGCCGATCGTCGTGATCACCGTGCCGCGGGTGCTGCGCCGCGCGCTCGAGCCGGGCCGGGTCTACCCGCTTTACGGCACGCGCTATTGGATCTACCGGCTTGTCACGCGCCTGACCAACACACCGTTCTACATCAACCTCCTCGGGGACAGCTCTTACATCACCGGCTACCTGCGGATGGTCGGCTACCGAATCCCCCGCTTCGGGCAGACGGGCTCCAACTTCGGCGCCGCGCTGACCCATAAATCACCCTTCCTGTGCTCCGTCGGCGCCGACACGATGGTGTCGGACGGCGTCGCGCTGGTCAGCGCCGACTTCTCGAGCACGTCCTTCCGCATAGCGTCGACGTCGATCGGATCGCACAGCTTCCTCGGGAACTCCATCACCTATCCCGCCGGAGGAAAGGTCGGCGACAACTGCCTGGTCGGCACGAAAACACAGATCCCGATCGACGGGCCGGTCCGCGAGAACGTTGGTCTGCTCGGCTCGCCCTGTTTCGAGATTCCACGATCGGTCCAGCGTGACAGCAGGCTCGACCTTTCGAGGATCGAGTTCCGCAGGCGCCTCCACGCGAAGAACCTGCACAACATCGCCACCATGGCACTCTTCTTGCTCGCCCAGTGGCTCCGCACCTACATCCTGCTGCTGATCGCGCTCGGCGCCGTCAACCTGCAGACCCGGATCGGCACGACGGCGATCGCAGGCGGAATCCTGCTCTCGGCCACCTTCACCTTCGGATACACCGTCCTGACGGAGCGCCTCTCGACCGGCTTTCGGGCACTCCGCCCCCGGATCTGCTCCATTTACGATCCGTACTTTTGGTGGCACGAACGCTACTGGAAGCTCAGCATCCAACCGCAAATCCTCAACGGCACACCCTTCAAGGGCCTCACCTGGCGACTGCTCGGCGTCCGCATCGGCCGACGCGTCTTCGACGACGGCGCCGCCATCGCCGAGAAGACCCTGGTCAGCATCGGCGACGACTGCACCCTGGGCGCAAACAGCGTCCTACAGGCCCACTCCATGGAAGACGGCATCTTCAAGTCCGACCACATCACCATCGGCCACAACGCGACCATCGGCGCCCGCGCGTTCGTCCACTACGGAGTGACAATCGGCGATCACGCCGTGCTCACGACCGACGCATTCCTGATGAAGGGCGAACAGGTCGCGCCGAGCACACGATGGACCGGCAACCCGGCCCGGCCCACCCATACGGAATTCGCACCGCGCCTCGACCCCACAACCGCCACTATGGAGTTACCGGCCTACCACGCTCCACCGAGGTCTGATGCGACCCCATCGGCCAGACACCCATATCCGCTGGACGAGGTCACTTCACCAAGGCTGCGGGCGCCGTCCAGGGCATAAAGCTGGTCATCAACCCGATCGGGTCACCGGCACTACCGCCAGCCCGCCGCAAGGGACCCGACCGGAGGCTGCGGACCCCGATGCAGACACGTGCCGCCCCAGCATCATCGCGCAGCACCCTCCGGACGCGACCGCTGCTCCTTCCCCACGCACCACAAGCCGTCCGTCGATCTCCGAATGCTTCCGCAGCTGACCGACAGGACGGCGAAATGTCGGCGAATGTCGATGCGGTCGACGAAGAGAGCGACCGCCCGGCATTGGCGGCGGCTTGACCTCCACCAGGATCGGGCCAAGATCATCGTAAGCGGCAGGGGTGAGGAGCTGATGAAGCCGACTACCGGTCGGCGTCGCCGAACGGACCCGAGCCGTGCCAATCTCCCTCGTAGAAGGTGGACTGGTGGTGGCGGTGCTCCGCCGCGCCCCCAGAGGCGATCTTGCCCAGCACCAGCCCCGCGCCTCCACCCAGCACCGCGAGCATCGCGAACATCGCGGCGATCAGCATCACAAGCCGCAGCGGCACACGCGCGCGGCGCGACTCCCGCACGGGGGTCGTGGCATCCGTCGATCGTTCCGCGTCTCCGGTCATCAGCCCACCAATCCAACCGCGAGTCCGACCAGCAGGCACAGCACCATCCAGAACCCGGCGGCAATGATCAGAATGGCCGTGGCGCGTCGTTCGCGCTTGCTGGGCTGCCTGGGCACCACTCCCCGCGCGCGGGCCGACGACACCCACGTCTGCACAACGAGTGACCGCCAGACCTGGGCCCACCCGGCCCCCACGCCGAGCGGTTCGGGCACGGGCAGATCCTCGAGCAACGGGTCGAACTCCGCTCGGTAACGGGCGGCGTAGGCAACGGCGAGGCGTTCCTCGGCCTCGGCAAGATCGAGACGTCCCTCACCGAGCGCGGCGTGCAGACGCATAGCTGTGGCCTCTCGTTCGGCATGCGAGGCCCGCAGCGAAGATCCCGCCTGCGGGCCGTCCATCGGGGGGGCCGTCGAGGCAATGGCCGTGTCTGCGCGGACGCTTTCCGCCATCGTGCTCCTCCTACTCGGGGCGACAGATCGTGAACCAACAGAGGCCACGCGCTACACCATATTTCGCGGTGATGAGAGTTCGGTAAGAAAAGCGAAGCACGGTCCGGCTATACCCGGCTTTTCACTTCTCGTCGGCTCCTCGTGTTGTTCTTGGAAGGGTTCGGGCAAGAGCAAGGTGCCGCTGCGGCAGCGATGTCAGGACGGTGCTGCTCGCCGTCAGGGTGTGCCGGGCAGTCGGCGCCGGCTGGGCGCGTCGGGCCCTAATTCGTGCGCGCCCCGCCGAGCGAGTCGCGGGATCGTTCTCGCGCTGGCGGGCATGACCACGCCGAACCAGATGGCGGCCGCCGCTGCGGAGCCGGCGGAGCTGACCGACGGGGTATCACGCGGGTTGGGGATGGCGGCTGGGCAAGAGGAGTGCAGGAGCGTTGCGAGACGCGCACTGAGGTGCCGTTTGGGGCGCTGCATGTAGCGGCGCCGCATCGTTTCCTGGTCGGGGAGCTCGGGGGGGTCAGACACGCGGACCTGCATCTCGCCGCTAGGGCCTCTGCGTGCGGCCATCGCGAGATCACCAGTCCACGCCGCCGGCTCGCAAGTGCGGCAACGCCA
This sequence comes from uncultured Actinomycetota bacterium, assembly GCA_963799945.1. Classification (GTDB taxonomy): domain Bacteria; phylum Actinomycetota; class Actinomycetes; order Mycobacteriales; family Pseudonocardiaceae; genus Pseudonocardia. The sequence goes on from CAWCZG010000003.1 coordinate 456,808, forward strand.
TCGCAGAACCGGTCGACTAGCGCGGCCCACGAGGTGACGCCGCAGGAGCGCCAGCCGGTGATCGCGCAACGCCCTCCCCCAACTCGTGGCACGCCGAGTGAACCGCCCATTGCAAACCCGACCGGCGTCCGAACCAGCGAATCGTTAGCGTTATACCGTCTCATAGTGGACGAGTGCGAAAACTCAGCTCGCTCGATAACACAAGTAGCAGCGAACTCGTCTGCGAACCCACGGACATTGCACACCGGCGGCCGGGTTGATCATCAACTTTGGGGGGTCGTGACGGGACCGGCTGCCGGTGCCCGATCACGCTAGCGCGACAGCCGGTAAACGGTGGGTTCAGATTGGGTTAGAGCTTGGCGCAGATATGGGCGGGGCCTGCAATAGCGGTGGACATCAGCGGATGTAGGCAGCAGTGTCGCGGCGGCTGGTCACCACCACATGCACGCTGCACCTCCACCGGATGCCGCGGGTCGGGCGCGGCGCCGGTGGCGCGCGCTTGCGCCAGAGGGTTGACCCGCCGATGAGAGGGAAGGTCGTGGTTCTGGTAACGCCGGGAGGCTCGGGCCGTCCGTCACCGAGTGAGCTCGGGGGTGCCGTGTGACCCCCCGGCTCGTCGACGTCGCGCGCGAACGCTGGCGTTTGATCGTGACGGGGTTGCTTCTGGGAGTGGTCGCAGCGGGCCTCACGATCCAGCTGGTCCCCCGCGCGTATTCGGCATCCGTGACGATGATCCTTGAGACGCAGCCCGCGGACCCGACTCTCCCTGCGCCCACCGCCGCCGACGAGGTGTCCGCCCAGCGCATCAACACCTACGTCCAGTTGATGGAAAGCAAGCGCCTGGCGAGCGACGTCGTCCTGGCCTTGCACCTGCCCGTGACGCCAGAGCAGCTTGCGAGCCGAATCGTGGCCACCACCAGGCCGTCCTCGGCGCTCATCACGGCCGCTGTCACCTACGGCTCGGCCGACCAGGCGGTGACCGTCGCGAACGCGATCGGAGCGGCGTTCATCAAGCACGTGGAGGAGATCGAACAGCCCGCCGACCCGACACGGCGCCCCGCCATCCTGGCAAAGGTGTTCCAAGCAGCACAGCCGCCTGCGGACCTCGTCGCTCCCCAGCCCCTCTTGTATCTGGTGGTCGATGTTGTGCTCGGTCTTCTGCTCGGCTGCGGGGCCGCTGTGCTCCGTGATGCGGTGGACCCCCAGGTCAAGTCCAGGAACCAGTTGGAGGAGATCTTCGGGGTTCCGGTGCTGGGCGTCATCGGTCACAACCGCAAGATCCGAGCGGGCCCCCTCAAGACGTACGGCGCCTCGAACACGCCGCTAGCCGAAACCTTCGGCCATCTGCGGACCAACGTCCTGGCCGGGGTGGACCGCAAGCACACGTCGGTACTCGTCACTAGTGCCACGTCCGCTGAGGGTGTTACCACGACCGTCTGCAACCTCGGGTTGAGCCTGGCGAAGGCCGGCGCGCACGTCGTCATCGTCGACGCCAACTTGCGGAGCCCATCAGTCGCTGCCTGCCTGGGCGTCGGGGCTACACCAGGTCTCACCGATGTGTTGGATCTCATCGAGCCGCTGAATGTCGCGGTGCGGCCGGTAGGACCGGCGCTCGACGCGCTACCCAGCGGGCCGCGACCGCCGAACCCGAGCGAGTTGCTCGGCTCGAAACCCATGACCGACCTGCTTGCGTCCCTGCGCGAGAAGTACGACGTGGTACTGATCGACGCTCCGCCGCTGCTCCCCGTGACCGACGCCGCAGTCCTGGCGCCTCGGGTCGATGCGATTCTCGTGGTTGTGCGCTACGGCCGTACGCACCTAGAGGACGCGCTCGCCGCCCGGGCCGCTCTGCACGCGGTGTCCGGCCAGATCCTGGGCTCGGTACTGACAATGGCCCGGCACGAAAGCTCCAGAAAGCGGGCAGAACTCAGGCCCGTAGGCCAGTGGTGGCGGCGGCAGACCCGGCAGCCGCAGGATGGGACGCCGCCCGAGTCCAATGTTCCGATGGTCCCTACCCGGACCGTGACTGAAGCATATGCCCGGCCGAGTCCCCAGCCGCGTCCCCGACCACGGGTTGATCCCGGGCCCCACAATGACGACCCGGCGGTGCGCTCCAGCGCCGAGAAGTCGTTCGACCGCGGATCCGCGGCGGGATAGACGGGCAAATCGGTAGCCGCCGCAAAGTAGGGTGACAGGATATGGCGACGAACCTGGCAGACGGCACTGGCCGCCCGTCGTTCTCATAATCTCATCGGCGCTCGTCTTGTACGGTTGGGCGTCCTTCACCTCCGGGAACCCGGATCGGGACGCAGTCGCGATATCCCGAGGTCGTGCGCGATGTTGGACTCCGCCACCGAGCCGTTACGAACGTGCATGTCGGCGCCGGCCGAGACGCCCATCATGCGATGCGGCCAACATCCACTTTCGGTAATGATGAGGTTAGGGCTCGCGACGAACGTTGACTTTCCGCTCTACCCTGACATAGTCGCCTTCTCGGTTGGTTCGGTGCGGGATTGAGTCGGCAATGGCGGCCCTCCGAGAACGAAGGGTTGAGCGTCGTGTAGAGATCCGCCGGCAGTGGAGGCGGGATTGCCGGCACGACGATGAGTGCTCGCGTTGGTGGGCAGCGAATGCAGGCGGTGGTCGGGCGAACTCGTAGCGTCCAGTCGGTGCCCGCACGTCCGCGACAGGCCGGCTGGATCCACGCCACCTCACCCGCGACTTCCGGGAGGGGGACCGTCCCACAATGTACAGAGAGGGCGAGAGCGGTATGTCTGTTTTTGGCGCGGGCGGCGAGAAGGACAGCCGACCGCGGTTCGATGTCGGAGATCGGGTCGTCGCGACTCGCGCCGTCGGGGGTTTGCTGCGGCCGCGGGTACCTGCGGGTAGCCGCGGAATCGTCATCGGTCGCGGGGTCGACGACCGTTACACGGTCGCGTTCGGGGATCGGGTCGAGGAGGTGACTGGGCGCCGTCTTATCGCGACTTGACATGCCGGTGGTGCTGGCGGGCGGTTGCGGGTCCCACAGTGTTCTTACCAGGGCCTCACCCTATTCCTGTCGAGCATCTATATCGCAGTACTGCAATGAACCGGTCGGGCGCGGATTTGCGGCCGGTTCCCCGCAGAGGTCGGAAAGGACGTTGTCGTGAGGTCACTGTCGGGCCAGTCGTTGCGCGTGCTGATCGGCGCCGAGACCTACCCTCCCGACGTCAACGGCGCCGCCCGTTTCGCCGAGCGGCTGGCCGGTGGTCTCACCGGGCGTGGGCATGAAGTGCATGTCGTGGCCCCGTCGCCGTCTGGTCGGCCCAGCAAGGAGGTCCGTGACGGCGTGATCGTCCACGGCGTGCGGTCCCATCGCTACTTCCTGCGCCCCGACTTCCAGGTCTGCCTGCCTTGGGAGTCCGGCCCGGCCACTGCGGCGCTGATGCAAGAGATCGACCCTGACGTGGTGCACACCCAGGCGCATATGGTGGTCGGTCGTGGCATCGTCAACGCGGCGAGCCGGACCGGCCGTCCGCTGGTGGCCACCAATCACTTCATGCCGGAGAACCTCGCCGCCCATTCACCATTGCCGCGGGTGCTGTAGCGCCTTGGCTACGGGATGGCGTGGAAGGACCTCGGGCGGGTGTTCGCAAAGGCTGACGCCGTCACCGCGCCCACGCCTGCCGCCGTCGAACTGCTGGTGCGTTCTGCGGGTCTGCCCGACGCTTTTCCCATCTCGTGCGGCATCGACGTTGAGCGCTACCGCGCCGAGCCTCGTGATCTCGATGCTGTGCCGACGGTCCTGTTCGTGGGGCGGATGGACCAGGAGAAGCGGGGCGACGAGCTGTCAAGGCTCTTGCTGCACTACCCGTCGGAGTTTCGGCGCAGCTGGAATTGGTCGGTGATGGCCCCACCGTCGCGCGGTTCGTCTCGCCGCCGCATAGGCTGGACCACCAGAGTCATCGCGTCCGCGCGGTGACTGTCGGTCAGGCGGTGACCGGCACCTGGATGGCCTGGGCAGGGGTGGCCCCATGGTTCATCCACCGGAATCGATGACCAGCGGCGTAAGGACCGCGTCATCGGAGGGTTATTCGAGGGTTAATTTCTTCCGCCGCGGTTTATAGATCTCCCTGGCTGGCAAGTCCTGTCGGACACGTTCGTTCGACGCTGGAGATCATCATGCTGCTGGCAATTGCCGCTGTCTTGCTCGTCCTTTGGCTGTTGGGCTTCTTCGTCTTGCATCTCGGGGTACTCGTCCATGCCCTCATCGTCATTGCCATCATCGTGGCGGTTTTCCATTTCGTGCGCGGCCGCGGGGCGCGGGTCTAGCTGCTGACCAAGCGCTGGGCGCACCCTCGTCAGGATTAGTCGACGCGATCCGAAGGCACTCTCCAGCCGCGCGGTCGCACCCTGAGCGCCTTCGCCACGGGGTGAGCTTTCGGAGCGCAGGTGGACGCCGACCTTTTTCTGCGCCAGAGCTGATCTTTTTACGGTGCCAACCGTCGATCGCAAGATCCCCATGTTCACAAGTGTGAGCGAGTGGCACGTCGCGTCGACGCCTCAGCGGGTGATGCCGGTGTGGCCGAGCGAGTAGCGGCCCGGCTGCGGCCACACGCACAGCCCGTGCGGGCCTGCGCCCACCGCGATCTGCTTGATCAGGTGGCCGTCCACGGTCGACAGGACGTAGACCGCGCTGCTGTAGCGGCCCGACAGCCACAGCTGGGTGCCGTCCGCGGTGACGTTGCCCATGTCCGGGCTGGCGTGGTCGCCGATCCGCCAGGTCGTCTCGACGGCGCCGGTGTAGGCGTCCAGGACGCTGACCGTGCCCTCCAGCCGGTTGGTCACGAAGAGCCGCTTCGCGTCCCGCGACAGGTACAGCCCGTGCGCGCCGCGGCCGGTCGGGATCTCGCGCAGCACCTTCGTCGCGGCGCCGTCGAGCACCCAGACCCCGCCCTCCTGGCTGTCGGCGATGTAGAAGACCGAGCCGTCCGGGGCCATCTTGATGTCCTGCGGGCCCATCGTCATGTGTCGGGTCGGCATGTCGATCATGCGCAGGATCCGGCGGCCCACGAGGTCGACTACGGCGACGCGCCCGGCGAACTCGCAGGTGAACACGGCCGTGCGCCCGTCGGGGGTGACGTCGGCGTGGTCGATGCCCAGACAGTCGGGCGCGACGAGCGTCTGCTGGACGGCCCACGTGTGCGGGTCGTAGAACACCAGCGAATGCCGCGCTTCGGCCACCGAGATGGCCGAGCGGCCGTCGGGGGTGAAGTACAGGTTGTACGGGTCGATCACCGGGATCGGCTTGCCGGGCAGGCCGGTGCGCGGGTCGAACGGGGTCAGGTGGTTGCCGGTGTCGTCGCTCGCGTAGAGCGTGGACATGTCCCACGCCGGGACGACGTGCTGCAGCTCCCCGCCGAGCCGGTAGCGCCCGACCACCGCGAACGTCTCCGGGTCGATCGTCCAGACCTCGCCGGTCTTGGTGTGCGGCACGTACACCAGTGGCTTGGCCGCCTTGGCGGCGGCCGAGAGCATCCCGGCGCCCGCCGAGGCGTCGACGTTGTGCGGATCGACCACCGGGGGCATCCCGGGGAGCGGTGAACCGGTCGCCGCCGTGGGGGTGGGCGTCTGATGCGGGAGCGGGGCAGCCGTTGGGGTCGGCGGCGACGGCGCGATCGAGCAACCCCCCGTCGCAATCAGGAGCGCCGAAGCCCAGAGCACTCCCATCCACCGGAGTCGGTGTGCCCGGGGGCGAAGAGGTCGACACCTCCCGGCCCTCGGCGTATCCCGCTTGAGCCCGCAGGACGAGATGTGGCCCATTTTCCCGGGCCGCCAACCAGGACGTCGGAACCACAGCGGACCGATCACGATCACGACATTACCGCCTATAACCTGCCGACAATGGTGGCCGAACCGCCGTCGACGAAATTTGCCCTCCGTTGACCAACTGTTTGACTGATTCGAATCTTGACCTGTCCACCATGTCGCAGAGAAGTGCGCTTGATGCGTTCACATCCAGGACCGTAGAACCGGATGCCTCCAGGAAATAGACATTGAGCGCCGGCCGATCTGCCGCGGATCTCAACCCAGCAGGTTCTTCCCGCCCCGCCGCCCAGGCGATCAAGCTCGTCCGTCGACGTCGGCCGGTGTCACACCGCGACGGTCTACGGGATCACCAGCTTGCTCGACGGGCAGGCCGACCCTGTCCTGCTCGCCTGCCGGATCCGCGGGCACCGGCGCGTCGAGAACCAACTGAGCTGGGTCCGCGACGTCACCTTCGACGAGGACCGCTCCACCGTCCGCGCCGCCGCCGGCCCGCAGGTCATGGCCGCCTTGCGCAACCTCGCCCGCACCGCGCTACGCCTGGCAGGCAGTTCGAACATCGCCGCCGGACTCGACCGCCACGCCCGCGAACGCTTGTTGTCGCCCGCACCTTCACCAACAGTGTCGTCGGCGACACGCTATTTGATTCGGCGCGGCCTGCCCGCGCGATTCTGAATGAAGGGGCCGATTCTGGCACCCGCCTGCTGACGCTGAACGTGAAGAGCGGCCCCGCGTCGATGTTCCTCCTCGACAAGAGGTCAGCCGGCAGGGCGGTACGCCGGCACGCGCAGGAGCTCGTCGACCGTGACGAATCGGTATCCGCGGTCGAGCAGTGCATCAATGGTCATACCGACCGCTTTCGCCGTCTCGACGCGGGCGCCACCGCGCGCATCGAATCCGTCGTGGAAGATAAGTATCGTACCCGGCCGGGTCTTCGATATAGCGCGGAGCGCGATCCGCGCAGAGTCGATCTGGAACACCTCGAGCGCATGGCAGAAAGTTCCCGATATTGGAGTGAGATTCTTATTTCGGAGCATGGCAAGAATTGCCGGTTGCCGCCATAGCCATGGCATGCGGACGAGTAACGGATCCTTGCCCAGTGTTTGGCCGAGGATCTGCTGGGTGCGCTCGATCTCCCAACTGAACGCTCCCCTTCGAAAGTAGGTCCTGAAGCGATGGGACAACGAGTGGTTGCCGATAACGTGGCCATCCGCCGCGAGTGCCGCTGTCGTTTCCGGCGAGCGCTCGACACACCATCCGACTTGGAAGAACGTTGCGCGAACCCCTCGACTTCTCAGGATCTCGGCGATTTGGGACGTATACGGCTCGTTCGGTCCGTCGTCGAAGGTGAGTGCAACCACCCGTTCGCCATCGGGACCTCGCCACACGTAGGGCCCAAACGCCTGAGAGTACGGCGACAGAAAGAACCAGTAGAAGCCGAAGGCCGCAGCAGCCGATAGGACGAGGGGCTTCACCGTGCTGCGTAGAAGTCTCATGGGCCCTCGTCGGGGTCCAGCAATAACGTGAACTGCTTGATCGCAGATCGCGAGGTGTCTGCGACGAAGTGCCGGATCCCCGGAACCGGCATCATGAGGAGGAGGGTCGCCAACGCGCCGATGCCAGCTATCCGAGCGGAGCACGCCGAGGGCCCGGAGTCTTTCCGGCATGGCGGAGAAGAACCTATGACGCGACGCCCAAAGAACCGATTCAATAAGTACGCCGACAGGTAATACACAACCAACGTAACGAAGATGCTGTAGAGCAGACCTCGCGCGAAACGTCTCGGCGAAGTCGACACCGGATTGGCGTGGTCGTAGACCACGCCACCACTCCGGCGCAGCTTCCGCAGCAGATCGAGTTCGTCGCCACCCTGGGTGAGGCTGACGTCGTAACCTGGCCAAAACTCCCGGCGGAATGCAAGATTGGTAGCGGTCACATAGTAGGTCCGTCCGGTGAGCCCGTACACCAGCGCGACCAATCCGAACAGTAATCGCCCATAGACACGCCCCCACAGGGGCCCGTCGTCGTATCGGCACGGGCCCGCGACCGCGACGACCCGGTCGTCAGCACGGAACGACTTGTCGATGTTCTCCAGCCAACTGGTCGGGTAGGTCGTATCGGCGTCGGCTGAGATGACGATATCCCCACGGCTGACCTGCGTTCCCCGCTGCCGGGCGTTGCACACCCCTGAGCACCTCTCCGCAACCACGTGAGCCCCCAGGTCCCGCGCTATTTCCGCAGTGCGATCGGTGCAGTTGTTGTCAACGACAATTACTTCACAACCGCCATCAAAAGTTTGTACACGGATAGACTCGATTGCATTGGCGATGTAATCCTCTTCGTTGTAGCATGGAATGACGACGCTGAACCTGACCGTCATGTCGACTCCTGGTGCGTGACGCCGCTTGGAAGGCCCAAACCTCCGACGGTGCCGGCATGACGGTCGTTCGGGTAGCCCAATCCTCCCATTAACCGACCGCCAAAACCGTGGACATCCGGACTCAAGCCCATTGATAATCGGCCAGCGTCACCCACACGGCCTCCCTGGCGCGCCACGCCTACTCCCACTCCTGCATGCCCCTATCGTGCCGCAAGGAGCGCGCAGACCGGCAACGCGCCCCGGCGGTATGGGCTTGCCGTGGCATCGCTATCGGCCATGTCGAACGAGGGCCCGTTGTGAGATTCGGCTCACGGGGCCTATCGCCATCGCGGACACGTTCGTCAGGATCGACAATCCGAAGCGGCTCACGGAGAATTTGCTTTCTACTAACCCTCCGCTGGGTCTGATCTGACGTCACCACGATTGATACTCCAAGGCCGTGTCGAGCAAACTCCCAGGCCGATGAGATCGAGCCGAACGGCGCGGAGCGGTCCACAGCCACGACGGAGCTCCGCGACCCGGTCTGGCATGGGCGGCAGGGCAGCGAGGACCTCTAACAGGACGATCAGTCGCAGCGGTCAGTGCAGGAGGTGGGCGCCCCGGCCGCCGCGACGACGCGGCGGCCTCCCGCACCTGAGTAGGGCGTACTTCGCCTATGCGCATCGGGCCGCCATGCCGCCATCGGCGACACGGGCGAGAGCTTCTGGCGCTGCGGTGCAGCATCGGTCGGCCCGAGCATGTTCTTCGCAAGCTGTCACGTACGACGGCCAGGATCGGGACGGCCAATAAGGACTGCCGACACGACGGTGAGCGCGCCGGTCGACATAGCGCTCGGCTCGTGGGACGTCAGCGACGGGCGCAGTTCCAGTCAGGACGAGCTACGCCGCGGCCGTGCGGGTGTCCTGGCTGATGATGTACAAGGCGTAGATCACGCCGGGGATGTGCCCGAGCAGCTGCAGCAGCAGTGCGATCAGCACCTTGGAGGTCAGGCCGGTCTTCAGCGCGACCGCTACCGGGGGCAGCAGGAACGCAAGGATGATTTCGAGCAGTTTCACAGCGGATCCTTTCTCGGTGTGCGAATGGTGGCGGGCGGGGTGCGCGCGAGTGCGTCCCAGCCGGAGTCGCGGTCGCGTTCGGCGGCTTCGGCGCGGCCGCCGCCGCGCAGCCCGAATAGGCGCTTGGCGACCAGCAGATAGGCCACAACGGCGAGGTTGATCACCAAAGTAACGATCTTGGTGGGGGTCAGGCGGCCAAACAGCTCGTAGACCTCAGGGATCAGGAGCAGTGACGTGGCCAGGAAGGTCAGGTACTCGGCCCAGCGTCGGCCCCGCCACAGCCCGACCGCCTCCACCCCTTCGAGCAGGGCGTAGCCGGCCAGCACCGCGCCGACGATCCATAGCGTGGACGTGCGGGCGGCGAAGGCGTGGTTCAACGCGCCGAGCAGGCCCTCACCGCCTTGCCCGTTAGGGCCTCCGACGCTTCCCTGCACGGCGTCCAGGACGCGGTAGAACGTCTGGCTCAGCACGGCGCGGTCGGCGGCGAAGACGAACACTGCGACGGCCAGCACGCCGAGCACGACAAAATGCACGAGCCGGTCCAGCGCGATGAGCCGCAGCAGGTATCGGTCGCGCAGCGCGCGGCCGCGTAGCGGCAGCTCGATCGCGTCCCGATCGGGCAGGTACTCGTGGGCGGGGTCGGCGGGGGGCGCCAGCGGGATCCAGGCGTCGCAACGCAGGCAGCGGTGCCAGCGCCAGCCGTCGCCCGGTTCGCGGACCAGCAGCGCGTCCTGCGGACGCAGATGCGCGACGTCGGTGCCTACCAGTTCGTGCCCGCGCAGCCCGCAGTCGATCAGCTCGTAGTGCAGTCGCCCCCGCCATCGCACCGGGCGCTCCACGCCCGGCACGACTCGCGGTTCGACCGCGCTGCCACTCACCCGCGGGCCGCCCGCGCCAGCGCGGCGCCCATGCGCAGCAGCGGCGGCTCGCGATCGTGTGGTCGTGGCAGGGCGGCGAGGTCGAACTCGGCGACCGAACCTGGACGGAACAAGAGGCAGTAAGTGGACCCGCCGTACTGGAAGCGGCCCAGCTCGTCACCTTTGGCGACATGGCGACCTGGGACCAGGTCGGGGTGCAGCAGGCACGACGACACGTCTGACATGCCGACCGGGACGAACGCCACCAGGCCGAGCATGGGATCGTCGGCCTGGATGAGCACGACCGCACGAGTGGCGACGTGTGCCAGGTAGGCCTGCGAGTACGTGGGCTCGACCGCGTCGCTGCCCTGGGAGTCAGCCTCGGAGTAGTAGGTGCCCGGCACGCGGAACGCCCGCACGATCGTGCCCGCCACCGGGCTGTGCCAGCGGTGGTAGTTGATGGCGCTGAGGAAAGCCTGGAACACCGTGCCGCCCACGAACGCGTCGGTCGCGGGGTCGTGGGCCAGCATGTCCGCCACGGAGTAAGGCTCGGACTTGACCCAAAATCGGTCGGTGCGCCGGACGCCGGTCGTGAGCGCGTACGGGGTCGCCTCGCAGGCGCTGACGACAACCGCATCGTCGTCGGGGGCGGCGATCGGCCGAACCCCCGGCCGGAATCGTCGGGTGAAGAAGTCGTTCCAGGAGGTGAAGCCCCAGTGCTCGTCCTGCGGGTCGTACTCGAACTGGTCGATGCCGACCGCGCGGCGCGCCTGGGCGGATTTCCAGCCATTGGGCGAGTCGTTGAGCACGTAGAGCGAGTCCGGGCTGTCGAGGAAGGCGGCCCAGGCGTCCAGGATCTCCTTGAGCGCGGCGTTGATGCGGGGGTCACGGTAAGCGGCGAATCCCGCCGGGGTGCCCATCGTCCAGTCCAAGATGGCGCCGATCGGGGTAGCGACCATCGCGTCCTGCCCGAACTCGGGCGCCGTTGTGAGCACAGCGTTGATCAGCTGAAGTAGTTGCTCCACGCTGCGCAGGTGCCGCTGCCGGTAGGCCCTGGTCGCCGGCACCTCATCGATCATCCGCTGGACGTGCATCCGCAGGAGCGGGTCGGTGTCGATCAAGTCCCGGAATCGCGCGACAACTGGATGCAGCGCGGTCTCTCCCCCGCACCGCACCCGGTCACAATGGCCTGCAAGCCAGGCCTCGAGGTCTTCCTGGTCGGCGGGAAGCCAACCGGCGCGGCCCCGCACGTCGCCACCGCCGCGGGGCGAATCAGACGGGGAAGGGGTCGTCATGCCCGGGAACCTAATCTCCCATGTGCGGATCCACCGGACGCATTGCCAAAATACAACCATCGACAGATCGGCCGTAATGACTATCGGCCACAAATTGGACATAGCGGCGATTCACGTTAATTCGATGGCAGGGCGCAAGTTTTTTCACGGCAGGTGTCCCACAGGTCGGTGCGAACCGTCAAGACGTCGTATCGTCAGGTGACCTGTCCCCGGAGAACCGGAGCGGTCCCGCGACGAGGTGAGTCATGTTCCCGTCCGCCCTGGGCGCGGCCCCCGCGAAAGACCTCGGCTGGATCTTGGTCGGCCTTGCGGCGGTGGTCGTTGTCATGGCACCGCTCGGGTGGCTGGTTTATCTGGCGCGCCCCCGCCGGATGGGGACTCGGAACCGGAGGGCGAAGCGCAACCGCTGAGCCGTCCAATCACGTCCCCCTCCGTGAAGTTGACCTCGATCAAACGGCGGTTACGTCCTACCCCGGCTCGTAGTAAACGTCGGGAGCGGAGATGCGCAGGCGGTTAGGCATTCCGCAGCGCAAACGAGCCTGCCATGGTGCGTCGCCGCCTTCATCGCAGCGACCGGGCGCCTCCCGGCGGCGACGCCTCTGCCTCCTCCGCAACATCCAGCTCAGCGGCCTGCTTCCGCACACCACTCCGCGCTCCGCTCACCGGAGGGACGAGTCCGACTCCCCGGCGGACTCGATCACGCCGAGCCGTCGGCTCACGCGCCGCCGAGCGTGACGACCATGTCGGTGACGAAGCCCAGCCCAAGCCCGACCAGAAGCCCCCCGTACAGCAGCGTCCGCTCTTTGGCCTTCAGAGCCACCCCGATCAACTGGATCACCACGTACAGGATCGAGCCAGCCGCGAGGGTCAGAAAAAGCACACTGAGAACATCGCTTGCTGAACGCGTGCCCGACCGCAGTCCCGAGGAACGTCGGCCCGCCGCCGATGAGACCCATCAGCAGGAGGAAACCCCAACTCGGCCGGTCCTGGGCCGCGGCCAGAGGCGCGACGATACCGAAGCCCTCGGTTGCGTTGTGCAGGGCGAAGCCGACGACGAGCAACGTCGCCAATGCGATGTCGCCGCGAGCAGCGCTGCCGCCGATGGCCAAGCCCTCCCCGAAGTTGTGCAGACCGATGCCGACCGCGATCAACAGTGACAGTTTCCGCGCCGGAGAAACCGGCCCACGGTCAAGGATCTCGCTGGCCGTCATCGCCCCCGGACCTTCAGCTCGCGGTCGGGCAACAGCGTCGCCGCGGGCCATCCATCTTTCGTAGCCCACCAGGCTGAGCAGGCCCACGGTCAGGCCGCCGAGAAACAGCAGCCCGAACCCGACGACGGGGCCCGCTCCCCCCGAGCCCTCACGGAATGCGCCGATCGCAGCGTCGACAGGCTCCCACGCGTGGCTGAAGACATCCCATACCAGAAAGACGAGAATGCCGACCGCCAGAGCGTTCAGGAACACACGAGACCCAGAAGACAAGGCACGGACCCGTCCGAGCGGCAGGCCGGCCACGATGGTGGCTCCAGCAATCAGACCCAGCACCAGCGTCTGCCCAGCATCCATGACAACTACCCTTCGAAGGCTAGCCTGACGAAGCAGAGGCTTACCTATCTTCGCCATCCAGCCAAGGGTCAGGGCCGATGTTTTGCCGTCACCTTGCGTCTCGTGCCACTACCGCGCAACCACCGCTCGTAAGCCCGCTACAGCAACTTCGCGAGCTTTCCAGCCTTGGCACCGTCCCGGCGGCCGCGAACGCGCTCTCCTACAGTCCGTCCTCCTCGATCACGAGAACGCGGGTTGGCCGAGCAACTGCCTCCGCACTGCGGGACAACCAAGAGCACCAGCGGGAGATCGTCGAGGGAATCACCCGACTCGCTGGCTCACCCCGCTGATCGCCCGAGCACGCGGGCCGCCCCGGATCGGCGTCGATTCCAGCGCGAATACGGCCTGATCTCCGGGGGCGTAGAGCCTGCCGAGGCCATAGGGGCAACCGGTCGTCACACGACCGTTCCTCGCGTCGTCGTTCCGGCACGACCACGCGGGTGTGCTTGGTCGGCCACCCGATCGGGTACCCAGCCGTATCCGACCTACAAGGAGCATCTCATGACCATCACCGGCATCATTTCCGCGATCATCATCGGCGCGATCATCGGCGCGCTCGGGCGCCTCGTCGTACCGGGCAAGCAGGCCATCCCGATCTGGTTGACCATCGTAATCGGTATCGTCGCCGCATTCATCGGAAGCTTCATCGCTAGCGCGCTCGGCTACGGCAACTCCAACGGCGGCATTCCCTGGATCCTGCTACTCATCCAGGTCATCATCGCCGCAATCGGGGTTGCCATCGTCGCCGGGGCCTACGGTCGACGCGGCGTCCGCTGAGCAGCAAACAGGAGCCGCCTGACGCAGGTCGACCCGGCCAGTTGGGGCCGGGTCGACCTGCCAGGCGCAGACCATCCGACCTACTTCGGCCTGCCACCCGGACCAGTATGCGGCGTGGTCGGAGTCAGCGCACCTGCCTGTGGTCGTGCTCGTTGGTCCGAACCGCCAGCCAGACAGCACATATGGTGGCTACCAGCATTAACGGTCACCAGCCCGGCCGAGCAGGCCGCTATGCCATTCAGGTCGGACGTCAACCCTGGTACGGCTGGATGGTGCACACCGTGACGAACGAGATGACCGAGGCGGAACGACTTTACCAAGTATGGACCACCTACCAGGCTCAGGACGCGTGGCGGGATGCCGTCGAGCACGGTGAAGACGTTGCCATCGCCGCACAAACACTGATCGGGCAACCCGAAGTCTCCGTCCTCGAGGCTCTCGACGCCAACCGGCGCTTGGTAGACCTTCTTATCCAACGGCGCCGCGAAGCCGTATCGGCGGCGCGCAAGGCCGGCTTCAGCTGGGCTGCGATCGGTACCGCGTTGGGCACCAGCAAGCAACGCGCCTACACCCGCTACCGCCCCACGATCGCGCCGTGAACCTCCGCGTTCTCCCGAGCCGCTGTTGTCGCTGCAGGCACTAGTCACGGTCTCGTCGACGCTGCGAACCTGTCGCGGCATCCGATCACGCGCACGTCGGAAACACCGGTCTCGGGCTGACGCGCCACACCAGAGTGCCGCGCGCAACAGCGGGCCGGCACGGCGAGGCCGCATCACTGTTGCCGAGCTGTCCCCCAGGGATCGGGGTCGCAACGAGGTGGCGTCGGTGAAGACGACGGGCTGGTTAACACGTGATCACCGTGACCTTCAGCAGCCCGATGTCCGCTTGACGACGGATCGGGTTCGTGCTGCTTTTCGTCGTGGAGATCCGCGGTACCGCCACTACCTCAGTCACGATTTGCGGTCGTCCCTCGTAGAAGGACTGATGGCCGGCTAGCAGGGTCGCTGTGGCAATGCGGATGGCGTGCGATAGGTCGGTGACCTCGGCCGGGCCCAGACTGCGCCGCGTGCGCCCCGCAGAGGCTCAGCGATCCGAGCGACGGCGCTCACAAGTACGGCGCTTATCTCGCGCGCAACGGGGCGCTGACCGGCCTTGTTCCCTATCAGTTCGTCAGCGGCCCGCGTGACGCTGCCCGGCCGTCGTCCAGCGAGTACCCCGACACCGAACGATGCCGCCTGCCCAGCCGCAGCACCGTGCTCGCTCGCCGACCGTCCACGGACCGAGCGCCGCAGCTAGATCACAATCGGCTAACGCTTGCGGCGGCGAGGGCGAGGGAGGGTCGTGAGCTCTTCCCGTGATGATCCCAACGCTCCTCTCCCCGACCGCGACGCGGTGGTGAACAACAAGTCGTCCGAGTTGGTCGAGCGTTACGTCGTCACCGCAGCGGCGCTCGCAGCTTTGGCCTTGATAGTGGTGATGGAGCGGACCGGCCAGACGCCGTGGACATGGACCGACTGGCTGGCGGTTGCCGGTCTCACTCCGGCCGGAGTGGGGGGTGTCCTGTTCGGTGACAAGGTCGGCCTGTGGTTGGAGGATCGTGGGATCGGACGGCAGTAGCGATGCAGCGCGAGGTGTGACACATGCAAAGCAATTGCATCCCGTTAAGCGGCGTTTGCCCGCCGACAGCTCGCCCCAATACTCAAATGGTGTTTCCGCTGTTCTCCGGCGTCGGGTAGCTGAAATCTCGGTCCCTGCTCCCTTGAGGAGGGCTGTGGTGGGCAGCAAACGGGCCAGCAGGCGGATGCAGACCGGGTCATGATGCAGATGTGAGCGGTCCCGCGCCGCACGGATCGGGCCAGGTGTGGCTGCGTTGCGGAGCATCCGCGGGACCGCTCACGTATCGACCACAAGAGTCGTACTCAGGGTCGAAGTACGCGGCCTCCTGCTCAGGACCTCGATCGTGAGGCACCCCGTCCTGGCGCAGTTCGACGAGTTCATCATCGTCGCCGCTTGAAATGTGCGGCCACGTGACCCCGGCCCCGCCGGGCTCCGCGCCGCGGAGGGCAAGACCGCCGAGAGATTCGACGCTCGCCTCAAGTGCTACATCGTCCACCGTCTCTACCTCACCCGGACCACCACGATGACTCCCGCCATCGCCACCTGAGCCTCAACTTCACTTGATCACATTTGGAGTGTTGCAGAGGCCGACTCACGAGCCTGTGGGGTCATGCTCCGTCGGAGTCTCCGGCGTAGACCCATCCGGCGTAGTCCTCGAGCGCTCGTTCGCACACCTGCAGAGCCTCCGCGCACACGGGCCGGCCAGGGGCGCCGAACACGTCACGCGCCAGGATCTTGGCGTACCAGTTGCGGAGCTTGACGAGATCCTCGTCGTTCTCCTCAAGTTCGGCGTAGGTGAAGTGATCGGCCCGGTACTCCTTGCGCAACCCGGCGAGGAAGTCCTGACACTTGTCGACGATCTCGTCGTACTCGTCGTCGCGGGCGGCCTGGAATGCGGATCGGATCTCGGTTCCGCCCGCGAGCGCCGTGCAGTTCAGCAGCGACGCTGTGCCGCCCATGTCGAGTATCTCTCTGCGCAGCCGGCGCAACGCCCGCTCGGCGCTGGGGCCGGCGGGCAGGGTGGCGGCCGAGTTCTGCAGATAGATGGCGCCGAGCCCCTTCAGCCGCCGCCAGACGACGGCGCGCAGCCGGGTCGGTTCGGACGGCACCCGGTACACCAGCAGCAGCCAACCCGCCGGGGGCTGCGCGGCGGGGAGGTCCGTGTGGTCGGCAGCTTCGGTCACAGGCTCAGCTTGTCGTGACCGATGCCCGAGCGCCGCAGGCGGGGCCGCGTCCGTCACCTGCCCTGCATCTTCGACCGGTGGAAGACGCTCAACCATGGCGCGATCGGCCTTCGCGCGGCTGCGGGCCACGCGCCAAAGACTGAGCGGCAGCAGGAGCACTACCGCCGCGGGCAGCACCCACCAGGCCGGGACGGCCGTGGTGGATACGCCGTAGGTGGCGACGAGGCCAACAATTACGCCGACCGCGACGCGCCAGTCGTCGCCGACGATAAAGTCGTACCAGAAGGCGAAGATCGCGGAAACGCGGTTCACGAGGCGGCCTGTGGATTGGTTGGGGCCGCGGTGGGGTGCGCAGCGAGACGGCGCAGCAGTGCGACGAGCACGAGCGCGAACAGCGCCACCGCGGGAATCACGACCAGGAGTGCCGCATCTGCCCCGGGCCACAGGGCTCCTGCGCCCTCGGCACCCCAGAAGATCCCGAACGAGGTGAGCATGATGCCGACGATGAACTTCAGGGTGTTCTCCGGTACGCGGGCCAGTGGAGCGCGCACAGCGATCCCGGCGGCGGCGACGACCAGCACAGCGGCCAGCGCCGCGACGGCGGCGAGCGGGATGTTCTGCTGGTTCGCCCCGAACGTGACCGCAATGAACGCGACCTCAAGCCCTTCGAGCACAACGCCCTTGAATGACAGGGTGAAGGAGTACCAGTCGGCGACCACGCCGCGCCGTCCGGCCGGGACGGCCTGAGCGGCGGCGAATTCGGTGGCGAAGATGGCGTCCTCGTCGTGCAGGGCTTTGAGGCCACTGGCTCGCATGATCGCCTTGCGCAGCCACTGCAACCCGAAGATCAGGAGTAGGCCGCCGACGACCAACCGCAACGTAGCGAGCGGGATCAGAGTCAAGGCGGGACCGAGCACTGCCACGACCACTGCCAGTACGACGAGGCCGGACACGACCCCGGTGATCGCGGACCGCCAGTCGCGGCCGGTGCCTGCGGCCAGCACGATCGTCAAAGCCTCGACGGCCTCGACCACGCAGGCCAGGAACACCGCCAGGAACAGCGCACCGCCGCCCATCGCTGAACCTCCTCGGCAGGCGCTCCACCCCGGGACTCGAGAGTAACCGCTGTTACGCAGTGGTGGTAACGCCTTGCTCGCCGCTGGTCGGATAGGCGACGCAGCCCTCGGGACCGAAGGCGATCTCGATTGCTGTACCACGCGGGTGTGGGTCAGGGTCGAACACCACGACGAGTGGGCCTGCGGAGCAGATCACGACATGGTCGTAACCGCGGCCGCGGTAGTCGATGCCGGTGACGGCGCCAACAGCAATAAGGTCGCTGCCGAGACCCGCCGCCATCGCCGAGCTTGTGCTCCCCATCATCGTCTGCACAGACTGAACAGTGGAGATCCTCGCCGCGCGCCTGCTGCTACGACCCGTCGACCCGGCACGCACCCTGACCTTCTACCGAGACGTGCTCGAACTCGCGATCTACCGCGAGTTCCCAGGCGGCACGGTGTTCTTCCTCGGCGGTGGCTACCTCGAAATTTCCGGGCAGACCACCACCCCCGCCCCGCAAGCCACGCCCCCGTCGCGGCAAGCGTCAGCAGGCCACGAGCAGACCGCGCCCCCACCGCCCAACACCGCGCTGCACGGGCACAACCAGCACGTGCAGCTGTGGATCCAAGTGCGCGATCTGGCCACCACTTACCACACCCTGCTCGACCGCGGCGCCACCATCGTGCGCCCGCCCCGACTCGAGCCGTGGGGACTCAACGAGATGTGGATCACCGACCCGGACGGCCTGCGGATCGCCATCATCGAAGTACCACCCCAGCACCCACTACGTCGCGACCCCCGCAGCTGACCACCAGGCGCGCCTCGTCGCGGCGAGGCGATACCCGTGGCAGAAGCGCCGATGGGCCAACGAGAGCCCGAGATCTGCAGCTCGGCCTCTCCTCAATACAAGGATCGCCGCTTCGGAGTCCGCGCTCGCCCTGTCGACGGCCTCGCGATCGACTTCGCCGTCGAGTCCGTGATGCTCGCCCCGATCGTCACGGCTGGTCACCGGTTGACCATCTGGCCGACGATCAGACGTTTCCGGGCCGGCGCCAGAACACCCAGACAAGGATCGTGGTCGTCGCGCCAACGATCAGCATGGCCAGTGGCACATGTGCCCAGAGGGTCCGCTTGTGCCCGAGCGAGGCTTCCAGGAAAGTCGCAGCGAATAGGACGACGGCGAGCACCGCGGGCCAGACCGGGCCACGGGTAGCACGCCACTGCGCGGCGGCGGCGACGGCCAGAAGACCGGTGAAAACGTGCAGCACGACGGCACCCGTCTCGTGTGCATCCAGCGCCGCATCACCGGCGACGATGACGGCTGACGCCGAGAACGCCTGATAGAGCACCGACAGCGCGGCGAAAACCGCCATCGTGCGCAGCGCCCAGAGTGTGATGGTGGACGATCGGGCGGCGGTGGGCGTGGTGCTGCTCGTCATGGGCTCTCCTCGTCATCGGGCGGTACCGCCGCATACCCGCGGCCTCCCCCGGTGAACCCGCCGAGCTCGTGTCGGCCCCGCTGCGACGCGACAGTCCTCCGCGACAGCCTGATGACGATCGAGAAGCAAGCGATCCTCGTGGTCGGGGCCACGCTGACCGGCGAGCGCCCGTCCTGCGCACCGGCATCGACCTGGCCGCGACCGCGGACAGTGTGCTCGGGCGAGATGCCCTCGTGTAACGAATGCGGCCGATCAACGCACCGAGTCCGCATGACAGACCGGAACCCCCTCCGACGATCGCTGCGTCGCCGCCTCCTCTGGATCGTTGTCGCCGCCGGGGTCGCCGTCGCCGTGGTCGGCGCACTGGTGTTCGAGCCGTGGAAGCTGGTCGTCGACCAGCACGTTGACGAGGCGCCGCCCGCTGCAGGTGCGGTCTCTCCCGGTGGGCCTCCGGCGGACCAGGTCGTCCTCGCCCGCGGTCAGCTGATCAGCCATGAGCATCACAGCAGCGGCTCGGTTGTCGTCTATCGGCTCGCCGACGGATCCCGGGTGCTGCGCATCGAGGACCTGCACACGAGCAACGGCCCGGCCCTGCACGTCTGGCTTTCCGACGCGCCGGTCGTGGAAGGGGCTGCAGGCTGGGGGGTCTTCGACGACGGGCGCTACGTCGACCTCGGCGAGCTCAAGGGCAACATAGGCAGCTCGAACTACCTGATCCCGCCGGAGGTCGATCTCGCCGCTCTCCCGAGCATGAGCATCTGGTGTGCGCGCTTCCACGTCTCCTTCGCCGCCGCACGTCTGACCCCGTCCTGACGATCCGCGCGCGGTACTCGGGAGCGCGGATCAGCGCCCGGAGCCGGTCATCTCCACGTGTCGGCAACCAGAGCGACCCGGAATGCGTCTGGATCGGCGGCAGTCACCCCGACCCTGTCCCAGCAGTCGCGGTGAACTCCAGCCCGCGTGGCCCGCGAACCTGTCGATCTCCGATAGTCCCAGCCCGTCCCGGTAGAAGGCCACCACCTCGTCCAGATGCGCGCTCTGGCGCGCCACCCGCACTTGGCGTCGTGGGTGAACCATTTGTCATGCCTCACCGTCGTTGCCGAAAAGCCCCCAGCAAGGTGCTGACAGTCTGATCGGAGAGCGTCTCGCTCACCTGCTCGGTCGGCACCATGCCCAGCGCGACAACAGTTGCCCGCATCTGACGGAGGTAGCGTAGGCAGGCGTCGCAATCGGCCAGGTGTTGGTCGATCGCGGCGACCTCGTCCGGCGGAAGAGCGTCTTCGAGGTACTCGGTGAGCAGCTCGACGAGCTCCTGGCAGGCGATGTCGCGGGGGGTCATGAGGCGGCGCTCTCCCAGGCAGCTCGCAGTCGAGCCCGGCCGCGGTGCAGCAGGACGCGTTGGTTGGCCGGGGTCAGGTCGAGCAGTGCGCACACCTCCGCCGCGTCGAGGCCGTGGACGTCACGCAGCTCGACGACGGCCCGTTGCCGCTCGGGCAGGTTCCCGAGCGCCGCGGCCAGCACATCACGGAACTCCCGGGCCAGCAGCGCGGGTTCGGGATCGGTGTCGATCGGGACGGCGTCGTCGCGCCAGTGCCGCGGCCAGTCGGGGTCGTCGTCGCCACGGAACCGCGACGGGTCGACCGTGGGGTGCGCCAGCTCGGCGTTCATCCGCGCATCCCGCTTGCCGTGGCGGCGCGCAGTGTTGACCAGGATCCGGAACACCCAGGTCCGCAGCTGAGCGCGACCCTCGAACCCGTCCAGCGCGCGCAGCACCCCGAGCCACGTTTCCTGCACGACCTCCTCGGCGGTGGCATGGCTGTGCACGTGGGCTCGCGCGACCCGCAGCATCGCGGGTGACCAGGCCCGGACGACCTCGACGAAGGCATGCTGGTCGCCCGCGCGCAGACGCGCGACCACCCGGGCATCCTCGACGAGCACGGGCGCACAGTAGACCCGCTCACGGCGAGACCGGTACGACGATGCGAGGCAGGAGAGCTACGGCGACGGCCGGGAACACGAGCACCGACACGAGCCCTGCCGCGACCAACCCGGCGGAGGTCGCCGGGTCGAGCAGGCCCATTTCCCGTCCGATGGTGGTGGCGGCGATGAGGAACGGCAGCGACGTCGCCTGCAGCAGCGCTAACGCCAGCAGCTCGCGGCGGCTGAGCTCGCGGTGGAACGCGAGCGCGGGCAAGCCCCGCACGAACAGCAGTGCCAGCAGGAACGCGGGCACTGTCGCCAACGCCGCAGGATGCTCGATGAGTCCGCGCAGGTCGAGAGTGATTCCGCTGGACACGAAGAAGACCGGCACCAGCAGGCCGTAGCCGACGGCGTCGAGCTTGACCGGGTAGTGCGGGTGGGTGCGCTCGGGATCCGGGTCGATCGCGCGCAACAGCATGCCTGCCAGGAACGCGCCGAGGATGGCCTCGAAACCCAGTGCCTGTGCGGCGAGGGCGAGGCCTGCGACGAGCAGCACGGTCCAGCGAACCCGGATCTGCGCGCTCGTGTCGGCCAACCGCGCCACCAACGCGGTCAGCGGCTTCGAGCGCTCCACGCCGACCACGGCCAGCCCGATGGCAAGCAAGGCGGCGAGCAGGAGCACGAGCAGCAGGATCCGCCCCGCGAGCGGGGTGTTGCTCTCGGCCAGGCCGACCGAAAGCAGCACGACCGCAGCGACCTCACCTGCCGACGCCCCGGCAATCGCGATGCGCCCGATCGGGCGGGCCAGCGCACCCGCGTCGGCCAGCACGGGCACAACGAGGCCGAGCGAGGTGGCCAGCAGCGCCACGCCGATCACGACGGCCCCGCCGACCCCGAGGCCTGCCAGCACGGCGACCACGCAGGCCGAGGCGACCAGTGAGATCGCCAGCGACGCGGCGACCCGCTTGCCCAGAGTGCCGCGGAACCGCCGCAGGTCGACCTCCGACCCCGCCAGGAACAGCAGGAACGACAGGCCCAGCAACGCGAAAGCGCCCAAGGTCACGTCGGAGTGGACGAGCCCGAGCAGCGACGGACCCAGCACGATCCCCGCGACGATCTCCAGCAGCGCGCCCGGCAGCCGCAGCCGCACCGCGATCAACGGCGCAACCGCCGCGATGGCGAACACGATGACCAAGCTGGTGGACACGCCTACACCAGCTCGGCGTCGGCGTGCACGTGCAGCAGCGCGGGTCCTTCGGCGGCGAAGAGCTCCTTCATCGCGTCGTCCAGCTCGTCGGCGCGGTGCACGGGGATGCCGGTAGCGCCGCAGAGGCGGGCGTAGGCGGCGAAGTCGGGGTTGACCAGCGAGGTCTGCCACACCGGGTACTGCCCGGCCAGCTGCTCTTTGCTGATCTTGCCGAGCATGCCGTTGTCGAGCAGTACGTGTTTGATCGCGATGCCGTACTTGACCGCCGTGGTCAGCTCGGCGAGGTACTGGCCGAACCCGCCGTCGCCGGTCACCGCCACGACCGGCCGGTGCCGGATCGGCCATCCATGCGCCCATCGCGGCGGGGAAGCCGAACCCGATCGAGCCGAGGTAGCCCGACATCAGCACCGGCTGGCCCGCGCTCTCGAAGTAGCGGCCGAACGAGTAGGCGTGGTTGCCGACATCGACGGCGATCACAGCGTCGGTCGGGCAGTGCGCGGTGAGCGCGGCGAACACGGCGGCGCTCGCCACGCCCCGGCCCGCGGTCGTCGGCGGCGCGACGGGCCTTCTCGGCGCGCCAGATCGCCCAGCGCGCGGCCACGTCCGGCCGTTGGTCGACCGCGGCCGTCGTCCCCGAGCCCATCGAGCAGCGCCCGCAGCGTGACGTCCGGCGTCACCGAGCACGCCAACGCCGACGGGGTGGAAACGGCCGATCGCCGAGGGCACGTCGTCGACCTGAACGATCGGCTTGTAGGCCGCGATGCCGGTGTGGTTGGAGAACGACGCACCGACGACCAGCAGCAGGTCGGACTCGTTCATCAGCCAAGACGCCACCGGGGTGCCGGACCGGCCGAGCACGCCCGCCGCCGAGCGGGTGGGTGTCGGGCACCAGACCCTTGGCCCGGAACGTGGTGAGCACCGGCGCACCCAGCCGCTCGGCCAGTGCGCGCACCTGGTCACTCGCCTCGCGTGCGCCCTGCCCGACGATGATCACCGGCCGCTGGGCGGCCGCGCAGCCGTTTCCAGCGCGTCGTCCAAGCGGTGGCGGTGCGATGCGCAGGTCGGCGCGGCGGCCCTCCGGGACGTGCGGCGGGCTGGCCCGACGGGAGGTCCTGCACTTCGTCGGGCAGCACCAGGTGCGCGACGCCGCGCCCGTCGAGGGCGTGCTTGGCGGCGGTTGCGGCGAGCTCGGCGTGGTCAGAGCCGGCGTGAATGGTCACGGTGGAGAGCGCGACGTCGCGGAAGACGGCGGACAGGTCGAGGTCCTGGAACGCGCCGCGGCCCAGCACCTTCGACGGGCACCTGGCCGGAGATCGCGATCACCGGCGCCCCGTCGAGCTTGGCGTCGTACAGACCCGGTCAGCAGGTTCGTCGAGCCGGGTCCCGGCGATCGCGAAGCATGCAGCAGGGCGGCCGGTGAGCTTGCCGTACGCCGAGGCGGCGAACGCGGCTGCGCCCTCATGCCGGATGCCGATGTAGCGCAGCTCGCCGCGGGCCTCCGCCCGTCGCAACGCCTCGGCGAACCCGAGGTTGGAGTGCCCGACCATGCCGAAGACCGTGTCGACCCCCCAGGCGACGAGCGTCTCGACCAGCACGTCGGACACCGAACGCGCGCGGTCGGGGACCGCGGGCAGCTCGACGTACGTGCCGTCAGCCCGCTCCTCGACCGCGTAGGCCACCGGCGCATCGGAGAAGCCCTCCGGTGGCCTGCCACTGATCGGGTCGTAGTCGTAACCATGCCACGGACAACGCAGCAGCCCGTTCTCGATCGAGCCCTCACCCAACGGTCCACCCTGGTGGGGGCAGTGGTTGTCGAGCGCACCCACACGCCCTCCGCAGCGGGTGAGCGCGACGGAGCGGCCGTCCACGACCGCGGTGCGGACTCGTCCTTCGTCGGGGATCTCGTCGACGCGGTGCCATGCCGTGCGGGGTCGTCGGGGTCATCGGGCCACCCCCGCGTAGGTCACGCCGACGAGGTCGGCGCCGAGTGCGAGCGCGGGCGCGTCGTCGGGCAACGCGTCGAGGCGGGCGATCGGGATCAAGCTCGCGTCCATCTGTAGCGCTCCGAGGGTCGAGGAACACGGTCCGACGACTTGAGTGCCGTCCACGACGGCCGCCGTTACACGAGGAGGGCACATGGACGAACACGTGCTGACCGCGACCCGGCTGTCGCTGCACGCAGTGGCCGAGCAGCTGCCAGCGGGCCCCCACCACCGTGCGATGCCACCATCCGGCTGCGGGTGACGCCGGGCGGGTTCGGGCAGGTCGCGGGCCCTTGGCGGGTCGAAGGGACCGAGTTGGTGGGGCCCGACCGGCGGGTGCCGCCCACCGGCAGGATCGCCGACCTCGCGAGGCCGCAGGCGTCGAGGCCGGGCCGCCGACGATCTACGCCGACCACGCCGACCTGGCCGACGACGCGCCCCTCGCGATCGACGCGGCGGCGGCGGCCGAGCTGGCCGACTGGTTCGCCCGCGGCGAGGCGGGCCTGCGCGCCTTCACCGCGGTACGTGGACGACCCGGTGGTGCCCTGCTTGCGGCGTAGGAATACGCGTCGCCGTCGCTGTTCCAGCCGGGAAATCTGCTGCGGGAGGCGCCGATAGCGGGGCCGCCGGAGCGACCGGTGCCGCCCCTGGCCGTGCTCGACCCTGACGGCGATGTCGTCCGGCACTGGGGGCGTCAGCGCCGACGACTCTCACACGCAGGTTCGTCGTCCACCGCGCCAAGGCCGACACGGCCGCACAATGGTTTCCTGCGCATACGTGGCGCAGACGACATGTCCGATCGGTAAGGTCCTCGTCTCGCAATCGGTGCGACGGTGGTGCCGTGTCCGGACGCGAACGCCTTGTCGAGTCGGCCGGCGGTGCGGGCGTGGGCGCGGTCACCGGCCTGGTCGCAGGCTGCCTCATCGGCGCTCTCATGCAGTTCCAGGGAATGTTCGGTGCTACCGGGTCGTCGTGGGTGGTGTTCCTCGGGTCGGCCACGGCAGTGGGTGCGGTGATCGGGCTTATCACCGATCACCGACCGCGCGAGCTCGCTGCGGCAGCCTCCGGCGGAGCATTGGTGGGCCTGCTGGGCTGGTTGGTCCTCGCTCTCACCCTCGAACCGCTGCTGCACGGGGTGGCACCCACGTGGACAGTGGCCGCCGCCGCGGGCACCTACCGAGCGTTGATCGGCGCGGTGCTGCACGGCGCGCTGACCGGGGCGGCGCTGCATGGGCTGCGGTCGGTGTGGCCGCGGCGCTCCGCCGCAGGTCGGGAGCCGGTCACACCCCTGACCCGGGTGCTGATCGTGGGGGGCGGGTTCGCCGGGGTGAGCGCGGCGCAGCGGTTCGAGCGGCTCGTCCTGCGTGGAGCCCCCGTCGATGTGACGGTGATCAGCGGGTCCAACTTCTTGCTGTTCACCCCGATGTTGGCCGAGGTGGCGTCCAGCGCGCTGGAGCCCGCACACATCAGCGCACCCGTGCGGTCGGCCGTGGCGCACACCCGGTTTCGGTACGGCGCCGTCGAGGACGTCGACCCGGTCGGCCAGGTCGTGGTGCTGGGTGGGGAGCGGATTCCCTATGACCATCTCGTGATCGCGGTCGGCTCGGTTCCCTCGTTCCTCGACCTGCCCGGCGTCGAGGAGAACGCGTTCACGATGAAAGACCTGGCCGACGCCACCCGGTTGCGCGACCACGTGATCGGGCTGCTGGAGCGCTGCGATCAGCTCACCAACCCCCGGGAGCGGGAACGGTTGCTGACCTTCGTTGTGGCGGGCGGGGGGTTTGCGGGCGCCGAGACGGTGGCCGAACTGTTCGATCTCGTGCACGGCGTACTGCACCTGTATCCAGGGATCACCCCCGACGAGCCCCGGTTCGTGCTGGTGCATTCCCGCGACCGGATCCTGCCCGAACTGTCGGCCGAGCTGGGCGCCTACGCCTTAGCCCGGCTGCGGGCCCGCGGGATCGGGTTCCGGCTCGGCGTGCGCGTGTCCGAGGCGGCCGCCGACGGCGTACGACTCAGCGACGACGCGTGGATCGCCACCGCCACGTTCGTGTGGACCGCAGGCACCCGGCCCAGCCCGTTCGTGGTGCGCCTCGCCGCCGAGCACGCCCGCAACGGAGCGCTGGTGACCGACGCGGCGCTGCGCGTGATCGGGCTGGATCGGATATGGGCGGTCGGGGACTGCGCCCGAATACCGGACGTCGACCAGGGCGGCGCACCCTTCCCGCCGACCGCGCAGCACGCTCTGCGGCAAGGCAGAGCCGTGGCCGACAACATCGCCGCGATCATCGCCGGGCGCGCACCGGTCGACTTCCGGTTCCAGACGATCGGGGTGTTGGTCGCCCTCGGGCACCGCACCGCCGCCGCGGAGATCCGCGGACACCGCTTCTGCGGGCTAGCCGCCTGGTTGATGTGGCGCGGGATTTACCTCGCCAAGCTCCCCGGCACCGAGAAACGGGTCCGCGTGCTGCTGGACTGGCTGCTCGAGCTGGTGTTCCCCCGCGACATCGTGGTCACCACCGAGGTCCGCACCGCCGCGTCCACCACACCCACCTCCACAACGTCGGCGTCCGCGGTCGCCGAAAGACATCGATGACCGCCGTAGCGACCTCGAGGCGGAGCACCACCATCGGACGGGGCGCGGCCGGCCGGGGCCGTCGCGGGGATCGCGGGCGGCCTGGTCTTCGGAGCAGCGATGGCCGCGGTGGGCACCCTGTCGACCGTCGCGTCCATCATCCGCACCGACTCGCCATGGGTCGGCTTCACCCTGCACATGCTGTTCGCGGTCCTGATCGGCGCCGGGTTCGGGGTCCTGGTCGCCCACCAACGCGTCCAGGCAGGCGAGAACGTGATCTGGGGCCTGGTCTACGGGATGTTCTGGTGGTTCCTCGGGCCACTGACGCTGCTGCCGTTGCTCGCCGGGCGCCCGGCGGCATGGGATGTGGCCGATGCCCGGACTGTGCTGCCGAGCCTGTTCGGACACCTCTTCTACGGAGCCGTCACTGCCCTCGTGTTCGTGCTCCTGCGCCGCGAGGGGGTGCGGATGCGGCCGCGGGTGACAACCGGTATCCGTGGCGCGCTGGCGGGATTGGTGGTCTCCGCGGTGTTGTACCTGGGCCTTGACGTGATGGCCGGCGCAGCGCTTGGCTGGTTGTTCCTCGTGGGCACCATTGCCGGGCTGGGCTACCCGCTGCTGTTCGGCGGCGCACGGGAACGAGCAGGTCCGGCGTTGATCCGCGGCACCGCCTACGGGTTCCTCTGCTGGATCGTCGCAGCCCTCACCGTGACGCCCCTGCTGCGCACCGGGACATTGGACTGGTCGACCAGCGGCGTGACGGCAGCGGTGGGCCTGCTGCCGCCCTACATCCTGCTCGGCGCCGGCACCGCGGTGGTCTTCGGCGCGCTCGGCGGACTGCGGGGCTGGTTGTTCGACGACGACGTCCGCGCGCGACGCGTCGAGTCACCGGGCGGGCGCGGCCTGCGGGCCACCGGCTACGGCGCCCTGGCCGGTGTGGCAGGCGGGCTGGTGTTCACCGTTGTCATGGTGTTGGTGAACGAGCTGCCGACCGTGGCGGGCCTGGTCGGCGCCCACTCGGCCGCCATCGGCCTGATCGTGCACCTGGTGATCGCCCAGCTGATCGGCGTGACCTATGCGGTCCTGTTCCGTCGACGCAGCTTCGACCTGGCCTCGGGCATCGGCTGGGGTGTGTCCTACGGGTTCCTCTGGTGGGTGCTCGGGGACCTGACACTGTTGCCTGTCCTCACCGGGGCGCCACCGCACTGGAGCGCCGCCGGCATCGCCGCGGAATTCCCGTCCCTGGTCGGACACCTCGGTTACGGCGCCGCCCTGGGCGCCGTCTACTACCGGCTGGAGGCCCGCACCAACCCGTGGTGGTTCCATCGCAGCACCGCCGAAACCGAGCGGGTGGCTGCGCAGCGCGACCAGACACTCGGCTCCGCGCCCGCGCTGTGGGCACTGATCGTCATGCTCTCCCTCACCGTCCCCGTGCTCCTCAGCGGATGACGAGCCGAAGCCGACACATCCGTTGAGACAGGGAGACCCATGAGAGTCCCCCATCCCACTCCGACACCACGCCCTCCCGGCCCTGCCAACGAGCACCGGCCCCGGGATCGGTGGTGAGTCCGCTAGTGATCCTCGGTCTCCTCTGGCGGTCGGCGTCGCCGTGGCCACGACCATCGAGGCCGCCGACGAGCGTCCGCCGATGTGCCCCCAATGTGCCCCGGGCCGTTCGTGTCAGCTTGTCACCGGCACAGGCTCGCTGTCGGAGGGTGCGGCGGCGAAGCCGCCCAGGAAGTGGCCGACGATCTGGCCGTGCTCGGCGTTGAGTCCCGGCCATTCGTCCGCGAACTGCCCGTTGTGTACTTGCGCACGTCCTGTGACGCGCGCTCCGAACGGATCGACCGCGCCGGTGTCGTCGACTTCGGAGAGCACCAGCAAGACGACGCCGTTGGCCACGGGAGAGCCGTCGTTGAAGGCGACCGTGCCCCGGGCCCAGGCTCGGTGGGCCTCTTCGAAACGGATCGTGGTGGTGCGGCCCGCGCCGACACCGAGTGCTGCGCCGCCGGTGAGGCTCGGCGCCAGGCATGCCGCTGCGAAGGGGCGGGTTGCCCAGCCCT
This sequence comes from uncultured Actinomycetota bacterium, assembly GCA_963799945.1. GTDB lineage: Bacteria > Actinomycetota > Actinomycetes > Mycobacteriales > Pseudonocardiaceae > Pseudonocardia. The sequence continues at coordinate 485,624 of CAWCZG010000003.1, forward strand.
GCACGCTGACCACGTTGTCCACAGAAAGCCGTTCCCAATCGGCGCCGTCGGGGTCGTCGCCGACGTCGGCTTCGTCGAACACGTGGACCGGCAGGCTCTGTCCGCCTTCGACCCGCAGCCACTGATGATCAACCCACACCCGGTGCCGGTCGTGGGTCTGGCGCACGTCGGCGGTGACGATCGTGGGCTGGTCGAACGGGTTGGCCAGCAGCACCTGCGTACCGACGCGGTTGGCTGGCGAGGACGATGCCGAGACGAAGCGCGAATAGTTCGAGCGTGCCTCGTTGTTGTAGATGTTCGTCTCGAATGCACCCGCGAGGTCTGGGTCGACGTAGAGCTCGATGCGGGCGATCACGCAGAAGTGGCCCTCCGTGGGGGGTACCCATGCCGCGCTGAACTCGACCGTCGAGCCTGCCGGGACATCGTGGGTGTCCGTGCCCAGCAGCATCCATGGCCCGTCGCCGGTGGTGAACTCGGTGACGAAGAGGTTGACCCGCACGCCTTTGGCCAGTTTGTCGCCGCCGTTGCGGATCTTCGCGACGACGGTGTTCATGTTGCCCACCCAGGGCGTGTTGCCCCATCTGGCCGGGTCGGCCTTCGACCGGTCGTTGCGCACCTCGATGTCGGGGCTTTGCCAGTTGGGCGCCCCCGACCAGGGTCTGATGCCGGGGTCGGCCCGGCCGCCTGCGTCGTAGGTCAGGTGGATTTCGGCCCGATCGGCGGCCGTCGAGACGACGCGGACCACCAGTTTCATCTGGGTCGGTGGATCGGTGTCCTGGTAGTCCTTACCCGAAGGCAGCACCGGACCGTCGCCGTCGGCGTCGTTGTGCACCAGCACGATCGGGGGGCGCGAGATCGGCGTGGCGAACGTGTCGGAAGTGACATCGGTGATGACCACCCGCTTGTCCTGGGTGAGGTTGTCACCGACCTGGCCGGACTGCTTGGCGCGGTACTCGACATAGGTGTTCCACCCGTCGCCGAGACGTAGCTCGATGCCGCGCTTCAGCCCGGACGGCGGCGCGCCGAGCTCGGCGGCGTAGAGGGTGTAGCTCTTGTCGAGGTGCCCGAGGCCCGCCAGGCCGATGCATTCGATGTGGCCCGCGTCCACCCAGCCTTGACGCATCCGGTTGGACAGCGAGTAGTGACCGAGCGTGTCGTCGGCGCCGCACATGATGTCCCAGTCTCCGACGAGCCGGTTGACGATGTCGGGGGTGTAGGACGGGAACTGGTAGAGATCGGGCAGGCCGAGCGTGTGGCCGAGCTCGTGGCAGACGGCGGTGTGGACCTGACGGCCGTCGTGGGCGGCGAAGTCCGGCGACATGTACATGAACGCGAACGTCTGCTGATCGGTGGCCTTGGGACCGACCGTCACCGTCACCCCCGCTCCGGCGTAGGGCCACGCGTAGCGGGTGCTGCTCCCGGTGGCGTCCGGCGACCGCGGGATGATCACCAGTACGTCGATCGCGGCGAGGTCGGCCGCGGTGAGCACGTTCTGGGCCAGCGCTCGGCTGACCACCGTCTGCACGGTCGCACCTTTGGGCGCCCATCGTGCGTCGGTGACCGTGCCTGCTGCGTCGACGGTCTGAGCGAAGTAGGTGCCCCAGCCATCTGGCAGGTCGACGGGGCCGTACACGCGGTTGTTGTAGGCCTGCAGGGTCAGCCCGCGCCCGGTGTTCGGGTCCCAACGCGACAGCTCCTCGTAGTAGAGCCGGGCCGAGCGGGTGACGCCGCCGTAAGCGACCCCGTCCTGCACCTCGTCGAGCATCGCCTTGCGCGCGGCCGGGAGGTCGGCGGCGGGGTAGGCGCCGTCGCTCGTGTTCACCAGGAGCAGCCCGAGCGTCCAGCGCCCGGAGTGCGCCTGGGTCCCGAGGTTCTGCGGGCCCGCCCCGCCCGAGGTCGGAGCGGGCGCGGGCGCGTTGGGGCCCGCGTACATCCGCGAGGGCCCGTGGTCGAGCTCCAACCAGTGATCGGTGACCTCGAAGGGGGCGCGGTCGAGTTCGGTGCCGGTCGCGGTCTCGATCATCTGCACGGTGAACGTGCCGAGCACGATTCCCGCAGCCAGGAGCGGCACTTTGCGTCCCGCCGAGGTGGCGAAGGATGTGTGGGAGATGAATGCTGCGTCGGGGTCGTCCGCCACGACGAACGAGACGTCGTCGTCGGTCAGGTCGGTGCCCGACAGGTCGTATTGCAGCGGCACCCAGGATCCGACGAACAGCGGGTCGCCTGGCGGGAACAGCCGCGGCCGCTGCCCGAGATCGGCGATGTCGTCGGCGACCGCCAACGCCTCGTCGGTGACGATGTAGCACCGACCATCGTCCAGCAGGTGCGCCTCGACCAACGTTCCGGGGACGATGGCCGGATCGAGCGCGTAGGTCGTGACGGTGCGGTCATCGATCCGGTACCCCGACAGCCGGGCCGCGCCGGGATGGGCCACGAGCACCACGCCGCTGTCGGGTGACCGCGTGACGTGCCCGGTGGGCAACAGACCGGTCGCGAGCACCGGTGTGGCCGCTCCCGTCGGCGCAGTGACCACGCTGACCAGCGATCCGACGCCCAGCACGGTGGCGGCGCCCCACGTCGTGCGGGCATCAGTGGCGACACCCGTGATCCCGTCCAGCGCGACGACCGTGCGGACGTTCCCGTCGCTCAGACGGGCCGACAGCAGGGCGCCCTTGCTTTCCGAGACCGCCAACGCGTAACCGGCACCTGTCATCGGCACGGTCGTGGCCACCTGCCCGAGGCCACCCGAGGGCGCATGGCCCAGCGGCGTCGCGCCGCCTTCCGGATCTTCGGCGGCGACGACCGTTATGGACCCGTCGTCCGCGGTCACGACGACGCGTTGGCCGTCCGCGCTGAGCGCGACCCCGGTCGGCCGAGCCGCCAACGCCGTGTGGCGCACCAGGGCTTGCGCGGCCACATCCCACGACCACAGCGCGGCGCCGGTAGCGGTGACGATCCACAACACACCCCGAGCAGGATCGGCCACCGCCGCTGTGGCGCCATCAAGCGCAGTCAGCTTGTTGATCATGAGATCCTCGCACGGTGACTGATCGATCACGTTCCGGACATAGAGCCCACTCGCAATCAGGCACACTCGCGTTACCTGGCGCACATCGCACCGGCGACAACCTGGCGAGCAGCATCGACCCTTCGACCTCAGGTCGAGAGGCGCTCCATTTGACCAATAGTCCAGGGGTCACGTTGAAGCCTCGCTGGACCATCGCCGTCATCGCACGTCAAGCCACTGATCAGCGATCATGCATGATCGCTCGACTCCTTGGCCGCCACACGGCGCCAGTTCGACGCGACCCGCGGTCTCGATGGAGCGTTCTTCGTCGGTGATCTCATGACCGCGGCCGCTAAAAATGCCTGCGGGTGTCCGAGCAGTTCGGCCGGGTCGAGCGCATCAACCTGCAGATGACCAACCCCACGCCTGCGTCACGCCGACCTGCTGCACCCCCGGCGACGCGGATGCTGAGTGGCAGGGGCGATCTCGATCGCTGGTCGAGCCAGCGCTCGGCGGTCACTGACGCCGCGGCGCGGGGATGACGACCGCGTTTGGATCAACCACCTCGCTTCGAACGGTCCAGTGTGGTCCGTTGGCGATAGCCTGGTCCGATGTCCGATTCGGGTGATGCGATCGTGGCCACGGCCGCGGGTGAACTGGGACGTGACGACGACGACTGCCCTGGGCGAGGTTGCTACCTCGGCAACGGCACCGACTGGTGTTCGGAGTTCGTGTCGTGGTGCTATCAGCGCGCGGGGTTCGGGTTCACCGGCGGCGCCGAGGGCGGTTGGCTTCTCACGAACACGACGCGGATACGGTCCTGGTTCGGGGAGAACGCAACCTACCTCGAACGATCGGCGCCCGACTGGAACGCCTTTCGACCGACACTCGGCGACTACGTCTACATCGGCCGAGCCGGAGACCCCGATCGGAAGCACAGTGGAGTTGTCGAGTCCGTCGACGCGAACGGTGACCTCCACACGATCGAGGGCAACAACGCTGGTCGGCGGGTCGGCAGGTACGTGTACCCGGCGTTCCGGTCGAACTCGACAGACAATGGTCCCGCAGAGACCAACGGCATCGTCGTCGGTTTCGGCCTGCGCTGCGGCGCACAGATCCGACTCCCGAATGGGGTGGCACGAGCCTCCTCGAGCGGAGACGACCGTGCACCGGGCAACGCGTTCGACGGAGACCCGGCAACCTTTTGGCGCAACCGAACCCACCAGTCCGGCACTCAATACCTCGAGATGGACTTCGCCGGAGCCGAATACGCTATTTCGAAGGTGTCCTTGACGTTCGGAAGCCACTACCCGCGGAATTACCAGTTCAGTTTTCGCATTGCGGGCCAATGGATCACATCCACACAGATTACCGGCAACACACAACAAGATCGTGCGCACGTGTGGTTCACGCCCGCGCAGCACGTCCAAGCCGTGCGACTGTACGGACTCGTCTACTCGGCTGATGATTACTTCTCGGTTTACGACATGGCGATCCAACGCTAGTGGTGTCCGGCAACATCAACGACTGGCATGGATCATCGACAGGCCGCGAGGACTGGACCGAAGCTCGAGGAGCACGTGGCTCCAGCCCTCATCCGGAGCGCAAGTCGGACGAAAGTCGCCCGCCCTGCGGGCCTGGCTGGACCTGCTGGCCGCCGAGATCCACCACCACCGCAACATCAACGGGTCCAGGCACTTTGCGCAGACGATGACCGACGCTCTCGCCCGACGGAGCCGCTCCCTCGCCGTTGTGACTTGACACACGTCGGGGTCTCACGGATGGTTGACGTTCCTCATCCGCAGCGCAGCGGGGTGCCACACTCTCGATTTCTCCCTGAGTTCGACGAACGTACGGACGCGTGAACTCGCTGAATCGATCAACGCACTTGGAGGTACGGCGCAGTGACTGCTCATTCCCGCACGGAGATTGTTCATGATGAGGATGGCCGACGAGTAGCCTCCGCGGACATCGAAATATTTGAAGATACGGCTCGCGCTTCGCTCAGTGTCGAGACAGGCCACGTTGCCGCAGGCACCCGTGAGCACCTGGTCGACGCTGTTCTAGACTCACCTGAAGTCAACGCGAGCCATCAGCTCCAGGTAGCTATTCCGATCGGCGACGCCGACATGCTTCACCGCATTCGTGAGCGTTGCGACACCACTGAAACACGCGCTGCAGGCGCTTCTTGCCTGATCGATGCCGAGGCGCCGAATACGAGCACCGTGCTCAATCAAGACCGGGATGCCCAATCCACCTAGCGCATGGGTATACGTAGCCGAAGAGTCCGCGAGCGACACCGCGAGCATGCTGTTCGGACTCGCTGCCGGGTCCTGCGACGCGACGGCTGACATGAAGTGGAGTACAGGACGTAGTCGCGCGTTGACGCACGAACGCCACCGCCTGCGCCGCGCTGGATAGCCCTCGTGGAAGTCCGCGCCGGCGTAGGTGTCGCGGGTGTCCTCCTTCGCGCAGACCGTGATCGGCTGCACGACCTGATGGCGACAGAATCAGGGCGGCCGCCGGGCACTCGTGCCCGGACAGGTCTGGCCGGAACGATCGCCGGAGGGCAGGGAGACACAATGCGGGGTATCAGACCCGACGTGACCGGGTCCGGTCGGTTCGCGACGATACGGTTGCGGTCGCGGCTGTGCGCGTCGCGGATGTGTGCTGTCGCGGTCGTGCCCGTGCTGTCGGTCGTGCTGGCCGCGTGCGGTGCGGGGGCACCGTCGACGTCCGCCGCGTCGGTCCCTGCGGCGTCCACCACCACAGCGGTGGGCACCGTGGTCATGGTGATCCGGCACGGCGAGAAGCCCGATCACGCCAACCCCGGTGTCGACGCTCACGGCAAGCCCGACGACAGCTCACTGACAAGCGTGGGTTGGCAGCGGGCAGGCTTGCTGGCCGACCTGTTCGACCCCACCTCAGGTCCGCTGCGTGCCGGACTGGCCCGACCGGTCGCGATCTACGCCGCCGGCGCGAACGACGACGGCGAAGGGAAACGACCCCGCGAAACCGTCGCACCGCTCGCCCAGAAGCTGGGCATCACGGTGAACACCGACTACGGCAAAGGCGACGAGAGCAAGCTCGTCAACACGGTGACCACGCTGCCGGGACCGACACTGATCTGCTGGCAGCACGGCGAAATCCCCACCATCGCCGCCGCCTTCCCCAATGTCACACCGGCACCGCCGAAGGACTGGCCAGGCAGCCGGTTCGACGTGATCTGGACCTTCACCAAAACAGCCGACGGCTGGCGTTTCGCCCAGCTCCCCGAGCTCCTCCTACCCCAGGACACCGACACCGTCATCAACGGCTGACCGTCCCGTGCCTGCCCTACTTCTGTCACGAAGCGCACGATCTCGTGGCCGACGGTCTTCCGAAATGGACCGCCCACAGATCTCGCGCCCGGCTTGCGCCCAGTAGACATCCTGCTCACAACCGATCCGGTAGGGCGGGTTGCAGCGCGATCGCCACCAAAATGCCACCGGCCACCGGTTCTCCCCGCGGTCGGCCTTGCGCTACGGCGGTCGTCACCCCGCCACTCGGAAAGGGCTGCGCGGTAACGTCCATTTCAGCCTCCGCGAACGCGTGTGGGCGCAGCGAATGATCCGGCAGATCAGGCATGACGGGCCAATAATTCCTCGACTCTACGCCTGCTTGCTCATTCGACTGTGGCACGGTCAGCGACGTTCTCCATTTGCCCACGTCCGAGTCAAACGTCGGCAAAACAATGGGGCGACCGGATCCCGCCTATCCAGGACGTGCCATCATCGCGTCGTGCCTCCTCCGGCGTGGCGCCGCCACCGAACTCCGCGACGCCGGACAACCGTCCGGGCAGTGGCTCTCGGGCTCCTGTGTCTGCTGGCGACCGCCTGCGCGACCGAGCACGGAAACCCGCACCCGGCGCCCGACACCGCGCAGGCCACCGCTCCGCTTCCTGCCGGGCCGGTCACGCTGACCGGCTGGCAGCTGACGCTGCCGATGGCCGGACGCAAAGGCGACGCCGCAATCGTCGACCCTGCCGCCGCATCACCGCCCTGGCTGACCACCGGTCCCGACCACACCATCACCCTCTGGGCACCGGTCACCGGCACCACCACCCCGAACTCCACCCACACCCGCACCGAACTGGACAACCACACCTCCTTCCCGGCCGCGACCGCCCACCACACCCTCACCGCGACCCTCGCCGTCACCCAACTCCCCACCGAAAGGCCTGATGTGATCGTCGGCCAGATCCACGGCTCGGACGCGATCAGCTCCATCCCGTTCGTGCTGCTGCACGACGACAACGGGCAGATCGGCGTCGCGGTCAAACAAGCGCGCTCCGGCTCGGCCAGTACCAACCTGTCGCTGCTCGACAACGTGCCCCTGGGCACCCTCTTCGGCTACACCATCACCGACAACGGCGACGACACCCTCACCTTCACCGCCACCAGCGCAGGCCACACCGCCACCGCCACGGCACGGATACCCCCGACGTTCATCGGCGCCACCGTCCGCTTCCAAGCAGGCGCTTATCAGCAAGCCGACTCCACCACCGGCGGCTCCGGACCCGACGATGGCGCCCGCGTCACCTTCCACGCCCTCACCGCCACCTGACGCGGCCCCCAGCTCCATGCCCCACGTCACCGCTGCGCTGACTGCCATCGACCTCATCATGGTTTCGTCGCGTCCGGAGCGTCGAGGATGACCCGAGCCGAGCTCGGTCGCCGACGCCTGCTGGGCCTGCTCGGCATCGGCGCAGCATCGGTCCTGGCGGGTTGCTCCACCCCGCCGACCGCGCCCGTCACCGGTGCCCCAGCAGGCGCGGCTCCCCGATCGGTACCGGCCCTGCCGCCGATACCAGCCGCGCACCCCGGACCGAGTCAGGTCATAGCTAAAGGCCCCGGCACCGGCAGACGGATCGCGCTCACCGTCGACGACGGAACCTCAGCCGCAGTCGTCGCGGGCTACGCGGACTTCGCCGCCCGCACCGGCATCCACCTCACGTTCTCCCCCAACGGCACCTACAACCGGGAATGGGCACCGCACGCTGACACGCTGCGGCCTCTGATCGCCCAGGGACAGGTCCAGATCATCAACCACACCTTCACCCACCGCGACCTGCGCGCGCTCACCTCCGTCGAGGTCCGCGACGAGCTCCAACGCAACGACGACTGGGTGATCCACACCTTCGGCATCACCACCCGCCCCTACTACCGGCCACCCTTCGGCCGCCACACCCCCGCGATCGACACCCTCGCCGCCGGACTCGGCTACACCCGCACAGTCATGTGGGACGGCTCGTTCTCCGACTCCGAGGTCGTCACACCCCAGTTCCTCCTGGCCGAAGCAGCGAAGTACCTCCAACCCGGAGTGATCAACCTCGGCCACGCCAACCATCCCGCCGTCCTGAGCTGCTTCGACCAACTCATGGACCTCATCCACAGTCGCGACCTCAACCCCGTCACCCTCGACGAGATGTTCGCCACCAACCGCGCCACCGGCACCACCTGAGCACCCCCGAATCTTTGCCAGGCCCTTTCCGCCGTGACCCAGGGGCGACAGCAGAACCCAATACCCGGATCGCGAGAAACGTTCACCGTCACCCGATCGATACCTTGAGTAGCTGATCGGCGACAGTCGGTCAGCGCGTCGAAAGACCCCCCCGCCCCGAACGCCGCACCCACCACGACAGGGCCGGACGTTCCCCAGCCGATAACCCCCCGCTAACCAGGTCCGACACATCATCGACGGGTGGGCGCGACGCAGCCGTCCGGCTGAGCACACCGCCACCCAGCACGACAACAGAGCACGAGGAGTACCGGACCGGTGACCGTCCCGAACACCGATGACGAGCCAACGGTGCGGCTGGACCGCCACCTCGATGGCCCCACGCTCACCCTCGACAAGCCGAACCACCCGCCACCCCCCGCCACTCCCGACGGCCACTTCTGGCGGGGGTGGCTGCGTCGGGGGTGGCTGCGTCGGCGTTGGGTCCAAACGGTGGCCGTCGCGACCGTCCTGCTCCTGGCCGCCGCCGTGTACGTGGTCGACGGCGCCCTTTCCGTCCCGGGCAACGACCCGGCCGCGGCCAAGTTCGCCGAATGGGGCCGCGACCACGGCCTCGGACCCTTGGTGACTTGGCTGGAGCAACAGCAGTACCAGCACGACCAGCCCGCCCTCGGCGGCAGCCCTGCCGCCGGCATCCCAGCCGCCGCGGGCGTGGAGACCGCTCAGACACCCTCGAAGCTCCTGTCCTCCGCGCCGCTGCCCGCCCTGCCCGGCCAGACCGCCTTGCCCGGTGAAGGCGCCTGGCAAACCGTGCTGACAACCGCGGGCCGACCCGCCGTCCAGGTCACCGCCCTGCGACCCGACACCCAACACACGTCCTACCTCGTCGGCGTGCTGCGCATGGACCCCACGCTCGTCCGCGGTGAGCTCCACCCCGGCACCCGCGACCCCGGTGGCACCTGGCACACCCCCGCAGTGATCACCGGCGCCGCACAGAACGGGCTGGCCGTCGCGTTCAACGGCGGATTCCGCCTCACCGACCCGAGCCACCCCGGCTACTACAGCGAAGGCCGCACCGCCGCCCCCCTGAACGACGGCCAGGCCAGCCTCGTCCTGCGCACCGACGGCAGCGCCGACGTCGGCACCTGGAACCAGGAAGTCCGCATGTCACCCGCGGTCGCGAGCGTCCGGCAGAACCTGCAGATGCTCGTCGACCACGGCCAGGTCAACCCGGCCTGCGCCACCGGCGGCACCCAACAGTGGGGCTCCACCATCGGCCAGGCCGCCTACATCCACCGCTCCGGATTCGGCGTCACCGCCACCGGTGTCGAGGTCTACGTCGGCGGACCCGCCCTGTCGGTGTGCACCCTGGGCAACATCCTCCAAGCAGCAGGCGTGGTCCGCGGCCTCGAACTGGACATCAACCCCAACTGGGTCACCGGCACCTACTTCCACCCCCGCCGCAACGGCCCCCCACAAGGCTTCAGGCTGTTCCCCGACGAACACGTCGCGCCCCAGCACTATCTCACCGCCCCCTCCAGCCGCGACTTCTACACCTGGACCATCCGGCGATAGCCCTCGGCGGCGCCCGCACAGCGGACCGGCGCCCCTAATCCACCACGTCGGCGGCCGCCACGCGTGATCAGAGATCGACCACGATCGTCTCCTGGGCCCCACATCGCGAGGGCAGCAGGTTCGACAGTGTTGACCAGACGACGCCGGACGTCCTCGACGTCGGTGTGCGCGGCCGCTGGGTTCGTCAGGATGTCGCGCACGACCTCGGCGAACCGCAGCGGCCGGTCGCCGTCCGACTTTCCTCATTCAGCTGAGTTTGAACGTGCCCCGGCTGGGCACGCACCGATTACGCAGCTCTTGGAGCGGTCGCCGTCGCGCAGCGCCTCGCCGCTCGAGCACGTCCTCCGCCCCGGACCCGGCGCACCAATTGTCCGCATTCGCCATGGCTCAGGAAGTCGAGGAGTGGGTAGACGTGAACAACACAGGTGAGGTCGTCTTCCACCGCACGCCTCCACAACCGCCTGCGGCCGCGGCGTGACCAGGACCCGACCCCTGAGAACAAATGGCAGAAAGGGAGGCACGAGATGGGCGACTTCGAAGCACGAACGACCGTCGACACCGACGAGAACGCACTGTTTGACTACCTATCGCAAGTGAGCAACCTGCCGCGCTACTTCACCCGGATGACCTCTGCCGAACCCGGCGACGGCGCGGAGGTCCACACGGTCGCCAGGATGCCCGACGGCCAGCAGGTCGAAGGCAACGCCTGGTTCACCGTCGATGACGAGGCACGTCGCATCGAATGGGGCTCGGAAGGTCCCCACGACTACCACGGTTCCTTGCAGGTCAGCGCGGCCGGACCGGGCGCCGAAGTACACGCCCGGCTGCACAGCACCCGCGTCGGCGACGGCGACACCGAGGTGCAACAAGGCCTCGACGACACCCTGGCCACCGTCAAACGGCTCGTCGAACAGCAGGCCACCTCCGTCTGAGGAGCATCATGTCGTCCTTCGACGACGCGCCAGACCCCGGCGCCCCCTGCGGCACGGGCCCCGACGCTCGTTCCACGAAACAACCCACCGCCCCGAGCACCGCCCGCGTCGTCGAGAGCGAGTTCGACATCGAACCGTTGCGCGCCTGCCGCCGCCTGCGCCCGCACCCAAGCCGGCTCGACACACCCCTGCCCGGCCCCTGACCCGAAAGGTCGTCCTGTGCGCTGCCCGGCGCCTGAGTGATTGTGCTGGTCAGTTTCGGGTGTGGCCGAGCGCGATGTACCCGGCGCCGAGGGCGAGTTCGTGGACTCGGAGGTCGGGGACGTGGGCCGCGAGTTGCTCCCACGGCCGGTGGAAGCCGGTGAAGTCGTCGATGTAGGGCGCATGGAGGATCTCGACCCACGGTCGTAGGGGCCACATCCACGGTCCGGGCTGTTTGCCACCTGCCGCCGCCACCGCTGCGCCGGGCCGCAGGTGATCCACGATGTTGAGCAGTGCGGTGGCCGATTGCATGACGTCGTGCACCGCGCAGAACAGGGCGGCGTCGGCCATGGTGTCCAGCGGTGCGGTGTCGACAGGGGCCGCGACGAGGCGGACATTGCCCCAGTTGTTGTCGCGGCAGCGGCGCTGGGCGATGTCGAGCATTTCTGGGGACGCGTCGATTCCCACGATGGTTCCGGTGGGACCGAGCTTGCCTTGCAGCAGGGGAAGGCACAGTCCGGTGCCGCAGCCGACGTCCAGGACCGTGTCGCCGCGCTGAATGGGGAGATGTTCAACGAGTAGTTCACGCCACGACCGGAAGGCGTCGGTGCGTTGGTCGTAGCGACCGGCCTGGCTGCGATACGCCTGCGACCGCGAGTGGCGGGGCGGGGCGGATGCGGGATGCGTGGAGGGTGTCGTCACGGGTGAGACGACGGTCATGGCGTGATCCGTTCCGCTGCGGTGGCGTCGACGTCTGGGACCGTGGCCGATTCGACACCCTCTTGGGTTGGGTGCCGGTTGTTGTGCTCGGCGAGCCAGGCACCGAGCACAGCGGCGAAACGCTCGGGTTGTTCGACGTGTGGCAGGTGTCCGCAGTCGGGGAAGAGCGCCAGCCTGCCGTGCGGCAGGAGATCAACCGCGGTCTGAGCCTGGTGGGCAGGCAGGACGTAGTCGCACCCACCCCAGACCACCAGTGTGGGGGTCGTGAGATCCGGGAGGTGCTCGAGCAGGATCTGGCGTTGCCCATCGGGCCCGAACAGGGCACGGGCCATGGCCGTGGAGGTCTCGAGCTGTCCTGGGCGCTGGCCCAGGGCGTGTTGCTCGGCGATGAACTCGGCCGGTGCGCGCCAGGGCTGGGCGAACAGCATGGCGGTGGACATGCCGGTGCGGGCCACCGCTCCGCCGGGTATCCGACTGATCATGATGGCGAGCTCGCCGATGCCCGGCAGGGTGTCCAGGGCGAGCAGCGGGTGGACGGCCTGGCCCAGGCCTGCGCTGTCGACGAGCGTGAGGGTGCGGATGCGGGCAGGGTCGGCCAGCGCGAGGCGCAGCGCGATCGCGCCCCCGGCCGAGTGGCCGACGACGTCGAGAGGCGGTTGCACCCCGAGCGCGTCGAGGAACGCGGCGAGGAACGGGGTCATGTCGTTGCCGGGCGCGTGGGTCCCGACCGCCGGGTCGCTCTCGCCGGTGCCGGGCAGGCTCAGCGCCAGCACCCGATGGGTGCGGGCGAGCGCCGGGATGACCCACCGCCAGCTGGTCGCGCTCTGCTCGTGGCCGTGTAGGAGCAGTAGCGGTGACCCGGTCCCGGCCTCCAGATATTGGGTGGTGGTCCCGTCTACGACAATCCGTCGATCATGGACGGCGACCTCGCCGTGGTCCGCGCCGGGAACCGGCGGGAAGACGGAGGCGGCAGAACTGACAGGCATGAACACTCCTGGTGCGCTTGGTGGGGAACTGGGTGCGTCACCGAGGGCTAGGGCAACACCGGACTGGTCGCGTCGATGGCGACGCTGCCGATCGTTCGTCAATAACTATAGTACGCACGCGGACCGGTTGCCGCCCAGATCTGGTCGCGTCACGCGCGTCGGAGAAGGACGCCGTGGGGATGCTCAGGCCCGCAAGGTCGACCGAGGGCGGCAAGTCGTCTCAGCGCGCCGCGGACCGGGCCGGTACGGGCGAGCTCTTAGCCTTACCCCATGTCCAAAGGCCGGCTCGAGGCATTCAGCGATGGTGTGATCGCCATCCTCATCACGATCATGGTTTTGGAGCTGCACACACCCGAGGGCACTACATGGGACGCACTACGCGACGACGTGCCGGTGCTCTTGGCTTACGCCCTGAGCTTCGTCTACCTCGGCATCTACTGGAACAACCACCACCACATGCTCGCCGCGGTACGCCGGGTCAGCGGCGCGGCGTTGTGGGCCAACCTGCACCTGCTGTTCTGGCTCTCCCTCGTACCGCTCACCACAGCATGGATGAGCGAGAACGACTTTCCGCCGATCCCCACCGCTGTCTACGGAATCATCCTGCTCGCCGCCGCCGTCGCCTACTACGTGCTGCAAACCATCCTGCTCCGGCTCGACGGCGAGCCATCGCTGCTGCGCACGGCCATCGGCGCCGACCTCAAAGGCAAGGTGTCGCCCCTTCTGTACTGCCTGGGCATCGGTCTGTCTTTCGTCAACCAGTGGGCGGCCATCGCCGCCTACGTCGTGGTCGCACTGCTCTGGTTGGTACCCGACCGCCGAGTCGAACGAACCCTGGTCGCGGCACACGACAACCCCGGCACGCCGCCAACCTGACATGCACATCCAGATGGTCATCTCGACGAATCTGCGAACCACGTTCCTCGACCTGTCGCACAGCCTGCTTCAGCCCCAGCGGCCCATGTCCGGCCCGGGCGGTGTGGGATCAGGCTTCCGCGCAACAGATTTCGCGCGGCTCGCGGCCAAAGCGCACAACTGCCGGATGCTCAGAGGTACTCCGCGCCGGTGTGGCGACCAGGGTCAGGGCTGGCGAAGGGTGTGAAGCGGAAACGGACGGGTCCGGACGCTGTCACCAGTTGCTCGCCCCCGGGACCCGCGGGCGAGGAGGCGGTGTCGGCGCGTCCGGTGGTGATCACACCGGTCGCGCTGACCAGATCCAGCTGCGCCAACAACCGGGCCAGCGTGGCCGCCGCGGCTCCGGGGTTCTCGGCGGTCTGGATCAGTGTGCGATGCAGCACGGTCGCCGCCCAGTCCCCACGAGTGCCGCTGCCGATCGTCACCGGCAGAACGACATCCAGCAGCCAACGCGGAGGTTTGCCGGTCAACGCCGGAGTCTGGTGCGCCTCGATCCCGACGACCTGATCGGCCCTGACCAACCCGTCGGCACTGGTCTGCAACCACACATTGCCCAGGCCCACAACCCCTCCTCGACATCGCGGTCTGACTCTTGGCGCGGGCGGACACCGAGCCTTCGCCCACTCGCGTTACAGCCAAAGTGTGCATCGCTCAACGCCATTAAATCCAGTCTTGCGTCGCATGAAGTCTCTAGTTATGATGACAGATATCTGGAGCGACTCGGTCTACATCAGGTACCGCTCCAGAGCATCGCCGCCTTGTCGATGATGAAAGGAGTGGCCTGCGATGCTGATGCGCACCGACCCGTTCCGTGAGCTGGACCGCCTGACCCAGCACGTGCTGAGCAACGCTTCGGGAACCTGGTCGCGTCCGACAGCGATGCCCATGGACGCCTACCGTGACGGTGATCGTTTCGTGGTTGCGTTCGACCTGCCCGGCGTGTCCCCCGACGCGATCGACCTCGACGTGGAACGCAACGTGCTGACGGTCAAGGCGGAACGGCGCCCGGTCGCCGTGGCGGAACAAGTCGAGATGCAGGTGGCCGAACGGCCGCTGGGCGTGTTCTCCCGCCAACTGTTCCTGGGCGACACCCTCGACACCGAACACATCGAAGCGGGCTACGAGGCCGGGGTGCTGACCCTGCGCATCCCGATCGCGGAGAAGGCCAAGCCCCGCAAGATCGCTATCGCCGACGCCGACCATGGGCGCCAGCAGATCAACGCCTGAGCCGCAATTCCCCCGGAATCGGGACATCGGGAGGTGATTGAGATGAGCACCCAACCCTCACCCGCCCACGCGGCACCAGAGCCGATCATCACCGGACCCCGCAACAGAGGATCCGGTCGGGTGGGACCCGCTGATCGGGAGCCTGCGGCCACGCCACTCGGCGTTCGCCGAGCTCATCTGCGCCGACCCCGGACTGATGCGGGCCGAGTTCGAGGCCCTCATCGCAGCGAACTACCCACCCGGCGACCAGAGCCGCCGCCTTCCGCCGCGGCGACCGGCCCGACCCCGGACCGACCACGTGCCACCGACAGGCGCCTCGTCACCGTCTGGACCGCGGTCGGAAGGCGCAGACCACACCAGCCGGATGGGCACCGTCCGCATCATCCGGGAACGGGGCCCGCCCCGACCCACACGCACGAACAGAACGACGAAGACAACGGACCGCAGATGGAGGTGATCGATCGGCCGATGCGCAGAACGGCGAGGTCCACGGCGCGACGCTCGTCACCACGATGATCCACTGACAATGGTGCTCTTCTGCCTGCAGCAGACGCACCCGCGCCCGCACGGCGCACCAACCACGGTGACCAGCGCTTCGCGACCGCACCACCGGCCACACGACGGAGCCCCGTCGACGCGATGTCGACGGGGCTCCGCCGTCTTCGCGACCCTCGCGGGGCCACCGGGTCTTAATGCAGAAGTGATCACCAGGAGTTCAAGCAGGCTCGGCCCGGGTCTCGAGTTCGGACTCCAACTCCGCGATCCGGTTGCTGGCGACTTCGAGTCGGTCCTGCAGATCCACGATGCGCGCGGCGGCATCCAAGGTCATGCCCTGGTCGAACAGCGCCCGCATCCGGTTTGCCATCTCCAACTGTCGACGCGAATAGCGGCGGTGCCCACCGTCAGAGCGTTGCGGCGCGAGAACCCCCGCAGCGTCCAAGCTGCGCAAGAACGCGGCCTGCACCCCCAACAGCTGCGCAGCCTGTCCCATCGTGAAAGCCGGATAGTCCCGGTCATCGAGCTGGTCCAGTCCTGTCGCCATCCCCACCGCCCTCACCTCAGCCGGCTCGTGCCGTCGGATGATCCGCCCGACCGGCCGTGGACAGACACGACAAGCGGGGCCCGGCCGTGACGGCCGGACCCCGCATCGACGATGACTTCACTGATGATCCAGAAGTTCGGGGGCTGTCCTGATGTTCACCCTCCGCTCGTCTCGACCGGTCGCCGTCCCTGTGGCGTCTCACGTCCTCGCTACGAAAATTATAGCCCCGCCACTGCAGATCATGTCAAGTGAGGAAGGTCGGCAAACCGGCACCCCGCAGTCCGAGATCGGATCAGTGCGCTTTGGCGAGTTGGTCGGTCACCGTTTTCACCAGCTCTGCCCAGGACTTCTCGAACTTGTCGACGCCCTCGTTCTCCAACGTCAAGAACACGTCGGTGATGTCGACCCCCGCGGCCGCGACGGCGTCGAACACCTCCTGCGCCTGCGCTGCGGTCCCGGTCACGGCGTCACCCCCGTTGCCCGAGTGCAGCTCCCCGTGCTCGGCGAAGGCCAACAGCGTCTTCTCCGGCATCGTGTTGACGGTGCCGGCGACCACCAGGTCGCAGACATAGAGCGTGTCGGAGTACTCCGGGTTCTTCACCCCCGTCGACGCCCACAGCGGTCGCTGCGCGGTGGCGCCCTTGGCCGCGAGGGCCTCCCAGCGGGGGCCCGCGAACACCTCCTCATACGCCGCGTAGGCAAGCCGAGAGTTCGCGACCGCGGCCTTACCCCGCAAGCCCAGCGCCGCGTCCGTGCCGATCTCCGACAACCGGGCGTCGACCTCGGTATCCACACGGGAGACGAAGAAGCTCGCAACCGACGCGATCGCGGCCAGATCCTGCCCGTTGGCCGCCGCCTGCTCCAGACCGTCGAGGTAGGCGCCCATCACCGCCCGATAGCGCTCCACGGAGAAGATCAGCGTGACGTTCACCGAGATGCCCTCGCCCAGCGCACTGGTGACGGCCGCCAACCCCGCCTCGGTGGCCGGGATCTTGACCAGCAGGTTGGGCCGGTCCACGACCTCCCACAGATCCTTCGCCTCGGCGAACGTGGCGTCGGCGTCGCGGGCCAACCGCGGGTCGACCTCCAACGACACCCGACCGTCGACCCCGCCGGTGGCCTTCCAGGTGTCAGCGAACAGGTCGCATGCCTGCTGGACATCGGCGACGGTGATCGCACGCACCGCGTCCTCGACCGACGCGCCGCGTTCGGCGAGCTCGCGGACCTGCGCGTCGTAGGCCTCACCATGCGCCAAGGCGGCGGCGAAGATCGTGGGATTGGTGGTGACCCCGACAACGTGCCAATCAACAATCAGACTCTGCAAATTGCCGCTGCGCAGGCGTTCACGCGACAAGTCATCCAGCCAGATCGAGACACCCGCAGCGGCAAGGTCGGAAAGCCGGTCGTTGCTCATGGTCCTCCTCAGAAGGCTTCGGCGGCGCTGCGGTGACCCGTGGCGACGACAAGATGGGTGGTGAAACCGAGCTCTCGGAACGTCGGGTAAGGCTGCCCCAGCAGCGAGGGAGCTCGATCGGGACGGCGCACCCGCGTGGGGAAGCCAGAGCCACCGCGCAAGGTTTCGGCGCCCGCCCTGTAGAAGGCGTACCCGATGCGCCTGCCCGCAAACGCCCGGATCAGTGGGTCGCGTCGGCGGCCCGCCACATCGTCTTGAGCCGTCAGGCGAGGTTCAGCCTGGGCAGGAGGACTTCCTCGACGAGAAGCCGGACCGCGGCGGCGATGGGGATCGCGACGATGGCGCCGATGACACCGAGTAAGACTCCGCCGGTCAGGACGGCGATGATGGTGAGCGGACCCTGACCGCACGCCCGATGATGGGCGGCACGCCTCTTGTCAGCAGCGAGTCCGTCAAGCTGCCACTGCGGCGGATCGTCACAAGACGCGGGTCGCGCACCACCATCGACACGATCACGCTCAGCACCTCGTGTGATCGCCGCCATCGGCTGCGGACTGGACGAGGCCGCCGCCGCCTGATCGGTTGAGTTAGCCGGGCGACGCTGGTGAGGCGGTCCGAGGTGGAGTAGCGCTCTCGTCGTCGCAGGTCGAGGTTGTCCTCGTTCTGCGGAGGAACCTGTTGCTCGGCATGCTGCAGACATGATCGGACGGCTGGAAAAGACGGTGCTCGACTGCCCCGAGCCTCGGGTCCTCGCCGAGTTCTACGCCGCGGTCTTGGGCATGCGCGTCAACGAGGACAGCGACGACTGGGTAGTAATCGGCCGCGAAGCGGGACGACGCGAGCTCGCCTTCCAACGCGCTTCGCCGTGGGTCCCACCACGATGGCCCGATCCTGAACACCCCATGCTGCACCTCGATATCCGCGTCGACGACATCGAGGCCGCCGAACGCGCGGTGCTCGCGTTGGGCGCCCACAGGCGCCCCGCCGATCACGAACGCGGATACCGCGTCTTCTCCGACCCGGTCGGGCATCCATTCTGCCTGGTCTTCGGCTAGGCTCGACCTTTAGCCGGCGCGGTTCGGAGCAATCGTAAGCGCCGATTCCAACATCTTCCAGATGTCCTTCTGACACCCACGGCTGCGGCAGGCGACAGGCCCGATGAACTGGCGCGGACGTCGGAGCAGCACCGAAAAGGGGATTCAGGAGACGGACGCCACCACCACGATCTCGTCGTCCTGTGCTGTGAACGGTCGTCGGTCCCAGCCGCCATACCAATGCTCGGCGACGAAGCCCGCGGCAAGAAGCGAATGGTCGATGTCCTCTGCCGTGCGGAACCGCAGCGTCGTCTGTGCCGTCAGCGTCTCCTGGGTGGCGGCGAAGCGGTAGTGGTGCAGGGTGACGACGACGCCCTCAGTGACGTCCTTGACTTCGGTCCATGTCTCGATCTCGCCGAACACCGGATCGAGCACCGTCCGCCGCGTGTGGTCGGGTGTCCACGTCTCCCAAGCCCGTGCGGCGGGTTGCGTGTTTCGAAGGCAAGTCGACCGCCTGTGCGCAACGCCGCCTTCGCCGGTGCCGGTGAACGGACCCCGCGAGAATGGTGGTGGCCTGTTCTGCATCCCTTGACAGATGATCGTCAAGCACGGTGTGGTGAGTGTGAGATGGCTCACGTCGAGAGGCAGTGGTGTGACGGCGCTCGGTGATGTGATCGAGATCGATGATCAGACCGTGCTGGTACTGGGTCAGAAGCTCGATTTCGAACACAACCAGCCGGATGCGGCCAACGCGCTCGTGCACCGCACCGGTGACACGTTGGTGCTGGTCGACACGGGTGTGAGTGCTCCGTTCCGAGAGGCGTTGAAGGCCGCGACCGCGCGTGTCGGCCAGTGGAGTCGGCTGGTGCTGCTCACGACACACGGCCACACCGACCACGTCGGCAACAACGATCTCGTCGACGAACTGCACCGCGAGCTGGGCGTGC
Organism: uncultured Actinomycetota bacterium; assembly: GCA_963799945.1. Classification (GTDB taxonomy): domain Bacteria; phylum Actinomycetota; class Actinomycetes; order Mycobacteriales; family Pseudonocardiaceae; genus Pseudonocardia. The sequence continues at coordinate 505,123 of CAWCZG010000003.1, forward strand.
CCGTTGAGCATTACGTGCCTGCCCACGACGTGGCGATGATGCTCGACCCCGTCGCTTATTGGGATCGGGCGTTTTCCCGGGTTGTCGGAGTCGTTCCGCTTCCCGCACCGCCGTTGCTGGCAGCGAAGAAGGTCGTGTCGCTGTTCCAGCCGATGAACCCGTTCGGCGCCACGACACAGCTCTACGAGCAGCGGCCGCTGGAGTGCATCCAGATCGGCACCGTCCGGTTCAGCGGGTGGACCTTCGGTGACGGCGCCGTGCGCGTTTTGCGCAGCCAGGGTCACTGCGCGGGTCACGTGATCGTGCACTTGCGCGACAGCAAGGTCGTTCATCTGGGCGACGACGGCAACGGCCCGTGTGGTCCGATGCCCGACGCGGACCAGTTCAAGATCCAGAACATCCTCGGCGCGGTCGCCGCGCTGTTCGACCAGGGCGAGGCCGACGTCCTCACCGACGGGCACACGTTCACCGTGCGCAGCAAGGCCGAGGCACTCCCCTACCTCGACGGGCTGCTCGACCAGGCCGCGAAGCTCCAGCACGCGGCGCTCGCGCTGGTCGACACCGGGAAGCCTGTGCAGGCTGACGAGTTCACCGCGCGCTTCGCCGATGCCGTCGCGAAGCTGACCGACGGCGGCGCCAACCCCAACCCGATCTTCACGGGCATGATGTCGATCAACCAACTCGGCGAGCTCGGGCTGCACGCCGACGGCAAGCACGAGGACACGACGTGGTCGCGACCGGCGTTGGTCAACCCCGAACCGGTCCAGGGCATGCCCCACGGACTCGCGGTGATTCCCGCCGCGGCCGCCATGCTGCGGTGGAAGCTGCACCACAACGACCGATGAGCACGGCTCGCAAGCTGCCGCGCGCCCGCAGGCTCGTCGACGGCGCAGGCGCTGTGATCGAGCACGCCGCAGTCCTGATCGCGGGCGACACGATCGAAGCGGTAGGGCGGGCCGCCGATGTGGGCGAGCCAGTCGACGTCGAGGTGGTCGACCTGGGTGAACTGCGCCCCTGCTGATGGCGCGAGCCCGGGGATCGATCGTTGTGGCGGTTGATCCACACTGACATACTTGATCAATGCGTTCGCGACTCATCGCCGTCATCGCGGGTCTGGCCGGTCTGACCGGGCTGGCGGGGTGCACGGCCGCGACGCCCCCCGCACCGCCCGCGCCGTCCACGACCACGTCGGCCGCAGCGACCAGCACCGTCACCACCACCAGCACACCCACACCGACCTCGAACGGCCCGGTGATCACAGCTTTCCAGATCATCGACGACGTCACCTGCTCTGGCGCCCAGGCCTCCGTGCCGGTGTCCTGGGCGACCCGCAACGCGCAGACCGTGGAGTTCCAAGTCGACCGTCAACCGGTCGGTGCCGGTGCGGGTTACGGGGTCGCGGGCCTCGGCAACGTGCCCGTTCCCTGCGACGGGAAGTCCCACGCCGTCGTGCTCACCGCCTCCGGATCGGGTGTGCAGGTCAGCGCCGCACGACAGGTCAACACCACGAACAGCGCACCACCGTCCACCGCGCCCGTGGTCCGACAGTTCGACATCCTCGACGACGTCACCTGCAGCACCTCGACGGTGGACGCACCCGCCGCCTGGCTCACGCAGAACGCCCAGGCGGTGAACTTCTCCGTGGACGGGCAGCCGCTGCCCGCCGCGGCGGGCTTCCCGGTCAGCGGCGTCGGCAACATCGCCGTGCCCTGCGATGGGCGTTCGCACATCGTGACGCTGACGGCCACAGGGTCGGGCGCCTCGGCGTCGCTGTCGCGGGCGGTCAACACCGTCGCCTCCTCAAGCGGCACGACCACCACCACCACAGCCCCGGCGCCGACCACCACCAGGTAGCACGACGCGCATGCTCACCAGTCGACCCGGATGTTTCCGGTAGCGCCCTCGTTCGGGAAGGGTTGCCGAGGTCGACGGTGAGGTTCTGGGTCTCGGTCGGCGTTGCAGCCGTAGCTGACGCTGATGAGGATGAGGTTGGGGTCCTCGCTGACCACGTAGGGGCAGCGTCGGTCGACCTTGTCGGGGTCGTCGTCAGGTGGTGGTGTTCGTGCCGGTGACCGCGGCCAAGAAAGCGCACGATGCGGCGCGCTGCGTGCCGATCGGGGTCGAGGTCGGTGTTGTAGACCGTGACGCTCAGACCCCGGCACTTCGGGTCGTGAAGGGCCCTGCTGATGATGGCCGTGAGCTCGGTCCAGGTCAGTCCACCGGGCATGGTCGGGTCACTTGCTGCATCGCAGGCGGCGAACTCACCACCGCTGAGCACGTCGAGATCGACGTGCGCCCACCACGCCGGTGTCCGCCGCGCCAGATGCTGTACGGCAGAAGTGCCCAGTTCATCGGCCCGTCCGTGCACCTGGTCGGCAGGGTGCAGCCGAACGCGGTTGGCGACGGACGGCGCCCCGAGACCGGCGCGGTAGCCCTCGTCGCGCTGGCCGAGCATCACCATCGCGTCCGCCTCGATCGCAGGCAGGTCAGGACGCAGCGCCCCGACTACGTCGGCGCCGGCCAGCCCCAGCAGCAACGCAATCTCCATGTTGGCCGCCTCGCCATCGGGAGAGGCCGCCATCGTGGTCGCGTCCTCGTGCGCGTCGAGGAACAGCAACCCGGCGCCGCCTGCTTCGTCACGCAGTGCCGGAACGGCCCCGAGGAGAACCGCGCAGTCCCCGCCGTAGAGCAGCGGGAAGCGGCGCTCGGCCAGCGAACCGCGGACGCGGCCGTAGACAGTGTCGATCATCGCGATCAGCGCGTCCTCGTTGAGGAACCCGGCTGGACCTCGACTCGGCTCCGGTTCCGGCGTCGTGACGTCCGCGGCGACCATCGCGCCCGGCAGAGCGGTCGCCAGCCCCGCCTCCCGCAACGCCGTTGGCGCCTGAGCTTGGCCGCGGCGACGTCCCGAGCCGTCGAAACACACCCCGATCAGATCAACCTCATCCAGGCGGCGGAAGGACACGCATCCAGCATGGCAGCCGCCCGAACTCGGGGTGGCCCTTGTGTCACCGCCTCGTCGAGATGGCTGCTGTGCCGTTGCGCGCGGGTGTCGGTCCCTCGGCTGGGAGCGAACAGAGCCCCCGCACGAAGGACTGCTCGCTAGCGTCGGTGATCACGCACGGAGGAGGTACCCGAAATGGTCAGCACACGCGAGATCACCTATGACGTCGACGGTCTGAGGATGATCGGGCATCTGGCCCGCCCTGGGGGAAGCGGCCCGTGGCCATCGGTGCTGTTCTGCCACGACGGGATCGGGCTCACCGAGTACCAGCGTCAGCATGTTGATCACCTGGCCGACCACGGCTATCTCGCGCTGGCCATGGACTACAACGGCGGTCGCGTGTTCACCGATCCGCAGGAGATGCTGAACCGGGTTACTGCCGTTGCTTGCCGACCCCGAACGGATGCGAACCATCGGGCGGGCCGCGCTGGATGTCCTGCTCGCTGAGCCGGGCAGCGACCCCGGCCTGCTCGCCGCCATCGGCTATGGCGGCGGCGGTACCGTGGCCCTGGAACTCGGTCGCGATGGGGTCGACTTGCGCGCCATCGCCGCGATCCACCCCGCCGCACCGATCCCACGCCCGCACGAGACGGCTGCGATCCGCGGCTCGGTGTTGCTCGGTATCGGCTCAGAAGACCCCATCATCACCCCCGGACAGCTGCAGACCTTCACCCGGGAGTTGCAGGCCGCAGGCGTCGACTGGCGCCTGAACATCTACGGCGGGGCCGAGCACGCCTTCGTTCTCCCGCCCAGCAATCCCGACGGCACATTCGACCTCAACCGCACCCACCACAGCGGGACCGTGCTCCCCGGCGTCTCCTACCATCCGACACAGGCCCGGCGCGCGTGGAATGACGTCCTCGATCTGCTCGCCGAAACCTTGGAGAAACCGATCCCGGTCGGCTGAAAGCGCGCCCCTTGCTCCCGGATGGCGCTGTGGCAGCGCGACTTCACCGTGCCGGGCGGGATGCCGAGGTCGGTGGCGACGGTGACGACGGGTCGGCGCGGACGTTGATCTCGTGGTGGCCGCCGCGGTTCGGCGCCAGACGAATGTCTGTGGGCAGGCTCTTGGCCCGACGGAGAACCTCCAGCACGGCGTTTGCTTATTGACTACGCGGTCAGTAATATTGACCTCATGGTCAATAGTGGTCGTCTCAGCCGGTTGTCGGTCGTTGTCCGGGTGTACGTCGGGGTGGTCGCGGCCACGGTGGTGGTTCTCGCAGTGCTGACTGGCGTCGGGTCGTCCCTGGCAACGCCGGACGCGTGGGTCCACGCCGTGATCGTCGCCGTGTTCGCCGTGGTCCTGCCGCTACGGCTGCGCGCCGCCCGGGCGGGTCGCCGTAGCGGCCTCCGTGCCGTCGGCATCATCAGTGGGGTGCTGGTACTCGTCAACGCTGTGGAGGCGATGATCCCGGGCCTGTTCCCCGCATGGATGCGCATCGAGATGGTCGGCATCGCGGCGCTGATGGCTTTCGCCGTGCTGCTGGTGGCACAGATCGCCGTGACGACCCGCTCCGATGTGCGGGCCGGCTGATGGTCCCCGGGCCTGCTACCACCGAGACACCCACCGACGCGGTCGCCGGCACGCGACGACGTAGGCGCCTTGGCGAGGCCGAACGCCGAGCCCAGATCGTCGACGGCTGCGTCGAGGTCGTAGCCGGCGAGGGATACGAGAACGCCTCACTGGCACGGATCGCCGAAGCGGCCGGGGTCTCCAAGGGCCTGGTGTCGCACTACTTCACCGACCGCGCCACCCTCATGGAACAGGTGGCGATCAGCACGGTCGCCACTCTGCGGGAGGCCGTGGCCGCGCGGATCGACCCGACGGCCGACGTCCTCGAGGTCGTCACCGCCGCCGTTCATCTCGCGGCCCGGATCGGACGCACCCACGCCGCGCAGGTCCGCGCGATCGAGGAGATCGTGCACAACCTGCGCGACGTCGACGGCCGCTCGCGCATCGACCTGCGCGCCTACGAGGAGACCTACCAAGCGCAGGAGCAGCTGTTCCGACGCGGACAAGCCGCGGGCACCCTGCGCGCGTTCGACACCCGCATTATGGCCGTGTTCTACCAGGGATCCATCGACACCATGATCGCCTACCTGAACGCCCATCCGGACGCAGACCCGGACCACCACGCCGACGAGCTCGCCACCCTGCTCGTCGCGGCCATGCGGGCCGAGGGCTGAAGGGCACCGCGGCGCCGCCCCACACCCGGTCGTGGCTGAACCTCGTCGAGAATGAAGCGATCTCGCCACCACTGAAGCAGCGCGCGCTCAGCCTTCTACCCGCTGCGCAGCCAGCGGACCATGCCCGGCGCCACCAAGAGGGCGGGGAGCAGCTCGGCGACCAGAACCGACCACCCCACCGCGGACAGCCCCAACGGGCCCGACAGCAGGGCGGTGCCGCCGATCATCATCGCGGCCTGGACGCCCTGCACGAGCGCGAGCGTGCCCGTCCGGTTCTCCAGGCGCAGGCGGGTCACGTACAGCGCGAGCAGCATCCCGGGGACCAGCGCGAGCATCATCAACCGCAGGACCGGCGTGGCGCCTTGGCTGTAATGGGGTCCGAACAGCATCAAGATGAGCGGTGCGACAAGGACGACCACGACCGCCGCGGGGAGGATGGTGACCGCGATCCGGCGCAGCATCGACCGCGCATAGGCCGCCGCCGACCCGGGGTTCCCCGCTGCTTCGACGACCAGTGAGGACGTGATCGCCACCTGGAGCGTCGCAATCGCCACGAAGATCGTCTGAGCGGGCAGGAAGTAGGCGCCCTGCGCGGCGCCCAGCCCGGCAACGACGAGCACCGGCAGGAACGTCGATGACAGCTGGCGGAACACGGTACCGGTGAAGTCGCCTGCCATGTAGCGCGTCAGGACGGCCCGGCTCGGCGGGTCCTGGGTGGCCGCGCTCTCGGCGGCGTGTCGCGGCAGCAGCCTGCGGAAGATCAACAGGTTGACCGGGACCAGGAGTGCGACGACCGGCAGCGTCCAGGACGTGAAGACGCCGTCGATGAGCGAGGTGTGCGCGACGACGATCAACAGGATGAGCTTGACCAGGCCGTAAAGCCCGTTCTCCAGCGGTATCCAGGAGGACGCGTGCAGTCCGGTCAACGCCGAGTCCTGCAGGTTGAACAGCGACCAGGCCGCCGTGGCGACCACGAACCACACCGCGAAGGACGTCGAGGCGTAGAGCGGGTCGCCCGGGTCGCGCGCGAAGTGGCAGTAGGCCACGACGGCGGTCGTGCCCAGCACCGCGACCACCGACGACAGGCCGTAGGCGACGACCAGCAGCCGCTTGGACCGGGTTCCCGAGCGCGGCAGGAACCGCATCAGCGCACCGGAGAAGTTGAGCTGGGTCAGGGTGGAGACCAGCACCATCAGCGAGATCAGCGCGTTGCCGCGGCCGACCTCCTCCTCGGTGTAGACGTGGGCTGCGACGACCCAATAAAGCAGCCCGAGGCCCGAGTTGACGACGGTGTTCAGCATCAGCGCATAGGCGTTCCGGAACAACGGCTGGGCCAGCTCGCGACGCAGCCCCGCCATCCTCGATCGGGCGGAACCGCCGCGGATGGCCGCGTTAATGGTCACCCGAAAGACGGTATCGGGCGCGCCGTTAGGCCGATCGGCGGGTAGCGCGTTGCTACCTTTCCCCGCCGTCGGCAGTCCAGGAAGGGCGACAGTGAAGATCACGTGCGTGGGCGGTGGCCCGTCTGGGATGTACTTCGCAATCTTGGCGAAGCTTCGTGACCGCCGCCATGACGTCACCGTGGTCGAGCGGAACAAGCCGGGCACCACCCACGGCTGGGGAGTCTCGTGGAGCGACGAGCTGCTCGACGAGGTCTACGCCGACGATCCCACCACCGGGCGCAGGCTCCGGGCCGCCGTCCGCGGGTGGAACGGCCAGCAGGTCTGCATCGACGACCACCCGGCCGTGCACCTCGGTGGTCGCTACGGCTACTCGGTCAACCGCGCGGTCATGCAGGACATCCTCACCGAGCGGGCCCAGGAGCTGGGCGTCAACCTCGTCTACGACGAGGTGGTCGACAGTGCCTGCGAGGTGGAGTCCGACCTCGTCGTCGCCGCCGAGGGCGTCAGCAGCAAGCTCCGCACGCGGCACGCCGCGGCGTTCGGGCCGACGTTCACCCCTGGTCACAACCGGTACATGTGGCTGGGCACGAGCAAGGTGTTCCCGACGTTCCGCTGGCACTTCCGCAACACCCCGGCAGGCTGGATCTGGGCCTGGACCTACCCGTCCGCGGAGAAGCAGCAGCACCTTCATCGTCGAGTGCGCGCCCTCGACTTGGACGGGCCTGGGGTTCGACCGCCTCACCCCCGACGCCCAGCTGCGGCGGATCGAGCAGATCTTCGCCTCCGCGCTCGACGGCCACCCGGTCCTGCAGCCGCCACGGGCCGCGGTCCGCCAGGAGTGGTCGACCTTCCGCGAGATCCGCTGCAAGCGCTGGTACCACCGCAACATCGCGCTGCTCGGCGACGCCGCGCACACCACGAACTTCGGCATCGGCTCGGGCACCTCACTGGGACTGCTGGACGCGGTCGCGCTGGCCCGGCACGCGCTGGCCCCCGGCGTCGAGCTGACCGACGGCCTCGCCGAGTACGACCGGGTCCGCAGGCCCCAGGTCGAACGGATCCAGGACGCGGCCATGCTCAGCATGCGCTGGTTCGAGAACGCCGATCAGCGGCTCAACACGAGCGACCCGGTCAAGGTCGCCTACTCGATCTTCAACCGGCGCAACGACCAGGCGCCGTGGCGCTACCAGGTGCACCTCGCGACCCAGATCGAGCCGCTGCGGCTGGTGCGCAGCCAGATCACCCTCGCCCGCCGGACCGTCAAGGAAGTGGCCCGCAACCACCGCTACCCGATAGCGGTCTGAGCACCGAGGCCCGACACGTAACCTCCGCCGGTCGCGCTCCGAGCCCCAGGGTGTGATGCAGCTCGCATTTGACGGAGGCATCGCAGCTCCGAGCGCCGAGACACCACCTCGGCGTGCAGGTCACTGAAGGAGTCGGCATGTCACCACAACGTGAAGGACACCCAGCACTGGCTGTCCTCGTCGAAGCGTGAGGAGTTCTTCGGACCCCTCGGCGTCACCAACATCCGGACGTTCGTCGATCCGCAGAACCCGTTCGCATGGCCCTGTTGATGGACGTCGCCGACCTCGACGTCCTGATGGCGACGATGCAGGACCAGAAGGCCGCGGAGGCCATGGACCACGACGGCGTGCTGGCCGACACCCTGGTCATCCTCATCGAGGAAACTCCCGCCCGCAGCTGATCAGCCGGGCGACGCCTGCCGCCGCCGGTCAGTGATCGCCCTTCCCGACGGCCGACCGCTCCTGCGCGGCGAGGCTCGGGAGGGCGTCGACGACGGCTCGTATCTGGCGCAGGTACTCCGTGCACCCGTCACACTCGGCGAGGTGGTCGTCGAGGCCGCGCCGCCACTCCAGGGGCAGCGCGCCATCGAGGTAGTCGGTGGTCAGGCGCACGAGCTCGCGGCAGGCGACGTCCTCGGGCCCGACCGGGTGCTCGGTCTCCTCGACCGCAACGGCCGGACCGCGCCGGGCCGAGACCACGAGCAGCACGGCCAGCAGCGCGGCGACGGCGGTGAGGGCCCAGCCACCCCAGCCGACGCCATGGGCCCTGACGAGCCAGCCGAGCAGCAGCGAGAACGGCACGAACAGGATCCAGGACAGGGTGCCGACGCCGGAGGAGACGCCCGCCCGTACCGACGACACGACGGCGTCGTGCAGTAACAGTCCGGCGTGGATGCCGACGACCACCACCGCCACCGCGAACAGGACCTGAGCCGCGACGACGACGGCGACCGCGTCGGTGAACGCCAGCGCGACCGGGGACCCCACGAGCACGACGGCGAGGACCACCACGTTGCGGATGCGGTCGAGGTGCAGCCTGCTGGTGAGGTAGCCCCCGATGCCGAGGCTCGCCACGAGCGCGGCCCAGTACGGCCCATACGCGGCGGCCGGGGCGTTGGCCGCGACCAGCCACAGCGGACCGAACTCGAACACCGCTTGCGAGAGCAGGCCGGTCAGCGCGGCGAGCACCAGGACCCGACGCACCCGCGGATCCCGCGTCATCACGCCGAACATCGTCGTCAGGTGCTTGCGCAGTGCGGTCGGCTCGCTGTTGCGGTGCAGCCGCGGCTCGCGGAAGAACAGCAATGCGACGACCGAGAGCAGGGCGAACGGCACGCTGGCGTAGTAGGTGAGCCGGGGTGAGGTCCAGCCCGCCAGCAGGCCGCCGATCAGCGCGCTCGCCACGAGCGCCGCCGACTCGACGATCCGCACCCGTCCGATCCACCTCTCGTAGACGTCGCTGGACCCGGTCTCCTCGAGCACGGCGTCGTACACGACGCTGTCGACGGTGCCGGAGCTGAGCGCGAAGTAGACGCCGAGCACCATCGCGGCCACCACGTAGCTGCCGACGCTCGTGCTCAGTCCCCCGAGCAGGGTGCTGACCGCGAGCGCGACGCCCGCCAGCATCAGCAGCCCGTTGCGGCTCCACCGGTCGGCGACGATCCCGGACGGCACCTCCAGCAGCGGGACGACGACGGAGTACGCGGCGGCCATCACGCCGATCGAAACCGCGGTGAAACCGATGTCGGACAGGAACAGCTTCTCGACGGCGACCCAGAGCATGAAGTTCTGCAGCGCCACACCGACCTGCAGCGGGAGCAGGCGCCGGGCGAGCCTGGGCGGCGTGGGCTCGGCGCTCACCGCCGCACCGCAGCAGCGAGGGCATCGCGTACGGCGGCGCGGGCCCGGTTGAGGATGCGGCGCTGCCGGCCCACCGTCAGCCCGTGATCCGCCGCGACCTGTTCGGCGGACACCTGGTCGCCGTCGCGGGCCAGCAGCACCGCCCGCCACGGGTCGGGCAACGCCTGCACCGCCCGCTGCAGCCGTTCTGTGGTGACCGCGTCGGACGGCCACGTCGCGGGCGGCGTGCGCCAGTGCCGGGGGTAGGGCTCGTCGGCGGACTGGAACCGGGGGTCGGCGGGTTCACCGCGACCGGGCAGCCAACGGACCCACCGCCGCACCGCGGACCGGGACCGGCCGTACTCGGCGGTGCGGGCCACGGCGGTGGCGAGCCGCCCCTTCACGGCCGCACCTGCGCCAGCACGCGATCGAGGTTGTCGAACGAGAGCCGCCAGCCTTCGTCGTGGTCGGCCGCCACATCGTCGGTGAGACCGTGGTTGACCAGGACGACAGTCGTGCTGCCGTCCTCATTGGCGGTGAACGCCACCTCCACGCGCTGCTCCGCGCGGCCCAACGACGGGTCGTCCCACTGCCAGGTGAACACGAGCCGCGCTGGGCGCTCGATCGCGACGTAGCGCCCCGCGCCGCCGTACTCGACGCCGTCCGGGTCGCGCATCACCAGCCGCAGCCGTCCACCCACCCGCAGGTCGACCTCGGCGACGGGGTTGGTCCAGTCCGGCCCGGCAGGCCACCACCGCCGCAGCACCTCCGGGCTGGTCCACGCGTCGAACACGGCATCGGCCGGGGCGTGGAAGGTCCGCTCGATGCGCAGCGGGATCCCGTTCACGAGCGGTCACCCGGCCGATCCGCGTGCGCGCGGAGCTGGTCTTCGACGGCGTCGAACAGCCGGTCCCACGCGACCCGCTGCCGATCGAGCCAATCGGCGGACTCGCGCAGGGCCTCGGTGTTGAGGCCGAGCCGGTGGGTGCGGCCTTCGACCGTGCGCACCACGACCCCGCCGAGCTCGAGCACCCTCAGATGCCGGGAGATCGCAGGCTTGGAGACCCCGAACCCCCGGGTCGCCACGCCGACCGTCGCGGGCCCGTGGGCGAGCCGTTCGACGATCCCGCGGCGCACCGGATGCGCCAGCGCACCGAACACATCGTTAACCATAAGGTGAACAGTAGCGGGCCTGGCGAGAAGGTCGAGGCCTACGCTGTGGCGGGCGGCCGCTTCGGCAGGCTCGACCCCGACCCCAACGAGCACCACCGCCGCGAACACGCCCACGTCGACCTCGTCGCCGCGTTCCGCCACCGCGACCCCGACATCGCCGGCGCCGGCGCGTTTCCGGCCGTACCGTGGGCATATGGCTGCCGAACCAGAACGGCGCACTGCTGCGGGCCAGCACGGCTTCACCATCGTCCTGCGCGGCTACCGGCCCGCTGAGGTGGATCATGCGCTGGCCGCGCTGCACGCGCGACTGGAGAGGCTGGCGGCGGACCGCAGCACCTTGGCCGAGCAGAAGGATCAGGTCTCCTCCCGCTTGCTCGGCGCGATACGACAGATCGACGAGCTCGGCACGCAGGTGAAGCACCTGTCGGCGTCGGCAGGGAGCGCCGACGGCTTGAGCGAACGGATCCGCGTGATCCTGGAGCTCGCCTCGGCAGAGGCCACCACCATGACCGCCCACGCGCGGCAGCTCCTCGATCAGAACAAGAGAACGCAGGCCGACCTCGACCGGGGTCGTTCCCAGCTCGAGACCGAGCGCAGGCAGATGCTGGCCTCGGCCCGGGCCGAGGCTGATCAGCTGCGCGGGCAGGCGCAGGAGGCGGCCAAAGCCCATCGCGCCGAGACGGTCGCCGAGGCCGAGCGCATCCTCAGCGAAGCGCGAACCAACGCGAAAGCGATCGTCGAGCAGGCCCACCGCACCGCCACCGCCGACGCCGAGCGACTGCGCAAGCACCTGCACACCCAGCTGCCGCAGTCTCTGAACACGGTGATCGACACGGCCCTGGGCCAGCTGGCAGGCCCGGCCGAGACATCTTCGGACACCACCGAGCAGACCGAAGACGTCGTGATCCCCCAGCAGCGCCAACCCCAGGCCGACGCCATGGCGGAGGAGCACAGCTAGCGCACGCCCGCAGGCGCCACCCACGGAGGCCGCGAGGTCGGACGGGTGATGGGCCCCGGCTACTGCCGGACCTGGTGGCCAGCCGCCTCCAGCACCCCGGAAGCCTCGTCCAGCCGATCGGTCGGGACGAGGATGACGTCGCCGTCGAAAGCCGAGACCACCCACACCGGCACGCCTGCCGCCCCCAACGGCGCCACGATCGCGCTCAGCATCCCGGTCGCCTGCAGGTCGTGCGCGGCGTCGCCGTTCCACAGCGCCGACCACGGGTCTTCGCCCGCGTCGTCGCGCCGCATCACGGTGGGTCCGTCGGGGCCGAATACGGCGGCCAGCACGCCGGCCCCGAGATCGACGTCGGAGACCTCGGCCGGACGATCGAGGACGTAACGACCGTCGAGCACCCGCAGCGTCTGATGATCGGCGGCAGACATCCGCACATCGTGGCATGCCGTTTATCTCGGACCAGAACCGCGGGCCGGCCCTCTCCTACGGCGTCAGGAGGTTGAGCGCCGCACGGGTCGCGGTGGCGTTCGGGACCAGCGGGTTCCACGGCCTGGTTCCGCGCAGCGCGCTGGTCCTCGCCGAAGGACTCTCGGGCGCACTGACCGCCCAACGGCGCACCCGCCCCTCCGTGCTCCTGATCGAGGGCGGCGTCGGGATCACCCCGATGCGGGCGCTGTTCGAGTCGCTCCCCACCAACGGAGGCCAGCTCACTCTCCTCCACCGCGCCTCGACCCCGGGCGACGTCGTCTTCCGCTCCGAGCTCGAGTCCATCGCCCGCCGCCGCGGCGCCGAAATCATCTGGATGATCGGCCCGTCCGCTCAGCCCGAACTGGCTGCGGGTGGTTCTGGCTCGGCGGCGGGCCGCGGGTCACAATGCCGGGGATGTCCTCCCGCGGAGCGCTGGTCGTGAACGTGGCGGTGGCCGTCGCCGTGTTGGCCGGGTGCATCGCCGGGCCCGTCACCCTCGGTCCGGCGGGCTCGACGGCGCCTGCTCCCGCGATGAGCGACGTCGCCTACGCCTCAGCGTCGTCCGCCGAGGTGCTGGACGTCTGGTTGCCGTCCGGCGCACGCCAGCCGTACCCGTTGGTGATCTTCATCCACGGCGGCGGGTTCTCCGGCGGCGACAAGCGCGACGTCGGCCCCAAAGTCGCGCCGCTGCTGCAGCACGGCTTCGCGGTGGCGAGCATCGACTACCGGCTCTCGGGAGAAGCGCACTTCCCCGCCGCGGCACAAGACGTGAAGGCGGCTGTGCGCTACCTGCGGGCCCACGCGTCGGCCCACGCCATCGACCCCGACCGCATCGCCCTGTGGGGCGAGTCGGCGGGAGCGAACCTGGCCGTGATGGCAGGCGTCACCGCCGCCCAACGCACGATCTTCGACGACGGCGGCCTCGGCGAGGAGGCCACGAGCGCGTGGATCCAGGCCGTCGTCGACTGGTACGGGCCGATCGACTTCGCCCAACGGGAGAGCCAATACCGCAGCGGCGGTTCGGAATGCCGGGAGCCACAGCTCACCGATGCGGAGCGCTTCACCACCGGCTACCTGGGTGCCGACGTGGAGCAGGTCCCCCAAGAGGCAGCCGCGGCCAACTCCACCACCTACCTGCGGTCCGCAGGCGACCTGCCCGCCTTCTCGATCGCCCACGGATCGGCGGACTGCCTGGTCCCGGTCGTCCAAGCCGAGCAGTTGGCCGACGCCTTGCGCACAGCCGGTGCCCCGGTCGATCTGCATGTCCTGCCCGGCGCGGGACACGCCGATCCCCGCTTCGACCGCGACCTCCTCGCACCGACGATCGCGTGGCTCAGCCGCACCCTCGGACACCAGGCCTAGCGACACCACCGCCGGGTACCGGTGTGCGGCCGTCCTGTCATACCGCAGGCGAGAGGGCATCGTCGGCATCGGTAATCGCGATGGTGACGGTGCCCATCGACCGCGCCTGCAGCGCGCCTGGTCAGACCAACGCCGACACACCCACGCCCGTGACCTCTCAGGATCCACTGGGGAGGGCCGCCCAGGCCTCCCACCTTGGCCTGTCGCGGCAGCACCATCGGGTGGAGCGTGGCGACTCTTACCCAAATCGCACCGTGATCATGCCGGCGCTTCACCGACGATCGTCATCGTTCTTCCTGACACCGACAGCGCTTCGCCGCGCTGCCTCGCGACCCCGGGAGAACCGTTTCATGACCACGCTCCGCCCTGGCCGACACACCGCGGGCGGCCGCTACCTCGCGACCAAGGTCCCGCAGATCACCCTGCTGTTCTGGCTGGCCAAGCTGCTCACCACCGGTGGCGGTGAGACCGCGTGGGACTGGATGTCCAACTCCCTCGGCCAGACCCTCGCCTTCAGCCTGTCGGGAGCGGCGCTGGTCGCCGCGCTGGTGACCCAGTTCGCGCTCCGCCGCTACAACCCGTGGGTCTACTGGACCGCCGTCGCGATGGTCAGCGTGTTCGGCACCGCGGTCGCCGACACCGTGCACAACGACTTCGGCGTTCCCTACACCGTCTCGACGACGGTCCTCTTCGCGGCGGTGCTCGCGATGTTCGGGCTCTGGTACGCCGTGGAGCGGACGCTGTCGTTCCACTCCGTGCTCACCCCCCGCCGGGAAGGCTTCTACTGGGCGGCGGTCCTGCTGACCTTCGCGCTCGGCACCGCCGCGGGCGACTGGTCGGCCACGTCGCTGGGCCTGGGCTACCTCGAGTCCGGGATCATGTTCGGCGTCCTGTTCCTGCTGCCGGGCCTCGCCTGGTGGAAGTTCGGGATGAACGCCATCCCCGCGTTCTGGATCTCCTACGTCCTCACCCGCCCGCTCGGCGCCTCCTTCGCCGACTACCTCGCGGGCCCCGGCCAGCGCGGCGGCCTGGAGCTGGGCATGCCGCCCATCACGGTCGGCATCGCCGTCGCCACCATCGCCGTCGTCGGCTACCTCGCCCGTACCCGCGTCGACCAGCTCCCCAGCGCGAAGAGTGCCTGATGAGCGTCCTTGACGACGCCGGCACGCGGAGAGCGAGCCGGGCCGCGTTGCCCGCCGCGCCTGCGTTCGTCGAACGCCTCGCGGTCCACGGTGACCGGGTCGCCGTGGTCGCGGGCGGTGCGCAGCTGACCTACCGCCAGCTGGCGGAACGGGTGGACGCGACCGCGGCGCTGATCGGCACCGAGCGGGCGTTGGTCCTCGTGGAGACGGGGAACGACACCGCCGCGCTGGTCGGCTACCTCGCGGCCCTGCGCGGCAGGCACGTCGCCCTGCTGGTCGACCGCGACGACCGCGACCGCATCGCCGCGCTGCTCGACCGGTTCGACCCGGACGTCGTCATCGGGGGCGACGGCGTGCCGCGCCGCCGTCACGCGGGCCGCCGCCACGAGCTGCACCCCGAGCTGGCGCTGCTGCTGGCCACGTCCGGTTCGACCGGGGCACCGCGGCTGGTGCGGCTGTCCGCGTCGGCGCTCGACGCCAACGCCGCCGCGATCGGCACCTACCTCGGCATCACCGAGGCCGACCGCGCCGCGCTGACGCTGCCGATGCACTACTGCTACGGGCTGTCGGTGATCAACAGCAACCTGCTCGCGGGCGCGGGCGTGGCGCTCTCCGACGCGTCCGTGCTCGACGCGTCCTTCTGGGACGACGTCCGCGCGGGCGGCGTGACCAGCCTGCACGGCGTGCCGCACAGCTTTGAGCTCTTCGACGCCGCCGGTCTGCCCAGCATGGACCTCCCCCACCTGCGCTACGTCACCCAGGCGGGCGGCAGGCTCGCGCCCGACCAGGTGCGGCGCTGGACCCACATCGGGCGGGAAAGGGGCTGGGAGCTGTTCGTCATGTACGGCCAGACCGAAGCCACGGCCCGCATGGCCTACCTGCCGCCCGAGCTCGCCGACACCGCCCCCGAAGCGATCGGCGTGCCGATCCCCGGCGGCTCCCTCGCGATCGAGGGACCTGACGGGGAGCTGGTCTACCGCGGCCCGAACGTGATGCTCGGCTACGCCGAGAACGCCGCCGATCTCGCCCTCGGCCGCACCGTGCACGAACTGCGCACCGGCGACCTCGGCCGCGCTGCGCCCGGACGGCCTGTTCGAGATCGTCGGCAGGCGGAGCCGCTTCGTCAAACCGTTCGGCATCCGCACCGATCTCGACGGCCTCGAACACCTCCTGGCCGAGCACGGCATCGAGGCCGCCGTGCACGGGCACCGACGACCGCATCGTGATCGCCGCCCGCTCCGACGGCGCGCCGCACGCTCGCCGAGCGCGCCGTCGAGACGATCGGTGCCGCGCGAGGGCTGCCCGCTGACGGTGCTGACGGCGGTCGAGGTGCAGGAGCTGCCCCGTCGCGCCAACGGCAAGCTCGACCACCCCGCCGTCGCACGGCTCGCGGTCGGGTCCCCGACCGGGCGGACCCCGCGGTTCGGCCGCGTGACCGCGCTGGCCCGCGCCCGGCGGGAGCGCCGACCGCGCACGATCCGGGAGGTCTACGCCGCCACCTTCCCCGGCCAGGCCCTCCCCGATGACGCGTCCTTCGTCGACCTCGGTGGCGACTCGCTCACCTTCGTCGCGGGTGTCGGCCGACATCGAACGCGTCCTCGGGCACCTCCCCCAGGGCTGGGACCACATGCCGCTCGGCGAGCTGGAGGCCCTGCCCCCGAGCGCACGGCCCGGCCGTCGCGCCACGATCGAGATGGCCGTGCTGGTGCGGGCGCTGGCGATCGTCCTGGTGGTCGGTGAGCACGCCCACCTGTGGCAGATCGTCGGTGGCGCCCACCTGCTGCTCGCCCTCTCGGGCTGGACCTTCGCCCGGTTCGTCCTGGCCCGCGAGCAGTCCGGCACACCGGATCGAGGCCGCGCCGACGACCACGTGATCCATCGGCGGGGCCTGCCGAGCCGGATCCTGCGCAGCGCCGCCCGCATGGCCGTGCCGAGCGCGATCTGGATCGCCTTCCGCGCGTCCCTGCACAACGTCCGGTGGATCGACGCACTCCTCGTCGGGTCCTTCGTGCCGCCGCTGGTGCCCGGCTACTGGTTCGTCGACGACCTCGTCCAGATCCTGATCGCCCTCGCCGCCCTGTTCGCGCTCCCGGCATTGCGCGGTCTGGAACGGCGCCACCCCTTCGGTTTCGCCGCCGGGCTCATCTCTGTCGCGATGGTCGGCCGGTTCTTCCCCACCACCTACGGCACCTGGTTCGGCGTCGACATCTACAGCACCCAGGTCGTGCTGTGGCTGTTCGTGCTCGGCTGGCTCGTGCACCGCGCCGCGACCCGCGCGCAGCAGTACGCCACCACCGCGGCGATCTTGGTGCTCGTGCCGACCTTCTTCGGCGCCGACGCCCTCCGTTCGATCATCGTCGTCGCCGGGTTGCTGGCGATCCAGTACGTGCCCGCGCTCACCGTGCCGCGGTGGCTCGCGACCACCTCCACCACGATCGCCGCGGCGTCCCTGGGGATCTTCCTGACCCACTTCGGGGTGTTGCCGCTCACCTCGCTCGGCTTCCCGTCGATCGTCGTCACCGCCGCGGGGATCGGCACCGGGATCGTCTCCTGGTGGCTGCTGTCCACCGTCGTCGGTGCGGTCAGGCGCCCCCGGTCAGGTCACGAGCCGTCCGACCGGAGGAGGGCGACGACGTCGATCTCGACGAGGATGTTCGCCAGCTGCGAGCCCACCGTCGTGCGCACGGGGTACGGCTCGGTGAAGAACTCCTGGTAGGCCGCGTTGAACTCGGCGAAATCGGCCAGGTCGGCCAAGTGAACGGTGGTCTTCAGGCAGTCGTCGAGGGTCAGCCCGCGCTCGGCGAGCACGGCCTGGATGTTGCGCAGCACCTGGCGGGTCTGGTCGGCGACGGTGTCGGCGACCGCGTTGCCGTCGGCCGGGTTCTGCGGACCGAAGCCCGCCGTGAAGAAGAAACCGTTCGCCACGATGCCCTGGCTGTACGGGCCCGCGGGCTGCGGAGCCTGGGTGGTGTGGACAGCGGTCTTGGCCACTATGTCTTTCCCTTCGTGGTTCGGTTGATCCCCGTCTCGTGGCTCCCCGGTCGGCGGCGCAGGCCGCGGCCCGGGGACTCGCCGGTGAGCTCGCCACCGGCCAGCACCGGCACGCCTGCGACGAGCACGTCGTCGAGGCCCACCGCGAGCCGCCGCGGGTCCTCGTAGGTCGCTGCGTCGGCCACGGCGTCCGGATCCACCACGACGAGATCGGCGACCGCTCCCTCGGCGACGGACCCGCGCCGCCCCAACGCGAACCGCTCGGCGGGCAGGGCGGACAGGTGCTGCACGGCGTCGGGCCACGACCACGTGCCCAGCTGGCGCACGTACTCGCGCAGGTAGCGCGCGAACGTCCCGGAAGCGCGCGGGTGCGGGTGGGCGCCGACGAAGATGCCGTCCGAGCCCGCCATGTGGCGCGGGTGCGCGAAGATGCGCGCGAGCTCCGTCGCGGGCCGCGGGCTGCGCACCGCCATGATCGCGCTCACCTCCAGCCTGCAGGCCGCCAGCACGTCGAGCGCGAGGTCCATCGGGTCGACGCCCGCGCGCAGGCCCGCGGCGTGCAGCGTCAGCCCGTGTGCCCAGGCGTACTCGGACGCCGCGAGGTGGGCGAGCGTGATCATGTGCGGCCAGTCGGGGCCCAGGCTCGCGCTCCGCAGCGCGCGGGCCTCGCACACCGCCCGCAGCTGCGGCCGGGCGGCGGGGTCGGTGAGGGCGCGCACCAGGTCGTCGACGGGCTGCACCGACAGCTCCGGCGGGAGCAGCGGCATGCCGAGCAACGTGCAGCCGCGGATGTAGGGGTAGGCGTCGAACGTGGCGTCGATGCCCGCCGACTCCAGCCGAGCGAGCTGGTCGAGCACGATGTCGGCGTCGGCGTGGAAGTGCGACACGTGCACCGGCAGCGGGAACCCGGCGGCGGCTGCGGTGTGCCGGGCGATCTCGATCATCTCGGCGATGCCTGCCGCGGCGTTGGCCTCGTAGCCGCCGCGCATGTGGCTGACGTAGACCCCGCCCGCCCGGGCGACCGGCCCGCACAGCGCGGCGATCTCACCGGCCGACTGGAAGATGCCCGGCACGTAGTCGAGGCCCGTCGAGAGCCCCAGCGCACCCTCGGCCATGCCCGCCGCGACCAGCGCCGTCATGCGGTCGAGCTGGTCGGCCGTCGCCGGGTCGCGGTCGCGTCCGCACACCTCGTAGCGCACGGTGCCCGCGGGCACGAGGTACGCGGCGTTGATCGCCGACGCCCCGTCGACCGCCGCGAGGAAGGCCGCGACTCCCCCGCCGCCGTAGGCCGGGTGCGGCCCGTTGATCGCGGCGAAGTAGCCGGTCGCGTAGGTCCCCGAGCCTGGCGCGTAGGACACGCCGTCCTGCCCGGCGATCACCGTCGTGACGCCCTGGCGCAGCAGCGCGCGCTGCACGTCCGGATCGGCGAGCAGGCCGTCGGCGTGCGAGTGCGCGTCGATGAACCCGGGCAACACCAGCCGGTCGGTGGCATCGATGGCCCGGTCGCCTGCGCGCGCCTCGACCGGACCGACGTGGCTGATCCTGTCGGCCTCGACCGCGACGTCGGCCCGGACCGGCCCGTCGCGGGTGACGACGGACCCCCCGCGCAGGACGACGCGACCAGCCGTGGTTGCCATGGTCAGAAGTACGTGCGCACGAGGTCGACGACGACATCGGATTCCGCGGACTCGACGACCGGCAGCACCCGCCACTTGTCGAACGTCGTGCACGGGTGCGACAGCCCGAGCGCGACGACCGACCCGACCGGAACGGCCTCGACGGCATCGGCCAGCCGCAGGAAGCTGTGCTGGTCGTTCAGGGCCGACACCCCGGCGCCGGACAGCGGCCGCCACGGCTCGCCGAGCTCGGCTGCGCACCGCCGCGGGATCGGGAGGCCCTCGTCGTAGGGGAAGTCGCGCTTGCCCGCGTCCAGCAGCGCGAGCCCCGGCTCGGGGTGCGACACGACCCGTGCGAGGCCGCGCATCGCGACGCGGAAGCGGGGGGCGTCCGGGCCGGCGGCCCCCTCGTCGAACGGCGAGATCCCCCGGTAGAAGCCGTCGTCGTGCACGATGTAGGCGCCCGAACGCAGGGTGAACCGGGTGCGCTCCCGACCCGCCCCGGCGGCCGCGAACGCCGCCGCGACGAGGTCGAAGTACGCGCTGCCGCCTGCGGTGACGTACACCTCGCCGTCGTCGTAGAGGTGCGCGACGGCCCGGTGCAGCTCGATCATGCTCTCCAGGTAGGCCTGTACCGCCGCGAGCGCCTCGGGCGACCGGTCGTGCCCGAGACAGCCCTCGTAGCCCGCGACACCGGCCAGCCGCAGGACGTCGGACGCCGCGATGCGCTCGGCGACGACGACGCCCTCGGCGACGGTGCGGGCACCGGTGCGACCGCCATCCGCGCCGAGCTCGACGCAGACGTCGACCGGGCGCGGCGGTCGGGCGTCGCGCAGGCCGCGCTCCATGGCCTCGACGGTCGCCGCGGAATCGGCCCAGCACACGAAGCGGAACCCGGGGTCGACGAGCTCGCCCGCCAGGTACCGCAGCGCGCCCGCGTCGACGGCGGCGTTCGCGAGCATGATCGAGTCGAGGCCGAGGCTGCGGCCGGTGCGCACCTGGCCCATCGTCGCCAGCGTGATGCCGAGGGCTCCGGCATCCAGCTGGCGCCGCCAGAGCGTCGGCGCCATCGTCGTCTTGCCGTGCGGCATGATCTCCAGCCCGCGCTCGCGGCACCAGCCCGCCATGATCTGCACGTTGTGCCGCATGGCGTCGTCGTCGAGCACCACCAGCGGCGTCCAGAACTCGCCGAGCCGCGGACCCTCGGCCAGGAACGCGCCCACCGTCATGCCGACGGCCCGCTCCGGAATCCCCTTGTCCCGGGCGGAGAGCAGCTCGAGGCCCGGATCGGCCCGCCGGCTCATGTCAGCCATGGTGTGCAGGTAACACTGATTGCACTGACCGCACAATTGACCACATCATGGGGCCGTGC
Organism: uncultured Actinomycetota bacterium; assembly: GCA_963799945.1. Taxonomy (GTDB): domain Bacteria; phylum Actinomycetota; class Actinomycetes; order Mycobacteriales; family Pseudonocardiaceae; genus Pseudonocardia. Next base: position 525,942 of record CAWCZG010000003.1, read on the forward strand.
CCGACCCGCCCGTCCTGATGCCGCGCGTGATCACCCTCGGCGAGACGATGGCGCTGATCACGCCCGCGTACGCCGAGCCGCTCGAGACGGCCCGCGAGGTGCGGCTGTTGGTGGGCGGGGCCGAGTCCAACGTGGCGACCCACGCCGCGCAGCTGGGCGTCTCCGCCGCCTGGGTGAGCGCGGTGGGCGCCGACGCGTTGGGTGTGCGGGTGCGCGAGGACGTCGCCGGGCGCGGTGTCGACACGCGCTGGGTGGCCACCGACCCGGACGCCCCGACCGGCGTCTACTTCAAGAACCCCGGCCACGGCGTTCTGTACTACCGGCGTGGCTCGGCCGCCGCCCGGATGGGGCCCGAGAGCGTGGCCGACGTTCCGCTCGAAGACGCCGAGGTCGTGCACATCTCGGGCATCACCCCAGCGCTGTCGGCCTCGTGCGCCGCGCTGATCGACACGGTGATCGACCGCGTGGCGGCGGGCCGCGGCATCCTGTCCTTCGACGTCAACCACCGCGCGGCGCTGTGGGCGCCCGGCGCAGCCGCCTCCGCGCTGCTGCCCCTCGCCCGCCGCGCCGACCTGGTGTTCGTCGGCCGGGACGAGGGCGAGGACTTGTGGCACAGCGCGACCGACGACGACCTGCGCGCGCTGTTGCCCGAGCCGACGACGCTCGTCGTCAAGGACGGCGACATCGGCGCGACCGAGTTCCGCCGGGCTGCGGGCGCCGACCACCGCACGTTCGTGCCTGCCATCCCCACCGACGTGGTCGAGGCCGTCGGGGCCGGGGACGCGTTCGCGGCGGGCTACCTCGCCGCCCTCCTGCAGGGGGCGGACGCCCCGGCCCGCCTGCAGGGCGGCCACCAGCGCGCGCACCTCGTGCTGCAGTCGACGAGCGACTTCGTCGCCGACACCGTCTGAACCCCGTCCCCGAGCTCGCACCCGCAAACCCAGCACCCGAAGGCAGGTCGCGTCCATGACCGACAACTCCGTGTTCGGCGAGATCTTCGCAGGCGTTCCGCTGATGGCGATCATGCGTGGCATGGGCGCCGAGCGCAGCCTCGCCGTCGCCACCCGCGCCTGGGACCTGGGCATCACCGCCGTCGAGGTGCCCGTGCAGACCGCGGAGGACGTCGAGGCGTTGCGCGTCGTGGCCGACGCCGCCCGCGAGCGCGGGCTGATGGTCGGGGCGGGCACGGTCGTGACCCACGAGCACGTGCGCCAGGCCAAAGAGGCCGGTGCCGCCTTCACCGTCAGCCCCGGGTTCGACGTCGACGTCGTCCGCGCGTCGCACGAGGCGGGGCTGCCCGCACTTCCCGGCGTCGCGACCGCGTCCGAGGTGCAGCACGCCCTCGGCGAGGGACTCACCTGGTTGAAGGCCTTCCCGGCATCCCTGTTGGGCACGGGCTGGTTCCCGGCGATGCGCGGTCCGTTCCCGCAGGCCCGGTTCGTCGCGACCGGCGGCATGGACTCGTCCAACGCGCGTGCCTTCCTCGACGCGGGCGTGCGCGTCGTCGCCGTCGGCTCGGCCCTCGAGGACGAGGCGCAGCTGCCCGCGCTGGCGGCGCTGCTCGGCTGAGCGGGCCGCAGGGCGAGGCCGCGGCAGGTCTGACGCTGCCGGGGCCTCCTCATGCCTGCTCGCTCAGCCGACCGGTGCGGTGGTCGCGGCCAGCTCGTGCAGCCGTCCGGCGCCCTCGACGTCCGGGCGGATCGTCGCGGTCGCCGTGGCGACCGCGCCGACGATGCAGATGACGGCGACGTAGACCACGACCGGCCAGATCGCGCCGCTCGCGGCGGCCACCAGGGCGGTGGCGATCAACGGCGCGAGGCCGCCGCCGAGCGTGTTGGAGATCTGGTAGCCGATGTTCACGCCGGTGGTGCGCGCCTCAGGGTCGAACATCTCGCACAGCATGGTCTGCAGGGTCGCCTGCATGGCGATACCGGGAACGACGAAACCGATGATCATGCCCAGCCAGATGAGCCACATGTCGCCGGTGCCGAAGAGCAGGAACGTCGGCCAGACGAGGAGCGCGAAGCCGATGCAGCCGATGATGTACACCTTCCGTCGGCCGACCCTGTCCGACGTCGCACCCCACGCCGGGGCGGCGAACACCTGCAGGACGCCGACGATCAGCGTGCCGATGAAACCGACCTGCGCCGGAACGTGTTTCGCGTTGACGATGTACGCGAGGCCGAACGTCAGCACGACGTAGCCCGCGATCGACTGCGGCAGGCCGATCAGGATGCCCAGGATCGCGTTCTTGGGGTGCCGGAACGCCTCGACCACCGGGTTGGGCTTCTTGCCGCCTGCCTCCATCTGCAAGGCCCGGGTGGTCGTGAACTCCTCCGACTCCTCCAGCTGGCGCCGCAGGATGAGGGCGACGACCGCCAACACGAGCGCGAACAGGAACGGGATGCGCCAGCCCCACGTCATGAACCACGACGTCGACCCGACACCGAGGGCCGCCATGAAGCCCGCCGAAGCGACGTTGGCGATGCCCGCGCCGCTGATCAGGAAGGCGCCGTACAGGCCGTGCCTGCCGGTGGGCGCGTGCTCGATCACCATCGTCGCGGCTCCGCCCATCTCGCCGCCGACGAAGAAGCCCTGCAGCATCCGGAAGAACAGCAACAGCAGCGGAGCCGCGATCCCGATCGACTCCGCGGACGGGATGAGGCCGATGCAGGCGGTGGCGATCCCCATGCCGACCACCGTGATCATCAGGGTGACCTTGCGGCCCATGCGGTCGCCGATCGCCCCGAAGACGAGGCCGCCGACCGGGCGCAGGAAGAAGCCGACCGCGAACGTGGCGAACGACGACAGCTGCGCGACCACCGGGCTGTCGCCCGAGAAGAACACCGCCGGGAAGACGGCGGCGGACGCCAAGCCGTAGAGGTAGTAGTCGTAGTACTCCATCAGCGTGCCGACCGCGCCACCGGCGATCATCTTGCGCTGCTTGGCATCGGGACCGGTTCGCGGCTGCGCGGTGGTCATGCGATCCTCCCTGCTCTGCGAGGGGTCGTCTGCCTTCGTCCCGGAGGGCCGGGGGGCGACGTGCCGGCTAGGCTAGCAGCGGGTTGAACAATATGTCTAGGCTGTAGATTGTTTGTTCAGGAGGGGGTGGGCGATGACCACTCAGACGTCGTTCGACGACGCCGCCGAGGTGCTGCGCACGTTCGGTCCGGTGATGCGGGCCATCGCCGCCGCGGGCGGTTCGGCGTGCGAGGTGGTGCTGCACAACCTGGACGGGGCCGACATCGACCTCGGCCACACGATCATGGCCATCGAGAACGGGCACGTGACCGGCCGCGAGGTCGGCGGCCCCTCCACGAGCCTGGGTCTGGACGTCCTCCAGGACCGGCAGGGCGACCACGATGCGTTCGGCTACCGCGGGTTCACCGGCGACGGGAGCGAGCTGCGCTGCTCGTCGGTGTACTTCCGCAACAAGGCGGGCGACATCATCGCGGCGCTGTGCATCAACGTCGACCTCAGTGGACTGCAGCAGGCGCGCGGCATCCTCGACGCGCTGCTGCCCCAGAGCGCGGCAGCCACCCCCCAGCCCGACGAGTACATCGGCAAGGACCTCGTCGCCGTGATGGACGCCATGATCACGCAGGCCGTCCGCGAAGTCGGTAAGCCGGTTCCCCACATGACCCGCGACGACAAGATCGCCGTGCTCGAGCGCCTCGACCGACAGGGCGCGACACAGATGCGCAAGTCGGTCGAGTCGATCGCCACGCGCCTGGGCATCTCCCGCGTGACCGCGTACTCCTACCTCGACGAGGCCCGCTCGCGGTAGCGCCGCGGAATCAGGCGTCCGCCACCAGCTTGAGGTCGCGACCGCGGGTCTCCGGCATCCGCACCGCCGTCACCAGGGTGACCAGCATGATCGCCGTCATGTAGATCACCACCCCGATCCACCCCGCGAACACCTGCACCAGCACACCGGAGATCAGCGGGGCGATCCCGCCGCCCAGCACCGCGGAGAACTCCCGGGCCAGCGCCACCGCCGCGTAGCGGTACCGCGAGCCCGCGAGCTCGGCGAACGCGGCCGCCTGTGAGCCGACCGTCCCGTACGCGGCGAAGACGAACCCGAGCACGATCGTCAGGACGATCAGCGCCGTGTTCCCGGTGTCGAGCATCAGGAACGCGGGCGCCGGGAAGACGACCAGGAACGCGGCGACGGCGATGATCACCGGACGGCGGCCGAGGCGGTCGGTGAGGACGCCGGTGACGAACGCGGACACACAGCCGAACAGCGCCCCGACCAGCAACGCCTGCGGCACCAGGCGACGGTCGGCCCCGACGGTCTGGATCAGGTAGCTGCCCATGAAGACCTGGAAGATGTAGGACTGCGTGTTCCCGCCGATGTTCAGCGCGAAGGTGCGCCAGAAGGGCCTGCGTCCGATCGTGAACACGCTCTTGATCGGCGAGTCGGTCCGCTCCTTCTCCTTCGCCTGCTCCTGTTTCGCCTGTTCGAACACGGGCGCGTCGCGCAGCCTGCGCCGCAGGAGGTACGCGGCGAGCGTCACGAAGACGCTGGAGAAGAACACCAGCCGCCAACCCCAGCTGAGCACCTGGTCCTCGGGGAGCAGCTGCACCAGGATCCACACGACGGCGCCCAGAGCGGTGCCCGCCGAGGCGCCGACGAACACCAGGGAGGCGTAGCGGCCGCGCTGCGCCTGCGGGGCGGCTTCGGCGAGCAGCACCACGCCGCCTGCCTGCTCCGCGCCCGCGCCGAACCCCTGCAGCAGCCGCAGCACGACCAGCAGCCCCGGCGCCAGCAGCCCGACCTGTTGGTAGCTCGGCAACGCACCGATCAGGAACGTCGAGATGCCCATCAGGAACAGGGTCGCGATCAGGACGAACTTGCGCCCGAGCCGGTCCCCGTAGCGGGAGAAGAACAACCCACCCAGCGGGCGGGCCAGGAAGCCGACCGCGTAGGTGGCGAAACCGGCGATGATCCCGACCGCGGGCGCGGTGTTGGGGAAGAAGATCTTGGTGAAGACGATGGCGGTCGCCGTGCCGTAGATGACGAAGTCGTACTGCTCCAGCGCGGTGCCGATCGACCCGCCCCACGCGGCGGTGCGCAGGTTGCGCCGGTCGACGGGGTTTCCTGAGCCATCGTCGACGATCACCGCCGTCTGGTCGTGCGTCATCGCACCTCCCTGCCGTCCCGACGTGGTACGACTGCGGCGCGATCGTAGGACCGGAGCCTGCTCCCTGCCGGTCGGAGCGGGAGCCGGGCGGCGGTCAGTTCCGAGGTGGCGTGAGGGGCCAACCCGCGATGCGCTTGGGCCGCGGCGGCGCGTAGGTGCGCACCTTGCTGGTGGACAGGTCGAGGGCGACGAGGCTCTCGGCCAGCTTCACCGCCGCGGTGACACCGTCGACGACCGGGACGCCGGTGTTCGCCCGTACGGCCTCGTCGAGTCCGGCCATGCCGCCGCAGCCCAGGCAGATCACTTCGGCGCGGTCCTGGCGCACGGCGATCTCGGCTTCCCGGACGATCGCCTTGACGGCGAGCTCGGCGTCCTCCTCGAGCTGCAGCACCGAGAGCCCGCTCGAACGCACCGAGGCGCAGCGGGCGTCGAGGCCCGCGAGCTTGAGCCGGTCTTCGATGAGGGGCACGGTCCGGTCCAGCGTGGTGACGACCGAGTACTTGTGGCCGAGCAGGCACGCGACATGCGCGGCCGCTTCGGTGATGTCGACGACGGGCACCTCCAGCAGCTCCTGGAGACCCTCGCGGCCGTGCTCGCCGAAGCCCGCCTGGATCACCGCGTCGTACGCGCCGGTGTAGCGGGTGACGGCGTCCATCACCGCCACGGCGGCGAGGTAGCTCTCGAAGTTGCCCTCGACCGAGTCGGCGCCCAGTGTGGGCGTCAAGGGCAGTATCTGCGTGTCGGGCGCGGCGACGGCTCGCGCCGAGGCGGCGATCGCGTCGGTCATCGATGCCGTCGTGTTGACGTTCACCAGCAAGATCCGCATGTTTCCGTCCTGTCCAGGTGGGGGCCGGCACGGCGAGGGTGTCCAGCGCGTGCTCGCACAGGCGGGTCAGGCGCAGGCCGAGGGAGTACTCGCGCGAGGGCTGTTGGCTGAGGTAACCGAGGTCGGCCAGGGTGCGGACGATCCGGTGGGTGGTGGCCAGCGGCAGGCCGAGCCGTTTCGCCAGCTTGCTCAGCCGGACCGTCCCGCCCAGCTCCGTCATCGCTTCGAGCAGTTCGAAGGTCCGCTCGACGGAATGGACCCGGGTGGCAGGCACTGCGCGGACAACCATCGAGATCTCCCGAGGAGGGCAGGGACAGCGACGATCTCTGGTATACCACTGCCGCATTCGCACCGGGAAGAGACCACAGCGTAAACGCCATGTTTCGCCCCTGAGCGGCCACGGCTCGGCAATTCCTTCTTGACAGGTGCGCGTTGGTATACCAAAGTGAGTCCCGGCGCCAAGCAACACCCACCTCACGAGGCCGCTCGCCCGCGGTCGATCCCCATGCAGCAAGGGAAGGTGCGTCGTGGCAATTTCCGAACAAGATCGTCACCCTGTGTCCGAGGTGTCCGCACCTGCGGCCGCCGCCACCGGACGGTGGCCGAGGCGCTGGATTCGATCCCGTTCACCCGGGCCCAGGTCTGGGTGATGGGCCTGGTCATGGCGGGGTTGTTGTTCGACACGTTGCAACAGGACGCGCCTGGCGCGATCGGCCCGGCGCTCAAGGAGGTCTTCGGCATCTCCAACGCCGAACTGGTCACCGTGAACACGGTGACCGTGATCGGGGGGTTGATCGGGCGTCTGGTGGGCGGCTATCTGGCCGACAAGAAGGGGCGACGGTTCGCCCTGAGCCTCAACCTGCTGATCTACGCGTTGGGTGGACTGCTCAGCGCGGTCGCCCCCAACTACGAGGTGTTGGTGGCGAGCCGGTTGATCGTCGGTATCGGTCTGGGCGGGGAGTTCACCATCGGCCTGGCCATGATCTCGGAGATGGTCGCCACCCGCCGCCGCGGCACCGCGGTCGGCATTCTCGGGTTCGCTTCCGGTGGGATCGGCAACTTCCTGGCCTACGGCCTGTTCGTGGTCCTGTTGGGCCCGCTCAACGAGGCGTTGGGTGGCGACTTGTACTCGTGGCGTTGGATGTTCGCGTTCTTGGCCGTCCCGGCTGTGCTGGTCGTCGTCTACCGCCGCTATCTGCCCGAGTCGCCGCGGTTCCTGGTCTCGCAGGGACGCATCGCCGAGGCCAACCGGGCGTTGACCATCCTGGCTTCCGATGACATCCGGCACCGTCCGACCCCGCAGGAGATCACGCCGTTCCTCGACGCCGACGCGGCCGCCCCGGTCGAGGCCGAAATCAAGCCGGTCGAGATCTTCAAGGGCAAACTGCTCAACCGCACTGTCGCGATCGGTGCCGCGTCGTGGATGGCGTTCGGCGCGCAGGTCACCCTGCTCGCGCTGCTGCCGACGCTGCTGGTCTCGAAGGGCTACTCGATCTCGACCAGCCTGATCTTCACGATGATCATGTACGCGGGCAGCATGTTCGGCGCCCTGGCCGCAGCCCTGGTCGCGGCCCGGTTGCCGCGTCGTCTCACGGTGGCGATCGCCGCCGTCCTCGGGTGCGTCTCGGCCATCTGCTTTGCGCTGTTCGCCGAGGGGGCGGCATTGATCCTGGTCTTCGGGTCGATCTTCCAGTTCTTCTCGCTGTTCCTGAACTCGACGCTGGCCCTGTGGTCTCCCGAGCTGTACCCCACCCGGGTCCGCGCGCTGGGCACCTCGGTCGTCAACGGCATCGGCAACGTAGCGGGCGCGGTCATGCCGTTCGCCGCGGTGTTCATCTTCGACCGGACCGGTATCTCCGGGGTCTTCATCATGATCGCGGTCATGTACACGGTGCTCGCCGTGGTGTGCCGGTTCGCCCCGGAAACCCTCGGCCGCCCACTCGAAGACGTCAACGAACTCGTCATCGACTAATCCCCCTTTTCCTCGACTTCGAAAGGACGACCATGAAGACGCTGCGGATCAGTGCGACCGCCAACGGCATCAACTACCTACCCGAGTACTACGCCCGGGAGAACGGGCTGTTCGCCCAGCAGGTCTGGACGTCACCGCCGAGGCCCGCAACCCCTGGGACGGGGTCATGCACGATCTGGCCGACGGCTCCGCCGACGTCGCGCTGGGCGGGCTGTGGGTGCCCGCCATGTACTCCGGCCGCGGCCGCGAGTTCGTCGCGTTCGCCCAGCTGAACAACCGGTTCCCGATGGCGGTCGTGACCCGCGAGCCGGTCGCGGACTTCGACTGGTCGTGGCTGGCGGGGCGCACCGTGCTCGTGCCCGGCCAGGGCGGCACGGCCCCCTATGAGTTCACCGCCGGGCTGATGCGGAAGGCGGGCGTCGACCCGACGCGCACCCGGTTCGGGCGCGACCTGTCCACCGCCATGCTCAAGGAGCTCTACCTCAACGGCCTCGGCGACGCGATCGTCGCCGACCCGGGCACCGCGGCCGAGCTGGTGCTCGGCGGGCACGGGCACGTCACGGTCGACCTCGCCGCCGAGGGCGGCGTGATGCCCAACAGCGTCTACTACGTGCTGCGCGAGCGGCTCGACGAGCTGGTCCCGCGGCTGGTGCCCTTCGCCCGCGCCATCGAGGCCGCCACCGTGGCGGTCGCAGGTTCGACCGCCTCCGCCCACGCCGAGCTGATCGAGAAGCAGTGGCCGGGTGCGGACCTCGCGGTGCAGGAGCGCGCCACCGAGTACCTCATCTCCAGCGGGACCTGGACCGGTGTCGCGATGGATCCCGCCGGGGTCGAGAACTGGACCGGCATCCTGCACGACGCCGGACTCACCGTCGACCGCGTCGGCTACTCCGACATCGTCACCGATGCCGTCTTCACCCAGGTGTCACCATGACCACCCTGTTCAGCAAACACGACGTGCTCGAGCTCCTTCCCTACAAGCACCTCATCGAGGCCGTGGAGTCCGCCCACATCGGGCTGGCCGAGGGCCGCGTGGTGCACCCGGAGCGCTCGACCGCCGCTGTACCCGGCCTGGACACCGTCGTGGTCCCGATGCTCGCGATCTCGGCCGACAACGCGCTCGCCGTGAGCAAGATCCTTGTCGACCAGCCCGATGACCCGGCGGCGCCCCGGCAGCGCTCGACGATCGTCGCGGTCGATCTGCGCAGCGGCGATTGCGCCGCGCTGGTCGACGGCGCGGCGGTGACGCTCCTGCGTACCGCCGCGACCTCGGCGGTGGCGACCCGTGCACTCTCCCGCCCTGACTCCCACACACTGGGGATCCTCGGGGCGGGCCAACAGGCGGTGGCGCACCTGGAGGCGATCTCGGAGGTGCGTGACCTCACCGAACTGGTGATCTGGAACCGCACCCCCGAGCGGGCCGACCACGTCGTCGCGAAGGCACGCGAGATGGGGCTCGAGGCGCACCTGCTCGATCACCCGCGCGCCGTCGTGGAGCGGTCCGACATCTTGTGCACCCTCACCCCGGCGGTCGACCCGCTCGTGCACGCCGCGGACCTGCACCCGGGCCTGCACATCAACGCGGTCGGGTCACCACCCCGGCCCGATTACCGGGAGCTGGCCTCCGACGTGCTCGGATCAGCGCGGGTGATCGTCGACTCGGCACCGGTGGCTCGCGCAGAGTCGGGCGCGGTCAGGCGGCCTTCCGCGATGGGACATCGATCGACCACACCCGCTCGTCGACCTCGGCGAAGTCCTCAGCGGCCGTGCACCAGGCCGGTCCGACGCCCAAGAGGTGACCGTCTTCGTCTCGGTCGGTCTCGGCATCCAGGACCTCGCCGCGGTCACGCTGATGCTCGACACCGCAGCCCAGCGCGGCGCGGGCCACGCCGTCGCCGACCGGTTGCGAGGTAGGCTCTGCCGTCGATGGGCTCGGATGCCCCAGACCCGTAGCCTGTCGACGCGTCGCGAACCGCTGGACGGCGAGGGGGACCGGCGTGACCACGGCCCAGCAGGAGTCCGGGCCGTCCATGGCGCAGTCGGCTTACCTGGCCGTCCGCGAGGGCATCATCCACGGCATCTACAAGCCCGGCAGCCGCCTGCGGGAGCGGGAGCTGTCCGAGGAGCTGCGGATGTCGCGCATCCCCATCCGAGAGGCGCTGCGGCAGCTCGAGGTCGAAGGGTTCGTCGCCACCTTCCCCAACCGGGGTGCGGTCGTCAGCCAGCTGACGCTCAAGGACGTCACCGAGCTGTTCGACCTGCGCCTGTCCCTCGAGGTGCTCGCCGCCCGGCAGGCCGCGCAGGCCGTCGCCGAAGGGCGGGCAGGCGACACCCTGCGAGAGGTGGTCGCCGAGGCCTACCGGGCGACCCTCGCCGAGGACGCCGACGCGATCCGACAGGCGAACACCCAGTTCCACGCCGAGACCATCGCCATGACGGGCAACTCCCTCCTGATCGCCACCATGGCGCCGCTGCTCGGGCGGATCCGATGGCTCTTCGCGCTCACCGCCGACCGCGACCCCCACGTCGAGTACGCCGAGCACGTCACCCTCTGCGACGCCATCTACAGCGGCAACCCCGACCTCGCAGGCGCGCTCGCCTTCGCCCACATCGAGCACGGGCGGGCACCCTCACTC
>CAWCZG010000004.1:0-390000 GCA_963799945.1 uncultured Actinomycetota bacterium
TCTCCGGGCCCCGTGCCCACGGAGCCGGAGGCTAAGGAGTCCCGTTGAGTACCGACCTCACCAGTCCACCGTCCGAGGAGACGCAGCTGGCTCCGCAGAAGAAGAGCGGCACGTTCGGGCTCCCGACCGCCACCGCGCTGGTGATCGGCTCCGTGATCGGCACCGGCGTGTTCGCCGTGCCGGCCGCGCTGGCAGCGTACGGCCCGATCAGCCTGGTCGCGTTCGTACTCGTGACGATCGGCGCGCTGGCCCTCGCGCTGACGTTCGGGGCCCTGTCAAACGGGTGCCGGGCTCGGGTGGACCGTACGTCTACGCCCGTGACGCCTTCGGTGACTTCGCGGGGTTCCTCAACGCCTGGTCCTACTGGGTCACCGCCTGGGCCGGGAACGCGGCCATCGTTGTCGCGCTCGTCGCGCTGGGCGTCGACAAGGTGCGCATCCTCGTGACGAACGAGGACGCGCGCGCGGCGGAACGCGAACAATGGGACGACGCCAACAACTACCTCGACCGTGGCCCCCGGCGTCGTCGTCGGCTACGACCGCAACACCCAAACCAACAGCATGCTGCGCGGCAAGGGCATCGAGGTGCTCGCCATCCCGGGCAGCGAGCTGGGTCGCGGCCGCGGCGGCGCCCGCTGCATGACCTGCCCCATCCAGCGCGACGGCATCTGAGGAGAAGCCGTGACCACCACGCTCGCCCCCACCCGCCACCCCGGGTCACTGCTCACCGTGACCGATCTCGGCAAGGACCGGTTCCTCGGCCTCGTCGAGCTGGCCGCCCAGCTCAAGCGGGCTAAGGCCACCGGCACCGAGCAGCACCGGCTGACCGGCCGCACCATCGCCCTGATCTTCGAGAAGAGCTCCACCCGCACCCGCTGCGCCTTCGAGGTGGCCGCCTACGACCAGGGCGCCCACGTGACCTACCTGGGCTCCGAGGGCTCCCACATCGGAAAGGAGGAGTCCCTACCGGACACCGCCCGGGTTCTGGGGCGGATATTCGACGGCATCGAGTTCCGCGGGTTCGCCCAGGACACCGTCGAGCAGCTTGCCGACCACGCCGGGGTGCCGGTGTGGAACGGGCTCACCGACTCCTGGCACCCCACCCAGATGCTCGCCGACGTCCTGACCATGGTCGAGCACCGCCCGTCGCCGCCCGAACGAATCACCTGCTGCTTCCTCGGCGACGGCCGCAACAACGTCGCCCGCTCGCTGCTGGTCACCGGCGCGATGCTCGGCATGGACGTGCGCATCGCCGCACCGCACGAGCTGTGGCCGCCCGCCGACGTCGTCGCGACCGCCCATGTGCTGGCCGCCTCCAGCGGCGCTCGGGTGCTCGTCACCGACGACCCCGCTGCGGGTGTGGCCCACGCCGATTTCGTCTACACCGACATATGGGTCAGCATGGGCGAGTCGCCGCAGACGTGGACTGAGCGGGTACCGCGGCTGCTGCCCTACCGGGTCACCGAGGAGCTCATGGCCACGGCCGGACCGGAGGCGAAGTTCCTGCACTGCCTGCCCGCCGTCCACGACCGCAGCACCGAACTCGGGCAGCGCCTGCACGACGAGTTCGGGCTCGACGGTGTCGAGGTCACCGACGAGGTGTTCACCTCGCCGCGGTCGGTGGTGTTCGACCAGGCCGAGAATCGACTGCACACCATCAAGGCGGTCCTGGTCGACGCGTTGGGTCGCTGAGGTGCGCATCGTGATCGCGCTGGGCGGCAATGCGCTGCTGGAGCGGGGCGAGAAGCCGGACGCAGGCGTCCAGCTGCGGCATGTCCGCACGGCCGCCGAAGCGCTCGCGCCGCTGACCGACGAGCACAACGTGATCGTCTGCCACGGCAACGGCCCACAGGTGGGGCTGCTCGCGTTGGAGAGCGAGAACGACCCTGCGCTGACGCGGCCCTACCCGCTCGACGTCCTCGGCGCCCAGACCCAGGGCATGATCGGCTACTGGCTCACCCAGTCGCTGCGCAACGCAGGCGTGACGCGGCCCGTCCTCAGCGTGATCACCCAGGTCGTCGTCGACCCGTCAGACCCGGCCTTCGCCACGCCCACCAAGTTCGTCGGGCCGGGCTACACGCACGACCGCGCCCGGCAGCTGGGTGCTCAGCACGGCTGGACCATCGCCCAGGACGGCCCGCAGTGGCGAAGGGTCGTCCCCTCCCCGAGCCGCAGCGCATCGTGGAACAGGACTCGATCCTCCAACTGGCAAAGACCGGGGCAGTGGTCGTCTGCGGCGGGGGTGGCGGCGCCCCGGTCGTCGACGACGGTGCGGGCGCCCTGCGGGGCGTGGAGGCCGTCATCGACAAGGACCTCACCGCCGCCCTGCTCGCGATCGCCGTCGGCGCCGACCGCCTCGTGCTGCTCACCGACGTGGATGCCGTGATGCGGGACTTCGGGACCCCGCACCAGGCGCCGTTGCCACAGCTCGACCTCGACGACCTGGCCCATCTCACCTTCCCCGCGGGCTCGATGGGTCCCAAGATCGAGGCCTGCAGTTGGTTCGTCGCCGCCACCGGCCACCCGGCCGTCATCGGCGCACTCGCCGACGCCGCGACCGCACTGGACGGCAAGGCAGGCACCACCATCACCGCACCGCAGCACTCCGAAAGGTGAACCGTGGAGAAGTTGTCGTTGACCGCACTCGGCCGCCAGCAGTTGAAGCTCGCCCGGGCGGCGTCCAGCGGACGCAGTGCCCAGACCGTCTACGGCGGCCACGAGCACGCACTGCGCCAAACCCTGATCGCGCTCGCGGCCGGGCGCAGGCTCGACGAGCACGACAGCCCGGGCGAGGCCACCGTGCACGTGCTGCACGGCCGGGTGCGCCTCGCCGCCGGGGACCTCGCCTGGGAGGGCTCGCCCGGTGACCTGATCATCGTGCCCGCGGCCCGCCACGCCCTCGAGGCCCTGGAGGACTCTGCCGTGCTGCTCACCGTGTCCACGACCGTGCTCAATCCGATCCCGTGATGCCGGGGAGCCGGCTCGTCGCGCCGGCCATGATCGCCGACCGCGGCTGCGAGGCGTAGTGTCGCGTCGATCGAGGCCCCGGCTGCCCGTCGTAGAAGAATCGGAGACGCCATGATCATTTGGTGCCCGATGCGCTGTGGGACCCGTGTCCCGGCGGCGATCGGCAGCCTGCGACGAAACAGCGGCTGAGTGCATGGCGAACCTTGAACCGGTCGAGTTCGACGTGCTCATCGAGATACCGCGAGGCAGTCGCAACAAATACGAGGTCGACCACGCCACCGGCCGGATCCGGCTAGACCGGACCTTGTTCACTGCGACGCAGTACCCAGGCGATTACGGCTTCGTGGAGAACACGCTCGGTGAGGACGGCGACCCGCTGGACGCGTTGCTCATCACTGTCGGCGAGCCACTGTTCCCTGGGATCCTCGTGTTGTGCCGAACGATCGGCATGTTCCGCATGCGCGATGAAGCCGGTGGTGACGACAAGCTGATCTGCGTTCCGGCCCACGATCCCCGGCTCGACCACATGCGCGACATCCACCACATGCCCGAGTTCCATCGTCTCGAGGTCCAGCATTTCTTCGAGATCTACAAGGATCTCGAGCCTGGCAAGAGCGTCCAAGGAACCGCGTGGGCGGGCCGGGCCGCGGCGGAGGCCGAGATCGAGGAATCCAGACGCCGATTGCGGGATGTTGTAGGAGATCAGAGCAGCCCGTAGCCGACGACCAGGGTGGGGGCGCCTGATCCCGTCAGCGCACGACGGCGACAGGGCCGGCCGCGTGGTGCAGCACCGCCTGGCTCACCGAGCCCAGCAAAAGACCGGCGAGCGGCCCGCGGCCTCGGGAGCCGACCACGACCAACTGCGCCCCGGCAGAGTGGCGCACCAGCGCTCGGGCGGGGCGATCGCGGACCACGACGGGCTCGATCACCAGCTCAGGATGCTTGGCCCGCCAGGGCGCGAGTCCTTCGTCCAGACCTGCCCGCGCCTCGTCGGCAACGGAGTCCGTGTGCAGGAGCCTTCCCCGTGCGTCGCCGACCGCGACGTCCTGCCAGGCGTGTACAGCGACCAGTGACGCGCCGAGCGCCAGCGCCTCTTCCACGGCGAACCCCAACGCCGATTCGCTCGTCGGGGAGCCGTCGACCCCCACCACCACCGGGCCGCCTTCCGGCGCAGGCGTGCCTGCCCCGAGGCCGCGGACCACAACGACCGGGCAATGGGCATGCGCGGCCAGCGCCGGGGCGACGGAGCCGACCAGCAGACCTTCGAACCCGCCCAGGCCGCGGTCGCCGACGACCACCAGCGGCGCCGTCGCGGACTCCGCGACCAAGACCGTCGTCGGGTATCCGGTCAGCACGGTCCGGGTCAGCGGCACGTCAGGAGCGACAGCCACCGCCTCGGCGGCGGCCTCGCTCCAGGTGCTGCTCGGCGGCCTGGCGCAGCGCCTCTCGGGCGGACGGCTCCAGCCGCATCGAGTCGGGCATCCATCCGAACGCGGCAAGCAGCCGCAACCCGACCCGGCGACGATCGGCTTCCCGCGCCGCCCACCGCACCGCGTCCACTGCTGACGCCGACCCGTCCACCCCGACCACCACCGACCGGTCGACCTCGGACTCCACCACCAGGCGTGCTTCCATGCCACGTTCCTCCTCATCGGGCTCTCGGTGCGTCTTCAGATCAGCTCTCGACCGGCCGGACCACCATCAGTGGGCAGGTCGCGTGGCGGATCAGGGCCTGGCTGGTGGAGCCCAGCAGCATCCCGCTGAACCCGCCGTTGCCTCGGCTGCCGACCACCATCAGCTGCGCTCCGGTCGCGTGTTCGAGCAGCCGCTCGACCGGCCGTCCCGAGGTGACCACCCGGCGCACAGCCACGTCGGGGTACTTCTCCTGCCAGCCCGCCAGCCGCTGCGCCAGCAGCTCGTTCTCCATCTGCTCCACCTGCTCCTGGCCTTCGTCAAGAGCCTGGAACCGCACGTGATCGGAGGCGTACTCGGACCAGGCGTGCACGGCCACCAGCTCGGCCCCGCGCCAGGTCGCCTCGTCGAACGCGGCGCCGATCGCCGCATCGCTCGTCGGGGAGCCGTCGACGCCGACCACGACGGGCCCCTCGACCGGTGGGGACGCATCCGCGGTGATGCCGCGGATCACCGCGACCGGGCAGGCGCCATGCGCGACCAGCGCGACCGCGGTGGAACCCACCAGGATCCCCCGGAAGCCGCCCGCGCCCCGCGAACCCAACACCAACAGCAGCGCGTCCTCGGTCTGTTCGAGCAGCGACGGCACCGCCCCCGCGGTCTGCAGCTCCACGCCGATATCCAGGTCCGGGTGCACCGCCCGGATCGCGGCCTCGACGTCGGCCAGCAACTGCAAGCCCGCGGTCTGCATCGCGTCGAAGAAGCTCTGCGGCGGGGCCAGACCCCCAGTGGCTCCGAAGCCGAACTCGTTGTCGGCGTACACCAGCCGCAGCGGGTGGTGGCGCTGGGCGGCCTCGTCGGCGGCCCAGAGCGCGGCGCGCAGGGCGGAGGTCGAACCGTCCACCCCGGCGACGATCGTAGTGCGGGTCGAGCTGCTCATTGCTGGGTTCCTTCGTCGGCCATGTGGACGACCGTCACACCGCGCACCGCTTCCGCGAGCACGATCGCGACGTGCCGGTCGGTCTCGTTCTTCATCGCGTCGGTGATGGTCACCGCACCGCCGTCGACCTCGACGGTCCAGCGGCCGCGGCCGCCATAGCGCTCCAGTTGGTGGTGAACATCGGTGGCCACGGCCAGGTCACCGCGGGTCCACGTGCGCACCAGGTCACGGCGGGTGACGATGCCCACCAACCGAGGACCGTCGACGACGGGCATG
Organism: uncultured Actinomycetota bacterium; assembly: GCA_963799945.1. Classification (GTDB taxonomy): domain Bacteria; phylum Actinomycetota; class Actinomycetes; order Mycobacteriales; family Pseudonocardiaceae; genus Pseudonocardia. The sequence goes on from CAWCZG010000004.1 coordinate 5,815, forward strand.
CTGCGCAGCCCGTCGGCACGCATGATCGTCACCAGGTCGACCACGTCGGCCCCGTCCCGCACGCTCGGCGCCGGTGAAGTCATCACCCCGCCGACCGTCGCCGAAGGATCCCGCGTGTCGGGCCGCTGGATGCTGCCCTCGTCGGAGCAATGGAAGCGGGGATCGCGCGGGAAGCGGTCGCGGAGGATGTCGACCTCGGTCAGAAGCCCGATCAGAGCGCCGCCGTCATCCACCACCGGCAGCGCGGTGAAGCCGTGCGATGCGAGCAGTGTCGCCGCCTCGGGCACACTGGTCGTGGCCGTCACGGTGACGACGGTCCTGGTCATGATGTCGCGGGCGAGCATCGTTACCCGTGCCTCCTGCGTCCTATGTCGCGGTGCCGGATCGGCCGACGGCCAGATCGTCGTGCAACGCCCGGACGCCCGGCACCGTCCAGCAGGAGAGCTCGACCTCCCGGCGCAGGGCCTGGGTCGCCACGGCTCCCGTGAGGGTGACCCGGCCATCGGCATCGGCGGTGACGGTGATGTGGTGGCCGCGCAGCCGGGTGTTGCGGCTCAGCGCCACACCGATCGCGGCCTCGATCTCCGACGCTTTCCGGCCGGGATCGAGGCCCGCAGCGGGGTTCCAGAGGACGTCCCGGCGCGCGCCGGTCGAGGCTGGTGTTGTCTCGGAGGGCATGGCCTGAGCCTGCCCCTCAGCGAAACAGAGCGGCAGGGCACAACGACCCGAATTGCACGGCCGATCGCCGTGCAGTCACCGATCTGTGGTTCTCACGACCTGCTGCATCAGGCCAGTGCGCGCTCGACTTCGGCGGCGATCTGCAGATCCTCCCGTGAGGCGATCACCAGGACAGGGACGCCCGCCGACACCGGTGCTGATGTCGACGTCGGGTTCTGCCACCGCGTTGAGCTCGTCGTCAACCCGTATCCCGAGGTAGGCGAGTCGGGTCGTGGTCCGCCGCCGGACCTCGGCCGCCCGCTCCCCCACGCCGCCGGTGAACACGAGCACGTCAAGCCCGCCCAAGCGGCAGCGAAGTGCCCGTCCTCAATGTCACACAAGCCAGGGCGCGCGCCGGACCAACGTCGTGGCCGACCAGGCCCTGCCGAGACCGACTGTGTCGCCCGCGCCCAAGAGCGCCAGCAGGATCAGCACCGCGGCGTAGACGAGGTGATCGTCCAGGAACGGGTTGCGGCCGGGGGCAGCACGGCTGCCCACATCAGAACGGTCACGAAGGCCCCGACACCGGCGGTCAGCCGCATCCCGATACCGAGGACCAGCGCCGCACCGAGCGCGAGCATCGCGGCCATGAACAGCACGTCGACTACGCCGTTGCCCGCGATCGAGTGGAAGAAGCCCGCGAACGGGCCCTTGGCCGAACCCAGGAAACCCTTCGTCGGACTGCCGCCGTTCAGCCAGGACTTCGCCGCCGTCGTGTCGTGGCCGAGTCCGAACAGCTTGTCCAGGAAGGCCCACAGGAAGACCCAACCCAACGCGATCCGGATACCGGCCAGGACGTAGCGGGCGGCGGCACTCAGCCGCGGACTTCGGAGATCGATGACCTCCCCAGCGGTGGGACGATCTCTGGCGATGTCGACCATTGCGCTCACGGTTCCTTCACGATCGGATCGGGGAGGTCACGCGAGCCGGAGCGGCCCGCGGGGCATGCCCACCATGCGGCGGACCCACGATCTGGAGGCAGGGCCGATCGTCCGCACGTCGTCGCCATTGGGCAGGAACGGGCCGCCGCAGTTCGCGCGCACGGCGTCGACCCCGGAGGCTGCCTGACAGACGCCGCTTGCCGACGTCCTGCCGCACAAGGGACTTCCGGCCCTGGCCCCACCATGATGCGACGTCCATCGTGGGGCGATGACCGCTGTGGGCTCGTTGGCCAGGCCCGTCTCCCGCGACGTCCTCCTGTGGGCGACGGAACACGCCCTGCTCGCCCCGTCGGTGCACAACACCCAGCCGTGGAAGTGGCGCGTCGGCGGCGATGCGATCGAGCTCTACGCTGATGCGGATCGGCACCTCGTGGGTACCGATACGGACGGCCGCGACCTCGTCATCAGCTGTGGGGCTGCGCTGCACCACCTGCGCGTCGCACTTGCAGCGGCAGGCGTGGCCGTCGCCGTCGACCGGCTGCCCGATCCCGAGGACCGCACCCTGCTGGCCATCGTGCACATCGTGGACGGTCCGATCGACGAGAGCGCGGCCGGGCTGGCGGGGGCGATCGGCGATCGGCACAGCGACCGCCGGACATTCGCCGCCGAGCCTGCCCACCCTGCCCAGTTGCGCCTGCTGTCCGACTGCGCTGCCGCCGAGGGCGCTCGGCTGGTTGCTGTCCTGACCGACGATGCACGCGCCCGGCTCGCTACCGTCCTGGGTGATGCAGCACGAACCGAGCGCACGGCGCCCGGCTACGCCGCCGAGCTGGCCCTGTGGAGTAGGCGCTACCGCGGCAGCCGCGACGGGCTGCCTACTCACTCGCGGACGATGCGCGGCGTCGGACCGCAGAGCGTCGGCCTGCGAGAATTCCCGGCCGGTGACCTCCGGCAAGTCGCGCAACCCCTGACGGTAGGCCCCGATGGTGCGACGCTGATGGTGCTCACCACCGCCTGCGACGGTCGCCTCGACTGGCTACGGGCCGGTGAGGCCACCAGCGCGGCGCTTCTCGTCGCGACCAGAATCGGGCTGGCCACGACGGTGCTGAGCCAGGCGGCGGAGGTTGCCGACACCCGGCGCCGGCTGGCTGATGTGGTCCTTCGGGTGCCCGAGCACGCTCAGCTGGTGTTGCGGGTGGGCCGCGCACCCGACGGAGCGCCGGCGCTCCCGCCGGTCCCGCGCCGCCCCCTCAGGGCGATGTTGATGTGATCAGCGTGGCAAGGCTGGTGCAAGGTCGACACTGTCGGCATGTCCAGCGATCATCGGCGTCCGCCCCGCACGAACTCCCCCGCGTGGCGCCATCCGGCCAACCGCCGCCGCATGGACCGGAGTCGACGGGGTGAACGGATCGCCGACAGCGTCACCGCGGTGTTCGGGTCCTGGCGGTTCATCGTCGTGCAGAGCGTCATCGTGGTCGCCTGGATCGCCTCGAATCTGCTCGCCTTCGCCGAGCACTGGGATCCCTACCCGTTCATCCTGCTCAACCTCGTGTTCTCCACCCAAGCCGCGTACGCCGCTCCGCTGATCCTGCTCAGCCAGAATCGGCAGGCCGACATCGACCGGATCACCGCCGAGCACGACTACCGCGTGAATAGGGTCGCGCTGCAACACCTCATCGCTTGGCATCGCGACGCACATGGCCCGGCGTGTGCCTGCGTCGGACAACTCAAGCCCGCTGTCGACGACCTGCTGAACGAGCTGACCCGCGACCTGTGACGCTGTCACCGAACGCTCAACGGCGACCATAAAGCGGTTTCTCCGGCCAAAACCCAGGTAGGGTCCCCCGAGACTCCCGCAGGCAACAGTGCCGCGGCTGTCGGCCACTTCGGACCCCGGTGGCATCACCGCACACGTGACGCTCCAGGGACGGGTTCCACATGCCGCAGCCGACACCGCTGACGATCACCAACGAGCACGTGAACCTGCTCTCGGTCTGTGGCCGAATGGACAGAACCGGGCTCCAGACCCTGCAACAACAGATCAACCTGCTCCTCGACGCAGGTGCCCGGTTCCTGCTGGCCGACCTGTCCCGGGCCGAACAGTGCGACCGCCCCGTGTTCGACCTCCTCGCCCACACCAACAACCTCATCCGGCAGCGCGGAGGCTGGCTGCGACTGGTTGGTCCGGGAAGCTCGCACGTCGGCACCGTCGAGGAGACGGCGTTGGCCGCCTCAGCTGCCGCCGAAGGGTTCGCGTCCGCGGTGAGGACGACCGGGGTCCCCTCTTAGAGCAGGTGCCAGTGGGATCACGGGAACCGCAGGGTGGACGCGCCGACTCCGGGTCACACCAGCGCGCGGCGCAGCCCACGAGGGTGGCCATCCCATGAAGCGCGGCATCGCCGCGACCGCCACCAGCCGGTCCACCCCTAGATCGGGTCCAGGATGCGTTGGAGGAACTGCCTGGTGCGTGCTTCCGACGGCTCGCCCAGCACCTGCGCGGGTGGTCCGGACTCCAGCACCACGCCTGCCTCGATGAACAGCACCTGGTCGGCCACCTGCTGGGCGAACCGGATCTCGTGGGTGACGATCACCATCGTCCAGCCTTCCGCGGCCAGGTCCTTGATCACCCGCAGCACGTCGCCGACGAGCTCCGGATCGAGCGCAGAGGTCGGCTCGTCGAACAGCATCAGCTTGGGCTTGAGCGCCAACGCACGGGCGATCCCGACCCGTTGCTGCTGGCCACCAGAGAGCTGGTACGGGTACTGGTCGGCCTTCTGCTCCAACCCGACCTGCTCCAACAGCCGCCGCCCGTCCCGGGTCGCTTCGGCCTTCGGCCGCTTCTGCACGACCACCGGGCCTTCGATGACGTTCTGCAGCACCGTCTTGTGCGGGAACAGGTTGTGCGCCTGGAACACCATCCCGCTCTGCGCGCGGAAGCGGGCCAGCGTCGCGCGGTCGACGGGCTCGCCGAAGTCGACCGAGACGTCGCCGATGCCGATCACACCGGCGTCGGCCCGGTCCAGGGCGTTGAGCGTGCGCAACACCGTCGTCTTCCCCGAACCCGAAGGCCCGATCACCACGGTCACGGTGCCCGCGGGCACGGAGAACGAGATGTCACGCAAGACCGCGAGCTCGCCGAACGCCTTGCGGACACCCCGCACGGTCAGCAGATCGGTCATCGCGCCACGTACCTCTCGAGCCGAGCTTCCAACCGGTTCTGCGCGAACGACAGGATCAGACAGATAACCCAGTAATAGACGGCGGCCACCCCGTAAAGCGCGAAGAAGTCGAACGTCGGGGCCGCCGCCAGCTGAGCCACCCGCAACAGCTCGGTCACCAGGATCGTCGACGCCAACGACGTGTCCTTGACCAGCGAGATCAACGTGTTCGACAGCGGCGGCACCGCAACCCGCGCCGCCTGCGGCAGGATCACCCGCTGCAGGGTGGTCGTGTACCCCATGCCGATGGTCTCCGACGCCTCCCACTGCCCCTTCGGGATGCTCAGGATCGCCGCCCTGATCACCTCGGCCGCGTAGCCACCGACGTTCAGGCTGAACGCGAACACCGCCGCCGGGAACGGGTCGATCACGAGCCCGATCTGCGGCAGCGCGTAGAACACGATGAACAGCTGGACCAACAACGGCGTGCCGCGGATAAGGGAGATGTAGACCCGCGCCACTGCCGAGACCGGCCCGATCGACGACAACCGGGCCAACGCCACGACCAGCGCGATCACCAGACCGAGCACGAAGCTGATGGCAGTCAGCGGGATGGTCTGGGTGACCGTGGCCACCAGCATCGGCCAGAGGTTCCGCCCGATCAGGTCCCAGGTCGCAGAGTCCACCTACTTCTTCCCGCTCACGTCGGAACCGAAGTACTTCTCCGAGATCTGCTTGAGCGTGCCGTCGGCTCGCAACTGGTCCAGGGCCGTGTTGACCTGCCCGATCAGACCGCTGTCCTTGCGCGCCGCGAACGCCTGCTCGCTGGTGTCGCCGGTGCTGCCTGCGACCTTCACGCCCGTGTCGTTGGTCGCCTTCTGGTACGCACCGACCGCGAGCGTGTCGTTCACCGTGGCGTCGACCCGGCCGTCCTTGAGCAGCTGCACGGCCTGCACGAAGCCCTCAACGGCCTCCACCTTCGCCCCCGCGTTGCGGGCGACGTCGGCCCAGTTGCTCGTCGAGGACTGCGCGGTGGTCTTGCCCTTCAGCCCCGCGAGACTGGTGATGTCGGTGTTGTCCGAGCGGGTGACGATCACGCCCTCGGACACCGTGTAAGGCTGGGACAGGTCGTACTTGGCCTTGCGGGCATCGTTGATCGTCACCTGGTTGGCGATCAGGTCGAACCGCTTCGCCTCCAGTCCCGCGAAGATCGAGTCGAACGGGGTCTGCACGAACTCGACGGTCTTCCCCAGCTTGGCCCCGACCGCCTGCACGACCTCGATGTCATATCCGGTCAGCTTGCCGTCGTTGCCCTGGAAGCTGAACGGGCTGTAAGTGCCCTCGGTCCCGACCATCAGCGTCGTGGAGTCGGAACCGCTGCTGCAACTGACGATCGACAGGGCGGCCAACAGCGCGGCGGCTGCGGCGAGGAACGTGCGACGCACGGAATTCTCCTAAGGTAACGGTCGCGCGAGGTGATGCGCGCTGACCGCGATGATCGACGGTCCGGTCGGGATGGGGGCGGTAGTCCGTACGCAGAGGCGTCGGAGGCTACGAACAGAGCGCAGCCTGGGTGCGGCACAGGTCAACGTGTCGGCGCGACCACCACGACCGCGGCGCCGCCGCGCGTCTGACCCGCCCAGCCCGCACGTTCACTCCTGCCGAGGTCCGTTGAGAAAGCCTGAGCGTAGGCGACCAGAAAGTCCTGTCAAGGATATTGATCACCCATTGACCGGTTTCCTGCTGGCCGGGCCCGCCAGGCCGCGCAGCGGCGAGACCTAGCCGCTGGTCGTGGGCGGCCGACCCTTCCGCTCCTGACGCGGTGAGCTCGCCACGTCGTGGTTTGCCGCGTCCGGCCATCGGTGCGGCCTCGGACACGGCGAAGGCCCCCTGTCCGTGCTGGTCAGGGGGCCTTTGTGGGTGGTGGGCGATACAAGGATTGAACTTGTGACCTCTTCCGTGTCAAGGAAGCGCTCTCCCACTGAGCTAATCGCCCGAGGCGGAGGCGGGAATCGAACCCGCGTACAGGGCTTTGCAGGCCCTTGCCTAAGCCACTCGGCCACTCCGCCGGCAGTTGGATACCGGAGCCCCGGCAGAGGCTGGAGGCCCGACTGTGGAATCCGAGCGGACGACGGGATTCGAACCCGCGACCCTCACCTTGGCAAGGTGATGCGCTACCAGCTGCGCTACGTCCGCGTGTGCAGCGTCTCCGCTGCGGCGATGGAGAAACCTTAGCCCAGACCGGCGCAAGGCTCCACACCACCCCCCGACAGGCGATGGACCTGCTGATCAGTCGTGGGCCGACTCGTTGAGCAGGTCGGCGAGCGCCATGTCGAAGTCCAGCCACGAGTACTCCGAGCCCGCGGGGACGGCCTCGAACGTGCGGAAGAGGAAGTCCCCCAGCGTCGTCGCGCACGTGGTGAAGACGGCGTGGCCCGACGGCGAGGACAGCTCGAGCTGGACCTTGGCCGGGCTTCCCGCCACCGGCTGGACCCGCACGTCCCCGTTGCCGGACGGGCCGATGAGGCCGCCGTGCAGGAGGTCGCGGGCGAACACCCACTCCACCGAGCTGCTGCCCGTGCGGAAGAGAGCACGGACCGCGTAGGGGTCGCGGCTGTGGTAGGTCAGGTCGACCTTGACGGGAACAGCCGGAGCGTCCTGTGAGGTCAGTTCGAACACTGCCGGTGAGCAGATGACCGTGTGCTCGTCGCGCATGAAGTCCTCTTTCGTGGTCCCGCCGTGGTTCGTCATGCGGAAAAACGACCGTGTGGCGAAGATGTGACGGGTCGGGGGACACGGAACCCCCTGCTGTTCTCTGATATCACCCTGACGGGCCAGCGCGTTACATACAGCCGAGCGTGCGCCGCGTCACCTGTCACCGGCACGTACTAGCCTGAACCGGTCGCCCACCCCCGGCGAATACCAGGACGTGAGGATCTCAGTGGTGGACGGAGTCGCAGACCCCGACACGCCGGATCGGCGTGCACCACAAGCGCGTCCGACGCCGCAGCGACGGGTCGCCGATCCGGCCGACGAACAGATCATCCGTCGGGTCGTCGAGGGCGATCAGAGTGCGCTGGGCGAGCTGTACGACCGTTGGTCCAGGCAGGCGTTCTCCCTGGCCAGAAGGCTGTGTGCCGACGACGGGCTGGCCGAGGACGTAGTCCAGGAGGTCTTTCTGGCCTTCTGGCGCGACCCCAGCCGCTTCGACCCGGCCCGCGGCGCGTTCGGCAGTTGGCTGCTGACGCTCGTCCACCACAAGGCGGTCGACGCAGTGCGCCGGGAGAGCGCCATCCGCCGACGCACCGTGCCTCCGGCGGAGGACGGCGAGGAGTGGTCGGTGGCGCCGGGACCCGGTGCCGACCAGGCCGCGATGGGGGCCGTCGTCGCAGGCCAGGTGCGCGATGCACTAGGTCGACTGCCCGCTGAGCAGCGGGAGGCAATCGCCCTCGCTTATTACGGTGGATATACGCAACGCGAGGTCGCGACGTTGACGGGCGTGCCGCTCGGCACCGTGAAATCGCGAATGTTCACCGGCGTCCAACGATTACGCAGCGTGCTCGGCCCTCTCTTGGGTGAGTTCGCCACAGACTTCGGAGGAGGTGCCCGATGACCGAACCGCGTCCTGCGTGCACCCGCACCGAGGAAGCAGTGGGCTGGGCTCTCCACGCCCTCGAGCCCGACGAGGAGATGGCGGTCGAGCTCCATGTGCCGACGTGCCCGGACTGCCGCGCCGCGGTCAGCGACACGGAAGCCGTGATGGCCCGGTTGGCCACCGCCGTCGAGCAGGTGGATCCGCCTGCCCGGCTGCGCGCCTCGATCCTGGAGGCCGCCGCGGCCACCCCGCAGGTTCTCGCACCGCGCCCCGAGCCTGCGGCCGCTCCGAGCCCACGCCGGGCGACTACCGCTCCCCCGTCAGGCTCGGCTCCGGCCGGACCCGGCAGGAGCGGTGGGCGACGCCTGAGCCCACGCCGTCTCGTCGCGGCATCAGCCGCGGTGGTGGCCGTCGTGGCCATCGGCGGGCTCGGTGCCCGGACCCTCCAGCTCCAGCAACAACTGGAGTCCGCCAACGCCCAGACGGCGAGCACCGCCGGTCTCGTGCAGCAGCTGGCTCGTCCCGGCGTGGCCCACGCGCTGCTCGCCGAGCCGAACGGCACCGCCGTCGCGGCGGTCGTCCTGAACGGCGGGCAGCGGGACGTCTACACGATCGGTCTGGCGGCGAACCCGAACGACCACACCTACGTCCTGTGGGGTCTGAAGGACATGTCGTCCGCACCCGAACCGCTCGGGGCTTTCGACGTCGCGCCGCGGGATCCGGGCCTCCGGGCCGTCGGCTCGTCCGGCCAGGACTCCTTCGCCGCCTACGCCATCTCGCTGGAGCCCGGCCGAACCGCACCTGCGACCCCGACCGACGTCGTCGCCTCGGGGACCCTGCAGACCTGAGGCCCCCGCCTCCGGGGAGAGGGCGTGGGGTACTGTCTCCGGTGCTGGGCGATTAGCTCAGGGGGAGAGCGCTTCGTTCACACCGAAGAGGTCACTGGTTCGATCCCAGTATCGCCCACCAGCAAACGGCCTGGTCAGAGCCTCAGATGAGGGTCTCCGACCAGGCCGTTGTTGATGTTGGCGGACGGCTGGGTGACTAAGTGAGTGACTATCCCAGCGGACATGGGTGACCGGCGGAGGACGAGAGCGGACAAAGCGGTGTCGAGTGTCCGACGCGTCTATGCACGAAGATCGCAGTTCATCCGAGCACTAGTGCAGGGTGGGGCCGCCGCGCTGAGGTTGTTGTTGTGTCGTCGGGCGGCGGGTTGCGGCGCGGTCGGCGTGTCGGCCGAAGACGCGATCCATGACGGTGGCGCCGTCTTCGATGACCGGGCGCAGTTGCTTGCGATAGACGGTCTCGGTGACCGTCGACCCGCCGGCGTGTCCGACCAGGCGGGCAATCTGCTCGATGGGCACGCCCGCGTCGGAGAGCACGGACACGAAACTGTGGCGTAGTTCCCGCGGTGTCCAGTCGGCGGCGTCGAGCCCGGCCGCCGCGGCGACGCGGCGGAACCCGCGGCGGACGTTGGCCGAGTCGAGCGGGGTGCCGGTGGCGGTGGCGAAGACGAGGTCGTTGTCGATCCAGCGTTCTCCTGCGGCTCGCCGCGCTGTCGCCTGGCGGTCCCGGTGATCGAGCAGTGCCTCGACACATCGGGTCGGGAGGGCGATGGTGCGGCGGGATTTGCGGGTTTTGGTGTCGCCGCCCGCGCGGACCGAGCGCCAGACCATGGCGTGGGGCAGGACGGGCGGGTCGCTGTCGGGCCGGCCGTTGAGGTCGAGGTGGTTCCAGGTCAACGCCCGCAGTTCCTCGGTGCGGGCGCCGGTGAGCAGCGACATCAGTACGTAGGTGCCCATCGTCGAGCCGCCGGTGTGGTCGACCAGGGCTTGGGCCTGCTCAAGGGTGAGGGCTTTGGAGGGGCGGCCGGGTTGGCCGGTCGGGGTGCCGCACAGCAGCACAACGTTGCGGCGGACCTTGTCCCTGCGGGGTGCCAGAAGTCGGTTCTGGGGCGCTGACCAGCGGTGATCGCCGGTCGGACATGATCCCGGCGTGTCGCTGCGGTTGCTGTACTTGATCTTCTCGGCAGGTGCTCGGACTGGTCCTGCTGATGGGCCGCACGTCCGCCACCAAGGACGTCGAACTCCTCGTGCTGCGCCACGAAGTCGCCGTCCTGCGGCGCACCAACCCACGACCGCGCCTGGACTGGGCGGACCGGGCCGTGTTCGCCGCCCTCGTGCGGCGGTTGCCCCGAGCGCTGCGTTGCCATCGCCTGGTCACCCCGGACACGATCTTGCGCTGGCATCGCCGCCTCGTCCGCCGACGATGGACCTACCCGAACCGGACCGGACGGCCACCGATCGACGACGTCCTCGCCGCCTTGGTGGTGCGGATGGCGCGGGAGAACCCGCGCTGGGGCTACGCGCGGCTCCAGGGCGAACTGCTCAAGCTCGGCCACCGCATCGGCGCCTCGACGATCCGGCGGATCCTCAAGCGCCACCGCATCCCACCGGCGCCGGTCGCGGCACACCGACACCAGCTGGCGGCAGTTCCTGCGCACCCAAGCCGCCAGCATGCTCGCGGTCGACTTCTTCCACGTCGACTGCGCGCTGACCCTGCGACGGCTCTACGTGCTGTTCGCGCTCGAGGTCGGCGACCGCTACCTGCACGTCCTGGGCGTGACCGGACATCCCGACGGACCCTGGACCACCCAGCAGGCCCGCAACCTCGTCATGGACCTCGGCGACCACGCCGCCCGGTTCCGGTTCCTCGTCCGCGATCGGGCCGGTCAGTTCACGGCGTCGTTCGACGCGGTCCTGGCGGACGCAGGCATCGAGGTGGTCAAGATCCCGCCGCGGTGTCCGCGGGCGAACTGCTTCGCCGAACGCTTCGTATTGACCGTACGCACCGAGGTCACCGACCGGATGCTGATCTTCGGCGAGCGGCACCTGCGCAGCGTCCTTGCCCAGTACTCGCAGCACTACAACCAGCAAAGGCCGCATCGCGCGCTGCAACTGCGTCCGCCACGCCCGCGACACACCTGTCCCCGAGCCGATCCACGGCAGGATCCGACGCCGACCGATCCTCGGCGGCCTGATCAACCACTACGAAGCCGCGGCCTGAAACCGCAGATCAGACGCCATGGCCGAGTTCTGGCACCCGACAAGCTCATTTGACCACTCGTCGAAATCAGGTTGAAAGAGCGGCGGCAGGCACAACATCTCTCCTGTGCAATTAACAAGATAAGAGCGGACCATCCTAGCCGTTGTTCTTTTAGCACACAGGAGACACAAGGAATGCTCAGGCTCGCAACCTGCAGAGTCGAGGAATCAGCCGACCTTCCTCCATGTGCCCGGCAGGCCGTCTACGACACAGACATAGAGATGACAGTGGACGTCCAAGACAAGCTCACCCTTGAAATGGGCTCCGGACGTAGGCGCTCCTGCCGTCGTGGTTGGAAAAAGAAGGAGCGGCGCGCGACTTCCCATAGCAACGACACCAATTCCGTTGTCGGCGATCGCAATGATGCAGTCAGCGCCAGTTGGCGAGTTATTTGACGCAAGAAGCGTGGCCCCGCCAGCTGAATTAGCGGTGATCGCATAATTGCCGTCAGAGATAGCCGTAACGCCGACGCCGGTTTGGGAATATCCCACAACACCCTGGCCGCCACTGGCGTAACCGTATACCCCGTATCCACTGTTAACGCCTTCGCCGAGAATGGCATCACCATACGCGGAAAATGACCCTTGCGCAATCAGCGAGACACCGCCCTGACTCTTGCTTTCCACGAGCAGACTTACGTCGGACTCTGAAGTCAGGATTGTGGCAGTCGGGAAATCGTTCGTCACGCCGCCAAGCACCGGCGTCCCCGAAGCGGCATTTGTTGTGATGTCGTCGCTTGGCTCGCCTTCAGTCATGTCCTCTCGGCGCCGCCGCCGCTCGTCCGCATCGACTCGCACGTTTGTGAGCCGCTCCTCCATCGCGGTCAAGTCTCGGCGAATCTTCTCGATCTGAGCAGCCATATCTTTCTCGGCCTTGACCTGTTCGACCGTCATCGAATCCCCTATTCAGTCCCGTCGTGTCCGCATGGACGTTGAGCGGGTCTCCAGCGGCACCCGCATTACTGAGGAGCGAGGGTTACCGCTGCCTGATACATGCCTGCCGGAATAATCCCTTATGCGAGATCCATGCACACTCAGTGGCCCAACGCGAGGAAGCGGTTCTACCCGAAGATCAACCGCTTTCCCTATCCGTGGAGTGAACGACTACCGGTCACCTATTTTCCGCCACTGGCCGAGACTGCCAGAGTCATAGCAGATATAGAGATGGCAATCCCGACCGCGCAGTGATCGCCGCCCTTGCCCGCCTACTACCTCCTCGGCCTGATCGCGCGCTTGGCCACCGAGAATCCGACCTGGGGTGTATCGGCGCGTCCACGGGGAACTCGTCGGACTCGGCTACCAGATCGGCGCCTCCACCGTATGGAAGATCCTCCACACAGCGAGGATCGACCCGACGTCGCGGAAGGAGCGGAGTCGCCCCAGGACCTGCGGCGTTAACGGCACCGATCGCGAATCCGCCACGTCAGCTACCAAGACGATCCGGGTCCTGCGTCAACGCCATGAGCAGGGGCTCGCACCGTGCAACGCCAGCCGAGGCCGGGGCTTCGCTCATTGTGGCGGTCTGTCGCCCGGTAACGCCTCTTACGTTCGGCCGGACGAGCCTTTCCGGGTCGTCCAGCGGCACCGATATCGACGAGCAGGCCCTGACCACGAATGCCCTGTGTGGTTGGCCCTGACCGGTCTCGCCGCGGACGTAACCAGCGCCTACTGATCATCTGTAGCTGACTTGGGATCGACGAGGGACGGAGCCCCTCGATGACGACGGCCATCCGATCGCCGAAACCTCGGGCACGCAGAATGGGATGGGTCCTGCGCCGCCGGTTCTACTACTGGACCCTACGGGAACCAACGGCCTCACCTACGTCCATCAGCGACCCGCGCAACGGGCGGTGACACCACGTCTGCCGCCGCTGCCACGACCGCATCGTGATATAACGCAGCTTGATAAGGGTGTCGGACGGCAGCTGAGCGCACTGCCGGTCGTGTCCCGCTGGTGGTGTAAGTCCCGGGTCCCGTTGGCGTGCCTGAGCACGTAGAAGGGGCCATCGCGTGAGTCTCTGCAGGAACCGCCAAGGAACCGTAGAGAGGCACAACGCGATGGCCCTGGCCAGTTGCCCTGCTCGAAGTCCTCGACGCACTCAAGGCCGCCGATGTCGGTGACCGTGTCCGCACTGCCGCCGAAACCGTCTACCAAGCACTGATCGAGGCCGACTCACCGACACATCGGCGCCGCCTGCACGAACGCAGCGACACCGCACCAACCTGCGCAACGGTCACCGCACCGCACGCTCTCGACCGCGGCGATCTGGAGTTGCGGATCGAAGCGCACGCTGTTCTCCCAGCTGCTGGAACGCCGCGCGCGTCGACAGGCCTGTCGCGGTCGTGATGGAGGCTACCTGCACGGCGTCCGACCGCAGGTCGACGACTGGTCAAAGCTTGGGCGCCGACACCGGCATCTCGAAATCGGAGGTGAGCCGGACTGCGCGGACCTCGATACGAGGTCGGCGCGTTCCGTGACCGCAGCTGGCGAGCAGGCGTTCCTATGTGTTCCTGGACGCGACTACTGCAAGGCCGGGTCAACCACCGCGTCGTGCCAAGCCGTCGTGATCGCCACCGGCGTCCGCGCCGACGGGTGGCGCGAAGTGTTGGGCTTCGCCGTCGGCGACTCCGAGGATGGTGCGTTCTGGACCGCGTTCCTGCGCTCTCTCAAGGCCCGCGGGCTGGGTGGGGTGCAGCTGGTCATCTCCGACGCCCACACCGGCCTCAAACAGGCCATCGCGCGTGCTGCTCGGCACATCGTGGCAGCGGTGTCGGGTCATTCCTGCGCAACTCCTTGCCCAGGTCCCGAAAGGCTCCGCCGAGATGGTCGCTGCCGCGATCCGCATCTTCGCCCAACCCGACGCCGCGCACGTCCGCGACAACTCGGCGTCATCGCCACATGCTCGGCCGCCAATCGGCCGAGGTCGAGCCTTTCCGCGACGTCCAGCGGGACCGATATCGACGAGCAGGCCCTGACCACGAATGCCCTGTGTGGTTGGCCCTGACCGGTCTCGCCGCGGACGTAACCAGCGCCTACTGATCATCTGTAGCTGACTTGGGATCGACGAGGGACGGAGCCCCTCGATGACGACGGCCATCCGATCGCCGAAACCTCGGGCACGCAGAATGGGATGGGTCCTGCGCCGCCGGTTCTACTACTGGACCCTACGGGAACCAACGGCCTCACCTACGTCCATCAGCGACCCGCGCAACGGGCGGTGACACCACGTCTGCCGCCGCTGCCACGACCGCATCGTCCGACCTAACTAACGCAACTTTCGATAAGGGTCGTTTCGGACGGCAAGCATGAGCGCAACTGCCTCGCCCGCCGCGCAGGCGTCCACCGTAACTCGAGATGCAGGCCACCACGCAACGGTCACGCAGGGGGAGTCGCGGGGCGCACGACGGACAAGACCCATCGCTGCCAGTGCGCCCAAGATCGACAAATGGGTACCTAAGTGAGTGACAACGACCCCGCACAACAGCCGACGGGAATGGACGGCGACGGACGACGCACCGGCGGTGAGCTACAGAGATATGCTGGTCAGAGGCTTCACCGACCGCGTTCTCGTTGCCGCCCTCTTGCGGCAGGTTCGGGCGGCGCTAACCTGGCCTGGCGGTGGTGGTACCCGTTGCCATATCGACGCTTCGGGTCGCGGCCCGTCCACCCCGCGAGCCTGCATGATCAGGTTTCCAGCAGCGACACCCATAGAACGCGTCGGCGCCGTGCGAGCTCGCCTCGATCCTTCTCCCACAGCGGCAATGTCCGCGCGCGCCGCGTCCAGTGAGCTGTACTTCGGCGAACGGTGTATCACTCCGGCTGGAGAGACCTCTTTTGTGAGTCGGCCGCAGCAGAGCTACCGCGATGTGGACGACAATGACCTTGGAGGCCGACGATGACGGACCCAGCGATTCGGCGAGACCAGACTTCTCAGGACGAGCCAGGACGGCCGACCATCTCCCTTGGCGCGGACCTGATCCAAGAAGACCATGGCGGTACGTGGTCGCGGCTTCGGCTTGGAGAGTCGGCATGACGTCCCATCACCTCGGCTCGGCGCCGGTTCCTTATACCCACTCGCTACGCGTCGAGATCACCGTCGACGACAACGGTGCCACTGTCACCCGCGTCCAGCGCGTGCAGATGCGCGCGCCGGCGTCACTGCCGATCGAGTCGACCGAAAACCAGACCGGACTGTGGTTCGAGCTTCGTGACGGCAAAAATGAACTGCTTTACCAGCGGGCATTGCGCACCGCGCACGCCGACAGCGTCGAAGTGTTCGAGGATCCGCAGGGCGGCTCGATCCACCGGGTCATGAGCGCCCGGCCGCCAGCCAAGTACGACCTGATCATCCCCGACCTTGGTGAAGCCACACATCTTTCGCTTTACGGCGCCGCCGACCGCAGCCAGCCGCGCCAACCCAGTGTGCGGTTGATTCACGTGAGCATGCCGGAACTGCGTCGCTGAGTCGACGCCTCCACACTCCGTTACCACTGCCAGGCTGAGGGATTGCCATGTCCAAATCCGACGGCTACGTCGTTGCCACACACAAGATCGTCGACCACGGGCCCAACTCGCAGCGTTTCAACATCGTCATCATGGGCGACGGCTACCAGGTCTCCGAGCAGGCCAAACTAGCCACCGACGTGCAGAATTTCGTCTCGCTGCTGCAAGTGACCGCGCCGTACACCGATCTATGGTGCGGCATCAACGTCTTCCGGGTCGACGTGGTCAGCACCGACAGCGGCGCCGATGACCCCGGCACTTGCGGCGACGGCTCTACCGGTAGCGGCGCCACCCCCAGGACGTACTTCGACTCGACGTTCTGTAGCGACGGGAGCACGCGCCGCTTGCTCAGCTGTGACGACGACACCGCACACGATGTCGCCGTCGCCGCGGTGCCCGAGGTCCACATCATCATGGTGATCGTCAATACGACCGAGTACGGCGGATCGAGCGACGGCCGGGTGGCCAAGCTTTCCACCGCGTCGGCTTCGGCCGAGATCGCCCTGCACGAGATGGGTCATCTGGCGTTCGGGTTCGCCGATGAGTACGACTGCTACACCTGTGTGTCGACCGAGACCGGCCGGGACCACTACAGCGGTGGCGAGCCGAGCCAACCGAACGTCACGGCGAACACCAACCGCGCCACGATCAAGTGGCGGGCGACGCTGACGTCGACGACCGACACCTTGCCGACCACGAGCAATGCCGACTGCAGTAACTCTGACGGGCAGGCGAACCCGGAGAGTTCCGATGCCTACGTCGGCGCGTACGAGGGCGCGGACTACTTTCACTGCGGCTGCTACCGACCGTCCTACACCTGCCGGATGAAAGTCCTCGGCGTGCCGTTCTGCCTGGTTTGCCAGCAGGTCATCCGCACCACGCTCGCCCCCTTCCTGCCGGCCGAGTTGCTCACTCTCACGACACCAAGCATCAGCTTCGCCAATATCCCGGAAGGCATCGGCGGTGTCGGCGTCACGACCTACCGGGCCGTCGTGTTCGATGTCGTCACCTGCGGGACCCGGACGTTTCAGATCACCCACGGTCCGACCGGTGGATTCGGGACGCCGTTGGGAACATCGACCTCGGTCGGCGCGAACGACGAAGTGCCCGTCGAGAACGCGCGGATCTGGCTGTCTTACACGTCCACCATCGCAGGCTCGAGCAGCTCGGGCTCGGTCACCATTGCGTGCACCGAAACCGGGCAGAGCTGGACCATCCCGATCACGGCCAACACCGTGGCCCGGCCCAAGAGCGCGGTCGTGCTGGTGCTTGATCATTCGGGGAGCATGGCTGATGACTCCGGCATCGGCGAGACCAAGGTCTCGAAGCTGCGCGAGGCGGCAGGCATCTTCATCACGGCGATGCTCGACGGCGACGGCCTCGGCGTCGTGGCGTTCGACACCACTGCGCAGACGCTCATGCCGGTGACCGACGTGGGTGTCGCGGTCACCGGCGCCGGGCGGATCGCGGCGATCGGGCACATCAACGGACCCGAACTAGACCCGGCGACGACGACCTCGATCGGCGCGGGCGTCAACGCGGGGAAAGCAGCCCTGGACGCGGCCCAGGCCCTCGGAACGCCGCACTACGACGTGACCGCGATGGTCGTGCTGACCGACGGCGAGGAGAACACCGCGCCGCTGCTGTCCGCAGTGGGCAGCAGTATCACAGCGAACACGTTCGCGGTCGGGCTCGGTCAACCCGAGAACATCAGCACCGCCGCGCTCACGACCCTGACCCAGAACCACAACGGCTACCTGCTGGTCACGGGGATACTCACGCCGGACCAGTCCGATCGCCTCAGCAAGTACTTCGTGCAGATTCTGGCTGGAGTGACCAACGCGCAGGTCGTTCTCGACCCCTACAGCGTGCTCATTCCCGGCATGATCCGGCGCATCCCGTTCCTCGTGACCGAGGCTGACTACGGGCTCGACGTCTTCCTTCTGACCGAAACGCCGTGGGACGTGGAGTTCGCCCTAGAAGCCCCGAACGGCGAAGTGCTCACGCCTGCCTCGACCGGACCCGGCTTCAACCTGCAGTACGTCCAGACCGGCGCCGTCGCGTACTACCGGCTGTCCCTGCCTGCCGACGCAGACCAGGCCACGGGAACCCACGCGGGCACGTGGAATGTCCTGCTCGGGTTGCGTGAGCAGCGTGGAGGCGACAACCAGTTGGCCTATGTCGCGTCAAGTTCGAAGAATGCGGCCTCGCTTCCGTACAACGTGGTGGTCCACTCGTACTCGAACCTGATCTTCCAGGCCCGCGCGACGCAGAGCGCGTTCGATCCCGGGGCGACGGTCGCCATCGCGGCGACGTTGACTGAATATGACGTGCCGGTCGCGGATCGGGCCCATTGCTGGGCCGACGTCACGCGTCCGGACGGCACCGTCTTCCGTGTGCCGCTGGCCGAGACTGATCCCGGACGCTTCACCGGCAGCTTCTTAACCGACCTCTCGGGCCTGTACACGATGAGGGTGCGCGCGGTCGGCGGCACCTTCGCAGGCCTGCCGTTCGAGCGCGAACAAACCCTCAGTGCCGCGGTCTATCGAGGCGCGACCAACCCGCCGCAGACCACCGGATCGGGTCCGACCTGCCTGTGCGGGTTCGTGCGTTGTCTCACCGCCGGAAGTGTCCTGTCCAAGGATCTGCTCGAGCGTCTGCGCGCGGCAGGCATCAACCTCGACGAGCTGACCGCGTGCGTAGAGCAGCAGTGCAGTCAGGACGTCGCCGCCCAACTGCGCTGACGTACGTAAGGGCGCATAGTGGCCAAGTCCCCCGCCGACTTGAACCCTACGGCGGGGAAGCTCGCACTGGCAGAACGTGGAGGCGCCAGCGAGCACGATAGGCGCACATTGTTCCGGCGCGATGTCGGCGACCTCGGCATTGCAGGTCCTCCATCACGATGTCGGGCAGCGCGGATGCTGTGGCCCCAGGAGGTGAGGGCGCGGCGCCGGGAGCTGGGCGGGGACCGCGGGCCCGCGGTGGTGCAGCGGGCCGGGCAGCAGCCGGGCGACGATCAGGGCGACATCGTCGGGGGGCCTGCGCCGGCGAGTCCGGCGTCGAGCAGTGCGGGGATTAGATCTTCGGGTTCGGCGTGGAGGTGGACGGCTGCGGCGGCGGCGATCCGGTCCAGGCGTCGTCGATGACCTCGCCGCGGCGCTCGACGAGCTCGTCGGTGTAAAGCAGGACACTCGCCTCCAGGCACGCCCCACCGTCCATCAACGCGTTGCTCGTCGCGGCGAACTCACGCCACGCCGAACGCTGCTCACCCAGCGCCGCACGCCCCGCCGAGGTCAGCTCGTAGCTGCGTCGCCGACGTCCACCCACCATCGACCACCCGCCGCTCACCAACCCCCGCCCGCTCCAAGCGGTACAACGCCGGATACACCGTGCCCTTCGGCAGATCCACCCGCCCGCCGCTGCCCGACCGCAAGGCCTCCGCGATCGCGTACCCATGCCGGGGACCGGCCTCCAACGTCGCGAGCAACAACCCGTCCAGATGACCCTTCAACACCTGAGCCCGCATACGTAGCCACGCTACTGGAACAGCCACGAACGACACGCGGCGTTAAGCGGACGCACCCCCGGGCGGCACCTCCGGCCCGCCAGCTGCCAGCGCAATACCTGCGTACCGCACCCTGATCGCGCTGTGGCGGTTACCGCGGCTACCCGCCGGGGGTAGCGCCGCCCGACCCCCGCACGTGAAAGGTGATGGTCTCGTAGAGCCACTGTTCGAACCGGTCGATCGACCATCCTCGTTGGATCACCAGCCGATGGTGCAACGCCGGATCGCTGTGCACCCAGGCGAGGTCCGCCGCCTCGTCACGGTCCAGGTCCGCTCGCAGGCCGTGGTGGTGGGCCAGGTGCGCGATGAACGCGCGCGCCCCCACGTGGCGTTGCTCCTGCGCATGCTCCCAGAGGGTCCGGGCGTCGTCGTCGACACCGGCCGCGACGGTAAGCGCGCCGGAGATCTCGGCGACCCGGGACCCGATCGACGTCACGATGTGCACCCAACCTCGCAGGATCGCGTCCGGATCGGTGGCCGCTTTCATGCGGTCCAGCTCCGGTCTGCCCGCCAAGGGCACGGGCTCGTCGTCCCCGACGACGGCCCAGTCCAGGGCCAGCTTGAGCAGCTCGACCTTGCCCCCGACTGAGCTGAAGACGGTTTTGCGGCTGACCCCGGCCGCCTGGGCGATCGCCTCGATCGTCGTGCGTCCGAACCCGTCGGCGACGTAGAGCCGCGCGGCCGCGGCCACGACGACCCGACGGGTCTCCCGCGCCTGGGCGGCCCGCAGCCGCGACGAGTAGCGCCGCTTGACAGGTGTACTCATTCAGGTAACCATCAGTGCAGTCATTACCTTGATGATAACCCCGAAGGGGGCCGGTATGCACGTTGCCATCGTGGGTGCCGGGCCTACCGGGCTCTACACCGCGATCGCCCTCGCCCGCCGCGGGCAGCAGGTCACCGTCATCGACCGCGACCCCGGCCCCGTCGACGACCGGACCTGGCCGCGCAAGGGGGTGATGCAGTTCCACCATCCGCACGGCTTCCGCCAACAGGTCGTCGAAGCGCTGCTTGCGGAGATGCCCGAGGTCTTCGACGCCCTGCTCGCGGCCGGAGCCGAACCGGCCACCCTGCCCGATCCGCTGGGAAGGCTCGTCGGGCTGCGCTGTCGACGCCTCACCTTCGAACGGGTCCTGCGCGCCGCCGCCACCACCGAGCCCGGCGTCACGCTGCGGACCGGGCACGTCGACGATGTCGCCCGCGAACGGGGGCGAGCCGTCGGGGTCCGCGTTGATGGCCATCAGGTCGACGCCGACCTCGTCCTCGACGCATCCGGACGCGGCGGGCGGCTCACGAACGTCCTGCGCGGGCCGGGCGCGAGCAGCGACTGCGGGATCGCGTACGTTTCCCGGCAGTACCGGCTTCTTCCCGGCGCCGACCTCGGACCGATGAACGCCCCGATCGGGATGGTGGCCACCTACCCCGGCTACCAGGTGATCGTATTCCTGCACGACAACCGCACCCTGTCCACGCTCATCGCCCGGGCCAGCACCGACCGCCAGCTCGCTGCCCTGCGATTCGAGGAGGCCTTCGACGCCGCGGCGCGTGCGGTGCCCGCGCTCGCCGCCTGGACCGACCCGGACCGATCCCGACCGATCACCCCGGTGCTGCCCGGCGGGCGGCTGCACAACACCTACCGCGGGCAGCTCGGCCCCACCGGCGGGGTCGCCATGCCCAGGCTGCTGTTCGTCGGGGACACCGTCTGCACCACCAACCCCGCGGTCGGGCGCGGGGTTGCCACCTCGCTGCTGCAGGCCCAGCAGCTCCTGCACCTGCTCGACGAGCACCCGTGCGACCTCGCCGCGTGCTCGCTGGCGTTCGACCAGTGGTGCACCGAGCACATCAAGCCGTGGTTCGACGACCACGTGCACTGGGACACCGAGCTCATCCGGCGCTGGTCCGGGCACGACATCGACCTCACCCGACCCCTCCCCGCCGACCTGATCATGGCCGCCACCCAGGTCGACCCCAGCATGCTCAAGGTCGTCGGGCCCTACATGGCCATGCTCGCCCCGCCAGCCACCCTTGCCGTCGTCGAGCCCCGAGCACGCGAGATCTACGCCACCGGCTGGCGCCCACCCGTACCCGAGGGACCCACCCGCGACGAGCTCACCGACCTGATCACCACCGCGGCCCCCGCCCACAGCTGATGGAGGAGAACGATCCCGATGGACAAGACAAACGCAACGGCCGCTGTGGTGCCGCCCGGGAAGGGGCGGACCTTCCCGACCGGTCGGTCACAGGCCCACGTGAAGATCGAGCCCGGGCATTCTCCGGGCTTCGCTGCCTTCGAGGCCACCCAAGAGCCCGGCCTCCCCGGCCCGCCCCAGCATGTGCACCGCGACTACGACGAGGCCTGGTACATCATCGAGGGCCGAATGGAGTTCGCACTCGGAGACGACACCCACCTCTGCCCGGCCGGGTCGGTGGTGATCGCCCCGCGCGGCACCGCCCACACCTTCCACAACCCAGGACCCGACCCCGCACGCATGCTCGCCATCCTCACCCCCCAAGCCCTGCAACTGATCGAGGAACTGGGCCAGCTCGCCGCCGCCGGGCCACCGCCCGCCACCGCCGTAGGCTCGCTTCTCGCGCGGCACGAGACCTCCATCGTCGACCGGTGATGTAGCCCAGCCGACTCCGAAGGAAGGGGGCCGCCCACGAGTCATCGAGCGCAGCCATGACCGCGTCGAGCCGGGCCAGCGGCCACCTCAACGCGTCGGCCAGCGCGGACCGGCTGACCGGACCGGCTGACCGACCATCGGCCGACCCGGTGAGGGTGGCCACCGCGCGGCCTCCAGGACCTGGGCGTCGGCGGCCACCTCGGGAGCGGGGATCGCCCGCCGCTGCGCGACCCGGAAGGGTGCGGCGAACAGTTCGACGGGATGCAGGTCAACACCTGGCACAGCCGTTCCGGCAGCCCGGAAAGTGCGTCGCCGAGTAGCCCGGGGGGGGGGGAATTTCACCCCCCGGCCCTCACAGAACCGTGCGTAACAGTCTCCCATTACACGGCTCTTATCGCTCTGTTCGTCAGATCTGTACGGCGCTGGGCCGCGGAGTGAGGCGCCAATGCGCGAACATGCGGGGGTATCGCCGGGCGATCTCCTGCAGCTTCGCCAGTGCCTTCCGCTTGGCCGCGAGCCGCTGGTACTTCTTGCGGATCCAGTGCCTCGATGAATCCGGGAGCCCTGGACACCCTGGAACCCGCAACTGAACGGGCGACAAAGGATACGTCGGACGCGGCATAATCACCCCGACCAAGAAGAGTACGCACCGAGACCTGCTGGATTGAGAGAAGAAGTTTAACAAGGGAATCAACAGCGCGCGTGCCGGCATCGAACGAGTCATCTCTCATCGAAAAAGCTGACGAACCCTGCACCAAGACTACCGGCGGCCCCTAGACGCATTCGCGGTAACGATCTCGGCAGTTATTTGCCCTACACTTCTACACCCTGGCTGAATAAGCCTCACAGTCCCCACCCAACGTGAACACCTTCCGACGGAACACGCGACCTGCTCGACATGTGGAAAGTCGATACCAGCGGCGTCGGTGGCCCAGGTTTCCCACTGGTTAACCCGTTCGTGGGCACGCAGCCTGTGGGGTGCCAGAAGTCGAGCCTGGGTCGCTGACCAGCGGTGATCCCTGGCTGGGCATGATCCCCAACGTGTCGCTGCGGTTGCTCTACTTGATCTTCTCGCACGTACTCGGGCTGGTCCTGCTGATGGGCCGCACGTCCGCCACCAAGGACGTCGACCTCCTTGTGCTCCGGCACGAGGTAGCCATCCTGCGCCGCACCAACCCACGACCGCGCATGAGCTGGGCAGACCGGGCGATCTTCGCCGCCCTCGTCCAGCGGTTGCCCCGAGCGCTACGTTGCCATCGCCTGGTCACCCCGAACACGATTCTGCGCTGGCATCGCCGCCTCGTGCACAGAAGGTGGACCTACCCGAGCCAGACCGGGCGGCCACCGATCGACGACGGGCTCGCCGCGCTGGTCGTGCGGATGGCGACGGACAATCCGAACTGGGGGTACAAGAGGATTCAGGGCGAGCTGCTCAAACTCGGCCACCGGATCGGCGCCTCGACGATCCGCCGGATCCTCAAGCGCCACCGCATCCCACCGGCACCGATACGGCACACCGACACCAGCTGGCGGCAATTCCTGCGCACCCAGGCCACCAGCATGCTCGCGGTCGACTTCTTCCACGTCGACTGCGCGGTCACGCTACGGAGGCTCTACGTCCTGTTCGCGCTCGAGGTCAGCGACCGCTACCTCCACGTCCTGGGCGTCACCGCGCACCCTGACGGGCCCTGGACCACCCAGCAGGCCCGCAACTTGCTGATGGACCTCGGCGAACACGTCGGCCGGTTTCGGTTCCTCGTCCGCGACCGAGCCGGTCAGTTCGCGGCGTCGTTCGACGCGGTCATGGCGGACGCCGGTATCGAGGTGGTGAAGATCCCGCCGCGGTGTCCTCGCCCGAACTGCTTCGCCGAACGCTTCGTGTTGACCGTCCGCACCGAGGTCACCGACCGGATGCTGGTCTTCGGCGAGCGACATCTACGCCGGGTGCTTGCCGTGTACGCCGACCACTACAACGCTCGGCGGCCGCATCGGGCGCTGGGGTTGCGGCCGCCGCGCCCGACATCGCCGGTCCCCAAGCCGATTCATGGCAGGATCCGGCGTCGACCGATCCTTGGCGGCCTGATCAATCAGTACGAGGATGCCGCCTGAAACCGCTGATCAGACGCTATGGCTGACTTCTGGCACCCGACAGGCAGACCAGCGCGGCAAGTTGGTCCTCGTCGTAGTGCTTGCGCACCTGGGCCCAGGTGTCGTCGGACACGCCGTGGTGGGCGTCGGCGAGTCGGGTGCCCTCCTCGGCCAGCGCCAGCGCGGCCCGCTCGGCCTCGCTGAACACGGTGTCTGGTGGGTGACCAAGTCGAGAGTGAACGGGGGCCACCATGTTGAGGGGCGTCCATCGCTGGGGGACATCGAAGGAGAATCCCGCTTGCCTAGCCCGGTGGCGGTCCGGGTGGTGTCTGGGCCTGTTGGCTGAACTTGCCTTGCCAGGACGCCCGCGCGCCGGAGTCACCGATCTCGTAGACGGTGATGACCGACCCGACCGCCACCACCACGGCGACGACCGCGAGCCCTATCGACACCGCTCGTCCACCCCACGGCTGCGGCGGAGAGCCCGCCCGTGCCGCGCCCAGAGATCCCCCGACCTGCACGGAGTCGGCCCTTCGCGTGCGCGCGGCATGCCACTCGCGGGCCAGCACCGCAAGCGCGACCACGGCCAG
The DNA here is from genome assembly GCA_963799945.1 of uncultured Actinomycetota bacterium. Classification (GTDB taxonomy): domain Bacteria; phylum Actinomycetota; class Actinomycetes; order Mycobacteriales; family Pseudonocardiaceae; genus Pseudonocardia. The sequence continues at coordinate 30,641 of CAWCZG010000004.1, forward strand.
CCCGATGGCCCACGGCAGCATCGTGTCGCCCAGCTCGGTGTGGGTGCGCACCAAATCCGTCCGGGGGACCCGCCGTTCCAGCCACTCCCCGGCATCGGTCGTCAACGGCACGCTGATCAACGCCACCACCGCGACGATCGCCGTCGAGAGCGTGAGCCGGGCCCGCGCGGCGGGCCAGACCGTCACGAGGACAATCAACAGCGCAGTGAGCGGCACGAGCACGACCACCGCATGCACCAGCAGGATGTGTGCGGGCAACCCGCCGATCGTCGTCACAACTCACGCCTCCGGTAGATCCGCCGGGCCCGTGCGCGAGCACCTTGTAGTCGTGGGAGATCCTGCCCGCTCCACCTCCTTCGCACCCCGCGACGCGGGTAAGAGGTCGGTAGGAACCGACAGGGTGGACGGGGATCAGTTCCGGTCGCGGTCCTCGACCAGGCTCAGGGCGAGCCGGGGACAATCCCGCACGGCCTGGTGGGCGTGCCGTTGCAGCGCCCGCGGGACCGCGGTGTCGGTGGCGACCACGGGGTAGCCGAACTCGTCGCGCCCGATCAGCTCGGCCAGGAGCTCCACGCAGCCCCCTCGGCCGCGGCAGCGGGTCCAGTCGATGTGCAGGGAGCTCATCGGTTCGCCCCCATCTCGTATCCGATGTCGTGTCGGTTGCCGGGCCCGAAGACGCGCAGTGCGCTGCGGACCAGCCGCACGGTGCCGTCGGGGTGGTGGCAGGCGCCGCGGCCAGCCGTGAAGTCGGTGAGCCGGTGCAGCTCGTCGACCAGACGCGGGTCCGGGTCGCCCGCAGCGACGCGGGCCAGCAGTTCGGCCATCCGTGGCAGCCCGTTGAAGCACGGCCCGCACTGCCGGGCGCTTTGCCCGGCCAGGTAGGCCGCGATCCGGGCGGTCTCCGACATCCCCGACGCAGCAGGTGGCAGCACGATCAACACGCCCGCGCCGGTCGAGGCCCCGTACTCCCCCAAGGACGCCCGGCAGAACACGGCGGCGTCGACCTCATGGGGTGCGAGCCAGGCGCCGTGGAAGCCGCCGACCAGGACCGGTGCGCGATGCCGCGCACCGGCGCACTCGAGCACATCGCGCAGCGGGGTGCCGTGGGCCACCTCGAGCACCCCGGGGTGTCCGACGGCGCCGCTAACCGTCACCAGCGCGGTGCCCGGCTCCGTCGCGGTGCCCCGTGAGCGGAACCAGGCAGCCCCGAACCGGGCGATCAGGGCCACATGGGCCAACGACTCGACGTTCTGCACCACGGTCGGACGGCCGTGCACCCCCGAGGCGACGACACGGCGGAGCTTGTCGCCGGGCAGTGCCGCTCGACCCTCGAGCGCGGCGACCACGGCCGACTCCTCGCCCGCGACGAACCGGTCCTCGGCCGGTGTGACCTCGACGGGCACCAGGTCGATCCGGTCCGGTCGCGCTCTCGCAGCGCCTTCCGCGCGGCGGCGAGCGCGCGGCGCGACCAGGAGGTGCGCCCGGTCGGCGCCGATGGCCGCGGCAGCGAGCTGCAGGCCGTCGAGGACGAGATGCGCGGCGCTCGAGCAGCAGGTGGTCCTTGGCGCTGGCCGGCTCACCCTCTGCCGCGTTGGCGACGACGAGCGGTACCCGACCGGTGCTCGCCGCCGCCGACGCGGCGCGGTGAGCTTGCGGGCGACGGGGAAGCCGCCTCCTCCGCGTCCGGTCAGCCCGGCCAGCCTCCAACTCGGGGATGAGCGCGCCATCCCAGGGAGCGGCCCGAGGTGACGCAGGTGGTCTCGAAGCCGAGTGGGCGGCTTCGAGCAGCGGATGGTCGGAGCAAGGGGCGCTCGAGGTGGGGGTGGTCATCTGGGCGCTGCCAGTGAGGTCGCGGTCATGAGACACCGATCCGGGGTGCGGGAAGGATGGGGAGGGACGGGGCGGGCACCTCGCTGAAGCGCCCCGACAGCCGCCAGCCGACGCGCCGAGCACGGCGGCCACACAGAGCCGGTGATCGTGAGCATCCAGCCGGTGCGGCGTCCGAGCCGGAACCAAGGCTGTGCGCCAGCGCGATCGGCCAGCAGGCGTACGCAGTCCAGTGGATGGCGCGCCACACCCGCGGGCCGATGTGCCGACGCAGCAGGCTCGTCCCGATCAGCGCGAGGATCAGGTCGAGCGCGACCGCGCCCAGGCCGTACCAGAACGGCTGCGCCCCGGCCGTGAACGGCACGACGAGCGAGACCAGGTCGAGCTGCGCGTAGGGGTCGAACAACAGCGTCAGGACGTGCACCGCGACGAACACCACCGCGAGCAGGCTCGCGCTGCGGTGCACCGCGGTGACGGCGAAACGGGGCAGCCCGGCAGCGGGCGCCCCGAGCGGGTTGCGATGCCGAGCGCGACGACGAGGGTGAGCAGCACCAGCGACACCACGCCGGTGCTGCGGCCGAGGTACCAGAGCGCGTCGATCATGACGACGGCCAATCTCCCAGTGTGACGATCTTGAACGTGGCCCCGACCAGGCGGGCCGGGACGCCGAAAGAACGCAGCCAGGGCAGCGCGTCCAGGCCGCGGACGATCGCCGCGGTGGTGAGGGTGTTGGCCTCGACACAGGTGCCGGCCGCGACGCTGATGGTGCGCCACACCGGCGCGGCGGGCGTGCCCGAACGCGGGTCGAGCACGTGGTGGGCCGATCGGCCGCCGTTGCGCCAGGTGCGGCTGACCGTGCTGGAGGTGGCCAGCGCGCCGCCCGCCGCGATCGTGACCGGGGCGACCGGGTCCTCCGGCTGGTCCCGGACCAGCACACCCCAGCCCCCGCCCGGAGCAGGCCCAGCCGTCGCGATGTCGCCCCCGAGCGCCACCAGCACACCGGTGCCGCAGGCGCGGGCGACCTCGGCCGCGCAGCGGTCGGCCGCCCAGGCCTTGGCCGTCGCGCCCAGGTCGAGCCGGGTTCCCGCGGGCACAGTCAGCGTGTCGCCATCGAGGCGGACCCGGCGCCACGCGGGCTCGGGCGTGGCCAGGAACGTCCGGAGCGGCCCACCACCCACCAGCGTGATGTCGCGGTCGTAGCCCGCGGCGTCCAAGGCCGCGCCCAGAGTCGGGTCGACGTCGCCATTGGTGCGGGCCGCCGCGAGCAGCGCCGTCGCAACCAGCTCCGCCAGGACCGGGCTGACCCGCACCGGGTGTCCGTCATCGGGCAGCAGCGCGATCTCGGAATCGGCCCGGAAGCGACTGCACGCCATCTCCACCTGACGAGTCACGTCCTCGACGACGCACCGCGCTACCGCCAACACGTCGGGATCGGTGACGACCAACCGCGCCGTGGTGCTCCACAGCGGCCATTGCGCTGTGCCGGGGCCCAGCGGGAGGGTCTCCAGGAGCGGCATCACGAACCGCCCGAGCTGGCGTGCGACCCGCTACCTGAGGAGCCCGAACCGAGGGACGTGCCTGAGGGCTGCCACCCCTGCGACGACGAACCGCTCGAGCTGCTGGAGCCGTCCGAGGCGGAACTGGTGGTGCCCGACGTCGTATCGGTCGTCGTGGAGGCCTGCGCGGTGCCATGCGCAGCCACGACAGCGAGACCAACCGCCCCTGCCACGCCCAAACCGGCGACCGCCGCCGTCACGGCGACCACTCTGCGCCGCCCCGCCCCGCGGGAGGAATCCTTCATGCCGACAACAATGCCGCCCGCAGCCTATCCATCAGCTGTGCCATCCCTATGCACCCCTTTCCTCTCGGCATTCTCGGCGGACACCCGATAAGCGCAAGAGATTCTTACCTGAATGCTCTCCACTCTTACGTCGGCCAGGCCCGGCTCTTACCTGAATCTCCTCCGTGGCGTCACCGCTGGGACTTCGACGGGTCCACCAGCGGCACCTTCCGCGACAGGACGCACAGACAGGCCCCTTGCTCCCGCAACACGGACGGGTCAACACGGCACCCACGGTCACGACCGCTTGACCGCTCAGGCGTCAGAAGCAAGCACAGCAGACAGCATGGCAAGGTCGTTGCGGTTCGCTCGACGCATGGCCGCGGCGATCATCGGCGCGGCGACGCTGCCGAACCCCGACGGCTTGCCGCGGTTGCGCAGTGTCATCCGGGTCCCGCCCTCTACCGGGTACCAGGTGTAGGTCGTCTCCATCGGAAACGGGCCCTGCGCGGTCCGCATGACCAGCCGGTGCTGCGGCTCGTACTCGGTCACCTCGTAGGTGTAGGCGATCCGCCGGCCCAGGAAGCAGGCGACAAACGCGATCCGCGATCCGACACCTACCGGCGGCGACGTCTTCCACTCCACAGTGGAGATGTTGGCGTACCAGGCAGGCGCGTTGGTCGGATCCGCCGCATAGGCGGCCACCTGGGCCATCGGGGCCGGAATGACGGCCTCGGTGACGACATCGACCAGCGCCATGTCGCGATCCTCCTGTTCGGCACTCGACGTGTCCAGCGGCGCCCGACACCGCGATCAACAACCCGTCCGCACGCGCTGATCTGGCTACGGATGCAGCGACAGCTCGAAGGACACGCCGATGATCGCTCCCTCGATGGACCGCGGTCGGACGACGGCCTGCCCTTACGGCTCGGGTACGGGCGTCGGACCTGATGAGATGGACGCGTGGACGACGCCCAGGTGCCGCTGCTCGCGGCGAAGGACTACGCGTCGCCGTCGTTGTTCCGACCGGGAAACCTGCTGCGGGAGGCGCGCCGCCAGCGGGGTCTGCCGGAGCTACCGGTGCCGGCAGTCGCCGTGCTCGACCCCGATGGCGACGTCGTGCGGCACCTACAGGAGTCCGGCCGGGGGCGGTTGCATCCGGGATGGGCGTGCTACCACACGCAGATGTGGACGGTCGACCTCGATGGGACCGAGGTCGGCGTGGTGGGGATGGCCGTCGGGGCGCCGTTCGCGGTGCTGGTCGCCGAACAGCTGGCCGCCTCCGGAGCCGAACTGGTGATCAGCGTGACGTCAGCCGGACAACTGGTGGACCTACCCCGAACGCCCTGTTGGGTACTGATCGAGCGTGCCCTGCGCGATGAGGGAACAAGCTGTCACTACCTGCCGCCGGCCCGCTGGTGCGGGTTGGCGCCGGGACTTCGGGCGCGTCTGGACGGAAATCTGACCACATCCGGATCCGGCCCAGTAATCACCGGTGCATCCTGGACGACCGACGCGCCCTACCGGGAGACGACGGCAGCGGTGACCGCGGCGCGCGCCACGGGCGCGGTCTGTGTGGAGATGGAGGCGGCCGCGTTATACGCCTACGCCGCGGCGCGAGGCCACAGCGTGGTGTGCCTCGCGCACGTGACCAACACGATGGCCGTCGACGGCGATGACTTCGAGAAGGGCCCCGACTCCGGCGTGGCCGCAGCCCTGGAAGTCGTCTCCGCCGTCATCCGGGCTGTCGCAGGCGACAGCCCAGGCACGGTTGCCGGCGCGCATCAGTTCATCTAGGCTTACCGTTAATGACGGTTTACGGAGATGGTGTTCTGGGCTTGCTGGGCGACCCCACCCGGCGAGTGATCTTCGAAATGCTGGCCCAGCGCCCCTCCTCGGTGCAGGAGCTGGCCGATCTGCTGCCGGTCAGCCGCCCGGCGGTGTCGCACCACTTGCGAGTGCTGCGCGACGGCGGCCTCGTGGTCAGCACGGCCGAAGGCACGCGGCGGGTCTATCGGCTCAACCCCGACGGTGTCGCCGCGTTGCGGTCCTGGCTCGACGGTGTGTGGAGCGAAGCCTTGACCGGTTTCCAGAAGGTCGCCGAAACCGACACCGCCTCCTTCGAGTTCGACCCGGACAGGAGCAGCGATGACTGACCACGCCCCGATCCCCCCGATCACCGGCACCACCACTGTGGCGGTACCAGTGACGCGGGCGTTCGCGGTGTTCACCGACTCGATCACCGCCTGGTGGCCCCACCAGTACCACATCGGACAGGCCGACATCGCCGAAGTCGTCCTGGAGCCCCGCGTGGGTGGGCGATGGTTCGAACGCGGCGTGGACGGCAGCGAATGCGACTGGGGCCGGGTCCTGGTCTGGGAGCCGCCTCAGCGTGTGGTCTTCACCTGGCAGATCAACGGTATGTGGCGGTTCGACCCCGACCCCGACCACGCCAGCGAGATCGAAGCCCGTTTCCACGCCGACGGCCCGGAACAGACCATCGTCGAGGTCGAACACCGCCACTTCGAGCGACTGGTCGCAGGTCAGGGCGTGCACGACGCCATCAACGGCGGCGGGGGCTGGGAGCTGCTGCTCGCGGGCTACGCCAAGGCCGTAGGCGGGCAGCCGTGACCACCACCGAAACCACGATGGGCCTGGCCCGCGACGAGCGCCTCGACCTCGCGGATCTCCTGGCGACGCTGACGCCCGAACAGTGGGCCGCCCCGACGCTCTGCGCCCGCTGGTGCGTCCGCGACGTGATCGCCCACGTCTACAGCTATGAAGAGCTCAGCTTGGCCCACGTCGCGGTCAGGATGGCGCGCAGCCGGTTCAACACCGACCGGGCCAACGCGATCGGCGTCGCCGCCCTCGCCGCTACGAGCAACGACGATTTGCTCGCCTACGCCCGTGAACACGTCCAGCCCCGCGGCCTCACCGCAATGATGGGCGGGAAGATCGCCCTGACCGACGGCATGATCCACCAGCAGGACATCCGCCGCCCCCTCCGACTCCCGCGCGACATCCCCGCCGCACGACTCATCGCAGCCCTCGACACCGCCCGCGCCGCCCCCACCCTCGCCGCGACCAAACGCATCCGCGGCCTCACCCTGAAAGCCACCGACCTCGACTGGACCACCGGTGACGGACCCGTCATCGAAGGACCCGGGGAAGCACTCCTCATGGCCATCGCCGGACGAGACGAGATCACCCCGGAACTGACCGGGCCCGGGGTCTCGATCCTCGCCGAACGCATCGCCATTAACGTCGGCAGACCGTCATCGTCGTAGGGACTGGCCAGATCGCGGGCGTGGGCTGAGTTCGCAGGCGGCACCTGTACGCAGCCGTAGCAGCAGGGTTGCCGCCAGCAGCACGATCGAGGCGAGAGCCAGCCACATGCGGTCGGGTGTCAGGAACGCGAGCAGGCCCCCGGTACCCAGTAGCGGAAGTGCCAGCGGGCTGCACACCGGGCAGGCCATGGCCATCGCCGCGACCACGCCACCCGCTCCGCTGCCTGCGCCGGCCGCGGCGCGACGACGACCCGGCGCGGCGAAGGTCCCGACGATCAACCCGATCAGCGCCGCCGAGAGCAGCAGCGTGACCCAGTTCCACCACTGCACAGGGTAGATCCGACCCACGTTGGTCGGCGGCAGCGTCTGCCCGACCTCGCCGATGACCAGGAAGGCGAGCACGAAACCGACACCGACCAACGCCCATTGATGAGTCGTCCACCAGCGAAGCTGCGCAACAGTTGCACGGGAGATGACCGGTGGGCGTCGCGGCGACGGCGTCGACGGCATCAGAACGGCCAGCGGTCGTGGAACCGAGGGGCCAGACGGCGATCGAAGCCGCCGACCCGTCCGGCAGGCACGATCGCCAGCAGAACCAGGGGGAACAGGTCCTCGGCCGGGTACTCCCACAGGTAGCCGCCGGTGTGCAGCAGCATCAGCCAGATCGGGCCCAACAGCAGCAGCCCACCGACCGCCGCAAGCCGGGTAGCGACCCCGAACAACAGCCCGAGACCGATGGCCAGCTCGGCCACGGTGAGGAAAACACCGAAGAATCCCCAGTTCGGCAGCACAATGTCCCGGTAGGCCGCGCCGAGGGGGGCGATGTAGGTCTTGGACGACGCGTCGGTCGCGATGGCCTGGGCGACGCCTTTGGTGACGAGGTTGAACGAGATGAAGCCCCAGTCGTAGTTGCCGATTTCGAACACCTTGGCCAGGGCGTTGCTGAGCCAGACCAGCCCGGTGAAGATTCGCAGCGCGGTGAACGCGCGGGCCATGAGGCGGTAGCTGCTGGGTGCCTCGACCGCCGGATCGGTGACGCTTTCGGTGTAGGCCATCGCTGGGGTACCCCTCGTGAGGTGGACTGCGCGCCAGCCGACTGCTGGTGGGTGGGGGCCACGGTAGGCCCGTCGGGACGTTCGAACTCGGAGTGCGCGGCGGTTCTTCTCCGCCTTGTAATGCTCATCGACCTGCGCGGTGTCGGATCCTTCTGGGACGCTGTCGCAGGTAGCCCCAGCGCGGGTTCTCCCGCGCCATCCGCAACACCAGGGCGGCGAGGGCGTCGTCGGTCGGTGGTCGTCCGCTCCGGTTCGGGTAGGTCCATCGTCGGCGGACGAGGCGGTGATGCGAGCGCGGGATCGTGGGGGGTGACCAGGCGATGACAACGTAGTGCTCGTGGTATTCGCTGGATGAGAGCCGGCGAACATAGGCTTGACCTGAGGCTGTCTTCGGCAGCGATTCAGCCCGCGGGTACCGCGTCGAGAACCGACCTGTAGGTGCCCGAAACCTCGCGCACTGCCGCTGACCTCATGATTCCCGGCTGTGGTTGGCGCGGCATGATCCTCCGGTGGCGGTGAAGCTGATCTACCAGATGTTCATGAAGCTGCTGAGCTGGATGGTGCTCCACGCCCGCTCCGACACCGCCAACGAGATCGAGATCCTCGTCCTGCGCCATCAACTGGCCGTCCTCCAGCGACGCACACGCCAGCCACAGATCAGCTGGACCGACCGCGCCGTGATCGCCACCCTCGCCGGACTACTACCTGCTCGCCGCCGCCACGGATTCGTGGTCACCCCGGCCACGATCCTGCGCTGGCACCGACATCTCGTCCGACGCCGCTGGACCACCCCGCCCATGCGGGCGGGCCGACCTACCATCCCCGCCGGTGTCCGTGCCCTGACCGTGCGCCTGGCCACGAGAATCCCACCTGGGGGTATCGGCGCGTCCACGGCGAACTCGCCGGACTCGGCTACCAGATCGGCGCCTCCACCGCATGGAAAATCCTCCGCGCGGCCGGAATCGATCCCGCACCCCGGCGGACCGGTCCGACCTGGCCGCAGTTTCTCCAAGCGCAGGCCCAGGCGATTTTGGCCTGCGACCTGTTCCACCTCGACACGATCACCCTGCACCGGCTCTACGCGTTCTTCGTCATCGAACACGGCACCCGCCGCGTGCACATCCTGGGCGTCACCGCGCACCCCACCGGAGCGTGGCTGACCCAGCAGGCGCGCAACCTGTTGATGGACCTCGACGACGCCCACCGACGCTTCCGATTCCTCATCCGCGACCGCGACCGCAAGTTCACCGCCAGCTTCAACGCCGTGTTCGCAGCCATCGACATCGGAATCATAAGGACGCCGGTGCGGGCGCCGCGAGCGAACGCGATCGCCGAACGCTTCGTCGGCACCGTCCGTCGCGAACTCCTCGACCGTCTTATGATCATCAACCAACGGCACGCCGCAGCCGTCCTACAAGAATTCGAGCGCCATTACAACGATCACCGCCCGCACCGCAGCCTGGGACAGGCTGCTCCCTCACGACCACTCCCCCACCGCGCACCGACGAGACACGCAAGATCCAACGACACGACCGCCTCGGCGGCCTCCTCCACGAATATCAGCAGGTCGCATGACATGTGCAGGGTTTCGGGCACCCACAGGCGTCGCCGTCGAGAAGGGGTGGCAGCCCCGCACCTTCCCGAAGTTCGTGCTCGGCTTCATCGTCGTCTCCGCGATCGCGACCCTCGGCCTGCTGAGCAAAGCGCAGATCACCAGCCTGGGCAACCTCTCGAAGTGGGCGTTCCTGCTCTGCTTCGCGGGAGCCGGGCTCGACTTCGACCTCCGTGAGCTCGCCCGCGCCGGCCTGCGCCCCCTCGTCGTGGCCGCCTTGGGTCTCGTCGTCGTCGCAGCCTGCTCCCTCGGCCTCGTGCTGCTGACCTCGGGCTTCCTCACCGGCTGACCCTCACAACGGGCACGAGCAGCTTCCCGTGGGCGTGCGCGTGCGGGGCGAGCAGGCCGGACCGCACCCCGGTGTCGATCAACCCGCCGCCGGGGCGACGGGACGCGCGCGCCGACCCTGTACCGCGACGACGTCACCCGTCCGCAGCTGTGCGCCGCGACGCGTCTCCGTTCGGCCGTTGACCTGCACTTCGCCCGCCTCCAGCAGCTCCTTGGCGTGCGCGCCGTGCTCGGCGAGGCCTGCGAGCTTGAGGAACTGGCCGACCCGGATCGGGTCCCCGGTGAGCGGGATGTCGAGGATCGGAGAACGGGTCATCCCGTCATTCTGCCCCGGGCGCTGACCGCGACGAGAGTGGCGAGCAGCCTGCGACTCCGTGATCGCCGCGTGCTGCTTCGCGGGCGCAAGATGGCGGTGAGGCGGGCACCGACACGGCGAGGAAGGCAACCGGTGAAGGCATCAGAGCAGGACGGCGACCACCCGCGCCCGCAGTTGGTCCGGCCGGGCTGGGCCGTCCTGGACGGCCTGTGGCAGTTCGCCCACGACGACGGGGACCGCGGGCTGCGTGAGCGCTGGTACGACCCGGCCGGTGGCGGTGGTTTCGACCGCGAGATCCGGGTGCCGTTCCCGCCGGAGTCGGCCGCGTCGGGGATCGCCGACACCGGCTTCCACCCCGTGGTCTGGTACCGCCGCACCGTCACCGAGCGCGACCTCGGCGCCGTGCCCGGTCGGCTCACCCTGATCCACTTCGGTGCCGTCGACCACGCGTCGCGGGTGTGGTTCGACGGCGTTCCCGTGGGCGGGCACGTCGGCGGCCAGACCCCGTTCACCCTCGACGTGACCCACCTGCTCGGCGGCGCACCCGACGACGAACACGTGCTGGTGGTGCGGGCCGAAGACGACCCCCACGACACCGCGCAGCCGCGCGGCAAGCAGGACTGGCAACTCGACCCGCACGACATCTGGTACCACCGGACCACCGGTATCTGGCAGACGGTGTGGACCGAGTCCGTGCCGCCCCAGCACGTGCTCGACCTGGCCTGGACCAGCGACCCGGCGGGAGCCCGCGTCCGCGCCGAGCTGACCCTCGCGGCGCGACCGGTCGGGCCCCTGTCCGTCACCGTCGAGGTCTCGGCCGGTGACGACGTGCTGGCCGAGGTGACCGCCCGCGTCAGCGGCCCGCGGGCCGCCCTCGACATCGCCCTACCCGTGCTCGCCAACGGCCAGGACCGGGCCCGGTTCCTCTGGAGCCCGGAGCACCCCGTTCTCCTCGACGCGCGGGTCGTCGTCCGCGATGACACCGAGGTCCTCGACGAGGTGTACAGCTACCTGGGTCTGCGCACCGCGGAGGTCGGCGGTGGACGGTTCCTGCTCAACGGCAGGCCGTACTACGTGCGATCGGTGCTCGAGCAGGGGTTCTGGCCCGACACGCACCTCGCCGCGGCCGGTACCGCCGCGCTGCGGCGCGAGGTCGAGCTGATCAAGGAGCTGGGGTTCAACGCCGTCCGCGTCCACCAGAAGGTCGAGGATCCGCGCTTCCTGTTCTGGGCCGACCGGCTCGGTCTGCTGGTGTGGGGCGAGACCGCGGGCGCGTACGAGTTCTCGGCCCGCGCTGTCGAGCTGCTCACCCGTGAATGGCTCGACATCGTCCGGCGCGACCGCAGCCATCCCAGCATCGTCACGTGGGTGCCGATGAACGAGAGCTGGGGCGCGCAGGACATCGCCACCGACCCCGCCCAGCAGGCCTATGCGACGGCCCTGGCCACGTTGACGCGCGCGATCGACCCGACCCGGCCGGTCGTGTCCAACGACGGCTGGGAGCACGTCGACAGCGACATCCTGAGCATCCACGACTACACGGCCGAGCCGGACGTCCTGAGGAGCCGCTACCGGGACGACGGCGCCGTCCGCGAAGTGCTCACCGGTCCGGGACCGCAGGGGCGCAAGCCCATCCTCCGGGCTGTCCAGCTCACCCGCTTCGACGAGGGCCGCGCTCCTCTGATGATCACGGAGTTCGGCGGGATCAGCTACCAGGGTGACGCGTCCACCTGGGGCTACGCCGAGGTTGCCGACGACGACGAGTACACCCGGCTGCTGCGGGGGCTGTTCGACGCCCTGCGCTCGTCCCCCGCCATCGCGGGCTTCTGCTACACCCAGCTGACCGACACCCTCCAGGAGGCCAACGGGCTCCTCACCGCCGAGCGGCAGCCCAAGCTCCCCCTCGAGACCCTCCGCGCGATCGTCACCGGCACCCCGTGAGGAGTCCTCGACGGCCAGGCGGATCCCGCTACTTCTTCAGCATCGGCGGCGGGTCCGTGGGTGCGACGACGGTGGCGATCTGCCGCCAAAGGGGATCGGCCGCGTTGCTGCCGACCTCGCTCTTGTAGCTCCCATCGGGAGCGAACGCGTCCTCGGTGAAGGTGAGTGCGACGGCGATCGCGACCTTCTTCGACGGCAGGTACGCGAACGCCCCCGCCTCGCCGGAGAACAGCGGGTCCTGCATGACCCAGTCGCCGGTCGTGACGATGCCCATCCCGTAGCTGTAGCCCTCGCTCTGCGCGAAGCACGTCGCGCACCCGGGCAACACCGTGGTCTTGCCACGCAGGCCGGTCGAGATCATCGCCTGGTAGGACTCCGGGGACAACAGCTTGCCCGTTCCGATCGCCACTGCCGTCGCGTTCATGTCGAAGATGTTCGTCGTCTGGATGGCGCCCTGGGTGATCGTCCACGACGGGTTCCAGTACGTGGATTCCTCGTAGAAGCGTGTCCCCGTCGGGATGCCGAGCTGCGATCGGCGTTCGGAGGTGAAGGCGTGCAGCGCAGGAGCAGGGATGGACGGGGATCCGGGACCGGGATCGGTGGTGTTCGTCAGCCCGAGCGGGCCCAGCACCTTCTCCTGCATGAGATCCGACATCCGCTCCCCCGTCGCCTTCTCCAGCGCCAGTCCGAGGATCAGGTAGTTGGTATGGGCGTAGTTCCAGTTCGTGCCCGGGCGGTACAACAGCGGCTTCGACGTCACCGTCTGCAAGAGTTCCTGGGGCGTCCACTGGCGGAACGGGTCGGTGTAGAGCATCGCGTCGACTTCGGCGTTCCCGATCACGTAGTCGGTGTAGCCGCTCGTCATCTGGGCGAGCTGGCCGAGCGTGACCTCATCGCTGTGGGGGATCTCGGGAACCCACTTCGAAGCTTTGTCGTCCAGGCTGACCTTCTTCTCGTCGACGAGCAGGAGCAGCAGCGTGGAGACGTAGGAAATGGCGACGGCACCGTTGCGGAAGTGCATGTCGACGGTTGCGGGCACGCCGGTCACCGACTCGCCGTACGCCTTGGTGATGGTCTCCTGGCCGTCGACGGTCACCCGCACGATGACGGCCCGCAGGTGACGGGCCTTCATCTCGTCCTGCACGACCTTGTCGACCGCGGCGGCCTGCGTCGGGTCAGCCGACGCGGGGACGTCCGTCGCGTTCGAGGACACACGGAGGGCCGACGACGGCGCGGCGCTCGGCGACGTACAGCCCGCGAGCATCGCGACGCCCACCGCCGCCAGCGCGACGCGGCGGGTCAGCGGGTACCGGCGGACCGTTGCAGCATGGTTGATCACGAGTCGGGCCTCCGTGTCACGGACAACTGTCGATCCCTCGGCGGGCGCCGATGAGGAGATCGTTGATCGCGGGAACGAGCCCCGTCCACGAGTCAGGCGCTGCCATCACCCGAAAGTGCAACATCGCGTCAGGCTGCGAGCTCCTCGCTTGCGGAGGTGACCCAGCACCGGCCGACCGACGTGGTCGAGACGGATCGCGATGCTGGATCCGTACCCATGAGGGCACCGCCCGACACGGCGTCCACGACGCGGGCGCGATGCCGCGCGTCGGCGATGCCGAAGATGCGATCACGCACCGGCGGGGTCACGGACACGATGACCCTCCACGGCCGAGGGCCCCCTGGTGGTCCACTGCACTCCTCCTCTCGATCCGCCCGCGGCACGCGGGCTCCTCGATCGGCGGAATGGTCGGTCGAGGTGCGGTCCGCCGGAGTCGGCCACAGCTACCCAATTCGGCACGGCGGCTACCTGTCTCGGGAGGGTCAGGCGGGCAGGTGCTCGATCAAATCCACAGCCGGGGGGTCGCGCATGGCCGAGCCGGCGTCGGACGGGATGCGGTCTGCGGTGATCGGCCGTCGGTCAACAGGCGCCGGCGGCTGCCTCGCCGGGCCCGGTGAACTCGAGCCTCAGTGCGTCGGTACGGGGCAGCACCACGGCCGCGCCGCCCTCCGGGACCCATTGCCCGGGGAGGAGGAACAGTTGGCCGCCCGACTGGAGGATGAGCTTCAACCCGTCGTAGCGGAAAGCGTAAGCGCCCTCGGCGTCGCGGCAGCGGTGTTCCTGGACGCCCGGGAGAGCCAGGTTGAGGCTCTTCTCCGAGTAAACGACCGTGTCGGGCCACGTGGGCAGGGCGGCGATCAGCTCATCGGCACGCTCGGTACCCACCGATGCCGAGTAGTCCGTCACCGCCCAGTACAAGCCTGCGCTGAACAACACGAAGATCGCCACCCACTCGGCGACGAGGACGGGAGCGGGGGTGTGGTGTGAACGCCGTGGTCGCGACAAAGCGGCGAACACGACGACAGCGGCCGTCAACGCGAGCCCCGGAACCGCGACGCTCCCGTCGAACCACGCCGGGTCGAGGATGCCCGCCACCGCGACGGCCAGCAGCGCGGTCGCGACGACGAAACCGACGGCCCCGACGAGGGAGCGGGGAATACGGCGGGCCCGGCTCCGCAAGGCCGCGGGCAGACACCGGCCGAGCCAGAACACCGCCAGACCGACCGCCGACGCGGTCACGAGCGGCACGAACAACCCGTCGACGCTTCGAAGCAGGTAGTCCTGGGTGGTCATCCCCATCAACGTGTAGTCGACGCCGAAACGGCGGAAGAACCAGTAGGCGTGGAGGAGTCCGAAGACGTACATCAGCGCCACCAGGAGCGTTGCGGGGGCCACCACGGTGCCGATGACCGCGAGAGCGCGCTTCTGGGGCGGCGCCGTCGGCTGGGGGCTCCGCGGTCTCAGGGACCGAGCGCGCCTGCGGGGATCGGCCTCGGTCACGAGAAGTGATCGACGTTGGTCCGCGCCAAGGCAACTGGCTGCTCGGCGCAGAAGGCGTCGATGAGCAGGAAGATGGTGCCGCCGCGGGGAACGGTGACGGTACCCGCACCGCTCCCGTCGGAGTCGGTGTTCTCCGCCGAGCCGACACAGTCCTGGCCCGGGCCGGCCTCGGGGTCGGCCTTCGCGGCGACGTGGATGCACAGGCTGTCGTCCCCGCAGGCGGTGCGGATCTGCGGTTCGAGGAAGCTCCTCGCCGTCTCGAAGGGTTGGCTGGATATCGAGTCGGTCGGGAGCGGCACGCGGATCGGGGAAGCGAGGGCAGGCCCTGAACCGTTGCCGCCTGCGGGAGAGCCGACCCCGCCCCGCGGTGGCTGCGGGGCGACGGTGTGCGGCTTCACCGGCGGTTGCCGACCAACCGACGAGCCGCCGCCTGCCTGCGGGGGATTTGTGGTCTTCGCCGCGTTCGGCGCTTGCGGCGGGCTGCCCGACCGGCCTCCGCCGCCTGTCGTGACGACCGGTCCCGTCGGCGCGGCCGGGACCGGGCCGCCGGAGCCGCCAGGGGCCACCGACCCGGCCTGGGCGCGCGGCTCGCTCGAGCCGTCGGCTCCGACCGATGCGGACGGCCCTGCCGGAACCGTCGCGTCAGCGGAGGTTGCCGCGGACGAGGGAGGGGCGGTCGAAAGGGTCGCCGTGGGGGTGGCCGACGCGAGAGTCGGGGTGGTCGACCCGCATCCGGCGACCGCGGTCAGCACCGCCAGCGTGCACGCCGCGGCGGCAGCAACTCGGCGGCGCGCCGGGGCGCGCCCTCGGCCGGGGATGCGATCAGCGATGTCCGTCGTGTTCACGCCGGATTCCTCCATCTCGCCGCTGCGGACAAGCGGCGATGAGTTGCGTCGGAACGGTCACGCGGCGAGAACGAGGGGAGCGTCGCGCGGAGGGATACCGTTAGTGGTCATCGTACGACGGCCCGTATAGACGGTCGCAACGGGCGAATGCGCTACGGCAGACAACTCACCAGTTCCCGACATCTTTAGACCATTCAGGGCAGCCGTGGGACGGAAGCCGAACGCCGTCCGTTCACGACTCGGAAAGGGTGGGCAGGGCGCGTCCGAGGGCCGCCAGGTAGCGGTCGCGGACCTGAGGCGAACGAAAGGACCGGTGTGAAACTGCTCGTGTACGGCGCCGGGGTGACCGGCAGCCTGTTCGCCGTCCGCCTGCACGAGGCCGGGCACGACATCTCACTCCTCGCCCGAGGCGAGCGCCTGGCCGCCCTGCGCCGGCACGGCGTGCAGCTCGCCGAGAGCGACAGCCCGACCGTCCGGCGGGTACCGGTACCGGTGGTCGAGCACCCGGCCGACGGCTACGACCTGATCGCCGTCCTCGTCCGCGCCCATCAGGTCGACGCGGTGCTGGGGTTACTCGCCGGTCTGACGGCGACGTGCTGTTCCTGCTCAACTCGGCAGCGGGTGCGCAGCCGCTGGGCGCGGTGATCGGCCACGAGCGCGTGCTGCTCGGCTTCCCCCGGCCGCCGGCACGATGGACCGCGACGTGGTCCGCTACCGCGCGAGCAACTTCCTGACCCGCCTGTTCCCTATACCGATCGGCGAACCCGATGGCCACCCCACCCCGCGCCTGGAACGCATCCTCGCGCGTTCCGCTCTGCCGGGATCAGCGCCAAGGCCGAACCGGGATGGACGCCTGGCTCAAGACCCACGCCGCGTTCGCGGTGCCACTCGGGCAGGCGGTGGACGCGGCGGGCGGCCCCACAGCGCTGGCCGACGATCGGGACGCGATCCGCGCCATGATCCGCCTCATGCGGCAGAACCTGGCCGCCATGCCGACGCCGCCGGTCCCCCGCGGGTTCGTCGCGCTGCAGACTCTGCCCGAAGCGCTGCTCGCGGCCATGCTGCGACGCTTCCTCCGCAGCCCGACCGCCGCACACAGTGGGCTCAGCAACGCCTCGCCCGCACCGAGGCCGCCGAACTCGACAGATGAGGCGAGCAGATGCGCGCCTACGCGAAGACTCGCTCGCGATGATGCCCGACTGCGTCAGCAGGAACCGCAACGACCCGATGTCGTGCGGCGCCGATCGCTTCGACCTCTACTCACCCGAGCCGCCCTGGACCCGCGTCACCGACCTGCCAGCGAACGTCCTGGTGTACCTCGATGACAACCACCTCACCGCCACTTACGCCGCCTCCATGGCCCCGCTCATCGAGGCCCAGGTCCACGCGGGCCTCGGCTGGTGAGTGGCAGCACCCGCGCAGCGGTGCCACAGTGGGCGAGAGTGATCAATTGCCTCGACGGCAAGCAGGAGGACCAGCCATGTCGACGGACAGCACCGACGGCGCAGGGCGAGTGATGACCGACGAGGTGCGCCGCGTCCTGGACATCGACGCCACGTCGACGATCGAAGACCGCACCATCGACATCACCACCACCGGCCGACGGACCGGTCGGCCCCGCCGCATCGAGATCGTCTTCTACCGCCTCGACGACGACATCTACCTGAGCGGGATACCGGCACCGAAACAACGAGACTGGCTGGTCAACCTCGCCGCCCAGCCCGAGTTCACGTTCCACCTCAAGCACGGCGTCGTCGCCGACCTGCCCGCGACGGCCACTGTCATCACCGACCCCGCGGAACGCAAACACGTCCTCGCCGCCTTCGTCGAGCAGTTCAACGCCCGCCAAGGCCCCGACAGCCCGTGGCCGACCGCCGTCCTCGACGAATGGGTCCAGCACAGCCCACTGGCCAAGGTCACCTTCCCCGGCGACACCTGACCGGTCCCGGCCGGCTCCCGCAGGCTGGTGCCGACTCGCCCACGCTAGGCGGGCATCACGGTGGCCAGGCCCGCGATGACCACGTTCAGACCGAACAGGAACCGATCGTCGGCCTCCGCGCGTTCGTGGGTGCCGTGGGCCTGTTCCTCGATCGTGTGGCCGTTGAGGTAGCTGGTCAGCACGTCCGCAGCCCGCTCACCCGTCGCCGGGTCCATTCCGGCCCGGGTGAGGAGTCCGCGCAACCGCGTGATGTAGGCCCACGCGGCCGGCCCCGGGGTGTCCATCTCGGCGACGAGGCGCGCACCGTCGGCATGCGCGAGCATCGCGTCTCGCAAGGCGTGGATCATCGCCGCGGCCTGCTCGGGCCACGCACCCTCCGGCACCGCCACCGCGTGCGCCTCACCGACGATGTGGTCGGCCACCGCGTCCAGCAGCGCCCGCTTGCTCGGGTAGTGCCAGTACAACGCGCCCACCTGGACGCCGAGCCGAGCCGCCAGCTTGCGGGCGGAGAACGCTTCGAGCCCGGCCTCGTCCAGCAGGGTGATCGCGGCGTCCAGCACCACCACGGGCGTCAACGGCATGCCGTAGATCATGCTTGATGATTGAACGGTGTTCAAGTAGCTTGAGCAGTGTTCAAGTGGTCGTTCGCGGAGGTTCTCTCATGCGCGTTGCTGTTGCCGGAGCAGGCCTGGGTGGTCTGTGCCTGGCCCAGGGCCTGCACAGCGCCGGTATCAAGGTCCAAGTGCACGAGCGCGACCCGGCGATCGCCGCCCGGTTCCAGGGCTACCGGCTCATGCTCAACCCGCACGGCTACGACGCGCTGCGCGGCTGCCTGCCCCGGCGCCTGCACGCGCTGCTGGACGCGGTCCTCGGCGACGCCTCGGCCGCCGGGCTGGTCCTCGACCCGCAGCTCAACCAGATCGGCGAGCTCGGGCCCGCGCGGACCGGGATCGTCGTCGACCGCGACGTGCTACGCCACCTGCTGCTCACCGGGCTCACCGTGCACACCGGGGCTGCCCTGACCGGCTACGAGTTGCCCGTCGACGGCGGCGTCACGGCCCGGTTCGCGAACGGGGACCACGCCACCGCCGACCTGCTCGTCGGCGCGGACGGCGTCGGCTCGGCCGTGCGCGCGACGCTCGCACCCACCATCGTCGCGACCGACACCGGCGTCCGGTTCGCCATCGGCCGCACCCCGCTGACCGAGCAGTTCACCGGCCTGGAGCGGGCCTTCGGCTCGAAGATCACCGGCGACGGGTTGAGCCTGCTGCTGGGCGCGATGCGGTTCCGCACCCCGCCCCGGCAAGCCGCCGCGCGACCTGGCGCCGGAGGTGACCCTGCCCGACATCGGCGACTACATCCGCTGGGCCATGATCCTTCCGCCCGGCAGCTCGATCGGCGTGACCAACCCGCAGGACGCCGTGCTGTCCATGATCGAGGGCTGGCACCCGGACCTGCGGGCCTTGATCGAGCAGGCCGATCCGGACAACAGCACCCTGCTCTCGATCCGGGTCGTCGAGCCGGGCGCGCGCTGGACACCCGGACCGGTCACGCTGCTCGGCGACGCGATCCACGCCACCTCACCCACCGGTGGCAACGGCGCCAACACCGCCCTGCGCGACGCCGACCTCCTGCGCCGGATGCTGATGGAGGCCGCAGGCGGCC
The DNA here is from genome assembly GCA_963799945.1 of uncultured Actinomycetota bacterium. Lineage (GTDB taxonomy): Bacteria > Actinomycetota > Actinomycetes > Mycobacteriales > Pseudonocardiaceae > Pseudonocardia. Next base: position 50,035 of record CAWCZG010000004.1, read on the forward strand.
GCCGCGACCTCGCCTCCGCGGTCGACGAGTACGAACAGCAAATGTTCGCTTACGGCGCCGAGGCCGTGCAGGACAGCCTCAAAGCCCTCCCCACTTACGCCTCGCCGTCACGGTAGGCCCGGCCCGACGAGCGGCACGCCCGCTCAGCTGCGGAAAGCGGCTGCGTACTCGGCGACTTCTGCGGGAGTGAGCCTGCCGGAGACGCGCAGCAGCGCAGGGCCGTTGGTGAAGGTGTATTCGCTGCCCAGCAGCGGGGCGTTCCTTTCCAGCTGCCCGAGTCGTTGCTGGCGGATGGTGGCGCTGCTCGCGTCGGCGAACACTTCGACTGATCCGCCCCTTTGGACGCTGCCGGGCCGAACGCCTGCGGTGTCGGCCGGGCTGATCCGGTTGTCGGTGAAAGTCGCCTCAGAGGTGTAGCCGTTGGGTTGGCCCAGCAGGTGGTTCGGATCGGTGTCGGCGGTGTAGACGAAGGCGGGCCTGGCCGTAGCAATCTTCGCGGCGATCGCCTTCACGATGGTGGCTGCCGTTCGTGGTGGCGGCGCTTCAGTCGAGCAGGCGGCTAGCGCAACGGTCAGTACGACGGCGAGTGCGTACCGGTGCACGGGCATGACGGCCATCGCGGACTCCGATCTCTTTGCGCCTCGGCGACGACGAAGAGAATCGGCTGCGAGCTCCTGATACCGCCGATTCGACGGCATGTTGCCCTGATCAACCCGGCGGAGCGCTCAGGTCTCCCGCTCCGGGACGGCATCGGCGGTGGCGAACAGCTCCAGAAGCCCCAGCCCGTGCAAGGTGCGCTCGGCAGAGCCGGTGAGCCCGACGAGGCACGGCACCTCGCCCGAGTCAGCGAGCGTTCGGCGGCGCAGTCGCATCAGCACGGCGACGCCCGCACTGCCCAAGAACTCCGTGCGACTCACATCGAGCACGATCGACCGCGGCGCATGGGCGTCCATGAGCTTCTGCAGCTGCTCTTCCGCCTCGGGCGCGGTGGCCATGTCGAGCCAGCCGGTCAGCCGCACGACGAGCACACCTGGCTGCGGCTCATCAGCGCTCACGGTGAGCTGCTCGGGCTCCTCCGCGCTCGGGGTTGTCGTCACGTACCCGTCGCCTCCCCCACCCTGGTGTCGTCGGGCCCGACAGTAGTCACCAGTCCCGAAGACCCCACCGCGGACTCCAGCCCAGCCGCTGTCGGTCGAGGTGGTCAGGCGGTTGGACCCTCGGGTCGCGCGAGCGCGTCGAACCCGTCGATCAGGCCTGCCTCGCGCAGGGCGAGCTGACCGTCGTCGACGCGCAGGTCGAGCGTCCCGCCCTGGTCGCGGGCGTCCGGGCCGCTGTCGCGGTCGTAGACGACGACCTCGAGGCCGTGGCGCTGCAGGATCCTGGCGCAGGTCAGGCCGCCGGGGCCGGCCCCGACGACGGCGATCCGGGCGGTGGTGGGTGTAGGTGAGCTCATCGCAGACCTCCTGATTCGTTGGGTAGTGTTGATATGAAAATGTAGTCACACCACTTTTAGTGTCAAGCCAGGTCGATCCGTATGCTGGATGACGTGACCGACACCGCCCCGGCCGGGAGGCGGGAGCGCAAGAAGGCGCTGACCCGCTCCCTCATCTCCGACGCCGCGACGCACCTGTTCGTCGAGCGCGGGTTCGACGGGGTGACGGTGAAAGAGATCGCCGACGCCGCGGACGTCTCGCCGACGACGGTGTTCAAGCACTTCCCGACCAAGGAGTCGCTGGTCTTCGACGAGGACGCCGAGCAGCAAGCCCGGCTCGTTGCGGCCGTGCGCGACCGACCTGCCGGGCAAGGCGTCATCGACGCCGTCGAGGCCCACCTGCTCGCCGAGCGCCTCGCCCGCGGCGACGACCCACGTCTGCAGGCGTTCGTGGCCATGGTCGAGCGCACGCCGTCACTGCGGGCCTACGAACGCGGGATGACCGAGCGGCACGCCGAAGCGCTCGCCGACGCGATCATCGAGACCAGCGGTACGTCCCGACTGCAGGCGCGGGCGCTGGCCCGGTTCCTGCTCGGCGCGCTCGACCTCAGCCGCGGCGAGCCCGACCGGCGGGCGGCGGTCGTCGCAACGGTCGAGATCCTCCGCCACGGCTGGTCGGAGGTGGCGGGTTGAGCGCCTCTCACGCTCCAGTTCAGCCTCATCCCGGCGGCGGGGTGGGAGCTGAGCGTCTCCTGTCGCGCGGGAGGCGTCACCGGTGAAGGTGTTGATGACTGCTGCTCCCCTGGTCGGGCACCTGACCCCGCTACTGCCCCTGGCTGAGGCCCTCCGCCACGCAGGGCATCAGGTTCTCCTGGCCACCGGCGGCGACGCGCTCGACGTCAACACCGGCTTCCCCGTGCAATCCATCGCCGGGCCACCGCGAAGGCGGACAGCGCTCCGCGTTGCCCTCGCCCATCCCCGGCTCGCGGTACGCGACGCCACCGGCCGAGCCGGTATACCGCTGGCGGGCGAGCTGTTCGGCGGCATCAACAACGACGGCATGGCCGATGCCGCAGTCACCCTGGCTCGCGCTTGGCGGCCCGATCTCGTCGTGCACGAGCCGTTAGCCACCGCCGGTGCGCTTGCTGCCGCCGTCATCGGCGTGCCTGCGGTGCTGCACGAGATCAACCTGTGGGACCCGCGCGCGCTGCACAACGCGGTCGTCGGAAGTCGACTCTTCCGGCACGCCATGCGTCGTCACCGCATCGACCGCCTCATTCCGGCCGCCGACGTCAGCATCGTTCCGTCCAGTCTCGTCGGCGTTCGACCAGGTCACCGCATCCGCGCGATCCCGTCTTCAGGCGCAGGCGACATGCCACCGTGGCTCGCCGCCCCCGGGGTTCGGGCCCGAATTCTGGTCAGCCGGAGCACCACCCACACCGCGCCCGGCGGTGACCCCATGCGCGCCGTGCTCGAGGTAGCTCCGCACGTCGACGCCGACTTCGTTCTCGTGCGCGGACCACGCGACAAGGCCTTGCCGTCCAACGTGCACGTCACGGGGTGGATCCCGCTCGACCGAGCCCTGCGCCACGCCACGGCGCTTGTGCACCACGGCGGCGCCGGCGGCCTCCTCCAAGCCTTGGCCGCGGGAGTTCCGCAGTTGGCCATGCCCGGTTCCGCCGACCGACGACACAACGCCGAGCTCGTTGCCCAGCGCGGCGCAGGCCTGGCCGTCACAGCCAAGAACATCAGCCTCGCCGTGCTCGATCGGCTCATCACCGACACGGATCTGCGGCGCGCGGCGGAGCAGGTCCGTGCCGAGATCGCCGGGATGCCCGCCCCACAGACCGTGGTCGCCGCCTTGGAGGCGACGGCGACCTCGCACCGGCTCGAGCGCTGACGACCGCCAACCACTGCCGACGCGAGCTCACCTGCTGAATGCTGAGGGCATGAGTGGGCGGCTGGAGAAGATGGTGCTCGGGTTGGGCGCCCGAGTCTTCGCCGACCGGTGGGGCATCCGTTCTGCCTGGTCTTCGGTAGACCGAGGCGCGTCACGGCGCTGTAGCGGGGTCGTGCTCGAATGGCTCCATGAATCGCTCCCTGCCGACGGCGTCCGCCGCGGCAATCCTGGTCGTCCTCATCGCGGTCGCGGGCTGCAGTTCCGGTCCGGCGGCCTCCGAGACGGCCGCCACCTCCGCCGCGCCCGCCACAGCAGCGCAGGCCACGGCGGCCGCCGGCGCGGCGACGCCTGCGGTTCCCGTCAATGGCGTCCCGGCGCTCGGCGCGGGTGCCACCGACCTGAAGACGGCCCCCGTGGTCCCGGCGAGCACCGGCCAGCCGCCCACGCAACTGCGCACCAAGGACGTCGTGGTCGGGACCGGGCCGACGGCGAAGGCGACCGACACCGTGAACGTCCGCTACGTCGGCGCGCTCTACGACGGCACCCCGTTCGACAGCTCGTGGTCCCGCGGCGACGCACCCATCAGCTTCCCGCTCAACCAGGTCGTGCCCGGGTTCGCCCAAGGCATCCAGGGCATGGCGGCGGGCGGGCGCCGCGTGATCGTGATCCCGCCCGCACTGGGCTACGGCGACCAGGCCCAGGGCCCGATCCCAGCCGGCTCGACCCTGGTCTTCGTGGTGGACCTCGTCGGGATCGGCTGAGCCTCAGGAATACCGGTTCACGGCGCCGTGTGCGTGAGCAGCGCCGTGGCCACCTCCGCGTGGGCCCGGCGAGGGAGCTCCGCGCCGACCCCGTCGAGGACCTCGAGGGTGGCGCCGGGGATGTCCCGGGCCAGCGCCTCCGCGTTGCCCACCGGGAAGAACGGGTCGGCGCCGCCGTGCACCACCAGGGTCGGTGCGGTGATCTCCGGGAGCCGTTCGCGCCAGCGAGGCGTGCAATCCAGCTTGGCGAACATCGTGCTCATCAGGCCGTTGCGCGCCGATGCCGGGTGCGGAGCGGACCGGTCCAGGACGGCTGCCGCGTCGGCGCGGGCCTCGGCGGCGTCGAACTCGGGCGAGCCGGAGAACACCCGGGCGGTGGCCACCGCGCCATCCAGGATCGACGTGCGGTCGGTCCAGTCGACCGGTGGGGCGCTCCCGAAATGGGCCATGATCGCCGGGGAGTGGTCGGGCAGGTCGGCGTCGACGGGACCCGGCGCGACCGGCCGGGTGCCGATCAGCACGAGCGACGCGACCCGCGACGGGTGGTCCAGCGCCACGAGCTGCGCGATGAAACCGCCGGTCGCCAGGCCCACGACGTGCGCGCGGGCGACACCGAGCCCGTCGAGGACGCCGACGGCGTCGGCGACGAGGTCGCGCAGCGTGTAGCCGGGCGCGTCGGGGTCGACGGTGGTCGACCGGCCGGTGTCGCGCAGGTCGTAGCGGATGACGAACCGGCCGGTGAGCCGCTCGACGAGCGCGTCGTCCCACGCGGCGACGGTGGTACCGATCAGCAGCAGGGCCGGATCGCTCGGCGAGCCGGCGGTGTCGACGCACAGCTCGACCTCGCCGACCGGAACAAGAGTCTCCATACCGACCAGACCCGGCGAGAGGGCGCAACTCATCGGTGGAGGCGGGTCAGGCGTGGGCCGCGGTGTCGACCGCCTCGTGCGGGACCGTGGTCGTGCCCGGCGTCAGCGTCACGGCTCGGCCGTGCACCAGCACCGGTACGGCGACACCGTCCGCGGCGTCGAGGTCGAAGGTGGTGCCCGTGTGGTCGACGTGGACGCGCAGCCGATCACCTCGCCACCGCAGCCGGAAGTGGATCGCCTGCCAGCTTTCGGGCAGCCACGGCTCGAAGGACATCTGCCCGTGGACGACCCGGAAGCCCCCGAAGCCGCACACGAGCACCTGCCAGGTGCCGCCTGCAGAGGCGATGTGCATGCCGTCGGCGGTGTTGCCCTGGTTGTCGGTGAGGTCGACGAAAGCCGAGCGCGCGAAGTACTGCTCGGCGCGGGACGGGTCGCCGACCTCGATGCCCATGATCGCGTGGATGGACGGGCTCAGCGACGACTTGTGCAGCGTCCTGGCCTCGTAGTACTCGAAGTTGGCCCGTTTCGTGGCCGCGTCGAAGGCGTCGGGGAGGATGTAGAGCAGCATCACGACATCGGGCTGCTTCAGCAGCTGGGTGTCCTCGCAGTTGAAGTGGTGGTAACCGGCCGGGTAGCGAGGCATGTCGTTCTCGTCCCACTCCGTCACGGGCACGTCCAGGCGCTCGAAGTAGCCCGTGAACTGCTCGATCAGACCGTCCGGCCGCTGCGCGGGGAGGTGGATCGCCGCGGCGACAGCGCGCCACGCCGCCACCTCGGAGGACTCGAGGCCGATCGCGTCGACGAGGGCCGCGAGCGCGGCGGGCTCCGTGGTGGACAGCTCGTCGTAGACGGCCGCCGCGGTCTCCAGGTGCCAGCGGACGAGGTGGTTGGTGAACGCGTTGTCGTCGGTGTGTGAGTGGAACTCGTCGGGCCCCATCACCTGGAGCAGGGAGTAGGCGCCACCCTCCGATGGCGCGACGCGTTCCGCCCAGAACCTGCTCGTCTCGAACAGGATCTCGGCGCCCCGTTCGACCAGGAACGCCTGGTCGCCGGTGGCTTCCACGTACTGCATCACGCCGTGCGCGACGTCGGCGGAGACGTGCACCTCCTCCTCGCGTGTCCAGAAGCGGTTCGCCCCGTCGGTGGTGAACTCCGGGCACTCCTCCCGGCCGGTGTCCGCCGACTCCCATGGGTAGCGCGCCCCGGCCGTTCCGTTGATCCGCGCGTTCTCCCGGGCGCCCGGGAGCGTGTGGTAGCGGTAGCCCAACAGGCTGCGGGCGGCGTCGGGCCGCGTGTAGGTGAAGAAGGGCAGCATGAGGACCTCGGTGTCCCAGAACACGTGCCCGCGATAGCCCTCCCCCGACAACGACTTGGCGCCGATGTTCACGGTCGGGTCGGCGTCGTTGGCCGCGATCAGGAGGTGGTAGATGCCGAAGCGAACCGCCTGCGTGCTGCGCGCGTCACCGTCGATCGTGCAGTCGCAGTCCGACCAGCGCTCGGCCCACTCCGCGGTGCTGGCCGCGACGATCGCGTCGAACCCCTCGGCCCGCGCGGCGGCGAGGCCTGCGAGGCAGCCGTCCCGGACGGAACCCGCGGGCCGGTCGACGTCACGGGAGGTGCCGATGCGCACGATCTTGTCGAGCCGCAGGGTCTCGCCTTCGCCGGGCTCGAAGACCGCGTGCCACGCGACCCGTTCGTCGTCCACGCGGAACTCGCTGCGCACCGGAGCGATCGAGGGGGTGGTCGTCGCGGCGTAGCCGAGGGTGATGCCGCTGCCGATCGTGCGCATCTCCAAATAGGCCACGTCGTCGACGGCCTCGCGGGCGGTCCGCTCGAGGTGGCGGGTGAGGGCCCACTTCTCCCACCGGGTCTTCAACGGGAACCGCGCATCCGGTGGGTAGACCGGCAGGCGCTCCAAGTTGCGGCGCCTGCCATCCAGTGCGCTCACGACCGCGACCGCGGCGTCGTGGTTCTCCGGCGTGATCGCGATCCGCAGCGCGCACGTGCGCCGATCGGCCATCGACGCGCAGCGGAGCGTCTCCAGCCGGGTCCGGCGCCCGGCCTCGTCGATGAAGACCGTGCGCCGGTACAGCAGGCCGGTGTGCAGGTCGAGCGTGCGCTCGTGCTCGAGCACCGCGCAGTTGTCCACGTCCAACCTGCTGCCGTCCACGTAGACGGCGAACCCGAGCCAGTCAGGCGCGTTGACCAGGTCGATCACCGGCGAGTCGTGGTCGTCGTAGACGCCGTTGAGGTAGGTGCCCGACAGGTCGCCGTCGTGGCCTTCCTCCAGCGTGCCGCGGGTGCCGAGGTAGCCGTTGCCGACCGTGCAGAGGGTTTCGTAGACGCCCGCCTGCTCGAGGTCGAACCCGCTCTCGGTGATCAGCCATTCGGGCCCGCTCAGCACCTCACGCACGTGCCGCTCCGCCGACGGAGGAGTAGGTGCGCGCGATCTGCGCGTCGGTCTCGGTACGGGGCAGGTAGATCTGCAGGCTGGAACCGGCGCAGCGCTGGGCGCCCATCGCGTTGCCGTACTGGCAGGCCCGGACGATGTCGAACTCCGGGAGGAAGCCGAACGCCATGCCCGCGGCGAACGAGTCGCCGCAGCCGGTCGTGTCCACGACGTGCTCGACCGGAATCCGCGGCACGATGTGCTCCTCCAACTGCCCGTCGTCGTCGAGCCGGTAGGCCGCGCAGCCGCGCTGGTCGAGGGTGACGCAGACGGCGCGCACGCCTTGGCGCAGGCAGTGCTCGGCGAACCTCGGCATCTCCGACTCGGTCATCGGCTGACCCATCGCGGACCCGCCGTCGTCGCCTTCGCGCGGGAACCAGCTGCAGCCCGCCTCTTCCAGGTTCATCTTGAGGATGTCGACGCTGGGCAGCCACGCGTCGCGCTCGACCCACAGCCGGTGCTGGCGCTCGCCGCCGAGGGTGAGGGTGCTGACCGGGCCGTGCCCGTCGAGGAGCACCACCCCGTCGCTCTTCGCCTTGATGAACTCGAGCGTCGCCTGGCTCACCTCGTAGTCGGTGATCGGCACGCAGACGAACGCCTCCGCGTCCAGCGCGAACTCGACGTCGCGGGGCAGGATCGGGCTCATGAACCCGGTCTGGCGCTCCCGCCGGGTGTTCTGGTCCTCATAGGTCAGTTCGACGACGTCGCCGCGGTCGGTGACCGACCGGATCCCGGTCAGGTCCACATTGGCCATGGGCGCGAGCAGTTCCTTGATCGCCTCCTCGTCCTGCTTGCGCACGTGCACGATCGGGCAGATCCGGTCCGTCGGCTCCATCAACGCGGACAGCGCCGCGACGGTGTAGAGCGCGCAGCCGTACTTCTCGAAGACCTCCCCGCGATGGGTCGTTATGCGGTCGCGGGGAATGGGGCCCAGGACGGCGACGGTGCGCATTGGCGAATCCCTTCGGACGGCTGCTGCGGCCCGCGGGGTGACGCCTGATCCGTCCCTGGACCGGACGTCAGGGTAAACCAGATCCCGCCGTTCCGAGGGGGAATCCGGAGATGGCCATCTGGACATGCCGTGCGGCGCAATGCGGCCCTAGCGCGCGGGCGTCTGGAGGGACAACAGCTCGCGGAGGGAACGCGCTCATGTTCATCCACACCACGCCGCCCGCCGAGGCCGACGCCGCGCAAGCAGCGGTCTACGAGACGGCAACGACCCAGTTCGGCTTCCTACCCGACTGGGCGCTGGCACTCGGCGGCCGACCAGCGGCTCTTGCCGGGTGGCAACAACTCAACGCGGCGATCCGGGGCGGCATGGACCGACGCCGCTACGAGCTGGTCTCCATCGCCGCCGCCCAGCAGATCCGCTCGACCTACTGCGCGATGGCCCACACCTGGATGCTGGCGGACTGGCTGCACCTCGTGCCCGCCGACCAGTTGCCGCAGGTCCTCACCGACCGCGCGAACGCCCAGGCGCTCAGTGACGCCGACCGGGCGGTGATGGAGTTCGCCGAGCAGGTCGCGCGCGACGCGCAGGCCATCACCGAGCAGGACGTCCAGCACCTGCGCGACCTGGGCCTCTCCGACACCGACGTGCTGGACGTCGCGCTCGCGGCCGCGGCCCGCTGCTTCTTCGCGAAGGTGCTCGACGCCCTCGGAGCCCAGGCCGACCGACCGATCAGCGACGCGCTCGGCCCCGAGCTGTCGGCCCTCCTGACCGTGGGCAGGCCCGTCGCCACGACCGCCCCCTGCACGGCGGCACGAGCCTGAAACACGGGTCGTGTCCCTTTTTCGGACATCACGACTCCGCGGACACCGTCGACCGTCATCCTTGCCGGGGTGCCCGTCGGCACCGGTACTCGATGCGGAGGGAACAGCGATGTCCCGTCTCAACGGCAAGGTCGCCATCGTCACCGGGGGCGGCAACGGCCTCGGTGAGGCCATCGCCACGCGCATGTCCGAGGAGGGGGCGGCGATCGCGATCCTGGATCGCGACGAGCGGGGCCGCGAGGTGGCCGAGAAGCTCGTCGCGGGCGGGGCGAAGGCGATCTTCCGCGCGGTCGACGTGACCCAGGAGGAGCAGGTCTCGGCGTCCTTCGCCGACGTGGCGCAGGAGTTCGGGCGCGTCACCACACTGGTCAACAACGCGGGCATCGAGGGCGTCAACAAGCCGACCGACCAGCTCGACCTGTCCGACTGGGAGAAGGTCATGGCGGTCAACTCGACCGCGGTGTTCCTCTGCACGAAGCACGTCATCCCGCACCTGCGCGCCGCGGGCGCCGGATCGATCATCAACATCTCGTCGATCTACGGCATCCTCGGCGGTGGCGACGTCCCGCCCTACCACGCCTCCAAGGGCGCGGTCCGCGTCATGACCAAGAACGACGCGCTGACCTACGCGGCGGAGAACATCCGGGTCAACTCGATCCACCCGGGCTTCATCTTCACCAACATGGTCCACCGCTACGCCACCGACGCCGGCCTCACCGAGGCCGCCGCCCGCAGTGTGCTCGACCCGGCCCACCCGCTCGGCGGAACCGGACAGCCCGACGACATCGCCTGGGGGGCGATCTACCTGGCGTCGGACGAGGCGCGCTGGGTCACCGGCGCCGAACTGGTCATCGACGGCGGCTACACCGCCCGGTAGACCGTCTTGCGCCGCGCCGCCCGGCGGGAGTACCCACGGTCATGGTCGAGCGACCGACGGCGTCGGGCCGGTGTCTCTGCGGCGGTATCTCGTTCGCCGTCAGCGGCCCGCTGCGCGACGTCATCAACTGCCACTGCCACCGCTGCCGCCGGTTCACCGGCCATCACATGGCGGCGACCTCGGCGGGCACCGGCGACCTCGCCGTGAACGACCCGGAGTCGCTGCTCCGCTGGTACGACCCCGTGCCCGAAGCGCGCTACGGGTTCTGCGGACGGTGTGGATCGTCGTTGTTCTGGCAGTCGGCGACCCGCGACCGGACGTCGATCTGCGCCGGCACGCTCCAACCGCCCACGCAGCTCACGACCGTGGCGGCCTGGTGGACCGACGAGGCCAGCGACTACCACGTCCGCCCCGAGCTCCCGGAGTGGACGACGGAGAGCCGACCGCAGGCAGAACCTTGACATTCGATATCCAGGTTCTACGCTCTGACCGTGCGGATGAGCCAGGGTGTGGAGTGGGTTCTGCACGTCCTGCTCGCCCTCGCCTGGCTCGACGATGACGAGCCGGTGTCGACCGCGCAGCTCGCCACCCAGCACGACCTGCCGGTCGCCTATCTGAACAAGCAGTTGCAGGCGCTGGTCCGGGCGGGCGTGCTGGAGTCGCTGCCCGGTGCGCGCGGCGGGTTCCGGCTGGCCCGCGACCCGGCCACGATCACGCTGATGGACGTCGTCGTGGCCATCGAGGGCGCGCAGGACGCGTTCCGGTGCACGGACATCCGCGAGCGGGGCATGGGCGAAGGCATGCCGAGCAGCTCGTTCGCCGCACCGTGCGCGGTGCACGCGTCCATGCAGCGGGCGGAGCTGGCCTGGCGACGCGAGCTGGCCGGGCAGACGATCGCCGACGTGCGGGCCGCGGCCGAGCAGCATGCGCCTGGCGCCGCCGCGGTGGTCCGTCGGGCGTTCGGCCGCGACGAGAAGGCAACGAGGTAGAGACCAGGCAAGTGCTCGACGATTCCGAGGAGGGCGAATCTAGATGCCAAATGTCCTGATTATCGGTGGTGGGTTTGCGGGCGTGTGGGCGGCGGCGGGTGTCGTCCGCACGTGCCACGAGGCAGGCCTGCCCGACACCGCGATCCGGGTGACGCTCGTCGCCCCGGGGGACGACATGGTGATCCGCCCCCGGCTCTACGAGCCCGATCCGCAGCAGATGCGTGTGCCGCTGGACCGCGTGCTGGGCCCGATCGGTGTGCGGCGCCTCGCGGCGACCGTCACCGGGATCGACACCGACAGCCGGACGGTCACCGCCGTCGGACGCGACGGCGCACCGTTCGACCTGCCCTACGACCGCCTCGTCCTCGCCGCGGGCAGCCGCGTCGTCCGGCCGACACTCGACGGGGCGGAGCACCTCTTCGACGTCGACACGATGCCCGGCGCCGCCGCCCTGCACGCCCACGTCCTGCGCCTGCCGACCGCGCCCCGGGAGGACGGTCGCTTCACCGCCGTCGTGATCGGCGCCGGGTTCACCGGGCTGGAGGTCGCGACGGAGATGGTCGGCCGCCTCCGCGCGGTCGCCGACGGTCGCCCGGTGCGGGTCGTGTTGGTCGAGCGCGAGGCCGTGGTGGGTCCGGAGCTCGGCGAAGGGCCGCGCCCCCTGATCCTCGAGGCGCTCGCGGAGACCGGTGTCGAGACCCGGCTCGGGGTGCGGGTGGAGTCGCTGGACGCGGCCGGCATAGCGCTGTCGGACGGGTCGAGGCTCGCCGCCCACACCGTGGTGTGGACCGCGGGCATGCGGGCCAGCTCGCTCACCGAGCAGATCCCGGGCGAGCGGGACGCGATCGGTCGGCTCCGGGTCGACGAGTTCCTCGAGGTCGTCGGGGTACCGGGCGTCTACGCCGCGGGAGACACCGCTGCCGCCGAAGCCGAGCCCGGCCACGTCGTGATGCAGAGCTGCCAGCACGCCGTCCCGCAGGGCAAGTTCGTCGGCGTCAACGTCGCCTCGGACCTGCTCGGCCAACCCCGGGTCCCGTTCGCCCCCGACCCGTACGTGACCTGCCTCGACCTGGGCTCCTATGGCGCGATCCTGACCACGGGGTGGGACCGCGCGGTGCAGCAGACGCGCCACGAGGCCAAGAGCCTCAAGAGGTCGATCAACGCGGAGTGGATCTACCCCCCGGTCGACGACGCGGCCACGATCGTCCTCTACGCCGATCACCGCACCACCTGGCCGACGGCCGCGCTGGCCTAGCGGGTAGCGCTCCCAAGCAGCTCAGGCGTCGGGCAGGACCTGAGCGACCTCCCACACGTTGCCCGCGGGGTCGGCGAACGCGGCTGTTCGCCGACCCCAGGGCCGGTCGACCGGGCCGTTGAGCAACGCCACGCCGTGCCGCGCCAACTCCTGGCACACGGCGTCCACATCGGCCACCCGGATCGTGAACAACAGCCGCGGGCCCGCGTCCGAGCCGCCTACCGCCTTCGGCTCGACGAGGGTGTCCGCCCGCGTCACCACCAGCAGGTTGATCATGAGGTGGTCCAGCGCGACCACCGCCGAGTCGGCGTCCTCGTAGACCGTCTCCAGCCCGAAGACCCCGCCGTAGAACGCCTTCGCCGACTGCAGGTCCTCGACGAACACGGTGATGACCTCGATGCGGTCCAGTCCCTCGATCATGAAACATCTCCCTCGGCTGACGCGTCGACACCCGATCACGGTCTTACCGGGGCAGCGTTGCAGTGGTGCGCCGCGAGCACCTTCCGGCGCTCCGCTCCGGGCGGGCAGAACACCAGCGCGGCCGCGATGACCGCCGCGGCCCCGACGAGCGTCGGCGCGTACCCGAGCGCCGCGATCGTCGCGCCCGCGACCACCGGGCCTGCGAGGGTGCCGATGGTGAGGGCGGTGTTCACCGCGGCCAGCCCCGCCCCCGGGTGGTCGGCGAACACCCGCGAGCTCCAGATGCCGTGCGCGGCCACGACCCCGTTGTAGAACACGCCGAACAGGACGGCCGCGATGAACGCGGCGGGGAGATGACCGGTCGCGGTGCCGAGCAGCGCGAGCGACCCGGCCAGCAGGAGGCACGCCACGAGGTAGCCGGCGCGCAACCCCAGCCGGGCGAAGGCGACCCCGCTCAGCGAGGCCAAGATCCCGGCCACCCCACAGACCGCGTAGACGATCCGCGCGGCGCCGGCGTCGATGCCGCTCTGCCGCAGCGCGTCGACGCTGAACACCCACCACACCGCGCTCCCGGCGCCGACCAGCACGGCCGAGACGAGCAACGGACGCGACCGCGGGCAGAGGAACCAGGACCAGCTCAGCTGCGGGCGGCGCAGCTGCTCGTCGCGGTGCCGCGGCGCGACCAGCACCGCGGCCAGGCCGACCAGCACCGCGATGCCGACGAACACCATCCACGCCACCCGCCACCGCTCCCCCGCCGCGATGGCGATGGGTCCGGCGATCGCCACACCCCAACCGGTGCCCGAACTGATCGCGGACCACGCCCCGTCGCGATGGCGGGGCGACACCCGCCGGGCGACCAGCTCGGCGTAGGGCGGGAAGGCGAACCCTGCGGCCGCCCCGGCCACCAGCACGCCCACGGCCAGCGACACCGCGCCCCCCGCTGCGGCGATCACCGCCATCCCGACCGCGCCCGCGACCGCGGCCAGGCCGATCGCCACCCGCGGGCCGAACCGCCCGGTCACCCACACGACGCCGGTGTTGGCGAGCAGGTACGACAGGTAGGAGCCCGACGACACGAGCCCGGCCGCCGCCGGGGTGAGGCCGATCGCGTCCTGCATCTCCGGCAGGAGGAGGCCGTAGCCGTAGCGGGCGAGGCCGAAGCTGACGGCCACCATGCCGACGCCCGGCAGCACGATCCGCCGCGCGGAGCCAACCTCCGTCATCACCTCAGGCATCGGCCCGCTCCCCCTCGTCGAAGGGGCACGCGCGGCCGCCGGATGCGCAGGACGTCCGGTCGCACAGCCTGCACACCCGCATCGACGCCGCGGTGTCGCCCAGCCCGCGGACGACCAGGCCGAGCAACCGCTCCAGCTCCCCGCGGTCCTCCGGCGACAACGCCGCCACCACGTCGCCCATGGCGGACTGCCGGCTCTCCAGGATCGCGGAGGCACGCCGGTAGCCCTCGTCGGTGAGCCGCAGGCGTCGGCTACGGGCGTCCGCCCCGGCCGTACGGATCACCCAACCCGCGGCGACCAACCGGTCCACCAGCCTCGTGCTCCCGGAGCTGGTCAGCCCCAGGACATCGCCGAGCCACGCCACCGGTCGATCGGGGTGGGCCAGGAGGGTCACGAGCGCGGCGCGATCAGACGGCGGCGGCCCGCCGTCCTCCACACCGAGCAACCGGTCGGTGAGGCCGAGCGCCTGAGCGCCGAGCAGGTTCTCCAGCCGTGGCATCCGTCTATTCAACAATACTTGACTGCCGCAGGCAATCTTTGGCGACACCGAGATCGATGATCTCCGGGCGCCCGTGATCGGATGCTGCGTGGATAAGGTGACGGGGGATGCCTGGCGGGCGGTGCGGCCTGGGGGTGGCGGCACGTGATGGGCGGGCGCGGTCACGGACAGGAGCGATGATGGTCGAGCCGTACAACGCGGTCGGGCTGATCCCGACGTTCTGGGGGATCCGCAGCCGCGCGGACATCGAGAACAACTTCGAGCACATCGAAAGCCTGACCAAGGCCGCGTTCTGGCTGTCGAGCCTCGACATCCCGGTGCGCCTGCTGGCCATCCCCGAGGGCGCGCTGATGGGCTTCAACGACGAGATCCTCGACGTCGACCACACCGAGTTCGCCCACACGTGCGCGATCGACATCCCCGGTCCCGAGACCGAGCGGCTCGGCAGGCTCGCCCGGCAGTGGGGCGTCTACGTCATGGCGCAGGCGAAGGCCCGGCACCCGGACTGGCCGGACCTGTTCTTCAACGCCGGGCTGGTGATCTCGCCCGACGAGGAGATCGTCCTCGTGCACTACAAGATCAACGCGCTGCTGCCCGTCGAGCGCTCGGTGTCGCCGCACGACCTGTTCGACTGGTGGGTCGAGAAGTACGGCCGGACCCTGGATGCCTTCTGGCCGGTGGCCGACACGCCGATCGGGCGGCTCGGGATCATGATGGCGATGGAGGGCATGTACCCGGAGAACGGCCGCGGCCTTGCCCTCAACGGGGCCGAGGTCGTCTACCGGGCATCGCTGCCGGTGCCGTTCACCGAGAACGACGTCTTCGAGATCTCCAACCGGGCCCGCGCGCTGGAGAACAACATGTACGTCGTGGCGCCCAACATCGGCGGCTACCACCTGTACCCGGAGAGCCCGGAGGCGATCGACGCAGGCGGCGGCCGGTCCATGATCGTCAATCACCGCGGCCAGATCGTCGGCAAGCAGTTCGACACCAGCGGCTCGACGTTCGTCAGCGGCGCGATCGACATCGAAGCGCTGCGCCACCACCGGGCGAGCTCCCAGGTCACCAACTGGCTCAAGGACGTCCGCGCCGAGCTCGCGCAGATCATCTACGAGCAGCCGATCTACCCCAAGAACATGTACCTGGACCGCACGCCGCCCCATCACGAGGAGTACCGCAAGGAGGTCATCGCGCGCCAGATCGAACTGCTGCAGGAGCGCGACGTGTGGCGGCGGCCCGGATCCCCCGACCCGAGCTGAGCCCCATCAGATGACCTCGGCCGGGCGGGGCTGCCAGACGCCGGTCCGGGCGGTCCGGGCGGCGTAGTCGGCGAAGTCCCGGGCCGGTCGGCCCAGCACCGCCGCGACGTCGTGCGTGACGTGGGAGTTGTGCCCGTCGAGCACACGGGTGAACAGCTCGGTGAGCGGGACGATCTCCTCCTCGGGCACGCCCGCCGCGGCCGCACCCGCCGCGTACTCCGCGGGCGTCACCGGCAGGTAGGCGACGGCTCGACCGGTCGCGGCGCCCACCTCGGCGGCCGCGTCGGCGAAGCCGAGCAGGCGCGGCCCGGTCAGCTCGTAGGTCCGGCCCTGGTGCCCGTCGCGGGTCAGGGCGGCCACGGCGACGTCGGCCACGTCCTCGACGTCGAGGAACGGCTCGGTGACCGTGCCCGCCGGGAGCGCGATGACCCCGTCGAGCACCGGTCCGAGCAGGAAGTGCTCGCTGAAGTTCTGCGCGAACCAGGCGCAGCGCAGCACCGTCCACTCGGCTCCGGCGTCGCGGACGGCCTGCTCGGCGGGTTCGGCATCGGGCTCGCCGCGGCCGGAGAGCAGAACCAGGCGGCCCACGCCCGCGTCGGCGGCCTGGCGGGCGAACGACCTGATGACGTCGGCAGCGCCCGGGAACGACACGTCGGGGTAGTAGGACAGGTACGCCGCGTCGACCCCGTCCACCGCGGCGGCCCAGGTGCCCGGGTCGTCCCAGTCGAACGGCGGGGTCGCGCTGCGGGAACCGATGCGGACGGTGTGGCCGAGCCCGACGAGCCGGGCCGCGATCCGGCTGCCGGTCTTGCCGGTGCCACCGAGGACGAGGATGTGCTGGTTGTTGGTCATGACACGACGCTAACCCGCGCCAGCGAGACGATCCATGTGCTCGACGCTCAGATTCATTGTTTATCGTCTACTCTTGAGCGATGGATGCGCTTGGTGGCTTCCTCGACGGACCGCGGGCGCGGGGCGCGTTCGCGCTCCGCGCGCGGATGGCGTCGCCGTGGTCGATCGAGGTCCGGGACGAGGCGCCGCTCTCGGTGGTCGCCGTCGTCGAAGGCGCCGCCTGGATCCGGTGCGGCGACGCGGAGCCGATCCCCGTCGCGCCCGGCGACGTCGCCCTGTTGCGCGGTCCCGACCACTACGTCTTCGCCGACACCCCGACCAGGTCGCCGCTGGTCGCGATCCTGCCCGGCCAGCGTTGCGCCTCCCCGGAGGGCAAGAGCATGTCCGAGGAGATGGCGCTGGGCGTGCGGACGTGGGGCAACAGCCCGGCGGGCGAGACCGTGATGCTGATCGGGAGCTACCTCGGCGAGGGCGAGATCAGCAGGCGGCTGACCGACGCCTTGCCCCCGCTCGTCGTCCTCCGCGCGGGCGAGTGGGACGCGCTGGTGCTCCCGGTCCTCGCCGCCGAGATCGACCGTGAGCTGCCGGGGCAGGGTGTGGTGCTGGACCGGCTGCTCGACCTGGTGGTCATCGCCGGGCTGCGGGCCTGGTTCGGGCGGCCGGACGTCACGTCGCCTGCGTGGTTCGCCGCCCACGCGGACCCCCTGGTCGGCCGGGCGGTGGAGGCCCTGCACGAGACGCCGGAGCGGCCCTGGACGGTCAGCGCGCTCGCCCGCGAGGTCGGGCTGTCCCGGGCGGCGTTCGCCCGCCGCTTCCACGCCGCGGTCGGCGAGCCCCCGATGAGCTACCTCGCGGCTTGGCGGCTGGCGCTGGCAGCCGATCTCCTGGCCGATCCGGAGGCGACGGTGACCGCGGTCGCCCGCCGGGTCGGCTACACGAGCCCGTTCACGTTCAGCACGGCGTTCAAACGGGCCTACGGCCACAGCCCCAGCCGGCATCGCGGGCACGAGGTGCCGAGACCCGCCTGATCGATGGCGAGAGCCACGGCAAGGGGCGCCGAAGTGCGGGTCGTCCTGTTCATGCGGTTGGGTGTCAGGCACGGTGGGCATCCACCGGTGTGGCGCGACGGGGGGATCCATGACAGCGGGAGGGTCGACCGAGCAGGGCCGCCTGCCCGCAAGCGACGACGCGCTCGCCCAGTCCCTCACCGCCCTGCGGGAGGCGGCGGCCGACACCCGGTTCGCGCTCGACATCCCCGGCTCCGGGGGCGCCCGCGAAGCGGGCGCCGAGCTCGTCCGCCAGCTCGACGACTACGTCCTGCCCCGGCTGCGCCAGCTCGACGCGCCGCTGCTCACGGTGGTCGGCGGCTCGACGGGGGCGGGCAAGTCGACGGTGGTGAACAGCCTGGTGCGGGCCGTGGTCACCCCGTCCGGGGTGCTCCGCCCGACAACCCGGTCCCCCGTGCTGGTGTGCCACCCCGACGACATGCGGTGGTTCTCCGACACGCGCGTGCTGCCCGAGCTGACCCGGACCAGCGGCGCGGGCACCGACCACCGCACGCTGCAGCTGGTGACCTCGCCGACGCTGGAGCCGGGCCTGGCGTTCCTGGACGCACCGGACATCGACTCCGTCGTCGCGGCCAACCGGCGCCTCGCCGGGCAGCTGCTCGCCGCGGCGGACCTGTGGCTGTTCGTCACCACCGCCGCCCGCTACGCCGACGCCGTGCCCTGGGACGTCCTGGAGACCGCCCACGAGCGCGGGACCGCGCTCGCCATCCTGCTCGACCGGGTGCCGCCCGGCGCCGAAGACGACATCGCGGCCCACCTCGGGCAGATGCTCGCCGCGCACGGCCTGGCCGAGGCGCCCCTCTTCGTCGTGCCCGAGACGACGCTGCAGGGTGGGCTGCTGCCCGAACCGGTGGTGGCGCCGCTGCGCGAGTGGTTCTCCGACCTGGCCCGCGACGCCGCGCAGCGCGCGGTGGTCGTCCGTCGCACCCTCGACGGCGCGTTGGACAGCCTGCGTCCGCGGACCGCCGCACTCGCCGCCCAGGCGCACGCGCAGCTGGACGCGGCGGCGCGGCTGCGGGCGGACGCGCGCGATGCCTACGCAGGCGCGCTCACCGAAGTCGACGAGGGCATGCGCGACGGATCGCTGCTGCGCGGCGAGGTGCTGGCCCGCTGGCAGGAGTTCGTCGGCACCGGCGAGCTGCTGCGCACCCTGCAGGATCGCGTCGGGCGGTTGCGCGACAAGCTCACCGCGGCGGTGACGGGCCGCCCCCAGCCGGGAACGCAGCTCACGGCGGCGCTCGAGTCGGGGGTCGTGCTGCTGGTCGACGCCGCTGCCGAACGCGCGGCCGAGCGGACGGCGGCGTCCTGGCGCAGCAACGCCGCGGGCACACGCCTGCTGCGCGACACCGACACCCGCCTCGACCGCGCGGGCCCGGACCTGCGCGCGGGCGTCGAGCGGACCGTGCGCGACTGGCAGGGCGCCGTGCTCGACCTCGTCCGACGCGAGGGGGCCGACCGCCGCACCACCGCCCGCGTCGCCGCGTACGGGGTGAACGCGACCGGGCTGGTCGTCATGATCGCGGTCTTCGCCAGCACGGCGTTCATCCCGACGGGCGCCGAGATCGGTGTCGCGGGCGGCACCACCTTGCTCTCCCAGAAGGTGTTGGAGGCGTTGTTCGGCGACCAGGCCGTGCGCCGCCTGGCCGACGAGAGCCGGGCGGACCTGCTCGAACGGGTCGGGCTGCTGTTGGGCCGCGAAGAGGCGCGATTCGCCGATCTCCTGGCCGCGCACGCGACGGACCCGGCCGACGCGGTGGCGTTGGAGCGGGCCGCCGCTGGGGTCGAGGCGGCACGGGCGAGCGCCCCGTGACCGTCCGCATCCCCGGCAGGCGTGCCGCGGCCCGTGGGTCCGAGGGTGCCGCCGACCCCGTCGCGGCGCGGCTGCAGGCGCTGGACCGCGTCGTCGAGCTGGGCGAGGGCCGCCTCGACGAGGGGCTGCTCGCCCCGGCGCGGGCGCTGTCGCACCGGGCCGGAGAGCGGCTGCGCCTCTCGGGCAGCCACACCGTCGTCGCGCTGGCCGGGGCCACCGGCAGCGGCAAGTCGTCGCTGTTCAACGCGTTGGCCGAAACCCAGGTCTCGGCCCCGGGGGTGCGCCGTCCGACCACCGGGGTCGCGCACGCCGTGGTCTGGGACGCCGCGGGCGCAGGGCCACTGCTGGACTGGCTGCAGATCCCCCGGCGGCACGCGCTCGACGTCCCGCAGGGGCAGGACGACCTGCGCGGGCTGGTGCTGCTCGACCTGCCCGACCACGACTCCACCGAGATGGCGCACCGCCTGGAGGTCGACCGGCTCGTCGCGCTGGTGGACGTGCTGGTGTGGGTGCTCGACCCGCAGAAGTACGCCGACGCCGCGATCCACGACCGCTACCTCAGACCGTTGGCCCGCCACGGCGAGGTGATGGTCATCGTGCTCAACCAGGTCGACCTGCTGCCGGGCGGTGCGCTACCGGACGCGCTGGCCGACCTGCGCAGGCTGCTGACCGACGACGGGCTCGCCGACGTGCCGCTGCTGCCCACCTCGGCCGCCACCGGAGACGGCCTCGAGCGGCTCCGCGACGTGCTGACCGGGGCGGTCGCGGCGCGCAGGGCCGCCTTGCGCCGGATCTCGGCGGACCTCGACACCGTGGCCGCGGACTTCGCGACCGTGGTGGGCGGACGACCGCGTGACGCGATCGGTGAGGGCCCGCAACGCGCGCTCGTCGCGGCGTTGGGGGCGGCCGCCGGGATCCCCGCGGTCGGCGCGGCCGTGCAGCGGGCGGCCGTTCACCGCGCCGTGGCCGCTACCGGGTTCCCGTTCACCCGCTGGCTGCGCAAGCTGCGCCCGGACCCCCTGCGTCGACTCCACCTGGACCGCGCCCGCACCGCGATCGTCACGGGTGCGTCGCCTGCCGACGACGCCGATCTCCCGCCCACCCCGCAGCGCACGTCGCTGCCCGCGGCCGCCGCCGTCGAACGATCCCGCGTCGAGCTGGCCCTGCGGCATCTGGCCGACGACGCGGCGGCGGGGCTGCCCGACCCGTGGCCGCACGCCGTTCGCGACGCCGCCCGCTCCCGCGGGGATGACCTGGCCGATGCGCTGGACCGCGCGGTTTCCACGACCGACCTCGGGGTGACGGGCAAGCCGTGGTGGTGGCGGGCGGTCGGGGGGCTGCAGGCGTTGCTCGCGGTGGCCATGGTGGCAGGTGCGCTGTGGCTGGTCGGCCTCTACGCGCTCACCGTGCTGCGCCTGCCCCAGCCCGAGCCGCCCATGATCGGGCTGGTGCCACTTCCGACCGCGCTGCTGATCGGCGGTCTCCTGGCAGGCCTGCTGCTCGCTGTCCTGGCCCGCGGGTTCGCCGTGGTCGGCGCCCGTCGACGCCGGGCCCGGGCCGAGGCCCGGCTGCGCGAGGCGGTGGCCCAGGTCGCCGACGCCCTCGTCCTCACCCCGGTCCGCGCCGAGCTCGGCGCCTACGCGGCGCTGCGCGAGGCGGTGGCGGCGCTGCGCCGCTGAACCGCACGCCTCAGTTGAAGTGCCGGACCAGGCCGACCGTCGTCCCGTCCATCCTCTGACCCAAGTCAGAGGATGGACGGCACAGCTACAGCCCGCGCGCGGTGAGGAAGGTGCGGTTGGCCCGTTGGTCCTGCGCGGCACGGGCGAACCGCTCCGCCGTGTTCGGCAGGGTGTCCTGCTCGACGACCAGCCACCCCGTCCACCCCGTGTCGCGCAGAATGGCGAGGAGAGCGTCGATGTCGACGTCCCCCGCCCCGAGCTGCGGGAACGCCTCGCGGGTCCACACCGCCTCGACCGGGTCGCCGTCGGCCACGATCGCGGCGACGATGTCGCGGCTCGCGTCCTTCAGGTGCACCTGGTTGATCCTCGACCCGAAGTCGCGCAGCGCCGCGACCGGATCACCGCCGCCGACGACGAAGTGGCCCGTGTCGAGGCAGAACTGGGCGTCGGTGAGGTCCAGGACGCGCTCGACCTCCCACGGCGCCTCGACGAAGGTGCCGGTCTCGTTGTGGAACGTCGGCTCGTAGCCACGGTCACGGCAGCGGGAGAGGACCTGGGTGAGACCGGTGGCGAAGCGGCGCCAGCCGTCCTCGTCGAGCCCCATCGACCGGTCGGCGTGCGCACGCCCCGGCCTGCTCCGGCGCTCGGGAGCGCCCGCGTCGGCGATGGTGGGGTGCGGCGGCGGCCCGGGCAGTTGCCCCGCGACGGCGTCGAAGGTGTCGAGCATCGCGTCGAGCTCGGGGAGGACCCGCTCGAGCGCGTCGGCGTCGGCGTACGGCAGCTCCAGGTAGGCCCCGGCCAGGCCGAGCCCGCGCGAGGCGAGCCGCTCGGCGAGCTCGGGCCCCGAACCCAGGTAGCCGACGGGCCCGAGGTCGATGCCCGCGTACCCGGCCGCCGCGACCTCGTTGAGCACGTGCAGGCCGTCCGGCGTGGAGGGGTCGATGCCCACGGTCAGCTCGAACGCTCCGTAGCTCACCGGGGCGTTCGCCACGGTGATCGCGCCAAGGTCGGCCATCAAATGTCTCCCGTCGTCGATGGGCGTCACTTGACGGCGCCCATGGTCAGTCCGCGCACGAGGTGCTTCTGCACCAGCACGGAGAACAGCAGGATCGGCAGGGCCCCGATCACCCCGGCGGCGCTCATCGCGCCCCAGTCGATGTTGATCCGGCCGATGAGCGTCGCGGCGCCGACCGGCATGGTCTCCGCCGTGGGGGTCGAGGTGAGCACGAGCGCGAAGAGGAACTCGTTGTAGGTCACGATGATCGCGAAGATGCCGGTGGCGACGAGGCCGGGCGCGGCCAGCGGCAGGACGATCCGCCGGAACGCCGCGAACCGGGTGTCCCCGTCGACCATGGCCGCCTCTTCCAGGTCGACCGGGATCTCGCGGAAGAAGCTCTCCATCATCCAGACGACGACCGAGACGTTGAACGCCGAGTACACGACGATCAGCCCGAGCTTCGAGTTGAGGACGCCGAACCCCTGGGCGAGCAGGAAGACCGGGATGATGATCACGATCGGCGGCACGATCCGGGTCACCAGCAGACCGAGCCCGATGTAGCGCTCCAGCCCCCGCCAGAGCCGGAAGCGGGCGACCGCGTAGGCCGCGTGCGTCCCGAAGAGAAGGGCGACCACGACGCTCGCCGTGGTCACGACGATGGAGTTCGTGAGGTAGGAGCCGAACTCCCGCCCGTTGAAGAGGCTGACGTAGTTGGCGAACGTGAACGAGTGCGGGATGAGCGTGCCGTCCTGGGTGATCTCCCGGTTCGTCTTCAGCGACGTCGAGACCATCCAGATCAGCGGGACGACGGCGAACGCGAGGGCCGCCACCACCACGACGATGTAGCCGGTCCTGCGCCACGCCGTGCCGCCGGTCTCGCCTGCGGGCTCGGTCATCGCCGCCTCCTCATCAGCCCGACGGCCAGCCCCGCCGCCGCGATGACGACGAGCGCCACCATGATCAGCAGAGCCGCCGCGTAGCCGAACTGTTGGAACTGGAAGAACGTCTGGTAGCCGTAGATCGAGATGAGCTGGGTGGAGATCCCCGGACCGCCCCGGGTGAGCACGTAGACCTGGTCGAACGTCGTCAGCGCGTCGATCGCGCGCAGCGTCACGGCCACGAAGATCGTCGGTCGCAGCATCGGCAGCGTGTGGTCGACGAAGGTGCGCCACGCCCCGGCCCCGTCCACCTTCGCGGCCTCGAACGGCTCGACCGGTAGCGACTGGATGCCCGCGAGCAGGATGAGGAACATCAGAGGCGTCCACTCCCAGACGTCCAGGAGCACCAGACCGGCGAAGGCCGCGTTCGGCTGGCCGAGGATCTCCGGCGGCGCCAGGCCGACCGACCGGGCCAGCGTGGCGACGAGCCCGACGTCCGAGGCGTAGATCAGCCGGAAGATGATGCCGACGACGACCGGCGTCACGATCATCGGCAGGATCAAGGTGCCACGGATCGCCCGGACGAACCGGACCTCCTTCGCGCACAGGAGTGCCAGCCCCAAGCCGAGTGCGGTCTCCACGATGACGGCGGCTGTGACGAACTCCAGCGTCGTGAGGAGCGAGCTGAGGAACGTGGGGTCGTGCAGCGCCTGGACGTAGTTGTCCAACCCGACGTCACGCAGACGGCGGCCGAAGCGGTAGAAGCCCGTGCTCGTGCCCACGCCCGCGATGAGCGGGTAGACGAGCACGGCGAGCACGAGCAGAACCGTCGGGGCGAGCAGGAGGTAGGGCAGGACCGTGTCCAGCCCGCTCTCCCCGAGGATCCGCCGCCGGCGAAGGAGCGGTTCGGTCGCTGTCTGCGTGACCACGTCGACGGCCTCAGGCGTAGTAGCCCTGGGCCGTCAGGTAGTCCTTCACCTGGCTCGCCGCGGAGTCCATGGCCGCTCCCCCGCCGCTCCCCGCGACGAGCGCCTTGTTCAGCTCCGTGCCCAGGATGGACTCGACCTTCGACCAGTCGGGCGTGCGCGGCCGCGCCTGGGCCCCGGACTGCAGCTGGGCGAGGGCCGTCGGCAGCAGCCGGTGCGCCTTGACCGCGTCCGGGTCGGAGAACGCGGGGATCTTCACCGGCAGGTCGCCGGAGCGGGCCAGCGCCACCTGGGTCTCGTTGGAGCCGAACCACTTCATGAACGCGATCGCGTTGTCCTTGTTCGGCGCCGAGGCCGAGACGCCGTGGATGAAGATGCCGATCTGGGCGATCGCCTTCTCCTGCTTGGGGACGACGCCGAAGTCGAGCTTGCCGACCTCCTTGGACGAGGCCGGGTCGTCGGACTTGATGGCGTTGCCCGAGTACTGGATGATCGCCGCCGCGTCGCCGCCGAGGATCGCCGCCCCCTCCTGGTCGGAGTCGAACTCGGCGACACCGGGCGGGGCGATCGACTTGAGCGTGCCCACGAAGAAGTCCGCCGCCGCCTTGCCCTTCGGCGAGTTGAACGTGGGCGTCCACTTGTCGTCGAACATGTCCGCGCCGAAGGACAGGAAGATCGGGTAGAACGACGTGACGATGGGGTTGCCCTTCACGCCGCGGTACACGAAGCCGTACTTGACCTTGTTCGCGGCGACGCCCGCCTTGCCGGCGGCCACGAGGTCGTCCCACGTCGCGGGCGCGGCGGGGAAGACGTCGTTGCGGTAGGTGAGGGTCTGCAGGTCACCGATCGTCGGCAGGGCGATCAGCTTGGGCTGGTCGTTCTCGAACCCCTTGATGCGGGGGCCCTGCTGTGGCGGCCAGTAGCCGAGCTCCGCGAACGCGGGCGCGTAGTCGCTGTCGGCGGTGACGCCGTGGGCGCCGAGGTCCTCGAGGATCCCGGCCGCCGCGTACTGCGGCACCCAGGGGTCGTCCATGATGTAGATGTCGTACTGGCCTGCCTTCGACTGGCCGTCCTGGAACGCCTTGGCGAAGAACGAGTCGTACGGCTCGGTGAGGAACTGGACCTTCGTGCCGGTGGCCTTCTCGAACATCGGCAGGATCGTCTCCTTGAACGGCGCGAGCGCGCCGTCCTCGAACGCCCCGATGACGAGGTTGCCCCCGCCGCTCGTAGCCGCGCTCGTGCCTGCCGCGGCCGGAGCGGAGCTGCTGGAACTGCCGCCGCAGGCGCCCAGGAGGGGGATGCTGCCCGCCGCCGCGAAGGCGGTGAGGCCCAACCGCAGGACGTCCCGCCTGCTGACGTGCTGATTGCTGGTCATGACAGAATCCCTTCCACTTCCTGGCTGATCGGGCTGTTCTGACGGGCTCGGTGGACGGCGGTCGTGCCGTCCGCCGTGAAGAAGCACGCACGGTCCGGGTCCATGCGCACGCCGATGGGAGATCCCGGGTCCGCCGCCCAACCGCGGGGGGCGCGCACCGAGACGCGCGCCTCGCCGAGCAGGACCTCGACGGACACCTCGTCACCGAGCGGCTCGACCACGTAGACGCTGCCGGACACCGTGTCGGGGGTCCCCGCGGGAACGAGCTCGAGATCCCGGGCCCGCACACCCACGTGGGCCACTCCGGCGTCCGCGCAGGCCCGGTACCGGTCACCGAGCGGGACGGGGCTGCCCGCGATGACGACGCCTGAGCGTTCCGCATCGAGCATGACGTCCAGGACGTTCATCGGCGGGTTCCCCACGAACTCGGCGACGAACCGGTTCGCGGGACGGTCGAACACCTCTTGGGGCGGTGCGTACTGCTGGACGCGGCCGCCGGAGAGCAGGCAGACCCGGTCGGCCATCGTCAGCGCCTCGACCTGGTCGTGCGTCACGTAGATCGTGGTGGTGCCGAGCCGCTGCTGGAGGCGTTTGATCTCCGCACGCATGGTGACGCGCAGCTTCGCGTCGAGGTTGGAGAGCGGCTCGTCCATGAGGAACGCGGCCGGTTCGCGGATGATCGCCCGGGCGAGCGCGATCCGCTGCCGCTGTCCGCCGGAGAGCTGGCGGGGGCGGCGGGCCAGGAGGTGGTCCACCTCGAGGGCGCGCGCGACCCGTGAGACTGCCTCCGTCCGTTGCTTCGGGTCGACCTTGCGCACCTTCAGCGGGTAAGCGATGTTCTCGGCCACCGTCAGGTGGGGGTAGAGGGCGTAGCTCTGGAAGACCATCGCGATGTCCCGGCCGCGGGGCGGGCGGTGCGTCACGTCCTGCCCGGCGATGGACACCCGCCCCGCGGTCGGGCGCTCCAGGCCCGCGACGATCCGCAGCGCGGTCGTCTTGCCGCACCCCGACGGTCCGAGCAGCACGACGAACTCCCCGTCCTCGACGTGCAGGTCGAGGTCCTCCAGGACGCGGACGCCGTCGAACTGCTTGCTGATCTGCGACAGGACCACCTCACCCACGGTGCTCACCCGCCCCGGGCCTCTTCGGAGCCGGGCCGGTGCTCGCCCGGATGGCGAGCCGGGCGGGCTGCAGGTGCCGGTGCCGGACGTGGCGGTGCTCCCGCACGGCGAGGATCAGCTGCTCCGCCGCGACCTCGCCCGCCAGCTCGGCGTCCGTGCCCACCGTCGTGAGCCCGATGAGGGCGTGGGCGGCCAGCGGGATGTCGTCGTAGCCGGTGACCGACACGTCCTGGGGCACCCGCAACCCGTTGCGGTGCAACCGGTCCAGCTCACCGATGGCCACCGCGTCGTTGTGCGCGACCACGGCGGTCGGCGCCTCCCAGAGTCCGACGACCGTCAGGCCGCGGTTCTCCGCCGCGTTCTCGAACGCCGCCCTGCGCAGCTCGGCGGCGGCCTCCTCGAAGCCCTGGCCCGCGAACGCGAGACGCGTGTGCCCCAGGCCGCCGAGGTGCTCCACGATGGCCGCCATCCCCGTGGCGTCGTCGGTGTCGATGACCCCGAAGCGCTCGTCGTCGGCGGCGAAACCACACACGACCGGCACCCCCTCGTCGAGCAGCCGCAGATGCAGCGTGGAGCTGTGGCTCAGGCCGCCGAAGAGCACCCCGTCGGCCTGCCGGGACATCAACGCCGTCACCTGCGCCAGCTCGGTCCTCGGGTCGCCGCCCGTGTGCGCGACGAGCACCCCGAACCCCTCGCGCCGGGCCCGGCGCTCCATGCCGTGGGCCAGCTGCGCGTAGAAGGGGTTCACCGCATCGGGGACGACGAGCGCGAGCACCTTGGTCGCCCGCTCCCGCAGGGCCCGCGCGACGCTGTTCGGCCGGTAGCCCAGCGTCCGCACCGACGCCTCGACCCTGGCCTTCGTGGCGGGTGCGACCACGGCCTTGCCGCGGACGACGTTGGACACCGTCGACTTGGAGACCCCCGCGTGTCGGGCGACGTCGATGACGGTGACGTGCGCCATGCCGACCGCCTACGCCCCGACCGCGTCGCGGAGCACGACCGCGGACCGGGCGACGCACTCCTCCGGGGAGAGCGCCGGGTCCTCGTGCTCGATGGAGATGACGCCGTCGTACCCGGCGTCCTGCAGCGCGCCGACGAGGCCGCGCCAGGTGGGCAGGTCGTGACCGTCCCCGACCGCGGAGAAGTGCCACGACGAGCTGGCCGGATCCGGTGGGAAGGTCGGGTCGAGCACCCCTCGTAGCGCGACCCGCTCCGGGTAGATCGTCGTGTCCTTGCCGTGCGCCCACCCGATCGCGTCCCCCAGCTCAGCGATCACCCGGGCCGGGTCCGCGCCCTGCCACCAGAAGTGGCTCGGGTCGAGGTTCACCCCCACGTTCGCCCCGGCGTACGTCCGTAGGGCGCGGTAGGTCTCCACGCTGTAGACGCTCACCCCGGGATGCAGCTCCAAGCAGATCCGGACGTCCGGCGCTGTGGCTGCCGCCCAGTCCGACAGCGTGCGCCAGTACGGCCCGACTTCGGCTTCCATCTGCCAGGACCACAGGCCTTCGTCGTCGTTGCTCACGGCCCAGAGCCCGAAGACACCGATCGGCCCCCCGGTCCGACCGCCGGGGCAGCCCGCCATCGTGACGACGCGGTCGATGCCGAGCGTGCGCGCGAGCTCGATCGCCCCGCGCAGCGCCGACTGCGCCTCCTCGCGAGCCTTCGGGTCCGGGTGGAGCGGGTTGCCCGCCGCGTTCACGGCCGAGAAGGTCAGCCCGAACTCGGCGAGGTCGCGGGCGAGCCCCTCCCGCTCGCCTGCGTCCCCCGACAGCCGTTCGAGGTCGAGGTGCGTGCGGGCGCCCCATGTGCCCACGCTCATCTCGACGTCGGTGATGCCGTGGTCGACGCACCACGCGAAGGCGTCGCGGCGGGACAAGTGCTGCAGACCGTCGGTGAACAGGCCGACCCGCATCAGTCCTCCTCCTTCGCGGGCGTCGCGCCCGCTGCCACCTGCAGTGCGGCGAGGAGCGCGTGGAGGTCCTCCCGCGCGGCCTCGGCCGAAGCCCGGACGGGCGCACCGGTGGTGACCGACGCGTGGAACGCCCGCATCTCGTTGCGGAAGGACTCCTCGTAGGAGATCCGGTGGTGCGTCGTCCGGAGTTCCGCGACGCCGTCCCCGGTCCGCTTCTCCACCAGGTGCGTCGGGTGGAAGCGCAGGTACGGCGAGGGGAAGGTCAGCTCGAGGATGCGGTCCCGGCAGAAGACCGTCACGCGCTCCGTGTAGTCGCCGACCCCCGGGAGGTTGAGGTGGGTCAGGTGGGCGCGGGCGCCGTCGGGCAGGCCCCAGCTGAGGCTCACGCCGCGCCCGGCGTCGAAGTAGGCGGCGTCGGCGATCGGCAGCGGCGGCTGGTGTCCGAGGACGCCCAGCAGGTGGTGGGCGAGGCTGACGTCGTGCACCAGGGCGCCGAGGTACGCCTCGGCGGCGCGGGCCTCGGCGGGGAGCGCGGGACGGCCGAGGGTGTCCTCGACGGCCTGCGCACCCGCGGCCCGGGTGCGGGCGACGAGGTCCGGCGGGACGTCCTGCGCGGCAAGGACGCCCAAGTGGTCCACGAACGGCAGGTGGTCGGGGTCGTTCACCTCGATGGACAGGTAGACCAGCTCGGCCGGGCCGCCAGAACCGTCATCAGGGCCGAGCAGCTCGACGAGCCGCTCGACGGCCGGGTCGTAGAGCTTCATGTACCCGCACTGCAGAACGCGGTCGCCGCGGGCGGCGATGAGGGCGTCGGCATCTGCGACGCGCGTGACCAGCGGCTTCTCGCAGAACACGTGCAGACCGGCGGCGAGGGCTTCCAGGCAGGTGTCCAGGTGGGCCGGGTCCGGCACCGCCACGACGACGGCGTCCAGGCCCAGGTCCACCGCCTCGGCGAGCGTGCCCACCGCATGCGGGACGCCGTAGCGCGCGGCCACGCCTGCCCGGACCGTCGGCGAGGGGTCGACGACCGCGACGAAGTCGAACCGGGCGCGGTCGTCAGCCAGCGTGATCGCGTGCGCGGCCTGGCCGACGAGGCCCGCGCCGACAAGTGCCACCCGCAGCGGTTCCGCACCCATGAGATCACCTGCGTCCCGCGGCGGGGCCGACGGCCCCGCTCGTCGTCATTCACACCTTGGAACGTTCTTATTGACGGGCGACGCTAGAACCGCGGCACTTGATGGTCAACGAATTGGACGAAGGGAATCGTCCAATCAGGTCACGTCTCGGTTACGACGGGCTGTTGCCGCGCGCGGCTTCCGCTGCCCGGGCGGCGTCCTGGAGCGCGGCCACGGCGTCCGCTGTCCCCGCACCACGACGAGGTCCGCCCCCGATGAGCTCGGCGAACGATTCCGCCTGTCGCGCAAGCGCCTCCAGCATCGGCCCGTCGCCATCGGCGGGGTCGAGCACCGTCGTCCGCTCGTGTCCGGCCGACCCGAAGACCTCGATCGTCACGAGATCTCCGCCCGGGTAGTACCTGCCGAGCGACACCGCAGCCGTGGTGCCGCCGGAGAGGCCGAGCAGCGCTTGCGCGTTGTCCGCGTCCGGGCGGGCCGCCGCGTCGAGCGCGGGCGTCTCGACGGCGACGACGGCGGCCACCGACTGGCCCGTCAGCCACCGGACGACGTCGAACTCGTGCACGCCCATGTCGACGAAGGCGCCGCCACTGGAGTGCCGGAACTGCGGGGGCGGCGGCGCGCCGTCCCACTGTGCGCAGACGATGTGCAGGATCTGCCCCAGCTCGCCCGCGGCGACGCGCTCCCGCAGCGCGGCCATCGCGGGCACGAAGCGCCGCCAGTACCCGACTTGGAAGGCCACTTCCTGTTCGGCGGCAACGCGTCCGGTCTCCTCGACCTCCGACCACGCCAAGCCTGCGGGCTTCTCGCACAGAACCGGGATCCCGGCGGCGAGCGCGGCGCGGGCGACGTCCGTGTGCCGGTCCGTCGGGGCCGCCACGAGGACGCCATCCGGCCGCCGGGCGGCGAGCAGGTCCGTGAGCGACCCGTGCTGTCGGTACCCGTTGTCCCGCAACGCCTCTCGGGCCGCCGCGCTCGGCTCGACCACGTCGGTGATGCGGACCGCCGCCGTCCGCCCCACGGCGGGGTCGAGCGCCCGCAGGTGCATGCGCCCCATCCGCCCGGCACCGACCAGGGCGAGCTCCACAACGGTATCGGTCACGGCGGACAGGATGTCAGGCCGCCGACTCGGCCCGCGACTCGTTCACGATCTTCACCGTAGGTTGGTGGACGCAGGCGACCACGGATCCGGCCAACCGATCGTCCTCATCCACGGCTACCCGCTCAACGGCAACTCGTGGGAGCGCCAGGAACGGGTGCTGCTCGAGGCGGGCTATCGCTGCGTCAGCTACGACCGCCGCGGCTACCGCCGACCGGATCCTGCCGTTCGAGGCCACCGCCGCCCGCCTGCGGGACGAGAAGCTGATCGCCGACCTCACCATGGTCGAGATGCCCGACGGACCGCACAACATCGGGTGGACCCATCCCGACGAGGTCAACACCGCACTGCTGGACTTCCTGCGGCGCTGATGCGCGCTCGACCCTGACCGTTAGGCAAGTAAACCGTCACGCTGGCGCGCGGGAACCTCCCTCGCCCGCCATACCCCCCATCACCTGCAAGGACGACTCTTCCGGCACGGACATAAGTGACGGGAGGAACACGTGGACGGATGGGGCAAGTGGTACCAAGCGAAGCGCCTCGGGGTGGTCGTGTTGGGGGTGATGGCCGCGGCGGCCTGCTCGTCAGCCGCGCCGCAGTCATCCACCCCCGCGGCGCCGGTCCCGGACGGGCTGCAGCGGTACTACGCACAACAACTGGCGTGGGGCTCGTGCACGACCTTCGCCCAGACCGACGACGAGAAGCAGAGCTTCGCTGACCCGGCCTTGGACTGCGCGCGGCTGGAAGTGCCGCTCGACTACGCCGCGCCCGAGGGGCGGACCGCGCAGATCGCGGTGCTGCGACACCGCACCAACAAGGCCCGGATCGGCTCGCTGGTGCTCAACCCGGGCGGCCCGGGCGGCGTGGGCCTGAGCTTCGCCGCGGGCGAGGCGAGCACGTTCGGCGGCGGCCCGTTCGACGTCGTCGGGTTCGACCCGCGCGGGGTCGGCGCGAGCACCCCCACGCTGCACTGCCTCACGCCTGCCGAGGAGCGCGCGAAGCGGTCCGAGGTCGACGCCACGGACGTCGCGCAGTCCGAGGCCAGGACCCGTGACTACATCAGCAAGTGCGAGGAGCGCTCCGGCGGCCGGGACGTGTTGGCGAACGTCGGCACCCGCGACGTCGCCCGCGACCTCGACGTGCTCCGCGCCGCGCTCGGCGACCGGAAGCTGACCTACGTCGGCTTCTCCTACGGCACCCGGATCGGCTCCACCTACGCCGAGATGTTCCCCGGCAACGTCCGGTCGATGGTGCTGGACGGAGCCGTGGACCCGACCCAGAAGTCGGCCGATTCGCTGGTCGCGCAGATGGCGGGGTTCCAGCAAGCGTTCGACGTCTACGCCGCCGACTGCAGCCACTCGCCGGACTGCCCGCTCGGCACCGACCCGCACACGACCACCGCTGCTTACCAGGCGCTCGTCCGGCCGCTGCTGGACACACCGCGCCCGGCGGGGGACGGTCGATCGCTCTCCTTCGGTGATGCGACGACGGGCACGATCGAGGCGTTGTACAGCCCGGCCTCGTGGCCCGCGCTGACCAACGCTCTGAAGGCGCTGCGGTCAGGCGACGCCAAGGCGCTGCTGGCGTTGGCCGACAGCTACTACGACGGCCTCAGCATCGACGCCGAGGTGGCGATCAACTGCGTGGACGCCGACCGGACCTCGGATCGGGCCGCCGAGGGCGCAACCGCCCAGCGGGTCCTCACCGCTGCCCCGTTCCTCGACTCGGGCGTCGCCCCGTTCGGTGCGCTCGACACCTGCGACCTGTGGCCGGTGCCGCCCACGACCACCCCGCACCTGCCCAAGGCCGACGGCCTGCCGCCGACCCTGGTGATCTCCACGACCGGTGACCCGGCCACGCCGTACGCGGCGGGGGTGACCCTCGCGAACGCCCTGCACGCTCATCTGCTGACGGTCGAGGGCACCCAGCACACCGCGGCCATCAGCGGCTACTCCTGCGTCAACCGCGTCGTCGCGAACTACCTGCTCGATCTCGAACTGCCCGCCGAGGGCGCGCAGTGCACCATCCCGGCCTCTCAGAGCGGAGCGTGACCATGACCGGCAAAGCCATCGAGGTGGTGGGCCTCAGCAAGCGCTTCGGGCGCACCACCGCCGTCGACGACCTGACCTTCACGGTGCGACCCGGTGTGGTCACCGGGTTCCTGGGCCCCAACGGGGCGGGCAAGACCACGACCATGCGGATGATCCTCGGGCTGGACCGCCCGACAGCGGGCACGGTCCGCATCGGCGGCCAGAGCCTCAGCGAGCTGGCGGAGCCGATGCGCACGATCGGCGGCCTGCTCGACGCGGGGTGGGTGCACCCCCGCCGGTCGGCGCGGTCGCACCTGCGGTGGCTCGCGGCGCTCGGCGGCATGCCCGCCGCGCGGGTCGACGAGGTGCTCGAGTTCGTCGGTCTCACCACCGTCGCCGACAAGCGGGCGGGCACCTTCTCGCTCGGCATGCGGCAGCGGCTGGGCGTCGCGGCCGCGCTCATCGGTGACCCGGACGTGCTGATCCTCGACGAGCCCGCCAACGGCCTCGACCCGGAGGGCATCACCTGGTTCCGCGGCTTCGCCCAGCGGTTCGCGGCGGGCGGTCGCACCGTGCTGGTGTCGAGCCACCTGATCGCGGAGATGGCGCTCACGGCGTCGGAGGTCGTCATCATCGGCCGCGGCAAGCTCATCGCCCAGAAGAGCACCGCCGAGCTGGTCGGCGCGGCAACGGCGCAGGTCAGGGTGCGGTGCTCGGACCCGGCCGCGCTCGCCGCGGCGCTGCGGGCCGCGGGCGTGGAGTCCGTGCCGGACGGGATCGGGCTGTGCGTGCCCGACATCCGGACCGACCGGGTGGGCGAGATCGCGTCCGCCGCGAACGTCGTGATCTACGAGCTGATCGCCCAGCAGGCGTCCCTCGAAGCCGCGTTCCTCGAGCTGACCCGCGGTGACACCGAATTCGTGACAGGAGTGGCAGCGTGAAGACGGCAGTGGTGCGGCTGGTGGCCGCGGAGCGGATCAAGCTGACCTCGACCCCTTCGCTGTGGTGGTGCGGCGGCATCGCCGTCGCGCTGGTGGTCGGGATGATGGGCCTCGCGGCGGCCCTCATACCGGATCTGGGCCGGGTGTCGGAGTCGGTGCCCTACGTCGCCCGGCTCGGCTACCCGGTCGTCCTGGTGCTGGCGGCGCTCGCCGTCACGGGTGAGCAGCGGTACGGCACCCTGCGCACGACCTTCGTGGCGGTCCCGGGCCGCACGATGGTGTTGGTGGCCAAGGCCGCGGTCGTCGCCGTCTGCTCGACCGTGCTCGGGCTGGCCGCGGCGTTCGGGTCCTGGGCCCTCGCCCTGGTGATCGTGGGGGGCGGCAACGCGGCACTCGACACGCCCACGGACTGGCGCGCGGTCGCGGGCGTCGGCCTCGCGTACGCCGTGGTGGCCGTGCTCGGCGTCGGCGTCGGACTGCTCGTCCGGCACGGCGCGGGCGCCGTCACGCTGCTGCTCTGCTGGCTCCTGGCCGAGGTCGTCGTGAGCTCGGTGCCGACGATGAACCAGTACCTCTCGCCCTGGATGCCGTTCACGGTGCTCAACCGGTTCACCTCGGCCGAGCTCGCAGGCCCGTCCCCGGGCCAGTCGATCTTCGTCGAGCAGACGCTGTTCACGCCGTGGGCGGCCCTCACCTACGCGGCTGGGGTGGCCCTGGCCGTACTGGCGGCGGCCATCGTCGTGACGCGCCGCCGCGACGCCTGACGGGGTCGGCGATCAGACGCCTCCGCACCACTCAAGCCCGCCTGCACGCTGACTGCAGGCGGGCAAGGGTGGTTGCGCGACCGAGGCTAGGACCAACCACCCGACGCCCGGCCGACGCACCCGGACGCCTACGCCTGCTTCGCTGCGGCCTCGCCGAGCCGTACCCGGACCGCGACCGCCGCGCAGACGACGACCGCCAGTCCACCGAGGACGGTCGCCAACGTGAGCCGCTCGCCCAGGAGCAGCGCGGCCCAGCAGATGGTCATCACCGGTTGGGCGAGCTGTACTTGGCTGACCTGGGCGATCGGGCCGATGGCGAGGCCGCGGTACCAGGCGAAGAAGCCCAAGAACATGCTCACCACGGCGAGGTAGGCGAACGCGGCCCACTCGGTCGGCGTGGCGTCCGGCGGCTGCTGCACCACCGCGACGACGTTCAACGCGATCATCAACGGTGCCGAGAGCACCAACGCCCACGACACGGTCTGCCAGGATCCGAGCTCGCGGGCCAGCAGCCCACCTTCGGCGTAGCCGATCGCGGCCGCCACGACCGCGCCGAACAGCAGCAGGTCCGACCAGTGCAGCACGCCCAGCCCACCGCCCTGCAGGCTCGCGAAGGCCAGCGCCGCCAGCGCACCCACACCGGCCATGACCCAGAAGGACAGGGGCGGTCGCTCCTTGCTCCGCAGCACCGCCGCCACCGCCGTCGCGGCAGGCAGCAGCGCGATGACGACAGCACTGTGGACGGCAGGCGCCGTTGTCAGCGCGAACGAGGTCAATAGCGGGAAGCCGACCACGATCCCACCTGCCACCACGGCCAGCCGCCGCCACTGCACCCCGTGGGGCAGACGCTGCCGGGTCAGGGCGAGCGCGGCGGTCGCGAGCACCGTGGCGATCACCGCGCGCCCCGAGCCGATGAACAACGGCGACAGCCCGCCCACGGCGACCCGCGTGAACGGCACGGTGAACGAGAACGACAGCACGCCGAGCAGACCCCAGCCCAGACCAGCGCGCGTCGACGATAACGCCGGCCGAGAAATCTGAGTAGCGCTACTCTGTCGTGACATGTCCGACGATAGCAGTTCGCGGCTCGCCACAGCACTCGACGGCTGGATCGCCCAGGCCGCGCCGGGAGCGAGGCTGCCGTCGACCCGCTCGCTGGTCGCCGAACACGCGGTGAGCCCGGTGACCGTGCAGAAGGCGATGCGCACCCTCGCCGCCCGCGGGCTGATCGAGAGCAGGCCCGGGGTCGGGACCTTCGTCCGCGCCGTCCGCACCGCCCGTCCGTTGGACTACGGCTGGCAGACCGCGGCCCTGCGCTCCCCCACCAACCGCATCCCCCGGCTCTCCACACCGATGCGCACCGCACCGCCCGACGCGATCGCCCTGCACTCCGGCTACCCCGACCGCGAGCTCCTGCCCGAACGCCTGGTGCGCTCCGCCCTCACCCGAGCCGCCCGCAGCGATGCCGCGCTGGCGCGCTCCCCGTCCGGAGGCCTCCCGGAGCTGCAGTCGTGGTTCGCGCAAGAGCTTCGCGACGTCACACCCCTCGGCGTCACGCCGCCTGCTCCGGGCGACGTCACCATCCTGCCCGGCAGCCAGAGCGGCCTCAGCTCGGCGTTCCGGGCGCTGGTGGCGCCGGGCCAACCCCTGCTGATGGAATCGCCGACCTACTGGGGAGCCATCCAGGCCGCCGCGCAGACCGGCGTCCGGGTCGTCCCGGTGCCCAGCGGCGCCGAGGGCCCGGACCCCGGCGAGCTCGCGCGCGCCTTCGGCGAGACCGGCGCCCGCGCGTTCTACGCCCAGCCCAACTACGCGAACCCCACCGGCGCCCAATGGTCGACCACCCGAGCCCGACAGGTGCTCGACGTGGTGCGGGCCCACGGCGCCTTCCTCATCGAGGACGACTGGGCCCACGACTTCGGCATCACGACCAGCCCCAGCCCGATCGCCGCCCACGACGACGCGGGCCACGTCGTCTACCTGCGCTCCCTGACCAAGAGCGTGTCCCCCTCGATGCGCATCGCCGCCATCATCGCCCGCGGCCCGGCCCGCGAACGCATCCTCGCCGACCACGCGGCGGAGTCCATGTACGTCAGCGGGCTGCTGCAGGCCGCTGCGCTCGACGTCGTCACCCAACCCGGGTGGCAGACCTACCTGCGCAACCTGCGCCACCAACTCCGGGCCCGCCGCGACCTGCTGCTGACCAGCCTGCGCGAGCACACCCCGCAGGCCCACATCGCCCACACGCCCCCGGGCGGGCTCAACCTGTGGGCCCACCTCCCCGACGCCACCGACCTGTCCCGCCTCGTGCGCGACTGCGAGACCGCGGGCGTCCTCATCGCCCCCGGCACCGAGTGGTTCCCCGCCGAGCCCGCGGGCCCCTTCATCCGGCTCAACTACTCCGGCGCCAACCCGGGCACCTTCCCCGAAGCCGCGCGCATCATCGCCCACGCGCTCGCCCACAACACCTGATCAGTGCAGCGGCATCGGGTCGCAGCCGGGGTCGACGCCGTCGCTGCGCGGCCGTCCGGCGGTGGCGGCGGCGAACAGGTGGTCGGACAGGCTGACGCCGTGCACGCCCGCGTCCTCGAACTCCCGCACGCGATCACGGAGCGGCATGCGGCCCGCGGTCGCGGCGAAGTCGGTGAGCTCGACGAAGACCCTTACGGCGGGGCGGTCACCCCTCCCGCAGCGCCTTGAACTCGGCCTTCAGCGCGTCGCCGGGTGGGTAGTTGCCCGCCAGCGGCTCCCCCGCGTGGATCTTCGTGCTCACGAACGCCTCGAGCTGCTCCTGCTCCCAGACCCTGCTCGGCGATCTCCGCCGCCAGGTGCCGCGGGATCACCAGCACCCCGTCCCGGTCACCGACCAGAATGTCGCCCGGGTAGACCGCCACGCCCGCGCACCCGATCGGCACATTCAGATCCGCCACGTGGTGCTGGGCCGCCCGCGTCGTGATCGTCACCCCCGCCGCATAGGTCGGAAACGGCAACTGCGACAACACCTGCCCATCGCGCAACCCACCATCGGTCACCACCGCCGCCGCACCCCGCTTCCACGCCCGCGTCATCAACATGTCCCCACCCGACGCGGCCGTCGGGGTGCGGTAGGAGTCGACCACCAGCACCTGCCCGGGCTGCAGCGACTCGAACGCCTCCCACTGCAAGGTGTTGCCGCTGCGATACGGGTCCAGCCCGTCGACGTCCTCGCGCATCGGGATGAACCGCATCGTGAACGCCTCACCGACGAACCCGTCGACCACCGTGCTCAACGGCTTGACCCCCAACAGCTGGGGCTGGCGGAACCCGCGCTTGTACAGCTGCGTCGCGATCGTCGACGTCGACACCTTCCGCAACGTCTCCAGCACGCCATCGGGGATCGGCTCGAGTTCAGGTGCGTTGGTCACGACGACCTCTCTTCTCGGTTCGGATGCTGCTCAGACAACGGGGCGGCCGGGCAGGGGTCGGGCGCCGTGTTTGGCGTCCCATTTCGACTGCACCTGGTCGAGGATGCGCATCGCGGGCAGCACCGACCATCCCGGAACCGCGGGCTCCTCGCCCTTGGCAACGGCGTTGATGAAGTCCGGCGCGATCAGCTCGGCGTTCTGCTGCTCGGAGGAGATGGGGTGGTCCCCACCGCGGGTGGTCAAGGTGGAGCGCCGCTCATCGGTGCGGTAGCTGTCCCGGTCGGTCACGACGAGGGTGTCGTACACGTACTCGCCCGAGTAGTAGGAGCCGGTGCAGACGATCGTCTGGTCGTCGTGGGTCTCGACGACCAGCACCAGCTCCATCGGAATGCCGGTCCGCGGCTCGATCGGCGGGTAGACGCTGTGCACCCGCCGAATCCGCTTCTCGACTGAGGCCAGGTCGCCGCCGGAGATGACCCACAGTCCGAAGTCGATCAAGTGGGTGGTGTGGTGCCACAACAGGTTGTCGGTCCACGTGCGCTGCAACCCGGTCGCCCCGACGTTCTGCAACCGGTGGATGAAGAACCGGCCCTGCACGTGGCTGACCCGCTCCTCACCCCTATTGATCCGATCGACGATCGGCAGCCGTTCGGTGCGGAACCGCATCGGGTGCACCACTCCGAGGGTGAGCCCCCGCTCTGCGGCCGCCGCGACGACCGCCTCCGCACCGGACAGGTTCATCGCGATCGGGATCTCGACCAGCACGTGCTTGCCCTGCTCCAACGCGGCCAACGACATTTCCGCGTGCGTCTCGCTCGGGCCGGCGATGATCACGATGTCGACCTCGGGATCGGTGATCGCCTCGGTGAAATCAGTGGTCCACTTCTTGTAGCCGTACTTGGCCGCGAACTGCTCGGTCGAGGCAGGCTTTCGCCCGACCGCAGGCGTCGACTCCGCGACTGTCGGGGGTCTTGGGTCGGCCTACCACCGTGTGCAGACGGCACTCGTCCAGGTTGCGCAACGCCTCGGAATGCCAGATGCCCATCATCCCGTGCCCGACCATGCAAACGTTCAACATCGAGTTCTCCCTGGTCCTTGGTCGGTGTCAGCCGCGGTAACGGGCGATCGGCACGCCCGGGACGTCGACCCGGACGGCGAAGATCCCACCGGAGAGCGGCTTCTCGGCCAACTCGTCGGCGGGCAGGTCGTGGCGCAGTGACGTCACAAAGACCGTCCGCATGTCCGGGCCGCCGAAGCACGGCGCGGTGGGGTGGGCGCACGGCAGCGGGATCGACCGGTCCAACCGGCCATCCGGGGACCAGCGGTTGAGCACGCCTGCCGAGATCCCCGCGCTCCAGTAGAAGCCCTCCACGTCGGCGGCGCCGCCATCGGGACGGCCGATCTCCTCGGTCGGGCGGGCCACCACCCGCTGGCCGCTGATCTGACCGTCGTCGTAGTCGTAGGCCCAGATCACCTGCCCCTTGCTGTCGGAGTGGAACATCACCGCGCCGTCGGCGGTCCAGGCCAGCCCATTGGACACGATCAGCCCGTCGACCACCCGGTGCAGACTGTGATCGGGGTCGAGACGGTAGAGCGCGGCGATCGGCCGCGTGAGCTGTTCCTCGTCCATCGTCCCGGCCCAGAAGCGACCGTCCGGCCCGACCTTGCCGTCATTGAGCCGGGTGCCCGCGACCGGCTCGGGCCCCACCAGGAACGACAGCGAACCGGTCGTCGAAATCGAGCAGGTAGAAGCCGTCGACGAGCGCGACGACCGCGCCCCCGCTCTCCCGCAGCGCGAACGACCCGATCCGCGACGGCATCGGCCACGTCCGGGACGCGCCGCTCGCCGGGTCGAGCCGGTGCATCGCCGGTGCGCGGATGTCGACCCAGTACAGCGCCTGCTCCTCGACCGACCAGACCGGGCACTCCCCCAGCTCCGCCCGGGCGTCGAGGACACAGGTCACCTCCGCGGTCGTCGGATCAGCCACCGAGCTCGGCCTTCACCCGCTCCAGCATGCGCCGGTGGATGTCGTCGGCGTTCTCCTCCCATCCGAAGACGCAGACCGTGGCCACCCCGTCGAAGTCGATGTCGCGCAGCGTGCCGAAGAACTCGGCCCAGTCGAGGTCGCCGTTGCCGATCTCGTTGTGCTGGTGGATGCGGGCGTCGACGCCGGGCGGGTTGATGATGTAGCGGTTGCCGACGTTCGCCCGGTGGTTGAAGCAGTCGGCGATGTGCACGTGCTGCACCTTGGCGCCCGCGTAATTGATCATCCGGCGGACGTCGCCCGCGCCGTCGGACAGGTGGAAGGCGTGCGGCGCGCAGAACACGTAGTTCACCCAGGGCAGGTTGAGCCCCCGGATGATCTGCACGGCGTCGTCGTTGGTCTCGGCGAAGTCGTACGGGTGTGCCTCGAGGTTGAGCCCGATGCCGTGCTCCTCGAACACCGGGGCGAGCTCCTCCATCGACCGGTAGAACGCGTGCTCGGAGCGCCGCGGGTCGTTCGGATCGCCCGAGAGCTCCGAGTTGACGATCGGGCACTCGAGATCGCTCGCGATCTGCAGCAGCCGTCGCCAGTTGCGCACCTGGGCCTGGCGTTCCTGCTCGTCGGGCGACGACCAGTCGAACACCGGCACCAGGGTCTGCAGCGTCACACCGGTCTCCGCGCAGGCCTTGCGGACCTCGGCGATCGCGGCGTCGTCGGCCTTGGGGTAGCGGTGCCAGAAGAAGAAGTCGGGTCGCGGCGACAGCTCCAGGTACTGGTAACCCAGTTCGGCGGCCTTGCGCACCTCCTCGGCCACCGACAGGTCGGCGTGGTACATCGCCGGGTCGAGCGCGATCTTCACCACGGCCGGTCACCCCTCCTTGTAAAGGTCGGGGCGGTCGCGCATCGTCACCGCCGCCTTCTGGCCGGTGCGGTTGGCCTCGACCGCAGCGTCGCACACCACAGTGGCGGCGTAGCCGTCCCACGAGCTCGGACCGGTCGAGTGGCCCGCCGCGACCGCGTCGAGCCACTCCTGGAATTCGACGTCGTAGGCGCGGAGGAACCGTTCCCGCCAGTCGGCGGGCACCCGGCCGCCGAATCCGCCCTCCCGCTTCACGACGATCTTGCCGCTCTCGGCGAGCTCGATGGTGCCCGTCTCGCCGAGGATCTCTCCCCGGATGTCGTACCCGTAGGCGATGTTCACGGCAGCCTCGACGCTGACCAGCGTCCCGTTCGACAGTTCGAGCAGCAGGAGCAGGGGGTCTTGCAACTGCTCGGCCGCGAGGCTCGACCGTCGGGGACTGCGCACCTCCGCCGAGACGACCTCGGCGTCGAACAGCCAGCGCGAGACGTCGATGTCGTGCACACAGGTGTCGACGAGCACACCCTCGGTCGTGACGCTGGGCGGCACCGAGGGGTTGCGGTGCCCGGAGTAGTAGAGCAGCGGCGCGCCGATCTGCCCCTCGGTCAACGCGGCCTTCATCGCCTGGTAGGCCTCGTCGTAGCGGCGCATGAACCCGACCATGACCAGGCGCTTGCCCGCGGCGGTCTCGGCGTCGAGGATGCGCTCGCACGCCTCCCGGGTGGTGGCCAACGGCTTCTCGCAGAACACCTGCTTGCCCGCGGCGATCGCGGCCAGCACGTACTCCTCATGGGTCGGGCCCCACGAGGTCACCACGACCGCGTCGACGGCGGGATCCGCGATCAGGTCCTGGCCGCTCTCGTGGACGGTGGCGCCTTCGGGTGCGACGGACTTGGCCCGGTCGAGGTCCACGTCGGTGACCGCGGCGACGTGCGCCCCCGCCAACACCTGGGTGAGCCTGCGGATGTGGTCCTGGCCGATCATCCCGACGCCGATGACGCCGACGTTCACTGTCATGAGATCTGTCCTTCCTGGAGGGCCGGGGT
The DNA here is from genome assembly GCA_963799945.1 of uncultured Actinomycetota bacterium. Taxonomy (GTDB): domain Bacteria; phylum Actinomycetota; class Actinomycetes; order Mycobacteriales; family Pseudonocardiaceae; genus Pseudonocardia. Next base: position 91,634 of record CAWCZG010000004.1, read on the forward strand.
CAGGAACGGCCGCTGCTCGGCCTTGTGCGTGTCGTAGGTCTTGCGCGCCTGCTGGGTGCTGTCGAGCTGGGCGACCTCGGAGACGGGAACGTCCCACCAGCTCTCCGAGGAGGGGACGGGCGCGAGCGGGTCGGTCTCGATGTGGATCGCCGTGGTGCGGGTGGCGGCCTTCGCGGTCGCGATGGCCGCGCGGAACTCCTCCATCGTGCGCACCCGGATGACGTCCGCGCCGAGGCTCTCGGCGTTGGTGGCGAGGTCGATCGGCAGCTTGTCCCCGTCGAGCATCCCGGTCTCGACGTTGCGGTAGCGGTACCAGGTGCCGAACCGCTGCGACCCGAGCGACTCCGACAGCGCCCCGATGGAAGAGAACCCGTGGTTCTGCACGATCACGAGGATCAGCTTGATGTTCTCCGAGACAGCGGTGACGATCTCCTGGGCCATCATCAGGTAGGACCCGTCGCCGACCAGGGAGTAGACCTCCCGCTCGGGGGCGGCCATCTTGATCCCGAGCGCGCCCGCGATCTCGTAGCCCATGCAGGAGAAGGCGTACTCGACGTGGTACTGCTTCGGGTCCTGCGCGCGCCACAGCATCTGCAGGTCACCGGGCATCGACCCGGCGGCCTGCACGACCACGGCGTCGGTGCCGATCTCCTCGTTCAGCGCGCCGAGCACCTCGGTTTGCGCGGGCAGCGGAGTGTGGTCGAGGTGGTAGGCCTCGTCGACCACCTGGTTCCACGCGGTCGTGTGCTCGGACCAGGTGTTGTCCACGTGGAAGCCGTCCAGCGCGGCGGTGAGCGCGGTCAGGCCGTCGCGCGCATCGGCGGTGAGCATGACGCCGGAGTGCTTGGCCGCGTCCAGCGCGGCGACGTTGAGGTTGACGAACCGCACGTCCGGGTTCTGGAACGCGGTGCGGGACGCGGTGGTGAAGTCGGAGTACCGGGTGCCGACCCCGATCACGACGTCGGCTTCGCGGGCCAGCGCGTTGGCCACGGGTGAGCCGGTGGACCCGACGCCGCCGACGGCGTTGGGGTGGTCCCAGAGGATCGCGCCCTTGCCCGCCTGGGTGTCGGCCACCGCGATGCCCGTGGCGTCGGTGAACGCCCGCAACGCCTCGACCGCCTCGGAATAGTGCACCCCGCCACCCGCGATGAGAAGCGGCCTCGCGGCCGACCGGATCACCGCGGCCGCGCGCTCCAACGCCGCAGGTTCGGGCTGCGGCCGTGGGATGTGCCAGACCCGCTTCGCGAACAGCGCCTCGGGCCAGTCGTGCGCCTCGGCCTGCACGTCCTGAGGCAGCGCCAGGGTGACCGCGCCGGTCTCGGCGGGGTCGGTGAGCACCCGCATCGCCCCCAGCAGCGCTGCGGGGAGTTGCTCGGGGCGCCACACCCGGTCGAAGAAGCGCGAGAGTGGGCGGAACGCGTCGTTGACCGAGACGTCGTAGCCCGAGGGCAGCTCCAGCTCCTGCAGCACCGGGCTGCCGACCCGCGTGGCGAAGATATCGCTGGCCAGCAGCAGCACCGGGATCCGGTTGGTCGTGGCCAGCGCGGCCCCGGTGAGCATGTTGGTCGAACCGGGCCCGATCGACGCCGTGCAGGCCATCGCCTGCAGCCGGTTGCGCATCCGCGAGTAGCCGACGCTCGCGTGCACCATGCCCTGCTCGTTGCGGGCGAGGTGGTAGGGCAGGTCCGCGGACCCGGTGAGGTGCGCCTCCAACAGCGCCTGCCCGACCCCGGCCACGTTGCCGTGACCGAAGATGCCGAAGCAGCCCGGAATCAGCCGGTGTTCGACGCCGTCCCGCTCGCTGTACTGGTTGGCCAAGAACCGCACGACTGCCTGGGCCACGGTGAGACGCACCCGACAACCTCCTCGTTTCGACGTGCTTCTAGTGGATTTCCGGTTCGGGGGTGGGCGGGCCCGCTTCGAGGAAGTCGAAGTCGCAGCCCTCGTTGGCCTGGTTGATGTGCTGCAGGTACAGCGCCCCGTAGCCGCGGCCGAACTTCGCGGGCGGCTGCTGCCAATCGGCGCGCCGCTTCTCCAACTCCTCGTCGGAGACGTCCAGGGTGATCCGTCGTCCCGGCACGTCCAGCTCGATCACATCGCCGTCGCGGACCAGGGCGAGCGGGCCGCCGATGTGCGACTCCGGGGCCACGTGCAGCACGCACGCCCCGTAGCTCGTGCCGCTCATCCGGGCGTCGGAGATGCGGACCATGTCCCGCACCCCCTTCTCCAACAGCTTCTTGGGGATCGGCAGCTGACCCCACTCCGGCATCCCCGGCGCCCCCTGCGGACCGGCGGACTTGAGCACCAGCACCGAGTCCTCGTCCACGACGAGATCGGGATCGTCGATCCGGGCGGCCATGTCGTCGTAGTTCTCGAACACCACCGCGGGCCCGCTGTGCTGGTGCAGCCGCAGCTCCGCCGCCGGGGGCTTGATCACCGCGCCGTCCGGGGCGAGGTTGCCGCGCAGCACCGCCAGGGTGCCCGACTCGACCACGGGGTCCTCCCGCGAGCGGATCACGTCCTGGTCGAACACCGTCGCATCGGCGATGTTGTCCCCCAGCGTCGAGCCGCTGGCGGTCATCGCCGAGGTGTCGAGCAGATCACCCAGCTGACGCAGCAGCGCGGGCAGGCCGCCCGCGTAGAAGAAGTCCTCCATCAGGTACTTGCCCGAGGGGCGGATGTTCGCCAGCAATGGCGTCGTGCGGGCCAGCTCGTCGAAATCGTCGAGGCTCAGCTCGACGCCGATGCGCCGCGCCATCGCGATCAGGTGCACGATCGCGTTCGTCGAACCGCCGATCGCCAGCACCGTGACGATCGCGTTCCGGAACGCCGTGCGGGTGAGAATCGACGACAGTCGCACCTCGTCCCAGACCATGTCCACGATCCGCCGCCCGGTGTGGGCGGCCATCACCGCGTGCCGCGAGTCCGCCGCGGGGATCGACGCCGCCCCCGGCAGCGTCACCCCCAACGCCTCGGCCGCGGACGTCATCGTCGAGGCCGTGCCCATCGTCATGCAGTGCCCCGGCGAGCGGGCAATGCCGTTCTCGATGCCCTTCCAGTCCTCCTGCGTGATGTTGCCCGCCCGCAGGTCCGCCCAGTACTTCCAGGTGTCGGACCCCGAGCCGAGCGTGGTGCCGCCCCAGTGGCCGCGCAGCATCGGCCCGGCAGGCATGAACAGGGCAGGCAGGTCCATCGACGAGGCGCCCATGAGCAGGCCCGGGGTGGTCTTGTCGCAGCCGCCCATCAACACCGCGCCGTCGATGGGGTAGGACCGCAGCAGCTCCTCGGTCTCCATCGCGAGCAGGTTGCGGTAGAGCATGGTCGTGGGCTTCTGGAACGGCTCTGACAGCGACATCGCAGGCAGCTCCAACGGGAAGCCACCCGCCTGGAAAACCCCGCGCTTGACGTCCTCCACCCGCTGCTTGAAGTGCGTGTGGCAGGGGTTGATGTCGCTCCAGGTGTTGATGATCGCGATCACCGGCTTGCCGCGGTAGTCCTCGGCGTCGAACCCCATCTGCGCGGTGCGCGACCGGTGCCCGAACGACCGCATGTCCTCAGCGCCGTACCACCGGTGACTGCGCAGCTCCTCAGCCGTTTTCCTGGCCACAAGACCACCCTTCGTCGTTCTGGTCGGGAGAGATGCGGTGTCAGCTACCCGCCGCGGGCGCGGCCGCACCGCCGACGGGATCCGGCACCAACCGGAGACCAGCCTGGCGGAGATGCGCCCGGTCGACCATGAGTTCCCGCGACAGACTGCGGGTGGCGACAGCCAGCGCCATCTTGGCCATGTCGAGGTCGGCCCGCAGATCAGGCAGACCGAGCTCGATCGCCGCGATCGCCACGCCGCCGCGACCGAAGACCGGGGCCGCAACGTCCATCTGTTCGGTCGTCAGCTCACCCATGGCCACCGCGGTGCGGGCGAGTCGCACGATCCCCAGCGCCCGTCGCAAGCGGTCGGGCGTGTCCAGCGTCTGCGGCGTGAAGACGCACAGGTTTTGCGCCGCAGCCCCGACCGTGCCCGACGGCGAGAACGCCAGGATCGCCTTGCCCGCGGCGCAGGCGTGCGCCGGAAGCGTGGCGTGCGCGGCGAACGACGTCACCGGCTCCGGGCCGGGGCGCTTCTCGATGTAGGTCACCCGTCCGTCGAGCAGGACGCCGAACCGCACCCGCATCCCGGTGATCGCACAGAGGTCCATGACGACCGCGGGGGCGCACTCCATCAGCGCAGGCACCGAGGTGGCGTCGCTGCCGAGCTGCCGGACGGTCGACCCGATGCGGTAGAGCCCGTCCGCATCGCGGTGCAGGAGCTGCCAGGCGGCGAGGTCGGCGGCCATGCGGTGGACCGTGGAGATGGGCAGGCCGGTCAGCTGGGCGATCTCGGTGATGGAGTGGCTTTCACCGGTCAGGAACGCCGACAGGATCGCGCTGATCCTGCTGATGACCGTGCGGGGCGGAGCTGGGCGGACCGGCATGGGGCCTCCGGCTGATCGCAGGCCGCTCCTGCGCTGTCGGAAGCGACAGCACAGGAGCGGGCTCGCTGAGGAACGGTGGTCGGGGGTCAGGAACCCTGGATGCCCGCCGGTGCCCTGTGCACGAACTCCCGAGGATCGTGCTCGCGGAAGTCGTCTTCGAGCTCCTCGAGGGTCCGACCACGGGTCTCGGGGGCGAACCGCTTGACGAAGAGCACCGAGCCCACGTTGATCAACGCGAACAGCCCGAACGTCAGCGTCGCGCCCAAGCGCCGCGACCAGCGGCGGGAACGCGAAGGAGATGGCCGCGTTGACCGTCCAGAGCACGAACACCGCGATCCCCATCGCGAAGCCGCGGATGGTCATCGGGAAGATCTCCGACAACAGCAACCACACCAGCGTGCCGATGAAGGTCTGCACGAAGAACACGACGATCAACATCGCAGCGAGGATCAGGTAGCTGCGGAACGACGACTCCGGAAGCAGGAACGACAAGGCGAGGACGGCGTGTCCCGCCGCCACCCCGATGAAGCCGGTGAGCAGCATGGGTCTGCGGTTGAAATGGCCCAACAGGACGATCCCGAGGATCGTGCCGACGATCGCCACCACGACCGACGGTGATCGTGAGGATCAGCGCGGCACTGGCGCCCAGGCCCGTCGACTCCAGGATCGTCGGCGCGTAGTAGTTCACGGTGTTGATGCCGGTCGCCTGCTGCACCGTGGCCAGACCGCACCCGATCCACAAGATCCGGCGCATCCAGGGGAAGGCCCGCAGGTCACGTACCGCCGCACCCTTGTCCTCGGCGGTGTCCCGCTTGGCGTGCTCGGCGATGATGGTGAACTCCTCGGCCGCCTCGGCGTCATCGCGGCTGAGGCCCAATACCCGGCGGGTGTCGTCCAGCCGTCCCGCGAACCGCGTACCAGCGCGGCGAGTCGGGCAGGAAGAACATGCCTGCGAACAGAGCCGACGGCGGGAATGATCGCAACTGCGAGCATCCATCGCCACACGTGCGGGTCCTTGATCGTCGCGTCGAGCAGCGCGTTGATCGCGAACGCCAGGAACTGCCCAGTGACGATCATGAGCTCGTTGATCGTGACCATGCGCCCTCGCCGGTGCGCGGGCGCCATCTCGGCCAGGTACAGCGGGCACGTCGTCGCCGCGGCGCCCACGCCGAAGCCGAGCAGGATGCGGCCGATGACCATGATGGCGACGGTCGGCGCGGTGGCGCAGATCAGCGCGCCGAACAGGAACAGCCCCGCACAGACCAGCAGGCTGCCCTTGCGCCCGAGCCGGTCGGCCAGTTTGCCGCCCAGCAGCGCACCGAACGCCGCTCCCGGGAACAGCAGCGAGCTGACGACGAGCGCCTCGGTGAACGGGCGTCAGGTTCAGGTCCGTCTTCATGTACAGCAGCGCGCCCGAGATCACGCCCGTGTCGTAGCCGAACAACAGGCCGCCGAGCGTGGAAATCACCGTGAGCTTGATGAGAAATCGGTTGTGCGCACCTGAGGTGCGGACGACCGAATCGCCCGCGCCGTCGCCGTGAGGAGATCCACCCGCCGCCATTGGCGCCTCTTTTCCTGAGGAAACGGACTGCGCGGCCCCGATCGATTCCCCGCGACAGTTGCTACCCACCCTGGGACTCAAAATCCCTGCTCGGGTACCGTGCCGGACGTTAGGCGCGCCCGGATGTGACGTCAACACACTGCGTTGTTCTGGTCCGAACAATCCGTGAAACCTTTTTCACATACCTACCGGAATCCGCTCGGTGAGAAGTTCCTTGACGGCCGCGCAGAATGGCCGTGGCATCAACCGACGACATGCGCAGCGATATTGGCTCGATTCACGGCCGCAGCGACGGGACGCGGGAGCGGGCGGTCGGTGATCAGCGCCGTCACCTGCCCCAGGCCAACGATGCAGGCGAGCGCCGAGTCGGCGAACACCTCGTGCGTCGCCACGAGGACCACCCGGTCCGCGATGCCGACCAACTTGCGTTGCACGGTGGCCTCCGCCGGGGAGCGCGCGTAGGTGCCCCGGGCGTCCACCGCGGCGGGCGAGAAGAAGAAGGTGCGGGCCCGCAGCTCGCCGACCGCGGCCTCCGTGGTCGGGCCGACGAACGCGTGCCGGTCGGCGAGCAGCTCCCCGCCCAGAGCGACGGTCCGCACCGCAACCACCCGCTCGTCGAGCAGGTTCAGCACCGGTGCGGAGTGCGTGATGACCGATCCGTGGAAACTCTCGGGCAACGCCATGGCCAGCGCGTAGGCCGTCGGCCCGGCATCCACGACGATCGTGTCGGACGGGCCGACCATCGCCATCCCCCGCTTCGCTACCCGCTCGCGGGCCGCGCTCTTGCCGTCGTCGGGGAAGGCTCGGCCGTGCAGGTCGGAGGGGCTGAGTGTCGCGCCGCCGTGCACCAGCCGGACCTCGCCCGCGGCCTCGAGGGCATGCAGGTCGCGCCGGACGGTCATCGTCGACACTTCGAGCTGCCGGGCGATGTCGGTGATCGCGAGGAACCCCGCCGACCGCAGGGCCGACGTGATCCAGGTGCGCCGCTCCACCGCGCCCTCGTTGCGGATCTCCGGGTCGGTCATGGCACCTCCACCAGACCGCCGCCTCTGGCGACGGGCACGGGACCGGTGCTGGCGCGGATGACCAACTCGGCGGGGATGGCCCGCGAGGCGTGCTTGCCCGGAGTCCGACCCGCGATCGCGTCGAGCAGGATCCGCACCGCTTCGCGGCCCACCGCCCGCGCGGGCAACCGCACGGTGGTCAGTCGGGGCGTCACCATCTCGGCGAGCGAGGTGTCGTCGAACCCGACGATGCTGAGGTCGGCGGGCACTCGCACACCGCGGTCGTAGAGCCGGTTGATGACGCCGACTGCCACTTCGTCGTTGTAGGCCAGCACGGCCGTGGCCCCGCTCGCGAGCACGAGATCGGCCGCGCGGACCCCCGCCGAGAACCGCGCGGTGAACGGACCCAGCTCGGTCGCGTCCATGCCAAGCCGTTCACAGGCCGCGCGGTAGCCCCGCAGCCGGATCTCGTTCGAGTAGCTCCCGGACGGCCCGGCGAGATAGACGATCCGGCGATGCCCGAGCGCGTGCAGGTGCTCCACCGCGTGTCCGACCGCCTCGAACGTGTCCAGCACGACGGCGGCGATCCCGTCGATCACGCGGTCGGTAACCACCATGGGCACGATGTCCGCCAGCTCGCGCAGCGCGGCGTCGGGCATCAGGGGCGAGACCATCAGCAGCCCGTCGACCTGAGGTGCCATCGCCCGCGCCCAGCGCTCCTCGTCCCCTGCTTGCTCGTCGGAGCCTGAGACGAACAGCGCGCAGCCGTCACGGCGCGCCTCTTCCTGCACGGCCTTGGTGATGACCGCGGAGAAGGAGTTGGCGATGTCCGGGACGACGATGCCGATGGCCCCGGTGCGGCCGCGAGCCAAGGACCGCGCGGTCGGGTTCGGGGTGTACCGCATCTCCTCGGCCGCCGCCAGCACCCGCAGCCGGGTCTCGTCCGACACCGCTTCGGGCTGGGTGAAGACCCGCGACACGGTCGCCGGTGATACGCCCGCCCTCGCCGCTACATCGCGGATCGCCATCGTTCCTCCTCGGTCTGAAACAGTATGAAACCGGTTTCTGAAACAGTCAACGAGCGGCCATCGAATGAGAGGTAGCCCACTCCGGGGCCTCACCGACCCGTGCCGTTCTCACTCCGCGGGAGTCAGCGGTCGGAGCCGGATACCGGTCGTCCGGTCGATGCCAGGGTGGGCTGCACACGCGTCGTTCTGCGAAAGGATCGCCATGACGGATCTGGCCAAGCTCAGCCTGGGCACCGCCCCCGACTCGTGGGGCGTCTGGTTCCCGCGCGACGACCACCAGGTCGGCTGGGAGCAGTACCTCGACGAGGTGGCCAGGGCCGGGTACCTCTACACCGAGCTCGGCCCTCAGGGGTTCCTCCCCCAGGACCCGTCCCAGCTGCGCGACGAGCTGGCCCGCCGCGGGCTCACGGTCTCGGGCGGCACCGTCTTCGCCGGGCTGCACCGGGGCAAGGAGGCGCTCGACAAGGCCAAAGAGGACTTCGGCCGCGAAGCCCGACTGCTGAGCGAGGTCGGCGCCAAGTTCCTGGTCCACCTGCCCGACCAGTACACCGACATGCACACCGGCAAGGCCACCGAGACGGGCGACATCGACCCCGAGCAGTGGTCGAACCTGGTGAGCGGCACGAACGAGCTCGCCCGCTACCTCCTCGAGGAGTTCGGCATCCTGCTCGTCTTCCACCCGCACGCCGACACCCACGTCGACACCCAGCCCCGGATCGAGCGATTCCTGGAAGACACCGATCCCGAACTGGTGAACCTCTGCCTGGACACCGGCCACATCTCCTACTGCGACGGCAACAACGTCGAGATCATCCGCCGGTTCCCCGAGCGGATCACCTACGTCCACCTCAAGCAGGTAGAACCCGAGGTCAGGGAACGCGTCCGCCGCGAGAAGCTCTCGCTCGCCGAGGCCGTCCCGCTGGGCGTGATGTGCGAACCGCCGTTCGGCGAGCCGGACATGCCCGAGCTGCTGGCCGCCCTGGCCGAGCTCGACCGCGACATCTACACGGTCATCGAGCAGGACCTCTACCCCGTCGAGCCGCACATCCCGCTGCCGATCCAGACCCGGGCAGCCGGGTACTTCCGCGCCTGCGGACTGGGGCCGGTGCGTCGCTGGCCGTACTGACCGGCAACGACCTCGGCCGGGTGGGAGATCATGGCCACGTGGCCTCCGACCTGACCCTGCGGCGCGTCGGGCCATGACGCCCACGCCCGACCCGGCGGCCCGGCTCGCCGCCGAGCGGACCGCGGCGGAGCAGCGCGTGGCCGGGCTGACGGCGCAGCTCACGGCGCTGGCCGAGCAACAGGCCCTCACCACGCACGACGACGAGCACGACCCCGAGGGCGTGACGATCGGGTTCGAGCGCGCTCAGGTACTGGGGCTGTTGGCGGGCGCCCGCCGCGACCTGGACGCCATCGAACGGGCAGGCAGCCGGCTGGCCGCAGGCAGGTATGGGCGCTGCCTGCGCTGCGGCGCGCCGATCCCGGCCGAACGGCTGGAGGCGCTGCCCGCAGCCGAGACCTGCCTGGCGTGCGCCTCCCGTCGCCGCTGACCCACCCGTCCGGTGGGGCGCGAGCCCGGGTCCTGGACCAGCGCCCCGTTGTCCGCGATCATGTGGCGCAGTGGGGACTTCCGGGGTGCTGCCTACCGTCGCCCGGTCACCCGGCCGGGCGTCGCTGCAGCTGGCGCTGCTCCTGCTCGGGGTGACCGCCGCCGTCGTGACCGGGATGGAGCTCGCGCTCTTCGCCACCGGCGACGTCCGACCGGTGTGGGCGATGTCGACGTACGCGCTGGTCGGCCTGCTCTACGTGGGAGCGGGGTTGCTGGCGTGGTGGCGACAGCCCCGCGGCCGCATCGGTGCGCTGCTGGTCGCGTGCGGCTTCTCCGTGCTGGCCGCGTCGCTCGGGAACACCAGCGTCGGCCCGCTGACGGCGGTCGGACCGGTCGTCGCCGAGCTGCCGATCGGCGTGCTGCTCCACCTGCTGCTGGCGTTCCCGACCGGTCGGCTGCCCGATCGTCGCTCGCGGGTCCTGGCCTGCGTCGGCTATGTCATCACCGTGGGGCTCGAGGCGCCGCAGTACCTGTTCGGCGATCCGGCCTCGGTTCCCGCGGCGCTGATCGTCGCGAACCGGCCGGAGGTGGTCGAGCTGGCCGTGCTCCTGCAGCGGTACAGCGGCTTCGTCGTCATCCTCACCACCGCGCTGACCCTGGTCGGCCGGTGGCGCGCGGCGTCGCGTCCGGGCCGCCGGGTCTTCGCGGCCGTGGCGGCGTACGGCACGTTCACGATCCTCTTCCTCACGCTGAGCGCCATCGTCGCGCGGGCGACCGGCCTCGACCCACTGGTCCTCTTCGAGGCCCAGATGCTGGTCATCGCGGGCGTGCCCATCGCGTTCCTCACCGGTGTGCTGCGCGGCGGGTTCGCCCGCACGGCCACCGTCGACGAGCTCGCCGACTGGCTGGGCACCGCCGAGGGCGCCCGGCCCGCGCTCCGCGACGCCCTCGCCGCGACCCTGGGTGACCCCTCGCTGGAGCTCCTCTTCTGGCTGGGCGACGAGCACCGCTACGTCGACGCCACGGGCGACGCGGTCGAGCCGCCGCGGTCCGACGCCCGGCACGCGGTGGCGGAGGTGGACGTCCACGGCGAGCGGGTGGGCGCGATCATCTACGACACCTCGCTCGTCGCCGACCCGTCGCTCGCCTCCGCGGCGGGACGGGTCGTGGCCCTCGCGGTGGAACGGGAACGGCTCACGGCGCAGCTGCTCGCGGGCCGCGCCGCGCTGCGCGAGTCACGGGCCCGGATCGTGGCGGCGGGCGACCAGGAACGCCGACGCATCGCGCGCGACTTGCACGACGGCCTGCAGGCCCACCTCGTGCTGCTCGCGCTGCAGGCGGGCCGACTCGCCGCCGGTGCGGATCCGGCGGTGGACGAGCAGGCCACGCAAGTGCGGACCGCGGCCGAGCTCGCGATCGCGGAGCTGCGTCGCCTCGTGCACGGCATCATGCCCGCTCTGCTGCAGCAACGCGGCCTGTTCGCCGCCGTCGAGGAGCTGGTCGACCGCATGCCGGTCCCGACGCGTCTCGAGCGCACGCCCAGAGATCCCACGCTCCCCGAGGCGATCGAGAGCGCCGGGTACTTCACCGTCGCCGAGGGGCTGGCCAACGCCGTCAAGCACGCAGGCGCGGGAGAACTGGTGGTCCGGCTGGCCCATGCCGAGGACCGCCTCGAAATCGAGGTGCGTGACGACGGTATCGGGGGCGCGCGCATCGACGCGGGCGGTGGGCTGCGGGGCGTCGCCGACCGCGTCGAGGCGCTCGGCGGCCGGTGCCTCATCGACAGCCCACCCGGCGCGGGCACCCGCCTGTGGGCGGAGCTCCCGTGCGTGTCGTGATCGGCGAAGACGAGACGCTCCTGCGCCAGGGCCTCGTCCTCCTGCTCGAGGACGGCGGGTTCGACGTCGTCGGCGTGGTGGGTGACGCCACCACCCTGGTCCGCGTGGCGGCGGAGACGGTCCCGGACCTGGTGCTCACCGACGTCCGCATGCCCCCCGCCCACGCCGAGGACGGACTGCACGCCGCCATCGCGATCCGGGCGGCCCGGCCCGAGACCGCGATCGTGGTTCTCTCCCAGTACGTCCACCGGCAGTACGCGCACGAGCTGCTCGGCGCCCGCCCGGCGGGCGTCGGCTACCTGCTCAAACAGCGCGTGGCCGACGTCGACGCGTTCTGCCGCGACCTCCGCACCGTCGCCGCGGGCGGCACCGTGCTCGACCCGGAGGTGGTGTCGGCGATGCTCAGCCGCGCCCGAAGCACCCGCAACGCCCTCGCGGGACTCACCCCGCGGCAGACCGACGTCTTCGGCCTCGTCGCCCAGGGTCGCACCAACGCGGCCATCGCCCGCGAGCTGCGCATCTCCGTGAAGGCGGTGGTGCAGCACGTGTCCCGGGTCTACGACCACCTCGGCCTCGCCCCCGGCGAGGACGACCACCGCCGCGTGCTGGCCGTGCTCCGTTACCTCAACCCCTAGCCTGCGGGATCAGGGTCTTCTGGATCACCGTCGCGACGGTGTCGGCCGGGAGCGCTTCGCCGAAGGCGATGGTGGGCGCGAGGAGCCAGGTCCTGGTCGACACCCGACCGGAGACCAGTGACAGGTGCAGCTTCTTCTGCTTACCGTTTCGCCACTCATCAACGGGGGCGCTCATGCGGCATCATCGACGGCCATTCCGCACCGGAGCCGTCGCGCTGGCGGTGACCGTTCTCGTGGCAGCCTGCGCGACCGGCGGCGGCGGCGCGGAGGCGAACGCGTCGGCCGAGCCTTCACCGGCGGCCGGGCCGAACGACTTCGCCGGATCGGTCGACATCGGCGGCGGTCGCACGATGTACCTGGAATGCCGGGGGAAGGGCTCGCCGACGGTCATCCTCGAGTCGGGCTACCACGACTCGGCCGACCTGTGGTCGATCGCCGAGGTCACCCCACCCGTCGCAGGCGGTGCCGTGCTGCCGGGCATCAGCCGTTTCGCCCGGGTCTGCGCCTACGACCGACCCGGGACGCTGCGCTACGCCGAGAACCCCGGATCGGTCACCACCCGCACCAGCCCGGTGCCCATGCCCCGCACCGCCGCCGACGTGGTCAGCGACTTGCACACCCTGCTGCGGGCGGCGGGTGTCCCCGGCCCGTACGTGCTCGTGGCGCACTCGCTCGGCGGCCTCTTCTCCCGCCTCTACCAGCGCACCTACCCCGACGACGTCCGCGCCATGGTGCTCGTCGACACGTTCTCCCCGCAGGTCCCGCAGCTCTTCGGACCCTTGTGGCCCGCCTACCGCGAGCTGCTCAGCGCGACCGGCACGGGGACGAACCCCAACGCCGAGCGCATCGACCTCGACGCCGGAATCAGCCAGCTCGACCAGGCACCCCCGATGCGTCCGGTGCCCGTGGCCGTGATCAGCAAGACCGAGCCGTTCGGCGGCCTGCCCGCCACCCTCCCCGGCGGCCTCACCGGCGCCGACATCGAACGGCTCTGGCCCCAGGTCCAGGCGGGCGTGGTGGCCATCCAGCCGCAGACCCCCCAGACGATGGCCACCGGCAGCGACCACTACATCCAGGTCCACCAGCCCGACCTCATCATCAGCGACACCCGCCTGGTGATGGCCCGCGCGGGTGAGTGAACTCGAACGCGAGCCGATGAAGGCATCGTCGAAGAGGTCCGCACCGAGCGCTCCGGAAGTCGGGTCGGAACGCCGAACGCGCCATCGCCTCGAACCCCTTCGCGCGGCGGGCGGGCCGCACCCACTCCCGCGCCCACCGCGTGCTGCACAACCTCAGCCGGCGGGCCGAACCCAGCCCCCTTGATCGTCGTGGGTGGGGCCTCAGCAGCGCTGGACGTGGACGCCGCCGATCAGGCTGTACTCGCGCACGGTCACCGTCCGCGCGGCCGGGCCCGTGCGCCGGGCGGGCTCGATGCGGACCCCGCCGAAGAGCCGGAAGCCCTCGACCTGGACGTCGACGTCCTGCGGCACCCGCAGGGACACCCCGCCGATCAGGCTGATCTTCGTGAGCGTCGGGTGTTCGGGGAGCTCGGCCTCGCCCAGATCCAGGTTGGCCCCGCCGAGCGGCCCGGCGACCCGCATGTCCTGGGGCATGCGCCACGCCCCGCGGCGCTGCACGCCCCCGAGGAGGTTGACGTACCAGGTGGCGCCGGACCGGGTGGTCAGGAACGGCCGTTCATCGTTGCCCACGGCCGAGACCGTAGCCGTCGGCCTGCCCCCGCCCTTTCCCGCGTGGCAGGGTGCAGACGTGCTCACTTCCTTCGTGTACTCGCGGGTGGCGGTGCTGGTCCGGCACTGGTTCGAGGTCGGGCTGACCGACGGCGTGCTGGAGCACGGAGCACGGCTGGAGCTGCGGCTGCTCGAGCCGCAGAACCACCGCGGCACGGAGTCGGCGGCCCAGCGGTTCGTCATCGACCGGCCGGTGTGGCGGGCCGACCTGTTCGACCGGCTCGACCGTCCGGCGGGCACGTTCTCCGCCGCGCACTTCCACCCCCGGTTCGACGACACCGAGCCGTCCGACCGGGTGTTCCGGGAGGAGCTCACGGCCGATCCCTGGGCTTGGGCCACGGACCAGCTGTCGGACCTCGACGCCGTCGCCGCGGCGGCCGGGTTGGCCCCGGACGCGGTCGGGGACGACGCGCGCGACGTCCGCGAGCAGGCCGCGGTGATCGTCGGTGCGGCCCGCGCCCTGGCGCCCGCCGAGTGCCGCTCGCGCGACCAGTGCTTCCGCATGACCCGCGACGTCGCCGAAACGGTGCGGATCATGGTCGACAACCTGGACCACCCGGACCTGCTCGACCCGACCGCCGTCCGACCCTGGCTGCAGACCTCGAGCTGACGCCCGGGCTCAGCCCCGCGCGGCCGTGCGCCGCGTGGCCGAGACGGACGTCGCGACGCAGAACAGCACCGTCGCGGTCAGGATGACCATGAGCGGCACGCTCCAGGTGCCCGTCGCCTCGTGCACGGCCCCGATCACCGCCGGGCCGGTCGAGGCGACGACGTAGCCCCCGCCCTGCACGAGCGCGGACATCTGGCGGCTCTCGGCCAGGTCGCGCGACCGGGACACGACGAGCGCGAACACCACCACGAGACCACCACCCTGCGCGGCCCCGGCGATGCCGCACCACAACGGCCACAGCGGCAGCGCGAAGAGGAGGCCGAGCGGCAGGGTGAACCACGCCGCCGTCACGATCCCCACCACCGTGCGCGGCCCCGGGCAGACGCGCAGCAGCACCGGCACACCGAAGGCCCCGACGAGCGCCGCGATCTGGAAGATCGAGGAGCTCGCCGCCGCGGTCCCCGGCGCCAGGCCGAGCTCGTCGCCCAGCAGGAGCGGCAGCCAGGCCGTCGCCCCGTAGTAGGCGAAGGCCTGGCCCGAGAACCCGATGGTGAGGCCCCAGACGACCGGGCGGCGCCACCAGACGCGATCGTCGCGGGGCTGCGCGGCCACGCGGTCGCCGGAGTCCTCGACCGGCGCGGGTTCGCGCATCCGCACCGGCGCCCGCGTCGCGTACCACCACACGCCCATGCCGACCACGACCAGCGCACCCCAGGCGACCAGCGCGAACCGCCAGCCGACGACATCGGCGATCGGGACCGTGAACGACAGCGTGATCATCGATCCGACGTTGAGGGCGGCGGTGTAGATGCCCAGGACGGGGCCCGACCACTGCGGCAGGTCACGGCCGATGACCACCGGCACGGCCACGTTGCCGACGGTGATGCCCAGGCCGATGAGCACGGTGCCCACCAGAGCGCTGGGCAGGCCGTCGAGCGAGCGCACCACGATGCCGACCAGGAGCACGACCAACGAGATCGAGACGCCGCGGGCGAGTCCGGTGCGGGCCAGCAACGCCGACGCGGCCGGGGTGCCGAGGCCGAAGCACAGCACCGGCAGGCTCGTGAGCAGCCCGGCCGTCCCCGCGTTGATCCCCAGCTCGGCCTGGATGGGCTCGAGCACCGCCGACACGGCCACGACGGGACCGCGCAGGTTCAGCGCCAGCACGACGATCGCGGTGACGAGCAGGGCAGCCGACACGCTCCCCCGCGCCGCCGCATCGCTCGGGGCCGTCGAGTTCTGCGCAGTCATGGGCCCTTCCCCGTCGATCGGCTGAGCGACACCGACTGGGGCGAGCGCTGCATGTCCCCCGAGTCTCACACCGACGATCGATCATCAGAAGCCGCTGTGACCGGGGAGACGGACGCCCGGCCCCCGTCAGCCCGCGGCTTCGGTCCCCAGCAGCGAGCGCAATGCGACGGTCAGGGTGTCGGGGTGGAGGCTGTGGTCCGAGCGGGCCGCCAGGTGGGCCCAACTCCACGGGCGACGTCCCGGCGACCGATCGCGGCGCGCACCAGCTCGATGCAGCGTGCCGCCGGGTAGTCGGCGAGGGTCTCCCGAACCGGGTCGTACCCGAGGTGGATCAACCGCTCCTTCACCATCCTGGAGCGGGGCCTCGGCGCGCAGAACGGGCTGTTCACGGCGACCGGCGACGAGCGATAGTGCTGAGCGTGATCACTTGCGTCGTGCACTACGTCATCGACCCCGGGAAGGTCGCCGACTTCGAGCGCTTCGGTGCGCGGTGGATCGACCTGGTGCAACGCCACGGCGGTATCCACCACGGGTACTTCCTGCCGGGTGAGGGGGCGAGCGATGCCGCGCTGGCCCTGTTCAGCTTCGAGAGCCTGGCCGCCTACGAGGCGTACCGCTCCCGGTTCGGCGTCGACCCGGAGTTCGTGGAGGCCGACCGCATCCGGGACGAGAGCGGGTGCGTCCTGCGCTACGACCGCACCTTCATGCGGCCCCTGCTCCCGGGCGACTGACGGTCGGAGTCGCGGTCAGCTCTCCGGGTGGTCGATCGTGCGGCGGACGTCGGCGAGGGCGTTGGCCGCGGCCACCGTCTCGGGGTGGTCGTCGCCGAGGCGGCGGCGGTAGAGGTCGACCGAGTCCTCGAGCAGGGCGCGGGCGGCCTCGGGCTCGTCGCGCGCCCGCAGGAAGCCCGCGGCGCGCTGCAGCAACCAGCTCACGTCCACGGCGACGTCGTCGAGCGTGCGGCTCGGGTCGGTCGCCGCGACCACCGGCGCCAGCAGGATGCGCCAGGACGGCCAGCCCGCCGGGTCGTCGGGGTCCGGCGGGACGGCGGCCCGCACCAGCCGCACCGCCCACGTGCCCCACCCCACGCCCCCCGGCCGCTCGCCTTCGGTCCGCCGCACGAGGTGGTCCGCGGGAACCAGGTGCAGCTGCACGGCGTCGTCGGTGACCTGCGCGAGCCCCCGTCGCCGCAGGGTCGCCGCCCGCTCGGCGAGCAGCGCCGGGTCGTACGCCTGTCGGGCGAGCACAGGAGGAAGGCGGTCCTGGTGCGCGGTGAGCAGCGTGAGCGGCATCGGCTCCGCCCCCAGCCAGGCGACGAGGGTGAGCAGGGCTAACGCGGCGGGGTCGTCGACCGCGAGGCGGTCGAACGCGACCGCGCACACCGCCGCCACGACGTCGCCGTCGCTCGTGCGATCGGACACCAGCCGCAGGTAGGCGTCCACGCTCGTCCCCGGGTCCGCCAGTGCCGCCCCGGCCAGGTCGACGGCCACGGGGAGGTCGTCGAGCGCCGCCGCCACCCGCTCGGCTTCCGCCGCGGTCAGCCTGACCCCGCGGGCCTGCAGCAGCCGGACGGACTCCGCGCGGGTGAACGGCGGCACCACCACCACGGCCGCGGATTCCTCCCACTCCGGGTCGGCGGACCCGATGAGAACGTGGCCCGGGCCGTCGGGCACGAAGCGGGCCAGGTCACGCTGGGCACCCGCGTCGTCGAACACCAGCAGCCAACGGTTGTGCGTGCTCAGGTCGGCCAGCAGCGTGGCGGTGGCGTGCTCCGCACCCTCGGTCGGCGCCGCGAGCCCGAGAACCTCGGCCAGGTGGGCCAGCTGGTCGCCGACGAGCTGGGGGTCCTGCGCGGTGACCCACCAGGCGACGTCGTACGCGTCGCGGTGCCGGTGGACGAACTCGACCATCGTGGCCGTCGCCCCCAGGCCGATGCGGCCCTCGGCGGGTCGCACCACCGCGCGCCGGTCCGCGCGCAGTGCCTTGCCGATCGCCCTCAGCGGTTCGCGCTCCACCGCGGGGTCGGCGCGGGCGGGGATGTTCCAGGCCCGGGGCGCAGTCGGAGGGGCGGCGGTGCTCCCCGACGCGCGGCGCCGGGCCCGGATCCGGGCGAGGACGACCCCGCCGACCAGCAGCAAGAGTACGGCGAGGACGACAGCGGCCACGAGGACGGCAGGCTCCCGGTCGGAGCTCGCCGCGGCGGGCGGCACCTCGACGGGCAGCGTGGCGTCCGCGCTGACCGTTCCGGCCGCCGTCGTGACCTGCACCGACGCCGGGACGGCCCGCCCCGGTGCCTGCACCGTCACGAGGTAGCGGGTGCGCAGGGCGGCGGTGAGCGCGGTGAAGGCCTCGACCACCCCGGCGGTACGGGCCGAGACCGCCACACCGCCGGTGGCGGCCGCGGCCGCGGACCAATACGGCGGCACGGGGCCACCGTCCGCCGCCGTGGTGACGATGGCGAGCACGACACCGTCGGCGGCCAGCTTCGCGCCGAGGTCCTGGGCGGACACCCCCGGCGCGTCCGGCGCGGCGGTGTAGAGCACGACCATCCGCGGGGTCTCGGCCTCGCGCGGCAGCTGCCCGGTCGCGAGCGCCAGCGCGGCGGCCGTCTGCCGGTCGCCCCGTGGCGCGACGCCACCCACCCCGGCCAGCACCGAGGACGGCCCGGGCTGCAGAGCGGTGACGACGGCGGGCGGGGTCGTGTCGGCGATCAGCGCCGTGCGGGTGCTGGGCGCCGTGGCCAGGGTGAAGTCCACGAGGCCGCTCAGGCCCACCTGCAGGCCGGAGTCGGCGGCGGAGGCGTCCACGACGAGTGCCATCGCGAGGCGGTCCGACAAGATCGGCGCAGCGGCGGCGGGCTGTGCCTGCCCGTCGACGGTCACCCCGAACGCGCCGGGTGACACGGGTTCGCCGGGGACCTCCACCACCAGCCGGCCGCGGCCGTCGACCGTGCCCTCGGCGACCGCGCCCACCCCCGGCGGCTGCGCCCAAGCGCTCGTGGTGCCCGCCATCTGGAGGGCGAGCAGCATCACGAGCACGGCCGCGCATCGCGCGCGGCACCGTGACCTTGGCCTAGTCCTCGGGATCGGCATCGACGATGACATTGTCCAGATAGCTGTCCTTCTCCCGGTCGAACCCGCCACCACAGGTCACCAGACGCAGTGCGGGCTGGAGCGTCGGTGCGTAGACCAGGTCGGTCGGGAACTCCGTCTTGGGCACCCGCAGCGTGCTGTGCACCCGGAACCCGACAGTACTGCCGTCGGCCCGGTCCACCAGTACTTCCGCATCCGGAACCAGCTTCTGGAGCTCGAAGAACACGCCGGGACCCGCCTTTGAGTCGACGTGGCCGAGGATCACGGCAGGCCCGGGCTCGCCCGGTCGCGGGCCTTCGGCGAACCAGCCCGCGGTCTGGTAGCTCACGGGCACCTCGATGGTCTGGTCGGGGGCGCGGCCCAGTCGCACCAGCGCCGAGCTCACCCCGATCGCCGGAATGCGCACCCGCACGGGGTCGGCGACCTGGGCGTACGTGCGCACGGACCGGAACGGTGGCACCGGCGACGTCTCGGCGGCGGACGCGACCGGCCCCGCGAGCCCCGGCGTGTTCTGGGTCGCCGCGGCCAGCCCCGCCGTGAACACCACGGCCGTTGCGAGGAGGAGCGCCGCGCGCGCGGCGACCACCTTCCTCATCGGCTACCCGGCGCTCCCGCCGTGCCGCCCGCCCCGGTTTCCGCGCCGCCCCGGGGAAGGCGCGTCGCCACGGTCTCCCCGAACGCGTCCGAGAGCTTCTGCGAGAGGGTGAACATGTCCTGGTAGGCCGTGTAGGACAGCTGCGTGGCCTGCGCGTAGTCCTTGCCCGCGGAGGCATCGACCTGGCGGGTCAGCATCTGGTCGTGCGCCAGGAACGCCTTCGACAGGTCGTCGGTCGGCATCCGGTCGCCGGTGGCCTGGTCGAGGAACGTCGAAAGCGTGCCCTCGAAGGCCCGCAGCTTGTCCTGCGCGGCGGTGGTGCGGGCGGTGTCGTGCCCGGCGACGCCCGCCGTGTAGCTCACGAGCGCGTCGATGTGATCGGCCCACATGGAGAGGAACTGCTGCCCGGCCGCCGGGCCGAACAGGGTGCCCATCGCCGTCGCGAGGTCGTCGGTGTTCTTGTTCAGGGCGTTGCCGTTGGCGGTGAAGTCCGGGCTCTCGGTCGCGCCCGCGCGCAGCGTGGCCACGGCCAAGGCGACGTGCTCGCCGAGCAGGCGCTCGAGCTCCGAGCGCAGCCGCCACGACGGCTGGTCGAGCGCCGCCGACTGGTCGGGCGGCAGCAACGTGGCCGCCAGCGCCTGACCGATGCCGAACGCGTGCGAGTAGGCCGTGCGGTAGAGGTCGGCGGCCCTGGCGTAGTTGTGCCCGGCGTAGGCGTCGGCCTGCTGCAGGAGGTGGTCGACGTGGGTGGCGAGGGTGGTGCGGGCGGCGGCCTGCGGCAGACGGCCCTGCGAGGCGGCCGAGAAGAAGTCGCCCAGGCCGCTCTCGAATTTGACGAGCTGCGCGCGGGCGTCGGCGCGCACCCCGGGATCGTTCGTGGCGAGGCCGCGGGCGTAGTTGAAGAAGGCGGTCGTGTGGTCGTTCCACGTGCCGCGGAACGCGTTCGCGGCCTGGTCACCGAACATCGCCTTGACCACGGCCGTCAGGTCGTCGGTGTTGCGGGTGACGGCGGCCGTCGCGACCTGCCCGAAGTTGTCGTCGTTGCGGATGCGGCTGTTCATCATGTCCGACACCAGCACCGAGTGCTGACCGAGCAGCGCCTCCAGCTGGAGGGCCACGTCAGCGGGCGACTTGCCCGCCGTGTCGCTCAGGGCACCGCCCGGCATGGGCGGCATGTTCGGCATTGCGGTGGGTGACGAAGCGGCGCTCGACGGTGAACCCTGCGCAGCCGCCTGCGGCTGGGTGTCCGAACATCCCGCCAGCAGGACGCAGCCCACGACCGCGATCACCGCGGCCCGCCGCCGCCTGCCACCCGTCGTCATTCTCGTCACGTCCCGAGGCCCCTACCTGCTCGGATGCGGTCGGCCGCCTGCCACACCGCCTCAACGACTTCCGCACCTTACGCGGGCCCGTCATCGAGGCGGCCGCGGCCCGGCGTCGATGGGTCCTTCGGTGGCTGACCCACCTTGGTTACCGTCCGCGTCCGATTCTGCCGATCTGTACGCCTATCGGGGTAACGACCGTGCCGCGCGTCGTCTCGTACGTCGACGTGCCGAGGGGCCGCGCCTCGTCCTCGCCCTGACCGTTCCCCGTCGCGAGGGGTCAACCGGGAGTGCCCTGGGTAGTCGGCTCCCGCCGCCCGTTTGAGCCGCAGACCCGGCGCCCATCCCATGACGGCCTGGCCTTTCCAGGCCGGTGCCGCACGTGGCCCACACACACGCCCGCTCGGGCAAGGGGACATCGATGACCACTTCACAGGACGACCGCACGGTTCGCGACCGGCTGCCCGGCGAGGAGGCGGACAAGCCGACCGAGATCCCGCCCAAGGGGTGGTGGCAGGTGGTGCGCCGGGCGTTCAAGGAGAGCAGCGCCGACAACGTGCCCATGCTCGCCGGGGGCGTGGCGTTCTTCGCCTTCCTGGCGATCTTCCCGGCCATCATCGCCGCCCTGACCCTCTACGGGCTCGTCGCCGATCCGCAGACGGTGGCCACCCAGGTGAACGACCTGTCCGCGATCCTGCCCCAACAGGCCCAGCCGATCGTCGCCGACCAACTCCAGTCGGTGTCGTCGGCAAGTGGCCGCGCGCTGGGATTCGGCCTCATCGTGTCGTTGCTGGCCGCCCTGTGGTCGGCGTCCAGCGGCACCGGCAATCTGATCAAAGCGGTCAACCTCGCCTACGACGAGGACGAGACCCGCGGCTTCCTCAAGGTCCGCGGCCTCGCCCTGCTGCTCACCCTGGGTGCGCTGGTGTTCGTGCTGTTGACCCTCGCCCTCGTCGCCCTCGTCCCGATCGCCCTCAACGTGCTCCCGCTCGGCCCGCTCGCGACGGTGCTCACCCAGGTGGTGCGCTGGGTGTTGCTCGTGGTCGTCGTGGTGCTCGCGCTCGCCACCGTCTACCGGCTCGCGCCCGACCGCGACGCCCCGCGCTTCGCCTGGGTCACCACCGGGTCGCTGGTGGCAGCGGTGCTCTGGATCGTCGGAAGCGTGCTGTTCAGCCTCTACGTCAACAACTTCGGCAGCTACAACAAGACCTACGGCACGATCGCAGGCGTCGTCGTCCTGATGCTCTGGCTCTACCTCACGAGCTACATCGTGCTGCTCGGCGCGGAGATCAACGCCGAGTCCGAACGCCAGACCCGCCAGGACACCACCCGTGGCGAACCGGTCGCGATGGGCCACCGCCGGGCCGCCGCAGCCGACGAAGTCGCCGAGTAGTGCGTGCGCCGCGCCGGTCGGGGTACCCGCGCGACATGACTGCAGCCGAATCCGCCCGTCCCGTCGCGGTTGTGACCGGGGCCAGCCGGGGGTTGGGGTTCCTGCTGGCCCGCGACCTGGCCGATCGCGGCTACGACCTCGTCGTCAACGCCCGTTCCGCCCATGGCCTCGCCGCGGCGGCAGCGGGCCTGCGCTCCCGCGGCGTGCAGGTCGTCGAGGTGGCCGGGGACGTCGGGGTGGAAGCCGACGCCCGTCGCGTCGTGGCGGCCGCGCAGGAGCGGTTCGGACGGCTGGACGTGCTCGTCACCAACGCCGGGATCATCCAGGTCGGACCGGCCGAGGCGATGCGCAGCGCCGACTACGCCGCGGCAATGGACACCATGTACTGGGGCGTGGTGCACCCGGTCCTGGCGGCGCTGCCCGCCCTGCGCGAGCGCCGCGGCCGGATCCTGGTCATCACGTCGGTCGGCGGGAAGCTGCCTGCCCCGCACCTGCTGCCCTACGTCGCGGCGAAGCACGCCGCGGTGGGGTTCGCCGAGGGCCTGCGCGTCGAGATGGCGCGGCACGGGGTGTCGGTGACCGTCGGGGTCCCCGGCCTCATGCGCACGGGATCACCGCGCAACGCCTTGTTCACCGGCGACCAGGCGCACGAACACGCCTGGTTCGCCGTCGCCGACAGCGTCCCGCTGCTGTCGATGGACGCGGAGCGCGCGGCGAAGCGTCTCGTCGCCGCCATGCTGCGGGGCACGCCAGAGGTGATCCTCACCCCGCTCGCGAAGGTGGGTGCCCGCGTGCACGGGCTCGCCCCCGCCACCACGCTCCGACTGCTGGCCCTCGCCGTCCGGCTCCTGCCCGCGGACGGGACTCCGCGTCCCCCGCGGCCGGGCCACGCGGTGTCCGGCAACGGGCGGCTCCTCACCGCGTTGACCACGCTGACCCGCCGGGCGGCCCAGCGCACCCACGAGCACGCCGATCCCACACCGGACGCCGAGCCCACGATCGCGGCGCCCCGATCGACATAATCCGGCGTCATCGGGGTATCGCCTACCCATGCGCGCACTCACCTGGCAGGGCCGACGCGACGTCCGCGTCGAGACCGTTCCCGATCCCGCGATCAAGGATCCCACCGACGTCATCGTGAAGATCACGTCGAGCGGGCTGTGCGGTTCCGACCTGCACCTGTACGAGGTCCTCGGCCCGTTCCTCGACCCCGGCGACATCCTCGGTCACGAGCCCATGGGGGTGGTGGCCGAGATCGGGCCCGCGGTCACCGAGCTGAAGGTCGGCGACCGCGTGGTGGTGCCGTTCAACATCTCGTGCGGCACCTGCGCCATGTGCTCGACGGGCCTGCACAGCCAGTGCGAGACCACCCAGGTACGCGAGCAGGGCAGCGGGGCCGCGCTCTTCGGCTACACCA
This sequence comes from uncultured Actinomycetota bacterium, assembly GCA_963799945.1. Taxonomy (GTDB): domain Bacteria; phylum Actinomycetota; class Actinomycetes; order Mycobacteriales; family Pseudonocardiaceae; genus Pseudonocardia. The sequence goes on from CAWCZG010000004.1 coordinate 115,152, forward strand.
AGCTCTACGGCCAGGTGCCCGGCGCGCAGGCCGAGTACCTGCGCGTCCCGTTCGGCAACACGCTGCCGATCAAGGTGCCCGAAGGTCCGGCCGACGACCGGTTCGTCTACCTGTCCGACGTCCTCCCGACGGCCTGGCAGGGCGTCGCCTACGCCGACCCGCCTCCCGAGGGATCGCTCGTCGTCCTGGGCCTGGGACCGATCGGGGACATGTGCACCCGCATCGCCCGCCACCGCGGCGTCGAGCACGTCATCGGGGTCGACCTGGTGCCCGAGCGGTTGGACCGCGCCCGGGCGCGCGGTGTGGAGGCCGTCGACCTGCGGGCGCACCAACGCCACATCGGCGACGTGATCCGCGGGCTCACCGGGGGCCGCGGCGCGGATGCCGTCATCGACGCCGTCGGCATGGAGGCGCACGGCTCCCCCGTCGGCAAGCTCGCCCACACGGCCGTCGGCCTGATGCCGGACGCCATCGCCGCACCGATGATCAAGACCGCGGGCATCGACCGGCTCAACGCGTTCCGCACGGCGATCGACGTCGTGCGCAGGGGCGGAACGATCTCCCTCTCCGGCGTGTACGGCGGCACCGCCGACCCGGTCAACATGCTGCGGCTGTTCGACAAGCAGGTGCAGCTGCGGATGGGTCAGGCGAACGTGCACCGGTGGGTGCCCGACATCCTGCCGCTGCTCACCGACGACGACCCGCTCGGCGTCGACGGCTTTGCCACCCACCACCTGCCCCTGGAAGAAGCGCCCTCGGCGTACGCGGGGTTCCAGCAGAAGGCCGACGGGATGGTCAAGGTGCTGTTCCAGCCCTAGGCCGACCCCGGCCGGGATGGCCCTGGTCGACGAGGTCACGGGCGACCTCATGGAGCACGAGACGAAGCTGCTCGACGTCCTCGACCCCGCCGAGCAGGCGCACCTGCGGGTCCTCATGGAGAAGCTGCTCAGCGCGTTCGAGTACGAGCGTCAGGATGGCATGGTCGCCGCCTTCGTCGCGGCGGCGCTCGCGGTCGGCGGTGGGATCACCGTCGCCGGGACGGGTGGCCACGGCCGGGCCGGGGCCTTCGCGCACGGCGGGGCCTGACAGCCTTGGTTGTGCTCCGCAGGCCGCAGACGCTCGCCAGGGCGGCGTCCGCGCTCCTCGCGGTCGCCGCCCTCCTGCAGCTGGTGACCGCCGATGTGGCGGCTCCGACGGCGCTCGGGCCCCGCCTGAGCACCGTCGACCGGCCGCCGATGGGCTGGAACAGCTGGAACACGTTCGGCTGCGCCGTCGACGAGACGAAGATCCTCTCCGCCGCGGACGCGCTGGTGGGCTCCGGGATGCGCGACGCGGGCTACCGCTACGTCGTCGTCGACGACTGCTGGCAGGCGCCGACGCGGGCCGCCGACGGCTCACTGCGAGCCGACCCCGTTCGCTTCCCCCACGGCATGGCCGCCCTCGGCGCCCGACTGCACGCGCTGGGCCTGCAGTTCGGCATCTACCAGGCACCCGGCACGCAGACCTGCGCCGAGTACGCCGGAACGATGCCCGGTGCGACCGGCGCGCGGGGCCACGAGGAGCAGGACGCGCGCACGTTCGCGGCGTGGGGCGTCGACTACCTCAAGTACGACTGGTGCTCCCCCGACGGCTCGATCACCGAGCAGGCCGCCGCGTTCGCCCACATGGACCGTGCCCTGCGCGCCACGGGCAGAGCGATCGTCTACTCCGTCAACCCGAACAGCGCCCACGAGAACACCGGTCCGCGCTACGACTGGGGCCAGGTCGCGGACCTGTGGCGCACCACCGAGGACATCACCGACGCCTGGAGCACCGCCTGCGCGGCCGACTGCGGGATGGGCGTCACCGACATCCTCGACGTCGAGGCGCCGCTGTGGCCCGAGGCCGGTCCCGGCCGCTGGAACGACCCCGACATGCTCGAAGTGGGGGTGCGCGGCACGTTCACGCCGACCGAAAACCGGGCGCACCTGGCGATGTGGGCCATGGTGGCCGCGCCGTTGATGGCGGGCAACGACGTCACGACGATGCCGTCCGACGTTCGCGCCGTCCTCACCGACCCCGACGTCATCGCGCTCGACCAGGACCCGCTCGGCAGGCAGGCCCGCCGCATCCGCACGGACGGGCGGACCGACATCTGGAGCCGCCCCCTCGCCGACGGTTCGACCGCGGTCGCGTTGCTCAACCGCACCGACACCGCGATCGTCATGACGACGACGGCCGGAGAAGCCGGTGCACCCGAATCGGACGGCTACACCCTGTTCGACGTGTGGACCAAAGCCACGAGCACCACCGAGAGCACGATCTCCGCCTCGGTTCCGCCGCACGGCGTCGTGATCTTCCGCGTCCGCCCGCACCATTGAGATGCCCCTTTTGTCCGTCCGGCTTCGTACGATGCGGACGCCAACGAACGCGAAAGGTGATCGGGTGAGAGCCTTCATCGCGGCCGCGATCCGCGGCTCAGAGGTCTACAGCGGCTGGTCCATGTCCGAGGCGCACTCCGGGCTGGGGATCACCGAGCCGCACTTCGACCTCGTGGTCACCCACCTGGCGTCCACCCTGACCGATCTCGGTGTGCCGCAGGAGACGATCGGCGAGATCGCCGTCAAGCTGGTCCCGCTCAAGGGCGAGGTCGTGCAGGCGGGCTGACGCGCCGCCGCTCAGTCGAGGGTGAACGGGTCGAAGTGGATCCGTTCGCGGGGTGTGCCCGCGGTCAGCATCGCGGTCGCGGTGGCGCGCAGCATGGCAGGCGAGCCGCTGAGGATGACCTCGAAATCGGGCCACGAGCCGTAGCGGGTGACGATCTCGGCGAGGCTCCCGATCTCCGTGCCCGCCTCGTACGTGCCCGTCTCGACCGCGGCCGTGACCGTGAACCAGTCGTGGCGGTACGACAGCGACCGCAGCGCGGGCAAGGCGTGGAGCTCGTCGGAGGTCCGCGCACCGTAGAAGACGCTGACGTGGTCGGGGTGGGCGCTGCTCTCGGCGACGTGGCGAGCGATGGAGTGGATCGGCGCGATGCCGGTGCCTCCCCCGACCATCAGCAGGTTGCGCCCCGCGGCGTTGTGGAGGTTGAGCCTGCCCATCGGCGGCCCGATCCGCCACCGGTCGCCGGGGCGGGTGGAGGAGACGATGGCGCGGCTGAGGCCGCCAGAGCGGACAGCCTTGACGTACAGCTCGATGAACCCGTCGGTGGAGGGCAGGTTCGCGGGCGAGAAGTACGCCCACACCCGGGGACGCTGCGGGATCTCCACGGCCACGTACTGGCCGGGGCTGATGTCGAAGACCGGATCGGTGCGCAGCTGGACGAGCGCGAGGTCGTGGCCCACGCGCCGGTGCCCGACCACCGCGGCCGACCACGAGGCGGGGGCGGTCTCGGCCCGCGCCGCACCACGCATGACCTCGGCGAACTCGTCGTAGGTCCGCTGCCAGGCGACAGCCATCTCGGGCGTCCACATCGCGCCCGCGCTCTCGCTGACCGCGATCAGCAGCGCCCGCCCGAAGACGGTGTAGTGCGCATCGGTGATGCCGAACTTCCGGTGGTCGCGACCCAGCTGCGCGAGGAAGGCCTGTGGATCGCCCTCATCCAGGCTGGTGACCACGTGCCGCAGCGCCCGGCCGAGCCGCGCCCGCTGCGTCGACATGTCGATCGGGAACAGCGAGCGCATCTCCGGCGCCATCGAGAACAGCACACCGTAGAAGCGGCGGAACACCTCGTCCAGGCGCGGCTCGAGAGCGGAAAGGCTCCGCTTCACCAGGACGTGCGGACGGGTCTCGATCCCCGTCTCGACGGCCTCGACTCCGAGATCCGTGCGGATCGGCTCAACCCCGGCGGACATCATCACCTCGACGGCGTCGCCCTGCCAACCCCGATGTCTGCACTTCACTCCCGTTCGGTGATGCTCCAAACCGCGGCGCCCGCCCGCAGCCTCATCGTAGTGTGTCGTCGGCGGGGCGCCGGGCGTTGCCGCATCACGGCGAGGTTGCCTGCCGGAGCCGCTCGGCCAGCAAGGCGGGCTGCGCGACGGTGACAGTCAGGTTCGGGTGGCGCAGCAGCCCCGTCGGCTCGATCCCCGGCACCGGATCGCGGAAGGCGATGCAGACGCCCGCCGTCGCGACGGTCCCGAACGTCAGCCCGCGGTCGGCGAGCGACAGCCGCGCGCCCATCACCTTCCAGGCCGCGAAGGGGCCCGTCACCTCGACGGACGCGATGTTCGCAGCGGTGGTCGTGAGCCGCCACAGCCCGAACGCGACGGCGAGCACCGACCCGTCGAAGCGCACCCCGTCATCGCGGCGCGGCAGCCCCAGCACGCGCAGCACCGACGAGAACGGTCCCGACGCGGGCGCGAACGGGAAGTACTCGGGCGGCCCGTCGCCCCGACGTTGTCCTGGCATGCGTCGGGGTGCCCGGCTGCCCGCGCGGCAAACCCCGCCCTACGCGTCCTCCTGGTCGGTGGAACCCGCCGAATCCGCAGGCCCCGACACCTCCGAGGTGTTGTTCTGCTCCTCGAACTTGATGACGTGCAGCACCGCGTTGATCAGCGCCAGGTGGGTGAAGGCCTGGGGGAAGTTGCCCAGGTGCTGGCCGCTGTGGGGGTCGATCTCCTCGGCGTACAGCTCCAACGGGCCGCCGAAGGAGAGCAGCTTGGCGCACAGCTTGCGGGCCTTCTTGATCTCGCCGATCTCGCAGAGCGCCGAGACCAGCCAGAAGGAGCAGATGGTGAACGTGCCCTCCTCGCCGGTGAAGCCGTCGTCGGTCTCCTCGACCTTGTAGCGCAGAACCAGCCCGTCGACGGTCAGCTCGTCCCGGATCGCCATGACCGTGGCGCGGATCCGCGGGTCATCGGATGGCAGGAACCGCACCAGCGGCGCCATCAGGAGCGACGCGTCGAGCGCGGTGCCCCCGTAGTACTGCGTGAGCACGCCGCGCTCGTCCACGCCGTGGGCAAGGATGTCCTCCTTGATCTCGTCGGCGGCCAGGTGCCATTCCGCGCTCTTGCCGTCTTCGCCCATCAAGCCGGCCAGCCGGGCCCCGCGATCGACCGCGACCCAACACATGATCTTCGACGACGTGAAGTGCCGGGCATCCCCGCGCACCTCCCAGATCCCCGCGTCGGGCTCCCGCCAGTGCTTGAGCGCCTCGCCGACCTGCTTCTGCAGGATCGGCCACATCCGGTTGTCCAGGTGGTCGACGGCCTTGGCGTGCAGGTACACCGAGTCGAGCAGGGCACCCCAGACGTCGTGCTGCTGCTGGGCGTAGGCGGCGTTCCCGATCCGCACCGGACGGGAGTTGGCGTAGCCGGGCAGGTGGTCGAGCTCGGACTCCACGAGCTCGCGCTCGCCCCCGATGCCGTACATGATCTGCAGGTCGTCGCCCTTGCCCGCGATGTCGGCGATGAACGAGTAGAAGTCGACCGCCTCCCAGTCGAAGCCCAGGGAGTACATGCCCCACAGGGCGAAGGTGGCGTCGCGGATCCACGAGTAGCGGTAGTCGTAGTTGCGGTTGCCGCCCGGCGTCTCCGGCAGGGACGTGGTGGCCGCCGCCGTCACCGCCCCCGTCGGCGCGTAGGTCAGCCCCTTCAACGTCAGCGCGCTGCGCTGCAGGTAGCTGCGCCACGGATGGTCGGGGAACTGCCCGCGCCCCAGCCAGTGCTGCCAGTGGTGGGCGGTCCACACCTGTCGCTTGTGGGCGTCGGTGAAGGTGGTGGGGGGCACGGCGCCGCCCCACGAGAGGGCGATGAACCGCTCGTCGCCTTCCCGCAGCAGGGTGCGGGTGCTCGCCTGGCCGCCCTCGAAGCCCAGCCGCATGTCGGTGGTCAGGGTCAGCCCCAGGTCGATGCCCTCCGCGGACGCCTTGGCCTGGTAGTAGCTCTCGCCGGTGTACTCCCAGCGGACGGGGGCGCGGCCGTAGTCGGGCACCGGCTCGCAGTCCATGATGGTCTGCACCTCGCCGGACACGCACTTGATCGTGCGCAGCAGGATGTGCTCGGCCTCGTAGTCGTTGGGGGTGCGGCGGTAGGTGCGGGAGCGGTCCTTCTCGTGGTGCCAGGGACCGACGAGCAGCGCGTCGCGCACGACGATCCACCCCGCCGCGGCGCCCCAGCTGGTCTCCAGGATCAGCGTGCCGGGCAGGTAGTGGCGGGCGACCGGCACCATGACGTCCAGCGGGGCCACCCGGAAGGAGCCCGCCCGCCTGCCGAGGATGGATCCGAAGACGCTCGGCGAGTCGAAGCGCGGCACGCACATCCAGTCGACCGAGCCGCCGGGGGCCACCAGCGCCGACACCTCGCCGTCGCTGAGGAACCCGTAATCACCGATGGGCACCGCGCCGGCCTGGCTGACCGGGCTCGTGAGACGGGTGGCCTTCGCCTTCTTCTTCGCCATGTCCCCAGCATGGTCGGCGGCGGGGCTGAGCAACAGAAGCCGCAGGGCCGAAGATGCCGGTCACGGCCGGTAGGGCGGCGCCACACCCCAACCCCACCGCGGCACCGGGGCGTGCGGGACGGTCTCGGCGCCGTGCTGCGAGTTGTGCATCGCCAGCCGGGTGCCCCACTCGAGGTAGCCCACGAGCGCGGCGCGGAACTCGGGGTCGTCGGGCAGGCCGGCGTCGTCGGCAGCGCGGCTCATCAGCTCGACGAAGCGCAGCCGTTGCTCGGGGGTGATCCCGAGATCCCGGTGGTGGGCCAGCATCCGCTCGTAGCCGCCGAGCCCCGTCGTGTAGTCGTTCGGACCGCCGAAGACCTCGATCCACCAGACGGTGACGTGGGCGCGGTGCTCGGCGGTGACGCCGCCGGGGAACAGGGGGCCGATCAGGTCGTCCCGCTCGACGCGGTCGTAGAAGGCGTTGATCAGGGACCGGAAGGCGGCCGAACCGCCCGCCCACTCGTACAAGGAAGGCGCCCCGCTCGTGTCCATGCTTGCAGTGTAATCAGGGCGACCACGGGGCCGACGAGACGACGACCGCGTCTTCGACCGGCCACAGGAGCTCGGCCCGACGGTCGCGCAGGGGGCCGGTGTCGGGCGTCCCGGCGGCCCGGCCGAAGGCGGCCATGGTGGTGACCTCCCAGTGGGCGGGCACGCCGAACTCGCCGGTCAGGCCCGCGCGGTCGAACGCCCGGAACTGGCGGGCCTGCAGCCCGAACGCCTGCGCCTGCACGGTCATGTGGGCCACGGCCTGGCCCAGGTCGTAGAGCGCGAACTCCGAGTAGTCCCAGTCGGTGTCGGCCACGTAGCGGTGCGCCAGGTTGGCGACGAGCATGCTCGCGGTCGGCGCCCAGGTCGCCGAGCTGCGGGCGAGGTGTCGCACGAGCCTGTTGTGCACGGGATCCCCGCGCCGGCCCACGATGAACGCCCAGGGCTGCGAGTTGCCCGCCGACGGGGCCCAGCGTGCCGCCTCGAGCAGCACCGCGACGTGCTCGGGGTCGATCTCGTGGCCGGGGTCGAACCGGGTGGGGCTGTGCCGTGCGGCCAGCAGCGGGTGCAGGGATGCGGCAGTCATGGCGTCCATCCTCGATCGCCGGGCGCTCCGGGGATCACGAAGGTCGGGTTTGAGGAACGGCTTCGGCGAGCATCCCGCAGCCATGACGATTTTCGACGCCATCACCGGGCGGATCGAGCGGGCGGAGGCGCTGGACGCACCCGCGGGCTTCGCGCGCGACACCGTGTCGAAGGTGCTGACCAACCACCGGGTCAAGGACGCGCTGCACGGCGTGTGGCTCGGCCACGCCCTGCACCCCGCGCTCGCCCAGCTGGCCCTGGGCTCGTTCACCTCGGCCTCGCTGCTGGACGGGCTGCGGGCCGGACGGCGCGAGTCCAGCGCGCTGATCGTCACCGGGCTGCTCAGCACCCTGCCCACGGTCGCCTCGGGCTGGGCCGACTACGCCGACGCCCACGAGGAGCAGCAACGCGTCGGCGTCATCCACGCGGCCACGAACGGCACGGCCGTCGCCCTGTTCGTCACCGCGCTCGTCCAGCGTTCCCGCGGCGGGGACGGCCGGGTCGCGTCGCTCCTGGGCGGGGCGGTCGCGGGTGTCGGCGCGTGGCTCGGCGGGCACCTCGCCTATCGCCGGTCGCTGGGCCCGAACCAGGGCGAGCCGGTGCCGCACATCGGACCGGGCGAGTGGCAGTCGCTCGGCCCGCTCCTCGACCTCCCCGACGGGTCCGCCGTGCAACGCCGGGCGGGCGCGGTCGACGTGCTCGTGGTGCGCCGCGGCGACGAGGTGTCGGTGCTGTCCGACCGGTGCCCGCACCTGTCGGCGCCCCTGCACGAGGGCGAGCTCGACTGCCAGGGGGCGTCCGCACAGATCACGTGCCCGTGGCACGGCAGCGTCTTCAACGTCGACGACGGTTCCGTGGTGCACGGCCCGGCCACCGCACCGGTGCCGGGCTTCGAGGTCCGGGTGCTGGCGGGGGTCGTCGAGGCCAGGGTGCGGACCTACCCGGGCGTCCCCGCGAGCTGACTAGGGAGCAGGAGGCCCGCTCGACCCGCGCTCCTGCACCGACGGGCGCAGGAGGTGCATCTGCGCCGGGCGCGCGGGGTCGTCGATCCGGTCCGCCAACACGCGGGCCGCGAGCCTGCCCACCTCGACGCCGACGCTGTCGACGCTGGTGAGCCACACCGAGCGCAGCCGGGCGAGCTGGGTGTTGTCGTAGCCGACCAGCGAGAGCTGCCGGGGGACGTCCACCCCGAGCTCGGCCGCGGCCGCCTGGGCACCGAGGCAGGTCATGTCGTCGACGGCGAAGATGGCGGTCGGCGGGTTCGGGGAGCGCAGCAGCCGCACCGCGGCCCGGTAGCCGCCGTCGTCGGTGTGGTCGCCGGTCTCCACCTGGATGTGCTCGGCCAAACCGTGTTCGCGCATCGTGTTCTCGTAGCCGCGGCGGCGCAGCGCGCTGACCTCGTCGGTCGATCCGGGCACGTGCCCCGCGATGTGCGCGATCCGCCGGTGGCCCAGCTCGACGAGATGGCGGGTGGCGAGCGTTCCACCGAGGAGGTCGTCGTTGGCCACGATGTCGAGCCGCGGCAGGTCGAGATCGCGCCAGCCCACCGCGACCGTAGGCACGATCTGGGCGACTTCCTCCACCACCGGCGAGACCGCCTGGGTGCCCGCCAGGACCAGCCCGACGACGCCGAGGTTGGCCAGGGTGCGGGGCACCGCGTCGTCGCGGCCGCGGTCCAGGCGCCCGCTGTTGAGCAGCAGGTGCCTACCCTGCTCGTTCAGCCCGTCGGTCAGGCCGTCGAGGAAGTCGACGAACCACAGCGCGCGCATGTCGTTGAGCAGTACCCCGACCGACCGGCTGCGGCGCTCGCGCAGCTCACGCGCGGCGGTGTTGGGCCGGTAGCCCAGCTCGGCGATGGCTTGCTCCACCGCGGCCCGGCGGTCGGGGCTGACCTTCGGCGACCCGCGCAGCACCAGGGAGACCAGCGACTTGGACACGCCCGCCCGCTCCGCCACCGTGTGGATCGTGGGACGGACGGACATGGGCACCTCCTTGGTGGATCGATCCATCGCGCCCAACCTACCGCCTCTCTCTCCGCTATGACGCCCATATCGTGGCTATGTCTTGACAACATCCCCAGCAGAACGCACGCTCAGGTTGTTGGAACGATCCACCGGAGGTTCGTCATGACCGGCCCCGCGCCCGTGCGGATGGAGTACGACCCGTTCAGCCCGGCCTTCCAGGCCGATCCGTTCCCGGTCTACCAGTGGATGCGGGACGAGGCGCCGGTGTTCTACAGCGAGAAGTGGAACTGGTGGGCGCTCTCCCGGTTCGACGACGTGCGCGCGGCCGCGCTGGACCCCGCGACCTACCAGTCGTACGAGGGCATCGACATCGACGACACGGCCAAGGACCAGAACCCGCCCGGCTTCCTGCCCAACGTCGACAACCCCCGCCACGACCAGATCCGCGCCGTCGTCCAGCCGCCGCTGCTGCCGGGCCGCGTGGCCGAGCGCGAGGACGTGGTGCGGGCCACCGTGCGCAGGCTGATCGACGCCTGGCGCGCACGCGGCACCGTCGACCTCGCCCAGGAGCTGGCCTGGCCGACGCCCAACGAGGTGTTCTTCGACCTGCTCGGGTTGCCGGAGTCCGGCCCCGACCGGGCCCGGCTGGAGCGCTGGGTGCACGAGCTCAAGGACCGCAAGCCCGACGACGCCCGACTCACCCCGGTGGCCAAGGCGGCGACCGCGGGCATCCAGTCCTACTTCGTCGACCTGCTCAACGAACGCCGTCGCAACCCGCGCAACGACCTCGTGACCCACCTCGTCAACGCCGAGATCGACGGGGTGCCGTTCGCCGAGGAGCACATCGACGACGCGTCGGAGGTGATGGGCCTGATGCTGGTGCTGTTCCTCGGCGGCGTCGAGAGCACCGCCGGGCTCATCGGCACGCTGTTCAAGCTGCTCGCCGAGAACCCCGACCAGCGCGCGGTCCTGCGGGAGCGCCCCGAGCTGATCCCCGACGCCGTCGAGGAGGCCATCCGCGTCGCCACCCCGTTGCAGCTCGTGGGGCGCACCACCTCGCGCGAGGTGACGCTGCACGGCGTGACCATCCCCGCGGGCGGCCGTGTCGTGCTGGTCTACGGCGCCGCCAACCGCGACGAACGCCGCTTCCCCGAGCCCGACCGCTTCGACGTCACCCGCGGCAAGCAGCGCCACCTCGGCTTCGGCGAGGGCGTGCACGGCTGCATCGGCGCCCCGCTCGCACGGCTGGAAGCCAAGATCGCGCTGGAGGAGGGGCTGCCGCTGATGGGCGACTACGCCATCACCGACACCCCCGAGCGCTACCGCACCACGCCGAACATGTACGTCTGGGAGCACCTGCAGCTGGCGTTCCCCGTCACCGAGAGCGCGCACCGCGACCCCCGCGCCCACGTCGAGACCGTGCGCCACCACACCGACACCACGGTCGTCACCCGCGAGCTCGAGACGCAGGTCCGCGTGGCAGCCAAGGACGCGGCGGCCGACGGCGTGGTCGCCCTGACCTTGCGGCCCGTCGACGGCAACCCGCTCCCGGAGTGGACGGCGGGCGCGCATGTCGACCTCATCCTGGGCGGCGGTGTGCCCAACCGGCAGTACTCCCTGTGCGGCGACCCGGCTGACCGGGGCGCATACCGGCTGGGCATCCTGCGCGACGCGGAGGGCGGCGGCGGATCCCGCCACGTCCACGACCGGCTGCAGATCGGCGACGTGGTGCGCGTGCGCGGGCCGCGCAACAACTTCCCCCTGGCCGCCTCGCCGCGCTACCTCTTCGTGGCGGGCGGCATCGGGATCACGCCGATCCTGCCGATGATCGCGGCGGCCGAGGCCGAGGGGGCCGACTGGCGCCTGGTCTACGGCGGGCGGCAGCGGGCCTCGATGGCCTTCCTGGACGAGCTCGCCGCCCATGGCGAGCGCGTCGCGATCTGCCCGCAGGACGAGACCGGGCTGCTGGACCTCCCGACCCTGCTCGACACCCCGCAGGCCGACACCCTGGTCTACTGCTGCGGACCCGAGCCCCTGCTCGCCGCCGTCGAGGCGCGGTGCACGGCGTGGCCGTCGAGCGCGCTGCACGTCGAGCGGTTCGCCGCGCGGCCGATGAGCACACCGGTCCGCGCCGAGGCGTTCGACGTCGAGCTGGTACGCAGCGGCCTCACCCTCACGGTGCCGCCGAACCGCTCGATCCTCGACGTCGTCGAGGCCGCCGGGGTGGGGGTGTTGTCGTCCTGCGCCGAAGGCACCTGCGGCACGTGCGAGACCGGTGTCCTGGACGGCCTGCCCGACCACCGCGACTCCGTCCTCACCGCCGACGAGCAGGCCACGAACGACTGCATGCTCATCTGCGTCTCGCGGTCCTGCACCGACCGCCTCGTGTTGGACCTCTGAGCGGTATCTACGGCTCGGCGCGCACGTCGTAGGTGTGGCCCGCCTTCCGCAGCCGCTCGACCAGCGCCATCCCCATCGCCGTGGCGGGCGTGAGGGAGCCCGCGCGGTCCGGCAGTCCATCGTCGGTCAGGCACAGCGCGCTCTGGCCCAGCATGACCGCGGTCGCGGCGTAGCCGGGGTCGCCCTTCCCGGCGACGACCGCCCGGAACCGGCGACCACCGCTCGCGGTCGCGTGCAGCTCCGACCGGAACCACCCCGCAGCACGGGTCTCGGCGCTCGGACCCGAGCCCGGCGCGGGCAGCACGCGGTCGAGCAACGCCCGGGTCGGCGCGGTCCGCATCGCCGCGCTCATCCCGCCGAGGGCCGCGACGAGCCCCACCGTCGCCCCGCTCGCGAGGGCCGCGCCCGCGAGGCCCTTGCCGCAGCCCATCACCTCGCCGTAGCGCAGGCCGCGCCCGTAAGACCAGTCGGTGAGCGCGTTGCTGCGGCGCACGATCCGGGTGTTGTACCCCGCCATGACGAACGGCGCCGTCCACGCCCCGTTCCGCATCCGGCTCGGCCGCCCGAAGTCCGAGGGCTGCACCGGGGCGGGCTCCGCGGCCCGGTCGGGGCTCAGCGCGTGCGGGTCGGCCGCGATCCGCCGCGCGGCCGGGTCGTGGCGCATCGCTTCCATCTGGGCCCGCCCCGAGGCGACGGTGCCGCCGCTGAAGCCGCCCTTCAGCATCGCGACGAGCCGCACGTCGGCCAGCTCCCCCGCGGCCTCGTGCAGGAGCAGCACACCCAGGTCAGAGGGGATCGAGTCGTAGCCGCAGGAGTGGACGATCCGGGCCCCGGAGTCGCGCGCGAGCCCGTCGAAGCGGTCGATCGCCTCGCGGACGAACAGCACCTCGCCGGTCAGGTCCGCGTAGTGCGTGCCCGCCCGCGCGCACGCCTCCACCAGGGGCAGGCCGTACGTCGTGTACGGCCCCACCGTCGAGACGACCACCCGCGCTGACGCGGCCAGCCCGGCCAGCGCCGCCGGATCACCCGCGTCGGCCACCACCAGCGGCCAGCCCTGGGCGGCCGCGGGCAGCTCGGCGCGGACGCGCTCCAGCTTCTCCCGCGACCGGCCCGAGAGCGCGATCCGCACGTCCGGCGGCGCATTCTCGGCGAGGTGGGCCGCGACCAGCGCCCCGACGAACCCGGTGGCGCCGTGCAGGACGATGTCATGCTCGCGGGAGGTGTCCATCGCCCCATCTTGACCCATCCCCGCCTCGTGGAGGCCGCCGATGAACCCGAGCCCCGCTCGACTGGCCGCGCTGGAGCCCCGCTGTCACACCGACGAGGCGCTCGGGTTCTTCGACGAGCTCCCCACCGTCGCCATCGAGGAGATCATCGGCCGGTGGCGGGGCCGCGAGCTCGCGACCGGGCACCCCTGGGACGGCCTGCTCAGCGCGTCGGGCTGGTACGGCAAGCAGTTCGACGGCCCGGAGTCCGCCCACCCGCTGCTGTTCAGGACGCCGAAGGGGAGGCTCTTCCCGCTCGACCCCGGCCGGGTTCCGCTGGGCCTGGTCGGCCACGTGCCCGTCACCGCGGTCCGCGCAGGCCGCCGGCTGCTCGGCGGGCTCACCCCGCTCCTGCGGGCCCGCGGGCCGAAGGCGCGGCTGCGCAACGTGGAGCACCGCGGCAAGGTCAGCGCCGCGATGATCTACGACCAGGTGCCGATCATCGACGTCTTCCGCCGCGTCGACACGGACACCCTGTTGGGCCTCATGGACCTCCGGACGATGCGTCAGCCGTACTTCTTCGTCCTGGCCCGCGACGCCGAACCTCAGACCCCCAGCTGTCCGTAGGAGTTGTCGCCGGGGGCCGACACCTGGCCGTCACCGGTCAGCACGAGGGTGACCGTGCCGCGATCCGTCCCTCTTGCCGACCATCGACACTCGGTGCTCACGGTAGATGATCACCCACCACCCCGCCAATATGAGGCGTTGGCGTCGATCGTCCGACAACGGCGGAATTGCACCGGCAGGAACCGGTCGGCGAAATGCCGGCCGCCATTCCACGCAGAAGCCGGTAAGGCGCCGAATTGCGACACGACGGTCATCCACGACCTCCTCGAAGAAGCGCCGCAAACAGGGCCGTCCCGCGATTCGCATGTAGGCCGATCGGCCTTATCCAATACACTCCGCATGCTCTAGTCACACAGGGAAATGGAGTAACTGGATGCAGCACACGAAAGGCGTGATCCGGAAGTCGGCGATCGTCGCGACCCTCGCACTCGGACTCGTGGGGGCAGGCGCAGGAGCAGCCTTCGCGTCGACGCCGGTGCACGGGCCGAACCCGCCGACCGGCCCCAACCACCCCATCGGCCACCCCGCTCCCCCGCCGCCGCCGCGGCCGGTGGCGATCAGCGACTCCGGTCGCATCGTCACCGTGAACGCCCGGACGATCTCGGTCCGCGGCACCAACGGCCGCATCACGGTGTTCGGCCTCACCCCGCGCACGACGATCCTCAAGAACGGTCGGCCGACCATGGCGACCCGGCTCGCGCCCCAGGACCGCGTGCTGGTCAGCGGGGTCCGCACCGGCACCGTGGACACCGCGAACCGCGTGGTCGACACGGGCCGCTGACCCACCCGTCCCGCCCCCGCGTCGTTCCGCGGCGCGGGGGCGGGACCGCCTCAGGGCGTGGGGTCTCCGTAGCGCTTGCGGGGCGTGACCGGCGGGCGGGCGGCGGCAGGCCGGGTGTTGGCGGCGTGCGCGGCGGCCCCGATGATGCAGGGGTGACGCGTTTCAACCGCAGGCTGCGCGGCGTGCTGCGCCGCGAGACCCACGACCTCCTGCACGGCGGCCCCCCGACCATCGAGCTCCTGCGGCCGATCGGACCCGAGGTCCCCTCGGATGCGCAGGTGCAGCAGGTGCTGGACCTGTGTATGCAGGTCGGCGAGGTGCTGCTGGGCAGCGGCGAGCCCGCGGGCGACACGGCGGCCACGATGACGCGGCTGGCCGCGGCCTGCGGGCTGGCGACGGTGGACGTCGACATCACGTTCACCTCGATCACCATGTGCTGCCACCGCGGCATGGTCGCCGTCCCGATCACGACGATGCGGCTGGTGCGCTACCGCACGACCGACCTCACCCGGCTCGCGGCCGTCACCCGCATCGTCCAGCAGGTGGAGCGGCACCGGATGGGCCCCACCGCAGCCGCCGCGGCCCTGGCCGACGCCGTCGCGGCCCGTCACCCCTATCCACGGTGGGCGGCCACCGCGGGCTGGGCGGGTCAGGCCGCCGCCGCGTCGGTGTTGCTCGGGGCGCCGCCCGTCATCGCCCTGACGGCGTTCCTCGTGACCGCGCTCATCGACCGGATCGGCCGCATCCTCACCCGTTGGGGCATCGCCCCGTTCTTCCTGCAGCTCACCGGCGCGCTGGTGGCCACGGTGATCACGATCGGGCTGCTCGGCCTGGGCGTGCTGCCCGCGGGCACCGCGCCGTCATTGGTCATCTCGGCGAACATCATCGTGCTGCTGTCGGGGCTGTCGGTCGTGGGCACCGTGCAGGACGCGATGTCCGGCTACTACGTCACGTCGGCCGGACGCACCGCCGAGATCGCGTTGCTCTCCGCGGGGCTGCTCACCGGGGTCATCCTCGGGCTGAAGTTCGGTATCACGCTGGGTCTGTCGCTGGACCCCGCCGAGCCGCTCGCGGCCGACGTGGCGCAATTCGGCATCTCCACGTTCGCCGCCGCCACGGCGGCCGGGATGTTCGCCCTGGCGTGCTACTCCCCCGTGCGGGCGCTGCTCGCGGCCGGGGTGGTCGGCGGGGCAGGCTGGATGATCTACGGGCTGCTCACCCTGTTCGCGCACTTCGGACCGGTGGTGTCCACCGGGATCGCGGCCACCTTCGTAGGCGTGGCGACGGGGTTGTCGCGCCGCGGCACCGGCGTGCATTCGCACGTGATCATCCTCAGCGGCATCATCCCGCTGCTGCCGGGCCTCACCGCCTACCGCGGCTTCTACCAGCTCGCCGCCGGGGGTGTGGTGGACGGGCTCGCCACCGTCACGCTGGCGCTGGGCATCGGCCTGGCCCTCGCCGCGGGTGTCTCGCTCGGCGATTTCGTCGCCCGGCCCCGGTTGCCCGACCCGGCCGGGCGGGGCGCGCAGGCCGAGCCGACGTAGCCCGCGACTACCGTCGCCCGGGTGCGTGAGGTGATCCTTCCGACGGGCGAGCCACTGGTCGGCGACCAGGTGCGGCTCGACGTCATGGCCGAGTCCGACGTCGACGAGATGTACCCGCTGCTCGCCGACCCGGAGGTCTACGCGAACGGCTACGTGATGCACCGCTGCCCGACCTCGGCGGAGGACAGCCGCGCTCTGGTCACCGGGCTGTTCCTCGGCCGATCCGGGCGCACCACCTACGCGATCCGGCTTGCGGCCGACGGTCCGCTCGGCCCCGGCGGCACGCTCGTGGGCACCTCGTCGCTGATGGACGCCGACCGCACCAACGAACGCATCCACATCGGCGCGACCTTCTACGGGCGGAGCTGGTGGGGCACCGCGGTCAACCCCGAGGCCAAGCTCCTGTTGCTCGCCCACTGCTTCGACGCCTGCGGCTACGGGCGCGTCAAGATCCAGACGGACGCGCTGAACACCCGCTCCCAGGCGGCGATCGCCAAGCTCGGCGCGCAGCGCGAAGGCGTGCTGCGCCGCCACATGCGCCGCGAAGACGGCACGTTCCGCGACACCGTCGTCTTCAGCGTCCTCGCCGACGAGTGGCCGGTGGTCCGGTCGGAGCTCCAGGGTCGCCTGGTCAGGCCGCCGAACGACGGGCGAGCCGCCGCAGCTGGGCGCTGAGGTAGGGCCGGGCCCGACGCTGGCCGCCCCGCGCGGCGATGGCCCGCTCCAGCGCGCCCAAGGCGCCCGCCACGGCGCTGACGTCGGGCTCCCAGCCGCGGCGCTCGCACTCGTCGAGCCAGTCGACGGGACTGGCGTGCCCGCGCTGCCGGTTGCACCGCCCGCAGGCCACGACCTCGTTCTCCAGCCACGACGGGCCGCCCTTGACCTTGGGCACGAGGTGGTCGGTGGTCGGTTGGACGACGCCGGTGAACAGCCGTCGACACCACACGCAGCGCGGGCCGTCCCGCTCGACCGCGGCGAGCAGCCGCTCTCGGCGGCCGGGCTGACTGTCCATCACGCCCATTTTCGCGCGCCTGCCGCGGTTGCGCTGGCCCGTCGAAGGTCGCGCCTAGCGGGGCTCCTGCTGCGCCCCGTCCAGCCGGGCCAGCGCGTCCATCCACGTCGGCGGCAGTGCGCTTCCGGGCGCCGTCCACTGCACGAAGCTGGTCTCGCCCATCCCTGGCCGAGGTCGAGGCCTACCTCGACGGTCTCGGCTGGGAGATCCCCCCGGTGCAGGAGCCCGCCAAGCGGGCACTGGCCGCGGCGCTCACCGCACTGCGGGTGCTGGGCATGGAGGTCGGCCCCAGCGTCTTCGACCCCTACGCGAAGCTGGTGTTCGGGCTGGCCGAGCACGAGCTCGCGACGGTCCCGGACGAGGGGCCACGCGAGCAGGTCGTCGAGTCCGTCGTGATCGGGACCGTCGTGTTCGAGGCCGCCCTGGTGGCCCTCCGCCGCCTCGCGCAGTCGCACCACTCGAGACAGCGGTTCGCCGAAACAGGCTGACCCGTCGGGCGGCTCGCCGTGATTGCCGCCCAGGCGTGCCGCAGATCGCTGCTGTGTGCGGCGGGACGCAGGGCGCATGCTGGGGGGCGTGCTGCTCGGGCTGCTGTTCGCGCTCGCCGCGATGGTGCTCAACAGCGTGGCCGGGCTGCTGCAGTCCGACGCCACCCGGCGGGTGAGCAAGCGCAGGCCGCTGGTCGCGCAGCCCTACTACCTCGGCGGACTGTTGGTCGACCTGCTCGGCTGGGTCTGCACCGCCGCCGCGCTGCGGTTCCTGCCGGTGTTCGCCGTGCAGGCCGTCCTCGGCGGCTCGATCGCGTTGACGGCACTGGCGGCCCGCAAGCTCTACGGCTCGACGCTGCGGCCGCTGGACCGCGCCGCGATCGGCGCCTGCGTGCTCGGGCTCGTCCTGGTGGCGGCGAGCGCGGGCGGGGACCGGCCGATGGCGGTGTCGGCGGCGGCGTTCGTCGTGCTGTCGGTCGCCGCGGTGCTGCTGGCCGTCGCGGGCGTCCTGCTGTGGCGGGGCGGCCGCGCCTGGGCCCTGGCGATCGTGGCGGGGCTGTCGTTCGGCGGCACGTCGCTCGCCGTGCGGGCCTTCGCCACCCCGCCGGATCTGGTCGGGCTGCTCACCCAGCCCGCCCCGTACCTCCTGGTGGTCTTCTCCGTGATCGGGATGGCCAGCTACTCCCGCGCGCTCGTGGTGGGCGCCCTGGACCAGGTGACGGCGGTGTTCCTGGTGACGGAGGTGATCGTGCCGGGGCTGGTCGGGATCGCGTTGCTCGGCGACGCGGTGCGCCCCGGGTGGTGGCCGGTGATGGCGATCGGCCTGGTGTCGGCGGTGACGGGCGTCGTGGTCTTGGCCCAGTCCCCCGCCCAGGCGCCCCCGCGGCGGCGACGCGTGCGCTGAGCTCAGGTCAGCGTGACCGGCACCTGTGACGGTCAGGCCGGGGTGCGGGCGCGGAACCGGACGGCGTACTCGTTGGTCTCCACGCGCACGTCGACGAACCCCGCACCGACCAGCCGGGCGTCGAGCGTCGCCGGGTCGACGGGCACGCAGACGTCCCCCTCGTGCAGCTCACGGAACTCGGGCCCGTCGAGGCTGTCGCTGCCCAGGAACACGCCCCCGGGACGCAGCAGCCGCGACGCCTCGGCGAACAGCGCGTTCTGCTCGGCCTCGCCGGGCACGTGGTGCAACATCGTGAGGCACACCACGCTGTCGAACCGCCCGCCGGGCAGCCCCGTCGCCGTCGCGTCGGCCCGCACCACCTCGACGGCCGCGTTCTCCCGGTAGCGCTCGGTCAGGCGCGCGGCCAGCACATCGTCGAGCTCCACCGCCGTGAGGCGCGGCGCCAGCGCATGCAGTACCTCCGTGGTGGCGCCGGGTCCGGGGCCGATCTCCAGCACGTCGTCGCCGAGGTCCACCCCCTCGACCGCCCACGGGACGATCCACTGCCGGACCGCGTCGAACCACTCCGTGCTCGCGCAGAGGAGGAGATGTCGATCATTCATGGCGCCGTCAGCCTAGTGCCGCGGCCCCGCGGGGCCAACCGTCGTTCACTCGGGAAACCCTCAGGTTCCGGCGCTAACCTCGAAGCCGTGCCCCGCCCGTCGCCCCGCGTTCTCGACGCCGTCGGCACCGTCGCCCGGCTCGGGCTCGCGGCGGTGTGGATCGCGTCGGGGGCGATCAAGCTGGTCGACCCGCACGGCACCGTCGCGTCGGTGAAGGCCTACGAGCTGGTCCCCGACAGCCTGGTCAGCCTGGTCGCGGGCGTCCTGCCGTTCCTGGAGCTGGCGCTCGGGCTGCTGCTCCTGTTCGGGGTGGGCGTCCGCATCGTGGCGGTGCTGTCGGCCGTCGTGCTGCTCGTCTACATCGCAGGCATCGCCCAGTCCTGGGCGCGCGGCCTGACCATCGACTGCGGCTGCTTCGGCGGCGGCGGACAGGTCGCCGCAGGCCAGACGCAGTACCCGCAGGAGATCCTCCGCGACACGGGATTCCTGCTGCTCGCGGTCTGGCTGACCGTGCGGCCCCGCACCTTCGTCTCCGTCGACGGCTGGCTCACCGGCCCGGCGCAAGAACCCGCAACACTGGAGAAAGCGTCATGAGCAGCACGCCGACGAGCAGGAACAAGACCAAGAAGGCAGCCTCGGGGGCCCGCGCCGTGGCCGCCGCGCGCGAGGACCGCGACCGCAAGCGCAAGAACCTCATCGGCGTCATCGTCGTGCTCGTCGTCGCGGCCGCCATCTTCGGCGGGATCTTCTACCAGAAGCAGCAGGCCACGGCGGCCGCGACGGCGACCATCCCGGCCCTGACGGTGGCCGGTTCCGACCAGTACCCGGCGGTGCTGGATCCGGCGACGGCCACGGTGCTGGTCGGCAGGCCGACGGCGCCGGTCACGATCGACGCCTACGAGGACTTCCTCTGCCCGATCTGCGGCCAGTTCGAGACGGCCAACGCCCCCGCGATCGACAAGCAGCTGGCCGCGGGCACGATCAAGGTCCGCTACCACATGCTCAACCTGCTCGACGACCGCTCGACCCCCTCCGGGTACTCCACGATGGCCGCCAACACCGCGCTCGCCGTGGCCACCGCCGGGCCGACCAAGTTCGTCGACTTCCACGCCAGCCTGTTCGGCAAGCAGCCCGAGGAGAACGGGCCCGGCTGGACGCAGGCCCAGCTCACCAACCTGGCCGGCCGCCTGGGCGTGAGCGGGCAGGCCTTCGACGGCGTGGTCACCGGCAACATCTACGGGGCGAAGATCCAGGCCGACCTCGCCGCGGCGGAGGCCAACCCGGCACTGCAGCAGCAGGGTGGATTCGGCACGCCGACCGTCGTCGCGAACGGCACGCTGGTCAACTGGCAGGACCCGAACTGGCTCACCACCCTGGTCGGCGCGGGCCACTGACCGAGGTCGGCTACGCGGCGCGGTAGCCGGGGATCATCTCGACGTCTTCGTAGACGGGGATGCCGCGTTCCCGCGCGATCGCGACGTCCTGGTCGGCCCCGGTCGACGCGCCGGGCAGCCGGAGCACCGCGTCGCAGTGCTGCAGCAGCCGCTGCGCGGTCGGGTACATCACCTGCTCGGCCAGCGGATCGGTCACACCGTCCGCGCCCGCCCCACGCAGCACGGGTAGCGCCACCCACTCCCCGATCATCGGCACGTGGCCGCTGCGGAAGACCGGCCACGCAGCCTCTTCCAGCCGGGCGAGGTTGCGCGCCATCAGCGCGGGGTCGTCCCCCGTGCCGGAGCGGTAGGGGCCTGCGATCAGGATCAACATCGGCGTCGTCATACTCGCTAAGATAGTGCAGAAGTCGGCAAAAACAAGGAGAATCGTGCATGCTGCGCGCACAGCGGCAGGAGTGGCTCGTCGACCGCCTCCGTCGCGACGGCAGGCTCGTCGCCCGGGATCTCGCCACGGAGCTGGCGGTGTCGGAGGACAGCGTCCGGCGTGACCTGCGTGAGCTCGCGGCCGCGGGGCTCTGCCAACGGGTCTACGGCGGCGCGCTGCCGGTCTCACCCGCGATCGCCGACTACTCGACGCGCCAGGACGTGGCCATCGCCAGCAAGGAGCAGGTGGCCGCGGCGGCTGCGGCGCTGGTCCGGCCGGGCAGCGTCACGATCATCGACGGGGGCACCACCGCGTTGGCCGTGGTGGCGGCGCTCGCGCCGGACCTCGAGGCCACCGTCGTGACGCACAGCCCGACGGTCGCGGCCGCGCTCGCCGACCACCCCGGAGTCGAGGTGCAGATCCTGGGCGGGCGGCTGTTCCGCCACTCGATGGTGGCCTGCGGGGCGGCGGCCGTCGAGGCCGCTCAGGGCGTCTCCGCCGACGTGTTCCTGCTCGGCGTCACCGGCGTGCACCACGAAGCGGGCCTCACAACCGGGGATGCCGAGGAGGCCGCGATGAAGCGCGCGCTCTCCCGGCGGGCCGCCGACACCTTCGTGCTCGCCAGCGTGGAGAAGATCGGCGCCGCCTCGCGGTTCCGGGTCCTGCCGATCACGGACGTCAGCGGCATCGTGACGGACGCGCCACCCACGGACGCCGCCATCGCACAGATCGCCGCCACCGGTACCCGGGTGATCCACGCCGGGCAGGCGTAAGGTCGCTGCTCGTCCCGAATTGACGTAAAGGACGAATCCGCCGGGAGCGGACGCTGGGCGGCATAGGTGGGACGCACGCCACAGTTCGTCATCCACCCGCTCGTGGGATAAATTCCCCGCAGCACGTCCGCGAGGTTGGAGATACCGTAGGGCGGCCCGGCAACTGTCTGGCACCCTCGCCGGGGCCACAGTGGACGGAGCCGTGATGGTGATACCCCCAGCCGGGACGGCGGGGCAGCCGAGAGGGCCGTTGTCTTTCGCCGAGGCATGCGACCTGGTGGTCGAGCACCTCAAACGCGAGATCCCGCTCGCTTTCTGGTCGGTCACCCAATTCGAGGGTGCCCGTCAGGTGTATTTGCGCGTCCACGATGACGCATACGGTAGGTCCGACGGCGATTTCGTCGCCTGGTCGGACACTTTCTGCCAATACATGGTGGCGGGTGTCACGCCGCAGATCGCCCCCGACGCGATGGCCGTCGCCGAGTACGCCGCGGCCGGGGTCGGCATGACGCCCCCGATCGGCGCCTACGTCGGGGTCCCCATCCGCGGCGCGGACGGCGGCGTGTTCGGCTCGCTGTGCGGCCTCGACCCGCACCGCCAGCCGGGATCGCTGCTTGACCACGCTCCCCTGCTGGAGCTCTGCGCGACCCTGCTCAGCCAGATCCTGCTGGCCGAGCGCCTGCGCCTCGAGGCGATCGACCGCGAGGCCGAGCTGCACTGGAACGCCTTCCACGACCACCTCACCGGCCTGCCGAACCGGGCGATGTTCTTCGACGTCGTGAACCGCGCGCTCGGCGAGGCGGAGAGCCCGCGGCAGCCCCAGACGGTGATGCTCATCGACCTCGACGACTTCAAGGCCGTGAACGACGCCTTCGGGCACGCGGCAGGAGACGACCTCCTCACCATGGTCGCGCGGCGACTGCGCGCCGCCCTTCCCCCCACGGCCACCGCCGCCCGGCTCAGCGGCGACGAATTCGCGGTCATCGTCGATTCGGCCGAGTGGGCGGCGGCGGCCGAGCGGATCGGCACAACGCTCGGCGAGCCCTTTCCGATCGCGGCGACGTCGGTCACCATCACGGCCAGCGTCGGGGCGACACCGATCAATGGCGATCACTCCATCGAGAGCGTCGACTCCCTTCTGGCGCGCGCCGATGCCGCCATGTACCGGGCGAAACGCGACGGCAAGGGCCGATCGGTGTTCAACGAATTGCCTGCGGCGACGTCCCGCTCCGCTATTCGCCTTCGCGAACCGCTTCTGCATGCAATTGAATCCGGCAAGATCGAGGCC
This sequence comes from uncultured Actinomycetota bacterium, assembly GCA_963799945.1. Taxonomy (GTDB): domain Bacteria; phylum Actinomycetota; class Actinomycetes; order Mycobacteriales; family Pseudonocardiaceae; genus Pseudonocardia. The sequence continues at coordinate 138,049 of CAWCZG010000004.1, forward strand.
TTCTACCAGGCCATCGTCGACCTCCGCAGCGGACGGGCCATCGGATTCGAGGCGCTCGCCCGCTGGTGTCACGAAGGTGAGCTCATCGGGCCCGACGTCTTCATTCCCATCGCCGCGCAAACGGGATTGTTGCCCGCCCTCACCGAGCACATGCTCGCGCTCGCCTGCGCGCAGACCGCCGCGTGGTCCGATGAGCTCGGCCACCACGACCTCCGCGTCGGGGTGAACGTCTCGGCGCAGTGCATCAGCGACCACCAACTGCCGGTCCGGGTCGCCCGTCACCTGCGCCGCCACGCCCTCGAGCCCCACCAGCTCACGCTGGAGGTCACCGAGGAGGCACTGCTCGTCGACCCGACGACAGCGGCCGCCGTGGCCCGCCACCTCCGCGATCTCGGCGTCCGGCTGGTCCTCGACGATTTCGGCAGCGGCTACTCCTCCCTGCTGCGCCTCCAGACGCTCCCGCTGCAAGCGATCAAGATCGACCGCCGGTTCATCCGCGACGTCGACACGAATCCCGAGACCAAGCGGTTCCTGCGTGCGCTGCTCAACCTCAGCCGGGACCTCGGGCTGGTCATGGTCGTGGAAGGCGTCGAACGCAGGACCCAGGCCGAGGCCCTGCGCGAGGTGGGCTGCACGTTCGTGCAGGGTCATCTGTACGGCAAACCGGCGCCACCCGACGCCATCGACCTGCACAGCACCTGGATTTAGAGCCCCGTGTCGAGGGCTGAGCCGATTGGCGGCACACTGACCACGACATGGAAACGTCTCCGGCCTCGCCGGGAGTACCCGAGAGCCCCGACCGGTCCCGCCCCGGGCCGCAGGCCGGGAAAGACGGGCTGCTCCTCGTAATGGCCGCTGACCCCGCCCGCCTCTCGCAGGTCCGGGGGTGGCTGCGCACGTGGTTGCAGACCGCCGGATGGGACCTCGAGGACGCCGAAGACGTCGTGCTGGCCGCCAACGAGGCGCTGAGCAACGCCATCGAGCACGCCCACCCGCCCGGCACCCGCGCCGAGGTCACGCTGGCCGTGCAGATCCTCAGTCGCGATCTGTGGCGGCGCGCGGAGCTGGTCGTGACCGACACCGGCCATTGGCGACCGCCGCCCGCCGACGACGAGAACCGCCGCCGCGGCATCCCGATCATGCGCGGCTGCATGCAGGACCTCACGATCGACGCGGGGCCGGACGGCACCCGGGTGACCCTGCTCAGCCATCCCGTGGCGGCATGAGCCCGCGACCCCGCCCGGAACCGGTCGAACCTGGGCAGGAGTCCGTCTGGGACTACCCGCGGCCGCCCCGGGCCGAGCCCGACACCCGCCGCGCCGTCCTCCGCTACGGCGGGGTGGTCGTGGCCGACACGACCGATCTCGTCCGGGTGCTGGAGACCAGCCACCCGCCCACCTTCTACCTGCCGCGCGCGGCGTTCGGCGGGTACCTGCAGACGACCAGGAAGACGACGGTCTGCGAGTGGAAGGGCGTCGCCCGCTACGTCGACGTCGTCGTGGCAGGCGCGGCGCCGCTGCGCGACGTCGGCTGGTGGTACCCCGAGCCCGACGCGCGCTACCCGGAGCTCCGCGACCGCGTCGCCGTGTACGCGGGTCCGTTCGACGCGGTCACCCTGGACGGCGAGCAGGTGCAGCCTCAGCCCGGCGGGTTCTACGGGGGCTGGATCACCCGTGAGGTCGTCGGCCCCTTCAAGGGACCGCCCGGCACCTGGGGCTGGTGACACCGCCCGCCGACGGGAATGCGGCTCCGGCGGCCGGGGTTCTCGCCGTCATGAGAATCGGCATCATCGGGGCAGGCATGATCGGCGGCACGCTCACGCGGCGGCTCACCGCCCTCGGGCACGAGGTCCGGGTGGCCAACTCCCGCGATCCGGAGACCCTCGCGGAGCTCGCCGCGGAGACCGGCGCGACGGCCGTGTGGGCCGCGGACGCCGCGACCGACGCCGACCTCGTGATCGTCAGCATCCCGCAGAAGAACGTGCCCGACCTGGCGCAGGGCATCGTGGCCAAGGCCAAGCCCGAGGCGCCCGTGATCGAGACGAACAACTACTACCCGCAGCAGCGCGACGGCAAGATCGAGGCCATCGAGAACGGCACGCCGGAGAGCGTCTGGGTCGCCGACCACCTCGGCGCGCCCGTCTTCAAGGTCTTCAACGGCATCTACTGGAAGCACCTGCTCGAGCGCGGCAAGCCCGCAGGCACCGAGGGGCGCATCGCCCTGCCGATCGCAGGCGCGGACGGCCAAGGCAAGCAGGTCGTCTTCGACATCATCGACCAGCTCGGCTTCGACCCCGTCGACGGCGGCACGCTCGAGGAGTCCTGGCGCCAACAACCGGGCACCCCGGTCTACGGCAAGGACTACGACGCGGCGCGGACCGTCACCGCCCTCGCCGAGGCGTCCCCCGAGCGGGACGCGGCCTTCCGCGCGGCGTGAGCGGCGCACCGGTCACCCGGGCTGCCCCTTCACGAGGTGCAGCAGCGCGTCGGTGCCGGTGGAGATGAGCGCGTAGCGGCGCACCCCGTGCTGTCCGTGCAGCACAAAGACGAAACGACGCTCGTCGCGGTCTTCCAGCTCCCACCAGCCGGAGTCCGCGATGCTCTTGGTCGCGTCCTGGTAGGTCGCGTGCTCCAGGTCGTGGTCGCTCACGGGGACGGCGAGCCGGTTGTGGGCGGGGTCGGTGGGCAGGCCCTTCGGCACCGCCCACGACCGGAGCACGCCGTCCTCCTCGAGCCGCAGGTCGAAGTGGTGGCGGGGCACCTGGTGCTCGTGCAGGACGAAGACCGGTCGCGCCGCGCTCACCGGGCCAACGGTAATGCCTGCCGAGCCGCTCGAAGCCGACGCGCCGACCTCGCGGGGTTGCCGCACACTGAGAACATGGTCGACGTCTCCCGCACCCTCACGGTTCCCGCCGCCCTCCCCGCGGTGGTCAACTACCTGAAGGACTTCGCCCACGCCGAAGACTGGGACCCGGGCACCGTCTCCTGCACCCAGGTCACCGACGGCCCGGTGGGCGTGGGCACCGAGTGGCGCAACGTCTCGGAGTTCCGCGGCCGGGAGACCACCCTGACCTACCGGCTGGAGCGCCTCGCGGACAACGAGCTGGTCTTCGTCGGCCGGAACAAGACCGCCACGTCGACCGACAACATCTCCTTCAAGACGCTCGACAGCGGCGGCACGTCGATCACCTACCACGCCCACGTGGTGTTCCACGGCCTCGCCAAGCTGGCCGACCCGTTCATGAAGAAGGAGTTCGACCGGCTCGGCGATGCGCTGATCGGCACCATGACCACGGCGTTGGGCAAGCTCGACTGAGGACGGTCCACCGTTCGGTGGTGTTCATCGCCCGAAGTGGTGAAACGGACCAACCGCTCGTAACGCAACCGCTGATCGGCCCGAGACTGTCCACATGAGCTGGTACATCAAGGTGCTGAAGCAGTACGTCGACTTCTCGGGTCGCGCACGGCGGACCGAGTACTGGATGTTCACCCTCTTCAATCTGATCATCGCGGTCGTCCTCGGGTTCGTCGACCGGGCCCTGGGATTCGGCAGCTTCACCGGGAGCGCGAGCGGCGGCGTCGCCTTCTCCGCGAGCCTGGGGCTGTTGGGCGGGCTCTACTCGCTGGCCGTGCTGCTGCCCAGCCTGGCCGTCGGGGTCCGCAGGCTGCACGACACCGACCGCTCCGGGTGGTGGCTGTTGATCGGCCTCATCCCGCTCATCGGCGGCATCGTGCTGCTGGTGTTCTTCGTGATCGAAGGCACCCGCGGCCCCAACCGCTTCGGCGCCGACCCCAAGCTCCCGTCCGGTACCCACGCGTACTGACCCGGGGGACTCAGGTCGACTTCGCGCGGGGGGTGCGAAGTCGACCTGAGGTTCAGGCCGAGGCCCAGAACTTCGTGAGGACCGCCGCTCCACGCTGCGGGTCCTGGGTCATCCACCAGTGTCCGAGGCCGTCGAACACCTCGATCCGGGCCCCCGCGCGCCGCGCCGAGCGCTCGCGCTGCTCGTCGGTGCCGACCATGTGGTCGTCGGAGGCCTGGATCGACAGGCCGGGACGCGCGGCCGCCGCCTCCAGCCCTTCCCCGAGTCGGGCGAGCACCGGCTGGGTGGCGGAGCGGTACAGCTTCAGGATGCAGTCGGCCATGGCCGCGTCGAACCCGGCCGCGACGCGCTCGGCGACCTCCGCGCTCATCCCCATCTGGCCGTAGCCCGCCGCCCGCGCCGAGGCCGGAGCCGCGAGCATCCCCGCGACCGCCTCCTCCCCCACGCCCGGCTGCTGCCAGGCCTGCGCGAGGTCGTGCCACACGTAGTCCGGGTCGAACACGCCGACGACGTCCGAGCACCAGGTGCGCAGCAGGTCCGGACGGATCATCGCGACGTTCACGACGTGGCCCCCGCCCCAGTCGTGCCCGACCAGGTCCACCGGCTCGCCGAGCCCCTCCAGCTCACCGACCAGCCAGTCGCGGTACTCGAGGACCGTGGCCCCCCAACCGTCCGGCACGGGCGCGCCGAAGCCGGGCGGCGACAAGCGCACCGGCTCGTCGTGCCCCGCCGCCACGAGCGACGCGACCAGCGGATCCCACACGGCCGCGGTCTCGGGGTTGCCGTGGACGAGGACGACCGTCATGGGTCCGACCGTAGTGGGTGGCGCGACGCGCGACGCCGGGGCTGCATCGATGCGGCCGTAGGATCGCTCGATGGCGAAGCGCGGGGAACGGGCGGCCAGAGCCGGATCCGGCCCGGTGTCTGCCGAGCTCATCGAGCAGGAGGCGATCCGCCTGTTCGGCGAGCGCACGTACCCCGTGGTGGGGATGCGCGACATCGGCGCCGCCGTCGGCCTGCTCCCCGGGAGCCTGTACGTCCACATCAGCAGCAAGGAAGACCTGCTGCTGCGCATCGTCGAACGCGGGATCACCGACTACCTCGACGTGATCGAGCCCATCGTGTCGGCATCATCGGAGAAGGCCTGCGTCCGCCTGCGTGGCATCGTCGTCGCGCACATGCGGGTGCTCGCCGTGTCGAAGGAACAGACGCGGGTCGCGTTCGAGCAGTGGGTCTACCTGGGGGCGGACAAGCGTGCCCAGGCCGTCGAGCTGCGCACCCGCTACGAGCAGGCGTTCAGCACGGTCGTGGCCGAGGGCGTGGCGTCTGGCGAGTTCCGCGAGCCGCGCAGTCAGAAGGTGGCGGTGCTCGCCACCATCGGCATGCTCACCGCGGCCACCGGCTGGTACGACCCCGACGGCGCCCTCTCCCCCGACGTGGTCGGCGAGGCGCTCGCCGACCACGTCCTCCAGGGGCTGCAGAAGTAGTCGAGGTCGCCGCCGCCTACCACCAGGGCGGTGCGCACCGCCGCGGTGCGCTACTCGTCGCGATCACTGCTGTTCCCCCCGGTTCAGCCGCCTCGTTCCGGCGGCCCGGCCTCAGCGGATCGTGTAGCCGCCGTCGACCAGCAGGTCGGCGCCGTTGACCATGGCGGCGGCGTCGGAGGCGAGGAACACGGCCGCGGCGGCGATCTCGTCCGGGTAGGCGAAGCGGCCCGTGGGGATCTGGGCCTTGTGCTCCTCGCCCTTGGGGCCCGCCCAGGCCTTCCGGCCGAGATCGGTGAGGACGACGGTGGGGCTGATGGTGGTGGCGGTGACACCGCGACCCGCCCATTCGGAGGCCAGGACCTTGGTCAGGCCGACCAGCCCGAACTTGGACGCGCAGTAGGCGGCGTGGTCGGTGAGGGCGACGCTGGCCGCCTGCGAAGCGAGGCTGATCACCCGGCCGCGCCCCTGCGCCAGCATGACCGCGCCCACCCGTCGGCACATCAGGAAGGCGCCGGTCAGATTGACCGCGAGGGTTGTGTTCCAGTCGGCGAGCGTCAGTTCCTCGGCGGGCGCGAGGAAGGCCACCCCGGCCGAGTTGACCAGGATGTCGATGTGGTCGAACCGCTCCTGGACCCGGTCGACGGCGTCGGCGACCGAGGACTCGCTCGTCACGTCACAGGCGAAGGCGGCGCAACGGTCGCCGAGTCGTTCCGCCTGTTCGGTCGCGGCGGACGCCGAGAGATCGAGGATGGCGACCTCGGCACCCTTGGTGACGTAGGCGGCGGCGATGGCGGCGCCGATCCCGGAACCGCCACCGGTGACGACGGCGACCTTGCCTGCCAACGAGAAGTCGAGGTCGACCGAAGGGTCAGCAGTCATGGGAGGGCTCGCTTCCTCTGCGCCGGATCGAGTCGTCAGTCTGGCCGCACGACCCGGCCGAGGCGCAGGACGATGCGGGACCGGTAGCGCTCGCCGGGCCGCAGGACCGTGCTGGGGAAGCGGGGTTCGTTGGGCGAGTTCGGGAAGTGCTGCGGCTCGAGGCAGAAAGCGTCGCCCTGGCGCGCCACGGTGCCGTCCCGCAGCACGGTCGTCCCGTCGAGGAAGTTGCCTGAGTAGAGCTGCACACCGGGCTGGTCGGTCAGGACGGTGAGGGTGCGGCCGCTCTCGGGCTCTTCGACGTGCGCGGCGATCGCGAGGCCCGCCGCGGGCCGCTCCAGGACCAGGGTGTGGTCGTAGCCGCGCGCGACGGTCAGCTGCGGGTGGGCGGACCGCAGGTGGCGCCCGATCGGCGTCGGCGTCCGCAGGTCGAAGGGCGTGTCCGCCACCGGCGACGGGCCGCCGACGGGGATCAGGTCGGCGTCGACCGGCAGGTAGTGCCCCGCCGGGATGCGCAGCCGGTGGTCCTCGACCGAGCCGCCGTGCCCGGTCAGGTTGAAGTAGGCGTGGTTGGTCAGGTTGACCACGGTGGGGGCGTCGGTGGTCGCGGTGTGCTCGATGTGGACCTCCGCGCCGCGCACGGCGAAGGTGACCGCGACCTCCAGCGCGCCGGGGAATCCGTTCTCCCCCGCCGGGCTGGTGCGCCGCAGGGTGACCGCGCGCGCCCCGTCGGCCCCGACGACCACCGGGTCCGCCGTGAAGACCTGCCGGTCGAACCCGCCCGGCCCGCCGTGCAGCGCGGCGCCGTCCTCGTTGCAGGGGACGTGGTAGCGCCTGCCGTCGAGGCGGAACGTGCCCCCGGCGATCCGGTTCGCGTAACGGCCGACCGTCGCGCCGAGGTAGGTGCGGTCGTCGGCATAACCCGCCGCGTCGAGCCCGAGGACGACGTCGCCGACCGTGCCGTGGCGGTCCGGGGCGCGCAGCAACGCCAACCGCGCACCCAGGGCGGCGATGCCGACCTGCAGGACCGGGCCGCTGAGGTCGATCAGCGGCTCGACGGCGCCGGGTTGCGGGTCGAGGACCGGGTCGGCGGTCATCGCGTCGCGGCACCCGCCCGCCGCTTGGTCCACACGTCGTAGGCCACGGCGGCGAGGAGCACGAGGCCCTTGACGAGCATGACCCGCTCGCTGGGCGCCCCGATCAGCGACATGCCGTTGTTGATGACGGCCATGATCAGGCCACCGGTGATGGCGCCGACCACCTTGCCGACCCCACCCTGCACGGCGGCGCCGCCGATGAACGCGGCCGCGATGGCGTCGAGCTCGAAGCTGATACCCGCCGTCGGACCGGCCTGGTTGAGCCTGCCGGCGAAGATGACGCCCGCGATGGCGGCGAGCACCCCCATGTTCACGAAGATCCAGAACGTGACGGACTTGACCTTGATCCCGGAGAGCGTCGCCGCCTGCAGGTTGCCGCCGACCGCGTAGAGGTGGCGACCGAAGACCGCCCGGTTGGTGAGCACCGTGTAGCCGACGACGAGCACGGCCAGCAGCACCAGCACCCAGGGCAGGTTCTTGAAGCGAGCCAGCTGGACGATCACGAACATCACGACCAGCGCCGCCGCGACGATCTTCAGGACGAACTCGGCGAACGGTTCGACGACCTGCCCGTACCCGAGGCGGGCCATGCGCGCGCGCCACTGCGTGAACGCGATGGCCGCGACCGCCGCCACGCCGACCAGCAGCGTGAACAGGTCGGCACCGCCGAGCGGGCCGAGCCCGACGTTGCCGAGGAAACCGTCGATGAAGCCGTTGGACAGCGTGCGGACGGCGTCGGGGAACGGGCCGATGCCCTGGTTGCCGAGCACCGTCAGCGTGACGGCCCGGAAGACGAGCATGCCCGCGAGCGTGACGATGAAGGCGGGGATGCCGAAGAACGCCACCCAGTAGCCCTGGAACGCGCCGATCAGGGCCCCGCAGACGAGCGTGATCAGGATCGCGAGCGGCCACGGCAGGTGCAGGTTGACCATCAGCACCGCGGAGATCGCGCCCGTGGCGGCGACCACCGAGCCCGCGGAGAGGTCGATGTGACCCGCGATGATGATCAGGATCATCCCGATCGCCAGGATCAGGATGTAGGAGTTCTGGACGATGATGTTCGAGATGTTCTGGGGCTCGAGCAACGCGCCGTTGGTGAGCACCGTGAACAGGACGACGATCAGCACGAACGCGACGTAGATGCCGCTCTCGCGGAGGTTGAACCGGAACTTGCGGGCCACGCGCGGCGGCGGCCCGCCGCCCGGGGGCGTGTCCGAGATCGGTTCGCCCGTGCCTGCTGGGGCGATGCTGGTCATGGCGGGCTACTCCTGTTCCCTGGTCATGAGCTGCATGAGGCGTTCCTGCGTGGCGCTGCCGCGGTCGACCACGCCGGTGATCCGCCCGGCGGACAGCGCGTAGATCCGGTCGCAGATGCCCAGCAGCTCGGGCAGCTCGGAGGAGATGACGAGGACGGCCTTGCCCTCGTCGGCGAGCCGGTTGACGATCGTGTAGATCTCGTACTTGGCGCCGACGTCGATGCCCCGCGTCGGCTCGTCGAGGATGAGCACGTCCGGGTCAGTGAAGATCCATTTGGCGAGCACGACCTTCTGCTGGTTGCCGCCGGACAGCTTGCCGGTGACGCTCGCGACGGTCGGGGCCTTGATGTTGAGGTCGCGTCGGAAGCCGTCGGCGACCCGGTACTCCTGGTTGTCGTCCACCCACCCCCGGCGGGCGAGCTTGCCCGAGCCCGGCGGCCGAGATGTTGCGCTTGATGTCGTCGATGAGGTTGAGGCCGTAGCGCTTGCGGTCCTCGGTGGCGTAAGCGATCCTGTGATGGATCGCGTCGGCCACCGACCGCAGCTCGATCGACCGGCCGTCCTTCACCAGCCGCCCGGAGATCTGCACGCCGTAGGAGCGGCCGAAGACGCTCATCGCGAGCTCGGTGCGCCCGGCGCCCATCAGACCGGCCAGTCCGACGATCTCGCCCCGGCGCAGGGTCAGGTTCGCCCGGTCGACGACGACGCGGTCGGGCTGCGAAGGGCTGTGCACGGTCCAGTCCTCGATCCGCAGCACCTCCTCCCCCACGTGCGACTCGTGCGGGGGGAAGCGGTGCTTCAGGTCGCGCCCGACCATCCCGGCGATGATGCGGTCCTCGGTGACCTCGTCGCGGTGCAGGTCCAGCGTCTCGATGGTCCGGCCGTCCCGCAGGATCGTGAGGGAGTCGGCGATCGCGGCGATCTCGTTGAGCTTGTGGCTGATGATCACGCACGTGATCCCGTCGGCGCGCAGGCCCCGCAGCAGGTCGAGCAGGTGGGCCGAGTCGTCGTCGTTGAGCGCCGCGGTCGGCTCGTCGAGGATGAGGAGCCGGACCTCCTTGCTCAGCGCCTTGGCGATCTCCACGAGCTGCTGCTTGCCGACGCCGATGTCGAGCACCGGCGTCACCGCGTTCTCCCGCAGCCCGACCCGGGCCAGCAGCTTGTCGGCTTCGTGGTTGGTGCGGTTCCAGTCGACGAGGCCGCGGGTGGCCTGCTCGTTGCCCAGGAAGATGTTCTCGGCGATCGAGAGCTGCTGGCACAGCGCCAGCTCCTGGTGGATGATCACGATGCCGCGCTGCTCGCTGTCGCGGATGCTGTGGAACGCGCAGGGCTCGCCGTCGAAGACGATCTCGCCCTCGTAGGTCCCGTGCGGGTACACCCCGGACAGCACCTTCATCAGCGTCGACTTGCCCGCGCCGTTCTCGCCGCAGATGGCGTGGATCTCGCCGCGCCGCACGGACAGGGTGACGTCCTCGAGCGCCTTCACCCCGGGGAAGGTCTTGGTGATGCCCCGCATCGTCAGGAGGTCGTCGGTCACGACGGGATCCCTTCTGCCCATGGACGGGCCGCCGCCGGAGGCTCGTCCGGCGGCGGCCCGGGTTCGGTTACTGCAGCTGAGCAGTGGTGTAGTAGCCGGAGTCGACGAGGACCTTCTGGTAGTTGTCCTTGTAGACGATCACCGGCTGCAGCAGGAACGACGGCACGACCTTGTTGCCGTTGTCGTAGTCGGTGGTGTTGTTGACCTCGGGCTGGCCACCCTTCAGCACGGCGTCGGTCATCTTCACGGCGACGTCGGCGAGCTGCCGGGTGTCCTTGAAGATCGTGGAGAACTGCTCACCCGCGATGATCGATTTCACCGAGGCGACCTCGGCGTCCTGCCCGGTCACGGTCGGGTAGGGCTGGCCCGCGGTGCCGTAACCGTTGCTCTTGAGGGCCGAGAGGATGCCGATCGAGAGGCCGTCGTAGGGCGAGAGGACGCCGTTGACCTTCGCGCCGCTGCTGTAGGTGGAGGTGAGGAGGTCCTCCATGCGGCGCTGCGCGGTGGCCGGGTCCCACCGCAGGATGGCGACGGTCTTGAAGTCGGTCTGCCCGCTCTTCACCACGAGCGTGCCGTTGTCCACCAGGGGCTTGAGCACCGACATCGCGCCGTTGAAGAAGAACGTGGCGTTGTTGTCGTCGGGCGAGCCCGCGAACAGCTCGACGTTGAACGGGCCCTTGGCGGTGCCGTCGCCGCCGTCCTCCTTCTTGATCCCGAGCCCGACCAGCAGCGAGGTCGCCTGGTCCACGCCGACCTTGAAGTTGTCGAACGTGGCGTAGTAGTCGACGTTGGGGCTGTTGCGGATCAGCCGGTCGTAGGCGATCACCGGGATCTTCTTGTCCGCCGCTTCCTGCAGCTGCGTGGTGATGGCGGTGCCGTCGATCGAGGCGATGATCAGCAGCTTGGCGCCGCGGGTGATCTGGTTCTCGATCTGGTTGACCTGCGTGGGGATGTCGTTCTCGGCGTACTGCAGGTCGACCGTGTAGCCGAGCTTCTCCAGCGCGGCCTTGATGTTGTCGCCGTCGTGGATCCAGCGCTCGGAGGACTTGGTCGGCATCGTGACGCCGACGAGGGCGCCCGCCGCTGCGGCGCCTCCGGCCGCGGGGGCCTGGTCGACGGTCTTCTGGCTCGATCCGCATGCCGTGACCGCGACGGCCAGCACCGCGGTCAGGGCCATCCCGGCCAAGCGTGCCAACTTCATTGTTCTCTCCCTTGAGTGAGGGTCAGCCCCGGCCGGGCAGGCCCGCGGCCAGCCGGTAGTAGGCCTGGTTCCAGCGGATGCGGTCGGCGAAGCCCGCTGTCGTGCTCTCGGCGTCGATCAACAGCAGCTCGGTGCGGACCATGTCGGCGAAGTCGCGCAGAACCTCCGCGCCCACGTCGCCGGTGAGCACGGTGTGGTGCGGGTCCGCCCGCGGTCAGCCACAGCTCGGCCGAGGTCGAGAGCGTCGGCGCGGGCTTCCACACGGCCCGGGCCACCGGCAGCTTCGGCAGCGGCTCGTCCGGCGGCACGACCTCGACGCTGTTGGCGACGAACCGGAACCGGTCGCCGAGGTCGACCATGCCGATCACCGTGGCCGGACCCGGTGCGGCGTCGAACACCAGCCGGACCGGGTCCTCGCGGTCCGCCGATGCCCAGCGGGTGGATCTCGCACGACGGGGTGGCGGCGGCGATGCTCGGGCAGACCTCCAGCATGTGCGCGCCGAGGATCTTCGGGTCGCCCGGGCCGAAGTGGTAGGTGTAGTCCTCCATGAAGGACGTGCCGCGCTCGCCGTCTCCACCCATCTCCTTGACCGCGGCGAGCAGCGCGGCGGTCTTCCAGTCGCCCTCGCCGCCGAAGCCGTAGCCGTCGGCCATCAGCCGCTGCACGGCCAGGCCCGGCAGCTGGCGCAGGCCGCCGAGGTCCTGGAAGTTGGTGGTGAAGGCGCCGAAGCGGCCTTCGGCGAGGAACGCGCGCAGCCCGGCCTCGATGCGGGCGGCGTAGCGCAGCGCCTCGTGGCGGTCGGCCGCCGCGGGCGAGCTCCGGGGCGAGCCGGTACGTAGTCGGCGTACTCGGCGACCAGCGCGTCGACGGCGCACGTCGGGCACCGCGTCGACGTACGCGACGAGGTCGTTGACCCCGTAGGTGTTCACCGAGACGCCGAACCGCAGCTCGGCCTCGACCTTGTCGCCCTCGGTGACGGCGACGTCGCGCATGTTGTCGCCGAAGCGGGCCAGGCGCAGGCCGTCGAGGTGGTCACGGCCCGCCGCCGCGCGGATCCAGCCGTCGATCCGCTCCACGAGCACGGGGTCGCGAGGCGTGCCCGGCGACCGTCTTGCGGGCGACCCCGACCCGGGTCTGGATGTAGCCGAACTCGCGGTCGCCGTGCGCGGCCTGGTTGAGGTTCATGAAGTCCATGTCGATCGACGCCCACGGCAGCGCCTCGTTGAGCTGGGTGTGCAGGTGCAGCAGCGGCTTGCGCAGCGCGTCCAGCCCGGTGATCCACATCTTCGCCGGGGAGAACGTGTGCATCCACGCGATCACGCCGAGGCAGTCCGGGTCGGCGTTGGCCTCCTGCATCACCGTGCGGATCGCCGACGCGTCGGTGAGCACCGGCTTGCTGACGAGCTCGGCCGACAGCCGTCCGGAGCCGGTGAGCAGGCGCTGGATCGCGCTGCGACTGCTCGGCGACCTGGGCCAGCGTCTCCTCCCCGTAGAGGTGCTGGCTCCCGGTGAGGAACCAGATCTGCGGCTTGCCGGTCATGCTCCGCTCCTGCCCGTAGACGTTCTGGTAGCGCTCGTAGAGGCTGGTCGACATCGGTCGGCGCGAGCCGGTTCGGCGTGCCGAGCTGGCGGGCGATGTGCACGGTGCGGGCGACGTCCTCGAGCATCACCGCGGCCTTCACGGCGTCCCGCGCGTCGCGGCCGACGGTGAACGGGCCGTGCCCGGCCATGAGCACGGCGCGGGACCGGCTGCCGCGCAGCGTCTCGACGATGCCGCGGCCGATGGAGTCGTCGCCGATCAGGGCGAACGGGCCCGACCGGGATCTCGCCGCCGAACTCGTCGGCGATCATCGTGAGCACGCACGGGATCGGCTCGCCGCGCGCGGCCCACGCCGTGGCGTAGGTGGAGTGGGTGTGCACGACGCCGCCGACCTCGGGCATGTGCCGGTAGACGTAGGCGTGGGCCGCGGTGTCGGAGGACGGCGTGTGGTCGCCGTCGACGAGGACGCCGTCGAGGTCGGTCGACCACCATCGCCTCGGGGGTGAGCTCGTCGTAGGAGACCCCGGACGGCTTGATCACCATCAGGTCGCAGCCCGGGCACGCGCGCGGAGACGTTGCCCGCGGTCCAGATCACCAGCCCGTTGCGGGTGAGCTCGGCGTGCAGGTCGGCGACGGTCTCGGCGCAGGACCGCGACGGCCTCGGCCACGCCTGGCGGTCGCGGTCACGCCGCGGTCCCGTCCGGCGCGCCCGCGACGGCCCGGCGGCGCGCCTTGAGCCGGTGCATGACGTCGTTGGCGCCGCGGCCGAAGTAGTCGTGCAGGGCCAGGTACTCGGCGTAGAGGTCGTCGTAGGCCGCGACGTTGGCGGGCACCGGCTGGTAGACGGCGCGATGCGACCGAGCCCATCGCGGCGGCGGCGGCGCGGATGTCCGGGTAGGCAGCCCGCGGCGACGGCGGCGTGGATCGCCGACCCGAGCGCGGGCCCCTGCTCCGAGCCGATCGTGGAGAGCGGCAGGTTCGTCACGTCGGCGTAGATCTGCATGAGCAGCGGGTTCTTCAGCAGGCCGCCCGCGACCACCAGCTCGGTCGACGGGCACGCCCGCCTCGGTGAACGCCTCGATGATCCGGCGGGTGCCGAAGGCGGTGGCCTCCAGCAGCGCGCGGTAGGTGTCCTCGGCGCGGGTCGAGAGCGTCTGCCCGACGACGACGCCCGGAGAGCTCGTGGTCGACGAGCACCGAGCGGTTGCCGCTGTGCCAGTCCAGCGCGACCAGCCCGTGCTCGCCGACGACCTGCTCGGCGCGAGCTCGGTGAGCAGCGTGTGCACCGAGATGCCCCGCGCTGCCGCAGTGTCGTGGTAGGACGGCGGGACACCGTGCTCGACGAACCAGCCGAAGATGTCGCCGACGCCGCTCTGGCCGGCCTCGTAGCCCCACAGGCCCGGCACGATCCCGCCGTCGACGACGCCGCACATGCCCGGCACCTCGCGCAGCTGCGCGCCGTTCATCACGTGGCAGGTGGACGTGCCCATGATCGCGACGAGGACGCCCGGGCTCGACGGCCTTCGCCGCGGGCGCGGTGACGTGCGCGTCGACGTTGCCGACGGCGACCGCGATGCCTTCGGGCAGCCCGGTCCACGCGGCCGCCTCGGCGCAGAGACCGCCCGCGCGGTCGCCGAGCCTGCCCAGCGGCTGCTCCAGCTTGTCGGCGACGAACCGCTCGAAGCCGGGGTTGAGCTCGCGGAGGAACTCCGCGGCCGGGTACTCGCCGTCCTGCAGGATGCCCTTGTAGCCCGCGGTGCACGCGTTGCGGACGTAGGTTCCGGTGAGCTGCCAGACGATCCAGTCGGCGGCCTCGACCCAGCGCTGCATCGCGGCGTAGACGCGCGGGCGCCTCCTCCAGCATCTGCAGGCCCTTCGCGAACTCCCACTCCGAGGAGATCAGGCCGCCGTAGCGCGGCAGCCAGGGCTCGCTGCGCTTGCGGGCCAGCTCGTTGATCCGGTCGGCCTGGGGCTGCGCGGCGTGGTGCCGCCACAGCTTCACGTACGCGTGCGGCTCGCCTGCGAACTCCGGCAGCTCGCACAGCGGGGTGCCGTCGGCGGTGGTCGGGACCATCGTGCAGGCGGTGAAGTCGGTGCCGATGCCGATGACGTCGCCGCGGGTCGACACCCGCCGCGACGAGGGCGGCGGGCACGGCGGTGCGCAGCACCTCGACGTAGTCCGCGGGCACCTGCAGCGCCCACTCGGGCGGCAGCGGCCGACCGTCGGGCAGCGCGCGGTCGAGCACGGCGTGCGGGTAGTCGGTGACGGCGGTGCCGAGCTCGGCGCCGTCGCGGACCCGCACGACGACCGCGCGGCCCGAGAGCGTTCCGAAGTCGACCCCGACGACGAACGCCTCACCGGTGGGACCCGGCTTCGGGGATTGCAGCGACATGGCGGGACACCTTCGTCCGAGGGAACCAGCGGCCGGAGCCGCGATGTCGGAGCAGTGTTAACGATAACATTCTGGCGCTGTCAAGGCTCGGTTTGATGACGTGATGCCGCTGGCCGATGGACAGATTCGACCGATGTGAGAGCTAACAAGACTCGGCGCAGATGGCCGGCCTTCTGCGCGGCGCAGAGGAGCTAGGGCAGGCGGACGCTGCTCCGGCGCACCAGGGCGGGCGGCAGGGTGATCTGCTCGATCAGGCGTTCCTGCGACTCGATCTCGACGAGCAGGTGCGCGAGCGCGTGCCGGGCCACTGCGGCGAAGTCCGGCCGGACGGTGGTGAGCGGCGGGATGAAGTATCCGGCCTCGGGCACGTCGTCGAAGCCGACGACGCTCACGTCCTCCGGCACCCGCCTGCCGCGTTCGAAGAGGGCACGCAGGACGCCCAAGGCCTGGTGGTCGTTGGCCGCGAACACGGCCGTCAGCTCGGGGATCCGCGCGAACGTCAGGCCCGCGCGGTAGCCGGACTCGGCCGACCAGTCGCCCGCGAACGGCGGGGGCACCTCGGCCCCGGCGGCGCGCAGGGTCTGCTCCCAGCCCTGCACGCGGCCCTCGGTGTCGAACCACCCCTGCGGGCCCGAGACGTGCCAGACGGTCGCGTGCCCGGCGTCGAGCAGGTGCTGGGTGGCCAGCCGGGCGCCCTTCGACCTGGTCGACCGAGACCCCGGCCCAGCTGCGCTCGGGGTCGCCGTCCACGGTGACCAGCGGGACGTCGGTGGACAGGTGGTCCAGGGCGTCAGCGGCCGACTCGACGGGCGCGATCACGACGATGCCCGCCACCCGCTGGTCGAGGTGCCGCTCGATGGCCGCCGCGATCGACGCGCGGTCGAGGCTGTCGACGCTGGCCACGCTCACCGCGAACCCCGCGGTGACGGCCGCCTGCCCGAACGCGGTCAGCAGCGAGGCCGGGCCGAAGAGGCTGGTGTTCAGCCCGACCACACCGAGGAGCTGGCTCCGCCCGGTGACCAGCGCCCGCGCAGCCCGGTTGGGCCGGTACCCCAGCTCGGCGATCGCCGCGCGGACGCGGCGCGCGGTCTCCACGCCGGACGTTCGGGTGGTTGTTGAGCACCCGCGAGACCGTCTGGTGGGAAACGCCTGCCAGCCGGGCGACGTCCACCATCGCGGGTTCCCGCGGGCCCTTCGGCACGGTCGTCGTCACTGAAGACTCCTCGTTCGGCGGCTGGCATGCGCGACCGCCATGGTGCAGGAACGCCTGCGGGCGGCGCAGGTCGGAGGTCTCTCGCCCGACGGTGGCCAACGGGGTCGGCGGCGACGCCACGCGCACCGGACCGGATCCAGGCCCGGCTCCGTCTCGCCCGAGCTTCCGCTGCGCGATGTTATCCCTCACATCGGGCCGTCGACAACGGTGCGGCACGAAACGGAGGCCGGGAGCGAAGTTCCATAACAAGGTGGGTATCACCCCCTTGACGAACGCAATGTTCACGTTAACATCGCTGCACCGTGCCGGCCCGGTTCGCGCCGGCTCTCCCAACGACGGAGGAGTCCGTTGTCAATGAAGACATCTCTCGCCGCCCGGATAGCGGTGGCCGCCACGACCACCGTCCTCACCGTCGGCTCTGGCCGCCTGCGGCGGTTCGTCGGGTGCGGCGTCGGCCCCTGCGGGTGGTGCCGCGGCGAGCGGCCTCACGATGGGCTTCGCCCAGGTCGGCGCCGAGAGCGGCTGGCGGACGGCCAACACCAAGTCGATCCAGGACTCGGCGGCAGCGGCGGGGGTCGAACCTGAAGTTCTCCGACGGGCAGCAGAAGCAGGAGAACCAGATCAAGGCCATCCGCTCCTACATCCAGCAGAAGGTCGACGTGATCGCCTTCAGCCCGGTCGTCGACCACCGGCTGGGACACGGTGCTGCAGGAGGCCAAGCGCGCGAACATCCCGGTGATCCTCACCGACCGCGCGGTCGACACCCCTGACACGTCGCTCTACAAGACCTTCCTCGGCTCGGACTTCGTCGCCGAGGGCAAGAAGGCGGGCGACTGGCTGCTGGAGCAGGAGAAGGGCGCGACCGGCCCGGTGAACATCGTCCAGCTCGAGGGCACCACCGGCTCGGCCCCCGCGATCGACCGGACGAAGGGCTTCGCCGACGACATCGCGGCGAACCCGAACCTGAAGGTCGTCGCGTCGCAGACCGGCGACTTCACCCGCTCGGGCGGCAAGCAGGTCATGGAGGCGTTCCTCAAGTCCCAGCCGAAGATCGACGTGCGTCTACGCCCAGAACGACGACATGGGCCTCGGCGCCATCGAGGCGATCCAGGCCGCGGGCAAGGTGCCCGGCAAGGACATCAAGATCATCACGGTGGACGCCACGCACGACGGCATGCAGGCGCTGGCCGACGGCAAGATCAACTACATCGTCGAGTGCAGCCCGCTGCTCGGCCCGCAGCTGATGGACCTGGCCAAGAAGGTCAAGGCCGGCCAGGAGGTGCCGACCCGCGTGCTGACCCAGGAGACGGTCGTTCGACCAGGCCGCGGCCAAGGCCGCGCTGCCGGAGCGCAAGTACTGATCCAGGTTCCGTTGTCGCCAGGTGGGCGGGGACGATGTCGTCCCCGCCCACGCCTGTCTGCACGCCGCATCCCCAAGGAGGAGGAGCCGTGAGCGAAGCGCAGCCGGTGGTGGAGATGCGCGACATCTCGATCACCTTTCCCGGGGTCAAGGCGCTCGACGGGGTCGACTTCCGCCTGCTGCCCGGCGAGGTGCACGCCCTGATGGGGGAGAACGGCGCGGGCAAGTCCACCCTGATCAAGGCGCTGACCGGGGTCTACGGCATCGACGCGGGCACGATCCGGGTCCGCGGCGAGGAGCAGGTGTTCGCGGGACCCGGCGCGGCCCAGCAGGCCGGGATCGCGACGGTCTACCAGGAGGTCAACCTCTGCCCCAACCTCACGGTCGCGGAGAACATCATGCTCGGCCGCGAGCCGCGCCGGCTCGGGCGCATCGACCGGCGCGCGGTGCGCGAGCGCGCCGCCGAGCTGCTGGCCCGGCTCGACCTGAGCGTCGACCCCGACTCGGTGCTCGGCGGGCACCCGCTTGGCCGTCCAGCAGCTGGTGGCGATCGCCCGGGCGCGTCGACCTCGACGCCGCCGTGCTGATCCTCGACGAGCCCACCTCCAGCCTCGACGCCGACGAGGTGCAGCGAGCTGTTCCGGGTGATCCGCGACCTGCGCGACGAGCGGCGTCGCGATGCTGTTCGTCTCCCACTTCCTCGACCAGGTCTACGCGATCGCCGACCGCGTGACGATCCTGCGCAACGGCCAGCTCGTCGGCGAGTACGCGATCGCCGCAGCTCCCCCGGCTGGAGATGGTGGCCAAGATGGTCGGCCACGAGCTCGCCGTCCTGGCCGACCTCGACCGCCAGCCGCCGACCGACGTCGCCGACCTCCCCGACACACCGGCCCTGGCCGCGACCGGGCTCGGCCGGACCGGCGCGATCGCCCCCGCCGACCTCACCGTGTACCCCGGCGAGGTGGTCGGCCTGGCCGGCCTGCTCGGCTCCGGGCGCACCGAGCTGGCCCGGCTGCTCTTCGGCGCCGACCACGCCGACACCGGCACCGTCGCGGTCGACGGGCGGCCCGCCCGGCTGCGCAGCCCCGTCGACGCCATCGCCCGCGGCATCGCGTTCTGCTCGGAGGACCGCAAGGGCGAAGGCATCGTCGGCGACCTGACCGTGCGCGAGAACATCGTGCTCGCGCTGCAGGCCCGCCGCGGCTGGGCGCGGCGCATCCCGCGGCGCACGGTCGACGAGCTCGTCGCGCGGTGGATCACCGCGCTGGACATCCGCCCGACCGACCCGGACGCTGCTGATCCGCAACCTCTCCGGCGGCAACCAGCAGAAGGTGCTGCTGGCCCGCTGGCTGCTGACCGAGCCGCGGCTGCTGATCCTCGACGAGCCGACCCGCGGCATCGACATCGGCGCCAAGGCCGAGATCCAGCGGCTGGTCGTCGACCTGGCGGGCGACGGCATGGCCGTGCTGTTCATCTCCGCCGAGCTGGAGGAGGTGCTGCGGCTGTCCGACCGCGTCGCGGTGCTGCGCGACCGGCAGAAGGTCGCCGAGCTGCCGCGGGCCGAGGCGTCGATGGGCCAGGTCATGGAGCTGATCGCCAAGGGCGGTGTTTCCGATGTCGCCTGACGGCTTCCTCGCCGCGCTGCGCCGGAGCACCCGGTCGAACCTGTTCTGGCCGGTCGTCGCGCTCGTCGGCTCTGCTCGTGTTCGACGTCCTCGCGGTACCGGGCTTCTTCTCGCTGCGCATCCAGGACGGCCACCTCTACGGCAGCCTGATCGACATCCTCAAGAACGGCGCCCCGACCGCGCTGATCGCGCTCGGCATGACGCTGGTCATCGCCACCCGCGGCATCGACCTCTCGGTCGGCGCCACGGTGGCCATCTCCGGGGCGCTGGCCTGCAACTGGATCGCCACCTCCCCGGACCCCACGAGCGGCAGCGCGGCCGTCGTCGGCGTGCTGCTCGCGATCGGGCTCAGCCTCGTGCTCGGCCTGTGGAACGGCTTCCTGGTCGCGGTGCTGGGCATCCAGCCGATCATCGCCACGCTCGTGCTCATGACCGCCGGGCGCGGGCTCGCCCAGCTGATCACCGACGGGCAGATCATCACCATCGCCAACCCGCTCTACGCGCAGCTCGGCGGCGGGTTCCTGCTCGGCCTGCCGGTCTCGGTGGTCCTCGCGGCCGTGGTCTTCGCGCTGGTCGCACTGCTCACCCGCCGCACCGCGCTGGGCATGCTCTTCGAGTCGGTCGGGATCAACCCGACCGCGGCCCGGCTCGCCGGGGTGCGGGCGCGCGGGATCACGGTGTCGGTCTACGTCTTCGTCGCGGTCTGCGCCTGCGTCGCCGGGCTGATGATCAGCTCGAACGTCACGGCCGCCGACGCCAACAACGCCGGCCTGTGGATCGAGCTCGACGCGATCCTCGCCGTCGTCATCGGCGGCACCCTGCTCACCGGCGGCCGGTTCTCCCTCGCTCGGCACGCTGGTCGGCGCGCTGGTCCTGCAGACGCTGACCACCACCGTCTACACCGCGGGGATCCCGCCCGAGGTCACGCTGGTGTTCAAGGCCCTCGTCATCATCGCGGTCTGCCTGCTGCAGTCGCCGAAGACCCGCGCGTTGCTGAGCCGGTCCCGGCGGGCCGCCCCGCCGCCCCCCGCCGCCCCGGTCGAAGCGGCTCCGCCGCTGCCGATCGACGAACCGGCCTCCCGGAACAAGGTGACCCAGCCATGAGTCTCGCGGAGCGCACGGTCCGCCCACCGCGGATCGCGAACCTGACCTCGGCCCGCGTCCTGCCGGTGCTGGCCACCTTCGTGCTCTTCGTGGCCATGTTCGCCGTGGGCTCGATCCGCTACGACAACTTCTTCTCGCTGCAGGTCCTGCTGAACCTGTTCATCGACAACGCCTACCTGATCGTGCTCGCCGTCGGCATGACGTTCGTGATCATCACCGGCGGGATCGACCTGAGCGTGGGGTCGGTCGTCGCGCTCTCCGGCGTGCTCGCGGCCAAGCTGCTCAGCGTCGGGTGGGGCCCGGTGTCGGTGATCGTCGCTGGTGCTGCTCGTCGGGCCTGGCCCTGGGGCTGGCCATGGGCGCGATCATCCACTTCCTCGAGCTGCAGCCGTTCGTCGTCACGCTGGCCGGGATGTTCCTCGCCCGCGGCCTCTGCTACGTCATCAGCGTCGAGTCGATCCCCATCCGCGATCCCCTGTTCACCGCCGTCGCGCAGGGCACCGTTCCGCTGCCGGGACGACGCCTACGTCAGCCCGTCGGTCGTCGTCGCCCTCCTGGTCGTCGCGGCGGGGGCCTACCTCCTGCACTCGACCCGCTTCGGGCGCACGGTCTACGCCATCGGCGGCAACCAGCAGTCGGCCGTCCTCATGGGGCTCAGGGTGGGCCGCACCAAGATCGCGGTCTACGCCATCAGCGGGCTGTGCTCGGCGATCAGCGGGCTGCTCTTCGCGTTCTACTCGTTGTCGGGCTACAGCCTCAGCGCCGTCGGCACCGAGCTGGACGCCATCGCCGCCACCGTCATCGGCGGCACCCTGCTCTCCGGCGGGGTCGGGCTGATCGTCGGCTCCCTGCTCGGCGTGCTCGTGCTCGGGCTCATCCAGACCTTCATCTCGTTCGAGGGCACCCTCAGCTCCTGGTGGACCCGGATCGTCATCGGCGCGCTGCTGCTGGTCTTCGTCGTGCTCCAGCGCTTCCTCGTCCGGCGCTCCACCTAGGCTGGGGACCGTGGGAGCACCGTTTGTCGTGTTCGACATGGACGGGGTCCTGGTCGACTCCGAGCCGATGTGGGTGCAGGCCCGCCAGGACCTCGTCCGTGAGGCGGGCGGGGAGTGGCTCGCCGAAGCCGAGACCGCGATGATGGGGATCAGCTCCGACCGCTGGTCGGCCTACATGCGCGACCGGCTCGGCCTCGGGCACCTCACCCAGGAGGAGATCCGGGCGGGCGTCATCGACCGCATGGTGGCGCGCTACCGGGAGCACGTGCCGCTGCTGCCCGGGGCCTGGGCCGCGGTCGAGGCGGCGGCGGGGCGTGGCCCGGTCGCGGTGGCCTCCGGGTCCGACCGCGTGCTGCTCGACGCGGTCACGCAGAGCTCAGGGCTCGCCCGGTTCTTCGCGGGCACCATCGCGGGCGACGAGGTCGCCGAGGGCAAGCCCGCGCCGCTGATCTACGAGAAGGCCTGCGCTCTCCTGGGCGTCGAGCCTGCCCGGTGCGTGGCGGTCGAGGACTCGGGGGCGGGCATCGAGTCGGCGCTGGCGGCGGGGATGGCGGTCGTCGCCGTCCCGCGGCCGGGCTTCGCGCCGTCGCCCGAGGTCCTGGCGCGGGCGGGCGCCGTCCTCACCGACCTCTTCGGGCTCGACGACCTGCTCGCCGCGGGGCGGCTGGGCTAGGCCGCGATCCCCCGCCCGGTCGTGACGGGCGCGGCGGGATGAGGCACGCTCGTGGCATGTCCCCGGTCGTGCTTGCCGTCGACGGCAACGCGATCGTGCACCGGGCGTTCCACTCCCAGGCGGCCTCCGGGTTCCGGATGCTCGGCAGGCCCTACTGGGCGGTGCGCGGGCTCCTCTCCCAGCTCGTGGCCGCGGTCGACCGCGTCGGCCCCGACGTCGTCGTGGTCGGGTTCGACGACCCGGAGGCGAGCATCCGGCGCGAGCGATGGCCCCAGTACAAGGCACAGCGCGGCGAGAAGCTCGAGAAGCTGGTCGAGCAGCTCGCCGCCGCGGCGGAGGCGCTACGGGAGCTGGGCGTCGGTGTGGTGATGCCCGCCGGTCTCGAGGCCGACGACGTGCTCGCCTCCGTGGCCCGACGGGCGCCCGAGGTCGGCGCGACCACGGTGGTGATGACGTCCGATCGCGATGCGTTCGGCCTGATCGACGCCCACACCAGGGTCCTGCGGATCATCAACGGCGGCGTCGAGGCCTCACCGTTGATCACGGCCGAGCGGCTGGTCACCCTGCTCGGGGTGCGGCCGGAGCAGTACCGCGATTTCGCCGCGCTGCGCGGCGACCCTTCGGACAACCTCCCCGGTGTGCCGGGGATCGGCCCGAAGACCGCCGCCCGGCTGCTCGGCGCGTTCGGCTCGGCCCGTGCCGCGTTCGAGGATCCCGCCGCGGTGGCGGCCGAGCTCGGCCCGGGTGTGGCCGCGCGGCTCGCGGTGGAAGGGGCACGGGAGCGCTGGGAGCTCAACTGCCAGGTGATGACCATGCGCCACGACCTCCCCGTCGACCTGCCCGTCGACGTGCCAGGCGCGGTGGGTCGCCTGCCGCTCGCCCTGGACGCGGTGCGCACGACCTACGGTTTCCTGGAGCTGCCCGCGACGGCCGCCACCGCCGCCTCGGTGCTGGCGGATCTCCCCCTCCCGAGCCGGGCCGTCCCGCCCGAGCCGGACTGGAACCCGGGACCGGTGCGCGGCAGGCGGCTGCCGCGCCTGGTCCAGCGGCCGGTCAGCGACCAGCTGACCCTCTTCTGACCGCCCGCGAGAGGACGGCGGCGGTGGCGCCGGTCAGATGCCCGGGGTCGGCCGTTCCTGCTCCCAAGGCGCCCTGGCCGCCGCCTGCGGATCGTGTGCGACAGCTGCGTGATCCGCAGCGAGATCACGCCTGTGCCCGGCCTGATGGGCGCCGCCGCGACCACCACCGCCTCCTCGGCGGTGGGCGTCGACCAGCAGAACCGCCGTCAGCAGCACGGCCGCGGCGGCGAGGGCGTTGACCAACTCGAAGCCGCGGGCCACGAAGTCGGTGCCCGTCGGCGGCAGCAGGAGTGCGGTGGCCGGCATGACGAGCGCGATCCACCGCAGCACGCGCGACGGGGCGGGCGTCGCAGCGAAGGGGGCCAGCGCCCAGAGGAAGTACCACGGCTGGGTCGGCACCGCGAGCACGGCGACGGCGGCCATGCCGACGGCCAGCAGGGCCAGCGGCTCCCGGTCGCTGCGCAGGGCGGCGACGAGGGTGGCCGCCACGATCACGACGGCGGCTCCCACTCCGAGCGCGGTGAGGACGTCCAGCGCGGTGCCCGTGGGGTCGGCGAAGCCCATGAGCTCACCCAGCCGCCCGATGACGAGGGCGAGGTCGGTGGTCGGGGACATCAGGCTCAGGACACCGGTGGGCTGGGTCGGCGCTGTGATCCACCGCGGGCCGACCGCGAGGGTCAGCGGCAGGTAGATCGCCGCGGTCACCGCCGCGAGGTAGCCGCCGACCCGGGCCACGTCCACCCATCGCGCACCCAGGCGCCGGGCCCAGACCAGGCCGAGGTAGCCCAAGGCCAGGATCGCCGGGACCTTGACCGCCGAGGCGGCGACGATGACGACGGCACCGATCAGCAGCCGCGGATCGCCGAGCCGGGGTTCGGCGGCGTCCAGGGCCTGGAGACCGATCTCCAGCCCGACCACCATGAGCCCGACCATCAGCCCGTCGTTGTGCGCACCGCTGACGATGTGGAAAAGCACGAGCGGGTGGGCCGCGCCGAGCCACAGCGCGCGGTCCGGGTCGGCGCCCGCCCGTCGCGCCAGCCTCGGGACCGCCCAGACGATCAGGGCGAGGCCTGCCAGCGCGGCGACGCGCTGGGCGAAGATGCCCGCGACGGCGTCCTCGCCGGTCACGCCGATGAGCGCGCGGCTGATCAAGGTGAACAGCGGGCCGTACGGAGAGGGCGTGTCACGCCAGAGAGCGGGCACGCTGCGCACGAGGGGGTGGTCGACGCCGAGCGCGGGCGCGGGGCCGAGCCGGTAGGGGTCGAGGCCCCTGGCCAGGGTCGCACCCTGGGCGAGGTAGCTGTAGACGTCGCGGGAGAACAACGGCGGGGCCGCGGCCAACGGCAGGGCCCAGGTCAGCGCGGTTCGGGCCAGACCGCCGCGGCCGACCGTGCCGGGATCCGCGCACAGGAGCCGGGCGACCCGCCACCACGCGATCACCACGAGCGCCATGCCCGTGTAGATGACGGCGACCGAGAGCGTCGGGTTGCGGTCCGGCAGGCCCAGCAGACGCAGCCCGGACAGCGGCTGGGGCACCGGCAGCGCGCCGCCGCCGAGCGAACCGACCGCCATCATCAGCGAACCCGTCAGGCCCAGCCGTCGGACGGCCCGGAGCGCGGCGTGGCCGGTGCGCTGCCGCGGGTCGTCTGCGGTCACCGACCTCGCTCTGCCGTGCACGAGAGGACCCCCGCTCCCCCAACGCTCGCTCCGACGTGGCGCAAAGTTCACCACGCCCCGCCACCCGGGTACCCACGGGCGGTAGAAGTCACCGATCCGGCGCGCGGGCAGCGAATCCCGCTACGGCTGGCGGACGCCGACCTCGTCCAGGTGCAGGAGCAGGTCGGCCGGATCCGCGTAGACCCGGTACGCGCCCGCCCGCTCCAGCTCGTCGCGGCCGTAGCCGCCGGACAGGAGGCCGACGCCCAGCGAGCCCGCCCGCCGCGAGGCGAGCAGGTCCCAGACGCTGTCCCCGACCACGATCGCCTGCCGGATGTCGACCCCGACCAGGTCGGCGGCGGCCAGGAACAGGTCAGGATCCGGCTTGGCGTGCCGGACCTGGTCGCGGGTGACCATCGGGGTGTCGGCGGGCAGCCCGAGCAGCTCCAACGCGGGCCGCGCCGAGACGTCCTGGCCGCTCGTGGCGATCGCCCAGCGCACACCCTGCTCGGTGAGCGTGGCCAGCAGATCCCTGGCGCCGGGCAGCGGCCGCACCGAGTCCCGTAGCCGTCCGTAGGCGTCCGCGTGCGCAGCGGCCAAGTCCCGCAGCTGCTCGTCGGACAGCCGGCCGGCGATCTCACGGCGCAACGCGGTGACGAACAGGCCGCCGCTCATGCCGATCCGGCGGTGGATGCGCCAGATCGCCACATCGATCCCGAACGTGTTGAGTGCTTCGCGCCAGGCGAGCACGTGCTGGTAGACACTGTCGATGAGCGTGCCGTCGAGATCGAACAGCAGCGCGGGTGGCGGGTGGCCGAGCGGCCCGGAGTGCGATGTCATGGCCGACACCCTTCCGCACCTGGGCTAGCCCGCTGTGCCCTTACACCCCGTTCACCCCACCGTTCGTGTACATGTGCCATTCTTCTGGCCGATCAGCCCGTTTACAGCGAGTGATCGCGATCGGTGCCCCGGTCGACCCACGACGCACAGGGAGTACATGCCGTGCCTGAAAGCACCTCACTCGACGAGGACGAACAGCGCCTCGCAGAGCTGGGCTACAAGCAGGAGCTGAGCCGATCCTGGTCCGGCTTCTCGAACTTCGCCATCTCCTTCTCGATCATCTCCATCCTGGCGGGCTGCTTCACCAGCTTCGGGCTGGGCTGGAACAACGGCGGCCCGGCCGCGATCGCCTGGGGCTGGCCGATCATCTCGGCCTTCATCCTGGTGATCGGCTTCTGCATGTCCGAGCTCGTCTCGGCGTTCCCCACCTCGGGCGGCATCTACTGGTGGGCTTCCAAGCTCGGGGGCGCGAAGGCCGGCTACTACACGGGCTGGCTCAACCTCATCGGCCTGCTCGCGATCGTGGCCTCGGTGGCCTACGGCTGCGCGACGTTCCTCGACCTGACGCTGGGCACCTTCGACATCGGCTGGACCTCCGGCGACCTCAACACCATCTTCCTCTTCTTCCTGGTGATCCTGATCATCGCGGCCCTGCTCAACATCTTCTCCAGCCACCTCCTCGCCGTGATCAACAACATCTCGGTGTGGTGGCACGTGGCCGGAGCGCTCGCTGATCGTGCTGATCCTGCTGATCATCCCCAGCAAGCACGCGACCCTGGCCTCGGTCTTCACCCACACGGTCAACAACACCGGGTTCTTCGGCGGGACGACCGGCGGCGCGGCGTTCATCTTCGGCGTGCTGCCGCTCTCGTTCATCCTCACCCAGTACACGATCACCGGCTACGACGCCTCGGCGCACCTGTCGGAGGAGACCAAGAGCGCCGCGAACGCCGCGGCCAAGGGCATCTGGCGCTCGATCGCCTACTCCGGGCTCGGCGGCTGGATCCTGCTGCTGACGTTCCTGTTCTCCGTCCAGGACGAGGACAAGGTCACCGCGGGCGGCGGCGGCGTCGCGCTGATCATCAACCAGGCGCTGAGCAGCAACTGGGCCGGAACCGTCCTGTTCATCTCCACCGCGGGCCAGTTCTTCTGCACCGTGGCGTGCATGACCAGCACCACCCGCATGCTCTTCGCGTTCAGCCGCGACGGCGCCGTCCCCGGCGGCCGCACCTGGTCGAAGCTCAACAGCAGCCGGGTTCCGATCTACGGGGTCATGCTGACCGCCGTCATCGCCGCCATCCTGACCCTGCCCGCGCTGGTCAAGGTCGACATCAACGGAGCGCCGGTGCCGGTGGCGTTCTTCGCCGTCGTCTCGATCGGCGTCGTCGGGCTCTACGTCGCGTTCGCCATCCCGATCTACCTGCGATGGAAGGCGGGCGACTCGTTCCGCTCCGGCGGTTGGACGCTCGGCGCCAAGTACAAGTGGATGTCGATCGTCGCGCTCGTCGAGATCGTCATCACGTCGATCATCGCCCTGCTGCCCACGTCGTCCGGCGGGGCGCCGTGGTACCCGGAGTTCGCATGGAAGTACGTGAACTACACGATCCTGGTCGTCCCCGGGGCGCTGATCCTGCTGTGGATCTATTGGCACGCGTCGGTGAAGAACTGGTTCACCGGCCCGAAGACCACCGTCGACCAGCCGGTCCTGCCCGTCGAATGACCGACCGGTCCGTGCCTGCGTAACCCTCAGTGCACAGAGGAAGGGCCGGGGCGGCTGCCCCGGCCCTTCCTCTGTGCCGTCTGGGTACAAGGGCGGTGCAAGCCTTGTGACCATGGGGGGCGAGGAGTAGAAAAACGTCTACGGGAAGACCCGGTAGGCCAAGGTCGGATCAGAAGAGAAGGTCCGTTCTCCCGGCCGGTGATCCCCAACTCGAGACGGGCACCCACGCGGAGCACTCCGCGATGAGGACGGGGAGCCGCAGGTCTGCGCCACGAGGCAACCAGTGCCTCTTGCCGCCGAGACCGTCCAGCCAGCTCACCACTGCACGCATGGTAACTCGATCTCGAGTTTTCGGGTGTTGCCCCGACGATCCGCCGGGGCGACACCCGACATTGCTTTTCGGGCCGGTCCGTGTTGACTACTCCCGACCCGCGCCACCTCCGGCCGCGGGCTGAGGAGACGCCATGCCCACCGTCCAGGCCGCCACCCTGGTAGGACCCCGCCGGATCGAGATCCGGACCTACCCGATGCCTACGGAGCTGGAGCCGGGCGCGGTGCTCCTGCGCATGATCGCCTCCGGCATCTGCGGCACCGACAAGCACACGTTCCGCGGCGAGACGGTGCAGTACGCCGGAACCGCGATGGAGCGCAGCACCCCGTTCCCGATCATCCAGGGCCACGAGAACGTCGGGGTCGTCGAGGCCGTCGGCCCCGGTGGAGCCCGCGCCCACGACGGCGGTCTGCTGGCGGCGGGCGATCGTGTGGTGCCCGCGCCCAACCGCGCCTGCGGCACCTGCGGCCCGTGCCTGCGCGGCTTCCCCTACTTCCTCTGCCGCCACCTGGAGAACTACGGCAACTCGCTCAGCAGCGCCGAAGCGCCGCACTTGTTCGGGGGCTGGGCCGAGTACCTCTACCTCAGGCCGGGCACAGCGGTGTTCCGCGTGCCCGAGGAGCTCCCGTCGGACGTCGCGGTGCTCACCGAGATCTTCGCCGTCACCCACAGCCTCGAACGCGCCGCGGCCGTCCGGCGACCGGGCGGGTTCCTGCCCGGCGACAGCGTCGCCGTGGTCGGGGTCGGGTCGCTCGGCATGGCCCATCTCGTCAAGGCGGCGCTGATGGGCGCGGGCGAGGTCATCGCCGTCGACCGCTCCACGCGCCGCCTGGCCCTGGCCGAGCGTCTCGCCGCCGCGCGCACCGTGCTCGACCGCGGCGCCGACCACAGCGCCGAGGCCATCGCCGCCGTCCGCGACCGGACGGGCGGCGGCGGTGCCGATGTCGTCGTCAACGCCACCGGCTTCCCGGGGTCCTTCGGCTCGGCCCTGCGCATGGTCCGGGACGGCGGCACGATCCTGGAGGTCGGCGCGTTCGTCGACATGGGCGCCGAGACCGTCAACCCGGCGGAGATCTGCGGGCGGAACCTGACGATCATGGGGACCGGCGGCGAGGACCTGCAGGCCTACGCGGGCACGCTCGCCCTGCTGACCCGACACCGCGACGCGATCCCCTTCGCCGAGATGGTGTCGCACCGCTTCCCCATCGCCGACGCCGCGCTCGCGTTGGAGACCTCGCTCGACGCCGAGAACGCGACGAAGGTGTTGATCTCCGACGCGCTGGCCCGCCCCTGAACGTCAGCTCTGCGACGGGCCGTCGACGAGCTGGGCCCGCAGGCCGTTGAGGGTGCGCGCCAGGAGCCGCGACACGTGCATCTGGGAGATCCCGACCTTCTGCGCGATCTCGGTCTGGCTCATCTCGCCGAAGAACCGCAGCATCAGGATGGTCCGCTCCCGTTCGGGCAGCCCCTCGAGCAGCGGGCGCAGGGCGTGGCGGTACTCGACCTTCTCCAGCTCGCCGTCCAGGTCGCCGAGGCGGTCGGCCACCGGGATGCCGGTCTGCGGATCGACGGCGTCCAGGGAGCCTGCGTGGTGGCCCCCCTTCGCCTGCAGCGCCTCGATGATCTCCTCCACCCCGACGTCGAGGCGGGCCGCGAGCTCGCTAGGGCGCGGGGCCCGGCCCAACGACTGCGACAGCGGGCCGCTGACCCGTGCGATCGCGGTGCTGAGGTCCTTGAGCCGCCGCGGCACCCGCATCGCCCAGGTGCGGTCGCGGAACCACCGCAGCATCTCCCCCCGCACGCACGGGATCAGGTAGCCGAGGAACTCGCCGCGAGCCAGGTCCGGGTCCCACCGGTCGATCGCGGTGATCAGCGCGACCATGCCGACCTGGGTCAGCTCCTCGACCGACGCCGCTGTCCCGCCACTGTGCCGACGCGCCAGGTGCTCCACGACCGGGACGAACGCCAGGATCAGCTCGTCGCGCAAGGCCACGCGGCGCGGATCGGCCGCGGACAGATCGGCGAACTCACGCAGCTTCGGCATCTGGTCGACGTACTCGCTCGGTGCGTGAACCGGCTCGGCCACGGGGGCAGCCAGGATGGGCGAAGCGGACACAGACGTCCTCCAGTGATAGGAGAGGCGATCTGGTTGTGCCCCGCGGCCGGTTTCTCCAGCACATTCACCGTACCGCCGCTGTCCGGTTCACGCGCGCCAAGCACGCTCGCGCCGGTTCAACCACCGGTCGACGGGGTAGCCACCCTGCGACGAATGGAGCTGATCATGGGAGTACTGGACGGCAAGCGCATCGCGATCCTGGCGACCGACGGCGTCGAGGAGGTCGAGCTGACCCAGCCGCGGGACGCCGTCACGGCGGCGGGGGCCACCACGGAGATCGTCTCGATCTCCGACGGCGAGATCCAGGCGATGAACGGCGACATCGAACCGGCGGGCCGCTTCCCGGTCGACAAGCAGGCCGCCGACGTGACCATCGACGACTACGACGCCCTGATCCTGCCGGGCGGCACGGTGAACGCCGACCGGCTGCGCATGGACGCCGACGTGCGCAAGCTCGTGACCGATGCGTTCGGTGCGGGCAAGCCGGTCGCAGCGATCTGCCACGCACCGTGGACGCTCGTCGAGGCGGGCCTCGTGACAGGCCGGACGCTCACGTCCTACCCCAGCCTGCGCACCGACATCCGCAACGCGGGCGGCAACCCGATCGACCAGGAGGTCGTCACGGACGGCACGCTCGTCACCAGCCGCGACCCCGACGACCTCCCCGCCTTCTGCTCGGCGATCGTGAAGGTCTTCTCCTGATCCCACTGCGGGAGCAGGCTCAGCGGCCGCGCAGCAGCGCCTCGAACGACGTCGCGTCGGCGAACGGGTCCCCGGAGGCCGCAGGAGGGCCCGGTGCAGGCCCGGCCCGTCATCAGGTCGACGCCGCCCCCCGCCAGGTGCTGCAGCATCGCGTTCCCGGCGGCTGAGGTGACCGGCCGTGGCCGCGACACCCCGTCGTGGACGACACGCCGTCCGCGCCACGCGCGCATGGCATCATTCCGTTACGGTGGGAAAAGGCCGCGGCTTCGCGGCGTTGGCTCGCCTCAGACCCCGGTGCGCCGTCCGGGCGCGACGACGGGACCCAGGTATGCCAGCAGACGCCACCGCTCAGCGGGCCTCCAGCGATTTCGCCGACCTCACCCGCACGATCCGGGAGGCCGGACTGTTGCGGCGCAGGCCGGGCACCTACGCCGTGCGCGTCGGGTTGACGCTCGCCGTCTTCGCCGCGACCTGGGTGGTGTTCGTCCTCGTGGGCGACAGCTGGTGGCAGCTCGTGACCGCGGCGGTCCTGGCCCTGGTCTGGACACACCTGTCGTTCATCGGCCACGACGCGGGCCACAAGCAGATTTTCCCGGGGCGACGGGCCAACGACGCGGTCGGGCTCGTGCACGGTGGCCTCGTGGGCCTGAGCTACGGCTGGTGGGTAGGCAAGCACAACCGCCACCACGCCAACCCCAACCACGACAGCGACCCGGACATCAACATCAGCGTCCTGGCCTTCACCGCCGAACAGGGCGACGCCAAGCGCGGGCTTTTCCGGTGGGCGGCGCGGTACCAGGCCTTCCTGTTCCTCCCGCTCCTGCTGCTCGAAGGCTGGAGCCTGCACTGGCTGAGCATCGCGTCGGCGTGGCGCGGCGAGACGAAGCGCCGCGGGCTGGAGCTGGCCTTGCTGATCAGCCACGCCTGCATCTACCTGGCGGCGGTCTTCCTGGTGCTCTCCCCGCTGAAGGCGGTCCTGTTCATCGCCCTGCACCAGGGGCTGTGGGGCGTGCACATGGGTCTGTCGTTCGCGCCGAACCACAAGGGCATGCCCACGACGAGCGACGACCAGCAGTGGGACTTCCTGCGCAAGCAGGTGCTGACGTCGCGGAACGTGCGCGGCGGCCTCTGGGTGGATCTGGCGATGGGCGGGCTCAACTACCAGATCGAGCACCACCTGTTCCCCAGCATGCCGCGCCCGCACCTGCGCCGCGCCCAACCCCTGGTGCGTGACTTCTGCCTCGCCCGCGGCATCCCCTACCACCAGTGCGGCCTCTTCCGGTCCTACGGCGAGGTTTTCGCCCACCTCCACGCCATCGGGGCGCCCCTGCGGGCTGCGGCGCGATAAGGCAGCGGGCCCTACCTCAAGTCATTCCCAGGAAAAGGCTCCGCGGGCTGCGGAACCCTTACCGTTGCCTTCACGCCATCGCGAAAAGGCGTAGCTTCAGGTAGATCGGGTTTTTCGTTCCCGGAGGGGGGCGAAGCATGGACGTGTGGTTGATCTGGTTGATCCTCGCGGTGGTGCTCGGGATCGCCGAGGTCTTCACCCTCACCGCCGCTCTGGGGCTTCTGGGCGTGGGCGCGCTGGTCGCCGCGATCTCCGCTGCCGTGGGCGTTCCGCTGCCGATCCAGCTCGTGGCCTTCGCCGTGGCCTCCGCCGCCGGGATCGTGCTCATCCGCCCTGTCGTGCGCAAACACCTCACACCACCGTCGGTCCACGTCTTCGGGCCCGCGGCCCACGCGGGAAAGACGGCGAAGGTCGTCCACGAGATCCACGGCGATACGGGGAGGATCCGGATCGACGGGGAGGACTGGAGCGCACGCACCTACGACGAGTCTCTGGTCATCCCCGTCGGCACGCTCGTCGACGTACTCGAGATCAAAGGCGTCATCGCTCTCGTCTATCCAAAGGAATGATCATGAATGCGCTATTGGTCATCGGCGTAGTAGTCGTTTTGTTCTTCATCATCACCATCATGCGGTCGGTCCGCATCGTGCCGCAGGGGCGTGCCCGCAACGTCGAACGGCTCGGCCGCTACCACCGCACCCTGGCACCGGGCATGAGCTTCGTCGTGCCCTACGTCGACCGGGTCCTCCCGATGATGGAGCTGCGCGAGCAGGTCGTGTCGTTCCCGCCGCAGCCGGTGATCACCGAGGACAACCTCGTCGTCGAGATCGACACCGTGCTGTACTTCCAGGTCACCGACCCGCGCTCGGCCGCGTACGAGATCTCGAACTACCTGCAGGCCGTCGAGCAGCTCACGGTCACCACCCTGCGCAACGTGGTCGGCTCGATGGACCTGGAGCAGACCCTCACCTCCCGCGACGACATCAACAGCAGGCTCCGCGGTGTGCTCGACGAGGCCACCGGGCGTTGGGGGCTGCGGGTGAACCGCGTCGAGATCAAGGCCATCGACCCGCCGAAGAGCATCAAGGACGCGATGGAGAAGCAGATGCGGGCCGAGCGGGACAAGCGCGCCACGGTGCTGAGCGCAGAAGGACAACGGCAGTCGCAGATCCTCACCGCCGAAGGTGACAAGCAGGGCGCGATCCTGCGTGCCGAAGGTCAGCGGGCCGCGGCGATCCTCGCCGCCGAAGGCGAGGCCAGGGCCATCGACCAGGTCTTCCAGGCCGTCCACCGCAACGATCCCGACCCCAAGCTGCTGGCCTACCAGTACCTGCAGATGTTGCCGCAGCTGGCGCAGGGCGACAGCAACACGTTCTGGGTGATCCCCAGCGAGTTCACCGCGGCCCTCAACGGCGTGAGCAAGGCGTTCAGCCAGTCGCTGCCCCAGTCACCCGCCGCGAACGTCCCGCCGCCTGACCGCATCCCCTCCGCGGTCGCCGAGGACGTCGCCCAGGCCGCGGACGCCGTAGCGGAAGCGCTGACGACCGCGGCCCAGCCCGAGCTCGTCCCGACCCCGCTCACCCCCGTGAACGGCCACAACGGCAGCGCGGCCGCCCACTCCGACCCCGCCTAGGAGGGCATCGTCATCGACGTCGAGCGCGCTGCGCCGGACCCGTCCCCGCTCCGGATCGGCGTGCTCGCCTCGATCGCGCACCGCACGCCGCCGCGGAGCTACGGGCCGTGGGAGCAGGTGGCCTCCACCCTCGCGGAAGGACTGGCCGCCCTCGGCCACGAGGTCACGCTGTTCGCCACCGCCGACTCGATCACGAAGGGACGGCTGCACGCGGAGGCACCCCGCGGCTACGAGGAGGACCCGGGCGTCGACGCCAAGGTGTACGAGGGCCTGCACAACGCGGCCGCCTTCGAACGGGCCGGCGAGTTCGACATCCTCAGCAACCAGTTCGACTTCCTGCCGCTGACCTACAGCAGGCTGGTGTCGACGCCGGTCGTCACCACGATCCACGGCTTCTCGTCGGAGCGGATCCTGCCGGTCTACCGCGCCTACGACGACGTCGGGCACTACGTCGCCATCAGCGACGCCGACCGGTGCCCGGGCCTGACGTACGCCGCCACGATCCACCACGGCATCCACCTCGCCGACTTCACCTTCCGCGCCGAGCCCGGCGGCTACCTGCTCTTCCTCGGCCGCATCCACCCCGACAAGGGGACGCACCACGGCGATCGAGGTCGCGCGGCGAGCGGGCGTGCCGCTGGTCATCGCCGGGATCATCCAGGACCAGGACTACTTCGCCGCGCACGTCCAGCCGCACCTCGCCGCGCCCGACGTCACCTACGTCGGCCCGGTCGGGCCCGCCGAGCGCGACGCCCTGCTCGGCGGCGCCCTGGCGCTCCTGCACCTCATCGGCTTCGCTGAGCCGTTCGGGCTGTCGGTGGTCGAGTCGCTGGCCACCGGCACACCGGTGATCGCCCGTCCGCTCGGCTCCATGCGCGAGATCATCCGCGCCGGCCGGACCGGTTTCCTCGTCGAGGACGTCGCCGGGGCGGTCGAGGCGGTCGCGCGGGTCGGTTCCCTGGCGCGACGGCACTGCCGCGACGACGTCGAGGAGCGCTTCACCGCGGAACGGATGGTGGCCGACTACGCCGAGCTGTTCGCCCGCATCGCCGCGGGCAGTGGCTCGGCGGTCAGCCGGTCGACCAGCACCGGACAGGTCCACGAAGGCGAACCGCACCGCGGCGTCGCTCACCCCGTAGGCCAGCAGCAACTGCTCACCGATCCGCATCGCCCCGCACGAGTACACGACGTTGGGCACGTAGCCGTCGCGTTCGTCGTCCGCGGGCACCAGCAGGGGTTCCCGCAAGGCGCCGATGACCTGGGTCGGGTCGTCGAGGTCGAGCAGCAGGGCGCCGATGGTGTACTCGCGCATCGGGCCGACGCCGTGGGTGAGCACGACCCAGCCCGCTGCCGGTCTCCACCGGTGAGCCGCAGTTGCCGGTCTGGATGAGCGCCCACGGGCTGTCGGGGATGTCCAGTGGCGCGCGGATCGCCCCACCAGAGCCCGTCGCGTGAGGTGGTCACGGCGTTGTTCTCGCCGTCCCAGCGGCTGAGGGCGACGTGGCGGCCGCCGACCTTGCGCGGGAACAGCGCCATGCCCTTGTTCTGCGCGGCGGGCCCGGCCAGCTGGGACATGTGGAAGACCCGGAAGTCGTCGGTCTCGATCAGCCGGGGGGCGATCGACCGGCCGTCGAACGCGGTGTAGGTCGCGCGGTAGGTGCCCGCGTCCTCGTCCCGGACGAAGCGGGCGTCCTCGATCCCGTGGGACTCCGCAGGCGCGTGCGGCCAGAGCACCCGCTCGGAGATCGCGGAATCCGGGCGGAACTCCACCGCGTAGCTGTCGGCGACGATGCGGCGTGCGTGCTCGTCCGTGCGCCGTGTGCCGGAACGGGTGAGCCGCTGGCGGCGGAGCGCGGCGAGCGCCGTCTCGACCTGGGCGTCGTCGAACCGGGCAGGCAGCAGGCCGACGACGAACGCGGCGCTCTCCCGGTCGACGTCCTGCTCGGCGAGCAGCGCCGCGAAGACCCCGCGGTCGTGCGAGGTCGGCCCCACCCGGCCGGACTCGATGTGCGGACCGGGATCGTCCACGCGCACCGCCTGGCCGGGACCGACTACGCCGGTGCGGAACTCCACAGACGACAGGTGCCCCTCCCCGACCGCGCGCAGGCTCATCACGAACCGGATCTCACCCGGCGCGAGGCCGGACTGGTCGGGATGGGCGACGACCGACGGGTTGAACAGGGCGGCCGCCTCGACGGAGTACTCGTTCGTGAAGCAGGCTCCGATGAGGTCCCGTCGCTCCGGGGACGGGTCGACGTCCTGCGGCACACGGTGGGCGACCCGCTCGTAGTTGGCCCGCAGCGCGCCCGCCAGGTCGCGGTGGCGCTCCGCGTAGCGGGCGAGCACCCGTTTCAGCGTCGCGGCGACCTCGTCCTCCGGCAGCGCCAGGACCCGATCCAGTACGCCGGACGCCCGCGACCGGCCGTCCACCGACAGCTCTTGGCCTGGCACGAACAGCCGCGCCAACACCCGGGTCGGATCGGCGCGCAGGACGACATCCGTGCGCAGGACACCGTCATCGGGCTTGGCGTGGGTCATGAAGCGCAGGCTGCCGTATACCTGGCCTGCTGCAGCGTCGACAGCAGCGCCAACGTGGACTCCGCGCCCTGGTTCTCGTTGCGTCCTGTGCGTTCGAGCCCGTCGCAGCCGCCGCCCTCCGGTCCGCGCAAGGACGTGCCCGCGTCGTTGGCGCCGTCGAACCACGCTGCGGCGAGCTCGATCCCGGTGGCCCACCGCTGTCGCCGCGCGATCAGGTGGGCCCGCGCGCAGGCCTCGGCCAGGGCAGCCACCTCGATCGGCTGCTGGTCGAACCCGGGTCCGGACTCGCCGGGCCCACGCCCACCGACAGGAACCACGGACAGGTGCCCGTCCAGGGTCTGGGTGTCGAGCAGCCAGCTGAGCAGGCCCAGCCCGTCCGCGACGAGGCCCGGCGCGTCCAGCGCGACCCCCGCGGCGAGCAGCGCGTCGGGCAAGGCGGCGTTGGCGTAGCTGAGGCGGGGTTCCGGCCACGGCCACGCCTTGTCGAGCGCAGGGCCGCCCGATGACCGTCGCCGCCGCGACGATCAGCCGTTTGGCGCCGTCGTGCGACGGGCAGCACCGCCAGCACCTCGGCCGCGCCGAGAGCCGCGAACGCCATCGAGCGGCGATGCGGCGAGCGGAGCCGCGCGGAGCGGTCGAAGGCCTCCAGAGCGCGGACGCGCAGCTCCGGGTTGCGGGCGACCGCCGTGCCGAGGCCCCACAGCGCCCGCCCCCAGCAGTCCTCCACCGACGGATCGTCCGACCAGCTCAGGTCGGTGTGGCGGCGGTTGTGGAACCGACCCTCGGCGTCCTGCGCGGCGAGGACGAACGCCAGGTAGAGCTCGCGGAGGTCGTCGAGCGCGCTGCCGGGCTCCCGGCAGACGACGACGAGGCCGCGGGCGACGTCGTCGACGCAGTAGCCGTGCTCGGGCCGCGGGGTGCTCCCGTCCGCGTGCTCGTAGAGCCCGCCCGCGTCGGTGAGCCTGCGCAGGTGGGTGAAGTCCGGGCTCGGCACGGGGGCCCGCAGGACGGCCTCGCGCGGGGGCGCGGTCATGACGCCGCCGCGAGACCGGGCGCCGCCAGTGCCGTCGCGATCTCGCGGTAGCGCCGGGCCACCGCGCTCCACAGCAGGTCGGGTGCCTTCACCGCGGCCTGCTGTGCCATCCGCTCCGCCAGCACAGGCTCGCTGAGCACTCGACGCAGGGCCGCCGTCAGCGCGGCCGGATCGCGTTGGGGCACAACGATCCCGGTCTCGTCCGCCAGCAGCTCGATGGCGTGCGGGAAGGCGGTGGAGACCACCGGCCGCCCGGCGGCGACGGCCTCGATGAGCACCCCTGACGTCACCTGCTCGCGGGAGTCGTAGGGCAGCAGCACCACGTCGGCCTGTTGCACCAACGCCCCGAGCTCGGCGACGCCCAGGTAGCGGTCCTCGAGCTCGACGACGTCGTGCACCCCGGCCGCCCGCGCGCGCTCCTGGAGGCTTTCGCGGTAGGCCTCGCCGTCGCGTTGGGCCACCTTCGGGTGGGTCCGGCCGATCACCAGGTAGCGCGGGCGCAGGTCGCGCAACCCGGCCATCGCGTCGATCGCCCACTCGATGCCCTTGCCCGGCCCGATCAGGCCCCAGGTGAGGATCAGCGGACGGTCGGTGGTGCGGGGCTCGGCCGAGAACGTGTTCCCGTGGTCGATGGCGCCGTGCGGGATCATGGTGACCCGCGCCGGGTCGGCGCCGTAGCGCGAGACCAGCCTCCGGCCCGCGGTCGCGGTCATCGTCACCACGACGTCGGCCGCGGCGAGCAGCCGCACCAGGATGTGCCGCTGGCGTGCCGTCGGGTCCTGGAGCACGGTGTGCAGCACCACGATCGTCGGCACGGTCAGCGCGTCGACGATGTCCAGCACGTCGGCCCCGTCGGGCCCGCCGTAGATGCCGTACTCGTGCTGGATCACCACCGCGTCGAACCCGTTGAGCCGCCGCACCGCCGCACCGGCGCTGGCGGCCGAGCCGTTCACCAACTGGGCCACCACGTCCGGATCGGTCTCCGGCTCGGGCGCGTCGACCACCCGCACGATGCCGAGCACACCCGGCGACAGGTGCAGGTGCTCGATGAGGGCGGCGCTGAAGGTTGCGAGCCCGCACTGGGTCGGCGGGTAGGTGCTGAGCATGCCGATCGTGGTCGGTCGGGGTGCCGCCGAGGCGGAGAAGGGCAGATGACGCTGGTGCTGGGCGGGGCTGACGGGCACGGACAGTGCTCCTGACGTTTAAGGACCGGCCGGTCGGCGCACGAGGGGGCGCGCGATCCGGGGTGGATGGAACGTGGGCGGACGTGCGCGGCGGGAGCAGGGCGCGCGCTGCACACCGCTCACGCGCGACGTCAACGGCGACGGACGCGGATCTTCTGCGGTGGCGGGAGGTGCTGGGAGCCGGTGGTTTCCACCGGGCCTGGGTCTTCGGGCGACCATGCGCCCGACCTGGGATTTTCGTCAGGACGACGCGGGCACGGACGCCCACGTACAAGATGCTCCCGACACCACGACCCTAGCACCCGTGGCCGATCGCGCAGTGTCTGTCGAGGCAACCACGGCCTGCCGCAGGCGACACTCGCGGGCGCGGCGCCGGGCGGGTTCGAGCGCACCGAAGCGCGATCATCCGACCCCACCGACCTCGTCCAGCGGACCGCTGTCAGCTCGGGCTCGAGGGCAGGCCCGACCCATGACGGGCGCGCTAGACGTGCGCCGCGCGGCGGTGGGGGGACGTGGCGGCGGCGACGATGAGGTCGACACAGGCCTCGGGCGGGATCCTGGTGCTGTCCAAGACCAGGTCGTAGAGCTCGGGACGGGCGGGATCGGTGCGGTAGAAGTGCCGGACGTAGGCCGTTCGCGCGTGGTCGTTGCGGGTGAGGGCGTCCTGCGCCTCCTGCTCGCCGACGCCCAGGATCGCCATCGCCTGCCGCACGCGGCGTTTCGGGTCGCCGTCGAGACGGACGTGCAGGGCGGTCGGGTGATCGCGCAGCACGATTGCTCCCGCCCGACCCAGGATCACCCCGCCGTTCTCGGTGACGCAGTGTCGGATGGCGGTCTGGGTGCAGGCGAGAAGCCGTTCGTCGGGCAGGAGCGCGCCCTGCGGCGGCGGGGTGCCGATCATCCACTCCGCGGACATCGGCGCGGCTGCGGCGAGCACACGCGACAGCCAGCCCGGCGCGTGCTCGTCGCGGGACAATGCGTGCTCGAGGGTGATGCCGAGATCGCTGGCGACCGCCGTCGGGATGGCGCGGTCGTGGAAGGGCACACCGAGGCGTTCGGCGACCGCGGGCCCCACCACCGAACCCGCCGCGCCGTAGGTCGCCGAAATGGTGATGACGTGCATGGTGTGGCCCCCGTTCCCACGAGCCTGTGGGAGGAAGGGTAAAGCAGCGCGCTCCCACCCTCCACCGCTGCGACCAGCTCCTTTCGGTTGAATCTCACAGGCGGTGAGCGGTCAGCGACGCCGCAGCGCCGGGTCGAGCAGTGCGGGCGGGGCGTCGAACTTCTCCCCGCGGCGAGGTCGACGCCGGGCGCGACGATCGCGTCCACCGTCGCGGAGAGCACGGTGTCGCGGCGAGTGCGGTGCTGCACGAGGTGTTCCCTCTGGCATGATGTTCAAGCGGAACCGTGTTCCACCGAAAGTGCGGAGCGATGCTCCGCTTGACCAGCACGGCGGCGGAGGGACGCGGCGTGGGCAACACCGACGGGCGCACAGAACCCCCGCGGAAGCGGGCCGACGCCCGCCGCAACGAGCAGACGCTGCTCGACGCGGCCGCCGCCATCTTCGTCACCTCGGGTGTGGAAGCGCCGGTGCGCGACATCGCGGCGAAGGCAGGCGTCGGGATGGGCACGATCTACCGCCACTTCCCGACCCGGGCCGACCTCGTGGTCGCCGTCTACCGCCACCAGGCCGAGGCTTGCGCCGAGGCCGCGCCCGCCCTGCTCGCGAGCGGCCTCGCACCGCACGTCGCGCTGGCCCGGTGGATCGACCTCTTCGCCGATTTCCTGGTGACCAAGCACGGCCTCGCCGGGGTGCTGCGGCCGGACAACCCCGAGTTCGGCACGCTGCACGTCTACCTCCTCGACCACCTCGCTCCCGGCCTGCCGCCTGCTCCTGGACGCGGCGGCCGGAGCAGGCGAGATCCGCGCCGACGTCGACGCCTACGAGCTGATGCGCGGCATCGGCAACCTGTGCATCGGCGCCGAGACCGACCCCCGCTACGACGCGCGCCGCATGATCGGGCTGGTCATCGCCGGTCTGCGCGTGCCCGCCTGACGGCCGCGGCCAGTACCCGGAGGGCAGGCGCTCCTCGAGCCCGTGATCTCTTCGTCGGTGAGCTCGACGCCGAGGGCCGCGACGGCGTCGGCCAGGTGCCGCGCATCGTCGGGCCCACGATCGGCCGAGCTCGACGGCCTGATCCGGCTGACCTTCAAGCCCGAGCTGCCCAGCCGCGTGTAGTCCACCTCAGGACTCCTTTCCGAAGACCTCCTTGGCCACGGTGACGGCGGACATCGCCTTCGGCCAGCCCGCGTAGAACGCCATGTGGATGATGACTTCCTTCAGCTCGGTCTCCGACAGTCCGTTGTCCTTGGCCCGCTGCAGGTGCCCGCGCAGCTGCTCGGTGCTCCCGCTGGTGATCAGCGAGGCGACCGTGATCAGGCTGCGGTCGCGGGCGGGCAGCTCCGGCCGCGCCCAGATGTCGCCGAAAAGCAGGTCTTCGGTCAGTGACACCAGCTTCGGGGAGAAGTCGCCGACGAGCTTCTGGGCGGCGGACTTCTGGGGGGCGTCAGTCATGGTCGTCTCCGTTCTGCGGATCTCCCGCGAGCCTGCCACGGACCGGTCACGCGAGCCGGGTCCACGGCTCTTACCTGATTCCCAAGGAGGCCACGTCCGCGTTTCACCTGCGGCGATGACGATGGGGACCAGACCGCGGCGGGCGCGCACAGCGAACTCACAGCCCGCCCATCGGAAAGGCCCAGCCCCATCTCGGAGCATCTCCCTGGAACCGACAACGAGGAGCATCGTGAGCGACGAAGAGGCGCACAGCGGATCGCGCTGGGAGCCCCAGCAGGCGTCCGCAGCCGACCAGCCGACCGAACGGCATGAGGCACCGGCCGACGGATCCATGGCCGTCGCGGAGGCCGAACACCCGACGACAACGCCGAACGCGCTGCCCCCCGACACCCCGTCGACCCGCACCGGACGGGCCCGTCGCGCGGTCCTGGCCGCGGTCGGCGCCGGGCTGCTGCTGGTCGGCGGCGGCGCGGGCTACGCCATCGGCCACGCGACGGCCGCCCCGGCAGGAGCAGGCGGCGCCTTCGGCCACGGCCACGGCGGCTACCGCGACGGCCAGGGCCGGCCCCGGCGCAGGCGGCACGGGCGCGGGCACCGGGGCCGGGGTGGGCAGCACGGGTGCCGGCGCGGCAGGTGGCGCCGGGAGCGCGGGCTCGTCCACGTGACCGCCGTGATCGACGCCTCCCCCACCGCGCGCAGGCCCGGCGTCAAGGCCAGGGCCGCGGCGGTGGATGCGGCCGTGCGGGTTGCGGCGGCCGCGCTGGTCGTCGGCAGCGTGCTGGTCGTCACCTGGCTGTGGATCAGCGGCGGCGGGGTCCGCGACCTCGGGGGCTGGGCCACCGGGCTGATGTCCCTCGGCCGGTTGAGCGGGCTGGTCGCCTCCGACCTCCTGCTGGTGCAGGTCCTCCTGATGGCCCGCATCCCGGCGGTGGAGCGCGCGGTCGGGCAGGACCGGCTGGCCCGGCAGCACCGGCTGGTCGGGTTCACCTCGTTCACCCTCATGCTGACCCACGTCGGCCTCATCACGTGGGGCTATGCGGCGGGCCGGATCACCGCGGTCCCCGGCACGTTCTGGAACCTGACCGTCACCTACCCCGGCATGTTGCTCGCCCTCGCGGGCACGCTCTGCCTGGTGATGGTGGTCGTGACCAGCATCCGCGCCGCCCGTGCCCGGCTGCGGTACGAGTCCTGGCACCTCCTCCACCTCTACGCCTACCTCGGCGTCGGGCTCGCGCTGCCCCACCAGCTCTGGACCGGGCAGGAGTTCCTCACCTCGACCGCGGCCACGGTGTTCTGGTGGACGCTGTGGGCGGCCGCGGCGGGCGCGATCCTGACCTGGCGCGTCGGGCTGCCCGTCGTCCGCAGCCTGCGCCACCGCCTCCGCGTGACCTCGGTGGTCGCCGAGGACGACGACGTCGTCTCGGTCTACGTCAGCGGCCGCAGGCTCGACCGGCTCCCCGTCGCGTCCGGGCAGTTCCTGACCTGGCGGTTCCTGTCCGGCCCCGGGTGGACCCGCGCCCACCCCTACTCGCTGTCCGCGGCGCCGGACGGGCAGAGCCTGCGCATCACCGTCAAGGCCCTCGGCGACGGCAGCGCGCTCGCGCGGAGCATCCGCCCGGGCACCCGGGTGCTGGTCGAAGGCCCGTACGGCAGGCTCACCGAGCGTCCCCGGACCCGGGCCAAGGTGGCGTTCATCGGCGCCGGGGTCGGCGTCACCCCGCTGCGGGCGCTGGCCGAGGACCTGCCCTACGCGCCCGGCGACGCGGTGCTGCTGCAGCGCGGCGTCGCGCGGCCCCTCTTCGCGCGCGAGCTCGCCGTGCTCACCGACGAACGCGGCCTCGAGGTGCGGTGGCTGCCCGGTCACCGGCGCGCCGCCGACTCCTGGCTCGGCCACGGCGTCCCGAGTGCCGCGGACGATCTCACCGTGCTCCGCGGCTGGGTGCCCGACATCGCCGAACGCGACGTCTACCTCTGCGGCCCCCAGGCCTGGACCGACGCCGTCCGCGCCACCCTGGTCGCCGCCGGGCTGCCCGCCGCGCAGCTGCACGTCGAGACGTTCACGTGGTGACCGGCGTGAAGCGCATCAGCCTGTGGTTCCTCAGCACCGTCGCCGTCGTCGCGCTGCTGTTCGGCTACAAGACCTCGACCTCGGGACCCACGGCGACCGCGGCCGCCGTCGCCGCCCCCACGACCTCCGGCACCACCACGACCGCCGACGGCGCGAAGACGGTGACGGGGTCGGTCGCCCAGACCCGCTGGGGGCCCGTCCAGGTCGCGATCACCGTGGCGGGCGGGAAGATCACCGCGGTCGACGTCCCCGTGTACCCGGACGGCAACGGCCGCGACGAGCAGATCAACGCCTCCGCGCTGCCGGTGCTCGTCCAGAGCACTCTCACCGCGCAGAACGCGAACATCGACATGGTCAGCGGGGCCACCGTCACCTCCACCGGCTACCTGCAGTCGCTGCAGAGCGCGCTCGACCAGGCGGGCCTGGCGTGAGCGCCCCCGCGCCCGCGCTGGTCCGGCACGTCGAACACGTGATGGGCATGCCGATCAGCGTGGCCCTGCGGGGCAGGCACGCCGACGACGACCGCGGCCGCGCGGCCTGGGCGGCGACGCTCGCCGTGCTGCGGGACGCCGACCGCGTCTTCAGCACCTACCGCCACGACTCCGTGATCAGCAGGCTCGGCCGCGGCGAGCTGCGGCTCGACCGACTGCCCGCCCGAGGTGGCCGAGGTCCTGGCCATCGGCGAGGCCGCCCGGCGGGCCTCCGGCGGGGCGTTCGCCGTGGACCGCGGCGGGGTGCTCGACCCGTCGGGCGTGGTCAAGGGCTGGGCCGCGGAACGCGCCGCCGCCCACCTCGCTGCGCTGCCCGACACCGACTTCTGCCTCTCCGCGGGCGGCGACATCGTCGGCCGCACGCTCGACCCCGCAGGCCCGCTCTGGCGGATCGGCATCGAGGACCCGCACGACGTCAGCCGCATCATCGGCGTCGTCCCGCTGCACACCGGGGCCGTCGCCACCTCCGGAGCGTCCCGGCGGGGCGCGCACATCGTCGATGCCCGCACCGGGCGACCCGCGGCCGGGCTGGCCTCGGTCACCGTCGTCGGTGACTTCCTCACCGCCGTCGACGTCGACGCCACCACCGCGTTCGCGCTCGGCGCCGACGGTGAGCGCTGGCTCGCCACCCGCGGCCACCGCGCCGTGCTCGTCGTGCGGGCCGACGGATCCACCGCGGGCTTTCGTTGAGTGGAGCAACCGTAGTGCGGACGCGGGGCGTTCGTGTTCACTCGGCGCATGCGCACCCAGGTGGCCATCATCGGCGCAGGCCCCGCCGGACTCCTGCTCTCCCACCTGCTCGCCGCGGACGGCATCGAGTCGGTGGTGCTGGAGACCCGCAGCCGCGCCTACGTCGAGTCCCGGATCCGGGCGGGCATCCTCGAGCACTCATCGGTGGAGCTGCTCAAGGCGAACGGGCTCGGTGACCGGCTCGCGGAGTGGGCGACGTCCACCGCGGCATCTACCTGCAATGGCCCGAAGAACGCCACCA
Source organism: uncultured Actinomycetota bacterium (assembly GCA_963799945.1). Classification (GTDB taxonomy): domain Bacteria; phylum Actinomycetota; class Actinomycetes; order Mycobacteriales; family Pseudonocardiaceae; genus Pseudonocardia. The sequence goes on from CAWCZG010000004.1 coordinate 182,535, forward strand.
CATCGACTTCGTCGACCGGGTCGGGCGCAGCGTGACCGTCTACGGCCAGACCGAGGTGCAGCACGACCTCGGCCAGGCCAGGGACGCGGCAGGCCAGGAGATCCATTACGAGGTCACCGACGTGGCGCTGCACGACGTGGAGTCCGACCCGTGGGTCACGTTCCAGGCCGCCGACGACACGACGCAGCGGCTCGACGCCGACGTGGTCGTCGGCTGCGACGGCTCCTTCGGGCCCTCGCGGGCGTCCGTGCCCGACAGCGTCCGCCAGACCTGGCAGCGCACCTACCCCTTCTCGTGGCTGGGGATCCTGGCCGACGTCGCGCCGTCGACCGACGAGCTCATCTACGCCTGGCACCCCGAAGGCTTCGCGCTGCACTCGATGCGCTCGGCCAAGGTGAGCAGGCTCTACCTGCAGGTGCCCAACGACACCGCCATCGACGACTGGTCCGACCAGCGCATCTGGGACGCCCTCGCCGTCCGGCTCGGGCACGGCCAGAACGGCTGGACGCTGAACCCCGGGCCCATCACCGACAAGAGCGTGCTGCCGATGCGCAGCTTCGTCCAGCAGCCGATGCGCCACGGCACAGCTGTTCCTGGCGGGCGACGCCGCGCACATCGTGCCGCCGACCGGGGCCAAGGGCCTGAACCTGGCGATCGCGGACGTGGCCCTGCTCGCCCCCGCCCTCTCGGCGCTGCTCCGGCACAAGGATCCCCGGGCGGCCGACGCCTACTCCGACACCGCGCTGCGCCGGGTCTGGCGCTGCACCCACTTCTCCTGGTGGATGACCTCGATGCTGCACACCGGCGAGGACCCGTTCGACCACCAGCTCCAGCTCGCCCAGCTGCGGTGGGTCGCCTCCAGCGAGGCCGGGGCGTCCGGCCTCGCCGAGAACTACGCGGGCCTCGCTATCGGGTTCTGAACGCCCTAGTCGGCCAGCCGGAAGACCAGGTCGGTCAGCCAGTCGGCGGGGTCGGGCACGAAGCGCGGGCTGGTCTCCAGCACCTCCAACCGACAGCCCCACCGCTCGCCCAGCGGCGTGTCCCCGGCGTCCCACTTCAGCTCGTGCTCCGCGGCCCAGGCCAGGAGCTCGGCCGTGGTGTCGACGAGCCCGCTGTAGTGGCCCTGGTGGGTGAGCGTCGCGAACCGGCCCGCGGGCAGGACACCCGCGACGATCTCCCCGTCGCCCGTCACCTGCTCAGCGGTCGGGACACCGGCCTCCACCTCGATCCGGTCGGGCATGTCGATCACGAGGTAGCGGAAGAAGGGCGACCCTGCGGGCGCGATCCCCCGTGCGGCCAGCCAGCGGAACACCTCCGGAATGCGATCGGCGATGCTCGGGAACGTCGCCATGGTGACGACCCCTCGCACGGCCGCGTACGGCTGGATGTCGCGCTCCACGATGCTCGGCTGCATTGTCGTCATGGTTCCTTGTACCCGGCCCCGCCCGGTCTCAGCGGCCGGGCCCGCCCGACACCGCAGGCAGCACCGCGCGCAGCGCCCGCGCGACCCGGTCGTGCTCGGTCGCGATCGCGGCGGTGAGGGCGGCGCGGTCCGCAATGCCGTCGGGCGACTCGGCCTGCAGGCACAGGTCGGCCAGATCCGCGGCGCCGAACGTCGCGGCGAGCCCCTTCAGCGTGTGCGCGGCGCGCTGCGTCTCGACGCGGTCGGCCGCCACCCGCAGGGCGTCCACCAGCGCAGGGGTCTCGGCCAGGAAGTCCTGCACGACCCCGGCGAACGCGGCGGGATCGTCGCCGACGAGCTCGCGGAGGTCGGCGATCGCCGTCGGGTCCAGCACGGTCGGCACGCACCGGCGCAGCGCCGCCGCCAGCTCCGCCTCCTTCAACGGCTTGGTCAGGTAGTCGTCCATCCCCGCGGCCAGGCAGGCCTCCCGGTCCCCCGCCAGCGCATTGGCGGTGACGGCGATGATCCGCGGACCCCCGCCGAGGCTCTCCCGGATCGTCCGCGTGGCGGCCAGCCCGTCCAGCTCCGGCATCTGGACGTCCATCAGCACGACGTCGTAAGCGCGGCGGCGGACCGCCTCGACGACCTCCACACCGTCGCTCACCACGTCGGCGCGCTGCCCCAGCTTGGCCAGCAGCAGCAGCGCGAGGCGCTGGTTCACCGGGTGATCCTCGGCGAGCAGGATGCGCAACCGCGGCCCGGCACCGGCGGCAGGGGGTGCGCCGCCCACGGGCCCGTCGAGCGTCCGGAACAGCGGCGTCGGGCTCAGCGGCTCGCGCAGCACGGCCGGGGTGCGGGGTCGGCTGCGGGCGAGCTCGGCGGCCGCGCCGCGGACGGTGAAGGTGACGGTCGAGCCCGCCCCCGGAGTGCTGACGGCGGAGATCGTCCCGCCCATGAGCCCGCACAGCCGTCGGCAGATGGCCAGACCCAGGCCGGTGCCGCCGTAGCGGCGGGCCGTCGAGGCGTCGACCTGCGTGAACGCGTCGAAGATCAGCTCGATCCGCTCGGGCGGAATGCCGATGCCGGTGTCGCGGACGGCGAAGGACCAGTCGTGGGTGCCGTCGCCGCGGGGGCGCGCGCCCACCGTCACCAGCACCTCGCCGCGCTCGGTGAACTTCACCGCGTTGGACAGGAGGTTGAGCAGGACCTGGCGCACCCTCGTGGCGTCGCCGACCAGCGCCTCCGGGACGTCCGGCTCGATCAGGCAGAGCAGCTCGATGTCCTTGCGGGCGGCGTCGGCCGCCACCAGGTCGAGCGCGCCCTCGACGCACTCGGCGACGTGGAAGGGCACCCGCTCCAGGTCGAGCCTGCCCGCCTCGATCTTGGAGAAGTCGAGGATGTCGTTGAGGAGCAGCAGCAGTGAGTCGGCGCTGTCGCGGACGATGCAGGCGAACTGGCGCTGCTCGGGATCGAGGGCGGTGTCCAGCAGCAGCCCGGACATGCCGATGACGGCGTTCATCGGGGTGCGGATCTCGTGGCTCATCATCGCCAGGAAGGCGCTCTTGGCGGTGTTCGCGCTCTCCGCCGCGGCCGCCGCCTGGCGCAGCGCGTCCTCCGCCCGCACCCGGTCGACGACCCGCCCGAGCTGCCTGCCGACGTCGGCCAGCAGCGCGAGCAGCGCCTCGTCGGGCTCGGCGGGCGCGGAGGAGAAGAACTCCAGCACCGCGACCACCTCGTCGCCCGCCAGCACCGGGAACGCCAGCCCGGCCCCCAGGTCGCGGGCGGCGGGAGCGCGGACGAACGTGGGATCGCGCAGGACGTCCCGGATCCACACCGGCGCACCGGTGGCGAGCACCTGTCCGGCCAGTCCGGTGCCGCTGGTCATCGGGGTGTCCTCGGTGGCCGAGCGGAACGCGGGTGACCCACCGCGCCAGATCGACGACGGCAGGAGCGCGTCGTTGTCGCGCCAGTACACGTGGCTGACCTTCCAGCCGGTGTAGGCGCACACCAGGTCGAGCACCTCGCGGGTGGCCGCGGACAGGTCCGTGGCCCCATGGGCGGTGGCCGCGACCTGGTGCAACAGCTCCAGCTCGGCAGTGCGCACCCGCACCCGCTCGGCCATCCCGTTGAAGCGCGTGGCCAGCGCGCTCAGCTCGCTCACCCCGTCGACCGAGGCCTGCACGGCGTGGTCGCCGTCGGCCATCCGGGCGGTGGCGCCGTCGAGGTCCAGCACCGGCCGGATGACCGACCGGCGCGTCACGGCCGCGAACACCGCCATGCCCGCGAGGAGCAGCAGCGCCACCCCGACCGCCCCGATGGACCACGCCCTGGCCTTGCGCACGGCCTGGTCGGACTCCTGCGCGGTCCGGTCGTCGACGAGGGTGAGCACCTGTCCGATCGGCTCCATGATCTGGGCCTTGGCGTGCAGGTAGTCGGCGCTGTAGAGCAGCGCGGTGGCGCGGTCGTGGGCGGGCCCGGGGGTGGCCCCGATCTGGTCGACGAGCGCGAACGCCTGCTCCTCGATCCCGGCGAGCGCGTCCGAGCGGGCCTGCGCGGTCGCGAGCAGGCGCAGCTCGTCGGCGTTGAAGCCCGCCTGTGCGGCCAGCGTGGAGAAGCTGACCGGCGGCCCGAACGGCGTCGGCCGCACGCCGGTGTCGCTGACGACGTCCCAGTAGATCTGGTCGTAGCCCTCGGGCCGCGGGGCGGTGCCCGCCCGGATGGCGAGGATCTCCTCGAACCAGCGGCGGTACTCCGGGTTGCCGGTGGCCACGTAGCTGCGCGCCATCCGGGTGAGGTCGTCGGAGGTCTGCCGCAGCTCGTAGGCGAGCCGCAGCGAGGTCGAGCGGCGGGCTTCGGCGCCCGCGGCGCCCTGCATGCTCAGCTCGGCCATCAGGCTCAGCAGGAGCAGGACGGCCAGCAGCGCGACCCCGGTGCCCACCCCGACCTGGACGAGCCTGCGCAGCGACGTCCGGTTCACCCGGCGTCCTCACGGGCGGAGCCTGCGCGGACCCGGCCGATCTCGGCCCGCAGCGCGGCGATCTCCGCCCGCATCGCCGCCTCGCGGGCCGCCACGTCCTGCGTCATCTGCTGGAGCCTGCGGGCGAGCCTGCCCACGACGTCGTCGCGCGCGGACTGCTCGCCGAGACCAGCGGGCTCGCCCGCGACGACCTCGTCGACCCGGCGGAGGTAGTCACGCTCGACGTCGCGCAGTCGTTTCGCCGAAAGCGAGGAGCGCAGGCGGGCGCGCAGCACGGCCGCGCTGAAGGGCTTGGGGAGGTAGTCCGTGGCACCGAGCTCGATGCAGCGCACCACGCTCTCCAGCTCGTGCACGGCCGAGACCATGATCACCGGCAGGTGCGCCAACAGACTGTCCGCCTTGATCGCCGCGAGCGTGGTGTAGCCATCCATCACCGGCATCAGCAGGTCGAGCAAGACGAGGTCGAACCCGGGGCCGGACGCTTCGGCCGCGCGCAGGATCTCCAGTGCGCGCCTGCCGTTCTCGGCGGCGCGCACCTCGTGGCCCAGCTCCGTGAGCGCGGCGACGAGGAGCCGCCGGTTGATCCCGCTGTCGTCGACGACGAGCACCCGACCCGGCTCGTCGGCGGCGTCGGTGGGGAGCGCGCCCCGGATCACCGGTTCCGGCGGCTCCCACTCCAGATCGGGATCCTGCGCCAGCACGGCCTGCTGCAGCGCCTTGAGCGACGCCCCCGGCTCGAGGCCCAACTCGTCGCGCAGGATCCGCATGCCATCGCGGTACACGGCCAAGGCGTCGGCCTGGCGACCCGAGCGGTAGAGCGCCAGCATCAGCTGGGCCCGGGGCCGCTCCCGCAGCGGGTGTCCGCTCACCTGCTGTTCCAGCTCGGCGACGACGGCCGTGTGCCGCCCGAGCGACAGCTCCGCCTCGACCAGGTCCTCGGCGCAGCCGCGCCGAAGCTCCTCCAACCGCAACGCCTCGGCCCGGGCGAACGGGGCGTCCGCGACGCCGGCCAGCGCGGCCCCGCGCCACAGCCCGACGGCCGTGCCCAGCACCTTCGCCGCCCGCTCGCCGTCATCCTCGTCGAGGGCGGCGCGACCCTCCGCGGCCAGCCGGACGAACTCGTGGGCGTCGATCGCGCCCGGGTCGGCGCGCAGCACGTAGCCGGGTGCGCTCGTCACCAGCAGGCGGGCGGGCTCGCCGCGGAGCCGGTCGGGTTCCAGCGCGCGGCGCAGGTTGGACACGAAGACCTGCACGGTGGCCGCCGCCCTGGCGGGCGGGTCGTCGGGCCACAGGTCGTCGATCAGCTGGTCCTGCGACACCACCCGGCCCGCCCGGACCAGCAGCGCCGCCAACACGGCCCGCTGCTTGGGGCCGCCGAGCTCCACCTGACGTCCGTCGCGCCACGCCTCGACCTGGCCGAGCAGGCGGAACTCGATCAAGACTCCGCCCTCCCCCGTCGCCGACGCCCCAGCTAAATACGAGTGCGGGTCAGACGGGTGTCGGCGGCGTTACGCCGACGGCAACTGCGCTCACATGCCGAAGACGCGGTCCGCTTCGATGGTCACCAGCAGGCGCGTCTGGTCGGTGCCGCCGAACCAGGGGTAGGGCCGCCCGAGGTAGCGCTGGGAGAGGGTCTCGATGTGCTCCGCCGCGCCGTCCTCGGTGACGTCGATGACGCGGCCGCGCACGCCGAAGTAGCGGGACGGCTGCTCGGGGTCGGACACCGTCACGGCGACGCGCGGGTCGCGTTCGATGTTGCGCACCTTCTGGTGGCCGCGCACGGTGTTGATCAGGATGTGCTCGCCGTCGGTGTCCACCCAGGTCAGGGTCAGGTGCGGGGAACCGTCGGGCATCAGGGTGGAGAGGTTGCAGGGGCTGGGGAGCCGCAGCAGCGCGAGGAACGCGTCGGGGAGGGCGGGAGCAGTCACCGGACCAGTCTGGGTGAGTTCGCGGAGCTCCGCCACGTTGGACCTGCAACACTGTAAGCATGGAGATGGACAGCGGCCGGGTCGAGGCGTTCAGCGACGGTGTCTTCGCCATCGCCATCACGCTGCTCGTGCTCGACCTCATCGTGCCGAACATGGACGAGGCCCACGAGATCGGCCTCGGCGCCGCCTTGGCCCACGAGTGGCCCTCCTACTTCGCCTACCTCGTGAGCTTCTTCGTCATCGGCGTCATCTGGATCAACCACCACACGATGTTCACCTTGGTCAGCGGCGTGGACCGGGGGGTGCTCTTCGTCAACCTCCTGTTCCTGATGACGATCTCCGTCATCCCGTTCCCGACCCGGCTGCTCGCCGAGTACCTCCTCGACCCCGACGCGAGCATCGCCGCCGCGGTCTACAGCGCCACGATGTTCGCCATGGGCATCGCGTTCTCGTCGCTCTGGCTGGCGATCACCCATGACACCCGGCTCCTGCACAACCCGATCGACCCCGCGATGCGCCGGGTCGCCTGGCAGCGCTTCGGCATCGGCGGGATCGTCTACGCGATCACGATCGGCCTGAGCTTCGTCAGCGCGGTGCTCACCCTCGCCGTGCACGCCGCACTCGGGCTCTACTACTGCTTCGACCAGCTTTCCCCCGCCCGGCGGGAGGTCGGCGGCGCTACCGACCGGTGAAGCGGGGCTCCCTGCGCTCGATCACCGCGGCGAGCCCCTCCAGCGCGTCCGCGCTGCCCGAGAGCTCGGCCACCGTCCTGGCCTCCTCGGGCAGCTGCGCCTCGACGCGGCCGCCGAGCCCCGACCACACCAGACGCTTCGTGGCGGCCAAGGCCCGGGGAGCGCCCGCCGCCAGCGCCCTGGCCAGACCGAGCGCCTCCTCGTGCAGCAGGGCGTCGGGCACGACGCGGGTGACCAGGCCGATCGCCAGCGCGTCGGCCGCCGTGAGCGTCGGGTTGGTCAGGAAGATCTCCAGCGCCTTCCGGACGCCGACGATCTGGGCCAGCGTCACCGTCGACCCGGCGTCCGGGGCCATCCCGACCCGGGTGGCGCCGGACATGAACCTCGCCGATTCGGCGGCCACCACGATGTCGGACGCGCAGACCAGCCCGAATCCGCCCCCGCCCGCCGCGAAGCCGTGCACCGCGGTGACCACGGGCGCCTGCAGGCCCAGCAGCCCCTGGGTGCACACCTGCAGCCACGACGTGGCCTCCCGCAGGTAGTCGGGCAGGCGTTCGCCCTGCGCGGCGAACGTCTTGACGTCGCCCCCGGCGCAGAAGTGGCGGCCCTCACCGGTCAGCAGCAGCGCACGCAGGCCCGGTTGGCCGTGCGCGGTCATGATCGCGTCGTAGAGGCTCCGCAGGAACGGCACGTCCATGCCGTTGGCGGCCTCGGGCCGGTTGAGCCGCAGGTGCCCGACGCCGTCGTCGTCGAGGTCGAGCAGGGCCGAGCCGGTGTCGATGAGCTTCACGATTCTCCTGTCGGGGCGATCGCCGCGCCGGTGAACCGGCCGATCCCGGCGCCCGCCTGCACGCCGCCGAGGTGCTCCAGGGATGCCGCGACCTCGGCGGCCAGCCCGTCGGCCAGCGAGCCGCGCAGCCCGGTGCGCACGAGGTGCTTGACGCGGGCCAGCGCCGCGGTGTCCTTCCCGGCGAGGTTCGCGATGAGGGCGTCGAGCGCGGGTTCGAACTCCGGGGCGGGCACCGACCGGTAGACCAGGCCCCACGCCGCGGCCTCGGCCCCGGTGAGCCGCTCGCCGGTCATGATGTGCCCGAGCGCGCGGGGCAGGCCGACGATCCGGGCCAGTCGCTGCGAGCCGCCACCCCCGGGGATCATGCCGAAGTTGAGGTGGTTGTCCGCGAGCACCGCGTCGTCGCGGACGAGCGCGATGTCCACGGACTGCACCAGTTCGAAGCCGCCCGCCATCGCGTAGCCCTCGACCGCCGCGACCACCGGCACCGGCAGCTCGGCGATCAGCTCACAGGCGCCGATGAACGTCTCGAACAGCAGGCGGAGCGCCGCGGGGCCCTCGGCGCGCAGCCGCGCGACCTCGTGGAAGTCGCCGCCCGCGCTGAAGTGCCCTCCCGCTCCCCTGATGACGATCACGTCGGCGGTCCCGGCCGCGGCGGCGAGTGCGGCGTGCAGCCCCTCGGCCAGCGCGACCGTGATCGCGTTGCGCGCGCGCGGCCGGTTGAGCAGGACGTGCGCGACGCGGGCGTCGCCGCACGCCGCGTACTCCAGGAGCACCGGATCCGGCCCGGTCACGTCCGGTCCTCCCGCCAGCGGTCGGCCGACGGGTCGAGCAGGGCGCGCAGGTGTCCGTCGGGCAGCCAGACCAGGGTCTCCAGCTCGAGCGCGTCGAGGTAGCGGACCCGGCCCGTGCGCAGGTCCTCCAGCCGCAGCCGGGGGCTGTTGGCCGCGCCGTCGATGCGGACGGCGACCTCGGCGAACTCGTTGCCGACCACCTCGTGCCCGTCCATCAGATCAGGAACGCCAGGGTCGGGAGCACGCGCGCGTTGTCGACGAGCGCCACCTTCTTGTAGGCCATCCGCAGCTCGTCGCCCACGGTGCGCAGGCGGTAGGTGTAGCGCCCCGCCCACAGCTCCGTGCCCCGTTCCCGTGACTCGACGAGCACGAAGTTCGCCCCGACCACAGTGTCGCCGCGGTCGTCGGCGCCGAGGACCTCGACGTTGGACACCACCCGGCGCAGCCGCGAGGTGGGCACCTGGGCGTGGCGGCGGCCGGTGTTGAGCTGCTTGATGCGGGTGGCGATCCGCCGCCGGTTGTCGTGGATCACCGACATCTGCCGCGTCGGGTCGATGTCGTCGCCGTTCGCGGGCACCCAGTAGACGCCGTCGTCGGTCCAGAGCGCCTCCCAGCCGTCGTAGTCGTGCTCGTCGGCCAGCCGCGCCTCGCGGAAGAGGAACCGCTCCACCACGCGGATGTCCAGCTCGACGGCCGCGGTCATGACGCCATCAGCTCCCGGTAGCGGGCCCAGAAGCCGCGCATCCCGGTCTCGTCGGTGGCCCCGCCGACCGTCAGGCCGCGCTCGTCGACGTGCTCCCGCTCGCGCTCCGCGGCGGATGTCGACCCACTCCGGGCGCAGCTCGGCCAGGCCGACCTGGTTGCGCTCGTACATCTCGGTGTCGTCGGCCAGCAGCAGGCCCGCCGGGCCGACCGAGCCGATGCACTGCTGCAGCATGCGCGCGTTCATCTCGGCGCCGCCCTTGAGCTGCACCGCGGTGACGTGCTGCACGGTGAGGTCGGCGGCCAGCGGCTGGATCGTGAACATCTGGATCTCCGCGACGAACAGGTTCGGGAAGATCATCACGTGCGGCGCGCCCTCGACGAGGATCCGCTCGGCGTCCTCGCCGTGGCGGGCCCGCATCGCGGCGACGTACTCGGGAGCCCGCTCCGGGGTGGTGCCGAACCAGCCCAGCGGCTTCCCGAGGCGCCGGAACTCCGGGCGCAGGTCGTTCTCGCTGTGCCCGTTGCCCAGCGCGCGGGTGACGGCGGTGGACTTCTCGCTGTAGAGCGCCCCGATCCCGCTCCCGGCCACGCTGAAGATCGACCCGTGCACGAACTGCGGGTGGTAGCCGTCGGTCTCGTTCTCCGCCAACAGCTTCCAGTTCGCCCGGGCCCGGTGCTTGAGGAACCCCGCGGTGATCTCGACCTCGCCTTCGGGCGAGAGCGCGGCGAGCCGGTCCAGCTCGCCCGCGGCCGCGCCGAGGTGCTCGGCCAGCGTCGGCCCGTCCTCGGCGAAGCTGCCGAACACGAAGCCCTGGTACACCGCCATCCGCGGCACCCGCCCCAGACCCAGCTCCAGTCGCCCGCGCCCGCCGTAGCCGCCGGGGAACGGGTAGCCGAGCAGGTCGCCGGTGTTGCGGTAGGTCCAGCCGTGGTACGGGCAGCGGAACGAGCTGGAGTTGCCCTTGGCGGCCTCGCACACCAGGTTGGCGCGGTGCGCGCACCGGTTGAGCAGCAGGTGCACCTCGCCGTCGGCGTCGCGGGTCATGATGACGTCCTGCGGGCCGATGTTCTTGCGCACGTAGTCGTTCGGCTCGGCGATCTCGCTGACGTGGCCCACGTACACCCACGTGCGGTACCAGATGCGCGCCAGCTCCTCGGCGAAGATCTCCGGCGACGTGTACAGCGACCCGTGCACCCGCCGCGGCTGGATGAGCGCGTCGTAGCCGAGCTCGGCGAGCGTCACCGCGGGCTCCCCTCGAGCGCGGCCAGCCGCTCGGCCGCCTGCCGCACCAGCCGGAACTTCTGCACCTTGCCCGTCGGGGTGGTCGGCAGTTCGCCCGCGCCGATCAGCAGCACGTGCTTGGGCACCTTGAACCGGGCGAGCTTCTCGCGGCAGAGCGCGAGCAGGGCCTCGGGATCGAGCGTCGCACCGGGCTCGGGCACGACCCAGAGGCAGCCGACCTCGCCCCACCGGTCGTCGGGCACCCCGACGGCGTAGGCCTGGCTGACCCCGGGCACGCGGCTCACCAGGTCTTCGATCTCCTTCGGCATCACGAGCTCGCCGCCGCTCTTGTAGAGCTCCTTGCTGCGCCCGGTGACCTGCAGGTAGCCGTCGGACGCGGACCCGGCCCAGGTCGCCGGAGTGCACCCAGCCCCCGCGCAGCGCCGCGGCCGTCTCCGCGGGCTTGTCCCAGAACCCGAGCATGTGCGTGGGCCCGGTGGAGATCAGCTCGCCCTCGGCGCCTTCGGGCAGCGCCTCGCCGGTCAGCGGGTCGACGGTGGCGTAGCGGCAGAGGTCGCCGCCGTGCTCGGGCATGCCCGCCACACCGGCCATCTTGACCCGGCCGACCGTCGCCGAGTGGCGTTCGAGGGGGTCCTCGGGCAGCGACATGGTCATGGCGCCCCCGCACTCGGTCATGCCGTAGCCGGTGGTGATCTCGGAGATGCCCAGCTCGCCGCGGACCTTCTCCCACAGCCACACCGGCGCGGGCGCGGCGCCGGAGAGGATCGCGAACACCGAGGACAGGTCGCGGGTGTGCCGGTCGGGGTGCTCCAGGAGCGCGACCGTCATGGTCGGCACGCAGAGGATCTCCGTGGCTCGGTGCCGCTCGATGCCCGCCAGGTAGTCGGCGGGCGCGAAGGCCGTGCGCGGGATGATCGCGCCCGCCACGAACAGGGCCGCCATCAGGCCCTCGACGTAGCCGAACATGTGGTAGCAGGGCAGCGAGAACAGGATCCGGCGACCGTCCTCGAACGCCCGCGTCAGCGCGGACGCGTAGCCGGTGCGCTGCACGGCGTCGTGGGTGACCATCACGCCCTTCGGCGAGCCGGTGGTGCCCGAGGTGTAGAGGATGTCGCCGAGGTCGTCGGGCTGTGCGGCCGCCCCGTCGGCCGCACCGGGGTGCGCGGCACCGAGCGCGTCCAGGTCGGCGACCGTGCGGACGCCGTCCCGCGGGTGCCCGTCGGTGTCGAGCTGGACGACCGCGCGCAGCTCAGGCAGCGACGCGACGCGGCCCTGCTCCCAGCCCGGGGCGACCTCGTCCAGCATCGCCGGGTAGTCCAGGCCCGCGAACCCGGTCATCGTCACCAGCACGGTGCACCGCGACTGGCCCAGCACGTAGCGGAGCTCGGCCGCGCGGTAGAGGAAGTTGAGCGGCACGGCGACGGCGCCCGCGCGGGCGATCGCGAACTTCAGCGGCACGAACTCCGGGTAGTTGGCCATCAGCATGCCCACCCGGTCCCCCCGGCGGACGCCGAGCGCCGCGAGGCCGCGGGCCAGCCGCCGCGACGAGGCGGCGACCTCGGCGTAGGTCAGCGTGCGGTCGTCGGTGATGACCAGGGGCCGGTCGGGGAACTCCCCCGCGATGCGGTCGAGCAGGCCGTCGAGCGTCGTCGGCACCCACTGCGGGAACCGGGCCTGAAGGGCCGCCCGTCGCGCATCGATGCCCTCGGCCACGCCATCTCCTCCCATGTCGGCGAGCCTCCTCCTGAGACTGCGATCCAGGCTACTTTTCGATTCAATATTAGACTAAACTTTCCGCCGTGTCCTCGGCGAGCACCGGCCCCTCGTTCGACGCTCTCGTGGTCGGCGCGGGTGCGGGCGGCCTGTTCGCCGCCGCTCGGCTCGCCCATGCCGGCTACCGGACGCTCGTCGTCGAGCGGCTCGCCAAGGTCGGCGGCCGCGCCTCCACCACCGAGATCGACGGCTTCCAGGTGAACGACGGGGCGATCGTCATCGAGCTGGGCGGGATCACCGAGGAGACGTTCGCCGAGGTGGGCGCTCCCTTCGACGTCCGCTCCCCCGCGACGCCCGTGCTCTACCGCGTGGGCGCGCGCAATCTCGACGTCACCCGCGGCGGCTGGGGACTGCTGCTGGCGAACCTCACCCGGCAGGGCGCCAAGCTCCTCACCGGCATCGGGGCCGCCCGCACCGACGACGCCGCGCTGCCCGGCGCAGAGCTCTCCACGGCCGACTGGGTGGCCAGGTACACCACCAACGAGGCCGTGCAGGGCGTGTTCCGGAACATGTGCGCCTCGGTGTTCGCTGTCGGCTCGGAGGAGCTGCCCGCCAGGGTCTTCCTCACCTACTTCACCCGGAAGTCGGCGTTCAAGCGGTTCGGGTTCTGCCCGGAGGGCACGATCGGGATCTGGCGCGCGCTCGCCCGGACGATCACCGACCGGGGTGGGGAGGTGTGGCTGTCGGCGGAGGTCGAGCGGCTGCACGTCGACGACGGCCGGGTCACCGGGGCGACCGTCCGGCGCGGACCCGACGCCGTCGAGGTCAGCTGCCGGGTCGCGGTGAGCGACGTGGGGCCCGCCGCCACCGTCGATCTGCTCGACCCCCAGCACCTGCCTGCGGAGTACCGCGAGCAGGTGCGCCTGCGCGACCGCCCGTGCTCGATGCTCGCGCTGAACTTCGCCAGCCGTGAGCGGCTGGTCGACGTGCCGGGGCTGCTGCTGTTCTCGAAGAGCAGGCGCCTGTGCTACCTCGCGCACTTCACCGAGACCTGCCCGGAGATGGCGCCACCCGGCTGGCACCTCTACGTCGGTGCGGCCGTGCCCCGGCCCGCGATCGGCGCCTTCGACGAGGCCGCCGAGATCGCGCTGCTGCGCGCCGACCTGCACGACCACGTGCCCGGGTTCGCGGAGGCCCGCGAGCTGTCGGTCGCCGTGCTGCGCGACGGGTGGCCGCCGCAACGGGCCGTCGCGGGCTACGACCTCCCGCACACCACGCCGATCCCGAACCTGTGGAACGTCGGCGACGGGGTCAAGGAGTACGCCAACGGCGGCACCACCGCGTGCGCCGAGACCGCGAAGCTCGTGGTCGAGGAGATCCGCCGCCGGGTGCCGGTGGGGACCACGGTGTGAGGGGTCGTCTCAGCACCTACGATCGGGCGGTGGCCAGCCGGACCCGCGAGCCCTCCGACACCGACGCGCCGGGGTCCAAGTCCGCTCGCACCCGCGAGCGCCTGCTCGACGCCGCGGCGAACGTGCTGAGCCGCAAGGGTTTCGCGGGCACCCGGCTCTCGGACATCGCCGACGAGGCGCACGTGCAGGCCCCTGCGATCTACTACTACTACCCCTCCCGCGAGGACCTCATCGAGGAGGTCATGTTCGTCGGGGCCGCGGCCATGCGCCGCCACCTCGCCGACGCCCTCGCCGCGCTGCCCGCCGACGCCTCACCCGGTACCCGCATCGCCGCGGCCGTCGAGGCCCACCTGCGCCACGAGCTGGAGATCTCCGACTACGCCCGAGCCATCATCCGCAACGGCAACCAGCTCCCCGAGCACGTCAGCGGGCGCGCCCTCGCCGAGGTGTCGCAGTACAACGACATCTGGCGCGGGCTCGTCGACGAGCTCGCCACGGCGGGTGAGCTGCGCGACGACGTCGATCCCGGAGTCGCCCGCATGATCGTGCTCGGCGCGCTGAACTGGGCCGCGGAGTGGTGGGACCCGGCCCGCGGGCCCATCGACCAGGTCATCAGCACCACCCAGTCGATGGTGCTGCACGCCCTGCGCCCCTAGGCGTGACTCGGGACTCAATACCCCGGTTTCCGGCACCCTCTGACGCTTGGGATAGTTAACAGCGTCGGGACAAAGTCGTCTTCATGAAGGGATCGGCAAGCGAAGAAGGAGTGGAACCTGGTGGAACAGTACGAGCTCGAGCGACCGGACGCGCGCATCCAGTACTGGGTGCAGGGCGTCGAAGGCGCGCCGACAGTGGTGTTCCTGCACGGGGCGACCCTCGACCACCACGCGTGGGACGCGCAGGTCGAGGCGTTGTCCGAGCAGTACCGGACCGTGGCGGTCGACCTGCGCGGCCACGGCCTCTCGACGATGGAGGGCCGGTTCACGTTCGACGCGGCCGTCGCGGACGTCATGGCGCTGCTGCACACGCTGCGCGCCAGACCGTTGGCGCTGGTCGGGCTGAGCCTGGGCGGCAACATCGCCCAGGAGATCGTCTACCGCGCACCCGAACTGGTCGACGCGCTGGTGGTGGCCGACTCGACCTGCAACACCGCACCCCGCAACCCGCTGGAGGCCTCCTGGGCCATCGCGGGGCTGGCCTCGCTCGGCTTGACCTCGCGGGAGACGTTCCTGCAGCGGGCGGCCCTGGCGACCGCCCAGGACGAGGACGTCCAGCGCTACGTGCTGGAGGTGAACGCCAACCGCTCCACCCGTGACGCCATCCAGATCGTGTCGTCACTGCTGGCGAGCGCCCTGCACACCGACCGGGACTACCGCCTGCCGATCCCGACGCTGCTCGTGCACGGCGACGGCGACGGGATGGGCGACATCGTCGCGGGCACCCGCGCGTGGGCCGATAGGGAGCCGCTGGCCCTCTACGTGACGATCCCGAACGCGGGACACGCCAGCAACCAGGACAACCCCATCGCGTTCACCGCGGAGCTGGGCGCCTTCCTGGAACGCGAGATGCCTGCGGGCCAGCGCGCCGTCGGCCTCTTCGTCGAGGCGGGCGGTTGGGCGTGATCACCGAGAACCGCCTCACTGACGTACTGCGGGCCCGCGCGCAACGGTTGTTCCGCCGCGGCCGCACCCCGGGCCTGCGGACGTTGAAGACGACGTTCGCCGCGGTGGTCGCGTTCGCGGTCGCCGAGGGGCTGCACACCAGCGACCAACCCATCCTGGCCCCGCTGACCGCGCTGCTCGTGGTGCAACTGACCATGTACGAGACCGTGGCGCACGGCCGCGAGCGCATCGTCAGCGTGGTGGCGGGCGTGCTGGTCGCGGTGGGCTTCGCGCACGTCGTCGGGCTCACCTGGTGGAGCCTGGGCGCGGTCGTCGCGGTGTCGCTGATCGCAGGCCGGATGCTGCGGCTTGGCCCGCACCTGCCCGAGGTGGCGATCAGCGCGATGCTCGTGCTCGCGGTCGGCGGCGTGGAGTCCGCGGCCATGGGTCGGGTCGTCGAGACCCTGATCGGCGCCGCCGTCGGCGTGTTGGTGAACCTGATCATCGCGCCGCCCCTCTACATCCAGCCCACCCGCGACGCGATCGACGAGCTCACCGACCGGATGCGGTGGCTACGCCCACGACCTCGCCGCGGCGCTGCGCGGTGACTGGACCCGCGACGCGGCCGACCGCGCACTCGGCGGCGCGCGGGAGCTCGCCGCGGAGGTCGCGCGGGCCGACGCGGGCCTGGCGCGCACCGAGGCCAGCGGGCGCCTCAACCCCCGCGGACGGCTGGCCCGCCAGGCGCAGCCGCAGCTGCGCGCGTCGCTGACCGCGCTGGAACACGCCCAGGTCGGCCTGCGCAACCTGGCCAGGGCGCTGCTGGACCGCACCTACTACCTGGCGGAGGACGCGGCGGACCTCGCCTACGACGCCGAGGCGAAGCGCGCGCTGGCCGACGTTCTCGACTCCGTCGCCGAGGCGGCGCACGCCGCCTCCCCCAGCCAGATCGGGCACGACGGCGGTGCGCTCCTCGACCGGCTCGAGGTCCTCCGCCTGCGCAGGGATGAGCTGGCCGAGCTGCTCCTGGTCGACCCGCACATCGATCCTGCGGCGTGGCAGCAGCACGGCGCGCT
Source organism: uncultured Actinomycetota bacterium (assembly GCA_963799945.1). Taxonomy (GTDB): domain Bacteria; phylum Actinomycetota; class Actinomycetes; order Mycobacteriales; family Pseudonocardiaceae; genus Pseudonocardia. Next base: position 198,868 of record CAWCZG010000004.1, read on the forward strand.
GCTCTCCGCGGTCGACCGGTTGCGCGTCGAGATCGCGGCGGCGGGCAAACCGGTTGAGGTCGAGTGGCAGCCCAAACGGCTCCACGCGACCGCTGGGCGTGCGCACGGCGCCGCCCACCGCAGCCGCCACACCGGGCAGTCGGAACGCCCCTGAGGCAGAATCGCCTGCCAGCAGATCGTTCCTCGTCCGCCTCCGCTGGTCTCCTGACGGCGGTGTGGACCGGGACGACACGAGTTCGATCACGATGCAGCGCAGCGGTGCGCGATCTGCCCTGGTCAAGCGCCGTCCGGTCGATCGGAGGGTCGGAGCATGGCAGGCAACTCGACGGAGTCAGGCCGCTCGGTGACGAGCAAGATCACCTCGATCCTGATGACGTTCACCGAGGGCAGCGAGCACTCGCTGACCGAGATCGCTCGCCGCGCGGGCCTGCCCATCTCCACCGCCCACCGGCTGACCGCAGAGCTGACGTCGTGGCGGCTGCTGGAGCGCACCGCCGACGGGCTGTACCGGGCGGGCCTGCCGCTGCGGATGATCAGCAGTGGGCCCGCCCGGTGCCCGACGATCCAGGAGCGCGCCCCCTGCATCCTGGAGGACCTCGCGGCCGCCACCGGCAGCCGGGCCCGGCTCGGCGTGCTGCACGAGCTCGACGTCGCCTACATCGAGAAGCAGCCCGGCCACCACCCGGTCACCGGCTTCAACCCGGCCGCGACCCTGCCCGCCCACCCGACCGCGGTCGGCCGGGCGCTGCTGGCGTTCTCCGCGCCCGGCATCGTCGAGATGACGATCATGCGGGGGCTCCGGCCCTACACCACCCAGACGGTGACCTCGCCCGACCGCTTCCGCCGCGCGTTGGCCATCACCCGTCTCACGCGGGTCGCGGTGACCCGCTACGAGCTGGAGGCCCACGCCTGCACGGTGGCGATGCCCGTCTTCGGCCCGGGCGGCGACGCGATCGCCGCCATCGAGCTGACCCTGCCCGACCTGGGCGCGGCGACGCTGCAGCCCGCGCTCACCGCGGTGACCATCGCCACCCGCAGCCTCGCCCGCGAGCTCGCGGGCGACGTGCGGGCGGTGACCGCCACGAGCACCTCGGGTCAGGTGCTCAACCCGGTGCTGGTGGCCGCGGGGCACTAGCGCCCGCGGCTCAGGAGGCCTTCTCCTTCACATAGCTGCCGGGGGCGTCCTCGATCGGCGGGTGCGCGGCGTTGCCGAGCGTCTTCCGGGCGTTGATCTTGGGGCCCGAGTGGGACGCGAGCCACTCCGACCACGCGGGCCACCAGCTGCCTGCCACCGTCTCCGCGGCGTCGAACCAGCGGTCGGGGTCGGCGTCGAGCGCGCCCTCCGCGTCGTCGGGGCGGATCCAGTAGTTCCGCTTGTTCTTCGCGGGCGGGTTGATGACGCCCGCGATGTGGCCGCTGGCCCCCAGCACGAACGTCGTGTCCTCGTTCAACAGCTGGGTGCCCGCGTAGGCGGTGCGCCACGGGACGATGTGGTCCTCCTTGGACGCGTAGACGAACGCGGGGGTCTGCACGGCGCCGAGATCCACAGGTACACCGCACTGCACGGTGGCGCCGGGCTCACGCAGCTTGTTCTCCAGGTAGGTGTTGCGGACGTACCAGCAGAACATCGGGCCGGGCAGGTTCGTGGCGTCGCTGTTCCAGTACAGGAGGTCGAACGCGGGCGGCGGCTTGCCCTTGAGGTAGCCCTCCACCACGTAGGGCCAGATCAGGTCGTTCGAGCGCAGCGAGGCGAAGACCTGCGCCAGCTCGCTGCCCTTCAGGAGCCCGCCGCGCCCGATCGTCGCCTCCCGCTGCGCGACCCCTTCCGGGGTGACCAGCAGCCCGATCTCGCCGGTGTCGCCGAAGTCGAGCATCGCGGTCAGCAGCGTCATGCTGGAGGCGGGGTGCTCGCCACGGGCGGCGAGCACGGCCAGGGCGCTCGCCAGCAGCGTGCCGCCCACGCAGAAGCCGAGCGTGTTGACCTTGTCGGCCTTGCTGATCTCCTTCGCCACCTCCAGGGCCGCCATCACGCCGTCGGTGAGGTAGTCGTCCCAGGTCAGCGTGCTTTGTTCCGGGCCTGCGTTGCGCCAGGACACCAGGAACACCGTGTGCCCCTCCGCCACGGCGTGCGCGACGAACGAGTTCGCGGGCTGCAGGTCGAGGATGTAGTACTTGTTGATGCACGGCGGCACGATCACCAGCGGCCGCCGGTGCACCTTCGGTGTGGTCGCCGTGTACTGGATCAGCTGGATGAGGTCATTCTGGAAGACCACGGAGCCCGGGGTCAGGCCGACGTTGCGGCCGAGCTCGAACGCCTTCTCGTCGGTCATCGAGATGCGGCCCTGCGCGAGGTCCTCCGTGTAGAGGCGCAGGCCCTCGACCAGGCTCTTGCCGCCGGTCTCCATGGCCAGCTGCATGGCCTCGGGGTTGGTCGCGAGCTGGTTGGCCGGACTGAGGGCGTCGAGCACCTGCCGGAGCACGAAGTCCCACTGGGCCTTGGTGCGGTCGTCCAGCGGCGCCGCGTCCAGTGCGCGGCGGACCAGGTCGGACTGGGCGAGGTAGGCCTTGGCCAGCGCGGCGTAGCGCGGGTCGTTCTGCCACGCCTCGCCGCGGAACCGCTTGTCGGCGATCTTCTCCGGCGCCGCGCCCGTACCCGGCAACGCCGACAGCCAGGGGGCGCTCATGGCCTTGAGCGTGTCCATCTGCCAGGTGGTGACGTCCTTGACCGCCTTGGTCCACTGCTCGGCGGTCTCGGTGAAGGTCTTCGCGATGGCCTCGGTGCCCGCGGCCACGTCCGTCCCCGGCCAGAGGGGGGTCTGGCCTGCCTTGAGCAGGTCCGATAGCCAACGGGTCGGGTCTGACGGCTGCGACATCAGGACACTCCATTAACGGTCACCGGCGACGGCGGCGATGGCTGACGTCGTCATGCTGACGCACCCGCGCCCGCCCGTCCCGCGATCAGCCCCGCTTCCCGCTCACCGAGAGCCACCGGGGCCCAGCCGGGATCTGCCACACGGGGGGAGCAGGTGCGAGGATGCGGGTGTGGTGGCTCCACTTCCCTGGCTGAGACGACACGATCCCGGCTTCGTGATCGTCAAACGCGCCGCGCGGATCACGCTCGTCGCCTGTGCGGCGTTCTTCTTCTGCCGCTACGTGCTGGGCAACGTCACCATGGCCCCCTATGCGCTCTTCGGCGTCGTCGCGCTCGGTGCCCTCTCCCAGATCCCGGGCAGCCCGGCCGAGCGGGCGCGCACGCTGCTGGCCGTGCTGCCCGTCGGCTGGGTGCTGGTCACGCTGGGCACGCTGCTGTCGGTGAGCACCGTGACGGCCGTCGCGGGCATGTTCGTGCTCGGCTTCGCGGTCAGCTACGCGGGGGTCGGCGGTCCGCGGCTGGTCGGGATCGCGGCAGGCACGCAACTGCTCTACATCCTGCCCTGCTTCCCGCCCTTCGACCCGGGCTCGCTCGGTTGGCGGTTGGCCGGGCTGACCCTGGGCGTGCTGCTGCTGGCGGCGGCCGAGGTCACCCTGTGGCCCGACCCCACGCCCCCGCCGTACACCGCGAAGCTGGCCGATGCCGTCGCCGCGCTCGCGGGGTGCCTCGACGCGGTCGCCGACATGTGGTCGGGCAAGCCGGAGGGCAAGCAGCGGTTCGCCGCGCTCCTGCCCGACGCGACCACCACCGCCGAAGCGCTGCGCCCCTCGCGGCTGCCGCCGACGCAGCGGCCCGCGTCGGCGGGCAGGCGCGACCGGGCGCTCTCGGCAGCGGCGGGCTCGGCTCGGCTGCTGCTGGGTCGCACGGTCGACCTCTCGCTCGTCGACGACCACGACGCCGTCACCCTCCCGGCCGCGGCGGCGCTGCTGCGGCAGACGGCCTCCTGCGCGGCGGCGGCCGCGGCGTGGCTGCGCGGCGACGAGGAGGAGGTGCCCGACACCGACCGGATCGCCGCGGCGCTGGTGGAGTTCCGCGCGGCCAGGGTGGCGACCTCGCCCGACGACCTGCCGCCCGACCGGCTGCGGCTGGGCTCGCTCGCGCTGAGCCTCGGCGAGTGGACCAAGCAGATGGTGGCCGCCATCCGGGTCGCCGCGGACGCGCCCATCCCGCCCGACCCGACGCCCGAGTCGGCCCAGCCGGGCCCGCTCTGGTTCGCCTACCAGAGCACGCCCTGGCTGTGGTGGCACCGGATCCAGGAGCACCTGACCCCGCGCTCGGTGTACTTCCAGGGCGCGCTGCGGCTCGCCGCCGCCCTCGCCTTCGCCCGGCTGCTCGCCGGGGTGCTGGACCTCTCGCACGGCTTCTGGGTGCTGCTGACCGTGCTGACGCTGCTGCGCACGTCCGCGGCCGAGACCCGCTCGGCGCTGCGGCCCGCGCTCGTCGGGACGCTGGCGGGATCGATCGTGGCGGCGGCCCTGCTGGTGGTCGGCGTGCCCGCGCCGGTGTACGCCCTGGTCCTGCCGCTGGTGATGCTGGTCGGGTTCGCCGCGGGCCCGCTGCTCGGCCCCGGCTGGGCGCAGGCCCTGTTCACGCTCGTGATCGCGCTCGTCTTCGCCCAGGTCTCGCCGGTCGACTGGCGGCTGGCCGAGGCGCGGGTGGTGGACGTCGTCGTGGGCGCGGCGGTCGGGCTGCTGATCGGGCTGCTCGCGTGGCCGCGCGGCGGGTTCGGCGAGCTCCACCGGGCCGCGGGCACCCTGCTCGCCGACGCCGCCCGCGTGGTCCGGGAGACGGTCGCGGTGCTGGCCGACGCCGCCCCGCCCGGCGACGCGCTCCCCCAGGCACGCGCGGCGGGCAGGCTCGCGGACGCGTCCTACGCGCTCTACCAGACCGAGCGGCACATGCAGCCGCGGATCGACTGGCAGGCGACGCTGGTGGCGGGCCACCACGCCGTGCGCGGCGCCGAGGCGCTGGCCCGCGACTGCCCGAACGGGCGCAGGCTGCCGTGCGTCACGCCGCTGACCGATTCGGCGGCCGACGTCGCGGAGCGCTACGAGCGGGTCGCAGCCGCGCTGCACGCGCGCAGCGGGGTCGCGGACGCCGTGCACCTGCCCGTCCCGACGGACGTCGCGTGGCCGACCGATCTCGGCCAGGACCTCTACCACGTCGCCGACCTGCGGGTCTGGCTCGACGGCCTGCGCGACGACCTGGGCAGGATCCTCCCCGAGCCCACCCCGAGCGGCGAAGCGGGCGGGCTGCGCGATCGCGTCGCCCACCTCGCGGACGGCGCCACGAGCTGAGAGCGGCTACGTCTGGCGGGCCGTCGCCCACCAGAGCAGATCGGGGCCGGCAGGTCGAGCTACCCCGCTCGCTCGACGAGGTGCCGCCGCGCCGCTCGGAGCACGGTGCGCAACGCGGGCGGCTCCTCGGCGTCCCTCAACATCACGCCGGTCGCGACGTCAGGCCCCTCGGCGAGCGGGACGAGGGTCAGCCGCCGGGGCGTGAGGGCGGCGGCGCTCATCGAGCTGAAGCCGACGCCGATACCGGCGCCGACGAACGCGAGCATGGTCATGCTGTCGGCCACCGTCGTCACCTCGGGCGGCGACACCCCGGCGGCGACTCCAGCAACACCAGGTGCTCGCTCCCCAGCGCGCGCGGCGGGCCTCACCGCCGCGGGACGACGAGGACGGGGACGAGGACGCGACGGACGCGTCTGGCCTGCGCCATGCGGTGACCGCGTCGTAGGGTCGGGACATGGAGTATCGGCAGCTGGGACGGTCGGGCCTGCGGGTCTCGACGATCACGTTGGGCACCATGGGCTATGGCGGCAGGGGGTGGGCCAAAGCCGTCGGCGCGCTCGGTGTCGACGACGCCCAGCGCCAGATCGGCATGGCCCGCGACGCGGGGGTCAACCTCATCGACACCGCCGACGTCTACTCGGAGGGGCTGTCGGAGGAGATCGTCGGCAAGGCGCTGGGCAGCGACCGCGACGACGTCCTGCTGGCCACCAAGGTGCGGATGCCGATGGGCAGCGGGCCGAACGACGCGGGCCTGTCGCGCCACCACATCATCCGGGGCGCGGAGGCCAGCCTGCGCAGGCTCGGCACCGACTGGATCGACCTCTACCAGGTGCACGAGTGGGACGGGCACACCCCGCTCGAGGAGACCCTCGCCGCGCTGGACTCGCTCGTCCAGTCGGGCAAGGTGCGCTACGTCGGCGCCTCGAACTACGCCGCCTGGCAGCTGATGAAGGCGCTGGGCACCTCCGACCGGCTGGGGCTGTCCCGGTTCGTCAGCCAGCAGATCCACTACACGCTGCAGGCCCGCGAGGCGGAGAACGAGCTCGTGCCGGTGTCGATCGACCAGGGCGTCGGCATCCTGGTGTGGAGCCCGATCGCGGGTGGTCTGCTCTCGGGCAAGTACCGCCGCGGCGTCGACGCCCCCGCGGGCAGCCGCCACCTCGGCGAGTGGTCCGAGCCGCCGGTGCACGACGAGGACAAGCTCTACGACACCGTCGAGACGCTCGTGGAGATCGGCGACGCCCACGGCGTCTCGGCGGCGCGGGTCGCGCTGGCCTACCTTCTGGCCAAGCCCGCGGTGACGTCGCTGATCGTCGGCGCCCGCACCGACGAGCAGCTGGCCGACAACCTCGGGGCCGCCGAGCTCGCCCTCAGCGCGGACGAGGTCGCCAAGCTCGACGACGTCAGCGCCGAGCCTTTGCGTTACCCGTACTGGCACCAGGCCAACACGTCGGGCGACCGCCTCAGCCCCGCCGACCTGAGCCTGCTGGAACGGCACCTGCCGGGCTGAGCAGGTCGGGCGCCTGCTTGGGCGTCCGCGCCACGCACAGGACGGTGACGCACAGCGCGAGCCACGCGCCACCGAGGAACCACCCGGCCAGGACGTCGGTCGTCCAGTGCACGGCCAGGTAGAGCCTGCTGATCCCGATCGTCGCCACCAGAACCGCGGCGGCGGCGACGGCGAGCAGCCGCAGGGTGAGGCTCCGCACGACCAGCACGACGACGGCAGCCAGCACACCGATCACGACCACCGAGCCCAGGGCGTGGCCGGAGGGGAGCGACGGGTTGCCCTCGATCGAGAGCCGTTCCCCCACCGGCGGTCGCGGACGGTCGTAGAGGTTCTTGAAGCCGTTGATGAGCAGCAGGGCACCCACCGGGGCGGTGAGCACCACCGCCGCCTCGGTGCGGTAGCCCGCCCACAGGAGGACAATCGCGCCGAGGATGGCCAGCAGGGCCATCTCCGGAGTGTCGCCCACCAGGCTCACGCCCTTCATCAGGAAGGTCATCACCGGCGAGCGGTGGTCGACGAACCAGGCCCACACGCTGGTGTCGAGGCGGCCGGGGTGGCCCAGGTCGGCGACGAAGTCGACCACGACGGCCTGCGCCACGAGCATCGCCGAGGCGACCGTCATGCCGACCAGCACCGGCACACGGGCCACCGGCGCCAGCACGGAGCCGAGCGCTGTGTGGCGCATCGACATAGCGATGGTGGCCACGATCGCCCACGCCGCCGCCACTGCCCCGGCGACGACCTGTCCGACATCGGCGAACCACATCAACACCCGCCCCCTTCCGCTTTCCTTTCGACAATGGTCGCGGGCCGATGCTGTGACGCCGATGAGAGACGCTGTGACCCCGTTGAGAACGCAGGTCAGACGGCGTGTCCGCCGGTTGCTTAAGCCTCTGCGTCGATCCGGAGCAGCACGACCTGGTCCGGATGGACGACCGGCGCGGCGACTCCGGGCGCCTCCAGGGCCGCCCCCAGGAAGACCGCGCCGGGGTACTCCGGGCCGCCCCACCACGGCGGCGGCTGCAGCCCGGAGGGCTCGCCGCCGACGAGCACGGGACGCACCCGGTAGGCGCGGTCGGGGTCCAGGCCGCGGAACCGCAGCCGCGGCGCCGGGTTGGGGTAGAGGCTGTCGGCGGGGGCGAACGCGAACAGCGCCCGGGAGCGGTCCGGGGCGACCACCCCGTGCAGGTGGACGGGGCCGCCCGCGCCGTCGGACAGGTCGTCCATCCGGACCATGGTGCCGGTGAGCAGGAACGCGCGCTGCTCCTTGTAGTACCCGATCCACTCGCGCAGCTGTGCGAGCTCCTCCGGGGAGGCCTGGGCGAGGTCCCACTCGATGCCGAGGTGCCCGAAGATCGCGGTGCCCGCGCGGAACCCCAGGTCGTGGATGCGGCCGGTGACGTGCGAACGGCCCGAGGCGATGTGCGAGCCCAGGTACTCCGGGGGCAGCAGCTGACCGGTCCAGCGCAGCATCCGCTGGCGGTCGTGGGGGTCGATGTTGTCCGACACCCACACCCGGTCGGTCCGCTCCAACACCGCCAGGTCGATCCGCGCCCCGCCCGAGGAACACGACTCGATCTCCAGATCGGGGTGGGCGGCGCGGATCTCGTCCAGCAACCGGTAGAAGGCCAGGGTCTGGGCGTGCACCCCGGGACGGCCACCGTCGGTCTGGGTGCCCGCCTCGATCAGGTCCCGGTTGTGGTCCCACTTGATGTAGCCGATGTCGTACTCGTCGAGCAACGCCAGGATCTGCCCCTTGACGTGCGCGTAGGCGCCCGGGATGCCCAGGTTGAGCACCTGCTGGCGCCGCGCCTCGATCGGCCACTCCCGCCGGGCCGCCATGATCCACTCGGGGTGGGCGCGGGCGACGTCGGAATCGGGGTTGACCATCTCCGGCTCGAACCACAGGCCGAACTGCATGCCCAGCGTGCGCACGCGGTCCACGAGCGGGTGCAGACCCGCGGGCCACACCTCGTCCGACACGACCCAGTCGCCCAGCCCGGCGTCGTCGCTGCGGCGACCGCCGAACCAGCCGTCGTCGAGGACGAAGCGCTCGACGCCCACCTCGGCCGCGCGATCGGCGAGATCGAGCAGCCGGTCACGGTCGTGGTCGAAGTACACCGCCTCCCAGACGTTCAGGGTGACCGGGCGCTGGGCTGACACCGGCCGGGGACGGGCGCGCAGGTGGCGGTGGAAGCGGTGGGCCACCTCGTCCAGGCCTTCGCCGAAGGACCCGTAGAGCCAGGGGCTGGTGTAGGACTCCCCCGCGGCGAGCCGGATCTCGCCGGGCAGCAGCAGCTCGCCGCCGCCCAGCAGGGTCTCCCCCGTGAGAGCCCGCTCCGCGTAGTGGATGTGGTTGCCGCTCCACGCGGTGTGCACCGCGTGCACCCGTCCCGTCGCGAACCCGAACCCCGCGGGGCCCGCGTGGAGCACGTAAGCGCTGTCCGGCCCGGTGCGGCCCTTGCGGTTCTCCCGCAGGTGCACGCCGGTGTGCAGGGCCGTGCGCTGCGGCACCCTCTCCTGGTTGTGCCTGCCGCCGAAGTCGAGCAGCTCGACGGCGTCGGCGGGCACCGCCAACGACGGTGTCAGGCCGTCGACGGTGTACTCCTCCTCTGCCAGGTTGGTCACCGTCGCCCGCACCCGGAGCAATCCGGTCGCGAGCAGCTCGATCACCAGGAGCAGCCGCAGCTGACCCTCGACGTCGTCGGCTGCGAACGCGGCGCTCGCCGCCCCGAGGTCGGCGAACCCGCGCACGGCGGCGCCGTCGACCAGCACCGACGTCACCCGGAAGGCGGGCGACCACTGCCGACCGTCGCGGGAACCGACCAACCCCGGCCGACCCGTCCAACCGGTGTGGTGCTCCGGCAGCACCGCCACGCGCGGCGGCACGTCGGCGTTGTTCGACGCGATCACCGGCACGGCGGCCGCGACGAGGGCCGCGGCCTGCTCGGCGTCCATGGGGGGTAGCGCGGCACCCCAGTGGACGATCGCTGGAAGCCGACCGGCCGTGGCGTCGATGACCACGCTCACGCCGCCGGCACGGAGAGCGAGCAGCGCGCCCGCGTCGGCCTCGTCCACCCCTATGGCTGTCATGTGCGCCACGCTAGTGCGGGCCGTTCGTCGACTCGGGCGTCGCCCGTTCGGGCGTCGCTCGTTGGACGGGACGTGGACGGACCGGCAAAGCGGGGCGCGGACGGCATGGTGGTCCTCGCCGTCGACGACGAGGAACCCGCGCTGGCGACGTTGAGCGACCTGCTCCGCGCCCATCCCTACGTCGCCGAGACGCAGCGGGCGCCGGACGCGGCGAGCGCTTTGCGGCTGCTCTACGCCGATCCGGCCCCCGACGCGGTGTTCACCGACATCGGGATGCCCGGGATGACCGGCCTGGAGCTGGCCCGCGCGGTCACGAGCCTGCCGGTGCCCCCGCCGGTGGTGTTCGTGACCGACCACGACGACCGCGCGGTCGACGCCTACGAGGTCGGCGCGGTCGACTACCTGCTCAAGCCGCTGCACCCGGACCGCCTCGACCTGGCGCTGGCCAGGGTGCTGGCCCGCCGCGCGGCGACGCCCGTCCCGTTCCCTCCGCCGGACGAGATCGTGCCGGTCGAGCTGGCGGGCACGACGACGCTGGTGCCGCGGTCGGACGTCCGCTACGTCGAGGCCCGCGGGGACTACGCGCGCCTGCACACCGACACCACGACCCACCTCGTGCGGATCTCGCTCACGACGCTGGCCGAGCGGTGGCGCGAAGCGGGCTGGGTCCGCATCCACCGGTCCTACCTCGTCGCCGCCGACCGGGTGACGGCGTTGGAGCTGGGTGGGATGGGGCACGTGGTGCGGCTGGGCCGCGGGCGTGAGGCCGTCGAGCTGCCGGTCAGTCGCCGCCACGTGCGAGCGGTGCGGGCTCAGCTGGGGCGCTGACCGCCGCCGTGCGCACCGGCGCCGTGAACTCCATGTCGCGCCCGACCTTGCCGCGATCCATGGTGAAGCGGTCGCGCAGGTAGCTCTGCCGCAGCACCCACGGCGACCGCGTGCCCTGCTTCGGGAGCGCGGCGAGCGAGCGCCGGACGTACCCCGACGTCAGGTCGAGCAGGGGTCGGGCCGGGATCGCGCCTGGAGGCCGCGGCGTCGCGACCGCATAGCCGTGCTCGTCCATGTACGTGAGCAGCCTGCAGACGTAGCGCGCCACGAGATCGGAGCGCAGCGTCCAGGAGGCGTTGACGTAGCCGATGCAGAACGCCAGGTTCGGCACGCCGGAGACGAGGCAGCCCCGGTAGGCGAACGTCGCGCCGGGGTCGACCGCGACGCCGTCGACCGACACCGCGATCTCGCCCCAGGCCACCACCTGCAGCCCGGTCGCGGTGACGAGGACGTCCGCTTCCAGCTCCTGCCCCGACGCGAGCCGCACGCCCCTGGGGGTGACGGCGGCGATCGTGCCGGTGACCACCTGGGCCCGGCCCGTCCGCATCGCCTTGAACAAGTCGGCGTCCGGGACGGCGCACAACCGCTGGTCCCACGGGTCGTAGCGGGGGCTGAAGTCGGTCGTGAGCGTGGTGGGGTCGGGCAGCACGCGCGTCAGCCCGGCCCGCAGCATCCGTTTCGCCAACCCCGGAGCGTGCCTGCAGAGCTGGTAGAAGGCCTGGGTGAACAGGATGTTCTTCCACCGCGCGGCGATGTCGCCCGCGCCGTCGGGCCATCGTTTCCGCAGCTTCTCCGCCAGCGGATCGGTCGTCGGCACCGAGATCATCCACGTCGGCGAGCGCTGGAGCATCGTCACCTGGGCGCCGCGCTGCGCGAGTGCGGGCACGAGGGTGACCGCCGTGGCGCCGCTGCCGATCACCACGACGCGCTTGTCGGCGACGTCGAGATCCTCCGGCCAGGTCTGGGGGTGCACCGTCGGACCGGCGAAATCGGCGAGGCCGGGGATGTCGGGCGTGTAGCCCTGGTCGTAGCGGTAGTAGCCGCAGCACAGGGACAGGAAGGCGCAGGTCCAGTGCTCGCTACCGCCGTCGGCGGTGCGGACCTCCACGCTCCAGCGCTGCCGGTCGGACGACCACGCCGCGCCGACGACCCTGCGCCCGAAGCGGATGTTGCGGTCGATGCCGAACTCGGCGGCCGTCTCCTCGATGTAGCGCAGGATCGAGCCGCCGTCGGCGATGGCCTTCGGCTCCCGCCACGGCCGGAACGGGTAGCCGAGGGTGAACATGTCCGAGTCCGAGCGGATGCCCGGGAAGCGGAACAGGTCCCACGTGCCGCCGATGCTCTCGCGGCCCTCCAGAACCGCGTAGCTGCGCTCGGGGTGCGTGGTCTGCAGGCGGTAGGCCGCCCCGACGCCTGACAGACCCGCCCCGACGATCAGGACGTCGACATGGAGATCATCGTCGACGCCGCCCGCACCATCGCTCATGAACCGAGGTTAGCTGCGGACCGCTTGCTCGGGCGGGAACTCCACCCGGCCTAGAACTCGTGGGCGCTGTCGTAGCCGAAGTCGCCGTCCGGGTCCATCTCGCGGCCGACACCGTGGGAGCCGACGTGCGGCCGTCGGGTGGCCCTGCGGGCGGGGGTGTCGAGGGCGGCGCGCACCTCGTCGAGCATGTCGTAGCCGTAGTCCCCGGAACTGTCGTGTTCAGCCACTGAAGCTCCCCTCACTGACCCGCACACCGGAGTCACGCTACGTGTTGGTAGTGCCACTCTCCGGTGCGAGACAATCATCACCTGACGGGTGGCTCCACGGCAAGAGCATCCCTCCGCCGTGACATCGGCATCACCCGTCCGGAACCGGGCGGGCAGGTCAGAAGGCCGCGACGCTCTCCGCGGCGACGAACAGCCCGACGGCCACGAGCATGACCGCGAAGGACCGGGTGAGCACCGCGCCCGAGAGGCGGTCGGCGATCCGCTTGCCCACGACCGTGCCCACGATGGCCGCCAGGGCGAACGGAGCGATGACGCCCCAATCCAGGTGCAGGTTCCCGAACCGGGACGCCAGCGATGCGAACGAGTTGCCGACGATGATCAGCAGCGAGGTGCCGACCGCCTGGGTCATGGGCATGCGCAGCACCACCACCAGCGCGGGCACGACGAGGAAGCCGCCGCCTACGCCCAGAAAGCCGGTGAGGAACCCGACGACGGCCCCGGAGACGGCGATCTTCGCGGCGGTGGCGGCGCGACGGCTCGTCCGGCTGCGGGTGTCGACCGGACCGGCGCCACCGGTCCCGTCCGGTGCGTCGTCGTCCGGGTGCGGTTCACCCTCGCGCGACTGGAGCAGCAGGGCCACGGCCGCGACGACGGTGAGGCCCGCGAAGGCCAGCAGCAGCACCGGCTGGCTCGCGTGCCGGTTGAGCAGCGTGCCCAGCCACGCCGACGGCACCCCGACGGCGATGAAGGCGAGCCCGATGCGCTGGTCCACACCGCCGCACCGGCACCGGGCGAGCACGCCTGCGATGGCGGTGGCCCCCACGATCAAGACGCTGCCGGTGGTGGCGTCCTGCGCGCTCTGCCCGAGTGCGTAGACGAGCAGGGGCACGCTGAGCACGCCGCCCCCGCCGCCGAACCCGCCGACCACCACGCCGACGACCAGCCCGAGCACCACGGCCGCGATCAGGGTCGTGGCCACCAGACCCATGATCGCCGCCCTTCCACCTCTCGGGAACGCGATCTGAATGTACGGTCATTTCAGATCCCAGGCAAGCGAAGGTGAGCCGCCGACCGGTGAGGCCCGCGGCTGGTTGCCGACCCGCGGCTGGGTTCAGAAGGGCACGCGCGCGGCGTTCGCGGCCCGCGCCGCGGCACCGATCCGCCCCGCGACGCGCCGCAGCACGGCCAAGGCGTCAAGGAGACGGGGGCGTGCGGAAGGGGCACGGGTTCCGTGCGGGGGCAGCGTCGGCATGGCGCTCATCAGCGGGTCCTCCGGTGGCGGGTGGGCGGTCGGCTCCGCGCTCCCGACCGGACGTCGGGACCGCTACGAAGCCCGACTACACCGACGGTCGTCCACCGAGAGCTGATCGGTCGCCAGGAGGCACACGCAGAACGCGCACCGCGACGACGGACCCTCGGGACTCACGCCACCAGTCCACCATCCGTGTGGGCACGCTGACAAGTGCCCCGGTCGGTCAGGGGACGGCGGGCGAGAAGCTGGTGCCGGTGACCGAGCGCAGCGCCGCCCAGCAGTACCAGGCGGCGACGCTGCGGTAGGGCCGGAACGCCTCCCCCGCCACGTCGAGCTGCTTGGGGGTGGGGACCTCGACGTTCCACGCGAGGGCGTAGCCCTTCCGCACCGCGAGATCCCCGGTGGGCCAGACGTCGAGGCGCAGGAGCTGGAACATCAGGAACATCTCCGCCGACCACTTGCCGATCCCGCGGACCGTCGAGAGCCTGCCGACGATCTCCTCGTCGCTCTGGTCCGCCAGGTGGGTCGGATCGAGGTCCACCGTGTCGTCGAGGGTCTTGGCCGCGAGGTCGAGCAGCGACTCCGCCTTGCGGCCCGAGAGCCCGACGGCGCGCAGTTCGGGCACCTGCAGGGTCAGCATCCGGGCCGGCGTGACGTCGTCCCCGAGCGCGGCGCGCAGCCTCGTGTGGATGGCCCGCGCAGCCGGGGTGGCGATCTGCTGCTGGGTGATGGCCCTGACGAGCGCGGCGAACGGCGCCTCGGTCGGTGCGGCGATCTCGGGAAGGCCGGTGAGCTCGATCAGCCGGGCGATCACCGGATCCCGCTCGCCGAGCCACGCGGCGGCCGCGGCGTACTCGCCCGCCGGGCCGCTCACCTGCGGACGGAGGGTGGCTGCGAGGCGCGGCGGGCGCGCTTCTGCTCGTACATCGCCTCGTCGGCCGCCTGCCACGCACCGGGGAAGCCGCTGACGACGCTGTAGGGGGCGTGCCCGAACGACCCGGAGACGCCCGCCTCGATCAACGCCTCCTGCATGCGCGCGATCATGCGCTCGGCCAGCACGGGGCCGGCCCCGATGGCGACGATGCCGAACTCGTCACCACCGAGCCGGGCCAGGACGTCGCCCGGGCGCATGACCGCGGCCATCACGCGGGCGGCGTCGCGGATGTACTGGTCCCCCGCGTCGTGCCCCTTCGTGTCGTTGACGATCTTGAGGTGGTCGAGGTCGAGGACCAGCACGCACGCCGCGTCGCCGAAGCGGCGGAAGCGGTCCTCCTCCTTCTCGAGGAACCGGTCCCACCCGCGCCGGTTCAACAGCCCCGTGAGCACGTCGGTGTCGGCCTCGCTGCGGGCGGTCTCCAGCTCGCGCTCGGCCATGGTGACCGCCGTGTCGGCGGCCAGCACCGCGGACAACATGCTGGACAGCAGGTCCAGCAGCGGCAGCTGTTCGACCAGGGCGTCGGGTTGGCGTTCGGCGTCGAAGCCGCAGAGCGTGCCGAACAACGACCCGTCGGGCCGCACGATCGGGGTGCCGACGTAGGCGCTCACCGGGATCGGCGCGGTCGAGGCCGCGGCGGCGTACTCGGGCACCTGGCTCACGTCGGGCGCGATCTGCGGCGCGCGGCCCGAAACCATGGAACGGCAGAACGACGCGGCGTACGGAACCTCGGTGCCCGCTTCGATGGAGTAGCCGGGCGCGCCCACGGTCAGCAGGATCTGCCGCCCGTCCACGACCCGGGTGACCGCCCACAGCCCCAACGGGAGTGTCCGGTTGAGGTGCTCGATCACCAGCGTCGACGCGGTGTCGAACGCCCGCGCCGGGCGCAGCCGCCCGGCCACGCTGAGCGGCCCATCGCCCTCGTCGTCGGTCGTCCGGGGCGAAGGGCGCTCTGCTCCGCCCACCGATCGGTCCGACCCGGCGCGTCCGTCGGCGTCGAGGACATCGACCGGCTCGGCCAGAACAGGGTCGGTGGGCACGAGTGGGTTCCTCCGATCCTGGGCTGTCGCGGCTGCGACACCCACAATAAGGACCGGCACGCTGAGACACGAGTGGCGACCGTCCGTAGTCACCCGGCGGTGACGGCGCCGCTGGTCAGTCGGTGAGGGCGTAGCGCCAGGCTCCGGTGACGGGGTCGGGGGCCTCGGCGGCGCGGTGGTAGACCGCGGCGACGTGGTCGGGCTCTTCACGACTCCAGTACAGACTCGGCAACGCGATGTGCAGGTGGGCGTACTCGGTGACGGTTCCGTCCGCCGGGCCACCCTCAAACGCGACGCGCACGCTCATGATCGGAGTTTGCGCCGCCTGTCCGAGCCCCCGCAACGGCTGTTCAGCCGTACCGGGAGCGGCAGGCTGTGCGCATGGCGTTCCTCCAGCTGACCGCGCTCGTCGTCACGGACTACGACGCGGCGATCGCGTTCTTCGTCGAGGCCCTCGGTTTCGAGCTCATCGAGGACTCCCCGGCGCGGACCAACGACGGACGGGTCAAGCGATGGGTCGTGGTCCGTCCGCCGGGCGCGCAGACCGGGATCCTGCTCGCTCAGGCCGACGGCGAGGCGCAACGGGCCGCCGTCGGGAACCAGTTCGCGGGCCGCGTCGGCTTCTTCCTGCAGGTCGAGGACTTCGATGCTGCCCGCAGGCGCATGACGGCCGCGGGCGTGCGGTTCGTGACCTCGGAGCGCACCGAGCCTTACGGCCGGGTCGCGGTGTTCCTCGACGTCGCGGGCAACCGCTGGGACCTGCTTCAGGCGCCGACGTAGACCGCGAGGTGCTCGCCGGTGAGGGTGGAGCGGGCGGCGACGAGGTCGGCGGGCGTGCCCTCGAACACGATCCGGCCGCCGTCGTGGCCCGCGCCGGGGCCCAGGTCGATGATCCAGTCGGCGTGCGCCATCACGGCCTGGTGGTGCTCGATGACGATCACCGACTTCCCGTCGTCGACGAGCCGGTCGAGCAGGCCCAGCAGCTGCTCGACGTCGGCGAGGTGCAGGCCGGTGGTCGGCTCGTCGAGGACGTAGACGTCGCCCTTCTCGCCGATGTGCGTGGCGAGCTTGAGCCGCTGCCGCTCGCCGCCGGACAGCGTGGTGAGCGGCTGGCCGAGGCTGACGTAGCCGAGGCCGACGTCGGCGATCCGAGCGAGGATCTTGTGCGCGGCGGGCAGCTTCGCCTCGCCTGCCGCGAAGAACTCGCGCGCCTCCGCGACCGGCAGCGCGAGGACCTCGCTGATGTCCTTGCCACCGAACCTGTACTCCAGCACCTCGGCCATGAACCGCTTCCCGCCGCACACCTCGCAGGTGGAGGCGACCGTGGCCATCATCGCCAGGTCGGTGTAGATCACACCCGCGCCGTTGCAGTTCGGGCAGGCGCCCTCGGAGTTGGCGCTGAACAGCGCGGGCTTCACCCCGTTGGCCTTGGCGAAGGCCTTCCGGATGGGCTCGAGCAGCCCGGTGTAGGTGGCCGGGTTGCTGCGCCGCGAGCCGCGGATCGCGCCCTGGTCGACCGTGACCACCCCGTCGCGGTCCGACACCGACCCGTGGATCAGCGAGCTCTTCCCCGAGCCCGCCACCCCGGTGACGACGGTCAGCACGCCGAGCGGGATGTCGACGTCGACGTCCTGGAGGTTGTGGCTGTCGGCGCCGCGCACCTCCAACGCGCCCGAGGGTGTGCGCACCGACGCCTTCAGCGAGGCGCGGTCGTCCAGGTGCCGCCCTGTCTGGGTGCCGCTGGCCCGCAGCCCCTCGACGGTGCCCTCGAACACCACCTCGCCGCCCGCGGTGCCCGCGCCGGGGCCGAGGTCGACGACGTGGTCGGCGATCACGATCGCCTCGGGCTTGTGCTCGACGACGAGCACGGTGTTGCCCTTGTCCCGCAGCTGCAGCAGGAGCGCGTTCATCCGCTCGATGTCGTGCGGGTGCAGCCCGATCGTCGGCTCGTCGAAGACGTAAGTGACGTCGGTGAGCGCGGAGCCGAGGTGTCGCACCATCTTCGTGCGCTGGGCCTCGCCACCCGAGAGCGTGCCCGCGGGGCGGTCGAGGCTGAGGTAGCCGAGCCCGATCGCGTCGAAGGAGTCGAGGCTGTCGCGCAGCGCCTCGAGCAGCGGCGCGACGGACGGGTCGTCGAGGCCGCGAACCCAGACGGCGAGGTCGCTGATCTGCATCGCGCAGGCGTCGGC
The DNA here is from genome assembly GCA_963799945.1 of uncultured Actinomycetota bacterium. Taxonomy (GTDB): domain Bacteria; phylum Actinomycetota; class Actinomycetes; order Mycobacteriales; family Pseudonocardiaceae; genus Pseudonocardia. The sequence goes on from CAWCZG010000004.1 coordinate 216,656, forward strand.
GATGGAGATCCCGTCGATCTTCGACGACCGGGCGCCCTCGTTGAGCCGGGTGCCGCCGCACTCGGGGCAGATGCTGAACGTCACCGCCCGCTCGACGAAAGCGCGGATGTGCGGCTGCAGGGAGTCGACTTCCTTGGACAGCATCGACCTCTGGATCCGCGGGATCAGCCCCTCGTAGGTCAGGTTGATGTTGTCGACCTTGATCCTGGTGGGCTCCTTGTGGAGCAGATCGCTGAGCTCGCGCTTGGTGAACCGACTGATCGGCTTGTCCGGGTCGAAGAAGCCGCAGCCCGCGAAGATGCGGCCGTACCAGCCCTCGGTGCTGTAGCCCGGGATGATGATCGCGCCCTCGTTGATCGACTTGCTGTCGTCGTAGAGCGCGGTGAGGTCGATGTCCGACACCGAGCCGCGGCCCTCGCAGCGCGGGCACATGCCGCCGGTGATGCTGAAGCTGCGCCGCTCCTTCACCGTCGTCCCACCGCGCTCGACGTTGACCGCACCCGCGCCGCTGATCGAGGCGACGTTGAAGGAGTACGCCTGGGGCGAGCCGATGTGCGGCAGGCCCAGCCTGCTGAACAGGATGCGCAGCATCGCGTTCGCGTCGGTGGCGGTGCCGACGGTGGAGCGGACGTCGCCGCCCATCCGCTCCTGGCCGACGATGATCGCGGTGGTCAGGCCGTCGAGCACGTCGACGTCCGGGCGGGCCAGCGTGGGCATGAAGCCCTGCACGAACGCGCTGTAGGTCTCGTTGATCAACCGCTGCGACTCCGCGGCGATCGTGTCGAACACGAGCGAGCTCTTGCCCGAACCGGAGACGCCGGTGAACACCGTCAGCCTGCGCTTGGGCAGCTCGATGCTGACGTCCTTGAGGTTGTTCTCGCGCGCGCCGTGCACCCGGATCAGGTCGTGGCTGTCGGCCGGGCTGAGGGGGCGCTGCGGGTCCGTCCTCGTGGCGGTGCTCATCGTGTCTCCATCCGTCGGGCGGGGACCCCGTCGGCGCCGCCGGGGCCCGATCTAACCAGCGCCCGCGCGATGATCCGGGAGCCAGTCTCGCCGCGGCCGGGTGAGCCACGCTTCTCGATTCCTGACCGACCGCCCGCTCAGCGCGCGTTGTGGAAGATGATCCCCAAGACGTTGCGGCTGCCGGTGTGCACGGCGCTGACGCCGTGGCGCATCTGCACCCGATGGTAGCCACGGGCGCCGCGCTGGGGGCGGTTGCGGACGGGGAAGATCACCGCTTGGCCCTGGCCGGGGCGGGCGACCATCGGGCGCGACTGCCGGCGGGGGCGCTGCTCGACGAAGACGCTCTCACCGCCGGTGAAGTCCTCGTCGGGTCTGCTGAGCATGACCAGGAACTGCAACGGGAACGTGAGCTCGCCGTAGACGTCCTGGTGGAGGCAGTTGTAGCCGGTCGGCCCGTACCGCAGGACCAGCGGCGTCGGCTGCGTCTGGCCGACCCGTGCGCAGGCGTCGAGCAGCCCGTCGAGCGTGGCGGGGAACCTCGGCTCGCCGAGCCGGTCCGCCCAGGCGTTGGCGATCCGGGCCAACGGCGGGTAGAGCGCGCCGCGCAGCGTCTGGACGAGCTCGGGCAGCGGGTCGGCGAAGTAGCGGTAGCGCCCTTCCCCGAACGCGTGCCGGGCCATGACGACCGTGCTGCGGAACCGCTCGTCGTCGTCGAACATCCCGGTGACCTGCGCACACTGCTCCGGGGTGAGCAGCGGCGGGGTGATCGCGAAGCCCTGCTCGTCGAGCTTGCTGCCGAGCACGGTCCAGTCGAGCGTGTCCAGGGCGGGGGTCGCGGCGGCGCGGGTGGTCACGGTGCTCATGACGTCCACCCTGCCGCTCGCCCACACCGGTGGCTGGCGGGAATCAGACGCAACGACGAAGCGGTCACACAATGGAAACGTCACGGATACGAGGGCTTCGTAGGTTCGACGTGAGCCCCGCAGAGCTGCTGCCGGGGCGGTGGAAGCCTGTCGAGAGGTGTCGGATGAGTGGGAACGCTGCCCGTTTGCAGGCGATCACGAACGTCGAGGCCTACGTGCCGCCTGCCGTCAGCTTCAACGGCGGCGAGATGCCCGGTGAGGTGTTCGGCGAGAACGTCTTCTCCAAGTCGGTGATGCAGAAGCGGCTGCCGAAGTCGGTGTACAAGTCCGTGATCGCGACGATCGAGCACGGGGCGAAGCTCGAGCCCGTGGTCGCCGACGCCGTCGCGTCCGCGATGAAGGACTGGGCCCTCGAGAAGGGCGCCACCCACTACGCGCACGTCTTCTACCCGCTCACCGGCCTGACCGCGGAGAAGCACGACAGCTTCCTGGAGCCCGAGACCAACGGCTCGGCGCTCGCCGAGTTCGCGGGCAAGACGCTCATCCAGGGCGAGCCCGATGCGTCGAGCTTCCCCAGCGGCGGCCTGCGCAACACGTTCGAGGCCCGCGGCTACACCGGCTGGGACGTCACGAGCCCCGCCTACATCCTCGAGAACCCCAACGGCAACACGCTGTGCATCCCGACCGTGTTCGTGTCGATGACCGGCGAGGCGCTCGACCACAAGACCCCGCTGCTGCGCTCGCAACAGGCGATGGGCATCCAGGCCGAACGGGTGCTGAAGCTCTTCGGGCACGAGGACCTCGACCACATCGTGTCCTTCTGCGGCCCCGAGCAGGAGTACTTCCTCGTCGACCGGCACTTCTTCCTGGCCCGGCCGGACCTGATCAACGCCGGGCGCACGCTGTTCGGCGCCAAGCCGCCGAAGGGCCAGGAGTTCGACGACCACTACTTCGGCGCCATCCCCGAGCGGGTGCTCGGCTTCATGATGGACACCGAGCGGGAGCTGTTCAAGCTCGGCATCCCGGCCAAGACCAGGCACAACGAGGTCGCGCCCGGCCAGTTCGAGATCGCGCCGATGTTCGAGCGGGCCAACGTCGCGTCCGACCACCAGCAGCTGCTGATGACGATCTTCAAGACGCTGGCCAAGAAGCACGGCATGGAGATCCTGTTCCACGAGAAGCCGTTCAGCGGGATCAACGGCTCGGGCAAGCACGTCAACTTCTCGCTGGGCAACAACGACGTGGGCAGCCTCTTCGTCCCCGGCGACACGCCCCACGAGAACGCGCAGTTCCTCGTGTTCTGTGCCGCGGTCATCCGCGCGGTCCACCTCTACCCGGGGCTGCTGCGGGCGTCGGTCGCGTCGGCCACCAACGACCACCGGCTCGGCGCGAACGAGGCCCCGCCCGCGATCATCTCGATCTTCCTCGGCGACCAGCTCGCCGACGTCTTCGAGCAGATCGCAAAGGGCGCGGCGACGTCGTCGAAGGGCAAGGGCGTGATGCACATCGGGGTCGACACGCTCCCGGTGCTGCCGACCGACCCCGGCGACCGCAACCGCACCAGCCCGTTCGCCTTCACCGGCAACCGCTTCGAGTTCCGCGCGCCGGGCTCGATGCAGACGGTGGCGGCCCCGATGGTCGTGCTCAACACGATCATGGCGGACTCGCTCGACTACTGCGCCACGCGAGCTCGAGGCGGCCGTGGCGGCGGGCACCGACTTCGACGCCGCCGTGCAGACCCTGCTCACGTCGATCATCACCGAGCACGGCGCGGTCGTGTTCAACGGCAACGGCTACTCGGACAAGTGGCAGATCGAGGCGGCCGACCGCGGTCTGCCGAACCTGCGCACCACGCTCGACGCGCTGCCCGAGCTGGTCAGCGAGCCCGCCATGGCCCTGTTCGAGAAGTACAACGTGTTCAACCACCGCGAGATGCACAGCCGCTACGAGATCGGGCTGGAGCAGTACACGCTGACCGTCGGGGTCGAGGCCAACCTGACACTGGAGATCGGCTCGACGCAGATCCTGCCCGCCGCCGTCCGGCACCAGACGGAGATGGCGCTCAACGTCGGCGCGCTGAAGGGGGCCGGGGTCGAGGCGGACACGACGGAGCTCGTCGCGGTGTCGGGCACGATCGCCGCGCTCAGGTCGGCCCTGGCCGAGCTCAAGGCCGCGCTGGCCACCGACGTGGGCGAGACCGCGCGGGCCGAGGCCGAGCACGCCCGCGACGCCCTCCTGCCCGCGATGGCGGCGGTGCGGGAGGCCGCGGACGAGCTCGAAGGCGTCGTGGCCGACGACCTCTGGCCGCTGCCGTCCTACCAGGAGATGCTCTACATCCTGTGACTCAGGTGGTGGCGCGGGAGCGGTCGCGCTGGGCGTTCATCAGCGTGTCGAAGTCGGTCTTCCAGTCGGGGGCCAGCGCGTAGGACTGGCGCTGCGCCTCCTCGAGGCTGAGCTCGATCGGCATCCCGAAGGTGTCGTGCAGCTCGAACAGGTGGGCGCCGGTGACGACCTGCCCCTGCCTGTTCAGCCGCCGCAGCAGGGACAGCCCCTTGCGCAGCGTCCGCGCGAACTGCTTCTCCTCCTTCTCCAGGATCGCGACGATCTTCGCCTGGTCCTGCGCCACCTCCGGGTACACCTCCCCGTACAGCTGCCCGACGATGGGCACCAGATCGGCCGCGACCCCCGCCGTCAGCTCGAGGTCGAGGCCGAACCGCAGCGCCCGCCGGATGAGGCGGCGCATCACGTACCCCTGCTTGTTGTTGCCCGGCTTCACCCCGTCGGCTGCGAGGAACGCCGCGCCGCGGATGTGGTCGGCGACGACCCGCATCGGCTCGGTGGCGTCCTCGTACGCCTTGCCCGAGACCTCCTGCAACCGCTCGATGATCGGCCAGACCAGGCTGATGCGGTACACGTCCGGGCTGTCGATCGACGACGCCGCGATCCGTTCCAGACCACCGCCGAAGTCGACGTTGTGCCGGGGCAGCTCGGCGAACCCGCCGTCCTCGGTCTTGCGGAAGGTCATGAAGACCGAGTTGCCGATCTCCAGGAACTGCCCGCCGTCGGAGTTCTGGTGGGGGTAGCGGCCGAACGCGGTGTCGTGGGGCACCTGCGGGAAGTAGTAGAAGACCTCCGAGTCCGGGCCACCCGGGTCGCCCGCGGGCATCTCGTCCGGCCCGCCGAACCGGCTCCACCAGTTCTTGTGGCCGTAGAACGCGATGCGGGCGCCCTGGTTGCCCACCTCGTTGCCGTGCTCCTCGGTGCCCAGGTCGATCCGCCCGCAGCTCACGCCCCGCTCGGTGAACAGCCGCTCCCAGATCGCGGCGCTCTCCTCGTCGCGCGGGATGCCGTGCTCGGGATCGCCGATGAAGCACGAGACGTAGATCCGGTTCGGGTCCAGGCCGACGACGTCGACGAGGAAGTGGAACAGCCGCGGGATCTGCTCGGCCTTCTCGTAGTCCCCGAGGCTCCAGTTCCCGAGCATCTCGAAGAACGTGGTGTGCCGGTTGTCCCCCACCTCGTCCATGTCCTGCGCCCGCAGGCAGGGCTGCACGTCGGCGAGCCGTGCTCCGCTCGGGTGATCCGCGCCCAGGAGATAGGGCAGGAGGGGCTGCATGCCGCTCCCGGTGAACAGCGTCGTCGGGTCGTCGCGAAGGACGATCGGCGCCCGCTCCACCAGCGCGTGACCGTCCGCCGCGAGCAGGTCGAGGAAGGCCTGACGGATGTCCTGTGCGTCCACCTCGATGACGATGCCGGCAGAGATCGACTCCAGCACAGGTCCGAACGGTGAATCCCGTGCGACGATCGCTCCCGTCGGGATGACGGGGAGGGCCCGTGCCGGGAGGGCATCGTTCATGACCAGCGTCGGACCACCTGAGACCACGTCAACAACGGACCCCGCCGTCGCCGACGGGCACCTCGTCTCGTTCGAGGCCAGGGCCTCCCGCATGATCGCCGCCCTGCCGAACGCGTGGCGGCGGCTGCCGTTCACGCTGACCGCCGCGGCCCTGCTCCTGCTGATCGGGCTGGTGGCCCGCACGATCTGGCTGCCGATCGCGACGCAGGAGTGGTTCCCCTCGGTCGCCTACGGCGTGCCCGCGCTGCGGGAGGGGAAGATCTGGACCCTGGTCACGGGCGGGTTCTTCGCGACGACGCCCGCGCAGTACGTCCTCGGCCTCGTGGTGTTCGTGGTGCTGGTCGGCGCGTGCGAGATCCGGATGGGCACCAAGGTCGTCGCGGTCACCGCGGTGGTCGGCAACATCGGCGGGATCCTGCTGGCGTCGCTGCTCGTCTGGGCGCTGTCGCTCACCCCGTGGGTCTGGGCGCAGCAGCTCGCCACATCGCGCGACGTCGGGTTCGCCACCGCCACGCTCACCGTCGTGGCCGTCACCACCGCGGCGCTGCGCTCACCGTGGCGGCTGCGGGTGCGCGCGGTGCTGTGGTTCGTGGTGACCGTCGCCGTGTTCTTCGAGGGGACCCTCGGCGACGTCGCGCACGCGGTCGCCGTCGGCATCGGCTTCCTCGTCGGCCAGCGGCTGTTCGGCATCGAGCCGGGGTTCGGCCCGCGCACCCGCCGCGAGACCCGGATGATCGCCTTCGCGGGCCTGATCATGATCGGCGCGACCGACCTTGTCGTGCTCCTGCTGCCCGGCAGCGGCCCGTTCGGCGAGACGTCGGGGCAGGTCACATCGTCGGTCACCGACGTGCTGACCGACCTGGTCATCATCGCCATCGTCGCGAACGCCCTGCGCGTGGGCAAGAAGTGGGCGTGGTGGGTCGCCGTGATCTTCGGTGTGATCAACCTGCTCACCGCGGGCCTCGCGCTCGGCCTGATCCTGGCGAGCCTGCTCCCCCAGGGGGCGCCGATCGCGCTGGGCACCGGGCTGCTGTGGGTCGGCGAGCTCGCGATGCTGCTGATCAACCGGCGGGCGTTCCGGGTGCCGTTGCGCCGCCGTGTGCCCGGCGGGGTCGCCGCGGGCGAGGACGACGCGCTGCAACGCGCCCGCGGGCTGCTCACGACGCTGGGCGGCTCGACGATGTCGTGGATGACCATGTGGCCGGAGATGCGCTACTACTTCACCGCCGACGGCCGCGGCTACGTCGGCTACGAGCGCCACGCGGGCGTCGCCATCGCCCTCGCCGACCCGGTGGCGCCGGAAGGCACCATCGCGGACGCGGTCACCGAGTTCACGACGAGCGCCGAGCGCGGCGGCCTCATCCCCTGCCTCTTCTCGGTGACCGACGTGGCCGCGGAAGCTGCGCGGGCGGCAGGCTGGCGCACCGTGCAGATCGCCGAGGACACGCTGATCGACCTACCCGGTCTGGCCTTCAAGGGCAAGAAGTGGCAGGACATCCGCTCCGCCCTCAACAAGGCCAAGCGGGAGGGGATCACGTTCAAGGTGGTGACGCTGGCCGAGGAGCCGTTCGCGGTGCTCGCGCAGGTCCGGGCGATCTCCGAACAGTGGGTGGGCGACAAGGGGCTGCCCGAGATGGGCTTCACCTTGGGCGGCGTCGACGAGGCCCTCGACCCGGCGGTGAAGGTAGGCCTGGCCATCGACGGTACGGGCAGCATCCACGGCGTCACGTCGTGGCTACCGGTGTACGCCCAGGGTGGGGCGATCCGCGGGTGGACGCTCGACGTCATGCGGCGGCGCACCGACGGGTTCCGCTCCGTCATGGAGTTCATGATCGCCTCCGCCTGCACCGCCTTCGGCGCGGAGGGCGCCGCCTTCATCTCGCTCTCGGGCGCGCCACTGGCCCGCGGGGACGAGCCCGGCGAGCTCGACCGGGCCGATCGGCTGCTCGACAAGCTCGGCGGCGCGCTCGAGCCGTTCTACGGCTTCCGGTCGCTGCACGCCTTCAAGGCCAAGTTCTCCCCCCGCTACGAGCCCGTCCACCTCGCCTTCCGCGACGAGGCGGATCTCCCCCGCATCGGCGTGGCCCTGACCAGGGCCTACCTCCCCGACGCCACCCCGCGTCAGCTGCTGGCCGCGGGGTTCACCGGAGGTGGCGGCGGCCCCGCAGCCGGCGCGTAGGCCAACAGCGGCTGACCTCCCGCCGATCTTGCGGCGACATCGCGGGGTGAGGTACTTTCCGTGACGCAAGGGGGATGCGCACTTGGGGCGCCCTGTCGGGTTCAATTCCCGTGTCCTCCACCAACGTCGCGAAAGCCGACCGCACGATGCGGTCGGCTTTTTGCGTTTCGACCGCGGGCGTCGGCAACGTCGGCGACGAGAGCATCGTGAATCGACTGGACGTCGGTGGCGCGGAGCCAGATCGCGGCACCGATGCCGGGCTGGGCGGCGGACGCGAGATCGGTGCCGCAGGTGGGGTGGGCGCGGCAGGGTTCGAACCTGCGACCGCTCGGGTGTAAGCCGAGTGCTCTCCCGCTGAGCTACGCGCCCGGGAAGTCGGGGCGGGGAGCCCCGATCTCAGACCGCCGCGAGGGCCTTCTTCCAGGCCTCCTGGTCGCGGGCCTCACCGGGACCGTTGACTTCGGCGAACTGCACCGTACCGGTCTTGTCCACCAGGAAGGTGCCTCGGAGGGCGAAGCCCGCCTTGTCGTTGAGCACGCCGTACGCCTGGGCGACCCCGCCGTGCGGCCAGAAGTCGGCCAGGAGGGGGAACGCGTAGCCCTCAGCGGCCGCCCACGCCTTCAACGCGAAGGGGTGGTCCACCGAGACCGCGAGGATCTGGACATCGGCGTTCTGGAAGGACGAGAGGTCGTCGCGGACCGCGCCCAGCTCGCCGGTGCAGATCCCGGAGAACGCGAACGGGTAGAAGACCACGAGGACGCTGCGGTCGCCGCGGAACGACGACAGGGTGACGTCCTGGTTGTTTTGGTCCTTCAGGGTGAAATCGGGGGCTTCGGTGCCGACCTCGGGGGCCATGCAGAACTCTCCTCGGACGGGTGGATCGGGTGACGGACTGAGCCTAGTCGTGATACGGCGACGGCGCCGGAGATCGCTGAAGAGGGGACATGGCGGCCACAAGTGGCCGCCATGTCCCCCAACCGACGATCAGGGCCCGACGATGCCTCTCACCGCCGGGACTTGCCCGCCTTCGGTGCGACGAGCCGGGAACCCGCCCAGCCGTCGCTCACCGTGGCATTGGAAGTCTGTGAGAGCCCGGCCGTCGGGGCGGCCTCGGCGATCTCGCTCGGCTCGACATGGCCCGACCTGCCGGTTTTCGGGGTGAGTACCCAGATAACGCCGTTGTCGGCGAGCGGGCCGATGGCGTCGACCAGGGCGTCGACGAGATCGCCGTCGCCCTCGCGCCACCACAACAGGACAAGGTCGACGACTTCGTCGGCCTCCTCGTCCAGCAGCTCGTCGCCGCATCGTTCCTCGACGGCGTCACGCACCGCCTCGTCGACGTCCTCGTCCCAGCCGAGCTCCTGGACGACCATCCCCGGCTCGACACCGAGCTTGCCCGCGATGTCGGACGAACGCCCGCCATCTCCCGCGGCGACCACGCTGCTCCTACCCCACTTCCTGTTGACCGGTGTACGGATGCGGAATCCGAACACGGGACTCGGTCTTGCGCAACCACTCGTTACGAGAACGGCCCGTGAGGGGCACGATAGGGGACGCCCCGATCCGCAACCGAGCACGAGCCACCGCAGGGAGAAATCTTGACCGGCCAGTCAGGCGATGACACGCCCCCGCGGCGCGTCCACGTCATCCGCGACGGGCTTGCCGCCCACCTGCCCGACATCGACCCGGAGGAGACCGCCGAATGGATGGACTCCTTCGACGCCGTGCTCGATGCCGCCGGGCAGCAGCGCGCCCGCTACCTCATGCTGCGCATGCTGCAGCGCGCCCGTGAACGCAACGTCGGCGTACCGTCGCTGACCAGCACGGACTACGTCAACACCATCCCCACCGACCGGGAGCCGTGGTTCCCCGGCGACGAGGAGGCCGAGCGCTCCTACCGTCGCTGGATCAGGTGGAACGCCGCCATGACGGTGCACCGCGCCCAGCGTCCCGGCATCGGCGTGGGCGGGCACATCTCGTCCTACGCGTCCTCGGCCACGCTGTACGAAGTCGGCTTCAACCACTTCTTCCGCGGCAAGGAACACCCCGGCGGAGGTGACCAGGTCTACATCCAGGGTCACGCCTCCCCCGGCATCTACGCGCGGGCCTACCTGGAAGGCCGGCTTTCGGAAGACCGGCTCGACGGGTTCCGCCAGGAGCTGTCGCACGGCGGACCCGGCGCGGGGCTGCCGTCCTACCCACACCCGCGGCTGATGCCGGACTTCTGGGAGTTCCCCACCGTCTCGATGGGCCTCGGCCCGATGAACGCGATCATGCAGGCGCGGTTCAACCGTTACCTGGGTGCGCGCGGCTTCAAGGACACGTCCGACCAGCACGTGTGGGCGTTCCTCGGCGACGGCGAGATGGACGAGCCGGAGTCCCGCGGGCTGATCCACATCGCGGCGACGGACAGCCTCGACAACCTCACGTTCGTGATCAACTGCAACCTGCAGCGCCTCGACGGACCCGTCCGTGGCAACGGCAAGATCATCCAGGAGCTGGAGTCGTTCTTCCGCGGCGCGGGCTGGAACGTCATCAAGGTGATCTGGGGCCGCGAGTGGGACGCGCTGCTCGCCGCCGACCGCGACGGCGCGCTGATCAATCTGATGAACACCACCCCGGACGGGGACTACCAGACCTACAAGGCCAACGACGGCGGCTACGTCCGCGACCACTTCTTCGGCCGCGACCCGCGCACGAAGGCCCTGGTCGAGCCGATGACCGACGCCGAGATCTGGAGCCTGCGCCGCGGTGGCCACGACTACCGCAAGGTGTACGCGGCGTACGCCGCCGCGCTGGAGCACCACGGCCAGCCGACGGTGATCCTCGCCAAGACGATCAAGGGTTACGGCCTCGGCGCGCACTTCGCGGGCCGCAACGCCACCCACCAGATGAAGAAGCTCTCGCTCGCCGACCTCAAGCAGTTCCGCGACGAGCAGCGCATCCCGATCAGCGACGCCACGCTCGAGGCCGACCCCTACCTGCCGCCGTACTACCACCCCGGCGAGAACGCGCCGGAGATCCGCTACATGGCCGAGCGGCGTGCGCGGCTGGGCGGCGCGCTGCCGTCGCGACGGGTGGTCGCCAAGCCGCTCGTACTGCCCGACGAGAAGGCCTACGACGTCGTGCGCCGCGGTTCGGGCAAGCAGGAGGTCGCCACGACCATGGCGTTCGTCCGGCTGCTCCGCGAGCTGATCAAGGACAAGGAGATGGGCGGCCGGTTCGTGCCCGTCATCCCGGACGAGGCGCGCACGTTCGGCATGGATTCCATGTTCCCGACCCAGAAGATCTACAACCCGCACGGGCAGCAGTACACGTCCGTGGACGCCACCCTGATGCTGGCCTACCGCGAGTCCGAGCAGGGCCAGCTGCTGCACGAGGGGATCAACGAGGCGGGCTCGGTCGGCTCCTTCACGGCCGCGGGCACGTCCTACGCGACCCACGGCGAGCCGATGATCCCGGTCTACGTCTTCTACTCGATGTTCGGCTTCCAGCGCACGGGCGACTCGATCTGGGCGGCGGCCGACCAGATGGCGCGCGGCTTCCTGGTGGGCGCCACGGCCGGACGTACGACGCTGACCGGCGAGGGCCTGCAGCACAACGACGGGCACTCGCTGGTGCTGGCGGCCACGAACCCGGCGGTCGTGGCCTACGACCCGGCGTTCTCCTTCGAGATCGCGCACATCGTGCGAGACGGGCTGCGCCGCATGTACGGCGGCGACACGGCGGAGCTCGAGGGCGAGAACGTCATGTACTACCTGACGGTCTACAACGACCCCTACGTGCAGCCCGCCGAGCCGGACGACCTGGACGTCGACGGGCTGCTGCGCGGGATCTACCGCTATGCGGGATCGCCGCGCGAGGACGGTCCCGTGGTGCGCCTGCTCGCCTCCGGTGTGGCCCTGCCGTGGGCGTTGACCGCGCGCGACATGCTCAACGAGCAGTGGGGCGTGGGCGCGGAGGTCTGGTCGGTCACCAGCTGGGGCGAGCTGCGCCGTGACGGCGTCGACGTCGAGAAGCACAACCTCGTGCACCCCGACGCCGAGCCGCATGTGCCGTACGTGACGCAGGTGCTCGGTTCTGGTGACAACGCCGAGACGCCTGTCATCGCCGTTTCCGACTGGATGCGCGCACTTCCAGATCTTCTGCGTCCATGGATGCCCGCGCCATTCACGACGTTGGGCACCGACGGTTTCGGCCTTTCCGACACCCGTCCCGCGGTTCGGCGCCATTTCAATGTCGACGCCGAGTCGATCACCGTTGCGGCTTTGGGTGCGCTGGCCGCGCGCGGCGAGGTGGACCGCTCCGCCGTCGTCGAAGCGGCCGCGAAATACCGGATCGACGACCCGCAGGCCGCAGGCCCGCAGACAAGCGACGCAGGCGTCGCATGAGACACCGCCTCGCCGAGTCCCGATACGGGGCAAATCCACAGGTCATTGGGACTCGGCAAGGCCGCGATTAGGCGATACGCTCCGCCCGACACCGACCGCGGGGTGATCGTGGAAGGTGCCGCAGGCCGGGTCGCTTCCCTTGTGGCCCGACGAGTTGCCGGGAGTCAGAACCCCGGCGCAGGGGCACGAGGAGAGCAAGAATGGCAGAAGGCACCGTCAAGTGGTTCAACAGCGAGAAGGGCTACGGCTTCCTCGCTCCCGACGGTGGCGGGGCAGACGTGTTCGTGCACTACTCCGCGATCCAGACCAACGGCTACAAGAGCCTCGACGAGGGCCAGCGCGTGTCGTTCGACATCGAGCAGGGCCAGAAGGGGCCGCAGGCCAGCAAGGTCACCCCACTCGGCTGATCCCCGGGCTGAGCAGCGCAGACGCTCACCCGAGCGTCGCGTGCATCTCCCAGATCAGCACCTCGGCCCCGTCGGGACCCGCCGTCACCCGCTGCCCTTCGGCACCCGTGACGCGCGCCGAGTCGCCGGTGCCGAGAACGCCTGTGCCTTCGAGCTCGACCGAGCCGCGGGCCACGAACAGGTGTGCCAGTGGGGCGACCGGGGTCTCCGTCGTCGCGCCTGGCCGCAAGCGCGCCGCATAAAGCGCCGCGTGCTCCTGGCGGATCGAGATGGCCCGTTCCTCGGTGTGCTTCGCCATTCCCGAGGCCACCACGACCAGCTCTCCCGCGTCCAATTGCGGGCTGATGTCCAACTGCTCGTAGCCGGGCGTGATGCGCTCCGTGTCGGGTACCACCCACATCTGGACGAAGTGCACGTCCGCGTCGTGGCGGGGCCGTCCTTCGAGCCGCCACGCGTCGTTCTTCTCCGAGTGCAGGATGCCGGTGCCCGCGCTCATCCGTTGCGCCAGGCCGGGGTGGATGACCCCCGAATGGCCCATCGAGTCCTGGTGGACGAGCGAGCCCTCGAGCACCCAGGTGACGATCTCCATGTCCCGGTGCGGGTGGGTCTCGAACCCCGAGCCCGCCTTGACGACGTCGTCGTTGCTCACCATGAGCACGCCGAAGTGGGTGTTGGCCGGGTCGTAGTGCGGGCCGAAGGAGAAGGTGTGGTGCGAGTCGAGCCAGTCGATGTTCGTGTGGAAGCGCTGGTCCGCGCGGCGGACGTCGATAGTCATCGGGCATCCCTCCCTGGTTGCGATGTAGTTGCCTACGCAACAACCGGCGCACGCCGCCTGTTCCCATGCTGCCGCACGTGACGGCGGGCGCCCTGTCGGCCGCCACCTTGCGCCGCATCGAGCTGGCGTCCGGCGAGCTTGCGGCGACCTGCCTCAGCGAGATGGACCGCCACCAGCCCTGGTTCCGCAAGCTGCCCGCCGACCAGCGGGCGGGCGTGCTGCTCGTGACGCAGACCGGCGTGGCGAACTTCGTCGCCTGGCTCGGCGAGCGCGGCGAGTCGATCCGCCTCACCGCCGAGGCCTTCCGCATCGCCCCCCACGACCTGGCGCAGCGGCTGTCGCTGCGCCAGACCGTCGACCTCGTCCGCATCGCCACCGACGTCTTCGAACACCACCTGCCGCCGCTGGCCGCCGACGAGGCCGAGCGGCACACCCTCGTCGAGGGCATCCTGCGGTTCGGGCGGGAGATCGCCTTCGCGGCGGCCACGGTCTACGCGGGCGCCGCCGAAACCCGCGGCGCATGGGACGCCCGCCAGGAGGCGCTCGTCGTCGACGCGGTCGTGCGCGGCGAGACCGACCACGCGCTCGTCTCCCGCGCCTCCGCGCTGGGCTGGGACGCCGCGGCCGCGGTGCGGGTCGTCGTCGGGAGCCCGGCGAGCGGCCCCGTGCAGCGTCCGGGCACGCTGCGCCGTGAGGCGGGCCGGGCGGGGCGCTCCGTGCTGGTGGGCGTGCAGGGCAGCAGGCAGGTCGTGCTGGTGTCGGAGCCCGCGGCCGACCACATCGGCCCGTCCGAGATCCCGGCCAGCCTCGCCGCGGGGTTCGGTCCGGGCCCCGTCGTCGTCGGTCCGGTCGCGGACGACCTGGCGGGCGCGCACACCAGCGCCCGTGACGCGCTCGCCGGGCTGCGCGCGGCGCCCGGGTGGCCCGGCGCGCCCCGCCCCGTGGCCGCGGACGACCTCCTCCCCGAACGTGCGCTCTCCGGCGACGCCGTGGCCAGGGCCCGGCTCATCGAGGCGGTCGCGGCGCCGATCGCGGCGGCGGGCGGCGAGCTCCGGCACACGCTCGAGGTCTACCTGGAAGGCGGCGGCGTGCTGGAGTCGTGCGCCCGTGCGCTGTTCGTCCACCCCAACACCGTCCGGTACCGCCTGCGCCGCGTCACGGAGATCACCGGCCTGTCCCCGACCGATCCCCGCCACGCCCTCGTGCTGCGGACCGCGGTGGTGGTGAGCAGACTGGCAGGGTGACTGAGCTGCGGAGTTCCTACAAGTTCGCTCCGGCGACGGCGGGTCAGAGCACAGAGCCTTTGTAGGAACCCTCCAAAGACCGGCCGTGGAGTTGGTGCCTGCCGATATGCCGCCGCACCCGTCGCACGGTGTTCGCTGAGCCCGTGATCGCCCTGCTCGCACCCGGCCAGGGATCTCAATCCCCCGGCATGCTCACCCCGTGGCTCGACGACCCGGACGCGGAGGCCACCCTGGCCCGCTGGTCCGAGTTGGCGGGTCTGGACCTGTACCGACTCGGCACCACCGCGGGGGCCGAGGAGATCAAGGACACGGCGGTCACCCAGCCCCTCGTGGTGGCCGCGGCGCTGCTCGCCGCGCGGCGCCTGGACCTGCCCGAGGGCGCTCCCGTGGCGGGCCACTCGGTCGGTGAGCTGGCCGCCGCCGCCATCGCGGGGGTGTTCGACGCCGACACCGCCGTCTCACTGGCCGCGGTGCGCGGGCGGGAGATGGCCGCCGCGTGCGCGCTGGAGCCGACGGGCATGAGCGCCGTGCTCGGCGGCGACCCCGGCGACGTGCTGGCCACGCTCGAGCGGCTCGGGCTCGATCCCGCCAACCGCAACGGCGCCGGGCAGACCGTCGCGGCGGGCCCGCTGCCCGCGCTGGCGGAGCTGGCCGAGCAGAAGCCGGAGAAGACCAGGGTGATGCCCCTGGCCGTCGCGGGCGCGTTCCACACGCGGTTCATGGCCCCCGCCGAGGACGCGCTGCGCGCGTACGCCGCCTCGATCACGCCCGCCGACCCCGTCCGGCCGCTGCTGTCGAACGCCGACGGCAGCGTCGTCGACACGGGAACCGACGCCCTGGCCCGGCTCGTCGCGCAGGTCACCCGGCCGGTGCGCTGGGACGCCTGCATGGCGATGCTGAGCGACCTCGGCGTGACGGCGGTGATCGAGCTGCCGCCCGCGGGCGCCCTGGTCGGCCTCGTGAAGCGCGAGCTCAGAGGCACGGCCACGCTGGCGCTGAAGACCCCCGACGACCTCGAGAAGGCGACTGTCTTGATCAAGGAACACACGTGACCGAGCTTGCGAGGGCACAGATGAGCACAGCAGCGGAGCTCACGAAGGCGACGAGCGCCTGCAAGGAGCCGCAGTGAGCGCGCGACTGCGGGTCGCGCCTGCCGTCGCGGGCGCCCGGCTGCTCGGCTTCGGCAGCGTCCAGCCCGACAACGTCGTCACCAACGACGACCTCGCGCAGCGCGTCGACACCAACGACCAGTGGATCCGCGACCGCGTCGGCATCCAGACCCGCCGTATCGCCGACGAGGACACGCTGCTGGTCGAGATGGCTGCAGGCGCGGGCGAGCTGGCCGTCAAGGACGCCGGGCTGACGCCCGCCGACATCGACACGGTCATCGTCGCCACCTGCACCATGCCCAACCCGATCCCCAACGCCGCCGCTCAGACGGCCACCAGGATCGGGATCACCGCCCCCGCGGCCTTCGACGTCAACGCCGCCTGCGCGGGCTTCTGCTACGCGATGGGGGCCGCTGCGGACCTGGTGCGCGCGGGCAGCTCCCGGAACGCGCTCGTGATCGGCGCGGAGAAGCTCTCCGACTGGCTCGACTGGAGCGACCGCTCCACAGCGATCATCTTCGCCGACGCCGCGGGCGCCGCGGTGATCGGTCCGGCGACCGACGACGACTCAGTCGGGATCGGTCCGGTGGCGTGGGGCAGCGCGGGCGACATGGCCGCCGCGATCAGCATCCACGACGACGGTGCCTCGCGGGCGGGCGGTGGCCTGCACCAGGAGGGCCAGGCGGTCTTCCGCTGGGCCACCACGCAGATCGCCCCCATCGCGCTGAAGGCCATCGAGCTGGCCGGGCTCACCCCTGCCGATATCGACGTCTTCGTGCCGCACCAGGCCAACCTGCGGATCGTCGAGGCCGTCGCCAAACGCCTGCGGGCCAAGGGCGCGCGGACCGACATGGTCGTGGCCGACGACATCGTGCATTCCGGCAACACCTCGTCGGCGTCGATCCCGCTGGCGCTGGACCACCTGCGGACAGCGGGGCGGGCGCACTCCGGCGACACAGCGCTGCTCGTCGGGTTCGGGGCGGGCCTGTCCTACGCGGGACAAGTCGTCGTCCTTCCCTAAGATCCCCTTCAAGACCCCGTCAAAGGAGATGCACTGTGGCTACCAACGCCGAAATCCTCACCGGCCTCGGAGAGATCGTCGAGGAGGTGGCGGGCATCGACACCGCCGAGGTCACCGCGGACAAGACGTTCGTGGACGACCTCGACATCGACTCGCTGTCCATGGTCGAGATCGCCGTGCAGGCCGAGGACAAGTTCGGCGTCAAGATCCCGGACGACCAGCTCGCCGAGCTGAAGACCGTCGGCGACGCCGTGGACTACATCTCTTCCCACCAGTGACAGGCCCGTACCCCGACCTTCCCGGAGAGGCGCCGTGAGCAGCCCTTCCTCGTCCGCAGGCCGCGAGCCGATCGTCGTCACCGGGCTCGGGGCCACCACCCCGCTCGGCGGCGACGTCACCTCGACGTGGGAGGCGCTGCTCGCCGGGCGCTCCGGCGTGCGGAACATCAGGGACGACGAACACGCCTGGG
This sequence comes from uncultured Actinomycetota bacterium, assembly GCA_963799945.1. Taxonomy (GTDB): domain Bacteria; phylum Actinomycetota; class Actinomycetes; order Mycobacteriales; family Pseudonocardiaceae; genus Pseudonocardia. The sequence goes on from CAWCZG010000004.1 coordinate 233,933, forward strand.
TGAGTCGCTTCGACCTGCCCGTGCACATCGCGGCGCCGCTCGCCGTGTCCCCGCTGGACGTCATCCCGCGGGTACAGGCGCGGCGGCTCGACCGCTGCGAGCAGGTCGCGCTCGTCGCGGCCAAGGAGGCCTGGACGCACGCGGGCCTCGGTGAGCCGGGCTCGGTGGTCGACCCGGAGCGGCTCGCCGTCGTGGTCGGCACCGGCATCGGCGGCGCGGTCACCCTGCTCGACCAGGACGACCTCCTGGAGGGCCCCGGCCTGCGCAAGGTCTCGCCGCTGACCGTGCCGATGCTCATGCCCAACGGGCCCGCCGCCTGGGTGAGCCTGGAGTACAAGGCGCGGGCGAGCGTGCACGCGCCGGTCTCGGCATGCGCGTCCGGCGCCGAAGCGCTGGCCTGGGCCGTGCGCCTGCTGCGCGCGGGCGAGGCGGACGTCGTGATCGCGGGCGGCGCCGAAGCGTGCATCACCGGCATCACCGTGGCAGGCTTCGTGCAGGCCAGAACGCTCTCGCAGCGCAACGACGAGCCCGAGCGCGCCTCCCGGCCGTTCGACGCCGGTCGCGACGGGTTCGTGCTCGGCGAGGGCGCGGGCATCATGATCCTCGAACGGGCCGAGCACGCGGCCGCGCGCGGCGCGACGGTGCACGGGCAGATCGCGGGCTACGGCCTCACCGCCGACGCCTACCACATCACCGGGCCGGATCCCGAGGGTCGCGGGCAGATCCGGGCGATGGCGAAGGCCGTCGCCGACGCGGGCCTCTCGCCCGCCGACATCGACCACGTCAACTGCCATGCGACCTCGACGGTGGCTGGCGACGTCGGCGAGGCGGTCGCGGTGCGCAAGGCGCTCGGGGAGCACCCGGTGCTCACCGCCCCCAAGTCGGCGCTGGGCCACATGGTCGGCGCGGCGGGCGCGGTCGAGAGCATCATCACGCTGCTGTCCATCCGCGACGGGGTCATCCCCGCCACGCTCAACCTCGAGAACAAGGACCCGGGCGTCGAGCTGGACGTAGCGGCCGAGCCGCGCAAGACCGACATCGGCGCGGCCGTCTGCAACTCCTTCGGCTTCGGCGGCCACAACGCGGCGGTGACGTTCACCAAGGTCTGACCCCCAACGCCGAACTCCCCGTCCTGGTCGCGTCGACCGGGGCGGGGAGTTCGGCGTTCCAGGGTCAGCCGACCTGGTACAGCCAGGTCACGGGGGCGCCGTCGCCCGCGAGCCGGTAGGGCTCCAGTGCCTCGTCCCAGGCGGTGCCCAGGAGCTCGTCGATGCGCGACGGCACCTGCGCGAGCGGGGTGTGCGCCATCAGCGTGCGCAGCTGGTCCTCGGGGATCACGGTGTCGCCGTTCGCGCTCGTGCGCCCGCTCCAGAGCCCGAGCGTGGGCACGTGGGAGAACCGCTCCCCGTCGACGCCGGGTGTCGGGTCCTCCGTCACCTCGAAGCGGAGCATCGACCAGGCCCGCAGGGCGCCCGCGATCGCGCCGCCACTGCCGACCGGTCCCGCCCAGGTGCACTCAGCGCGCATCTGCCCCGGCGAGCCGGGCTGGGGGGTCCAGTGCAGGGAGACCTTGGTTCCGAGCACGCCGGAGATCGCCCACTCGACGTGCGGGCACACCGCAGTCGGCGACGAATGGACGAAGACCACGCCGCGTGCTTCCACTACAGACCTCCATCAGAGACGAGGAACGTCTTCCCCTACGTCCTCACGCTGTGGCGTCTGCTCACTTTGTGCGGGCCAGTCTGCCGGGCCTCCTGCCGCGACACCAAACCCGACACGCCCGAGATCAACGATCAATGGGCGTAATGCGCCACCCCGTCCTCGAAGGTCATCGTGGCCAGACCCCGCTCCACCAGCACCTCGAGGTGGGCCATGGTCTCCAGGGTCGCCAGCATCTCGTTGAACGGATCGAGCTCGGCCAGCGTGCGCTCCCGGCGTGTCCAGAACAGCGCGCCCGCCACCGCGTAGGCGGTGCTGCGGCCTTCGTCGAGCGCGGCCAGGGTGGCGTCCAGGCGCTTGGCGTGGTGGGCGAGCAGCTCGTCGACCCGCTCGTGCACGCGCATCCCGACCGGCCCGTGCGCGGCCAGCATCGCCGCGTCGGGCCGGGTGCGGATCATCTCCAGCGACGTCAGGAAGTCGGTGAGGGGGCTGACGGCCGGGTCGGGCTCCAGCCCGATCGACGGGGTGATCCTGGGCAGCACGTGGTCGCCGGAGAACATCAGGTCGGCCGCCTCCTCGGCGAAGACCACGTGGCCGCGGGTGTGGCCGGGCGTCTCGACCGCGACGAGCGTGCGCTCGCCCACGGTCAGCTGCTCGCCGTCCTGGATCCACTCGTCCGGGCTCGCCCACTCCGTCCGGTCGGTGTGCGGCGACTCCATGTCCACCAGCTTGGGCAGGAGCGCGTGCGCCCCGGCCCGTTGCAGCCTGCCCATCTGCCGCGGCCCCTCGGGCCGGTTCGGGTCGTTGATCGTCTCCAGGCCGCGCCGCTCGCCCTGGCCGAGCGCCACCCGCATCCCGAACTCGGCGCGCAATGCCACGGCCTGCGTGTAGTGGTCGCGGTGGATGTGGGTGACCAGGAAGCGCTGCACGTCGGAGAACCCGGCGTCCAGCTCCGCGAGGCCCGCGGCCAGGAGCTTCCGCGACTCCGGGATGGACCAGCCCGCGTCGATCACCGTGAGGCTGTCGCCGTGCCGGATGGCGAACACGTTGACGGCGCGCAGACCGTCCTGCGGCAACGGCAGCGGGATCCGGTACACGTCGGGCGCGCAGCGGTACACGCCGGGCCGCGTCCAGTCGCCTTCACCGGACAGGTCGTCGTCCTCGATCACCGGCCGACCATACGTGGGCGGGGCGGACGTGGCCGACCGGATGTGTCGATCAGCGCACCCGGCCACGGGGGACGAGCCGCGCGGGCGGCAGCTCCGGCGCGGCGAGCGCGGCGCCCGAATCCGGCACCTCGCCGAACCCGCCGCGCTGCCAGCGCTCGCGCGCGGCGATCACCTCGTCGCCGGTGCGGGCGACGTAGTTCCACCACATCACGATCTCCTCGGCGAACGGCTCGCCGCCCAACACGAGCAGGCGGGCCGGTGCGTCCGCGGACAGCCGCAGCTCGGAGCGGCCGCAGCCGAGGTAGCCCAGCGAACCGGGCGCGAGCGGGCCCCCGTCGACCTCGGGGGTGCCGGAGACGGTGAGCACGGCGTGCTCGAACTCCGGGGTGAGCGGGAGTGTCGCCGGGCCGGTCACCTCGACGTCGACGCCGACGATCGGCGTGAACGTGGTGCCGGGCGAGCGGGCGCCGTCGACGTCGCCGAGGAGCACCGTGGCCCGCAGCCCCGGCGCCGTGAGCACCGGCAGGCCTGCGTGGTGGGCGAACATGGGCGCGATCGCGCGCTCGGCGTCCGGCAGCGCCACCCACAGCTGCGCGCCGTGCAGCACGGGCCCGTGGTTGTGGGGGGACACCTCGGAGTGCGCGATGCCCTCCCCCGCCGTCATCAGGCCCAGGTCGCCCGGGTGGATCACGACGTCGCTGCCGAGGCTGTCGCGGTGGTGCACCTCGCCCTCGAGGATCCAGCTCACCGTCTGCAGGCCGATGTGCGGGTGCGGCGGCACCGCCATGCCCGGCCGGGCGATGATCTCGTCCGGGCCGTAGTGGTCGACGAAGCACCAGGCCCCGACCATCCGCCTGCCCAGCGTCGGCAGCAGCCTGCGCACGACCGTGCCCGCCCCGAGCGGCACGGCGCGGGCGGGCAGGAGCTCCCGCACCGGGCCCGCCGTCGCGGCGGCGGCGCAGATCTCGACCGGGGTGTCCACGGCGGTGTTGCTCACGGCGTCCACCGTAGGCGCAACCCGCCGTCGAGCGGCACCGATCGGTCAGGCGATCGACCGATCCGTGCCGCTCGACCGCTCGTCAGCTGCAGCCGCTGGTGGAGCCGCAGCCCTCGCACAGGTAGCAGCTGCCCGCGGGGCGCATCTTCGTGCCGCAGGTCATGCACAGCGGCGCGTCGGCGGCCTTGCCGAGGCGCAGCTCCAGCAGCTCGGTGGAGCTGCCCACCTCCACCGGGGCGGGCGTGACGCCTGCCGCGGTGTGCGGCTCCTGCACGACGTCGACGCTCGTGCGCAGCCCCTCGACATCCACGTCGTAGGACTCGTTGACCTGCACGGTGCGCTCCTCGGCCGAGAAGATGCCCAGCTGGGCGCGCTTCTCGTAGGGGAGGTAATCCAGGGCGAGCCTGCGGAACAGGTAATCCAGCACGCTGGTGGCGATGCGCAGATCCGGGTCGTCGGTCATGCCCGCGGGCTCGAAGCGCAGGTTGGAGAACTTCGAGACGTAGAACTCCAGCGGGATGCCGTACTGCAGACCCACCGAGATGGACATCGAGAACGCGTCCATGACGCCCGACAGGGTGGAGCCCTGCTTGCCGAGCTTGACGAAGATCTCGCCGAGCCCGTCGTCGGGGTAGGAGCCCGCGGTGAGGTAGCCCTCGGCGCCGCCGACGGTGAACGACACGGTCTGGCTCGGCCGCTTCTTGGGCAGACGGCGCCGCACCGGCCGCGCCTCGACGACCACGGGCGCCTTGTCCTCGCCCTTGGCCGACTTGCCCGCCGAGAGCGGCTGGCCGACCTTGCAGTTGTCGCGGTAGATCGCGAGGGCCTTGATGCCGAGCTTCCAGCCCTCCATGTAGATGTGCTCGACGTCCTCGACGGTGGCCGTCTCGGGCATGTTCACCGTCTTGGAGATCGCGCCGGAGAGGAACGGCTGCACCGCGGCCATCATCCGGACGTGCCCCATGGCGGCGATCACCCGCTCGCCCATCGCGCAGTCGAAGACCTCGTAGTGCTCGGGCCGCAGCGCGGGGGCGTCGACGACATGCCCGTGCTCCCCGACGTAGGACACGATGGCCTCGACCTGCTCGGGCTGGTAGCCCAGGCGGGCCAGGGCGCGCGGCACGGTCTGGTTGACGATCTGCATCGACCCGCCGCCGACCAGCTTCTTGAACTTGACCAGCGCGAGGTCGGGCTCGATGCCGGTGGTGTCGCAGTCCATCGCCAGGCCGATGGTGCCCGTGGGCGCCAGCACCGACGCCTGCGCGTTGCGCCAGCCGTTCTTCGCGCCCGCCTTCAGGCACTCCTGCCAGGTCAGCGTGGCGAGCTTGTGGATCTGCGTGCTGGCCGGGAACGTGCGGACGTCGTCGTTGGCGGCGGCGTGCTTGCGCATGACGCGCTGGTGGGACTCGGCGTTGCGGGCGTAGCCCTCGTACGGGCCGACGACGGCCGCCAGCTCGGCGGAGCGCTTGTACGCCGCACCGGTCATCAGCGACGTGATGGCGGCGGCGAGCGCGCGGCCACCCTCGGAGTCGTACGCGTGGCCGGTGGCCATGAGCAGCGCGCCCAGGTTGGCGTAGCCGATGCCCAGCTGCCGGAACTTGCGGGTGGTGTCGCCGATCGGCTCGGTCGGGAAATCGGCGAAGCAGATGGAGATGTCCATCGCGGTGATGATCAGCTCGACGCACTTGCGGAAGCGCTCCGCCTCGAACTGGCCGTCGGCGCCCAGGAACGTCAGCAGGTTGAGCGAGGCCAGGTTGCAGGAGCTGTTGTCCAGGTGCATGTACTCGGAGCAGGGGTTGGACGCGGAGATGCGGCCGGACTCCGGGCAGGTGTGCCAGTCGTTGATCGTGCCGTCGTACTGGATCCCCGGGTCGGCGCACTCCCACGCGGCCTGGGCGATCGTGCGGAACAGCTTCTTGGCGTCGACCGTCTCGATGACGTCACCGGTCATCCGGGTGCGCAGGCCGAACTCGCCGTTCGACTCGACCGCCCGCATGAACTCGTCGGTGACGCGGACCGAGTTGTTGGCGTTCTGGTACTGCACGGAGGCGATGTCGGCGCCGCCGAGATCCATGTCGAAGCCCGCGTCCCGCAGCACGCGGATCTTGGCCTCCTCCTTGGACTTCGTGATCACGAACTCCTCGATGTCGGGGTGGTCGACGTCGAGCACGACCATCTTGGCCGCGCGGCGGGTGGCGCCACCGGACTTGATCGTGCCCGCGCTCGCGTCGGCGCCCCGCATGAACGAGACCGGCCCGGAGGCGGTGCCGCCCGAGGAGAGCAGCTCCTTCGAGGAGCGGATGCGCGAGAGGTTGAGGCCCGCGCCCGAGCCGCCCTTGAAGATCAGGCCCTCTTCGCGGTACCAGTTGAGGATCGACTCCATGGTGTCGTCGACCGCGAGGATGAAGCACGCCGAGACCTGCTGCGGGCTGGCGGTGCCGACGTTGAACCACACTGGGGAGTTGAAGCTGAACACCTGGTGCAACAGCATCCAGGTGATCTCGTGGGCGAACACCTCGGCATCGGCCTCGGTGGCGAAGTAGCCGTTCTCGACGCCCGCGCGGACGTAGACCGTGACGACCCGGTCGATCAGCTGGCGGAGGCTGGACTCGCGCTGACTGGAGCCGACGGCCCCGCGGAAGTACTTGCTGGTGACGATGTTCGTGGCGTTGATCGACCAGAAGTCGGGGAACTCGACGCCGCGCTGCTCGAAGTTGATCGAGCCGTCACGCCAGTTGGTCATGACGACGTCGCGGCGCTCCCACGTGACCTCGTCGTAGGGGTGCACGCCGGGGGTGGTGTGGATCCGTTCGATCGTGAGCCCGGACGACCGCTTCACCGCCGACGCCTTCCGGCCGCGCCCGGTCGGTGACGTTCCCGTGCCCGGCCCTCCTGCGCCTGATCCCTGTGCGGTTCCGACGATCTCGGTCATGCTGTTCCTCTTCCTGCGGCGCGCGGACTGGGGTTCGACGCGCCGTGGTCGGCGATGGCGTGCTGGTGGTGCGGGCAGTGCGGGACCGGCGGCCGTGCAGGCAGCACAAGGAGCCGGGACGTGCTGGGACCCTGTCGGGGCATCCGGGTGTGGGGCACCCGGAGGGACACGACAGGGAGTCAGGCGCCGCTCCCGCCGTCGGGACGGCGCAGATCGGCGATCTCCTTCTCGAAGTCCTCTATCGAGGAGAACGAGCGATAGACGCTGGCGAAGCGGAGATAGGCGACTTCGTCGAGTTCGCGGAGCGGGCCCAGGATGGCCAGCCCCACTTCATGGCTGGGGACCTCCGCGGCGCCCCCGGCGCGGACGGTCTCCTCGACGCGGTGGGCGAGTTGGGCGAGCGCGTCTTCGTCGACGGGCCTGCCCTGACAGGCGCGGCCGACGCCGCGCATGACCTTTTCGCGGCTGAACGGCTCGGTGACCCCGCTGCGCTTGACGACGGCGAGCACGGCCTCTTCGACCGTGGTGAACCGGCGACCGCAGGCGGCGCAGGAGCGGCGGCGACGGGTGGCTTGCCCATCGTCGACCTCTCGGGAGTCGATCACGCGGCAGTCGGAGTGACGACAGAACGGACACCGCACAGCAGCGCACCCCCCTCCCCGGAGACCGGCTGGAGCGAACCCCACCGGTAGACGAACAACACGAGTGTAACCACAAGATGTGGGGCCGGGGGAAGCCGGGCACCCCTACAAATTCGGGACATCGCCCGAACGGGCGCACCGGCCCGGAGGTGGTGCGCGGGCCGCGATCGAGCCTGCGCGCAGCGTCAGCACCTGGCCTCGGCCGCTCACCCACGGGAGCGCGTCGCGCCTACCGCAAGGGGACCCGCAGGACCTCTCCCGGCCGCACGGTGACGGACGTGAGGGCGTTGGCCGCGACGATCCGGTCGACCATCGCGGCCCGATCGGGCCCGGACGCGCCGGGGGCCACGCCCTCGGCCACGTCCCAGACGGTGCCGGGGGCGTCGACCGTGACGGTGATCTCGGCAACCACCGGAGCGGCGGCCGCCCGCGCGTGCGCGGTGGCATCCGCGACCCGCCCGAGCCCGAACACGACCGCGGCCGCCGCGAGGACGACCGCGACACCGACCACCACCCGCCGCACCCGCCCCAACGGCGCAACAGCGGCCGGGAGCGGACGGCGGACGAGGATCCGCGGCCCGTGCCCGGCCGCCCGACCGATGCGCGCCACACCCCCACCCGCGCGCCCGCACACCTCCGCCCGCGCAACAACCACCGGCCCGGCCGCAACCCCACCGACCTCGCCACCCGCGTCCCCGGGCCGAACCCCACGACGCACGGCCGCCTGCCCGGCGCCCCGCTCCCCCGCGACCCGCTCAGCCCAACGCTCCGCCACGACCCCGGTGTCATCGCCCCTCGCGGCCACTGGTCGTGCCCCGCGGCGCTCAGCCGCCTGCCCGGCGCCCCGCTCCCCCGCGACCCGCTCAGCCCAACGCTCCGCCGCCGTGCGCCCGGCGCCGCGGGCCGCTTGACCGCGCCCGCGCTCCGCCCCCGGCCCGGCAGGGCGGGCGGGCGCCTCCCCGGCACCCCGCGCTGTGGTTGCCCGGCCGGCCCTGCGCTCGGCCGACCCGGCCGGGTGCCGGGCGACTGCCTCCGCCACGCCGCGCTCCACGGCCGTGCGCTCGGCGGCGCGCGCCGTGGCCGACGACGGCCGCGACGAGGAGCCGCCGAGGCCCGTGGGCGTCGGGCGGGGGCCGGACTCCGGCCGTGCGGAGCCCGGCGGGACCGCCGGGCGGACCGGGCGCGGGCCGGTCGCGCCGCGGCGGGCCGACCGGGCCCACGACTCCTGCTGCTCCCCCGGCTCCGGGTGGTCGACCCCCGCTTTGCCGTGCGTGCGCTCCCTCATCCCGCCGCCTCCGTTCGACCCCTCTTGCCCAAACACGCGTTCGAATGAACGTCTGAACGCTGTCTACCACCCCCCACCGACAAAACCGGGAAAAGTGTGCGTGTCGTTCGAACATGTGTTTGGCGATCATTGCGGGGAGGGCTACGCGTCTTGGGCGAACGCGGTGCGGCCGACGCTTCCCGACCAGCCAGGACACCCCGTCCGATCAGGTCGGAGGAGCGCGGGCCGCCGCGGATGACCGCCACAACGGCCGAGGAGGAGCACACGTCATGGCAGCCGACGAGCCCGACAGCGCAACAGGCGAGGAAGCCGGCAGCGGGGCCGCGGCCGTCCGCGCTTTCCCCGACCCCCGTCTGACGGCCCGGCAGCGCAAGGTGCTGCGGGTCATCCGGGAGTGGGTCGACCAGCACGGCTACCCGCCGAGCGTCCGGGAGATCGGCGACGCGGTGGGCCTGCAGTCCACGTCCTCGGTCCACCACCAGCTGCGCACCCTGGAGCGCAAGGGCTACCTGCGGCGCGACCCCAACCGCACCCGTGCGGTCGACGTGCGCCTGCCCGAGGAGCAGCCCCACCCTCCGGTCGACGGCGAGGGCCGGTTCGCCGCGGGCGACCTGCATCCCGAGCCCGCCTTCGTGCCGCTGCTCGGTGACATCGCGGCCGGTGGTCCGATCCTGGCCGAGCAGGCCGTCGAGAGCGTGTTCCCGCTGCCGAGGGAGATCGTCGGCGAAGGCACCCTCTTCCTGCTGCACGTCCGAGGCGACTCGATGATCGAGGCGGCCATCACCGACGGCGACTGGGTCGTCGTGCGGCAGCAGCCGGTGGCCGAGAACGGCGAGATCGTGGCGGCCATGATCGAGGGCGAGGCCACGGTCAAGACCTTCCGCCGCCGCGACGGGCACAACTGGCTGATGCCTGCCAACCCCGCCTACGAGCCGATCCCCGGTGACGACGCCACCGTGCTCGGTCGCGTCGTCGCGGTGCTGCGGCGGCTCTGAGCGCGCGCTCCTAGTCCGAGCTGGGCACGATCACCACGGGATAGCGGGCCGTGCGCACGAGCGCGCCCGCCACCCCGCCCAGCAGCAGCCGTCGCATGAACCGGTAGCCCCGCGAGCCGACCACGAGCAGGTCGGCCCGGTCCGGCAGGTCGGCGAGCACCCTGGCGACCGGCCCGATCACCACGTCGGTCAAGGTGTCGATCTCGATCGGGGCCGAGGCGACGCCTTTGTGCACCAGCGCCCTGGCCGCGGGTTCGTCCTCCGGCGTCGCCGCGACGGTGACGAACCGCAGCACCGCACCGGTGCGGCTCGCGAGGTGCACGGCGGTCGCCACCGCGCGCTCCGCCTCGGCCGAGCCGTCGTAGGCGACCGCGATCGACAGGATGGTCGCGCCCGCCGTGTGCCGGTAGCCGCGCGGGGCGATCGCCACCGGGCAGCGGGCGGTGGGCAGGAGCCGGTGCACGGTCCGACCCGGTGAGAGCCTGCCCAGCAGCCCGTGTCCGGTGGAGCCGACGACGAGCACCGCGGCGCCGACCTCGTCGACGTAGTCGGTGAGGACGGTCGCGACCGAGCCGGGCCCGAGCGCGGCGAACTCCGGCTCGTCGCCGCCCCAGCCCTCGCCGATGAGCTCACGCGCCCGCGCGAACCGGGCCATGGCCACTTTGCGGGCCTTGGGCAGCCAGCGGGGATCGCCTGCCACGGCGGCGAGCCCGTGCGCATCGGCCGGGTAAACCGTGGCGACGATCGCGCCGAGACCCGTCAGGCGGGCCAGCTGCGCGCCGAGGACGAGGGCGTCATGCCCGCCGGGGGTGTCCTCGTAGCCGGTGACGATCGGCACGCGTTCTCCTCCCGGCCGCACGCCACGCTAACCGCCCATCCCCCACCGAGACACCGTGTGTCCGGATCGGTAACCCAGCCGTCACGCGACTGACCCGGCGCTCAGCGCCGCGTGCCCTCCGTGACGTACGGGAGGACGACCGGGGCCAGGTCGGGGCCGACGCGGGCGCACAGCCGGGTGCCTTCCGGGGTGTGCTCCTCCGCGAGCACCTCACCCTCGGTGTGGATCCGGGCCACCAGCGAACCCTGCGCGTAGGGCAGGAGCAGCTCCAGCTCCACTTCGGGGCGCGGGAGCAGCTCGGCGATGCGCTCCCGCAGGCGGGCGACGCCGTCGCCGCGCTGCGCGGAGACGAACACCGCGTCAGGCAGGAGGTGGCGCAGGCGGGCCAGCTGGAGATCCCCCGCCGCATCGATCTTGTTGACGACGAGCAGCTCGCGGGGCATCGTGCCGTGCTCGGCGCCGATCTCGGTGAGCACCTCGCGCACCGCCTTGATCTGCTCCTCGGGCAGCGCGTCGGAGGCGTCGACGACGTGCACGAGCAGATCGGCACCCGCCGTCTCCTCCAACGTCGAGCGGAACGCCTCGACCAGCTGGTGGGGCAGGTGCCGCACGAACCCGACGGTGTCGGTGAGCGTGTAGGCGCGCCCGTCGCCGGTGGCGGCCCGGCGCGTCGTGGGATCCAGCGTGGCGAACAGGGCGTCTTCCACCAGCACCCCCGCGCCGGTGAGCGCGTTGAGCAGGCTGGACTTGCCCGCGTTGGTGTAGCCGACGATCGCCACCGACGGCACGTCGTTGCGGCGGCGGGACCCGCGCTGGGTCTCGCGCACCTGCTTCATCGCGCTGATCTCGCGGCGCAGCTTGGACATGCGCGCGCGGATGCGGCGGCGGTCCAGCTCGATCTTCGTCTCACCGGGGCCGCGGCCACCGATGCCGACGCCGCCTGCCGCCCGGCCACCGACCTGGCGCGAGAGCGCCTCGCCCCAACCGCGCAGGCGCGGGAGCAGGTAGGACAGCTGGGCCAGCTCGACCTGCGCCTTGCCGTCCCGCGAGCGGGCGTGCTGGGCGAAGATGTCGAGGATCAGCGCGGTGCGGTCGATGACCTTGACCTTGAGCTTCTCCTCGAGCTGCCGCAGCTGACCGGGAGAGAGCTCGCCGTCGCAGATGACGGTGTCGGCCTCCGCGGCCTGCACCGCCGATCGGAGCTCGTCGACCTTGCCGGAGCCGATGTAGGTGGCCGGATCGGGCTGCGGGCGGCGCTGGATGAGCGCATCGAGCACCTCGGACCCGGCGGTCTCGGCCAGCCGGGCCAGCTCGTGCATCGAGGCCCGCGCCTGCTCCGACGTGCCCGACGTCCACACCCCGACGAGCACCACGCGCTCCAGGCGGAGCTGCCGGTACTCGACCTCGGTGATGTCGGTGAGCTCGGTGGACAACCCGACCACCCGGCGGAGCGACGAGCGCTCCTCCAGGTCGAGATCGCCTGTGGTGAATACGGGTTCAGTCATCGTGGTAGCCATGCTCCCACGTCAACGCTGACCGCGTCGCCGATGTTTCCGCCAGCTAGCCTCGTGGTCGTGCGGCATCACGATCTCGTCGTCATCGGCAGCGGCTCGGGCAACTCGATCGTCGACGAGCGGTTCGCCGATCTCGACGTCGCCATCGTCGAACACGGGGTGTTCGGCGGCACCTGCCTCAACGTGGGCTGCATCCCGACGAAGATGTACGTCTACCCCGCCGACATCGCCGAGCACGTCCGGCGCGCGGGCCGGTACGACATCGACGCGACGCTGGACGGGGTGCGCTGGAAGGCGATGCGCGACCGGATCTTCGGCCGCATCGACCCCATCGCCGCCGCGGGCCATGAGTACCGCGCGCACCGCAGCCCGAACGTCACCCTCTACGACGGCCACGCGCGGTTCACCGGTCCGCGGCAGCTGACGATCGAGGGCGTGGCTGACCTGACGGCCGACCGCATCGTGATCGCGACCGGCAGCCGCCCCTACATCCCCCTCCCGGTGCGCGACGTCCCCCACCACACCTCCGACACGATCATGCGCATCGACGACGTGCCGGAGCACCTGGTGATCCTCGGGGGCGGCTACATCGCGGCCGAGTTCGCGCACGTGTTCTCGGCCTTCGGCACGCGGGTGTCGCTGGTCGTGCGCAGCGGCCTGATGGTGCGCGACCACGACGAGACGGTGGCCGAGCGCTTCACCGAGCTGGCCTGCGAGCGCTGGGACGTCCACCTCGCCCACACGGTCACCGCTGCGTCGCACGACGACACCGGAGTCGCGCTCAGCCTGGACGACGGGTCGACCGTGCGCGGCGACCTCTTGCTGGTGGCGGCGGGTCGGAACCCCAACGGCGACCTGCTCGACCTGGAGAAGGCGGGCGTCGAGGCCGATTCGGACGGCCGCGTGCTCGTCGACGACCAGCAGCGCACGTCAGCTGAGGGGATCTACGCGCTCGGCGACGCCAGCTCGCCGTTCCAGCTGAAGCACGTGGCCAACCACGAGGCCAAGGTCGTCGCGCACAACCTCCTGCACCCCCTCTCGCCGCGGCACACCGACCACCGGTTCGTGCCTTCGGCCGTCTTCACCGACCCGCAGATCGCCTCGGTCGGACGGACCGAGGCGCAATGCCGGGCCGCGGACCTCGACTACGTCGTGAAGACGCAGGAGTACGGCCACGTGGCCTACGGCTGGGCGATGGAGGACCACACCGGGTTCTGCAAGGTGATCGCCGAGCGCGGCACCGGCCGGCTGCTGGGTGCGCACGTCATGGGCCCGCAGGCGTCCACGGTGATCCAGCCGCTCATCCAGGCGATGTCCTTCGGACTGGACGCCAGGACCATGGCCACCGGGCAGTACTGGATCCACCCCGGACTGCCGGAAGTGGTGGAGAACGCACTGCTCGGGCTCAATATCTGACCGATCCGCGGTGTTAGCGAAGGCCGAACGTTGGTACACATGAGTAGTAGGTGACCCTTACACCCCGAGAGGACTTCATGACCGTCACTGAGAGCCCGACCAAACCGCCGGGCCCCCAGCCCATCCTCGATGGCACCCGTGGGCTTGCCCAACAAATCGGTGTGTACGTGTTCGTGGTGGTCCCCCTGCTGGCGTTGATCGCCGCGGTGCCGTTCGCCTGGGGGTGGGGCCTGACCTGGGTCGACATCGCCATCGCCGCGGTCTTCTACGTGATCAGCGGGCTGGGCATCACCGTGGGCTTCCACCGCTACTTCACCCATGGCTCGTTCAAGGCCGCGCGGCCGCTGCGCATCGCGCTCGCCGTGGCGGGTCAGCTGGCGATGCAGGGCCCGGTCGTCGACTGGGTGGCTGACCACCGTCGCCACCACGCCTTCTCCGACAAGGAGGGCGACCCGCACTCCCCGTGGCTGTACGGCACCAGCGCCGCTGCGCTGGCCCGTGGCTTCTGGCACGCGCACACCGGTTGGCTGTTCGACCGTGACCAGACCAACGAACAGCGCTTCACCCCCGATCTGCTCGCCGACCGCGACATCATGCGCGTGAACCGATCGTTCATCCTGCTGTCGGTGGCCACGCTGCTCGTGCCCGCGCTGCTGGGTGGCCTGCTCACCTGGTCGTGGTGGGGCGCGCTCACCGCATTCTTCTGGGCGGGCCTGGTGCGGGTGGCGCTGCTGCACCACGTGACCTGGTCGATCAACTCGATCTGCCACATGATCGGCGACGCGCCGTTCGCCGCGCGTGACCACTCGCGCAACGTGTGGCCGCTCGCCGTCCTGTCGTTCGGCGAGTCGTGGCACAACCTGCACCACGCCGACCCCACCTGCGCGCGTCACGGCGTCCAGCGCGGCCAGGTCGACATCTCGGCCCGGGTGATCTGGGCGTTCGAGAAGCTCGGCTGGGCCAGCTCGGTGCGCTGGCCCACAGCCCGACGGCTGGAGCGCCTCGCGGCCACCAGCTGACGTCCCGCACGCAGCAACACCGCACGCCGTCACCGCCCCGGCCCCGCGCACAACGCGGAGCCGGGGCGGTTCTCGTCAGGCGGCGGCGGGGTCGTACGGCTGACCTGGCGGGGTCTCGCCGCGGATCTCCCCCACCAGCTTCGTGACGTCGGACATGATCGCCGCCGTCGCGGCGTCGAGCGCGGTACGGGTGCGCGGACCGCCCACCCAGGCTGAGAGGTCCACCGGCGGGCCCGCCACCACCGTCACGCGCTTGCGCGGGATCAGCCGGGGCAGGCCGGAGCCGGGGCGCACCACGTCCTGCGTGCCCCAGTTCGCCACCGGGATCACCGGCGCCCCCGTGACGAGCGCGATCCGCCCGATTCCGTTCTTGGCCTTCATGGGCCAGCCGTCCGGGTCGGCGGTGTAGGTCGCCTCGGGGTAGAAGACCACGATCTCGCCGCGGTTGAGCGCCTCGATCGCGTCGCGGTAGGCGTCGCCCGCGCGCGCCGACATGCGGTAGACGGGGATGTGGCCGCCCTTGGCGAGCACCGAGCGCACCACCGGGATCTTCCACAGCTCGGCCTTGGCCAGGAAGCGCGGCATGCGGCCGTGGGAGATGCAGAACGCCACGTTGAAGATCGGGTCGGCGAGCGAGACGTGGTTGGCCGCCAGCAGCGCGCCGCCCGTCCGCGGCAAGTGCTCGCCACCGCGCCAGCCGACCTTGGTGCCGAACATCGTGAACGGCCAGAGCAGCGCGATCGCGAGCCCGAACCAGAAGCCTGACGAGCGACGCCTGCGCGTGAACGACAGGCGCAGCTTCGCGGCGGCGCTCAGCGGTGTCACCGGGTCCATGCGCGCTCCTGTCCGACCGTGGTCATCTCGCGGATCATCCCGTGTCCAGGCACGATCGTCATCGGGCACCCCGCCAACCAGCGACGGTGTGACGTCACTCTCAGACGCCGACCGCACGCGGGAGAACGACAGAACACCTGCCTAAAGGATCTACCCGAAGAGGTCGCATGCCTGACACCCTGCCCCGTCTCGAAGCGGTCGGCGTGCCACCCGCCGACCCACCCGCCGTCGTGCTCGTGCTGCACGGCGGCCGCGCCCACAGCACGGAGAGCGGCGAGCCCAGGCGGCTGGCCTACCTCCGCATGGTGCCGTTCGCCCGGATGCTCGCCCGCCGGGGCCTGGCCGTCCATTACCTGCGCTACCGAGTCCGCGGCTGGAACGCCCCGAAGCGCGACGCGCTGCTGGACACCCAGTGGGCGCTGCGCGAGCTCGCCGAGCGCTACCCGGGCGTGCCGGTCGTCCTGCTCGGGCACTCGATGGGCGGGCGGGCCGCGCTGAACGCCGCGGGTGCGGCGGGAGTCACCGCGGTCTGCGCGCTGGCCCCGTGGCTGGACGGCTCCGACCCGACGGTGCAGCTCGCCGGCCGCACCGTGTTCATCGCGCACGGCGACCGCGAGCGCTTCACCGACCCGGCCGCGTCCTACGCGTACGCCATGCGGGCCAAGGCGGAAGGGGTGGCGATCTGCCGCTTCGAGCTGCCGGGTGCGGGCCATTTCATGCTGGCGAAGTCCCGTGAGTGGAACGCCCTCGTGCGCCGTTTCGTGCTCGGCGTCACCGGTGTCGAACCTCTGGACCCGGCGATTGCGAACGCACTGGCACAGCCTGCTCCGCATGGCCTCACCGCCCAACTCAAGGAAATGGAGTCCGCGCAGTGAACGCTAGAACGGCGGGGACCCGTCCAACGGCAGCCGTCGTCGGCTCCGGCGTCGCGGGCCTCACCGCCGCCTACCTCCTGCAGCGCCGCTACGACGTCACTCTCTTCGAGTCCGACGGGCGCCTCGGCGGCCACGCGCACACCCACGAGCTGGCCACATCCGACGGTGGCACGGCCAACGTCGACTCCGGCTTCATCGT
Source organism: uncultured Actinomycetota bacterium (assembly GCA_963799945.1). Classification (GTDB taxonomy): domain Bacteria; phylum Actinomycetota; class Actinomycetes; order Mycobacteriales; family Pseudonocardiaceae; genus Pseudonocardia. The sequence continues at coordinate 250,306 of CAWCZG010000004.1, forward strand.
GCACAACCTGCGCACCTACCCGAACCTGCTGCGGCTCTTCGGCGAGCTGGGCGTCGCGACGCAGGAGTCGGACATGTCCATGAGCGTCCGGTGCGAGGGCTGCGGGCTGGAGTACGCCGGGGCCCGCGGGCTCGGTGGGCTCTTCCCCCAGTCCTCCAACCTCCGACGACCGGCCTACCTCCGGATGCTCGCCGAGGTGACGCGCTTCCACCGGCACGCGCGCCGGGTGCTGGCCGACGAGCGCGCGGGCGACGTGACGCTCGGGGCGTTCCTCGCCATCGGGGGCTACTCCCGCTACTTCGTCGAGCACTTCATGGTGCCGGTGGTCTCGGCGGTGTGGTCGGCGGGCGAGACCGTCTCGCTCACCTACCCCGCGCGCTACCTGTTCGCGTTCCTGCAGCACCACGGCATGCTCGCGATCGGCGGCTCGCCCCAGTGGCGGACGGTGGTCGGCGGCTCGGCCCGCTACGTCGAGGCCGCGGTGAAGGGCCTCACGGCGGTGGCGGTCTCCACCCCGGTGCGGGCGCTGACGCGGACCGACGCAGGCGTCGAGATCCGGGATGACGCCGACGTCGCGCACCACGCGGACGTCGCCGTGGTCGCCACCCACCCCGACCAGGCCCTCGCGCTGCTCGCCGCCCCCACCGCCGCCGAACAAGCCCTGCTCCGGGCGTTCCGCTACTCCCGCAACGTCACCCAGCTGCACCACGACACCTCGGTGCTGCCGCGGCATCCCGGCGCCCAGGCGTCGTGGAACTACCTGAAGGCCGCCTGCGCCTCGGCGGACGCTCCCGTGCTGGTCAGCTACGCCATGAACCGCTTGCAGCGGCTCTCGGAGCCGGACGACTACGTCGTGACGCTCAACGGCACCGACCGGGTCGACCAGAGCCGGGTCATCGCGACGATGAACTACGAGCACCCGATCTACACACCCGAGTCGGTGGCGGCGGGGCGGCGGCTGCCGGAGCTGAACGACGGCACGCTCGCGTTCGCAGGCGCCTACCACGGTTGGGGCTTCCACGAGGACGGTTGCGCGGCAGGCGTTCGCGCGGCGGCCTCGCTGGGCGTGACGTGGTGACCGAGGTCGCCGGCAGCGCCGCGCGCGTCCGCCCCGTGACGGCGGTACCCGCGCTCTACGACGTCGAGGTGAGCCACGTCCGCCGTGCGGTGCTGCACCGCGGTTTCCGCCACGGCGTCTACATGTGGCTCGTCGACCTCGACGCGCTGCCCGACGTGCCGAGGTGGCTGCGGCCCTTCGCCCGGTTCGCCGCCGCCGACCACCTCGGTGACCCGAAGGCGACGATCCGGCAGAACCTCGACCGCTACCTCGCGACGCGTGGTGTGGACCTCGCGGGCGGGCAGGTGCTGATGCTCGCCAACGCCCGTGTGCTCGGCTACGTGTTCAACCCCCTCTCCGTCTACTGGTGCCACCGCCCCGACGGCACGCTCGCCTGCGTCGTCGCCGAGGTCCACAACACCTACGGCGAACGCCACTGCTACCTCCTGCACACCGACGAGCAGGGCCGCGCGGACACGGAGAAGGACTTCTACGTCTCGCCGTTCCTGTCGGTGGAGGGTGAGTACCGGATGCGGCTGCCCCTGCCCGACGACCGACTGGCGTTGGCGATCACGTTGCGGCAGAACGGGTCCACCGCGTTGACCGCCACGGTCATCGGAGTGCGCAGGCCCGCCACCCCGGCGTCGCTCGTCCGCATGCTCGCCCGGCGGCCGCTGGTCACCCAGCGCACTTCGGCCTTGATCCGCCGCCACGGCGTGGCGCTGTGGCTGCGCCGCCTCCCCGTCATCCCCCGGCCAGCGCACGACCCCCAGGAGGGCGTCCAGTGACCACATCTCCCGCAATGAAGCGCTCGAACAACCATCTCGTGCCGCGGCCGAACGAAGGCGTCTGGCCGGGCCTCGCCACCCCTCCGCACTCGCTCGTGCGCGCCCGCATCGCCGAGTCGCTGTTCCGGCGCGCGGTGCGCACCCTGCCGGTCCGCGTGGTGTTCCCCGGAGGAGAGCGCATCGGCCGCGGGGGCCCCGACGCTCCGGTGATGCGCATCGTCCGACCGGCCGCGTTCTTCCACCGCCTCGGCTGCAACTCCAAGATCGGGTTCGGCGAGTCGTACATGGTCGGCGACTGGACCTCCACGCACCTGGCCGACCTGCTGACGCCGTTCGCGGCACGGCTCTCGACGCTGATCCCGCCGACCCTGCAGCGGATCGGGCGGCGGTTCGCCGAGGCGCGGCAGCCCTCGGAGGAGAGCAACACCGTCGAGGGCTCGCGGGAGAACATCCACCGCCACTACGACCTGTCCAACGAGCTGTTCGCGACCTTCCTCGACGAGACCATGAGCTACTCCTCGGCGTGGTTCGGCTCCCCGGAGGAGAACCTCGCCGACGCCCAGCGCCGCAAGATCGACGGCATCCTGGACATGGCACGCGTCGAAGCCGGGATGCACGTGCTGGAGATCGGCACGGGCTGGGGCGGGCTGGCGACGCGTGCGGCGGAGCGCGGCGCACGAGTGACCACACTGACGATCTCGGCCGAGCAGGCGCGGTTGGCCGAGGACCGGATCGCCGAAGCAGGCGTCGGCCGACCGCGTCCAGGTGCTGCTGCGCGACTACCGGGAGGCGCAGGGCTCGTACGACGCCGTCGTCAGCGTCGAGATGATCGAGGCGGTCGGCGAGCGCTACTGGCCGACGTACTTCACCGCGGTGGACCGGCTGCTCAAGCCCGGCGGCCGGGTCGGGCTGCAGTCGATCACGATGCCGCACGACCGGATGCTCGCCTCCCGCGGCGACTACTCCTGGATCCACAAGTACGTCTTCCCCGGCGGCCTGATCCCGTCGGTCGAGTCGATCCAGCACCACCTGGCCTCCGACACCTCGCTGCGGGTGGCCGAGCAGCGCAGCCTCGGCCCGGACTACGCGCGGACGCTCGCGCACTGGCGGGAGACCTTCCAGTCCCGTTGGGAGACGGTCGCCGCGCTCGGGTTCGACAGCACGTTCCGGCGGATGTGGGAGTTCTACCTCGCCTACTGCGAGGCGGGCTTCCGCGTCGGCTACCTCGATGTCTTCCAGTTCTCGTTCGCCCGACGCTGAGGAGCGCCCGTGCCGAATCCTGTCGCTCCGCGGCTCGCGGGGCTCGTCGAGCGCCTCATCGGGGCGCCCCTCCCCGTCCGCATCCGGGCGTGGGACGGCTCCGAGGCGGGCGCGGGCACCGGTCCGGTGGCGGTCATCCACCGCCGCCGCGCGCTGCGCCGCCTGCTGTGGAACCCGGGTGAGCTGGGGCTCGCCCGCGCGTTCGTCGCGGGCGACCTCGACGTCGAGGGCGACGTGGCCGATGGGCTCTCCCAGTTCTGGGCGGTGGCGAAGGCGCAGAACCTGACCGGGCTGCGGCCCTCGGCGGGCGACGTGCTCGCCGCCGCGGGCCTGGCGCTGCGCCTCGGCGTCCTCGGCCCGCGGCCCAAGCCGCCGTCGTCGGAGGCGCGGCTGCCCGGCGGCCTGCACACCCGCCGTCGCGACCGGGCGGCCATCGCCCACCACTACGACCTGTCCAACGACTTCTACGCATTCCTCCTCGACCCGCAGATGGCCTACTCCTGCGGCTACTGGACGCAGGACGCCTCGTCGTCCTACGGCCTGGTCGACGCGCAACGCGACAAGCTCGACCTGATCTGCCGCAAGCTCGCGCTCCGGCCGGGCATGCGGCTGCTGGACGTCGGCTGCGGCTGGGCGTCGCTGCTGATCCACGCGGCGCAGAACTACGGCGTGCAGGCCGTCGGGGTCACGCTGTCGGCCCAGCAGCGGGCGTACGGAATGGCCAGGGTGGCGGCGCTGGGGCTGAGCGACCAGGTCGAGATCCGGCTGCAGGACTACCGGGAGATCGCTGACCAGCCCTTCGACGCGATCGCGTCGATCGAGATGGGCGAGCACGTCGGGCAGGACAACTACCCGGTGTACACCGCGGGCCTGCACAAGCTCCTGCTCCCGCAGGGGCGGCTGCTGCTGCAGCAGATGTCCCGCGGCGCGGCGGGCGTCAACGGCGCTCCGGGCGGCGGCGCGTTCATGGAGCGCTACGTGGCGCCCGACATGTACATGCGGCCGCTGGGCGCCACGCTCAACCTGCTCGAGACCGCAGGCCTTGAGGTCGTGGACGTCCACTCGCTGCGCGAGCACTACGTGTGGACCGTGCGGCCGTGGCTGGACACGCTGCAGGAGCGCAGGGCCGAGGCGGTCGCGCTGATCGGCGAGGAGCAGTGGCGGGTGTGGCTGCTCTACCTCGCGGGCGCGATGCTGGCTTTCGAGGAGAACCGGATGGGGGTGCACCAGATCCTCATGGTGCGCCCCGACGACCGCGGCCGCTCGGGGCTGCCGCGCGGACGGACGGCCACGCTGGGCCGCGACCCGCAGCTGGATCACGATTCGGCGCCCCGCAACGGGTTGGCGAGCGCGGCGCCGGGCCAACCGACACGATAGAGCCATGGCGGGCTACCCCTGGGGCGCGGCGCTGACCAACCTGTGGGTCACCGCGCTCGTCGTCGTCGCGACGTTCGGGATCACGCTGCTCGTCGCGGTCCGGGTCCGGGGTGGGCGGCACGACGGGATCGACGTCGTGTGGGGCGGGGGCTTCGCCGTCGTCGCGATCGTCACGCTGCTGCTCGCGCTCGGCCACGGCGACCTGTGGCGGCAGGTGCTGATCACCGGGCTGACCTGCGTGTGGGGTCTGCGGCTCGCGTGGCACATCGGGCGGCGCAACCGGGGCAAGCCGGAGGACCCGCGCTATGTCGCGATCATCGAGCGGGCCAAGGGGAACCCGGTCGCGCACCTGGTGCGCAAGGTCTACGTGCCGCAGGCGGTGATCCTCTGGATCGTGTCGCTGCCGGTCCAGCTGGGGCAGTACGGCTCCGCGTCCGGTGCGCTGTCGACCGTGGTCACCGTGCTCGGGGTGCTGTCGTGGGCGGTCGGGTTCTTCTTCGAGACCGTCGGCGACGCCCAGCTCGCCGCGTTCCGCGCCGACCCGGCGAACAAGGGCAAGGTGATGGACCGCGGGCTGTGGCGCTACACCCGCCACCCGAACTACTTCGGCGACGCCGCGGTCTGGTGGGGGCTGACGCTGCTCGCGCTACACCACGCCGCCGGTCTGATCGGGCTCATCAGCGCCGCGCTCATGACGTGGCTGCTGGCCAAGGGCACGGGCGCCGCGCTCCTGGAGAGCTCCATCGGGCGCAGACGGCCCGGCTACGCTGAGTACGTGCAGCGGACGAGCGGGTTCTTCCCCCTTCCCCGAAGAAGGTGGCGCCCTGATGTCGTCCGGTGTCCACAATGCGCAGATCGCGGGGCGGGTCGTCAGCGCATCGGCCGTCGTCACGGCCGCCCCCGAGCAGGTGTTCGCGCTGCTGGCCGACCCGCACCGGCACCACGAGCTCGACGGCTCCGGCACGGTGCGCGGCGTGGTCTCCGGGCCGCGGCGGTTGGCCCTGGGCGACCGGTTCGGCATGCGCATGCGCGTCGGCCTGCCGTACCGGACGAAGAACACCGTGGTGGAGTTCGAGCCGGAGCGCCGCATCGCCTGGCACCACTTCGCCCGGGCCATCTGGCGCTACGAGCTCGCGCCGGTCGAGGGTGGCACCCTGGTGACCGAGTCCTTCGACTACGGCGGCTCCCCCTTCGCCCGTGGGCTGGAGCTGGTGGGCTACCCGGCGCGCAACGCGAAGTCGATCGCCGCCACCCTCCGCCGCCTGCAGACCCTCTTCCCGCCCACCTGAGGTTCGCCCGGCGCGGCCCACTGCGCACCCCGGACACCCTCCTCACACCCCGCCGACCCCGTGCGCAGTCGACCTGCGGGGTGCGCAGTCGCGGGCGGGGGTCAGGCGGGGAGGGCGGGGAGGCCGTCCAGGGAGGTCGCATTGCGCTGCGCGCGGTACTGGATGAGCTTCTCCGGGCCGCGGGTCTTCGCCGAGGCGTCGAGGATGTCGCGCTCCTGCACCAGCGTCATCTTCGGCACCGCATAGCCGCACGAGTCGGCGATGCGCGCGACGTCGACCACGATCACCGAACGGGCTTGGGGTCGTCTGCTCGCGCCCGCCTCGCCGAAGACCGCCAGGGCGTCGTCGAAGCCGGGGTTGCCGGGGTGGATCGCGCGGCCGGTGCCGTGTAGTCGCACGATGTTCGGTGCGCCGTCGAACGCGCAGAACATCACGCAGATGCGGCCGTTCTCGCGCAGGTGCGCGACCGTCTCGACGCCGCTGCCGGTGAGGTCCAGGTAGCTGAAGGTGTGCTCGTCCAGCACCCTGAACGTGCCGCGCGTGCCCTTGGGCGAGATGTTGACCAGCCCGTCCTCGGCGAGAGGCGCAGTGCCGACGAAGAAGAGCGGCTGCGCCTCAATCCAGGAGGCGAGCTTCGCACTGATGCCGTCGTAGACCTTCGCCATGCTGCCACGGTCGCATCAGGGGCAGCGACGGCTCACGGCAGGGTCAGGATCTCCGCGCCGTCGTCGGTGACGAGCACGGTGTGCTCGAACTGGGCGGTGCGGGAGCGGTCCTTGGTGACGACCGTCCAGTTGTCGGCCCAGCGCTCGTTCTCGCTCGACCCGATGGTGATCATGGGCTCGATCGTGAACGTCATCCCCGGCTCGAGCGGGATGTGCACCGAAGGCTCGTCGTAGTGCAGCACCACGAGGCCGCCGTGGAAGCTGCGGCCGATGCCGTGGCCGGTGTACTCGCGCACCACCCCGTAGCCGAACCGGCGGGCGTAGGACTCGATCACCCGGCCGACGATGCTCAGCTCGCGCCCCGGCCGCACGGCCTTGATCGCGCGCATCGTCGCCTCACGGGTGCGCTCGACGAGCAGCCTGCTCTCCTCGTCGACGTCGCCCGCGAGGAACGTGGCGTTGGTGTCGCCGTGCACGCCGCCGATGAACGCGGTGACGTCGATGTTGACGATGTCCCCGTCCTCGATCACGGTGGTGTCCGGGATCCCGTGGCAGACGACCTCGTTGAGGCTGGTGCAGCACGACTTGGGGAAGCCCTTGTAGCCCAGCGTCGACGGGTAGGCGTCGTGGTCGATGAGGAACTCGTGGACGACGCGGTCGACCTCGTCGGTGGTGACGCCCGGCACCACCGCGGCGCCCCCGGCCGCGAGCGCCTGAGCGGCGATCCGGCTCGCCACCCGCATCGCCTCGATCACCTCGGGCGGCTGGACGTCGGAGTAGGTGTTGGGCGCCGGACCGGGCTTCCCGACGTACTCGGGCCGGGGGATGTTCACGGGCACCCGGCGCTCTGGCGTGGGGGTGCCCGGGACGAGCAGCGTGCGGGTGGGCATGGGGCCAGTGTAGGTCCGCGCTACTTGACGCGCTGGGCGACGCGGCCTGCCACCAGGGCCGACAGACCCCGCCAGCCCAGCAGGAGCACCCCGAGCGCCACGATGGCGACGGCCACGAACGTCAGGGGCAACCGGCCGGTGAAGGCGAAGCGCACCAGCAGGCCGATCACCGCGGTGCCCGCGAGCACGGTGGCGCCCGCGCGCAAACCCGCAGGTCGGGCGCGGACGATCGGGGTGGCCCAGGCGGCGGCGAGCCCGACCGCGAACGGCGCCGCGGTGCCCGCGAGCGCGAGCAGGTTGCCCGACTCGTCGTGGCTGGCCCGGCCGATGGCCGCGAAGACGATCACCGCGACGACGTCGGCGGTGAGCGCTAGCGCGGGGATCCGGCTGTGGGCCATGGCAAACAGGGTAAGCCTTCCCAGGCCGGTCTCCACATCCCGCTGCGCCGACCGGCTCGCCTACCCCAGCGCGGCAAGGAACTTGTCCGCGACGGCAACGGCCGGTGTGGACGATCCACCATCGACGATCAACACCGCGAACGCGAGGTCGCCGCGGTAGCCGACGAACCAGCCGTGGGCGCGGCCGTCGTCGGTGTACTCGGCGGTGCCGGTCTTGCCGAAGACCTCGCCGCGACGGCCGATCAGCCGGGCCGTGCCCTCGGTGACGACCGCCCGCATCATCGGGCGGAGCTGGTCGAGCTGCGCGGGGTCGGGGGCGGTCGCGGCCGTGAGCACCTGGGTGGGGTGCCCGTGGATCAGCTGCGGCACCACGGTGGAGCCCTTCTGGACAGTGGCGGCGGCCAGCGCCATGCCCAACGGCGTCACGATGACCTGGCCCTGCCCGAACCCGTTCTCGGCCCGCTGCACCATGTCGTTCGCGACGGGCACGGACCCGGTGACCGTGGTCAGGCCCGGCACCCCGTAGTCGGCGCCCAGCCCGAGCCGCAGGGCCGCTGCGGGCAGCGCGTCGGGCGGCAGCTGGGCGCCGAGCTGGGCGAACGTCGTGTTGCACGACTTCGCGAACGCGGTCCGCAGCGGCACCGTCCCCAGGTTGAACTGGCCCTCGTTGGGCACCGGCCGCCCGCCGATCACGGTGACGCCCGGGCAAGCCTCCGGCGAGTCCTGCGTCAGGTGCAGGCCCGCGACCGCGGCGGTCGCGGTGACCATCTTGAACGTCGACCCCGGCGGGTAGCGCCCGGTCAGCGCGATCGCCCCGGCCGCGTCGGCGGGCCCGTTCTGGGCGACGGCGAGGATGTCGCCGGTCGACGGCGCGATCGCGACCAGCACGGTCTGTTGTGGCACCGGCTCGACGGCGTCTTCGGCCGCGGTCTGGATCGCCAGGTCCAGACCGGTGGCGACGGTCGTGCCCGGCTGCGGCGCTGTCTCGACGAGCGTCGTGATGGCGTTGCCCGTGCCGTCGACGGCGAGCACCGACCACCCGGGCACCCCGTCCAGCTGGGGTGCGGCCACACGAGCGACGGCGGGCAGGATCTGGCTCGCGAACCCCGCGTCCGGGGCGAGGAGCCGCTGGGAGCTGGTGAAGCGGACGCCCGCCAGGTCGTGGATCGCGACCTTGACGCGCAGGTAGTCGGCCTGGCGCAGCACGGCGACGGTGTAGCCCTGCCCGGCGGCCGTCTTCGCCACTCCCGCGGCGATCGACGCCGCCGTGATCTCGGGGTCGACGGGCCCGAGCGCCTTCGCCAACGCGCCCGCGACCGTCGGGAGGTTGGCCCCGGCCGCGCCCGGGTCGAGCAGCACGGTGACGACGGTCGTCGCGGTCAGCAGCGCCCCGCCGTTGCGGTCGACGACGGGCGCGGGCGTGGCGTCCACGGTGCGCAGGGCCAACAGCTGGCCCGCACCGAGCTGGGGGTGCACGGCGGTCGGGGCCCACTGCACGAGCCAGCCGTGCGGGGCGTCGTCCTTGGGCCGCAGGTCGAGCTGGTTGAGGTAGTGCCACTTGCGGTTCTGCCCGAGGTCCCACGTGACGTCGACCGACGCCGACGCGCGGTCCGTCGACTGGCGCAGCTGGCCCAGCGTCGCGGCGATGGAGACGGGCTTCAGCGCGGTGCGGGTGGCGGTGAGCAGCTGCGAGGCGGAGGCCGGATCGTCCGTGGCGGCCGCGGCGGCGGCGATGTCGCCCCCCGACCACGCCGTCAGGAACGCGGCGACCGCGGCGTCGGGCCCCTTCGACGAGAACAGCCCACAGCCCGCGACCGCGGCGCCGACGACCGCGGCGAGCAGGAGGCCGACGAGACGGCGGGGAGCGCGGCGCACGGGCGCGAGTATGCCCAACCTCGCGTGTCGGGCGCGCAAAGCCGAATATGCTGTGGTGTGTATATACCTGATGACGTATGTTCGGGGGGTGAGCGGTGGAACCTGGTCGGCGTTGGTCGACCCCCAGCGGCGGGCCCTGCTCGACGAGCTGCGCGGTGGCGCGCGTTCGGTCGGCGAGCTCGTGACCGCCCTGGGCTGCACGCAGCCGACCGCGTCCAAGCACCTGCGGGTGTTGCGCGCGGCCGGGCTCGTGGACGTCCGCAAGGACGCCCAGCGCCGCATCTACGCCCTGCGCACCGCGCCGATCGCGGAGATCGACGCTTGGCTCGCGCCGTACCGGCAGTTGTGGAACGACCGGCTCGACGCCTTGGGCGACCACCTCGATAGGCATCCAGAAGGGACAGGTCCATGACCGACGATCGCGGCACCTACGTCGAGCTCGACGGGCGCCCCGCCGTCCGCTTCGAGCGCCGGTACCCACACTCCGCCGAACGGGTGTGGGCGGCCGTCAGCGAGCCCGCGGAGCTGGCGCACTGGTTCCCGTCGCAGGTCGACGTGGAGCCGCGCGCGGGCGGGCGCATCACCTTCAACGGCGATCCGCACATGCCGCCGTCCAGCGGAACCGTGCTCGCCTACGACCCGCCCCGACGGCTGGCCTTCACCTGGGGCGGGGACGAGCTGCACCTCACCGTCGAGGCCGACGGGCCGGACGCCTGCACGCTGACGCTGGTCAACGTGCTGGAGGCGCGCGACACCGCGGCCCGCAACGCGGCCGGGTGGGCGGTCTGCCTGGCCGAGCTGGACAAGCTGGTGGGCGGCGCCGCGGCCGAGGGCCCGCACAGCGGCACGGCCGAGCCGTGGAAGGAGCACTACGACGCCTACGTGGCCGCCGGGGTGCCCGCGGGCGCGCCCTTCCCCAGCTAGAACAGGATCGTGGCGAAGCTCGCGACCTGGGTGAAGCCGACCTTGGCGTAGGCGCGGCGGGCGGGGTGGTTGAACCCGTTGACGTAGAGGCTCGACACCCGCCCCATCACGCCCAGCCGCTCGGCCACCGCGGCCGTGCCCGCCGTGCCGAGGCCCTTGCCCCGGTACGCCGGGTGCACCCACACGCCCTGGATCTGCCCGACGCGAGACGAGAGCGCGCCGATCTCGGCCTTGAAGACCACCTGGTCGCCCTCGAAACGGGCGAACGCGCGACCCGACGCCACGAGCTCGGAGACCCGTGAGCGGTAGCCCGCTCCCCCGTCGCCCGCCCGCGGGTCGATGCCGACCTCTTCGGTGAACATGGCGATGGCGGCGGGCAGGTAGCGCTCCAGCTCGGCGGGCCGCACCGGGCGGACCAGCGGATCGGGCGCGACCGCGGGCGGACCGGCGAGCACCATCAGCGGCTGGTCCCCCCGCACCTCGCGGCAGGGCGCCCAGTGCACGGCGAGGTTGTCCCACATCGGCAGCACCAGCTCGGCGCGTCCGACGATCGACGAGCAGCTGCGCCCGCCCCGGCGCGCACGATCGGCGAACTGCCGCAGCGCGGCCCGATCGCCGCGGATCGGCACGAGGTTGGCGCCGGAGAAGCAGAGGCCGTCGAGGCGCGAGCCCGCCGACCACAGCTCACCGCCGAGCCGCCACGGGTCCAGGCCCGCGACCTCGACGCGGGCGGCGACCATGCAGGCGGCCACCGGATCGTCATCCAGGGCGGCGCGTACTCCCGCGCGGTCCCGGTCGTCGAGGAGCCGCGCTCCGGCGACACGAAGCACACGTCTACGTTGCCATACCGATCCGCCGCTGACGAGATCGGCCGTCTTGTCCACTGTCCGGTGTCTCCTGCTCCGCCATGCCCCGAGCCCCGTTGACGGGTCGACGTCCACCTCAGCCGACCGTGACCTGAGGCTCTCCGCTCGTCTCCATGGACTCGGCGAGCTTCATCGCCTCCTCGATCAGCGTCTCGACGATGGCGTGCTCGGGGACGGTCTTGATGACCTCGCCCTTGACGAAGATCTGGCCCTTGCCGTTGCCCGACGCGACGCCGAGGTCGGCTTCCCTGGCCTCGCCCGGTCCGTTGACGACGCAGCCCATCACGGCGACGCGCAGCGGCACCTCCATGCCGGTGAGGCCCGCCGTCACCTCGTCGGCGAGCTTGTAGACGTCGACCTGGGCGCGGCCGCACGACGGGCAGGAGACGATCTCCAGCTTGCGCGGGCGCAGGCCGAGCGACTGCAGGATCTGCGCGCCGACCTTCACCTCCTCGACCGGCGGGGCGGAGAGCGAGACCCGGATCGTGTCGCCGATGCCCTGGCGCAGCAGCGCCCCGAACGCGACGGCCGACTTGATCGTGCCCTGGAACGTCGGGCCCGCCTCGGTGACGCCGAGGTGCAGGGGGTAGTCACACTGCTCGGCCAGCAGCTCGTACGCCCGGATCATGACGACCGGGTCGTGGTGCTTGACCGAGATCTTGATGTCGTGGAAGTCGTGCTCGGCGAAGAGGCTCGCCTCCCACATCGCCGATTCCGCCAGCGCCTCGGGCGTCGCCTTGCCGTACTTCTCGAGGAGGCGCTTGTCCAGGCTGCCCGCGTTGACGCCGATGCGGATCGGGGTGCCGTGGTCCTTTGCCGCCGCCGCGATCTGCTTGACCTGGTCGTCGAACTTGCGGATGTTGCCCGGGTTGACCCGCACGGCCGCGCAGCCCGCCTCGATCGCGGCGAACACGTACTTGGGCTGGAAGTGGATGTCGGCGATCACCGGGATCTGCGACTTCGCCGCGATGGCCGGGAGCGCGTCGGCGTCGTCCTGGCTCGGGCAGGCGACCCGCACGATGTCGCAGCCCGTGGCCGTGAGCTCGGCGATCTGCTGGAGCGTGGCGTTGATGTCGGAGGTGAGGGTGGTGGTCATCGACTGCACGGAGATCGGGTACTCCGAGCCGACGCCGACCGCCCCGACGTGCAGCTGGCGGGTCGGACGGCGGGGGGACAGGGCCGGGACCGGGGGTACGGGCATGCCCAGGGAGACGCTCACGACTTCCAGTATTCCGCGCGTAGCCCGATGGCGCCCTGAGACCCGCACTACTGAGAGGTTCCGGCGCCGGAGGGCCCCGGCGGAACACTCGTGCGCCGGACCCTCTTATTGGGGCAGGAGCACCGGGTTGATGATGTCGGCGACGAACAGCAGGCCGCTCCAGGCGATGAACACCAGCGCGACGACGTAGGCCACGGGCATCAGCTTGGCCACGTCGACCGGGCCGGGATCGGGGCGGCCCAACGCCCGCGCGCCCCGCTTCTTGATCGCCTCCCAGATCGCCGGGAAGATCTGCCCGCCATCCAGGGGCGGGATCGGCAGCAGGTTGAACAGGAACAGCGAGATGTTCACCGCCGCCAGCAGCTGCAGGAAGAACGAGAACTCGGCCGACGCGGGCGCGTCGAGCGCGAGGATCTGCCCGCCGATCCGGGAGGCGCCGACGATGCCGACCGGCCCGTTCTGGTCGCGCTGCTCGCCGAGGAACACCGACCCGAAGAGGCCCGGCACCCGCGACGGCAGCTGGACCAGCGCCTGGCCCGTGCGGCCGACGATGTCGCCGATCGCCGCGAACACCGCGCCGACGTTCTGCCGCGCGTAGACCCCGACCAGCCCGACGCCCAGGAAGCTCGCCTGCACGGTCTTGTTCGGGTCGTTGACGTCGGCGACCTGGTTGGCGATCAGGGTGGGCGTGAGCGTGACGAGTTGGCCGCCGCGCTCGACGACGACCGTGGCCTGACCCTTGGCGCCCTGGATCGCCGCGCGGAGCCCTTCGCCGTCGGTCGGGTCGAGCTGCTTGCCGTTGAACGAGACGATCCGGTCGCCAGGGCGGAAGCCCGCCTCGGCGGCGGGGGTCGCCGGGGCACCCGCGGGGCAGGTGTCGGACTGCACCGTGGCGGGCACGACGCACGCGCTGACCGTGCCGACGGTGGTGCCGCTGGTCGGCACGCCGATGCCCATCAGCACGATCGCGAAGAGCACCACGGCCAGGATGAGGTTCATGAACGGCCCGGCGAACATCACGATGATCCGCTTCCAGGGCGCGCGCATCCAGAACTGGCGATCGGCGTCCTCGGGGAGCACGTCCATCGCGGACTGCTGACGGGCGTCGTCGATCATCCCCTGGAACGGGCCGGTGCGCCGGGTGCGGCCCAGGGTGCCGCCCTTGGCGGGCGGGATCATGCCGATCATGCGGATGTAGCCGCCGAGCGGGATGGCCTTGAAGCCGAACTCGGTCTCGCCGATCCGCCGCGACCAGATGGTGCGGCCGAACCCGACCATGAACTCGGGAACCTTGATCCCGAACCACTTCGCGGTGGTGAAGTGGCCCAGCTCGTGCCAGGCGATGGAGATCAGGATGCCCAGGAAGAACAGCACGATCCCGAGCGCGGTCATCATCGGGCGACTCCTGGTCGGTTGGCGAGCTCTCGTGCGCGGGCGCGCGCCCACTCCTCCGCGGCAAGCACGTCCGCCACGGTAGCGGGATCCCCCGACCATTCGTCGGCGGCTTCGAGCACACGCTCGAGGACTTCGGTGATGCCGGTGAACGGGCAGGTGCCGCGGACGAACGCGCCGACGGCCTCCTCGTTGGCCGCGTTGAGCACCGCGGGCACGCAGCCGCCGACCGTCCCGGCCGCGCGGGCCAGCCGGACGCCGGGGAACGCGTCGTCGTCGAGCGGCTCGAAGGTCCAGCTCTGCGGCGCGTCCCAACGGCACCGCTGGGCCGCGCCCGGCAGCCGCTCCGGCCAGGCCAGGGCCAGCCCGATCGGCAGCCGCATGTCCGGCGGGCTCGCCTGGGCCAGTGTCGATCCGTCGACGAAGGTGACCATCGAGTGGATGACCGACTGCGGGTGCACCACGACCTCGATCCGGTCGTAGGGGATGCCGAACAGCAGGTGCGCCTCGATCAGCTCGAGGCCCTTGTTGATCAGCGTGGCCGAGTTGATCGTGACCATCGGGCCCATGTCCCAGGTCGGGTGGGCCAGCGCCTGCTCGACGGTGACCTCGGACAGCTCCTCGCGCCGCCGCCCGCGGAACGGGCCGCCGGACGCGGTGAGCACCAGCCGGTCGACCTCCTCGGCGCGGCCGCCGCGCAGGCCCTGCGCGAGCGCGGAGTGCTCGGAGTCGACGGGCACGATCTGCCCGGGCGCGGCCGCCGAGGTCACGAGCGCACCGCCCGCGACCAGCGACTCCTTGTTGGCCAGCGCGAGGGTGGCGCCGCTGCCCAGCGCCGCGAGCGTCGGGCCGAGGCCCACCGAGCCGGTGATCCCGTTGAGCACGGTGTCGGCGGTCGAGGTGGCGGTGAGCTCGGCCGCGGCCCCTGGGCCGGAGAGCACCTCGACCCGACGGCCGGTGCCGGGCAGCATCCGGCGCAGGGTCATCGCCGCGTCCCGGTCGGCGACGGCCACGCGGCGCACGTTGTGCTCCCGGATCTGGCGCGCGAGCAACGGGATGTCGCGGCCGCCCGCGGCGAGCCCGTCCACCGTGAAGCGCTCCGGGTTCTCGGAGATCAGCTCCAGCGCCTGCGTGCCGACCGAGCCGGTGGAGCCCAGCACGAGCACGGATCGGTTACCAGTCATCGCCTTCCATCATCCTCGCGTCTGTGTTGTGCGACGATACGGCCGTGGCGAGCAACTCCCGTGAGGTGGCGAAGTCCTCCCAGATCTCCCCCGACGACGAGCCGTCGGTCGAGTGGGGGTGGCACGGCGGCTTCCCGAAGGGCACGGTCATCGGTGGCGTGTTCACGATCATCGCCTGCCTGGCCTTCTTCTTCGGGCCCTATCAGAGCCACACGCAGTACTTCTGGCTCGGCGGCGTGATCGTGGTCGTGATCGGCGGCATCATCGGGCACGTGATCCGCAGGCGGAACGCCTGGCGGCGCTGAGAACGCGCCGGGCTCATGGCCAGCACCGGTTCGGCGGTCGAGCTCGAGGTCGACGGCCGCACGGTGCGGCTGTCCAACCCCGATCGGGTGTACTTCCCCGCCCGCGGTGAGACCAAGCTCGACCTCGCGCAGTACTACATCGCGGTCGGCGAGGGCGTCGTGCGGGCCCTGCGCGACCGGCCGTGCATGCTGCACCGCTTCCCGACCGGGGTGACCGGCGAGAAGGTGCACCAGAAGCGCCTGCCGCGCGGTGCGCCCGAGTGGATCGAGACGGTCCGCGTGCACTTCCCGCGCTGGAACCGCACCGCCGACGAGCTGTGCGTCCAGCACCCGGCCGACGTGGTGTGGGGCGTGCAGATGTCGACCGTCGAGTTCCACCCCTGGAACTCCCGGCGCGGGCACGTCGAGCAGCCCGATGAGTGGCGCATCGACCTCGACCCGATGCCGAAGGCGTCCTACGCCGACGTGCGCCGCGTCGCCCACGTCGCGCAGGAGGTGCTCGACGAGATCGGCGCCGTCGGCTGGCCCAAGACCTCCGGTGGCAAGGGGATGCACGTCTACGTGCGGATCGAGCCGCGGTGGGGCTTCCAGGACGTCCGACGGGCCGCGCTCGCGTTCGCCAGGGAGGTCGGGCGCCGCTGCGACCTCGTCGACCTGACCTGGTGGCGCAAGGATCGCGACCCGGCCTCGATCTTCGTCGACTACAACCAGAACACCCGCGACCACACGATCCGCTGCGCGTACTCGGTGCGCGGGGTGGCCGAGGCGCTCGTCTCCGCCCCGCTCCGGTGGGACGAGATCGACGACGCCGATCCCGGCGATTTCACCATCGCCACGATGCCCAAGCGGTTCGCCGAGCTCGGCGACCTGCACGCCGGGATCGACGACGCCGTGTTCGCGCTCGACGAGCTGCTGGAGTGGGCCGACCGCGACGCGACGGACGGGGACGACGGACCCGAGGAAGAACCGCAGGACCTGGACTGACTTCGCAGCCTCTGGCGTCCTCGCAGGGGGTCGAACGGTTGCGAGGAGGCACGACGATCTGCGAAGTCAGCCTTCGGCGGCCTCGCGCAGCCGGGCGAACTCGGCGGCCAGCGCGGGCATCTGCCAGTGCGCGTTGAGGCCGCTGGGGTTGGGCAGCACCCACACCCCGGTCGGCCCCAGCGGTTCCTGCCTGCCGACGCCCGCGAGGGGTGCGGCGAACGCCGTGCGGTAGGCCGTGATGCCGACGACCGCGAGCCACGCGGGCCGCAGCCGGGCCACGACCTCGCGCAGGCGCACCCCGCCCGCCACCAGCTCGGCCGTGGTCAGCTCGTCGGCCCGCGCCGTGGCCCGCGCGACCATGTTGGTGATCCCCAGGCCGAGCGCGGGGAGCTCCTCCTGCTCGGCGGCCGACAGCAGCCGCGGGGTGAAGCCCGAGGCGTGCAGCGCGGGCCAGAACCGGTTGCCCGGCCGGGCGAAATGCCGTCCGGTGGCGGCGGACACCAGCCCGGGGTTGATCCCGCAGAAGAGGACGCGCAGGGCGGGGTCGCCAGGGCCCGGCACCACGTCCTCGATCGTGCGCGACCGGGCCGCGGCGAGCTCGTCGGCGGAGAGGCGGGGCACCGCTGCACCCTACAAACGACCACCCACTTGCCCCACCGGGCAGGATGGGCCCGTGGATCTGCCCGTGATGCCGCCCGTCAAGCCGATGCTGGCCAAGCCGCAGCCCGCGATCCCCACCGGGAGGCTCTACGAGCCCAAGTGGGACGGCTTCCGCTCGATCATCTTCAAGGACGGCGAGGACGTCGAGATCGGGAGCCGCAACGAGAAGCCGATGACGCGCTACTTCCCCGAGGTCGTCGAGGCGGTGCGCGCCAACTTCCCGGAGCGCGCGGTGATCGACGGCGAGATCGTGGTGCTCGACCGGGCGCACAACCGCCTCGAGTTCGAGGTGCTCCAGCAGCGCATCCACCCCGCGGCGAGCCGGGTGAAGCTCCTGTCGGTCGAGACGCCCGCGAGCTTCGTGGCCTTCGACCTGCTCGCGCTGGGCGACGAGGACCTCACCGAGCGCCCGTTCCGGGAGCGGCGCGCCCGCCTGGAGGAGGCGCTGGCCAAGGCGGGCCCCCCGGTGCACCTGACGCCGATCACCGACGACCACGCCACCGCAACGGAGTGGTTCGACCAGTTCGAGGGCGCGGGGCTGGACGGGCTCATCGCCAAGGACCCGGAGGGCACCTACCAGCCCGACAAGCGGGTGATGACGAAGATCAAGCACGAGCGGACGTGTGACTGCGTGGTGGCGGGCTACCGCGTCCACAAGTCAGGGCCCGACGCGATCGGCTCGCTGCTGCTGGGCCTCTACCAGACCGACGGGCACCTGGCCTCGGTCGGCGTGATCGGCGCGTTCCCGATGCAGGTGCGGCGCGAGCTGTTCACGGAGATGCAGCCGCTCGTCACGACGTTCGACGACCACCCGTGGGCGTGGGCGCGGCAGGAGGAGGGCGACCGCACCCCGCGCAAGGCCGAGGCGAGCCGCTGGAACGCCAACAAGGACCTCTCGTTCATCCCGCTGCGCCCGGAGCGGGTGGTCGAGGTGCGCTACGACTACATGGAGGGCGTGCGCTTCCGGCACACCGCCCAGTTCGTGCGCTGGCGGCCCGACCGCGAGCCGTCCTCCTGCACGTACGAGCAGCTGGAGCAGCCGGTCAACTTCGACCTGGCCGAGGTGCTGGGCTTCGCCTGATCAGTCGCCGGTCGCGGCGAGCTGGCCGCAGGCGGCGGCGATCTCCTGGCCACGGGTGTCGCGCACCGTGCACGCGACCCCGGCGGCCTCGACGCGTCGGACGAACTCCTCCTGGCGCCGCTTCGGCGAGGCGTCCCATTCACTGCCCGGAGTGGGGTTGAGCGGGATGAGGTTGACGTGCACCCGCTTCGCCCCGACCTGTTGGCGCAGGATCTTGCCGAGCAGGTCGGCGCGCCACGGCTGGTCGTTCACGTCGCGGATGAGGGCGTACTCGATCGAGACGCGCCGCCCGGTGGTCTGGGCGTAGCGGCGCGCGGCGTCGAGCACCTCCGCGACCTTCCAGCGGGTGTTGACGGGCACCAGGGTGTCGCGCAGCTCGTCGTCGGGGGTGTGCAGCGAGACGGCGAGCGTGACGGGCAGGCCTTCGGCAGCGAGCTTGTCGATCGCGGGCACCAGGCCGACCGTAGACACGGTGACACCGCGCGCGGAGATGCCGAGTCCGTCGGGGGCGGGCGCCGTGATGCGCCGCAGCGCCGCGACGACCCGGTTGTAGTTGGCCATCGGCTCCCCCATGCCCATGAACACGACGTTGGACAGCCGCGTGGGCTCCCCGAGGGCACCGTCGCGGGCGGTCGCCGCGGCCTGCCGAACCTGCTCGACGATCTCCGCGGTGGACAGGTTGCGCTGCAGGCCGCCCTGGCCGGTGGCGCAGAACGGGCAGGCCATCCCGCACCCGGCCTGGCTGGACACGCAGACGGTCGTCCGGTCGGGGTAGCGCATGAGCACCGACTCGGCCCGGGTGCCGTCGTGGGCGGACCAGAGCGTCTTGCGGGTGGTGCCGTCGTCGCAGGCCAGTTCGCGCACCGGCGTGACCAACGGCGGCAGCAGCGTCTTCAGCGCCTCACGGGCGGCCGACGGCACGTCGGACATGGCGTCGACATCGGCGGTGAACCGGCCGAAGTAATGGCGGGCGAGCTGATCGGCCCGGAACGCGGGCAGACCGAGCTCGGCGACAGCGGCCCGCCGCTCCGCGGGCTCGAGATCGGCGAGGTGGCGGGGCGGGAGGGAGCGCTTCGGTGCGTCGAACACCAGCGGGAGGACGGTCATGGCCCTCCCATTGTGCCTTAGAGCGCCCGGCGTGTGAGGGCCCCGGCCCGCGTCGCCCTCATGCGCCGGACCCTCTAACGACGCGAGCGGGCCTCCGCGAGCAGGCCGCTGCGTTGGGCGCCTGCGAGCCACACAGCGGTGCCTGCGGCCAGTCCGACCACGCCCTGGGGGTAGAGCAGGCCCGCGGAGTCCAGGGCCCACAGGGCGCCCGCAGCGGCCAAGACCATCAGCACGCCCCCGGCGGCGAGCAGGGCCCGCTCGTCGAGCATCGACGACAGCGGGAACAGCGCGGCGCCGGTAAGCGCGCAGGCGACGGGTACCACCAGCTCGTTGAGGTCGATCATCCCGAGCAGCGGGCTCGCGACGGCCACGAGCAGTACGACGGCGACGGCGAGGCGCAGCAGCCGTCCCCGACCGCCCGGCGGCAACGGCTCCCCCGCTCCGTAGCGGCTACGCAGGGCGGCGATCAGCAGTCCGGTGATGCCGAGCCCGGCCGCCAGCACGACGGTGCCCGGGCCCGCCGCGAGCGCGATCGCGCCGACGGTCCACCACAGACCGCCGATGATCGGTTCGAGGTAGGGAACCACGGGAGAGCGCATGCGATCACGGTAGCGAGAGCTCCGGCGGCGCCGACGACCCCCACGGGCGTCCCGCTAGCGGGTGAGCTGCTTGCGGCGCACGTGCATCCGGTAGCCCACCGTGATCGTCGTGCCGGTGACCTCGGCGAACGCCCGCTCGGCCACCGCGGGCGAGAACTCGATCCGCAGCACCGCCTCGCACGTCGCGCGGTCGGGAAACTGCCACGTCGTCGGGATCCGGCGCAGCGAGAAGCCCGCGCGGGTGAAGAAGCGCTCCGCGGCCACCGGGTCGTAATGCGGGATGTCGGCGCGCATCCAGTCGCCGTAGGGCGGGGCGGTCGCGTCGAGGTCGACGATCGCGATCGCTCCGCCGGGGCGCAGCACGCGGCAGGCCTCGGCCAGGCCCGCCTCGCACCCCGGGCCGAAGAAGTAGGCGGTGCGGGCGTGCACGAGGTCCACCGAGGCGTCCGCCAGCGGGAGTGCCGCCGCCCCGCCCTGGACGACGGGCAGGCCCCGGCGCGCGGCCCGCTCCACCAGCGGGGCGTAGGGCTCGACCCCGAGCACCGACCGGGCGCTCTCGAAGAAGCGCAGGTGGTAGCCGTCGCCACAGCCCACGTCGACGACGTCGAGGCCCGCCCACGGCGTCTCCTCGGCCAAAGCGGCCCAGATCGCGCCCTCGACGTCCTGCGCGACGTTCTCCTGCTCGTAGACCTCGGGCCAGTTCCAGATGTTCGGGCTGGGGATGAGCCTTCTGGTCACGCCGGGATGAGCAGGCTGAGCGCGGCCCACGCGACGAGCGCGGTGGGCAGCAGTGAATCCAGCCGGTCCAGCACGCCGCCGTGACCCGGCAGGAGCGTGCCCATGTCCTTGATCCCGAGGTCGCGCTTCATCAGCGACTCGACGAGATCACCGAGCGTCGCCGAGACGACGAGCAGCGCGCCGGTGAGCACACCCGCCCACCACGGGCCGTTCAGCAGGAACACGACGGTGAGCGCACCCGCGACCATCCCGGTGACCAGCGAGCCCGCGAAGCCCTCCCAAGACTTCTTGGGGCTGATCGTGGGGGCCATCGGGTGGCGGCCGATGAGCACGCCCGCCGTGTAGCCGCCGACGTCGGACGCGACGACACCGATCAGGAACGTCAGCACGCGGCCGACGCCGTCGGGCGCGATCGTCAGCAACGTTCCGAAGGCGCAGAACAGGGGGACGTAGGCCGCCGAGAACAGGCCCGCCGTGACGTCGCGGACGTAGTTCTCGGCACCGGCGGGCATCCGCCACAGCAGCACGAGGAGCGCGGTGCCCGCGAAGGCGATGGCGATGCCCGCGGGGCCGAAGGGCCAGGCCAGCCACACCATCGCCTGGCCGCCGACCAGCAGCACGGGCAGCGGCACCTTGATGTCGGCACCGCGGCGCAGCGCGCCCGCGAGCTCCCACGTGCCCGCCGCTGCGGCGACACCGAGCACGGCGATGAACCAGTGGCGTTCGATCAGCAGGGACGCCAGCACAGCGGCGCCCAGCGCCACTCCGACGCCGATGGCCGCGACGAGGTCGCGCCCGGCGCGCCCGGCGGCCCGGTCCCTGCGGCCCGAGGTCGCGGCCACTGCGGACGGGGGGCGCGCCGCGGGCGTATCGGGATGGCTTGCGGTCATCAGACCTCGAGGAGCTCGGCTTCCTTGTGTTTCACCAGTTCGTCTACCTGGTGGACGTACCGGTCGACGGTGACCTGCAGCTCCTTCTCGGCCCGGCCGACCTCGTCCTCGCCCGCCTCGCCGTCGCGCACGATGCGGTGCAGTTCGTCCATGGCCTTGCGGCGGAGGCTGCGGATCGTCACGCGCGCGTCTTCGCCCTTGCCCCTGGCCAGCTTGACCATCTCGCGGCGGCGCTCCTCGGAGAGCTGCGGCACGATGATGCGGATGATCTGACCGTCGTTGGAGGGGTTCACCCCGAGGTCGGACTCGCGGATGGCCTTCTCGAGCGCCTTCATCGAGCCCGCGTCGTAGGGCTTGATGACGACCATGCGGGCCTCGGGTACGTTGATCGACGCGAGCTGGTTGATCGGGGTCATCGCGCCGTAGTAGTCGACGGCGACCCTGGAGAACATGTTGGGCGTCGCCCGGCCGGTGCGGACACTCGCCAGATCGTCCTTGGCCACCGAAACGGCCAGCTCCATTTTCTCCTCGGCGTCGAAGAGCGTCTCATCGATCATGGCCTGACCCCACTTTCCACGCGCTCAGGTGTGCTGACCAACGTGCCGATCCTCTCACCCCGCACGGCCCGTGCGATGTTGCCCTCGATCAGCAGGTTGAACACGATGATCGGCATCTTGTTGTCCATGCAGAGGCTGAACGCGGTGGCGTCGGCGACCTTCAGGCCCTGCTCCAGCACCTCGCGGTGGGTGATGTCGTCGTAGAGCTTGGCGTCGGGGTCGACCCGCGGATCGGCGGTGAAGACGCCGTCGACGTTCTTGGCCAGCAGCACCACCTCGGCGCCGATCTCCAGCGCGCGCTGGGCGCCTGCCGTGTCGGTGGAGAAGAACGGCATGCCCACCCCGGCGCCGAAGATCACGACGCGGCCCTTCTCCAGATGCCGGATGGCGCGGCGCGGGATGTAGGCCTCGGCGACCTGCCCCATGGTGATGGCGGTCTGGACGCGCGTGTCGATGCCGTGCTCGCGCTCCAGGAAGTCCTGCAGGGCCAGGCAGTTCATGACGGTGCCCAGCATGCCCATGTAGTCGGCGCGGGCGCGGTCCATGCCGCGGTCGTGCAGCTCCGCGCCGCGGAAGAAGTTGCCGCCGCCGATCACGACGGCAACCTGTGTGCCGGATTGGACGACCTCAGCGATCTGCCGGGCCACCGTCTCCACGACGTCGGGATCGACCCCGACAGCTCCCCCGCCGAACATCTCGCCGCCGAGCTTGAGCAGCACGCGGCCGAATCCGGGGCGGGCGTCGGGGTCGATCCTGACGTCGGTCATCCGATCAGGCCTGGCCGACCTCGAAGCGGGCGAACTCCTTCACGGTGACGCCCGCGGCGTCGAGGAGGGCCTTCACGGTCTTCTTCGGCTCCTGCACGGACGGCTGCTCGAGGAGCACGACGTCCTTGTAGAAGCCGTTGATCCGGCCATCGACGATGCGCGTGAGGACCTGCTCGGGCTTGCCCTCCTCGCGCGCGGTCGCCTCGGCGATGCGTCGCTCGTTCTCGATCACGTCGCTCGGCACGTCGTCGCGGGTCCGGTATTGCGGACGGGCCGCGGCGATGTGCATCGCGACGCCCTTGGCGAGCTCGTCGTCGCTGCCGTCATAGGCCACGAGCGCGCCGATGGCGGGCGGCAGGTCCGAAGCGCGGCGGTGCAGGTAGAGCGCCACCGGGCCGTCGACGTGGATGTAGCGGCGCAGCTCCAGCTTCTCGCCGATGCGCGCCGAAAGGCCGAGAACGGCCTCCTCGACCGTGCCGCCGTCGAGCGACGCCGCCTTCAGGGCGGCGAGGTCGGCAGGCTGCTCGTCGACCGCGACGCGCAGGATCTTGTCGGCGAGCGCCTGGAAGTCAGCACTCTTGGCCACGAAGTCGGTCTCGCAGTTGAGCTCGACCATCGTGCCGCCCTCGGCCGCGACCAGACCGTTGGCCGTGCTCCGGCCTGCGCGCTTGTCGACGTCCTTCGCACCCTTGATGCGCAGCAGCTCGACGGCCTTGTCCAGATCGCCGTCGGAGTCCTCGAGCGCCTTCTTGCAGTCCATCATCCCCGACCCGGTGAGGTCGCGGAGCTTCTTCACTTCGCTGGCGCTGTAGTTCGCCATAACTAGCCTCTTCGTTCCTCTCGCGTCAGCTCGCGCTGGCGCCGTTGCTGGTGGTGACCGGGGCCGCCGGAGCAGCCGCGCCGGGCGCGTCCACCGTTGCGGCGTCGGTCAGGCTCGCGCCGTCGGAGCCCGCACCCGTGGGCAGCAGCTCGCGCTCCCACTCGGCGAGGGGCTCGTCGGCCGCGACACCCTCCGGCTTCTCGTCACCGGCGCCGCCACCGCTGCGCGCCGACCGGGCCATGAGGCCGTCGGCGGCGGCAAGGGCGATCACCTTGGTGAGCAGCGCGGCGGAGCGGATCGCGTCGTCGTTGCCCGGGATCGGGTAGTCGACCTCGTCGGGGTCGCAGTTGGTGTCCAGGATCGACACGACGGGGATGCCCAGCTTGCGGGCCTCGCCGACGGCGATGTGCTCCTTCTTGGTGTCCACGATCCAGACCGCGCTGGGCACCTTGGACATATCGCGGATGCCGCCGAGCGTCTTCTCCAGCTTCGCCTTCTCGCGCGTGAGCATGAGGATCTCCTTCTTGGTGCGACCCTCGAAGCCCCCCGTCTGCTCCATCGTCTCCAGCTCCTTCATGCGCTGGAGCCGCTTGTGCACGGTCTGGAAGTTGGTGAGCATGCCGCCCAGCCAGCGCTGGTTGACGTAGGGCATGTTGACGCGGCCCGCCTCATCGGCGATGGCCTCCTGCGCCTGCTTCTTGGTGCCGACGAACATGATCGTGCCGCCGTGGGCGACGGTCTCGCGCACGAACTCGTAGGCGCGGTCGATGTAGGACAGCGTCTGCTGCAGGTCGATGATGTAGATGCCGTTGCGCTCGGTGAGGATGTAGCGCTTCATCTTCGGGTTCCAGCGGCGGGTCTGATGCCCGAAGTGCACGCCGGAATCCAGCAGTTGCTTCATGGTCACGACGGCCATAGCCGGTGACACCCTCTCGCTCTGGCGCGACCGCCGAGGCGGGCACGCGCGGTTGTCGCGGGCCACCGGTTGGCGGCACCGCCCTGGCGTCCGCATCGGCGTCCGGACCCGTCACGTGCGACGGGACCGCCCGGCCGCCGTTCCGGTGGGCGTCCGGCCTGGGCCGGAGCGTGTCGGATACGCGAGCGCGCGAAGTCACCCCGCACAGCGGCGGGGCGCAGTACGAGTGTACGCGCGGGCCCCGACGCGGCTCGCGGCGCATCGCCCAGTTGTCCCCAGGGCGCCGCGGCCATCCCCAGGTCGACCGACCCACCCCGCCCAGGGCGCCTGCGGCCGACCCTCTCAGTATGCGGAGCAGCCGGCGAGCCCCGGCGACGGCGGACCCGCAGTGATCACGCTGAGGGTGCTCGCGGTCGCGGCGGCGGTGATCTGCCTCGGTCCGCCGGGCCCACCGCTCTCCCCCGGCCTGGGGAGCACCACGACCATCGCGGCTCCTTTGATCCTCACAGCAGGAGGGCTGCGGCCCGCAGAGGCCGAAGGACCGGCCGCGAGACGGCCCACCGCGGCGGCAGGACTCGGCGAAGGCGCAGCTGATCGGCCTCGCGGCGGCACTCCCCCCGGCCTCCACCGCCTTCCCATCACCGAGACCGTCGACGCTTCGCCGACGGGGAGGCACGCAGCAGTGCCGCGCTCAGCAGAGGCGCAGAGGCGGGTGGTGGCGCGGCCAGCGCAGGCGGGGCAGCCCGCGGTGGGTGCGGAGTACGCCTGGCCACTGCGGCCGCCACCTGCGGTGCTCACGCCGTTCGGCGCTCCGGACGACCCCTTCGGGCCGGGGCATCGCGGGCGTCGATCTCGCGGGCACCGTCGGGCAGCCCGTGCTCGCCGCGCGCGGAGGAACGGTCGTCTTCGCCGGGCCGGTCGCGGGGGTCGGGGTGGTGTCGGTGCAGGCACGACGACGGCCTGCGTACCACCTACGAACCTGTCGTCCCGGCCGTCCGCGCGGGCGCCGAGGTGGCCGCGGGCGCCGTCCTCGGCACGCTCTCCGCGGGCCACCGGGGCTGCCGGTCACCCTGCCTGCACTGGGGTGTCCGGCGCGACCGGCTCGACTACCTCGACCCGCTGGTGCTGCTGATGCCCCCACACGTCCGCCTGCTGCCCGTGCCGGAGCCGTGGCCGGACGGATGAGACGGAGGTCAGGTCCTGACGAGGTCGTCCAGCCGCCCGCGCAGCCGCCCCACGAGGCGCGCGTGCAGCTGACACACCCGCGACTCGGTGACGCCGAGCATGCGGCCGATCTCCGCCAGCGTGCGGTTCTCCAGGTAGTAGAGCTGGATGACCATGCGGTCGCGCTCACCGAGACCCGCCACCGCGGCGTTGAGCTGCCGCATGGTCTCCCGCGCCTGGACGACGGCCATCGGGTCCGGCGCGGCGTCGGCGAACAGCTCGCTGACCCCACCACCGGTCTCGTCCAGCGCCTCGACGCTCACGACGTGCACCTGTCGGATCAGGCCCTGCACGTCGCGCACCGGCAGACCCATCTCGTCAGCCACCTCGCGGTCGGTAGGGGCGCGCTGGAGCTGGCGCTCCAACCGTTCCTGCGCCCGCTCCAGCTCCTTGACCCGCCCCCGCACGGTGCGCGGCACCCAGTCCTGCGCCCGCAGCTCGTCGAGGATCGCCCCCCGGATGCGCTGGGCGGCGAAGCTCTCGAAGCGCGGGCACCGGGTCGGGTCGAACCGCTCGATCGCGTCGATCAGACCGAACATCCCGGACTGGGTGAGGTCGGAGTGGTCGACGTGCGTGGGCATCCCCACGAGCACCCGATGCGCGATGACGCGGACGAGCGGGGTGTACCGGATCACCAGACGGTCCCGGGCGCGTCGGGTCGGCGCCGCGAGATACTCGGTCCATTGCTCGTCGAGCGCGGCGACGGGCTCCTGGGGTTCACCGGCGGCCGGGAGCGGCGGGATCGGCGTCGGCACGGGGGCCGACACAACCGGCCCCCTCCACGCCCTGAGCTGCACAGACCCGGACAGGGTGGGCTCACGCCCGGGGATGCGCCTGCTCATGGACCACCTTCAACCGCTCGACTGTCACATGCGTGTAGAGCTGAGTGGTTGCTAGCTTAGCGTGACCGAGCAACTCCTGTACGTAACGGAGGTCCGCGCCGCCCTCCATCATGTGCGTCGCGGCGGCGTGCCGGAGACCGTGCGGGGCCACGTCCGGGACGCCGGGCACGGCGGTGGCCGCGCGGTGCACGACCTCCCGCGCGATCCGCGGATCCAGCCGCCCTCCGCGAGCCCCGAGCAGGAGCGCCTGCGGCGAGCCCTGCTTGACGAGTGCGGGTCGACCCGTGGCGAGCCAGCGCCGCAGGGCGTCCGCCGCGGGCACGCCGTAGACCACGGTGCGCTCTCGATCGCCCTTGCCGACGACCCGCAGCGCCCGCCGCCCCGCATCGATGTCGTCGAGGTCGAGGCCGCAGAGCTCGGCGACCCGGACACCGGTGGCGTACAACATCTCGAGCACCAGGAGGTCCCGCAGCGCCATCGGCTCCCCCTCCTCGGCGCCCGTGCCCGCCGCATCCAGGACGGCGGCCGCCTGGTCGGCGCCCAGGACGGTCGGCAGGGCGTGCCGCGGCCGGGGCGAGACGAGCCGGGCCCCGGGGTCGACGGGGAGGTGTCCGGCGTGGTGGGCCCAGCCCGTGAACGTGCGGGCCGCGGCGGCCCGCCGGGCGAGCGTGGCCCGGCTCGCCTGCGCGGCGTGTCCTGCGGCCAACCACCGCCGCAGGGTGGCGAGATCGAGCGCGGCGACCTCGTCGATCCCGGCCAGCAGGGGCAGGAGATCGGCCCGGTAGGCGCGCACGGTGTGCGCAGACCGCCCCCGCTCCAGCGCGAGGTGGCGGAGGAAGTCCTCCAGGACCGCCGCAACAGCGGGGCCGAGCTCCGGCGCGGATGCCACCGCCCGACGGTGCGGCCCCCGCGCCGGCAGGTCAAGCACCGCCACACCTCCACCTCCCGCGTAGGCGCGCGCCAGCACCCATCCGCTGCCCCACGACCGATCCCGACCTTCGACACCGGCGGGCGCCACCTGCGCGATGTCGACGGCGGGTGGCGGCCTCGTCCGCCCGTGCCCGCACCATGCGTTGATCGACGCTTGGGGCACGGCGATGGCCGCATGCGAGGTCGGCCCGGTGCAACAGCGGTGATCGCCAGCATGGGGACATGGGCGCCACATATGGCGTCTACGTCTCCACTTCGGCGATCAACGTCGCTCGAGGCGGGCTCCGGTCGCGCGCTGCCAGCGGCCTAGGCCGTGCTGGACGAGGCCGCGGTTGGTCAGTTCGGCCAGGGCTGTCCGGACCGCGGCCTGGGGTAGGCCGGATTCCATCGCCAGCCAAGCCACGCCCGCGGGCGGAGTGGGACGGGAGGGCGTCGTGCACGAGGGTCGCGGTCGGGCTCAGGCCGTCGGTGGGGCGCGCGCCCGATCCGCTCGACTCCTCGGCGAGGTGGAGACCGATGCGGCCGACCTCCTCCAGCACCTCCTCCACCCGCGTGACGAGCACCGCGCCCTCGCGGATCAGGCGGTGACAGCCCGCCGACGACCCTGACGTGACCGCACCGGGCACAGCCATCACCGGGCGCCCCAGGGCTCGAGCGTCGGCGGCCGTCCGCTGGGCGCCGCTGCGCAGTGCGGCCTCAACGACCACGGTGCCGCCCCCGAGCGCGGCGATGAGCCGGTTGCGGACGAGGAAGCGGTGGCGGGCAGGCACCGAGCCCGGTGGGTACTCCGAGACCACGAGGCCGGTGGCGGCGATCCGGTCGAGCAACGCCTCGTGCGCCGCGGGGTAGCTGCGCTCGACGCCACAGGCCAGCACCGCGATGCTCGGCCCGCCTGCCGCGAGGGCGCCGCGGTGGGCCGCTCCGTCGATGCCGATCGCGGCGCCGGACACAACGGTGAAGCCCGCGGCCGCGAGCCCGGCGCCGATCTCGCCCGCGACGTGCAGGCCGTAGGAGGTGGCGGCGCGGGCACCGACGACGGCGGCGGACTGGTCGCACAGCTCGGCGGCGTCGCCCGGCCCCCGCACCCAGAGGGCAATCGGGGGTGCCAGTTCAGCCTCCGGGCGTTCGCGGCCGAAGGCGGCGTTGTCGAGGCCGGTGAACACCCAGTGGGGCCACGCACGGTGCTCGGGCGTGAGGATCCGCGCCCCGCAGGCCGCGGCCGCAGCGAGATCCTCCGCAGCGCGCTCGACGTGCCTGCGCGCCGCCGTCTCCCTGGCCACCTCCTCCGCCACCGCGCCCCGCCGCACCCGATCCGCAGCCTCGACAGGGCCGACCGTGGCGGCGAGCCAGGCCAGCGCCGGCGCTGGTGGTTCGGCCACTCGCGAGAGGTACGCCCTCGCCAGCACGACCTCCTCCGGCGGGTCGACCGCCGCCGCGCTCACGCCGCCCGCCGATCACGGAAGAACAGGGCGGTCTCGACGAGCTCCTGGTCGGGGCGCTCGCGGCCGGCCAGATCTGCGAGGGTCCAGGCGACGCGCAACGCCCTGTCGGCGCCGCGGGCGGTGATCTGGCCCGCCCGCAGGGCCGCATCCAGGGGGCGGACGACGTGGGTGGGGAGGGCGAAGCGGCTGCGCAGGACGGGGCCGGGCACCTCGGCGTTGGTCAGCCAGCCGTTCCCGGCCCAGCGGGCCGCGGCGGCCTCCCGGGCAGCGAGCACCCTGCGCTCTGACCTCGGCCGTGCCCTCGGACTGCTCGACGACCGCGCTGAGGGTGGTGACCGGCAGCATCCGCGCGCGAAGATCCACCCGATCGAGCAACGGTCCCGACAACCGCCCCATGTAGCGGCGGCGCACCACCGAGGAACACACGCAATCGCGATCGTGGGCGGGAGCGCACGGGCAGGGGTTGGCGGCGAGGACGAGCTGGAACCGCGCCGGGTACCAGACGGTGCCCTCGGCCCGGGACAGCCGGACCTCGCCGTCTTCGAGCGGGGTGCGCAGGGCATCGAGCAGGTGCGGCGCCCATTCCGGAGCTTCGTCGACGAAGAGGACACCGCGGTGGGCCAGGGATACCGCGCCGGGGCGTGCCACGCCGCTCCCGCCGCCGACGAGCGCGGCCAACGAGAGCGAATGGTGGGGCGCGACCAGCGGCGGCAGGGTGGTGAGCACCCCCGCTCCGGGCAGCCGACCCGCGACCGACCGGATCGACGCGAGCGCGAGCGCCTCGGCGGCACCCAGTCGTGGCAGGAGGCCGACGAACCGCTGCGCCAGCATCGTCTTCCCGGTGCCGGGCGGCCCGACGAGCAACAGGTGGTGCCCGCCCGCGGCGGCGATCTCGCAGGCCTGTCGCGCGTCGTCCTGGCCGATCACGTCAGCCAGGTCAGGGGGCTCCTCGTCGTCGGACCGCACCGCGAGCGGGCCGGGACGGCGCAGCTCGCCCACCCCCTGGAGCCACTGCAGGACCTCGTTGAGCGTTGCGGCCCCGTGCACCTCCAGACCCTCGACGAGCGACGCCTCGGCCAACGCGGCTTCGGGCACCACCACGCGGGCGACCCGCGCTGCACGGGCGGCGAGGAGGCACGGCAGCATGCCCCGGACCGCGCGCAGCCGACCATCGAGCGCCAGCTCCCCCAGCAGGACGGTGCCGTCGAGCGCCACCTGTGGCAGCACCCCGTGGGCGGTGAGGACGGCGCACGCCAAGGCCAGGTCGAACCCGCTGCCCGCCTTGCGCAGCGTGGCGGGCGACAGCGCCAGGACGATGCGTTCGCTCGGCCACGGCCAGCCGGAGTTGACGACGGCCGCCCGGACGCGGTCCTTCGACTCGTGCAACGCCGCATCCGGCAGCCCGACCAGGTGGATCCCGGGGAGCCCACCCCCGATGTCCGACTCGATCTCCACCAGGCGCCCGTCGACACCCTGCAACGCCACCGACCACGTGCGCGCCAACCCCATCAGAACGCCGCCCGGTAGTGCTGCATGCGCACCGGCCAGCCGGGCTCGACGAGCACCGCGACCACGTCGAACCGGATCTCCACCCACGGCACACCGTGCGCGGCGAGCCAGGCGTTGGTGATCAGCCGGATCCGCCGGGCCTTGCGCGGGTCGACCGCCTCGGCAGGTAGGCCGTAGCGCGTGCTCGAGCGCGTCTTGACCTCGCACACGACCAACTGCCGGGAATCGGTGCACACGATGTCGAGCTCGCCGTGGCGACATCGCCAGTTGCGATCGAGCACGACCAGACCCTGCTCGGTCAGGAACTCCGCCGCGAGATCCTCACCGCGCCTGCCGAGCACGTCCTTCGCTGCCATGCCCCCACGATGGCGGGGCGGGCGACGCCGCGGCGGCGGTCGGCGTGAGCTGTGGACAGCCGGACCCGCTTGGGGACAACCCGCGGCTCAGGAGCCGAACTGGTTGCCCTCCGGCAGCCGCAGATCGGGCTTGTCGAGCTCCTCGATGTTCACGTCCTTGAACGTGAGCACGCGGACGTTCTTGACGAAGCGTGCGGGCCGGTACATGTCCCAGACCCACGCGTCGGACATCCGGACCTCGAAGTAGATCTCGCCATCGGCGTTGCGCGGGGTGACGTCGACCGAGTTGGCGAGGTAGAAGCGACGCTCCGTCTCCACGACGAAGGAGAACTGGGAGACGATGTCCCGGTACTCCTTGTAGAGCGTGAGCTCCATCTCGGTCTCGTACTTCTCGAGATCCTCGGCGCTCACGGTTCTAGCCCTCCCTCTCCCGCGTCGGACGGCCCGACCGGCAGCAGCTCATTGTGGACCAGTGCGTTCGGTAGCCCGAATCGGGAGGCCCACGCGCCGCGCACGTTCACGAAGGAGTATCGGTGGACCGCGCTCGGGCCGTGCTCGAGGAGCGCGGCATCGTGCACCGGCGTGCAGTAGCCCTTGTGCTCGGCGAACCGGTACTGCGGCAGCTCCGCGTCCAGCCCGACCATGATCCGGTCCCGCGTCACCTTGGCCAGCACCGAAGCGGCTGCGACGCACGCCGCCACCTGGTCGCCCTTGGGCACGGCGAGCGTGGGACGGCCGAAGCCGCGGACGGCGAACCCGTCGGTCAGCACGTAGCCCGGCGGAGTGCTCAGCCCAGCGACCGCGCGGCGCATGCCCTCGATGTTCGCGATGTGCACGCCCCGCCGGTCGACCTCGTCGACGGGGATGACCACCACGCAGTAGTCGGCCGCCCAGCGTGTGATCAGCCGGAAGTAGTCCTCGCGGGCGGCCGCGGTGAGCAGCTTCGAGTCGGTGAGCCCCTCGAGCCTGCGCGCGTCCCCCGGCCGCAGGACGCAGGACGCGACGACGAGCGGGCCCGCGCAGGCGCCGCGGCCTGCCTCGTCGACGCCTGCCACCGGTCCGAGCCCGTGGCGTTGCAGCGTGGTCTGCAGCGTCCACATGCCCGCCGATCGCCGGACGATGGCGCGCGTGGGTCGCAGCTCCGCCGGCAGGAGAACGCGGGGGCGACGCGGGGAGCGACGGGGCTGGGGCATGCGGGGGCGGTGCTCCAGGCTCAAGAGCCGCGCTCGGATCGGTCATGAACGCCGCGGCCCGCGCTGTTCAGGGCGCTCCCCGGGAGGAAACCACCCAGGTCACGCTCCCGCCGTCGCAGGACGATCAGCGGGAGCAACGCCACCATGCCGAGGCCGACGGGTGCGCCGGTGTCGCCTGCTCCCACACCGAGCGCGCTGACGGTGGCCTGGGGGTTGGGCGACGGGATCGAGCCGAACCGGGCGAACGGCAGGACGATCAGGCGTGCCCGTCCGATGACGTTCGCGATCGGGACGGGACCGTGGCCGGGGACGCGGGAGTCGGCCGAGTTGTTGCGGCTGTCGCCCATCATCCACAGCTCGCCCGCCGGGATGGTGACCGGACCGAATGTGTCCTGCCGCGCCGCCCCCGCGTCGGGCAGGAAGTAGATGTAGGGCTCGTTGAGCGGCTTCCCGTCGACGAGGACCCGGTTGCGCGAGTCGCAGCACTGCACGGTCTGGCCGCCGATCGCGATGACGCGCTTGATGAAGTCCTTCTCGTCGGGCGGGGCGAGACCGATGAGGGAGCCCAGGCCCTGCAGCGCCCGCACGACGACGTTGGCGGGCTGGTCGGCGGTGAACTCGCTGGTCCACCCGTCGGGGCCGCGGAAGACGACGACGTCGCCCGGCTGCGGGTCGGAGAAGCGGTAGGTGACCTTGTCGACGAGCACGCGGTCGTTGTTGCAGCCGGTGCAGCCGTGCAGCGTGGTCTCCATCGATCCCGAGGGGATCACGTAGACCTTCGCGACGAACGTCTGGATGAGGAACGTCAGCAGCAGGGCCACGACGATGAGGATCGGCAGCTCTTTCCAGAACGCGGGGCGCCTGCGCCGACCGCCGCGGCCCTTGTGGCCCGCCGCCGCAGCCTGCTCCCGGTAGCTAGAGGCAGGGCGCTCGTCGGGCGACTCACCCGCCCTGCGGCGGTGCTTGCCGGGGAATCCGGGGACGTCTTCGTCGTAGGCGTCGTCGACAGGGGGCCTGCCGACTGCCGTGGGCTGGTCGACGCCGTTCCACGCGCCGGTCGGGGCGCCGACGTTCGTCGGTGCTCCCTCGCTGAAAGCGGCCTGCCTGCCATCGGGCGAGAAGGCGTCCGGGTTCTGCGGGCCTCCGGGGGCGTTGTCCGGCCGCCCGGTGCGCCGGGGCGGCGGGACATCGCTGCGGACACGGCGCTGCGGCTGACTGCCGCTCGGGGACTCGGCCACCTGACCGGGGAACGGGAACCGGCCGCTGTCCTCGGGCCTCGGCCCACCAAGACGGGTCCCGAACTGACCGCCGTCATCCGACCGGAGTCCGACCGGCTGTCCCGGCATCGGCCCGCCGGGCCGGCCGGGGTACCGGCCGTCTTCAGGGCGCAGGCCGACAGGCCTGCCTGCGTAGCGACCGCCGTCTTCGGGCCGGAGCCCCGCAGGTTGGCCGGAGTACCGGCCGGTGTCCTCGGGTCGCAGCCCGGCAGGCTGGCCAACATTGGGGCCGCTGTCCTCGGGGCGCAGCGCGGCGGGCTGGCCTACATAGCGACCGCTGTCCTCAGGGCGCAGCGCGGCGGGCTGGCCGCGGAACCGGCCGCTGTCCCCTGGGCGAGGTCCAGCCGGGTCGTAGGCCGCCCGTCCGTCGGTCAGCTCGCCAGGCGACTCCGGCTCCGCGGTCCACGGGCCGGGGTTGATGTTGATGGGGACGCCGCCGGGAAAGCCGCTGGGGGCGGGCATGCCGTTGGGGGCGCCGGGGCCGAACCGACCGTTGTGGTCAGGCGCGGCATCGCCGACGCCGTTGGCCTGCGGGCCGTAGCCACCAGGCTCCCCTGCCGGGCGGTGGGTGCCGCCCCAGCTCGATGGGCCGACGTGGCCGCCGTCGAGCGGGCGCTCGCGGGCGTCCCACGCGCCGGAGGGACCGCCGTCGTACCTGCCGCCGCCATCTGCGTAGCCGCCGTTCGCGGCCCCGTCGTACGCGCCGCCGCCGCCCGCGTAGCCACTGTCGTACGCGCCGCCGCTCGCGTAGCCACCATTGGCGCCGCCGTCGTACCTGCCGCCGCTGGGCGCGGCATCGCCATCCGGGTAGCCGTTGCTGTACCCGTCGGCCGCGCCGTTCATCGAGGCGCCGTGCCCGGCGGCCGGGCTGTGCCCGTTGGGTTGGTAGCCGTTGGACGAGTACCCGTCCGCGACGGGTCCGTTGGCGGAATACCCGTCGGCGGCGTCCTCGTATCCGTTGGCCTGGCCATACCCGTTGGAGGGTAGCCGTCGGACGAGTACCCGCCCGCCACGTGTCCGTTGGCGACGTGGCCGTTGGCCGAGTGACCGTTGCCGGCGTGGCCGTTCAGGCCGTCGAGGCGGGGTGCCCCGCTCAGACCGTCGATAGGCCAGGGCGTGGACGGCAGATGCGGCACCGGAACACCGGGAACCCCGTTCTGCGGCATGCCCATCGGCTCGTCATTCCTGCCGTGCCGTGGAGGCTGGGCCCGCCGGTCGTCGGGAAGCTCGGGGAGGGCCACGCTCACGAAGGCTACGCCCTACTCCGTCAGGCGGTCAGGACGCCGAGGGGGTCTCGCGCTTCTCCTTGATCTTCGCAGCCTTGCCGCGCAGGTCACGGAGGTAGTAGAGCTTCGCCCGGCGGACGTCACCGCGCGTGAATACCTCGATACGGTCAATGTTGGGCGAGTGCACGGGGAACGTGCGCTCGACACCGACGCCGAACGAGATCTTGCGAACGGTGAACGTCTCGCGGGCCCCGGCGCCGTGCCGACGGATGACGACGCCCTGGAACACCTGGACGCGGGACCGCGTGCCCTCGATGACCTTGACGTGCACCTTCAGCGTGTCACCCGGCCGGAAAGCGGGAATGTCGGAACGCAGCATCTGCGCGTCCAGTGCGTCCAGGGTGTTCATCGCGAGATCCGTCCTCGGTCGTGTAGCGGCAATGCGGGCGCCATCCCGTGAAACCGGAGGCGCGCTCGGATGGCCCGGGTGGGCACGAGCTCGACGTCCATGATGCCAGACGCCCTTCAGTCCTCGACGACCCCCGCCAGGAACGCCCGGTCCGCCGCGTCGAGAGCGTCCGGCGGCAGCGCGGCCAACAGATCGGGTCGGCGGGCGGCGGTGCGCTCCAACGCGCGGTCGCGCCGCCACCGGTTGATCGCGGCGTGGTTGCCGCTGCGCAGCACCTCCGGCACGTCCAGTCCGCGCCAGCTCACCGGGCGCGTGTAGGCCGGGCCTTCGAGCAGGCCGTCGGAGAACGAGTCCTGCTCGGCCGACTGCGGGTTGCCCAGCACACCGGGGCGCAGCCGCACGACCGCCTCGACCATCACCATCACCGCGACCTCGCCCCCGACCAGCACGTAGTCGCCGATGCTGACCTCCTCGACCGGCGCGTAGTGATCGACCACCCGCTGGTCGATCCCCTCGTAGCGGCCGCAGGCGAAGACCAGCCGCTCCGCGGTGGCCCACTCCTGGGCCAGCGACTGGGTGAACGGCCGCCCGGCCGGGGTGGGCACGACCAGGCGCGCGGGCGGACCTTCGGCCAGTACGGCGTCGAGGGCCTCCCCCCACACCTGTGGGCGCATGACCATGCCGGGCCCACCGCCGTAGGGGGCGTCGTCGACCGCCTGGTGCACGTCGTGGGTCCAGTCCCGCAGGTCGTGCACCGCGAGGTCGACGAGCCCGGCTTCGATGGCCCGGCCCAGCAGCGCCTCGCGCAGGGGCGCGAGGTACCCCGGGAAGATCGTCACGACGTCGATGCGCACCCGAGCGATCCTGGACTAGTGCGGTGACCGCGGACGTTGCCGGGTCGATCGCGTGATCCAGGCGGCGAGTCGCAAGGCGCCGCCCGGAGGCTCGTACCGGGGTATTCGCGAGGGCGGCAACGCAGCGAGTCGTCGTCTGGGCGCGCGAGGGGCCCGGCAGACGGTCGCGGTCACCGCACTAGCCCGCTCGACGCTTGCGCACCAGCTCTTCCACCAGCGCCCGCGTCCCGTCGAGGCCGACGCCCCGCGCCACGAGCACATCGCGGGCCCGGCCGTCGTGCAGGAGCCCGAGCAGCAGGTGCTCCGTGCCGAGGAAGCCGTGTCCCAGCCGCACGGCCTCGCGGAGCGCCAGCTCCAACGCCTTCTTGGTCGCGGGCTCGAACGGAAGGTGTCCCGCCCGCCAGCCGCCCGAGCGCGCGGCCCGCGTGCGCTCCAGGGCGCCGGGTCCGAACGTCTCGTCGGCCTGCCTGCGCACCTCGTCGAGGTCGATGCCCAGCATCGCGAGCGCTTCGGCGTCGAACGGGCCGCCGCGGGCGAGATCGGCTTCGACGTCGGCCCGCGAGACCTGCAGCCGCTCCAGGATCGCGGCCGCCAGCCCCTCGGGGACCGCGTACAGCGCCAGCAGGAGGTGCTCCGTGCCGATCGTCGCCGAATGCTGCGCGCGGGCGATCTCCTGCGCGTGGACGACGACCGCCCGCGCCCGCTTCGTGAACCTCTCGAACATCTCCCCCGCCCCTCAGATCCCGAACCGTCGGTACTTCTTGTGCACGGCCTGCCTGCTCACCCGCAGGGCCTGGGCGATCTGCTGCCAGGACCACCCCTGGTCCCGCGCGTTGCCCACCTGCAGCTCCTCCAGCGACTCCAGCAGACCCCGCAGGGACGCCACGGCCGCCAGCCCGACGGCCGGGTCCCTGCTGGACGCCGCCGCCGCCACCTGCGTCGCATCGGTCATGGTGTCAACCTACGTTGACAGCACCGCGGTGTCAACCAAGGTTGACAGTGGCATCCTGCACGCGTGCCCGTCCGCATCGACCAATTCGAGATCGACGACGATCCGACCCGTGTCGACGGGGACGCCGTCTGGCGGTTCCTGTCGACCGAGGCCTACTGGGGACGCTGGCGCAGCCGCCACCACTTCGACACCCAGATCCGCGGGGCGTGGCGGGTGGTGGGCGCCTACGACGACAGCGGCGCGACGGTGGGCTTCGCACGGGCGGTGTCGGACGGTGTGGCGTTCGCCTATCTCGCCGACGTCTACGTGGACCCGGCCGCGAGGGGCAACGGTCTCGGCAAGGCGATGGTCAAGCTCATGATCGATGACGGGCCCGGCCGCGACTTCCGCTGGACGCTCTTCACGGGGGACGCCCACAGCCTCTACACGCAGTTCGGCTTCACGACGCCGGACATGACGGCGATGGTCCGCGGCGGGCGGGGCGCGCAGGCCTGAGGGGTCAGTCGAGGAGACCCTCGGGCGGCGTGAGCACCAACCGGCCTGCCTCCAGGTCGACGGTCGGGACGATCGCCTGGACGAACGGGACCAGCGCATCGGGGGCGCCCTCGCGGACGACGACCAACAGCTCGCCGCCCGGCCCGTGGACGATCTCGCCGACCGTGCCGACCACGGTGCCGTCGGCCAACTCGGCGCGCAGGCCCTCGAGCTCGTGGACGTGGAACTCGTCGGGGTCGCCCGTCGGCGCCGCCGTGCCCGCCACGACGAGCAGCCGGGTGCCGCGCAGGCCCTCTGCGGCCGTGCGGTCGGGCGCTTCGACGAAGCGGACGAGCATCCGACCGGAGTGCGGACGCGCCGACTCCACGGTCAGGGTGCCGTCCGGCTCCCCCTGGCGCCGCGCGACCAGCACGGCGCCGGGGGCGAACCGCTCCGCGGGCGAGTCGGTGTGCAGGTTGACGACGACCTCGCCGTGCAACCCGTGCGCCCGCATGGCCACGCCCGCGAGCAGCAGTTCGCCCGTGCTACCGATCGGTGTCGACGACATCGACCCGAACGCCGCGCCCGCCGACCCCGCCGACGACCGTGCGCAGCGCGGTGGCGGTGCGGCCACCGCGGCCGATCACCTTGCCGAGGTCCTCGGGATGGACCCGGACCTCGAGGGTGCGGCCGCGGCGCGTGGTGACGAGATCGACCCGGACGTCGTCCGGGTGATCCACGATGCCTCGCACGAGGTGCTCGAGGGCGTCAGCCAGTACGGCGCTCACGACGTGGTCTCCGCGGATGCCGTCACGAGGTCGCCCCCACGAAGAGGTTCACGTCGGCTGGTCACGACTCGGCGGGCGCTTCGGCGGCTTCGTCGGCCTTCGGGCGGGCGCCGGAACGCTTGCGCGGCGTGGTGGCCTCAGTGGCCGGCTCCTCGCCCGCAGCGGCCAGCGCGGCGTTGAACAGCGCCTGCTTGTCGGGCTTGGTGGGCTGCGGCTTGAGGGTGCCCTCGGCGCCGGGGAGGCCCTTGAACTTCTGCCAGTCGCCGGTGATCTCCAGGAGGTGCTGCACCGGCTCGGTGGGCTGGGCGCCGACGCCGAGCCAGTACTGCGCGCGCTCCGAGTCGATCTCGATGAGGCTCGGCTCCAGCTTCGGGTGGTACTTGCCGATGGTCTCGATCGCCCGACCACTGCGGCGGGTGCGCGAGTCGGCGATGACGACGCGGTAGTAGGGCTGGCGGATCTTGCCCAACCGCATCAGCTTGATCTTGACGGCCACGCTGCTTGGTGCTCCTCGCGAATACGAACTACTCCGATTGAGGCCGCGACGACCGCGTGGGGTTGCGGACTGCGCGTCTCCAGGTTTGTGGCCGCGGCACAGTTAGAGGGCCAGCCGCGGAGCCGAGACGCCATTGTGCCAGACGGGACGTCGAATCAGGTCATCGGGACGGCGCCGAGCACGCTCAGCATCAGCACGACCCCCGGCAGCAGGTTGTTGATCTGGTGCGCGATCACGCCGGCGGAGAGCCTGCCGGTGATCACCCGGGCCACGCCGATCGGGATCGCCACGACCAGCAGCAACGGGGTGCGGCTGAACTCGAAGTGGGCGAGCGCGAACACGACGGTGGTCACCACGAGGGTCCACCACCGGTTCGCACCCAGCCGCTCGACGGCCCCCCACAGCAGGCCCCGGTAGACGATCTCCTCGCACAGGGGTGCGACGAACACCACGATCACGAAGACGAGGATGGCGAGGACGGGGCCCGCGCGGACGCCGCCGAACGCGTCCCCCACCGCGGAGCTGGCGTCGGTCCCGACGATCGCGACGTACAGCAGCGAGGCCGGGATGGTGATCACCAGGCCCGCCAGCCCGCAGAGCAGCCCGATGACGACGTCGCGGCGGGTCATCCGCAGCCCGAGATCGATGCGCGGCCCGTTCCCCCGGATCCGAGTGATCAGCAACGCCAGCCCGGCGGCGCCGACGGTCGGTACGGCGAGCGCCAGCGCGATCGCCCCGGCGGACGAGGTCAGCCGGCCCGCCAGCAGGTAGGACAACAGCACCGAGAGCAGCAGGAACGTGACCTCGACCAACAGGTAGGCGCCCAGCCCCCACCGGTGGGGCGCCCGCGGCGGCTGCGGGACCCGGAACAGGTCGGCGAAGGAGGTCGGGCCGGTGGTCCGGGACTCGTCCACCCACGCGCCGGGCGGCATCTCGGCGAGCGGGCCGGGCGTGGCGAACTCCGGGCCGGGGTTCGGCACACCCCACGGCCGGGGATCGGTCGGCGACGAGACGCCCGCAGCGGCGCCCGGCGCCACCCCGCCGGGCCAGGTCGGGGTCTCGGCATCGGCGGTCAGGGTCCGCGCTCCAGCATCGGCCCCGGTGCCACACCACCGGGCCAGGTCGGGGTCTCGGCATCGGCGGTGAGGGTTCGCGCACCCGCGTCGGCCCCGCCGGGCCAGGTCCGCGCGGCGGCATCGGCGGTGCGGGTCAGCGGGCCTGCCTGTCCTTCCACCGGTGCGCCCGGCCCGTCCGCGAAAGTGATCTGTCCGGTGTGGACTTCGCCGGGTGGGGCGGGCTGCGCGGCGAGGTCGACGGAGGCGGGTGGGCCCTGGGGCGGAGACGGCGGAAAAGCCGTCTCGGCGCTGTCGAAGTGCTCGCCCACGCCTTCGTCCTCCGTGCCCTTCACGCGATCGACGCTACCGGCCCGCCCTAGCCCGCGCGGCCGGGCAGCACCCGACCGCCCGGTAACCCCAGCTCAAAGCCATGATCACCGCGATCGGGCCCGATCAAGCGGAGTGGACCGGTGCCCCGCGCAGCAGGACCAACGCGGGCTCGCGGAGGACGGAGAGGTCGGCGCGCGGGTCGGTGCGGTAGACGACCAGGTCGGCCGGATGCCCGGCCTGCAGCGACGGGCGCCCCAGCCACTCCCGCGCCGCCCAGCTCGCCGCCCCGAGCGCATCGGGATGACCCGCGGCCTGCAGCGCGGCCACCTCGTCGGCGATCCGCCCGTGGGTGATCGACCCACCCGCGTCGGTGCCCGCGTACACCGGCACGCCCGCCTCGACGGCCTTGCGGACGAGGCCGGACGCGCCCTCGTGCAGCGCCAGCATGTGGGCTGCGTAGGTCGGGTAGCGGCCCGCGGACGCGGCGATGCCCGGGAACGTCTCGACGTTGATCAGCGTGGGCACGAGCGCGGTGCCGCGGCGCGCCATCTCGGCGATGAGCTCGTCGGTGAGGCCCGTGCCGTGCTCGATGCAGTCGATGCCCGCCCCGATCAGGCCGGGCAGGGCGTCGGTGCCGAACACGTGGGCGGTGACGCGGGCGCCCGCGGCGTGCGCGGCCTCGATCGCCGCGACCAGCACGTCATCCGGCCACAGCGGCGCGAGATCGCCGACGGAGCGGTCGATCCAGTCG
Source organism: uncultured Actinomycetota bacterium (assembly GCA_963799945.1). Taxonomy (GTDB): domain Bacteria; phylum Actinomycetota; class Actinomycetes; order Mycobacteriales; family Pseudonocardiaceae; genus Pseudonocardia. Next base: position 291,022 of record CAWCZG010000004.1, read on the forward strand.
CCGACGAGCTTGACCCAGCCGTCGCCCGCGGCGGCCTGCTCGGCGACGACCTCGGGCAGCAGCGCGGGGTCGTCGATCTCCGTGGCCAGGCCCGAGATGTAGCGCTTGGGCCTCGCGACGTGCCGGGCCGCCCTGATGATCTCCGGGAGGTCGGCGCGGGCCTGCAGCGGCGTGGTGTCCACCGGCGAGCCGCAATCGCGCAGCAGCAGGGCTCCGGCGTCGCGGTCGGTGCGGGCCTGGGCATCGGCCTCCTCGAGGTCGACCGGACCCTCGGGGCCGAGCCCGACGTGGCAGTGCGCGTCGACGAGGCCCGGCAGGATCCACCCGCCGTCGACGAGCGTCTCCGCGCCGAGGACGGGCTCGTCGGTGAAGCGCCCGGACGCGTCGACCCACAGCTCCACGGACTCACCGGACGGCAGCGCCACCCCGCGCAGCCGGTACATGACGGTCTACTTCCCCTTCGGCGGGAACTTCAGCTTCGAGAGGTCGAAACCGGCCGGTAGCTGGTCGAGCCCCGGCGGCAGCTGCTGCAGCGACGGCGGGAGGCCGGTGAGATCCGGCATGCCCGCACGGGCGGGCTGCGGACGGCCGCCGCGAGCCTTCTGCGGCTTCTTGCCCTTGCGCGACTTGGCCTGCCTGCGCGTGGCGCTGCGGCTGCCGAACCCGAACTGGCCCGCCATCTGCTTCATCATCTTGCGGGCCTCGAAGAAGCGGTTGACCGTGTCGTTCACGTCGCCGACCGTCACGCCGGAGCCGTTGGCGATGCGCAGCCGCCGCGACCCGTTGATGATCTTCGGATCAGCCCGCTCGGCGGGCGTCATGCCGCGGATGATGGCCTGGAGGCGGTCGAGCTGCTTGTCGTCGACCTGCGCCAGCGCCTCCTTCATCTGCCCGGAGTTGGCGCCGGGCAGCATGCCGAGGATGTTGCCGATCGGGCCCATCTTGCGGATGGCGAGCATCTGCTCGAGGAAGTCCTCGAGCGTGAGCTCGCCGGTGCCCATCTTCGCCGCGGCCGAGGCGGCCTGCTCGGCGTCGAAGTGCTGCTCGGCCTGCTCGATGAGGGTGAGCAGATCGCCCATGCCCAGGATGCGGCTGGCCATCCGGTCGGGGTGGAAGACGTCGAAATCGGCCAGCTTCTCGCCGTTGGAGGCGAAGAGGATCGGCTGGCCGGTGACCTCGCGGACGGACAGCGCCGCGCCACCGCGGGCATCGCCATCGAGCTTGGTGAGCACGACACCGGTGAAGCCGACCCCGTCGCGGAACGCCTCGGCGGTGGTGACCGCGTCCTGCCCGACCATGGCGTCGAGGACGAAGAGCGTCTCGTCGGGACGCACCGCGTCACGGATGTCGGCCGCCTGCCGCATCAGCTCCGCGTCGACGCCCAGGCGGCCCGCTGTGTCGACGATGACGATGTCGTAGTGCTTCTCCCGGGCGTGCGCGACGCCCCGCCGGGCCACGTCGACCGGATCGCCGACACCGTTGCCCGGCTCCGGGGCGAACGTCGGCACTCCGGCCCGCTCGCCGACGATCTGCAGCTGGTTGACCGCGTTGGGCCGCTGCAGGTCGCACGCAACGAGCAGCGGCGTATGGCCCTGGCCCTTGAGCCAGCCCGCGAGCTTGCCCGCGAGCGTGGTCTTTCCTGAACCCTGGAGGCCCGCGAGCATGAGCACGCTCGGCGGCTCCTTGGCCAGCCGCAGGCGCCGCGTCTCGCCGCCGAGGATCGCGACGAGCTCCTCGTTGACGATCTTGACGACCTGCTGCGCCGGGTTCAGCGCGCCAGAGACTTCGGCGCCCTTGGCCCGCTCCTTGATCCTCGCGATGAACACGCGGACCACCGGTAGCGCGACATCGGCCTCCAGCAGCGCGATGCGGATCTCGCGCGCGGTGGCATCGATGTCGGCGTCGGAAAGCCGGCCTTTGCCACGAAGGCCGGCCAGCGCGCCGGAGAGGCGCTCGGAGAGGCTGTCAAACACGTAACGAGCCTACCGGGACAGCGTGCCGAACCCGGCGTCCGGCGTTTGCATAAGCATGTTATATATTGTTCATGCTCACGATCGACGGCCACGCGTTGGCCGAGGGGCTCGACCAACTGGTCACGCTGCTGCCCCGGCTGACCCCCCGCGGCGGCCTCAGCCTGGTCGCGGCGTCGACCCTCGCGACGCTGGAACGCCACGGCCCTTCGCGGATCACCGAGCTCGCCGAGGCGCAGAGCGTCACCCAGCCCGCGATGACCGGGCTCGTCGGCAGGCTCACCGCGCAGGGGCTCGCCGAGCGCTCGGTGGACCCCGACGACCGGCGCGGCGTGTTGGTGGCCCTCACCGATCCCGGACGGGCGCTGCTCGCGGCCCGCCGCCGTGAACGCGCCGACGCCCTCGCCGAGCTGCTCGACGACCTCGACGCCGCCGACCGCACCGCGCTGGCCGCCGCACTACCCGCGCTCACCCGCCTCGTCACGAAAGAAGTGAACGCATGACCGCCCCCGCAAGTCCGTTCCGCCAGCCCAAAGCGGTGTGGGCCGTCGCCTTCGCCTGCGTGATCTCGTTCATGGGCATCGGGCTCGTCGACCCGATCCTGCCCGCGCTCTCGTCCCAGCTGCACGCCTCGCCGACCCAGGTGACCCTGCTGTTCACCAGCTACCTCGTGGTCACCGCCGTCGCGATGCTGGTGACGGGCTGGGTGTCGAGCCGGATCGGCGCCAAGAACACGCTCATCGCCGGTCTCGTGCTGATCGTGGTGTTCGCCGCGCTGGCGGGCCTGTCGGGCTCGATCGGCGGGATCGTCGGCTTCCGCGCGGGCTGGGGCCTGGGCAATGCGCTCTTCATCGCCACTTCGCTCGCCGTGATCGTCAGCTCGGCGACGGGCGGCTTCGCGGGCGCGATCGTGCTCTACGAGACGGCGCTGGGCGTCGGGATCGCGTGCGGGCCACTGCTCGGCGCCGCGCTGGGCAACATCAGCTGGCGCGGGCCGTTCTTCGGCGTCTCCGTGCTGATGGCGATCGCGCTCGTCGCGACGATCTTCTTCGTCCCGCGACTCCCCAAGCCCCCCGCCCCGGCGCCGCTGTCCGCGCCGATCAAGGCGCTGCGCCACCGCGGGCTGCTCACGATGGGCGTCACGGCGCTGCTCTACAACTGGGGCTTCTTCACGATGCTCGGCTACGTGCCGTTCCCCATGCACCTGTCGATCTACGGGCTGGGCGCCGTGTTCTTCGGCTGGGGCCTGCTGGTGGCGATCTTCTCGGTCTTCGTGGCGCCGCGGCTGCAGCGCCGCTTCGGCACGGCCCCCACCCTGTACGTCAACCTCGCGCTGTTCGCCGTGGTCCTCGGGGTGATCGCCGCGTTCACGGCGTTCCCGCCGGTGCTGGTGGTGTGCGTGATCGTCGCGGGCGCGATGATCGGCGTGAACAACACGCTGACGACCCAGGCCGTGATGCTGGTGGCGCCGGTCGAGCGCCCGGTGGCCTCGGCGGCCTACGGCTTCATCCGGTTCATCGGCGGCGGGCTCGCCCCCTTCGCGGCGGGCCTGCTGGTCGAGCGGTTCAACGTCCACGTGCCGTTCTGGATCGCCGCAGGCGCGGTGCTCGTCGCCATCGCGGTGCTGGCCACCGGCCACCGCCTCCTCGCGGCGGCCGACCTCCAGCTCGCCGACGGCGAGGCCGCGCACGGCGGCGACGATCTCGACGCCGACGAGGTGGAGGAGATCACCGAGGACACGACCGGCGAGCCGGGCGTCCTGGAGCGCGCGGAGGCCTGGCGACGGCCGTGACCGGGGCGGGGTCAGGTGGGGACCGGTGTGGTGCGGGCCGCCGCCAGTACCGCCTGCTCCACGGCCCGACGCCGCGCCACCGGCACGGTGCCCCCGCCCGCGTCCAGGCAGAACGCGTCGACCACCGACGCGCCGAGCGTCGAGACCCGCGCCCATCGCAGGCTGATGTCGCACGCGGCCAGCGCCGCCGCGACGCGGTGCAGCAGCCCGATGCGATCGGTGCTCCGCAGCTCCATCACGACGGCTCCGGTGGCCTCGTCGTCGAACCACATCACCCTCGCCGGGGCGGGTGGCTCCCCGACGGCCGCCGCCGGGGCGTAGTCGCGTTCCTTGCGCGCCAACGCCTCGTCGAGCGCGAGCGTGCCCGCGAGGGCCCGCACCAGGTCCGAGCGCAGCAGCGCGGGATCGGGGTAGCCGCCGAAGCGGGGTGTGACCGTGAAGCGGAAGACGGCCGCACCGGGGCACGGCATCGCCGAGGGCAGGAGCACGGCGGCGTGCACCTCCAGGGAGTGCAGCGCGATCACCCCGGCCGCCGCGGCGAGCCCGCCGGGCCCGTCCGGCATGGCCACGGTCACCGTCGCGGGGTCCCCCGGCTCCATGCTGAGCTGCGGACGCCCGTCGGCCACCGCGGCCTCGGCCAGCGCCAGCTCCGTGGGCGTCGGCTCGGCAGGCGCGGGCAATGCCTCCCCGGCCAGCAGTGCCCGACAACGGGCGACGAGATCCCCGATCAGCACCCGCTTCCACGGGCTCCACACACCGGGGCCGGTGCCGAGCGAGTCGGCCTCCGCGAGCGCGCCGAGCAGGTCCAGCAGCAGCGCACCGGCGCCCGGGACGGCGTTCTCCAGCGTCTCGACGACCCGGACGACGGTGGCCTGGTCCTCCAGGTCGCGACGGGTCGCCGTGTCGGGCAGCAGCAGGTGATGGCGCACCACCGCGCCCAGCACGTCGACGTCCGGCTCGTTGAAGCCCAGCCTGCGCCCGACCTGGACGGCGAGCGACTCCCCCACCACCGAGTGGTCGCCTCCTCGGCCCTTGCCGATGTCGTGCAGCATCGCGGCGACCAGCAGCAGGTCGGGGCGCGCCACCCGGGTGGTGAGGCGGGCCGCCTGTGCGCAGGTCTCGACGAGGTGCCGGTCGACGGTCCAGACGTGCGCGCGGTCGCGCGGCGGCAGGTCGCGGACGGCACCCCACTCGGGGAACAGCCGCCCCCAGAGCCCGGTGCGGTCCAGCGACTCCACCACGTCGACGAGCGGGCGCCCCGAGCCCAGCAGCGACAGCAGCTCCCCCAACGCGGCCTTCGGCCACGGCTCCCGCAGCTCGGGCGCTGTGTCGGCCAGCCGGTGCAGCGTGCCTGCGGCGACGGGGAGGCCGGTGCGCGCGGCCGTCGCGGCGACGCGCAGCACAAGTGCGGGATCCCGCGCCGCGGTGGCGTCGCGGGCCAGCGCGACCTCACCCGCGTGCTCGACGACGCCGCTGCCCAGCGGGCGGCGCACCGGAGCCCGGCGCAGCGCCGCGAGCCCCCGGCGTGGCAACGCGTTGCGGGCCTGGCGCAGGCCGACCTCCGCCGCGAACGCGACGGAGCGCGCCGCGTGCGAGAGCGCCCTGGCCAGCTCGAACCGGTCGGCGATGTCGAGGCTGAGCGCGATCTCGTCGGCGTCCTGGGCGCGCAGGACGTCGCGTGCGCGCCCGGCCAGGCGGTGCAGCTCGGTGCGGACGTTCAGCAGCAGGTCCCGGCCGTCCAGCACGTCGCGCGTCGGCCGGTCGACCAGCTGCGCGGCCGACAGCGCGTCGATCAGCTGGACGTCGCGCAGGCCGCCGTGGCCGTTCTTGAGGTCGGGCTCGACGCGGTGCGCGACGTCGCCGGACTTGCGCCAGCGCTCGTGGGCGCCGTCGGCGATCTCGTCGAAACGGCCGCGGATCCCGGCCCGCCAGGCCTGTCGGACCGCGGACTTCACCTTCTCCGACAGCTCGGGGTCCCCGGCGATGTGCCGGGCCTCAAGCAGGCCGAAGGCGGCGCGCAGGTCCGTCGCCGCGACCTGGACGGCCTGGCCGGGTGTGCGCACCGAGTGGTCGAGGCCGATCCCGGCGTCCCAGAGCGGATACCAGAGCTGCTCGGCCAGCCGGTCGACGTCCTTGCGCCCGTCGTGCAGCAACACCAGGTCGAGATCGGAGTAGGGGGCCAGCTCGCGCCGTCCCAGCGCGCCGACGGCGACGAGCGCGGCGCGGTCGGTCAGCCCGATCGCCGCGCAGCGCGACGAGAGCCAGAAGTCGTGCAGGTCCACCAGTGCCGTGCGCAGCGCCTCGGGTCCGAGGCGGCGCTTGCCCGGGCCGGGGTCGAGCAGCACTGCCTTCGCGCGGACGAGGTCCTCCGCCGAGCCGGAGCTCAGAGTCGTCACAGCGCGTCGGCACCCCGCTCCCCGATCGCCGTTACCAGCATCATCGCCTGAGTCCCCTTGTCCGAAGAATCCCCGCCACGGACACGGGGCCCGCCGCACTCCGGGGAGCGCGGCGAGCCCCGGGCCAGATGTCGTACCTAGACCGCGTCCGCTCCACGTTCGCCGGTGCGGACCCTGATCACGCTCTCGACCGGGGTGACCCAGACCTTCCCGTCACCGATCTTGCCGGTGCGGGCGGCCTCGACGACCGCGTCGACCACCTTGTCCGCGAGGGCGTCGTCGGCGACGACCTCCACGCGCACCTTGGGCACGAAGTCCACGGAGTACTCAGCACCCCGGTAGACCTCGGTGTGGCCCTTCTGACGGCCGTAGCCCTGGACCTCGCTGACCGTCATGCCGAGGACGCCGATCTGTTCGAGCGCCCCCTTCACGTCCTCGAGGACGAACGGCTTGACGATCGCCGTGACGAGCTTCATCTCTCAGCCTTCCTTGCCTGCGGCGACGGTCCCCGAAGAGTGCTGGGAGGCCGTGGCCAACGGGTGACCGGAGCTGAGGCCGAGGCCGCCGCCCAGCGTCGAGTAGTCGTAGCTGGTCTCGGCGTGCTCGGTCTCGTCGATGCCCGTGACCTCGTCCTCCTCGGAGATGCGGAAGCCGATGGTGAACTTGATGATGTAGCCGATCACCAAAGCGCACACGAACGAGTAGACGAGCACCGACCCCGCGGCGATGGCCTGCCTGCCGAGCTGGACCAGACCGCCGCCGTAGAAGAGGCCGTCCTCGCCGAGCGCGGCCGCGTTGACGCTGTGGGTCCCGAGGAACCCGACCAGCAGCGTGCCGATGATCCCGCCGACCAGGTGGACGCCGACGACGTCGAGCGAGTCGTCGAAGCCGAACCGGTACTTGAGGCTGACCGCGAGGGCGCAGACCGCACCGGCGATGAGGCCGAGGAAGATCGAGCCGACCGGTGTGATGAACCCACAGGCCGGGGTGATCGCGACCAGACCGGCCACCGCCCCGGACGCGGCGCCCAGTGTGGTCGGCTTTCCGTCGCGGATCTGCTCGACGATCAGCCAGCCGAGAACGGCCGTACAGGTGGCGATGGTGGTGTTGGTGAACGCCACGCCCGCGAGGTCGCTGGCCGAGAGCGCCGATCCGGCGTTGAAGCCGTACCAGCCGAACCAGAGCAGCGATGCGCCGAGCAGGATGAACGGGACGTTGTGCGGGCGCATGTGCTCCCGCGGCCATCCCTTGCGCCTGCCGAGCACGATCGCGAGTGCGAGACCCGCGGCACCGGCGTTGATGTGGACCGCGGTCCCGCCGGCGAAGTCCTCCGCCTTGAGGTCGTTGGCGATCCAGCCGCCGACGCCGTCAGCGCTCGTGAAGCCGCTGAACGCGAACACCCAGTGGGCGACCGGGAAGTAGCAGATCGTGACCCAGGCCGCCACGAACAGCACCCACGACCAGAACTTGACCCGGTCGGCAATTGCACCGGAGATCAGAGCGGGGGTGATGACGGCGAACATCAGCTGGAACATCACGAACGCGGTGGCGGGCAATGCATCTGATCCCGGCCACGCGACCGGCGGTGGACCGGTCACCGCGGCACCGACGAATCCACCGATCGTGTTGGACAAGCCGGCGAATTCGCCGCCGCCCACCAGACCGCCGAAAGCGTCGTTGCCGAATGCCCAGCTGTAGCCGTACAGCGTCCAGAGGACCGTGACGACCGCGAGGCAGATGAAGTTCATCATGAGCATGTTGAGCACGCTCTTGCTACGGACCATGCCTCCGTAGAAGAACGCCAGTCCCGGGGTCATGAGCATCACGAGCGCAGCGCTCGCGAGCACCCATGCGGTGTCACCGGAGTTGATAGCGGGCACGTTTTCCCTCCTGCTGTTGGCCAGGCTGGAGGAATACTCAAGGTGACGTGTTTCCACGAAGGTCGCACCTTGTTGCGGCTGGATGAACGGGTCGGCCGACAGGGTTACAGACGCGTTACCGAATCGGGCGTTGGCCGATCTTGTGTCACCCGTCTCAGTCGAGCAATGCGTCGACGAACGCCGCAGGCTCGAATGGAGCAAGGTCGTCGGGGCCTTCTCCGAGGCCCACGAGCTTGACCGGAACACCCAGTTCGCGTTGGACGCGGAAGACGATTCCGCCCTTCGCGGTGCCGTCCAGTTTCGTCAGGACGATTCCGGTGACGTCGACCACGTCGCCGAAGACCCGCGCCTGGGTGAGGCCGTTCTGCCCGGTCGTGGCGTCGAGGACGAGCAGCACCTCGTCGACGATCGACTGGCGCGAGACGACGCGCTTGACCTTGCCCAGCTCGTCCATCAGGCCCGTCTTGGTGTGCAGGCGGCCCGCGGTGTCGAGGAGCACGGCGTCGGCGCCCTCCTCGCTACCCTGCTTGACGGCGTCGAACGCGACGCTGGCCGGGTCGGCGCCCTCGGCGCCGCGCACGACGGTGGCGCCCGCCCGCTCCCCCCACGTCATGAGCTGCTCGGCGGCCGCGGCGCGGAACGTGTCGGCCGCGCCCAGCACGACGTGCCGTCCGCCCGCCACGAGCACGCGCGCGAGCTTGCCGGTCGTGGTGGTCTTGCCGGTGCCGTTCACGCCGACGACCAGCAGCACCGCGGGGCGGCCGTCGTGCGGGAGCGCCCGCACGGAGCGGTCGAGGTCGGTGCGCAGCGCGTCGGTCAGGACGTCGCGCAGCAGGGTGCGGGCCTGCTCGGTGGTGCGGACGCCGCGCCGGGCCAGCTCGGTGCGCAGGGTGTCGACCAGCTCCATGGTCATCTCGGGGCCGAGGTCGGCCTGCAGGAGCATGGTCTCGACGTCCTCCCACGACTCCTCGTCGAGCTCACCGGCGCCCAGCAGTCCGAGCAGCCCCTGGCCGAAACCGCTGCGGGATCGGGAGAGCCGCCCCCGCAGCCGCTCCATCCGCCCTTCCGCGGGAGCGATGTCGGTGGGGGTGGCGGTGGGTGCGACACCGTTGGTCGCCTGCCCGCCCGGCGCCGTCGTCGTGTCGGCGGGAGCGGCCACATCGGCGGTGGGAGCCGCCGCCACGTCGGCCGCGGGGGCCGGAGCAGGCACGTCGGCGGGAGCGGCCGGGCCGCTGCCCGTCTCGGGCGCGGATGGCGGAACGGTCGGCGGCGCAACCGACGACCCGGTCGGCGACCCAATCCGCGGCTCGGTCGACGGCTCGGTGGCTGGTGCCGTCGGCGGAACGGTCGGCGGCGTGGTCGGCGACCCGGTCGCGCGGCTCGGTCGGCAGCAGCGGTCGGCGGCGGTCGGCGGCGGTGTCGGCGGGCGCGCGGTCCGCGGCTCGGTCGAGGGCTCGGTCGGCGACGCAGTCGGCCGGACGGTGGGCGGCGTCGTCGGCGCTGCTTCAGCAGGTGCGGCCCGCTCCCCCACCGCGGGTGCGGGCGAGGTCTTGGGGCGGGGTGGGGCCTGCGTCTCGGTGCCCGCGGAGAAGGTGAAGCCGCCCTCCGCCTTGTACGTGCCAGCGCGGGGCGGCTTGAGCCGCTCGCGCTCCTCCGCCTCGCGAAGGCTGATGCGGCGGCTGCGGCGCAGCACGAGGCCCAGAACGACGGCTACGACGATGAGCACCGCGACGACCGCGACGACGATCCACAGGGTCTGCGTCACCAGCCCACCCTGTCACGCCGGAGCGCGCCGGGTGCGCCGAGCACCCCGCCGCGCCGGGCGCGACGCGGCCGCAGGTGCGGGGCCCGGCGCGGTGAGCGGCCCCGCCACACGCACGGCTGAGCCCTCCTCGGCTGCGCGTGATGCAGGCCGCGCCGACGGCACCGGCGCGCCACAGCGGGTTGCCTGGCCGTGCGGAGCGACCACGCGGAGCGACCACGCGGCCTGCGCGGAAGCTCAGCTGGCCACGGGGCGGAGGCGCTGGCTGATCACCGTGGTGATGCCGTCGCCGCGCATCGAGACGCCGTAAAGCGCGTCGGCGACCTCCATCGTCGGCTTCTGGTGGGTGATCACGATGAGCTGGCTGGCCTCGCGCAGCTCCTCCATCAGCGAGATCAGGCGGCGGAGGTTGACGTCGTCGAGGGCGGCCTCGATCTCGTCGAGCACGTAGAACGGCGAAGGGCGGGCGCGGAAGATCGCGACGAGGAGGGCCATGGCCGTGAGCGAGCGCTCACCGCCCGATAGCAGCGACAGCCGCTTGACCTTCTTCCCCGGCGGCCGGGCCTCGACCTCGATCCCGGTCGTGAGCATGTCCTCGGGGTCGGTGAGCACGAGCCTGCCGTCCCCACCGGGGAACAGCGTGGCGAAGACGGTCTCGAACTCGCGCGCCACGTCGAAGTACGCGGTGGTGAAGACCTCGAGGATCTTGTCGTCCACCTCGCGGACGACGGTGAGCAGGTCGCGCCGGGTGTTCTTGAGGTCCTCGAGCTGGGTGGACAGGAACCGGTAGCGCTCCTCCAGCGCGGCGAACTCCTCCAGCGCGAGCGGGTTGACCTTGCCCAGGAGCGTGAGGTCCTTCTCCGCGCGCTGGGCGCGGCGCTGTTGGGTCGGGCGGTCGTAGGGCATCGGCGGGGGCGGGGTGACGTCCTCGCCCCGCTCGCGGGCCGCCTCGTACTCCGCGGTCTCCGCGTCCGAAGCGGGCACCGGCACGTCCGGTCCGTACTCGGCGACGAGATCGGCCATGCCGAGGCCGTGCTCGCCCAGCACCTTCTCGGTGAGCTGCTCCAGCCGCAGGCGGTTCTGCGCGCGCAGCACCTCGTCGCGGTGGACGGCGTCGGTGAGCTTCTCCATGAGCGCGGTGAGCCTCCCCGCGGTCAGGCGGGCCTCGCCCAGCTCGCGTTCGCGCGAGTCGCGGGCCGCGGCAGCGGCGTCCCGCTCGGCGGCGGCGAGGGCCAGGGACTCGGCAATTCGCACGCAGGCCGCCTCCCCCGCGTCGACGACCAGCGTCGCGATCCGCGCTCCCCGTTCCCGGGCGGCGTGCGCGGCGGCGGCCCGCTGACGGGCCTGGCGCTCCGCAACGGCCTGGCGGCGCAGGGACTCCGCTCGACCGGCGATCGCCCTGGCTCGCTCCTCGGCCGTGCGCAGGGCCAGGCGGGCCTCGACCTCCTCGGACCGGGCGGTCTCGACGGCCTCGTGCGCGGCGTCGCGGACCTCGGTGTCGGGCTCGTCCTCCACCGGCTCGTCCTCGGCCACCGCGAGCTGGCGCTCGGCGGCCTCCAGCGCGAGCAGGGCATCGGAGCGGCGGGTCTCGACCTGGTCGCGGCGGGTGCGCAGCCGCTCGGCCTCGGCAGTGGCCGATCGGACGGCCTGCTCGTAGGCGCCGAGCCGGGCCGCGGCGCCTGCCCGGCTCTGCTCGGCGGCGGCCTGCTCGCGCTTCGCCGCATCGACCTCGGCGCGGCGGGCCGTCTCCTCGGCCCGGGCGCCCTCGAGGGCGGGTCGCAGCGCCGCGACCTCCTCCTCCACGGTCGCGAGGGCGGTCGCGGCGTCGTCGACCTCGGCCTGGACGTCGAGCGCGCCCCCGCCTGCTCCCGACCCGCCGGACGCGCGATGCGGGCCGAGGACGTCCCCGTCGGCGGTGACGGCGGTGAACCCGGCCGCGACCACCTGCCGCGCAGCCGCGCCGTCGGCGACCAGCACCACGTCCCGCAGCAGCGCCCGTACCGCCACTGCGACCGGCCCGTCGCCGGAGATCGCGTCCGCCGCCCACCGCGCCCCCGCCACATCAGGCAGCACAGCGTGCGCGTGGTGCCCGACGTCCCCGGACATCGCGGTCCCCACGCTCCGGGCGCCGGGCACATCGGACAGCCCCTGCGGATGTGCCGGGTGCCCGAGGTCCCCGGAGACCGCGGCCCCCGCACCTGGCACGTCAGGCAGCCCCTGCGCGCAGGCTCGATCGCCGATCGGGGGGGTTCCCGGCCCGTTCTGACCGCTTGCGAGCCCGAGGTGGCGGTCGTCGCCCGACGGGAGGGCGGCGGGGGGTGCGGCCACGACGAGCGCGGCGCGGCCTGCGTTGCCTGCGCGGAGGGCGGCGAGGGCCTCGACGGCCGCGTCGAGATCGGCCACCGCGAGGCCGTCGGCCAGCTCGCCCAACGCCGCGCCGACCGCGGTGCGGGCCTCGGCCTCCACCGTCACCAGCGCCGACACGGCGCCCAGCACGCCTTCGGCCCCGGCGATCGCCCCGGATCCGTCGCGGCGCGCCAGCCCGACCGACAACGCCTCCACCCGGGCACGCCAGTGGGCGCGCTGCTGTTCGGCCTTCCGCTCCTGCGCCACCAGCTCGGCGACCCGGGCACGCGCGGCCTCGTGCGCCGCCCCCGCGTGCGTGCTGCGCTGCTCCAGCGACGAGTCGCCCTCGGTGAGGGCGCCGAGCTCCTCGCGGCCACCCGCGAGCTCGGCCTCCGCGGCCGTGGTGCGCTCCTGGGCCTCGGCCAGCGCGTCGGAGAGCCGTTCGATCTCCTCCGCGGTGGCCGCGGCCCCGCTGCGCAGCGCTTCGGCCCGCCCGGCCAGCGTCGCGAGGCCCGCGCGCCGATCGGCCAGCGCGCGGACGGCGGCCAGGTGCGCCCGTTCGGCCGCCGCCAGGGTGCGCTCGTGCCCCGTACGCGCCTCGGTGATCTCCGAGAGGGTCCGCCGGGCGGCCTCGACCGCCTCGACCAGCACCTCCTCCTGCTCGGCGATGGCCTCGGCCTCGGCGTCGAGCTCGTCGGGATCCCGGCCGGGGGTACGCGCCTCCGCCGCCCCCGCGAGGTGTCGCGACCGCTCCTTCGCGAGCCGCACGGTGCCCGCGAGCCGCTCGGTGAGCGCCGAGAGCCGGTACCAGGTGTCCTGGGCGGCGGCCAGGCGCGGCGCGTCCTGGGCGAGCGCCGCCTCCAGCCGCTCCTGCTCGACGCGCGCGACCGAGAGCTGCTCCTCGACCTCGGCCCGCCGCGCCCGCGCGCCGGCCTCGTCGGCCTCCTCCTGGGCCAGCTGGCCGCTGAGGGTGACGATGTCGTCCGCGGCCAGCCGCAGCCGGGCGTCGCGCAGCTCGGCTTGCACCGACTGCGCCCGCCGCGCGATCTCCGCCTGCCGCCCCAGCGGCTTGAGCTGGCGGCGCAGCTCGCCGGTGAGGTCGGTCAGCCGGGTGAGGTTGGCCTGCATCGCGTCGAGCTTGCGCAGCGCCTTCTCTTTGCGCTTGCGGTGCTTGAGGACCCCGGCCGCCTCCTCGATGTAGGCGCGGCGGTCTTCCGGCTTGGACGCCAGCACGGAATCGAGCTGGCCCTGCCCGACGATCACGTGCATCTCGCGGCCGATGCCGGAGTCGGACAGCAGCTCCTGGATGTCGAGCAGGCGGCAGTGGTTGCCGTTGATCTCGTACTCGCCCGCGCCGTCGCGGAACATCCGACGGGTGATCGACACCTCGGCGTAGTCGATGGGCAGGGCGCCGTCGGAGTTGTCGATCGTGAGGGTCACCTCGGCGCGGCCGAGGGGCGCCCGGCCCGACGTGCCCGCGAAGATGACGTCTTCCATCTTGCCGCCGCGCAGCGCCTTCGCGCCCTGTTCGCCCAGCACCCAGCTGATGGCGTCGACGACGTTGGACTTCCCCGAGCCGTTCGGTCCGACGACGCAGGTGATGCCCGGTTCGAGGCGCAGCGTCGTCGCCGAAGCGAAGGACTTGAAGCCCTTCAGCGTCAGGCTCTTGAGGTGCACCGGGTACGACCTCCGGGGATCGAGGTCCCGAGAGCGTACCGGCCGCCGCGACCGTCCAAGGGGAAGCGGTGCGGCAGGTCAGGCCTCCACGAAGCCCCGGAAGCCGCCGCGGGGGGTGTCCCAGCGCTCGACGACGCCGTCGACCCGGCCCGGCGTGCCCGCGCCGCGCAGGGCGTCGAGCAGGCTCTGACACGCCCGACGATTACCCTCCGCAACCACCGCGACCCGGCGGTCCGGGAGGTTGCGCGCCTCGCCCACCAGGCCGAGCTCCAAAGCCCGGCACCGCGTCCACCAGCGGAAACCCACGCCTTGGACGTGGCCGTCGATCCAAGCCGTCAGTCGGGCCGCCGTTTCTTCCATGCTGTACCGTAGCTCACCGTGATCGCTCCCCGCCGTCACGGCGTCGCCTTGTTGTCCGGGCTCGCCGTCGGCGCTCTGCTCATCGGCGCGACGTTGGCCCTCGCGGGGGCGCACGTCGCGCCGACGGAGGACACGGCGCAGACGGCGCTCCTGCCGCCGTCCCTGCCGCTGCCGGTCGTGCCGCCCGTCGCGCTGCCGCTGCCCACCGTGCCCGCGCTGCCCGCGCTGCCCGCCCCGGCCCACGCCCGCGCCCGCCCGGTGCGCACGCCCGCCGTGGCGAAGGGGCCGGAGATGGAGGTCATCACCCGGACCAACGCCGAGCGGGCCCAGGCGGGCTGCGCCGCGCTGCGGTTCGACAGCAGGCTCGCCGCGGCCGCGCGGGCGCACAGCGCCGACATGGTCGACCGGCACTACTTCGAGCACAACAGCCCCGACGGCACCACGCCCGACGAGCGGGCCGCCGCGGCGGGCTACGCCGATCTCGGTGGCGAGAACATCGCGTACGGCCAACGCTCGGCCGCCGAGGTCATGAACGACTGGATGAACTCCCCCGACCACCGGCGGAACATCCTCGACTGCGAGTACACGACGGTCGGCGTCGGGCTCGACAGCCGCGGCATGTACTGGACCCAGGACTTCGGGTTCTAGCCGACTACCGGAACAACGCGCTGTAGGCGTTGATCGCGGGCTGTCCGCCGAGGTGGGCGTAGAGGACGTTCGAGTCCTTCCCGATCTCGCCCGTCGTGACGAGGTCGATCAGGCCTGCCATCGACTTCCCCTCGTAGACCGGGTCGATGATCATGCCTTCGAGGCGACCGCTGAGCCGGATCGCCTCCAGCGTCGACTCCACGGGGATGCCGTAGCGGTCCCCGGCCCAGCCCGGGAGCACGGTGATCTCGTCGTCGGTCAGCGGCCTGCCGAGCCCGATCAGCTCGGCGGTGCTACGAGCGATCTTCGCGACCTGCGCGCGGGTCTCGTCGAGCTTCGCCGAGGCGTCGATACCGAGGACGCGACGTGGGCGGTCCTGGCCCGCGAACCCGGCGATCATGCCCGCGTGGGTGGATCCGGTGACGCTGCAGACGATGATCGTGTCGAAGAAGACGCCAAGCTCGCGCTCCTGCGCCTGCACCTCGTCGGCCCAGTTGGCGAAGCCGAGGCCGCCCAAGGGATGGTCGGACGCGCCCGCCGGGATGGGATAGGGGGTGCCGCCGCTCGCCTGCACGTCGTCGAGCGCCTGCTGCCAGCTGGACTTGAAGCCGATGCCGAAGCCCGCCTCCACCAGTTCGACCTCGGCGCCCATGATGCGCGAGAGCAGGATGTTGCCCACTCGGTCGTTCACCGAATCCGGCCAGTCGACCCAGCTCTCCTGCACCAGCCGGGCCTTCAGGCCGAGCTTGGCCGCCACGGCCGCGACCTGGCGCGTGTGGTTGGACTGCACGCCGCCGATCGACACGAGGTGCGTCGCGCCCCGGGCGAGGGCGTCGGGCACGAGGTACTCGAGCTTGCGGGTCTTGTTGCCGCCGAACGCGAGGCCGGAGTTGCAGTCCTCGCGCTTGGCCCACACCGCCGCGCCGCCGAGGTGCTCCGTCAACCGGTCGAGGCGGTGCACCGGGCTCGGCCCGAACAGCAGCGGGTAGCGGGGGAAGTCGGCGAGGGACATCGGTTCTCCTTCAGCGTGGATCAGGGGCGGCGTCGAGCAGGGGCGCCAGCGTCTGCCAGTTGACCCGGGCGGCCAGCGCGGCTCGTTCGGCGTCACCGGCCGCGCACAGGGCGATGATCGTGTCGTGCTGGGCGACGGAGCCCCGGCCCGCCAGCGAGGCGAACCGCAGGCGCTCGACCCGGCGCAGGACCGGCGTGACCTGTTCGAGCACCGTGCGGATCAGCGTGTTCGCCGACGCGGCCACCGCGACCTCGTGGAAGGCGTCGTCGGCGGCCAGCGCTTCCTCGACGTCGGCGGCGCGCAACGCGGCCGCGAACCGCCGGTTGGCCGCGCGCATGGCGTCGAGCTCCGCGCCCGACAGCACCGGCACCGCCTCGCGGACGGCCAGCTCGTGCATCGCCGCCGCCACCGACTGCGCGGCCCGCGTCTCGCGCGCGTCGACCGGGCTGACGATGGTCGACCGGCCGGGCTTGGTCTGCACCAGGCCCGACTGCTCGAGTCGGGCGAGGGCCTCCCGGACCGGGGTCCGACTGATGCCGAGCCAGGCGGTGAGCTCGGCGTCGTTGAGCCGCTCGCCCGGAGCCAGCGTGCCGTCGACGATGGCGTCGCGGATCGCGCGGTAGGCGTCGTCGCGAAGCAGCGACTTGGCGACGAGACCGTGACCCGCAGGCACTGGCATGCGATATATTGCACGCGGAACATCGTCAGATGTCAAGGAGAGCTAGGCCTCGAAGCGGTAGCCCATCCCGGGTTCGGTGATCAGGTGCCGGGGCCGACCGGGCTCCCGCTCCAGCTTGCGGCGCAGCTGGGCGACGTAGACCCGCAGGTAGTTGGTCTCCGTGGCGTAGGCCGGACCCCAGACGGCCTTCAGCAGCTCCCGCTGGCCGACGAGCTTGCCGCGGTGGCGCACGAGCAGTTCGAGCACGCCCCACTCGGTGGGCGTCAGGTGCACCTCCTTCCCGTCGGCCCGCACCACCTTCTTGGCCGCGAGGTCGACGGCGAAGTCGCCGACGTCGACGCTCGCCTCGCCGTCCACCGTCGCCACGGCGGCCCGGCGGACCGCGGCGCGCAGGCGGGCGAGCAGCTCGGCCATGCCGAACGGCTTGGTCACGTAGTCGTCGGCCCCGGCGTCCAGCGCCCGTACGGTCTCCGCCCCGCCCACCCGTGCGGACAACACGATGATCGGCACGGTCGTCCACCCGCGCAGGCCCGCGATGACCTCCGTCCCGTCCATGTCGGGGAGGCCGAGGTCGAGCACCACGACGTCGGGATGGCCGTCGGCCGCCGCGCGGAGGGCCGCGGCGCCGTCGGGGGCGAGCAGCACCTGGTAGCCGTGCGCGGTGAGGTTGATCCGCAGCGCCCGCAGGATCTGGGGGTCGTCGTCGACGACGAGCACGCGGTGCGCGGTCACCGGTGGGCCTGCGGCAGCGCGACGACGACGGTCAGGCCGCCGCCGGGGGTGTCCTCCGCGGTCAGCGTGCCCCCCATGACCTCGGCGAACCCGCGGGCCACCGAGAGGCCCAGCCCGACGCCGGACGCGCCGTCCCGGTCGCTGGGGTCGGCGCCGCCCAGCCGTCGGAAGGGGGCGAACAGCACCGCGCGCTCCCGCGGCGGCACGCCCGGTCCGGCGTCGACGATCCGCAGCTCCACGCGGTCGTTGTACGCGCTCGCCCGCAGCACGATCGGCGCTCCCCCGCCGTAGCGCAGCGCGTTGTCGACGACGTTGGCCACCACCCGTTCCAGCAGGCCCGCGTCGGCCAGGACGTCGGGCAGCGCCTCGTCGATGTCGACCTTGACCCGGCTGGCGCCCTCCAGCCCGACCAGCGCCCGCACGGCGACCTCGTCGTAGCCCACCGGGGCCAGCAGCGGCGTGACCGCGCCCGCAGCGAGGCGGGAGGAGTCCAGCAGGTTGTCGACCAGCGCCGTGAGCCGGTCGGCCGACTCCTCGATCGTCGCGGTCAGCTCGAGCCGGTCGGCGGGCGGCAGGCGCAGGGTGGGGTCCCGCAGGCTGCCCGCCGCGGCTTTGATCGAGGTCAGCGGGCTGCGCAGGTCATGTCCGACGGCGGAGAGCAGCGCACTGCGCACCTCGGTGACCTCGGCGCGGCGCCGCGAGCTCTCGGCCTCCGCCGCCGCACGCTGGCTCCGCAGCGCCAGCAGCGCCTGGCCGCCGACGACCTCCAGCAGCCTGCGGTCGGCCGCGTCCAGCGAACGCCCGCTGCCGACCAGGTGCAGGTCGTCCTCCACCGCGACGTCGACGTCGGCGTCCTCGGGTGTGGTGCAGCCGAGGGGGCCGGAGGAGTTCACGCAGTGCCATTCGTCCCCGTCAGCACGTTCCAGCAAGGCGACCGAGCCCAGCCCGAAGGCTTCGCGCACCTTCTCCAGCAGCCGCGGCACCGGATCGGTGCGGGTCAGCACCGTCCGGGCGAACGAGGCCAGCAAGGCCCCCTCGGCGCGGGCGCGCGCCGCCTGTTGGGCGCGGCGGGCCGCCCGGTCGACCACGAGCGCCACCAGCACCGCGACCAGGAGCATCGCCCCCACCGCGATCACGTTCTGCGGTTCGCCGATGGTGAGCGAGTAGAGCGGCGGGGTGAGGAAGAAGTTGAGCAGCACCCCGCCGAGCAGCGCCGCGACCAGCGCGGGGCCCAGGCCGCCGACGAGCGCGACGACCACGGTGGCCAGGAAGAACAGCACGACGTCGGTCGAGAGCCCCAGCAGCGGCCGCAGACCGATGCCCAGGCCCGTCGCCACCAGCGGCAGCGCCACCGCGAGCACCCAGCCGAGCCCGCGCCGGGCCAGCGAGAGGCTGGTGTGCAGCGCGGGCAGCCGCAGCCCGCGACCGGCTTCGTCGTGGGTCACCATGTGCACGTCGATCGTGCCGGACTCCTGCACCACCCGGGTGCCGACGCCCTGGGCGAACATCCGCGCGAGCCGGGAGCGCCGCGACGTGCCCAGCACGAGCTGGGTGGCGTTGGCGCCGCGGGCGAACTCCAGCAGCGCCGCGGGCACGTCCTCGCCGCCGACGACGGTGTGGAAGCTCGCGCCGACGTCCTCGGCCAACTGCCGCAGCCGCGGGAGGGCGCCCACCGGCGCCCCGGCCAGGCCGTCGCCGCGCAGGACGTGCACGGCGAGCAGGTCGGCCGCGTTCGAGCGCTTGGCGATCCGCGCGGCGCGCCGCAGCACGGTCTCGCTCTCCGTGCCGCCGGTCAGCGCCACGACGACCCGCTCCCGGATCTCCCACGTCTCGCTGACGTTCTTCGCGCTGCGGTAGCGCTGCAACGCCACGTCGACCTCGTCGGCCACCCACAGCAGCGCGAGCTCGCGCAGGGCGGTCAGGTTGCCGGGCTGGAAGTAGTTGGCCAGCGCGGCGTCGACCTTCTCGGCCCCGTAGACGTTGCCGTGCGCGAGCCGCCGCCGCAGCGCCTCCGGGGTGATGTCCACCAGTTCCAGCTGTTCGGCGCGGCGGACGACCTCGTCGGGCACGGTCTCCTTCTGCCGCACGCCCGTGATCCGCTCGACCACGTCGTTCAGCGAGGCAAGGTGCTGGACGTTCACCGTCGTCAGCACGTCGATGCCCGCGTCGAGCAACTCCTCGACGTCCTGCCACCGCTTCGTGTGCCGCGAGCCCGCCGCGTTGGTGTGCGCGAGCTCGTCGACGAGCGCGACCTCGGGGCGGCGGGCGAGCACGGCGTCGAGGTCCATCTCGTCGAGCCCGGGATGCCCGCCGACGGGGCGCCGCGCGACGACCTCCAGCCCGTCGAGGATCTCGGCGGTCTTCGCCCGGCCGTGGGTCTCCACGAGCCCGACGACCACATCGGTGCCGCGCCCGAGCCTGCGGCGGGCCTCGCCGAGCATCGCGAAGGTCTTCCCGACGCCCGGCGCCATCCCGAGGTAGATCCGCAGCTCGCCCCGCCTGGTCACATCCGCCATCGTGCTCCTCGGCACGCCGTCGTCAGCGCCGCGCGGCCGACACGGCCAGGTTCAGCTCGGTGACGTTCACCGTCGGCTCACCGAGGAAGCCCAGGATCCGGCCGGAGGTCGCCTGCGCCACCAGCTGCTGGACCTGCGTCGCGGGCAGGCCCGTCACCCGGGCGACCCGCGCCATCTGCAGCGCCGCGTAGGCCGGGCTGATGTCCGGGTCGAGACCGGAGCCCGAGGCCGTCACCGCGTCCGGCGGCACGGCCGTCGCCGTCACACCTTCGCGCGCCGCGATCGCGGCCTTCCGCTGGTTGACGGTGTCGGTCAGCTTCGCGTCGAACGTACCCTTGTTCGAGCCGCCGGAGGTCGTGGTGTCCGCGGGCCCGAGGATGTCCTTCGCGGAGGCCGACGGGCGGGTGTGGAACCACGGGTCGGCGGTCGGGTCCTTCGCCACCGGGTCGATCCCGATCAGCGACGATCCGGCGGGCGTTCCGTCGGCCGCGACGACGATCGAGCCGTTCGCGGGCCCTGAGAGCCCCGGCAGCTGCACCACGGCCAGCGTGACCAGCGGATACACGATCCCGGTCAGCACCGTGAAGAGGATCAGCACCCGCAGGCCGGTGCCCGCCTGCCGCATCAAGGTCGTGAGCATGTCTAGATCCCCGGGATCAGTCGGACGAGCAGGTCGATGAGGAAGATGCCGACGAACGGCGAGACCACACCGCCGAGCCCGTAGATCAACAGGTTGCGGCGCAGCAGCTTCGCTGCGGTCGTGGGCCGGTAGCGCACGCCGCGCAAGGCCAGCGGGATCAGCGCGACGATGATCAGCGCGTTGAAGATCACCGCGGACAGGATCGCGGACTTCGGCGTGGCCAGGCCCATGACGTTCAACGCCCCGAGTGACGGGTAGAGCGTCAGGAACATCGCGGGCAGGATCGCGAAGTACTTGGCCAGGTCGTTGGCGACCGAGAACGTGGTCAGGGCGCCGCGGGTGATGAGCAGCTGCTTGCCGATCTCCACGATCTCGATCAGCTTGGTGGGGTCGGAGTCGAGGTCGACCATGTTGCCCGCCTCTTTGGCGGCCGACGTCCCCGTGTTCATCGCGACGCCGACGTCGGCCTGGGCGAGCGCCGGGGCGTCGTTCGTGCCGTCGCCGGTCATCGCGACCAGCCGACCGCCCTCCTGCTCCTTGCGGATCAGCGCCATCTTGTCTTCCGGCGTGGCTTCGGCCAGGTGGTCGTCGACGCCCGCCTGGTCGGCGATCGCGCGGGCGGTCCGCGGGTTGTCCCCGGTGATCATCACGGTCCGGATGCCCATGGCCCGCAGCTCGTCGAACCGGGCGGCGATGCCGGGCTTCACGACGTCGGAGAGCCGGATGACGCCGAGCACCCTGGTTGCGCCGTCTGTCCGCACCGCAACGGCCAGCGGTGTGCCGCCCTCGTCCGAGATCTGGTCGACGATGCGGCCCACCTCGTCCGACGACGTCTGCGCCCAGGCCATCAGCGAGGTCGCGGCTCCCTTGCGGATCTGTCGTCCCGCGACGTCGAGGCCGGACATGCGGGTCTGCGCGGTGAAGGGGACGAACTCCGCCGTCGCCTCGGCCGCCGTGGCTTCCGACGCCAACCCGTACTCGGCGGCGCACAGCGCAACGATGCTGCGGCCCTCCGGGGTCTGGTCGGCCAGCGACGACAGTCGCGCCGCCCCCGCGAGCTCGGCCGCGTCGACCCCTTCCACCGGGATCAGCTCGGTGGCCTGGCGGTTGCCGAAGGTGATCGTCCCGGTCTTGTCGAGCAGCAGCGTGTCGATGTCGCCTGCCGCCTCCACCGCGCGGCCGGAGGTGGCGAGCACGTTGCGCTGCACCAGCCGGTCCATCCCGGCGATGCCGATCGCGGACAGGAGCGCACCGATCGTGGTCGGGATGAGGCAGACCAGCAACGCAGTGAGCACGATCAGCGACTGCTCGCCGCCCGCGTAGGCGCTCATCGGCTGCAGCGCGACGACCGAGAGCAGGAAGATGATCGTCAGCGCGGCGAGCAGGATCGTCAGCGCGATCTCGTTGGGCGTCTTCTGCCGCGACGCCCCTTCCACCAGCGCGATCATCCGGTCGACGAACGACTCGCCCGGCTTCGTGGTGATCTTGACGACGATCCGGTCGGACAGCACGGTCGTGCCGCCCGTGACCGAGCTGCGGTCGCCGCCCGCCTCCCGCACGACAGGGGCGGACTCACCGGTGATCGCCGACTCGTCCACCGTCGCGATGCCCTCGACGACGTCGCCGTCACCGGGGATCGTCTCCCCCGCCTCGACGACCACCAGGTCGCCGATCACCAGCTCGGTGCCGGGCACCGACGTCATGGCGCCATCGGGGCCGAGTCTGCGGGCGACCGTCTCCTTCTTGGTGCGCCGCAACGACTCCGCCTGCGCCTTGCCCCGCCCTTCCGCGACGGCCTCGGCCAGGTTGGCGAACAGGACCGTGAACCACAGCCAGACCGCGATGAGGATCGAGAACGCGCTCGGCGACAGGATCGCCGACACGGTCACGACGACGGACCCGACCCACACGACGAACATCACGGGGTTGCGGAGCTGGGTGCGCGGGTCGAGCTTGCGCAACGCCTCGGGCGTCGCCGCCACCATCTGGCGCGGACTGAACGCCCCGGCGGCCACGGCAACACCGTGTGTGACCTCCGCGGTAGGGCGGTCTTGTAGTTCGGTGGTCACGACAATGCCTCCACGAGCGGACCCAGTGCGAGTGCGGGGAAGAACGTCAATGCGGCGACGAGGAGCACGGTTCCGCCCACCATCACGCCGAACAGCGGCCCGTTGGTCGGTAGGGTTCCTGCGCCCGCTTCGACCCGCCGCTGCCGGGCGAGCGACCCGGCCAGCGCGAGCGTGGCGAGGATCGGCACGAACCGGCCGAACAGCATGCAGAGACCCAGGCTGGTCTGGAAGAAGTCGCTGGTCACGGTGATCCCGGCGAACGCGCTGCCGTTGTTGTTCGCCGCGGAGGCGTAGGCGTAGAGCACCTCGGAGAACCCGTGTGAAGCGTCGTTGTTGAGCGCACCCGCTGTCGACGGCAGCGCGATGGCCAGGCCCGCGCCGATCAGCACGAGCGTCGGCATGGTGAGGATCGAGACCGCTGCGGCGGTGACCTCCACGCGGCCGAGCTTCTTGCCCAGGTACTCCGGTGTGCGCCCGACCATGAGACCGGCCAGGAACACCGCGATCACTGCGATCACCAGGATGCCGTACAGGCCGGTGCCGACGCCGCCGGGCGTGACTTCGCCGAGCAGCATGTTGAGCAGCACGGTGCCGCCCGCGCCACCGGAGTAGCTGTCGTGCAGGGAGTTGACGGCGCCGGTGGACGTGCCCGTCGTCGAGACGCCGAAGAGCACGGAGGCCGGGATGCCGAAGCGGACCTCCTTGCCTTCCAGTGCGCCGCCCGCGGCGATCGCGGCCGGGCCGTTGGGGTGGGTCTCCGCCAGCCACGAGATCGCCACGAAGACCGCCCAGATCGCGCCCATCACGGCGACGAGGACGAGGCCCTGCCTGCGGTCGCGCACCATCGTCCCGAACGTCCGGGTGAGGCTGACCGGGATCACCAGCAGCAGGAAGATCTCCACGAGGTTGGAGAGCGCGTTGGGGTTCTCGAAGGGGTGCGCGGAGTTGGCGTTGAAGATGCCCCCGCCGTTCGTCCCGAGCTCCTTGATCGCCTCCTGGGACCCCGCGGGCGCCAGGGGGATCGTGTGCGCCGTGCCGTCGACTCCTCGGACGTCGATCCCGGAGCGCAGCGTCATCACCACTCCGGTCGCGACGAGCACGAGCGCGGCGACGAACGCGAGCGGTAGCAGGATCCTGACCACTCCGCGGGTGAGGTCGACCCAGAAGTTGCCGATCCGGTCGGTGTTCGACCCGACGAACCCCCTGATGAGCGCCACGGCGACAGCGAGGCCGACCGCGGCGGACAGGAAGTTCTGGACGGTGAGCCCGACCATCTGGACCGTGTTCCCGACGACCTGCTCGGGCACGTAGGACTGCCAGTTGGTGTTCGTCACGAAGGAGACGGCGTTGTTGAAGGCCATCGCGGCCGGGATCTGATCGCCGTTGATGCCGCGGCCGAAGCCCATCGGCAGCAGCGGTTGGAACCGCTGGATCAGGTAGAGCAGGACCACGCCGAAGAACGAGAAGGCCAGTAGAGCGGCCGCATAGGTGGTCCAGCGCTGGCCGGAGTCGGCGTCCACCCGCGTGACGCGGTAGACCGCCTTCTCCACCCGGAGGTGCCGCTCACCGGTGAACACCCGGGCCATGTAGTCCCCGAGCGGGACGTACACGGCCGCCAGCAGGACGACGAGCGCGCCGACCTGCAGCAGACCCGCCACCGTGTCGTTCATCAGAACCGCTCCGGACGCAACAGCGCGACGACGAGATAGATCAGGAGGCCGACGGCGATCAGGCCGCCGACGAGGTCGGCGATCACAGTCGTTCCAACCCCTTGAGCGTCAACGCGAGCAACGCGAAGCCGACGATGATCAGCAGCGCGTAGGCCAGGTCGGCCACGGAACCCTCCTCGTCACGATGGCCCCGCCGCTCGGTGGGGCGCCACGAGCATCACCGCGGCGATCGGGTACGCGGCCGGATCCGTACGGACCGTTGACGCGTCCACGCACCGGTCTTGACGCGTTCTTGACGCTGGACCGCTGGTCAGGTGGCCGATCGGGGACCCGGCTACGCTGACCGTCGGAACAGGGTGATCGAGCGGCCGGGGGCATGGGCATGTCGGTGGTCGACAACGCGATCTACGTCGATGGCAAGCGGACGGTCGTCCCCGAGTCGCTCGACCAGACCTTCGAGGCCCTTCGCGCCTGCCAGCGGGACGGGCGCAGCTTCGCCTGGATCGGCATGCTGCGCCCCGACGCGGCCGAGATCAAGGCCGTGGCCGAGGAGTTCGGCTTGCACCCGCTGGCCGTCGAGGACACGATCAACGCCCACCAGCGGCCCAAGATGGAGCGCTACGGCGACGTCCTGTTCGTCGTGCTCCGTCCGGCGCGCTACGTCGACCACGAGGAAGTGGTCGAGATCGGTGAGGTCCACCTCTTCCTCGGCCCCGATTTCGTGATCACCGTCCGGCACGCCGAGGAGCCCGATCTGGCCGAGGTCCGTTCACGGCTGGAGGGCGATCCGCAGCTGCTGAGCCAAGGGACCAACGCGGTGCTCTACGCCGTGCTCGACAAGGTCGTCGACGACTACGGCCCGGTGCTCGACGGGCTGCAGACCGACGTCGACCAGATCGAGGTGCAGGTCTTCGACGGCGACGCGGGCGTCTCCCGCCGGATCTACCAGCTCTCCCGCCAGGTGATCGCGTTCCAGCGCGCGGTCGAGCCGCTCACCGACCTGTTCGTCGAGGTGCGGGCGCTGCTGAAGATCCGAGCGGGCGAGTCGGACCTGGAGCTGCGGCGCCTGCTGCGCGACGTGGCCGACCACGCCACCCGGGTGACCGACAAGCTGGCCGCGGACCGGGACCTCCTCACGAATATCCTGCAGGTCAACGCCACCCTCGTCGGTCAGCGGCAGAACGAGGAGATGGCCCGCATGACCGAGGCGGGCTACGAGCAGAACGAGCAGGTCAAACGCATCTCGTCGTGGGCGGCGATCTTCTTCGCCCCCTCGTTCGTGGCGTCGGTCTACGGCATGAACTTCAAGCTGATGCCGGAGCTGGAATGGACGTTCGGCTACCCCTTCGCGGTCGCGCTGATGCTGCTCCTCGCGGGCGCGCTGTACGCGGCGTTCAAGCACAAGGGCTGGCTGTAGGAGCCTCGGCGGCCGCGTCGAGCATCAGTTCGCCGTCGGCAGTGGTGAGCCAGGCCGTCACGTACCAGTTGATGATCCCGCTCGCGGGCTGGTCGCAGGCCACCAGGATCTCGTGGCGGCCCGCGGACAGTGCGAACGCCGCCGTGCGCCGGGGCGGCGGTTCGGCCGTGAGGTACTTGATCGGCTTCTGCCCGGTGACGTCGGCCTCCACGGGCTGCCCGTCCACCCAGAACCGCGTCGGTCCCCCGGTGACGTAGGCGATCGCCGCCTCCCGGGCGTCCGGGACGGTCACGGTGGTGCGGGCCCAGCCGATCGCGTCGGGTGGCGCGTCCTGACCCCAGGCCCGGAAGCGCACGATGAACCGGTCGACCAGGTTGCCGAAGTCGATGTCGGCGGGCTCCAGCCGGTGCAGGGCCCACTGCTCCGGCTCGGGCGCCTGCGGCTCGGCCGCGACGAGCCACGACGTGATCGCCGGGTTGAGCACTGCGCTGTCGTGCTCGCGCACCACCTCCACCCCGTCCCACGACACCCGCACCTCGACGCGCCACCGGGTCGGCTGCCCCGATCCGTCCCACGGTGTCGGGGCGTCGACCACGAGCGCCTGGCCCTCGACGACCGTGGGCTTGCCCTCGACCTCCTCGCGGCCGGCGCCCGTCTCGATCTCCCAGCGGACGGTCGCGGTGGCGCTGCCCGTCTCCGGCGCGGCGACGATCACCTGCCCGAGCGTCTGCGTGGCCTCGTCCGGCGCGGTGTGCTCGATGACCTGGACCGACGGTCCGCCCGAGCGGGCCACGGCCAGGGCGTGGGCCTGCGTACCGGGTTGCAACACCTCGAGCAGGCCACCCGAGGGCGCGAGCCGGGCCAGGTCCGCGGCGCGGACCTGCGCGTTGTGAGCGGGTCCGAGCCTGCTCAGCGGGCCATCGGCCGCGATCTCGACCGTGACCGGTGCGGCGTCGAGCCGGGCCGGGACGTGCAGGGTGGCGTCGGCGAACCACCAGTCGTCCACCTGGTGGCCGTCGATGCGGACCTCGACCGGCCGGTTGACCTGCTCGACGCGCACCACCACGTCGCGTGGTCTGCCGGGCGTCACCCGCACGGTCAGCGCGGCGGGATCGGCCGAGCTGACGGCGACGTCGGTCCAGCGGCCATCGGGCCCGTCGCCGTCGTCGTAGACCCGTCCCGTGCCCGTGCCGGGGAACACCGAGAGGGTCAGCAGGTCCGGCTCGGTGGTGCGCCGGGCGTCCACGGCCAGCGGCAGCACCGACCCGGGCCGGACGAACTGGGGAACCCGGTCCAGGGCCGCGGCCACCGTGACCCACCGCGGGCCCGCGAAGCACTCCCCCGTCGCGCGGTCGATCCACGGGCCGTCCGGCAGCCACACGTCGACGGCCGCCAACCCCGTGGCGGGGTCGACCGGTCGGACGACGGGCGCGACGAGCAGATCGGGGCCGAGCAGGTATTGGGACCGCGCGAGGTAGGCGCCGTCCTCCTCCGGGGCCGTCCACGCCGTGGGCCGCGCGATCGCGACGCCGGTGTCGGCCGCGTGCCGGTTGGCGGTGTACAGGTAGGGCACCAGCTCGTAGCGCAGCCGGAAGGCCGCACTGGCGAGGGCGAGGGTGGCGTCGTCGAACGCCCACGGTCGCCGCTCGGACTCGGGCTCCACGTTGCTGTGCAGCCGCAGGATCGGGCTGACCGCGCCGAACTGCACCCACCGCACGTAGAGCTCGGGATCGTCGGCGCCGCTGTGGCCGCCGATGTCGTGGCTCCACCAGCCGTAGGCGACGTTCGCGCCCGCCGCCGTGTAGCGCGGCTGGAACGCCAGCGCGGACCACTGGGCGAACGAGTCGCCCGAGAAGCCGACCGGGTAGCGGTGGCTGCCCAGCCCGCCCCAGCGGCTGAAGTCCATCGGGCGCTGTTCGGTACGGCGGGCCTGGTCGGCGAAGTGAATGTGGTTGAGCCACGGCAGCGGATCCAGGCCGGGCACGGCGGTCGTGCGGCCCTGCTGCCAGTCCATCCACCAGAAGTCGACGCCCTCGTCCTCCAGCGGGTGGTGCAGGAGCTCGAAGTAGTCGTGCACGAACTGCCGGTCGGTGATCGCGAACGGCACGGGCTCCCCCGATGCCGGGTCGACGCCGGAACGGCGGGCGAACTCGGGGTAGGCGTCCTCGAACCGCTGCACCCCCTGGGCCGGGTGCAGGTTGAGCGTGACGCGGAGGCCGCGGGCGTGCAGCCACGCCAGCATGGCTCGCGGATCGGGGAACAGGGCGCGGTTCCAGGTGTAGCCGGTCCAGCCGTCGGGCAGGTGCCAGTCCATGTCGATGACCACGACGTCCAGCGGCAGGTCGTGCTCGGCGAACCCGTCGACCAGGGCCTTGAGCTCGGCCTCGTCGTAGGCGTGGTAGCGCGACCACCAGGCCCCGAGCGCCCATCGGGGAACGAGCGGCACGCGGCCCCCGAACCGGGTGTAGTCCCCGACCGCCATGGCGAAGTCGTGGCCGTAGCCGAAGAAGTACCAGTCCAGCGCGTCGGGTTCGGCCCGGGCCACGGGCCAGCCGTCGGCGTCGAACACGGCGGCGGTGTCCTCGAACACCGCCCACCCCGCACGCGACACCAGCCCGGGTTCGAGCACCGCGTCGCCGTGGCGGTCGTCGACGGTCCGACGCGCGCCGCGGAGGTTGGTCGGGTCGGCGAGGCCCGGCGTCCACTCCGCGCTGACCGCCCCCGTGAGCCGGATCGTCAGGTTGCCCGCGTGGAAGGGGCGGCCGTCGTCGGTGTAGCGCAGCACGAGCGCGCCCGTGTCGACCGTGGTCACGGCGTCGGCCGTCGTCGTGGTGAAGGGGGGCGGCGTGGCCCGACGCACTGGGAACGCGTAGCTCGCGCGGTCTTCGAAGTGTCCGGTGGGAGCCCACTCCAGCCGGACGAGCCGCGTCGTCAGCACGGTGAAGCGCGCGTGGCCCACGACCACGGTCGCGGCGGCATCGGCGACCGGATCGCCCCGGAAACGGACCCGGTCGATGATCTCGTCGTGCGTCACGGCGTCCACCCTCGCACGACCGCCGCCCGTCAGCTCCTGGAAATCCGCACAGGGCGAGGACGGGGCTGGCAGCGCGGGCAGCTGAAGCTGCTGCGGTTCATGAACGCCTCGCGCCGGATCGGCGTGCCGCAGCGCGGGCAGGGCCGGTCGGCCTGGCCGTAGGCGGCCAGGGAGCGGTCGAAGTAGCCCGATGCGCCGTTGACGTTCACGTAGAGCGCGTCGAACGAGGTGCCGCCCGCGTCGAGGGCGGCGTCCATGACGTCGGACGCGGCGGTGAGCACCGCGCGGCCCTGCGCGCGGGTGAGCCGGTCGGTCGGGCGCGACCCGTGCAGCTTCGCCCGCCAGAGCGCCTCGTCGGCGTAGATGTTGCCGATGCCCGAGACGACGGTCTGGTCGAGCAGCGCCCGTTTCAGCTCGGTGCGGCGGCGGCGGATCCCGGCGACGGCGGCATCGAGGTCGAAGGCCGGGTCCATCGGGTCGCGGGCGATGTGCGCCACGGGCGCGGGCAGCAGGCCGCCGCCGACGGCAGGGACGAGCGGGTGGATCGACAGGCCGCCGAAGGTGCGCTGGTCGACGAACCGCAGCTCCGGGCCGTCGTCGGTGAACCGGAACCGGATGCGCAGGTGCTTCTCGTCGGGTCGGGCCGGATCGGCGACGAGCATCTGGCCGCTCATGCCCAGGTGGGCGAGCACCGCGTCGTCCTTCTCGAGGCCGCCGTCCAGCTCCAGCCACAGGTATTTGCCCCGCCGCTGCGCACCGGTGATCGTGCGACCGGTCAGGCGCGCGGCGAAATCGGCGCCGCCCTCGACGTGGCGGCGGACCGCGCGGGGATGGGCGACGTCGACCGCGGCGATCGTGCGCTCGAGCACGTGCCCGGCGAGACCGCGGCGGACCACCTCGACTTCCGGCAGTTCGGGCACCGCGCTCCTAGGATCCGGCGGCTGAGCTCGATGCGGCGGCGGCTTCCTCGGTGAGCGCGTGCCACGCCAACTCGGCGGCCTTCTGCTCGGCTTCCTTCTTGGTGCGGCCCTCGCCGGACCCCAGGTCCCGCCCCGCGACCACCGCGGTGGCGGTGAAGATCTTCAAGTGGTCGGGGCCCTCCTCCGCGATGCGGTACTCGGGCACGCCGAGGTCCCGCGCGGCGGTGAGCTCCTGCAGGCTCGTCTTCCAGTCCAGACCCGCGCCCAGCAGCGGAGCGCTGCGCATGAGCGTGTCGAACAGCCGGTTCACGAGCTCGCTCGCCGTCTCCAGCCCGAGATCCAGGTACACCGCGCCGATCAACGCCTCGGTGGCGTCGGCGAGGATGCTGGGCTTCGTGCGTCCGCCCGTCAGCTCCTCGCCGCGGCCCAGGTAGAGATAGGCCCCGAGCCCGGCGGGCCCGCCGAGGGTGACGGCCACGCCTGCGAGCGCGTGCATGTTGACGACGCTGGACCGCAGCTTGGCCAGCTGGCCCTCCGGCCGGTCCGGGTGCTCCCGGTAGAGCCGGTCGGTGATGACGATCGACAGCACAGAGTCGCCGAGGAACTCCAGGCGCTCGTTGGTCGGCAGACCGCCGTTCTCGTACGCGTACGAACGGTGGGTCAACGCCAGCGTGAGCAGCGGCTCCGACAGCTCGACACCGAGCGACTCGAGGAGCGGCCCACGGTCAGCCGCGGGCCCCGTTGCACCGCGCTCCGGCATAGGACTCGACAGGCTCAGGCCGGGGTGACGACCGGACGACCGTTGTACGTGCCGCAGACGGGGCAGGCGACGTGCGGCGGCTTGGTGGCCCGGCAGGCCCGGTTCGAGCACGCGACCAGCGTGGGAGCAGTGGCCTTCCACTGCGCCCGACGGGATCGCGTGTTCGAGCGCGACATCCGGCGCTTCGGAACGGCCACGGTGAATCTCCTAGCAGTAGTGCGGGAAGGTCATTCGGCGGGCAGGCGCTCACGCAGAGCGGCCCAACGCGGGTCCAGTGTCTCATGCCCGTGGTCGGGCGCGAGGTCGGCCCACTTCTCTCCGCACTCGACGCAGAGGCCCGCGCAGTCGGGACGGCACAGGGGCGCGAGCGGCAGCTCCAGCACGAGCGCGTCGCGGACGGTCTGCTCCAGGTTGACGTACTCGTCGACGACGCGGGGCAGCTCGTCCTCCTCGGTGGTCTCGTCGGTGACGCTGTCGGGGTAGGCGAACAGCTCGCCGATCTCGACGGTGATCTCGTCGGTGAGCGGGTCGAGGCAGCGCGCGCACTCCCCCTCCAGCCGGGCGTAGGCCGTGCCGGAGACGTACACGCCTTCGGTGACCGACTCCAGCCGCACATCCAGCTCGACCGGCGCTCCGGCGGGCACGCCGATCGTCGGGATGCCCATGCCGCCTTCCGGGGCGGGGGCGACCCGGGTGTAGGAGCGCATGGTGCCGGGGCGGCGGCCCAGCTCGTGGGTGCTCAGAGCCCACGGGCCTGCGGCCTCGGGACGGGTGGAACGGTGCGTGCTCACCTGTCCAGAGTAGGTCAGTCGATGAGGTCCATGCCCGTGCCGGTGCGCCCGCGCTGAGCGCTGGCCGGTGCGCCGCGCCACAGCTGGCTGCGCCCACGGGTGACGGTGGCCAGCGCCTTGCCCAGGGCGTCCTCGAAATCGGCGAGCTTGGCGTCGACGTAGGCGTCGCACTCGCGGCGCAGCCGGTCCGCCTCGGCCTCGGCCGAATCGACGATGTGGACGGCCTCCGCGTTGGCCGAGCGCACCACCTCGGTCTGCGCCACCAGCCGCGCCTGCTCGGCGCGGCCTTCGGCGACGAACCGGTCGTGGGTCGAGCGGCCGGCCTCCACCGAGCGCTCCGCGTCGGCGCGGGCCCGGTCGGTCAGCTCGGTGTACTGCCTGCGCGCGTCGGCCACAGCGCGCTCCGCCTCGTGCCGGGCGGTCGCCAGCGTCTGCTCGGCCTCGGAGCGCGCGTCGGCGATGAGCCGGTCGGCCTCGGTCCTGGCCTCGGCGAGCGCGGCGGCGGCGTCGGTCTGGGCGCCCGAGCGGGTCTGCTCCGCCTCCTGGGTGGCGTCGTCCACGAGCTCGTCGCGCCGGTCCAGCACGTCCTGGGCGTCGTCCAGCTCGCCGGGCAGGGCCTCCCGGATGTCGTCCAGCAACTCCAGCACGTCACCCCGCGGGACGACGCAGTTGCCCGTCATCGGGACCCCTCGTGCCTCCTCGACGACGGTGACCAGCGCGTCGAGAGATTCGAAGACCCGGTACACAGCACAGATCCTCTCATCAAGCAACGCCCGGACGGCGGATTGTCGGCCGGCAGGCGTGTCACGTCTGCTCGGCGATCCGCTCCATCAGCCGCTTGTGCACCGAGGTCGGCAGCAGGTGCGCCACGTCGCCGCCGAAGGTCGCGATCTCCTTGACCAGCGAGCTCGCGACGAAGCTCCATTCGGGTCGGGTCGACATGAACAGGGTGTCGACCCCCGAGAGCTGCTGGTTCATCTGGGCCATCTGCAGCTCGTAGTCGAAGTCGGTGACGGCCCGGAGCCCCTTCACGATCGCCCGGACGTCGTGGGCCCGGCAGTAGTCGACGAGCAGGCCGTGGAAGGAGTCGACGCGCACGTTCGGGTAGGACGCGGTCACCTCGGTGAGCATCGCGATGCGCTCCTCGACGGTGAACAGGCTCTTCTTGCTCTTGTTCATCAACACGGCCACCACGACCTCGTCGAAGAGCGCCGCCGCGCGTCCGACGATGTCCAGGTGCCCGTTGGTCGGGGGGTCGAAGGAGCCGGGACACACCGCGCGCCTCATGGCCGCCGACCGTAACAGCGGGCGACGTGCAGCGTGGTCTCTCCGTAACGTCGCTCACGCGTGGGTTCCAGCGGTGCGGGCCACGGGAACGACCCGCCGCGGGTGGGGCGCTCGACCACGACGGTGGCGTCGGGCGCGAGCCACCCGTGGGCCTGCGCGTCGGCGAGCCAGCCCGCGACCTCGGTGTCCGGCAGGGCGTAGGGCGGGTCGACCAGGAGCACGTCGTAGGGCCGGTCGGCGGGGGCGCCGAGCACGGCGGCCGCGGACGCCGCGCGCACGACGGCACCGGGCAGCCCGACGGCCGCGACGTTGCGGCGCAGCACGGCGACCGCGCGCTTGTCGTTCTCCACCAGCAGGACGTGCCCAGCGCCGCGGGACAGCGCCTCCAGCCCCAGGGCGCCCGAGCCCGCGCACAGGTCCAGCACGGCCGCGCCCTCCAGCCCGGGGTCGTGGGTGAGCGCGCTGAACAGCGCCTCCCGCACCCGGTCGGACGTCGGCCGCGTGCCGGCCGGGGGCACGGCGAGCCGCCGCCCGCCCGCCACACCCGCCACGATCCGCGTCACCCGGCCATCGTGCCGTGGTGCGCGCGCACACCGCGCGGGGCCCGACACACCGCGCGCGGTGTGCGCGAGCCACCGGAGGTGTGCGCGCTACCCCAGCTCCAGCAGGAGGTCGCCGCCCTCCACCTGCTGCACCTTGCCGATCGCCGCGCGCGACACCGTCCCCGCCTCCTGCGCGGTGATGCCGGCTTCCATCTTCATGGCCTCGATCGTGGCCACGGTCTGCCCCGCGGTCACGGTGTCGCCTTCGCCGACCTGCAGGGTCACCACGCCCGCGAACGGCGCGGGCACGTGGTGCGGGTTGCTCCGGTCGGCCTTCTCCGCCGCCTTGACGTCGGTGGCAACCGCCTGGTCGCGCACCGACACCGGGCGCAGCTGCCCGTTGAGCGTCGTCACGACGTTGCGGAAACCGCGCTCGTCGGGCTCCGAGATGGCCTCCAGCGCGATGATCAGCGTGACGCCGGGCTCCAGCTCGACGGTGTGCTCGATCTCGGGTTCGAGGCCGTACAGGAAGTCCTTGGTGGAGAGCACCGCGGTGTTGCCGTAGGACTCGCGGTGCGCCAGGTACTCGCGGGTCGGGCCGGGGAACAGCAGCCGGTTGAGGGTGGGGCGCGGGCACGAGGCCAGCTCGTCGCGGTCCTCGGCGCTGAGCTCGGCGTGCTCCCGGTCGGGCGGGCGGCCTTCCAGCGCCCGGGTGCGGAACGGCTCGGGCCAGCCACCAGGGGGGTCGCCGAGCTCGCCGCGCAGGAACCCGATCACCGAATCGGGCACGTCGAACCGGCCGGGGTCGGCCTCGAAGTCCTTGGCCTCCACGCCCGAGCCGACCAGGTGCAGCGCCAGGTCGCCCACGACCTTCGACGACGGCGTGACCTTGACCAGGCGACCGAGCATCCGGTCGGCTGCGGCGTACAGGTCCTCGATCAGCTCGAACCGGTCGCCCAGGCCCAACGCGATGGCCTGCTGGCGCAGGTTGGACAGCTGACCTCCGGGGATCTCGTGGTGGTAGACCCGCCCGGTCGGCGAGGCGAGCCCCGACTCGAACGGCCGGTAGACCTTCCGCACGGCCTCCCAGTAGGGCTCGAGGTCGCCGACGGCGGTCAGCGAGAGCCCGGTGGCCCGCTCCGTGTGGTCGGTGGCCGCCACGAGCGCCGAGAGCGAGGGCTGCGAGGTCGTGCCCGCCATCGACGCCACCGCCGCGTCGACGGCGTCGACCCCCGCGTCGATCGCGGTGATCAACGTGGCGAGCTGGCCGCCCGCCGTGTCGTGGGTGTGCAGGTGGACGGGCAGGTCGAACCGCTCCCGCAGCGCCGTGACCAGCGTGCGCGCCGCCGGTGGCCGCAGCAGGCCCGCCATGTCCTTGATGGCCAGGATGTGCGCGCCCGCCCCGACGATCTGCTCGGCGAGGCGCAGGTAGTAGTCGAGCGTGTAGAGGTCCTCCGCCGGGTCGGAGAGGTCGCCGGTGTAGCAGAGCGCCACCTCCGCGACGGCCGTGCCGGTGGCGCGGACGGCGTCGATCGCGGGCCGCATCTGCGCCACGTCGTTCAGCGCGTCAAAGATCCGGAAGATGTCCATCCCCGCGGCCGCGGCCTCGTGGACGAAGGCGTCGGTGACCTCGGTCGGGTACGGCGTGTAGCCGACGGTGTTCCGCCCGCGCAGCAGCATCTGGGTGCAGATGTTGGGCAGCGCGGCCGAGAGCGCCGTGAGGCGGTCCCACGGGTCCTCGGCCAGGAACCGCAGCGCGACGTCGTAGGTCGCGCCGCCCCAGCACTCCAGCGAGAGCAGCTGGGGCGTAGTGCGGGCGACGTACGGGGCGACGGCCAGCAGGTCGCGCGTGCGCACCCGGGTGGCCAGCAGCGACTGGTGGGCGTCGCGGAACGTCGTGTCGGTGACGGCCACGGGGGTCTGCTCGCGCAGCCGCCGGGCGAACCCCTCGGGACCCAGAGAACGCAGGAGCTGCCGGGAGCCCTCGGGCGCCGGGGCGTCCAGGTCACAGCGGGGCAGCTTGTCGACGGGCTCGACGACCTGCGGGCGCGGACCGTGCGGCCGGTTGACCGTGGTCTCGGCCAGGTGGGTCAGCAGCCGCGTGCCGCGGTCGGCGGGCTTGCGGGCCCGCAGCAGCGCCGGGCGCTCCTCGATGAAGGAGGTGGTGACCCGACCCGCCTGGAAATCGGGGTCGTCGAGCACGGCGGCCAGGAACGGCAGGTTGGTGGCCACGCCGCGGATGCGGAACTCGGCGATGGCGCGCCGCGCCCTGCGGACGGCCTGGCTGAAGTCGTGGCCGTAGCAGGTGAGCTTCACCAGCATCGAGTCGAAGTGGGCGCTGACCTCGGCGCCGGTGTGCGTCGTGCCGCCGTCCAGGCGGACGCCGGGGCCGCCCGGCGAGCGGTAGTTGCTGATCACACCGGTGTCGGGCCGGAAGCCGTTGGACGGGTCCTCGGTCGTGACGCGGCACTGCAGGGCCGCGCCCGACAGGGTGACCTGGTCCTGGGTGAGGTTGAGGCTGGGCAGCGTCGCCCCGAACGCGATGCGGAGCTGGGCGATGACCAGGTCGCGGTCGGTGACCTGCTCGGTCACCGTGTGCTCCACCTGGATGCGCGGGTTCATCTCGATGAAGACGTGGTTGCCGCGCTCGTCGAGGAGGAACTCGACAGTGCCCGCGTTGACGTAGCCGATGTGGCGGGCGAACGCCACGGCGTCGGCGCAGATGCGGTCGCGCAGCCCTGGGTCGAGGTTCGGGGCGGGCGCGATCTCGATCACCTTCTGGTGGCGCCGCTGCAC
Organism: uncultured Actinomycetota bacterium; assembly: GCA_963799945.1. Taxonomy (GTDB): domain Bacteria; phylum Actinomycetota; class Actinomycetes; order Mycobacteriales; family Pseudonocardiaceae; genus Pseudonocardia. The sequence continues at coordinate 326,718 of CAWCZG010000004.1, forward strand.
CGAGCAGTCGCGCTCGTAGAGGTGCACGACGTTGCCCTCGGCGTCGGCCAGGATCTGCACCTCGATGTGGCGCGGGTTCACCACGGCCTGCTCGAGGAACACCGTGGCGTCCCCGAAGGCGGACTCCGCCTCGCGCATCGCGGCGTCGATCGCGTCGCGCAGCTCTTCGGCGGCCGCGACGCGCCGCATGCCCCGGCCGCCGCCGCCCGCGACGGCCTTCACGAAGATCGGGAACCCGATGTCGTCGGCCGCGGCGACGAGCGCGTCGACGTCCTCGGAGGGTTCGCTCGACCGGAGGACGGCGACACCCGCCGCCCGCGCCGCCGCGATCGCCCGTGCCTTGTTGCCCGTGAGGTGCAGCACGTCGGCGGGCGGCCCGATGAACGTGATGCCCGCCTCGGCGCAGGCCTGGGCCAAGTCGGGGTTCTCGGAGAGGAAGCCGTAGCCGGGGTAGACCGCGTCGGCGCCCGACCCCCGCGCCGCCTTGATCACCTCGTCGACGGAGAGGTACGCACGGACCGGGTGCCCGGCCTCACCGATCTGGTAGGACTCGTCGGCCTTGGCGCGGTGCAGGGAGTTCCGGTCCTCGTACGGGAAGATCGCGACCGTCGAGATGCCGAGCTCGTAGGCGGCCCGGAAGGCGCGGATCGCGATCTCGCCCCGGTTGGCGACCAACACCTTGCGGAACACGGCGGGCTCCTCGGATTCGTGGCGAAAGGCGATCTCGCGGAACCGTACCGGCCGTGGCACTCGTTCGGCCCCGTGCGAACGGCACCCCGGTCGGGTACCAAGGAGACGTGCGCCACCATCGTCACCCGGCGGGGATGCCGCCCTTCCATCCGGCCTACGCCGCCGCGTTCGCCGATGGGCGGCGGCTGCGTGAGGAGTCCAGGGCCCGACGCCGCCGCGTGGCGGGACGGCCGTACGGCCCCCACGGGCACTCCAAGGGCCGCGCGATCCTCATGGCGGCCGCGATCCTGGTGATGCTGACGATCGCGTCCGATGGCGGCGTTCTGGTGATCGGCGGCGGCATGCTGATCGGGCTGGTCACCATCGCGTGGGTGCTCGTCGTCATGGCGGCGCCGCTGCTGATGGTCGGCGGGGTTGTCGCGGCGGTCACCCACTCCCAGCGGCGGGCCCAGCTGCGCCGCGGCGGTGCGGCCGGCACGGCTCCGCTCCCGCCCCGGCCCGTGGCCCCGCCCCGGCCGGATCTCGTGTGGGTGCACGCCCGGCGCCGGTTCGACGCGCTGCGCAGCGCTTACGCGGCCTACGAGTGCGACCCGATGGCCGTGTTGCGCCTGCCCGCGCTCGCCGATGTTTCCGTTCCGAGCACCGGGCGGTTCGTCGATGCGTTCGCCGAGGCCCAGGCGCTCGACACCGACGCGTTCCCCGGCGGCGGCCACGCCCCGGCGTTCGTCGCCGCCGTCGACCGGGCCGAGCGGGCCTGGGGTGCCGCGCGGGAGGCCGCCGAGCGCATCCGCCTCACCAACCTCACCCCGGCCGAGCGCTCCACCGTCGAGCGGGTGATCAAGCTGCTCACCACCGCGCGGGATTCCGACAGCGACGCCGAGCGCCACGCCGCCTACAGCCGCGCCCGCACCGAGCTGGCGAAGCTGGACAAGGCGGGTGTGATCCACGTGCCGCTGCCCGCCACCGCCGCCCTCGACACCGCCGGCCGCGGCGCCCTCCCCTCCTGAACGAACCCTGCGCCGGCGTGGGCCGGGCGACGTGCGGCAACCCGGTGAGATCCGTCGGATGCCGAGATGAACCTGGCCGGGGTTTGCGGCCGGGTGCACCCCGCTGAGGTTCACCTCGGCTGAAGTGCGGCAGGCGGCAGCCCCGCCGGGGTCAGCTGCGCAGCGGTATGTCTGCAGGGCGCCCGTCCGGCTCGGCTGCGCACGGTGCTGGGACCAGCCAGCGGTCGAGATGAACGCGACGCGGGCTCCGCCGCCGGTGGACCCAGCTCATGGTCATTTCGGCCGTTCCGGGGTCGAGTTCGCCCAATAGCCCGCGAAGCGGCGGGCCGTCGGATCACGCTCGGGCCGTGCTGAGCACTGACCTGGTACCGGGGTGGCCGGTGGCGTTCCGGGGGTCGCGGGCGATCGCGGCCGGGCTCGTCACTCCCGACCGCCTGCGCGGCCCGCGATTCCGCAGGCTGCTCCCGGACGTCTACGCGGAAGCCCGCGACGAACCGCCCGACCTGCAGTTGCGCTCGTTGGCCGCCTATCGGCTCGTCGAGGGACGAGGAGTGCTCGCCGGCTACTCCGCTGCCGCGATCCTCGGCGCTGAATGCGAGCCGCACTTCACCACGCCTGCCGAAGTCATCGTGCCGGGCGGAGGTCAGCGCCCTTATCGCGGGCTCATCGTGCACCGCGACCGGATCCACGCTGGCGAGATCACGAGCATCGGGGACGTCCAGTGCACGACCGCACTGCGCACCGCCTTCGACCTTGCTCGTCTCTCAGACCCAACCGAAGCGGTGGTCGCGGTGGACCGGCTGGCCAACCGCTACCGCTTCTCCCCCGACCTGCTGCTGAACTTCACCGCCCGCTACCGGGGCCGCCGAGGCGTCGCTCAGGTTCCCGGTCTGCTGGCGTTGGCCAATCCCTACGCCGGATCCCCGATGGAGTCCCGCCTGCGCCTGCTCATCGTCGAGGCAGGTCTACCCGTGCCTGCGGTGCAGTGGGTCGTGCAGGACCCCGCCACCCGCACGGCGGTCTGGCTGGATCTGGCCTGGCCGGACTCGATGATCGGGATCGAGTACGAAGGCGAACCACACACCGAGCCGGGACGCGTGCTGCGGGACGTCTCCCGCTACACGAAGCTCGTCGACCGCGGTTGGCGGATCTACCGTTACACCAAGCTCGAGGTGTACGGCCAACGCGAGCGGATCATCGGCGAGCTCTCCCGCGCCCGCCGACGGCACGCGAGATGACCATGAGCGGGCTCCAGCGGCCGGTAAACCCGCGCCGAGTTCACTTCGGCCATCCCGGTGGACCTGCCGAGCGGCTGGGCGCGGGTCGAGTCGGACCACGCGTCCCCTTCCCCGCCGGCCCAGCAGCCGAGGTGAACAGGAGGGGTGCGCCCGACCGCGGGACGCCGGTCAGGTTTCACCTCGACTGCGGGTGCGGAACGCGGGCTAGACGCGGTCGAGCCAGGCCGCGCGCTCCTCGTCGCCCACCGTCTGGCCGACGAGCGTGGCGAGGCCGCTGTGTTCGCGCAGGGACGGGTCGTGCTCGACGATGTCGACCGCGTACACCCGGGCCTTGGCGATGATCTCCTCGTGCTTGAGCAGGGAAAGCAGGCGAAGGCCCGAGCGGCGGCCCGACTGCAGCGCACCGAGCACATCGCCCTCGCGGCGCAGCTCCAGATCCAGCTGGGCCAGCGCGAACCCATCGGTGGTGCCTGCGATGGCGTCGAGCCGGGTGCGCGCATCGGTGGCCGCGGGCATGTCGGTGACCAGCAGGCACACCCCGGCGGCGCTGCCGCGCCCGACCCGACCGCGCAGCTGGTGCAGCTGGGACAGGCCGAACCGCTCGGCATCGAGGATCACCATCGCGGTGGCGTTGGGCACGTCGACCCCCACCTCGATCACCGTGGTGGCGACCAGCACATCCAGCTCGCCGCGCTCGAACGCCCGCATCACGGCGTCCTTCTCCTCCGCGGGGAGCTTGCCGTGCAGCAGCCCGAGGCGCAGGCCCGCCAGCTGCTCCTCCATCAGGCTGGCGGCCACATCGAGCACGGCCAGGGGCGGCCTGCGGCCCTCCTCGCTCTCCTCCTCGGGGGGCTCGGCATCATCGTCGGCATCCTCGGCGAGCTGCGGATCGCCGATGCGCGGGCACACGACGTACGCCTGGTGGCCTGCGGCAACCTCCTCGCGCACCCGCCGCCACACGCTCGCGAACCAGGACGGGCGCTCGGCCAGCGGGACGACGGTGGTGGCGATCGGTGAGCGACCCGCGGGCAGCTCGCGCAGCGCGGAGACCTCCAGATCGCCGTAGACGGTCATCGCCACCGTGCGCGGGATCGGCGTGGCCGTCATGACCAGCATGTGCGGCACCAGATCCGCGCCCCGAGACCGCAGGGCATCGCGCTGCTCGACGCCGAAGCGGTGCTGCTCGTCGACGACGACCAGGCCCAGCTCGGCGAAGCCGACCCGGTCCTGGATGAGCGCGTGCGTGCCGACGACGATGCCCGCCTCGCCGGACTGGGCATCCAGCAGCGCCTTGCGCTTGGCCTTCGCGCCCAGCGACCCGGTGAGCAGCGTGACCCGGGTGGCGATCTCCGGCGCGCCCAGCTCACCGGCCTGACCCAGCGGCCCCAGCAGCGCGCGCAGCGACCGCGCGTGCTGGGCGGCCAGCACCTCGGTGGGTGCGAGCAGGGCGGCCTGGCGACCCGCGTCGACGGCCTGCAGCATCGCCCGGAGCGCGACGACGGTCTTGCCCGCGCCGACATCGCCTTGGACGAGCCGGTTCATCGGGTGCCGACCGGCGAGATCAGCGGCGATCTCCTCGCCGACGGCGAGCTGTCCCGCCGTCAACGCGAAGGGAAGGCGCGCGTCGAACGCGTCGAGCAGCCGACCGGCCCGCGGCGGGCAGGCGGCGGCGGGCCTGCTCGTGGTGGCCCGGCGCCGCAGCGCGAGCGCGACCTGGACGCCCATCGCCTCGTCCCACACCAGCCGGTGGCGGGCGGCGTGGATATCGGCCTGGCTCTCCGGCACGTGGATGCGCCGCAACGCCCGCCCCAGCTCGGCGAGGCTCTCGCGCTCCCGCAGGCTCGACGGGAGCGGGTCGGTGACGTCGACCCGGCCCCCCGCGTCGAGCAGATCGAGCACCTGGCGCACCGAGCGCGCGATCGCCTGGGAGCCGAGCTTGCCCGTGGCCGGGTAGACCGAGATGAAGGGCCGGACCTCGTCGTCCTCGTCGAGCATGTCGAACTGGGGGTGGGTGAGCTGCAGCTTGCGGTTGAAGATGCCGACCTTGCCCGCGAACACCCCCCGCACGCCCGGCTTGATGAACGACTTGAGCCGGTGGCCGTTGAAGAACGTGCAATCCAGCTCGGCGCCCTTCTCGTCGCGGATGACGACGACCAGGAGCGTGCCGCGCCGCGAGCGCATGTCGCGCAACGTGGCCTTCTCGACCTGCGCGACCACCGTGATGTGCTCACCGATGGTGAGATCGGCGATGTCGGTGAGCCGCCCCTGGTCGACGTAGCGCCGCGGGTAGTGGCGCAGCAGGTCGCCCACCGTGTGCAGCTCCAGCTGGGCGGTGAGCGCCTCGGCCGTGCGGCCGCCGAGCGCGGTGACGAGCGGGGTGTCGAGATCGGGGCTCATGCTGCCTCCGCGGGGAAGAGTGCGTCGGCCGGGCTCATTCCACCCCCAGCACCAGCGGGTACTCGCTCTGGCCGCCGCGGTGCACGACAACATCGACCTCGGGGTGCGTGCGGTGCAGATCCGCCGCCAGCCCATCGGCGAGCGCGGCATCGGTGCCCGCGCCCAGCAGCGCCGTGACGATCTCGCCACCTCCCAGGAGCATGCGGTGAGCCAACCACAGCGCACCGACAGAAAGATCCGGGGCGATCACCACGACCTCGCCCTCCGCGATCCCCAGCACGTCGCCGGGCTCGCAGCGGCCCACCCAGGTCAGCGCCTCGGTCTCGGCGACGAGCAGCGCCGCTGTCCGCGTGCCCGCGGCCGCCTCGGCCATCGCGACGACGTCCTCCCCCGGCCGCCGCAGCGGATCGTGCACCGCGAGCGCCGAGAGGCTCTGCAGCACCGACGCGGTCGGCAGGACGAGCACGTCCTGGCCTTCCCGGCGGGCCGCCGCCGCCGCGCGCTCGGCGACCGGCAGCACGTCGGGCTCGCCGGGCAGCAGGACCACCCGCCGGGCCATCGTGGCGGCCAGCGCCTCGACCAGGTCCGCCTCCGCCACGGGCTCGTCGCCGTCCCTGCCCAGCACGGCGGCGCCCGAAGCCCCGGCCAGCCGGGCCAGCTCCGCCCCCGCCACGACGATGAGCACCGCGCGGGGACGGGCGAACCGGCCCGGCATGGGCTGGTCGGCGAAGCGCACCACCGTGACGTGGTGCGGCCTGCCCGCCTCGATCCCCGCCTCGATGGCGGCGCCGACGTCGTTGCAGTGCAGGTGGACGTTCCACAGGTCGCCGCCGTCGCCGACCACCGCCACGCTGTCGCCCAGCTCGGCCAGCCGCACCCGCAGGCCGTCGACGGCGTCGGCGGCCGCGTCGAGCAGGAACATCACCTCGTAGTCGAACTCGGCGGAGCCCGTCTCGCGCTGGGTGGTGAGCGTCGGCCGGTCCCGCGCGCGGGGTGTGGGGAACGCCGACGGCAGGCGGTCGCCGGTGAGCTGGGCGAGGACGTCGAGCAGCAGGTAGACGCCCAGGCCGCCCGCGTCGACCACCCCGGCCCTGGCCAGCTCGGGCAGCTGCGCGGTGGTGGTCCGCACGGCCGCGGCCGCGGCGTCCGCCGATGCGGCGGCGGCGTCCGGGAGCGTGCCCGCTGCGGTGGCGGCGGACGCGGCGGCGGCGAGCACGGTGAGGGCCGTGCCTTCGCGGGGGTCGGTGAGTGCGTCGGTCGCCAGCACCAGGCCGCGGGCGAGCGCGTCGGCGAAGACGGCGGCGGCGTCCCCGTCGTCCGCGGCCGCGACCGCCTCGGCCAGCCCCCGCAGCACCTGCGAGAGGATCACCCCGGAGTTCCCGCGGGCGCCGAGGAGCGCCCCGCGGGACAGCGCGGCGGCGACGGTGCCCGCCTCCACCGCGCTCGAGCCCTCGGCGGCCTCGACCGCCGACCGCATCGTGAGCAGCAGGTTGGTGCCCGTGTCGGCGTCGGCGACCGGGAACACGTTGATCCGGTCGACCGCCGCCCGGTGCCGCGTGAGCACCTCGACCGAAGCCCGCGCCCACGCACGGAGGAGCTCGGCGTCGAGAACGGGCGGCACAGCACCGAGGGTAGTCACCGGGGGGTGTGCGGACGCCGGGGCGGCGCGGGTACCCTGATGTCTTGCGACCGGGGCTGACCCCGGCTTACCGACATCGATTCAAGGAGTTCGACGTGGCTGCCGTCTGCGACGTCTGTGCAAAGGGTCCGGGCTTCGGCATGTCCGTCTCACACTCGCACCGCCGTACCCACCGCCGCTGGAACCCCAACATCCAGACCGTGCGCACCCGGATCAACGGCGGGAACCGCACCAAGCTCAACGTGTGCACCTCGTGCCTGAAGGCAGGCAAGGTCACCCGCGCCTGATCGTTCTCACGTCAGCGCCCCCGCCCGATCCGGACGGGGGCGCAGTCGTGTCGGGACCCGGCCGCTGCGGGCCGGGTGATCAGGGCAGCTTCCAGTCCACCGGGCTCCCGCCCAGCTCCTCCAGGAGCTCGTTGGCCCGGCTGAACGGGCGCGAGCCGAAGAAGCCGCGGTCGGCCGACATCGGGCTCGGGTGGGCCGACTCGATCAGCGGCACGTCCGTGAGCAACGGCGCGAGGTTGCGGGCGTCGCGGCCCCACAGGATCGCCACCAGCGGCTCGGCGTCCCGGTCGACGAGCGCGCGGATGGCCTGCTCGGTGACCGCCTCCCACCCCTTGTCGCGGTGGCTCCCCGGCTCGCCGGGGGCCACGGTGAGCACCCTGTTGAGCAGCAGCACGCCCTGCTCGGCCCACGGGGTGAGGTCGCCCGAGGACGGGGTGGGGTGGCCCAAGTCGTCGGTGTACTCGCGAAAGATGTTGGCGAGCGACCGCGGCACGGGCCGGGTCTCGCGGGCCACCGAGAACGACAGGCCGACCGCGTGCCCCGGCGTGGGGTAGGGGTCCTGCCCGACGATCAGCACGCGTACGCCGTCGAAGGGCTGGGTGAAGGCGCGCAGGACGTTCGCGCCCGCGGGCAGGTAGCGCCGACCCGCGGCGACCTCCGCGCGCAGGAAGTCGCCCATGTCCGAGATGCGTTGCGCGACAGGGGCCAGCGCCTGCGCCCAGCCCGCCTCGACGACCTCCGCCAACGGTTTGCCTGCCATCAGCCCAACCTCCGCAGCTCGGCGCGGAAGCGCTTGCCCCGCTCGACGTAACTGTTCACGGCGTACGAGTACGCATCAGCGGCCACTTCGAACCCCGGCCGGACGCGCGCGGGCACGCCCAGCGCCATGGTCCTGGCCGGGATCGCGGTGTTCGGCGACACGACCGCGCCCGCGGCGACGATCGCGCCCGCGCCCACCGTCACACCGTTCAGCACCACGGAGCCCGACGAGATCAGCGCCCGGTCCCCGATCGTCGCGCTCTCGATGTGCACGTTGTGCCCCACCGTGACCTCGTCCCCGATGATCGTCGGTCGGACGACCGTGGTGTGGATGATCGAGCCGTCCTGGATGCTCGTGCGCGCGCCGATCTCGATGCGGCCGTCGTCGCCGCGCAGCACCGCCGTGGGCCACACCGACGACTCCGCGCCGATCGTCACGTTGCCGATCACCACGGCGTCGGGGTGGACGTAGGCGTCCGGGTGGATGTCGGGCTCGGCGTCGCCGAGGGCGTAGAGCGGCACGGCCGGAGCCTAGGCCGTGTCCCGGGAGAGGACCGTGAGCGGCCTCACCTGATCATCTGGAACGATTCAGCTGGCCGGTTCGATGTACTGGGTGTGATCCCAAGGAACAGGAGGAACGACATGACCACCACTATCCGACGCGCACTGCGCCGCCTCGACCGCTGGACGCTCGAGGTGTTCAACCCGTACTTCCCGTCCGACCACCGCTGACCGGACCGTAGAAGACACGACGGGCCGTGGCCATCAAGGCCACGGCCCGTTGTCGCGTTCCGGACCGGTCAGCGGTGCGTGGGCCGCTCGTCGACGTCGGCGTCGGGCGGTGCGCCCGCGTTCAGCGGCTTCGTCCGCGCCCACACCACGAACAGGGCCGCGAGGACGACCCGCTACGCAACACACTTGGCGTAGTGACGGCTGCCCTTCTCGTCGCGGTAGATACCAAACGGCGCCATTGGCGCATAACCCGCGCCGAGGTACAGACCGATCGCCTCGGGTTGTCGCACAGCGGTTTCCAGCACCATCCGCAGGCGTCCCGCATGCGCAGCCGTCTGCTCGAGGTGCGCGAGCACGGCGCGCCCGTACCCGCGTCCACGCTGCGCCGGTTCCACGAACATCCGTTTGACCTCGGCGTCGCCGTCGAGCAGCCCGGAGTCGCCCCCGTCCCGCGCCCGCCAGCCGCCGCACGCGACCGCTACACCGTCGACGTAGCCGACCACGAAACGGCCGCGCGGCGCGGCGAACTCACCGCCGTCGACCGGCGTGTCGTCGGTGCCGCCGTAGATCACCCGGTAGTACCCCTGCAGCCGCTCGATCAGCGCCGCTGCGTCCGGGTGGTCGATCGCCGAGGAGCGCAGCACGAGCACCGGTCAGGCGCGCTCCTTCGCGCGCCGACGCCAGTGGGTGAGGGCGCGCTCCGTGTAGCCGCTCGACTCGGTGCGCCCCGAGAACACCAGGTCGAGGGCGGCCTGGAAGGACTCGCTCCCGTCGAGGTTGCCCGCCATCGCCGGGTAGCCGGGCTCCTTGGCGTTCTGCTCGTCGACGACCGCGGCCATGCGCTCGAACGTCAGCCGGACATCGCGCTCGTCGACCAGGCTGTGGTAGATCCAGTTGGCGATGAGCTGGCTGGAGATGCGCAGCGTGGCCCGGTCTTCCATCAGCCCGACGCCTTCGAGGTCCGGCACGGTCGAGCAGCCGATGCCCAGCCCCACCCACCGGACGACGTAGCCGAGGATCGACTGCGCGTTCGTCTCCAGCTCGTGCTGCTTGTCCGCGTCCGAGAGCGTGCCCTCCAGCAGCGGCACCACGAGCAGACCGCGCGCGTCGGTCGTGCGGCCCGCGAGCTCATGCTGGCGCGCCCGGACGTCGGTGCGCAGGTAGTGCAGGGCGTGCAGGGTCGCCGCCGTCGGGGACGGCACCCACGCGCAGTTGGCGCCCGCCTGGGGCTGCGCCCCCTTCTGCGCCAACATGTCGGCCATCGCCGCGGGCTTGGCCCACATGCCCTTGCCGATCTGCGCCTGGCCCGCGAAGCCTGCGGCGAGCGCGACGTCGACGTTGCGGTCCTCGTAGGTGGTGAGCCAGGCCGTCGCCTTCATGTCGTCCTTGCGGACGACCGGGCCGGCTTCGAAGTCCGTGTGGATCTCGTCGCCCGTGCGGTCCAGGAAGCCGGTGTTCACGAAGATCACCCGATCGGCTGCGGCGGCGATGCACGCGCCGAGGTTGAGCGAGGTGCGCTTCTCCTCGTCCATGATCCCGATCTTGAGCGTGCGCGCGGGCAGCCCCAGCACGTCCTCCACGGCGGCGAACAGCTCGACGGTGAGCGCCACCTCATCGGGCCCGTGCTGCTTGGGCTTGACGATGTAGACGCTGCCGGTGCGGGAGTTGCTGAACCGGCCGAGACCGCGCAGGTCGTGCAGCGCCGCCGTGGCGGTGACGAGGGCGTCGAGCACGCCTTCGGCCACCTCGGCCCCGTCGACGGTCACCGCGGCCGACGTCATGTGGTGGCCGCAGTTGCGCACCAACAGGAGCGACCGGCCCGGCACCACGAGCGGCGACCCATCGGGAGCCGTGTACTCCCGGTCGCCGTGCACGACCCGCTCGACGGTCCGGCCGCCCTTCTCGAAGCTGGCCGTGAGCGCGCCCGTCATCAGGCCGAGCCAGGTGCGGTAGGCGTTGGTCTTGTCCTCGCCGTCGACGGTGGCGACCGAGTCCTCGAGGTCGACGATGGTGGTCACGGCCGACTCCAGCACCATGTCCGCGACGCCCGCGTGGTGCTGGCGGCCCACCTGCGACGACGGGTCGATCCGCAGCTCGACGTGCAAACCGTTGCGCCGCAGCACGATCACGTTCTCGGCCGAGCCCGCGAACTGGGTGGGGTCGGCCAGCGCGGGCTCCACCGTGCCCGCCTCGACGCGGTACTCCGTGACGTCGGCGTGGCTGCCCGACGCGAGCGGGAACAGCTCGTCGAGCAGGTCGTCGGCCGCGGCGATCACCTGCGCGCCCCGGCGCTCGTCGTACCCGCGCGCGAGCTCGTGGTCGCGGCGCAGCGCGTCGGTGCCGTAGAAGGCGTCGAACAGCGAGCCCCACCGGGCGTTGGCCGCGTTGAGCGCGTAGCGGGGCACGGTCGAGGGCACGACGAGCTGCGGGCCCGCCACCTTGGCGATCTCGGCGTCGACGCCGGAGACGGACAGGTGCGCCCCCGGGTCGGGGACGAGGTAGCCGATCTCGGTGAGGAACGCGGCGTAGGCCTCCGGGTCACCCGCCCCGTGCTCGCGGTGCCAGGCGTCGAGCTGGGTCTGCAGCTCGTCGCGACGGGCCAGCAGGGTGGCGATCGGGCCCGCGAACCGGCCTTGGAGATCGACGAGCGCGCTCCAGAACCGCTCGGGCTCGATGTCCAGTCCGGGGAGCAGTTCGTCGGCGACGAACGAGCGCAGGGCCGGGTCGATCCACAGGTCGGTGCTCACAGCGAGCAAGCCTAGGCGGGGCCGACGACTCCCGACAGCGCGAGCACCAGGGTCGCGAGCGCGGTGAGGACGAGCAGCAGCTGAAGTGTGCGCCGCGGACCCATGCGCGCCTCCCGGGGTGTCTTCCGTCTGACCACGCAAATCGTGACACGAGTGCCGCACTTGTGGTCGCGCGGGGTAGCCGCGGAGGCTCCTATCGGCCCCTTTCAGAGCAACGTCGACCCCGCGGACAGTCGGGGTCGCGCCGTACTGTCTTCCTCAGTCCCTCGGGGAGGAGGCGTGGTGGCGCTTGATGGTGCGGTGCGGCAGGCGTTCGAGCGGGTGCTGTCCCCCGCTGATGTGCTCTCCGACCGGGTGCAGTGCCGGGCCTACGAGTGCGACGGGCTCACCGGCTACCGGGTCGTCCCCGAGCTGGTCCTGCTCCCCCGCGATGCCGATCAGGTGGCGGCGGCCGTGCGGGTCTGCCACGAGCACGGGGTGCCGTTCGTCGCGCGCGGCGCGGGCACCGGGCTGTCGGGCGGCGCGCTGCCCGTCGCCGACGGTGTGGTGATCAGCCTGGCCAGGCTCACCGCCATCGTCTCGGTCGACCCGATCGACCGGCGGGCCGTCGTCCAGCCCGGCGTCACCAACCTGGCGATCACCAAGGCCGCGGCGCCGCACGGGCTCTACTACGCGCCGGATCCGTCCAGCCAGCAGGTCTGCACGATCGGCGGCAACGTGGCGGAGAACTCCGGCGGGGCCCATTGCCTGAAGTACGGCTTCACCACCCACCACGTGCTGGCGGCGGAGATGGTGCTGGCCGACGGCGAGGTCGTGACCGTCGGCACCGACACCGGCGAGCAGGCGGGCCCGGATCTGCGCGGGGTCGTGCTCGGGTCCGAAGGCACGCTCGGGATCGTCACGGAGGTCACGGTCCGGCTGTTGCGCGTGCCGGAGTCGGTGCGCACCCTGCTCGCCGACTTCCCGTCGATCGCGGCCGCGGGCGACGTGGTCTCCGATGTCATCGCGGCGGGGATCGTGCCCGCCGCCGTCGAGATGATGGACACGCTCGCCATCGAAGCCGCCGAGGAGGCCGTGCACGCGGGCTACACGGTCGGCGTGCCCGCGGCCCTCGTCGTGGAGCTGGATGGGCCCGCCGAGGAGTGCGAGATCCAGTTCGAGCAGGTGAAGGCCATCTGCGACAAGCACGGCTGCACCCGCCTGCACATCGCGGGCTCCGTCGACGAGCGGGCGGCGATCTGGCGAGGGCGCAAGGCCGCGTTCGCCGCCGTCGGGCGGATCTCCCCCGATTACTTCGTGCAGGACGGCGTGGTGCCCCGCACCCGCCTGGCCGAGGTGCTCGAGCAGATCGGGACCATGGGCGAGGAGGCCGGGCTCCGCGTGGCCAATGTCTTCCACGCGGGCGATGGCAACCTGCACCCGCTCGTGCTCTACAGCGCCGCGGCGGGCGAGACCGAGCGGGCAGAGGAGCTCACCGGGAAGATCGCCGAGCTCTGCGTCGAGTTCGGCGGCTCGCTGTCGGGCGAGCACGGCATCGGCACCGACAAGGCCTGCTCGATGCCGAAGATGTTCACCGAAGACGACCTGGCCGTCATGCAGCGGCTGCGCACGGCATTCGACCCGCAGGGGCTGTGCAACCCGGGCAAGGTGCTGCCCACACCGCGCCTGTGCGGCGAGCGTCCGGGCAAGTACAAGCCCCACCCGCTGGAGGCGTCCGGTGCGATCGAACGGCTGTAGGGCGGGGAGGGCGGGGAGATGACCAGCGGCACGACGACACCGGTGCTGCGGCCGGGCGATCTGGCCGAGCTCAGGGCGGCGGTGCTGGACACCTCCGGCCCGCTCGCCGTCGCGGGCGCGGGCACGGCCGCGGCGTGGGGTGGGCGGCTCGGGCCGGTCGATGCGGTGCTCGACACCACCGCGCTCACCGGGGTGATCACCCACAACCCCGGTGACATGACGGTGGCGGTCCGCGCGGGCACAGCGCTGCGCGCGCTGCACGAGGAGCTGGTCGCCCACGGCCAGCACGTGGCTCTCGACGCGGCCCGCATCGCCGAGGGGGCCACGGTCGGCGGCCTGCTCGCCACCGGCCGACGCGGGGCCCGCCGCCCTGGTGCACGGCTCGCTGCGCGATCTGGTCATCGGCGTCACGCTCGTGCTGGCCGACGGCACCGTCGCCCAGTCAGGCGGGCACGTGATCAAGAACGTGGCGGGCTACGACCTCGCGAAGGTGGTGCACGGCTCCTACGGCGCGCTCGCCGTCGTCGCCGAGGTCGTGCTCCGGCTGCACCCCGTGCCCAAGGCCGCGGTCACGCTGGAGCTGCCGTGTTCTCTGGCCGATGCGGCGGTCGCGGCTGCGCGGGTACTCGGCGGGCCGGGCGAGCCCGCGGCGCTGGAATGGACCAGCGACGAGGTGCTCCTGCTCCGGCTGGAGGGCACCGAGGCCGCGCTGGATGCCCGCGCCGACCGGGTGCGCAAGGTGCTCGGGGCGGGCGCGGCGGTGGCGAGCGGCGACCCCTGGGCGCGGCACGCCGAGCTCACCCGCGGCACGCCCGATTCCGCCACGCTCCGCATCGGTGTGCGGCCCTCCCGGCTGCCCGCCGTGCTCGCCGCGCTGCCGGGCGCCGCGGTCACCGCGGGGTTGGGCACCGGCGTCGCCACCGCCACGCTGCCTGCCGCGGCCGTCGCCGAAGCGCACCAGACCGTCCACGCCGGGGGCGGCACGTCCACGCTGCGCGCCCGCCCAGACGGCGCCGATCTCCCCGCGTGGGGCCCGGCGCCCTCGGCGCTGCGGCTGCTGCGCGCGGTGAAGCACGCGTTCGATCCCGATGCCCGGCTCGGTCCCGGCCGCTTCGACCCTTGGATGTGACCATGACCGGCGCCTTCGACGCCCACCGCCCGCCGCCGCGCGAGCTGCTCGACGACTGCGTGCATTGCGGGTTCTGCCTGCCCACCTGCCCCACCTACCAGCTGTGGGGCGAGGAGATGGATTCCCCGCGCGGGCGCATCTACCTGATGAACCTCGCCGAGCAGGGTGAGATCGGCCTCGAGGGCCCGTTCGCCCAGCACATCGACGCGTGCCTCGGGTGCATGGCCTGCGTGACGGCCTGCCCGTCGGGGGTGCAGTACGACCGGCTGCTGGAGTCGGTGCGCCCGCAGCTCGAGCGCAACGTCGAGCGCGACCGCGACGACCGGCTGTTCCGCGACGCGATCTTCGCGCTCTTCCCGTACAAGCGGCGGCTGCGCGCGGCGGCCCTGCCGGGCGGCCTCTACCAGGCGCTGCGGCGGATCCCGGCGGTCCGCGCCCTCGCCGAGCGGCTGCCGAGCAGGCTGGCCGCGATGGAGTCGCTGCTGCCGCCGGTCTCGGTGCGCGAGGCCTTCGCCCGCCTCCCGGTGCACACCCCGGCCGTCGGTGCCCGTCGCGGCCGCGTCGCGCTGCTCACCGGCTGCGTGCAGGACGTGTTCTTCCACCGCGTCAACGCGGCCACCGTGCGGGTGCTCGCCGCGGAGGGCTGGGACGTGCTCGTGCCGCGCGACCAGCAGTGCTGCGGCGCGCTGGAGCTGCACTCGGGGCGGGAGGAGGCCGCGCTGGCCCGCGCCCGCCGCGAGATCGGCGTCTACGAGCAGCTCGACGTCGATTACGTCATCACGAACGTCGCGGGCTGCGGCTCGTCGATGAAGGAGTACGGCCACCTCATGGACGACGACCCGGAGTGGGCGGAGCGGGCCGCCGTGTTCAGCGCCCGGGTCCGCGACGTGCACGAGGTGCTGGCCGATGGGCCGCCGCGGGCTCCGCGCCACCCGGTCCGGGCCCGGGTCGCCTACCACGACGCCTGCCACCTGGGGCACGCGCAGAAGGTGCGCGCCCAGCCGCGGGCGGTGCTGCGCTCGATCCCCGATGTCGAGCTCGTCGACCTGCCCGAGGCCGAGCTGTGCTGCGGGTCGGCCGGGATCTACAACATGGTGGCCCCCGAGGCGGCGGGCGAGCTGGGCAAGCGCAAGGCCGAGAACGTGCGCTCCGCCAGGCCGGACATCGTCGTCACCGCCAACCCGGGATGCCTGTTGCAGATCGGCAAGCACCTCGAGCTGGATGTGCCGCTGCTGCACCCGGTGCAGCTGCTCGACGCGAGCATCCGCGGGGTGCCGGTCCCCCGCACCTGAGGGCCTTCCCAGCGCTTGCCCGACCGTGTGACGGCGCGCACACTGCCCGACATGTCGGGGTTGACGCTTGCTGCCTACCAACAGAAGCCGGACGCCGTCGGGGGGTCGCTCGTCCTCTCCGCCCTGGTGTCGCTGCTTCCCCTGCTCGTCGTCCTGGTCCTGCTGGGCGGGTTGCGGATCCGAGCCCAGTGGGCCGCCCTCGCGGGCCTCGCCGCGGCGTTGCTCGTCGCGATGCTGGGGTTCGCGATGCCCGTCGGCATGGCGTTCTCGGCCGCCGCGCACGGGGCCTTCTACGGGCTGTTCCCGATCCTCTGGATCGTGGTCAACGCCCTGTGGATCTTCAACATGACCGTGGCCACCGGCCACTTCGACATCATGCGGCGCAGCGTCGGCGCGCTGTCGACCGACCAGCGGACCCAGGCGATCCTCGTCGCGTTCTGCTTCGGCGCCCTGCTGGAGGCCCTCGCCGGGTTCGGCGCGCCCGTCGCGATCACCTCGGTGATGCTCGTCGCGCTGGGGTTCAAGCCGATGAAGGCGGCGGTCGTCGCGCTGGTGGCCAACACCGCGCCGGTGGCGTTCGGCGCGATGGCCGTCCCCATCATCACATTGGCCCAGGTGAGCGCCCTACCGCTGAACCAGGTGGCCTCGATGGTGGGTCGGCAGACCCCGGTGCTGGCGGTGTTCGTCCCGCTCGTGCTGGTGTTCATCGTCGACGGCAGGCGGGGCCTGCGCGAGGCGTGGGTGCCCGCGCTCGGCTGTGGTCTGGTGTTCGCGCTCGCCCAGTTCACGACGTCCAACTTCCTCTCGGTGCCGCTGACCGACATCGTCGCCTCGCTGCTCGGCGCGATCGCCGTGGTCGTGCTCATGCGCATGCGCCGCGACGCCGTGTGGGCGTCCCGCGAGCCCGCGATCGCCGCGGGCGGGGGTCCCGGCACCGCCGCCCGCCCGGACTCCCCCGCCGACGTCCGGCTGGCCTACGCGCCCTATGTGATCATCATCGTCGTCTTCGCGATCGTCCAGCTGCCCGGCATCAAGCCGTTGGCCGACTCCCTGAAGCTCGCGTTCCACTGGCCGTTCCTGGACGTGCTCGGCACCAACGGCAAGCCGCACTCCACCACGATGTACTCGCTGACCTGGCTGTCCACCGCCGGCACGCTCCTGCTGATCTCCGGGGTGATCGTCGCGCTGGTGCTGCGGGTCGGCGTCCGCCGGGCGGTGGCCACATGGGGGAAGACGGTCTACGACCTGCGCTGGGCCATCGTCACGGTAGCCGCGGTGCTCGCGTTGGCCTACGTCATGAACGCCTCGGCGCAGACCACCGCCATCGGGCTGGTGATCGCGAGCGCGGGCGGCGCGCTGGCGTTCCTGTCCCCGGTGATCGGCTGGCTCGGCGTGGCCGTCACCGGGTCGGACACGTCGTCGAACGCGCTCTTCGGCTCGTTGCAGGTGACCGCGGCCAACAGCGCGGGCCTGCCGCCCCAGTTGCTCGCCGCGGCCAACTCGTCCGGCGGCGTGCTGGGCAAGATGCTCTCCCCGCAGAACCTGACGATCGCCGCGGCCGCGGTGAAGCTGGAGGGCGAGGAGGGGGTCATCCTGCGCAAGGTGCTCGGCTGGAGCCTGCTGTTGCTGCTGGGGCTGGCCGTGCTCATCGCGCTGCAGGCCACGCCGGTGTTGGGCTGGATGGTGACCTAGGCGGGCCTACCGGAAGTGGGTCCAGCCCGCCTCGCCGTCGAAGGGCCTGCCCGCCACCAGGACGGCAGGCTCGCCCGCGCCGACCGCACCGATCACCGCGAACCCGGCGGGGAGGGCGACGTCGGGCGGGAACGTGGCGACCAGCGCGTGGTCCTCGCCACCGGTGAGCAGCCAGCTGAGCGGGTCGATGCCCAGGGCGGGGCCCAGTTCGGCCAGGCGCGGTGGCACGTCCGGGACGCGCAGGTCGATCACCACGCCGGACGCCGCGGCGACGTGAGCGAGGTCGGCCAGGAGCCCGTCCGACACGTCGATCATGGACGTGGCCCCGGCCCGCGCGGCCTCGGGGCCCGCCGCGTAGGGCGGCTCGGGCACCCGGTGCGCGCCGACCACCGCACCGGGCGAGCGGAACCCACGCTGCAGCACGGCCAACCCGGCCGCCGCCCAGCCCACCCGACCGGCGAGCGCGACGACGTCACCCGGCCGCGCCCCGGCCCTGGTGACCGGCGCGCGACCCTCGAGTGATCCCAGCGCCGTCACCGCGAGCACGAGCTCGGCGGCAGCTACGACGTCCCCGCCGACCAGCCCTGCCCCCACCGACCCTGCCTCGGCCCACAGCCCGTCGGCCAGGCCGGACAGCGTCTCGACCGGGGTGTCGGCCGGTGCGGCGAGCCCGACGAGCAGCGCGGTCGGCACCGCGCCCATCGCGGCGACGTCGGCCAGGTTCGCCGCGGCCGCCTTGCGCCCGATCTGCTCCGGCGTGGACCAGTCCAGGCGGAAGTGCACCCCTTCCACCAGCACGTCGGTGGTCGCCACGACCCGTCCGTCCGACGCGGCCACCACGGCGGCGTCGTCGCCCGGACCGAGCAGCGTGGTCGTGGGCTGGGCCCGGTCGCGCGTGACCCGCGCGATCAGCCCGAACTCGCCGACTGCGCCGAGCGTGGGTCGATCATCCGACAACGGCTCCTCCTCGGGTACGTTCGGCGTCCGACGATCTCACGTCCTGCGAATGAAAGGGGCACGCCGTGGTGCAGGCCTACATCCTGGTCCAGACCGAGGTCGGCAAGGCCGCCGCGGTGGCCGCCGAGATCGCCGACATCGCCGGGGTGATCTCCGCCGAGGACGTCACGGGCCCCTACGACGTGATCGTGCGGGCCGAGGCGGACGACGTGAACAAGCTGGGCCAGCTCGTGGTGGCCCGCGTCCAGGGCGTCGGCGGGATCACCCGCACCCTGACCTGCCCGGTCGTCCACCTGGGATGAGCGAGGACGTCGCACCCGACGGCGGGTCGCCAACGGGAGGCGCGGCGCGCCCAGGCAGAAGAGACTGAACGCTGTGGCCCGCCCTTCCCCGTCCGTCGCGATCGCCGTGGCGCTCCCGCTGGTGCTCGCGCTCGTCGTGGCGGGCATCGCCATCGTGGCGCGGGTACGCGGGGTCGACGGGTCCGGACCGCCGCCGCCCGACACCCGCCCCTTGGCCGTCGCCACGGTCGACGCGCCGGACGCAGGCACGGCTTCCTGCACGTCCTTGCTCGCGGGCCTCGACGGCGACCTGCCCGCGGGCGGCACGACGCTGCCCCGCCGCCCGCTCGCCGATCCGGCACCCTCCGGGGTGCGGGCCTGGGCCGCCACCCCCGAGCCGGTGGTGCTGCGCTGCGGACTCCCCCGTCCCGCCGAGCTGACGCCCACGGCGGAGCTGCTGGAGATCAACGGTGTGCGCTGGCTGCGGCTCGACGATGGGATCCCCGACCCGCAGGTACTGACCTACGTCGCGGTCGACCGGCCCGTCTACGTGGCGCTGACCCTGCCCACCGGAGTGGGGAGCGCGCCGGTGCAGGCGGTGTCGGACGCCGTGCGCACCACCCTCCGGGCGACGGCGGTCGCCGTCCGGTAGCGGTCTCAGGATGAGACCCGCCTTCTCCTACGTGATAGACGCGTCTACATTCCCTCCATGGTGGGGATGTCGCAGGCCGTCGAGGACTACCTCAAGGCGATCTACCACCTCAAGACCCGCGGCGACGCCGTCACCACCGGGCTGCTGGCCGCCGAGCTCCACGTCGCGTCACCGTCGGTCTCGGCGATGGTCAAGCGCCTGGAGGAAGGCGAGCTGGTGACCAGGGCCGGGCCCCGCGAGCTGCGGCTGACCGGCGCGGGCGAGCGCGCGGCGCTGCGCGTCGTGCGCCGCCACCGCCTCCTGGAGACCTTCCTCGCCGAGGTCCTCGAGGTGCCGTGGGACGAGGTGCACGCCGAGGCCGAACAGCTGGAGCACGTGCTGTCCGACCGGCTGGAGGAGCGCATCGACACCGCGCTCGGCCACCCGACGCACGACCCGCACGGCGACCCGATCCCGCCGCGGCACGGCCCCCACGAGGAGCGGTGGGGCGTCGGGCTGGACGCGGTCAGCCCGCGCGACCGGTTCCGGGTCCGCCGCGTGTCCGACCGCGACAGCGACGCGCTGCGCCACCTCGGCGAGCTGGGCGTGCGCCCCGGCGTGGTGCTGACGATCGAGCGCCAAGACCCGTTCGGCGGCCCGCTGTGGGTCCGCGTCGACAACCGGTCGTGCCCCCTCGGCGCGCCGCTGACCCTGCTCGTGCACGGCGACGTCCTCGACCAGGAGATCCCATGACCACGACCGACAGACCGGCTCGGACCGTCACCGAGCTCGTCGACCAGGGCGGGATCCGTGGAGCGTTGACGTTCTTCGGTCCCGCCTTCGTCGCGGCCATCGCCTACGTCGACCCCGGCAACTTCGCCACCAACTTCGCCGCCGGGTCGAACTACGGCTACCTGCTCCTGTGGGTGATCGTCGCCGCGAACCTCGTAGCGATGCTGATCCAGACGCTGTCGGCCAAGCTCGGCATGGCGACCGGGCGCAACCTGCCCGAGCTGTGCCACGACACGTTCCCCCGTCCGGTGACGCGCCTGATGTGGGTGCAGGCCGAGCTCGTCGCGATCGCGACCGATCTCGCGGAGGTCATCGGCGGCGCCATCGCGCTGAACCTCCTGTTCGGGCTCCCGCTGCTGGTCGGCGGGGCGATCACCGGGATCGTCGCGTTCGCGCTGCTCGCCCTGCAGGCCAGGGGCTTCCGGCCGTTCGAGCTGGCCATCGCAGGCCTCCTCGGCGTGATCCTGCTGGGTTTCCTGGCCACGGCGCTGCGCCTCGACGTCGACGGCGCCGCCCTCGCGTCCGGCCTCGTGCCGCACTTCGACGGCACCGAGAGCCTGCTCCTGGCCACCGGCATCCTGGGTGCCACCGTCATGCCGCACGTCATCTACCTGCACTCGGCGCTGACGACCACGCGCACCCCGCCGCGGAACGTCCGCGAACGCAAGCTCCTGTTCCGCCGCCAGCAGCTCGACGTCGTCGTCGGGATGGGCATCGCCGGGCTGGTGAACGCGGCCATGCTGGTGATCGCGGCCGCGCTGTTCTACGGCACCGACATCCAGGGCACCGACACCCTGGAGGGGGTGCACGCCGGGCTGGCCAGGGTGCTCGACCAGCCCGCCGCGTTCGCGTTCGCGCTGGCCCTGCTCGCGTCGGGCTTCGCGTCGTCGGGGGTCGGGACGTACGCGGGCCAGGTCGTGATGCAGGGCTTCATCCAGCGGCGCATCCCGCTGCTGGTGCGCAGGCTGCTCACGCTCAGCCCGGCGCTCGTCGTGCTGGCCCTGGGGATCGACCCCACCCGGGCGCTGGTGCTCTCCCAGGTGGTGCTCTCGTTCGGCATCCCGTTCGCGCTGGTGCCGCTGGTGCTGCTGACCCGCCGCCGCGACATCATGGCCGAGCTGGTGAACCGGCGCGCCACCACCGTGGTGGCCTCCCTGATCGCCGCGATGATCATCGGCCTCAACGGCTTCCTGATCGTGCGGACCATCCTGGACTGAGCGGCCCCTCTAGCCGACCGTGACGTCCAGCGCCGCCGTACCGGTGAAGTTCGGCGGCTGCCCCAGCGGGCTGACGAGCAGGTATTTGCCCGCCTTCAGGGTGGCCGTGCCGTAGCCGGGCTCCCCGCCGAGCGGCTGCGCCCCGCCGACGACGTCGGCCGCCTTGTCGAACTCGGCCTTGCCCGCGGCGACGTCGGCCGCGGTCAGCGTCTGGCCGTCCTTGACCCGCGCGAGCAGGAGCACGAACGCCGCAGGGTCACCTGTGGAGGTGAACTTGAAGGAGACCGGGCCTGCCTTCAAGGCGCCCGGCGCGGGTCCGAGCTTGCCGCCGGTGCTGGCGACGTCCAGGGTCTGGAAGCCGCAGCTGTCGTGCACCCAGGCGTCGACGGCATTCGACGCCTTGGTCGCCGCGTCGTCGCTGACGTCGATCCGCTTGCCCTGCTTTGCCTGGTCGAGCAGCCCACCCAGCACCGCGATGCTGCTCCTCAGCGAATCGGGACCGTTGTCGCGCAGCGTGGCGAACGGCGTCGCGACACTCGTCGCCCACGCCTGCATCTCGGCCGCGGTCGGGGCGGGGCTGTCCGGGTCGGCGCCGGGCGGGATGGTCGCGTTGAGCGCGACCTCAGCGGAGCAGGCCGCGGCCGTGTCCTTCGCCGGAGCGGCCGGTGCCGCCGGAGCCGGGTTGGCGGCGGGCGGCGGGGGCGGGGGCGGCCGAACAGGAGGCGAGCAGGACGGTCGCGAGCGGGAGGGCCGCGACGAGCACCCGGAGGCGTCGGGAGGACATGCCGGAATTGTGGCGTTGGGTCCCCGGCCTCCCCATCCGGGGCGACCACGGGCGTCAGCGCAGGCCGGTGCCGCGCGCCAACGCCGTCTCGACGAGCGTGGTGAGCAGGGTCGGGTAGTCGACGCCCGTCACCGCCCACGCGCGCGGGTACATCGAGATCGGGGTGAACCCGGGCATCGTGTTGACCTCGTTCACGGTGATCTCGCCCCCGGCGCCGAGGAAGAAGTCGACACGGGCCAACCCCTGGCCGTCGAGCGCCCGGAACGCGGCGACGGCCATGTCGCGCAGCCGCTCGGCCACGTCGTCGTCGAGCTTCGCGGGGATGTCGAACTCGCAGACGTCGTCGAGGTACTTGGCGTCGAAGTCGTAGAAGGCGGCGTCGCCGACGATGCGGATCTCGGCGGGCACCGACGAGCGCACCGACCCGTCGGGCAGCTCCAGCACCGCGCACTCGATCTCGCGGCCGACGATCGCGGCCTCCACCAGCACCTTGGGATCGTGCTCGCGGGCGAAGGCGATGGCGGCGTCGAGGTCGTCCCACGCGGTGACCCGGGTGATGCCGATCGACGACCCGGCGCGCGCGGGCTTGACGAACACCGGGAGGCCGAGCCGGTCGCGCTGCGCCGCGGTCAGCGTCGCGACGCCGGGCCGCAGCACCACGTGGTCGCCCACCGGGAGGCCTTCGGCGGCCAGCAGCTTCTTGGTGAACTCCTTGTCCATCCCCGCCGCGCTGGCCAGCACGCCCGCGCCGACGTAGGGCACGGCGGCCAGCTCGAGCAGGCCCTGGATCGTGCCGTCCTCGCCGTAGGGGCCGTGCAGCACGGGGAACACGACGTCGATCCCGGCGAACACCTCGCCCGCGCGGTCGGGGTCCAGCACGATCAGGCCGCCGCGCGTGGGGTCGCCGGGCAGGGCGAGCGCGGGCCGGTCGGCGTCGACCGACGGCAGGGCGCGCTCGTCGATGGCCAGCTCACGGGGGTCGTCGGTGCCCAGCACCCAGGCCCCCGCCTGCGTGATGCCGACGGGGACGACCTCGAACCGCTCCGGGTCCAGGTTGGCCAGGACACTGCCCGCGGAGACGCACGAGATCGCGTGCTCGCTGCTGCGCCCGCCGAACACCACTGCGACCCGCACGCGTCCCGCCATGGTCTGCGAGGGTAGGCGATCCCCGCCCACCCCCGGCGACTCCCCCACTCGACGCCGGCCGGGCCCGATCGGTCAGGGGGTGCCGAAGCGGCCCTCCAGGTCGCGGATCTCGGGGAGCCCGATCAGGTCGGTGAAGCCGTCGAACGTCGGCAGGTCCGCCATACCCGCGGACGGGACGCCGTCGGCGCGGAGGGTGGCGAGCAGCTGCTGGATCCCGGCGGTCGCGGCCAGGAGCGTGCCGATCGGGAACAACACGAGCGCAAAGCCGAGCTCGGCGATGCGGGCCAGGGGCAACGGCGGGGTGCGGCCGCCCTCGGCCCAGTTGAACACGAGCGGTGCCACCCCGCGCAGCTCGGTCGCGACGCGCGCGATGTCGTCCTCGCTGGTGGGCGCCTCGACGAACAGCACGTCGGCACCGGCATCGGCGTAGGCGCGGGCGCGGTCCAGCGCAGCGTCCAGCCCCTCGACGGCGGCGGCGTCCGTCCGCGCGATCAGCAGGAAATCCGGGTCCCGGCGGGCCGCGACCGCCGCGCGGATCTTGCCCGCCATCTCGTCGGCCGGGATCACCGCCTTGCCGCTCATGTGCCCGCACTTCTTGGGCATCACCTGGTCTTCGATGTGGATCCCGGCGACCCCCGCCTGCTCGTAGGCCTGCACGGTGCGCACGACGTTCACCGCGTTGCCGTAGCCGGTGTCGGCGTCGGCGATCACCGGGACGTCGACCGCCGCGGCGATGCGCCGCGCGTTGTCGACCATCTCCGTGGCGCTCAGCAGCCCGACGTCCGGACGCCCGACGAGCGACGCGGTGGTGCCGAACCCGGTCATGTAGACCACGTCGAACCCGGCCTGCTCGACCAGCCGCGCGGAGAGCGCGTCGTAGGCGCCGGGCGCGATCAGCGGTTCGGGACCGTCCAGCAGCTCGCGCAGACGGCGGCGCGGCGCCGGTGGTCGGCTGAGCAGGTTCCCCACAAGCCACTCCCGTCCATATGTATGCAACTCGCACAAAAGTACGCGGCAGGCCTTGCCTGCGCTAGCAGTCGGACCTACTTTGCACACAATGACCAGGGCAGAGACGTCGGCTGGGCGAACGGTCACCGCCGTCCGCGAGCTGATCCTGCGCGGCGACTTCCCGCCGGGCGCCCGCCTCGGCGAGGTCGAGCTGGCCGAACGGCTCGGGGTCAGCCGCACGCCCGTCCGCGAGGCGCTGGGGCGGTTGGCCGCCGAGGGGCTCGTGGAGATCGTCCCGAACCGGGGCGCCCGGGTCACGAGCTGGACGGTGGCGGAGCTGGAAGACGTGTTCGACCTGCGCACCGCCCTGGAACCCCGGCTCACCGCGCTCGCGGTCACCCGAGCCGACGCCGTGGCCATCGCGGGCCTCGAGGAGCTGGCGGCCGCCATGCTCGCGGTCGGCAGGCCGGGACCCGGCCAGGATCTCGACGCGCTGGTGCCGCTCAACCGCACGTTCCACGGCAGGCTCGTCGCGCTCGCCGACCAGCCCGCGATGGCGGGGGCGCTCGCGAGCGCCATCCACGCCCCCATCGTGCTGCGCAACTTCCACACCTACGACGAAGCGTCGCTGCTGCGCAGCGTGGCCCACCACGTCGAGATCGTCGCCGCCGTGCGCGCGAACGACCCGGCGTGGGCCCAGGCCGTCATGACCGCCCACATCCGCAACGCCCGCGCCGTGATGGTCCGGGCCGCGGCAGCCCAGGAGGAGGAAACGTGACCGAGCGTGCCAGGACCTGCGAGGTGGTGTCATGACCTACCGGCTCGGCGTCGACGTCGGCGGCACGTTCACCGACGTGCTGCTCGTGGAGGAGGCGAGCGGGGCGACCTGGCGCGCCAAGACCGCCTCCACCCCGTCCGACCAGGCCGTCGGGGTGCGCAACGGCATCGCGAAGGTCTGCGAGGAGGCGGGCATCGGTCTCTCCGACGTCGCCCAGGTGCTGCACGGCACCACGGTCGCGACCAACGCCATCCTCGAAGGCAAGGGCGCCACCGTCGGCCTGGTGACCACCAAGGGCTTCCGCCAGGTGTTGCAGATCGCCCGCTCGTACGTGCCCGGCGGCCTCGCGGGCTGGATCATCTGGCCCAAGCCGGAGCCGTTGGCCGCGCTGGAGAACACCGTCGAGGTCGACGAGCGCATCGGCTCGGACGGCACCGTCATCCGCCCGCTCGACGACGCCGACGTCCGCGCGCAGCTCGCGAAGCTGTCGGGCATCGACGCGCTCGCCATCAGCCTGATCAACTCCTTCGCCGACCCCGCTCACGAGCAGCGCATCGCCGCGATCGCCGCGGAGGTGCTCCCGGGTGTGCCGGTCTCGCTGTCCTCCGACGTCCTCCCGGAGATGCGCGAGTACGAGCGCACGCTGACGACCGTCGCGAACGGCTACGTCCAGCCCCAGGTCAAGCGCTACGTGGAGACGCTGTCGGGCGCGCTGCGCGACGGCGGCGTGGTGGGCGAGCTGGCCATCCTGCGCAGCGACGGCGGGCTGTCGGCCGCCGAGGCCGCCGTGGCCGCGCCGGTCACGATGCTGCTGTCGGGCCCGGCGGGCGGCGTGACCGGGGCGGTGTGGATCGCCGAGCAGTGCGGCTACTCCGACCTCATCACGTTCGACATGGGCGGCACCTCCACCGACGTCGCGCTGGTGCAGGGCCTCGCGCCGCGGATCGGGCGGGAGACCAAGGTCGGCGACCTCACCGTGCGCGCCTCCAGCGTCGACGTCCGCACGGTCGGCGCGGGCGGCGGCTCGATCGCGCACGTGCCCGAGCTGACGAAGGCGCTGCGCGTCGGCCCGCAGTCCGCAGGAGCCGACCCTGGCCCCGCCGCGTACGGCAAGGGCGGCACCGACCCGACCGTCACCGACGCCAACGTCGTCCTCGGCTACCTCCCGCCCGCGCTCGCGGGCGGCGAGATCACGCTCGACGTCGACGCCGCCCGCACCGCGGTCGCGACCATCGCCGAGGCCGTGGGGCTGGAGTCGACGGAGGCCGCGGCGGCGGGGATCGTCGACATCGTCAACGAGAACATGCTCGGCGGCCTGCGGCTGGTCTCGGTGCAGCAGGGCTTCGACCCGCGCGACTTCGCGCTCGTCGCGTTCGGCGGCGCCGGTCCGTTGCACGCCAACGCGTTGGGGAAGCTCACCGGCGCCTGGCCGGTGATCGTCCCGCCGTCACCGGGGGTGCTCTGCGCCTTGGGCGACGCGACGACGTCCGCGCGCAGCGAGTCGGCCCGCACGGTGCTCAACCGCTTCGCCGACCTCGACGCCGACGACCTGAGCAGCATCCTCGACGAGCTCGCCACCGAGGCGGGTGGGCGGCTCGCCGACCAGGGCGTGCCCACCGACCAGCAGACCACGGCGTTCCAGGTCGACGTGCGCTACCACGGGCAGGGCTTCGAGATCCCGGTCGACGTCGCCCAGCCCGACCTCGCGACGATCGCCGACGCCTTCGACGCCGAGCACCAGCGGCTGTTCTCGTTCCTGCTCACGGTGGACCACGAGCTCGTGAACGCCAGGGCCACCGTGACCGGACCCCGCCCGTCCGTCACGCCCGTCACGCTGGAAGCGGGCGACGGGCCACCGGAGCCGTCGGACCACCACCCGATCTTCGTGGAGGGCCGGTCGGTCGACGCCGCCATCTACGACCGCACGGCGCTGCGCGCGGGCCACGTGATCAGCGGACCGGCGATCGTCACCGAGATGGACTCGACCACCCTGATCCTGCCCGGCCACGCCGCCACCGTGCACGCGTCCGGGTCGCTCCTCATCCGGCCGTCGTCGGGGGATGGAGAGGCCGAGGGACGAGGCCGCGGCGGGAAGGAAGGAGCCTGATGGCAACGATCGTCGAGACCGCGCAAGGCGAGGTCGAGAAGGGTGACGTCGACCCCGTCACGATGGACCTCATCGAGAACGGGCTGCGCAACGCCCGCTACGAGATGGACGAGGTGCTGTTCCGCACGGCGCTGTCCCCGGGCATCCGCGAGCAGCACGACGAGTTCCCGCTGATCGGCGACCCGAGCGGGAAGATGGTGGTGGGCCAGTTCGGCCTGTCGGTGCCGGACTTCCTCGCCGGGTTCACGGGGACGGTCGAGGAGGGCGACGTCCTCCTGACCTCCGACCCGTACGCCTGCGGGGCCGCGATCAGCCACGCCAACGACTGGCTGATCGTGATGCCGATCTTCCACGACGGCCGGGTCGTCGGCTGGGCGTCGATGTTCGGGCACATGTCCGACGTCGGCGGGAAGACCCCGTCCTCGATGCCCACCGACGCGCGCACGATCTACGAGGAGGGCGTGGTCATCCCGCCC
This sequence comes from uncultured Actinomycetota bacterium, assembly GCA_963799945.1. Taxonomy (GTDB): domain Bacteria; phylum Actinomycetota; class Actinomycetes; order Mycobacteriales; family Pseudonocardiaceae; genus Pseudonocardia. The sequence goes on from CAWCZG010000004.1 coordinate 354,181, forward strand.
TTCAAGCTCTACGCGAAGGGCGTGCTCAACGAGGACGCGCTGCGGATCGTGCTCAACCAGGTGCGCCAGCCCGACTGGAACCGCGCCGACCTCAACGGGCTGGTCGCCGCCTGCCGCACCGCGGGCCGCCGGGTCGTCGAGATGTGCGAACGGTTCGGCACCGGCACCTACCTCGCCGCCCTCGACGCGCTGCTGCAGCGCAACTACGACGCGATGAAGGTGCTCCTGCTCGATGGTGTTCGAGGAGGGCCGCACGCTCAGCTTCACCGACTACATCTGCGACGACGGCATCGGCAACGGCCCGTACGAGCTGAAGCTGTCGCTGACGCGGACCGGCGAGAAGGTGCACCTGGACTTCACCGGGTCCTCGCCCCAGGCCGCCGGGCCGATCAACTACTACCTGAACGAGAACCTGGCCCGGATGTTCTTCGGGATCTACATGATCACCGTGGCCGACCCGCAGATCCTGTGGAACGACGGCTTCTACCCGCTGGTGGACGTGACGATCCCGGACGGCTCGTACTGGAAGCCCAAGCACCCCGCCGCGCTGTCGGGGCGCAACCACGGCATCGGACGGGTGTTCGACCTGTTCGGCGGGCTGCTCGGGCAGACCAACCCGGCGCTGCTCAACGCGGCGGGCTTCTCCTCGTCGCCGCACTTCATGTACTCGGGGCACTACACCGAGGGCGACCGCGCGGGCGAGTGGTTCCAGCTCTACTCGATCGGCTTCGGCGGCATCCCCGGACGGCCGCTGGGCGACGGGCCCGACGGGCACTCGCTGTGGCCGAGCTTCGTGAACATCCCGTGCGAGTACCTGGAGTCCTACTACCCGCTGCGCATCGAGAAGTGGGAGACGGTGGCCGACACCGGCGGCGCGGGGCTGCACCGCGGCGGCAACGGCGTCGACGTGGCCTACGTGTTCGAGGAGCCCGGCGAGATCGCGATCCACGACGACCGGTGGCTGACCTACCCCTGGGGCGTCAACGGCGGCACCCCGGGCGCGCGCGGCACCAAGTGGATCGAGCGGGCGAAGGGCGGCCGGGAGGTGCTCCCGTCCAAGTGCCACGACGTCAAGGTGTTCCCGGGCGACGTCCTGCACTTCGTCACCTGGGGTGGCGGCGGGTGGGGCGATCCCCTGGAGCGCGACCCCGCGCTCGTCGAGCTGGAGGTCCGCCGCGGCCTCGTGACCGAGGAGGGCGCACGGCGCTACGGCGTCGTGGTGGGCGACGCCGCGGCCACCGAGGCGCTGCGCACGCAGATGCGGGCGGATCGGCCCGCCGAGCTGCCGGTCTTCGACATGGGGCCGCCGCTGGAGGAGATCCTCGCCCACTGCGAGGCCGAGACCGGGCTGCCCGCGCCGAAGCGGCCGACGTGGGCCTGACCGGGCGATGACGGGCCCGCACGGCGCCTCCTTCTCCGGGCGGGTCGGGTGGGGCGCGCGGCCCGCGCTCCTCGTCGTCGACCTCGTCCGCGCCTACACCGACCCGGGCGGGCCGTTCCTGCTGCCCGACCCGGGCCCGGCCGTCGCGGCGACGGCGGACCTCGTCGACGCGGCGCGGACGGCGGGGCGCCCGGTCGTGTGGACGGTCGTCCGCTACACCCGTGGCCTCGCCGACGGCGGCCTCTTCGTCCGCAAGGTGCCCGCGCTCGCCGCGTTCGCGGAGGACGCGGAAGGCGGGTGGGGCGAGCTCGTGCTGAAGCCCGCGCCGGGCGAGCCGGTGGTCGCGAAGCAGTACGCGAGCGCCTTCTTCGGCACGTCGCTGGCCGCGACCCTGCACAGCGGGGGCGTCGACACGGTCGTCGTCGCGGGTGTGTCGACCTCGGGCTGCATCCGGGCGAGCGCCACCGACGCGCTCGCCCACGGGTTCCGGCCGCAGGTGGTCCGCGACGCCTGCGCCGACCGCACGCCCGAGGTGCACGAGCAGAACCTGCGCGACCTCGACGCCAAGTACGCCGACGTCGTCGGGGTGGCCGAAGCACTCGACCGGCTCCGCGGCACCTGACGCAGCCCTTGCCCACGGGTGTGACCGCCACCACGATCGGGGTATGGACCCACTGCCCCGAGGATCTGCGCCGTTCGCGACGACCGGCATCGTGCGCGACGACCGGGGCGTGGCGCGCTACACGGGCCTGCCGTCATCGCTGGTCGAGCTGTTGCGGAGGGCGGTGGAGGCCAACCCGGACGGCGAGGCCCTCGTCGAGGTCGACGGGCCGCGGCTGACCTACCGGGAGCTGTGGGACCGGGCGGCCAGGGTCGCGGGCGGGCTCGTCGCGGGTGGGGTCGAGCGGGGCGACCGCGTGGCGATCCTGCTGCCCGCGGGCGTCGACTGGGTGCTCGGCTTCTTCGGCATCCAGCTCGCGGGGGCCGTCGCCGTGCCGGTGAACACCCGCTTCGCGCCGCCGGAGGTCGAGTACGTGCTCGCCGACTCCGGGTCCGACGCGGTGCTGCGCCCCGGCGAGCCATTGCCCGACGGACCGCCGCACGCGGTCGACGACCTGACCCTCGGCGAGCTGGCCGCGATCTTCTACACCAGCGGCACCACGGGCTTCCCGAAAGGGGCGATGACCAGCCACGAGAACTTCCTGTCCAACGTCGAGACCGCGCTGCGGGTGAAGGCCGTCGACCGCGCGACCGGCCCGTCGACCCGCAACCTCGTCTCCGTCCCGCTGTTCCACGTGACCGGCTGCAACAGCCAGCTGTTGGTGCAGATCGCGCTGCACGGGACCACCGTCGTTCTGCCCGTCTTCCACGTGCGGACGTTCCTGCGCACTGTGGCCGCCGAGCGGATCGACCTGCTCACCAGCGTGCCCGCCATCTACGCGCTCGCCCTGGCCCAGCCCGATTTCGCCACCTACGACCTCACGGCGGTCAGCCGCATCTCCTACGGGGGCGCCCCGATCGCGCCCGCTCTCGTGCGCCGTATCCAGGACGCGTTCCCCAACGCGCGGGTCGGCAACGGCTTCGGGCTCACCGAGACCTCCTCGATCGCCACGTTCCTGCCCCACGAGTGGGCGGCCGAGCACGCCGACTCGGTGGGCTTCGCCGCGCCCGTGGTCGACCTGGCGCTCGACGCGCCGAGCGACGGGGTGGGCGAGCTGCTGGTGCGCGGGCCGAACGTGGTCGGGGGCTACTGGAACAAGCCCGACGCCACCGCCGCGGCCTTCGTCGACGGGTGGCTGCACACCGGCGACCTGGCGCGGGTGGACGACGGGCTGGTCAGGGTGGTGGACCGGGCCAAGGACATGATCAATCGGGGCGGCGAGAACGTCTACAGCGTCGAGGTGGAGAACGCGCTCGCCGGGGCGCCGGGCGTCGGCGAGGCCGCTGTGGTCGGGGTGCCGGACGACGTGCTCGGCGAGAAGGTCGGCGCGGTGATCGTCCCGCTGCCGGGGCAGCCGTTCGACGTCGAGCCGGTGCTGGCCTACCTGCGGGAACGCCTCGCGGACTTCAAGGTGCCCCAGTACGTCGCCCTGCGCGGGGAGCCGCTGCCGCGCAACCCGGGCGGGAAGATCTTGAAGCGGGCGCTGCGCGAGACCACCGGGTGGGGGCCGTCGCTGCGGTAGCCGGCCCCGACCGGCGATCCACAGGGCGGTCGGGTTGTCCACAGGCCGCCCGATCGGCCGCGCGGCCCCGCCCCGTCCGGCAAGGGTCTGGCCATGGCTCTCCAGCACCCCACCGCCCTGCCGCCGCTGCTCACCGAGGAGGACGTGCTGGCGCGCGTCACGGAGCTCGTCGGCACGGCCATCAGCGACCGTCAGCTCTGGCTCATGCTCGTCGACGGGGACGGCCGCCAGAGCCCGGTCGTCATGCCGATCTCCGGCATGCCGCGCAACCCGGACGTCCGCGGTCTGGCCGGGCTCTCGCGGGTCCTGAGCGGGCTGCGCGCCGAGCTGGCCACCGCAGAGGGTCCCGGCGCGGTGGTCCTCACGCGGGAACGCCGCGGGAGCGATCAGGTCAGCCCGCTCGACCGTGCCTGGGCGCGGGCGCTCACCGAGACGTGCCGCACCGCCGGGATGGCGCTGCGCGGGGTGTACCTCAGCACCCCCGGCGGCGTGCAGCGCCTCCGGTGAGCAAGGTCGAGGTCACCGCGCAGCGGGGTGAGCAGGGCTGGGAGCTGCACGTGTCCGACGACCGGGACCCGAGCACCGTGCTGACCACCCGACGGCTGACCCGCGCGCAGCGGTTGGTGCGCGACCACGTCGCCTGCGCCGACGACGTCGACCCGGCGACCGTGGCGGTGGAGCTCACCGTCCGGTTCGACTCCGAACTCGACGAGGAGATCGTGGCCGTCCGGGCCGATCTCGAGGCCGCGGAGCGGGCCCAGCGGGAGGCGGCTGCCCGGTCGCGGCGGCTGGCGCTGCACCTGCGCGCGGCGGGCCTCTCCGGCGCCGACATCGCCGTCGTGCTCCGCGTCTCGCCGCAGCGGGTCTCCCAGCTGGTGAAGGCGGCGGTGGGTTGACGAACGGGACAACACTGCGAGACTCGGCCGGTGGGAATCGATCTCGAGCCGGTCCGCCGCATCGTCGCGCAGGACAGCGGCCTGGCGAGCATTGCCGTCGTGCGCGCCGACGGCACACCGCACACGTCGCTGGTCAACGCGGGGGTGCTGGATCACCCGGCCACCGGCGTACCCGTGGCCGCCTATGTCACCTACGGCCCGGTGAAGCTGCGCAACCTCCGGGAGCGCCCCGCCACGTCGATCCTCTGGCGCGCGGGCTGGCGCTGGGCGGGTGTCGACGGGACGAGCGAGCTGATCGGGCCCGGCGACACCGACGCCGAGTCGCTGCGCCTGCTCCTGCGCGCCGTGTTCGCCGCGTGCGGGGGTACCCACGACGACTGGGACACCTACGACCGCGTGATGCGGGAGGAGGGCCGCGTCGCCGTCCTCGTCACGCCGCAGCGGGTCTACGGCAACGCGTAGCTCGCGATCGCCGCGAGCCGCCCCTCGGTGCGCCGAGCAGGACCGTGCGGGGCGGTTCGACACGATCACGAGCCCGGCGACGCGGCGGGCGTCTCCTGCGCGACGGGTGACGGTGTGTTCGGGCCCGCGCCGTGGCTGAAGCCGCTGGCCTCGCTGCCGCGTTGGGGCCGGTCCTGGGCCTGCAGGCGCGGCAGTTCGGCGGCCAGGTCGGCGAGCAGCAGGTCGGCGAGGTCGTGGGTGAGGCCGTTGCGGATCACGAACCGGAGCACCGCGAGGTCCTCGCGGTGGGCCGGGAAGGTGTAGGCGGGCACCAGCCACCCGTGCTCGCGCAGCGCGGCGGAGACGTCGAACACCGAGTAGCCGCTCACGTCCGCGCGCAGCCGCACGGCGAAGACCGGCAGCTGGTCCCCCTTGGTGATCAGCTCGAACGGGCCGAGTGCCTCGAGCTTGGCCGCCAACGCCATCGCCACCTCACGACAGGTCTGCTGCACCCGCCGGTAGCCGTCGAAGCCCAGCCGCAGGAAGTTGTAGTACTGCGCCACGACCTGGGCGCCGGGCCGGGAGAAGTTCAGGGCGAAGGTGGGCATGTCGCCGCCCAGGTAGTTCACCTTGAACACGAGGTCTTCGGGCAGCGCGGCGGCGTCGCGCCACACGATCCACCCCACGCCCGGGTACACGAGCCCGTACTTGTGCCCGGAGGTGTTGATCGACGCGACCCGGGGCAGGCGGAAGTCCCACGCCAGGTCCGGGTCGCAGAACGGGGCGATCATCGCGCCGGAGGCGCCGTCGACGTGCACGGGCACGTCCACGCCCGTCCGGGCGGCGAGGTCGTCGAGCGCGGCGCAGATCTGGGCCACCGGCTCGTAGCTGCCGTCGAACGTCGAGCCCAGCACCGCCACCACGCCGATGGTGTTCTCGTCGCAGTGCGCCGCAGCCTGCTCGCCGTCGAGGTGGAAACGCTCGCCCTCCATCGGCACGAGGCGGGCTTCGACGTCCCAGTAGTTGGCGAACTTGTCCCAGCAGACCTGCACGTTCACGCCCATGACGATGTTGGGGCGCTCCGTGGAGAGGCCCGCGGCCCGCCGGGCGTGCTGCCAGCGCCGCTTCAACGCCAAGCCGGCGAGCATGCAGGCCTCGCTGGAGCCGGTGGTCGAGCAGCCGGTCGCGTCCGCCGCGGGCGGCGCATGCCAGAGGTCGGCCAGCATCCGCACGCACCGCAGCTCCAGGTCGGCGGTCCGCGGGTACTCGTCCTTGTCGATCATGTTCTTGTCGAAGCAGTCGGCCATCAGCGCGACCGCCTGCGGTTCCATCCACGTCGTCACGAACGTGGCCAGGTTCAGCCGCGCGTTGCCGTCGAGGATCAGCTCGTCCGCCACGATCTGGCGGGCGGTGTCGGGGTCGATCTCGCCGCCGGGGAGCCGGTTGCGCGGGATCGCCACCGGCTCGCGGGTGAAGATCGGGTTGATCCCCAGCTCGCCGGGCTGCGGCGGCTGCTCGTAACGCGGGATGCGACATCGGCATGGGGCAGACGCTAACGCGTCGGCACGGCGGTCGAAAACGTTCATGAGAGGGCCTGCGCGGCGTAAGGTCCGCCCATGCTCGACGCCCTCGACCGCGTAGTCGGCGATCGACTGGAGCAGTGGGTGACCGGCCACCACCGGCGCAGGCTGCGCCGCCTGGGCTGGTCGCAGGCGCTCACGCCGACCGGACCGCGGTGGTGGGCCGAAGGCGATCTGCTGCCGCGCTCCGGCAACACCATGGCGGTGCACATCGACGGCGCCGCCGCGCTCCCCGCGCTGGCGGAGGCCCTCGGCCGGGCCCGGTCGGAGGTGCACATCGCCAACTGGCACGCCAGCCCCGATTTCCGGCTCACCCGCGAGCCCGACGCTCCCCCGCTGAGCGACCTGCTGGGTGACCTCGCGGAGCGGTTGCCGGTGCGCCTGCTGCTGTGGGCCGGTCCGCCCGCACCGGTGTTCCAGCCCACGAGGGAGATGGCCCGCAACGCCTGCGCGGGCTTCACCTCCGGCACGAAGGTCGCCTGCGCGCTCGACGCCCGCGAGCGCACGATGCACTGCCACCACGAGAAGATCGTGATCATCGACGGCGAGCGGGCCTTCGTCGGCGGGATCGACCTCACGGCCATGGCGGGTGACCGCTTCGACAGCCCGGACCACCACCCGACCTCCCCGATGGGGTGGCACGACGGGGCCGTCGAGCTGACCGGCCCGGTCGTCGCCGACGTCGCCCGACACTTCGCCAACCGGTGGGGCGAGGTCACCCAGCAGGTGCTGCCCGAGCCCGCGACGCCGGAGCCGACCGGCGACGTCGACGTGCAGATCGTCCGCACGGTTCCGGAGCGCACCTACCGGTTCGCCCGCCGCGGGGTCTTCTCGGCGCTCGACGGCTACCTGCGGGCCCTGCACCAGGCCCAGGAGTACATCTACCTGGAGAACCAGTTCCTCTGGTCGGCCGAGGTCGCCGCGGTGCTGGCCGACAAGCTCGCCCACCCGCCGTCGGACACGTTCCGCATCGTGCTGGTGCTGCCCGCGCACCCCGACAGCGGCGCCGACACGACCCGCGGTCAGCTCGGCATGCTCGTGCAGGCCGACAACGGCGCCGGGCGGCTGCTGGCCACCACGCTCACCGCGGTGGACGGCGAGACGTCGGGCACGCTCTACGTGCACGCGAAGATCGGGATCGTGGACGACCGGTGGCTGACGATCGGCTCGGCCAACCTCAACGACCATTCCCTGTTCAACGACACCGAGCTCAACGTGATCACCTGCGACCCCCGGCTCGCCCGGGACACCCGCCTACGGCTGTGGGCCGAGCACCTGCGGCGTGACCGGTCCGAGGTGGACGGCGCCCCGCACGAGGTGATCGACGGGATCTGGCGGCCGACGGCCACCGACGAGCTCGCCCGCCGCCGCGGCGGCGCCCCGCCCGGCCACCGGCTCAGCCTGCTGCCCGCCGTCTCCCGTCGCGCGGCCCGCCTGGGCGGCCCCCTGCGCGGCCTGCTCGTCGACGGCTGACCGCACGGCCCGACCCGAGGCAACACGGCCGGGGTCGTGGTCTGCCATTGACGGCCGAGATCGACGTGGCGGGCGTCTTGTCGCGGCCAAACCCCCGTCACGTCGATCCCGGCCGTCATCGCGGGGGCCGTGGGCGATCGTCCGCCCGTCAGCCGCGGGTGAGGAGAGAGCGGGCGAAGAAGACCAGGTTGGCCGGGCGCTCGGCCAGGCGGCGCATGAAGTAGCCGAACCACTGGGTGCCGTAGGGCAGGTAGACGCGCACGGTCTCGCCCTCGGCGGCCAGCGCCTGTTGGGCGACCGGGCGGATCCCGTGCAGCATCTGCAGCTCGTAGGGGCGCTCCCGACCGAGCGCCCGGGCGATGTCGATCAGCCGGGGGTCGTGCGTCGCGACCATCGGCAGGCCCGCGCCGCGCATGAGGATGCCCAGACAGCGCGCGTAGGCGGCGTCGACCTCGTCGCGGTCGCGGAACGCCACGGAAGCGGGCTCGTCGTAGGCGCCCTTGCAGAGGCGCACGCGGGAGCCCGGGCCCGCGAGGTCGCGGCAGTCGGCCTCGGTCCGGCGCAGCTGCGCCTGTACGACGGCACCCACCCACGGGTGGTCGACGCGCAGCTCGCGCACGGTCTCCAGGGTGCGGTCGGTGGTGGTGTGGTCCTCCATGTCGACGGTCACGGTCGTGCCCACGGCCGCAGCGGCCGCGCAGATCCGCCGGGCCCCGTCCAACGCGATCTTGTCGGCGTCGGCGGGGAGGCTCTGGCCCAGCGCCGACAACTTCACCGACACCTCGACGCGCTCGGCCAGGCCCTCGCTCCCCAGCCGGGCGAGGATCCCCTCGTAGGACCCGACGATCGCGTCGGCCTGCTCGCGGTCGAGGGTGTCCTCGCCGAGGTGGTCCAAGGTGACCAGCCGGTCGGCGGTCAGCCTGCGCGCCACGGCGACCGCGTCGTCATCGGTCGCGCCCGCCACGAACCGGTTCACGAGCGGGTCGAAAGGCCCGGACTCGACGATGGCCTTCACCCGCGGCGACCGGGCGGCGGTGAGCAGCGTGGACCTCAACATGACGGCAACGGTAAGCCGTGACTCCCGCTGAGGGTTTGTCCGATCGGCTAACGTTGAAGCACTGCCGTCGTCAGATGGAACGAGCCATGAACACACTGCGCCATCTCCTGGCCGCCGTCGGCGAGCCGCTGGTCGAGGTGCTGGCCGCCCCGGCGGGCCTCGACGTGCCGGTCACCGGGCTCGCCATCGTCGACCCCGACGACCAGCCCGACGAGCACCGCGGCAGCCTCGTGCTCATCGTGGGGGCCCGCGGCCGCGACGCCGCCCGGCTCGTGCGGGCGGCGGCGGGCGCGGGTGCGTCGGCGGTGGCGGTGAAGGTCGGCGACGGTGGCCCCGCGCTGCGGGCGGCGGCCCTCGACGCGGGCATCGCGCTGCTCGCCGTGCCGTCGGAGGTGCGCTGGGAGCGGCTGGAGTCCGTCGTCGCGGGCGTGCTCGACGCGGGCGAGAGCGGGGGGCCCGACGACCTGTTCGCGCTGGCCCAGACGGTCGCGCTGCTCACCCACGGCATCGTGTGCGTGGAGGACACGGCCAGCCGCGTGCTCGCCTACTCCCGGTCCGACGGCGACGACGCACAGGTCGACGAGCTGCGCAGGCTGTCCATCCTGGGCTGGCAGGGCCCCGCGGACTACCTGCGCCACCTGCGGGAGTGGGGGGTCTTCGACCGGCTGCGCTCGTCGGAGGAGGTCGTGCACGTCGACGAGCACGCCGAGCTCGGGGTGCGGCGCAGGCTCGCGATCGGCATCCACGCGGGCAAGCGGCCGCTGGGCACGATCTGGGTCCAGGAGGGCGCGCAGCCGTTCTCGCCGCGGGCGGAGGACGTGCTCGTCGGCGCGGCCCGGGTGGCGGCGGGCCATCTCGTGCGCCGCCGCCGCAGCGCGCCGACCTGGCACCGCGACCTGGTCGAGGGCCTGCTCGACGGCCGGGTGAGCGCCGATCTCGTCGCGGGCACGTTCGGGCTCGACGAGCGCTCGCCCGCGCTCGTCGTCGGGTTCGCGGTCCGCGCGGGGGCGGGCGTGACCCGGGAGCTGTCGGTGGCCGAGCTCGCCGAGGTGGTCGGGGTGCACGCCGCCGGCTACCGCAGGGCGGCGTTGACGGCCTGGCGCGGCGACACCGTCTACGCCCTGCTCCCGGACGCGGCCGACGGCGGGGACGCGGCGCTGCGGGCGATGTGCGCCGAGGTCGTGGCCGTCACCCGGCGCCGCACGGGGGTGCGGGTGCAGGCGGGCATCGGCGGCGCGGCGGACGGCCTGGCGGGCGTGCCAGGCTCCCGGGCCGAGGCCGACCGGGTGCTGGCCGCCATGCCCGCCGACGGTGACGTCGCCGCGTTCGACGACCTGCGCGCCGAGGTCCTGCTCGGCCAGACGCTCTCGGTGCTGCGCGAGCGGCCCGATCTGCGCGATCCGGCCGTCGACGCGCTGGTGGCCTACGACCGCGAGCACGGCGGCGACCTCGCGGGCTCGGTGCTGGCCTGGCTCGACGCGCTCGGGGATGTGCGGGCCGCCGCCGAGCGGCTCACCGTGCACCCCAACACCCTGCGCTACCGGGTGCGCCGGGCCGTCGCGGTGGCCGGGCTGCGGCTCGGCGACCCCCGCGCCCGGCTGGTGCACCACCTGCACCTGCTTGCTGTCCGATCGGACAAAGCGGCACCACCAGAGTGATCCGGCGCGACGAATCGGTGCGGCGCCCGTGTTCCTAGGCTGACCGCCATGGATGCCGTCACCTCGACCCCGCTACCCCGCAACGAGCCGGTGCGCGACTACGCCCCCGGCAGCCCCGAGCGGGCGAGCCTGCAGGCGGCGCTGGCCGAGCTGGGTGGCGTCCGGCACGAGCTGACGGTGACGATCGACGGGGCGCAGCACGTCGCGGGCGGAGCCCCGTTCGACGTCGTCGCCCCACACGACCACGCGCACGTGCTGGGCACCGGGGGCCAACGCCACCCAGGAGGACGCGAAGGGTGCGGTGGAGGCGGCGCTGCGCGCCGCGCACAGCTGGCGCGAGCTGCCGTTCGACGAGCGCGCCGCGGTGCTGCTGCGGGCGGCGGACCTGCTCGCGGGCCCGTGGCGGGACCGGATCAACGCCGCGACGATGCTCGGCCAGTCCAAGACCTGCTACCAGGCCGAGATCGACGCCGCGTGCGAGCTGGCCGACTTCTGGCGGTTCAACGTGGCGTTCGCCAAGCAGATCCACGGCGAGCAGCCCGCGAGCGCGCCCGGGGTCTGGAACCGGACCGACTACCGCCCGCTCGAGGGCTTCGTCTACGCGATCACGCCGTTCAACTTCACCGCGATCGCCGGAAACCTGCCCACCGCGCCCACGCTGATGGGCAACACCGTGATCTGGAAGCCCTCCCCCACGCAGACCCTCGCCGCCCAGCTGACGATGCGGCTGCTGGAGGAGGCGGGGATGCCGCCCGGCGTGGTCAACCTGCTCACCGGCGACGGGCGGGACGTCTCCGAGGTGCTGCTGGCCGACCCCGCGCTCGCAGGCATCCACTTCACCGGCTCGACGGCGACCTTCCAGCACCTGTGGACCCAGGTGGGCACCAACATCGGCCGCTACGCGACCTACCCGCGGCTGGTCGGCGAGACCGGCGGCAAGGACTTCGTGCTCGCCCACCCCTCCGCCGACGTCGACGTGCTGCGGACGGCGCTGGTGCGCGGCGCGTTCGAGTACCAGGGGCAGAAGTGCTCGGCCGCGTCGCGCGCGTACGTCCCGAAGTCGGTGTGGGCGAAGCTGCGCGACGACCTCGCCGCCGAGACCGACGCGCTGCCCATGGGCGACGTCGCCGACTTCGGCAACTTCCTCGGCGCGGTGATCGACCGCCGCTCCTACGACAAGCTGGCGGCCGCCCAGGAGATGGCCAGGGCCGAGCTGGACGTGATCGCGGGCGGAACGGCGTCGGACGAGGTGGGCTACTTCGTCCGGCCGACGATCGCGGTGGGCGCCGACCCGACGCACCGGGTGTTCTCCACCGAGTACTTCGGCCCGCTGCTCGCCGTCCACGTCTACGACGACAGCGCCTTCGAGACCGTGCTCACCCAGGTCGACCGGGGCGCGGCCTACGGCCTCACCGGTTCGGTGATCGCCCGCGACCGGGCCGCCGTGGCGCGCGCGTCCGAGGCGCTGCGGTTCGCGGCGGGCAACTTCTACGTCAACGACAAGCCGACCGGCGCGGTCGTCGGCCAGCAGCCCTTCGGCGGCAGCCGGGCCAGCGGCACCAACGACAAGGCGGGCTCGATCTTCAACATGCTGCGTTGGACCAGCCCCCGCACCTTGAAGGAGACCCTGGTCCCGCCGACCAGCTCGGCCTACCCCCACCAGGGCTGAGCGCCGCCCGCCACGCAGTGTGGCGGGCGCCTCCCCCGACCGCGTTGCACCCTCACCCTCCGGTGATTAGCATAAGCAACTAAGTAAACGGAGGGATCACGATGGCTGTCGTCGACGAGACGAAGAGTGCATCCGGCACCAACTACAAGTGGATAGCGCTGTCGAACACGACGCTCGGCCTGCTGATGGCCACGATCAACTCCTCGATCGTGCTCATCGCGCTCCCCGACATCTTCCGCGGCATCGGCATCGACCCGCTCGGCGCGGGCAACACGAGCTACCTGCTGTGGATGATCATGGGATTCCTGGTCGTCACCGCGGTGCTGGTGGTCGGCTTCGGCCGGCTGGGCGACATGTACGGCCGCGTGCGGATGTACAACCTCGGCTTCGTCGTCTTCACGATCGCGTCGATCCTGCTCGCCGTCACCTGGCAGACCGGCGACGCGGCCGCGCTGTGGCTGATCGGCTGGCGCGTGGTCCAGGGCGTCGGCGGCGCGTTCATCATGGCCAACTCGACGGCCATCCTCACCGACGCCTTCCCCGCCCACCAGCGCGGCACGGCGCTCGGCATCAACGGCGTCGCGGCGATCGCGGGCTCGTTCTTCGGCCTGGTGATCGGCGGCCTGCTCGGCCCGGTGAACTGGCACCTGATCTTCCTCGTGTCGGTGCCCTTCGGCATCTTCGGCACGATCTGGGCCTACCTGAAGCTGCGCGACAACGGCGAGCGCAGGCCCGCGAAGATGGACTGGTGGGGCAACATCACCTTCGCGGTGGGCCTCATCGCGCTGCTGGTCGGGATCACCTACGGCATCCAGCCCTACGGCACCAGCACCATGGGCTGGGGCAGCCCGCTCGTGCTGACGTGCATCATCGGCGGCGTCATCGTGCTGATCGCCTTCGGCATCATCGAGAGCCGGGTGGAGAGCCCGCTGTTCACGCTCTCGCTCTTCCGCATCCGCGCCTTCACCCTCGGCAACATCGCGATCCTGCTCTCCTCGCTCGGCCGGGGCGGGCTGCAGTTCATCCTGATCATCTGGCTGCAGGGCGTCTGGCTGCCGCAGCACGGCTACAGCTTCGCCCAGACCCCGCTGTGGGCGGGCATCTACATGCTGCCGCTGACGGTCGGGTTCCTCCTGGCCGCGCCGGTGTCGGGGTTCCTGTCCGACCGGTGGGGGGCGCGCTGGTTCTCGACCGGCGGCATGGTCCTCACGGCGATCAGCTTCATCCTGCTGGAAGCCCTGCCGATCAACTTCGACTACTGGGCCTTCGCGGGCGTCCTGCTCGTGTCGGGCATCGGCATGGGCCTGTTCACCTCGCCCAACCGGGCCGAGATCATGAACAGCCTCCCGGCGAACGCACGCGGCGCGGGCGCGGGCATGAACGCCACGTTCCAGAACTCCGCCATGGTGCTGTCGATCGGCGTGTTCTTCAGCCTGATGATCGCGGGGCTCTCGCAGAACCTGCCCTCGGTGCATGCAGCAGGGCCTCACGGCGCACGGTGTGCCCGCGGCGGACGCCGCCCAGGTGGCCGCGCTGCCGCCGGTCGGCGTGCTCTTCGCCGCCTTCCTCGGCTACAACCCCATCCAGCAGCTGCTCGGCCCCATCCTGGGCACCCTCCCGGCCGACCAGGCGTCGTTCCTCACCGGCCGCAGCTTCTTCCCGCAGCTGATCTCCGGCCCGTTCGCCGACGGCCTGACCGCCGCCTTCTGGTTCGCGACCGTCGCGTGCCTGATCGCCGCCGTCGCCTCCTGGTACGGCACCGCGCGCAAGCCGGCAGGCGCGCCCCAGGCGGTCATGCACGAGTCGATCGGCGGTGAGCTGGCCGCCAGCGGTGGCTACGGCCCGGCCGAGCTCGTGGTCGACGGGGACGAGGACCGCGAACCCGCCGCAGGCGAGCTGCTCGGCTCGGTGCACACCGTGAGCGGGGCGACCGTCCTCGACTCGGTCATCACCGTCACCGACGCCCAGGGCAGGCAGATCGGCCGCGCGACCGCCACCCCGGGCGGGCGCTACGCCGTCGGCGGCATCCCGCCCGGCGAGTACACGGTGGTCGCCAGCTCGCCCGGCTTCCGCCCCGACGTCACGGCCGTGGCGCTCAACGGGCGCGGCGCCGCCCACGACTTCGCGCTCGACGGCCACGGAGGCGTCAGCGGCTGCGTCGACAACGGGGCCAACCCGATCGCCGACGCCGTCGTCATCGCCACCGACGCGCACGGCCGGGTCGTCGGCCGCACCCGCACGGCCACCGACGGCACGTTCGTGCTGAAGGGCCTCCCGCTCGGCCCGTCCACGATCACCGCGAGCAGGCCGCAGCACCAGCCCACCGCCGCGGCGGTGACGATCGGGCCCGCCGACTCCGGTCCGGTCGCGCTGCGGCTGCTCCCGTCGATCGGCGGGCTCGTCGGAACGGTCACCGCGCCCGACGGCTCGGCCGTGGCGGAGGCGACGGTCACGGCCAGCGACGCCCGCGGCGACATCGTGGGCTCGACGGTCAGCGACGCCGAGGGCCACTACCGCCTGGCCGATCTCGCGCCGGGGCGCTACATGGTGGTCGCGACGCGGTACGCGCCCGCCGCCGTCCAGGTGCACGTGCCCGCGGGCGAGGCCGCCCAGGTCGACCTGCGGCTCGGCACGCTGACGACGGAGCCGCGGGCCGCGCACGCGCGGAACGAGACGTGACCGCGGTGGTGGCTCCTGCCGTGGTCACGGAGACGGCGGAGCTCGCGGGCCGCCTGCGGATCGCGGCCGGACGGATCGCCCGCGACGGCCTCGGCCAGAAGCGGATCGACGGCATGACCCCCAGCAGGCTCACCGCGCTCGCGGTGCTGGCCGCGGACGGGCCGCTGCGGATGGGCGAGCTGGCGGCCCGCCTGGGGATCAGCGCGCCGACCGTGTCGCGGCTGGTCGACTGCCTCGCCGAGCGGGGTCTCCTCGAGCGCGTCACCGACCCGGCCGACCACCGCGCCACCCGGGTGGGCCTGTCCCCGGAGGGGGTCGCGGGCCTCGCGGCGGTGCGCGAGCACGGGGAGGGCATGCTGGCCGACCGCATCGCCGCGCTCGACGCCGCCGGGCTGAGCGCGCTCTGCGCCGCCCTGCCCGTGCTGGAAGGGCTCTGCCGCGTTCCTGTGCGCTGAGACACCTCCGACTTGACCTGAAGTCAGGTTGAGCATGCACCGTCGGGAGCATGCACTCTTCGACCTTGCCCGGCTACGCCGAGCTGCCCGGGCTGATGACCCTCATGACGGGCGACGAGAAGCACGGGCCCAGCGCGACGTCGACCCTCGACGTCCTCTGGGTGCTCTACGACCGCGTGCTGCGCGTCGACCCGCACTACCCCGACGACCCGGACCGCGACCGGTTCCTGCTCTCCAAGGGGCACGGGCCGATGGCCTACTACGCGGTGCTCGCGGCCAAGGGCTTCCTCTCCCCCGATGACCTGCGCGGCTTCGGCGGTCCGGAGTCGATCCTGGGCTACCACCCCGACCGGACGCTCGTGCCGGGCGTCGAGATCTCGGCGGGATCGCTCGGGCACGGCCTCGGGCTCGGGGTCGGCACCGCGCTCGGGCTGCGCATCGCGGGCCGCGGCGCGCGCGTCGTCGTCCTGGTCGGGGACGCCGAGCTGGAGGAGGGCTCCAACATGGAAGCCATCCAGTACGCCGGACGGGCCTGCCTCGCGAACCTGACCGCCGTCGTGATCGACAACTCGTCGGCGTCGCTGGGCTGGCCCGGCGGCATCGCCCGGCGCTTCACCACCGAGGGCTGGTCGGGCACCGACGTCGACGGGCGCGACCACGACGCGCTCGAGCGCGCGTTCGCGGCGGGCACCGGCGCCGGCCCGCACGCGGTGATCGCCCACGTCGAGCGGAAGGACTCCTGATGACCACCACCGTGACCGAAGACCTGCGCACCCGGTTCTACCGGCTGCTGCCCACCCTGCTGGCCGAGGACCCGCACCGGGTCGCCGTGTTCGCCGAGGTCGGCGTCGGCTACCTCGACCCGGGTGCGGTCGCGCCCGTCGCCGACCGGGTGGTCAACGTCGGGATCCGCGAGCAGCTGGTCGTCGGCGTCGCTGGGGGCCTCGCGCTCACCGGGATGCGGCCCATCGCCCACACGTTCGCCCCGTTCCTCGTCGAGCGGCCCTTCGAGCAGGTCAAGCTCGACCTCGGCCACCAGGGCGTCGGCGCGGTGCTGGTCAGTGCGGGCGGGTCCTACGACTGGCCCGAGGGCGGCGAGACCCACTTCGGCCACCGTGACGTCGCGCTGCTCGACACGCTCGACGGCTGGACCGTGCACGTGCCGGGACACCCGGACGAGGCCGAGGCGCTGTTGCGGTCCGCCGTCGCGGGCGAGGGGCGGGTCTACGTGCGGCTGGGCGCGGACGCCAACACCACGGGCCGGCCGACCGGACCGATGGCGGTGCTGCGCCGCGGCACCCGGGGCACGGTCGTCGCCGTCGGACCGATGGCCGACCGGACACTGGCCGCCGTCGCCGACCTGGACCTCACCGTCCTGTACGCCGCCACCGTCCGCCCGTTCGACGCCGCGACGCTGCGGGCCACGCTGGACACGCCCGCGGTCGTGCTCGTCGAGCCCTACCTGCGGGACACGTCGACCGCCGCGGTGGCGCGCGCGCTGGCCGACGTCCCCCACCGGGTGCTGGGGCTGGGCGTCGACCCGGCGGAGGCGCGCACCTACGGCACCCGGGCCCACCACGACGCGCGGGGCGGGCTCGACGAAGCAGGCCTGCGGACGCGGATCACGGAATTCCTGCGCTGAGCGGCCGTCGCGCCTGCGAGGCTGGTCGGGTGCACCTCTCCTCCACCTCCCGGTCCACACCGACCCGCCTGCGCGAGCGGGCCCGCGCCGACCGCGCCGACCTGTACGCCGTGCTCGACGCGGGCATGGTGTGCCACGTCGGCGTGGTCCGCGACGGCGCGCCCGTCGTGCTCCCGACCGGCTACGGCCGCATCGACGACACCATCTACATCCACGGGTCCACCGGCGCGGGCTGGCTGCGCATCGCCGACGGCGCGCCGATCTGCCTCACCGTGACCCACCTCGACGGGGTCGTCTACGCGCGCTCGGTCTTCCACCACTCGATGAACTACCGCAGCGCGGTCGTGCACGGCGCGGCCCGCCTCGTCACCGACCCGGACGAGCGGTGGGCCGCGCTGCGGGCCGTCGTCGAGCAGCTCTCCCCGGGATCGTGGGAGCACGCACGGCTCCCCGACGCCCGCGAGCTGGCGGCGACGTCCGTGGTGGCGCTCGACCTGGCCGAGGCGAGCGTCAAGGTCCGCACCGGGCCGCCCGGCGACGACGAGGCCGACATCACCGCGGGCGGGCGCTGGGCGGGCGTGCTGCCCGTCCACACCGTCTTCGGCGCGCCGGAGCCCGACCCGACGCTGGAGACCGCCGCCCCCGACCCCGAGCACGTCCGAGCCCGGTCGGGTGCGTGACCCCGCCACGGGGTGAACTAGCCTCGGTGCGCGTGAGGAAGTCCGCCGTCTACCCCGCCGCCCCGCGGCTCGATGTAGTCGAGCACCTGCACGGCCACCGCGTCGTCGATCCCTACCGATGGCTGGAAGACCCGACCGACGAGCGCACGATCGCGTGGTCGAGCGCCCAGGACCGGCTGGCCGCCACCCGCCTCGGCGCGCTCCCCGGCCGGGAGGCGCTGGGCGCGCGGATGCACGAGCTGCTCGACGCCGGATCGGTCTCGGCCCCGCTGTGGCGCTCCGGTCGCCGGTTCTGGACCCGCCGCGAGCCGGGCCAGGAGCACGCCGTCGTGCTCGTCGAGGGCAGCTACGGGGGCGAACGGGTGCTGCTCGACCCGATGGTGCTCGACCCGACCGGCCGCACGACGCTCGATGCGTGGCTGCCCGACCTGGAGGGCAGGCTCCTGGCCTACCAGGTCTCCGAGGGTGGCGACGAGCAGTCGGTGCTGCACGTCGTCGAGGTCGCCACGGGTCGCGAGGTGGAGCCGCCGATCGACCGCTGCCGCTACTCGTCGGTGGCGTGGCTGCCGGGCGGGGCGGAGTTCGTCTACGTGCGGATGGTCGACGCCGACACCGTGCCACCCGGCGAGCAGGCGTTCCACCGGCAGGTGTGGCGCCACCGCGTCGGCGCTCCCACCTCGGAAGACCAGCTGATCGAGGCGCCCGGCCTCTACGTCGACCACACCTACTACTCCGTCCACGTCTCCCGCGACGGGCGGTGGCTCGTGGTCACCGGCAACATCGGCACCGCCCGGCGCGACAGCGTGTGGATCGGCGACCTCACCGGCACCGCGCCGCTGCAGCAGGTGCTCACCCAGGCCGACGACGTCCAGTGTTCGGCCTGGGTCGACCGCGACGGGCTGCTCTACCTGCGCACGACCGACGGTGCTCCGCGTTGGCGCCTCGCGGTCACCGACCCGCGCACCCCGGGCCGGGAGCACTGGCGCGAGCTGGTGGCCGAGGACCCCGATTCAGTGCTCGACGGCGTCCGCCGGCTGGAGCCGCCGGGGCGCCCGCCCCTGCTCGTCCTGGCCCGCAGCCGCCACGCGGTCGCCGAGCTGGCGTTGCACGACGCGGCCGACGGCACACCCCGCGGCACCGTGCCGTTGCCCGGCCCGGGCTCGCTGACCGGCCTGTCGGTCGCCGACCGGGACACCAGCTCCGAGGCCGGGAAGCTCTGGATCGGGTGGACCGACTTCGTCACCCCGAGCCAGGTGCACCGCTACGCCGATGGCGCGACGGTGCTGGAGGCGGCGGCGCCGGGTGCGGTGGCCGTGCCCGACCTGCGCAGCACCCAGCGCAGCTTCGCCTCGGCCGACGGCACCACGGTCCGCATGTTCGTCCTCGAACCCGCGGAGGAGGCGGGCCCGCGGCCCACGCTCGTCACCGGCTACGGCGGGTTCGGCATCTCCCGCGAGCCCGCCTACAGCGCCGCCGCGCTGGCCTGGGTGGAGGCGGGCGGCTGCTACGCCGTCGTCTCGCTGCGGGGCGGCGGCGAGGAGGGCGACGCCTGGCACCTCGCGGGCAACCGCGGCAACAAGCAGAACGTGTTCGACGACTTCCACGCCGCGTGCGACGCGCTGCTCGCCGCAGGCACCACGACCACCGACCAGCTGTCGATCATGGGCGGCTCCAACGGCGGCCTGCTCGTCGGGGCGGCGCTCACCCAGCGTCCCGCGGCCTACCGGGCCGTCGTCTGCTCGGCCCCGCTGCTGGACATGGTGCGCTACGAGGAGTTCTCGCTGGGCCGCACGTGGAACGACGAGTACGGCACGGCCGCCGATCCCGACGAGCTCGACTGGCTGCTGGCGTACTCGCCCTACCACCACATCGAGCAGGGCACGGTCTACCCCGCGGTGCTGTTCACCGTGTTCGAGTCCGACACCCGGGTCGACCCGCTGCACGCCCGCAAGATGTGCGCCGCGCTCCAGTTCGCCACCAAGGGCGACGTCGACTCGCACCCGATCCTCCTGCGCCGGGAGACCGACGTCGGGCACGGCGCCCGGTCGGTGTCACGCACCGTGGGGCTCGCGGTGGACCAGCTGGCGTTCCTCGCCGCGCACACCGGGCTGGTGCTGCCCACGTGACCGCCACCCTGTTCCCCGCCCAGCCCGCGTGCGCGGCCGACGCGGGCAGCTGGTGCGCCCGGCTCTGGCAGTGGACCAACAGCGACTTCCTGTCGCGCTCGGCCGACACCATCGTCGCCACCGGCTCGAAGATCCTGTTCGTCCTCGTCCTCGCGCTGGTCGTGCGCTGGTTCCTGCACCGCCTGATCAACCGGGTGGTCGAGGGCGCGACGAGCAACCGCGTCACGCGCCTGATGAACCGCGGAGCGGCCGCGGCGGCGGCGGACCGCAGCTCCCAGCGCGCCCGGACGCTCGGCTCGGTGCTGCGGTCGGTGTGCTCGGCGGTCGTCGGCGTCGTCGCCGGGATCACGATCCTGGGCGAGTTCGGCATGGACCTGGCGCCGGTCATCGCGTCGGCGGGCATCGTGGGCGTCGCCGTCGGCTTCGGCGCGCAGAACCTGGTCAAGGACTTCCTGTCGGGCATGTTCATGCTGCTCGAGGACCAGTACGGCGTCGGCGACATCGTCGACGTCGGGCAGGCGAGCGGCACCGTCGAGACGGTCGGGCTGCGCATCACGACGTTGCGCGACGTCAACGGCACGCTCTGGTACGTCCGCAACGGCGAGATCCTGCGGGTGGGCAACAAGAGCCAGGGCTTCGCGGTGGCCGTGGTCGACGTGCCGATCGCGCACGGCGCCGACGTCGACGAGGCGACCGCGACCGCCGCGCGGGTCGCGCAGGAACGTGTGGAGAAGCCGGACCTCACCGAGGACGTGCTGGAAGACGTGCAGGTGCTCGGCATCGAGTCGGTCGGCGCCGACCGGCTGACCCTGCGGCTGACGGTGCGCGTCCAGCCTGGACGGCAGTTCGCGGTGCAGCGGGCGCTGAACGCCACCGTCTCGGAGGCGTTGGGGTACACGCCGACGACCACCCCACCGCCGTTGGCGGGATGATGGGGACATGACCGATCCGCAGAGCTTCTACACCGAGGTCGGCGGAGCGCCGGTCTTCGACAAGATCGTCGCCCGGTTCTACGAGGAGGTGGCGCAAGACGAAGTGCTGCGCCCGCTGTACCCGGAAGAGGACCTCGGGCCCGCCGAGGAGCGGTTGCGGATGTTCCTCGAGCAGTACTGGGGCGGCCCGCGCACGTACTCCGACCAGCGCGGGCACCCGAGGCTGCGGATGCGGCACTCGCCGTTCAAGATCGGCCCGCTCGAACGGGACGCCTGGCTGCGGTGCATGCGCGTGGCCGTCGACGGGGCCGGGCTCGACGAGGCCCACCGGGCGCAGCTCTGGCAGTACCTGCAGTATGCGGCCATCAGCATGATGAACGCCGACTTCTGAACCGATTCCTGGCAATATCGGCCGGTGCAGTGGTGGCGCGACGCCGTGGTCTACGAGCTGGATGTGCGCAGCTTCAGCGACTCCGACGGTGACGGCATCGGCGATTTCGACGGTCTGCGCGCCCGCCTGGGCTACCTCGAGCTGCTCGGGGTCGACGTGGTGTGGCTCGAGCCCACGCCGATCGCCGACCGGCGCACGGTCGACCCGCTGTTCGGCGACCTGAAGGCGTTCGACGCGCTGGTCGAGACCGTGCGCGAGTTCCGGATGCGCCTCGCCGCGGACCTGGTGCGCGACAACGGGTCGCCGGTCCGCCACGAGCGGCCCGACCGGCTCCGCCTCGCGCTGGATCCCGGGGCGCTGCGCTGCGCGCCCTTCGACGCGGCCGCCGTGCAGCAGGCCGTGCAGCTGTCGCTCGCCACGCGCCGCGAGACCGCCTGGTCGCTCGCGCACCACGACGTCTCCCGCCCCGTCACGCGGTACGGCGGCGGCGCCGTCGGGCTGTCGCGGGCCAGGGCGATGGCGCTGGTGACGCTGGCGCTACCCGGAACCGTGCACGTCTACCAGGGCGAGGAGCTGGGGCTGCACGACGCGGACCTGCCCGTCGAGGCGCGGGCGCGGGTCCCGTTGCCGTGGGAGGACGAGCAGCCCGGGTTCGGGTTCACCACCGGTGACCCGTGGCTGCACCCGCCCGCCTGCTACGCGGAGAAGGCGGTCGCCCGGCAGCTGGAGGACGTCTCCTCGACGCTCTCGCTGTACCGACGGGCCATCGAGCTGCGGCACAGCCACGTGCGCGGCGGCAGCGCGGCGCTGGAGTGGTACGGCGCCCCACCCGGCTGCCTGGCGTTCCGACCCGAGGGCTCCGACCTGGTGTGCGCGCTCAACACCTCGGACACCGCCGTCTCGTTCCCGCCAGGGGAGATCGTCCTGACGACGGGCGACCCCGCGGCGGCCACCCTCGCGCCCGGCACCGCCGCCTGGCTCGTCTGACCTCTGGCGCTGCTCAGACGAGCAGGGGCAACGTCAACGTCCGGCGCCGCACCACCGCGCCGTAGCGGGCGTCGAGGCGCAACCACGACCCGGTGGCCGAGACCCGCACCGGCGCGTCGTCCGGTCCGCCGATGAAGCCCATCCCGGAGAGCGCGAAGAGACAGCGCAGCGGCACCTTGACCACGGGACCCGCCGCCGCGCTCACCGTGAGCACGGTCTGGTCGAGCAGCGACGCGGGCGGTCCGAGCGGGCCCGCGTTCTCCCGCGCGACCGTCAGCCCGCGTTCGGTCAGCGCATCCACCTCGGCGGCAGGCACGTCGTCGACCGGTGCCCACCCGGTGTCGGGGGGCAGCTCGCCCGGCCACATGCCGCCGCCCGGCCCGAGGTCCAAGGCCTCCGCCCGGTCAACCGTCAACGCCGTGAGCAGCACGTTCGCGGGCAGGGTGACGTCGGACGGGTCGAGCGTGCCGTGCACCGTGCGGGTGGCGTAGACGTCGAAGGGTGTCGAGCCCCATGCGGTGACCGTGCCCGCCCCCGCGCGGAGCCGTGCCGAGGCGCCGACATCGAGCCGCACGATCCGGGCCACGAACGCGCCCAGATCCGCGCGCTCGACCGAATCGGGGATGTGCAGCGTGGTCACGCCGACCACCGGGCCAGGAATGCCCGCTCCGCTGCGTCGAGCCTGCGCGGTCGGCCCGCGGCGAGGTCGTAGATGGCCATCCGGGTGCCTGCCTCGATCGCGACGGGATCGGACTCGCCGGGCCCGTCATGGAGTTGGTAGCAGATGCGGAACGAGGCGGCGCGCACTTCGTCGACCGTCATCGCCACCCGCAGCGGCTCGGGTCGGTAGGGCACCTGCCGCTTGTAGCGCACGCTCAGCTCCGCCACCAGCAGCCCGGTCGCGAAGCCGCCGAGGCCGTCGAGCGCGGCGCGGCCGAAGAACAGCGCGATCCGCGCCTCCTCCAACACGGTGACGGCGCGGGCGTGGTTGAGGTGGCGGTAGGCGTCCTGGTCGGTCCAGCGCAACGGCACCTCGGCGACAAAACAGCCCACTAGCGCGCCAGGCCCCGCAGCTGGCGGGAGACGACGGACAAGGGGGCAGGTCTGCCCAGGCAGCCCGTCATCGGGCCAGACCTCGCAGCTGGCGGGAGACCACGGACAAGGTCGCGAGATCCAGCTGCCCGGCCGTGCCCACCTCGTGCAGCGCGGTCCGCGCCCGTACCAGCCGCGACGCGTTGGCCTGCTCCCATTGCGCGATGCCGTCGGCGACCGACGTGCCCGGCGCCGCCTCGCGCAACGCGTCGAGGGTGATCGCCCGCAGCGAGCCGTAGAGGTCGTCGCGCAGGGCCAGGCGGGCCAGCGCGTGCCAGCGGTCGCCGCGTTCCAGCGCGCTCACCGACGTCAGCGCGAGATCGACGCCGAGGTGCTCGGAGAGCCCGTAGTACAGCGCGGCCACCTCGAACGGCTCGCGCGGCTCGCGGTCGCGCTCGGACAGCTCGGTGAGCTCGACGACGTCCAGCAGCGAGTAGCCGTACATCAGGGCCGCGGACCGCGCCGCCCACTCGGCGTCGATGCCCGCAGCGCGCAGCTCCTCCGTCCGCTCCAGCACCGTCTGCCGCTCCCGGCCCTGCAGGAGCTCGGCCAGCCGCGGGACGAGCTCCTGGACGATCGCCGCGAACCGCGCGATGCCCGACCCGACCGCAAGCGGCTGGGGCCGGTTGGTGAGCAACCAGCGGGAGGCGCGGTCGAGCAGCCTGCGGGACTCGAGGACGAGCTCGTCCGACACCTGCGTCGGGATGGCCGGGTCGCGCAGCCGCGCCCAGAGCACGGGCAGCTCGAACACCTCCGTGGCGATGGCGAAGGCGCGGACGGCGTCGGGCGCGCTCGCCGACAGCTCCTCGCCCAGCCGGAAGGCGTAGGTGGTGCCTGCGCCGTCGACCATCTCGTTGACCAGCAACGTCGTGATGATCTCCCGCCGCAGCGGGTGACCGGTGATCGCGGCGGGGAACCGCTCCCGCACCGCCCGCGGGAAGTACTCCGGCAGCCGACCGGCGAAGGCGGGCGCGTCGGGCAGGTCGGAGGCCAGCACCTGGGTGGTGAGGTCGAGCTTGGTGTGCGCGAGCAGCGTGGCGAGCTCCGGGCTGGACAGCCCGTGGCCCGCCGCCTCCAGCTCGGCGAAGGCAGCGGTGCTGGGCAGCACGTCCAGCGCGCGGTCGAGCTGGTGGCGCGCCTCCAGCTCGACGATGAGGCGCTCGTGGACGTTGGCCATCTCGGCGCTGTGCGCCCGCGCGGCCCCGAGCACGGCGTTCTGGTCGCGGTTGTCGGCCAGCACCAGCTCGGTCACGTCGTCGGTCATCTCGACGAGCACGGCGTTGCGGGCCTCGCGATCCAGCTCCCCCGCCGCGACCAGCCGGTCGAGCAGGATCTTGATGTTGACCTCGTGGTCGGAGCAGTCGACGCCCGCCGAGTTGTCGATCGCGTCTGTGTTGATCTTGCCGCCCGCCCGGGCGAACTCGATCCGGCCCAGCTGGGTGAGGCCGAGGTTGCCACCCTCCCCCACGACCTTGACCCGCAGTTGCGCCCCGTCGGCTCGCACCGCGTCGTTGGCCTTGTCACCCGCGTCGGCGTGCGACTCGGTCGCGGCCTTGACGTAGGTGCCGATCCCGCCGTTCCACAGCAGGTCGGCGGGGGCCCGCAGGATCGCCGCGATCAGGTCGGGCGGGCTCATCGCCGTCACGTCGTCGGCGAGGCCCAATGCGGCCCGCATCTCCGCCCCGACCGGCACCGACTTCGCCGTGCGCGGCCACACCCCGCCGCCCTTGCTGATCATCGACCGGTCGTAGTCGTCCCACGACGAGCGGGGCAGCGCGAACATGCGCTCCCGCTCGGCGAAGGAGGCGGCCACGTCGGGATCGGGGTCGACGAAGACGTGCCGGTGGTCGAACGCCGCGAGCAGCCGGATGTACGGCGACAGGAGCATGCCGTTGCCGAAGACGTCGCCGGACATGTCGCCGACGCCGACAACCGTGAACTCCTCGTTCTGCGTGTCGACGCCCAGCTCGCGGAAGTGCCGCTTGACGCTCTCCCACGCGCCCTTCGCGGTGATCCCCATGGCCTTGTGGTCGTAGCCGACCGAGCCGCCGGAGGCGAACGCGTCGCCCAGCCAGAACCCGTAGGAGCCCGCGACCTCGTTGGCGATGTCGGAGAACTTCGCGGTGCCCTTGTCGGCCGCGACGACGAGGTAGGCGTCGTCGGCGTCGTGCCGCACGACGTCGGGCGGGCCCACGACCTCGCCGTTGACCAGGTTGTCGGTGACGTCGAGCAGCCCGGAGATGAAGGTGCGGTAGCAGGCCTCCACCTCGGCGGGCCCTGGCGAGGGTGTGCGGACGATGAACCCGCCCTTGGCCCCGACGGGCACGATCACGGCGTTCTTCACCGCCTGCGCCTTGACCAGGCCGAGGATCTCGGTGCGGTAGTCCTGCGGACGGTCCGACCAGCGGAGCCCACCGCGTGCGACGGCCCCGAAGCGCAGGTGCACGCCCTCGATCCGCGGCGAGTACACGAAGATCTCGAACTTCGGCCGGGGCGCGGGCATGCCGGGCACCTGCGACGGGTCGATCTTGAACGAGAAGAACGAGCGGTCGCGGAACCAGTTGGTGCGCAGCGTAGCCATGATCATCGCGAGGAAGGTGCGCAGGATGCGGTCGGCGTCGAGGCCGGTGACGGCGTCGATCCGGGTGCGCACGTCCTCGACGGCCGCCTCGACCGCGGCCTCGCGGTGCAGCAGCGCCGGGTCGAACCGCGCGCGGAACAGCGCGACCAGGCCGCGGGCGACATCGGGGTGCGTGAGCAGGGTGTCGGCCATGTACTGCGCGCCGTAGAGCCCGCCGATCTGCCGCGCGTAGCGGGAGTACGCCCGCAGCACCGCGACCTCGCGCCACGGCAGGCCCGCGCGCAGCACGAGGGCGGAGAAGCGGTCGGTCTCGACGTCGCCGCGCCAGGCCGCGCCGAACGCCGAGCAGAACGCGCGCTCGATGTCGGCCTCCGGCCGCTGCGCGAGCGCGGTCCGGGTGGCGTCGTCCAGCCGGATCCCGAAGTCGTAGACGTGCACGCGCAGGCCGTCGGCGCGCACGAACTCCGACGGGCGCTCGTCGAGCACGTCCAGGCCCAGCTGCTGCAAGAGCGGCAGGACGTCGGTGAGGGTGGCCGGGGTGCTGGCGAGGTAGAGGGTGAAGCGGCGGTCGGCCGGGCCGTCGGCCGGGCAGAGCCGCACCGCGAAGTCGATGGGGCCCGCGAGCGCCGCGATCCGGGTGAGGTCCTCCACCGCCCGCTTGGGCTCGACGGCCGCCTTGTAGGCCTGCTGCACGCCGGCAAGCTCCGCGGCGAGCGCGGCCCCGCCCGGCTCGGACAGCAGCCGGTCGTCCCAGGTCCGGACGGCCTCGGTGAGCTCCTCTTGCAGCTCCGCGACATCGACCCCCGCGTAGCCGACGGCGTCGGGTGAGGGGGTCTGCACCGTGAAGTGGACGAGCGCCAACCGCGATTCCGTCACCCGGGCCGTGTACTCGACCGACGTGCCGCCCAGCCGTCGCTGGAGGAGGTCGGCCATCGCGAGCCGGGAGGACGTCGTGTAGTGGTCGCGGGGCAGGTAGACCAGGCAGGACAGGAAGCGGCGGAACGGGTCGGGGCGCAGGAACAGCCGCACCGCGCGCAGCTCGGCCACCGCCAGCACGCCGACCGCCGTGTCGTGCAGCCGCTCCTCGGTGGCGCTGAACAGCTCCTCGCGGGGCAGGCCGGAGATCACTTCCAGCATCTGCTGGCCGGAGTAGGACTCCAACGGGAAGCCTGCGCGGTGGATGGCCGCCCGCACCCGGCGCTCCACCAGGGGGATGTCGAGCACGCTCTCGTAGAGGGCGGGCACGGTGAGCATGCCGAGGAAGCGGTGCTCGCCGGTCCGCCGCCCTTCGCCGTCGAACGAGGGGACGGCGAGGTAGTAGGGGTGCATCGGCTTGAGCGGGCCCGGCGCGTTGGCCCGGGTGATCACCAAGGGTTCCCGCTGGCCGTCGGGCTCCTCGGGGACGGAGCCGACGTCGGCGCCGCGGGAGCCGTCGCGCAGCATGCCCAGCCCGGACGAGGTGTCGGGCCGCAGGGTGCCGTCGGGCCCGACGACGTGGTGGCGGTAGCCCAGGAACGTGAAGTGGCCGTCGGTCAGCCAGCGCAGCAACGACGCGACATCGGCCTCGGGTGTGCCGCCGGGGCTCACCGGCTCGACGGCGAGCTCGTCCGCGACTTCGGCGGCGCGGCGGCACATCGGCACGGCGTCGGTGACGATCTCCCGCACGTCGCGCAGCACGCCGAACAGCTGCTTCTCGAGGTCGACGGTGGGCACGGCCAGCGGGGCGAGCTCGATGCGCATCCACGACTCGGCGAGCGCACCTGCCGGGGGTGCGTCGGGATCGGCCTGGGTGAGGACGTCGGCGAGCTTGCCGTCCTGGTCGCGGCGCACGACGACGATCGGGTGCAGAACCCGCCGCACCTCCCCGCCCGCCCGCATGACGGCGGCCAGCAGCGCCGCGACGAGGAACGGCATGTCGTCGGTGATGACCTCGACGATCGGTCCGCCATCCGGCGCCGCCGAGACCTTGACGAGCTGCTCCCCCGTTGCCCGGCGCTCCGCCATGGCCAGGTGCGCCCGGGCCGCCTCCTCCAGCTCGCGCCCCTGAGCGGTCACCGGAAGCGACAGCTCGGGGGTGTGGCGGGCGTAGAGGGCGGTGAGCGCGGCCAGATCGGGAGCGGCCACGGGTGCAGGAGACCGGCTCGTCACATGCAGCTCCGGGTATCGACAATCATCGCATCGGCGACGGCACCTACAACCCTAACGCCGTCCGGCCCCTCGTTCAGCGGCCCGTCGGGTCGGCTCATATGCCGCGGTAAGCGGCCAGTGCCCCGGCCAGCAGGTCCGCCAGACCCAACCCCTCGACCGAGAACCCCTCCTCCTCGTCAGCGGCCCCGCTCTGACCACTGGCGGAAGCCGGAGCAACCACCCCCTCCGCCTCCCCCCGCCCTGCCTCCGGCTGGGCGGCCTCACCCTGCGCCGCTTCGTCGACGGCCGCCTCAGCCCGGGCACTCTCCGGCCGCACCACCTCCGCCCTCGCGGTCTCCGCCCCCGGCCTTCTCCGGCCGCGCCACTTCCGGCCGAGCGGTCTCCGCCCCGGCCTTCTCCGGCCGCGCCACTTCCGGCCGAGCGGTCTCCGACCGCGCCACCTCGGCCTCTGCGGTGTCCGACAGCGCCATCTCTGGTCGGCCCGGCTCAGACCGTGACGTTCCAGGCCATGCCGTCCCAGTCGGCGCGGTCTCCGGCCGTGCCGCATCCAGCCAGGCGGTCTCACGCCCAGCCGCCTCAAGCCGCGCCGCCTCCAGCCGGGCGGTGTCCGGCCGCACCATCTCGGGCCGGGCCGTCTCCGGCTGGGCCGTCTCCGGCCGCACCATCTCGGGCCGGGCAGTCTCCGGCCGGGCAGTCTCAGCCCGGGCCGTCTCTGGTCGGGCAGTCTCCGGCCGGGCGGCATCCGGTCGGGCCATCTCCGGCCGGAGGGTCTCCGGCCAGGCGATCTCAGGCCTGGTCATCTCCGACCGGGCCGTCTCAGGCCGGCGTCTCGGCCGGCATCTCGGGCCGGGCGGTCTCGGGCCGGACCTTCTCGGGCCGGGCGGTCTCGTCGGTCGGACGACTGACGGGTCGGGTGTCGCCGGGTGTCTGGATGCTTTGTCCGGCGTCGGGGCGACGACGACGGCCCCCGCTCCCGGCGAGGATCGGCACTCCCCAGCGGACGACCGGAGGCGGCGGGTCGTGGCGGGCACGACCGCCGTCCACAGACGGCGCCACGAGGTCGAGCCGCTGCAACAACTGCGCGCCGACGGGTCCGTTGGTGTCGTGCACGGCCGCCCGCAGCGCAGTGCCCGTCGCCCATCGCGAGGGCGTGTCGAGATCGGCCACCTCGGCGAAGACGGCGGGCAGCGTGTGATGCATCCAGTCGATGGCGACGGACCGCTCCCGCCCCGACAGCACCACCGACAGCGCCGAGCCGTCCGCCTCGCCGCGAAGCCGCGCGCCTGTCGGGATCCGCCGTGTCACCCGGTCGCCGACCTCCCGCAGGAGCCCCCCGACCTCGGACAACGATGCACCCGCACGGACGACGTCGACCACGACGACGCAGCCGACGGCATCC
The DNA here is from genome assembly GCA_963799945.1 of uncultured Actinomycetota bacterium. Lineage (GTDB taxonomy): Bacteria > Actinomycetota > Actinomycetes > Mycobacteriales > Pseudonocardiaceae > Pseudonocardia. The sequence goes on from CAWCZG010000004.1 coordinate 383,631, forward strand.
GGGACCCCGGCCCGGCGCCCCGCCCGCCCGGTCGCGGTGGACTTGGCCGGTGCGGGGATGTCCGCCCAAGGGCTGACCGACTCCAGATCAGCCCATTCCCCGTCGACCCCGGCACCGTCGCCCTGGTCGACGCCCGCCGCCCGATCGTCCGCAGCTTGACTGTGCGTGGCCCAACCCGCGCCTGCGAGAGCATCTGCGGCTGCATCGTCCACGCCGAGATCCGCCGTGAACAGCCCGTCAGCGGCGTGTGGCGCGGATCCGTCCGTGGCGGGAGTTGCGGCCGATCCCCTCTCGGGGGATGCCTCCGACACCGACCCACCGGCCGCAGGCTCGACTGCGGCGGCAGCTTCCCATTCGGCGCGGAGATCGAGAGGTTCGTCAAGATCGGGCAGCGGCTGCCCCCACACGCGGTCCAACTCCGCGAGGGCCGCCGCCAGCCAACTATCGCTGTCGTACGAAGCGTGGGCAGGCCGTTCCTCGGGGACCACCGGGATGTCGGCGATCCCACCGCTGACCGGCTGCGGGCCACGCCGAGGATCAACGCCGGCCGCCTGGTCCATCACTTCGACGAGGTGCTCGATGGGGCCGAAGAGCGGGTCCGGGGCCGTGTCGGCCACCTGACCGGCCGGCTCGGAGGCGTTGACCGGCGTAGTGGCAGGACCAGACACAGCGCCGCCCGTGATCGGCGACGCGATGTCTCGTCCGGCGCCGCCAGCGTGACGGCTGCCCCTCTCTGGTACACCGCTTCGATTGGCACCCACGGCTGGCGAAGGCCCCGTAACGGCACTGGCTTCATCGGCCGAGCTCGCTCTGTTGACATCCACATCCGAACGCGTGCCCGCACCGCTGTCGAACCCCAGGCGAGCCGCGTTGTCCCCCGTCGCGGTCACGAGCGGCACCGCAACGCCGAAGGGAGCAGCGCTCTTCGCCACGACATCCTGAGTCGGCGCCGTCGCGCGGTCCGGCCGACGACGCCGACCGTCGCGTGTGGGCGCCACCGCGTCCGGCGCTCCGATCCACCCAGCTGCCCGACGACCACGGGTCGGCCGCTCGGGCATCCGCCAGCGGGTGAACTGACACCGCGGCATTCTCAACAGCCGCCTCTGCCGTGTTGGGAACCCGCACGCTGAAGACCTGCGTGCTGGGGACCGCCGCGCCGGGAAGCGGCGTGCTCGGGACCTGCGCGCTGAAGATTTGCGTGCTGGGGACCGCCGGGCCGAGAAGCGCCGAGTCGGGCACCAAGGTGCCAGGAAGCTCCGTGCCGGGGATCGACGGGCCGGAGATCGACGCGCCCACAGGCGGGCCAGGGACCGACGTACCCATCGCTGTTCCCACCGCTGCGCCGGGCACCGACGCACCCACCGCAGTGCCCACCGCTGCGCCGGGCACCGACGCGCCCACCGCAGTGCCCACCGCTGCGCCGGGCACCCGTGCCCACCGCTGTGCCCACCGATGTGCCGGTGACCGGAATGCCGACCGGCTTGCTCGCTGGGCGCCCGGCTCGATCCACGGGTGCGCCAAGCACCTCGTGCGGGGCGGCGGGGGCGGCGAGGCTCATCGAGCGGAGCGCCTCGCGGAATTTCTCCGACCTGGCGCGGTCGCGACGCTGTGCCGCGACCCCGCGCCGCATCGACTCCAGTGCGGCATCCAGACGTCCCGCCTGTTCCCGCAGAGCCCCCAAGGTCGACAGGCACAGCCCTTCGAGATCAGGTGTGTCGCAGTCGGCGGCATCCTGAGCGGCCTGCTCCAGCGCCTCGACCGCCGCTGTGGGCGCCGACTCCGCGACCGCCCGCGCCACCGCCAGCCGCAGGAGCGCGATCTGCCGCGTCGGACGCGCGGTTTTCCGGAGCTGTTGCGCCATGGGCGCGCACGCCTCGCGCGCGTCGTCGGTTCGCCCGGCCTCGACCAGCGCAGTGATCCATTCGGCGGCCAGGGCGGCGGCGAGGTGTCGTGACGGTGCGCCCTCTTGCGCCGCCCGGATCTCGTCGAGGCGGGCCAACCCCTCCGCAGCGTGATCGACAGCCGAATCCGGGTGCCCGGATCGGCGTAGCGCCGCCGCGGAGATCAGGGCCAGGGCCGCGCTCGCGATGTCGGCGTCGACCCCGCCTGCCTCGCCCCACGCGAACTCGGCGCGCCGCGTGGCTTCGCCGATGGTGGCCGGTCGCTCCTCCATGACGCAGCGCGCCAGCACGCCGTAGGCATCGGCACGGACGTCCGCCGACCGATCCGCGGAAAGAACCGGCACGATGAGCGACCGCGCCACCGCCGGCTCGCACTGCCCCGCCGCAAGGGTCGCGATCTCGATGCGCAGCCGGTCGGCCGCCGGATCGTCCAGCAGCCCTCGGCCGCGCCGGGCGATCTCGGCAAGCGCGTCCGACGCGCACTGGCGTCCGTCGCCGATGGCCGCGCGACCGTGCACCAGCCAGCCTGCCGCGGCAACCCACGTGCGGTCGTCGGCCGCCCTCACCTCGCCGACGTGCTCAGCGAGGGCGGCAGTCAGGTCGGGCCGCGACCACCGCAGCGCGACGGCCGAGGCCAACAGCCCTGCCCCCGACGCCGTGACGGCAGGCACGCGCATCGGCCCCACCTGACCTCCCCAGCTATGGCATCCCTCGCGGGAGCCCGTGACGATCAAGACCGAGCATGTCGCTCTCAGTCACGGGTGAGCTTACGGTGCGTGACGCGATGCGGTCGCGCCGCATCAGCTCCCAATCGATCGATCTTGTTCCGCTCGTACGCCTCGAAGTTGCCTTCAAACCAGAACCACGCGGCCGGGTTCTCATCGGTGCCCTCCCACGCCAGGATGTGGGTGACGACCCGGTCCAGGAACCAGCGGTCGTGGGAGATGACCACCGCACAGCCCGGGAACTGCTCCAGCGCGTTCTCCAGCGACCCCAGCGTCTCGACGTCCAAGTCGTTGGTGGGCTCGTCGAGCAGGATGAGGTTGCCGCCCTGTTTGAGCGTCATGGCCAGGTTCAGCCGGTTGCGCTCCCCGCCGGACAGAACACCCGCAGGCTTCTGCTGATCGGGTCCCTTGAAGCCGAACGCGGAGACGTACGCCCGCGACGGCATCTCCGACTGCCCGACCTTGATGTAATCAAGCCCCTCCGACACGGTCTCCCACACGGTCTTCTTCGGGTCCAGCCCCGCCCGGTTCTGGTCGACGTAGGACAGCTTGACCGTGTCACCGACGCGCACGGAGCCCGAATCAGGCTGCTCCAGTCCGACGATCGTCTTGAACAGCGTCGTCTTGCCCACGCCGTTCGGGCCGATCACGCCGACGATGCCGTTGCGCGGGAGGGAGAAGGACAGGTCCTTGATCAGGATCCGGCTGTCGAAGCCCTTGTCGAGGTGGTTGACCTCGACGACCACGGTGCCGAGCCGGGGGCCCGCCGGGATCTGGATCTCCTCGAAGTCGAGCTTGCGGTGCTGCTCGGCCTCGGTCGCCATCTCCTCGTACCGCTGCAGACGCGCCCGGCTCTTCGCCTGGCGGGCCTTCGCGCCCGACCTGACCCAGGCGAGCTCGTCGGTGAGCCGCTTCTGCAGCTTCGCGTCCTTGCGGCCCTGAACCGCGAGGCGTTCGGCCTTCTTCTCCAGGTAGGTGGAGTAGTTGCCCTCGTAGGGGTAGGTGCGCCCGCGGTCGATCTCGAGGATCCACTCCGCAACGTTGTCGAGGAAGTAGCGGTCGTGCGTGACGGCCAGCACCGCGCCGGGGTAGTTGGCAAGGTGCTGCTCCAGCCACAACACGCTCTCCGCGTCGAGGTGGTTGGTGGGCTCGTCGAGGAGCAGGAGATCGGGCTTGCTCAGCAGCAACTTGCAGAGGGCGACACGGCGGCGTTCGCCACCGGAGAGCGTCGTGACCGGAGAGTCGGGCGGCGGACAGCGCAAGGCGTCCATCGCCTGCTCCAGCTGCGAATCCAGCTCCCACGCGTCGTTGTCGTCGAGAACCTCCTGAAGCTGCCCCATCTCCTCCATCAGCGCATCGGAGTAGTCGGTGGCCATCAGTTCGGCGATCTCGTTGTAGCGGTCGAGCTGCTGCTTGATCTCGCCGAGCCCCTCCTGCACGTTGCCCAGGACGGTCTTCGTCTCGTCGAGGGACGGCTCCTGTTGCAGGATGCCGACGGTCGCGCCCGGCTTGAGGTATGCGTCTCCGTTGTTCGGCTGATCAAGGCCAGCCATGATCTTGAGGACGCTGGACTTGCCTGCCCCGTTCGGGCCAACCACACCGATCTTCGCACCGGGCAGGAAGTTCAACGTGACGTTGTCGAGGATGACCTTGTCACCGTGGGCCTTGCGGACCCTTTGCATGCTGTAGATGAACTCTGCCACGCCACCGATGGTAGTTGCGCCGCCCTCACACCCCGACGGCCGCCTCGTCGCGGCGATGATCCGCCGCAGCCAACGTGCCCTGGTCGACGTACTCCGGCACGAGCGGCCCCGAATCCCACTGGCCCTGCTCCTCCGCGTTGTCGCCTGCGGCGCGCGTTGGCTGCGGGTCGGACGGCTCGGCCGTTCGCGGCATGGGGGCCGCGGTCTGCGCGCTTCGCCGAACAACGGTGGCCGAACACCGCGCGAGGTCCGGCCCGATCGACGTCGCTTCGAGTTCGAGCACCGAATGGATCCGGCCGTCCTTCTCGTACTCCCGCTCGCGGAGCCTGCCCTGGATGAGCACCGGATCACCCACCGACAGGTCGGCGGCGACGTGCTCAGCGAGGCTCCGCCAGCACACGACGGTGAGGAAGAGCCGCGCCCCGTCGACCCACTGCTGCGAGACCCGATCGAACCGGCGCTCCGTGTTCGCCAGCCGGAAGCTGGCCTTCAACCCGCCATCCTTGAACTCGACCCGCGTCACCGCCGTGGCCAGCCTGCCGGTCATCGTCATCATCGTCTCGTACATGGGCTCTCCCAGGATCGCAGAGCAGCCATTCGCCGCTCCCCGACACCAAGCGTCGTCACGCAGCGGCAGCGCGACAACGGAAGATCACGATCTGTGGACAGCCCAACCGCCATGTGGACAACTCGGGCCACAAATAAAAAAAGCGAGGGGCCCACCGGTGATGGTGGGCCCCTCGCATTAGGGGTTTGATGTCGGCGGTGTCCTACTCTCCCACACCCTAACGAGTGCAGTACCATCGGCGCTGGAAGGCTTAGCTACCGGGTTCGGGATGGGACCGGGCGTTCCCCCTCCGCTAAAACCACCGACAACACAATCAATTCACTTATCAACCCTGCATCGAACAAACCACACCACCCAACACACCCCCCGGTCGTGCCGGGTGTGCTGGTGGTGGTGTGCTCAGGGTCACACAGTGGATGCGAGACTTCTCATTCAATGTCTACGTTTATGGGCAAGCCCTCGGCCTATTAGTACCGGTCAACTCCACCCCTCACAGGGCTTCCATACCCGGCCTATCAACCCCATGGTCTCTAGGGGGCCTTACTCTCACAAAGGAGATGGGAGACCTCATCTTGGAACGAGCTTCCCGCTTAGATGCCTTCAGCGGTTATCCCTTCCGAACATAGCCAACCAGCCGTGCCCCTGGCGGGACAACTGGCACACCAGAGGTCCGTCCGTCCCGGTCCTCTCGTACTAGGGACAGCCTTCCTCAAGTCTCCAACGCGCGCGGCGGATAGGGACCGAACTGTCTCACGACGTTCTAAACCCAGCTCGCGTACCGCTTTAATGGGCGAACAGCCCAACCCTTGGGACCTACTCCAGCCCCAGGATGCGACGAGCCGACATCGAGGTGCCAAACCATGCCGTCGATATGGACTCTTGGGCAAGATCAGCCTGTTATCCCCGGGGTACCTTTTATCCGTTGAGCGACACCCCTTCCACCAGGAGATGCCGGATCACTAGTCCCGACTTTCGTCCCTGCTCGACCCGTCGGTCTCACAGTCAAGCCCCCTTGTGCACTTACACTCGAAACCTGATTGCCAACCAGGCTGAGGGAACCTTTGGGCGCCTCCGTTACCTTTTAGGAGGCAACCGCCCCAGTTAAACTACCCACCAGGCACTGTCCCTGAACCCGATCAGGGCCCGAGGTTCAGACACCACATTCGACCAGAGTGGTATTTCAACAACGACTCCACAACCACTGGCGTGGCCACTTCACAGTCTCCCACCTATCCTACACAAACCGAACGCAGCACCAATACCAAGCTGTAGTAAAGGTCCCGGGGTCTTTCCGTCCTGCCGCGCGTAACGAGCATCTTTACTCGTAATGCAATTTCGCCGAGTCTGTGGTCGAGACAGCGCCCAAGTCGTTACGCCATTCGTGCAGGTCGGAACTTACCCGACAAGGAATTTCGCTACCTTAGGATGGTTATAGTTACCACCGCCGTTTACTGGCGCTTCAATTCTCCGCTT
>CAWCZG010000004.1:395000-1176459 GCA_963799945.1 uncultured Actinomycetota bacterium
GAGCGGATGCGACAGGACGCGCGCCACGGGCGAGTGGACGGCCGCCAGAAGCCACTCACGTGGCCCGGGTGGTCCGTTGCGGCCGCCGCTGGGCAGCGTGCGCAGTCCGAGGGTCACCGGCCCACCCAGCACCAACAGGATGGGCACGAGCATCCCGAGCAGCATGTGCTGCGCCATGTGCACGCTGAACATCGCGGGGGCGTACCGACCGATGCCCGAGCTGGTCGCCATCAGCAGTCCGAAGCACCCGGCCAGCCAGGCGACCGTGCGCCCGACCGGCCACGCGTCTCCCCGCTTCCGGAGCCGCCGCACGCCGACCAGGTAGAGCACGGCCATCGCGATCGCCGCGGAGCCGTAGATGAGGTCGAAGCGCCAGTCGAACAGCAGCCGCGCGACGGTCGGCGGCCCGGCGAGGTCGTAGCCGATGAGCACCTCGAGACGGGTGGGAACGATGCCCGTATCGGGGGGCGCGCTGCGTCCGAGCGCGACGGCCAGGCCGATCGTCGCGAGCATCAGCAGAACCTCGGCGCCGCCCAGTCGCAGCAGCGCCGCAGCGTTCCCGGCTGCCGCTTTGGCCACCGAAGTCCGGCGGTGCAGCGCGCCGAGGCCACCGAGGATGAGCAATGCGACGACCTTGCCGAGCACGAGAGCCCCGTAGGTCGTCCCGAACATCGCCCACAGCGGGATGCGCACCAACGCGTTGACGACGCCCGTGACGGCCAGTGCCAGCCAGCAGACCAACGCCAAGGCCGAGAACCGTGGCACCGCCGTGGCCAGCGCCGACGCCCGGTCGGATCCGCGGGCCGCGGCAAGGCCGAGCACAGCGGCGAGACCGCCGACCCAGAGCGAAGCCGCGATGACGTGCACCATGAGGCTGTCGGTGGCGAGGTCGTGCGAGCCACCTGCCGACGAGTGGCCGGTGAGCGCGACCGGCAGCGGCCCCGCGAGCGCGAGCAGGAAGAGCACGGTCGACCAGCCCCAGGTCAGCACCGTCCGACACCCGATGAGAACGAGCGCGGCGATGACCGCCGTCTGCACCCACGACGTCGGATCAGCGAGCTTGGGCACGATCCGGGTCAGCAGGCCGGGGGCGAGCACGGCCGTGACGGGCCTGCCCAGCGCATCGGCCACGCTCAGCGGCACCATCAAGATCGACGCCGCCGTCCACCCGACCGCGCTCCACGACGCCGCGCGAAGAGCGCGGTAGCCCGCCACGTCGAGGTAGCCATTGCGCTGCGGCGGAGCGAGGAACGCGGCCAGCAGCACCCCGCCGATCGTCAGCACCATGCACGACCTCGGCGACGGCGCGGACGGCAGGCAGCCCAACCGAAGTCAACGTGCCTGGATCGGGCAGCCCCAGCGAGGAGATGGGCCGGGCCCCGGTCAGCGCGGTGAGCCCGCCCGCCACGATCGCCGCGACGGCGGCGCCCGACCGCCAGCAGGCCCAGCAACGCCGGACCGAGGTGGAGCAGCCGAGGCAGGGGCCGCCGGCTCGACGGTCGCGTTCGCCATGCAGCCAGGCTAGCCCCGCGGCGACGCGGGGCGGCCGCTCGCCGTCGCGCAACGGCGGTTATGAGGAGACCAGCGGCTACGCGGGCTCGCGGTCCTCGGCGGCGGCGCCGACGACGACCTCTCCCCCGTCCGCGGCGGGCGCGTCGACGAGGTCGGCGACGATGCAGGTGATGTTGTCCGGACCACCGCCTGCGTTCGCGAGCCGGACGAACCGCGCCACAGCGGCGTCGCGGTCGGTCTCCGTGCGGCAGCACCTCGCGGACCATCTCGTCGTCGAGGACGGCGGTGAGGCCGTCGGAGCAGATGAGGTAGCGGTCGCCGACGACCGCGGTGTGCACGAACAGGTCGGGCTCGGCCGCGCTGCCGTCCTGCAGGGTGCGCATGAGCCACGACCGGCGCGGGTGCGTCGCCGCCTCCTGCTCGGTGATGCGGCCCTCGTCGACGAGGCTCTGCACGAGCGTGTGATCGCGGGTGAGGCGGGTGAGCTCGCCGTCGCGGAGCATGTAGGCGCGGGAATCGCCGATGTGGGCGACGCCGATGCGCGCGCCGTCGGCGAGGAACGCGACGACCGTGGTGCCGGTGCCGCGCAGGCTCCGGATCGTCCTGCGCGAGCGTGGTGAGGCGTGCTGCGGCCTCGTCGAGCGCGGAGCCGAGTTCGGCGGTCAGGTCGACATCGGTGAGGTCGGCGTTCAGACGGCGCTCGAGCTCCATGACGGCGGCGACGGCGACGGAGCTGGCGATCTCCCCGTGCGCGTGCCCGCCCATGCCGTCGGCAACGACGAGCAGGCGTGTACCGGCGGCCGCAGAGTCCTGGTTCATGGCCCGCCTGCGGCCGACATCGGAGCCTGCCGCGGACAGCAACGTCGGTGACATGTGGGCTCACCCTTCTCATGGTGCGGGGACGGCCCGGCGACCCGCTGTCGGCGACGCGCGAACCTACCGCGTCGGAGACGTTCGTGACGAATTGCCACGCGCATCGCGACAGTATGGCGCGTGGGACCAGGTCGCGACGGATTCCACCTGCGCCCGCTACGCTCCCGTCCGGGCGGTTCCCCGGAACCATCCCGGCCTCCGTAGCTCAGCTGGATAGAGCAAGAGCCTTCTAATCTCTAGGTCGCAGGTTCGAGTCCTGCCGGGGGCGCCATACGCAGGGCGACCTGCGGGAGGACCAAGATCGACCCAACATTCCGCGTTCCGCGCGCCGTCCGCCAGAATCGCGCGGTGCCTCATACGTCGGTAGGCAGGATGGGCGCGCAACTCGGCGTCGCTGCCCTCGGAATTCTCGGGCTGTCGAGTTGCGCCAGTAACCCCCCAGCGTCAACGGCGCCCACACCGGCTGCGCCCATCGTGTCGACTCCCCCGTGCTCCATGCAGCCCTCCCCGCAGAGCGGTCCGGTCCTGTCTCGGACCATCGTCGACTTCGTGGACTTCATTCGCTGGGATGGGCGCGAGTACTACTCGAGCCCGGGAACGCCCCCGCTCTCCGACGAAGACCTCGGACCCGCCGTAGGTGCCTCTCGCTGTTCCTTCCGCGAACTCAACGACAGGACGGGTCAGATGACTCCCACCGCCGTTGACGGTGACACCGGATATTTGCCCGCCGGAACACAGTTCTACGCGGTGTCGGGCTGGGCACCCGAATGCCGACTCGCGGCACGACACAACGGCCGTCTGCACGTGTACCTCGCGCAAGTGCCGAACTCGGCGCGCGCCACCACATCACCCTGCGCGCTCTGAGGGCTGCCGTACGCGTCGGGCCGGCTGGCGACCCGACGGCAGGCAGGGCTGCCGAGAAGCATCGATCTGCTGGGCGAACGACAGATTCGTGACTGTCGAGCCCGGCACGGCCGTGACCCTCGCATGGGTGCTCGTCGTTGTCCCGCTGGCGCGGCTCGAGACGCGGAATCGGATCCCTGGCACGCATGAGTCCGTGTCTGCGGAGCCTCGACACAACCGCCCTGCTGAGCAAAGCTGATCACGACCGCACCGACATCGCAGAGGGAGAGCCCGATGGCGCGCACCCCGCAGGAGATCTTCGCCCACCACGCCGAGGTACTGATCGCCGGAGACATCGACGGCATCGTCTCGGACTACGCCGACGACGCCGTGTTCATCACCCCGGCGGGCGCGCTGCACGGGAAGGACGGGGTGCGGCAGGGGTTCGAGGCGCTGCTCGCCGACCTGCCGTCGGCCAAGTGGGAGGTGCCGACGCAGATCTTCGAGGGCGACATCCTGTTCATCGAGTGGAACGCCGTGTCGGAGGCGGCGCGGGCGCTCGACGGAATCGACACCTTCGTGTTCGACGGCGACAAGATCCGTGTGCAGACCGTGCGCTACACGGTGGAGAAGACGGGCTGAGAGGCCCTACTCGGACCCGACGCGAGCGTGGCGGCCAGCCGGTCGTAGGCCGCCACGGCCTCCGTCCGGCTCGGGTAGCGCTGCTTGTGCAGGCGCTCCCGTTTCGGGGCGTAGACGTCGGAACGCCACGCGATGACCGTCCAGCTGCCGCGGAAGACCAGCACGTTGGCCGGCTTCGCCCCGGCGGTCTGGCAGAGCAGGCCGGGCAGGTTCTGCGGGATGGAGACCGACCACTGCAGGTAGCCCGATGGCGCCACCTGCAGCAGGTCGGTCGTGCCGGAGGGGCGTCGTCATGCCTCACGAGGCGCGACCGGGGCCGCCTGATGCGTCCACCGCGGACGAAAGCCGCGGGGCCGTCGGGCAGCTGCCCGACGGCCCCGTGGACGGGGGTGTGTCAGCCGTTCGTCAGGTTGGCGCTGCCGTAGATCGACTTGTACTCGAGGTAGCTGTTCAGCGCCTCGGGGCCGAGCTCGCGGCCGAGCCCGCTGTCCTTCATGCCACCGAAGGGCGAGCCCAGGTCGAGCTGGTAGTAGTTGATGCCGATCGTGCCGGTGCGGACGCGCCGGGAGATGTCGACGCCACGCGACTCGTCCGTGGTCCACACAGAGCCGCCGGTTCAGGTGGGTCTCGCTGGCCATCGGGCCGATCTCGACGGACGGGTCGAGCGGGTTGCCGACCGAGAGGTTGCGCGTGTAGGTCGCGAGGGCGTCGACGACCTCCTCGTAGCGCGAGCGCGGCGCGAGGATGCGCGACTGCGTGGTGCAGGTCTGGGAGTTGTTCATGAACGAGGCCATGCCGAGGCCTTCGAGGAAGACGTCGAGGTCGGCGTCGTCGAGGACGATCGCGGCGGACTTGCCACCCAGCTCCAGCGTGACGCGGCGGATCAGCCGCCCGCACTCGGCGCCGATGATCCGCCCAGCTGCGGTCGAGCCGGTGAAGGCGACCTTGTCCACACCCGGGTGGCTGACCAGCGCCGAGCCCGCTTCGCGGCCCGCGAGCACGATGTTGAGCACACCCGGCGGCAGGCCTGCCTCGACGGCGGCGTCGCCGAAGACGTACGAGTCGAGCGCGGTCTCGGGCGAGGGCTTGAGGACGATCGTGCACCCGGCCGCGAGCGCCGGAGCGATCTTCATCATGGCCAGGACCTGCGGGTAGTTCCACGGCGTGATGCCGCCGACGACGCCGACCGGCTCGCGGCGCACGATCGTGGCGCCCGCCTGGCTGGGGCGTACCTCCTCCAGCGTCATCTGCTCGATGAGGCCCGCGTACATCTGCAGCAGCCCGGCCGGGGCGGCGCCGTTGAACGCCGACGACAGCCCGATCGGCATGCCGTTCTCGCGGCTGACGAGCGTGCTCGTCGCTTCCGCACGGGCCGTGAGGGCGTCGGCGAAGCGCCGCATCGCCGCAGCGCGCTCGGCAGCGGTGGTGCGGCCCCACGGGCCCTCGTCCAGCGCTTTGCGGGCCGCCTTCACCCCCGCGTCGATGTCGGCGTCGGTGCCCAGCGCGGCGGTGCCGAGCAGGTCCTCGGTGGCGGCCTCCACGGCGCGGTGGGTCTCGGAGCCACGGGGCTCGACCCACTCGTTGTCGATGAAGAACCGGGTGCGGTCGAGATCAGTGCCGGCGTCGACGGTGACGGTCACAGGTACCTCCCAGGTACGGGTTCCTTTGTCGGAGTGGGACGATGCCCTCGGTGTCCTGGTTCGGAACGGTCGCGGTGCTGTTCGGCGCGGGCGTGCTCGCCGGGATCGTCGGGACCGCGGGCGGGATCACCTCGCTGGTCTCGTACCCGGCGCTGCTGGCCGTCGGGATCCCCGCGCTGCCCGCCAACGTGGCCAACCTGGTCGCCCTCTCCGCCTGTTGGCCGGGCGCCGCGCTGACGTCGCGGCGGGAGGTCGCGGGGACCGGTCGGTTCCTCTCCCTGGGCATCCCGGTCGCCGCGGTGGGATCGGGCGTTGGCGCGGTGCTGCTCCTGTTGACGCCGTCGAGCACCTTCGCCGTGATCGTCTCGTTCCTCGTGGCTGCGGGGTCGTTGGCGCTCGTCGCCCAACCCCGTCTGACGGCGCTGGCGGCGGGTCACCGCAGGCAGCGGCTGGACCGACGGCCGTTGACGCTGGTGCCCGTCGGACTGATCTCGATCTACGGCGGCTACTTCGGCGCCGGTTCCGGCGTGCTCCTGCTCGTCGTGGCGCTGATCTTGCTCGATCCGCGGCTGCCGGAAGCGAACGCGATCAAGAACATGCTGGTCGGGGCCTCCGCGGTCGCCGCGGCTGCCGTGCTGGTCATCGCGGGACCGGTCGACTGGGGGGCGGTCGTCCCGCTCGCCATCGGCGCCTTCGCGGGCAGCACCGTCGGTCCGGTCGTGGCCCGGCGGGCGCCCGCCCGGCTCGTCCGGCTGACCGTCGCTGCTCTGGGCCTCGCGCTCGCGGTCCAACTGTGGCTGCATCCAGCCTGACGTTTCGGCCAGGAGAGTCCTGAACAAGTCCGGCCACAGCGAGCGGCGTCCAGGTGTCCTCGCAAGGCGGACGGGTGGGCCGACACCGGGGTTGTATCGGGCCGCTCGTCCAACGCCGCGAGGGCGCCGCCTGGGCGTCGCGCAGTAGGCCCGACTTGTTCAGGGCGCTCCCGCGCGGGCCGGATAGGCCGTCGCCACCGAATTGTCCGGTCGGGACAAGCCGGGGGGTCGGCGCCCGAACTACGCTCGGAGGCCATCCGAGCACTGGAGGAGCCATGACCGCCCCCCGCCGCGGATCCGCGCTCGGCATGATCGAGACGAAAGGCCTTGTCGGGGCGATCGAGGCGGCCGACGCGATGGTGAAGGCGGCCAACGTCGAGATCGAGGGCTACCGCACGCTGCGCAACGGGCAGGTCTCCGTGTTGGTGAGGGGCGACGTCGGCGCGGTCACGGCCGCGGTGGACGCGGGCGCGGCCGCCGCCGCGCGGGTCGGGGAGCTCTACGCCACCCGCGTGATCCCGCGTCCGGCCGACGGGACCGAAGGGGTCATCGCCGGGGTCGTCACCCCGCTCGCCTGAACCTCAGGTGCTCGGCACGGCGTCGTCCAACGCCGTGCCGTTGATCTGCAGGAGCCGCAGCGCGAAATCGGCCCGCATCCGGTCCTCGTGGCGGGCGAGGTCGAGACCGGTGAGCTGCTTGATGCGTTCCAGCCGGTAGCGCAACGTCTTGTGGTGGATGAACAGCCGCTCCGCGGCGAGGCGCTGCGAGCAGTCGGCGTCGAAGAAGCCGCGCAGGGTGCGGATCAGCGAACCGTCGTTCTCCCGGTCGTACGCGACGAGCGGGCCCGTGACGTCGTCGATGAACGCCTGCAGGTCCGGATCGTCGCCCGAGCCGAGCAGCAGCCGGACGATGCCCAGCTCCTCGTAGAGGAAGACGTTCTGGCCGCCGAGGCGGTGCGCGGCCGACAGCGCGGTGCGGGCCTCGTTCAGCGCGCCCGGCAGCTCCATGACGTCGCCGTGCGCCCGGCTGACCCCCCAGGTCAGGCGCAGCTCGCCGATCTGCTCGCGCACGCGGGTGGTCAGCCCACTCAGGAGGGTCTTGATCTCGGCGCGGTCGATGTCGGCCGCGACCGCGACGACGAGGTCGCCCCGCAGGCTGACCAGCGACAACCCGCGGCCCCCCTCGCGCAGCGCGCGCACGACGTCCCGGCGAGCCCGGTTGACCTGCGAGGTGTCCCAGCCGTGCTGGGCGCCCAGCTCCTCGACGTTCTCGATCTGCCCCGAGAACAGCCGCAGCCGCCCCACCAGGCTGATCCCCAGCTGCTGGGCCCGGCTGCGGGCCGCGGCGCGGTGCTCGACCGGACCCTGCACGAGGTCCCACAGCACCTGGTCCATCGCCTCCGAGCGGGCCCGGCTCGCCGCCCGTTGCCGCAGCAGCGCGAGCGAGCACGCCATGGCGACCTGCCCGGCCACGACGTCCATCATCTCGACGGACTGCTCCCCCGGCAGCAGCGCGACGCTGCCGATCTGGTCGCCGTCGGCGAAGAACGGCTGCACCCAGGCGGTGACCTCGCCACCGCTCGGCAGGCAGATCGCGCTGCGCCCGGGCACCGTGCGCGGCGGGAGTGCCATCGGGAGGTCGGCTGTCATCCGCCTGCCGCCGTGGGCCACGGTCAGCTCCCCCCGCGGCCCGTAGACACCGACCTGGCAGGACAGCTCCGTGGCCACCGTCCTGGCGACGGCGGGCAGCCCGCCCCCGTCCCGGACGGTGGTGAGCAGCGCCTGCTGCAGGCTCGACGAGCGGGCGAGCACCGCCACCTGCCGTTCGAGCGCATCCCGCGCCTGCTTGGCCTTGCGGACAGCGGAGGCCTGCTCATCGTGCAGGCGGGCGTTGTCGATGGCGATGGTGGCGAAGTCGGCCAGGGTCACCATGCGCCGCACGTCGCGGTCGGTGAACAGCGACGGGCGCCGCCGCCAGACCTCCAGCACCCCGACGAACTCGCCCTGCAGCCGCAGCGGCACGGCCATGGCGGAGCGCGTGTCCTCTTGGACGGCGAGCGACATGAAGTCCTGGCTGATGGTGCGGTCACGGAGGTAGTCGTCGACCTTGGCGGGCTCGCCGGTGAGGAACACCAGGCCCGCGACCCCCTGGCCGCGGCGCATCCGCAGGCGGGCGGTCTCGATCTCGCGGTTGCCCACGCAGGAGCGCATGCAGACCTCGTCACCGTCGCGCATCAGGACGCCGCAGATGTCGGAGTCGAGCAGCCGGAGCGTGTGGTTGGCGATCGAGAGCAGGACCTGGTCGACGTCGCGCACCGACAACAGCTGTCCGACCACGTCCCGGACGGCGGCCGCCTCGGCCGCTCCGGCATCGGCGCCCCGTCGGGACTCGTCCCGCTCGGCCGCCATCGAGAGCCACGCGCAGGCCTGGAGCGCGGGCGTCCGCAGGTCGGCGGGCAGATGCGCGTCGGGGTCCCACGCGAGGGTCACCCGTCCCGCACCGAGCGTGCCGGGGCGCTGCGCAGGCGCCTCCCACCGGACGACCACCGGGGTGCCCCACGCCTCGGACAAGGCCTCGGCCACCCTGACCGCCGCTGAGGCGGCGTCGTCGGGGACCTCGCAGAGCAGCGCGTCCAACAGATCGGCCCGGTCGACGGGCCGCAGTGCGGCAGGCGGATGTCGGCGTGGCGTCATTGCCGTCCTCCGACTAGAGGGCGATGAGGGTTTTGAGGCTACGGCGGGTAGCCATGTCCCGATAGGCCTGCGGAACGCCGTCGAGCCCGACCGTCGCCGAGGCGACGACCCGCGGGTCGAGGGCGCCCGAGCGCAGGAGCGCGACGAGCGCGTCGCCGTCCCGCATCAGGTCGCCGATCACGAAGCGCAGCGTCAGCTCGTCGCCGAAGGCCCGGCTGACCGGCAGCGGCCACGTCGCGTCGGCGTGCACGCCCACCGCGACGACCACGCCGCGGCGCCGGACGAGCGCGAACGCCGTATCGAGTCCGAGCGGGCCGCCGACCGCGTCGACCACGGCGTCGGCACCCCGGCCGTCGGTGACCCGGTCCACGACCGCGCGGGCGGTGGCGGGCTCGGCGACCAGCGCCCCCTGCTCCGCCGCGAGCGCGCGCCGGGCTTCGACCGGCTCGACGACGACGATCGTGCCCGCCCCCGTCGCCTGGGCCGTGAGGCTGGTGAGCTGGCCGACCGGACCGCCGCCGACGACCGCGACGGTGTCGCCAGGGCGGATCCGCGCCCGGCGCACCGCGGCGTACCCGGTTGCCAGCGTGTCGCCGAGGAAGACGGCGGCGTCCGGCTCGATACCCGCAGGTACGGCGCGCAGGACGGTGTCGGCGAACGGGACGCGGACGAGCTCGGCCTGCGCGCCCGCCAACGGGGGTCCGTAGGCCGTGCCCGTCCCGAAGAAGCGGCGCTCGGCGCACTCCCAATGGTCACCGCGACGGCACCACCAGCACCGGCCACACGCCGTGTAGTCCGCCCCGACGACCATGCCGCCGACCTGGTGACCCACGACGGCCGCGCCGACCGCGACGACCTCGCCGACGAACTCGTGCCCGAGCACGCTCCCCCGCGGCACCTGGTCGGCGTGCGCCACCAGGTGCAGGTCGGTGCCGCAGACCGCGGAGCGGCGCACCCGGACGACGGCGTCGGTCGGCGCCTCGATGCCGGGGTCGGCCACGGTCTCGACGGACACCTGCCCGTCGCCCGCGTAGAGGACGGCCTTCATGACGTCAGCGCCCCGACGCGGTCGCGGATGCGGTCGGCGGCCGCGCGCAGGGCGGCGAGCTCGTCGGGGCGCAGGTCCAGGTGCACGATCTCGCGCAGGCCGTGGCGGCCGAGCCGGACGGGCAGGCCGACGTAGACGTCGCGGATGCCGTAGCTGCCGTCGGCGAGCACGGCGGCCGTCATGACGTCGTCGGAGTCGGCGGCCATGGCCAGCACCATGCGGGCGGCCGCGGCGCCGGGGGCGACGAACGCGCTGCCGCTGCGCAGCAGCCCGACGACCTCTGCGCCGGACTCGCGGGTCCGCGCGACCAGGGCGTCGAGGGTGGCGGGATCGAGCGCGAGCGGCTGCCCGGCCGCGCTCGCCTGGGAGAGCGGGATGACCATCTCCGCGCCGTGGCTGCCCAGCGCGGTCGCCGCGATGCGGTCGGCCCGGTCGACGCCGGTGAGCGCGGCCAACGCCTGGAAGCGGGCGGTGTCGAGGACGCCTGCCATTCCGAGGACGCGGTGGGACGGGAAGCCCGAGGCGCGCCAGGCGTGCTGGGTCATCTCGTCGAGCGGGTTGGTGACCACCAGGATCACCGCGTCGGGGCAGGTCCGGGCGACCTGCTCGGCGACGTCGCCGACGATGGCGGCGTTCGTGCTGACCAGGTCCGAGCGGCTCATGCCCGGCTGCCGGGCGCGGCCCGCTGTGATGACGACGTAGTCCGCCGGTCCGGCGTCGGCGACGGCGCCCGTGCCGCGGACCCGGGTGGCGAAGCCTGCGAGGGCCGCCGCGTGGGTGAGGTCGAGCGCGACGCCTTTGGCCCGCCCCTCATCCACGTCGACCAGCACGATCTCCGTGAACACGTCGGCGTCGGCGAGCCGCATCGCGGTGATCGTGCCGACGTTGCCCGCGCCGACCACGACCACACGCCCGGTGCATCCCCCCGCGCCCCGCATCCCGGCCGGCAACGGGGCGCCGCGGCGGAAGAGCGCTCCGCTGGGTGGCGTGGGGAGCGGAGGGGCCGCGGCGAACAGCGGGCTCGAACCACCCGCGTCGGGTCGGGCCGGGGCGGAGGACGGCCGGCGTGGGGCGGCATTCCCGCGGACGACGGGCGCCGAGGTTCCACCGGAGGACGGGGCGGCGCCGCGGGACGGACGGCCGGGGCCGGACGCATCGAGGCGGTCGCAGGCCACCGCAGCCGCCGCGCCGGGGGTGGCGACGACGAGCAGCACTCCGAGCTCACGGGCGCGCTCCCGGGCCAGCGGCGTGACGATGTCGCGGGCGCCGACGGCGAGGACGCCTGCCGCCGTCGCCGCCTCGACCTCGCCCGCCCCGACGACGCTCATCGCGACCCCCGCCGAAGATCATCGGTTGGGCGCGGGACCTGGCCGGTCATCGCCGCGCCTCCTCGCGTCCCGCCATCCCTTCCAGCGCCGCGACGGCCGCGTCCCGGGCGGTCTGGACGTCGCTCTCGCTGCCGGAGAGGAACATGCGGCCGAACCGGCCGACCGCGCGCAGCTCGATCACCGTGATCGACGCCGCCTTCTCCGCCTCGTTCGCGGCGATCGCGATGTAGGCGGCGGGCGCGACCTCCATGACGAACAGGCTCTGGCCGGGCATGAGCATCGAGCCCTTGCGCCACTTGTTGAGCAGCTGGGCCTGGTAGGGGTGCACGTTGGTGATGAACTGGGTGGAGGCGATCGTGGGCCGGATGCGGTCGGTCTCGGTCATGCCCAGCTCGTCCAACACCGCCTGGCCGGACGCGAGCACCTCGGCCTGCTGCTCGGAGTGGATCTCCAGCAGCCCGAACTCGCGCTCGATGATCTGCAGGGCGGGCCGGACACCCGCCGCCTTGAGCGCGATGTCGGCCGCGCGGAACACCTCGTTGCCTGGCGCCAGCTCGATGTAGAGCTCCGCCATGCCCGCCAACGGCACGTCGCCCGGGCTGGTCGCGGCGATGTGCGCGGCGCACTGCGGCTGCATGCGGTCGACGAAGGCGTACGTGCGCAGGGTGGGTCCCGTCATGCCGCTGACCTCGCGATCCCGAGTGGGGTGATGAGCAGCGCGTGCGGGTAGGTGCGCACCGTGCGGCCCAGGTAGCGGGCGATCACGTCGCCGGCGCCGGGGATCATGAGCGCCCCGCCCGCGAGGTGCAGCGGGAGCTCAGCGGCGTCGAGTGTCATGGCCCGGACGGACTCGGCGATCCGTTGCAGGCCCGGCACCAGGATGGGTAGGGCCTCGTCCGGATGCTCGCGTTTGTGCACCTCCGCGTCCTCGACGGTGATGCCGAGCGCGCCCGCGAGCACCAGGTCGAGGTGGTGGCCGCCGCCCGCGCGGTCGTCGAGCGCGACAAGCCTGCCCGCGCGGAACACCCCGACCCCCGTGGAGCCGCCGCCGACGTCGACGAGCACGCCGTCGCGCACGTCGAGCGTCCGTTGCGCGGCGCTGACCTCGTCGACGAGTGCGACGTCGGTGAACCCCGCCGCCTCGCACACGTAGGTGCACGCCCGGGCGTCCTCGGCCGGGATGCACGGTGGATGGGCGGTCGCGGCCGCGCCGAGCACCACACCCAACGCCTCCTGCGCCCGTTCCCGCAGCAGCCGGACGGCGGCGACGGCGCGCGCGAAGTCGACGACCACCCCGTCGCGCAGGGCGGCGGAGGGATGGCTGTCGACCCAGACGGGCTCACCGCGCGGAGCGTCAGCGGA
This sequence comes from uncultured Actinomycetota bacterium, assembly GCA_963799945.1. GTDB lineage: Bacteria > Actinomycetota > Actinomycetes > Mycobacteriales > Pseudonocardiaceae > Pseudonocardia. The sequence continues at coordinate 407,754 of CAWCZG010000004.1, forward strand.
GCGCGCATCGGCACAGTCGTCGAGGACGACCAGCACGCACGTCGCGGTGCCCAGGTCGACCCCGACCCGCAGCGGCCCGACGGGGGCGACTGCTACCTGCCTGGCCCGTGCCGCGGCCGCGGCGGCCAGGAACTGTTCGACCACTACAGCTCCACCGCGTCGTAGACGGTCCGCCAGGGCCGGACCTCGTGCGCCACCCGCTTGATGTTGATCAGATGCAGGGGGGTGACGTTGTCCGAGCAGATCGAGCCGCTCCACGTGCCGGTGCCGAGCTGGAAGGACGGGTCGACCTCGGCCGAGTACCCCATGCCGCCGAACAGCGCGGGGGTGTTGATGAGGATGCGGCTCGCCGGGAGGGTCGCGAACGGGGCGATCTCGGCCGGGTCGGCGGCGTGCACCCCACAGGTGTGGCCCTCGCCGCCGAGCGCGAGCACCTCGCGACAGCGGGCGCGGCCCGCCGCGGCGTCGCGGACCCGGTACACCGAGAGCACCGGGCCGAGGATCTCCCGCGACAGCGGCACGTCGGGTCCGACGGAGGACAGCTCGGCGGCCAGCACCCGCGTCGCCGTCGGAACGGTGAACCCGGCCATCTCGGCCAGCCGCGGCGCGCTCTGGCCGACGGCATCGGGGCGCAGGCCGCCGCGCTCGTCGAACAGCACCCGGGCCAGGTGCTCCTGCTGGGGACCGTTGAGCCAGTGCGCTCCCCGCGCCTCGAAGGCGGCGAGGAACGCGGGCGCGACCGCCTCGGCGACGACGACCGACTGCTCGGCCACGCAGGCCGTGCCGTTGTCGAACGCCTTCGAGGTCAGGATCATCTCCGCGGCCTCGGCCGGGTCGGGCACGCTCGCGCCGACGTAGGTCGGGACGTTGCCCGCGCCGACGGCGATCGTCGGCTTCCCGCTCGAGTAGGCCGCGCGCACCATGCCCGGCCCGCCGGTGGCCAGCACGAGCGCGATCTCCGGGCGGCGCATCAGCTCCTGGGTGGCGGCGAGGGTGGGCGCGGTCAGGCAGGAGATCAGGCCCTCCGGCGCACCCGCCGACACCGCGGCGTCGGCCATGATCTCGGCGGCGCGCAGCGTGCACCGGGCGGCTCGCGGGTGCGGCGCGTGCACGACGGCGTTGCCGGACTTCACCGCGGCCAGGCTCTTGAACAGGGCCGTCGAGGTCGGGTTGGTCACCGGGATGATCGCCGCGATGACGCCCATCGGAGCGCCGATGGCCGTCACCCGTGCCCGCTCGTCGGTCCACAGGACGCCGACGGCGCGGCGTTCCAGCATCCAGCGCGCGACGAACCCGGTGTTGTAGCGGTTCTTGTAGATCTTGTGCTCGTAGACGCCGTAGCCGGTCTCGTCGACGGCCAGGCGCGCCAGCTCCTCCGCGGCCTTCGTGCCCGCGAGGGCCATGGCCCGGACGAACCGGTCGAGGGTGTCCTGGTCGATGCCCTCCAGCGCCTCGAAGGCCTGTCGCGCCGCCCTGGCCTTGGCACGGACGTCGGCGAGACCCTGCAGGTCGGCGTCGAGCCCGGTGGTCGGCCCGGCCACTTCAGCTCTTCGGGCGCGTCAGGATCGCCAGGATGCCCTCGGTCTCGTCGTGCGGGCGCGGGATGACGTGCACCGAGACGACCTCGCCCGCCTTGCCCGCCGCGACGGCGCCCGCGTCGGTCGCGGCCTTCACCGCGCCGACGTCGCCGCGCACCATCACCGTCACGAGCCCGCCGCCGATCTCGCGGTGCCCGACGATCTGCACGTTGGCCGCCTTGACCATGGCGTCGGCGGCCTCGATGGCGCCGACCAGGCCCTTGGTCTCGATCAGGCCGAGCGCGCCGCGCGGTGTGGGCGTCCCGTTCGGGGTGGCCATGGCGTCCTCCGTTTCGTGGGTGGCGTTAGGTCTTGCGGTAGGTGACGGTGCCCGCCCGGATGACCGAGTCCGCGATGGCGACGACCGCGCGGTCGGTCGGGGCGTCGACGCCCGCCGCGACCCTGGCCGCTCCCCCGCTCGCCACCAGCACGAGCTCGCCCGTCCCTGCCCCGACGAGGTCGACGGCCACGTAGGCGGGCCCGCTGACCCGCTGGGGGTCGGCGCCCGTCGCGTCCTGCACCAGGAGCAGCGTGAAGCGGGCGAGGCCGGGCTCCTTCACCGTGGCGACGACCTGGCCGAGCACCTTCGCAAGCTGCACGCCGTCACCTCCGACCCGATCCGCCTGGCTGGGACCGTAAGCGCGGTCACACCGCCTCGGCGCTATCCCGGCCGGACAACATCCACGGGGTCCGTTGTCTCCGACCGCCCTGGCTGCCCCTTGGGCGGTAAGGAAGGGTCGGGTGAACGCGACGACGCCAGGAGGTGCTCGGTGATCCGTGCCGACGACGCCCAGTTCCACCGTCCGACCAGCGACGACCCGCTCTGGGCCGAGACCAACTACTTCGGCCTCTACGCAGGCCAGGACACCGCGACGCCGCTCAACATCGGGGTCTACGGGCTGTTCCGCGAGCCGCTCGGCGTCGTCGCGGCCACGGTGTCGGTGAACGGCAAGCGCGTCGCCATGCCCTGGGCCGCCGACTACTGGGACGCGTGGGAGCACCTCGTGATCCCCGAGCCGCACAACCTGCTCGACTACCAGCTGACCAACGGCCTCGGTGTGACCTGCTCGGAGCCGAACCGCGTCTGGGACGTCACCTTCGCCGATCCCGTGGCGGGCCTGGACCTGCGGTTCCGGTTCACGGCGCTGATGGAGCCCTACGACATCAACGACCCCGGCCAGGACCCGATGGCCGCCGACCGGGACATGGACCTCACCTGGGGCCACGCCTACGCGGGTCACTTCGACCTGACCGGTCACTGCGAAGGCGAGATCACCCTGCGCGGGCGGACGCTGCCGATCGACTGCGTGACGACGATGGACCACAGCTGGGGCATCCGGGCCGAGCGGCAGACCTCGCGGCTGTCGTGGATGCACGCGCACTTCTCGAAGGACTTCGCGATGCACGCGATGTTCGACTTCCCCACCGACGACGGGCCGGACGCGCCGTCCGCGCTGACCTTGACCCACGGCTACGTGCTCGACCACGGCAAGGTCCACGGGCTCAAGGCGGGCAGCGGGACGTCGCACCGGGCGGGGTTCTACCCCGAGCGGATCGAGCTCTCGGTCACCGACAGCGCCGACCGCACCTGGGAGCTGTCCGGCAACGCGCTGACGACGTTCCCCTGGCAAGCATGGCCGGGCACCGTCGGGCACAACGCGCTGCACCGCTGGACCTGCAACGGGCAGACCGGCTACGGCGAGTGCATGGACTTCATCGGGCTCGGCGAGCTCGGCACCCGCTACAACGGGAGCTGACCCGTGCCCGTCCGGGCCGTGCTGTTCGACCTCGACGGCACGCTCGTGCAGACCAGGGTGGCGTCCTGGGAGGTGTTCCGGCCGATCAGCGAGCAGTTCGGGCTCGGTGTGGCTGACCAGGAGCAGTACTTCGACCTGTTCCGCGGCAACCTGTTCGCCTCGATCCGGGCGCTGTGCCGCGATGACGCGCACGCCGACGAGGTCAAAGCGGCGTTCATGACCAAGCTGCGCGAGGAGTACACGCCGCCCCTCGTGCCGGGGATGGTGGACGTCGTCCGCAGGCTCGCCTCCGAGTGCACGCTGGCGGTGATGTCGTCCAACGCGATGCAGGTGCTGCGGCGGGTGCTGGTCGCGGGTGACCTGGCCTTCTGCTTCGCGCACGTCTTCGGCGGGGACGTCATGCCGGACAAGCGGGCGGCCATCCGGGCCTTCCTGGCCGACACGGGCAGCGGGTTCGGCCGTCGGTGCGCGGCCGACTACGACGAGACGGGCCGGCGCACCGACCCCGACCCCGCCACCACCGTCCTGGTCACCGACACCGCGGGCGACGTCCGGGACGCGCTGGAGGCGGGCATCCGCGTCGTCGGGGTGGCGTGGGGGATGCACACGGTCGACGAGCTGAAGGCGGCCGGTGCGGAGTTCGTCGCGCTGTGGCCGCAGGAGGTGGCGGCGCACCTCCTGGGCGACGCGGCGGCGGAACCAGCGACGGGCGCCTGCGCCCTCCCCCCGACGTCGGCCTGCGCCATCGCCCGCGGCGCCGTCGGCGATGACGAGGTCGCCGCAGGGGGTGCGCGGCGGGAGCGGAGACGGCGCGCAGTGGCACCCGCTCACTCGGCCGCAGGGGCGACGCCGGAGCGATCCGCGGCGAGCCTCGAAGCGGCGGCCGCCGACCACCCCCGGTTCGGCGGGACCCGGCCCCCGCAGACGCCGCCGAGTAGGCCGGATCCCGAGCCGGCCCGGGTCAACGGGGCCGCGCCCGTGACGACCGCGCCGAGGTCCGGCGAACCGGACTCCGAGCTCATGGCCGCGCTCGGCCGGATCCTCGGTGCCCGCTGACAGACCTCCCCGACCGCGAATCCGCACAGCACGTGCGCCGGGCGAGGGCGCTGACGCGAGCAGGCGCTGGGCGTCGTCATCGCTGCGACCGGCCAGGGCCGCCGGGGCCGATGTGCGCCGTCAGACGGCGAACCGCCAGCACTACCTGCGCGATGCGCTCGCAGTGGCGATCACCATGGGTGCCGTCTGGCTGGGCGATGGGGCGGCCTGGCGCGAAGGAGCGCGCCTGCCGGGTGGGGAGGGCTAGCCTCGGGCCATGGGTGACGCGTCCGAGGCCGAAGAGCGACTCGCCGCGGTCGAGGGGCGGGTCGAGGAGGTGGCGGGCCAGGCGGCTGCGGCCCGGCGCGACGCCGAGCGGGCACGGGTCGACGCTGCCGCCGCGCGGCACCTGGCCAGCGCGCAGGACCGGGATGTCGCCGACCTCGGGGTGAAGGTCGAAGCCAACCGCAAGGCCATCAACGCGCTCGGCCTGCAGATCGCGGCGCAGTTCGACGTGCTCGAACGCCGCTTCGACCGGCTCGAAGACCAGGTGCGGAGCGGGTTCGCGGAGATGCGCGGCCGGTTGGACCAGGCCGCGGCCGGGCAACAGCAGATCGTGAGCCTGCTGACCCGACTCCTGCCCGAGGCCTGACCGCGCGACCCCGCAGACAGCCTGCGCCCATGCCGACGGTCGACCGCTGGCGAGGACCGCCTCCGGCGAAGTCAGCGGGTCACTCGGCCAAAGCGGCCTTGCCCAGCGTGAGGAGGAAGGGGCGGGTCTCGCCTGCGTCCACGCCGAACCGGCGGAAGCCGAGGTCGTAGAGCTGGGCGCCCGCCGCGTCGGAGACCGGGCCGGTCAGCCGCACCCCGACCCGGCGCTCCGGCACCACCTCGGCGGCCCCGGCGACGCGGGCCAGCAGGCCGACCACCGACGGGTCGATCGCGTGCCGCGGATCCACCGAGAGCAGGCCGCGGCGCACATAGCCGTCCAGCGGCTCCCCGGTGAGCAGCTGCCGGGGCGGGATGCCGAACACGGCGGCCTGCAGCGCCCGGACGTCCAGCCACACCACATCCGCCGCCGCGGCGATCTCCGCGACGTTGAAGGCCGCGCGCGGGCTCGTCAGGTAGACCCCGACCGCGGGGCCGCCCGGGAAACCGGCCGCCAGCTCCCGCAGCGCGACGGCCTCGGCCGGGTCGGACACGTGCCGGACGGCCAGGTGCACCCGCGCCGCCCCACCCGCGTCCGCGGCCGCCCTGGCCAGCCCGGCCAGCTGCCCCTCGATCAACGCGGGCACCCCGAGCGGCACGGCGAGCTCGGGCCGCTGCGTAGTGAGGGCGGTCTGCTGGAGCAGCTCGCGGGCTTCGTCGGCGAGGAAGTCGATCGCGCGGACGCCGAACTCGACGTCCCCGACCTCGCGGAGCAGCGGCGTGAGCTCGGCGGCCACGAGGTCGGCCACCCGTTCGACGCCGTCGCGCCCGGCCAGCAGCGCCGCGACGAGCCCGTCGAGGTGACCGGTGGCGGCGAGGACGTCGTCGATCGCCGTCACCAACCCGGTCGCGCCCGCCCCGAGCGCGGCGGCGACGTCGCCGGGCCGCGTCACCCGGCTCAACACCGCACAGCCCGCCGCCGTGCGCGCCACGTCGACCAGGCCGGACAGCGACCCGGTGGCCGAGGCGGGCGTGGCCGTGCGGAAGGCGCCGCTGAACACCTCACCCGTCGCCCCGTCGAGCGAGACCGGAGAACCCTCGGCGACCGTGCGCTCGCCGATCCGGAGCGTGCGAGCTGCGAGGTCGACGGTCAGCTCCGAGGCCCCGACGACGCACGCCGTGCCCAGCGCCCGCGCGACGACCGCCGCGTGGCTGGTGGAGCCGCCCGTCGCGGTGACGATCCCCTGGGCGGCGATCATGCCGTGCAGGTCGGCCGGGCTGGTGACGGGACGGGCGAGCACCACCTTCGTCCCGTCGTCCGCCGCGGCCTTCGCCCGGTCGGAGTCCAGCACGAGCGCACCGCTGACCTGGCCGGGGCAGGCGCCGATGCCGGTCGTCAGGAGCCTGCCGTCGGCGCGGGCCGCGGTGACCTCATCGACGTCGAAGCCGGGCCGCTGCACCTGCCGCACCTGCTCGGCGCTGACCATGCGCAGCGCCGTCCCTTCGGCGACCGCGCCCTCCGCGAGCAGGTCCGCCGCGATGCGCACGGCCGCCTCGGGGGTGCGTTTGGCCCGTCTGACCTGCAAGAACCAGAGCGTCGCGCGCTCCACCGTGAACTCGATGTCGAGCACGTCGCCCTCACGGCGCTCCAGCTCGGTGCACGTCGCGCGCAGCTCGTCGAGCAGGGCGGGGGCCAGCGCGGAGGTGACGGGGTCGGGGGTGCGGGTGCCCGCCACGACGTCCTCGCCCTGGCTCCGCGCGAGGTACTCGCCGAACAGGCCCGGCTCGCCGGTCACCGGGTTGCGGGTGAACACCACGCCCGACCCGGAGTCGTCGTCGAGGTTGCCGAACACCATGGCCTGGACGACGACGGCCGTGCCCAGGTCGTGCGGGATGTCGTGGAACTCGCGGTAGGTGCGCGCGCGGCGGGTGTTCCACGACCGGAACACCGCCTCCACCGCCCCGTTGAGCTGGGCGATCGGGTCGGACGGAACGCTGTCGCCGGTGTCGTCGGCCAACGCCGCCTCGCACACCGCCCACACCCGGTCGTAGGCCGCGCCCGGATCGTCGTCCGCGGCGACCCCCGCCACGACGTCCTCCGCGGCCGCGCCGAGGTCGAACGCGTCCAGCACGGTCTCGGCGTACATGGCGTGGAAGCGGGCCACGATCTCGGCCATGAAGTGGGTGTCCCCGACGGCCTCGGCGATCGCGACGGCAGCGGCCCGGCTCAGGCCGAGGTCGAGGATCGTGTCCATCATCCCGGGCATCGAGACCGGCGCGCCGGACCGCACGGAGAGCAACAGCGGCAACGGCCCCGCGCCGAACGTCTTGCCCGAGCGCTGCTCCAGCGCCGCCAGCTGCGCGTGCAGCTCCGCCTCCAGGCCCTCGGGCATCCGGCCCTGCGCGAGGTAGCTGCGGCAGGCCGCGGTGGAGACGACGTAGCCGGGTGGCACGCGGAGACCCTGCTGGGTCATCCGGGCCAGGCCCGCGCCCTTGCCGCCCAACGCGTCGACGGCGTCGGGGTCGGCCGTCTCGAACGTGCGCGTGAAGCCCGCCCCGACGCCCGTCACGGTCATTCCGTCCGATCCCGCCCCAGCGTGCGCAGGAGGTCCTCGTGGAACTCGAACCAGACGGTGTGCACCGAGTCGCGGACCGGTGAGGACACCAGCTCGTGATCACCCCGGTCGATCCCGTCGAGCGCGGCGGCGAACCGGCGACCGTAGGTCGCGAAGCGCGGGTCGTGCGCGGCAAGCGCGTCAAGGAGCGGCTGCAGCCGGTGCACCAGCCGATCGATCCGGGTGATCACCTTGCCGTCGTAGTCGGGGTCGGTGTGGTCGTTCGCGACCTTGCGCCCGCCGACGGGGACCTGCTGCCAGGCCGACATCGTCTCCAGCAGCTGCGCGTTCACGGTCTCGAAGCGGGTGACGAGCGGGGCGATCGCGGCGTCGGCCCGCAGATCGGCGTACCGGGGCGCGGCCGCGGCGGCCAATGCCGGCACGGCGTCGTCGGTGGGGAAGGCCGAGCCCGCAGCGGCGATGACGAGGCCCTGGTCGGCCAGGGAGACCAGCACCGCGTCGACGGTGGCCGCGTCGAGCCCGCAGTCTTCGGCGATCGCGTCGGTGGTGGCCATCTTCTTCAACGCGACGACGTTGAGCACGTCGTAGTCGGTCGTGGCGAGGGGGGTGGTCATGGGGCTCCTTGTGCGCGCCGAACCCGGGTGGCGCGGAGGGGGCGCCACCCGGGTGTCGAGAAGGGCTACAGCCAGCGGTACTTCGAGCGACGCCGGTCGGCGCCGTCGGAGAACGGCAGGTAGCCCGCTCCCGAGAAGATCTTCGAAGGCACCGTCTCCTGGGCGAACCCGCGCTTGGTGATGTCGTAGTAGTAGTTGGCGACGCGCTGGTCGATCTCCCACAGGTCGTAGTCCTGGCACGCCTTCTCGTACGTGCCCGCCAGCCGCATGTGCGGGAGGATCATGTCGACGTAGTAGACGTACTGGCCGTTCCAGATCAGGTCGCGGCGGTTCATCCGCGCCGTCTTGGAGTAGAGCTTCAGGGTGGCGTTCTGCACGCGGGTCAGGTGGTCGGGCAGGTCCGCCACCTTGATCGGGTACACCTCGCCCATCGGGGTGTTCCACTTCTCGCGGGCGAAGACCGCGCCGCTCGTGATCGACTCGATGTAGTTCTTCGGCCGGGTGAACGTCGTCGAGATGTCGTTCACCCGGATCTCGTTGAGCCCCATCTTCTCGGGGTCGATCGTGAGGGCGAGCGTGTAGCAGTGCGGCAGCTTCTCGTCGTCGCAGACGTCGCTCCAGTGGAACACCTCCTCGTTGACGAAGAGGTCGCGCAGGATCAGCAGCTGGCCGTTGGGCAGCTCGTAGGGTCCGGTGTCGCCCAGGCCCAACCGGCAGTCGTAGTGGTCGAGGAACGAGAGCAGCTCGGCCGCGGCGTTGAACCGGGTGAACTGCGCGTGCTGCGGGCTGCCGTTCTCCAGTGGCTCCATCTGGGCCGTGATCTGCTCGAGGAAGTCGGGTTCGTGGATGCGGCAGCGGTAGCGGTCCTGGGAGTTGAGGATGTAGCCGTCCTGGCGCTTGCCCCACAGGATCCGCTGCATGAACTTGAGGATCTCGTTGGACTCCTCGATGTAGTCGTCGGGCTGGATCACCTCCAGCGCCAACAGGCCGCACCGGCCCATGCCGAACCCGACCGCGCCGATGCACCAGTCGTGCACCGCGTTGACCTTGGTGCCGATCTCCCGCCGCGCGCCCGCCCCGATGTCCATGATCGCCTGCGGGCCACCGGCCTCCTCGGTGGTCATGCGCAGGAGCTCCGGCCACCGGTAGAACTCGTGCATGAACGCCAGGATCTCGTACTCCTGACGCGGGATCATGCCGCTGACGCCCTCGGTGGCCCGCATGACGAGCACGTCCCAGATGTTCCAGGCGAGGTAGTTGTTGAGGTCGTTCAGCTCGTCGATGGTGAACTCGTTGCGCAGCACGTCGTCTTTGGAGACCTTCTCCAGCACGCCGCTCTTCGCGCGCGCCTTCATCATCTTGTCGCCCTTGATCCCGTCGGTGACGGGCTCCATGCCGACGAAGTTGCCGGTGTAGGTCAGGTCCTGGAAGCGCAGGCCGTCGTCGGCTTCCTCGTAGCGCTGCTTGTAGTTCGCCCGCTTGCCCTCGGTGGTGGTCATCTCGGTGCTCCTGTCGCGTCTGGGGTTCGGGGCTCAGTCGTCGGCGACGACGCGGCCGACCTCGTTGTCGGTGCAGTCGAGGCGGACCTTGCGCCCGTCGAGGGCCTTCGCGATTTCCTCGAAGTGGGTCTCGTCGGTGCTCCCGACGACGTAGCGCGAGTCGCTGGTCGTCAGGTACGCGGTCATCACGCACGGGGTCTGGAACTCGCGCGAGAGGATTCCCAGGTGCGACTCGGGGGCGCCGGACATCGTGATCACCCCGATGGCGCCCATGCTGAGGGCGGGCGCGAGGAAGGTGGTGGTGCCTCCGCGGACCAGCAAGATGTGCTCGGCGAGCTTGCCCGACTGGATCAGGCCGATCACGTCGGCGGGTTTCGACAGGTACTTGACCGTGCCGCTGGGCGACTTGCTCGTGTCGAAGACGTTGTAACCCTCGGCCAGTACCTCGGCCATGCGTTCCTCCTCGGACATGCGGAAAGGGTGGGCGCTCCCGCCACTGTGCCCCGCGTCACTACGGCAACCGATGGATCGCCCGGATAAAAGTGGCGGACGGGCTTGTCCAGGCCGGACAACCCACGACGAAAGGTGGATCCATGGACGCGGTGGAGGCGGCGGTGTCCGCGGTGCCCCTGGTGGATCACCACGTGCACGGGGCCCTGCGCGGCGCACCCGACCGCCCCGCGCTGGAGCAGATGCTCACGGAGTCCGACCGGCCGGTGCCGGGCTGGATGAGCACCTTCGACTCGCAGGTCGGGCTGGCCGTCCGCCGGTGGTGCGCGCCGGTGCTCGACCTCGAGCCGCTGGCCACCGCCGAGCGCTACGTCGCGCGCCGGGCCGAGTTGGGCGCCGCCGAGGTGACCCGGCGCCTGCTGCGCGCGAGCGGGGTCGACCGGTACCTCGTGGAGACCGGGCTCCTGGCCGACGACGTGCTGAGCCCCGACGAGATGGCCGAGGCCGCGGGCGTGCCCGCCGACGAGGTCGTCCGGCTGGAGACGGTGTTCGAGGAGCTCGCCCGTGACGTGGGGGCGGCCGCGGCGGTGCGGTCCTTCCCGGACGTGCTGGCCGAGCGCAGCAAGGACGCGGTGGGGCTCAAGAGCGTGGTCGCCTACCGCTACGGGTTCGACTTCGACCCCGAGGCGCCCAGCGCCGCCGAAGCCGTGGCGGCAACCGGCGCCATGCTGGCGGGCGGAGGTCGGCCGCGGGTCGCCGATCCCACGGTGTTGCGGTTCCTGCTGTGGGCCGGGGTCGAGCGGGGGCTGCCGCTGCAGCTGCACAGCGGCTACGGCGACCCCGACCTGGAGCTGCACCGCTGCGACCCACTGCTGCTGACCCGTTTCATCAAGCTGGTCGAGCCGCGCGGGGTGGACCTGCTCCTGCTGCACTGCTACCCCTTCCACCGGAGCGCGGGCTACCTCGCCCAGGTGTTCCCCCACGTCTACTTCGACGTGGGCCTCGCGATCAACCACACCGGGCTGCGGTCGCACGCCGTCATCGCCGAGGCGCTCGAGCTGGCCCCGTTCGCGAAGGTCCTCTTCTCCTCTGACGCGTACGGGCCCGCCGAGCTGCACCACCTCGGGGCCCTGCTGTGGCGGCGCGGGATGACCAGGGTGCTGCGCTCGTGGGTGGACGAGGGCGAGGCGACCGCTCGCCGATGCCGGGCGGATCGCGACGATGATCGGCCGCGACAACGCGATGCGCGTGTACGACCTCCCGCGCGGCGTCGAGAGTCACCGAATCTGTCGCTCCGACGACGCATCCATGACTCTCGATCGCCCCGGTTGCGGTTGCGACCTCCCTGAGCTGCCGCGATCCTGGCGATGTGGCTGTGATCGACGAGGCCGTCGTCGGACGGCCCAGCGGGGCCGCGGCGGGTGTCGTCGCGGCCTACCACGGCTACCGGCAGAACGGCGTGCCCCCGGCGCGGCACCTCGGGCTGCCCTCGCCCTACCTCACCCTGATCTTCACCCTCGACGATCCGCTGCACCTGGCCCAGCACGTCGCGAACCGGCAGCCCGCGCGGTCGTACGACACCCTGGCGGGCGGCCTGCACACCACCCCCGCGGTGATCACCCACGACGGCAGGCAGTCGGGCATCCAGCTGCAGGTCCACCCGCACGCCGCGCGGGCGCTCTTCGGCATGCCCGCGGGCGAGCTCGCCGGGATCGACGGCGACGCCGACTCCGTGCTCGGGCGGGTCGCCCTCCGGATCCGCGAGCGCCTCGGGCACGCGACGACGTGGCCGGAACGCTTCGCCATCCTCGACGAGGAGCTGGGCCGGGTCGTGACCCACGAGGAGCGCCCGGGACCGCCGACCGCGGTGGTGAACGCCTGGAAGCTGCTGCAGCGCAGCAGCGGCGCGCTCCCGATCGGCACGGTGGCCGACGCCGTCGGCTACAGCGACCGACGCCTCTCCACGCTGTTCGACGCCGAGATCGGTCTCTCCCCCAAGACCGCGGCCCGGGTGATCCGCTTCGACCGCGCCCGGCGGGCGGTGCAGGCCGCGGCACCGGGCCTGCTGGGCGTCATCGCCGCCGAGAGCGGGTACAGCGACCAGTCGCACCTGGTGCGCGACTTCGTCTCGTTCACCGGCCGCCCGCCGACCCGGTGGCTGGCCGAGGAGTTCGGAAACGTCCAAGCCCGGGCGCGCAAGGACGACCCAGACTTGCGGGCATGACGGACAACATCGACAAGACCCCAGCACCCCAGGTCTGGCCCACCCTGCGCGCCCGCGACGCCCGCGCGCTCATCCGCTTCCTCGTCGACGTCGTCGGGTTCGAGGAGACCGCGGTCTACGGCGACGGCGACACCGTCCAGCACGCCGAGCTGGCCTGGCCGCCCGGCGGCGGGATCATGCTCGGCTCGATCCGGGACGACCGGTGGGCCCTGGAGGCGGGCACGTTCGGCGCGTACGTCGTCGCCGACGACATCGACGGTCTCTACGAGCGCGTGTCGGCCGGGGGCGCGGAGATCCTCGACAAGCCACACGACACCGACTACGGCTCGCGCGACTTCTCGCTACGCGATCCGGAGGGCAACCGCTGGTCCTTCGGCACCTACCGGGGCGCGCCCCGCTAGTCAGTGCTCGTCGTGCTCGGTGAACCGGCCGACGGTGGTGTCGCGGAGGCGCTCCAGCGCCGCCTCGGCCCGCCGTCGGGCCCGCGCCGCGTCGCTCAACTCGGCGCGGAGCCTGGCGTGTTCGGTGACGTCGAGCTCCGCCAGCATCCGGTCGGTGACGGTGATCAGCTCCGCATTGAGCTCCCACAACCCGGTGCGGCTGCGCGGGTCGTCCAGCAGCAGGGGTTCGAGCTCGGCGCGGCGGCGGCGCAGGGCGGCCAGCGCCTCCGCGAGCGCTGCCTCGTCCGGCTCATCGGGCTCTTCGATCTCCTCGCGGAGCAGGTCGCCGAACGTCCTGACGACGGCAGCGAGCTCGCTGAGCAGCGCCGCGGCGGCCAGCCGCACCTCTTCGGCGTAGGCCGGGTCCGGCTCGACGCCGGGCCGCCCGCGGGTGGCGTCGAGGATCGAACGGAAGAGCAGCCGCATCGAGACCGAGCTGTGTTCGAGGGCTTCGAGTCCTTCGCGCAGGCTGCGGCCGACCTTGGGCGTGCCCAGCGCGCGCACGTTGAGCCTGCGACTCTCGTCCGCTTCCGCCAGCGCTCTGTCGACCTGTGGGGCGTGCCGGTTGAGCCGCCGCGCGTCGACCAGCCAGCGCTCGGCCTGGTAAGGCTCGACGGGACCCGCCGCCATCGCGGTCGCGGCGTCGATGAGCAGACTCGCGATCTCCCCCGAGTACTTGGCGATCGCCTGCCCGGCGAAACGGGTCTGCACCGCGGGCGGGAACGCCACGTTGACCAGCACGCCGACCGCCGCGCCGATGAGCGTCTCGACGATCCGGGACAGGCCCGCCGACTCGGCGCCGGACGTGAAGCCCGCGCCGAGCACGAGCATCGCGCTGATCGGCACCTCGAGCAGGTGCGGGCCGAGCCGGAGGATCTGGCCTGCGATGATCGCGGCCGCCACGACCGTGCCGAGGCTCCACCAGTTCAACCCGACCACCGAGACGAACCCGATGGCCACCGCCACGCCCAGCACCACCGACAGCACCCGCTGCACGCCGTTGACCAGCGTGCTGGCCAGCGTCGCCTGCACCACCAGCAACGCGGTCAGCGCGGCGACCAGCGGGGGCGGATCTTGCAGACCGACGAGCTCGGCCACGACGAACGCCGCGACGGTGGCGCCTGCGATGCGCAGGGCCCGGAACAGCGCGGTGCGGCCGCGCTCGCGGCACCGGCGCACCAGCTCGGCCAGGAACCGCCCCAGCGCGATGCGGGCGCGCCGCCACCACGGCGTCCGCCCCTCGTCCTGCTTCCCGGTCCCGATCATCGGAGCGGCGCTCCCTTCGGTCGCGGTCCCCCGATGCCTACTCACACGGCGGGCAGGGGTCAAGCCGCGGCGTCCTCCGCCACCCCGAACGCGAGCTGCCCGACCGGGCCGACCATGTCCGCGCCGAGCCGCGCGACCAGCCAGTCGATCAGGCGCTCCCGACGCTCCAGCGAGCGCGAGCTGTCGGCGCGCAGCGGCCACAGGTGGTTCTCGCACACGACCCAGGCCACCCGCCGGGCCGCGCCGATGAGCACCTCGGCGTCGTCGCCCACGCCCGCGAGCCGGAAGATCCGGCGCCGGAACCCGTCCTGGGCTGTCGCGAACTCCAACGCCTCCGGCAGCAGCGCGTGGAAGATCTGGTTGACCTCGTCGTAGTCGCGGAACTCGGGGCTGGGCTCGTCGTCGTCCAGGTCGAGGAGCCGGCGCGGGCCCGCCGGGAACACCCGCGCCTCACGCAGCGCCCCCAGCAGCGCGAACGGCAGGTCGAAGTTGATGTGCGCGTTGACCCCGGCGGCCATGCGGGCCATCGACGACGCGTCCTTGCGGGGGTCGAGCACGAGCTGCCACGACCGCGGCACCGAGCGGGCGTCGAGCGCCATGCCGCGCACCGCGGCGAGATAGCGCAGGGCGAACTGGACGTCGAGCGCGCAGATGAACGCGGGCGAGGCGAAGTCGCCCGCCGCCAGCCGCTGCTCCACCTTGGTCGTGGTGTCGATGTAGAGGCGGTTGAACCCGGCCGCGGCGGCCCCGGCGCGGCTCGACCGGCTCTCGAAGATCTCCTGCAGGTCGGTGAGGATGCGCAGCACCTCGGCGACGGCCGCGGGGCCGTCGAGCGTGGTCAGCGGCCCGAGGTCGCGCGTGCGCAGCTCGACCGGCTGGGCGATGTCCGACCAGGTGAGGGTCAACGGGTCTCGCATGGGAACCACTCCGGCTGCGGTGCTGCGCGACATGACCTGACGATGCGCCGCGGAAGGGCGCTCCCACACTCGCTGCGAGGTGACACTCTGTTACCTGGGAGATGCCCTTACCCCGCGGTCCGTTTGACGTCGACCGTGATGGTCCAGGCCGCCGACGCGTCCCCCGCCGTCCACACCGGGGCGTTCGAGGCGAGCACCAGGACCCCGTCCTGGTCCGGCCCCGCCCGCCACTCGTGGAAGCTGCGCGCCTCGAACCAGGCCGACTCCCCCACCCGCGCCACGAGGCTGTGCGCGTTGGCGTCGGACGGCACCGGCGCGCCCTCGGCGGGCGGGTGCCCGAGCCACCCCTCGGGGCTCGTGCGGACGCCGAGGAACGCGCCGGGGAGGATGGTGCCGGTGGCCGAGATCGTCACGGCGTCGCCGGGACGGATCGTGATCCCGGTGGCCACCGGCCCGCCGCCGGGCCCGTCGTGGAACCGGCACACCGCGGTGCGGCGGGAGGCGGCGTCGACGTCAGCGTTCATGGAACCGAGCCTGCGGCAGGCCACCCCCGCGCCGAATCCGCAGAATCCCTAGTGCGCACACCGGGGTCAGGCGGTGAGCCCCGGGATCTTCGCCAGCTGGGAGCGGCGGCTGACCCCCAGCTTGCGGAACGCCTTACCGAGGTGGAACTCGACGGTCTTCTTGCTCAGGAACAGGGTCATCGCGATCTGGGCGTTGGACTCGCCGTCCGCGGCCAACCGCACGACCTGCAGTTCCTGCGGTGTCAGGTCGGCGGCGAGCGGGGCCTGGTCGGGCACGGCGGCGCCGCTGGCCCGCAGCTCGGCGCCGGTGCG
This sequence comes from uncultured Actinomycetota bacterium, assembly GCA_963799945.1. GTDB lineage: Bacteria > Actinomycetota > Actinomycetes > Mycobacteriales > Pseudonocardiaceae > Pseudonocardia. The sequence continues at coordinate 423,593 of CAWCZG010000004.1, forward strand.
GTCGCGCCACGGGACGGCGCCGAGCGCGTCGAACACGTCGAAGGCGCTGATCAGCTGCCGGCGGGCCTGCGCGAGCTGCTTGCGCCGCCGGTGCACCAGGCCCGCGGAGAGCCTGCTGCGCGCGCTCTCGAACGGCACACCCGCCTGGTGCAGGAGCGCCGCCGACGCGACGAGCATCTCCGGGTCGGGCTGGTCGTCGGCCAGCGCACGCACCCTTAGCAACAGCCCCTCGGCCGCCGAGGTGGCGACGATGGCGGCGTGCTCGGCGAGCCGTTCGAGCGCGGCCCCCGCCGCGGCGCGGTCGTCGGTGGCCAGCTCGGCCTCGGCGAGGTCGGCGAGCCACGGCAGCAGGGGGGTGTCGTGGATCCCGGCGGCCGAAGCCATGGCGTCCAGCTCCCGGAGCTGGACGACGGCGGTCTCGAAATCGCCGCTGCCGAGCGCCAGCAGGCCCAGCGCCCGGCGGCCGTGGCCGACCATGAACGCGATGCCGTGCGCGGTGCCGTAGGCCAGACAGATGCGGGCGTGACGCCTGCACTCGGTGGCCTCGCCCGTCGCCGCCTCCAGCACCGCCAGGGTGGCCGCGCACTCCGGCTCCAGCACGCCCCCCGTCTCGGACGTCGAGCCGCCGAGCGACGACACGAGCGACGCCGCCTCGTGGGCCGCGATCCGCGCCTTGGCCCAGTCGCCGCGGCGGAAGTCCACGCGCGCCGACATCATCAGCGGTGACGGCAGCAGGTCGAGAACGCCCATCCGCCGCATCGCCGTGATGATCATGTCGAGGCTGTTGGCCGCGGCCATCAGCTCGTCGAGGATGAAGAGCGTCATCGCCGCGATCAGCGGCCACTGCTCCCCCGGCCGCGACGCGAGGTAGGGCGCCGCCTGGGCGAGCAGCACCCTGGCCGACGCGGGCTCGCGGGCGATCCCGTGCAGCGTGGCCCGCACGAGCTGGCTCGGCATGCGGATCGGCCCGGGCAGGTTGCGAGACAGCGCGATCGCGCGGTCGACCTCCCTGGCGGCCGTCTCGCGGTCGCCCCGCAACAGCGCCGCCAGCCCGGCCTCGGCGAGCATGACGGCCGTGTCCCCGGCAGCGGGGTCGGCGGGGTCCTCCGCGCCCTCGGCCAGGAACCGGTGCACGGTCTCGGGCACGCCCTGCCACAGCGACCCGCGGTAGGCCAGGCGGGAGGCCGCCAGGCGGACGCCGTCGTCGCCCGCCCAGGCGAAGGTGGCCTCGATGAGCCTGCCCAGGTCGTCGAGGCGGCCTGCCGGGAGCGCGCACGAGGCGGCGGCGAGGTAGCGGCGGGCGCGGTGGTCGGTGTCGGTCGACAGCAGCGCCGAGCGCTCCAGCATCCGGGCCGCGGTGGCGTAGCTGCTGCGGGCCGCCGCCGCGTGTCCGACCCGTTCCATCTCCGCGGCGAGCGGCTCGTCGGGCAGGTCGCCCGCCATCGTCAGGTGCGCCACCCGGCGCTCGGCGTGAGCGGGCGCGGAGAGCTCGGCCAGCGCGTCGGCGAAGCTCACGTGCACCGCGCGGCGGACGGCCGGTGGTGCGTCGTGGTAGACGGCCGAGCGCAGCAGCGGGTGCCGGAAGGTGACCCGCCCGGCGTCGACGGTGAGCAGCCCGGCCGCCTCGGCCTCGTCGAGATCGGCGATCGCGAGACCGCCCGAGGTGAGCACGGCGGGCAGCACCGGGATGTCGTTCTGACCCGCCGCCGCCACGTAGACCAGCGCCTCCCGGCACCGCGGGGCCAGCGGGGCGACCTGGGCCAGGAACGTCGCGCGGACGGCCTCGGTGGCGGGCACGGGCGCTTCGTCGCCGATGTGCGACGCGCCGTCCCGGGCCAGCTCGTGGATCACCAGCGGATTGCCTCCGGTGAGCCACCGGTAGCGGCCGACGTCCTCCTCTGCGCGCCCGACCTCGGCGAGCAGCGCGGCGACGCCCGCGTCGTCGAGGCCGGAGAGGGTGAGCGTGGGCAGGCCGCCGTAAAGCGAAGGCGCGCCCATGCCGGACCGCTCCGCGACGAGCACCACGATCCCCTCCGCGGCCACGCGACGGGCGACGAACGCGATCGCCTCGACGGACGCGGCGTCCAGCCACTGGCCGTCGTCCACGGTGATCAGCACCGGGGCCCGTCCTGCCAGGTGTGAGAGGTGGCCGAGCACGCCGATCGCGACGCCGAAGCGGCTCCCGGCGCTCGGCGAGCCCATCGCGAAGGCCGACTGGAGCGCGTCGCGCTGCGGTTCGGGGAGCTCGTCGATGACGTCGAGCGCGGGGCGCAGCAGGTCGAAGAGGCCCGCGTAGGACACGTCGACGTCGAACTCGTTGCCCGTCGCCGCCAACACGGTCATCCCGGTCGCCTGGGCCTTGGCGTGCGCGATCAACGCCGATTTGCCGATGCCCGCCTCCCCGCGGATCACCAGCGCCCCCGACCGGCCCGCACGCGCATCGGCGAGCAGGCCGTCGATGTGGGCGCACTCGTCGGTGCGGCCGTGCAGCACCCGCGGCACGTCCTGGCGCCCGGTGGGCAGGCTCATGCGCCGCGCCGCATCAAGGCAGCCACCGGTCGGGCCAGTAGTGCACCGGGACGGTCGTGCCGGTGCCCTCCCGGATCGAGCGCCTGATCAGGGCGCGGCCGAGCAGCCGTGACGGCAGCCGCAGCGTCCACCGGCCGACCGACGCCCGGGAGACCAGCCGCTCGACCCCGACGACCACCGACACCGCGGGCGCCCACCGGCTGCGCGGCACCTCGAGCAGGTCGGCCACATCGCCACCGGCCAAGCGCCGCACCAGCGCGGCGGGCAGAGAGCGCAGCGGCCGGGGCATCATCGTGGCCATGTCCGTGAGGAGCGTGCGCATCAACGTGGTGCCCCACGGCGACGCCTCCTCCAGGCTGACCACGAGCACCTCCGTCAGCCGCTCGGCGGACGCGAGATCGCCCAACCGCCGCGCTTCGGCGACGCCGAGGTAGTGCCCGACGACGCTCCAGAGGTGCAGGTAGGCGCGCTTGTCGGCGGCGCTCATCCGGTAGCCGAGGCGCTCGATGCCGTGGAAGGCGGCCACCGTGAACGCCAGCTGGGTGCCCATCAGGTCCTGCTGGTTGATCGGCAGCCCGCGGGCCCCCGTCGGCCACGGGTTGCCGTTCGCGGCGCCGCAGAGCAGCAGCGCGCGGACGCAGGCGTGCAGCAGGCGCACGCGGCGCAGCGTGCGGTAGCCCTTCGCGCCCGTCGCCAGCGCGCCGGGCTCGGTGATGTCGAGCAGCATCTGCCCGGTCAGCGTGACCCGTTTGGTGACCCGCCGCGGGTCGAAGAGCTCCGACGCCGACGCGAGCACGGCGGCGCCCCGGCCGCTGGCGTAGGCGTGCGGGAGGGAGGCGCAGAACAGGGCCGTGGTCAGGTCGAGCGACCAGTCGTCGAAGACGAACTGGCCGCGCCGCAGCAGGTCGTCGTCCAGCCAGGACGGCGGTTCGACGACCTCGCGCTCCCAGGCCGTCACCCATGCGGCGTCGGGCGGCTCCACCGCGCGCAGTCCCGCGATCGCCGCGGTGAGCCATTCGCCGCGTTTTGACGCGACACCTTCCAGCTGTTTGGCGACGTAAGCGTCAGCGGGGGCGTCACCGATCGCACGCAAAGCCGAAAGCCATGCGTCGTCGCCGGTCACGGCGTTCCCCCGCGCTGAGCTGGTCGTCAGGATGGGTCGACGTTAACGCGGGCCGCCGTCCGCGGGTACCGCAATTCTTGCTATTTGGCGGGCAGTGAGCGGGCATAGGCGACGCCGCGCGCGATCCAGGTCTCCACCTCCGCGTCGGGCAGGTCGGCGACGTCGACCCGCAGCCAGCCGTCCATGGCCCGGCCGCCCATGACGGCCCGCTCGGCGCGGGGATCGGCGACCAGGGCGTCGGTCTCGGCCGGGTCCACCCGCAGCAGGATGCCGCCGCGGCCGCTCGCGCTCACCGACATGTTGCCGTTGACCAGGAAGGCCAGACCGCCGAACATCCGCTTCTCCGTGACGCCCGGCTCGCCCGCGACGACCTCGCGGATGCGGTTGGCGATGTCCTCGTCGTAGGCCACGCCCGCATTATGGCGGCGGCGCGGACGCCCGCACCACGGTGGCGACGACGCCCGCGCCACGGCGGCCACACCTGCGCCGGGACGCCGCGCGGCCAGCGGCGCCGGACGCCCGTCTGGGCCGCCGCCGTGGCCGGACGCCGTCTGGGCCGCCGCCGTGGCGCCGGACGCCCGTCTGGGCGCGCCGTGGCGCCGGACGCCCGTGTGGGCCGCCGCCGTGGCCCCCGGGCGCCGGACGTCGGTGTGGGCCGCCGGCGCCGAGTCGGTGGCGCGTCAGGCCGCCGGGGGCAGCGGGCGGGTGGCGCCGCTGGCCAGCAGGCCCAGCAGGAGCGCGGCGACCACGACGAACAGCGCGACCAGGATGCCGTCGAGCTGGGCGAGCACCCCGATCAACGGCGGGCCCGCCAGGAAGGCCGTGTAGCCGATCGAGCTGACCACCGACACCCGCACGGCGGCCCGCGTCGGGTCGTCGGCGGCCGCGCTCATCCCGACCGGGAAGCCCAGCGACGCCCCCACGCCCCAGAACAGCGCGCCGATGAGCGCGAGCGGGAGTCGAGCCGCCCAGCAGCACCAGCAGCAGACCGATCAGCGCGCAGACCGCCGTCGCCCGCAGCACCGCGACCCGGCCGAACCGCTCCAGCGCCGATCCGCCGAAGATCCGGCCGATCATCATGGCCCCGACGAACAGGCCGAACGCCAGCGCGCCGAGCGTCTCCGTGGCGCGGTGGCCGTCGACGAGCGCGACCGCGATCCAGTCGTTGGCCGAACCCTCGGTGAAGGCGAATCCCAGCACGAGAAGACCGACGAGCAGCGTGCGGGGCTCGCGCCAGGCGCGCAGCACCCCGCCTTCCTGCTTGCGCTCCTCGGGAGCGACCACCGTCTTGGGCAGGAACCGGCGCGTCGTCCAGACCATCATCAGCGGGGAGAACACCGCGATCGCCGCCACCTGCACGCTGATCGGGACGCCCAGCGCCGCGGTGAGCGTGCCGATCCCGGCCCCCAGCACCGTCCCGAAGCTGAAGCCCGCGTGCAGCCGGGGCATCAACGGCTTGCCCAGCCGCCGTTCGACGTCGGCGCCCTCGACGTTCATCGACACGTCCCACACGCCGATGCCCAGCCCGACGAGCATGAGCCCGAACACCGCGGGGAGGACGAGGCCCGTGAAGAGGGCCACCGCGGTGAGCCCGAGACCGATCCCCAGCACGATCGACGCGCTGAGCGCCGCGCGGGCGGTGCCGAACCGCTGCACGAGCGGACCCGAGAGCGGCAGACCCACGATCGACCCGCCGGACATGCACAGGAGCAACAGCCCAAGCTGCGCGGTCGTCAGCCCCAGCGACTCGCGCACCGCCGGGGTGCGCGAGGCGAACGAGGCGAACGCGAGGCCGCTCGTCGCAAAGGTGACGAAGACGGCCGTTCGGGCCCGGAGCAGGCCGGGGGCGGCCTGGGTGGTGGTCACGGAGAAGTGCTCCCTGTCGAATCGATTCGATGCAGCTCTGACGGTACGCGTTACACGGGGGTGAGCTCAAGCGCTACCGTCTGGGAATGAACGCACGACCCACCCTCGCGGGCGTCGCCGCGCGGGCCGGGGTCTCCGCATCCACGGCGTCGCTGGCCTTCTCCGGGAGCCCGCGCGTGACGCAGGCGACCAGGGACCGCGTGCTCACCGCCGCGGCCGAGCTCGGCTACGGCGGGCCCGACCCGCTCGCCGCCTCGCTGCGCCGCGGCCGGAGCGGGGTCATCGGCGTGTTCATCGGCGAGCGGCTGCTCTACGCGTTCCGTGATCCGGTGTCGGTGCAGCTGCTCGACGGCATCACCGAGGTGCTCGGCGTGCACGGCGCGGGCCTGCTGCTCCTCGCGGGCGATTCCGGCAGGCCCCCGCTCGAGCAGATCCTGCGCATGCCGCTCGACGCGGCGATCTTCGCCACCTGCGGACTCGAGGACGACCCCGCGCTCGCCGCGCTGCTCGCGCGGGGAGTGCCCGTCGTCGGGGTGGAAGGGCCGGATGCCGACGGTGTGCCGCTGATCGACATCGACGACCGCAGCGGCGTCGCCGAGCTCGCGCGCTACCTGCACGCGCTCGGCCACCGCCGGGTCGCCATGGTGGCGATGCCCCTGCGGCTCGACGGCACCCGCGGCGAGGTCGGTCCGGCCCGGCGCGCGGTGGCGCACTACCGCGACGTGCGGCACCGGATCGAGGGCGTCGAGGACGTGTTCGGGCCGGTCCTCGTCCTGGAGACCGCGAGCAACGCCGTCACCGAAGGCGAGCTGGCCGGGCGGGCGCTGCTCGACGTCCCCGCCGCACAGCGACCGACGGCCGTGCTCGCGCAGAGCGACATCCTCGCCGCGGGCGTGCTCTCCGCGGCGGCCGGGCTGGGGCTGCGGGTGCCGGAGGACGTCTCGGTCAGCGGGTTCGACGGGGCCGACCTGCACTGGCTGGCGCCCACCCAGCTCACCACGGTCTTCCAGCCGACCGAAGAGAAGGGCCGCGCCGCCGCGGCCACCGCCATGGCGCTCGTGGCGGGCGAGCCCGCGCCCGACGTGCTGCTGCCGGTGGAGCTGCGCATCGGGACCACGAGCGGGCCGCCGCCCCGCTGAGCCGTGACGAACCCGGTCAACGTTGACTGTTCCGCTAGGCTCCTCGCGATGAACGAGCCCCTGACCCGTTCCGCGCCACGCGGCCGCCGCGAGGAGCGCACGGCCACCAGCCGCGCGCGGATCCTCGACGCCGCCGTGGCGTGCCTGGTCGAATCGGGCTACGCGGGCGCCACCACCCTGCGCATCCAGGCCAGGGCGGGCGTCTCGCGCGGGCGGCTGCTGCACCACTTCCCGTCCCGCGACGCGCTGCTCGTCGCGGCTTCGCGCCACCTCGCCACCGAGCGGCTGCGCACCACCGGCGAGCGCATCCGCAGCCTGTCCCGCGGCCTCACCGGTGGCGCCCGCCTCGACCGCGCCGTCGAGCTGATGTGGGAGACGTTCTCCGAGCCGCACTTCTGGGCCGCCGTCGAGCTGTGGACGGCCGCGCGCACCAACGAGGGGCTGCGCAAGTCGCTGCTGCCCGAAGAGCGGGAGGTCGGCGCGGCCATCCGGGCCGGAGCCGACTCGTTCTACGGCCCCCAGCTGGTCACCCACCCCCGTTATCCCCTGGTCAGGGAGCTGTTGCTCACCAGCATGCGCGGCGTGGGGCTCACCTACGCGTTCGACCCGCGCGACCCCGCGACCGATCCGCACCTGCAGATCTGGAAGGACATGGCGCGGACGCTGCTGGAGTAGCGTCGTCGATCGTGACCACCGCGATCGACCCGTCCGTGACCCCTTCCGGCGCCGGGTGCGTGGAGTGCGATGAGACAGGCGGGTGGTGGTTCCACCTGCGGCGCTGCGCCCAGTGCGGCCACGTCGGCTGCTGCGACTCCTCCCCCTCCCAGCACGCCACCGCACACGCCAAGACCACCGGCCATCCCGTGGTGCAGAGCTTCGAGCCCGGCGAAGACTGGTTCTGGGACTACGAGCGCGACGAGGCCTTCGACGGCCCCGAGCTCGCCGAGCCGAACCACCACCCCCTGCACCAGACCGCGCCCGGCCCGGCCGACCGCGTGCCCGCCGACTGGCAGCGCCACCTCCACTGACCACCCGCGTCGGCGCGGCGGGCGCCCGGCGGGGATCATCGGGGCATGGAACTGCCCGGGCTCGTCGAGCGCGCCGCCGCGCGCCTTTCGGGCGTCGCCGTCACCACCCCGCTCCAGCGCTGCGACCGGCTCGCCGAAGCCACCGGGGCGCGGATCTGGCTCAAGCGCGAGGACCTGCAGGTCGGGCGTTCCTACAAGCTGCGGGGCGCCTACAACCTCCTCTCCGGCCTGACGGAGCGTGAACGCGCGGCCGGGGCGGTCTGCGCCAGCGCGGGCAACCACGGCCAGGGCGTCGCGTACGCCTGCAGGCAGTTGGGCATGCGGGGTCGGGTGTACGTCCCGGCCACCACACCCCGGCAGAAGCGCGAGCGGATCCGGGCGCTCGGCGGCGGCGGGGTGGAGCTCGTCGTCGAGGGCGACACCTACGACGACGCGGCCGCCTCGGCCGCCGCCCACGCCCGCAGCAGCGGCGCGACCGTCGTCCCCGCGTTCGACGACCTGCGCACCATCGCGGGCCAGGGCACGGTCGGGGTGGAGATCGTCGCCCAGCTGGGCAGGGCCCCCGATCTCGTCGTGCTGCCGGTCGGCGGGGGCGGCCTGGTCGCGGGCGTCGCGAGCTGGCTGGCCGCGGCGCACCCCGGCGTGCGGCTGGTCGGGGTCGAGCCCGCGGGCGCGGCGAGCATGGCGGCCGCCCTCGCCGCGGGCGGGCCGGTGGCGCTGTCCGAGTTGGACACGTTCGTCGACGGCGCCGCGGTGCGCCGCGTGGGCGACGTGACGTTCCCGCTGGTCCGCGCGGCAGGCGTGGAGCTGCGCAGCGTCGACGAGGGTCGCGTCTGCACCGAGATGCTCGACCTCTACCAGACCGACGGCATCATCGCCGAGCCCGCGGGCGCGCTGGCCACCGCCGCGCTCGACGCGCTGGACCTCGCGCCCGACAGCGACGTCGTCTGCGTGCTGTCGGGCGGCAACAACGACGTGAGCCGCTACGCCGAGGTGGTGGAGCGCTCGCTCGTGCACCGCGGGCTCAAGCACTACTTCCTCGTCGAGTTCCCCCAGGAGCCGGGTGCGCTGCGCCGCTTCCTCGACGAGGTGCTCGGGCCCGACGACGACATCGTGCTCTTCGAGTACGTCAAGCGGGACAACCGCGAGACCGGCGCGGCGCTGGTCGGCGTCGAGATCAGCGACCGCGACGCCTACGAGCCGCTGTGGAAGCGCATGGAGGCGAGCCCGCTGCGGATCCAGCTGGTGGCCCCGGGCACCGCCGCCTACAGGTTCCTGGTCTGAAGGCGAACCGATCGGCCACGGGCTCCGAATGCCGGGTGGGCCGGCGGCCGTCGTAGGGGAGGGGTCGTCCGAAACGGCGGCCGCCGGCGCGTATGCACAGGGGGCACCCGCGGCACACGCGTCACAGAGAGTAAACCGGGCCGTCGTGATCCCGCTGAATGTGGCGAAACGCGTCGCCGGGTCCGGTACCGTGTGGGGGTATGGCGAGCTACACGGCGGAGAAGGACGCGTACCTCAAGCGGCTGCGCCGCATCGAGGGGCAGGTGCGCGGGCTGCAGCGGATGGTCGAAGAGGACAAGTACTGCATCGACATCCTGACGCAGGTGTCCGCGGCCACGAAGGCGCTGCAGGCGTTCTCCCTCGCAACTGCTCGATGAGCACTTGTCCACCTGCGTCGTCGAGGCTGCGGCGGCGGGCGGCCCGGAAGCCGACGAGAAGGTGCGCGAGGCCTCCGAGGCCATCGCCCGCCTCGTCCGGAGCTGACCAGAGGGTCCGGTGAACGAGGGTTCCGCGAGCCCGTGGCGTCCAGGTGGTCGCAGCGCAAGGCGCCCCCGCGCCCTCGTGCCGGGGCACTCGGGCGCGGGGGCAACGCAGCGATGGGGCCACCTGGGCGTTACGGGCCGGGGCCCGCATTCGCCGGCCCCTCGGATTCGGCCAGCAGCCGCGTCCGGATGTCGACCTTCAGCACCTTGCCGACGGTCGAGCGCGGCAGGTCCGGCCAGACGTGCACCTGCTTCGGCGCCTTCACGCTGCCGATCCGCTCCTTGACGAACGCGACGATCTCCTGCTCGGACACCGCTGCCCCGTCCTGCGGCTGGACATCGTGTGCTCACATTCCCATTCCGCCGTCGACCGGCAGGCCGACCCCGTTGACGAACCGCGAGGCGTCGGAGGCAAGGAAGACCACCGCGTCGGCCATGTCGGACACCTCGCCGAGACGACCCGACGGCGTCAGCCCGACGACGGCGGCGACGGCCGCGTCGGGGTTCTCGAAGAGGCCGAGCCCCGACGTCTCCACCGCGAGCTTGACGCCCATCTCGGTGGGCACCAGGCCGGGGTAGATGCAGTTCACGCGCACGCCGTAGCCGAGCTTGCCCGACTCCATCGCGGCCACCCTGGTCAGCCGGTCGACCGCCGACTTCGTGGCCGAGTAGCCCGCGATCGCCGGGAACGCGATGGTGGCCGCCACGGAGGAGACGTTGATGATCGTGCCGCCGTTGCCCGCCGAACCACCCGGCCGCATGGCGCGCAGGCCGTGCTTGATGCCGAGCATCGTGCCCAGCACGTTGACCTCGAGCATCGCGCGGATCTGCTCCGGGTCGGTGTCCACGATGAGCTGCGTGACCTCGATGCCCGCGTTGTTCACCACGATGTCGAGGCCGCCGAGCTCGGCAACCGTGTGCACGACCGCGCTCTCCCACGCTGCGTCGTCGGTGACGTCGAGCGGGACGAACCCGCCGCCGGGGAGCTGCGCCGCGGTCTGCTCGCCGACGTCCTTGAGCACGTCGGCGATCATCACCCGCGCGCCCGCTTCGGCGAGGGCCAGCGCCATCCCCGCGCCGAGGCCCCGGGCGCCGCCCGTGACGAGAGCCCGCCGTCCGGACAGGTCGAACTTGCTCATCTTCGGCGCCTCTCGTCATCTCCAGTGATGCGCAGCCAACCTAGGAGCCGTTTCGGACGGCCGTCAATTGCGCCCGCACCAGCCCCCCGGCCGACACCACACGTGCGGGTGAGCCAGGGCGCGTCCGGCGGATGAGCCGGGTCAGGTGTCGCCAGACTGCCCGCCATGTTTGTCCACCGCGCCGCAGGCCTCGCCGCGCTCACGATGACCACGCTGCTGGTCGCCGCACCGAGCGCGTGGGCAGCCCCCGCCGCCCTCCCGAAGCCCGACCACGTGCTGATCGTCTTCATGGAGAACAAGGACACCGATGAGGTCATCGGCAGCTCCACGGCACCCTGGCTGAACTCGCTGGCCCACTCGGGCGCCAACTTCACCAACGCGCACGCCGAGACCCACCCGAGCCAGCCGAACTACATCGCGATGTTCTCCGGGAGCACGCAGGGCGTCACCGACGACGGCTGTGACCACTCGTTCGACGCGCCGAACCTCGGCTCGGAGCTGATCGCCGCGGGCAAGACGTTCGTGGGCTACGCGGAGCAGCTGCCGCACGCGGGCTCCACGACCTGCAGCGCGAGGCCGCTACGCGCGCAAGCACAGCCCCTGGGTGAACTTCACCAACCTGCCCGGCGCCACGACCAACCTGCCCGCGTCGGCGTTGGGCACGGACTGGGACCGGCTGCCGACGGTCGCCTTCCTCACCCCCGACATGTGCAACGACATGCACGACTGCCCCGTCGCCGCTGGGGACGCGTGGGCCAGAAGACGCTGGGCAGCTACCTGGCGTGGGCGCAGACCCACAACTCCATGCTCGTGATGACCTTCGACGAGTCCGAGACCAAGACCCCGGGCAACCCGATCCCCACGATCTTCGCGGGCCCGATGGTGAAGGCGGGCGACGTGAGCACCCGCGTCGACCACTACTCGATGCTCCGCACGCTCGAGGACATGTACGGGCTGAAGGCCCTGGGCAAGAGCGCCGACGCCGAAGCGATCACCGGCATCTGGCGCACACCCGCGGCAGCCCCGAAGGCCCCCGCTCACGCCGCGCCCGACGCAGGCCAAGCCCGCTGCGCCCGCAGCCCAGCCGCACCCGCACGCGCAGGCAGCACCGGCCGCGGCAGCAGCCCCGCAGGCGGCAGCCGTCGCGCCGGCAGCCGTTACCGCGCCGCGCCGGCCGGCACCCAGCCCGCAGGTGGCGACAGTCGCACCCGCGGCGGACGCGCCCACGGCAACAGGAGTCGAAGCAGCGGCACCAAAGGCTCCGGCGGCGGCAGCGGCAGCGGCGGCGGCACCGGTAGGGGCGGCACGCGGCAGCGCACCGGCAGCGCACCAGGCAGCACGCGGCAGCGGCACCCCGGCGGCCAGAGGCACCGGCGCGGCAGCAGCACCGGTACGGCCGCGGCACCGGCACCGGCAGCACCGGCAGCGGCAGCGGCACCGGCGGCTGTGGCCGCGGCACCGTAGGGGCGGCACCGGCACCGGCAGCACCGGCAGCACCGGCAGCGGCACCGGCCGCGGCCGCGCCCGCGGCCCTAGCGCCCGCACCGGCAGCGTCGGCAGCGGCAGCTCAGGCGGCCGTGCGCCCCCGCGGCGACGGCAGCGTGGCGGCGCCCGCGGCGGAGGTGTTGCACCGCCTGCGCCCACCGCACGGACGGTGTCCGAGGTGGAGGCCGCGCCGGCAGCGGGACGCCGGTCGTCGCGAGCGCGGCCGACCAGCAGCGCGCCACCTTCCTCGGGCGGCGTCCTGATCAACACCGGCGCCGCGACGCGCGGGCCGTCGGGCGTGTCCGGCACGGCGACCACAACGTGAACCCGGCCCCTCGCGCCCGACGCGACTCGCGGCGTGCCGCCCTCGCAAGTATCTTGTATGCGCCTTCAGGCGGCGCCTTGCGACTAGTCGCCCGGAACACGCGATCAAGACCCGGGCAACGTTCGTGGTCCCCGGACTAGCCTCGACTCAGCGCGCCGGAGGGGCACAGGCCCAGCGCCTCGCGCACCGCGGCGGCCTCCGACTCCGCGGGCTCGGCCGACAGCACCACGACCAGCCCGTCGCCATCGTCCTGGTCGAACACGGCCGGGGCGCTGACCACGCACATCCCGGCCCCCACGCACAGGTCCCGATCGGCGACGATGCGCATGCCGCTCACCACCGCACCTGCAAGGCCTGCAGCCCGTAGATGAAGTGGAAGGCCCGGAACGGCACCTCGTCGAGCGGCCCGTCGAGCGCCAGATCGGGGAACCTCCGCAGCAGCGCGGGGAACGCGGTCCGCATCTCCATCCGCGCGAGCGGCGCGCCGAGGCAGTGGTGCACGCCGTGGCCGAACGCGAGGTGGCCCGCCGCACCGCGGGTGACGTCGAGCCGCTCCGGGTCGGCGATCAGCTCGGGATCCCGGTTGGCCGTGGGCAGCGAGCAGATCACCAGGCTGCCCGCCGGGATCGTGGTGCCCGCGATCTCGACGTCGGCCGTCGCCGTGCGCACGACTCCGGAGTGCACGATCGACAGCCAGCGCAGCAGCTCCTCGACGGCGGGCCCGACGGCCTCGGGGTCGTCGCGCACCAGCGCCAGCTGCTCGGGGTGCAGCAGCAGCGCGAGCGTGCCGAGCCCGAGCATGTTGGACGTGGTCTCGTGGCCCGCGATCAGCAGCAGGTTGCCGATGCCCGCCAGCTCGTCGTCGGTGATCTCCCCCGCGTGCTCGCGCACCAGCATGCCGAGCATGTCCTCGCCGGGGTCGGCCTTGGCCCGCGCGACGAGCGTGTCCATGTACGCGCGACCCGCCCGACCCATCGCCATCCGCTCGTCCATCGGCAGCGAGAGGTCCAGCAGGCGGGCGGTGCGGAGCTGGAACTCGGCCCGGTCCGCGTAGGGCACCCCGAGCAGTTCGCAGATCACCAGCGACGGGACCGGCAGCGCGAACGTCTGCACGAGGTCGGCGGGGCTGCCCGCGGCCTCCAGGGCGTCGAGGTGCTGTTCGACGATCTCGGTGATCCGCGGCTGCAGCCGGTTCATCCGCCGGACGGTGAACTCCGGGGTCAGCAGGCGGCGCAGGCGCGTGTGCTCCGGCGGGTCGAAGGCCAAGAGCTGACCGGCGCGGGCCTTGGCGCGCTCCTCGTCGGTGCGGGAGTCGAGCGGGGAGCTGAACGCGGCGCCGTTGCTGAACCGGGTGGCGTCCCCGAGCACCTCGCGGACGTCGGCGTAGCGCGTGACGAGCCACGCCTGCACCCCGAACGGCGTCGTGAAGCTGCGGATGCCCTCCCCCTCGCGCAGCTGCCGCAGCTCGTCGACGGGCGCGAACTGGTTGCGCCGCATGTGCAGCGGCATCGTCGGAGCCTGCGTCATGGAAATGTCCTCTCCCCCGAGTGGCATTTCCGACGCTACGCCGCGCGACCTGTGAGCCCTCAGATCAAGCAAAGCGGGACATGCGCGCCAGTAGGTCGGCGCGCATGTCCCGTGGCGCGGTCGGACAGGCCCATCCCCCGGTGGGCCTTCCCGCCCGTGGTCAGGAGGCCGTCGGGCCCGTGTAGCCGACGAACTGCTGGGTGAACTGCCAGTCGGACTGGGCGATCCCGCTGCAGTTCGGCTGGGCCTTGACCTTCTTGGCACACGTGCCGTTGTCGCGGGCGAGCGCCCAGAACCCGAGCCGCCCGACCCCGCGCGACTTGGCGAAGTCGATCACCTTCTGGGCGTCGTCGGGCTGCGTGATCACGCCGACGTCGTTGCGCCCGACCATGACCGTGATCGCCAGCGTGCGGTTCTGCACGGCCTCGCTCGCGTTCGGGTAGACCTTGCGCAGCTGGTCGAGGGTGGCCTGCGCGGCGTCGACCATGGCCTGGCCCCAGTTGCCGCCGGTCTTGAAGTTCATGTCCATGATGTTCACGGTGACCGTCACGTTGGCCGCCGCGGCGCGCTGCACGAGGTCCAGCGCCGGTGCGGGCAGGCCACCGAGGTCGACCGGCAGCGTCAGCGTGATGTCGGTGCCGCGGCTGCGCTGCACCTGGGAGAGCGCGTCGACCACCTTCGCGGTGTCGATGCCGGTCTCGATGTCGACGTCGAGCAGGTTGGTGCCGGTGGCGTCGAGCAGCTTCTCGTAGGCCCCCGCCAGGTCGGCGGCGCTCCCGCAGGCGTTCTCGAGGTAGCTGCCCACGGCCCCGCCGGTCGCGGCGGACACCGAGCCGCCCGCCGCCTTGAAGGCGTCGATCTGGGCCTTCAGCGCGTCGACCGGCTGCGTGCCGCCCCACGCGGGCTCGCACGCCCCGTTGTTGGACAGCGCGAACGCGAGGTTGACGTGTTTGAGGCCGGTCTGCTTCGCGAGCGCGGCCAGGTCGGGCTGCTTCACCGAGATGTCCAGGTAGGGCCCGAACGCGGGTCGTGCGGCCTCGGACGAGGTGGCCGCGGTGGGCGCCCCCGCCACGGTGGTCGAGCAGGCGGTCAGGCCGAGCACCATGGCCAGCCCGACGAAGAACGTGGTCCAACGCTTCATTGCGCACCTCCGGGGGCGCCGACGGCGCCGAAGTCTCCGACTCGCTTGAGCTTCTGCCACTTCAGCCGGACTCCGGCCAGGGCTGTGCCCAGCGACTTGATCAGCACCCCGTACATCAGCTGGCGGTAGGCCAGCTGCTGCAGGGGCATCCACAGCAGGGGAAGCGGGTTCTCCCGCTCCATCGCGAACGCGAGCAGCCCGGCGAACATCTGGATGGCCAGCACGGCGCCCCAGAGCTCGAGCGTCCGGATCGGGTCGAGCGCCACCAGGCCGTAGATCAGGAACACGTCGATCAGCGGCGCGAGCGCGGGCAGCAGCACCTGGAAGATCGCCAGGTTGAGCAGGCCGACCCGGCCCATCCGGCCTGCGGGGCCCGACTTGAAGATGGCCCCGCGGTGCTTCCACATCGCCTGCATCGTCCCGTAGCTCCAGCGGTAACGCTGCCGCCACAGCTGCTGCAGCGTGGTGGGCGCCTCCGTCCAGGCCCGCGCCCGCTCCTCGTAGACGATCTCCCAGCCCGCCGAGCAGACGGCCATCGTGAGGTCGGTGTCCTCGGCGAGCGTGTCCTCGCTGACGCCCCCGGCCTGCAGCAGGGCCGTGCGGCGGAACGCGCCGACCGCGCCGGGGATGGTGGTCATGCAGCCCAGGAGGTCCTGGATGCGGCGGTCGATGTTGAAGCCGATGACGTACTCGATGTGCTGCCAGCGGCCGACGATCTTCTTCCGGTTGGCCACCTTGGCGTTGCCCGACACGGCGCCGACCCACGGCCGCACGAACGGCTGGACCAGCGTGCTGATCGTCTTCGGCTCGAAGACCGTGTCGCCGTCGATCATGACGATGATCTCGTGGCGGGCGTGCCGGATGCCGTTGTTGAGCGCGGCGGGCTTGCCCCCGTTCGCCTGGCGGATGAGGCGGACGTTCGGGTAGTTGAGCGCGCGGACGATCGCGGCGGTCGCGTCGGTCGAGCCGTCGTCGACGACGAGAATCTCGATGGGGTGGTCGCTCGCCCGCAGCGAGTTGATCGTCGCGGCGATGCACACCTCTTCGTTGTACGCGGGGACGATGACCGTGACCGGCTCGGTGACCCGCGCCCCCCAGCTGTAGCGCTTCGGGTTGCGCCGCCACGCGTGCCAGATCGCGAAGATCAGCATCAGGGCGAGGCGCAGGATCACCAGCGCGCCGGTGACCAGCAGCAGCACGCCCAGCGCGTTGACCGTGTTCGTGGCGACCGCCACGGCGATGAGCATGCCCTGGCCGATGCGCTGGTCGCGCTCGCGCGCCTGCTGCGGGGCGGCGGGCAGGCCTGCCGCGCCGGTGACGGTGTTGAACGAGTAGCCGGCCTTCTGGAGGGCCGGGATGACCCGTGAGAGCGCGGACGCGAGCTGAGCGGTGCCGCCCTGGCTGGCGTCGATCCCGACGATCATGCCCTTCTGGTCCTTGCGGACGATGTCCTTCAGGATGTCGTCGGTGGTGCGCGCGGACCAGTTGTTGGCGTTGACGTCGCTGAACACCGAGACGAAGCCCTGCGCGGCGAGTTGCTGGACCACAGCCCAGTGCGTGTCGTCCAGCCCGGCCACCGAGGCGGAGAACGGCTGGCGCACCAGGTAGGTCGTGCGGTCGGTGGCGCCTGCGAGGGTCAGCTGGGTCAGCGTGGTCTCGCGCTGCAGGCGGGCAGGCGAGGCCTCGGCGAGGTCGAGCGTGTTGAACGTGCGGATCCCCATGTCCGAGCCGCTCGCCTGGATCGCCCGCACCGAGTCCGGGTTCTGGATCGCGACCGAGCCGTCGATGAAGAACGTGGCGGGGACGTGGAAGTGGTCCAGCACCGCGAGGATCTCGGCCGTGCGCTCGGGCTGGGGGCCGCCGTCGAAGGTGAGGGCGATCGTGCCCTTCTTGAGGGCGAAGGTCTGCACCGGCGTCGTGCGGGCTTCGACGATCTGCTGGCCGTGCGTCACGACGAACGGCACCTGCTGAACCGAAGCGTTGACGACAGGCTTGCCGGAAGGGACACCGACACCGCCCCGAACGGTGCCGTCGACCACGAGGATCGTCGCGAAGACCAGGAAGGCGATCACTGAGAGCACCCAGGTGGGGCGCGGCAGGATCCTCATTGCAGGGGACCTCAGTTCTGGGCGGTCTGATCGGCGGGGACACCAGTGTTGCCGTCGGCGGTCTCGGCGTCAGCCCCCGGGGGGTTGGCAACGACCGGAGACTGACCACTCTGGACCTTCGTTCCACCGGTCTCGGTGGTTCCCCCGGTCGTGCCGGTGGTCGTCGTCCCGCCCTTGGTGCCGGTGGTCCGGTGGTGCCGGTCGTCGTCCCGCCCTTGGAGCCGGTCGTCGTGCCGGTGGTGCCGGTGCCCGTGCCGGTCGTGCCAGTCCCGGTGCCCGTGCCCGTGCCGGTGCCGGTGCCGGTGCCGGTGCCGGTGTCCGGTCGTGCCGGTGCCGGTGCCGGTGCCGGTGGTGCCGGTTCCGGTCGTGCCGGTGCCGGTGCCGGTGCCGGTGCCGGTGCCGGTGCCGGTGCCGGTTCCGGTGCCGGTGCCGGTGCCCGTGCCGGTCCCGGTGCCCGTGCCAGTGCCGGTGCCGGTGCCGGTGCCGGTGCCGGTCCCGTGCCGGTGCCGGTGCCCGTGCCGGTGCCGGTGCCCGGTGCCCGTGCCGGTGCCGGTGCCCGTCGTGCCGTCGGTCGGGGTCCCGTCGGTGCCGGCGGGAGGGGGGGTCACGGGATCCGGCTTCGGCTCGGGCTTGGGGTCCTCAACCGGCTTCTGCACCGGCGCGGGCTCGTCGATCACGACCGGCTTCGGCTTCTGCGTGGCCTTCGACCTTGGCCAGCTTCTGCCGGGGCGCGGGCGGGGCGGGCGGCGCCTTCGGGGGCGGCGGGGCCGCTGCACCGGGGACGATGAACGGCACGACGTCGCCCAGGCCGACCGAGGTGGCCACGTTGGGCACGGCGAGCGCGACACCGACGACGCCGAGGAAGCCGATCGACACCAGCGCGATCAGCACGCCCGCGAGGCGCATCAGCCGCTTGCGGCTGCCGCTGTCGTTGACGAAGACCGGCGCCTCGGCGACCTCGGCGACCTCGGGCGTGGGGGCGGGAGCGAGCAGCGCGCCGGGCACGCAGACGGTCACGCCGTCGTCGGGCAGGGGCTGCGCCATCCGCGGCGCGGCCGGGCGGGCACCGGGGGTGTAGCACACGGTGGCCTCGTCGTGCCGGGGAAGCTGTCCCGCATATCCGGTGTTCGTACGCATCGTTCTCTGCTCCCGAGCCGCGTGGGGTGGGTTGTCCGCCCCGGTAGAAGAGAGCGTGCCAATCCGCGCGTTGATGCAGCATCCCCGCGACGGTCAGGCCGGAGCGGCGCATCGACAGGGTTGTGTCACCCCTCGGCAAGGCCGCCGGGCACCATGGATACGTGCGCGCCCGGACGATCGTCATCACCGGGCTGGTGCTCGCGCTGGTGGCGGGACTGACCGTGGTCGTCCTGCGCTACGTGCTGACGCCCGGCCCCGGCTGCACGACGGCCGCGGGCGACGGCGCCGGGACCGTCACCGTCGAGCAGGCCGACAACGCCTCCACCATCGCGGGCGTCGGGCTGGCCATGGGCATGCCCGACCACGCCGTCACCGTCGCGCTGGCCACCGCGCTGCAGGAGTCGGGACTGCGCAACCTGCCTGCGGGCGACCGCGACTCCGCCGGGCTGTTCCAGCAGCGCCCGAGCCAGGGCTGGGGCAGCTACGCGCAGGTCACCGATCCGGTCCACGCGGCGACCGCGTTCTACGACAAGCTGCGCAGCGAGCCCGACTGGCCGACGCTGTCGGTGACGCAGGCCGCCCAGCTGGTGCAGCGCTCGGCGACGCCCGCGGCCTACGCGCGCTGGGAACCGGTCGCCCGTTCGCTCGCCCGGGCGTTCACCGGGGAGGACCCGGCCGCGTTGACCTGCCACAACCTGACCCTGGCCGTGCCGGGCGCCGACGTCGCGCAGTTGGCGGCCCAGGAGCTCGGCACCGCCAAGCTGTCGGGCCCGCAGCCCACCGCACGGGGTTGGGCGATCGCGAGCTGGCTGGTGGGCCACGCCGCCCGGCTCGGGCTGGACACGGTCACCTACGACGGCCGGACGTGGACGGCGGAACAGGGCGCGTGGGGCGCCGCCGAGGCGAGCGACGGCGTGCTATCGCTGCACCGCGCGGAGCCCGCTGCCGCTTAGCGGCAGCGCAGTGTCGATAACGAGCAGGCTCGGCAAAAGCCGCAGGAATTAGTCCGAACGGATGTATATGGCGACCGCTCATGGCGCGCGCTTGTCCGATTGGCGCCCTACGGAGCCGCATCGGTCCGATCATGGTCACGGGATGATTACGGTCAGGATGTCGCACGGCAGCAATGGAGTCGTGCGGTGCGCCTGGTCGGCCCCGGCTCCCCGCCCGCCGACACTCCCCACGGGCGCCGCCACGGTCAGGGCGGGGACACGCTGCTCGCTCCCCAGTAAGCGGCGTGCACCGGGGTGAGGATTTCCCATGGGCTCACACCGCGCCCGGCACCGCTCTGACCGGAATCAGTCGGAGGAGTTGGCCACCGACCTGCTTGCCCGGCTCGCCAGTGAGGCACGGCCCCCGCGTCCGCGAAGCGCCGCGCACCTCCCGCTCGACCCGTTCTCGACAGCGCCGATCCCCGCGCGGCCTGCCCGCCCGGGCCCGCAGAACCTGGTGTTGGCCGGTTCGGGCGCCACCCGTTGCTCGGGTTCGGCCCGTCGCTCGTCGACGCCGTTCGTGCCGACCCCGCTCGCCGTCGAGCCGGTCGAGCCGGTCCTCCCCGCTGCCGCGGAGCTGCCTGACGGCGCCCCGGCGGACGAGGTCGGCCCCGATGCGTGGGCCGCCGCCCCCCGGTACGACGAGCACGTCAGCACGGACAACGCCTGTCGGCGGCTTCCCCGTCGACCCGTCGGCGCCGTTCCCTCTCGAAGGGACCGACGCCGAGGCTCCCGCGGGTCTCGCCGAGCCGCTCGACGACGCTCCGCGCGGCGGCGGGTCCCGACGCTCCAAGCTGCGCCGCCCGCTCTACGCCACCGTCTCGGTCACGGTGGTCAGCGCGACCGCCGCCGTCGCCGCATCGGCGGGGCCCGCGTCGTTCACCCCCGCGAACACCACCCCTCAGCTGCCCGCGCAGTCGGCGGCCGCAGGCGCTGCGGCGTTCGCGCTGCCCGCGGCGGGCTCCTCGCACGGGACGCCGCCCGCCGTCAACGCACCGGGGGTTCAGGCCCAAGGATCCGCGATCGTCGCCCGCGCGGCTGCCGACGCGAAGGCCCTCGCGGCGACGCAGGCCGGGAAGGCGGCGGCCGCCGCGGCCGCCAACCTCCCCGCCCACGTCGTGCCGCCCAAGGCGGTGGCGAAGCCGGTGCCCGCCCACGTTCCCCGGCCGACGCCGAAGACCACCACGGCGCCCGCCGCGCCCGCGGTCGGCGGTGTGGCCAGTCAGGCGTTGTCTCTGGCCCGGTCCAAGGTGGGCAGGCCCTACGTGTGGGGCGCCGCCGGGCCGAGCGCGTTCGACTGCTCCGGCCTCGTCGTGTGGGCCTTCAAGCAGCTCGGGATCTCGTTGCCGCACTCGTCGGCCACGCTCTCGACGATGGGCACGCCCGTGGCGAAGGGCGCACTGCAGCCCGGCGACCTCGTGTTCTTCTACTCGCCGGTCAGCCATGTCGGCATCTACGCGGGCAACGGCATGGTGCTCAACGCGACCCAGTCGGGCGAGCCGGTCCAGTTCAGCAAGCTGGCGAACATGCCCTTCCACAACGCGCGGCGTATCACCCGCTGAGACGGCCGTTGCACGATGTGGACGCGTAGACCGACGATCGGGCCATGCGCGCCGATCAGGAGACCTACACCCACGGGCACGCCGCGAGCGTCCTGCGCTCGCACGCGAGCCGGACGGTCGCGAACTCCGCCGCCTACCTGATCCCCTGGCTGCGGCCGGGGGCGCAGGTGCTCGACGTCGGCTGCGGGCCGGGCACGATCACCGTCGACATGGCGGCGAGCGTCGCGCCGGGGCGGGTCCTCGGGATCGAGCCGACACCGGACCCGCTCGGGGACGCCCGTGCGCACGCCGAGCAGGCCGGCGCAGCGAACGTCGAGTTCGCGGTCGGCGACGTCTACGCGCTCGACTTCCCGGACGCCGGCTTCGACGTCGTGCACGCCCACCAGGTGCTCCAGCACCTCGGGGACCCGGTCGCGGCGCTGCGGG
The DNA here is from genome assembly GCA_963799945.1 of uncultured Actinomycetota bacterium. Classification (GTDB taxonomy): domain Bacteria; phylum Actinomycetota; class Actinomycetes; order Mycobacteriales; family Pseudonocardiaceae; genus Pseudonocardia. Next base: position 444,886 of record CAWCZG010000004.1, read on the forward strand.
AGATGCTGCGCGTCTGCAGGCCCGACGGTGTGGTGGCCGCCCGCGACGCCGACTACGCGGCCATGACCTGGTACCCGGCCGACCCCCGGCTCGACCGCTGGCTGGAGGTCTACCGGGCCGTGGCGCACGGCAACGGGGCCGAGCCCGACGCCGGCAGGCGGATGCTCGCGTGGGCGAACGCCGCGGGCGCGTCGGACGTGACCGCGACCGCGTCAGTGTGGTGCTACGCGACGCCCGACCAACGCGCCTGGTGGGGTGGCATGTGGGCCGACCGCATCCTCACCTCGGCCATCACGCGCCAGGCGATCGAGGGCGGGCACGCCGAGGAGGCCGAGCTCCACGACATCTCCGCGGCCTGGCGCGGCGTGGGCCGCGTCCGACGGACGGCTGGTTCACGATCATCCACGGCGAGATCCTCTGCAGGCCCTGAGGGACAGCCGCAGCCGAGAAGCACAGATCTGCTGATCGACCAGCAGAACCATGACTCTCGACCGGGGCGGGGTCACGAGTTGGCTGTCGGCGACCGCCCATCCCCGGCCCGCCGCGGCCGCCGCCACCGCAGCCGTTGGCGCCCGGTGCGCGGACGCTGATCGCGGTGGCGGTCACCGTGCCGCCGCCGCTGCCTGCCTGCCCGACCGCGGTCGCGCACTGGCCGACGACCAGGGCCGACTTGTCCGCGGTCTGGGTCTTCAGGTACGTCGTGGACTTGCTCGTGGTCACCGTGGTCGTCCCGTTGGTGTCCAGCACCGTGAAGCTGCTCGCGGCGACCGCACCGACCGTCCCGACCGTGCCGCGGGGCCTGCGGGCGCCGTTCGCGCCACCGGGCTGGGCGCCTGCGCTCGGCCGGGCTCCCCCACCGCCACCGCCGCCGAAGCCCATCCCCATGGCCGACCTGCACCCCTGCCCCGACGCCGGGCTGACGGTGACCGCGCCCGCCGCCACCGGCCCGCCCGTCGTGGCGGAGGCGCCGTCGGCCGCAGTGGACATCACCGCCACGCAGTCGCCTGCCTTGATGTCGGCCGCCGTTCCGGCGACCGTCCGCGTGATCGCCGTCGTCCCCGAGAAGTCGACGGTGACCTTCCCGGCCCGGGCGTTCTGCACCTGGAGGCTGGAGGCCGCCACCGCGGCGATGGTGCCCGTCGTCCCGGGCGGTCCGGCGTTCGGCGCAGCGCTCGCCGGGGTGGTGTCGGAGGTGGTCGAGCCGCCGCCGCAGGCGGCCAGCGCGAGGCCGAGGGCACCGACGAGCAGGGGGACGGAGAGGGCACGCTGCACGGTCATCGATCTCACTCACTACTCAGGCGTCGTCGGGGGCGGCTCGGGTCGCGGGTGGACGCCGGGCCACGCCGCTCCCGCCGTGGTGGCGGGTGAGCATGGCGAAGCTAGAGAGCGAGGCTGTGAGGACCCTGGCGGGTTCCTATGGGTTTCCTGAGCGCCGCACGACCGGCCAAAAGTGCTTTGACCTGCGATTACCGTGCGCCTACCCGGCCATGACCGGCTGCGCCGAGCGGTTGTGCGCGACCGCCCGGCGCGGTGGTTCAGGCCGCGTCGGCCCAGCGCTCCGGTGCCGCGCCGACCGTGGCGCGGGCGCGCCGCCACCACCGCCAGCCGCGGGTGAGCAGCCGCTCGTCGTCACGCCCGACGGGCACGCCCCGGCCCGCGAGCCAGCCGAGGAAGTCCTCGTCGCTCGTGGTGGACATGAGCATGAGCCGCGCCAGCGCGAACGGCGGATCGGTCGGCGAGCTCAACGCGTTCTTGACGCTGGCCGCCGAGGTGAAGCCCGCCTTCTGCACCGCCCGTCGCACGCGGGCGTCGGAGTAGCCGTGCGGGTAGGCGAAGCTGTCGATGGGCAGGCCCGTGCCCTCTTGGAGCTGGGTCCGGCTGCCCGCGATCTCGCCCCGCATGGCGGCGACGGACAGCGTGTCGAGCTGCGGGTGGGTGTGGCTGTGCGCGCCGATCTCGTGGCCCATCCCGGCCAGCTCGTTCACCTGCGACCAGGTCAGCATCGAGTCGCCACCGGGGCTCTTCGCGCCGACCACGCCGGTGGTGACGTAGACCGTGCTCGACATCCCCCGCTCGGCCAGCTCGGGGGCGGCGACGGTCAACGTGTCGAGGTAGCCGTCGTCGAACGTGACGAGCACCGGCCGCTCCGGCACCGTGTCGTTCGCCCGCGCGGCCAGCAGGTCCGAGACCGTGAGCGTGGTGGCGCCGATCGCGGCGATGGCGTCGAGGTGGCGCCGGAACGCGGCCGGGGTGACCGTGTACGGGGCGATGAACTCCGAGGGCTGATCGCTGACGGAGTGGTAGAGCAGGATCGGGATGGGTGCCGCCGCAGGCGCGGTCATCGCGCGACCTCCCGGCTCCGGGCCGCCTGGGAGACCACGGGCCGGTGCCCGCCCCCGCGCAGCCGCCCCAACAGATAGGCCACGGGCCCACTGAGCATGCCGCGCAGTTCGCGTCGCTCCAGCTCCCGGGGGTAGTCCCCGCGCTTGTCCTGGTTCTTCGGCGATGAACGCCCCACCACGTGCCGCACCCCACCCACCACATTGCGTGCCATCTTCAGCGCCAATCCTGGCCGACGGAGCGCAGCCGCCGTCAGGTAGGCCGCCAAACCCACCCCGTAGTCGTGCATCAGCCGCTGCAGGCTCGCGTAATCGCGCCGGTTCCAGTGCCAGATCACCGCCGACGGCTCGTAGACCACCCCACCGCCGTCGGTCAGCACCGCGAACACCGCCAGCAGGTCTTCGCCGCCGCGGGCCCGCGTGCCCGGACCCAAGCGCCGCGTCGAACCCGCCGCGAGCCCGCAACCGGGCCGCGTCGAACGCGATGTTGGCGCCACTGCCCAACCGACCCGTCGTGAACGGGAACAGCGGATCGGCGGGGCGGTGCGCGCCCATGTCCACCTGACGCCGCGCGAACCCCCGGGCGTAGCCCCCGAACTGCTCGAGCAGCTCCTGGGCCGGGGTCTCGACCTCGGCGGGCAGGATCAGCCCGGTCACACACTCGACGTCGGGCGCCGACGTCGCCGCCTCCGCGATGCACGCGAGCCACTGCCGGTCGACGACCACGTCGTCGTCGGTGCGCACCACCCACTCGCCGACCGCGATCTCCAGGCCGCGGTTGTGCGCGCGCGACGCCCCCGCCACCGGCTCGCACAGGTACTGCACCGCGACCTCGGGATGGGCCTGCTCGAACGCCTGCACCACCGAGCGGGCGCCGTCGTCGGCTGGCGCGTTGTCGATCACGATCACGTCGAACGCGTGGTACTCCACGGCGGCGATCGACTCCAGGCACCGCCGCAGCGGGCCGGGTCGGTCGCGGGTGGCGATCTGCACGGTGATGTGGGGGCCGTTCTCGGCCACCTCACGGCGGCGGGCGTGCCGGAGGTCCACCGTCTCGGCGGGCTCCGCCGGGCCGACGCACCGCGGCCAGCCGCTCCGCGAGCTGCGCCGCGCTCAAGCCTTCGGGCGGCACGTCGACGACACACAGGGTGACCGGATCGCCATGGCGGCGCACCAGGACACGGGCCCGCCCGCCCGCTACCGGCGGTAATTCCGGCAGCGCATCCAGGTCGACGTCGAAAGCCTGGACCGGTCCGCCTGGCAAAGTCACCACGCCATCACCGTGTTCACGAGCCCTTCCCCGTCTGAGCTACCGCCGTTTCGCCGGGCTTCGGCAGATGTTCAGACGAAATTCGATCAGCTATCACGCGGAGCACAAGCAGCCGATCCACAACGTTATCTTGGCGCTCCGACCTGTGGTAACGCTGAGAATCGGACAGATCGGAATTCACGATGGGTAGCCGTGCAGATACTACCCGTCATAATTCAGGGCGCGAAGGGGACCCGGCCGAGCCACGGGCGAGGGAGGACCTCCGCCGGTTTAGTCGGGAATGCTGCGCGTTTCGGCGAACAGCGCGGCCCGGCCTGCTTCCAGGCGAGCGACCGGCACGCGGAAGGGTGAACACGAAACGTAGTCAACGCCCGCGTCGTGGAAGAAGTGCACGGAGTCGGGGTCGCCGCCGTGCTCGCCGCACACCCCGAGCTTCAGATCCGGCCGGGTCCGCCGGCCCGCCTCGACGGCCATGCGCACGAGCGCACCGACCCCGTCGCGGTCGAGCGACTCGAACGGCGAGACGGTGAACACGCCCTTGTCCAGGTAGGCGGGGAAGATCGACGCCTCGACGTCATCGCGGGAGAAGCCCCAGGTCGTCTGGGTCAGGTCGTTGGTGCCGAACGAGAAGAACTCGGCCGATTCCGCGATCCGGCGGGCGGTGAGCGCCGCGCGCGGCAGCTCGATCATCGTGCCGATCGGGACGTGCAGGTCCACCCCGGCCGCGGCGTCGGCGACGACGGCGTCGATCTCGTCCCGCACGAGCAGCAGCTCCATGACCGACCCCACCAGCGGCACCATGATCTCCACCCGCGGGTCGTCGCCCTCGCGCTTGCGCTCGGCGGCCGCCTCGACGATGGCGCGCACCTGCATCGCGAACAGGCCCGGCACCACCAGCCCGAGCCGCACACCGCGCAGCCCGAGCATCGGGTTCGACTCGTGCAGCCGCTCGACGGCGGCGAGCAGGCGCTCGTCGGCCGGGTCGGCGCCGTCGGTCGCCTTCGCGACCGCCACCTTGACGGCCAGCTCGGTGCGGTCGGGCAGGAACTCGTGCAGCGGCGGGTCGAGGAGCCGGATCGTGGCGGGCAGCCCGTCCATCGCCGTGAGCAGGGCGACGAAGTCCGCGCGCTGCATGGGCAGCAGCTCCGCCAGCGCCGCCTGCCGCTCCTCCGGGCCGTCGGCGAGGATCAGCCGCTCCACCAGCGCGCGGCGCTCACCGAGGAACATGTGCTCGGTGCGGGTGAGCCCGATGCCCTCCGCGCCCATGCGGCGGGCGTGCGCGGCGTCCTCGGCCGTGTCGGCGTTGGCCCGCACCGCGAGCCGGCGGGTGCGGTCGGCGTGGCGCAGCAGCCGGTCGACCGCCCGTACCAGCTCCTGCGCCTCGCCGTCGGCCACCTCGAGCGCGGCGTCGAGGCCCTGCTCGAGGTAGGTCACCACCGGGGACGAGACGACCGGCAGCTCGCCCGATGAACACCTCGCCGGTCGACCCGTCGATCGAGAGCACTTCGCCCTCGGCCACCGTGGTGTCACCGACGCGTAGCGGTGCGCGCCTCGCGGTCGATCTCGATCGCCTCCGCGCCGCAGACGCACGTGCGCCCCATGCCGCGGGCGACCACCGCCGCGTGCGAGGTCTTGCCGCCGCGGCTGGTGAGCACGCCCGCCGCGGCGATCATGCCTTCGAGGTCGTCGGGGGTGGTCTCGCGCCGGACGAGCAACACGTCGTGGCCTGCCGCCGCCTTCGCGACCGCGGCTGCGGAGTCGAACACGACCTCGCCGACGGCCGCGCCGGGCGAGGCGGCCATGCCCTTGGTGAGCAGCGTCCGTTCCGCGTCGGGGTCGAACTGCGGGAACATGAGCTGCGAGAGCTGATGGCCGGTGACGCGGTGCAGCGCCTCGTCCTGGGTGATCAGGTGCTCGTCGACGAGCTGGGTCGCGATGCGGAACGCCGCCGCCGCGGTCCGCTTGCCCACGCGGGTCTGCAGCATCCAGAGCTTGCCGCGCTCGACGGTGAACTCGATGTCGCACAGGTCGCGGTAGTGGGTCTCGAGCCTGCGCATGATCCGCGTGAGCTCGCCGTGCGACGACGGGTCCAGCCGCGCGAAGTCCTCGAGCGTGAGCGTGTTGCGGATGCCCGCGACGACGTCCTCACCCTGGGCGTTGTCCAGGTAGTCGCCGTAGATGCCCTGCTTGCCCGTGGCCGGGTCGCGGGTGAAGCAGACGCCGGTGCCCGAGGTCTCGCCGAGGTTGCCGAAGACCATCGCGCACACGTTCACCGCCGTACCGAGGTCCTGCGGGATGCGCTCGCGGCGGCGGTAGATCCGCGCCCGGTCGGTGTTCCAGGAGTTGAAGACCGCCCGCATCGCCATGTCGAGCTGCTCGCGCGGGTCCTGCGGGAACTCGCGCCCGCTGTGCTCGGCGATGATGCCCTTGAACGTCGTGACCAGGTCCTGCAGCACCGCCGCCGAGAGCTCGACGTCGGCCGTGACCCCCGCCTGCTCCTTGGCCGCCGCAAGCTCGTGCTCGAAGAGGTCGCCCGCGATGTCGAGCACGGTGCGGCCGAACATCTGCAGCAGGCGCCGGTAGGAGTCCCAGGCGAAACGCTCGTCCTGCGCGGCGTCGGCGAGGCCCTTGACCGAGTAGTCGTTGAGGCCGACGTTGAGGACGGTCTCCATCATCCCGGGCATCGAGAACTTCGCGCCCGAGCGCACGGAGACCAGCAGCGGGTCCTGGACGTCGCCGAGGCGGCGGCCGAGCTGGTCTTCCAGGCGGCGCAGCGCCATCGTCACCTGGATCCGCAGCGACTGCGGCTCCTCGCCCCGCGCGAGGTAGTGCCTGCACGCGTCGGTGGTGATGGTGAAGCCGGGCGGGACGGGCAGGCCCAGGCGCGTCATCTCCGCGAGGTTCGCGCCCTTGCCGCCGAGCAGGTCCACCTGCTCCCTGCTGCCCTCGGCGAAGTCGAACACCATCCGGCCGGCATCGGCGCTCATGACAGCTCCTCCCAGGTACAGGTCGGATCACGGTAGAAGGCCTGTGCCGGGTGGACCAGCGTCGTCTCATCACTGAACGGAACGGAACTGCGGCCCCCGTCACGGTGCAGCCTTCGGGCGTAGCCTGCCGTCATGACCGCGGAGAACACCCGTCCGGTCGAGCAGGGGATCGTCCGCGACTTCCGGACGAACCTGTCCTACGCGGCGTACCTGCACCTCGACGAGCTGCTCGCGGCCCAACGGCCGCGCAGCAGCCCGGCCCACCACGACGAGCTGTTGTTCATCATCCAGCACCAGACCTCGGAGCTGTGGCTCAAGCTCCTGCTGCACGAGCTGCGGTCGGCCTGCGACGACCTCGCCGCCGACGCGCTCGCCCCGGCCCTCAAGAAGCTCGCGCGCGTCAAGCAGATCCAGAAGACGCTCATCGAGCAGTGGTCGGTGTTGGCCACGCTCACCCCGGCCGAGTACGCCGAGTTCCGCGGGGCGCTGGGCTCGTCGTCGGGGTTCCAGTCGGCCCAGTACCGGGCGGTGGAGTTCCTGCTGGGCAACAAGAACGCCGCCATTCTCCGGCTCTTCGAGCACGACGAGCGCGCGCACGCCGAGCTGACGGAGCTCCTGGAACGCCCGTCGGTCTACGACGAGTTCCTGCGGCTCCTGCACCGGCGCGGCCACCCCGTGCCGCAGGCGCTCCTCGACCGCGACGTGCGCCGCGCCCACGTCTTCAGCGAGGAGCTCGTGGACGTGTTCACCCACATCTACGCCGACACCGACGCCTACTGGGACGTCTACGAGACGTGCGAGCAGCTCGTCGACATCGAGGAGAACGTGCAGCTCTGGCGCTTCCGCCACCTCAAGACGGTGCAGCGCACGATCGGCGGCAAGACCGGCACGGGGGGTTCCAGCGGTGTGCGGTTCCTCCGCCAGGCCCTCGAGCTGACGTTCTTCCCCGAGCTGTACGCCGTCCGGACGACGATCGGCACATAGCGACCGACCGTGTCGGTGGCTGCTCGTGAGTGATCGACAGAGGCACGGAAATCACTCGATTAGGCACTTGGAGTAACGCTCTGCGCCATTTGGCACCAATATGTGCCGCGCGCCCGGGCTGGGCGCGCAGCACCTATCGGGGAGAACCATCGTGCCGACCGACCGTCGACCGTCTCGTGTCCACCGCGCAGCCACCGCCGCCGCGCTCGTCCTCACCGTCGCGACAGGCCTCCTCACCGGGACCGGCCTCGCGGCGGCGGCACCCCCGACAACCCGGGTGACCAACACCGACATCGCACCCGCGTGCGTCGACGGCTACCCCGCGAGCAGCACCGGCTACTGCACCGAACTGCACGGTGCGGGCACTGCAGCGGTGGTCGACGACGTCCGCGCGGACGTCGGACACGGCTACCTGCGCTTCACCACCCTCGCCGCCCCGGATCACGCGACGGTGTACGTGCAGCGGTTCGCAGGCGTGAAGCTCAAGGACATCAGCGACCTGGCCTTCGAGACCCTCGTCGAGCAGGCGCCCGCAGGCAACAAGGCCGCCCCGAGCATCAACATCGAGATCGCCCCGAACAAGGCGGGCGTCACCGGCCCGGCGGCGACGTTCACCACCCTCGTCTGGGAACCGACCTACACCGGGGCGACCATCACGACGGGCAGTTGGCAGCACTGGACGCCGTCGACGAGCACAGGCGGTTGGTGGGCCACCAGGTCGATCACCACCACCGGCACGCCCAACGCCTACGGGTTCAACAGCTACACAGCCACGTTCGCCGAGGTCAAGGCAGCCTTGCCGGATGCGGTGATCGGTGCGTTCGCGCTCAACCAGGGCAGCGGCAGCACCGGCCTCGTCGCAGGCGCCGACGGGCTGCGCGTCAACAACAGGACCTACGACTTCGACAACGGGCCCCTCACCGCCGACCTCGGCATGACCATCGCCACTCCCCCGACCGCCCAGCGGGGCTCGACCTTCCAGGCCACCGTCACCGTCACCAACCACGGGCGCGCGGCCTCGGGCGTCGTGAACACCGCAGTCGTGTTCTCCCCCGGTCTGCGGGTGCTCAGCGCACCGGGCGGCTTCGGCTACGGCAGCGTGGCCACCTACCGCACTCCGTCCTTGGGTGCGGGCAACAAGGTCGACTTCCTCATCACCCTGGCCGTGGACGCCAGAGCACGCGGGACGCTGAGCATCTTCGGCAGCACCCACTCGCCGGTCCGCGACCCGAACACGCTGAACAACCTGGCCGGTGCGTCGATCGTCGTCCGCGGCTGACGTCGGACCAATCAGCCCGCCGCGTCGCGCAACGCGGTGAGGATGCGGGCCAACTCCGCGCGATCCGGCGCGGGCAGCTGAGCGAACAGGCTGCCCGCGCCGGACGTGCGTGCGGCCCGGATGCCTGCGGCCACCTCGTCGCCCCGCGCGGTCAGCGCCACGAGCGTCGCGCGGCGGTCGGCGGGGTCAGGCCGCCGGACCACCAGCGCGCGCTCCTCCAGCGCGTCGACGACCTCGGTGACCGAGCGCGGCACGATGCGCAGGTGTTCGGCCAGGTCACCGAGCCGCAAGGGTCCGTGGCGACGCAGCACCCCCAGCGCCCGCGCCTGCGACGGCGTGACGTCCCATTCCGCGAGCGCCTCGCGCGCCATGGCCCGAAGCCGACGGGACAACGCCCAGAACTCGTCCACGAGGGGCTCGTCCGTATCGTCCATGTTGGCATGCTACCTCATAGTGAGGTAACCTCCGTATCGACAGGTTGTCGAAAGGAGATCCCTTGGAATCCAGCACCGGTCCGCGCATCCGCGGACGCACCGTCACCCCGGCCGAGAAGGCGCAGGCCAACAACGTCTCGTTGCGCCGCATCGGCAAGCTCTTCGTTCCCCACCGTTGGCCCATCGCAGGCGTCACCGCGATCATCGTCGTCTCGTCCGTCCTCGGCATGGCGTCGCCGTTCCTGCTCCGCGCGGTGATCGATACCGCGCTGCCGGACCGCGACCTCTCCCTGCTCGCCCTGCTGACCGGCGGGATGGTCGCCGTTGCGGCCCTCACCGCGGCGCTCGGCGTCGTCCAGACGTGGGTGAGCACCCGCATCGGCCAGCAGGTGATGCACCGGCTGCGCACCGACGTCTTCAGCCACCTGCAGCGCCAGTCCATCGCCTTCTTCACCAAGACCCGCACCGGCGAGGTGCAGTCCCGCATCACCAACGACGTCGGCGGCCTGCAGTCCGTCGTCACCTCCACGGCGACGACGATCGCGGCCAACCTCACCACCACGGTCGCGACGGCCGTCGCCATGGTGGCGCTGTCCTGGCGGCTGTCGCTGATCTCGCTCGTCGTGCTGCCGCCGTCGATCTGGCTCACCCGCCGGGTCGCGCGCATGCGCCGCGAGATCACCTCGGCCCAGCAGCGCGAACTGGCCGACCTCAACGTCACCATCGAGGAAGGTCTCTCGGTCAACGGCGCGCAGCTCTCGCGCACCCTGGGCACCGGGCCCGCACTGGTCGCCCGGTTCACCGGCACCTCGGAGCGGCTGATCGACCTGGAGCTGCGCTCACAGCTGGCGGGCCGCTGGCGCATGGCGTCGACCACGGTCATCTTCGCCGCGATCCCCGCCGTCATCTACCTCGGCGCGGGCCTGCCCGGCAACGCCCTGACCATCGGCACCCTGATCGCGTTCACGACGCTGCAGAACGGCCTTTTCCGCCCCCTCACGAGCCTGCTCAACGTCGGTGTGGCCCTGGTTAGCTCGCTGGCGCTGTTCGCGCGCATCTTCGAGTACCTCGACCTGCCCGTCGACGTCGACGACCCGGCGCACCCGGTCGAGGTCGACCCCGCGCGGATGCGCGGCGACGTCCGGTTCTCCGGCGTCACGTTCGCCTACCCCGGCAGCGACCGCAACGCCGTGACCGACGTCGACCTCGTGGCGCCCGCGGGCACGACGCTCGCCATCGTCGGCGAGACCGGCTCGGGCAAGAGCACGCTGGCCGCGCTCGGCGCCCGCCTGTACGACCCTGACCGCGGGCGCATCACGATCGACGGCATCGACGTGCGCGACCTGCGCCTGGCCGATCTCGCCCGGATCGTGGGCGTCGTGAGCCAGGAGACCTACCTGCTGCACACGACCGTGCGGGAGAACCTGCGCTACGCCAAACCCGACGCCACCGACGCCGAGATCGAGGCCGCCGCGCGGGCCGCCCGCATCCACGACCTGATCGCGGACCTGCCCGAGGGCTACGACACGGTCGTCGGCTCGCGTGGGCACCGCTTCTCCGGCGGGGAGAAGCAGCGCATCGCGATCGCCCGCACCCTCCTGCGCGACCCGCGCGTGCTCATCCTCGACGAGGCCACCAGCGCGCTGGACACCGAGACCGAGCGCGCGGTGCAGGACGCCTTCGACTCCCTCGCGGTGGGTCGCACGACGATCACCATCGCGCACCGCCTCTCCACCGTGCGCGACGCCGACCGGATCGCGGTGATCGACCACGGCCGGGTCGTCGAGTCGGGCACGCACACGAGCCTGCTGGCCGCCGAAGGCCGCTACGCCTCCTTCGCCGCGTAGGCCCGGCCGCGTTCACCGCTGCGTCGGCGCGGTGCCCGTCCAGGCGGCCCGCCAGGTCCTGGGCCCGAGCAGGCCGGACGTCGTGAGGCCGTTGGCCGCCTGCAGGTCCCGCACCGCCTGGCTGGTCTTGTCGCCGTAGCAGCCCGTGCCGACGAAGCCGTAGCCGAACGCGTTCATCCGCAGCTGCCAGGCCTTGAGCTCGCTCGCGCAGTCGCCCGGCAGGTAGACCCGGCCCGGCCACGAGGGCCCCCGACCGCCGCCGGGGGCCATGTAGAGCGCGTCGGCGCGGTCCGGCACGCGTTTGCTGCGGGCGTCGGAGTCCGGCTCCAGGTCCCGCATGCCCGCGCACTCCCAGGGCTGCCAGCCGCGCATCCGGTAGAGGTAGAGCGCGCGGTAGTCCTGCTCGGCCGGGCTGGCGTCCGAGGGGAGCCCCGAGCCACCGACGCTGCGCCAGGTCGCCACGTCGAACTGGTAGGCGCCGTAGTGGCCGTTCGCGGCGACGACGTCGTAGCGTCCGCTCGACTCGCACGTGCGCAACGTCTGCCAGTCGTGGGCGGAGGGGTCGGCGCCCGCCGCGCCCAGCACCGCGACCGGGGCACCGACGACAGCAGCCAGGACCACACCGGTCCGCACGATCCGCCGCCACGTCCGCCTGGTCGGGCGATTGCGTGACCACGAAGAAGGGCGCCACCGCACCGGCTCGGCGCGGGCGTCGGCATCCGTCGTGCTTCCCACGGAAGCCTCCACATCGATCGAGCGGGTCGGGCGGGCCGACGCTAGGTCCGGCTCGGGCGTGTCGGACCCGACCGTCACCCGTCGAGGTGGTCCACGGGTGTGGCGGTTGCGGCCGTGATGTCGACCGTGAGTCAGCAGGTCACCCGGTGTGCGGCAGGCGCGTCGTGCGGCGCCGCCTTCCGAGGGGATCTCCTCACGCAGAGCGAGATCGGGCACCCGCGCACCGCATCGCCCACCATGGCGATGACCCACCGTCGTCGGCACCCCCGCCGCAAGCCGTCCGGCCCGGCCGTAACGCACTGTCGGCCGGTGTGACCGTTCGGGTGATGCACGGGCGCTCCGGGCGTCGCGGGACACTGTCTCCTCATTGCCGTTCCCGAGGAGGATCGTGAAGTCGGACGTCTCCACCCGTCGAAAGATCGCCGCCGCGGCCGTGCTCGCGCTCGCACTCGGAACGATCGGCGGCTCGGCCACGAACTTCGCGGCGAACGAGCCCGCCGCGGACTCCGCTTCCGAGGCGGACGACGGCCCCGGTGTCACGGTGGCCGGCGACGGCGTGCAGACGGCCGCCGAGGCCCACGGCTGGGGTCAGGCGACCAAGGTCGAGGACTTCAGCGGCGACCTGTCCAGCTGGACCCTCTACGACGGCGAAGGACACGACGGCAACGGCAGGCGTACTCCGGAGGCGGCGTCGGTCTCGGACGGCGTCTTGACGATCAAAGGCGACGCCCGGGGCGACGCCGAGGGCATGGAGTGGAACCCGGGCGTCACGTACGGCCGTTGGGAAGCCCGCGTCCGCTCGTCGGTTGCCGACAAGGACTACCACGCCGTCCTGCTGCTCTGGCCCGACAGCGAGAAGTGGCCGGACGACGGCGAGGTCGACTTCATGGAGATCAGCGACCCCGCCCGCCAGCACACCGATTTCTTCCTGCACTTCGGCAACGGCACCTCGGACGGCGCGCAGCTGCACGGTGCGGTCACCGCGGACGCCACGCAGTGGCACAACTGGGCCGTCGAGTGGGCACCCGACCACATCACCGCCTACCTCGACGGCCAGCAGTGGTGGACCACCACCGAGAAGAAGGCCCTCCCGCCCGGCCCGATGCACATGACCATCCAGCTGGACAACTTCCGCAGCCACGGCCGCCTCAAGCCCTCGTCGATGCAGGTCGACTGGGTGCGCTACTACCCGATGAGCGACGAGAGCTAGCGCCGCGGGCACCGATGAGTTCCGGACGGGGCGGTGGTCTCCCTTGTGTAGGCGCGCCGCTTGACCCCCACCTCGTCCGAACACTCACTGAAGGAGCCTGAGATGTCCGTGCTCACGCCCGCTCGCCCCGTCTCCCGCGCCGCCTCCCGCACCGGTCTGGTGCTCACGGTGCTGATCACGCTCTTCCTGCTCTTCGACGCCGTCACGAAGGTGATGGGCGTGCCGGACGTGATGAAGGCCACCGAGCAGATGGGCTTCGCCGACTCGGCCGTGCCGGTGATCGGCAGCGTCCTGCTGGTGTGCCTGGCGCTCTACCTCATCCCCCGCACGGCGATCCTGGGTGCGGTGCTGCTCACCGGCTACCTCGGCGGCGCGGTCTGCGCCCAGCTGCGGATCGACGCACCGCTCTTCTCGACGATGCTCTTCCCGGTCTACTTCGGCATCGTCGTGTGGGTCGCGCTGTACCTCCGCAGCGCCACGCTGCGTCAGCTGGTGGCCGACAGCCTCAGCTGACCGTCCGCCGCGCAAGCCGCGCTACGACCTGCTGGTAGCCCGACCCCGTCAGGCGCACCAGCAGGTCGAGCGCTTTCGCGTCGTTGCCCACCAGCACGCGGGCGCGGTTGCGGCCGACCCCGTTGAGGATGATGCGGGCGGCGTCGGCAGGCGCCATCCGCAGGACGGTGCGCTCGAAGCGCTCCATCGCCCGCCCGTCGGCGTAGGCCGCCGTGCGGGCGGCGTTGCGCGCGATGTTCGTCTTGATCCCGCCGGGGTGCACGCAGGTGACGCGCACCGGGTGCCCGGCCACCAGCATCTCCTGGCGCAGACACTCGGTGAAACCGCGGACGGCGAACTTGGCCGCGTTGTAGGCGCTCTGGCTGGGCACCGCCATCAGCCCGAACACGCTGGAAATGTTCACCACGTGCCCGTCGCCCGACGCGATCAGGTGCGGCAGGAACGCCTTCGTCCCGTTGACGACACCCCAGAAGTCGATGTCCACCACCTGCTCGATCTCCTCGAACGAGCTGGTCAGGATGTCCCCGGCGAAGGCGACACCCGCGTTGTTGTAGACCTGGTTGACGGCGCCGAAGGCGGCCGCCACCTCCCCGGCGTAGGCCAGCACGGCCGCGCGGTCGGTGACGTCGAGCCGATCGGTGCGGAACTCCGCGCCGCGGAGGGTGAGCTGGCTGGCCGTAGCGGTGAGGCCCGCCTCGTCGACGTCGGACAACGCCACCCGCGCCCCCCGCTGGGCGAGGTCGATCGCCAGCGCCCGGCCGATGCCGGACCCGGCCCCGGTGACGACCGCGACCCGCCGCTGGAACCCGCTCATGTCCGCCCCCGTCCGGCCCACCGAATCCGGGGATCATGCCGGCCGGGAGCTAGGCCGTGGCCGCACCTGTGATGGAGGCGGCCCGCAACGCGACCATCCCGGCGCCCACCAGCACGGCCAACGCCATCGCCGACAGCACGCCCAGCAGCGGCGGCGGCGCCAGCGGTGGGATCTCCGCGAACGCCTCGATGCCGACGACGAGGGTCAGCACGGCGTCGGCGACGACCGCGATGCGCACGAGCGTCAGCCTGCGCCGCTCCTCCCACGGCGCGTGGGACAGCAGCCAGGCGAGGCCGGGCAGGACCAGCACCGCGTGCATGGCCACGGCGTGCAGGGGTTTGAGCGAGCCCGCGGTGTCGTAGGCGAGCTGCGGGTTCCCGCTGCGCGCCTCGACGACCCCGCGCGCGATCATCACCGCGCCCGTGGCGAGCGCGACCATCAGCACCACCAGCCCGGCGCGGACGGCGAGCGCCATGCTCGGGGCGAGCGCGCCCGCCCCCGCGAACGCCGCGACCACGCACGCGAGCCCCACCGCGATGATCACGCCGCCGCCCGCGGCGAGGGTCATCGAGACGGCCGTGTCGAACGGTGTGGCGAAGTCGAAGTGCGAGGGCACCCCGCGCCACGCCTGCATCGTGACCAGGACGGTCTCGGTCACGCACGCGACGAGGAACGCCCCCAGGACGAGCCCGCGCGCCCGCAGGCGCAGGAACGACGTCGCCCAGGCCACGGAGGCGAGGGTGAGGCCGAAGGAGAGGCCGAACGTCGCGGCCTTGCGCAGCGACAGCGGCCCGATCCACGTCCTCCCGGTCACCAGCAGCACGACGACGTGCACGAGCCCGCTGACGAACAGCACCCCGGCGACGACGTAGGCGGCCTTCTCGATGCGCCGCCCGTCGTCCCAGATCCGGCGCACCGCTCTGCCGAGCTCGGTCATGGGGTCCAGCGTGCCACAGATCGTTCGATATCACACCATTTGACGTGAAACATCAAGGACGGCCATGGCCGCGTTGCGCCCGTTCACCCCGATCACGCTGCCGCCCGGATGCGTGGCGGCGCCGCAGAGGTAGAGGCCGGGCACGTCGGTGCGGGGGCCGAAGCGGCGGTCCCACATCTGGTCGGGCAGGCAGTCGCCCTGGAAGATGTGGCCGCCGGTGAGGCCGATCCGGGCCTCGACGTCGGGCGGGCCGAGCACCTCCCGGTCGACGATGCAGTCGCGCACGTCCGGGGCGAAGCGGGCGACCTCGGCGAGCGCGAGGTCGGCGATCTCGTCGCGGCGGGCGGCCCAGGTGCCGTGGGTGAGGTCGTAGGGCACGTACTGGGCGAACACGCTCATCACGTGGCCGTCCGGCGGGACGGTCGAGCGGTCGTAGGCCGACGGGAAGTAGACCTCGGCCCACGACGGCGCGGGATGGCCGTCGACGGCCCGCTCGAACGCCTGCTGGGTGGTGTCGATGTCGGACGTGATCGTCACCATCGCCCGGTGGGGCAGATCCGGCTCGGCGGCCGCGGCCGTGAAGCGGGGCAGCCGCGACAGCGCGCAGTTGATCTTCAGGACCGGGCTGGTGGAACGCCAGGCATCTACGCGCTCCCGCCACGCCGGGGGCACGTCCGAGGTGCACAGCGCCGTCGTGCGCTTCGGGTCGGCGTTGGAGACGACGGTCTCCGCCCGGATCAGCTCGCCGCCGTCGGTGCGCACACCGATGCCCGGCTCGATCGCGGCGACCGCCACGCCCGAGGCCAGGACGGCGCCGTGCTCGCGGGCCGCGTCGGCGATGGCGAACGAGACGCGGCCGGTGCCGCCGCGGACGTAGCCCCACCGGCCGTCGGCCAGCGTGCCCATCGAGTGCATGGCGTGCACGGCCGCCGTGCCGGGGTCGCGCGGCCCGGCCCAGGTGCCGATCACGCCCTGGCCGTGCAGCATCGCCCGCAGGCGCTCGTCGCGGACGTGCTCCTCGACGACCTCGGCGACGGATCGGTGCAGGAGGACCTCGAGGGCCTCCCGGTCGCCGTCGAGCAGTTCGGCGAGCTCCTCCCGGTCGGGGCTCGGGCCCACCCAGGCGTCGCGCGGCCCGGTGCGCAGGGCGATCCGGATGCGCTCGAACAACGCCTCGTAGGCGAGGTAGCCCTCGACGTCGGACGCCGAGATGGCGGCGATCTGCGCCGCCGTGCGGTCGGCGTCGGCGTAGAGCCCCACCGACGTGCCGTCCTCGAACGGGCACCAGAGGCTCGGGTCCATCAGCGTGACGTCGAGGCCGTGGCGGTGCAGGTCGAGCTCGTCGACGACGAGCGGGTGCAGCAGCCCCACGACGTAGGCGCACGGGCTGACGAGGTAGCGCTCGTCGGCGAAGGGGCGGGCCAGCGTGGCGGCCCCGCCCAGTTGCTCGCGGGCCTCCAGCACGAGCACCGACCGGCCCGCGCGGGCGAGGTAGGCGGCGGCCGTGAGCCCGTTGTGCCCGCCGCCGACCACCACCACGTCCCACGGGCGCGTGGCCATCTCGCGCGCCGTCATCGGCATCCCGACACGCCCCACCACGTCCTGAACGGTCATCGTCGGACGCTACCTCCACCCGGCGGCTACCGTCGTCGCCCGTGGTCGTCGAGTCGCACGCGGAGCACCGGCAGCGGGCCTACGACGTGCGGTGCGAGTGGGGCCTGCACGGCGTCGAGCTCCTGGCGCGCGAGTGCGCGGTCGTGGTGATCGTGGACGTCCTGTCGTTCTGCACGTCCGTGGACATCGCCGTGGGCCGCGGGGCGCGGGTCCTGCCCCAGCGATGGGCCGATGCGAATACCGTGAGCGGGCGCGCCGCTCCGTCGAGCGCCGCGGCGCGTCAGGCGACGGCCCACGGGGCGGTGGCGGCCGGACCGCGCGGCGGTTCCGGACCCTCGCTCCGGCCGTCGTCGCTGGTCGGGCTGGCCCCGGACACTCTGCTGGCCCTCCCGTCGCCCAACGGGGCGACGCTGTGCGCCACGGCCGCCCGGCACCGCGCCGTCGTCCTCGCGGGTTGTCTGCGCAACGCGTCGGCGGTCGCCCGAGCCGCGCGCGCCCTCGGCGGCCCGATCGGCCTGGTGCCCGCGGGCGAGCGCTGGCCCGACGACACCCTGCGCGCCGCCGCCGAGGATGCGCTGGGCGTCGGCGCGATCGTCGCCGCCTTGCAGCACACCAAGGCTGGGTTGACCTGCTCCCCCGAGGCCCGGCTCGCCGCCGCCCAGTTCGCGGCGGCCCGGCTGAGCGGGCTGTCGACCGTCCTGGCCGAGCTCTCCTCCGGTCGGGAGCTGATCGCCGACGGCTACGACGAGGACGTTCGGCTCGCGGCGGACCTGGACGTCAGCCGGGCGGTTCCGCGCCTGTCCGACGGCGTTCTCCACGGATGACGGTGTGAAGAAACGGTGGACCCACCCGTGGGGCCCGACTTTCCCCCGTAACATCATCGGCCTAGCGTCGGCGCCATGACAGAGCTCCCCCGGCTCGGCGTCGAGGAGGAGTTCCACGTCGTCGACCTCCAGACGCGGCAGTCCGCCCCCGAGGTCGACGCGTTGCTGGCCCAGCTCGACGGCGAGGAGTTCGCCCCCGAGCTCCAGCGCTCCCTCGTCGAGACCAACACCCCCGTCTGCTCGACCCTGGACGAGCTGCGCGGGCACCTGCGCAGGCTGCGCGGGATGCTGGAGGCGGTGGCCGAGCCGCTCGGGCTCGGCGTCGTCGCCGCGGGCACCGTGCCGCTGGCCGACATGGAGGGCGACGACATCTCCGCGGGCGCCCGCTATGAACGCATGCAGCACGAGTACCAGCTCCTGGTGCGCGAGCAACACATCTGCGGCGCCCAGGTGCACGTCGACGTGCCCGACCGCGACGTTGCGGTGCAGGTCGTCCGCCGGGTCGCGCCCTACCTCCCGACGCTGCTCGCCATCTCCGCGAGCTCGCCCTACTGGCGCGGCCAGGACACCGGCTACGCCAGCTACCGCAGCCTGGTGTGGTCGCGCTGGCCCACCGCGGGTCCGCCCGGCCAGGTCGAGACGGCCGCCGACTACGACGCCATGGTCGCCGAGCTCATCGCGTCGGGCACGATCTCCGACCCCGGGATGGTCTACTTCGACATCCGGCCCAGCGCCCACCTGCCCACCGTCGAGCTGCGGGTCTGCGACGCCTGCCCCGACGTCGAGGACGTCGTGCTCATCGCGGGCCTCTTCCGCGCGCTGGTCGGCCGGGCCCGCGCCGATCTCGACGCGGGCCTCCCCATCCCCGACAGCAGGCACGAGCTGCTGCGCGCGAGCAGTTGGCGGGCCGCCCGTTCGGGGCTGGAGGGCGACCTCGTCGACCTCGACGGGCCGTACCTCGTGGCGCCCCAACTGCTGATCAACCAGCTCGTGCAGGACCTGCGCCCGCAGCTGGAGGAGCTCGGCGACTGGGAGCACGTCCTCGCGCTCGCCGAGGCCACGCTGACGACCGGCAGCTCGGCGGCCCGCCAGCGCCGGGCGTTCGGCCGCCGCGGCGAGCTGACCGACGTCGTCGACGCCCTGCTCGCCCGGACCCAGGGCCGGGCCCCCACGCTCGAACCGCCCGCCACCGTGCCCGCGCGCCCCGAGCTGCTCACGGCCTACCACCCCGGCGCCTACGACGAGGCGGTCGGCCCCGACGGAGAGGTGCTGCCCCACTACGGCTGGATGTTCCGGGCGCTGAGCCGCCTCGGCAGGCGCGGCCTGGTCGCCGCGGAATCGGCGCTGCGCAGCGAGCAGCGGGCCCGCGGGGTGACGTTCCGGGTCGGCGACGGCGAGCCCGACCGGCTCTTCCCGCTCGACCTCGTGCCCCGGATCGTCAGCGCCGACGACTGGGCCGGGCTCTCGGCCGGGCTCACCCAGCGGGTCCGCGCGTTGGAGGCGTTCATCCGCGACATCTACGGCGAGCGGCAGATCGTCGCGGACGGCGTGGTGCCCGCCTCGGTGGTCGACGGCTCCCCCGGCTGGAACCGGCTGGGCAAGCTCACGCCGCCCGACGCCGTCCGCATCGCGGTGGCGGGCATCGACCTGGTCCGCGACCGGGCCGACCGCTGGCTCGTCCTCGAGGACAACCTGCGGGTGCCCTCCGGCATCGGGTACGCGATCACCTCGCGGCGCCTCATCCGCAGCGTGATGCCCGACCTGGAGCCGCCCGCGGGCGTCGTGAGCCTGGAGGGCGTGCCGGGCCTGCTGCGCGGTGCACTGCTGTCAGCGACCGAACGCGACCAGCTGGGCCACGACCAGATCGCGCTGCTCACCGCAGGCCCCGCCGATTCGGCCTACTACGAACACCAGCTGCTCGCCGACCGGATGGGCGTGCCGGTGGTGACGCCGCGCGACCTCCAGGTGACCGAGGACGGCGTGTTCCACGTCGGCGAAGGGGGCCGCACCCGCCTCTCCGTGCTCTACCGGCGCATCGACGAGCACGTGCTGCTCAACGCGCAGGGCGCGGACCTGCGCCCGGTCGGCCGGGCGGTCTGCAACGCGGCGGCCCGCGGGCGGGTCGCGCTGCTCAACGCGGTGGGCAACGGCGTGGCCGACGACAAGGTGGTCTACGCCTACGTCCCCGAGATGATCTCCTACTACCTCGGCGAGACCGCGCTGCTGGCCAACGTGCCGACCTACCCGTGCGTCGATCCCGAGCGCCGGGCCGAGGTGCTCGGCAGGCTCGACGAGCTGGTGCTCAAGCCGGTCGACGGCTACGGCGGGCAAGGCATCGTGATCGGCCCGCACGCGAGCCGGGAGGAGCTGGCCGAGCTGGCCGAGGCCGTGCGGGCCAAACCGGCGAGCTGGGTGGCCCAGGATCTCGTGCAGCTCTCCACACACCCGACGTTCACCGGGGAGGAGCTGGAGCCACGGGCGGTCGACCTGCGGGCGTTCGTGATCCAGTCGCGGCGCGGCGCGAGCACCGACATCCACGTGCTGCCCGCGGCGCTGAGCCGGGTGGCCCCGGCGGGCAGCATGATCGTCAACTCGTCCCGGGGCGGAGGCGCGAAGGACACCTGGGTGCTGCGCTGATCAACGGGCGGGCGGCCTCACCAGGACCGGACGGCGGCCCCCGCAGGGAAGGCCACCCCGACCCAGCGGGCCGCGGGCTGCGGTGCGCCCGCGCCGCAGCGCACCAACGTCGAGGGCCGCAGGTGGGCGGGTAGCTCGCCCCCGGGCCCCGCCGGCAGCGGCGCCCGGCAGAACGGACAGGACGTGGACCAGCGGCGCCCGGTGCGCATCCGATGTCGCCGACCGCGCAGGGCGTGGCCCGCCAACGCCAGCCGCACCCCGTCGAACGCCACCGCCCGCCGCCCGTGCCGCCGCGCTCCCGCTGTTCCGCCTCGCACCGTCATGCGTCGGAGTTCGCGCCACGCCGCAACGTCGTTACGTGCCACTCGGCGACGACGATGCACCAGTCGCCACCTGAGAAAACGACGTTTCCAGCCTCGTCATCCCGCGGGCGTACGGTGCGGCTGAGGGTGATCAGCGGCAGGAGGCATGCGGACGTGAGCATCGGTGTGGCCACCGTTGAGGTCGCTCCCCCGCGCCCCCGCCCGCTGCTCCCCGCGGTCGCCCCCGCCGCGGTCTACCTCGGTGTGCGGCTGGTCGGGGTGGCCGTGCTCGGCATGATGGCGGGCGGCTCCCGGCTCGTGGAGACCCTGCGGGCGTGGGACGGCTCCTGGCTGCTGGCGATCGCCAGGTACGGGTACACGGGCGTGCCCGAGGACATGCTCGACGCCTACGGCAACCACACTTCCTACACGGCCTTCGGGTTCTTCCCCGGCTACCCCGCGCTCGTCGCCGCGACCGGCGCGCTGACCGGCGGCCACCTCGTGCTCGCAGGCCTGCTCGTCTCGCTCGTCGCGGGCGTGGTGGCGGCCTACGGGCTCGCCCGCCTGGGCGCGATCGTGCCCGGCGGCTCCGACCGGGCGGGGCTGGTGCTCGTCGGGCTGTTCGCGGCCGCACCCATGGGCGTGGTGCTCTCGATGACCTACACCGAGGCGGTGTTCTGCGCGCTCGCCGCCTGGTCGCTCGTCGGCGTGCTGGAGCGGCGGTGGCTCCTGGCCGGCCTGACCGCCGCGGGCGCCGGGCTGGTGCGCCCGACGGCCGCCGCGCTCGTCATGGCCGTCGGGCTGGCCGCGTTGGCGGCCGTGCTCACCCGCCGCGACGGGTGGCGGCCGTGGGTCGGCGGGGCGCTGGCCGCGTCCGGTCTGCTCGGCTACCTGGGCTTCGTCGCGCTGGTCACCGGCAGGCTCGACGGCTGGAGCGAGATCCAGCGCACCGGCTGGGGCTGGTACCTCGACGGCGGCGCGGCGACGCTGCGCTTCACCCGCGACGCGCTGGCGGGCGGCACCGAGGTGTTCGACCTGGCCATCGTGCTCGCCCTCGCCGCGAGCGTGGCGCTGCTCGTCGTCTCGATCCGGATGCGGCTGCCGTGGCCGCTGCTCGTCTACGGCGCCTTCGTGCTCGTGATCGTCTGGGGCTCGGAAGGCCTGGCCCACGCCAAGCTGCGCCTCCTGCTCCCCGCCTTCACCCTGCTGCTGCCGGTCGCCATCGGGCTGGCGCGGCGGCGCACCGGCACGGCCGTGGCCGTCGTGCTCGCCGCCGCGCTCGCCTCGGCCTGGTACGGCGGCTACGCGCTGACGATCTGGCGCTACGGCATCTGACGGGGCTCCTCGGCCTCGGCCTTCTTGTGCCCGGTGATCGAGCCCGCGTGCGCCTTGGCCGTCGCGTCGCCCCTCGTCTTGACCAGGCTCGCCACCGTGACGACCACCAGCACCACGAGGATCACCCCGAGCGACACCGGCGTCGAGATCTCCGGGACCGACGCGCTGATGTCGGTGTGCGCCCAGTGCAGGATCAGCTTGGCGCCGATGAACGCGAGGATGAGCGCGAGGCCCGTCGACAGGTAGACCAGCCGGTCGAGCAGCCCCTTGACCAGGAAGAACAGCGCCCGCAGGCCGAGCAGCGCGAACGCGTTGGCCGCGAAGACGATGAACGCCTCGTCCGTGACGCCGAAGACCGCGGGGATCGAGTCGAGCGCGAACAGCAGGTCGATGCTGCCGATCGCGATCAGGACGATGAGCAGCGGCGTGACCATCCGCCTGCCGTCGACCTTGGTGACGAGGCGGCCTTCCACGTACTCGTCGGTGACGGGCAGCAGCCGACGGGCGGCTTTGACGACGCCGTTGTTCTCGACGTCGGGGTCTTCTTCGCGGTGCCGGAACAGCTGGACCGCCGTGTAGATCAGCAGGAGGCCGAAGAGCAGGAACACGAACGAGAACAGCGACAGCAGCGTGGCGCCCAGCGCGATGAAGATCCCGCGCATGACCAGGGCGAGCAGGATGCCGAACGTCAGCACCTTGTGCTGGTGGCGCTCCGGCACCGCGAACGTGGTCATGATGATCACGAAGACGAACAGGTTGTCGACCGAGAGGCTCTTCTCGACGATCCAGCCAGCGAAGTACTGCGTGCCCGCGTCCGAGCCGTAGGCGGCGCCGAACCAGATGCCGAACGCGATGGCCACCCCGACGTAGAACACGGACCAGGCCACGGCCTCGCGGTAGCCGACCTTGTGCGGCTTTGCTGCCGCCAAGATCAGGTCGACCGCGAGCAGGCCCAACACCAGGGCGATCGTCACCGCCCATGTGAGTCCGCTGATCTCCAGCACGCCGCACCCTTCCTGTCACCCTTTACCAACACTTGACCAACGGCCCTCGGTCGGCTCGGGTTCCCCGACCTGCGTCACTAGGCTTCCGTAGTGCGCACCGTCATGTTGGATCTCGACGGCACCCTCGTCGACTCCGCCGCCCTCATCACCGCGCATCTCGCTGACGCACTCGTCGCCGTCGGGGCCGAAGTTCCCGAGGCCGCGGTGCTGCGGAGCCTGGTCGGCCCGCCCTTCGAGACGGCGCTGCCCACCATCGGGCTGACGGCCGACCAGACCGCCGAAGCGGTCGTGCGGTACCGCCACACCTATGATCTCGTCGCCGCGACCCAAACCCCCCTCTACCCGGGCGTTCCCGAGCTGCTCGACAAGCTCGCCGCCGCCGGTCGGCAGCTGGCCGTCGCGACCTCGAAGCCGGAGCACACGGCCCGGCGGATCGCCGAGGGCGTGGGCATCGCCGACCGCTTCGCGCTCGTGGCGGGCGCGGACCACGTCCTCGGCCGGGTCGGGAAGGGCCTGGTGATCGCCTCGGCGCTCGAGCGGCTGGGCCTCGACCCCCGCGTGACCCCGGTGGTCATGGTCGGCGACCGCCACCACGACGTCGACGGCGCCGCCGAGCACGGCGTGCCCGCTATCGGTGTGGCATGGGGGTACGCCGAGCCCGGAGAGCTGGCGGGCGCGCGCCTGGTCGTCGATGATCTCGATGCGCTGCTCGCCGTCTTGACCGACGACGAGGCACCGGTCTGGTCCGTCTGAGCGCGGACACCCGCTGGGAGGAGCTGCACGTGGCCGAGTTCGTCGGTGCCGTCGACCAGGGCACCACCAGCACGCGCTTCATGATCTTCGATCACGACGGCAACGAGGTGGGCCGCCACCAGCTCGAACACGAGCAGATCCTGCCGCAGGCGGGCTGGGTGGAGCACAACCCCGTCGAGATCTGGGAGCGCACGTCCTCCGTCGTCCAGACCGCGTTGAACGCGACGGGGCTGAGCGCGGGCGACCTCGTCGCGTTGGGCATCACCAACCAGCGCGAGAGCGCCGTCGTCTGGGACCGCCGCACCGGCAGGCCGCTGTACAACGCGATCGTCTGGCAGGACACCCGCACCGACCGCATCGCGTCCGCCCTCGACCGCGACGGCCGCGGCGACGTCATCCGCCGCAAGGCCGGTCTGCCACCCGCCACCTACTTCTCCGCCGGGAAGATCCAGTGGATCCTGGAGAACGTCGACGGCGCCCGCGCGGCGGCCGAGCGCGGCGACGCGATCTTCGGCAACACCGATGCCTGGCTGCTGTGGAACCTCACCGGCGGCCCCCGCGGCGGCGTGCACGTCACCGAGCCCACGAACGCCAGCCGCACGATGCTGATGAACCTCGAGACCCTCGACTGGGACGACGAGCTGCTCGGCTTCTTCGACATCCCCCGCCAGATGCTGCCGGAGATCAAACCCAGCTCGTGCCCCGACGGCTACGGCACGACGTTGCCGGAGGGACCGTTCGGCGGCGAGGTGACGATCACCGGCGCGCTCGGCGACCAGCAGGCGGCCACCGTCGGCCAGGTCTGCTTCGCCCCCGGCGAGGCCAAGAACACCTACGGCACCGGCAACTTCATGCTGCTCAACACCGGCACGGAGCTGGTCCGGTCGAAGGCGGGCCTGCTCACGACGGTCTGCTACCAGTTCGGCGAGGAGCCGCCGGTCTACGCGCTGGAGGGCTCGATCGCGGTCACCGGCTCGGCGATCCAGTGGCTGCGCGACCAGCTCGGGATCATCTCCGGCGCCGGGCAGAGCGAGGCGCTCGCCCGCCAGGTGCCCGACAACGGCGGCGTCTACTTCGTCCCCGCCTTCTCCGGGCTGTTCGCCCCCTACTGGCGCTCCGACGCCCGCGGCGCGATCGTCGGCCTCTCCCGCTTCAACACCAACGCGCATCTGGCCCGCGCCACACTGGAGGCCATCTGTTACCAGAGCCGCGACGTCGCCGAGGCCATGGCGGCTGATTCGGGGGTGACATTGGACGTGCTGAAGGTCGACGGCGGCGTCACCGCCAACGAGCTGTGCATGCAGATCCAGGCCGACGTGCTGGGCGTGCCGGTCAGCCGCCCGGTGGTCGCGGAGACCACGGCGCTGGGCGCGGCCTACGCGGCGGGCCTGGCCGTCGGCTTCTGGGCGGACACCGACGAGCTGCGCACCAACTGGAACGAGAGCAGGCGGTGGGAGCCCGCCTGGAGCCCCGAACAGCGCGACGAGGGCTACGCGCGCTGGAAGAAGGCTGTCGAACGGACGTTGAACTGGGTGGAAGTCGAGTAGAGGAGAGCACTATGCGATCGGTCGCGCTGTCTCCCGCCGCACGGGAACAGGCTTTGCAGGCGATGGCGGCCACCGAGCTCGACGTGCTGGTCATCGGCGGCGGGGTCGTCGGCGCCGGGGCCGCGCTGGACGCCGCCACCCGCGGGCTGTCGGTCGGGCTCGTCGAGGCCCGCGACTTCGCGTCGGGCACCTCCAGCCGCTCCAGCAAGCTCATCCACGGTGGCCTGCGCTACCTGGAGATGCTCGATTTCCGGCTGGTCGCCGAGGCGCTCGCCGAACGCGGTCTCATGATCCAGACTCTGGCCCCGCACCTCGTGCGGCCCGTGGCGTTCCTCTACCCGCTGCAGCACCGCGGGTGGGAGCGCCTCTACGCCGGGGCGGGCGTCGGGCTCTACGACACGCTCTCCATGCTGTCGGGCCGCTCGCGCGGGCTGCCGCGCCACCGGCACCTCACGCGGGCGGGCGCCCGCCGCGTGATGCCCTCGCTGCGCAAGGACGCGCTGGTCGGGGCGCTGCAGTACTACGACGCCCAGGTCGACGACGCCCGGCACACGATGTTCATCGCGCGCACCGCCGCGGCGTACGGGGCGCACGTCGCCAGCCGCGCGCGGGTCACCGGCCTGCTGCGCGAGGGCGAGCGGGTGGTCGGGGCGGTGGTGCTCGACCAGGAGTCGGGGGCGACGGTGCGGGTGCGCGCCCAGCAGGTGGTCAACGCCACCGGGGTGTGGACCGACGACACGCAGTCGCTGGCGGGCGAGCGCGGGCAGTTCCACGTGCGGGCGAGCAAAGGCATCCACCTCGTCGTACCGCGCGACCGGATCAGGGGCGAGTCCGGGCTGATCCTGCGCACCGAGAAGTCGGTGCTCTTCGTGATCCCCTGGGGCCGTCACTGGATCATCGGAACGACCGACACCGACTGGTCGCTGGACAAGGCCCACCCCGCCGCGTCCGCCGCGGACATCGACTACCTGCTCCACCACGTCAACACCGTGTTGGAAGAGCCGCTCACCCACGAGGACGTGGAGGGCGTGTACGCGGGGCTGCGCCCGCTGCTGTCGGGCGAGTCGGAGTCGACGTCCAAGCTCTCCCGCGAGCACGCCGTCGCGCACACCGTGCCGGGCCTGGTCGTCGTCGCGGGCGGCAAGTACACGACCTACCGGGTGATGGCGCGCGACGCGGTGGACGAAGCCGTCCGGACGCTCGACGCGAAGGTCCCGCCGTCGGTCACCGACACGGTCCCGCTGCTGGGCGCCGAGGGCTACTCGGCCATGAAGAACGCCCGCTACCAGCTCGCCCACCGCTACGGCCTGCACGTGGTGCGCATCGAGCACCTGCTGGGCCGCTACGGCTCGCTGGTCGTCGAGGTGCTCGACCTCGTCGACGCCGACCCGACCCTGGGCGAGCCGCTGGCGGGGGCCCCGGACTACCTGCGGGCCGAGATCGTCTACGCGGCCTCGCACGAGGGCGCCCGCCACCTCGACGACCTGCTCGCCCGCCGCACCCGCATCTCCATCGAGACCTTCGACCGCGGCATCGGCGCGATGGAGGAGGCCGCCCGCCTGGCCGCGCCGGTGCTGGGCTGGAGCGAGGGGCAGGTGGCGCGGGAGGTCGAGCACTACCGCAAGCGGGTGGAGGCCGAGCGGGAGAGCCAGACGATGCCCGACGACGAGACCGCCGACTCCGCCCGGATGGGCGCGCCCGAGGTGGTGCCGCTCCGCTGAGCAGGACGGTTTAGCGTGGGTCCGTGGGGAACCTGATCGACATCGCCGACGTGCGCGCCGCCGCTGAGCGAGTCGCACCGTACGTGCTGCGCACACCGACCCTGCCCAGCCCCGGCCTCGCCGCGCACTTCGCCGTCCCGGTCACGCTCAAGCTCGAACTGCTGCAGCGCAGCGGGTCGTTCAAGGCGCGGGGGGCCTTCGCGAAGCTCACGTCGCTGTCCGACGCCGAGCGGGCCGCGGGCGTCGTCGCGGTCAGCGGCGGCAACCACGGCATCGCCGTCGCCGACGCGGCGGGCGCACTCGGTGTGGCCGCGACCGTGGTGATGCCGGAGTCGGCGCCCGCCCGGTCGGTGGAGCTGGCCAGGGCCAGCGGGGCGGACGTGCGCCTCACCGCAACCATGGACGGCGCGTTCGCGCTGCTCCACGAGCTGGTGGCGGCGGGCGCGACGCTCGTGCACCCGTTCGACGACCCGCTGGTGATCGCGGCCCAGGGCACCGCGGGCCTCGAGTTCGCCACTGACGCGCCGACCGTGACCGACGTCCTGGTCAGCATCGGCGGCGGCGGACTCATCGCGGGCGTGGCCACCGCCTTCCGCGCGCTGGCCCCGCACGTGCGGGTCTGGGGCGTCGAGACCGAGGGCGCTGACGCCATGTCGCTCGCACTGGCCGCGGGCGCGCCCGTGGCCGCCCCGCTGAGCTCGATCGTCACGACCCTGAGCGCGCCCGCCGTCTCCGACCTCACGCTGGAGCACGCCCGCGAGCTGCTGACCGACGTGCTCGTGGTGTCCGACGCCGAGGCCGTCGCGGGCACGGTCACCCTCGCCGAGCAGGGCAGGGTGTGGGCCGAGCCTGCCGCGGGCTGCCTGGTGCCCGCCGCGCAGCGGGTGCTGGAGCGGGTCGGCGCGGACGACGTCCACCTCGGCCTGCTCGTGTGCGGCGGCAACGCGACGGTCGCCGCCGTCACCGCGTGGGCCGCACCGCTGACCGGCTGAGGATCAGCGCGTGATGCCGGTGTGGCCGAGCGAGTAGCGGCCCGGCTGCGGCCACACGCACAGCCCGTGCGGGCCTGCGCCCACCGCGATCTGCTTGATCAGGTGGCCGTCCACGGTCGACAGGACGTAGACCGCGCTGCTGTAGCGGCCCGACAGCCACAGCTGGGTGCCGTCCGCGGTGACGTTGCCCATGTCCGGGCTGGCGTGGTCGCCGATCCGCCAGGTCGTCTCGACCGCGCCGGTGTAGGCGTCCAGGACGCTGACCGTGCCCTCCAGCCGGTTGGTCACGAAGAGCCGCTTCGCGTCCCGCGACAGGTACAGCCCGTGCGCGCCGCGGCCGGTCGGGATCTCGCGGAGCACCTTCGTCGCGGCGCCGTCGAGCACCCAGACCCCGCCCTCCTGGCTGTCGGCGATGTAGAAGACCGAGCCGTCCGGGGCCATCTTGATGTCCTGCGGGCCCATCGTCATGTGCCGGGTCGGCATGTCGATCATGCGCAGGATCGCGGCGGCCCACGAGGTCGACCACGGCGACGCGCCCGGCGAACTCGCAGGTGAACACGGCCGTGCGCCCGTCGGGGGTGACGTCGGCGTGGTCGATGCCCAGGCAGTCGGGCGCGACGAGCGTCTGCTGCACGGCCCACGTGTGCGGGTCGTAGAACACCAGCGAATGCCGCGCTTCGGCCACCGAGATGGCCGAGCGGCCGTCGGGGGTGAAGTACAGGTTGTACGGGTCGATCACCGGGATCGGCTTGCCGGGCAGGCCGGTGCGCGGGTCGAACGGGGTGAGCTGGTTGCCGGTGTCGTTGCTCGCGTAGAGCGTGGACATGTCCCACGCGGGGACGACGTGCTGCAGCTCCCCGCCGAGCCGGTAGCGCCCGACCACCGCGAACGTCTCGGGGTCGATCGTCCAGACCTCGCCGGTCTTGGTGTGCGGCACGTACACCAGCGGCTTGGCCGCCTTGGCCGCGGCCGAGAGCATCCCGGCGCCCGCCGAGGCGTCGACGTTGTGCGGATCGACCACCGGGGGCATCCCGGGTAACGGCGCGTCCGCCGACGGGGCGACGACGGGCGCCGCGGCGGGCACGACCGGGGGGAGCGCGGCTGTCGTGGGCGCGACCGTCGGGGCGGCCGCGGTGCACCCGGCGAGGGTGACGAGCACAGCGCAGGACGAGCAGCAAGACGGGCGTACAGCGGCACGTGATCTCTTTCGTTGCGGGCCGGTCTAATGAAACAAAGTGCTGGCGGTGACCGGTCGCAGGCCGCGTTGGCCGAGCGTGTCGAGGAGGCCCGGCAGCGCGTCGAGGGTGCCGGGATGGCCCAGGTGCATGCTGACGACCGACCCGGCGGGCGCCGCTCCGACGATGCGCCGGATCGCGGCGGCGCCGGGGTCGGTGAAGTCGCGGGAGTCGACGTTGTACGACAGCACCGTGTTGTAGCCCGCTGCGCCCGCCAGCCGGAGCACCTCCGGAGTGGCGTGCTGCGCGGCCGAGGGCCGGAAGAAGGCGCCGGGGCCGCCGGTGAGCGTGGCGATCTGGTCGCGGCAGCGCTCGATCTCGGTGCGGACGCCCGCTTCGGTCAGCGCGCTCAGGGTGGGGTGGCTCCACGTGTGGTTGCCGAGTTCGTGGCCGTTGTCGGTGACCAGGCGGGCCGCGTCGGGGTACTGCGCGAGCCAGGTCCCGATCGCCATCACGGTGACGGCGGCGCCGCGGGTCGCGAGCTCCGTGAGGATCTTCCGGGCCAGGTCGAGGTCACCCGCGCCGTGGAAGGTCAGCGCGACCTCGGGCCGACCGGACGTGGCGTGGACGATCTCGTGGGCCGCGCCGCCGGACACCCGGGCAGCCGAGGTGGCGGCAGGCTGGGGCGTGGCGGGCGCGACCGTCGCGGGCAGTGTCGACGGCGGGGCGCCGGTCCCCGCGGGGGCCGCGCAGGCGGCCGCGACCGCGGGCACCGCCGCGAGGAAACCCCTGCGCGTCATGCGCCCGACTGCCACGGCGCCGGACCGTACACCACGCCCTGGCCTGGGAAATCCTTTACCTGGAAACCCCGTGCTCAGCGCGCAGGAGCCGCTTGAGCAGCTTCCCGGACTCCGTGCGGGGCAGCTCCGCGCGCACCTGCCAGCTGCGCGGGCGCTTGTAGCTCGCGAGGCGCTCGGCCACGTGCGCGTCGAGCGCGTCGACGTCCAGCTCGCGGCCGTCGCGCGGCACCACGACGGCGTGCACGGTCTCGCCCCACTCCGCCGAGGGCACCCCGTAGACGGCGGCGTCGAGCACGTCCGGGTGCTCGTGCAGCACGGCCTCCACCTCGGCCGGGTAGACGTTCATCCCGCCGGTGATCACGAGGTCGCCCGGGCGGTCGCGGATGTAGAGGTAGCCGTCGGCGTCGAGGTGCGCGACGTCGCCGACGGACTTCCAGCCCTCGGGCACCGCCTCGCGGCCGTGGTAGCCGCTGAAGGTCCCGCGGGCGCGGACCTGCAGCTCCCCCGGCTCCTCCGGCGGCAGCTCGGCGCCGTCCGGCCCGACCACCCGCAGCTCCACGCCCGGCACGGGCCTGCCGCACGAGCCGGGGCGGGTCAGCTGCTCTTCCGGCGGCAACACCGCGTCGACGCCGAGTTCCGTGGAGCCGTACACCTCGAACAGGAAGCTGTCGCCGAGCCGCTCCACGATCTCCTGCTTCAGCGCGTAGGGCACCGGCGCGGCGTTGGCGACGAGCGAGCGCATCGACGAGAGGTCGGCGCGGGCGAGCACCTCCGGTGGCAGCGCGACGATCCGCTTGAGCGGGGTGGGCGCGGTGAACGTGTTCGTCACCCGGTGCTCGCGCACGAGGTCGACCCACCGGGCGGCGTCGAACCGACGCATCAGCACGACCGTGCCGCCGAGGACGTGGGTGAGCAGCGCCCACGCCAGCGGCCCCGAGTGGTAGAGCGGGCCGGTGGTCAGGTGCACCTCCTCCAAGGGTCGCAGCCGGAGCACGCTGACCAGCGCGGCCGTGGTCTCGGGGTCGGCAGGCCCGCGCAACGCCCCCTTCGGCCTGCCGGTCGTCCCGGAGGTGTAGATCATCTGACCGCCCGCCCCACCCGCGGGCGGGGCGGGCGTCGCCGGGCCCGCGAGCAGGTCGTCCCACGCCGGGCCGCCCAGGGTGACGACCTCCCGCACAGCGGGCAGGTCGGCCCGGACCGCGGCCACCCGCTCGGCCTGCTCGGGGTCGACGAGCACGACGGCGGCGCCGCTGTCGGCGATCACGTATCGCATCTCGTCGGCGGTGAAGCGGTAGGCCAGCGGCACCGCGACCAGGCCGGCTTTGCGCGCCGCGTGCAGCACGACGAGCACCTCGACGCTGTTGGGTCCACACCAGATGATCGGGTCGCCGGACCGGAGGCCGAGGCCGGTGAGGCCGTGGACGAGCCGGTTGGCCCTGGCCTCCAGCTCCGCGAAGGTCAGCCGCTCCCCCTCGGGGTCGATCACGGCGAGCTTGTCGGGGAGCAGTGCGGCGTTGGTGGTCAGCGAATCGGGCGCGACGTCGGGCACGCGCCCACTCTCGCCCATCCCGACCCCGCGCGGAACGACCATTGACCCTCAGCTCGCACACACCGTGCGTGGCTCGCACACGTTGCGGGCGGTGTGCGCGGACCCAGCGGGGTGTGTGTGAGCCGGGGAAGGCTCAGCCGTCGGTGCGGACCTCCGCGCCGTCCTGGCCCCACCGCGTGTGGTAGCTGCCGTCGGTGTCGAGCCGCCGGTAGGTGTGGGCGCCGAAGAAGTCGCGCAGCCCCTGGATGAGGTTGGCGGGGCCGCGCTCGCGCCGGTAGCCGTCGTAGTAGGACAGCGAGCTGGAGAACGCGGGGATCGCCACGCCCTGCTGCGTCGCGGCCACCACCACCCGGCGCCACGCGTCCTGCGCGTTCGCGACCGCCTCGGTGAAGTAGGGCACCATCAGCAGGTTCTCGATGTCCCCGTGCTCGGCGTAGGCCTCGCTGATCCGGTTGAGGAACTGCGCGCGGATGATGCAGCCGCCCCGCCAGATCGTGGCCATGGCCCCGAGGTCCAGGCCCCAGTCGTTGGCCTGCGACGCGGCCCGCATCTGCGCGAACCCCTGCGCGTAGGCCACGACCTTGCTCGCGTACAGCGCCTGGCGGATGTCGTCGACCAGGCCGTCGGGCACCCCGCCCTCGCCCGGGCGCGGCCCGGCGAGGGTGCCCGCCGCCGCCTTGCGCTCGTCGCGCAGCGACGAGAGCGTGCGCGCGAACACCGCCTCGGTGATGCCGGTGAGCGGCACACCGAGGTCGAGCGCGTCCTGCGACGTCCAGCGACCGGTGCCCTTCTGCTCGGCCTGGTCGAGGATGGCGTCCACGAGCGGCTTGCCCGTGCCTTCGTCGGTCTTCTGCAGCACGATGGCCGTGATCTCGATGAGGAACGACTCCAGGTCGCCGGAGTTCCACTCCTCGAAGATCTTCCCGATGGCCGGGGCGTCGAGGCCGCCGACGTGCGTGAGCAGGTCGTAGGCCTCGGCGATCAGCTGGATGTCGGCGTACTCGATGCCGTTGTGCACCATCTTCACGTAGTGCCCCGCGCCGTCCGGGCCGACGTGCACGCAGCACGGTGTGCCGTCGACGACCGCGGCGATCGAGGTGAGGATCTCCTCGACCTCCGCGTACGCGGCCGGGTCGCCGCCGGGCATGATGCTCGGCCCGTTGAGCGCCCCTTCCTCGCCGCCCGACACCCCGACGCCCATGAAGCGCAGGCCGTTCGCGGCGCACTCCTCGGTGCGCCGCTTGGTGTCGGGGAAGTGCGAGTTGCCCGCGTCGATGATGATGTCGCCCTCGTCGAGCAGCGGGGTGAGGTCGGCGATGACCCCGTCGACGGGCGCGCCCGCCTTCACCATCACGATGATCCGGCGTGGCCGCTCGAGCGCCGCCACGAACTCCTCGCTCGAGTCGGTGGCGGTGAACGTGCCCTCGGACGCGTAGGCGTCCATGAACTCCTTGGTGCGGGCGGTCGTGCGGTTGTGCACGGCCACCGGCACGCCGTGGCGGGCGATGTTGCGGGCGAGGTTGGCCCCCATGACGGCCAATCCGGTGACGCCGATGCGGCTGAGCTGCTGCGCGGGCTCGGTCATGGCGCCGAACCTACAGCTCCGCGATGGCCGGGACGACCTCTCGCCCGAGGATCTCCAGCGGCGTGATCTCCGAGACCCGCGGCACCCATCCGTGCGCCTCCTGGATGCCCAGACCGGCCAGCCGCTCCAGCTGCTCGAGCAGCTCGTCGACCTTCTCCCCCTTCTCGCCGGGGTCGAGGCCGAACATCACCGTCTTCTCGATCTCGTCGTAGTCGCGGCCGACGTCGACGCAATGCCCGCGCAGGACGTCGAGCTTGCGCTCCAGGTCCGGGCTGGGGAACAGGTTGCAGGCGTCGGCGTACTGGGCGACCATCCGCAGCGTCTTCTTCTCCCCGCCGCCCCCGATGAGGATCCGCGGGTGCGGGCGCTGCAGCGACTGCGGGACGTTCAGGGTGCGGCCCAGCTGGTAGTGCTTGCCGTCGTAGGGCGCGTCGGAGTCGCTCCACATCTGCTGGCAGATCTGCAGCGTCTCCTCCAGCCGTTCGAACCGCTCGCCCGTGCCGGGGAAGAACAGGCCCAGGCCCGCCGCCTCCTCGCTGTTCCACGCCGCGCCGATGCCGAGCCAGGCGCGGCCCTTGGACAGCACGTCGAGCGTGGTGATGATCTTGGCGAGCATGCCGGGGTCGCGGTAGGTCACGGCCGTGACCCAGGCCAGCAGCTCGACCTTCGACGTGCGCGCGGCGAGGTAGCCGAGCGTCGTGTAGGCCTCCAGCATGTCGTGCTCCGGCGGCCCGAGCACCTGGATCTGGAACAGGTGGTCCATCACGCTCACGCGCGCGAACCCGGCCTCCTCGGCCGCGACGACGATGCGCGTCAGGTCGTCGGCGAGGCCGGACGCCCCAGCCGGAAAGGTGAAGTCTGCGATGTGCAGGCCGATCTTCACGTCGTGCCTCCTCAGTGCCCGCGCGGGAGCGGGCGTTCCCCTCCGAGCCTGGCACGGGATCTGCGGCCACGCCCGTCCGATGCGTTCCGCAGCCCGGCACGCGGAGGTTCCGGTCGGAGCCCGACCACCCGTAGCGTGGCGGCGTGTCTGGATACGAGGTGGTGCTGCTGCGCCATGGCGAGACGGTCGGCTACGACGGCGATCTCGGCCTCACGCCGGTCGGCGAACGGCAAGCGCGCGAGCGGGGCGCCCTGCTGGCCAAGGAGATCGCGCCGGGGACCGACGTGCGGATGCCGCACGCCGAGACCGCACGGGCCACCGCGACGGCGGTGGCGCTGCGGGCCGCGCTGGTCGAGACGCTGGGCGGCGAACAGGTGGACGACACCACCATCGGCCCGCTGTACCCGGACGGCGACATCGGCAACCTGCGCTTCGCGCTCGACGAGACGGTCGTCGACATGTCCGTCGCGATCACCGCACGGCTCGCGCTGCCCGAGGGCGAGCTGCCGGACTGGGCGCGTGAGTGCGACCGCTTCGACACCGAGTACCGGGCGGCCGCGCGCGCGGGCGGGCCGATCGAGTACTGGGTGCACAACCCCACGCTGTACTTCGAGCCGCCCTCGTTCGCCGCGCACCGGCTGTGGCGGGCCATCGCGGCGTTCGGGACGCTGGCCGCCGACCGTCCGCTGCTGGTGGTGGCCAGCAGCCACTCGGCCCCGATGCGCGCGTTCGCCGCCACCGCGCTGGGCCACGACCCCGGCGAGCCGCACAACCTGGAGGACATCCGCGTGCGGGTGGCCGACGACGGCTCGGCCACCGTGGCCTTCCGCGACGCCGTCGTGCCCTACTCCGCCATTCCCGCGATGCCGCCCTGGTTCGGGTGACGACCGGCCGGTCAGGTCAGAACGCGGGCCACGGGATCGCGGGGCCGTAGCCCGAGGGCTCGGGGAAGCGGGGGTCGGCGAGCAGCGCGTCGACCCGCGAGGAGAGCGTGCGGACCTCGCGGCGCGTCACGTGCTCGCCCAGCACGTCGGAGAACGCCCCATCCAGCTCGGCGCGCAGCTTCTCCAGCGCCTCGATGACGTCGTCGGGCAGCGGCTGGCCGACCCAGCCCCAGAGCACCGTGCGCAGCTTGTCCTCGACGTGCAGCGTGAGGCCGTGGTCGACGCCGTACAGGTGGCCGTCGGTGCCCGCCAGCACGTGCCCGCCCTTGCGGTCGGCGTTGTTCACCACGACGTCGAACGCGGCCATCCGCCGCAGCCCGGGTGTGTCGGCGTGCACGAGCACGGCCGGTCTCCCCCGCTCACCGCGGGCGCGGAGCACCCCGAGCCAGCCCGCCGGGACCTCCTTGGGCGAGCAGACGTCCACCAGCTCCCGCTCGTCGGTGGTCTCCACCCACACCTGCACCATGCCCGGCCCGAACGGCCCGTCGCGCAACACCGTGTGCGGCACGACGTGAAAGCCCGCCGCCTCCGACACCAGGAACGCCCCCACCTCGCGGCCCGCGAGCGTTCCGTCGGGGAAGTCCCAGAGCGGACGCTCCCCGCGGATCGGCTTGTAGACGCATTCGGCCTCGACGCCGTCCGCGCTCACGGTGCCGAAGAGCGTGGCGTTGGACGCATCGACCAACCGTCCGGTGACGTCGATGCGACCGCGGAGAAGCAGCTCCGGCACCGCCGGGTCACGAGGATCCACGTACTCCCTATTCCGCGACCGGGGTCCTCTGGTGGTACCCGTTGAGGCGCACGCAGACGTGGCCTTCCGGGTCGAGCGGCTCCGCGCACAGCGGGCAGGGCGCGCGCCCAGCCGACACCACGCGCTCGGCGCGATCGGCGAACGCCTTGGCCTGCCCCGGCGAGAGGAACACCCGCAACGCGTCGGGGCCCTCCTCGGTGTCGTCGAGCACGACCGACTCGTCGACCTCCTCCTCGGTGACGGCGAGCAGCTCGACCACGATCGACTTCGAGTCGGCGTCCCAGCCCAGGCCCATCGTGCCGACCCGGAACTCCTCCTCCAGCGGCACGGCCAGCGGATCGAGATCGGTGCCGGAGTTCTCGGGCTCGCCCGCGCCGAAGCGCCGGGTGACCTCGGTGAGGAGCGCGGCGATGCGCTCGGCCAGCACCGAGACCTGCTGCTTCTCCAGCAGCACGCTGATGGTGCGGGAGTCCTCGATCGCCTGGAGGTAGAACGAGCGGTCGCCGGGCTCGCCGACGGTGCCCGCGACGAAGCGCTCGGGCTGACGGAAGACGTGGATGACGCGTGACATGGCGAAATCCAGAGTAGGCCACCTCAGCCGTTGAGGCACATCGCTGTCACGTGGTGCCGCCCACCACCGCGTCCGAGCTGCGGGCGACCGGCTTGCGGCGGCGCTTCGGCTTGGGCGGGACGAGGCCCGCGACGTCGCCGCCGAGATCGTTGACGCGGGCGACGAAGGGCCGCGTCGGGGTGTAGTGGACGACGCTGATCGAGCAGGTGTCGACCATGATCCGCTGGAAGTTGTCCAGGTGGGAGGCCAGCGCGTCGGCCAGGACGGCCTTGATGACGTCGCCGTGGCTGCAGGCCAGCCACACGGCCTGCGGGCCGTGGGCCGCGGCGACCCGGGCGTCGTGGCGGCGGATGGCGCTCACCGCGCGCGCCTGCATGCCCGCCAGCCCCTCGCCGTCGGGGAACACCGCCGCCGAGGGGTGGGCCTGCACCACCTTCCACAGCGGCTCCTTGGACAGCGTCTTCAGCGAGCCGCCCGTCCAGCTGCCGTAGTCGACCTCGGCCAGCTCGGGCTCGGACAGGGGCACGAGACCGCGGTCCTCGGCCAGCGGCGCCACCGTCTGCTCGCACCGCAGCATCGGCGAGCACACGATCTCCGCGATCGGCACCCCGGCCAGCCGCTCGACGACCTTCCCCGCCTGCGCCCGCCCCGTCTCGTCCAGCTCGACGCCCGGGGTGCGCCCGGCCAGCACGCCCGCGACGTTGGCGGAGCTGCGGCCGTGCCGCAACAGGATCAGGGTGGTCACATGATCGAGCCTACGGGGCCAGCCCGGCGATCACGATGTCGACGAAGCGCGCACGGAGGTCGGACGACACGCCCGCCCCCGGCACCGCGCCCAGGAGCACCGCGAGATCGGCGAGGGTGAGATCGGCCCGGATCTCGCCCGCGAGCTGCGCGCGGCGCAGCAGCTGGTTGATGGCGAGCACGCTGCGGGCGATCGTGGTGCCCGGCGCGGCCGTCTCGATCTCGGCGTTGACGTCCAGGCGACCGGCCGCCGACTTGAACGCCTGGTCCGACGCGTGCCGTTCGGCGATCTCCCGGAAGAGCTCGCCGAGCGCGGGCCCGGGCGCCGCCCCGGCGTGCACGGCGGCGAGCGCGCCTTCGGTGAGCGAGGCCATCTGCGCCAACGAGTCCTCGACGACGGCCGCGACCAGATCCTCCTTCGCCGGGAAGTGCCGGTAGAGCGTGCCGACGGCGACGCCCGCGTGGCGCGCGATGTCCTCCATCGTCGCGTCCACGCCGGTCTCGGCGACGAGCGCGCGGGCGGCCTCGAGGATCCGGTCGCGGTTGCGCTGTGCGTCGACTCTCACCCCTCCATCATGAAGCATCGTTCATCTTGTGGCTAAGATGAAGGCATATTCACCTTCGATCGGAGGACACACGATGGGCTGGACACCCGCAGACATCCCCGACCTGACCGGCCGCCGCACGATCGTCACCGGGGCCAACGCGGGCCTCGGGCTGCAGATCGCCCACGGGCTCGCCGCCCACGGCGCCGAGGTGCTGCTCGCCTGCCGCAACACGACGAAGGCCGAGGCCGCGGCCGACACGCTCCGCAGGCTCGCGCCGGGCGCGCGGGTCAGCGTGGGCGAGCTCGACCTGGCCGACCTGGAGAGCGTCGCGGCCTTTGCGGCGACCCAGACCGGCCCACTGGACCTGCTCGTCAACAACGCGGGCCTGATGGCGATCGACGAGGCGCGCACGGCGCAGGGCTTCGAGATGCAGTTCGGGGTGAACCACCTCGGGCACTTCGCGCTCACCGCGCGGCTGCTGCCGCTGCTGCTCGCCACGCCGGGCTCCCGCATCGGGAACATGGCGAGCATGGGCCACCGCGGCGCCCGCGGGCAGGCCGATCCGAAGCTCGAACGGCCCTACGACCGCTGGCAGTCCTACTTCCAGAGCAAGCTCGCGAACATCCGGTTCACCACCGAACTGCAGCGGCGACTGGACGCGGCCGGGTCGTCGACGATCGCCGTCGCCGCGCACCCCGGCGCGTCCGCCACCGACCTCGGCACGGAGGGCTCCGCCCTGGCCAACCGGGCCATGACGACGGTCGTGCCGTTCATCACGCAGTCCGCCGAGTTGGGGGCGCGCCCGATGCTGCGGGCGCTCACCGACCCGACGGTGCGGGGCGGCGAGTACTACGGGCCGCGGTTCATCGTGCGGGGAGCGACCCCCGTCCGGGAGACGCCGACGGGCGCGGCCCGCGACGCCGCGGCGGCCCGTCAGCTGTGGGACACCTCGGTGGCGCTGACCGGCCTGCAGCCCGCCTTCGCCGTCGGCGAGGACCGGTAGCTCAGGTCGCCGACACCCAGCCCGCCCCGAGCGCCACGAACAGCACCACGCCCAGGGCGATGCGGTACCAGACGAACGCGTACACCGTGTGCTTGCCGACCCACCGGAGCAGCCACGCGATCACGCCGAACCCGACCACGAACGCGATCACCGTCGCCACGACCATCTGCAACGGCGTGGTGCCGTCGCCGCGGCCGATGTCGGGGATGGTGAACAGGCCCGCCGCGACGACGGCGGGGATCGCCAGCAGGAACGAGTAGCGCACGGCGGCCGTGCGCGTCAGCCCGAGGAACAGGCCCGCGGTGATCGTCCCTCCCGAGCGGGAGACGCCCGGGATCAGGGCACAGGCCTGCGCGAAGCCGAGGATCACACCGTCGGCCACCTTCAGCTGCTGCAACTCCGTGCGCTGACGCGCGTAGTACTCGGCGAGGCCGAGCAGCACGCCGAAGACGACCATCGTCGTGGCGATCAGCCACAGGTTGCGGGCGACGGTCTCGATCGGGTGCTTGAACAGGATGCCGAGGACACCGATCGGGATCGTCCCGATGATCACCAGCCACGCGAGGCGGTAGTCGGGGTCGGCGCGGGCCTCGGGGCTGCGCAGGCCGCGGAACCACACGGTGATGAGGTGCCAGAGGTCGCGGGCGAAGTAGACGATCACTGCCGCCTCGGTGCCGAGCTGGCTGACCGCGGTGAACGCCGCGCCAGGGTCGTTGCCGAAGAACACCCCCGAGACGATGCGGAGATGCGCGGACGACGAGATCGGCAGGAATTCGGTCAAACCCTGCACGACGCCGAGAACGAGGACTTCGAGCCACGACACGACAGGCGACCGTAGCGGGCTCCACCTGGGGGCCTGCCGGAGAGGGTCCGACAGACGCGGGCGCCGACACGGCCGAGGATCGCCGATCTCGGCCGTGTCGCCCTCTAAGCTCGGCCCGGTGTTGCGGCGTCGGGTGGGCGGGAGCGGGCTGGAGGTCTCGCGGATCGGCCTTGGCACGATGACCTGGGGTGAAGACACCGACGCCGAGAGCGCGGCCGCCCAGCTGACGGCGTTCGTCGACGCGGGCGGGTCGCTCGTCGAGACCGCCGACGGCTACGGCGACGGGGCCGCCCAGGAAGTGTTGGCCGAGGTGCTGGCGACCAGCGTTCCCCGCGACTACGTGGTGATCGCGGGGCGGGCGACGCTGCCCGGCGGCCCGCTCGGCGACGGCGCGGCCCGGGGCGCGTTGCTCACCGGCCTGGACGCCACGCTCAAGCGCCTCGGCACCGACCACCTCGACCTCTGGCAGCTCCCCGGCTTCGACGCGACCATCCCGTTGGAGGAGACGCTCTCGGCCGTGCAGGTGGCGGTGATGTCCGGCCGGGTGCGCTACGCCGGGTTGGTGGCGCCGCGGGGCTGGCAGCTCGCCACGGTCGCCGAGCGCGGGCGGGCGTTGGGCAGCATCACGGTGCCGGTGTCGGCGCAGGTGGAGTACTCGCTCCTGGCCCGTGACGCCGAGGTCGAGCTGCTGCCCGCCGCGCTGCACCACGGCGTCGGCCTGCTGGCCTGGGCCCCGCTCGGCCGGGGCGTCCTCACCGGCAAGTACGCCGACGGCACCCCCGCCGATTCGCGCGCCGCCTCCCCCGCCCTCGCACCGTACGTCGAGGCCCGGCGCAACGAACGTTCCGCGCGGATCGTGCAGGCCGTGCTCACCGCCGCCGACGGCCTGGGCACCTCGCCGCTCACCGTCGCGCTGGCCTGGGTGCGAGACCGGCTCGGGGTCGCCGCCGCGATCGTCGGGGCCCGCGACGCCGCGCAGCTCACCGCGTCTATGGCGACGGAGTCGGTGACCCTGCCCGCGGAGATCCGCGCCGCGCTGGACGACGTCAGCGTCCCGCCCGGAGCCCTGGCACACGACCCTCGGGTGCGCCTAGGCTGAGCAGTCCACTCGCCGTTCACCGGCGCGTGGGGCGCGGTTCCTACCCCTAGGAGGTGAGCCGGTGGCGCGGAGAAGCACCAGCGGCACGATCGAGGGAGATTCGGCTGAGGGGAATCTCGGGGAGGGGGCCGTCGGGGAGTGGGAATACCGCCCCGTCAAGCTCCCTGGAGACGTGTCGCGGATGACCGCGGCCGTCCGGCTCGCGATCCAGGCGGAGTTCGGCGGCTGGGAGCTTTCCCGGGTGCGGCTCTACCCCGGTGGTGTGCGGAAGGTGGTCCTGCGCCGTCGGCGCAGTTCGAGAATGCTCCCCGAGCTCTCGATCTGAGAGCGCCCGGCCCACGAGGTTCCGGCCCGGGCGGAACCCTCATGTGCCTGACCCCTCGGGGACGAGCACCACTTTCCCCGTGGTCCCGCGGGATCCGAGGCGGCGCAACGCCTCCGGCGCCTCCCGCAGCGCTAGATACGCCCCGACCAGCGGAGCGATCTTCCCGGCCGTCCACAGGTCGTTGAGCCGCCCCTGCCAGCGCGCGATCCACTCGGGCGCCACCCGGCGGTACATCGCCCAGTGCACCCCGACGACCGCGTAGTTCTTGATGAGCGCGTGGTTGGTGGGCGCGTCCGCGAACCGGCCCCCGGCGAAGCCGATCACCAGGATCCGCCCCTCGAACGCCACCACCCGGCGGGAGGCGTCGAACAGGTCGCCCCCGACCGGGTCGTAGATGACGTCGGCGCCGCGGCCGTCGGTGAGCTCCTTGACCCGCGTGACGAGGTCCTCGCTCTTGTAGTCGACGACCTCGTCGGCTCCCATCGCCGTGGCCACCGCGCACTTCTCCGGCCCACCGGCTGTCCCGATCACGCGGGCGCCCAGCGCCTTCCCGAGCTGCACCGCGGCACTCCCGACGCCACCCGCCGCCGCGTGGACGAGCAGCGTCTCGCCCTCTTGCAGCCCGCCGCGGTGCTCCAGCGCGCAGACGCCCGTCTGGTAGGTCACGAACATGCCCGCGGCCTGGCCCGCGCTCATGCCTTCCGGCCACGGCAGTGTCGACGCGGCGTCCAGCAGGGCCAGCTCGGCGTAACCGCCCCCGCCCATCGGCGGCATGCCCAACACACGGTCGCCGACCTGCGCGGCGGCCCCGGGACCTGCGGCCACGACCTCGCCTGCGATCTCCATCCCCGGCGTGAACGGCAGCGCGGGCTTCTCCTGGTAGCGGCCCTGGCAGAGGAGGATGTCCGGGAAGTTGCACGCCACGGCATGCACCCGCACCAGCACCTGGCCCGGGCCCGGCTCGGGGTCGGGCATCTCGGTCCAGGTCAGCACGTCGGCCGGGTCGCCGAGCTCGCGCACCTGCCACCCGTGCATCAGTGGTCCTCCCAGCTGATGGCCGGGGGCGGCGTCGAGCCCTTCGGCCCGGGCACTCCGCGGAAGCCGTAGGGCGCGGGCTCGCGGCCCGGCTGGACGTACCAGCACTCCCCCGGCTCGCCGCGCTCCAGGATGGCGGCGATCCCGTCGACCACGTCCGAGGGCGTGAGCAGCGGGAAGTCCGCCAGCTGGCTCTTGGCCGGCGCGAGCAGCGGTGTGTCGGCGAAACCCGGGCACACGGCGTTGACGCGGATGCCCTCCCTGGCGAGCACCGGGGCCGCCGCGCGGACGTAGCCGACCACCGCGTGCTTGCTCAGCGTGTACAGCGCGTCGCCGGGCATGCCGGTGAGGCCCGCGAGCGAGGCCGTTGCGACGATCACGCCACCGCCGGCCCGCCGCAGCGCGGGCACCGCGGCCGTCAGCCCGAAGACGACGTGGTCGACGTTCACGCCCATGATCCGCCGGTAGCCCGCGAGGTCGAGGTCCTCCAGCCCCGACTGCCCCGCCGTGATCCCGGCGTTGAGCAGGACGACGTCGAGCCGTCCGAACGTGTCCTCCGCGATGT
The DNA here is from genome assembly GCA_963799945.1 of uncultured Actinomycetota bacterium. Lineage (GTDB taxonomy): Bacteria > Actinomycetota > Actinomycetes > Mycobacteriales > Pseudonocardiaceae > Pseudonocardia. The sequence goes on from CAWCZG010000004.1 coordinate 487,364, forward strand.
CGACGGCCATGGTCATCGTGTCGGGCTGGGCCACGTCGCCGGGCAGCGCCAGGCCGCCGAGCTCGTCGGCCAGCGTGCGGGCGCCTGCTTCGTCGCGGTCGGCGATCGCGACACGCGCGCCCCCGGCGGCCAGCCGCCGCGCCGCCTCCGCCCCGATGCCCGACGCCCCGCCGGTGACCAGCGCGGCCTTGCCGTGGAGGTCCATCAGCAGTTCCGAAGGAAGGTGTCGAGCACGCGCGTGCCGAACGTCAGCGCATCGACCGGCACCCGCTCGTCGATGCCGTGGAAGAGCGAGGCGAAGTCCAGGTCGGGCGGCAGGCGCAACGGGGCGAAGCCGTAGCAGCGCATGCCCAGGGTGTGGAAGGACTTGGCGTCGGTGCCGCCGGAGAGCATGTACGGGATGGCGGTGGCCAGCTCGTCGTGCTCCTGCAGAGCGGCGATCATCGCGTCGGTGAGTGGGCCCTCGAAGTCGGTCTCGACGGGGGGCAGCTCGGTGACCCATTCCCGCGTCACGTCCGGCCCGAGCAGCTCGTCGACCTCGCGCAGGAACTCCTCCTGCCTGCCCGGGATCACCCGGCAGTCCACGACCGCCTCGGCCACCGACGGGATGACGTTGGCCTTGTAGCCCGCCTTGAGCATCGTCGGGTTCGCCGTGTCGCGGATGGTCGCGCCGACGATGCGCCCGATCGGGCCCAGCTTGGCGATGGCGCCGGTCAGGTCGTCCTCGGGGAACTCGAGGCCGGTCAGCTCGCTCATCCGGGCCAGGAAGGTGCGGACGGTGTCGGTGAGGGTCAGCGGGAACGTGTGGTTGCCCAGCCGCGCCACGGCCTCGGCCACCTTGGTCACCGCGTTGTCGTCGTGCAGGAACGAGCCGTGCCCGGGCTTGCCGCGGGCCCGCAGCCGCATCCAGGCGATGCCCTTCTCGGCCGACTGGATCGGGTAGACGCGCCGGTCCTCGCCGAGGGTCAACGAGAACCCGCCGACCTCGCCCACGGCCTCGGTGCAGCCGTCGAACAGGTCGGGCCGGTGCTCGACGAGCCACTTCGCCCCGTACTCCCCGCCCGCCTCCTCGTCGGCGAGGAAGGCGAACACGATGTCGCGCGGCGGCACGACCCCGTCGCGCTTGAAGCGGCGGAGCACGGCGAGCGTCATCGCCACCATGTCCTTCATGTCCACTGCGCCCCGGCCCCACACGTAACCGTCCTGCACGGCGCCGGAGAACGGGTGCACCGACCACTCGCCCGGATCGGCGGGCACCACGTCGAGATGACCGTGGACGAGCAGCGCCCCCCGCTGCGGGTCCGCGCCACGGAGGCGGCAGATGACGTTGTCCCGCCCCGGCGCCCCCGACTCGACCCGCTCGAACTCGATGCCGACCTCGGCCAGCTTCGCGGCGACGTAATCAGCCGCCTCCCGCTCTCCGACCGTCGTCTCCAGCTCGCCCGTGTTGGACGTGTCGAAGCGGATGAGCTCCGAGCACAGCTCGACGACCTCGTCCTCGGCTTCCACGCTGCTCATGCGGATCTTCCTACCACCCGGGTCCGGTGTCAGCGGCCCGGACGCCTCGGCTATCCTTGCGCAGCAGGTCCGAGTGGCGGAATGGCAGACGCGCTAGCTTGAGGTGCTAGTGCCCTAGTAGGGCGTGGGGGTTCAAGTCCCCCCTCGGACACGAGATCAAACCTTCGACCAGCAAGTATGCCGGAGGGCTTTTCTTAGTTGGCGCGAAGGCGCAGGTCAGCGACGTGGGGGTACATCTTCCCCGCGGACACGCGCACCGAGACCGACCACAACAAGCGGGCAGCCTCGTGATGTCGACGTCCTCGGCCCGGCAGACGAACCGGTGTGCAACGGGCCAGCCGATGTCATGCGGAGTCGTGTGAGCGGGACCTGCAGGGATCCGCTGCGGCAGCGGTCGCTTCGCCTTCTCTGGGTCCTTGTCCTTGTCCGACCCTTCCGCGCCTGGTTGATGTTGCCGGTGGCGATGTTGACGTCGGTGAAGTTGCCGCCATTGATCTTTATGCTGTAGCTCTTGACCACCGTCTCGGCGTCCTTGCGCAGCTGCGTGACGTCGTAGCCGCGCTTCTTCAGGTAGGTAGCCGCCTCGTCGAAAATCAGTCTGCTCAGCATCGCCATCGTGCCGCTGGCGTCATCGTTCTGGTACCAGTGCTCCTCCGCCACGCCACGAGAGACTTCCTCGCGGAGACTACGGGCCGCCCGTAGCGCTCCGGTTCGATCTTCTTTGCCGTGGGGCGCGCGTGGCGTCGGCCGCTTCAGCACCGCCCGAGCCTGCTATGCGCGAACCGGGGAAGGGCAAGAAAGTCGAGCGCGGCCTCGTTCAGCCATCCGTACCGAGCCGGACGCTGTAATCGACCTCGTCCAGCAGGGGTTTACCGGCGGCAGCACGCAGGGGGTGAGCCGCAGCTGGATCATGTTCCCGTATGAGGTGACGCGCGGATCGCACGACACGACCACCTGCGCCGGAACGACTCCGTTCGGAAGCAGCTGTAGAAACGCACACCCTCGACACCTCGGCGACGATCTCGCCGCTGACCGCAAGAGGCGGTCGGTGCCTCGTGGGCGGCCGCCTCCGGTCGAAGATCATGTGGGTGAACGGGGTGTCGCCCGCCGTGGACAAGAGGCCCAGCTGCTCGGTCGCGACGACGATCTGACGGCGGTACAGCAGCTTGCGGGTCGCGGCCGAGTTGTCGGCGAGAAGCTTCTTTGCCAGATGCCGGTGCAGATCTGTGACGTCAATCGGCTCGGCCTTGCGGCCTTGGCTGCGACGACGACCGGTTCGGTGTGGTGGACCTGATACCGGCCCGACGAATGGCGTGGGTGTGCGGTGCACGATCACGTCGACCATGCCCTGCCAACGGGGTGGTACTCGTCCGCCTCGGCGACACGGGTGAGCTGCGCGCCGAACCGGCGGTTGCCCATCCTCCGCAGCCACCGCTCCACACCGAGGCCGCTGCCTTCGGGTCGCTACAAACGTCTTCGGCTGGAACCGGCTCCGCAGGTACACCTCGCCCGCGCAACGCTCGGCCGCCAGCACTAGGAAGATCAGCCCCGCGACGACGACGGCGGGCCACCAGCGCCGGCAACAGCAGATGCGTGAACGGGATGGCTTGCACCGCCCCGATGAGGGCGAGCAGGGCCAGCGTCCCGACCACCGCGATCCACCGACCGTGACCGGATAGCTGGGCTTCGCCTTGCGGTGCTGCCGGCACGACCACGACCAGCCAGATCACCACGGCGAGCGGGGCGAGCAGGCACAGCAGCACGAGCAGCAGGAGCACCAGCACGTCGCGGACGAAGCGACGCGACTGTGCGGCCACGGCATCACGCATCGCGGCGGCCGCGTCCAAGCCGGGCGACGGCGGCACCGCGCCGACCTGCTCGGCGAGGTAGAAGCGCACGATGTCACCCGCGAACCGCTCGTGGCGGTGCGCGGCCGCGCACAGCAGCCGCGTGGTCTCATCCCGGCTCGCGGCGCCGGAGCCCCGGGGGACCTCGCGTGCCGTGCGCGGCACCTGCGACGCCGTCACGGGAACAGTGCGTGCACGAGCTCGGCGATCTTCTTGGCGCTCTCGGCGGCGGCGCCCGCACCCGTGAGCAGCTTGGCCGCGGCCGTCCAGCCGCCGCGGACCGCGTCGGCGTCGGGTTCGTCCTCGGCGAGCTCGTCATCGAGCCGATCGAGGCGCCGCCGCATTTGGTCACCCTGGTCGCCGGCCGCCCGCACGAATTCTTCGCGGTCGAGCTTCAGCTGCTTGCGGATCTCTTCGGGCTGTGGACCGATGCGTGGACTGCCCTGGGTGACGTTGCCGCCCGCGATGTTGGACCGGGTGATCGTGCCGCCGATATCTTGATCGTCCTTTTTCGTGCTTCGCCATGTCCCCTCCCCGGTTCCCATCATGGGTGACGCGCACGGTGCGTTGGAAGGCCGCCGAGCGATTTTCGTGACCAGACGTGATGGCGTGGATACGCTTTCACCGGTTTTGGGGCACCGACGCGAGGGAGCAGCCGTTGACCGCACGACCCGTCCTTGGAGTCGGCCTCGGCACCACCTATTCGTTACGTCGCGCACCTCGACGCCACCGGCGGTCCGGAGGTCCTCCTGGACGGGGAGGACGCCAGTCCGCACGCGGGCCGCACCGTCCGGCTGACGACTCGGCGAGAACTTCGCGGCTTCGTGATGGACCACGACATGCTCTATTGGTTCGACTGGCAGACAACCCAGGTCGTATCGGGCGAGTTCATCCCGCTCGAGAGCCCCGGCCACATTGCCCGAGCGGACGACTCCGACCAGTGGGTCGGTGAAAATACCTCGCCGGACTGCTAGCGTCCGTAAGCTCTCACTGGCTCATCGGCGGACCGGTCCCGCGATCGAGCCCGTCACCGACCGGCTCGAGCACGTCGAGCATCTCGATCCGCGCCGATCGGTCCGCGACGCCCGGCGACCGCCTATGGGATCAGCAACTGTCGTTCCAGTCGGACACGTTTTTGACGCAACACTCGAATATCAGGGAATGCGATTACATCCTCATGCGAGTCCGAGAGGTCGGCGTCCTGTTGGTTGGGTACTAGCTGACGGCGGCGACGGCTGCGTCGTCGCGTGCGCAGAGGAGGCACCCCCAGGCGGTCGCAGTCGGCGGACGGGTTTGCAATTCAACATTGGTACCCAAAGAAGCAATTACACCTGCGCAATTCACTCACATGACGTCAGTATCATAACGCAGTGTAATCAGCCAGGCCCCCAAGTGCCGCCTTTGCTGTTCAGTTGTCAGTCCGTACGTTCAGTACACGACGCCCGTATCTCCTTTCACTGTACCGAAAGGACAATTCGTGCTCGCCAAACGGGGCGGTAGCGGCCGCAGACGCCGAAGTCGACCCGGAGTAGATCGTCGCTGGAAGAAGCGCGACCATATTCCATGGTTGGCAGGGATTTGCATCCTCGCGTACATCATCATTCATCCCCGCTATGGCCTGTGGTTAGTCATCCTTCTTGACGTCGTATTGATAATTATCTGGATTCTCTTCCTCATGCCGACAAAGTGCGACTTCGAGGTCGATGGGCGCGGATGCAGACGGGATGTCTACGGCAAGGTCAACGGCTGTAACTACCACGGCCGCGACAAGCGGGACACCATCTCGCCTGTGGGGCGAGAACCCCGGCGTACTGTTCCGATTAACCTGGCTAGATGGCGCACAAGCTGGGAGGCGGATCGGGACGAACCGGCGACCGCCGAGCAATCCAGCCGACGATGCCCGAAACCGCAGTCAAGCGATCTTCAACGCACTCTCATTGTTTGTCGCCGCGGTCGGTTCGCTAGCAAGCGTACTTGCGTTGTTTCATTGATCACGGCGTACGCGCGTCACTTACCTGCGGCCGAGCGCTTCTCATGCGCGGCGGACCTGCGGACACCAATCGATCAAGGAGGTGCCGAATTCGATGCGTTGGTTCACAGTCTACCAGGGTAGATCGCGCCGAGAATATTCCGACATCGAGGACATGTAGCCGTCAGAGCACGCGGGCAACCAGGAGAGGGATCGGTGGCGGGAGATGGTCGGATTCGTGCGCGAAGGCGCTACGTTCCGAACACTGGCGTTGGACCGAGCGGGGTACTGAGCCCTTCGGGAGCGCATCCTTGAAAGCGACGTGCAGGAAGTAGACCTTCATCCACGATCGAATCTGGTGCACATGAGCGGCAGCTGGCAAGCCACCCCACAGCGACCTCGACCTCCAGCGGGAGAGCGATCCCATGCACCCTGACCCGGCCACACCGCCCGCAACAGGCGATACGGCAACATCACCCATCTCTGACGATCTGCCGCCCGCCGAACCCAACCTGCTCCTGCCGGAAGACCCAGAACTCGCTTCTCACCTGGCCCGTATCGACGCGGACCTCGTCGAGATCGCACAGCGGATGGCCACAGAGTCCGACCGGGCGGCGGCCAGGGAGCGGGTGATCGACCGCCAGTACGAGGACATCGAACGGCTGCGGGGTGTGGAGCGCGCTGGTCTGATGCGGCCGGTGGTGACCGACCTATGCCGGCTGCGAAACGCGTTGCTCCTGCAGGCGAGCACGCGCCCGGAGATGATGAGTGGCGCGCAGGTCACCGACCTGCTGACCTCGTTCGCCGACATGGTCGAACAGGCGCTGGAGCGGTGCGGCGTCGCCGTGTTGGCCCGGGAGCCGGGCTGTCCGTTCGTCGCGGGTCGCCACCAGAGCCACGCGCTCCGTAGCGGCGACCGATCCGGCTCTCGACGGCCGCATCGCCGAGATCCTGCAAGACGGCTACGCAGAGATCGACGGCGAGACGGATCATCGTCGCCCGCCCGCGTTGCCGTCCACAGGACGGCGCCTGCCGCTGCGCCCCCGACCGACACCACGAACGCGATCCCTGCGAAGGAGACGCTGATCGATGGCTGACGACACCGGCTAGGGCGCAGGCCGCGTATTCGGCATCGACCTTGGCACCACGTATTCGGCGATCGCCTACATCGACGAGTCCGGACGCCCCACGGTCTGCCGCAACGACAACAACAGCGAGACAACGCCTTCGGTCGTGCACTTCGAGACGGCCGACAACGTCGTCGTCGGGCAGGTACGGCCAAAGCAGTTTGCCGTGCTCGACAGCGACAACGTCGTTAGCCTCATCAAGCGCCGGATGGGCGAGACGCACGATATGGATTACCACGGCACGGTCCAGACCCCGGAGTCGATCTCCGCCTTCATCCTCCTGAGCCTGGCGGCCGACGCGAGCAAGTACACGAACGGGCCGGTCGAACGGGCAGTGATCACCAGTCCCTGCCTACTTCGGTGCTGAAGCAGCGAGAAGCAACCCGCAAGGCAGGGCTCATCGCCCAGCTCGACGTGGTCGGCATCCTGCCCGAACCCGTCGCCGCCGCCGTTCACTACGACCTGATGAGCGGGGGCGAGGACAAAACCGTGCTGGTGTTCGACCTGGGTGGCGGCACGTTCGACACGACCGTCATCCAAGTCACCGCCAGCGACATCGTCGTCGTCTGCACCGACGGCGCCACCGACCTCGGCGGCGCCGACTGGGGACTCGCGGCTGCGTGATCACCTCCTGCAGCGGTTCGCCGCCGAGGCGGACACCACCGAGTCGATCGAGGACGATGCCGAATTCCTCCAGTCGGTCGCGCTCAAAGCCGAGGACGTGAAGAAGCAGCTGTCGCTGCGCGAGAAGTCGACCGGTCGTGCTGCAGTTCGCGGGGGCCGCCGCCAAGATCGAGGTGAGCCGCACCGAGTTCGAGGAGATGACGGCCGACCTGCTCGACCGCTGCGTCGAGATCGTGCGCCGCACCCTGGCGACGCTGGAGACCAAGCAACCGGGAGCGCAGATCGACGAGGTGCTGCTCGTCGGAGGTTCGACGCACATGCCGATGGTGGCGGCTCGGCTCACCAAGGAATTCGGTTGGAGCCCAAGCTGCACGATCCCGATCTGGCGGTCGCGAAGGGCGCGGCGATCTTCGCGCTGTCCCGGGTGGTCTACCGCATGCAGCAGGAGGCCATCGAGCGACGCCGAGTCCGCGGCGGAGGGGGCCGCGGAAGCGGCAAAGGTCCTCAAGGACGTGGCTCAGCAGTACGGCCTTCCCGAGGCCACCGTCGTGGCACTGACCGAGAAGAAGACCCAGAGCGTCCTGCCCAAGGCCTTCGGGGTGAGGATGCGGCGCTCGGAGACCGACACGACCGAGTTCGTGAAGCATCTCGCCTTCGCCAACGACAAGTGGCCCACCGGCGACCGCAGGACGACCGCGCGCACGCTGCGCCATGACCAGGACACCGTCGAGATCGCGTTGTACGAGCAGGCCGGGCAGGTGGCGAGCGAGGACCTCGCAGCCAACAACCCGCTGAGCGACGGCGCCGGGCTCATCACCGGCATACCCACGCAACCCGTCGACCAGCGGGCGACAGGATCGAGGAGATACTTGATGTCCATCGACGAGGACGGCCTGCTCAAACTGCACGCCACCGAGCAGAGCACCCGCAGCGAGCTCACGATCAAGGTCGACGTCGGTCTGTCGTCGCAGCGAGCTCGGGGCGGCCATCGAGGCCTCCTCGAAGATCACTGTAACGAGCTGAGTGCGCCGGTGACCGCCTTCGACACCAAGGACTACGAGGAACGGGTCCTCAAGCAGCTGCGCAAGCACATGCCGCATCTGCCAGGGGACCTCGATGCGCGCTACGCGATACCACCCGGGATGGATGCCGATGCGACTCGCAGCCGGGTCGACGCGGTCGTCAGGCTGTGGAACAAGCATGCGATGCGTCCCGGCCCGATCGGCTATGTGGCGCAGCAGCTGGTCCGCGAGCACAACGAGTTCCTCAAGGCAGGCGAGGACCCCGCAACTACGGACTTCTGGGTGACGTGGAACGCGCAGCGCAGCCTTACGGTCGGGGGGGCGATCGTCGAGTTCGCGAAGGAGCTCGACGCGGCGTACGGAAAGCTCGGCTGCATCACCAAGGGCATGCTGCAGGCGGCCGCAGCGACCCGTGTCGACCTCGGTGCCGCCGCGCTGGAGCAGGCCCGGATCAAGGCCAACCTGGTTCTGGTCGAGCCGGTCGAGCTGACGACCTCCGTCCGCCTGCGCGGTCAGTTCAGGACGTTCAACGACGCCATGCTCAGCTGTGGGATGTTCAGCCTCCCCCATGCTCTTCCCCGACCTGACGACGTTCGGACTCCTCGACGGCTTCACCGTCGCGCCGAAGCCCGCAGGCCGGGCACGGTGGCCTTGACCGGGCGGCGGCCAAGGAGCGCATGGACGAGCTGGAGCGGCTCCCCGACAACCCACAGGTGCGGGCCGTGCGGTCGGCATCGGGTTTCGTCAAGTCGGAGGTGGAGGCAGGCACCGACCTGCGCGAGCTGGCGCTGTTTCACCTGCTCCAGGAGGTGCGCAGGCTTCACGCCGAGAACGCGCCGCCGCACACCCTCTACCAGATCTTGGTCCGGGACCGACTGCAGCCCGCCGACGCCGGACGCATCGTCATCAGCCTCATGGCGGCGGAGGGTGCCGTGCGCCGCGATCCGGCCGACGCAGTCGCCGAACTGCTTGCCGAGGGGCGGCTGACCGCGGCCCAGAAAGCGGCCGCGGCGTTGCCGCACACCGAGGGCGAGGCGGTCCGCGCGCGGGTCGAGCGGCAGCGGCAGCTGGTCGACCGGCTGCAGTCACAGGCCGAGGAGCATCTCGCGACCGGGCGAGAGGAGCAGGCGCGCGCCTGCCTCCGCGACGCACTGGCGCTCGCGTCGGACCAGGTCGGGCTCCCCGAGCTGCTCGCGGGCATCCCGACCACGCCCGCGTCGTCGGTCCAGGCGGCGCCGGACTCGGAACAGGCGTGCGGGTCACGTGGCAGCAGGCGCCCAGGCACGGGAGCGCCTACGGTCTTCCAGGTGGTGCGAGGTGTCGGACGCGCCCCTGACGCGGTTGACGACGGCTTCGCGATACCGGTCGAGAACGGCCATGCCACCGACATCGATCCACCCGTCGGCCACGCATTGCACTACGCCGTGTTCGCCAGGGAGACCCCAGCTCCCTGGTCACGGCCCATCGGCACCTCCACGCGGATCGTGCCGCCGGTCAGCGACCTCGTCATCGAGGGCGGCGCCCAGGTCGTGCACGGACGCTGGAATACCCACAAGGACGCGGTGGCCGTCGACGTGCGCCGAACCGCGACGAAACCCGACGGACCCGGGGAGACCGTAGCGGTCGAGGAGAACCGCCGTTTCCACGACACCGCCGTCGTCGACGGCACGCGGTACTTCTACACGATCGTCGCGGTCTACCCGTCCGTCTACGGAGGCCCGACGCTGCGCTCGGAGCCGGTCACCGGATGGGGCACCACCCGCCTGGAGGCCAAGCCGGTCACGGAGCTCTCCGCCACGCCGGTCGGCGAGGGGGTGCCGACGGTCCGGGCCGACCTGGACCCAACAGACAGGCAAGGATGTCGTGATCCGACGCGCGGCAAAGCCGTGCCCGTGGAGTACGGCACCCACGTCGCCGCCGAAGACCTGGCGCGCTACGGCTCACCCCTGGATGACCGCGGCCTGACCGCTCGCGGCGAATCGATGAGCCTCGTCGCCACCGTGCCGTCGGGCCGGACGTGGCTGGTGGCGTTCACCCTGGATGCGGACGGTGCCGTTCGCGGCCAGGACGCCGTCGCCGAGCTCGTCGAGCCGGTGCGCCAGGTGCAGGCTCAACGCTTCGGCGACGACATACTGGTGACCTGGCTCTGGCCCGAGGGCACCAGCGCCGCCGACGTGGCCTGGTCCGGCGGACTCCGCAGGATCACCGTGCGTCAGTTCCGGGACGAGGGCGGCTGTTACCTCCGCGACGTGCCCGCCGTCCGGCGGCTAGACATCACCGCCGTCCTGCCCGGCACCGACGAGTGCCGCGCTCCGCTGGTCTCGGTCGAGGTGACCGGGCGCGCCACGAAGATCAGTTACGAGCTGCGCCGCGGTGGGCACCGGCTCTTCGGCGGCGTGCGCTGCAGCGTCACGCTGGCCAGCGCGGAGGCCGTTCAGTCGGCCACCGTGCTGCTCGTCGGCTCGCAGGGTCCGGTGATGCCGGTCGCGCCCGATGACCGGTGTGTCCGGCTGTTGTGTGAGGACGTCTGCTGGCGCCGAACACTCCGCTCGTGCTGCCCGAGGTCACGGTGCCCGGCACGCTCCGCAAGCCCTATTGGCTGCGGTGTTTCCTCACCGAACCCACCCAGGCGGTGCTCATCGACCCGCCCGTAAGCCAACTCAAGGTGCCCTGAATGGCCGTCGTCGCCTGCCCGTACTGCTACAGCATGATCAATCAGGCGCGGCTGGGCTACATCTGCCGGGCGCGGGGTGCCGGGGGGCTCAACGCGCTGCGCCAAGTCGGTCGATCCCGTGCGGGCCGACCTGACCAACGTCTCCGTTCCGTCCTACCCGTACTACCCGTCGTCGACGAAGTAACCCGCTCAGCGCCCCGACGGCGGGCGGTCTGTCCGCACTGCGGCGGGATGAGCGGCATCCGGGCCTGCCCGGTGTGTCACACCCCTCTTCGGCCACGTTCGCCGAGAGCCGCAGCCCGCTGATCGGCATCGTCGGCGGCAAGGGCGCCGGGAAGACGGTGTTCACCGCGGTACTGCACCACGAGCTGGGCACCACCGTGCGTCGCCGCTTCCAGGCCGACATCCGACTCACGGGCGACCAGCAGGGCGGCGCCGGGTCACCTGTCCAATGGCTGGAGCGCAACGTCAACCAGCTGTTCGACGACAAGAAGCTCCTCGACCAGACCCGCAGCGCCGACGGCGGCATCCGGCCGCCCGTGGTCGTCGAGCGGCGCCAGCCGAAGACCTGGCTCGGGCGCACGTCGTTCGACACCACGGTGCTGTCGTTCTACGACGCCGCGGGCGAGGACCAGACCAGCCACGAGGCCGTGCACGGAGGTCATCCTCGGTGTCGCAGGCGGGCTCATCCTGCTGCTCGACCCGTGGCAGCTCCCTGGGGCGCGAGCCGCGATCGACGTGCCCGAGCAGGTGCTGTGCTACGCCGCGCCGCCGCTGCAGGTGCTCGACATGATCACCAACATGCTGCGGACGACACACCAGGTGAAGGCCCGCCGCAAGGTCGACGTGCCGCTGGCAGTGGTGTTCGCCAAGATCGACGTGTTCTTCGACAAGCTCGGGCTGATCACCCGCTGCGCAGCAAGCCCGTCGTGAAGCCGGGCTACGACGAGGAGGCGGGGCAGAGCGCGCACGAGCACGTGCGCGCGATGTTGCACGAGTACGGGGCCGACGACGTCGACCTGCACCTCAGCCACAACTACTCCGCCTTCCGCTACTTCGCCGTCTCGGCGCTCGGGGCTCCTCGACTACGAGATCGAGTCGTCGACGGGAACGTGCGGCCGTTCCGGGTGGAGGAGCCGCTGCTCTGGTTGCTCAACCGGTTCGGCGTGATCGAGCGGAGCAAGCCGTGAGCGGCTTCGCGTGCCTCTACTACACCGACTGCAGGCCCGGGCAGGGCCTGCAAGGCAGCGCCGGGTTCCAGTTCCAGGCCGCGACGCCCGGCGCCGCCGCCACCGAGGCCATGCCGCTGGTACAGCGGTCGGCGCTCTACGAGCCACCCGCGACCTGGATGCAGCAGCGGCGCTCGGTCGCCGACTACCCGTTGTCACTCGCGCACGTCGCTGACGGCGACCTCGTCGCCACTGCGGCGGGACGCTACCTCGGTCAAGAAGCGAACGGCACGCGCCAGGGCAACCAATTCACGCATGCGGTTGTCACCCGCGACGCCGACGCCTACGGCACCGTGCGGCCCGCGCAGCTGTGGGCCGCGCCCTGGTGGGCGGACGCGCCGACCGAGGACACGGTGTTGGACGCCCTTCCCGCCCATCCGGCGATCGGCCCGTTGGAGACCGAGGCGGTGCGCGACCGGGTTCGGGCCGCGGCGGGCGGTGAGGGTCTGCTGGTCGCGCTGCTGTCCGCCGTCCACCACCTGCGCGACGCCGCAAGCAGGAGCAAGGTGGTGCTGGTCGCGGCGGATCCCGAGGTAGCGGCCTGCTGGATAGCGGCAGCCACCCTGCTGATGCCCCTCCCGCAGGCCCTGCGGACCACCTTCAAGATCTTCGTGGCCGACGCGCAGTACGGGCAGCACGACATCATCGCGCTGCACCCGGAGTGGGCGGGCCGGTGGGCCCACACGGGCGCCGACACGGGCCTGCTGGTGTTCGACCTCGAGCGCGGCCGCCACACCCCGGTGGAGCCGACCGCGGCGGCCCGCTTCTGGGCTCCGCGCTTCCTCGCCGAGGACGCCTACGACATCGTCGACGCGGTCGAACTGACCGGCCAGTGGGCGCGCTGGGCGGACCGGGAGCCCACGGCCGCCGACCGTACGGTGGCGCACGCGGTGGCCGCAGGCGCGCCCCTCGGAACCACGGCAGACGTCGAGACCGCGGCGGACTGGCTTCGCACCGGCCCGGACCGCGCGTTGCTGGTCGCGCTCGACCCGGTGCTCGAGGCCGTCCTCATGGCCGAGCCGGACGCCGCGGTCCTGCGCACGCTCGCAGCGGCGTCGAACCGCATGGTCGAGAAGCTGCCAGCAATCCTGGCCAGGCTGCAGGCCGCCGAGATCGCCGAGGTCGACAGGCATCCGGACGGGGCGGGTGCGCTGGAGGCCGTGCGGGCGTACCCGAAGCTCAGCGGCTTCGGGATCGGCCCGGTGACCGACGAGACGCGCACGGCGGAAATCGAGGAGGCGATCCGCGCGGCCCAGGTGGACCGCGTGCCCGCACTGTTGCAGCTCGCCGAACGGCACCGGGTCGCGCTGCGCGACGACCACATCGCGGACGCGGCGCCCGCCTTCACCACGTGGTGGCTGGCTGCCGACAACCCGGTGTTCGCTGCCGAGCGATGGGCGAGCGCGTGTCCGCTGCGCTGGGCGAGCGCGACGCTGCGGACGTCGCTGGCGCAGGGCGGAGATCAGGCCAAGGAGGCTGACGAACTCGTCCGCTCGTCGTGGTGGAAGCCGCTGTGGTCGCAGGCCCAGGACCCCACCGATCGGCTCGACGCGCTGCTGTTCGGCATCGCGTACGCACGGCTGGACGAGTCGGAGCGCCTGACGGTGATGCGCAGGGTGCTGGACCGCCTCGCCGAGCGCGCCCCCCGCGACGACGAGTCGGATGTGCTCGCCTGGGACGCGCTGTTCCACACAGCGGACCCGACCGTCGGCGAGCTGACGAGTTACCTGGACATGCTGGGGCAGCGCGGCTTTCCGCTCTCGCGCGGGCTGGTCCCGCGCATCTGTGCCGTGCTGGAAAACCTGCCGCTGAGCGCCGACACGCTGCGCCTAGCGCGGGGCCTCCCGGAGGGCGCGCTCACCCCGAAGGTGCTCCGTCAGCTCGATGCCGACCGCCTCGTCCAGAGTCTCGTCGACGAGCTGCGGTCGCCGCGGGCCATGGCGAGGAGCGATTTCGCGGCCGCGCTGCACGACCACGCGGCCATCCCGCTGGAACTGGTCGAGATCCGGGCCGACGACCTGGTAGGCGCGATGGTCGTCGCGCCGCTCTACCACGCGCTCGGCGCGGTTGTCGGCCTCTCCCAGGATCGGGCCAAGCCGCTCTACCAGGCGCTCGAGCGGCGCTGGCCCACGAGACCGCGGGCCGCCGTGACCGAAGACGGGGCGCAGGCCGTGGCGTTCGCGTTCAAGTTGACGATGAGCGCACCGGGGGACGACGTTCAGCAGAAGGACTTCGCCTCCCTCCGGCACAAGCTCGGCCTCCGCGCACGCGCGATGAGCAAGGAGGATCGCGCCCGGGTGGCGGAGCTCGGCGATCTCGGTCCTCCCTGGTGGGCATGGCTGACCGAGCTGGAGCCCAAGGGCAGGCGCCGGTGGTCCCTTCTGGGCCGGGCTTCCGGCAAGCACCACGAGAAGGACGGGTGACGGCGTGGCCCCCGCCGGGATCATCCTGGGGCTCCTGCTGTACGCGGGTGTGTGCTACTTCACGGTCAAACTGCTCGTCCTCCCGGCGCTTCCCTTCGCCATCGTCTTCGGGGCGGCGGCCGGGGTCTTGCTGGTCGCCGTGGTGGTCGCGGCCACCCTGCTGCGCGTCGGCCGCTTCGCCGCCGCGACGGTCGGGCCCGGTGAGGCGCAGGCCCGTCTGCCGAAGACCGCGACCCCGTACGGACGCGACCCGGCGTGGGCCAACTACCTGTTCCTGCAGAGCCGCGACGACATGCGCGTGGCCGTCGCCGGAGCCGCGGGACTGGTCGGGGTCATGTGGGCGCGGCCGACGATGTGGGTCATCGACGCACCCTGGGTGCTGTGGGGCTGGCCGCTCCTGCTCCTCCCAGGGGCGTTCCTGACAGCTATGACGGCGGCCGCCCTCGTCGCGGGGGCTGTCGTGTTCGTGCTGTTCCTCGTCGTCATCGGGCTCGCTTGTCTGGGTCTGCTGGTCATCGCCCGTGTGCTGCGCGGCGTCGACGGAGGCATCCGCAGGCTGCGGAAGGCGAAGGCGACCTGCCACCGCCCCGACTGCGTCCACCGCGGCAATCTGCCCGCCTACCGGTGCCGGTGTGGCGCGGTCCACCACGACATCCGAGCCGGACGACAGGGCGTGTTCGTCCGCCGCTGCCGGTGCGACCGGCCGCTGCCGACCACCGTTCTGAAGGCCGCGAGCGGCCTGGTAGCCGTGTGCCAGGACTGCGGCAGCGAGCTGCGGGCGGGCGCCGGGGTCCTCACCGATGTCCTCGTGCCGGTGTTCGGCCCCACCTCCGCTGGCAAGACCAGGCTGATCATGGCGGGGATCGTCGCGCTGGCCCGCCACCAGCGCGCCACCGGCGCGACGTTCCAACCGATCGGCGAGGAGAGCGAGGCGACGTTCGCCCAGGCAGGCGCAGCGGTGAAAACCGCTCAGCAGACGGCGAAGACCGCATCCGACCGGCCGCCGACCGGGATCACGATGCGGCTCGGCACCGCGCGCAGGCAAGCCCACCTGCAGCTCTTCGACGCAGCAGGCGAGTTCTTCGCCAGCCGGGAGCAGAACCAGGAGCTGCGGTTCCTCAGCGACTCCGAGGGCTTCGTCTTCGTGCTCGACCCGTTCTCGATCCCGGCGGTCCGAGACGACCTCGGCGGCGCGCACGTGCCGCGCTTGGAGGAGGCGCAGCCCGCGTTGATGGAGCCCGAGCCCGCCTACCTCGTCACCGTGCACTGGCTGCGCGACCAGGGCGTCAACCTCGCGCGCAAGCCGCTGGCCGTTGCGGTGGTGAAGGCCGATGTGCTGCTCGGCCTTCCACCGGGGTCAGAGCTCACCGCCGACACCGGGTCGGCCGCGCTCGCCGACTGGCTGCGGTCCAAAGGCCTGGACAACCTGCTCGACGGGGCAGAGCGCGACTTCGGCGAGGTCCGCTACTTCCTGGTCTCCTCCCTGACCGACGTCACCGACCGGGACCACAGAGCCACCCGCACGTCCCCCGGCAGGCCGCTGCTTTGGATTCTGGACAAGTCCGGTGCCGGCGTCGCAGCGAAGGAGCCCGCCACACCATGAACTCGGCTGTCCCTCCGCACTACCGGGCCGTCCGGATCGGCCTGCTCGTGCTGATGCTCTGCGCGCTGGCGTGTGCCGTCTGGTACGTCGTGCTCCCCTCGGTCCTCGGTGAGATCCTGATCTTCCTGGGGTTACGGTGATCATCGGCATCGACCTCGGCACCACCTACTGCGCGGTGGCCACGCTCGACCCGTCGGGCCGCCCGCGCGTGCTCCCCAACCGCATCGGCGAGACGACGACCGCATCGTGCGTGTCGTTCATCAGCCGGGACGAGGTGGTGGTCGGGAGCCTGGCCAAGGAGCGACGCGCGCTCGACCCCGAGAACACGGTCTCGCTGATCAAGCGCCACATGGGCGCCACCTACCCCCTGACGTTCCACGACGTCGAACACACGCCGGAGTCCATCTCGGCGATCCTGCTCCGCGCGCTCGTTGCCGACGCGGCCTTGGAGCTGAAAGCGGGGCCGGGCGAGCCCGTGCAAGCGGTGATCACCGTGCCCGCCTACTTCGGCCTACGCGAGCGCGAGGCCACCCAGCAGGCCGCCCAGATTGCGGGTATCGACGTGCTCGAGCTGGTGGCCGAGCCGGTGGCCGCGGCGTTGCACTACGGCGCCAGCGACGCAGCGAACCGCACGATCCTGGTCTACGACCTGGGCGGCGGCACCTTCGACTGCACGGTGCTGCGCTGCAAGGGCGGCGCCGTCGCCGTGCTCGCTACCGACGGCGACAGCCACCTCGGCGGCGCGGAGGTCGACGAGCGGCTCGGCGACATCCTGTTGGAGCGGCTCGCCGAAGTACTCGGGCCGGACGTCGAACACCCCGCCGACGACGTCGCCGCCGTGCAGCAGGCCACCAGCCTCGCCGAGACCGCCAAGCTCAAGCTGCACGGCCGCACCCGCCAGTCGGTGACGTTCCGGCACAACGGCCAAGTCCTGCGCACCGAGATCGACAAGACCCTGTTGACGCAGGTGTCACAGGATCTCGTCGATCGCACGATGGCCATCGTGGAGCGGCTGGTGGCGACTGTCGGGTCCGCGGTGCGCATCGACGACATCGTGCTGGTGGGCGGCTCGAGCAGGCTTCCGCCGGTGACGACCGCGCTGACCGCCCGGTTCGGGACCACCCCCGCGATGGCCGATCCGGAGTTGGCGGTGGCGCTCGGCGCCGCGGTGCGCGCAGGCAGGCTGGCCACGGCGGGCACATCCGGGGAGGCGGCGGGGGAACAAGCCGTGAGCGTGCTTCCACGTGGCGTCGGGGTGCTGGTGCGCGACAGCAACGACCCGGCGGGGCTGCGCGAGTTCGTCCAGCACGTGCTACCTGCAAACACACCGCTGCCCGCCAGAGCCACAGCGCCGTTCGCGACGATCCTGAACAACCAGCGTACGGTGCGGATCCAGGTGTTCGAGCAGGCGGGGGCGGTCACCTCGGAGGACGTCGCGCACAACCGCAAGGTGCTCGACGGCGAGTTCACCGGGCTACCGGACCGCCCGGCGGGCTCGCGCATCGACGTCACCGTGTCGGTGGGTTTGGACGGCGGCTGAGCGCCGCTGCTGGCGAGGCGAAGAAGGGCCGTGAGTCACCCTGGAGGCCTACGTCGAGGGTGTGGTCGACGGCGCTGAGCTCGAACGGCTGACCGCCCGCACCGACGCCATGACGATCGTGCAGGAAGCGATGGTCGCATCGTGGGTTCGCAAGGACTTCGGCGGCGCGGTCGGCGTCACCCAGTATCCGCCGGGACCGCACCTACGGGCCATCCAAGATCATTGTCGGGGGCGCGCGCTGCTCTGCATCGACGTGAGTTGGTCGATGGAG
The DNA here is from genome assembly GCA_963799945.1 of uncultured Actinomycetota bacterium. Taxonomy (GTDB): domain Bacteria; phylum Actinomycetota; class Actinomycetes; order Mycobacteriales; family Pseudonocardiaceae; genus Pseudonocardia. Next base: position 505,211 of record CAWCZG010000004.1, read on the forward strand.
GGCGAGCGGCTGGCGGCGGCCGTCGCAGGCGCGCAGGACTTCCTTACCGAGGCCGCGGAGGCGCACTACGTGTGCGGCCTCGTGCTGTGGAACTCCCGGGTGGTCACACACCTGCCCACCAACAGCGAACCGAGCACGGTGCGCAACGCCCTGCGTATGGCGCGAGCAGGGGGCGGCACCACGCTGGCGCCCACGCTGCGCGCCGCCATAAAGGAACTCGGCCCGATTGGCGGCGACCGGGTGGTGTGTGTGTTCAGCGACGGCGCGATCAACGACGCCGCAGAGGCCGAACGCCTCGCGGCCGAGGCGCGGGCACTCGGCATCCGCGCTACGTCGATGCGCGCACGTCGGCAGCGGTGCAAGCAAGAGCCTGGTCAACGTCCTGCAGCCCGCACAGGACAGACGCCGCTGCCGGACGGCGCGATGCCAACGTCCGCGGCGTCCGGCGGCGTCATCGCCTCGATGGTGGCCGACCTTGGGAAGAAGCGCTGAAGTGAAAGGAATAGCAATGGTCGCGTTGCTGGTCCGAAAGGAACCTCTTCGGGTCGAGGTGCGGTGGTACCCGCCTGGGGCAGATAATTCAGAACGTGCAGGGACCCATGTCGGGCCGGGAGGTCTGTGCATATTTTGCGCGCGAGGGGCCACGCGTGAAGCGCCTCCCCGCGGGGCACCAGAGCGGAAGTCCTTCAGTCAACGAGCCCCTGCCCCAAGATCAGCACTTCTTGAACGCCAATCGCACTCCGAGGCGTACACAAGCTTGACGATCCTGACCTAGAGGTCCAAAAAGGGCGAGATAGCCCGAAGGGTTATTATCCGCGCTGGGTAGACGACAACCTCTCCGTTGTGGCTAACGTGCAACTCCCCCTCGGACACGTAAATCCCCCACCAGCGTCCCAGGTTCGGTGAGCCAGGTCTGGTTCTGGTGCATGAAGTGTTCGAGTCCGATCGCGTCGATTGAAGTCAGACGCGTGCTCCAACACAATTGGTCAAAAGACCGACTCGCGACCGTTCCAGCTCTACGCCGACTGCTACGCAAGCGCACGGACCAATCAGGCCGTGATCGTCCGACGTCCTCCGAGCAGGCGTTGACCGAGACGTCGCTGCGCAGGAAATGATCCTCCGGCGCACCCATCTCAGTTCGCTGGCCGAGAATCTGCACCGGACGTCGCCCTGACCGTCGAGTAGGTCCGAGGCGCTAGCGTTACCAGACGGAGAAGTCGTGTTTGACTAGTGCCACTAGTCATGTTTGACTAGCAACATGCGTAGCGCGCGCCTCTTCGTGCTCGGCCAGCTCTCTCGAGGCGAGATGCACGGCCACCAAATCCGTCGCGAAGCTCAACTCGACCGCACCGAGCTGTGGTCGGACGTCAAGCGGGGGTCGCTGTACGGGGCACTGCACCGGCTGGTCGCCGAAGGCGCGATCGAGGAGGTCCGCACCGAGCAGGCCGGCGGACCGGAGCGCAGGGTCTATGCCATCACCGAGGCAGGACGCCGCGAACTGGTCGCCCACCGCGACGAGGCCCTGCGCCAGACCCAGCTGCGACCCGACCCCGTCGACCTGGCCCTGCAATACACCAGCGATCTGGCCGAGGAGGAGCTGCGCACTTTGATCGCCGACCGGCGATCAGCGCTCGCCGCAGAGCTGACGTCCTGGGAACACGAATGGCAGCGGGTCGCACCGGCCCTGCGCGGCCTGGAATCGATGACCTTCGCCCACACCGCGTACCGGCTACGCGCCGAGCTCGAATGGCACGACCACCTCCTCGAGCAGCTCCCCAAGCTGCTCGCCGACCCCACCGCCCCCGTCGGGCGGCCATCCCACGACACGGAGAACCCATGACGATCCTGCTGACCGGGGCAACAGGAATGGTTGGCCGCAGCCTGACCCACCAGTTGCTCGACAAGGGCGCCACGCTGCGGGCACTGACCCGGCGGCCCGAGACCGCCGACCTGCCCAGCGCGGTGCAGGTCATCACCGGCGACCTCAACAATCCCCACTCGCTCGCGTCGGCGCTGGCCGGGGTGCAGACCGCCTACCTCTCAGCCGGTGGGCGCGTGGCTGGGTTCGCCCGCGCGGCCCGAGACGCCGGCGTCGCGAAGGTCGTCGTCACCTCCGGGCTCGACAGCGACCCAGCCACGGTCGAGCGGGCCCTGACCGAGGCCGGGCTGGCCTGGGTGCATCTGCGCCCGACCGCGTTCGCGACCAACGCCTTGCGCTTCTGGGCGCACACGATCCGCACCGAGAACACCGTGCGATTCCCTTACCCCGACGCGAACATCGCCCCGATCCATGAATCCGACATCGCCGCGGTCGCAGCCACGGTCCTCACCGCTGACCGACACCTCGGACAGCGCTACACCCTGACCGGGCCCGAGTCGCTGAGCCACCGCGACGAGGTGACCCTGATCGGCCGCGCGATCGGTCGCGACATCACCTTCGTCGAGGAAACCCACGACCAAGCACGCCAACGGCTACTCGCCTCCGGCTACCCCGAGGCCGTCGCTGACACCCTGCTGGGGCTCTGGGCCGCCGCCGTCAACCAACCAGCCACCGTGGACCCCGCCGTGGAGACGATCACCGGCCGCCCGGCCCGCACCTTCGCCGACTGGACTCACGACCACGCTGGCGACTTCCGCTGAGCATCAACCATTCTTACAGCTCCAACCTGGAAATGGACGCCCGGATCGCGCCCCCGGGAGCCGGGCGAGACGGCGAGCTGGGGTGGGTCAACGGACGGCGTTGGTCATGCGCTGCGCCCGCCGACGCTCAGGTTCTGAGACGGCTCGGTTATGCGACACCTTCCGGCGTCCGTATAGCCCCCCGTCACCGGGACGCATCACCAGGCAGGTGTTGCGGGGCACCCCTCTCGTGGGCACGTCTCTGACGTGCAGCGCTCCCGCAGGAGGTTCCCCTCGTGACATGGGGGTAGACGACCGGACATCCCCCTGCTCAGCCGGTACCACTGGCGTAGCAGCGGGTGAGGACGGCGACCATCTCCCGGCGTGCGACATCGATGTCCAGGACGTCGGGGTCGGCAAGCCACTGGACGGTAGTCCCGCGCAACATCGCGACGATGGTCACGGCGGCCGCTGCGGGTTCGGTGTCCGCTTGTACCGAGCCATCCTCGATACCGCGGGCGAGTAGGTCACCGACCCCACGCCGTAGGTCGTCGTTGAGCCGACGGATCGCTAGCTGCAGGTTCGGCATCTCCCGGATCGACGCGACCGTCAGTACCAGGATGGCGAGGTTGCGCCTGGGGTCGCGAACCAACTCGCGCAGGTAGACGTCGACGAGTCGCACAGTGGCCTGGAGCCCAGGCATCGACCCGACCTCGGGCGACTGGACCAGGTCGGCGACGAACTCGTCGCGAATCGAGTCGACGACGGCCTCCAGCAACTTCTGGCGGGAGCCAAAGTGGTAACCGACGAGACCTCGGCTGTGTCCTGAGACCTCCTGTAGGCGCTCGTTCGTGAGGGACCGCTGCCCTTCGGAGCCGAGTACGTCAATAGCGGCGGCAACGATCGCCCCCCGGGCCGCAGCGGTGCGTTCGGACTGAGTGGTCATACCGGCAGCTCCGATCTTATCCTTGCTGGCTAGACAGCATGTTAATATGGCCAGCATGTCACAGTCCGAAACAAGGACCTGGTTCATCACCGGCGCGTCGCGCGGCTTCGGGCGCGAGTGGGCGACCGCCGCTCTCGACCGTGGCGACCGGGTGGCCGCCACCGCTCGTCGTCTCGCCGATGTGGTCGATCTAACCGAGCGATACGGCGATCTCGTCCTGCCGGTGGAGCTCGACGTCACTGACAGGGACGCCGCCTTCTCCGCGATCGCGCAGGCAGCCGACCACTTTGGTCGCCTCGATGTCGTCGTCAACAACGCCGGCTACGGCCACTTCGGCATGGTCGAGGAGCTCGACGAACGTGACGTGCGCGCTCAGCTGGAGACCAACTTTTTCGGCGCCCTGTGGGTCACCCAGGCCGCACTGCCGATCCTGCGGGCGCAGAGATCGGGTCATGTGCTGCAGGTGACCAGCCTGGGCGGGATCACCGCCTTCCCCGCCATCGGCGCGTACCACGCCTCGAAGTGGGCGCTCGAAGGTCTGTCGCAGTCACTCGCCCAAGAGGTCGCTGCCTTCGGCATCAAGGTGACAATGATCGAACCGGGCGGCTACAGCACGGACTGGATCGGGCCCTCATCGATGAAGAGCGAGGAGAACGAGGCGTACGCCGGAGTACGGGAGGCGCAGCGCGACAACTGGGCCGACGAGCCCGGCGATCCCACCGCGACCCGGGCGGCGATCCTGCAGGTCGTCGACGCCGACGCTCCGCCACTGCGGATCTTCTTCGGCAAGGCACCCCTGGATGTGGCCATCCGAGACTACGAATCGCGGCTGACCACGTGGCGGCAGTGGCAGCCGGTGTCTGTCCAGGCCTACGGCCGCTGACCGGCGCCCCGGTGCGTCGCTGACTGATTCGGTACTACCCGCCGTCCCGGTGGAGGATCGGCTTGTGGCACGGGTTGATCAGGTGTGACTTCGGTCGCCCGGGGTGGCGACGTAGCGGCCGGTGGCCGGTGGGGTACAGGCACTGCTGCTCGAACGCCTTCGGCTACCCGACCACCCGCTCAGCCCGACACCACCCAGACCTGGCCCCCCACCGTCGGATAGCAGCGGGCCTGGGCAGCCGATATCCGCTGCGCGGAAGGGAGATCAGATCGGGAAGGTGACGCCGGTGAGCTCCTCGGACACCGTCCAGAGGCGCCGTTGCAGGTCGGCGTCATGGGACTGCTCGCTCGACGGCACCACCACCGGATTGCCGACCAACTCTCGGAACCCGCCCGGTCCGTAGTACTGGCCGCCGAGGGCCGACGGGTCGGTCGCGGCGCGCAGCGTCGGCAGGGCCCCCATCGCCGGAGGCTGGCTGATGTACCGGGCCACCACCGCGCTCACCACGCGCAACGGGGCGGGCATGTTGCGGCCGAGTTCGGTGTGGGAGACGCCCGGGTGTGCCGCCACGGCCATGGTGGACGACGTCCCGGCCGCCAGCCGGCGTTGAAGCTCGTAGGTGAACAGCAGGTTGGCGAGCTTGGACTGTCCGTAGGCCGCGATGCGGTTGTACCTGTGCTCCCACTGCAGGTCGTCGAAGTGGATGGCGGCGCGGATGCGGTGCCCGGTGCTGCTGACTGTGATGACCCGGGAGCCTGCGACCGGGAGCAGTCGGTCGAGCAGCAGCCCGGTGAGCGCGAAGTGGCCGAGGTGGTTGGTGCCGAACTGCAGCTCGAACCCGTCTTCGGTGGTGCTGCGCGGGGGGTACATCAGGCCGGCGTTGTTGACCAGTAGATCGATTGTGTCGTGGGTGGCGCGCAGCTCCTCGGCGGCGGCACGCACGGAGCCCAGCGAGCTGAGGTCGAGGTGCTGGACGGTGACGTCGGCACCGGGAGTGGCCGCGGTAATCCGGGCAGCGGCGTCCTTGCCCTTGTCGAGGTTGCGCACGGCGAGCACCACCGAGGCACCCCGCGCCGCGAGCACCCGAGCGGCCTCGAAGCCGATGCCCGTGTTGGCGCCGGTGACGATGGCGGTACGTCTGGCCTGGGAGGGCACCGAGCCCTCGGTCCACTTGTTGTCAGTCATGGTGAGCTCCATACGGATAGAATTGTTGGCGGGCGTGATGTCGGTCGTTGGGACTTCTCGCAGTTCGACTCATGCAGGAACTACCTGTGACAGATGCCGGGAACAGCTTCAGAAAGTCCCGGATCCGCTATTACCGCGTAGGTGCCGATGTGGCGGTGAGTTGTTCGCTGATCTGCCACAGTCGTTGGGCGGCATTGTCGTCGAGTGCGAGCGGGTTGGGTGTGATCTCGCGTCTGTTCTTGAAGTATTTGCCGGTCACGTGCGCCACGTCCGGCGACGTGGCCAGGTAGAGGGAGGTGCGGGCACCTTTCTCGGGGCTCTTGAACAGCAGGGGTGACAGCACCCGCACCGGAGCGGGCAGTTCGCGAGAGATGCCCGTCGCGGTGATGCCGGGGTCGAGCCCGTTCACGGTGACACCCTGCGCACGATGAACGAGCTCGCGCACGAACAGTAGGTTCGCGACTCTCGACTGGCCGCCGGCCTGCGTCCAGGAGTACCTCCGCGCGGACTGCAGATCGTCCCAGGCGATCTTGCCGGAGCGCTGGGCGCTTCCGATCACGACGATCACCCGGGACGGCGCGCTGCGCTCCAGCACCGGCAGCAACAGCGTTGTCAGCAGGAAGGGCCCGAGATGATGGACCGCGAAGTGCAGCTCGAAGCCGTCGACGGTGAGCCTGCGCTGCGGTGAGGCGATGCCCGCGTTGCTCACCAGCACGTCCAGCCGGTCGAACCGGCGAGCGAACTCGCTGACGAAGGCCCGGATGGACGCCTGGGAGGCGAGGTCGAGCTGCATCAGGTGCACCCGGTCGGAACCGCTGAGGGAGCGGACCTCGGCCGCGGCCATGCCGCTCTTGGCGAGGTTGCGACAGGCCATCACCACCGTGGCGCCTGCCTGCGCGAGGCCCACCGCGGTCATCTTGCCGATTCCCGAGTTCGCGCCCGTGACGATGACGACCTTGTTCTCCATAGTCGCTTGCGACATCGGGTCCTCCTGTCGTTCCGGCAGTCCGTCGCCTGGCGCGACCTGATAGTCTCCAGGTGTTGACTATAGACACGGACGCCACAGATAGTCAACGACTGGAGACTAGGGAGCGGGATGCCCGGCAGACGACCTCGCAACATCGCCGCCACGCGCACCGCCCTCCTCGACGCGGCCCGGCGACTGTTCACCCGGCACGGCTACGGCGGGGTCGGCGTCCGCGAGATCGCCGAGGGCGCCCAGGCGGACAAGGCACTCATCACCCGATACTTCGGATCCAAGGAGGGCCTGTTCGCCGAGGCTGTGGCGGCGACCTTCGATCCCGGGACCCTTCTCGACGGCGACCGGGCCGACTTCGGCCGCCGACTCGCCACACACGTCGTCGACCAGAGCGGGGCAGGCGAGGACTTCGACCCGATGATTGCCACGATCCGATCCCTCAGCGACCCCGCCGCTTGCGAACAACTGCGCGCCGGCATGGAGGAGCGGTTCATTACCCCCATGGCCCATTGGCTCGGCACCGACGACGCTTCCCGCCGCGCGGCCCTACTCACTGCTCAGGTCATGGGCCTGTCCATCGCGGTCAACGTGCTGTCACTACATCCACTGACCGCGCTCGGACGCGACGAGCTCATCGACCTGATCACCCCGCTGATCCAATCGACGATTGAAGAAACCGGGCCTTCAGTTGCGCCGCCCGATAACCAATGACTCAGAGCGCAACGCCCAAGACAAGGTTCTCCCCACCGGCGTCACCGTGGGAGGCGCTGCGCGCCGAGGGGTGTCGATGCCAAGGCTCAGAGCAGAGTGGATTCCGACTTCTTCCTCGGGGCGCGCGTGCGGGTTCTCGTCCACGGCGTTGTGCCCCACGGCTTCGCCACCGAAGCCCACGTCATGAACAGGAACGCGACGATGTTCAGGGCGGCGCCGTAGGCCAGCGGCCCGGCCACCGTGCTCTGCTGAGCGCCGGTGGCCGTGGCACCGATGCTCTCCTCGACCCAGACACCCAGCCCGAACGTGCTGTAGACGATCACGCCTATCGTGAGGACCAGTTTGACCAGCACCCACCAGTAGCGGGCCAGGCCCCACGGCGTGACCCAGCACAGCAGCAGCCCGCTGATCAGCGCGGCGAAGGCCAGCGGGATGATCACGAAGACATCGATCTGCTCCATCATCCGATAGCAGACCCGTCGGACCTCCACCGCGGAGGTGTAGCCGGCCGTCATGGCGAGCACGACGTTGGCCGCGCCGGCCCCCATCCATCCGACCGAAACGGCGACATGCACGAAGACCATCAGCTGTCGGGTCCGCTTGCCTACCTTCGGTTTCACGAGCTCACCAACCATCAAGTCCCTGATACTTGGCCGACGATAGCTGCTAGCTTCCAGTGGTGCCTGTTGACGATGACGAGTGGTCTACGGCCGCAATCGCGCAGTTGCCCGCATGGACGCTGGTTCAGGCCTACCACGTGGTCGCCCGGCGGTTCTGGGTCGCGTTCGCCGAGGTCGGATTGGGCCCGACGCAGTTCGGGGTGCTCGCCGCGCTCGCCACAGATCCCGCGCTCGGACAGGGGGAGCTGGCGCGGCGCAATCTGGTCAGCCCGCAGAGCATCGGAGAGCTGATCGTGTCCTTGGAGAACCGCGGACTCGTCCGACGACCGGCCGGAACCGGCCGCGGGCGACGCAGGCCAGTGCACCTGACGGATGCCGGACGCGACACCCTGCGACGGGTCGCTCCCGCCGTCCGGGCGATCAATGCCCCCGAATCCCTGGGACTCGACGCGGCCGAGGCCGTTGAGCTCAATCGGCTGCTCCACCTTGTTCGAAAGACGGGCTGATCCGCCGGTGTCCAGCACCCGACGACCCGCCGCTCGTGCGGGGTCAGCTCGACGTGTCCCGTGACATGCGCGGCAGCGTTTCGCCCGCATGCCACACCTCGTGCACCGACACGGTCCCGAAGCGCAGGCCATGCGCGGTGCGTAGCAGCGTGCCAGCCTGCGCCGTCGGCGTGGCGGTACGTGTCGGGTCCGAGCATGTGCACGCCGAGTAGTTAGGAGCGCCACGCAGGACCGGAGCAGGGGACGTCTTCGCGCATTCTGCGCGTGGGGGACCCGACGGAAACGGCTGATGTTCGCTGGGCCCGAAGGGCTCCCGCCGGTGAGATCGGTCGCGTTCACCCGCACGGTCGAAGGCCATGAACTATCGTTAGCGGTGGAGTGCCGGGAAGTCTGGTCGGCGGCCCTGTCGCCGACCCAGAAGGATCCCGAATGAAGGCCTCTCCTCGTGCGCGCCATCCCCTGTTCGGCCGTGGCTCCTGGCCTGAAGTCCGCCGCATCACCGATGTGCTCCGCGCCGAGACCGTCGGCGGGCTGCTGCTGGTCGGCGCCGCCGGGCTGGCACTGGCGTGGGCCAACTCCCCGTGGCGCGACACCTACACCGCTCTGTCCGGCTGGACGGTCGGGCCTGCCGCGCTGCATCTGGACCTGCCCCTGTCGACCTGGGCCGCCGACGGCCTCCTCGCGATCTTCTTCTTCGTCGCCGGACTGGAACTCAAACGCGAGTTCGTCGCAGGCGACTTGCGCGACCCCCGCCGCGCCGCCCTCCCCGTCGCCGCCGCCCTCGGCGGCATGGCCGTGCCCGCGTTGTTCTACCTGGCGCTGAACCTTCCCGCCGCGACCGCGGTGGGTTGGGCGATCCCCACCGCCACCGACATCGCATTCGCCCTGGCCGTGCTGGCCGTCATCAGCACCCACCTCCCGGCCGCGCTGCGGGTCTTCCTACTCACCCTCGCCGTGGTCGATGACCTGCTCGCCATCACCATCATCGCGATCTTTTACACCGCCGACCTGCACTGGCTGCCCCTCGCCGCGGCAGTGCTGCCACTGGGAGTGTTCGCGCTGCTCGTACAGCGTCGGGTGCGCTCCTGGTGGCTATTGCTCCCCCTCGCCCTGGCCACGTGGGTCCTGGTGCACGAGTCCGGCATCCACGCCACCGTCGCGGGTGTACTGCTCGGATTCGCCGTCCCGGTCCACCGCCGCGCCCCCGGCCCAGGGCCCGGGTTGGCCGAGCACTTCGAACACCGCGTCCGCCCCGTCTCGGCCGGGGTGGCCGTGCCGGTGTTCGCGTTCTTCGCCGCAGGCGTGTCCCTGCTCGACGGCGACGGGCCCGCGTCCGCGATCACCGACACCGTCACCCTCGGCATCATCGCCGGGCTCCTGCTCGGCAAACCCCTCGGCGTGCTCGCAGGCACCTGGCTCGTGCAGCGCTTCACCCGCGCCCGACTCGCCGACGGCCTGTCCTGGTGGGACGTCCTCGGACTGGCTCTGCTGTCCGGGATCGGGTTCACCGTCTCCCTGCTCATCGGCGAACTCGCCTTCGGCACCGGCAGTCTCGCCGACGACCACGTCAAGATCGGCGTACTGGCCGGATCGCTGCTGGCCGCGCTCGCTGCCGCCGTCGTCCTACGGATCCGCAACGCGCACTACCGAAGCATGTGCGCCGCGGAGGAACGCGACGAAGCCGGCACACAGCACCCACCCGGGTCCCCGGCTGACTCGGCATGATCCTCGAGCACCGCGGCCGAGCGCCGGTGATCCCCGACTCCGTCTACGTCGCACCCGCCGCCACCCCGTGGCCGGTTGCGCGCCGCCATCGACGAGGTGCCGTGAGCTGCAGGTACATGCGCCGGCTTGCTGCTCATGCCGCTTGGGCGGCCAGCACATCGCGGAGTACGTCCATGGCGGTGTGGACGGCATCGAGATCGGCGGGCTCGACGACCTCACGCTCCGCGCCCGCCACGATCAGGCGGGCCTCATTCTCGATCACCGACAACTTGGCCGTGTCGTTGTCGGCCGCCGCCGACACCGTGGCCAGCATGCGCAGCAGCGCGCAGGCGACCGTCGGCTCGGATACCCCGTAGCGACGGATCAAGCCGACGCCGAGGCTGAGATGTTCGGCGAAGGACCAACCGGGGACCACGACCGCCACCGTGCGCACCCGGTCGTGCAGCACGGCATCGCCCAACGGGCGGGCCACGAGCGCCGAGAACAACACCGACAGGTGATCGATCGCCTGGATCGCGGTGTAGGGATCGTTGACCGCAGGCGAGAGCGCCTTGCAAGCGCAGTCGATGAGCTGGCGCAGTCCCAAGCCCGGGTCCTGCTCCAACGTCCGCTCCACGCCGATCCGCACCGCCCCGGCCAGCTCCGACGCGCAGTCTCCAGATTGTGGGCGGGTTCCGCCCGGTTCGGCAGGCCACATCCACGCCAGCGTCGTCCCCGCCGCGACGTGCTCGCCGACCCGCGCTCTGAGCCGGATGTTGACCTGGTTCGCCGTCGCGACCGCGAGCAGCTGATCCGCAGCGACCGTCTGCACATACCCGGAAACCCGGGACGGAACAGCCAGCGCCTCTGCCGGTGCCACCGGAGCCGACTCCGAGCCCGCAGGCAGGTGCGCGATGAGCGGCAGCGTGGCCTGCTCGACCACCCGCATGATGTTGTCGACCTGGATCGAGTGCGCCAGGTGATCGGCGAAGAACACGAGCAAACCAAGGCTCACGAACAGCAGCACCACAGCCACCGTCACGGCAAACCGCGGGAACTCATCGACCCGCTGCCCACTCGACACACCCACCTCGAACAACCCTGCCGCGCTGTAGCCGAACGTGCCGACGAACACGCTCAACACGACCTGATTGGGCCGATCCCGCAGGAAGTTGCGCAGCAGGCGGGGCGAGAACTGCGTCGATGACAGCTGCAAAGCCACCACCGCCAAACCAAGCAACAGCGCAATGACCGTCACCATCGTGCTGCTGATCCCGATCAACAACGACCGCGCATCATCGGCCGTGCCCTGAAACGCCAGCGGCGAGCTCTTGCCCACCTCGACGCGCGACAGCACCGCACCCAGCAGGATCGATACCCCGACCGAAACGACCGGCAAGAACGACAACGACCCGCGGCTGTACTCCCGCAATGCGTCCCGACCCATCATCACGAAGCCCCCTCCGCCGCGCCCGAACAGGAGAACTCCTTCCCCGCCGGGCCGCTCCTACCGCCGCGACGACGATGCTCGCTCCGGCAGGGGTGGCGCAATGTGACCCACCACCACGCCGTTCCCGAGCCGATGCCAGTTGCAACGCCCCGTCCCCCACGCTGCCGTCCCGAGTCCGGAGTCCGCACGGATGGGACTCTGTCCAGCAGGACCGCCGTCCTCACCGGCGCGAACAAGGGCATCGGGACGGCCATCACCCGCGCGCCGGCCGCGGGAGCGGGGGCCACTTGGTGGTAGCCCACACCGTCCACATCGAAGCGGACGAGAATGGAACATCCGTCACCTTCCGCCCCGCGCGATGCCCCTCGGACACAGCTTTCGTGCTCAGCCCATCGGTGGCGCATTGCGACGGCGGTACGTGCTCGGCGACTCGTGGTACTCCTGCTTGAACCCGTGGCTGAATGTCGGCAGGTCGACGAACCCGCACGCGTGGGCAATGTCGGTCACCGACAGGTGCGCGTCGCGCGGGCTGGACAACCGCTGCCGTGCGTGCGCCAACCGCAGCCTGCGAATCAGCGAACCGACCGTCAGGTCGGCACCAGCGAACGCCCGGTGCAGTCCCCGCACTGACACGAAGTGCGCGCGAGCGATCGAGTCGACGCCCAGATCAGGATCGTCGATGTTCTCGGCGACGTAGGACGCGACCCGCCTGCGCAGGTCGGCAGCGCCGGACGCGGAGAGCAGCCCGTCGTCGCTGTGCGCGCCGACCACCATCCCGACCAGCGCGGCGAGCTCGCCCGCCAGCTTGCGTCCGTCATCGACGAACTCCGCAGGCCGCAGGACGGCCTCGGCCAGCGTGCGCCCGATGATCCCGCCGAGCCGGTCCCCGCCGAGTGGGCGCGCGGTCGCCGCCCGGGACTCGTCTGCCTCGAGGTCGACGAGGTGCCGCGGCCAGGTCAGCACGAGCAGCTGCCACCGGTCCGGGAAGTGCCAGGCGAAGGGCCGGTCGGTCTCGTAGACGACGAACCGGCCGGGTTCGAGTGCCGCCTGCCTGCCGTCCTGCTCGACCACCGCCCGGCCCCGCGCCAGGAGCCCGACCTGCAAGTACGCATCGCCGTCGCAGGCGAGGCCACCGGTCCGCACACAGCTCTGCGGTGGGGAGCTGACCGCGGCCGCGGACAGGTTCCCCAGCAGCGTGCTGCGAACCCGGCTGACGAACGGACCGTCCGGGACGGGCTCGACGACGTCGAGCGCAACGAAGTGCTCGCGCAACATGTCGCGCCAACCGTCGATGTGCGAGGCGGCGGCGGCCGTGTGGGAACCGTCGCCTGCCCCGTCCGGGAACGGGCCGACGCGGCACGGCACTGGTGTCACGGACCGCCTCCCCTGCCGACGGTGGGCTCACATGACACCGTCGACGGTAGGTCCAGCTCACCTCGGACGTCCAGATCTGGCACGCTCAGACAAGCGCAGCCGGTCCGGTATGAGGAACATCGGTCGACGAGGCAGCGGGTCACGGGGGCGTGCCCGCCAACCGCCTGTTGCCGACTCCGGGAGCTGACGCGTGACGACCATCGAGGAACTGCCGCTCACCACCACCACGGTCCGGGCCGCCTGCCCGCACGACTGCCCGGACACCTGCGCCATGCTCGTGACGGTCGAGGACGGCAGGGCGACGGGCGTGACCGGGGATCCCGACCATCCGATCACCCGCGGCGGCCTCTGCGTCAAGGTCAACAACTACCAGGACAAGACCTACGCCCCGGACCGCCTGCTCCACCCGATGCGCCGCAGCGGCCCAAAGGGCAGCGGCCGGTTCGAGCAGATCACCTGGGACGAGGCGCTCTCCGAGATCGCCACACAGTTCGGGGCCCGCATTGCCCAACACGGCGGCGAGACCGTGATGCCGGTCAGCTACCTGGGCAATCAGGGGATCCTGAACGGCCTCAGCGTCGGTGACGGGTTCTTCCACCGCCTCGGCGCCACTGTCACCGAACGCACCTACTGCGACTCGGGCGCGTGCACGGCCTACGCCGCGACGATCGGCGCGACGGCAGGCGTCGACCCCGAAAGCCTCGTGCACTCGCGCTACATCATCCTGTGGGCGACCAACACGATCTCCACGAACCTGCACCTGTGGCCGATCATCGCCGAGGCCCAGAAGAACGGGGCGAAAGTCGTCAGCATCGACCCGATGCGACACCGGACCGCGCGGCGCGCCGACTGGCACATCCCGATCCGTCCCGGCACCGACGGCGCCCTCGCACTGGCCATGATGAACGTCATCATCACCGAGGGCCTGACCGACGAGGACTACGTCGCCAACTACACCCACGGCTACGACGAGCTCGTCGAGCGCGTCCAGCAGTACACCCCGGAGTGGGCGTCGGAGGAGACCGGGATCCCGGTCGAGGACATCCGCACTCTGGCCCGCGAGTACGCGACCACCGACCCGTCGATGATCCGGATCGGGGTCGCGGTCGAGCGGCACGCAGGCGGTGGCCAGACCGTGCGCTCGATCGCCTGCCTTCCCGCGCTCGTCGGTGCCTGGCGGCACGTCGGCGGCGGGCTCCTGCAACTGCCGCTGTGGGCGCACCCGGTGAACTGGCCCGCGTTCATGCTCCCCGAGCTGCGCACGCCCGGCACCCGCGTGGTCAACCAGTTCCTGCTCGGCCAGGCATTGACCGGCGAAATGCAGCTCGACCCGCCGATCACGGCGCTGGTGGTCTACAACTCCAACCCGATGGTGGTATGTCCCGAACAGGACAAGCTCCAGCGCGGGCTGGAGCGCGACGACCTGTTCACCGTGGTCAGCGACCACTTCCTCACCGATACGGCGAAGTACGCCGACATCGTGCTGCCCGCCACGACGGCGCTCGAACAGCACGACATCATGTTCAGCTGGGGGCACTTCTACATCACGCTCAACACCCCGGCGGTCGAGCCGGAGGGTGAGTCCGTGTCCAACACGGAGCTGTTCCGAAGGCTGTCGAAGGCGATGGGCTTCGAGGACGACGTGCTCTTGCGCTCCGACGAGGAGCTCCTTGAGGCCTCCTACGACTGGTCGGCGCCTGCCATGCAGGGCATCACCCTGGAGTCCCTGCGCGAGAAGGGATGGGCCCGGCTGAACCTGCCGTCGAAGGACGAGTACGCACCGCACGCCGACGGGAACTTCCCGACACCGTCGGGAAAGACCGAGTTCCGGTCCGGTGCGCTGGAGGCGTTGGGCAACTTCGTCGTCAGCCTGTTCCGACAGCTCTCCGACGACCACCAGCCCGGCGGCACCGTCGACCCGCTGCCGCACTACATCGGGCCGCGCGAGACCGGCGAGGTCTACCCGCTCAACCTGCTGTCCCCCAAGCCGCACGCCTACATCAACTCCAGCGCCGGTGACCAGCCGATGCAGAAGCGCGTGCAAGGCGAGCAGACGGTGACGATCCACCCGCAGGACGCGGAGGAGCGAGGTATCGCCGACGGCCAGTACGTCGCCGTGCACAACGACCGCGGCCGGTTCGTCGCGCTGGCGAAGATCAGCGACGAGGTGTCGCCCGGCGTGGTCGTCTGTCCCCTCGGTACCTGGCGAAAGAACTCCAAGGAGGGTTCCACGGTGGCCGCGGTCAACCCGTTCGCCTTCGCCGACCTTGGCAACGCACCGACGTTCTCCGACACCCGCGTCGAGATCGAGGTCGTCTAGGGATGAACGGCCGGGGTGAGGAGGGCAGGCTTGGGTAGCGACACCTTGCCTGCGCTCGGCACGGCCCCGCAGGCAGTGGACGACGTCATGATCCGGTTCCCCAAGGTGTGCGGGACGGACACGACCGTCGGGGAAGCGCGCGAGCACCTGCTCGACGACCACGTGCACACCCTGCTCATCGTCGATGGCGGCGTGCTGGTCACCGCGGTCGAGCATGCCGACCTGCTGTGCGCTCCGGCGTCAGACCCGGCGTGGTCCCGCGGGCGCCTCGACGACCGCGTGATCAACGTGGACGCCGACCTCGCCGTCGTCACGCGGGAAATGCACGAACGGGATCGGCGCCGCCTCGCTGTCGTGGACGACGGAGGCCGCCTCGTGGGACTGCTGTGCCGCAAGCGCTCGGGACACGGCTTCTGCACCGACGACGGCATCGCGGCCCGCGCCGCAGGCCGTGAGGTTGCGCTACGCGTCAACCACCGGTAGCCCGGTTCCAGAACTGGTGGGTCACCCCGCTCGGCGACGTGACCGTCTCGACGACGAAGCGCTCCTCGAGCCCGGCCAAGCCTTCCCACAACGAGACGCCGCGACCCAGGGTGATCGGCACGACCGCCACGTGCATGAAGTCGATCAGATCGTCCTGCAGGAACTGCCTCACCGTCGACGGACCTCCACCTATCCGAACATCACCGCCGTCCGCGGCCTCCTGGGCCAGCCGCAACACCTCCGCGGGCGAACCATCCACGAAATGGAAGCTCGTGCCGTTGGCGAACTCCATCGAGGGACGGGGGTGGTGGGTCATGACGAACACCGGCGTTCGGAACGGCGGCTCCTCACCCCACCAACCACGCCACCCGTCATCCGGCCACTCCCCGGTCTGGGGCCCGAACTTGCGACGCCCCATGATCTCGGCGCCGATCCCCTGCCCCCACATGCTGTACAACGCGCGATCCACCGTGACCGGGTCCGACACCTGGTCGACCCCGTGGATCACCCGGCCATCGAACCAGCGGAACAGGCCTGCTGCACCGCCGATCGGGGCCTCGAGCGTGACGTCCTCGCCCGCGGCGTAACCGTCGAGCGAGACGAACAAGTTGTGCACGCGGGTACGGGTCATGGCGTGAGCCTAGGTTGGCGATCTACCCCTCCTGGGCCCACCACCACGCCGCCGCCGACTGCGGTTCCTCGACGCTCTTGCACCATCGCGCCGGCGGTCGGCCATGGCAGTGGCAGGTGACGACCAGCTGCTTGGCGTCATCAGCTTGAACAAGTGCCAGGTCGTGGGCGCCAACGGTTGATCAAGGACTTGGTTGTTCACCGGAATGACGGCTTATCGGGCTAGCGTCTCCCCCGTGTGCCGCCTCTTCGCCCTCCACGCGGGGCCCTACGACGTGCCCGCCGAATTCTGGCTGCTCCGCGCCCCCGACTCGTTCGCGGCGCAGAGCGAGCACAACGCCGACGGGTTCGGCATCGCCACGCTGTCCACCCGCGACGGGCAGCTACTGGTGCGCAACCCGATCAAGGCGGCCAGCGACCGGAACTACTGGCAGGTCTCCCAGCGGGCGCGGGCGAGCCAGTTCCTCGCCCATCTGCGCTACGCCAGCACCGGCGACGTCTCGCTCGCCAACACCCACCCGTTCCTGATGGACAACCGCGCCTTCGCCCACAACGGCGTCGTCGGGGACCTCGCCGAGATGGAGCAGCGGCTGGGGACGTCGCGGGCGATGGTCGGCGGCACGACCGACACCGAGCGGTTCTTCGCGCTGCTGACGATCCGGGTCCGGGAGGCGGGCAACGACGTGCGCGCGGGGATCGTCGCCACGGTTCACGAGCTGGCCCGCGACATCGAGCTCTACAGCCTGAACTTCGTGCTCTCCGAACCCGGGCACCTCTGGGCCTTCCGCTACCCCGAGCACAACCCGCTGTGGCTGCTGCACCGCGAGCCGCACGGTGATCCGCTGGTGCAGAACGACGCGGCAGGCACCCTGCACCTGCACACCGAGTCCGAGGTTGCGCACCCGATCGTCGTGGTCGCGAGCGAGCGGACCGACGACGACCCGGGATGGGAGGAGATCGGCGTCGGCGAGCTCGTGCACGTCGGGCCGGATCTGAGCCTGACCCGCGAGGTGATCATCACCGAGGAGCCCGCCCGGCCCATGCAGCTGTCGGGACACACGGCCCGCACGCAGTCCTACGAGCGCGACTGACGACACCCACCCTCATCGGCCCCGGCTAGACAAGTCCGCCGTCGCCATACGGGCGGTTGTGGTTCGCGGAGATCGTGCATTGGCGGCGGAATTGGCACACTCCTCCCCAACATCAACCACCGCTGAGGGAGCCCCGATGACCCAGCCGCCTCCCCACCGACCGCAGGGGCCCAACCCACCACCCGGGGGTTGGGAACCGCAGCAAGGCGGCGGGCAGGCGGCGGGCGGCTTCGGGCCGCCCAACGCACCCCGCCAAGGTCCGCCGCAGGGACCGCGCCAGGACCGCCACAAGGGCCACCCCACGGTCACCCCCAAGGACCGCCGCAAGGTCCACCCCAGGGCCACCCCCGAGAACCACGTCAAGGCCGACCGTCGGGACCGCCGCAGGCTCCACCCCATGGCCTGCCCCCGGGTCCACCTCAAAGGCCGCCGCAGGCTCCGCGTCAAGCCCCACCCCAAGGACCGCGTCAAGGCCCGCCCCAGGCGGCACCGCAAGGCCCGCCCCACGGATCGGCGCAGGCGGCACCGCAAGGGCCGCCCCGCGGAGCGCCGCAGGCGCCGCCCCCGGGGCCGCCGCCTGGTGGCCTCCCACCTGCCGCCGCCGAGGGGGGGCTGCCTGCGCCGCCGAAGAAGCGGTCGGGGGGCAAGGTCGGGGCGATCGTGGTTGTCGCCCTCCTCGTGTTGGGGGTGGGTGGCTACTTCGGGTGGAAGACCCTCGGCGGCCAGAGTTCGAGCACGGGGCTCGCGGCGGGGGCGGACGGGTCGAGCGGCTCGAGTGGGGCGGCAGCCACTGACAGCGCGGCTTCGTCGTGCTCGCTGGTCGCCACGCAGGACGTCGCCGCAGTGCTCGGCGGTGAGGGTTGGACCGTCCTCGACACCGGCGCGATCGTGCAGAGGGTGTACGACTCTCGGGTGCTGGCGGGTGTTCCGACGTCCTGCTCCGCGACCAACTCCGACAACTCCAAGCTCGCGCGCATCGCCCGCTACCAGGGCGGAGACGCGGCTGCCAAGTTCGCCGAGGAGAAGCAGAAGGCCTTGAGCGGGGGCGACAAAGGGCCTTACCTGGGCAAGGAGGTCCAGGCAGGAGACGAGGCGTTCTGCACCACCGGCAACAAGACCCTCACGGCCGGGAGCTCGGCCGGGGCGTTGGTGCGGAGCGGCGACACCCTGGTCTACGTCTCGACGACAGCGGCGGGCGAGGCGCCCGACGACAGCGCGAACTGCGACCTGTCGCTCAAACTCATCGAGAAGGTCCACGCGCCGTGACCCGGATCGGACCGCCCAGGGCGAGCTGCGTTTCCACCCTCACCTGGTCAGGCGGGCGCCGACTGCCTTGACCCAGACCGCACCGCCCGGGGAACCGCCTTTCGACGTTCAGCCGGTCAGCGGGCGCAATTGCGGTGACCCAGATCAGACCGCCGAGGGGAACGTGATGTCGACGGCAGCCGGTCAGGCGGGCAAGACTGCGGTGATCTGTATCAACTGCCGAAGGGGATCCGCATTCTCGACGGTCAGCCGGTGAGGCGGGCGTCGAAGGCGGCGAGGAGTTCCTCGGCGCGCGCAGGCGTCGCGCCTGGTCCGGGTTGACCACGCAACAGGGCAAGCAGAGCGGCCCGTCGGTCCGAGGGGACGCCCGTCTCGCGCAATTGGGCTCCCACCGCGCACACCGCGTCGACCGTGCGCTCGAGTTGCATCGCGACCGGTAGCCACATCACCGCGGCGCGAGCGGGGTCGGGCTCGGCGAGGTCGCGTTCGAGCTCGGCCCGCCACGCGTGCCCGACCCGGTACGCCTCCCCGGTGGCGACTTCCCGCGGCGACGACGCGCTGTCGGGTCGGAGCTCGAAGTCGACCTGACGGGCCAGGACCGCCATGGCGTCTGCAAACACCCGAGCCTGGTTGGGCAGGCCCCGCCGCGGCCAGAGGAGAACGCCGACGACCAACGCGATGACGCAACCGATGACGGTGTCGAGCAGCCGCGCCCACGGTTCGACACTGCCCGGGTCACCGACGGCGATGCTCAGCAGCGCCGAGCCGGTGATCCCGACGACCGCCAGGCCGTAGAGCCGGGGTGCGCTCAACGCAGCGAGACCCAATGCCGCAGCCGCGGCGACCGCCAGCCAGGTGGTCGACGAGGTGACCGCGAGGAGCACCGCCACGACCACGACCCCGACGATCGTGCCCGCTAGCCGATGCAGCGATCGCACCAGGACGGCGCCGTACTCCGGTCTGAGCACCACGGCGACGGTCAGCGGGATCCAGAACGCGTGTTGGGGCGGATGGAGCAGGATCGCGACAGCGGTCGCGATGCCCACGCACGCCCCGATCCGGGCGCCCGTCCAGACGGCGTCGGGCTCCGTAGCAGTGCGGATCATCATGCGGATCCGGGCCGTAGGTGCAGGTGCCCAGGACACCGTCGAAGCGGTCCGAGGACGATTCCGGGATCCCGTGCGCAACTCTTCTGCCCGGCTGCGCCAGGAGTGGCTCAGGCCGGAGAGCTCCGCGGCAGTGGGCGGCACCGGGGCGACGGTGATCTGGGCTGCTCGAGCGGCTGCATCGCGGGCGTCCGACCAGGCCTCGGCGAACGGACCGGTGACGGGGCGGGTGCGGTAGCCCGCGGCGGTGACCCGGGCGTCGGCGGAGGCCAACGCGAGCCGGTGCCGGGCTTGTTCCGTGGTAGCGCCTGGCTCAGCGTCCAGCAGGTCGGCCGCGGCGTCGAAGACCGCTGACAGGGCCGCCGTCCGATAGCGCTCCCGGTGGAACGCCGCGCCGACCAGGCTGAGCGCCAACAAGACGGCACTCCCGATGACGTACGCGAGCACCGGTTGCCACCACGGCATCGCGAGCCGACCGAACTGCGTGTAGGCGACGCCGATGACCGCCATCACCGCGCCCGCGGTCGACGCAGGCCCGATCCGGCCGATCGCCCCGGCGAGCACCCCGACCACCACCGAGGCAGCGATCACCCACAGCGCCGAGCTCGGCACGAGCGCCCCGACGGTCATCCCCACGGCCGCCCCGACGGCCTGTCCGGCCACCATCGCCACGCGCGACCGGTAGTCACCCCGACCGACGAAGCTGACGGCGCAGGCGACGCCCAGGTAAGCGATCCCGCCGAAGCGGAGGTCCGCGACCACCACCGACCCGCCGAGCACCACACCTGCTGCAATCGCGGCCCGCACGCCGGGCCCGATCGCCCAGGATCCTGAATGCAGTGCCAACGCCCCCCGCACCGCGTCCCGCCAAGCGGACGGCAGAGCATCATCCCCGGACACATCCGGCCTGACCACCCGGCGATTCTGGCACGACGTCGATCAGAGGCGCTGCGATCGAGGGAAGAAGGTCAGCGGCCGCGGCGCGTGCGGACAGCCTCTATCTGCACCACCGAAGGTCCCATTCCGGTCACCTCCTGACCGGCGCAGCGGTGTTCAGGGAGGCCGGGAACGCCGGGTGCGCGGACAAGGCCGTGATCTCGACGTCGTTGTAGGGGTAGACCGGCAGCATCTTCAGGTGCGCTTCCAGATCCTCCGCGCTCTCGGCGTTCCAGATCGCGATGCTGGTCTGGGTGCCGGGCAGTCGCCACATCCAGGTGATCGCGCCCCCGGCGATGAGGTCCGTAGCGATTTTGCGTTCGCTCGCCATCAGCGCGTCGCGATCATCGGCCGACAGCTCGAACAGCCGCCGGGTGGGCGTCCCTTTCACGAGATAGTCCATGGTGCTCTCTCCTTGTCGTTGATGTCAGCCGCTGACATAACGGTACACCGGAGACCGTGTTCCGGGGAGTGGGAGAACGTGGACCGGACACCAGAGGCCGTGTGTCACTGGCGGTCATGACGTCGAGCGGGCAGGCGCGGGAGCTCACCTGTGATCTCCTCGTGGTCGGGGGCGGCGCGGCGGGCCTCTCCGGTGCGGTGACGGCGGCCTACCACGGCCTGAACGTCGTCGTCGCGGAGAAGGCGGCGGTCCTAGGCGGGGCGACGGCCTGGTCCGGCGGGTGGATGTGGGCGCCGCTGAACCCGCTGTCGCAGGCCGACGGGATCGTCGAGGACATCGACGCGCCCCGGACCTACCTCAAGCACGCGCTCGGCGAGGACTACGACGAACCCCGGGTCGAGGCGCTGCTGGAAAACGCCCGCCACATGGTGGCCTTCTTCGAGAAGCACACCGCGCTGCAGTTCGTGTCCGGCACCTGGATCGCCGACATCCAGGGCGACCTGCCCGGGGCGGGCACCGGCGGCCGGTCGGTCGGGCCCAAGCCGATCAACCTGCGGCGCATCAAGAAGGAGCTGCGCCCGAAGCTGCGCAAGCAGCTCTACGAGACCTCGTTCCTCGGGATGGGGATCATGGCAGGGCCGGACCTCCAGGCGTTCCTGCACGCCACCACCTCGGTGAAGAGCTTCTTCCACGCGGGCTGGCGGGTCGCGTTCCACGTCCTCGACCTGATCACCAACCGCCAGGGCATGCAGCTGGTCAACGGCACGGCGCTGATCGCCCGGTTGGCGAAATCGGCCGACGACCGGGGCGTCCGGCTGCTGGTGAACACGCCCGCGAAACGGCTGCTGACCGAGGACGGCACGGTGACCGGTGCGGTCCTGACCGGCCCGGA
Organism: uncultured Actinomycetota bacterium; assembly: GCA_963799945.1. Taxonomy (GTDB): domain Bacteria; phylum Actinomycetota; class Actinomycetes; order Mycobacteriales; family Pseudonocardiaceae; genus Pseudonocardia. Next base: position 527,315 of record CAWCZG010000004.1, read on the forward strand.
CGGCGAGGTCACCGTCCACGCGCGACGCGGTGTCCTGCTCGCCGCGGGTGGCTTCCCGAACGACGTGGCCCGCCGCCGCGCGCTGTTCCCCCGCACCCCGACCGGTCAGGAGCACTGGACCCTCGCCCCGCCGGAGACGACCGGCGACGGGGTCTCGCTGGGCGAGTCGGTGGGCGGGGTGCTCGACACGGCGCTGGCCTCCCCCGCCGCGTGGTGCCCGGTGTCGCTGGTGCCCTACCGCAACGGCCGGGTCGGGACCTACCCGCACATCGTCGACCGCGGCAAGCCCGGCCTGATCGCCGTGCTGTCCACCGGCAAACGGTTCGTCAACGAGGCCGACGGCTACTACCAGTTCACCAGCGCCATGCTGGCCGCCGCTCCCGCCGACGAGCCGGTCCGGGCCTGGCTGATCTGCGACCACGCCTTCCAGCGCCACTACCCGTTCGGCATGGCCAAGCCGTTCCCGGTGCCGGTGTGGCCCTACCTCCGGTCGGGCTACCTCACCCGCGGTCGGACCTTGGCCGAGCTCGCGCGCAAGTGCGGCATCGACGCGGCCGGGTTGACCGCCACCGTCGCGGCGTTCAACCAGCACGCCGCTGTGGGGGAAGACCCCGAGTTCGGACGGGGCAGGAGCGCGTTCAACCGCGGCTCCGGCGACCCCGAACACCGGCCCAACCCCTCGCTCGCCCCGGTCGAGAAGGGCCCCTTCTACGCGATCAAGGTGCTCCCGGGCAGCTTCGGCACCTTCGCCGGATTGAAGGCCGACCCGACCGCCCGCGCCCTCGACCGGGACGGCGAGCCGATCCGGGGGCTCTACGTCGCGGGCAGCGACCAGGCCAACGTGATGGGCGGGCACTACCCGTCCGGCGGCATCAACATCGGACCCGCCATGACCTTCGGCTACATCGCGGGGCGCCACGCGGCCGGCGCCTCCGGTCACGAGGACGCGACATGATCAGCGACGCCCCGTTCGTGGTCAGCTCCTACACCCTCGGCACCGAAGTCGGGTTCGCCGAGCGGGCCCGCAGCGCCGCGGACGCGGGCTACGAGGGCATCGGGCTCCGCGCGGAGAACTACTGGGACGCGGGCCTCGACGACGCCGCGATGCTCGCCGTCGCCGAGCAGCACGGGGTGCGGATCCTGGAGGTCGAGTACCTCACCGCGTGGGGCACCCCAGCCGACCGCGACGATGCCCAACAGAAGAAGGAGCAGACCGTCTTCCACATGGCGCGCGCCTTCGGGGTGCCCCACCTCAACGCGGGGCTGCTGGAGAAGCTCCCCCTCGACGTCATGACCGAGGCGTTCGCGGCGCTGTGCGAGCGGGCGGGCCCCGATCTGACCGTCGCGCTCGAGTTCATGCCCTACAGCGGCGTCCCGGACCTGGCCACGGCCTGGAAGATCGTGCAGGACGTCCCGAACGCCTGCCTGATCGTCGACAACTGGCACTGGGCGCGCGCCGGGCAGAAGCCCGCCGACCTCGACGCGGTGCCGCCCGAGCGGATCGTGTCCGTGCAGCTGTGCGACGTGCTCGCCGAGCCGATGGACCCCCTGCGCGCCGAGTCGCTCGGCCACCGCCTGCCGCCCGGTCAGGGGCACGGCGACACGATCGGCCTGGTGAAGGCGCTCGCGGCGCACGGCGTCAGCCCGCTGGTGATGGCGGTCGAGGTGATCTCCGATGCGCTGGTCGCCCGCGGCGTGGACGTCGCCGCGCAGGTGACCGCGGACGCGGCCCGCGAGGTGCTCAGCCGCGCCGCGGCCGACTGAGTGCTTCCTCCAACACGGCCCGTGCGGCGGCCGCGGCCCGTTTCGCGGCTTCGCCCGCGGGCAGCGCCCGGAACTCCGGCGTGTTGGACTCCACGCACCAGGGCCCGGTGAACCCGGTCGCCGCGACGGCCCGGACAAGGCCGACGACGTCCAGGTCGCCCTCGCCGGGCAGCTTCCGCTCGGCGCGGGCGTGGCGGAGGAAGTCGTCGTGCACCAACGGGCCGTCGTTGAGCTGCACCGCGGCGATGCTGCCGCTCGGCAAGGCGGCGAGCTGCTCGGGACGGGATCCGCAGTTGAAGAAGTGCCAGACGTCGACCAGCAGGCCCGCGTGGGGCGTTTCGGCCCGGCGCAGCAGCTCCACGGCCGTGTCCGGGCTGCCCAACGCCGACCACGGGAAGGCCTCGACCGCCAACCGCAGGCCGCGGGCGCCGAAGTGGAGCGCCAGCTCGCGCAGCCGCGCGGCGGCCGCGTCGAGGTCCAGGGCGCCGTCGCGGAACTCCCCGGTGCTCACGTGGCGGCCGCCGAACTCGTCGGCGACCGCGTCGATGCCCGCGACGAGGGCGAGATCGGGGCCGTCGAGCGCCCAGCCGCCGAGGAACTCGATCTCCACGACGCGCAGCCCGGTCTCGGCGAGCACTCCCCGCATCCCGTCCGCGTCCAGCCCGGACGCCACGGTCCGGGGCAGGTCCTCGGCGTGCAGCCCGACACCCACGAACCCGGCTTCGGCGGCGGCGTGGCACCGCTCGGCGAAACCCGTGCGGGGCGGCTCGGCGAACCCGCTGCCGCTGAGGGTGAAGAAGCTGGCCACCAGCTCCGGCGACACCACAGGATCAACCACGGTAAGCGGTCACCTCGATCATGAACCGGGCGTTCTCGCCCTTGCGCCCGAAGTCCGACGCCTCGATGGCCGACCGCGACGGCCGGTGCTCGCCGAACCGCCGCGCCCAGACCTGGTTGAACACCGGGCGGTCGCCCTGGAGATCGCGCATGACGATGCCGACGCGCACGACGTCGGTCAGCTCCGCGCCGCCCGCCTGCAGGATCGCTTCCAGGTTGGTGAACACCTGCTCGGCCTCGGCCTCCGCGTCGGACGGGATGGCGTGGCCGTCCGGATCCGCGCCGAACAGCGCGGACACGTAGATCCAGCCGCCCGCCTCCACCGCCTGGGGGACGGGTCCGGTGTGTGACGGGGCCTTGTCGGTCTGGATGATCTGCACGTTTCCTCCGAACTCGTTCCAGCTCACAACGGGAAGCCGAACTCGCGGCAAGGGGAGTCCCACAACATGCGTCGCCGGTCGTCCGGGTCGGGCACCTGCCCCGCGAACAGGGTCAGCAGCGGGCCGTAGTCGACCCGTTCGGGCATCCGCAGGAAGGGCCAGTCCGACGCCCAGACGCAGTGGTCGGGCCCGAACTCGGCCACCAGCGCGTTGATGAAGGGCCGCAGGTCGCCGTGCGGGTAGAGCTCGTGGGAGACCTTGACGCAGCCCGAGAGCTTCACCACCGCCCGCCCGGCGCGGCCCCACCGCAGCAGCTCGCGGAAGCCGGGCGCGTCGATCCCCGCGGTCGGGTCGGGCCGTCCGCAGTGGTCGAAGTGCACCCGCGCCCCCGACCGTTCGAGCATCGGCGACAGCGCGACGAGCTGGTCGTCGATCACCTGGACGTCGGCGATCATGCCGAGGGCTTCGAGGTGGGCCAGCAGCGGGCCCGCGTCGGCGTAGAAGTCGACGCCGAGCAGGGCGGCGTTGAGGGTCACGCCGAGCACGCCTGCCGCCTTCAGGTCGACGAGCTCCGCGCGGGAGATGCCGTTGGGCACCACCGCCATGCCGCGGTAGCGCCCCTCCCCTGACGCGAGCGCCTCGAGCAGGCAGCGGTTGTCCTCCCCGTAGCCGGAGTTGGGGCCGACCAGCACGGCGTGCTCCACCCCGTGCGCGTCGAGGACGCCCGCCAGCCGGGCAGGCGTGCCGAGCTCCTGCCCGGCCGGCGCGTAGTAGGTGTCGGGCTCGTAGGGAAAGCGGGCCGGGTCGAACACGTGGACGTGGCAGTCGATCATGCGCACCGGCTCTGTCGGCGACGCCGTCATCGGTGCTCCTTGCCGTCGGTGGGCCCGGGACGATCGTCGTCCCTGGTCGCCCGATCGCCGAACACTTGCCGGCCAGTGGGAGCGCGCCGCCTAGGCCAACGCCTGCCGGACGGATCCGGTGAACAGCTCCTCGACGGTGATCCCCGCCGCCTCCGCCATCATCACCACGACGCTCTTGCGGGCGAACGAGCAGTACAGGCCCGCCTCCAGGAACCAGGGGCGGCCCGCGGGGTCGACGCGGAAGTCGAAGAGGCTGTAGTGCCTGCAGCCCAACGCCTCGTGGCAGATCCGCGCCGCGGCCCACACGGCCTCGGTGACCGGGTCCGACGGGTCGACGATCCAGGCCCGGGTGGCGTCCTTGGCCACCAGACCCAGCTCGCCGTCGTCGGCCCGGGCGATCTTGTCGGCGTAGCGTCGGACCGGCGAGGTGCCCATCGCGTACTCCTCCAGCGGGAGGCACACCAGCTCACCCCCGCGGACGACCACGCCGCAGCGGACCTCCCGGCCCAGCTCGACGTACCGCTCGACGAGCACCCGGTCGGAGTGCGCGAACGCCTCCGCCAATGCCGCGGGGTACTCCGCCGGGCTGCGGACCAGGGTGATGCCGAGCGAGTTGTCGGCGTCCGCAGGCTTGACGACGACCGGCGGGGCCATCCCGCTGCGCTCGCCCACTCGGAGCACCTCGCCCTCGGGCACGTCGACCCCGGCCGCGGCGACGACCCCGCGGGCCTTGGCCTTGTCCGCCCCCAGCGCCATGACATCGGGCGGGTTGCCGACGTAAGGGATGCCCAGCGCGTCGAACAGCGCGCGGTAGGTCGTCATGCCGGGCAGGCAGAACATCTGCGGGAGCATCACGTCGAGGTGCAGCTGCTCGATGTGCCGCACGGCCTCGGACAGGGGCATCGACGGAGCCGCCGCGATCGCCGACGGCGTGAGGTCCGCGGGGAACCGCCACCGCCGGTCGGGCGTCACGTAGGCGATCGCCGCCGTGTGCAGGCCCGCCGTGGCGTCCAGGCAGTCCGCGGCGTAGAGGCGGGACAGGTCGGCGAAGAACTCGCTCTCCGCCGAGCCGACCAGGTGCAGGACGCGCATCAGTCGCCCGCGGGCTCGACGAGCTTGCCGATGTTGAAGTCGATCCGGATGAAGCCCTTGCGCCGCACCAGGTTCCCCAGTAGCAACCAGGGGATCTGCAGGTGGTGCACCAGCAGGAACGGCAGCGGGTCGGACCAGTCGAAGATCGCCTCCTTCCCGCGCAAGATCACCCGGAGCCGCTCGCCGCGCGCCTCCGGCTGCGTGAGCAGGCGCCACAGCTCGTGGTAGAGCCAGTACGTCGGTTTGGCGGTCGGGCGCGGCCGGATCGTCGGCACGTTCCGGTCCAGGTAGGCCCGGGCCAGGTCCGGGTGGTCGTAGAACATCGTGACCGCGGAGTGCGTGCGCGGGTTGCACTCGATGGCGTACGGCGTGCCGTCGGCGGCCTCGATGAAGTCGAACGAGTACTGGCCGGTGAGCCGCAGTTCCCCCACGAACCGCCGGACCCAAGCCTCGATCTCCGGCCGGTCGACCATCTCGTAGTTGACCTGGAACGCCGACGAGCGGCAGCAGCCGTACACCTGCAGCTCACCGTCGCGGACGGTGCCGTGCGTGCAGTACTCCTGCCCGGTGACGAACTCCTGCAAGATCCACGGGGTGTCCTCGCGGATCGGCTTGGAGCGGGCGAACGCCGCCGTCTTGGCGAGCGAGGCGCGCGGCAGCGGCGTGAGGTCCAGCCGGTTCACGGGGTCGTACGGGATGCTCTTGAGGACGTAGGTGGGCCCGGGGAAGCTGAACGACGCGACCTGCTGCGGCGCCGTGACGCGGTGGGTGTCGGGCACGGCCAGGCCGAGCGACACGGCGGCGTCGGCGAACGCGGCCTTGTCGTCCACCGTCGCGATCTGCGTGGCGTCGCCGTGGATCACCTCGCAGTAGGGCGCGAGGGTCTCCTTGGCCAGGGCGTCGTACCAGCTCGCCTTCGGGCTGCAGACCGGGACGTAGACGTCGACGCCCTCCCGCCGCACGACGTCCAGCAGCGCGGCGGCGTACCGGGGGTGGTCGGGCTCGGGAACGGTGTGGAAGGCGGACACCGCGCGGGAGAAGCGGTGCCCGGTGAAGCGGTACTTGCGCGACTCCACCAGTACGACGCGGTGGCCCGCCCGGTGGAACGACCGGGCCAACTGCAGCGCCTTCGTCATCTTCCCGCCGCTGACGAGCACGGTGCGCGGGTGCTCGGCGGTGACCAGCCGCTCGCGGACCACCAGGCCGCGCAGCAGCGCCAGGCCCGTGAGCGCGAGGTTGAACGGCAGGGCGAGCAGCAGCAGCCCGAGCGCGCCGAGCGTCCTGCCCGTCACGCCGCGTACTCCGCGATCATCCCGCGGTGCATCACGCGGTCGCCCACGACGTCGCGGTGGTCGGCCTTGTGCAGGACGCAGCCGTTGTCCCACATCACGACGTCGCCCGGGGACCAGCGGTGCCGGTAGAGGTTGTCCTCCCGCGTGGAGTGCGCGAGCAGGAAGGCGATCGTCGCCGCCGCCTCCGCCGTGTCCAGGCCGCTGATCGCGGCGCAGCGCCGCGGGGTCGAGAGGTAGAGCGCGGTCCGGCCAGACAGGGGGTGCGGCCGGAAGACGGGGTGTTCGGCCGCCGCCTCGTCGCCCTCGCCGAGCGGCAGCCCGGTGGCGACGTGGCGGATCGTGCGCCCCCGCAACCGGTCCCGGACGTCGTCGGCGAGCGTGTCGTAGGCCCGGTACTGGTCGCTGAACACCGTCTCGCCCCCACGCCGCGGGATGAGCACGGCCCGCAGCGCGGTGTAGGCGGGTGGATGGCGCACGTAGCTGGTGTCGACGTGGAACTGGCTGCGGGGTGGCACCGCCCGGCCCACGTTGCTGACCTCGTTGAGGTCGGCGAACCCCGGAAGCGGCGGCTCGCCCGCCGTGAAGGCCAGCCGACCGAAGGCCCGCAGGAAGGCGAGGAACGCGGCGTCGTCGACGTCCTGGTCGGGCAGGACGAGCACACCGCGCTCGGCGAGCAGCCCGCGCAGTCGCGCGACCGTCGCGGCGTCGACGCCGGCGAGCCGCAGCCCGGTGACCTCGGCGCCGAGCGGGGCGAGAAGTCGGATCCGCATGCTCCTCCTCAGATCCGGCGGATGAGGGTCATGCCGTCGCGCAGCGGGACGATCACCTGCTCGACCCGGGGATCGGCGGCCACGGCCCGGTTGAACGCGTGGATCGCGACGCCGTTCGCGGTCGGGGTGCCCGACGTCCAGGGCTGCCCCTGCATCAGGGTGTTGTCGACGCAGACCAGGCCGTGCGGCGCGAGCAGGTCCAGATCCAGCACGGCGTTCAGGTAGTCGAGATATCCGGCCTTGTCGGCGTCGAGGAAGACCAGGTCGAAGCGCTCCCCCGCCAGGCCGCGCAGGGTGTCCAGCGCGGGCCCGACCCGGACGTCGATCTTGTGCCCGTCCGGCGACTCCGCGAAGCTCTCGCGGGCCAGGTCCGCGACATCAGCGTCGATCTCGCAGGCGACCACGCCGCCGTCGTCGGGCAGCGCCTCGGCCATCGCCAACGCGGAGTAGCCGGTGAACATCCCGATGTCGAGCACGCGCCGGGCCCGGCTCACGTGCACGAGCATCTGGAGCACCCGGCCTTCGACGTGCCCGGACAGCATCTCCTGCTCCAGCGGGCCGGACCACGCGTGCGCCGCCGTCCGCTTCGCCAGGGCCTCGAGCGCGGGCGACGCGGGCGTCGACCACCGTTCCAGGTACGGGTCCAGCCCGGCGGCCAGCTCCGCCGTCGCGCGCAGCTCGGGCTCGTCGACGAGGCGGTCGGCGAGCGTGGCGAGCTGGGCGGCGAGGATGCTGGCCGGGGTGACCGGCCGGGGCCCGCTCACGGCGTGAGGAACATGTCTTCGCCGTCCCCGGCGCGCGGGTAGCGGCGGACGACCTCGCGGTGGGTGGCCAGGGCCGCGTCGAGCTCGTCGCCGGTCAGGTCGTTGACGAAGAAGCAGGTCCCGACGGGACGGGGCACCGCGGCGCGCAGCAGCCCGTCGCGCGTCTGCAGGATCGACTCCGTTCCGCGGCGCAGGATCTCCGGCGTGAGGTGCGGGCTGTCCAGCGCGAGGCCGACCCGGCTCATGAGCCAGAAGATGCGGTCGCGGTCGCTGACGGAGACGTAGCCGCGCCGCTCGGCCAGCGTCGTCGAGAGCGCCATGTCGATGGCGATCGCGTGGCCGTGGAAGAACGGCAGCTCCGGGGTGAGCTCCAGCGTCGGGCTCCAGGTGTGCCCGAACGCGATGACGCGGTCGAGGTCCAGCTCCGCCAGGTTGGGCACCTCGAGCCGCAGCATGGTGTGGATCGCGTCGTAGGTGATCCGCTGCGCCGCCTCCCGCAGCTGCGGCGAGCCGTCGACGTGCCCGAACCGGGTCTGCAGCAGCTCTTCGCCGTACTTCTCCAACAGCTCGAAGATGTCGCTGTTGCCCACCACGGCGATCTTGACCAGCTCGGCCATGCCGTTGCGGATCTGGTCGAGCGGCAGGGTCTTCAGGAACGAGAAGTCCAGGACCACCTTCTGCGACGCGTGGAAGGCGCCGAGCCGGTTCTTGTACTTGCGGTGGTTGACGGCCACCTTGATCGCCACGCTGGCGTCGATGAGCCCGATCAGCGTGGTGGGCACGCGGATGTAGTTCGTCGAACGGCGGAACACCGAGCACGCGAAGCCCGCGACGTCGGTGGTCAGGCCACCGCCGACGACCAGCACCGGCTCCGTGCGGACCAATCCGAACTCCGCGAAGGCGTCGACGATCCGCTCGGCCGTCGCAAGCGTCTTGTCGGGCTCCCGGATCGTCACGGGGAACACCGTCAACGCGATGCCGTGGTGGTCGAAGTAGGCGTGCATCTGCTCGCCGTAGAGGCCGTACACCGTCGCGTCGACGACCATGAGGCAGCGGCCGAACGGCCGGTAGCTGTCGGCGATCTCGGCATTCTCGATCGCGAAGGCGCCGTCGACGTAGAGCAGCGAGTAGTCGATCTTCTCGTAGGCCTCGACGTGGAAGGCCGTTCCGGTCGCCGTGAAGGTCGGCGACGGGGCGGTCACCGGGCTCCCAGCTCGGCGAACTCGAGGTGGTCGACCACTCGCGCGGCGCCGGGGAACTCGTGGCCCGCCGTGTTCGCGTTCGGGAAGGCCACGCAGGTGACGTCCGCGGCGACGGCGGCCTGTACCCCGCCGACGTTGTCCTCGACCGCAACGGAGTCCGCTGCGTTCTCGCCCAGCTGCCGCAGCGCGTACTCGTACGCGGCCGCGTCCGGCTTGGGCTGCTCGACCTGGGTGGAGTCGACGACGACGTCGAAGTCCGTGCGGCTGATCTCGGGGCCGAGGGCGTCGAGGAGCGCGGCGACGTTCTCGGGAGCGGTGGTGGTGACCAGTCCGACCTTCATGCCTGCCTCACGGGCCTGGCGGATGGTCTCGACGATGCCGGGACGCGGGGTGGCCGCGCCCGCGAGGCTCTTCTGGAACAGGGCGGACTTGGTGGCGTGGACCGCCTCCGCGTCGACCGACTGCCCGCGGGCCTCGGCGTACTCGGCGACGCGCGAGCGTCCGCCGCTCGTGGCCAGCATGGCTCGGTACTCGTCGCGGTCCCACGTCCAGTCCAGACCGTGCTCGGCGAACGCCCGGTTGTAGGCCGAGCGCTGCAGTTCCGAGGTGTCGGCGACCGTGCTGATGGAGCCGAAAAGGAGAGCTGACACAGTGTTTCTCGTTCCAGCAGTCGATTAATGAACAAAAAGTACGCTACTGAACCCCTTGTTCAGCAGCAACTCGAGAGGATGCTGGCGCGATGACGCCGACCGGTGGGGACGAGGTGCAGCCGCTGGACGCACGGGTGGTCCGCACCCGCAACGACGTCCTGCGTGCCGCCCTCGACGTCCTGATCGACGAGGGCCGCGACGCCGTCACGCACCAACGTCTCGCTCAGGTAGCGGGGTACTCCCGGGTCACGCTCTACAAACATTGGCCGACGCGCGCGGATCTGCTCCGCGACGCCTTCGGGGGTCTGCGCGAGGCCCACCACCACACCCCGACCGGTGACGTCCGCACCGATCTGATCGGTGAGCTGACGACCTTCCGCTCGGTGATCGAGGAGCGGCGCATCGACCGCGCGCTGGCCGCGCTGGCCGAGCTGGCCGCCTCGCACCCGGAGCTGAACGACGTCCGGGACGAGGTCGTCCGCAACGGGGAGCGCGTGCTGCGCGGGCTCCTCGCCCCGGCGTTGCAGGGGCCGAAGCTCGAAGCCGCCATCCTGATGCTGTCGGGCGCGGTGCTGAACGCGGCGATGATGCACGGAGCGCCACCGGAGGACGACGTGATCGCCGCGGCCGTCGACATCGTCCTCGCCGCCGTCTGACCGGGATCAGGTCGGCTCGTACAGCGGCGCGTCGTGGCGGGTGGCGGGGAAGCGCCGGTTGAGCACCTCCACCTCGAACCGGGTCTCCGCCGCGATCTCCACCGGGAGGTAGGCCGAGAAGAGGGTGCGCTGCACCGTGTGGCCGAACCCGGCGCTCGCCACACCGACCTGGATGCCGGAGGCGGGGTGGGCGAGCAGCTCGCCGCCGTGCATGGTCACGTCGGCGGTCGTGGAGAACCAGCAGAGCCTCCGCCGCGGACCGTTCTCGACGACGGCGCGGAGGGCCGGTCCGGCCAGCAGGCCCGGCTTGGTGGGGTCGACGAAGGACCCGAGGCCCGCCTCGTAGGGGTTGGTGTCGGCCTTGACGTCGACCGACCAGGCCGGGTGCTGCGCCTCCAGCCGGAGCGACTCCAGCGCCCGGTGCCCGACGTCGCGCAGGCCGAACCTCTCACCCGCCGCGACGAGCTTGTCGTAGGCGTCGGCCACGTACTCGGTGGGGATGTGCAGCTGCCAGCCGAGCTCGCCGCTGGGGGTCACCCGCAGCGCGAGAGCTGGGGCCCAGCCGAGGTCGACGTCGCGGGCGGTCATGGGGTCGAACGCTCGCGCCGAAGTCCGCCGCGCTGACCGACTGGAGGAGCTGCCGCGACCGCGGACCGCAGACGGTGAGCACGCCGAACGCCGAGGTGACGTCGTCGACGGTGACCGAGCCGTCGTCGGGCGTGTTCTGCAGGAGGAACGCCAGGTCGTGGCGACCGAACCCGGCCCCGGTGACCAGGAGGAACTCGGCGTCCCCGAGCCGGGTCACCGCGACGTCGGCTTCGATCCCGCCCCGCACGTTGAGCAGCGGGGTGCGCACGACCGTGCCGCCGGCCTGGTCCAAATCGGCGCCCGCCACCTTCTGCAACGTCGCCAGGGCGTTGCGCCCGCGGATGCGGAACGTGGCCAACGAGCTCTGGTCGACGACGCCGACGGCCTCCCGGACCGCGCGGTGCTCCGCCTCGACGAACGGCCAGGCCGCGCTCCGTCCGAACGTGGGCGTCTCGGTCGGGTCGGCGCCGCCGGTGGCGAACCAGTCGGCCCGCTCGTAGCCGAATCGGCAGGCGAACACCGCGCCGCGGTCCCGCAGCCGGTCGTGGATGGCGCTGCGCCGTTGCCCGCGTGGCGGCAGCGGAGGGCGGTTCGGGTACGCGATGTCGTAGTAGTGCCCGTAGGACTGGACGGACAGCAGCTCGAGCACGGCCGGGACGTTGTGCGGCGCACCGAAGCGCCGCACGTCGAACGGCCACAGATCCAGCCCCGGGTCGTCGTCGACGATCCAGTTGGCCATCGCCTCCCCCGCCCCGCCCGCGGCCGCGATGCCCGCGGAGAACCCGCAGCAGTGGAAGAGGTTGTCCAGGTCCTCGGTCAGGCCCATCACCGGCTCGGCGTCGGGCGAGAACGGGATCGGGCCGTTGACCCAGGACCGGATGCCGAGGTCGCCGAAGATCGGCACCCGGTGGGCCGCGCCCTCGGCCAGCCCCGCGAACCGGTCGTGGTCGGGGGCGAAGAGCTCCGGCCCGAGGTCGCGCGGGATCGTCCGCCAGCAGGCGCGGGTGCCCTCCTCCCAGCCGCCGACCACGAGCGCGCCCAGCTCCGGCTTGAGGTAGACGCGGGCGTCGGGGTCGCGGAAGGTGGGCAGGTCGGCAGGGATCTCGCTGGACGTCTCGGTGACGACGTACTGGTGCTCGACGGCGTTGACCGCCACGTTCACCCCCGCGAGCCGTGCGGTCTCCGCGCCCCACATCCCGGTGGCGTTCACCGCGACGTCGCACTCGATGCGGCCCTGCCCGGTGAGCACCGCGGTGACCCGTCGGCCCCGGCGCTCGAAGCCCTCGACCCGGCAGTTCTGCACGATCCGCACCCCGCTCGCCCTGGCCGCGGCCGCGAACGCGTGGGTGAGCTGGCTGGGATCGACGTAGCCGTCGGACGGGGTCCACGTCGCGCCGTGGATCCCGTCCGGGTTGAGCAGCGGGAAGAGCTTCACCGCCTCATCCGGTGACGCGAGGTGGATGTCGAAGCCGAAGCTCTTGCCCTGCGTGTAGACCCGCTGCAGCTCCTCCCACCGGCCCGGGCTCGACGCGACCCGCAGCCCTCCGACGCCCCGCCAGCCGGTGACGTGGCCGGTGCCCGCCTCGAAGTCCCGGTAGATCTCCACGCTCCTGCGCATGAGCCGGGTGAGGCTGCTGCTGCTCCGCAGCTGCCCGACCAGCCCCGCGGCGTGCCAGGTGCTGCCGTTCGTCAGGCTCGTGCGCTCCACGAGCGTCACGTCCGCCTTGCCGCGGCGCGCGAGGTGGTAGGCGATGCTCACGCCGACGACACCCCCGCCGACGATCACGATCTCGCTGCGCTCCGGCACGCTCATGCTTGGACCCTCCTCCTCCCCACCGAGATCGTCCCCGTCCGCGCTCCGGCGCGGCCCGTGTCATCCTGTCGCTCCGGAGCCCGATACGTCCGCGGTGCCCGGAGTTCGCGAAACGGGCAGGGAGTGGGCATGAACCTGGAGAAGGTGGTTTTCGGCTTCTTCGTGCTGCTGGCCGCCACCCTCAACTTCGGCTTCTTCATCGGCGACATCGCCAACCCGGCGCTGCACAGCATCTACGAGCTGTTCGCCGCCATCGTGATCAGCCTGATCGCCACCGTGCTGAAGTTCGGCGACCGCACCCAGATCGGCGCGGTGCACCTGGCCACCAGCCTCGTCGCGGACCTGCAGCTGGTCGCGGCCGCGATCGCCTGGACGTTCGCCGCGCACGTCTCGGCCGAGGGGCTCACCCCGTCCGCTATGGCCAGCGTCGTCTCGCTCTCCGGCGGGGCGCTGTTCGCCAACGTGGTCTCGGTCGTGCTGCTCGTCGTCGAGACCGTGTCCTACCACCGCCGGTAGGGCAGCGCCGTGGCCAACCCGCTGCTCGATTTCTGGATGCGCCTGCTCGGGCAGGAGACCGACGCGGACCGGTCGACGCCCGCGCGCGGCCGGTCCGGGCGGCGCCGCCGGATGCCGACGGCCTCGGCGTTGCAGGCCGAAGCCACGATCTTCCTCGTCCTGCGCCGGATGCGGGCGCCGCTCATCGTCCTGATCACGATCTTCGCGGTCAGCGTCCTCGGGCTGACGTTGATCCCCGGCCAGAGCGCGCACCGGATGTCGATCTTCGACGCGTTCTACTTCATGAGCTACACGGCCTCCACGATCGGCTTCGGCGAACTGCCCGAGCCGTTCTCCGCGGCCCAGCGCCTGTGGGTCACCGCGGCGATCTACCTGACCGTCATCGGCTGGGCCTACGCGATCGGCTCCGTGCTCGCGCTCCTGCAGGACCGGGCGTTCCGCCAGGCGCTGGCGCTGCGCCACTTCAGCCGCAAGGTCAAGCGGCTGCGCGAGCCGTTCCTGTTGATCGTCGGCCACGGTGCGACCGGCGAGCTGCTCAGCACGGCGTTCGACGAGCTGGGGCGCCGGGTCGTCGTGATCGACATCGACGACGACCGGATCGAGGCGCTGGAGCTGGGGTCCTACCGCGCCGACGTGCCCGGGCTCGTGGCGGACGCCCGCGACCCCGGCCATCTCGGCGTGGCCGGGCTGGCCAACCCGCGCTGCGCCGCCGTGCTGGCCTTGACCAACGACGACGAGGCCAACCTGACCGTCACGATGACCGCGGCTCTCCTGCGGCCGGACCTCACCGTGATCGCCCGCACCGTCTCCCCTGCCATCGCCGAACGGATGGAGGCGTTCGGCGGTCCTGCTGTGGTGAACCCGTTCGACCGGTTCGGCGACCACCTCAGCATGGGCATCCGCGCGCCCGCGTCCTACCAGCTGGTGACCTGGTTGGAGAGCGGGCCGGGCGCGGAGCTGCCCGCGCGGGGCCATCCGCCCGCGCACGGCCGGTGGGTCGTCGTCGGCTACGGCCGGTTCGGCCGCGAACTGACCGCCGACCTGCACGGCGGAGGGGATCGACGTGACCGTCGTCGAGACCACGGCCACGGCCGACCCCACCCACGTCACCGGCGACGGCACCGACCCGGACGTGCTCGCCAGGGCAGGGCTGGCCGAGGCGGTCGGCTTCGTCGCGGCCACGGACAACGACACGAGCAACCTGTCGATGATCGCCGCCGCCCGCAGGCTCAACCCCGACCTGTTCGTGGTCGCCCGGCAGAACCGGCCTGCGAGCGCGCCGCTGTTCGCGGCGATGGAGGTCGACTCACTGCTGGTGCCGACCGAGCTCGTCGCGCACGAGGTGTACGCGCAGGTCAGCACACCCCTGCTGTGGCGGTTCCTGCAGCAGGTCCCGCGCGAGGGCGACGCGTGGGCGGCGCGGGTCATCGGTCGGGTCACCGGGCTGTGCAGCACGCACCTGGACGCGATGTGGAAGGTCCGGCTCGACGCCCAGGAGGCCCCCGCGTTGCAGAAGTGGCTCGCCGCGGGTGACGCCCGGATCGGGGCGGTGATGCGCGACCCGGACGACCGCGACGCCCCGCTGGCCGTCGCCGTGCTCATGGTGTTGCGCGACAACGAGATCGTCATGGCCCCGGACGACGACTTCGTGCTCGCCCGTGGCGACGAGCTGCTGATGACCGGCCGGGCGAGCGCCCGCCGCAGGCTCGACACCACGATGCTCGTCGACGGCGCCGGGGAGTACGTGCGCACCGGGCGACCGGTGGCGACCGGCTGGCTGTGGCGCACCCTCCAGGAGAGCGGGAAGCGGCAGCGGAGCCGGTAGGTTGGCTTCCCGCGCGCCGGGTACGTAGCGACCATGAGCACCCGCCCGAGAGCTGACCGGACGGCGATGCCCACCACCTCGACCCGGCTGTGGGTCCCCCGCAAGGTCGTCATCACCCGGTCCGCCGCCGAACTGCCGCACACCGCGACGATCGTCGAGCGGTGCGGGGACGCCGGGGTGACCGACATCGAGTACCTGACGTCCGACCGCATCACCGGGCTGCGGGTGCGCGGGCCCGATGGCGTGGACGACGAGCGCGCCACCTACGCCCGGGCCAAGTCGACGCTCGCGGTGGTGGTCAGCGCCCCGTCCAAGCGGAAGCTGCAACCCATCCCACCGAGTGCCGACTGGCGGCTCGACCTCGCCGAGGGCTGCCCCGCGCACTGCCAGTACTGCTACCTCGCAGGCTCGCTCAGCGGCCCACCCGTCACCCGGGCGTACGCGGATCTCGAGAACATCCTCGCGGGCATGGACGCCTACGTCGGCGCAGGCTCGGTGACGTCCGGGACGGCGGCCCGCGGCCACGAGGGCACCACGTTCGAGGCCAGCTGCTACACCGATCCGCTGGGCATCGAGCACGTCACCGGCAGCCTGTCGGCGGCCATCTCCTACGTCGGCACCCACACCTTCCCCGGCCCCGTGCAGCTGCGGGCGACCACCAAGTTCGGGGCCGTCGAGCCGCTACTGGACCTCCCGCACGGCGCGCGCACCCGCATCCGGGTGTCGGTCAACGCCGACGGCGTGGCCGGGCGCTTCGAGGGCGGCACCGACCCGGTGGCGGTCCGGCTCTCCGGGGTCGGACGCCTCGCCCGCGTGGGCTACCCCGTCGGCCTGACGATCGCGCCGATCATGCCGGTCGACGGCTGGCGCGAGGAGTACGGGGCGTTGCTGGACGCCGCGGCCGCGGAGCTGTCCGGGATCCCCGCACTCGACCTGACCGTCGAGTGCATCACCCACCGGTTCACGCCGAACAGCAAAGACGTGCTCACGGGCTGGTACCCACGCACGAAGCTGGAGATGGACCCCGACGTGCGCTCCCGCAAGCGCGCGAAGTTCGGCGGCATCAAGTACGTGTACCCGCCCGAGCAGATGCGGGAGCTGCGGACGTGGTTCACCGGGGCGCTCGAACGCCGGATCCCCGAAGCCCGTCCGCTCTACTGGACCTGATTCCTTCAGGCCCGGCGGGCGTAGGCGTCGATCAGGCACGCACACCACCGCGAACCGGCGGAGCGCCTTGGGGAGCCGGTCGCGCCGCAGGTCACCCATAAAGGTCGCCCGGGCCCCGGTGTAGATCATGGAGCAGGCCACGGACAGCGCGACGGCGGCGATGGCACCGACCAGCAGCCGTCCGCCGGGGAGCTGGAACAGGGTCGCCGTCAGCCCACGGGTCCCGCCCGCGTTGCCGGACGGCATCCCGAGCAGCACGGGCACGACGATCGCCGCCACGGTGAACACCGCGACGGCCTTGCCCGCGGCACCGACGCGTTTGCGGGTGCGCTCGCCACCCGCGACCCAGTGGAAGCCGGTGGCCGCCGCACACAACTGCCACACCCCGAAGCTGACGAGCCCGGCCACCGACACACCGAGCAACAACAGCCCGCTTCGGCCCAGTCCGGCTACCAGCGCCACCGCACCGTCCTGGTCGATCGCGATGTACTGCCGCGCGCCCAGCAGGGCCCGGACGATCAGGGCGGCGATCAGCCCGTGCAGCGCGCCATAGGCGATCAGGCCTGCTCGGCCGAGCAGCTCGACCCAGCGGCCGGGTGCGTCGCCACCGCCCCCGACCACCTCGCGCACGACGGCACCGGCCGCCGACGCGAGGTCCTCCACGGTCGACGGCGCGGGATCGACGACCCGGCGGTCTGACTTACGAATCCTTGTGCACCGTCGTCGCGCCCGGGTTCACGGCAGGGGGGAGAACGCCTTCGCTCAACGCGGCGTGGTCCGACGGCCGGGGGGACGGGAGCGAGGAGACGTCCGGGGTGGGCGCCTGCTCCTGCCCATCGACGGTGTCTGAGCTGCTTACCTGGCGCTTCACCGTCCGCAGACCGTCCGCCGCCAGGTGTTGGAGCTGGTCGCGACCCTGCTTCACCTTGGGGTGCGCGATGAGCTCGCCGAGCTTCTGCCGCACCGCGGGCTGGGCCAGGGCGTAGCCGAAGCCGACGGCGACAACTTTGCCGAACAGTCCCATCACGGGCCTCCTTGGTAGTCGAGTTGGGCGGGTCTGCCAGCGACTACCCCGCACGGGGGTTCGGCACACACCGACCCCGACTTGGTCAACGCTTGGCCGTCGTTTAGCGCTCCCGTGTTCCCTCCATGGAAGGGGTCAGCGTCGCCTCCGCCGCCGGCGGGACGTGGTTGCACCGCAGTTCGTCGGGGGCCGCAACCACTGACGTCGCCCGGGGACCGGACGACCGCACCGGGAAGGGCTGCTTGCGATGACCATCGACAACGCCAACGAGACGGCACCACCCGGTTCGGAGGTGCAGGCGACACCTCCTCCCGGATCGGCCGCGGCGAAGGAGACGCTGGAGGACTACACCCTCCGCTTCGCCCCGCGGCACTACCGCCGGTGGGGCACCGGAACCGTGGCCATCTCCGCGCTGGGCGGCATCGCCTACCTCGCCGACTTCGCCATCGGCGCCAACATCGGCATCTCCTACGGCACGGTGAACGCGCTGTGGGGCATCGCGGTGTTCGCGGTCGTCATCTTCCTCAGCGGGTTCCCGCTCGCCTTCTACGCCGCCCGCTACAACCTCGACCTGGACCTGATCACCCGGGGCAGCGGCTTCGGCTACTACGGCTCGGTGGTCACGAACGTCATCTTCGCGACGTTCACGTTCATCTTCTTCGCCCTCGAGGGCTCGATCATGGCGCAGGGCCTGCAGCTCGGCCTGGGGATACCGCTGTGGATCGGCTACGCGGCGTCGACGATCATCATCTTCCCGCTGGTGATGTACGGCATGTCGCTGCTGAGCAAGCTGCAGCTGTGGACGACGCCGCTGTGGCTGCTGCTGATGGTCGCGCCGTTCGCCTACCTGCTGATCAGCCACCCCGACTCGGTGGCGACCTTCTTCGCCTACCAGGGCCAGAACGGGCAGGGCGCGCTGAGCCTCGGCTCGGTGTTCCTGGCCGCGGGCGTGTGCCTGTCGCTGATCGCGCAGATCGCCGAGCAGATCGACTACCTGCGCTTCATGCCGCCCAAGACGCCGGAGAACTCCCGCCGCTGGTGGACCGCGGTCGTGCTGGCCGGGCCGGGCTGGGTGTTCTTCGGCGCGATCAAGCAGATCGTCGGGCTGTTCCTGGCCGTCTACATCATCGCCAACGTCACCGACGGCGCCGCCGTGGCCAACCAGCCCGTGCACCAGTTCCTGGAGATCTACCGCAACTTCATGCCGCCGTGGCTGGCCATGACGCTCGCCGTCGCGCTGGTCGTGATCAGCCAGATCAAGATCAACGTCACCAACGCCTACTCCGGCTCGCTGGCGTGGACCAACTCCTTCACCCGGGTCACCAAGCACTACCCGGGCCGGCTGGTCTTCCTCGGGGTGAACCTGGTCATCGCGCTCGTGCTGATGGAAGCCAACATGTTCGACTTCCTCAACACGATCCTGGGCTTCTACGCCAACTGCGGGATGTCGTGGGTGGTCACGGTGGCCTCCGACATCGTGATCAACAAGTACCTGCTGAAGATCTCGCCGCTGCGTCCGGAGTTCCGCCGCGGCATGCTCTACGCGGTCAACCCGGTCGGCTTCGGCTCGATGATCATCTCGGCCGGAGTCTCGATCATCGCCTTCTTCGGCGGCCTCGGCCCGGCGATCCAGCCGTTCTCGCCGCTGGTCGCGATCGTCCTGGCGCTGGTGCTGCCGCCGGTGCTGGCCCTGGCCACGCGGGGCCGCTACTACCTGCGCCGCACCGACGACGGCATCGACGCCCCGATGTACGACGAGCTCGGCAACCCGTCGGGCGAGGTCATGCAGTGCCACGTCTGCGGCGAGGGCATCGAGCGGCCCGACGTGGCGAAGTGCGAGGCCCACGACGCGGTGGTCTGCTCGCTGTGCCTGAGCCAGGACAAGACCGGGGAGCACGTGCTGCCCGCCCAGGTCTGACCCGTGCGCCGAGCGCGCCGGTGGCCCCTCGGCTACCGGCGCGCTCGCCGTCTCGGCAGCGGTTGCGACGATCCCTTCCATCGCCACGGCGCGATCGCGGCGCCCGACGCAAGCGCCAGTCCGACGAGGATGTCGGGGTCGTTGCCGGGCCCGCCCGCGCCGAGGGCGACCAGCGTCGCTCCCACGGCCGCGACGACGGCGGCCACCGCCGTGGCCACCGTCAACGGCGACGCACCGGCGAGCTGACCCACTCCGCCCGTGAAGTCCCCTTCCCTCTCACGGGCGGTCGAAGCCGTGGTTCTGCTACCAGGGGAGGTCAGCGCGGCGGCGCCGGCGCGAACCGGTCGCCCAGCCACGCCGCGATGACATCGCCCGCAAGCTCGTTGCCGGTGGGCTCGTCCTTCGCGATCGCGCCGCCGAAGTGCAGCCCGCGGATCGTGCGGTGGGTCAGGTCGACCGGGCCAAGGGCTTGCACCATCGCGCGCGAGTCGGCGGGGAAGGCGGCCTGGTCGCCGGTGACCTCGATGAACAAGGTGGGCACTGTGACGCCCGGGGCGCACCGGACGAAATCCGCGTTCGAGCTCAGCCCCGACCACGTCGAGAGCCAGGCCTCCGGGGTGGTCAGGCGGCCGAAGCCGACCTGCCCGTAGTCGATCAGGTCGGGGCGGCGGCCGAACAGCGAGCCGTAGGGGCGGTCGCTGGGGTCGATCGCGAGGTCGACGGTGCGCGGGTCGGCGTCGGTGCGGAACACCGTGATGATCCGGGGGGCGATGGCCCGCCTGCGGTCCGCCGCGGCGCCGGACTTCTTGAACGCGGCGCGGGCCTCGGCCGCGCGGGCTCAGGTGCTCCCGGGCGACGGCGTCGATCCGGGCGACGCGGTCGCGCTGCGCGGCGCGGTACCGGGCCAGGAACTCGGCGCGGTAGGACGAACTGGTCGGCGGTTCGGCGAAGCCGTTGGCGGGGTCGAACGGGTCGAGGTCGGGGACGACCGACAGCGGATCGGCCTCGTCGGAGACGGACGGGTCGATGCAGCCCAGCAGCAGCCGCCCTTGCCCGGGGTGCGGGGCCAGGAAGATCGCCCCGTCGGCCAGCGGGCAGGTCCGCGTCGGCCAGGCCGGTCCGACGGCCACCGGGTGTGATCGCGATCCGGTCGGCGGGCGCGTGTCCCGCCTGCTCCAGGTAGAACGCGTAAAGCGGACCGCCGCCGGAGTTCCCGAGCGTGACGATCGAGCCGAAACCCTTCTCCCGCAGGAACACCAGCCCCGCGGCCACGTCGAGCAGCGCCTGCTCGTGCACGAGCGTGAGGTCGTTGTTGACCGAGCGGCTCTGCTGGGTCCAGACCGCCACGCCCGCGCCCAACAGCACCGGCACCAGCGGGTGGTGCGTGACGTCCTGGCGGGGATGCATGAGGCACACGACGGTCGTCGCGCCGGGGACGGTCGCGAGCACGCCACGCACGGTGGCGCCATCGGCGGTGGTCAGCTCGTGCACCGAGGTCCGCGTGGACTCCGGCCGCTCCCCCGCGGCCAGGTAGCGCCCCGCGCCCAGCTTCTCCGCCGAGCGGGTCATCCCGGCTCCACCCGCAGCGCGTCCTTGTCGTGCTGGGTGATGCGGCGCCCCCGGGCCACCCCGGCGACCGAGCTGTACCAGACGGCGTGCCGACAGCCCGTGGCCCGCCGGTCGATGACGATCGGGCCTTCGGCAGCGATCGCGAAGTACGGGCCGATCCGCCCGACCGTCACGTCGGGGTCGGCCGCGGCCACCTTGGCCAGCGGCGTGTTCTCCGGGATGTCCAGGACGTAGAGCACCGTCATCGGCCGTGCTCCGCCATCTCGGTCTGGGCGAGCTCCCAGGCCGCCGCGCGCTCGACGATCAGCTCGGCCTTGCGCGCCAGAAGCTTGCCGAAGGTCGGGTCGCTCTCGTCGAGGACGTCGAGCAGCGCGTCGATGGTCAGGTTGGCGTCGAGGTCCTCCTGCGGCGTGACCGGCCGCATCGCGCGGGTGAGCTCGACCATGTAGCCGTTGGGGTCGTGGGTGTAGATCGACTCGATGGTCTCGTGCTTGATCTGCATCTCCACCGGCCACGCGCTGTCGTCGAGGCGCCGCCGGTACTCCAGCAGGTCGTCCTCGTTCTCGACGTGGATGGCGAGGTGTCGCGACCGGACGAAGAACTCCGGCACGTCCGGGCCGAACCCGGCGTAGGCGTCGCCCCGTTTGTCCTGGTGCACCGGCTCGAGGCCGAAGTAGTAGAAGAACGCGAGCCGGTCGTCGTTGCCGATGTCGAAGAAGAAGTGGATGAAGTCGGGGTGGTCCTCCGGCCCCCATCCGGCGGCGCAGATCGAGTGCACCACGGGGAAGCCGAGGACGTCGCGGTAGAAGCGGACCGTGCCTGCCGGGTCGAAAGTCGGGAAGGCCGCGTGGTCGACACCCTGGACGCGATGGTCGAGCTCCGTCATGGCACCGACGCTACGCGCCGTTCTACGTAGGCGTCAACAGTTTGACGCATGAGAAGAACTACGCGTCGAGGATGCGTTCCAGGTGGTCGAGGTCCTGCCGAAGCATCGCCAGCGCGGCGGCCGGGCCCTCGCCCTCGGGCGTGCGGTGGTCGGCGCGCTGCACGGCAGCCAGGGCCATGTCGGCGAGCTGGTCGGCCACGGCGTCGACGTCGTCGCGGCCGGGGCGGAACCACCACGCCACCCAGTTGCACATGCCGATCACCGCGAGAGCCGCGACCCGTGCGTCGACCGGACGCAGCTGACCGGCGACGATCCCCTGCTCGACGACCTCGATGACGGTCTTGAGCACGGCCCGCCTACTGGCGTCGTACGACTCCGCGATCTCCGGCGGCAGCTCGGCCTCCGAGCGGATGAGCAGGCGGAACCGGTCGGGCTGGCGCGCCAGCCGCGCGACGGTGAGCCGGGCGATGCCCCGCAGCTTGCCGACGGCGTCGAGATCGGGCCGGGCGACGAGCTCCCCCATCTCCGTCGCCGACCCGCCCGCCACATCGGCCGCCAGCTTCGCGAGCAGCTCGTCCTTGCTCTTGACGTAGTAGTAGAGCGCGGGGCGGGTGATGCCCATGGCGTCGGCGATGTCCTGGAGGCTGGTGCCCGCGAAGCCGCGCTCGGCGAAGAGCCGGATGGCATGGTCGTACATCTCGTTCTCGACGAGCTCGCCGACGGGTGCCGCCCCGGCCGGTCCTGCGGTCAGCGGCGCCGGTCATGGCCGTGATCGTAGAGCGCCGGGGCACGTCACCGGCCCTCGGCGAGCAGCGCGCCCGCCCCGGGCAGGACGGGCGGCAGCTCCAGCCCGCGCAGCAGGGCCCACGCCCCGGCGGTCGCGGCCGAGAGCACGGGCAGCCCGAACTCGGCCTCCGCGGGTGCGACCAGGTCGAGCGAGGGCATCTGCACGCAGGCGGAGATCACGAGCGCGTCGGCGCCCGCGAGGTCCAGCCCGCGGGCCGCCTCCAGGACGCGGTCGCCCGCGATGCAGCCGACTTCGGCGTTGTCGCCGACCTCCAGCGCCGCCCAGTCGAGCACCGCGAAGCCTTCGGACTCCAGGTAGCCCACGACCTGCTCGGCCAGCGGCCGCAGGTAGGGCGTCACCAGCCCGATCCGCTGCGCCCCGAGCGCGTGCAGGGCGTCGACGAGCGCGCCCGCGCTGGAGAGCACAGCGGGCGCCTGCCCGGCCTTCGCGAGCTGCTCGGTGACGGCCTCCTCGGCCCGGCGGTGCTCCCCCGGCCCCTGCGCCATGAGGGCGACGAGGCAGGCGTAGAGCAGGGCCTCGACGCCCGCGTCGGCGAGCTCGTCGACGCAGCGTTCGCGCTGGTCGTTCATGGCCCGCAGCTCCTCGGGCGAGACCTTGTGCATGCGCATCCGGCTGGAGTGGAACGAGAACCGCGCGTCGGCGTGCCGGGACAGCAGCGCGGGCACCTCGGTCTCGACGGTGACGTTGGAGCTGGGGACGACGAGCCCGATGCGGTGGGTCATGACGCTCCTTCCGCGGCCGCCGACTGCAGGCGCCGCTTGTCGACCTTCCCGACGAGTGTGCGCGGGATCTCGGCCAGGTGCTCGATGCGTTCGGGCCATTTGAACTTCGCCACCTGCAGCTGCGCGAAGTGCTCCTGCACGTCGAGCAGGGTCAGCGGCGCACCGTCGACGACGAGGAACGCGCAGGTGCGCTCGCCCAGGCGGGCGTCGGGCATCGCGACGACCGCGGCGTGCCGGACACGGGGGTGGCGCAGCAGGAGCAGCTCCACCTCCTCGGCGCTGATCTTCTCGCCGCCGCGGTTGATGAGGTCCTTGATGCGGCCCTCGATCGCGACGTAGCGCTCGCCCTCGATCACGTGGACCACCGCGAGGTCGCCCGTGCGGTAGAAGCCGTCAGCGGTGAACGCGCGGGCGTTGTGCTCGGGGGCGTCGACGTAGCCACGCAGCGTGTACGGCCCGCGGCAGCACAGCTCCCCGATCTGGCCGTCGGGCTGCCCGTCCTCGGTGCCCGGCGCGAGGATGCGGACCTCGTCGAACGCGGAGAGCGGGGTGCCGACGGTGGTCGCGCGGGCGGCGCGGGGCGCGCCGGGGCGGGTGGTGAGGAACAGCCCTTCACCCATGCCGAACAGCTGCGCCGACCACAGACCGCGGCGCTCCAGGCCGTCGAACAACGCGGGCGGGACCTTGGTGCCGGAGAGGACCACCTGGTCAAGCGTGCGGGCGACGGCGCCGAAGGCGGGATGTTCGGGCGCGCCGAAGTGGCCGTGTCCGAGGAGCACGTGGGTGGCGCCCGCGTCGGCGAGCAGCGGCAGGGAGGCGTCGAGGTCGGTGCAGGCCAGGACCAGGGAAGCTCCGACGCTGTGCGGCGCGTGGACGGCGCAGACGATGCCCGCGTTGTGGATGATCGGGATGAGGTGGGCGACGCGGGTCTCGGGCGTCCAACCCCAGGACCGGGCGTACTCGGCGGCGTTGTACCAGTACTCGGCGTGGCGGCGCGGGATCACCTTCGGCACACCGGTCGTGCCGCCGGAGAGCTGGAACACCGCGACGTCGTCGGCGTCGATGCCCCGCTGGATCTCCGCGACGATCTTCCGCGCGGTCACCGGGTCGACGTCCGCGCCACACGACTCCAGATCCAGCCCACGCTCGGTCGTCGGGTCGCCGATCACGAGGACCTGCCGCAGCGTGGGGTGGCCGTCCTGCTGCTCGACGGCGAAGCCGACCAGGTCGATGCCGCGCGTGCCCGCCTCGACGAGGTGCGCGACGGCCCCGACCCGCCTGCTGATCGCGCCGATCTCGTGGCCGCGGTGCGCCGCCAGGGTGCAGACGGGGACGAGGCCTGCCTTGAGCACGCCGTACCAGGCGACGACGGCCTCGACCCGGTTCGTCACCTGGAACAAGACCGGGTCGCCGGGCTCGAGGCCGAGGCCCGCCAGGCCGGCGGCGAGCGCGTCGGTGCGGGTGTCGAGCGCGCGGAAGGTGAGGCGGGCGTCGAGACCGATCACGGCGAGGCGCTCGGGGTGGGCCTGCGCGACGGCGTGGAACTCGTCGGCGATCGTCCGGCGGCCCCACAGCCCCGCGTCCCGGTAGCGCGTGACGAACTCCGGCGGATACGGGACGAGGCGTGGATCGGTGTTCCTCATGACGTCTCCCCGGTGAGACAGACGAGGTCGGTGCGTCCGCTGACCAGGCCCGCGGCGAGATCGTCGCGCAGGTCGGCCGGGCCCTCGACCACCACCGTGCCCTTCGCCTCCATGCGCAGCCGTTCTGCCAGGTCGAGCCGGGTGAGCACGGCGGGGCGGTCGGGCGGACCGACGACGCGGAAGGTGGCCGGGCCCGCGGCCGCCGCGGCCGCGACGATCCCGTCGGCCTCGGCGCCCCACGGGTCGTCCACTGCGCTGTCGACGACGACCGCGTCCGGGTCGTCGCCCGCGACGTGCGCATGCAGGATCCACTCGCTCAGGTCCGGCGGGACCTGCGCCGCAACGCCCGCGAACTGGCCGAGCGCGGCGCCGACGACGTCCGGGCTGGTGACGGCGAAGCGGTCGAGCTGCACGTTCCCGGCCCGCGTCATGTACGACACCATCAGCCGCTCCACCGGCAGGTGGGTGCGCGACGGGAACGACTCCCACCACAGCCTGCTGCGCCGGGCCAGCTCCTGCAGCCGTTCGACGGCCGGGCGCCGGGCGTCCTCGTAGCGGGCGAACGCCGTTGCGGCGTCAGGCTCGTCGCCCAGGGCCTCGGCCAGCGCGATCGCGTCCTCCATCGCCAGCTTGGTGCCCGAGCCGATCGAGAAGTGGGCGGTGTGCGCGGCGTCGCCGAGCAGGACGACCCGCCCGTCGGACCAGCGTTCGCACCCGACGGTGCGGAAGCGCTGCCAGCGCGTCCGGTTGCCGATGAGGTCGTGGTCGCGCAGATGCGTGCGGAAGACGTCCTGCAGGTAGGCGAGCGAGATGACGTCGGACGCGTCGCCCTCGGCGACCGTGGTGTCGAGGCCCGCGGACCTCCACGTCGGCTCGTCGGTCTCGATGAGGAACGTGCTGCGGTCGCCTGCGTAGGGGTAGGCGTGCGTGACGAACGTGCCGTGCTCGGTGGCGACGGGCGCGAAGACGGCGTCGTCGAGCGCGAACCCGGCGCCGCACCACAGGAAGAGCCCGCGCCCCAGGTCGACGTGGGCGCCGAAGTCGCCCGCCTCGCGGGTGGCGCTGCTGACGCCGTCGGCGGCGATGACGACCTCGGCGTCGAGGTCGGCGGCCGTGCGGCGCACGCCGTACTCGAGCCGCACCCCGGCCTTCTCGGCGTGGCGCTGCAGCACGTCGAGCAGCTCGGTGCGGGCGATGCCGATGAGGTTGTCGTTGCGCACGCGCACGACCGCGCCGCCGACGTCCATGGTCATGTCGTGGCGCCTGCCAGCGGCCTGGATGTCGCGCAGCGTGTCGGGGTCGGCGGCCTCCAGCTTGCGCTGGGTGCCCGCGGCGAGCCCGACCCCGAAGCCGAACGTCGTGTCGCGCTCGCCCTGCTCGTGCACGACGACGTCGCAGTGCGGCTGGGCCAGCTTGAGCAGGCGCGCGGCGTAGAGCCCCCCGGGCCCGCCACCGAGCACCGCCACCCGGCTGAGCTGCATGCGGTCCTCCTCTGTCCGGCCGTCGACCTTGACTACCATCGCAGACGTTAAATAGTCTACGCAACCGTCAGGACCGCACCTCATTGCGGCCGTCTCCCGCGAAGGAGCGTGAGTCATGACCTATGTCATCGGCGTGGACGTGGGCGGCACGTTCACCGATGCCGTCCTGGACGACGACGCGGGAACGGTCATCGCCGCGAAGTCGCCGTCCACCCCGCCGGACTACTCGCGCGGGGTGATCGACGTGCTCGAGCTGCTCGCCGAGCAGATCGGCAAGACGCTGCCGGAGATGCTCGCCGACACCCACCACATCGCGCACGGCACCACGTCCTCGCTGAACGCGCTGGTGACGGGCAATGTCTCGCCGGTCGGCTTCCTGACGACGAAGGGCCACCGCGACTCGATCTTCATCATGAACGTCGAGGGCCGCTACCTCGGCCGCGCGCCGCACGAGCTGCAGCACGTGCTCGCCCAGGACAAGGGCCACCACCTGCTGCCCAAGCGGCATGCGCTGGAGGTGACCGAGCGCATCGACCGCGACGGCACCGTCATCGTCGCCCTCGACGAGGACCAGGCCCGCGCCGCGATCCGCGCCCTGCTGGACGACGGCGTGCGCGCGATCGCGATCTCCCTGCTCTGGTCGTTCCGCAACCCGGTCCACGAACTGCGGCTGCGCGAGCTGGTCGCCGAGCAGGACCCGGACGTCTTCGTCGCGCTGTCGAGCGAGGTCAGCCCGCGGATCCGGGAGTTCGCCCGCAACGCCACGACGATCATGAGCACCCAGATCGGGCCCGGCCTGCGCGACTACCTGACCGCGCTGGAGGACACGCTCCGCGAGCGCGCGCTCGCCGGTCCCCTGCTGGTGATGCAGAGCAACGGCGGCGCGGTGCTGGCCGCCGAGGCCCCGTCGGCCGCGATCAGCACCGTCGGCTCCGTCCTGACCGGCGGTGTGGTCGGCGCCGTGGCGCTGGGCCGCCAGCTCGGCCACCCGAACATCATCTCCACCGACGTCGGCGGCACGACGTTCCTCGCCGGGCTCGTCGTCGACGGCGAGCCGGTGCGCGACACCACGACGGTGATCAACCACCACCCCATCAACGTCCCGACGCTGCGGGTCGACGCGATCGGCTCCGGCGGCGGCGCCATCGCGTGGCTCGACGCGGGCGGCAACCTGCGGATCGGGCCGCGCAGCGCGCAAGCCGTGCCCGGCCCGGCCTGTTACGGGCAGGGCGGCACCGAGCCGACCAACACCGACGCCAACCTCGTGCTGGGCATCCTGCCCGAGCGCGGCCTGCTCGGCGGGCGCAAGCCGCTCTCACTGGAGCTGGCCCGCCAGGCCATCGACACGCAGATCGCCAAGCCGCTCGGCCTGTCCGTCGAGGACGCCGCCGCCGCGATCTACGCGGTGCAGAATGCGCAGACCGGCGACCTGCTGCGCAAGTCGGTCGTCGAGGCCGGGCACGACCCGCGCGAGTTCGTGCTCTACGCGTTCGGCGGCGCGGGCCCCGCCCACTGCGCCCGCTACGCCGCCGAGGTGGGCGTCGACGAGGTCGTCGTTCCGCTCGGGCCGGTGGCGTCGGCGTTCTCCGCCTACGGGCTCGCGTCGTCGGACATCGTGCTGGCCGCCGAGCTGTCGGACCCCACCTTCGTCCCCTTCGATCCGCAACGGGCCGGGCGCAACTTCGTGGAGCTGGAGAAACGGGTCCGCGACGGGCTCGACCGCCAGGGCGTGAAGTTCGCGACCGTCGAGCTGCACCGCGAGATCGACATGCGCTACGCGATGCAGCTCGCCGAGGTCACCGCGCCGGTGGCGAACGGACCGCTGGACACCGCCGCGATCGAGGACGCCGCGGCCGCGTTCGAGGGGCGCTACGCGGCGCTCTACGGCGCGGAAGCGGGCTTCCGCGAGGCGGGCATCCAGGCCATCACGTTCCGGGTGCGCGGCATCGGCGTGCTGCCGTTCTCACCCGCGTTCCCGGAGATCCCGGCGGCGGCTTCGGCGGATCCGGCCGACGCCCAGGTGGGCACCCGTCCGGTGTGCCTCGACGCCGCGGCGGGCTTCGTCGACACCGCGATCTACGACTACCGCGAGCTGCGCGCGGGCCACGTCCTCACCGGCCCGGCGATCGTCGAGGTCCCCACGACGACCGTCGTCGTCCCGGACGGGACGACCGGCACCGTCGACCGGCTCGGCAACCTCACCATCCGCCCGAGTGTCGGGAGCGACGCGTCATGACCATGCCCATCCCCGGCTCCGAGATGTTCTCCAGCCGTCCCGTCGACCCCGACGAGCTGGCGCGATCGCTGCCCTCGACGCTCACCGCGCACACCGTCACGCAGGAGCAGATCGACGGGCTCGACCCGTTGACCTACGAGGTCGTCCGGCACCGTCTCTGGTCGGTCACCGACGAGATGGGCGAGGCGCTCAAGCGCATGTCCGGGTCGCCGATCGTCACCGACGCCAACGACTTCGACTTCGCGATCAGCGACGAGCTCGGCCAAGAGGTGCAGGTCGGGCTCTACAACACGATGCTCGTCGGCGCCGTCGACCTCGCGATCTACTGGACGCTGCGCAACCGGGCCACGAACCCCGGCATCGCCGAGGGCGACATGTTCCTGACCAACGACCCGTGGGTCGGCGGCGGGCTGCACCAGAACGACACGATGGTCTTCCAGCCCGTCTTCCACGAGGGCAAGCTCTTCGCCTGGACCAGCGCGATCTGCCACGAGCCCGACCTGGGCGGCGTCGGGCTGGGCTCCTTCTCCCCCGCCGCGCAGGACGTGTTCTCCGAGTCGCTGCCCACCCCGCCGGTCAAGGTCGTGCGCGACTTCACGCTCCAGCGCGACGTGGCCGACGTGTGGGTGCGCCGCTCGCGCGTCCCGATGCTCGTCGGACTGGACCTGCGGGCCAAGGTCGGCGCCAACAACGTCGGCCGCGAGCGCATCCTCGCGCTGATCGCGCAGTACGGCGCCGACACCGTCAAGGCCGTGATGAAGCGGATGATGGGCGACGCCGAGACGCGCCTGCGCGACAAGCTCGCGAGCCTGCCCGACGGGTCCTGGAGCGCCACCGGCTACCAGGACCAGTCCCATGAGGGCGACCGCGGGCTGCACAAGATCACCGTGAAGACGACGAAGACGGGCGACCACCTGACGTTCGACTTCACCGGCACCGACCCGCAGGCCGGGGTCGTCAACTGCACCTACGCGGGCATGCGCGGCGGCGTGATGCTGGCGCTCCTGCCGATCCTCGCGGGCGACATCCCGTGGTCGGCGGGCGGCCTGATGCGCTGCTTCGACCTCGTCACCGAGGAGGGCACGCTCAACAACGCGACCTACCCGGCCGCCGTCGGACGCGGTCCGATCGGTCCGGCCTGGCTCACCGGCAGCCTCGTCGCCGAGTGCCTGTCCCAGATGCTCGACCGCTCGTTGGAGCTGGGCCGCAACGTCCAGGCCACCTGTTGTGGCACATGGGACACCGCGGTCATCGCCGGGCTCGACCAGCGCGGCGAGCAGCCCGTTCCCTTCCTCAACATCATCATGGAGCCGATGGCGGGCGGCTACGGCGCCCGGCCGCACGCCGACGGCATCGACACCGGCGGCCTCTTCTGCATCCCGATGGGCCGCATCCCCGACGTCGAGATGACCGAGTTCCTCTACCCGCTGCTCACCCTGTGGCGGCGCGAGGAGCCCGACTCCGGTGGGCCGGGCAGGCACCGCGGGGGCGTCGGGGCCTCGGTCGCGATCACGCCGCACGGCACGTCGCTGCCGATGGGCCTGGTGCTCGCGTCGGCGGGCAAGGCCGTCGCGCAGAACGCTGGCCTGTCGGGGGGGCACCCGGGCAACAGCGGCCTCGACGTCATCGCCCGGCAGAGCCGCGTGGCCGAACTGCTCGCGGCGGGGACGATGCCCGCGAGCCTCGCCGAGGTCAGCGACACCCTCGAGATCGGCCAGAACTACGCGTCGAGCTACCTGGCCCCGGGCGAGGTGTTCGCCATGACCTGGCAGGGCGGCGGGGGCTATGGCGACCCGCTCACCCGCGATCCCGAAGCGGTGGCCCGCGACCTGCGCGAGGAGAAGATCACCGCCGCGGCCGCCCACGATGTCTACGGGGTGGTGCTCGCCGACGGCGCGGTTGACGTGGGCGCGACCGGGGCCGAGCGGGACCGCCGACGCGGCGTGCGTCGGGATCGCTCCACGCGGACCGACGGCGGGTCGGGCACCAAGGTCGACGCCTCGGCCGCGCGGCGCCTGGACGACAACCTCGTCGAGGTGAGCGAGGGCGGCAAGGCCGTCATCGCCTGCGCGCACTGCCACGAGCAGCTCGGCGAGCCCGACCAGCTCGACCTCGGCCGCTACGAAGGCCCCGCCACCGACGCGGGACCGCAGATCCTGGCCGACGCGACGGACTACACCGACGAGCCCGTCGTGTTCCGCCAGTACTGCTGCCCCGGCTGCTGGACGGCGCTGTACTCGGCCGTCGTGCCCGCCGCCCACGTCGACCACGTGGGAGCGCAGACCGTCAGCGCGTGAGCTCCCGTGGCCGCGATCTTGGTGCGAACCGGGATCGCGGCCACGGTTTGCCCCGAATCGGGCATGCCCTGATGATGCTTCCTCCGGAAGGGGGACGGGATGCGTCAGGCGTGGGTGCCGGTGGAGGTCGATCCGACCCGCCCGAGCGTCGCCCGCGTGTACGACTTCTACCTCGGCGGATCGCACAACTTCGCGTCCGACCGGGAGTTCGGCCGCCAGGCGCTGCAGGCGATGCCGAACCTCACCGCGCTCGTGCTGGAGTACCGCACGTTCCTCCGGCGGGTCGTGCAGCACCTCTGCGGCCGCGGCATCGACCAGTTCCTCGACCTCGGCTCCGGCATCCCGACCGTCGGCAACGTGCACGAGATCGCCCAGGCCGCCGTCCCGCAGGCCCGGGTTGTCTACGTCGACCACGACCCGGTCGCCGTCGCCCACGGCACCGCCCTGCTGCGCGACAACCCGCGCGCCACCTCCGTGCTGTGCGACATCCGCGAGCCGAAGCGCGTGCTGGCCGAGGCGGCAGGCGTCCTCGACCTGACCCGGCCGGTGGCCGTGCTGGTCGTCGCGGTGCTGCACTTCGTCCCCGACGAGGACCGGCCCGCCGAGTTCCTGGCCCGGTACATGGCGGCCACGGCGCCGGGCAGCTTCCTCGCGATCAGCCAGGCCCGGTCGGACGGCGAGTCCGAGGCCCGCCGCGTCGCGCGGATCTACGACGAGGACGAGGGCTCGCCGAGCCGCCGCACCCGGCTGCGCACCAAGGCCGAGCTCGAGGAGCTGTTCTCGGGGCTCATCGTGGAGGATCCGGGGGTCGTCGCCTTGCCGCGCTGGCATCCCGAGGTGGACGTGGACGGCGCGACACCCGTGGAGGTGCCGGCCGACTTTCCGATCCTGGGCGGACTGGGGCGGCGCCCTTGACCTCGCAGACCTCCGCGCCACCGGCCGAGCTCGCCGGGCTGCCGGACCTCGACGTCCTCGTCCAGGCGTGGCAGTACTCCCTCGCCGCCACCAGCCTGGCCGGGCTGGGGCCGCGCGGGCTGCGGGCCTTCCTCACCGAGCTGGCCGAGGACCTGCTGGCCGACCTGCGGGCCGAGACATCGGATCCGGCGGTGCCGTCGGCCATCGGGTCGCGGCTGCTCTACGCGCACCTGACCGACCCCGAGGTCCTCGAGCAGTCGCTCGCCGTCCTCGGCGGCCAGCTCACGCCCGCGATGGCCGGGCGCACCACCCGCCTCGCCGATCTGCTGGGCGGCATCGCGGCGGGGTACGCCAACGCCGTCCGCGAGCGGACCCGCTCGGAGCAGGAGCAGATCACCGCCGCCGCGTTCCAGGCCCGGATGGCCGCCGAAGCCCGATTCGAGGCCGTCTTCGCGGCCGCGGGGATCGGCATCGCCATCGGCGAGGTCGCCGGGCCCATCATCGAGGTCAACCCGGCGCTGTGCTCGATGCTCGGGTACGCGGCGGACGACCTGGTGGGCCGCGAGTTCTGGGAGTTCGGCCATCCCGACGACGCGGCGGGCACGTGGGACCGGATCGGTGACGTGGCCGCGGGGCGCGTCGAGCACCTGCGGATGGAGAAGCCGTTGCACCGCAAGGACGGCGCCACGATCCGCGGGAACGTCGTGCTGTCGCTGGTCAGGGCGCCCGACGGGCAGGCCCGCTACATCGTCGCCATGATCGAGGACGTGAGCCGCCAGCGGACTCTGCAGGACCGACTGCTCTACCAGGCGTTGCACGACCCGATGACCGAGCTGCCCAACCGCAGGCTGTTCTTCGAGCGGCTCGACGCCGCGCTCGCGGCGGGGAACGGCGGCGTCGGCGTCTGCTACCTGGACCTCGACGGCTTCAAGATCGTGAACGACACCCTCGGCCACGCCACGGGCGACGAGCTCCTGCGCGCCGTTGCCCGGCGCCTCGACACCGCCCTGACGCCGGAGGGCCACCTCGTCGCGCGGATGGGCGGCGACGAGTTCGTGATCCTCGTCGAGGACCGGGCGGGAGTCGCTGCCGCGGAACGCATCGACGACGTCGCCCAGACCGCTCTCGCGACGATCCGACGGCCCGTCGAGCTGGCCGGGCAGTCGATCACGGTGTCGGCGAGCGCGGGTGTCGTCGCGCACCCGAGCGCGAACGCGCACGAGCTGATGAAGGCAGCCGACGCCACGCTCTACTGGGCGAAGGCCGACGGCGGCGACCGGTGCTTCGCCTTCGACCCCACGCGCTACCGCGCCGACGTGGAGCGCTTCGAGCTCGCCGCGCACATGCCCTCGGCGCTGGAGCGGGGCGAGTTCGTGGTGGAGTACCAGCCGCTGGTCCGCCTCGCCGACCGGCGCATGATCGGCGTCGAGGCCCTCGTCCGCTGGGTGACCGCGGACGGGGAACGGCGGGGCCCCGAGGCGTTCGTCCCGCTCGCCGAGCAGAGCGGGCTGATCGTCCCGCTCGGGCGCCACGTGCTGCGCACCGCCTGTCGCGAAGCCGCGGGGTGGGACGCCGGGCCTGCGGGTGAGCGGCTGCTGGTGAGCGTGAACGTCGCGGCCCGGCAGATCGCCGACCCCGATTTCGTCGACGACGTCCGCGCGGTCCTGGCCGAGACCGGCTGGGCCGCCGAAGACCTGCAGCTCGAGCTCACCGAGAGCGCGATCATGGGCGGCACGAGCGACTCCGTCGCCACTCTGCGGGCGCTGCAGGCGCTGGGCGTGCGCATCACCATCGACGACTTCGGTACCGGGTACTCCAACTTCGCCTACCTGCGCGACCTCCCGGTCGACGGCCTCAAGCTGGCCGCTCCCCTGGTCAGGAACGTCGCCGAGGACGACGGTGGGAACTCGGTGAACGCGCGGGTTGTCGGGCTGATCGTCGAGCTGGCCCGCGTGCTGGAGCTCTCGGTCGTCGCGGAGTCGGTCGAGACCGCTGTGCAGGTCGAGCGGCTGACCGCCCTGGGGTGTGAGGAGGCTCAGGGCTGGTACTTCGCACCCGCGTTGGCCGCGGAGGCCACGGCGGCCCGCGTCGCCGACCCGGTGTTCCCGCCGGACGCCTGATCCCCGCCACGATCGGCCTCAGGGTCAACCCTGAACTTCCGCCGGAAGGTCCCTGAATCGGACCTCCGCCGGGCACAATCGGGATGCCTTCGCCGTTGACCTGCGGGAACAGCAACGTCCGAAAAGAGGATCCCATGTCGTCCCCCTACGAGCCCTACGCCGCGTCCGACCGGGACGCGGTGCCGTCGGCAGGCAGCCGGATCGCGGCGATCATCGCGCACCTGTCGGCCCCCATCGCGGCCCTGCTGAGCGCGGGTTCGCTGAGCCTGCTCGGCCCGCTGGTCGTGTGGCTGGTCATGAAGCGCGACCCGGTCGCCCGCAGGGCGGCAGCGGGAGCGTTCAACTTCAACCTGGCGTTCTGGGTGCTCTACCTGATCAGCTGGCTGCTGATCTTCACGGTGATCGGGGCCGTCATCGGCATCCCGCTGATCATCGTGCTCTTCGTGGTCTCCGCGTGGTGCCACATCAAGGGCGCGATCCGCGCGGCCGACGACCGGCCCTACGACTACCCGTTCCAGATCCGCGTGCTGTCCTGAACAGGTGGTTCGAGGCTAGATTCCAGGGTCATGGACGCCAGCGTCGAGCCGCCGTTCCGGGCCGAACACGTCGGTAGCCTGCTCCGCCCCCGATCGCTGGTCCATGGGTCGCCGAGGGCGGCTTCGACTACGTCGCCGAGGCGTTGTTCGGCGAGCTCGACGTCGACGCCTTCTTCTGCGAGTTCGACGACGAACGCTCGGGCGATTTCGCTCCGCTGCGGTTCGTACCGCCCGGCAAGCAGGTCGTCCTCGGGTTGGTCACCACCAAGCATGGCCGCCTGGAAGACCCGGATGTGCTCAAGCGGCGCATCGACGAGGCTGCCCGCTACGTCCCGCTCGACCAGCTCAGCCTCTCGCCGCAGTGCGGGTTCTCCTCCAGCGTCGACGGGAACGTCCTCAACCCCTACCAGGAGGTCGACAAGCTCCGGCTGGTGGTCAAGGTCGCCGAGGACGTCTGGGGTTAGGCGCTACTCGCCCTTGTCGGCGAGCACCTCGTCGAGGACGAGCGCCGCGCCGATCCCGAGCAGCCACACGTCCTTGGCGATCGGGGTGCCCTGCTGGGTCGGACGAAGCCCCTGGTGCATGCCGGGCGTCCGCAGGTACAACCCGAGCAGGCCGCCCGCGAAGGCCACCAGACCCGCGCCCGCGAGGGCAGCGGGCACGATCGGCAGCAGCAGCGCCGTGCCCAGTCCGATCTCCGCGCCCGCCAACAGCTTGAGGAACTTGCCCGCCTCGATCTGCTTGAGGAACGGGTAGGTGCCCGTCGCCATGCCGTGCACGCCTGCGGCGGTCTGCTCGTTTCCCGACCACTTCTGCACCCCCGCGTTCAAGATGAACGCACCTGCGGCGGCACGAAGCGGGAGATGAGCGATGTTCCAGCGCGCCATGTGAGGCCCCCAACACATTGATGAATTCTCAACTGTTGAAGCTACTCCGGCCTCCATCCCGTCGCTGGA
Organism: uncultured Actinomycetota bacterium; assembly: GCA_963799945.1. GTDB lineage: Bacteria > Actinomycetota > Actinomycetes > Mycobacteriales > Pseudonocardiaceae > Pseudonocardia. Next base: position 562,605 of record CAWCZG010000004.1, read on the forward strand.
TGCGGCGCGAGCCCTGTCCGGAAGATCACGGGTGTCGCCTGCTCCCCCGACACGGAAGACTGCGCGTCCTCACCGGTTGAGCGAGGGGGCACCGATGTCCGACACGACGACGACCATCTGCCGAACCTGCGCGGTCGAGCACGCCGAGATCGAAGGCGTCTGCCGGATCTGCGCCGACGAGCGCCAATGGGTGCCCGCCGACGGGCAACACTGGGTGACGCTCGAGGAGCTGGCGGGGGCCGGGCAGCGGGTCGAGATCACCGAGGCCGAGCCCGATCTCTACACCGTGCACACCGAGCCGAACGTCGGCATCGGCCAGTACACGAAGCTGGTGAGGACGGCCGAGGGCATCCTCCTCTGGGACCCCACCGGCTACCTGGACGACGACGTGGTCCAGCGGGTCCGCGCGCTCGGCCGCGTCGCCGCGATCGCCGCGAGCCACCCGCACATGTTCGGTGTGCAGGTGGCGTGGAGCCGAGCCCTGGACGATGCGCCCGTGCTCGTCGCGGAGGCCGACATGGAGTGGGTCATGCGGCCCGACCCGGTGATCCGACCGTGGTCGGGGACGGTCGAGGTGCTGCCGGGGGTGACCCTCAGCCAGCCCGGCGGGCACTACCCGGGCAGCGCGGTCGCCCACTGGGCCGCGGGCGCGGGCGGCAAGGGCGTGCTCCTGTCCAGCGACACGATCTTCGCCAACCCGGACCGGGTATCGGCCAGCTTCATGCGCAGCTACCCCAACCGGATCCCGCTCTCCGCCGCGGTGGTCGAGCGGGTCACGGCGCACGTCGAGCAGTTCGCCTTCGACCGCCTCTACGGCAACTTCGACAACGTCATCGACGCCGACGCCCGCGCCATCGTCCGGCGCTCGGCCGACCGCCACATCGCCTGGGTCAGGGGCGACTTCGACCACCTGACCTGACCGAGCGATGGGACGTCAGCGCTCCTGCTCGCCCGCTTCGGCCTTGGCCAGCTCGGACTTCCAGGCGCGGAAGCCCTCCTCGGAGCGGCCGCGCCGCCAGTAGCCGGAGATCGAGACCTGGCCGCGGGGCAGGCTGCGCTCGCGGAACAGGTGCGGCCGGACCTGGTGCATGATCTCCTGCGCCTCGCCGTGCGCGAAGACCTGCACGCGGCCCGGCAGCCAGTCCATCTCCCGCACGGCCGCCACGAGCTTGCCCTCGTCGTCGGCGCCGTCGCGGTGCAGGTAGACGAGCTCACCCTTGGCGGGTATCGGGAGCTCGACCTCGTGGTCCGGGGAGTCGACCAGCGCCACGACCCGGACGATCGCGTCTTCCGGCATGTCACTCAGGGCCGCGGTGATCGCGGGTAGGGCGGACTCGTCGCCGACGAGGAGGTGCCAGTCGGCCGTGGGGTCCGGCCGGTAGGCCCCGCCGGGCCCGTTGACCATGAGGCGGTCGCCGGGTGCGGCCTTCAGCGCCCACGGACCCGCGACGCCCTCGTCCCCGTGCACCACGAAGTCGATTGCCACCGTGCCCGCCTCGACGTCCGGGAAGAGCGCGGTGTAGGTGCGGATGGACGGCATGTCCTCGGGGGGGACCACGCCCCGCAGGGCGCGGACGTCGAGCGGCTCCGGGTAGGTGACGCCTTCCTTGAGGAAGACGAGCTTGACGTACCGGTCGGTGTCGGAGCTCGACGCGAAGGCCGACAGGTCGTCGGTGTGGAACCACACGCGGCGCAACCGCGGGGTCAGCGTTTCGATGCTCGTCACCGTCAGGTGAGTTGCCACTGTTGCTCCTTCTTTCCTACTACCCGTGACGTCGACGGCGGCCGCACCGGCGCTGCCGTCTCCCCGACGACGTTACGCGCCGTCACTGGATGCCCAGCGGCGTCGGCGGAACGACGATCTCCACCAGGCCCGTGCCGACGTCGTAGACCAGCCCTGAGACGAAGAACGCGCTCCCGCGGAGCTGGTGCAGGAGGACCTCGACGTCGACGCGCACCGAGCCGACCGGATCGCTGACCGACTTGGCTTCGAGCTCCGCCGCGGGGATCTCGAAGTACTCGGCCAGGAGCTCGGGGAAGGGCGCCAGGTCCGTCATGCCGCAGTCGGTGTGGTGGAGCACCACGAGGTTCCAGTCGCCGGGACGCCGGGTGGCCGCGTTGGCCTGCCCGACCTTCTGGAGCATCGCCATCGTCCGCAGCGTGGCGGGTGTGATCCGGCCACCCACGTTCCGGATGATCGCCGCCTCCCCGTTGGCGAGGCCCAGGACGCTACCGGGGTCGACCCGCGGGTCGACACATCCGACGATCATCATGTTGCCGTCGGGGCTGATGGTGAGGTTGCCCGCGAACCCCTCGGTGGCGAACTCCCGGTTGCGCTCGAGCAGGTCCTGCGTGTCGGTCATGACATCTCCTTGGCGGTCACCGCATTGTCGCGTCGTACAACCATCACTGAGCGGAAGGCGCCTGCGGTCGTCACGGCCCGCCCGTCGTGCTGATCGATACTCCCGGAATGGCGCGAACGGTGAACTGGGGTGTGCTCGGCGCTGCGAACATCGCCACCGAGCGGGTGATCCCGGCAATGCTCGAAGCTCCGAGTGTCACGTTGCTCGGGGTGGCGTCCCGCGACGGGCAGAAGGCCCGCGGCGTCGCCGAGACGTTCGGCATCCCGCGCACGTTCGCGGGCTACGACGCGCTGCTGGCCGATCCGGATATCGAGGCGGTGTATGTGCCGTTGCCGAACACCATGCACGTGCCGTGGTCGGTGCGGGCGCTCGAGGCGGGCAAGCACGTGCTCTGCGAGAAACCGCTGAGCATGACCGTCGAGGGGGTCGACGAGCTGATCGCGGCCCGCGACCGGACCGGCAGGCACATCGAAGAGGCATTGGCCTACCGCAACCACCCGCAATGGCAGCAGATGGCCGACCTGCTCGCCGCCGGAACGCTCGGCGAAATCCGTTCGGTGCACGCCACCATGGCGAAGTCATTCCTCGACCCCGCCGACATCCGCAACGACCCGACGGCGGGCGGTGGCTCGGTGCGCGACATGGGGCCGTATGTCATCAGCGCCTGCAACGCGATTCTCGGCGGTCCCCCGGCCCGCGTGGTGGCCGCGTCCGCGATACACCCCGAGTTCGGTGTGGACGGTCTGACCAGCGCCCTGCTCGACTACGGCGGACGGCACGCGTCGATCACGGTGAGCGTCCACTCCGGACCGACGGGATGGGGCTCCCATCAACAGCTTTCGGCGCTGGGCTCGACGGGGTGGCTGCGGATGAGCTTCCCGTTCGCGCATGGAAGGCCGGTGGAGTGCCGCATCGACGTCGGCGACACCACGAGCGTCGGCGACCACCCCACGTCGACCTTCGTCTTCGAACCCGCGAACCACTATCTCCTGCAGGCCGAGCGGTTCTCCCGATTCGTGCTGGGCGATGCCGTGCCGAGTTGGTCACTCGAGAACGCGCGCGACATCGCGTGCACCGTGGAGGCGCTCTTCGCCTCGGCCCGCAGCGACGGGTGGTGTGCGCTACCCGATTGAGTCGTCGCCGTCCTCGGAAGGATCGAGGCCGAGAATCGACAGCAGCAGGCTGCAGTCGTGGGAGTTGCGGGCATTGCCTGCAACGGTGCGCGCGGCCAGGACGCGTTCCCGTTGGTTGTGGTCGTCCTCGGCTGCCCGCGCGCGGACGTACTCGCCGTGCCGGTGCGTGGACGACCGCCCTTCCGCCTGTGCCGGTACCGAAGCGAGTCCGAGGCTGAACTCGTCGGCTGCGCGGGGTTGACTCGGGCCTGGCCGCATATGTCGGCACTCCTGTCCCCCGCCGCGAACGACCGACAGGTTCGTCCGGAACGATCCCGCTCGGCCGCGGTCATCGAGGTGCTCCTGGACCGGGATGACGTTACACCCGCCGCAAAGCCCCACAATCCCCTTCCCAATGGGATACCGTGAATCGAACATCGGTTCTAGTTCAGGGGGCGCGGCCACATGGGCACCACCGCAGCGACCACACACATGACGATCTCGTGCTGCGGAGCCCGGTGGATCGGGGTGGACCGGGCGCACTGCTGCCGACGCACCGGCGGGTGCGGCCAGGTCTTCGACGATGCCGCGTTGTGGGACCGGCACCGGCGCTACCGGCGTTGCCTGGATCCCCGCTCGATCAGCCTGATCGCGAACGCGGAAGGCATCTGGTTGCGTCCGCTCGAACAGCCGACGGCCCGCCGCACGCGGCGCCCACGCGCACAAATGGTGGCCAAGGGCCTCGAGAAGAACGGCTAAGGTCCGCGTCAAGAAATTGGACGCGGCCCGCCGTCCAACGGCATCCCGACTACAGATCGCGATCGGCCGACTTCGCCACGGTCGAGTGTCGGGATTTGACAATTTAGCCGCCATGTGGAAAATCGGCCTTACCCCTCCCGGTATGTGCACATGAACGGAAGAGAGATATGGCTCAGGTCACAGAAGTGCGGCTCGTCGACGATCTCGATGGCGGCGCCGCGGACGTGTCGGTGGATTTCGCCATCGACAACAAGCACTACGAGATGGATCTGAGCGAGAAGAACGCCGCTCAGCTGCGGGACGTGCTCGCGCCTTTCATCGCCGCCGCGCGCCGCGCAGGCGGCTCCCCCGTGACTCGCGCCCGGCGCAGCCCGGCCGCCCGTCCCACCGCCGTCCGCGAAGAAACGGCGGCCATCCGGGAATGGGCGGGTGCAAACGGTTTCGAGGTGTCCTCGCGCGGCCGTATCGCGGCCTCGGTGCGTGAGGCGTACGAGACCCGCGGGGCGGCTTCGAGTGCCGCGCCGGTCGTCGAGGCCCCCGCGGTCGAGGCGGAGCCCGAGGCCGAGGCAAAGCCGAAGCGGCGCACCCGCAAGAAGGTCGCCGACCCGTTCAAGGCGGAGTAATAGCCGCCTGATCGGCAAAACGACGAAGGGCCGGAGCTCACGCTCTGGCCCTTCGGCATTTCCGCCGTCGCGCGCCTGTTGCCGAACGCGCGCTACGGTCGGCTTCAGCGAAGGAAGGAAGCCATGACCCACCAGAACCTCCCCGGCGGCACCTACCGCGTCGCCGATCTCGAACTGACCCGCGTCGGCTACGGCGCCATGCAACTCGCCGGGCCGCACGTCTTCGGCCCGCCCAAAGACCGCGACGCCGCGATCGCCGTGCTGCGCGCGGTCGTCGAGCTCGGCATCAACCACATCGACACCTCGGACTACTACGGCCCGTACGTCACCAACGAGATCATCCGCGAGGCCCTCTCGCCCTATCCGGACGACCTGCACATCGTCACGAAGGTCGGGGCCCGTCGCGACGAGAAGGGCGGTTGGCCACCGGCCCGCTCGCCTGACGAACTGCGGGCCCAGGTCCACGACAACCTGGAACGCCTGGGACTCGAGGCGATCGACATCGTGAACCTGCGGATGGGTGGCATCGATGCACCCGAGCCGGGCTCCATCGCTGAGCAGTTCGAGGCGCTGGCCGAGCTGCAACAACAGGGGCTCATCCGCCATCTCGGCATCAGCACCGTCACCGCCGAGCAGCTCGCGGAAGCGCAGGCGATCGCCCCGGTGGTCTGCGTGCAGAACCTCTACAACGTCGCCCACCGCGCCGACGACGCTCTGGTCGAGCACACCGCGGCCCAAGGCATTGCGTTCGTGCCTTATTTCCCCTTGGGCGGTTTCTCCCCGCTGCAGTCCGACGCCCTGGAGTCGGTCGCGAAACGGCTCGACGCGACCCCGCTGGCGGTAGCGCTTTCCTGGCTGTTGCAGCGGTCGCCGAACATCCTGCTGATCCCCGGCACATCCTCGGTCGCGCACCTGCGGGAGAACGTCGCGTCCGCCGGGCTCGAGCTGCCCGCCGACGCCGTTGCCGAGTTGGACGCCATCGGCAGCTGAACGCCGCCCGGCCGCCGCGTCCCCTAGGCACGGCGGCCGCGCCGCGCCTCCCAGGCCCTTGCCCGCTCCACGAGGCGCTCCGCGGCGGCGCCCCGGGCCACCGGGCCTTCCTGTTCGCCCGCCCAACGGCGTCCGGCCGTCTCGGTCCGGCGCTGGTCACGACGGCGCCGGAGGACGTCGCGGTCGCGGGGCAGCAGGGGACGCGCCGCGATGAGGTCGCCCGCGTGCCGGTCGCAGGCGAACCCCAGCCACGCCGTCCGGCCGTGGGCGGCGAACCAGAGGCCCGCGACGGTCGGCTCCTCAGGACATCGGGTGGAGCCATCGAGGCCACTGTGGAGGATGCCACCGCACCCACTGGCCATCACCTGGAATGCGGGCACCGGTACTCCCCTGGTCGCGACGGAACCGCGGTCGCCCGGGGGAAGCGGGCGGGCCCAGAATGCCGTTCGGGAGCGCGCGGCGCCACCGGTCAGAGGATGGATTCGCTCGGACCTCCCGACCAACCCTGCTTCGTCATGCGGCGATTCAGCTCCACCAGGTCGTCGGTCGTCAGCGGCCGGGGATCGGCAAGTACTCCGACATGCCGGTCGCAGGCGAAAGCCCAGGCCACGACGCCGGTGTCGAGGAAGGCGAGGACGCCGCTGGAGGTGGGCTCGGACACGCACGGGCTGTAACCCGAGCGACCCGATCCGACGAGCCCGACGCAGCAACCGGGGGCATCGGGCTCCACGGGGGTGCCGTTGTGTATCCGCATCCCGCCCACTCTGTGCCCGCGACGGCGATCTGTCTTGCTGGGGCTCGCGATTAGCCAGCCCACACTGAACAGTTGAAACTTGACAGTTGAAACTGTCGAACTTACCGTGGCGGCATGCCCGAAGTCGTGAAGGACGTCACCCCGTCGGCGGTGCGTGCGGCCCGCGAGATCCGCGTGGTCGTCGGCAGGCTGCGGCGCAGGCTCAAGGAGACCTACGACAACGGTGACCTCACGCCGTCGCAGACCTCGCTGCTCAGCAGGCTGGACAAGGACGGGGCCGCCACGGCCAGCGCGCTCGCAGCCGCCGAACGGGTCCGCCCGCAGTCGGTCGCCGCCACGCTCTCGACCCTGGACGAGCGGGGGTTGATCGAACGCCGTCCCGATCCCGGCGACGGCCGCCGTCAACTGGTCTCGGTGAGCGCGGCAGGCCGGGCGTTCCTCGACGACAAGCGCCGCATCGGTGAGGAATGGCTCGCCCGCGCCCTGAGCGAGCGCTTCACCGAAGCCGAGCGCCGGTCCGTCATCGAGGCGATGACCCTCCTGGAACGGCTCACCCACTCATGACGTCGGTCCTCGACCGGCTGCACCTTCCGTGGCGGAGCGCGCGGGCCGACGACGCGTTCGACCGCAAGCTGACCGTCCCGATGATCCTGGGCTCGATCCTGAACCCGATCAACTCGTCGATGATCGCCGTGGCGCTGATCCCCATCGGCATCGCGCTCGGCGCTCCCCCGTCGGAGACCGCGTGGCTGGTCTCCGCGCTCTACCTCGCGACGGCGATCGGCCAGCCGGTCGTGGGGCGCCTGGTCGACATCTACGGGCCGCGGCGGCTCTACCTGATCGGCACGGCGCTCGTGGGGGTTGCCGGGATCCTGGGCGCGCTCGCCCCGAACATCGGTGTGCTGGTCGCGGCCAGGGTGCTGCTGGGGTTCGGCACGTGCGCGGGTTACCCGGCCGCGATGTCGCTGATCCGCAGCGAGTCCGCCCGCACCGGCCAGGACAGCCCCAACGGCATCCTGACCCTGCTCACGATCGCCAGCCAGACCATCGCCGTCGTCGGCCCGACGCTGGGCGGGCTGCTGATCGGCGTCGGCGGCTGGCGCACCACCTTCACCGTCAACATCCCGCTGGCGATCGCCTGCCTCATCCTGGGCGCCCGCCGCCTGCCGCGCGCCCGCTCCGCTCCGGACACCGCAGGAGCCCGGCCGGCCACCCGGGTCGATCTGGCGGGCATCGTCCTGTTCGCCGCGATGCTCGTCGCCCTGCTGCTGTTCCTGACCGCGCCCCTGCTGTCGAACGCCTACCTGCTCGTGACCACCGTCGCGGCCGCGGTGGGCTTGGGCTGGTGGGAGCTGCGCGCGGCCACCCCGTTCATCGACCTGCGGGTGCTCGGCGGCAACCTCCCGCTGCTGGCCACGTTCGTCCGCACCCTGCTCACGGCCGTGGTGTCCTACGCGTTCCTCTACGGCTACACCCAATGGCTCGAACAGGGGCGCGGGCTGTCCGCGGTGGTCGCGGGCCTCGCCCTCACCCCGACCTTCGCCGCGGGCATCGTCGTCGCGGCGGCGACCGGACGCCGCACCGAGGTGCGCGGCAAGCTCGTCGTCGGCTCGATCACCCAGATCCTCGTCTGCGCCGGGCTGTTGCTGCTCGGTCCGACCACGCCGCTCGTGCTGTTGCTCCTGCTGGCGCTGGTCCTGGGGATCCCGCAGGGGCTGAACACCCTGGCCAACCAGAACGCCATGTACCACCAGGCCGACCCGGCCCGCACCGGCTCGACGGCCGGGCTCCTGCGCACCTTCTTCTACCTCGGCGCGATCAGCGCCGCGGCCGCCAACGGCGCGTTCCTCGCCAACGGCGCCGACACCCCCGGGCTCCACCACCTCGCGTGGTTCATCGGACCGTGCGCGGTGCTGTTCCTGATCGTGACGCTCGCCGACCGCTCGTTGCGCCGGATCGGCGCACCCACCTCCGCGTAGATCCCCACCGAAAGGCATCCCCGATGACGCTCACCACCATCGACGACCGCGCCGCGCTCGTCGTCATCGACCTCCAGAACGGCATCCTGGGCATCCCCGGCGCCCCGCACACGACCACGGAGGTCGTCGCCAAGGCCGTCGAGCTCGCCGACGTCTTCCACACCCACGACCTCCCCGTCGTCCTGGTGCGCGCCACCGGAGGCGCGCCCGGGCGGACCGAGATCCCCGGCGGGCTCGGCGGGCAGCCGCCAGAGGGCTGGGACGTGATCGTCGACGACCTGGCGGGGCACCCGGAGGACGTCGTGATCGCGAAGCGCACCTGGGGCGCCTTCCACGACACCGACCTCGACGCCGAGCTGCGCCGCCGCGACGTCACCCAGATCGTGCTGGCGGGCATCGCCACCAGTGCGGGTGTGGAGTCCACCGCCCGCGCCGCCCACGAACACGGCTACCACGTCACGCTGGCCGTCGACGCCATGACCGACCGGGACGTCGCCGTGCACGACCACAGCGTTCAGCAGATCTTCCCGCGCATCGGCGAGACCGGGACGACCGCCGAGATCACCGAGCTGCTGGCCGAGACCCACGCGCACTAGGGTTTCGCCGGTGAGCGCGCCACAGGGGTCGAAGCTGATCTACTCGTCGATCGCGTCAATCGACGGCTACATCGCCGACGAGCAGGGCGAGTTCGCCTGGAGCATGCCCGACCCCGAGGTGCACGCCGCCATCAACGACCTCATGCGGACGATGGGCACCCACCTCTACGGCAGGCGCCTCTACGACGTCATGCAGGCCTGGGAGACGCTCGACCTCTCCGAGGGGTCGGACGTCGACCGCGACTTCGCGCAGGTCTGGCGGGCGGCCGACAAGATCGTCTACTCCACGACGCTCACGACGGCGGCCACCGCGAACACACGGATCGAGCCGCGCTTCGTGGCTGCTGACGTCGCCGCGCTCAAGGCGGCCGCGGACCGCGACCTCCTGATCGGGGGCGCGGACCTGGCCGGTCAGGCGCTGGCCGCGGGGCTGGTCGACGACATCCACCTCTACCTCTGCCCGATGGCGGTCGGCGGCGGCACCCCCGCCCTGCCCCGGGGGCAACGCCTCGAGCTCGAACTGCACGCCGAGCGCAGGTTCGCCAGCGGCTTCGTCCACCTGCACTACCGCTGCCCAGATCCCCGGTGATCCACGGTGGAATCGACGAGGCAGACGTGGAGCAGCCAGGAGTGCGCCGAGGCGTGGGGCGTGAAGACCGCAACCTGGCTCGGGTACGTCTCGCGCGGGCAGGCGCCCGCTCCGCTGACCGGTGGCGGTCCGCGGCGCTGGGACGCCGCCGAGGTCCGCGCCTTTCCGCGGCCCGGGGCGGGTCGTTCCCGGGCCGCGGCGAGCCCCGAGGTCGTCCAGCTGCTCGAGCAGATGACGGAGACCTCGGCCCGGATCGACGAGCTGCAGGCGCGGCAACGCGAGCTGGCCCGCGCAGCGAAGGCGGCGGGCGCGGAGGTGCGGGCGATCTCCCGGGCGCTGGGCGTCTCGCCGCAGACGGTGTACGGGTGGCTGGAGGCGTAGCGCGCCGTCACGCTGCGGCCGGGACGGGGCAGCCGGCAAGATCGAGACATGGATGGTGCCGACCTGCTCGTTGACGCGTTCAGCCGCATCCGCTCGACCGTGCACGCGGCCGTCGAGGGGCTCACCGCCGAACAGCTCGTGGCCCGCCTCGACCCGGACGCCAACACGATCGCCTGGCTGGTCTGGCACCTCACCCGGGTGCAGGACGACCACGTCGCCGACGTGGCGGGTGTCGAGCAGGTCTACACCGCGCAGGGCTGGGCGCAGCGGTTCGCCTTCCCGTTCTCCGAGGGCGCCATCGGTTACGGCCACGGCAGCGAAGACGTCGCGGCCGTCCGCGTCGACGACCCCGCGCTGCTCCTCGACTACTACGACAGCGTCGAGGACCAGACCCTGGCCTACGTGCGCGGGCTGAGCGCCGCCGATCTCGACCGGGTGGTGGACGACGCGTGGGACCCGCCGGTCACGCTGGCCACCCGCCTCGTCTCGGTCGTCAACGACGACATGCAGCACGCGGGGCAGGCCGCGTTCATCCGCGGCGTGCTGGACCGCCGCGCCTGACGCGCTGACGGCGGAACCCGGTGGTCGACCGGACGATCGTGGATCGCGGCGTGGTCGTCGGCACCTGGTCGGTCGACCGATCGACTGGAGGCATCGAGCCTGCCTTCTTCGGGTCGCCCGGCGCGGTCAGGCGGCGCGCGTTCACCACCGCCGCCGACCGCTACCGGGACTTCAGCCGCACCTGACGGGCGGCCGACCGGCTATCGCTGCGAGGCGGGGCGCTTGAAGCCCGCGGCCTCGGCGGCCTCCGGGCTGGCGAACCAGACCTCGGCCGTCGTGCGCTTGTAGAACGGCGAGCCGGGCACGTGGTAGAGCTTCGAGCCGTCGTTGCCCTTGATCTCGAACCCGCTGGGCACCTTGGTCCGGTCGGCCAGCGGCGCGTGGCTGTCCTTGCCGTAGGGGCCCGAGGCGGCGTCGGCCGCCTTGGCCGTGGCCTTCGCGGCGGTCTTGGCCGCGGTCCTCGTGGCGGGCCGGGGGGCGGGCTTCGCGGCCCGCTTGGCGGCGGGCTTGGCGGCCTTGTCCGTGGTCTCACCCGCGGGGTCGGCGGCCTTCTTGGTGGCCTTGGCGGCCGTCGCCACCGCGGTGTCCGCCGCCGCAGCGGGCTTGGCAGCCGGCGCGGTCGCCTTCTCCTCCGCGGTCTCCGCGACCTTGGTGGAGGTGTCGGCGGCCGCCTTGGTGGCCTTGGCGGCGGTCGCCACCGCGGTGTCCGCCGCCGCAGCGGGCTTGGCAGCCGGCGCGGTCGCCTTCTCCGCGGTCTTGGCCGCGGCCTGGACGGCCTTGGTGGAGATGTCGGTGACCGTAGCCGCCTGCTCGTCCGTGGTCGCGGCGACGGACTCGGCGGCCTTCTTGCTGGTCGCCGTGGCGGTCGTGGCCGCCTTGTCGACGGTCTCGACGGCGGTCGCGGCGACCTTCCGGGTCGTCTCGGCGGCGGCCGCGGAAGCCTTCTCCGTGGTCTCGGCGGCGGTGGCGGCCAGCTTCTTGGTGGTCGCGGCGGCCGCGTCGACGACGGCGCCGTTCGTGGCCGCGAACTTCTGGGCGATCTCGCCGGTCGGCGTCCGACCGTTCGAGGCGGCGGTCATGACGGACAGCAGCGCCCGCTGCCCGTCCAGCATCTGGTTGGCGAAGCCGAACACGAAGTCGGCGACGCGGCGGCCGTCGAGCAGCTCGCTCCGGCCGCTGGTCATCACCTCGACGGAGGCCTTGGTCAGGTCGGCCCAGATGCGGACCGCAGCCGCGACGGACTCCTGGCCGACGTGGGCGATCTCGGTGAATGGACGGGTAGGCGCCGCCATCAGTGATCCTCTCGGTTGGAATGCTCACGGCCCGGCGGTCCGGCGGTCCACACGGGCGAATTCGCGATGTCTCGACGTCCACGCTAAAGACCCGCGATAAGTATTTCAAGCAGAGCCCGAAACGGTGAGCGAACTCACGAGGGACAGCGTCAGAAGCGGTACGTCGTCTGGCCGTGGTCGCCGCCGAACGCCATGACCTTGGCCGTCTCGACGCGGTAGACCCACGCTCCTCCTCCGGTGTCGCCGCCGGAGTTGCTGATCTCGACGAACTCCTTGTCGCGCACCGCGAACTCCCAGTCCTTGCTGTACTTGGCGAACCATGTGCCAGCGAGGCCCTGCAGCGCGTCGGCGTCGGTCACGCGCACCGCCGTGCCCTCGACGACGACGTCCTTGCCGTTGTCCCAGCCACCCGCGCCGGTGGTGCCAGTCGTCACGGCGACGTGCGCGTTGGCCTCCAGGTTCAGGTGCTTCTGCTCCTGGGTGCCGGTGCAGAAGAAGAACGCGCCGTCGTGCCAGACGCCCACCAGGGGCACGGCGTGCGGCCGTCCGTCCTTCCGAACCGTGATGATCCAGTACAGCTGGGCGTCGGTGAGCAGGCGCTCGATGTCCGCCCACGCGGGAGCGGGCACCGCAGCGTTGCCGTAGCGGGGGTCGACTCGTCCTTGGGTCATAGAGGGTTGACTCCGTCGGGAACCTGGAGTCATCGGCCGCTCAGGCGGCGGCCGCCCCCGGGTCGGACGGTGCGGCGATCCCGCCCACCGCGCGGGGCACCAGCAACTCCCCCAGCCCGGGCAGGGCGAGGAAGCCCTCGGCGCCCGCGTAGAGCAGCCCGACGCGCGGCAGATCGGCCCGATGTTGGTAGGCGAGCACGCGGGGCATCCAGTCCGGGTCGAACTTCGCGTTGAAGTCGTGCAGCGACTTGATCTGGAAGAAGGGGTTCACCACCCCGACCGCCCACCGCGCGGCCCGCTGCGCGGGGCTGAACGGGACGTCCGAGGCGAACAGCCGCCCCCACATCGCGAAGTTCATCGAGAGCCGGGCCACGCCGCGCTCACGCAGGGCGAGAGCCGATTCGGCGATGAGGAACTCCGTCATGCCGTTGGGCGCGTCGGGGTCGTGCCGCATGAGATCGAGCGTGTAGCCGAACGACGGGCCGTACGCGGGGACGACGCGCAGGAAGCCGCCCGGGGTGCCATCCTCGCGCAGCGCGACGCACAGCAGGAACTCCGGGTTCGCGCCTGCCCCCACGATGTCCTGGGAGAGCGACATCGTGAAGCCGCGTTCCGGGTTCTTGCCGCGCCAGCGGGCGCTGATCGCGTTGAGCTGCTCCACCAGCCGGGGCGCGGCCTGCGACTCGGGGATCAGCTGGAACCGGTGGGTCCGTCCGACCCGGCGCACCGCCGCGCGCAGGCCCTTGCGCGCCGATCCCTCCAGCCCGAAGCGGCGGCAGTCGATGACGGCCTCGTCGCCGAGGTAGAAGGCGCTGAAGCCGCGTGAGGAGTACAGCGGCATGCTCGCCTCGCGCGCGGCGAGCAGGGCGGGGATCCAGCCGCGGTCGGAGCAGAACGCCAGGAACTCATCGAGCACGGCCACCACCGACTCCCGCCGCCCGATCGGGTCGCCCGCCACGAGCGCGTACCCGCCGATGTAGGTGTAGGCGATGAAGGCCTCGCCGTCGGCGGCGAAGAAGAAGCTCTTGTCGTCACGCAGCGCGAAGTAGGCCAGGGTGTCCCAGCCGTAGGTGCGCACGAGCCGTCCCGCGCGCGTCCAGTCGTCTTCGGTGTGGGGTCGACGTCCCACGATGGGTCGGGTCAGCAGCACGGCGAGCACGACGAGCCCGGCGATGCCCAGGGCGATCAGGGCGATGGGGAAGAACGCGGCGAAGAACGGCGAGCCGAACGTGTAGGGGCCGTCGAGGCCGATCAGCCCGCCCCCGATCGTCACGAGCGCTCCGCGCAGCGTCAGCCCTGGCGTGCTGTCGTCGCGCTCGAGCAGGAGGCTGACGAGCCCGAACGCCAGCACGCCGATGACGTAGAGCGGGCACGAACCGGACGAGCCGCAGCAGCGACGGCGGGTCCGGCGGCGCACGGAACGCCGCCCGGTAGCGGATCAGCCCGACCAGCACCACGACGCAGAACAACACGGCGACCGGGTGCGGCCCCTTCACGACGTGCGCCACCGCCGACAGCGCGAACAGCCCGATGGCCACCTGCCACGCGAGCCGCTTGCGGCGGGCGAGCTGATCGGCCAGCAGCAGGAGCAGCAGCCCGGCCACCACCGCCACGACGTGGCCGGTCACCGGCAGCCACAGCGGGTCGAGCTCCAGAGGGTCGGCGCCGTCGACGCGCGAGTTCATGATCGGGATCTGGGTGAACAGCTGGAGCACCCCGCCGACGAACGCCAGAGCGGCGAGCACCCGCACGGGGCGGCTGTGGTCGGCGCCGGCGCGCGGGAGGTGGGATGGCGTGCGCGGAGGGCGCCATGTCGGGCAGCGCCACCACCGATGCCGTTCCCGCCTGTGCGTCGGCCGCGGCGCCACCCACCACGCTGCCCGCGGGCACCGGTGTGGGCGGCAGCACCGGGCGTGGCGCTCCCTGCGGTCCGGCTCCCTGCGGCGGCGCGAACTCGGGCCGCAGCGTCGGGAAGAGGATCACCTCGCGGATCGAGTCGACGCTGGCCAGCAGCATCACCAGCCGGTCGATGCCGATGCCGAGCCCGCCCGTGCACGGCATGCCCTGTTCGAGCGCCCGGACGTAGTCCAGGTCGACGTCGCCCGCCTCCGGGTCGCCGTCGGCCTTGGCGCGGGCCTCGGCTTCGAACGCCGCGAGCTGTTCGACGGCGTCGTTCTGCTCGGAGTAGGCGTTGCACAGCTCGAACCCGGCGACGATCAGCTCGAAGCGCTCGACGTAGTCCGGGTCGTCGCGGTGCACGCGCGCCAGCGGGGATACCTCACGCGGGTAGTCGATGCAGAACACCGGGCCGACGACGTCGTGCTGCACGCGCTCGTCGTAGACCTCCTTCATGCACCGCCCCGCGCCCCACGCCGTCTCCCACGTGACACCGAGCCGATCCAGCGCGGCGCGGGCGTCGTCGATCGGCATGCCGGGGTGCATGGTCTCGCCGGTCTTCTCGGCGATCATGTCGGCGAACCGGCGCCGCGGCCACGGGTGTGGCGGACAGGTCGATCGCCCGGCCGCCGTAGTGCACGACGAGGGCGTCGCCGAGCGTCTGCCGGGCGGCCGCCAGGACCATCCCTTCGACGAGCTCCATCATGTCGTGGTAGTCGGCGAACGCCTGGTAGGCCTCGAGCATCGTGAACTCGGGGTTGTGCCGCGTGTCGATGCCCTCGTTGCGGAACACCCGCCCGATCTCGAAGACCCGCTCCATCCCGCCGACGATCAGCCGCTTGAGGTGCAGCTCGAGGGCGATCCGCAGGTAGAGGTCGATGTCGAGTGCGTTGTGGTGGGTCACGAACGGCCGCGCGCTGGCCCCGCCCTGGATCGACTGCAGCACCGGGCCCTCGACCTCGGTGAAGCCGCGGTCTTCCAGGTGGCGCCGGATCGCGCGGATCGGCCCCGTGCCGGATGCGGAAGATCTCCCTGGCCCGCTCGTTGACCTCGAGATCCAGGTAGCGCTGCCGGTAGCGGGTCTCGACGTCGGTCAGCCCGCGGTGCTTGTCGGGCGGCTCGCGCAGCGCCTTGCCCAGCAGCGCGAACCGCTCCACCCGCACCGACAGCTCGCCCCGGCGGGTGGTCATCACCGTGCCCTCGACACCGACCCAGTCGCCGCGGTCCAGGTCGTCGAACTCGTGGTGGCCCGCGGCGCCGAGCACGGCGGTGTCGACGAACAGCTGCACCGCTCCGGTGCGGTCCCGTAGCGACGCGAAGGTGAGGCCACCTTGGCGGCGCACGAGCTCGAGCCGTCCGGCCATGCAGACGTGGTCGTCGGTCACGCGGTCGGGCGGCAGGTCGCCGTGGGCGGCCCGCACGTCGGCCGCCCACCGGTCGACCGGCCAGCGGTAGGGCAGCTGGGGGCGCGCGCGCAGCTTGTCCAGTCGGTGCTCGCGCTGCCCGGCCGCGCGGCCTGCGGTGTCCACTTCCGAGGTCACCCCACTGACCGTAGGGACGAAGGTGATCTCCCCGACAGACCCCGTTGGAGTCAACTCGATCTGGGTTCCCCGATCTGGCCCTGCCGAAGACCGCTTGCGGTTACTAACGTCCGCTCGGTGCGCGCGCGACGGTGGGTCGTAACGGTCGGAGTGGGTCTTCTGGTCGCGGCCGGGTGTGCGGCGCCGGCCCAGGCTCCCCCGAAGGACCCGTACGTCAAGCTCCCGGCGCCCAGCCAGGACGTCATCACCTTCGCGATCTCCCTGCCCGGGCCGACCGGCGGGGCGGCGGCGCTGGCCGCGGCGGGGCAGGCGGCGGGCGACCCGGCGGGCCCGGCCTACCGGCACTTCTCGAGCGTCGCCGACGCGGCCGCCCGCTACGGCGCGACCGACGCGCAGATCGACGCCGTGGGCCGCAAGATCACCGACACCGGGCTGACGTTCACCGCCGACCCCACCCGGCTGTTCGGCCGCGTCATCGGCACGTCGAAGCAGTGGGAGGACGCGCTCGGCGCTCCGTTGCAGGAGCAGGCCGCGACCGTGGCCGCGCCGTTCCGGACCTACGCCCTCCCGAACCAGGTGCCTGCGAAGCTCACCCCCGAGAACACGACCTACCTGATCGGCGTCGCGCGGGTGCACGAGCCCGCGTTGGAGGGGCCGCGTCCTCCCGGCGGGAGACGCGCTGCCTTCGCCGCGGAGGGATCCGCGCGCGTGCCCGCGCAGCCGTTCCCGGTGAACACCGGCACTCCCCTGGAGGCGGCCTGCAGCTCGTCGCTGCTGTCGGGCAAGCAGGTCTACACCCCGCAGCAGGTGCACACCGCGTACGGCATAGGGCAGGCGGCCTCCGCCCCGGTCATCACGGTCCTCGACCTCGGCGGCGGCTGGCTCAGCAAGGACCTGCAGCTGACGGGCGAGTGCTTCGGCTTCACCCCGCCGCAGGTGGCCCAGAGCCAAGGCGACGGTGTGTCCGCCGCGATCGCCAACGCCGACGGCGAGACCTCGCTCGACCTGCAGACCGTGTCTGCCGTGGTGCCCGGCGCCACCCTGCGGGTCGTGCAGGCGGCCGACGGTGGCGGCGCGCTCCTCGACGCCTTCAGCAGGGCGATCGACGACCCGGCGGGCCCGCCGGACGTGATGACGCTGTCCTACGGCGGCTGCGCTGTGGCCGAGCGCCAGGAGGCGCCCGCGTTCGTCGGCGCGGTCGAGGGTGTGCTCGCGATGGCGGCGCTCGCCGGTGTCTCGACGTTCGTGGCCGCGGGCGACTCGGGGTCCACGACCTGCCCGTCGGGCGCGGGTGTGGCGGGTACCTCGCTGTCCTACCCGGCGGTGTCGACGTTCGCCACGGCTGTCGGCGGCACCCGGCTGACGCTCGGGCAGGGCAACGCGCGCACGGCCGAGACGGTCTGGAACGACTCGATCTACGGCCAGAAGGCAGCGGGCGGCGGCGGGCTGAGTGCGGCGGTGCGCAGGCCGCACTACCAGGACAACGCCAACACGGCGGCGTTCCGCGCGCTGCCCGATCTCAGCGCCCTCGCCGACATCTCGCCGGGCTGGCCGGTCGTCACCGATGGCAGCCTGCAGACCGTCGGCGGGACCAGCGGCGCCGCCCCGCTGACCGCGGCGGCCGCGGCACAGGTCGCCGGGGCCGAGCGGGCCGCGGGCAGGCCACCGCTGGGGCTGGTCAACGGCTGGGTGTACGCCGCTGCGGCGACGCACCCCGACGCGTTCTTCGACGTGGTGCAGGGCGAGAACGACCTCGGCGGGGTCGGCTGCTGCACCGCGCGTGCGGGGTACGACACGGCGAGCGGCCTCGGCGTGCCCAACTGGTCGGTGCTGCCGACGACGCTGCCCCCGCCCGCCTAGCCGCAGGCCGCGGGCAGCGGGGTGCTCGGCGGCACCAGACCCAGGCGCTCCGCGAAGAAGGGCAGCGAGGCCTGGAACGCCGCCGACCAGACGGCGAACGTGTGCCCGGCCCCGGGCACCACGACCTGGCAGGTCGTGACGCCCGCCGCCCGCGACAGCGGCACGAGCTGCTGGAAGGCCTGGTAGGGCTGGTCGTCGTCGGCGCCGACCTCGAACCAGCCGCCGAGCTGCGGGTAGCGGTTCGCCGCGAGCAACGCCGAGGGCTCGTGCGCGGCGAACGCCTGGGCCGAGCCGCCGAAGAGCTGGGTGACGGTGCTCGCCGTGTCGGCGTTGGTCTCGCCGACCCGCGGCCCGGCGAGGCCGCCGTAGTCGCCGAAGGCGGCGAACAGGTCCGGGTGGCGCAGCGCCAGCATGATCGAGCAGGACCCGCCCTCGGACAGCCCGGCGACCACCCAGCCCTTCCCCGGCGCCAGCGTGCCCAGATCCTGTTGGGCGGCAGCGGGAACGTCGACCGTCAGGTAGGTCTCGACGGCGCCGAGCGGGCTGTCCACGCACTCCGTGTCGCCGGTGAGCGAGCCGTTGATGTCGGGCATGACCAGCACCGGCGCGACACCGCCGTGGCCCGCCGCCCACGCGTCGGCGGCGGCCTGCGCCAGCCCGCCCTCCGTCCAGTCGGTCGGCCCGCCCGGCGTGCCGTGCAGCATGAGGATCACCGGGAGCGCGGGCCGCGGCTGCGCGAACCACGCGGGCGGCAGGTAGGCCTGGGCCTGGCGGGCGACGAAGCCCGAGCGCGTCGGCGGGATCGTGAACGGCACGACGTCGCCCACGAGCGGGATCCGGCCCGCGGCGCTCTCGGCCTCGGCGAGCGTGCCCTCGTCCGGGCCGGGCAGCCCCACGGCCTCGCCCAGCGTGCGGAAGTACTGGTAGTGGGCGTTGGCCAGGCTGCCCGCCTCGACGAGCAGGAGCAGGACCACCGCGACCACCGCGACGCCCCGGCCCCACCGGCGGAAGCGGTACGCCGCCGCCAGCGCCACGACCACCAGCGCCAGCACCACCGCGCCCGCGGGCCACCAACGGGCGATCGGGATGTCTGCCCACGCGTCGATGGCGGCATCATAGGGTCGGTGACGGGCATCGCGGCAGCTCTCGCGCTCGCGTCGGCTGCGCTCTTCGCGGTGGCCGCCGCGGCTCAGCAGCGCGCCGCCCGTCGGGTTCCCGATGACCGCGCCCGCGGCACCGGCCTGCTGCGCGCCCTGCTCCGCAGCAGGCTGTGGTGGGTCGGCACGGTCGGCGACGTCGGCGGCTACCTGGCCCAGGCGGCGGCGCTGGGTTTCGGCTCGCTGCTACTGGTGCAACCGCTGCTGGTGACGACGTTGCTGTTCGCGCTGCCCCTGGGCGCGCGGTGGGCGGGTCGACGGCTCTCCCACGCGGACGGGGCGTGGGCGTTGCTGCTGGCGGTGGCGCTCGCGGCCTTCGTGGTGTTCGCCGACCCGACGCCGGGCCTGGCCCGGGCAGCGTTCGCGACGTGGGCGCCCGCCGCGGCCGTCCTCGCCGCCGTGCTCGTCGGGTGCGTCGTCGCCGCGCATCGGCGGGTCGGTGTCGGCCGCGCCGTTCTGCTGGCCGTCGCCACCGCGATCGCCTACGGCGCCACCGCGGCGCTCACCAAAGGTGTGGTGGACCTGCTCGGCGACGGGCTGGTCCCGCTGCTCACCGCGTGGGAGACCTACGGCCTGGTCGTCATGGCGCTCGGGGGCACGCTGTTGCAACAGTCGGCTTTCCAGGCCGGTGGCCTCGCCGCGTCCCTGCCGGTGATCACAGTGGGCGAGCCCGTGGTGGCCGCGGTGCTCGGGGCCGCCGTGCTGGGCGAACACGTCCGGGTCTCGGGGGCCGAGTGGTCGTTGATCACGGTGCTCGTCGCGGTGATGGTCGCGGCGACCGTCGCGCTGGCCCGCTCCTCGGCGCGCGAGGCACCGGTGTCGGGATGACACTGGATCGACAACCCACCCCGGCGACGCGCCGATCGGGGACACCCAATCGGGCGACGCTCCCCGATAGTGTGCTTCCTGGCGATGTGCCCCCTGGTGATGTGGCTGCTCTGCCCGTTGGTCGCAGGGCGTCAGAGAGCGAGTGCCGCGTGCCAGCATCCGTCGAGGTCAAGCCACCCTCGCGCGCGGTCTGGTGGCCCACCCCGCCGCCCGAGGTGTCGCGCCGCACCGGCAAGCTCGTCCGTGGGCTCATGCCTGCGCTCGCCGCGGCGTGCGTGGTGCTGGTCGGGCGGATGTCCGGGCTCCTCGACGGCACCGCCGGGGTGCTCGTCGCGATCGTGCTGGTCCTGCTCGTGCCGACCTCGCGGGACCTCAGCAGACGCATCCTGCTGGCCGGTTGCCTGCTGCTGGGCTGGACGCAGGTGTTCTGGTGGTTCCCGCTGCCCGTGGGCATCCTCGGCCGGGCCACGATCGGGCTCGCCGTCCTCGCGGGGGCGCTGGCGGGCTGGGTCGGGCTGGGCGACCACCCCGGCCGCAGAGCGCGGCGCCTGCTGCCCCGGCTGCGGCCCGCCGACGCCGTGCTGCCCCTCACCGTCGTGTTCGGCCTGGTCGTGCTGCAGCCGTGGACGGAGGCCAAGACCGCGACGCAGAGCCTGGGCATGCTCATGGGCGGCTGGGACAACGTCGCGCACTTCAGCATGATCCAGATGATCAGGCGCTTCGGCGTCACCGTGGATGCGCTGCCCGCCCCCGCGCCCGGCGCGACCTGGCAGTTCGCCAGCTACCCGCAGGGCTACCATGCCGCGGCGGCGACGGTCGTCGAGCTGCTGGTCGGGCCTGCCCAGGTGGACCTCGGGTCCGAGCTGCTCGCCTACACCCGGGCCCTGGCGATCATGGTGATCGCGGTGGCGGTGATCCTCGCGGCCGGGTTCTGCGCGCTGCCCGCCGTGCGCAGGCGGCCCCTCCTCGCGGCTCCGATAGCGGCGTTCGTCACCGCCGTGGTGTTCCTGGGTCCGGGCTCCCAGGCCGTCAACGGCGGCATCGGGAACTTCCTGATGGCCTGCGGCCTGGTCGTGGCCGTCGTGCTGCTGGCGGTCCCCGCGCACCGCGTGATCACCCCGCTGACGTTGGCCGCGATCGGGGGCGCGATCGTCGGCATCGCGACGAGCTGGGTGCTGATGCTCGTGCTCGCCCTGCCCGCGGTGCTGATGCTCCTGCTTCCCCTGCGCCGCAACCGCTGGTCGGCGTCCGCGGTGGGGGCGGCGACGGCGATCGTCCTCGTGCTCATCGTGCTCGGCTGCATCGTGCGCACGGCCGTCGTGCTCTCGCGGGTGCAGGCCGCCGACCCGCTGACCATCGACGGAGGCCGCGTGCCGGTCGACGTGGGTCTGCTGGTCGCCGTCAGCCTGGCCATCATCGGCTGCTGCGCGCTGCTGTTCCGCGGCGGTCCCCGGCGAGGCACCCGGGTGCGGGCCGGGGTGGTGCTCGGGGTGCCCCTCCTCGGGGCAGTGGCGGCAGGCGCGCTGATCGCGGTGCAGATCCAGGCGAACGGCGAGGTCACCTACTACGGGCTCAAGTTCATGCTCGGCATGGAGATCGTGCTGCTCCCGCTGCTCATCGTGCCCATCGTGCACCTCGTGGACCGGTACCCCGGCACGCGGCGCCCCCGCCGGTGGCGGAGCACCATCACCGGCCTCGGCGCGTCGCTGCTGGTGGCGGTGGCGCTCACGCAGGTCTTCGGGCTCACCGTCACGAACTACGCGGGCGTCGGGCTCGGCGCCGAGGCGCTGGGCATCACGAGCACCGTCCACCAGCTGCAGGTGATCAACCGGCCGCCCGCCGCCGCCGACCTC
The DNA here is from genome assembly GCA_963799945.1 of uncultured Actinomycetota bacterium. GTDB lineage: Bacteria > Actinomycetota > Actinomycetes > Mycobacteriales > Pseudonocardiaceae > Pseudonocardia. Next base: position 584,410 of record CAWCZG010000004.1, read on the forward strand.
GCCGACCTGGTGGACCAGATGGACTGGGCGGTGCCCCCCGCGGGCGCGTACTTCATCGACTACCCCTCCGACGGGAAGGTCAGCACCGTCCTGACCGCCCAGTGGTTCCTGGCCTTCACCGACACCTGGACCCTCGACGCCAACGCTGTCGCCTCCCGCACCGTCGTCAAGGACCTGCCGCAGGCCGGGACGGTCGCCGAGAGCATCCTGGACACCCATCCGGGTGCCGTGGTCGTGGTGCGGCGCGACGAGGTCCGCGCGCTGCGCCGTGAGATCGGGCGACCGGACCTGTTCTTGCGCATCGTCGGGCTGTGAGCAGCGTTTCGACGACGGAGGGGGCGGTGGTGACCACCGAGCCCCGCCTGCGGCGACGACGGTGGCTCGCCGCGCTCGTCGGCGGGGTGCTCGCGACGCTCGTGGTGGCCCTGTCCCTCGGCTTCCCTTCGACCCCCGCGGGTGCCGCGGACAACGGGGACGGCCAACGGCTCTACTGCGGCGCGGGCCTTGCCCCGCGCACCCCGGATGGGCACTCGAACTGGAAGGGCGGCGTCGTCCTCCAGTTCGCCACCGACGCCCCGGCGTGCCCCGACCCCATCGTCTCCTCGGCGCTGCCGGTGCTCGAGCTCGCGACCACGGGCAGCGGCCCGACGTGGTCGCTGGCCCGCCTCGGCGTGCTGTACGCGCTGGCCGTCGGGGTGGTCACCGCGCTCGCCGCCGGAGCCCTCGGGTGGGGGGCGCGGCTGGTCGTGCTCGTGCCGCCGTTGGCGCCGTTGGTCGGTCTGACATTCACGCGGTTCTTCGTGTCGACCTACGGCGAGCCCGCGGGCCTGCTCGGCGCCTACGCGCTGGTGCTCGGCGCGGGAGTCGTGGCGGTGACCGAGCGTGCGGAACGCCCCGAGCGGGTCACCGGTCTGGTCCTGATGGCCGCGGGCGGGCTCGTCGCCGCGACCGCGAAGACGTCCTACCTCCCGCTGCTGGGGGTGGCCGTCGTCCTCTGCGCCGCCACGGCCGTGCAGATCGGCGGCCGCCCGCGCCGCCGCGACCGGCTTGTCGGCCTCGCGCTGGCCGTGGGCGTGGTCGTCGCGGCGCTCTCCCCGGTGCTGGCAGGCCTGCACTGGCAGGACCGGCACTACGCCGCGGTCAACGCGCACAACCTGATCTTCACCGCCGTCCTGCCCGGTGTCGGCGACGCGGCGCTGGCCCCACTCGGGCTGCCCCCGACGGCGGCGCCCTTCGCGGGCCGGGCCTACTTCCCGGCGGGCACGCAAGGGGTGCCAGGGGCACCGGTCATCGCCGCCGATCCGATGCGGGCGCGGGTCGCCGCCTACGGCGTGCTGCTGGCCCACCCGCTGGTCACGGCCCAGACGCTCGGTACCGGCCTCACCGCGACGCTCGGCGCGGGCCTGAGCTACCTGCCGTCGGCCGCGCTGTCGCCTGCTTCGGTGGCGCCCGCGCTGGGCACGACGGTCGGCGAGCAGGGGGCCTATCGCGACCAGCTGCAGAGCTGGCTGAACAGCCTCGCGACGCCCTGGCTCCCGGGTGTGGTGGCCTTCATCGGCATCGTGCTCGGGCTGGTCACGCTCCGCCGCGGCAGCCCGCGGGTCAAAGCGCAGTCCCGGATCGCGGCACTCGCGTCCGTGGCCGCCCTCGCCCTCGTCGCGGCCGCCGTGCTCGGCGACGGCTTCTTCGAGATCGCCAAGCACGTCTGGCTGGCCGCGTACCTCCTGGAAGTGACAGCCGCCGCCGCCCTGTCGGCCGGGCTCACGGCCGCTGTGCAGGCACGCCACCGCCGCGGGTGACGCGCCCCTCAGCACCCGTCGCGCGGCATCGGGAGGGTGGTCGACGTTGCGCGCGGCAGCCTGGGGTCGACGTACTCGACGAGTGACACGTCGTCCGCGGCGAGGCGGACGCGGACGGGTGCGGCCGGTGCCGCGCCGCGCAGCCGCTCGACGAGGCCCGGTGGCACCGGGTCGGGCACCTCGCCCAGGACGAGGTAGACGTCGGCGTCAAGATCCTCGGCCTGGCGGTGGTACTTGTGCCGGAAGCCGTACTGCTCGCACCGCCGCCGGATCTCCCCCAGCCGCGGCGACGGGGCGGGCGTCACCGGCCAGCCGACGAGCACGACCGTGTTCCCCTGCAGGACGAGGCTGCGGTCGTGCATCGTCGCGCCGCGGCTGAACATCCGCTGGTCGTCGGCCGCGAAGCCGCCGAACTGCACGTCGAGCGGGGCCCGACCGAGCTCCTGGCCGAGGTGGCGGAGCAGGCCGTCGAGATCGCGCCGCGCCCCTGTCGGCGTCTCCAGGCCCAGCACCGTCGCGTGCACGTCGGCGGCGGGGCGTGGGGTGAACCCCGGCCCGCAGATCTCGCGCGCGCTTCGCTGCAGGCCTTCGACCAACGTCGAAAGGGCGGCGGGCTTGGCGCCGTACCAGGCGACCACCGTCGCCCGATCCAGCTCCACCGGTGCCACATCGAGACGGTACCGACTCCGGTGCGCCGGTCACCTCGCGCTTCGGCAGACTGGCCGGGATGAACGACGACGCCCAGGCCACAGCCGAACAGGTGGCCCAAGCCATGGTCCACCACGACGCGGCGAGCCGGGGGGCGGGTATCCGGCTGGTCGACGTCGGGCCGGGGCGCGCCCGCACCGCGCTGACCGTCGAAGACCGGCACGTCAACGGGCACGGGATCGCCCACGGCGGCTACGTGTTCTTCCTGGCCGACGCCGCGTTCGGGTTCGCCTGCAACAGCCGCGGCGTCTCGACGGTGGCCTCGGGCGGCGACGTCACCTTCCTGCGCGCGGCCCGGCTCGGCGACGAGTTGGAAGCGGAGGCCGTCGAACGCGCGCTGGCCGGGAAATCGGGGCTGTACGACGTCACGGTCCGCACCGCGACGGGCGAGATCATCGCGGAGTTCCGGGGCAGGTCACGCGCGGTGCCGCATTTGCCCGCTCCCACCCTTTAGGTTTCGATCTCTCCTCGGCCGAGGCACTAGAAGATCACCCTCCGTCATGGGATGCTCGTGCCGTCTGTCGCGAAGGGACACCGCAAGGCCCCGACGGGAGGTATCACTTGGGCCCCAGCGCCCCTCTTCTTCGCGTAGATCGCTGACTTCTACCGCGGAGACTTGCGATGATCGGGTACGTCGTGCTCGGGACCATCCTGATGGACCTGGGCATCCTGCTGCTCCTCGCGGAGCGCTGGAAGGCCGTCAGACGTCCCGCACTCAACCGCGTCTCCGCCGCCTCGATCGGCCGGATCGGGCCGATGCTCGGCCACATCGCCCAGGTCGAAGACGAGATGGCCGGCCTCGACCGCGCGATCGACGCCCTGGTGTCCCCGCGCGTCGCGGCGGGCTCGAAGCCGACCGTGCCCGGCAACGTCGGGGTCGGCCTGAGGCCGAATGTTCCTGGCCGGGTGGCGAACGGTGCGAAGCCGACCGTGCCCGGCAGCGTCGAGATCGCCCTGGCCTACCGGTCCGCGGCCGCCCAGTTCGCCGCGATCTCCGTCGCGCACCTGCGCCACTCGCCCTCGCCCGCCGTCGCCCGGTTCGGCGCGCTGAGCCAGGACATCAGCAGCGACCTCGACGACCAGTGGGATCCCCACGCCGACGAGCTCGTCGCACTGAGCATCGCCCTGCGCGATCTGCACCTCTCCCGGTCCAACGTGGAGGCGCTCGGCGTCACCCCGTGGGAGACCGCCGCCGAGCAGTACGTGGTCGAACGGCGCCACCGCGCGGCCGTGGCCCGCACCGCCGCCATCGGCCACCTCAACGCGGTCGGCGACGCGATCCGGGCGGACCGCGAGCGGCTCGGGCCGACGCGCAGCCAGACCGCCGGTTACCTCCGTGAGGTCAACCGCGAGCTGCGGCAGGCCGTCGTGACCCGCCTCGACGCCATCCGCCCGCTGCTGGAGACCAAACGCCGCCGCGGCGCGGCCAGTCTCCGCAGGCGTGACCGCAAGATGCTCGTCCAGTTCATGGCAAGCGCCATGCGGCAGATCAAGGCCGCCGACAAGACCGATGTGCCGCTCCCGGCACTGCGCATGCTCGCCGCCCTCGAGCTGCCCTCGGGTGGCGGCCTGCCACCCGACACCGCCTTCCGCGCGGCGTGCCGAGCCGTCGAAGCAGGCCTGCGCGTCTGCGTCCGCCACAGCGACGGCGTGCTCGCCGCCCAGATCACGCACTACGGCACCACCATCGACACGGAGCTGGACCGGCTGCACGCCGCCATCACCACCGAGGCGAAGGAACGCCGCCGCCTCCACGACGAGGCCTTCCACGCGGTTCTGGAGGCTGCCGACGGGGTCACGTTCGCCGTCGCACGGGCGCTGCTGATCGCCACGGCCCCGACCCCCGACGCCACCACCCCCGACGAGCACGCCCTACGGCCCACGCCTTCCCAGCCCGCGTCGCCGCATCCGTCGACGAGCACGCCTGAGGGCACACGCCCTCACCCGCCCGGCAGGGCCTCTCCGAGGACGGCGGCGACACCCGCCTGATCCTCGACGGACAGGACCGACGTCAACGGCGAGGCCGAGATCGCGACGGCACGGGGGTCCGCGTCCCGGCCCGAGCGGGCGGCGGCGATCGCATCGGCCGTGCGCCCGGTGCCCGCGAGGACGAGCACCGGGCGGTCCCGGGTGAGGCTGGCCGACACGTCGTCGAACGTGATCTCGCCCCCGTTGACCACCATGGTCAACATCGGGCCACCGTCGGCGATGGCTTCCGCGACGCGACCGAGCCACGGTGACTCGTCGCCCCAGTCGGAGCCGGGGACGAGCACGAAGTGCGTGTGGTGGGGTTCCAGCGCGGCTGCGTCCGGGTTCGCCTGCGTCCGGTCGCCCGTGTCAACCGTGCCCTCCGCGGCCACTCCGACCAGCGGGAACCCACGGTCGCCTGCCGCGCGGGCCCTACCAATCACCCGCATCACGCCGTCCCTCGGCGCCGCCCGACCGACCGCGGCGGGATGCACGATCAAGCTGGAGGTCGACGAGGTCGCTCTCGCCGACTCCACCGAAGAGGCCGAGGACGTCTGGCTGCCGGTGCTGGCCGCGCTCCAGAAGCGCCTCGCCGAGCCGTTCTAACGCGGGGTCACCGACGCTTCCAGCTTCGCCCACCGGGCCTTGACCTGCGACCACGCCGAGCGGCTCGACAGGACCGCGATGGACGAGGTCTTCATGGCGAAGCCGACCCCGCCCAGCTCGGCCACCAACTCCTCGAGCCCGGGGTTGTGCCCCACCAACAGCACCGTCTGCGCCGATTCGGGCAGCTTCCGGACGACGGCGATCAGCTCGCGTTCCGTCGCCGCGTACAGCCGGTCTTCGACGCGCACCGGCGGATCCCCGCCCAGTTCCTTGGCCGCGCGCTTCCAGGTCTGTCGGGCGCGGGTGGCCGAGGAGCAGACCACGAGGTCGATGTCGGCGGCGTTCTGCTTGAGCCAGCGCCCGGCCAGCACCGCCTCCCGCCGACCGCGCGCCGCCAACGGCCGATCGTGGTCGGGCCCCTTGCCCGACCAGTCGGACTTGGCGTGCCGGAGCACGATCAGTCGACGTCGCATCGGTCAGTGTTACCGCATCCGACGCCCCGCGGCATACAGCGGGAATCCCGGCCGACGAGACGGCGGCCACAACCTGCGCCCGCCGGAGAGGTGTGAACCCGCCGCCTGCCGGGGACCCGCAGCCGTGCGACCGTGCTCCCTGCTGACGGGTGGACCCGTCCCGACGTCCGTCGACCCGCCCGCCGAGCGGCTGGCCGCCCTCCTGGCACGCGACGAGCTCGCCCTCCCGGACCCCGGGTGCGGCGACACCGTTCGCCGCTGGGCGGCGTTGGCGCGCTGGGGGCGCGGCGACCTGCCGTTCGCCCGGCTGGCCGAGGGGCACGTCGACGCGGTCTCGATCCTGCACGAGCTCGGTGGGCAGCCCCGCCCGGGCGCGCGGTACGGGGTGTGGGCGGCCCGGCCGGGTGGCCGCGGCGCCGATCTCGTCGGCGGACCGGGCGCGTGGCGCCTCTCGGGCACCGTCCGGTTCTGCTCCGGAGGCAGGCTGCTCGACCGTGGCCTGGTCGTCGCGGCCGCGGCCGACGCCATGTGGTTGGTCGACGCCGGGCTCGACGAGCCGGGCGTCCACCCGGCCGAGCGCACGTGGGCCGCGGCGGGCATGGCGGCCAGCGACACCGTCGACATCACGTTCGACGACGTCCCGATCCCGGACACCGCGCTCGTCGGTCCACCGGGGTCCTACCTCGACCGGCCGGGCTTCTGGTGGGGCGGTGCGGGGGTGGCCGCGGTGTGGCTCGGCGGCGCCGCGGGCGTCCTCGACGACGTGCTGGACGGCGCGAAAGGGGCCGACGAGCACCGCCTCGCGCACGTGGGCGCGCTGCACGCCGAGCTGCAGGCGGTCGACGCGCTGCTGGTGCGCACCGCCGAAGCGATCGACGCCGATCCGACCCACAGCCACCGCACGGCCGTCTGGACCGCGCGCTCCGCGGCGGAGCGGGCGTGCCGCTCGGCCATCGACCTCGCGCCGCGGGCCGCCGGGGTGGCGGGCCTGGCCTTCTCGACCACGCTCGCGGCCCGGCTGGCCGACCTGCAGATCTACGTGCGCCAACACCACGCCGAGCGCGACCTGGCGGCCTTGGGCGCCGCCGTGACGGAGGAGCGGTGACGACCCCGCCGGAGGTCTGGGTCGCGGCGATCGAGCAGCACGTCGTCCGGCCGATGGTGACCGACGTCGGACGTCTCGTGGTGGTCGCCGCCCACCCGGACGACGAGACGCTCGGCGCGGGCGGCTTCCTGCACGCGGCCGCCGCTGCGGGTGCCCAGGTCGAGCTGGTCGTGGCCACCGACGGCGAGGCCGCCTTCGGCGCACCCGACGCCGACCTGGGCCGCGCGCGCAGGCGGGAGCTGCACGACGCGCTCGGCGAGATCGGCCTCGGCAAGACCGAGGTCCACTGGCTCGGGCTGCCCGACTCCGGTCTCGCCGACCACACCGCCGACCTCACCGAGGCGCTCGTCCCCCTGCTCCGCGACGCCGACGTCTGCCTCGCGCCGTGGACGGGGGATCCGCACCCCGACCACGCCGCCGCGGGCCTGGCCGCCCTGGCCGCAGCCCCGGTGCAGGCCCACCGCTGGGCCTACCTGATCTGGACGCTCGCGTGGCGCACGCCCGACGCGTCCGAGGTCCCCTGGCCCCTGGCTGCCGCCTTCACCTTGGACCCGGAGACGCTGGCCGCCAAGCGCCGCGCGATCAGCCGGTTCACCTCGCAGCTCGCCCCCGCCCCCGGCGGCGGGCAGCCCATCCTGCCCGCCGAGGTGCTCGCCCACTTCGACACCGACCGCGAGCTGTTCTTCCGCGCGCCCCCGACCGACAACGCGCCGGTGAGCCGCTTCGCCGACCTCTACGGCGAGGGCAACGACCCGTGGAGCACGAGGACGAGCTGGTACGAGCGGCGCAAGCGGGACGTGGTGCTCGCCTGCCTGCCCCGCCCGCGGTACCGGCACGCCGCGGAACCAGGGTGCGGGCTGGGCACGCTGACCAATGGGCTCGCGGCCCGCAGCGAGCGGGTCACCGCGTCCGATCCGGTGCAGGCGGCCGTGGACGAAGCCCGCCGCGCGACGGCCGACACCCCGAACGTCACCGTGCTGCACGACGCGCTGCCCGAGCGGGCCACGGTGCCCGACGACGCGGACCTCGTGGTGCTCAGCGAGGTCCTCTACTACCTCTCCCCCACCGTCGTCGCTCAAGTCGCCGACCTGGTGCCGGTCGGCGCCGACGTCGTCCTCGTGCACTGGCGCGGCTGGCCCGCCGAGGCGCCACGCGACGCCGCGGCCACCCACCGGCAGCTGACCGACGACCCGCGCTTCACGACGCTCGTCGAGCACGTCGACGAGGAGTTCCTCCTGCACGTCCTGCGCCGCGGGTGACCGTGAACCAGACCGCGCGCGAGTCCTTCACGCAACGCTGGCGGGTCGGCGTGGTGGTGCCCGCGCGGAACGAGGAGGACCGGATCGGGGCCTGCCTGGCCGCCATCTCCACCGCGGTCCGGACGGCCGGGTGCCCGGCCGTCACCTGTGTCGTCGCCGACCGCTGCACGGACGCCACCGCCGCCGTAGCCCGGGCCGCGGGCGCCGATGTCGTGGTGAACACGTTGCCCCGGCACATCGGCACGTTGCGCAACATCGGCCTGCGCCGGGCGGGTGCGCTGCTGGGCGGGGTGACGGAGCGGATCTGGCTGCTCAGCACGGATGCCGACACGCTGGTCCCGCCGAGCTGGGTCCGCGACCACCTCCGACACGCCGAAGCGGGCGCGGCCGCGGTCGCGGGCGCCGTGGACCTCGACGACCCGCACGCGCTGCCCGCGGACGTCCTCGCCCGGTATACGGCGCTCGTCGCGAGCCGGGTCGCGGAATCCACGCACGGCCACGCCTACGCGGCCAACCTGGGCGTGCGCGCCGACGCGTTCCGGCAGGTCGACGGCTATCCCGCCGTAGCGTGCGGCGAGGAGCACGCGCTGCTGGGCAGGCTGCGCCGCGGCGGCCTGCGCGTCGTCTCCCCCACCGACGTCCGGGCCCGCACCAGCGCCCGCACTGACGGTCGGGCAGAAGGCGGCCTGGCCGACCTGCTGCGGGCGCTGGCGTAAGCCGTCAGATCAGCGCGACAGCCGCGTCCGGCTCGACCACGCGGAAGGCGAAGCTCTCCTCGAAGTACAGGTGCACGTTGTCGGCGTCGTAGTGGCTGAAACCGATCGAGAGGTCCTGGCCGACGTCGAGCAGGAAGTCGCCGCCACGCGCGGTGACCACCACCGCGCCGTCCAGGCCCGGCGTCCACACGACCTTCCCGCCGAGGATCCGGGTGAGGTGGTCGATGAGCAGGTAGCCGCCGTGCTCGGTGGTCTCGATGATCCGGGTGTAGCCCTCGGGGCCGATGGCCAGCGCGTACGGGCCCTCGATGCCGATGCAGCGCAACGTGTCCACGGCCTTCGCGACGATCGCGGGGTACTGGCCCGCGTCGACGCCGAGCGCCACACCCTGGTGGGCCGACGCCGCCGTGATCCCCTCGATCCCGGCCGCGCTCCAGCCGTGGAACACCGCGCGGTTCTCGATCTCTGCGGCCTGCCGCGCCGCCCGGTCGAGGTCGTCGAACGCGGCGTCGACGGCGCCGCGCTGGATGTCCTCGATCTCCCGGCGGCTCACCGTGAACGGCACCCGGACCTCGGACAGCGGGAGCACCCTGCGCTGCCGCGCGGTCACACCCTCCGCCGCCACGCCCGCGGGCGGACCCATCAGCGGGGTGGTGCGGCCCAGGCTCATCGCGTCACGGCGCCACCCACCGGTGCCGACCCAGTCGACCAGCTTGCGCGCCGCCAGGAGCGGGGTGAGCCGCGCCCGCGCCTCGTCGTCGATCTCTTTCCACGCCCGCGCCGGGATCGGGGCGAGATCGCGCAACAGGTGGTCGGTGACGGCCATGACTCAGTTCTCCTTCAGACTTCCGATGCCGAGCGAGGTGTCCTGGGGGTCGGACGCGTGGATCTCATCCTCCACCGCGGCGACGTACTGCTCCGGGTCCTTGTCGGTGGTGTCGAGCCCGGCCGTGGTGCGGTGCGCGTCGAGGAACTCGCTGAACTGCGCGCCGAGCGACTCCCGAAGGCCGGTGGAGGCGTGCAGGCGGAAGTCCGCCAAGCCTTCGCGCTCCTCCTCGCCCATGTGCTCGTCGTTCGCCTTGCGGGCCTCGCCGACCGCGGCCCACCACTCGGGCGACCCCATTGCCTGCCGGGCAGCGTCGTGCACCCCGTCGCGGATGTCGTTGTGGTCGCCGATGGCGTCCAGCGTCTCCTCGGTGGGGTCTTCCGTCCCCACCCGCAACAGCTGCGGGTAGAAGATCCGCTCCTCGGCGATCGCGTGCACGTCGAGCCGGGCCGCCAGCGGCGTCCACACCTTCTCGACGGCGGCGGTGTCGAGCGGTGTCTGTGCCTGCAGCTCGTCGAGCGCGGCGAACTGCTCACGGAACCACGCGTGGTCGTCCATGATCAGCTTTGTGATGTCGGGCATGGCACACGAAGATATCCGCCCGACCGCCGCCGCGCCCGATCAACGCGGCTCCTCCTCCGCGATTGTCCGGCTCCGGCCGCCGGAGCGCTGGGCCCCGATGCCCGCGACCACGACGAACGCGATCCCGATCACCGCGGTCGCCCCGGGCACCTGGTGCAGCGCGAGGAGTCCGATCAGGACGGCGATGGCCGGTTCGAGGCTCATGAGGGTGCCGAACGCGCCCGTCGTGAGCCTCCGCAGCGCGAGCAGCTCCAAGCTGAACGGGACGACGGGCAGCAACACCGCCAGCCCCAGCCCGAGCAGCACGACCTCCCAGGTGAGGTGGCTGAGCACGAACGGCCCGACCACGGCCGTCGCGACGATGCCCGCGACCGGCATGGAGATCGCGAGGCCGCGCAGGCCCGCGACTTCGTCCCCGACCCGCTGTGTCAGCAGGATGTAGAGCGCCCAGCACAGTGCGGCGGAGAGGGCGAAGCCGACGCCGACCAGGTCCACGTGCCCGCTCCACGGCTCGGTGAGCAGCACCACCCCGATGGCGGCGAGCAGCGGCCACACCACCGCCCGCCCGCGCCCACGCGCCACGGCGACACCGAGCGGGCCGAGGAACTCCAGCGCGCTGGCGGTGCCCAGCGGCAACCGGGCCACGGCGGCCATGAAGAGGAGGGTGAGCGCCGCGGTGACGACGCCGAGCAGGACGCACGCCAGCACCGTCGAGCGCGTGAAGCCTGCCCGGCGCGGCCGCGCGATCACGAGGAACAACACGCCCGCCCAGGCCAGCCGCAGCCAGGCCGCGCCCTCGGGTCCGACCGCCGGGAACAGGCCGACGGAGGCCGCGAGCCCCATCTGCACGCAGAGCATCGACATCACCGAGAGGCCCGCGCCCACACGGGCCGCGGACCGGGGGCCGGGGCAGCCGGAACCGGGCGCACGGCGGGGGTCGAGGTGGTCATGGCTCCTAGTAGAGGCCACCAATACCGTCCGCGTCCACGTGCTAATCGTGGACAAACCGTTCATGTTCAACGAACATTCGTGGCGTGGAGACCCGCCGCCTGCAGTTCCTCCGCGAACTGTCGCTGCGGGGCTCCATGCGGGCCGTCGCTGACGAGATGGGCGTCACCACCTCCACGGTGTCCCAGCAGATCGCGGTGCTGGCCGAGGAGTTCGGAACACCGCTGGTCGAGCCGGTGGGACGGCGGGTGCGGCTGACCCCGGCAGGCCGCCGCTTGGCCGAGCACGCGGTGACGATCCTCGCCGCGGTCGAGGCCGCCCGCTCCGATCTGGACGCCGACGCGGAACCGACCGGCGTGGTGCGGGTCGCCGGGTTCGCCACCGCCATCCGCCGCGCGCTGGTGCCGCTCGCCGCCGATCTGGCCGAGCACCATCCCGGGATGCGCCTGAGCCTCTCCGAGCACGAACCGGGCGAGGCGTACGCACTGCTCGCCGCCGACGAGATCGATCTCGCCCTGGTCTACGACTACAACCTGGCGCCCGCCGCCACCCCGCCCGAGTTCGTCGCCCGTCCTCTGTGGTCGACGCACTGGAGCCTCGGGGTGCCGTCGCAGGACGCGGGCCGGGCCGCCGACGCCTTGACGACGTTCCGCCGTTTCCGCGCCCACGACTGGATCGTGAACTCCCGCAACACGGCCGACGCCGACGTCGTGCGGACCGTCGCCTCGATGGCGGGGTTCGAACCCAGGGTCGCCCACCGCGCGGACAGTCTCGACCTCCTGCAGGACCTGATCGTCGCGGGCCTGGGCATCGGCCTGCTGCCCGCCGACGGCCCGGCGCCTGCCGGCGTCCACCTGCTCCCCCTGCACGAGCCGGACGTCTTGCTGCGGGCCTTCACCGTCGCCCGCCGCGGCCGCACCGCGTGGCCCCCCTCGGCCCTCGTCCTCGCTTCGCTCGCTGCGACAGCGACGCTGACCTCGCGATGGCCGGAATGGACGAAGGCGCGGCGAACCCGAGCCCGGAGAGCGATGAGCATACTAGGCCACTCAGAGTGAGGACAGTCAACGTTCTCGGGCCATTGAACCCATCGGGCTCCGCTACCTTCCGGAATCGTCGGACGGCCGAGTGACTCGGTCGAGTGGCCGCAGCTACCCTCCCGAGGGTTGCCAAAAGGTAAGAAACTCCTTACCGCACCGGCAGGAGTGTTGCGAAACCATGATGGTTTCGCAATGCGCGCAGAGTGATGGTTATCTCGCGATTCTGTAACCCCTCCGCCGATAAGGCGACACGATGAACCGCCTAGCTCGTTCTCCCGTGTACCTCGGCGTGCGTTCCGATTGATCGATCATCTCTCGCCACCCTGACCGACATCCAGGAGCCGACATGAGACGCCGCGAGATATTCGACCATGCCGCGGAACAGGCCACCCGATATCTGGATGAGATAGGCGACCGTCCGGTCAGCGTCCCACTGACCGCGGAACGGATCAACCTTTGGCGGAAAATGCTCGGCGGTGATCTGCCTGACAACGGCGTAGCGCCGAGCTGGCCGGTGGACGCGTTGATGCGCTGCGCCGCGGAAGGCGGCGTGGTCGGGTCGACGGGGCCGCGCTACTTCCACTACGTCGTCGGCGGGGCCGTACCCGCCGCAGTCGCGACCGACTGGCTGGTCACCGCGTTCGACCAGTTCGCCGCGACCGGGGCCGCATCGCCCGCGGTCACCCTGGCCGAAGATGTCGCCCTCGACTGGACGATCGACCTGCTCGGCCTGCGCCGGCCGGACCGTCCGTTGTCGGGCGCCTGGGTCACCGGCACCACCGAAGCCCACTTCGTCGCGCTCGCCGCCGCCCGCCACGCCCTCTACGCGGCCCGGGGCTGGGACGTCGAGGCCTGTGGCATGCGCGGCGCCCCGCCGTTGCGGATCCTCGCAGGCTGCGACGCGCACCGGTCGTTGTTCGCCGCCGCCCAGTACCTCGGCTTCGGCCGCGACGAGATCGTGCCCGTCGAGACCGACGAAGACGGCCGCATGATCCCGGCGGCGCTGGCCGCGCGGCTCGCGCTCGAGCCGCACCCGGTCGTCGTCTGCGCGGCGGGCGGCGAGATCAACACCGGCAGCTTCGACCCGTTCGAGCCCATCACCGCCCTCACCCACGGGCACGGGAGCTGGTTGCACCTGGATCTCGCCTTCGGCGCCGCCGCGGCGGCCGCGCCCCGGTTGGCCCACCTGACCACGGGGATCGACCTCGCCGACAGCTGGGCGACCGACGGCCACAAGATGCTGCAGACCCCTTACGCGGTCGGGCTCGTGCTGACCGCCCACCCCGAGGCCCACCGGGCCGCGATGACCAGCCAGGCGCCCTACACGACGATCAGCGCCACCGTCCCGGACGGCCTGCGCGACGGCATGGACTGGGCACCCGGCATGGCCCGCCGCGGCCTCGGCGTGCCCGCGTGGGCCGCGCTGGCCACCCTGGGCCGCGCGGGCATCGGCGACATCGTCACCCGCTGCCACGACCACGCCGTGCGCCTCGCCGCGGCGTTGAGCGTCGACCCGGGCATCCGGATCGCGAACAAGGTCGTCTACAACCAGGTCCTGATCGACGTCCGACCGGACGCCCACCCGGTGCACGACACGGAGCAGGTGGTCCGGGCCGTGCTCGACGAGATCGTGGCGGACGGCACGTGCGTGCTGGGCGGCACCCGCTGGCGGGGGAAGCCGATGCTGCGGGCGTCGATCGCCAACCACGCGACCACCGAGCGGGACATCGACCTGGCCGCCGAAGCGATCATCCGGGCGGTGCACCGCGTCCACACGAGGCACGGCCTCGCCCCCGACGTCGTCGAGCTGATGGAGCCGTGGCATGCGCCCGCCCGCGTCGACCGCTGAGCTCTGCGCCGAGTTCGCGGGCACCACGCTGCTGATGGTGTTCGGCCTCGGCGTCGAGGCCCAGACCGCGACGGCCCTCCCGGTGGGCAGCATGGGTGGCCACGACGCGATCGCCTGGGCGTGGGGCATCGGCGTCACGATCGCCTGCTACGTCGCCGCGCGGCTGAGCGGCGCGCACCTGAACCCGGCGGTCACGCTGGCGCTGGCGGTGTGCAACGGGTTCCCGTGGCGCAAGGTCGCAGGCTACGTCGCCGCCCAGATGGCGGGCGGTGCGGTGGCCGCGTTGATCGTCCGCGTCCTCTACCAGGACCTGATCGCGCGGGTGGACCCCGGCTTCACGAGCGCGACCCAGACGGTGTTCTCGACGTCGCCGGGGCCGGGGGTCACGCTGCTCACGGCCTTGTTCGACCAGGTGCTGGGCACCGCGATCCTGGTGTTCGTGGTGTGCGCGCTGACCGCGACCAGCAACAACCCGCCGCTCGCCAACCTCGAACCGGTGGTCGTCGGGCTGCTGGTGGTCGTGATCGGGATGTCGTGGGGCGCCAACGCGGGCTACGCGATCAACCCGGCGCGCGACCTGCCGCCACGGCTGGTCTCCTGGCTCACCGGCTACGAGACGGCCTGGGTCGACCTGAACGGCGATCCCTACTGGTGGGTGCCCGTGGTGGGGCCGCTGGTCGGCGGCCTGCTCGGGGCGGGGCTGTTCAAGGTCGCCATCGCGCGCCACCTCCCGCCCGCCTACAGCGGTGCGGATCCATTCGCACTGCTCGACCCGCGGCGGGCAGCGCGGGCCCAGATGGCCGACCAGCTCAGCGCGGCGCGCGAGGAGGCGGCGGTCGCGGCGGGCAAGGCGCGGCAGGCCGCCGAGCACGCGCACAAGCTCGAAACCGGCTACGCCCGGCTGGCCGCGCAGGCGACGGCCCAAGGCTGGTCAGGCGACGACGTCGGTATCAGACCGCCGCAAGCGCCACGCCCGACGCCGCCGCACGGCAACGCCCACTGGCACCGGCCGGGACCGATCCCGGCTCCGGCATCGACAATTCGGGGGACGTGACATGGACAAGCCGACATGGGTGAACGTCGAGACCGCTCTGGAAGCGGCATCGGCCGGGCGAATGGGCGTTGTCGGCCGCGTCGCCGCGGCGCGCAGCGCCCAGAAAGAGCTCTTCACCCGGCTCGTAGAAATGCGCGCGCAGTACGCGCACGCGCACCGCGCCTACTGCGCGGCCTATGCCGAAGCACGTCGGGAAGGGGTGCGCGAGGGGATTCTGGCGGGCGTCGACTGCCCGCTGCTCGATCCCCGCCACGACCCCTTCCTGCGCGACGGCTACATCGCGCGCGGAAAGCCCGCCTGACGCGTCCTGAACGGCGTCAGAAGTTGCGGCGGCGGGGGCGGGCGGAATGGCCGCGGAACGCGTCCTTCAGCTTCTCCCCCGCCTGGCGCAGGTTGCCTGCCATCTCCTCGGCCCGACCACGGGCCTGGAGCTCACGGTCACCGGTGACCTCGCCCGCATTGCGCTTCATCCGTCCGCGAAGTTCCTTGGCCTTGTTGTTCATCTTGTCGCTGAACCCCACAACGCCACCTCCTTGGTCCCGGTGGGGTACCCGAATCCGCAAGCGTTCACCCGCGCGTTCCCGGCCCGCGCGGGGCATGATCGGCGGCGACGAAGGTGGGTGGAGCGGAGATGCACGTAGCGGTGATCGGCGCGGCCGGGATGATCGGCCGCAAGCTCGTCGGACGGCTGGTCGGCGACGGCCGTCTCGGGCAGGAGGAGCTCGGTCGCCTCACGCTCGTCGACATCGTGGAACCCGGTCCACCCGAGGGCTGGGACGGCGAGACAACCTGCGTGGGCGCCGACCTCGGTGCGCCCGACGCGGCGGACCGGTTGCTGCTCGACCGCCCAGACGTGATCTTCCAGCTCGCGGCGGTGGTCTCCGGTGAGGCCGAGACGGACTTCGAGAAGGGCTACTCCGTCAACCTCGACAGCAACCGCGCGCTGCTCGAGGCAATCCGTCGGGCGAACGCGGCCGACGGCTACCGGCCGCGGCTGGTGTACACCTCGTCGATCGCCGTGTTCGGCGCCCCGCTGCCCACCCCGATCCCCGAGGAGTTCGCCACCACCCCCCTGACCAGCTACGGAACCCAGAAGGCCATCGGCGAGCTGCTGCTGGCCGACTACACGCGCCGCGGCTTCGTCGACGGCATCGGGATCCGGCTGCCCACCGTCTGCATCCGGCCAGGGCGGCCCAACCTGGCGGCGTCGGGGTTCTTCTCCAACATCCTGCGCGAGCCGCTGGTCGGTCAGGAAGCCGTCCTGCCGGTGCCCGAGACGGTCCGGCACTGGCACGCGTCACCCCGCTCGGCGGTGGAGTTCTGCGTGCGGGCCGCGACTGTCGACACCGAGCTGATCGGCCCGCGGCGGACCTTGTCGATGCCGGGCCTCAGCGCCACGGTCGGCGAGCAGATCGAGGCGTTGCGGCGCGCGGCGGGTGAAGAGGCGGTGCGGCTGATCCGCCGCGAGCCCGATCCGATGATCATGGAGATGGTCGGCAACTGGGCGGCGGCGTTGGACGCCACGAGGGCCGAGCGCCTCGGGTTCACCGCCGAGAAGTCCTTCGACGAGATCATCCGTGTGCACCTGGAGGACGAGCTCCACCGCTGAGGTCGGCGACGAGGGCCGGGTAGTCCTTGGGGGCCACAGCACGTCCACGATCACCCTCCCGAGCTCGACGACCGGTCCCACTCGACCTGGACGGCGGTCGGGCCCCGGAAGCCGATGATGGGGCTGAACGCGAAGGTCTGGTCCGGCGTGAGCCGCAGCGTCGGCAACGCCGCCGTCAGCTCCTCGAGCACGACGCGTGCCTCCAGCCGGGCCAACGGGGCGCCGAGGCAGTAGTGCGGGCCGTAGCCGAACGACAGGTGCTCGCCGGCCTCGGCGCGGCGGATGTCGAACCGGTCGGGGTCGGTGAAGACGGCCGGATCGCGGTTCGCGGCGCCGATGGAGACCAGCACGTCGGCGTCGGCGGGTAGCTCGACGCCCTGCAGGACGACCGGCCGCGTCGTCCGCCGCCGCCAGTGGATCACCGACGAGTCGAAGCGCAGCACTTCCTCGATCGCGCCGGGGATCAACGCCGGGTCCGCGCACACCGCCTCCCAGCTCTCGCGGTGTTCCAGCAGCCTGCGCACGGCGTTGCCCAGCAGGTTCGTCGTGGTCTCGTGCCCGGCCAGCAGCAGCCCGAACAAGATCGTCGCCACCTCCTGCTGGGCCAGCGGCCGACCTTGCCGGTCGGGCGTGTGCACCAGGTCGGAGGTGAAGTCGTCGCGGGGCCGGGCGCGCCGGTCCTCGGCCAGCGCCTCGCAGTAGCGCCAGAACTCGGCCATCCCCTCCGCGATCCGCACCTGCTGGTCGTCCTCCGCGCGGCCGAACATGAACAGGAGCCGGTTGGCCGAGCCCGCTTTGATCGCCTCGACGTCCGACGCCGGCACCCCGAGCACCTCGAAGATGACCCGCGCGGGCAGCTCCCAGGTCAGCGCGGAGACGATGTCCACGCGCCCCTCGTGCAGCCGCTCCGCGATGAACTGCCGCACCGTGTCGCGGACGAACCCCTCGAGCTGCGCGACGCGGCGCGGGGTGAAGGCGAGGTACGCGATCCGACGCGTCCGGCCGTGCGCGGGCGGGTCGACGTTGGTGAGCGTCGGGATCGAGCGGAACCCGCCCTCGACCAGCGCCGACCCCGCGGCGGCGCAGGGCGGGGTGAGCGGCGAGAGGCTGTTGGCGGCTGAAAACGTGGCGTAGTCGCGCATCACCCGTCGGCAGTCCTCGTAGCGGGAGACGACCCAATACCCGAGCGACGGGGCCCAGAACACCGGCTCGGCGCGGACGAAACGGCCGAAATCCGGGTAGGGATCGGCGAGGAACGCGGCGCTGAACGGGTCGAACGCGGTGGTCGACATGCTCAGCCACGCTAGTGGCGGAGAGCGACCGGCGGCAGGGGCGCGGCACGCCACCGGGTGATGCGCGGATAGAACGCCGGGTGGGCGGGTAACCCCTTGAGGTCCCCGATCAGTGCACGGCGTTCACCACCGGCGTCGTCGTTCTACACAACCAAAGGCTGGACGCGTGAACTTCGTTGCTGACGCTCCCCCACCGCTGACCAGCGCGGGCGCGATCCACATCGCGGTCAACGATGCCTCCTGTCTGCGCCCGCTCCGCCGGATGATCGCCAAGTTCCTGGCCGACCGGCCCGAAGACCTGCGGATCGACGCCGACCTCGTCGCCACCGAGCTCGTCACCAACGCGCTCGAGCACGCCAGTGCGCCACGCTCCGTCGCCATCGGCTACTCCCCCTCGGGCAGCCTGAAGATCGCCGTGACGGATGGCGACCCCGACACCGACCCGACGCTCGGCCGCTCCCGCGTCAGCACCTACCGCGGGCGGGGGT
This sequence comes from uncultured Actinomycetota bacterium, assembly GCA_963799945.1. Lineage (GTDB taxonomy): Bacteria > Actinomycetota > Actinomycetes > Mycobacteriales > Pseudonocardiaceae > Pseudonocardia. The sequence goes on from CAWCZG010000004.1 coordinate 602,729, forward strand.
TGACGATCGTCGACCACCTCGCCACCTGGGGCATCCACCGCAGCCGGGCCACGAAGACCATCTGGGCGGTCATGAGCCGGGTTCAGTACTCCGTCGCCTAGCCCGCCCGGGCGGCTCGTGGCTGGTCGGCGGCCTGCTCCGGCGGCGGCCCCAGCTTCGCCACGAGGGCGGGGGTGACCGCCCGGTACGCCAGCGGGTCGACCGGGTTGAGCCAGTGCGTCGCCCGGACCCGCGACGAGATGTTCAGCCCGAGGTCGTCGAGCACCTCGTCCGCGTTGTGCAGCGAGAACGGGATGATCTTCCCGAAGTGGCTGTGGTGCCCGTCGGTGGCCTCGTCCATGAAGGCGAGCTGCGTGAGCACGGCCCGGCGCATGGTCTCGGGGTCGGGCCGCTGGACGGCGCCCGCGAGATCCGCCGCGATCCACACCGCCGCCATCTCGGCGTTGAGCGGGCTGAAGAACGACGAGTTGTAGCCGTTGAGGTACAGCCCGGGGATGCCCAGCGGCAGGATCTGGCGGTAGAGCAGGAAGTTGCCGCGCGCGTCGAGGAGCTTGCTCTGCACAATGTCGTCGAGGAACGGCACACCCTGGGTGAAGCCGGTGGCGCAGACGACCAGGTCGGCCGGGACGGTCGTGCCGTCGCTCAGCTCGGCGAACGGCTCGCCGTCGCGGGCGAGGAGCCGGGTGATGGTGCAGTCGCGCCGCACGCCGATCCGGCCCGCCGCGACGCCCTCGAAGAACCCTTCGGTCGCGAGGCCGATGGCGCCGCGGACGATGTCCTCCATGTGCCCCGAGGGCACCAGCCCCAGCTCGCGCAGCTTGAACTGGCGCACCGACACCGAACCGAGGCTGTTGAGCAGGTTGCGCCGCACGCCGTTGCCCGGCCCGTGCAGGAACCGCTCGAACCCGCGCAGCCGCACGTAGCGGAACAGCGCCTCACCCATCCTGGTGAGCAGCAGCATCTTGAAGTTGACGACACCCGCGATCTTGCGCGGCACCTTCCACAGCATCTGCCGGGCGATCACGGTGGTGCTCGCGGCCACGTTGCTGATCGGCACGGTGACGTCACACGCCGACTTGCCGTAGCCCACCACCAGCACGTTCTTCTCGCGCGCCTGCTCGGCGTCGTGGAACTCGGTGCCCGCGCAGACCCGTCCCCCCGCGGCCGTGAACTCCTCGCGACCGGGGAAGTCCGGGACCGCGGGCTCGCAGAAGATGCCGTTGGCCACCACGAGCCGGTCGAACGCCTCGGTCGAGACGCCGGACGCCGTCTGCAGGTCCAGCTCCCAGCCGCCGTCGGTCGGACGGGCTTGGCTCACCTCGGTGGAGAGCCGCAGGTCGAGCGCGAACCGCGTCGCGTAAGCCTCGAGCCAGGCCTGAACCTGGGCGCCGGTGGGCCACTCCGGGTAGTCGGCGGGCATCGGGAAGTCCGACAGCGCGTACTGGGCCTTCGGGCTCTGCGTGGTCAGGCCCGGGTAGCGGCGCGACGCGCTCCACACCCCGCCCACGTCGGGTGTCCGGTCGAACACCTCGACCGCGTGGCCCGCCTGGGTGAGCACCTTGGCCGTGGCGAGCCCCGCCACGCCCGCCCCGATGACGGCGACCCGCATCGTCAGCCTGCCTTGGGCGGGAGGCGGAGCTCGAGGCCGTAATCGGCCATGATGAGCTTGATGGCCTCGATGTCCGGCGGGCCGGGCGGCAGCTCGGCGAGGGCCTCGTAGTAGCGCTCGAGGCCCGCGGGCGACACGACCGAGATCACCCGCGCCTCCTCGTCGGTGGCGTTGCGGAACGTGTGGACGACGTCGCGCGGGAGCAGCAGGTAGTCGCCGTGGCCGATGGTGAAGTTCTCGCCGCCGAGCATGACCGAAAGCTGCCCGGCGATGCAGACGAACGACTCGTCCTCGCGGGTGTGAACGTGCGGCGGCGGCCCGCTGGTCTGCGGGGGCACGAGGTACTCGAACATCGAGTAGGCATCGTGGGTGGACTTCCCGTCCGTCTTCATCGTGATGCCGAGCCCGATCGCCGCGATCTTGTGTCCTTCGCGGGACGGGAGCATGTAGCCGCCACCCAGGGTCACCGTGGTCTCCTTCGACGTCCGTTGTCGGGTCCACAGCGTGCTGCGGCCCTTCTGCGCCGACCAACCGGGAGTCCAACTCAGTGGGACTGCGCGTTGGCGCGCCGATCCGCCCGACCGCAGGCTGACGACGTCGCGGAACGGCCGCGGCACCCACCCGTGAGGAGCTCGCCATCACCGGACGCACAGCGCTGGTCGGCGGAGGCGCCACCGGCATCGGCCGCGCTGTGGCCGAGCGGCTGGCCCGCGCGGGCCACCGCGTCGTGATCACCGGACGCCACGTCGACGTACTGGAAGCCGCCGCCAAGCAGATCCACGCGGACACCGGCGCGAAGGTCGAGGCCCTGGTCAGCGACGTGGCTGCCGCCGATTCCGGATCGCTGGTCGACGAGGCCGAGCGCCGGTACGGCGGCGTCGACGTGCTCGTCCTCAACGCGGGCGGGCCACCGCCCGGCCGGGTCCTCGACCTCACCGACGCCCACTGGGACAGGGCCTTCGCGCTGCTCGTGACGGGACCGCTGCGGCTGGCCCGGCGGGCGCTGCCCGCGATGGCGGGGCGCGGGTTCGGCCGGGTCGTGTTCGTGACGTCGGTGGCGGTGCGCCAGCCCCAGCCCGACCTCGCGGCCTCGGTCGTCGGGCGGGCGGCGACCACCGCGGCGGCCAAGCTGCTCTCGCTGGAGTTCGCGGCGCACGGCGTCACCGTCAACTGCGTGGCACCCGGCGCCACCGCGACCGACCGTCGACGGGACATCCTCGAAGCCAGGGCGCGGGCGTCCGGTGTGTCGTTCGCCGAGCTGGACGCGGCCGACGCCGCCGACATCCCGGCCGGGCGGGCCGCCCGGCCGGACGAGATCGCGGCCGCGGTCGCGTTCCTGGCGTCGGATGATGCGAGCTTCGTCAACGGCACGGTGATGACCGTCGACGGCGGACGAACGGAGACCATCTGATGGCGACCTCGGGACCGGACTTCTCCATGGGCGAGTTCCTGGGGGCCATCGCCGACACCGTCCGGCCGAGCGCGGCGCGCCCGGTCGTGCTGCGGGCCGACGAGCTGGAGCCGCTGCCCGCCGCCCAGGTGCACAACCCGTCAGGTCTCGCCGTCGCGGGCAGGCTGCCGACCACGACGTTCGAGATCTTCCGGCAGACGATCCCGCCGGGCGCCAGCTCGGACATGCAGCGCCACCACCACGAGACCGTCCACTACGTGATCGCGGGTGACGGACACAGCGAGATCGAAGGCGCAGGCGACGTCGACGACACGACGGTGGGCTGGTCGACCGGCGACCTGGTCTACACCCCGCCGTGGGCGTGGCACCGCCACTACAACGACTCGGCCGAGCACCCCGTCGAGTTCCTGACCATCGAGAACTCCCGGCTGCTCGGGCTGTTGGGGGTCGGCAGACGGCAGAGCGCAGGCCTCGCGACGCTGGCCGAGGCCCGGGCCCGATTCAAGGAGGAGAACGCGTGAGCGGGCTACCGGAGCACATCAGCATCTGGGGCGAGCTGGCCGATCTCGACCACCAGGTGCGCCACGTCGACGTCGACGGCGTCCGGACCAGGGTGCTGCAGGCGGGGTCCGGGCCGGACCTGGTGCTGCTGCACGGCACGGGCGGGCACCTGGAGGCCTACGCCCGCGACATCGCCGGGCTCGCCGAGGACTTCCGGGTGACGGCCTACGACATGGTCGGGCACGGCTGGTCGGACCTGCCGGACCGGCCGTACACGATCGACGTCCTCGCCGAACACCTGCTCGAGACGATGGACGCGCTCGGCATCGGGTCCGCGCACCTCTCCGGGGAATCGCTGGGCGGCTGGGTGGTGGCGTGGGTCGCCGCGCACCACCCCGAGCGGGTCCAACGCCTTGTGCTCAACACCCCGGGCAACATCGCGAACAAGCCCGAGGTCATGGCCCGGATGCGAGACAGCACCCTGGCCGCGGTGCAGGACCCGAGCGACGCGACCGTGCGTCGCCGCGTGGAGTTCCTGTTCCACCACAAAGAGATGGTCACCGACGAGCTGGTGAACCTGCGCCGCGCGGTCTACAGCAGGCCGGGCTTCGAGCGGGCGATCCGCAACACGCTCGTCCTGCAGGACCCGGAAGTGCGCAAGGACTTCGCGTGGGATCCGCGCTGGGTGGGGAAGGTCGGCGCGCCCACGCTGCTGCTGTGGACCGAGCACGACCCCACCGGCGGCCTCGACGAGGCGGACATGCTGCTGGGCTGGCTGCCCGACGCGCGACTGCACGTCATCGCGGACGCCGGGCACTGGCCGCAGTGGGAGAAGGTCGACGAGTACCTGCGGGTGCACCGCGACTGGCTGCTGCTCGGCAAGGAGCCCTCGGCATGAGCGACATCATCGGGTTCGTCGGGATGTCGCACTCCCCGTTCGCCACGATGACGCCGCCGGAGGCGCCGTCCGAACCGGGTGGGCAGTTCGTCGCCGACACGGAACGGCTGGCGGGGGCGGTCGCGGAGCTGGCACCCGATGCCGTCGTCGTGATCGGCCCCGACCACTTCCACGCCAACTTCTACGACGTCATGCCGCCGTTCGTGCTCGGCGTCGAGGAGGCGGTGGCGTTCGGCGACTTCGGCACCCGCTCCGGCCCCCTGCCCGTTGCCTCCCCCCTGGCGTGGTCGATCCGTGACGGGCTCGCCGACGCCTTCGACCTGTCGCTGTCCTACTCCCTCACCGTCGACCACGGCGTCGTCCAGACCTACGACATGCTCACCGCCGGATCCGGCGTCCCGATGGTCGCGCTGGTGGTGAACACCGCCGCGCCGCCGCTGCCGTCGCTGGCCCGGTGCGTCCAGCTCGGCCGCGCGCTGGGCGCGGCGATCAGGGCGTCCGACGTCCCGGGTCGGGTGCTGGTCGCGGCCAGCGGCGGACTCTCGCATTGGTTGCCCTCGAACGACCCGCGGGATCCGGCGGTGTCCGGGGCGAAGCGTGCCTCGGTCATCCACGGCCGCCGCGACGTCCACGCCGTCGCCGCCACGCGGGAGCCGCGGGTCCGGGCGATGGGCGGCGACCCGAATGCCCGGGTCAACGTGGACTGGGACCGGTGGTTCCTCGACCGGCTCACCGCGGGCGACCTGGACGCGGTCGCGGAGCTCGGCGACGAGAAGCTGGAGCACGAGGCGGGCAGCGGCGCCCACGAGGTCCGCACCTGGCTCGCGGGCCTGGCCGCGGTCGGGCGCCCGCTCGTGTGGTCCGGGTACGAGCCCGTCCCCGAGTGGATCACGGGTATGGGGCTGGGCGCGACGTTCGTTCCCTGAGCCCGGTCGTCCGCAGGCGAAGATCGCATCGAGTCGCGCCGGGTGGCGGCGCGCGCCGCCGTGGGGTGCGGATCGCGCCGATCCCGGTGGGTGGCGCGTGCCGCCCGTCGGCTCAGCGGCGGCGCAGGTGCACCCGGGACGCCGCGGCCGCCGCCATGCGCACCGCGGGGCCGAAGCGGTCGGCCCGCACCATTGCCGAGGGGCCGGTCACCGACAGCGCCGCGACGACCTCGCCGAGCGGGCCGAAGATCGGCGCCCCGATGCAGCTCACCCCGGGGTTGCCCTCTTCATGGTCGAACGCGTAGCCCTGCTCGCGGATCTCGACGATCGCGTGTCGGATCACCTCGGGGTCGGTGAGGGTGCGGCCGGTGCGGGCGGGCAGGTCGCCCGCCAGGGCCAGCGCGACCACGTCCTCGGTGGAGTGGGCGAGGATGGCCCGGCCGAGGCTGGAGCAGTAGGCCGGGATCTGGCCGCCGACCTGGCTGAGCATCGGCATCCGCCGGTGCCCGGTGATCTTCTCGACGATCAGCACGCGGTCCCGGTCGAGCACGCCCAGCTGCACGGTCGTGCGCGTGGCCTCGTAGAGGTCCTGCAGGAACGGCAGCACGGCTTCGCGCAGCGCGTGCCGCACGGGCGCGAGGCTGGAGATCTCGAAGAGCCGGTTGCCGATCCGGTACCGCTCCCCGGGCTTGTCCAGCCAGCCCAGCGCAACCATCTGCCCGGCCATCCGGTGCGCCGTCGAGCGCGGCAGGCCCGAGCGGCTGACCAGCGCGGCCAGCGTCAGCTCGCGGTGCTCCTCGTCGAACGCGTCGAGCACCGCGGCGGCCCGGCTCAGCACCCCTTCCGCCTGCTCGTCCCGGACCCCGGTCATGCGCCGAGATTAGGGCCCTTGTCCGCCGCCGGAAAGCTGGTCCTCCAGGTGGAAGACCTCCCGCAGGAGCTGGAAACCCTCGTCAGGGCGTCCTTCGAGGTCGACGAAGAAGGCGGCCATCTCGGCCTGCCAACGGGCGTTGACGGCGGTCGCGGCCATCGCGGCCTGCGCGGCGGCGAGGTCGTCGGCCTCGACGTAGCCGATCAGCAGGCCGTCCTCGCGGAGGAAGAGCGAGTAGTTCCGCCACCCCGTGTCCCGCAGCGCGGCGAGCATCTCCGGCCACACCGCGCGGTGGCGCTCCGCGTACTCGGTCGTGCGCTCGGGCCGGACCTGCAGTTGGAAGCAGTAGCGGGGCATGGCGTCAGGACCTCGGGTGGTAGGTGCGGAGCCGCGAGGTGGCGCGGACGCGTTTGCGCAGCGCGGCCAGATCGCCCGTGAGGACGCCGTGGGTGCGGGCCTGCACCAGGAGGTTGCCCAGCGCGGTGGCCTCGACCGGGCCCGCGATCAACGGCCTGCGCACGGCGTCCGCGGTGAGTTGGCACAACAGTGCGTTCTGCGAGCCACCGCCGACGATGTGCACGACCTCCACCGCCTGCCCGGAGAGCTGCTCGGCCTGGCTGACCGCCGCGGCGAAGGCGGCGGCGAGGCTGTCCAGGATGCAGCGCACGACGCCGCCGGGTTCGGGATCGGTCAGCGGCGTGCCCGCCTTGCGGCAGGCCGCCGCGATCCGCGCGGGCATGTCGCCGGGTGGCAGGAACACGGGGTCGTCGGGGTCGATGCGCGGGCCGCCCGCGGGCAGCGCGGCCGCGACCTCCAGGACCTCGCCCAGGTCGACGTCGATGCCGCGCAGGCTCCAGGCCCGCATCGACTCCGAGAGCAGCCACAGGCCCATGACGTTGCGCAGGTAGCGGATGGTGCCGTCGACCCCGCGCTCGTTGGTGAAGTTGGCCTGGCGGCTGTCCTCGGTGAGCACCGGCGCGGTGAGCTCCACGCCGACCAGACCCCACGTCCCGCAGGAGATGTAGCCGAAGCGGTTCGTGTCGGCGGGGACGCCGACGACGGCCGACGCCGTGTCGTGCGACCCGACCGTGGTGACGAGCAACTCGTGCTCGACGCCGATCTCGGCCCGCACCTCGGGCGTGAGCGGGGCGAGCACCTCCCCCGCCGCCACGACCTCGGGCAGCAACCCCGCGGGCAGGCCGAGCGCCTCGATCACCGGCCGCGACCAGTCGCCGGTGCGGGCATCGAGCAGCCCCGTCGTCGAGGCGTTGGTCTCCTCGGCGACCTGCCTGCCGGTGAGCCAGTACCCGAGCAGGTCCGGGATGAGCAGGGCGCGCCGGTCGGCCAGCTCGGCCTCCGCGGCGAACTGGTAGAGCGTGTTGAACGGCAGGAACTGCAGGCCCGCGACGTCGTAAAGACGGGTGGCCCCCACCTTGTCGTGCACGTCGTCGATCACCGCGTCGGTGCGCGGGTCGCGGTAGTGGCGGGGGTTGCCCTGCAGCACCCCGCGCCCGTCGAGCAGGCCGTAGTCCACGGCCCACGAGTCGATCGCCAGCCCGGCCAGGTGGTCCTGCCGGGCCGCCGCGCGCAGCCCGGTGAGGATGTCGGTGTAGAGGCCGAGCACGTCCCAGTAGAGGCCGTCGGGCAGCCGGACCGGGCCGTTGCGGAACCGGTGGACCTCCCGCATCTCCAGGTGGTCCGGGCCGACCCGGCCGACGATCACCCGCCCGCTCGACGCTCCGAGGTCGACGGCGGCCAGGGCCAGCGGCGCCGTCACGATGCCGCCTCCGCGGGGAAGAGCACGTCGGCTCTCACCGCAGGAACGCCGCGGCGACACCGGAGTCCACCGGAATGTGCAGGCCGGTGGTCTGCGCCAGGTCGCCGCCGGTGAGGGCGAAGACCGCGGCGGCCACGTGCTCGGGCAGCACCTCGCGGCCCAGCAGGGTGCGCTTGGCGTAGTAGGCGCCGAGCTCCTCCTCCGGGACGCCGTAGACCTCGGCCCGCTTGGCACCCCAGCCACCGGCGAAGATGCCGGAGCCGCGGACCACTCCGTCGGGGTTGATGCCGTTGACCCGGATCCCGTGCGGGCCCAGCTCCGCGGCCAACAGCCGCACCTGGTGGGCCTGGTCGGCCTTGGTGGCGCCGTAGGCGATGTTGTTCGGCCCCGCGAACAGGGAGTTCTTGCTGGAGATGTAGACGATGTCCCCGCCCATCCCCTGGGCGATCATCGCCTTGGCCGCGGCCCGGGAGATCAGGAACGATCCCTTGGCCATGACGTCGTGCTGCAGGTCCCAGTCGGCGACGGTCGTCTCCAGCAGCGGCTTGGAGATCGAGAGGCCGGCGTTGTTGACCACCAGGTCGACCCCGCCGAACGCCAGCGCCACCGCGTCCACGGCCGCCGCTACGGCGTCCTCGTCGGACACGTCCGCGCCCACGCCGACGGCCCGGTCGGTGGTGCCGATCTCCGCTGCCGCCGCGGCGGCCTTACCCGCGTCCAGGTCGGCCACGACGACGCAGGCGCCCTCCGCGGCTAACCGGTGCGCGATCGCCTTGCCGATCCCCGACGCCGCCCCGGTGACCAGCGCGACCCGACCCGCCAGCGGCTTCGGCTTGGGCATGCGGGCGAGCTTGGCCTCCTCCAGCGCCCAGTACTCGATGCGGAACTTCTCCGACTCAGCGATCGGGGCGTAGGTCGACACCGACTCCGCGCCGCGCATCACGTTGATCGCGTTGACGTAGAACTCCCCCGCCACACGGGCGGTCTGCTTGTCCTTGCCGAACGAGAACATCCCCACGCCCGGCACCAGCACGATGGCCGGGTCGGCGCCGCGCATCGCGGGCGATTCCGGGGTGGCGTGCCGCTCGTAGTAGGCCCGGTAGTCGTCGCGGTAGGTGGCGTGCAGCGCCTTGAGCCGGTCGACGATCTCCTCGACCGACGCGGTGGCGGGCAGGTCCACGACCAGCGGCTTGACCTTGGTGCGCAGGAAGTGGTCCGGGCAGGAGGTGCCCAGCTCGGCCAGCGGGCCGAGCTTCTCCCGGGACAGGAACTCCAGCACCGGCTCGCTGTCGGTGTAGTGACCCAGCTGCGGGTGGTCGGTCGAGGCCAGCCCGCGGATGGTCGGGAAGATCGCCGCGGCCTTGGCGTGCCGCTCCGCCTCGGGCAACGCCTCGTAGCCCGCCACGACCGAGCCGAACGGCTCCGCGGCGCCGTGCTCCGCGAGGTAGGCCTGCGCGGCCTGGATGATCTCCAGCGAGTTCGCCTGCGCCTCCTCGCTGGTCGCCCCCCATGCGGTGATGCCGTGTCCGCCGAGGATGCAGCCGATCGCCTGCGGGTTGGCCTCCTTCACCGCGGCGATGTCCAGGCCGAGCTGGAACCCGGGGCGCCGCCACGGCACCCACACCACCCGGTCGCCGAAGCAGTCGTGGGTGAGCTTCTCCCCGTCCGCCGCGGTGGCCAGCGCGATCCCCGAGTCGGGGTGCAGGTGGTCCACGTGCGCGGCGTCCACGAGACCGTGCATGGCGGTGTCGATCGACGGGGCCGCCCCGCCCCGGCCGTGCAGGCAGAAGTCGAACGCGGCCACCATCTCGTCCTCGCGCTCGACGCCCGGGTAGACGTCGACGAGCGCGCGCAGCCGGTCCAGCCGCAGCACCGCCAACCCGGCGGCGGTGAGCGTGCCCAGGTCGCCGCCGGATCCCTTGACCCACATCAGCTCGACCGGCCCACCGGTGACCGGGTCGGTCTCGGTGCCCTTGGCGGAGGTGTTGCCCCCGGCGTAGTTGGTGTTGCGCGGATCGGCGCCCAGCCGGTTGGACCGGGCGATCAGCTCGGCAACGGTCGCGTTCTCAGTCACGTGTCTCCTCGTGGGTCCGGGGCTGTCGTCAGCCCCAGCTCGCTTGGGTGCCGCCGACCCGGTCGGCGGCGATCTTCTGGCCGTAGCCGGAGTCCCGGTAGGCGGCCATCGGGTCGCGGGGCAGGCCGCGGGACTCCCGCCGGTCGGCCAGCACTCCGCGCACATCGGTCTCGTAGGCGTCCATCAGCACGCCGTTCGCGCCCAGCACGTCACCGGCACGCTGCGCGGCGGCCAGCGCCTCTGCGTCGATCAGCAACGCCTTGGCCAGCGCCTGCTCGACGTTGAGCACCGACCGGATCTGACCGGGGATCTTCTCCTCGATGTTGTGGCACTGGTCGAGCATGAAGTTCACGCCCGACGACGGCGCGTGCGCGCCGACCGCGACGATCTCGGCCATGATCCGGAACAGCTGGAACGGGTCCGCCGAGCCGACCACGAGGTCGTCGTCGGCGTAGTAGCGGGAGTTGAAGTCGAACGCGCCCAACCGCTTCTGCCGCAGCAGCTGCATCACGATGAACTCGATGTTCGTGCCCGGCGCGTGGTGGCCGGTGTCCAGCACGACCTGGGCGCGCTCGCCCAGCGCCAGGCAGTGCAGCAGCGAGGTGCCCCAGTCGGGGATGTCCATCGCGTAGAAGTAGGGCTCGAAGAACTTGTACTCGATCAGCAGCCGCTGGTCCTCGTCCAACGCCGCGTAGATCTGCTGCAGCGAGTCGGCGAGCCGGTCCTGGCGGCCGCGCAAGGAGTCCTGCCCGGCGTAGTTGGTGCCGTCGGGCAGCCAGAGCTTCAGGTCGGTGGAGCCGGTCTCGCGCATCACCTGGATGCACTCGAGGTGGTGGGCGACGGCCTTCGCCCGGATCCGCTCGTCGACGTGGGTGAGCGAACCCAGCTTGTAGTCCTGCTCCTGGAACAGGTTCGAGTTGATCGCCCCGATCCGCACGCCCAGCTCCTTGGCGTACGTGGCGAGCGCACCGAAGTCCTCGACCCGGTCCCACGGGATGTGCAGCGACACCCGCGGCGCCAGGCCGGTCGCCGCGTGCACCTGGGCCGCGTCGGCGATCTTCTCGAACGGGTTGCGCGGCACGCCCGGGGTCGTGAAGACCTTGAACCGGGTGCCGGAGTTGCCGTAGGCCCAGCTCGGGACCTCGATCGTGAAGTCGTCCAGCCCGCTCAGGGCCCTTTCGATGGACTCGGGTGCAACCGTCATCGCGTGGTCCTCTGGTGGTCGGTGGTCGTCACTGCGGTTGGTGGTCGTCACTGTGTTCCGCCGTACCGGCGGGTGGTGAGCCCGTTGAGCAGTGCGGCGAAGACCAGCACGGCGCCCAGGGCGAGCAGTTGGAACTGGGAGCCCTCGTTGCCGACGAAGGCGAGCAGGATCCCGGCGTTGAGCCAGACGATCAGCAGGGTGGCCAGGACGACGCCCGCGACCCGGCCGATGCCGCCGGTGATCGCCACGCCACCCAGCACGGCGATGGTGATCGCGGGCAGCGCCATCCCGTTGCCGGACACGCCCGCGTCCGGTCGGGCGGAGGCGAACTGCGCCACGGTGACCACCGCGACGAGGCCGGAGATGAGGCCCGCGTACGTGTAGGCCTTGAAACGGGTGCCGCGCACCGGCAGCCCGGCCCAGCGCGCCGCCACGTCGTTGGTGCCGATCCCGTAGAGCCTGCGGCCGTAGGTGGTGCGGGCCAACAACACCCACACCAGCACGACGGTCGGCAGCAGGAAGGTGAACAGCCCCAGCGGCACGTCGGGGATGTACTGCCCGAACAGCGGCAGCTCCACCGAGCGGGTGATCGAGAAGAGGCTCTGGATCGGCGGGGTGCTGATCGGGCTCTGGTCGTTGATCACGATGGCCAGCGACTTGTAGGCGTAGAACGTGGCCAGCGTGGCGATCAGCGCCGGGAACCCGACGTAGGCGACGAGGAAGCCGTTGACGGCGCCCAGCAGCGCGCCGAACAGCGCCGTCGCGATGATCGCCAGCCAGAGCGGCCAGCCCCACTCGCCGTAGGCGAACCCGAAGCCCATGCCCGAGAGCGAGACGATCGCGCCGACGGACAGGTCGATCCCGCCGCGCCCCGAGAGGATCACCAGCAGCTCGGCGAGGCCGAGCATGGCCAGCGGAACGGCGTTGATCAGGCTGGCCGACATGTAGTCGAAGTTGTAGTCAGCGGTGAGGTAGCCGCCCGCGTCGAGGACGAAGAACCAGATGACGACCACGACGACCAGCACGGCGAGCAGCGCGATCCGCTGGGTCAGCAGCGCCCGCAGCACGCGGGCGGCGGTGCTCTCCCCCGACGGGTCGGTCGGCGTGGGCGCCGGGGTCGTCGGCGTGGCCGTGGTCATCGCGTCCTCCGGGTGCGTGCCCGCAGCAGGTCCGTGCCGACCGCCACGATGATGAAGATCCCGACGAAGAGGTCCGACAGCTGCGAGCTCCAGCCGAGCTGGGTGACGCCCGAGGTGACCGACTGGACGAGCAGCGCGCCCAACAAGGTGCCCAGCACCGACCCGCGGCCGCCCATGATCGACGTTCCGCCGATCACCACCGCGGCGATGACCGCGAGCTCCTTGCCGGTGCCGACCGACTGGTCGAGCGTGGAGGTGCCCTGTGCGATGACGAAGCAGGAGCCCAGGCCGACCAGCAGACCGGTGAGCAGGTAGGCCAGCAGGATCCGGCGCTGGACCTTGACGCCCGCGAGCCGCGCGGCGTGCGCGTCGCCGCCGATGGCGTAGAAGTGCCGTCCGCCCGCGGTGTGCCGCAGGTACCACCAGGCGAGCGCGGTGACGATCACGGTGATCGCGAAGGCGTGCGGGACGCCGAGCGTCCGGCCTTCGTCGCCGCGGCCGAAGATGTCGAAGGTCGCCGGGATCCCGTTGACCGTGCGCGAGCCGAAGATCTGCAGCCCGACGAAGAGGAACAGGTTCGCCGTTCCGAACGTGATGATGATGGCGTGCACGCGGCCGTAGGCGATCAACAGCCCGTTCACCGCGCCGAGCACACCGCCGACGACCACCGACATGAGGATGGCCAGCGGCGCGGACATGCCCCCGACCAGCGCCTTCGCGGTGAGCACCGAACACACCATGATCGCCGCACCGACGGAGACGTCGATGCCACCGGTGATGATGATGATCGTCATGCCGACGCCGATCAGCGCGATCGGGGCGGTGGCGACCAGCAGCGGCTGGATCGAGCCCGCGGTGAGGAACGCCGGGGTCCGGAACGCCAGCACCACCCAGATCACGGCGATCACGCCGATCAGCACCAGCTCCTGCCCGGTGATCGGCGAGGGCAGGATGCGACTGCGGTTGCGCGCGGGCGCCTGCGGCTCGCCGCTGGGCTCGGGGCGGGTCGTCGTGGCGGTCACGCGACCACCTCCTCCTGGTCGAGGGCCCCTGCGGCCGCGGCCAGCACGTCGACCTGGGTGGCGTCCGGGCCGAACTCGACGGTCGTCGTGCCGCCGCGCACCACGCGCAGCCGGTCGGCGATCCGCAGGGCTTCCGGCAGGTCGGAGGTGACGACCAGCACCGCCGTGCCGCCCTCGGCGAGCTCGGTGATGATCCGGTGGATCTCCTCCTTCGCCCCGACGTCGACGCCCTGCGTGGGTTCGGCGAGGACGAGGACCTCGGGCCGCTCGACGAGCTGGCGGGCCAGCACCACCTTCTGCGCGTTCCCGCCGGACATCGCGCTGATCGGCTGCCGCTCGTGCGGCGTCCGCACGGCCAACCGCTTGATCATGTCGGTGGCGACGGTGCGCTCCCGGGCGCGGTCCACGAGCAGACCGAGGCGGGAGAGCAGCTTGAGGTGGCCTGCCGAGATGTTGAACGCGATCGACTGGAAGCTGAACATCCCCTCGACCTTGCGGTTCGCGGGCAGCAGCGCGATCCCGTGGCGCTGCGCGTCCTGCGGGGACCGGGGCGAGATCGCCTGTCCGCGCAGCCGCATCGTGCCGCTCGTCGGCCGGTCGATCCCGTAGATGCACGCGGCGATCTCCGAGACCCCGGAGCCCACCAGGCCGTAGAGGCAGACGATCTCGCCCTTGCGCACCTCGACGTCGACGTCGTGGAACTTGCCGGTCAGGCCGAGGTGGTCGAGGACGAGCACCGGCTCCCCCTCGGGGATCGCGCGCTGCGGCCGTTCGTCGGAGAGGATCCCGCCGACCATCAGCTCCGCGATCTTGCGGACGTCCAGGTCGCCGATCGGGTAGGTGCCGATGGTCTGCCCGTCGCGCATGACGGTGACCTCGTCGGCGATGCGGAACAGCTCGTCGAGGCGGTGGGAGATGTAGACGACGGCGACGCCCGACTCCGTGAGCCGCCGCACGACCGTGAAGAGCACGTCGATCTCGGTGTCGGTGAGGATGGCCGAGGGCTCGTCGAGGATCAGCACCTTCGCGTCGCCCGCGAGCGACTTGGCGATCGACACCTGCTGCTGCTCGGCGATCGACAGCGTGCCGACGGGCACCGTCGCGTACCGCCCGGGCAGCCCCAGGAGCTCCAGCAGCTCGACGACCTTGGCGTTCTGCTCGGCCCACGCCACCCGCCCGTGCCTGCGGATCTCGCGGCCGGTGAAGATGTTCTCCGAGACGGTGAGCTCGGGGAAGAGCTGCGGCTCCTGGTACACCGTGGCGACGCCCAGCGCGATCGCGTCGCCGGTCGAGGAGATCGTGACCGGTGCGCCCTCGAACTCGATCGTCCCGGTGTCCGCCTGCTCGACGCCGGCGATGATCTTGATCATCGTGGACTTCCCCGCGCCGTTCTCACCCACGAGGGCGTGCACGCGGCCCGCGCGGATGTTGATCTCCGCACTGCGGATGGCGCGGACGGCGCCGAAGCTCTTGGAGATCCCGCGCAGCGCGAGGCGCGGCGGCTCGTCGACTGTCATAGTCCGTTGCTCCGATACGGCCCTAAGCACGAGGGATGGACGGAGGTCGGGCGGACGATCACGTCGCCCGCCCGACCCCGTGCGCGGTGGGATCAGTAGTTGAACTGGTCCACGTTGTCCTTGGTGATCGCCAGCGGCGGACCGAGGAGCAGCGTCTTGCTCGTGGCGTCGTACTTGATGGCGGGCAGATCAGCGCTGACGTTGTTGGTGTCGGCGATGGTCTTGTTCTCCGCGAGCTGGGCGCCGGTCCACGCCGTCAGGTAGCCGAGGTTCTCGACGTTCCACAGGATGGCCGCGGACGAGGATCCCTTGGCCAGGTAGGGCTTCATCGACTGCGGCGTCCCGAGGCCGACGGTGAACACCTTGCCGACCTTGTTGGCGTCCTGGACCGCCTGGGCGACACCAGGAGCCGAAGAGGTGCACTCACCGACGAGGCCGGTGAGGTCGGGGTGGGCGTTCATCAGGTCGGTGGCCATCTGGGTGGCCTTGGCCTGGTCCTCGCCCGCGTACACGGTGTCGACGATCTGCGCCTGCGGGTACTTCGAGGCGGTGTAGTCCTTCTGGACCTTGATCCAGGAGTTCAGGTTCTCGGCGGTCTGCCCGCACGAGACGATCGCGTACTTGCCCTGGCCGCCCATGGCCTTGAGCAGCGAGTCGGTGAGCGACTGGCCGATGCCGTCGGCCGTCGCCTGGTTGACGAACGCCTCACGCACCGAGTTGGGCGCGTCGGTGTCGGCCGTCGCCACGTGGATCCCCTGCGCCTTGGCCTCGGCCAGGAGCGGAGCCATCGAGTCGGGGTCGTTCGGCGCCACGATCAGCGTGTTGACCTTCTGCTGGATGAACGAGCGCACGATGTCGGCCTGCGCGCCCGCGTCGGCCTGGGTCGGGCCCTGGTAGAGCCACTGCACGTTGCCCAGCGCGGCCGCGGCCTTCTGGCCACCCGCGTTCATGGCCTCGAAGTACGGCACGCCCTGCAGCTTGGGCACGAACGCGACCTTGACCGGGCCCGCGGGCGCCGATCCGCCGCCGCTGCCCGCCGTACCGGTATCGCTCTGGCTCTTCTGCGTACATGCGGTCAGTGCCATCGTGGCCGCTACGCCGAGAACGGCGGCCACCTTCAACGAACGGGCAATGCGCATACTGACTCCTTCGTCGTGTGCAGGTTCGTCGTGTTGCAAACGTCCTCGAGGGGGGAAAGTAGCAGCCGGTTATAACGTTTCACAAGAGCCCTCGTGGACATATCTCCACTTCGTCGGCCGTGCGGCCGACGGGGCGGTGGACTGTTTACTTGCACGTTTCAACATGGGCAGCCAAGATGAGGCGGACCGTCGAGAGGGGGCGTCCGCGTGGCAGGCTCACCGAGCATGAAGGACGTCGCCGCGCATGCGCGGGTCTCCCTCGGCACGGTCTCGAACGTGCTGAACCGACCGGAAGTGGTCGCCGAGCGCACCCGCAAGCGCGTGCTGGCCGCGATCGCCGAGCTGGGCTTCGTGCGCAACGAGTCGGCTCGCCAGCTGCGCGGCGGCGGGAGCCGCACCCTGGCCTACGTCGTGCTCGACACCGGCAACCCGTTCTTCACCGACGTCGCCCAAGGCGTCCAAGAGGCCGCCGACGCCGCGGGGCTCGCCGTGTTCCTCTGCGACAGCGGTCAGGACCGGCGGCGGCAGTCCGCGTACCTCGACCTGCTGGAGCAGCAACGGGTGGAGGGTGTGCTGATCACGCCGGTCGATCACGACGACGAACGGCTGGCCCTGCTCCCCCGGCGCGGCACCCCCGTCGTGATGGTCGACGCGCACAGCCCCGACCACTGCTCGGTCTACGTCGACGACGTCGCGGGCGGTGAGCTGGCCGTGACGCACCTCCTGGACGGCGGCCACCGGCACGTCGCGTTCGTCGGCGGCCCGCCCTCGCTCACCCAGGTCGCCGATCGGCTCGCGGGCGCCCGGCGGGCCTACGCCGCCGTCGGGGCCGACGCCGTCGACCTGGTGGTGCTCGAGACGTCAGCGCTCGACATCGCCGAGGGGAGGCGGGCGGGCGCGCGGCTGGCCGGGCTGCCCGCCAGCCGCCGCCCGACGGCCGCGTTCTGCTGCAACGACCTGCTCGCGCTGGGGCTGTTGCAAGAAGCGGTACGCCTGGGCCTGCGGATACCGGAGGACCTGGCGATCGTCGGCTACGACGACATCGTGTTCGCCCAGGCCGCCGCCGTGCCCCTCACCTCGGTCGCCCAGCCGCGGCAGCTGATCGGGCGGACGGCCGCGGAGATGCTCATCGCCGAGGCGCGCGACCGGGGCGACGCGCACAGGCACCGCCAGGTGGTGCTCACCCCGGAGCTGGTCGTGCGGGCCTCCAGCCGGTTGCGCCCGTTGAACGGAGTCGCCTGATGAAGATCGCACTCATGGTGACGTGCCTGGCCGACGGGCTGTTCCCCGAGGTCGGCAAGGCGACGGTGGCGCTGCTGGAGCGGCTCGGGCACGAGGTGGCGTTCCCCGAGGCGCAGACGTGCTGCGGGCAGATGCACGTCAACACCGGCTACCAGCGCGAGGCGCTGCCGCTGGTCCGACACTTCGTCGAGGTGTTCGAGGCCTACGAGGTGATCGTCGCGCCTTCGGGCTCGTGCGTCGGGTCGGTGCGCCACCAGCACGCGATGGTGGCGCGGCGCGGCGGCGACGAGGAGCTGGCGCGCCGGGCCGATGCGGTCGCGGCGCGCACGTACGAGCTGTCGGAGCTGCTGGTGGACGTGCTGGGCACCGACGACGTCGGCGCCTACTACCCGCACCGGGTCACCTACCACCCGACGTGCCACTCGCTGCGCATGCTGCGGGTGGGCGACAAGCCGCTGCGGCTGCTGCGCAACGTGCGTGGCATGACGCTGATCGAGCTGCCCGACGCCGAGCAGTGCTGCGGGTTCGGCGGCACGTTCGCGCTCAAGAACCCCGACACCTCCACGGCGATGCTGGCCGACAAGATGCGGCAGGTGCTCTCCACGGGGGCCGAGGCGTTGACGGCGGGCGACGCGTCCTGCCTGATGCACGTCGGCGGCGGCCTGTCCCGGTTGCGCTCGGGCACCCGCACGGTGCACCTGGCCGAGATCCTGGCGGGTACGTCGTGACCGATCTGGGCATGCCCGCCGTGGCTCCGCGCGGGGTCGGGCACCTGCGCGGCGCGCAGCCGTTCCCCGAGGCCGCCCGCGAGGCGCTCGCGAACACCCAGCTGCGCCGCAACCTCGGCCACGCCACCCGCACGATCCGCGACAAGCGGGCCGCCGTCGTCGCCGAGCTCTCCGACTGGGAGGAGCTGCGCCTAGCGGGCGAGGCGATCAAGACGGCCACCATGGCGCGCCTAGACGAGCACCTCGAACGGCTGGAGGAGCAGGTCACCGCGCGCGGGGGCGTGGTGCACTGGGCGCGCGACGCGACCGAGGCCAACGCGATCGTCACCGAGCTCGTGCGGGCCACCGGGGAGACCGAGGTCGTCAAGGTCAAGTCCATGGCGACCCAGGAGATCGGCCTCAACGAAGCGCTGGCCGAGGCGGGCATCGACGCCAAGGAGACCGACCTCGCCGAGCTGATCGTCCAGCTCGGCGGCGACATGCCCTCGCACATCCTCGTGCCCGCGATCCACCGCAACCGGGCCGAGATCCGCGAGATCTTCCTGCGCGAGATGCCCGGGGTCGACCCGGAGCTGACCTCCGAGCCGCGGCAGTTGGCGATGGCCGCGCGGGCGCACCTACGCGAGCGGTTCCTGCGCGCCAAGGTCGCGATCTCCGGCGCCAACTTCGCCGTGGCCGACACGGGCACGCTGCTCGTCGTCGAGTCCGAGGGCAACGGCCGGATGTGCCTCACGCTGCCCGAAACGTTGATCACCGTCATGGGGATCGAGAAGATCGTGCCCACGTGGAGCGATCTCGAGGTGTTCCTACAGCTGCTCCCCCGCTCCTCCACCGGCGAGCGGATGAACCCGTACACGTCGGCCTGGACCGGGGTCACGTCCGGCGACGGCCCGCAGGCCTTCCACCTGGTGCTGCTGGACAACGGCCGCACCGCCGCCCTCGCCGACGCGGTGGGGCGCTCGGCCCTGCACTGCATCCGCTGCTCGGCGTGCCTCAACGTCTGCCCCGTCTACGAGCGCGCCGGGGGCCACGCCTACGGCTCGGTGTACCCCGGCCCGATCGGCGCCGTGCTCTCCCCGCACCTCACCGGGGTGGAGGACAACGCCTCGCTGCCCTACGCCTCGTCGCTGTGCGGGGCCTGCTTCGACGCCTGCCCCGTGCGGATCGACATCCCCACGCTGTTGGTGCAGCTGCGCGCCGACCACGTCGACGCGCAACGGGAGCGGCGCATCCCGACCGCCGAGTCCGTCGCCATGGCCGCCGCTTCCTGGGTGATGGCCGACGCCGACCGGTTCGCCATCGCCGAGAAGGTCTCCCGGGCAGGCCGCCTGCTCGGGCGGGCCTCCGGCCGGATCGGAGCCCTACCGCCGCCGCTCTCACGCTGGACGGGCAGCCGCGACGCGCCTCGACCACCCGCGCAGACCTTCCGCGAGTGGTGGGCGGGACGGGAGCGGACATGAGCAGCGCTGACGCCTCTCAGGTCCCGCGCACGGCGATCACGGCGCGGGAAGCGGTGCTGGGCCGGATCCGGGCCGCCAACCGGGCCGCCGCGGCACCCGCCCCCGTCGACGTCCCCCGCGACTACCGGCGCATCGGCGACCATCCACCCGGCTCGCCCGAGCTGGTCGAGCTGCTGCGCGACCGGCTCGTCGACTACCGCGCCACGGTGGTGGACAGCGCCGCCGACGGCATCCCCGCCGCGATCGCGGGCGCCCTCGCCGGGGTGGGGGGCCCGGTCGTGGTGCCTCCCGGCCTGTCGAAGGACTGGTGCCCGGATGGCGTGGTCGACGGGCCGGGCGACCCGGTCATCGACTGCGCGGGGTCGACGGTCGCCGAGCCGGATCGACTCGCCGCCGCCACCGGCGACGCCCCCGCCGGGGCCACTGGCGAAACCTCGCGCACCGAAACCGGGGGCGCCGGGACCACTGGCGCCGGGACCGGCAGCACCGAAACAGGCAGCACCGAAACAGGCAGCACCGAAACCGTGGGCGCCGAGCTCGACCGCTTCGCCGCCGTCGTCACCGGGTGCGCCGCCGCCTGCGCCGAGACCGGCACGATCGCCCTGGACAGCTCACCGGACCAGGGCCGCCGCGCGATCACCCTCGTGCCCGACCTGCACGTGTGCGTCGTGCGCGCCGACCAGGTCGTCCACACCGTCCCCGAACTCCTCGCCGCCCTCACCCCCGACCGCCCGATCACCTTCATCAGCGGCCCTTCGGCCACCAGCGACATCGAGCTCCAGCGGGTCGAAGGCGTCCACGGCCCCCGCACGCTGATCGTCGTGTTGGTGCACTGACGGCACCTGATCGCGGCCGAGGTCGACGTCAGCGGGGTTCGATCGCGGCACAACCCCCGTCGTGTCGACCTCGGCTGCTACGGCGGCGAAAGGGAGCGGCTGCGCGGGCGCAACACCGCCGGTGTCGACCTCGAGCGGCAGCGCGGACAGCTACGCGTCAAGTGGCAGTGCCGTGGCGCGCACGGTCCACCGCTGCGGGCCGCCGCGCAGCACCGTCGCGGTCAGGGGTCCGACGTCGAGCCGCCAGAACCCGGACGGCGCGGCGTCGAGCGTCGTCACGACCGCGGCGCGCACCACGGCCGCGTGGGTCACCGCCACCGTGTGGCCGTCCCCGTCGACGGTGCGCAGCCACCCTGCGACCCGGGCCAGCACCGCGGTCAGGCTCTCGCCGCCGTGCGGCGCCGCGCCGGGATCGGCCAACCAAGCGGTGACCGATTCGGGGTCGGCGGCGGAGATCTCGTCGAGGGTGTGGCCGCGCCACGCGCCGAGATCCCAGTCGACCAGGGAGGCGTCGACGGTCGCGGCCAACCCGAGGGCCTGCGCGGTCTGCGCCGCCGCCGTCGCAGGAGACCGCAAGGCGCAGGTGACGCGTCGGAGGCGGTCCCGCGCGTCCGCTGCGGCGGTGAGCCCCCGTGGCTCCAGGGGCTCGTCAAGCGGGAACGCCACGCGGACCGTCGCCGGGGTGGCCGCGTGCGCGACCAACGTCAGCCGAGCGCTCACGGGCGCACATTAGTGCCTCGTCACGGAAGTTCGGCACGGAACTCGGCGGCCCATTCCCGTACCAACCTTCCGCGACGGGCACTAGTGCGTCCGGCGGAGTGACAGACGGGACAGCAGTCGATCACGACGGGCGATCCGTCTAGTCTGACGGCGATGACCAGTGCAGCGGAGCGTGATCCTGTGCTGTCGGTGAGTGTCGACCCGACGGGCGTCGTTCGGCTGGCCTGGGCCCCTGGCCTGCGCATCACCGGCTTCCTGGCCGCGTCGGCGATGAATTCGGTCGACCGGCTCAACGGCGACAGAGAGCGACCACTGCTCGTCGACATCACCGGCACGGCCGTGCTCACCCGCGAAGCCCGCCAGACGTTCGCCCGCAAGTGCTCGGCGTCGCGGATCGCGCTGCTGGGCAAGTCGGCGGTCGACCGCGTGATCGCGAACTTCGCGCTCGGCGTGAGCGCCGTCCCCGTGCCCACCCGGTTCTTCACCTCCGAGCCCGCGGCGCTGGCCTGGTTGCGTGATGGCGCGCCCGACGCCTGACCCACCGGATCCGCGCCTCGAGCGGCTCGTCGAGCTCGTGGTGCGGCTCGCGTCCGGCGAGCTGACGGCCCGCATGGAGCCCTCCACCGCGGCCGACGAGATCGACGCGGTGATCGTCGGGATCAACATGCTGGCCGAGGAGCTCGAAGCGCTCAACGAGGACCTCGAAGGACGCGTGGTCGAACGCACCCAGCAGTTGGAGGCGGCGCAGCAACAGCTGGAGCGCCTCGCGCTCTACGACCCGCTCACCGACCTGGCCAACCGGACCCTGCTGGCCGACCGCATCGCCCAGGCGATGGCCCGCGCCGAACGCGCCGACTCCCCGCCCGCGGTGCTGGTGCTCGACCTCGACGGGTTCAAGGCCGTCAACGACAGCTTCGGGCACGCCGTGGGCGACCAGCTGCTGGTCGAGGTGGCGCGCAGGCTCACGCAGGTGGCCCGCCAGACCGACACCGTGGCGCGGCTCGGCGGCGATGAGTTCGCGTTGGTCATCCTCGACGCCACCGCCGACCAGGTCCTCGACGTCGCCGACCGGATCATGATGGCGCTCAGCGCGCCGGTGCAGGCGGGCGACCAGGCGTGCTGGGTGAGCGCCAGCATCGGCGTGCGCTTCGCCGAGCGCGGCGAGATGGCGGGGATCCTGCTGCGCGACGCCGACACCGCCATGTACGTCGCCAAGGCCCGCGGCCGGGGCGACATCCAGGTCTACGAGCCGATGATGCACACGGCGGCGCTGCGGCGGGTCCGCCAGGCCGACGAGCTGCGCTCCGCTCTCACCAACGGCGAGCTCCGCGTGCACTACCAGCCGATCGTCGAGCTGACGACCGGCCGCACGGCCGCACTGGAGGCCCTCGTGCGCTGGCAGCACCCGGTGCGCGGCCTGCTGTCGGCCGTCGACGTCATCCCGGTCGCCGAGGAGACCGGGCTGATCGTGGCCGTCGACCAGTGGGTGCTCGACGCCGCGGGCGCCCAGGTCGCGGCCTGGCGGGCGCGGGCGCAGGGCGCCGCGCCGCCGAACGTGCACGTCAACATCTCGCCCATCACCTTCCGCTCACCGGGCTTCGCCGAGGACGTCATCGCAGGCCTGGCGCGGTGCGGGGCACGGGCCGACGACGTGATGCTGGAGGTCACCGAGACCCAGATGATGGGCGAGGACGACCAGACGATGGCCGCGATGGACACGCTGCAGAAGGCGGGCATCGGCGTGGCCATCGACGACTTCGGGGCGGGTTGCTCCTCCCTCGGCTACGTGCGGCGCCAGCTCGTCGACATCATCAAGATCGACCGCTCGCTGGTCACCGGCCTGGACGTCGACCCCAACCAGCGTCGGGTCGCCGCGGCGCTGCTGGCCGTGGTCGACGCGTTCGGGCTGGCGGCCGTCGCGGAGGGCGTCCAGACCGACGGGGAGGCGGCCCAGCTGCGGGCGCTGGGGTGCCGCTACGGCCAGGGTTTCCTCTGGGGCGCAGGCGTTCCCGCGTCCGAAGTGGACCTTCCGTGGGCCGACCCCACGACGACGTCACCCGGCGGGCTCCCGGTCAGCCGACGGTGAGCAAACGGTTTCCTGTACTGCCTCGATGACGTAGCGTCACCTGCGGTGACAACTTCGTGGTGGCGACGCGCGCTGACGCTCACGCACGTCATCCGCCTCAGCCTCGGGGCTTCCCGCGACACCACCACCAGCTGGAACAGTTTCTGGTCCGGGGTCGACGCCACCGGCGACGGCGGCGACGTGCTGTGGGACGCGAGCGCATCCGACGAGGCCCTGCGCTACGTCGACCTGCTCGCCGAGAACGGCGATCAGCGGCTGCCGGTGGTCGACGTCGGCTGTGGCAACGGCAGGCTCACCCGCCTGCTGGCCCCCCGGTTTCCCCGGGCGCTCGGGGTGGACCTCTCCCCGGACGCGATCGCACTCGCCCGCGGCGAAGGCCCGACGCCCATGGTCGAGTTCCGCGCGCTCGACATGACCGGGCCCGGGGAGGGCGAGCGGCTGCGCGCCGAGCTGGGCGAGGCCAACGTGCTCGTCCGCGGCCTGCTGCACGTGCTCGACGCCCCGGCCCGGCGGCGCCTCGCGGCCAACCTCGCCGATCTCGTCGGGCCGGGCGGCGCGGTGCTGATCGCCGAGACCAACCACCGCGGCCCGCTGCTCGGCTACCTGGAGAGCCTCGGCGCAGGTCCACGCGGCATGCCGGGCCCGCTCGCCAGGGCCATCGCCACCGGCATCCCCAAGCCGCGCCCCTACGGCGAGGCCGAGCTCGACGCCAGCTTCCCGGCCGAGCGGTGGCGCCGCGTCCTGATCGACGACGACGCCGCGATCACCACGATCCCCCTGCGCCGACCCGGCGTGCCCGACTCGGTGCCCGGTTTCGTCGCCGTGCTCAGGAGCCGGGCAGGTTCTGGACGTGCTGGAAGCCGAACCGACCCTTGATGCACAGGTGGCCGTGGGTCACCGAGTGGTCGGCCGGGCTGGTGACGTTCACGATCTGCCCCTCCTGGACGTGCAGCTCCAGGTTGCAGCCCACGCCGCAGAACGAGCAGACGGTGGTGGTGACGGTCTCCTCCTCCTGCCGCCACTCCCCCGCCTCGCGCAGCTCGTGCTCCTTGACCGACTTCAGCGCGCCCGTCGGGCAGACGCCGATGCAGTTGCCGCAGTACACGCACGCCGAATCGGGCAGCTCGACGTTCTGCTCAGTCGCGATCCGCGCGTCGAACCCGCGGCCCGCCGCGGAGATGGCGAATGTGAACTGGGCGTCCGTGCCGCAGGCCTTGACGCACTTGTAGCAGAGGATGCAACGGCTGTAGTCGCGCACGTAGAGGTCGTTGTCGACCTTCACCGGCTGGGCCACGGTCTCCGCGGTGATCCCGTCGGGGGCGTGGTGGTGCCCGGCGTGCCGGGTGTCCCGGTCGTCGGCGGGCGGCGACGGCGGTCCGTAGCGCTCGGCGTCGACGCCGTACTCGCGCATCCAGCGCTGCACGTCGTCGCTCGCCTCGCTCAGGTCGACCGAGGACGCCAGCAGCTCCAGCACCATCCGACGGCTGTGGCGCACCTTCTCGGAGTCGGTGCGCACCACCATCCCGTCTTCGATCTTCCGCGCGCATGACGGCACGAGCACGCGGGAGCCCTCGACCTCGACCATGCACACGCGGCAGGCGTTGATCGGGGTCAGGTTGGGCGCCCAGCACAGCGTCGGGGTCTACGATGGTCTCGTCGTTGCAGCACGTCGAGGATGGTGGCGCCCTCCCGCGCCCGCATCTCGCGGTCGTCGACGGTGAGCGTCAGCATGCGGGAGATGCTGCCGAGCATGAGCGGCCCGTCGGGGCTGCGACCGTTGCGGGCGGCGGGTCCGCCGCCCCCGATCACCGGGTCGACGGCCGTCGGGCCGACCGGGCCCGCGTCGGCCTCGCGGTACTCCGCGGCGCGCTCGCCCGCGTCGGGCCCGTCGGTGTCGGTGCCCGGCATCGCCGCACCGTGCGCGTTGGCCTCGGGGGTGCCGTCCGGCACGGCCTCCTCCGGCACCGCGCGGGAGCCGGGCGCGGGGGCGTCGGACGAGCTGCGCGTGGTCATGCGTGCGGCACCTTCCCGTTGCGCGATCCCGTGGGCGCGTCGAGCAGACCCAGGTCGAGCGCGGACTTCAAGGCCGCGGGCGCGGTCTGCCCGAGCCCGCAGATCGACGCGTCCTGCATCACCCGCGCGAGGTCGCCGAGCAGGAGGAGCTCCGGGCCGCGGGGCGCGCCTCGGACGATCCTGGCCAGCGCCTCCTCCTGGCGCACGGTGCCGACGCGGCACGGCACGCACTGCCCGCACGACTCGTCGCGGAAGAACGCCGCGATGCGCCGCAGCGTGGCGGTGAGGTCGGCGGCCGTGTCGAACACGAGCACCACGCCCGAGCCGAGCGTGGCCCCGATCTCGCGCGCACCCTCGAGGGTGAGGACGACGTCGAGCTGGTCGGGCAGCACGAAGCCGCCCGCCGCCCCGCCGAGCAGGATCGCGCGCAGCTCCCCGCGCACCCCGCCCGCCAGCGTCAGCAGCTCGCGCAGCGTCGTGCCGAAGTCGACCTCGTACACCCCGGGCGTGCCCACCGCGCCGGAGACGCAGAACAGCTTGCTGCCGGTGGAGCGCCCGCCGCCGACCTCGGCGAACGCCGGGCCGCCGATCGCGAGCACCTCGAGCACGTTGTAGAGCGTCTCCACGTTGTTGATCACCGTGGGCTTGCCGAAGAGGCCACTGACCGAGGGGAACGGGGGCTTGTTGCGGGGCTCGCCGCGGAAGCCCTCGATCGAGTTCAACAGCGCGGTCTCTTCGCCGCAGATGTAGGCCCCCGCGCCGCGGCGCAGCTCGATGTCGAAGGCGAACCCCTCGCCCATGACGTCGGGGCCGAGGTAGCCGCGTCGCCGCGCGGCGGAGATCGCGTTCTGCAGCCTGCGGGTGGCCAGCGGGTACTCGCCGCGGATGTAGAGGTAGCCGCGCTCGCAGCCCGCGGCGTAGCCCGCGATCGTCATGGCCTCGATCAGGCCGAACGGGTCGCCTTCCATCAGCACGCGGTCCTTGAACGTGCCGGGCTCGGATTCGTCGGCGTTGCACACGAGGTAGTGCGGCCGCTCCGGGGCTTTGGTGACGCCGTCCCACTTCATGCCGGTGGGGAAGGCGGCGCCGCCGCGCCCGGTGAGCGCGGAGTCGGTGACCTCTTTGATCGTCCGGGACGGCCCCATCGTGACCGCCCTGCGCAGGGCGGCGTACCCGCCGTGGGCGCGGTAGTCGTCGAGGCTCTCCGGGTCGACGACACCGATCCTGCCCAGCAACCGCAGTGCCGGGTCGGGGGTCTGCGGGGCGCTGACGGTCGTGTCGGCGAACGCCGCGTCCGCGGGCGAGCCCGTGGGGCGGTCGCCGCTCCCTTCGACGTCAGCGGCGTGGGCCAGCGCCTCCCGCACCGAGGCGGCCGTGGCGGGCGCCAGGCTCGCGTCGGGCTGGCGCGCCAGCTGCAGCATCACCGCGGGCGCCCGCTCGCACAGCCCGAGGCACGGGCTGCGCACGACGGTGGCCTGCCCGCCGGTGTCGCGCAGCTCGGCGAGGATCTCCTCGCCGCCGAACGGTCCGCAGGCCACGTCGTCGCACACGTGGACGACGTGCGGCGCCCGCTCCTCGGTGGCGAACATCGCGTAGAACGTGGCGACGCCGTAGACGTCCGCGGGAGGCACGGCCAAGGTGCGCGCGACGTGGTTGAGCGCGCCCGGCGACAGGTAGCCGACCTCGGCCATCACCGCGTGCAGCGCAGGCAGCAGGATGTGCCGCCGACCGCGGGCGGCGTGCCCGCTGTCGGGGAACCGCTGGTCCTCACCCGGCCGGTCGTCCGGTGCGCGGTGCGCCGCGAACGCGCCTTCGATCGCGCGCCGCTCGGCCCCGGTCGGCTCCGCGGAGGACAGCTTCAGGTCCACCCCGTCACCCTGCCACGTCGCAGGCCGGATCGGGAATCAGCGCCGTCAGCTCCCCGCTGCGGGCAGGTCGGCGGCGAGCTTCTCCACCCGGATCGCGGTGGCCTTGAACTCCGACGTGCCCGACTTCGGGTCCCAGGCGTCGTTGGTCAACACGTTGATGTCGACCTCCTCGCTGAAGTGCGGGGTGAACGACGCCAACCCCGGCCGCAGGGACGGGTCGAACGACACCGGGGCTTCCACCGCCCCGCGCCGCGACACGACCCGCACCCGCTCACCATCGGCGATGCCGAGCTTCTCCCCGTCGGTCGCGTCCATGCGCAGCGCCTCCTTGCGCCGCAACGGTGAGGCGTAGCCGCCGGTCTGGACGCCCGAGTTGTAGGCGTCCAGCACCCGCACGGTGGTGAGCCGGATCGGGAACTCGTCGCTGAGGGTGTCGACCGGTGGCACGTGCTCGACCGGCGTGAACGGGGCGGCCGCGCCCCGCTTCGCCGGGTCGGGCTCCCACAGCCGCGCGTGCAGCAGCGGGGTGCCCGGGTGGTCTTCGGTCGGGCAGGGCCACTGCAGGCCGCCGTGCTCGTCGAGGCGCGCGTAGCTCATGCCGTGGTGCCAGTTGAGCGACAGCGAACGCAGCTCGTCCCACACCTCTTCGGCCGTCGGCTGCCCCCACGGGTGGCCGAGCCGCTCGGCGACCGCACAGATGATGTGGGTGTCCGGTCGGGCCTGGCCCGGCGGGTCGATCGCCTTGCGGACCCGCTGCACCCGCCGCTCGGAGTTGGTGACCGTGCCCTCGTACTCGCACCAGTCGGCGGTGGCGGGCAGCACGACATCGGCGAGATCGGCCGTGGCGGTGCGGAAGATGTCCTGCACGACCAGGTGGTCGAGCCCTTCCAGCAGGTGCCGCGCGTGGGTGGCGTTGGCCTCCGACTCGGCCGGGTTCTCCCCGATGCAGTACAGCGCCTTGAGCGTGCCCTCGTTCATGGCGTCGAACATCTGCGAAAGGTGCATGCCCGGCTTCGGCGAGATCGACGCGCCCCAGGTCTTCTCGTAGCGGGCGCGGGCCTCGTCGTCGCCGAGGTCGTAGCCGCCGGGCAGCTTGGCCGGGATGGCGCCCATGTCCCCGCCCCCCTGCACGTTGTTCTGCCCGCGCAGGGGCACCAGACCGGAGCCGTAGCGCCCGACGTGCCCGGTGAGCAACGCGAGGTTGATCAGCGCGAACACGTAATCGGCGGCGTTGTGGTGCTCGGTGATGCCCAGCGTCCAGCAGATCTGGGCGCGGTCGGCCGTGGCGTAGGCGTGCGCGAGCCCGCGGATGAGGTCCTTGTCGACGCCGGTGATCTCCTGGGCGCGCTCCAGCGTGTAGGGCTCGACCGTGGCCTTGTAGTCCTCGAAGCCGGTGGTCGCGCGGCGCACGAACGCCTCGTTCACCAGGCCCGCGTGGATGATCTCCCGGCCGATGGCGTTGGCCAGCGCGATGTCGGTGCCGACGTCCAGCCCGAGCCAGCCGTCGGCCCACTGCGCGGTGGACGTGCGCCGCGGGTCGACCGACCACATGCGGGTGCCCTTCTTGAGCCCCTGCAGCACGTGGTGGAAGAAGATCGGGTGCGTCTCCCGCGCGTTGGAGCCCCACAGAACCAGCAGATCGGCGTTCTCAGCCTCGACGTAGGCCGACGTACCGCCACCCGCTCCGAACACTGCCGTCAGACCGACGACCGAGGGAGCGTGTCAAGTTCGGTTGCAGGAGTCGACGTTGTTGCTGCCCATCACGACCCGCGCGAACTTCTGCGCGGTGAAGTTCATCTCGTTGGTGGCCTTCGAGCAGCTGAACATGCCGAACTCGTGCGGCGCGACCCCGCGGAACCCGGCCGCGGCCCGTTCGAGCGCCTCGTCCCAGGTCGCGGGGCGCAGCTCACCGTTCTCGCGGACGAGCGGCTCGGTGATCCGGACGTGACGGGGGCGGCGGCGCCTCATTGCATCCCTCCCGGCTTGCATGGGTACTAACCTGGGCCAGGGTAGTGACCGGTCACGTCCCGCGCACTGGTTGGAGGTCGTCAGCATGAGCCGACTGACCGCGCGCAGGCCCGTTCTCCGCATCAACGGCGATAGCAGCAGCCGCGTGCAGGACACCCTGGCCGCCGAGGAACCCCTGGAAGTGCGGGTCGACGGGCGGGCCCTGTCGGTCACCATGCGCACGCCCGGCAACGACGTCGAGCTGGCCCACGGGTTCCTGCTCACCGAGGGCGTGATCGCCGGGCCGTCGGAGGTGCTCACCGCCCGCTACTGCGACTCGGTCGACGACACGGGCCGCAACACCTACAACGTGCTCGACGTCGCGCTGGCGCCGGGCGTCGCGCCGCCCGACCCGAGCATCGAGCGCAACTTCTACACCACGTCGTCGTGCGGCGTCTGCGGCAAGGCGGCGCTGGACGCGGTGCGGCTCACCACCCGGTTCCCGCCCGGCACCGATCCCGTCACCGTCACCCCCGCGCTGCTGAGCGGCCTGCCCGACACGCTGCGCGCCGCCCAGCGGCTCTTCTCCTCCACCGGCGGCCTGCACGCGGCCGGGCTGTTCACCACCGATGGCGAGCTGCTCGTCGCGCGCGAGGACGTGGGACGGCACAACGCGGTCGACAAGGTGCTGGGCTGGGCGCTGCTGGACGGGCGCATCCCCGCGAAGGGCACCGTGCTCATGGTGTCGGGACGGGCGTCCTTCGAGCTCGTGCAGAAGGCGGGGATGGCGGGCGTGCCGGTGCTCGCGGCGGTCTCGGCGCCCTCGTCGCTGGCGGTGGAGCTGGCCGTCGAGCTGGGCATGACGCTGGTCGGGTTCCTGCGCGGCACGTCCATGAACGTGTATAGCGGTACGCAGCGCGTCGTCACCTGACGCTAGCCTCGTTCATCGTGCTGGACCGTGCTGTCATCGACTCCCTCTTCCCCGCCGACCTGCCCGAGCCCGCGGAGTGGGAGCGCCGCTACCCGCCCCGTGAGCTGCCCGAGGGCGCCCAGGTCACGCGGTTCGGCCCGTCGCCGACCGGGTTCGTGCACATCGGCGGCGTGTACGTCGCGATGATCGACCGCGATGTCGCCACCCACTCCGGCGGGCGTCTACCTCGTGCGCGTGGAGGACACCGACCAGTCGCGCGAGGTCCAGGGGGCGCTGGAGCAGTTCTCGCGCGCCTTCGCCTACTTCGACCTGCCCGCCGACGAAGCCGACGGGCTCGGGGACTACGGGCCCTACCACCAGTCGGCGCGCGAGCAGATCTACCTCACCTACGTGCGCGAGCTCCTGCGCACCGGGCAGGCCTACCCCTGCTTCGCGACGAAGGAGGAGCTCGCCGACATCACCGCCCGCCAGCAGGCGGCCAAGCTCCCCACCGGCTACTACGGCACGTGGGCGATCTGGCGCGACGCCGCAGCGGAGGACGTCGCGGCCAAGCTCGCGGCCGGTGATCCCTACGTCGTGCGCTTCCGCGCCCCCGACCTGACCGCCGCGAACGCGCGCGTCCGCTTCACCGACGCCATCCGCGGCGAGCTCTCGCACGAGGCCAACCGCAACGACGCGGTGATCCTCAAGTCGTCCGACCAGAGCCCGCGGCTGCCCACCTACCACTTCGCGCACGCCGTCGACGACCACCTCATGCGGGTCACCCTCGTCATCCGCGGCGAGGAGTGGATCAGCTCGGTGCCGCTGCACCAGCAGCTGTTCGCCGCGCTCGGCCACCCGCCGATCCCCTACGCGCACATCGCCCCGCTGATGAAGCAGATCTCCGGCGGGAAGCGCAAGCTCTCCAAGCGCAAGGACCCCGAGGCGAGCGTCGACTTCTACATGGCGGCGGGCTACCCGGCGGCCGCCGTCCTGTACTACCTGCGCGGCCTGGCCAACGGGCGGCTGGCCGAGCTGCCGCTGGCCGAAGCCCTCGCCGAGCCCATCCGGCTCGACCAGTGCGGGGTCGCGGGCCCGCTCGTCGACCTGGTCAAGCTCGAGGACATCAGCGCCGACCACATCGCCACCCTCACCGGCGAGGAGGTGCTGGCCGCCGTCACGGAGTGGGCGCAGACCAACGACCCCGAGCTGGCGGTCGTGCTGGCCGCCGAGCCGGAGCTGGCGCTGCGGGCGATCGCCGTGGAGCGGGAAGGGGTGGCCAACCCGCGCAAGGACCTGCGGAAGTGGTCGGACTTCCGCAGCGCCTACGGCTTCTTCTTCCCGCAGCTGTTCGAGCGGCTGGCGGGGCCGGGCGACGTGCGGGTCCGCGAGGCCTCGGCCGTCGACCCGGCCGCGATCACGGCGTTCGTCGGCGATCTCGTCGGCGCCTACCGGCATCTCGACGACCCGCGCGAGTGGTTCGACCAGATCCGCGCCGCGAGCACCCGCAACGGGTTCGCCGCGAGCCCGAAGGACTACAAGGCCGACCCCGACGCCTTCCACGGGTCGATCCGCGAGGCCTCCCAGCTCGTGCGGCTGGCGCTCACCGGCTCGACCCGCAGCCCGGACATGCACGCCGTCGCCGTGGCGCTGGGGCCCGACGAGGTGCTGGGCAGGCTGGCGGTCCTCGCGGGCCCGTGACCGCCACCGGCCCGCAGCTCAGCTGGGCGCAGCTCAACCGGGCCGTGCTGGCCCGGCAGCTGCTGCTGGAGCGGGCCGCGCTGACGCCTGCCGAGGCCGTCGAGCGGGTCGGCGGGCTGCAGACCCAGTACGCCCCGTCGGCCTACGTCGGGCTGTGGTCACGCATCGCGGGGTTCCGCCGCGCCGACCTGACCACGGCGTTGCTGGAGGCGCGGATCGTCCAGGCCTGGGTGATGCGGTGCACGATCCACATGGTGTCCGCGCGGGACTACCGGCCGCTGACCGAGGCCGTGCGCATGCACCGGCGCGACTGGTGGCTGCGCTCACCGCGCGGCATCGGCGAAGACCAGATGCAGGCCGCGGCCGCCACCGTCGCGCGCCGCCTCGCCGACGGGCCGCTGCGCCAGGCCGACCTGGTGGCCGCACTGGTGGCCGACGGTCTCCCGGCCGCTCTCTTCGGCGGCGTGCAGCTGTGGCTCGACCTCGTGCGGGTTCCGCCTGCGGGCACGTGGGAGCGACCGCGCGCCCACGTCTACGGCCTGGCCGAAGACTGGGTGCCGTCGCAGCCGCCGGTGGACCGCGCCGCGGCCGAGGAGCTGCTGGTCACCCGCTACCTGACCGGTTTCGGCCCGGCCACACCGTCGGACATCGGCCGGTACGCGGGCTGGGCGGTCACCGACACCAAGGCGGTGCTGGCCCGGCTCGACCTCAGCACGGCCCGCGACCCCGACGGCGCCCGGCTGGTCGACCTGCCCGACGCGCCCCGGCCCGACGGCGACACCCCCGCCCCGGTGCGCTTCCTCTCGACGTTCGACGCACTGCTCCTGCTGGGGCACGCCAAGCGGGCCCGGATCCTGCCCGCCGAGCACCGCGAGCGGGTGTTCTCCACGAAGATGCCGCAGTCGATCCCGACGTTCCTGGTCGACGGTCAGGTGGCGGGCACCTGGCGCTTCGTCGACGACCACGTGGTGGCGAGCCCGTTCGCGCCGCTCCCCCGCGCGAGCCTGCGTCAGGTCGACGAGGAAGCCGAGCGCCTCACGGCGTTCTACCGCGACGGCTGACGGCGTCAGAGGCGGCCGAGGGCTCCGGCGCCTCCGGGCGCGCGGGCGGTGCCGGACGTGGTCGCTCCCCCGTTGCCGCGGGTCGGGGTGTTCGTCGCCCCGAACGACCGCTCGACGACCACGCCGCCGAGGAACCCGATTGCCACGAGCAGCAGGGCGATCAGCGCGGTCGTCATCCGGCTGCGTTCGCGGGGCTGGGCGAAGTCGTCGTTCGAGGAAGTCGTCGTACTCGTCCTCGGCCGCCGCCGGGACGGCCGGGATCATCTCGGTGGGCGACTCATCCATGTGCAAGGTCATCGATACTCCGGGTCACTCGTAACGGAGGGCGTCGATCGGACGCAATGAGGCTGCGCGGTTCGCGGGGTACCACCCGAAGAACAGGCCGATGGCCACCGAGACCACGAAGGCCAGCACGATCGAGTAGGGCGCGACGACCAGCTGGAACGTGCCGATCTTCAGCTGGCTCACGAGCACCCCGATGACCACGCCGATGATGCCGCCCGCCAGCGACAGCACCACCGCCTCGAGCAGGAACTGCCCGACGATGGCGCTGCGCTGGGCGCCGATGGCCTTGCGGATGCCGATCTCGCGGGTCCGCTCGGTGACGGTCACCAGCATGATGTTCATGACCCCGATCCCGCCGACGAACAGCGAGATCCCGGCGACGCCACCGAGCAGCAGCGTGAAGATGCCGGTGACGGTGTTGACGGTGTCGAGGATCGAGCTGGGGTTGTTGATCGTGAAGTCGGCCGTGGCCGCCGTGACGCGGTGGCGGGAGATGAGGATCTGGGTCACCTCGGCCTGCGCCGCGTTCACCTGCGTGGACGCGGTGGCCTCCGCGGCGATGCTGGACAGCGGGCCGTAGGGGGCGAGCGTGTCCTGCACGGAGGTCAGCGGCGCGATCACGAGGTCGTCGCGGTCCTGGGGACCCTGGCTGCCCTTCGCCGTGAGGACGCCCGCCACTTCGTACGCCACGCCGTTGAACTGGACGGTTTGCCCGACGATCGCGAGCCCGTTGCCGCCGACGAGGTCGGTGGCGACGGACGGCCCGAGCAGCGCGACGCGACGGTGGCCCGTGTAGTCGGAGTCGGAGAACGTCGTGCCTGCCTGCACCGTGTCGTCGTTGATCGTCAGGTAGCTGGGGGTCGTCCCGGTGAAGGTCTGCACGGCGTGCGTCGCGCCGTTGTAGGTCGCGTTCACCGAGCTGACCGCCACCGTCGGCGCGACGAGGCCGACGTCGGGCGCGAGCTCGGGATCGACGAGCGCCTCGGCGTCGTCGAGCGTCAGCTGCGGCTTCTGGATCTGGGTGCCGGTCTGGACGTTGTTGTTGGCGCCGGTCCCGGTGCGCCCCGCAGCGCCGAACCCGCCGCCGCCTGCGCCACCGCCGCCGCCCCGGAACGCGCCCGATCCGCCACCGCCGCGGCCGCCGCCCGTCGTCGCGTTCGGCGTGATGGTGAGGGTGTTGGCACCGAGCGCGGTGATGTTGTCGGTGATCTGCTTGTTGGCCCCGGTGCCCGCCGAGATCAGGATGATGACGGCGGCGACCCCGATGAAGATCCCGGACATCGTCAGCACCGACCGCAGCTTGTTCGCCAGAACGCCGCGGATGGCGAACATCAGGGTCTCTCTGATGTTCACGGCCGCACCGTCGTGGGAACGCCGTGGGGCGACGTGGCATCGACCGAGGGGTCGGGCATCGCGCCCGTGCGGTTCCGCTCGTCGGCGATGATCCTGCCGTCGCGCATCCGGATGACCCGCTGCGCGTGCGCGGCCACCTCCTCCTCGTGCGTGATCACCACCACCGTCCGGCCCGCCCGGTTGAGCCCTTCGAAGAGCTGGAGCACCTCATCGGTGCTGTGGCTGTCCAGCGCACCCGTCGGCTCGTCGGCCAGGAGCAGGACCGGGTTGGTGGCGATCGCCCGGGCGATCGCGACGCGCTGCTGCTGCCCACCGGACAGCTGCGACGGCAGGTGGTGCCAGCGGTCCCCGAGGCCGACCCGCTCCAGCGCGGCGCGGGCCCGCGGGCGCCGCTCGGCCGACTTCACGCCCGCGTAGGCCAGCGGCAGCTCGACGTTGCTCTGCGCGCTGGTGCGCGGGATGAGGTTGAACGACTGGAAGATGAAGCCGATCTTGCGGTTGCGGATCGTGGCCTGGCGCCGTTCGTCCAGCCTCCGCACGTCGACGCCGTCGAGCAGGTAGCGCCCGCTGGTCGGCCCGTCGAGGCAGCCGATGATGTTCATCAGCGTCGACTTGCCGGAGCCGGACGCCCCCATCACCGCGACGTAGTCACCACGCTCGACGACGAGGTCGACCCGGTCGACGGCGCGCACGATGGTGTCGCCGCTGCCGTAGATCTTCGACACCGCCCGTAGCTCGATGACCGGTCGCGCCATCAGCCGCCTCGCGGGAAGCCGTTGGTGGTGGAGCCGGCCGCCGCCGTCGGCAGGACCAGTTGGTCGCCCGCCTGCACGCCGTCGGTGATCTCGGTGGTGGTGTCGCCGACGAGGCCGATCTGGACGGGGACCGTCGCGTCCTGCCCGTTACGCCGCACCACAACAGTGTGCCTGTTCCCGACCGTGGTGATGGCGGCCGACGGAACCACCAGCACGTCCGGCTTGGAGCCGGTCGTGATGGACATGTTCGCCGTGGACCCGGACTCGACCCCGGGAGGCGCTGTGTCCAGCGAGACCTGCACCGGGAACTGGACCACGTTGTTGGTCACCGTGCTCTGCGGCGTGATCTGGGTGACCGATCCGGTCGCCGTGGTGTTGGTGGCGGGGAAGGTGACCGTCGCGGACTGACCGAGCTGCACCTTCGACGCGTCGGCCTCGGCGATGTTGGCGGTGACGGCCAGCCCGCTGAGGTTGGCGAGGACGACGAACCCGGTGCCGGAGCCCGACGAGCTGCTCGACGTCGACGAGGAGGCCGTGCTCGTCGACCGGACGTGCCGGACGTCGAGCTGTTCGAGCCGTTGCCCGACACCTCGCCGACCTTGCCCGCCACCGACAGCACCGTTCCATCCTGCGGCGCGACCAGTGTTGTGGAGGTGACGCCGCGTTGGGCCGAGTCGACGTTGGCCTGCGCCCCGTCGACCGCGGCCTGGGCCTGGGCGATCTGGTCGGGCGTGCTCGGGTGCAGGTCAGCCTGCGCGGCCAGCTGGGCGGACGTCACCGACTGCCTGTTGGTGGTGATCGCCTGGTTGTCCTTCAGGAGGGTGGCCCGCTGGTCGTTCTGGGCGGTCGTCACAGCCTGGCGGTCGGCGGAGAGGGTGGCGTCGCGGTTCTGCTGGGCGTTGGTGACGGCCTGCTGGGAGGCCAGCAGCACGGACCTGCGGGTGTTCTGGGCGTTGGTCACGGCCGCGCAGCTACCGCTACTGCGTCGCGAGGTCGCGGATGGAGCCGCGGTGACGGAGTCGCTGGTGGCGCTTCGCCGAGGAGCATGCTGAGG
The DNA here is from genome assembly GCA_963799945.1 of uncultured Actinomycetota bacterium. Taxonomy (GTDB): domain Bacteria; phylum Actinomycetota; class Actinomycetes; order Mycobacteriales; family Pseudonocardiaceae; genus Pseudonocardia. Next base: position 638,836 of record CAWCZG010000004.1, read on the forward strand.
GCAGACGGCGTCGCGCGGTTGCCGTTGGTGCGGCAGCACTCTTCGAATTGGTCGCTCGAGGGCGTGGTCGGCGTCGCCGCGGTTGTGGTCGGGGTCGAGCTGCACGTCGCCTGGCGGACCAGGGCGTCCTGCGTCCTCGTGTCCGCGGCGAGCGTCGCCTTCGCTTGGCTCGACGGCCGTGGCGGTCGTCGTGTCGTCGTTGTCCAGCTTCTTCTGCGCGGTCTCGATCGCGGTGTTGGTCGAAGCCTGGTCGACGGCGAGCTGCTGCTCGGCCTGGGTGACCGCCGTCTGCGCCTGCGTGACGGCGAGGGCGTCCTGCTGCTTCTTGACGTCGGTCGGGCCCGCGGCCGTCTGCGCCAGGGACGCCTTGTCGCCGTCGAGCGTCGCCTGGGCCGTGCGGAGGGCGGTCTGCGCGTCGGCGCCGTCGATGGTGGCCATCAGCTGGCCCTTGGTGACGTGGTCGCCGGGGTTGACCGTGACCGACGTCAGCACGCCCTGGGTCACGAAGCTCACCGGGGTGACGAGCGACGACTCGGCGTTGCCGGTGGTGGTGACCGCCGCGGTGACGGTGCCCCTGGTCACGGCCACGGTGCGCTCGACCGTTGTGTTGCGCCGGGGCGCGAACGCGGTGATGAGGGCGAACACCAGCACGATGATCACCAGCAGCGCGAGGCCGATGTTGATCAACAGCGAGCGTCGCCCCGTGCCCTGGAACCGACCGAACAGCCGCGACCAGAAGGAAGGGCTTGCATCGGGCGGAGGTGGCGGGGGTGGCGCGGCCATGGGGGGAGCCTGCAGCGTCATTCGTCGTCCTCTCGCACCTACCCCTTGTTTCGGGTCGGCGAAGCGAATATAGGCGACGTACTTATGTGTCCACTGAGAAGCCTCTGAGTCACGACTCAGCCGTTACAGACTCGGCACGAAGCCGGGGCAACCTCGGGGTCCGCCGCACGTCGTCCAACCGGGACGTGACGGGCCCGCAACGCCGCGCGCTGCGGATTCGAGGTGGACGTCGATGGATCACCCGCCGCACCGCGCGCCCACGGTGATCGTCATCCGTTACTCGATCGTGATGCACGCAGAATGCCCGCCCTTCAGGATCGGGCAATACGACATTACATCGCGTAGCGTTCACAATCCGTTATTCTGACGTCCCTTCAGGGTGACGACATCCACGATCGTCGTGGCAATCGTCGTGGACCGACACTCCTCCGACGAGCCGTGGCGTGTCAGGCCGTGGCCGCGCATCGGACGGCCCGCCCCTCGACCCGACCTCAGCGCTCACGATCGTGCAGAAGCTCCCCCAGCACCGTTTGATACGCGTCATACATCCCGTCGGCCGAGTAGCGCCGAGGGAGCAGCGACACCGCCGAACGCCTGCTGGCGGCCTCGGCGATCTGTCGCGCCAGCTTTTCCGGATCGTCCATGTCGACGAAATCGAAGACCGCGCTCAGGTCGTCCGGCCACCGCGACGCGACGGGAACGAGCACCGGTAGCCCCGCGGCGAGCGCCTCGAGAAGCGCCAGCGGCAGGCCTTCCCGCGCGACCTCGCGGGCCGGGAAGACGAAGACATCGGCCGCCGCGAGGGCCGCCGTGACATCGTCACGGGCCCTCCGTCCGGCGAAGACCACCCGATCGGTCACCCCGAGCCGGTCGGCCTGCACCCGGAGCGCGGTCGCCTCCGGGCCGTCGCCGACGACGACGAGCCGGGTGCTCTCCGGTGTTTGCGCCATTGCGTCGACGCACCGGTCGACGCCTTTCTGGCGTGTGAGGCGCGACACAGCAATGGTGACGACACCGGCTTGTGCCGATCGTCGTTGTACATCTGCGTCGAGCACCGGTTCGCAAACGCCGTTGGGAATGACCGCAAGGCGTCCGCGCTTCCACGCCCCCCGATAAAAGGGCTGAAGCAGAGCGGCCCGAACGTGCTCGCTCGCCGCGACGACAACATCCACTCTTCGGTACACCGAGGAATCGACGGCCGCCCACCACATGCTGCGCAAGACCTTCGCCACCCACAGCCGCGGACGGAGGCGCAGCGTCGCCGCTGCTTCCGCCAGCGCGGTGCCGTGGGCCTGCAAGACGAAGGCGGGACGCCGTCTCCAGAGCATGGCGGTCGCGCCCGCGCTCACGCTGAGCACGACGTCCGCGTCCGCGGCGGCGCGGTGGCGTGCGGACTGCCACCACCAGGCGGGCCCGTACCGACCAGGACGTCCCCTGGCGACCGTGTGCAGCGTGACCCCGTCCAGCCGGGAGACCCGCCCGCGGCCGGGGATCGGGGTGGTGAGCACCTCGACGGACCACTCCGCGGACAGAGCGCGCGCGAGCTGCCAGGAGATCTCCTCCATACCGCCCGCGCCCGCGTGCAAGGGCGTCGAGCGGCTGACCACCAGGAGCTTCGGTCGGACCGTCATCGGCGCCGCACCAAACCCGCCAACGGCACTCGGAAGCACGGGACCGCCAGGCAGTACGCCAGCCACACCACGCAGCAGACGACCGCGCCGAGCCCGAAGTCGAGCGGCGCCGAGGCCGACCCCACCGCCCGCACGGCGACGTAGGCGAGACCGGCCCCGGGCACGGCCCAGGCGAAGACCGTCGCCAGCTGCCGCAGGGCACCCAACAGGCGCGCCGACACGAGGGCCGACACGAGGCCGTAGGCGCTGCCTGCCAGGCCGATGAAGAGCACCGATCCGGTCGGCAGGGCCAGGAGCAGGACGCCCAGTCCGGCGGTGACCCCCGCGCCTGCCGCGCGCACCACGGCACGCGGCTGCATCGCGCCGCTCTGCAGCTTCGCCAGGATGTAGGCCAGGATCTGGCACCACAGCCCCGGCCGCGAAGCCCTGCAGGATCACGGCGGTGACGCTGGAGGACTCGGCGGTGAACGCACCCCGCTGGTAGAGGGTGGCGGCGAGCGGCTCGGCCTTGGCCCAGAACAGCACCGACAACGGCACCCCCACACCGAGGGCGAGCGGGATCACCGTGGCCGCGCGGGCCCGCGCGGACGCCTCGCTCGCCTCCTCACGACCGACCGCGGCGAGCGCGGCCAGACCCACCGGCACGGCCAGCAACGTGACGCAGGTGTCGACGACGAAGTTCGCGAACTCGGTCGCCGCGACCGCCGTCTCCCCCAGCTGAGCGGCGACGACGCGTTCGCTCACCTCGTTGACCTGGATGAACACCGGCAGCAGGCTGAAGACCCGCACCAGGCGCAGGAAGGGCCGCAGGATCGCCCACGAGCCACGCACGGGAGTCAGCAGCGAACCCACCGGCGAGAGGCCCAGGCGATGGGTCTGGGCCAGCGCGACCGCGGCGTAGGCGGCGGCCGCACTGGTGAAGCCCCAGGCGAGCAGGCTCCAGTCGGCGAGCACTACCGACAGGCCGACGCCCGCCAGCATCGCCACGTTCTGGAACGTCGACCGCAGCGACACGAGCCGGTGGTGGCCGTTCGCCAGCGCCAGGTAGCTGCAGACCGAACCGATGACGTACAGCGGCATGCCGACCGCCATGATCTGCAACATCTGGGCGGCCAGCACCCGCGTCGACGGCGCAAGGCCGCCCGCCAGGACGTCAACGATCGGCTGCGCGGCGATCACCACCGCCGCGGCCACCAGCACGGCGACGCCGAGCAGCAGCCGCTGGACCGCGATGTACAGCTCCTCGGCCGCCGCCTCCGAGCCGCGCTTCGTGCGCAGGTAGAGCGGGACGAAGCCCGAGCTCAGGACGTCGCTGGTGAACAGGTTCGACGGGATCAACGACGCCGCCTGGCTGATGCGGAACGCCGCGGTGACCGCGGACGTCCCGTACGCCGCGGCCAACGCCAGCTCCCGCGCGATGCCGCTCAGCTTGCCGACGAGACCCCCGGCCAGGAGCTGGATGGCCCCAGTCCGGAGGCTTGCTGTCTTCACCATCGCGTCAGTGCAGCCCCGCCGACGCGAGCATCCGCCGGGTGCGGGCCGAGTAGGTGTTGTCGTCCACCGCGGCCTGCCGGACGCCTGCGTCCGGGACATCGCCGCCCAGCACGTTCTCGATCGCCGCGACCATCCCGTCCCTGGTCGTCAACGTGGCGACGTCCCCGAACTCGGCGAGCGCCGGGATGTCGGTGGCGACCACCGGGATGCCCGCGGCGAGGTACTCGAAGAACTTCATCGGGAACATCGACTTCGTGTAGTCGTTCAGACGGGCGGGGATGAGGCCGACGTCGAAGCGCTGCAGGTACCGCGGCAGCTCCGCGTACCGCCGCGCGCCCATGTAGTGCACGTTGGGCGCGGCCAGCAACCTCGTGATCGTGTCGTTCCGGTCCTCGCGGGGCCCGATCACCACCAACGTCCAGTCCGGGCGCCGCTGCACCATCTCCAGCAGGGCCTCGGACTCGATCTTGTAGTCGGCGACCGCCCCCACGAAGCCGAGGATCGGACGGCGCAGACCGGCCAACGGATCGTCACCGGCGTCGGGGCGGCCGAAGTGCTCGGCGTCGACACAGTTCGGGAAGTAGGTGACGTCACCGCGCACGCTCGACCACGTCGCCTCCAGCTCGCGGCTGGTCACGAACGTGCGGTCCGCGCGCGCGACGAGGTCGCGCTCGGCCCGGCGGATCTGCGCCGCGGGCATGCCCGGTTGGGCGCTGACGTCGTCGACGCAGTGGTAGATCAGGGTCGCCGACGGCGGGATCCGGAGGAGGGCGGTCGTCATCGGGTTGTAGGTCCAGAACACCGGCGGCACCGGGAACAGCCTGCGCACCCACCACTGGAGCAGCGCCGAGCACACGAGCCTGTTGAGCGCGCGGACCAGCGCGAACCGCTGCAGGGGCACCGAGGGCGGCGACCACCGCCAGATCCCCGGCTCGACCTCGACCGGCGGCCGGACCAGCCGGAGCACCCGGCGCGCGATCCGGCGGACATCGCCCGCGCGGGGCGTCGGAGCCCGCAGCCCCATCGACTCCACGTAGAGGACCCGGCTCCCCCGGTCGCGGAAGGACCGCGCGGTGTGCTGCTTGTTGGTCCACAGGACGGCTTCCCAGTCAGCCGTCGCGATGACGACGTACCCCGACTCAGCCACGTCGCCCCGCCGCCACCGGCGCGCCCGCGCGGAACTCCTCGATCGCGGCGTCGAAGAGCTCCTCGAGCCTCGCTGTCTGGGTGCGGACGTCGAACTCCGCCCGCAGCGTGGCCCGCGCCCGCGCGGCGATCGCGGCTGCCTTGGCGGGGTCGGCGAGGCAGCGCCCGATCGCGTCCGCGAGCGCGGCGCCGTCCCGTGGACGAGCCACGAAACCGGTGACGTCGTCGACGAGGAAATCGACGATGCCGCCCGAGGCGGTGCCGACCACCGGCACGCTCCGCGCCGCGGCCTCCAGCATCACCATGCCGAGGCCCTCGCTGTCCCCGTTGCGCGCGGGCACACTCGGCACCGCCAGGACGTCGGCCCCGGCGATCACCCCGACGGCCGCCCGATGGTCCAGCTCGCCGCGGAAGGTCACGGCGTCCCCGATCCCGTAGGCCGTCGCCGTCTGCTCGAGCGACGCCCGCAGCGGCCCGTCGCCGACGATCACGAGCCCGACGGGCAGGCCCATCGCCCTGAGCTGCCGCACCGCGTCGAGGAGGTACCGCGTCCCCTTCTTCTCGACGAGCCGCGCAACGTGCGCGATCACGAAGCCGCCGCCGTCCGACCGGACCGGGGGCCCGGGGTCCTCGACGACCGTGGGGATCCCCATGTGGTGGACGCGCACGCTCCGTGGATCCGCGCCGCACGCCACCGCACGCTCCGCGATGTACGCCGAGACGGCGAGGCACTGCTGCGGCCGCCGCAGCAGGCTCCGGCGGCTGAGCCCGTAGGTCACGAGGTTCGGACGGGCGGAGACCAGGCAGCTCAGCCGGGTGCGCGTGACGTCGAACCCGTGCAGCGTCACGACCAGCGGCACGTCCAGACGTCGGGCGATGGCGGCGGCCGGGCGGATGTCCACGCCGAAGTGCGCGTGGACGACGTCGACCTGCGGACCCGGCAACCGGCGGACGATCGACGACGGGCGACGTCCGGTGATCCACCGGGTGTCCGGCCCGGGCGGCGCGCCGTGCCGGGCCGTGCCGACGTGGGTCACCGCGCAGCGGTGCGCCTCCGCCTGCAGGACCACGAAGTTCTCCGTGGTCTTGAACAGGTCGCGGCGGTACACGAGCACGTGGTCAGGCATCGGCACTCCGGCGCCCCAGCGCTCCCGCGCCGATCAGGACGGCCAGCAGCGAGGCGCTGTGGGTGTCGTTCAGCACCTGGGTGTTGTCGCCCATCGAGTACACGACGCACCACAGCACCGCGCCCACGATGTAGCCCACGCCGGGCAGGTCCGCGCGGCGCAGCGCCACGATCGCGCGGTGGTAGAAGAAGAGCGTCGCCACGAGGCCGAGCACCCCCATCTGCACCCACGTGTAGAGCAGCAGGTTGTGCGGCGGGTACGTGGCGGACCCGATGGCGTCGAAGGAGGGTTCGGCGTAGACGTCCCAGCCGCCGAAGCCCAGGCCCTTGAGCGGGTGCTCCTGGATGGCGCGGTAGGCGATCTGCCAGAGCGTCAGCCGGTCCCAGACGCTCGCCTCCTTCCACACCGCGGGGACCAGGAGGACGAAGCCCCCGGCGGTAGGCCGGCAGGATGAGGGGGACGAGGAAGGACCACGCCTTCGAGCGGGTGGCCTTGGCGAGCACGATCACCGCGACGGCGACGCTCAGGATCAGCAGGCCCGCTGAGCTCCCGCTCGCGGCCACCGCGACCGCGTTGAGCACCCCGACCGCCAGCCACCGCCGGTCGCGGGTGTTGTGGAAGAGGAACAGCGACGCCATCAGCGCGACGCCGAGGAAGGCGCTCCCCGCGTTGGCGTTGACGAAGAACGCCCCCGACTTCTCCGGGTCGAGAACGTTGTTGGGGTTGTCCTCGAACAACGCGGCCAGCGTGCGGGGGTTCACGAACAGCTGCGCGAGATCGGACTGCAGCCAATCGATCTCCGCGGCGGGCCGGATGCGGAAGTAGATGACGAGCGCGGCGTCGCAGGCGCCCGCCACGACCCACGAGCGGACGAACAGCAGGAGATCGGCCCGCCGACCCGCCAGTGCGGAGCCGGCCAGCACGAGGGCCGCGATCTGCGCGAAGTAGAAGGCGCTCTGCAGCGCCAGTTGCGTCGACGGCGACCAGCCGACCGACACCAGGGCGGCCACCACCAGCAGGACGGCCGACGAGGAAGGCTCCCCGGACCAGGGTCGCGCTGCCCGCCAACGCCGCCGCGACGACGAAGGCCAGCACCGAGACGAGCGGCGGCAGCACACCGCCGAATCCCGGGAGGAAGACGGAGAGGGGTCCGGCTACGCCCAGGGCGACCAGCAGGAACCGCACGACCGACGACCGGCCGACGGACGGGTGGCCGGGCCCCGGCGGCGCGTGCGGAGCCGACGGCGCGAGGGTCGCAGCGCTCATTCGCGGGCCTGGAGCGGGCGGGGCTGACGGGCGAGGGCGGGCCCGTGGTGTTGGGGTGCGGCCGGACGACGCTGGGCCGGGCGCGGAGCAGGCACGTCTTCGCTGCGGTAGTAGGCCTTGTACTCGGCGTAGGCGTGCGGGCCCTTGCTCGGCACCATCGAGAACACCGTGCCGAGCAAGGTGGCCGAGACGTTCCGCAGCGCTTCCGCGGCGGCCGTCAGCTGGGCCCGGCTGGTCTTCTTGTAGCGGCACACCAGCAGGGCGCCGTCGGTGGCGGGCACCACCGCCGCGGCGTCGGTGACGGGCAGCAGCGGCGGCGTGTCGATGAGGATCATGTCGTAGTGCCTGCGCAGCTCGACCAGCATGGACGCCATCTGGTTGGAGGCCAGCAGCTCACTCGGGTTCGGCGGCAGCGGCCCGCTGGCCAGGACGTCGAACGCCCGGTTGCCCCACGGCTGGATCGCCTGCTCCGGAGGCAGCCGCCCGGACAGGACGCTGGTGAGCCCGACCGTGCGCTCCAGGCCCGAACAGCTCCGAGACCTTCGGCCTGCGCAGGTCGGCCTCGATCACCAGCACCCGCGAGCCCCCGTACGCCATCGCGATCGCGAGGTTGACGATCGTGGTCGTCTTGCCTTCGCTCGGCAGTGAGCTGGTGACGACGATGGCCTTCGGCGGCTTGTCGACGGCGACGAACTGCAGGTTGGTCCGCAGCTGGCGGAATGCCTCCGCCCGTGGCGACTGCGGGTCCTCGTGCACGGTGAGGGGGTGCTTGGGCACGGCCTGGCTGAACACGATCCGCCCGAGGTTGGGCACCCCGACGAGCTCCCGGAGCTGGTCGGGCGTGGTGATCGAGACGTCCATGGCGCTGCGCGCGAGCGCGGCCGCCGCGCCGAGGGCCAGACCGATGAGCAGACCCGCCGCCAGGGTGACGGCGAGCCCGGTCGAGGACGGGCGGTCCGGGACCTCCGCGGGCTGCACCACCCGCACCGCGACAGCCTGCTGGGCGCCCAGCTGCGTGGGCCGCTCGAGGTCGTTCACGAGATCCGTGAACACGCTCCCGATGCTGTTGGCGAGGCGGGCCGCCTGCTGGGGAGACCGGTCCGTGACGCTCACGTCGATCAGCACCGAGTCGAGGGCGCTGGAGGCCGTGACCTGCTTGGTGAAGTCCTCCGGCGTCTCGTCGAGCCCGAGTTCGCGGATCACGTCCTCGCCGACCCGACGACTGTTGATCAGAGCGACGTAGGACTTCACCCGCTGCTGGGAGAGCTGGGCACCCTGGTAGGCCTGCTGGGCGGTGTCGCCCTGCTGCGACGACACGTACATCGTCAGGCCCGCCGTGTAGAGCGGCGGCCGGAGCGCGTAGAAGCCCGCGGCGCCGCCCAGCCCCAGCACCACCACACCGATGACGATGATCCAGTGCTCCCGGAGGGAGCGTGCGAGGTCTCGGAAGGTCATCGGCCACCACCATCGCCGACCAGCGGCGCTTCGTCGTTGTCGTGAGCAGCGGCCATCGCGGCGGCCGGAGTGCATCCGAGCGTCCTGTCGATGACCGCCTGCAACTTGGCCCGGAAGTGCTCGGGCCCGAACTCCTGGACAGAGCTGCGGACTGCGGCCGTGTCCCACGTGCGTCGCCGCACCTCGTCCATCGCGTGGGCGAACGCGACGGGGTCCTGGCGCTTCACCGCGATCCCGTTGACGTCGGGGAGCAGGTAGTCGCACGCCCCACCCGCCGCGTAGGCGATGATCGGCACTCCCGCCGCCATCGCCTCGACGGGCGCGATGCCGAAGTCCTCCTCACCGGGGAAGAGCAGCCCGTACGACCGGGCCATCAGCCCGCGCACCTCGTCGTCGGGAGCGCGCCCGACGAACCGCACGTTCGCAGGCGCGCTCGCCTCGAGCCGGGCCCGCTCGGGACCCTCGCCGACGATGACGAGCGGGAGCCCGGACAGGCGCGCGGCCTCGACGGCGAGATCGGGTCGCTTGTAGGGCACGAGCCTGCCCAGCCAGAGGAAGTGCTCGGGGGTCCCGCGGACCACCTGCATCCACGTCGCGATGTCCACGGGGGGGTGGATGACTTCGGCGGGCCGCCCGTAGGCCTCCGCGATCCTGCGGGCCACCGCCGACGAGTTGGCCAGCACGACCGTCGGCCCTGCGCTGACCCGCCGGTCCCACAGCCGCAGGATCGGGAGGACGAAGGCGAGGGCGAGCATCCGGGCCGCCGGGGGAAGGCGGCTGATCTCGATGTCGGAACGCCAGAGGATCCGGGCGGGAGTGTGGTAGTAGACGATCGAGGGGCCGGTGAACCGCCGCGTGGCCGCATGCGCTGAGAAGTGCGAGCTCACCAGCAGGAGATCCGCGTCGATCGTGGTGGTGGCCCACGCGTGGAGCATCGGCAGGACGTAGCGCGACCAGTGCCGCCCCGCCCCGGGCAGGAACGACGGCCAGAGCGGACGCACCACCAGGTCGGGGAAGTACTCCGCGGCGAGCGCCCGGTCGGCGATGCACGTCACCAGCGACGAGGCGCCCCCCACCGTCGCCATCTCACGGGCGACCCGCTCCGAGCCCGCCCAGTTGGTCAGCCATTCGTGGGCGACGACGACGCGCCGACGGTGCACGCGTCCGACCGGGGCGGTCATCGCGTCACCGTCCCCAGCACGTCGGACTGATGTTGGTCCAGGTAGGCGTCGGTGGAGCCGTTGCGGACGGACGCCCACAGGTCGGCCGAGCGGGGATCCAGGTAGTCGACCTCCTGGTTGCCCTGTGCGCCCACTCCCCCGACCGGCACCCGCAGGAACTGCACGTCCGCCGTCCGCAGATCGCGCAGGGTCAGCGCGAGGGAAGCGAGCCCCCCGTTGGAGAGGGTGTCGTCGACGTCGACCGACTGCGTCGTCGCGTCCAGGAGGCGGTAGAGCCGGTCGAGGTCCGACAGCAGCCCGTTCGAGGTGGCCTTGGTCAACAGGGCGCGTAGCGCCGCCTGCTCGCGCATCGCGCGGCTGTCGTCGGTCGCCCGGTCGTGCTGGCGGAGGAAGGCGAGGGCGACGGCCCCGTCCAGATGGTTGACCCCCTGGTTCAGCGGCACGCCGTCGATGGTGGTCGGGGCCGACATCGTCAGGTCGATGCCGCCCACCGCGTCGACCATGGACTGGAAGCCCGCGAAGTCGATGACGGCGAGGTGGTCGACCCGGATGTTCGTGAGCTTCTCGACGGTCTCGACGAGCAGCGTCGGGCCGCCGACCGCGTACGCATTGTTGATCTTGTTCATCGAGTGCCCCGGAACCGGGACCCAGCTGTCGCGCGGGATGGACACGACCGTCGCCTTCGTGCGCGTCGGGTCGACGCGGGCGAGCATCAGGACGTCGCTGTGGTTGCCCGAAGACCCGACGCCCTTGGCGTTGCTGCCGGTGGTCGGGCCGTCCGCGCGGGTGTCGGTGCCGACGAGCAGGAACGTCAGGGCGTCGGTGACGGGCGGGCGGGCCGCCCCGTCGAGCGGGCCGAACACGTTGGGCAGGCGGTCGACGTTGTTGCCGAGGTGTTCGGAGAGGTAGAGGCCGCCGCCCACGACCGCGGCCAGGAGAACCATGAACACCGCACCCGCGATCAGCAGGGTGCGGCGCGGACGGGCGGTCCTGCCCGAGTTCTCAGGCCCGGTCATGGGCGCCCCGACGGCATCCGCGGCGGCCGGTCAACGGCCGCGGGCAAACATGACCTCCGCGAAGGTGCGGATGACGATCTTGATGTCGAGCCAGAGCGACCAGTGCTCGATGTAGTAGTTGTCGTAACGGGCCCGATCGGCGATCGACGTGTCCCCCGCAGGCCGCTCACCTGCGCCAGACCGGTGAGGCCCGCCTGGACGCGGTGGCGATGGGCGTAGCGGTCGTACTCCGAGGAGAACTTGTCGACGAAGTGCGGGCGCTCGGGGCGCGGCCCCACCAGGGTCATGTCGCCGCGCACGATGTTCCACAGCTGGGGCAGCTCGTCGATCGACGTGCGCCGCAGGAACGCGCCGACGGGACCGACCCGGCGATCGCCCGCCACCGACCAGGTCGTGGCCGACTCCAGACCGTCGACGGGCCGCATCGAGCGCAGCTTCAAGCAGCTGAACAGAACGCCGTGGCGGCCGACCCGCTGTTGCCGGAAGATCACCCCAGGACCGCCTTCGATGCGGACCAGCACGGCGAAGACCGCGAGCATGGGCATCGCCAGCACCAGGAGCAGCGCCCGCCACGACCACGTCGAACCCGCGCTTGACCGCCCAGGAGACCCCACGGAGGTTGGGGGTGCGGATCCGCATGACCGGGATGGAACCGATGTGGTCACCCGCGCCGGTCTGCATCGCGAAGTGGTGCAGCCGCGGCACGACGAGCAGGTCGCAGCGCCCGGCCTGGGGGGTGCGCACCACGTCGAGCAGGCGACGTTCGGAGAAGTGGCCGTCGGTGACGAGGAGGACGTCGGCCCCCGCGCGGGCGACGCAGGCGTCGAGGTCGTCGAGGCCACCGAGCTGCGGGATCAGGTCCTGGGCCATGCCGTAGCGGCTGTCGTCCACGAATCCGACGGGCACGAGGCCGTAGCGGGGGTGCCGGTTGAGGATCTCGGCCAGCTCGGCGGCCAGCGGCCCACCCCCACGAGCACCGTCCGGTGCACCGTCCAGCGGCGCACCCGGCTCAAGGCGGTGATCTGGTTGGTGATCAGGCGGCCGACGATCACGAGGCCGAGCGAGATGACGGCGTTGGTGAGGAACGTGGTGACCGCGTCCTGGTCGTGCCGGAGCGCGATCACCGTGGCGACCGCGGCCGCGGCCGCGAGCATCCGGGCGACGAGGCTCGGCAGCTCGTCCAGCACGCTCAGGTGCAAGCGGGCCCGGTAGTGACCACCGCCGAGCAGCAGGATCGAGAGCCCGGCCATGGCGACCGTCGCCTTGGGCTGACCGGGCGTCCACGTCAGCGGGCCGAGCAGGATCGCCCCGTCGACCGGCATGACGATCATCCAGGCCCGGACGCGGCCGAGGAGACGGCGCGCCTGAACCGGCTCGGGCGGCGGCTCGGGCATCGGCACGATGAGGGCGTGGCGACCTGTGCCGTTCCGGGGCGCGGGCACGACGACGTTCAGCCGGTCGGTCCTCGTGACATCGAACGACGGCATCCCCGGCACGTCGTCGATCGGTCGGGCGGGCGCGGCGAACTCGGCTCCGCGCTCGGGCAGGGGTGGACGTCGAGGGCGTTCGTCCACTTCATCGATGTTGCGAACCATGAAAGCTCTGGCTCCTGGTCAGGCGTTCGGATTCGCATCCGGACGCGAGGAAGCTAGGCATGATCACGTGAGGGGAGTTCGTGATCAATAACCCGTTGTTCGGAGAGGCATTCGGTTACTCGGCGCTGCTACTCGGGGCTGAAGAGCAACACGTTTGGGGAACGGCTGACGCTAGCATTGACTCTTCGTGAGCCCACAAGGTGTCATCACACCGCTCGACGTGGGAAAACTGCCGCTCAACGTGGTCGCGGGGTGACAACGTCCACGATTGTCGTAATGGCTTGAGTGATCAATTCCGTAGCGGCGTGATAGGCGGCCTGCGACAGCCCGATCGGGTCGGGGATGACATCGTCCTCGGGCGCGACAGGCGGTGACATTCCGCGCCGGTCCCTGGCCCGCTCGATGAGGGCGTGCGCACGGGCGACGGGATGGGAGGGGAGCGCGGCGGGGTCGACGACCGCGACCAGGCGGGCGAACTCGCGGAGTCCGAATGCGAACGGCAGGGCGCCGGGCACCTCGCGGACCACTGCGGAGCGGTGCTTGGGGGTCGCGCCGAGGACGAGATCGGCCGACTCGACGAGATCGGGCACGAGCTGCCGCGCGGCGAAGCGGCTACCCTCGCGCTCCAGCCCCCAGGGCTGCAGCTCCTTGCGCATGTCCGGGTGGACGGGTGCACCGACGACGGCCTGCACGCCGGCGCTGGAGATCACGAACGCCGAGGCCGCGCGGCCGCCGAGCCTGCCCTTGAGCAGGTGCCGGGTGAGGATCTCCGCGACGGGCGAGCGGCAGATGTTGCCGGTGCAGACGAACAGGATGCGGAATCCCGTCTCCGCCCGCCGGTGCCTGCCCACCTGATCATTCTCCGGGCGGCGCAACGCTAGCCCTTCAGGGGCTGCCACCAGTCGCGGCGCTCGGCATACCAGGCGACCGTCGCGGCCAGGCCGTCGTCGAAGCCGACGCGGGGCGCGTACCCGAGCTCGTCGGCGATCTTGCTCCAGTCGACGGAGTAGCGGCGGTCGTGGCCGAGCCGGTCGGCCACCTCGTCGATCCGCTCGGGGCCCGCGCCGACCGCGGCCAGGAGGCGGTAGGTGAGGTCGCGGTTGGTGAGCTCGGTGCCGCCGCCGATGTTGTAGATCTCCCCGTCGCGGCCCTTCTCGGCCACGAGCTGGATGCCGCGGCAGTGGTCGTCGACGTGCAGCCAGTCGCGCACGTTCAGCCCGTCGCCGTAGAGCGGCACGTTCCGGCCGTCCAAGAGGTTGGTCACGAACAGCGGGATGACCTTCTCCGGGAACTGGTGGGGCCCGTAGTTGTTCGAGCAGCGGGTGATGCAGACCGGGAGACCGTGGGTGCGGTGGTAGGAGCGGGCCAGGAGGTCCGAGCCCGCCTTGGACGCCGAGTAGGGCGAGTTCGGCAGCAGCGGGTGCGTCTCGGGCCACGAGCCCTGGTCGATCGAGCCGTAGACCTCGTCGGTGGAGACGTGCACGAAGCGGTCGACGCCCGCCTCCAGCGCGCCCTGGAGGAGCACCTGCGTGCCGACCACGTTGGTGGAGACGAAGTCGGCCGCTCCCGCGATCGAGCGGTCGACGTGCGACTCGGCCGCGAAGTGCACGACGACGTCGGCGCCCGCCATCACCTTGGCGACGGTGGCGGCGTCGCGGATGTCGCCGTGGACGAACTCCACGTCGTAGCCGGTGAGGTTGGTCAGCGTGCCCGCGTAGGTGAGCAGGTCGAGCACCACCACGTCGGCGCCCGCGAACGCCGGGTAGGCGCCGTCGAGCAGCGAACGGACGTAGTGGGAGCCGATGAAGCCCGCTCCCCCGGTGACGACGATGCGCAAGGTGGTTCCTAACCTCGGAAGGACTTCGCGACGTCCATGACGTACTCCCCGTACCCCGACTTCGCCTGCCGCTCACCGAGCGCGTGGCAGGCGTCCGCGTCGATGAAGCCCATCCGCATGGCGATCTCCTCGACGCACGCGATGCGGATGCCCTGCCGATTCTCCAGCACGCGCACGTACTCCCCCGCCTCGAGGAGCGACTCGTGCGTGCCGGTGTCGAGCCAGGCGAAGCCACGGCCGAGGTCGCGCAGGTGCGCGGTGCCGCGCTCGAGGTAGGCCCGGTTGACGTCGGTGATCTCCAGCTCGCCCCGCTCGGAGGGCCGCAGCCCGGCGGCGATCTCGACCACGTCGTTGTCGTAGAAGTACAGGCCGGTGACCGCCCGGTTCGACCGCGGCTTCTCGGGCTTCTCCTCGATCGACAGCAGGCGCCCCTCGTCGTCGGCCTCGGCGACGCCGTAGCGCTGCGGGTCGCGCACCGGGTAGCCGAACAGCACGCAGCCCGCACCGCCCGAGGTGACGTCGGTGATCGCGCCCTCCAGGAGCCCCGAGAAGCCCGGCCCGTGGAAGATGTTGTCGCCCAGCACGAGCGCGGCGGGGTCGGCGCCCACGTGATCGGCGCCGATGACGAACGCCTCGGCCAGCCCGTTCGGCTGGGCCTGCTCGGCGTAGGTGATCGAGATCCCCAGCTCATGGCCGGCACCGAACAACCGCTTGAACTGGGGAAGATCGTGCGGTGTGGAGATCAGGAGGATCTCTCTGATGCCCGCCAGCATCAGGACCGACAGCGGGTAGTAGATCATCGGCTTGTCGTAGACGGGCAGCAGCTGTTTGGACACTGCACGGGTGATCGGGTGCAGGCGCGTACCCGAACCTCCGGCCAGGATGATCCCCTTCATCACCCCATCAGGCTGCCACGCTGAGCCACGGCTCCCAGGCCGGGAGGGGCTCGACGGCCAGCACGAGCACACCGCCCGCCGTGCGGCTCGGCGGACGCGGAGGCCGGTCGAGGGTCCAACCCAGCTCGCCGAGCAGCCGGTCGGCCTTCTTGGAGTTGCAGGTGCGGCAGGCCGCGACGCAGTTCTCCCACGTGTGGCCGCCGCCGCGGCTGCGGGGGACGACGTGGTCGATGGTGTCGGCGCGGCGGGCGCAGTAGGCGCAGCGGCGGCCGTCGCGGCGCAGCACCCCCGCGCGGGTCATGGGGACGGCGGCGCGGTAGGGCACGCGCACGTAGCGGGAGAGGCGCATCACCGACGGGGCGGGGATGGTGAGGCTTTCCGAGTGGAAGGCCTCATCGAGGGTGACCTCCACGCACTCGGCCTTGCCGGAGAGCATGAGGACCACGGCGCGCTTGGCGGTGACGACAGCCAGCGGCTCGAAGGTCGCGTTGAGCAGAAGGACCCGTGAACCCATCGGGAGCACGCCCGGGCTCGGCATGCTCCCCGGTACCGCCCCTGGCTCGGGGTCGGCACCGTCGGGCTCAGGTTGTCGATGCTTCACGCGACCACCTCCCTGCGCAGATCAGACCATAGCCCGGGTGGGTTACGCGAGTGTGATATGCGACCCGCCGTATGCGACGCGGTGGGCGGTCAGCCTGCCGATACCGCGTCGAGCGCGGAGCGCACATCGGCCACGAGGTCGTCGGCGTCCTCGCAACCCGCGGAAAGGCGCAGCAGACCGGGCTTGACGTCGTCACCCCACCGGCGGCGGCGGTCGGCGGTGGTGGAAAGGCCGCCGAAGCTGGTGGCCGAGGCGACGAGCCGGGACGCGCTGAGGAACCGGCCGACGGCGGCCTCCGACGCCAGGGTGAACGTCAACACCCCGTTCCAGCGGCGCATCTGACGCCGGGCCAGTGCGTGGGCGGGGTCGCCCGGGTGGCCCGGCCACCGCACCGCCTCGACGGCGGGGTGCGCGCGCAGGACCTCGACGAGCGCAGCGGCGTTCGCGGCCTGGCGGGACAGGCGCAGGTCGAGCGTGCCGAGCCCGCGGTGGGCGAGCCAGGTCTCCATCGGCCCGGGCACCGCGCCCGCGCGGGTGCGCAGCTCGCGAAGCCGCGCCGCGAGCGCCGGGTCGCGCGCGCTGACGTGGCCGAGCAGGACGTCGCCGTGCCCCGCCAGCGCCTTGGTGTCGCTCGCCACGGTGAGGTCGGCACCCAGCTCCAGCGGCCGTTGGCCCAGCGGCGTGGCGGTGGTGTTGTCAACGGCCACCAGCGCGCCCGCCGCGTGCGCGGCCGCGGCGAGCGCGGCGATGTCGCACACGTCGAGGCCCGGGTTGGACGGGCTCTCCAGCAGGACGAGGCCCGCGCCGTCGAGCGCCCCGTCGGGCCAGGGTCCGGCGGTCGACACCTCGCGGACCGTCGTGTCGCGCTCCTCGCGGGCCAGCGCTCTGGCGACGTAGTAGCCGTCGGAGGGGAGCACGAGCCGCCCGTCCCCCAGTCGCAGCACGGCCGCGATGGCCGCCATGCCCGACGCGAACACCACGCACTCGCCGCCGTCCAGTTCGCCGATCGCCTTCTCCAGCGCTCGCCACGTGGGGTTGTCGGCGCGGCCGTAGAAGTCGGTGGGCAGCGGGTCGTCGGGAACGCCGAGGTGGAAGGTGGAGGACAGGACCGGGCCGGGGTGCAGCGGAGCGCCCGGCGTGCCGCTGGCCGTACCGTTCCCCCCGTGGACACAGCGGGTGCCGTCCCCCGTCATCGACGCTCGTGCCGGGGCGCCCGGGAGATCAGTTCCTTGCCCATCTCGGCGGGCGAGAGCCCTTCGTGGCAGACCCGGCGGACGGCGTCGGCGATCGGCAGCTCCACCCCGTGGCGGCTGCCCAGCTCGCAGATCGAGGTGCACGACTTCACGCCTTCGGCCACCTGTCCGTGGTTGGCCGCCTCGGCCTGTGCGAGGCTCTCCCCCCGCCCGAGCCGCTCACCGAACGTCCGGTTGCGCGACAGCGGCGACGAGCAGGTGGCCACGAGATCGCCGAGCCCGGCCAGGCCCGCGAACGTCAGGGGGTCGGCGCCGAGCAGGGTCCCGAGCCGCGCCATCTCGTCGAGGCCGCGGGTGATCAGCGACGCCTTCGTGTTGTCGCCGAAGCCCATCCCGGCCGCCATGCCACAGGCCAGGGCGATCACGTTCTTGCCCGCGCCGCCGATCTCGCAGCCCACGACGTCGGTGTGGGTGTAGGAGCGGAAGTACCCGGTGGTGCACGCGAGCTGCACGGCGACAGCGCGGTCGTGGTCGGTGCACGCGATCACGGTGGCCGTCGGCTCCTCGGCGGCGATCTCCCGGGCCAGGTTCGGACCGGTCACGACGGCGATCTGGTCGGTGGGCACCCCCGCCACCTCGGCCACCACCTCGCTCATCCGCTTCAGCGTGCCGAGCTCGACGCCCTTGGCCAGGCTCACCAGCGTCCGTCCCGACGGGAGCAGGCTGCGCCAGCTCTCCAGGTTGGCGCGCAGCGTCTGCGACGGCACCGCGAGGACGACGGCGTCGACGCCTTCCAGGGCGGCCGCGGCGTCGGTGGTCGCCGTGACCAGGCCGGGGAGCGGCACACCCGGCAGGTAGTCGGGGTTGGCGTGCTCCTCGTTGATCGCCGCGGCGACCTCGGGCCTGCGCGCCCACAGGACGACATCGCGGCCCGCGTCCGCCATGACCTTGGCGAACGCTGTGCCCCACGACCCCGCCCCGAGCACCGCGGCGCGGCGCACCTCGGGGGCGCTCACGACGTGCTCCTGCGGTAGAACTCGGCCGGGGCGGTCTCGCCGCGGACCTCGGCCAGCAGGTCCCGGACCTCGCCCATGATCAGGTCGGTCACCTCGCGCAGGAGTGGGGCGTCAACAGGACGCCCGCGGTAGGCCGAAAGATCCACCGGGCTGCCGCAGCGGATGACGATCGCCTTGCGCGGCAGCGGCCGGAAGCGCTTGTTGTAGCCGTCGAACACCTCGCGGGTGCCCGAGTGCACGACCGGCAGCACCGGCACGTCCGTCGTCAGCGCCAGCCGCGCGACGCCGGTGCGGGAGTGCATCGGCCAGCCATCGGGATCGCGGGTGATCGTGCCTTCCGGGTAGATGATGACCACTTTGCCCTCGTCCAGCGCGCGGGCGCCGTCGCGGAGGCTCTGCTGGGCGTCGGCCGAGTCGCGGTACACGGCGATCTGGCCCGAACCGCGCAGCGCCTGCCCGAGCACCGGGGTGCGCCATAGGCTGTGCTTGGCCATGAACCGCGGCACCCGCCGGGCGCGGTGCACGATCAGGCCGGTGAACACCGGGTCCAGGTGCGAGACGTGGTTCGCGACGATGAGCGCGCCCCCCTGCGGCGGGATGTGCTCGAGGCCCTCGAACCGGGACCGGCCGAGCAGCCAGCCCATGGGGTAGAAGAACACCGCGCAGAAGGCGATCCAGAACCCGCCCTTCTCCCGCCGCACGCACGTCCTCCTTCTCCCGATCACCGTCGAGTCTTCCCGCCCGGGCGCCACCGGTCCACTACCGCCGCGGTGGCAGCATTGACCTCGTGCAGACGGGTGGACCTCGTCGTCCCGGTCAAGCGGCTGGCGGCGGCCAAATCGAGGCTGCGCGGCGCCGCCGACAGCGCTGGTTCCGGGGGTATCGGCGACCCGGTCGCGCACATCCGCCTCGCTCTCGCCCTCACCCTCGACACGGTCGCCGCGGCGCGCAGTGCGTCCCGCGTGCGGACGGTGCTGGTCGTCACGGCCGACCGGACGGTGGCCGCGACGCTCGGGGCGATGGGCGTCGAGGTGGTCGACGATCCCCTGGTCGGGCTCAACGCCGCTTACGAACGCGGCGCCGGCGTGCTGCGCGAGCGCGATCCCGCCACCGCGGTCGCGGCGCTGCAGGCCGACCTGCCCGCCTTGCGCCCGCAACGAACTGGACGAGGCGGTCGCCGCCGCGCTGGCCGTCGGGAACCGGGCCTTCACCGCCGACGCCGACGGCACCGGTACGACGTTCCTGCTGGCCGCGGCCGGTGTCGAGCTGGAGCCGCGGTTCGGCGGCGGATCGGCTGCGCGGCACGCCGCCTCGGGCGCGGTGCCGCTCGACGGCGCATGGCCGAGCCTGCGCCGCGACGTCGACACGCCACACGACCTGGCGACGGCGCGCCTTCTGGGTGTGGGCACAAACACCCGTTCGGCGCTTCTCCCGCAAATGGCCGATCAAGAGCGGCAGATTTCACCCGGTTGACCCGTCTCGAACCGGCGCAGAGACCGTGACGTGGGACAGAATCACCGCCGTGGGTGATGACGTGAACAGCTCGCCGGGGACGGAGCCCGGACCGCAAGAGCCGAAGCGGCAGGGAGCCCGCACCCCGCACCGCCGCCCGCCACGCCCATCCAACCGGCGGGTGCACGCGGCGGCCCGTTCCGCGGCCACCGCCAGCGCCCCGACCATCGAACGCAGCACCCCGGCCGCCCCCGCACCGGCCACCGACCGCCGCGCCTCCGAGACGCCCGAACCCGCCGCCGACGGCGAGGCCACCCGCGCGGCCGTCGCGACGATCGTCGAGGAGCGCGCGGAGCCCGTCGAGACGGCGGCGGTCCCGATCGTGCCGCCCGCCCGCACGCCCGCGCCCGCCTCGGAGCTGCCCGACGACCGCTACCTGAACCGCGAGCTGTCGTGGCTCGACTTCAACGCCCGCGTGCTCGCGCTGGCCGAGGACCCCAGCCAGCCCCTGCTGGAGCGGGCCAAGTTCCTGGCGATCTTCGCCTCCAACCTCGACGAGTTCTACATGGTTCGGGTCGCCGGGCTGAAGCGCCGCGACGAGACCGGCCTGGCCGTCCGCAGCGCCGACGGGCTGTCCCCGCGCGAGCAGCTGGCGCGCATCGCCGCGCGCAGCCGGGCCATCGCCAAGGCGCACGCCAGGGTGTTCCTCGACCACGTCCGCCCCGAGCTGGATGCGGAGGGCATCCACATCCAGCGCTGGAGCGACCTGTCCGACGACCAGCGCGGACGGCTGTCTGACTACTTCTCCGAGCAGGTCTTCCCGGTGCTCACGCCGCTCGCGGTCGACCCGGCCCACCCGTTCCCCTACATCTCGGGCCTCTCGCTCAACCTCGCGGTGACCGTCCGCGACCCGGAGGGCCGCACCGAGCGGTTCGCGCGCGTCAAGGTGCCCAACAACGTGCCGCGGCTGGTGCAGGTGCGGAGCGACGACCCCGGCGTGGTGTTCCTGCCCATCGAGGACCTCATCGCCGCGCACCTCGGCGAGCTGTTCGCGGGCATGGACGTCGCCGAGGTGCACGCCTTCCGCGTCACCCGCAACGCCGACGTCGAGGTCGAGGAGGACCGCGACGAGGACCTCCTGCAGTCGCTGGAGCGCGAGCTGGCGCGGCGCCGGTTCGGGCCGCCCGTGCGCCTCGAGGTCACCGACACGATGAGCGAGCACGTGCTGGAGCTCCTGCTGCGCGAGCTCGACGTCGACCCGGCCGACGTCGTCACCGTGCCGGGCCTGCTTGATCTCACGGCGCTGTGGACGATCCACGCCGTCGACCGGCCCGACCTCAAGGACGAGCCGTTCGTGCCGAGGACGCACCCGGCGTTCGCCGAGCGGGAGACCCCGCGCAGCATCTTCGCGACCCTGCGTGAGGGCGACGTGCTGGTCCACCACCCCTACGACTCGTTCTCCACGAGCGTGCAGCGGTTCATCGAGCAGGCCGCGGCCGATCCGTACGTGCTGGCCATCAAGCAGACCCTCTACCGGACCTCGGGCGACTCCCCCATCGTCGACGCGCTGGTCGACGCGGCCGCGGCGGGCAAGCAGGTCGTGGCGCTGGTGGAGATCAAGGCCCGCTTCGACGAGCAGGCCAACATCCGGTGGGCGCGTGAGCTGGAGAAGGCGGGCGTGCACGTCGTCTACGGGCTGGTGGGGCTCAAGACGCACTGCAAGACCTCACTCGTGGTGCGGCAGGAGGGCACCCAGATCCGCCGCTACTGCCACATCGGCACCGGCAACTACCACCCCAAGACCGCCCGGCTGTACGAGGACATCGGCGTGCTGACCGCCGACCCGGAGATCGGCGCCGACCTCACCGACCTGTTCAACTCGCTCACCGGCTACTCCCGCCAGACCTCCTACCGGTCGCTGCTGGTCGCGCCCTACGGCGTGCGGCGCGGGATCGTGCGGCGCATCGAGGACGAGATCGAGGCGCACCGCGACGGCAACACGGCCGCGCGGGTGCGGATCAAGGTCAACTCGATGGTCGACGAGCAGGTGCTCGACGCGTTGTATCGGGCGTCGCAGGCGGGCGTGCGGGTGGACGTGGTGGTGCGGGGGATCTGCGCGATCCGCCCCGGGCGCGAAGGGCTCTCGGAGAACATCCACGTGCGGTCGATCCTCGGCCGGTTCCTGGAGCACAGCAGGGTGTTCCACTTCGGCTCGGCCGACGAGTACTGGATCGGCAGCGCCGACATGATGCACCGCAACCTCGACCGGCGCGTCGAGGTGCTGCTGCACGTGGCCGAGCCCGAGCTCGCGGCCCAGCTCGGCGAGGTGCTCGACTCGTGCCTCGACCCCGCCACCCGCTGTTGGACGCTCTCGGCCGACGGCTCGTGGGCCCCGTCCCCGACCCCGGACTCCGGGGTGTCGCCGGTGCACGACCACCAGGCGGAGATGATGCTGCGGCACGCGGCGCCCGCCGCCGAGGCGGAATGAGGGCGATGCCCGGCTCGTCCACCGAGCGCGTGGACATCCGCGCCGCCGGAGCCGTCGTGTGGCGGGAGGACGGCCAGATCGCCCTCGTGCACCGCCCGCGCTACGACGACTGGTCGTTCCCCAAGGGGAAGCTCGACCGCGGGGAGACGATGCCCTTCGCCGCGGTCCGCGAGGTCGCGGAGGAGACGGGGCTGCGGGTGTGCCTGGGCCCGGCGCTGGGCGAGGTCCGCTACACGGTGCCGGAGGGCCACAAGCTCGTGGGCTACTGGTCCGCGCGCGCGGGCGAGGGCGGGTTCGCGCCCAACGACGAGACCGACGAGCTGCGGTGGGTGTCGCGGGGTCAGGCCGCGGAGATGCTGTCCTACGTGCACGACCTGGACGTGCTGCGCCGGTTCGCCGCGCGCGGGCGCCCCACCTCGACGGTCGTGCTGGTGCGCCACGCCAAGGCGGGCAGCAGGTCGCAGTGGGACGGTGACGACGACCAGCGCCCGCTCTCGTCCTCGGGGCGCGAGCAGGCGGCGCGCCTGGCCGACCTGCTGCCGCTGTTCGGGCCCGATCGGCTGTTCAGCGCGCCGCTGGAGCGGTGCCGGGCGACGATCGGGCCGCTGGCGTCCGCGCTCGGGCTGCCGGTGGGCGACGAGCCGACGCTCGCCGAGAAGGCCTACGAGAAGGACCCCGACGCGGGCCTCGAGTGCGTGCTGAAGCTGGCCGCGCTGCCGGGAGTCACCGTGGTGAGCAGCCAGGGCGGGGTGATCCCCGAGGTCGTGCGCGCGCTGGCGAAGGACTCGCCGCACCCGCTCGCCGTCGACCCGTCCGACGTCCCGGCCCGCAAGGCGAGCACCTGGGTGCTCGGGTTCTCGGGGTCGGCGCTGGATTCGGCGGACTACTACTCCCACCCGACGGGCTGACCGGCGCGAGCCGCACGTCAGGGACGCTTGCGGCGCCCGCGGCGCGGCTCGCCGCGATCACAGTCCGGATTCTCGGCCCTACTTCTTGGACTTCTTCTTCGGCTTGGCCGGCTCGGC
Organism: uncultured Actinomycetota bacterium; assembly: GCA_963799945.1. Classification (GTDB taxonomy): domain Bacteria; phylum Actinomycetota; class Actinomycetes; order Mycobacteriales; family Pseudonocardiaceae; genus Pseudonocardia. Next base: position 662,038 of record CAWCZG010000004.1, read on the forward strand.
CGCGGCCTTCGCCGACTTGGCCGCCGATTTCGTCGCCGCCGCGGCCTTCCCCGACTTGGGCGCCTTGCCGGGCTTGGCCGCCGCCTTGGGCGCCTCCTTCGCCGCGGGGGCGGCCGCGGGCTTGGCCGCCGCCTTGGCCGCGGGCTTCGCCTTCGGCGCGGCCTTGGCCCTGGTCGACGGGACCGGGGGCGGAACGTCGGAGGGTGGCGACTGCACGTCCACGGCCGCCTCCACCGGGGCGTCGCCGCTGACGGCGGCGCGGAAGCCGGTGCCGGGCCGGAACGCGGGGACGGTGGCCGCGGGCACGGCCACGGTCTCGCCGGTGCGCGGGTTGCGTCCGACGCGCGCCGCGCGGGCCCGGGGTTCGAAGACGCCGAAGCCGGTGAGCGACACCGACTGCCCCGCCTTCACGGTCTCGACGATGGTCGACAGCAGCCCGTCGACCGCGTTGGCCGCGGTGCGTCGGTCGCCGATGCGCGCCGCCAGCGCGTCGATGAGCTGGGTTTTGTTCATGCTCTGAGACGGTAAGGGCGGATCCGTTGGCAGGCAACGGATCCGCCGACGTTCTACGAGGTCGTGACGGGCAGGCGCGCCGGACGGCGCTCTTCGAACGCCGAGATGTCGTCGGCGTGGCGCAAAGTGAGCCCGATGTCGTCGAGCCCCTCGAGCAGCCGCCAGCGCGTGTAGTCGTCGATCTCGAACGGAACGGTGAGGTCGGAGGCCTGCACGATGCGCTCCTCGAGGTCGACCGTGACCTCGGTGCCGGGCGCGTTCTCCAGCAGCTTCCACAGCAGCTCGACGTCCGGCTGCGCGACCTGCGCGGCCACCAGACCGGCCTTGGCGGAGTTGCCGCGGAAGATGTCGCCGAAGCGTGACGAGACCACCACGCGGAAGCCGTAGTCCATCAGCGCCCACACGGCGTGCTCTCGGGAGCTGCCGGTGCCGAAGTCCGGCCCCGCCACCAGCACGGAGCCACGGGAGAACGGCTCGGTGTTGAGGATGAACGACGGGTCGTTGCGCCAGGCCGAGAACAGCCCGTCTTCGAAGCCGGTGCGGGTGACCCGCTTCAGGTAGACGGCCGGGATGATCTGGTCGGTGTCCACGTTGGCCCGGCGCAGCGGCACGCCGATCCCGGTGTGGGTGGTGAACTTGTCCATCAGTGGCTGCCCTTCGCGTCCAGGTCCTCGGGGCTCGAAAGGGTGCCGCGCACGGCCGTGGCCGCGGCCACCAGCGGCGAGACGAGGTGGGTCCGGCCCCCCTTGCCCTGGCGCCCTTCGAAGTTGCGGTTGGAGGTCGACGCCGAGCGCTCGCCCGGCGCGAGCTTGTCGGGGTTCATGGCGAGGCACATCGAGCACCCCGCCGAGCGCCACTCGGCCCCGGCGGCGGTGAAGACCTTGTCCAGGCCCTCCTCCTCGGCCTGGAACCGCACCCGCATCGAGCCGGGGACGACGAGCATGCGCACTCCCTCGGCGACCTTGCGGCCGTCGATGACCTCCGCGGCCGCACGCAGGTCCTCGATCCGCCCGTTGGTGCAGGAGCCGACGAACACGGTGTCGACGGGGATCTCGCGCAGCGGGGTGCCCGCCGTCAAGCCCATGTAGGCCAACGCCTTCTCCGCGGAGACGCGCTCGTTCTCGTCGACGATGAGCTCCGGGTCGGGCACCCGCTCGTCCAGCGGGAGGCCCTGGCCGGGGTTGGTGCCCCAGGTGACGAACGGGGTGAGCGTGTCGGCGTCGATGACGACTTCGGCGTCGAACACCGCGTCGTCGTCGGTCCGCAGCTCGTGCCATTCCGCGACGGCGGCGTCGAAGTCGGCGGGCGCGTGGTCGCGGCCGCGCAGGTAGTCGAACGTGGTGTCGTCCGGCGCGATCAGGCCCGCGCGGGCGCCCGCCTCGATCGACATGTTGCAGACCGTCATCCGCGCCTCCATCGAGAGGTTCTCGATGACGTTGCCGCGGTACTCCAGCACGTAGCCCTGCCCGCCGCCGGTGCCGATCTGCGCGATGATCGCGAGCACGACGTCCTTGCTCGTGACGCCGGGGCGCAGCCGCCCGTCCTTCGAGGTCACGGTGATCGACATCGTCTTGAACGGCTTGAGCGGCAACGTCTGGGTGGCCAGCACGTGCTCGACCTCGGAGGTGCCGATGCCGAACGCCATGGCGCCGAACGCGCCGTGCGTGGAGGTGTGCGAGTCGCCGCAGACCACGGTCATGCCGGGCTGGGTGAGCCCCAACTGCGGGCCGACGACGTGCACGATGCCCTGCTCGGCGTGGTTCATCGGGTAGAGCGTGACGCCGAACTCGGCGCAGTTGCGCCGCAGCGTCTCCACCTGGGTGCGCGAGACCTCGTCGGCGATCGGCGCGAGGACGTCGAGCGTGGGGACGTTGTGGTCCTCGGTGGCCAGCGTCAGGTCCGGTCGGCGCACGGGGCGCCCCGCGATCCGCAGCCCCTCGAAGGCCTGCGGGCTGGTGACCTCGTGCACGAGGTGCAGGTCGACGTACAGGAGATCGGGCTCGCCGTTCTCTCCCTTGCGGACCAGGTGCTGGTCCCAGACCTTCTCGGCCAACGTGCGTCCCACGTCGGTGCCTCCTCTGGACGTCTCAAATACTAGGAAGTTAGTATCGTCTCGTGAGACAGCATAGCGGGATCGGCGTGCTCGACAAGGCCGTGGGGGTGCTGCGGGTCGCCGCGGCGGAGCCCTGTGGGCTGGCCGAGCTCTGCGAGCGCACGGGGCTGCCCCGCGCGACCGCCCACCGGCTCGCGGTCGGTCTCGAGGTGCACGGCCTGCTGCACCGCGGCAGCGACGGCAAGTGGCGGCCGGGCCCGACCCTGGCCGAGCTGGCCGCGGGCGGGGTCGACCCGCTGCTGGAAGCGGCCTCCGCCGTGCTCCCCCGGCTACGCGACATCACCGGGGAGAGCGTCCAGCTCTACCGGCGTGATGGCGCGCAGCGCGTGTGCGTGGCCGCGGCCGAGCCCGCGAGCGGGCTGCGCGACACCGTGCCCGTCGGCACCCGGCTGCCGATGACCGCGGGCTCGGGGGCGAAGGTGCTCGCGGCGTGGGCCGAGCCCGGCGTGCAGCGCGCGGTGCTGGCCGACGCCACCTTCAGCGAGCGCGCCCTGGTGGACGTCCGCCGCCGCGGATGGGCACAGAGCGTAGCCGAGCGCGAGTCCGGCGTGGCCAGTGTTTCGGCACCCGTGCGCGACGCGGGCGGACACGTGGTGGCCGCGGTCTCCGTGTCGGGGCCCGTGGAGCGCATCGGCCGACGCCCTGGCGTGCGGTGGGCGGCAGACCTGCTGGCTGCGGCCGAGGCGCTGCACCACCGGCTCTGAGCGGTCCCCCGTCCCCGGCCGGAAAGATCGACGAACGTCACGCTACCGTGATCTGTCTCCCGATCGAGGATGTCACTGAGCGTCACGATCGGGGCGGGGCGAGGCGAGAGGACGAGCGTGGCGTCGGGTTACCTGTTGGGCATCGATGTGGGCACCACCCGCACCGCGGCGGCGACCTGCCGCAGCGGCCCCCGGCACGCCGACACCGAGATCGTCAACCTGGGCGACCGGTCGAGCGCCGTGCCGTCGGTGCTGTTCGTCGGCGACGACGGCAGCTTCGTCGTCGGGGAGGCCGCCGAACGACGGGCCACCAGCGACCCCGGCCACATCGTGCGCGAGTTCAAGCGGCGGATCGGCGACCCGACGCCGTTGCTGGTCGGCGGCAGGCCGTGGGCGCCGGAAGACCTCTCGGCCCTGCTGGTGCAGTGGGTGGTCGACCGGGTGGCGCAGCGCGAGGGCGGCCCCGCGGCCCGCATCGCCGTCACTCACCCCGCCTCGTGGGGCGGCCACAAGAAGGAGCTCCTGGCGGGGGCGCTGCGCCACCACGGCCTGCCCGCCACGTTCCTCGCCGAGCCACAGGCCGCCGCGCTGCACTACGCCGCGGCCGAGCGGGTGGAGCCGGGTTCGACGATCGCGGTCTACGACTTCGGCGGCGGCACGTTCGATGCGGCCGTCGTCCACAAGGAGCCGCAGGGCTTCAGCCTGCTCGGTCGGCCGGAAGGCGTCGACCGGCTCGGCGGGATCGACCTGGACGAGCTCGTGTTCGAGCACGTCCGCGAGGGTCTCCCCGAAGCCTTCGAGGGCCTCGACGAGACCGATCCGGCGGTCCTCTCGGCGGTCGCGGCGGTGCGCCGCGAGTGCACGGAGGCCAAGGAGGCCCTCTCGGCCGACACCGAGGTCTCGATCCCGGTGCTGACGCCCGCGGGCCAGGGCTCGGTGCGGCTGCACCGCAGCGAGTTCGAGGCGATGATCCAGCCGCGGGTCGAGGAGACGGTGAGCGCGCTGCGCCGCGCGATCAGCTCGGCGGGCATGACGGCCGAGCAGCTCACGGCGGTGTTGCTGGTGGGCGGCTCGTCGCGGATCCCGCTGGTTGCGCAACTGGTGTCCGAGCAGCTCGGCCGCCCGGTGGCGGTGGACACCGACCCGAAGAACGCGATCGCCAAGGGCGCGGCGCTGTCGTTGACGCCCGCGGGGATCTCCGCGACGGGGGCGCACCTGCCCGTGCAGCGGTCCGGCACGTTCGGGCCTTCGGCGCCGGTGACCGTGCCCGTCGCGCTGCTCACGCCGTCAGGGCGCACCGGCCCGCAGTCCGCGCCCCAGCTGCCGACGTCCCAGTGGCCGACGGGGGCGTTCGCCACCGAAGCCGAGCCGGTCGCGCCCACCCAGCGGATCACCACGGCCCGGTCGCCGCAACTGGCGCCCCCGCGGCCGCCGGTGCCCGACTGGCCGTCCTACGAGCAGGACGCCGAGTACAGCTACGCCCCGCAGCGCGCGCGGCGCTCCAGCCCAGCGGTGCTGGTGGGAGCGGGTGGCGCGGCCGCGGCCGTGCTCGTCCTCGCGGCGGCGTTCCTGTGGCCGCGGGGCGAGACGCCGACGGTCACCGCGCTCGATTCGGCGCCCTCCGCCGTCGCCACCACCACCGCGGCCGCGCCGACGACCGTCACGGTCGCACCGACGACCGAGGCCGCGCCGCCCCCGAGGCCGGTGGTGCAACGGACACAGCCCCGCATCATCGTGCTGCCCCCGGTCACGAAGACCGAGGCGCGCCGACGACCACGCCGGAGCCCCCGCCCCCGACGACCACCGTCGTGAAGACCACCACGGCCGCGCCCACAAGCAGCGCGGGGCCGACGTCGGCGGCGCCCACAACGACGAAGGCGCCCTAACCTCCGTCGGTGATCGCCAGATCTGGGACATGAGCGCCACATATGGCCGTCATGTCCCCGCTTCGGCGATCACCGGCCCGGCTGGTCCTCGGCCGCCCGTCCGGGGTTGACGGACGGGGCCACCGCGGTGATGGCGACGGCGACCGGCACACCGACGAAGGCGCCCTAACCTCCGTCGGTGATCGCCAAATTTGGGACATGAGCGCCACATATGGCCGTCATGTCCCCGCTTCGGCGATCACCGGCCCGGCTGGTCCTCGGCCGCCCGTCCGGGGTTGACGGAGGGGGCCACCGGCGGGTGGTCGGCGGCCACCTCCCTGACCTCGCTCTTGAGGATCCGGGCCGAGCGCCCCAGGCTGCGGGCCGCGTCCGGGAGTCGTCTGGCCCCGAACAGCAGCACCAGCACGCCGACGATGATCAGCCAGTGCGTCGGGCTCAAGGCGCCCATCACGCGCCTGCTTCCTGGTCGGCGTCCCCGGCCCGCCCGCCGTCGCGGTGGCGCGCGAGGTAGGCGGCCCCTGCCCCGGCGCCGAGCAGCGCGGCTCCACCCGCTGCCAGCAGCCCCTCGTGCTGCAGCCCGGCCGTCGAGCCGCCACCGGTGTCGGCGGCCCCGGACGGCATCGCGCCCATCTGCGACGCCAGCACGGGGGCGACCGCCTGCAGCACCTTGTCCTTGGTCATCGGCGTCTCGAAGGCGCCCATGTACACCCCGCCCTCGGCCGGGAGCCCCAACAGGTTCCCGACCAGTGCGGCGTGCCGGGCCTCGACCCCGAAGATGCTCGCCGCGGCGGCGAGGACGTCCTTGTTCTTGATGAACCCCGCCGCGCCGAGGTAGGCCCCGACCCCCACGTTCTCGAACGTGTGGCTGGTGGTCAGGTACTTGTCGCGGTTGGTGAAGGCGTCGCCGAAGTTGACCATCGGCTTGGCGACGGGTGTGCCGCCGAGCTTCTGGATGGTCGCGGTGATGGCCGCGACGTGCGCCTCCTCGTCCTTCTGAACCTGGGCGAGGATGCTCCGCTCGGTGGTGTCGTCGAGCAGTTGGGCGGCGTTGCCCTGCTCGTAGAACGCCGACTCGAGGTACTCGAGCGTGAGCGCGTAGTTGAGGACGTCGATGTCGCTGCCGAAGTCACCGGCGGCGGCCAACGACCACCGGGTGCTCAGCGCCTCCACCGCCAACGGAGCGGACACCACGCGGGTCTTGCCCTGGACGAAGCTGCGTCGTGACATGGTCGATCCTCCTGTCAGCTGAGGTAGGGCTTGACCGCGGTGAGCACGTCGCTCATCGGCTTGGGCGTCTCGAACGGGCTCGGCAGCCACTGGCCGTTGCTGAGCTGGGCCAGGATCACCGCGTGGCGCGACTCCACCCCGGCGATGGAGGCGGCCGCACCGAGCACGTCCGGGCTCATGATCAGCGGAACCTGGCCGTGGTAGGCCGAGACGCCGAGGTCCTCGAACGTCGACGCCGTCTTGAGGAAGCTGTCGCGGCTGCCGAACGTGCCGTCCGGGAACTTGATCGACGGCATGGCGACCGGGGTTCCCCCCAGCTTCTTCACCGTGGCCGTGATCGCGTTGACGTGCGCCTGCTCGTGCATCTCGATGGGGCTGATCAGCTCCATCTCCCGGCCCGAGACCAGGTTGGCGGCCAGGCCCTGCTTGTAGAACTCCGCCTCCAGGTACTCCAGGGTCAGCGCGTAGTTCAGGATCCCCAGGTCACCGGAGTCGGAGGCGCCCTGAGCGGGCAGCGCCCCGGCGGGTGTCGAGGCGAAGGCGGGCGTGCCGCCCGCCCCCACCACGAAGGCCGCGCCGACCCCGACCAGGCCTGCCCACTTCAGGAAGTTCCGACGGTCGACGTCGCGGTGGAAAGCGACCACGGGCCGCCCTCCGAAAACCGCGTCATCGCGTGGCGTGTCGCCCATCCGCTCGTTCCTCTCAGCTGCCAGGACATTGAGCTGGTCTATGCGGGAGGCTTTCGCCCATATAGCCGGCACGGTTCGGACAATCGTCGGATTCGTCACGCGGGCCGCGTCGACAGGAGGCTGGCGAACGCCACGATGTTGCTCTCGTAGCTGCGCGCCGCCGGGTCGAACACGCCACCGCAGGTGATCAGCCGCAGCTGCGCGTTGGGGGTGTTGCCGTAGACCTCGAGCGACGGGAAGCTCGCCTTCGGGTAGGACACCACCCGGTCAACGCGGAACACCGCCACGGTGTGGTCGGCCCTGGTCACCTCGACCGGGTCCCCCGGCTTCAGCGCACCCAGCTCGAAGAAGACGCCGGGGCCGTAGCGCGCGGAGTCGATGTGCCCCAACAGGATCGCGGGTCCGACCTGCCCGGGCGTCGGGGACTGCTGGTACCAGCCCGCCTGGGAGACCGGGCCCAGCGGCGGGACCTGCACGGTGTGGTCGGGGTTGAGCCCGAGCGTCAACAGGTCCGAACGCACACCGATCGACGGCACGGCCAACGCCAGCGGGAGCGAGCGCGGCAGCACGAGCCCCATCTCGGGCTGTGCCGGTGCCGTGGACGCCGCTGCGGTCGGCAGGGCGGTCGCAGCCACAGCCGAGGGCTGCGGGGCGTGCTGCTGGGACGACAGGCCCACGCCGAGCAACACCGCGCCGAGCCCCGCCAGCGCCACGACGGCTACCCAGGCCAGCTGTCGGACAGGGGGTCGCCGCTTCGTCGGTGCGCTCATCGGCCGGTCTCCTGACGTCACGTCGGAGTTCGCGGATCGACACCGATCCGGCCTACGCCAATTGGGCAGAGAACACGCCCGGAAACACCTCTGGCCTGGACCGAAGTCCAGGCCAGAGATTTGTAGCCCCGACGGGATTTGAACCCGCGCTACCGCCTTGAGAGGGCGGCGTCCTAGGCCGCTAGACGACGGGGCCCTGGGAAACGTGGCAAACCATACGACACGATCTGCTCAACGGTTTCGCTGGGGTACCAGGACTCGAACCTAGACTAACTGAACCAGAATCAGTCGTGCTGCCAATTACACCATACCCCACCGGCCACGATTGCTCGTCGCCTGCTGGACCAACTCTAGCGGAGCCCCCACCGTCCACTGCACACGGCCCCATCCCGTGACGCGCCTCTCGGGGCTTGCCTGGGAGCCGATCGTCGGTATTATTCAACGCATGACGAAAAACGAGCGCACGACCTGCCTCGTCGTCGGCGGGGGTCCCGCGGGCATGGTTCTCGGCCTGCTGATGGCTCGCGCGGGTGTCGAGGTCACGGTGTTGGAGAAGCACGCCGACTTCCTGCGGGACTTCCGCGGGGACACCGTCCACGCGTCCACCCTGACGCTGCTCGACGAGCTCGGCCTCGCCGACCGCTTCGCGAAGATCCCCCACCGGATGCTGGACCGGATGCAGGCCCAGCTCGACAACGGCACCGTCCCGCTGGCCGACCTGCGGCGGCTGCCCGGCGCGCACCAGCACATCGCCCTGGTGCCCCAGTGGGACCTCCTCGACATGCTCGCCGAGGCCGCCGAGGAGGAGCCGAGCTTCACCCTGCGGCGCAACTCCGAGGTCCGCGACATCCTGCGCGAGGGGGGCAAGGTCGTCGGCGTCCGCTACGTCGACCGCGAGACGGGCGCGGAGCACCAGATGCGGGCCACGGTGACGGTCGCCTGCGACGGCCGCGGCTCAGCGGTGCGGGATGCGGCGGGCCTGCGGCCCCGGTCGTTCGGCGTGCCGATGGACGTGTGGTGGTTCCGGCTGCCGCGGCACGACGACGACCCGCCCGGTGGCGTCGGCCGGTTCGCCACGGGCCACTTCTGCGTGATGATCGACCGCGGCGACTATTGGCAGTGCGCCTACCTGATCCGCAAGGGCAGCGACGCCGCGCTGCGGGCCGCCGGGATCGAGGAGCTGCGCCGCCGCTTCGCGACGTTGCTGCCGTGGATGGCCGACCGGGTCGACCAGCTGCGGTCGTGGGACGACGTGAGCCTGCTCGACGTGCGGCTGGAGCGGCTGCGCCGGTGGGACCTGGACGGCCTGCTGCTCATCGGCGACGCGGCGCACGCGATGTCGCCCGTGGGCGGGGTCGGGATCAACCTGGCGGTGCAGGACGCCGTCGCGACGGCCCGGATCCTCGGCCCCGCGCTCGCGTCCGGCGGGATCGTGCCGCGCTCGGTGCTGCGGAAGGTTCAGCGCAGGCGGTGGGCGCCGACCGTCCTGATCCAGGGCTTCCAGCGCCTCGCACACCGCATCGTGCTGGGCCGGGCCCTGGCCGACGCCCCCACCGGCGTCAAGCCCGCGGCCGAGCCGACCACGACCAGGCCCGTCGGCGTGGGCGACAGCGGCACCGCGGTGTCCGGCCCGGCGAAGCTGCTCACACGCTTCCCCTGGCTGCAGGGCATCCCGGCCCGCATGATCGCGATCGGCCCCCTGCCCGAGCACGCCCCCGCCTGGGCCCGCCGCCCGGAGTCCACCCCCCATCCGCGCCCGGCAACCCCCACCACGGCCTGACGCGGGGCGGGGCGCCCCGCGGTGCGCCACCTCGGGCGGCCCGACTCGGTGCGCTGGCGGCATCTCGGCACGGCACCCCGCCGGTGGTGGCCCGAGCGCGACGTGAGGGGGGTTCGCCGCGATGGACACCCCGGCCAGGTGCATCTCGCGCGCCGAAGGACACCGCGGGGGCCGGGCCGCGGCGGTGGGGTCAGCGGAGGGTGGGTTCGGAGATCCCGCACTCGCCCACGCGGCGGAAGCCGACGCGCTCGTAGACACGGGCGGCGCCGTCGTCGCCCGCGGCGAGGAAGACCAGCTCGGCGTCCGCGTCCAGCGCCGCGGCCGCCAGGGCCGACGTGACCGCCGCGCCCATCCCGCGGCGGCGGGCCGCGCGGGCCGTGGCGATGCCCACCAGCTCGATCACGCCCGCCGAGCGCTGGGCGGAACCTGCGGCGACCGGGCCGTCGGGTCCGCTGACCAGCACGCGCGCGACCGCGCCCGCGGCCAGGTCGTCCTGCAGGAGCCGGAGGTCGGCGGCCGTCGGCGGCGGCGGGGCGTGCCCACCGAAGGCCACCGCCGTGATCGCGGCGACGGCGTGCGCGGTGGCCGGGAGGTCGCCGTCGGCGGGCCCGAGCAGCCGGACCTCGTACCCGGGCGGGAGCGCGACGGGCACGGGCTCGCCGTCGAGCACGAGCAGCGGGCACCGCCGGACCGGCAGCCCGGTCCGGCGCACGGCGTCGAGCATGGTCGGCGCGGTGGCGAGCACCCACTCGAACGCCTCCGGCACCTCGGCCGCGCGCTGCCGCGCCCGCATCCGCACGACGTCGGCGACGGTCACCGGCGGCCCACCGGGCACTGGGCGCGCGTAGAAGGGCCAGCCGCGGCCCTCGCGCAGGAACAGCCGCAGCGGCCCGTCGTCGCAGGCCGCGGCCCAGCGCCGGGGCAACGTGTCGCAGAAGAGGTCGATCTGCTCGAGCAGGGCCGCGTCCGCGGGCGGTGACGGCTGCCCGTCGGCCGGGTCTGGCCCGCGGCCGACCTCACCACGGTCCGGCCCCACCCCCGCGGATGCCGTCCCCGAGGCCGGTCGCGTCCGCCGTCAGCCATACGGGCATCGTGCCCGCGCGCTGCGACGGAGGCGAGAGGCATGTATCTGTCGTCGAGCCGACAGATCCGTGATCTCGACGCCACCCAGCGCGTCAGCCCCCCGCGACGGCGGCGGCCACGGGAGTGCGGCGCAGGGCCGCGAAAGCCAAGGCGTCGACCAGCGCGAGCCAGGAGGCCTCGACGACGTTCCCGTGCACGCCGACCGTGGTCCACTCGGCCGCGACGGGCAGGCCGTCGGCCCGGTCCGTCGACTCGACGAGAACCCGGGTCACGGCGTCCGTCCCGCGCGTCAGGATGCGCACCTTGTAGTCGGAGAGCGCGATGTCGGCCAGCCACGGGCACGACGGCGCGAGCGCGGCCCGCAGCGCTGCGTCGAGCGCGTTGACCGGGCCGTTGCCCTCCGCCGTCGCCATCAGCCGCTGCCCGTCGACGAGCACCTTGACGGTGGCCTCGGCCACCACGTGCCCGTCGGCCCGGTGCTCGGTGATCACGCGGTAGGAGTCGAGCACGAACGGCGTCGTGTCGGCCTCCCCGAGCGCCGAGCGCATGAGCAGCTCCAGGGAGGCGTCGGCGGCCTCGAACGACCAGCCCGTCGCCTCCCGCTCCTTCACCGTCGCGACGACCGACGAGACGGCGTCGGGATGGGCGGCCAGGTCCAGGCCGAGCTCGGATCCCTTGAGCTCGACGCTGGCCCGGCCCGCCATCTCCGTGACGAGCACCCGCTGCCCGTTGCCGACATCCACAGGGTCCATGTGGTTGTACAGCTCCGGGTCCACCTTGATCGCACTCGCGTGCAGGCCCGCCTTGTGGGCGAACGCTGACGTCCCGACATAGGCCTGGTGGGTGTCGGGAGCGATGTTGGCGATCTCCGCCAACGCGTGCGAGGTGCGGGTCAGCTCGGCCAGGCGGCCGTCCGGTAGGACGGGCATGCCCAGCTTGGTCACGAGATTCCCGACGACGGCGAACAGGTCGGCGTTGCCCGCCCGCTCGCCGTATCCGTTGGCGGTGCACTGAACGTGCGTCGCCCCCGCCTGTACCGCGGCCACCGAGTTGGCGACCGCGCAGCCTGTGTCGTCCTGGCAGTGGATGCCCAGCCGGAAACCGGTGCGCGCGGCCACCTCGGTCACGACCTCCGCGATGCCGAGCGGGAGCATCCCGCCGTTGGTGTCGCAGAGCACGGCGACGTCGGCGCCCGCCGTCACGGCCGCGTCCAGCACGCGCAGCGCGGTGTCGGGGTCGTAGGCGTAGCCGTCGAAGAAGTGCTCGGCGTCGAGGAAGACGCGGCGGCCCTCCCCGCGAAGGAACGCGACCGTGTCGGCCACCATCGCGCAGTTCTCCGCCACGTCGGTCCGCAAGGCCCGCTCGATGTGCCGCCGGTCGGACTTCGCCACGAGCGTCACGACCGGCGCCCCGCTGTCCAGCAGCGCCCTGACCTGGAGATCCTCGGAAGCCGTCGCGCCCGCCTTGCGGGTCGCGCCGAACGCGACGAGCGCGGCGTGCTGCAGGTCCAGCTCCCCCGCCGCGGCCCTGGCGAAGAACTCGGTGTCCTTGGGCATCGCTCCGGGCCAGCCGCCCTCGATGAACCCGACGCCCAGCGCGTCGAGGTGCCGGGCGACGGCGAGCTTGTCGGCGACCGAGTACGAGATCCCCTCGCGCTGGGCGCCGTCGCGCAGCGTCGTGTCAAAGAGGTGGAAGGCGTCGCCGAGGGGGGTCGCGGCGGGCTCGGTGCGGGACATCGGAACTCCTGGAGCGCGAAGGTGAGAGCGGGACAAACAAAAAGACCCCTCGCGGATGCGAAGAGGTCTGCGCGTCGGCCGTGGTGCGGTTAGCCGACGCGCTGCTCGATAATGATCACGTTGGTGCGGAACACGTCGCGGAGCATGGCACGCGGCGTCGCGACCTGTCACACCGGCTCCCACATCGTGGGACAGGCGGTGGTCTCGCCGCGGCCGCCCGGTAAGCATGGCTGAAGAGCCGCGGCGACGAGGCCGCGGTCCGATCCGGAGGTCCCGTGTACCAGCTCACCGTGCTCTACAACCAGCCCGAGGACGCCGCGGCGTTCGACAAGTACTACGACGACGTCCACACGCCGTGCTCGCGAGCAAGATCCCGGGTCTGCAGCGCTGGATCGTCAACCGGCCGGGCCCCGACCCCGACGGCAACCCGCCCGCATACCACCTCGTCGCGACGCTCGAGTTCACTGACGAGGCGGCCTTCGGCGCGGCGATGAGCAGCGAGGAAGGCCAGGCGGCCGCAGCCGACATGGCGAACTTCGCGGGTGCGGGCGCGACGATGCTGACTCGGGACCTGCCGTCCGTCGTCTGACGGCCGCGGCTCGGCCGTCGAGGCGTGCCGACGGCAGCAGCTCGCGACGACCCAGGTCGGCGTCGGTCAGGTCGACGACGTGGCGTGCGCGCTCACGAGCGCCGCGAGCCGGTCGCCGATCGAGCGGGTGTGGCCGGTGGCGCCGTGGTCCCGGGTGGCCAGGTCGAACGCCACCGCGGCCTCGATGCGCCGCGCCTCGTCGCGCTCGCCCAGGTGGTCGAGCAGCAGCGCGACCGACAGCACCGCGGCCGTCGGGTCGGCGATGCCCTGCCCCGCGATGTCCGGCGCCGAGCCGTGGACCGGCTCGAACATGCTGGGGTTGCGGCGGCTGACGTCCAGGTTGCCGCTGGCGGCCAGCCCCACGCCGCCCGTGATGGCGCCCGCGAGGTCGGTGAGGATGTCGCCGAACAGGTTGTCGGTGACGATCACGTCGAAGCGGCCCGGGTCCTGCACCATGTGGATCGTGGTGGCGTCGATGTGCTGGTAGGCCACCGACACGTCGGGGTGCTCCAGCGACACCTCCTCCACGAGCCGCGACCACAGCCGCCCGGAGAACGTGAGCACGTTGGTCTTGTGCACCAGCGTGAGGTGCTTGCGGGGACGGCGCTCGGCGCGGCCGAACGCGTCGCGCACCACCCGCTCGACGCCGAACGCCGTGTTCGTCGAGACCTCGGTGGCGATCTCGTGCGGCGTGTCCTTGCGCAGCAGGCCGCCGGTGCCCACGTAGGGGCCCTCCGTGCCTTCGCGCACGACCAACATGTCGATCTCGGGGTTGCCCGCGAGCGGACCGCGCACACCCGGGTAGAGCCGGGCCGGGCGCAGGTTGACGTGGTGGTCGAGCTCGAACCGCAGGCGCAGCAGCAGGCCGCGCTCGAGGATGCCGCTCGGCACTGACGGGTCGCCGACGGCCCCGAGCAGGATCGCGTCGTGCTGCTGGAGCTCGGTGAGCACCGTCTCGGGCAACAGTTCACCGGTGGAGTGCCAGCGCGCGGCCCCGAGGTCGTACGTGGTCGTCTCCGTTCCGGGCGCAACCTCCGCCAGGACCTTCAGCGCCTCGTCGATGACCTCCGGCCCGATGCCGTCGCCCGGGATGACCGCAAGGCGCATACCTGAATCCCTCCTCCAGCCGGCCGAATCCCGGCCAGCCGCACGCTACCGGCTGCAACGGCCAGTGCCGCCCGCCTGCCATCCCATCGGGGTCACCCCGACAGGTGAAAGGGCCGCCCGACTCCGCCCACCACCCAGAGAACGTGTCGCTCCCTGGGCGCGCCATTGTGCCCGCATCACCCGGAGTGCCTGCACACAGGGCAGACAGAGGCTTCGCGGGCCGTCACTCGAAAGAGATCAACCGGGTCGTCGAGGCCCCGATGGACGCGCCGATCGGCTCCAGCACAGCGGGGTCGACCGGCCGGTCGACCCGCAGCAGCATGATCGCGTCGGTGCCGTCGGTGGTCTGGCTGATCTGGGCCGCCTCGATGTTCACCGCCGCCTCGCCGAGCAGGGAGCCGACCCGCCCCATCACCCCGGGCCGGTCGGCGTACTCGAGCAGCAGCACGTCGCCCTCGGCGCGCAGGTCGAAGTGGCGGCCGTTGACCTCCACCAGCTTGTGCACCTGGGCCCGGCCGGTGAGCGTGCCGGACACGGTGAGCGCCTCGCCGTCGGGCATCGCGGCCCGGAGCTGGACGACGCTGCGGAAGTTCTCGCTCTCCGGCGCCGTGGTGAGCTCGACGGTGACCCCGCGGGTCTGGGCCAGCACCGGCACGTTGACGAACGTGACCTGGTCTTCGACGACGTTGGTGAACAGCCCGCGCAGAGCGGCGAGCGACAGCACCGACGTGTCTTCGGCCGCCAGCTCGCCCGCCACGTCGACCGTGACCGCGGACGGCAGCCGCCCGGCCAGCGCGTAGAGCATCGCCCCCAGCTTCTGCACCAGCGGCAGCCAGGGCGCGACCTCCTCGCCGACCACGCCGCCGACCTGCACGTTCACCGCGTCCGGCACGAACTCGCCCGCCAGCGCGAGCTGCACGGAGCGGGCGACGTCGGTGCCCGCCCGGTCCTGCGCCTCGTCGGTGGACGCGCCCAGGTGCGGCGTGACGACGATCTGCTCCAGCTCGAACAGCGGGCTCGACGTGGTGGGCTCCTCGACGTAGACGTCGATGCCCGCCCCGCCGACGTGCCCGGACCGGACGGCCTCGGCCAGCGCGTCTTCGTCGACCAGACCGCCGCGGGCCGCGTTGACGATGATCACGCCGGGCCGGGTGAGCGCGAGCTGGTCCTTGCCGATCAGGCCGAGGGTCTCGGCCGTCTTGGGCAGGTGGATGGAGATGATCTCGGCGCGGCCGAGGAGATCCTCCAGCGAGAGCAGCTCGATGCCGAGCTGGGCGGCTCGCGCGGGCGCGATGTAGGGGTCGTAGGCGATCAGCGAGACGCCGAACGCCGCGAGCCGCTGCGCGACCAGCTGGCCGATCTTGCCGAGCCCGACGATGCCGACGGTCTTGCCGTTGAGCTCGACGCCCGTGTAGCTGCTGCGCTTCCACTGGCCCTGGCGCAGGCTCGCGTCGGCCGCCGGGATGTGCCGCGCCGCCGAGAGCAGCAGCGCGATGGCGTGCTCGGCCGCGCTGACGATGTTGGACGTGGGCGCGTTGACGACCATGACGCCGCGCGCGGTGGCCGCGGGCACGTCGACGTTGTCCAGCCCCACGCCCGCGCGGGCGACGACCTTGAGCCTGCTCGAGGCGGCGAGCGCCTCCGCGTCGACCTTGGTGGCCGAGCGCACGAGCAGCGCATCGGCATCGGCGATGGCCGCCAGCAGAGCGGGGCGGTCGGTGCCGTCGACGTGGCGGATCTCCACGTCGCCGCCGAGCAGCGCGACCGCGGAGGGAGCGAGCTTCTCGGCAAGCAGGACGACAGGACGGGTGGCGGCGGTGCTCACAGCGGACGGGCTCCCAGATCGACGGGCGGTAGTCACCCGATCGTAGAGCGACACCCCGACACTCCCCGCAGTGCCGGGGGGACGCTGAGGTGATCGCCGTCAGTACGACGTTCCCGGGATTCGATCACCGGGAACTGCGCACTCGTGGCGATCACCGCTCCCGGGCGATCAGGTCGCCTTCGTGCCGACCCAGCTCATCAGGCCGCGCAGCTTCTCCCCCACCTGCTCGATGGGGTGCTCCTGGCCCTCCTTCTGCAGGCGGGTGAAGTTCGGGCGGCCGTTGTCGTCCTCGGCCACCCACTCGCGCGCGAAGCGCCCGTCCTGGATCTCGCGCGAGGATCTCCCTCATCGCGTCCTTCGTCGCGGGCGTGATGACCCGTGGGCCCCGCGTGAGGTCGCCGTACTCGGCCGTGTCGGAGATCGAGAAGCGCTCGTTGGCGATGCCGCCCTCGTACATGAGGTCGACGATCAGCTTGAGCTCGTGCAGGCACTCGAAGTAGGCGATCTCGGGGGCGTAGCCCGCCTCGGTGAGCACCTCGAAGCCGGTCTGCACCAGCGCCGCCGCGCCGCCGCAGAGCACGGCCTGCTCGCCGAAGAGGTCGGTCTCGGTCTCCTCGGTGAAGGTCGTCTCGATCACCCCGGCGCGCGCGCCGCCGATCGCCGCGGCGTAGGAGAGCGCCAGCGCCTTCGCCCCGCCCGTGGCGTCCTGCTCGACGGCGATGAGGCAGGGAACGCCCTTGCCGTCGACGAACTGGCGGCGCACGAGGTGGCCGGGGCCCTTCGGCGCGACCATGGCGACGTCCACGTCGGACGGCGGCTTGATCAGGTCGTAGCGGATGTTGAAACCGTGCCCGAAGAAGATCGCGTCGCCCGACTTGAGGTTGGGGGCGATGTCCTCGGCGTAGATGTGGCGCTGCTTGGTGTCCGGCGCCAGGATCATGATCAGGTCGGCCCAGGCGGACACCTCGGCGGGCGTGCCGATCGTGAGCCCCTCGTCCGCGGCCTTGGCGCGGGACTTCGAGCCCTCGGGGAGGCCGATGCGCACCTCGACGCCCGAGTCGCGCAGGGACAGCGAGTGGGCGTGGCCCTGGCTGCCGTAACCGATCACCGCGACCTTGCGGCCCTGGATGATCGAGAGATCGGCGTCGTCGTCGTAGTAGATGTTGACACTCACGGGGTTCTTCCTTCGCTTCTGGTTAGCGGGCGGCAGTGGCGGTGATGGAGCGCGGCCCACGGCCGACGGCGATGGTGCCCGACTGGACCATCTCGCGGATGCCGTAGGGCTCCAGATTCTTCAGCAGGGCCGCGATCTTCTCCGCGGTGCCCGTGGCCTCGATGGTCAGCGACTCGGGCGTGACGTCGATGGCCTTGACGCGGAACAGCTCGACGATCTCCAACACCTGGCTGCGCACGGCCGGGTCGGCCCGCACCTTCACCAGCAGGACCTGGCGCTGCACCGACTGGGTCGGCTCGAGCTCGACGATCTTGATGACGTGGATCAGCTTGTTGAGCTGCTTGGTGACCTGCTCGAGCGGGAAGTCCTCGACGGCCACGACGATCGTCATGCGCGAGACGTCCGGGTTCTCGGTGGGGCCGACCGCGAGCGACTCGATGTTGAACCCGCGCCGGGAGAACAGCCCCGACACGCGGGCGAGGACACCCGGCTTGTTCTCGACGAGGACCGAGAGGGTGTGGCGCTGCATCATCGCTGACCCCGGCTCTCGTGCTGGGCGGCCACGACGACCGCGTCGATCGTCGCGGGATCGGCGACCAGCTCGTCGCCGTCGAACAGCGGCCGGATGCCGCGCGCGGCCATGATCTGGTCGTTGGCGGTGCCCGCGGCGACCATCGGCCACACCTGGGCGTCGGCGCCGACCACGAAGTCGATCACGACCGGCCGGTCGTTGATCTCCATCGCCTGGTGGATCACCCGGTCGACGTCCTCCTTCGACTCCGCGCGCAGCCCCACGCAGCCCATGGCCTCGGCGAGCAGCTTGAAGTCGGGGATCCGGTGCTTGTGCGTGCCGAGGTCGGTCTGGGAGTAGCGGCCCTTGTAGAACAGGGTCTGCCACTGGCGGACCATGCCGAGGTTGCCGTTGTTGATGATGGCGACCTTGATCGGGATGTCCTCGAGCGCGCAGGTCGCGAGCTCCTGGTTGGTCATCTGGAAGCAGCCGTCGCCGTCGATGGCCCAGACCACGGCCTCGGGGCGGGCCATCTTGGCGCCCATCGCCGCGGGCACCGCGTAGCCCATCGTGCCCAGGCCGCCGGAGTTGAGCCAGGTGCGCGGCTTCTCGTAGCGGATGAACTGCGACGCCCACATCTGGTGCTGCCCGACGCCCGCGACGTACAGCGCGTCCGGCCCGGCGACCTGCCCGATGCGCTCGATGACGTACTGCGGGGCGACCGAGCCGTCCGACGGCCAGTCGTAGCCCAGCGGGAACGTCTTGCGCAGCCCGTCGAGCCGCGCCCACCACGGCGCGAGGTCGGCGGCGCCGTGCTCGGCCCGCTCGGCCCGCACCACGTCGATGAGCTCGCGTGATCACGTCCTTGCAGTCGCCCACGATCGGGACGTCCGCGCGGCGGTTCTTGGAGATCTCCGCGGGGTCGATGTCGGCGTGGATGACCTGGGCGTTGGGCGCGAAGCCCGAGAGCACGCCCGTGACCCGGTCGTCGAAACGGGCCGCGAGGGTGATCAGCAGGTCGGCCTCCTGCATGGCCGCCACCGCGGTGACCGTGCCGTGCATGCCCGGCATCCCCACGTGCTGGGGGTGGCTGTCGGGGAACGCGCCGCGCGCCATCAGCGTGGTGACCACGGGGATGGACGTGAGCTCGGCGAGCTCGATCAGCTCGGCCGACGCCTGCGCCTTGAGGACGCCGCCGCCGACGTAGAGCACCGGGCGCTTCGCGGCGTTGATCAGCTTGGCGGCCTCGCGGATCTGCTTGCCGTGCGGGCGGGTCGTCGGCCGGTAGCCGGGCAGCTGCAGCTCAGGGGGCCAGCTGAACGTCGTCTGCTCCTGCAGGACGTCCTTGGGGATGTCCACCAGCACCGGGCCGGGTCGGCCCGTCGACGCCAGGTGGAAGGCCTCCGCGATCGCCCGCGGGATCTCCCGGGCGTCGGTGACCAGCATGTTGTGCTTCGTGACCGGCATGGTGATGCCGGTGATGTCGGCTTCCTGGAACGCGTCGGTGCCGATGAGCGCGCGGGTCTGCTGCCCGGTGATCGCGACCACCGGCACCGAGTCCATGTGCGCGTCGGCGAGCGGCGTGACGAGGTTGGTCGCCCCCGGGCCCGAGGTCGCCATGCAGACCCCGACCTTGCCCGTGGCCTGCGCGTACCCCGTGGCCGCGTGCCCGGCGCCCTGCTCGTGGCGGACGAGGACGTGCCGGACCTTCGTGGAGTCCAGCAGCGGGTCGTAGGCGGGCAGGATCGTGCCGCCGGGGATGCCGAAGACGACCTCGCAGCCGACCTCCTCCAGCGAACGCACGAGCGACTGCGCGCCGGTCATCGACACGGCGTCGACGCGGGCTCCGGCCACGGTGTCTACGCGCGGGGTCTCCGGGCGTGCGACCGTGGCGGGCCTGCCGGGCGGTGGCGCCGGTTTGGGCCCTGATCGGGGAGTTGCGGTGGTCATCGGGGCCTCTGCCTCACTGCTCGTAACGGGTTCCGAACATGAAAAAACCCCCGACCGCCTCAAGTGGCGGAACGAGGGTGGCGCGTCGACGACCGAGTGCTTCTCAGGCGTTGACGCGCCTGGTAAGTACGAGGACGTGGTCGATCAGCATGCCTGGACGCTAGCTGTCGAGCGGCCCGGGCGTCAAATCTGCTGGGACGGTGTGTCCGGATGGTGGGAGCGCTGTACACTCGGGCCCGATGGCTCGGGGGAGACGCCGCCAGTGACTGACCAGCCCGTCGTCGCCGTCTTCCGGCCCGCCCGCCTCTCCATCCTCGGCGCGCTGCTGCTCGCCGTCTGCGCCACGCCCGTCGCGTTCGGGGCGCCCTTCTTCTGGCTGGTCTACCTCGTCCCGCTCGGGGCGATCGCGTGGGTGCTGCGCGTGCGGACCGTCGCGGACCCGGAGGCGCTGACCGTGCGGCGGATTCGCGGCACCCGGCGCGTACCGTGGGCGGAGATCAGCTCGCTGCGCCTGAGCGACAAGGCCACGGTGCGGGCGGTGCTCGACCGACGGTGCCGAGCTACCGCTCCCCTGCCGTCCACGTTCGCGACCTGCCTCAGCTCGCCGCCGCGTCCGGCGGGCTGCCTTCATGTCCCCGCCCAGCCAGCCGCGGGTACCTCGGCACGGCACGCCGGCACGCCACTGGTCACTTCCCTCGACTCTTTGGGGAGATGCCGTGCCCGCCCTGCGTTCCCGCGTCACCACCCACGGCCGCAACGCCGCCGGAGCGCGCTCGCTCTGGCGCGCCACCGGCATGACCGACGGCGACTTCGGCAAGCCCATCGTGGCGATCGCCAACTCCTACACCCAGTTCGTGCCCGGCCACGTGCACCTGAAGGACCTCGGCGAGATCGTCGCCGACGGGGTCGCGCGCCGCGGGGGGCGTGCCGCGCGAGTTCCACACCATCGCCGTCGACGACGGCATCGCGATGGGCCACGGCGGGATGCTCTACTCGCTGCCCTCGCGCGAGGTGATCGCCGACGCCGTCGAGTACATGGTCAACGGGCACGCCGCCGACGCGCTCGTCTGCATCTCGAACTGCGACAAGATCACGCCGGGCATGCTCAACGCCGCCATGCGGCTCAACATCCCGACGGTCTTCGTGTCCGGTGGGCCGATGGAGGCGGGCAAGGCCGTCGTCGTCGACGGGGTGGCGCACGCGCCGACCGACCTCATCACGGCGATCTCCGCGTCGGCGTCACAGCAGGTCGACGACGAGGGGCTCGACACTGGTCGAGCGCTCGGCCTGCCCGACATGCGGCTCGTGCTCGGGGATGTTCACCGCCAACTCGATGAACTGCCTCACCGAGGCGCTCGGCCTGGCGCTGCCCGGCAACGGCTCGACGCTGGCCACCCACGCCGCCCGCCGCGACCTGTTCGAGCGGGCGGGCACGCACGGTCATGGAGCTGGCCAAGCGGCTGGTACGGGGAGGACGACGCCTCTGCGCTGCCCGCGCAACATCGCCAACCGCGCGGCGTTCGAGAACGCGATGGCGCTCGACGTCGCGATGGGCGGCTCCACCAACACGGTGCTGCACATCCTGGCCGCGGCGCAGGAGGGCGAGATCGACTTCGACCTCGCCGCGATCGACGCCGTCTCGCGGCGGGTGCCGTGCGTGGCCAAGGTGGCGCCCAACTCCGATTTCCACATGGAGGACGTGCACCGCGCGGGCGGCATCCCGGCGATCCTCGGCGAGCTGCGGCGGGCCGGAATGCTGCACACCGACGTCCACACCGTGCACTCCCCCTCGTTCGAGGCGTGGCTCGACGCGTGGGACGTTCGCGCCGAGGCACCCGTCGGCCGAGGCGGTCGAGCTCTTCCACGCCGCGCCCGGCGGGGTGCGCACGACCCAGGCGTTCTCGACCTCCAACCGCTGGTCCTCGCTCGACACCGACGCGGCCGAGGGCTGCATCCGCGACATCGAGCACGCCTACACCCGCGACGGCGGCCTCGCCGTGCTGCGCGGCAACATCGCTCCCGACGGCGCCGTGATCAAGGCGGCCGGGATCGACGAGGAGCTGTGGCACTTCGAGGGCCCCGCGCGGGTCGTCGAGAGCCAGGAGGAGGCCGTCTCGGCGATCCTCGCCAAGCAGGTCCAGCCCGGCGACGTCCTGGTGATCCGCTACGAGGGCCCCTCCGGCGGGCCGGGGATGCAGGAGATGCTGCACCCGACGGCGTTCATGAAGGGCACCGGGCTCGGCCGCGTGTGCGCGCTGATCACCGACGGCCGGTTCTCCGGCGGCTCCAGCGGGCATCTCCGTCGGCCACATCTCGCCAGAGGCGGCCGCAGGCGGCGTGATCGGGCTGATCGAGAACGGCGACCACGTGGTCATCGACGTGCACGAGCGCGTCCTGTCGCTCGACGTCGCCGAGGAGGTGCTGGCCGAGCGCCGGGCCAAGATGGAGGCGAGCGAGCGGCCGTGGCAGCCCCGCGACCGCGACCGGCCAGTGAGCAAGGCGCTGCGGGCCTACGCCGCGCTGGCCACGAGCGCGCACACGGGAGCCGTCCGCCGGGTTCCGTAGGCGCAGCCACCGGCCGGGCCCCGGCTGAGACCTGTCGCGCACCGCCCCGGGCTCGGTCCACACCGGCACGGTGTAGGCCACACCGGCTTCCTGGCGCTGGCGTGTGAGCACCACGACGCTGGTGTGGCGGCGGCGTGCTCCCTACGCGCCGCGGAGGCGGGAGAGCGCGGCGGCGGCCGTCGCGATCATCTCGCCCACCCGCGCGGCGCCGAGGTGGTCGGCGGCGAAGCCCAGGTACTGGACGTGCACCTGCACGTCGGCCCAGTCCTGCTCCAGGAGTGCGGGCCGCGGGTGGTCGGCGGGCGGGACACCGCCCTGGGCGCGCAGCGTCGCCAGGTCCAGCGCGGCCGGGGCGACGCGGGCGTTGCCCCAGTCGATGAGGACCGCCTCCTCGCCCCGGCCGAGCACGTTGCCGCGGTGCGCGTCGCCGTGCACGAGCGTGCGCGGCATGCGGGCCAGCGCCCCCGTGATCGCGGGGTCGGCCCGCCAGGCCACGAGCGCGCGCTCGGCGTCGGCGAACTCCCGCTCCCCCGTCCGCGCCGACCCACCCCGGACGGCGACGAGCGTGCGGTCACACAGCGCCGCCCACCACGCTGCGTCGATCACCGGCACGCCCCGTGGCCGCCGACCCCGCCAGTGCGCGTGCACCCTGGCCAGGGTCCGCCACACCGGGTCGGGCACGGGTTCGTCGGGCCCCAGCGGCGGCCCGTCCACGAAGGGGAGCACCAGCCAGTCGGGCCCGATGGCGAGCGGCTGCGGCGCGATCCCGCCCACGACCGCGATCGCCCGCATGGCCGCCACCTCGACCGGTGTCGCGGCCTTGACCACGACGCTCACGCGCCGACCGTCGACGTCGAGATCGACCCGCTCGACCGAAGTGGCGACGTATCCGCCGGTCAACTCCGCACGCCCGACGACGGTCGCCCGGTCGACCGAGGCGGCGCCGCACCCGGGGAAGCCACAGCTCGTCAGCGATCCCCAGCGCCTTCACCCGAGCGCGGCCCGGCCGGACGCATCAGCGGTCATGATCGGCGCGAGCCGCACATCACGGGTCCGCGAGCAGCACTCACGTACGGATCGACGCGACGAGGTCAGATCGGGCGGCGCAGCAGGACGTACACGAGCACCGCGGCGGCGACGCCGATCACCAAGGCCAGCACGCCCCAGGACGCGGGGCGCCGGTGCCAGGCGCGCCCGTTGTCCAAGGCGACCCGACCGGGCCCGGTGAACACCAGGCAGGCCGCACCCAGGCCGAGGACCGCCGAGTACTCGAAGGCGTCGCTGCCCTTCGGACCGGTGACGAAGAACCCGTTGCCCAGCTTGAGCAGCGTCGCGTTGATCATGATCGCCAGCACGGCGGCGGCCGCCAGCGGCGTGAACAGGCCGATCACCAGGAAGGCACCCGCGACCAGCTCGGTGACGCCGGTGACCCACGACAGGGTCACCGACTGTTGGTAGCCGAAGGTCTCGAGGTTGCCCGCGAACGACGTGATGCCCGGCCCGCCCCACAGTCCGAACACCTTCTGGGCGCCGTGCGCGAACACCGCGCCGCCGATGCCGATGCGCAGCAGCAACAGCCCGATGTCGGTGCCGCCGTTCCAGGCGAGCGGGCGCCGGGTCGGACGGGTGTTGTCCGGCTGCGGCGTCGTCGTGCCGTAGTTGCCGTACCCCGGGTACGCCGTGGGCTGCTCGGTCATGCGCGGCACAGTATCCGCAACCGGGTGGTCAGTACCCTTCCTGCACCAGATTCGGGGGCGTGTTCCCTTTCGCGAACTCGGCGATCTGCTCCGCGGCCACCCGGAACGCCCGCGCCGTTGCCTGCGGCACGCTGCCGCCGACGTGCGGGGCGAGGAACAGGCCCGGCGCCTTCCACAAGGGGTGGCCTTCGGGCAGCGGCTCGGGATCGGTGACGTCGAGGGCCGCGCGCAGCCGTCCCGCCGTCAGCTCCGCGAGGAGCGCGTCGGTGTCCACGACGGGCCCGCGCGCGGCGTTGACCAGCACCGCGCCTTCGGGCATCGCGGCGAGGAACGCGGCGTCGACCAGGCCGCGGGTGGCGTCGGTCAGCGGCACGATCAGCACGCAGGCGTCGTGGTGGGGCAGCAGCTCCTGCACCTCTTCGATCGCGTGCACGCCGTCGCGGGCGCGGCGGCCGACCAGCGTCGTCGTCACCCCGAACGGCGCGAGCCGGGCCACGGTGTTCTCCGCGACGTCGCCCGCGCCGACGATCAGCACCCGCTTGTCGGCGAGCTCCTCGGTCTGGTGGTAGTCCCAGCGGCCTTCGGCCTGCGCGGTGACGAAGCGCGGCACGTGCCGGTAGACCGCGAGCAGCGCCCCGACGATCCACTCCGCGGTCGCGCCACCGTGCGCGCCCCGGCCGTCGGAGAGCGCGACGCCCTCGGGCAGCTTCCCGATCCAGGCCTCCGCGCCCGCGGTGAGGAGCTGGACCAGGCGCAGCTCCGGCAGCCGTCCGAGCTTGGCGACGACCTCGGCGGTGGCCGACGACGGGGCGACGAGCACCGGCGCGGTCGCCGCCTCGGGCGGCAGGTCGGCGGCGGGGTCGTAGCGGATCGCCCGTACGCCCGGCACGTCGGCCAGCGCGGCGATCCCGGCCTCGTCCGGCACCAGCACGTCGATCGGCGCCTCGCTCTTGACCGCCTCGTTCTGGATCACGGGTCTCGACGGTACTCACGGGCCGCTCACCCCGCCCCACCTAGCCTGCTCACGTGGTGCGACGGATACGGGGCGTGTGCGCGCTGCTGGCCGTCCTCCTGCTGCTGGCGGCCTGCGCGTCGTTCCCCGACGGAGGCGCGCACGACTGGCACGACAAGATCGAGGGCGTCGGCGAGCTGGGCGGTCCGCCCTCGGTGGGGAGCCCGCCGACCGGCGAGCCGCCGCCACCGAACGGGGCGGACACCAGCGGCGCACCGCAGGCGCCCTCGGGCTGCAGCGACCCGGACCCGCAGGTCGTGGCCACCTGCCTGGCCCCGGTCGGCGCGATCGCCGTGCTGCCCGACGGGCTGTCGGCGCTGGTCGGCGAGCGCACCACCGGCCGGGTGCTGCGGGTCCGCCAGGGCACCCCGCCCGCGCTCGTCACGACGATCCCGGTCGACGCGAGCGGCGGCGGCGGCCTCACCGGGCTCGTGCTCTCCCCTGCCTACGCCGAAGACCAGCTCGTCTACGCCTACGTCACGACCCCCACCGACAACCGGGTCGTGAAGCTCGCTCCCGGCGAGCCGCCCAAGCCGGTGATGGTCGGGATCCCGCGCGGCGGGACGAACAACGCGGGCGCGCTCGGTGTGGATCCCGACGGCCTGCTGCTGGTGGCGACCGGCGACACGGGCATCGACGCGTCGCTGCCGGGCTCGCTCGCCGGGAAGATCCTGCGCATCGACACGCTCGGACGCCCCGGCGAGACCAACCCCGACCCGAACTCGCCCGTGCTCAGCTCCGGGATCAGCGACCCGGGCGGGATCTGCGTCGACGACACGACCACGCAGACCTGGGTGCCCGACCACACCACCTCGGGCGACGTCCTGCACCTGATATCCCCTGGCGCATTGACCCCGCCCGCCTGGCGGTGGGCCGACAGCCCCGGCGTGGGCGGCTGCACGGCCCACGACGGCACCGTGACCATCGCCGAGAGCGTCGGCGCCGCGACCTACGTCCTGCACGCGGACAAGAACGGCCTCTTCACCGGCGAACCACAGACCCTGCTGAAGGGGGTCTACGGCAGGCTCGGGCCCGCCACGGCCGGGCCGGACGCCTTCCTCTGGGTCGGCACGGTCAACAAGACGGGCGGCACCCCCGTCTCCAGCGACGACCGCGTGATCCGGATCCAGATGAACGGCGGAGGCGGCGCCGGGCGCTCCTGAGCCGCTACTCGGCGGTGCAGCGCTCCAGCACCAGCTCGCGCACCCGCTTGGCGTCGGCCTTGCCGCCGGTCGCCTTCATCACGGCCCCGACGATCGCGCCCGCCGCCGCCACCTTGCCGCCGCGGATCTTCTCGACGACGTCGGGCTGGGCCGCGAGGGCGGCGTCGACGGCGGCCACCAGCTCACCCTCGTCCGACACCACCGCGAGACCGCGGGAGGCGACGACCTCGTCGGGCGTGCCCTCCCCCGCCAGCACCCCGTCGACGACCTGACGGGCCAGGTTGTTCGTGAGCTCACCCGCGGCCACCAGCGCGATCACCCGCGCCACGGCGGCAGGCGTGATCGGCAGCGCGTCGAGGGCGACCTCGCGCGTGTTGGCCTGCTGGCTCAGGTACGACACCCACCACGACCGGGCCTCGGCGGCGGGCGCACCCTCGGCGACGGTGGCCTCGATGAGGTCCAGCGCGCCGGCGTTGACGAGATCGCGCAGCTCCTCGTCGGTGAGCGACCACTCCGCCTTCAGCCGTGCACGCCGGGCCCACGGCAGCTCGGGCAGGGTGCCGCGCAGCTCCTCGACCCACTCCGCGGGCGGGGCGATCGGGAGCAGATCGGGCTCGGGGAAGTAGCGGTAGTCCTCCGAGGTCTCCTTGCGCCGCCCCGCACGCGTGGTGCCGGACTGCTCCTCGAAGTGCCGCGTCTCCTGGATGATCGGCTCCCCTGCGTCCAGCACGGCGGCCTGGCGCGCCATCTCGTAGCGCACCGCCCGCTCCACGGAACGCAGCGAGTTGACGTTCTTCGTCTCCGTGCGGGTGCCGAGCACGCCCGAGCCGCGCGGCGACAGCGACAAGTTGACGTCGCAACGCATCGAGCCCTGGTCCATCCGCACATCGGAGACGCCGAGCGACTTGACCAGGTCGCGGAGCGCCGTGACGTAGGCGCGCGCCACCTCCGGTGCCCGCGCCCCCGTGTCCGGGATCATCTTCGTGACGATCTCGATCAGGGGGACGCCCGCGCGGTTGTAGTCCAGGAGCGAGTACTCGGCACCGTGGATGCGGCCGGTCGCGCCGCCGACGTGCAGCGACTTGCCGGTGTCCTCCTCCATGTGCGCCCGCTCGATGCCGACCCGCACCACCGTGCCGTCGTCGAGCGTGACGTCGAGGTAGCCGTCGAACGCGATCGGCTCGTCGTACTGCGACGTCTGGAAGTTCTTCGGCATGTCGGGGTAGAAGTAGTTCTTGCGGGCGAACCGGCACCAGGGCGCGATCTCGCAGTGCAGCGCCAGCCCGATCCGCATCGCCGATTCCACGGCGGTCCGGTTGACGACGGGCAGCGAGCCCGGCAGGCCCAGGCAGGTCGGGCAGACCTGGGTGTTGGGCTCGGCGCCGAACGTCGTCGAGCAGCCGCAGAACATCTTGGTGTTGGTGTTGAGCTCGACGTGCACCTCGAGCCCGAGCATCGGGTCGAAGCGCTCGACGACCTCGTCGAAGGCGACCAGCGTGGGGGTGCTCATGCCAGGACCTCCGGAACGCTCAATGCGGGGCGGGACGCCTCGTACGCGGCGGCCACCCGGTACATCACGGCCTCGCCGAGGGCGGGCGCCATGATCTGCAGCCCGACGGGGAGGCCGTCGTCGGCCAAGCCGGACGGGACCGACAGGGCCGCGGTGCCCGCGAGGTTGGTCGGGATGGTGGCCAGGTCGTTGAGGTACATGGCCAGCGGGTCGTCCACCTTGTCGCCGATCGGGAACGCCGTTGTCGGCGTCGCGGGCGAGACGAGCACGTCGGCGTGGGCGAACGCGGCGGCGAAATCGCGCGAGATCAGCGTCCGCACCTTCTGGGCCTGCCCGTAGTAGGCGTCGTAGTAGCCCGACGACAGCGCGTACGTGCCGAGGATGATCCGGCGCTTGACCTCCGCGCCGAACCCGGCCTCGCGGGTGGCGGCCATGACCTCTTCGGCCGACTTGGCCCCGTCGACGCGCAGGCCGTAGCGCATCGCGTCGAACCGCGCGAGGTTGGACGACACCTCGCTGGGCAGGATGAGGTAGTAGGCCGCGAGGGCGTACTCGAAGTGCGGGCAGCTGACCTCGACCACCTCGGCGCCCAGCTTCTCGAGCTGGGTCACCGCCTGCTCGAAGGAGGCGCGCACCCCCGGCTGGTAGCCCTCGCCGCCCAGCTCGCGCACGATCCCGACGCGCAGGCCGGACAGGTCGCCCCGCGCCCCCTCCCGCACCGCGGCCACGACGCCGGGCACGGGCGCGTCGATCGAGGTGGAGTCGAGCGGGTCGTAGCCGCCGATCACCTCGTGCAGGAGCGCCGCGTCGAGCACGGTGCGCGCGCACGGGCCGCCCTGGTCGAGCGACGACGCGCAGGCGATCAGGCCGTAGCGGGAGACGCCGCCGTAGGTGGGCTTCACCCCGACGGTGCCGGTGAACGCGGCGGGCTGGCGGATCGAGCCGCCGGTGTCGGTGCCGATCGCGAGCGGCGCCTCGAACGCGGCGAGCGAGGCCGCCGAGCCGCCGCCCGAGCCGCCCGGGACCCGGTCGAGGTCCCACGGGTTGTGCGTGGTCCCGAACGCGGAGTGCTCGGTGGAGGAGCCCATGGCGAACTCGTCCATGTTGGTCTTGCCCAGGATCGTGATCCCGGCCGCGCGCAGGCGCGCGGTGACGGTGGCGTCGTAGGGCGGGCGCCAGCCTTCGAGGATCTTCGAGCCCGCGGTGGTGGGCATGTCGATCGTCGTGAAGACGTCCTTGAGCGCGAGCGGCACACCGGCCAGCGGCGACGCGGGCGCGGTGCCCGCGGCGATGCTGTCGTCGACGAGCGCGGCTGACTGCAGCGCGGCCTCTCCGGCGACGTGCAGGAACGCGTGCACCTGGCCGTCGACGGCGGCGATGCGGTCCAGATGGGCCTGGGCGACCTCGACGGCCGACACCTCGCGGGAGTGGATCTTCTCCGCGAGCTCGGCGGCGGTCAGCCGGATCAGCTCGGTCGCTCACTGCTTCCTCCCCCAGGATCCGCGGCACCCGGAAACGGCCTTCTTCGGCCGCGGGGGCGCCGGACAGCACCTGCTCCTGGGTGAGGGACGGGCGTAGCTCGTCGGGGCGGAAGACGTTCTCCAGCGGCACCGCGTGCGACGTGGGCGGGATGTCGTCCGCGGCGATCTCGCCGACGCGCGCGACCGCACCCAGGATCACGTCGAGCTGGCCCGCGAAGACGTCGAGCTCCGCATCGGTGACGGCGAGCCGGGCCAGCCGGGCGAGGTGCGCGACCTCGTCCCGGGTGATCCCACCCGTATCTGCAGCCAAGATGTCCTCCACCGGTGATGACGGGACGTCGCGGCGCGGCACCGGGCGCGGACGTCAACCAAAGCCCGAGTCTAGGCGCGGGGCGCGACCGGGTTTGCACGCGGTGTGCCCGTCGGGGGACGATCGACGACCGGCCGCGCCGCACCCTCGCTCGGGTGGTCCGGGCCCTGCCACAATCGCTGGCCGGGGCGCGGTGGGGAGAGGCGGCCCATGCGGAGTTGGCGAGAGGGCGTATCTGGCGTGTCATACCTGCTCCGCATCGTGTTGCCGGACAAACCGGGCAGTCTCGGCGCCGTCGCCACGGCATTGGGCAACGCGGGCGCCGACATCCTCGGCGTGTCGGTCGTCGAGCGCGCCGCCGGACACGCGATCGACGACATCGCCGTCGAGCTCCCGGCAGGCCGCCCACCCGACGTGCTGATCACCTCGGCCGAGTCCGTGCCGGGGGTCGAGGTCGAGTCGATGCGCCCGCACTCGGGGCGCCTGGAGACCCACCACGAGCTCGAGCTGATCGACGAGATCGCGGGCGACCCGGAGCACGGCCTCGACCTGCTGGCCGACGGCGTGCCCCGGATCTTCCGGGCGGGCTGGGCGCTGATCGCGCGACGGGAAGGCACCCGGTCCTACCGGCTCGCGCAGAGCGCGGCCGCGCCGGAGACCAGCGCGGGCGACCTCCCGTGGCTCCCGCTCTCGAAGGCGATCGTGCTCGACCCGGTCGTGCAGTGGGTACCCGCGCCGTGGAGCGACCTGGACACCGAGCTGGCCGCGGCCCCCTTCGGCCCGATGGTCGACGCGCAGGGCCTGGTCGTCGGCAGGCCGGGCGGGCCCGCGTTCCGGCCTTCGGAGCTCGCGCGGCTCAACCACCTGTCCGGGATCGTGACGACCATCCTCGGGGGCTGACCTCAAGCAGCCTCGTCCCCGCTCGTCGACGGACCGAGCCCGCTCGACGGAAAGTCAGCACCGGGAGGCAACCTGAGGCCCCGCTGGTGGTGAGCGGGCCGACCGGTGACCGCAGCCCTGCCGTCGACGGCTACGCGGCCGGGTCACGGTGTGGTTACGGTCGCCCGGCTGGTCGACTCCGAACGTGTCGGCCGGTGCGCCTGGTCGACCCGGGTCCTGCCCGTCGATGCTCCCCACAGGTGCCCGACATGAGCGGGGGCAGGAGCGAGCGCCGGACTCCGGCCGCCGCACCCGGCACGAGGACCCGCAGCATGTCCAGACACCGCCTCCAGGAGGCGCCGACCCCCGAGGCGACGGTCGAGCTCGCCGCGGCCCCCCACCCCCGGCGGGCATCGAGCACGGCGTCGCCGGGCCCGGCGGGTGAGCTCGACCGGGCCGCGCTGGCGAAGGAGATCCTCGCCGCCGTCGACCGTCGGATCCCCCTGTCCGAGGACGTCCGGACCGGGGAGACGATCGGCGGCGTCCGCCCCCTCGCCGATGCCATCGCTAGCGCCGACGCCGTCGCCGGTGCCGGCCCCGGCGCCACTGCCGGTGGCCGCGTCGGTGCCATCGCCGGTGGCCGCGTCGGTGCCATCGCCGGTGGCGGTGGCGGTGCCATCGCCGGTGGCGGTGGCGGTGGCGGTGCCATCGCCGGTGGCGGTGGCGGTGGCGGTGGCGGTGGCGGTGGCGGTGCTGCCATCGGTGGCGGTGGCGGTGCCATCGCCGGTGGCAGTGCCATCGCCCGTCCAGGTGCTGCCGCCGGTGCAGGTGCTGCCGCCGGTGGCGGTTCCGGTGGCGGTTCCATGGCGGGCGCGCCGAGTGGGGCGGATGGGGAGGCGGTGCGGGGCAGCAGACATCGGCGGCCTCCCGCCGCGCGGCGTTCCCGGTGGGGGCGCCGCCGGGGACGCACGATGTTCCTCGTCACCGGTCTCGTGGTCGGGCTGGTGGCGGTGCCCGCGGTCGGGCTCGCCGCAGCGGGACCATGCCGCGTGCAGCAGGCGGCCCACCGGCTGATCCTCGACCTGGGCGGCGCGCAGGCGCCGTTCGACCCGTGCAGCCAGGCGGAGGTCGGGACGGTCGACGCCGTGGCGACGACGGCGACCGACGACCTGTCGTTCGACCGGCGTGCGCGGGCGTCGACGCGCCCGACTGTGCGGGCGACGCCTGCCCCCACCGCGCGACCCACCACCGCGGCCCCGCCTCCGCAGGCCGCCAAACCCGCGACGAAGCCGGCGACGGCTGACGGGACCACGGCCGCGGAGACGTTCGGCTGGGGCACCCCGGTCAAGGCGGACGAGTTCGGCGGCGACTTGTCCCAGTGGGGCCTCTACGACGGCCCGGGCCACGCGGGCAAGGGGCGCCGTGCGCCCTCCGCGACGTCGGTGGCGAACGGTCTGCTCACCATCACCGGTGACTCCAACGGCACGACCGACGGGATGGCGTGGGGCTCGGGCCAGAAGTACGGCCGCTGGGAAGGTCGCGTGCGGGCTCCGGCCAGTGACCCGACCTACAACGCCCTGCTCCTGCTGTGGCCCGACGCCGAGAACTACCCGGTGGGCGGCGAGATCGACTTCATGGAGATGACCGACGACACCCGCCAGTCGACCGACCTCTTCCTGCACTACGGGGCCGACGATTCCCAGGTGCACGGCGAGGTGAAGATCGACGCGACGCAGTGGCACAACTGGGCCGTCGAATGGACGCCGAAGAGCGTGACGACCTACGTGGACGGCAAGCCCTGGTACCGCACCGCCGACACGTCGATCCTGCCGCCGGGCCCGATGCACCTGTGCATCCAGCTGGACTGGTTCCCGGGCGAAAGCCACGGCGGCGGCGTCCGGCCGTCGCAGATGCAGGTGGACTGGGTGCGGCAGTACGCGGTGTGACTCACCGGGGCGGCCTCAGCGGCCGCGGCGGGAGCGCATCTTCTGCTGCAGCCCCCAGGCCCGCTTGCCGGAGCCGATCTCCAGCGCTTTGGTGACGAGGTTGTCGTTGCCGGTGGCCAGCCACCCATCGGGCAGGACGAGGACGTCCTCGAAGCCGATGCGGGTGTCGATGTTGAGGCCCATCGCGTACTCGAGCACCGGCCAGGCGCCGCCCTCTTCGCCGTGCAGGAGCACCGGTACACCGAGATCCGACCCGAGCGCGCGCATGATCCGCACGCCCTCGGCGACAGCGGTGCTGGGGTCGGAGACGGTCGACTCGGCGAGCACCCTGGTGGTGCCCCGCGGGACCCGGTTGCGGCGGAGGGTGACGGCATCGCCGCTGGTCCAGACGCCGAGCTCGACGCCGATGCCCACCGACTCGGCCGCGGAGCAGACCCGCTCCCAGCCATTCTCGTGCACGTTGACCGAGCAGACGTCGGGCTTGCCGATGCCCAGGTGACCCCAGGCGAGAACGGCCTCGACCCGCCGCTGGGGGTCGGGCTGGATCCAGCGGCCCGTCGGGACGCCGATCTCCATGCCGGGCACCTCGGCGCGGATGGCCGCGACAGCGTCGCCGACGTAGGCCGGATCGAGCGTCTCCATGCTCTCGCGATCACGCGGGTGGATGTGCACCGAAAGGACACCTTGCTCGGCGACCGCCCGCGCGTCACGGGCGAGGTGGCGCGGCACGATCGGCAGCGCCGGGTGCGCGTCCTCGGGGCGCGAGCCGTTCAGTACCGCTTGCAGCACCGCGACACCCCCATTTCGACGACCATATCCCGCGAACGCGTCACGTGCCGCCGCCGAACGGAGACCTTTCCGGAGATCGCACCCCGATCGTAGGGGTTGGGGGTACCCAGACGTGCCACAGTTCATTCCGATGGCGCCGCACATGTGTCCTACGACACGCCCGTTCGCCCACCTGCACGCATCACCCCTTCGGGGGCCGAGCCATCACTCCTTCCGAGCCAGCGCTTCGGCCGCCTCGGGGCCGCGTTCGAGCAGCACTCGGAAGCCCTCCTCATCGAGGACCGGCACGCCGATCTCCATCGCTTTCTCGTACTTGGAGCCCGGCGCCTCTCCCGCGACGACGAAGGCCGTCTTCTTCGACACCGAGCCTGCGGCCCGGCCACCGCGCGCGGCGATGGCCTCCCTCGCCTCGTCGCGGGAGAAGCCGTCCATCGACCCGGTGATCACGATGGACAGGCCTTCGAGGGTGCGCGGCACCGACGTGTCGACCTCGTCGACCATGCGCACACCGGCCGCCCGCCACTTGGCGACCACCTCGCGGTGCCAGTCGACGGAGAACCAGTCCCGGAGCGCGGCGGCGATGGTCGGCCCGACACCCTCCACCCCCGCGATGGGCGCCAGCGCCGCGGCCAACTCCTTGGCCTGGGCCCGCACCAGGAGCCGCGCCGCCTTCTCCGCCGCCGCAGCCCGCTCTGCCGCCGACACCTCCACCAGAGCGGCGTCGGCCGCACCCTCCGCCGCGTCGCCGGCGTCGCCCGGGACCTTTCCCGGGGTGGCCTCGTCGGCCACCATCTCCGCCGCGGTGGCCTGTTCAACCGCACCTGCCACCGGGGTGGTCGCGTCGACCACCGCCTCGTCGGCCGCGCCCTGCGCAGCCGTGCCGTGCGGCCCGTCGGCCTCCTCCGCGGGGTCGCCTGCGCTGCCGTCCGAGGTGATGGCCAAGCCTGCGGCCTCGGTGGCGCGGGCGGCCGCCTCCGCTGCGGCCTCGATCGCATCCATCGAGGAGAACTCGCGGGCCAACGCCTGCGCGGCGGTGGGGCCGACGTGCCGGATCGACAGCCCGACCAGCACACGCCACAGCGGCCGATCCCTGGCCGCCTCCAGGTTGACCAGCAGCTTCCGCCCGTTGGCCGAGAGCTCCCCCGCCTTCGTGCGGAAGAGGTCGGTGCGCAGCAGATCCTCTTCGGTGAGCGCGAAGACATCGCCCTCGTCATCCACCACCTCGGCCGCGAGCAGCGCCACCGCCGCCTCGTAGCCCAGGCCCTCGATGTCGAACGCGCCCCGGCCCGCGACGTGGAACAGCCGCTCCCGCAGCTGCGCGGGGCACGAGCGGGCGTTCGGGCAGCGCAGATCGACATCGCCCGCCTTCTGCCGGGCCAGCGCGGTGCCGCACTCGGGGCAGTGCGTCGGCATGACGAACTCCCGCTCGGTGCCGTCGCGCAGATCGACGACCGGCCCCAGCACCTCGGGGATCACGTCGCCCGCCTTGCGGATCACGACGCGGTCGCCGATCAGCACGCCCTTGCGGCGCACCTCATCGGCGTTGTGCAGGGTGGCGAGCGAGACCGTGGACTGCGCGACGACCACCGGCTCCATGAAGGCGAACGGGGTGACCCGGCCGGTGCGCCCGACGTTCACCCGGATGTCGAGGAGCTTGGTGGTGACCTCCTCCGGCGGGTACTTGAACGCGATCGCCCACCGCGGGGCGCGCGAGGTGGCGCCCAGCCTGCGCTGCAGAGCGACCTCGTCGACCTTCACGACCACGCCGTCGATCTCGTGCTCGATGTCGTGCCGGTGCTCGCCCCAGTATTCGGTGTGCGCGATCACCTCATCGATGCCGGTGAGGATCACCGTGCGCTCCGACACCGGCAGGCCCCAGGCGCGCAGCGCGTCGTAGCCGTGGGACTGCCGCTCCAGGGTGAAGCCTTCGCGCTTCCCGAACCCGTGGCAGATCAGCCGCAGGTTGCGCGACGCGGTGATGCGCGGGTCCTTCTGCCGGAGCGAGCCCGCCGCGGTGTTGCGCGGGTTGGCGTAGACGGGCTTGCCGGACTCGACCATCAGCGCGTTGAGCGCCTGGAAGTCCTCGAGCCGGAAGTAGACCTCGCCCCGCACCTCGATGAGCTTCGGCACCGGGAACTCGGCCGTACCGGTGAGCTCCTCGGGCACCTCCTGGAGCGTGCGCATGTTGAGCGTGATGTCTTCGCCGGTGCGCCCGTCGCCGCGGGTCAGCGCGCGGGTGAGCTTGCCGTCTTCGTAGAGCAGGTTGACCGCCAGCCCGTCGATCTTCAGCTCGCACAGGTAGTGCAGCTTCTCGACGCCGACATCACGGCTGACCCGCTCGGCCCAGGCCCGCAGGTCGTCCGCGCTGAACGCGTTGTCCAGGCTGAGCATGCGCTCGAGGTGGTCGTGGGCGGTGAAATCGGTGGAGAAGGTGCTCCCGACCTGCTGGGTCGGCGAATCAGGCGTGACGAGCTCGGGATGCGCCTCTTCGATCGCCAACAGCTCGCGCCACAGCTCGTCGAACTGGCCATCGGACAGGACGGGCGCATCGAGCACGTAGTAGCGGAACCGATGCCCTCTGACCTCCTCGGCCAGCTGGACGTACCGCTCACGGACGGATTCGGGACTCACGCGGCGAGGTTACCGAGGAACCCCGACAGTTCCGCGGTGTCGAGCTCAACCGTGTCATCGTCAACCCGAGGTTGACCGCTATCCATCGTCAACCTAGAGTTGACGTATGACTTCAGCAGTACGACTCGACGACCTCATCACCCTCGTGAAGGACCGCCACCCCGAGGGCGGCGCGCTCGAAAGGCTCGGCGATGCCGTCGCCGTCGGCGAGCACCTCGGTGAGGTCGCCGACCACCTCATCGGGCACTTCGTCGACCAGGCCCGGCGCGCGGGCGCGTCGTGGACGGACATCGGGCGGCACATGGGGGTCACGAAACAGGCCGTGCAGAAGCGGTTCGTGCCCCGTGCGGAAGGCGCGACCAGTGAGCGCGACTTCGCCCGCTTCACGCCGAGGGCGCGGCACGCGGTCGTCGAGGCCGAGGCGGCGGCGCGGCGCGGCGGCCAGGACCAGATCCGCCCCGAGCACCTGCTCCTGGGGCTCCTGGTGGAGCGGGCCGCCATCGCGGTGACGACGCTGAC
This sequence comes from uncultured Actinomycetota bacterium, assembly GCA_963799945.1. Lineage (GTDB taxonomy): Bacteria > Actinomycetota > Actinomycetes > Mycobacteriales > Pseudonocardiaceae > Pseudonocardia. The sequence goes on from CAWCZG010000004.1 coordinate 698,197, forward strand.
CGCACTCGGGGTCGATCTCGATGTCCTGCGCGACGCCACCGAAGCCCACCTCGTCGCCGCGGACACCGTGCCCGACGGGCACATCCCGTTCAACGGCCCCTCGAAGAAGGTGCTCGAGCTGGTGTTCCGGGAGGCACTGCGCCTGGGCCACAACTACGTCGGCACCGAGCACCTGCTGCTGGGGCTGCTGGCCGACGACGAGAACCCGGTCGCGCAGCTGCTCGCCGGGTTCGGCGTGACGCACGAGGCCGCGGAGGCGCACATCACCGCGGCCCTCGCGGCCCTGGTCGCCGCCCACGGACGTTCCGGGTTCGATCACGGAAGCGGCTCGCGCGGATCACTCGCGCTCGTCCAGCGGGTCGAGGAACGCCTCGCCCAGCTCGCGGCACAGCTTCAGGGCGCGCCGGGCCCAGTTCGGGTCGGCGCCCGCCAGGCCGCAGGTCGGCGTGGGGACGGCGAGGTGGGCGAGCCGTTCACGGTCGAAGCCCAGCCGATCGGCCAGGTCGAACGCCGGGCCTGCGAGCTCGCGGCTCGTCGGGCGGCCACCCGGGTAGCGCGCGGGCACGATGCCCAGCAGGAGCGGGGTGCCCGCGTCCCACACCTCGCCGAGGGCGTCGAGGGCGGCAGGCGAGGCCGTGCGGCCCGCCACCGAAGGCAGCGTCGCGTCCACGCCGACCGCGGCGGCGCCCACGCGCCCGAGCACGTTCAGCGGGGGGCGGTCCGCGCAGCAGTGCAAGGCGACCGGGACGCCGACCGCGGCGATGAGGTCGCGCAGGACGTCGGCGGCCGCGTTCTCCGACACCGCCCGCACCGTGCCGTAGCCCGACGGCGTCGCCACCCGGCCTGCCAACACGGCGGACAGCGTCGGCTCGTCGAGCTGCAGGAGGACGGCAGCGCCGGTGCGGGCCGCGACCTCCTCGATGTGCGCGCGCAGGCCCTCGGTGAGGCTCGCCGCGAGCTCGCGGACCGCGCCGCGGTCGGTGAGCATCGCGTGGCCGGTGTGCAGCTCGATCGACGCGGCCAACGTCCAGGGCCCCGCCGCCTGCACCTTCACCCACGGCGGCTTGACCGGGTCGCACGCCTCGTCGAAGGCGTCCACGTCCACGCGCAGGAGGTCGATCGCGCGCCGCTGGTCGCGGCCAGGGCGCCCGGTGACGCGGTAGCCCGACGGCCGCACCTCGACGGCGATGTCGACGAGCATCCCGGCCGTCCGCCCGATCATGTCCGCCCCGACCCCGCGGGCGGGCAGCTCCGGCAGGGCGGGCATCACCGGCAGCTCGCCCGCCACGACCGCGGCCGACTCCCGCGGGTCTGTACCGGGCATCGACCCGACGCCGGTCGCCGCACCATCGGGCCAGCGCGCAGGCGGCGGGGCGGGCGCGGCGTCCGGCTCGGCAGCGGGCTCCGGCGCGGGCCCCGGCATCGGTCACCCCGGGGGCGGCCCCGGCCAACCCGGCCGCGGCGAGCGCGGCGGCCAGCGGATCATCGGCGCTCACTGCGCTCCTGCCAGACGGGGTGCGGGGCTCATGCTCGGAGGTCTACCACCGCGATCGCCCGCCACCGCCGCCGGGACCGCCCCGACTCCCGCACCGCGCAGACTCCGCGGCCCCTGCGTGGCGCCCACGGCTCTGCGAAGCGCCGGGCGGGCCGGCCCCGGTTCGCGCCCCGACTCCGGTTCACCCGCAGGCGCCATGCGCAGTCCCTTCGCGAGGTAGGCAGGCACCCGATGGAGTAGCGCGGCCGACGGGAGCGCAGTGCGGCCGGGCTTCGCGGACATCCTCGGCACCGCGGAGCCCGCGGACCCTCCGCGGCGCACCGGCGCTGCGAGGAATGCGCCCGCCTCGCGGGGCAGCGTCAGTGGGTGGAGGTGATCGTTGCGCTGCCGACGACCCGGTCGCCCACGTAGAACGCCGCCGCCTGGCCTGGCGCCACCCCGCGCAGGGGCTCGGCGAGCTCGGCCCGCACCCCGTCGGGGCCGGGGACGACGTGGGCGGGGGCGAGGCCGCCGTGGGCGCGAACCTGGACCACCGCGTCGAACGGCTCCGGGGTGCCGCCCGCGGTCCACACCGGCCGCTCCGCTTCGATCACCCGCACGTCGAGCGCCGACGCCGGGCCGACGCGGACCGTCCCGCTGGTGGGCTCGATGCCCAGCACGTAGCGCGGGCGTCCGTCGGCGGCCGGGGCCGCCACGCCGATGCCCCTGCGCTGCCCGACGGTGAACCCGTGCACCCCGTCGTGCCGCCCCAGCTCGGCACCCGTGGCGGCGTCGACGACGGCGCCGGGCCGCGCGCCGATCCGGGCCGTCAGGAATGCGCGGGTGTCGCCGGAGGGGATGAAGCAGATGTCGTGGCTGTCGGGCTTGCCCGCCACCCGCAGTCCGCGCGCGGCCGCCTCGGTGCGGACGGCGGCCTTCACCGTGTCCCCCAGCGGGAACATCGCGTGCCGCAACTGGTCCGGCCGCAGGACGGCGAGGACGTAGGACTGGTCCTTGTCCGCGTCGATGGCCCGGCGCAGCTCGCCCCCGCGCAGCTGGGCGTAGTGGCCTGTGCAGACCGCGTCGAAGCCCAACGCGAGCGCGCGGTCGAGCAGCGCGGCGAACTTGATCTTCTCGTTGCACCGCAGGCAGGGGTTGGGCGTCTGCCCGGCCGCGTAGGCGGCCACGAAGTCGTCGACGACGTCGGCCGCGAACCGCGCAGCGAAATCCCAGACGTAGAACGGGATGCCGATGACGTCGGCGGCCCGCCGGGCGTCCCCCGCGTCCTCCTTCGAGCAGCAGCCGCGCGACCCCGCGCGCAGAGCGTCGGGCGTCTCGGACAGCGCGAGGTGCACGCCGACGACGTCGTGCCCCGCGTCGACGGCCCGCGCCGCGGCCACGGCCGAGTCCACCCCGCCGGACATGGCGGCGAGCACCCTCACCGGCTCTGCCCCGCCCGCCGCGCGCGCTCGACGACCTGCCCGATCACGGCCGTGACCCGCTCGACGTCGGCGGCGGTCGTGGTGTGGCCGAGGGAGAACCGCAGCGAGCCCCGTGCGGCCGCCTCGTCCGAGCCCATCGCGAGCAGCACGTGGCTGGGCTGGGCCACACCGGCGGTGCAGGCCGAGCCGGTGGAGCACTCGATGCCCTGGGCGTCGAGCAACATCAGGAGCGAATCGCCCTCGCAGCCGGGGAAGCTGAGGTGGGCGTTGCCCGGCAGCCGGGAGGGGCCACCGTCGATGACGCCGGTGCCCGGGTCGCCGTTCAGCACCGCGTCCGGCACGGAGGCGAGGACCTTGCCGACGAGGTCGTCGCGCAGCCCGCCGATCGCGGCGGCCCGGCGCGGCGCCTGCGCCACCGCCAGGTCGACCGCGGTGGCCAGCCCGACCACGGCCGGGGTGTCGAGCGTGCCGGACCGGACATCGCGCTCCTGCCCTCCCCCGTGCAGCAACGGCATCACCGGCACCTCGCGGCCCAGCAGCAGCGCGCCCGCGCCGTAGGGGCCGCCGAGCTTGTGCCCGGTGAGGGTGAGCGCGTCGACCCCGGAAGCGGCGAAATCGACGGGCAGGATCCCGACGGCCTGCACCGCGTCGGTGTGCAGGGGGATGCCGAACTCGTGCGCCACGGCGGCCAGCTCGCGCACCGGGTTGACGGTGCCGACCTCGTTGTTGGCCCACATCACCGACACCAGCGCGACGGAAGCGGGGTTCTCGGCCAGCGCGGCCCGCAGCGCCTCCGGACGGACGCGGCCGTCCTCGTCGACCGCGAGCACGTCGACCTGTGCGCCCTCGTGCTCGGCCAGCCACCGCGCGGAATCGAGCACGGCGTGGTGCTCGATCGCGGAGACGAGGACGCGACGGCGTCGGTCGTCCGCGGCCCGGCGCGCCCAGTACAGGCCCTTGACGGCCAGGTTGTCGCTCTCCGTGCCACCGGTGGTGAGCACGACCTCGGACGGGCGGGCGCCGACGGCCGCGGCGATCCGCTCCCGGCTCTCCTCCACCTCGCGCCGCGCCCTGCGCCCAGCGCTGTGCAGCGACGAGGCGTTGCCGGTGCGGGCCAGCGCCGCACACATGGCCGCGACGGCCTCGGGCAGCATCGGTGTGGTGGCGGCGTGGTCGAGGTAGGTCACAGGGGAGCTCACGTCGCCGCCATCCTCGTCCCATCGATCTCGTCCGCACGCCCGGGTGAGTCCAGGGTAGTCGCCGCCCGCGCGACCGTCGGTCAGGAGGCGTCGACGTAGGCCGCGGAGACCACGACGTTGCGCAGGTAGCGCCGCGCCTGGTGGTCGAACTCGCCGCCACACGTGATCAGCCGCAGCTCCGGGGCGGGCGACGGGCCGTACACCTGATCGGTGGGGAAGTCGGTCTTGGGGACGGTGATCACGTCGGTCACCCGGAACCGGACGGTGACCCCGTCGGAGCGCCCGACCGAGACGAGGTCGCCCGGCCTTCAGGGTGTCGAGCCGGAAGAAGATGCCCGGTCCGAGGTAGGAGTCGACGTGCCCGGCGATCACCGTGGGCCCGACCTCGCCGGGCACCGCGCTGCCGGTCAGCCAGCCCGCGACGGCGGTCGAGTCGGGCGGGATGACCACCCCGGCAGCGTCGAGGCCGAGATCGACCAGCTTGGACCGGTGGATGCCCAGCCTCGGCAGGTCCAGCGTCGTCGCGGTGGCCACGACCGGTGCCTGCTGGGGAGCGGGCGGCACCGGGTCGAACAGGACGGGCGTCTTCGCGGCCGCTGCGACCGGCACGGGCAGCCGGGTCGTCAGCGCGACTGTGGCCGAGCCCACGAGCGCGACGACGACCGCTACCGCCAACGCGACCTGGGCGACGACCCGACCGGCATGCGACCGGGCCGCCCCCTGGAGGAGCTGGTCAGCGCGAACGAGCACGCCGGACCCCGGCGACGAGGGTCAGCGCGAACACGCCGCCCAGTGCCACCGCGGCGGTGCCGAACGCGAGGAGCGCGGCCGGGTCGGACGGCGCGGTGCCACCGAACCCGGTCTCGACGCCGCCGACCGGCACGACCTGCGAGCCCGCGCTGTCGCGGATGAGCTGGGCGGTGAAGGCGCCCTTCTTGTCCAGCAGCACGACCGAGTACGTCGAGTTGGCGTCGATCGTCACCGGGAGGTCGACGGCGGCCTTGCCGGGCACCGCGACGTGCAGCGTCCAGGTGCCGAGCGAGACGTCCGTGTACGGGGTGGTGGTGGCGAACTTCACCCCGGTGGCCCACGGCTGCTTGCCCGCCTGGCCGAGGTCGACAGACGACGCGCTGACGGCGCCGTTGATGCACCGCACGGCCGCCTTGCCCGCGGGCGGGAGGGCGAGCTGGTCGCTGAGGACCGTGAGGCCGAGCGACGCCGAGAGGCCCGTTCCGGCCACCGTGTAGGCCTGGCCCGCCTTGGCGTCGACGGTCGCCGAGATCACCGGCGGCGAGTCGGCGGCGGCACCGGCGCCGCGCATGCTCACGACGTACGAGCCCGGCGCGAGCGCGCGATACGGCGAGACGGCGCCGTAGCCGACGCCCGGCACGACGAACGAGTCCTTGGGATCGGCGACGCTGCTGACGTACACGTCGACGTTCGGGGTGTCGGGCGAGAGGTGGGCGAGGCGGACGTAGGCGTCAGTGGCGGCCAAGGCGGGCGTGGACAGGGCCAACAACAGACCGAGTGCGGAACCGACGGCGGCGACGATGGTGAGAATGCGACGGTGCAAGGTCATGGGGAGCCTCCTACGAGTTCCCTCGCGGCATTGTTGCTCTGCGTTACCGGACTAGGCCGTCCGTGTCGGATCGTTACAGAGGGAGTAGCCCGGTCGGCGACGGTGCCGGGTAGTTGAGGATCAGGTCGGACCCGTTGGCGACGACGCTGGCGGGCGCGAAAGGGGCCTGCTGGGCGGCCAGCCAGGTGCGGAGCAGCTGCGACGACGAAGGCGCCGCCCCGTCGAACGACGACAGCACCACCATCCGCCGCAGGGCACCCGGGGCGTCGAGGCGGACGGCGGGGAACGATGCGACCCCGACGCTGTGGGCGCTGGTCAGCGCAGCCAACGTCAGCATCAGGCGTGGGTCGACGTCGCCGTTGCGCAACGCGTCGGCGGCGACCGGTTGCAGCTGCAGCGAGCTGTTCGTGGTGAGCTGAGCGCCCAGCCGGGCCCTGACCGTGGCCTCGACCGCCGACGCGGGGGTGAACGCGCCGCAGACGACCGCGGGCGCTCCCCCGCTGCCCATCGGGGTCTGCGCCAGGACGGCCTCCGGCGGGCAGGGCGCGACCGCGGGGGCGCCCGGCCGCTCGCTGACCACCCGCAACCCTCCCGGGACCGGTGGGTCGGCGGGCGTGCGGAGCCGGTCTTCGGGGAAGCCTGCGATCTGCAGCTCGGCGCGGTCGAGCGTGTCGGCGACGACGATGGTGTCGGGCCCGGTCTGGGTGGTGACCCAGCGCGCGAGCGAGCCGCCCGCGGGCGTCGGCCAGCGCGCCGCCACGATCAGCGGCACGACGACCACGACGGCGACGATCGCCGCCGCGACTACGCGCAGCGACCGATGCCTCACCCGTTCGCGAATCTGGTCGACCAGAACGCCTAACGCGACGGCGACGACCGGGGCGATGAGGATGCCTGGCGGCGGCCTGTGACGGCCCCGGCACCAGCCACACGGCCACCAGCGGGGCCGCGGCGGCGAGCACCGGGCGCAGCAGGGGGTCGGCGATCAGGGCGACGACGGCAACCACCGCCGCCAGCGCTGCCCCTGCGAGCGCGATCCCCATCGGGATGGCGGGGCCCGCCGTCGCCACGAAGGGCGCGCCCGGCAGGACCGCGGCGAGGACGACGCCCACCGCGACGATGGCGGCGATGATCCCGGCAGGCGTGCGGAGGCGGGCGGGAAGCCGGAGGGTGCCGTCGAGACAGACGTAGGCGGCCATCCCCAGCAGCGGAGCGGCGACGAGCGGGACCGTGACCACGGCGAGGAGCGCGGCGATGCCCGCGGCCCGGATGCGGTTGCGGACGGCGAGCGCGGCCGCGAGGGACAGCCACACGACGCCCGCCGCAGCCGTCGTGACGCCGGAGTGCAGCGCGAGGACCGGCAGGGCCACGCCGAGGGTGCCGACCGCGACGGCCGCCGCGGGCACCGAGTTGCCGAACCCGCGCAGCACGGGCCACGCCAGAAGGGTGGCGAGCGCGCCGAGCGCGAGGCAGGCCCAGCGGGCGAGCTCGACGGGGTCGCCCACGGGGAGCAGGAGTTGGACCGCGGCGATCTGGATCGCGGCGAGCCGGTCCCACAGCGCGAGCGACACCGGGGTGATCGTGGCGTCGCGGACGGCGAGCACCGCCACGGCGAAGCGCGCCTCCCCCGCGGTCGCGACCCAGAGCGAGGTGAACGTGGCGGCGATGGCGTGGGCCGCCACCGTCATCACGGCGACGGCGAGGAATGCGAACAGCGCTCCGGGCGGCTTGCGTTCCGCACGCTCGGGCAGGCTCGGTACGACGAAGTCAGCGGTCCCGGAGTCGGCAACAGCCGCATCGGCGGTCTTCGGGTGGGACACCGCAGGGCTCATCACCCGGACGGCTGCCGCTCCGGCGTTCGGCGCCCGGCCCCCGCTCGCCGCTGCCTCGGGAGCCCGGGCCACCTCCGCCTCACGGTTGGACCCCTCAGGCCGCCGGGCCTGCGGGATGCGCTCCGTGACATCGGCCGCCTGATCCCCACGCGCCCCGCTGTTCGGTGCCTGGGCGCCTGCCTTCGCGTTCGCCACATCGGCGCCGCGCGCCTGCGACTCGCGCGCCCCCGTCTGAGCGGCTTGGCCGCCGCGCGCCTCGACGCTCGCACCCCGAGCACCTGCCTGTGCGTTGAACGCCTCAGCGCCACGCGACGGCCCATCCTGCGCTGCAGCCGCCTGACCACCGCGAGTCTCAGACTTGCGAGTCCGGGCAGGAAGGGCCGGGTTCGATGCCTCGACACGGCCTTGCGCCCTGCGCGCCCGCGCCTCGACGCCCGAAGGCTGGGCGCCGGGCTTCGCATTCGATGCCTCGGCGCCACGCGCCTGCCCACCCTGCGCCGCCTGACCGCCGCGGGTCTCAGGCTGTCGAGCCCGGACGGCAAGCGCCGGGTTCGACGCCTCGGCGCCGCGCGATTGCGGTGCGCGCGTCCCAGCCTCCGCCGCTCGACCACCCCGGGCCTCGACGCCCGATGGTCGATCGCCTGCCCTGGCCTTCGGCGCCTCGGCGTCACGCGCCTGCGCGCCCTGTGTTCCAGTCGCCCGACCATCGCGGGTCTGAGGCTTTCGGGTCCCGACGGGGAGCGCCGCCTTCGATGCGACGGCGGCGCGAGCTTGTGCCCTTTGCGCCTCAGCGTCCGCCGATCGAGCACCGCGGGCCTCGGACTGCGGAGGCTGCGCGACCGTTGCCTTCGCGGCCGACGCCTCGACCCTCCGTGCCTGCGGGGTGCGGGGCTCGGGCTTCGACACCCGGACACCGGGGAGCTTCGAGTCCGGCTGGTCGGCGGCGGGGGCTGCGACGCTCGAGGGCTTCAGGCCCCGCAGCCTGCCGCCGCGCGCCTTCCCACTCACTGCCTTGCCTTCCGCGTCGGCCGGGGGCGGGGGCGAGGAGGGTTTGCGGGGCGGGGTGGAGGGGGTGGGGGCGCGGAGGCCGGGGGCGAACGCGTTCGGGGCCGGGCCGCGTTCCGAGCTCGTGCGCTGCGCCGGGGTGACCGGGGTGAACAGGCTGTACCCCGACGCCTGCTCCGCGCCCGGACGCCCGCCGGCCTCTTCGGCGTCCTTCCCGGAGCGCGCCGCAGCAACATCCTCCGCGCGCGGCTCGGCAGCCCGGGAGCGCAGGGCAGAACCCCACCGGCCGCGCTTGGGAGCTTCCTGGGCGCTGCCACCCTCGGCAGCAGGCCCTGGCGACGTGGTCAGCGCGCCACCGTCCCATCGGCAGCGCCACGACGCGTCAACCCCGACATCGACACTCCCCTCCATCGGTCTTGCATCGACGGGCATTGTCGCTCGATCGCCCGCCTGCTGCCACACTCCGTGTTGGCTCTACGCCAACCGGGAGGTTGCTCTTACTTCCGCTCGTCTGAGGTGGCCGAGGCCGTGCCCTGCGCCGCCACCTCCGATGACGCCGAACGGACGATCTCCACGATCCGGGCGAGCTCCTGGCGCGTGGACTCCCGCAGCGCGTTCAACCGCGCCACGTCCTTCTCGACCGCCTCGACGGCCCGCGTGGCCTCCAGCTCGGCCGCGGCCCGCTGCTCCTCGACCTCGTGCCGCGCCTGGTCGCGCAGCCGGTCGGCCTCGCGCTGGGCGGCCCTGGTCAGCATCTCGATCTCGCCGCGGGCGGATTCGAGCTGCGCCTTCAACGAGCTCTCGCGCTCGTCCAGAGCCGCGGCGCGGCGCCCGGCCTCCTGGTCGGCCTGCGCCGAGCGGGTGATGAGCGCCTGCTCGGACTCGTGCCGGAACTGCTCCGCGTCGGCCCGCGCCCGTTCGACGATGGAGCTCGACTCGGCAGCCGCGGCCGTGCGGATCTCGACGGCCTCGTTCTCGGCCAGCCGCAGCAGCCGCTCGGCGCGCATCCCGAAGCCCTCCGCGGGCGGGGCGGCCTGCTGGGTTCCGGCGCTCTCGGCCGCCTTGCGCTCGACCGCGGCCGCGCGCTCCTCGGCGGCGCGGCGGGCCTTGTCGGCCTCGTCGACCGACGTGCGCAGCGTCGTGACCACCGCGAGCAGGTCGTCGACGTACTCGTCGACCTCGATGCGGTCGTAGCCGCGGATCACCGTGACGAACCGGCGGCGCTCGATGTCGTCCTCGAACGAACCCGTCGCGGCCCCCGCCTGCGACGAACCGTTCGCGGTCGAGCCGTTCTGCGACGAACCGCTCTGGCCGGGGATCGGCCCGGCGGCGCGGGGCCGTGCCGTGGTGGTCGTGCGGTTGGTGGGTTCCATTACCGCTCCGCTCCGGCGCGGGCGCCGTTGCCGTTGGCCGAATCCGAGCCGGACGGGAGTTCGTTGACCAGCACCTCGGCCAGGCGGGCCAGCTCGGCGTGGACGTTGCTGCGCAGCGCGGACAGGCGCATGAGGTCGTGCTCGGCCTGGTCGCGGACCTTCTTCGCCGCGGCCTCCGCACGCACCCGGATCTCCTCGGCCTTGGCCTCGGACTCCTGGCGCAACCGGTCGGCGGCGCGGGTGGCGGCGGCGTGCAGCTGCTCGGTCTCGGCGCGGGTGGCCTCGAGCTGGTCGGCGATCTGCTGCTCGCGCTCCTGCAGCTCGACGGCGCGCCGGGCGGCGGCCTGGTCGAGCTGTGCCGCGCGGGTGATCAGCGACTGCTCCACCTCGTGGCGGTGCTTCTCGGCGTCGGCGCGGGTCTGCTCGAGCAGGCCGACGGACTCCTGCCGGGTGCGGGCCCGCACCTCGGCGGCCTCCTGCTCGGCCAGCCGCAGGAGCTTCTCGGCGCGGAAGCCGAAGCCCTCCTCGGCGGGCGGCGCCTCGCGGCCTGCGGAGGACCGCAGCCTGCGGTTCTCCTCCTCGGTCGCTTCGGCGTGCTCGGTGGCCAACCTGCGCTGCCGCTCGGCCTCGGCGAGGTTGGCCCGCAGCGTGGCCATCTCGTTGCGCTGCCGGGCGACGTAGTCGTCGACCTGGCGGCGCTCGTAGCCGCGCAGCGAGGTGTCGAAAGCCGAGGACGAGGGCCGCTGATCGGACCCGCCGCCCGGACTTGCCGGGGGTCGGGTGCTGGTGACGGGCTCGGAGAGGGACATGCCGGGGAGCTCCTTCCGTGGGACGCAGGCCGGGGGGCGCGGTCGAGGGCCCGGTGGCGCGAGAACGCGACGGGAGGGACGTCGACGGCCGATCCGGCGTACCCGAGCACAACTGGAGTGGACTCTACGAGACCCTTCCGACACCGATCTGCGCGGTTCTCTTTCTCGCGATAACACCGTTCTGCGATAGCCGTCAGGCGGACCAATCGCGTAGTCCAGATGGCCCAATTTGGTCACGAACGAACCGACTCCGCGGCCACCTGAACCTGGATTCATCATCGATCTGGTAAGGCGTAGGAATTCGCTGAACCGGACCAGTGTGGATCACGTAGAATGCGTTCCGCAATTGAATGCAAACGCAGCGTGTTCGAAACGCGAACAGAGCGCATTCGTGTGATCACCATCAGTTTGTAGTTGCTCCAGATGCGTTGTGAGCTGACGCCACTCGTGCAAGCTCTGTGGACCAGCCCACCCTCAGAAGGGCGTGTCGGGATCCATCTGCCCTTCGAGCCTGCTCAGCTCGCCGCGCAACATCACGCTGTCGGCGTGGTTGGCGCCGAGCAGGGCCGTGCAGTCGTGCAGCGCCCGCGCCAGCAACGGCTGCGCGGAGGCCGGGCGATCCAGCTGCAGCAGGCAGCGTCCGAGGTTGGCCCGCAGCACCACCGTGGCCAGGCTCGGCGGACCCGGCACCTCCTCCGCGTCGACGAGCGCTGCGGAAAGGACGTTGGCCGCCGCACCCGCGCTGCCTGCGGCGATGCGGGCCAGCGCGAGGCCGCACCGCGAGGTGAGGGTGTCCGGGTGCGCGGGCCCCAGCACCCGGATGCGCTGCTCGACGACGCGGGCGTGCAGCCCCACCGCCGCGGGCACCTGGCCCGCCAGGCGGTAGGTCACGGCCAGCGCGTCGCGCGCCGTCAGCGTCTCGACGTGCTCGTCGCCGAGCACCCGCTCGCGGGCTCCGACCACGTGCTCCAGCAGCGGCACGGCCTCGGCGAACAGGCCCATCCAGGCCCGGGTGACGCCCAGGTTGCCCGCGGCCGCCAGGGTGTCGGGGTCGTCGGGGCCCAGGCGGTCCACGCAGCGCTGGACGATGTCGCGTAGCAGCTCGGCTGCCTCGTCGAAGCGCTCCGCCGAGCAGTAGGCGACGGCCAGCGCATTGCGCGTTGCCAGCCCCTCCCGCACGCTGACCTGGGCTCCGCCTGCGCCCGTGCTGTTCAGGACGGCGCTCTCCAGGGCGAAGAGCGAGCCGGAAAGCGGATCGGAGTCGTCGTCGGCTTCGGTGTGGTCGGGGCCCGGCCAGGCGCCCGGGCCGAAGCCTGGATCAGCGCCCACTCAGCGCCGCACCGTGAGCGAGGAGGCGGCGGCCGAGTTGCCGATGCCTTCGAGCAGTTCCCGCAGGGCGGGGGGCATCCGGGCCTTGATCCGCTCGACGAGGTCGCCGCTGTCGCGGTCGGACCTCGCATCGAGGACGGCCTCGATCCCGAGCGCCCAGACCATCGCGATCGTGAAGGCGCCGGCGAGGTCGAGATCGCGCGGCGCCGTGAGCATGCGCTCGATCCGCGCCTTCGGCGCCGCGGCCCGCAGCAGGTCCACGGCCGGGTAGCGCTCTGTGCGGCGGCGCCCGAACCCCCCGCCGCTCTCCCTGCGCACGATCCCGTCGTCGACCAACTCGGCGACGATCATCTCGTGCAGCGGGCCGCCGAGGTTGTCGGTCCAGGTGCGCACCGTGTGGTGGCGCGGTTGGGCGAGCACGCACTCCATGACGTACTCGGCGGCCGGGCGGGCGTCGCCCAGCGGGTCGGCGTCGAGGGGGTGGACGCGCCCTTCGGCGACGCCCATCCGCCCCGCGATGACGAGCTCCGCGAGCTGCGCACCGACCAGTCCACAGTTGAGCAGATCGGGGCTGCAGCGCGGCCGTCCGCTGAACTCGTCGTGTACGAGCAGCAGAAATGCACCCGCCATCGATTCTCGAGCCATCGGTTTGATCGCCCCTGTCGTGATCGTCCATCGGGGGCCTTGATCGTACGATGCGCCGCTGACGACCGCCCCATTCCCCATGGGTGGGCAATTGGGCGATCCTTGACTCAGGCATTCGCTGCCGAATACCTCTCAATGGGTGAATTGGGCGATGCCGTTCTTCCTGGGCGCGGCCCGCTCGCTAGGTTCGGCGGGACTCTCTTCCGCTCCCCTTCGGGATACATTCGGAGAACTTGATGACCGCATCCGGTCCCCAACTGCGCCGCAGACGCCTCGGCGTCGTGCATATCGTCTTCTTCACCGTGGCGGCCTCCGCGCCGCTCACCGTGCTCGGCGGCGGCGTCACCACCACGTTCGCCGTCACCGGGGTGACGGGAGTTCCGCTGTCCTTCGTGGTGCTCGCCATCGCGCTCGCGCTCTTCGCCGTCGGCTACGCGGCGATGAGCAGGTACGTGGCCAACGCCGGAGCGTTCTACTCGTACCTCGCGCACGGGCTCGGCCCCGCGTCGGCCGTCGCGGGCGCGTTCACGGCGTTGATCTCGTACAACGCGATCCAGATCGGCCTCTACGGCCTGTTCGGCTCCGCGCTCGGCGACCTCATCAACTCGATGACGGGCCTCTCACTGCCGTGGTGGGCGTGGGCGGCGGCCGCTCTGCTCATCGTCGGGCTGCTCGGCGTGCGCCGGGTCGACCTGAACGCCAACATCCTGGCCGTGCTGCTCGTGCTGGAGTGCATCGCGGTCGTTCTCTACGACATCGGCGCCTTCGGCCACCCGGCGGCGGGGTACGCCGTCGAGGCAGCGCTTTCACCGTCGTCGCTGTTCGTGCCGGGGGTCGGGGCGGTGTTCGCCTTCGGTGTGGCCGCGTTCATCGGTTTCGAGTCCGGTGCGATCTACAGCGAGGAGTGCCGCAACCCGCGGGTGACCGTGGCCAGGGCGACGTTCATCGCGGTCGGCTTCACCGGCCTCTTCTACGCCGTGTCGTCGTGGGCGATGATCGTCAGCGTCGGATCGGGCGACGTCCAGAAGCAGGCCACGGAGAACGGTCCGGGCGTCGTGTTCGCGGGTCTCGCCGAGCACTGGGGCGATTCGGTGGCCACGATCGCCAACCTGCTGTTCCTCACGAGCGTCTTCGCCGCCCTGCTGAGCTTCCACAACGGCGTGGCGCGCTACCTGTTCGCGTTGGGCCGTGAGCGCGTGCTGCCCGGCCCGCTCAGCCGCGTGAGCACCCGCTCGGGTGGGCCCGTGGCGGGCTCGTTGGCGCAGAGCATCCTCGCCGTCGTCGTGGTGGCCGTCTTCGCGATCTTCGGAGCGGATCCGGTGCTGCAGATGTTCACCTGGCTGTCCGGGATGTCCGCCGTCGGCGTCGTGCTGCTCATGGCCGGGACGTCGGCCGCGGTCGTCGGCTTCTTCCGTGGCCGGTCGAGTGCGGCATCGCTCTGGCAGCGTGCCGTGGCGCCGACGCTCGCCACGATCGCGCTCGCCGCGCTGGTCGCGCTCCTGGTCGGCAACTTCGACGCCCTGCTGGGCACCGACCCGACGTCGCCGTTGCGGTGGATCCTGCCCGGGCTCGTGCTGCTCGCGGCCGTGGTCGGCGCGCTGTGGGCCGTGCGGCTGCGTTCGCTGCGGCCCGAGGTCTACGGGGCCATCGGCACCACCGGCGGTGCGATGGACGACGACGACGACGCGGTCGTGCTCGACCTGCCTGCCCCCCGTTAGGCGGACGCAGAGGGAAGATCAGGCGCCGGGACCTGGTCGAGGAGGCCAGGTTCCGGGCGTCAGCAGGCCTATCGCGTAGCCCCTGGCCACCACCCCCGCGGTGGTGGCCGGGATGCCACCGGGGCCGTCCGTGCGCAGCTTCTGCCGCAGCCGGGCCAGCCGGTAGTCGACGCCGCGGCGGGTGAGCCCCAGCCGGACGGCGACCTGCTGCAGGGTCAGGCCGGACGCGAGCCCGGTGAGCACCGCGATCTCCGCGGCGGTCGGCTGCTCGCGCTGCGGAGACGGCGACTCGGCGGACAGCCCCTCGGGCGCCGCGATGGCGACGGCGCCGATCACCTCGCCCGCGCCGTCGACGACGGCGGTGACCACCACGCTGCCGGGCACGGGGGTGCCCTCGGCGGTCCGCAGGGTGGCCGCGATCTCGTAGCGGGTGCGGCGGCCGTCCATCAGCTCCTGCCACAGCGGGGCGTGCCGCACCGCGTCGGCGCGCGTCATCGCCGACGTGGCCTGCCTGCCGACGATGCCGGGGACACTGCGCCGGAAGGCCGGGTTGGCGTCGACCACCCGGCCCTCGCGGTCGAGCTCGAGGACGCCGACCGAGGCCGTGTCGAACACAGCCCGATACCGCTGGGCGACCTCGTCGCCTGGCGGTACCGGGCCGATGGCCTCGTGAGCGGCGGAGGAGATCAGCGAGAGCGCCCGTTGGCTGACGCGGTCTCCTTGTCGCCGGCGTTGTCGCCCGCGAGACCGCGCTTGCCGCTGCCCGTCCGCTCGGCCGACAGCTCGTTGGTGAGGACCTCCGCGAGGCGGGCGAGCTCCGAGCGCACGTCCGACTGGAGCGCGGTGAGCCGGGCGATCTCCTGCGAAGCGCTGTCGCGCTGGCGCTGGGCGGCCGACTCGGCGCGGGCCCGGGTCTCCTCGGCGGCGGCCTCGGACTCCTGGCGGAGGCGGTCGGCGGCGCGCGTCGCGGCGGCGTGCATCTGGTCGGCCTGCTCACGGGCGGCGGCGAGCTGGTCGGCCACCTGCTGCTCGCGCTCCTGGATCTCCGCGGAGCGCTGGGCCGCCTGCTGCTCCAGCAGCGACGCCCGCGAGATCAGGGTCTGCTCGACCTCGTGGCGGTGCTGCTCGGCCTCCTTGCGGGCCTGCTCGATGATCGACGCCGACTCCCGGCTGGCGTTGCTGCGGATCTCGACCGCTTCCTGCTCGGCCATCCTCAGCAGCTTCTCGGCGCGGAACCCGAAGCTCTCCTGCGGGTCGGCGGGCTCGTGGGCCGAACGGGCGCGCACCTCCCGCAGCTCCGTTGCGGAGGCGTCGGCGCGCTCGGTGGCGGCCTGGCGCTGCCTGCGCTCGTCGGCCAGCTGCGCCTTCAGCCGCGAGATCTCCTTCGACCGCGCGGAGACGAAGTCATCGACCTGGCGCCTCTCGTACCCGCGCAGCGCGGTGTCGAACGGCTGCTCGGCGCCACCCTCAGGCGTCGACAGCGAAGGGTTCGCGGTGGCGGGACCGGCCACGTTTCACGTCCTTTTGATCGTTTTCTCTGCTGCTGTATCGCCCGGGGCGGGCTGGGGAGCTGGATCAGGACCGGCCGTCGGCGGCGGCGAGCCGGGAGGGACGCATGGCGGGGCTGGGACGCTCGCCGCCCGACTGGTGACCACCGCGCTGACCCGGCAGGCCCGCGTCGACGTGGTCGTCCTCGCTGCCCTCGGCGTCCTCGTCGGCACTCTGGCTGCCTGCCGACGACGGGGCGATCGCCTGCATCCCGGCCACCTGCGCGGGCGCCGCGTTACCGCGGAAGTGGTGCTCGCCGCCGTTCGACCCGGGCATCTGCGGGAGCGTCCAGTCCAGGAGCGCGCGCACCGCGGTGAGCTGCTCGGAGACCTGGTGCTGCAGGGCACGCAGCTCCTCCAGCTCGCGCTGGGCGGTGGCGACGTCGTGGCGGGCCTCGGCCCGGATCCGCTGGGTCTCCGCGCCCGCGTCGGCGAGCTGGGCCCGCGCCTGCTGGGCCGCCGACTCCAGGATCCGGCCCGCGTCCTCGCGGCGCGCGGCCTCCTGGGCGGCCAGCTCGGCCAGCATGGCGGAGCGGCGCTCCTCCATCTCGGCGGCGAACTGCTTGTCGGTGGCCGCCCTGCGGTCGGCGAGCTCGGCGTCCAGTCGCGCGCGCTGGCCGTCGGACTCGCTGCGCAGCTGCTCCAGCCGCGTGCGGCTCTCCTCGAGCTGGCTGCGCAGGGCCTCCTGCGCAGAGCGCCGCTCGGTCTCGAACTCGTGGCGCTCCTTCTCCGAGCGCTCGCGCAGCTCGTCGGCCTCGGCCTGGGCCAGCGCGAGCACGTGCGCGGCGCTCGCTGGTGGCGCGCTGTACGCATGTCGTTGACCTCGTCCTGGGCGATGCGCACCATCTGCTGCAGGCGCTCGCTCATCCCGTCGACGGTGTGCGGGATCGTGGACAGCTCGGCGACCTGGGCGCGCAGCTTGTCCGACTCGTTGCGGCGCTGGGCGCCTTCGGACCGCGCGGCCTGGATGTCCCCGATGCTGGCTTCGAGGCGCCGGGAGAGCACCTCCACCTCGGCGACGGCGGACTCCCTGGCGGCGACGGCGGTGCGCAGCTGCGTGGAGAGCAGCTCGATCTGCTCGTCGACCTGGGAGCGGTCGTAGCCGCGGCGAACGACCGCGAAGTCGGTGTCGTCGGAAACGGTCATCGGGGTGACCTTTCGAAACTGAGCGTCGGGACGGGCGACGCTGGGCCCGGGCCTCGAATGGGGGAGCGAGGCCGCGCTGCCGCGAGAGTAGTGGCGGACCGCGACGAGATCTCCTTCGGGGTCCCCTGAACGGTTCAACCACCGAACGGCCCAGAGTGACCGAGCGTAGCCGGGCGTACGGCTGCCGTCCGAACGTCCGACGGGGTCAGGCGAGGACGGCGTCGACGACGATGTTGTCCTGGTAGCTGCGCACGCTGCGGTCGAAGACGCCGCCACAGGTCACCAGGCGCAGCTCGGGCCCGGACGTCGGGCCGTAGACGGCGTCGGTGGGGAAGGCGTCCTTCGGGTAGCGGTCGACCGCGATGACGGAGAAGCGCACGGTGCGCCCGTCCGATCGGGTGACCTCGATCGGATCTCCCGGGTGGAGGGTGCGGAGGCGGAAGAACACGCCCGGCCCGCGGCGGGAATCGACGTGCCCACCGATCACGGCGGGACCCTGGTCGCCGGGGACGACGCCCGCGGCGTACCAGCCCGCGCGCGACGGGTCGGTGGGCGCGGCGAGCTCGCGCGTCACCGGGTCCGCCACGAGGTCCTCCAGCGGGCTGGTGACGCCGAGCGCCGGGATCGAGACCGCGACCGGCCGGATCGGGGCGGCCATGGCGACGGGGACGTTCGGCGGCGGCCGCAGCAGTGCGGGCCCCTGCGCCACGACCGCCGGGGTCAGCAGGACCGTGCTGCCGACGACCGCCACGGCCGCCCCGGCGACGAGCACGCGGCGCGCCAGCACCACCGTCGTGTCTTCGGCCGCGATGGCGCTCAGCAGCGCGATCGTCGCGGCCAGGACCAACGTGGCGTCGGCGTCCGGGCCGGGTACCCACAGGCAGGCGACGAGCCCCAGCACGGCCGCGCAGACCGCGCGCAGCCACGGCAGCCGCCGCCACAGGATCCCGACGACGAGCAGCGCCCACACCGTCAACACCGTCGGGACGAGGGCCGGGAGCGCGGCGGGCTCGTCGGGCTGGGCCAGCAGCACCGCGACGACCGCGGCGAGCGCCAGCGCGGCGACCCCGGCGCCGACGCGGAGCGGCTTCGGCAGCTTGCTGAGGAGACCGCCGGTCAACGCCATGCCGCCCACCAGCAGCAGGAGCCCCACCCCGGCCACGGGCATGACGGCGACGGCGAGCACGAGCAGGGCGAGCGCGACGCCGTTGCGCATCCGGCCGCCGCCGACCGCGAGCGTGCCCGCGGCGACGAGCAGAAGCAGGCCGGTGCCGTCCACGCCCGGGCCGGACTGCAGGTCGATCACGAGCAGCACCACGGCGTAGAGCGCGAGCACCGCCGCCCCCGAGGCCTGCGAGACGCGCAGCCTGCCTGCGAGCACCCAGAGCAGGACCCCGGCCAGGACGGCTGAGCCGAGCGCGACCGCTGCGGCCGCGTCGGCCCCGATCAGGGCGTAGAACTCGTCGATCAGCACGCCCGGTTCGCGGACCTCCTACCCCGCCGCGAGAGCACGACGGAGGCGATCCCGGCGGCCAGGGCCAGTCCACCCAAGAGGAGCTCCGATGCCGGGCCGTGCGGGTCGGCGGTGCCGCCGTAGCCCGCGGCGATCGACCCCGGCGGGACGGTGCCGGGACCGGACGCGTCGACGTGCGGCTGCGCGGCGATGTGGGACCCGTCGCTGGTGAGCACGACCGAGATCACCTGGTTCGCCCCGACCGGGACGGAGAAGTCGGTGCCCATCCCGCCGGGCGGGCCCGCCGACAGGGGCAGCGTGCCCGCGTCGACGGTCTGGTAGCCGCTGACCTGGGCGAGCGGCAGGCCGGCCGAGAACGCCGAGCCGCCGGGCCCGCGCACGTCCAGCACGGGAGACGGCGCCGCCGCGTTGATCACCCGCACCCTTGCGCGGCCCGCGGGCGGGGCCGTCAGGTCGTCGGTGAACACCGAGAGCGCGCGCTTGTCCGCCGCGCCGGTCGAGGCCAGCGTGTAGGACGCCCCCGACTCCGCCTTGAGCGCCGAGCTGACGACGGGGCTGTCGGCGCCCGCCGCACGGATGGCGACGACGTAGTCGCCCGGCTCGATCCGCTGGTAAGCGGAGAGCGCGCCGTAGGGCTCGCCGGGCAGCATGAGGTCGCGCGTCGGGTCGGCGACCGAGGTGATCGAGATCGTCACGCCGCCCATGTCCGGGGAGAGCTGGGCGAGCCGCACGTAGGTGCCGGTGTCGGCGCCCGCACCGGTGGCCACCAGCGGCAGCGCGAGCAGCGCCGCCGCGAGCAGGAGCACCGTCAGCGCCGCCCGCCGTCCCCATCGGAGGCTCGCGGTCGGCGGTGCGTGCCTGCGCATCCGGGTCCTCCTGTCGCGTGCTGCCTTCGGCGAACGAGGGCCGGGTCTCACGCAGCGCGATCGGATTGCGCCGACCGTGGGACCACCGTTCGTGGCGGAGGCTAGCGGCGCCTCCGGACCCCCGCGCACGGGGAGGGGCGTGTCGCGGCAGGTCCGTGCAGATGCACGTGCAAGTGGCACCGGTCGGCCCATTGCGGCGGCCGGGGATGCGGGGTAACTCTCAGTGTTGCGGGTCGGGGCAGTACGGGGAACGGGGAGCATCATGGGCGAGCGGCCGCTCACGACGGTGGGCGGGTCGACGTGGTCGGAGGTCACCTGCCTGGAGGACGGGCACAGCCACGCGGTCGCCGACCGGGTGCTGGCCGAGGGCGGCATCGGTAGCGGCCGTTTTCCGGCCCGTTGCGGCCGACTCATAGCCCCGGTGGCACTCTCCGCACCCGAGGGTCCACCATGTCCCCTGTGCGGGTGAATCCAGCACCCTGAACGGTCCAGCAAGAATTTTCAGAATGGTCACTCTGACGTCACAATGACCCAAGAACCGCGCACGCCCTCGTCCTTGTGGTCCAACCGGGCCGCTTCCTCCGACCATGACCAGCGGAGTCAACGCGACGAAGGTCGGCCCGGGACCGACAACAGCGCGTTCACCCCGGCCTCGGCCCAGCCCGCTGCGCAGGCGAGCTGGGACGCGGAGCCGAGCAGGCCTGCTTTCCCGACCGTCCGCCGCGGCCTGGACGCCACGGCGGTCGAAGCCCATCTGGACCGGCTGGACGCGTCCATGGCCGAGCTGCGCGCCGCGCTGGAGGACAGCGAGCGCAGGCGCGCCATGGCCGAGCAGCACGCCGTCGCCGTCGAGGAGGAAATCCGGGTCGTGCGCTCGGAGGTCTCGGCGACACCCGCGCGCCGAGACCGGCTTCGGCGCGCGGGCGGAGCGGATGCTGCGGCTCGCCGAGACCGAGGCCGAGCAGATCCGCACCACCGCCAACCGCGCGGCCGCCGAGGTGACCGAACGGTCCCGTGGCGAGGCGGAACGCCACCGCCACGACGTCCAGCAGCGCCTCATCGCCGAGTCTTCGCGGGCCGAGGAGCACGCGCGCCGCCGCGCCGACGAGCTGCAGGAGCGGGAGCACGCGCTCCGCGCACGGCTCACCGACGCCCGTGCCGAGGCCGAAGCGATCCGGACGGCGGCCGAGCACGCGGCGAACACCCACCGGCAGACCGCGCAGGCCGACGTCGCCGAGCTGCGCGAACGCGCCACCCGCGACCTCGCGCGGGCCCGTGACCGGGAGGAGCGCGAGCTCGCCCGGCTGCGCGACCTGCAAGGTGCCGCGCGCCTCGAGCTCACCCGCCTCGTCGCGGCGATCCGCGCCGAGCTCCCCACGCGCCCCTCCCCCGGCCCGGGCCGACGGTCCGGCCGTGAGGGCGGCGCCAACCGGGTTCCCGACGGCGGGGACACGGGCAGCGGAGGCGGTGGCCCACCGCGCCGGACCTACGCGGAGGTCGCCACCGCCACCCCTTAGTCGAAGTCGCGGCCCGTCGCGCGCAGGAGTCGCCGGACGGGCCACCGCTCCCGACCGCACGCAGACGTCGTCGCGGCGACGCCCTTGGTGGAGAAGGTTCACGAGAATGGCTGTGCACGGGGCACCGGTAGGCCCCGGTGGCGCGGAGGACCCCCTCGTCCCCCGCCAACGGACCCGCAACCCGTTGCGCGCGCCCCCGGCCAGGGAACGGTTCGTCGCCGACCTGGTGGCCGGGATGAGCGTCGAGGAGAAGATCGGCCAGCTCACCGGGGCCGTACTGGGCTCCGGCACCGGGGCCGCCGCGCTCGCGGGGGCGGTCGCACCCGGCGTCGTCGTCGTCGGCCCGCGCCCGCTCAGCGCGATGGCCAGGGACATCGCCGCCGCCCAGGCGCGGATCCACGAGACCGCCCGCCTGCCGGTCCCGGCCCTGATGCTCGCCGCGGGTGACCCGACGGACCTGCCCGCCTTCCCCCTCGCGCTGGCCAGGGCGGCCACCTGGGACACCGGCCTGGCGGGGGCCCTCGCGGCGGCCGCGGCGGGCGCGCTGTCGTCGGTCGGGGTGCACGCCACCGCGGGCCTCTCGGTCGCGCCCGCCGTCGAGCGGGCGGCCTGGGCCGACGTCGCGGGCAGCCTCGGCAGCGACCCCGTGCTCGCCGCCGAGCTCGCCAAGGCCCACGTGCACGGCCTCCAGGGCGCCGCGGCCCGGTTCGGCAGCGGGACCGTCGCCGCGGCCGTGCCCGACCTCGGCGGCGCGGCGGGCCAGGCCGTCCGGGGGACGGATCACGCGTGGTCGGAGCGGTCCTTGCGCAGCACCGTGCTCGCCGCGGCCGAGGCGGCCGTCCGCGCGGGCGCGGCGATCGCCTTCCCGGCCGCCGTGGCCAACGACGGCGTCCCGCTGCACGCCGACTCCTGGCTGCTGCAGCAGGTGCTCGGCAACGAGTGGGGCTTCACCGGCGTCGTCATGGCCACCGCGGGCGAGGTGCTCGCGCTCGCCGAGCGCCACCACGTGGCCGAGACAGCCGACGCCGCGCTGGCCCTGGCGATCGAGTCGGGGGTGCACGTCGTCCTCGCGCCCGCGGGGGACGACGACATCCCGCAGCGCATGCTGCGGCTCCTGGTCGAGGGCAGGCTGGCCAGCTGGCTGGTCGACGCGGCCGTGGTGAGCGTGCTCTCGCTGAAGCTCGCCATCGGGCTTTTCGACGACCCCGCGCCGCTGCGCGCCCCTCTGCGCCGCGAGGCCCGCAAGGCGCTCGCCGACCGGGCGGCGGCGGAGTCGACGGTGCTGCTCACCGATCCCCGCGGGGCCCTCCCCCTCGCGGGCCCGGGCGAGATCCTGGTGACCACGGCAGGCGCCACCGTCGACGAGGCGGGGCGGCGCGCGCTCGTGGACGCGCTGGCCCGCAGGCACCCGGACGGCGCACGGGCGGTCGCCGCCTCCGACGCGGGGCTGCGCCGGGGCGCCGCCGTCGTCGTGCTCGTCGACGACCCGGAGGGCGCTGAGGGTGCGATCGGCAGGCTCGTCGCCACGGGGCAGCCGTGCGTCGCGCTGGTGAGCGGCGGCGACCCGCGCGGGCTCGGCCCGATCGTCGCCACGACGGCGGCGATCCTGCTGTGCTGGCAGCCGGTGAGCGGGCACCCCGCGACGCTGGCCGACGTGCTCCTCGGCACCACCGAGCCCGGCGGACGGCTGCCCATCCCGATCACGGGCGACGGGGGCCAGGTCGTGTTCCCGTTGGGCCACGGCACCGGCTACACCAGCGTCGAATACTCCCACCTGCGGATCACGGCCGACCGGATCGGCGGCCCCGCGCAGCTCGTCGTCCAGTGCCGGGTGACGAACACCGGCGACCGGCCCGGCAAAGAAGTCGTGCAGGTACACGTGCGCGACGAGGTGGCCTCGATCGTGCGGCCCACCACGAGCCTGGCCGCGTTCACCACGGTCGACCTGCAGCCAGGGCGCACGACCACCGTCACCCTGCGGGTCCCCGCCTCCCGCCTCGCGGTGTGGAACCGCGCGATGCGCCAGGTCGTCGAGCCGGGCACGTTCACCGTGCTGGTCGGCCGGTCGGCGGTGGACCTGCGGCTGCGCGGCACGGTCGCCGTGCAGTCCCGCACCGACCTGACCGCGGGCGTGCTCTAGCCCTAGGCGGCAAGGGGCAGCGCGGGCTCCACCCCGTGCCGCACGCCGGTGGCGCGGGCGATCGTCTCCTGCGCGCGCCGGGCGAGCTCGCGCCGGTCACCGGTCGGCGCCAGCGCGGGCAGCACGGTCAGCTCGCAGGTCAGGCCGGGGGTGCGCAGCACCCGCAGCATCGAGTCCAGCAGGGTCTGGGCGCCGACGAAGGCCGCCGTCGGCGCCGCCGAACCGTCCGGGTGCCGGAACGCGACCGCCACCGGCCGCACCGCGGCGCCCGCGTCGATCGCGGCCTGGAACGCCGCCCGTCGGAACGGGCCCGCCGCGGCGCCGCACCACGTCGTCCCCTCGGGGAAGACCGCCACGCAGTCACCGGCGCGCAGGGCGACGGCCAGCGCGTCGACCGTGCCGCGCAACGCGCCCAGCCGGGCGCGGTCCACGAACAGGGCGCCCGCGTGGCGCGCGAGGCCGCCGACCAGCGGCCACTCCCCCACCTCCCGCTTGGCCAGCAGCCGGACGGGCGCGACGGCCGCGAGCGCGAGCACGTCGATCCAGGACACGTGGTTGGCCACCACGAGCACGCCCGGAGAGCCCGCGCGGCTCGTGCGGTCCGGCCACGGCGATCCCGTCGCGCTGACCCGCAGCCGCACCCCGGCCGACCACAGCATCGCCCGGCTGCAGGCCCGCAGCCAGCGACCGCGGACCGGCGCGGGCAGCACCGGCGCCGTGACGACGGCCGTGAGCAGCACCGCGGCCACCGCGGCCAACCGCGCCGCCACCCGCAGCGTGCGCAGGACGCCGACTACGTCGGCGGCGGGCAGGCAGCCCGGCGTGCACGGCGAGGCCGGGATCCAGCCCGGCGGGACGAGGTGCTCCATCACGCGCCGCCCAGGAAGAAGCGCACGTAGCGGGGGTCCATGTGGTCCAGGCCGAGCAGCACGAGGAAGTCGGCGCAGCCGAAGTCGGGGTCGAGCGCGGGCGGGCCGCACACCCACGCGCCCAGGCGCAGGTAGCCCTGCACCAGCGGCGGCATGACCAGGCGGCGTGGCCGGACGACCCCGCGCGGGTCCCACGGCACGAACGGCTGCACCCGGAACGGCTCGGGCGAGAGGTGCTGGGCCACCGCGCGGTCCCACACGCCCGCCGCGGTGCCGCCGCCGTCGGCCAACGGCACGCTGGCGCAGCCGGTGAGCCACCGGTTGCCCGTCAGCAGCATGTAGCGGGCGATGCCCGCCCAGACCAGCCCGACCACGGCGCCGGAGCGGTGGTCGGGGTGCACGCAGGAGCGGCCGGTCTCGACCAGCGAGCGGCGCAGCGGCGCCAGCTCGTCGATCACGAACTCGCTCTCGGCGTAGAGCGCACCGGCGGCGCGGGCGCGCTCCGGCGGGAGCATCCGGTAGGTGCCGACGATCTCCCGGGAGGTCTCGTCCCGGACGATCAGGTGGTCGCAGAACGCGTCGAAGCGGTCGACGTCGAGGCCGGGCTCGGTCGTGTGCAGCGTCGCGCCGAGCTCGTCGGCGAACACGCGGTGGCGCAGCCGTTGGGCGGCGCGCACGTCGTCGGCGTCGGTGGTCAGCAGGAGGGAGTAGCGGGACGGCGCGGCCTGCGGGCTCGCGGCCAGAACCTGCGATGAGGTCACGGCCGCAGAGATACGCGGACGAAACGACGCGGGCGCTCACCCGACACGACCGCGCGGTGGCCCGCCGGTGAATTGACCGGCGGGCCCGCCGGACTACCCCTTGCGCTTGCTGATCTCCTCCTTCAGCTGGGGAGCGACCGTGAACAGGTCCCCCACCACGCCGAAGTCGGCGATCTCGAAGATCGGCGCTTCCGGGTCCTTGTTGACCGCGACGATCGTCTTGGACGTCTGCATCCCGGCCCGGTGCTGGATCGCCCCCGAGATGCCCAGCGCGATGTAGAGCTGCGGGGAGACGGTCTTGCCGGTCTGCCCCACCTGGAACTGGTGGGGGTAGTAGCCGGAGTCGACCGCCGCGCGCGAGGCCCCGACCGCCGCGCCGAGCGTGTCGGCGAGCCCCTCGACCACGCTGAAGTCCTCGGCCGAGCCCACCCCGCGGCCGCCGGAGACCACCACGCTGGCCTCGGTGAGCTCCGGGCGGTCGCCGCCGGTGATCGGCTCGCGGCTGGTGACGGTGGCGCCGCGCCCCGAAGCGGCGGGCACCTCGACGGTCTCCTCCGCACCGGCCCCCGCGGCCTCCTCGACCTCGACCGAGCCGGGCCGCAGCGTGATCACGGGGTGCGCGGTGTCCGCCTTCGCCTGCGCGATCCAGGCCCCGCCGAACACGGAGTGCGTGACGCCCGTCACCGTCGGCGGTGACGTCGACGACGTCGTTGAGCCACGCGCTGTCGGTGCGCACGGCCAGCCGCCCGGCGATCTCCTTGCCGTCGGCCGACACCCCGATCAGCACCGCGGCGGGCGACGCCGACGCGATCAGCGCGGCGAGCACGTCGACCTGCGGGGTCAGGAAGTCGTCCCGGTCGGTCTCCGCGACGTAGATCTTCTCCGCGCCGTGCGCCTTCAGCCCCTCGGCGAACTTGCCCGCCTCGCCCGGCGCGCCGACGACCACCGCGGACGGCTCGCCCAGCGCGCGGGCCGCGGTCAGCAGCTCGTAGGTCGCCTTCTTGATCTCACCCTCGACGTGGTCGACGAGGACCAGCACCTCAGCCATGATTCCTCCGCCTGTCTCAGATGAGCTTCTGCGCGACCAGGTAGGCCGCGATCTTCGATCCGCCGTCGCCCTCGTCGGTGACCTTCTCCCCCGCGCTCTTCGGCGGCTTCGGCGAGGCCGACGTGACCGTGGCCAGCGCGTGCGCCAGCCCGACCTCGGAGGCGTCGACGCCGACATCGGCCAGCGTGAGCGCGGCGACCGGCTTCTTCTTCGCCGCCATGATCCCCTTGAACGACGGGTAGCGCGGCTCGTTGATCTTCTCGCTCACCGAGATGACGGCAGGCAGGTCGGCCGACAGCACGGTGACGCCGTCGTCGGTCTCCCGCCGCCCCGTCACCGCGTCGCCGGAGACCGTCAGCTCGCGCACGTGGGTGAGCGCCGGGTAGCCCAGCAGGTCGGCCACCATCGCGGCCATCGCCCCGCCGCGCCCGTCGGACGCCTCGTTGCCCGCGATCACCAGGTCGACCCCCTCGACCGTGCCGATCGCCTTGGCCAGCACCTTGGCCGTGGTCACCGCGTCCGAGCCCGCCAGCGCCTCGT
Source organism: uncultured Actinomycetota bacterium (assembly GCA_963799945.1). Taxonomy (GTDB): domain Bacteria; phylum Actinomycetota; class Actinomycetes; order Mycobacteriales; family Pseudonocardiaceae; genus Pseudonocardia. The sequence goes on from CAWCZG010000004.1 coordinate 724,510, forward strand.
CCGAGAGGTGCACGGCCTTGTCCGCGCCCATCGACAGCGCCTTGCGGATCGCGTCGGTGGCCCGGTCCGGGCCCATCGTCAAGACGGTGACCTCGGAGCCGTCGTTGGCCTCCTTCACCTGCAGCGCCGCCTCGACCGCCCGCTCGTTGATCTCGTCGAGCACCGCGTCGGTGGCGTCCCGGTCCAACACGCCATCCGTCCGGAGCTTGCGTTCCGAATAGGTGTCAGGCACCTGCTTGATCAGCACGACGATGTTCATCGGACCTCTTCGACCTCCCTGCCGCTGCTGCCACGCGATCTGACCGTCGACTTTGCCACCGTCATCGCCATCGGGCTCGACGGGCTGCACTGCGCGCAAGTGTTACCGGCCGGTAAGCACTCGGCAACGTGGACCGGCGGTGAATCTCCTCACCTGCGTCGCGCGGCCCATCGACGAAGATCCCCAGGACAGGGCCTAGGGTCGCAGCGTGACGCCCCGCACGACCCGACCCCGTCCGCGACGCGTTCTCGTGGGCGCCGTCATCGCATCAGGCCTGCTCATCGGCACGACGGGGTGCGGCGCCTCGGCCACCGGGGAGGACGTCACGTCCGTCGCCCCGCCGCCGGTCACGGCCGGGCACCCGCCGGGCACGGTCACCCTCCCCGCGGGCAACGACCTCGCCGCGGCGGTCAAGAAGACGCAGGACGCGATCACCGCGGGCGGCGGCGCCGTGCTGGCCACCGTCGACAACGCGGCCGACGCGGGCGTGGCGGGCAGCACGATCCCCGGCAACACCGTCGTGATCGGCGGCGCCGCGGGCGTCGGGCTCCCGATGCTGCGGGCCAACCAGCAGGCCGCCGCCTCGCTGCCGGAGCGCTACCTGCTGCGGCAGGACGCGAGCGGCGCCGTCTCCCTGGTCTACAACGGATCCGACTACGTCGCCGCGGTGTCCGGGGTGGTCGACCTGGCCGCCACCACCCCGTTCGCGACGGCCACCTCGAGCGTCGCCGACCAGGCCTCCGGCTCGCCGGGCGTCCACCGGTCGGCGCCGATGATCGGCGTCACCCCCAAGGGCTTCCTGAAGACCGCGCCCGGCAACGCGACGGTGCCGCTCACCGTCGCCCGGCTGACCGCCGCCCTGGCCGGGAACCGGGGAGACGGTGGTGACCAACCAGGACCTGGCCGCGGGCTCAGGCGCGGGCGGCCCCGCACTGCGCGCGACGCAGGCGCTGCTGGTGAGCGCGCCGACGTTCACGGCTCCGCTGGTGGCGGCCGCGCCGACGTTCGGGCTGGAGCTGCCGTTGCGCTTCGTCATCTGGCTGGACGCCACGAACACCACCCAGATCGGCTACGTCGACGTCGGCGTGCTCGCCGCCCGGCACGGGCTGAAGACCGACGACCCGAACGTCGTCAAGCTCGCCGCGGAGTGCGACCGGCTGGCCAAGATCGCTGCGGGGACGTGATCCGATGGTGGTGACGGGCTACGACGACCGCAACGGCTGCGGCTACGTGATCAGCACGGGGCCGGACATGCCGCGGTCGCTGCCGGGGGCGATGCCCGTCACGCACGACGGGGTCTCGGTGCTCGCCACCCCGGAGCTCGCGGCCGCGCTGCGCGACGCGTTGCGGCACCGGCCGACCGCGCTGCTGGGCTGGTCGGGGCCCGAGGTGCCGTTGACGCTCGACGACCGCACGCTGCTGGCGTGGCTGCGCTACACCGTCGGCGGCGTCCTGACGGTGACGAGCGACCCCGGCCCCGATCCGCGGGTCCGCCGCCCGCGCGGGTGACCGGACCGCTGTCGAGCCTGCCGCTCACCGGCGAGCGGACGGTTCCGGGGATCGCCGCCGAGAACTACTGGTTCCAGCGCCACCTCGTCGTCTACGAGGCGCTGCTGCCGCGGTGCGCGGGCGTGGTGCTGGAGGCGGGGTGCGGGGAGGGCTACGGCGCCGCGCTGCTGGCCGAGGTCGCCGGGCCCGTCGTCGCGCTGGACTACGACCCGATGGCGATCGCGCACGTCGGCGCCCGGTACCCGCGCGTAGCGGCGGTGCGCACCAACCTCGTCGCGCTGCCGGTCGGCAACGGCCGGGCGGACACCGTCGTCTCGCTGCAGGTCATCGAGCACCTGTGGGAGCAGGAGCGCTTCCTCCGCGAATGCCGCCGGGTCCTGCGGCCCGGGGGTGCGCTGCTGCTCTCGACGCCCAACCGGATCACCTTCTCCCCCGGCCGCGACACGCCGGTCAACCCGTTCCACACCCGTGAGCTCTCGGCTACCGAGCTGTCCGGACTGCTCGGCGAGGCGGGGTTCACCGACGTCGAGGTGCTCGGGCTGCACCACGGCCCCCGCCTCCGCGCGCTGGACGCGGCCCATGGCGGCTCCCTGGTCGAGGCCCAGACCACCCTCGCCCTCGCGGGCGCCGAGTGGCCTCCGGCGCTGCTGCGCGACGTGGCCTCGGTGACGACGGCCGACTTCACGCTGCGCGTCGCCGCCGCGACGTCGACACCGACATCGCCACGAGCCTGGATCTGGTCGCCGTGGCCCGGAGACGTGCGGACGGCAGGCGATGACCGACGCCCCCGTCGGGACGTTCTGCCTCGTCCTGCACTCCCACCTGCCCTGGCTCGCCCACCACGGGCGGTGGCCCGTCGGCGAGGAGTGGCTCTACCAGTCGTGGGCGCACGCCTACCTCCCCGTGCTCGACGTCGTGCGCCGCCTCGCCGCCGAAGGCCGCCGCGAGCTGCTCACCCTGGGCGTCACCCCGGTCCTCGCCGCCCAGCTGGACGACCCGCACTGCCTGCGCGGGGTGCACGAGTGGCTCGGCGGCTGGCTCCTGCGCGCGCACGGGGCCGCCCCCCGGCTGCCCGAGCTGGCCGCCCACGAGCACCGGCAGGCGACCGCGGCACTGACGACGTTCGAGACCCACTGGCGCCACGGCGCCTCGCCGCAGTTGCGCGCACTCTCCGACGCGGGGGTCGTCGAACTGCTCGGCGGGCCCGCCACGCACCCGTTCGGCCCGTTGCTGCTGCCGCAGGTGCGCGCCTTCGCCCTGGAGACGGGTCTGGCCGACGCCGCACTGCGCCTCGGCGCCCGCCCGGAAGGCATCTGGGCGCCCGAATGCGGCTACGCCCCCGGCATGGAGGAGGGCTACGCCGCGGCGGGGGTGCGGCGCTTCCTCGTCGACGGCCCGGCGCTGCACGGCGACACAGGGTTCGCGCACCCCGTCGGCGCGTCGGACGTCATCGCGTTCGGGCGCGACCTGGACGTCACCTACCGGGTGTGGTCGCCCCGGGCGGGCTACCCGGGCGGTCGGGACTACCGCGATTTCCACACCTACGACCACCCCTCCGGCCTCAAGCCCGCCCGGGTCACCGGCCGCTCGGTGGCGCCGCAGGACAAGCGGCCGTACCACCCCGACCGCGCCGCGGCCGCCGTCACCAGGGACGCGGCCGATTTCGTTTCGGTCGTCCGCGAACGGCTGGTGGAGCTGCGCCTGCGGCACGGCCGGGAGGCGCTGACGGTGGCCGCCTTCGACACCGAGCTCTTCGGCCACTGGTGGCACGAGGGCCCGGCGTGGCTGGAGGCGGTGCTGCGGGCGCTGCCGGAAGCGGGTGTCCGGGTGCGGACACTGCGCGGCGCGGTCGCGGCCGGGCTGGTGGGTGCGCCGGTCGAGGTGCCCCCGTCCTCGTGGGGGTCGGGCAAGGACTGGCGGGTCTGGGCGGGCGAGCCGGTGGCCGATCTCGTCGCGCGCAACGACGGCGTGCAGAAGACCCTCGTCGACGCCCTCCACCCCGCGCCCGTGCGCGATCCCTTGGCCGACGCCCTGGCCCAGGAGGCGCTACTGGCGCTGTCGAGCGACTGGGCGTTCATGGTCAGCAAGGACTCCGCGGCCGACTACGCGCGCAGGCGCGCCCACACCCACGCCGAGCACGTCGACGAGCTGGCCGGGCTGCGGGCGGCGGGCCACACCGACGCGGCGCTCCGCCGGGTGGCCGCCTGGCCCGCTGCCCCGTTCGGTCACGTCGACGCCCGCACGGCGACGGACGCCTGTGGGCTGCGTCCTTAAATGGTTGCCGTAGACAACTAATTATGGTCACCTGAATTGGTGAACTCGCGCCCGGCCCTCGTCGTCGGTGTCCTCGCGGCGTGCGGCCTGGCGGTCTCGCTGATGCAGACCCTGGTCGTCCCGCTGCTGCCCCGCTACCCCGAACTGCTCCACGCGTCGACGTCCACGGTGACGTGGCTGGTCACCGCCACCCTCGTGGCAGGCGCGGTGTGCGCGCCGGTGCTCGGGCGCCTCGGCGACATGTACGGCAGGCGGCGCATGCTCGTCGTGGCGCTCGGGCTCGTGACGGTGGGCTCCGCGCTCGGAGCGCTCGCGCCCGACATCAACACCCTGATCGTGGCCCGAGTGCTGCAGGGCGCCTCGCTCGGCGTGGTGCCGCTGGGCATCAGCATCATGCGCGACCTGCTGCCGGAAGGGCGGGTCGGCAGCGGTGTCGCGCTGATGAGCTCCTCGCTGGGCATCGGCGGCGCGGTCGGGCTGCCGCTCACCGGGGTGGTGGCCGAGCACACGAGCTGGAGATGGCTGTTCGCGGGCGCGGCGGTGCTCGGTGCGGTCCTCCTGGTCGCCGTGGCGCGCTGGGTCCGCGAGTCGCCGGAGCGCTCCGGCAGGCCGGTTCGACCTGCCGGGGTCGATCGGGCTCGCCGTCGCGCTGGTCTGCCTGCTGCTGGCGATCTCGAAGGGCGCCGAATGGGGCGCGCTGCCCGCGTTGGGGCTGCTCGGCGTCTCCCTCGTCGTGTTCGCCTTGTGGGGCCGTTTCGAGCTGCGCACCCGCTCGCCGCTGGTGGACCTGCGGGTCTCGGCGCGGCCCGCCGTGCTCTGGACGAACGTGGCCTCGGTGCTCATCGGCTTCGCGATGTTCGCGAGCTTCCTGGTGACGACGCAGGTGCTGCAGGCGCCCGTGGCGTCGGGCTACGGGTTCGGGCTCTCGCTCGTGCTCGCGGGGGTCGTGCTGCTGCCGATCGGCGGGGCGATGGGCGTGTTCTCCCCCGTCTCGGCGCGGCTGTCGCAGCGGTTCGGCGCCCGGACGACGCTGGTGCTCGGCACCACGATCCTGGTCCTCGGCAACGCGTCGCTGGCGGTGATCCCGGGCTCGGTCCTGCTGGTGATGCTCGCGGCGACGGTCACCGCGGTCGGCACGGCGCTCGCCTACTCCGCCCTGCCGTTGCTGATCATGGACTCGGTGCCGTCCACCGAGACGGCCGCGGCCAACAGCCTCAACACGTTGATGCGGATGCTGGGCACCTCGTCCTGCAGCGCGGTGACGGCGGCGGCCGCGACCGGCCTCGTCGTGGTCGTGGACGGGCGGACGATCCCGGCCGCCGCGGCGTACTCCGTGGTCTACGTGGCCGCGGCGGGCGCCGCGCTGGTGGCGACGGCGATCGCCGCCATCACGCTGCGCGGCCTGGCCCGCTCCGCGATGCCCGCGGAGCTCTCCCCCGCGCGGTGACCCCCGTCAGGGGCGACGCATGATCATGCAGGAGCTGGACGCGTAGGCACACAGGCGGCCCGCGCCATCGGTCAGACGCGCCTCGGCCAACGCGGTGCTGCGGCCCATGTGGATCAGCCGCCCCTCGCACCGCACCCGGCCGGAGCCGACGTCCAGGCCCCGGAGGAACTTCACGGTGAGGTCGAGGCTCGTGTAGCGCGCGCCCGCGGGCAGCGCCGACTGCACGACGCACCCGCACGCCGAATCGAGCAGGGTCGCGTAGACGCCGCCGTGCACCGATCCGATCGGGTTGTAGTGGTACTCGGCGGGCTCGAAGCCGAACACCACCCGGCCTTCCTCGACCTCCTCCAACGTCATCCCGAGGGTCGTGGCGATCGGCGCGGCCGGGATCTCGCCCGCCGCCAGCCGCCGCAGGAACGTCAGGCCGTCGACCTCGCGGGCGGCGGAGGCGATCTCGGTCGGATCCGTCCAGGTGTAGCTGCGTTCGCGGGTCGTGGGCTCGGTGGCCGTCATGCGGAGTCTCCAATGGGGGTGATCGGGCGGACGGGGGCGACCGGCACCGGCTCCCGCGCGGGCGTCGCGGTCCGGACGAAGCCGACGGTGGCGCCGACCACGGCGGTAGCGCACGCGGCGATGGCCATCAGCGTCCACGCCGTGTGGAAGTCGACGCCCGCGGCCAGCCCCGACAACAGCGCGGAGATGCCGAGCACGGCGCCGATCTGCCGCGCGCAGGTGCCGACCGCGCTGCCGGTCGCGTACCGGTTCGGGGGCAACGCCGCCACCGCCGCCACGCCCAGCCCGGAGAAGACGGCGCCGACGCCGCTGCCCGTCAGCAGGGTCGCGGGCAGGAAGTGCAGGAGGTAGGACGGCTCGGCGCCGATGCCGACGACGAAGAGCGCGCAGCCCACCGCGAAGAGCAGCGCGCCCGGGACGATCACGGCCCGCGCGCCGAACCGGTCGGTGAGCCGCCCGCCCAGCGCCGAGGCGAGCGCGGCCATCAACGGGCCCGGTGTGACGGCCAGTCCGGCCCGCAGCACGTCGTAGTGCCAGACGCCGGTCAGGAACAGCACGTTGGCCAGCAGCAACGCGTAGAACGCCGCCGAGAACACGAGATAGCCGACGACCGACGCCCGGAACGCGCGCACGCGGAACAACGCGGGCTCGACCAGCGGCGTCGCGACCCGGCGGCTGCGCCACGCGAACCCGACGAGCAGGGCGAGGCCGCCGACGAGCCGGGCCACCGTGGACGGGGCGCTCCACGACGTCTCGCCCCCGACGATCCCCCAGGCCAGCAGGGCAACGCCCGCGCCGAGCAGCAGAACGCCGAGCGGGTCGGGCAGCCGGGATGTCCGGTCGTGGGACTCGCGCATCACGAGCGCACCCGCGACCAGCGTCAGCACGACGACCGGCAGGTTGACCAGGAACACCGCCCGCCAGCCCAGTGCGTCGACGAGCAGGCCACCGAGCGCGGGACCGGTCGCCGCCGCGATCCCGCCCATCGCCCCCCACGTCCCCACGGCGAACCCGCGCCGCTCGGGCGGGAAGGCGGGCAGCAGCAGGGCCAGCGACGACGGGGCGAGCAGCGCGGCCGCGACGGCCTGCAGGGCGCGGGCGGCCACCAGCGCTCCGACGCTCGGCGCCGCGGCGCACACGGCCGACGCGAGGCCGAACAGCGCGAGGCCCGTCAGGAACGTCCGGCGCCGCCCCCACAGGTCGGCCAGCCGCCCGGCCGGGACGAGCAGCGCCGCGAACGTCACGTTGTAGGCCGTGAAGATCCACGACAGGTCGGCGGCCGAGGTGGCCGGGAACGCCACGGTGATCGCCGGGAAGGCGATGTTGACGATCGTGACGTCCAGGAAGGCGAGGAACGCCGCGAGCGACGACACCGCCAGCACGAGGCCGGGACGCTGAGTTCTCACAAGAAACGCAGCCTAGATAGCTGGGTATCGTTTGGCAACTCACGCTAGACTCGCCGCGTGGAGTGGAAGGACCTGGAGAGCGGCAAGTGCTCGGTGGCCCGCACCGCGTCCGTCGTCGGCGACGGGTGGACGGTGCTGGTGCTGCGCGATCTGTTCAACGGCATCCGCCGCTTCGACGACCTCGCGAGCCACCTGGGCATCGCGCGCAACGTCCTCACCCGGCGGCTCGCCGCGCTCGTCGACGAAGGCGTCGTCGAGCGGGTGCCCTACCGCGAGCCCGGAGCACGCGAGCGGCACGAGTACCGGCTCACCGCCGCCGGATGGGACCTGCGCCCGGTCATCCTCGCGATGTTGGAGTGGGGCGACGCGCACCGCGCAGGCCCCGAGGGCCCGCCCGTGCAGGTCGAGCACCCGGTCTGCGGCGCCCCCGTGCACGTCGAGCTGCGCTGCACCGAGGGCCACAGGATCGACCCGGCCACCCGCCTGCGCACCGTCCCCAACCCCACCGCCCTCGCCGCCCTCAGCTAAGGCCCACCCCTGGCCCAGCCAGCCACCCCGGTGCGAAGTGGGCGTGGGGCCGTGAGAGGCACCGATCGGTTGGGGGGAGTGCGGATCCGTAACTCTCGGGCTGCCGCGCTGGTGCGGGCCCCAGTCGCGTGCGCAGTCGGCGGCGGTGTGCGCACGGGCATCACCTCGCACCCCACCGCGGCGCCACTTCGCACCCCGGGACTCCACCTCGCACCCCGCCACCACCCTGCGCACTCGACCGCAGGCATGCGCAGTTGGCCCACAGCATGCGCAGTCGGCCGGCGCGCAGCCCGCGGGTGATAAAGGCGCGCAAGCGGGCGCTCCTCGCACCCCGGACCGCGACTCCGCACCCCGGAGCCCCACCTCACACCCCGCCCCATCGACCGGCGGTGTGCGGCGTGGGCGGGGGTGGCACGGGGCGCTGCACCCGGGCGTGGGATCTTGCCCGGGCGGCACGATCCCCCGCACGCCGGTTGTGCCCGACCGGGGTGTCGGCTTGGGTGGGGCCGGGACGAGACGAAGGAGCGATAGGCGTGACGGAGCAGGCTTTCCGACGGGTCGCCATCGTCAACCGCGGTGAGCCCGCGATGCGGCTGATCAACGCGGTGCGGGAGTGGAACGCCCAGGGCCTCGTCCCGCTGCGCACGATCGCGATCCACACGGCCGTCGACCGGTACGCGATGTTCGTGCGCGAGGCGGACGAGGCCGTGCTGCTCGGCCCCGACGACCCCGACTACCTCGGCCCCTCCCCCTACCTGGATTACGCGGAGCTCGAGCGCGCGCTGACCGTCGCCAGGGCCGAGGCGGTGTGGCCGGGCTGGGGCTTCGTCTCGGAGAAGGCCGATTTCGCGCGGCTCTGCCGGAACATGGGCATCGTCTTCATCGGCCCCTCCCCCGAGGTCATGGAGCGGCTCGGCGACAAGATCGCCTCGAAGCTGCTGGCCGAGGAGGTCGGCGTGCCGATGGCGGCGTGGTCGGGCGGGCCCGTGGCCGACGTCGCGGCCGCCCGCGAGCAGGCCGAGCGCATCGGCTACCCGCTGATGGTCAAGGCGACGGCGGGCGGCGGCGGGCGCGGCATCCGCAAGGTCGTGCGGGCCGAGGACCTCGACGAGGCTTTCGAGCGCGCCTCGTCGGAGGCCGCCAAGACCGCGGGCGACGCCACCGTGTTCATGGAGCGCGCGATCTCCGGGGGCCGCCACGTCGAAGTCCAGGTCGTCGCGGACGCGTCCGGCGACGTCTGGACGCTCGGGGTGCGCGACTGCTCCGTGCAGCGGCGCAACCAGAAGGTGATCGAGGAGTCCGCCTCCACCGCGTTGGACGCCGAGCAGGAGCAGCAGCTGCGCACCTCGGCCGCCGCGCTGGTCAAGGCGGCGGGCTACGTCAACGCGGGCACCGTCGAGTTCCTCTACGAGCCCGCCGAGCGGCTGCTGTCGTTCCTGGAGGTCAACACCCGGCTGCAGGTGGAGCACCCGGTCACCGAGGCGACCACCGGCGCCGACATCGTCAAGCTGCAGCTGCACATCGCGGGTGGCGGCGTGCTCAAGGACATCGCTCCGGAGAGCCCCGCAGGCCAGGGGGCACGCGATCGAGGCCCGGCTCACCGCCGAGGACCCGGAGGCGAGCTTCGCGCCCGCCCCCGGCCGCATCGAGCACCTCGCGCTGCCCTCCGGACCCGGCATCCGCGTCGACACGGGCGTCGCGGCGGGGGACGTCATCCCGCCCCAGTTCGACTCCATGATCGCCAAGGTGATCGCGTGGGGCCGCGACCGCGGCGAGGCCCGCGCCCGGCTGTCGCGCGCGCTGCGCCAGACCGCCGCGGTGATCGACGGCGGCACCACGAACAAGGCCTTCCTGCTCGACCTGCTCGACCGGCCCGAGGTGCGGAGCGGCGAGCTGGACACGACCTGGCTCGACACGATGATGGCCGACGGCTACACGCCGCCGCGGCGCACCGACGTCGCACTGCTGGCCGCGGCCGTCGAGGCGCAGGACGCGCACGTCGCCCGGCAGCGCGAGCGGCTGTTCGCCTCGGCGGAGCGCGGCCGCCCGAGGTCGGGCACGAGACCTGGCACCAGGTGGACGTGCGGGTCGGCGGCGAGTCCTACCGGCTGCGGGTCGCGCAGTCGCGCCGCACCCGCTACCACGTCGAGCTGGACGGGAAGGCCGTCGACGTCGAGGCCGAGCGCACGGGCCGCTTCGAGCGCAAGCTCACGGTCGGCGACACGACGTTCGCGGTGCTGTCGGTGCCGCAGGGCAGCGACTACCTCGTCGAGGTCGACGGCGCCGTGCACCGCATCTCCGGCGGCGAGGCCGGGCATGGTCCGCGCGCCTGCGCCCGCCATGGTCGTCGCGATCCCGGTGTCGCCGGGCGACGAGGTGGCGGTGGGTGACGTCGTCGCCGTCGTCGAGAGCATGAAGCTGGAGACGGCGCTGCGCGCGCCCGTCGCCGGGCGGGTGCAGGAGATCCTCGTCGCGCCGAACACGCAGGTCGAGGGCGGCACGAAGCTGATCAGGCTGGAGCCCGACGCCGAGGGCGAACCCGTCGTCGGCACCGAGCGCGCTTCGCTCGCCGGGCTCGCCACGCCGCCGGTCGCGGGGTCCGACGCCACCGCGGTGGCCGCGGACGCCCTCACCTCCCTGCGCTACCTCGTGCTCGGCTACGACATCGACGAGGCCGACGCCCGTCCGCTGCTGGCCGCGTTGAGCGCGGCGCGGCAGAGCCTGCCGCCCGACGACCCGACCGTGCTGGCGGGCGAGCTCGCGACGTTCCAGATCTTCGCCGACCTCTGCGCGCTCTCCCGCAACCGGCGGGGGCCCGAGGACGAGAGCCAGCAGGTCGGACCCCGCGGGCGAGGAGGCGCGCAACCCGCAGGAGTACCTCTACGCCTACCTGCGCTCCCGCGACGCCGACGCCGAGGGCCTGCCGGAGTCGTTCCGCGCCAAGCTGCGCACGGCGCTCTCGCACTACGGGGTGCCCGATCTCGAGCAGTCCGAACGCGCTGTCGTCGGCGCTCTACCGGATGTTCCTCGCCCACCGCAGGGCGGCCGTGCACGTGCCGGTGATCCTCGACCTGCTCGGCTGGCGGCTGCGCCACCCCGAGTCGCTGCCCGAGGACGGCCGCGAGGGCTACCAGCGGGTGCTCGACCAGCTGGTGAACGCCACCCAGCTGCGGCACCCCGTCGTCGGCGGACTGGCCAGGCGGGTGCGCTACATGTGCTTCGACGCGCCGGTGGTCGACGCCGAGCGGGTGCGGGGCCAGCAGGCTGTGCGCGACGCGCTCGACCACCTCTCCGACGACCCCACCGAACGGGCCGCGCAGATCGACCGCATCGTCGCGGCCGCCGAGCCCATCCTCGGGGTGTTCGGGCCGCGCCACCACGCCGTGATGCTCGAGGTGATGACGCGGCGCTACTACCGGGTGCGGGAGCTGTCCGACGTCCGCGTCGAGGACCGGGGTGGGCGGCCGCTGCTCACCGCGTCCTACGTCTACGACGGGCAGCCGCGCGTCGTGCTGGCCACGACCGTGCACACCGAGCCCGACGCGGCGTCGGGCACCGACCCGATCTCGGTGCAGGGCGACCTGCGCACGGCTCATCGGCCAGCTGCCGCCGGACGCCACGGCGCTGCTCGACCTCTACGTCATCGCGGGTGAGGCGCCCGACGCCGACCCCGAGCGCTCGGCCGAGAAGATCCGCGCGCTGCTGGGCCGGTTCCCCGAGCGCCTGGAGCGGGTCGCGGTGGCCGTGCGCCGCCCCGAGGGCGACGAGCGGTCGGCGTGGTTCACCTTCCGGCCCTCGCCACAGGACCGGCGGCCGGTCGAGGACCGCACCTTGCGTGGCCTGCACCCGATGGTGGCCGAACGGCTCGGCCTGTGGCGGCTCGCGAACTTCGAGCTCACCCGGCTGCCCTCGCCCATCGACGTGCACCTGTTCCGCGCCGTCGGCCGCAACGTGCCCGACGACAAGCGGCTGATCGCGCTCTCCGACGTCCGCGACCTGACGATCCTGCGCGACGAGGCGGGCCGCATCCGCGCCCTGCCGCAGCTGGAGCACGTGCTCGACGCCTGCATGGACACGCTGCGCACCGCCCGCGCGGCCGACCGGAACGACGCGCGCCTGGACTGGAACCGGGTGCTGCTCTACGTCTGGCCGGTCGTGCACGTCGGCCTCGACGAGCTGGACGAGGTCGTGCGCATCCTCGCGCCGCGGTCGGAGGCGCTCGGCCTGGAGCAGGTGCTCGTGCAGTTCCGGCACGCCACCGCGCCGGACGAGGAGCCGTCGGAGTACCTGCTGCGGATGTCCCGCCCGCCGGGCGCGGGCCTGACCGTGCGCGTCACCGCGCCGCCGAGCCGCGCCGATGCGCGAGCTGGACGCCTACACGCAGAAGGTGATCCGGGCCCGGCGTCGCGGCGCCGTCTACCCGTTCGAGCTGGTCCCGATGCTGTCGCGCAACCCCGACCGCGGCGGGCGCGCTCGGCACGTTCACCGAGTACGACCTGGACGCGGACGGCGTGGCGGTGCCGGTCGACCGCGCGCCTGGATCCAACACGGCGAGCATCGTCCTCGGCACGGTGACCACGGCGACCGAGCGCTACCCCGAGGGCATGACCCGGGTGGTGCTGCTCGGCGACCCGACCCGCGCGCTCGGGGCGCTGGCCGGGCCGGAGTGCGAGCGGGTGTGCGCCGCGATCGCGCTGGCCCGGCGGCTGGAGGCGCCGATCGAGTGGTACGCGGTGTCCGCGGGCGCGAAGATCGCCATGGACTCGGGCACCGAGAACATGGACTGGATCTCCCGGGTGCTGCGGGCGATCATCGAGTTCACCCAGGACGGCGGCGAGATCAACGTCATCGTCACGGGCATCAACGTCGGCGCCCAGCCGTACTGGAACGCCGAAGCCACGATGCTCATGCACACCAAGGGCATCCTGGTGATGACGCCCGACTCGGCCATGGTGCTCACCGGCAAGCAGAGCCTCGACTACTCCGGTGGCGTCTCGGCCGAGGACAACTTCGGCATCGGCGGCTACGACCGGATCATGGGCCCGAACGGGCAGGCGCAGTACTGGGCGCCCGACATCAGCGCGGCCGTCGACATCCTGCTCGCTGCACTACGCGCACACCTACCGCGCGCCGGGCGAGCGGTTCCCGCGGCCCGCCCCGTCGAACGACCCGGTCGACCGGGACGTCTCCTCGTCGCCGCACACCGGGCCGGGCACCGACTTCACGACGGTCGGGCAGATCTTCACCGACAACCCGGGCCGCAAGAAGCCGTTCGACATCCGCTCGGTCATGCGGGCGGCCGCCGACGCCGATCACCCGACCCTCGAGCGCTGGGTCGACATGATCGACGCGGAGGGCGTGGTCGTGCTCGACGCGCACCTCGGCGGCCAGCCGGTGCAGATGCTGGGCATCGAGTCCCGTCCGCTGCACGCGCCGGGGCCGGGTGCCGGTGGACGGGCCGACGACGTTCACCGCGGGCACGCTGTTCCCCAAGTCGTCGAAGAAGGCGGCCAGGGCGATCAACGCGGCCAGCGGCAACCGGCCGCTGGTGGTGCTGGCGAACCTGTCGGGCTTCGACGGGTCGCCGGAGTCGCTGCGCCAGGTGCAGCTGGAGTACGGCGCGGAGATCGGCCGGGCGGTCGTGAACTTCGACGGCCCGATCGTGTTCTGCGTGGTGTCGCGCTACCACGGCGGCGCGTTCGTGGTGTTCTCCGGAACGCTCAACGACAACATGGAGATCGCCGCCGTCGAGGGCTCCTACGCTTCGGTGCTCGGCGGGGCGCCCGCCGCCGCCGTGGTGTTCGCGGGCGAGGTCAACAAGCGCACCGCGGCCGACCCGAGGGTCGCCGGGCTGGAGACGCGGATCGCCGACGCCCGCTCGGCCGGGCAGGAGGCGGAGGCGGCGCGGCTCACCGCCGAGCTGGCCACGGTGCGTCCCGAGGTGCGCTCGCAGATGCTGGGGCAGGTGGCCGACGAGTTCGACACGGCGCACAGCATCCAGCGCGCCCAGCGGGTCGGGTCGGTCGACGAGATCGTCGCGCCGACGCAGCTGCGCCCGTACCTGATCGCCGCGGTGCGGCGGGGGATGGAGCGCTGACGGACCCGGTGTGATCGTCGCGGGAGCGACGTTCGCGGTGATCCAACCCCGCGAACGTCCGCCTCGCGGCGATCACGGTCGGGCGCGCCACTGGCGGGGCACCCGCGGGGGTCCGGGCGTTCCGGCGGCGATCACGGTCGAGGGGCCCGCAGCCCATCGCCCGGACGTGTGCAGGCCCGCGCCGGTCCCGGCGTCGGCCTCGCGCGATCACGGTCCCGAGGGCGTGCCGCTTAGTGGCGGGAGCAGACGCCCTTCGCGGCGAGCACCCGCTGCACTGCCGTGTCGTTGGCCGTCGCGTCCAGGTTGCCGGCCGCGAGCGCCTTCTCCAGGTCGTCGAGCACCGGCGGCACCGGGTCGTTGCTGGTCCACAGGGCCATGTCGGCGCCCGCGCCCAAGGCGGCCTCGACGGCCTCGGGCAGGGAGGCGACGTCGGTGATCGCCTTCATCGCGCCGAGGTCGTCGGTGATGGCGAGGCCGTCGAAGTGGTAGGTGTCGCGCAGCAGCTTGTAGGTCGCCGGGGTCAGTGAGCTGGGCGCGCCGTCGGTCAGGCCCGGCACGTCCAGGTGGCCGACCATCACGCCGGTCTTCGTCGTGTCGGCCAGCGGTCCGCCGGGCTTGAGCAGGTCGGCGTACGGGACGAGGTCGTTCGTCTTCAGCTGGTCCAGCGGTGGGGTGGTGACCTGCGCCAGGTGGGAGTCGCCGTCGGCGTGGCCGTGCCCGGGGAAGTGCTTGAGCACGGTGAACACCCCGGCCTCGTGCTCGCCCTGCGCGTAGGCCGCGGCGTAGGCGGTGACGGTGGCGGCATCGTTGGAGAACGAGCGGTCGCCGATCACGGCGTTGTTCGGCTGGTCGCTGACGTCGACGTCCGGCGCCAGGTTCATGGTGATCCCCCGCGCCGCCAGTGCCCGGCCCCGTTCGCGCGCGATCTGCTGCACGCCCGCGGGGTTCTGCGTCGCGGCGAGCGCACGAGCGCTGAGCAGGTTGCCGTCGAGGGCTTCGACGCGCTGGACGCGGCCGCCCTCGTCGTCGACGGCCACGGCCAGCGGCAGCCGGGACACGGCCTGCACGCCGCGCAGCTCCTGGCGGCTGAGCAGGGCGGTCGCGTTGCCGCTGACGAAGATGCCGCCGATCTGGGTCGACTCCACGAGCTGGGCCGTCGTGGCGGGAGCGCTGCCCGCGACGCCGACCATGAGCCGCTGCGCGAGCTTCTGCCGCGCGGTGAGGCCCCCGACGACGGCGCTGCAGTCCGGCAGCCGGTCGTCGCCGAGCGCGAGGCCGGTGAGCTGGTCGGGCGTGGCCACGAGCGCGGCCGTCGCTGGCGGCGCGTTGAGCGTCGGGGCGTGGAAGGGGCCGACCACGGCGGCCAGCACCAACCCCATCACCACCGCGGCGAGCAGCGGCAGCACCGGCCGCCGCCGCACCCGCTGAAAACCCCGCCCGAGGGCGGTGGTGGGCCGCGACGGCGCCGCGCCGCGCCGGTCGGCGCGGGAGCGCGCAGCTCCAGAGCGGTCGCGCCGGTCGGCGCCAGAGCGCGACGCTCCGGAGCGGTCGCGCCGGGAGGTGCGCGAGCGTGCGGCTTCCAGGCGGCCGGCGCGGGACGTGCGCGAGCGCACGGATCCCAGGCGGGGGCGCCGTCGGGCCGCGGCGGCGGCGGGGGTCGGGCGGCGGCGGCGGCGCGGCGGCGGCCGGCGGGCGGTCGGGCCGGCGGCGGCCGGGGCGGCGGCGGCCGGAGCGGCGGCCCGGAGGCGGGGTCGCCGGGCCGGAGCGGCAGTCGCCGTAGTGGATGACCACGGTCTCCTCGACGGAGGCCGAGTCGCCTGGCCTGACCGGAGCGGCGACCCCGCGCCGTGGCGATGGGACCGCCGAACCGGGGCCGCGGGCGGCCTCGGCCGAACCACCGCGCGGCGACGGCGCCGGGCCATAACGCCGGACGGGGATGGCCTGCTCCCCCGCCCTCGGCGCGGTTCGCCCACGGCGCGACCCGGCGCAGGACGGTGGTGGCCTGCTCGACCGACTGCGCCCAGGCGGTAGGCGCCCCGCCGTGGCGCCGGGTCGGCGTGCCCGCCCGCGGCTGCGCCGCAAGACCGGGTCGAGGCCCGGTGGTGGCCTGCTGCACGTGCTGGTCGGCGGGCGCTCCGCCGCGGCGCCGGATCGGCGGTGCCCGACCGTGCCTCCTCGGGACCGGGCCGGGAGGCGGGGGTGGCCTGGTCCACCGCGTGCGCCCGGGCGTTGGACGCCCCGCCGTGGCGCGCGTCTGGGCACCTTGCAGCGTGCTGCGCCGCGCATCGGGACCGGGGCGGGCGGTGGAGGGTTCGGCGGGGCCGCGGGCGCGGCGGTGGGCGGGTGTCGAGGGCGTCGCCCGAAGCCGCCTCAGGGGGCCGGTGGGGGCTCCGGACACCGCGTCGTCAGGTACCGGAGCTGCCGGTGCGCTGCCGGGGGCGGCGGTGGGGGGGCCGGGCGGGGGTCGGGGACAGGGCTGCGGCCCGGCGCGGAGGACGGCGCGGGGCCGTAGCGGACCACGACAGGTTCGGTGGAGCGGCCGCCGAGAAGCGGGTGATGCCGTCGGCGCCGGGATTGGGGGAGCGGGCCATTGCCCCTCATCTTCGCCATACCGCTCCCCCACGCCAGGCGCTCCGCCCGTCCGTCACCGCGAGCGGCAGGCCGGGCTGCGCCGGATGTGCACAACCTCCGGCACTGATGCGGCGGGCCGGACGGACGGACCGCCCGTCGCGCCAGGCGACCCCTCACGGACGGCCCAGGACCCGCGATAGCGTCCAGGCGTGATCACGCTCGACGAGCTCGTCCACCCCGGCATGCGCATCGCGCTGGCCGACGGCACGGGCTCGCCGCGTGCGCTGCTGCCCGAACTGACCAGGATCGCCGCCCGGCACAGCGACCTCCGCCTGCTGCTCGGCTGGATGCCCTACGCCGAGCCCGACCTGGACGCCCGCCCGTTCGCCGACGCCCGCACCCTCATGTCCGGCTGGGGGCTGCGCACGCGCATCGCCGCGGGCGAGATCGCGTCGGTGCCTGCGCGGATGTCGGCCGCGGCGGCGTTGCTCGCCGGGCCACTGCGCCCCGACCTGCTGCTCGCCTGCCTCGTCCGCGACGCCGACGGGCTGCGCTTCGGCGCCGAGGTGTCCTGGATGCGCGGGGCGGTGGCGGCCGGGGTGCCGGTCGCGGCGGTGGTGTCGCGCACCGCGCCCCACGCCGACGCCGGACCACCGCTCCCGGAGGACGCGGTGACGGTGCTCGGCGAGGTCGACGACGCGCCCCGGGAGATCGCGTTCCCGCCGCCGGGCGAGGTCGAGCGGGCCATCGCCGCGAACGTCGCCGCGCTCATCCCGCCGGGCGCGCGGGTGCAGGTGGGGCCGGGACGGCTCGGCGCGGCCGTCCTCGCCGCGCTGCAGGTGCCGGTGCGCGTCGACTCGGGCCTGCTGCTGGAGCCCGTCGTCGACCTCGACGAACGCGGCCTGCTCATCGACGCCGTCGGCACCTACCTCGTCGGCACCCGACGGCTGTACGACTGGGCCGACGGCCGGGGCGTGCTGCGACCGCTGGAGTTCACCCACGACCCGAACCGGCTCGCCTCAGCGGACCCGGCCCCGCTGATCGCGGTGAACACCGCCGTCGAGATCGACGTGGCGGGTCAGGTCAACGTGGAGGGCACGGCCGACGCGGTGGTGGGTGGCGTCGGCGGCCACCCCGACTACGCAGAAGGGGCTACGCGCTCGCGGGACGGACTCTCCGTGGTGGCCGTCGCGAGCAGCCACAGAGGAGCGCCGACGCTGGTGGAGCGGCTCTCCCGGCCGGTGACGACCGCGTCCCACGACGTCGAGGTCGTGGTGACCGAAAGAGGCTCGGCGGACCTGAGGGGGATGGACCGCGCCGAGCGCTCGGCCGCGCTGCGGTCGCTGTGGGCCGTCTGACGAGCAGCGGGCTTGAACTCCCACAGGCGCATGACCGCGAACCGGGCCAGGCCGCCGACCACGCTGGCCGCCGCCACCGCCGCCGACTCCATCAGCTCGGTCGGCGTGCCGACCACCGCGCTGAGCAGCATCAGCACCGCCGAGCTGTAGAACGCGTAGAACACCACCGTGCCCACGTTCTGCAGCAGCGTGCGCCACCGGTGGCCGCCCTCCGCGCCGAACGTGAAGCGCCGGTTGGCCTCCGTCGTGGCCACGGTGCTGACGATGATCGCAACGACGTTCGCGGGCACGGCGTCCAACCACGGGCGCGCGACGAGGAACAGTACGACCGTGAGCGACGTCCCGGCCCCGCCGACGATCGCGTAGCGCCCGAGCTGGCCGATGGTCGGGTGCAGCCGGAGGTGGGTCCGCACGGAAGCGGGCAGCTCGAAGGTCGGGAACGGCAGCGAGAACGTCGCACTCGCCATGTTCGACCACGCCTTTCGGAGAACCGCGTCTAGCCTGTCCTGACCTGTTATGGCCCCAGTACCCCGGACCCCGCTGTCCATATCCTGTGCAATGCTTATGAATCCTCCCCTCATCCCCCTCCGCAGGTCAGTGCGGCGTGATGCGTCCCACACCGGCCCAACTCGCCGGACGATCCTCGCTTCCACTTGAGGGATTGTTGAGCAATCTGTAGCGTCACGGAGCACATCGACCCCTGTGAGGTGGCCCGTGAACGCGACGCCGACCGAAGTCCCGTCCGAGACAGGCGCCTTCGCCTGGTACCGCACGCTCGGCGAACGGGGGCGGCGCGCCTTCGCGGGAGCGTTCGGCGGGTACGCGCTGGACTCGTACGACTACCAGATCCTCCCGCTCAGTCTGGCCGCGATCAGCATGGCGTTCGGGCTCACGACCGGCCAGGCAGGCCTGCTGGCCACGACCACGCTGGTCGTCTCGGCCGTGGGCGGGGCGCTGGCGGGGATCCTCGCCGACCGCATCGGCCGGGTGCGCACGCTGCTGGTCACCATCGCCACCTACGCGGTGTTCACGGTGGCCTGCGGGTTCGCCACCAGCTACGAGATGCTGCTGGTCTTCCGCTCGCTGCAGGGGCTCGGGTTCGGCGGCGAGTGGGCCGCGGGCGCGGTCCTCGTCGCCGAGTACTGCAGCCCACGCCACCGCGGCCGGACGCTCGCCTGGGTGCAGAGCGCGTGGGCGGTCGGCTGGGGCTTCTCCGTGATCGTCTACACGCTGGTCTTCCAGCTCGTCGGCCCCGAGTTCGGCTGGCGGGTGCTGTTCTGGACCGGCGCGCTGCCCGCCGTGCTGGTGCTCTACGTCCGGTGGGCGGTCAAGGACGCGCCGGAGGCCGAGCAGCGGCGCACCGAGGCGGGCGGGCGCGGCTCGTTCGCGGCGATCTTCCGCGGACCGCTGCTGCGCACGACCCTGTTCGCGTCGCTGCTGGCCACCGGGGTGCAGGGCGGCTACTACGCGCTCTTCACGTGGCTGCCGACCTACCTCAAGACCTCGCGCGGGCTCTCCGTGATCGGCACCGGCAGCTACCTGTTCTTCCTCATCACCGGCGCGTTCGTCGGCTACGTCGCGGGCGGGCACATCACCGACCGGCTGGGCCGCAAGAAGACGTTCGCGCTCTTCGCGATCGCCTCGGCGCTGCTCATCGTCGGCTACACCGCCGTGCCCGCGGGCGCCAACACCGCGATCCTCTTCCTCGGCTTCCCGCTGGGCTTCTGCGCGTCGGCGATCTTCTCGGGCTTCGGCTCGTACCTCGCCGAGCTGTACCCGGCGCACGTCCGCGGGACCGGGCAGGGGTTCACCTACAACTTCGGCCGTGGCGTCGGCGCGCTGTTCCCGGCGGGGATCGGGTTCGCCGCGCAGACCATGGGCGTCGGCGGTGCGATGGTGTTCGCCGCGGCGGCCTACGGCATCGCCGTACTGGCGCTGTTCGGTCTTCCCGAGACAGTGGGCCGGGAGCTCGACTAGCCATAGGATCTTGCAGGTGGACGTCGTGGAGTACCGGCCAACGCCCGACCAGTTCGCCTGGACCTTCGGCGGGGTCGCGCCGAGCCACCGGATCGCCCCCGGCACGGCGCTGAAGCTCTGGACCGAAGACGCGTTCTCCGGGCGGCTGCAGCGCACGACCGACCGGCCGTCGCAGGTGCTGGACATGACCCAGGTCAACCCGCAGACCGGCCCGTTCCACGTCGAGGGCGCGGAGCCCGGCGACACCCTCGCGATCCACATCGTCGACCTGACGCCCGCCCGCGACTGGGCGGCGTCCACCACCATCCCGTTCTTCGGCGCGCTCACCGGCACCGACCGCACCGCGCTCCTGCAGGAGCCGCTGCCCGAGCGGACGTGGATCTACCAGCTCGACCGGGCCAAGGGCACCGTCCTCTACCAGGCCAAGGCGCTGAGCCTCGAGCTGCCGATCGCGCCCATGCTCGGCACGGTCGGCGTGGCCCCGGCGGGTCGCGAGGTGCGCACGAGCCTGGTGCCCGACACGTTCGGCGGCAACATGGACACCCCCGAGATGCGCGCGGGCACCACCTGCTACCTGGGCGTCAACGTGCCGGGCGCACTGTTCTCCGTCGGCGACGGGCACTACCGGCAGGGCGAGGGCGAGAGCTGCGGCACGGCCGTCGAGGGCGCCATGGACGTCACGCTCGTCGTCGATCTGATCAAGGGCGGCGCGCCCGCGTGGCCCCGGCTGGAGCACGACGGCGACTACGCCGTCGTCGGGTCGTCGCGGCCCCTGGAAGATGCGTGGCGGGCCAGCCAGGTCGGCATGATCACCTGGCTGGGCGAGCTGTACGGGCTCGACCGGCTCGACGCCTACCAGCTGCTCACCCAGATCAGCCGTTCGCCGCTGGCCAACGTCGTCGACGCGAACTACTCCGCCGTGACGCTGGTGGAGAAGGCCCTCCTGCCCACGGCCGACGCCTACGGCGGCATGCACGCGCACCTGCGCTCCGTCTCGAAGGGACTCACCTGATGGATCTCCAGCTCGACGGCAAGGTCGCGCTCGTCACCGGCGGCACGAAGGGCATCGGGCGCGCCTGCGTCGAGGCACTGGCGGCCGAGGGCGCGAAGGTCGCGTTCTGCGCCCGGACGGCGGCCGATGTCGAGACGGCGGTGAAGGAGCTGACCGCGGCCGGGCACACCGTCGCGGGCACGGCGCTGGACGTCGCCGACGGCGCCGCGCTCGCCGCCTGGGTGAGCGCCTCGGCGGAGCAGTTCGGCCAGATCGACGTCGTGGTGGCCAACGTGTCGGCGCTCGCGATCGGGGCGACCGAGGAGAACTGGAAGGCGAGCTTCGAGGTCGACCTCATGCACACCGTCCGCACGTGCGAGGCGGCAATCCCGCACCTCACGACGTCGAAGGGTGCGATCGTCGCGATCTCCTCGGTCTCCGGGCGGGAGATCGACTTCGCGAAGGACGCTTACGGCACCATGAAGGCCGCAGTGATCCACTACGTCCAGGGGCTGGCGTTCCAGCTGGCCGCCGAGGGCGTGCGGGCGAACGTGGTCTCGCCGGGCAACACCTACTTCCCCGGCGGCGTGTGGGCGGGCATCGAGGGCGGCAACCCGGATCTCTTCGCCACCGCGCTGGGCCTCAACCCCACCGGGCGGATGGCCGAGCCCCAGGAGATCGCCTACGCCGTGACGATGCTCGCGAGCCCGCGGGCGTCGTTCATCACCGGCACGAACGTGGTGGTCGACGGGGCGCTGACCCGGGGTGTGCAGCTCTAGCGCACCCCGGCCCGGCGAGGGTCACCGATCTGCTGCCGCCAGTGCGGATCGGTGACTCTCGAGCGCTGCGCCCCACGAGGTCAGGACATCCGCCGGGCTCACGCGAACGCCAGCACGGAGGCGGTGAAGCCGTGCAGGTGGTTGCGCCCGCCGACCGGGCCGATCTCACCCGCCGCGAAGAACCCGGCCACCCCGGACGCGCCGAGCGCCGCCCGCACCGTCCGGACGTCGTGGTCGGCGTCGGGGAACATCGTCGTGCCGCGCCCGTTGCAGGAGAACAGCAGCGCACCCCGGGCCGGGTGGGCCGTGCCGTCGAGCAGCTCGGTGAGGTCGTCGCCCGCGCCCACCGCGTCGCGCACCTGGAACCGCACGGTCTGCCCCACCTCGACCGCCTCGCCGACGGCCACCGCGCCGCTCTCCTCGTCGGCGCCGACGACCCCGCGGATGAGGAAATCGCCCCGGCCGTGCTCGTCGGCGTACTCGTCCATGGCGATGCCGAGGTGCAGGCCCCTCGTGGCGAGCTCCTGCTCGACGGGCGGCAGCGCCGACACGATCTCCACCAGCCGCGTGTACGCCGGTGACCCGGCCAGCTCCAGCAGGAGGTTGCGCTCCGCCTTCGTGACGATCATTGCGGGCCCGATCGGCCTGCAGCCCTGGCTCACGACGGCCCGCGCGTTCACCTCGCCACCGAGCACCACACCGATGCCGCCGCGCACGAGCACCTCGCCGTTGAAGAACAGCCGGTTCGCCCCCGGCCCCCCTTGCGCTCCGGCCAGGCCGCCGACCAGCGGGAACCCGGGAGCCACCGCGTTGCCGCGCTCGAGGAAGGGTGCGACGGGGAACGTGTAGGGGTCGACGAGCATCGCCGCGACCCGGTCGTCCGACACCGGCTGGGGCAGGCCGCCGATGTGCAGGCTGTCGCCGACGCGGGTGACGTCGAGCCGGTAGGGCGTGACGCGCACCCCGGGGAGCACCGCCGCCCACGCCGAGACGGCAGGCCCGTGCTCGCGCCCGTGACCGTCGCCGATGACCCCGCTCGCCGTGGCCCCGAGCGTCGCGCCCGCCCCACCGAGCTCCATCGCCCGCAGCCCGGCCTCCGCCGCCTGGTCGCCGTCCTGGGCCGGGCCGGGTGCGACGAACACGCAGAGCAAATCGGGGGGGACGCCGTCCAGACCGGCGAGGGCCTGCCCGACCGCCACCTCCGCCGCGCCCACCAGGTCCGGCCCGGCCGCCATGCCGTCGCCGAACCGCCGTCCGTCGGTCGTGCTCGTCACGTCGCCTCCCCTCGCCGGGGTCACCGCCATCGTCTCAGTACCCGACGTTCCCAGCCACCGCTCAGGAGGCCCGGATCCGACTTCGCACACCTTTCGACGTCCTCGCAGGTGGTCGGCCCCGTGCGAGGACGCCGCACGCTCTGCGAAGTGGTCAGGCTTCTCGAGTGCTCGCGCGCCAGAGCAGGTGCATACCCAGGTCGGTGGATCGCTCGCGGACGTCGGACCGGCTGCCGGGCAGCTGCGGGTCGCGGGCCAGCACGAGCCCGGTCGACGTGGTGACGCAGAAGCAGACGTAGCCCACCGGCTTGGCGGGGGTGCCGCCGTCCGGACCGGCCACCCCGGTGATGCCGATCCCGACGTCGGCGCCGAACCGCTCGCGGGCCCCGTCGGCCAGCGCCCGCGCGACCTCCGGCGACACCGCCCCGTGCGTCTCGATCATCTCGGCGGGCACCCCGAGCAGGGCGGTCTTGGCCGCGTTGGAGTAGGCGACGACGCCGCCGTCGACGTACGCGCTCGACCCCGCGCGGTCCACGAGCCGCGACGCCAGCATCCCGCCGGTGCAGGACTCCCCCGTCGCCACCGTCCAGCCCTTGGCGAGCAGGGCGCGGGCGAGCAGCTCGTCGGTCGTGGTGCCTTCCGCGCTGACGAGCTGCTTCGCGTGCCGGGCCGCGAGCTCGGCGTGCAGCTTCGCCGCGACGTCCTCGTGGCCGGGGCTCGGCCGGATGTCGACCTCCAGCTCGGAGCGGCGCTGGCAGGTGGTGACCTCGACCCCGGACTGGTCCAGCTCGCGCAGGGTCGCGGCGATCTCCGACTCGGGCAGGCCGAAGTAGCGCAGCTCCAGGGCGTTGGCGGCGGGGGTGGCGGCGAGCAGCTCGGCCACCGGCGGCGCGGCGAGCGCGGCGGGCCACATCCCCGTCAGCTCCCGCGGCGGACCGGGTAGCACGACGACGATCGGCCCACCCGGCCGCTCGACGACCAGCCCGGGCGCCGTACCCACCGGCTTCAGCGCGATCGCCCCGCGCGGCACCATCGCCTGCTTGCGGTTGGCCGCCTCCAGCGCGGGCCCGTCGAAGCCGGTACGCCTGGCCCACGCCGCGAGGATCTCGGCGATGTGCGCCCGCATCGGCTCGTCCAGCTCCAACGGGACGCCCGCGAACTCGGCGACCACCTCGCCGGTCAGGTCGTCGGCCGTCGGCCCCAGCCCCCCGGAGGTGACGATCAGCGCCACGCCCGAGTCCGCCGCGAACCGCAGCGCGGCGGCGAGGTCCTCCGGCCGGTCGCCGACGATCGCGACGTGCGCGACCTCGAGCCCCAGCCGTCCGAGCTCCCGCGCGACGAACGGCCCGTTGCGGTCGGAGATCACGCCGGTGAGGAGCTCGCTGCCGGTGACGACGACGGCCGCGCGGGGCCGATCAACAACCATGGGTCTGATCATGGCCCCACCGCCCGTCGGGAGTCACGTCCGCGAGGGTCGGCGGGCGCTAGGCCGGATCGAGATCCATCTCGGCGGCGACGGCGTCGAACGCGGCCGAACACGACGCGTCACCGATGCGCACGGCCTCGCCGATCGGGCCCTGCTCGACGCACAGCGACCCCACCCCCGCCGAATCGGACGGGCCGATCCCGCACAGGTGCCGCGGGCCGCGGTCGGAGCGCGCCGCGTCGACGATGAGCCGCAGGTCCGTGCCGTAGCGGCGGGAGCCCTGGGCGACCGTGCCCAGGCCGGGGACGAGCCGGTCGAGGGTGCGCGCCCAGAGCGAGAGCCCGGCGTCGGCGTCGTCGTGCAGGTCGGCGGCGCCCCGGCAGAGCATCACCAGCACGTGCGTGGCCCCACCGCGCAGGGCCCGTTCGATGGCCAGGGGTTCGCCGACCGACCCGTCCACCCATCGGCGTCCATCCCACGGCACGGGCGGCCCGGCGAGCAGCGGGATCGACGCGCTGGCCTGCAGCGCGATCCGCCAGTCGGCCACCGACGCCATGCCGGTGAGGGTGTGCGGCGAGAGGTCGGCCGCGTCGGTGGCGATGACGCGCAGCGGCGCCGGGGTGTGGCCCAGCTGCTCCCACGCCATCGGCTTGCGGTGTCGCAGCACCTCGTCGAGCAGGAGCTGGAGCGCGACCACCGGACGGCCCGACCCCAGCCGCCGCATGTCGATGAAGTCCTTGGTGCACAGGTCTTCCGGGTAGCAGGCCGCGCAGGCCGCCGCGTCGCCGGTGAGGAACGCCGCCGCGCTGATCGCGCCCGACGACGAGCCGTAGACCTCGTCGAACCCCTGCCGCACCCCCGCCCGCTCCAGCGCGTGCAGCATCCCCGCGACGTAGGAGCCGCGCATGCCACCCCCGCCGATGACCAGGGCGACCCGGTGGTCGTCCAGCCGCGCGCCCGGCGCGGAGCCCGCCGCCCGCCGCTCCAGGAGCACGCGCAAGACCGAACGGTCACCGTGTAGGAAGGGTAGGGACACCGGCGTCACGCTTCGGAGGATACGGGGCCACTAGTGTGACCGTGTGTCGATCACCGTCGTCCTCGCCGAGGACAACGCCCTGCTGCGGCACGGGCTCTCCCGGCTCATCGACTCCGCGGCCGATCTGGAGCTCGTGGGCGCGGCCGCCGACCAGCCCCGCTGCCTCGCGCTGGTCGAGGAGCACGCGCCCGACGTCGTCGTCACCGACATCCGGATGCCGCCCACCCACACCGACGAGGGTCTGGCGATCGCCGCGCGGCTGCGCACGGAGCGTCCGGACACCGGGGTGGTGCTGCTGAGCCAGTACGCGGAGGCGACCTACGCGCTCGCGCTGCTGGCCGAGGGCAGCGCCCGGCGGGGCTACCTGCTCAAGGAGCGCGTCGCCGACGGGGACGAGCTGGCCGACGCCATCCGCCGGGTCGCGGGAGGTGGGTCGGTGATCGACCCGACCGTCGTCGAGGGGCTGGTGGCCGCCAACCGCGCCCGCCCGTCGAAGCTGGACGCCCTGACCCCCCGCGAGCTGGAGGTGCTCGGGGAGATGGCGCAGGGCAAGTCGAACGCGTCGATCGCCGCCGGTCTGGTGCTGTCCGAGCGCGCGATCGAGAAGCACACCAACTCGATCTTCGCCAAGCTCGGGCTCTCCGAGGAGCGCGACCTGAACCGCCGGGTCAGCGCGGTGCTCGTCTACCTGCAGAACCAGTAAGCCTGCTGCTCAAGGCTTCCTGCGTCCCCGCAGGCGGCCGAACCTGCGCGACGACATCTCGCGGTCGGCGAGGGCCGGACTCGTCGCGGCGCCGGCCGGGACCAGGGTCTTCTCGGCCCACCTGAGCAGCGGCTGGGCCGGGACCGGGCCGCAGCCGGGGAGGGTCTTGGTGTCCGAGGTGCCGCGCGCCGGCTCTGACATGGCGGGGAGTCCTTCTGGGATCGGGCCGGGCTGTCCGGCCGCCATGGAGAACCCTGCCGCCGCCGGGCCATCGGTTCGAGGTCGTCACCAGGTGGATCGGTGGTGGGGGTAGCCACACCCCCGCTGGGTGGTTCGCCTCCTCGGACTACGCCGTCCGGCCGT
Source organism: uncultured Actinomycetota bacterium (assembly GCA_963799945.1). Classification (GTDB taxonomy): domain Bacteria; phylum Actinomycetota; class Actinomycetes; order Mycobacteriales; family Pseudonocardiaceae; genus Pseudonocardia. Next base: position 751,018 of record CAWCZG010000004.1, read on the forward strand.
GCACACTGGACGCATGCCGCAGCCGCAAGTGCGTGTCCTGGTCGTCGACGACCAGCGGCCTTTCCGCGCGGTCGCGGCCGCCGTGCTCCGCCGCATGCCGGATTTCACACTCGTCGGCGAGGCCGAGACCGGTGAGGACGGCGTGCGCGCCGCCGCCGAGCTGCACCCCGATCTCGTGCTGATGGACGTGCGGCTCCCCGGTATCGACGGCGTCGTCGCGGCGGGCCGGATCCACACGAACACGCCCGACAGCGTCGTGGTGCTCTGCTCGTCCTACGCGCGCGAGGACCTCCCCATGCGGCTGGACGAGCCCGGTGTCGCGGGCTACCTGCACAAGGAGGAGCTGCATGGCCCCGCCCTCCGCGACCTCTGGGCCAAGCTCGGGCGCGCCTAGAGGCGCACCGCCGTCCCGCGGGTCGTCGGCACCAACGCCAAGGCCACGGCGAGCAGCAGCACGGCGGGCACGGCGACGGCCAGCAGGCCGACCGGCATCGTCAGGTCGCCCGCCACCCCGATCGACGTCGCCACCTGCCACCACAGCAACCGGGCCGCCGCCAGCCCCAGCGGGATCCCCAACACCAGGGCGGGCGCGACGATGGCGACCCCGAGCACGGCGAGCGTGCCCCGGATTTGCCACGGTGTGGCGCCCACGGCGGCCATCACGGCCATCTCCCGCGTGTGCCTGCGGGCCGCCGTCACCAACGTGTGCGCCATGACCGCCCCCACCACGACGGCCAGCGCGGCGGCGAGGATCTCCGGCAGCCAGCCGAGATCGGCGAGGTTGCGCACCTCGGGTGGGGTCGCGCGGGGCAGGATCTCCAGGCTGCGGCCCAGCTGCGCGGCCAGCGGCCGGGCCTGCCCCGGCGCGGCGACGATCTCCGCGCGCACCAGGGGGTCGGTCCGTGCGAGGCCGCCGAGCGCGGCGTCGGTGACGACGTTGCTGGTGCCGAGGTGGCCGTTCTCGTCGACGGCGGCGGCGATGCCCGTCACCGTGAACGGCTGGGGCCGGTCGTTGCGGTTGAGCAGCACGACGACGTCGCCGACGTTCAGGCCGCGGCGCGCGGCGACCCGCGGGCTGAGCGCGATCTCGGTGGGGCTGTCGGGGAGCCGCCCGGTGACGAGCCCGGCGTGCACGTCGCCCTTGCGGGGCGTGCCGGCCTGCACGGGCAGCGCGCCGCCGTCGGCGAGCGTCGCGGTGACCCAGCGGGTGACGGCCAGGGCGGTCACCCGCGGATCGCTGACGAGCTTGGCCAGGTCGGACTCCTGCGGGTCCTCCAGCGTCATGTCGGCGGCCTGACCGGACCGCACGGGGTCGGTGGCGAGCGCCGCGATGCCGGAGCCGAACGCCAGCGCCGCGACGATCTCCGCGACCGCCACCGCCGCGACGGCCGAGACCACGATGGCCCGCCCGTGACCGCGCAAGGCCAGGCGCAGCCCGACGAGCGCCTCCGGCCCGAGGACCGACCAGGCAGGCCCACGCGGGCGGGGCGGAACGGTGGCCGCGCGGGTGCGCGGCCCGGCGAGCGCCGCGGCCGCCGCGACCAGCGCCGAGAACACCACCACGACGGCGAGCGCTCCGCCGACGGCCAGCAACCAGGGCGGCCGGAACCCCGGATCGGGCTCGAACCGCGCCTGGCTGCCCAGGGGTTCGAGCGATCCCGCCGCCATCCCCAGCGCCGCCGCGATCAACGCCGCCACCAGGGCGGCGGGTGCCGCGGCGACGAGCCGGGCCGCCACCCGCTCGCCCGCGGTCAGCCCCAGCGCCCGCTCGACCGACTGGGCCGCGCGGTGGGCGGCGTGGTGGCGCAGCAACCCCTGCCCGACGACGGCCAGAGCTCCAGTCGCGAGCGCGGCCGCGAAGATCGACAGCCCGACGATGAGCGTCCGCTCCGCAGCGCCCGCGGCCGGGTCGCCCTCGACGCGCGGCTGCTGCAGCTGCGGGGGCAGGTAGGCGGCCACCGACGAGGGGGGCGCGGCGGCCGACGCGGCGGCGAACGCGCTGGTGAACGCCGCGGCCGACCCGGGGGCGTCGTCGAGGCGGAGGAAGGCGGGGCGGCTCGTGGCGATCCCCGCGTAGCGCTGGGCGAACGCCGGGCTCCCGAGCACCTCGGACAGCGGGCCGCCCCAGGCGGGCATGCGGCCGATCCCGACGACGTACAGCCTCAGGATCGGCCCCTCCGGCTCGCCCACCCCGGAGCCGAAGCGCGCGATCTGGTCGAGGGTGAGCATCCGGATGGTCACGAAGGTCCCGACGCGCAGGTCGCTCTGCTCGGCAAGCGGCTCGCTGACCATGATCTCGTCAGCGGCGTCGGGCGCGGGGGCGCGGCCCTGGACGACCACCGGCTGCACCAGGTCGGGCGGGTGGTCGCCACCCGCGCCCAGCGAGACGAACCGCAGTGCCGCGCCCTCGATGCGCACGACCCAGCCGTAGGAGAGCCACGCCTCGCGTACCCCGGGCATCGTCGGCACGGCCGCGGCCAGCCCGGGCTGGTCGACGGGCACCTGGAGGCGCACGTCGTCGAGGCCGACGGCGTCGGCGAGGCGGGGGTAGGCGCTCCCGGTGCGTTCGGCCAGCACGGCTGTGCCCAGCACGAGGCCGGAGAACAGCCCGAACACGATGCCGAGCAGCAGCAGCCCGCGCATGCCGGTGCGGCGCTCGGCCGCGGCGACGGCCACCACCGCGCCCCAGGCGACGGCCACCGTCGACCGGTCAGCCACTCCCGTCCTGCGCGGCCCCTGGTCGGCCACCGCCCCGCGCACCACGCCCTCAGCCCACGCCCGACGCGACGGCCGCGCCATTCCGGTGGGCCGCGCCCATCGGGATCCGACCGTCGACCTCGGTGCCCGCGCCGGGGGCCGACCGGATGGTGAGCGTGCCACCGACCGCCCCGACGCGGTCGGCCATATTCTGCAGACCGGCCCCGCGGGCGGCTTCGGCCACGTCGAAGCCGGGCCCGTCGTCGGCCACCGTGAAGTGCAGCTCTCCCCCGCCGGTGGTGATGCCGATCGTGACGCGTGCCTGCGGGGCGTGCTTGGTCACGTTCTGCAGCGCCTCGAGACAGCAGAAGTAGACCGCCGCCTCGACGGCTTCCACCGCCCGCTCCGGCCCGGCGGCGGTGACCGTGACGTCGAGCGGGCTGCGGGCGGCCACCGCACGCAGCGCGGCGGCCAGCCCGGCGTCGCGCAGCAGCGGCGGGTAGATGCCGTGCGCGAGATCGCGGAGCGCGGTCACGGCCTCCCGAGCGCCGTTGTCGAGCTCGTCGAGCAGCTCGAGGTCCGGCCAGTCCGCGGGCAGGCCGTCGCGCAGCAGCCGGAGCCCGACGGCGAGCGCGACGAGGTGCTGCTGCGCGCCGTCGTGCAGGTCGCGCTCGATCCGGCGGCGTTCCGCCGTGGACACCGCCACCAGCCGCGCCCGCGAGGCCTGCAGGTCGCTGTTGCTGCGCCGCAGGTCCACCAGGGTGGCCTGGAGCGCCTCGTCGAGGGCGCGGCTGCGCAGCTCGCCCGCGAGCCTGCCCGCCACGGCCGCGAGGGCACGTTCGTCGGCGCCCGTGAACGCGGCGGCGTCCGCGGCGCGCTCGATCACGACCAGCGCGAGCACCCTGGCCCCGTCGACGGCGGGCGCGAAGCGCATCTGCGGCGGGTCGGGGATCTGCGGGAGCAGCCGCGGCAGCCAGGTGCGGAGCCAGCCGGGGCCCGCCACGCCCACGCGCGCCAGGAGACCCCGCTCGGCCGCGGTGAGCGGGATCGGCGGCGGGGCACCGTCCAACGGCGCGGGGACGATCGTCGCGCATTCCAGATCGCCCTCGCCGAGCCTGCCTTCGGGACCCGTCCAGATGCGGACCCCGGACAGTCGCCAGTCGCGACGCATCGACTCGGCCAGCGGACGGAGCACCTCGGCGATCGGCTCGCTGCGCCGCCCCCGGTCGCCCACGTCGGCGAGCAGCTCCTCGGGCGAGCGGCGCACCCCCGCGAGCCCGGCGCGCGCCGAGCGGGCGATCCGCCTGCCCAGCGGGCCCGCGAGCGTCGCCACGAGCAGCATGCCGAGCAGCGCCGGGTTGACCAGGTCGTGCTGCGCACCGACCGGGAACCGGCCGAAGGCCAACAGCATCAGCAGCAGCCCGAGATCGACGGCGACGGCCAACCCGGCGAAGTCCGCCGCGGCGACGAACACAGCCGTGCCCGCCCGCCGCGCCCGCGCGCTCAGCGTGGCCACCGCACCCAGCACGACCGGCGCGAGCGACAGCGCAACGGCGACCGGGAACGGCGGTCCCCCGCCCAGCAGCGCCACGAACACCCCGACCGACGCGATCCCCAGGCCGACGACGAGGCCCGCCCCGATGAGCGCGCGGGAGGCGCGGCCGCCCAACGGCGCGGTCATGCCCGCCCCGCGGCCGCGGGCGCCTCGACCAGCCCATCGCGCATCCGCACGATTCGGCTCGCGCCCTCCGCGACCTCGGCGCTGTGGGTGACCATGAGGATCGTCTGGCCCCGGGCGTTCAGCTGGCGGAACAGCTCGAGCAGCTCGGCGGCGCCCGCCGAGTCCAGCGCGCCCGTCGGCTCGTCGGCGAGCAGCAACGTCGGCCGGTTGGCCAGCGCCCTGGCGATCGCCACGCGCTGGCGCTGCCCACCCGACAGCCGCGCGGGCAGCTCACCCGCCCGCTCCAGCATGCCCAGCCGGTCGAGCAGGTCGCGGGCCCGCTCCAGCGCGGCCTGCTTGCGGGCCCCGCCGACGAGCGCCGCCAGGGTGACGTTCTCCAGCGCCGTCAGGTGCTCGATCAGGTGGAAGAACTGGAAGACGAGCCCCACGTGTCGCCTGCGCAGCCGTGCGAGCCCCGCGGCGCTCAGCCCGTCGAGCCGCACGCCCGCCAGCTCGATGCTGCCCTCGTCCACGGGCTCCAACCCGGCCAGCACGTGCAGCAACGTGGACTTGCCGCAGCCCGAAGGGCCCATCAGCGCGACGAGCTCGCCGGGCTCGACGACGAGATCGACACCGCGCAACGCGCGTACCGGGGCGGTCTGCGCGTCGAACGTCCGCCGCAACCCCCTGGCGACCAGATCGGCGCCCACCCCACACCCCCAACCCAGGCGATCGCGGATGCACTCGCCGAAAACACCGTATTCGTTAACGTCCGGGGCGCCCTTGTTGTGCGCCCGTCAGACGCTTCCGTAGGGTTCGCCCGGGCGGTTGAGGCAACAGCCCCCGCGATCATCATTCCGCGACCATCGAGGAGCCGGTGCGCATGAACACCGATCCACCCGTCGACGCCACCACCGGCGGCGGTGAAGGCGCCGAGGTCGGTGAGGCCATCCGCTTCGACGTGGTCGATCACGGCCCTGAGGTCCGTGTGCTGCACGTTGTCGGCGAGCTCGACACGTTGACCTCACCGCTGCTGGCCATCCGCCTCGCCGAGCAGCAGGCGAGCGTCGCCCACCTGGTCGTCGACCTGTCCGACGTGAGCTTCCTCGGCTCCGCGGGCCTCGCCGCGCTCGTCGAGGCGAAGGAAGCGGCCGACAACGCCGGTAACCAGCTGCTCGTCGTGCCCGGCTCCCGCATCGCCAAGCGCGCTCTGGAGGCCACCGGTCTGCTCGCGCTCTTCACCATCGCCGACGACGTGCCCGAGGCGCTCGCTGCCGCACGATAGCTGCCCTGAAACGGGCACGTCGCGGCATGTCCACTCCCGATCTCTGCCGGTCGATGCCAGGGTGGGCACATGGACGCCACCGACCTGACCGCGCTCACCGCGGCCGAGATCGTGGCGCGCGTGCGCGACGGGCGCACCAGTGCCGTGGCCGTGGCCACGGCCCACCTGGCGCGCATCGCCGAGCGTGACGAGCACATCGGCGCCTTCCAGGAGCACCACCCCGAGCGGGTGCTGGCCGAGGCGGGCGCGGTCGACCGGCGTGCCGACCGGTTCGCGCTCCCCCTCGCGGGCGTGCCGGTTGCGATCAAGGACTGCATCGACGTCGCGGGCTACCCCACCCGCTACGGCAGCGCCGCGAGCTCGGCCGAGCTCGCGAAGCGCGACGACGAGCTGGTGAAGCGGCTGCGCGCGGCGGGAGCTGTCGTGGTCGGCAAGACCCGGATGCCCGAGCTCGCGATCTGGGGGTTCACCTCCTCCGCGCTCGGCACGACGCGCAACCCGCTCGACACCGCGCTGGATCCCGGCGGCTCCAGCGGGGGCAGCGCGGCCGCCGTGGCCGCGGGGATGGCGGCGCTCGCGCTCGGCACCGACGGCGGCGGCTCGATCCGCATCCCCGCGGCCTACTGCGGGCTGGTCGGGGTCAAGCCCGGCAACGGTGTGGTGCCGCTGCCCGGCGGGGCGGACGAGCACTGGCGCGGGATGTCGGCGTGCGGGCCGATCGCGCGCACCGCGGAGGACGCCGCGCTGATGTTGTCCGTGCTCGCCGGGCGCCCCTTCGCCGTCGACGCACCGGGCCCGGTGCACGTGGCCCTGTCGCTGCGGGCCCCGCTGCGGTTTACGCGTCTGCACCCCGATCACCGCGCCGCGGCGGTCGGTGCGGCGGCCCGGCTGCGCACGGGCCCGGGGGGCGCCCTGGTGACGCTGGCCGACCCGCCCTACCCGGCCGCGCTCGGCCTCTCCTGGATGCGGCGGTGGCACGCCGGGGTCGCCGAGGACGTCGCACGGTTGGCGCTGGACCCGCGCGCGGTCGAGCGCCGCACCGCTGCCGTCGCCCGCCGGGGCCGTCGGGTGCTGCGCTTCACCCCGCCGCGGGCCGCCGCGGTCACGGCCTGGCGCGATCACGTGCTCGCGTGGTTCGACGAGGGCGGCTTCGACCTGCTGGTCGGGCCCGCCACGGCCCTCCCGCCGCTCGCCGCGGGCGCACTGGCGGGCCGCGGCTACCTGACGACGCTGGCCCGCTCAGCCCGTCGCGTGCCCTACACCCAGGCCTGGAACCTCGCCGGGCTGCCGGCCGTCGTCGCGCCCGTCCTCATCGGCGGGCGACCGGTCGGGGTGCAGCTCGTCGGCCGCCCGGGCGCCGAGGCGACCCTCCTCTCGGCGGCCACCCGGCTGGAGCAACGCGTCGTGCCGATGGCGGGCGCCGCGCCGCGCCGCATCTACGTCTAGCTGGATCAGGCCGCTCACGGCGTCCGCTGCTCCACCCGGCCCAATCGCCGACGAAGCCTGGAGTGGCACATGAGGCTTCGGAGCCCTACCGTGTCGGTCAATGTCTGACACGCGCCCGAACACCGCTCCGCCCGCGGTCCCGCGGGGGGACACCGACGACCAGATCACCATCACGGTGCGGGCCGACGGCCCGCGGAGCTTGATCGTTGTGGGTGGCGAGGTCGACATGCTCACCTCTCCGCAGCTGCGGGCCACCGTGCTCGACCAGCTCGGTGACGCGGCGGGCGTGCAGCTGGTGGTCCTCGACCTCAACGCCGTCACGTTCCTCGGCACAAGCGGTCTCGCCGTGCTGATCGAGGTGCGGGAGGCGGCGCACATGGCCGGGGTCGAGCTGCGCCTGGCCTGCACCGCGCGCCGGGTGCTTCGGCCGCTCACGATCGCGGGGCTCGTGTCCCTCTTCGACATCCGCGAGTCGCAGGAAGCGGCGTTGACCGCCACCTGACTCCGCCAGGGTGGAGTGACCTGCGTCACACCATCGTTTGAATGTCCACACACGAGGGAAGTCGCCTGAAACCGGCTCGAACCTGAGGCGAGAGGCGAAAATGAGCGACGTATCCCGACTTCCTGGACCCCTGGATTTCGCCTGGCAGTGGCAGCGCCTTGGCTCTTGCCGCGGAATGGACAGCGCGGTCTTCTTCCACCCGGACGGCGAGCGCAACCCGTCCCGTTCACGGCGCACCTCGCAGGCCAAAGAGGTCTGCCGCCGCTGCCCCGTGATGGAGCAGTGCCGCGAGTTCGCCCTGCAGACCCGTGAGCCCTTCGGCGTTTGGGGTGGGCTGGCCGAAGCCGAGCGCCGGGTGATCCTGGAGCAGCGCGGCATCGCGATGGCGAGCTGAGCGGAGCTACCCCGCCTCGTCCATACCGTCCACAACGGACAGCTCAAGACAGCGGAAGCGCAGCAGCGGCAGGCCGTAGACCTGCGCTATCCGCTGGGCTGCCCGCCCGATCACGCTGCTGGTCGGCGTAGCGGGCGCGAGGCAGTACACGCCCGGCTCGGGGTCGAACCCGACGAGCTCACTGAGCGCGGCGACCAGCTCGTCTTCGGCGCTCGCCTCGAGCGGGTGCCCCAGCCCGAGGCGATGCACGACCAGATCCGGATGGCGGAGCGCCGCCGCTCTCGTGCGCACCTCGTCGGCCACCTCGCCGTCGAGCGTCCAGTCGTCGGGATCGTCCTCGTCGACGGCGGCGGGCACGTCCTCTTCGGCGAGCAGGACATCGGCGCGGCCGAAGCTCTCCAGGAGTCGAGCCAGGTCAGAGGCCGGTCGCAGCAGCTCCATGGCGTCGGGCGCGACAGCGACGACACGTCGGTCGACGTCCCGCATCGCCTGTGCCATCACCGACAACCCCCCGACGGAAGCGGGGTCCGGAAACCCCACTTCCGGATACGCGCTCATCGCCCGTCCTCGCTGCGCTCGGCCGGCGCTTCGCTAGGGCGCTGGGCCGATGATCCGCTCGCAAGCTCGCTCAACGCCCGAGCCCCCTCCGACGCCGCGCACCGCCATTGGTGCACTGATCACAGTGAACCGGTTGCGCGCCATCGAGTCGCGTCACCACCGTGTTGCTACGCCGAACGGCGCCCGCCGATCCGTGAGTGGCGTGGCTCAGTCGTCGAGGCGGACCACCAGCAGCGCAACGTCATCACTGAGCTCGGCAGGCAGGCAGGCGGACACCACCTGCTCCACGACCTCCTCGGCCGCCGAGCCCGGCGACAGCCCCGCGACCGTGTTCTCCAGGAGATCGGTGCGCTCGTCAGCGTCCTCCCCGACCACATCGGTGAAGCCGTCGGTGTAGAGCACCAGGATGCTGCCGGGGGAGCACCGCACCTCCGCCTCGGTGTGCCCGAGCCCGCTGGGGCGGAAGAGATCGCGCACCGCGCCGATCATCGGGGAGCGCCGCTCGTCGAGCCGCAGCAGCTCACCATCGGGGGTGAACACGAGCGGCGCCGGGTGGCCCGCGTTGGCGTAGCGCACGAGCCGGGTGCCGTCGGCGTCCGGTGGCTCGATCCGGGCGTAGACGGCCGTGGCCATGGCCGCCATGTCGAGGCCTTGCACGAGCTGGTCGCAGCGGTCGAGCACCGAGCCGGGTCCCCCGCCGTCCCAGGCGTAGGACCGCAGCACCCCGCGCAGCTGGCCCATGGCCGCGGCCGCGCGCAGGTCGTGGCCCACCACGTCACCGACGGCGACGCCGACCGCGCCATCGGGCAGGGGCAGCACGTCGTACCAGTCGCCGCCCACCTGGTTGCCGTCGACGCCCGCCAGGTAGCGCGCCGCCAGCTGCAGCCCGTCGATCTTGGGCAGCGCGGGTAGCAGACTGTGCTGCAACGTGATCACCGCGGCGTGCTCGGTCTCGTAGAGGCGCGCGTTGTCGACGGCGAGGCCCGCCCGTCCGGCGAGATCGGCGGCCAGGTGCAGATCGCGGGAGGAGTAGCGGGACCCGTACGGGTGCTGGGTGTAGAGCGTGAGCGCGCCGAGCACCCGCCCGCGGGCCCGCAGGGGGACGACCATCGCCGAGCGCAGCCGGAGCCGGTCGTAGGCGGCCGCGGCCTGGCGATCCTCGGGGTAGCGATCAGCGCCCGCATCGGGCAGGTCGGGCAGGAGCACCGGCTCCCCGCCCGCCAACACCGCGCCCGTCTCGCTGGGCGAGCCCGCGCGGTAACGCCGCACGTGCGACAGCGCGGCGAGGAGCTCCTCGTCGGCCGGGTCGCGGGCGGCGACGGCGAAGCGGCGGGCCATGCCGTAATCGGGCCGCTCGAGCAGGTCGACCGCGCACAGGTCGGCCAGCTGGGGCACGACCATGCGCGCCAGCCGCGTGCACACGTCGGTGACGTCGAGCGCGGCGGTGAGCTGGGTGGTGGCCTCGGCGAGCAGCCGCAGCTGGCCGCGGGCCTCCTCGGCCTCGGCCAGCGCCGCCCGCCGCTCCTGCTCGACGAGCACCCGCTCGGTGACGTCGTTCTGCACGCCGACGAAGTTGACCAGCTGACCCGACCCGTCGAAGACCGGCGAGATCGACACCTGGTTCCAGAAGGCCGTGCCGTCCTTGCGGTAGTTGAGCAGCACCTCGGTGATCGGCTCGCGGGCGCGCAGCGCCGCGACGATCCGGTCGACGGCCGGGCGACCCGGTGGCCGCTCCCTGCAGCAACCGGCAGTTGCGGCCGACGACCTCGGCCGAGCTGTACTGGGTGAGCCGGGTGAACGCGGGGTTGACCCAGATCAGCGGGTCGTCCTCGCGGCGGGGGTCGGTGATCGTGAACGCCATCTCGGTGGCGACCACGGCCCGGTCGCGCAACACCTCAAGCTGGCGGCGCTCACCGTGCTCGGTGCCCGAGAGCTGCAGGAACGCCACCAGCGCATGCCGGTCGTACTCGGACCCGTCCTCGTCCGACAGCACGAAGCCGGTGACCCAGAGCAGCCTGCCCTCGCTGGCCTCCCGCTGCAGGCTGGTCGCCGTCGAGCCACGACGGGCGGCGTCGTGCACGGCGATCGGCTCGCCCGCTACGGGTACGCCTGCCGCGACCAACGACAGCGGCGAATCGGTGTCGCTCATCCGGCGACCACCGAGATCGGTGAGCCCCGCGGCGTCGCTCCAGATGTCGATGTCGACCGGCAGCCGCACCCGGTCACCGGTCAGCTGGATCGCTGCGGTGTTGGCGTACACGACCTGGCGTTCCCGTGGATCGATCATCAGAACCGCCGCGGGGGCAGCCTGCAACACGGTTGGGAGCTGACGCGGGTCACCGTTCACGTCAGCCACGTCTATCGCCCCGGCCACTGATCCAGAATAGTTGGCGGCCCGGACGCGCGCGCGACGCCACCGTCCGGATAGGGTCTCGCCCGGTTGAGAAGACAGCCTCCCCCCGCTCCGACCGCGGCCTCGACCGCATCCGGGGTGCAAACCTGTCTGATCTGTCGGAGGTGAGCGTCGTTGCTCGACCCTGCCATGCCCCGACCCATCCCCGGACCTGGTGAGCTCGGTGTGACCTTCGAGCGGTACGACGCGGGGAGCGCCTTGCTCCGCGTCGAGGGCGAGATCGACACCCTCACCGCCGACGAGCTGGAGCGCGGGATGGACCAGTTGCTCGCCGCTCCCTCCGGAGTCCTCGTCGTCGACCTGTCCGATGTGACCTTCATGGCCTCCAGCGGACTCGCCGTGCTCATCCGCGCCGCCCACCGGGCGGACGACCGCAGGCTGCGGATCGTGGCCACCGGACGCGCAGTGCGCAGGCCGCTGGAGATCACCGGATCCGACCAGCTGTTCGACCTCTACAACGATCGTGGCGCAGCTCTGACCCTGCCGGATTGAACCGGTGTTGCGGGGGGTAGCAAGATGACCAACCGACACCGTAGGCACCGAGAGGAGACCGGCAGCGTGTCCGATCTGGACTCCCACCCGCCCGCCGACATGTCGGGTGGGCCATCCGTCGTGGAGGTCCGGACGTCGGCGACGGCAGCGTTGATCCCGACCATCCGGGCCGTCGCGTCGGACCTCGCCGCGCGCGCCGATTTCGACCTCGACGCGATCTCCGATCTGCGCATGGCCGTCGACGAGGCCTGCGCGACGCTGGTCGACGTCGCGGCCCCCTCGACGATGCTGCAGTGCACCTTCCGGGTGCACGCGGAACACATCGAGGTGCACGCGCAGGTGCTGGCGGGCACGGCCGACGCGGCGGTCTCGACCGACACGTTCGGATGGCGGGTGCTGCAGACCCTCGCCGACGACGTCGAGGCCGTCCGCGAGCCCAGCGCCGATCATGCCGCCCCCACCGTCGGAATCCGGCTGAACAAGCGCGCAGGCGCATTCCCCCGGTGACAGCGGCCGACCCCGAGTACGGCCACCTCGTTCCGCTGCTCACCGAGTACGCGTCCCTCGAGGTCGACGACCCACGCCGCGATGCGCTGCGCGCCGAGCTGGTGACGGGTTATCTGCCGGTGGCCCAGCACATCGCCCGCCGCTTCGCGGGGCGCGGCGAGCCGCTCGACGACCTCGTGCAGGTCGCCACGGTCGGCCTGATCAACGCCGTGGATCGGTTCTCCCCCGAGCGGGGCGCCGACTTCTTCTCCTTCGCCGTGCCGACGATCAGCGGCGAGATCCGGCGGCACTTCCGCGACCTCGGCTGGTCGATGCGGGTGCCGCGGCGACTCAAGGACCTGCACGTGGCGATCAACGGCGCGGTCTCCTCGCTGTCCCAAGGCCTCGGCCGGGCGCCCAAGCCGACCGAGATCGCCGAGCACCTCGGCGTGCCGATCTCCGACGTCCTCGAGGGCTTGGAGGCCTCGGAGGCGTACCGCAGCTCGTCGCTGGACGAGATGCTCTCGTCGGAGCAGGGCAGCGCCACGGTCGGCGAGCTGGTGGGCGCGGCCGACGCCGAGCTGGACCGGGTGGACAGCCGACAAGCGCTGCGGCCCATCCTCTCCGAGCTCGACGAGCGCGAGCGGACGATCGTGCTCCTGCGCTTCTTCGGGAACATGACGCAGACCCAGATCGCCGAGGAGGTCGGGATCTCGCAGATGCACGTCTCCCGGCTGCTGGCTCAGACGCTGGACCGCCTGCGCTCGCGGATGGACCCCGACACCCGCGTGACCTGACCCTTCGGACAGGAGGCCGGACCCATGAGCCAGCCCGAACACGTCCTCGTCGTCGGGGCCGGACTGGCGGGCCTGCGGACGGTCGAGCGCCTCCGCGCGGCCGGGTACCAGGGCAGGCTCAGCCTCGTCGGCGAGGAGGAGCACGCGCCCTACGACCGGCCGCCCCTCTCCAAGCAGGTGCTCACCGGTGAGTGGGCGCCCGAGCGCACGACCCTGCGCTCCCTGGAGGGCCTCGACGAGTTGGGGGTGCGCACCCATCTGGGGATGCGCGCTGTCGCACTCCGGCCGGGCGAGGCGGAGCTGGAGGACGGGGCGTCGCTGCATGCCGACGCGATCGTCGTCGCCACCGGGCTCGCGGCGCGCACGTTGCCCGGCCAGCCCGCGCAGGTGCACACCCTGCGCACGCTCGACGACGCCCTCGCGCTGCGCGCCGCGCTGGAGCAGGCACGCTCGCTGCTGGTCGTGGGCGGCGGCTTCATCGGCGCGGAGGTGGCCAGCTCCGCCCACAGCCGGGGGCTCGCCGTGACCGTGCTGGAGGCGCTGCCGGTGCCCTCGGTGCGCGCGCTCGGCCCGGAGCTCGGCGCCCTCACCGGGCGCATGATGACCGAGGCCGGGATCGACCTGCGCTGCGGCGTGCAGATCACCGGGTTCGTCGGCGAAGGCCTGCGGGTCGGCGTGGCGCTGGCGGACGGGACACAGCTCGATGCGGACGTCGCGGTGGTCGGGATCGGCGGCGTGCCCCGGCTGGACTGGATCGAGGGGGTGGCCACCCCGAACGGCCTGGCCTGCGGGCCGACCGGCCGGGTCGAGGGACTTCCCGGGGTGTGGGCCGTCGGCGACGTCGCGGCCTGGGCCGATCCCACGCACGGCGACCGCCACCGCCACGAGCATTGGACGAGCGCGGGCGACCAGGCGGCGAGCGTGGCCCGCGACATCCTCGGCGAGCCGCCGCCTCCGGCGCCGGTGCCCTACTTCTGGTCCGACCAGTTCGGGCTGAAGATCCAGCTGATCGGGCGACCGGAGCACGCCGACGGCCTGCTGCCGCTGCACGGCGACGGGCTCGCGGGCGGCGCGGTGAAGGGCACCGTGGTCGGCATGCTCGCGGGCGAGCGCCTGGTGGCGGTGGCGGGGTTCGGCGCGGCGCGGTTCGTCGTGCGCTACCGCGCGCTGCTGCAGGCGCAGGCAGGCCGCGCCGAAGCCCTCGAGCAGGCCGCCAAGCTGACGGCTCCCGCGGGCTGACCCGCCGCGATCAGCGGAAGAGCCTGCGCAGCACGGCCAGGGCCAGGATCGCCCCCACGGCGATGAGGCTGTACTTGACCTTGGGGTCGGCGAGCCGCTGCTGCACGGTCGCCCGGCCCTGGTCCACGAGCCGCTTGGGGTTCGCCCGCTCGCTGAGCACGTCGAGGCTCTCGGCGAGCGACTCCCTCGCCTTCTCGATCTCGCTTTGGATGGTGTCCGGGTCGCGCGCCACGACGCCTCCTGACGTGCCGGTGAGTGCAGCAGGCAACACCGTAGATCACACGGCGTCGACCCGGCCCGGCGGCGTGCCAGGATCGGGACATGACCACCCGCCTCGCTCCCGGCGACACCGCCCCCGAGTTCACCCTCCCCGACGCGGACGGGAAACCCGTTTCGCTCGCCGACTACCGCGGCCGCCGTGTCGTCGTGTACTTCTACCCCGCCGCCGGAACCCCGGGCTGCACCAAGCAGGCCTGCGACTTCCGGGACAACCTCGCCGAGCTCAACGGCGCAGGCCTCGACGTGCTCGGCATCTCCCCCGACAAGCCCGCCAAGCTCGCGAGGTTCCGCGACAAGGAGGGCCTCACCTTCCCCCTGCTGTCCGACGCGGACAAGGAAGTGCTCAACGCCTGGGGCACGTTCGGGGAGAAGCAGATGTACGGCAAGACCGTGACCGGCGTGATCCGCTCCACGTTCGTGGTCGACCCGGAGGGGAAGATCGAGGTGGCGCAGTACAACGTGCGGGCCACCGGGCACGTCGCGAAGCTGCGCAAGGACCTGACGGTCTGAGCCCGCGGACCCTCCGTATCCTGATGCGGTTGCCGGCGTAGTCCAACTGGCAGGAGACACGATCTTTAGGTGGTCGACAGTGCGGGTTCGAGTCCCGCCGCCGGTACGACCCCTCCCGCGGCGGCGCCCGCTGCCCGCTCGGCGGCGCCGCCCAGGCGTCGGGGCCCCGCGGGTGACCATCTGCAGGTTCGGTCGCCCGTCGCCGTCGGGGTCGCCTCCGGTGACCGCCACGTCGCCTGAGGTGTCGGTGCGGCCGACAACAGCGCCTGCCCGCTGCAGCGTCGCCAGGAGCGGGACGTTCGGCTGCCCGTAGGTGTTGCCCGCACCCACGCTGACGAGCACCGCGCGGGGCGCCACCGCGGCGAGGAACGCCTGCGAGCTGTAGCGGCTCCCGTGGTGCGGCATCTTCAGAACATCCGCGCGCAGCAGCGCTCCTGAGCTGAGCAGGTCGGCCTGCTCGGCCAACTCCGCGTCGCCGGAGAGCAGGATCGTGCCGTCGGGCGTGGTCGCCCGCACCACGACCGACCCGTCGTTCACCTCGGTGCCGTCGTCCGGGTCGACGAAGGTGGCCGGGTGCGGCGGCCCCAGCACGTCGAGCGTGAGACCGGGCCAGGCCAGCCGCTCGCCCGCGGCCAGCGCGACCAGCGGCACACTTGCCGCCGCGGCTTCCCGCGCGACATCGCGCAGCGCCCACGCGGGCTCGTGGACCGGACCGACGCCGATCGCGCCAACAGGTCTCCCGTGCAGCGCACCCGCCAGCCCGCCGACGTGGTCGGCGTGGAGGTGGCTGAGGAGCACGAAGGCGATGCCGCGCACGCCCAGCCGGGTGAGGCACGCGTCGATCGGCCGGTCTTCCGGGCCCGCGTCGACCAGCACCACCCAGCCCGGCCGCGCCGTGGCGAGCACGATCGCGTCGCCCTGACCGACGTCGCAGGCGACGATCAGCCATCCCGCGGGCGGCCACCCCGGCGTGACGAGCCGGGTCGGGACGACCACGAGCGTCACCCCGGCCAGCGCGGCGACCACCACGGCCCGACGCCGCCGCGAGCGGCAGACCAGAACGGTGGTGACCAGCGCGGCGGCCATCAGCAGCGCTCCGACCGCGCCGGACGGCCACGGCACCGCGGCGCCCGGCACCGCCGCGGCGTGGTCGGCTACGGCGATGAGCCAGGCCGTGGGCCATCCGGCCAGCCACACGCACGCGCGGGCCACCGGCGGCGCCACCGGCGCCACGAGCGCCGCCAGCACCCCCAGGACGGTGGCGGGGGCGACCGCGGGTTCGGCCAGCAGGTTGGCCACGACCGCGACGGGGCTGACCAGCCCGCCCAACCCGGCCACGAGCGGCGCCGTGACGAGGAACGCGGCCGTGGCGATGGCGAGCGCCTCGGCCACCCACCGCGGCAGCCGGCGCCGTCGCAGGGCATCGGCCCATGGCGGCGCAAGCAGCACGAGGGCCGCCGTGGCCGCCACCGACAGGGCGAACCCGGCGTCCACGGCGAGCGCGGGGTCGGCGAGCAGGAGCACGAGCACGGCGACGGCGAGCGCGGGCAGCGCCGACCGCCCACGCCCCGCCGCGAGGGCCACGAGCGTCACCGCACCCATCACGGCCGCCCGCACGACGCTGGGTGACGGCCGGGCCAGCACGACGAAGCCCACGAGCACCGCACCCGCCACGAGGGCGGACAGCCGCGGATCGGCCCGGAGGCGGCGCAATGCGGCCAGCACGGCACCGGTCAGCACCGCGAGGTTGGCCCCGGAAACCGCCACGAGGTGCGTGAGGCCCGCGGCCCGGAAGTCGTCGTCCACGGTGGTCGTGAGCGCGCTGGTGTCACCGATCGCGAGGCCCGGGAGGAGCCCGGCCTCGGCGGGGCCGACCGTGGCCGCCGCCGCGTTCCGCAGCCCCGACCGGAGCCCGCCCGCCGCCGACTGCCACCACGGCGGCGCACCGACATCGCGGGGTGCGCCGCGCACCCGCAGCACGGCGATGGTGAGGTCGGCCCGCTGCGGCGGGGCCAGCAGACCCTCGGCCGTCACCGCCTGGCCGGGGAACAACCCGACCCACCCCTCGGCAGGCGCCAGCAGCAACACCCGGCCGCCGCCGCTCCACCGCCCCGCGCCCGCGGTCGCCTCGACGAGCTCCGCGGCCACCACGACGCGGGCCGCGGCCGGTCCACCCGCGGGCGACGCCGTCGTGACCGAGCGGGGGTCGTCGCGCAGCACGACCCGCAGCGTGGCCGCCGCCCCCCGCTCGGCCAGGGCGTGGAGCGGATGGGTGCTGACCAGCAGGGTGTGGGCACCGATGACCAGCCCCGCGGCAGCGGCACACCCGGCGGCGGCGAGTACCACAGCCGAACCCCCGCGGCGGTACGCGACGACCGCCAGCCCGGCCGCCACCAGCGCCACCACCCCACCCCCAATCGGCCCGACCGCGAGCCCGAGCCCCATCACCCCCCACACCGCGGCCGCGGCCGGGACGAGACGCAAGTCCGGAACGCGCTCCCCACCCGGTTCAGCCGCATTGCCTCGTTCGCGGCGCGTCCGGGCGCGCATCAGACCGCCACCAGGTCATGCAGCTGCTGAAAGCGATGCTCGCCGATCCCATCGACCTCGCGCAGCTGCTCGATCTTGGCGAAGCCGCCGTTGCGGGTGCGCCAATCGACGATGTGCTGCGCGGTGACCGGGCCGACCCCGGGCAGCGCGTCGAGCTGCGCGACCGTCGCCGTGTTGAGGTCGACCTTGGCCTGCGGGCCGCCACCGCCGGCCGCGCCGTCTGACGCGGAGGGTGCAGCACCAGCGGCGTCGGGCGTGGTCGGCACCCCGACCGCGACCTGCTCGCCGTCGCTGACCCGGCGGGCGAGGTTGAGGGCCGCCAGATCGACGCCGGGAAGGGCGCCTCCGGCCGCGGCGACCACATCGGCGACGCGGGAGCCGTCCGGCACCCGCACGAGGCCGGGCCGCGCCACGCGACCGGAGACGCTGACCACGAGGGTGCGCGGCGGTGCAGGCGAGGTCGACGAGACCGACGACGGGGACACGCTGGTGGGTTCAGCTCCACCCACGACGACGCCAGGCAAGCCCCGCACCGGCTCGGCCTGCGGCCTTCCCGTCCACACCCCGACCGCTGCAATGACCGCGGCCACAACCGCCACCACGACGAGCGCGATCGCCCCCGGGCGCCCCGGATCGACTCTGACCGCCCGCCACGACTCCGGCACCCACCTCCCGACCCGCTGCCGCCAACCCACCCCCCGCGCCGACCGCCTACCCGCCGACCCCGGACCCACCGACCCCGGATCCGCCGATCCCACACCCGCCGAGACCGGGCGCGTAACGGGCAGTGGCAGGGTGGGGAGGCCGTCGGGGTCGGTTGCTCCGCCACCGCCCGCGGCCTCCGGCTCAGCTCGGCCTGGGGCGCCGAGCACCGCCGCCAGCCTGCTGGTGGGGAGGGACGAGGTTCGGGGCACGACTCGAAGCTAGGGCGCGGCCCGACCGATCACAGAGAAATCCCCAGGCCTGTGGACAGCCGGGCCGGAATGTGGACAACTCCCCGCCTGGTCTAGTCGCCCTTCTTCGGCACCACGACGACCCCCAGCAACCCGGTACCGACGTGGGCGCCGATCACCGCACCCACCTCCGACACCAGCAGCCGCGCCACGTCCAGCCGCTCCCGCAGCCGGGCCGCCAACTCCTCCGCGCGGGTGGCGGCGGCGAGGTGTTGCACGGCCACGTCGACCGGCCCCTCCCCCGCGGCCGCCGCCGCGAGCTCGACGAGCCGCTGGGCCGCCCGCGCCGTGGTCCGCACCTTCTCCAGCGGCAGGATCCGACCCTGCGCGACGTGCAGCAGCGGCTTCACCGCCAGCGCCGTCCCGAAGAGCGCCGCGGCGGCGCCGATGCGACCCCCGCGCCGGAGCCGTTCGAGGGAGTCGAGCGAGAAGAACATGCGGCACCGGGCGGCGACGTCCGAGGCCGCCGCCACCACCTCGTCCACCGGTTCGCCCGCCTCGGCGGCGTCTGCCGCGGCCAGCACCGCATACCCGAGGCCCATGCACGCGGCGCGGGAGTCGACCACGCGCACGCGGTCGTCGCCGATCTCCGCCGCGGCCAGTCGCGCCGCCTCCCACGTGCCCGACAGCTCGCGCGAGAGGTGCACCGACACCACCGCGGACGCCCCCCCATCCAGCGCGGCGCGGTACCGGGCGGCGAACTCGGCGGGCGCGGGCCGTGAGGTCTGGACGTCGAGGCGCCGGTCGGCGAGCGCCGCGCACAGCTGCGCGGTGTCGATGTCGACGCCTTCCTGCCCGACCAGGGAGCCCAGTCGCACCTCCAACGGCACCACCCGGATCCCCCGCCGGGCGGCCAAGCCGTCGGGCAGCGAGGAGGTGGAGTCGGTCACCACGGCGACGGGCACGCGTCAGCCTATCCGCTCGCGCGCGGTCCTCCCCCCTCCAGACCGGCTCCGGGAAGGCCGCCCCGGCGCCGACCGGCACGAGGCACATCCGCGCGAGGAGGGAGGTCGGCGCCAACGGGGTCGGCGCCAACGGGGTCGGCGCGGGGCACGGCGCCAACGAGATCGGGGCGGAGCAAGTCGGCGCACGCCCGGCCGACAGCGGCGTGGGCGGGCCAGCCCCAATGCATCCCGTCGGGGTTGCCGTGCCCGGCCAGCACGTGCTCGCCGACCAGCGCCTTGAGGTCCAGCAGCGCGACGCCGTGCGCACCGGCCCAGGCCCGCGTCGCCCGTTCCGCGGCCGCCCTCCCGGCGTGCACGTGGGCGTACTCGGCGGCCCGGTGCACCGGCGGGAGGACGGCGACCACCGGGATATCCGGCCGCAGCGCCAGCACGGCTGCCCGGCACTGCTCGAGGTAGCGCACGGTCAGGTGGGGCGGCAGCGCGACGGGCCCGCCGCCGCGCAGCACCCGGGCGAACGCGCGTGCCAACGTCGGCTGCGCCCGCCGGTAGCCCGCACGGACCACACGGCGCAGACCGTCCGGCCGCAGCACGGGGATGAGCTCGCGCAGCGCCGTCGGCAGTGGCGAGGGCAGCGTGTCCATCCCGCCGACGCCGAGCACCAGCGCGTCGACCTGCGGCATCACCGCCCAGACCCGCGGATCGTGGGTGAGCGCGTGCCACGCGTGCCGGGCCGTCCAACCGATCCCGGCGACCAGCTCGGCCCGCCCGCCCAGCGCCGAGGCGGCGATGTTGGGCCAGAGCCGCGGATCGTCTGCGGGCTCACCGCGCTCGGGGCCGTGGAAGGCGAGGGAGTCGGCGAGCACGAGCAGTGTCGGCGACACTCCCGTCACGGCTATCCCAGGGTGGGCGGCACGACCCGCACCGGCGGCACGGCGACGCCGCCGCTGACGTTGTAGCCCACCAGCCGCCAGCGCGGGTGGTCTTCGCGGCGGGCCAGCGAGGCCCAGTGGCAGTTGCCCATGCCGCCGATCGACGGCCACGTGGACGTCGGGCAGGCCGAGCAGCCCGCACACCAGCCCGGCGATCATCCCGCCGTGCGCCACGACCACGACGATGCCGTGCGGGTTGTCCGCGTACTCCTCGTCGAGCTCGTCGACCACAGGTCGCGACCGGCGCACGACCTCGATGCGGGATTCACCGCCCGGAGGCGCGTACGCCGGATCCGAACGCCACTGGGCGATCGCGCCCGGCCAGTCGCGCTCGACCTCGACGAGGGTCCGGCCCTGCCACTCGCCGAGGTGGGTCTCACGCAGCCGGGGATCGACCTTGACGTCCAGCCCGGCCGCGGCCGCGACCACCGCCGCCGTGTCGACGGCCCGGCGCAGGTCGGAGCTGATCAGCCGGTCCGGTCCGAGCGCGGCCACACCCGGCGCGACGGCGGCGGCCTGGGCGTGGCCCGCCTCAGTGAGCTGCACGTCGAGGTGGCCCTGCATCCGGCCCTCGACGTTGTAATCGGTCTGCCCGTGGCGCAGCAGGACCAACCGGCGCAGCGTCACCCGTCGTCTCCCGCTGGCTCGACCTGCGCCTCGGGGAAGTCGATCTGCGGGCAGTCCTTCCACAGCCGGTCGAGGCCGTAGAAGCCGCGCTCCTCCGAGTGCTGGACGTGCACGACGATGTCGACGAAGTCCAGCAGCACCCAGCGGCCGTCGCGCTCGCCCTCGCGGCGCGTCGGCTTGGTGCCGTGCAGCCGGAGCTTCTCCTCGACGCCGTCGACGATCGCCTGCACCTGGCGCTCGTTGGGCGCCGAGGCGATCACGAAGCAGTCGGTGATCACGAGCTGCTCGGACACGTCGAGCACGACGATGTCCTGCGCCTTCTTGTCGGCCGCGGCGGCCACGGCCACCCGGGCCATCGCCAGCGCCTGCTCGGTCGCCGTCACGCTCGTCCCTCCCGGCCGACCCGACGGCCGACACGGGCCCAGTGTCCCAGTCGGGTCACCACCGCGGCCTGGCAGGTCCACAGCCGGTAGCGACAGGCGCCCCTCAGGCCTCCAACGGCTGGTACAGGTTCCGCTTGGTGATGTACTGCACCACGCCGTCCGGAACGAGGTACCAGACCGGGTGGCCCTGGGCGACGCGGTTGCGGCAGTCGGTGGAGGAGATCGCCATCGCCGGGACCTCGACGAGCGACACGACGCCCTCGGGCAGGTGGCCGTCGGCCAGCTCGTAGCCCGGCCTGGTGACGCCGACGAAGTGCGCCAGCTCGAACAGCTCGTCGATCTTGTGCCAGGACAGGATCTGCGCCAGCGCGTCGGCCCCGGTGATGAAGTACAGCTGGGAGCCGGGGAACTGCTCGTGCAGGTCGGCCAAGGTGTCGGCGGTGTAGGTGGGGCCCGCCCGGTCGATGTCGACACGGCTCACCGAGAAGCGGGGGTTGGACGCCGTGGCCACCACCGTCATCAGGTAGCGGTCTTCGGGAGGGCTCACGACCGTGGTCGACTTCTGCCACGGCTGCCCGGTGGGGACGAACAACACCTCGTCGAGCGCGAACCGGTCGGCGACTTCGCTGGCCGCAACGAGGTGTCCGTGGTGGATGGGGTCGAACGTTCCGCCCATCACGCCGATCTTGCGCATCCGCCGAGCGTATCGGCCCTCAGCCCGGGTAGGCGTGGCGGAACTGGACGCTGATCCGCGGGCCCACGCCCCGGGTCTTCGGCACGCTGTGCTGCCACGTGCGCTGACAGCTCCCGCCCATGACGAGCAGATCCCCAGGTCCCGGCATGAACCCGACCGAAGCACCGCCACCGGCGGGCCGCAGCCGGAACGGCCGCACCGCGCCCAACGACACCAGCGCAACCACTGCGGACGGCAGCTCCCTCGCCACCCGGTCGCCGTGCCAGGCGACGCTGTCGACGCCGTTGCGGTAGAGGTTCGCGCCGACCTGCGTGAACTCCACGCCGTAGCGGTCCGACAGCGCCCGCGCCATCGCGCTCAGATCGGCAGGCGCCTCGTCGAGCGGCCACCGATGGGTGAGCCGCGGCTCCGGCACCACCCGGTCGTACATCCGCACCTGCCGCGGGCCGTTCCACGGTGTCTCGGCCAGCAGCCGGGCGAACAGCGCATCGGCGTTGGCGCACCACCCCGGCTCGACATCGACCCAGGCGCCCCCGGTGAGCTCGTGGCGCCGGACCCCCACATCGACCTCGACCTGCAGGCCGTCGAGCAACGACGGCTGCCACGCAAGATCAGGCATGCAGCCAGATTACCAGATATCGAACGTATGTTCCGGCAATTTCGGCTGCACGCGCGGGCGGCTACCGGGCTCCTGGACCGGCGGAGCCTGGCTCATGCCGGGCATCCGCGGGGTGGGCAGGCGCGCCCACGCGCTGATCGGAGCGCTACGCGTGGTCGACGGCAGCACCGGCACCCCCGCCGGGGCGTCGCCGAACCGGAACACCGAGGTCAGGTCGCCGAACGTCTGCCGCCGCCACGCCGAGATGTTCGGCTCCACCACCCCCGTGACGCGCTCCAGCAGCCGCAGCGTCGAGGTGTGGTCGAACGGCTCGGAGGACACCCAGCCGCCCGCCGTCCACGGCGACACGATGATCGCGGGCACCCGGAATCCCGCCCCGACGTGCAGCCCATTGCCTGGGGTTCCGCCCGGCGAGCTCCAGCTGACGAACTCGCCAGGGGTCCCTGGAGGCGGGGTCGGCGGCACGACGTGGTCGAAGAGGCCGTCGTTCTCGTCGTAGGCCAGGACGAACGCCGTCTTCGCCCAGACGTCCGGGTTCGCCGCGATCGCATCGATCTTGCCGGCGATGAACTCCGCCCCGTCGGAAGGGAGGTACGAGGGGTGCTCCGAGCCCTTGCTGGTGCAGATGATCCAGGAGACCGTGGGCAGCCGGTCGGCCCGCGCGTCGCTCTCGAACGCCCCGTCCGGCCTGCGGGTGATGCCGTCGACGGCCAGCGCCGAGCCGCTGCGCGCCTTCCGGAAGGCCGCGAACTGCTCGAGGACGTTGCAGCCGAACGTGTCCTCCTGCTCGTAGACCCGCCAGCTGACGCCCGCCCGGGTGAGCCGCTCGGGGTAGGTCGTCCACCGGAAGCCCCCGCGTGGCATGGCGTTGTCCAGGCTGGGGCCGCCGCCGCGGCCGTCGGGGTCGATGGTGCCGGTCATCCACATCATCCGGTTGGGCCAGGTCGGGCCCAGCACCGAGGAGTGGTAGGCGTCGCAAATCGTGAACGCCTCGGCGAGCGCGTACTGGAACGGCAGATCGGCGCGGGTGTAGTAGCCCATGACGTAGGGCGCGTGGACGCCGTCGGCCGCGCGGTGGGCGGCCATCCAGCCGTCCATCCGGCCGTTGTTCAAGGCGTCGTGCTGCACCTGCCACTCGTGCGACGTCGACGGGATGCTCGCGGCCTTCGTGGTCAGGGTGTCGAGGCGGAACGGGAGGACGTGGCCCGCCGGGTGCGCCGCGTCCGGCTGCTTGAAGACGCTGTTGCCGTTGGGCAGTACCGCCGCCGCCGGGTCGCTGAACCCCCGCACGCCCGACAGGGTGCCGAAGTAGTGGTCGAACGAGCGGTTCTCCTGCATGAGCAGGACGACGTGGCGGATGTCGCGCAACGTCGCGCGGCGGGTCGGCGCCGTGGCGAGGACGCGTTGCACGTTGGGCGGCATGACGGCCGCCGCCGTCGCCGCCGCGGCAGCCGCGGCCGTCGAGGCCAGCAGCCGACGACGGGTCAGCCCGGCCATGGCTAGCGCGCCCCCGCGGTGAGGGCGGCGACGATCAGGTCGATCTCAGGGTCCATGCTCTCCGCGCCACCGTGCCGCGCGATGGAGTGCCGGTAGGACAGCGCCGAGGTCAGCAGCCGGGCCGCGCCCTCGACGGCGGCGCGGGGGGCGTCGACGCTCGCCGCGATCACCGCCGCCACCGCCGCGGCGATCCGGTCGAAGCGGTCCCGCAGGGCGTCGAGGACGGCGGGGTGGGTGTCGGCCTCGCGCCAGAGCAGGTGGGAGAGCACCGCGGAGGACTCCAGCTCGGCGTCCAGCACGGTCACGACCCGGCGCAGGTTGTCCGCGAGCGCCCCCGGCAGGGCTTCGACCTCACCGTGGTCGGCGGGCAGGCGCTCGACCAGCGCCTCGAGGAGGTCGGACTTGCGCGTGAAGTAGTAGTGCACGAGGCCCTTGGGCACCCCGGCCTGCTCCGCGATGCGCGACGTCGGCGTGGTCGCGAAGCCGTCCTGCGCGAACAGCGCCTCGGCGGCGGACAGGATGCGCTCGCGCGCAGGCTCGTCGTCCATCACACAACAGTGTCGGACATGCGGAACGGCCGGGGCCAAAGCCTCGGCCGTTCCCGCGTTCGACGGTCAGTGCTGCGCGACCAAGCGATGCTGCTCGTTGGCCGACGGGATCGCGACGGCCCCCACGACCACCGCGAGGATGCCGCCGATCCAGGACGTCCAGGACGCCCCGGCCAGCGCGCTGTAACCCAGGACCCAGGGCGCGATGAACAGCAGCACGCCGACCACGACGTGTACGTATTCACTCGCCACGGATCCCGGTGCCGCGAGCGACCACAGGGAGGTGAGCGCCAATACGACGCCCAACACCACCAGACCCCACACAGCCGCGGCCGACGTCGTCACGACGATCGGCGAGAGCGCGACCAACACACCGATCGCCAGCGCCGCCCAGTCTTGCCAGCGACGCCACGTTCCGACCTGTTCGGTAGCCATTGCCACCACTTCCCTTCCCTCTGACAAGACAGGTCTACGCCTTGACTGGCCAGCCGGTCAATGTAGTTGAAAGTCTTCTGCATCACGTTCGACAATCACCCAGTCAGACGGGGAGCAGCGCCTCCACCACGGCCGCGAGCTGGGCGGCGGTGCGGCACTCGTGCATGGGCAGGACGTCGGCGTAGCGGAGGGCGGCCGAATCACCGCTGCCCCATTGCCTGCGCGGCTCGGGGTTGAGCCAGTGCGCGTGCCGCGCCACACCGACCAGCCGCCGCAGCACCGCGAGGTTGGGGTCGCGGTAGTTGGTGCGGCCGTCGCCGAGGATCAACAGCGACGTCTTGGACGTGATCGCCTCGCCCCAGTGCTCGGCGAACCCGCCGAGGCTGCCGCCGTAGTCGCTGTGCCCGTCGAACGCGACGAGATCGGCCTCGCGCAGCACCCGCTGCATCACGTTCGACAGCTCCGCGCCGGGTGAGAACAGGTGCGTCACCTCGTCGGCGCGCTCGACGAACGCGAACACGCGCACCTTCGAGAACTGCTCGCGCAAGGCCTGGACCAGCAGCAACGTGAAGTGGCTGAACCCGGCGACCGAGCCGGAGACGTCGCACAGGATCACCAGCTCGGGCCGCCCCGGCCGCCGGGTGCGGTACGCGGGCCGCATCGGCACCCCACCCGTGGACATCGAGCGGCGCAATGTCCGGCGCATGTCCAGCTGGCCGCGCTTCGCGTGTTTGCGGCGCACGGCGAGCCGGGCCGCCAGTCGGCGCGCGAGGGGCTGGACCGTGCGGCGCAGCTGGGCGAGCTGCTCGGCGTGCGCGGAGAGGAACTCCACCTGTTCGGCCTGCTTGGGCACGGCCGAACGGGCCACCTGCTCGCGGCCGCGCATCTCCGCGGTCCGCCGCCGCACCTCGTCGGTGATCATCTTGCGGAAGGCGGCGATCCGGTCGCGGATCTCGCGGCGCAGCACCTCGTCGGCAAAGCTGCCCTCTTCGATGTCGCCGCGCAGGTCGGCCATGATCCGGGCCAGCAGCGTCTCCGGCGACAGCATGCGCAGCGCCTGGTAGGCCGACCAGCTGGGCTGCCCGTTCGCCCCGCGGATCCCCGTTCCCGCCGCACCTGCGCGGCCCAGCGCATCGACGACCGCCCGGGCGAGCTCGGTGAGGGCGGCGGTGTCGCCGTCGCGGAGCAGGTCGGCGAGGACGTCGCGCAGCGCGTCGATGTCGACGGGGCCCTCGTCGGTGTCGTCGAGCCGCGGCACCTCGACCTCGCCGGTGCCCGCGCCGAGCGCGGCGGGCCAGTAGAGCTCGAAGAGGGTGTCGAACGCCGCGCGCTGGCCGGAGCGGCGCAGCAGGGCCGCGGCGAGGCCTTCGCGCAGGTGTTCGCGGTGGACGAGGTCGAGCGCGCCGAGCACCCGCGCGGCGTCGATCGTCTCCCCCGGGCCGACGGCGACGCCGTGCTTCCGCAGGGCACCCACGAACTCGACCAGGTGCCCCGGCAGGCCGTGCTCAGGAGCGAGAGCGGACGTCACCCCGTCATCATGCCTCGCAGAACCGTCGATTTGGCGCGGGCGCGGCGACCGTCAGTTGAGCCGCAGCTCCGCCGCCGCCTTGACCGCGTCCGACTGGTGCTTGAGGACGACGCCCAGCGTGGCGCGCACGGCGTCGTCGTCGAGGGTGTCGAGGCCGAGTGCGAGCAGTGTGCGACCCCAGTCGATCGTCTCGGCGACGCTGGGCGCCTTGCGCAGCTCCAGGCTGCGCAGCACGCGGACCGTGCGCACGAGGGCGTCGACCAGCTGCTCGGCCAGCTCCGGCACCCGGGACATCACGATGCGCCGTTCCAGATCGGCGTCGGGGAAGTCGAGGTGGAGGAACAGGCAGCGACGCTTGAGCGCCTCCGACAGCTCGCGCGTGGAGTTGGAGGTCAGCAGCGCGAACGGGCGCCGCACCGCGCTGACGGTGCCCATCTCCGGCACCGTCACCTGGTAGTCCGAGAGCACCTCCAGCAGCAGGCCCTCGACCTCGACGTCGGCCTTGTCCATCTCGTCGATCAGCAGCACGGTCGGCTCGGTGCGGCGGATCGCGGTGAGGAGCGGGCGCGGGAGGAGGAACTCCTCGCTGAAGACGTCGTCGCGCGTCTCGTCCCAGCTCTCCTTGCCCTGGCCCGCCGTGATGCGCAGCAGCTGCTTGGCGTGGTTCCACTCGTAGAGTGCGCGCGCCTCGTCGATGCCCTCGTAGCACTGCAGCCGCACCAGGCCCGACCCCGTCGCCTCGGCCACGGCCTTGGCCAGCTCGGTCTTGCCCACCCCGGCCGGGCCCTCGACCAGCAGCGGCTTGCCCAGTCGGTCGGCGAGGTAGACGGTGGTGGCCACGGCCGTCGACGCCAGGTAGCCGACGTCGGCTAGGCGCTGCGCCACGTCGGCCACGGAGCCGAACAGCGGCGACTGGGGCAAGGTCACTCGGCCATCCTGCCCTGCGGGAGGTGATCCCGACACCACACGAGGGTTGCGGTGGTCACACCCCGGGTCTCGGTGACCGCGGCGAGGGTGCGGCGCGGGAACTGTCGGACCGCCGGGGCACGATGGCTCCCGTGACGACCACCGAGCAGGACCTGCGCACGCAGGCCGAGGAGACGCTCGCCCGCCTGGCGGGCCCGGGGGCGCGCCTGCGCGAAGACCAGTGGGTCGCCGTGCACGCCCTCGTCGCGGAGCGCAGGCGGGCGTTGGTCGTGCAGCGCACCGGGTGGGGCAAGTCGGCGGTGTACTTCGTGGCCACCGCGCTGCTGCGGGCGGAGGGCGCGGGCCCCACGGTGATCGTGTCCCCGCTGCTCGCGCTGATGCGCAACCAGATCGAGGCGGCCGAGCGCGCGGGCATCCGGGCGGTCACGGTCAACTCCGCCAACACCGGCGACTGGGAGCGCACCTACGCCGCTGTCGACGCGGGCGAGGTCGACGTGCTGCTGGTCAGCCCCGAGCGCCTGAACAACCCCGATTTCCGCGATCGCGTCCTCCCCCGGCTCACGGCGAGCGCCGGGATGCTGGTGGTCGACGAGGCGCATTGCGTGTCCGACTGGGGCCACGACTTCCGGCCCGACTACCGACGGCTGCGCGCGCTGATCGCCGAGCTCCCGCCGGGCATCCCCGTGCTCGCCACCACGGCCACGGCGAACGACCGGGTGGTCGTCGACGTCACCGAGCAGCTCGGGCTCGGCGCGGCCGACACGTCAGGTGCCGGTACGCCGTTGGTCCTGCGCGGCTCGCTCGATCGGGAAAGCCTGCGGCTCTCGGTCGTCCGGCTGCGCACCGCGGCCGAGCGGCTGGGCTGGCTGGCCGCGCGCTTGGAGGAGCTGCCGGGCGCGGGCATCGTCTACACGCTCACCATCCAGGCCGCCGAGGACGTGGCCGAGTTCCTGCGCGAGCGCGGGCACCGGGTGGCGTCGTACACCGGCAAGACCGAGCCCGAGGAGCGGCTCGCCGCCGAGGCCGATCTGCTGGGCAACCGGGTCAAGGCGCTGGTGGCCACGAGCGCCCTCGGGATGGGCTTCGACAAGCCCGACCTCGGGTTCGTGGTGCACCTCGGGCGCGCCTGCCTCGCCTGTGGCGTACTACCAGCAGATCGGCCGCGCCGGGCGTGCGGTCGAGCGGGCCGAGGTGGTGCTGCTGCCCGGTCACGAGGACCAGGACATCTGGAAGTACTTCGCCTCGCTCGCGTTCCCGCCGGAGCCGCTGGTGCGCCAGACCCTGGCCGTGCTCTCGGAGGAGCCGTTGTCCACCGCGGCGATCGAGACGCGGGTCGACCTGTCCCGCACCCGGCTGGAGATGCTGCTCAAGGTGCTCGATGCCGACGGCGCCGCGCAAGCGGGTCAAGGGCGGCTGGATCGGCACCGGCGCCGAGTGGGTCTACGACCGGGAGCGGCACCAGCGGATCGCCGAGGCCCGCAAGGTCGAGCAGCGGGCGATGCTCGAGTACCTCGATACGCGCGAGTGCCGCCTGGTGTTCCTCCGCCGCCAGCTCGACGATCCCGAGGCCGCACCCTGCGGACGCTGCGACACGTGCACCGGCACGGTGTGGAGCCCCGAGGTCGCGGCGGCCGATGCCGATGCCGCCCAGGAGCGCCTCTCCCGCCCGGGGGTCGAGGTCGCGCCGCGCAAGCAGTGGCCGTCGGGGATGAGCGAGCTCGACGTGCCGGTGTCCGGCCGGATCGCGGCGGGCGAGCTGGCCGAGCCGGGCCGGGTGATCGGACGGCTGTCTGACATCGGTTGGGGCCCCCGCCTGCGCGAGCTCACGGAGGGCGAAGACATGCCGGTCCCGAAAGATGTGCTGGAGGCGTGCGTGCGGGTGCTCGCCGGATGGGGGTGGGCGGAGCGGCCGGTGGGCGTGGTCGGGATCGGCTCCCGCACCCGGCCCCACCAGCTGGCCCAGCTGGCCCGGCGGATCTCCGAGATCGGCAGGCTGCCACTCCTGGGCACCCTGGAGCCGCAGGGTGAGCGGCCGGGCGAGCACGCCAACTCCGCGCAGCGGCTCGCGTCCGTGTGGAACGGCTTCGCCGAGCCGGGGTTCGCGGTGCCGGCGGGACCGGTGCTGGTCGTCGATGATGTGATCGACAGCGGCTGGACGATGACCGTCGCCGCCCGCCTCCTGCGCCGGTCCGGCGCCACCGCCGCCCTCCCCTTCGCCCTGGCCCAGGCGGGCTGAGGGGGCCAACCGTCGAGAGTCACCGATTCGCACCGCGGACGACCGATCGGTGACTCTCGGCGGGCCGTGGTGCGTTAGGTCAGGGGGACCAGGTCGTCGGCGTGCACCACTTCGCGGCGCTGCTCCGGGGGGAGGTCGCGGCTGCGGTGGCCGATGAGGCCGGGCAGCTCGGCGGCGTCGAAGCCCACCACCCCGCGGGCCACGACGACGCCGTAGGGGCTCACCAGGTCCACCACGTCACCGGCGACGAAATCGCCCTCGATGCCGTGGATGCCCGCCGCGAGGAGGGAGCGTCGGCGGTCGAGCACGGCGGCGACCGCGCCCGCGTCGAGGTCGAGGCGGCCGCGCACGTCGGCGGCGTGGCGCAGCCAGAAGCGGCGGGCCGACATCCGCCGCCCCGACGGCCGGAACGCCGATCCGACCGTGGGTCCGGCCGCGGAGGTGTCCAGCGCCTCGCCCGCCGCCTCGGCCGCCGCGAGCAGCACCGGGATCCCCGACGCGGCGGCCATCGCCGCGGCGGTGATCTTGGTGGCCATCCCACCGGTGCCGATGCCGCTCCCGGATCGGGCGACGGTGACGGCGTCGAGGTCGGTCGGCGCGTCGACGTCGGAGAGCAGCCGGGACCCGGGATCGCGGGGATCGCCGTCGTAAAGGCCGTCGACGTCGGAGAGCAACACGAGCGCGTCCGCCCCGACGATGTGGGCGACGAGCGCGGCGAGCCGGTCGTTGTCGCCCACCCGGATCTCGTCGGTGGCCACCGTGTCGTTCTCGTTCACCACGGGCAGCACGCCGAGGCCGAGCAGCCGCTCCATCGTGCGCTGGGCGTTGCGGTAGTGCGCGCGGCGGATCATGTCGTCGGCGGTGAGCAGCACCTGGCCGATGGCCTGCCCGTACCGGGCGAACGAGACCGCGTAGGCCTGCGCGAGGAGGAGCTGACCGACCGAGGCCGCGGCTTGCTGGGTGGCGAGGTCGCGGGGACGGCGCGCCAGACCGAGCGGCGCGAGACCGGCCGCGATCGCACCCGACGAGACGAGCACGACCTGGGCGCCCGCCGCGCGTCGCTTGGCGAGCGCGTCGACGAGGCCGTCGAGCCGGGCCGGGTCGAGGCCGCCGCTGATCGAGGTCAACGACGACGACCCCACCTTGACGACCACACGCCGCGCCGAGGCGATCGCCTCCCGGGTCACCGCGCCCCCCGTACGGCCGACCTCATCGGAGCGGCGGCCTCGCAACCCGGCTCGACCACCGCAGCCGGGAACCCCGGTGACGGCGGCCGCACTTACTTCTCCTCGGTCCAGCGCTCGAAGGCCAGCTCAGCGTCCGAGCGGTGCTGGCGGCGCTGCGCACGGGCGACCTTGCGGTCCGCCGCGCCGATGCGGTCGTTGGCTTCCAGTCGCCGATCGGTGCCGCGCCCCGAGAGCAGGACGGCGACGCCCGCGGGCGTGCTGGGCTCCCAGTCGAACGTGACGTTGCCGATCGTCACCGGGCAGCCGGGGATCGCCCCTGCCTTGGCCAGTGCGTCCTCGACGCCGAGCCGGGCGAGCCGGTCGCCCAGGTAGCCCACCGCCTCGTCGTTCTCGAAGGCGGTCTGACGGATCCACCGCTCGGGACGGGCACCGCGCACGATGAACCCGCCGTCGAGCTCGGGGTCGGGCACGACCGTGAACCCGGCATCGTCGACGGCCTCGGGCCGCAGCACCACCCGGGTGGGCTCCAGCACCGGCTGTGCGGCGCGGAACGCGCGCACCGCCGCGGCCAGCGCGAACGTCAGCTCCCGCAGCCCAGCGTGGGTCGCCGTGGAGATCGCGTACACGGGCCAGCCGAAGCGCTCTTCGACGTCGGCGGCGACGATCTCGGCCAGGTCGTGGGCATCCGGCACATCGATCTTGTTGAGCGCGACGATCCGCGGACGGTCGGCCAGCTCCCCACCCAGCGCGGGGGTGTAGCGGGCCAGCTCGTCCTCCAGCGCCTGGATGTCCGACACGGGATCACGACCGGGCTCGAAGGTCGCGCAGTCGACGACGTGCACCAGCACGGAGCAGCGCTCGATGTGCCGCAAGAAATCCAGCCCGAGGCCGCGGCCCTCGGCGGCACCGGGGATCAGCCCGGGCACGTCGGCGACGGTGAACGTCTCGGCCCCCGCCGTGACGACGCCCAGCTGCGGCACGAGCGTGGTGAACGGGTAGTCGGCGATCTTCGGGCGCGCCGCGGACAGGGCCGCCACCAGCGAGGACTTGCCCGCCGAGGGGAACCCCACCAGGCCGACGTCGGCCATCGAGCGCAGTTCGAGCACGAGCTCGCACGCCGTGCCGGGCTCGCCGAGGAGCGCGAAGCCCGGTGCCTTGCGCGCGGCGGAGGCGAGCGCCGCGTTGCCCAGCCCGCCGCGGCCACCTTCGGCGGCGATGAAGCGGGTGCCGGGCCCGACCAGGTCGGCGATGATCTCGCCCGCGGTGTCGAACACGACCGTGCCGTCGGGCACGCGCAGCTCCAGGTCCTCAGCGTTCGCGCCCGACTTGAACGAGCCCTGGCCTGCCTTGCCGCTGCTCGCTACAGCGTTCGGGTGGTAGTGGAAGTCGAGCAGCGTGTGCACACCGGAATCGACGATGAGCACCACCGAGCCACCGCGGCCGCCGTTGCCGCCGTCCGGTCCGCCGAGGGGCTTGAACTTCTCGCGGTGCACGGAGGCGCAGCCGTTGCCGCCTGCCCCGGCGGTGGCGTGCAGCACCACCCGGTCGACGAACTTGGCCATGGAATTCTCTCCTCACACGCGAAGGCGGGCCACCCGTCTCGGGCAGCCCGCCGTCGCGGAACTTCGTTTGTGTGGCTGCCAGTCTCAGACGAGAACCGGAACCACGTTGACGACCTTGCGGCCGCGCGTGAACCCGAACTCGACCGCGCCCTCGATCAGCGCGAACAGCGTGTCATCGCCGCCGCGGCCGACGCCGGTGCCGGGGTGGAACTTGGTGCCGCGCTGCCGGACGAGGATCTCGCCCGCGTTGACGACCTGACCGCCGAAGCGCTTCACGCCGAGGAACTGTGCGTTGGAGTCGCGCCCGTTGCGCGAGCTGGACGCACCCTTCTTGTGTGCCATGGCCCGAGTCTCTCCTACTTCGCGATGTCCGTGACCTGCACGCGCGTAAGGGGCTGACGGTGCCCCTGGCGCTTGTGGTAGCCGGTCTTGTTCTTGAACTTGTGAATGCGGATCTTGGGGCCCTTGGTGTGCTCGACGACCCTGGCGGAGACGGTGGCCGAGGCGAGCGCCGCGGCGTCGCTGACGACATCGTCGCCATCCACCAGCAGCAGGGCGGGAAGGGCGATCTCGGTGCCGACCGGACCGTCGATCTTCTCGACGGCGACGATGTCGCCCGAGGCCACCTTGTACTGCTTACCGCCGGTCTTGACGATCGCGTACATCGACGCACTGCTCCAAAGCTCGAAGGTAGTAGCGCGGGGCTGTGCCCCGCGGCCGCGGCTGACGTATCGACATGCGCGGCGACTGTTCACCAGGGTACGGAAGCGATTCGCGGAGGGTCAAACCGGGTCTCCCCCCGCCTCCGCGCCCTCGACGGGCGGGCCCGCCGGGCGGGACGCCGCACGTCGGGACCGGCGCGGCCGGGTGGTGGCCGCTACCGGCTCCGGCTGCGGCACCACGACGGGCGCAGGGACCTCGGCCTCGACGGCGGCAGCGGTGGCGACCACGTCGCCGACCCCGGGCACCGTCACCACGGCCGCCGCGGGAGCATCCCCGTCGGCGACCGTCGGAGCGCCCGCGGTGCGGGTGACCCGGCCACGACGGCGGGTGCGCGGGGCAGGCGCCTCGGCCGGGACGTCCGCGGCCACGTCTTCGGCGGCTTCGGCCACAGACTCGGCGGGCGCGGTGCTGACGGGCGTCGCGACGGCATCGGCGACCGTGGACCCGACCGGATCCGCCGTCGCCCGCAGCACGGGTGCGACGTCGATCTCCTCGACCACCTCGGTGATGACCGTGCCGGTCTGGGTGACCGTGCGCGCGGCCGCGGCCGCGATCGCCGCGGTGGCGGCCACCGCCGCGGCGTGGTCGGTCGACGCTGCTCCATCGGCTGCGCTCGACCCGTTGGACTGGCGTCCGTTGCCCTGGTGCCCGTTCGACTCGCCGTCGCCACGACGGCCACGGCCACGCGAACGGCGTCCGCCGTTCTGCTCCTGGCCGCCACCGGTCTCGACGTGCTCGATCCCCTCGGTGTCGATCACCACGCCCCGGCCCCGGCAGTGCTCGCAGGGCACGGAGAAGTGCTCCAGCAGCCCCCCGCCGACGCGCTTGCGGGTCATCTGCACCAGGCCGAGCGAGGTCACCTCGGCCACCTGGTGGCGGGTGCGGTCCCTGGCCAGGCATTCGGTGAGCCGCCGCAGGACCAGATCCCGGTTGGCCTCCAGCACCATGTCGATGAAGTCGATCACGATGATGCCGCCGATGTCGCGCAGCCGCAGCTGGCGCACGATCTCCTCGGCCGCCTCGAGGTTGTTGCGGGTGACGGTCTCCTCGAGGTTGCCGCCGGACCCGGTGAACTTGCCGGTGTTGACGTCGACGACGGTCATCGCCTCGGTGCGGTCGATCACCAGCGTGCCGCCGGAGGGCAGCCACACCTTGCGGTCGAGCGCCTTGAGCAGCTGCTCGTCGATCCGGTAGGCGCCGAAGACGTCCTGCGTGCCGACGTGGCGGTGCATCCGGTCGGCCAGATCGGGCGCGACGTGGGCGAGGTAGCCGTGGAGGGTGTCCCACGCGTCGTCGCCCTGGACGACGAGGCGGGAGAAGTCCTCGTTGAACTGGTCGCGCACGACCTTGATCAGCAGATCGGGCTCTTCGTAGAGGAGCGTGGGCGCCTTCGGCCGACCGGGACCGGTCTGCTCCGACTTGGTCTTGACGATCTCCCACTGCGCCTGGAGCCGCCGGACGTCGCGCTCCAGCGCCTCGTGGCTCACGCCCTCCGACGCCGTGCGGATGATCACACCGGCCTCGCTGGGCACGATGTCGCGCAGCATGTCCTTGAGCCGGCGCCGCTCGATGTCGGGCAGCTTGCGGCTGATCCCGGCGGCGCCGCCGGACGGCACGTAGACCAGGAAGCGGCCCGCGAGGCTGATCTGGGTGCTCAGCCGGGCACCCTTGTGGCCGATCGGGTCCTTGGTGACCTGCACCAGCACGCTGTCGCCGCTGGAGAGGGCCTGTTCGATGCGCCGGGACTTGCCGCCGAGCCCGGCCGCGTCCCAGTCGACCTCGCCCGCGTAGAGGACCGCGTTGCGACCCTTGCCGATGTCGACGAACGCCGCTTCCATGGAGGGCAGCACGTTCTGGACCCGGCCCAGATAGATGTTGCCGACCAGGGACCCGCCGTCGCGCCCGGTGACGAAGTGCTCGACGAGGACATCGTCCTCCAGAACACCGATCTCCACGCGGCTGGCCCGCTCGCGCACCACCATCGTGCGCTCGACCGACTCGCGCCTGGCCAGGAACTCGGCCTCGGACAGGATCGGCTGACGGCGGCGACCTGCGTCTCGTCCGTCGCGGCGGCGCTGGCGCTTGGCCTCGAGGCGGGTGGACCCGCGGACGCTCGTGACGCCGTCGCCGTCGGGTGCCTCGTCCCGGGCCTCGCGCGGCGCACGGATGCGTGTGACGGTGCCGGGCGGGTCGTCATCGGCGGAGTCGGTGGCGTCCTCGCCCGACCCACGGCGCCGACGGCGGCGCCGCCGACGACGGGTGCCCTCCGACTCGCCCGCGTCGGACTCGTCGTCCTCCGCCTCGTCGGTCTCCTCGGTCTCGTCGGCGGTGTCGGCGGCCTCGTCGCCCGCCTCGCCGTCTTCGCTCTCGTCGCCACCCCGGCCACGCCCGCGACCGCGACGACCCCGGCGCCGACGGCGACGGGCGCTCTCGGCCGACTCGTCGTCGGTGGCCTCGTCGGGCGATTCATCGGCTTCTTCTGCTTCGTCCTCGACGCTCTCGACGACGACGGACGCCTCCTCGACCGGCTCTCGCGCGGGCACGGCGACGGCGACGCGCGGGCGGCGCCTCCGCCACGGCCTCTTCGACAGGCTCGGGCTCGGCGCGCGGCACGGCGACCCCTCGCGGGGCCGCGCGGGGGCTGGAACAGCGGCGCCGGGGGCGCGAACAGCGGCGCGAGCGCGGGTGCGGCCGCGACCTCCGGCTCGGCGGCGGGCAGCGCGAGCTCGAGCTCCGGCTCCGCCGCGACCACGGGATCGGGCTCCGGCTCGGCCACGGGCGCCGAAGGCGTTTCCGCGGCTCCGGGGACGAGCGCCGTGATGACCTGCTCGACGACCTTGCGGTCGACGCTGGACTGGGCGCTGCGCGCCTCGTGTCCGAGCCCGGTCAGCGCCGCGAGGACCTCGCGGCTGGTGTGTCCTATCAGCTTGGCCAGCGCGTGGACCCGCATCTTCTCGGGGAGATCATCCAGTGCGGGTACGGTGACCGGCCCGCCGGTGCTCCCGGCAGGCGAATCGTTCTTCGACATGCAGCTCCTCCGCCCCCGGGCGCCTCGTGGGAGGGCAGCCGCGCAGGGGCACGTGCTCTACTCCGCGTCGCACGGTGCGCGACGGGCAATCCTTGTCGTACGGGTTGTGCTCGACGACGCCGCCGCCCGCTCGTCAAGCCCGGGTGGTAACCCGGTCGGGGCCGAGTGGATCAGCGAGGTGGCCTCCGTCATCGAGCAGACCCTGGGCCATCCGGGTCGCTCGCGCGGGCACCGGGGGCCGTAGATCTGCGACAACGTCGAGCGCACCCAACACGTCTTCGGGTCGAACGGCGGGTGTCGTCTGCCGCACGACCGCCGTCAGTATCGCACAGCCGCCGCGGTCATCGGTCACCGTCGCGGGTGAGTCGGGGCCAGATGCGTCAGACGCCGGTCCCGCCTCGGCCTCGACCAGCGCGGCCCTGACGTCGATCTGGCGGCGGCCGGACGGCGTGACCCGCTCGACCACGACCGAGTCCCGGGCGAGCAGCGCGGTCAGTGCCGACTGCAGGTCGGCCGGCGTGACGCCGGGCAGCTCGATGCGCCAGGTGCTCGCGTCGATGCGGTCGGCCAGCGCGGCCCCCTCGGCGAGCGCGGCGGCGAGCACGTCGAGCCCCTCGGGCAGGGCGGCGTCGAGCGCGGCCAGCATCGCTGCGGGATCCACGGCCTCGGTGAGCCCGATCTCGACGTACTCGGCCTCGCTCGCCGCCCCCGTGGGCGCGGCCCCGATCCAGGACAGCCGGGGATGCGGGTTGAACCCGTGCGAGTGCGCGACCGGCAGCCCTGCCCGGCGGACGGCCCGCTCGAAGCTGCGGGCGATGTCACGGTGGGAGAGGAACCGCAGCCGACCGCGCTTGGCGAAGCGCAGGCGGACGCGCGACACCGTGGGAGGTGCGGGGTTGGCGGCCTCCCCCGGCCGCACGCGAGCCATGTCGGGAGCTTAGAGCGGGGGCCTCAGGCCGACGCGTCGGAGTCCATCGCCAGCAGGGACTCCCCCGCGGGCGCGAAGCCCGCCCGCCGGTAGAACGCCGTGCTGCCCGCCGTCGGGGCGAGCAGGAGGCGGCGGTAGCGCCGGTCGCGGGCGTGCTCGACGACCGCGGCCAGCAACGCCGCGGGCACGCCCCGATCGGCGAAGGAAGCGAGCACGAAGGCGTTGCCGATGTGCCCGATCCGTCCGGGCCGGGCGCCGGGGCGGGGCATGTGCACGATCTCGACCACGTTGATCGAGCCGATCGCGGTGAACCCGCTGCGCTCCGAGCCGACCTCGGCCAGCCAGAACGTGCGCCGCGGGAGCTCGACGCGCCACCAGGACGCGAACGCCTCTTCGAAGCCCGGCGCGTCGACGGGGTGCCCCGCCCGCTCCTCCAGCCACGATCGGCGCAGCCGGGCCAGCGCCGTCATGTCGCGCTCGTCGGCGACCCGGATCGTGAACTCGCGCCCGTCAGCCACCCTGCCCCGCTGATCTGTCGATCGGGGTCAACGGCAGCAGCTTCGTCCCGCTCGGCCCCACCTCGATCTCCGTGCCCGTGGACGGGCACACCCCGCAGTCGAAGCACGGAGTCCACCGGCAGTCGTCCTGCTCACGGGCGGCGAGCGCGTCCTGCCAGTCGGCCCACAGCCAGTCGCGCTCCAGGCCCGAATCGAGGTGGTCCCAGGGCAGCACCTCGTCCTGGGTGCGCTCGCGGGTGGTGTACCACTCCAGGCTCACGCCCAGCGGCTCCAGCACCTCGGCCGCGGCGCCGACCCACCGGTCGTAGGAGAAGTGCTCGCTCCACCCGTCGAACCGGCCGCCCTCGCGCCACACCCGCTCGATCACCGCACCGACCCGCCGGTCGCCCCGCGCGAGCAGGCCTTCGATCAGCGAGGGCTGGCCGTCGTGGTAGCGCATGCCGACGTTGCGGCCGAGCTTGCGGTCGGCGTTGACGGCGGCGCGCAGCTTGCGCAGCCGCCCGTCGACGACATCGGGGTGCGCCTGGGCGGCCCACTGGAACGGCGTGTGCGGCTTGGGCACGAACCCGCCGATGGAGATCGTGCAGCGCACGTCGTTGCGCCCGGACGCCGCCCGTCCCGCCCTGATGACGTTGTGGGCCATGTCGGCGATCTGGACGACGTCGTCGTCCTCCTCGGTCGGCAGCCCGCACATGAAGTACAGCTTGACCTGGCGCCAGCCCTGCCCGAACGCCTCGGAGACGGTGCGGATGAGGTCGTCCTCCGACACCATCTTGTTGATCACCCGGCGGATCCGCTCCGAGCCGCCTTCCGGGGCGAACGTCAGGCCGGAGCGCCGTCCGTTGCGGCTGATCTCGTTGGCGAGGTCGATGTTGAACGCGTCGACCCGGGTGGACGGGAGCGAGAGCGAGGTGTTGGTGCCCTCGTAGCGGTCGGCGAGGCCCTTGGTGATCTCGGCGATCTCGGAGTGGTCGGCGCTGGAGAGCGACAGGAGCCCCACCTCGTCGAACCCGGACGCCCGGACGGCGGAGTCGACCATCGCGCCGATCCCGGCGAGCGAACGCTCCCGGACCGGGCGGGTGATCATCCCGGCCTGGCAGAACCGGCACCCGCGCGTGCAGCCCCGGAAGATCTCGACGCTCGCGCGCTCGTGCACGGTCTCGGCCAACGGGACCAGCGGGGCCTTCGGGTAGGGCCACGCGTCGAGGTCGACGGTGGTCCGCTTGGTGACGCGGGGCGGCACCCGCGGATCGGTCGGGCGTGACCGTCGCGATCGCCCCGTCGTCGCCGTAGGTCACCGCGTAGAGCGACGGGACGTAGCAGCCCTCGACGCAGGCCAGCCGCAGCAGCAGCTCGGGCCGACCGCCGGGACGGCCCTCGGCCTTCCACTCGCGGACGACGTCGGTGATGTCCCCGACGACCTCCTCGCCGTCGCCGATCGCGGCCACGTCGACGAACGCGGCGATCGGCTCGGGGTTGAACGCGGCGTGCCCGCCCGCGACGACCACCGGGTGCTCCTCGGTGCGCTGCTCGGCGTGCAGCGGCACACCGGCCAGGTCGAGGGTGGTCAGCAGGTTGGTGTAGCCGAGCTCGGTGGAGAAGCTGACGCCCAGCAGGTCGAACGCGGCGATCGGGCGGTGCGCGTCGACGGTGAACGCGGGCACCGCGTGCTCGCGCATCAGGTTCTCGAGGTCCGGCCAGACGGCGTAGCAGCGCTCGGCCAGCGCGTCGGCGCGCTCGTTGAGCAGCTCGTAGAGGATCTGGACGCCCTGGTTGGGCAGGCCGACCTCGTAGGCGTCGGGGTAGAGCAGGGCCCAGCGGACGGCGGCGGCGGACCAGTCTTTGGTCTGCGCGTTGAGCTCGCCGCCGACGTACTGGACCGGCTTGGCGACGCGCGGGAGCAGCGCCTCCAGGGCCGGGAACACGGAGGGTGTCACGCCGACCCAGCATAGCCCTGACGGAGGACCCGCCGATGGGCCGCCGCGCAGCGATCAGATCAGGCCCGCTGTACGCAGAGCCGCGCGCACGTCGTCGTGGAAAGCCGGGTCCAGCGGGACCAGCGGGAGCCGGATGCCCTCGTCGATCAGGCCGAGCTCTTTCAGCGCCCACTTGACCGGGATCGGGTTCGGCTCGACGAACAGCGCGCGGTGCAGACCCGCCAGCTCGGCGTCGATCGTGGCGGCGGCCTCGGCGTCGCCCGCCAGCGCGGCGGCGCACATGCGGGCCATGGCGTCCGGGGCGACGTTGGCGGTGACGGAGATGTCGCCGTGGAAGCCGAGCAGGATGCTGGCGCGGGCGGTGGCGTCGTCGCCGGAGTAGAGCGCGAAGTCCGGCAGGCCCAGGGCGACCAGCTCGCGGGCGCGGTCCAGGTCGCCCTTCGCCTCCTTGAGCCCGATGATGTTGGGCACGTCGGCGAGGCGCTCCACCGTGGCCGGGAGCATGTCGACGGCCGTGCGGCCGGGCACGTTGTAGAGGATCTGCGGGATCTCGACGGCCTCGGCGACCGCGCGGAAGTGCCGGTAGAGGCCCTCCTGCGGCGGCTTGTTGTAGTACGGCGTGACGAGCAGCGCCGCGTCGGCACCTGCCGTCTTCGCGGCAGCCGTCAGGTGGATGGCCTCGGCCGTGCTGTTGGCCCCCGTGCCCGCGATGATCGGGACGCGGCCCGCCGCGACGTCGATCGTCCGGCGGATGACCTCGGTGTGCTCGGTGACGTCGAGCGTGGCCGATTCGCCGGTGGTGCCGACCGAGACGATCGCCGCCGAGCCCGCCTCGATCGTGCGGTCGACGGCCTTCGCGAGTGCCTCGTGGTCGACGGCGCCGTCAGCCCGCATGGGGGTGACCAGCGCGACGATGCTGCCCGTGATCATGCTGTCCTCCGCTCGCCCGGCGGCCAGCCTACGGGCGGGGCGGTCAGGCCGCGAAGACATTGTGACCGTCGCCGGATTCCGCCGTGGCGCAGGCCCGACGGCGAACACTAGGTTCACGGCCAGCGACGCCGGGAGGGGATGCGATGGACATCCGCCCCCACCCGCTCGTCGCCGCGGGTCTGGCCGCGGCCGCCACGGCGTGCACGCTCCTGCCGTGGTGGCAGGCACTGCGGGCCCCGGTGCTGCTCGTCAACGGCCCGACCCTCCCCCTCGCCGCTGACGACTGGACCGGCGCCGAGATCCTCGGCACCCCGCTGACGGTCGGACTGGCGGCGCTCGCCACAGCAGCCGCCGCGCTGTCCGTCGTCGGGCGCCTCGGTGATCGTCGCGAGGCCGACGTTGCCGGTGATCAACCCCCGGAAACGTCGCTGTCGAGGCGATCTTCGACCGCCACGGGGGCTGCGGGGGCGCGGTGGCGGCGGCGGTAGCGGGGGGCGCGGTGTCAGCTGCGGTCGGTGCGGCCGTCGCGGCAGGCGCCGTCCGGGTGCTGCTCGAGTGGGGGCCGAGCGGCGCTATTGGTGCCTGGTTCGCGGGCCTCCTCGGGCTAGTCGCCGTCGCCGTGGCGCTCGGCTGCGCCGGCGCCGCGCGTGCTCGAGCCCGCGAGGCGCCGTCGGACGCGATAGCGGCGCGGGGGCACGAGGTGGGGGCGTTCGTACTCGCCGCGGCGCTGGTGGGGGGGCTCGTCGTCGGCGTCCTGCCCGCCGCCGGTGCCACGCAGGCCGCCGCGGACGGCCCGTTCACGCATGTCGCTGACCTCGCGGCCGCCCCCCTGCGCAGCGGGGCGACGGCGCTGCCCGCCTCGGACCTGCGGTTGACCACCGTCGACGGGGTCGTGGCCGCCGTCACCGACGACGGCATCGCGGACGTCGAGCACGGCCGCGTGACCGTGCTCGCCGGCGTCGCCGCCGACGACCGGGGGCGGCACGCGGGCGGGATCCTGGGGGTCGCGGCCGGGCGGGTCGCCCGCTTCGTCGACGCCGGCACCGTGCTGGTCAGCGGCCTGCACGCCGGGGATCCGACCGCGGTCCGCATCAACGGCGTCGCCGAGGCGAGCGTGGTCGGCGCGGACGGCACCGCCTGGCTTCGCGGCTACGGCGAGCCCTCGGCGACGATCCGCAGGCTCGACCTGAGCACCTACTCCGGCGCGGCCACCCTCGACATCACCTTCCTGCCGGTCGTCACGATCGACGCCCCGGTCGGGGCGGACCCCGTCACGGTGCACGACGTCGTACCGGTGCAGGG
The DNA here is from genome assembly GCA_963799945.1 of uncultured Actinomycetota bacterium. Classification (GTDB taxonomy): domain Bacteria; phylum Actinomycetota; class Actinomycetes; order Mycobacteriales; family Pseudonocardiaceae; genus Pseudonocardia. The sequence continues at coordinate 792,722 of CAWCZG010000004.1, forward strand.
CGGAGCGCTGCGCCGGGCGGGTCACGACGGCGACTTCCGGCTGGAGCGGATCGCCGCCGAGCCGGGGCGGGTCGCCGTCACCCCCGTCGCGGGCGGCTTCGACCCCACCTGCGGCCTCACCGCGGCCGCACACAGCGCGTCGCTGCGCACGCTCGGCCCGTTCGCGGGGGCGCCGGATGGCGGCGCCTGGCTGGCCGCGGGCGGGCGGCTGCTGCGGGTCGGCCCCGACGGTGTCCTGCGCGCCGTGCGGGCGCCCCTGCCGGGCGAGGTCACCGCGGTGGTCACGACGGCCGACGGCGGCGTCGCGGTGGCGGTCCGCGGCGGCGCGCTCTGGATGGTGCCCCCGACCGCGCCGCTCGACGACCTGCCCCCGACGCCGTCGGACTGCGTGCCCCAGCCGCGACCGGCGGGGCCGCCGGTCGCGCTCGTGCCGGTCGCGAACACCGGCACCGACCGGCTGGGCACCCCGCTGGGCGTCGACGGCCGTTGGGTGAGCAGCACCCGGGACGGGCAGCTCACGGCGGTGTCAGCGGACGGCCGTACCCGTATGGCACTGGGAACCCGCGAGGACGGCGCGCCCGGCGCGGTCTGGCCGGACGGGTCCGGTGGCGTGTGGTGGTTGGAGAGCGCCGCCGGCGCGCTGACGCTCGCGCACGGACGGCCGGGCCTGCCGCCGATCCGACTGCCTCCCGTCGCGATCCCGGCCGAGAGGGCTGTGTTGGTCCCCGACCTCGGTGGGCGCGTCCCCCTCGTCGCCACCCCGACCGGCGCCTACGAGGTCGACGCAGGCGCGACCAGTCGGATCGTCGACGGGCCGGTGACCGGCGGTGTGGTCCGCGCGGACGGGCGCGGCTGGCTCATGTCGGGCGGCAGGCTGTTGGCGCTCGACAACGGGCGCGTGCTCGGCGCGGCCATCGACGGCTCGGGGACAGCGGGCCGGGCGGGCGTAGGGACGCCCGTGGCCGTGCAGCTGGCCAAGAACGTGCCCCCCGCCCGCATCGCCCTGGATGGCGGCTCGGTCGCGCTCGACGCGCGGGGCCGTGCGGCCGTGCTCAGCGACGGAGTGGTGTTGGCGGTGTCCGTCGACGGCACGGTCACCCCCGTCGCCCAGGACCCCCGGCTGACCACGCCGGTGACCGTCGAGGGCGGCCTCGTCCAACGGGGCGACGACGGAGCGCTGCTCCGCGTCGACCTGCCCGCCTGACCCGCCGGATCACCCCCAGGACCGGCGGACCCGGCCCGCAGGACAACTGCTCCGCGACTTGCCCGGCTGACCTGACGAATCCTCCCAGGACGGACGGACCCGGCCGCCGCCTGCGCGTCTTCGGCGGCGCTCAGCCCCAGGCCGCGCGGACCCGGCTGCCTGCCGTGGTGACCCGGCGGACGGTGGCGGCGAGGACGATGACGATCACGACCGCGCAGGTGATGACGACGGCGGCGGGCGGGGAGTTGAGCGCGATCCCGACCAGCGCCCACACCACGGCCGCGGCGAAGGGCACCACGGCCGTGCCGGAGAGCACCACCCAGCTGACAATCCCGGCCACGGCCAGCAGCACCACGACCGCGGCGATCGCGGCGAGCGCGTTGGCGCCGGGGAGACCGACCCAGACGCCCGTCGCCGCGGTGCCGAGCACCGTCGCCATCGACACCCAGCCCGCGTAGAGCGCGATGGGACCGCGGAACGCCGCCCGCTCGATGCGGTCGACCGCGGGCTCGCGCGACAACCGTCCGAACACGACGGCCAGGACGATCAGCAGGACGACGATGAACAGCTGAGCGAGCAGGATCACCTGCCCGGAGAACGCCAGGATCCACGCCGGGTTCAGCACCCCGGACGCGGCCATCCACCACCCCGTGCGCCGGTGCACCTCCCGGCTCCGCTGGGCGGGGAGCAGTTGGTAGCCGGCGTAGAGCACGTATCCGATGTAGATCGGCGCCCAGATCGCGAACGCCCAGCCTGCGGCCAGCAACGGCGTGCGCAGCATGTTCGCGACGACACCGACCGATCCTCCGACCATCACCGCTACAAGGATCTGCACGATGGCGAGAACCGCCACCACGGCACTGCGGACGATGTCCACGCGAGCCGAGCGCTGAGAGAGGACCGACATAGGCACATCATCGACCCCGCCGCCCGGCCCGGCCACCCCGGTCGGCCGCGTGGGGGACGACATGCCGTCAGCTCAGCAGCAGGGCACCCAGACGGCGGGCGGCCACCGCGACACCGAGCACGATCATCACGACGAAGTAGGCCAGGTGGCCGAGCAGCCCGACCCCCACGATCCCCGTTGTGAGGCCGCGCATGAGCTCCACCGCGTGGTAGAGCGGCAGGCACTCCACCAGCAGCTGCAGCCACCGCGGATACACCGTGAGCGGGTAGAACGTGGTGGAGAACAGGAACATCGGCATGATCGCGAGCGTCACCAGGTCGAAGTCCTGCCACGAGCGCATGAACGACGTGGCCGCCATCCCGACGGCGGCGAACGCGAACGCCACCACGACGGCGGCGGGCAGCGCGAGCAGCGCCCACGGCGAGACGAGCAGCCCGAACCCGGCCAGAACGGTCAGGAAGCCGAGCGCGTAGATGCCGCCGCGGATCAGCGCCCAGCCGATCTCGCCGAGCGCGATGTCGAACGGCCCGAGCGGGGTGGCCAACATGGCGTCGTAGAGGCGCGCGTACTTCAGCTTGAAGAACACGTTGAAGGTGGAATCGAGCACCGCGCCGTTCATGGCCGACGCGGCGAGCAGGCCCGGCGCGATGAAGGCCGCGTAGCCGATCGGCACCCCACCCGGCCCCTCGACCTGCCCGACCAGCGATCCGAGCCCCTGGCCGAGGGCGAGCAGGTAGAAGATCGGCTCGAAGAGGCCCGAGACGAACGCCAGCCAGGTGCGCCGCGATGCGGTGGCCGAGCGCAGGAGCAACGCGTGCGAGCGGCCCGCGTAGCTCCCGGCGGGCAGCAGCCGGGTGGCCAGACCCAGGGCGGTCACAGCGTGAGCCGCTTCGCGAACAGCCGCGCCGCCAGCACCGAGCCCACGGCGATCAGCGCCAGCAGGTAGGCGAGGTGACCGAGGGCGGGGAGCGCTTCCCAGCGGTCCAGCGCCGCGGCCCGGCCCAGCTCGGTGCCGTGCCACAGCGGCGAGATCCAGGCCAGCGGCCGGATCCAGGCGGGCAGCCCGTCGATCGGGAAGAACGTGCCGGAGAACAGCGTGATCGGGATGACGATCAGGCGGAAGATCACGTTGAAGCCCTGGTCGAGCTCGACGGTGGCCGCGTAGGCGGTGACGAGAGCGGTGACCGCGGTGCCGGTGAGCACGGCGGCAAGCAGCGCACCGAGGATGCCCGAGCTGATCACCCCGCCCACCAGGGTGGCCACGACGACGAAGACGCTGCCGCTGATGGTCAGCTTGATCGCCACCCAGGCCACGTGCCCGACGGCCACCTGCGCGGGGGTGATCGGCCCGGCCGTCATCGCGTGGTAGATCCGCTGCCACTTGAAGCCCGAGAGCACCGGGTAGCTGGACTCGAACGCCCCGCTCTGCACCGCCGACACCGCCAGCATCGCGGGCGCGAGCCAGACGAGGTAGGGAACGCCACCGGTGGCGGCGGCCACCCCCGGTCGCCCGGTGACGAGCGCCCCGAAGCCGACACCGAAAGCCAGCAGGAAGAGCACGGGCTGCAGGACCGACGACACCGCGGTGGCCCGCCAGTTGCGCCGGTACCACGTCCAGAAGTGCTCGACCACCAGTAGCACGCCCCGGAGGTGTCCCGGTGGGGCCAGAGCGGTCATTCGACCAGGCTCCGGCCGGTGAGCCGAAGGAACACGTCTTCCAGCGAGGAGCGCCGGACCAGCGCGGACAGCGGCCGATGGCCCGCGCCGTGCACCAGCGCCTGGACGTGTTCGCCATCGCCCGTGTAGAGCAGCAGCCGATCGGGCAGCTCCTCCACCCGCTCGGCCAGGTGGGCCAGGGCGCTCGCTTCCGGCCGGTCTTCGGGGGTGAACCGCAGCTCCAGGACCTCGCGCGTGGAATAGCGCTCGATCAGCTCGGCGGGCGAACCCTCCGCGACGATCACCCCGGCATCCATGACGACGAGCCGATCGCACAGCTGCTCGGCCTCATCCATGTAATGCGTGGTGATGATCTGGGTGACGCCCTCGCGCTTGAGCCGGTAGAGCCGCTCCCAGAGCAGGTGCCGGGCCTGCGGGTCGAGGCCCGTCGTCGGCTCGTCCAGCAGCAGCAGCTCGGGCTCGTTGACCAGCGCGCGGGCGATCGTCAGCCGCCGTTTCATGCCGCCCGACAGCGGCTCCACCGGCTCATCGGCCCGGTCGGTGAGCTGGGCGAAGGCCAGCAGCTCGGTGGCCTTCTCGCGGACGTGCGCCCGGGAGAGGCCGAAGTAGCGCCCGTAGACCTGCAGGTTCTGCCGGACGGTGAGCTCGACGTCGAGGTTGTCCAACTGCGGCACGACGCCGATGCGCGCCCGGATGCGCGGGCCCTCCGCATCGGGATCGCGGCCGAGCACCGAGAGCGTGCCCCCGGTGCGCGGCGAGACGCACGCGATCATCCGCATGGTGGACGACTTGCCCGCACCGTTGGGCCCGAGGAAGCCGAACACCTCGCCGCGCGCGACATCGACATCGATACCGCGCACGGCCTCGAACGCGCCGAAGCTCTTGCGCAGCCCGCGCGCCTGGACCATGCCGTCCCCCACGGAGGAGACGGTAGCCCGGGGGTCTGACAGAACTACCGGCTCAGAGCGCCGGGAACCAGAGCTTGATCTCGCGGGCGGCGCTCTCGGGCGAGTCGGAGCCGTGGACGAGGTTGTTCTGGGTCTCCAGCGCGAAATCGCCGCGGATCGATCCGGGGGCGGCCTTCTCGACGGGGTCGGTGCCGCCCGCGATCTGGCGCCAGGCTGCGATGGCCCGCGGGCCCTCGACGACGGCCGCGATCACCGGGCCGGACGTGATGAACTCCAGCAGGCTCTCGAAGAACGGCTTGCCGTCGTGCTCGGCGTAGTGCTGGCTGGCCAGCTCGCGGTCGACGGTGCGCAGGTCGAGCGCGACGAGGTCGAGCCCCCTGCGCTCGATGCGGGAGATGACCTCGCCGACCAGCTTGCGTCCGACACCGTCGGGCTTCACGAGGACCAGGGTGCGTTCAGTCACGAGAAGCAGCCTATCGGCGCATCAGCGCGCCCCCGGTGGAGGGCCGCAGCGCGGCCCGCCTGCATGATCGCGGCGAGCGCGCGCACTCCGTGCCGGGCGCGGATGCTCGGGGGTGCCAGGTGGGGCAGGCGGCGATGCCCGACCCGCTCAGCGAGGTTCCTCAGCGCCCGCACACGCCGAGGTCGACACGAGCCGGGTCTTGCCGCGGCGAAACCCCGCTCAGGTCCACGTCGAGCGCGTGACATAAGCACTTCTTGATCGCGGCGAGCCACCCCCCACGGTCGCGCACCCCCACCACCACGGGCGAATGATCACGATCATCGCGCGGACGACGGGACGACGGGGACCAGCGGCGCGGCCCGGCGCGCTCGGCGGGGTTCCCAGCGCCCGCACGCGCCGAGGTCGACACCAGCGGGGTTTTGCCGCGGTGAGACCCCGCTGGTGTCGACCTCAAGCGCGCTTGGCCGGGCCGGGCAGCGCCGCTCGAGCGCACCACCCCGCCCGGGCGCAGCGCCTCGTGGCGCAGACCCCGCGTCCACTTCGCAGACCCCGCGTACGCGTCGCAGACCCGCGCGCGTGCGACGCGTGCGCAGACTCCGCGTGCGCATTGCAGAGTCCGGGAAGCCTGCGAGGGGCCGGTGCTTCTGCGGGGGCGGCCTGCCGGACGTTCGGCCTAAGGGGTTGAGGACTGCTGGCTGGGCAGCTCGCCGCGGGCCATCTTGCGCGCCACGTCCCGGCGCATCAGCAGCAGGCCGACCCACACCAGCGCGAACACGATCCCGACCACGGCCAACGGGACGACCAACAGGAACCCGGCGACGATGGTGGCCGCCTGCAGCGCCAGCGCGAACCCGAGGCCCCAGGGCCGCCGCTGCAGGCCGGAGCCGACGATCATCAGCACCGCCAGGCCGACGATCACCGCGATGCCCACGGGGGCCGGGCCGGTGCCGAAGCGGGCGAAGACCAGGAGCGCGAGCAGCACCACGATCGCCTCGAGCACGAGCGTGGCGGCGAACACCCCCCGGATGCCCTTCATCGGGTCGGGCGCAGCGGGGACCGACGACTCGCTCACGCCGGCTCGAGCCCGAACAGCGAGCGCGTCTCCCCCGCCGTGACGACCGAGCCGGTGACGATCACCCCGACGCCGGAGTCGCCCCCCTCCTCGGCGAGCTGGCGGGCCTCCTCGATGGCCGTCTCCAGCGACGTCGCGACGCTGACCCGCTCGGCCCCGAACACCTGGGTCGCCACCGCGCCCAGAGCATCGGGATCCATGGCGCGGGCCGACGAGTTGGCGGTGACGACGACCTCGGCCAGCACGGGCTCCAGCTCGGTGAGGATCCCGACGGCGTCCTTCTCCCGCATCACGGCGAGCACGCCCACGAGCCGGGTGAACCGGAACTCCGCGGTGAGCGCGGCGGCCAGGGCCTTGGCGCCGTGCGGGTTGTGCGCGGCGTCGATGAACACCGACGACCCGCCCGTGGGACCAGCCGCCGCGACCCGCTCCAGCCGCCCCGGCGAACGCACGGAGGCGAAAGCGGCGCGTACGGCCTCCGGATCGATCGGCTGCTGGGGCCCCGCGCCGATCAACGCCTCGGCCGCGGCCAGCGCCAGCGCCGCGTTGGACGCCTGGTGCTCGCCGTGCAGCGGCAGGAAGATCTCCTCGATGGTGCCGGACAGACCCCGCAGGGTGAGGCGCTGACCGCCGATCGCGATCTCCCGTTCGACCACGCCGAACTCGGCGCCTTCCCGCGCGACCTGGGCATCGACCTCGATGCAGCGCTCCATCAGGATCTGGGCGACCGGCGGATCCTGCGCGGCCATGACGGCCACCGCGCCCGGCTTGATGATCCCGGACTTCTCCCTGGCGATGCCCAGGACATCGGTCCCCAGGTACTCCGCATGGTCGAGATCGATCGGCGTGATCACCGCGACCGTGCCATCGGCGACGTTCGTGGCATCCCACCGGCCGCCGAGCCCGACCTCGATGACGGCCGCCTCGACGGGCGCATCGGCGAAGGCGGCGAAGCCCATCGCGGTGAGCACCTCGAACTTCGAGAGCGCGCCGAGCCGGGCGTCGATGATGTCCACGAACGGCTCCACCTCGTGGTAGAGCTCGACGTAGCGCTCCGGCGTGACCGGCCGGTTGTCGATGTTGATCCGCTCGGTGGCCCGCTGCAGGTGCGGGCTGGTGTAGCGGCCGGTGCGCAGGCCGATCTCCGAGAGCAGGGCATCGACCATCCGCGCGGTGGAGGTCTTGCCGTTCGTACCGGTCAGGTGGACCACAGGGTAGCCACGCTCCGGGCCGCCGAGCGCGTCGACCAGCGCCGCGATGCGCTCGGTGGAGGGCTCCATCGCCGTCTCCGGCCAGCGCTTGTCCATCGCTGCCTCGACCGCGAGGAACTCCGCGTAGCTGACGACGCTCGACGTCGCCGGGACGACATCGGGCGTGTCGCCGCCGCGGATCGCCCCCAGGACGTGCGAGATCACCGCGTCTTCCGGGGCGGGGATCTCGCCCTCCCCCTCGGGGCCGCTCATGCGGGCAGCGCGTCCAGGCGCGCGGTGATCCGCTCGATGTCGGCCGCGGCGCTCGCCTGGCGGCCGCGGATGTCCTCGACGACGTGCGCGGGGGCCTTGGCGACGAAGGCCGGGTTGCCCAGCTTGCGCTCGGTCTGCTCGAGCTCCTTGCGTGCGGCGGCCAGATCGCGGCCCAACCGGGCGCGCTCGGCCACAACGTCGATCGCCCCTGAGGTGTCCAGCTCGACGACGACCGTGCGGGCCCCACCCAGGGTCGCGATGCTCGCTTCGAGGGTCGCGGTGGGCGCGAACCCCTCCGCGGGCGCGTCGAGGCGCAGGAGCGCGGCCAAGGCGCCGCGGTGTGCACCCAGGCCCGCCTCCTCCAGCCCGGTGAACCGGGCGGCGACCCGTCGCTTGTCGGGCACGCGCTGCTCCGTGCGGAACCGACGGATCTCCGTGACCAGCTTCTGCAGGCTGGCGATCCGATCAGCGGCGGCCGGATCGACCGGGGTGCCCGCCTCGGACGGCCACGGCGCGATGACGACCGACTCGGCCCCGGTGAGCGCCTGGTAGAGCGCCTCGGTGAGGAACGGCGAGACCGGGTGCAGGAGCCGGACCAGCACGTCGAGGACGTGGCCGAGCACCGCGCGGGTGCCGTCGGCGGTCTCGGCGGCGGCGAGCTGGGGCTTGGCCAGCTCCAGGTACCAGTCGCACAGCTCGTCCCAGGTGAAGTGGTAGAGCGCTTCGGTGGCCTTCGCGAACTGGAAATCCTCCAGGAGCGCATCGACCTGCGCGGTGACCTCCCGCGTGCGCCCGAGGATCCAGCTGTCGGCATCGGTCGGCTGGGACGGCAGCGGCAGCGCGGGCGAGGCGCCGTTGGCGAGGGCGAACCGGGTGGCGTTCCACAGCTTCGTGCCGAAGTTGCGCGCGGCCGCGACGTTGTCGTCGCCGACCGGCGCATCGACGCCGGGGTTCGCCACCCGCGCCAGCGCGAACCGCGTGGCGTCGGTGCCGTAGGTGTCCATCCACTCGTTGGGATCGACGGTGTTGCCCACCGTCTTGGACATCTTCTTGCCGTACTGGTCGCGGACCATGCCGTGCAGCGCGACCTTGTCGAACGGCCGGACGCCATCCATCGCGTACAGCCCGAACATCATCATCCGGGCGACCCAGAAGAAGAGGATGTCGTAGCCGGTGACCAGCACGGACGTGGGGTAGAACTTCGCCAGATCGGCCGTCTGCTCCGGCCAGCCCAACGTGGAGAACGGCCACAGGCCGGAGGAGAACCAGGTGTCCAGGACGTCCTCGTCCTGGACGTAGCCCGCAGGCGGCTCCTCGTCGGGGCCGCAGCAGACGACCTCGCCTTCGGCGGAGTACCAGACCGGGATGCGGTGGCCCCACCACAGCTGCCGGGAGATGCACCAGTCGTACATGTTGTCCACCCAGCCGAACCAGCGCGGCTCGAGCTCCTTGGGGTGGATGACGACATCGCCATCGCGCACGGCATCACCCGCGGCCTTGGCAAGCGGCCCGACGCGGACGAACCACTGCAACGACAGGCGCGGCTCGATCGGCTCGAACTTGCCCCGCTGGGCGTGCCCGACGCTGTGGCGGTAAGGCCGCTTCTCCGCGACGATCCGGCCCTGGGCGCGCAGCGCCTCGCGGACGGCGACCCGCGCCTCGAACCGGTCCATCCCGTCGAACTCCGTGCCGGTGTCCGCGATGTGGCCGGTCTCGTCGATGACGGTCGGCATCGGCAGGTCGTGCCGCCGCCCGATCTCGAAGTCGTTGGGGTCGTGCGCCGGGGTGACCTTGACCGCGCCGGTGCCGAACTCGGGATCGACGTGCTCATCGGCGATGACCGGGATGCGGCGCCCGACCAGCGGGAGCTCGATCTCGCGGCCGACGAGGTGGGTGTAGCGCTCGTCGCCGGGGTGCACGACGATCGCGGTATCGCCCAGCATCGTCTCGACCCGGGTGGTGGCCACGACGATGCTGTCTTCGCCGTCGCCGTAGCGGATCGAGACCAGCTCGCCGTCGACCTCCTTGTGCTCGACCTCGACGTCGGACAGCACGCTGCGCATCTCCGGCGACCAGTTGACCATGCGCTCGGCGCGGTAGATCAGCCCATCGTCGTAGAGCCGCTTGAACATGGTGAGGACCGCGCGGTTGCTGCCCTCATCCATGGTGAAGCGCTCGCGCGTCCAATCGACGCTGTCGCCGAGGCGCCGCATCTGGGCCAGGATCGCGCCGCCGTGCTGGGCCTTCCACTCCCAGGTGCGCTCGATGAACGCCTCGCGGCCCAACGCGCGCCGGTTGGTGCCCTCGGCCTCCAGCGCGCGTTCGACCAGGGCGTGGACCGCGATCGACGCGTGATCCATGCCGGGCAGCCACAGCGTCTCGTAGCCCTGCATCCGACGGCGCCGGACCAGGATGTCGATCAGCGTGTGCTCGAAGGCGTGGCCGATGTGCAGGCTGCCCGTGACGTTGGGCGGCGGGATGACGATGCAGAACGGCGGCTTCCCCGACGTGGGATCGGCGGTGAAGTAGCCGGCATCGACCCACCGCTCGTACATGGCCGCCTCTACCTCGCCCGGAGTCCACTGGGCGGGGAGCTCGGCCATGCGCGTCGGAAGGGTGTCGGTCACCCCTCAAGTCTACGAGGGGCCACCGACACCTTTACCTAGAGCACCAGGCTGAGCGCCATCACGAAGATCAGGCCCACCACGGAGAGGATCGTCTCCATCAGCGACCACGTCCGGATGGTCTGGCCGACCGTGGTCCCGAAGTACTCCTTGACCAACCAGAACCCGGCGTCGTTGACGTGGGAGAAGAACAGCGAACCCGCACCGATCGCCAGCACCAGCAGCGAGGTCGTCCCCGGGTCGAGGGTGGTCACCAGCGGGGCGAGGATGCCCGCCGCGGTGACCGTCGCGACCGTCGCGGACCCGGTGGCCAGCCGGATGAGCACCGCGACCAGCCAGCCGACCAGCAACACGGAGAGCCCGCTGCTCGTGACGAAGCTCGCGACCAGGTCACCGATCTTCGTGTCGATCAGCACCTGCTTGAAGCCGCCGCCTGCCGCGACGATCAGGAAGATGCCCGCGATCGGCGGCAGGGCCTGCTCGACGGAGTGGGCGACGCCCTTGACGCCCATCCGCGACCCGCCGAACGTGAACATCGCGACGAAGACGGCGATCAGCAGCGCGATCAGCGGGGTGCCGATGAAATCGAGCACCCCCTTGGGGCCGCCCTTGCCCAGGAAGATGTCCGCCAGCGCCTTGGCCAGCATCAGCACCACCGGCAACAGGACGGTGGCCAGCGTGACCGCGAACGTCGGACGGGCCTGCGTCCGACGCTCGGTGGCCACCCCGCCGCCCGAGTCGGCCTCGCGCTCCCCGTCGTACATTTCGGGCGCCTCGATCGGCACCCACCGCGCGGCGAACCGGGCGAACAGCGGGCCCGCGATGATGATCGACGGCACCGCCACCAGCACACCGAGGCCGAGCGTGATGCCGAGGTTGGCGTGCAGCGCGGCGACGGCGACCAGCGGACCGGGGTGCGGGGGCACGAAGCCATGCATGGCCGAGAGGCCCGCGAGCGCCGGGATGCCGATCTTCATCAGAGGTAGGCCAGAGCGCCGGGACACCAGGAAGATCACCGGCATCAGCAGGACCAGCCCGATCTCGAAGAACATCGGCAGCCCGATGAGCGCGCCGACGAGCGCCATCGCCCACGGCAACATGCGTTCACTCGACCGGCTGACGATGGTGTCGACGATCTGGTCGGCGCCTCCCGAGTCGGCGAGCAGCTTGCCGAACATGGCGCCGAGCGCGATCAACGTGCCGACGCTCGCCGCGGTGCTGCCGAACCCGTTGGAGAAGCTCGTGATGGCGGCGTCGAGCGGGAGCCCGGCGATCGCGGCGACGACGAGCGAGCCGACGGTGAGGCTCAGGAACGGGTTCACGGTGAACTTGGTGATCAACAGGACGATCACCGCGATGCCGATGAGGGCGGCCAAGATCAGCCGCGTCCCGTCGAGCGGGGGTGCGGGAGCGGCCTGGGCGAGCACGGCGGTGATCATGATCCGGCCTCCGCGGAGAGTGGGGCGACAGCGGTGAGGTAGGCGTCGACGATCGCGTCGACGGACTGGTCGAGGTCCAACGTCAGGCCGTTCTCGTCGGCGCCGAGGGGTTCGAGCGTCGCGTACTGGGACGCGACCAGCGTCGCGGGCATGAAGTGGGCGGGCCTGCCCGCGACCCGGCGCGCAACCACGTCCTCGGTGCCCGCGAGGTGGACGAACAGCTGCCCGGGTGCGGCCTCCCGGAGGATGTCGCGGTAGCTGCGGCGCAGGGCCGAGCAGCTCATGACGCCGCCGCTCGCGGTGTGGTCGGCCAGCCACTGCCCGACCGTCTCCAGCCACGGTTGGCGATCGAGGTCGTCGAGCGGGATGCCCGCCGACATCTTGGCGACGTTGGCCGCCGGGTGCAGGTCGTCGGCGTCCTCGAAGGGCACCCGCAGACGCTGGGCGAGCGCCGCGCCGACGGTCGTCTTCCCCGAGCCGGACACCCCCATGACGGTCAGGAGCGGCGGTTGGCCGGGATCCGGGCGGACGGGCATCCTTGCGGTCCTCTCACTCGAAGCCGGATCGGGACGAGCAACTCAGCCGGGCACCAACACCGCATGCAGCCGGTCGAAGCCGAGTATGGGAGCAATCGCCCTGCGCCGCAGAAGATCGAGCTCGACCACCCGGACCTCCCCACTGGTGGGCTCGTAGACCCGCCACGCGTCGGCGTCCGCGCGGGAGAGCGCCAGGCAGTAGTGCCGCGGCACGAACGCCCCGATCAGCAGCGGCACCGGCCGCCCCGCGGCGAGCGCGGCCTCGACCGTGTCGATGGCCGCGGACACGTCGGACGCGGACGCGTCGTCGACCAGCCGCACCCGGTAGGGGCCTGCGCCCGGGGCGTTGCGCCGCAGCCAGGCCACCATCCCCCACGGCGACGTCCCCAGCGCCTGCGGCCAGAACCGCGTGGACGCGGCGTGCACCTCGCGTTGGCGCGCGTCGTAGCGCGCGCCGAAGCCGACCTTGATCCCCGCGACGCCCGACCCGGTCAGCGCGGTCGTGCCGCCGTCCAGCCGCCCGGTCTCGGACGGGTCGGCCCACGCCGCGAGCGCGACGAGAACGGCGCTGCCGCAGGTGGTGCCGTCGACCTGGTCCAGCTTGACGCCGTTGCGGCTCTGCAGACCGAGCTGGTCGGTGATCAACGGCGCCCGCCCGCCCGCGAGCGGCCGGACCGCGGCCACCGGCACCACCGCACGCCTGCCGCGCCCCACCAGCGTCTGCGCCAGGCGACCCCAGCCGCACACCGTCCGCATGACCTGCACCTCCGCCGCCGCCGCCCGCCTGCGCATCCTGCCCGCTGTCAGGCCGGACCGCGATCCCCTCCGCTGTCCCTTGGGCGATCCGTCCGGTCCCGCAGGCCGCTCGCCAGGGCCAGTCCGATCGACGCCACCACGAGCACGACCGCGATCCAGGACGGTGCGGTGTACCCGAGCCCCGCCGTGATCGCGACACCACCGGCGATCGGACCGAGCGTGTTGCCGACGTTGAACGCCGCGGTGTTGGCCGCGCTGGCCAGTGTCGGCGCGGCGCCTGCCAGCTGGAACACCCGGTTGTTGAGCGGCGCGGCCACCAGGAACGCGACGAAGCCGAGCAGCACGATGAGCGGTACGGCGATGGCGGGCAGCGCCGCCCACAGCGCGAGGGCCACGAAGATCACCGCGCCCGCGCCCAGCGCCGAGAAGAGCGTTGCCCAGGGATGGGCGTCGGTGAGCCTGCCCCCGACCGTGATGCCCACCAGGCTGCCCAAGCCGTAGCCCAGCAGGACGACCGGCACCACGGCCGACGGCAGACCCGCCACCTCGGTGAGCAAGGGCGAGACGTAGGCGAACACGCTGATCGCGCCCGCCTGGTAGAGCGCGGTGGTGCCCAGCGCGAGCCACAGGCGACCGCGCCGGAAGACGGCGAGCTCGTCGGCGAGCCGGGGCGTCGGGGCGCCCTCGTCGCGCGGTGGCACCGTCACCAGAACGCCCACCAGCGCGGCCAGCGCCAGGACCGCCACCGCCCAGAACGTGGCCCGCCACCCCCATTGCTGCCCGACGAAGGTCCCCAATGGGATGCCGAGGACGGTGGAGATCGTCAGGCCGGAGAGCAGCACGGCGAGCGCCCTGGCCCGCAGCCGCTCCCCCGCGACCGAGACGGTCACGACGGCGGCCACCACCCAGAACGTGGCGGTTGCCAGCGCCGTCACCACGCGGGCGACGAGGACGACCGCGTAGGCCGTCGCCAGCGCGGCCAGCACGTGCCCGATCACGAAGACCACCAGCGCGGCGACGAGCGTCGTGCGCCGTGGCAGCCGGAGCGTCGACACCGCCATCACCGGGGCCCCGACGATCATGCCGATGGCGAACGCGGAGATCAGGTAGCCCGTCTGCGGCACCGAGACCCCCAGGTCCCGCGCCATCTCCGGCAGCAGGCCCGTGATCATGAACTCGCTCGTGCCGAGCACGAAGATGCCGAGCGCCAACACCGCGACGACCCGCGGCACGCGCTCCCGTAGCTCCGTGGACACCGTTGACCCCCCGCCGCGACTACGGTTCACAGCGCCCGGGGCCGGTCGATGATTCCAAACAGGCAGTTCGGCGTTCTAGGCTCGTGATCATGGCCGAGCTGACCCCTGAGATCCGCGACTTCCTCTCCCACGGCACCCGCACGGGCAAGCTGGGCTACCTGGCGTCGGACGGCCGCCCGCTGGTCGCGCCGATCTGGTTCGTCGTGCACGGCGACGAGCTGTGGTTCAACACCGGCGGCGACACGGCCAAGGGCAAGGCGATCAGACGCGACCCCCGGCTCGTGCTCTGCGTCGACCTCGAGTCGCCGCCGTACGCGTTCGCCCAGGTCCAGGGCATCGCGACGGTGTCGGAGGACCCTGACGAGCTCGTGTCGTCGGCCACTGAGATCGCCCGCCGCTACATGGGCTATGACCGCGCGGTGGAGTTCGGCAAGCGCAACGGCGTGCCCGGCGAGCTCCTGGTGAAGCTGCGCCCGACCAAGGTCCTCTCGCACATGGACATCTCGGGTTGATCAGCTCCCGAACAGCGCCGGGATCTTGATCACGAGCTGGTAGAGCCCGTACGCGAACGGGATCAGCACCCACAGCCAGGCGATGACGCCGATGACCATCGTGCTGGCGGGCCGGTCCTGGGTGGTCATGCCTGCGCTCCCGTCGGGGTCGCGGTTTCCCGCTCTTCGTGGAACCGGTCGGCCACCGGCTTGATCAGCTCGTTGGCCACGAACCCGATCACCAACAGCACGATCATGATGATGAACGAGGTCGTGTAGCGCGCGGGACCCGCGACCTTCGCGGCGATCTGCGCGTCGGCGATGGCGTTGACGATCAGCGGACCGAGCACGCCCGCCACCGACCACGCGGTGAGCAGGCGACCGTGAATGGCCCCGACCTGATAAGTGCCGAACAGGTCGCGCAGGTAGGCGGGCGCAGTGGCGAAGCCCGCCCCGTAGAAGGACAGGATGAAGATCGCGCAGATGAGGAACAGCACCTTGCTGCTGTTGCCCATGAGCTCGATGACCAGGTAGAGGACTGCGCCGACGCCCAGGTAGAAGCGGTACATGTTCTTGCGCCCCACCAGGTCCGACGTGGTGGACCAGAGGATCCGGCCCAGCGCGTTGGCCAGGGACAGCATCGCGACGAAGCCCGCGGCCGCGGCCGTCAGCGCGGCGGGCGAGGTGGCGTTGGGGAAGAAGTCCGAGTAGATCGGCGCCGCCCGCTCGAGGATGCCGATGCCCGCCGTCACGTTGAAGCAGAGCACCACCCACAGCAGCCAGAACTGCGGGGTGCGGATCGCGTTGCGCGCCGACACGTCGAACCGGCCCGCGAGCACGCCCTGGGTGGGCGGCGTCCAGCCCGCGGGACGCCAGCCGTCCGCCGGCACCCGGATGAGCAGCCAGCCCGCGGACATGAACACCGCGTAGATCAGGCCCATCACGAGGAAGGTCTGCCCGACCCCGGCCGACGTCGCGGCCTTGCCCGTGCCACCGAACGCGGCGAGCAGCTGGGTGGTCAACGGCGACGCGATGAGCGCGCCCCCGCCGAAGCCCATGATGGCGATGCCGGTGGAGAGGCCCGGCCGGTCGGGGAACCACTTGATCAGGGTCGACACCGGCGAGATGTAGCCGATGCCCAGCCCGATGCCACCGACGAACCCGTACCCGACCACGACCAGCCAGAACTGGTTGAGGTAGCAGCCGAGAGCGGAGATCAGGAAGCCCGCGACGAAGCACGACGTCGCGACGACCATGGCCCACCGCGGCCCGTTGGCGTCGACGCGGGTGCCGAACAGCGCGGCCGAAAGGCCCAGCATGATGATGCCGAGCTCGAACGGCAGCGCCGTCAGCACGCCCGCGTTCGGGTTGTTCGCGAGCATCGTGGCGGCGAGCGGGGTCTTGAACACGCTCCACGCGTAGGCCTGGCCGATCGCCAGGTGGATCGACAGCGCCGCCGGTGGGATCAGCCAGCGACTCCATCCGGGTGGCGCGATCGTCCGCTCCCGAGCCAGAAATCCGGTGGCCATAGCTGCTCCCCCGTGTTCGCCGTCGTTGGCGAACGCAAAGTAAGCAGATGAGCCCTCAACCGCAACCGGAAGGTAAATCCTTCATGGGAACGAGACAAAGCCTAGGCAGAGCGCTCCCGGCGCTCCCGGCGCGCGGTGGGGACACGGGGCACGATCGTCGGGTTGACGTTCTCCCGCACGGTCTGCTCGGTGACCACGACCTTGGCGACGTCGTCGCGGCTGGGGATGTCGTACATCACGGGGAGGAGGACCTCCTCCATGATGGCGCGCAGCCCGCGGGCACCGGTGCCGCGCAGGATGGCCTGGTCGGCCACCGCGTCGAGCGCGTCCTCGGTGAACTCCAGCTCGACGCCATCCATCTCGAAGAGCTTGCGGTACTGCTTCACCAGCGCGTTGCGCGGCTCCGTGAGGATCTTGACGAGCGCGCTCTTGTCGAGCGAGGTCACCGACGCGACGATCGGCAGCCGTCCGATGAACTCGGGGATCAGCCCGAACTTGATCAGATCCTCGGGCAGGGTCTCGGAAAAGCTCTCCGACGTGTCGAGATCGCGCTTCGAGCGGATCTCGGCGCCGAAGCCGAGACCACGCTTGCCGACCCGGTCACCAATGATCTTCTCCAGGCCGGAGAACGCACCCGCCACGATGAACAGCACGTTCGTCGTGTCGATCTGGATGAACTCCTGGTGCGGATGCTTGCGGCCGCCCTGGGGTGGCACCGACGCAGTAGTGCCTTCGAGGATCTTCAACAGAGCCTGTTGCACGCCCTCGCCGGACACGTCGCGGGTGATCGACGGGTTCTCCGACTTGCGGGCGATCTTGTCGACCTCGTCGATGTAGATGATGCCCGTCTCGGCCCGCTTGACGTCGTAGTCGGCGGCCTGGATGAGCTTGAGCAGGATGTTCTCGACGTCCTCGCCGACGTAGCCCGCCTCCGTCAACGCCGTGGCGTCGGCGATGGCGAACGGGACGTTGAGGAGCTTGGCCAGGGTCTGCGCCAGGTAGGTCTTCCCACAGCCGGTGGGGCCCAGCATGAGGATGTTCGACTTGGCGATCTCGATGCCGTCGCCATCGGCGCCGCGGCCCTTGTCGCCTGCCTGGATGCGCTTGTAGTGGTTGTAGACCGCGACCGAAAGCGTGCGCTTGGTCTGGTTCTGTCCGACGACGTACTGGTCGAGGAAGTCGTGGATCTCGGCGGGCTTGGGCAGCTCGTCGAGCTTGACCTCACCGGCCTCGGCCAGCTCTTCCTCGATGATCTCGTTGCAGAGATCGATGCACTCGTCGCAGATGTAGACGCCTGGACCGGCGATCAGTTTCTTGACCTGCTTCTGACTCTTTCCACAGAAGGAGCACTTGAGCAGATCACCGCCATCGCCGATGCGTGCCATGAGTGCAGACCCCAGTCCCATCCGGCGCGCGGATGCGCGCCCTCGTGACGGTACCCGTTCGACCCGGCCATCGGGAGCATGGAGCTTCCCGACTTGCGGCAGTGTCGGCGGGCGGCTGTTGCCGGACGTGCCGTGTTAGGCGGCCGAGAGCTTTCGGCTCTGGATGATCTCGTCGACGATGCCGTAATCCTTGGCCTCCTGGGCCGTCAGGATCTTGTCGCGCTCGATGTCGAGCCGCACCTGCTCCTCGGTCTTGCCCGAGTGCTTGGCCAACGTCGACTCCAGGAGCCTGCGCATCCGGGAGATCTCGGCGGCCTGGATCTCCAGGTCCGACACCTGCCCGTAGATGCCTTCCACCGCGGGCTGGTGGATGAGGATCCGTGCGTTCTGCACCGCGAGGCGGCGCCCCGGCGTGCCTGCCGCCAGGAGCACCGCGGCCGCCGAAGCGGCCTGTCCCAGACACACGGTCTGGATGTCGGGCCGGATGAACTGCATCGTGTCGTAGATCGCCATCAGCGACGTGAACGAGCCGCCGGGCGAGTTGATGTACATGCTGATCTCGCGGTCCGGATCGGCCGACTCCAGGCACAGCAGCTGCGCCATGACGTCGTTGGCCGACGCGTCGTCGATCTGCACGCCGAGGAAGATGATGCGCTCCTCGAACAGCTTGTTGTACGGGTTGGACTCCTTGACCCCGTAGCTCGTGCGCTCCACGAAGGACGGCAACACGTACCGGGACTGGGCAGGCTGGTAGCTCATCGTGAACTCCCGTTCCCGTTCTCGCTGATCGCGTCCGGAAGCTGCCCGGCCCGCGAGATGACATGGTCGACGAAGCCGTACGCCAACGCCTCTTCCGCGGAGAACCAGCGGTCGCGGTCGAAGTCGGCGATGATCTTCTCGACGGGCTGGCCGGTGTGGCCGGAGATCAGCTGGGCCATCTCCTGCTTGTGGCGGCGGAACAGCTCGGCCTGGATCGCGATGTCCGACTCGGTGCCGCCGACCCCCGCTGAGGGCTGGTGCATGAGGATCTGGCAGTGCGGCAGCGCGTAGCGCTTGCCGCGGGCGCCCGCGGAGAGCAGGAACTGCCCCATCGAGGCCGCCAGCCCCATGGCGTAGGTGGCCACGTCGCAGGGGATGAACTCCATCGTGTCGAAGATGGCCATCCCCGCCGTGACGGAGCCGCCCGGCGAGTTGATGTACAGCGCGATGTCGCTCTCCGCGTCTTCCGCGGCGAGCAGCAGCATCTGTGCGGCGATCCGGTTGGCGATGTCGTCGTCGACCTGCTGGCCGAGCACGATGATGCGCTGCTGGAGCAGCCGCTCGTACACCGAGTCCGACAACGTCATCGACGAGGGCGAACCGCCCCGCCGCATGGCCGCTCCGATGAGACGGTCCTGGGTCGTCACTTCACCCTGCCTATAGCTCGTGTCTGCTCGGTCTGCACGTTCGCGACCCTACGCGGCGGAGGCTCTCCGCCGTCGTCGACGGCCGCTGTGTTCGCTGTGGGCGTTGCGCTCAGGCGTCCACAGTCTTCTCGGACTCCTCCGAGGTCTGCTCCGTCGTGCCATCGGAGGCCTCGACTTCCTCCTGCTCGGTGGCGTCGTCGTCGTCGCCGAGCAGCTCGCTGACATCCACCGGCTCGCCCGCGGAGTCGGTGACGCTGACCGCGCGGACGGCCTCGATCAGGGCCTTGCTCCGCCGGACGTCGGAGTAGATGGAGCCGAGCTGGCCCGCCTCCTGGATCCGACGGACGAACTCCTCGGGCGGCATCTGGTACTGCTGGGCCTGGAAGATGATCCGCTCGGTGAGCTCCTGGTCGTTGACCGTGACCTCCTGGGCGTCGGCCAGCGCGTCGAGCACCAGCCGCACGCGGACGGACTTCTCGGCGTCCTCGCGGGCCTCGGTGTCGAACTCCTCGCGGGTCTTGCCGTTCTCCTGGAGGAACTCGGCGAACTTCGCCTCGTCGTGGTCGAACGGGTGGATCGCGTCGTGCACCCGCGCGTCGAGCTCGGTGGCGACGATGCCCTCGGGCAGCGGCACCTCGGTGGCGTCGACGATCGCGTCGAGCACCTTGTCGCGCGCGTCGGTGAGCTGCTCCATCTGCTTGACCCGCTCCATGCGGGTGCGCAGGTCGGCCGTCAGCTCCTCGAGCGTGTCGAACTCGCTGGCGAGCTGGGCGAACTCGTCGTCGGCCGCGGGCAGCTCGCGCTCCTTGACGGCGGTGACCGCAACCGTGACCTCGGCCTCGCGGTCCTTGTACTCACCGGCCACGAGGGTGGTCGGGAACGTGGCCGACTCGCCTGCGGACAGGCCGGTGATGGCCTCGTCGATGCCGTCGATCAGGCCGCCCTGGCCCACCTGGTAGGAGAAGCCGGTGGTGGCGGCCTCCTCGACGACCTCGCCGTCGACGGTGGCCGAGAGGTCGATCTGGACGAAGTCGTCCTTCGCCGCAGGCCGCTCCACCCCGGTGAGGGTGGCGAAGCGGGCGCGCAGGTTCTCGAGCTGCTCGTCGACGTCGGCGTCGGTCACCGCGACGTCGTCGACCTGGACGCTCAGACCCGTGAGGTCCGGCAGCGTGATCTCCGGCCGGACGTCGACCTCGGCGGTGAACGCGAGCCGCTCGTTGTCGGCGATCTCGGTGACCTCGATCTCGGGCTGCCCGAGCGGCGAGACGTCCTCAGCGGCCGTGACGGCCTCGGAGTAGCGGGTGGGGATGGCCCCGTTGACGACCTCCTCCAGCACCACGCCGCGCCCGAGGCGGGCGTCGATGATGCGGGCGGGCACCTTGCCCTTGCGGAAGCCGGGCACGTTGACCTGCTGGGCGATCTTCTTGTACGCGCGGTCGAAATCGGGCTTCAGCTCGTCGAAGGGCACCTCGACGTTGATCCGGACCCTGGTCGGGCTCAGCCGCTCGACGGTGCTCTTCACTTCTGCTTACCTCTCGATAGCTAGACAGGGGTCAGCCCGGACGGGGCGACCGCCTTCACGACGTCGTCCGAGTCTAGGCGAGACCGGTCGTCGCGGGACGGGCCGGGTGGGCTGCGGGAACGGTGACCTCCACGGTGATCTCCGCCGGGGCCTCCGCCACGTCGCTGACGGTCAGGTCCAGCACGACGGGGCCGAGCACGGCGGCGATCACCTCGCCGAGCTCCGCGGCCAGGAGCGGCAACGGGAAGCCGAGGCGCGCCACCACGGCGACCTCCACCGGATCGGTGTCGCGCAGCGGCAGCCGCACGCCGACGACGCGGCGTCCCGGGAGATAGGAGGCGACGGTGCCGAAGGGCCTCCCGACAGCCGGACCACGCCCGGATGGCCGAGCACGATGTCGGCGACGGCTTCGGCGAGCGCGGGGTCCTGGGCCACGCCACCACGGTAGCTGCCCGTCTGCCCCGACTCGTGGGTGTGCACCGGCGGGTGCTGCAGCAGTTCGCACGGGTCGGGCCACTAGCGTCTGCCGCGTGGCGTTGACCGGGGAGCAGGTGGAGGGGGCCGAGCTCGACGACCTCACGCTCGCCGTCCGCGCGCAGGAGGGTGACGTCCGCGCGTTCGAGGTGCTCGCCCGCCGCCACCAGAGGGCGCTCTACCGGGTCGCGGTGCGGGTGACCGGCGACCCCGGCGAGGCGGAGGACGCGCTGCAGGAGGCGCTGCTGGACGCTTGGCGCCACCTCGACAGCTACCGGGGCGACGCGGCCTTCTCGACGTGGATGTACCGCATCGTGACCAACCGGTGCCTCGCCGCGCTCCGCCGCCGCCGTCCGACGCACGCGGCCGACGCGGGCGCGGACGTGGCGGCGCCGGACTCCCCCGCCCGCGCCGCGGAGCTCGACGCCGAGCTGGCCGCGCTGGGCCGGGCGGTGCAGGATCTCCCGTACGAACAGCGCGTGGCCTGGGTGCTGCGCGAGCTGGAGGGCATGGGCTACGCGGAGATCGCGGAGATCGCAGGCGTGGGTGAGACGGCCGTGCGGGGCCGGATCCACCGCGCGCGGGTGCGGCTGGCGGAGGTGATGCGGGGATGGCGATAGACGCCCCGGCGACGGACGACGCCGTCGAGCTGCTCGCTTGCGGCCGCGACGCCGCGCTGGCATGGGACCGCGCCGAGGCGGGGTTCGAGCCCGACGCGCACGAACGCGAGTGCCCTTATTGCCGTGCGGTGTACGCCGACGCCAACCGGCTCGACACCGCGGTGCACCGCCTCGCCGCGGAGCCCGTCGAGGCGCCCGCGACGGTGGTCGACGCGGTGATGCGCTCGGTGCGCACCGAGCTCCGGCCGCAGGAGATGCTCACGCTCGAGTCGCCGCT
Source organism: uncultured Actinomycetota bacterium (assembly GCA_963799945.1). Lineage (GTDB taxonomy): Bacteria > Actinomycetota > Actinomycetes > Mycobacteriales > Pseudonocardiaceae > Pseudonocardia. Next base: position 814,731 of record CAWCZG010000004.1, read on the forward strand.
CGGGCCCAACCAGCTCGCCCACTCGGCCGCGGCGGCCGTGCTGCGCGCCGTCGTCGACGCCACGGGGTTGCTCCGTGCGCGCAGCTGTCGGATCGAGCAGCCGGAGGCTGGGAGCGCCGCGGCGGTCACGCTCACCGTCGCGGCCCGGTTCGGGGTGGATCTGGCCGCCGTCACCGCGGAAGCCCGCCGTCTGGTGCTCGCGGCGGGTGAGCAGGCGCTGGGCCTGCCGGTGCTGCGGGTCGACATCGCGGTGGTGGACCTGTGGGCGGCCCCGTGACCGAGGTGCGGTTGCACGTCAGCGAAGCCGCCGTCGCCTCGATCGCCGCGGCGGTCGCGCAACGTGTGCCCGGCGTCGTGGCGCTGCGGGCCGACCTGGCGCGGGCGCTGGCCGGGCTCGCGGGATCGATGCTGGGCCGTATCCGGTCCCCCTCCGAAGGCGTGCACGTGACGCTGACCGGCGACGAGGCCGACATCAGGGTGACGATCGCGACACGGCTCGGCCACAACTGCCGGGATCTCGCTGCGGCCGTCCAAGAGGCCGTGGCGCTCGCGGTGGCGGAGCAGACGGGGCTCGCGGTGCGGGTGGGCGTCACGGTCGCCGAGGTGCTCCTGGACGGCCGGTGAAGGGTTGATCAGGCTACCGAACGTAGTACGCCTGTTACCGGGTTGACGCTGGTCACGCTGGTCACCCGGCTTCTCTCTAGTTATCGTCGGTGCCACGTGCGACGCTGTGCTGCGCGATCGCACCCGCCGTTGTGTGCGTCCGGCCCTGTGCGGTTCCCGTACGACAGTCGGGTACCCGCACACCGCACTACGCCCGAATGGGCCGTCCAGTAGCCACCCGGACGGTCCATTCCGCATACTCGCCACTACCCATCACGTCGTCCCGATGCCGGTTGTCGGGGTGCACCGAGACGACAGGAGGCCCACTTTGGCTGCACACCGAGCCGTCGGAAAGCAGGCCCCAGCCACCGAGAACCCTCGGGACCTCTACGTCCCGGAGTTCGAACACGACGCCTGCGGTGTCGCGATGGTGGCCGATCTGAAGGGTCGCCGTAATCACGGCATCGTGCGCAGGGCACTCACCGCGCTGTTGCGGCTCGAGCACCGCGGCGCGCGTGGCGCCGAGTTCAACACGGGCGATGGCGCGGGCATCCTGATCCAGATCCCCGACGCGTTCTTCCGTGCGGTCGTCGGGTTCGAGCTGCCCGCCGAGGGCGCCTACGCGGCAGGCATCGCCTTCCTGCCCACCGACGAGTGCGAGACCGTCGCCACGAAGATCGACGAGCTGGCCGCCGAAGAGGGCCTGCGGGTGCTGGGCTGGCGCGAGCTGCCCACCGACGCCGACGGCGCCGACCTCGGGCCCACCGCGCGCAGCGTCATGCCCGCCTTCCGGCAGCTGTTCGTCGCGGGCGCGGGCGGCGAGTCCGGCATCGAGCTGGAGCGCCTCACCTTCTGCCTGCGCAAGCGCGCCGAGCACGCCACGGGTGTCTACTTCCCCTCGCTGTCGCCGCGCACGATCGTCTACAAGGGCATGTTGGCCGAGCCGCAGGTCGAGGCGTTCTACCCGGACCTCTCCGACGAGCGCGTCGTCACCGCACTGGCCGTCGTCCACTCCCGGTTCTCCACCAACACCTTCCCGGCGTGGCCGCTGGCCCACCCCTACCGCTACGTCGCGCACAACGGCGAGATCAACACGCTGCGCGGCAACCGCAACTGGATGGCCGCCCGCGAGGCGCTGCTGGAGTCGGACGTCATCCCCGGCGACCTGACGCGGCTGTCCCCCATCGTCACCCCGGACGCGAGCGACTCCGCCACGTTCGACGAGGTGCTCGAGCTGCTGCACCTCGGCGGCCGCTCGCTGCCGCACGCGGTGCTGATGATGATCCCGGAGGCGTGGGAGAACCACGCCGAGATGGATCCCGCGCGCCGCGCCTTCTACGAGTTCCACTCCACGCTGATGGAGCCGTGGGACGGGCCCGCGCTGGTCGCGTTCACCGACGGCACGCTCATCGGCGCGGTGCTCGACCGCAACGGCCTGCGCCCCGCCCGCTACTGGGTCACCGAAGACGGCCTGGTCGTGCTGGCGTCCGAGGTCGGCGTGCTCGACGTCGAGCCGTCGGCGGTCATCCGCAAGGGCCGCCTCGAGCCCGGCCGCATGTTCCTGGTCGACACCGCCGCCGGGCGGCTCGTCGACGACGCCGAGATCAAGGGCGCGCTCGCGGCCGAGAAGCCCTATGAGGAGTGGCTGCACGCGGGTCTCATCCACCTCGGCGACCTGCCCGACCGCGAGCGCGAGGTGCCCAAGCGGGCCGCGCTCACGCTGCGCCAGCAGTCGATGGGCTACACCGAGGAAGAGCTCAACGTCCTGCTGAAGCCGATGGGCGCCACCGGCGCGGAGCCGATCGGCTCGATGGGCAACGACGCGCCGCTGGCCGCCATCTCGGCCAGGCCCCGCCAGCTGTTCGACTACTTCTCGCAACTGTTCGCGCAGGTCACGAACCCGCCACTGGACGCTATCCGCGAAGAGCTGGTGACCTCGCTCGGCAGCCAGCTGGGCCCTGAGCAGAACCTGCTCGACGCCTCGGCCGCGCACTGCCGCACGATCGTGCTGCCCGATCCGGTGCTCACCAACGACGACCTCGCCCGGATCGTGCACATCAACGACGACGGCGACTACCCGGGCTTCCTCTCGGTCACCGTGCGCGGCACCTTCCGCGCGGCCGACGGCGGCGCGGGCATGAAGACGCGCCTGGAGCAGATCTGCACCCAGGTCTCCGAGGCCATCGAGGACGGCGCCCGGCTGATCGTGCTGTCCCAGCGGGGCGTCACCAAGGACTTCGCGCCGATCCCGTCACTGCTGCTCACCGGCGCGGTCCACCAGCACCTGGTGCGGGAGCGCACCCGCACCCGCGTCGGGCTGATCGTCGAGGCGGGCGACGCGCGCGAGGTGCACCACATCGCGCTGCTCATCGGCTACGGCGCCGCGGCGGTCAACCCCTACCTCGCGATGGCCACCGTCGAGGATCTCGCGCGGCGCGGCGACATCGCGGGCGTCGACGCGGGCACCGCGGCCAAGAACCTGGTCAAGGCGCTGGCCAAGGGAGTGCGCAAGACCATGTCGAAGATCGGCGTCTCCACGGTGGCCTCCTACACCGGCGCGCAGATCTTCGAGGCCGTCGGCCTGGGCCCCGAAGTGATCGACACCTGCTTCACCGGCACCACGTCACGGCTGGGCGGCGTCGGCTTCAGCGTGCTGGCCGAGGAGGTGCTCACCCGGCACCGCCGCGCGTTCCCGTCCGACGAGGTGCGCGCGCCGCACCGGGCGCTCGAGGTCGGCGGCGAGTACCAGTGGCGCCGGGAGGGCGAGCTGCACCTGTTCAACCCGAACACGGTGTTCAAGCTCCAGCACTCCACCCGCCAGGGCCGCTACGACATCTTCAAGGAGTACACGCGCTCGGTCGACGAGCAGGCCCACCGGCTCATGACCCTGCGCGGCCTGTTCCGCTTCAAGGAGGGCACGCGCCCGGCCGTCGACATCGACGAGGTGGAGTCGGTCGACGACATCGTCAAGCGGTTCGCCACCGGCGCGATCTCCTACGGGTCGATCTCCAAGGAGATGCACCAGACCCTGGCCATCGCCATGAACCGGCTGGGCGGCAAGTCCAACACCGGCGAGGGCGGCGAGGACGCCGACCGCTACACCCCCGACGCCAACGGCGACAACCGCCGCAGCGCGATCAAGCAGGTCGCCTCCGGGCGGTTCGGTGTCACGAGCGAGTACCTCGTCAACGCCGACGACCTGCAGATCAAGATCAGCCAGGGGGCCAAGCCGGGCGAGGGCGGGCAGCTGCCCGGCGCGAAGGTGTACCCGTGGATCGCGGCCACCCGGCACTCCACGCCGGGCGTCGGGTTGATCTCGCCGCCGCCGCACCACGACATCTACTCGATCGAGGACATCAAGCAGCTCATCCACGACCTGAAGAACGCCAACCCGCGGGCGCGGGTGCACGTCAAGCTGGTGAGCCAGGTCGGCGTCGGCACGGTGGCCGCGGGTGTGGCGAAGGCCTACTCCGATGTCGTGCTCATCAGCGGGCACGACGGCGGCACCGGCGCCTCCCCGCTCAGCTCGATCAAGCACGCGGGCGGGCCGTGGGAGCTGGGGCTGGCCGAGACCCAGCAGACCCTGCTGCGCAACGGTTTGCGCGACCGGATCGTCGTGCAGGCCGACGGCCAGCTCAAGACCGGCCGCGACGTGATCATCGCCGCGCTGCTGGGCGCGGAGGAGTTCGGCTTCGCCACCGCGCCGCTGGTGGTGTCGGGCTGCATCATGATGCGCGTCTGCCACCTCGACACCTGTCCGGTCGGCGTGGCCACCCAGAACCCCGAGCTGCGCAAGCGCTTCGACGGGCGGCCGGAGTACGTCGTGAACTTCATGCGCTTCCTCGCGCAGGAGGTCCGCGAGTACCTGGCGCAGCTGGGCTTCCGCACGCTGGCCGAGGCCGTCGGGCACGCCGAGATGCTCGACGTCGACGACGCGATCCGGCACTGGAAGACCGAGGGCATGGATCTCTCGCCGATCTTCGCGATGCCGCAGCTGCCCCCGGGCACCGCGCGGCACCAGACGAAGTTCCAGCAGCACGGCCTGGAGAAGGCGCTGGACAACACCCTGATCCAGCTCTGCGAGGGTGCGCTGCGCTCGGGCGACAAGGTCCGCCTGGATCTGCCGGTGCGCAACGTCAACCGCACGGTCGGCACCATGCTCGGCTACGAGCTGACCACGGCGTGGGGCGGCGAGGGCCTGCCCGACGACACGATCGACGTCACGCTCACCGGTTCGGCGGGGCAGAGCTTCGGCGCGTTCGTGCCGAAGGGGATCACGCTGCGGCTGGTCGGCGACTCGAACGACTACTTCGGCAAGGGCCTCTCCGGCGGGCGGCTCACGCTGCGGCCCGATCCGCAGGCGCCGTTCAAGGCCGAGGAGAACATCATCGCGGGCAACGTGATCCTCTACGGGGCCACGGCGGGCGAGATCTTCGTGCGCGGCATCGTCGGCGAGCGGTTCTGCGTGCGCAACTCCGGCGCGCTGGCCGTCGTCGAGGGCGTGGGCGACCACGGCTGCGAGTACATGACCGGCGGCAAGGTCGTCGTGCTCGGACGGATCGGCCGCAACTTCGCGGCGGGCATGTCCGGCGGCGTCGCCTACGTGCTCGACCTGCCCCAGGGCCGGGTCAACCCCGAGATGGTCGACATCGACCCCCTCGACGACGAGGACCGCGCGTTCCTGCGCGACGCCGTCGAGCGCCACTTCGCCGAGACGGAGTCCGCCGTCGCGAAGGAGCTCCTCACCGAGTGGGAGGACGCGGTCGGCCGGTTCGGGAAGGTCATGCCGAAGGACTTCAAGCGGGTGCTCAAGGCCCGTGAGGCAGCGGAAAGGGACGGCCGGGACGTGGACACCGCAATCATGGAGGCGGCACATGGGTGACCCCAAGGGGTTCATGACCACCCCCCGGCAGGTGCCCACGCGCAGGCCGGTCGATCTGCGCCTGCGCGACTGGCGCGAGGTCTACGAGGACTTCGCCCACGACGAGCTGGAGAAGCAGGCCGGGCGCTGCATGAACTGCGGCATCCCGTTCTGCCACCAGGGCTGTCCGCTGGGCAACCTCATCCCGGAGTGGAACGACCTCGTCTACCGCCACGAGTGGCGCGAGGCCACGGAGCGGCTGCACGCCACCAACAACTTCCCCGAGTTCACCGGCACGCTCTGCCCCGCCCCGTGCGAGGCGGCCTGCGTGCTGGCGATCAACTCCGACGCCGTCACGATCAAGCAGGTCGAGATCGAGATCATCGACCGGGCGTGGGACGAGGGCTGGGTGCCGCCGCAGAAGCCCGCGACGCGCACCGGCAAGAAGGTGGCCGTGATCGGGTCGGGCCCGGCGGGTCTGGCCGCGGCCCAGCAGCTCACCAGGGTCGGGCACGACGTCGTGGTGTTCGAGCGGGCCGACCGCATCGGCGGGCTGCTCCGCTACGGGATCCCCGAGTTCAAGATGGAGAAGGCCCGGCTCGACCGGCGCCTGGTCCAGATGCAGGACGAGGGCACGATCTTCCGCGCCTCGGTCGACGTCGGCACCGACGTCACCGCCGAGCAGCTCCGGTCGGACTTCGACGCCGTCGTGCTCGCGGGCGGGGCCACCGCCTGGCGCGACCTGCCCGCCAAGGGCCGCGAGGTCGAAGGCGTCTACCAGGCGATGGAGTTCCTGCCGTGGGCCAACCACGTGCAGCAGGGCGACATCGACGCCCCCGAGATCACCGCCGAGGGCAAGCACGTGGTGATCATCGGCGGCGGTGACACCGGCGCCGACTGCCTGGGCACCTCGCACCGCCAGGGCGCGGCCTCGGTCACGCAGCTGGAGATCATGCCGACGCCCCCGGAGCGCCGCACCGACGGCATGCCGTGGCCGACCTACCCGATGGTCTACCGCGTCTCCTCGGCCCACGAGGAGGGCGGCGAGCGGCTGTACTCGGTCAACACCACCGAGTTCGTCGCCGACGATGACGGCAAGCTGGCCGCCATCAGGATCTGTCGAGGTGTCGCGCGACGACAAGGGCCGGTTCGTGCCGGTCGAGGGCACCGAGCAGGAGCTGCCCGCGCAGCTCGTGCTCCTCGCGATGGGCTTCGTCGGGCCGGAGAAGGGCAAGCTGCTGGCTGACCTGGATGTGCAGCTCGACGAGCGCGGCAACGTGGCGCGCGACCAGAGCTTCATGACCAGCGTCGAGGGCGTGTTCTCGGCGGGCGACATGGGCCGCGGCCAGAGCCTCGTCGTGTGGGCGATCGCGGAGGGCCGGGCGGCGGCGGCGGGCGTCGACGCCTACCTCACCGGCCGCACGGTGCTCCCCCGTCCGATCAACCCGACGGACCGCCCTCTGACGTGACGTGGGGTCAGGCGCCGGTCAGCTTCTCCACGACCGGCGCCAGCTCCTCGAAGAAGGCCTGGTTCACCGAGATGTAGCTGGTGCCGAACGCGTCGCGACGGCGGCGCAGCTCGTCGGCCATCTCGTCGACGCTGCCGCGCAGCATCGTCAGCGAGTCGGCCGCGATCAGCTGCTGGGCGTCGGCGCCGATGAAGCCCCGCACCCACGGCGGCACCTCGTCGCCGATCACGAACAGGTTCATCGCCAGCTCGATCTCGGCCGCGCGCGAACCCGCCGTCTCGCGGAAGCCCGCGGTCAGCGCGGCGACCTCGTCGCGGGTGGCGAAGGGGCCCGCCGCCACCGTCACGATGTCGGCGATCTCCGCGGCCAGCGCCAACGCCTTCGGTCCGCCCGCGGCCATGAGCACCGGGGTGTGCGCCTCGCCGTCGAGCTCGCGCAGGTGGGCGACGGTCTGCTTCACCTGGTCGCGGCGCTCGGACGCCGTGCCGTAGGGCATGCCGAGCTCGGCGGCGCCCTGCGGGACGCGGTCGTGCCCGGTGCCGATGCCCATGTCGAAGCGGCCGCCGGTGAGCACGGTGAGGCTGTGCGCCTCCCAGGCCGCCTGCCGCGGCGTGCGCAGCGGGCTGGCCAACACGAAGGTGCCGACGCGCAATGAGGTCGCGGTCGCGGCCACGGCGAGCGAGGAGAACGGGGACAGCAGCTGCACCCCGTCGGGCATGAGCAGGGTCGAGTAACCCAGGTCTTCGATGCGCTTCGCGGTGGCGATCCACGCCTCGCCGTCCCCTTGCGGGGTGGCGACGACGCCGAAGCGGAAGGGTCGGGTGGGCACGTCCGTCGACTTCGCCATGACGGCCTCCAGTCATCGATATCTATCCGTTCGATATCGAACCCTACGCGATTCCGTGCGACCTCGTCGTGCCGGAGAGCAGCCCGCCCCGTGCGGGCTTAGCCCGTTGGACGGACCGGACGGAGTCCGGAGTATCCGGACGATCCGACGCGCGTTGATCGAGTGACCGGTGCCGACGGAACGGGGAGCCTCCGTCGGTACCGGTCCACTACTTCCCCGGGGCGAGCACCCGGAAGACGGGGTGCTTGGGGCCGATCTGGCGCAGCTCCTCGTCGGACGCCGAGGCGTCGACGCCGTCGAAGAACACGCCGACCTCGAACTTCCACCGCCGCAGGTAGGGCCGCAGGATGGCGGGCTTCTCGTCGTCGGCCAGCTCCTCGACGCGGATCGTCTCGACCCGGCGGCCCAGGCGCAGCTCGGCCTCCCCCGCGACCCGGATGTTGCGGACCCACTGGGTGACCCCCCGCGGCGCGACCAGGTAGCGCTGACCATCGACGGTGAGGAGGTTGACCGGGGTCGTGCGCATCTCGCCGCTCTTCCGACCGCGGACGCCGAGCACGCGGCTGCCCCAGATCGAGATCCCCGCACGGGTGAACCCGGCGACGACGCTGTTGAAGAACGCGGTTCCCCGGCTGGGGCGGACGTAGCGGGCGGCGGCGGTCATGGCGGTCTCCTTGGTTTCGAGAGCGGTGCTCTTGCTGAACATCAGTGAACTCGCATCAGTGCACTCTGTCAAGAGCAGTGCTCTCGTTTGGTTTGTCGTACGGTGGTTGGTATGCCACATGACGATCGAGCTCTCTCGGGACGCACCGCACTGGTCACCGGCGCGGCGTCCGGAATCGGTGCGGCGTTCGTCGCGCGTCTGGCGGCCGACGGCGCGACCGTCCTGGCCGTCGACCGCGACCCGGACGGCGTGAAGGCGATCGCCGACGCCGTACCCGGGGTGGAAGCCATCGTCTGCGACCTGTCCGACCTCGACGCGGTCGACGCGCTGCCGTCGGGCGTGGATCTGCTCGTCAACAACGCGGGGCTGCAGCACGTCGCCCCGCTGCCGGAGTTCGACCCGGAGCGGTTCTCGCTGATCCTGAAGGTGATGCTCGAGGCGCCGTTCCGACTGGCGCGGCTGGTGCTGCCGCACATGTACGAGCGCGGGTGGGGTCGGCTCATCCACGTGTCCAGCGCGCACGGCCACCGGGCGAGCCCGTTCAAGGCGGCCTACGTCAGCGCCAAGCACGGCCTGGAAGGCCTGTCCAAGGTCATCGCGCTCGAGGCCGCCGAGCACGGGGTGACCAGCAACTGCATCAGCCCCGGCTACGTGCGCACCCCGTTGGTGGAGAAGCAGATCGCCGACCAGGCCCGCGCCCACGGCATCGGCGAGGACGAGGTGCGCGACCGGGTGCTGCTCGCCCCCGAGGCCATCAAGCGGCTGATCGACCCGCAGGAGGTCGCCGAGCTCGCCGCGGTTCTCTGGGGTCCCGCGTCCGCGTCGATCACGGGCTCGTCGTTGTCGGTCGACGGCGGGTGGACGGCCCGCTGAGATGTGGGGGCGTCAGGACTCGTGCAGCTCCAGCTCGTACGCGTCGTCGCCCATCCAGATGCGCAGACCCTCGCCGTCTTCGGTGATGTAGCCGTCTTCCTCTTCGCCCAGCTCACGGGATGCGCCCAGGGCGAGCGGCGACAGCTCGAGGAGGCCGTCGCCGCGATCCACGGGTCGGTACTCGCGCGCCAACCGCGCGGTGCGGCTCTCCGTGGCGAGCCACTTCGCGTTGTCCTCGCCGACCTCGGCCACCCACCGCTGCTCCATACACGGAGTATCCGCCTCCCACCGAGCGGGTCCACACCGTCGGGTGGAGTTCCGCCCATCGAGCCGGAGCCGTCCTACCGTCCGTCCCGTGATGCGTGCCAGTGTCCTGATGACCGTGATCGGCCTCTCGTTCCTCGTTCCCGCGACAGCGTCGGCGGCCCCGCGGGCGGCGCGCCGCGGCGATCGGGCCCGGCGTCGAACTGTTGATACCGGTCACCAGCCGGTCGTCGAACACGTGCACGGCCGACTTCGTCTTCAGGGCGGGCGGCGCGACGTACCTCGGCATGGCCGCGCACTGCGCGGGCACGGGTTCGCGCGATGCGGGATCCGGGTGCGAGGAGCCGACGCTGCCCGTGGGCACGAACGTCCTCATCCGCCGCAACGACGGCGCCACCAGCTCCGCGAAGCTCGCCTACAGCTCGTGGGTCACGATGCAGCAGCGCCACGAGCAGGATCCCCAGCGCTGCGAGTTCAACGACTTCGCGCTGGTCGCGCTGAGCCCGGCCGACGCCGCGTCGGTGAACCCGTCGGTGCCGGTGCTCGGCGGGCCGACCGGCATCGACGGCAACGGCCTGACGGCGGGCGAGGCCGTCTACAGCTACCAGCCCCACGACGGCAACACGCCGGTCAAGACGGGCACCAGCCTCGGCGACGGTGCGGACGGCCAGATCCACTACGTCGCGACGAGGCCGCCCGGCGTTCCCGGCGACTCCGGCAGCGGCTTCCTCGACGCGCACGGCGCCGCTTTCGGCCTGCTGAGCACCGAGTTCGACGACGCCCAGCACAGCAACGGTGTCGTCGACCTCACCACGGCGCTCGACTACGCCGGGCGCTACGGCGGCCTCGGCCCGGTCACCCTGGTGCCCGGGACGGCGCCGTTCACCCGGGTGGACCGGTCAGTTCAGGTATAGGCGGCGATGGGCGAACCGCCGGTCGTCGGCCTGGGTGGTGAGGATGGACCGGATCTCCGCCGTGTCGCTGTCCTCGTAGCGCTCCATCATGGCCCTGAGCTCCAGCAGTTCGCTCGGGCTCGTGTAGGTGCTCAGCTCATTCGCCAGGCGACGGCGCTGCAGCGCGTCCCGCCACCGGATCGTCACCGAGACCTTGGCTTTGACGTCGATGCCGCGTGAGCGGTAGGAGGCCTCGGACTTCACCTTGAAGACACCCATGCCCGAGTGTGCGCCCGATCACAGGGGGTCGCAAGGGTGGTCGGTCACCGCAGCCTGCCCGCGGCGACCAGCGCGTCGGCGACGACAGCCACGCCGCCGGGCACGGGTCCGGGCAGCCGGGCGAGCACGAGCCGTCGCGCCTCCTGGGGCTCACCGCGCACCGCCACCGCCCGCACCCCGTCGGGCAGCACGCCCAGCGCCACCGGCGGCATGGTCGTGATCGCGAGGCCCGCCGCGACGAGCTGGAGCTTCGCCATCCAGTCCCGGACGACGTAGCGGACGTCCGGCCGCTCGGCGAGCCCCGGCCAAGCCCCCAGCGGCGCGTCGCCCGCCTCGCCGCGTCCACCGACCCAGACCTGGCCCGCCAGCTCCGCGATCTCGACCGACGGCCGTCGGGCGAACGGGTGGCCCGGCCCGACCACGATGACCAGGTCGCGCTCGGCCAGGAACGTGAGCTCCAGGGCGGGAGACTCCGTGTCCGGCGAACGGAACGGCGGGGTCTGCGCGAGCACGGCCAGGTCGAGCGTCCCGACCCGCAGCGCCCGCGTGAGCGCCGCGGTGGACCCCTCCCGCACCGTGACCACGAGCTCCCGGGGCAGGGCGGCCAGCACCTGCGGAACCAGCCCGGCCGCCGCGGTGGCGAAGGCCCCGAGCCGCACGGGCCCGGCGAACCCCGGCTCGCCGACCTCACGGGCCGCGGCATCGAGCTCGTCGAGCGCGCGGACCGCGCGGGTGAGCAGGCGGGCGCCCGCGGGCGTCAACGCGACCCCGTCGCGCCTGCGCTCGAACAGCGGGCGACCCGCGACCGTCTCCAGCGCCGCCACCTGCCGCGACACCGCCGATTGCGTGTAGCCGAGCGCCCGGGCGGCCGCGGAGAAGGACCCGGACTGCGCGATCTCGACCAGTACCCGCAGGCCGGTCGTCGAGAACTCGGAGGGCATGCGCAAAGGGTATGTCTGGTGTGCGGAAGAGTCGTTTTACGCATGGCTGACCCGGACGTAGCGTGAAGCCATGTCGCACTCCCGCACCGCCCTCGTCACCGGAGCCAACCAAGGTCTCGGACGCGCGTTGGTCGCCGGGCTCGCCGCCGCGATGGGTCCGGACGATCGGGTCCTGCTGACCGGCCGCGACCCCGGACGGGTCGACGCCGCCGTGGCAGCCCTCCCGACGACCGGAGCCCACGTCGAAGGCCGGGTCCTCGACGTCCGCGATCCCGCCGCCATCGCCGCGCTCGCCGCCGAGCTCGGCGAGGTCGACATCGTCTTCTCCAACGCCACCTCGCGCATGAGTCCCGAGGACGACCCGGCCGACCAGGTCGACGCCGTCGCGGAGACGAACGACCTCGCCACCACCGCCGTGCTGCGGGCGTTCGCGCCGCGTATGCGCCCCGGTGGGCGGCTGATCATCGTGGCCAGCGCGCTGGGCACGCTGGACAAGCTCGACGAGCGGGCCCGCTCCCGCTTCGACGACGCCACGGCGAGCCTCGACGCCGTCGACGAGCTCGTCGCCGAGTGGCGTGCCGCCGTGCACGACGGGCGGGCCGAGGCGGAGGGCTTCGGCACGTGGCTCAACATCCCCTCGAAGGTCGCCCAGGTCGCCGCGGTGCGGGCCATCGCCCACGAGCGCCGCGACGCCGATCTCGCGGACCACAAGCTGATCATGGCGCTGTGCCCCGGCCTGATCGACACCGACGCGTCGCGGCCGTGGTTCGCGGACATGAGCAGCGCCCAGACGCCCGAGCAGGCCGCCGCCTGGCCCGTCGAGCTCGCCGTCGGCGACAGCTTCGATCCCGCCTTCTACGGCGAGCTGGTGCAGTTCGGCAGGGTGATCCCCTGGGCGACGGGGATGCCGGTGCCGCACCGCGCGGCGTCCTCCGCCTGAGGGAGCTCATGCTTGGATCGGGCCCGTGATCGAGTGGTCGGAGTTCGTCTACCAGGCGCTGCCCATGCGGGTGACGTTCGGCGCGGGGCGCTCCGCCCACCTCGCCGAGGAGCTCGACGCGCTGGGCGTGCGGCGCGTGCTCGTGCTCAGCACACCCGGCCACGCGCAGTTCGCGACCGACCTGGCCGCGCCGCTCGGCGACCGGGTCGCCGGTGTCTTCGCGGGCGCCCGGATGCACGTGCCGGTCGAGGTCGTCGCGGAAGCCGCCGAGGCGGCCGCGGGCACCGACGCGGACGCCTACCTGGCGATCGGCGGTGGCTCGACGATCGGGCTCGGCAAGGCGTTGGCGCTGCGCACGGCGTTCCCCGTCGTCGCCGTGCCGACGACCTACTCGGGCTCGGAGATGACGCCGACCTGGGGGCTCACGGAGAACGGCGTCAAACGGACCGGCCGCGACGCCGCCGTCCTGCCGCGCAGCGTCGTCTACGACCCCGAGCTCACGCTCACGCTCCCGGTGGGCCTGTCCGTGACGAGCGGGCTCAACTCGCTCGCGCACGCCGTCGAGGCGCTCTACGCGCCCGACGCCTCGCCCATGACCTCGTTGATGGCCCGGGAAGGGGCCGCGGCGATCCTCGACGCCCTGCCGCGCCTCACCGCGGCGCCGGACGACATCGCCGCGCGCTCCCGGGCGCTCTACGGCGCCTGGCTGTGCGGCGCGGTGCTGGGCGCCACGTCGATGTCGTTGCACCACAAGCTCTGCCACGTCCTGGGCGGGTCGCTGGACCTGCCGCACTCCCCCGCCCACGCGGTCGTCCTCCCCCACGCGCTCGCCTACAACGCCCCGTGGGCGCCGACAGCGCGCAGCGCACTGGCTCGAGTTGCTGTCCGCCGACGACCCCGCCCTCGCCCTCTGGGAGCTCAGCGGACGGCTCGGCGCCCCCCGTTCGCTGGCCGAGCTGGGCATGACCGAGGCCGACATCCCACGCGTCGTCGAAGAGGCGCTGGCCACGCCGTACGCGAACCCGCGCCCGTTGGCGGCCGACGCCCTGACGGCACTGCTGCACGCCGCCGTCGCGGGCCTGCCACCGACCTCGGTCAGCGACGCCTCCGGGCCGCCGCGTTGACGAACTTCCGTACGGCCAGTGCATAGGCCTGGTCCAGTAACGCGCGGACGCCGGGCCACGTGACGTCGGGGTTGAGCACGCAGACCCAGTACTGCGATCCGTAGATCGGGTGCGGCATCACGACGTCCAGGATGGTCAGGTCGTGCGCCCCCTCGACCGGGAAGAGCTTCTGGAACTCGGCCTTGGGCAGCCCGATGTTGAGGCGGTAGACCCCCGCCCGGTCGAGGTTCGACGCGTCGTCGTAGGCGTCCGATTCGACGAGCGTGGCCCACGGCATCCGTCGTTCGTCGGGCAGCTCGCGATCGGGGTCGTACACGCAGAAGAGGTCTCCGTTGGCTTCGAGCAGGTCCGTGCCGGGGAAGTTGGCGGCGAGGTAGTGCCGCAGGTCTTCGATCTCCACGGCGGCGACGGTAGATCCTGATCCCGTCATCTTGCCCGTGCTGATGTGTCGAAGCCGCAGATCGTGTCGGCCGCGGAGTGGCAGGAGGCGCGGGCCGAACTCCTGACCGCGGGAGAAGGAGGTCACCCGTGCCGTCGACGTCGTCGCCGCACGCCGCCGTCGGCTGCCGATGACACCGTTCGCCACGGACTGCACGTTCGCGACACCGACAGGCCCGAAGTCGCTGCTCGACCTGTTCGAGTCTTCCCACGGCACGACGTTCGCCGATGACACCGGCGCCGGGGGCGGGTTCCTGCTCAGCGTGTTCCTGGGTGACGGCGGGGACGTCTACCGCACCTACTCCACGACGAGCCGCGGGATCGACCGGCTCACGTTCACGACGAGCGTCCTCGACCTCACCGCTTACGGCCGCCGCGAGGAGTGGGAGGAGTCGCCCGCGGGCCGGCCCCAGCAGCCCACGGCCATCTTCCCGAACACCATGACGCCAGAGAGCGAGTCGGTCGGTTTCGGCCGCTTCCGTCAGCCGGACGGACACCGCTTTTCGTTGCCGCAGGCCCGCGACCCGCCTAGGGTCGCCGGATGGGCGGCCGTCCGACGATCTACGACGTTGCCCGCGAAGCAGGCGTCGCCGCCTCGACCGTCTCGCGCGCCTACGCGCGCCCCGGCCGGGTCAACTCGGAGACGGCGCAGGCGATCTTCGCCGCGGCCGAGCGGATCGGCTACCGGGCCACGAAGATCACCAGCTCGGCGGGGCGGCAGACCGGCGCCGTCGGGCTGATGGTCTCCGACATCACGAACCCCTTCTACGGCGAGATCATCAAGGGCGCCGAGGAGGCGGCCCGGCTCGCGGGCTACGCGTTGCTGCTCTCCGACACCTCCGAGTCGGGTCCGGTCGAGCGGGACGTCATCGAGCGCACCCTGGACCTGGTCGAAGGCGTCGTGCTCGCCAGCTCGCGGATGAGCGACTCGGCCATCCGCATGATCGCCAAGCAGAAGCCGCTGGTGCTGCTCAACCGGCAGATGCCCGACACGTCCTGCATCGTCACCGACAACCAGCGCGGGGTCCGGCGCGCCGCGGAGCACCTCGGCTCCCTCGGCCACGAGAGCATCACCTACGTCGCCGGGCCCGCGGCCAGCTGGCCGGAGGGTGTGCGCTGGCGGGCGCTGCGGGAGGCGGGCTACGAGCTGGAGCTACGCGTGCGCCGGGTCGACCCGAACGACGTGCCGACGATGCGGACGGGGTTCGCGGTCGCGCGGCGGATCGTGGAGGAGAACGCGACCGCCGTGCTCGCCTACAACGACGCGCTCGCGGTCGGGGTGATCAAGGGTCTGCGCCACCTCGGGGTGCAGGTGCCCGGGGAGGTCAGCGTCGTCGGTATCGACAACGTGCTGCTGGCCGAGGTCGTCGAGCCCGCGCTGACGACGGTCACGGCGCCCATGCGCAAGATGGGCGCCGCGGGCGTCGGCAACGTGCTGGCGCTGGCCGCGGGCGCGAAGACGAGCGGCGAGACGCTGGTGCTGCCGGTAAAGCTCGTGGTGCGTGTCGACGTCCACCGCTCAGTGCAGCCGGAACAGCATCTCCCCCGCCCTGGGCACCACGAAGGTGTCGGGGTCGGCGGTGAACGCGGCGGGGTCGAGCGACGCCGGGTCGCGGTAGCCCAGGTTCACCGCGCGGCAGACCGTCCTCGGGGATCGCCGTCGCGAGGGTGACCCGGACGCGCAGGCGCTCCTCCCCCGTCTCCGCGTCGAACGTGCCCGCGCCGCGCAGGTGGGTGGAGTGCGCGAGCACGCCCCAGTGCACGTCGGAGAACCGGTCCCACTGCTTCACGAAGTAGTCGCGGCAGTGGTAGCCGATGTCGTAGATCTCCCGGTGGGTGGAGGAGATCTCCTTGACGTGCGGGGCGTAGAGGATCACCTCGCCGCCGTCCGCGACCACCGGCTCCAGCTTGTAGAAGCCCTTCGCGGCGGTCCAGATCTCGTCGTACATCTCGGGCACGATGGACAGCACCCGCCGCACCGGCGCGTCGAGGTAGGTCACGTGGGTGGCCGCGCAGACCTCGGCGGCCGACGCCCAGGCCGCCCTGGTGTCGCCGAACGACACCGAGTGCAGCCCGCTGCTCCCGACCGGCGAGGGCACGGCCGCGTCGACCGCCCCGTCGACCGCCCCGTCGGCGCTCTCAGCGGTGACGACGCACAGCGCCAGCTTCTCCGACGGGATGAGCGCCGCCCCGTCGTCGATCAACGCCCGCACCGGGGTGATCCCGGTCGTGCCGATGATCTCCGCGGAGGTGATCAGCGCGCCCAGCCAGTGGGAGACGTCGATGATCTTCTGGCCGCCCACGCCGGGGAAGAAGTACTTGTTGCCCCCGGAGATGCCGACCACCTCGTGCGGCAGCACCGGGCCCGACCACCAGGGCGATGTCGTGCTCCACCACCGCGCGGTTGAGCAGGACCGGCACGTGCAGGCGCATCCGGCCGTCGGACAGCTCGGCGATCCGTGCCGCGGGCACCGTGCCGAGGTCGGCGAAGGTCTCGGGGCGCCACCACTCGTGGTTGACGACGACGGTGTCCGGATAGGTCTCCTCCAGCTCGACCCGGCTGGTAGCCGAGGTGGCGGGCCAGCGCCTCCTCGGTCATCGGGGCGTGCGTGCCCAGCGCGACCAGGACGGTCAGCCGGGTGACCCGGCCGTGCAGGGCGGCGTGCACGGCCCGCATCAGGAGGGGCAGGGGGCAGGTCCTGGTCGCGTCGGGGACGAGCACGCAGACGCTGCGCCCGTCGAACGGGTGCGCGGCGAGCTGCTCGCGCACGAACGCGGCGACCTGGCCGTCGTCCAGAACGGTCGTGGTGTCGCCGATGCGTGCGGCCGAGGCCGCGAGCCCGGGCGGCACCTCGCCGATGTGTGTCATGGCCTCACCCTGCGACCGGGCCACGGCTTTGACAAGACCGGGCAACTTCCGGCAACCATGCGGGCAACCGGCGGTGGGCGGCGGATCATCCGGCTATGACCGCTGCCGCGCCCCGGCTCCACCCCGACCGGCTCCTCCCGCCGGATCCGACGACGCGGGACATCGCCCGCGAGCTGTACGCCGCGGTGCGCGATCTGCCGATCCTCTCCCCGCACGGCCACGTGCCCGGCGGCCTGGATCGCCGACGACGTCCCGTTCGGCGATCCCGACGTCGCTGTTGATCTCGCCGGACCACTACGTCGTCCGGCTGCTGCACGCGAACGGCGTGCCGATGGAGGCGCTGGGCGCGGGTGGCGCGCCGCTGACGCCGGACGGGGCCCGCGCGGCGTGGCGGGCGCTGTGCACGCACTGGGCCGCCTTCCGCGGTACGCCGAGCCGGTACTGGATGGAGAGCGAGCTCGGCGAGATCTTCGGTGTGGCGGAACGCCCGTCGGCCGCGACCGCCGACGCGATCTACGACCAGATCGCCGACGACGCTGCAGCGCGCCGACTTCCGACCACGGGCGCTGCTGGCCCGGTTCGGCATCGAGGTGCATGGCCACGACCGACGACCCGTGCGACGACCTGGCCCCCCATGCGGTGATCCGCGACGACAGCAGCGTCGCGACCCGGGTCCTGCCCACCTTCCGGCCCGACCGCTACCTCGAACCCGCCCGGGGCGACTGGCCCGCGCTCGTCGACGCGCTCGGCGCCGCGGCGGACACCGACACCGGCGACTACAAGGGCTTCATCACCGCGCTCGAAGGCCGCCGCCGGCACTTCGTGGAGCACGGCGCGGTCTCCGCCGACCACAGCCACGCCGACGCGGGCACCACCCCGCTCGAGCTCACGGAAGCCGAACGGATCTTCGCGGCGGCCCGCGCAGGCACCGCGACCGCGGAGGAGGCCACGGCCCTGCGGCGGCACCTGCTGCTGGAGATGGCCCGGATGTCCGTCGAGGACGGCCTGGTCATGACCCTGCACCCGGGGATCTACCGCAACCACCACACGCCGACGTCATCGACCGGTTCGGCGCCGACGTCGGCTGCGACATCCCGACCGCGATGGAGTTCACCCGGGCCCTGCAGCCGCTCCTGGACCGCTACGGCACCGCGGCCGGCTTCCACCTCGTGCTGTTCACCGTCGACGAGACCGTGTTCTCCCGGGAGATCGCCCCGCTAGCGGGCTTCTACCCGAGCGTCTACGCGGGCGCGCCGTGGTGGTTCCTCGACGCCCCCGAGGCGATCCGGCGCTACCGCGGCGCCGTCACCGAGACCGCGGGGTTCGCCCGCACCTCCGGCTTCATCGACGACACCCGCGCGTTCTGCTCCATCCCGGCCCGCCACGACATGTCGCGCAGGCTCGACTGCGGCTACCTGGCCGAGCTGGTCGCCACCCACCGCATGGACGAGGACGAGGCGCACGCGACGGCCCACGATCTCGTCGCCGTGAACCCGAGAGTGGCGTTCAAGCTGTGACGGCGACGCAGGCGGTGCGGCGGCTCGACCGCGGGCGCGACGGCAGGCCCGCCGCCCCGGTGCGGATCGCCCACCTCGGGCCGGGCGGCTTCTTCCGGGCCCACCAGGCCTGGTACACCGAGCACGCGCCCGACGCGGCCGAGTGGGGCATCGCCGCGTTCGCAGGCCGCACCGGCGCGGTGGCCCGCGACCTGGCCGCTCAGGACGGGCTCTACACGCTGCTCGTGCGGGCCGCCGACGGCGACCAGCCCGAGGTCGTCTCCGCGCTGAGCACGGTGTCGGCCGATCTCGACGACTGGCGCCGGTGCTTCGCCCGCCCCGAGCTGGCGCTGGTCACGACCACGGTCACCGAGGCGGGCTACCGCCGGGCCGACGACGGCGGGCTGGACCGCGACGATCCCGAGGTCGCGGCCGACGTCGATGCGCTCCGCGAGCACGGTGTCGACGCCGAGGTGGTCACCGCGCCCGGCAAGCTCGTCCTGGGCGCCGCCGTCCGCCGCGCGGCCGACCTCCCCGACCTGGCCGTGGTGCCCTGCGACAACGTCCCGGAGAACGGGGCGATGGTCGCGCGGGTGGTCGGCGAGCTCGCCGCGGCCGTCGACCCGGGCTCGCCGACTGGATCGCCGGGCACATCGCGTTCGTGACGACGATGGTCGACCGGATCACCCCGCACACCACCGACGACGACCGCGCCGAGGTGCGGACGCGGGCCGGGGTCGACGATCCCGTCCCGGTGGTCACCGAGCCCTACGTCGAGTGGGTGCTCTCCGGTGCGTTCCCCGCGGGTCGGCCCCGGTGGGAGGACGTCGGAGCGCGGTTCGTCGACGACATCACGCCGTGGGAGCACCGCAAGCTGTGGCTGCTCAACGGCTCGCACTCGCTCCTGGCCTACGCGGGCACCCTGCGCGGGCACGACACCGTCAGCGAAGCCATCGCCGATCCGGTGCTGCGCGGCTGGGTGGAGCAGTGGTGGGACGACGCCGCCCGGCACCTGCCGCTGCCCGACGAGGAGATCGCGGCCTACCGCGGCGCGCTCCTGGAGCGCTACGCGAACCCGCGCATCCGCCACCTGCTGCGCCAGATCGCCGCCGACGGCTCGCAGAAGGTGCCGATCCGCATCCTGCCCACTGTGCGGGCCGAGCTGGCGCAGCGCCGGGTGCCGACCGGCGCCGCACGGGTCCTCGCGGCCTGGGTGTGCCACCTGAGGGGGCAGGGCGCCCCGGTCGCCGACGTAGCCGCAGAGGAGTTCACCACCCTGGCCGCGGGCGACCTCGACGACGCCGTGCGCGGCGTGCTGGCCCGGCTCGACGTCGACGACGACCGCCTGCTCACCGCCGTCACGGCGGCCGCCCGGGAACTGGGCGCCTGACCGTCTCACCGACCGACCGAAGGAGAAACCCGCGATGTGGACCCTGTCCGGATTCGCCGACGAGATCGACCCGGACCTCAAGACCCAGTGCGCCACGCTCAACGACCTCGGCATCACCCACGTCGAGTTCCGCAGCGCGTGGGGCACCAACGTGCTGGACCTGACCGACGAGCAGATCGAGGAGACGGCGGCGATCCTGGCCGACCACGACCTGCGGGTCTCGTCCATCGGCTCGCCGCTGGGCAAGATCAACATCGACGAGGACTTCGACGCCCACCTCGTGCGGGCCGACCGCGCCCTCGCTGTCGCGCAGCGGCTCGACGCCCCGTTCATCCGGATCTTCTCCTTCTTCCTCCGCCCCGACCAGGCGCCCGACCGCCACCGCGACGAGGTGCTCCGCCGGATGACGGCGCTCACCGAGCGCGCCGCGCCCACCGGGGTCGTGCTGCTGCACGAGAACGAGAAGGAGATCTACGGCGACATCCCGGAACGCGTGCTCGACATCGTCGAGTCGGTCGGCTCGCCCGCGCTCCGGCTGGCCTGGGACCCGGCCAACTACGTCCAGGTCGGGGTCACCCCGTTCACCGACGGCTACGCGATGCTGCGGCCCTACACCGACTACATCCAGATCAAGGACGCGGTGCTCGCCACCGGCGAGGTCGTCGCCTCGGGTGAGGGCGACGGCCAGCTCCGCGAGACCGTCCGCGCGCTGGCCGCCGACGGCTTCGACGGCTTCTTCTCCATGGAGCCCCACCTGGGCTCGTTCAACGCCTTCGGCGCGCTCTCCGGAGCCGCGAACTTCACCCGCGCCACCCGCGCGTTCACCGCCATCCTCGACAGCGAAGGAATCGCCTACTCATGACCACCCCCAGGATCCGGTTCGCTGTCGTCGGCGCGGGCGTCATCGGCAAGGTGCACGCCAAGGCGCTGGCCGAGCTGCCCGACGTCGCCGAGCTCGTCGCCGTCGTCGACGCGGACGCCGACAGGGCCCAGGCGCTGGCCGACGCAGCACGGTGTCGCGGTGGCGACCACCGACCTCGCCGCCGTCTTGGCGCGCGACGACGTCGACGCCGTCATGCATCTGCACGCCCAGCGGCCTGCACGCCGACGGGGCCGTGGCGGCGTTGGAGGCGGGCAAGCACGTGGTCGTGGAGAAGCCGCTGGACGTGTCGTTGGCGGCGGCCGACCGCGTCATCGACGCCGAGAAGCGCTCGGGCAAGACCGTCGCCGTGATCTCCCAGCACCGCTTCGACCGGTCCACCGAGAAGCTGCTCGACGCCGTGCGGGCCGGGCACCTGGGCACCATCACCTCGGCCATCGCCTCGCACGCCTGGTGGCGCGGCCAGACCTACTACGACTCCGGCGACTGGCGCGGCACCTGGGCGCTCGACGGCGGCGGGGCGATCATGAACCAGACGGTGCACACCATCAACCTCCTCATCACCGCCGTCGGCACCCCGGTCGAGGTGTTCGCCTACACCGCCTGCCTCGCCCACGAGCGCATCGAGGTCGAGGACACCGCCGTCGCCGTGGTGAAGTTCGCCTCCGGCGCGCTGGGGATCATCCACGGCACCACGGCCTGCCTACCCCGGTCTGGACGCCAGCCTCCGCGTGCTCGGCTCCAAGGGCTCGGCCGTCATCTCCGACGACGCGCTGGTCTTCTTCCACGAGACCGTGGGTGCGGCGCCCGAGATCGAGCGGTCGGAGGCCATGGGCGCCAACCAGGTCACCGACGACGACAAGCTGGAGCCGGAGGACCTCGTCCTCGGCCGGGCCCACCGCCGCCAGCTCGCCGATTTCATCGAGGCCGTCACCGACGGTCGTCCGCCCCGCGTGGGCACCGCGGACGCCCGGACCTCGATCGCGGTGATCCTCGCGATGTACGAGTCCGCGGCCACCGGCAGGCCCGTCACCCTCACGACGTCGTGAGCGGGCGCCGATGACCACCGCCGCGCAGCCCCGCCTGGCCGTCAACCCCATCGCCTACTGGCTCGCCGGAGGCGCACCCGACCGCACCGTCCGCACGCTCGGTGCCGCCTTCACCGAGCTGGCCGCGATCGGCTACACCGCCGTCAAGGCCGACGTGCCCGACGACCTGCCTGCCGAGGACTACCTGCCGTGGCTCGCGTCATTCGGGCTCGAGCCCGCGCTGAGCCTCTACAACGGCACCTTCGACGATCCGACGACGCACGGGGCGCAGGCCGAGGCGGCGCGGGTGTTCGCGGCGCGGCAGGCCTCGTTCGGCAGGCGCCACTGCATGATCTCCACGGTCGAGCCGCGCGGCACGTCGCGGATGGAGCACCCGGCGGTGGGCCACGGCTTCGACCCCGACCGGCTGAAGGTCGTCGTGGACGGCGTCGCGCGGTGCTGCGCGGCGATGCGGGAGGAGGGCGTCACCGCGGCGTTGCACCCGCACGTCGGCGGGTGGATCGAGACCGAGCACGAAGTGCGCACGGTGCTCGACGACGTCGGCGCCGATCTCCTCGCCTTCGGACCCGACACCGGGCACATGTCGTGGGCGGGCATGGACGTGCCCGCCGTCCTGCGCGACTACGCCGACCGGGTCGTCGGCATCCACCTCAAGGACACGTTCGGCGCGGGCATCGCCGAGGGCAAGGCCGAGGACCGGAACTACCACGACGCCACCCGGCCGGGTCGGATCTGGGCCGAGCCCGGGCTCGGCGACGTCGACCTGACCGCCTGCGTCGCCGCGTTCAGCGCCGGGTTCGCGGGCGACTACATGATCGAGGTCGACGTCCCGTCGCTGCCGCTGCGCGAGTGCCACCAGGTGGCCTACGACTGGGCGGTGGCCACCCTGCCGGTCCCCGGCGCCGCCGCGTGACCACCGACCGGCTGCGGGTCGCCGTCGTCGGCTGCGGCGACATCGCCGGGGTCCACCTCGACGCGATCCTGGCCGACCGCCGACGTCGACCTGGTGGGGGTCGGCGACGTCGATCCCGGTCGGCGGGCGGCCGCCGCGGAGCGCGCGGGCTGCCCGGGGTTCGCCGACCTCACCGCCCTGCTGGACGCGGCCGCTCCCGACGTCGTGCACGTGTGCACCCCGCACCACCTGCACGCGCAGATGGCCGCGGAATGCCTGGGCCGCAACGTGTCCGTGCTGCTTGGAGAAGCCGGTCGCGCACACCCTCGCCGACGGCGAGCGCCTGGCCATCGCGGCCGAGGACAGCACCGCGGTGCTCGGCGTCTGCTTCCAGAACCGCTACACCGACACCGTCCGCGCGCTGCGCGACCTGCTCGACGGCGGCTCCCTGGGGAAGCTGCTGGGCGGCCGGGCGTCGGTGAGCTGGTTCCGCGACGCCGCCTACTACGAGCGTCGCGACTGGCGCGGGCGGTGGGCGACCGCGGGCGGTGGGGTGCTGATGAACCAGGCCATCCACACGCTCGACCTGCTGCAGTGGTTCCTCGGCCCGGTGACCGACGTGCACGGCGTCGCCGCGACCCTGGCGCTGTGCGGCGTCGTCGAGGTCGAGGACACCGCGGCGATCCGGCTGCGCCACCGGACCCCCGACGGCGACGTCACGTCGGTCTTCCACGCCACGAACGGCGACGTCGAGAACGCGCCGGTCACCGTCGAGATCGTCACCGAGCGCGCGCACGTCCGGCTCGACACGGACCTGACGGTGACGCACGAGGACGGGCGGGTGGACGTCATCCGGCCGTCGGCGCAGGTCACGGGGGCCAAGGCCTACTGGGGCGCCTCGCACGGTCTCCTGATCGAGGACTTCTACCGCCACGTCCGGGCGGGCAAGCCGTTCTGGATCGACGCGGACGCGGGGTTGGAGACACTGAGGATCATCGACGCGGTCTACGAGCAGTCCCCCAGACTGGGGCGATGACCTTCGCCTGGATCGACGCGACCGCGGGCATCGCGGGCGACATGCTGCTCGGCGCGCTGCTCGACGCGGGTGCGGATGTCGGCGCGGTGCGGGCGGCCGTGGCGTCCGTCGTGCCGGGCGAGGTCGCCGTCGAGGTCGGCGACGTCCGTCGGGCCGCGCTGCGGGCCACCCGGGTGGAGGTCGTGAGCACCACCGACGCCCACCCGCACCGCGCCTGGCCCGACATCCGGACGCTGCTGCGGGAGGCGCCGCTGGCGCCGGAGGTGCGCGGGTCCGCCCTGGCCGCGTTCGGCCTGCTCGCCGACGCCGAGGCGCACGTCCACGGCGTCGCGCCGGACGAGGTCGTGTTCCACGAGGTGGGGTCCTGGGACTCCATCGCCGACGTCGTGGGGGTCTGCGCCGCGCTCGCCGACCTGCGCGTCACCGACCTGACCGCGAGCCCGGTCGCCCTCGGCTCCGGGCGGATCAAGGCGGCGCACGGCGACCTGCCCGTTCCGGCGCCCGCCGTACTCGAGCTGGCCCGCGGGTGGGGCGTGCTGCCCGGCGGCGCGGGCGAGTGGACCACCCCGACCGGGATGGCGCTGGTCAGAGCGCTGGCGGCGCGGTGCGGGCCGTTCCCGCCGATGGTGGTCGGGGCCATCGGGATCGGCGCGGGCAGCCGCGACCCGGCCGACCACGCCAACGTGACGCGCGTGGTGCTCGGCAACCCGGTGGCCGGCCCTGCGGATGGCGACACGTCGACCATGGCGGTGCTGGAGACCAACGTGGACGACCTCGATCCGCGGGTGTGGCCCACGGTGCTCGCCGCGCTGCTCGACGCGGGCGCGGCGGACGCCTGGCTGGTGCCGATCCTGATGAAGAAGGGCCGGACCGCGCACACCCTCTGCGTCCTCGCCGCCGAGGCCGACCGCGGGGCCCTGCGGGCCGCGATGTTCAGCCTGACCGGCACGCTCGGGGTGCGCGAGACACCCGTCCGGCGGACCGCGCTCGGCCGCGAATGGGTGCCGATCGCCCTGCCCGACGGCGAGGTCCGGGTCAAGCTGGGCCTGCGTGACGGGCTGGTCGCGGTCGTCACCCCCGAGTTCGAGGACGCGGCCGCGCTCGCGGGTGTTCGCGGCGTGCCGGTGCGCCTGATCCTCGACGAGGCGCTGGCCGAGGCCGCCGCCCGAGGGCTCCGACCGGGTGCCCGCCGGGGCTGAACCCCGGGCGCGGCAACAAGTGGCAATCGGGCTCTTTTGCTCTCCCGCCGACCCTACGATCGCCGCCAAGGTCCGGCAATGTGGTCGGCGAAGGACAGGAGTGACAATGCGGTGGTTGCGGAAGGCGAGTGCGGTAGTAGTCGCCACCAGTGCGGCGACGCTCTTGGCGGCATGTGGTGGCGGTGGCGGCGCTTCCGGCGGCGGTTCGCTGACCATTTTCATCGGCGCCCAGCCCAACTTCCCGACGCAGTTCGCCAGCTGGTCCAAAGACCTCACTGACAAGTTCAAGGCGAAGACCGGCGCCGATCTGGTGATCGAGACCTACGCGACCTCGGGCGACGAGACCACCAAGATCCAGTCATCCATCGTGAGCGGCACCGGCCCCGACATCTACAACCTGGGCACCACGTTCACGCCGGTGGCGTACGGCACCGGCGGCTTCCTCGAGCTGAGCGACGACGACTGGAAGAAGATCGGCGGCCGCGAGCGCTTCATCCCCGAGACGCTGGGGATGTCGGGCCCGGACCAGACCAAGCAGATCGGCGTTCCGGCCGCCATGCGCCCGTTCTCCCTCGCGTACAACACCGAGATGTTCAAGGCCGCGGGCATCGCGGCGCCCCCGAAGACGTGGGACGAGTTCACCGCCGACGCGAAGAAGCTCACCAACGCCGGCGCAGGCGTCTACGGGACGACATTGGACTACTCGGATCCCTTCGACCCGTGGAAGTTCATCTGGGCGATGACCGAGCAGCAGGGCGGATCGTTCGTCAGCGCCGACCTGAAGACCGCGCAGCTGAACTCCACCGAGGTGGAGAACGCGACCAACGCGTACTTCGACCTGCTCGTCAAGGAAAAGCTCGCGGACCCGGCCAGCGTGGGCTGGAAGGGCGGTGACGCCATCGCCGCGTTCGGGTCCGGCAAAGCCGCGATGCTGCCGATGGCCACTGCTCAGTCCGTCCCGATTCTGGACAAGTCCGGGGTGAAGGGCAAGTACGCTTTCGCGTCGCTGCCGACCGTCGCGCCGGGGCAGAGCCAGCGACCCGCGAACGGAAAGCCCGCGGCGTCCATCGTCTCCGGGGACAACATCGCGATCGCGTCCTACACCAAGGAGAAGGACCTCGCGCTGACCTTCGTCGACATGTTCACGAGCACGGACCAGCAGCTGGCGAACTACAAGGCATTCGGCAACCTGCCGGTGAACCAGGACGCGATGAAGCAGCTGTCGGCGAAGAACGCGCTGCTCGCCCCGTTCCTCGAGATCGAGGGCCAGTCCACGCCGACCGCCTTCACCGGTGGCTGGGCCGACGTCCAGAACGGCGTGCAGAACATCGTCGTGCAGTCGCAGCCCGGGCTGGCCGCAGGCAGCTACGACTCCGCCGCCGTCAAGGGCCTGCTCGACAAGGCCAACACCACGGCCCAGTCCGCGTTGACGCGCGCGCAGAAATGACCGACAGCTTGACGGGTGAGGTGGCGGGTGCCGACGCAGGCACCCTGCCGCCCGCCCCGCCCCGGGCAGAACCGGCGCGCAAGGGCAGCACCGCGGGTGGTCGGCCGCTGTGGCTGATGTGGCCGAACATCGTGCTGCTCGTCGTGGTCATCGTGATCCCGTTCCTGATCGCGCTCTACATCAGCTTCATCGACCTCGACCAGTACACGCTGCGCCGGTTCTTCCGGGCGCCGTTCATCGGGCTGACGAACTACCTCGAGGCGTTCGCCGCGGCCAAGCCTGCTCCACTCGATCTGGGTCAGCCTGGTGTTCTCGCTGCTGACCACGGCCATCGGCATTCCGTTGGGTGTCTTGGGGGCGATGGCGCTCAACACCCGGTTCCGCGGGCGCACGCTCGTGCGGTCGGCGTTCCTCATCCCGTACGTGCTGCCGTCGTTCGTCACCGCCACCGTCTGGCGGTTCATCCTGGCGCCCAGCGGCGCGGCCAACGGGATCCTGGGGGCCTTCGGCATCGAGAAGGCCCAGTGGCTGATCGGCGACCGCTCGTTCTGGTCGTTGGTCATCGTCGACGTCTGGGCGTCGTGGCCCTTCATCTACATGATGGTGTTGGCGGGGCTGCAGAACATCTCGAGCGAGCTGTACGAGGCGGCCGATGTGGACGGCGTCTCCTGGATGCAGAAGTTCCGCTACGTCGTTCTGCCGCAGATCCGCGGACAGCTGCTGCTCGGGCTGCTGCTGTCCACGCTCGCCCACTTCAACAACTTCACGCTCCCCTTCGTGCTGCTGGGAACGCCTGCCCCGGACGCCGCTCTCACGCTTCCGGTCAACGTCTACCAGACCTCGTTCCAGGTCTTCCGGTTCGGTTTGGGCGGCGCCATGGCCGTGATCTCGCTGATCCTGATGATCATTCCCGCGGTCCTCTACCTGCGGGCGTCGAGACTGACCGCCGCAGCGGGAGAGGAGTGACCATGGCCCGCGTCGCGCACCGTGACCCCCAGCGGGTCCTTCCCCGTTGGCTCCAGGTCCTGACGATCGTCGTCCTGCTGCTGTTCCTGCTGCCCGTCGTCTACATGGTGATCATCTCGCTGAGCCCTGATCTCGAGGCGGCGGCAGGCGCCCTGTGGCCCTCGACGTTCGTCTTCAGCAACTACCTCGACGTCTGGTCGACGGTCGATCTCGCAGGCGGCCTGCTCAACAGCTTGATCGCCGCGCTGAGCGCGGGCCTGATCGCCACCGTCTTCGGACTCGGGGCGGCGTTCTGCCTCACCCGCTTCAAGTTCCGCGGCCGCGGGCTCTTCCTCAACTCGATGGTCGGGTTGCAGACGGTGCCCGGAGTGATGATCATCCTGCCGCTGTTCGTGCTGTTCTCCTCCGTCGGGTCCGCCGTCGGCATCCAGATCGTCGGCTCGCGGCCCGCGCTGATCATCACCTACCTCACCTTCGCGATCCCGTTCGCGACGTGGCTGCTGGTGACCTACCTGCGGCAGATCCCGGTCTCCTTCGAGGAGGCCGCGATGCTCGACGGGCTGAGCCGGTTCGGGGCCCTCCGGAAGATCGTCTTCCCGTTGGCGCTGCCGGGGATGATCATCAGCCTGGTGTTCTCGCTGCTCGTCGGCTGGAACGACGTGCTCTTCGCGAGCGTCCTCACCACGCCTGCCACCCAGACCGTCGCGATCAAGCTCCAGGTGTTCGCGGCGACCACGGAGACCGGTGCGCTGCCGTTGTACGGGCAGCTGATGGTGGCCTCGCTGATCTCCTCGCTCCCGGTCGTGATCCTCTACATGGTCTTCCAGCGTCAGCTCGTCGGCGGCCTGGCGGCGGGGGGCGAGAAGGGCTGAGCCGTCACGCGGGCTCCGTGATCTGGGCGGCCAGGTGGCCTGCGCCGTAGCCGTTGTCGATGTTCACGACCGCCACGCCCGGTGCGCAGCTGTTGAGCATCGTCAACAGCGCGGCCACCCCGCCGAACGCGGCGCCGTAGCCGGTGGAGGTCGGCACCGCGACCACGGGCGCCGACACCAGGCCGGCCACGACGCTGGGGAGAGCACCGTCCATGCCCGCGACGACGACGATCACCCGGGCCGCCCTGAGCGTGTCCAGCTTGCCCAGCAGGCGGTGCAAACCCGCCACTCCGACGTCCATGACCAGGTCCGCTTCCCGGCCGAGGTGTCGAGCGGTCAGCAGTGCCTCGCGGGCGACGGCGTGGTCCGAGGTGCCCGCGGCGACGACGAGAACGCGGCCGCCGGTGGGCTCGGGAGGATCCGGCGGCCAGGCGAGCAGCCCGCAGTCCTCGGCGTACTCGGCGTCGGGCAGCTCGGCGAGAACGGCCTCGGCGTGCTCGGGTGCGGCCCGGGTGAACAGCGTGCGGGCGGAGTGCGCCCGCAGCGTCGCCGCGATGGCCCCGACCTGCACGGCGGTCTTGCCCGCGCACAACACGGCCTCGGGGTAGCCGCGGCGTCGGGCGCGGTCCAGGTCCAGCTCGGCGAACGGGATCGGGTCTTCAGCCACCGTTGACGGCCACCAGCGGGAGGGTGAACGCGCCGGACTGGATCCCGGCCAGGTCGACCGCCACGAACCGGAACCCGGCCGCCGTCACGGCTCGCTGCACGTTCCCGCGCAACGGCTCGGCGACCGCCCGTTCGAGGTCGTCGGCCCGCAGCTCGACCCGCGCCACCTCGCCGTGGTGGCGCACCCGACAGTCGCGGAACCCCAAGGCGCGCAACGCCTTCTCCGCCCTCTCGATCTGCGCGAGCTTCTCCGGGGTCACCGGGTTGTGATGCGGGATCCGCGAGGCCAGGCAGGGCGCGGCGGGCTTGTCCGCGCACTGGAGATCCAGGACCCGCGCAACCCGCCGCACGGCCGTCTTGTCGAGCCCGGCGTCCGCGAGTGGGCGCAGCACCCCGTGTTCGACGGCCGCCCGCGCACCCGGTCGGTCCGGCCGCAGCATGTCGTCGGCGTTCTCGCCGTAGGCGATCGCGTCGAGGCCGTGCGCGGCGAGCACCTCGTCGGCGATCCGCGTGAACAGCTCGTCCTTGCAGTGGTAGCAGCGGTCGGGCCCGTTCGCCTGGTACGCCGGCCGCTCCCCCTCGTGGGTCGCGACCTCCACCACCGGCGCCCCGATGGCCCGGGCGACCGCGTGCGCCGCAGCCCTTTCGTCGTCGGCCAGGCTCGGCGACACCCCGATGATCCCGAGGACCCGGTCGGCGCCGAGCGCGTGGACGGCCAGGGCGAGGAGCGTCGCCGAGTCGACGCCACCGGAGTACGCGACCCCGAGCCTGCCCACGCCCGCGAGCCGCTCGACCACCCGGTCCACCGCCGCCTGGTCCTCGCCGAACTCCATCCGAGCCTCCCGTCGCCTGGGGCCCACGATAGGCGGCGCCGGGGTCCACCGTGCCGCCCGCTCGATTGTTAACAATCTTGGGTGAAATCTTGCGCGCAGAGTTGTCCTCGCCTACCGTTCTCCGCAGCACGTCGAGGTCGCACCACCCCAACGGAGGGGACCGATGAGTTCGACTTTCACCACGTCACCCGGCTGGCTGGACTGGGATCCGCAGCCGTCGGCGCCCACGTTCGCGCTGCCCGAGGGCACGGTCGACGCGCACTGCCACGTGTTCGGCCCCGGCGCGGTGTTCCCCTTCGCGCCGGAGCGCAAGTACACGCCGTGCGACGCGGGCAAGGAGCAGCTCTTCGCCCTCCGCGACCACCTCGGCGTCAGCCGCAACGTCATCGTGCAGGCCACCTGCCACGGCGCGGACAACCGGGCGATGGTCGACGCCGTGCGGGCGGCCGCGGGCCGGGCCCGCGGCGTCGCGACCGTCCGACCGGACGTCGAGCGAGCGCCGAGCTGCGCGAGCTCGACGAGGCAGGCGTGCGGGGCGTGCGGTTCAACTTCGTCCGGCGGCTGGTCGACGCTGCGCCCACCGACGAGCTGGCCACGATCGCGGCGAAGATCGCGCCGCTCGGCTGGCACGTCGTCGTCTACTTCGAGGCCGCCGACCTGGCGGATCTGGAAGACTTCTTCGGCACGCTGCCCACGCCGCTCGTGGTCGACCACATGGGACGCCCGGACGTCGCGCAGCCCGTCGACGGGCCGGAGTTCGAGCGCTTCCTGCGGTTCGTCGACCGGAACGACGTCTGGGTCAAGGTCAGCTGCCCGGAGCGGCTGACGGTGACCGGGCCGCCCGCGCGTCGACGGCGAGCGCAACGCCTACGCCGACGTCGTGCCCTTCGCCCGGCGGGTCGTCGACGGAGTTCCCCGACCGCGTGCTGTGGGGCACCGACTGGCCCCACCCCAACCTCACCGACCACATGCCCGACGACGGCCTGCTGGTCGATCACGTGCCGCACGTGGCCGTCACCGCCGCACAGCGCCAGAAGCTGCTGGTCGACAACCCCATGCGCCTGTACTGGCCCGACGAACGCCCCTGAACCGTCCACCTCCACCGAAGGAACCTGGACATGCAGCACTCCAATGCGGCGAACCGGCTCGACCGGCTGCCCATCGCCCGCTTCCACAAGGTCATGCTGGTCGCGCTGTCGTTCGCGTACTTCTTCGAGTTCGCCGACATCAACAGCTTCGCCACCACGGCACCCAAGCTGATCAAGCTGTGGGGCCTCACCGTCAACCAGATCGCCTACGTCACCTCGCTGTCGTTCGTCGGGATGTTCCTCGGCTCGCTGGTCGCCAGCTGGATCGCCGACCGCTGGGGCCGCAAGACGCGCGCTGTTGGCGACCACGCTGTTCTTCAGCGTCTTCTCGCTTTGCGTCGGCGTTCACCTGGGACGTCGTGTCGCTCGGCGTCTGCCGGGTGCTGACCTCGGCCGGGCTCTCGGCCATGACCGTGGTCGCGGTCATCTACCTCAGCGAGATGTACCCGGCCGCGGTGCGCGGCAAGTACCAGGCCTACGCGATCGTGATCGGCATCTGCGGAACGCCCGTCACGAACCTGCTGGCCAGCGCGATCGTCCCGCTCACCGACTGGTCGTGGCGGCTGGTCTACGTCTGGGGCGCGCTCGGGGTGCTCGTCCTGTTCCTGATCCGCCGTCTCGTGGAGTCGCCGCGCTGGTACGAGAGCCGCGGCGAGTACGACCGCGCCGACGCCGTCCTGCGGGACATCGAGGAGCAGGTCGCCGCCGAGCAGCGGTCCGCTGCCCGAGCCCGCCGCCGCCGGCTCCGCAGGACGAGCGCGCGAAGTGACGCGGGCCCCGCTGCGGCTGCTGCTGCAGAAGCGCTACCTCGAGCCGACGGTGCTGCTCACCGTCCTGTGGGTGACCCAGACGATCGGCTTCTTCGGCTACTCGAGCTGGGCGCCGACGCTGCTGGCCAAGGAGGGCTTCAGCGTCGAGAGCTCGATCTTCTACGTGGCGCTGACGACGGTCGGCGCACCGCTGGGCTCCTACCTCGCGGCGCTGGTCACCGACCGGTTCGAGCGCAAGTGGTGCCTGGTGGTCTTCGGCGCGCTCATCGCGGTGTGCGGCCTGCTGTACGGCCTGACCTTCAACCCGGTGCTCATCGTCGTCTTCGGGTTCCTGGTCAACCTGATCGAGCGCGGCTACACGGCGCTGGCCTACGCCTACTCCCCCGAGCTGTTCGACATCCGCGGCCGCTCGCTGGGCACGGGCGTCTCCTACGGCCTCGGCAGGCTGTCCAACGCGCTCGGCCCGCTCGTCATCGCCGCGCTCTACATCGGGTGCCGGCTACCAGAGCGTGTTCGTCTTCATCGCGGGCACCTGGCTGTTCGGGGCGTTGGTGCTGGCCGTCTTCGGCCCGCGCACCCGCCCGAACCGGGCGCCGCGCCTCGACCAGCTGCGCACAGCGGCGAGCTGACCGGCGAGGAAGCGAGACTACGATGACAGCCTTATCGTCAACGATCTCGTCGCGGGGGATGGCAACAATGCCGCCAGGCAGTTCCGGGCGGCCGCCGGTGGTCCCCGTCGTCGACGCCATCCGCGAGGCCATCACGGACGGTGAGTTCGTCCCCAACCAGCGCCTCGTCGAAGCCGACCTGTCCGAGCGGTTCGGGGCCAGCCGGGGCAGCGTCCGCACCGCGCTCCTGGAGCTCGCCGCGGAAGGGCTCGTGGAACGGGTGCAGAACCGCGGTGCCCGGGTGCGGGCGGTCTCCCTCATCGAGGCCATCGAGATCACCGAGGTCCGGATGGCCCTGGAGGGCCTGTGCGCGGCGAAGGCGGCCACGCGGCTGACCGACGAGGACCGCGACCAGCTCCGCGGCATCGGCAGCGCGATGCAGGAGGCCGTCCGCTCGGGCGACCTGCTGGGCTACTCCGAGCTCAACCAGCAGCTGCACGCGCTCATCCGGGAGCTGGGCGGGCAGTCCACGGCGCAGGCCATCCTCGAGCGGCTGCGCGGGCAGAACGTGCGCCACCAGTTCCGCCTGGCCCTGCATCCCGGCCGGGCCGCGGTCTCCCTCCCCCAGCACCTGGAGATCATCGACGCTCTGTGCGCGGGCGACGCCGAGGCGGCCGAGTCGGCCGTGCGACGGCACCTGCACAGCGTGATCGACACCTTGCCGGAGGTCAGCTCCGTCCGGCGGTCCGAAGCGCGATGACGATCCGGCGGCGCCACGGCTCCGCCCCGTCCCTCAGGAGAAACGTCATGGATGACCAGTTGCGTGCGCCCTCGACCCGGGCGGCGGCCCGCTCATGAGGACCGTGGTGGTGACCGACCCGCCACGGGCGGACGTCGACGAGGCCGAGGCCCTCGGCGGCTACGGCGTGGCCACGGTGCACGAGGCGTTGGGCCGGATCGGCTACCTCGGCCCCGAGCTGCGACCGGCGTGGCCGGGCGCGCGGGTAGGCGGCACCGCGGTCACCGTGCTGTGCTGGCCGGGGGACAACCTGATGATCCACGTCGCCGTCGAGCAGTGCCGACCCGGTGACGTCCTGGTGGTGGCGACGAACTCGCCGTCGACCGACGGGCTCTTCGGCGAGCTCTTCGCCACCGCGCTCGGGCGCGCGGCGTCCGGGGGGCCGTCCTGGGCTGCGGGGTGCGCGACGTCGCGGACCTGCGCGAGATGGGGTTCCCCGTGTGGTCCCGCGCGGTCAGCGCCCAAGGCACGGTGAAGGCGACCGCCGGAGCGGTGAACGTCCCTATCGTGCTGGGCGGGCAGACCATCTGTCCGGGCGACGTGGTGGTGGCCGACGACGACGGCGTGATGGTCGTGCGGCGGGGTGACGTCGCCCGCGCGCTCACCGCGTCCCAGGCCCGCGTCGACAAGGAGACCGCCGCCCGCGCCGCGTTCAGCGACGGGGAGCTGGGCCTCGACCGCTACGGGCTGCGCGCGCGCCTGCCCGAGCTGGGCATCGAGTACGTCGACGCCGGCGAGTACGCGAAGGAGCGCGACGATGGCTGACTACGACAGCACCGGGGTGCGCACCACGATGCTGCGCGGCGGCACCTCCCGCGGGTTGTACTTCGAGCCCGCCGACCTGCCGAGCGAGCCGGACGCCCGCGACGACCTGCTGCTGCGGCTCATGGGCACCCCCGACCCGCGCCAGATCGACGGGCTCGGTGGCGCGACCACGCTGACCAGCAAGGTCGCCGTGGTGGGTCCGTCGGAGCATCCCGAGGCCGACGTGGACTACCTGTTCCTCCAGCTCGGCGTCGACGAGGCCACCGTCAGCGACCAGCAGAACTGCGGCAACATCCTGGCAGGCGTCGGCCCGTTCGCCGTCGAGCGCGGGCTCGTGTCCGCGGGCTCCCGCGACACCGACGTCCGGATCCGCATGGTCAACTCCGACAGCATCGCCGTGGCCACCTTCCCGACGCCCGAAGGCCGCGTCGAATACCGCGGCGACGTCGCCATCGCGGGTGTCCCGGGGACCGCCGCCAAGGTCCTCCTCGCGTTCACCGACACCGAGGGCTCGGCGACGGGCAGCCTGCTCCCCACCGGGAACGTGCGGGACACGATCGACGGGATCGAGGTCACCTGCGTCGACAACGGCATGCCGGTGGTCGTCGCGATGGCCGAGGCGTTCGGCCTGGCGGGCGACGAGTCGCACGACGGAGCTCGCCGCCGACAAGGCGCTCCTGGAACGGGTGGATGCCTTCCGGCGCAAGGCGGGGCAGCTGATGGGGCTGGGTGACGTGGCCGGCGCGTCCGTGCCGAAGACAGCGCTGCTCAGCGGACCCCGTGACGGCGGGCAGGTCTGCACCCGCTCGTTCATCCCGGTGCAGCCGCACACCGCGATCGGCGTGCTGGGCGCGGTCAGCGTGGTCACCGGAATGCTGCTGCCCGGCGCGGTCGGGCACGAGCTCACCGCGGAGTGGCCGCGCGACCGTTCGCAGGTCGACGTCGAGCACGCCACGGGCCACCTGCTGGTCGACGTGGTCGTGGACACCGACGCCACCCCGCCCCGCGCCGTCCGCTCGGCGGTCGTCCGCACCGCCCGCAAGCTCTTCGACGGGATCGCCTACCCACGCGGCTGATCCCCTGACGACCGAATCAGGAGCGACATGATCATCGACTGCCACGGTCACTACACGACGGCTCCCGCTGCGCACACCGCCTGGCGCGGCGCGCAGGTCGCCTCCTTCGAGGCGGGCCTGCCGACGCCGCCCTATCCCGTGATCTCCGACGACGAGATCCGCGAGACGGTCGAGACCAGCCAGCTGCGGCTGATGGCCGAGCGCGGGATCGACCTCACCGTGTTCTCCCCCCGCGCCTCCGCGATGGGGCACCACCTCGGCGACGAGGAGGTCAGCGCCCGCTGGGCGGAGGTCAGCAACGACCTCGTCGCCCGGGTTGCGCAGCTCTACCCCGAGCACTTCGTCGGCGTCTGCCAGCTCCCGCAGTCCGAAGGCGTCCCCATCGCCGACTCCGTCGCCGAGCTGCGCCGATGCGTCCTCGAGCTCGGGTTCGTCGGCTGCAACCTGAACCCCGACCCCAGCGGCGGGTACTGGACGTCCGCGCCGCTCACGGACCCCAGCTGGTACCCGTTGTACGAGGCGCTGGTCGAGCTGGACGTGCCCGCGATGGTGCACGTGTCGGCGGTGACCAACCCCAACTTCCACGCCACCGGCTCGCATTACCTCAACGCGGACACCACGGCGTTCATGCAGCTGCTGCAGGGCGACCTGTTCGTCGACTTCCCCGACCTGCGGCTGGTCATCCCGCACGGTGGTGGCGCGGTGCCCTACCACTGGGGGCGGTTCCGTGGTCTCGCGGACATGCTCGACCGGCCCGCGCCGGAGGATGCGTTGCTGCGCAACGTCTTCTTCGACACCTGCGTCTACCACCAGCCGGGCATCGACCTGCTCTTCGACGTCATCGACGTCGACAGCATCCTTTTCGGATCGGAGATGGTCGGCGCGGTCCGCGGGATCGACCCCCGTACCGGCCACCACTTCGACGACACCCGCCGCTACGTCGAGGCCCTCAACCTGTCCCCGGACGACCGCGCGAAGGTCTTCGAGGGCAACGCCCGCCGCGCCTACCCGCGACTGGAGTCCGTCCCCGCCGCACGACGTCTGTTGCCGGGACCGCAGCGGTGACAGTCACGGATCTGTCGTGTGCGGTGCAGATCCGTGATCCTCGAGCGGCCGAGGCTTGATCGGGGTTACCGGAGCTGCTCGACCAGCCCCATGTCGTCGCGGCAGGCCCAATGCTCGACGACCATCCCGTCGGCGACCCGCCAGATGTGGATGAACGTCCACGTCGCGGGACGGCCCGACGGGGGCACGTCGGCGAACAGCGGCATCGTCGACGCCCGGTGGGTGCCGTGCAGGGTGACGTGCTGGGCCACGACGTCCCCGTCGCCGATGAGGTGGTGCTGCTCGACGGTGACCGGCCCCAGGTCGTGCTCGATCGTGGCCAGGATCTGCGCGAGCCCGCTCCGCCCCTGCAACCCGGCCGCGTGGTTGACCATGTCCTCGGCGATGAGGTCGTCGAGCACCGGATCCGGCCCCGCCTGCTGGCGCCGGAGCAACTCCTCGACCACTTCCCGCGCGCTCGGTCCACTCATCCCGAGAGCATCCCACCGAGCCGCTCGATCATGGCAGCGGCCAAGACTGACGTGCGGTCAGGTCGACCCGCGCTGGTAGATCATTTTCAGGCGTCTACCGCACGCTCGACAGCATCAATGGCCTCCGCCGCGACGTCGGCGGGCATCCTCGGCGCCGGTGGGCGGAGCCCTTGCAGGACCCGCGCGTAGAACGCGTCGACCGCGTCATTGACACTGAGGATGAAAGCTTTGCTCAGCCCGTTCCGTTTGGTGCCCATCGGGGCGCATGCGGTCAGCCGGAACGCACGTATCTCGGCGTTGGGGTCCGGCAGCAGCGTCGCCGGTTTGATGCGGGCATCTTTGAGCTGTTCACAGCTGGTGTGTTCACGGCGGGCGAAAAGCACTTCGATCGCCAACGAGTCCGGAGCCTCGGTCAACTGTCTGAGGATCCAGTTGACCCGCCGTAGCCCCCCACCCTCGGGTAGCGCGTCGAGCTGCACCGTGGTGCGGATCTGGGCCATGCGCAGGTCCGCGACCACGCTGACCGGCCCGGCCGCGCCGGGGATCCGCAGGACAGCCGACAGGGTGCCCGCCCTGAGCCAGTTCGTCGGCGGCGGTCTGTGTTCGCGCCAGTGGGTCGCGGGCCAGCTTCCGGGCGACGACGGGTGTGACGGTCACGCCGAGTTGGCTGGTCATCTGGAGGCACAGGAAGCGGATCAGTTTGTCCCACGATGCGGTGACCGCTGCGACCTTGCTGTCGGTGGCACGCAGGGTGTTGGCCGCGACAGCCTCCGAACCGGGACCCACGCCGCACCCATGTCATCGAACCCGGCGGCGCCCGAGCGGGGGTGCTGCAGGTAGCGGATCAGCTCGGCCAACAACCAGGCCTGTACGCGGTCCTGCACACCGCGGTGGGCCAGCTGCATCTGCGCCTCGTGCAGCACCTCCGACCAGGAGATGTGATGTAGGCCGACCTTGCGCAGCTTCCGCCCGTCCACCGTAGACGCGGGTGGGCGCCACCGATGGGGGCGAGATCGTTGGAGAGGGTGATCACCGCGTCGTAGCCCTGCTGACGGGCCAGATCCAGATAGCGCTCGACCTGCTCGTTCCGCAACGGGCTGGTGCCGGTCTTGACCTCCAAGAGCGCCGTCCAGATCCGGCCGCCGCGGGCCACCCGGATCACTCCGTCCGGGATGGAAGTGCGGTCGTCGAGTTTGAACGGCACTTCCAGATAGGTCTCGATCAACCCGGCCGGGCCGCCGAAGCGGGCCACCAAGCGCCCGCCCGAACTCGCGCACCGCCATCATCGTCGAGAGCAGGCTCGAGGTCGCCCGCCGTTCCTGCTCGGCGGGGTTGCCGACGCCGATGATGGAGAAGAGGCGGGCGGGCTGCCAGCTCGGGTCCACCGCCAACGTCAAGGGCGGCAAGGTGGCGGCGGTGGTGCGCTTCTTGCGGGTCCGCACACCCGCGCGCCGACGCGCTGGTTGCACCGCGCTCAGGTCCAGCTGTGGCCGGCGCGGCTGCTCGTCATCGACGGTCGGCCAGCTGCAGTGGCGGTCTCGATCCACATCGACGACGACCAGCGCCTCGATCAGCTCGCTGTCGAGCGGGCTTGCGTCGCACGCTCGACCAACGCCCCCTCGAGTCTCGCTTCGGCCAGCTCCGCTCGATAGCCGAAGCGTCTCGGCGGTAGCCTCATCGAGGGGTGTCGAGGTCCGGAGGACTGTCGATGGGATCGTCGACGTCGATGCCGTAGTCGGTGGCCAACCCGGCCAGTCCGGAGTCCCAACCCTTGCCCGACCGCGCGGAACTTCCACTGCTCGCCGCGCAGGTACAACTCGCCCAGCACCATCGCCGTCTCCGAGCCGCCTCCAGCGATAGCGAAGTGAACTCGGGAGTCCCCGCTGGCGTCGACGAGATCCAGAGCGAGAGCGTCGACATCTCCGAACCCGACTCCGTCTGCGGCGTCGAGACTGGCGAGGATCACGACCGTGTCGACGTCAGACGGCAAGCGCCTCCAGGTCGACTGCCACCCGGTCCTCGGCGGCGTCATCCCCGGTCCGTTTGCCCAAGAGGCGAACCGCGCCATCGCCGCCGCTGGGGGCGTTGTAAAACACGAAGTCCTCGTCCGACCGCACCCGTCCATCTGGGCCCAGCAGCAATGCCGCGACGTCAACCTCGGCGCCGTCCGGATCCGACCAGCGCACCACGGCCTGCAGACGGCTCTGCTCAACAGCCGTGCGATGCAGCAACGCGACGTTGCCGCCCTTGGTCAGAACATCACCAGCCATACCCTCCAGCTTCGTGCGGGACCGCCGATCGTTACCGTCAGCTACACGATCGTGACCGAAAAGCCGAAGCTGCGCCGCTAACAGGACCCTGCTGGTCAGAGGTGAGCGGGCGACGGGAATAGAACCCGCGTAGCTAGTTTGGAAGGCCATGCGTCAGTGACCATCACGACCCTCTACCAGCGACGATACCCGCTCCCGTCACCTCAACACTCTCCGCTGACATCGCCGGTAGGCTGCATCTCGTGTCACGTTTGGTGTCACGCGGGCATCTGCCGATCTCCCGCCACGTGCCTCGTTCATGCCCTGCCCGAGGTGCTCAGGACTACGATAAGACCAACGCTCGTGCCGCACCGCGCGAAGACCGGACCGTCGGGAGAAGTACACCGTGTCCACGACCGACCCCCAGCAGCCGGCGATCAAGCGCCCGCCGATCCCTTCGCTCGACGACATCTTCGGCGACAGCGAGCCCCTGCAATCGGCGGAGGATCTAGCGCAAGACGGGATCTTCGACGACGGCGAAGTCGAGGAATTCATCGCGGACCTCTACGCCATGCGCCGCTCGGACGTCGCGTAAGGCATGCGTCAAGTTGTACTCGACACCGACGTCGCGTCGCTACTCATCAAGCAGCGACTACCCGCCACGTTGCTGCGCCAGATCGTGGGCGCCCAGGCCGCCATCACCTTCGTCACCCTCGGGGAACTCACCCGTTGGGCCACCCTGCGGCAATGGGGCGGCCCACGCCGCGCTGAGCTGACCGACTGGTTGGCAGCGCGTCCCACGGTGCCCTACACCGACGAGATCGCCCGCATCTGGGGCGAAATCTCTGCCCACGCGACACGCCGTGGCCGCCCGCGGCCCCAAAACGACACCTGGATCGCGGCCTGCTGCTTGGCCTACGACCTGCCCCTCGCCACCCTGAACGTCAAGGACTTCCGAGACTTCGCTGAGCACGAAGGCCTGATCCTCCTCGACACCTGACACGAGGCGCCCAACCAGAACGACGCACCACACTTGGCGACCCACGGTCCGGCCAACCAGAGGTCGACCTGCTCGATTCCCCGGGACGAACACGACCGGCAGGGTCACCGAACGCGTGGCGGGCCGCCCGCTAACGTGGCACCCCGAGCGAGCGAGGAGCAGCGATGGCGAAGTACTCGGTGACGCAGTCCGCTGTCACGCAGTTGCTGGCGGACGTGCGCAGCGACCAGATCGCCATCCCGGAGCTCCAGCGGCCGTTCGTCTGGGACAGCGTCAAGGTGCGCGACCTCATGGACTCGCTCTACAAGGGCTACCCGGTCGGATACCTGATCACATGGCAGTCGGTCGGCGCCAACGCTTAAGGGCGGCCAGGTCGCCGCGCACCAGCAGATCCTGATCGACGGCCAGCAGCGCATCACCGCACTTCGGGCCGCCGTGGCGGGCCTCAAGGTGGTCAACAAGAGGTACAGGTCGGTGCGGATCATCGATCGCCTTCAACCCGGTCACCGAGGAGTTCGCGACGGCTGACCCCGGTGATTCGCAAGAACCCGCAGTGGATCTCCGACATCAGCGAGTTCTTCAACGCCGAGTCCACCTTCACCTTCTGCTCGCGAGTACTTCGACGCGAAACCCCGGCTGGCCGACCAGCGCTCGTCGAGAGCAAGCATCGCTCGCCTCGAGAGGGATTCAAGAACGCCCAGATCGGGATCATCGCGCTGACCGACGACCTCGACGTCGAGACCGTGTCGGAGATCTTTATCCGGATCAACTCAAAGGGCGTGCCGCTGAGCAGCGCCGACTTCGCGATGAGCAAGATCGCGACATACGGCGACCGCGGTCGCAACATCCGCAAGCTGATCGACTACTTCTGCCACCTCGCCGTCGCGCCGC
Organism: uncultured Actinomycetota bacterium; assembly: GCA_963799945.1. Classification (GTDB taxonomy): domain Bacteria; phylum Actinomycetota; class Actinomycetes; order Mycobacteriales; family Pseudonocardiaceae; genus Pseudonocardia. The sequence continues at coordinate 855,303 of CAWCZG010000004.1, forward strand.
ACGCGTACGCCGACATCAAGGAGAACGACGCCGAGTTCGCAGCGTACGCCATTACCTCAAGGCGATCTCGTGGCTGAAGGACGACGCCGAGGATCTCTACGACCCGGCGTACGGCGACATCATCCGGGTGGCCGGGCTCGTCGGGCTTCAGCCGCGGCAAGGCCTCGACGCATCGTCAGCGAGCTGTCCGGTCGCGACCCCGAGACCCGCAAGGTCGACGAGGCGCGGATCCCCGTCGCCTACGACAGGCTCGAAGCAGCGCTCTGCTGCAGATCGTCAAGAAGTTCCACTTCGAGAACTTCCTGATGACTCATCAAGTCCGCGGGTTTCATCGAGCCGGGCATGATCGACTCCAAGAACGCCCTCAACTTCGCCTACGCGCTGTACCTCCGCCTGCGCGAGGACACTTCGATGTGCGGAGGGCGAACGCAAGCGGATCGTGAGACGGTGGTTCGTGATGTCGATGCTCACCGGGCGACACTCCGGAAGCTTCGAGTCGACCTGGGAGCAGGACATCCGACGGATCGGCGCAGCAGGGCGCGGCCAACTACCTCAAGCAGCTCGAGGAATCCGAACTGTCCGACGCATTCTGGTCAGTGACACTGCCCGGCTGCGCTGGAGACGACAAGCACGGTCAGCCCGTTCTTTCAGACCTTCCTCGCCGCACAGGTGGCCAACAGACGCCCGCGGGTTCCTCTCCAAGAGCATCACGGTCGCGGCGATGACTCAGCAGTCCGGCGACATCCACCACATCGTCCCGAAGGACTACCTGCAGAAGAACGGCTATCCCGACCGCGGCGACTACAACCAGGTCGCGAACTACGCGCTCACCGAGACGTCGATCAACATCAGCATCAGCAACAAGCCGCCCGCGGAGTACATGGCCGAAGTCGCCGCTCAGATCGAGACCGGACGTCTTGACGCTCGGCGAGATCACCAACGCGGATGACCTCGGAGCGCAACCTGGCCGAGAACGCCATTCCGACCAACCTCGCTGAGATCACGGCCGGTAGCTACAGGGAGTTCCTCGCCGAGCGACGGACAGCTGATGGCGGCGATCATCCGCGACTATTACCAAGCACTGTGACTCCTGCTACTGCGCTTTGCTGTTGAGGCAACCCTCGACGGCCCGAGGCAACGGTCAATGGGCTCCTCCTTCAAATCCGCACCGTCCGGCCCCACAAAGGTGCGGGGATCAGCGCAACCCACGGGATGGCCTGTGGGCGGCGTCGAGATCGACGACGTCCAGCAGCTGACCTCGGCTGGCGGAAGTGATCCACAGGAACCGCTTCAGGCCAACCTTGGTGGAGATCACCCCGCGCAGCTCGGGCCGGTGCGTCGCCGTCGGCCGGTCGGTGCCAGCGTTCATCGCCATGAACCGTCCGATCAGGTTCGCCCACACCGTGGCATCGCGCTCGGCAACCTTGGGGTTGTGGCAGACCACGAACCGCTCACGCTCGCTAGCCTTGACTTTCTTCACGCGCAGGTTTCGCACATACGTCCGAACAGCGGCTGGGACGGGCCAGCGCGGCTTCGCGATCCAGCGTGCAGTCGTTCAGGGCTCAAGAGCCCAACGAGACTACAGACGGCGATACGCATGGTCCTCAGGAGTGATACCGCGTTCGCATCAGCAGTTAACTCACGCACCATATGGTGTCACAGACGATCATCAATGACCGCATTACAGCGCAAAACTGCACGTCAAGCGTGGAGCGGGCGACGGGAATCGAACCCGCGTAGCTAGTTTGGAAGGCCATGTGTCACCGCCGAACAGGCCCTCTACCAGCAACGATCCCCGCACGGGGCGCGGTCGCGTCCCCGCTGGTGGTGTAAGTTCAGGGTCCCGTTCGGCGTGCGTGAGCACGTAGAAGGGGCCACCGCGTGAGGCTCTGTGAGAACCCGCCAAGGAACTCGCGGAGAGGACACACACACGATGGCCCTGGATCAGTCTGCCCTGCTCGAGCTGCTCGGAGGCACTGCGCAGCCGCCGACGGCGGTGAGCTGATGCGCCGGCTGCGCGCCGAGACGATGTTCCAGGCGCTGATCGAGGCCGAGGCGACCGCGATCATCGGCGCCGAGCCCGCACGAGCGCACCGAGACCCGCACCACCCAGCGCAACGGCACGCGCCGCGACGCTCGTGACGACGACCGCCGGCGATCTGGACGGTGAAGATCCCGAAGGTGCGCACGGGTCGTTCTTCCCGTCGCTGCTGAGCCGCGCGCCGGCGGATCGACCGGCGCCCTGTACGCGGTGGTGATGGAGGCCTACGTCCACGGCGTCTCGACCCGCAAGGTCGACGACCTGGTCGCCGCGCTCGGCGTCGACCCGGCATCTCCAAGTGCGAGGTGTCGCCGGATCTGCGCCGAGCTCGACACCGAGGTCGCGCGCCTGGCGCGACCGCGCCGCTGGCCGAGCAGCGCGTTCCCGTACGTGTTCCTGGACGCCACCTACTGCAAGGCCCGCGTCGGCGGCCGGGTCGTGTCCCGGGCGGTGGTGATCGCCACCGGCGTCGCCGCCGACGGGCGCCGGGAGGTGCTCGGCGTCGACGTCGGCGACAGCGAGAACGAGGCGTTCTGGACCGCGTTCCTGCGCTGGCTGCGCGCCCGCGGCCTGACCGGCGTGCAGCTGGTCATCTCCGACGCCCACCGCGGCCTGACCAACGCCATCGGCGCCGTGCTGCATCGGCGCGGCCTGGCAGCGCTGCCGGGTGCACTTCATGCGCAACGTGCTGGCCAAGGTGCCCAAGGGCCACGCCGAGATGGTCGCCGCCGCGATCCGCACGATCTTCGCCCAGCCCGACGCCGACGCACGTCCGCGACCAGCTCGACGTCGTCGCCGCCATGCTCGAGCCGCCAGTTCCCCGACGGTCGCCGAGCATGCTGCGCGACGCCCGCGAGGACCTCACTCGCCTTCGCCGACTTCCCCCAGGCGCACTGGCGCAAGATCTGGTCCACCAATCCGCTCGAGCGGCTCAACAACGAGGTCAAGCGCCGCACCGACGTCGTCGGCATCTTCCCCAACGCCGCCTCCCTGCTGCGCCTGGCCGGCGCTGCGTCCTGATCGAAGCCCACGACGAATGGCAGGTCACCGACCGCCGCTACCTCTCCGAAGAATCCATGGCCCTACTCACCCCGCCACCCACCACCGAGAAACTAGCGACTCCGGAACTCATGACGGCATGATCTGAACTGCAGAGCCTCCCGCGACAGGAGTTACACCACCCGGCGGGACGCGACCACGGGCACACTCCGTGAACCGCTGTAGACACACCCGTCGACGAGACTTCGTGTCACATGTGGTGTCACGCCCAGCCGGAACCAGATCCGTCTAGGGCAGACTTGACGGCTTGCGTCTAGTGCGGGATAGACTTACTCTGTGACCAAGCCGAGGGACATCGTGAAGCGTATCGCCGAGGAGGCGAAGCGGCAGAGCCTCGACTTCGTCCTCGATCGCGAGGGCGCCAACCACACGATCTACTCACTCGACGGCGTCATCATCCCGATCCCCCGTCACCGCGAAGTGAACGAGCGCACCACTGAGGGGATCTACCGCGAGTGCCAGGAGAAGCTGGGGAAAGGTTGGTGGCGACGATGAGCACCTACACCGCGCTGGTGTCACGCGACGGGAAGTTCTGGCATATCGACGTGCCCGAGATCGACCGCGTCACCCAGGCCCGCACCATCAACGAAGTCGACGACATGGCCCGCGACCTGATCGCGATCATGACCGGCCTCGAGCCCGGGTCCTTCGAACTCGACGTACGGATCCAGCTTCCCGACAGCGTGCGAGCACACCTGTCGGAGGTCGAGCGGGCCCGAGACGCCGAAGCCGAGGCCCGGTCCCACGCAGCCACCGAGCTTCGAGCGGCCGCCGCCGAACTCAAGAACGCGGGACTGTCCGTACGCGAACTCGGCGCCGTCCTCGGAGTCTCCTACCAACGCGCCAGCCAGCTCACGAGCCGAACCCGGCGTTCCCGCGGAGCGTCGCCGAGCCGGTTGACCCAATGCAGCACCTCGATGTCGACGAGTTCACCGTTTCTCACCGAACCGGCCAGTCACGGCCGCTGCCCGCGGCACACCTCCTGCCTCTTTCGAGCCGAGCAACGATCTCCCCGGTCGCCGAGGAACGGTGCGCACACCGATGTCACGCTCTGCTGTTACCGCCTTGGCACCACGTGCACATCGCGCCCCGCCTGCATCCGGACCTCGACCTCCGCACAGCTCTCACCAGCTCGGAGTCGACATCGCCAGTCCACTCGATTTCGTGTCACGCCTAGGGCTCACCGTTGACTCGGCTAGATCCGCTTCGGCCTGATTACGCCCACACATTGCAGAAGACCTGGTCAGAGGCTTGAGCGGGCGACGGGAATCGAACCCGCGTAGCTAGTTTGGAAGACTAGGGCTCTACCATTGAGCTACGCCCGCGTGTCACCGCGAGGCGACGTCACCAGCGTAGCGGACGCGCGGGTGGAGATCCGCAGGACCACCGCGGAGGCGACCCCCTACACTGCTGTCCACGGGGTGTAGCGCAGCTTGGTAGCGCACTCGCTTTGGGAGCGAGGGGCCGCCGGTTCAAATCCGGTCACCCCGACCAGCACCACCCCACGTTCGCGACGGGCACCCGATGCTCGATCCTGTGCGCGTGACCGAGAGCTCGGATGGTGCGCCCAGCGGTCTGCTCGCGAGCGGCGGCGGTGGAGGACAGCGGGCCGGGGTGATGGTGCGCATCGCGATCGCGCTGGTCGGGGTCATCGCGCTGGCTGTGGGCGCTGCGGCGGCGTTCGTCTTGCGGAGCGACACCGCGGCGGTTGTCGCGCTCATCGGTGGGTTCGCGCTGCTGATCACCGCTGTCGTGCTGCCCCGGGTGTCCGAGATCGGGGTCAGCACGGACGGCCTCACGCTCAAGCTGACGAAGGATGCTGCCGTGGCGGGCGCGCCCAAGACCGCATCCCTGCTCGAGTCCACCGGGCTGGCCGACTACGCGACGGCCTACGGCGTCGTCGACGCCGAACTTCGGGGTAACGAGCAGTACTACGCGGCGCGGGTGCATCTGCAGGACTCCCTCGTGCGGCGGGCGCGGGCGATCGCGTTCGCCAACAAGATCCCCGCCGCCGAGGTGCGGTCGCTGTTCCTGCACGGCTCGCCGGTCCTGCGGACGCTCAGCATCGGCCTGATGCAGGGAGATCCGTCGACGACCGACGCCGCACTGCTCGCGTCGGCCATCTCCGGTTCGCTGTCGGCCAATGAGCAGTACCAGGCCCTGCTCCTGGTCAGGGACAGGTGGGCACAGTGGTCGCGCGAGGACCGCGAGCTCCTGCGGCACCGCATCGCCACCACCGGATTCACGCAAGGCAGCGACCGTTCGGCGCTCGCCGGCCAGATCCTCTCCCTGCCAGACGGACCCGGTCCCGGCGGACAGCCCTGAGCTTGATCGGACCGGCCGCGGCCGCAAGGTTTGGTCGATGCACCAGGACGTGATCGAGCGCGAACTGCGGCTGCTCGACCCGACGGTGCGGCGGTCCCCCGAGATCGCCGCCGAGCTGCTCGATCCGGAGTTCCGCGAGTTCGGGGCGTCCGGACGGGTGTGGGATCGCGGGTCCGTGCTCGAGATGCTGGTCGTGGACGACGCGACGCCGACGGAGGCGACGGACTTCACGGCCACCACGCTGGCCGAGGACGTCGTCCTCCTCACCTACCTCAGCAGGCGGGGTGCGCGGACGGCGATCCGCAGCTCCGTGTGGCGGCGGCGCGACGGCGGACCGTGGCGGATCGTCTTCCACCAGGGGACGTTGCAGCCTGACGGCTGAGCGGCTTACGGCGCGGTGTCGCCCGCGGGATGATCAGCGAACCACCCGACGATGGCGGGCATGCGCTGTTCGAAATCGCCGGGGTGGGAGACGTTGAGCACGCCCGCGCGGGCGGCGCTGCGGTTCTCGAAGTCGTGGGTCGTGCCGCCAGGTATGAGCACGAACGCGCCCTTCGGCGCATCGACCCAGCGGTCGCCCACGAGCACCGACATCGTGCCTTCGAGGACGTAGAACGTGTCGTCTTCGGGGTGCGAGTGGGGGCCGGGGCCGGTGGTGTGCGGTTCCAGCCACCACTCCGAGATCGAGTAGCCGCCGGACGTCTCCGCTCCGTCGGCCTTGAACACCGCGGTGATCCGGCCCATGTCGTAGCGCCTGCCGTCGTCGGGCCCGAGTACTACAGCTGATCGATCCGCGCCGTTGCCGTCCATCGCGTTCCTCCTCGCTCACCGTTTCCAGCCACGGTACGAAGCCCAGTCTCTCGGAGGCTTGCACGGATCGGAACCGGCCGACCGTTTCTGTCGTACCCGACCCCTACCGTGGCGCCCATGGACCTCACCACCCCGCTCGGGCGGCTCCACTCGCTTGACCTGAATCCGACTCCAGGTCTTAGCGTGCGCTCATGAGCATGGAGATGGTCGCGTGGCACCAGATGTACCAGGCGGCGCACGGCACTCAGGAGCGGCGCTCGTTCTCCCGCGCCACACTGGCCCGCATCTGGCAGTTCGCCGCGCCTAATCGACGGCGGATCATCGCGTTCGTCGGGCTGAGCGTGGTGGGGGCGGCCCTGGCGGTGGCGACGCCCGTGCTGGCCGGTCGCGTGGTCGACGCGATCGTGGGCGGCGGCTCCGTCGGGGTCGTCGTCGGGCTCGCGCTCGCCATCGCCGCGATCGCGATCGCGGAGGCGGGGCTCGGCGTGGTTCAGCGCTGGCTTTCGTCGACTCTGGGTGAGGGCCTGATCCTCGACCTCCGCGCCGCCGTGTTCGACCACGTCCAGCGCCAACCGGTCGCGTTCTTCACCCGCACGAAGACGGGCGCGCTGGTCAGCAGGCTCAACAACGACGTGATCGGGGCGCAGCGGGCGTTCTCCGACACGCTGTCCGGGGTCGTGGGCAACGTCGTCACGCTCGCGTTGACCCTCGCCGTCATGCTGAGCCTGTCCTGGCAGGTCACGGCGCTCGCGCTCGTCTTGCTGCCGGTCTTCGTGCTGCCCGCCCGGCGCATGGGGCGCCGGATGGCCGCGCTCAATCGTGAAGCCGCAGACCTCAACGCGGCGATGGGCGCGCAGATGACCGAACGGTTCTCCGCGCCCGGCGCCACGCTCGTGAAGCTGTTCGGGCGTCCCGCCGACGAGACCCGCGAGTTCGTGTCCCGCGCCGCGCGGGTGCGCGACATCGGCGTGCGCACCGCGATGGTGCAGTGGATGTTCGTGTCGGCGTTGACGCTGGTCTCGGCGCTCGCGCTCGCGCTCGTCTACGGGCTGGGCGGCTGGTTCGCGCTCAGCGGCGCGCTCGACCCCGGCGATGTCGTCGCGCTCGCCCTGCTGCTCACCCGCCTCTACGCCCCGTTGACGTCGTTGGCCTCGGCCCGCGCCGAGGTCATGAGCGCGCTCGTGAGCTTCGAGCGGGTCTTCGAGGTGCTCGACCTCCCGCCGCTGATCGCCGAGCCCGCGGATCCCCGGCCGCTTCCGGAGGGCCCGTTGGCCGTGGAGCTCGACGGAGTCTCGTTCGCCTACCCCGCGGCCGACCGGGTGTCGCTCGCCTCGCTCGAAGAAGTCGCGCGGCTCGACACCCGCGGCGGCGAAGAGGTGCTGCACGACGTCACGTTCCGGGCGGAGCCCGGGCAGATGGTCGCGCTGGTCGGATCGTCGGGCGCGGGCAAGTCGACGATCGCGTCGCTGCTCCCCCGCCTTTACGACGTCGATGCGGGCGCTGTGCGGATCGGTGGCGTCGACGTCCGCGAGCTGTCGTTCGACGCGATCCGCGGCGCACTCGGGCTCGTCACGCAAGATGGGCACCTCTTCCACGAGTCGCTGCGCGCCAACCTCTTGCTAGCCCAGCCCGGAGCCCCGGAAGCCGAGTTGTGGGACGCGTTGCGGCGGGCGCGGCTGGCCGATCTCGTGGCGAGCCTGCCCGACGGTCTGGACACCGTGGTCGGCGAGCGCGGCTACCGGCTCTCGGGCGGCGAGCGCCAACGGCTGACGATCGCGCGCCTGCTGCTGGCGAAGCCGCGCGCCGTGGTGTTGGACGAGGCGACCGCGCACCTCGACTCGACGTCCGAAGCCGCCGTCCAGGAGGCGCTGGCGGAAGCTCTGGCCGGGCGCACCGCGATCGTCATCGCCCACCGCCTGTCGACGATCCGGGCCGCCGACCAGATCCTCGTCATCGAAGCCGGCCGCATCGTCGAGCGCGGCACCCACCTGGAGCTGCTGGCTCAGGACGGCCGCTACGCCGAGCTCTACCGCACCCAGTTCGCCGACACCACGGTCGCCGCGTAGCGCTGCGCCGTCGGCGCAGACGGGGCAGGCAGGGCACGCCGATGCGCGTGGACCGCCGTGGCGCTCGCCGCCCGGCAGCGCAGGACGGGCACAGGTGGACCGGGCCGGGGCCGCTCCGGCCAGAAGGGTCGGCGCCGCGCCCCGTCAGCGCATGACGGCAGGATCGGGCGGGTGGATCGTCGTGGCGGCTCCGCCTAACGGCGTCGGCAGCGCGTCGGTCGGCGCAAGACGGGGAGGACCGTGCGGGTGGAGCGTCGTGGCCACTCCGGCCAACGGCGTCGGCAACGTCTCGGTCAGCGCAGGACGGGGAGGACGGTGGGGGTGGTGCGGCCGGAGGCGGCGTTGACGAACTCCACCGGGTCGGCGAGGTCGGCCAGCAGGTGGGCGGTGTCGCGCAGACCCGCGGGGGGCACGTCGGCGGGCAAGTGGAGGGCGTCGAGCACGTCGAGCAGGTGGACCACCGCCTCCATCAGCACGATGCGCACCGCCTCGCCCCACGTCGTCACCGCGGCCGCCCCCGGCCACGGCACCCGGGCGTCGGGGGCTTGGCCGCGGAGCGCGGCGATCCCGCGCGGACCGTCGTCGGCGAAGAACGCGAGCAGCGCGGGACGGCCCAGTTCCGCCGCCATCGACACGGCGTAGCCCGCGAGCTCGTCGGCCATCGCGTGGGCGGCGCCTCCCGAGACGTTGAACCCCCGCAGGATGTCCACCGCTGTCACCGGATCGCCGCCTGCCTCAGGAGGCGGTGGCGGCTCGGCGACGGCCGTCGCGAACGGTCCGACGTGGGCGTAGAGCGCGGCCACGTCCCAGCCCGTGCACCGGCTGCCCGCCGACCACTGATCGTCGGAGAGCGTGGCGCCGAGCGCGGCCCAGCGTTGCCAGTAGGCCGCGAGCGCGTCGACCCGCTCCTGGTAGCGCACGGCCCTATCCCTTCGCTCGAACAAGGTCGATGACGGGCGCGAACGCGTCCATGAACGGCCCGTGGACCGTGTAGTAGCTGAAGGCGTAACGGTCGCGGTTGCGCAGCACCTGCTCGGCCATCTGCTCGAGGGTGCCGACGAGGATGAACGGCGTGCCGAGGATCTCCTGCGCCGACATCACGTTCCCGAACCGGGCGGCCAGCGCGGCGGCGGCGCCCTCCCGGTCGTCGGTCGCCACCACGGCTTGGATCAGCGCGTGCCACTCGACGTCGTCCGCCCGCTCACCGGCGCACGCCCGGGCGAAGCGCACCCGCTCGTCGGTTTCGACCTCGGTGGCGATGCGCATCGTCCCCGGCGGCTGCCCTTTGAGCTGAAGCGCACCCGCCACGCCGATGATGTTCGCGTACTCACCGGCCAGCCGCAGGACCCGGTCGCCGGTGCCGCCGACGATCAGCGGCGGGCCATGGCCGCCGAACCCGCTGCGCTGCACCGGCCGCAGGGTCGGGATCCCGAACTCCTCCCGCAACGGCGCCTGCTGGGGGAAGCCGTCGGAGGCGAACTCCCCGTGCAGCTGCTCGATCGTCGCCCGGAGGCGGTCGACGCGTGCACCGAACGGCTCCCACGGGATCCCGGCGTGGTCGAACTCCCACTTCATGTGCCCCGCGCCGAGACCCAGCTCCAGCCGACCGCCGGTCAGCACGTCGGTCGTGGCGACCTCCCGCGCCAACAGGCTCGGGTTCCAGAACGGCGCGTTGAGCACCAACGTGCCGACCCGCAGGCGCTCTGTGGCCGCCGCTGCCGCGACGAGCGCAGGGAACGGCGACGCGGTGCCCAGGTGGTCGGTGGCGAACACCGTGTCGTAGCCGTAGCCCTCGGCGCGCCTGCAGGTCGCGACGAACTCGTCGCGCCGGCCGAGGCCGAAGATGTTGAAGGAGAACCGGAACCTGTGCACGAGCGCCACGCTTCCACGGACGGCCGATCGGCACAGGACGGTTTCGCGCTCAGCCGAGCAGGTCGTCGACCTGACCCACGGCCTCCCGCATGCCCTCGTCCATGCCCATCGCCATGAGCCGCTCCATCGCTTCGAGGCTCGGGAAGCTCGGACCTGATCTCCATCCGGGTGCGGCCCCCGTCCTGGCCGGTGAGGGTGACGCGCATGACGGTGGTGGGCATGTCGAGGTTCGGGTTGCCCGCGCCGTCGGCGAAGCCCTCCTGGAACTCCAGGCTGTGGGGCGCGTCGACGGTGCGCACCCGCCACCAGCCGTTGTACTTGTCGCCCTCGGGGCTGGTCATGAAGTAGCTGATCGCCCCACCGGCAGTGAGGTCGTGGTCGACGACGGTGGCCGGGTAGGTCAGGCGGGCCCCACCAACGCTCCAGCTGACGGGGGTCGGACCAGATCTGCCAGACCCGATCGACCGGTGCGCTGAACTCGGCGGTCAACGTCATCGTGAGGTTCTCGGCGTCTTTGACGACGTCGGTGACGGGCATGGTCATGCTCCTTTTCGGGGTTCTGATTCGAGGATCTCGTCGATGCGGTCGATGCGGCTCAGCCATACGGCTTCGAGCTGGTCGAGCAGGCGGTGTGCCTTGCGCAGTGTTTCGGTGCTGCCGCGCACCCGCTGCTCACGGCCCCGCCGCTGCTTGGTCGACCAGCCCGGCCCGCTCCAAGACCGCGACGTGCTTCTGCACGGCCGCGAAGCTCATCGGGTAGCGCTCGGCCAACGCGGAGACCGACTGCTCTCCGGCCAGCACCACCGTGATGATGTCCCGGCGGGTGGCGTCGGCCAGCGCGTGGAACACCGCGTCTGCCCGCGCCGACGAGCTATCTACAACCACAAGGTTGTACGTTAGCGCTGGCCGGGAGCCCCGGCAAGGGTCTGCGCTAGCGTGCCCCGTGATCGAAATCCGGCCTGCGCGGGACGACGACGATGCCGCCCTCATCGCCCTCGATGCCGAGACCTGGTCGGTCGACGCGACACCCGCGCCGCCGCGCGAGGGCCTGACCAGCTTCTTCGGCAGTCGGCTCGATCCGACCGACGCGGTGGTGGCCGAGCTCGACGGGGTGCTCGTCGGCTACGCCACGCTGCACAACGCGATCCCGGTCCCCGCCCACGCGGACGTCCTGGAGATCAACGGGGTGGCCGTGCATCCCGCGGCCACGGGCCAGGGCATCGGGCAGGCACTCGTCGAGGCCGCCGTCGCCGAGGCGGTGCGGCGGGGCGCACGGAAGGTGTCGCTGCGCGTGCTCGGGCCGAACGCCGTGGCGCGCAGGCTCTACGCACGCTGCGGTTTCGTCGAGGAGGGTGTGCTCCGCGCGGAGTTCCTGCTCGGCGGCCGGTTCGTCGACGACGTGATCATGTCGCGCTTCGTCGAGCCCGCCGAGCTGACCCGAGCAGGGTGACTACGCGGCCGACAACACGGCCACCTCCCGCCAGAGCACCATCGGCTCCGAGCAGTCGGGGCACGGCACGTCGTAGCGCGGAAAGACGGACTCGGGCAGCTCGGCATCGACGCGGCAACCGAGGCAGGTCCACCATCCGGTCGGGTTCATCGTCTCCATGGACCCCACGGTAAATCACAACCCTGTCATTTTCTGGGCGTGACGGCGGGCCGACCGACGGGTAACAATTCGGCTTCAGACGGCGAGTGCAGGGGCGGGGGACGGGTACCGACGCGGGAAGACCAGCTATGTGCCCGTTCCCGGTCGGTCTGACCCCTCCCCCGACCGGCCTCGGGTCCACACCGGCCGTGCCAGCCGGTGTGGACCCGACACGGTCTCCGCCGACCACACACCGCACGAAAAGGGCAGACTCAGGCCCATGACAGTCGTGACGCTGATCGTGGCGCTGGCGGTTATCGCGGGTGTGGTCTGGCTCGTGCGGCAGCGGACGGTCGGACGCAAACGCGAGTTGGACGACGCCCGCGCCGACGCCCGCCGCTGGGTCGAGCGGCTCGGCGGCCAGGTGCTCGCGTTGACCGGCACCGATCCCGCCTCGCGGCAGGCGCTCGCCGACGCGGCCGAGCGCTACACCGCGGCGGGGTCGCAGATGGACCAGGCGCAGAGCATCGCGCAGGCCCGGCAGGTCACCGAGACCGCCTACGAGGGCCTGTACTACGTCCGGGCGGCCAGGACGACGATGGGCCTCGACCCCGGCCCCGAACTGCCGCCGCTGCCCGGGCAGAGCCGGGCCGGCTCCGTCACCGAAGACCGGACCGTCGACGTCGACGGGCATCCTTACAGCGCGTCGCCCACCCCCTCGGGGCGCAACAGCCACTACTACCCCGGCGGGAACGTCGCGGGGCGTCCGGTGCCGCAGGGCTGGTACTCCGAACCGTGGTGGCGGTCGGCGCTCATCGGCGGCGCCTGGGGCGTCGGGTCGGCGTTGCTCTTCAGCTCGATGTTCTCGGGGATGTCGGGCGTCGCGTACGCCGACGGCTACAACGACGGGCTCGCCGCCGACGACTGGAGCAACTGGGGCGACGGCGGGGGCGGCGACTACCGCGACGCCCTCGACCAGACCACCGGCGACCAGACCACCGGCGACTGGGGTGGCAGCGACACCAGCGGTGGCGACCCCGGCGGTGGCGACTGGGGAGGCGGTGGCGACTTCGGCGGGAGCGACTTCGGCGGCGGCGGGGACTGGGGTGGCGGCGACTTCGGCGGCGGGGGCGGCGGCGACTACTGACCAGGCGGCGACGACCGGGTAGGCGGCGACTGCTGGCCTGGCGCGAACTACCGACCGGGCGCGAACCGCTGGGCGGGCGGGAACTGCTGGGCGGCGCGGACGACTGACCGGGCAGGGACGACCGGCCAGGCGGCGCCTACCGCTCGGTCAGGCGGCCTGCTGGCAGCCCGGGCACCAGAAGAGGTTGCGCGCGAGGTGCTTGTCGTGCGCGACCGGCGTGCCGCAGACCAGGCACGGCTCCCCTGTGCGCCGGTACACGTAGACGCGGCGGGCGCAGCGCCCGCCCAACCCTTCCTTCTTCTTCCGCGAGGGGGCGTGTTCGTCGCGGAGCGTCTCGATCCGGCCGCGGCGCACGCCGTCGCGCAGCAGCCCGACCAGGTCGGCCCAGACCGCGTCCCACTGCTCACGCCGCAGCGCGCGGCCGGGCAGCAGCGGATCCAGCCCGTGGCGGAAGAGGACCTCGGCCCGGTAGACGTTGCCGACGCCCGCGATCACCTTCTGGTCCATCAGCAACGTGGCGAGCGGCGCCCGGGACCGGGAGATGCGGCTCCAAGCCCGTTCGGGATCGGCGTCGGGGCGTAGCGGGTCGGCCCCCAGCCGGTCGTGGATCGCGGCGGCCTCGAAGTCGGTGATCAGCTCGCACGCCGTTGGGCCGCGCAGGTCGCCGTAGTGCGTCGGGCCGACGATCCGCATGCGTACCAACCCCCGCGGCGGCTCGGCGGGCAGGGCGATATCGGAGAAGGTGCCGTACAGGCCCAGGTGGATGTGGACCACGAGGTCGGGGCCGTAGTGGTGGAACAGGTGCTTGCCGTGCGCCTCGGTCCGCTGCAGCACCCGTCCGTCGACGATCTCGGCGCTGGTGGAGAACCGCCCCTGCGGGCTCGTCACCGACACCTGCTTCCCGGCGAAGCGCGTGCGGTGCTGTCGGGCCAACCGGTGCAGCGTGTGACCCTCAGGCACAGGGCAGCTCCGGGGCAGCGGTCACGGGGCGGGCGAGGGCAGAGCAGGCGGCTCGTGCGTCTTCTCGTACTCGGCGACCATGTCGATGCGCCGCTGGTGGCGCGGGTCTTCGCTGAACGGCTCCGCGACGAAGGCGGCGGCGAGCTCCGCGGCGAAATCGAGCGTGTGCATCCGCGCTCCGATCGCGAGGATCTGCGCGTTGTTGTGCTGACGGCTGAGCGTGGCCGTCTCGAGGCTCCACGCCAGCGCGGCACGGATGCCGGGCACCTTGTTGGCGGCGATCTGCTCACCGTTGCCAGAGCCGCCGATCACGATGCCGAGGCTGCCGGGATCGGCGAGCACCGCCAGCCCGGTGGCGATGCAGTAGGGCGGGTAGTCGTCGGCCGAGTCGTACACCTCGGGGCCGATGTCGACGACGTCGTGGCCCAGACTGGCCAGATGGGCCAGGAGGTGGGACTTCAGCTCGAAGCCTGCATGGTCGGACCCGATGTGGACGCGCACGACCCTGGATCTTGCCCTATCGCGGGCGTGGATGGGGTGCCAGGCGGCTGGGTCGTCGCCGTTGTGTCGTCGGGACGGGTCCGGTGGTCGGTGGCGCCCGACGCGGCCGGTGTGCTGGCGGCGACGCGAAACTGCGCGGCGGTCGGCGTCGACATCCCGCTCGGCCTCCCCGAGGGCCGCGCCCGGCGCGCCTGCGACGACCAGGCTGCAGCCCGGCTGGGTCGGGCCCGCTCGTCGGTGTTCCCCGCCCCGCCGCGCGCGGTGCTCGCCGCGGCGGGCTACGCCGAGGCCTGCGCGACGGCGCGGCGTCTCACCGGTCGCGCCATCAGCCTGCAGACCTTCCACATCACGCCGAAGATCGCGGAGTGGGACGCGGTCGCGCTGCCCGACCGCGTCGTCGAAGTGCACCCCGAGCTGGCGCTGCGCGCGCTGGCGCCCGAGACGGACTTCGCGCCGAAGAAGTCCGCCCGGGGCGCCGGGCAGCGGATCGCCGCGCTCGCGCGCTTCGTCGACCCGGCGCAGGCCCTCGGCGACCTGCCCGCGGGCGCCCGCCTCGACGACGTGCTCGACGCGCTCGCCGCCGCCTGGTCAGCAGGGCGGTGGGCCCGCGGCGAGGCCGAAGTGCTCGGCGGCGAGCGCGACGCGCGGGGACGCCCGATGCGCGTCGTGGTCTAGCCGCCCGGGCGGGCCCCCATCAGCCCCACCCGGGAAAGGTCGCCCCGACGACCCACCCACGCGTGCCGGGAAGGTCGCCCCCGAGGCGACCTTCCCGCGCACCGGAGGTCGAGCTAGCGCGTCCCGCCGCCCAACAGGCCGCCCAGGATCGAGCCGAGGTCGGGGCCGCTCGACTGTTGCTGTTGCTGCTGAGCGCCGCCGCCACCGAGCACGCCTCCGAGGAGGCCGCCCAGCATGCCGCCGAGGCCGCCGCCCGCGCCCATGTTCGACGTCTGACCGGTCAGCTGCTTGGCCAGGTAGGCCATCACGATCGGGGCGAGGATCGGCAGCAGCTTCTGGATCAGGCCCGAACCGGCCGAGCCGACTCCGCCGAGCTGCTGGACGACCTGGCCCTGGTTGGCGCCGAACACGTGGCTGACGATCTTCTGGCCGTCGTCGGGGTTGACCTCGTTCAGGTTGACGCCACCCTCGATGAGCGACGGGTCGTGCTGCTGAACGGCCTGGGCGAAAGACGCCGCGCCGCCGGGGTCCTCGGTGTTGGCGTGGATGCCGCCCAGCAAGGCCGGGAGCGCGGTGCGGACCGCCTGCTCGGCTTCGGGCTCGTTCACGCCGAGCTGGCCTGCCAGCTGGCCCAGCGGGATCTGGGACATGATGTCTTCGACGGCACTCATGAAGCTCGCTCCTCTGCAACCCCTCTGCGACGCCGCTCATGCGACGGCCGACCTGAGCCTAACCCCAAAGATCAAGCGGGGTTCTCGGCTGCGTCGACCTCCGTCGCCGGATCGGACACGGGGTCGTCAACGGGATCCGGCGGTGCCACGCGCGCGTCGATCCGCTCGCCCAGGTAGCGGAGGATCACCCCGATCGCCGCGGTCACCGGCACGGCGAGGAACGCCCCCGCGATGCCGTAGAGCGTGCTGCCCGCGGTGATGGCGAGCAGCACCACGGCCGCGTGCAGCCCGAGCCCGCGCGACTGCAGCACGGGCTGCAGCACGTTGCCCTCGACCTGTTGCACGGCCACCACGATCACGAGGACGATCACCGCCGCGCTGAACCCGTTGTTCACGAGGGCCACGAGGACCGCGACCGCGCCTGCGACGAACGCGCCGATGATCGGGATGAAGCCACCCAGGAAGGTCAGGACGGCCAGTGGCAGCGCCAGCGGCACCCCGACGATCACCAGGCCGGTGCCGATCAGCACCGCGTCGGCGAGGCTGACGATCGCCTGCTGCCGGATGAAGGAGCCGACCGTGGCCCAGATCCTGGCGAGCACCTCGGCGATGTGCCCGCCTGCGCGCTCACCGGCGACGAGGCGCACCCACGGCAGGAAGCGCGGGCCGTCCTTCACGAAGAGGAACGTGAGGATGAGCGTCAGGACGACCGTGATCACGCCGGACGCGATCGAGCCGACCCCCGCGAGCACGCTCGTCGCGATCGTCGACACGCTCGACTGGATGCGCGTGGTGATCTGCTGGATGAGCGAGGTGAGCTGGCTGTCGTGGACGTTGAACGGTGGCCCCTCGATCCAGTCGCGGATGGACTGGACACCCGCGGTGACGCTCTGCGCGATCTGCGTGAGGCTGCCCACGACCGCCGACACCACGAGCGTCATCAGCACGCCGAGCACGAGGATCCCCGCGAGCAGCACCGTGGCCGACGCGAGCGCGGGCCGGAACCGGTGGCGGCGCAGCCACGCGGCCGGGGGCCACAACACGGTCGCGAGCACGATAGCCAGGAGCACCGGCAGCGCGATCGCCCACAGCTGGCCGATGATGTAGCCCAGGATCCAGATCGCCGCGACGATGACCAGCAGGCGCAGGCTCCACCGCGCCGTCCAGGACACGCCGGAGCCGATCACTCCGCCGCGTCCGGGGCTGCTCACGCCGACCAGCCTAGAGGCGTCCGGCGGCGGGTCAGTCGTGCGCCGCGCCGACGAAGACCTTCTCCGAGCAGCCGAACTCGTACGGCGGCGGCATGACCGCGTCGGTACGGCCCGACTCCGGGAGGACGATGCCCCGCTGCGGGACGACGACGAGGCGGGTGCCGCGGCCGTCGACGATCTGGGTGGCGCCCCGGCCGAGGTCGCGGACCACCGTGGCCCCGCTGAACCGCTCCGGCTCCACCACCGGGTTGCCGACCTGCTGGGCGAACTGAGCGCAGGGCGCTTCCTGCGCGCGGAAGAACGCCAGCGGGTCACGCGCCGGGGGCTCCGAGGTCACCGGCGCCGGTGGGGTCGTGGACGAAGGCGGCGGCTCGGTCGTCGCAGCGGTGGTTGTGGTGGCAGGGATCGTGGTGGTGGCGGGGGTCGGCGTCGAGGTTCCCGCGGTGGTGCACGCCGACAGCGCCGCGAGCAGCAGGACGACGGCGGCCTGCCCGCGTCGACGCCCCATTTGTGCAGTGTGTCAGCCACGCACCAGTCGCGGCAGGAGCGCCGAGGCGACCGTGATCATCACCGCGGCCGCGGCCAGCAGCACCCCGAAGTCGAGAAGCAGCCGGGCGGGGGTGCCGATGAGCAGCCCGCGCAGCGCGTCGACCTCATAGCTCAGCGGGTTGACGTGGTTGATCACCTGCAGCCACACCGGCATCAGCGCCACCGGGTAGAGCGCGTTGGACGCGAAGAACAGCGGCATCGTGATCGCCTGCCCGATGCCCATCAGGCGGTCGCGGGAGAGCACCACGCCCGCGATCGTGATCGACAGGCAGCAGAAGAAGGCCGACCCGAGCATGAGGGCGACGAGCACGCCCAGCCAGTGCAACGGGTTCGGCGACAGGCTGACCCCCATGAGCAAAGCCAGGATCAGCACGATGAAGGCCTGCGCGACGGCCCGGATGCCTGCCGCGAACGCCTTGGCCGCCACGAGCGCGGCCCGCGGGGTCGGGGTGACCAGCAGCTTGGCCAGCACCCCCGCGTCCCGCTCCCAGATGATCTGGATGCCGTAGAAGATCGCGATGAACAGCGCCGACTGGGCGAGGATCCCCGGTGCGAGGTAGTCGAGGTAGGGCACGTTGCCGGTCGGGATCGCGTGCAGGCGGGTGAAGACGTTGCCGAACACCACCAGCCACAGCGCGGGCTGGACGGCCCGGGTGATCAGCTCGGTGCGGTCGTGACGGAGCTTCTGCAGCTCGACGAGGCACATCGTCGCGACCCGGGAGACCCCGGTGGCGGCGACGCGCCAGATGCCGGGCTCAGCGTCAATGATCACTTCGCACGCTCCGTTCAGCCGAGGCGACCGGCGGTACGGCGGGCAGCACGGACATCGCGGAGTCCGCCCTTCTCGGACGGGGCCAACGTGTCGCCGGTGTTGCGGCGGAAGACGTCGTCGAGCGTGGCCTCCGGGCCGATCGCGCTCTTGAGATCGCTCGGCGTGCCGAGCGCCCGGATGCGGCCGCGGTGCATGAGCGCGATCCGGTCGCAGTGCTCGTCGGCCTCCTGCATGGCGTGGGTGGTGACGAGCACCGTCATCCCCGTCGCGTGGCGGATCTCGTGGATGCGGTCCCAGACGGCGTCGCGGGCTACCGGGTCGAGGCCGACCGTCGGCTCGTCCAGGATCAGCAGCTGTGGCGCGCTGACCAGCGCCTGCGCCAGCTCGAGGCGTCGGATCATGCCGCCGGAGTAGGTCTTGGCGAGGCGCTCGGCGACGTCGGCGAGCTCGACGGCC
This sequence comes from uncultured Actinomycetota bacterium, assembly GCA_963799945.1. GTDB lineage: Bacteria > Actinomycetota > Actinomycetes > Mycobacteriales > Pseudonocardiaceae > Pseudonocardia. The sequence goes on from CAWCZG010000004.1 coordinate 874,006, forward strand.
TCCAACACCGCCTGCACCTGCGCGCCCCGCTCCCGCCGCGGCACGTCGTAGAGGCGGGCGAAGAGGGTGACGTTTTCCCGGCCGGTGAGCGAGCCGTCGGCCGAGAGCTGCTGCGGGAGGTAGCCGATCAGCCGACGCACGGACGTCCGGCGCCGCGCGACATCCAGCCCCAGCACCTCGACCGTGCCCGGTGGGGCCGGGAGCAGCGTGGTGATGAGGCGGATGGTGGTGGTCTTGCCCGCCCCGTTCGGCCCGAGGAGCCCGAACACCTCGCCCGGCTCGACCTCGAGATCGAGCCCGTCGACGGCGACCGTCTCCCCGAAGGCCTGGCGCAGGCCGACACAGCGAACCGCGGGCGCGTCCATCACATCTCCAGCTCTCGGACGAGGTTCTTCAACGCGGGGAGCGCCGCCTCCAGCGCTGCGACGTCCTGCGCGGACAGCCGGGACACGGCGTCGCCGACCAGCTCGCTGCGCGCGGCCCGCCACCGGGACAGGCGCGACGCGGCCGCATCGCTGAGGGTGAGGTGGGCAGCACGCCGATCGGTCGGGTCGACCCCCCGGTGCAGCATCCCGGCTTCGACGAGCTGGTTGACCAGCGTGCTGACGGTGTTGCCCGCCAGGTGCAGGCTGCGCGCGGCGGCCGCCACGCCCACGCTCGGCTCGGCTTCGACGAGCTGCAGCAGCTCGATCTGGGCGCCGCGCAGCACGGGACCCGTCACCGTGGTCCGCAGGCGTCGGCGCACGACCCTCCGGACCCCGAGGACGAGGTCCATCAGCTCGTCGGCCGTACCCATGCGGCCGACATTACCTCTGAATCAGAGGTTATGTGCCGGTCGCTCAGCGGGGCGTCAGGTTGTGCCATACAGACTCTGGACATGCCCACCTTCATCGGCGGCCTGCCGCTGCACCCGCTCGTCGTCCACGCGACGGTGGTCCTCGTGCCGCTGTCCGTGCTCGGTGCGCTCGTGGTCGTGCTGTGGCCCGCGGCCCGACGCCGCTACGGCTGGCTCGTCGTCGCGGCGACGGTGCTGGCCTCGGTCTGCACCATCGTCGCCGAGCAGACCGGCGAGGGCCTCGAGCACAGCCTCCCGCGCGACCCGGCGATCGAGGCGCACACGATGCTCGGCGACTCGCTCAAGCTCTGGGTGATCCCGCTGATGGTCGTCGTCGGGGCGTTCGTGCTGCTTCACCAGCGCGCCGAGCGGACGGCCCGCCGCGAAGGGCCCGGCACCACGGCCGCTCCGGCCGTGACGGGAGGCCTGCGCCTGCTCGCCCTCGGCCTCGCCGTCGTGGCGGTCGTGGTGGCCCTCGGTGCGGCCGTGGACGTCTACCGGATCGGCGATTCCGGCGCCCGGGCCGTCTGGGGTGGCCGGGTCTACCAGCAGCAGCCCTTCCCCGGCGGCGGGCCGGGCTGAGAGGGTCCGGCCCCTCACTCGACGTGCAGCGCGAGCTCCCCTTCGTCCACCGTGATGCGGACGCGCTGCCCGGAGGCCACATCGCCCGCCAGCAGCATCCGGGCCAGGCGCCGCTCGACCTCGCGGCCGATCGTGCGCCGCAGCGGCCGGGCGCCCAGCTCGGGGCGCTGACCGCGGCCCGCGAGGAGGTCGATCGCCGCCTCGTCCAGCGCGAGGTCGACGCCGCGGGCGCGCAGGCGCTCCCGCGTCTCGTCGAGCAGGAGGCTGACGATGCGGCGCAGCTCGTCGCGGGTGAGGCGGGAGAAGAGCACGACCTCGTCGACCCGGCCGACCAGCTCGGGCCGCAGCCTGCTCCTGGCCTCGGTGAGGACGGCGTCGTGCACGTCGTCGATCTCCTCGGCGGCCAGGATCCGCTCGGCGCCGACGTTGCTCGTCATGATCACGATGGCGTGCCGGAAGTCGACGACCCGGCCGTGCGCGTCGGTGAGCCGCCCGCTGTCGAGCACCTGCAGCAGCAGCGCGGCGACATCCGGGTGGGCCTTCTCCAGCTCGTCGAGCAGCAGGACGGTGTAGGGGTCGCGGCGAACGGCCTCGGTGAGCTGGCCGGCGTCGTCGTAGCCGACGTGCCCGGGCGGAGCGCCGATCATGCGGGTGACCGCCGAGCGGTCGCTGTACTCCGAGAGGTCCAGCCGGACGAGCTTGTCGGGCGAGCCGAACAGCGCCTCGGCGAGCGCGCGGCCCAGCTCGGTCTTGCCGACCCCGGTCGGCCCGAGGAAGAGGAACGAGCCGACCGGGCGCCCGGGGTGCCCGAGGCCCGCGCGGCCGCTGCGCACCGCATCGGCGACGGCCTCGACGGCCTCGTCCTGCCCGACGATGCGCCGGTGGAGGAGCTCCTCGAGACGCAGCAGCCGGTCGCGCTCGACCGCGCCCAGCTCCGCGACCGGGATTCCGGTGCGCCGGGCCACGATCTGCGCGATGTCGTCGGCGGTGATCTGCGGCTTCTTGTCCAGCGACGGCGTGCCCGAGAGCCGCTCCAGCTCGCGGGTGAGCACCATGGCGCGCTCGTAGTCCTCGGCGTCGACGGCGACGTCGCGGGCCCGCGTGAGCTCCTCGATCTGCCGGGCCTGCGCGCTGTCGGGTGACCGCATGCCCGCGCGGGCGGCGGCGCGGTCGATGAGGTCGATGGCCTTGTCGGGCAGGAAGCGGTCGCGGACGTAGCGGTCGGACAGCTCTGCGGCAGCCTGCAGCGCGGCGTCGGAGATCGTGACGCCGTGGTGCTGCTCGTAGCGCGCGCGCAGGCCGCGCAGGATCTCCACGGTCTGCTCGACCGAGGGCTCGGGCACCGTGACCGGCTCGAACCGGCGCTCCAGCGCGGCGTCCTTCTCGATGTGGCGGCGGTACTCCTCCATCGTGGTGGCGCCGATCAGCCGCAGCTCACCGCGGGCGAGCGCGGGCTTGAGGATCGTGCCCGCGTCCATCGGGGCGCCCTCGGCCGAGCCCGCGCCGACGACCTGGTGCAGCTCGTCGACGAAAACGACCAGCGACGACCCGGCCGCGGCGATCTCCCGGATCAGGTTCGTGAGCCGCTCCTCGAACTCGCCGCGGTACTTGGTGCCCGCGACCATGCCCGCGAGGTCGATGGCCACCAGCCGGACCTCGCGCAGCGCCGCCGGGACGTCGCCGTCGGCGATGCGCCGCGCGATCCCCTCGACGATGGCGGTCTTGCCCACGCCGGGGTCGCCCAGCAGCACGGGGTTGTTCTTGGTGCGGCGGGCGAGCACCTCCAGCACCTGGTCGATCTCGTCGTCGCGGCCGATGACGGGGTCGAGCAGGCCCGCGCGGGCGTCGGCGGTGAGGTCGCGGCCGAACCGGTCGAGGCCGCGGGTGCCGCGGGTGCCGGGCGGCGGGCGCAGGTCACCGAGCGATCCGAGGTCCATCGACCCGAGATCGCCCAGTATCCGACCGACCAACGGGCCGAGCGGACCGAACGCGTCACCAAACGGGTCATCGGGCATAACACATGGTGCCCTTTTCGCGGCCCGCGCGCCGGGCGTCAGGCGCGAGGGTCCGGCGCTCTCGCGAATCGGGAGAGGCTGTCGCGGGCCAAGAGTGACGGCCGCGGCGGCGCCCATGCCGGCTCCGCGATGCGCCGCGGCGGCGAACCGGGGGCCCTCCGGTCCATCCAGCAGACGGGCGGCGCGCTCGGGGCTCAACGACGACGTCTTGCGCGCCGCGAGCAGGCAGTGGTGCAGGACGACCGCGTCCTGCTCCGCCCCCAGCCGCACGAGCAGCCGGACCACGTAGCGCAGGTTGAGCCACTGCTGGGTCCAGTCGCCGACCCGGTCCCAGACGTCGAGCACCGCGACGAGCGCGCCCGCCGCGCGGGCGGCGTCGCCGTGCACCGCCCGGGTGGCCGCGGCCTCCATCAGCGCGATGCCCTCCCACCAGAAGTTGTGCACCGACGCCGCCAGCCGGGCCGCCTCGTCGAGCAGCTCGAGCGCGCGCTCGGGCTCGGCCTTCTTGAGCACGAGGCCGAGCGCGTAGCGGGCCATCGAGAGCGCGGTCGGGTTCCCGGTGGCCGTCGCCACCTCCAGGCTCTCCGTCGCGGCGTCGACCCCGCGCTCGGGGGCCCGGCGCACCGCGTGGCAGATCGCGACGTAGTACAGCGCCCACACCAACCTGATCCGGTCGCCGTCCCGGCGGGCGCGGACGACCTGCTCCGCGTAGTGCGTCTCGGCGGCCCCGACGTCGCCGCGGTAGAGCGCGACGTCCGCCGCGACATCGGCGGGGTGCCCCGACCGCGCGGTGCCCGGTGCCGAGGACCGCGCCTGCGGCCCGGGCGGCGAGGCGGTCGGCCCTGGCGAAGTCGCCGACGCACCACGCGCCCCTCGCCACCGCCCCCACCGTGGCCGCGAACAGAGGGTGGTCCGGGTCGGCGAGGGCGAGGATGTGCTCGGTCAGCGCCGCGGTCTCGAAACCTCGGCGGACCTGCAGCACCTCGGGCAGTGCGACGGTCAGGCGCAGCCCGAGTTCGACGTCCCGCTCGGCGTAGGCGAACTCCAGCGCGGCGCGCAGGTTGTCCGCGTCCGGCAGCGTCGCCGCGACCCACGCCTGCTCGTCGACGCCCTGCACGGCGCGGGCGGCGACCTCGGCAAGGGCGGTGAAGTGCTCGGCGTGGCGCCGGGCGACCGGCTCGATCGCGAACAGCCGGTCCCGGCCGTACGCCCGCAGCGTCTCCAGGACGCGGTAGCGGGTGGCGCCGCCCTGCTCGGCGCCCCCGACCACCCCGACCATCGACTTGTCGACCAGCGCGGCCACCAGGTCGAGCGACTCGATCTCCGTGGTGCCGGGCTCGGCGCAGACGGCGTGCACCGCGGCGAGGTCCGCCCCGCCCGCGAACACCGACATCCGCGCGAACAGCTGCTGCTCCGGCTTCTCCAACAGCCGGTAGGACCACTCGATCGCGGCGGCGAGGCTCTGGTGGCGGGGTTGGGCGGTGCGCGGTCCGTGGGTGAGCAGGTTGACGTCGTCGAGCCTGCTCGCGATCTCGGCGGCGCTCATCGCCCGCGTGCGGGCCGCGGCCAGCTCGATCCCGAGCGGGAGGCCGTCGACCCGCAGGCAGATCTCCGCCACCGCGCCCGCGTGCTCCCGAGCGGGATCGAAGTCCGGCCGGGTGGCCCGCGCCCGCTGCACGAACAGCGCGGTGGCGTCGGGCAGCGGCAACGGCGGGACCGGCCAGATCTGCTCGCCCGCGACGCCCAGCGGCTCCCGGCTCGTGGCCAGCACGACGACGCCGGGGCAGTGCGCGACGATGCCCGCGACCAGCCCGGCCGCGGCGTCCAGCACGTGTTCGCAGTTGTCCAGCACGAGCAACAGCGACCGGTGCGCGAGGTACTCGACGACCGTCTGCTCGATCGTCGCGCCGTACCGCTGCTGCACCCGGAGCGCAGCGGCGACGGCGTGGGCCACGGAGCCGCCGTCGCCGAGCGGGGCCAGCTCGCAGAGCCACGCGCCATCGGCGAACCGGGCCTGCTCCCGGGTGGCCACTTCGACGGCCAGCCGGGTCTTGCCGACCCCACCGACCCCGGTCAGCGACACGAGCGGGGCCGCCCGCAGCGCACGGGCGACCGCGGCGACGGCGCCCTCACGCCCGACGAGCGCCGCACCCCGCCGCGGCAGGTTGCCCACCGGCGCGCCCGCGGCAGGCGTCAGGGCAGGGTCCTGCTCCAGCATCCGGCGGTGCACCTCGCGCGTGGCGTCGGACGGCTCGACGCCGAGCTCGTCGACCAGCCTGCGCCGCAACGCCCGGTAGACGCCGAGGGCGTCGGCCTGGCGGCCGCTCGCGTACAGCGCGCGCATCAGCAGGGCGGCCACGGCCTCGCGATCCGGATGCCGTTCGAGCAGGCCCTCCATCTCGGCGACGACCTCGCGGCCGCGGCCCAGCGCCAACATCGCCTCGGCCCGTTCCTGCGTCGCGGCCAGGCGCAGGTCGGCCAGGCGGGCGAGGTGCCCGTCGAGGTCGATGTCGGCGGCGTCGAACTCGACCAGCGCCTCGCCGCGCCACAGGGCCAGCGCGGTGTCCAGCAGGTCGAGCGCCTCGACGTGGTCGGCGACCCCCGCACGCTCGCGGGCCAGCCCGAGCAGGCGGGTGAACGTGGCCGCATCCAGCTCGTCCCTGGCGACGTCGAGGAGGTAGCCGGGCGCCCGCCAGCGCAGCCGCTCCCCCGGCAGCGCGACCCGTAGCCGGGAGACGTAGGCGCGCAGCGCCCCGACCGCGTCCCGCGGGGGCGCCGTGCCCCATACCGCGGTGAGCAGGCGGTCGGTCGACACCACAGCGCCCGGGCGGAGCAGGAGCGCCGCGAGCAGCGCGCGCGGCTTCGGGCCGCCGACCGGAACCGGTGATCCGTCGTCGACGACCTCGAGTGGTCCCAGGATCCGGAACTCCACGCGTCTCCGATATCGGTGCAACCGGAATGCAAGCCGTACGAGCGAGAGTAGTGCCGATCGCCCGGGAGGTGGACGAAATGCGCACGGCTGCGACACGGCGCCGCGAGGTCGCCGACATCGCTTACGGCTTCATCGGCTCGAAGGCGCTCTTCGCCGCCCTCGAGCTCGGCCTGTTCACCGCCCTCGCCGACGGCCCCCGCCCGGCCGCGGAGCTCGCCGCCGCCCTGGTGGTGGCCCCGCCCCGGATGACGACGCTGCTGCGCGGGCTGGCCGCGCTCGGCCTCGTCGTGGAGGACGAGCGCGGCTACGCCAACGCCCCGGCCGCGCAGCGCCACCTCGTGCGGGGCGCGGAGGGCGACCTCGGCGAGTACTACCGTCTTCAGATCGGGCGACAGATCTACCCGGCCCTCGGCCACCTCGACGCGGGCATCGCGGGCAAGGGCTCGGCGTTCGACGGGTTCGGGGAGCTCATGGCCCGGTCCGACGAGGCGGCGACGTTCACGGTCGCCCAGCACACCGGCTCGCTCGCCGTCGCGCGCACGCTCGCCGAGCGGCTCCCCCTCCCCGGTGCACGCAGCCTGTTGGACGTCGGCGGCGGCAGCGGCGCGTTCTCGATCGCCTTCTGCGCGGCCAACCCCGACCTGCGGGCCACCCTGATCGATTTCCCCGCGACGCTGGAGGTCGCCCGCGGCTTCCTCGATACCGAGGGCGTCGGCGCGCGCATCGCCCTGCACGACGGCGACGCCACCGCGGTGGCGTGGCCCGACGGGCAGGACGTCGTCCTGCTGTCCTACCTGCTCAGCGCGTTGAGCGAGGTCGAGATCGACGACGTGCTCGCGAAGGCGCACCGGAGCCTGCGCCGCGACGGCCTGCTCGTGGTGCACGACTTCGTGCTCGACGACCACCAGCCCGGCCCCGTCGCCACGGCGCTGTGGTTCCTGCAGTACCTCGCCTGGCGGCCGGATGCGGTGTCGTTCACCGCGGCCGAGCTGGGCGACCGGCTGCGCCGGGCCGGGTTCGCGCCCACGACGGCCACGGTGCTCATCCCGGAGACGACGAAGGTCATGTTGGCCAGGAAGGTGGACGAGACATGAGTGCGCAGAGGCCGCTCGCGGTCGGCATCACGCCGATGGAGACCCGGCGCGAGGTGGTGCTGCGCCTGGCCGCCCTGGCCGAGGAGCTGGGCTACAGCGCCTTCTCGGTGGCCGAGGGCTGGGGCTCCGACGCCGCCGTCCTGCTCACCGAGATCGCCACCCGGACGACGCGGATCGAGCTGGCCACCGGGGTGCTCAACATCTGGGGCCGCACTCCGGCCACCATCGCGATGCTGGCGGCAGGCTTGGCCGACGTGTCCGGCGGACGGTTCGCTCTGGGCCTGGGCGCGGGCAGCCCCCAGCTCGCCGAAGGGCTGCACGACGTGCCGTTCCGCGCTCCTGTCGCGCGGCTGGGCGCGGTCGCGCGCCAGGTCCGCGGCCTCCTCGACGGCGAGCGGATGGTCGGGTCGACCGGGGCCCGCGGCCTCCGGCTGGCCGCGCCACCCCGCTCCCGGGTGCCGCTGCACCTGGCCGCGCTCGGGCCCGCCGCGGTCCGTCTCGCGGGCGAGGTCGCCGACGCATGGTGCCCGTTCCTGATGCCACGGTCCGGGCTGAAGCAGGGCACGTGTCTGCTGGAGGAAGGCGCGGCCCGGGCCGGTCGCCCACGCCCACGGGTCACCCCCGCGCTCCCGGCGGCCCTGGAGCCGGACGTGGCCGCCTGGTGGCTGGTGTTCTACCTGACCAGCATGGGTCCGCTCTACGCGGCCACGCTGCGAGACCAGGGCTTCGGGGATGCGGTGGACGCGGTGGTGGCGGCCAACGGGCGCGGGATGCCCCCGACCCTCCCGCCCGCCGCGCAGGTGCTGGTCGACGAGCTCCTGCTCACCGGGTCCGGCGGCCTGGAGGCCTGGTACGCCGCGGGCGCCGACACGCCCATCGTGGTGCTCCCCCCGGGCAGGCCGTTGGGGGAGTTGGAACGCACCCTGCGCACCTTCGCGTCCTGATACACTATAAGATAAATCCATCGATTATTCTCAACGCGAGGGGTGAACGATGGCGCAACCCGACAAGGTGCACGGCCGGGTGGTCGACGCGCACAGCCACATCGGGACGATGGAGGCCTGGCAGTTCTACGACCTCAAGGAGCCGGTCAAGCCGACCGTCTACGAGTTCGAGGGGGCGAAGGACTACCTGCGCCACCTCGACGGCCTCGGCGTCGAGCGCGGGTTGGTACTGCCCAACTACGGGATCCCCAAGCAGGAGCACGCGTTCTCGCTGAACCCGCTCGTGCTCGACTCGGTGGCCAACAACGACCGCCTGGTCGGCGGGCTCTGGGTGTCGATCCTGCCCCAGAACAAGGAACGCACCCTCGAGACGCTCAAGCACGCGGGTGAGCCCGGCATCGTCGCGCTCAAGACGACGTTCCTGCTCGGCGGCAACCCCGATCCGAACACCTGGGACGACGACACCCGCGAGATCGCCGAGGCGTGCTTCGCCGCGGCCGAGCAGCACGACCTGGTGTTCCACTTCCACACCAGCGCGGGCGGCAGCTCCGACATCAACAACTTCATCCCGCTCGTCGAGCGCTACGGCAAGCGCATCAAGATCTACCTGGTCCACTTCGGCGGCGGGGTCAGCGGCCACATCAAGCTCGTGCCGCGGTTCCTCGACTGGGTCGAGGAGGGCTACAAGGTCTACTGCGACACCACGTGGACCATCGGGTTCGGCGCCCGCTGGCTGCTCACCGAGATCGAGAAGCGGGGCGTCGGCGCCGACCGCGTGCTGTTCGCCTCCGACGAGCCCTGGAGCGACTTCTGGAGCGAGTACTGGAAGATCAAGGGCGCGCCCGTCGGCGACGAGCTGAAGGAACGCATCCTCTACCGCAACTACGAGGAGCTCTACGGCGATCCCCACCGCTGAGACCTCGGCCGCTGAGATCACCGCTGGGGGCGCGGGCGGCCGCGCACCTCAGCGGATCTCGTAGGTGATCTCCGGATCGCCGACGATCGTGCGCGTCACGTAGCAGACGCGCTTCGCCGCCTCGATGAGCCGCTCCAGCTCCTCGCCCCCGGGCGCGTCGGCGTGCACGACGACGAGGAACGCGCGGAAGCTCGGGCCGTCGTAGGTCCCCGTGACCTCGACGTCGAGCCCGTCGAGGGCGATGTCCCGCTTGCGCGCGCTGTGGGCCAGCGCGAGCGTGAAGCACGAGGCGATTGCGGCGAGCAGCAGCTCCGTCGGCTGGGGCCCGGTGCCCGTCCCTCCCGCGGCGGCGGGCTCGTCGGCGACCAGGGCGAAGCCGCCCGCGTCGATCTCGGCCCGCATTCCGCCAGTCCACCGCGCAGACACCGTCCGAATGGCCGTCATCCGATTAACCCTCGTGCAACACCGGTGCAACCGCTGCCCGGCACAGTGGCCCGCACCACACGTTCCAGGAGGGGCCGATGACCGCCGCTGTGCACGTACCGCTCCGGCTGGTGACCTGTCGGGGCATCTGCCCCGCAGGCCCGACGCGGGCCCACCACGACCGCCTGCTGACGATCGACACGGACGAAGACGCCCTGCTGGAGCTGATGGACCTGGCCGTCACCTGGCACGAGCTGGACTACTCCGAGCGACCCATGGTCGGACCGCAGGAGTGGGAGACGTTCTCCGAGCGGCACACGTGGGCGCGCCCTGACCGGGCCGAGTGGGCGTTCATGCTGGCAGCCGACATCGTCCGCCGCGGCCGTCCGCGGGATCGACGGACGACGGTCGAGTCCGGGCTTCGGTGACCTCACATCTCCGATAGTAGATCAGCATTAAATATCCGACATAGACTGGGCGTTGTGTCCGCACCCTCCTTCCTCGACCTCCCGCGGCGCGCACCCCGGCCCCGCGCCGTCGGCATCACGCACGTGATCGACGGCGGGATCGGGCGGAGCGCGCTCACCGACGTCCTCGAGTCGGCGGGTCGGCACCTGGACATCTGGAAGATCGGCTGGGGCACCGGCTACGTCGACGCCGCGCTCGAGGCGAAGATCGCGATGCTGCGCGCGGCCGAGGTCGCCGTGTGCCTGGGCGGCACGCTCCTGGAGATCGCCTGGTCGCAGGGCCGCGAGGAGGAATGCCTCGCCTGGGCGGCGGCGAGCGGGTTCTCCCACGTCGAGGTCTCGCGGGGCACGGTGGCGATGTCGCTCGCCGAGAAGGCCGCGCTGATCGAGCGGGCCACGCGGGAGTTCACCGTGCTCGCGGAGGTCGGTTCCAAGGCGCCGGGCGAGACCGACGCCGCGCGGCGCTGGCCCGCCGAGTGCCGCGCCGACCTGGACGCCGGGGCCACGCTGGTGGTCACCGAGGGCAGGCAGAGCGGCACGGTCGGCACCTTCGACGACCGGGGCCGCGTCCGGCCCGACGTCGTCGAGGCCGTGGTGGCGGCCGTCGGGGTGGAACGGGTGGTGTTCGAGGCGCCGCAGGCCGCGCAGCAGGCGTGGTTCGTGCGCCGCTTCGGCCCCGAGGTCAACCTGGGCAACGTGGCGCCCGGCGACGTCCTCTCCACCGAGACGCTGCGGCTGGGCCTGCGCTCGGACACCGCCGTGCCGGGCACGCGGGAGCTCGCGGAGACGGACTCGGCGTGACCCCCGACGTCCGCGGGCCGAACTTCGTGCCGCTGCGCTACCGCGGGGTCGCGGTGGCGACCGTCCCGCCGGAGGTCCCCCTCGAGGCGGACGCGCTGCGCGCGCACTTCCTGGGCCGCGACGCGTACCGCAAGACCCGCTTCGTCGTGGCCCGCCGCGACCCCGCCGTGCCGGGGCCCGTGGCGGTGCTGCAGGTCGAACGGATCGCGCCGGAGCCGCTGTTCTCCCCGGTCGTGGCGGTGACGATGCTGGCGGGCCCCGACCGGTGCGCGTACGTCCGCGATCCCGACGCCGACACCGGCATCCCGTCGGTGCTCGCGGCGGTGGCCCGGGAGCAGGCCCCAGGGGCGTGGGCGGTGGTCGTCGAAGGCCGCTACGCCCACGTCAACTTCGTGCTGGACCCGCAGCCGCTGCGGGTCGTCGTGCGCGATGTCGTGCCGCCGCTGCCCGCGAAGCTCGTCGACCAGGCCCGACGGCTGCTCGCCGTCGCCGAGGACCTGGTGCCGGTCGAGCTGGTGCCCGAGACCGTCGACCTCGCGTCGCTGGCCGCGCGGGCGCCCGCGGAGCACTACCTGCTGCCCTGTCGCGGCTCCGGCGGCGAGGTGCCGGGCGCGCGCGTCTCCTACCTCGACGAGCACCCCGAGCGCGCCGACTGGACGCTGCTGGGATGCACGCGCTCGCGGCAGATCCACCGCCACTTCTACGGCGACGAGCCGCCTTACGTCGACTTCTGCCCCAAGGCCGGGCTGGTCGCCGCGCCCCCCGACGAGCCGGTGCTGACCAAGTGCTGCCTGCAGGACGAGCACATCGACAGCGGTGAGCGCTGGGTGTCGGTGCCGTGGGGCTCGTCGCTGCAGACGGTCGGCGAGGCGTTGCGCAGGCTCGCCGAGAAGGAGGCGCCGACGTGGCGCCCCGGCTGACCCGCCTGGCGACCTCCCGGCTCTACGCGCACTTGTGGGGCACTGACGAGACGGCCGATCTGTTCGACGAGACCGCGATGCTGCAGCGCTGGTTGGACGTCCTCGTCGCGCTCGCGCGGACCCAGGAGTCGTTGGGGATCGTGCCGGAAGGTGTGGCCGCGCGGATCGCGGAGCACGCGCGCGTGGAGAGCCTCGACATCGACTTCGTCGCCGAGCAGACCCGCCTGACCTCGCACTCGACGCTGGGCCTGATCCGCGGCCTGCAGCAGGTGCTGCCGACCGACGTCCGCGAGCACGTGTACGTGGGCGCCACCGTCCAGGACGTCACGGACACGTGGTTCGGGACGCTGCTGCGCGACGTCGGCGCCATCGCGTGGCGGGACGTGCGCGCTTGCGAGGCGGCGGTGCTGGAGCTCGCCGAACGCCACCGCGACACCCCGATGGCGGGCCGGACGCACGGCCAGCCCGGCGCACCGATCACCTTCGGGTTCAAGGCCGCGAGCTGGGCCGACGAGCTGCGCAGGCACGTCGACCGGCTCCGCGAAGGCAGGCCGCGCTGGTGCGTCGGGCAGCTCGGCGGCGCCGTCGGGGCGCTCGCGTTCTTCGGCGACGACGGGCCGGAGCTGCGGCGCCGGTTCTGCGCCGAGGTCGGGCTCGACGACCCGGGCATCTCCTGGCTGACCGCGCGCGACCGGATCGCGGAGTTCGGCTCGGTCCTCGCGATGGTGTGCGGCACGCTCGCGCGGATCGGGGTCGAGGTCTACGAGCTGGCGCGACCGGAGATCGGCGAGCTCGCCGAGCCCGCCCGCGCGGAGGCCGTCAGCAGCATCACGATGCCGCACAAGCGCAACCCCGAGACCGGGGAGCACCTCGACACGCTCGCGCGGCTCGCCCGCTCGGCGGCAGGCGTGCTGGTGGAGGGCATGGTCGGCGGGCACGAGCGCGACGGCCGCTCGTGGAAGGCCGAGTGGATCGCGCTGCCCGAGCTCTGCCAGCTGTCCGCGGCCGCGCTGCACCTGGCGCGGGGCCTGCTGACCGGTCTGGAGGTGCACCCCGAGGCGATGGCGGCCAACCTGGAGCGGTTCGGCGGGCTCGACTCCGAGCGCGTGCTGGCCGGGCTCTCCGCGCAGCTGGGCAAACACCAGGCCCAACAGGCGCTGCACGAGGTGCTGCGCGGCGACGGGCCCTCACTCGTCGCGCAGGGTCTCGCCACCGACGAACAGGTCGCGGCCTGGCGCGCGACGAGCGGCGTCCGGTGCGCCACCGCGATGGTCGACGGTGTGCTGGCCAGGGCGGCCGCGGCCCGCGCGACCGAGCCGGAGCGGTGGGCGTGACGCACGCGTCCGGCCGCGACCCGCGCGACCCAGCCGGAGCGGTGGGCGGGACCCAGACGTCCGGCCGCGGCCCGTCCGACCCAGCCGGAGCGGTGGGCGGGACCCACGCGTCTGGCCAGGGCGGCCGAGGCCGAGCGGTGGGCGTGCCGCAGGCGGCGGCCAGGCCGAGCCGGTTCCCGCTGGCCGTGCTGCCGACACCGCTGGTGCGCGACGAGCGCCTCGGTGCGGCGTTCGGGGTCGCTCCGCTGCTGGTCAAGCGGGACGACCTCATCGGCTTCGGGGCCGCGGGCAACAAGGTCCGGCCGCTGGAGCACCTGATCGGCGCGGCCCGGGACGCGGGCGTCGAGGTCTTCGTGACCGGCGGCGGCCCCGGCTCCAACTTCATCGCCGCCGCCGCGCTGGCCGCCCGAACCGCGGGCCTGGCCTGCACGATCGTGCTCTGGGGCGACCCGGTCGGAGCCCCCAACGTCGCGCTCGCCGCCGCGGCGGGCGCCGAGATCGTCCGCACCGGCCGCGCCGACCGAGCCGAGGTGGAGGTGCGCGCGGCGGAGATCGCGGCCGCGCTCACCGCGTCCGGACGCCCCGCGGTCGCCGTCCCGCGCGGCGGCTCCACGGCCATCGGCGCGCTCGGGTTCGCCGACGCCGCCGCCGAGGTCGCGGCCCAGCTGGAAGGCCGCGACGACCGGCCCTCGACGTTCGTGCTGCCCGACGGCTCCGGCGGGAGCGCGACGGGACTCCTGGCCGATCGCGACGAGCGGCCCTCGACGATCGTGCTGCCCGTCGGCTCCGGGGGGAGCGCCGCGGGGCTGCTGGCCGGGCTGGTCGCCGCGGGCCTGGACGTCCCGGTGCTCGGGGTCTCGGTGAGCAGGCCGCCCGACGAGGTGCGCGCGCACGTCCTCGACCTCGCGGGGCAGTGCGCCACGCTGCTCGGCGTGGCTCCGCCGGATCCCGCGCGGTTCGCGCTCGTCGACGCGCGCGGCGCGGGGTTCGGCAGGCCGAGCGCGGACGAGCGCTGCCACGCCCGCGTCGCGTACGAACGCGCCGGGCTGCTCGTCGACCCGACCTACGGCGCGCAGGCCCTCACCGCCGCCGTCGCGCGCGCCCGGGCCGCCGAGGGGCCGGTCCTCTGGTGGCACACCGGCGGGACCGTCCCCGCCGTCACCGACCTCGTGTCCAGCGCCGTCCCCGCCGTCCTGAAGGAGCACTCGCGATGACCACCAGCCGCGTACGGCGCCCGCGGGCGGAGGGGTTCCCCCGGTCCGGCCCGGCGCCCGAGCTGATCGAGTCCGGGTTCGCGCTCGAGAACGCCGACGCCCAGTTCCTGCACCACGGCCTCAACCTCGCCGACATCGCGCACGTCCTCGACCTGGCCCGCCGCGACATCATCCCCGAGGAGGCGCGCCGCGCCTTGCTGACGCTGCTGCTCGAGGTGCTCGCCGTGGACGCCGGCGACTTCCCCTACGACCCGTCGTTCGGGGAGCCCTACAACTCGCGCGAGCGCTACTTCGTCTCCCGGATCGGCGATGCCGCGGGCTGGCTGCACGCGGGCAGGCCGCGGCGCGAGGCCGTCCGCGTGGCGTTGCGGCTGCACTTGCGCGACCAGCTCACCGCGCTCGCCGCCGAGGCCGTGGAGACCGCGGCGACGATGGTCGACCGCGCCGAGGAGCACGCCGCGACCCTCCTGCCCGACCAGACCTACCTGCAGCAGGCGCAGCCCTCGACGTTCGGGCACTACCTGCTCTCGTTCGTCTACCCGACCCTGCGCGACGTCCGCCGACTGCTCGACGAGCTCGAGGGGATCGACGCCAGCCCGGGCGGCGCGGGCTGCGTGAACGGCACGCGGCTGTTGGAAGACCGCGACCCGATCGCGGCCGCGCTGGGCTTCGGCTCGGTCATCCCGCACACGCGCGACGCGATGTGGCAGGTCGACGGGCTGATCCACGTGCTCGCGACCGCCGCGAGCCTGATCTCGAACTTCTCGAAGCTGTCCGAGGACCTGGAGATCTTCTCCGCGGGCGAGTTCGACTTCATCGACCTCGACGACGCCTACAGCCGCTCCAGCATCCTCATGCCCCAGAAGCGCAACCCCTACTCGCTCGCGATCATCCGTGGCTCGTCCGGTGTGCTCATCGGGCGGCTGACCGGCTTCCTCGCGGTGACCAAGAGCCCCTCGGCGCGCAGCGACAACCTGATCTTCGCCTACGGCGAGGTACCGCGGGCGCTGGACCTCGCCCTGCGGATCACCCGGCTGATGACGGGTGTGGTGCGCACCCTGCGGGTCAACGCGGAGCGGATGCGCGAGGAGCTGCAGCGCGGCTTCAGCCAGGCCACCGACCTCGCCGAGCACCTGGTCGGCCTGGTCGGCGTCGACTACCGGACGGCCTACGTCGTCGTCGGCAACACCGTGCGCCGCGCCGCGCAGGAGGGCCGCACGGGGGCCGACATCACCGGCGCCATGCTCGACGAACAAGCGCTCGCGCACACCGGGCGGACGTGGGGTCTGGCCTCGGTGGACCTGTCAGGTGTGCTCGACCCGGCCGCGATCGTCGCGACGCGGCAGGCCGAGGGCGGGGCGGCGCCGTCCGCGATCGCATCGATGATCACGTCCTTGCGCGCCGAGCTCACCGGCCTCGACGACGAGGCCGCCCGACGCGCGGCGCACTTCACGGCCGCCGAGAAGGCGCTGCTCGAGCGGGCGGCCGCCGCGGCGCGCTAGGGGCGCAGGCCGTCAGTCCTCGGGCACGTCGACGAGCACCGCGTCCGCGGGCTCGGCGCCGTCGTTGTGGATCCGGTGCTCGACCTCCGAGGAGAAGTGCAGCGCCTCGCCCGCGGCCACCGTGTAGCGGTCGGCGGCCAGCTCGACCTGCAGCGTCCCCTCCAGCACGACGAGCAGCGTCTCACCGGAGCGCTGCCGTCCCGTGCTCTCCGCGCCGGGAGCCAGCCGCAGCGCCGTGCCGCGCGCGCGGAAGCGGTCCGCGGGGCCGGTGATCGGGACCGGGCCGGTGTCCAGCCGCCCGGCGAAGCGGGTGTGCACGCCCGCCCGCACCGTGTCGTCGTCCTCGACGAAGTGCCGCACCGGCGCCCCGAGCGCGCCCGCGATCTTCAACAGCGTCGTCACCGTCGGGACCATGTCGCCGCGCTCGACCTTGTGCACCGACGCCGTCGAGACGTCGGCGGCCTGCGCGAGCTGCTGCAGCGTCAGCCCCCGGCTCAGGCGCAGGGCGCGCACCTTGGGCCCGATCGCGCCGACGACGCTCTCCCACCCGGGCGTGTCGGCTTCCCCGTCGACCGGAGCCGGGAGCGGTTCGGCGGGCATGGGGGCCTCCTGGTGCGCGGACAACGCTTCTAGTATGGTGTAAATCTGTACCGGATAATCAAGACGGTGGCGGGCATCTCAGCGTAGGACGCCTCGGCGGAAGGGTTGCATGTGTCTCCAGCACCGCGCAGAACGGTCGTGATCGGTGGAGGCGCGGCGGGCCTCGGAGCGGCGGGCGGGGTCAAAGCGGCCGATCCGGGCGCTGACGTCGTCGTCTACACCGAGTTCGAGGACGTCGCCTACAGCCCGTGCGGGATCCCCTACGTGCACGGCGGCGAGATCCCCGACTTCGAGCGCCTCTTCCTCGCGGGCAAGCAGGCCTATGTCGACGCGGGCATCGACGTCCGCTACGAGACCGCCGTGACCGCGATCGACACCGCGGCGCACACCGTGACCGTCACGGGCGAAGGCGTCGTCCGCTACGACAGCCTGGTCATCGCCACCGGCTGGAACTACGCCGATCCCGGTGTGCCCGGCGGCGACCTCGAGGGCCTGTACTACGTCAAGAACATCCGCAAGGCGATGGAGTGGGACAAGGTCATCGCCGAGACCAAGGCCGCGGTCGTCGTGGAGGCGGGCCCGCTGGGCCTGGAGATGGTCACCGCGCTCGCGCACCGCGGCATCGAGACCCACCTGGTCGACCCGAACCCGTACGCCCTGTCGATGATGGCCGACCCGGACATCATGGCGCCGGTCGAGGACTCGTGGCGCGAGATGGGCGTGCACCTGCACTTCAACACGACGCTCGAGGCCTTCCTCGGCGACGGCGGCAAGGTCCGCGCGGTGCGCACCTCGGCGGGTGAGATCGCCGCCGACCTCGTGGTGGTCGCCACGCACAAGACCCCCAACAACGCGCTCGCCCAGGCCGCGGGGATCAAGCTCGGCTCGACCGGCGGCATCATCGTCGACGAGCGGATGAAGACCTCCGCCCCGGACGTCTGGGCCGCGGGCGACGCCGCCGAGATCCCGCACGGCATGACCCGCACCCCGCTGCAGGGGCTCACCGGCTCGCACGCCTACGCCCAGGGCAAGACCGCGGGCACCAACGCGGGCGGCGGCACGCGCGCCTACCGCGCGGTGTTCGTCCCGTGGGGCACGCCCGCGGGCAAGTGGGTGATCGGCGGCGCCTCCTTCGGCGAGACCACGGCCACGGCCCTGGGCATCCCGTACGTGCTGGGCGTCGCGGAGGGCATCTCGCGCGCCCGCTACTACCCGGGCGTGCAGAAGATCAAGGTCAAGCTGCTCGCCGAGCCGGGATCCCTGCGGCTGATCGGCGCGCAGATGGTCGGCGGCGGCGAGGGCATCAAGGAGCGGGCCGACTTCCTCGCCCAGGCCGTGCGGTTCGGGCTCACCTTCGAGGACCTCTCCACGATGGAGAACGTCTACTCGCCCGCGATCGGCGCGCTCAACGAGCCGATCGTCGTCGCGGCCACCAACGGCCTCGCCGCAGCGAAGAAGCGGGCCTGACCGCGATGACGTCGTTCTTTCGCTGGCTGCGGACGAACTCGGAGCACTACCTGCTCGTGGCCGCCCACACCAAGATGGCCAAGGCCCAGGGCACCCCGGCGCCGCGGCCGCCGCACGGGCTGCAAGAGCTGTTCTGGCTGCGGGTCTTCGCGCCCACCTACGCCTTGATGCCCTGGTCGCTGCGCAGTCGGATCATGCGCGCGATGCCGGGCAGCCACCGCAAGACCTGGGCGCTCCCGCCGCGCCCGAGCGGACCCGCGGTCTGAACGCCGCGACCACACCACCGAGAGAAGGAGACCACCGTGGCTCAGATCGTCGGAGAGCGCGCCCACACGGGCGACGCGATCGTCGACTACGACGAGAAGCTGTTCGATGACATCAAGGCGAACGAGGGCGAGAAGGCCTACATCTTCATGCACACCGTGCCGTACGAGGGCTCGGTCGGCTTCGTCAACATGCTCACGGCCACGCGCATCCGTCGCAAGGGCTTCGACACGAGCATCGTCCTGTACGGACCCGGCGTGCTGATGGCCTCGGCCACCCGCGGCTTCCCGACCGTCGGCGCCGACGCGTTCCCCGGGCACATGAACTTCAACAACCAGCTCAGCACGTTCATGAAGGAAGGCGGCAAGGTCTACGCCTGCCGGTTCGCCATGGCCGCGCTCTACGGCATGCGCGAGACCGACCTCCTCGAGGGCGTGCAGGCGATGCACCCGCTCGACGTCCTCGATGCGACCCTGACCGCTCGCCGCGAGGGCGCGCTGGTCCTGCAGACCTGGACGCTCTAGCGCGTGGAGACGAGCGCCGGACTACCGCTTGACGTCGACATCTGGCGGCAGCGGTGGAGAGCGGCGGCCGAGTCGACGTTCGCGACGCTGATCGCCGACCCGGACGCGTACGCGCGGGCGCTGGAGACCGTGGGGGCCATCGCCGCGGACTTCCGCCAGCGCGGCGCAGGCCTCGAGGCCCTCGTCCAGGCGATGGCCGCGCCCGACGAGGTCCGCACCGCCACCGCAGGGGCTACGCCGCCAGGAGTGCCGATGGCGCTGCTGGTCGGCGTGGCCTGCAGCCTTCGCGAGCGCGAGCTGATCGTGATGGACGTCCGCGACAAGCGGCGCCGAGCGATCCAGGAGGCCCGGACGGCCGGTCGGGCGTGGGCGGTGTTGGAGGGCCCCGAGTCCGTCGAGGAGCTCACCGGTGGCCGTTCGGGCTCGGGCTGCAGCGTCGCGCTGCACCTGGACTCGGGCACCGAGCTTCGCGCCGCTGTCGACGCGTGGGCGCCCGAGCCCTACCGGATCGACGTCGTCGCCCCGGGCGGCCTGCGCGGGGAGGCGTTCACCCAGCGCGAGGAGTGGCTCGCCGAGGTGCAGCGACTGAGGGGGGAGATCGAGGCTCCGTGACGGTCGACCAGATACGTGGCCACGAGTGGTGTCGGGTGGCCGAGGACGCGGCCGAGCTGGCGGCGCACCACGCGATCCGGTGCTGCGTGTTCGTCACGGAGCAGGCGTTGTTCGACGGCTCCGATCGCGACGTGCACGACGACGACCCGGCGACGGTGCACGTCGTCGGGCTGGCCGCAGGCGAGGCAGCGGGCACGGTCCGGCTGTATCCCCTCGACGGCGGGCTGTGGAAGGGCGACCGCCTCGCCGTGCTGGCCGCGCACCGCACGGGCAGCCTCGGCGGGACGCTCGTCCGCTTCGCGGTCGCCACGGCGGCCGCCCGCGGCGGCGAACGGATGATCGCGTCGGTGCAGGCGGGCAACGAGCGGTTCTTCCACCGCTTGGGCTGGAGCTCCCTCGGTGGCCCCGTGCCCTACCTCGGCATGCCGCACGTGCTCATGGAGATCGCGCTGTAAGTCAGCGGGTGGGCGGAGGCGGCACCACGAGCCTGCCCGCCCGCACGAACGTCGCCCGCAGCCCGTCGGGCAGCGCGGCCGCGATGCGGTCCCGCGCCGCCGTGCGGTCCGCGGCCGCTCCCACCTGCGCGGTCAAGAGGTCGGAGCGGGTGTCGGCCAGGGCGGCCGCCGCCTCCTCGGGTCGCCCGAGGTGGTGCAGTGCGAGCGCCGCGTACTTCGGGGACGCGTAGGTGCGGGCCACGTCGAGCAGCCGCTCGGCCTGCGTGGCGTCCCACCGGGCCTGCATCTCGACCAGTCGCATGGTGGCCCGCGGGCGGAACGGCAGTGACCGGTCGAGCATCGGCACGGCCAGTTCCACCGCGGCCGCGGCGGCGTCGGGGCGGCCGAGCATCAGGTCGCAGTCGGCCACCGCCAGCAGCGCGTGCAGCTCCTGCTCCAGCTCCAGCGCGCCGCCACCGCTGCGGGCGAGCTCGACGGCGTGCACGGCGTGCTCACGAGCCTCCGCCGCGCAGCCCAGCTCCTGCAGGATCCACGAGGTGGTCGTCTCGATGCCCGCCCGGTAGAAGTTGAGGTTCTCCGCGTCGATCAGCCGTCGGGCCTGGTCGAGCGCGCGCAGCGCACCCGCGAAGTCGCCGGTGTCGCCGCGGGCGAGCCCGGTGAAGAACAGCGTCTGCAGCAGCGGCCGGAACTCCCCCGCGCGGCGGCACAGCACCAGGGCCCTGGCCAGCACCGACTGCGCCTCGGCGAAGCGGTCCTGGTGCTGGAGCAGCGCGCCGCGGTAGGCGATCGCGTGGGCGGTGATGGCGTCGTCGGAGGTCGCGTCGAGCACGTCGGCGTAAGACGCCTCGGCGCCCGCGTAGTCGCCGTCCCAGTGCCGCACCCGCCCCAGCAGGAGCGTGGCGCTGGGCAGCGCGTGCGGCGCCGCGGCGGCGGACTCGGCCAGCTGCGTGGCCTGCTCGGCGAACTCCACGGCCACCAGCGCGTCGCGCGCGTAGAACGCCGTCCACCCGAGCTGCTCGAGCGCCCGCGCCTCCAGCTCCGGATCGCCGAGCACGCGGGCCAGCTCGAGCGCGGTCTCGTGGTCCGAGCGGGCCTCCGCGGTGCGGCCGAGGTCGCGGCGCACCTGTCCGCGGCGCAGGTGCACGAGGGTCCGCCGCGCGGTGTCGCCGCCCCGCTCGGCGGCCGAGGCGGCCGCATCCAGCAGGCGTTCGGCGTCGACGTGGGCGAAGGCGCGGTGGGCGGCGTCGGCGGCGGCGATCAGCGCGTCGGCCGCGGCCGTCGGGTCGCCCGCGGCCAGGAGCTGCTGGGCGGCGGCCTCGGGCCGGGCGGCCATGAGCCGGGCGGCGCGGCGGTGGCGGTTGAGCCGCACCGGCAGCGGCGCCAGCTCGTAGGCGACCCGCCGGACGATGTCGTTGCCGAACCGGAAGCTGTCGGCCTGCGTGGTGAGCAGGCCCGCGCGCATGGCGCGCTCGGCGAGCGCGGCGCAGCGCTCGACGTCGAGCCCGGTGAGGGCGACGACGTCGTCGAGCGAGAACGTCGTGCCGAGCACCGCGGCCTGGGAGAGCAGCACCGCGACGGCGTCGCCGACCTGTTCGAGCCTGCCCGCGACGGCGTCCTGCAGCGTCGCGGGCACGGTCGGGGGCTCGGTCGCCTCGGGGTCGACGGGCAGCCGCAGCAGCTCGGTCAGGAACAGCGGTGAGCCGCCGCTCCACGACCAGATGCGTGCGGGGTCGTGCCCGACCCCCGAGCGGCGCACCAGCTCGGTGACGGCGGCAGGCGCGAGCGGATGCAGGGCGATCCGCACCGCGACGTCGCTCAGCTGCCCGGTGACCGGGGCGTGTTCGAGCACCCGCTCAGTGAGCACGAGCATCACCCGGCTGCCGTGCCAGTGCGCGGCCAGCACATGCAGCGCCTCGACGGTCGACTGGCTCGCGTGCTGCACGTCCTCGACGACGACCAGCACCGGCCGCCGCTCGCCGACCCCGGTGACGAAGCCGCTCACGGCATCGAGGCTGCGGCGGTGCTCCACCTCGGGACCGGCCCGCTCGTAGGGCACGGGTCCCACCTGCTCGGCGAGCTCCGACACCAGCTCCACGAGCGTGCCCAGCCTGCGGCCTGCGAGCTCCCGCACCTCCGCCGACGGCGTGCGGTGGGCCAGCTCCCGGACGAGGTCGGCCAACGGCTGCAGGTACAGCGAGCGCTCGGCCTCGAAGCAGGCCACCTCGACGACCAGCGCACCGGACCGGCGGACCTCGACGGCCAGCGCGTCGACCAGCGCGCTCTTGCCGATCCCCGCCTCCCCGGTGACGACGGCGAGCGCCGGGCTGCCCGCCGCCGCGGCCGACCAGAGCCTGCGCAGCTGGGCCAGCTCAGCGTCGCGCCCGACGATGGCGGTGGCGGGCGGGGCGTTGTCGGCGTCGGCGTCGCGGGCGGCGGGACCCTCGTCAGCCCGCAGGATGGCGACGTGCAGCGCCTGCGTGGCGGGCGACGGGTCGATCCCGAGGTGCTCGGCCAGCGCCGCGCGCAGCGACCGGTAGGCCATCAACGCGGACCCGGGCCGACCCGCGCGCTGGTGGGCGAGCATCACGGTGCGGCAGGCGCCCTCGTCGAACGGGTCGGTGTGCAGCGCAGCCGAGGCCTGCTGCACCGCCGTGTCGTAGCTGCCGAGCTCCAGCGCCGCCGCGCTCCACGCGATGCGGGCGCGGTGCAGGAGCGTGACGACCGCGGAGCGCAGGTCGGTGACCCAGCGGTCCTCGTGCTCGCCCGCGAGCGCCACGTCGGTGTCGAGCAGCTTGGCGGCCAGCTCGCCGTTCGTGGCCGCCAGCGCGAACCGGCCGTGGGCGAGGTCGGCCTCCGCGGACGCCACGTGCGCGGCGGCCTCGTGCAGGTCGACCGCGGTGCGCTCGGCGGAGAGCCGGAAACCGGACACCGCCGAGCCCTCCACGACCTCACGCCCCAGCGCCCGGCGCAGCCTGCTGATCAGCGCGGCGACGTTGCGGTCGGCCCGTTCGGGGGGCCGGTCCTGCCACAGGGCGTCGACGAGCTGGTCGATCGTGACGAACTCGCCGCGCCGGTACGCGAGCACCGCGAGCGCACGCTCCGCCTTGCCGACGGGAACGTGCACTTCGGGCTCACCCTCGACGGTGAAGGTACCGAGCAGGCTGAGCCGCAGACGCGAACTCACCTCGCGGATCTTACGGCGGTGAGGGCACGGGGCACAGTTCGTACACTATGATAGAAATCAATATCTCATCGTGCACGACCTGGCTGGAGGGCCACGCACATCATGGCCAAGACCGTCGTCGTCGCTCTCGGGGGGAACGCGATCACCCGGACCGACCAGACCGGCACCTTCGACGAGCAACGCGCGAACGCGCTCGACATGGCCAGAGCCGTGTGCGCGTTGCGCGAGGCCGGTTGGGACGTCGTGGTCGTGCACGGCAACGGTCCGCAGATCGGCAACCTCGCCATCCAGCAGGAAGACGGCGCGGGCCGGGTGCCCGAGCTGCCGCTGTTCTGGCTCGGCGCGATGACCGAAGGGCAGCTGGGCTGCCTGCTCACCCTCGCGCTGCGCGAAGTCTGTGGGCCGGAGCTGCGCGGCGTGGTCTCCGTGGTGACCCACATGGTCGTCGACGCTGACGACCCCGCGTTCGACAGGCCGACGAAGCCCATCGGGCCGTTCTTCGACGAGGCGGTCGCCCGGCGCTACGCGCAGGAGCGGGGCTGGTCCGTCGGCAGTGACGCCGGGCGCGGCTACCGCAGGCTGGTCGCCTCGCCGGAGCCTCGCCGCATCGTCGAGCTCGACGACATCAAGGCGCTCGTCAACCGCGGCTCCGTGGTCGTCGCCGCGGGCGGCGGCGGTGTCCCGGTGGTCGACGACGCCGGGGTGCTGCGCGGGATCGACGCCGTCGTCGACAAGGACCTCGCCGCGGAACGGCTGGCCAGCTCGCTGGGGGCCGACGCGCTGCTGCTCGTCACGGGCGTGCCGCGGGTGATGCTCGACTTCGGCACGCCGCAGGCCCACGACGTCACCGAGATGACCGCGGACGAGGCCACCGCGCACGCGGCGGCAGGCCAGTTCCCGGAGGGCAGCATGGGCCCGAAGATCCGCGCCGCGGTCCGGTTCGTGCGCAGCACCGGCGGTACGGCCGTCGTCACCGACGCCGAGCACGCGGTCGCGTCGCTGACCGGCGACGACCCCGCCGCCCAGGGCACCCGCATCGTCCCCGCCGCGGAGACGCCGGTCGCGGCCTCAGCACCCTGCCTCGGAGCCGCCTCGTGATCCACGCGATCAGCCTCTACCCGGAGACCTACGTCGACTCGGTCGTGCAGCTCGTCGGTAGCCGCGCGCTGCTGGGCGTCGACGGCATCGAATGGGCGAGCGCGGCCATGGCGACCCCCGGCAACGTCGCCACGCTGGAGAAAGAGGGCTTCGACACCCAGGCCGAGCTCGCCTCCGCAGGCGCCAACGACCTGTTCATCGCCGTGCGGGCGGAGTCCCAGGACGCCGTCGACGCGGCCCGCAAGGCGGGCGAGAAGGCGCTGTTCGAGGCCGCGGACGGCAAGGACGCCGACCCGGGTGAACGTCCACCGCGCACCCTCGCGGAGGCGGTGGCCCGCCAACCCGGCAGCAACGTCGCCGTCGTCTCGGTGCCCGGCGACTACGCCGCGTTGGAGGCCCACAAGGCGCTCTCGGCCGGGCTGCACGTGCTGCTGTTCAGCGACAACGTCCCCGTCGACGACGAGATCGCGCTGAAGGAGCGGGCCGCAGGCCTCGGGCTGCTGGTCATGGGACCCGGCGCGGGCACGGCGATGCTCGGCGGGACCTGCCTCGGGTTCGCCAACGTCGTCGCAGGCGGGCGGGTCGCCGTGGTCGCGGCGGCGGGCACCGGCGCCCAGGAAGCGGCGGCGCTGCTGGATCGGTGGGGCGTCGGCGTCGCGCAGGTGATCGGGCTCGGCGGCCGCGACCTCTCGGCCAGGGTCGGTGGCCGCATGGCCCTCACGGCGGTGCGCGGCCTCGCCGCCGATCCGGACGTCGACGCCATCCTGCTCGTGTCCAAGCCCCCGGACGCCGCCGTCGCCCAGGCGGTGCTCGAGGCCGCGGCAGGGACGCCGGTCGTGGCCGCCCTGATCGGCGTGGCCGACGACATCACGGCGCCACCCGGGGTCACGGTGACCCGCACGCTGGAGGCGGGCGCGCTCGCGGCGGTCCGGGCCGCGGGCGGTACCCCGCCGGACGTCACGGAAGGCCTCGCCGACGCGGTCCGCGGCGCGATCGCGGACCTGCCGGAGCGGCGGACGCTCGTGCGCGGCCTCTTCTCCGGGGGCACGCTCTGCTACGAGTCGCTGGTGGTGCTGGCCGACGTCCTCGGCGACGTGTACTCCAACACCCCACTGCGGTCCGAGCTGGCCGTGCCCGCGCCCGACCACGCCCACACCTGCCTGGACCTCGGCGAGGAGGAGTACACGAAGGGCCGCCCGCACCCGATGATCGACCCGGCCGCGCGCATCGAGGTGCTCCGCAGCCACGGCGCCGACCCCGAGGTGGCGGCCATCGTGCTCGACGTCGTGCTCGGCTACGGCGCGCACCCCGACCCGGCGGCCGAACTGGCGCCGGAGTGCGCGCGCATCGTCGCCGACGGGGGCCCGCGTGTCGTGGTCTACGTGCTCGGCACCGACGGCGACCCCCAGGGCCTCGAACGGCAGCGGCGGGCCTTCACCGACGCGGGCTGTCTGGTCACCACGACGGCCACCCGGGCGTCGATGGCGGCGGCGGCGATCGCGCGGCGCGACCCGTCGATTGCCGAGCTCCTGCCGTGAGCCGCCCGGATCGCGCTGGTCACGCACTCGACGAAGCCGCGCGGCGGGTTCGTGCACACCCTCGCGCTCGCCGAAGCGCTGATCGCCGACGGGGTCGACGTGCACCTGCTGGCGCTCGGCGATCCGGCCGCCGGGCTGCCGCGCGCGACGTCCGTGCCGCACACCGTGCTGCCCGCGGCCCCGCACGCGGGCACCACGCTCGAGCAGCGGGTGTTCGCCGCCATCGACACGCTCGAAGCGGGCCTCGCCGAGCGGGCCGACCGGTTCGACGTGCTGCACACCCAGGACTGCATCGCCGCGCGCGCCGCGGCCCGCGTGCGCGACGCCGGGGCGCCGGTGGTCGTCGTGCGCACCGTCCACCACGTCGACGACTTCACCACGCAGGCGCTGGTCGAGTGCCAGCGCGCCGCGATCGCCGAGCCCGACCGCGTGCTCGTGGTGAGCGAGCAGTGGCGGCGCATCCTCGCCGACGAGTACGGCCGCGCGGCCACGGTCGTGCCGAACGGGGTGGACGCGGCGCGGTTCGCCACCGCGCCGCCCGACCGGGTCGCGGCCCTGCGCGCGCGGCTGCCCCCGGATCGGTTCGTGTTCCTCGCCGTCGGCGGGATCGAGCCGCGCAAGGGCACCCGGCACGCGTTCGAGGCGCTCGCCGAGGTCAAGCGCCGCCGCGGTCCCATCGCGACGCTGGCGATCGTCGGCGGCCACTCGTTCCAGGACTACACCGCCTACCGCGACGAGGCCCTCGCCGCGCTCCCGGGCCTCGGCCTGGTCCTCGGCGAGGACGTCGTGCAGCTCGGCACGGTCGCCGACGACGAGCTCGTCGGCCTCTACCACGCCGCCGACGCCCTCTGCTTCCCGTCGGTCAAGGAGGGCTGGGGGCTGGTCGTGCTGGAGGCGATGGCTGCCGGGCTGCCGGTGCTGGCCTCGGACCTCCCGGTTTTCCGCGAGTACCTCGTCGACGGCGAGAGCGCGCTACTGCCCCGCGCGGGCGACGCAGGCGCGATCGCGGCCGCGATGGACCGGCTGATCGACGACCCGCAGCTGCGTGCCCACCTGCAGGCCGGTGGGGCACAGGTACTCCCCCGCTACACCTGGGCCGCCAGCGCCGCCGCCCACCAGGCCATCTACGCGGAGGCCACCGCGCCGATCCGGGCTAGCCCCCCGGGCCTGCGGCCATCCGTGCCCGCCCCATGCGCGGGCGGCGGGGCGGGGGTCAGGCGCCCAGGCGGGCGGCGAGGGCGAGGAGGGCCTCGGTGAAGCACTCCTGCGGTGCCGTCGCCACGCCCGCGCCGACCTGGCCGGTGCCCGCGTCGACGTGCAGGATCCCGGTGGTGATGCGGGGGGTGATGCCGGTGTCGACGACCCGCCGCACGTCGACACCCAGCGGGGTGCCCGCGAACTCCAGCGGCGGCAGCGTGAAGCGGCTGCTCACCCCGGCGCAGATCGCGCGGAAGCTCTCGGTGGCCTCGCGCGCGGCGGCCATCGTGCCGCCCAGGAACCCGGCCACTGCGGCCGAGCCCCCCGCGGCGGGCCCGCCCATGCCGGTGAGCTCCAGCACGGCGCTGTCGCCGATGTCGTTCGCGCTGGTCTCCGGCCCGTAGCCGGAGTAGTACAGCGCTTCGCCGACCGGCGGGGCCGGGCAGACGTGCCACTCCGGGGAGTCGCCGACCTTGATCCCGAACGTGGTGCCGTTGCGGGACATCGTCGTCACGATGCTGGAGCCGGGCACCTGCGCCGCGTGCAGCTGCAGCGACTTCGCCGCGGCCATCGCGAGGTTGAGGAAGAACAGGTGGTTGCCCGCCAGGTAGCGCGCGAACGGGACCCGCACGTCGTCGCGCAGGCCCGCGAGGTGCGGGAGCCAGGTGCGGGTCAGCAGGTTGGTGGCCGCCTGCGTGCGCATGTGCAGGTCGTCGCCCATCGTGATGCCCTGCTGCGCGACGGCGAGCACGTCGAGCGGGCCCGCGGCGGCGACGATGGCGGCGATCGCGGGCCCCGCGGTCGTGGTGAGGAACCGGAGCCGCTCGATCGCTGCGTCGGTGTCGCGTCCGAACCACGCCACCTCGCCGGGCCCCTGGTTGACCGGCGAGTACGCCCGGGTGCCCCCCTCGGCGTTCTCGACGACGAACACCGGCTGCGAGGGACCGACGGCGCTGGCCATGGGCACAACGGTGTCGTGGTGGTTCGCCGCGTCGAGCGCGATCTCGCCGCGGCCCAGCAACGCGTGCGCCTCGCCGACGTCGCCCGCCCACCCTTCAGCGACGGCAGCGGCGCGCATCGAGCGCTGCAGCGGGTCGGGCGCCTCGGCGTAGGGGATGGCGGGCCCGCAATGCAGGAGGGTGCGGCCCGCGTAGCCCGGGACGTCGGCGACCGTCGCCATCCCGACCAGCTGCGGAACACCCTGGTCGAGCCTGCGCACGACCTCGGCGTTGGCCGCGTCGACGGTCTCGGCCCGCGCCCCGTGCAGCAGGGTCAGCGCGCGGACGGCGGCCGGGTCGCCGTTGGCGGGGATGCGCCACTCGACCTGTTGCACCGGACGCCCCTGCGCGCGGACGGCGTCGCCGAACATCGGCAGCCCGACGTTCACGACCTCGACGGAGGCGGGGAGCGTCAGCTGGTTGGTCACGGCACACCCTCTCGACAGGACAGGTGGTGTTCACCTGTTCGTACACTATAGTAGAAATCATGACGGAACTTGCCGATGCCCGGCCCCTGGGCTCATCCGCCGTGGCCGAGCTGGTCATGGACCTGCAGGCGGTCGGTCTGCGGGTCGAGACCGACCTCGCGACCACGCGGTCCGGCGGGGCGGGCCCGACGGATTCCGGCATGTTGTGGATCGAAGGCGTGCCGGTCACGGTGCCGCCCAACCCGACCTCGCCCTATCGGCTGCGCGCCGACGACGAGGGCCAGGCCGTCTGGCGCGACGGGCGCAAGCTCGCCGCGGTGTCGGGCACCCGGCGGCCGCGGTTCTACGACCTCGAGACCGCCGACGGCGTCCCCTACCACCAGATCGCCCTGCTGCACCTCGACTCGCTGGCCTCCACCGTCGTGCAGGCCTGCAACTACTGGGGCAACGCCGACCAGTGCAGCTTCTGCGGCATCGGCCTGTCCCTCGCCGCGGGGCGCACGATCGCGAAGAAGACACCCGCGATGCTGGCCGAGGTCGCCGTCGCGGCCAAGGAGCTCGACGGCGCCGTCGACGCGACGCTCACCACCGGCTCGTCGGTCGCGCCCGACCGCGGCGCGCTCTACGTCGCGCGGTGCGGCCAGGCGGTGAAGGAGGCCGCGGGCCTGCCCGTGCAGGTGCAGTTCGAGCCGCCGCGCGACCTCGCGGTGCTCGACCAGGTGCACGGCACGGGCGTCGACTCGGTGGGGATCCACATCGAGTCCTTCGACCCCGAGGTGCTGGCGCGCGTCGCCCCCGGCAAGTTCCGCACCGGCATCGACACCTACTTCCGCACGTGGGAGCGGGCGGTCGCGCTGTTCGGCGAAGGTCGCGTCTCGACCTACGTCATCCTCGGGATGGGCGAGGACCCCGAGATCACGGTGCGGATGTGCGAGCGGGCGATCGACATCGGCGTCTACCCGTTCGTCGTGCCGTTCCGGCCCGTCGCGGGATCGCTGATGGAGGAGCGTGCCCGCGCCCGCCCGCACGTACACCGAGCCGATCTACCGGCGCGTCGCCGCGTACCTGGAAGCGCGCGGCATGGGCGCCGACACGGCGGTCGCGGGCTGCGCCCGCTGCCAGGCCTGCTCGGCGCTCAACCTGGTGCAGCAGAGCAGCTCCCACGCGGCGTGCGGGCCCGAGGGCACCACCGCAGGCCCCACCCTCCTGCAGCTCGGCAAGCGCCCCGCCTGAGCGGGGCGCCTCACCGCATCCGCGGGAGGCCGGTCACCACCGCGTCGTCGATCTGCAGCACGGTGGCCCGCTCCCCGCCGGAGGTGATGGCCAGCTCGCCGGTCCCGTCGAGCGTCCCGACGACGGCCGCGGCCAGCCCGCGCTCTTCGAATGCGGCGAGGCACTCCGGCTCACGGCCCGCGGGCACGCAGAGCAGGAATGCGTAGCTGGGGAAGCAGGTCAGCCACCAGGTCAGCGGCACCCCTGCCGGCGCGGGCAGCGCGTCGAGGTCCACGGCCACGCCCAGGCCGCCGCACTCCAGCAGCATCGCGAGCGACCCGAGCACCCCGGCCATGCTGACGTCTTTGGCGGCCACGCATGTCCCATCGTCGGCGAGCCGGGCCAGCAGCCGGACGTCGTCGGCGCAGCGCTCGCCGCGCTCACGGAACGCCGGGAAGAAGGGGAAGTCCGTGCGCGCCACACCGTCGACCGCCGCCGCGAGCACGAGCGACTGACCGGCCGCGGCCCGCGTGACCGACAGCGGGGCCGTGGTGTGGCCGACCGCGAAGGCCGAGAGCGAGGGCGGCCCGTCGTGCACCGTCATGTGCCCGCCGACGATCGGCACGCGGTAGAGCGCGGACGCCTCCCGCATGCCCGCGACGATCTCGCGCGCGACGGTCTCGGACGCGGCGATGGTGTCGACGATGCCGAGCGGGACCGCGCCCATCGCGGCGACGTCGTTGACGTTGGTGAGCACGGCGGCGAAACCGGCTCCGCGCGGGTCGGCCGCTACGAACGCGGGCAGGATCGCCTCGCCGCACGCGACGACCTGGGTACCGCCCGCCTGCAGGACCGCGCCGTCGTCACCGGGCCCGGTGAGCCAGTCGGTGCCCCAGCCGCCCTCGGGATCGTCGAGCACCGCGCCGATCGCGGCCTTCCCGGCGAGCCCCGGGTGCGCCTGCACCGAGGCCACGATCTGCGCCAACGAGGTGACCGGGGAGTCCAACACGGATTTCACTATAGTGGACGGGTTGGCGGTCAACCGGCGGCGACGGCCAGGCGGGCGTTCGTGAGTTCCAGCCGCGCTGCCGTGCTCGCCGTGAGCACCTCCACCTGCTCGGGCGTGAGCACGTCGACGAGCCGGTCCCAGTGCACCGCGACCGTGGCGCCCACCGCCACTCCCCCACCCGTCACCGGCCCGACGGTCGGCTCGGCCATCCCCAAGCTCGTCCCGTCCCAGGTCAGCCGAGGTGAGGAGACGGTCAGCGGGTCTACGCTCACGACCGTCCCCCAGCGGATGCGGCAGCTGTCCAGCACCGTCAACGGCTGCGGACCCGCCGCGAGCAGCCGCGACCACGGGTAGACGCCGAACACGTGGAACCCGTGGTCGGCGGCGGCCTCGGCGAGCAGGGCGGCGTTCAGGTGCGTCCAGTACGCCCCGGCCCGCGGTCCCAGCACGGCGAGCAGCTCCCGGCCGAACGCCTCCCGGTCGACGCCCAGGTCGCGGCCCAGCCAGTAGGCCTCGACCAGGCGGGGGTCGAGCGGGTCGGGCGTGCCGGTCAGCCGGGCGAGCACCTGCAGGTAGGGCCACACACCGGAGAACCGCCGCGCCGACGCCCTGATCTCGGCCTCGGTCGTGCCGATCCCCTCGGGCGGCCCGCAGTAGCCCAACGTGTTGGGGGCGTCGGCGTAGCGGGCGAAGAGCGCGGCGCCCCTTACTGGCCGCGTGCTGCCCGACAAGCTGCGCTGCCTCCCGGTGCATCCGGCCGAAGTTGTAGTACGCGGCGCACGCGCCCTCCGGCGACACCATGCAGGTGCCGATCGGCGTCTCCGGGGTGCACGCCGTGCCGAACACCTTGCACTCCCACGGCTTGAGCACCCCCTTGAGCACCTCGCCGCACTGGCACGCCTTCGGGTCGGCGACGCGCACGCCCGGCATCGCCCAGCGCAGCTCGGCGTCGAACTCCGCGTAGGCGTCCGACAGCCGCAGCGCGCTCTGCGCGATGAACCCGAGCCCGCGCCACTCGAAGTGCGGCCGCAGGGCGAACACCTGCGCCATCAGGGCCAAGGCGGCCGGGTTGCCCTCCTCGGCGACCACGCGCGAGTACTGGTTCTCCACCTCGGCGCGCCCCTCGCGCAGCTGGGTGAGCAGCATCGCGACGGACGCGAGGATGTCCAGCGGCTCGAACCCGGCCACGACGATCGGCTTGCCGTAGACCTCGGGCACGAACCGGTAAGGCCGGTTGCCCACGACGGTCGAGACGTGACCGGGGCCGAGGAAGCCGTCGAGGCGCAGGTCGGGCGACTCGAGGATGGCCTTGAGCGGCGGCACGATCGTGACGTGGTTGCAGAACACGCTGAAGTTGGGCAGCCCCAGCTCGCGGGCGCGCACCAGCGTCACCGCCGTCGAAGGCGCGGTGGTCTCGAAGCCGAGCGCGAAGAACACCACCTGCTTGTCGGGGTGCTCGACGGCGAGCTTCAGCGCGTCCAACGGCGAGTAGACGAACCGGACGTCCGCGCCGCGCGCCTTCGCGTCCAGCAGCGACCCGTTCGACCCGGGCACCCGCATCATGTCCCCGAAGCACGTGAAGATCACGTCGGGCTGCTCGGCGAGCCACATGGCGTCGTCCACCCGACCCATCGGGATCACGCAGACCGGGCAGCCGGGCCCGTGCACGAGCTCCACATTGGACGGCAGCAGGTGCTCGATGCCGTGCCGGTAGATGGTGTGGGTGTGGCCGCCGCACACCTCCATGAACTTGTAGTGCCGGTCCGGGTCGGCCACCCGCCCGATCGCGCCGAGCAGGGCGCGGGCGGCGGCGGGGTCACGGAACTCGTCGACGAACTTCATGCGGTCCCCCGGAAGGCGTCCATCTCGTCGGTGTAGGCCGAGCCGAGCTTCTGCACGGCGGCCAGCGTGAGCAGCGCTTCCTTCTCGTCGATCTTCGCCATGGCGAAGCCGACGTGCACGAGCACCCACTCGTCGGGCTCGGGCAGCTCGCGTTCCAGCAGCTTGACGCTGATCGTCCGCTGGACGCCGCTGACGTCCACCTTCGCCAGGCAGTTGGCGGCGTCGGTGATCTCGACGATCCGCCCCGGGATCCCCAGGCACATGGCAGAGCCTCCTCTAACAGATCCGGGGTAGGGGGTCGCCGACGAGCATGTCGACGATGCGGGTGCCGCCGAACGCGGTGCGCAGGACGACCGTGGCCGCGGGCTCGGCGCCGACCTCCCCGATGTCGACGGCGTCGGCGCCCAGGGGGTGCGCCCGCAGCGCGGCGAGCGCCGCGGCGGCCTCGTCCGGCGCGACGACGGCGAGCACCTTGCCCTCGTTGGCGACGTAGAGCGGGTCGATGCCGAGCATCTCGCAGGCGCCGTTGACGGTCGGCGAGACGGGCAGCGACTCCTCGTCGAGCACCACGGCGAGACCCGTGGTCTGGGCGAGCTCGTTGCAGACGGTGCCGACGCCGCCGCGGGTGGGGTCGCGCAGGAAGCGCAGCGAGGGGGCGGCGGCCCAGAGCGCCTCGACCATCTCGCTGACCGCGGCGGTGTCGGAGGAGATGTCGGCCTCGATGGCGAGGTCGCCGCGGGCGAGCATCACGGCCATGCCGTGGTCGCCCATCGTGCCCGAGAGCAGCACCCGGTCGCCGGGCTGCGGGGGCGTGAAGTCCCGGCTGCCCGGGATGAACGCCGACCCCGGCCGTCGTGATGAACAGCCCGTCAGCGGCGCCGCGCGGGCACGACCTTCGTGTCGCCGGTGACGATCCGCACCCCTGCGGCCTCGGCGGCGGCGGCCATGTCGGCGACGATCGCCCGCAGCTCCGCGATGGCGAAGCCCTCCTCGAGCACGAACGCCGCCGACAGCCAGCGGGGCACGGCTCCGGCCATCGCGAGGTCGTTCACCGTGCCGTGGACGGCGAGGTGGCCGATCGAACCGCCGGGGAAGCGCAGCGGTTGGACGACGAAGGAGTCGGTCGACATCGCGACCCGCCCGCCCGGGACGGTGAAGACGGCGCCGTCGCCCAGCTCGTTGCCGAAGGCCTCGACGAACACAGCGTCCACGAGGGCGGCCGAGGACTTGCCGCCCGCCCCGTGCGCGAGCGTGATGATCTCGTCCTTCAGCCGGGGGCGGCGGCGGCGGAACGACTCGATGCGCTCGATGACCTCGCCCTCGGAGAAGTAGGGCCCGGTGTGGGTCATGGGCGCTCCAGGTTCTCGTGGACGGCGGTCCAGAGCGTGTAGCCCACCAGCGCTTGGGCCTCCTGGATCCGGTGGACGCTCTGGCTGCGCACGACGAAGCAGGCGTCCACGTGCGGTGACGTCGCGAACTCGCCTCCGTCGTAGCCCGCGAACCCCACCGTGTAGAGACCGCGGCCGTGCGCTTCCCGGAGCCCGGCGATGAGGTCGCGGGAGGTGCCGCTCGTGGACATGGCGATCGCGATGTCGCCCGCCCCGGCGCGGGCGATGAGCTGGCGGGAGAACACGAGGTCGAAGCCGACGTCGTTGCCCAGCGCGGTGAGGATCGCCTGGTCGGCGGCCAACGACCAGGCCGGGAGGGGTGGTCGCCCGCCCCGGGCGGCCGCGCGAACAGGGCGACCAGCGTGGCCACGTCGGTGGAGCTGCCGCCGTTGCCGAACGCGAAGAGCCGCCCTCCCGTGGCGAACCGGCGGGCCATCTCGGCGGCCGCGGTCGCGATCAGCGCTCGGCTGGCCTCCACAGTGGACGCGCGCAGCGCCGCGCTCTCCGCCGCCTTGGCGGCAGCCGACGCGGCGAGGTCGCGCAGGAGCGAGTCCTGGTCACGCTCCTCGGCGTCGAGGAAGGGGTAGAGGAAGCCGGTCACGATGCCGCCTCCTCGAGAACGAGCACGTCGGCGGTCATGACGGCGCCTCCGCGGGAACGAGCACGTCGATGGGTCGCGATGCGCGCCTCCCCGGGAAGGACGACGTCGGCGGTCACGACGCGCGCCTCCCGGGAAGGACCACGTCAACGGTCACGACGCCGCCGCGAGTCGAAGGACGTCGGCGGTCACGACGCCCCGCGGGGAGTACCGCGACGGCGGTCATGCGTCGACCCGGGTGATCGCGGTGCCCGCGTGCACCAGCAGCAGGTCGCCGGGTGCGACGGGCTCGACGAGCAGCGTCGCCACGTCCTCCACCCCGGACGCGGTCCGGACCCGCCCCGGCCCGACGACCTCGCCGAGGCGGCCCTCGTCCGAGCAGGTGATGCACACGTCGTCGGTGCACTCGGCGGGCTCGGTCAGCAGGCCGGGGTGCTCGAAGCAGACGTGGGTGAGCTCCCACAGCAGGTGGTAGAGCAGGACGAACCGGCCGGTGGCGGGCACGAGGGGGTCGGCGTCGTCGAGCCACAGCACGTGGTCGGCCGCGCCCGCCGCCGGCCGTTCGCCGCTCCCGATCCACACCGACGTGGCGCCCCACGCGGGTGCCCTGCGCATGACCGAGCGGACCTCGGGCTCGGCCGCCGACGCGACGGCGACGACCAGGTCGCCCGACCGCACCGACATGCGGGCGGTGGCGACCAGATCGTGGCCAGTGACGGCGACGGCGGGCAGGGCGCGCTTGCCGACGATCACCGGGTGCACGAACTCCACCGCGACGTGCTGCGCGTGCGGCTCCCACGAGGGCGCGAGGCACCACATGGTCGCCCCCGCGGCGAAGCGGCGGGCCAGCGCGAGCGCGGTGGTGGCCAGGTCGTCGGCGAGCCCGGGCGGGAGGCTCTCGGCGCCCACGTCGTCAGCCATGAGCCCCGCCCTCCTCGTCGAGTGCGCCCATCGCTTCTTCCCTCGCACACAGCACAGACACCGCGGCCTGTCCCAGGGCCAGGCCCCCATCGTTGGGCGGGACCGTGCGGTGGGTCAACACCGTGAACCCCAGCCGGGTGAGGCGTTCGCGGGTGAGGCGCAGGAGCAGCACGTTCTGGAACACGCCGCCGGTGAGTCCGACGAGCCGCACCGGCCCCGCCACCCGCATCACGACCTCGGCGACGGCATCGGCCACGGTGACGTGGAACCCCCACGCCAGCGCCCCCGGCGTCACCCCCGCACGCAGCCCGGCGACCAGTCCGGCGAGAGTGTGCGCAGGGTCCAGCACACCGTCGGCCCCCGTGGAGAACCCCTTGAGCACCGTTTCCGGGACATGAGGGCCACATGTGGCCGCCATGTCCCCCGTCTGGAGATCACGGTCGGGGGCGGCAGCGAGAGCGGCATGCTCGAGGGCCATCGCGGCCTCCGCCTCGTAGCGGGACTCGTGGCGGATGCCCAGGAGGCTGGCGACGGCGTCGAAGAGGCGGCCCATGCTCGTGGTCGGCACGCAGGTGGTGCCGCTGCCCAGCTGAGACGCCAGCACGCGGCGCTCGGCGGGGGTGCAGGCGGCGACCGGCGGCAGGTCGTCGTCCCACGCGATGCCCGCCGCCCACAGGTGCGCCAGCGCCATCCGCCGGGGATGCCGGACGGCCGCGTCGCCGCCGGGCAGCGGCACTTCGGCCAGGTGGGCGGCGCGGGTGAAGCGGTGGCTGTCGCGGCCCAGTACGAGGACCTCGCCGCCCCAGATCGCGCCGTCGGTCCCGTAGCCGGTGCCGTCGAACGCCACGCCGACGCTCGGCTCGCCCAGCCTCCCGTGCTCGGCCAGCAGCGAGACGACGTGGGCGTGGTGGTGCTGCACGAGATCCAGCGGGCGGTCGTCGGCGTGGCGCTCGGCCCACGCGCGGGTGAGATAGGACGGGTGCAGGTCGGCGGCGATCCGGGTCGGGGTTCCACGCAGCGCGGTGAGCTGCCCGACCGCGCGCTCGAACGCCTGGAGGGTCTCCAGCGTGCCCATGTCCCCGATGTGCGCCGAGCAGTGGGCCAGCGCCCCGTCGGTGAGGCAGAACGTGTTCTTCAGCTCCGCGCCGACCGCGAGCACGGCGGGGCCGCGGCGGCCGAGGTCGACCGGCAGCGGCGCGTATCCGCGGGAGCGGCGGATGGGCAGCTCGTGCCCGTCGACCACGCGGACCACGGAGTCGTCGCAGGGCACGTGGATGGGGCGGTCGTGGTCGAGCACGGCGTCGGCGAGGGCGTCGAGGCGGTGCGCGGCGTCGTCGGCGGTGAAGCAGATGGGCTCGTCCGAGCGGTTCGCGCTGGTCATGACCAGAGTGCCGCCGTGTTCGAGCAGGAGGTGGTGCACCGGGGTGTAGGGCAGCACGATGCCGAGCCAGGGGTTGTCGGGCGCGACCCCCTCGGCGATCCGCGCGGACGGGCGGCGGCGCAGCAGCACAACCGGCCGGGCGGGCGAGGTGAGCACCGCCGCCTCGGCCTCGTCGATCTCGGCCAGCTCACGGGCGGCGTCGAGGTCGCGGACCATCACCGCGAACGGCTTCCCACCCCGCGCCTTGCGCGCCCGAACGGCGCCGACCGCGGCTTCGGACGTGGCGTCGCAGGCCAGGTGGTAACCCCCAACCCCCTTGACCGCGACCACCGATCCGGCGTCAAGCGCGGCCCGCCCCGCAGCGATGGGATCGGCGCGGCCGACCGCGGGTCCGGCGGCCTTGGCCGCGGGCGCGGCGGGACCTCGGCGAAAGGTCAGGGTGGGGCCGCAGTCGGGGCAGGAGACCGGCTGGGCGTGGAAGCGGCGGTCGGTCGGGTCGGTGTACTCGGCCGCGCACGCGGCGCACATCGGGAAGTCGGCCATCGTGGTGGCGGGCCGGTCGTAGGGCAGCCCGGTGATGATCGTGAACCGTGGACCGCAGTTGGTGCACGTGATGAACGGGTGGCGGTAGCGGCGGTCGCCGGGGTCGAACAGTTCGCGGAGGCAGTCCGCGCACACCGCGACATCGGGCGGGATCGGGCTGACGCCGTCCCCGTCGACGCTCGGCACGATGGCGAAGCCCGCCGCCGCCTCGAGCGCACACTCCTCTTCGGTGACCGCGGCGATCCGCGCCAGCGGCGGAGCGTGCGCCACGAGCAGGCGAGCGAACTCGGCCACCGCCCCGCCCTCGCCCTGCACCTCGACGAACACGAGACCCGCCGCGTTGCCCACGAACCCGTCAAGCAGGAGGTCGGTGGCGATCCGGTGCACGAACGGCCGGAAACCGACCCCCTGCACCACGCCGGTGACGGTGTAGCGGCGGCGGACGGCTCCTATCGACGTCCGCGCCAGCCGCATGACCATGGGTTCGCCTCCGAGAGGAGTGATCGGCGCCACACTAGGCCGAACGTCGTCATTGCGCACCGCCTTAACCAGTAGCTGTTCGGACCACTTACTCCGCATAGCCCAAGGGGCCACAGTGATCGGCACCACAGTTGCCGAGGAGCTGCACATGTCTGCACCGACCGAGGAACCCGTCGTACACATCCTGTGGATCAACGCAGGCTTGAGCTGTGACGGCGACTCGGTCGCCTTGACCGCGGCCACCCAACCCAGCATCGAGGAGATCGCGCTGGGCGCGCTGCCGGGGCTGCCGAAAGTCGCGGTGCACTGGCCGCTGATCGACTTCGACAACGGGCCGGTGGGCGGCCGCAACGACTTCATCGAGTGGTTCTTCCGGGCCGAGCGAGGCGAGCTCGAGCCCTTCGTGCTCGTGGTCGAAGGCTCGATCCCGAACGAGAAGATCAAGCCGGAGGGGTACTGGAGCGGGTTCGGGAACAACCCCGAGACCGGCCAGCCCATGACGACCAGCGAGTGGCTCGACCGCCTCGCCCCCAAGGCCTTGGCGATCCTGGCCGTCGGCACCTGCGCCACCTACGGCGGCATCCACGCCATGGCGGGGAACCCCACCGGGGCGATGGGTGTGCCGGACTACCTCGGCTGGGACTGGAAGTCCAAGGCGGGCATCCCCATCGTCTGCGTGCCGGGCTGCCCGACCCACCCCGACAACCTTTCCGAGACGATCCTCTATCTGCTCTACCAGGCCGTGGGCACCGCGCCGATGATCCCGCTCGACGAGGCGCTGCGGCCCAAGTGGCTTTTCGGCGCCACCGTCCACGAGGGCTGCGACCGCGGCGGCTACTACGAGCAGGGCGAGTTCGCCACCGAGTACGGCTCCCCGAAGTGCCTGGTCAAGCTGGGCTGCTGGGGACCGGTGGTGAAGTGCAACGTGCCCAAGCGCGGCTGGATCAACGGTGTGGGCGGCTGTCCCAACGTCGGTGGGATCTGCATCGGCTGCACGATGCCGGGCTTCCCGGACAAGTTCCAACCCTTCATGGACGCCCCGCCCGGATCGCTGGTGTCCGGCGCGACGAGCAAAGCCGTCGGCGGCGTCATCCGCCGCCTGCGCAAGATCACCGAGAAGAAGCTCGACCAGGAGCCGCATTGGCGCAAGCGCGGCAGCGAGCTGACCACCGGCTACACCAAGGTCTGGTGAGGCGAACATGACCACCACGCAGCCGAAGCCCGCGGACATCTCGGCGGACAAGTCCGGCCTCACCGAGATGGCGTGGGACCCGATCACCCGCATCGTCGGCAGCCTCGGGATCTACACCAAGATCGATTTTCCGCAGAAGAAGGTCGTGGAGTGCCACTCGACGTCCTCGATCTTCCGCGGCTACTCGATCTTCATGAAGGGCAAGGACCCGCGCGACGCGCACTTCATCACGAGCCGCATCTGCGGTATCTGCGGCGACAACCACGCCACCTGCTCGGTCTACAACCAGAACATGGCCTACGGGGTGCGCCCGCCGCACCTCGGTGAGTGGATCATCAACCTCGGCGAGGCCGCCGAGTACATGTTCGACCACAACATCTTCCAGGAGAACCTGGTCGGGGTGGACTACTGCGAGAAGATGATCGCGGAGACCAACCCCGGGGTGCTGGAGAAGGCCAACCGCACCGAGGCCCCGCACGGCGCCGACCACGGCTTCAAGACCATCGGCGACATCATGCGGGCGCTCAACCCGTTCACCGGCGAGTTCTACCGCGAGGCGCTGCAGGTCAGCCGCTACACGCGCGAGATGTTCTGCCTCATGGAGGGGCGCCACGTGCACCCCTCCACGCTGTACCCGGGCGGCGTCGGCACGGTCGCGACGATCCAGCTCTTCACCGACTACTACACCCGGCTCATGCGCTACGTGGAGTTCATGAAGCGCTGCCTGCCGATGCACGACGACCTCTGGGACTTCATGTACGAGGCGCTGCCCGGCTACGAGGAGGTCGGGCGCCGTCGCGTGCTGCTGGGTTGCTGGGGCGCGTTCAACGACCCCGACCACTGCGACTTCAACTACCGGACGATGACCGGCTGGGGCCGGAAGATGTTCGTGACGCCCGGTGTGGTCGTCGACGGCAAGCTCGTGACCAACGACCTCGTCGAGATCAACCTGGGCATCCGGATCCTGCTCGGCAGCTCGTTCTACCGGGACTGGGAAGACCAGGAGATGTTCGCGACGCAGGACCCGCTGGGCAACCCGGTCGACCGGCGCCACCCGTGGAACCAGCACACGATCCCCGCTCCCCAGAAGCGCAACTTCGACGACAAGTACAGCTGGACGATGTCGCCGCGCTGGTTCGACGGCAAGGACCACCTCGCCCTCGACACCGGCGGCGGCCCGCTCGCCCGGCTGTGGGCGACGGCGCTGGCCGGGCTGGTCGACATCGGCTTCATCAAGGCAACCGGCACATCCGTGCAGATCAACCTGCCGAAGACGATGATGCGGCCCGAGGCGAGCTACGAGTGGAAGTGCCCGGTCGACAAGAAGGGCGAGCCCCTCTCCAACGCCATCGAGCGCAACCGCGCGCGGACCTACTTCCAGGCCTACGCGGCGGCCTGCGCGCTGCACTTCATCGAGAAGGCCCTCGCCGAGGTGCGCGCGGGCAACTCCAAGACGTGGGAGAAGTTCACGGTGCCCGACGAGTCCATCAGCGTCGGGTTCACCGAGGCGGTGCGCGGGGTGCTGTCCCACCACATGGTGATCCGCGGCGGCAAGATCGCGAACTACCACCCGTACCCGCCGACGCCCTGGAATGGCAGCGTGCGCGACTCCTTCGGCACACCGGGCCCCTACGAGGACGCCGTGCAGAACACGCCGATCTTCGAGGAGAGCCGCAACGAGGACTTCAAGGGCATCGACATCATGCGCGCGGTGCGCAGCTTCGACCCGTGCCTGCCGTGCGGCGTGCACATGTACAAGGGGGACGGGAAACCGCTGCATCTGATCACGTCGCCCGGCATGCTCAACACGATCTGAGATGGCGAGCACGGATCTGGACGCGTCCGGCCTCGCCAACCGCATCGAGGAGCTCCTCGACGGCATCACGGCCACCGGCGGGCCCGCCGTCGCCCACTCGGCCGAGGAGCTAGTGCGGGTGCTGATGCGGTTCTACGGGGCCGGGCTCGAACAGGTGGTCGCGGTGGCGCAGGCCGCGGCGGGCGACGCCGTCGTGCACCGGTTGGCCGCCGATCCGCTCGTCGCGGGCCTGCTGGCGCTGCACGACCTGCACCCGGTACCCGTCGAGGAGCGGTTGGAACACGCGCTGGCCACCGCACGGCGACGCCTCGGCTCGCACGGCTCGGGCATCACGCTCGGCGAGATCGACGCCGACGGGGCGGTGCACGTCGTGCTCGCGGGCGGGGGCTGCGGCTCGGACACGATCAAGGACGTGGTCGCGACGGCGGTCGGCGAGGTCGCGCCCGAGGTCGACGGCGTCGTCTTCGACGCGGCTCCCGCGGGGCCCGCGCTGCTGCAGATCGGCCTGCGACCGCCGGAGAGGGCGGCTACGTGACGGCCTCGCTGCGGCGCTTCCTCCGGGACCCCGGTCCGCGGGCGGAGCCGCAGGAGGTGTGCGAGCTGTGCGCCACGCCGGTGCCGTCGCAGCACCCGCACCTCGTGCAGGTGGCCGAGCGTCGGATGCTGTGCGCCTGCGGGCCGTGCGGCTTCCTGTTCGACAACCCCGGGGCGGGTGGCGGCGGGTACCGCAGGGTGCCCGACCGCTACCTCGTCGACCCGGCGTTCACCGTGACCGACGGGCAGTGGGACGCGCTGGCGATCCCCGTCGGCATGGCCTTCTTCCTGCACAACTCCGCCCAGGACCGGGTCATCGCCTGCTACCCCAGCCCGGCAGGGGCCACGGAGAGCGAGTTGGAGCTCTCGGCTTGGCGGACCGGGATCGGGGCCGCACGCCTGGCCGCCGAGCTGCAGCCCGACGTCGAGGCGCTGCTGGTGCGCCGCGGGCACCCGTGCCTCCTGGTGCCGATCGACGCCTGCTACCGGTTGGTCGGGCTGGTGCGCCTGCACTGGCGCGGCTTCGACGGCGGCAGCGAGGCATGGGCGGCGATCGACGCGTTCTTCGGCGCGTTGGCGGCCGAGGCCCGACCGCTGCGCGGTGCGGGTTCGGACGGAACGACCGCTCGATGACCGCGCCCGTGCTGCGCTTCGCGTGTACCGGGGCCCGGCCGGAGCCGTTCGCGGCCGGGCCGTCGATCCTCTTCGACCTGCGCATCGCCGAGACGACCGGGCAGCGCGTGCACTCGATCGCGCTGCGCACCCAGATCCGGATCGAGCCCCGCGGACGCCAGTACTCCCCCGAGGAGGCCGTGCGCCTGGTCGACCTGTTCGGCGAGCCCGCCCGGTGGGGCGAGACGCTCAACCCGCTGCAGCTGGCCACCGTCGGCTCGACGATCAGCGGGTTCACCGACGAGATCACCGCGCCGATCACGGTGCCGTTGACCTACGACCTGGACATCGCGGCCACGAAGTTCTGCCACGGCGTCGCCGACGGCGAGATCCCGCTGCTGCTCCTCTTCGCGGGCACCATCTACTACCAGGGCCCGAACGGCGTGCAGGTCGGGCAGGTGCCGTGGAGCGAGGAGGCGCCGTTCCGGCTGCCCGTGGCCACGTGGCGGGCGGCGATGGACGACCACTACCCCGGCTCGACCTTCGTCCGGCTGTCCACCCGCACGCTCGACGACCTGGCCGCCTACCGCTCCGAGCACGTGATCACGACGTGGGACGAGACGTTCGAACGGCTGTTGAAAGAGGCGGCCGAATGACCGCGCTGGACGAGGTCGGGGCGGTCGCCGACGCCGTGCTGTTCGAGGGGTACCTGCTCTACCCCTACCGGGCGTCGGCGCAGAAGAACCGGCTGCGCTGGCAGTTCGGGGTGCTCACGCCGGAGTCCGACGGCACCGAGCCCACCCGCAGCCGCACCGAGACGCTGCTGGAGCCCAGGCCCGGGTGCGTGCTGCGGATCCGGCTGCGCTTCCTGCAGCTGCAGGCCCGCACCCCGACCGTGGACGATCCGCGGTACATCCCGTTCGAGGAGGGGGTGCCGCGGCAGATCGACGCCACCGTCGCGCTCGACGACGTCCTGGCGGGCGAGCAGACGATCCCGGTCGATCTGCCCGCGTCGCGCGAGGAGGACGGGCCGTTCCTGCGCGAGTGCTGGCCGGTGCGCGGTCGGGTGCTCGTGTCCGCCGTCGACATCCCCGGCCCCTACCTCGTGCACCGGCTGCGCCTCGACGTCGTCAACGACGGGGTGTGCGCGCCGGACGCGCCGCGCGAGGAGGTGCTGCGGACCTCGCTGATCGCGGCGCACACCGTGCTCGCCGCGGAGCCCGGCGCGTTCCTCTCGATGACCGACCCGCCGCGGTGGGCGAAGCCGTTCGTCGACGACTGCCACAGCGAGCACACCTGGCCGTTGTTGGCGGGGCCACCGGAGCGGGCCGATCTGCTGCTGTCGTCGCCGATCATCCTGCACGACCACCCCCAGCTCGCCCCGGAGAGCACGATCAACCTCTTCGACGGGCTGGAGAACGACGAGATCCTCACCCTGCGCACGCTCACCCTCACCGACGAGGAGAAGGCCGAGGCCCGCGCCACGGACCCCCGCGCGGCGCACATCATCGACGCCGTCGACGCGCATGCCGCCGGAGATCCTGGAGCGGCTGCACGGCGCGATCCGGTCGCTGCGTCCGGTCGGCGCCGACAGCCCGGCCGAGCAGCCCCCGGAGCGGCTGCCGTGGTGGGACCCGGGCCAGGACGACACCGTCGACCCGGACACCGACGCGGTGCTCGTCGGCGATGTGTCGGTCGCCAAGGGGAGTCGGGTGCTGCTGCGCCCCGGCCCCGGCGGCGACGTGCAAGACCGCTTCCTGGAAGGCGCGGCCGCCACGGTGCACGCGGTCGTGCACGACGTCGACGGGAACGTGCACGTCGCGGTGTCCGTCGACGGCGACCCGGCCGCCGAGCTGCAGATCGCCCACGGCCGGTTCCGCTACTTCCGCCCCGACGAGCTGGAGGCGGTGCCATGAGCCAGCCGAAGGTCTTGGTGGCCGGGATCGGCAACACCTTCCTCTCCGACGACGGGTTCGGCGTCGAGGTCATCGCCGGGCTGCGCGGGCGGGAGCTCGCCGAGGGCGTCGAGGTGGTCGACACCGGCATCCGCGGCATGCACCTGGCCTACCAGCTCCTCGACGGCTACGACGTGCTCGTGCTGGTGGACGCCGTGTCCCGGGGCAGCGACCCGGGCACGCTGTACATCCTGGAGCACGACCTCGACGCCCCCCGCGAGCCCGGCGCCGCGCTCGACGCCCACGGCATGGACCCGGCGGCCGTGCTGGACCTGCTCGACGGGCTGGCCCGGGCCATGGGGCTGAGCCGTCCCGTCGGCAGGGTGCTGGTGGTCGGCTGCGAGCCCGAACGAATGCACGAGGGCATGGGCCTCAGCCCGGCCGTGGCGGCCGCCGTCCCGAAGGCCGTCGACACCGTGATCGAGCTCGTCACCCAGTTGCCGAGTACACAAGGAGTTCGAGGATGAAGAGGGCCCTGCTCGTGGCGCTGGTGGCGGTCACCGCAACGGTGTTGGCCGCCGCCGGGGTTCTGACCCTGCGCTCACGCGACGAGATCCAGCGCTACCGCGCGCTCAGCCGGATGTAAGGCCGTGTGCCTCGGGATCCCCGGCGTGATCGTCCGGATGGGCGAGCACGAGGACCTCGCCGTCGTCGACGTCGAGGGGGTG
The DNA here is from genome assembly GCA_963799945.1 of uncultured Actinomycetota bacterium. Taxonomy (GTDB): domain Bacteria; phylum Actinomycetota; class Actinomycetes; order Mycobacteriales; family Pseudonocardiaceae; genus Pseudonocardia. The sequence continues at coordinate 918,501 of CAWCZG010000004.1, forward strand.
CAACGGATGATCAACATCGGGCTGCTGGCCGACGAAGGGCTGGCCCCCGGCGACTGGGTCCTGGTGCACCTCGGGTTCGCGCTCGAACGCACCGAGGAGAAGACCGCCCGGTCGTCGCTCGACTTCGTCACCGGCCGCGACGGCGCGTTCGGCGAGCTCTAGTGTCCCGCGGCCACTAATGCACGAGCTGTCGATCACCCAGAGCGTCGTGGAGATGGTCACGCGGCGGATGGGTGACGCGCGGGTGCGGCGGGTGCGGCTGGAGGTCGGCAGGCTCTCCGGGCTGGTGCCGGACTCCGTGCGGTTCTGCTTCGAGCTGGTGGCGGCGGGCACGACCTGCGAGGGCGCGCTCGTGGAGATCGACGAGCCGTGCGGGAACGCGCGGTGCCGGACGTGCGGGCTGGAGTTCGAGACCGGGGAGGTGCTGCCGCTGTGCGACTGCGGGAGCGCCGACGTGGCCGTCGAGGGTGGCCGGGAGCTGCGGATCCGAGAAGTGGAGACGGTCTGACATGTGTGGGACGTGCGGCTGCGGAGAAGCGGGTGTGCGGGTGACGGAGGTCGGGCACGGGCACGGCCACGTCATCGCCCTCGAACAGGACATCCTCGGCGCCAACGACGAGCTCGCCGAGGCGAACCGGCGCGCGCTCGCCGAGCGGGGCGTGCTCGCCGTCAACCTCATGAGCTCGCCGGGGTCGGGCAAGACGACGCTGCTGGTGCGGACGCTCACCGACGTCGGCGCCGAGCTGGCGATGTCGGTCGTCGAAGGCGACCAGGAGACGCTGCTCGACGCGGAGCGGATCGGCGCGACCGGCGCGAAGGTGGTGCAGGTCAACACCGGCGCGGGCTGCCACCTCGACGCGACGATGCTGGAGCGCGCGCTCTCCACGCTCGGGCCGCCGCCCGGCTCGGTGGTCGTGGTGGAGAACGTCGGCAACCTCGTCTGCCCGGCGCTGTTCGACCTCGGCGAGGCGGCCCGCGTGGTCGTGATGTCGGTGACCGAGGGCGCGGACAAGCCGCTGAAGTACCCGCACATGTTCCGCACCGCCGACCTCGTGCTGATCAACAAGATCGACCTCCTGCCCTACGTCGACTTCGACGTGGCGCAGTGCGTCGAGGCGGCTCGGCGCGCCCGCCCGGGCGTCGAGGTGATCGAGGTGTCGGCGACCCGCGGCGACGGCATGCAGGACTGGTACGCGTGGCTGCGCCGGGCGCGGGGGATCTGAGCGGCATCCGTGGGAGTCGCTGGGCGGCGGCGGCGTGACGACGTCGGCTAGGGGCGGCGGGTCGGGACGTGCGTGTGCAGGGCACCCACGCGGCGGGCGGGCACGGCGTCGTGGCGGCCGGGCGCTACGACGCCGTACCGCTCGAGGAACGTGTGCAACACGTCGTGGACGTGCTCGAGGTCGCGCACCTGCGAGGACAGGGCTCCGACGCCCGCGGGCGTGATGCTGTAGGTGCGGCGGGCGGGGCCCACCTCCGACGTCCGCCACTCCGAGCGGACGAGCCCGTGCTTCTCCAGGCTCCGCAGCGCCCGGTACACGCCGCCGGAATCGCCCTCGCCGTCGTGCAGCGGACGCAGCCGGGCGGCGAGCTCGTAGCCGTGGTCGGCCCGCTCGGCGAGCAGCAGGAGGAGGCAGGGCTGGAGGAAGTTCCGCGGTTCGAGATCGCCCATCGCGCTGGAGCCCCCCTCGTCGCGGACCGCCCGATCGTCCCATCGTGTGACGAGGGACACAAGGCACTACCGGCCGGTGATGGCGTAGTCGGCCATCGCCAGATCGTGCGCGTAGGTGATCTTGATGTTGCGGTCGTCCCCCGGCACCCATCGCACGGGCAGGTCGCTGAAACGCTGTACGCAGGACGCGGTGTCAGTGCCCGCGAAACCCTCCAGGTGCGCCCGCTCGTAGGCGGCGAGCAGCGGCCGCGCGCGGAAGCCCTGGGGGGTCTGCACCGACACCAGCTCGGCGGTCGTAGGCGGCCACCGCACCCCGGTGCCGTCTTCGGTGGCCGCCGCCAGGTCGTCGCGCCGCACCCCCGGCACGGCCCCGCCGTCGGCGCGCGCGACCCGAAGCACCGAGGAGATCAACTCGGCACCGACCAGCGGACGGGCGCCGTCATGGATGAGGACGGTGTCGACGTCGTCGGCGGCGATGCGGTCGGCCAGGTGCCGTAGGCCGGCGAGCTCGGACTCCTGGCGGCTGGCCCCGCCAACGACGACGTCCACCTCCGCGGCGAGGCGCTCGATCTCGAGCTCGGCGTCGGCGCGGTCCTCGACACGGACGACGACCACGACGTCGTCGATCTCGGCGTGGTCCACGAACGCGCGCAGCGACCAGCCGAGCACCGTGGCTCGCCCGAGCGGCAGGTAGACCTTGTTGCGGCCGGCGCCGAACCGGCTGCCGCTGCCACCGGCCAACACGATGGCCGCTGCGCTCCGCATGGGGGCCAGTGCAGCCGGTGACCAGGCGTCCCGTCAACCCTGCGAGGCCCCGGATACGGAGGCACGATGGGGTCGATCCGCGGGAGATGGTGATGTCACAGAGTTGGGGAGTCGAACTGGCCGTACTGGCGCTGATCGTCGCTGCCGCGATCATCGTGGCGGTCCTGGCGCGGAGACCGCACGGGACGCACGCCCGGCGACCGGACCGGCCGCGGGCCCTCATGCTCTCGGGGTTGGTGGTGCTCGCGGGCGCCGCCTTCGCGGGTGCGTGGGCCGCCACCATGGCGTTGAAGGCGTCGCCGCCAGGTCCCCACCTCACCGCGCGCCACCTCACCGCGTGCCACGGAGTCGCCCGAGGATCCCCCCCACCCCCAACCCACCTCCCCACCCGCAACCGAGGCCCCCGCTGTCCCCAGCAGTGAGCAACTGGCCCAGATCAGCGGCGGCCGCGCGGGCGGCCAGGCCCGGGAAGTGGCCGCGGTGGCCGGCGAGGCCCCGGCAACCCCTCTCCCGTCAGCAGTTGCGGCGCCCCCCGCCGCCCCACAGCACGCCGAGTCGGACGGGACGGACTCCGGGGGGAGGCCCACGTCGGCCCAGGCGGAGGCCGCCCGACCCGACTCCCCCACCCCCGTCGAGAGGTCAGACGCGGCCACGCAAGCAGAGGCCGACAGGTCCGACACCGCCCAGCACGCACAAGCCGACAGGCCCCAGGCCGCGGCGCACGCACAGGCCGACGGCGGTACCGCCCACGCGCAGGCCGACCGGTCCGACACCCAGGAGCAGGCCGACGCGCACCCCGCCCCCGCCCACGCACAGGCCGACCGGCCCGATACTTCCACCCACGTACACGCCGACCGGTCTGACGCAAACGCACACGGCGACCGGCCCGACGCTCACGCGCAGGTCAACGGGCACCACGCCCCCGTGCACGTACGGGCCGACACCCCTTCCCACGGGCACACCGATCGGTCGGACACCACCGCCTCCGCGCAGGCCGGCCAGTCCGGCGGCACGAGTCACCGGTCGACGCCGCACCGGGCCCGCCCGATGGCGGCATCCACGCCGGCGGGCGCGCACAGTGCTTCCCCGGCCGCCGCCACGGAGGCCCGGCGGACGACGAACGGGGCGGCCGGGGGTCGGCACAACGCCGACTCCAGTCGGAGGGCGAGTTGGAGGGTGGGGGCGGACGGCGCCGAGAAGCACCGGCCGTCGCAGCGGAACACCCGCCACCGCACCCACCGCGCCGCACCTGCGGATCACTGACCCGACTCCGCAGCGCAACCCCGTCGCGGCCCGTCACTACGCCATTCGGGCGTGGGTGACATTCGTCGCGTTAAGCGGCACGCACGAACCGGACGATCCGTCCCGGATCGGCGAACGTTGAAGCCGTTTGTATCGTCTCTTCTATGAGACCGTCCCGTGACCCAGAGGCGCGCCCGTGCTGACGAGGCACGACGCCGGTGCGCCGGGGCGGGGCAGTAAACTCGGCGCGGTCTCACCGTCGAGTCTGGGACGAGCGACGAGACGAGGAGGCGGCGGGTGAGGCCCGTGGACGACGAGCGCGCACCGCGCCAGGTGGCCGACGCCATCGCCCCGCCGACCCGGTTGCCCTTGGGGAACGACCACCGTCCGCGTCCTCCGTTCGGCCGCGAGGGGAACACCCTCGGTGACTCCGCCCGCAACCGCATCCCGGTGCGGCCGGGCCCGTCGGCGCGTGGTCCCGAGTCCGGCGGCCCCGTCGACCCCGTCCGGCGGGCCGATCCCGGCCCCCGCGGCGACGTCCCCCGCGGCGACGTCCCCCGCGGACAGGACAGCGGCAGGCACCCGCAGCCCCCTGGCGTCCCCGAGGCGTCCCGCAACGACGGCGCACCACCCTTCCGCCCCGCCCGGCCCCGTCGACCCGCCGCGACCGACGACGACGGCCCGCCGCCGCTGCGCCCCGCCCGGCCGCGCCGCCCCGGCCCGGCCGACGACGACGACGGCCCGCCGACCGTCGTCCACGGCAGCGCCGTCACCGACGACCGCCCCCGCCGGAGGCCCGCTGACGGCCCGACCGCGGTGCCCCACGGAAAGTCCGGACGGCCGGTGCCCCCGCGTCGGACGGCGGCGGGCGTTCCGCCCGTTCCGGCGGGCGAGACGCCCACGCCCGACGCGGACCGCGCCCGCCAGAACGGCTCCGGCCGGGTCCGCCAGTCGCCGCCCGCGCCCGAGACCGACCGTGGCCGCCAGACCGGGTCGGACCGGGCTCGCCAATCCCCTCACACCGGGTCGGGCCGGGTCCCATCCACCCCCGAAGCGGATCGGGTCCGCCAATCCCCTCACACCGGAGCGGGCCGGGTCCCATCCACCCCCGAAGCGGATCGGGTCCGCCAGTCCGCCCCGACCGGGTCGGGCCGGGTTCCTGAGGCGGACCGGGTCCGCCAGTCCCCGCCCACAGGGTCGGGCCGGGTCCCCGAGGCGGGTCGGGTGCGGCAGTCGCCGCCCACCGGGTCGGGGCGGGTCCCCCAGTCACCGCCCAGGACGGCGCGGTCGGCCTCGGACGCGGGCCGCAGGCCCTCGCGCCCGACCGCGGTCGCGAGCAGCGAGGCGGGCGCACCCCCGACACCCCGCCGCAGCGTGTCGCGGCACGGCAGGGGCCCCACCGTCACCCGGCACGGCCCGCGGTCGCTCGGCAAGGCCCTGCTAGCCACCCTGGCGTCGGCCGTGGTGCCAGGCACGGGCCTGTTCATGATCCGCCGCAAGCGCGCGGGCACCCTCGTGCTCGGCGTGTTCCTGCTGATCGTCGTCGCTCTGCTGATCATCGGCTTCACGGTCCGTCGCGCCGCGCTCGTGCAGAACCTGCTCTCCAGCCGGGTCCTGCTCGTGGTGATGGTCGGGCTCGTCGTCGCGGGGCTGGCCTGGATCACCCAGATCGTGCGCACGTACGCGCTCGCGTCCCCGCGCGGGCTCGGCACGGGCTCGCGGGTCGTCGGAGTGCTGGTGGTGGCGGCGCTCTGCCTGGCCGCCGCGGCCCCGTTCGGCTACGCGGCGAACCTCGTGAACTCCCAGCGCGCCCTGCTGAACAACCTCTTCGCAGGCGGTGGGGGCACCGCGGTCGCCGACGCGATCAACAAGCCGCGCCTCAACGTCCTGCTCGTCGGCAGCGACGCCGGTCCGGACCGCACCGGCGCCCGCACCGACACCATGATGATGGCCAGCATCGACACCACCACCGCCCGCACCACGCTCTTCGCGCTGCCCCGCAACATCGGCTACGCGCAGTTCCCGCCGGGCAGCCCCATGGCCGAGCAGTTCCCGAAGGGCTTCCACGACCCGGCCGACCCGCTGTCGGGCAACTACCTGCTCAACGCCGTCTACGCGTGGGGCCTCGACCACCCGCAGGTGGCGCCGACCACGCCGACGGACAACCCCGGGCTCAACCTGCTGCACCAGAGCGTCGCCTACATGATGGGCATCGACATCGACTACTACGTCGAGGTCAACATGGCGGGCTTCGCGTCGATCATCGACGCGCTCGGCGGGGTGACCGTCGACGTCGGACCGGTGCCGCTGCCGATCGGCGGCGTGCTCCCCGACGGCAGGCACGTCAAGCCGAGCGGCTACGTCCCTGCGGGAGTGCAGCACCTCGACGGCAACGACGCGCTCTGGTTCGCCCGCTCGCGGCGCGACTCCGACGACTACAACCGCATGGGCCGCCAACGCTGCCTGTTGCAGAGCGTCCTGCAGCAGAAGAGCCCGACCGACGTCATCACGCACTTCAACGACATCGCCGCGGCGACGAAGAACAGCGTCACGACGAACATCCCGCAAGAGGTGCTCGGCCAGCTGGTGTCGCTGGCCAGCGAGAAGCCGCCGTCGCTGCAGAGCATCTCCTTCGACCCGAACCTGCCGGACCCCAACCAGACCGACGGGCACTTCAACACCAGCCACGTCGACGTCAGCTACATGCGCGAGGTCGTGCAGAACGCGTTCGCCGCGCCTGCCCCCGTCCCCGCGCCGACGACGACAGCGGCCGCGCCCACGACGTCCTCCCGGGGCGCCGCCACCTCGCCGACGCCCGCCCCCTCGGCCGCTCCGACCACGCTGGCCTGCGGCTAGGGAACAGAGGGCCCGGCACATGAGGGCCCCGGCGGAACCCTCACTTGCCGGACCCTCTGGCCCGGTACTCCAGCTGGGGTCGGCCGGTGCCGCCGTAGCGGGGCTCCCGCGCGGCCAGGCCTGCCTCGACGAGGTGCTCCAGGTAGCGTCGGGCGGTCACCCGGGACGTGCCGAGCTCATCGGCGATCTCGGCCGCGGTGCGCCCCGAGTCCGGCGGCGCGCCGCGGAGCGCCGTGACGACCGCGTCGAGCGTCTCCCGGCCGATCGTCTTGGGCAGCGCGTCGGGCCCCACCGGGGCGCGCAGGGCGTCGAACAGGCTGTCCACGTCGTCCTGGGCAACCGGGCTGCCGCCCGTGAGCCGCTCCCGGAACGCCAGGTAGCCCTCCAGCTTGGTCCGCACCGCGCCGGACGTGAACGGCTTGACCAGGTACTGCGTGGCCCCGTAGGCGATCGCGGCGCGCACGACCGCGAGGTCCCGCGCCTGGGTCACCATGATCACGTCGGCGGTGTGGCCGGCGGCGCGCATCCGCCGCAGCACCTCGAGGCCGTTGGTGTCGGGCAGGTGCACGTCCAGCAGCACCAGGTCGACGCCGCCGCGCGCCAGCACCCGCAGGGCGGCGGCGCCGGTGCCCGCGCTCGCGACGACCTCGAAGCCCCGCACCCGGCCCACGTGCTGGACGTGAGCGGCCGCGGCCACCGGATCGTCCTCGACGACGAGCGTGCGGATCACACGCGCTCCCGCACCGGCAGCCGCACCACGAACACCGCGCCCGGCTCGCCCTGCTCGACACCCACCGAGCCACCCGCCCGCCGCACGGCCCGGCCGACGAGCGCGAGACCCAGTCCGCGGGGCCGACCGTCCCGCGCCTCCTTCGTGCTCCAGCCGCGGGTGAACGCGCGCTCGGCCGTGGCCGGGTCGAGCCCCGGCCCGCTGTCGGCGACCCGCAGCACCGCCTCGTCGCCGCGCACCGACCCGCCGAGGGACACCCAGCGCGGGGCGGGCGCCGAGCGGGCGGCGTCGACGGCGTTGTCGATGAGGTTGCCGACGATCGTGATCAGGTCGCGCGGGTCGGTGAGGCCGTCGGGCACCCGGGCGTCGCGCTCCAGACGCAGGTCCACCCCGTGCTCCCCCGCCTCGGCGACCTTGGCGACCACGAGCGCCGCCAGTTCGGGGACCGCGATCGCGCCCAGCACGGCGTCGGTGACGTGCTGGGCGACGGTGAGCTCGGCCGTCGCGAAGTCGAGCGCCTCCTCGGCCCGGCCCAGCTCGATCAGCGAGATCACCGTGTGCAGCTGGTTGGCGGCCTCGTGGGCCTGCGCGGTGAGCGAGTCGGCGAACCCGCGGACCGTGGCCAGCTCACTGACCAGCGCACGCAGCTCGGTGTGGTCGCGCAACGTCACCACCGTGCCCAGCCGGTGCCCGGCCCAGCGCGCCTGCTGCTGGTTGACGACCACGATGCGGTCGGCGGTGAGGTGGATCTCGTCGGCCCGGGCGACACCGGCGGCCAACGCCTCACCCAGCGGGTCGGGGAGCCCGAGGGCGTCGATGCGGGCGCCGAGCGCGTCGTCGGGCAGGCCCAGCAGCCGCCGCGCCTCGTCGTTGACGAGTTGCACCCGGCCCTCGCGGTCCAGCAGGAGCATCCCCTCGCGGACGGCGTGCAGCACCGCGTCGTAGTACTCGTTGCGCCGGGCGAGCTCCGCCGACCCCAGGTCGTGGGTGGTGCGCCGCAGCCACCGGCTGACCAGGTACGAGCCCGCCGCGGCCAGCACGAGCGCCAAAGTGACCGCGCCCAGCACGACCGGCAGCTGACGCGTGAGGTCGCGGGTCACGGCCGCGACCGTGCGGCCGACCGCGACGAGCCCGACGACCCGCCCGCCGTCCTCCACGGGCACGACCGCGCGCACGGAGGGCCCGAGCGTGCCGGTGTAGGTCTCGGTGATCGAGCCACCCTGGGCGGCGGGCGCGATCGTGCCGAGGAAGTGCTGGCCGATCTGGGCCGGGTCGGGGTGGGTGAAGCGGATCCCGTCGGGCGTCATGACGACCACGAAGTCGGTGTCGGTCTCGCGCCGCACCTGTTCGGCGAGCGGCTGCAGCACCGCGGTGGGGTCGGCGCTCGCCAGCGCGGCGCGGACGTCGGGTGCCGCGGCGAGGGTGTGGGCCACGCCGAGCATCTCCTCTGCAGTGGTGTCGCCCTGGCGCTGCTCGAGCTGCAGATAGGCGGCGACGCCGACGCCTGCGAGCACGACGGCCACCACCAGCGCCTGCAACACGAACAGTTGGCGTGCGAGGCTCCATGCGCGCACGTTGCTCACCCTACGAAATGTACGAAACCGTGAGCACCACCACATGGTGGCCCATCCTCGGGCGATGCCAACGCTGTCGAGCAGTACGGCTTCCCGCACCGCGAAGCCGGACCGGACCCACTACCTCTACCTGGCCGTGATCGGCGCCGTCGTCCTCGGCGTGCTGGTCGGCCTCATCGCCCCGGACGTCGGCAAGGCCGTGAAGCCGCTGGGCACGGCCTTCATCGCGCTGATCAAGATGATGATCTCGCCGATCATCTTCTGCACGATCGTGCTGGGCATCGGCTCCATTCGCAAAGCGGCGACCGTGGGCCGCGTCGGCGGCATCGCGCTGGGCTACTTCCTGGTGATGTCCACGGTCGCGCTCGGCATCGGCCTGCTGGTCGGCAACATCATCCAGCCGGGCACCGGCCTGCACGTGGGGGCGCTGACCCCGTACCAGGCGCCCGCGGCCGAGGGCGGCACGGACTTCCTGCTCGGCATCATCCCCACCACCCTGTTCTCGCCGCTCGTGGACGCCAACGTCCTGTCGACGCTGTTCGTCGCGCTGCTCATCGGCTTCGCGCTGCAGGCGATGGGCTCGGCGGGCGAGCCGGTGCTGCGCGGCATCGGGCACGCCCAGCGGCTCGTGTTCCGCGTGCTGGCGATGGTCATGTGGGTGGCCCCGATCGGCGCGTTCGGCGCGATCGCGGCCGTCGTCGGGCAGGCGGGCTGGGCCGCGTTGGGCGCGCTGCTCTCGGTGATGGTCGGCTTCTACATCACCTGTGCGCTCTTCGTGGTCGTGGTGCTCGGGCTGATCCTGCGCGTGGTCACCGGCCTCAACATCTTCAAGCTGCTGCGCTACCTCGGCCGGGAGTTCCTGCTGATCTTCTCGACCTCGTCGTCGGAGACCGCGCTGCCCCGGCTGATCGCCAAGATGGAGCACGTCGGCGTCTCGCAGCCGGTCGTCGGGATCACCGTGCCGACGGGCTACTCGTTCAACCTCGACGGCACCGCGATCTACCTGACGATGGCCGCACTGTTCGTTGCGGACGCCCTGGGCAAGCCGCTCGCGATCGGCGAGCAGATCTCCCTGCTCGTCTTCATGATCATCGCATCGAAGGGCGCCGCGGGCGTGAGCGGGGCGGGCCTCGCGACGCTGGCGGGCGGCCTGGCCTCACACCGGCCGGACCTGGTCGACGGCGTCGGCCTCATCGTCGGGATCGACCGGTTCATGTCGGAGGCGCGCGCGGTCACCAACTTCGCGGGCAACGCCGTGGCCACGCTGGTCATCGGCCAGTGGGTCGGCGAGTTCGACCGGGCCACGGCCGACCGCGTGTTCGCCGGTGAGCTGCCCTTCGACGAGACGACGATGCTCGACGAGCACGACGCCCCCGAGCCCGCTTCCGAGCCCGAAGCCGACGGCAGGCCCGAGTCCCCGGCACGGGTGCCGGAGCCCGCCGGGCACTGAAAATAGGGCCAGATCTCGGACTCAGCTGCTCCTGCGCGGCGCTCCCGGTGGACGAAAACCGGGGGCGCCGGCGTCTTGTCGGGGGGGTCTGCAACGCTTGGACGCGAAGTTGACCTGTGCGAACACCCGTGCATGGAGAGGAGAACCACCATGGCACTGCCCACGCTCACCCCCGAGCAGCGCGCCGAGGCTCTCAAGAAGGCGGCAGCCGCGCGCACCGCCCGCAAGGAGCTCCGCGACGCGATCGCGGCAGGCAAGGAGACCATCCCCGGCGTCCTGAGTCGGGCGAAGTCCGACCAGATCGTCGGGAAGACGAAGGTCGCCGACCTGCTCAAGAGCCTGCCCGGCTACGGCCCCGCGAAGGTCAGCGCCCTGCTGGCTCAGACGGGGATCGACGCTTCCCGCCGCGCGGCAGGCCTGGGCGACCGGCAGCGTCAGGCGCTGCTCGACGCGCTCAAGTAGGGCCTCCGAGCACGGCGGCACCACCCACCGCCCGCACGGGGCCCGGCACGTCCGGGCCCCGCCGGGTGGGTGGCAAGCTGTGCGCGTGCCACGGATGGTCCGCGCCGCCCCGGGCGTCCTGCTGTGGGCCGAGCTCCTGGCCGGGCCGCCCACGGATCCGCTGCTGCTGATCGCCGATGCGGGCGCGTCCGGGGTCATGTGGCCCGAGGCGCTCGTCGCCCGGCTCGCCGAGCACCACCCGGTGATCCGCTACGACCACCGCGACACCGGCCGGTCGAGCGCCGGTACCGAGGACGCCTCCTACGGGGTCGCGCAACTGGCCGCCGACGCCGTCGCCGTGCTCGACGCGTTCGAGATCGGCCGGGCGCATGTCCTCGGCTGGGGCATGGGCGGCCACGTCACCCAACTGCTGATGCTCGACCACGCCCACCGCCTCGCGACGGCCACGCTGCTCGGCACCGGGCCGCTGCCCACACCCGCCGGGTCGAGTCCGCCGCGTCCGCCCACCCCGCTCCTGCGCCTGTGGGCCGAGCTGGAGGATCCGCGCGACCCCGAAGGCGAGCTGACCTGGCGGCTGGCGCTCGACCGCCTGCTGCACGGCGACGAGCTGCCGTTCGACGCCGCCGAGTTCCGGGCCCGCCACGAGCGCGCGATGGCCCACGCGGGCACCGACGAGCCCGTTGTCGCCCACGCCCAGCTCGACCTGCCCGCCCGGGGTGCGGAGCTGCGCGGCGTGGACGTCCCGACGCTGGTGGTCGAGTGCCCCGCCGACCCCGTGTTCCCCCCGCCGTGCGCGGCGGCCCTCGTGGCTCTGCTCGGCCGCGGCACGCTCGTGCGGATCGCCGGGCTCGGGCACGTCGTCGGCGAGGCGACCGCTTACCCGCTCGCCGAAACAATCGTCGAGCTCACGCTGTCTATCCCCACATCAGCCTGATTGCGCGTCACCCGAACAGGTAGCCCCCATCGGCCGAACGGCTGTGTATGACGAGGCTCCGTCGCGGCAATCAACGCCGTGGGAACGTTCTGACCAGCACAGACGGTAACGGGCGACCTCTTCGTCGCCCCCGAACGTGGCTGTGGCAGGGTTTCACCCGCTGGGGGCGTGCGGAAGGAGCAGGGTGAAGGTCGTCGCGATCATCAACCACAAGGGTGGAGTAGGCAAGACCACCCTCACCGCCAACCTGGGTGCTGGTCTGGCCGCGCGCGGCCAGAAGGTTCTCCTCGTCGACCTCGACGCCCAGGCGAGCCTCACCATCTCGTTCTTCACCCAGAACGAGTGGACCGACGAGCTGCTGCCGACGAAGACGATCAAGCACTGGTACGACGGTCTGAGCACCGGCGAGGCGATGGAAGACCCGGCCGCGCTGCTCTCGTCGCCGCCACGGGTGCTCGGCAAGCTGCGCCGCGGCGCGGGCCACCTCGACCTCATCGCCGCGCACCGCGACCTGGCCGATGTCGAGACCGCGCTGGCCGCCCAGCTCATCTCCGAGCCCGCGCACTTCGCGACGCTGCACAGCAGGCTGCGCAGCGCGCTCTCGCACAAGGCGCTCGCCGAGTACGACGTCGTGCTGATCGACTGCGCACCCAACTTCGGTCTGATCGCCAAGAACGCCGTGGCCGCGGCCGACATGCTCCTGATCCCGACGAAGCCGGACTACCTGTCGACCAACGGGATCGACTCGCTCGGCCTGAAGATCCGCGATTTCACCGACGAGTACAACGAGCAGGGCACCGGCCAGATCGCCCGGCCGCCCGCCGCCGTCGTGTTCACGATGGTGCAGAGCCACGACGGCGAGCCGATCGAGGCGCAGCGCACGGTGATCAGCCGGATCGAGGCCCGCCGGGTGCCGACGTTCTCCACGACGATCCGCGACAGCAAGTCGGTCTACGGCCCGGCGCCCGAGCACGGTGTGCCCGTGATCCTGGGCGGCACCGGCCGGGCCGCCACCCGTGAGCTGCGCGACCTGGTGTCCGAGCTGTCCGAGCGGCTCGAGGGCATCGCAGCGTGAACGACGAGGGCGGCATGACGAAGCAGGCAGGCGTGACCGAGCAGGGCGGCATGAGCGAGCAGGCGAACGGGACCTCGGCCCAGGCCGCGCTGACCGACCTGGCGCTGCGCCGGGTGCTGGCCACGCTGAGCACCGAGGAGCTCGTCGCGGTGGCCACCGGCCGCGCCCGGCTGGAGTTGCGCCACCTCGGCCCCACCCAGCCCGACCCGGCCCAGATGCGCCTCGACGGCGAGCCGACGGCGGCTGCTCTCGGGGCCGCGGCCCGCGCCCGCCGTCGCCCCGCCACCCCAGTGCCCGCGCGCGATCACGGCGTCGATGTCGACGTCGCGGTGGCCCGGATCAACGAGCTGCCGACCCCGTCCGCGGTCGAGGACTACCTGCAGGACCCTTGCTTCACCGCGCCGCTGCTCAAAGAGGTCGCACGGGCGCTGGGCCCCACGGTGCTGGCCACCGGCCGCACCAAGGCGGAGGTGCGGCGCGACATCGTCGCGGGCACGGTCGGCTTCCGCTCCCGTTCGGCCGCGATGTCCGGTGGCGCCTGGAGCTGAACGGCGCTCCGCTCAGCGGTCGCGGTCAGGGCCGCAGCGGAAGCCGCTCGCCCGCCTCGATCGCCACGGTGAGGTTGTTGCCCGCGGGCGGCAGCGGGCAGGTGGCGAAGTCCGTGAACGCGCACGGCAGGTTCACCGTGCGGTTGAAGTCCAGGGTGAGCTCGCCCTCCGGGGTCGGCTGGTCGGCCTGCAGGCTGCGGCCGCCCGCGTAGGTGCTGGTGGCGGACGTCGCGTCGCGGAAGTGCACCGAGAGGGTGTCGTCCTTGCCCTGGAGCACGACAAGGCGCTGCTGTTGCCCGTCGATGCTGAACGTGACGTCGCCGACCGCCGTCGGGAAGTGCGAGAGCCCCTCGACAACGGCGCCGACCGTGATGGTGCGCGGCTCGACGTAGGGCTGGAACACCGCGTCGACCACCCAACGCCCCTCGACCGGGAACGACGGCACCCCGGTGAACGCCGTGCGGGTGACGGCCTGCGGGTCGCGCACGCGCAGGACGTGCCCGTCGGTGCGGCGGGCGACCTCGATGACGCGGTCGCCGTGCTCGATGAGGGTGCCCGCCTTCCCGTCGACCGGGTGCAGGGTGACGGTGCCGTCGACCGGCCGCGGCTCGCGAACCGAGCGCACCACGAGACCGTCGGCCGCGGCGGCGGTGATCACGACGCCGTCCGGGGTGGCGCTCCACAGCCCGGGGACGCCGTCGAGCTGCGACGGCTCCGCCGTGAGCCACTGCAGGGAGGTGAGCGACAGCCAACCGTGCGGCGTCGCCAGCTCCGCCTCCCGCTCCGCGTGCCAGGCGTCCCAGCCGGTCTGCAGGTCGGTGAGCGTGCTCGTCATGTTCAGGCCAACATCGGGGCTACCACATTCCATTCCGAGGCCCGGCACTGGTGTGCTCAGCGGTCCCGACATACGGTCGGAGCTGACCGTTCTTCTCCTGGAGGTACCGTGCCCGAGGCCGTCATCGTCGATGCCGTGCGCACCCCGATCGGCAAGCGCAGGGGTTCCTTGGCCGACGTCCACCCGGTCGACCTGTCCGCGGTGGTGCTCAAGGCCCTGGTTGAGCGCACCGGCGTGGACCCGGAGCTGATCGACGACGTGCTGTGGGGCTGCGTCAACCAGGTCGGCGACCAGGCCGCGCAAGTCGGCCGCTACGCGGTGCTCGCGGCGGGCTGGCCCGAGACGGTTCCCGGGGTGACGATCAACCGGGCGTGCGGCTCGAGCCAGAGCTCGTTCGACTTCGCGGCGGGCATGGTCATGGCGGGCCAGTACGACCTGGTCGTGGCGGGCGGCGTCGAGTCGATGACGCGCGTCCCGCTCGGTTCGGGCCGCGACATCGGCAGCCAGTACGGCCCGCTCGTGCGCGAGCGGTACGCCGCCGACCTGACCAGCGGCGAGTTCCCCAACCAGGACTTCAACCAGGGTGTCGGGGCCGAGCGCATCGCCCGCCGGTTCGGCCTCTCCCGCCGCACGCTCGACGAGTACGCCGCGCGGTCCCACGAGCTGGCCGCGGCGGCGACCGACCGCGGTGACTTCGCGGGCCAGCTCGCGCCGGTCGCCGCGGCCCCGGACCTCGTCGCCGACGAGGGCATCCGCCGCGGCAGCACCGCCGACACGCTGGGCAAGCTCAAGCCGTCCTTCCGCGAGGACGGCGTCATCCACGCGGGCAACGCGTCGCAGATCTCCGACGGCGCCTCCGCGGTGCTCATCGCGACGCCCGAGCGGGCGGCGGAGCTGGGTCTCACCCCGATCGCGCGCTACCACTCCGGCGCGGTCAGCGGCGCCGACCCGCTGGAGATGCTCACCGGGCCCATCCCGGCCACGCAGAGGGTGCTGAAGCGCTCAGGGATCTCCGTCGGCGAGATCGGGGCGTTCGAGGTGAACGAGGCGTTCGCGCCGGTTCCGCTCGCCTGGCTCGCCGAGATCGGTGCTGACGAGAGCAGGCTCAACCCGCTGGGCGGCGCGATCGCCGTCGGGCACCCGCTCGGGGCTTCGGGCACCATCCTGATGACGCGGCTCGTCCACCACATGCGGGCCAACGAGATCCGCTACGGCCTGCAGGCCATGTGCGAGGGCGGCGGCACGGCCAACGCGACGATCGTGGAACTGTTGCGTTGATGGGCGCTCCCGGTGGCGGAACGACGGGTCACGCGGGACAGTGGAAAGGCGGGCCGGGGCACGCGCGCGGCGGACGGGGGGCGTGCGTACCCGGCCCTCTGACCTCTGCCGGGTGATTCGCAGCGGACCGCGAACCGATTCCCAGGGTGTCCTCAGCAGGCTCCCAGATTTCACAGGCAAGGTAATGCCCATGAGCGACGAGCAGAGGGAGCCAGGCCGGGACGAAGGCCCCGACGCTCCCCGCACCGACCAGCACCCCGTTCCGTCCTACGCGGGCGCACCCGCAGGCGAGCCGGAGCCGCAGCAGGTTCCGGCGGCCGCGCAGCCCGTGCAGTCCGCGCCGCCACCGCGCTCGCCCTACACGGGCGCGCCGTGGCCGCCCTACGGCCAGCCCACGAGCCAGAACCCCTACTTCCCCCCGCCGCCGCCCGCCAACGGCACGGCGCTGCTGGAGAAGCCCGGCAAGCCGCGCGGGCGCACCGGCATCGTCGTGGCCGCCCTGATCGCGGGCCTCGTCGGCGGCGGCGCGGCGGGCGCGGGCACGTTCGCCCTGCTGGACCACTCCGGCTCGGGCGTGCAGCTCACCCAGTCCGCACCCGGGTCGAACGCCGCCGCGGCAGCGCCGGGCTCGATCGCGGCCGCGGCGGCGAAGGCCGCGCCCAGCACCGTCGACATCCAGGTGAACCTGGCCCAGGGCAGCGGCGAGGGCAGCGGCGTCATCCTGACCGCCGACGGCGACGTGCTGACCAACAACCACGTCGTCGCCGGTTCCACCGGCACCATCACCGTCACGCTGGCCGACGGCTCGGAGCACCCGGCCACGGTCGTCGGCACCTCGCCGAGCTACGACCTCGCCGTGATCAAGATCCAGGGCGTGTCCGGGCTGACACCCGCGACGCTCGGCCAGAGCGCGAACCTGCAGGTCGGCCAGCAGGTGGTGGCCATCGGCTCGCCGCAGGGCCTCACCGGCACCGTCACGAACGGCATCGTCAGCGCGTTCAACCGCACGGTCACCGTGCAGAGCGAGTCGGGCGGCGCTCCGGTCGTCTACAACGGCATGCAGACCGACGCCCCGATCAACCCCGGCAACTCCGGCGGCCCGCTCGTGAACCTCGACGGGCAGGTCGTCGGCATCAACTCGGCCATCGCCACGGCGAGCTCCGGCGGGGGCCAGGGCGGGAGCATCGGGCTGGGCTTCGCGATCCCGATCGACCAGGCCACCCGCGTGGCCCAGGAGATCATGCAGGGCGGCAGCGCCACGAAGCCGGTGCTCGGCGTCACGGGCAGCGTTGCGCAGCAGTCCTCCGGCAGCGGCGCGCAGATCGGCACCGTGCAGGCGGGCTCACCCGCCGCGACGGCCGGGCTGGCCGCGGGCGACGTCGTCACGAAGGTCGGCGACGCCAAGGTCGAGGACTTCGCCGACCTCATCGCCCGCATCGGCTCCTACGCGCCGGGCGCGAAGGTCACGCTGACCGTGCAGAGCGGCTCGGCGTCGAAGACCGTCGACGTCACGCTGGGCAGCCAGAAGGACAACGCCGCCACCACCGGCACCGGCGGGGAGAGCCAGAACCCGTTCGGCGGCCGGGGCGGCAACGGCGGCAGCCAGTCGCCCTTCGGCGGCGGCAACAGCAGCCCGTTCGGCAACTGACCCGAGCCTGAAGGCCCCGGGGGACGTCGTCCCCCGGGGCCTTGGCGCGTCTGGCGCGGGCGAGGTGGACGTGAGCGGGGTTCCGGCGCCCGTCAACCCCGCTGACGTTCACCTCGGCCGCTAGATCGGGCGCGAGGGCTGCGGGCTAGAGGAGTTCGAGGATCGTGGCGTTGGCCTGGCCGCCGCCCTCGCACATGGTCTGCAGGCCGTAGCGGATCCCGTTGTCGCGCATGTGGTGCACCAGCGTCGTCATCAGCCGGGCGCCGGAGCCGCCCAGCGGGTGGCCCAACGCGATCGCGCCGCCGTTGGGGTTCACCGCTTTCGCGTCGGCGCCCAGCTCGGCCAGCCAGGCCAGCGGCACCGGCGCGAACGCCTCGTTGACCTCGAACGCCCCGATCTGGTCGATCGAGAGGCCGCTGCGGGCCAACGCCTTCTGGGTGGCCGGGATGGGCGCGGTCAGCATGATGACCGGGTCGGCGCCCGCCAGCACAGCGGTGTGCACCCGCGCGATCGGGGTGAGGCCCAGCTCGCGGGCGGTGTCCGAGGTCGTCATGAGCAGCGCCGCCGCGCCGTCGGAGATCTGCGAGGAGTTGCCCGCCGTGATCACCCCGCCCTCGGGCTTGAAGACCGTCTTGAGGTTGGCCAGCGTCGCGACCGACGAGCCGGGGCGGATGCCTTCGTCTTGGCTCACGACCGTGCCGTCGGGGGTCGTGACCGGCGCGATCTGCGCGTCGAACCGGCCCTCCGCGCGGGCCGCGGCCGCCTTCTCGTGCGACGCGACCGAGTACTCGTCGAGCTGCGTGCGGGAGAAGCCCCAGCGCTCGGCGACCATCTCCGCGCCGACGCCCTGGTTGGGCCGCACCCCGTCGTAGCGGGCCGCGAACCGCACCCCGAACGGATCGGCGCCCGCCGTCGATGAGCCCATCGGGACCCGCGACATCGACTCGACCCCGCCCGCGACGACCACGTCGTACTGACCCGCGACCAGTCCGGCCGCCGCGAAGTGCACCGACTGTTGGCTCGACCCGCACTGGCGGTCGATGGTGACCCCGGTGACCGTCTCGGGCCAGCCCGCGGCGAGCACGGCGTTGCGGCCGACGTCGAAGGTCTGCTCCCCCACCTGCGACACGCAGCCCCAGACGACGTCGTCGACCCGACCGGGGTCGATCCCCGTCCGCGAGGCGAGCGCGCTCAGGACGTGCGCCGACAGGTCCACCGGGTGGACGCCGGACAGGCCCCCGTTCCGCTTCCCGACCGGCGTCCGCACGGCCTCCACGATGACTGCGTCGCGCATGGGTGCTCCTCAAACCGATACCAGTCAACACTGTCTGGTTTGAGGATAGGGTTTGCCAGACGCAACGGGAGGTTCTGTGACCGACGAAGTTCTCACCGAGCGCGACGGCGCGATCCTGGTGATCACCCTCAACCGGCCCCGATCCCGCAACGCCGTGAACGGGGCGCTCGCCCGCGGCGTCGCGGCGGCGGTGGACGAGCTCGACAGCGACCCGGCGCTCGCGGTGGGCATCCTCACCGGCGCGGGCGGCTCGTTCTGCTCGGGCATGGACCTCAAGGGCTTCCTCGCGGGCGACCTGCCGGTCGTCGACGGGCGCGGGTTCGCGGGCATCACCCACACCCCGCCGGACAAGCCGGTCATCGCGGCCGTCGAGGGGTACGCGCTGGCGGGCGGGTGCGAGATCACGCTGGCCTGCGACCTGATCGTCGCCGCGCGGGACGCCAAGTTCGGCCTGCCGGAGACGAAGCGGTCGCTCGTCGCGGGCGCGGGCGGGCTCTTCCGGCTGCCCCAGCGCATCCCGCGGGCGATCGCGATGGAGTACGCGCTCACCGGCGAGTTCTTCTCGGCCGAGGACGCCCACGCCTGGGGCATGGTCAACCGCCTCACCGATCCCGGCGAGGCGCTCGCGGGCGCGCTGGTGCTGGCCCGCGCGATCACCCAGAGCGGCCCGCTGGCCGTCCGGGCCACCAAGAAGATCGTCCGCGACGGCGGCGACTGGCCCGCCGAGGAGCGCTGGAGCCGCCAGGACGAGCTCATGCGCCCGGTGATGGCCTCGGCCGACGCGCGCGAGGGCGCCACCGCGTTCGCGGAGAAGCGCGCCCCCGTCTGGACCGGGAAGTAGCGCCGTGCCGCTGCCGATCACCGACGACCACCGCGCTCTGGCCCAGGTGGCCCGCTCCTTCCTCGCCGGACAGCGGGCGGCGGCCCGCGCCCTGCTGCCCGCGCCGAACAGCCCACCCCCCGACGAGTCCCTCCCCGCGACATGGAAGGAGATCGCCGCGCTGGGCTGGCTCGGGCTGCACGTGCCGGAGGAGTACGGCGGTGAGGGTGCGGGCCTGCCGGAGCTGGCGGTCGTGCTGGAGGAGCTGGGCCGGGTCGTCGCGCCGGGCCCGTTCCTGCCCACCGTGCTCGCGTCGGCGATCCTCGTCGAAGCAGGCCCCGCGGAGCTGCGGAGTGCCCTGCTCCCGGGTCTCGCCGACGGGTCGAAGGTCGGCGCCGTCGGGCTGGCCGCGACGGAGTCCGACGGGCAGGTGCGCGAGGAGCTCGTGCTCGGCGGCGGCCACGCCGATGTGGTGCTGCTCGTCGTCGGCGAGGACGTGCTGGTCAGCGACCAGTTCGAGCGTTCGCAGCCGGGCGGGGTGCTGGACCTGACCCGGCGCCCGGTCACGGTCACCGCGACGGGCGGCACCCGGATACCCGGCGCCGCGGCGACGGCCCGGCGGCTCGCCCGCGCGCTCGCCGCGGCCGAGGCGGCCGGATCGGCGGGGGCCTGCCTGGACATGGCCGTCGCGTACGCCCAGCAGCGCAAGCAGTTCGGCCGCACGATCGGCACGTTCCAGGCCGTCAAGCACCACTGCGCCAACCTGCTGCTCGACACGGAGCTGGCCGTCGCCGCCGCGTGGGACGCCCAACGCGGCGGCGCCGGGCACAGCGGAAGCCGAGCTGGCGGCGGCCGTCGCGGCGGCCCGGGCGGTGCCCGCGGGTGTGCGCGCGGCCGAGCTGAACATCCAGCTCCACGGCGGCATCGGCTTCACCTGGGAGCACGACGCGCACCTCTACCTGCGCCGTGCCCTCACCCTCGCGGCGTTCGTCGCCCGCACCGGCGATGCCGCGCGCGACACCGTCCGGCTCGTCCGCGACGGCGTCACCCGCAAGCCCGACCTCGACCTGCCCGCGGAAGCCGACCGGTACCGGTCCGACGCCCGCGCGTTCGTCGCCACGCTGGCGGGGCTGGCCGCGCCGGAACGACGGCGTCGGCTGGTCGAGGGCGGCTACCTGGTCCCCCACTGGCCCCCGCCCTGGGGCCGCGACGCGACCGCCGCCGAGCAGCTGGTGATCGAGCAGGAGTTCCGCGGCGTCGACGTGCCGAGCCTCGGTATCACCGGCTGGAACATCCAGACCATCGCCCAACACGGCACCGAGGAGCAGCGCGACCGGTGGGTCGGCCCGACCCTGCGCGGCGAGATCGAGTGGTGCCAGCTGTTCTCCGAGCCCGGCGCGGGCTCCGACGCCGCCGCGATCTCCACGCGCGGCGTGCGCGTCGACGGCGGCTGGCGGGTGAGCGGGCAGAAGGTGTGGACCACGCGGGCGCACGTCTCCGACTGGGGCTTCGCCACCGTGCGCACCGACGCGTCGGGCGCCAAGCACGCGGGCATCACGATGATGGCGATCGACCTGCGCAGCGAGGGCGTGGACGTCCGGCCGCTGCGCGAGCTGACCGGTGAGGCGCTGTTCAACGAGGTCTTCTTCGACGACGTGTTCGTGCCCGACGACTGCGTGATCGGCGAGGTCGGCCAGGGCTGGCGGGTGGCCAGGGCGACGCTGGGCAACGAGCGCGTGTCGATCGGCGGGGGCGGTGCGGGCGGCCTGCCGATCCGCGCCAAGGACCTGCTCCCGCTCGCCGCCGCCGCGCCCGATCCGCACGACGCCGAGCGCGACGTCGCCTCGCTCGTCGTCGACGAGCTCGCGATGCGGCTGATGCTGCTGCGCCAGGCTGCGCGGGCCGTCGGCGGCAGTGAGCCGGGCCCCGAGGGCAACCTTTCGAAGCTCTTCTCCTCCGAGCACGCCCAACGCGTCACCGGCGTCGGCATGCGGCTCGCGGGTGCGGCGGCGGTCACCGGCGGCAACATGTTGATCACGACGACGTACCTGTACGCGCGGTGCCTCACGATCGCGGGCGGCACGTCGGAGATCGCCCGCAATCAGGTGGCCGAACGCATTCTCGGTCTCCCGCGCGACCCATTGGTCAACTGAATGCGGAGAATACGGACAAACATTCCTTTATTTCTGGAGGCTTTACCGATTCGCAACAGGTGATCACTCGCTCAGCGGATGGCGCGATCTACCGTCGCCCGGAGCATGACCGGATTGGCCCGCACGGGCCTACAAGAGGGGGTGTCTGGTGGCAGAAGAGTCGAAGTCGGCTGCGGGAGCGCCAGGACTTCGCCGCAACGTCGGCCTGGTCTCACTGATGTTCATCTCGCTCGGCTCGATCATCGGCTCCGGGTGGCTGCTCGGTGCGCTCACCGCGGCGAAGGCGGCCGGTGGCGCATCGATCATCTCCTGGCTGCTGGCGGGCGTGATCATCATCCTGCTGGCGCTGGTGCACGCCGAGCTCGGTTCCGCCTATCCGCTGGCGGGCGGGACCGCGCGGTTCCCGCGTCTCGCGTTCGGCTCGATCGCGGGCTTCACGGCCGGATGGGTCGCGTGGCTGCAGGCCGTGACGATCGCACCGATCGAGGTCGAGGCGGCCCTGTCCTACCTGGACCACATCTGGCCGGGCCTGGTGGACGAGAACGGTGCACTGGTGGGCAAGGGCCTGGTGCTGGCCGTCGTCCTGATGCTGGTCTTCACGCTGATCAACATCGCGGGTGTCAACTGGCTGGCCGAGTCCAACAAGGCGACGGTCATCTGGAAGACCGCCGTTCCGGTGCTCACCGTCATCGTGCTCATCGCCGTGTCGTTCCACGGCAGCAACTTCAGCGCGGGCGGCGGGTTCGCCCCGTTCGGTGCGCACGGGGTCTTCGCGGCGCTCCCGCTGGGGGTGGTCTTCGCCCTACAAGGCTTTGAGCAAGCCGTGCAGATGGGCGGTGAAGCCAAGAACCCGCAGAAGGACATGCCCCGGGCCGTGATCGGCGCGGTGCTGATCGGAACGTTGATCTACCTGGCCCTCGAGGTGGCGTTCATCGGGGCGCTCGACCCGGCCAACCTGACGGGCGGCTGGGCGAACCCGATCGGCGAGGGCGACTTCGGCCCGTACGCCACCATCGCGACGACGCTGGGTCTCGGCTGGCTCGCGGTGATCCTCTACATCGACGCGTTCATCTCGCCTGCAGGCACGGGCCTGATCTACGTCGGCACCTCGGCGCGGCTGTCCTACGCCCTCGGGCACGCGGGCTTCATCCCGAAGGGCATCAGCAAGATCTCTGCCCGCGGCGTGCCGTGGACCTCGGTGATCCTGGCGTTCGTCGTCGGGCTGATCTGCTTCCTGCCCTTCCCGAGCTGGCAGGGTCTGGTCGGCCTCGTGACGTCGGCGACAGTGATCATGTACGGGTTCGCGCCGATCACGCTCGTGGCGCTGCGCAAGGCCGACCCGGACCGCGAACGGCCCTACCGGCTGCCAGCGGCCACTCCGATCTCGATCCTGGCCTTCATCGCGGCCAACCTGATCATCTACTGGACCGGGTGGAGCGTCGACTGGAAGCTCCTGGTCGGCATCCTCGTCGGCTACGTGATCTTCGCGATCTCGTGGGCGGTCAAGCGCCCGGTGGAGAAGCCGCCGCTCGACCCCATGGCGCTGGGCTGGATGATCCCGTGGTTCGTCGGGCTCGCGATCATCTCGTACCTGGGCCAGTACGGCGACGGCATCGCCGTCATCCCGGAGTGGATCGACCTGATCGTCGTGGCGGTCTTCAGCGTCGCGATCTTCTTCCTCGGCGTGCGCCTGACCCTGCCCACCGCCCGGGTGCAGGACCAGTTCCGGGAAGAGGAGGCGGAGGTCGCGGCCGACCCGATCCTCGCCGAGGGCTGATAACGGGACCAGCTCCCTGGGGAAGCGGGGTCAGTGCGTCATCGACGACGCATTGGCCCCGCTTTCCGCATGGGTGGCCGGTTCCGGATGGCCCAGTCGGGTCAGCCACCCGCGCAGGACGCGGTGCAGCGCCTCGGCCCCTACGATCTCCTCCGGCGCAGGCAGGTCCGCCGGGTGCAGCAGGAACCCGCGCGACTGCGGGCCGCCCAGCCCGCCGTGCGAGCCGACGTGCACCTCGAACGGCGACGCCTCGTCGGTCGTCGCGTCGTAGCGGCTGTTGACCATGACGTCGGGGCAGTGCGGGAAGCCGTCGACGCGGCGCACGAGGTCGGCGGCGTGCGGCCCGTACGGGGCGAGCGGATCCTCCCCCAGCACCTCGCCGGTCGCCAGCCGGTGCTCGCCGTCGCGGCCCAAGACCACCGGGCCGTGCTCGGCGGTGCGCACGAGGGCGAAGCCCACGCCGGGGTGGTCGACCAGCGCAGGCAGCAGGTCGGGGAACTCCCGCTCGATCGTCTCCAGCTCGACCCGGCCCTCGTGGTCGACGAACGACACCATCGCCACGTGCCCCGACGCGACCGCCACGACCCCGGGGGCCACGCGGGTGACCGCGCCGGGTGCGCCGGTCGCCGTGCGCGGCAGGTCCTGCCGGGTGCGCTCCACGCGCTCGCGCAGCCGCCGCGCGACCGGTCCCGCGCTCGACGACGCCTCCGCGAACACCGCTTTGACCTGCCAGGTCTCGGTGGGACGCCGGGCCGCGCGCTTCGTGGAGCGGTCCGGCGGATCGCCCCCGCACAGCCGTCCGACGAGCTGCTCCACCGACTCGCCGAAGCGGTTGGCGAAAGCGTGCCCCTGGGTCTGCCCGTGGTCGGAGAGGGCGACGAGCACGTACGCGCCGGGGCGCCAGCTCCGTGGCCCGGTGCAGGCGCCCGATCTGCTGGTCGATCTCGCGCAGCACGGCCAGCGCGTCGAACCGCTCGATGCCCGAGTGGTGGGCCACCTCGTCGTAGCCGAGGAAGTCGGCGTAGACGCACGCCCGCCCGGCGAGCATGTCCTCGATGATCGCGGAGACGACGACGTCGCGGGCGATCACGTTCGTGCCCGCGCGGGCGAAGGGATACAGGCCGCCGCGGTCGATGCGGGGCCGCACGCCCGCGCGGCGCTGCCGGGTCGACGCGCTCACTTCCCGCACGATGTCGGCGATCCCGCTGCCCAGCGTGCGCAGGGCGTTGTAGGGGTTGGCGAAGTAGGCGTAGTAGCCCGCCCCGATCCCGTCGCGGCGGCGGATGCCGCGCCTGCCCTTGCCCGCCAGCAGCGGCACCGCGCTCATGGTGAGGCTGACGTGCGGCGCGTCGCCGGTGAACAGGTTGCCGCGGGCGGCGCCGTCGACGGCCAGGAGCCCGCGCCCGTCGGAGTGGCGGCGCTCGATCTCGGCGGCGTCCTCGGGGTGCGCGCAGGCCATGATGTGGTCGCGGTCCTTCTCGTACCAGCGGAAGCCGAGGATGTCGTCGTTGCGCCCGTGCAGGATCCCGCAGACGCTCGCTCCGGTCTGGGAGCTCCAGTCGCAGTGCCACGAGGTGAGCTCGTGGCTGCCCACCCGGAGCCAGCGCGCGAACGTCGGCATGTCGCCGTCGCGGACCGCGCGCCGCACCGTTTCGAAGCCCAGGCCGTCGACCTGAAGGAACAGGATGCCCGTTGGGCGGTCGTCCGGAGCGCCATCGGGGCTGCGGCGGGCGGCGCGCCGGTAGAACAGCTCGTCCTCGTCCAGGCCCAGGAGGCTGCTCACGAGCGCTGTGACGGCCGACATCGCCACCACGACGATCACCGCCGTGCCGAGGCCGCTGATGACGACGCCGGGGATCACGAACGACACCGCCAGCAGCGCCGCGCCGAGCAGCAAGAACGAGCCGATGCCCAGCGTGTAGAGCGCCACGGGCAGCGCGATGCGCACGATCAACGGCCAGATCACGGCCGAGAGCAGGCCGAACGCCAGCGCGATGACCGTCGGCTGCCAGAACGAGGGCATCGAGAAGCCGACCAGCCACACGTCCAGCAGTCGCAGTGCCAGCACGGAGACGACCCAGACGACCAGCACCCGCGCGACGACCCGACCGCCGCGCACCATCCGGCCGCTCACGTGTGCTCCTTCCGCCGATACCGGCCGACCAGCGCCGAGACCCCGGCGACGATGAGGACGAGGACCGTGGCCAGCAGCGTGGCGATGAGCGGGTCGTCGAAGATGCCGCCGCTGACCACGCCGAGCAGGGCGTAGGCGACCGCCCAGAGCAGGCAGCCCACGACGGCGGAGGGCAGGAGCTTGCGCCACGGGTAGTCCAGGGCGGCCGCGCCGAGCAGCACCGGGATCCGGCCCGCCGGGATCAGCCGTCCGACCACGACGAGCCTGCCGCCGTGCGCCGTGAACCGCTCGCGCATCGCGACGAGGCGCTCGGGCGTCTGCCCGCGCGAGACGAGCCGCAGCGCCAGGCCGCTGCCCGCGCGGCCCGCCGCGAAGGTGACGAGGTCGCCGACCAGCGCCGCCACGGTGGCCAGCAGGATCACCCAGGGCAGGAACAGGCGGTCCGTGGTGGTGGCGATGGCCGCCGCCGCGCCGACGACCGCGCCCGTCGGGACGACGGGCACGATCGAGCCGAGCAGCACGCCGAGGCCGAGCGCCGGGTAGCCGATGGTCGCCGGGTCGTCCCAGTCGATCGCCAGCAGGGACGTCGCGAGCAGGCTCATCGCGGCACCGGCAGGGCCACCAGCTCACCCGGCTCGGTCACCGCGACACGGGTGCCCGACGGGCCCGCCGCCACGGTCGCGGCGAAGACGCGCGGGGGGTGCACCAGGAGGCGGCGCATGTGGGCGCCTGGACCACCGGGCACCCTGGTGAGGCCGGGCAGCACCAGGGAGCCCCAGTGCACCGGGACGACGATCCGCGGCCGGATCCGGTCGACGGCCACCGCCGCGCGGGCGGGGTCGAGGTGGCCGGGGCCGAGCGTCGGGCCCCACCCCCAGACCGGCAGCAGCGCGACATCCAGCGCGCCCAGCGCCGCCATGTCGTCGAACAGGTCGGTGTCGCCGGAGGCGTAGACGCGCACGCCCTCCGCCTCCAGCACGTGCCCCATGGCGCCTGCCTGGGGGCCGCGGGTGGAGCGCGGGCCCCACCGGTGGCCGCTGTGCGCCGCGGGCACGCCGAGCACCCGCAGGTCGCCGTCGACCAGCTCCTCGCCGGGGGCCAGCTCCTCGACGCCCCGGACCCCCTTCGCGCGCAGCCACGCCCCCGCGCCCCGCGGCACGACGACCCGCGCGCCGGGCGGCAGGAGGCGCAGCGAGGGCGGGTGGAGGTGGTCGCCGTGCAGGTGGGAGATCAGGACGAGATCGGCGTCGGCGTAGTCGCTCGGCGCGGGCACGGGTCCGATGCGCCGCAGCGGCCCGACCCGCGCGGTGAGCACGGGATCGGTGAGGACGACCCGGCCACCCAGCTCCACCCGCACGGTCGAGTGGCCGAGGAACCGCATGGCGAGATCGCGCACGTCCGGAAGTTACCCCGGTAGCCTCGGTCGGTGCTGACGGGTTGGCGCTGATGGGCTGGTTGTTGCTGCTCGGGGCGATCGCCACCGAGGTGGCCGGGACGATGGCGCTGCGCGCGTTGTCGGCGGGCTGGCGGCTCGTCCCGGCGGTCGTGGTGACCGTCGGCTACCTCGCGTCGTTCGTCCTGCTCGCGCTGGCGCTGCGCACGGTGGCGGTGTCGACGGCCTACGCGGTGTGGTCGGGCGTGGGCACCGTGGGCGTCGCCATCCTCGGCGTGCTGATCTACGGCGAGCGGATCTCGCTGCTCGGCGGGGCGGGCATCGCGCTGGTCATCGTCGGCTGCGTGCTGCTCAACCTGGGCGGAGCGGCCCACGGCTGACGGTCACGGGGAACGCACCGGCCGCTAGACGTTCCCCAGCACCCGCCGCACGGTGATCTCGATGACGACGCGCTCGGGGTTGACCCGCGGCTGCCGGTAGCGCGCGGCGTAGCGGGCCACGGCGTCGGCCACCGCGTCGGGCTCGGTGCGCACTGCAGCGTCGCCCTCCAGCGTGGACCAGCGGCCGCCCTCGAACTGGGACACCACGGCGATCCCTCGCTCGGCGGCGTTGCGCGCCTTCTGGGTGCCGCCGGTGCAGATGACCCGCGCTAGTCCCGCGTCGACGTCCAGGGTGACGCCGACGGGCACGGCGTGCGGGCTGCCGTCGCGGCGCAGCGTGACCAGGGTCGCGAGGCGCCGCTCGCTCCAGAACTCCAGGAACGCCGCCGACGCGGGCACGAGGGGGCGGGCCATCCGCGGACCCTACGCTTGGCTAACCTGCCGCGATGCGGGTGCTGATGGTGAGCTGGGAGTACCCACCCGTTGTCGTCGGCGGCCTGGGGCGACACGTGCACGCGCTCGCCGCGGCGCTCACCGCGGCCGGGCACGAGGTCGTCGTGCTCGTCCGCCGCGCCTCGGGCACCGACGCGACCACCCACCCCACGCTCGACGAGGTCGTCGACGGGGTGCGGGTGCTGGCCGTCGCCGAGGACCCGCCGCACCTGGAGTTCGAGCGCGACATGGTCGCGTGGACGCTCGCGATGGGCCACGGCCTGTTGCGCGCCGCGCTGACCCGGCTCGACGGGTGGCGCCCCGACGTCGTGCACGCCCACGACTGGCTGGTGGCGCACCCGGCGATCGCGGTAGCCGACGCGCTCGGTGTGCCGCTGGTGGCGACGTTCCACGCCACCGAGGCGGGCCGGTACGCGGGCTGGCTCTCCGCGCCGGTCAGCAGGCAGGTGCACTCGATCGAGTGGTGGCTGGCCAACCGGGCCGACGCGGTGATCACCTGCTCGGCGGCCATGCGCGCCGAGGTGGCGGACCTGTTCGAACGCGACCCCGCCGGGATCACGGTGGCGCACAACGGCATCACGCCGCGGGAGTGGCACGTCGGACGGGCCAGGGTGGCGGCGGCGCGGCAGCGGTACGCGCCCCGGGGCGAGCCGATGCTGCTGTACTTCGGACGGCTGGAGTTCGAGAAGGGCGTGCAAGACCTCATCGCCGCGCTCCCCCGGATCCGCAGGGCGCACCCGAACACCCGGCTGCTCGTCGCGGGCACGGGCACGGCCGCGGAGATGCTCGTCGAGGCCGCGCGCACCCACCGGGTGCTGCGCACCGTGACGTTCCTCGGCCACCTGCCCGACGACGAGCTCGCCGCCACGCTCGCCGCGGCCGACGCCGTCGTGCTGCCCAGCCGCTACGAGCCGTTCGGGATCGTCGCGCTGGAGTCGGCGGCGGCCGGGGCGCCGCTGGTGGCCTCGACGGCGGGTGGGCTGGGCGAGCTCGTCGTCGACGGGGAGACCGGGGTCTCGTTCGCCCCCGGCGACGTCGCGGGCCTCGCGGCGGCCGTCGGACGCGTGCTCGTCGACCCGCGTGACGCGGCCCGGCGGGCGCGGGCGGCGCGGGCCCGGCTGGCCACGGACTTCGACTGGTCGCGGATCGCCGCCGAGACGGTCGCCGTCTACGCGGACGCGCCCTGCGGCGGCCCGGTCGAGATGGGGCGACCGAAGATCCCGACGGGCAACGTGTTCGGGCGGTAATGCCCATCCCGGGGGCTGCCTCCAGACTCCCGCCCCGGGGTCGCCCTCCGGCCATGATCAGCGAACTCGGGACATGACGGCCATAGACGGCGCTCATGTCCCCGCTTCGGCGATCATGACGCGGTCCTGCGGGGGGCGGACCCCGGGGAACGCGAAAGGGGGACCTGCGCGGTCGGCGCACGTCCCCCCAGGGCGTCTCGATCAGGCGGCCGCGGCGGCCTCGATGATCTCGGCCGCGTGGTCGGGGTACTCGGCAGCCAGGTGCTGCACGAGGTCGTCGCGGCCCTCCTCGATGGCGGCGTTCACCGCAGCGGTGTACTCCTCGTCGAGCGCCTGCAAACGGCGGACTGTCGCGTCATTCATGGTGAACTCCTCTCGGGGGTGATCGTGTTCTACACCCAATAGAACGTTGCGCCGCCCGAGTTTGTTAGCGGAGTTGACGCAGCTCACATCGATTCAGAAGCCTGTAACCGAGCCTGTACGGCGGCAGCGGTTTTCCGGGCGATGTCAGCCAGCGCGGCCCGCTGCGCCGCGGCCGCCTCATAGTCGGCCTTGCGGTTGCGCACCACCCGCGCGGGGGTCCCGACGGCGATCGAGTACTCGGGGATGTCGCCCTTCGCCACCGCGTGCGCGCCCAGCACCGAACCGCGCCCCACACGGGTGCCGCGCAGCACCGAGGCCTTGGTGCCGATCCAGCAGTCCGGCCCGATCCGGACCGGGGTCTTGACGATGCCCTGGTCCTTGATCGGCACGTGGATGTCCTCGATGCGGTGGTCGAAATCGGTGACGTAGACCCAGTCGGCGACGATCGTCGACGCGCCGATCTCGACGTCGAGGTAGCAGTTGACGGTGTTGTCCTTGCCGAAGACGACCTTGTCGCCGATCCGCAGCGAGCCCTCGTGGCAGCGGATCGAGTTGCCGTCGCCGATGTGCACCCACCGGCCGATCTCCAGCCGCCCGTAGCCGGGGCGGGCGTGCAGCTCCACCCGCTTGCCGAGGAACACCATGCCGCGCAGCACCACGTGCGGGTTGGCCAGCCGGAAGCGCAGCAGGCGGGCGTAGCGGACCAGGTACCAGGGCGTCCAGGCCCGGTGCCGGATCACCCACCGCAGCGAGGCGAAGGTGAGGAAGCGCGCCTGGCGGGGGTCACGCCCACCCCGCCACCGGTCGCGCAGCGGGGAACCCCACATGCTGGTCATGGCGGCACGGTAGCGGGCGTGGCAGCAGCGGTGGACCACCCTCGCACGCCGCGGGGTGCGCGATGGGTGGGTGGCGTGGACGGTGTGGGCTAGGGTGCGGCCGTGGCCCAGCCCGCCCCGCACATCGTCGTCGTGGGAAGCGTCAACCTCGATCTCGTGGCCAGGGTGCACCGGCTGCCGGAACCCGGGGAGACGTTGGCCGCGCACGCGCTGCACCGGGTGCCCGGCGGCAAGGGGGCCAACCAGGCGCTGGCCGCGCGCAGGCTCGGGGCGGAGGTCGCGCTCGTCGGCGCGGTCGGGACCGACGGGGCCGCGGCCGAGGCGCTGGCGCTCCTGCGGGAGGACGGCGTCGACCTCGCCGCCGTCACCGAGCACGCGGAGCTGCCCACCGGGCACGCCTTCATCACGGTCGACGACGACGGCGAGACCACGATCGTCATCGCCGCGGGGGCCAACGACGCCGTCGCCTTCGACCGGCTGAGCGCAGCCGACGCCGTGCTCACGGTGCTGGAGGTGCCCGACACCGCCGTGGCCGCCGCGGCCGCGGCCGCCACGGGCCTGTTCGTGCTCAACGCCGCCCCGGCCCGACCGGTCGCCCCCGACGTGCTGGCGCGGGCGGATCTCGTCGTCGTGAACCGGGCCGAGTACGCCGAGCTGGAGGGCCTGGACGCGGCGGGCGCGGTGGCGGTCACGCTGGGCGGCGAGGGCGCGGAGCTGCGCCGTGGGGGCCGGGTCGTCGCCCGCGCCGAGCCGCCGCCCACCACGGTCGTCGACGGCACCGGGGCGGGCGACTGCTTCACCGCGGCGCTCACCGTTGCGCTGCTGACCGGCCGCTCCGACACCGACGCCCTGCGCTACGCCTGCGCCGCGGGCGCATTGGCCGTCTCCCGCGCAGGCGCCCAGCCCGCGCTCCCCTGGGCCGCCGAGCTGGAGTGACGAGCGCGGGCCGAGAGTCACGCATCTGTCGTCGGGACGACAGATCGATGATTCTCGGCGCCCGGCCGGACGCGGGAGGCCGTGGCTAGTCGTCCGCCAGGCCCTGTTCGATCGCGTAGCGCACGAGCTGGGTGCGGTTGTGCAGCTGGAGCTTGCGCAGCGTGTTCTGCACGTGGGTCTCGACCGTGCGGTGCGAGAGGGTGAGCCGCGCGCCGATCTGCTTGGCCGTGAGTCCCTTCGCCACCAGGCGCAGCACCTCGGTCTCCCGTTCGGTGATCGCCGGTGCGGCATCGCCCGGCTCGGCCGCCAGGCGCCGGTACTCCCCCAGCACCAGCCCGGCGAGGCCCGGCGTGAAGACCGGGAAGCCCTCGGCGGTGCGCCGCACGGCCGCCAGCAGCTCCTCCGCGCCCGCCGACTTCACCAGGTAGCCGCTGGCCCCGGCCTTCACCGCGGCCAGGACGTCGGCGTGCTCGCCGCTGGCCGAGAGCACGAGGATCCGCGTCTCCGGGTGCTGGGCGAGGATGCCCTCGATCGCCGTGACGCCGGAGCTCGCGCCCAGGTTGAGGTCCATGAGCACCACCTGCGGACGGGTGGCGTGCGCGATCCGGACGGCCGCGTCGGCGTCGGACGCGGTGGCGACCACGCGCAGGCCGCGCTCGGTGAGGTCGCGCGCGACGCCCTCGCGCCAGATCGGATGGTCGTCGACGACCATCACGGTGGGGGGTTCGCTCACGGCCGCTCCAACCTGATGATCCACTCGGTACCCCGCTCGCTCCCCGTGTCACACATGATCGTGCCTCCCAGGTCGACCACGCGCCCTTGCATCGACCGCGCCACCCCCAGCCTGCCCTGCGCGGCCGCCTCGGCCAGGCGCCCCTCGGGAATGCCGGGGCCCTCGTCGCGGACGCTGATCTCGATGCCGCCCCCGACGTCCTCCAGCAGCACCCAGGCGCGCGCATCCGCGCCGACGTGCACCTCGACGTTCGCGAGCGCGGCCGTGACCACCGCGACGAGCTCGTCGACGGTGTGCGCGGGCAGGTCGACGGCGTGCGCGGGCGTGGCCACCGAAACCCGCGCGGTCGCCAGCACCCGCAGGGCGGCGGCCAGATCGCGCAGGCCCTGCCCGTCGACCGGGGCGGTGCCCGTCGTCAGCAGGGCGCGCAGCGCGAACTCCTGCTCGCCTGCCAGGCCCGCCAGCTCCCCCGCGGGCCCGCCCAGCTCGACGCCGCGGCGCCGGACGTAGCCCAGCACCTGCAGCACCCCGTCGTGCACCGCCCGGGCCAGCCGCTCCCGCTCGCGCATCGCCGCCTCCGACGCGATGGCCCGCCGGGTGCGCTCCGCCGAGCGGCGCACGACCGTGGACGCGAAGCCCACCGTGAGGCTGGCCAGCAGGATCAGCTCGATGTCGTTCAGCTCGGTGGCCACCTGCGCGGAGACGGCGAGATCGACGACCCCGAGCACGACCCCGCCGACCAGGCCGCCGCGCACGCCGAACACCAGGGCGCAGGCCAGCGCGGCCCCCGGTGTCCAGATCGAGCCCATCACCGGCGCGTCCCCGGCGATCTGGGCGGCCGACTGGACCAGCGGCGTGGTGGCCATGACCGCTACGGTGACGACCAGGTCGAGCACCGCGGCCCGGCGGCGGACCGGAGCGACCAGGTAGAGGTAGGCGGTGGCGCCGGTCCAGATCACCATCGCGACCAGGACGGCCACGGCGCCGATCGGATGCGCGAACTCGCCGAGGTGGAACAGCGCCACGGCGACGGAGCTGACCAGGGTCAGGCCGCGGTAGACCAGGAGGCCGCGCCACAGCGGCTCCAGCGGCCGGTCGACCGCGCCGATCCACGCGTCGCTCACACGCCCTCCTCGGCTGCGCCGGCCCGCTCGCTCACGAAGGCATCCTCGCGCGGGGCACCGACAGTCCGGCTCCGTAGGACTACGTGCGCGTTCCGGTGATGACCGCGTTGTAGAACCACGCCCTCGGCACCACCCGGCCCATGACGTGCTCGTCGAGCCAGGACAGCCGCATCCAGCCGTGATAGGCGAACATCGCCCAGCGCAGGCCCAGCTTGCCCGGCGGAACGGCCGCCTCGAACGTCCGCACCGGCCAGCCCAGCATCGCTGCGGTGAACTCCTCGGTGACCACGCGCACGTCCGACGCGCCCGCCCGCCGCGCCATGGCCTCGAGCGCGGCGGGATCGAACGTGTGGATGTCGACCAGCGCCTCCAGCGCCGCGGCCCGCGACGACTCGTCGAGCTCGGCCTGCGGACGGCGCCACGACGCCAACGCGGGCACCCGGGTGAGCGTCGTGGTGGCCTTCCACGTGAGCTTGCCCAGCCAGCGGGCGTAGCGGTCGCCGATGCGCGTCGGCTCCCCGGCGAACACGAAGCGGCCGCCCGGCTTCAGCACCCGCAGCACCTCGCGGAACGCCGCGTCCAGGTCGGGGATGTGGTGCAGCACCGCGTGCCCGACGACGACGTCGAAAGTGGCGTCGTCGTAGGGGATCTGCTCGGCGTCGGCCACCCGCCCGTCGACGTCGAGGCCGAGGTGCTCGGCGTTGCGCAGGGCGGCCGCGACCATCCCCGGCGAGAGATCGGTGACGCTGCCCTGTTCCGCCAGACCCGCCTGCATCAGGTTGAGCAGGAAGAACCCGGTGCCGCAGCCCAGCTCCAGCGCCCGCCCGTACGGCCGGCCCGCTTCTCCCGCCGCGTGCCGGAAGCGGTCGGCCGCGTAAGCGATGCAGCGCTCGTCGTAGGAGATGGACCACTTCTCGTCGTAGCTGCCCGCCTCCCAGTCGTGGTAGAGCACGTTGGCCAGCTTGCGGTCGTGCTTGGCCGCCTCCACCTGCTCGGCGGTCGCGTGGGGGTTGGGCCGGGGGTCCGTACTCACGGGTAGGAGCCTAGAGGCGGCCACTGCATCCCATTCGGACGCTCGCCCTCACGATGGGTGACCGCGCGTCCGGCGCGGTCCCCCGAACCGGTGGGGTTGTTGCACAGGCAACACGCGGTGACGCACGATAAGCGCGCCGCTACTGCAATCGGAGCACAGACCCGCGTGAGGCGATGACCGGATGTTCGAGTCAGCAAACCGACTGCCCGCTCCCCCGGACGTTCAGACCGTCACCGTCACCTGCACTCTCGACAGCCGCGCCCACGCCGTCCACGACTCCCAGCTGGCGACCGCCTTGGAGTCGGGCCGCTACAACGCGCTCTGCGGGCACGTCGTCACCGCCGCGCCCCTGACCGAGCCGGACGGGCTGCCCTGCCTGCTCTGCGAGGAGCTGCGCGACCGGCCCGTCGACCGCCGCCGCCACCGCGCCCTGCGCTGGGTCCGCTAGCGCCTACGCCTTCCGCGCGGCCGCCGCGCGCTCGCCGAGCGCGGTCAGCACGGCCTCGTCGTAGCCCACCGGCTCGAACGGCACCAGCTTGCGGATGCTGTCGTCGCGGACGACCACCTCGTTGCTCATCGAGTCGATCAGCGAACGCCCGGTCTGCACGTCGACGTCGGTGATCAGCGACAGCCACCGCGACGACAGCTGCGGGCTCAGCAGCGGCACCGGCACGATCAGCGTCTTGCGGCCCTCGATGGCCCCGACCCTGCGCAGCATGTCGACGTACTCGAGGACCTCCGGTCCGCCGATGTCGAAGGCCCGACCCGCGGTCTCCGGGACGTCGAGCACCCCGACGAGGTAGCGGATGACGTCGCCGACGGCGATCGGCTGCGTGCGCGTGCGGACCCAGCGCGGGCAGATCATGGCCGGGAGGTGCTCGACGAGCTGTCGGGTCATCTCCCACGAGATCCCGCCGCGGCCGACGATGATGCCCGCCCGCAGCGCCGTGACCGGCACCCCGGCGCTGCCGAGCAGTTCCTCGACCTGCCTGCGGCTGCGCAGGTGGGCCGAGAGGTCGTCGCCGTCGTCACCCAGGCCGCCGAGGTAGACGATCCGGTCGACCCCCGCGTCGGCCGCGGCCTGCGCGAACGTGCGGGCGGCCGCGGCGTCGCGCTCCTCGAAGTCGGGCGCGTCGAGCGAGTGCACGAGGTAGTAGGCGACATCACAGCCCACCAGCGCCGAGGCGAGCGAATCGGCGTCCTGGACGTCGCCCGCGACGGCCTCACCCGCGCCCTTGTAGGTGTCGGGGTGCCGCGTCATCGCGAGGACCGTGTGGCCCGCCTCCACCAACGCCGGGCACAGCCGTCGACCCACGAACCCCGAAGCACCCGCAACCAGAACCTTCACGGTGCAGGGTACCCAGGACTACCGCCCGGTGAACTCCGCTTTGCCCGGCCCGTTCTCCACGAACGAGGTCATGCCGATCCGCTGGTCGTCGGTGGCGAAAAGGGCCGCGAAGACCTCCGACTCCAGGTCGAGGCCGGTGCGCAGGTCGGTGTCCAGGCCGCCGTCGACCGCCCGCTTGGCCGCCGCGTAGGCCGCGGCGGGCCCGTTGGCGAACTGCCGGGCGTACTCCATCGAGCGGCTGAAGACGGCGTCGGCGGGCACGACCTCGTCGACGAGCCCGATCGCGAGGGCCTCCTCGGCCGCCACCATGCGGCCGGTGAAGATCAGGTCCTTCGCCCGGGGCGCGCCGATCAGCCGGGTGAGCCGCTGTGTGCCCCCGCCGCCGGGGATGACGCCCAGCAGGATCTCGGGCTGGCCGAGCTTGGCGTTGTCGCCCGCGATGCGCCGGTCGCAGCCCAGCGCGATCTCCAGACCGCCGCCGAGGGCGTAGCCGGTGATGGCGGCGACGGTCGGCTTCGGGATCGTGGCCAGCGCCCCGAGCCCCGCCGAGACGCGCCGCGCGACCACCGCCATGTCGGCGTAGCTCATCCCGGCCATCTCCTTGACGTCCGCGCCCGCCGCGAGCACCCGCTCGCCGCCGTACAGCACGACTGCGCGCACATCGGCCCGCTGCGCCGCCTCGGCGCTGACGGCGACCAGCTCGTCCTGCACCTGCCTGTTGAGCGCGTTCATCGGGGGCCGGTCCAGCCGGATGACCCCGACGCCGCCCTCGATCTCGAGCCGTACGAACTCCGTCATACCTGGACCGTAGATCAACGCGCCCACGCGGTGTACCGGCCGCGGCGCTTCTGGACCGACAGCGGCAGGCCGAACGTCGCGGTCAGCGCCTCGTTCGTGAGGACGTCGTCGAGCAGCCCCGACGCCACGACCTGACCCTCGCGCAGCAGCATCCCGTGCGTGTAGCCGACGGGGATCTCCTCGACGTGGTGGGTGACCAGCACCGACGCTGGGGCGTCCGGGTCGAGCGCCAGCGCCGACAGCCTGCCGACCAGGTCCTCGCGGCCGCCGAGGTCGAGGCCCGCGGCGGGCTCGTCGAGCAGCAGGAGCTCCGGGTCGGTCATGAGGGCACGCGCGATCAGCGTGCGCTTGCGCTCCCCCTCCGAGAGGGTGCCGTAGGTGCGCGTGGTGAGTCCGTGCATGCCCATCGCGTCGAGCAGGCGGGCGGCGCGCTCGGTGTCGGGGTCCTCGTAATGCTCTCGCCACCGGCCCAGAACGCCGTATCCCGCACTGATCACGACGTTGTCCACCGTCTCGTCACCGGGGATCCGCAGGCCCAGTGCCGCCGAGGACAGACCTATCCGAGTGCGCAGCTCGGCGAGGTTGACCCGCCCGATCCGCTCCCCGAGCACGTCGACCGTGCCGACCGTCGGATGGATCTCGGCCCCGGCCAAGCGCAGCAGAGTGGTCTTCCCTGCTCCGTTCGGGCCGAGCACGACCCACCGTTCGTCCAGCTCGACGGCCCAATCGACCCCGGTCAGGAGCGTCGCGGCGCCGCGCCGGACCCCGACACGTGCCATGCGGATGACGATGTCGGTCAGGTCGGGGTGAGCGTCAGGGGCGGCCACGCCCTCTATCCTGGCCGATCGTGCCGGTCTTCCCCTTGGGTGCCCATGTCGAAGACGGAGGAGTCCGGTTCGCGGTCGCCTCCACGAGCGCTGACGCCGTGGAGGTCTGCCTCGTCGACGGCGGGGAGGGCGAGCTCGTCGAACGCCGTTTCCCGCTGACCGAGAAGACGTTCGGCGTGTGGCACGGGAGCGTGCCCGGCGTCGTCGCGGGCCAGCGCTACGGCTACCGCGTGCACGGGCCCTACCGACCCTGGACGGGGGTGCGCGCCAACCCCGCCAAGATCCTCGTCGACCCGTACGCCCGCCGGATCATCGGCTCGGTGACCGACCTCGAGGCGGCCCGCGGCTGGGTGGACGACCCGATGCTCGGCGTGGACAGCACGGTCGACTCGCTCGGGCACGTGCCGCTCTCCGTGGTCACCGCCCCCGACGTGCTCGCCGACGAGGCGCGGCCCGACGTGCCGTGGTCGGAGACGGTGATCCTCGAAGCGCACGTGCGCGGCTGGACGAAGCTGCACCCCGAGGTGCCCCCCGAGCACCGCGGCACCTACCTCGGGATGGCCCACCCCGCCGTCATCGAGCACCTGAAGCGGATCGGCGTGACGTCGGTCGAACTGCTGCCGGTGACCTCGATCGCCGACGAGCCGCCGCTGCTCGCCAGGGGTGTCACCAACTACTGGGGCTACGCCACGCTGGGCTTCCTCGCCCCGCACGCGGGCTACGCGAGCGTCCCCGGCGCGGAGATGACCGAGTTCCGCACGATGGTCACCACCCTGCACGCGGCGGGTATCGAGGTGATCCTCGACATCGTGCCCAACCACACCGCCGAGGGCGGCGTCGGCGGCACGACCCTGTCCTATCGGGGCCTCGACGCGCCCGCCTACTACTCGCTGGGCGGCAACGGGCACGACGCCGACATCACCGGCACCGGCAACACCCTCGACTCCGGCTCCCCCACCGTGATCCGGCTCGTGTGCGACGCGATGCGGCACTGGGTGACCGTGTACGGCGTCGACGGCTTCCGCATCGACCTGGCCAGCGTCCTGGGCAGGCCGCACTCCGGCTCGTTCGACCCCAACGCCCCGCTGCTCACAGCCATCGCGGTGGACCCGGTGCTCAGCCGGGTCAAGCTGATCGCCGAGCCGTGGGACGCGACCGGCGAGGGTTACCGCGTCGGCGGGTTCGGCGTCGCGTGGTCGGAGTGGAACGGCCGGTTCCGCGACGCCGTGCGCGACTTCTGGCGCGGCCACGGCGGCATCGGCGAGGTCGCGTCCCGGCTGACGGGCAGCTCCGACATCTACGCCGCGTCGGGGCGGCGGCCGTGGGCCTCGGTCAACTTCGTCACCGCCCACGACGGGTTCACCTTGCGCGACCTGGTGTCCTACGAGCACAAGCACAACGAGGCCAACGGCGAGAACAACCGCGACGGCACCGACGACAACCGGGCGCAGAACTTCGGCGTCGAGGGCGAGACCTCCTCGCCGTCGACCGTGGCGGACCGGCTCGGCACGGCCCGCGCGGTGCTGGGCACGCTGCTGCTCTCGATCGGCACACCGATGCTGCTGGGCGGCGACGAACGGTGGCGCACCCAGGGCGGCAACAACAACGCCTACTGCCGCGACGACGGCACGTCCTGGGTCGATTGGGCGGAGCGGCCGGAGGCGGAGTCGCTCACGGCCTTCGTCGCGCGGGTCACCGAGATCCGGCGCTCCTCGCCCGACCTGCACCGCGACCGGTTCTACCGCGACGGCGAGGTGCTGTGGTGGCACCCGTCGGGGCGGCGGATGGGCGGTCACGACTGGCACGACGGCGAACTGCACACGATCGGGCTCGTGCGGGGCGAATGGCTGCTGCTGCTGCACGCGGGCGGCGACCCCGTCACCTGCGTGCTCCCGCCCGACGGCCCGTTCTGCCCCGAGGTGGACAGCACCCGCGACGACGGCGTCCCCCTCGACCGCGAGCCCTACCGCGGCGGCACGACGATCATCCTCCCGGCCCGTTCACTCCTCCTCCTGCGCACCCCCTGAGAGGTAAGGTCCTCCCGTGCCGCTCTACGACTACCGCTGCCGCGAGTGCGCGCAGACCTTCGAGGTCAGCCGCCCCATGAGCCGGTCCGGCGACGCCGCGACGTGCCCTGCGGGGCACGCTGACACCGTCAAGCTGCTGCCCACGGTCGCAGTGGCCGTCGGCGGGCGCCGGTCCGCGCAGGCCCCGGCGGGCCGTGGCGGTGGCGGCTGCTGCGGCGGCGCCTGCGGCTGCGGCTGATCAACCGGACGTCCGGTCACAATCCACCGACCGGACCGCCCCCGATCGCCGGCACGGGCGCGCGCGCCTATCCTCCCAAGCGCCGGAGCGGCCGGGCCTGAACGTGGCCTGGTGAGCGTCCGGGGAAGAATCTTGAGGGGATGAACATGAGCGACACGCTCAACGTCGGCCAGAGCCTTTCGGGGGACGAGCGGATCACCTCCGCGAACGGCGAGTTCACGTTCGGCGTGCTGCCCGACGGCAACCTGGCTGTGGGCGCCGCCCACGGCGCCGTCTGGGACGCGGACATCCACGACGCTCCGGGTGCGCGCCTCGACATGCAGGCCGACGGCAACCTGGTGCTCTACAGCACCGACGGCAAGCCGCGTTGGGCCAGCAACACCTCGGGCGAGAACGCCCACCTGACGATCCAGGACGACCGCAACGTCGTGCTCTACAACGGCGACGGCTCCACCGTTCTCTGGTCGCCGAACAGCTACGACAAGGCCTGATCGCCCGAAGGCCGTGTGCGGACGTCGTCGCGACGTCCGCACACGGCCTTCGTCATGCCAGGACGACCTTGCCCAGCTCCGCGTTCGACGCCAGGAGCGGGTGGTTCGGCAGCACCCGCACGGTGTAGCCGGTGAGCCCGGCGAACGGCAGCGGGACGACCGCCTCGAACCGCTCCTCCCCCGGCCCGTCGGCCTCCCCGACGTGCTGCATCGAGATGGCGCGGGTGTGGCGCATCTCGTCGGACTCGTCGACCTGGCCGACCACGGCCTGCACCACGACGTCCGACGGGTCGAGCCCGGAGAGGCGCACCGCGGCGCGCACCGTCATCGGCGCCCCGACGACCGGCGTGTCGGGCAGCCCTGAGGCGTCGACGCCCAGCACCTCGACCCGCGTCCACGACGACGCCAGCCGCGCGCGGAACTCGGCGATCTCCTTCGCGCCGCCGTAGCCGTCGGCCGCCACGGCCGCCGCGGCCCGCGCCGCGGGGGCGTAGAGGTCGGCGGCGTACTCGCGCACCATCCGGGTGGCCTGCACCGCGGGGCGCAGCGTGGCCAGCGTGTGGCGGACCAGCGCCACCCACCGCTGCGGCACCCGGTCGGCGCGGTCGTAGAACGCGGGCGCGACCTGCGTGCCCAGCAGCTCGTAGAGCGCGTTGGCCTCGAGGTCGTCGCGGCGGGTCGGGTCGGCGATGCCGTCGGCGGTGGGGATGGCCCAGCCGTTGCGGCCGTCGTAGAGCTCGTCCCACCAGCCGTCGCGGATCGACAGGTTGAGCCCGCCGTTGAGCGCCGACTTCATCCCCGACGTGCCGCAGGCCTCCAGCGGCCGAAGCGGGTTGTTCAGCCAGACGTCACAGCCCCAGTAGAGGTACCGGGCCATCGACATGTCGTAGTCGGGCAGGAACACGATGCGGTGGCGCACGGCGGGGTCGTCGGCGAAGCGCACGATCTCCTGGATCAGCGCCTTGCCGCCGTCGTCGGCGGGGTGCGACTTGCCCGCGACGACGAGCTGCACGGGCCGCTGGGGGTCCAGCAGCAGATCGCGCAGCCTGCCCTTGTCGCGCAGCATCAGGGTGAGCCGCTTGTAGGTGGGGACGCGGCGGGCGAACCCGACGGTCAGCACGCCCGGGTCGAAGACGTGCTCGGTCCAGCCCAGCTCAGGCAGCGACGCGCCGCGCTGCAGCCACGCCTCCCGCACGCGGCGACGGACCTCGTCCACCAGCCGGGCGCGCAGGGCGTTGCGCAGGTCCCACAGCTGGTCGTCGGACACGGGGTCGGGGCGCGGGATGCCCGGCTCGCCGATCAGCCCGGCGACCTCGCGGGCCTCCCAGGTGCTGCCGTGCACGCCGTTGGTGACCGAGCCGATCGGCACCTCGTCGGAGTCGAAGCCCTCCCACAGGCCGCCGAACATCCCGCGGGAGACGGCGCCGTGCAGTTTCGAGACGCCGTTGGCCCGCTGGGCCAGGCGCAGCCCCATGTGCGCCATGTTGAACATGTTCGGGTTGTCCTCGGCCCCGAGCGCGAGCACGCGGTCGATGGGGACGCCCGGCAGCAGGTCGGGGTGGAAGTAGTGCTTGACCATGTCGACCGGGAAGCGGTCGATGCCCGCGGGCACCGGCGTGTGCGTGGTGAACACGGTGCCCGCGCGGACGGTGGCCAGCGCCTCGTCGAAGGAGAGCCCCGGGCCCG
This sequence comes from uncultured Actinomycetota bacterium, assembly GCA_963799945.1. Taxonomy (GTDB): domain Bacteria; phylum Actinomycetota; class Actinomycetes; order Mycobacteriales; family Pseudonocardiaceae; genus Pseudonocardia. Next base: position 959,661 of record CAWCZG010000004.1, read on the forward strand.
CGCACAGCTCGCGGATGCGCTCGAGCCCGAGGTAGCCCGCGTGTCCCTCGTTCGTGTGGAAGACCTCGGGCTGCGGGTGCCCGGTGATCGCGCAGAACGCGCGGACGGCGCGCACCCCGCCGATGCCGACGAGGATCTCCTGCCGGATGCGCTGGTCCTGGTCGCCGCCGTAGAGCCGGTCGGTGACGCCGCGCAGCTCGGGCTCGTTGTCCTCGATGTCGGAGTCGAGCAGCAGCAGCGGGACCCGCCCGACCGCGGCCTGCCAGACGCGCGCCTTCAGCGTCTTGTCCCCCGGCATCGAGATCTCGACGAGCACCTGCTCGCCCTCGGCGTCCACCAGCAGCTGCAGCGGCAGGCCCTGCGGGTCGAGCACCGGGTAGGTCTCCAGCTGCCACCCGTCCAGCGAGAGCGACTGGCGGAAATAGCCCGATCGGTACAACAGGCCGACGCCGATCAGCGGGAGCCCGAGGTCCGACGACGCCTTGAGGTGGTCGCCCGCCAGCACCCCGAGGCCGCCCGAGTAGTTCGGCAGCACCTCCGAGACGCCGAACTCCATCGAGAAGTAGCCGATGGCGGCGGGCAGCGTCGGGTCGTCCTCGCGTTCGCCCTGGTACCAGCGCGGCTCGGCGAGGTAGTCGGCGAGGTCGTCGGACAGCTCGCGGACGGTCACAACGGTCTCGGCGTCGGCCGCGAGCTCGGCGAGCCGGGCGGAGGGGATCTCACCCAACAGCCGGACGGGGTCCTGACCCGCGCGCTCCCACGCGTCGGGATCCAGCGACGCGAAAAGGTCGTGGGTCGGGGGGTGCCAACTCCACCGCAGGTTGGTGGCCAGCGTCTGCAGTGGCGCGAGCGCGGGCGGCAGTTGCGCCCGGACGGTAAAGCGGCGAAGGGCTCTCACGGACGAGAAGAGTAGATGAATCGATGGCGTGATCGGTCAAGATGCCAGTTCACAGGCCGCCTGTGACGTCCAGTACGGCGCCCGTGACATAGGCGGCATCGTCCGACAGAAGCCAGAGCACGGCCGCCGCGACCTCGCCGACGGTCGCCGCCCGCCGCTGCGGCACCGCGGCCACGAGCCGCTCGACGTACTCGGCGCCCTGGCTACGGCGGGTCTCGGTGTCGGCGACGCCCACGCGGACCACGTTCACCCTGATAGCGGGAGCCAGGTCGACGGCGAGCCCGCGGGACACGGCCTCCAGGCCCGCCTTGGCCGCCGCGAACGCCAGCCAGCCACCCGACCCGCCGGTGTGCACTGCCCTGGCGGAGGACAGCGACACGATCCCGCCCGCCGTCATCCGCCCGGCGGCCTCCCGGACGCATGCGAGCGCACCCGCGACGTTCACCCGCAGCAGGCGTACGGCGTCGGCCATCCGCAGCTCGGCCAGCGGCGTCGGGCCCCCGGCGTCGACGGCGTTGTTGACCAGGCCCCCGATCGCCCCGAGCCTGCAGTCCACCTCGGCAAACGCGTTGCGCACCGACTCCTCGTCGCCCAGCTCGACGCTGATCCCGACCGCGCGCCCGCCCGCCGCCGTGATCGCGTCGACGACGTCGGTCGCGGGCTGCCCACCCCGCCGGCCCAGGACCGCGACAGGCGTTCCGGCCGCGGCGGCCCTACGGGCGATCTCGGCCCCGATCCCGCCCGCGCCACCGGTCACGACCAGTGCATTCCTCGTCATGTCCGGCAGCGTCGCGTGCTGCGCCGCCGGCGCCGGGCCAGTCCCTGTGAGTACCACCCCCGGCGTGCGACGATCGCGGCCATGACGGGCGAGGCGGTGCTCGGCGAGTTCCTGCGCAACCGTCGCGCCCGGATCCGCCCCGCCGAGCTCGGGCTGCCCGTCACCGGGGGCCGCCGCGCCACGCCGGGGCTGCGCCGCGGCGAGCTCGCGACGCTCGCGGGCATCAGCGTGGAGTACTACACGCGGCTCGAGCAGGGCCGCGCCACCCACCCGGGCCCGTCGGTCCTCGACGCGCTCGCCCGCGCCCTGCGTCTCGACCCCACCGAGCGCCGCCACCTGCACGACCTGGCCACGGGTCCACCACCTCCGCCGCCGCCGCCGCAGCCCGTCGGCCGGCCTCGTGCACCTGCTCGACGCCGTCCGCCCCCACCCCGCGCTCGTCCTCGACGACGCCTCCGGGGTGCTCGCCGCCAACCCCGAGGGCCTCACCCTTTTCGCAGGCCTCGCCGACTGGCCCCCGGAACGGCGCAACCTCGCCCGCTACGTCTTCTGTCACCCGCGTAGCCGTCACACGGTCCGGTCGTGGTCGGCGATCGCCGCTGCGTGTGTCGCCGACCTGCGGACGGTGGCGTCCGTGACAGCGGACCCCGCCGTCACGGCCGTGGTGGGCGAACTGAACGCCGCGAGCGGCGAGTTCGCCGAGCTCTGGCGCCGCCACGACGTCGGCCGCAACGCGGGCGGCCCGCGCCGGATCGGCGAGCTCGACCTCGTCTCCGAGATCCTGACCGCACGCGACGGGCTGCATCTGCTGGTGTTCCGCCCATCGTCGTAATCGTTCAAGATACCGCGCGTCGGGGCTGGACTCACCGCACCGCGGCGGGCAGGCTTGACGGTGCTCGATCCGGGGCTCGATCTGCGATGACCCGTTCCGATCGGGTACGGATCGGGTAGGTACGTTTGTGACTCACGCGACGGATGTGTCTGACGGGGGTGCGCCGATGACCGGTCGGCTGGGTATAGACGACGTCACGCCGACAGTCGGCGACGGACGCCATCCGGCCAAGGCCGTCATCGGCGAAGTGATCCCGATCAGTGCCGATGTGTGGCGCGAGGGCCATGACGCCGTCGCGGCCAACGTGGTGTGGCGGAAGGTCGGCAACCGCAGCCCGGCCCACCACGTACGCATGGAGCACGTGGGCCTGGGCACCGACCGCTTCGAGGCGGTCGTGACGGCCGATGAGACCGGCCTCTGGTCGTTCCGGATCGACGCTTGGAGCGACCCGTGGGCCACGTGGCGCAACGCGGTCACCAAGAAGCTCGACGCGGGCCAGTCGCCCGAGGAGCTGGCCAACGACCTGGAGACCGGCGCCCGGCTGCTCCAGCGGGTGGGCCGCCGCCCGGCCGAGCGCCCGAACCGCGACCTGCTCTTCGGCGCGGCCAACGCGCTGCGGGACACGGCGCTGCCGCTGCACGCGCGCGTCGCCCCGGCGATGTTCCCGGCCGTCCACTCGATCATGACCGAGCGGCCCGTCCGCGAGCTGATCACCCGGGGCCGCTCGCTGCAGGTCTACGTCGACCGCAGCCGCGCCCAGTACGGCTCCTGGTACGAGTTCTTCCCGCGCTCCACCGGCGGCCGCGACGAGACCGGCCGGGCCGTGCACGGCTCGTTCGTCACCGCGGCGAAGGAGCTCGACCGGGTCGCGGCGATGGCCTTCGACGTCGTCTACCTCCCTCCGATCCACCCCGTCGGCACGATGCACCGCAAGGGTCGCAACAACAGCGTCAACGCGGGCCCCGGCGACGTGGGGTCGCCGTGGGCGATCGGCTCCGCCGAGGGCGGGCACGACGCTATCGACCCCGAGCTGGGCACACTGGAAGACTTCGACGCCTTCGTGCAGCGCACGAACGACCTCGGCATGGAGGTCGCGCTCGACTTCGCGCTGCAGTGCGCGCCCGACCACCCGTGGGTGCAGGCGCACCCGGAGTGGTTCACCGTGCGGCCCGACGGCACGATCGCCTACGCGGAGAACCCGCCGAAGAAGTACCAGGACATCTACCCGGTCAACTTCGACAACGACCCCGCGGGCATCTACGCGGAGTCGCTGCGAGTAGTGCTGCACTGGGTCGAGCACGGCGTGCGGATCTTCCGCGTCGACAACCCGCACACCAAGCCGCCGAACTTCTGGCACTGGCTGATCTGGCAGGTCAAGGCCCGCTACCCGGATGTCCTGTTCCTCGCCGAGGCGTTCACCCGCCCGGCGCGGCTCTTCGGGCTGGCCCGCCTCGGCTTCACCCAGAGCTACACCTACTTCACCTGGCGCACGACCAAGCAGGAGCTCACCGAGTTCGCGCTCATGCACGCCGAGCGGTGCGACGAGGCGCGGCCCAACCTGTTCGTCAACACCCCCGACATCCTCCACGAGTCGCTGCAGCACGGCGGCCGCGCGATCTTCGCGATCCGGGCGGCGCTGGCCTCGACGATGGCGCCGACGTGGGGCGTCTACTCCGGCTTCGAGCTGTACGAGGGCGAGGCCGTCAAGCCGGGCTCCGAGGAGTACATGAACTCGGAGAAGTACGAGCTGCGCCCGCGTGACTTCGCGGCCGATGTCGCGGCGGGCAACTCGCTGGAGCCCTACATCACCCGGCTCAACGAGATCCGCCGCGTGCACCCGGCGCTGCAGCAGCTGCGCAACATCGCGTTCCACCACTGCGACAACGACCAGATCATCGTCTACTCCAAGACCGATCCGGCCACCGGCGACACCGTGCTCGTGGTGATCAACCTGGACCCCTGGAACGCGCAGGTCGGCAACACCGCGCTCGACCTGCCCGCCCTCGGCTTCAACTGGGGCGACACGTTCACGGTGCACGACGAGATCACCGGCGGCACGTGGCAGTGGGGCCAGTTCAACTACGTGGCGCTGCAGCCCTGGGACCACGTGGCGCACATCTTCGCCGTGCGGCCCTAGCCCGCGACTTCCGTACGAACGGCCCGGCACGCGCACTCGCGCCTGCCGGGCCGTTCGGCGTTCGCCCGGAATTCACCCGGCGGAGAGCCTCTACCAAACGGCGTTATCGATCAAGATGGTTCAGGTGCGCCATGCGGCCCACCCGCCGTCCACCGATCGTGGGTGCGGCGGACGGGCGCCGAACCGGGCCATGATCACGCAGTGACCGGATGAGGCGGTGGAGCGCGTCACACCCGGCCGACCCGCTTACTCCGCAAGGGGCACATCCGCGCTCGTCACAGCACGTCTGGTGATCAACCGGGGGCCCGCGGCGTCACCCACCCCCCGTGGCCCATGTCACGCTCGCGTCCTACGCTTTCGCCGTCCCCCCACTCCACGTCCTGCGATCGTGCGGAGAGCACGGTAGGACTGGAGGGGTGCGCCCGCCGTCCGTCCCTCTTGCCCGGTAGGAACGCGATCACCCCATGTCGATTGACACCACTGCGGGAACTCCCGCCACCAGCCCCGAAGACCCCGTCGAGGAGCACAGCGCCGACGACTACAGCCACGCGCGCTCCCTCGACATCGACCGCGACTGGTTCAAGCGGGCGGTGTTCTACGAGGTCCTCGTCAGGGCGTTCTCCGACTCCAACCGCGATGGGACCGGAGACCTCCGCGGGCTGACGGCGAAGCTGGACTACCTGCAGTGGTTGGGCGTCGACTGTCTCTGGCTGCCCCCGTTCTACGACTCACCCTTGCGCGACGGCGGCTACGACATCCGCGATTTCCGCACGGTGCTGCCCGAGTTCGGCACGGTCGAGGACTTCGTGACGCTGCTCGACGAGGCCCACAAGCGCGGCATCCGCGTGGTCACCGACCTCGTCATGAACCACACCTCCGACACCCACCCGTGGTTCGAGGAGTCCCGCCGCCACCCGGACGGGCCGTACGGCGACTTCTACATGTGGGAGGACGACGACTCCCGCTACCCCGAAGCGCGCATCATCTTCGTCGACACCGAGACGTCCAACTGGACCTACGACCCGGTGCGCGGGCAGTTCTACTGGCACCGCTTCTTCTCCCACCAGCCCGACCTGAACTACGACTGCCCCGCCGTGGCCGAGGCCATGCTGGACGTCTTGCGGTTCTGGCTGGATCTGGGCATCGACGGCTTCCGGCTCGACGCGGTGCCCTACCTCTACGCCCGCGACGGCACGAACTGCGAGAACCTCCCCGAGACCCACGCGTTCCTCAAGCGGGCGCGCAAGGTCATGGAGGACGAGTACCCGGGACGGGTGCTGCTCGCCGAGGCCAACCAGTGGCCGTCGGACGTCGTGGAGTACTTCGGCGACCCCGAGGTCGGCGGCGACGAGTGCCAGATGGCATTCCACTTCCCGCTGATGCCGCGCATCTTCATGGCGGTCCGGCGGGAGAACCGCTTCCCGATCTCGGAGATCCTCGCCCAGACGCCCGCGATCCCGTCGGGCGCGCAGTGGGGCATCTTCCTGCGCAACCACGACGAGCTGACGCTCGAGATGGTGAGCGACGAGGAACGCGACTACATGTACGCGGAGTACGCCAAGGACCCGCGGATGAAGGCCAACATCGGCATCCGGCGCCGCCTCGCCCCGCTGTTGGAGAACGACCGCAACCAGCTCGAACTGTTCACCGCCATGCTGCTGTCGCTGCCCGGCTCGCCCGTCCTGTACTACGGCGACGAGATCGGCATGGGTGACAACATCTGGCTGGGCGACCGCGACGGCGTGCGCAGCCCGATGCAGTGGACCCCCGACCGCAACGCCGGGTTCTCCACCTGCGACCCGGGCAGGCTCTACCTGCCGATCATCATGGACCCGCTGTACGGCTACCAGGCCGTCAACGTCGAGGCGCAGCTGAACTCCACCACCTCGCTGCTGCACTGGACCCGACACATGATCGAGATCCGCAAGCGGCACGCGGCGTTCGGTCTGGGCGTCTACAACGAGCTGGGCGGCACCAACCCGTCGGTGCTGGCCTATGTCCGCAGTCACACCGCGGCCGACGGCTCGGCCAGTACGGTGCTGTGCGTCAACAACATGTCCCGCTTCCCCCAGCCCGTGGAGCTGGACCTCTCGGCATGGCAGGGTTGCGCGCCCCACGAGCTCACCGGTGGCGTCCCGTTCCCCCGCATCGGCGAGCTGCCCTACCTGCTGACGCTGCCGGGCCACGGGTTCTACTGGTTCTCGATCACCCCCCCGGAGGACAATTCGTGAATCGACTGGTCGAGGAGCTCCCCGCCCTGCTGCCGGACTGGTTGACGCGGCAACGCTGGTTCGCCGCCAAGGGTCGACCGGTGCGCTCGCTCGCGGTCGCCGCCGTCACACCGCTGATCACCGACGGCGATCCGCTCCTCGACCACGTCCTCCTGCGGGTCGAGTTCGACGAGGGCGAGCAGCACTACCAGCTGTTCGTCGGCCGCACCGCGGAGCCGAAGGGCGAGCTGGAGCACGTCACGTTCGGCGCCCTCGACGACCTGGTCGTCTACGACGGCCTGTGGGACGTCCGGGTCACGGAGTGGCTCCTCGAGGCGATCCGGGACTGCCGCGAGGTCGGCGACCTGCGCTTCGTCGCCGAGCCCGACGCGAAGATCGCCGACGGCGTCGCGGGCCGGGTGTTGGGGGTGGAGCAGTCCAACACGTCGGTCTCGTGGGGGGAGCGCTCGATCCTCAAGGTGTTCCGCCGCGTGCTGCCGGGGCTCAACCCGGACCTGGAGCTGCACCGAGCGCTGCGGTCGGTCGACAGCGCGGAGGTCGCGGCCCTGCAGGGCGCCATCGAGGGCAGGCTCGATGGTGAGCCGCTCACCCTCGGGATGCTGCAGGACTTCGCGGCCAACTCGGCCGACGGCTGGGCGATGGCCCTGGCCAGCGTGCGGGACCTGCTGGCCGAGGCCGACCTGCGGGCCGACGAGGTGGGCGGCGATTTCGCGGCCGAGGCCTCGCGGCTCGGCGAGACCGTCGCCGTCATCCACCAGGAGCTGCGCCGGGCGCTGGGCGAGACCGAGCGGGACGCCCGCGAGCTCGCCGCGATCTGGCACCAGCGCCTCGGCGTCACGACGGCGGCCGTGCCCGCGCTGGCCCCGCACGTCGACGCCATCCGCGCCACCTACGACGCGGTGGCCGGGCTCGGCGCCCCGCTGCCCACCCAGCGCGTGCACGGCGACCTGCACCTCGGCCAGACCCTGCGCACGCCGCGGGGCTGGCTGGTGATCGATTTCGAAGGCGAGCCCGCCGCTCCGCTCGCCGAGCGGGTGCGCCCCGATTCGGCGCTGCGCGACGTGGCCGGGATGCTCCGCTCGTTCGACTACGCGGCGTTCCACCAGATCCTGCAGCGCGAGCCGTCGGCGGTCGACGAGCTGGCGCACGACTCGCAGCTGACCTGGCGCGCGAACGAGTGGGCCGAACGCAACCGCTCGGCCTTCTGCGAGGGCTACGCGCTGCGCGTCGGCACCGACCCCCGCGACCAGCGCGCCCTCCTGCGGGCGTTCGAGCTGGACAAGGCGGTCTACGAGCTGCTCTACGAGACCCGCAGCCGCCCGGCGTGGGCCCCGATCCCCCTCGCCTCGATCGCCCGGCTCACCCGGGAGAAGAGCGCCGGGGTCAGCTGAACAGCAGCTCCTCGCGGGCCCGGAACCGGCGCGCGAAGAGGCGGTTGACCATGCGGAGCGGCAGCCCCGCCTCGGCGATCAACGCCGCCCGCTCGGCGGGCGTGGCGTGGCGCAGCACCCACGGCACGACGAACGGCAGCATGCCCGGGCGCAGGTTGCCGCGGAAGCGAGCGTCACGGCGTGCGGGCGATCTGCGCCGCGCGAACGATGTCGCCCGCGGCCCGCCGCGGGGAGGCGAAGTCGACGTCGACGTCGTCCTGCCACCCGTCCCAGCCGTCCCGCGCCTCCCCCAGCGCCCGCGAGAGGTCCTCTTCGGTCGGCTCGACGATCCAGGCGCCCGCCTTGTCCGCGAGGTTCGGGGCGATCCCCGCCCGCGACGAGACGATCACCTGAAGGCCCGCCACATAGGCTTCCAGGGCCGTGAAGCCGTAGACCTCTTCGGTGCTCGGCAGTACGAGGGTGTGTGTTCGGGAGAGCAGCTCGACGATCTCGGGCTCCTCGAGGTAGCCGTGGAAGCGGATGCGCTCCTCGACGCCGAGCTCACGGGCCAGCGCCACCAGGGCGCCCATCTCCACGCCGTCGCCCGCGATGTCCAACGTCGACTTCGTGCTGTGCGCGGCGAACGCGCGGACCAGCGTGGCGACGTTCTTGCGTTCGATCAGCTGGCCCACGTAGAGGAACCGGTGCTCGGGGTCGTCGGCGCCCGCGCCGTCGCGCAGCTCGCGGACCCGGCCGTCGAACTGCGCCAGGTCGATGCTGTTCACCGATTCGACGATCCGGTGCGCGGGCGTGCCGTCCGCCATCGCCGCCGTCCCCGCGGCGGGACCGGGCACGATCACCGCTCCCGCGTTGCGGAAGACGAGGCTGCGCAGCCAGGCCAGCGGGCCGCGGGCGAACCGGCGGCTCTGCAGCGTGCTCTCGGCGTACATCATGTAGGGCACGTTCCGGCGGCGGCCGAGCCACGCGCACCAGAGGTTGGCGGGCTGCCACCAGTTCTGGATCACCAGGGCGTCGGCGTCGCGCAGGATCCGATTCGCCGAGCCCGGCTTCAGCCACGCCATCGGCGAATCGAGGCGCCGCGCCACCGCGCCGGGCAGCGGCACCGTCCAGGCGTCGGCGACGAAGGAGCGGTAGCTGGGCAGATCGCGCCACACCCAGTGGCGCACCTTCTCCTCGCGGAAGACGAACGACACCTCGAGCTCGGCGGCCGCCGACACCTCACGCCACAGCGGCTCGCGATAGGGCGCTTGGGCATCCGTGAGCCAAACGATCTTCATGGCGCTCCCCTCCCTGAGAAATCCATTCTTCAGCGGATGGGGGATCAGCGCCTACGGAATGTCACTCAAATGGGTGTACACGATCAGGGGAATACCGCGCAGCAGGTGAGCCAACTCCCCCGGTTCCTCGCCACAATGGGTTAACAGTTGGCTGCCGAGGAAAGGACGACCGTCGGTGCCGTCCGTAGCAGTCTGCGTGCCCCTCTACCGCAAGGAAAGATACATAGCGGAGACCTTGCGCAGCGTGCTGCAGCAGACCTTCACCGACTTCGAGCTGGTCGTGCTCGACAACGCGAGCCCCGACCGCTCGGCCGAGATCGCTCGCTCCTTCGACGACCCGCGGGTGACGGTCGCCGAGAACCCCACGACTGTCTCCCCCGTCGAGAACTTCAACAGGGTCGTCGCGCTGTCGCACGCTCCGCTGGTGAAGGTGCTGTGCGCCGACGACGTGCTGCACCTGAACTGCCTGGAGCGCCAGCTCTCCGTGATCGCGGACGACCCCTCGCTGGCGATGGTCAGCAGCCGCATGAACATGATCGACGAGCGGGGCGCCGTCGTCTCCCGCGACCGCTGCCTGCGCACCCCTGACCTCGTCGGCCATCAAGGGCGGGCCGCAGTCGTACGACGGCTCGTCCGCCATGGAGGCAACCCGGTCGGCGGCGTGAACAACGTGGTGTTCCGCCGCGACGCCTTCGATGCGGCGGGCGGCTTCTCCGACGCCGTCGACTTCTTCGCCGCCGACATCGGCCTCTGGGTCCGGTTGCTGGAGCACGGCGACTACTACGGCATGGGCGAGACCCTCAGCGACTTCCGGATCAACTCCGGCTCCCACTCCAGCGGCATGGGTGGCCGGGCCATCGCGGTCCAGCACGACTTCATCGCGGGCCTGCGCCGCACCAACGCGGCCATCGTGCGTCCCAGCGACCGGCTGTTCGGTGCGCTCCGCTCCCCGCTGACCCGGATGCGGCACCACATGCTCTTCGCGGCGGCAGGCCCGACCGACAGCCCCACCCGCAAGATGGCCAGCAGGCTGCTGGGCATCGGCCGCGGCGTGATCCCGGCCGAAGGGCGCCCGTCGCGATGACGGGAGTCGCGCAGGCCGACGTCGTCGCGGTGCTGGAGACGGATCCGACCGGCCATCGGCTGCACTACCTCGCCCACCTCGTCGCGGTGATCGGGCCGGGCCGGGCCAGCGTGCTGACCAGCGAGCGGGCCGTGCGGTCCGAGGAATACTCGCTGCTGGTCGAGCCGCACACCAGGGCGGCGGTCGTCCTGCCGGAGGCGGACTCGCCGCGGGCGTTGCTCGACGCCGCCGTCGAGGCCGCACTGCGGTCGGGCGCACGCACCCTGGTGCTCCCCGAAGCCGACCCGTTCCTGGTCCCGCTGCTGGTCCTCCTGCTGCGCAGGCCCCGTCTCGACCTGGAGCTGCGGTTGCTGCTCATGCGCACGACCACGGTCGGCGGGCCGGAGCGGCTGCGGCTCGCCACGCTCGTCAAACCCGCTCTGGTCGCGCTGCTGCGGATGTTCCGGCAGACCCGGATGTTCTTCCTCACCGACGCGTTCGGCGTCGTCACGCGGCGGCGGGGGTACCGGGGGCTCGTGCCCGTGCAGGATCCGGTCCTGCGGCCCGAGCCGGTGGAGCACACCCGGCCGCCGTGGTTCCCACCCGGTCCCGCGCCCCTGGTGGGCGTCTTCGGTGTGGTGAGCCCGCGCAAGAACCTCCCCGTGCTGGTAGCGGCGATGGGCGCGGCACCCGGCGCCCGGCTCGTCGTGGCCGGGCGCCTGTTCCCGGAGGTCCGGGCGTTCGTCGACACCGACGGGGACGTGGCCCGCCTGACCGACGAGGGCCGCATGGTCGTGGTCGACCGGTTGCTGGAGCCCGACGAGCTCGCCGACGCGCTCGCCTGCGTCGACCTCGTGGCGGTGCTGCACGACAACGACGCGCCGAGCGGGATCCTGGCCGAGGCCTGCCTGCGCGGCACGCCCTCGCTGGTGCCGGACGGCGGATGGCTGGCCGAGGTGGTGCGCGCGACCGGCATCGGCGCGACCGTTCCGCTGACCGCGCAAGGCGTGGCTACGGGCATCGTCAGGATGACCCGGCACCGCGGGCAGTACGCCGATGTGGTCCAGCGGGCCGCCGAGCGCCTGGGCAAGAGCGATTTCACCGACCGGCTGCTGGGTCCATGACCGCCGCACTGACGTCCCCACCCGCGGCGGACCCGCGGCGGCGGCCGCTGCTCGCAGGCCGGACGGCGTCGCGGCTGCCCGTCGCCTTCGTCGTGCTGGCGCTGCCGTTCGTCCGGCCGAACCTCTTCGGCGAACGGTTCGCGCTGGTGGGGTTCGGCCTACTGGCCATGGCAGCGCTGCTGGCGGCGGCGACGCGGTCGGCAGCTTTGAGAGCCGTTCCTTCGGGACCGAGCCCGGCCACCCCGGTCGTGGTCTGCGTCGCGTTGGCCTACCTGTGGCTGATGATCCAGGCCGCGGCCACCGATCCCCTCCTGGGGCGGCCCGCCGCGCAGGGCATGGTCCTGACCGCGGGCGGCGTGCTCTGCGTAGCCGTCGTCTGCCGGGAGCCCTCGACACGGCGTGCGCTCGCCAGAGCGTTCGTCATCGTCATCGCGGTCTTCTGCGCCGCCTACGTCGTCACCGTCCTGATCTGGGTGGCCACGGGGGTGGGCAGCGGCGTGCTGGTCTCGCTGGACATCGGCACCAGTGGCATCAATCCCGTCTACCTCCCGCTGACGCCGACCGTCGGCATCCAGTCGGTCTTCGGCACCGTGTTCCCCCGGTTCACCGGTCTCGGCCGGGAGCCGGGCTGGATGGCGATGTACTGCGCCGCCGCCTACTTCATGGCCGACGCGGTGGGGCTGCGCGGCCGCCTGCTCAAGGTGCTGCTGGTCGTCGGCCTGATCGGGTGCATCTCGACGGCGGGCTTCGGCGTGTTCGTGGTCGCGTGGGCCTATCACGTCTTCCTGCGCGACCGGGGCACCGGGATCAGCGTGGGCGCCTTCGTGCGCCAGCTGTCGGGCGTGGTGGCGACGATCCTGGCCATCTGGCTCGCGGTGACCGCACCGGTGCTCGGGCTGGCGGCCAAGACGACCCAGAACGTCATCTCGCTCGACGAGCGTCAGCTCGCCACCGAGGCAGGCGTGCGCGCGCTCTTCGAGAGCCCGCTCGGCGGGGCACCGACCGAGGTGCAGGGCGGGATCAACCTCATCTCCGACATCGCCGTCAGCGGCCTCCCCTTCGTCCTGCTGGTGTGCGGCGCGCTGCTGCTGCCCGCGCTCGGACGGCGGGGTCACCGCGGGTCGGGCAACGCGGTCATCGTGATCGTCTTCCTCACGCTGCTCACCTCCCAACCCGCGAAGGACTCGACCTGGGCCTTCGCCCTGGTCGCGATCGCGGCGTCTTTGACCACACCGGAACCGACCACGGAGGGCGCTCGTGAACGCTCGTGACTACCTCACGCTCCTGCGCGAGAACCGGCTCCTGATCGGGGCGTGCCTCGTGGCGGGCATCGCCATCGCCGGCGTCGTCACGCTGCTGATGCCGACGAGGTACGCGTCCACCACGTCGTTCTACGTGGTCGCCGCGTCCGGGAGCAGCCAGTCCGCGCTCGCGTCGGACAACTACCAGGGCGCCCAGCTGGCCACGGACCGGGTCAAGTCCTACACGGAGCTCCTGACCGGCGCGCGCGTCGCCCAGGGCGCGGCCGCCGCGTTGGGCGGCGGGACGACGGCGACCCAGGTGATGGACGCCGTCTCGGCCACCGCGGTGGACCAGACAGTGATCATCACCCTGTCGGTCACCGACCCCTCTCCCATCCGGGCGCGGCAGATCGCCACGGCGGTCTCCAACGCGTTCACCGAACTGGTCCAGCAGCTGGAGAGTGCCGGCGGACCCGACAACCCGGCGCTGGCGCCCGCCGTGTCAGCTCAGGTGCTGCAGCCGCCGAGCCTGCCCGACACGCCCGTCAGCCCGTCGTGGTCGCTGAACCTCGCCATCGGCCTCGTCGTCGGACTGCTCGTCGGCTTCGGGGTGGCGGTGGTCCGGCGGTCGCTCGACGTCACCGTCCGGTCCGTTGACGAACTGGAAGGCATCGTCGGCGCCCCGGTGTTGGGCACCGTGCCCGACGACCGCAACGCGCGGCGCACGCCCGTGCCGCCCGCGCCGGACGGCACCGGGTACGCCCGCGCGGAGGCGTTCCACCGGATCCGGACGGCCCTGGAGTCACGCTCCCCCATCGGCATCGAGGGCGGCGGGCGCGTGCTCGTGGTCACCAGCGCCGTGCCGGGCGACGGCCGCACCACCACCGCGTGCAACCTGGCCGCCGCGCTCGCCGCAGTCGGATCCCGGGTCGTGCTGGTCGACGGTGACCTGCGCGGACCGAAGGTGGCGACCTACCTCGGCCTGCGGAGCGAACCGGGCCTGACCGGCGTGCTGGCCGGCCGGGCTTCGTTCACCTCCACCGTGCAGAGGTGGTCGGATGACCACCTGGCCGTGCTGACCAGCGGCGCACCCACCCCGCGACCCAACGAGCTGCTGGCGTCCCGACCCACGGCGGACCTGCTCGACCGCCTGCGGCGGGACTACGACTACGTGATCATCGACGCGCCGCCCGTGCTCGCCGTGGCCGACGCGGCCAACCTCGGCGCGCACGCGGACGGGGTGGTGCTCGTGAGCCGCCGGGGTACCACCAAACGGCCCGAGCTCGAGTCAGCCGTGTCGTTCCTGCGATCGGTCTCGGTGCCCGTCGTCGGGGCGATCCTTTCGCGGGTCCCGGACCGGCAGCGCGTGGCCCCGGGCTACGGCGACCACCTCGCTGTGGCGACCACAGCTCCGGTGGGCGAACCGGCCCCGCTCCCGGTGCACACCGACGCCCAGCAGCCGCAGGCATCGAAGTAACGGCCTATGCGGTTGTCACGGCGCCGTCTACTGGGCGCAGGCGGGCTGGTGGGTCTGCTCGCGGTCGCCTGCGGCACGTCCGGGGCTCCGCACAGGCCGCCACCGGCCGTCGTGCTGCGGACCGTCGGGGGCGCGCCGCTGCTGAGCCGCGTCCCGGTCCTGAACGTCCGTGACCTCGGCGCGGCGGGAGACGGCCGGACCGATGACGGTGACGCGATCCGGCGGGGCCTCGCGCAGGTCAACCGAACGGGCGGAACGCTGTACTTCCCCTCCGGCCGGTACCGGTACCGGGCCACCGACACCCTGCGGCCCGCCGCGGGGGTGACGATCGCAGGCGACCCGGGGACGTCGACGATCGACGTCGACAATGCGGCGGGCAGCGGCTTCCTGGCGGTGTGGGCCGTCGACGGTGCGAGCATCACCATCGACGGCCTGGTCATCCGCAGGGCCGCCGACTTCCCCGCCGTGTTGCTGAACCTCGGCGCCGCCACCGGCTTCGCGTTCACCCGCAGCGCCCTCGTGGGCGGCACGTCGATGTTCCCGGACGCCTACTGCCACGGCGTCAAGCTTCCCGACGCAGGCGTTGCGGGTGCCCTCACCCTCGCTGACTCGACCTTTGCGGCGCTGACCTACGGCCTGTTCCAGGCCAACGCTTCCACGGCCACGGTCACGGGCGTCACCGTCGAGCGTTGCTCGTTCAGCGGCAACGCGAACACCGACCTCGAGTTCAACGCGCCCTACGGGGCGATCCGGCAGATCCGCGTGACCGGTTGCACCTTCGCAGACAACGACTCCCCTGGGTTCGGGGTCGGCCTCGCGCACGCGTCCGAGGCCGTCGTCCGCGGCAACACGTTCGACCGGTACTCGCTGGAGGCGGTGCACATCGAGGACTACAGCACCGACATCACCGTGGCGGACAACACGTTCACGGCCTGCGGCCTGCGCGACGACTCGCACGTACAGATCATCAGCGGCTCGCAGCGCGTCGCGGTCGCGGGCAACACGTTCCGGGCGACGATGAACGAGAACCCGATCTACGTGATCAACGTGCTGCCCGGCGGGGACGGGCCGACGGCGGGCAACCGCCCCACCGATCCACCGTCTGACATCACCGTCGAGCAGAACACGATCGACTGCGCGCTGCCTGCTGTGCCGCTCTACTTCCAGGGCGTGCGGAACGGCGTCGTGCGGGCCAACACGATCACCGCGGCGGGCGAGCCCTACCGGCTCCTCGACGACCCGGGCACGGTGATCACGGACAACGTCGTCAACGGCGGGCGCTAGTGCGGCGTATGGCCCGGCCGAGGTGGGCGACGATGTAGAACTGGCTCACGCTGAAGCCCGCCGCCGCCCACACGGGGCCGCCCGCGATCGCCAGCAGGTAGGTGGCCGCGAGGCCCAGCACGAGGCCGATCCCGATGCCCAGCCCGACGGGCCGCTCGGCGCCGCGGTTCTGCAGCGTGATGGCCATCCCCTGGTTGACCGTCGAGAACGCCGCGCCGACCGCCAGCACCGAGAACGCGGGTCCGGAGGCGGCGTAGGCCGCGCCGAGCAGCAGCGGGATCAGCGTCGGCCCCACCGCGGCCGCGAGCAAGGGGCCCAGGCTGAGCACGAGGGCCAGCTTGGCGATCCGCCGTTCCTCGGCCCGCAGCGCGACGGGGTCCTGCCGGGCCCTGGCCAGCCAGGGTGCCCCCACCAGTGCCATCGACGAGGACAGGAACAGCAGGGGACCCAGGAGGCGCCCGGCCCCGGCGTAGAGGCCACCCGCCGCCAGTCCCCCGCCTGCCGTCACCAGGGGCGTGTCCAGCTGTTGCCCGATGCCCGCCAGCGCGGCGAGCCCGAAGGACACCGAGCGCCGCTGCACGGCCCACAGCTCGGCTACGTCGACCCCGCCGTGGCGCTGCGCGCCGAGGAACCAGCGGTCGATCGCCGCCTCGACGGCGAAGCCGAGGGCGAGCCCGACCGACAGCGCGAGCTCAGCCGGTCCGACGAACAGCAGCGCGACGACGGTGACGAGCCCGGCGGTCCGCCCGGTGAGCTGGGACGACGCCGCCCGGGTGAACTGCTCGCGGGCCCGCAGCAGCGCGTTGGCCGTCTGCGCTTCCCAGACGAGCCAGCCCACCAGACCGAGCGCCGTGCCCTCCGGGAGGGACCGCATGATCAGCACGCTGACCGCCACCGTCGGGAGCACCAGCGCGGGCAACCAGCGCCGCTTGGCGGCCACCAGCGCGCGGGCGCGGCCCATCTCCAGGTCCCCGGCCGCAACCTCTCGCACCAGGTAGGTGGTCAGGCCGAGGTCGAAGACGGTGGCGGCGATCGTGGAGAGGGCGAAGCAGGTCGCGACCAGCCCGAGCCCGGCCGGGTCCATGTGGCGCGCGGCCACGATGTAGGTCAGGCCGAGCAGCAACTGCCCGAAGACGAGCGAGCCCGCGACGCCCCCGACGCGACCCGCCAGCAGCCGACCGGCTCCCGCGCCGCGCCCGTCGGTCACCCGACGGCGCCGCGTGCTCCGAGCCCCTCGAGCTCCGCGTCGACCATGATCTCGGCGAGCCGCGGCACGAGCGTCTCTGCCTTCCAGCCGAGCACGTCCGCAGCCTTGGACGGGTCGCCGATCAGGGCGTCTACCTCGGTCGGGCGGAGGTAGGTGGTGTCGAACTTGACGTGGTCCTGCCAGTCGAGGCCGACCCGGCTGAAGCAGTGCTCGGCGAAGTCGCGCACGGTGTAGGCGGTGCCCGTGGCGAGCACGTAGTCGCCCGGTTCGTTGTGCTGCAGCATCCGCCACATTCCCTCGACGTACTCCGGGGCGAAGCCCCAGTCCCGCACCGCGTCCAGGTTCCCCATGTAGACGTACTTCTCGATGCCCAGCTTGATCCGGGCCGCCGCGCGTGCGAGCTTGCGCGTCACGAACGTCTCGCCCCGGCGCGGGGACTCGTGGTTGAACAGGATCCCGTTCACCGCGAACAGCCCATGGCCCTCGCGGTAGTTGCGGGCCATCCAGTAGCCATAGACCTTGGCCGCGCCGTAGGGCGAACGCGGGTAGAACGGCGTGTCCTCGCTCTGCGGCGGCGGCGTCGCGCCGAACATCTCCGAGCTCGACGCCTGGTAGAAGCGGGTGTCGACGCCTGCCATCCGGATCGCCTCGAGCAGGCGCGTCGTGCCGATGCCGGTGGTGTCGCCGGTGAACTCCGGCTCGTCGAAGCTGACGCGCACGTGCGACTGCGCGGCCAGGTGGTAGACCTCGTGCGGCGCCACCTTGTCCACCAGCGTCACCAGCCGCGACGCGTCGGTCAGGTCCCCGTAGTGCAGGAACAGCCGGGCGTCGGGGTCGTGCGGGTCGCGGTAGAGGTGCTCGATCCGGTGGGTGTTGAAGGTCGAGGAGCGGCGGATGATGCCGTGCACCTCGTAGCCCTTCTCCAGCAGCAGCTCCGCCAGGTAGGAGCCGTCCTGTCCGGTGATTCCGGTGATCAGCGCGCGCTTGGTCATGGTCGCCTCAGGCATGGTGTGGGTGGAGCGTGGGCAGGGTGTCGACGAACCAGCGGTAGGTCGCGGCCACGCCGTCGGGCAGGGAGATGGTCGGCTTCCAGCCGAGGCCGGTGATCCGGCCGACGTCGAGCAGCTTGCGCGGCGTGCCGTCGGGCTTCGTGGTGTCGAACACGACCCGGCCGGTGAACCCCGTGACCTCTCCGACGAGCTCGGCGAGCTCCCGGATCGTGAGGTCCTCCCCCACGCCGACGTTGACCTGGCCCGGCTCGTCGTAGTGCTCCAGCAGGAACAGACAGGCCGCGGCCATGTCGTCGACGTGCAGGAACTCCCGCCGCGGTGTGCCGGTGCCCCATACCACGACCTCGTCGTGGCCCTGCGTCTTGGCCTCGTGAAACTTGCGCATCAGTGCGGGCATGACGTGCGAGGTCTGGAGGTCGAAGTTGTCGCCGGGCCCGTAGAGATTGGTGGGCATCGCCGAGATCCAATGCCGCCCATACTGCTTGCGGTAGCTGTCGACGTGGGTGATGCCCGCGATCTTCGCGATCGCGTAGGCGTCGTTGGTCTCCTCGAGCGGGCCGGTCAGCAGGCTCGACTCGGCGATCGGCTGGGGAGCCAGCTTGGGGTAAATGCAGCTGGAGCCCAGGAACAGCAGCCGCTCGACGTCGAACGCGTGCGCGGTGTCGATCAGGTTGAGCTGCATGCGCAGGTTGTCGCTGAGGAAGTCGACGGGCCGGGTCGAGTTGGCCAGGATGCCGCCGACCCGTGCGGCGGCGTCGATCACGACGTCCGGGCGCTCGCGCTCGAAGAAGCCGCGGGTCGCGGCGGCGTCACGGAGGTCGACCTCCGAAGAGCGCGCACCCACGACGTTGGTGAAGCCCTGCCCGCGGAGATGGCGGACGATGGCCGAACCGACCAGTCCGGCGTGCCCGGCCACGTACACCGTGGCATCGCGGGACAGAGCGCGGGTCACGAGGGCCTCCTGCTGAGTTGCGGTACTGCTCCGGTGCTACGGACGGTGCGGGTGGCCGCCAGCTGCCCGACCCACGCGTCGTAGGAACGGGCCGCCGCGCCTGCCGTGAGGAACTCCTCGGCGTACGCGCGACCGCGCCTCCCCATCCTGGCCGCGCTCGCTTGATCTTGGCCGACGCCGCGCACGGCCGCGAGCAATGCGGCCGGATCGCCGGTGTCGACACGCACACCTCCATTCGATCGGGTGATCTCGGCGGTCGCCGCGCTGCGAATGTCGGTGGCGCCGACCACCGGACGGGCGGCGGCGAAGTAGGACGTGAGCTTGCTGGGCACGGACATCTCGGCGACCCCCGCGGCTTCGTTCAACACGAGAACATCCGCTGCGGCGAGCGCGTCCTCGAACCGGCCGTCGGGCAGCGGGTCCACGAACTCGATCTGCGCGACGTCCGCCGCCACCGACTCGAGGTGCCTGCGCTGCCCGCCGTCGCCGAGCATCACGAAGCGGACGGGCGACCCCTCGGCGAGCCGGGCGGCCCCGACGACGTTCTCCAGGCCCTGCTTCATCCCCATGTTGCCCGCGTGCAGGGCGATGATCTCGTCGTCGCGCCAGCCGAGACGGGCGCGGGTGGCCGCGCGGTCCGCCGTCGACGGGGTGACGTGGGTCCAGTTGCGGATCACGGTGACGGCATCCGGGTCGACGCCGAGGCCCGCGAGGTTGCGGACGAAGTTCTCGTGCACGACGGCGATCCCGTCAGCCCGGCGGAGCAGGGCGCCTTCGAGCTTGGCGGCGAGGCCCGCGCTGCGCGCCGAGGTGATGCCGGTCTCGAGCAGGGCGCGGCTGTAGAGGTCCTGCGTGACGACCCCCAGCGCGATGCGGCCCGCGCGCTTCCACCGCAGACCGGCCGCGACCGTCAACAGCACGGGGCTGATGGCGATCACGACATCGGGCCGGGGCCCGCCGACGGCGGCAGCGTGCAGGGTGAACGCGGCGTCCATCACGACCCGACCACGGGCCGAGGGGACGGCGGGCACGGGGTGGCGGACCCGGGTGACCGGCACGCCGTGGTCGAGCTCCTCCATGCGCAGGCCGTCGTAGCCCTCCGGGACCTTCCACTGCGGGTAGTGCGGGTACCCGGTGACGACGCGCACGCGGTGGCCCGCGGCGGCGAGGCCGCGCACCATGCCCGTGGTGTAGGGCGCGTTGCCGGTGGATTCCGGGGCGTAGTGCATCCCGATGACCAGGATGTCGAGCTCGCGCTGCGTCGAAGTCCCGGTCGCGAGCTCGCTCATCGGCCGCGCGCAAACAGGACTTCCGCGACGGTGCGCAGAAGGATCTTGACGTCGAGCCAGAGCGACCAGTTCTCGATGTAGTAGTTGTCGAAGCGGGCACGGTCGGCGATCGGCACGTCGCCGCGCAGCCCGTTGACCTGCGCCAGCCCCGTGAGACCCGCGCGGACGCGGAGGCGGTGCTCGTAGTAGGGCAGCTCCCGGCTGAACCGGTCGACGAAGTGCGGCCGCTCGGGGCGCGGGCCGACCCACGTCATGTCGCCCCGGAGGATGTTCCACAGCTGCGGCAGCTCGTCCAACCCGGTGCGGCGCAGGAACCGGCCGACCGGCCCGACCCGGTCGTCCACGGCGATCGACCACCGGGTGGCGCTCTCCTCGGTGGTGGCCGGGCGCATCGAGCGGAACTTCAGGCAGGTGAAGTGCACGCCGTCACGGCCCACCCGCTCCTGCCGGAAGAGCACGCCGGGCCCACCCTCGATGCGGACGGCGAGGGCGCACGCCGCCAGCACCGGCGCGGTGACCAGCAGTGCGAACACGGTGAGCACGACGTCGGCGGCGCGCTTGACGGCGAACGCGGGCCCGCCGAGACGGGGGATGCGGATGCGGGTGATCGGGATGGAGCCGATGTGGTCACCGAGGCCGGTCTGACGGCAGAACTGGTGCAGCCGGGGCACCATGATCAGGTCGGCGGCCGCGCAACCGGGCCGGCGCAGGACGTCCAGCAGGAGCTCGTCGGAGAACTCGTCGTCGGCGAGCAGGATGACGTCGGCCCTGACCTGCGCCACGATCGTGGGGAGATCGTCGACGTACCCCAGCCGGGTGCTCACGGTGTTGGCCACGCCCGATCCGCCCTGGTCGACGAAGCCGACCGGGAACAGGCCGTACTGCGGGTGCGCGGTGAGCAGGACGGTGAGATCGGCGGCCACCGGGCCGCTGCCGACGATCAGCGTGCGGTGCGCGACCAGCCTGCGGCGCCTGCCGATCAGGATGAGCTGGTTGGTGACGACCCGGCCCGCGACCAGCAGGCCGATGCCCACCAGCGCGGTCGCGAGGAAGGCCGCGACCTCGGATGCCTCGTGCATCAACGCGAACGCCGTGGCCACGATCGCGCCCGCGGCGAGTGCTCTGCGGAGGATGTCCGGCAGTTCGTCGAGCACGCTGATGTGCAGCCGGGCGCGGTAGCGGCCGCCCTCGGTGAGGAGCACGAGGCCGAGGAGCGCCATGGCCAGGAACCCCTTGGCGTGCTGCGGAACCCAGAGGGCGGGTGCCGAGAGCGCCAGTGCGTCGACCGGGAGGACCACCATCCACGCCTGGAGCCGCGCTGCTGTGCGGATGCCGAGGAAAGGTCGGACCTCGGGGGCGGCGACGACGAACGGAACTTGTCGTCGCTGCACCGGGAGCGCGGGTGCGCCCCCCTCCTGCAGTCGAGGAACCGCGGACCTGGTCATCGTGCCCCCACTCAGCGTAGTCACTGCCGCCATCAGAATTAGTCTGAATGGCCGATTCTACGATGACCTGGTCGGTCGAATGCAACGCTCTGTTACCGCCGGGCGTGTCGCACTTCTGCGCCCGCGATACCACTCAGGCGCAGCTTTTATCGAGTTCAATAGTCTTTTATAGAACGAAACACCGACCGGACACGCCGCCCAAAGCACATGAGCATGTGACGAAGACCGCTGGTCAACTTCCTGACCGAGCCACTCTTTCGGCACAGTTAGCTACCTAGCGTAAGAACTAACAGAGCGTGGCAAATGGTCTAGGGCTGGCGCACGACGAAAACGGCCCCCGGGAGCGTGCTCCCGGGGGCCGTTACCGACTCAGCTCAGAACGTCACGCGCTCCTTCGCCGCGAGCGAGGACCCCGTCCCGGATCCGGCCGCGGGGGCGGAGAGGGCCGTCGGCACCGGCTGCGGCACCGGGTCGCACCGCTTGTCCGAGCGGTTGGCAGCGACGCGCTTGGGCAGCGCGCCGGTGGACAGGTACGCCGCGACGGTGTCGTCGGTGCACGCCACGCCGGAGAGCGAGCCCGCGTGCGTCGTGCCGCCGACCCCCTCGACCAGGACCGAGCGGGGGAACTCCTTGCGGGCCTCGAGTGCGCCGGAGTACGGCGTGGCCGCGTCGAGCGTCTCGTTGATCAGCAGGATGGGCGGCGCATCCGCGCCGTTGATCTCGACGGGCGTGCGGGCCGGGGCCTTCCAGTACGAGCAGGGGCCGTTGTACCAGGCGTTGCCCCAGGTCTCGAACGGCGCCTTGGCCGCTACGCGGGCGTTGTCGGCGAGGATCTGCGGCAGGCTCTTGGGCCACTGGGTGTCCGTGCACTGGACGCCGAGGTAGATCGCGTAGCCGTTGTCCTTGTCCACGGAGGCCGCGCTGTCGTAGGCGGCCTTCAACGACGCGAAGTCGCGGTTGTGCACCCACTTCGAGAACATCGAGGCGGTGTCCTGCCAGCCGAACACGTAGTAGCCCGCCTGCAGGAAGATGTCGGTCCACTCCGAGGGGCCGATCTGGCCGCCCGCGGGATGGGCGCGCAGCTTGTCCTGCTCGGAGTAGTACAGCTTCTCGACGGCCTGGCCCGTGTTGCCCAGGTGGTAGACGGAGTCGTACTTGGCCACCCAGTCGAAGTAGATCTCGATGGTCTTCTGGAACGCGACGTCCTGGCCGAGGTTGTCCTGGTACCAGACACCGCGGTGGTCGACCACGCCGTCGAACACCGCACGGCGCAGGTTTTGCGGGTAGACGGTGGCGTACACCTGGCCGAGGTAGGTGCCGTAGGAGAAGCCGTAGAAGTTGATCTGCTTGGCGCCCAGGGCCTTGCGGATGCTGTCCATGTCCTTGACGGACTCGAGCGTCGTCAGGTGGTTGATCAGGTCGCCGCCCTTGGCGGCGCACGCGGCGGCGTACTTCGCCGATTTCGCGAGCCACGTCGTGGTGACCCCCGGCGCCTTGGCCGGGTCGTACTCGGGGCGGTTGTAGCCGCCGTAGTCGGCGATGCAGGACAGCGCGGGCCGGCTGGCCCCGACGCCACGGGGGTCGAAGCCGATCCAGTCGTAGGCGTTGCCCGCTCCGTTGGGCACGTTCCCGCCCAGCCGGGAGAGGCTGAGGCCCGAACCGCCGGGACCGCCCGGGTTGACCAGCATGGGGCCCTGCGCCTGCGCGTCGGGCACGGTGTGCTTGATCCGCGACACCGCGATCTTGATCTTCGTGCCGCCGGGCTCGGCGTAGTCGAGCGGGACGGTGACGAAACCGCATTGGGCCCCCGCGATGGCGGGGCTGCACTTCGTCCAGGCGATCGGGGGTGGCTGGTAGTCGGGCGCGGCCCCCGGCCCGGTCGCCGCCTGCGCCGCCGGAGCGCCCAGCAGGGCGGCCCCCATCGCCGCCGCGGTCGCGAGCGCGGTCATGACAGTTCTTCGCACGGTATCCCCTCCCACTCCCCAGTGGTGTGCGGGACAGCGCGCAAAATGATCACGAAGCGGGCCCGACCGCGTGAGAGTGCCAGCCGGGCGAGGAGGAGACAACCACCGCTCACCGCGCGTCGCCGACCGGTAGGCGCATGTTATCTGACCGCTTGCTCGCGGCCCGGGCACAGGAGAGGCTGGCGCCCGTGGACCTGCTCCCCGGCGTGCGCTCGGCCCTCGTCGACACCGACCGCATCCGCATGCGCGTGCTCGAGTCCGGGCCCGCCGACGGCGTGCCGGTCGTCTTCGTGCACGGCAACCTCTCGACGTCGCGCTTCTTCGAACACCTGATGCCCGACCTGCCGCCGCGGTACCGGGTGATCGCGCCGGACATGCGCGGTTTCGGCGACTCCGAGCCGGCCGCCCTCGACGCCACCCGCGGGCTCGCCGACTGGGCCGACGACACGGCCGCGCTCCTGCGCGCGCTGGGCGTCGAAGCGCCGCCGCACCTGGTCGGCTGGTCGACGGCGGGCGCGGCGATCGCCCGGTACGCGATGGACCGCCCTGTCGCCTCGCTGACCTTCCTCGACCCCGTCTCGCCCTACGGGTACGGCGGCACCCATCCCGACGGCACGCTCTGCTTCGCCGACGGCGCCGGATCCGGTGGCGGCGGCATCAACCCCGAGGTCGTCGCGCGGCTGCGGGCCGGTGACACCTCGGCCGACAGCCCCTTCAGCCCGCGCAGCGTCTTCCGCGGGTTCTACGTCGCTCCCGGCTACGTCGAGCCGCGGGAGGACCTGCTGGTCGCGGAGATCCTCAAGACGGTGCTCGGCGCCGCGTTCTACCCCGGTGACGCCACGGCGTCGGACAACTGGCCGGGGTTCGCGCCGGGCACGTCCGGAATCCTGAACGCGCTCTCGCCGCGCTACTGCAACTGGGCGGGCATCGTCGACCTCGACCCGAAGCCCCCGGTGCTGTGGACCCACGGCGGCGCGGACCTCGTGGTGGCCGACGGGTCGATGCTGGAGATGGGGACGCTCGGCGCGGCGGACCTGGTGCCGGGCTGGCCGGGCGCGGACGTCTACCCGCCCCAGCCGATGGTGACCCAGATCCGCGAAGTGCTGCAGCGCTACGCCGACGCGGGCGGAGCGGTGCGGATGGAGATCCTCGACGGGAGCCGGTCATGGCCCGCACCTCGACTCCCGCGAGAAGTGGCTGGCCATCTTCCAGGAGTTCTTGACGGCAAACGGGTGAACCACCGTCGGAACTCGGCGTTCCGGGGCGATGGAGGGACGTGCACCCCAGCGGGAAGGTCCGGCCTGATCCGGGGGCGGCGCTGCTCGGGCTCTACGACGCCGCGCTCCCCCAGGTCTACGGCTACCTGCTCGCGCGCTGCGGTCGCCGGGCGCTGGCCGAGGACCTGACGGCCGACACCTTCCTGGCCGCCGTCACGGCGTGCAGGCGGGAACCGCCGCCGGAGCCCAGCGTCGGCTGGCTCGTCGGCATCGCCCGGCACAAGCTCGTCGACCACTGGCGGGCCGCCGAACGGGAGGCGCGCGGACTACAGGTCGTGGGGGCCGAGGAGGACCTCACCGACCCGTGGGACGAGCACCTGGACGCGTTCCTCGCCCGCGAGGTGCTGGCCGAGCAGTCGGGCCCGCACCGCGCCGCGCTGACCCTGCGCTACCTCGACGGGCTGTCCGTCGGCGAGGTGGCGCGGGTCCTCGGCCGGACCGTGCACGCCACCGAGGCGCTGCTCGTCCGCGCCCGCACCGCATTCCGCCGGAGCTACGAGGGGAGGACCCGATGACCGATCCGCTGGACGCACTGCGCGTGGGCCCCGGGCCCGTCGATCCCGACCCGGCCTTCGCCGCCGCACTGCGCGCCCGCATCGAGCGCGCGCTGCTCGAACCACTGGAGGACACCGTGACCAGCACCGTCACCACCCCGGCCGACGAGACCGGGACCGCCAACCGACTGCACACCCTGACCCCCTACCTGGTCGCCGTGGACGCGCGCGCGAGCGTCGAGTTCTACGTCGCCGCCTTCGGCGCAACCCGCCGCGGCACGCCGATCGTGATGTCCGACGGCCGGGTCGGGCACGTCGAGGTCGCGCTCGGCGACAGCGTGCTGATGCTCGCCGACGAGTTCCCCGAGATCGGGTTGCGCGCGCCGGTGAACCGCGGCGGTCCGAGCCAGTCGCTGCGGTTGGAGACGTCCGACCCCGACGGCGTCGTCGCGGCGGCCGTCGCGGCGGGCGCGGTGCTGGAGCGCCCGGTCGCCGACTCCCCGTACGGGCGCGGCGGGGTCGTCGACGACCTCGACGGCCACCGGTGGATGGTGTCGAGCGGCGCGCCCGTCGCACGGCCGGGCGACATCGTCTACGCATCGCTCTGGGCGCCCGACGCCGCGCGGACCCGCCGGTTCTACGAGGGGGCCCTCGGCTCGCTCGGGCAGTTGGGCACCGCGGACGCGGCCGAGCCGAACCTGATGTGCTGCTACGAGGTGGTCGACGTGGACGCGGCCGTCGCGCTGGTGCGGGCGGCGGGCGGCACGGCCGACGAGCCGCGGGACGAGCCGCACGGCCGCACCGCGGACTGCGTCGACGACCAGGGGATCCCGTTCGCGGTGCACTCCGGGCACACCCCGCCGCTGGGGACCCCGCTGCAGTACGTCGAGCTGCGGGTGCCCGACACCGGCCGGGCGAGGGCGTTCTACGGCACGGTGCTGGGCTGGCGGTTCCGGCCGGGCGGCGTGGCGGGCTACTGGCACCCGCTGCGTCCCGACGGCGGTATGACCGCCCCGGTGACCGGGCTGATCGGCGGGGCTGAGCGGGCCGTGGTCGTGCCGACGTTCGGTGTGGCCGACGTAGCCGCCTCGGTCGCCGCTGTCCGAAGCGCGGGCGGTCGGGTCGCCACCCCGGACGGCGGGGGCTACGACGGCGCCGCGTGCGTCGACGACCAGGGCGTCCCCTTCCACCTCCACCGCTGACCTGGGGCGGGGGGAGCGGGACACGGCGATCTTGGCTGTAGCGTCGCCCCCGTGATCGACGACGGGGCGGAGGTCCTCGCGCGGGTGGAGCGCGGCGGACTGGTGGAATCGGTGCACGCGGGCCACGCCGTCGCGCTCGCCGCGGACGGGACCGCGCTGGTGCGGGTGGGCGATCCGGGCGTCGCGTTCCTCCCGCGCTCGTCGCTGAAGCCGCTGCAGGCCGTCGCGATGCTGCGCGCGGGACTGGACGTCGACGGGGCCGCGCTCGCCCTGGCCTGCGCCAGCCACACCGGGGAGCCCGGCCACGTCGACGGGGTGCGCGCGATCCTGGACGCGGCCGGGCGCACCCCCGCCGACCTGCAGACCCCGCCCGCGGTCCCGGACAACCCCGACGCCGCCTTCGCCTGGCGGACGGCGGGGCACGGGCCGGAGCCCATCGCGCACATGTGCTCGGGCAAACACGCGGCGATGGTCGCCACCTGCGTGCTGCGGGGCTGGCCCCCCGCGTCCTACCGCGACCCGGCCCACCCGCTGCAGCAGGCGATCCGCGCGACCGTCACGGAGCTGACCGGGGACGACCCGCTCCCCGTGGTCGTCGACGGCTGCGGCGCCCCCGCCTTCTCCGCCACGGTCTCCGGCATCGCCCGCGCCTACGCCCGGATCGCGTCCGCGCCCGCGGGCACGGACGAGCACCGCGTCGCAACGGCGATGCGGCAGCAGCCGTGGTTCGTCGGCGGGACGGGCACGTTGGCGACCGTGCTCATGCTCGCCGTGCCGGGGCTCCTCGCGAAGAACGGCGCCGAAGGCGGCTTCACCGCGGCGATGGCCGACGGGCGCGCGCTGGCCGTCAAGGTCCTCGACGGCTCCCCCCGGGCCATCCCCGCCGTGGCGATCGCGCTGCTGCGGGCCGTCGGCATCGACGCCCCGCCGCCCGGACCCGAGCTGGGCGGCGGCGACGTCGTGCCCGCGTTCTGAGCTACGCCGCGTGGACCGGGGTGTCCCACTCGATGTGGTGGCCGTGCATCCAGGTCATCGACGACCCCGCGTCCTTCTCCGCCCGCCGGAAGATGATCGGCAGGACCGCGTCGCGGACCACCCGGCCGACCGGCCCCGCGGCCTTGGAGTTGCTCGACCGCGCCCCCGCCTTGACCACCCGCTCGACCCGCGCCCGCCGCAACCCCTCGAACGTGGCGAACGCGTGGTCGACGCCCTCGACGTCGCGCAGGCACTGCGCGAGCACGACGGCGTCCTCCAGCGCCATCGCCGCTCCCTGACCCGCCGCGGGCGACGTCGCGTGGGCCGCGTCACCGATGACGATCATGTTGTCGCGGTGCCACCGTCGGACCCTCGGGAGGTCGTAGGTCGCCCACCCGCGCAACGGACCCGGCGCGGCGGCGATCAGCTCCCGCATCGGTCCGTAGTCGGTGCCGAGCAGCTCCAGCAGCCACGTCCGCCAATCGGCGTCCGTCATCGCCTCCAGCTCGCCGGGCTTGGGCTCGGTCGGGTGTGGTGGGTTGGCGAACCACCCCGCGCTGCCGTCCGGCGCCCCCGTCCACCCGAAGAAGCAGCGCGTGCCGAACATCATCTGGAACTCGTCGGGCGGGCTGTCCAGCGCGAAGTCCGGGATGTAGCCCCCGATGTTGAGCACCGGCACGTAGCGCGCGGGCGCGGCACCCGGGTCGATGATCTCCCGCACCCGCGACCGGATGCCGTCGCAGCCGATGAGCAGATCGCCCTCGGCCGTGCTGCCGTCGGCGAAGGACACCCGGACCCGCCCTCCCTCGGACCGCGCGTCGACCAGGCGCTTCCCGTAGTGGACGGCCGCGCCCCGCGCCACGGCCTCGTCCCGCAGACCGGTGTAGAGATCGCTGCGGCGCACCATCTGGCTGCCGGTGCCGTCGGGCAGCACCGGCCCGTTGCTCATGCGGCCGAGGACCTTCCCCTTGCCGTTGAAGAACCGCATCGCCCGGGTGGGGTAGCCGAGGTCGGCGACGAGCCGGTGGGCGTCCACCGCCCGCAGCGCGTCGATCCCGTTGGCCTGCAGCGTGAGCCACGCCCCCACCTCGTCCGCACCGGTCGGGTGCGCCTCGAACACCTCCGCGTGGACGCCCGCCCGTTGCAGCGCCATCGCCGCCACCGGCCCCGCCACGCCCGCTCCGATCACGACCGCCGTGGTCATGACCCACCTCCGTTAAGCTCACTCGTCATGTCAAGTATCTCGTCACAACAAGTATCTCGATCGTACGAGATATCGTCAAGGAGGTTCGGTGGACGACGGACTGCGCGACCAGATCACCACCCAGCTCCTGCGGTTCATCGCGGGCGTGGTGCTGCACAGCGGTGAGGTGTCGCGGCGCGTCGGGCTCGGGCCCAGCGACTCGCAGTTCCTGGGTCTGCTCGCGCTGGACGGCCCGCTGACCCCCGGTCAGCTCGCCGCGATGACCGGCCTCACGACGGGCACGGTGACCGGGGTGATCGACCGCCTGGAACGGGGCGGGTTCGTGCGCCGTGAGCGGGACGCAGGCGACCGGCGCAAGGTGCTCGTGGTGCCGGTGCCCGAGGCCACGGCCCGCATGGCGTCCCACTACGCCGAGCACGGGGCGCACACCGACGCGGTGCTCGCCCGGCGCAGCCCCGCCGAGCTGCAGGTGATCGTCGACTTCCTCGCCGACCTGAACAGCTCCCCCGGCGGGATGGTCAGCGGCGAACCGGCCTGACAGGCATGTCGACCGGGCCGGCATCGACGGGCGCGCGCTGCGCCGGGATGACGACCTCCGGCGGAGCGGAGAGCGGGAGCTGATCACCCTGGGGACGGTTGGGCCTGCGGCGGTGCGAGCGCACCCACCCCAGGGCCCGCCAGTGCCCACGGACGAACGACATACCTCCATAGAAGCACGTCACACCGACAATCCCGCCCCCCTCGACCGGGAACGCGACCGCCCGGGCAAAGAGCTGCGGGCGGTCGGGTCAACGGCTCCCTTGGCGCCTAGCCTGGCCGCGTGGTGGTGGAGCTCGACGACACGCAGCCCACGCCGGTCGGCGGGCGGCGCAGGCAGGCGGTCCGGGCGATCGCCATCGCCCTGGTCTTGGTCTTGGGCGCGGTCGGCCTGGCCGTCGGCGACGCCCTCAGCGCGCCCGGCAACGACAGCGTGGGCGCGAAGCTCGCGGAATGGGGTCGCGACCACGGCCTCGGCGGCGTCGTCACCTGGCTCGAACAGGTCAGCTACGAGGCGAACCAACCCCCGGTCGGCGGCACGCCCCCGGGCGGGATCCCCACGGCCGCGGGCGGTGTGCCCGTCACGGGCCAGACCCTCAAGCCGCTCCCCCCGGTCGCCGGCGGCCCCGCGCTGCCCGGCGAGGGTCAGTGGCAGACCGTGGTCACCGCGCACGGTCGACCCGCCGTGGAGGTGGCGGCGCTGCGCCCCGACGACCGGCACACCTCGTTCGTCGTCGGCGTCCTCCGCATGGACCCGACGCTCGTGCGCGGCACCCTGCACCCCGGCACCCGCGATCCCGGCGGCACGTGGAAGGCGTCGTTCGGCCTCACCCCCGTCGAGCAGCGGACCGTGGCCGTCGCCTTCAACAGCGGCTTCCGCCTCACCGACCCCAGCCACAACGGCTACTTCAGCGAGGGCCGCACCGTCACCCCGTTGCGCGACGACGCGGCCAGCCTCGTCCTGCGCACCGACGGCACGGCCGACGTCGGGTCCTGGAACCGCGAGGTCCGGATGACCCCCACGACCGCCAGCGTCCGGCAGAACCTCCAGATGCTCGTCGACAACGGACAGGTCAACCCGACCTGCGCCACCGGCGGCACGAAGGAGTGGGGCAGCACCGTCGGCCAGGCCGCCTACATCCACCGCTCGGGGTTCGGTGTCACCGCCGACGGCACCGAGGTCTACGTCGGCGGGCCTGCGCTCTCGGTCTGCACGCTGGGCCGGATCCTGGCCGACGCGGGCGTCGTGCGCGGGATGGAGCTCGACATCAACCCGAACTGGGTCACGGGCGTCTACTTCCACGCCCACCCGACGGGCCCGCCCACCGGCTTCACGCTGTTCCCGGCCGAGAAGACCACCGCGGCGCACTACCTCAGCCCGTCCAGCCGCGACTGGTACGCCTGGCTGCTGCGCTAGCTACCGTGCGGTCGCCTCCACGACGAGGCCGCCATCGCGCCGACCACCCCGCCGCGCCCGTGTTCCATCCAGCGGGAACGCAGAATCCGGACGTCTTCCGCGATGCCCCCGGGGCGGCCCGGGTGGCACAGTGCAGGTCTGGCGACAGACCAGATCGGCCGCGGAGGGTGCACATGGCGAGTGACGAGCAACCCGGCACGCCCCAGGACCTGCTCGCCCAGCTCAGGGCGACCCTCGAACGCTTCGGCGTCGCCGCGGGCCAGATGCCGGGGATGCCCAAGGGCGGGGTGCCGATGTTCGGCATGCCCACCATGCCGAAGGTGCCGCTGCCGGGCGGTCTCGCCGCGGGCCAGGTCGCCGCGATCGTCGGCGCCATCCGGGCTCAGCGCAGCACGGTGGAGTCGATGCGCACCAGCCTCGACGCCTACGAGCAGCAGCTCCTCGTGCTGGAGGAGCTGTTGGAGCCGCTGGAGACGATGACCAGCACCTGGGCCGAGGCCGAGCGCGGCATCACCGGCGGCTGACGCCCGCCGCCTCCGGCGTTTAATCTGGCGTCGAAACGGAGGCGGCCATGGATCTCGGACACGCCGGAGCCCGCGTCGTCGTCACCGGCGCCGGGGCGAACATCGGTCGGGGCATCGCCCACGTCTTCGCCCGGGAGGGCGCGCGGGTGCTGGTCGTCGACATCGACGCCGACCAGGCCGAGCGCGTGGCAGTCGAGCTGCGGGCGCTCGGGGCGAAGGACGCCGCCGCGCTGGCCGTCGACCTCACCGCCGAAGGCGCGGGCCGCGCGGTCACCGACCGGGTCGTGCGGCTGTGGGGCGGCGTCGACGTGCTGGTCAACAACGCGGGCTGGAGCAAGCCCGGGTGGTTCGCCGAGCAGACCGACCGCGAGCTGTGGCACCGCACCGTCGACGTGAACCTCCTGGCGGCCGTCGACTGCACCCAGGCGGCCCTGGGTCCGATGCGGGAGGCGGGCCGCGGCGCGGTCGTGTTCCTCTCCAGCGACGCGGCGTTCGGCGCCATCCGCCAGGGCATCTACGGCAGCACCAAAGCCGCGCTGATCGCGTTGGCCCGGACGGTGGCCAGGGAGCACGGCAGGCACGGGATCCGCTCGAACGTCATCGCGCCCGGGCTGGTCGTGCCGCCCGACGACGTGCCGGTCGGCGAGCACAGCGTGTGGGCGGCGGGCAAGGACGCGATGTTCACCGCCGACCAGGTGGACTCCGTGCTCCGCACCCAGGCGCTGCGCCGCCCCACCACCCCCGAGGACATCGGCAACGCGGTGGCCTGGGTGTCCTCGGAAGTGGCGGCCCGCCAGGTCACGGGCCAGGTGATCGCGGTCGGCGGCGGCTCCGCCATGCCGTAGCCCGTCGAGAGTCACCGATCTGTCGTCGCGGCGACAGATCCGTGACTCTCGGCACCGACGACGCGGCTCAGCTCAGGGCTTGCTCCAGTCTCCGGGACAGGACGGCGACGAAGGCGGCGGGCTCGGCGAGCTCGCCCCCTTCCGCGAGCAGCGCCATGCCGTAGAGCAGCTGGGCGGTGTCGCGGAGCCCGGCGTCGTCCTCGGACTGATTGGCCCTGGGCGTCGCGGAGGCCGGTGACCAACGCGTGCTTCGGGTTGAGCTCCAGGATCCGCTTGACCTTCGGCGGCTCCTGCCCCATCGCCCGATACATCTTCTCCAGGGTCGGGGTGAGGTCGCCGGGGTCGCCGACCAGGCAGGCCGCGGAGTCGGTGAGCCGGTGCGACAGCCGCACCTCCTTGACGTCGTCGGCCAGCGCGGTGCCCATCCAGGTGAGCAGGTCGGTGAAGCCCGCCTTCGCCTCGTCGTCGACCTCTTCGCCGCCCAGGTCGACCTCGCCCTTCGCGATCGACGCGAAGGCCTTCCCCTCGAACGGCGCCGCGGACTCCACCCACACCTCGTCGACCGGGTCGGTCAGCAGCAGGACCTCGTACCCCTTGGCCCGGAAGGCCTCCATGTGCGGCGACTTCTCCAACGCCGAGCGCGACGGCCCGGTGGCGTAGTAGATCGCGTCCTGGCCCTCGGGCATCCGGGCGAGGTAGTCGCGCAGCGTCGTCGGCTGTTCCGCATCACGGGTCGAGGCGAACGAGCAGATCTCGAGGATGGCCTCGCGGTTGTCGTAGTCGGAGATCAGACCTTCCTTGACCGCGCGGCCGAGCTCCGACCAGAAGGTGGCGTACTTCTCCGGCTCGTCGGTGAGCATCGTCTTGACCGTCGAGAGCACCTTCTTGACCAGGCGCTTGCGGATCAGCTGGATCTGCCGGTCCTGCTGGAGGATCTCGCGGGAGATGTTGAGGGAGAGATCGGCCGCGTCGACGACCCCCTTGACGAAGCGCAGGTACTCGGGAACGAGCGCCTCGCAGTCGTCCATGATGAACACGCGCTTGACGTAGAGCTGCACACCGCGCTTGCCCTCCCGCAGGAACAGGTCCATCGGGGCTCCGCTGGGCAGGAACAGCAGCGCCTGGTACTCGAAGGTGCCTTCGGCGGAGAGGCGGATCGTCGTCAGCGGCTCGCGCCAGTCGTGGCTGACGTGCCGGTAGAACTCGGCGTACTCCTCGTCGGACACGTCCTTCTGGGCCCGCGCCCAGAGCGCCTTGCGGGAGTTGACGACCTCCGGCTCGGCGTCGGGCGCGGCCATCCGGATCGGCCAGGTGATGAAGTCGGAGTAGCGCTTGACGATGCCCCGCACCGTCGCCGGGTTCGCGTAGTCGTGCAGCGCGTCGTCGGCGTCTTCCGGCTTGAGGTGCAGCGTGACCGCCGTGCCCTGCGGCGCGTCGGGCTCCTCGGTGACCGTGTAGGTGGCGTCGCCGCTGGACTCCCAGCGCACCCCCGTGTCGCTCCCCGCCTTGCGGGTGACCAGCACGACCCGGTCGGCGACCATGAAGCTGGAGTAGAAGCCGACGCCGAACTGGCCGATCAGCTCGGCCGCCTGCTCCGAGCCTGCGCCGGATTCCCGCGCCTCGCGCAGCTTGGCCAACATCTCGCCGGTGCCCGACTTGGCGATGGTGCCGATGAGGTCGACCACCTCGTCGCGGCTCATCCCGATCCCGTTGTCGCGGACGGTGAGCGTGCGCTCGGCCTCATCGGTCTCCAGCGCGATGTGCAGATCCGTCGTGTCGACGTCGAGATCTTTGTCGCGATAAGCGGAAAGCCGCAGCTTGTCCAACGCGTCCGACGCATTCGAGATCAGCTCGCGGAGGAACACGTCCTTGGTCGAGTAGATCGAGTGAATCATCAGCTGCAGCAGCTGACGCGCCTCTGCCTGGAACTCGATCGTCTCGGTCGACATGCCCGACAACGCCCTTTCGTCTCCGGTACAACTTCCGCGCTCAACGATATTCGAACCCGATCGGGGGTAGTCGGGAGGTATCACCCATCAGTGGAGGAGCCTCTTGGCTTTCGACCCCCGCCGTCGAGAGCTCCTCGGAGGAACCATGTCCCGCCACCACCCGCTCGCCTGCATCGTGCCGCCCGACCTGCTGCGCGAGCTGGCCCGCACCGGCAACCGGGCGACGCGCGATGCGGCGCTGGACGCGTTGGCCATCGACGCCACCATCCGCAGCAGGCGCGCCGAGAGCGCAGCCCGCACGCTGGCCGCGCCGACGCGGGCGAGCGCGGGCACCGGGACCCCGCAGCGCTTCATCCACGACCAGAAGCACAGCGCGGAGATGACGCCGGGGATCGTCGCGCGCGGCGAGGGCCAGGACCCCGTCGACGACCCTTCGGTCAACCAGGCCTACGACGGCTTCGGCGACACCTACAAGTTCTACTGGGAGGTGCTGCACCGCGACTCGATCGACGACGAGGGCATGCCCATTCACGGCTGCGTGCATTTCGACACCGACTACAACAACGCGTTCTGGGACGGCGAAGGCAACATGTGGTTCGGGGACGGTGACGGGAAGCTGTTCACCGACTTCACCAAGAGCCTCGACGTCATCGGGCACGAGCTGACCCACGGCGTCACGCAGTACACCGCCAACCTCGCCTACAGCGGCCAGTCCGGCGCGCTCAATGAGTCGATCTCGGACGTGTTCGGGTCGCTCGTGAAGCAATACGCCCTGAATCAGACCACCGACCAGGCCGACTGGCTGATCGGCGCGGACGTGGTCGGCGCGGAGCTCGCCCCCGCGCTGCGCTCGATGAAGGCGCCCGGCACGGCGAACAAGTACGACAAGCAGCCCAGCGACATGAGCGGCTTCGTCACCACCACCCGCGACAACGGCGGCGTCCACACGAACTCCGGCATCCCGAACCGGGCCTTCTACCTCACGGCCAGCACCCTCGGCGGCAACGCGTGGGAGGTGGCCGGCCGCATCTGGTACGCCGCGATGAACGATGCCAGACTGCGGCCGAACTCGCGGTTCGCCGCGTTC
Source organism: uncultured Actinomycetota bacterium (assembly GCA_963799945.1). Lineage (GTDB taxonomy): Bacteria > Actinomycetota > Actinomycetes > Mycobacteriales > Pseudonocardiaceae > Pseudonocardia. The sequence goes on from CAWCZG010000004.1 coordinate 994,772, forward strand.
GCCCAGGCCACGATCCGGGCGGCGACGACGATCGCGGGCACCGACAGCGACGCGACGAAGGCAGTGACGGCCGCATGGCACACGGTGAAGGTGCTCTGAACGCGCCGGATCTCGCCGTCGGGCTGGTGCAGTCCGGCGGCATCGCGGGCATCGACATGTCGGCCACCGTGCGGCTGGCCGACCTGCCCGCTGCCGACGCCGACCGCACCCGCGGGCTCGTCGAGCAGGTGCTGTCCGAGCAGCCGCCGTCCAGTACTGCGCGCGGGCCGGTGTTCGACGGCATGGAATACGAGCTGACGGTCTCGCGGAAGGGCGGGCCCGACCGGCGGATCGTCGCCCACGACGGCACGCTCACGCCCGCGCAGCGGGAGCTGATCGGGGTCCTGCGGCCCCATCTCTCCCCAGGCTGACCGGGGTAGCGGCGGCGGCCGGATGAGGTAACGACTCGACGGCATTCGTCGAGTTCAGCGATTGAGCCCGACATAGTTTGCGACAGCTGTCCGGATCCGGAGGGGGATTCCCATGAGAACGGCTTACCGCGTGCTCGCCTTCGTCATCGCGGCGGAGGTCGCGATCCAGGCGGCCGCCATCGCCTACGCCATCTTCGGTCTCGGGGTCTGGATCCAGGGCGGCGGCGTGCTCGACAAGGCCACGATGGAGAGCGAGTCCAGCACCTTCGCGGGTGACGGCGGGTTCGCGCTGCACGGCATCAACGGCGAGATGGTGATCCCGGTGCTGGTCATCGTCTTCCTCGTGCTGTCGTTCTTCGCCAAGATCCCCCGCGGGGTGATGTGGGCAGGCATCACGTTCGGCCTCGTCGCCCTGCAGATCCTGCTGGGCCTGTTCGGCAACGTCGTGCCCTTCCTCGGCGCCCTGCACGGCCTCAACGCCCTGCTGATCTTCGGCGTCGCGGTGATGGCCGCGATGGCCGCCCGCGGTCACACAGCCGACCACCGGACGGTTGAGCCTTCCGCGGCAGGCTGAGCGGCAGCAGGACATCACCACGAGCACACCCCGTCGGGTCCGCGCCCGGACGGTCCTGGCCGTCGTGGCCGCGGTGGTCGTGCTCGGGGTGCCGGGCTGGCTCTGGTGGTCGAGCCTGCTGCCGTCCAGCTACTCGGTGATGGACATGGGGTACGTCGACACCGGCGGCGGCCCCGCGCCCGCGAACGGCGGCGGGATGCCGGGCATGGCGGGGATGGGCCACGGCGGCGGACGCAGCATCGCCACCCTCACCGACCCCTCAACCGGGCCCGCCGACGTGCACGTCACGCTGGTGGCCCGCAAGCAGACGACGCGCCTGGCGTCGGGCCAGGAGATCGACGGCTACACCCTCAACGGCATGACGCCCGGCCCGGAGATCGACGCCGTGGAGGGCCAGCTCATCGAGGTGCGGCTGGTCAACGAGTCGGTGCCGGACGGCGTCGTCCTGCACTGGCACGGCGTGGACGTGCCGGGCGCCGAAGACGGCACGGCGGGCGTCACCCAGGACGCCGTGATGCCCGGCGGCGATTTCGTCTACCGCTTCCGCGCCGACCACGCAGGCACTTACTGGTACCACTCCCACCAGCTCACGCACGCGCAGGTGCTGGGCGGTCTCTTCGGCTCGTTGGTGATCGCGCCGAAGACCGGCCCGCCGCGGCCCCGATGCGGTCGCGCTGATCCACCTCTTCGACGGGCGCCGCACGGTCGACGGCCGCTCCGGCGACGTCCCGGTCGCGGCGGCGCCGGGCACGCCGGTCCGCGTGCGCGTCATCAACACCGACAACGGGCCGATGCGGGTGTGGGTCACCGGCGCGGGCTTCCGCGTCCTGGCCGTCGACGGCCGCGAGGTGCACGGCCCCACCCCGGTGCGGAACAGCGCCGTCCAGGTCACCGCGGGGGGCCGGGCCGATCTGGAGGTCGTCGCCCCGCCCGCGGGCAGCGGCGTGCGCGTCGAGCTGGGCGGCAACGCGGCGATGGTGCTGGGTGCGCCGATCCCGGCGAGCTCGGCCCCGGCGACGGCCGTCGACATGCTGACCTACGGCACGCCCGCGCCGATCGGCTTCGACCCCGCGGCCGCGAACCGCCGCTTCGAGTACGCGATCGGCCGCCGCCCCGGCATCATCGACGGCATCCCCGGCCTGTGGTGGACCATCAACGGCCACCTGTACCCGGACGTGCCGATGTTCGTCGTCCGCGAGGGCGACGTCGTCACGATGCACATCAGCAACTCCAGCGGCGAGGTGCACCCGATGCACCTGCACGGCCACCACGCCGTCGTGCTCAGCCGCAACGGCGTGCCCGCCACCGGCAGCCCATGGTGGTTCGACTCGCTCAACGTCGAGAACGGCGACTCCTACGACGTGGCGTTCGTGGCGGACAACCCCGGCATCTGGATGGACCACTGCCACCAGCTGGACCACGCCGCGCAGGGTCTCATCGCCCACCTGGCGTACGAGGGGATCGACGAACCCTTCCTGATCGGCGGAAACGCGCACAACGACCCCGAATGAGCGCGGATATGGGTGAACCCGGGAGTTACGGGGAACAGGGTCCCTGTGGGCCAAGACACGCTGATCGACAGCGGACCGATCGCAGGCCGTTACACGCTTGACCGGATCATCGGCTCGGGGGCCGCTGCAGTCGTCTACGAAGGCCACGACGTGGTGGCCGACCAGACGGTCGCGGTGAAGGTCTACCGGCAGGACGGCTCCGTGCTGACGGGCATCCAGCAGAGCCGCGAGCTCGAGGCGCTGGCGAGCCTGCGCCACGAGGGACTGGTGACGCTGTACGACGGCGGCACCGAGACCTGCCCGGACGGACGCACCTACCTGGTCACCGATCTCGTCGACGGCCCCACCCTGGCCGAGCGGCTCAAGGGCGGGCCGCTGGACGTCGCGAAGGTGCGCGACATCGCGGTGGGTCTGGCCGGGGCGCTGGCCCACGTCCACTCGCGGGGCTTCATCCACCGCGACATCAAGCCCGCGAACATCCTGCTCGACGAGCACGACCAGCCCCGGCTCGCCGACTTCGGCATCGCCAGGGCGCTGGACGGCACGGTCGCCACAGCAACCGGGGCGATCGCGGGCACCGCCGCCTACCTCGCCCCCGAGCAGGCCCGCGGGGAAGCCGTCGAGTCCCCCGCCGACGTGTACGCGCTCGGGCTCGTGCTGCTCGAGGCGCTGACCGGGCGGCGGGAGTACCCGGGCACCGCCGTGGAGTCCGCCACCGCTCGCCTGTTCCGCAGGCCTGCGGTGCCTTCCGGGCTGCAGTGGCAGTTCACGGCGCTGCTGAAGTCCATGACCGATCCCGACCCCGCCCGGCGTCCGACGGCCGCGGAGGTCGCCGAGGCGCTCGCCGACGAGCCGCCCGCCGCCGCAGGCAGCTCACCGGTCACGCCTACCCGCCGCTTCCGTCGCCACGGGGTGACGCCCGCGCTGGTCGCGGCGGGGGTCCTGCTCGCCTGTCTCCTCGGCGGAGCGGCACTCGTGTTCGACGCGGGCGGATGGGCGACCTCGGCCCGGCCCGCTGCGGCCTCCGCGGCGCTGGTGCCCGTTGCCGTCACCCCGACCCCCGCCGCCGCGCCCGCTCCGGAGCAGTCCCTGGAGAAGGCCGTATCCCTTTCCGCGGATGCCTCGCCGGACCCGGCCCCGGCGATCCGGGCCCACACCGTCCGCCCCGCACCCGTGGCTGTGCACACCACGGCCGAGGCCGGCCCGACCACCTCGGTCAAAGCGAGCGCCAAGGCCACCACAAAGGCCAAGTCGACCACGAAGGCCAAGTCCAAGGACGACGACGACTGACGCGGCCGTCACGGGCTGAGCAGCGCGAGGAACGCCCGGGCGCTGGGCGCCGACGGGGCGGGGTCGCGGTGGACCAGCGCGATCGGGTGGCGGGCCTCCGGATCGGCCAGCTGGTGCACCGCCAGGCCCGCAACGACGGCGGACCGTGGGACGACGGCCGGGCCGAACCCGAGGCGGACGAACCGCACGACGGCCTCCGAGGTGGACAGCTCGAAGGCGATGCGCCGCTCCACACCCGCGCGGGCGAAGGTGGCGTCGACCTGGCGGCGCAGCCCCGATTCGGCCCGCATCTCGACAAACGCGCTGCCGGCGGCGAGCGCAGCGAGGTCGGCTGCGCCGTCCGCGAGCCCGTCCGGCGTGATGAGGACCAGCGGCTCGTCGGCGAGGAGCCGGTGCACCAGGTCGGCGGGCACCTGGTCGGCGAGCAGCCCGACGAACGCCATGTCCAGCTCCCCCGCCCGCACCTGCTCGGCCATGCGGGCGCTGCCGGTGTCGCTGATGGCGATCTCGACCGCCGGGTGACGGCGGTGGAACGCCGTCAGGGCGGCGTCCACCACGGGCGCGGCCTCTCCGGTGTTGCCGATCATGCCCAGCCGCAGCCGCCCTGTGATCACCCCGGCCAGCTCGGCGAGCTCGACGCGGGCGACGGCGAGCTCGTCCAGCGCCGCGTGGGCGCGCGGCAGCAGCAGTTCGCCCGCCGCGGCGAGCCGCACCGAACGGCTCGTCCGCTCGAACAGGGTGACGCCGTGCTCGCGCTCGAGCCGGGCGATCTGGTAGCTCAACGCCGACTGCACGACGTGGCAGCGCACGGCGGCCCGGGTGAAGCTCAGCTCCTCGGCGACGGCGACGAAGTACTCCAGCTGACGGACATCCATCTAATCTCTCGATTGATCGGGCCGAAACCATGTGTTGGACTGATCGATGCTAGCGGGGCTCAGACTCGTCACATGCGCCCCCACCAGCAGACCCTCGCGGGACGGAAGCTCGCGGTCCTCACCGTCCTCCTCGGCGGCTTCACCGCCTTCGGCCCGCTGTCGATGGACCTCTACCTGCCCGCGTTCCCCGCGCTCGCCGCCGACCTCGGCGCGAGCCAGGCCGCCGTCCAGCTCACCCTCACCGCCGACGTGATCGGCCTGGTCGTCGGCCAGCTGATCCTCGGGCCGATCTCGGACGCGCGCGGGCGCCGCGCGCTGCTGATCGGCTCGACCCTGGTGTGCGCGGTCGCGTCGGTGGCGGGCTCGGCGTCGGCGGTGCTCGGCGCGCTCATGTTCGCGGGCGGCATCGCCGTGACCCCGCTGATGGCGCTCGGGGGCGAGGGGACCGCGCTGCCGATGGTGGCCGTCGTCGCAGGTGGGGCGCTCGCCGCGGTGCTGGCGACCGCGCTGCTGACCCGGCGGCCCGATCCTTCTACCCTTCTCGGCGACACCCGGCCGTGAACGCGGCCCGCGGGCCTGCGGCGAAGAGGAGATGTGGATGGCCGACCGGCTGATCTTCCAGCTCGGCACCAACAACTGGCAGCGCGGCGGCGAGTTCGCGCCCGGGTCGGGGATCCTGCACGAGGCGCACCACCACGCCTACAACGCCATCCCCGGCCTGCACTGCTACTCGATGTACCCCTCGCGGGTGCAGCGGTTCCGTGAGGAGGACGTGCGCGTCTTCGCCCTCGAGCACGACATCCCGATCTGCGAGTCCATCTCGCCGACCAGCAACTACCGCTGGCACAGCATGAGCGAGGACGAGGTCGCCGCCTACCGGGCGCGGCTCACCGGCGAGGTGTCCGACTGGATCGACGAGATCGAGGCGGCGGGCGAAGATCGGTTCGGACTCGCGATCGCCCACCACGGCTTCATGAACACCGTGGTCATGCGCGACGTGATCAAGCGCAGGGCGGACGCGGGCCGCGGCACGATGCCGCTGCTCTGCTTCGCCCACGGCACCGAGCTGAAGATGTACGCGAACGAGAAGCGCGGTGACCGGCCCGACGAGTTCCCGCTGCGCTTCCTGCCCTACATGCAGAACGAGAAGATCTTCTCCTACGACGACCCCGACCACGGCGTCGACGTGGTCGCGTCGATCTCCGCCGAGCAGATCGACGCACTCGGCACGATCTTCCCCGAGTTCCCGCGCGAGCGGGTCATCCTGTCGCACAACGGCTACAACCAGCAGGTCTTCCAGCGGCTGACCGACCCGGTCGACGTCTACGCCGACCGGGCCAAGGTGCTGCTGGGCTACACGACGCAGGTGCCCGAGGGCAGCAGCAAGACCCCTGTGCAGGTCGCGCCCGCCGACGGGTTCGACGCGGTCGTGGCGTTCTGCGGCAAGTTCGCCGACTGGAAGCGCCTGGACGCCCTGCTGCGCGCCGCCGCGATCTACGAGCAGCAGGAAGAGCGCAAGATCCTCACGCTGGTGATCGGCTCGGGCCCGAACGAGGCCCAGGTGCAGATGCACGACCTCGCCGACGAGCTGGGCCTGCGCCGCACCTACTTCCTCGGCCCGCGCGGGCAGGACGAGCTCACCGAGCTGTTCAACTGCGCCGACGTCGGCTGCTTCCCGTCCTACCGCGAGCCGTTCGGCCTCGTCTTCATCGAGTGCATGGCCTGCGGCACACCGGTGATCGGCGCCGACTCCGGCGGCCCGCGCGACTTCGTGACCCCCGAGGTCGGCGTGCTGGTGCCCGAGACCGACGACCGCGCCGAGCTCGCCGGCTCCCTCGCCGCGGCCGTCAACCAGGCGCTCGACGAGGACTGGAAGCACACCAAGGGCCCGGCGGCCGAGGCCTACGCCAAGGAGAACTTCAGCGTGGTGGGCCAGGTGGCGAAGCTGCTCGAGGAAGTCGACCGGCTGACCGGCGCCTGACTATCCCGCGACCGAACGGCGTCCGGGGTCGAGCGCGGGCGAGGCCTGCACCATCCGCTGCAGCTTCTCGTCGTCGGGCGTGGTCGCGTTCAGGCCGTTGCGGACGGCGTCGAGCACGGCCATACCCTGACCGGCCAGTGACGCGACGACACCGGAGAGGCCTTCGGCGCCGTCGAGCACGGTGAGGTTGGCGCCCTTCAGACCCTCCGCCGCGGCGCGGAGCATGTCGGGCAGCTGGTCGATCACCTTCTGGTCCAGCGCGATCCGGCCCTGCACGGCGGCCGCCTCCGCGGACAGCTTCACCGCGTCGGCCCGCGCCCGTGCGAGGGTGCGCACGGCCTCGGCCTCCGCCTCGGCGGGCCGGATCACCTCGGCGATCAGCTGGGCCTGCCGCAGATCCGCGTTGCGCTGGGCCACCAGGGCCTGCTCGACCAGCACCTCCTGCTGGGCCTGCGCCGCAGCCAGCGGGCCCGCCTGGGCCGCGCGCTGCTGGGCCTGGTCGATCTCGGCCTGGTACTGGGCGCGGGCGATGGCCGTCTGCCGGGCGTACTCGGCCTGGTTGCGGGCGCTCTCCTGCTCGGCCTGCGCGGCGGCCTGGTCCGCCTCGGCCTGCGCGATCTTCGCGGCCCGGTTGACGGCGGCCCGGTGGGGCGCGGCGAGGGCGGCGACGTAGCCCACGCCCCGGTCGTCGATGCTGCTGATCTGGAGCGAGTCGACGGCGAGTCCGATCCGCGCCATCTCCTGCTTGCTGGCGTCGACGATGGCGTCGGCGAGCGTCTGCTGCTCCCGGATGATCGCCTCGACGGTCATGCTGCCGATGATGCTGCGCAGGTGTCCGGAGAAGATCCGGCCGACGAGCACCGGCATCTGAATCTGGTCGCCCTGGAACCGGCGCGCGGCCGCGGCGATCGACTCGTGGTCGTCACCGACCTTGAACGCGATCACCGCCTCGACCGCGAGCGTGAGCCCCTGCTGGGTGAAGCAGTCCTCCACGACCTCGGCCTCCTGCATGGCCAGGCTCAGCCGGGAGGCCCTCGACGCGATCGGCATCACGAACACGCCGTGCCCGGTCACGATCTTGAACTGCAGTCCGTCCTCGCCCCGCTGCTTGCGGCCGCTGATCAGCAGCGCCTCGTTGGGCGCAGGCACGTGGTATCCGAACATCGCTACATCCCCTCCGTCGGGCCGGCAGCGCCGGTGGCTGGTGCGGCCCATTGTGTCCACGGTTCTACGTCGACCTGGCGCGCTCCTCGGGTGCCGATGACCAGCACCTTCGTGCCCACCGGGAGTGCTTCGTGACAGAAGGCGATGTAGTGGTGGGGCAGGCCCGCGACGACGACGCGGACCTCTCCGGGCCGGTCGCCGCCGCGCACGCGGGTGGTCACCGACCCGACCTTCCCGATCAGCTCCTGCCCCGCCACCTGGCCCCCGCCCGCACTGCCCTGCCGAGGCCCGCAGGTTACGCCCGATCGATCGGCGGCCTTCTTTTCGTCCTCACCAACCTCTCACCTGGGCCGACCGCCCCCGCCCTACGATGAAATGCCGTGGCCGGGCGGCCCGCGGCGGTCGAAGGAGGATCATGGGCGTCGACGCGCAGGAGGCGGCTCCTGCAGGTTTGACGACCGCGGAGGCCGACGCCCGGCGCAAGGCAGGCGAGGCGAACACCGCCGTCACCGGCACCTCGCGCAGCTACGCGACGATCCTGCGCACCAACGTCTTCTCCTTCTTCAACGTCGTGCTGTTCGTGATCGGCATCGCGCTGCTGGCGTTGGGCCGCTACAGCGATGCGCTGATCAGCGTCGGGCTCGGGTTGATCAACGCGCTGATCAGCGCCGTGCAGGAGATCCGGGCCAAGCGCAAGCTCGACCACCTCCAGCTGCTCGACCGCGTGCCGGTGCTGGTCGTCCGCGACGGCCGCGAGGTCGAGCTCGCGCCGGAAGACGTGGTCCGCGGCGACGTGCTGCGGATCCACGCGGGCGCGCAGATCGTCGTGGACGGCCCGCTGCTCGACGGGCAGGTCGAGGCCGACGAGTCGCTGCTCACCGGCGAGTCCGACCCGGTCGCCAAGGAGCCGGGCGACGACCTGCGCTCGGGCACCCTGTGCGTGTCGGGCGGCGGTCTCCAGCTCGCCCGCGACGTCGGCGCGGCCAGCTACGCCGGGCGCCTGACCGCCCAGGCCCGCCGCGACACCACCGACAGGACCCCGCTGCAGCGGCGGATCGCGTTCGTCGTCCGGCTGGTGATCGTCCTGGTCGTGCTGATGAGTGGCGCCATCCTGGCCCAGGCGGCGCTGGAGGGCTTCACCCTGCTGCGGGTCGTGCAGACCACCGCCGTGCTGTCCGGGCTGGTCCCGTACGGACTGTTCTTCCTCATCGCGGTCGCCTACACGGCGGGCGCGGCGACGATCGCGCGCCGGGGCGCGCTGGTGCAGCAGGTGAACGCCGTCGAGTCGGTCAGCAACGTCGATGTCGTGTGCACCGACAAGACCGGCACCCTGACCACCGGCACGCTCACCCTCGACGAGGTCGTGCCGCTCGGCGGCCACGACGTCGCCGAGGTGCGGGCCGCGCTCGGGTCGCTGGCCCGCACCGTCACGGTCTCGAACCTGACCACGCTCGCCCTGGCCGCGGCGCTGCCGTCAGGTCGCGGTGGGGCGGAACGCGGCGACGGCCAGGCTCCGCCGGTCGGCCTGCGTGAAGCCGCCTTGCTCGAGGGCGGCACGTGGGCGGTGCGCGACGAGGTGCCGTTCTCCTCGTCGCTGCGCTGGTCGGGGCTGGTCACCGAGGACGGCGCCTGGGTGCTGGGCGCCCCCGACGCGCTCGCCTCCCGCCTGCGCGAACCCCTCCCGGCCGGTGCCGTCGCCGAGCGCGCGGGCCGGGGGCTGCGGGTGCTGCTGCTGGCGCGGGCCGTCGGCGCCGGGCTGCGCGACGGCTCCGGCCACCCGGTGCTGCCGCCGCTCGAGCCGGTCGCCCTCGTCGCGCTCGCCGACCAGCTCCGGCCCGAGGTCACGGAGAGCATCAGCCGCTTCCGGACCGAAGGCGTGGCGCTCAAGGTCCTCTCCGGCGACGACCCCCGCACCGTGGCCGCGCTCGCCGCCCGGGCCGGGTTGGACGTCGGCGAGCCCGTCGCGGGCCGCGACCTCGACGACCTCGACGACCTCGAACTGGACCGGGTCGTCGACTCCACCGCCGTGTTCGGCCGGATGGCGCCCGAGCAGAAGGAGCGGGTCGTGGCCTCGCTCCGCCGCCAGGGCCACTACGTCGCCATGATCGGCGACGGCGTCAACGACGCCCGCGCGCTGAAGGGCGCCCAGGTGGGCGTGGCGATGCGCAGCGGCAGCGCGGTCACCCGCGACGTCGCCGACATCGTGCTCGTCGACGACTCCTTCGCCGCGCTGCTCCCCGCCCAGAGCGAAGGCCGTCGGATCATCAACGGCATCGCCACGTCGATGTACGTCTTCCTGGCCCGCGTCGCCACCCAGGGCCTGGTGATCCTCGCGGTGACGATGCTCGGCCTGGGGTTCCCCTACTCCCCCACGCAGGTCGGGCTCACCCTGCTCACCGTCGGCGTCCCGACCCTGTTCCTGACGTTCTGGGCGCGGCCCACGGCCCCCGACGAGCACCTGCTGGGCAACCTCGCGCGGTTCGTGCTGCCCGTCGCGCTGGTGACGGCCGGGTTCGGGACGGCCGTCTACACCTGGCTCTACAGCCGGGTGGAGCACGGCTTCAGCTCCGGCCGCACCCCCGCCCAGGTGATCAGTGCGTTCGAGAGCTACACCGGGCTGACCTACACCGACGCCGACTTCACCACCGCCGCCGCCACCATCGCCGCGCAGACCGGGCTTGTCGACGTTCGTCTGCCTCGCCTCGTTCGTGCTGATCCTGTTCCTCTTCCCGCCCAGCCGGTTCTTCGCCGCCTGGACGCCGCCCGACCGACGACCGCCGCCCGACCTACCTGGTCGTCGGCCTGCTCGTGGCGTTCGCCGCAGTGCTGTTCATCCCGGCGTTCTCGGACTACTTCGGGCTGACCGCGCCCGCCGCGCCGATCTTCGATGCGGTGCTCGTCGCGCTGGTGCTGTGGTTCGTGGCGTTGACCGCCGCGCTCCGGCTCCGGCTGCTCGACCGCGTGCTCGGGCTGAACGAGCTGCTCTGAGCGGTGCAGGGTTAGCGTTCGGCAAACGCACTCCCCGCGCTCGGTGAGCCGGGTGACGTCCCTCCCCGCCGTCGCGATCCTGGAGTTGTGGGACATCTGACCTGGCTCGAAGCGATCGTCATCGGCGGCATGCAGGGGGTGGCGGAGCTCTTCCCCGTCTCGAGCCTCGGCCACAGCATCCTGATACCCGCGCTGGTCGGGGGAACGTGGGCGCAGGACCTCGACGTGAGCGCGCCGGAGTCGCCCTACCTCGCGTTCGTGGTCGGGCTGCACGTCGCCACCGCCCTCGCGCTGGTCGTCTACTTCTGGCGCGACTGGGTGCGGATCATCCGGGGCCTCGCGACCAGCATCGCGCGCCGCGAGGTCGTCGACGCCGACCAACGCCTAGCGTGGCTGCTCGTCCTCGCCACCATCCCGGTCGGTGTGAGCGGCCTCCTCCTCGAACACGTCTTCCGCGTGTACCTGAGCAAACCCCTCCCCACCGCCGCCTTCCTCACCCTCAACGGGGTCTTGCTGCTGGTTGGGGAGCGGCTGCGGCGCCGGGCGGATGAGCGGGACGAGGCGTTGGGGCAGAGCGGCCCGCGGCTCCGGTGGTCACGGACGGGGTGAGCGCGGGGGCGGCGGGGGCGGCAGCCGTGGCGGCGCCGGGAACAGGCACGGCCGCAGCAGGGCCTGGGACGGCGGTGGCGGCCGACCGACGGCTCGCCGCGCTGCCGGTCCGGCCGGCGATGCTGATCGGCGCGGCGCAGATCGCTGCCCTTGCGCCAGGCATCAGCCGCTCCGGCTCGGCGATGGTCGCAGGCTTGACGAAAGGCCTCTCCCACACCGACGCCGCCCGCTTCTCCTTCCTCCTCGCCACCCCCGTGATCCTCGCGGCAGGCCTGCTGAAGCTCGGCGACCTCGCGGGCCCCCTCGGCGACGGGATCCGCCCCCAGATCCTCGTCGGCAGCCTCCTGTCGGGCCTGGGCGCGTACATCTCCGTCCGCTTCCTGACCCGCTGGTTCGAGACCCGCTCCCTCCGCCCCTTCGGCATCTACTGCCTGGTCGCAGGCCTCGGCTGCCTGGTCTGGTTCTCCGTCCGCTGAGCCCCAGCCACTTCAGGCCGAGGGTCTTGCAGGTGATGTCAACGAGCGAGTGTGCGCTGAGGTCGACGTGCGGTTGTCGACCGCGGACGTAGTGCCCAGTGCACAGGATGGGCGCGCGTCGCAGCTTCCACTCAGCCCGAACGGGCGTCAGAAAGGTGCCGGGTCGGCGGGGTCTTCGGTCTGCTCGCGGCTGGACCGCCATCTTGGCCGAGAAGGTGGGCGCGGGATGTCAGGTCGCTGAGGTGGTCCCTTCGATCCTCGGTAGAAGCTGGGACCGTCGGCATCCCTTGATCCGCCGCTATGTGGCCGGTCAGGAGCAGGTGGACGAGGAAGCGCTTCGGGCAGCGGGGGCCGGATGGGCTCGCCGCGGGTGTCGTACGACTGGCCCAACGGGCTCGTCCACCGGAACCGTCCGGGCTCCGGCTGCTCCAGCCCCCATCCACCCAGATGCTTGAGCGCGTGGTGGCGGGGACAGAGCGGGCCCACGTTCCCCGCGGCGGTCGGCCCACCTGCGGCGTGCGCGACGGTGTGGTCGACATCGCAGACCCGGGCACGGCGACGGCAGCCAGGCGCGACACAGCCCCGGTCCCGGATCTGCACATGCCGCAGCAGCGCGCCTCGAACCAATCGGGCATCGGGATGCGCGTCCAACGCGGCGAGCAGGCGATGGCGGTCAGCGAACCGGTGAGCCAGATCGGCGATCACCGGCGCCCACCGCGGATCCACGTCAGGGTCAGACGCAAGATGACGCAGCTCAGAGGAGGTGACGTGAAGCTCGACCACCCCACCCTCGGCCCCAGCAGACTCGATGTCGGTGAGGCGAGGACGGTGGCGTGTGGTGTCTGCGAGCAGAAGATGCCCGCTGTCATCAAGGACGGCGAACCGCCACCGGGCATGACGCTGCCGGGCGACAACCGCCCGGGCGACCTCGGGCACCACCGCCCCCCATCCGCGAATCTCCCCCGGCCGTTCATCGAGCCCCAGCAGCGTGGGCAACCCGACGCAGATTTCGATACCCACCAGCGCGCCACGACCGGGCTCTTGGCGAACAGGCTCGGCGACGACCCCGCGTTCGCCCACGACGGTGCCTGCAACCCCCTCGGCTGTCGCAGCCTCACCAGGTGTGGCGGCACGGTTCGGAATGTCGGCGTCATTCGCCTTATCCGCGTTGCTGGACGTGTCCGCGCGACCGGAGGTGGCCCCGCAATCAGAGATGACCCCGCTGCCAGCCCGACCGGGGGTCGCAGCGCCGTCGGGAGTGGCCTGCGTCGTGGAGTTGGCGGCCGAGTCGGAGGCGACGCGGTCGGACGGGGCGCGGTCCGGCAAGTCGCGGTCCGGCGAGGAGGACGGGCCGGAGGCGGACGGACCAGCGGAGCTGGAGGCGCCGGCGGTGGACGGGGTTGGGTCTACTGGGCTGGGGCTGCCTTCGGCGGCGTCGGCCAGCAGGGTGGCGATGATTTCGGGGGTGGACAGGCCGGTCAAGCGGCCGTCCAGCAACCGCACGAACACGTCGGCTCGGACCTGGAGGACCGAGCCCGGGTAGCCCGCGTGGCGTAGCTCCTCGGCCAGCGCATCGACCCGGGCACACGCGGCCGCTGCCTGATCGACGGGTAGCCCGGAACCGGAGACGGTTGCCGTGCCGTCGGCAGCGATGTACCCGCACACCCGGCGCCCGGAGACCGCTCGTCGGTAGCGGCGCCCGGCCCACTCCGGATCCACCGCGAGGACCGCCCGGACCAGCCGATGGCGCAGCTGGCCCGCAGTCAGCTTCGGGGCGAGAGGCACGTACATCGCGCAGACCGCCTCCACCTGGGCCTCGGTGAGGTCGGTGGTCCCGAGGACGTCGGTGAAGACCCACGCCTTCCCGTAGTCGATCCGTCCCGCCTCGAACGCCACCGCGACCTGGGGCAGGCCCGCGAGGGTCTCGGCGAACTCCAGCTCGCGCCCAGCCTTGCTCTCCGACCAGGTCAGCGCAGCCGCGATCTCCGAGCCTGCCCACTCCCCCACCACCGGGCCGCTGGCTCGACGGGACAGGGCCGCCACCCGAGCGACGGTGGCCGCCATCCGGGCGTGGTCGTGTGCACGTTGCCGCGACCACGCCCGCAGCACCGGAACGGCCTGCTCAGGAGTGAGCTGGGCGGGATCGAACTCGTCCAGGAGCGCCGACAGCACAGGGCCGGGCGGCGCCTCCGCCAAGGCCGCGATCCCGCTGTCGGTCATGGCTCGAACGTACTTTCGGACCCCGACAATTTGGCGGCTGCCACCCCGACTCGGGCGAAATGTTTGCATTTGTGAACGTCGGGTGGCTACTGATCGCCGCTCGCGGCGGCCAGCTAGCGCATGGCAAACGGTCTGTCAATCCGGGCAAGGGTGCTTGAAGCGCACATATTCTGATTGACCAGCCGCCGATCATGGCCGACCGCTCATAGCTCCCAGCGATCTGAAATTGTGCCGTCCCGCTAGCGTTCGGTGGCGATCGCTATTCCCCACAATGGCACGGAAGGCCCGGTATGCCGCCAGACCTCGCTGAGACCACGGCGCCGCTTCCTGTGGTGCCGGGCGACGCGGGCTACCCGACCGTCGTGCTGCTCGAGCCCGTGTTCTTCGACGATGGGCCCCGGCGGCGCCGCTTCATCATGCGCGGGCGCTTCCTCGCGGCGGTGGTGACGGTGGCGTACCTCGGGATGTTGGGGGTCAGCATCACCGCGCTACCGGTGATCAAACCCGGCGTCGCGCGGCCCGCGGTGAGCGCCGTCGCGCCGACCGCCCGCCGCACCCGCACCCGAATCGCCCCCGCGCCCGGCGGCCAAGGCACGAAACGCTGTCGACCAGGATGCGCCGCTCATCCTCCGCCTCGCTGCGCCCGTGACGACGCGGGCGACGCCGCCGCGGTCACTCACGCCGGCGCGGCCGACCACGACCACGCGCTCTGGTCACGACACGGACAAGACAACATCGACCGCGGCATCACCGACCACGACCAAGAAACCCATCACCAAGAAGTCGACAACGACCAAGCACTCAGCGAACTGAGGCGGCGCCGGCGGGCACACCGACCAGCGTCGAGCAGGGGCAGGCGGCGGGCGGTCCACTCCCGCCCAACAGGGCGCTGGCGGCCCCCGGCGTTGAGGACGGCGGGGAAGTCCACGGCCGCCTCTCCAGGAACGCGGTGACCTTTCGCGCGCCCGCCGAGCGGCCGCGCTCGATGATCGCGCGCGAGTCCACGCCATGGGCGTCCATCGGGTGGTCGACGCCGAGCATCCGCCACCCAGCCAGGGCGGGCGGAGCCGCGGGCAGCCAACGGCGAACGTGGCGAAGTGACGTGATCAGCCGCCGGTGAGCGCACGGGGATCGAACGTCACCCGGATCCGGGTGATCTTCCCGTCCTCGATGTGCTGCCAGTTCGCGGTGGGGGCGGGCGGGGCGACGGAGGTGTGCAGGTCGAACCAGGTCAGCACGTCCTGACCGTCGATGAAGACGTGCTGCACGACAATGTCGTCGAGGATCTTCGACATGCCCTCCAGCCCCTTCACGCACGCGTCGGCGTCGTCAGCGGTGCCCAGCGGGCCGCGGAAGGTCGCGTCATTCGCCATGATCGAACGCAGGGTCGGGAAGTCGCGCTCCTTCCAAGCGCGGAAGTAGGTCTCGGCCACGGTACGGGGGTCCTGTGCATCCATAACCGCACCGTAGAGGTCCTTGTGGACACGGCCTGTCCGCAACAGCCGGCAAGCTGGGGACATGGCGAAGGACATGCCCGGGCGGCTGCTGCGACTGCTGTCGCTGCTGCAGACCCGGCGCACCTGGTCGGGCGCCGAACTCTCGGCCCGGCTCGGCGTCACCGACCGCACCTTGCGCCGCGACGTCGATCGGCTCCGCGCGCTCGACTACCCCGTGGAGACCACCACCGGCACCGCGGGCGGCTACCGACTCACCTCGGGCCGGAACCTGCCACCCCTGCTGCTCGACGACGACGAGGCGCTCGCCATGGCCATCGCGCTCGCCACCGCCGCAGCGGGCGGGGTGACCGGAGTGGAGGAGGGCGCACTGCGCGCGTTGACGAAGCTGCAGCAGGTGTTGCCCGCCCGGCTGCGGCCACAGCTCACCGCCCTGACCGGCACCACCGCCGCCGTCGTCCCCCGCGGGGCGCCGGCCGCCGACCCGGATCTCCTGGCGATGCTCGCCGCGAGCTGCCGGGACGCGGAGGTGGTCGCGTTCGACTACCGCGACCGGTCGGGCACGCTCGCGCCGCGACGGGTCGAGCCCCACCGCGTCGTGAGCCACGCGGGACGCTGGTACCTCGTCGCCTTCGACCCTTCACGCGACGACTGGCGCACCTTCCGCCTCGACCGGATCGCCGACCTCCGGCCCACCCGGCGGCCGTTCACCCCGCGCGAGCTTCCCGCACCCGATGCGGCGACCTATCTCGTCCGGTCTTTCGCTGACGCGACCTACCGGCACACCGCGCGCCTCACCGTCGAACTACCCGCGGATGCGGTGCGGGCCGGGGTGTTCGCGACGATCCCCGGCAACGTCGAAGAACTGGGCGCCAACGCGTGCACCGTCCGGCTCACCGCCGAATCGGTCGCGTTGGTCGTCCAGTTCATCGCCGCGATCTCCACCCTCGGCGCGACGGTCGAGGTGGAGGAGATGTCCGAAGAGGTCGCCTGCGCGGTCCACGACCTCGGAGCGCGACTGACGGGCCCTTAGGCTTCGACCACGACCTCAGCCTTGTTCGGGTAGAAGGCGACGTGGCCTTCGATCGGCGCGACCGCGTCGTACGGCTGGACGTAGGTCCAGATGACGTCGTCGTGGGTCGTGCCGTCCTGCGTCTCGACGCTGTAGTAGCTCGCGTCACCCTTGAACGGGCAGTACGTGGTGGTGTCGCTGGGCCGCAGGACGGCCGGGTCGACGTCCGCGAGCGGGATGTACTGCGCCACCGGGTAGGTGGACTCGGCCAGCGACAGCGCGCGCCTGCTGTCGGCCACCTGCTGTCCGTTGATCGTGACCCGGACGCGGCCCTCGGTCGGCGTGACGGTGATCGGGTGGGTGGCGTCGGGGATCTTCACGGTGCGAGTCATACCCAGGACAACACCCGCCGCGCCGGGAACCTTCCGGCCTCAACCCCCGGCGTCGAAGAGCCCGCTGAACTGCTTGCGCAGCTTGTACTTGAGCACCTTGCCGCCCACCGTCTCGGGCAGCGCGTCGGCGAACACGACGGCCTTCGGCGTCTCGAACCCGCCCAACCGGGCCCGGCAGTGCTCGACGATCTCCTGCTCCGTGGCCGCGGCCCCCTCGCGGAGGACGACGACCGCGGTCACCGCCTCCCCCCAGTGGTCGTGCGGCAGGCCGATCACGGCGGCGCGCAGGACCGCCGGGTGGTCGTAGAGGACGGCCTCGACCCGGATGCTCGACACGTTCTCGCCGCCGGTCTTCACGATGTCCTTGAAGCGGTCGACCATGATCCGCAAGCCGTCGTCGTCGACCGACGCGCTGTCGCCCGAGTGGAACCAGCCACCGCGGAACGCTTCACGGGTCGCAGCCTCGTCGAGGTAGTAGCCCGCGGTGACGATCGGCGACCGGTACACGGCCTCGCCGGGCGTCCCGGGCTTGTCGCGCACCGACTCGTCGAGCTCGTCGACCACGTCGGACGCCAACAGCGGGCTGGGTACGCCCACGTAGTTCACGGCAGGCGCGCTGCGCTGGTAGGTCTCCGGCCACTTGGCGGGCCAGAACCGGTGGCAGGCGATCGCCTCGGTCTGCCCGAAGATCCCGAGTGCGACGATGCCCGCCCCCGCGTGCTTCTGCAGCGACGCGTAGGTGGCGGGCGCGAGCGCACCCCACCCGTAGACCAGAACGGTCAGGCTCGTGACGTCGCGCCCGGTCGCGTCGAGCTCCGCGGTGAGCGCGGTGACGAACTGGGGCGACCCGGCCCAGAGCGCGGTCACCCGCTCGCTCTCGATGGCCGCGGCGACCTGGTCGGGCACGGGCTTGCGGCCGATGACCAGGCCCCCGCCCGCCAGGAACGCCGAGAGCGTGAAGATCTGGTCGCCGACGTGGTAGATGATCGGCAGGAAGACGCCCAGCGTGAGGTCGCACTCGAGGCGGATGCCGCGGGTCAGCGAGAGCGCGAAGTTCAGCGCGGCCAGGTAGCTGGAGCTGTGCGACAACAGGGCGCCCTTGGGCATGGCCGTGGTGCCGCTGGTGAAGAGGATCTCCCAGATGTCGTCGCCGTGGATGACGACCTCGGGCTCGGTGTGCGGCTGGTCCGCGACCAGCTCGGTGAAGGTCGGGCTGCCGGTGACGGCCCCGCCGCCGATGGCGATGGTCGCGCCCACCGCCAGCCCCGTGTTGGCGAACGCCGCCTCGGCCCGCGGCCACAGCTCGGCGTCCACGATCGCGAACCCCGGCTGGGCCCGGTTGATGAGGTGCTCCAGCACGTCGGTGGCCAGCATGGGGTTGAGCGGCATGGCGACCATGCCCGCCTTGGCGATGCCGATCTTGGCGAGGTAGGCCTCCACCGAGTTCTCGCAGAACATCAGTACCCGGGCGCCCGGTTCGAGGCCGCGGGCGGCCAGTGCGTTGGCCACCTGGTTGGCGATCTCGTCGGCCTGACGGTAAGTGACCGAACGGAACCGCTCGTCGGCATACGCGCCTATCCACGCCGTGAGCGCGACCTTGTCCGGGTAGCTCCACGTGAGCCGCTCGAAGACGTCGCCGACCGAGGTGCGCTCCCACCGGTTGACCGCGCGCCGACCGCGGAGGCTCGTGACGTCGATGTCCACCGGGATCATGCGAGCCTCCTTGCCGCGCCTGAAGTCAGCTTCGCCGCGGCCAGGGGGGAAAGCAAGATCCGGGTCAGTCGAGGAAGGCGTCGAGCAGCGGGAGCAGCAGCTCGGGGCGCCTCGTGATCGTCATGTGCGTCGTACCGGGCAGGATCGCGAGCTGCGCGCCGGGGATCAGCTCGAGCATGAGGGCGGCGTGCTCGACGGTCACGAAGTCGTGGTCGCCCAGCACGATCAGCGTGGGCGCGGTGATGCTCGCGAGCTGTTCGTCGCTCCAGCCCTTCGGGACGGCGGCGGCGTTCGACAGCTTCGTGAAGAACGCGTCGAAGTGCTCCGGGTTCGGCGAAAGGCGACGGTAGGCGTCGCTGAAGTCGGCGAAGTCCTGCGCGGTCGGCATCCGGGTGGAGGTCGCGAACTTCGACGGGTCGAGGAGGTCCGGGTGCATGCCGTCCGGACGGACCGGCTCCGAGACCGGGACGATCGCCAGCACCCGGTTCGGATGGCTCACGCCGAGCTCGAAGGTGACGGCGGCGCCCAAGCTGTGGCCGAAGCACGTGCGCGCGGTCGACCCCCAGGACGTCGAGCAGCGCGACCACGTCCGACGCGAGGTTCGCGGGCGTGATCGGGCGGTCGGTGTCGGCGGTGCGCCCGTGGCCCTGCATCTCGACGGCGATCACGCGGTGCTTCTTGGCCAACGTCGGGATCAGGGTGGCGAACTCCAGGTCGATGGTGAGCATGCCGCCGTGGAGCAGCACCAGCGGCGTGCCCTCGCCCACGGTCTCGTAGTACATGTGCAGCCCGTTGACGTCGGCGTAGCCGCTCGTAGTCCCCATCCTCGTCCGACCGCCGTCAGACGGAAAACTCATCGGCCGATCCAGATGAGTTCTGCCCCCAGGGAAGGTCTTCCAGTCATGATGACGACGCACGTGCTCGAAACCCCCGAAGCCGACCTCACCTACGACGTCCACGGACCGCTGCCCACCGCCGACGGCCGTCCCCCGCTGGTCGTGATCGGCCAGCCCATGGACGCCACCGGCTTCCGCGCGCTGGCCGCGCAGCTGCCCGACCGCACCGTGGTCGCCTACGACCCGCGTGGCCTCGGCCGCAGCGTCCGCAAGGACGGCCGGGTCGAGAACGAGCCCGAGGTGCAGGCCACCGACGTGCACGCCCTGATCCAGCAGCTCGGCACGGGTCCCGTCGAGCTCTTCGGCAGCAGCGGGGGCGCCGTCACCGCGCTCGCCCTCGTCGCCGCCTACCCCGACGACGTCACCACGCTGGTGGCGCACGAGCCGCCGCTCATCCCGACTCTTCCCGACGCCGAGGCCTCCGAGCGGGCGCGGGCGGGCGTCACCGAGGCCTACCAGGCCAAGGGCGCAGGCGCCGGGATGGCGGCCTTCATCGCGATGACGTCCTGGCAGGGCCCGTACACCGATGAGTTCTTCGCCCAGCCCCCGGCCGACCCGGCGATGTTCGGCATGCCGACAGAGGACGACGGCACCCGCGACGACCCGCTGCTCTCGGACCGGTCGTGGGCGGTCAGCAGCTACCGACCCGACGTCGACGCCCTGCGCGCAGCGCCGACCCGCGTCGTGATCGCCGTCGCCGAGGAGTCGGGCGACAGCTTCACCGGGCGCGCCGCGCGGGCGACGGCCGCCCTGCTCGGCCAGGAGGCGACGGTCTTCCCGAGCCACCACGGCGGCTTCCTCGACGGCGAGTTCGGCTACCCCGGCCAGCCGGAGGCGTTCGCGCGCAGGCTCCGCGAGGTGCTCGACGACGAGGGCTGACGCTCAGGCCGCCACACCGGGGCCCGCGAGCCCGAGCCCGACCAGGAGCCCCGGGTGGTCGGTGGTGCCGTCCATGTTGATCGCGCGGTTCGACGCGATGACGAACGCCGACGTCACCACCACGTTCTGCACGCCGCCGTCGTCGGCGCGAAGGTCGCCCTCCGGGACGCACGACCGCAGGTCGGGAGAGCCGCCGACCCGCAGGTTGAGATCGCCGCCGAGCACCACGTGCGCGGGGCCGCCCCGGGCCCGGACCCCGGGGATCACCGTGTCGAGGAGGTAGGAGCACTGGGCTTCCGCGACCGCCGCGTCGGTGTTGGCCAGGTGCGTCGTGCACGCCTCGACGCCGGCAGCGTCCGCGCAGAGCCAGGCCCGCTCTTCCGGGTCGGCGGTGTCCTGGACGGGGTAGATGCCGCTGGTCGAGGTCAGCCCGCGCGACGCCGGTGAGCTCCTGGTCACCAGCCCGATCCCGTAGTCCTGGCCGTTCTCGCAGCGGTACGGGGCGGCGGTGCGTCGATCCATCGCCGGTTGGAAGACCGATGCCGTCGTGGCGGAAGGATCGACGCCTGCCATCGCCCGTTCGAGCGTGGCCAGATCGTTCCGGCAGATCTCGTTGAGCGTGACCAGGTCCGGGGCCTCGTCGCGGATCGCCGCCGCGGCGGCGGCCACCGACCGACCGGTGTAGCAGCCCGCGAACCCGCTGTTGCAGAGGTTCATCTGCAGCACCCGCACCTGCGTGGCGGTGGCCGGGTCGACCACCAGGGACGCCTCGGGCGCCGACGCGGCCGTGGTCAGCCCGATCACGAGCGCGACGCACGCGACCAGCAGCCCGCTCGTGGCCGTCCGACTGAGCCGCATCCGCTGCACGTCCAGCGATCGATCGCCGCGCCCTTATGGTTCGGAGCACGCAGCACGGATCAGTTCGCGCAGCTCAGCCTCGTAGAGCAGCGCCGGGTCGAGCCCGGTGGAGGCGAGGTGGTGGCCGAGCTCGAGGCTGACGACGCCGTGCAGCCGGGTCCAGCAGGTCACACCGAGGGCGACCACCCATGTCGGCAGGTCGGGCAGCCCGGATCGGGCCACCCAGGCCCGCAGCTGCGCCTCCAGCTCGGGATCCGCACCCGCCGGATCGGACGGGACGCGAGCCACCAGACCCGCGAGCGCGGCGAGGATGACGTTCATGCTGCGCGACGCGGCGGGGATCGTGCGCTCGGGGGCGAGATCCTGCCCCGAGCCGCTGGTGGTGTGGAAGATCAGCCGGTACGGGTTGGGGTTGTCCAGGGCCCATTGCCGGTAGGCCCGCCCGACCGCGAGGAACCGCTCAACCGGGTCTCCCCCCTTGGGTGCGGCCGCCTCGAGCGTCTCGGCCAGCGCGTCGTAGAAGAGGACGACGAGATCGGCGAGCAGGGCGTCGCGGCTCTCGAAGTAGCGGTAGATGGCCGCGGGCGACATCGCCATCGTGCGCGCGATGGCGTTGAGCGACACCGCATCCGGACCGTCGGCCGCGATCTGGTGAACGGCCAGCGCCTGGATCTCGCTGACGGTCTGCTCGCGGCGCTGCTCCCGGCGCGTCGGACGCACGGCGGAGGACCCCATCCGTGACACCCCCTCACTGAGTTACGTGTTGACACAGTATCAGTGCCGCGTACTGTGATGGGTATTCACTTTGCGATATGACGTCGCATACGGAGCCGAGGGAGAGCGCCATGAACGCCACCGACCGTCCGAACACCGCCACCGAGGTCGTCCTGCCGGGAATCGTCGAGCCGGAGGGCCTGGTAGTGCGCCAGCGCCCGGTTCCCACGCCCGCCGCGGGCCAGGTGCTCGTCCGGATGGAGGCCAGCGGGGTGTCGTTCGCCGAGCAGGGGATGCGCCGCGGCCGGTATCCCGGGCAGCCGAAGTTCCCGTTCGTGCCCGGCTACGACCTCGTCGGCACCGTCGCCGCGATCGGGCCCGATGTCGACACGGCCCTGGTCGGCACCCGCGTCGCGGCGATCACGAAGATCGGCGGCTGGACCACCCACGCCGTGCTGCGCGCGGCCGACCTGGTCCCCGTTCCGGCGGGGATGGACCCCGGCGAGGCCGAGACGGTGGTCGTCAACGGCGTCACCGCGTGGCAGATGCTGCACCGCGCGGCCAAGGTGCGATCGGGTCAGACGATCCTGGTCCACGGGGCCAACGGCGGGGTGGGCAGCATCCTCATCCAGCTCGCCCGCCACGCGGGCATCCGCGTGATCGGCGTGGCCTCGCCGCGTCACCACGACGCGCTGCGCCTGCTCGGTGCCGAGCCGGTCGACTACGCCGATCTCGACGCGCTGGTCGCCCGGGTCCGCGTGCTCGCTCCCGGCGGCGTCGACGCGGTGTTCGACAACATCGGCGGGGCCACCGTGCTCCGCTCCTGGGAGCTGCTGGCCCCGCACGGCACGCTGGTCAGCTACGCGATCGCGGCCGAGGTCAACAGCAGCACGTCGATGGAGCGGCACTTCGTCGCCCTCATGGCCCGCATCGCGTGGTGGAACGTCCTGCCCAACCGTCGGCGCGCGACGTTCTACAACGTGTGGAGTGGCAGCCGGGTTCGCCCCACCGCATTCCGCGCCCGTCTGCGGCAGGACCTGACCGCCGTCTTCGCGCTACTCGCCGAGGGTGTCCTGAACGCCCAGATCGCCGCCCGCCTCCCCCTCGCCGAAATCGTCAAGGCGATGCGGATGGCCGAGGCCCGCACCGTCCCCGGAAAGGTCGTCCTCACCCCTTAGTCGATCAACCCTGTGGATATGGCGACCACATCAGGGCCTCGGTTCGACTCGGCGTATCAAATCCACCCGTGAACTCTCCTCAGACAAGCGCACAACACATCGGCCTGCTCTCGACGTCGTGAACGCTCAACGTCCTCATCGGACAAATGCCGCAGCGCGGCGTGTCGAGGTTTGATGCGGAGACCAGGGGGAAGTCCCAGACCGTGGGTACACGCACGTGGGTCAAGAGCTGGCCGGTGCTGCGCCAGCTGGCCGGGGACGACCCGCTGGCCCGGGGCACGTCGTCACGCCACGACGGCGGGATGGTGGACAAGCGGGCCCGCACCCAGGACGCCGACACCGTCACCAAGTCGATCTGCCCGTTCTGTGCGGTCGGCTGCGGGCAGCAGATCTTCTCGAAGGACGGGGTGGTCACCCACGTCGAGGGCGACCCGGACTCCCCGATCAGCCGCGGACGGCTGTGCCCCAAGGGATCCTCGACGCTCTCGCTGATCACCGCTCCGACCCGGCAGACGAAGGTCCGCTACCGGCGCCCGCACGGCACGGAGTGGGAGGACCTGGAGCTCGACACGGCCGTCGACATGATCGTCGACCGGGTGCTGGCGACGCGGGAGAGCACCTGGCAGGACGTCGACGACCAGGGCAGGCACCTGCGCCGGACAATGGGGATAGCGAGCCTCGGAGGGGCGACCCTCGACAACGAGGAGAACTACCTCATGAAGAAGCTCTACACGGCGATGGGCGCGATCCAGATCGAGAACCAGGCCCGTATTTGACACAGCTCCACCGTTCCCGGTCTGGGAACTTCGTTCGGCCGCGGCGGCGCCACCAACTACCAGCAGGACCTCGTCAACGCCGACTGCATCGTCATCCAGGGCTCCAACATGGCCGAGGCGCACCCGGTCGGCTTCCAGTGGGTGATGGAGGCGAAGAAGCGCGGCGCGACGGTGATCCACGTCGACCCGCGGTTCACCCGCACGTCCGCGGTGGCCGATCTGCACGTGCCGATCCGCGCGGGCACCGACATCGCCTTCCTCGGCGGCCTGATCCACCATGTGCTGGAGACGGGCAGCTACTTCGAGGAGTACGTCCGCGCCTACACGAACGCCCCGATGATCCTGCGCGAGGACTTCCGCGACACCGAGGACCTCGACGGCCTGTTCTCCGGCTTCGACCCCGCCACCGGCACGTATGACGCCGGGTCGTGGGAGTACGACGACGACGACGTCGGGGCGGCGGTCGGACCGCGGGACGACCGGCCGGTGGCCGAGCACGAGCGCGGGCAGATCGCGGGCTCCGGCGGCGCGCCGATGGACGCAGGCTCCCCGGCGCGACGACACGATGCAGGACCCGCACTGCGTGTTCCAGGTGCTCAAGCGGCACTTCTCCCGCTACACGCCCGAGATGGTGCACGAGGTCTGCGGCATCGCCCCGGAGACGTTCACCCAGGTCGCCGACGCGCTGACCCGCAACTCGGGCCGGGAGCGGACCAGCGCGTTCTGCTACGCCGTCGGCTGGACCCACCACACCGTCGGCGTGCAGTACATCCGCGCGGCCTCGATCCTGCAGATGCTGCTGGGCAACATCGGCCGTCCGGGCGGCGGCATCCTCGCGCTGCGCGGCCACGCCAGCATCCAGGGCTCCACCGACATCCCGACGCTGTTCGACATGCTGCCCGGCTACATCCCGATGCCGCACGCGCACCGGGAGCAGGACCTCGAGACGTTCATCGAGGCGAACACCGGCGACAAGGGCTTCTGGGGCAACATGGACGCCTACGTGGTGAGCCTGCTCAAGGCCTGGTTCGGCGACGCGGCCACCCCGGAGAACGACTTCTGCTTCGACCACCTCCCCCGGCTCACCGGCGACCACTCCAGCTTCGCGACGGTGATGGACCAGGCGAGCGGCAAGGTGCCCGGCTATTTCGTCATCGGGGAGAACCCGGCCATCGGCACCGCCAACGCGCGCATGCAGCGCCAGGGCCTCGCGAAGCTCGAGTGGCTCGTCGTCCGCGACCTCAACATGATCGAGACGGCCACGTTCTGGAAGGACGGGCCCGAGATCGCGACCGGCGAGCAGGCCACGGAGGACATCGGCACCGAGGTGTTCTTCCTGCCCGCCGCCGCGCACAGCGAGAAGGACGGCACGTTCACCAACACCCAGCGGCTGCTGCAGTGGCACCACAAGGCGGTCGAGCCACCGGGTGACTGCCGCAGCGACCTGTGGTTCTACTACGAGCTCGGCAGGCGCATCAAAGCGCGGCTCGCCGACTCGACCGACCCGAAGGACCGCGCGCTGCAGGAGCTGACCTGGGACTACCCCGTCGACGACGCGGGCGACCCCAGCGCCGACGCCGTGCTGCGCGAGATCAACGGCACCGGGCCCGACGGCAAGGCCCTGAGCGCGTACACGAAGCTGAAGACCGACGGCTCGACGGCGTGCGGCTGCTGGATCTACTGCGGCGTCTACGCCGACGAGGTCAACCAGTCGATGCGCCGCAAGCCGGGCGAGCAGCAGGACCTCGCCGCCGCACGAGTGGGGCTGGGCTTGGCCCGCGAACCGGCGGGTGCTCTACAACCGCGCCTCCGCCGATCCCGAGGGTGCGCCGTGGAGCGAGCGCAAGAAGCTGATCTGGTGGAACGCCGAGGAGAAGAAGTGGACCGGCGGTGACGTCCCCGACTTCCCACCCACCACGGCGCCTGACTACCGCCCACCGAAGGGCGCCCGTGCCGCCGAGGCGATCGGCGGCGACGAGCCGTTCGTCATGCAGGCCGACGGGCGGGCCTGGCTGCACGCGCCCGCCGGGCTGCTCGACGGGCCGATGCCCGCGCACTACGAGCCGCAGGAGTCGCCGGTGCCCAACGCGCTCTACCCACAGCAGCGCGCCAACCCCGCCCGGCAGGAGTTCCCGCGCGCGGGCAACCGCTACCACCCGGAGCCGGGCGAACCGGGGGCGGACGTCTTCCCGTTCGTGTTCACCACGTTCCGCGTCACCGAGCACCACACCGCGGGCGGTATGAGCCGCTGGACGCCGCACCTCAACGAGCTGATGCCGGAGATGTTCCTCGAGGTCTCCCCCGAGCTCGCCGCCCTGCGCGGGCTTGAGAACGGGCAGTGGTGCCACGTCGTCACCGCCCGCTCGGCGATCGAAGGCAAGGTGCTCGTCACCGAGCGGGCCAAACCTCTGCGGATGGCGGGCACCACCGTGCACCAGATCGGCGTGCCCTGGCACTGGGGCTCCAACGGCCTCTCCACCGGCGACGCCGCCAACGAGCTGCTGTCGGTGACGCTGGACCCGAACGTGCACATCATGGAGACCAAGGCCGCCACCTGCGACATCCGCGCCGGACGCCGCCCGCACGGTCCCGCGCTGGTCGCCTTCCTCGCCGACTACCGCCGACGCGCAGGCTTGGAGAGCTGATGGCCAACTCGTTGTACGGACCCCTGGCCGACCCCACCGGCAACGCGGGCTACCCGGACGGGCACCCGCCGCGCGTCGGCTTCTTCACCGACACCAGCGTCTGCATCGGCTGCAAGGCCTGCGAGGTCGCCTGCAAGGAGTGGAACGCGCTGCCCGCCGACGGCGCCCACCACGACCAGCCCGACCTGCTCGACCTCACCGGGATGAGCTACGACAACACCGGCGGCCTGGGCGCGAGCACCTACCGGCACGTGGCGTTCATCGAGCAGACGGTGCCCTCCCGGCAGTCCGCGACCGTCGACCTGGGGATGCCCGCCGCCGGCCCCGACGGCGACGCCACCGAGGTCCGGTGGCTGATGGCGTCGGACGTCTGCAAGCACTGCACCCACGCCGCCTGCCTCGACGTCTGCCCCACCGGCGCCCTGATCCGCACCGAGCACGGCACCGTCCTCGTGCAGGACGACGTCTGCAACGGCTGCGGGTACTGCATCCCCGCCTGCCCCTACGGCGTGATCGACCAGCGCAAGGGGGACGGCGGGGCGTTCAAGTGCACGATGTGCCAGGACCGGCTCGGGGCCGGGCTCATGCCCGCGTGCGCCACGGCGTGCCCGACCGAGTCCATCCAGTTCGGGCCGCTCGACGAGCTGCGCGAACGGGCCGCCGCCCGGGTCGAGGAGCTGCACGGCCACGGCGTGCCCGAAGCGCGGCTCTACGGCCACGACCCGGATGACGGCGTCGGCGGCGACGGCGCGTTCTTCCTGCTGTTGGACGAGCCGGAGGTCTACGGCCTCCCGCCGGACCCGGTGGTGACCACCCGCGACCTGCCGTCGATGTGGCGGCACGCCGCCGTCGCCGCGCTGACGGTGGCCGCCACGGTCGCCGCCGCTTTCCTGGGCGGGAAGCGGTGACCGTCGCCAAGTCCGGGCGCCGCCGGGGTCGCGGCGAGCGCCTGATGGTGCCGGAGGCGGAGTTCACCTCCTACTACGGCAGGCCGATCCTCAAGTCGCCCACCTGGAAGGTGCCCGACGTCCCGGCCTACCTGTACCTGGGCGGCGTCGCGGGGGTCTCGGCGTCCCTGGCCGCGCTGGCCGACGCCACCGACCGCCCGGCGCTGCGGCGCATCGGCCGGTTCGCCGCGCTGGGGGGCTCGGGCCTGAGCGTCGTCGCGCTGATCCACGACCTGGGGCGCCCGAGCCGCTTTCTCAACATGCTGCGGGTCTTCAAGCCGACTTCACCGCTGTCGGTGGGCTCCTGGATCCTCGCCCCGTTCGGCACGCTGGCGGGCGCGGCGGCCGCTTCCGAGCTGACCGGGATCGCCCCCGCGCTGGGTCGCCTGGCCGGGATCGGCTCGGGCGTGCTCGGCCCGGCCCTCACCACATACACCGCCGTTCTGCTCTCCGACACAGCGGTGCCCGGATGGCACGAGGCCTACCGCGAGCTGCCCTTCGTGTTCGCGGGCAGCGCCATGTCCAGCGGCGGCGGCGTGGGCGTGCTGGCGGGGCGCGACTCCGGACCGGCCCGGCGGGTCGCCGTCGCGGGTGCCGCGTTGGAGCTGGGCGCGCTGGCCGTGCTGGAGCGGCGCATCGGGTTCGCGGCCTCGGCCTACACGAGCGGCCGGGCCGGGACGGTCCTGAAGGCGGCCCGCGCTGCCACGCTCACCGGAGCGGCGAGCGTGATCGCGAGCGGCCGGGTGCGGGGTCGCGGCGGCCGCGCCCTGTCGGTGGTCGGCGGCCTGCTGCTCAACGCCGCGGCCGCCGCCACCCGCTACGGGGTCTTCGAGGCCGGGCGGGTCACCGCCCGCGACCCGGCTTACACGGTCGTCCCGCAGCGGGAGCGGCTGGAGCGGGGAGACGCTGCCCACCTCTGACAGACTCGACGGTTGGATCGGCGCCGGAGTGGGCAGCCCGCTCCGTCCCCCGCAACGGCACGGCTCTGCTCGATCGATCAGCTCGGAGGTTCTGGTGCACATCTGGCCCGGTTCGCCCTATCCCCTGGGCTCGACGTTCGACGGGGGCGGGACGAACTTCGCGATCTTCTCCGAGGTGGCCGACCGCATCGAGCTCTGCCTCTTCGACGACGATGGCGTGGAGTCGCGTGTCCAGCTACCCGAGCGCAACGGGCTGGTGTGGCACGGCTACCTGCCGCGGGTGGGGCCGGGTCAGCGCTACGGCTACCGGGTCTACGGGCCGTACGACCCGGCCGCGGGCCTGCGGTGCAACCCGTCGAAGCTGCTGCTCGACCCGTACGCGAAGGCGATCGACGGGAACATCACCTGGAACGAGGCGCTGTTCTCCTACCGCTTCGGTGACCCCGACTCCTTCAACGACGCCGACTCCGCGCCGTACGCGATGACCTCGGTCGTGATCAACCCCTACTTCGACTGGACCGGCGACACCCCGCTGCGCATCCCGTACAACGAGACGATCATCTACGAGGCCCACGTCAAGGGCATGACGATGCGCCACCCCGACATCCCCAAGGACGTGCAGGGCACCTACTCGGGCCTCGCGCACTCCAAGATGATCAAGCACTTCCGCGAGCTGGGCGTCACCGCCGTCGAGCTGATGCCGGTGCACCAGTTCGTGCACGACTCGACGCTGACCGAGAAGGGCCTGTCGAACTACTGGGGCTACAACACCATCGGGTTCTTCGCCCCGCACAACGACTACTCGTCCTTCGGCACCCGCGGCGAGCAGGTGCAGGAGTTCAAGACGATGGTGCGCACGCTGCACCGCGCGGGGATCGAGGTGATCCTCGACGTCGTCTACAACCACACCGCCGAGGGCAACCACATGGGCCCGACCCTGTCGTTCCGCGGCGTGGACAACCGGGCCTACTACCGCCTCGTCGACGGCGACCAGCGCCACTACTACGACACCACCGGCACCGGCAACAGCCTCAACGTCCGCCACCACGAGTCCCTGCGGCTGATCATGGACTCGCTGCGGTACTGGGTCACCGAGATGCACGTCGACGGGTTCCGCTTCGACCTGGCGTCCTCGCTGGCGCGCGAGTTCCACGAGGTCGACCGGCTGTCGGCGTTCTTCGACCTGGTCAACCAGGACCCCATCGTGAGCCAGGTCAAGCTCATCGCCGAGCCGTGGGACGTGGGCGAGGGCGGCTACCAGGTGGGCGGGTTCCCGCCGCTGTGGACGGAGTGGAACGGCCGCTACCGCGACTCCGTGCGCGACTTCTGGCGGGGTGAGCCGTCGAGCCTCGGCGAGTTCGCCGCCCGGTTCACCGGCTCGTCGGACCTCTACGAGGCGGACAACCGCAGGCCCATCGCGTCGATCAACTTCGTCACCGCCCACGACGGGTTCACCCTCAACGACCTCGTGTCCTACAACGAGAAGCACAACGAGGCCAACGGCGAGGGCAACAACGACGGCGAGAGCCACAACCGGTCCTGGAACCACGGCGTCGAAGGTCCGACCGACGACGACGAGATCCTCGTCCTCCGCGAACGGCAGAAGCGCAACATCTTGACGACGCTGCTGCTCAGCCAGGGCGTGCCGATGATCGCCCACGGGGACGAGCTGTCGCGCACCCAGCAGGGCAACAACAACGTCTACTGCCAGGACAACGAGCTCAGCTGGGTCGACTGGGAGGACGCGCGGGAGCACGAGGTGCTCCGCGAGTTCACCGCGCGCCTGGCCGAGCTGCGCGCCGAACACCCGGTGTTCCGCCGGAAGCGCTTCTTCCAGGGCCGCCCCATCCAGGGCTCCAGCATCGACGACATCGCGTGGCTGCGCCCCGACGGACAGCCGATGACCGAGCAGGACTGGACCAGCGGACAGCGCACGCTCGGCATCTACCTCAACGGCAAGGGCATCCCCGACCGCGACGAGCTCGGCGAGCAGGTGATCGACGACTCGTTCCTGCTGCTGATCAACACCCACCACAACCCGGGCACCTTCACCTTGCCCGACCAGGCCTTCGGCCGGACCTGGGAGATGGTCGTCGACACCTCCGACCCCCTGCTCGCCAACACCCGGCGCCGCCAACCCGCACCCGGCAGCCGCCACCGCCTGCCTCCGCGCACCATGCACGTCCTCCGGAGCCGTTCCTGAGGCCGTTAGGCTCGGTGGTGGGCGGAACTCGCCCAGTGGGGGTGGCATGCGGGCACGGTTCCAGGGCGAGCTGGAGCAGCTGGGCGACGAGCTGTCGGCGTTGTGCGGCCTGGCCGCCGACGCCATGCAGGGCGCGACCCGGGCGCTGATCGACGCCGACCTCACCGTCGCCGAGCGCGTGATCGGTGCCGACGAGCACCTCGACACGGCCGCGGTCGCGTGCGAGGAACACGCGCTGCGGATGCTCACCCTGCAGGCGCCGATGGCCCGCGACCTCCGTGCCGTGGTCACCGCGATCCGGGCCGCCCAGAAGATCGCGCGCATGGGCGACCTCAGCAGGCACATCGCCGAGCTCGCCCGCCGTCGCCACCCGGCCCACGCCGCGCCCGCCGCGATCGCCCCCCGGTTCGCCGAGATGGGTCACCTCGCCGAGGCCGCCGCCCGGTCGCTGCAGGTCGCCATCGCCGCCCCGACCCAGGAGGTCTTCGCCGACCTCGACGCCGCCGACGACCGGATCGACCGGCTCCACGACTCCGTCATGGCCGAGGTCTCGCGACCCGGTGGCCCGTTCACGGTGGCTCAGGGCGTCGACGTCGCGCTGCTGACCCGGTTCTACGAACGCTTCGCCGACCAGGTGGTCTCGGTGAGCAGGCGGCTGGACTACGTGGTCACCGGCACGTTGCCCTGACCCGCGATCCGCAGCAGGTCCGCGTCGGGGTCGAACTCGACCGCGCCCGCCGCGGCGAGCTCCTCCAGCCAGCCCGTCATCGGCCACCAGCCCCAGCGACGGTGGAAGCGCCGCGCGTTGCGGACGATCTCCGCGGCGCGGCCGGGGGTGCTCCGGGTCGGCGGGTGGTGCTGGTGGTGGGCGTGGGCCCCGCCGATCCAGTAGAGCCCCGCGCCCTTTGCGGCAGCGGCGAACGCGAAGTCGGTGTCCTCGGCACCGTAGCCGGTGTACTCCTCGCAGAACCCGCCGAACCTCGTCCAGTCGGCCGCGGTGACGGCGAACGACAGCGACCAGAACAGCTCGAGCCGGTCTTCGCGGTGCACCACGCCGTCCGGGGGTGCGGGGCGGGCGGGGTGGGGCGGGGCCAGGGCGTCCAGGCCGTGCTCGGGGTAGCCGCCCTCGGGCGGCGGGGGCAGGTAGGCGACGGGCCCGCAGAGCAGTGCTGGTCCGGCGAGTCGCGGGACGGCCGCGCGGTAGCGGTCGAGCATCCGCGGGCCCGGGATGCAGTCGACGTCGAGGAGCACGAGGAGCTCCGCCCCTGCGTCGATCGCCACGGCCGCTCCGGCGTTGCGGGCGTGGGCCAGCGGCAGGCCCGAGGCGGGGGCCGCGACCGTCGCCGTCATCGTGGGCGGCGCCCCGGCCACGGCGTCGAGCTGCGGCTCCGCCCCCATCCCGACGATCACGTGCAGGTCCGGCGGGGCCTGCGCCAGCCCGACCCGCTGCCGGTGCAGGTGGGCATCGCGGTTGCGGGTGATGGTGACGACGGCCGTGCGCGAGCCGCTCACGGGGCGTCGACCAGGCCGTCGAGGACGGCGGCGGCGTGGGCGGCGCCGCGGCCGGAGGACCAGTTCGCCCAGGCCGTGCCCCCGTGCCGGGCCGCCTGATCGAGCACGCGCGGCCATGCCGCGGGCTCCGGCCAGCTCTCGGCCACGATGGCCGTCCCGGAGCGGACCAGCTCCGCGGCGGTGCTCACCTGCTCGCGGTGCGGACGACGCTGCGGGATCACCACCGCGGGCCGTCGGGCGGCGGCGATCTCCGCGAGCGCGTTCTGCCCGGCGTGGGTGACGACGACGTCGGCCTCGCCCAATGCGGTCCAGACCTCGGAGAGCCAGCCGCGCCACCGCAGGTTGGCCGGGCCCTCCCCCGACGGGCGGGCCGGACCCGCGATCTGCCACGACCAGTCCGGCGTGGCGACCGCCGCCGCCCGCAGCCGGTCCGGACCGACGTCCAGACCGCCGGATCCCCAGAGCGCGAGCACCCTGCGTCCGGGCGAACCGCTGACCGGTGGCCGCCCGTCGAACCGGGACACCGCACCCACGTGGACGGTCTTGTCCCGCCACGCGTCGGGCCAGCCGGGCGCGGGGCGTTCGGGCCACGGGGCGATCAGCTTCTCGGCCAGGTCGTAGGCGAGGCGGTGGGGCGCGTCGGTGCGGTCGCCGGGCTGGGCCACGACGGCGACCGGGACGCCGTGCAGCCGCGCCAGCAGCGCCACCTCGACCGACACATCGGCCACCAACAGCCGCACCCGCCCGGTCGCGAGCTCCGCGCTGATGAGCCCCATCCGCGCCGCGAGCCCCGGGTGGTGCCGGGGGACCCAGTGCAGGGTGTCGTTCGCTGTCGACGTCGGCGGTCGTCGGGTCGACGCCCCCCGGCGTCGTCAGGCAGGCGTACCCATCGCCCTGGCCAGCGCTCGGGCCGGGGCAGGCTGGAGAACCCGATCACCGGGTGGCGGGTGGCCCTCGCGATCGCGGTCGCCCGGTGGACGTGCCCGCTGCCCTGGTGGTGCACGTAGAAGCCGATCACGGCGTCAGCTCCGCGTAGAGGCGCTCGTAGCCCTCGACCATGGACGTGATGGAGCAGTGCGTCTCGGCTCGGCGGCGGGCCGCGGCGCGGTCCAGCTCGCTCGCCCGGAGGATCGCCGCGGCGAGCCCGGCCACGTCGTCGGGTGCGGCGAGGACGCCGCATGAGTCGTCGAGCAGCTCGGGCAGGGCACCCCTGGCGAACCCCGCCACCGGGGTGCCGCAGGCCAGCGCCTCGGCGACGACCAGGCCGTAGGGCTCGTCCCAGCACGGCGAGATGACCGCGACCCTGGCCGAACCGACCAGCGCGGCGAGATCGGTGTGGTCGAGGTGGCCGACGTACTCGATGCCGTCGCCGAGCAGGGGCGCGACCCGGTCGCGGAAGAACGCGGCGTCGGGTCGGGGCCCGGCCAGCCGCAGCCCGGTGCCCGCCGCCCGGGCGGCCAGGATCGCCTCGATGGGACCCTTCTCGGGCACGATCCGGCCCGACCACACCGGCGTGTCCCCACCGGGGCCGGGCCGCCAGAAGGCGGTGTCGACGCCGTTGGGCACCACCGTCACCGCGGGCACCGCGGGCCGCCACTGCGCCGCCGTGCGCCTGCTGACCGCGGCGAAGTAGCGCGGCGCGGGCGAGGGCGTGCGCACCGCCGACTCGATCCACGGGATGGGCGGGGTGTGCAGCGTGGTGAGCACCGGCATCGAGAGGCTGGGCGCCATCGCGATGGGCAGGTAGTGCAACGAGTTGTTGTGCACGACGTCGTAGGGCGCGTCCTTGGCGCCGAGCTCCAACATCAGCATGAGATAGGCGTGGTGCTCGGCGAGGAACCACTCGGCGGGCATGCTGACGTCCTGCCGCGCGGCCTCCGACAACGGCGGCAGCGCAGGCAGCTCCCGCACCTCCAGCGCGGGATCCGAGCCCGGGCCGCCGAACACCGTCACCTCGTGTCCGCGTGCCCGCAGCCTGCCCGCCAGCTGCCACGTGTGGGCCTCCAGCCCACCGGGGAACGGCTCACGGATCGGGTAGCGGGCGGAGGCGATGAGCGCAATGCGCGTCATGGGCCAAGCCGATGCGTCGGGGGGCAGCAGGCAGCGTCCATATGGGAGGGGATTCCCCGTTCGGGGCCGTTCATACCTGCGACGATGCTCACGGTTTACCCGGGCAGGCTGCGGGCACTCCGTGAGTCATGCTGATCGCGTCCGTTCCGGCCGGGCACTCCTACGTGCGGGCGCTCTCGGTTCCGGGCGACGGCGTGCACCGCCTCCCCGATCCGCCAGTGCCCGGAGCGCCCCCCACCCAGTGGTGGCCGCCGGTGATGCTCGAGCCGTCGTGGGTGCGCGCCCATGCGGGCACGTTCGACGTCCTGCACGTCCACTTCGGCTACGACGACCGCACCCCGGAGCAGCTCCGCGCCCTGGTCGAGGCGCTCAGGGATGTCGGCGCGCCGCTGGTGGTGACGGTGCACGACCTGCGCAACCCGCACCACCGCGACCCCGCGGCCCACATCGCCGCGCTGGACGTCCTGGTGCCCGCCGCCGACGCGCTGCTGACCCTCACCCCAGGCGCGGCGGCGGCCATCCGCGCGCGGTGGGGACGCCGGGCGACGGTGGTGCCGCACCCGCACGTCGTGCCCGCCGAGCGGCTCGGTGCCCCGCGCCCCGTCCACGACGGTCTCGTGGTGGGGGTGCACGCCAAGAGCGTCCGGGCCAACGCCGATCCGGTGCCGGTGGCCCGCGCCCTGGCCGACGTCGTGGCGACGCTCCCCAACGCCCGGCTGCGGGTGGACGCCCACGACGACGAGCGCGGACGGGCCGTCGCGGCCGCCCTACCCGACCTGGACATCCAGGTGCACCGGCCGTTCGACGACGACGAGCTCTGGGACTACCTCGCGGGACTCGACGTCTCGGTTCTGCCCTACCGCTTCGGCACCCATTCGGGCTGGCTGGAGGCCTGCCACGATCTCGGTACGGCCGTCGTCGCGCCCGATTGCGGCTTCTACGCCGAGCAGGCGCCGTGCCTGCTCTACGGCCACGGCGACGCCGGACTCGACGTCGCGTCGCTGGCGGCGGCGGTGCGGTCCGCGTGCGCGACGTTGCCCGCGCCCCGCGCCGACCCGGCCTCCCGGGCAGCCCAGCGCGCGGAGATCGCCGCGGTGCACGCCGCCGTGTACCGGGCCGTGCTGACCCGACGGGCCGCGGCGTGATGCGCGCGCTCGTGCACCGGGCCGAACTGACCCGTCGGGCAGCGGCGTGATGCGCGTGCTCGTGCACGCTCCGGGCCCCGCGGAGCACGGCGTCGTCCGGCACGCCCGCGTCGTGGCCGATCTGGCGGCTCGCCACGGGGCGCACGCGGTGGACCACGGCGCCGACCTGACCCACGCCCAGTTCACCGACAGCCTCTACCCGACCGACGTGGCGGCGGCCGCCGACGCGTTCCTCGCCTGGTCCCGCGATGCCCCGCGCCCGCTGGTGACGACCCTGCACGACATCCCGGGGTCCGACCCGGATCCGGCCCGCGACCGACGCCGGGTCGCGGGCTACGCGCGGGTCGCCGCGGCCTGCGACGCGGTCGTCGTGTCGGCCCGCCACGAGGCGGCGAAGGTCGCGCGGTTCGGGGTGGGCGCCGAGGTGATCGGCCTGCCCGTCGAGCGGTGGCCGGACGGCGGAGCCACGCCGAACTGGGCCGACCGGTCGACCGTCGGGGTTCTGGGGTTCGTCTACCCGGGCAAGGGGCACGTCGAGGCGATCGACGCGGCGGCCCGGCTCCCCCACCCACCCCGGGTCGTCGCGATCGGCGCGGTGAGCCCCGGCCACGACGGGCTGTTGGATGACCTGCGTGCCCAGGCGAACCGCCGGGGCGTCGAGCTGGTGGTCACCGGGTCGCTCAGCGCCGCCGACCTGGCCGCGGCGGCCCGCGCAGTGACCGTTCCGCTGGTCGGCAACGCCAGGGTGAGCGCGAGCGGCTCGCTGGCCGCGTGGCTCGGGTGTGGACGACGCCCCCTCGTCGCCCGCGGCGAGTACGCCGCCGAGGTGGCGCTCAGCCATCCGGGCGCGCTGCACCCCTACGACGACGGTGAACTCGATGCCCTGCTCGTTGCGGCGTTGGCCGATCCCGCAACGACCCGGCCGGACGGCGACCACGTCTGGCCCGACGCGGGTCGCGCGCACGCCGCGCTCTACCGGCGGCTGCTGGGTGAGCCGTGCTGACCGAGACCCGTGTGCCGGGCAACCGCTGGGACCTCCTCGACGTCGCCGCCGCGCCGCGGCCCCGGGTGTCGGTGATCGTCGCGCACTACGAGCAGCCTGCCCAGCTGAGGCAGACGTGGGCGGCCCTGTGCCGCCAGACCCTGCCCCCGTCCGACGTCGTGATCGCCGACGACGGCTCGGCCGTCCCTCCTGCCGTCCCGTTCGGCGGTCCACCTGTCCGCGTCGTGACCCAGCCCGACCGCGGGTTCCGGGCGGCCGCGGCCCGCAACCTCGGCGTCCGCCACACCCGCGGTGAGGTGCTCGTGTTCCTCGACGCCGACACCGTCCCCGAGCCAGGCTTCGTAGAGGCGATCACCCGGCGCGCCGCCCTGTGCCCGGACGTGCTCGCCGTCGGACGCCGTCGGCACGCGGATCTGGCCGACCTCGCGCCCGGCGGCGACCCGTCAACCGCACCCCGGCTGGAGGAGCCCGCGTGGCTCCGCGACGCCTACGCCGGCAGCCGCGACCTGCTCGACGCCGACAGCCGCAGCTTCCGCTTCGTGATCAGTGCGGTGCTGGCGTGCCGGCGCAGCCTCTTCGACGACCTGGGCGGCTTCGACGAGCGCTTCGTCGGCTACGGCGGGGAGGACTGGGACCTGGCCTACCGCGCCTGGAACGCCGGCGCCGTGTTCGTGCACGAGCCGTCAGCGGTCGCGTGGCACGACGGGCCCGACTGGGCCGGTCGGGCCGAGGACCGGCGCGCCCGCAAGGACCTGGAGTCGGCCCGGCTCGCCGCGCTCATCCCGGAGCCGAGCACCCGCGGTGTGGCCTTGCCCGGACGACTGCCCGACGTGCTGGCCGACGTCGAACCGGGCCTCGGCTTCCCTGACGCCGTGCGGGTGGTGCATTCCCTGCTGGCCCAGAACCACCGCGACCTGCGGGTGCGGCTGCCCGAGCCCGTCGAGCCTGCGTTGGCCCAGCTGTACGCGGGCGTCGCCCAGACCGAACCGTGGAGCGCCGACCAGCTGGCGCGGGCCCGCGCCCGACTGCGCTGCGCTGCGCCGCTGCCGCCCGATGCGGTCGCGGCTGCGGTCGCCGAGCTGGTCGACCGCGACCTCGGCGACGTCCACCTGTGTGACCAGGGCCGACGCCTGGCCGCCGCCACCGCCACACGGGCTGTCGGCCGGGCCCGCCGGTGGGGCGGCTCGGCCGGGGAGATGTTCGGTGCCGACACGCTCGAGGTCCGGTCGCCCGCGACGCGGGACGACCTCGCGGGCTACTTCACGGCGGCGGCGAAGCGCTAGACGGGCTCGCTCGCGTCCAACTCGGCCATCAACGTGGGCAGGTCCGCCGCGACCTCGAACTGGTCGAGCAGCCCGATCAGCCCCAGCGGGCGTTCGACCGGGTGGTTGCCGAGCACCCCGATGAGCCGCAGCCGCCCGTGGATCCCGTCCCGGCCCGACTGGGCGGCGATCAACAGCGCCATCCCGGACGAGGACAGGAACGTCACCCCGGACAGGTCGACGATCAGGTGGCGTGGCGTCATCGCCGTGACCTGCGTCAGGAACGCCTTGGCCTGCTCGACGGTCTGCACGTCGAGATCGCCCACGATCTCGACCAGGAGGACCTCGTGGTCGAGGCGACGCGCGTTGATCGTGAAGCTGTCGTCGAACGCTTCCTCGTGCATGGGCTCGTACTCCTCGGGCCGACCGAACAGCGGCAGCTGCGGCCGACCGTAGCGTTCGTCTGTCCGTCCGGCGCCAGGGCCCCGGTCGCGGTACAAACCACCATGCGGCTGACAAAGACCTCAGATCTGTGGTGGAAGAACGCCGTCGTCTACTGCCTCGACGTGGAGACCTACGCCGACGGCAACGGCGACGGGTGCGGCGACTTCCGCGGCCTGATCCAGCAGATCGACCACCTGCACATGCTCGGCGTCACCTGCATCTGGCTCATGCCCTTCTACCCCTCGCCCGACCGGGACGACGGCTACGACATCAGCGACTACTACGCCGTCGACCCGCGCCTGGGCACGCTCGGGGAGTTCGTCGAGTTCGTGCGCACCGCCCGTGACCGCGGGATCCGGGTGATCGCCGACCTCGTCGTCAACCACACGTCCGACCAGCACCCGTGGTTCCAGCAGGCCCGGTCGTCCCGCGACAACCCCTACCGCGACTGGTACGTCTGGGCCGACGAGCCGCTCGCCGACGGGCCCCAGGGGATCACGTTCCCCGACAAGGAGAACAGCCTCTGGCAGTTCGACGAGGAAGCGGGCCAGTACTTCCTCCACCGCTTCTACAAGTTCCAGCCCGACCTCAACATCGACAACCCGGAGGTCCGCGACGAGATCGCCCGGATCATCGGGTTCTGGATGGAGCTCGGTCTGTCGGGCTTCCGGGTGGACGCCGTGCCGTTCCTGCTGGAGAACCAGGGCCAGCTCGACCGCGACGACCTGCCCGACCCGCACGACTACCTCGCCGACCTGCGGGCGTTCCTCAACCGCCGCAACGGCGAAAGCGTGCTGCTCGGCGAGGTGAACCTCCCCTACGCCGACACCATGGAGTTCTTCGGCGAGAGCGCCGACGAGCTCACGATGTGCTTCGACTTCATCGGCATGCAGCGGATGTACCTCGCGCTGGTCCGCGGGGACGCGGGTCCGGTCGCCGAGGCGCTCAAGGAGCGCCCGCAGCCGCCGCAGGACGCCCACTGGGCCACGTTCGTGCGCAACCACGACGAGCTCACGCTGGACAAGCTGTCGGAAGCCCAGCGCCAGGAGGTGTTCGACGCCTTCGGCCCGAAGCCCGACATGCAGCTCTACGGCCGGGGGCTGCGCAGGCGTCTGCCCCCCATGCTCGACGGCGACCAACGTCGGATGCGCCTGGTCTACAGCCTGTTGTTCGCGCTGCCCGGCACGCCCGTGCTGTTCTACGGCGAGGAGATCGGGTTGGGCGAGAACCTCGACATCGAGGGACGCCTGGCCGTGCGCGTCCCGATGCAGTGGACCGCCGACAAGGGCGCAGGCTTCTCGACCGCGGACCCGGCAACGTTCCCCCGGCCGCTGGTCAAAGGCCCGTTCGCGCCGGAGCACGTCAACGTCCGCGACCAGTCCCGCGACGGCGACTCGCTGCTGGCGTTCGTCCGACAGCTGGTCAAGGCCTACCGCGCCTGCCCGGAGCTCGCCTGGGGGCCGTGCCAGGTGCTCGACCCCGGCCCCAAGGCGGGCGCCGTGCTCGCGAACCGGACCGACGCCGACGGGGTCTCGGTCATCACCCTGCACAACTTCGGCGAACGTCGGGTGACCGCCGCACTGGCGCTGACCGACCTCGGCGGACACGATCTGTACGACGTCCTCGCAGGCACCGGCGAGGCCGTCCCCGTGGCTGACGACGGCACGCTCGACGTGACGCTGCCCGCCTACGGGTTCCGGTGGCTGCGGTCCACGCCGTAGGTCACCCCCGCCGCGAAGAGGAGCGCCGCCGATGAGCACGAGCCCCGCACCGCGCGACCAGCCCGGCGAACCGTCGGCGCCCGACGACGCGGAGCCGGACCTGCTCGTGGTCGACGGCACGAAGACGTCGTCGGAGGAGCTCAGGGCGGAGATCGCGTGGATGAGCGACGAGCGCAACGAGCAGATCGAGACGACCCGTGCCGAGCTGCGCGAAACGCTCGACGAGCTCAGCACGCGGATCTCCGACCAGGTGCACTCGCGGCGCGCGCGCCTCCTCGCCACCCTCCGCAAGCGGTCGATCCAGGCCGCGGCGGTCGCG
Source organism: uncultured Actinomycetota bacterium (assembly GCA_963799945.1). Classification (GTDB taxonomy): domain Bacteria; phylum Actinomycetota; class Actinomycetes; order Mycobacteriales; family Pseudonocardiaceae; genus Pseudonocardia. The sequence goes on from CAWCZG010000004.1 coordinate 1,034,933, forward strand.
GGCGTCGGCCTCGGGGTCGCGGGGACCGTCATCCTGGTCCGCAGGAGGCGGTGAGCCTCTCGTCGACCTCTCCCGGCGGTCCCGCCCGGCCGACACCGACGCCGTGACCCTGCTCGGCATCGAGACGTTCGGCTTCGCCCGCGAGTCCGGAAGGCCTGGGGACGACGCCTGATGGGGTTGCCCGGCCGCAGCGGGTATTCGGCGCGCTACCGTCGTGGTAGCTGTTGGATCGATCGGCACGAGGGGTACGAGGGGCATGCCTGAGGAACATCTCGACGACGGTTTCCGCATCGCCGCACCGCGGGTGGATCCCGACGTCGCACTGGTCGAGGTGGCGGGGGATCTCGACATCCAGACCGTGCCGCAGGCCACGGCGTTCCTGGCCCGGGTCACCGCGGCCAAGCCCCGGCACCTCGTCCTCGACCTGTCCGGTCTGACGTTCCTGGCCTCGTCCGGGATCGGCATGCTCATCGCGGCCCAGTCCAACGCGCAGGGGATCCAGGGCCGGGTGCACCTGTTGGGCGTCACCGGCAACGTGCCGGTCGAGCGTCCGCTGACCATGGTCGGCCTGCTCGAGCACTTCGACATCGCACCCGACCTCGACACCCTGCTCCGGGGTCTGGGCACCAGCGAACCCCTGGCCGACTGAGCGGCCCGATCGGCGGGTAATCCCGGCCATGCCCACGTACAAGGCGAACGACGAGGCGGTGAATCACGTCCGCAAGCTGATCGACGCCGGGGCGTACGACGACGAGGGGCGCTACGCGTTCCCCTACGGCGACTTCACGAAGGCCAACCGGGCGGCGCTCACCCATGCGAAGCAGCGCGCCGCCCAGGACGACCATGGCGCGATCACGAAAGCTGCGGACGACCTACTGGAACGCCTCGACGAGAAGCGTTCCTGAGCCCGGTGGCGCGGCTCGGCGTGCGATCGACGCGAGCCGCGCGGGCCCGGCTTAGTACCAGTGACGCCTGCCGCCGACCATGCGACCGGTGCCACCGAGGATCGCGAGGATGGCGCCGATCACCAGCAGGATGATCCCCAGCGTCCACAGGATCGATATGTGCAGCAGGAAGCCGACGACCAGCAGCACCAAACCCAGAACGATCACGTTGTTCTCCTTTTGAAACCGGACCCCGTTCGGGGCGTGGCGGCAGCGTAGGGGTGCGAGCCGACACCACGCTCGACGTGACGCGGGTGCGGGGCGAACTGCGGCCAGGTTGTGATGCGCGCCGATGGTGACCCGAGGTCACCCCTCGCCGTCGACCGCTCCAGCGCGCAGGTGCCGCAGACTGCGCGCCAACAGTCGGGAGATCTGCATCTGCGAGACCCCCATCTCGTGTGCGATCTGGGTCTGGGTCATCTCCCCGAAGAAGCGCAGCATCACGATCGTCCGCTCGCGTTCGGGCAGGCGGGCCAGCAGGGGCCGCAGCGTGTGGCGGTCTTCGAGCTTCTCCAGCTCATGATCGAGCCCGCCCAGGCGGTCGACCAGCGGCGTGCCGGTCTGCGCGTCGACGGCGTCGAGCGCCCCGGCCTGGTAGTTGGCCCGGGCGTCGAGCGCCTCGATGACCTCGTCCACACCCACGCCGAGGCGCGCGGCCAACTCACTCGGACGAGGCGCCCGGCCCAGCTCGTGCGACAGCGGCCCGCTCACCCGCCCCAACGCCACGCTCAGGTCCTTGACCGCCCGCGGGACCCGCATCGACCAGGTGCGGTCGCGGAACCACCGCAGGATCTCGCCGCGCACGCACGGGATGAGGTAGCCGAGGAACTCGCCGTGGGCCAGGTCCGGGTTCCAGCGGTCGATCGCGGTGATGAGGCCGACGGTTCCGACCTGCGTCAGTTCCTCGACCGAGGCGGTGCCGTTGCCGTACCTGCCGGCGATGTGGCCCACCACCGGCAGGAACGCCAGGATGAGCGCTTCGCGCAGCGCACCGCGCCGGGGGTCGTGGGCGGGGAGCGCCGCGAACTCGCGCAGCTTCGGCATCTGGTCGGCGTAGGCGCTCGGGGCGTGGCCCGACGGCCCGGCGGCCGGACCGGGGTCCGCGGGCGCCGGCGTGCGGCCCGGTCTTGTGTGGATGCCGGTGGACGACATTCGACGGCGTACCCCATGTCCGGAGGCTCGTGATCACCCGACGCTAGCGCCGAGTCGGGGATCCGGCGACTCGACCGGTTACCGACGTGCGAATTCGGGCATCCCGTTGCCAGGCAGCGCGCACCCTGCCGGAACGGAGTCGGACCGATGCATTGCTCGGGTCACCAGAGCGCCGGGTGGGAACTGCCCCCAACGACGTCCGCGCCGCGCACCGCCCGCGGGTTGCTCACCGCCCAGCTCCTTGCCTGGGAGGTCGATGAGCCGGAGCGCGCGGCGGCCGCGATGGTCGCCACCGAGCTGGTGACGAACGTCGTCCAACACGCCGCCACACCCGCACAGCTGGGGGTGCAGTACGACGGCGTCGTCGTCGTGATCGAGGTCCGCGACGGCTCCCCCACGGCTCCCCGTCTGCAGCAGCCGACCGTTGATGCGAAGAAGGGGCGCGGCCTCCAACTCGTGGATCGACTGGCCGCACGCTGGAACTGGGTGGTCCATGCCACCGGCAAGACGATCTGGGCCGACATCCACCGGCTCGACGACCCTTCCCTGCCCGCGCAGACACGCATCAGCCGTTCCGATGACGCACGTTAGAGCGGGGTCACCCGAGGACTGATCGGCGATCGCCATGTTTACGAAGCAGGGCGCGCGGCTAGTCCGCGTCCTGAGCGCCTCCCGGGCGACGGGAAGGGTGGCGTGCCGATGAACCCCGCAGGGTCCGAGACGGTGTGCTGGCCCTACCTCCCGAGCCCGACCGCAGCGACCCAGGCACGGCGACAGCTCGCCGCGCAGCTGAACATGTGGGGCATCGGGGCCTCCGATGCCGAGCCCGTGTTGCTGATCGCCTATGAGCTGGCGACCAACGCGGTCGAGCACGCCGACACACCCTTCGACCTCGCCGTCAGCTTCGACGGCACCGAGGTCGTCGTGGAGGTCCACGACGAGTCGCCCTTGCCGCCCCGCCCCCAGCCGCTCGACATCCAAGCCGCACGGGGACGCGGTCTGCAGATGGTCGAGGCCATGGCCAAGAGCTGGAACTGCATCCAGCACGAGGGCGGCAAGACCATCCGCGCCGTGGTCATCCCCGGCCCCTGACGTTAGCCCGCGGTCACCGATCGCAGCTCCTCGAGCAGCTCCCGGATCAGCTGTCGGAAGGCGGCCGGGTCGTCCTGCTCCACCCAGCGGGCGAAGGCCACGTGGAAGACGGCCACGCCCGCCTGCGCGGCGAGGATCGCGGCGCTCTCCGGGACGCCCCGATCGACGAGCGCGGCCTTGATCGCGCCCGCCAGCGTCTGGAGCTTGATCAGCTCGCGCTCCTGCAGCTCGGGGTTGGCCGCGATGATCCGGGACCGCATGGTGGCGAAGGGGTGCCGGTCGGCGAACAGCTCCGCCACCTCGTCGAGGCCCGCCGACACCGCGGCCATCGGACCGAGGTCCCGGGGGGCCGCCTCGATCCCGCCGACCCAGCGGTCCTGGAGCTCGTGCGAGCCGTTGAACAGCACCTCGCGCTTGTCGGAGAAGTAGCGGAAGAAGGTCCGCTTGGTCAGCCCCGCGGCCTCGGCGATCTCCGCGACCGTCGTCTCGTCGTAGCCCCGTTCCGCGAACAGGGTGATGGCGGCCTTGCCGAGGCGGCCTTCGGCGTCGGGTTTCCAGCGGGACATCACCGTCGAGGATAGATGATGACACCAGGTGTCGTGAAGGTGCTACGCTGATGACACCAGATGACATCGCAGCTCAACGGGAGTTCTCGTGCGTGTACTCGTCACCGGCGCGTCAGGCCACATCGCCTCCGCCGTCATCCCCGAACTCGTCGGCCACGGACACCAGGTCGTCGGCCTGGCCCGCTCGGACGCCTCGGCCGAGGCCGTCGCCGGCGCTCGGCGCCGAGGTCCTCCGCGGTGACCTCGACGACCTCGACGGTCTCCGGGCCGCGGCCGCCGCGGCCGACGGCGTGATCCACCTCGCCTTCAAGCACGAGGGGATGCGCGAGGGCGCCTTCATGCGCGCGGTCGACGCCGACCTGGCCGCCGTCCAGGCGCTCGGCGCGGGGTTGATCGGCACCGACAAGCCCTTCGTCACCACCGGCGGCACCCTGATGCTCGCCATGGCCGGGATCACCGGCCGCCCCGGCACCGAGGACGACCAGTCCGAGGGCGGTCCCCGCATCGACGCGGCGAACTACACGATCGGCCTGGCCCGACCAGGGCGTGCGCTCCTCCGTCGTGCGGCTCGCGCCGATGGTCCACAGCGACCTCGACCACCACGGCTTCACCCACGCGCTGATCGGCGTTCGCCCGGGAGAACGGGGTGGCGGCCTACACCGGCGACGGCGCGAACCGCTGGCCCGCGGCCAACACCTACGACATCGGCGTCCTCTACCGGCTGGCGCTGGAGAAGGCCCCCGCGGGCTCGACGCTGCACGGCGTCGGCGATACCGGCATCCCCCGCAAGGTGATCGCCGAGACGATCGCCCGCAAGCTCGGCGTCGAGGCCAAGAGCATCACCGACGACGAGGCGCCGCAGTACCTCGGCTTCCTCGCCGCCTTCGCGGGCTTCGACAACCCGACGTCCAACGACAAGACCCGCGAGCTGCTGGGCTGGGAGCCGACCCATCCCGGCTGGGTCGAGGACGTCGAGACCGGCCACTACTTCGCCTGGCGTGATCCTGGAGTGTTCACCGGGATCAGGTTGAAACCGCAGCCGGAAGGCGGCCACGATCCCCGCTTATGCGGCTGGACGAGTACTTCCGCGATCCGCACCCACCGCCGGTGCAGGATCTGGTCGTGGTCGCGTTCGCGGTCGTGCGCGACGACCTCGGCCGGGTCCTGCTGGTCCAGCGCAGCGACGACGGCAACTGGGAGCTGCCCGGCGGCCAGGTCGAGGTCGGCGAGACCGTGGCGGCCGCCGTGCGACGCGAGGTCGCGGAGGAGTCGGGCGTCAGCGTCGAGCTGACCGGCGTGTCCGGGATCTACAGCGATCCCAGCCACATCGTCGTCTACAGCGGCGGCGCCCGTCAGCAGTGCGCGTTGTGCTTCCACGCCCGCCCCGACCCGCCCGTCCAGGAGCCTCGACCGGACGACGACGAGACCGTCGAGGCCGTGTGGTTCACGCCCGCGGAAGCCCGTGAGCTGACGATGCATCCCGACGTCCGCCGCCGCCTGACGCACGCCGTGGACCACCCCGACGCCACCCACGTCGACTGACCCCACCGTGGCGGTCGTGTGACACGTTCATCCCCTGGTCACCTGGCGTTCGCCTGAGCGTTCGGGTAATCAGGGGACGTGGCCAAAAGCATCGTGGAGACCGAACGGAAATACGACGTCGACGAGGACACCGCCCTACCCGGGTGGTCCGGTGTCGGCGCCGTGCAGAACGCGGTGGGGCCGGAAGAGCAGCTGTTGGAGGCCACCTATTTCGACACCCCGGACCTGCGGTTGGCCGCGGCGGGGGTGACGCTGCGCCGCCGTCGGGGTGGGACCGACAGCGGCTGGCACCTCAAGCTGCCCGTCGCCGCGGGCACCCGGGAGGAGATCCAGGTCGGCTTCACCCGCGGTGAGGCGCGCCGCCGCAACCCCCAGCCACCCGAGGAGCTGACCGGGCTGCTGCGCGCCCTCGCCCACGCCCAGCCGGTCGGCGCCGGTGGCCGAGCTGAGCACCGTGCGGCGGATGTGGCGGCTGACCGACAGCGAAGGCCGCGACCTCGTCGAGGTGGTCGACGACCACGTCACCGGCCGCACCCTGGGCGAGACCACCGAAACCCGCACCTGGCGCGAGATCGAGGTGGAGCTCGCCGAGAACGGCGACACCACCCTGCTCGACCGGCTCGAACGCCGCCTGGACAAGGCAGGCATCCGCCGCTCCGACGCCCCCTCCAAACTCGCCCGGCTGCTCGGCCAGCGACTCCCCCGCCGACCCGCCTCGCCGGACCGCCGCTCGACGGTCGGCGCCGTGGTGCTGGCCTACCTGCGCGAGCAGGCCGACGCGATCCGCGCACTGGATCCCGCGGTGCGCCGCGAACGCCCCGACGCCGTCCACCAGATGCGCGTGGCCACCCGCCGCATGCGCAGCACCTTCGCGGCCTACCGCACCGTCATCCCCCGTGATGCGACCCGCGACCTATCCACCGAACTGGCCTGGCTCGCGTCCGTCCTGGGCACCGCGCGCGACCTGGAAGTGCTCGAAGAGCGCCTGCACCACGAGGTGGCCGCGTTGCCCGATCACCTCGTGCTCGGACCGATCCAGGCCCAGCTCACCCGCTACTTCGCCACCCGGCGCACCCACGCGCACGACGAGCTCGTCGCCGCGCTCGATGGCGACCGCTACCTCGCCCTGCTCACCGCGATCGACGCGCTGCTCACCGACCCGCCGTTCACCGCGCAGGCCGCCAAGCCCGCCCACCGACGCCTCACCGCCGTGCTGCAGCGCGTCTACCGTCATGTCGACAAAACCTGACCGCCGCCGCACAGCTGCCCCACGGCGACGAGCGCAACATCGCCTTGCACGAAGCCCGCAAGGCCGCCAAGCGGCTGCGCTACGCCACCGAGGCGGCAGCCCCCTCGCTCGGCCAACCCGCGCGGCGGCTCACCAACCGGGTCAAGCAGCTCCAGGAGCTGCTCGGACAACACCAAGACGCCACCGTCAGCCTCGACGTCCTGCGCGAGCTGGGCGCCGACGCCCACCTGGAAGGCGGCAACGGCTTCACCTTCGGCCTGCTCTACCACCAGGCCGCCACAGCCACCCCCGACGCCGAACTCGGGCAAGCCACCAAGAACCTGCGCAAGGCCATGAAGGGCCTGTCTTAGGCGCTCACCCCGCCCGGCGGAAACGTCACGGCGGGGAACGGACGGCAAACACCGCCGACGGGTCCCCTGTCGGTTCGGTGACGGTCCTTCCTCCGGACGGAAAACTCCCCGCCGCGGGCGGTCGCGGGTTGATAATCAGCCCTGTGATCCGCGAAAACTTCCGGGAGTACCTGGAGCACCTGCTGCGCGACGGCTTCACCGTGCGGCACGACGAACACCTCTCGGACCCGGACCTGATCGACCCGGGCGGCGACCCCGTCGAGACGTGGCGCGAGGACTACCCCTACGACGAGCGGCTCGACCGCGACGTCTACGAGGAGGAGAAGTACGCGCTGCAGATCGAGCTGCTGAAGTTCCAGTACTGGGCCCAGGACACCGACACCAAGCACGTCATCCTGTTCGAGGGCCGTGACGCGGCGGGCAAGGGCGGCACCATCAAGCGGTTCATGGAGCACCTCAACCCGCGGGCCGCCCGGGTGGTCGCGTTGACCAAGCCCACCGAGACCGAGCGCGGCCAGTGGTACTTCCACCGGTACGTCGCCCGACTGCCGACCGCCGGGGAGATCGTCCTGTTCGACCGGTCCTGGTACAACCGCGCCGGGGTCGAGCGGGTGATGGGCTTCTGCTCCGACCGCGACTACGAGATCTTCCTGCGGCAGGCTCCGAGGTTCGAGGAGATGCTGATCGAGAGCGGTTTCTCGCTCACCAAGCTGTGGTTCTCGGTCACCCAGGCCGAGCAGCGCACCCGGTTCGCGATCCGGCAGATCGACCCGGTGCGCCGCTGGAAGCTGTCGCCGATGGACATCGAGTCCCTGGACCGTTGGGACGCCTACACCGCGGCGAAGGAGGCGATGATCGAGAGCACCGACACCGACGACGCGCCGTGGACCTCGATCAAGAGCAACGACAAGAAGCGGGGCCGCATCGCCGCGATGCGCTTCTTCCTCAACCAGTTCGACTACGCCGACAAGGACACGTCCGTCGTCTACCCGGCCGATCCCCTGATCGTCCAGCGCGGCCGGGACGCCATCAAGGACTGACCGCCGCCGGCTCGGCGAGGAGCTCGCGCACCGTGCGCGGCTCACGGCCGAGGAGCTTCCCGAGCAGCGGGTCGACGCCGGCGAAGAAGCCCTGGTCAGCGGCCTGGTACAGCGGGAGGGTGAAGCCCGCCACGACCTCGCTCTGCCCCGCGGCGACCTGGGCGGCGAGCCACTCCTGCGGGTCCGTCACGTCGAGCTCGACCCTTCGCCCGGTCAGCTCGGAGACGATCGTTGCGATGTCGGCGAACGTCGGCGCTGCACTCGCGGTGAGCGTCGTCGGGCCGTCGTACGCGCCGTCCGATGCCAGGATGATCGCAGCAGCCTCAGCGGCGTCCTCCCGGGCCGTCCACGACACCGGGCCGTCCGCGGGCACGGTGATGCGGCCGGTCTCGCGCCACGGCCCCATCAGCCAGGTGAGGCTGTGGGCGTAGAAGCCGTTGCGCAGCGAGGTCCAGGCGACGCCACTCCCGGCGAGCAGCTGTTCGGTGGCGAAGTGGACGCGCCCCGGCGCGAACGGGTTGTCCGGCGCGGCGCCTTGGTGGCTCGTGTAGAGGATGCGGCCCACCCCGGCGGCGACGGCGGCGTCGATCGCCCCGCGGTGCAGGCTCACGGCGTCAGCGCCCGGGTCGTTGGACGAGACGAGCAACAGCTGGTCGGCGCCGTCGAACGCGGCGGGGAGCGAGGCCGGGTCGGCGTAGTCGCCCTGGCGGACGGCGATCCCGCGCTCGGCGAACCGCCGCGCCTTGGCCGAGTCGCGCACGGCGACGGCGATCTCGCTCGCGGGCACGTGGTCGAGCAGGTGGTCGACGGTGGCGCCGTTGAGCGCGCCGGTCGCTCCGGTGACGACGATCATGCGAACCTCCAGGTATCGATGGAATCAGCACGACGGTATCATTGGAAACACGCTGATAGCACCCTTGCGTTATCGTTGGAACGTGATCGATGCGCCCACCCGCCGGAGCGACACGCGGGCGCGGATCGTCGAGGTCGCGGCCCGCCTCCTGCGGGAGCACGGCCCGGCCGCGGTGACCACGCGCGGCGTGGCCGAGGAGGCGGGCGTGCAGGCCCCGGCGATCTACCGCCTCTTCGGCGACAAGGACGGCCTGCTCGACGCCGTCGCCGAGCACGTGATGGCCACCTACGTCGCAGGCAAGGCGGCGATCGTGCAGGCGGCCTCGGCGGACGACGTCGACCCGCTCGACGACCTGCGAGCGGGCTGGGAGACGCAGATCGAGTTCGGCGTCGCGAACCCGGCCCTCTTCCGGCTTCTGAGCGATCCCGGCCGCGTGATGTCCTCGCCCGCGGCCCAGGCGGGCATGCGGGTCCTGGAAGCGCGGGTCCACCGGGTCGCCGCGAGCGGCAGGCTCCGGGTCAGCGAGCAACGCGCCATCGACGTCATCCAGGCGGCGGGCATCGGCGTCATCCAGACGCTGTTGTCGACCCCGCCCGAGCGCCGCGACGCCGGGCTCGCCGCGAGCATGTTCGAGGCCGTGCTCGCCCAGATCCTCACTGACGCGCCCGAGCCGCCGTCCAGCGGGCCGATGGCCGCCACGGTCGCGTTCCGCGCGGTCGCCCCGCACCTGGACATGCTGAGCGCCGCGGAACAACGGCTGCTGGCCGAGTGGCTCGACCGCGCCGTCGACGCCCTGGCCCGCGAACCGCGGTAGGCGCGCGACTCTCCGGATCTGCGCGGGGCGGGCAGGCTCGACAGGATGACCGGGTGGCCGGGGAGTGGTTGAGAGGACGGGAGCGCTGATGGCCAGGGTGATCATCCAGGCGGTCGTCTCGGTGGACGGCTACATCGCCTACCCCGACGACTCGGTCGGGCCGCTGTTCGACTGGTACTTCAACGGCGACACCGAGCTGACCGCGGGGGCGAGCGGCTGGACGTTCCAGATCTCGAAGGCGTCCGCGGGCTACATCCAGCCCTTCTGGGACGCCATCACGGTCACGGTGATCGGCCGCCACCTGTTCGACACGACGAACGGCTGGGACGGTAAACCCGCCGCCGGGGACGAGCTGGTCGTCGTCACCCACCGGCCGTTGCCCGACGAGTGGCTCGCCGAGCACCCGGACGCCCCGTTCCATCCGGTCGACTCGGTCGAGGCGGGCATCGCGCTCGCCAAGGAGCTCGCAGGCGACGGGCTCGTCTGCGTCACCGCAGGCGATCTCGGCGGCCAGGCGTTCTCGGCGGGGCTGGTCGACGAGGTCGCGATGGACCTCGTCCCCGTGGTCCTGGGCGAAGGGGTGCGCTTCTTCGGCAGTCACACCGGCACCGTCCTTCTCGACGATCCCGATCAGGTGGTCCAGGGCGACCGTGTGCTGCACCTGCATTACACGGTCAAGCGCTGAGCCCCGGCCCAGGTGGGCCGGGGCTCGTCGTTGACGGCTGCGGTGGTCAGCGGTCGCGGTGGGCGCCCGTCGCGTGGTCGTTGTACGGGGCGACGCTGGATCCCGTCGACAGGCGTAGTCACGGCCGCGTCGGTGTAGTCGGGGCGGGCCTGTGCCGTCGTCGGCTCGGCGGAGCCATCCGCCGCCCAGGCGGAGGCCGTCGTGGCGGCCTGGCGTGCGTCCCGCTGAGCGCGCTCGCGCCCCACCTGCATGTCGGAGCGGACCTGGTCGGCGTTGTCCTGGGCCTTGCGGTACCCCGAGTCGATCAGCTGGGCGGCGGCGTCGCGGCCACCGAGCCCGAAGGCCAGCGCCGCACCGAGCGCCGCTGCGCCGATCAGCGCGGTGTAGGTGATGACCACGATGACCGTGGCGATGCCGAGCTGGGTCAGGATCATGAACACCGCGATGGCCATGATCAGCGCCGGAGCCGCGGTGCGCACGACGCGACCGGTCGGGGTGTCACCCATCGTGCGGTGGGCCAGGCCGCCCACCGCGCCTGCGACGGCCGCCGCGACGAGGAAGATCAGCAGGGCGGCGATGACGTTGGGCAGCCACGACAGGACGAGGTTCATGAAGCCGGTCAACGCCGGGATGCCCAGGGCGCTGATGGCCGAGGAGATCACGAACAGCATGATCACCCAGAACACGACCGCGCCGACCAGCCGGGAGGGCTGCCCGCCCGGCGAGAGCTTCTCGACGAAGCGACCGCCGGAGTTGCGCGTCAGGCGGTCGTCGACGCGGGCCTTGTGCAGACCCTTGCTGATGATCTTGTCGAGGACCTTCGCGATGATGTAGCCGACCAGCAGGATCAGCAGCGCGCCGATCAGCTGGGGCAGGTAGTTCACGAAGGTGGTGAAACCCGTCTGCAGGCTCTGCAGGACGTTGAAGTTGTCGTTGGTGGTGTCGGCGACTTGGGCGAGGATCTCGGTCATCGCTGCGGAGTGTCCATTCAGCTGGGCACGTCCGAGCGCGTCGGCCGTGCAGGAAATACTGCTGCGGCCTTTACCGGCCTAACCGGGCTTACCCCGTAAACTCGATTTGCACACCCGCGGGCGGCGATTATTCGGCGATGAAGCGGTCCAGCCGGTCCAAGAGGTCTTCGAGGGCCTGTTCGAACTCCGCCGCGGCACGGTCTTCCGACAGCTCGGTCTCGAGCCTGCGGATGTGCGGGAAGTCGTGGAGGTCGAGGTTCTGGTCGGCGTTCGGAACGTCGGACCCGCCCTCGTCGAGGGGCTCTTCGGCAGGCCCGGTCTGCGCCCCGAGCAGGCTGGCTTCCAGCAACAGGTGCCCGAGCAGGAAGCTGGAGAAGGCCCGGTAGGCCTCGACGGCCCGGTCGTCGTCGAAGCCGCGGGAGATCAGCGTGCTGAGGAACTCCTCGACGACCCGCAGGCTGCGCAACGGGGGCCGGAGCCACGGCGCGGCGGGGTGTCGGGTCGCGATCAGCGGGAAGACCTTCGGGTGGTCGCGGGCCAGTGACCGGACGCCGTGCGCGAGCCACTGCAGGTAGGCCTGCCAGCCGTCGGTGGCGCTGAGCAGCGCGTCGTCCGAGCGGAGGTGCAACTCGGCGACCATCCGGTCGACCATGCCCTCGAGCAGGTCCTCGCGGCCGTTGACGTAGCGGTAGAGCGACATCGCCTCGACGCCCAGTTCCTGGCCGAGCCTGCGCATGGTGAGCGCGTTCAGCCCGCGCTGGTCGACGAACGCGATCGCCGCGGCGATGATCCGGTCGCGCGACAGACCGGGGCGGGGCTCGGTCACACCTCGTGGCCACAGGCTGCCCACCGCCGTTCACACCCACCCGGTCCACCGTGGCGTCCCCTTTGTCCGGCGGCGTACCGACCCGGCCGATCTTACGCCGGGTTTCTTGGGTCGATTCGGTTGCACGGGGTTTGGCCCCGGCGAGCGCGGGTAGCACTTATATGAAGCCCACTTACAACGTAAGGCGAAGGTCGCAGGTAAAATGACCAGCCAGGAACAGCTCCGCGAGATTTCCGGTGCCACCGCGTATGACAACGACGGCGACAAGCTCGGCAAGATCGGGCAGGTCTACTACGACGACGACACCGACCAGCCCAAGTGGATCACGGTGAACACCGGCCTGTTCGGGATGAACGAGAGCTTCGTGCCGCTGCAGGGGGCCACGTTCGAGGGTGACCGCGTCACCGTGGCCTACGACAAGGCCACCATCAAGGACGCCCCCCACATCTCCGACGAGCAGCACCTGGACGCCGCGGAGGAGGAGCAGCTCTACCGCCACTACGGCCTGGGCAACGGCGGCGGATCGGTGGACGAGCGGGCCGGTCGCACGAGGGGCGCGACGACACCGCGCGGCGGAGCAGCGGACGTCGACCGAGGGCCACGACACCTCCGGCCCGACCACCGACAACGCCATGACCCGCTCCGAAGAGCGCCTGCGGGCGGGCACCGAGACCCGGGAAGTCGGGCGGGCGCGGCTGCGCAAGCACGTCGTCACCGAGCACGAGCAGGTCACCGTGCCCGTGTCCCACGAGGAAGTGCGGGTCGAGCGCGAGCCCATCACCGACGCCAACCGGGGCACGGCCGAGGACGGCCCGAGCATCTCGGAGGAGGAGCACGAGGTCACCCTGCGGGCCGAGCGCCCGGTGGTGTCCACCGAGGCGGTGCCGGTCGAACGGGTCCGCATGGGCACCGAGACCGTCCGCGATGAGGAGACCGTCAGCGGCGAGGTCCGCAAGGAGCAGATCGAGCTCGACGACTCCGGCTCCCGCGACGACCGGCGCTGACCGGACGTCCCCTTCCCCGGCCACCCGCCGGGGAAGGGGACCCCGTAGACGGCGAGCCCGGCCACGACCGTCGCCGCGCTGATCCTCGCGGCCCGCTCGCGGCCGGCGCGCTGCCACGAACGGGTTGACGTTGCTCGCCGCGTTCTTCATCGCCGGCTACGCCACCGTGATGGTGGAGACCGCCCGCCGCCTCATCGAGGGCGAGCCGCTCACCGCCCTGCTCGACGGGCACCACGCCCGCTTCGAGTGCCTCTTCGACGCCCTCCGTCACGGAGTCGCCTCCCGGCCGTGAGCCGGGTTGGAGGCGGTTGGAGCGGCGTTGAAGGCAGGAGGGCGATCGTCGGTCGCAGCGGCCCCACCCGGGCCGCACCACCACGGGAGCATCGATCATGCCCAGCACCCTCGCCCCTGTCCGCGGCGGCCTGCCCAGCGCGACCTTCCGCCCGGGCACCCCCGGTTTCGACGCGGCCCGCGAGGGGTTCGACCTGTCCGCGATCCCCACCCCCGAGCTGGCCGTCTCCGCGGTGGACGAGGACGACGTGCGCAGTGCGATCCGCTACGCGGCCGAGCACGCGATGCCGGTGGCCGTGCGGGCGACCGGCCACGGTCTCGTCGGCGGCGTCGACGGGGGTCTGTTGATCGACACCCGGGCCCTGGCGGGCGTGCGGGTCGACCCGCGGCGGCGGACGGCCACCGTCGGAGCGGGCGTCAAGTGGGCGCGGGTGCTGGAGCGGTGCGCGCCCTCGGGCTGATCCCGCTGTGTGGTTCCTCGCCGGACGTCGGCGTCGCGGCCTACACCCTCGGCGGCGGGCTGAGCCCCCTGGGACGGCGGCACGGCTGGGCCGCGGACCACGTCCGGCGCCTCCGCCTGGCCGCCGCCGACGGCGAGGTGCACGAGGTCACGGCGGACACCGATCCGGAGCTGTTCTGGGCCCTGCGCGGTGGCGGCGGCACCCTCGGGGTCGCGACCGAGCTGGAGTTCGACCTGTTCCCCGGCGACGCCCTCTACGGCGGCGGCCTCTACTTCCCCGGCGAGGCCGCGCCCGAGGTGCTCGCCGCGTTCGGCGCGGTGACCGCGCCGGCGCCCGACGCGCTGAGCCTGTCGGTCGCGTTCGTGACGTTCCCCGACGTCGACGCGGTCCCGGCCCCGGTGCGCGGCCGGTTCGTCGCCCACCTGCGGGTGACCCACCTCGGGACGCCCGAGGAGGCGGAACGGCTGATCGCGCCGCTGCGCGCGGTGGCGGCCCCGCTGCTGGACACCGTGCGGCCGCTCCCGATCACCGAGTTCGGCACGATCCACGGCGACCCCACCCGGCCGCAGCGGGTCAGCTGCGGCGGCGCGGTCCTGCCCTGCTGGGACGACGCGGCGATCGCCGTCCTGCTCGCGGAGATCGGCGCGACCACACCCCACATGCTGGAGCTGCGGCACCTCGGCGGAGCGCTCGCCCGTCCGCCCGCCGTGGCCGATGCGGTCGGCCATCGCGACGCCGCGTTCAACGTCTTCACCTCCGCCTATCCCGGCCCGGCCTTCGCCGACGCGGCCGCGATGCAGGGCGAGCTCTACCGACGGCTGTCGACCTGGACGGGCAGCAAGTCGATCTACAACTTCACCGCCGACCCCGAAGGGCGGCCGGTCGACGCTCGGAAGGCCTTCGACCCGGCCACCTTGGGCAGGCTCACCGCCCTGAAGACCGTCCGGGACCCGCGGAACCTGTTCCGATCGGGCGTCGCGATTCCATTGTGAACCGGGCAAGACTGGACCCATGTCCGGCCTGCGGTTCCGTGACCTGGGACCGCTGGAGATCGAGGAGAACGGTGCGCCCCGGCCGGTCGGCGGCACCCGGCTCGAGGAGATCCGCGGCGGGCTGCGGGAGACGCTCATCGGCGCGCTGCTCGGCCTGGGCGCCCGTGACCAGCGACCAGGCGGCCGCGCTGCGGCGGGCCTTCGACGCCGACGACGACCTCGTCGCAGGCCGAACCAGACACAACACAGAGGAGAAGATCATGAACGGGATCGACGAGGTGCTCGTGGTCGGGGCCGGGCCGGTGGGCCTCACGACCGCCTGCCAGCTGGCCCGCCAGGGCGTGCCCGTGCGGGTCATCGAGGCCCTCGCGCAGCCGACGACGGAGTCGCGGGCGGTCGGCGTCCACGCCCGCACCATGGAGATGCTGGCCGCGCTGGGGGTGCTGCCCCAACTGGAGGCGCTCGGCCGCCGGGTGGGCGGCATCGAGATGCTCGACGGCCGCACCGGCGCGACCAGGGCCCGGATCACCGTCACCGGGATCCCCAGCAGGCACCCCTACGTCCTGGACGTCCCGCAGCCCGACACGGAGGCCGTCCTGGCCCAACGGGCCGCCGAGCTCGGCATCGTGATCGAGCGCGGCGTCACCCTCACCGCGCTCGAGCAGCACGACGACGGCGTCGACGTCACCCTCCGCTCCGCCGCCGGGGACGAGACCGCCCGCGTCGCCTGGGTCGTCGGCGCCGATGGCGGCCACAGCGCCACCCGCGCCCTCGCGGGCACCCGGCTCGAGGGCGGGTTCCACGGCCAGCACTTCGCGATGGCCGACGTGGACGTCGAGACCGCGTGGCCGCCGGACGCGATCCGCATGTCCCAGCACCCCGACGGCATGGGCATGCTGTTCCCGCTCGCAGGCGAGCGCGCCCGGATCATGTTCCTCGTCGACCCGCCCGCCCCGGGCACGGAGCCCACGCTGGCCCAGATCCAGGCGCTCGCCGACGACCGGATGGGCGGCAAGGTCAAGGTCAGCAACCCGCGCTGGCTCACCTACTTCGAGGTCCACCACGCCCAGGTCCCGCGCTACCGCCTCGGGCGGGTCCTGCTCGCGGGCGACGCCGCCCACATCCACAGCCCCGCCGGGGCGCAGGGCATGAACACCGGGATGCAGGACGCCGCCAACCTCGGGTGGAAGCTGGCCCTCGTCGCCCGCCACCAGGCCGAGCCCGGCCTGCTCGACACCTACAACGACGAACGCCATCCCATCGGGGCCATGGTCGTCCGGACCACCACGATGCTGACCGACATCGGCACCGCCACGGGCCCGCTGGCCGCCGTCCGCGATCTCGCCATGTTCGCCGTCGGGCACCTCCCGCGGCTGGCCGGGAAAGGCGCGGCGACGTTGGCCGAGACGACGATCAGGTACACCGACAGCGCGCTCTCGGTGCACCGCGGAGCCCACCACCACGGCGCGAGCCGGGCGGGCGAGCACGCCCCCGACCCCGACGGCCTGGTTCGTCCCGACGGCACACCCGTGACGGTCGAGGAGCTGCTGACCCGCCCTGGCATGGTGCTGCTCGTCCGCACCGAGCGGGCCGACGCCGTCGACGAGCTGCGCCGCACCCTCGGCGACCTCGGCACCGTGGTCCCGATCGGGAACGCCTCCGCGTCCGAGGACGGCGTGCTCGACCCCACCGGCGCGGTCGCCCGTGCCTATGGCCTGGGGTCCGAGGGCCTCGCGCTGATCCGGCCCGACGGCTACCTGGGCCTCGTCGCGGACTCGGCCGACGCCGACGTCCTGCGCGCCTACCTCGCCGACACGCTGCGCATCACGCAGCCGTCGACCGTCTGAGCAGCCCGCGCCTCACCGCGCGAACAGGTTGCCGTTCAGGTAGACGTTCCAGTCCGCCGTGCTCAGGTCGTGGCCGCCGGTCCGCCAGTGGTAGCTCATGGCCGAGCCGCGGTAGGGGTGGTCGGCGGCGGGGGGCCACGCGGTCGAGGTCAGGCCGGTGTCGCCGAGCCCGTACAGCTGGTAGACGGGCGCGGCGGCGACGTAGGCCAGGAACTCGCCCTCCGGGTCGGAGTTCGCGTCGTCGGTGGCGCTCGCGACCACGACCCGCCGCGGCGCGATGAGCGCCAACAGCTCGTGCTGGTCGACCGGGAGCGAGCTCACGCGGCTGCCGAAGGCCTTGTACGTCGGCGGGAACCAGTAGGGGAACGAGGAGTTGATGGCAGCGACGGTCTCCGCGCCGACTCCGCCGTCGCCGCGCCGGGCGAGCTTGGCGCCGGTCGACCCCGAGTCGTTCCCGATGGCCGCAGCGAAGCGGGTGTCCTGGGCCCCGGCCCATAGCGCCGCCTTCCCGCCCCGCGAGTGCCCGATGACCGCCACCAACGCCGCGTCGATGGCGGGATCGGTCTGGAGGTAGTCCATGGCCCGGCTGGCCCCCCAGGCCCAGGCGCTGATGGCGCGGCCCGCGTTGTCCGGCAGGTCCTTGCCCGCGGGGTAGAACAGGTTGATCATCTTGTTGCGGTAGGTGCGGTTGTCGTCGGGAGCGATGTCGGCGACCTTGAACGACGCAAACGCGTAGCCCGCCTTGAGGATCGTCGCGACCGGCGCGTAGCCCGACGACTGACTGGGGTCGGCGCCGACCGCGCCGCGGTGGTCGATCATCAGGAAGGTGCCGCGGGGTTTGGCGGTGGCCTTGGGGACGAACAGCGTCAAGGTGAAGCTGCCGGTCCCCTGCGTTCCGATGATGGTGACCTTGACGGTCTTGCGCGTGGCGGTGGGGAAGTCGGTCGACGTGACCTTGAAGCTTTCGGGGGGCGCGGCGGGCAGACCCTGGCCGAAGACGTCCTGGCGGAAATCGGCCAGCAGTTCGGCCCGACGCGTGCTCTGCCACACAGCCGCGGAGGTGACGGAACCGCCGTTGTCCAGACTCAGCGGGTTCGGGTAGGCCTTGCCGTCGATCGTCACGGTCTTGGCGGCCGGGGCGACGGCCTGCGCGCTGTGCGTCGTCGGGACCGCCTCCGTGGGCTGGACGAGGCCTGCGGCGGCGCACATCGCCACGACGACGAACGACGACGTCGTGATCCTGGTGACTGTGTGCAGTCGGTGATTACTGTCCGCCGAACGGCTGAGGGAACGCACGAGCGGAACCTACGCAGCAACGGTCACAGCGCAACGACGCTCGGCCCATCGGCATTCGATCGGATGACGACGCGCGTATCCATCGGGTGGACCTCTACGGCACACCCTGAGCGTGACCCAGGTCACATCGAAGTCATGTCGAGAACGGTCGCAGGGGCTCCGTCTCCTGGGTGTCCGTTAGGAATGACCCGAGGAGCCGACCATGCTCGACGTCCTGCACACCCCGCTCGCGACCAGCCTCTTCGCCTCGTCCATCCCGGCCAGGCTCGCCTACACGGGGCTCGACGGGGACCCGCGCGTGGTCCCCGTCGCGTTCCTGTGGACCGGCGAGCAGATCGTGGTCTGCACGGTGGAGCGGGCCGCGAAGGTCGCCGCGATCACGGCCAACCCGCGCGTCGCGGTCACGATCGACACCGAGGGCTTCCCGCCGAAGGTGCTGCTCGTCCGCGGCGCCGCGGTCGTCGAGATGGTCGAGGGTGTTTCCGCGGAGTATCTGGCAGCCTCGGCCAAGCTCGTCGGCGAAGCGGATTACCCGGCGTGGGAGGCAGGCGTGCGGCGCTCTACCCGCGGATGGCCCGGATCACGATCACCCCCGACAAGGCGACGCTGCTCGACTTCGAGACCACGATCCCCAAGGCCGTCGCCGATCTCGTGGCGGCGGCGCAGTAGCGGATCGCCTCAGCGGGGGCGAGACGCCGACCCGGGCCCCGTTCGATCACCTCATCTCCTCGCCGATCGGTACCCGTCTGAGGAGCCCGCTCACGGAACGCTGATACGTGCGACTTACCCAACCCGTACACGCGTCGGGTCGGCGCCGAACCCGGCGCCGCCATCGTCTGCGCTGTCACCGACCACATCGGACATGGTGTGGCCGATCCCCCGACGCAGACAGGGCAGACCATGCTGAACAGCTCCCCACCCCCGCCGCACCGCGGCGCGAGGACGCACCGTCATCGCCTCGCCGCCGCGGGCGCCGTCCTCGCGGGCGCGGCCACGCTCGCCATACCGGCGTCGCCGCGGCCGCTCCGGCCACCACCGCCTGCGACGGGCAGGCCGCACGTCGCCGGAGCGTCGGTCGACGGCGAGCCTGCCGGGTTCGACGCGGCGACGCAGGCCGCACGTACCTCTGGCACGACGACGGCTGGCACCTGCGCACCACCGACGTGAGCACCGCGCCCCACGTCTACACCGGCACGATCACCGCCTCACCCGGCGCGACCTTCGTCGACGTCCAGAAGGTCCGCCTCGACCCCGCCGACCGGCTGTGGGTGGACGACCATCAGGTCCTGCACTACTCGTTCGTCACCCACGCGGCCATCGACGGCATCGACTTCCACGTCGCGGGGTGCAGCGACCCGAGCAGGCAGCGGCTGGCCTTCGAGCTCCGCAAGAACGGCGCGGCCGAGCCTGCGCTCATCGATCTCGGGCACGACAAGGACCACCCGGCCGGGGTCCCGTTCACCGCGACCCGCTAGCCGACCCCGCGATGGCGCACCCGGTCAGTGCGCCATCGCGGCGGCCTGCGTGGGCTTGCCCGAGCGGAGGAACACGGCGAACAACGCCCCGGCGAAGCAGATCAGGGCGATCACGAAGAAGGCCTGGCTGTAAGCGCTGGTCTGCGCGATCCCCGACACCTGCTGGTAGAACCCCAGCAGGCCGCTCGAGCCCTGCTGCTGCATGGCGACGATCCGGGGGTCGTTGCTCGCGTACTGACCCAGCAGGCCCGACGCGGTGGCCAGGGACTGCGCGCCGGCGCTGATCAGGAACGCGTTGACGATGCCGAGGCCGAGGGACTGGCTCACCCGCTGGGTCAACGTGTTGAGCGAGCTCGCCGACTCGGCCGATTCCGCGGGCACCGCGGACAGGCTGTTCGACATGATCGGCATCATGGCCAGCCCCACGCCCGCGGCCAGCACGACCATGCCGAGCACCAGCTCACCGGTCGTGATGTCGACGTTGATCTTCGACAGCAGCATCAGCCCGACCCCGCAGATCGCGAGCCCGGCCACGGCCAGCCAGCGGGCGCCGATCCGGTCGTAGAGCACACCGGTCAGCGGCAGGAGCACGGCCAGGACCAGCGCCTGCGGTATCAGGGCGAGCCCGGTGTTGACCGGGCTGAGTCCGCGGACGGCGCCCTGCAGGAACTGGGGGATGAAGAAGTTCGACGCGAAGATGGCGAGGGAGATCGAGGAGACCAGGATGAGCGGCAGCGTGAACTGGAACCGGGCGAACGCACGCAGGTCCAGCAGGGGCAGATCGCGCTCCAGCTCGATCACCACGAACAGCGCCAGCAGGAGCAGCGCGGCGGCGAAGAGGACCAGGATCCGGTAGCTCGTCCACCCCCAGTCCTTGCCCTCCTCCAGGGCGAGCAACAGGGCGAACAGGCCGCCTGCAACGGTGGCGAAGCCGAGGAAGTCCAGGGGCCGGTCGCGGCGGCCTGCCGTCTCCTTGAGGACCAGGACCGCGGCGATCAGACCGAAGACGCCGACCGGGACGTTGACGAAGAAGATGAACCGCCAGTTGACGTACTCCACAGCACGCCGCCCAGCGTCGGGCCCAGCGCGGGCGCGACGATGATGCCCAGCCCGTAGAGGCCCATCGCGGCACCGAGGCGTTGCGGAGGCACCATCCGGCGCAGCATCGTCATGCAGGTCACCGGGATGACGCCGCCCGGGATGGCCTGCAGGATCCGGAAGGCGACCAGGGTGCCCAGCCCACCCGACAGACCGCAGAGCACCGAGGCAAGCGTGAACCCGGCGAGGCACAGCAGATAGATCCGCTTGGCCCCGTAGCGGTAGCCCAGCCAGCCGCTGATCGGCACCATGATGCCCTCGGCCAGGCTGTAGGCGGTGCTCACCCACTGGCCGTCGGTGGCGCTGATGCCCAGTTCGAGCTGGATCGTCGGCAGGGCCACGTTGACGATGCTCGTGTCGAGCACCGACATGAACATGCCCACCACGAGCACGCCCCAGCGGGGCCAGCCACGACGGGGACAAGGCCTGGGTCGTCGGCCGGGCGTCCACTGGGGCGGGCCGGGTCGGAGCGGCGGGCGGCGCGGGCGGTGGCGCGGGGAGGACCGGGGCGGGATTGTCCGCGACCTGATCGACGCTGCTGCTCGGCCCAGCAGTGCGCACCTGTCCAGGCATCGAAGGCCCCGTCCTCACCGATGGCGAACCGCACCCGATACGGGGATCGCCTCCCCAAATGGGGAGTACATCCCCGTTCGAGACCACGGTACGCCGCATGCCAACTGGCGGCCACCCGCATACCGGGGATATGACGCAAGCCACCCCGGGCGGGGTGGCGGGAGCTAGATCTGCCGCGCCGCGCGGGTGAGCCGCGCCCGTTGGTCGGCGTCGGCCACGCGCGGCGGCAGCGGGTTGGCCCCGCCGGGGCGCAGCGCGTCCAGGACGAGCACCAGCTGACGCTGCCACAGCTCGGGCGCGTCCTTGGCCGACGCGGCGACCAGCGGCATCATCGAGTCCGGCGGCGAGAGCCATCGTCGACGTCGACGTCGGCACGGGCGGAACCCTGGGCCTGGGCCAACCCCAGGAGACGCTCCACGGCGTCACGCGTCTCGTGACGATCGACCGCAGCGACGGCGACGCCTCGAGCCGCTCCTGGGCCGCGGTCCCCATCGTGGGACCGATCGGGGCCGTCGCGTAGATCTCGAAGATCAGGTCGCGCATGGCCTGCCAGCCGTCGTCCGCGTCCTTGTAGCGATCGAGCACGGCGGCGAGCCGGGCGTAGATCTCCGTGAAGGCGGCTTCGTAGAGGTCGTCGCGCGTGGGGAAGTGGCGGTACAGCGTCGCGTTGCCCACGCCCGCCCTGCGGGCCACGGTGTCGAGCGGGACGTCCCAGCCGAGCTCGTGAAACGACTCGATCGCCGCCTCGACCAGCAGCCGTCGGTTGCGGGTCACGTCGCTGCGCGGTTGGCGCACCGCCCACCTCCCCGTGGCCGCAGTCCTCCTTGGGCCGCTCATCTTCGCCCACCCGCGGCGGCCGGTCGATCAGGCCGTCAGCAGGTAGCCGACGAGGCCCGCGCCCACTCGGGCGTGCCGGGGTGTTCGGTGAAGATGGCCCGGTAGTAGAGCGGGGCCAGGAGGGCGTCGGCCGCGCGCTCGACGGTCGGCACGGCGTTCCCCGCGCCCGCTCCCGCTCGATCATGGCCGCCAGCTGCTCCTCCCGGTCGCCGCGGCAGGCGCAGGCGCCCTGCTCGCCGCCCGCGCCGAGGGTGGCGCGGATCAGCGCGAGGACGTCCGGGTCGCTCAGGTCGGTCGCCACGTCGGCCGCCCAGCGCTCCAGGTCGCCGCGCAGGCTCCCGGTGTCCGGCACGACGATCTCGCCGGAGAACCGGCTGGTCGCGACGTCGGCCAGCAACTCGCCGATCGAGCCCCAGCGCCGGTAGAGCGTGGTGGCGTGCACGCCCGCGCGGGCGGCCACGGCGGGGATCGTCAGCGCGTCGCCCGCCTCCTCGACGAGCAGTTCCTCGACGGCCCGGTGCACCGCGGCGCGCACACGGGCGGAGCGGCCCCCGGGTCGGGTGCCCGGGTGCGCAGGGGTGGCGGGCGAGGCGGTCGGCGCGGACATGTGACCATTATTGCACTGATCACTGCGTCAAGCTAACGCAGCGATCGCTGCGTCGTGCTAGCGTCGAGGCCGTTAACGCACAGATCGCTGCGAGGAACTCATGCCTGTCGCCCCACCCGCCGCCGCCGCGGCACGACCACCGCGCGCCGCGGGCCGGGACCTTCGCCGCCGTCGCGGCGATCGTCGTCCTCTTCCTGGCCGCGTCCAGCGCGCCCTCCCCGCTCTACGTCGTCTACCAGCAGCAATGGGGCTTCACGGCGTGGGTGCTGACCGCCGTGTTCGCCATCTACGTGGTCGGCCTGCTCGGCTCGCTGCTCGTCGTCGGCGCGCTGTCCGACCACCTCGGCCGCCGCCCGGTGCTCGCCGCCGCGATCGCGCTCGAGACGGTCGCGCTCGTCCTGTTCCTCCTCGCGGGGAACGTGGTCGTGCTCTCGGTCGCCCGGCTGCTGCAGGGCATCGCGACCGGAGCGGCCATGACCACCCTCGGCGCCACGCTCGTCGACCTCGAACCGGCGCACGCCCGCGGGCGGGCGGGCGTCGTCAACTCGGTGGCGCCCACCGCCGGGCTCGCGCTCGGCGCGCTCGGCTGCGGCGCGCTGGTCGAGTTCGGGCCTGCGCCGACCCGGTTCGTCTACGCCCTGCTGATCGGCGGGATGGTGCTGGCGGCCGTGGTCGTCGCCCGCATGCCGGAGACCTCGCCGCGGCGGCCGGGTGCGGTCGCGTCGCTGCGTCCGCAGGTCGGCGTGCCCGCGCGGCTGCGGGCCGACGCCGTGCCGGTCGTCCCGGTGATGATCGCCAGCTGGGCGCTCGGCGGGCTCTACCTCTCCCTCGGCCCGTCGGTCACCGCGGGCCTGTTCGGGCTGCGCAACCACCTGGTCGGCGGGATCGTCGTGACGCTGCTGTGCGGCACCGGCGCGCTCACCGCCTTCCTCCTGCGCTCGCGTCCCGCTCCCTCGCTGCTGGCCCCGGCGTCCGTGCTGCTCGCGTTCGGGACCCTGGCCACCCTCGCGGGCATCGCGACGGACCTCATCGCGCTCTCCGCGCTCGGCACCGTCATCGCGGGCATCGGGTTCGGCGCCGCCGCCCTGGCCACCTTCGGCACCTTCGCCCGGATCGCCGAGCCCCACGAGCGGGGCGCCCTGTTCGCCGCGGCCTTCGTGATCTCCTACGTCGCGTTCAGCGTGCCCGCCGTGATCGCCGGGTTCGCGGGCACCGCCTTCGGCCTGCGGATCACCGCCGAGGTCTACGCGCTGGTCATCATCGCCATCGCCCTCGTCGCCCTCGTCCTGCGCCTGGCCTCCGCCCGCCGGGTGGCCGCCGCCTGAGCCGTGATCGCCCACTCCGACGGGGTGGGCGATCGTCTCGGCGCTACAGACGGCCCACGACGGTCGTCGCGGCGAGGCGGAGGGGGTCGCGGTTCTCGGCAGGGTCGTTGAGCCGCACCAGCCGGACCGCGGCCCAGGTCTCGCCCTTGCGGACGAAGACGTTGCCGTCCTCCTCGTAGGCCTCGTCGCCGGTGGCGGGGATCGGGCTGAAGGTGTGGCCGATCCGGCGGTCGGTGTCGAGGATCTGCTTGGCCCCGTCGCCGACGTAGACCTCGACCTGGGCCAAGGGGCCGGACGTGGGCCCGGTGTACTCGCACAACGTGACGGCGTCGCCCGCGCCCGCGGGGGTGGCGGGGTTGAGCGGGGTGCTTGCGAGCTTCGTGGCCTCCGGCAGCGACAGGAGCGTGCAGGCGTTGGGCAGGGCGCCTGCGGGGGCGTCGGCGGGGGCGTCGGCGGGCGGGGCCTCGGCCGCGGCCGGGTCCGCCGCGGATGGCGCCCCGTCGGCCACTGCGGACGGTTGCCCGGCCACCTCCGTCGAGCAGCCCGTCACGGCCAGGCCAAGGGTGACCGTCACGGCGGCGAGCAGGCGCGAGGCGGTGATCACGTGGTCTCCTCGGGTGCGGTTCACGCCCGCTCAGATCCGGCAGAGCGGGACATCGGGCACGACCTGCTGGCGGTGCAGGATCGTGGTGCTCGTCTCGATGCCGCCGTCGAGCTTGGTCCCGGGAGGAAGGAAGCCCCGCAGGATCGGCACGACCGACGACGAGATCGCGATCCCCGCTCCCCCACCACCCTTGAGATCGAGGGTTGCGCCGCGGCACCGGGCGAGCGGGGCGCCGAGCGACGAGCCGTTCGTGACGCCGACGGCGGCCGTCAGGCTCGTGAACGGGCCTGCGCTCAGGGCGGGCGTGCCGAGCCCGACCATGCCCTTGAGGCCGATCGCCGCCACGATCCCGCTCGGCCCGAGCGTGATGCCGCTGAGGCTGTCGATGATGCTCGAGACCACCGTGAACTTCGGGGTGGAGATCGTGCCGTCGGCGATGCCGATCGGGCCGTCCAGCGCGTAGTTGCCGCCCGCGAGCAGCGTGGAGTTCTTGCCGGTCAACGCGGTCTCGACGATGAACTTGAAGGTGAACTTGAGGTTCAGCGGCAGCCCGGCCGTGGCGGGCGACGGCGGGATCGGGAGGTTCATCTCGAGCGGGACCTCGACCTTGACCTTCGAATTGTCCAGCGACCCGTTCGCCGCCCCGGCCGCGATCGAGATCTGCAGCCCGGTGATGCCGGTGATGCTGAAACCGGAGCCGACCCGCCGGCCGCCGACGATCTTGTCGACGCCGTGGATGTGCAGGTTCTGCGTGGTGAACGCCATGCCGATCCCGACCTTGAGCGAGGCGTTCGCCTGGTATTCGATGCCGAGCCCGAGCTGGCCCGGGCTGTTGGACGGCGTGACGGTCCAGTCGCCCACCGGGATCTTGACGCTCTCTTTCGTCGCGGGCGGCAGCGCCTTCGGTGGCGGTGTAGCCGCGGGGAGGATCAGCATCGCGGGCGCGCCCGAGGGGACTAGCGCGCCGGGGGCGGAAGGGTCGCGCGGTACGCCAGGCCGCTTCCCGCTGCCTCCGGCCGCCGCCGGGGCCGCCCGAGTGCCGCCCGTGCCGCGCCCATTGCCTCCGCACCGCCGCCCACGCCGCCGCCCCCGCTGCCACCTGCGCCACCCCCGCTGCCGCCTTGGCCCGTCTGCGGGAGCGGGATCGAGGAGTCGTCGGGGCCCGGCACCGAGACGGCACCGGGCTGGTCGGGGATCTGCTGGTAGACCATCGCGGCGCTGTCGACGGCCTGGTCGATGTCGATGGTGCCGTCCGTGATCACCTCGGGCAGGTCGACGGGGGCCAACCGGACCACGCGCGTATCTCCCTCGTCGCGCAGCTCGACACCCGCCCGGCGGCCTGGCTGGTCATCAGCATGATCCGACCGACCGCGAGGTCGCTCGCGCCGCCCGCGCCCGCATCGATGGTCCAGGTCATGCCGTCGCTGCTCACCGAGCGCACCGTCCCGGGGCCGCCCGCGACCACGACGACGGCCGGCTGGTAGGGCATCTGCCCCGCGGACTGGGCGCCGTAGCCGTAGTTCAGCACCGGCTGCGTCAACGGGCCGCCGCCGAGCGGGTAGGCCGCTCCCGACACCGTCGACGTGCAGGCCGTGAGAAGCAGCGCGGCACACGTCAGCACACCCAAGCCCGGACGCGCGCGACCTCGGACCCCGCACCGGGCCTCCCTGATCATCGAGACGTGCGCTGACCCATGCGCCGCTGTCCCCGACCCGGTCGAAGCCATGATCGCAAGGGGCCCAGAAGCGGACAAGGGCGGCCCACCCACCACGGCCCACCCACCGGGTACCGCGGGCCTCAGCGGCCCTGCGACCGCTCGGCCGCGCCCGCCCGCGCGCGGGTCCGGCGGACGAAGGCACCGGCCTGCTCCAGCGCGTCCGCCGCCTCGGGCGGGAACGACCAGAACAGGTGGAATCGTGCGTCGCCACCGGGTAGAGCTCGAGCTGCACGTCGACGCCGCGGCTGTGGCATGCTCGGCGAGGCGTGAGCGTCCTTGCCCAGAGCGTCCCGGTGCCGCCTGGATCAGCATCGGCGGCAGCCCGGTGAGGTCGGCCACAGCGCGTTGACCACGTCGTCGCGCGGTGGCGTGTCGCGAGGTAGGAGGCCGCGAACAGGCGAGCTCCGCGACGCTGACAACGGCTGCGGCTCGCTCGGCAGCTCGGTCTCCTCGTAGTAAGTGAGATCGACCCCGGGCAGAGGAGCACGACGCCGCCGGGCAGCGGCAGCTGCTCCCGCTTGAGCATGAGCAGCGCCGACATCAGAAGGCCCCCTCCCGGCGGACTCCCCCGAGAGGGACGATCTGCCCCGCGGCTCGGTCCCTGCTCGAGCCATCAGGGGGTACGCGGCCAGGATGTCGTCCACGGCTGCGGGGTAGGGATGCTCGGGCGCGAGCCGGTAGTCGGGGACGAGCACGCTTCCGTCCGGGCGGCAGCGGCGAGGGCGCCGGCGTGCGGCTGGTACCCGAACGCCGATCCGAGCACGTAGCCACCGCCGTGCAGCATCACGACGGGCTGGCTGGTAGCCCGGACCGGGGCGAGGGCGACCAATGAGGGGACGCCGCCCGCGGTGACGGGTCGCACAACCGTCCCCGGCCGGCGGCGACCAAGAACGCTGGTGCAACGTCTCGAAGGTCGACCGCGCCGCGCGAGCAGGTCGGGGTTCAGGTCCGTGATTCATTACAGCCCCTCCATTGGCGCGAGCATCCGGCCGATTTGCACGAGCAGCTCTCCGCCGACGGCGAGCGTCGCGACCACCGCCTCGTCCACGTCTCTGAGCAGCTTGCGGGATCGATCGAGCAGCGCCTCGCCGGCGACCGTCAACTCCACGCTGTGGGTCGAGCGTCGCAGCAGCTCGCAGCCGACGAGCTGCTTGAGCCCGCGGATCTGCCGGCTCAGCGCGGGCTGGCACACGAATAGCTGCTCGGCCGCCCGGCCGAAGTTCAGCTCCTCTGCGACGGCGACGAACGCGCGCAGGTGGCGCAATTCGATCGCGTCCGGGGCGGGCGGGAGCGCCAGCACCTTGCCACCGGGCTGCGGGCGGTCATCCATGCGAACCATCATCGCCGGTTCAGCCGCCCCGTGGTCATGCAACCGGTGCACTGCTGTCATGCATGATCGGTCTTTCCCTTCGGCGGGGTGGCGGCGCCAGGGTTGGGCCATGGCTCCCCCTACCAAAACCGCGAAGGCGCGCACCGGATCGCCGACGTGGTGCTGCGCCACCTCACGCCGGGCTCCTGTGCCCGCCTTCACTGGCCCGCACCCTGCGCGGACCGGACCGTCGCCGCGCTCGTGGTGCTGTTCGCCGCCGACGACGACCTGGTCGACGAGCTCATCGCCCGCCTCGGCGCGGTGGTCTTGACCGTGTCGGCCGCGCACGCCATCGACGGGCACGCCGCGGCGTTGATGGGCGGCCGACCACGCCGCCGATCTCGGCGTGGACGCCGCGCGCATCGCGCTGGTCCTGGCCACCGGCGTCGGAGCCGCGCCCGCCGAGCGGGTCGCCGAGCTCGCCGCGGAGGAAGGCTGCCCGCCTGGGCGGCACGTGGCGTTGATCCGGCCGCACGACGACCCGACCAAGTCGCTCGACCGCCTCGCCCGCGCGCTGGCCGTCCCGGATCCGCACCGGAGTGCGCGATGACCGCCGCGGTCGGTTCCCCCATCCGACGTGCTCGTGGACCGGGCCGTCGCCGGGGACGAGGCCGCCTTCACCGTGCTGGTCGAACGCCATCGCCGCGCGCTGCACGGCTACCGCCGTCGGATGCTGATCTCCTCCGAGCGGGCAGAAGACGCCTTGCAGGAGACGCTGCTGCGGGCGTGGCGGGCGCGCTCGACGTTCGCCGGGCGCGCGACCTTCCGCACCTGGCTGTACCGGATCGCCACCAACGCCTGCCTGAACGAGATGCACCGCTACTGTCGCTGGCGGCCCTGGGGGCTCGACCCTGGACCCGTCCGACGGCGGGGAGCCGCCCCGCGAGCCCGCCTCGACCGACCCGTACGACTCGGCGCCGCCCCTGGAGATGGGTGAGGCGGTCGAGCGGGCCTTCTGCACGATCTTCGAACTGCTGCCGCCGAAGCAACGTGCGGTGCTGGTGCTCTGCGAAGTGCTCTGCTGCTCCTCTCTGGGGCGGCGGAGGCGGTGCAGCCGCTGGGCACGACCGTCGCCGCCGTGAACAGCGCGCGGCAGCGGGCCCGGGTGTCACTGCAGGGCCCTGGGTTCGGCCCCGGAGCAGGATCCCGCGCTGGACCCGGCCGAGCAGGCGTTGCTCGCGGGCTACGTCAGCGCCCTGCGCGGGCACGACGTCGCCACCGTGGTGACCCTGGCCAGGACCGACGCGGGAGCCGGTCAGGCGTAGAGGGCCGCGATGCGGTCGCTCTCGACGTCGTCGCGCCAGCCCGCCGTCGCGCCGCCGTCGATACCGGCGTCCTGCCCGGCTACCGAGGACGACTCGTCGGACGCGAGGTAGACCGCGAGGTGCGCGATGTCGATGCCCTTGCCGGGCCGCTGGACGAGGTGGTTGTTCACCTGCCAGGCCCGGCCGGTGTCGTCGACGGCGGCGTCGGTCGACGGGGTCGACTCCAACCTGGGGAGATCGAGTTCGCCCTGGACGCCGTGGCGGGCGCCCTCGACCGCGAGCGACCTCGTCATCGCGATCACCCCACCCTTCGCGGCGGCGTGGGCGACCTGACCGAGCGGACCGACGCCTCGCAGCGCGGAGTAGGAGCCGGTGTTGATGATCGCTCCGCCGCCGTCGCAGAGGTGCGCCCAGGCCACGCTGGTGGTGTGGAAGATGATGTCCAGCTCGACCCGCATGACGTGGCCGCCACAGGTCGAGCGTCATGTGTGCGAACGGGGAGAAGCCGAAGCCCGCGGCGTTGTTGTAGAGCACGTCGATCCCGCCGAGGTCGCCCGCCGCTGACTCGACCCAGGCCGCGGCCGCCTCGGCGTCGGCGAGGTCCACGTCGTATCCGCGGGCGTCGAACCCCTCCGCACGCAGGGCCTTGGCGCTCGCCTCGGCGGCACCGGGTTGCAGATCGCATCCGACGACGGCAGCGCCCTGCTGGACGAACAGCCGCTGCGCGGCCTCGCCTTGACGGCCGGCGGTCCCGGTGATGAGGACGCGCTTGCCGGCCAGTCGTGCGCTCTGGGTCTCGCTCACGGGTCGGCCCCTTTCACCGCGATGCTCTGGACTGTGCCCCAACAGTGCACACACTTTCCGGTCAGGTCAACACCTGCTCCGTGCCGCTCCGGCCTGCCACGAGATCCACCGCGGCGAGCACCGCGGCCTTGGCGCCGCCCCGGCGCGAAGTCCGCCATCACGCGCAGCGCGGTCCCGGAGAGGTGCTGGGCCATGAGCTCGACCGCGCGCTGAGGCTCGGCCGCGCGCACCGCTTCGAGGATGGCGGCGTGCTCGCGCTGCCGGTCGGCGAACGCGTTCGTGGCGGTGTTGGTAGGCGCGGACGTAGCGGTCGCTCTGCTCCGCGTAGGACGTCGCCGTGCGCAGCAGGGCCGAGCCGGAGCGGCCGATCACCAGGCGGTGCAGCCGGTGGTGGGCGATCGCCCAGCCCGCGGTGTCGTTGGCCCGGTGCGTCCGCTCCATCTCGCGCATCGCCGACGTCGCCGCGCGTTCCTCCTCGCGGGACAGGTGCCCGGCGGTCAGCCGCACGCCCAGGCACTCCAGCGCGACCCGGCCCGCGTAGAGCAGCTCGAGCTCTTCGGGGTCGAAGCCCAGCACCCGGCTGCGCTGGTTCGGCTCACCCGCGATCAGCCCCTCCTCCTGCAACATCCGGAACGCCTCGCGCAATGGCGTCCGGCTCACGGCGAACACGCGCGCCAGCTCGGCCTGCTTCAGCTCGGTGCCGGGTGGCAGGACACCGCTGATGATCAGCTCCCGGAGGTGGGCGTGCACCTCGATGCTCGTGCGCCGGGGGTCGCTGATGCGCAGACCCCCGTGCCCCTCGAGCAGGCTCCCGATGGCCACAGTGGCTCCTCAAACTCTGTGCAGCCCCTCGGCTGCCGTGAATAGTGTATGCAGTATTGCAACTTCCACAAAGGAGCTGCAGGCATGAGCACGCCGACCACCGCGCTCGACGCGGTCACCGCCCACCGCATTCAGGTGATGTGGGACCGCCAGGAGATCAGCGACGTGATGCTGCGCTTCGGCCGCGGCCTGGACCTGCACGACTGGGACCTCTACGCGTCGACGCTGCACGACCCCTTCGAGGTGGACTTCTTCGACCTCACGGGCCTACCGGCCGCGACCACCACACCGGCGGCGTGGGCGCGGTTCGCCTCGGCCTGCCTGGAGCCGCTGCAGGTGGTGCACCGCTACACCAACTTCCTCATCGACCT
The DNA here is from genome assembly GCA_963799945.1 of uncultured Actinomycetota bacterium. Lineage (GTDB taxonomy): Bacteria > Actinomycetota > Actinomycetes > Mycobacteriales > Pseudonocardiaceae > Pseudonocardia. Next base: position 1,065,775 of record CAWCZG010000004.1, read on the forward strand.
CGACGGCGACGAGGCGAGCGGCGTCTTCTACCACGTCTCGCGCCACCGCAAGCCGAACAAGCACGGCCAGGACCAGTACACCCAGTACGGCTGGTACGAGAACCGGTTCCGCCGCACCGACGACGGGTGGAAGATCATCGTCCTCAAGCACACGTTTCAGTGGTGCGACGGCAACCCGACGCTGATCGACACCAGCGACCCCGCGTGGCAGGCGGTCGCCGGGGAGATCTTCGGCGGTGGGGCATGACCGGATCGACGGCGGTGACGCCCGACGGCTTCACCCACCACACCGCCCGGACCGCCGCCGGGCGCGTCCACTACGTCATCGGCGGCAGCGGGCCCGTGCTGCTGCTCCTGCACGGCTGGCCGCAGACCTGGTACGAGTGGCGACGGGTCATGCCCGCGCTGGCAGGCGACTACACGGTCATCGCCGCCGACTGGCGGGGCGCAGGGTTCTCGGGCAGGCCCGCGACGGGCTACAACGCCCCGACGCCATCGCAGCGGAACTCCAGGAGGTGGTGCGGCCGCTCGCCGGGGACACGCCCATTATGGTGTTCGGTCACGACTGGGGCGCCGTGTTCGCCTACTGCTACGCCGCGCAGTTCCGCGACGAGGTCGCGGCGCTGGGGATCTTCGAGATGGCCCTGCCCGGGCTCGGGATGATGGAGCAGGCGTTCATCCCGAAGGCGGGCGGCGACTTCCTGTGGCACCTGCCGTTCCAGTCGGTGCCCGACGTCCCCGCGCTGCTCATCGCGGGCCACGAGCCCGAGTACCTGCAGTAATCCTTCTTCCAGCACTTCGCCTACAACCCGGAGGCGATCTCGCCGTCCGACATCGCGGAGTACGTGCGCGCCATCCGCCAGCCCGGGGCGCTCCGCGCGGGCCTCGCGGTGTACGAGGAGTACTTCACCAGCGCCGGGCAGGTCGCCCGGCACGCCGAACGGGCCCTCGACATCCCGGTCGTCGGGTACGGCGGTGAGGCCTGCCTCGGGGGCCTGACGCTGGCCACCGTCCAGGCCGTCGCACCCAAGGCGACGGGCGGCGTGGTGGAGCGCTCCGGGCACTGGATGCCGGAGGAACGTCCAGACGTCATCATCGAACAGGCCCTCGCGCTGGCCAACACAAACGGGGTCGCCACCGGACACCGCTCAGTTCCCGCCCCGCCCGGACGCTCCACCTCCACCACGGCCAGGGAAAGGAGCGACGGGGTGAGCAGTGACCTGATCTCCCGGGCGCAGTCCGGGGACGGCGAGGCGTTCCGCGCACTCACCGAGCCCTACCGGCGCGAGCTGCACGTCCACTGCTACCGGATGTTGGGGTCGATCCAGGACGCCGAGGACGCGCTGCAGGACACGCTGATGGCCGCGTGGCGCGGGCTGGCGGGTTTGGCGGCCGCGCGTCGATCCGGACCTGGCTCTATCGGATCGCGACGAACACGTGTCTCAACGCGATCCGCGCCATCCGGCGCCGGCCGGCCAAGGCGTGGGACATCCCCGGCATCGAGCCACCGGAGCCGACCGGTCGCGGCGAAGCGGTCTGGTTGGGGCCTTATCCGGACGCCTTCCTGGCCTGCCCCCACGACGGCGTCGGTCGGACCCGAGGCGCGCTATGAGCAGAGCGAGTCGATCTCGCTGGCGTTCGTCACGGCCCTGCAGCTGTTGCCACCTCGGCAGCTGGCCGTGATGGTTCTTCGGGACGTGCTCGCGTTTCACGCGGCCGAAGTCGCCGAGATGTTGGCCAGACGTAGCGTCGGTCAACAGCGCACTCGCCCGGCGCGGGCGAGTCTTGCCCAACGGCAACAGACGGTACGGCGAGGAGAACCGGCCCTCCGTTGTACCGCCGCAAAACCGGGCCTCCCGCGCGGGTCGCCGCAAGAGAGTCCGTCCGCGGCGGGTCGTCTGGCGAGGAGATGATCGCCGCCAGGTTCGTTGCGGCATACGAGTCGGCCGACATCCCTGCACTGGTCGAGCTCTTCACGGACAACATCTTCCTGTCGATGCCACCGATGCCGTTGGAGTACGAAGGCCGGGACGGTCGCCTCCAGTTCTTCGAGCGCTTGCTGGTGCCGACGCGCAGGTACCGGCTGGTGCCGACCCGGGCGAATGGTCAGCCGGCGTTCGGCGCCTATGTCGTCGGCCCGGACGGCGTCGCGAGCGCGACCGGCCTGTTCACGATGAGCCGGCGAGGGCGACCAATCGCCGCGATGAGCCGGTTCGAGCGCACGTGTTCGCGTGGTTCGGCCTGCCCCTGCAGCTGGGAGCGGCCGCGATGAGTTCCGAGCGGCTCTGGTGTCAATTCCGGTGGGAACAGTCCCGGTACAAGGAGAGCGCAATGGGCCGGATCGTCATCACCACCAACATGTCGCTCGACGGAGTCGTCGAGGACCCGGACGGCCAGGAGGGCTTCAGCCGCGGCGGCTGGTTCACCCGGTCCGGCGGCGCGGACCTCGGCGCGTGGGCCGAGCAGGAGACGGACGAGGCCCAGTCCGCGGCCGCGCTGTTGCTCGGCCGGCGTAGCGATGCCTGGTTCGCCGCCCGCTGGACGTCACGCGACGGCGAGTGGGCCGCGCGGTTGAATGCGTTGCCCAAGTTCGTCGTGTCCACGACCATCGACAGCCCGCAGTGGATCAACGCCACGGTGCTGAGCGGCGACGTCGTTGATCGGTTGCTCAACTCAAGCGACAGGTCGACGGCGAGATCCTGGTCTACGCCAGCTATCAACTGGCGAGAACGCTGATCGACAACGACTTGGTCGACGAGCTGCGCCTGGTCGTCTTCCCCGTCGTGGTGGGCGCGGGGGAGCGGCTCTTCGGCGCGACGACCGAGCCAAAAGCCCTGCGGCTGCTGAACACCCAGTCGTTAGGCGAAGGCCTGTCCTTCCTCACCTACACGTTCGTCCACTAGCCCGACGGCCGTCTCCCGCTGCGGGATCACGCAGGCGATGGTCAGCACCGCGAGGTGGGAGAAGAGCAGGACGACCATCCAGGACCCCGCGGGGGTGAGCAGGTCCCGGATGTCGGAGAGCACCAGCACCGCGATCAGGAAGGCGGGCACGGGCAGCAGCGCGCCCGCCGTCGCCAGCCACCGGCCCCGCCGCGACGCCCGCCCCGACAGCGCGTACGCGCCTGAAAGGGCGGGCAGCGTGACCATCAGCGAGGCCGGGTCGACGGTGAACGCCAGCGGCGCGCGCACCAGGCGCCGCTGACGCCGTCGATCGCCGTTACGGCGCAGGTACTCGGCCCAGCCCAGCAGGCCACCGACGATGGCGCTGAACAGCAGGATGATCCCGAACGTCCCCAGCCAGCTCACCTCCGACACGGTGTCTGTGGCCGCCGCCATGAACCCCCGCATCCCCGCACCCCACGCCAGGCCGCAGACGACGCCCACGAGCACCAGCCGTCGCCGTGACGTGAGGAGCTCGGCGAGAGCACGATACAGGGAGCGTGCAGCCGAACGAGAGCACCGCCAGCAGGGACAGGAAGAGGACGGCGACCCAGGCTCCCCAGGGGGGTGTCGAGGGCGAGCGGACCGCCGATCATCGTGGCCATGACCAACCAGCCGGGAACGGCGAGGAGCGCGACCACCGCGGCCGCCCACCGAGTCCACCGCAGCCCCCGGCCCGCCAGCGCGTAGCCGCCCGCCATGCCGACCAGCGGCACCGCCAACGCGCCGCCGCCCAGGCCGTCGACGAACACCGACGCCACGACGGTCGGGGTCGCCACCACGAACAGCAGCGGCGCCATCACGAGCCACGACGGCGTCCGCCCGTGCCGGTACGCGGCCCACCCCAGCAGCCCGCCGACGACGGCGCCGGGCAACAGGATGCCCTCGTACGTGCCCATCCACTCGAACTGCGATTTGCCGTTGCCCGCGAACTGGGCCATCACCGCCCGCAGCGACGCGGCCCAGGCCAGCCCGCAAACCACGCCCCGATGACCACCGGTGATGGCACGCGGCGCCGCCCGGAACCCTCGGGACCTGCGCGATAAACGGCGAACGCCATGACAGCCTCCCCGGGCCGGATTCCGGCGAACGGTTCTGGCGCGCTCCCCGCCCCGCGCCCGCCGAACTACTCATCTGTCTACTCAGGTCTCAGAGCTCAACGCGTGGTCGACGGGCACGCCAACAGGGTACCGTGCCGAAGGGAGGGCGGAGCTCGGATAGGGGTCAGCAAGTGTCGCGGATCTTGCTGCGCATCGCGCAGATCATCGGGGTGCTCGTGCTGGCCGGGCTGGCCATCGGCCTCATCGCCGGGCTGTTGAACGCGCTGATCGGCATCGTGGTTGTCGTCGCCATCGGTGCGGGCGCCTGGTGGCTGGTGAAGCGGGTCTCGGGGCGCGACGCGAAGCCCGCGATCGCCGGGCCCGGGGCGGCTCGGGCCACCGACCGCCGCGCCGAGCTCGAGGGTCGCGCCGTGCTGGACACCTCCGGCCGGTGCGGCTGGTGCGGAGCCACCAGCCTGCACAAGGACGAGTTCAGCTTCCCCGTCACGCCGCTGGCCTTCCACCGCGCCGAGATCGACGCCATGCTCTGACGCCGCGGACATAGGCGTCAGTTCAAGGCGTCAGACCGGATGCGTATTTCCCACGAAACGCAACCGAATGACTACCGCTCGTTGTTTTCATAGCGGAATAATCGGCGTTCCGTCCGCCGTCGATTGCGCACCGTACACTGCTACCGTCCATTCACGTGGCATGGTCGAGGCGGACAAGCGAGTCTCTGTCCTCTGTGGTGGTAGACGCTGAGCCCTTTTTCCCCGAGCCGCAAACGTCGCCGCAGGTCGAGATCCCGGGCCCACCCAGGCCGGTCCGGCCTCCGCCCGATCGGGTTCCGTCACCCCGCAAACGCGACGCTGCCGGACCGGACGGTTCCGCACCAATTCCGATGAGGCACGCGGAAGCACGGAAAGCCGCTCCCACCGAACTGAATTCCCCCGAACACCCCCCGAACGTCGAAGGTGGAAAACCCATGAACGACCACTCAACCGCCCTCAAAGGGGCCATGCAGATCGAGGGCGCACTCGGCGTCGCCTTGGTCGACAGCAACAGCGGCATGGCGCTCGGCACGGCGGGCAGCCCCGTCGACCTCGATCTCGAAGTCGCCGCCGCGGGCAACAGCAACGTCATCCAGGCGAAGCACCGCACGATGGCCGATCTTGGCCTGTCGCAGTCGATCGAGGACATCTTGATCACGCTCGACAAGCAGTACCACATCATCCGCCCGCTGGCCCGGCAGAACACCCTGTTCCTCTACCTCGTGCTGGACCGGGCCCGGGCCAACCTCGCAATGGCGCGGTTCAAGCTCGCGGGCCTCGAGCAGAACCTCAAGGTCTACGAGCCACAGCGGACGACGAGCGAAGGCTCCGTGGCGGAAGGGCAGGGAGCGCCCGAGCCACGGGGCATTCGTTCCTGGATGACGGGCCCACGCATGCGCGAGCAGTTCCAGGTCGACCTGCGTGGCCTCGTCGATGTCCTCAGCCACCACCTCTACAGCAGCGAAAGCGTCTACCTTCGGGAGTTGCTGCAGAACGCCTACGACGCCATCAAGTCCCGCCGACGGCTCGGAGCCGATTTCCCGGAACGGATCGAGATCGTGCCCGCGCGTGGCTACGAGCAGATGGTGGTGCGCGACAACGGGATCGGCCTCACCGCCGCGGACATGCGCACGCTGCTGTCCATCATCGGCAACACGTCCAAACGGGACGACCTCGCCGCCGCCCGCCGCGATTTCCTCGGGCAGTTCGGCATCGGGCTGCTGGCGTGCTTCCTCGTCGCCGACTCCATCGAGGTGGTGTCGCGATCGGCGCGGACCCCTGACGCGCCCACCGTCCGCTGGGTCGGGCAGAGCGACGGAACCTTCACCATCGGCGACGCGCTGACCCCATTGGCCGAGCCGGGCACCGAGGTGCGGCTGCGGCCGCGGCACGGGTTCCACCGCTGGTGCGACACCGACGCCTGCAACCGCTACGCCGGTGATTTCGCTGAACTGCTCGACGTGCCCGTCCAGATCGCGGGCGACACCCTGTCCCAGCAGACCCCCCCGTGGCGGTTGTCGCTGGAGGACCAGCTCACCTGGTGTCGCGAGCGTTTCGGCTTCGAGGCGATGGGGATCATCCCTTTCGACTCCTCCTCGTCCAGCGTCGCCGGACTCGCTTTCGTCCTCCCCTACACCGCGCGGCCCGGCTACCGCACCGGCGACCGCATCTACTCGAAAGGCATGTTGGTCGCCGATACCGACGACCTGATCGTTCCCCGCTGGGCTTTCTTCTGCCGCGCTGTCATCGACGCGGGCGATCTCCCCCTCACCGCCTCCCGCGAAGGGCTCCAGGAATCGGCGGCGCTGCAGTTCGCCCGCAAGCAGATCGGTTTCCGGCTGCTCACCGAGCTGATCATCGTGCAGAGCCAGCACCCGGACGTCTACCTCGACATCGTGCGGCTGCATGCCGACGGCCTCAAGGCGCTGGCCGTCAGCGAGCCGGACGTCCGCGATCTCCTCCGGGCGACCCTGCCGTACGAGACCACCGTCGGCGACCGCACCATCCAGCAGCTGGTCGACAGTCCCCCGCCCATCCCCTACGTCCGCGACGCCGACACCTACCACGCGTTGGCCGACATCGCCGAGCACGCGGGCGTCCTCGTGGTCAACGCCAGTGGGCTGCACGAGGCGGACCTACTGCAGATCGTCGACGAAGAGGAGCGCGGCCACTTCCGCGAGGTCGGCGCCCAAGACGTGGTCGAGCTCGCCCAGCCGACCCCCACCCGGACGTCGACACCGCGCAGACGCTGGTGGCGAAGGCCCGGGAGGCCCTCGCGGGAGAGCGGCTGGACATCAGCGTGGCGAGCTTCGAGCCCGCCGACCGCCCCGTTCTGTGGTGGCCCGTCGACACCGCCGAGCCGCCGCGCGCCGCGCTCCTGCTGAACTCGGCCAACAACGCGGTGAAACGCCTGCTCACCACGCCCCCCGGGACCGACATCACCGCTCCGCTGCGCGCTCTGTACCTCACCGGGCTGCTCGCCGGACGGGGCCTGCCGACCGTCGACCAGGTGTCCCTGCTCAAGACCGCGGTGCTCGACATGATCGAAGAGACGCTGACCGGCGGGTAGCCCGTCCATCAGCGCGTTGCCGCGGCGGCGGGCCTGCGGGCGGAGGTGCGGGCGCCCAGCACCCGGCCCCGACGCCAGACCAGCTCGGCCTGGCCACCATCCGCGGCTTTGCAGGCCTGCGCCGCGAGTGACCCTGACCGTGAAGTCTTGAACCCGCTTGCCCCACCCAAGACCCGCGGACGACGCTGGTCCTCATGACCGTCGCCCTCCTCACCTTCCTCGCCGCAGCGACGTTGATCATCCTCGCGCCGGGCCCGGACACCCTGCTGGTCACCCGCAACGTGTTCCGCCGGGGACGGCGAGGCGGTCTGGTCACCGCGGCGGGCACCGTGACCGGCCTGGCCCTCTGGTCCATGGCCGCGGCGCTCGGACTCTCCGCTCTGCTGGCCACCAGCCGGATCGGCTACGACATCGTCCGGGTCGCGGGCGGGCTCTACCTGGTCTGGCTGGGCATCCAGAGCCTGCGCTCCCGCGGCACCGTGCCCACCCCGCAGACCGAGGTCGCGCCGACCCCGATGCACCGCGCCTACCTCAGCGGGGTCCTGTCCAACCTGCTCAACCCGAAGATCGGCGTCTTCTTCGTGACGTTCCTGCCCGGCTTCGTCCCGGCGGGTGCCCCGGTCGGCGCCACCGCCGCCCTGCTCGGCGCCCTCTTCGTGGTGGAGACCGGGCTGTGGCTCGTCGTGCTCGTCTGGCTGGTCGGCCGCGGCACCGGCTGGCTGAGCAAGCGCGCGGTGCGTCAGTGGCTGGATCGCGTCACCGGCGTGGTGCTGATCGGCTTCGGCATCCGGGTGGCCGCCGAGGTGCGCTAATACGCTGCTCAGGTGCCCAACGACGACGCTCGAACAGGCCGTGGCGTTCCACAACGCGACGAAGTACTACTCCCTCAGCGACGCCGAGCCGGGTGACGAGCGCATCGGCATCGGCGATCCGGCGAACCGGACCGAGGCGATCTGGCAGCGCGACTGGGACATCAGACCGCTGCTGTACAAGGTCTACGAGTCGCTACCCCCGATCGGGCTGTCGCGGGAGCTGCCGGACACGGGCCTCCCGACCCTCGCCGCGATCGCCGCTACCGGCGACGAGAGCTCGTCGTCCGTCGTCCCGGACAAGGCGCTGCTCGGCAGGCTCGGCCTGTTGACGAACGGCTTGCTCGACCGCACCTGGACCACGCGCGACGGCCGCGTGCACCACTACCGCACGGCGGGCGGCACCGGCGCGCTCTACCACCTCGAGCTGTACTTCATCTGCGGCGACCTCGTCGACCTCGCGGCCGGGATCTACCACTACTCCGCCCTCGGCCACACCCTGCACCAGGTGCGCGCGGGTGACTTCCGGGCCGCGCTCACCGAGGCCACCGGGCAGGCGCCCGCCGTCGCCACGGCCCCCGTCGTGCTGGCGATCACGAGCACCTTCTGGCGCAACGCCTGGCGCTACCGGGAACGCGCCTACCGGCACACCTTCTGGGACACGGGCACGTCGCTCTCCCACATCCTCGCCGTCGCGGCATCGGCACGCGTCGCGGCCACAGCTCGTGTTCGGCTTCGCCGACCCGCTCGTCAACGCCCTGCTCGACGTGGAAGGAACGCGCGAGTCGACCGTCGCGCTCGTCGCGTTGGGCCACACCGAGGCCGAGGCGGCGCCCGCACCGGACGTGACCAGGCTCGATCTCCCGACGAGGCGGCTGTCGCCCGCCGAGGTGACGTTCCACGGCCTCACCGACATGCACCTCGCGTCCTGCCTGCCGACCGGCGCGCAGGCCGCGCGGTGGTCGGCACGGCGATGGCACCGGGAGCCGCCCGAACCGACCGGACGACTCGTCGCTTTGCAGCCGCTGCCCGCCGACCAGGTGGACACCCGCCCGCCCGAGCAGCTGATCTTCCGGCGTCGCTCGACCAGGAAGTACGACACCGAGGTGGAGATCGCGTTCGAGGCGTTCTCCACGCTGCTCGATCGTTCGACGCGCGGCGTCGCCTCCGACGTGCTCATGCCGGGCGCGCCCCTCACCGACCTCTACCTGATCGTGAACGGCGTCGAGGGCCTGGCTCCTGGCGTCTACCTGCACCACCCGCAGCTCGGCGCGGTCGAGCTCCTGCGCGAAGGCACGTTCCGCGCCGAGGCCACCCGCATCGCGGCCGATCAGCAGTACGCGGGCGACGCGCACGTGAACCTCTACTACCTCGCGCACCTGCCGTCGATCCTGGAGCGCTACGGCAACCGCGGCTACCGGCTGGCGCAGCTCGAAGGCGCCCTGCACGCGGGCAAACTGCACCTCGGCACCCACGCGCTCGGGCTGGGCGCGGTCGGCTCCACCGCGTTCGACGACGAGGTGATCGATTTCTTCTCCCCGCACGCGGCGGACAAGGACTACGCGTTCGTCACCGTGTTCGGCCAACGCCGGTCCCCCGCGGCGGCGCCCCACACCGCACACTGATCACGACGCGAAAGGATGTGCCGGTGGACGACCTCGACGAGCTGTGGCGCGCGCTGGACCGCATCGCCACGACTCCACGGCTGCTCGTGGCCTGCGACTTCGACGGGGGTCTCGCCCCCGATCTGGGCGACCCCGACGACGCGCGCGCCGAGCAGCTGTCCTCCGAGGCGCTCAACGTCCTGCTGGCGCTGCGCAACACCACGGTGGCGGTCGTGTCGCGCCGCGACCCCGAGGAGGTCGCCCAGCTGATGCTGCTCTCCGGCTCCAAAGGCGGGCTGCGCTTCGTGGCGCCGCAGGACGTCGACGGTCTGCGCGACGCGGTCGACGCCACCGGCGTGATCAGGGTCAGCGCGGGCGGCGACGAGACCCATCTCCGGTCCGCCGACCTCGGCATCACCGTGATCAACGAAGGTCCGCCCCGGGACCCGGGGTCCGGCTACCTGGTCGACGACACCGAGAGCGTCGGCGAGGTGCTCGAGGAGCTCGCCCGCCTGCGCCGCGGGACCTGACCGGTCACCACGGGCGTGGCCATCGCGAAGGACGGGTCGGGCATCCACTTCGACGTCGCGGGTGCGGGCGAGTCGATGGTCCTGCTGGCCGGGCAGGCCAACTCCCGGCACTGGTGGGACCCCGTCCGCGCCGATATTCGCGGCGCACTACCGCACGATCGGCATCGACGCGCTGGGCACCGGCACGACCTCGGGCGCTCGTCTTCCCGGCCGCCCACAACACCAGATAAATGCTTAACCGGTGTTGACGGACGCCGACACCGGTTATACGTTTCAATGGTGTCACGAACCGAGAACCCCCTGACGACCGAAGCCCGCCTGCTGCTCGAGGTGCCCGATGCCGACCTCGACGATCTGCGGGCGCGCCTGCGCACCACGAGGTGGGCCACGCCGTGGCCCCTGCCTGCGTGGCAGGCCGGGACCGACGGCGAGGAGCTGCGGCGCCTGGTCGCGTACTGGGCCTCCGGCTACGACTGGCGCAAGCACGAGGCCGCCATCAACGCGCTGCCGTCCCACTTCGCCGACATCGACGGCACCGTCCTGCACTACCTGCGGTTCGACGGTGAGCAGGCGGACGCGCTGCCGATCGTCCTGACGAACGGATGGCCGAGCTCGTTCTTCGAGCTGATCGAGCTGGCGCGCAGGCTTTCCGCCCCGTCCCAGTACGGCGGCAGCCCGTCAGACGCCTTCACCGTCATCGTGCCGTCCCTGCCCGGGTTCACCTTCAGCCACCAGCGCGCGAGCCTGGACGGATCGCTGCCCATCCACGAACTGTGGCACCGCCTCATGCACGACGAGCTCGGCTTCGACCGCTACGGCGCCCACGGCGGCGATATCGGCAACGGGATCAGCAGCAGGCTCGCCGAGGCCCATCCGGAGTCGGTCGTCGGTCTCCACATCCTCGACGTCGGACGTCCGCTGCGCCACGACGGAACCGAACTCACGGCGGAAGAACGCGAGTTCCTGGAAGCCGCGGCGGCCTGGTCGGCGGAAGAGGGTGCCTACGCCCATCAGCAGAGCACCCGGCCGCTCACCCTGGCCCAGGGGTTGAGCGACTCCCCGTCGGGCCTGCTCGCCTGGATCCTGGAGAAGTACCGCGCCTGGAGCGACTGCGACGGCGACCTGTCCAGCCGGTTCACCGACGACTTCCTACTGACGCAGGCGTCGCTGTACTGGTTCACCAACACGATCTCGACGTCGTTCCGCCCCTACTACGAAGGCGCCCACGGGTTCCTGACCCCGATCACCCGGGTGGAGGTGCCGACGGGCGTCGCCGTCTTCCCCGGCGACCTCGGCTCCCCGCCGCCCCGCAGTTGGATGGAGCGTACGTACAACGTCACCCGCTACACCCGGATGCCCCGCGGTGGCCACTTCCCCGCCCACGAGGAACCCGCACTGCTCGCCGACGAGCTCACCGCGTTCTTCCGGACGACCCGGCCGAGCCGGGGCTAGACGGCGACCGGGCCCACGTTCCAGATCTCGTCGCAGTACTCGGCGATGGCGCGGAGACGCGGTCGGGGCCTGCCTCGTCGGTGTAGTGCTCGCTGTAGCCGCCCCAGTCCCCCGTCGTGGGGAACAACGTGACGCGATCTCGGGCCGAGGTCGTGATCGATCCCTCATCTCGCGAGCCGGCGGTAACGCCAGCATGCTCGGGACAGCTAACTCCAGTGTCGAGAAGGAGGTGGCGGCATGGGCATCCGCGAAGGCGGCCGACGTGCGGCATGTTGGATCGTCGAGAGCCTGACGCTCTCCGGTGGCGGACGGGCTGCGCTCGGGACGTCGTTCGGCAGCCAACACCGACCCCCGCTGGTCCAGGCGAGCAGCCGGGACCGGGCGGACCTGCGGTCGATGGACCGCAACGACCGGTTCGGGCCCGCCGACCTGGAGCTCGCGATCCGGCGGCCCGACGAGGCATGACGGACGCCGACGTGCTCGACCGGGCCGCGAAGGCGCTCGGTCTTCCCCTGCAGCGCGCACTGGGCGTACGACCGCTCGACCCGGACGATCCGGCCCGGGGCGTGTGGTTCGTCGTGGCGGACCTGGCCGACAACGGGGTCGGTGGACTGCATGCCGCCGCGTTGGGTGCAGCCCTGGAAGTCGCGGGCTACCTGGCGGTGCTACCGACGCTGTCGGCCACCGAGCACGCCGTGACCCACATGATCTCCACGCAGCTGCACGCCGCGGCGCTCCTCGGCGAGCGCGTCGAGGTCGGCGCGTGGCTCGATCGACGCACCCGCAACCTCGCCTTCGTCTCCGCGACGGCCACCGTCGACGGGCGGGTGATCGCCAAGGCGCAGCTCACCAAGTCGATCGTGACCGCGGCCCGCTGACGACGCGGATCTCAGGACGTCGGCGGAGTCCACGATCCGTCGATCGCGACCCCCGCGGCCGCGGCGATCCGGTCGCGGGACGCCACCATCCGTGCCCGCGGCGCGGGTAGATCCACATCGAGCAGCCTCCCGCCCCGCTTGACCGCCTTGCCGCCGACGAACACGCTGTCCACCAGCCCCGGATGACCGGCGGTGACGATCGTGCCGACGGGGTTGTTGACCGGGAAGACCGAGACGTCCTCGGCGTCGAGCAGGATGAGATCGGCGTCCTTGCCGACCGCGAGGCTGCCCGTCCGGGCGTCGAGCCCGCAGGCCCGGGCACCCTGCACGGTCGCGAACTCGACCAGGTCCCGTGCCGTGAGGCCACCGTCCAGGCCGCGCTGCACGGCGAACGCGGTGCGCATGGCGGCGAACATGTCGCCACCCGCGGAGGGGCAGTCGTCGATCGACAGCGACGGGCGGATCCCGGCCGCCAGCACCCGGCCGGTCTCGGGCCAGCCGAAGCCCATCTTCAGCTCGACGTCCGGGCTGATCGACACCGAGCAGCCGGCATCGGCCAGCATCGTCAGCTGGTCATCGGAGAGGCCGTTGCCGTGCACGATGGTCGTGCGGGCGTCGAGCAGCCCGCGTTCGTGCATGTCCGCGATCGGGCGGCGGCTACCCCTCCACCCCGTGGCGCGGTGCACGTGCACGCTCACCCGCAGCCCGAGATCCCGCGCCAATGCCACATCGGCGGTGGTGGTGTCGAGCGTGGTCGCGAGCGGTCCGCGCAGGCCGAGCGCCATCTCGTCGCCAGGCAGCTGCGACCGCACGCGCTTGATCTCGGGCGCGATGTCCTCCTCTTCAGCGACGCCCGCGCTGTAGCAGAAGATCGAACGCCCCGGCGCCCCGCGCAGCGCCTCGATCGCCGCATCGGCGTTCTCCGGGCGGTCGGAGCAGTGGAACCAGTCGAGCATGGTCGTGACGCCCGAGCTGAGCGCCTCGATCCGGCCGAGCAGGTTGCCCAGGTACACGTCCTCGGGCCGGTAGTGCGGCCGGAGCGTGCCGTGCATGGCGGCGCGGTACTGGTCGAACGTCCAGCCCGCGCCGATGCCGCGGAAGGCGGTCTGCCAGGTGTGCCGGTGGGTGTCCACGAAGCCGGGCATCACGATCTTGCCCGTGGCGTCGACCACCTCGGCGTCGGCCGCGTCGACCGTGGCCGCGACCGCGGCGATCCGGCCGTCGACGACGAGCACGTCGGCGCGCGGGAGATCACCGACGGCCGGGTCCATGCTCACCACCATGCCGCCGCGGAGCAGTGTCCTCATCAGATGACCACCTCTCGAAGTTGACGCATCAACTCTAGCTCATCGAGTTGATGCGTCAACTTCTAGCTACTCTGTACGATCCCACCATGGCGCAGCCCCCGACCCTGGAACCCGAGGAGTGGGAGCTCTGGGACACTTGGATGCGCGCGCAGCGCCTCCTCGCCAGGGAGCTCGAACGCGGGCTGCAGCGCGAGTCCGGCATCTCGAAGGCCGAGTTCAGCGTGCTCGTGGCGTTGCGCCGAGCGCCGGGGCGCGAGATGGGCGTCGGCGAGCTCGCCGAGTCGCTCGTCTGGGAGCAGAGCCGCCTCTCCCACCAGCTGACGCGCATGGAGAACCGCGGCTTCGTGGAGCGGACCCAGTACGGCGCCACCGGCCGCCGCGCGCGGATCGGGCTGACCGCCCAAGGCCGCCGTCTCGCGCAGCGCGCCATCCTCGGGCACGCGGGCAACATCCGCCGGTACTTCCTCGACGCCCTCACACCCGAGCAGGCCGCGACCATCCGGGCGTGGAGCGAGCAGACGATCGACCACATCGAGCCGGAAGTCCCGATTGTGGTCAGCTGAGTCCGCGTGAATGCTCCACACCGACGGGGAGGAGACACCATGAACACAGCCACCGACATCCCGCGCACGATGCGCGCCTCGGTTCTGGTCGCCCAGGGACAGGTCCGCGACGACGAGCGACCGGTTCCGATCCCGGCCGACGACGAGGTGCTGATCAAGGTCGCGTCGGTCGGGGTGTGCGGCTCGGACGTGCACTACTACCGCGAGGGCCGGATCGGCGACTTCGTGGTCGACGCGCCGCTCGTGCTCGGCCACGAGGCGTCGGGCCGCATCGTCGCGGTCGGGGCGAAGGTGCCCGACAGCCGCATCGGCGAGCGGGTGGCGATCGAGCCGCAGCGCCCGTGCCGGGTCTGCGCGCAGTGCGCCGCGGGCCGCTACAACCTCTGCCCGTTCATGGAGTTCTACGCCACTCCGCCGATCGACGGCGCCTTCCAGGAGTACGTGACGATCCAGGCGCCCTTCGCGCACCCGATCCCCGATTCCATCACCGACGACGTCGCCGCCCTGCTCGAGCCGCTCTCCGTCGGCATCTGGGCCAGCCGCAAGGCCGAGGTCGTCCCCGGGTCGCGGGTCCTCATCGCCGGGGCCGGGCCGATCGGAGTGATCGCCACGCAGGCCGCCAGGGCCTTCGGCGCGGCCGAGGTGATCGTCACCGACCCGGTGGCCGAGCGGCGCGCGATGGCCGAGCGGTTCGGCGCGACGACCACGCTCGACCCGACGACCCAGCCGGTCGCCGACCTCGGCGTCGACGCCTTCATCGACTGCTCCGGCGCGGCTCCCGCCGTCAAGTCGGGCATCACGGCGGTGCGCGGCGCGGGCATGGTCGTGCTGGTCGGGATGGGCGCGGACGAGATCCCGCTGCCGATCCCGGTGATCCAGAACCGGGAGCTGAAGGTGACCGGCGTCTTCCGCTACACCGACACGTGGCCGATCGCGGCCCACCTGACCGCGACCAAGCAGGTCGACCTCGCATCGCTGGTCACGGGTCGGTACGACCTCGACCACGCCGAGGACGCCCTCAACGCCGATCTCACCCCCGGAACCCTGAAGGTGATGGTGCAACTGTGAGCGACTTCCCCCACGGCCTGGCCGCGTTCTCCCTGGAGGGCAAGAAGGCGCTGATCACCGGCGGGAACCGCGGCCTGGGGTTCGCCTTCACCCAGGCGCTCGCCGAGTGCGGCGCGTCGGTCGCGTTCATCGGCCGCAGTGCCGACGCCAACGACGAAGCGGTCAAGCGCCTGGCGGACGCGGGCATCCAGGCCCACGCGATCGGCGCCGACCTGTCCAAGGACGAGGACGTCCAGCGCGGCGTCGACGAGGCGGTGGACGCCCTCGGCGGCCTCGACATCGCGGTGAACAACGCGGGCACGTGCTTCCACAACCCGGCCTGGGACGCCACCGACGACCAGTGGCAGCAGGTCTTCGACCTCAACGTCCGCGCGGTGTGGAAGGTCAGCCTCGCCGCGGGCCGCCACCTGCGCGAGACCGGGGGCGGCTCGATCGTCAACATCGGCTCGATCTCGGGCCTGATCGTCAACCGGCCCCAGGCCCAGGCGCCCTACAACGCGTCCAAGGCCGCCGTGCACCAGCTGACGAAGTCGCTGGCCGCCGAGTGGGCGCCGGACAACATCCGCGTCAACGCCGTGGCGCCGGGCTACGTCAAGACCGAGATGGCCCCGGTCGACCGGCCGGACCTGCGCCGGATGTGGATCGAGGACGCTCCTCAGCAGCGCTACGCGATGCCTGAGGAGATCGCCCCGACCGTGGTCTACCTCTGCTCACCCGCCGCCGCTTTCGTCACCGGTTCGGTGCTCGTCATCGACGGCGGCTACACCGTCTACTGACGCGGGGTCAGGGGCGGGCGCCGCCGCGGCGGGCGTAGAGGTCGGCCGCGATGACCACGCCGATGGCGGCGATAGAGTGACCGGGGCCGCGGCGGGAGGGGTCACGGCCGGGGTGCCGCTGTGGACTCCCGGATGACCAGCTTCGGCCGGAACATGACGTGCCGCGGCCGGAGCGCCACTCCGGTGAGCGTGGCGTTGAGCAGCTCGGCCGCGGCGGTGCCCATCTCGTAGTGCGAGCGGTTGACGGTGGTCAGGGGCACCGAGAGCTGCCGGGCGAAGGGGATGTCGTCGTAGCCGGCGAGCGAGATGTCCTCGGGCACGCGGATGCCGTTCTGCAGCAGGGCCTGCAGGATGCCGAACGCGACCAGGTCGATCGCGGCGAGCACCGCGGTCGGGCGTTGTGCCGCGGGTGTCGCCGCCAGCTGTTCGCCGATCGCGAGGCCACCCTCGACGGTCAGCGCCGTGCGTGAGACGTCGAGCCGCACGGCTCCGCCGCTCGCGGTCACCGCGCGCCGCATCCCTTCGAGCCGGTCGTGCACCGGCGTCGCCTCGGTCTCGTCGCCCGCGAAGACGACGTGCCGGTGTCCGAGCTCGATCAGGTGGGTGCCGACCAACCGACCGCCCGCCACGTCGTCCACCCCGACCGACAGCCCCTGGTCGCCCGTGTCGACCCGGTCCAGGACGACGACGGGGATGCCGCCTGTCCGGATCTGGTGCAGCCCGGTGGCGAAGTGGTCGTGCGGGATGACGATCACCCCGGCCACCCGGCTCTCCGCGTAGAGCCGCAGGTAGGCCCGCTCGCGCTCGATGTCACGGGCGCTGTTGGAGATCAGCAGAGTCCAGCCGCGCCGGGCGGTGGAGTCCTCCACGCCGCGCGCGACCTCCATGAAGCCCGGATTCCAGGCGTCGAGCAGGAGCAGGCCCAGCGTGCTGGACTGGCCTGCACGCAGGTGTCGCGCACCCTCGTGGCGGATGAAGCCCAGCCGCTCGATCGCCGCCTCCACCGCCGCCCGCTTCGCAGGCGAGACGCGCTCGGGGTGGTTGAGCGTGTTGGACACCGTGCCCTGGGACACCCCGGCCAGCCTGGCGACGTCGCGGATGCTCGCCCGACCCGGGCGCCCGAGCTCGGAATCCGGGTCGTCTGTGATGCTTGACACGTTTTACATCTTGCCACTAACCTCCCGGCAGAACGCAATTGACACGATTTAAAAGCGTCGGGCGTGTCACGACTGGCGAGCCCGGCCGAGGAAGGGAACACAGATGAGGAGCAGCGTGGCTCGAGGAACACTCGCCGCTGTCGGTGCGCTGTTGTTGGCTGCCACGGCCGCCTGCGGCGGATCCAGCGGCGGCGGGGCAGCAGGCGGCAGCGGCGGTGGCGGCGCCGACGGAGCGAAGGTCGCTTTCCTGATGCCCGACGAGGGTTCGACCCGCTACGAACTGCACGACCGGCCCGGCTTCGAGAACAAGCTCAAGGAGCTGTGCCCCACCTGCCAGCCGCTCTACAACAACGCCGACGCCGACGCGAGCAAGCAGCAACAGCAGTTCAACTCCGCCCTGGCCCAGGGGGCCAAGGTGCTCGTGCTGGACCCGGTCGACTCCGCCGCCGCGGTCACGATGGTCAACGCCGCGCACGCTCGGGGCGCGAAGGTCATCGCCTACGACCGGCCGATCCCGGACACCAAGGTCGACTACTACGTCTCGTTCGACAACGAGGCGATCGGCAAGCAGATCGCCACCTCGTTGGTGGAGAAGGTCAAGGCGGCCACCCCCGCGGCGGGCGCAGGCATCCTGATCGTCAACGGCTCGCCGACCGACGCGGCCGCAGGCCTGATCAAGAAGGGCATCCACGAGGGCGTCGACTCCAGCGGCGTCCCGGTGCTGGCCGAGTACGACACCATCGAGTGGAAGCCGGAGAACGCCCAGAAGTGGGTGGCGGGCCAGATCGGCCGCTTCGGCAACAAGATCGTCGGCGTGGTGGCGGCCAACGACGGCACCGCGGGCGGCGCCATCTCGGCCTTCAAGGCGGCCGGGGTGAACCCGAACCCGCCGGTCAGCGGCAACGACGCGACCGTGGCCGGGCTGCAGCTGATCATCGCGGGCGACCAGTACAACACGATCAGCAAGCCGAGCGAGATCGTCGGCGGGGCCGCGGCCGAGGTCGCCAACGGCCTGCTCGGCACCCAGCCGCCCGCCGCCAAGGTCGAGCTGTTCGGCTCCCCCAGCGAGCTGTTCCAGCCGACGCTGGTCACCTCGCAGAACCTCAAGGCCGAGATCATCGACAAGAAGATCAACACGGCCGCCGACCTCTGCACCGCCGAGTACTCCGACGCCTGCAAGGCGCTCACCATCTCCTGATCCGGGTGTGGCCGCGCCGGGCCGATCGAGCCCGGCGCCGCCCCCCGGACCAGGAGTCCGCCGCACGTGAGGAGAGGACCGATGACCGCAACCGCGCAACCCGATCCGGGTCAGACCCTGTTGAGCCTGCGGGGCGTGAGCAAGACTTTCGGCGCCGTCAACGCGCTCACCGACATCGAGCTGGACGTGTCCGCCGGTGAGGTGGTGGCCTTGGTCGGCGACAACGGGGCAGGCAAGTCGACCCTGGTGAAGGTGCTGGCCGGGGTATACCAGCCCGACGCCGGGACGATCACCATGAACGGCTCCCCCGTCGAGCTCGCCACACCGAGCGTGGCGATCAACCTCGGCATCGCCACGGTGTTCCAGGACCTCGCCCTGTGCGAGAACCTCAGCGTCGTCGACAACCTGTTCCTCGGCCAGGAGCGCAACCCCTGGCGGCTCGCCGAGACCGCGATGGAGGTCAAGGCCTGGGAGCTGCTGCGCCAGCTCTCGGCCCGCATCCCGACCGTCCGCATCCCGATCGCTTCGCTCTCCGGTGGCCAGCGCCAGACGGTGGCCATCGCCCGCTCGCTGCTCGGCGACCCGCGGATCATCATCCTGGACGAGCCGACCGCAGCGCTCGGCGTCGCCCAGACCGCCGAGGTGCTCGACCTGATCGAACGACTGCGCTCCCGGGGGCTGGGCGTGATCATGATCAGCCACAACATGGAGGACGTGCGCGCCGTCGCCGACCGCATCGTGGTCCTGCGGCTGGGCCGCAACAACGGCGACTTCAACGCGCGCACCGTGAGCACCGCCGACCTGGTCGCCTCCATCACCGGGGCGACCGACAACGTCGTCACCCGCCGCCGCGACCGGGTCTCGGCCGCCGCCGCACCGGCAGGCACGGACAACGGCGCAGGGACCAGCACCGTCGCCGCGTCCCCCTCGGAAAGGGAGAACCCATGAGCACATCGACTCCCGTCGCGCTCGACCAGTCCGACGAACGGCTCCGGCACGACGAGGGTCTGCGCGGCGCCCTCACCAGCTTCACGCGGTCGGTGCGCGATGGCGACGTCGGCTCGCTGCCGGTCGTCGTAGGGCTGCTGGTCATCGGCATCATCTTCCAGTCGCTCAACGACGTGTTCCTGTCCAGCAGCAACATCACCAACCTGGTGCTCGACTCGTGCGCCGTCGGCGTCATCGCGCTGGGCATCGTCTGCGTGCTGCTGGTCGGTGAGATCGACCTCTCGGTCGGGTCGGTCAGTGGCCTGTCGGGAGCCATCGTCGCGGTGTTGTCCGTCCGCAACGGCTGGAACTGGGTGGCCGCGGTCGCGGTGGCCTGCCTGGTCGCGCTGGCCATCGGCGGGCTGTACGGCCTGCTGCTGACCCGGTTCGGGATGCCGAGCTTCGTCGCCTCGCTGTCAGGTCTGCTGGCCTTCCTCGGCCTGCAGCTGGCCATCCTCGGCGACCAGGGCTCGGTGAACCTGCCGTACGACTCAGCGCTCGTGTCGTTCGCCCAGCTCGACTTCGTGCCGGTGTGGCTGTCCTACCTGCTGCCGGTGCTCGCCGCGGGCGGCGTGTTCGCGGCGGGCTACGACAACATCCGGCTGCGCCGGGCGGCCAACCTCTCGACCGCGCCGATGAGCCTGCTGCTGATCAAGTCAGGCGCGCTGCTGGTCGCGCTCGAGCTCGTGGTCTGGTACCTCAACCAGGACCGCGGCGTCGGCTGGATGGTCGTGTTCTTCGTGGCCCTGGTGCTGCTGATGAACTACGCGTTCACACGCACCAAGTGGGGCAAGTCCATGCTCGCCGTCGGTGGCAACGCCGAGGCCGCCCGCCGCTCGGGCATCAACGTCAACCGGATCTACCTCAGCGCGTTCATGCTCTGCTCGCTGCTGGCCTGCGTCGGCGGCATCCTCGCCGCCGCCCGGCTCGCCTCGGCCAACCTCTCCAGCGGCACCGGCGACGTGAACCTCAACGCCATCGCCGCCGCCGTCATCGGTGGGACCAGCCTGTTCGGCGGCCGCGGCAGCGCGTTCTCCGCCCTGCTGGGCATCCTGGTCATCGAGGCCATCGCGAGCGGGTTGACGCTGCTGAACCTCGACTCCTCCTACCGCTTCGTCATCACCGGACTGGTCCTGGCGATCGCCGTCGCGATCGACTCGCTGGCCCGCAAGTCCCGCGCGTCCCACGGCCGCGGTTGATCCGGCCGCACCGAAGGAAGGACCCACGATGAACCGTGCCGCTGTCATGACAGAACTCTCGACGATGGTCATCCAGGAACGACCGGATCCCGAGCCGGGCCCGCAGCAGGCCGTGGTCCAGGTCGAGGCCGTGGGCGTCTGCGGATCGGACACCGCGTACTACAAGGTCGGCCGGATCGGCGACTACGTCGTCGACGGACCGATCATCCTGGGCCACGAGGTCTCCGGGCAGGTGGTGCAGATCGGCAGCGACGTCCGCAACGTCGCGGTCGGCGACCGGGTCGCGATCGAACCCGGCACACCCTGTCGCAACTGCCGCGAGTGCATGGCCGGGCGCTACCACCTGTGCCCCGACCTCATCTTCCTGGCCACCCCGCCCTACGACGGCGCGCTGGTGCAGCGGATGGCCATCGACGCCCGCAACCTCTACCGCATCCCCGACGAGATGAGCTACGAGGAAGGCGCCCTGCTCGAGCCGCTCTCCGTGGGCATCTGGGGCTGCAAACGCGCCAACCTGCAGGCGGGCGACGACGTGCTGGTGACCGGGGCGGGCCCGGTGGGGCTGCTCGCGGCGGCCGCGGCCAGGGCGTTCGGCGCGGGCAGCGTGACGATCACCGACCTGTCCGAGTTCCGGCTCGGGGTGGCGCGTGACATGGGCTTCGTCGCCGAGCGCGCGGATGCCGCGGGCGAGGACACGTTCGACGTCCTGCTCGAATGCTCCGGCGCGCCCGGCGTCCTGGGGTCGGCGCTGCGCAGGCTGCGGCCCGCGGGCCGCGCCGCGATGATCGGCATGTCCAAGGAGTCGGCCATCGCGTTGCCACTGGCCCAGCTCAACGTCAACGAGCTCACGGTGAGCCTGGTCAACCGCTACAACCACACGTGGCCGCTGGCCATCGAGCTGGTCTCGTCGGGGCGGGTGGACCTCAAGGGCCTGGTCACCCACCACTTCCCGCTCGCCGGGTCGGCCGAAGCCCTCACCCTGGGCAGCCGGGTGCCGGATTCGATCAAGGCCGTCATCCACCCCCAGCAGCACTAGGAAGGCTCCTGCATGAGATCTCCCTTCAGCCTGGAAGGCCGGACCGCGCTCGTCACGGGTGGGAACCAGGGGCTCGGCAAGGCGTTCGCCTTCGGCCTGGCCGAGGCGGGCGCCCGGGTCGCGATCTGCGGGCGGCGGGAGGGGGCCAACCTGGACGCTGCCGCCGAGGCGAAGGCGGCAGGCCACGACGTCGTCACCATCACGGCGGACATCACCGAGGACGACCAGGTCGCCACTATGACGACAGCGGCGCTCGAGGCCTTCGACGGGCGCGTCGACATCCTCGTGAACAACGCAGGGACCTGCTACCACGCCCCCGCGTTCGAGGTCAGCGACGCGCAGTGGGCCGACGTCTTCGACCTCAACGTGCGCGCGCTCTGGAAGGCCTCCCTCGCCGTGGGGAAGGGCATGCGCGAGCAGGGCGGCGGATCGATCGTCAACATCGGCAGCATGTCCGGGAACATCGTCAACCGACCCCAGTGGCAGCCCGCCTACAACGCGTCCAAAGCCGCCGTGCACCACCTCACCAAGTCGTTGGCGGTCGAGTGGGCTCCGTACGGCATCCGCGTGAACGCGGTCGCTCCCGGCTACGTCAAGACGGACATGGCGCCGGTCGACCGCCCCGAGTTCCGCCGCCAATGGATCGAGGACTGCCCGCAGCAGCGGGCCGCGCTCCCGGAGGAGATCGCGCCGAGCGTGGTCTTCCTCGCGAGCGACGCGGCCTCCTTCATCACGGGCACGATCCTGGTGGCGGACGGCGGCTACACCGCGGTCTGACCGCCGATCACGTGAAGACGGTGGTGAAGGCGTCGTTGAGCTCCCGGGCGTGGTAGAAGATGCCCTTCGCCAGCTGGTCGGCGGTCCAGTTGATCGTCGGGAAGTCCTTCTGCACCCGATACCCCAGACCCGCGAACACCTCGTTGCGGTTCCCCGACGGATCGAAGAAGTAGATCGTCGTCCCCCGCGTGATCCCATGCCGCGTCGGACCGATATCGATCGGCACATCATCCATCGAGAAGATGTCACCCGCCTTCAAGATCGCCGACCAGTCCTCCAAGTGATACGCGAAATGGTGGAACTTCCCATTCGGACCCTTGATGAACGCAATGTCATGCGGCGACTCCCCACACGACAACCAGGTCCCGATCACATCCGGCTGGTCCATACTGGCGATCACGCGCTCAGCCGGGCGGAAGTCCAACACGTCGATCAGGAACTTCTCGGTCAACCCCGGATCCTCAGCGGGCATCAGAGCGTGATCGATCCAATGCGTGCCGACCCCACGGATGTTGCGCGGCCACGCCTCCGGATTGATCGACCCCGTCTCGGTACCGGAGAACTCCATATCGGTGTACAGCTCGATGTTGTGCTCCGAGGGCAACGTCAGCTTCACACCCTCGCCGACGGTCAGGTTCTCCCCCGCGCTGAACCGCCCCGTCGTCACACCGAACTTCTGCGCACGCTGCTCGAAATCGTGCAGGGCGTCAGCATCCTCGACCTTGTAGCCGAGCTTGACCAGCCCGACCCCGCCTTCTTCCAGCACCAAGGAGTGGTGGTCCCACTCGTCCCAGCACTTGAGCCACAACTTCCCCGGCTCGGAGTGCACGACCTCCATGCCCAGGGTGTTGGAGTAGTGGTTGCGGGCCTCCTCCAGATCGGTCACCCGCAGGTGGACATAACCCAATCTGATCACTGCGCTCATGACGGTCCTTCCGATGGTGAAGAGTCAGCGGTACAGCGGCATGACGTCGACCGGCCAGCCGAGGTTGTGGACGGGATAGATCCGGAGCTCCGGCTCGGGCAGCCCGCTCTCGCGCAACGCCCTCCGGAACTCCTCGTTGCTCTCGAAGACCTCCAGGGCCGCCAACGAGGTCCAGACGTCGACCACCATCAACCCGTACTCCCGCGGTACCGCGATGTGGAGGACCGGCCGCGCCGACGACACTTCGGCCACCCGCCGGACGGCGACGTCGTAGCAGGCGGCGAGCTCGTCGGGGTCGCCGCGGAAGTCGAACACCGCCGTCACCGGACCTGGTGTGGTCATCGCCTACCCCTGCCTGTCCGGGCGTCCGAGGAACCGGACGAGTAGCTGGTTGAACTCCGCGGCCCACTCGATCTGGGTCCAATGCCCGCAGCGGCCGAAAACGTGCAGCTCCGACCGTTCGATCAGCGCATTCAGGCGAATGGAGGTGTCCATCGGGATCACCTGGTCGTCGCGCCCGTGCACGATCAACGTCTCGTGCGGGATCGCCCGGATCAGCTCCTCCTCAGTGGCCAGCTCCTGGATCCACCGCTGCCGCGGCGCGGGGAACATGGCCGAGAACGCCTCCTGGGCCCCGGGCAGGATCGACGCCTGGTAGCGGACTTCCGCGAGCTCGTCGTTGACCAGCTCACGGCTGTAGGCGAAGTAGTCCATGATCCGGCGCATGTTCTCGACGCTCGGCTGGTAGCCCCAGACCGCGTCGAGGCCCTCGGTGATCGGGAACTCGACACCCACCGCGCCCATCAGCACCAGACGGTGCACGCGGTCGGGATGCTCGGCCGCGACCCGCAGGGCGAGCCCGCCGCCGAAGCTGTTGCCGACCAGCGACACCTTGTCGAGGCCGAGGGCGTCGAGCAGGGTGAGCAGCTGCTCGGTCCACAGCTTCATCCCGTAGCCGCCGGGCTTGTCGCTGCGGCCGAACCCGGCCATGTCGGGGGCGATCACCCGGAACCGGGCGGCGAGGTCCGGGATGGTCAGGCGCCAGTTGGCGTAGGCGGTCACGCCGGGGCCCGACCCGTGCACGAGCACGACCGGTGCACCCTCACCTGCCTCGAGGACGTTGGTGCGGATGCCTCCGGCGTCGATGTTCTCGCCGACCTCGCCGAGCACCCCGTCAGCCACGTCGGCCGCCGTCGAAGATGAGCTCGACGACGAGGTCTTCGAGCACCTGCAGGTCCACGAGCTCGACCGGGACCGCGCTGTAGGCGTAGGAGCGGTCCAGCTCCACCCAGGCCTGGCGGTTGACGAACCGCAGCGCGATCTCTGCCGTCCGGTCCAGGCGACTGACGGTGAACGCGAGACCGGTGGCGTCGATCCGGTTGTCGAGACCGATGAGCTCGGTGCGGCCGCTGAGCATCGCGTTGGCCTCGGCGATGACCTGTTCCGCGCGGGCCCGCTGGCCGACCCAGTCGTCGTTGGCGTGCCCGACCGCCCGCAGCGAGCACGGCTTCAGGCGCAGCGGCACCCGCACGTCGACGCCCTCGGCCGCTTCCCGGCACCGCAGCATGAGCGGCGTGAAGACCACGTCGCGTTGGCTTTCCATGATCACGGCTCTCATCCCCTGAGCAGCGGGCTGCGCACGCCACCGGTCGCTTTGTCGGAGGCGTCGAAGAAGTCCTCCCGGTAGATGTCCTTGGGGAACAGCCGCTTGCGCATCAGCGTCTTGAGCGCCGCCTCCACCATCGGCGGGGGCCCGCACAGGTAGGCGGTGTGCTTGCGACAGGTCTCGAAGTCGGCGTCGACGATGTCGGTCACCAGGCCCCGGGGCCCGTCCCAGCCCTCCTCGACGTCGCCGCTGAGGCACGGCCGGTAGGTGAACTGGTCGGGATGGGCCGCCTCCAGCCCCCGGAAGAACGCGACGTCGTACAGGTCGGCCTCGGTGCGCGCCCCCTGGTACAGGTACATGCGCTGGTCGAGACCGCTCTCCAGGACGTGGCGCACGATCGCCTTCAACGGCGCCAGCCCCGTGCCACCGCCGATCAGGATCATCGGCTCCGGGCGGACCTCGCGCAGGAAGAAGCGCCCGTACGGCCCGGACAACCGGACGGTGTCGCCGACCGCCAGGGTCTTGAACACCCACCCGTCGGTGCCGAGGCCACCGGGCGTGCGCCGGATCTGCAGCTCGATCCGCCCGGGCTCGGCAGGCGGGTTGGCCATGGACCAGGTGCGCGTCTGCCCGGTACCGGGAACCTCGACGGTCACGTACTGGCCGGGGTTGAACGTCATCTCCTCGTCGAGATCGACGATCAGCCTGCGGGTCTCCCGCGCGATCTCCTCGATCGAGACCACGGTGCCGGTGAAGTCCCGCACCGGGTGGTGGACCACGCCCTGCTCCGCCTCGACGTCGGCCTCCACCGTGACGTCGGAGCTGGGCGTGGCCACGCACACCAGCGCCATGCCCTCGTTGCGTTCGAACTCCATCAGGGCGAAGTCGGACGCGTCGTTGTGCTCGATGTCGCCCTCCAGCACCTGCAGCTTGCAGGTGCCGCAGGTGCCGTGCGTGCAGGCGTGGGGCAGGTAGACCCCCGCACGCAGGCAGGCGTCCAGGATCGGTTGGTCGGAGCGGCACTCGACCTGCCGTTCGAGGGGCTCGACCGTGACGGTGAACGTCTCGCTCATGCTCATCTCCCGTTCATGGCGCGGCCGTCAGGCGCTGCCGGTCCGGAACGTGATCAACGACTTGTGCCCGACGCCCACGTCGGCCAGCGAGGCCCCGTCCGACGGGGTGAGCGCGGCCCCGTCGAGATGCCACCCGGACACGGACGCCGGGTCGTAGTCCGGGTCCGCGGCCGCCCACGGGTCGATGACCCCGCCCCGGAAGTCGCCCCAGGTCATGGCGGCGGGCACCCGCACGCACACCGGCGCGCAGAACAGCACGTTCCCCGCCCACAGGACGTTGACCAGGAGGTCGTCGCCGAAGTTCTCCTGCCGGTCCTTGGAGGGGTAGGAGTAGTCGTAGAGCGCCTTGACCGCCATCACTCACCAGCCACGGGGGTCGGGGCGGGCGAGGACGACTCGGCGTGCCACTTGTCCCACAACGCCTTGTCCGCCGACGTCAGGTACTCGCCCGAGTCGCCGTCGTGCAGGCCGCTCCACTCCAGCACCTCGGGAACGGTGGCCCCGCCGCAGTTGCCCTGGTAGATCTGGTGCACCGGCAGCCAGGCCTGCACGTACTTCTCCGGCTCCCGCTCGAAGATCCACTTGCAGCCGTCGGAGCAGGTGTTGAAGCGCTCGCCGTTGTACTCGCTGTGCCGGATCGAGGACGTGGTCACGTCCCCGGGCTCGGAGTACACGGCGGGGATCTGGCAGACCTGGCACAGCGTCGGCAGACCGGGATAGAAGAACCGGTTGCCCTCCTCGGCCATCTTCGCCACCCGCTCCCAGCGGGGCCGGAAGTCGCGGTCGAAGGTGTCGGGGTACTCCCGCGACATCCAGTCCATCTCGGCGGGCGTCGGCGTGGTCGTGTTGAACGCCGTGGCGAACCCGAAGCTGTAGAGCGTGTAGTAGAGCTGGTGGCTGAGCGTGCTCTTCTCCGCGATGGCCTGCTCGACGTGCAGCGGGGGCCGGATCCCGTAGTACTCGAGGTCCGGGAACAGCCCGTTGAGCATCTGCTCCTCGAAGTAGAGCTCGAAGGACTCCTTCCAGCTCATCACCTTCTTCGGCAGCATGTAATCCATCATCGCCGCGACCAGGCCGAGCACCTTGTACGCCCGCCAGAACCACTTGTCGATCCATTCCTGGACGATCGGGACGTTCGCCTCGTCCTGTTCCAGGATGAACTTCACCGACTCCAGGCCCAGCGTCATGTGCCTGCTCTCGTCGCTCTGCGCCGAGAAGCCGAACGTCATGGTGGCCAGGTCGCCGTTGAAGCTCGCCCCGCTCATGAACGGCACGAACAGCAGGTTGGTCAGCAGGTACTCGAAGCTGAACGAGATGGAGGTGAGGAACTCGAACGGGCCTGCCGACATGGCGTCTTCACCGAACGACTTCGGCACGCTCAGGTACCAGAGCCGGTCGCTCATCTGGCCGAAGTTGTGCATGCCGTTGTAGTACTTGTTGTACTGGGCGATCGTGTGGATCTCGGTCTGCGCGTGGCGCAGCTCGTCGATGCTCTGGGAATGCGCCGCGAACCGCGCGCCCGCGCCGTCCAGCTGACGGGCCAAGAACGCGAAGTGCCGGTGCGCCGCGTATTCCAGCGGTGTCACGCCCTGGATGAACAGTTTCATCGAGTTCAGATACCGGGCGTCGGTCAGCGACAGGTGGCCCTGACCCTGCGCGAATCCGTCCATCACGGCGTAGAGCTTCTTGTCCTTCTCCGCCTGGTACTTGCAATACGCGTCGACGGTCAGCCGGAACGGGTCCTCCCACGCGTCCCAGTCGTGAATCTTGATGCCTTCGTAGCGCGTGTAGGGGTAGAGCTTTTCCGAATCGACGTAGGTGGGGTCCCAGTCGAGGTCGCGGGTGAGCGCACGGTAGCGCTCACGCATGGACAGCTTGGCCATGTGATCTCCTCAGTGCTCCCACTTGATGATGATCTGGTCGTCGTCCCAGTCGATGTTTCCCGAATAGGAGACCAGGTTCATCTGGAACTCCTGGGTGTCCCATTCCCGACCGATTCGGGCTTCGACGGACTCCCGCCGGATGACCATCGACCGGGCGGCGCGCAACGACACCAGCCCGGGCATCCGGTTCACCGTGACGCCTGCGTTGTCGGTCTCGATCGCGTCCACCACGGCCTGGCTGTCCGAGGAGTCCTGCAGGTCCACCCCGACGAGTCGGGTCTTGCGCTCCGGGGCCGCAGCCTCGCTCATCGCGTTGCCTCCTGAACCGTTCGGACCGAGACGCCGAGCTTCTTCAGCTGGTTGGTCAGCTCGGCCGAGGAGCGCTCGACCGCGGCGGTGGCGGTCTGCGAACCGGCCGCCTCGGCGAGCCCGGTGGCGAACTCGGCGACCGCGGTGTGCACGACGGGGAACCAGCGGCCGACGATGTCGCTCATCGCCGCGCGGTTGGCCTCGCCGTGTTCGGGATCGGTCGCCCACGCCTTGAGCAGCGACGCCATGAACTTGCGGTGGTTGTGGTACCAGTCGCTGAAGTGCCGGGCCAGCTGGCTGTAGGCGACGGCGCCGTGGGCGAGGGCCCGGTCGTCGAGGTGCTCGAACACCACCGGGTGGAGCAGCTCGTCGATGAGGTCGAGGCCGATCACGCCGACCGCCCAGTCGTCGTCGACCAGCAGCTCCTCCATCGCCTTGCGGATCCCCTGGAGCGGGGCCGAGTAGAGCCAGTTCTTCTTCGCGTCGGCCAGCGTGTCGCCCGCACCGCCCGCCATCGCCAGGCCGACGAGGCTGAGCTGCTGGGCGTTGCCCATGCGGTCCATCGCGGCGAACGCGATGGGCTGCTCCACCGTGGTTCCCCAGGCGAAGCGGCTGCCGTTGAGCGCGATGAGCTGCGCGCCGGACTCGTAGTGCCGCAGCGGGAGGACGAATCCGCGGAGCGCGATCTGGAAGCTGTCGGGCAGCTTGTCCAGCAGGCGCCGGTCCTCGATGTACTTCAGCGTCTGCGCGAACGACTCGTGCCGCGCCGCGGCCGCGGCGACATAAGGCGTGTAATAGTATTGCCGCGGGTCGGTGAAGCTATAGGGGTCGGCCAGCTTCAGTACGGTGTAATCGGGGTCGTACAGCTCTCGGTGCGCATCCCAGGTCGGCCGGTAATGGAAGTTCTCCGTCGGCTGGACGTTGAACGAGGCCTCCTGGTAGCGCGTCGCCGGTCGGTCCCCGAAACGCTCCTCGAGATAGCTGAAGGTGTTGCGCACCGGCTCGATCGCATTCGAACGCAGCTCAAATCCCATACGATGTTCCTCTCAATCCAGGCGTCGAGCCACGGACGGGCAACCCACCGTTCGGCAGCAGTTCATGGAGAAGCGTGCGGCGCCACGGCGCAAAAGGACAGAGCACGTTCCGCTGAGCGGATCTATTGGTTTAGCGTCGCTCAGCGGTCGGCGTCGCCGCGGAAGCCGATCCGGCGGGAGATGACGCTCGCGGCGTCGAGCGCGGCCGCCCGACACCGCGGCAGCACCGCTTTGGCCCGCGTGATCGGCGCGACGACGCTGACCGCGGCCACGACCGTGCCGCCCTCGTCGCGGATGGGAGCGGCCACGGATGCCGCGCCGAACTCGGCCTCTTCGACGTTCTGCGCCCAGCCCCGTTCGGCCACCCGCTGCAGTTCGGCCAGCAGGTGCCCGGTGTCCACGATCGTGTTGGGCGTGCGCCGCACCGGGTGCCAGTCGAGCAGCCGGACCTCCAGCACGTCGGCGGGCAAGGCGGCCAGCAGCACCTTCCCGGTGCTGGTGGCCGAGGCCGGGATCCGGTGCCCGGTGTTGCTGAAGACGCGCAGGGTCTGCGGGCTCTCCAAGCGCTCGAGGTAGACGACCTCCAGGTGATCCAGAACCCCCAGTTGCACGGTCTCGCCGGTCGTCTGGCGCAGCGCCGCCAGCACGGGGCGGGCGGCCTCGTGCAGGTCGAGGTTCGGGAAGACGGTCACGCCGAGCTCGTACATCTGCAGGCCGAGCCGGTAGGTGCCGGGGACCGATCCCCGTTCGAGCAGGCCTTCGTCGGTCAACGTGCTGAGCAGCCGGTGCGCCGTGCTCACCGCGAGGCCCAACCGTCGGGCCAGCTGGCTGACGCCGAGCTCGCGGTCGGTGCGGGAGAATTCCTTGAGCAGTCGGGCCGCGTTGCGGACCGACGACAGGCGACCGTTCCCGGTGTCCGGCATGCGACCACCTTAACGATCTTTCCGCTATACGGGAAGCTGCTCTTCTATGTGGGAAAGGGGCCCGCTACCGTCAACCGGGTCCGAGGGCAGGGGCGCGATCGGGGGCGGCAGATGGACACATGCGGTGGCACGGCCACTCCGGAGGCACAGCGTTCGGTCCTCGATCGGGCCGACGTGATCCTCGGGGCGTTCGACGCGGAGCACATCGACCTGAGCCTCCTGGGCATCATGGTCCGGACGGGGCTGCCGAAGACGACCGTCCACCGGGCGGTGCACAAGCTGGTGTGCCTCGACTGGCTCGAACACCACGACGGCCGCTACAGCATCGGCACCCGACTCATCGAGTACGCCGGGCTCTCGTGGGCGCAGACGGTCCTGCGCAAGGCCGCGCTGCCGGTCATGCAGAGCCTGCAGGCCTGCACGAAGGAGACCGTCCACCTCGCGGTCGGTAACGGTCGCGACATCGTCTACATCGAGAAGCTGCCCGCCCGGGCCCCGATGGCGATGGCCGATCTCACCCGGGTCGGCGCCCGGGCGCCCGCGTACTGCACGGGGCTCGGCAAAGCGATCCTCGCGTTCTCCGGTCCACCGCCCGAGAGCATGCGCCCGAGGACGATGGCGGCGAGGACGCCGCACACCATCGTCTCCTCCCGCACCATGGACGACGAGCTCGCCCGGGTGCAGGACGAGGGGGTCGCCTACGACCGCGAGGAGTTCCGCCTCGGCGTCGAGTGCATCGCGGTGCCTCTGCAGCAGGGCAACAACTCCTGCACGGGAGCCATCTCGGTCACCGCGCCCTCGCACAAGCTCCGGCTCCGCCAGCTCGCTCCGTCATTGCGCGGGGCCGCGGCCGACATCGCGCGCGCCCTCCCGGCTGTCTACTAGGCGGCTACCCGACCAGGTGTTGGGTGCCCAGGACGATGGCCAGAGCGAGGCGTTCGGCGTCCTCGGTGCCGGGCTCGGCGGTGTAGACCATGATCCGGAGGTCGTCACCCGCGACGATCAGCACGTCGCAGTCGACGCTGATGCGGCCGACGTCGGGGTGGTCGATCATCTTGTGCCGGGAGCGGTCCTGCGACTGCGGGATCATCGCGGTCTGCCACAGCTCGACGAAACGGGGACTCTGGGCGCTGAGCTCGCGGATCAGCTCCTTCAGCTTCCGATCGGCGGGGTAGCGGGCCGCGGTGACGCGGAGGTCGGCGACGAGGCCCGCGTCGAACTCCGCCTTCTCGACCGGCGTGTGGAACCGAAGCCGCGCTGCCACTGCCCAGCGAGTTCCGCCAACCCGGTTGCGTACGTGTCCAGCGCCACGTCGTGGTCTGGCCCATCAGGGCGTCGTAGTGCGGTCGCGACACCGGTTCCTACCCCGCGATCGTGTACGGGTCGAGCAAGGCCGCGGTCTCCATGCTCACCGTGCAGTACTCCAAGGCCGTGCCCGGGGTGAAGTTCGACGCCGCCGAGCCCGGCATCGCCGCGACCGAGCTCGGCGGCGGCGAACCGGGCTCCCACCCCGGCCGTCCGGTCGAGGTCAGCGCGGAGGTCGTCGTCCGCCTGGCGACCGCGGGCCCCGACGGCCCCACCGGCACCTTCCAGGAGGACGACGGCGCCCTCGGCTGGTGATCGACCGTTTCCGCGGCCCGCGACGCTTAGGATCGAGCCGCGCCGCGGCACCCGACCGCGGGGCTGTCGCGGGGAGGACATGCCGGTGGCCGATGCCCAGAGGGCTCAGGAGGATGCTCGCGAGCTGCGGGAGGCCGCCGTCCGGCTGCGCACGCTCGTGCCCCGGTTCCGCGAGGCGCCGGGCAGCCGAGTTCGTGCCGATGGCGGTGGCAGGCCTGCTCGAAGCGATCGCCGAGTGCGTCAGCCGGAGTGATCCGCTCCGCGACTCCGGTGCGCCAGCGCGCCCTCGAGATCGCTCGTCACGTCCCGAACACGCCGCCTGCCGGCTGAGCGCTATCGGGTCTCGTAGACGGAGACGTGCCGCAGGCTGCGCCCGTCGAAGGGCTCGCCCGACCAACCGCCGTGCCGCTCGCGGAGCGACAGCCCGGCCAGGCGCGCCATGAGGTCCAGCTCGCTGGGCCAGACGTAGCGCAGCACGAGCGGATCGAGCCGAACGCCGCCCGCGCCGAAGTGCACATGACACTTGTCGACGCGCTGGGTGGCGCGGTCGAACCGGCCGGTCTCGATCCGCACCTCGTCCGCGCCCACCCCGCCCGCCTGCACGTACTGGTCGACCCCGTCCCGGTCCTGTACGAGGGCGTACATCGGGTCGGGCACGACCGTCTCGACGACGAAGACGCCGCCCTCGGCCAGGTGGCGCGCGGCGTTGACCACGCAGGCGACCTGGTCGTCCTGGTGCACCAGGTTCATGATCGAGTTGAAGGCCACGAACACGACGCTGTAGCGGTCGGGCAGCGTCACCCTGGCCATGTCGCCCTGCGTCACCCGCAGCGCGGCGCCGCCCGGCTTGAGCCGCAGCCGCTCGATCATGGCGGCGGACAGCTCGACCCCGTCGACCCGCAGCCCGGTCGCCGCCAGCGGCAGGGCGAGCCTGCCGGTGCCGACGGCCAACTCCAGCACCGGGCCGTCGCCCGCGAGCGCGGCGAGCCGGGCGACCGCCGCCTCCTCGTCGCCGCGCGGTGCGCCGTCGTAGTGAGCGGCCACGGCCGGTCCGAAGCTCGCCCGGGGATCGAAGTCCATCGCGTCGAAGGGCACAGCGCGATCAAAGCCGAGGCCGGAACGCTTTGGCCACCTGATTCCGCGTTTGATCACCGCTACCGGGGCGCGAAGGCGCGGGTCGCCCTGCCCACCACCCCGGCGCGCCGGCGAGCAGATCGGTTTGCGGCTCCTCGAAGTACGCGGCGGCAGCACCGAAGTAGGTGTCGGAGTGCTCGTGATCGTGTCCGACCAGTACCGCACGGTCCCCGTCGGCGTGGTGCAGGTCGGCCCAGTTCCCGCCGCCGTCGTAGTGCCACACGTCGCCGGTGGCGTGGCAGGTGTGCGCCCACCCCCGTGCCGCGCAGACCGCCGCCAAGGCCGCCCACCGGTCGCGCAGCGCGGAGGGTTCGGGGAGGTCCAGCTCGACGAGGGGCACGACGACACCCTGAGACGCGCCTCCGCTCACCGCGTCCGCACCCGGGAGGCCGACGAAGGCGGCGACCAGGGCCTTGATGCGGTCGGCGCCCTGCCCGGGGCGCAGCCGGTCGTTGCGGCCGAGCATGGCCAATCCGTGCAGCGCGGCCCAGATCACCTCGGCGACGGTGTCGACGTCGGCCGCAGTGGTGCCGGTGGCGACGGCCTCGCGCAGCTCACCGAACGCGTTCGACAACGGCGGCGGCCTGTCGTCGCCGGCGAAGTGCAGTCGCAGGGACCTCGTGAACATCGCGTCGTAGAGCGCGGGGTTCCGGGCGGCGAAGTCGCTGTACGCGGCGGCAACCCGGGCGAGCTCGTCCGCGGGCGCGACGCCGGCGCGGCGGGCCGCGTGCAGCGTCGCGGCGAGCTCGTCGAAGCCCTCCAGCGCAACGGCTTCGATGATGTCCTCCATCGACCCGAAGTGTTTGTAGAGCACCGGCTGGCTGTACTCGATCTCGGTGGACAACCGGCGCGTGGTGACCGCGTCCCAGCCCTCGCTCTCGGCCAAGGTGCGTGCTGTCGCCGTGATGAGAAGACGGCGGGCGGCGCGCTCGCGCTGGCGACGGTCCTCGATGGCCATACCTGATCGTAGCATCGCTAGATGCGCTAGCGATGCTATTGACGCGAGCGGAAAGCGGGGTTAGCGTCGCTAGCGCTAGCAGTGCTAACCACAACAGGGAGACCGCCATGACCACCGAACACGACCTGGTCGACATCTACGTCAAGATGATCAACTCGCACGACCCGGACCAGGTGGACCGGTTCGTCGCCGACGACTACGTCAACCACAACGCGTACGTCGCCGACGGGCGCGAGGGCAACCGCGAGTGGTGGACCGCGTTCTTCACCGGCCTGCCCGACGTGACCGTCACGATGGAAGACCTGGTCGTCTCCGGCGACCGCGTCGTGGGCCGCTTCACCTACCGCGGCACCCACTCCGGCAACTTCGTCGGGGTCCCGGCCAGCGGCAACGCCGTCGAGATGCGCAGCATCGACATCTGGCGTGTCGAGAACGGCATGTTCGTCGAGCACTGGGACGAGCTGAACCTCATGGAGGTGTTCCAGCAGCTCGGCGTCCTGCCGCCGCTCGGTGGGCGCTAGGCGGCCGTCATGTGGAGACCTCGCGGTCGCTCCCGACCTGGGACTCCACCGTCGCGTCGGGGGTGCGGGCCAGCCTGCCCGCCACGTAGGCCGTGGGGCCCGCCAACATCCCGCGCAGTTCGCGGCGCTCGAGCTCGCGGGGGTAGTCCCCGCGTTTGGCGCGGTTCTTCGGCGACGAACGACCCAGCACGTGCCGGGCGCCGAGTGCGGCCTTTCGGGCCATGCCCGCGGCCAGCCGGGGCTCGCGCAGGACAGCGGCGGTGAGGTAGGCCGCGAGGCCGACGCCGTAGTCGTGCATGAGGCGTTGCAGGCTCGCGTAGTCGCGGCGGTTCCAGTGCCAGACCAGCGCACCCGGTTCGTACACCACACCGCCACCGTCGGCGAGCACGTCGAACAACGCCAGCAGGTCTTCCCCGCCCTTGGCCGGCGTGCCGGGGCCCAGCGCGTTGTCGAACCCGCCGCGGGCGCGCAGGCGGGCGGTGTCGAAGGCGATGTTGGCGCCGCTGCCCAGGCGTCCCGTGGTGAACGGGAAGAGCGGATCGTCGGGGCGGTGCGCGGCCATGTCGACGTGGCGGCGGGTGAAGCCGCGGGCGTAGCCGCCGAACTGCTCCAGCAGCTCCTGGGCGGGGGTGTCGATCTCGGCGGGCAGGATCAGGCCGGTGACGCACTGGACTTCGGGGGCGCAGGTGGCGGCGTCGGCGATCGCGGCGAGCCACTGGGGGTCGACGACGACGTCGTCGTCGGTGCGGACGAGCCACTCGCCGCAGGCGGCCTCCAGCCCGCGGTTGTGGGCGCGGGCCGCGCCGGGGACGGGCTCGCGGAGGTAGCGCACTGCCACCTCGGGGTGGGCCTGCTCCCAGGCCTGGACGACGGCGCGGGCCTCGTCGTCGCAGGGGGCGTTGTCGATCACGATGATGTCGAAGGCGGGGTAGTCGACGGCCGCGACCGAGTCGAGGCAGCGCCGCAGCGGGCCCGGCCGGTTGTGGGTGGCGATCTGCACGGTCATGTGCGGGCGGCGCCCGGCCGGATCGCGACGGCCCACGTCCGCGACCCCTGCGCCCGGATCGAGATGGGCTCCGTCCGACACCCCGCGCGCGGATCGCGGTGGGCCCCATCCGCGACCCCGGCGTCCGCGGCCGGATCGTGACGGGCCACGTCCGCGACGCCGGCGTCCGCGGCCGGGCCGACGAGGTCGGCCAGCCGCTCCGCGACCGCCGCGGGCTCCAGCCCTTCGGCAGGCACGTCGACGAGGCAGAAGGCGACCGGGGCGCCGTGCCGACGGACCAGCACGCGCGCGCGACCCCCGTCGACCGGCGGCAGCCCCTGCGGGTCGCTCAGCTCGACGTCGAAGGCCTGGACCGGCCCATCCGGCAACGTCACCACCGCGCGCCCCGCGTCATCGAAGGCACGATGCCCGATGGCACGGCAGCTGCGCCGCCCACGTTTCCTGGCCCCAACCCGAACACCCGACCACCTAAATGCTCCGAAGTCTCGACCAAACGGTATTGCATCGAGCCCGGGCCGCCCCGTGCACCGTGCCGCCTCCGGGCGTTTCGCAAGCTCCGCGCGTCCGCGGCCGGTCTTAGCCCGATCGAGTAGCAGTTGAGAGCTGTCAGTAATCGTCGCACGCAGAACCATCCCCTCCCCCAGCGGCAAACGGGTGGCTACGGCGCAGTACTCTCCCGCCTCGGTTACACCACGTAGCGAACACGGAGTGCCTGGTCCGTCGCCCCACCTAACGGGTGACAATCCAGACGAGATAGCGTCAGCTCACGGGCGGTCCCGATCTTCATCCCGTTGGGCGGACGTGCGCCACAGGAGGCCCTTCCCATGTCGGATACGACATATCACTTCGTCATCGTCGGCGGCGGTTCGGCGGGTTGCGCACTCGCGAACCGGCTCAGCGCCGACCCGGCGACCCGCGTTCTGCTCCTCGAAGCGGGTCGGCCCGACTACCCGTGGGACGTGATCACGCACATGCCCGCGGCGATGGGCATGGCCGTGGCCAGCAGCCAGCACAACTGGAAGTTCGTCTCCGAGCCCGAGCCGCACATGCACAACCGTCGGATGGCGCATCCCCGCGGCAAGCTCCTCGGCGGCTCCGGCTCCATCAACGTGATGAACTACATGCGCGGCAACCGGGCGAACTTCGACGGCTGGGCCGCGACGGGCCGTGGACTCGAGAACTGGGACTACGCCCACTGCCTGCCTTACTTCAAGCGCGTGGAGACGTCTCTGTCGTTCGGCGGCGACCGCGAGTACCGCGGGCACAGCGGCCCGCACGTCCTCACGCGCGGCGCGGCCGACAACCCCATGTTCGACACCTTCTTCGAGGCCGCCCAGCAGGCGGGCTACCAGCTGACGCCCGACTTCAACGGGGCCGAGCAGGAGGGCTTCGCCGTCTTCGAGCGGATCATCAAGGGCGGCAGGCGCTGGTCGGCCTCGCAGGCCTACCTGCGTCCGGTGAAGTCGCGGCCGAACCTCACCGTGCGCACCCGCGTGCTCGGCACAAAGGTCGTCTTCGCCGGAACCCGCGCGGTCGGCGTGGTCTACCGCAACGCGCGGGGCACCGAGTTCCACGTCCGGGGCGAGGAGATCGTGCTGGCCGGCGGGGCGTTCAAGTCCCCGCAGCTGCTGCAGCTCTCGGGCGTCGGCAACGTCGACGAGCTCACCGCGCTGGGCGTCGCGCCGGTGCACCACCTGCCCGGCGTGGGCGAGAACCTCGAAGACCACCTCGCGGTGCAGCTGCAGCACGCCTCCACGCAGCCGATCTCGATGATCGGGATGAAGGACAAGAAGAACTGGCCCGCGATGGGGCTCAAATGGCTCGCGGGCAAGGGCCCGGCCACGAGCAACCTCTTCGAGGCGGCGGGCCTGGTGCGCAGCAGCCCGGACCGCGCCTTCCCCGACGTCTTCCTCGGTTTCGCGGCCGTCGCGATGGCCTTCGACCCCGACAACATCGTGCCGGGGCACGGCTACGAGCTGCACGTCGGTCCGATGGCGGCCACCTCGCGCGGGTTCGTGAAGATCTCCACGACGGACCCGACCGTGTACCCGCGCATCCAGTTCAACTACCTGGCCACCGAGCGTGACCGGGCCGACTGGATCACGGCGTTGGCCATCGGCAGGCGCCTGCTCGCCCAGCCCGCCTTCGCCCCGATCGACGGCGGCGAGGTCGTGCCGGGGCCCCAGGTGCGCGACGACGAGGAGCTGCTCGACTGGGTTGCCGCGAAGGGTCAGACGGGCTTGCACCCCAGCAGCACGTGCCGGATGGGCATCGGGCCGATGGAGGTCGTCGACCCGGCCACGATGCGCGTGCACGGCCTGGACGGCATCCGTGTGGTCGACGCCTCGGTCATGCCCTCCATCACCAACGCGCAGATCTACGCGCCGGTGATGATGATCGCGGAGAAGGCGGCCGACCTGATCCTGGGCAACACGCCGCTCGCTCCCGAGTACCCCGGCGGCCGGTCCGTGTCCCGGGTCGGACTCCCGAGAAGACGCTGGTCAGGACGTCGGGCCCGGCCCGCAGTCGCGGGCAGGTGACCCCGCAGGACCGCCGATCCCCCGGGCCTCCCAAGACCCGACTCCGGCCTCGGTCCACCACGCCTGAGCCTCACCCGACTGCGCGGATTCGACGGCGAAACCGCGCTGCAGATGGGGCTGCGGACGGATCCCCACTGTCCGTAGTCCCCCCGGGGGTCCGTACTCTCATCGTGTGACGGCCCCCGCCCGGCGCGCTACCCCGGCGTCGCCACCGAACCTTCGGCCACGGATGTGGTAGGTCCCCACGTGATACCTCGATGACCCGTCGCGACGACATCGACCGGCCCGATCTCCCCACGGAGCCGTCCGAGCGGCCGTCGACGCAGTTGGCCACCTCGGCCGACCCGCACCTCGCGGGCGGCGCCGTGACGCCGACCCCGGTGCCCGAATCGGCGACCGAGGAGACGGCGCTCTCCGACGGCCTGGCCCTCTCGATCAGCGGGGCCGTCGGCTCTCTGGCCGGTTTCGTCAGCTGGCTGGTGGCCGCGCGGATCATGCCGCAGGAGGACGTGGGCTACGCCTCGGCGTTCGTCTCGGCGTTCCTCCTCGTCGCGGGCACCGCCCAGCTCAACCTGGACGCGGGCCTGCTGCTGTGGATGCCCAAGGCCGGGCGGAAGGCCTCGCTGCTGTTCTGGCGCAGCCACGCCTTGATCATCCCGGCGTGCCTGGCCGTCGGCCTGGTCTACGTGCTGGCCGTGGTGCCCTCGTTGGCCTCCGTCGGCGCGGGTCCGGACGGTCCGCCCGTTCTCGGGGTGCTGCTCTTCCTGGTGGCCGCGGCGGGCTGGGGTCTGTGGGGCGTCCACGACTACACGCTCGTCATCGTCGGGAAACCGTGGTGGGCGACGTGGCGCAACGTCGGCTTCGCGGTGGTCCGCATCGGCCTGCTGCTCGCGTTGGGCGTGAGCCTCGGCCCGCAGGGCATCGTGCTGTCCTGGGTGGTGCCGATCGCGATCTGGATGGTGGCGGGCGCGCTCATCGGCGGCGTCCTCACCCGGCAGTTCTCCCGCCGCACCGACACGGAGTGGCTGCCCACGCGCCGCGAGGCCGTCTCGTTCCTCGGGCCGACCAGCGTCGCCCACTGGGGCACCGTCCTGCTGATGAACCAGGTCACGGTCATCGTGATCGAGCGCTTCGGCCCGGTGCCCGGAGCGGCGTTCTTCATCGCCTGGCAGGGCGTCATGGTGATCGACATCGCCGCGGCGCGCTTCATGCTCTCGCTCTCGTCGCAGATCGCGCGCGATCCCGAGGGGGCGAGCGGCCACATCGCGGCGTCCCGCAAGCGGCTGTTCGTGATCTTCGTGCC
This sequence comes from uncultured Actinomycetota bacterium, assembly GCA_963799945.1. Classification (GTDB taxonomy): domain Bacteria; phylum Actinomycetota; class Actinomycetes; order Mycobacteriales; family Pseudonocardiaceae; genus Pseudonocardia. The sequence goes on from CAWCZG010000004.1 coordinate 1,105,053, forward strand.
GCTGGTGCTGGTCGGGATCCTGCTGGCCGACTTCGGGCTGCAGATCTTCGGACCCGGTTACGCGGAGGCCTCCAACGTGCTGCGGGTGCTGCTGCTCGGCATGATCCCGCGGCTGGTCATCACCCACGAGCTGGGCGTGCGGCAGGCCCTCAACAACGGCATGGGCTTCGCCCGGCTGCAGCTGGTCAGCACCCTGGTCGTGATCGTCGTCGCGCTGTTCGTCCCCATCGGGGCGGCCGACGCCGGCGGACTGCACTCCGTCGCGTCGCTGATGCCGGTGGCGGTCGGCTACACCATCGCGCAGGCGGTCTGCGCCCTCTACCTGCTGGTCGCGCCGCGAGTGCGCCGGCGACGGGCCACCGTCTAGGCGCAGCTCAGGTAGCCGCTGCCGGACCGCTTGACGCTCTGATCGTCAGCTCCGACGACACCACCAAGCGCATCGGCTGCGGGGTACGCGAGTTGGATCGCGACATGGACGATCGACCAGCCCTCGGCTTCGCGGGCGAGCTTGTCACCGAGACGCTCGACTACGACGGCGGCAGGCCGGTCACGGTGTACGTCCCACCGGATCCGCCCGAAGCCGTCGTGTTCGCCGCCGACGGGCAGGGGGTCGCATCGTGGGCCGGGTCCCTCGAAGCGACCACGATGATCGTCGGCGTTCACGGGTTGACCGCGGAGACGCCGCGGCTGCACGAGTACTCGCCGGCCTTCGACGCGGAACGGTTCGCGGCCCACGAGAAGTTCTTCGTCGAGGACGTCCCCGGATGGGCGCGTTCACGCTTCGGCGTCGCGCTACCCGCCCAGCGCACGGCGGTGTTCGGTTACTCGGCCGGTGGGGAGCTCGCCCTGGCCCTCGGCGTCCGCCATCCCGACTTCTACGGCGCGGTCTTCGCTGGCTCGCCCGGCGGCGGCTACAAGCCACCTTCCGAGATGCCGCGCCCGCTCCCCCGGGTGTACCTCTTCGCAGGCACCCGGGAGCCGTTCTTCCACGACAACGCGACCCGGTGGGCCACGGCGCTGCGCGACGCCGGCGCCGACGTCGTGCTGAGCGAGCGCGCCGCCCCCCACGGCGCCGCGCACTGGGCCGCCGAGTTCCCGCTCATGGTGGAGTGGGCGTTCGGGCCATGATGGACCACCGGTTCGACACGACGAGGTGACATGAGCGGATACGTGCCGGCCAACGACGAAGGCGACACCGACGATTGGCGCGGCGCACGGATGATGATCAAGGCGTCCGGGGCGGACACGCTGGAACAGAGCATCACCACCAACGGCGTGCAGGTGGCCCGCAGGCCCTGAGATGCCTGTCTCAACCTTCAGCCGGCACGACCGGCAGGAGGATCGACGAGCCCGCACCCGGGCCGGTGAGCAGGGTCGTCGTTCCGTCGAACACGCCGCCTGCAGGCCGGTCCTCGGGGTCGTCGTGGACGAACACGCCGTTGCCGCGTTGCGGGATGCCGTAGACCATCGGCCACGGCCCGTCCCCCGGCATCTCGAAGTCGCGCCCCGAGACGGTGATCCCGAACCGGTATCCGGCGGGTACGACGATCGAGGTCGGCCACACCTCCACGTCCAGATCGACGGCCTCACCGGGGACCAGGGGGAGGAGTCTGCGGTGCCGACGCCACGGCCGGTAGGGCAGGCTGCGCTCGGGGTCGGTCTCCCGGTGTGACGCGCGCAGCCAGCCCACCCCGAGCACGCCGTGCGCGTCGATCGCGGAGACGAGCGAGACCTCCCCGCCGTCGGGGTCCTGCACCCGCAGGGTCACGAACACGTCGGCGTCGGTCGTGGAGGACGCGAGCCGGATGCGGGCCGCGGACGGGCCGGTGATCTCCAAGGGTTCGGCGAGCGGCGCGGTCCAGAACTCCGCACCGGGCCCCATCGCGGCGAACTCGACCCGTGCTTCGGCGTCGGGCTCCGACTCGCTCAGCGTGCCGGTCGCGGCGTCGAGGTGGAACCTCGCCCAGCGGGTGCGCGCCAGCGGCCACTCCTGCTCGTCGCGGGCCTCGAACGAGCCGTCGACGTGCCGCACGTTGAGCCGGACCGGTGGTTGGTCGGCCCAACCCGTGTCCTCGCCCTTGAGGAAGTGGCCGAAGAACCGCTTCTGCAGCGCGACGCCGTAGTCGGTGTAGAACTCGGCGTAGTGCTCGTGCCCGTGCACTTCCAGCCACTTCTGCGACGACGACACCCCCGCCCAGCCCTCGAAGTTCCCGCGGGTGTGCAGGTGGTGTGCCCAGTTGGCGCCCGACAGCAGCGGCACCTCGACACGGGACAGGTCGGCGGTACGCGCCTCACTGAACTCGTCGAGCAGCTGACGGGTGCGGGTCTCCCCCACCGTCTCGACCCGGTTGGCGGCCAGTTCGTCGTCGGACAGCGTCGGCGGCCCCGCGACCAGTTCGCCGTTGTTGGGGTTGCGGCGGCCCTTCTCCCCCACGCCGTTCTGCACAGTGAAGATCTGCGCCTCCTGCCACGCCTGGCCGAAGCGGTCGACGATGCCGCCGTGGCGGGCGAACTCGCGGTAGAAGTCCACGAACCCCTCCCACGGACAGATCGCCGTCAGGTGCGGCGGCCGCAACGCGGCGACGATCCACTGGTTCGCCGCGTAGTACGAGATGCCCAGCAGCCCGACCTTGCCGTTCGACCAGCCCTGCGTGCCCGCCCATTCGATCGCGTCGTAGTAGTCACGGGCCTCCTGCGGGCCGAGCATGTCCAGCACACCCGCCGAGCGCCCGGCGCCGCGCGAGTCGATGCGGATGCACACGTAGCCGTCGGGCACCCATTTCTCGGGGTCGACGGTCTCCCAGACCTGGTACTTGTTCGTCGTGCCCGCGACGGCGTCCGGGTAGGCCGCGACCAGCCGCTGCCACATCCCGGCAAAACCTTCCTGGAACGCGAGGCCCTTGCCGTACGGGCCCAGGGTCATGATCACCGGGTGCGGCCCGCCGTCGTCCGGGCGGAACACATCGGCACGGAGGACCGCCCCGTCGGACATCGGGACGGCGACGTCCCAGTCGATCCGCATCCCGTCGACAGTCTCACTGCGCCGGGTGATCGCGTCGGGGTTGGGCATCATTGCTCCTCCGCTAAGACGAGTCGACTCGCGTTTAGTAGTCTGCCGACGTCGGTCAGCTAACGCAAGAGGACCTGCGTTAGGATCCGGGACATGACCGGCCCCGGGGTTCAGCGGCGACCCGGCGGGCGCTCCGCCCGTGTCCGCGCCTCGGTGCTCGAAGCCACCCAGTACCTGCTCGACACCCTCGGCATGGACGTGTTCACGGTCGCCGCCGTCGCCGAACGCGCCAGCGTGCACGAGACCTCCATCTACCGCCGCTGGGGCACCCGCGAGAACCTCATGCTCGACGCGCTGCTCTCGACCGTCCACGACCGGCTCCCCGTGCCCGACACCGGGTCGCTGCGCGAGGACCTGACCGCCTACGCCACCTCACTGGCCACCCACCTGCAAAGCCCCTCCGGCCTCGCGATGAACCGCGCACTCGCCGCATCCGGCGACAGCCCCGACGTCACCGACGCCCGCACCCGTTTCTGGGACACCCGCTACACGCTGTCCAGCCAGATCATCACCAGGGCGATCGCGCGCGGCGAGCTCCCCCCCGACACCGACGTGCGGATGGCGCTGGAGATCGTGCTGGCCCCTCTGCACATGCGGGCATTGCTCACCCGCGACCCCATCGATCCCGCCCTCCCGAGCCGGCTCGTGAACGCCGTCCTCACCGCCCTCGGCACCCGACCGGACTGAGTACCGCCAAGGCGTCGACCATGCGGACGTTGCCGTGGGGCGCCCGGATCTGGGCCGGGTCGTCCCGAGCGCAATTCCCCGCTAGCCCATCCGGCCGACGGGTGCCGCCACTCAGCGACGTCACTCAGCTACCGGGCTCGCCTCGTGCTCTGCCGCCGGAGCCGCCCCGGGTCAGTCACCACACTGTGGGCGGGGCGCTCACCGAGGCCCAAGCAGCGGCGCTCCCCAGATGTCGCCCGCGAATGGCGCATTGCCCCTCGCGGCGACGGGCAACGGTGCCTCCCTACGACTTACAGGTAGCCGATGGAACTGCCCCGAATGCCCAGGCTGTGGATCGCCGATCTGCCGGAATCGCAGGAGCGCAATGCCACGCTGTCCGACGTCTTCGGCATCTCGCGCTCGATCCCACTGAACTACGTGCCGCGCAGTTCGGTCGACAACGCGTTCAAGCTGGCATTGGGCCGAGGGAAGCACGTCGTCGTCCACGGCTCCTCGAAGCAGGGGAAGACGTGCCTGCGGAAGTGGAACCTCGACGAGGACGACCACATCACCATCACGTGTTCGAACCGCTGGAACCTCGCGCAGCTGTTCATCAGCATCCTCAAGCAGGCGGGCTTCGCCGTCGCGCAGTCGGAGTCCCGCACGTACGCGGGCGATCGCAAGGTCACGGCCAAGGCCGAGATCAAGATCGACGTTCCCGGCTTCGAGTCCACCGGCTCGGTCGAGGGCTCCCGAGGTGGATCGACGAGCACCGAGACCGCCAAGGCGTTGGAGCTGGACCCGCACGACGCGAACGAGGTCATCGACGCGCTCGGCAGCATCGCCTTCCACAAATACATCGTCCTGGAGGACTTCCACTACTTGCCCCGCGAGACGCAGCGCGACTTCGCGGTCGCCCTCAAGGCGTTCCACGAGAACTCGGACATCGTGGTGATCGTGGTGGGCGTGTGGCTGGACGAGAACAAGCTCGTCCAGTTCAACGGCGACCTGACCGGGCGGGTCATCGCGATCAACGCCGACGCGTGGACGGACAGGCAGCTGGCGGAGGTGATCGACAGAGGCGCGGAGCTGCTGGGCGTCCGGTTCGCTCGCGGGTTCTCCCGGAGCGTGCTGAACGGCTGCTTCGAGAGCGTCTGGGTGGTGCAGGAGGTCTGCTACAAGGCTTGTCTGCAGGCGGGCGTCGTCAGTGACCGGGCGGGCGACGTCGTGGTCGGCACCGATATGGACGTGCAAGGCCTCATCGGCGATGTCGTGAACCAACAAGCGGCGCGCTACGGGACCTTCATCCCGGCGTTCGCCGACGGCGCGAGCAGCCAGCCGTGGGATCTCTACCGCTGGATACTCTGCGCCATCCTGATCACCGACACGCGGCGGCTGGTGTCCGGCCTGACCTTCGAGGAGCTCCGGACGTTCATCAACACGCACCACCCCGAGCGCCCGGTGAGCGGCGGGATCCTCACGGAGTCCCTACGCAGCATCGTGTCGTTCCAACTGGAGAACCTCTGCATCAAGCCGACGATCTTCGACTACGACGAGACCGCTCGGCGGTTGAACGTCGTCGACCGGTCGTTCCTGGTGTGGCTGGAGTACCAGTACGTCACCGACATCCTCGACGAGATCGACGTCCCCTCGGCGCTGAGCAGGCACTGGCTGGAAGCACGTGGGGCGATGTCCAGGCGACACCGGTTCCGCTGATCGCCGACGCGCTTCGGAGCCAGGCAGTGGTGACTCCGTGCCGACCGCAAATCCTCCCCGACGATCTCGATCAGCGGCTCGGCGTTCGGGTGGCACGTGCGAACTGTCCTTTACTTTCGTCGCCGCGCACGGCTAGTCACGCCACTAGTCCGAAACCCACGGTCCGGGACCTTTCGCGCAGCGCACGATCTCGAAGCAAGAAATCGTGGCCGGAGCCATGATCAGGAATTCGAGGACAACCTCATGCCCACCGTCCGCATCGTCGACGCGACCGCCGTCGACCACGCACTGCCGCCGCATCGTCTCAACGTCATGCGGCTCAGATACGCGTTCATGGCGGTGACGCGATGACCCCGCTGCGGAAGACCGCGCTCGTGGCGGGCGTGTTCTACCTGATCACGTTCGTCTCGATCCCCACGCTGGTCCTGTACGGCGACCTCAAGACCGACCGGCACTTCATCACCAGCGCGGGCAGCAGCACCGCGGTGCTCTGTGGCGCGCTGCTCGAAGTGATCGTCGCCCTGGCAGGCATCGGCACCGCCGTCACGCTGTTCCCGGTCGTGAAGCGGCAGAACGAAGCCATGGCCCTCGGCTTCGTCGCCGTCCGCACCCTCGAGGCAGCCATGATCTTCACCGGCGTCCTGAGCCTGCTCTCCCTCGTACACCTGCGCCAGGACCTCGGCGCAACAGCCGAGGCCGACCCCGCCTCCCTCATCACCACCGGCGCGTCGCTCGTCGCGACCTACAACGAGACCATGCTCCTCGGCCAGACCCTGATGCCCTGCCTGAGCGCAGTCCTGCTCGGCACCTTGATGTACCGATCAGGCCTCGTGCCCCGCGTCCTGCCCCTGACCGGGCTCATCGGAGCTCCCCTGCTCCTCGCCTCCAGCGTCGCGGTGTTCTTCGGCGTCATCGCGCCCATCTCGACCTGGACGGCGATCGCGACCCTCCCGGTCGCCCTCTGGGAGTTCTCCCTGGGACTGTGGCTGACCTTCAAGGGCTTCCGGCCTTCCCCCATCACCACAGGCACAACCACAGAGCCCATCCCGTCGCACGGCCGTGACGTCGCCGCCGTCTGATCTCGTTCGATCAGGCTGCGGCGAGGCGGAACGTCGAGCCGCTGCTGCCCGCGGTCCAGGCATCCCGCACCCGTCCGGATCGAGACACTTGAGGCAACGTAGGTCGCCGTTGCCACAGCGCGCCGTTGCGGTCACCTCTGCGGCGGAGGGTGCGACAGGCGGGCGGTGGCGTGATGTTCGGTCTGGTCGTGCGGTTCGACCGGAAGGATGCCGAGGCGGCAGCGGCGGCGACCGCTCCGTGCGCTCGTCCGAACGCCGGATCGACGATCTGGACCGGTTCCGGTGGAATGCAGCACCGAGCCGCTCGCTCACCGGCTACCCCACAACTGGAGGAGTGCCATGTCTGACGATCCGGACCAGCTCGAGACTCAGGAGTGGCGGGACGCGCTGGGTTCGGTGGTCGAGTTCGACGGGCCCGAGCGGGCGGCGCATTTGTTGGGTGCGTTGCATGACGAGGCCCGCCGCCACGCCGTGCCGGTGCCGGTCTCGGCGACGACGCCGTATGTGAACACGATCCCGGTCGACGCTCAGCCTGCGTTCCCGGGTGACCGGGAGGTCGAGCATCGGGTCCGGTCGTTGAACCGGTGGAACGCGGTGGCGACGGTGTTGCGGGCGAACAAGGAGTCTTCGGAGCTGGGTGGGCACATCGCCTCGTTCCAGTCCTCGGCCACGCTGTATGACACCGGTTTCAACCACTTCTGGCACGCCCCTGACGCCACCCACGGCGGTGACCTGCTGTTCGTGCAGGGCCACGTGTCGCCCGGCATCTACGCCCGGTCCTTCTTGGAGGGCAGGTTGACCGAGGCGCAGCTGCTGAGCTTCCGCCAGGAGGTGGGCGGCGGCGGGTTGTCGTCCTACCCGCATCCGTGGTTGATGCCCGAGTACTGGCAGTTCCCGACCGTGTCGATGGGGCTGGGCCCGTTGATGGCGATCTACCAGGCCCGTTTCCTCAAGTACCTCGACGCCCGCGGGCTGGCCGACACCAAGGCCCGGCACGTGTGGGCGTTCCTCGGTGACGGGGAGATGGACGAACCGGAGTCGTTGGGCGCGATCTCGATGGCCGCGCGGGAGAAGCTGGACAACCTGATCTTCGTGGTGAACTGCAACCTGCAGCGCCTCGATGGCCCCGTCCGCGGCAACGGGAAGATCATCCAGGAGCTGGAAGGCGTGTTCCGCGGCGCGGGCTGGAACGTCGTCAAAGTCATCTGGGGATCCGGCTGGGACCCGCTGCTGGCCGCGGACAAGACGGGCTTGCTACTCCAACGCATGGAGGAATGCGTCGACGGGGAGTACCAGGACTTCAAGTCCAAGAACGGCGCCTACGTCCGCGAGCACTTCTTCGGCAAGTACCCGGAGCTGCTGGACCTGGTGCGCGACATGACCGACGACCAGATCTGGGCGCTGAGCCGGGGCGGGCACGACCCGATCAAGGTCTACACCGCGTTCAAGGCCGCGGTCGAACACGAGGACCAGCCCACGGTGATCCTGGCCAAGACGGTCAAGGGCTACGGCATGGGCGAGGCCGGTGAGGGCCAGAACATCACCCACCAGCAGAAGAAGATGGGCGAGAACGTGCTGCGCGCGTTCCGCGACCGCTTCGGCATCGTCGACCTGCCCGACGAGGCCATCCCCGACGTGCCGTTCCTGCCGCTTGCCGAAGACAGCGCCGAGCTGGCGTATCTGCGGGCGCGGCGGGCGGAGCTGGGCGGGGTGTTGCCGGTGCGGCGCACCCGCTCCAGCCAGACGTTGCCGGTTCCGCAGCTGTCGGCGTTCGACGCCCAGCTCAAACCCACCGGCGAGCGCACGATCTCCACCACGATGGCGTTCGTGCGGATCCTGACGACCCTGTTGCGGGACAAACAGATCGGCAAACGCGTGGTGCCGATCGTGCCCGACGAGTCCCGCACCTTCGGGATGGAGGGCCTGTTCCGCCAGTTCGGGATCTTCTCCCAGGTCGGGCAGCTCTACCGGCCCGAGGACGCCAACCAGCTCATGTACTACAAGGAGGACAAGTCCGGGCAGATGCTGCAGGAAGGCATCAACGAGGCCGGGGCGATGTCCTCGTGGATCGCCGCCGCCACCTCCTACTCGGTGTCGGACTGCCCGATGATCCCGTTCTACGTCTACTACTCGATGTTCGGGTTCCAACGCACCGGCGACCTGGCCTGGGCCGCGGGCGACTCCCGGGCCCGCGGGTTCCTGCTGGGCGGCACCGCGGGGCGCACCACCCTCAACGGCGAGGGCCTGCAGCACGAGGACGGCCACTCCCACCTCCTGGCGGCGACCATCCCCAACTGCGTGTCGTATGACCCCACCTACGCCCACGAGGTCGCGGTGATCATCCAGGACGGGCTGCGGCGGATGTTCACCGAGCAGGAGGACGTCTTCTACTACCTCACCATCATGAACGAGAACTACACCCACCCCGGTTTAGCGGAGGACCGGCGCGAGGAGGTGGTGGAGGGCATCAAGCGCGGCATGTACCTGCTGCGCTCCACCGACCCGTCCTCGGACGCGCGGGTGCAGCTGCTCGGGTCCGGGACGATCCTGCGGGAGGTCGAGGCGGCCGCGGAACTGCTCGCGGCCGACTGGGGCGTCGCCGCCGACGTGTGGAGCTGCCCGAGCTTCACCGAGCTGGCCCGCGACGGCCAGGACGTGGACCGGTGGAACCTGCTGCACCCCGGCGAGCCACAACGGGCCAGCTGGGTGGCCGAACGCCTCGGCGAGCGGCCCGCGGGTCCGGTGGTCGCCGCCACCGACTACATGCGCGCGTTCGCCGAGCAGATCCGCGCGTCGGTGCCCGCCGACCGGCGCTACGTCGTGCTCGGCACCGACGGGTTCGGCCGTTCCGATTACCGCAAGGCGCTGCGCAGTCGCATTTCGAAGTCGACCGCTTCCACGTCGTGCTCGCGGCGTTGTCGGCGCTCGCCGCGCAGGGAGCTGTGCCCGCCACGGCGGTGAGCGAGGCCATCGCCCGCTACGGCATCGACACCACCAAACCCAACCCCGCACACGCCTGAGAAGGGATAGCCAACGATGACGACAACCGCCAAGGGCGTCGAGGTCACCGTCCCCGACATCGGCGACTTCCACGACGTGCCGGTCATCGAGGTGCTCGTCAACCCCGGTGACAAGGTCAACACCGACGACCCGCTGCTCACCCTCGAGTCCGACAAAGCCACCCTGGATGTGCCCGCACCGCACGCGGGCACCGTCACGGAGGTGCTGGTCAAGATCGGCGACGAGGTCTCCCAGGGCAGCCCGATCCTGTTCCTGGCTGCGGGCGAGGGGGCCGTCACCACACCGCCGTCCCTGGTGGAGCAGCAGGAACCCGCACCCGCCGCCGCGGCGAAGGTCGCCCGAACCGTGGACGCGCCCGCGACCGCCCCACCCGCGGTCACGACGCCGCAGGACAACGCGGCCCCGCCCGGAGCACACGCAGGCCCCTCGGTCCGGCGGATGGCCCGTGAACTGGGGATCGACCTGTCCGCGGTGACGGCCAGCGGGCCGAAGGGCCGGATCACCAAGGACGACCTGCTGTCGTTCCTGCGGGGGCCCGCGACTCCGGCTGCCGCCGCAACCGTGGCGCAGGGATCGGGGATCCCCGAGATCCCGCCGCAGGACTTCGCCAAGTTCGGCGCGGTCGAGACCCGGCCGCTGTCGCGGATCAAGAAGGTGTCCGGCCCGTTCCTGCACCGCTCGTGGCTGAACGTCCCGCACGTCACGCACAACGACGAGGCCGACATCACCGCACTCGACACCTACCGCAAGGAGCTCGACACCGCGGCGAAGGCCGAGCGCGACCCCTACCGCGTCACCCTGCTGGCGTTCCTGGTCAAAGCAGCCGTCGCGGCGCTCAAGAAGTTCCCCGAGTTCAACAGCTCGCTCTCCCCCGACAAGGACGCGCTGATCCTCAAGGGCTACTACAACATCGGCATCGCGGTCGACACCCCCGACGGGCTCGTCGTACCCGTCGTCAAGGACGCCGACCGCAAAGGCATCGTCGAGCTCTCCCGCGAGTTCGGCACCCTCTCGGCCAAGGCCCGCGACGGCAAGCTCGGCCCCACCGACATGCAGGGCGGCACCTTCACCATCTCCAGCCTGGGCGGGATCGGCGGGACGAGCTTCACCCCGATCGTCAACGCCCCCGAGGTGGCGATCCTCGGCGTCGTGCGCGCGGGCATGAAACCGGTCTGGAACGGCACCGAGTTCACCCCGCGGCTGATGCTGCCGATCTCACTGTCCTACGACCACCGCGTCATCGACGGAGCACTCGCCGCCCGGTTCGCCCGACATCTGTGCTACCTGCTCGAAGACGACCGCCGGCTGCTGCTCTGACCGCCCTCCGCACTGACCGAAGAAAGGAGTGCGGCATGGCCGCGCAGGAGATCCACATCCCCGACATCGGCGACTTCCACGATGTCCCGGTCGTCGAGATCTACGTGTCGCCCGGCGAGACCGTCGCGATCGATGACCCGCTGGTCATGCTGGAGAGCGACAAGGCGACGCTGGACGTGCCCTCGCCCGTGGCGGGCACGGTCGTCACGCTCGCGGTCGCCGTGGGCGACCGGGTGGGGCAGGGCGTGGTCATCGGCACCGTCGAGGTGGCAGGCACCGCAGCGAACGAGACACCCTCCCCCGCCACCAGCATGGCGCCCGCCGCAGGGGCGAACGATGCCGGGCGATCCGAGGAGCTCACCGCACCCGCGGGGTACGGCAGCTCCGCCGCGCCGCCCACACCGCACCGGGACACCGCCCAGCCCGCCGCCTTGTCGCCCTACACCGGGCCGGAGGGTGACGTGCACGCCGAGGTGCTCGTACTCGGCGCCGGGCCGGGCGGCTACACCGCCGCGTTCCGCGCCGCCGACCTCGGCAAGAAAGTCGTCCTGGTCGACAGCCGCGGCCCCCTTGGCGGCGTCTGCCTCAACATCGGCTGCATCCCGTCCAAGGCACTGCTGCACGCAGCCAAGGTGATCGCCGAAACCAAGGAGATGGCCGAGCACGGCCTGTCCTTCGGCCCACCCACCATCGACCTCGACGCGCTGCGGGCCTGGAAAGACGGCGTCGTCGGACGACTCACCGGCGGCCTGGCCGGGCTGGCCAAACAACGCAAAGTCACCACCATCCTCGGCACCGGCACATTCACCAGCCCGAACATGCTCACCGTCACCGGCCCCGACGGCACGAGCAGCACCGTCTCGTTCGACACCGCGATCATCGCCGCAGGCTCGGAACCCGTGCAGCTGCCGTTCGTGCCCCACGACGACCCCCGCGTCATCGACTCCACCGGCGCACTCGCCCTCGAGCGCCTCCCCGGGCGGCTGCTCGTGCTCGGCGGCGGCATCATCGGGCTGGAGATGGCCACCGTCTACGCCGAACTCGGCGCACAGATCAGCGTCGTCGAACTGATGGACCAGCTCATCCCCGGCGCCGACACAGACATCGTCACCCCCCTCACCCGCCACATCGCCAAGCAGTACGACGCGATCTGGCTGGGCACCAAGGTCACCGCCATCACCGCGGGCCCCGACGGGCTCACCGTCACCTTCGACGCGTCCGCCAGCAAAGACCGCACCAAGGCCCCGGAGACGGCCACGTTCGACGCCGTCCTCGTCGCCGTCGGCCGCCGCCCCAATGGGCGCGTGATCGGCGCCGACAAGGCCGGCGTGCTCGTCGACGAACGCGGCTTCATCCCGGTCGACAAACAGCAACGCACCAACGTCGCACACATCTTCGCCATCGGCGACGTCGTCGGCCAGCCCATGCTCGCGCACAAAGCCGTACACGAAGGCAAGGTCGCCGCCGAGAACACCGCAGGCCACACCAGCTACTTCGACGCCACCGTCATCCCCTCGGTCGCCTACACCGACCCCGAAGTCGCCTGGGTCGGCGTCACCGAGAACGAAGCCAAAGCCGCAGGCGTCAAATACGGCAAAGGCGTGTTCCCCTGGGCCGCCTCGGGCCGGTCGCTCTCACTCGGCCGCGACGAAGGCGTGACGAAGGTGTTGTTCAGCGAGGAAACCGACCGCATCATCGGCGCCGGGATCGTCGGCCCCAACGCAGGCGACCTCATCGCCGAAGCCGCGCTCGCCATCGAAATGGGCTCCGACGCCGCCGACATCGGGCTCACCATCCACCCCCACCCCACCCTGTCCGAGACCATCGGGATGGCCGCCGAAGCCTTCGAAGGCACCCTCACCGACCTCTACCTGCCGAAACGGAAGAAGCACTAGCCGTTTCGCAAGAGCCCACACCCACACCGCGTGATCGGCTGGCGACATCGGGCGCCGCGCCGGGCGGGCAACGCGTCGATCGGCGAGGCGATGGGCGGGCTCCGTGCGCTCACCGGCTACCACCCCAGCCGCTTCGCCCGGCAGTACCAGGAGCGGTTCGGTGAGCTGCCCTCGGACACAGCCCGCCGCAAAGACACGGCCTGACGCTGAGCCTCGTGCCCGGGCGCCGCGAGATGCCACCCTGTGGACGGTGCTGCCGCAAGGGAGGACGCGATGTTCGCTGGGGGTCGTCGTGGTTGACCTGTACTTCTCGCTCATCGTGGCGCCCGGCAAGCAGGCACTGTTCTTCCTGCTCGTCGCGTTCATCCTCACTTTCCTGTTCATCCGGTTCAGCGTTCGGATGATCCGTGCCGGGGTGTCGTGGTGGCCGGGCAACATCACCTCCGGCGACGTGCACGTCCACCACGTCGTCTTCGGCACGGTGCTCATGTTCGTCGCGGGCGTGCTGGCGTATGCGCCCGCAGGCTGGCAGTCGCCGTGGTGGGAGATCCTCGGCGCGCTTTTCGGCGTCGGCGCCGCCCTCGTGCTCGACGAGTTCGCGCTGATCCTGCACCTGGACGACGTGTACTGGTCGGAGCAGGGGCGCACGTCGGTCGACGCCGTGGTCCTCGCCGCGGCGCTCATCGCGTTGCTTCTGCTCGGCACGCTGCCGTTCGGCGTCGACACCGTCGACACGACGTCGGTCGGGGTCTGGGGTGTGATCGTCTCGATCGCCATCAGCGGGCTGCTGGTCGTCGTCGCGTTGCTGAAGGGGCGGATCTGGCTGGGTGTACTGGGCCTCCTGCTCCCGCTGGTCGCGTTGATCGGCACGCTGCGGCTGGCCAAGCCGCATTCGCCCTGGGCGCGGTGGCGCTATGCAGACGGTTCGCGGAAGATCCTCCGGGCCACCGCCCGAGCGCGGCGCCACGACGCGCGCTGGGAGCGGCTCAAACACCGCGTGTTCGACGCGATCGCCGGACGCCCGAACATCCCCGAACCGTCGGAGGATCGAGTCGCGCCGCAGGACAACGCCCACCCCGACAGGTGAGGACCAACAGCTACAGGATGGCGGTCGGAGTTGCTCGAAGCGAAGTAAGAGGCTGACGCTGCACCTGCGCTCACATCCGGTGCGCCGGCGAGACATCGGGTTACGCGGTCGCCAACCGGTCGCCGACGCGGACGGTGCCGGACAAGGTGACCGAGCCACCGACCGCCAGGTTCCCGCCGTGCTCGCGATGGATGCGGCGCAGGACCTCGCGGTCGACGTCGATGCCATCGGGCTGGGCGCGGGTGACCATCACGCATCGGGCGATCGGGGTGGATATCGCGACCGTGGCGGCGCCGATCCGCACCACCCGCCCGACCAACTCGTCCTCGCCCTGTTCGTCGACGACGACATTGGCGCGAAACCTGCGTGTCTGCTCGCCGCCCATGCTCGCGGTGGAGAGCACGGTGACCGTGGCGCCCTGGTTGTCGTGGAACGCGCCGCCGGCCCCCGCGAACGGGCGCCACGACGCCTCGGCCTCGGTGTCGATGTCCTCGGGATTCTCGTATCGCCGATCCGCGGCCTCCTTCACGGACCTCAGCTGCACCGGACGCCCCAGCCAGGCCGATAGGGCGGTGTCGTCGGCTGCGACTGCGCCGTCGGGCAGCAGGATCTCGACCGCCCCGTCGGCGGTTGCGCGGGCTGAGGCGAACAACATCTCCGGGGCGCGGCGGGCGGTGAGCCCGAACCCGGTGTCGAGGTCGAAGATGGCGTAGCGGCGGTCCCCCGCAATCCCTTCGGCCCCGAACTCGGCCTCCTCGATCCGCTCGCCCTGAAGGGACTTGACCGGGAACCGCCATAGTTCCAGTACGCGCATGGACGCTCCGATCCCTGTCTCAGTCGCGACCGCCGAATATGATCTCGCCCGACCGCGCGCCGATTCCGACCGTCCGCACGGTAGCCCGCTCGGTCTGTTGCGGCCCGGCCGATCGGAAGGGCTCCAGCCCCCGCGGGGCGGCCGCGCGCGCCGACTGAGTCGCGCCCGCGCCCGTGGAGACGTGGCCGCGGGCGTGTGGCACGGTCCAGCCGTCGAGCCATCGGCGACACCGGTCCTGGACACAGCGTTGGCCCTCGGCGCTGCGATAGACCGAACGCAGCTGACGCGCTCCCGCATGCCTCATCGGCTCAGCCCATCTCATCGGCTCTGTCCTCGAAGAGGACGGCACGGCCCGGTAGGCGCGCCGGTGCGTCGTCTCGCCGCTGGCCGCCGCGCGGCGGCATAGATGCGCACGGCCTCACGCAGCAGTGTTTCAGGTGAGGTCCGTGTCATCGCCTGACGGTGACGCGGAATTCGAAGTCAGATCAGGGTCGGCGGCCTGCGGTCATGACCGGGGCGCCGGGGGGTGTAGCGATGGTGGTCACGTCGGTCAGGCCGACACCGGCCAGCAGTAGCTGGGCGTCCTCGGCGGTGAGTGCGGTGCCGCCCCACGCGCTGATGGTGAGCCGGGCGACCGCGGCGTCAAGGGATGGGTCGGCGTCGACGTCGCCGAGTCCCAGCAGCAGCCAGCCGCCGGGGCGCAGCGCAGCAGCTGCTGCGGCGACGCCGGGGGTGAGCTTGTCGGGCGCGATGAACGGGACGGGGATCCAGGCCAGGTCGTAGGTCTCCCGCTCGTCGAAGGTCGCGACATCCTGCCTGCGCAACCGCACCCGGGCAGCGGCCGGGTGGCCTGCGAGCTCGGCGCGCGCGAGCGCGAGCGCACGTTCGGACACATCCAGACCGGTCACCGTGACCGCTGGGAACTGTTCGGCAAGTGCGGCGGCGATCGCTGCCACTCCGGTGCCGACGTCGAGGATCGCGGCACCGGGACGGCCCAGCCGCTCGGTGAGACCAGTCAGGGCAGCGAGGATGTGCGGTGCCGCGAACCCCACACCGTGTCCACTGGCCCGGCCTTGTGCCAGCAGGACGGCGTCGGGCTGCTCGAGCCAGGCGAACTCGCCCGGACCGACAACCGCAGCCACCTGAGAGAGCCTGCCTGCGAGCTGTCGACCCGAGGGAGCCTCGGCCGGGTCGAGGCCCGCGGCCACCAGCACCGCGCGGGCAGCTTCGAGCATCTCCGGCCGAACCGGTGCCCAGTCCGGTGGCCGTGTGACAAGCGCGGCGGCACCCAGGCAGCCCAGGGCACGCGTCCACTCCGACAGCGCTGCATTCCAACTGGCGATGGGGGTCGAAGTGGCGCGCATGGCATCCTCCCGCGTTTCGATTCGGCGTAACGTTACATCGTTCTGTTACTGTGTCAACCATGGGCCGACCCCGGGTGCACGACCAGGACACGGCGCAGGACCTGCTGCGCGCGGCGGAGGCGATCGCGGCCGACGAGGGGCCCGACGGGGTGACGGTCCGGCACGTCGCGGACGCCGCCGGAGTGAGCGTTCGCGCGGTCTACAGCCTGTATGGATCAAAAGCCGGGCTGCTGATCGCGCTCGGCCGGCGCGCGTTCGAGATGCTCGGCGAAGGAGTACGAGCGTTGCCAGAAACCGATGATCCCGAGGCCGACCTCGTCGCCGCCGGGGTCCTGGTGTTCCGCCGCTTCGCCGTCGAGCACCCGTCGCTGTTCCGAATCGGTGTGCAGAGGCACGGCATCGCACCGGAGATCGTCAAACGGTTCGCACCCGCAGCAGAGGCCGCGCTCGTCCATCTACGGGCTCGCGTCACCCGCGCGCTGGGGCGCGAGGAGCCCGCTGCCACCCTGCAATTCCACGCGCTCTGCGAAGGCCTGGCCGCCGTCGAGCTCGGATGCATGCTGCCGGCAGAGCAAGCGGAACAAGTGTGGCGCGACGGGCTCGCCGCCCTCGTCACCGGCCTGCGCGCCCACTTGCCCCCGGCTACCGCTCGCCCGGCCAGTGCGCGCCCGCTCCCGGCGACGCACGAGGCATGAACCCGTCCACACCCTCGGCTCAGCCGCGTTGCACGTGCCCGGAGGGACCTCCGCGACGACGCCACGGTGGTGCGCCTGGACGAGTACGGCGGTCTGCACGAGCACAGGCGGCGCCTGCCCACAGCTCACTTCCACTTGACCACGGCTGATCGGAGGTGCCCGACCTGCTCACGCTGGTCGGGGTATCGCTCCGGGCCGGCCCGGCAGAGTCAGGCGGCCCGATCCTCTTCTGGCCCGTCAATCACAACGTGCGCGCGGCTCTCCAACTGCGGGACGGACGCCACGGTGACGACCCGGTGGGCGTCCTCCACACGGCGGGCAGGCGGGTCGTTGGCGATGAGCACCGCCATCCACGGCAACGGCACCGAAAGGGCCAGCAGCCCGGCGGCCAGCCAGGGCGACAGCGTGTACGTGAGGGCCGCCAGCACGAACAGCAGCAACCGTCCACCCATGAGAAGGACATATCTGCGCTTGCGCGCCGCGTACTGCTCCTCGTACGAAGCTGCGGCATCGGTGATCAGGACAGGTCGATCGGTGATCTTCACATCACGCCTCTCTACAGCCTGTAGAACAAGGACTGCGAACGGCGCATTCCGGCTCAAAGCAGGCCACGTGAGTCATCGCGGCCGCGGCGAACGACAGCCCGACCCGGCCAACGCAGTAGCCCGCGATGTTGCCTGCATGCCGCAGATCACTGCGACCCGGTGGAGTACCGGTGAGAGCCGATCGCGGCGCAGGTCGAACCGCCACGATCAGCGCGACAGCCACGTACGGCCGTCGACGCGAGATCACCGACCGGCAGGCAGCACAGCTCCACCGTCAACCTTGGTACGGGCGACGCCGCAGGATCGGTCATACCCCCGCGGCGCCACCGGCAGATCGAAGTCGCGAATCGGGCCTTCAGGTCAGCTACCGCCGGCGATGCCGAGCAGCTGTGCGGGCTTGGCCAGGATGCCGGACGCGACCTGGCTCGGCCGCTGCTGCTCGCCTTCCACCACGTTGAGCACGGCCAGACCTGCGGTGAGCGCCGGGATGGCCCACTGGCACACCTTGAGCTGCTGCTGGGCCCGCGCGACGTCACCGGGAGTGTCGGCGGACGGTTCGGTGGCGCCCTGGACCGGGACCATGCCGGCGTCCTGGAGCTTCTTGGCCTGTACCCGGCTGTATGCGGTGACCGCGAGAGCGGCGGCGGTCAGGGCCAGTTTGGTCACGGTGGACGCCCCCACCCCGCGCTGGGTAGCGACCCGACCTTTGTTGGCGTACAGGACACCGGCCCCGCCGACCAGGTGCGCGGCGATCGCGACCAGGTTGACCGGGGTCCACCGAGCCCAGCCTGCGTTGGCCACCACCAGGCGCAGCTTCTCGTCGGGAACATCAGCAGCGGCACCGTTGATACCGACCGCTCCGGCCAGGCTGCCGCCGAACCACGCCGCCAAACCGAGATCGTGCATCGTGCGAACGACAGTGTTGCGTTCAGACATGAAAGTGCCTTTCATCGGGAATTAGAGAACGGTTGTGCGCGCCATACGGATGAAGCGCAAAGCCTCAGGAATTCAGCCCCGTCGTGCCACCGGCGTCTTGTGCCGGTGGGACAACGCCTTCTCTCAACGCGGTGCGGTGGGAGGCACGGGGGGACGGCGACGGCGTCGGGACACCGGCGTAGAGCGGGGTCGGCGGCGCCTCGGCGGCAACCGTGTCGGTGGCGCTTGAACGGTCGAGCCGGTGCTTCGCAGTCCGCAGCCCGTTGGTAGCAAGCTCCTGGACCTGGTCACGCCCTTGCTGGACCTTGGGGTGCCGGACCCACTCGACGACCTTCTGGCGTAGCTGGGGCTGGGCCAGGACATAACCGAAGCCCACGGCGAGGGCCTTACCGAACAGTCCCATGACAAATCTCCTTGATGGTCGGGCAAGCGGACAACGCCGGGTGGCAGGCACCCGGCCTGCCCGTGCGTTCGGGTCAGGCGGCAGTGGTGCGGTGCCGGGCGATATTGCGGCCCAGGAGCAAGCCCAGGCCGATCATGGCGACGGCGAGGACGAGGTGCAGCCAGTTGTCGGCGGTGTTGAGCGGCACGAAGTTCGCCGAGCCCATCGGGTCGGTGATCAGGCCGTAGATCCAGAGCACGGCGTAGACGACCCCGCCTACGATCAGGTAACTGCGGGCACCGGACGCCGTACGGGCCAGTACCAGGCCTGCGACCCCGAAGGCCAGGTGCACGATGTTGTGCAAGATCGACACCGCGAACAACCCGAGCAGCATGGCTCCCGACATGGGGCCTGCGAAGCTGAGCTGGTCGTAGTTGGTCGTGACGCCGGGGATGAAACCGAGGATCCCGACCAGCAGGAACACCACGCCGAAGATCATGGCGGCAAGCTGGACCGGGTAGCGCCGGGCGACAGTGCCGGTGCCGGCCGCGGACTCGCCTGCGGGCTGGGTGGGGCTGGACATCAGGGTGTCTCGTTTCTGCTGAGCAAGGTTGACGCAGCACGTGCGCCTCGAAAGGGAGCCTCGGGGTGGCGGATCGGGCGAGCAGTCGCTCGCTCCCGGCCGCCCCTCAGGCGCCCGTTCCGGGTCGAACAGCGGCTACCCCGACTGGGCCGCCCCACACGACCCAGACAACACTTCACTCGCTTGGACGCACCAGCCCGCGGCAGTTGGCGTTTGTCGCCGTCGGGCAACACCGCGATCTGGGAGCCACGCTCCTGGTGCTCTGCACGGCTTCGCAGGCACGATCAGTCCATGCAGACTCTCGACATCGCCGCGGTCGAGCGGGCGCTCTACGCCGACGGCTTCTCCGGTCAGCAGGGCCTGTTCAGCCGACAGTGGGGCGCCGAGCTCGACGCAGACCTTTTGGCGCTGTTCCAGGAAGGCATCCGCCAGCCGGACGGCATGCTCGGCCGCGGGCCGCGGCGCTACTACATGGAGATCCACCCACAGAGGTTGCGCGGCTTCCGCGAGATCGTCACCAACCCCTGGTTGACCGGCGTGTGCGAACGGGTACTCGGGCCGGACTACCAGATCATCGAGGTCGGCTTCGACGTCCCGCTGCCCGGCGCGTTCGACCAGCCCTGGCACCGCGACTTCCCCGCACCCCGCGAGGCGGTCCGGGAGCACCGCCTCACTTCCCTGGCCTTCAATATGACCACCGTCGACGTCGCCGAGGACATGGGGCCATTCGAGATCGCCCCGGGCACGCAGTGGGAGTCCGGCGCGGACTTCGAGCACGGCATGTTCCCGCCCGCATCCGAAGCAGCGCGGTACGCGGCGCTGGCCCAGCGCAAGCTGCCGAAGCGTGGCGACGTATCGGTGCGCTCCGCACTGACTGTCCACCGCGGCACAGCCCACCGCTCATGGCGGGCCCGTCCTGTCCTGGTCGTGGGCGTAGACGCCCCCGGCGCAGGCAACGCCGAACGCCACGACCTGCAGATGACCCCCGCCTACTACGCGTCGATTCCCGACCAGGCCCGTGCCCATCTGCCTGCCCGACTCGTCGAGACCCTCGAGCCGATCAAGCAGGAGCACACCATCGAAGGCCTCGTCATGGGCGAGCCGTAATCGCCTCTCCAAACCCGCGGACTTCGGAGTGCTGCGCCTCCTGCGTGCCACGGCACACCCGCGCCGCGGTTGAGCCATGGCCAGAACGGCCATCCAACCCAGTAGCCTGGCGCCGAAGCATTCGAGTCAGTTCAGATCAGACGCGTGCTCCACTTTGCTCCAGCCACAGCGGTCAGAGACCTGAGCCGCCAACCATCCTCAAGCACCTCACATGTCGGGCCTCCGGCCGACAGCGTGCTCTATATGTAGAAGTACACGCCTGGAGCTGCCGTTCAGCGCCGTCTTTACCGTGCCGCACTGATGTTCTGAGTTGCAACGAAACCGGGAGCCGGACCTCCGGACAAACCCAAGGCTTCGACCAGCTCAAGGAGAATCGTCATGCAAGCCCGCACCGCCACGAAGTCACGCCCGTTCCGGTTCATCATCGCCGCGGTACTTGCGATATTCGTGTCAATTCTCACGCTGCCTGGTACTGCCTCCGCTTCCGTCGCCGGCACTCAATTTTTCCAGGTTCCGGTGACCCAGCACCTCAGCGACGGCTCCTTGTTCATACTGCTCACGCACAATCAGCAGGCAGGCGACTGCACCTTGTTCACAGGCAGCAGTGTCCGGGTGTCGCGCCCCGACCTCAACGGGAACATGCTGGTGACCTGGTCGGCAATAGGCCAGACCAGCCACACCAACAATGCCGACATCTGGCACCTGGCCGTGTTCTCCAACATCTTCGGACCCCCCGCCGCGCCGGTCTCGGTCGGCACCACGCTGATGGACGGTGACCCGATGAGGAAGACCTTCACCACGTACACGTGGCAGCGCACGACGGTCGCGCACGTACCCGCCGGCACGGTGCTTGCAGCTGTTACGACGACGACCTGGCAAGGCATCTGCTGAATCAGGGACGGCAGGTCATCCAGGCCGGCTGCCACCAGCTCGGGGGTTGGCTCGTCGTCACGGTTTTCGCCGCAGAAGACAGTCCGCGAGGTGGCCGGGGTCGCCGAAGAACTCGATCGGGGCCCCGGCCCGTGCGCCGGTATCGCCGGCGACGACATCGCCGGTGATCGGTGCGATGTCGTCACGCTGGTAGAGGTGGAGATCGGGCGGCCCGGCGTTGGACATCATGGACGCCTCGCAAGGTTGTGCGGGCAATGTCGGTCGACTCTCCCCCGTGGCGCAATGACCGTCGCTCCCGCGGAACGCGCAGCCCGGCGCGCTTGACACAGTTAGCAGATCGAGTAGTATAGTACGCAGCAGCCAATCAGAGACATCAACCCGAGGAGAACCACCATGACCGCACCGACCGACGAGTTCGCCCGCATCGCCCGCGAGAGCCAGGAAGCCGTCACAGCCGCAGTGAGCGCGTGGACCGAGAAGGCCGAGTCCTACGCCAAGAACTTCGACGCCACCAAGCCGTTCCCCTCCGCGGCCGAGGCCCAGGACGTCGTCAACAGCGTCTACGAGCTGGCAGGCAAGCTGCTGGCAGGCCAGCACGCCTACGCCACCACCGTCGTCGCCACCAGCAAGCAGGCCATCGAGCGCCTCACCGAGAACGCAGGCAACATCGCCGCCTTCCGCGCCGCCTGACCACAACCGAACCACCCGACGACCCCGTACCCACCCCGGTGGGCGGGGTCGTTCGCGGTGTCACGACCCCCTATCGACGTCGGACTTGCGCCCCCGGCGCCGCCACCGGGATCCCATCACGCTCGCGCTGATTGGGCTGTCAATCGCCGATCTGGACGACGCAGGACCCGGGCGCCATGCTTCTCGACGGACGTCGCCGATCTCCGAACCTGCACATGGGCGGAACGAGCGGAGCCGGTCAGCAGCAGGGCCCGACGTCCCACGTGCTCGCGGCGGCCGCCACCCGGCCACTGGTCAGCAGCTGACCGAGTCTGGTGAGACCTTCTCGGTACGAACCGTTTCGTACGCGCCCGTACCCTGGCACCGTGTCCTCCCGATCGCCGAAGAACGAGTCCCCTGTGACGCCGCGGGCGACCGATCGGCCCGGGGACGGGTCGCCCTTCGCGCTGGGCCTCCTGCTCCGCCGTGCCCATCAGCGGGCGTCCACCGAACTGGTCGAGGCGATACGGCCGCTCGGACTGGAACTGCGCCACTTCGCGGCGTTGATCGAGCTGACTCATACCGGTCCGATCAACCAGCGCGATCTCGGCGCCGCCATCGGGATGGACAAGGCCATGGTCGTACGCGTGGTCGACGACCTCGAGCGAAGGGAACTGGTCGTACGGCAGCAGGTGCCGGGTGATCGCAGGCTGCGCAATGTCGCCCTCACTGAGCGCGGCCGTGAGGTGTTCGACGCCGCGCACGCCGCCGCACCGGACATCGCCCGGGCGATGGTGGCGCACCTGGCCCCAGGTGAGTACGACACCCTCCTTGACCTGCTGAGCCGGTTCACTTATCCGCCTGCCGAGTAGGGGTCGGCCTCATCGACGATATGACCGTGGCGGTGTCGTTCATCGACGCTCGACTCCGCGCGGCCCTCGCGGCTCAGGACGCGCCGCGCGCCGGAGGTCGTATTCAGGGGGCGACGCGTTCGCGGAGCCCGGCGGCCAGGCCAGCGACGGTGAGCAGATCGAGCAGCTCGCCAACGGTCCGCACGAGCCAGACCTGACGGACGCCCGCGATCCGGAAGCGCAGATGTACCCGTGAGCGGTCCGCCTCATCAAGTGCGCGCACCGAGATCACCCAACTGATCTCGAGGTTCCCCCGCTGCGAGCGGTGCACGAGGGTCGAGGGCGGGTCGAGGGCCACGATCTCGAATGTCGCGTCCCTTCCACCCCAGTCGTCGATCACATCCCCGGGGGCGAGGTGCTGCAGCGAGGGTTCGACGTGCCGCAGCGCGCGCCTGCCGACAGGCAGGACGCTTTCGAGCCGACGGGGCAGATACCAGCCCGCGCGGTTCTTCCCCAGCTGGGCGAACCAGGGCCAGATCTCGCGGGGCGATGCCGGGAGCTCGAACCCGCGGTCCATCACGACCTGCGCGTCGGGAACCAGTTCGTCGCCGGGCAGCGCCCGCCTGATCTCGTCGGAATGGGCGGACACGCCGAGCAGGCCGCTCATCGGTTGCCGCACAGTTCTGCGAGGAGCTCGACGAGCAGGGCGGCGCGGTCGGGTGCCATCCCACCGGTCAGGTCCGCGAAGACATCCCGTGCGACGAGGCGGAGTCGGGCAACGGCCTGTTCGCCTTCGGGTGTCAGGGACACCAGCCGTCGGCGGCGGTCGGTGTGGTGGACCCGTCGGACCGTGAGACCTTCCTCGACCAGGTCGTCGGTGACCCGCACCAGCGTGGCCTTGTCCAGGCCGACGGCTCGACCGAGGTCGCATTGGGTGAGCGGGCCCTGGACGCCGAGCCCGACGAGAACGGCGACGTGCCGGAGCTCGAGCCCGAGGGGCCGGGTGCCTGCGAGCATGGCGGACGAGGCCCGCAGGTGCGCCACGCGCAGAAGCTGGCCGAGTGCGAAGTCGGCATCCGCAGACTCGCCCACGACGGGCAGGGGCGACAGCGGATCGCTGCGAAC
Organism: uncultured Actinomycetota bacterium; assembly: GCA_963799945.1. Lineage (GTDB taxonomy): Bacteria > Actinomycetota > Actinomycetes > Mycobacteriales > Pseudonocardiaceae > Pseudonocardia. Next base: position 1,128,866 of record CAWCZG010000004.1, read on the forward strand.
CCCGGAGGGGCCGCGGTGGGCGTCCACCGAGGTGGTCACACTTTCTCCCGGGCATGGGCTGTCGCCGGGAAGACCGCCCGCTTCACCAGCGGAGCGACATCGGTGAGCTTGAGGAGAGTGCGAAAGGCGAGGCGGGGCAGGCGCTGGGTCGATGCGGCGTTGCGGGCGTTGCGGGTCGACAACGCGAGCGCCTCGTTGGCGTAGCCGCGCATTCGCTCCTCGTAGCGCCCGACGCGCTCGAGCGGGGTCTCCGGGCCCGCGTCGGACAGCGCACGACGCAGCTCATCGGCATCCCGCAACGCGGTGTTGGCGCCGATGCCTGCCATGGGCGTCATGTTGTGGATGGCGTCGCCGAGCAGTGTGACGGGCGACGACTGCCAGCTCTGGAGAGTGCTCATGCTGCGAAGGGAAACCGGGGCGATGGAGTGCGGGATGCTGCTGCGCACCATGGCCGCCACCCGCGGATCCCACCCGGTCACGCGCTCCACGACCCACCGCTGGAGCTGCTCGGGGCTCAGGGAGTCGACGTCGGCGGGGTACGCCTCCCTCGCGGCCGCGTAGGCCCAGACCAGGAAGCCATCGTCGGGGGCACCCCGCTCGGCGTCTCGACGGGACGAGGGCCACGTGGAGGCGAACAGCCAACCGGGAACCTTGGGCACCACGTTGTTGACCGAACCGTCGATCATGTCCGGCGGCAGGGCCAAGGCCGCTGGACAGCTGAGGGGGAGGCGGCCTGCGACGTTGAGGACGCCGAGGTCGTGGCGCACGAGTCCGGGCAGGTACTGGCGCCGGACCCGGGAGTTGCTGCCATCCGCGCCGACGAGCAGGTCACCGACGGCATTCGTTCCGTCGGTGAAGCTGACCGCTACCCGACCGTCGGGGCGCAGGGCGTAGGAGTCGAAGGTCTTGTCCCAGCTGACCACGTCGTCGAGCCCGTGCAGGAGGGCCCGGTGCAGGTTCTGGCGGCGCACGGCGCGCCGGTGGACGATCGGGTCGGCGATGTCGGCGGGTGAGCTGAGCCCCAGGGTGGTCAACACGCCCAGGGAGTGGTCGCGGAACCGGACGACGTCGGGGGCGGCCACGCTGCTCTGGTCGAACATGGCCCAGTTCTCGGCGGGCAGGCAGGCGTGCAGCGCCTGGTTGCCGTGGCCGTTGATGTGGATGCCGTAGCTGGCGGGCTGGGGTCCGGTGCGCGGGCTGCGCTCGTAGACGGCGACCTCGATGCCTGCTGCGTGCAAGCTGTGGGCCAGCGCAAGGCCGCCCAGTCCCGCGCCGATGATGGCGACTCGCATGATCACTCCTGGGTGTTCGCGCTGACGACTGCTGCCCGGTCGCGGGAGATCGTGCGGCGCACGGCCAGGAGGGTGCCTGCGACGAGCGTGGCGAAGACCGGTCCGGTTGCGATATGGGCGGCGGCGAGGACCAGGGGCTCGTCAGCGGCGTAGAAGAAGGCCTGCAGAGCGAAGTTGACCGCGTTGACGAGGACCGCGATGAGCGTCGAGATGTCGTAGACGCGCAGGAGGCGCCGTTGGTGGCGCCAGTTCGGCGGTCCCCCGGCCACGCGGTTGAGCAACAACCCGGTCAGCGGGCGGCGGGCGATGACCGTCGCCAGGCAGACCAGGAGAATCACCGCAGGCAGGAGGGTGGGCAGCAGGAAGAATCCGCGGGCTTCGCCGGTCAGGGCGGCGAGCAGGGCGCAGACCGCGGCCACGACGAGTCCGGCCATTGCGCCCCCGAGTGCTTCGTGCCGGGCCAGGCGGTAGGCGAAGGTCGCGACGGCGGTCACGGCGGCGGCGACCACGGCGGCGGTCAATCCCCCCAGCGTGCTGGCCGCGACGAACACGAGCGTCGGCGACGACGCGACGAGGATGCCCCCTGTTCCCCCGGACTTCCTCCACGCCGTACCGAGTGCCTCGCCGAGGCCGTTGCGCGGCCGCTCGACGGCCCCGGTGGTGGCCGTGCGGCAGTCGGCTGGGCCTGCCGTATCGGGCACGGTTCCTCCGTCGCATCGCTGATCGTTCACATTGATACTGTCTCAAATGAAACAGTCTCAGTCAAGAGACTCCCTTCTGCGCAAGGACGTCCAGCCCGACCGTGCTCGCATGCCGGACGTCAGCACGATCAGACGTGTGCACAGATCCTGCTGCCGCTCAGACCGACCTCGAACGTCATGTCCACAGCCAGATCTCGTCGTCCACAAGAGCGGCGGCACGGGGTTCCGCGCCGCCGACAACGCTCTCGCGGCCCGACTCGTGCGACCGAGGGCAACCCACTGGAGCGGTGCCTGGTCCGCGGCCAGATGCCTGTAGTGCGCGGGACCGGCGCAACCAGTGGGTCCCCCTGGTGCGCCGCCGGGCAGGCGGCCACGACGATGGGAACAGGACCGAGGAGGGGCCGACCATGCAGTACCTCGTCACCATGACAACGCACGTTCCCGAGGGCGTGTCGGAGGAGGAGGTCGACGCGGTTCGCGCCCGGGAGGCCGCTCACTCCCGCGAACTCGCCGCCGACGGACATCTCCTCCGGCTCTGGCGGCCACCGCTGCAGCCCGGCGAGTGGCGCACGCTCGGGCTCTTCGCCGCGGCCGATGCGGCCCAGTTGGAGGAGGTGCTCGCCGGCATGCCACTGCGAATCTGGCGGGTTGACGAGGTCACCCCGCTCCTGCCCCACGCGAACGACCCGCGGTCACCGACGATCCGCCGTCCCAGCGCGAGGGAGTACCTGACCACCTTCAGCCTGGAGGTCCACGACGACCTCGGCGCCCTGAGCCTCGACGAGGCGCAGACGGCCGAAGGACGCCGCGCGCGTGAGCTGGCCGATCAGGGTCACCTTGTCCGGCTGTGGCAACTGCCCGGCCACGGGCGGGCCCTCGGCCTCTGGCAGGCCGAGGGCGACCGGGAGATCCAGGCGATTCTCGCGGCCCTCCCGCTCCGACCGTGGCTCGCCATCGAGACCACTCCCCTCACCGGGCACCCCAGCGACCCGATCGCCGTGGGCCCGTCACGGTGACGACTGCCGCACGCCCGGGCCCCAAGCCGGCCGCTCGGCCCCTACAAGATCATGTGAGCACTTGCCAGGGCCCCTGACTGCACACAGGTCAGGTATCAAGCCAAGTCGCGAGAACGGGCGATATCCACTGTGGAGACGTGTGTATGCGCAACGATGGGGCTTGCTCGGTAGCGTGCATCTGGAGCAGGGAGTGCCGGTGGTCGGGGACTTGCGTTCATGGATACCCCGATCGAGGGTCTTGGTCGGCTGGACGCTCGCCGTCGGCGTGGCGTTGGCGGTGTCGTTGGCACAGGCCCCGGCCGGGGTCGACAACTGGAATGGCTTGCTCTGGCTGAGCCCGGGCGTGGCGGCGAGTGCGTTGCTGTTGTCGGCGCGACGGCACTGGGTCGCCTTGATGGCCGCCTTCTGGATGATTTCCGTGCTGGTGTTGATGTGGTTCGGCAATACGGTCGGCCAGGCCCTCGTCGGTCCATTGAACAACATGGTCGAAGAACTGCTGATCGGGTGGCAGCTGTGGCCGGACCGCGACTGGGTCGAGGGTCGGTCGGATCGGCTACACAGTTGGCTGCGGTTCGGCTTGTGGGGACTCCTGGTCGCGCCCGTGCTCGGCGCGCTGATCGGTGTCGCGATCGTGGTGCCGCTCTACCTGCCGGCACCGGTCCTCGCACAGACGACGCTGACCTGGTATGTCACCGACGCGCTCGCGCTGGCGGTGGTAATGCCGCTGATCCTGAGGCTGCGCCCGCGTGGGCTGCGTCAGCTGCGTGGTGGCGGCTTGTTGCGGCAGGCGCTGGTGCTCCTCGGGCTGGTCGGCATGGCCGTGCTGATCTTCACCGGCGACTGGTTCGTGTCGTTGTTCCTCGTGCCGCTGCCGTTGGTGCTGTTGTTGTTCCGCAGTGGTTTCGCCGGGCTCAGCGTCGGCATGGCCGTACAGGTGGTGATCGCACTGGTGCTCACCGCTGCCGGGAACGGCCCACTGCAGGCCGTAGCCCGTGGCGATTCCCGCACCGCGCTGCTGTGGTGCCAGATCTTCCTGATCTGCGTCTTCGTCCTGATGGTGATGATCGCTGCGCTGCTGGACGAGCGGCAGCGTCTGGCCGTCATGGAGTCGGCAAGCTTCGACGTCTACGAGTGGCTCGGGCGGCTCTCCGGTGACCTGGTAGTCGTCGCGGAGCCCAGCGGCTGGCTGCTTTATTGCACGCCGACGGTCGGCGAATTGCTCGGCGTCGACGCAGAAGGGATGCGTGGCTATGGCTGGCTGGAGTTGATGCATCCAGACGATGTGGACAACGCGTGGCGTCTCATCCACAGTGTCGATCAGCTTGAGCGCGTCCAGAACACGTTTCGTCTGCGGCACAGTGATGGGTCCTGGCGCTGGTTCGTCGTGCAACTGCGGCGCTCCGCCGGAGGCGCCGCCCTGGAACGGCTGGTGGTGGGGCTGCTCCGGGATGTGAGTGACCAGCGGCAGATGGAGGAGACGCTGCGCAACCGCGCGATCGAGCTGTCGTCGATCGCCTACATCGACGCACTGACCGAATTGCCCAACCGACGCAGATTGGCCGAGCTGCGCGCCGTCGCCTGGCGTGACGCTGCCCGTGACCGGCGGCCGCTCACCCTGATGGTCGTCGACATCGACCGGTTCAAGGCATTCAACGACCACTACGGCCACCTCGCAGGCGACCAGTGCCTTGCCGCGGTGGCGGCGTCGATGGCCGCCGCGCTGCGCCGCCCCGGCGACGTCTGCGGACGCCACGGCGGAGAAGAGTTCGTCGTGTTGCTACCCAAGACGGATGAAGACGGCGCGCTCATTGTCGCCGAGCGGATCCGTACCGCGGTGGTCGCCCTGCAGGTCGCGCACGAGCAAAGTCCGATCGGCGTTGTCTCGGTCAGCATCGGAGCGGCCACCTGCCGGCCCACAGCCGCGGCCTGCTCGGACCTCGGCCAAGAGCCGGGCGCGGACGAGATCGGCGAGGAGATCGGCGACGAACTCTTTCGAGCAGCCGACTCGGCGCTTTATCAGGCTAAGTCCTCCGGCCGCAACAAGGTGCAGTTCGCGCGTTTCCCGTTGATTGAAGGATCGAACCTGGCCGAGCAGGATATTCGGTCCCGGCGCGGACGCACTTCGGACCCTGTCTGAGCGGTGCGTGGAATCATTCGTGGTGCGAACGCCGAGATCCTGCTGCTGTGCCACCAAGTCGCCGTGCTACGCCGCACCAACCCGGACCGCCATTCACCTGGCTCGACCGCGCCGTGCTCAGCGCGTTGAGCAGACTGCTCCCCGGCCCCGCTGCTCGAACACGGCATCGGCGGATTCGCCCCGGCGCCGCCTGGCCACCCAACCGCGGGTGACCGCCGCGCGCGAAGGCTGTGGTCCCTTGTCCGAATCGGATTCCTCGATCATGCTGGTCGGTAGCGGGGTGGGGGCCTCGGGTCATTGGTCTGTTCGTCCAGGGGGATGCCATGACGCTCCACCGTGTTCGGTTAGTGGCCGCGGTTTCAATGGTGGCCGCGGCATTGCTGCTCGCGGCTTGCACGTCTGCGCCGGCGGCCGCACCCACCCCGGTGGCCACACCAACACCGGTGGTCGACGCGGCCACGCCGCCGCCCGACGTCCCGCCCGGCGGCATCGACCCCGCCACCCGATTCACCCCGCTGACCGTCACGACGATGACCACGCCCGCCCCGGTCACGGGCACCGACGGCAAGGTGCACCTCGGCTACGAGCTGCTGCTGACCAACGCGACCGGCGTGCCGGTCCGCCTGGACAAACTCGAGGTGCTCGACGCCGACAGCAAGAAGGTGCTGTCGTCGCTGTCCGGGTCACCGCTGGCGGCCGACAGCAACCTGATCGGCGGCCCGACCGGCGACGAGGGCACCACCGACCCCACCGCGCCCGCAGCACCGATCCCCAGCTCGGCCACGGCGGTGGTCTGGCTCGACGTCGCCTTCGACGGAACGCCGCCCGCGGCCTTGGTCCACCACATCGTGAGCGCCATCAGCCCGCCCGGAGGCGCGCCGACGGCCACTGTGGACTACATGGTCGACCGGATCCCGGTGGCGCAGAAGCCCGCGGTCGTCCTCGGTCCGCCGCTGCAGGGCAACGGCGAGTGGTACGCCAGCGACGGCTGCTGCGCCGACAACACCCACCACCGCCGCGGCCTCTCACCGCTCAACGGCACGCTGCTGGTGGCGCAGCGCTTCGCCGTCGACTGGTACCTACTCGACGAGCAGCACCGCACCCGGGTCGGCGACCCCAGCAAGCTCACGAGCTATCTCAGCTACGACAAACCCGCCATCGCGGCCGCCGACGGCGTGGTCGTCGATGCCCTCGACGGGCTGCCGGAGACCACGGCCCTGCCGGACCCTCCGAAGATCCCGCCGATCACCGAAACCGTCGGCAACCACGTCACCGTCATGGTCGCTCCCGGGGTCTACCTGCTCTACGCCCATTTCAAGACGGGCACCGTCGCGGTGCAGCGCGGCCAGCAGGTCAAGCGCGGCGACGTGCTCGGCCACATCGGCAGCTCGGGCAACTCCACCACTCCGCACCTGCACTTCCAGGTGATGACCACCGGCACGTTCTTCCCGACCGACAGCCCGCCCTACGCGTTCGACTGCTTCCAGATGGTCGGCCAGGTCACCGAGCGGGTCTGGGACGACGTGCTCGGGACCTATCCGAGCGAGGTCCTGCCCTACGTCGCGGCACCGAACCCCGGCAAGCGCACCGACCAGATGCCCCTCGACCGCAACACGGTCCGCTTCACCTGCGGCTGAGGGCGCGGCACCGCACTCGTCAGGATCTCGGCGTCTTCGGCCGTGTCGGAGCGGGCCCGGTCGACCCGCCATCCCCGCCCTGCCGCGCGAATTCGCATGCCACGACAACGATCACCGCCCACACCGCACCCTCCGCCCGGCTGCCCGCTACGGCTACTCCCCCACCGTGTACCAACCGACACCCGCAAGATCCAACGACACGACCGCGGCGGCGGCCTCCTCCACGAATATCAGCAGGTGGCATGACGTGGACAGGGTTTCGGGCACCCACAGGTCCAGGCTCGCCGAAGGCCGACCGCGCAGCGGCCGCAGAGCCTGGCGCGCCGCCGGGTTTCCCGGCCACCGTCACAGCGCCGACGCAAGGAGAGACCCCCACCCCAACGGCACGCACCAGCACCTGCGCCACCGGGAGCCGACGGGCCCCGATGTCCTGTCCCTCCGAGAGGCTGTCTCGTTGGCCCCGGCGCGTTCTCGGTTACTCAGAGGGCGCCGATGAGTTCGGCCGGCACGTCGAGTCAATCACCGCACATGGAACCGACGGAAGGACTCCGATGACCGAGCTCAATGCGGATCTTGCCCGGCGAGCGATCATCGAACATACCCGGCGTCTGGCGGAAGCAGCCATTGCGGGCGGACCGGACGCCATCGTGCCGACAGCCCCGAAGTGGACCATCACCGACCTGGTCGAGCACGTGGGTCGGACCCAGCACTGGGTCGCGGAGATCATCGAGCGGCGCATCACCGATCCCACACAGCTGCCGACGGAGTTGGCCGTACTCCCGGCTGACCCCGGTCAGTGGGAGGCCTGGCTGTCGGAGTCCGCGCAGCGGGTCGCGAGTGCATGCTCCGACGACGCGCTCGACGCGCCAGTGTTCAACCCTGCGGCGGACGAGCGGTCCGGGACGCGATTCTGGCTGTCCAGCATGCTCAACGAGGCGGTCGTCCACGGTTTCGACGCAGCCAAGGCCGCGAACCTGCCTGCCGAGGTCGACGCAGGCATCGCGGCCGCGCTCATCAGCAACCACCTCGCGATGCTCACCGCCCCCACGTGGGAGATGCAGCGGTCCGAGTCCGCCCACGCCGTCCGCGGCACCGGGCAGACCCTGCAGTGGCTGGCCACCGACACCGCGGACGGCGCAGGCGCGTGGTTCGTCGAACGGTGCCCTGACGGGGCGACATGGCAGCCCGGAACCCGGCAGGCCGACGTGACGGTGACCGGCCCGGCACGGTCGCTGCTGCTGACCTTGACCCGCCGACTCCCACTCGCCGACCACGAAGCCGCCGGCATCAGCGTCGTCGGCGACACCGACCTCGCCCAGCACTGGCTCGACCACACCGCCCACGACAGCGACTGACCGGGCCCACCGAGGCGCCCACCGCCCTGCCCCGAACACCGGCGACATACTGGGCGAACAGCGTCGTGATCGCGGTGAACGTCGCCAACGCCAGAACATGTCGGGCCGCCGCTTGGCCCTGCTCGGCGAGCACGGACCGGCGGTCACTTGACGGCGGCGATGAGCTTTCCCGCGACTGCCAGCCAAGCCCGGGTGACAGGGTCAGCGCGAAGTAGGAGATGCCGAGTTCTTCGTGCAGCGACTGGATCCGCTCCCCAGCCCGCTCGACCGGCCCCAGGGCCGCCCGCCCACACCGACACGGTGTCGCCCGGTCGCCAATAGCCCAAGAGGGCTTCGCGCTCCACTAGATCGACGGCCTCGTCAAAGGACTCGGTCACCACCAACCCCGCCGGCAAAAGCGGCAGCTGCGGCGCGGACCCTTCCCCCGCAGCTCCAATAGATCAACGAGGTCGATCTTCAGGACGACGAACACAACCCTGTCCGGGACCGCCCGGCCCGACGGTGGATGCCGCTGTCACAGGGTGACGAGCCCAGGCCGATCACTGCGTGGTGTCGGGGCTGCGAACATCAGCTCGAGGTGGCGCCGCAGCGCCGTCGGCGTCAGCGGTGCGGCACGGAAGCCCAGATATCCGTCGGGTCGGACCAGATAGCCGCTACCGCCGGCCGCTCCGTACGTGTCGCGGAACTCGTGTGCGGCGTCCACGATCACCGGCGGTCCGGCGACGCTGAGCCCCGGGTCGGGGGTGATGAGATAGGTCCTCGCCCGCCCGCCGGTCAGGGTGGTGAGGGCGCTTTCGATCTCCGCAAGGTCGGGTGTCGGTCCGGTCTCGTCGGCGTAGAGCAACAACGTGTGGTGCGGATCGGCGAGCAGCTCGAACAACCGCAGAGGGAGGTTCACCTGGGCGCGGCGCAGGCCGCCGCAGTCGGGGGCGCGGTCTCCGGGCAGCGGTCCGTGGCCGGACCCGTTGTCCGCGGTGCCGCCGACGATCGCGCTGTCGCGGTAGTTGACCAGCAGCTGCGCCTCACGTCGGATCACGACCGTGGGGTCCTCCGGGTCGTTCTCGATGCCCTGTCGGGCGTGGCGCGTTGTGCGGCCGACGACTTCCTCGCCAACCGGGTGGCGCTCGGCGTGGTAGCTGGCGAGCAGCCCGTCCGCCGCGGCGCCCTGCACGGCCAGAGCGAGCTTCCACGCCAGGTTGATCCCGTCCTGGATGCCCGTGTTCATGCCCTGCGCCCCCGTCGGCGGATGGATGTGCGCCGCGTCCCCGGCGACGAACACCCGCCCCACGCCGTACCGGTCGACCAGCCGGTGGCTGATCCGGAACACCGAGGACCAGCGCAGGTGGTGCGCCTTCGTCGGTTCTGGGGCAAGCCGGTCGAGCACCGCCTGGATGTGCTCCAGCTTCGGGGTTCGGCCGTCCTCGAGCCCGTGTTGCACGTCGCCGTTCCCCGTGGTGGCCAGCTCGCCGGGGGCGAGCATCGACATCCGATAGCGCCCGACGCCGGGCAGCGGGATGCACACGAGCAGGTCGTCGGTCTGACCCTCTGTCTGGTGCATCGAGCGGATGCCGTACCCCTGCGGGAAGGACCAGTCCACCTCAACGTCGCCGAGCATGTACTCCTCGGCGAAAGCCTCCCCGTCGAACGCGAGCCGGAGCCCCGCCCGGACCCGGCTGTGCGCTCCATCGGCGCCCACGAGATAGGCGACCCGTGTCGTCTGCTCCCCGTCCTGACCCGCGAGCCTGACCGTGACGCCGTCAGCGTCCTGGTCGAAGCCGACCAGCTCGACCCCGCGTTCGACCCGGCCGCCTAGCCGATAGAGCCGTTCGGCCAGCAGGTGTTCCGTGACGTTCTGGGGAAGCGCGACGAACCCGAACGGCACATCCGACGGCACGACCACGTCCAGGCGCGACACCTGAGTGCCGTTGACGAACACGAGCTGGCCCCGCATCGGCACTGCTCGATCCAGCACGTCTCGCAGCAGGCCGAGACCCTGCCGTTCCCACATCTCCAGGGTCCGCGGCTGGATACCGACCGCCTTCGCATAGGGCATGGCCTGCGGCAGCCGGTCGACGACCCGACACTGCACACCGCGAAGCCGCAGCTCGATGGCGACCGTCAGCCCAACCGGCCCTGCCCCGACGACAAGCACGTCGCTGAACATCTACGCGGCTTGTTCTGGTCGGTAGTTTCCGTAGCCCAGTCGCCCCCGGGTCACGGCGACGACGAGGAGCGCCAGCAGTCCGAAGCCGACCAGCTCCGGTAAGAGTCCGTACTCGTCCAGGAGGGGGGCCGGAAATAGCGGTGCCACGACCCTGTTGGCGAACGTGTTGAAGGACGCGTGCATCAACATGGTGATGAGCAGGCTGCCCTGCGCGTTGTTGAACACCCACGACATCACCACGGTCAGAGCGGTGATCATGACGATGAACATGACCATGTTGGGGAGGGTGGGTGGTGTCCACACCCCACTCCAGAACAGGGGGAAGTGCCACAACGCCCACAGCACACCGAGGAGGACGCTCCCGGTCAACGGGCCGTACAGCGGCTGCAGGCGGGGCAGGGCGAACCCGCGCCAGCCGGGCTCTTCGCCGAGCGGCCCGCCGAGGAAGAACGTCGAAGCGAAAGCGGCGGGATAGGCCAGGACCATCGACAGGGTCAGCGGCTGGTACGACGCGGCCACCCCCGGCAGGACGAGCGCGCCGAACACCTCACTGGCCGGGATGACCAGCAGGATGAACAGGTACCACCGGAGTTTCACCCGCCACAGCACATAACGGCGCAGCAGGCGGCGCACACCCGGCCGCCCGTCGATGGCGCCCGTCATGACGAACGCCGACAAGGTCGGGCCGGTGAACGTGGCGGCGGCGATCGTCAACGCCTGTACGAGCGGGGGGAGGGTGAACGGTAGGAGACCGGTGCCGGTTCGGGAGAGTACGACCGGTGCTTCGACGAGCCATGAGCCCGTGAAGGCGATCAGGAAGAAGAACAGCAGCGGATGACGGGCCAACGTGCTTTCGCGGGCGGTGTCCGGGCCCGCAGTCTCGGATGTCGTCATACCGAGATTCCTTTCCTGGGGCGGTCAGCGTAAGCACGCGGCCAGGCTCAGAAACCCGTCTGTCATCCAATCGTGTGCTGGGCTGTCGGATGGTGTGTCACGTCAAACCGCCGTCAATTGCCTGCTCCCGCCGCCCAGCACCGGGTCGGTCGTGTGGATCGGCTCCCCGGCCGCGACAGGCCCCGGATGTGTGGCGAGCTGCTGCTCGGCGCGAACTACCGGCGGGAACTGAGAACCTCACCGCCGCCGCGACCGTCTGTACACCTGGCCATCAACGAGGACGAGGTGTCTCACACTTTCGGGCGATCATGAATCTCGGCGGTGGACCGCGTTGGTCGCCACGATCGACGATGCCTGCGCGGGGACCGACTCCCCCGTGACGCGAAGGGCCTGGCTCATGATCAGCGACACTGATTGTCGGTACCGTCCACGGCTGTCGATCCGGCGTCTGGCCATCGCGGCTTTGGGTATCGGGGTCCTCGCGGGCTGCGCCACGCCCGCGCCGTCGTCTCCACCGAGCGCGCCGCCCAGCGCGATGGAGAGCGCCGCGTCGGTCGATCCCGCACAGGCTGCAGCCGTCGACAAGGCCGTGCAGAAAGCGATGACAGCGCGTCACCTGCGGGCCGCCATCGTGCGGGTCACCGTCGACGGCAAGGAGATCATCACCAAGGCGTACGGCGAGTCGATGACCGGTGTTCCCGCGACGGTCGACATGCATTTCCGGAACGGCGCCATCGCCATCTCCTACATCTCCACCCTGCTCCTCATGCTCGTCGACGAGAAGAAGGTGAGTCTCGACGACAAGGCCTCGAAGTGGGTTCCGGAGATCGCTCACAGCGATGAGGTCACGCTCGGTCAGCTCGCCCAGATGACCACCGGATACACCGACTTCGTCATCGGGAACGCGGAGTTCGGCAAGATTCTCTATACCGAACCGTTCCGCCAATGGACGACCGAGGAACGGCTCAAGATGGTGACGTCGAAGCCGCTCCTGTACCCGCCCGGCACGAACTGGAACTACGCCCACACCAACTACCTGATCTTGGGCATGGTGCTGGAGCGGGCGACGGGGAAGAAGATGTCCGATCTCCTCCAGGAGAAGGTGCTCGGCCCGCTCGGGCTGACGAACACCACTGATCCCGGGCCCGGTACACCCGGCATCCCCGAGCCTGCGCTGCATGCTTTCACCTCCGAACGCCGGTCTCTTCTGGGCATCCCGGCAGGGACACCGTTCTACGAGGAGTCCACTTACTGGGACCCGTCATGGACGCTTGCCGAAGGCGCGATCCAAACGACCAACATCTTCGATGTGAACGCGACGGCGGTGGCGATGGGGACGGGCAAGCTGCTGTCTCCGGAGTCGTACAAGGCGATGATCTCGACCGGCCTGCGCGGCAAGACGACGCCGCTGCCTGGGTGCGCGACCTGTATCCCGCAGAACGAGGCCTACAGCTACGGACTCGGCATCGTCACGAGCGGCGACTGGGTCATGCAGGACCCATTGTTCTCCGGTGAGGCCGGTGCCTTCGCGTATCTGCCCTCGAAGAAGGTCGCCATCGCCCTCGCGCTCACGTTCGCGCAGGATGCGTTCGCTGCGGACGGAAGCTACAAACCCGAGGTCGGTAGCAACGCAGCTGATCATGTCTGGCGGGAGATCGCGGCCGTCATGGTGCCCGACGATTCGCCACCCACACGGCAGCCCTAGCGTGGCAAAGCGGAGCGGACGGTCCTGTGCGCCCGGCGAAGGGTGTGGGGTTCCAGAAGTCGGCCTGACCTCCTGACCTGCGGTGATCGGCGTTGGTCAACAGATCCGGCACGATCATGGCCGTGTCGCTTCGTCTGCTCTACCTGATCTTCGGCCAGCTCGCAGCTGACTGACGCTGCTTGGCCGCACAACCTCGTCCAAGGACATCGAGCTGCTCGTGCTGCGCCACGAGGTCGCCGTGCGGCGAAGGACGAACCCGAGGCCGCGCCTGGGCTGGGCGGATCGAGCGCTGTGCGCTGCGCTGATCCGGTGCCTCTCGAGCCTGCGCGGTCACAGCCTGGTCACCCCGGCCACGGTCCTGCGCCGGCACCGCCGCCTGGTGACCACGAAATGGACCTACCCGAACCCCAACGGCCGCCCGCCCATCGATGCCACCATCGCCACCCTTATCTAACGGCTGGCCCGAGAGAATCCGACCCGGGGATACCAGCGCGTGTAAGGCAAGCTGCTCAAGCTCGGCCACCGCGTCGGTGAACATTCGATCACCTGAAGATCATTCGCGGTGCAGCAACAGCCGCTCTGAGCTGCGGAAGTCTGCCGAGAGTTGACATCGTCACAAGAGTGGAGCTGGGGGATTCGAACCCCTGACCCTTTGACTGCCAGTCAGGCCCGGCAAACCGTGGCCCGGGATTCCCTGACGGCGGTTCTGCTCGAACATGCCCGGGCGCTGCACGAGATGGCGATACGCGCTTGACGCGGCACGATGGATCCATGACCAATCCGCACTTGCTCGAGTCGGTCACCACGGCAGGCGCACCTGCGCGCACTGCGCGTGCGGCCGCCGTTGTGGTGCACGGCCGCGACCAGGACCCGGAGTACATGCTCGCCGTGCTCGACCGGGTCGCGGTCGAGGACGTGGCCTACCTGCTGCCCCGTGCGGCGGGCCGCACGTGGTACCCGGGCCGGTTCACCGAGCCCGAGTCGCGCAACCAGCCCGCCCTCGACCACGCACTGGCCGCCGTCGAGGACGCACTGGCCCGGCTGGCCGAGACCGGGTTCGGCTCGGAGCGGACCGTGTTGGTCGGTTTCTCGCAGGGGGCGTGCCTGCTGACCGAGCTGCTCCTGCGCACTCCGCGCCGCTTCGCAGGCGCGGCCCTGTTGACCGGCGGTTTCTTCGGGCCGCCGGGGCATCGGCCGGAGCCGGGAGGTTCGCTGGACGAGACGCCGGTGCTCCTCGCGAGCAGCCGCTACGACACGTGGGTGCCGCTCGACCGGGTCGACGAGACCGCCGTCGTCCTCCGCGAGCGCGGCGCGAGGGTGGACCGCCGTGTCTACGACGACCGCGAGCACCTCGTCAACGACGACGCGGTCGCCCGCACCCGGGAGCTGCTCACCGCGGTGCGGTGAGCGCGACCCGGTACTCGCCGGGCGTGCAGCCGTTCACCTGCCGGAACAACCGGTTGAAGTGGGGCGCGTCGCTGAACCCGCGCGACTCCGCGATCGCCCGGATGGAGCGGGCCCCCAGCGCTGGGTCGGCCAGGTCGCGGGCGACCGCGTCGAGCCTGCGGGTGCGGATCCAGCCTGCGACGGTGTTTCCCCGCGCGGCGAACGTGCGGTGCAGCAGGCGTGGGGAGACGAAGTGCGCGGCCGCGAGGATGCGGGGGCTGAGGGCAGGATCGGCGATGTGCACGTCGATGTAGGCCGTGACCTGGGCGAAGAGCGCATCGACCGGCCGATCGAGCTCCGCCGCGGACGCGGCGTCGTCACCGAACACCATCCGCACCATGTCCGCGACGCAGTCGCCCAGCCCGGCCGCGTTCGCATCCAGGCTGCCGTCCTCGATGCGGTCGGCGAGGTTGCGCAGGAACGGACCGGCCACCGCCGCAGGCCCCGACCGCCCGTCGAGGGTGATCGCGGTCCGGGCGCAGATCGCCTCGGCACGCGCCCCCAGCAGCGTCCGTGGGAGCGCGAACAGCAACAGCTCGAACGGTCCCGCGGACTCGACCCGGTAGGGGTGCGACGTCTCGTAACCGGACAGGTCGCCCGCGCCGACGAACGCGGTGCGGCCGTTCTGCTCGATCCGGAACCGGCCCCGCACGAGGTGGGTGACCTGCAGCTCCTCCGGATCCTGCTGGGCGACGAGCCGCGCAGTCCGTTCGATCGCCGAGGCGTCACCTTCGATCCGGAACACGGTGACGGGACCGACGCGGTGTGCCCGGATGCGCCCAGAGAACGGTTCCCGGCCGGGCCGCTCCAGCCGCAGGGGGTGCAGGACGCGACCATGCGCGCCTGCCCAGTAGTCGAACCGGTCGGGTGCGGGCACGGTGCTGGTGTCGACGAGCAGGGGCATGGGCAGTCTCCGGTGACGATGCTGCCGCCATCATCGTGGCCGCGCCGCGCGTGCACCAGTCGCTCCGTGGCAATCCCGGCGGATTGTCACGGAGCGCACCGCCCGCCGGAATCGTTGTCGTGCAGCGCAGGCATCTCCGCGGGACACCCCGGCCGCTCTAGCGTGGGCCGACCGGCGATCCAGCGGAGGTTCACCCCATGGCCCATCTCGACGGCAGCCACCACGTGACGTTGTCCGTGGGCCCGGCCCAGGAAGACGTCGACTTCCACGTCGGCACCCTCGGTCTGCGCTTCATCAAGCGGACGGTCCTCTTCGACGGATCGACGCCGATCTATCACCTCTACTACAGCAACGCGGCGGGCGACCCGGGCGCGGTGGTGACGACGTTCCCGTTCCGGCAGGCAGGTCTGATGGGCAGGCGCGGCACCAACCAGGCCCGCGAGGTGCTGCTCGCGGTGCCGGCCGGGTCGCTGGACTTCTGGAGCGCGCGCCTGACCGAGCGGCACGTCGAGGTGACCGACGCCGAGGTGCTCGGCACGCGCAGGATCCTGCTGCGCCACCCGTGCGGTATCGAGTACGCACTCGTCGGTGTGGACGGCGACCCGCGCGTGGGCTGGACCGGCGGCGGGGTGCCCGCGGAGCACGCCATCCACGGGATCCACGGAATCGGGGTGCACGTCGCGAACCCGGAGAACATGGTCGAGTTCACCTCCCAGCACATGTTCGCGAAGGACCTCGTCGAGGAGGGCGACCGGGTCGCGCTGCAGATCGGCGCGGCGGACCGCGGCGGCGCCGTCGAGCTCGTCGTCAACCGCACCGACGACCCCGGCACGTGGCGTTACGGCGAGGGCACGATCCACCACTTCGCGTGGAACGCGGAGACGCTCCAGAACCAGGACGAGCTCAAGTTCGCCATCGAGGGTGCGGGCTACACCGACATCTCCGAGCTCAAGGACCGCAAGTACTTCAAGTCGGTCTACGTGCGCAGCCCGGGTGGCGCACTGTTCGAGCTCGCGGTGACCCACGCCGAGGGCGGCTGGACCTGCGACGAGTCGCCGAAGGAGCTCGGCAGCGCCTTCCAGCTGCCCGAGCAGTTCGAGTCCCGGCGCACGGAGCTGCTCGACCAGCTCGAACCCATCGACATCTGATCGGCCCGCACGTCTCACCCGTCCCGACACTGGAGTCGACGATGGCCATCGCTACCCAGACCATGACCGACGAGCAGCGCAAGTCGGTCGCGTTGGAGTACCTCAAGGCGTTCGACCACGGCGGCACCACGAGCACCGGCGCAAGCATCCTGGAGCTGTTCGCCGAGGACGCCCAGGTGTACTTCCCCAAGTGGGGCATCGCGGAGGGCCGCGAACAGATCGGCCAGATGTTCGGCGAGGTGGGCGGCACGCTCAAGGCGATCAAGCACGACTACGCCGGCTTCAACTGGATCTTCTCTGGCGGCGACACGCTCGTCGCGGAGGGGACCAGCTTCGGCGAGCACCAGGACGGCCCGTGGCGTGCGGGTGTGCCCGAATGGGGCGCCGGGCGCTGGTGCGACGTGTTCGAGATCCGCGACTTCCTGATCCAGCGCTGCTTCATCTACCTCGACCCCGACTACGCGGGCTCCGACACCGCGCGCTACCCGTGGCTGGCCGAACGCTCTAGCCCTGCTCCAGGCAGTGGCGGAGGGTTGCCAGCAGGGTGAGGGCGCCCAGGCTCGCCCCGCCGATGCGGGGCACGGTGTCGGCGGTGAACGCGTAGGCGGTACGGGATTCGGGGTGGGCGACGACGAGGCTGCCGCCGTGGCCGTCGTGCCCGAACGAGCCGGGTCCGAGCTGCGGGATCCGCGGCGAGGGCAGCATCACCCCGGAGCCGAAGTGGCTGATCTCTGCGGTGACGCGGTCGCGGTCGAAGGACTGGGTGGCGCGGAGATCGTCGACCGTGGTCGCTTCGAGGATGCGGACGCCGCCGACCGGCCCGAGCGTGGCGGCGAGAAGTCGGGCGAGGTCGCGAGCCCGCGCAACGACGCTGACGGCGGGCATCGTGGCTGAACGCAGTGGGGCGACGTTGAAGGTCGTGGGGTCGTCCAGCAGCCCGAACCCGGCCAGGGCCGCGAGGTTGCCCGCGTTCGGGTCGGCGTCGGGAAGCGCGACGGTGACGGTGCCGGAGGTGCGCACCGGGACGACGTCGTCGGCTCCCTCGTCCGGCACGCCGAACGACAGGGCGAGCCCGAGCGGCTCGACCAGTGACTGCTGGACGTAAGCGCCGACAGCCATACCGAGAACGCGCTGGAAGATGCCGTCGAGCAGGGTGCCGAAGGTGATGGTGTGGTAGCCGTGATCGGTGCCGGGCTCCCAGTAGGGCTCCTGCTGCTCCAACGCGGCTCGAAACCGCCGTCGAGGATCGTCGCCACGGTGAGGGGCTTGTCGACGGTGGGCAACCCGGCGCGCTGGGCCAGCACCACGCGGGTGGTGATGGTCTGGGTGCCTGCGCGGCTGAACGCAGGCCAGAACGACGCGAGCGGCTGGTCCAGGTCCAGGTCGCCGCGCCCGGCTGCGACGTGGGCGGCGATCGCGGACACCGCCTTGGCGACGGAGAACACGACCTGGCGGGAGTCGGGCCCGTAGGTCGCCCCGCCGTGCAGGTCGACGACGGGCACGCCGTCGCGATACACGCACACAGCCGCGCCTCCCCCGGGTGTCTCGGACTGCGGCCCGGCCTCATAGCGAGATAGGGGGTCGTCAAGGCAGCGCGGTCGCGGTGCTCGTCGCCATTCAAGACGGACTGGCGGCCAGTTCGGCGAGGCGGGCGCCGAAGGCATGGTGTCCACCGATTCTCGCCTGGCGCAGGGCTGCTGCGGCCACTAGGGGCGTCTCGGCGTCGCCGCGGGCAGCGCCGAGTTCGACTTGGGCGAAACGGGCCTCGTAGTGACCGAGTGGCGGCCCGAGACTCAGGGCACGCTGAACCGCTGCGGCTGCTAAGTCGAAGGACCCGCAGGCGACGGCAAGGAGGGCGGTCCGCGACGCCGCCCACGAGGCGAAGAGGGTCAGCGCGTCGCCGGCCGCGGTGCCCGAAGCGGCGAAGGCGGCGGCGGCGCGGTCGAGGTCGCCGCGGGTCGCGAGCGCGATGCCGTGCGCCCGATGAGCGGTGGCCGTCCATCCCCGGTGACCGACCCGGTGGGCGATGGTGAGTGCCTCGATCGCGTCTGCCTCGGCCTCATCAACCCTGCCGAGCGCCGAGAGCGCCTCCGAGCGGTGCCACAGCGCATATGCTTGCCCTTCGGGGGCGTCGAGCTCGCGGGCCAGCCGCAACGCGGCGTCGTTCTCGACGAGCCCGTCGTCGGCTCGGTCCATGAAGACGAGGCCGTGGCCCAGGGTGGAGCGTGGCGTCACCGCCCGCAGCAGTTCACCGGAGTCGGTGAACAGTTCCGCGGCGCGCCGGAACAGGCGGACGGCACCGTCGACACTGCCGTCGAGAAATGTGGCCATCGCTCGACCGTCGAGGATCCGGGCGGCCCCGGCGCTGTCGCCGAGCCTGCGGTATAAGGCAAGCGCGGCTTCGGCCCGGTCGCGGGCGCGGTCGGCGCGGTCGAGATTCATGTCCAGGATCGCCGCAGTCTCCAGCGCGAGGGAACGTGCGACGTCGTCCCCTCCGGACGCGACGAGCGCGAGCTCGGCCAGCTCCGAGGCCCGGTGCGGGTCCTGGGCGCCGAACACGAGCATCGCCAGTCGAGACAGGCGACGCGACCGCAGCGGCCCCTCGGGGGTGGCGGTGATTGCCGCGCGCAGGTCGTCGACCGCGGTCGGCTCACCGTGCACCGACCCGGCCTCGGCCCGGACCGTCAACAGCTCCGCGCGGGTGCCGGGCCGCGGAGACAGCGCGAGACCATCGTCGGCGAGCGCGAAGGCTTCACGACTGGCGTGCGCGGCGAGGGCACGTTCGGCGGCCCGAAGAAAGGAACCGGCCGCAGCATCTGCGTCGCCGGCGTCGCGGTGGTGGCGAGCGATCTCGGCAGGGTCGGCGTCCTGGGCGGTGAGAGCGCGAGCGAGCATTGCGTGCAAGCGGCCCCTTTCCCCGCGGTCCATGTCGGCGGTGACCGTCTCGGCGACCAGGTCGTGGGCAGTGGCCCACCCGCGTTCCCCGAACCTGAGCAGCCCGGCGGCAGCCAAGCCCGAAAGAGCGGCGAGCGTCGCACGCGGCTCCATCTCCGCTGCCTCCGCCAGGGTCGAGGCCGGGGATTCTCGCGCGACCAGCGCCATCAGCGCCAGCAGCTCCGCCCGCACTCCGCTCTGACGGCCGGCCCGCAGGCGCACCGCGGCGATCTGTCCCGCTCGACTGAGCTCGGCGGCGAGTAGGACCGCGGCCGGGGACCGGGGTGTCCATCCGCCACCAGGCTCGGGAAGCACGGCGTCACGGGCGACCAGCTCGCGCACCACCTCGGTGATCGCGAACGGGGTGCTGTCGGAGTTGGTCAGGACCGCTGCGGCCAGATCGTCATTCCCGAGCAGGCGCCGAACCGCGTCTTCAGGCAGCGGACCCAACACAACCTCGGCGCCCGGTCGAGAGGCCCGCAGCTCGGCGGCAACTAATGCCGGGAGCTCGTCAGGGCGGAACGCGAGGACCGCAGCCAGCCGCGGGAGCCGGGCCAGCACTGCGCCGAGAAGTGCGAGGCTGCTCGGGTCGGCCCACTGCAGGTCGTCGATCACCAACAGCGCACCGTCACCGGTCGCCGCCTCCAGGATGCGGTGCCCGCCGGTGAGGACCAGCGCTCGACGGCTCTCCCCGTCGAGGACGACACCGGTCCCTGAGGTGTCGAGCTCGGGAAGAACAGTCGCCAGGGCTGCGCGCACACGCGCCGGAAGTCCGTCGGCGACGGCTGTGTCCATGGCCAGTGCCTCGCGCAGGACGGAACGGGTGAGGCTCCACGCCTCAGTCCGTTCCGGCAGGAACGCGCGGGCGCGGAGCACCGGCAACGCCGCGTCGCGCACGAGTTCGTTCAGGAGGCGGGACTTGCCTGTACCGGCGACACCGGCCAGTGTCGCCACCTGTCGAGCGTTGACGCAGGCGCACAGCCGGTGCAACTCGTCGTGGCGGCCGACGAATCTCGGCCCGGTAAACGCCGGAGCTGGCGTGGAAGCGGGCACGGACACTGTCTTGGTGCCGTGGTGCTCCCCACGCAGGAGCGCGGTTCGCAGGGCGTCAAGGGCTGGGGACGGGTCGACGCCGAGTTCTTCGGCGAGCCGTTGTTGTAGCGCGGCAAGCCGAGCCAAAGCCCCAGCCGTGTCGCCTGCCGCCGCCGACGCCTCGGCCAGCACCAGCACGGCCGACTCCCGCAGCGGGTCCGCGGCGACGGTGTCCGCGGCCCAGCTCACGGCCCGTGACGGGTGACCGAGCGCCAACGCCGCGCGGGCGGCGCGCTCACCGAGATCGATCCGGACCCGCACCAGGCGGTCGCGGGTGTCGCGGGCCCAGTCGGTGTAGGTGTCTTCGACCAGCGGCTCACCCCACAGCTGCAGCGCATCTGCTGCTGCCCGGAGCACAGCGGCGTGGTCGGTGGCGGTCCGGGTGCGCTCGGCAGCGTCGAGGAACTCGGTCACGTCGACGGCACAGTCGCCCAGGGCGTATCCACCGGAGCCGGTCACGATCACGGTGGGATCGCCGACCGCGCGACGGGCCCGGTTCACCAGGACGCCCAGGTTCGCGGCCGGATCGGCGGGCAGCCGGTCAGGCCACACCGCCTCGGCGAGCACCTCGTGGGTGACCAGATCCGGGTACCGCACCGCGAGCACCCGCAGCAACGTGCGGACCTTGCGACCGCCGAACGCCGTTGGTGCCACCTCCACACCGCCAAGGCGGACCTGGAACCGCCCCAGCAACTGCAAGCGGACCTCGGGCATAGCGGTCATCGTCCTCAACCGCCATCAGACCGCAAGCTCGCCTCCCTACCGTCGTTCCGGTCAGCACCATCCCGACCGGCACCGGTCCGGAACCACAGTGGAGGACGTCATGGGAAGCCCCTATGAGCAGCAGGACTTCGCCGCACCGACGGAGACACGCGAGTTCCCGAACGGCCGCCTGGACCTGCTAAACATCGGCGGGGCCGATATCGGCCGCCTCACGCTCGCACCCGGCTGGCGCTGGTCAACCGACGTCAAGCCCGCTGCCGGCACCGAGCTGTGCGAGGCACCGCACTTCCAGTATCACGTCAGCGGCATATTGCGGATCCGCACCGCTGACGGCGAGGAGTTCGACGCCACCCCCGGTCAGGTCACCGCATTGCCCTCCGGGCACGACGCATGGGTCGTCGGTGACGACCCGGTCGTGGTCGTGGACTGGTGGGGCGCCTCCAACTACGCGAAGGGCTGAGCCGGTGCGCTCTACGCTCGATGTCCACGACGTCTACGCACGCAGCAGCGCCGGCTTCCTCGCGCGCGTCCACGCCGTCGGGGACAACTGGGATGCTCCTACCCCGCTGCCCGGATGGAATGTCCGCGACCTGGTCAACCACCTGGTCAACGAGGAGCGGTGGACACCGGAGTTGTTCAAGGGCGCAGCAGTCGCCGACATCGGTGACCGCTTCGACGGTGACCTACTGGGCGAGGACCCGATCAGGACCTGCGACCGGGCTGCCGCTGCCGCGCTTGCCGCGATCTGTGCGACCGGGGCGATGGAGAGGGTCGTGCAGATGTCCTTCGGCGAGCAACCCGGCTACGAGTATGCGATGCAACTGGCCGCCGATCACCTGGTGCACACCTGGGACCTCGCCCGCGCCGTGGGTGCCGACCAAACTCTCGACCCCGCCACGGTCAGCACGATCCTGGACTGGTTCGACGGCACTGAGACGCTCTACCGGCAGGCCGGGGTGATCGGGCCGCGTGTCCAGGTCGGACCCCAGGCCGGACCTCAGGAGACGCTGCTGGCCCGTTTCGGGAGGGCATCATGACCACGCCCGCAACGGCAACTTCGGCGCTAGCTCCTCCCGCAGTAAGCCCGACTGCCGACACGCCGCCCGGGACGAACGCCCTCGACACCGTCGAGCGCTTCACCGAAGCATTCGACTCGCGCGATGTCGACGCGATCATGGCGGCGATGACACCCGACTGCGTCTTCGAGGACACCGCGCCTCCCGACGGAGCACGCCACGTCGGCGCCGACGCCGTGCGCGCAGCCTGGAACGCACTGTTCACCGCCTCGCCGGACGGCGTGTTCACCACCGAGGAGACCTTTACGGCAGGAGACCGGGTCGTAGCGCGGTGGCGCTACGACTGGACGGGCGGACACGTCCGCGGCGTCGACCTGTTCACCGTCCGCGACGGCCTCATCGCGGAAAAGCTGGCCTACGTCAAAGGGTGAAGCGCCAACAGCAGAGGTCAGCAGCGTCCGGGCCTCCCACCACCCTCGCCCGGTCACGGGAGTGGTGCGGGCCGCCACCCGCGAATGGTGCGGCAGACCTCCCGGCACGATCGTCCTGGGGCCGGGCCGAGGCCGCTACCGATCGCTTCGGCGTCCCACCGTGAACCGGGACACGCGGCCGGGCAGGCTGCGGCTGCGCGCCATTTGTTGTCGGTCGTAGTTGACGGCGGGCCCGATCATGCCCGTGACGGCCGGTAGGCCGGGGCGACCGATTCCGCCGTTGACAAGACCCACCGGCATCTGTCGGCTTCTCGTGCCGACGTCTCTCACGAGACGCGAAAGCGGGATACCCAGGAGAGCCTTCGGGGCTTGCGGGCCGAACCGGCTAAAGGCCGGCCCGGCCCGCATGGTCGGGTCCAAAGTCCCACCGCGGACTGTCCTTTCGCCTCACCCGGCAAGTGTGGTCGCTCCGTTCACTGACGCGACCACCATCAACTGCTGGGAGACCAACGCATGTTCTGCTGCCAGTGCGAGCAAACCGACCGCACGCCCGCCACCCAGCGGCCTGGGGCTGCCGATCGTCGGGCTTCCCGGCTGCGGCTCGGCCCGCCGGAACTGCGGCAAAGACGCCACGACCGCCGACCTTCAGGCCAAGTTGGAGATCACTCACGGAGACGCCGAGCGGGGCATCGCCGGTTCTGTCCGGTTAGGGTCTGATGATGTTGCTCTCGACGACCTGTGGCCCGCTGTCGGACGGATGGGTCGGTGGCTGACCCCGCGGGGGCGAATCGCCCCGGCGGGATCGTTCCCGAGCGCGGTGAGCGGGGTGAGCCGGAGGTCGAGGACGCGTTCGACCGGCTCGTCGCGGAAGGACGGGACCGACTCTCCCGTCCCTTGCTGCCCCTGGTGACCACCGCGTTCGTCGGCGGCGTCGATGTCGGCATCGGCGTGCTGATCTTCCTTGTGGTCAAGGCGCAGACCCAGAACGGTCTGCTGGCGGCGATGGCCTTCACCGTCGGTTTCGTGGCGCTGTTGCTGGCGCGCAGCGAGCTGTTCACCGAGAACTTCTTGGTCCCGGTCACAGCGGTCGTCGCCCGGTCCGGGACGGTCGTGCAACTGCTGCGGTTATGGGTGGTGAGCCTGGCCGCGAACCTGGTCGGTGGCCTGGTGATGGCGGCGATGATCATCACGGCATTGCCCGGCGTGCGAGCCACCGCCGTTGAGACCGGTGCCCACTACGCCGAACTCGGACTCAGTGCCCAGTCGTTCTTCCTGGCCGTACTCGCGGGCCTGGTGATCACTGTGCTGACCCGGATGCAGCACGCCACCGATAACATCGGACTGCAGGTCGTGCCCGCAGTGCTCATGTCGTTCGTGCTGGTCGCAGCGCAGCTCTTCCATTGCGTGCTCGACTCGATCTTCCTGTTTGCCGGGATTCTCACCGGAACAGCCGACTACGGCTGGATCGACTGGGCAGGCGCGCTGGCCTGGTCGGCGCTGGGCAACCTCCTGGGCGGCATCGTGCTCGTCACCGCCGTGCGCCTGCTGCGCGTTCCACACCGCGTGAAAGAAGAACGCGCGACAGGCACAGACGGCAAGGACTAGCACAACCGCGATTCGGCGGCGTCCGGCAGCTACGTTCCAGCTGCAGAACGCTGTTCATGAGCGGGGAGCGCGCGGAATTTTAGGCGTTTTACCTGCGCTACCTGCAGCACTGCGATGAGCACCGCTTCTCCGAGCTCGGCCGGTTCGTCAACGACAACGTCGAGGTGAACAGCGCTGTCCATGGCTTACGCGGCTACACCAAGGGTTCGGGTGCGATCGTCGAGGCGTTCCCGGACGCATCTGGGAGATCCCGAGCCGCCGCTACGCCGACGGATTCGCCGCGGTTTGGGGTGTTCGCGATCGCCTTGACCCTGTTGGTCCTGGACCTCCACGCACCCAAGCTACCCGGCTCCGCGCTCCCCCATGCGCCCGATCGCATATCCGACGTTGCGCCGGGGTAGTCCCCAACCATGGCTACGTACAAAGTCAACGACGACGCCGTGAAGCACGCACGCAAGCTGATCGACGCAGGCACCTACGACGACAAGACCGAATGGTCGGACGCCGCACCGTCCGCAGAAGACGCCAACGAAGAGATCGACAAGGACAGCTTCGACGAGTTCGCGCAGTGGCACCTCGCCGTCAACCCCGACGCCTCGGAAGGCACCAAGGGTCGGTACGCGTTCCCGTACGGCGATTTCAAGAAGGTCAACCGGGCAGCGCTCATCCACGCTAAGGCGCGGGCCGCGCAAAACGATCACGACGAGATCACGAAGGCTGCGGACGAACTGTTGGAGCGCCTGGACGAGAAGCGGTCCTGAAGTCGGCGCCGGGTCGGCGGGTTCGACACGCCAGGAGGGTCGGCGTCTAGGCTTCGTCCGCCTCCTCTTCGGCGGCTCGACCCCGCAAGAGCATCGGCCCGACCACCCACAGCCCGGTGAAGACGATCAAGGCGACAAGACCTGCTGCGATTCCGGCCGCGTCGCCCACCACCACGTCGAAGATCAGCGCGCAGACGCCGACCACGGCGAGGCCCAACGCGAGGAAGCCAGCCAACGCGCACCGTTGCCCGACCGACACCAGGATGCGGCGGGCATGCTGTCGAAACAGCACCCGGTGCAGCACGACCGGACTCAGCAGCAGACCGGTAGCGACCACCGAAAGGCTCACAACCACCAGGTAAATACCTAGTTGCTGTCGTTCGAGCTCTCCGAAACGAGCCTGGAATGGCACCGTCAAGAGCAGACCGGTGAACAGTTGCACACCGGTCTGCGCGACCCGCAGCTCTTGGAGAAGATCCTCCCAGTTCCGGTCGAGCCGCGCGGTGGGCGTTTCCCGGCGGGCCGCGTAGTTCCACTCCGCGTCGTCATCGGGCCGGTCGACATCCTGGGCCATCGGCGCCAGTGACCTCCTCACGATCCCGCTGGGGGTGTCGGGACCAGCGCACCGTCATCGACATGATCGGGCATCCTTGCACGTTCGCAGCGAGCCGAGATGCCGCCCAGTGTTGATCACCAGTAGAAACCCCTTCGGCTCCGGGTCACCGCCGCATACGGGGAAGTCTCTACTGCATCTACCCGTCCTGCGCTCGAACCCGGCACCGTCAAAATGGGCCATCGCAACGCCCTTTGCGCTCGCTGCTCGGATGTGCGGCAACGCGGGCGGCGGGACGCGCCGCCCGACGGGAGGAAAGGCCGCGCAGCGGGTACCCGCAGACATGAGTCATCCGACACACGCCCGCGACGTCCCCGACGGCCTGCATCCCGACGCTGTCGAGCCCGAACACGATCAAGACACCGAGGACACCGGGAAGCTCGACGGCAACGGCGGCCACGCCCTCAACCCCGGCGCCGACGGCACTGACACCCACGGGCACAAGCACAGCCCCGATCAGGACGGCTGAGCGTCCTCTGGGGCCCTGGTTCAGCACACAGCTAGCTGCGTTGTCGGACTTGCCGAACTCCGCCCGCCACGGCGGCAGCAGCTCGCGCTCGGCGAAGCTCAGGCACTCCGGCTGTGTCGCCGCCGATCTGCACGAGCGCGAAGTGGGGTGAAGGCCCGCGGACGCGAACGGCCGAACCGCCTCGACGCGCACGGCCGCGTTCCGACCGCACACACACGGCCCTGGCCACGTCGTCGGGACGCACGAACTGGTCGGCCGCGGCGAACGCCGTCCGACCCGACAACGCGGCGCCGTGCGTAGCTCGACCTCGAGCCGATGTCAGGTCGCGAAGCGAGGCTGCTCACGGGGCTGGCCGCCCAGGTCTCCGCGGAGACGAGCACACGTCGCGCTGACGACCAGCGCGGTTCTGGCCCGGGACTGGCAGGAGATAGCGGTAAAGCCGGCCGGTTTACACCTCAGGCGAAAGCCTTCACGATCGCCGCACAGAACGCGGGAAGGTCACCGGGATTCCGGCTGCTGATCAGGTTGCGGTCCGTCGCGACCTCCTCGTCCACCGGGGTGCCACCCGCGTTGCGGATGTCGGTGCGCAGGCTCGGGTACGAGGTCAGGGTCCGACCTGCGACGAGACCGGCCTCCACCAATGTCCACGGCGCGTGGCAGATCGAACCGACCGGCTTGTCGGCGGCGAACATGCCCTGGACGAACCGCACCACGTTCTCGTCCATCCGCAGGCGGTCGGCGTTGACCGTGCCACCTGGCATGATCACCGCGTCGTAGTCGTCGGCCGTGACGTCAGCGGCAAGCCGGTCCACCCGGTAACGCCCGCCGGGCTCGATGTCGCCGTTCATCGCCTGGATCTCGCCGCTGTCGACCGACACGATCTCCGCGGTCGCGCCCGCCTCGGTCACGGCATCGCGCGGCTGAGTCAGCTCGACTTCTTCGACACCGTCAGTCGCGAGGATCGCTACCCTTCGCCCGTCCAGTACGCCCATGATCACTCCTCTTCGTGGCCGAGTACGGCCTCGTCGTCGTTCCGTCACCGTGACCTACCCACCCGCTTACCGGCTTATCCACATGTGGCGCTCTCAGCGCACGGCGATCCGCGCGTCGTCGGTCTTGCCGTACTCCTCGCGGAGGGCGGGCAGGAGTTCCGTCTCGGCGAAGCGGAGGAACTCCGGCTGGGTGTCCCCACCCACCTGAACGAGGGCTACGTGGGTGAATCCCGCGTCGACGAACGGGCGGACCGCCTCGACGTGCGCCGCGACGTCCGGGCCACAAGCGAGTGCCCCCGCGACGTCGTCGGGTCGGACGAACTGGGTGGCGGCCGCGAACGCCGACGGACCGGGCAGCTCGGCGTTGACCTTCCATCCCCCGGCGAACCACCGGAACTGATCGTGAGCGCGGGCGATGGCCTCTTCCCGGTCTGATCCCCAGGCAATGGGTTGCTGTCCGATCTTGGGCAGCCGCACGCCTGCCGCAGCATCGAATCCCTGCACCAGCTCAGGCAGCGGCTCGACCGCCACCATCGCGTCGGCAACCGGGGCAAAGGTTTCTACGGACTGCTGACCCGAAACAGCGACAGCGATGGGCACGCCGCCGTCCGGGACATCCCAGAGCCTCGCCGAGTCGACCCGGAAATGCCGCCCGACCCGGTTGACGTACCCACCGGCGAACAGCTCCCCGATGATCTCGACGGCCTCCGCCAACATCTCGTGGCGCACGTTCGCGGGCGGCCAACCCCCGCCGACGACGTGCTCGTTCAGGTTCTCCCCCGCTCCGAGCCCAAGAGTGAACCGACCTTCCCCCGCGAGCAGTGCGACGGTGGCGGCCTGCTGCGCGACGACCGCCGGGTGGTAGCGGACGGTCGGACACGTCACGTACGTCATGAGCGGCACACGCTGGGTGCTCGAGGCAACCGCCCCCAGCACAGACCAGGCGTTGGGGGCATGGCCCTGGCTGGTCAACCAGGGGAAGTAGTGATCACTGATGACCTCGAAGTCGAAACCGGCGTTCTCCGCGGCGACCGCGTCCGTGACCAGCTCGCGGGGGCCGCGCTGCTCGGTCATCAAGGTGTATCCGAAAGCAACCATGTTCCAGCACTACCCAACCCGTGCCTGGACCACACCGCGGGTGCGACCGTGTCAGGCGAGGACCCGATCCGGCGCCTCGCGCACATCGACCACCGCGTCGAACACGTCGCGGGCACCCGCATCACCCAACTCGGCGTCAGAATCCGCCGCTGCGGATTGCGTAGCCGACATGCCCCGCCTTGCGCGTCGCGACGAAGTCCCACACCGAGTCACCGATGACCACCGCGTCGTTTCCGCCGACCCGCTCCACCGCGACGGAGATCAGGTCGGGTTCGGGCTTGGTGCGATCCACATCCTCGCTGGTCGTTCACGCGTCGGCGAGGCGACGGCCATCGAAGAGATCAAGATAGGCGTCGACGCGATCGGGTGCGCCGAGCCGGCCAGCACCACCTTCATCCCGCGTTCGCGGAGCTCCGCGAGCAGGTCCGGCACCCCGTCGAACACGCGGATCTCGGCCAACAACGGCGCGAACTCCTTCGCCCACGCCGCCCGGACGTCGTCACCGTGTTCTTCCTCGAACCCATCGCCCGAAACCGTGGGCACAAGCTGGTCACCACCCATCCCGATCGCCTGATGCAGCCGCCACACCGGCACCGTCACCTCGAACCGACGGAACGCGCGGTACCAGGCCAGCGCGTGGTGGTAGTTGGTGTCAACGAGCGTGCCGTCTATGTCGAGCACCGCAGTGTCGATCATGGCAGTGCCGGTCATGCCCGGTGCGTACCCCGCTCCGCCCGCTCATCCCACACTCCGCGCCAACGCATACCCCCATGTTGGGCACCCGCGACCTGCCGCTGGTCTGCACCTGCCTGGCCGTGCTGCCCTGGGTGCACGCATGCCCAGGTCGCGACCCTGGTCCTGCCCCACACGCTGATTGTCTGCAGCTTCACGTTCTGGGGCATCGCTTCGATTGTGGCTGGTTCTCCCGCCGGACACACGGGTCAACCGAGCGACGGAACCCCAGTTCGTCCGGCACAGCGGTCGACAGGCCGACCGTGGCACCGACCCCGACCGGGCACTGTGGATCTGTCCAGAGAGAACACGATCCAAGGGAACGATCGACATGACCGCCACGACCACCTCGACCCCCACCCCGACCGCCCGACCCGTCGCCGAGCCTGCGGCCACCCGCACGCCGAACCGCAAGATCTTCTTCGGCACCAGTCTGTCCACCGGACGGTTCGCCTAGCGCGGGAACCGGTTGGGCCGGTTTCGGTGGCGGTTCGCAGCCGATGGCCCGCGATAGCGGAGGAACTGGCAATACAGCGGCATGTGTACGGCTCGGGGCGACCCGGCACAGCACCCGACAATCACGTTGCGAGGATTTGCCGGGCTTGATTTGCGCAGCCTCTGCGCCTCGTACGCCGCCTTCGTGCGGAAATCTGGCAACAGGTTTCACCGGTCACGATGAACGCAGCGTTCCGCGACACCCCGTTCGCGTTTGGCTGACAGTGGCTTGCCCGCCGCGATTGGCTGTTGGGGGTCCATTCCGCCGCCACCACAGCGGGGCGTGGCCGATGCGACCGTCGCGATCCGGCGTAGGGTGGACACGCCCTTTCGGTCAGAACCCACGGCCGTCGATGCGGTGTTCCGGAGGTTCCGATGATGGATGAGGGCGCTGCGAGCCCGTTCGCAGGATCGCTCGATGCCGCCGCCACCCTCTTTGCCGATCTCGGCACCGAGCTGCGCTCCGCCGACGCCAGGTCGGCCTACGCGGCGGTGACCCGCACCGCGGTCCGGCGCGTCGAAGGCGCAGCGGCAGCTAGCATCACGATCTTGCGCTCCGGCCGGTACCGGACGGTCGGCGCCACCGACGAACGGGCGAGCAGAGCCGACGCCATCCAGTACGAACTGCGCTCAGGACCCTGTGTGGATGCACTCCTGGACGACAACCTCTACCGACCCCACGACCTGCGCACCGACCCGCGCTGGCCCGCATTCGGCGCCCGGGTCGCCGAAGAGGTCGGGTTCGCCAGCATGCTGTCCTACCGGCTGCACACCGAGCAAGCGGCAGGCGAGCTGATCGCCGGGCTGAACATCTACGCCGACCAGCCCGCCGCGTTCGACGCCCCAGCGGTCGAGGTCGGGCTGCTGCTGGCCACCCACGGCTCGCTGGCCATCGCGGCAGAGTTCAACCGGGAACGAGCCGACAACCTGGAGCGGGCGCTGCGCACCAGCCGCGACATCGGTGTCGCCATGGGCGTTCTGATGAACCAATAGAAGATCACCCGCGAGCAGGCGTTCGACCTGTTGCGCATCGTCAGCCAGAGCAGCAACCGCAAGCTCCACGACGTTGCCCTGCTCGTCGGGAACACCGGTGAGCTCCCCTGGTCGAAACGTCCCACGACGCAGGCCTGAGCTGCTCCCCGTCCGAGCCCAGGCCAACTCGGCGAGCCGCCCTTCACGCGCGTCGGCCTCGGCGTCGCGGGCGTCGGCGAGGTCGTCGCGGCGGTCGGCCTCCCGCTCACGTGCGTCGGCGAGCTCGTCTCGCGGTCGGCCGACCGGTCCCGATCATCGTCCGGTCGCCGAGGGACCGCTCCCGCCTCACGGAGCGGACGTCAGCCCGGTGTCGCTCCGATCGGTCGTGGTCACGCGGCGCACCTCGATCGGGGCCGAGGACGGCCCGGCTGGTCGAGGAGCTCAGCCCCGTCGTCGAGCGGCTGCCCCTCCCCGCGGTCACCTCGAAGGGGGCCATCGGATCCGGGTGGTCCGCCTCCCCGAGGTGAGGACGGGTGCGGGCGTCGGACGCCACCGACGGGAACGTCAGCGTGGTCGGCCTCACTCGCCGGCATTGGTCGGCATGGAGGAGGGCCGTACAAGGCGTTCAATTGTCACCGCTTGAAATCCATTTCTTCCAGGCGTGTCTGCACGGTCCGGCCGCTCTCCCAGGAGTTGGCCCCGAGCGCCACCGTCGGCGTCGGGATGTCGGCCCGGTTCTGTCGCTTCCGCAGCGTGGAGATGCCCAGCCTGCGGTCCCGGTCGTGGACCAGCGCCTCATCGGCCTGCCCGTCCGCGGTCAACCCCATCATCAACTGCGGGATCCCGTAGGGAAAGTCGTCCCGGTCGTACTGCCAGGTGTGGAAGGTCTTCCCGTAGGTCGCCACCAGGTCGGTGAAGTAGGTGCGTTCCGCGAGGTCGGGAATCCCCGGGGCGACGAGGATGCCGGACTTGACCTCGTAGTCGTGGCTGTGCCACAGCCGCTTCTCGGCCTCCGGCAAGCCGCGGAAGCGCTCCTCGTCGATGATGTACTCGATCCCGATCAGACGGGCGTCGGGCGCGTTGCGGTCGAAGATCACGCACTGGTGCAGGTCGTGGCGTAGGTGGATGCAGAAGTGCGACGCCTCGACCTGCCTGCCCATCTCGTCGGCGTACATGTGGAAGCCGTTGAGATAGGTGCTCATCGCGTCCAGCGGATATTTCGGCTGCATCACGCCCGACGCCACATCGAGCAGCCGGTGCTTGAGGGGGTGCCCCTTTCCGACCTTCGCGGTGGTGACGGCTCGGCGGCCGACCATCGCGCCGACCGCGCCCGCGAGGCCTGCGGCGAACCCGATGCCGACGGACCGGGCGACTCCCCGGCTCGAGCGACGCGGGCGGAACGTGTCGCGTGTGAACACCATGGCGTCAGTCACCGGCCGATCCGGGCTCGGCCATGGACCGGTGCATGCTCGCCTTGACGCTATCCGGGAGCACCTTGGCCGCTGCGCCCTGGGCCTTCGTCGACATCCCGCCTGCGATGATCTTGTCCTTGCCCTTCATCAGCGCGTCGTAGCCCTGTTTCGCGACGACGGCCGGGTCGTCGTCGGGATCGCTGCCGACCTTGGTGTCCAGCATGTCCGCGCGGCGGAAGAAGTCGGTCGCGGTCGGTCCGGGCATGAGCGCGGTGATGGTGACGCCGGTGTCCTCGAGCTCGTTCCGCAACGCCTCGGCAAAGGACTGCAGGAACGACTTCGACGCGTTGTAGACGGCCTGGAAGCTGCCCGGCATCGTCGAGGCGATCGACGAGGTGATCAGAACCCGGCCCTCGTCGCGGGCCGCCATGTCCCGCAATACCAGTTTCGCCAGCCGGACGGTGGAGACGATGTTGAGATCGATGATCTCGATCTCGTCCTCGACGTCGATGTCGAGGAAGGCGCCACCGCGGCCGACGCCCGCGTTGAGCGCGGCGGCGGCGAGCGGGCGTCCCAGCGCGGTGACGGCGGAGTAGACCTGCTCGACTCCCGCCGGGGTACGCAGGTCGGCCCGGACACCGCGCACATGGGTCCCGGCCTCGCTCAGGGTGTTCGTCGCGGAGTCCAAGCGGCTGTCCTCCGCGGTGATCAGCAAGTCGAAACCGTTCTCGGCGAACTGCTTGGCCAGCTCCAGTCCGATCCCACTCGATGCGCCGGTCACGAGAGCAAGTGGTCGTGCCTCGGATGTCGTCATGCAACACGGCTACCCCATCGACCCGCCGATATTCGAGTCAACCTCGTGGCCGCGCGTTTGTGCTGCGCAGCCGGGGGCACCCCGGCGACCTGGCCCGAACACAGCCGCCCTGGACGGAGGTGACGCGCGATGATCCCGGCCTACGGACGCCGACACATCCTTCCTGTGGATGCCGCATCCGTCCATCGCTTCCGGTTCCACCGCGCGACGCTACGACCACTCGCACTCCTGGGCGTCCGCCCCGCCAACAGCTACGTCTTCCTCGACATCGACGTGCTCGACGTCAAGTTCGGACCCCGGCGGATCACCACACCCACCGCCAACATCCTGGCGGCTGAGCCGACCGGCAGGCTGAGCCTGTGGCGGTCACTCGGTGTTCGGCATCCGGGAACCTGATCATGATCTGGCCTTCGCCTGCCATCGCTCAGGCGGCCTGCGCATCCAGTTCCGCCGCCCCGTGCACCGCCTCGATCGCCACTCTCGGACCGGACATCTGGCGCTCACCGTGACGGTCTACGACCCGCAGCGGCTGATCACGCAACTCCGGCAAGCCGCAACGGCTGCCGGTGAAGCGGTCGCCCACCGAGAGGGACCTCACGGATGAGCTCAACGCCAGGCGCTGGCATCGCCGCCTCGTACGCCGACGATGGATCTACCCGAACCGGACCGGACGACCACCGACTGACGACGCCCTCGCCGCCTTGGTAGCGCGGATGGCGCAGGAGAACGGCGCTGGGGCCGCCGTGGCCATGCTCACGCTCAAGTACGCGCAGTCACTTCCGGATCTCCGGGTGAACGCGGCCTGCCCTGGCCTCA
Source organism: uncultured Actinomycetota bacterium (assembly GCA_963799945.1). GTDB lineage: Bacteria > Actinomycetota > Actinomycetes > Mycobacteriales > Pseudonocardiaceae > Pseudonocardia. Next base: position 1,162,240 of record CAWCZG010000004.1, read on the forward strand.
CGGCCACCGACTTCGTCGCCGGGTTTCCCGGTGCTCAGCCGGTGGAGGACGCCGCCGATATCATCGTCGCCCTGGCCAACATCGGCCCAGACGGCCCCACTGGCACCGTGCACGAAAGCACCTTCAACCACCGCCGCCTCTACGAAGCCTGCGGCGATATCCCACCCATCGAGCTCGAACGAGCCCACTACCGTCAACACGCCGCCCTCAACGAGGCCGGCCACTCAAGCCCGTAGGTCTCCGGACACGCCGGGGGGCTTCAGTCCGCGCTGCGGGACGGCGCTGCGCCTGTCTGCTCGCTCGGTTTGGTACAGCGTTTCGCGCGGCCGCACCCAGAGTTGACTGGCGTCCGGTCGGAATGGTTGGCCCACGTGTCCGTCCCCGGGTGGTGACGTATCCGGTAGATGGATCAACGAACGAGGAGATCCGCGCTCGACCGCGAACCTGCTGGGCGGGCGGGCACAACAGACCGATGAGGGCGCCGTCAGGGTTTGAGGACGACCTTCTCGCAGTCGTCCTGTTTGTTCTTAAAGATCTCGAAGCCGCGTTCGGCTTCGTCGAGGGGCAGGGTGTGGGTGATGATCCGGGTTGGATCGATCTCGCCACGCTCGATGCGCTGCAGCAGGGGTTTCATGTAGCGCTGCACGTGGCATTGCCCGGTACGCAGGGTCAGCGCCCGGTTCATCCACGCGCCGGCGGGGAACTTGTCCATCAGACCGCCGTACACGCCGATCACCGAGACCACCCCGCCGCTGCGGCACGACAAAATCGCCTGGCGCAGCGCGTGCGGGCGTTCGGTCTCCGACCGTACGGCTTGCTTGACCCGGTCATACGCGGCGATGTGCCCGCTGCCGTGGGTGGCCTCCAGGCCGACCGCGTCGATGCACTTGTCCGGTCCCCGCCCACCGGTCAGTTCCAGGAGCCGGGACCGCACGTCGACCTCATCGAAGTTCACCGGGGTGTGGCCCGCCCGTTCCGCCATCTGCAGCCGGTAGGGCTCCTTGTCGATGGCGATAACCTTCGCGGCGCCGAGCACCCGGGCGCTGTCCATGGCGAACTGGCCGACCGGGCCTGCACCCCACACCGCCACCACGTCGCTGGATTGGATGTCGCACATCTCGGCACCCATGTAGCCGGTGGGCAGGATGTCGGAAAGGAACAGCACCTGCTCGTCGGTCAGCTCGGACTCGATCTTCAGCGGACCGACGTCGGCGAACGGCACCCGCGCGTACTGCGCCTGACCGCCCGCGAAGCCGCCGGTCAGATGCGAATAGCCGAACAGCCCGGCAACCGGATGGCCGAACATCTTCTCCGCGATCCCGGCGTTGGGGTTGGAGTTCTCACAGCAGGAATACAACTCGGCGGCGCAGGCGCCGCAAGCACCGCACGCGATCGGGAACGGTACGACGACCCGGTCCCCGATGCGCAGCCGATCCGGGTCGACGCCCGGGCCGACCTCGATCACCTCACCCATGAACTCGTGGCCCATGACGTCGCCGTCCTGCATCGTGGGCACATACCCGTCGACCAGGTGCAGATCCGAGCCGCAGATCGCGGTCGAGGTGATCCGTACGATGGCGTCGCGCTTGTTAAGGATCTTCGGGTCCGGCACGTCCCGGACCTCGACCTTGTTGCGGCCCGCCCAGGTGTTCGCCCTCATGCGTCTGCTCCCTTCTCAAACTCGGCGTCCGACAGCGGTTGCGCCGGACGCTGCGGGAACTCCTTGCGGGCCCGCTTGCCCCACGGGGCCCCGTCGGACCGGACCACCTCGCCGGTCTCCAACACCTGCTTGAGCCGTCGCAGGTCGTCGTCGAGCTGCTGATGAGGTTCCTCGCCGAAGTACTTGGCGACCGCCTTGCCGACCGCGCCGCCCGGAATGTCGTACACCAGCACGACGTGCACCTCGGTGCTCACGCCGTCGGGGGCGGGCACCAACCGGACAGACCCCGCGTTCGGCACGTCCGGGTTCCCGGTCGAGCGCCACGCGATCTTCTCGCCGGGCGCCTCCTCGACGATCTCCGCCTCCCACTCGACGTTCTTGCCGAACGGGGCGCCTGCGGACCAATGGCTCCTACGGTCACCGGTGGCGCGAACCTCCTCGAGATGCGCCATGAACGTCGGCAGGTTCTCCAGATCGCGCCAGAACGCGTAGACCTCCGGCGCGGGTTTGCGAATGGTCGTCGATGCTGTCAATTCCATCGTGCCTCCTTTGCGTGAGCCCCGCACCGCCGGCACAGAGCCGATCCCCTTTGCCCGGGTAGCCTGCACTGCGGTCAGCAGGTCGACCACCGTGATCCCGACGACGGCGCCGGTGGCACCGATCAGCCGCCGCCGGCGGCGCCGCGCCGCGGTGGGCGATGGCCATCCCGAGCGAGGTCAGGTCCATCGCGTCGCCCACGACCCGGGTCCACACCCAAGCGCTCTTGCGTCGGCTCGTCACGAGCCCGGCCGCGTGTACCAGCTCCCGCGCCCCGACGAGCGACACCACCGCCCGGGACGTCGCAGAGTCGTCCACGCCGCTGATCCGGCGGACCGTGTCCGGCGCCGCCAGTGCTGCCACACCCAAACCGAGGCTTATCCAGCCGAGCCCGCGCCCCCGACGCTGCACCTCATCCTGCCGGGCCTTCACTGCCTCTCGGGTGGCCAGTCCAGTCACGGGCAGCCTCCTCCGCATCCAATCGCACCGGGCCGAGCATCCCGGTCCACGGCAACCCAGGGCGGACGGTTGACCCCCCGGCCAACCACCTAAACCCGCCGACCGGCCGCTGCGGGGAATGCACCGCCTACCCGGGCCGCCGCGTGACGGCGTCCGGACGGGCACTTATCGCCGCGCCGACGACCGACGCCCGGAGCGGCTCCGACCACCCGGAGGGATGCCCGGGGAAAGGTGTGCCCCCGCTGATCTCCGCGTAGTGCCAAAAGACCTGACATCGGCCGGCCGAGCACATGAACATCCCCGGTGCACGGAGGCATGGGTGGACCCGGACCGGGGAACGTCAATGCGGGATTGCCGGCTACCGGTGAGGAGCTCCGATGACCAACCGTGAACAGCACCGTCCGGAGATCGTCGTCGGACTGGTGGCAACCCCGCCGGACTACCCGGCGCGGGTGACCGCGCGGCTCACGGCCGAACTGGCAGGCAGGCTCGGCCAGCGGGTTGACGCGGACGTGCGGTGGACGGTCCGGGAAGGTTGGGGGAGGTGGCGCCGCGACGCGACGGCGGCGTCGAGGCACTGCTTGACGATCTTGCCGACCGGCGCGCCGATGACCGGTGGGACGTCGCGATCTGCCTGACCGACCTGCCGCTGCACACCGAGCGGGTGCCGCTGGTCGCGCAGACCTCCGCCAGGCGCCGAGTCGCCACGGTGTCCCTGCCCGCGCTGGGACTGCGCCAGCTACCGGCGCTCCGCACGATCGTGCCGGATCTCGTGGGCCGGCTACTCACCGACACTTCCGACGATCGGGTGCCGCAGGCCGGCTGGGCACCGACCCGACCGGCAAGCCGGGTCGCAGGCACCCGCCGGGTGGTCGGCGATGGAGGCGACGCCGGGGAACTGCGCTACGTCGCCTCCCGGCTGAGCGGCCGAGTGCGGCTGTTGACCGGGATGGTCAAGGCAAACCGCCCCGGGCGCGCCCTGCTCGGGCTGTCCAAGCTGCTAGTCGGCGCGTTCGGCACGGCCGCTTTCGCGCTCACCACCAACACCATCTGGCAGATGGGCGATGCGCTCGGCGGACTCCGGCTCGCCGTGATCATGCTACTCGGGCTGACCGCGTTGGTGGCGTGGCTGATCGTCGCGCACGACCTCTGGGAGAGACCTGACCGGGAGACATCGGCCGAGCTGGCCCGGATGTTCAACCTGGGCACGACCCTCACCCTTATCCTGGCCACGGCGGTGTCCTACCTCGTGCTGTTCGCCGCAACGGTGCTCGCCGCGGCACTACTGATCGACCCTTCCGTGCTGGAACAGACCCTGCAGCGGCCGGTCGATTTCACCGACTACCTCACGCTCGCCTGGATCATCAGCTCGCTCGCCACCGTCGGCGGCGCGATCGGGTCCGGGCTGGAGGACGAAGAGACTGTGCGGGCCGCCGCTTACGGCTACCATCCCGAACCCGGCGGCTGGCAGGACGAGAGGGACAGCTAGCCCCTGGCGGGCGGGGGTAACCGGCGCAAGCCCCGAGTCGCGACCGAAGTGCCGGCATCGAGCTCGGGGCGGCCGGTCTTCCACGTGGCCCGTGGCTCGAGCAGTTGGTGGCCAACACCCACGAAGATCCGCAGGTCGCACGAGGTGTGTCTCGCGCCGGGTTCGGTGGAGCCTCTCCACCGAACCCGGCCTGTTCAGGCCTGAGGCAGTTCGTGTCTTCACGTGCCGGGACGGCCGGCGCGAATCGTCCTGTTCTTCGCGCGCAACGGATCGACGTGGTGCACGCGACCCGGTGGACTGGACTGATGTGTGCCGCGCCGACTCCTGTGTCTGTGACAAGCGACGACGTCCGCCCGGGAATCGTGCGGGTCCGCGCCGCAGCAGGCACGCTCGGCAGCTACGCGGTCGCGAAGCTGGGATCGGCGATCGACGCAGCGCTGGCCCGGCGCCCGTGGGGCGTCGTGGTCGACCTCCGCCCACTCGTCGTGATCACACCTGCGGGCCTGGCGATGCTGGTGCGGGTAGCAGTCGCTGCGGGTGAACTCGACATCGGACTGAGCATGGTGTGTCCCGACATTCTCCGATCAGCCTTCGACCAGTCCGACCTGACCACGCTCTTCGACCTCAACCCCGACCTCGATGCCGCTCTTGCCACTCTGGGCGTCAAGGTATGACGACCACCCACGTCGCAGGCGTGGCTGCTTCGCCTCCGGCAGGACTCGTCGCACATCGCAGCGAGCACCACGACGTCGTCCTCGAAACCGGCGACGGCCGCACCGTCGATCAGCAGCACCGCCCTCAGCAGGGTGACGATCCGCTGGGCGGAGCTCCCACCAAGCCGCGATGAGCGGCCAGATCCTGACCGAGTCGAGGACACCCGTCGTCGCTGACGATCACACGCACCGGGTACGACCCCAGCTGCCGTAGGGGCCGTAACCGCGCCCGAGCGCGTTTTCCGACCAGGACCGCGCGCGCTACGGCTCGACGCGGCGAGACCCGCTGCGGTGGGATGGTCAGAGCGCACCGCCGAGCCCCGCGGTGCGATCCGACCGGCGCTCGTGACCCCCTCCCGTGAAGCGCCGGGTCCCAGGGCCCCGTCGGCGTGCCTGTCGGCGGGCCCGCAGCGCGGGCAGCCATCCGCGCCGCGGGTCCGCGCGCGGCGGGCACCGATCGCCATCGGGGTAAACTCAAAACTTCGATTTCACTACGGTGTGTTACGACAGAGAGGTGGAACCTGTGCCAACTCTGGTCCCCTTCTCCTTCCATGAGTTCGACCTCGACGGCGCCCGCGCGGCCATCGCACAGAACTACTTCCCCACCACACTCGACCTTTGCTCCGCCGCAGCGCCCTACGAGTTCCGCTTCACCGGCCACACGCACGGCCCGCTCACCGTGGGCGACGCCTGGTACACCTCCGGCATGAACATCGGCATCGAGGAGGTCGGCTCCGTCTACATCAACATCGCCACCGGTGGCACGCTCCTCGCCCGCCAACGCAGCCAGGTCGTGCACGTCGACCCGAGCCAGGGCGTGGTCTTCCAGGCAACCGGGGACGTCGCGATGACGACCAGTGACGACTACTCCTGCCTCGCAGTCAAGATCGCTCCCGGCGCCCTCGAAAGCGCGCTCGAGGCCATCCTCGGACGGCCCATCACGCAGCCACTGGCACTCAGCCCGCGAATCGACCTCCGGACCCGCGCGGGAGCAGGCTGGACCCGACTCGTACGGCTGCTCGTCGCCGAGGCCGCACCGGGCGGAATGGCCGGCAGCGAGATAGTGGCCGCGCCCTTACGGGAGGCAGTACTCCACGGCCTGCTCCGAGCCGTCGACCATCCCTACCGCGAAGCCCTCGACGCACCAGCGCCCTCATACGGACCGGCGGCGTTGCGCCGCATCGTCGACGCTGTGGAGGCCGATCCCACCCGCGAACTCACCCTCACCGACATGGCCCGCATCGCCGCGGTGAGCGTGCGCACACTCCAAGAGCTCTATCGCCGTCACCTCGACACCACCCCTACCGAGCACCTACGCCGCACCCGGCTCGCCCGCGCCCATCAACAACTACGAGCATCCGATCCAACCGAGACCACAGTCAGCGCCGTAGCACGCCGGTGGGGATTCGTCCACATCGGACGCTTTGCCAGGACCTACCGGGCCCGCTACAACGAACCGCCCTCAGTCACCCTCCGCCGGAACGGGGGCCTGTAGCGGGAACGGTGGTTCCGGCGCTGTCGGTCAGTAACTCTCGGCGGCAGGCCAGCCGTCACTGAAGACCCGCACGGCCGCCCGCACTACCGCGCCTCAGCCGACATCGACAGAATCGTGGCCGTTGCAGCCCGCGTACACCTGCTGACCTGCCGCGCGGTCGAACTGTACGACCGCCGACGCCAATCAATCGACGCCTGACCGAACCCCACCAAAGGCCCGCAGCTCAAGCCCACTGTCGACGACGTCCGCAAGCTGACCCCCTGGCGACGCGTGGGTTCCAGAGCTCGTCGCAACACCTCCTGCTATTTGACGGGGGTGTGGACTCGGCGGCTGCGCACCGGGCGCCCGCTGCGGCGCCGCCGGCGCCGCGCCGACCGTCGTCAGGTGCGGTTCGTCGAGCCCAGCAAGCTCATCGACCAGCGCCCTACGGTCGTCGAGCACCGTTCACGGCTGGGCGACTGGGAGGGTTATCTGATCATCGGTCGAACTTCGGCGCTCGGCGATCGGCACACTCGTCGAGCGCCGCACCGGTTTGCTGCGTCTGGTGCATCTGCCCGACGGACATGGCCCGGACAAGCTGTGTCGGGCGATCGCCCCTGTGCTGGCTGCGCTCCCGGCTTCGGCGCGACGGACGCTGACCTGGGACCAGGCACCGAGATGGCCCACCACGACCGACTTGCCGACTATTTCGGGGACGGAATCTTCTTCGCCTATCCGGCCAGTCCCTGGCTGCGCGGCTGCAACGAGAACGCCAACGGTCTGCTGCGCCAGTACTTCCCGAAGGGCACGATCTGCGCCAGCACAGCGTCGACGAGCTCGCCCGCGTAGAACCCCTGCTCAACAGCCGCCCCCGCAAGCGCCTTGGCTGGCGCACCCCCGCCGAGGTCTTCACGAGCAACGTGGCAGGCTCCTGATCACCGATGTTGCGATGATCAACAGAATCCACCCTGGAACCCACGCGTCGCCAAGGGGTCAATTTTCGGCCGCCGTTGACACGGTTGCGCATCGGCGGCCCGACGAGGTTCCCCTTCTGACGTCGGCCTGCTCGGCTTTCCGAGATGGCGGCGACGGATCGTCTGCCCACGCTATGGCCGCTAGTCGGGTTTGCCCGGCGACGCCTTCCCGGATGACTCCATCCCGAGACCGCGTCCACACTCGGCACCCGATGCGCGACGAGCCATTGCAGAACGCCGATGTCGGCGGCACCGACCGAGGAGCCTGGTTCGACGTGGGTGGACAGCCACCCGATTCCGAGCAGCATGCCGAACAGCGTCACTCCCACCGCGAGCAGAAGCCCCGCGCTCCGCGCCACAGGCCGGAGTCGTGAGCGTTGCGGGCCGTCCATCCCATGGGACATCGAAGGAGAATCCCGTTTCCCTAAGCCCGGCCGCCGTCCGGGCGGTGTCTGGGCCTGCTGGCTGAACTTGCCCTGCCAGGCCGCCCGCGCACCGGAGTCGCCGATCTCGTAGACGGTGATGACCGACCCGACCGCCACCCCCGCCGCGACGACCGCGAGCCCTATCGACACCGCCCGTCCGCTCCACGGCGGGGACGGCGAGCCCGCGTGGGCCGCACCAGGAGATCCCCGACCCCGACCGCCGCGACCGACCGGGGGCGCGCGGCACGCCACAACTCACGCCTGCCGTAGATCCGCCGGGCCCTGCGCGAGCACCTTGTGGTCCGGGGAGATCCTGCCCGCTCCGCCTCCTTCGCACGCCGCAGCGCGGGTAAGAGGTCGGTAGGAACCGACGGGGTCGACGGGATCAGTTCCGGTCGCGGTCCTCAACCAGGCTCAGGGCGAGCCGTGGGCAGTCCCGCACGGCCTGGTGTGCGTGCCGTTGCAGCGCCCGGGACCACCGTGTCGGTGGCAGCCATGAGGTAGCCGAACTCGTCGCGCCCGATCAGCTCGCTCAGGAGCGCCACGCAGCCGCCGCCCCGGCCGCGGCAGCCGCCGGGGACCGCTACATGCGGTCGCCCCGATGCTTGCTCCTCTGGTGCGGGCCCGAGCGCTCCACGACTGACCAGTCCGCCTCGGTGTACCCCAGGCACCCTGCCCGCGCCCGTGCGGTGTCGCATCGGTCGACCGCGAGCGGGACCCGCACGCGGGGACGGCTCTCCTCCGACTAAAGCACCGGTTGAGTCCCCCGTTCACTACGCCAAACGCCAGATCCACGATGTCGCTCGACCAAGATCAGGCACCGTGCACGACGACCAGGCAGTGCGGCGCCGGGTCCTCGGCATCGACGAGGACGGCAGTATTGCTGACGCCGGAGCACGAGGTCGTCGTCAGGTAACCACGGCCCCTGGTGGGCGACGAGCCCCTCCCTCGCCCCGAAGCCCACCAGGCGCCGCGGTGAGACTGCCCCGTCCTGCGTAGTTTGTCTATCGGCCCGGGCGCCTGATGGGAGGCTCTCACGAACCTCTTACCCGTCGGATCGACTGGGGGCGCCAGGACCTGCTCGGTGTTGCTTGGCGCCGCGCCCCCCGTCCGCCCGCTGACGCCATCGGGGCGCCTGGCGGCAGGCTGCGCCCTGGGCAAGGTCGTCATCACCGTCTGATCGGCCGCGGCACACAGGAAGAGATCAACAGTCCCTCTATCGAGGGTCGTGGAAATGTACGCGGGTGGCGAGCTTGTCTAGCGCCATCGCCCATCCGGCGGCACCCGGGGAGTCTGCGGGAATCCCAGCGTGGGTCAGGATCATTGCGGTGCGCCCCCCGGCTTCGGTGAGCTCGACGGTGACCTCGGTCGTCGTGGGAGAGCCGTCCGGTATGCCCAGATCGGCCGGCGGCAGCACATTACCGTCGGGGTCGGACATCGACTCGGTGTAGACGAGCCGTCGATGCGCGACGACCTGCCGATATTCGCCGGTGAACCACATCCGCATCAGCCCGTCAGGGGTCTGCATCTCCATGCCGATCAGACGGGCGCCCCCGACACGCACGTCCATCTTCGCCACAACGACCTGTGCCCCGGCGGGCCGTACCACGCTGCGAAGTGCTCGGGCTCGGTCCACATCCGCCAGACCACCTCGGCGAGGCGGTGAAGTTCCGCTTGATCACCCCGGCGGGGAAATGTCGGCCTCAGCCATTGGGGTTCTCCATCATGCGGTTGTCCGTCATCGGGTTGTCCGTTCCTGGTGCACACCGATTGCGGCAACGACGATCAGATGACGAGCAGGATCCACGGGATACCACCCTTGGCGTTGGCGAAGCCCTGAGGGCCCCACGAACCAATCCGGTGGGCGTGAACGTCAACCACATACATCGAAGCCGCGTCCACCCGGAACCCGTTGCGCGACAAGCCGTTGCAAGACCCCCGCGTCAGCCGCGCCCACCCAGGAGCCCGCCTCCACATGGGTGCACAGCCACCCGATCCCGAACAGCACGCCGAACTACACCGCCCCCACAACGAGCAGGAGCGCCGCGCTCCTCACCACCGGCAACACCCAGGAGCGACCCGGGCAAACCGCCCCTGCGACATCGCAGCAGGATCCCCAGTCGACGGCCTACGTGCCGAGCAGGGCGCCTCCCACAACCTGCCCGAGGGTCGAAACTCTTTCGTGCCGAGCAGCTGAACGTGCGCAGCCGCACACATTCGTACACCCGCCGGAGCGGGGCAGATTCCCAGGCGGTCCGCATAAACTGGTCATCACTTCCTGACCGTGTCGCGGGTCGTCCAGCTGAGCTAGTCGGTGCAATGACGATCTTGCCGACGTCACGGTTCGGCCCGCATATCGTCACGTGTCTTCACTGGTCCGACTGGTGCAATTCAGGGGACGCGAGGAGTGACCGATCCAGTCGCGGGGTATCGCCTTGTAATGACGCAACAGACAAGCCAGAACATGCCTCCGCCCACCGGCCAGGTCGCCAAACAGCAGGCCGCCGATGTCGGCCGCACCACAGCCGATGCGGGCCGTCACGTGGCCGGCACTGCGGCCGACCAGGCAGGACAGGTGGCGCAGGAGGCGAAACGCCAGGCCCGGGACCTGATCGGCGAAGTTCGCGGCCAGGCCATGGAGCAGGCCCGGACCGGGCAGCAGAACGCCGCCGACAGCATCCGCACCCTCGCAGGCGAGCTGCGCGAGATGGCTGACAACGGCGAGCGGCACGGCACGGCCTCCGAGCTCGCGGGCCAGGCGGCAGACCGGCTCGGCGGCGTCGCCAGCTGGATCGGCGCCCGCGAGCCGGGCGACCTGGTGGAGGAGGTGCGCCGGTTCGCCCGCCGTCGTCCAGGCGCTTTCCTCTTGGGGGCTGCCGTCGCAGGCGTCCTGGTTGGCCGCCTGACCCGGGGCGCCGTCGACGCTCAGCGCGACACGGGCTCCGACAGAGATCGCTTCCCGACCACCGATGCGACCGCCACCCTCCCGACGGTGCCGTCACCGGCGGTGCGTCCCGTGGGGCCACCCCCCGGTTACGCTCCCCAGCCCGGTGTCGGTCCCGCGCCCGGTGACCACCTCGGCGGCCCGCCGCCCCAGCCGTATGCCCCGGGTGGTGGCACCTACCCCACGGGATCGGTACCTCCTCCCCGGCCGACGGGGCCGCCGCCCGTGCCGCCGGTTCACCCGCCGTCGCAGTTGCCCCCCGACGAGTACGTTCAGGAGACCGGGCGCGGGCCGGGCCCAGCGCCGGGCAGTGCCCGATGACCGGCGCTTACGGCGATCCGCCTGCGAGTGGCGCTTACGCCGCAGGCAGCCATCCCGCCCCTTACCCGGGCGCAGGCGGCGCCGCTCCCGCCTATCCGGGCTCACCGCCGTCGGGTCAGCAGTACACAGGGGCGGGAGCACAGGGCTATCCCGATGTCGGCGACATTTCCGTGGGCGACCTCATCGGCAACGTCACCCGCGACCTGTCCACCCTGATGCGTCAGGAGCTCGCCCTCGCGCAAGCCGAAGTCAAGCAAGAGGTCTCGAAGACCGCGAAGGGCGCGGCCGCCATGTCGGGCGCCGGTGTGGCGGGCTACTTCGTTCTGCTGTTCCTGTCGATCGCCCTCTGGGCGGGGCTCTCGAACGTCATGAACCCCGGATGGGCCGGGCTCATCGTCGCCGTGCTGTGGGCGGCGGTCGGGGGCGCCCTGTTCGCCGTCGGACGCAGCAAGCTGCGCGAAGTGCACCCGAAGCCCGAACGCACGGTCGACACCCTCAGCCACGTCCCTGACGCCCTGAAGGGCCAACGAGGAGGCACCCGATGACCAGCTCCTATCCGCCGAGCACACCGCCTACCGGCACGGGCTCGAGCGACCCCGACCAGATCCGCCGCGAGATCGAGCGCACGCAGCTGGCGCTGTCCACCGACGTCGACGCGCTCACCGAGAAGGTGACCCCGAGCCGCATCGCGCAGCGCCGGGTCGACCGGGTCCGCGGCACGGCACGAGGCTGGAAAGACCGAGTGATGGGCAGTGAACCCGTCTCCAGCGCCGCCGTGTCCGGGGGGTACGGCAGCGGCCCCGGCGTCTCCGACCGCGCCCAGCACCTCGCGGGTTCGGCCTCGGACAGGATCAGCGACACCGCCCAGTCCGCCGCGTCGACCGTCTCCGACACCGCCTCCACCGTGGGGGACGCGGTGCAGCAGACTCCGCAGGCAGTGGTTCGCCAGACCCGCGGGAACCCGCTCGCCGCGGGTCTGATCGCCTTCGGCGCGGGGTGGCTGGTGTCCTCACTGCTGCCGGCCAGCCAACGTGAGCAGGAGCTCGCCGAGCAGGCCAAGCAGCACGCAAGCGAGATCGGCCAACCCCTCCTCGACGCGGCCAAGGACGCCGCCACCGAGATGAGAGACAACCTGCAGGAGCCTGCGCAGCAGGCCGTCGAGTCGGTGCGGGCCACCGCCACCGACGCCGGGCGGACCGTGACCGAAGAGGGTCGCTCGGCCGCCCAGGACGTCCAAGACCACGCTCAGGACGCCATCGGGACGGTCCGGCAGAGCCCGCCGCGCTGACGTCCTGACTATCGCCCGGTCGGGACGTGGCGAACTCCCGACCGGGCTCCCCTACAGCGCGGCATCTCGGCCTCACAAGGACCGCGGGCTTGCCAACCTCTTCCTCGAGTAGTCCAAGCGCCTGATGAGAGCAGCCAAGGAGAACAGTGAGCGCGCCCGATGGCAGTCCGGTGCGGATCGGCAACCGCTACCGCATCGAGGAGTGCATCGGGGTCGGCGCCATGGGTGTGGTCTGGCGGGCCACCGACGAATTGCTGGGCCGCACGGTCGCGGTGAAGGAACTGCTGGCCCTCCCACCCGGCACGGGTACGTCGGATATCGACCATTCCCGCCAGCGCATCCTGCGCGAAGGCCGGATCGGCGCGCGGCTCCAGCACGCCCACGTGATCAGTATTTTCGACGTAGTCATCCACGAGGACCGCCCCTGGCTGGTCATGGAATACCTGCCCTCCGAGTCACTCGCGGCGCGCATCAGGCTGCACGGGCCGCTGCCTGCGGCCGAGGCCGCAGATATCGGCAGGCAGATGGCCGACGGGTTGGCCGCCGCCCACCTCGCGGGTGTCGTACACCGCGATGTGAAGCCGGGCAACGTGCTCGTCGCCCCGAACGGGCTGGTGAAACTGACCGACTTCGGGGTCTCCCGAGCTGTCGACGAGGTGCAGCTGACCCGCACCGGCCTGATCGCCGGGACGCCCGCCTACCTCGCGCCCGAGATCGCGCAGGGCCGGGAGCCGACCGCGGCGTCGGACGTCTTCGCACTCGGCGCCACGCTCTACGCCGCGGTAGAAGGCGTGCCGCCGTTCGGGCTCGACGACAACCCGTACGCCCTGCTGCACAAAGTCGCAACGGGCGAGCCCGAGCCGCCCCGACAGGCCGGTCCCCTGACCGGGGTCCTCATGCAGCTGTTGAGCGTCGACCCGCAAGCCCGCCCCTCGGCCGCTCAGGCAAGGGACCTGCTCGCCGCGGTAACGGCAGCCCCAGTCGACCCCGCTGCGGCGCCGATCCGGGTGCTCCCGACGGAGAGCGCGTCGACGAGGGCGCAAGCGCCCCGCCCGGTCCCGGTGGACGGTCCGGCCCGCCGGGGCCACGTTCCCACGCTGCTCAGCCTGCTCTTCGGCGTGCTCGTGCTGGCGGGCGGGGCGACCATCGCCGCGCTCACGAGCGGATCCGGTGGCGCCGCGGCCGCGCCGCCAGCCGCACCCGCACCCACCGCGTCAACCTCTACCTCCCCGGCCGTAACGTCATCGGTCGCGACGTCCCCAGCCGCGACGTCCCCAGCCGCAACGTCGCAGGCCGCAGGGTCGCCGCGACCCTCTCCCCCGCCCAGGAACAACCCCCCGCAAAGCCTGACGCCCAGCCCCGCACGGGCACCGGCGCCCGCTGCGGTTCCGGCCGCCGCCCCCGCCTCGGGAACCGATCCGGTGACCTTCGTCCAGCGCTACTACGCCCTGCTGCCCGGCAACACCGAGGCGGCGTTCGCGCTGCTCGGGCCCCGGGCGCGCAGCCAAGCCGGCGGAGCCGTCGGATTCACCACCTTCTACGCCCGCATGCAGTCGGTGACCGTGCAAAACCCCCGCCTCATCGGCAACGACACCGTCGCTGCGACCGTCCACTTCGTGCAGAAAGACGGGACCACAAGCAACGAGCCCTATCGATTCGTCATGACCGACGGCTCCGGAAGAATGATCATGGATTCATTCAGCAGGATGTAGCCGATCCCGCTATGCCCTCTGCCCCACTTATGCCTCTGCCCCACTGCTCGGCCTCGATAAAGGACACCCCACTGCACGACCAACCTCCCGCACGACCCCTCCCGGTTTGTGGGCGCCGCGCACACGGCGTGACGCTCGCGGTGTATTGCGTGCGCGATCCAGGTCCGATCCCGACGCCTCCGGCGCGGGTCGGGCCGAGCTAAGGCCGATCATGGTCACCCGGC
>CAWCZG010000005.1:0-272475 GCA_963799945.1 uncultured Actinomycetota bacterium
TCGCCCAGCGCGGCACCGTGCCACCTCTGGGTCAGCTCGCAGCCCACCGTCGATGCGGTGCGGCACAGCGGGATCGAGCTGATCGCCGCCGCCCCGCCGGACATCCGCTCCGACGTCCAGATCGTGGTCGACGCGCTCGACGCCCAACTCGACGCGCTGGTGCGGGCAAAGGGCGACATCGCGGCGGTCGACCGGGATCCGGCGGCGTCGGCGACAGCGGCCGAGAGCGGCGCCGTGGCCGCGTCCCAGAGGGTGAGCGCCTACATCACCCGCACCTGCACCGGCGGCGGCGAGCCCGTCACGGGCCCAGAGTTCCCCGGCGGCTCCAGGGTACCGTCCGACGCGTCGATCGTCACCGTCAGGCCGGGCTCGGCGTCCGGACCCCACAGCTCGCGGCCGGTGAACCCGACGCTGTAGAGCCACTGGGCTGCTCCCCGTCGCCGTGGGCGTTGCCGTCGGGAAAGACGTGGGCGCCGCGTACCCGCTCCACGACGCCCGCCTTGCCCCGGGCGTAGCGGGGCAGCCGGCGTGGCCGGTGGGGTGGATCACACGGGTGCGCACGGCGTCGCCGACGGCGAAGCGCCGCGCCCCGGAGGCGGGTCGCGTGTACGGGGAGCCCGCCGCGAACGCCGCCAAGGCCTCGTCGGGCGTCCAGCCGCGGACGTCGGCGCCGGGCCGCGCACCGGCCGCGGCGAGCTCGTCGGCGCCGACCAGGCCTGCCGCGACCAGCAGCCGCTCCAGCCCAGCGTCCAGATCGCGTAGTAGGACGAGCTCAGGTACACCGGCGGTGGAAGGCTCTCGCGGGCGTAGCGGCTCGCGTCGATGCTCCAGCCCGGCCGCACCCACGGCGAGCACCAGCGCGAGCGCCCGCGTTCCCATTCGGCGTGGAAACGCTCGTGCTCGGCTCGGGCGCGACCGGGCCGAAGCCCATCATGCCGCCGAGGTCCGCGGCGCCGTTCACACCCGGGCCGTGCCGATCATCCCGTCGCGGGTGACCAGCGCGGCGAGCGCCTCTTCGTCGAGCTCCTCCGTCCGCGGGCCGCATCGGGATCACGAGGTAGCGGATCTCGGCGGTGGAGTCCTACACGCGATCCGCGCGTCTCGGGCAGGACGACGCCGAACTCGGCGAGCACGCCGCGCGGGTCGATCACCGCCCGCGACCGGTAGGCCGCCGACTTGTACCAGGCCGGCGGCAGCCCCAGCACCGGCCACGGGTAGCAGGAGCACAGGGTGCAGACGACGAGGTGGTGCAGGTCGGGCGTGTTCTCCACCGCCACCATGTGCTCGCCCTGGCCGCCAGCGAAGCCCAGCTCGGCGATGGCCGACGTGGCGTCGGCCAGCAGGCGCTCGGGGTAGGCCGGGTCGACCCAGGATTTGGCGACCACCCTGGCCCCGTTGCGCGGGCCCACATTCTCTTCGAGGTGGTGACGATCGTGTCGAGCGGTCGGCCTGCACGACCCTTCTCGACCAGGATCGACTCCAGCGCGGCGACCCGGTCCGGCATGTCCGCCTCGATGCCGCCCGCGTCGTGGCCGTGCCCGTGGCCGGTCATGACGGCGACCCCACGAGCCTGCCGGCGTGCGCCTCTTCCTCAGTTCGGAGGGAGCCGGTCCGCAGCTGTGGACCTCCCACGCCGTCAGCGCCCGGCCGATGCGCTCCCGGACCTCGGTCTCGCGCTCGGGCTCGGTCGCGAACAGGATGCGCAGGCGCACGTCCTCCCCTTCCCGCCGCGCCGCGGTGTGGTGCGGCGCAAGCGGACAGGGCGGCTCGTGCTCCCAGTGCCCACACAGCTCGGCGGTGACCGCCGCCCCGGGGGCCCTGATGTCGGCGTCGGGCGCGAGACCCAGCACCGCGTCGTGCGCGTAGGCGTGCCGCATGCCCCCAGTCTCGCGCCCCGGCGCGGTGCGCCGCTAAAGCAGCCGCCGAGAAGCAGCGATCCGTCGTTGCGACGACAGATGCGTGCCGCTCGCCTGCACTGAAGGTCAGTGGCGGATGGCCATCACCACGGCCTTGGGCTCGGTGAAGAACTCGCGGCTGTAGTTGCCGCCCTCGCGGCCCCAGCCGGAGTCGCCGAAGCCGCCGAACGGGGCGCGCAGGTCGCGGATGAAGAAGCAGTTCGCCCAGATCGTGCCCGCCCGGAGCTGGGCCGCGACGCGGTGCGCCCGGGAGAGGTTCTCGGTGAAGATCATCGCGTTGAGCCCGAACGGGGTGTCGTTCGCGGCGCGCACCGCCTCGTCCTCGGCGTCGAACGGGGTGACCGTGACGACCGGGCCGAATACCTCCTCGCACTGCAGCGGCGCGTCGGCGGGGACGTCGGCCACGATCGTCGGCCGCACGACCCAGCCGTCGCCGAGACCGCCGGTGAGGACCTTCCCGCCCGGGTTCTCGACGTAGGCGCGCACCTTGTCGAAGTGCGTCTCCGAGGCCAGCGGGCCGATCTGGGTGGCCGGGTCGCTGGGGTCGCCGATCACCATGGCCTCGGCCGCCGCGACGAACCGGGCGAGGAACTCGTCGAGCACCGCCCGCTGGACGTAGAGGCGCGAGCCCGCGAGGCACACCTGCCCGGCGTTGGAGAAGATCGCCTTGATCGACCAGTCGACGGCCGTGTCCAGGTCGGCGTCGGCGAACACCAGGTTCGCGCCCTTGCCGCCCAGCTCGAGGCTGACGGGCGTGAGGTTGCGGGCGGCCGCGCCGGTGATGACCCGCCCGGTGCCCGACTCGCCGGTGAACGTGATCCGGTCGACCCGGCGGTCCTCGGTCAGCGCCGAGCCCGCGGACTCGGGCCCGTAGCCGTGGAGCACGTTGAACACCCCGGGCGGCACACCCGCCTCGAGCGCGAGCCGCGCCATGATCGTCGCCGACGCGGGCGTGTCCTCCGCGGGCTTGAGCACCACCGTGTTGCCCCACGCCAGCGCGGGCGCGACCTTCCAGCTCTCCAGCATCAGCGGGAAGTTCCAGGGCGCGATCGCCGCGACGACACCCGCGGGCTCGTAGCGGGTGTAGGCGTGGTGGCCGGTGTCCATCGGCAACGTCTCGGCCATCGCGAGCCGCGCGTGGTCGGCGAAGAAGCGGTAGTTCTGCGCCGCGCGCGGTACGTCCCGCTCCGTGGCATCGCTGATCGGCTTGCCCATGTCGCGGGAGTCGGCCAGCGCCAGCTCGTCGGCGTGCGCGAGGAGCAGGTCGGCGAACCGGTGGATGATCGCGCCGCGCTCGGCGAAGCCCATCCGCGGCCACGGGCCCTCGTCGAACGCCTTGCGCGCGGACGTGACGGCGCGGTCGGCCTCGGGGGCGCCGCCCAGCGCGACCGTCGCCCACGGCTCCCGCGTCCACGGGTCGACCGACTCGAACGTCGCTCCCGATGCGTCCTCGACCCCGTCGATGATGTGGCCGAACGTCTCCACTTACGCCTCCTTGCGCGATGCGAGCTCGATGGCGACGTCGATGATCATGTCTTCCTGACCGCCGACGTACCCGAGCTCGCCGACCCGGGTGAGGATCTCGTAGGCGGGGACGCCGTAGCGCTGCGCCGCGCGCTCGGCGTGCAGCAGGAACGACGAGTAGACCCCGGCGTAGCCCTGGACGATCGCGTTGCGGTCCATCGAGGGCCAGCGCGGCAGGAACGGCTTGACGACGTCCTCGGCGGCGGCCAGCACCCCGGCGACGTCCACGCCGGTGCCGATGTCGAGCTTCTCGAACGTCGCGGCCAACACCTCGGTGGGCGAGTTGCCTGCGCCCGCGCCGAGCGCGCACAGCGCCCCGTCGATCTGCCGGGCACCGTTCTGGTAGGCGAGCACCGAGTTCGCGACACCCATCGACAGGTTCTGGTGGCCGTGGAAGCCCACCTGCGCCTGCTCGCCGATCTCGCGCACGATCGCCTCGACGCGCACCTGGGCGGTGTCGAGCACCAGCGCGCCCGCGGAGTCGACGCAGTAGACGCACTGGGCGCCCGCGTCGACCATGATCCGGGCCTGGCGGGCGAGCTCCTCCGGGGACGTCTTGTGCGCCATCATGAGGAAGCCGACGGTCTCCATGCCCAGGCTGCGGGCCAGCCCGAAGTGCTGCACCGAGACGTCGGCCTCGGTGCAGTGGGTCGCCACGCGGGCCACCCGCGCGCCCGCGTCGTGGGCCCGCTGCAGGTCGGCCATCGTGCCGATGCCGGGCACGAGCAGCACCGCGATCTGGGCCTGCGTGGCCTCGTCGACGGCCGCCGAGATCAGCTTGATCTCGTCCTCGGCGGAGAATCCGTAGTTGAACGAGCTGCCGCCCAGGCCGTCGCCGTGGGTCACCTCGATGACCTCGACCCCGGCCCCGTCGAGCGCGTGCACCGTGGTGCGCACCTGCTCTTCGGTGAACTGGTGGGCCATCGCGTGGCTGCCGTCGCGCAAGGTGGTGTCGGTGATCCGGACGTCGTGCCGGATCTGTGGCATGTCGCTCATGCGCTGACCCCCAGCTTCGCCTGGGCCATGAGCTCGCCCACGCGGGCGGCCGCGGCCGTCATGATGTCGAGGTTGCCCGCGTAGGGGGGCAGGTAGTCGCCGTTGCCCTTGACCTCGAGGAACACCGCCACCCGCCCGTTGCCCTGCCAGTTGGGGCGGGCCTCGTCGAACTGCGGCTCGGCGCGCAGCGTGTAGCCGGGCACGTACTCCTGGACCTCGGCCACCATCTCGTGGATGGACGCGGTGATCGCGGCCTCGTCGGCGTCCGCGCCGATCATGCAGAAGACGGTGTCGCGCATGATCATCGGCGGCTCGACGGGGTTGAGGATGATGATCGCCTTGCCCCGCGCGGCTCCCCCGACCTCGGCCACGGCCTGCGACGTCGTGAGCGTGAACTCGTCGATGTTGGCCCGCGTGCCGGGGCCCGCCGAACGCGACGCCACCGAGGCCACGATCTCCGCGTACGGCACGGGCGTCACCCGCGACACGGCGTGCACCATCGGGATCGTCGCCTGGCCACCGCAGGTGATCATCGAGACGTTCGGCGCCGCGATGTGCTCGCGCAGGTTCACCGGGGGGCACACCATCGGTCCGATGTGCGCGGGCGTGAGGTCCACGGCCTGGATGCCCGCCTCCGCGTAGCGCGGCGCGTTGGCCTGGTGCGCGGCGGCCGACGTGGCCTCGAAGACGATCTGCGGGAGGGGGTCCTGACGCAGGAGCCAGTCGACGCCGTCCGCGGAGGCGGAGATCCCCGCGTCGCGGGCGCGGGCCAGACCGTCGGACTCGACGACGCCCACCATGTAGGCGACGTCCACCACCGAACTCCGCCTGAGCTTGGCCAGCAGATCGGTGCCGATGTTGCCCGGTCCGACGATCGCGGCCGTCACCTTGTCGGTACTCATGCAGGGAGGGTGCCCGTGCCCGGCGAAGGCCGACACCCCGCCGTTCCACCCAGCGAAACGGTTCTGCGCATACGATGATCTGGTGCGCCCGTCCGATCCGCCCAACTCGGTGCTGGGCCGCACGATGACCCTGCTCACCGCGTTCCGGCCGGGCGACGCCGAGCTGACGCTGGCCGAGCTGGCGCGCCGCACCGGCATCCCCAAGCCCACCGCGCACCGGCTCCTGGCCGAGCTGGCGCTCTGGAACATCGTCGAGCGGACGTCGGGCGGGATCCGGTTGGGCATGGGGCTGTTCGAGCTCGGCCAGCTCGCGCCGTTGCAGCGCGGCCTGCGCGAGGCCGCCGCCCCGTTCCTCGCCGACCTGTTCGAGGCCACCCACGAGACCGTGCACCTGGCCGTGCCCGACGGCATCGACGTCGTCTACGTGCAGAAGCTGCCCGGCAGGCACGGGCCGCAGATCACCTCCCGCGTGGGAGGTCGGATGCCCGCGTACTGCACCGGGGTCGGGAAGGCGATGCTGGCGTTCGGGCCGCCCGAACGGCTGGCCGCGGTGGTGGCGGCCGGGCTGCGGCGCCGGACCCCGCGCACGGTCGTCGCCCCGGGGCTGCTGGCCGACGAGCTGGCCCGGATCCGCGACCGGGGGGTGGCCGAGGAGCACGAGGAGTCGACGGTCGGCATCGCCTGCGTCGCCGCCCCCGTCCGCGACGGCGGGCCGCACGCGGTCGCCGCGATCTCGATCACCGGGTGGGCGAACCGGCTCGACACCGCCCGCCTGGCCCCCGCCGTCCGCACCGCCGCCCTGGGCCTTTCCCGCGCACTCCGCGCAGGCTCCGCCTGACCCCCTGCCGGGCCGACGTCCTCTCGCACCCCGGCGCGCCACATCGCACGGCGGCGGCGTCGTGCAAGGTCGCGCCCCGGATACGCAGTCCGCCACCGGGGTGCGCAGTGAGCTCCGGGACGGCCACACCCGCACCCACGTCCGCGGCAGAGTCGGCCCACCTCGCACCCCTCGTGCTACTTCGCAACGGCCCGGCTGGGTGCGAGGTCGTGCTCCGGGCTGCGCAGACGGCGAAGTGGCGGGGCTGGGCGGGTTAGGCTCGGTTGGTGGCTATCAGCGTCGCGCAGTCGATCATGGACGGCGTCGCCCTGCACGGCGCCACCACCGTCTTCGGCCTCCCCGGGGTGCACAACCTCCCGTTCTGGCGGGACCCCGAGCGGGCGCCGATGGTCGTGCGGCACGAGCAGGCCGCCGTCTACGCGGCCGACGGCTGGGCCCGCGCCACCGGGCGGCTCGGCGCCGCCGTCGTCACCACCGGGCCGGGTGCGGCCAACGCGCTCGCCGCGTTCGGGGAGGCGGCGGCGGCCCGCTCGCCGGTGCTGCTCGTCGCGTCGGAGATCCCGCAGGCGCTGCGGCGCGAGGGGCGGCTGCGGGGGGTGCTGCACGAGTCCCGCGACCAGGCCGCCCTGTTCGCGCCGCTGGCCAAGGCGGTGTTCACGCCGCGTTCGGCGGCCGAGGTCGCACCGGCGCTCGACGCCGCGCTCGCCGCCGCGATGCTGCACCCGCGCGGCCCGGTCTACATGGACGTGCCCGCCGACGTGCTCGGCCACGACGCCGTGCCCCTCTCCCGGACGGAAGAGGTCCCCTGGTTCGAGCTGCAGCCCGACGAGGCCGACCTCGACGCCGCGGCCGCCCTCCTCGCCGGAGCGCGCGTGGTGATCTGGGCCGGCACCGGGGCGGTCGACGCGGAGCCTTCGCTCACCGTCCTCGCGCACCACCTCGGCGCTCCGGTCGTGAGCACCTTCGGCGGCCGGGGCGTGCCCGCGACCGCCGACCCCGCCGCCGTCGGGGTGCCGCCGCACGAGCCGGAGGTGGCCGAGCTGATCGGGAGCGCCGACGTCCTGCTCGCCGTCGGCGGCGACCTCGACGGCATGAACACCCGCAACTGGGCCATGCCGCGCCCGCCCAAGCTGGTCACGCTCGACCCCACCCCACCGCGCGACACCCCGGAGTGGGCGCCCGACGCCGCCGTGGCCGGACAGCTCGGCGAAGCCCTCCGTGGTCTGCGCGACCGCCTGCCCGCCCGCCCGGCGTGGGCCCCGGAAGGCCTGCGCGAGCGGGTGCGCGCCCGGCTCGCCACCGAGCCGGTGTCGGCGGAGGCGATGACGCTCGTCCAGGCGGTGGAGGCCGCGCGCACCCCGGAGACGGTGCTCGTGTGCGACATGGCCGTCGCGGGCTACTGGGTCGGCGGGTACGCGAGCGCGCCCGGCCCGCGCAGGATGGCCTACCCCGTCGGCTGGGGCACGCTCGGCTTCGGTCTGCCCGCGGCGATCGGTCCGGCCGCGGCGGGCCACCCGGTGATCGCGGTCTGCGGCGACGGGGGCGTCGCGATGGGGCTGGGCGAGCTGGCCACCCTCGTGCAGCAGCGCCTCCCGGTCACGCTGCTCGTCGTCGACGACCAGGGCTACGGCATGCTCCGCTACGACCAGGAGCGCAGCGGCGACCCGGCGTCCGGGGTGGACCTGGTCACCCCCGATTTCCTCGCCCTCGCCGCGGCCTTCGGGCTCCCGGCCACCGGCGTCCGATCGGTGCAGGACGGCCTGGCCGACGCGCTGGCCAAGGGGCTGGCGTCGGGCGGACCGAACCTCGTGCACGTGGCCGCCCGCCTCACCCCACCCCGCACGACGTCGCCGCGCTGGCACGAGGGCTGACCAGCCCGAAGCACGAACCAGGCCGGCACACCAGAGCAAGTGACGCACATCACCTAGCTCTACGGTGTATCGCGATATATCGTGATGGCACACGAGCTAGTCCGGACTATCGGAGCCGGACGCTCATCCCACCACAAGGAGACAGCACGATGACTGCCAACAACCCCGCATGGGGACCCCGTTTCGGTCCACGCCAAGGCCAGTGGCGCAGGCATGGACACCGCCCTCCGTTCGGCGCAGGCGAGATGCACGCCGCGGAAGGCCCGCCCTCGACCCCGCCGTTCAGCGGCCCCGTCGACGACGAGCAGCCCGGCCCCCGTGGCCGTGGCGGCCGCGCTCGCCGCGGAGGCCCGCCGTTCGGCCCCGGCTTCGGCCCCGGCATGGGCGGCCCCGGCTTCGGGCGCCGCTTCGGCGGCCCCCGCGGCCGTGGACGCCGCACGGCCCGCGGTGACATCCGCCTCGCCGTGCTCGCGCTGGTGGCCGAGCAGCCCCGGCACGGCTACGAGATCATCCAGGAGATCGCCGAGCGGTCGTCTGGGGCCTGGCGCCCCAGCCCCGGCTCGGTGTACCCGACGCTCTCGCAGCTCGAGGACGAAGGACTCGTCCGCGTCGAGCAGGCCGAAGGCCGCAGGGTCGTCCACCTCACCGAGGAGGGCACCCGCTACGTCGAGGAGCACCGCGCCGAGCTGGACGCCGTCTGGGAGTCCGTCGGCCGCGATGCCGACGACGACGCGTCGGCGCTCGCCGAGCAGCTGGGCCAGCTGCACGCGGCGGCCCACCAGGTGATCAGCGCGGGAACCCCCGCCCAGATCACCGCGGCCACCGAGGCGCTGACCGAGGCCCGCAAGACGATCTACCGGCTGCTCGCCGAGTAGTCCGTCACCACACCGACAGGGTGATCCTGCTGCGACCGAGTCGCAGCGGGGTCACCCTGTTGTGCTTTCCAGGTCCGCCTGCAGGCGTCGAGCGCGCGGTGCACCGCGACTACGGCCTGCGTGTTGCCCGGCTCCAGGCCGCTGATCGGGCCTGCCGTGCCGCGCTCGGCCGCCCGGACCCACGCCGAGTGCCCGACGCAGCCGAGCAACGCGTCGCCCATCTGCTCGGTGAGCCAGGCGGTGTCGCCCCCGTCGGAGATCTTGTTGCCCAGCACGCGCAGCTCCACCCCGTGCCCGGACGCCTGCTCGGCGCACTGCCGGTACAGCCCGATGTCGCGCCGCGTGGGCTCGGCGACCAGCACCGACATGTCGAACCGCGTGCACAGCCCGGCGGTGAACGCATCGGCCAGGAGGTCGAGGACGACGTACTCGCGCTCGCCGTCGGCCAGCCGGTCCAGCAGCGCTGCCACCGCGTCGGTCGCGAGGTACCGGGCCCCGCCCGAGCTGCCGACGGTGTGGCGGGTGAGCAGCTCCCCCGCGGGATCGAGGTCGAGCGGCCTGGCCCTTCGCGCGGCGGGACGCTCGTCGCGCCAGGCGGACACCGGCATCGCGTGGTCGACGCCCAACGCGGACCCGAGGCGTCGACCGGCACCCGCATCGACCGCCAGCACCGGCACTCCCTGCGCCGCGAGATGACGCCCCAACAGCGCCGCGCACGTCGTCTTGCCGCTGCTCACCCTGCCGACGAACGCGATCCGCATCGGCGGACGATAAGGGTTTTCACCAATGGGTGATCATGTCGGGGTCACCGCCGACGCCGGGCGAGCACCTCCCGCAGCGGCGGGACCAGCACCCCTTCCGCGGCGAGCTTGCGCCGGGCCTTCCGCCGGGCCAGCAGCACGCCGACCAGCGCCACCGCCCACACGACGTACTGCACGCACCACGCGAGGCGGAAGCCCGCGGGCGTGTAGCCACCGGGCCCCAGCAGCACCCCGACCCCGAACGCCACCAGCAACGACGCGACGAACCCGCCGATGTTGACGATCCCGACGGCAGCGCCCTGGCGGTGGCCCGGGTTGAACGTCCGGGCGTAGTCGAACCCGATCATCGACCCCGGCGCGCCGAACGCGATGACGACGACCAGCACGACCAGCATCCAGTGCGGCGCGGGCGGGGGCACGGCGAGCACGGCGGTCCAGGCCGTGGCGGTTGTGATGATCACGGTGAGCACCAGCCAGGACCGCCGCAACGGGTGGCGCGCGGTGAACTCGCCGAAGAGCGGCCCGGCCAGGATCCCGACGCCCACGAGCAGGGTCAGCAGCGCGCTGGCCGCCGCGGGCGTGAAGCCCTGCCCGGCGACGAGGTAGGGCACGCCCCAGAGCAGGGCGAACACCGTGCCGGAGAACTGGGTGCCGGTGTGTGTCCACAGGCCCAGGCGGGTGCCGGGCTCCCGCCACGAGCGCGCGAGGCCGTCGAGCACCTCGCGCGGGGTCGCTGCGGGCGGCGGCGCGGGCGCCCCCGGCGGGCGGTTGCGCAGCACGGCCGCCACCGCCACCGCGACGGCGAGGCCGAGGGCGGCGGCGCTCGTGAACGCCGTCGACCAGCCCTCCCCGTGCAGAAGCGCGGCGAGCGGCACCGCCGACAGCACCTGTCCCAGCTGCCCGATCAGGCCGGTGAGCTGGGTCATCAACGGCACCCGTCGGGCCGGGAACCAGGCGCTGATCACCGACAGCACGCTGATGAAGGTCAGCGCGTCGCCCGCGCCGACGAGCACGCGCGCGGCGATCGCCAGCGGGAGCGCGGTCGCCACGGCCAGCAGCAGCTGGCCCGCGGCCATGATCACCGCGCCCACGACCACGAGCGAACGCGCGCCGAAGCGGTCCAGCAGCACGCCCGCGGGCACCTGCAGGCTCGCGTAGACCAGCAGCTGGAGCACCACGAAGCCGGAGAGCGCCGCGGGACTGGCGTGGAAGCGGGCCGCAGCGTCCAACCCGGCGACGCCGAGCGATGTGCGCTGCATGACGCCCACGACGTAGGCGGTCAGGGCGACCGCCCAGATCACCCACAGGCGGCTTCGGGAAACGACGGACTCACTCATTGCGTACCCAATGGTGCGCCTTCGTTGCGGGAAACGGGATGCTGTGCGGGCAGTCTCACGTTGGAGCTGCGAAAGGACGGAGGTGCGCGGTGCTGGAACCCGCCGAGCTGTACGAGGTGACGGAGGCGGACGGCCCCGCGACGGGACCGGTGCTGATCGTGGCGCTGGACGGGTTCGTGGACGCCGGGAACGCGGCCCGGCTGGCCGTCGAGGCCATGCGGGGCGGCCGGGACGCGCGCACGCTGGCGCGCTTCGACATCGACCAGCTGATCGACTACCGGTCCCGCCGCCCGCCGCTGCGGTTCGACACCGACCACTGGGAGTCGTACTCGTCCCCCGACCTCGACGTGATCGCGCTCAACGACTCCGCCGACACCGAGTTCCTGCTGCTCGCCGGGCCCGAGCCGGACACGCAGTGGGAGCGGTTCTCGGCCGCGGTCGGGCAGCTCGTCGAACGGTTCGGGGTGCGCCTGGTGATCAACCTGACCGCGATCCCCATGGCGGTGCCGCACACCCGCCCGATCGGCGTCACCGTGCACGGCACCCGACGCGAGCTGACCGAGGGCCACGAGGCGTGGTTCACCGCGGCCGACGTGCCGGGCAGCGCCGTCGGGCTCATGGAGCTGCGCCTGGGCGAGGCGGGCCACGACACGATGGGCTTCGCCGTACACGTGCCGCACTACCTCGCGCGGGCGGAGTACCCGCAGGCCGCGCGCGTGCTCGTCGACCACGTCGGGATGGCGGCCGGGCTCTACCTCTCCACGGAGGCGCTGTCGTCGGCGGCCGAGCGCGCCGAGAAGGAGATCGAGGAGCAGGTGTCGGCGTCGGACGAGGTGCGCCAGGTCGTCGAGGCCTTGGAGCGCCAGTACGACGCCGTGACGGCCGGGCGGGCCTCGGGCCTCTCCGACGAGCTGCCCAGCGCCGACGAGCTCGCGGCCGAGGTCGAGAAGTTCCTCGCGGGCCAGGACGAGGAGGAACCCCCCGGACCGTGAGTGGCTAGTGTCCCGCCGGTGACCGATCTTCTTGCCCCGACCGCGCGGACCCTGCTCGCCAGGACCGCCCGCGCTCAGCGCGACGGGCGGGTGCCGTCGCTGGTCGCGGGCGTCGTCCGGGAGTCGCGGCTGGTGTGGTCCGCGGGTCGGGGCGCGGTCGCCGACGATCACACCGACGTGCAGTACCGGCTCGGGTCGATCACCAAGACGATCACGGCGATCACCGTGCTGCGGCTGCGCGACGCGGGCGCCCTCGATCTCGGCGACCCCTTGGAGCGCCACCTCCCCGGCACACCCCTGGGCGACCGCACGCTGGGCCAGCTGCTGTCCCACCTCGGCGGGGCCGGGTCGGAGAGCCCCGGCGGCTGGTGGGAGCGCACGCCAGGGACAACGCTGGACGGGCTCGGCCTCACCGGCGCTGACGTCGTCCTGCCCGCCGCGCGCCGCTTCCACTACTCCAACTTGGGGTTCGGGCTGCTCGGCGAGCTGGTGGCGCGGGCACGGGGTCGGGCGTGGGCCGAGGTCGCGCGGGACGAGGTGCTCCTGCCGCTCGGGATGACGCGCACCACGCCCCGCCCTACCGGCGCCGCGGCCGTGGGCACCGCCGTGCACCCCTGGGCCGACGTGGTGCTGCCCGAGCCCGAGCACGACGCCGGTGTGATGGCCCCGGCCGGTCAGCTCTGGGCCACGGCGACGGACCTCGCCCGGCTCGGCGCGTTCCTGCTGGGCGACACCGGCGGCGTGCTCTCCCCCGCCACCGTGGAGGAGATGACCCTGCCCGCGGGCATCGACACGGCCGACCCCGGCTGGTCGTCCTACGGGCTGGGGCTGCAGGTCCAGCGCCGCGACGGGGTCACGCTGGTCGGGCACGGCGGCTCGATGCCGGGGTTCCTCGCCGGGCTGTGGGTCGACCGCGAGGAGGGCACGGGCGCGCTCGCGCTGGCCAACACGACCACGGGCCTGGACCCCCTGCTGCCCGCGGGTCTGCTGGCCGACCTGCGCGCGGCCGAGCCCCGGATCGTCGACGCCTGGACGCCCGCGCCGTCACCGGTGCCGGTCGAGCTGCTCGGGCCGTGGTTCTGGGGGCCCTCGCCGTACGTGCTGCGGTCGATCCCCGGCGGGCTGTTGCACCTCGGCGGGCTGGGCCGACCCGGACGCGGGTCGCGGTTCCGGCCCCGGCCGGACAGCACGTGGGTCGGGCTGGACGGCTACTTCGCGGGCGAGACGCTCCGGCTGGACCCGACGGCCCTCGATCTCGCGACGTTCGTCTTCACCCGCACGCCCTACGACCCCGCCGCGCCCGTCCCCGGCGGCGTCGACGAGGCGGGCTGGCGCGCCTAGACGGGCACCACCGCCCTGCGGGCCATGACCCGGTCGACGACCGACCGCAGCAGCGCCTCGGGTGAGGCGGGGAGCGGGTCGACGCACCGGCGGGCGCCCGCGCCGGGCAGGTCGGTCGCACGCCAGGCCACGTGCCCGTCCGGGCGCACCAGCACCGCGCCGCGCGCCGAGACGCCGTAGCGCGCGGGCCACTCCGGCTGGTCGACGGTGTGCGCCGTGACCCCGCCGGGCACCGCGGCGCGCCACGCCTGCCCGTCCGGTGCGGTGAGCAGGGTGAGATCGCGGCCGAAGAGGTCGAGCACCGACCGCCCGTCGGCGAGCCGCAGGTGGGGCGCGCGGCGACCGGGATGGGCGGTGGGCGTGTAGTCGCCCTCCTCGTCGAGGTCGGGGCGGCCGTCGACCACCGCGGCGGAGGCGTAGCCGTAGCCCATGTCGATCTGCCGCAGCGTGCGGCCCGCGAACGGCGTGGCGCCCGGGTTCTGGAACTCCACCCAGGCGTTGCGGGCCTCGACGACCGCGCTGCGCCCCACCGGCTCCCGCTCGACCGCGTACGTGGCGAGCAGGCCCTCCCCCGCCCGCCCGTCCAGGACGGCGGCCAGCTTCCAGGCCAGGTTGTGCACGTCGGCCGTCGCCGTGCTGACCCCCGTCGCGCCCGCGGGCGGCACCTGGTGGGCCGCGTCGCCCACGAGGAACACCGGGCCGTCGGCGTAGCGCCGCGCCGAGCGGGCCACGGCCGTCCACCGGCCCTGGGCGAGCACCTCGACCTCCAGGTCGGGCACGCCGGTGATCCGCCGGACCGCCGCGGCGGCGTCCGGGTCGGGATCGCCGGAGTTGACCACCCAGCGGCCATCGGGGTGGGTCGCGAGCAGCACCCCGCCCGCCCCGGTGAGGACGTACAGCCCGCGCGGCACCGGACCGGTCCACGGCGTCAGGTCGGCGCGGAAGGCGATGCTGCGCGAGGTGCCGAGATCGTCCTCGCCGTCGAGTTGGACGCCCAGCGCCGCGCGGATCCCGCTGCGCACGCCATCGGCTGCGACGAGGTAGCGCGCCCGCACCGGCTGCCCGTCCACCACGGCGTCAACCCCACCGTCCGAGACGGCGAAGGACTGCAGCTCACTGCCCCACCGGAGGGTGGCCTCGGCGCGCTCGGCCGCCTCGGTGCGCAGCACCGACTCGTACACGTCCTGTGCGATCGCGAGGCCCTCGCAGGGGCTGACCTCGGCGACGCCGGGGGCGCCCGGCGCGATGGTCCGCAGCGGCGGGTCGACGAGCCGCGCGCGCCACTCGACCCCGGACTCGATCGGCAGCGCTCCGGCCCGCAGCGCGCTCTCCACGCCGCAGGAGCGCAGCACCTCCATCGCGCGGGCGTGCACGCCGCGGGCCCGCGGCAGCGGTGACGGCTCCGTCCTCCGCTCGACCAGCAGCGACGCGACGCCGTGGTGGGACAGCAGCAACGACGCCGTGAGGCCCGCCGGACCGCCTCCGACGATGAGGACCGGAACCTCGACGGCAGTCATAGCCACGCTCCGTTCGTCATCGTCATACAATGACGAACAGAGTGCTACTGTCACGACGTGGCTGTCAAGGAAGGACACCGGCAGCGGCAGGCGCAGGCGACGCGCGAGCAGGTCGCGGCGGCCGCCCGGCGGCTGTTCGCCGAGCGCGGCTACATCGCGACGACGATCGCCGCCATCGCCGAGGCGGCCGACATCCCCGCGCCCACCATCTACTCCGCGTTCGGTACCAAGAAGAAGATCCTCGACGAGGTGCTGGAGCTGTGGATCCGCGGCACGGGGGTGCGCCGTGACCACGAGGAAGCGCTGCTGCACCCCGATCCGGAGCAGCGGCTGCGCAGGCTGGCGGGGTGGAACGCGCGGCAGTTCGCGCAGGGCCTGGACGTCATCGAGACCTACGAGCTGGCCGCCCGGGCCGATCCGGAGATGATGCGGTCGTGGCAGCAGGTGCTCGCCGAGCGCGAGCGGGCCAGCCGGGAGTTCCTCGCCTCGATGGAGCCCGATCTGGCCCCCGGCCTCGACGGCGCGGTCGACCTCTTCATCGCCCTCACGCAGCCGGGCACCTACCGAACCCTCGTCGTCGAACGGGGCTGGAGCACCGAGCGGTTCGCCGCGTGGCTGGGCGACCTGTTCGTCGCCCAGCTGCTCAGACCGTCAGGATGATCTTCCCGAGCACCCGGCGCTCGTCGATCGGTGGCGAGCGCCTCGGCCGCCTTCTCCAACGGGAACCGGCCGCCGATCGGCGGGTCGAGCGCGCCGGAGCGCAGGTGCGGCAGCGAGCTCGGCCCACTGGCTCGCGGCGTAGCCCGGCCTGCTCAGCGCGAACGCGCCCCAGCCGACGCCCACGACGTCGATGTTGTTGAGCAGCAACCGGTTGACCTTCACCGTGGGGATCTCGCCCGCGGTGAAGCCGATCACGAGCAGCCGTCCCTACGGGCGCAGGCACCGCAGGGAGTCGGTGAAGCGGTCGCCGCCGACCGGGTCGACGACGAGGTCGACCCCGCCCAGCGCCTTCACGGCGTCGCGGAACCCCTCGACGGGCACGGCGTGCGCCGCCCCGGCAGCCCGGGCGACCTCGGCCTTGGCGTCGCTCGGACACGACCGCGATCACGGTGGCGCCCAGCGCGGCGGCCAGCTGGATGCACGCCGTGCCGACCCCGCCCGCCGCGCCGTGGACGAGCACGGCCTGGCCCGCGCGCAGGTGTCCGCGCACCACCAGCGCGAACTGCGCGGTGAGGTAGTTCATCGGCAAGCCCGGCGCCCGCCTCGAACCCGACGTTCTCCGGCAGCGGGCAGGACGGCGTCCGGCGACGACCGCGACGACCTCGCCGAACGCGCCCGTGGTCGTGAAGGCGACCACCCGGTCACCCGGCGCGAACGGGGAGCCGTCCGGCGCCTCCCGCACCACGCCCGCGGCCTCGGCGCCCGAGGGTGAAGGGCAGCTCCGGCCGGTACTGGTAGAGGCCCTTGGTCTGCAGGACGTCGGGGAAGTTCACCCCGGCCGCGCGGACGTCGACCAGCACCTGCTTCGGGCCCGCGCACCGGCTCGGGCACGTCGCGCACCTCGACCGCCGCGGGCCCGTCCAACCGCACCACCTGCACCGCACGCATGTCGTTCTCCCTCCGACCACCGTCTCGACGACCGTACCTGCAGCGTTGTCCGCTACCACCCCGATCGACCTCCGCAGGGGCGACCCCCGCGTCGGCGCGGGCGTCCGCGGGCCGGCAGGGTGCCCCGGTGCAACTCGTGTTCGGCCCCGACGATCTGGACGCGTACGCGCTCGTCCGGGACCGGCTGCGGCTGCACATCGTGGCGTGGGCCCGCAGGCGGGGCATGCTGGTGGAGCCGTCGCTGGTCGCGGCGGCGCTGGACCACAAGCACAGCGTCGACGGGCGGCTGGGCCACTGGACGCGCGCCCACGTCGCCGATGCGCTGGCCGTGTGGTTCCCCCGCACCGTCGCGCTGCTCGACGACGACCGCGACGCCGTCCCGGCCGCCCTGCACGCCCTGATCGGCTTCCTCGCCGAGCGCGACTGGCTCGACTCCGCTGTCCGACCCGCCCGAGCGGCTGCACGCGCAGGTCGGCGACTCGACCCCGGCCCTGCACGACGCCCTCGACGACGAGCGCAACCACGATCTCGGCACGTTCTGGGCCGTCCAGATGCTGCGCCACGGCGTGCCGACCGCCGACCCGACGCGCGGTGGCCCGCTTCATCCAACAGGTGCACGCGGGCGAGCTCGCCGATCGACCGCGCCGCGCTGCGCGACATCACCCACCGCGAGGTCCGCGCCGCCCCGGAGCCGCCCCGCACGCCCGCTGCCGCCGGTGCTGCTGCCCGGGGCGGCGGCGATGCTCGCCGCCGCCGACTCGTCGGTCGCGCTCGCCCGGCTGCGCGGCGTTCACCCGCTGGGTGCGCGCGGGCCGCTCGCTGACCCGCGACGGACGGCTGCTGCTCGGGGACGCCCGCGCCGTCGCCGAGGCGCTCGACCTCGACCACTTCTCCCGCGACCGCGCCCGCGCGGGCGACGAGCTGCCCGAGATCATGCTGCTGCTCAGCTGGGCCCGGCAGGCCCGGTTCGTGCGGGTCGTCCACGGACGGCTGGTGCAGGTCAAGAGCGCGGCACCGCTGCTGTCGCGGCCGATCGAGATGTGGAAGCGGGCGTTCGAGGCGGTCGGCGGGATCGGCGAGCACTTCGGCGGCTCGAACGTCTTCGGGGCCCCGTCGCTGTTCGGGATGAGCCTCGGCGAGGCGTTCCCGATGCTGCTCACCCTGCTCTACGCCGCGGGCGGCGAGCCGATCCCGCTGGAGCGGTTCCACCGGGCCGTGCGCGAGGCCGTCAACGCCCGGATGGGCTGCGTCGTCGACGACCTCGCGGGCGACGTCGAGCAACGGCTGTGGCGCCGCGACGTCACCGCGCTGCTCGACGCGCTGGAGCTGCTCGGCGCCGTGCACCTCGAGGAGAGCAGCGCCGACGAGGGCGACGGTGACGACCACCAGGCGCTCATCGAGCTGGCCGGGCGCGACGACCCCGACCCGACGCTGGTCGGGCCTCACCCCGATCGGGCTGTGGGCGGTGCGCGAGATGCTCGTCGAGTCCGGGGTGCACGCGCCGCTGGTCGGCGAGCTCGCCGACGAGGACATCGAGTACGTCTGCATGCGCTGCGCGGGCATGCGCCGCGACGTCGCCGAGGCCGAGCTGACGGCGTGGGTGGCGGCCCGTCCGCGCCGCGCGGCCGCCGCGGACGTGCTGCGCTACCTGCAGCGCGTCGAGGACGCGGGACACCGCGAGCTGGCCCTGTACGCGTTGGCCCAGACCGGCACCGGAGCGCCCAGCCGGGAGGGACCCCGGCCGCGGCGGACGGGTCACCGCCCCGCCGCCCGCCCGCCCCTGGAGTGCGACGCGCGCTCGCCCCGCCGCTGAAAGCCCCTCGCCGCGCCGGATGTATCACCGCGCGGACCTGCGCCTCATCATTTCTGACGAACCGTTCGCGTATCCGGAACGAATGAACGCGGTCAGCCGATTCACCCATCAGACGGCCACGCGGCCGTCATCAGAACTCCGGCGTCGCCGGGTGTCCGTGCCCGGACTTCCGACGGTGGCGGAACGTGAGACGCTCGTGCGCGGAAGGCGTTGCCCCCGCAGGGCCTTCCGCGCACGGGCGAACCGACCCGCTCACCCGCCCAGCGTCGCCGTCACCAGCGCCTGCGCCTCCTCCTGGATGCGCGCGAGGTGCTCGGGGCCGCGGAAGCTCTCCGCGTAGATCTTGTAGACGTCCTCGGTGCCCGAGGGGCGCGCGGCGAACCAGCCGCCCTCGGTCACGACCTTCAGCCCGCCCAGCGCGGCCTTGTTGCCCGGCGCCTCGGTGAGCCGGGCGGTGATCGGCTCCCCCGCCAGCTCCGTGGCCGTCACGTCGCTCGCCGACAGCTTGCCGAGCTTCGCCTTCGCCTCGGGCGTGGTGGCGACGTCGATCCGGGCGTAGGCGGGCGCGCCGAACCGCTCGCGTCAGGTCCGCGTAGCGCTGCGACGGCGACTGGCCCGTGACCGCCAGGATCTCCGACGCCAGCAGCGCCAGGATGATGCCGTCCTTGTCGGTGCTCCACACGTGGCCGTCGCGGCGCAGGAACGACGCCCCGGCGCTCTCCTCGCCGCCGAAGCCGAGCGAGCCGTCGATCAGGCCCGGGCACGAACCACTTGAACCCGACGGGCGTCTCGACCAGCGTGCGGCCGAGGTCGGCGGCCACCCGGTCGATCATCGACGAGCTGACGGCCGTCTTGCCGATGCCCGCCGTCGGCGGACCAGCCGGGCCGGTTGGCGTAAAGGTAGCCGATCGCGACGGCGAGGAAGTGGTTCGGGTTCATCAGCCCGGCGTCGGAGGTGACGATGCCGTGGCGGTCGGCGTCGGCGTCGTTGCCGGTGGAGATCGGGTACTTGTCGCTTCGCCGCGACCAGCGAGGCCATCGCGTAGGGCGACGAGCAGTCCATCCGGATCTTGCCGTCCCAGTCGAGCGTCATGAACGCGAACTGCGGGTCGACGATCGGGGTTGACGACGGTGAGGTCGATCTTGTGGCGCTCGGCGATCGCGCCCCAGTAGGCGACGCTCGCCCCGCCCAGCGGGTCGGCGCCGATCCGCACGCCCGCCGAGCGGATCGCGTCGAGGTCGACGACGCTCGGCAGGTCGTTGACGTACTCGCCGAGGAAGTCGAACCGGCCCAACGCGTTCGCGGTCGAGCGAGCGGCGGCGCACGCCGTCGAGCTTGGCGACGAGCAGCTCGTTGGCGCGGTTGGCGATCCAGCTCGTGGCGTCGGTGTCGGCGGGGCCGCCGTGCGGCGGGTTGTACTTGAAGCCGCCGTCGCGGGGCGGGTTGTGGCTGGGGGTGATGACCACGCCGTCGGCCAGCCCGTCGGTGCGGTCGCGGTTGGCGCCGATGATCGCCGTGGAGACGGCGGGGGTGGGGGTGTAGCCGTCGGCGGAGTCGACGAGCACGTGCACGTCGTTGGCCAGGAACACCTCGCACGCGGTGACCCACGCGGGCTCGGACAGCGCGTGCGTGTCGCGGCCGATGAACAGCGGCCCCGTCGTGCCCTGCGCGGCCCGGTACTCGACGATCGCCTGGCTGGTCGCCGCGATGTGGTCGTCGTTGAACGTCGTGGGCAGCGACGAGCCGCGGTGCCCCGACGTGCCGAACACGACCCGTTGCGCGGGATCGGCCGGATCGGGGTGCCGGTCGTGGTAGGCCGCGAGCAGGGCGTCGACATCGACGAGGTCCTCGGGCTGGGCGGGCTGACCGGCGCGGGGGTCATTCGGCATGGGCGACAGCCTGCCACCCCGGAGGCTGTGACGGCATCGTCTGTCACCCCGTGGCCGAGATCATGGGTGTTCCACAGCTGGTCCCCAGGCTCGGTGGGGACTCGGGGGCCAGGAAGCCCTCGGGAGGCCGCCATGGGCACCGCACGCCCGTCCACCGGCTCGGTGAGTGACCGGGGGCGCCGACGGCACAACGCCGATGCGCTCGCGGTACGGGCCCGCGGCGGCCGGGGTCCCCCTTCCGGGCACCTTCGGCAGGCTGGTGCTGCTGACCGGCGGGGTACACCGGGAGCTGTCGGCGGCCGACATCGCGTCGGTCATGGCCCTGGCCGTGGCGATCGCCGCGGGAGCTCACCGACCTGGCGTTGCAGGCGGGTGGCGGCGAGAACGCGAGCGCCACCGTGATCGAGGTCCCGCTGGTGCCCGCCCTGCCCGTGCGGCACACCGACACCGGCCCCACCCTCCCCGCGGTGACGAGGAGGCTGACCCCGGGCTCCGCTCAGGCGGAGAGGCGCGGCTGCGGGATGCGCAGGTGCAGCGGCAGGGCCGAGCGCGGCGTCGAGTCCGTGGTGAGGTGGAAGTGCCCGCGCCGGGACCGGCCGCAGCGGTAGGCCCGCAGGTAGCGCGACCCGAGCGCCTCCAGCTCCCGCGCGGCCGATTCGGCGGCCTCACGGGTGGAGTAGATGACCTTGCCGTCGGTGCCGCGGCCCGCGCGCGGGGCGACCATCCCGTCGATCTCGGCGCGGCTCGGGGTGCAGAACACCGGCTTGCCGCTGGACGCCAGGCGTGCGTGACGCATCAGCACCTCGCCGCGGGCCGCGTCGCGCACACCGCGCTGCGCGGGCACCGCCGGTCCGGTCAGTGCGTCGAATCCTGCGTCGTACATTCCGCCTCCTGCTTGCGTCGCTCACCGGCTGATCGCGTGGCGCACTACCTTGCCGTTATCCGAACCGCGACGGGATACCTCGATCGTGTTCTCTCGCCGAAGCGCTCACTTTCGGTGATCACGAGGACCGCCCGTCAGGACTGTCGGAGGGTGCCCCTAACGTGGCGCGCATGACCACGACGGGGGTGCACGTGCACCGGGCGGAGCGGGCGGATGTGCTGGCCGATGCCCTGGCCGAGGTGCTCGCCCGTCCGCTGGCCGACCCGTTCGTGGCCGAGATCGTCGCCGTGCCCGCCAAAGGCGTCGAGCGGTGGCTGGCCCAGCGGCTCTCGCACCACCTGGGCGCTCCCGGGGGCGATGGCGTCTGCGCGGGTGTCGCGTTCAGCTCGCCCGCCGCGATCGTCGGCGATGTGGTCGCGGCGACAGGGGGTCCCCTTTCCGTCGCCCACGAGGATCCGTGGCGGCCGGAGCGGGCGGTGTGGCCGCTGCTGGAGGTGCTCGATGCGGCGGTCGACGAGCCGTGGTGCGCTCCGCTGCACGCCCACCGCAGCAGGCGGCACGCGCTGGCGCGGCGGGTGGCCGAGCTCTTCTCCGCCTATGCGACGCACCGCCCGGAGATGCTGCGCGGCTGGGCCGCGGGCGACGACGCCGTCGATCCCGATCTCGCCTGGCAGCCGGAGCTGTGGCGGCGGCTGCGCTCGCGGATCAGCGCCCCGGATCCCACCGAGCGGGTCGAGGCGGCCTGCGCGGCCCTGCGGGCCCGATCCCGAGGCCGTAGCGCTCCCTGAACGCCTGTCTCTGTTCGGCCCCACCCGGCTCGCGGCCCAGGAGTTGTCGGTGCTCGCGGCGCTCGGGGTGCACCGGGAGGTCCACCTCTGGCTGCCGCACCCCTCCCCTGCGCTCTGGGCGCAGGTGCGGCCCTGCGGTGTGCCGCCGCGCGACGCCGATCCGAGCGCCGCGGCGGCCGAGCACCCGCTGCTCTCCTCCCTCGGCCGCGATGTGCGCGAGATGCAGGTGCGTCTGGCCGCCGCGCTGCCGGACGCGCACGACCAACACCACCCGCGCCCGGATCCGCCCGCCACGCTGTTGGGCAGGCTGCAGCGCGACGCTCCGCGACGACCGGTCGCCCGATGGGAGCTTCGTCCCGGAGCCGGGCGACCGGAGCGTCCAGGTGCACGCGTGCCACGGTCCCGATCGCCAGGTCGAGGTGCTGCGCGAGGTCGTGCTCGGGCTGTTGGAGGCCGATCCGACGCTCGAGGCGCGCGATGTCCTCGTGATGTGCCCCGACATCGAGACCTTCGCGCCGCTGATCTCCGCGAGCTTCGGACCGGGCGCCCACCCGGCCCAGGCCCTGCCGGTTCGGCTGGCCGATCGCGCGCTGCGCCAGGTCAATCCCCTGCTCGATGTCGTCGCCCGGCTGTTGGAGCTGGCCGATGCCCGGCTCACCGCGTCGCAGGTCCTCGATCTGCTGGCCGCCGATCCGGTGCGCACGCGCTTCGGGCTCGACGAGGGCGATCTGGAGCGGCTGCGGGAGCTGGCGGTCGGCTCGGGCGTGCGCTGGGGCCTCGACGCGGCCCACCGGCGGCCCTTCAAGCTGGAGTCGTTCGGGCAGAACACCTGGGCGGCCGGGCTGGATCGGCTGCTGCTGGGCGTCGCGATGGCGGGCGACGAGCACACGTGGCTGGGCACCGCCCTGCCCGCGGCGGTCGAGCCGGGCGACACCGCGCGGCTCGGTCGGCTCGCCGAGTTCGTCGAGCGGCTGGCCGCCGTGCTCGCGCAGCTGGCCGGGGAGCAGCCGCTCGGAGCGTGGTCCGCGGCCCTCACGACCGCGCTCGACCTGCTCACCGCCACGTCCGCCACCGACGCGTGGCAGGCGGGCCAGGCCCGGGCCGAGCTGGCCGAGGCGGCGCACATCGCGGGCCCGCACGCGGCCTCGGTGCCCGCTCGGGCTCGCCGACGTCCGCAGCCTGCTGGCCGATCGGCTGCGCGGGCGCCCGAGCCGCGCGGGCTTCCGCTCCGGCACCCTGACCGTCGCCACGCTCGTGCCCATGCGCTCGGTGCCGCACCGGGTCGTGTGCCTGCTCGGCGTCGACGACGGGGTGTTCCCCCGTGCGGGCGCGGTCGACGGGGACGACGTGCTGGCCCGGCGTCCGCTCGTCGGGGAGCGGGACGTGCGCAGCGAAGACCGCCAGCTCCTGCTCGATGCGATCATGTCGGCCACGGAGACGCTGGTGGTCGTCCACTCCGGGGCCGATGAGCGCACCGGGCTGCGCCGCCCGCCCGCCGTCCCGATCGGTGAGCTGCTCGATGCCGTCACGGCCACCGCACCAAGCGCCGAGGTGGTCGTCCGGCACCCGCTGCAGCCCTTCGACGCGCGCAACTTCGCCGCCCCCACCCCGTTCAGCTTCGACCGCGCCGAGCTGGCGGGGGCCCGCGCCGCGGCCGCGCCCCGTTCGGCGCCGCCGCCGTTCCTGGCCGCACCGCTCCCCCCGGCTCCGCCCCGCGCGCTTTCGCTCGACGAGCTCGTCGCCTTCCTCGAGCAGCCGGTGAAGGGGTTCCTCACCCAGCGGGTCGGCCTGTCGCTGTTCGCGGGCGACGAGGCCCCGGCCGACGCGTTGCCCGTCGCGCCCGACGGGCTCGCCACCTGGGCGATCGGCAACCGGATGCTGGCCGATCGGCTCGCGGGCGCGGATCTCGAGCGCTGCAGGCAGGCCGAGTGGCGCCGCGGCGAGCTCCCGCCCGGCGCGCTGGGCGATCTCCTGCTCGCCCGTGTGCTCGACGACGTCGAGCCGCTGGTCGCGGCGGCGGCCGAGTACCGGGTCGGCACCCCGCCGATCGCGATGTCGACCTGGAGCTGCCGGGCGGCGCGCGCGTCTTCGGCACGGTCGGCAGCCTCTACGGCACCACGATGCTGCGCGTGGAGTACTCGCGGCTCACCCCGAAGCAGCGGATCCGGTCCTGGGTGCGTCTGGTCGCGCTCACCGCGGCCACCGGCGAGCCGTGGCGCGCGGTGACGATCGGCCGGGGCGAGCGGTTCGGCATCATGCGGGCCACGGTCGGGCCGGTGCAGCCCGCGCACGCCCGCGAGGTCGTGGCCGAGCTGGTGGCGCTGCGCGCGGAGGGGCTGTGCGCGCCGCTGCCGCTGTCCGCGCTCACGGGCAACAGCTACGCCCGCGTGCGCCGCGGCGGCGCGGGGCCCGCCGATGCGGTCGAGGAGGCCACCAGGGCGTGGACGAACGGCGCGGGCGCCGAGCGCTCCGATGCGGCCCACGAACGGGTATGGGGCCGCAGTGCGCCCGCGAGCGTGCTCACCGCGGAGGCGGGCCCGCCGGGCGGCGAGCCGACCCGGTTCGGCACCCTGGCGTTGCGGCTGTGGGGCCCGCTGCTGCAGACGGAGGATGTGGTCCGACGATGACAGCCGTGCTCGCCCCCGCGGCGTTCGAGGTGGGCGGCC
This sequence comes from uncultured Actinomycetota bacterium, assembly GCA_963799945.1. Taxonomy (GTDB): domain Bacteria; phylum Actinomycetota; class Actinomycetes; order Mycobacteriales; family Pseudonocardiaceae; genus Pseudonocardia. The sequence goes on from CAWCZG010000005.1 coordinate 24,519, forward strand.
CGCTGCCCACCGGCACCACCGTGCTGGAGGCCAGCGCGGGCACCGGGAAGACCTTCACGATCGCCGCGCTCGCCGCCCGCTACGTCGCCGAGGGCGTGGCGACGCTGCCGGAGCTGATGCTCGTCACGTTCGGCCGGGAGGCCACCACGGAGCTGCGCGAACGCGTGCGGGCCCGGCTGCTCTCCACCCAGCGCGGCCCTGGCCGATCCGGCCGCGGCCGTGGCGAGCGGCGACCCGGTGCACGCGCTGCTCGCCGACGCGGCCCCCAGCGAGGTCGCGCTGCGCAGGGCCCGGCTCAACCGCGCGCTCGCCACGTTCGACGCCGCCACGATCGCGACCACCCACCAGTTCTGCAGCCAGATGCTGGCGGGCCTGGGAGTGGCGGGCGATGCCGATCCGGACGCCGTGTTCGTCGAGTCGATCGAGGACATGCTCACCGAGGTCGTCGACGACTTCTACGTGCGCAAGTACGGCGATCGGGCCGCCGGGCCGCCCCAGTTCACCCGGGCGGAGGCGCTGGAGTTGGCCCGCGCGGCCGTCTACGACGGGCAGGCCCGGCTGGAACCGCGCGACGCGGAGCCCGGCTCGCTCGCGGGCACCCGGTTCCGCTTCGCGTCGGCCGTACGCGCCGAGGTCGCGCGGCGCAAGCGGGAGCGGCGCATCTACACCTACGACGACATGCTCACCCGGCTCGATGCGGCGCTTGCCGCGTCGCCGAGCGCGGCCGGGCGGCTGCGGGCGCGCTACCGGGTCGTGCTGGTCGACGAGTTCCAGGACACCGACCCCGTCCAGTGGTCGATCCTGCGCCGCACCTTCCACGGCCACACCACGCTGGTGTTGATCGGCGACCCGAAGCAGGCCATCTACGCGTTCCGCGGGGCCGATGTCGTCACCTACCTCGACGCCACGCGCACCGCCGATCACCACGCGACGCTCGCGGTCAACCACCGCAGCGACGCGCCCCTGCTCGCCGCCCTCGACACCGTGTTCAACGGCGCCGCGCTCGGTGATGAGCGGATCGTCGTCCACCGGGTGGAGGCGGCCGCCGCGGGGCGACGGCTGGTCGGGGCGCCCGCGGATGCGCCGGTGCGGGTCCGGGTCGCCTCCCGGGTGGGTCTGCCGAGCCCGCCGCGGCGGGATCTGGCGATCGTCGGGCCCGCGCGGGAGCTCGTCGCCCGCGATCTGGCCGCGGATGTGGCGGGCCTGCTGAGCAGCGCGGCCACGATCGGCGGCGAGCCGGTGCGCCCCGGTGACGTCGCGGTGCTCGTGCGCACCAACGACCAGGGCGCGATGGTCCGCGCGGCGCTCGCCGCCGTCGGCGTTCCCGCGGTGGTCACCGGCACGGCGAGCGTCTTCGGCGCGCCCGTCGCCGCGGATTGGCTCACGCTGCTGGAGGCGTTGGAGCAGCCGCGGCTGGCTCGGCTGCGCGCTGCGGCGCTCACCGGCTTCCTCGGGCACAGCGTCGCGGAGCTGTGCGCGCCCGAAGCCGATGCGCTGCTCGACGAGATCGGCGCGACGGTCCGCGGCTGGGCGGTGGTGCTGCACGAGCGGGGGGTCGCGGCTCTGCTCGAAGCGGTCACCACCGATACCGCGCTGCCCGCCCGGCTGCTCGCCCGCAGCGACGGCGAACGCTGGCTCACCGATCTCCGGCACGTGGCCCAGGCGCTCCACGCGGCCGCCGTCGACGGGCACCTCGGCCCGGGCGCATTGGTCGAGTGGCTGCGTCGGCGCATCGACGAGGCCGGGGTCGACGTGGGCGCCGAACGCAGCCGACGCCTGGAGTCCGATGCGGCGGCGGTGCAGATCATCACGATCCACCGGAGCAAGGGGCTGGAGTTCCCGATCGTCTACGTACCGTTCGGGTGGGACCGCAACGTCCGCGATCCCGAGGTGCCGCTGTTCCACGGGGGCCAGGACCGCGTGCGCGATGTCGGCGGGGAGAGCGGCGAGGGCTGGCGGGAGCGTTGCGCCGCCCACCGCGCCGAGGAGGCGGGCGAGGATCTCCGGCTCCTCTACGTGGCGTTGACCAGGGCGAAATGTCAGGTCGTCACGTGGTGGGTGCCGTCCACCACCACGTCCACCTCGCCGGTGCACCGCCTGCTCATGGGCCGCCCGTCGCCGGGCACCGAGCCCGCGGCGAGCTACCGCGTGCCGGCCGATCAGGCCGCCTACGACATGCTGCGCACGCTGGCCTCGCCCGATCTGGCCGTCGAGGAGGTCCCGGCGGAGATGGCCTTGGGCCTCACAGGGCGCCCCGCGGTCCGGTACGACCCGCCGCCCAGGCCCGTCGGCGTTCTGGAGGCCGCCGAGCTCACCCGCATCCTCGACCGGCAGTGGCGCCGCAGCTCCTACTCCTCGCTCACCGCGGGCGCGAGCCATCACGCGGGCGGGGTTACGAGCGAGCCGGAGGCGCCGGGCACCCAGGACGAGCCGGAGCCCGACCCCGACGAGGCATCGGCGGCCGCCGCGACCGTGGCCGCGCCCGGTCACCCGTCCCCCATGGCCGATCTGCCCCTGGGCACGGGATTCGGCACGCTCGTGCACGCCGTGCTGGAGGTGGCCGATCTGACCGCGCCCGATCTGGCCGCCGAGCTGACCGGATGCTGCGCCGAGCAGTTGGTCCGGCACCCGCTGACGGGCGTCGAGGCGTCCGGGTTGGCTGCCGCGTTGGTGCCGGTCGCCCGCACCCCGCTGGGGCCGATCGCGGGCGGCCTGCGCCTGGTCGACGTCGCCCCGGCCGATCGGCTGGCCGAGCTGGAGTTCGAGCTCCCGCTCGGCGGCGGCGACCGGCCAGGGCCCACCACCGCGCTGCTGGGCGAGATCGCGCCCCTGCTGCGCGCCCACCTCGCCCCCGACGACCCCCTGGTCGGCTACCCCGAGCTGCTCGCCTCCCCCACGCTCGCCGAGCAGCCGCTGCGGGGCTACCTCACCGGCAGCATCGACGCCGTCCTGCGCCTGCCCGGCCCGCGCTTCGTCGTCGTGGACTACAAGACCAACTGGCTCGGGCCGCGGGGCCCGGAGGGGCGTGAGCCGCTCATCGCCGAGCACTACGCCCCGGGTTCCCTCCGCGCCGCGATGATCGGAGCGCATTACCCGTTGCAGGCGTTGCTCTACGGCGTGGCGCTGCACCGCTACCTACGCTGGCGCCTGCCCGGGTACGACCCGGAGCAGCATCTCGGCGGATCGCTCTACCTGTTCGTGCGGGGCATGTGCGGGCCGGACACCCCGGTGGTCGGGGGCACGCCGTGCGGGGTGTTCGGGTGGGCGCCGCCCCCCGCGCTCACGCTCGCCCTCTCCCGTCTGCTCCACGAGGGCGCGTCGTGATCACTGACGTCGGCGACCCCCGGCGGGCCCACGCGGCCACCGGCCTGCTGGCCGCGTTCAACGAGGCGGGCGTGCTCGACGCGGCCGACGTGCACGTGGCCACCCGGGTCGGGCGCCTCGGCGGCGAGCAGGACGAGCAGGTGCTGCTCGCCGCGGCGCTCGCCGTGCGGGCCGTCCGGCTGGGGTCGGTGTGCGTCGATCTCGCCGCCGTGAGCCACACCGTGCTCGGCGAGGGCGACGAGGTGCTCGACGTCTCGGCGCTGCCGTGGCCCGAGCCGTCGGCCTGGCTCGCGACGTGCCGCTCCGGTGCGCTCGTCGCCGAGGGCGGGGCGGGCCCGGGGGGCAGACCGCTGCGGCTGGTCGACGGGCTGCTCTACCTGGAGCGGTTCTGGCGCGAGGAGGAACTGGTCCGCCGCTCGCTGCTCGAGCGGGCCGCGGCGCCGCCGCCCGTCGTCGATCTCGAGCGCCTCCGCGCGGGCCTGGCCGCGCACTTCCCCGATCAGGATTCGGCCCGGCAGCGGCTCGCCGCCGCGGTGGGGGTGCTGCGGCACGTCACGGTGCTGGCGGGCGGCCCGGGCACCGGCAAGACCACCACCGTCGCCCGGCTGCTCGCCCTGCTCGCCGAGCAGCCCGGGCCGCTGCCGCGCATCGCGTTGGCCGCACCCACCGGCAAGGCCGCCGCCCGCCTGCAGGAGGCGGTCACGAAGGAGCTGCCCGAAGGTTCGGCCGCCCGTGTCGCCGACGCCGCCACCCTGCACCGGCTGCTGGGCTGGCGGCCCGGCGGCAACTTCCGCTACGGGCGGGCCGAGCGGCTCCCCTACGACGTCGTCGTGGTCGACGAGACCTCGATGGTCTCGTTGCCGATGATGGCGCGGCTGCTCGACGCCGTCCGCCCCCAGGCCAGGCTCGTTCTGGTGGGCGATCCCGATCAGCTCGCGTCGGTCGAGGCGGGTGCGGTGCTGGGCGATCTCGCCCGCGCGGTCGGCCATCCCGAGCCCGCACTCGACGCCGCTCTGGCCACGCTCGGGCTGCCCACCGGCGTGGTCAACGGGGTGGTCAGCCTCGAGCACGTCTGGCGCTTCGGCGGGCGGATCGCCGATTTCGCGCGGGCTGTGCAGGCGGGTCGCGCCGACGAGGCGGTCGATCTCCTGAGCGCAGGCGCGGCGGATCTGGAGCTGGTCGGCCCCGGTGACATCGATGCCCTGCGCGCCGATGTCGTCGCCGCGGGCACCGCGCTGGCCGAAGCCGCCCGGGCGGGGCGGGCCGAAGCGGCGCTCGCCGCGCTGGAGCAGCACCGCGTGTTGTGCGCCCATCGGCGCGGGCCGTTCGGCGTCGCCCGGTGGAGCGTCGAGGTCGAGCGGTGGCTCGCCCCCACCCGCGACGCAGGCGAGGCCGGTCCGTGGCTGCCCGGGCGGGCCGTGCTGGTCACCGCGAACGACTACGACACCGGTCTGTTCAACGGCGACACCGGGGTCGTCGTGATGACCGCGGAGGGGCCGCGGGTGGCGTTCGCCCGCGGTGGGCCGCCCACGTTCCACCCGCCGTCGCGGCTCGGCGAGGTCGCGGGCGTGCACGTGATGACCGTGCACCGGGCCCAGGGCAGCCAGGTGCGCCGGGTCGGCGTGGTGCTGCCCCCGCCCGAGTCACCGCTGCTCACACGCGAGCTCCTCTACACCGCCGTCACCCGGGCCCGCGAGCACGTGCGGATCGTGGGCACGCCGGAGTCGGTACGCGCCGCCGTCCTGCGCCCGGTGGCGCGGGCCAGCGGGCTGCGCCACCGGCTGGGCGGCGTCGGCTGACGCGTGGAGTGGGGTGGCAGGCTGGTGCGGAGCGGCGCAACCGGCTGACGCGGGGGCGTCAGGCGCGGTGCACGCCGATGCCGCGCGTCGGGTCCCACTCGCCGGTGTCGGGGCGCTCGTGCGCGGGCGTCCGGGGCGCCGTGCACCCCGTGGTGTGCACGAAGCTGTGGATCCAGTCGATCGAGCCGTCGCGGTGGGCCCGGTCGATGTGCGCGTACCGGACCACAGGCTCACCCTCGGCGATCGGGGTGCAGCAGCGCTCACACAACATGATCATTTGTCGTCTCCCACCGTGTCGGGCGGCTGGTCGACGGCGCTGTCTTCAACCCATTGTCCCATGTCGACCCGTGTCTCCCACGTGGCCTCGCCCACGCGGTAGTGAAGGGGAAGAGACGCGCACGCCCGGCCCTGATACGCCGGTCAGCCGAGATCGGGTGCGGCGTCGGCGTCGCCGCCGATGTCGCGCTGCACCCACGCGACGTCGTGCCATCGGCCCTGCTTCCAGCCGACGCGCCGGTAGGTGCCGACCGGCTCGAAGCCGAGTGCCCGGTGCAGCCGGACGCTCGCCGCGTTCGGCAGCGTCATGCCCGCGGTCGCCCGGCGGTAACCGCGTTGGGCCAGCCGCGGCAGCAACGCCTCGTACAGCGCACGTCCTCCCCCGGAGCGCCTGCTGCCCGGCTCCAGGTAGACGCTGACCTCGCAGACGAAGCGGTAGGCGGCCCGCTCCCTGAACGAGCCGCCGTAGGCGTACCCGACGACGCGGCCGTCGTCCTCGAGGACGAGCCACGCGTAGCGCGCGGCGGCCCGGCTGATGCGCTCCGCGAACTCGGCCGCGTCCGGTGGCTCGCTCTCGAAGGTGATGGCGGTGTCGAGGACGTAGGGGGCGTAGATCGCCGAACACGCCGCGGCGTCGTCCGTGGTGGCGTCGCGCACGATCCTGATCACGACCGACACGGTAGGTCGGGCGCAGGCGATCGGCCGACTGCACGCCGATTTTCCGGCGAAGCGCCCAGGACAGCCCAACGGGTGGTGACGGACCCCCTGCCGAGGCCTTACGGTCGCGGCACCATGACGGTCAGCTGGTCTTCGGCCTTCCACCGCTCGCCGCTCGGCGTGGCGGTGTTCGACGTGGCGCCCGACTACCGCTACACCGTTCTCGCCTGGGCGTCGATCCAGGACGTGCCGACCGTGCGCCACCGCCAACTGCACCTGCCCGCCGTCGAAGCGTGGGCGATCCTCGACGGCGGCGTCACCAGCCTGGAGGGCTACGGGGCGACGACGTTGTCATGCGGGGTGCGCGTCGTCGGGTTCCAGGCGCTCCGCCTGGTGATCGACGACCTGGGTCTGGCCGGGCCGTTCCGGCCGTTCGAGGGCGAGACGGTGCTCGACGCGGACGCGCTGCACCAGCGGCACAGCACGATGGGACGCGACCCGTCGGCCACGGAGCAGGCCGAGCTGTTGGCCAGCTGCCACGACGCCGTGCTGCTGCGCTGGGTTGCGGCGACGCTGCTCGGGCCGAATCAGGCCGCGACGGCCCGCAGCGCGCGGTAGAGGAGCGCGGGCTCGCCGAGGCGCCGACGCAGGCCCCGTTCGAGGCCCGCGATCGGGTAGAGGTTCTGCGGGGCGCGGGAGTCCTTGTACTCGGATGAGGCGTAGCGCACGAGGGTGGCCTGCGAGAGATCGGCGAGCGCGACCGCGGCGCTCGGCGTCAGCTCGCCACCGCATTCCACGCGCACGACGCCTGCCCACGGCGCGGCCGAGGCACCGGGCAGGCGGAGGTACCAGCTGAAGGTCGGGTGGGTGGGGTCGCCGATGTGGAAGACGGGCGTGCGCTGCCCGGCGGCGAGCTGCCCGACGACCGCACCCAGCGGAGCGCGGAGGTAGCTGGTGCTGTGGGTCTTCACGAAGCCGATCGCGCGCGGGAGCGGCGGGCGGCCGCGCAGGCGTCCGTCGATGACGAGCAGGTCGTCCTGCGTCGCGTGCCCGGCCCGTGCGCGGGCGATCAGGTCGCCCTCCCCCGACGTCGCCGCTGCCCGCTCGTGCCACCCTCGCGCCCGCTCGGCCACACCTGCCTCCGTCTTGGACAGGTCGACCTGCAGCGCCGCCGAGAGCATCTGGCCCGGATCCGCCCTCGATGGGATCGGGTTCGCCACGATGACCTCGTAGTCGCCCGCCGAAGTGGCCACCTTCTCCGCGGCCCGGGCGGTGGTGACGAGACTGCGGCGCACCTCGATCTCGGTCAGGTGCGCGCCACCGTCGGCGCAGCAGCACACGACCCCCGCCGCGTACGAGGCGCAGAGCCCCGGGGAGACGGAGCCGTCGCCCTCGTCCACCCATACCTGGGCGTCGACCCGGCGCACGCCGTCGACGAAGAGCACCGCGGCGGGCGGCAGGAGGCCGGGCGAAGGCGGCACGGGGGCCCAGCCCTCTGCGGGTGTCTCGACGTCGGTGTCGATCTCCGCGGTCGACGCGCCGATCTCGGCGTCGACGCTCGTGCCGTAGGTCGGGTCCCACGGGTCGACGGTGAACCTCATGTGCCCTCCCGGGTGACCGACGAACTGCGCTGGTCGCGGCGGACGGCGAACCGCACCGGCACGCGCTCCGCGAGGCCGGGGACGTGGGTGATCACGCCGACGACCCGGTCGCCGCGGGTGGCGAGCGTTTCGAGGGTGCTCGCCACGGTCTCCAGGTTGGCCTCGTCGAGCGTGCCGAACCCCTCGTCGAGGAAGATCGATTCGAGCCGGGCGGCGCCGCGGGCGGCCAGCCCCGACATCTGCGCCGACAACGCCAGCGCCAACGCCAGGCTGGCCTGGAAAGTCTCGCCGCCGGACAGGGTCTTGACGGGCCTGCGCGCATCGGCGTCGGTGTGGTCGACGACCAGGAACTCCCCGTTCTCGTGGGTCAGCTCGAACTGCCCGCCGGACAGCTCGGCGAGGCTGACCGACGCGTCGGCGACCAACGCGTCGAGCGCGGAGGCGACCAGCCAGCGGGGGAAGCCGTCGGAGCGCAGGAGGAGCCCCAGCATCTTCGCCACCTGCTGGGCTTCGACCGCGGCGTCGCGCTCGGCGAGCAGCCCCGACGCCGCGGCCCGCCGCTCGACGATCCGCGCGTGCGCCCCCCGCGCCCGCTCCAGCGCCGTCGCCACCGCCGTAGCCGCCGCCCCCGGCTCCCCCGCAACCAGGGCCGCCGCCTCGTCCGCCGCGCCCGGGGCGGCCACCTCATCAACGACACCCCGGCCGACCTCACCGCGCCGCCCCGCTTGCTCTGCGGCGCGCCCTCTCTCCTCGGCAGCGGTGGATGAGGCAGTGGCGTGGACGGCTGCAGGAAGGTCTAGCGGGACGTCGTGGGCGGTCAGCTCATCGACGATGCCGCGGGCGATCTCGGTGCGCCGCGCCGCTGCCGCAGCCGCTGCCGCACGCGCTGCGCGCTCGCCCTCGGCACGGACCCCGGCCGCAGTGGCAGCCCAGGCGACGAGCTCGGCCCAGGCCGCGGCCAGGTCGTCGCCCGCGATCGCGGGAGCGTCAAGCGCGACGAGCGGGTCGCGGGCGGTCCGCAGCTCGTCCCAGGCGCGGGCGACCTCGCGTTCGAGGCCGGCCGCTGCCGTCTCGGCGGTCCTGGCACGGGCTCGGGCCGACCGCAGCGCGGCGTCCGCGGCCTTCGCCGCCTCCTCCAGCGCGGTGATCCGCTCAAGGCCTGCGGCGGCCTCGGCGTCGTCGGGCGCGCCGCGCAGGGCCTCGGCCAGCTCCCGGTCACGCCGCTCCAGGTGGGCCACCGCCCCTGCGGCCTCCTGCTCGGCCCGGGCGGCGGCGGTCTCCTCGCGGCGGCGTTGCTCAGCCACCTGCTCGGCCGCGCGCCATGCCTGCTCGGCGGCAGCGTCGGCCGCACGGGCGGTGGCGTAGCTCGCGCGGGCGGCAGGCAGAGCAGCATCGCGGGCGGCGGCCTCCACCTCCGCCCAGGCGACGAGCGCGGACCAACCCGCGACCGGATCGCCGTCATCGACGGCGGGAGCACCCAACGCCACCAGCGGATCCCGGGCCGACCGCAGCGCCGAGGCGGCCGCCGCCGCTTGGGCCCGTGCCTTCTCCGTCTCCCCCACAGCGGCGTCCCGGGCGACCCGCGCACCGCGGAGGACGTCGTCGGCCTCCCGCACAGCGCGGGCCAAGCCATCCAGGTGGGCGAGCGCCGCCTCGATCATCGCGGCCGACGGGATCCCCGCACCCACCGCAGTGCCGTCGATAGCGTCGCCGTTCCGCGCGCCGACCTCGGCCACGGTGCTGCTCGGGGGGATCGTCGTGCTGATGACGCTCGTGGTGTCGGCGGTCGCGGCACCCGCGCCTGCTGCCCCATCACCCCGCGATCTGATCTCGGGTAGCGCGACGGCGGCCAACGCCGCCGTCAGCCGCGCGACGGTGGCCGCGGACGCCTCGACTTCGGCCCCTACCCGCGCGTGCGCGGCCGCTGCGGCCGCCTGGGCGACGCGGGCCTCCTCATAGGCGGCTTCGACCACCGCGAGCGCGCGCTCGGCCGCGGCGAGATCGCCCGCAGGCAGCGGCTCGGGAAGGTGGGCGACGACCTGCGCACACACCGGACACTCCGCGCCCGCGACCAACTCCGGGCGCAGAGCGGCGGCGAGATCGGCGCGCGCGCTCGCCGCCCGGTGGACGCGGGCATGCTCCAGCTGGGCCGCGGCCTGCGTGACGCGTTCGGTCGCCTCGGCGAGAGTGGTGTCGGCAGCTTCGGCCGCGGCCACCGCGGAAGCCTGCGCCGCGTGGGCGAGGGCGAGCTCGCGGTGGTCGCGGCGGGCCTGCTCCAGCGGAGCCCGCTCGGGCGCGGCCGCGGACGCCGCCCGGGCCGCGGCGTCCGCGCGCTCGGCCACCGCCAGCGCTCCCGTGGCCGTCTCGAGCGCTGCGGCGGCGGCCGAGCGGCGGCTGTCGAGCGCGTCGAGCCCGGCGGGTGCGACGACCGCACGGACGGCGTCCCGCTCCGCCGCCAGCCTGCTCCCGGCCTCCCGCGCCTCGGCCAGCCCGGCCGCCGTGGCCTCCCGCGCCGCCCTGGCCGCATCGACCGCTTCGCGTGCCGCCGCGGCATCCGTGCCTGCGGTCTCGTCGGCTTCCCGGGCCTTGACGTGCCGTTCGAGCGCGCCGGGCAGCTCCGCCGCGATGCCCGCCCGCTCGGCGTGATGACGGCGAGCCACCTCCAGCACCGCCCTCGACGGCGCGGCGGCGATGGCCTCGCGGGCGGCGGTGTCGGCGGTGTCGGTGGCGTCCACGTCCGCCCGGGCCGTGGCCAGCTCGGCATCGGCGGAGCGCCGCCGGACCGCCAGCGCGTCGAGCCCCGCGGGCGCGGTGAGACCGACGAGCCGGGCCCGCTCGGAGCTCAGCCGCCGCAGGTCCTCCTCGGCGTCGGCCAGCTCGGAGGCGACGGCGGCGAGCCGCGGAACGGCGGCATCCACCGTGGCCCGCACCCCCGCCAGTTCCGTCACCCGCTCGGCCGTGGCGTGCTCGGCCTCGGCCGTGGCGTCGCCGTATCCCCCGAGCTGTTCGGTGAGCACCTGGGCGCGCTGTTCCTGGTTGCGCGCCTCGGTGTTCGCCTCCTTCGCGATCACGTCGTAGATGCCCAGGCCCAGCAGCCGGACGAGCGTCTCCTGGCGCTTGCGCGGCTCCGTGTGGAGGAACTCGGCGAACTCGCCCTGCGGCAGGACCACGCAGGTCGTGAAGTCGCCGAACGGCAGCCCGAGCAGCTCCTCGACGGCCTTGGTGACGGCGGCGGCGCCGTCGGCCACCGGATCGATCTCCTCTTCGGCCGCACCCGTGCCCGACGGGTCGCGCAGGCGCTCCAGCCGGGCGGTGCGCACCGAGACACCGCCGCTCGCGGCCCGCCGCAGCTCGCGGGCCACGACGTAGCGCTCCCAGCGCGAGCCCGTGGAGCGCCCGGACGCCGCGGCGACGTCGAACACGAACCGCACCGTGCCCCGGGCGACGGTCGGCGCGAGCGCCAGCGCGACCGTGCGCGCGTTGTCCCAGCGCGGCACCGAGCCGTAGAGCGCAAAGGTCAGCGCGTCGATCACCGTGGACTTGCCCGACCCGGTGGGGCCCACGAGCGCGAAGTACTCGGCCTCGCGGAAATCGACGGTGGTCGGCTCGCGGAAGGATCCGAAGCCCTTCATCTCCAGCAGGACGGGCCGCATCAGTCGGTGAGCCGCTCGTGCAGCTCGCGGAACAGCTCCGCCACGCGGGCGTCGGCCACCCCCCGCGTGCCGAGGTACTCGCCGAACAGCTCGACCGGTGTGCGGCCCGACTCCTGCGACGGGCGGGAGGCGGCGACGGGAGCGGCGAACTCGGGGTCGATGCGCACCTCCAAGGCGTTGGGGAGCAGAGCGGTGACCTCCTCCCGGAGCCCGGCCCTGGCGGGCTCGCGCACCCAGACCCTGAGGAAGTCGTCGCCGACCATCTCACCGAGCACCGACAGTTCCGCGACGGTCCCGCGCAGGGTCCGCAGCCGCCGCCCGGCCTGGATCGGGATGTCGGTCGCGACCGCGGGCGTTCCCGGCGTCGCCTCGACGAGCACGACCGTGGGGGTGTTCTCCTGCTCGCCGAAGTCGACGGCCAGTGGAGCGCCGCTGTAGTTCACCGGGCACGGGGCGGTGATCGTCTGACGGCGGTGCAGGTGGCCGAGGGCGACGTAGTGCGCCTCGACGGGGAAGATCGCCGAGGGCACCGCGTACTCGAAGATCGACTGTGCGGCGCGCTCGCCACCGCCCATCCGACCGTCGAGCACGGTGAGGTGGGCCATGACGAGGTTCACCGCGTCGTCGCGGAAGCCCCCGGTCAGGCGGCCCAGGATGTCGCGGAGCTGCTGGTCGTAGGCGCCGGTGTGCTCGGCGGGGGTGCCCGCGACGAGCTCCGCGGCCCGCACCGCGTATCGCGTGGACAGGAACGGCAGGACAGCGATCGTCGCCCGTTCACCCGTCGACTTGGCCGTGAGCTCGACGAGACCACCGTTGTCGGCCGTGCGCACGGTCCCGACCAGCGTGATCCCGGCGGCCTTCGCGAAGCCCCGGTAGGCGTCGATGGTGGCGGCGTGGTCGTGGTTGCCCGCGATCGCGATCACGTCGACCCCGTCGCGCGCCAGTCCGAGGAGGGTCCGGTTCACCAGCTTCTGGGCGTCGGCCGACGGGGCGGCGGAGTCGTACAGGTCACCCGCGACCAGCACGGCGTCCACCTCGTGCGTCCGTGCGACCGTCACGATCTCGCGCAGCACCTGCTCCTGCTCGTCGAGCCGGGAGCGCCCCTTGAGCGTCTTGCCGACGTGCCAGTCGGCGGTGTGCAGGAACCGCATGAGGCGACCATCCTAGGCGCGCCCCGCACCCCACCTCCGCCGCCTCCGCGCCGGCGCTTTCGGGCCGGGTCGGGCCTCAGAACGGGGCGTCGTCGTCCTCGGTCACCGTGGCCATCCGGGCGAACGGGTCGCGCGGGGTGGAGCCGTTCGTGCTGGGCGCCTCCCCCGCCGACTCCGACAGCCGCGTCGCCCACGCCGGGAAGGGGAACTCGACGGCCAATGGCACCGGGATCTCGGGCTGGGAGACGAACATCGTGCCGGGCTTGGCCAACGTCGCGCGGGCACGCTGCGAAGGGGGCAGGAAACCGTACTCCGGGCGGCCCGCCTCGGCCGGGTCGAGCCTGCCGACGACCTTGATCGAGGAGTTGGCGACGATCCGCCGCTCCACCTCCGACGCCGTCTGCTGCGCGCCGATGAGGATGATGCCCAGCGACCGCCCGCGCTCGGCGATGTCCAGCAGCACCTCCTTGATCGGGCTGCTGCCTTCCCTCGGCGCGTACTTGTTCAGCTCGTCGATCATCGTGAACAGCAGGCCGCTCGGGCCCGCCGCCTCTTTGCGCGCCGTCTCGGCCGCGAGCACGACGCCGACCACGAAACGTTGAGCGCGCTCGGGCAGGTTGTGCAGGTCGACGACCGTCACCTGCCGGTTCTCCGTGGAGACCCGCCGCCCTGGCGTGTCCGGGAGATCACCGCGGACGATGCCGCGCAACGGCTTGAGCGAGGACCGCAGACGCCGCAGGAACGCGTTGATGGTTCCCGTCCCGGTGACCGGACCGGCCCAGTCGCGCCGGGCGTCCTCGTCGGACAGGCGCTCCGAGACGAACTCCACCAGCGCGTCGTAGGTGCGCAGGATCTGCCCGTCGACCGAGACCGCGCCGTCGCCGATCGGGGTCGCTTCCCGCCGCAGCCTGGCCGCCACCGTGTGGATCACCATCGTGTACTGGTTGCGCTCGTCCTCGGCGTCGGCGAAGACGTAGGGCAGCAGCTCGCCCGCGCAGAACTCGGCCAGCGTCCACCAGAACGCCGTGACGCCGGTGGTCCGGCCCGCGACGAACGGGCGGCCGCTGGGGTCGTCGGGGGTCGGCGGCGCGTAGAACCCCGTCGAGGCGAACGCGGCGGCGGGCAGGCCGAGGGAGGCGTAGTCGGCGACGAGGTCGCCATTCAGTCGGACGTTGCGGTGGTCGAGGAACAGCAGGTCCTCGCCCTTCACGCTGAACACCAGCGCCTTGGCGTTGACCGACCGCTTCCCCAGCACCCCCGACTGGAAGATCGAGTACAGGAGGAAGAGCGCGAAGCTGGTCTTCGTCGCGACGCCGGAGATCCCGCTGATCGACACGTGGCCGCCACGGGTGCCGTCGAGGAACTCCAAGTTGACGTAGATCGGGAGGCCGTCGCGGCCCTTGCCGACCGGGACCTTGCGGTCCATCTTGTCGAAGTAGAGGGCCTGCGCGCGCTCCTCGCCGGTGGCCCTGCGGACCTCGGAGCCCGGCGTCGGCGGTACGTAGCACTCGGGCTCGACGCGGGTGGTGGTCACCTCGGCGATCTCCTGGACGTGCGCGGGCAGCACGCCATCGGCGACGAGGAAGACGTCCGATCCGTAGTTGGTGCCCTCGTGCCGGGCGACGACCTGGGTCACCACTCCGGACGTGCGCACCTCGCCGATGCCCGGCACCGACCGCGCGGTGGTCACGACGTCGTCGAGCTGCAGGTACTGCTGGGGCGCCAGCGCGACCGAGAAGAGCAGGGGCGTCGCGTCCTCGGTACCGGTGACACGTCCGACGGGCTGCTCCGGCATCCGCGTGACGATAGCCGCCCCCCGATCCCGCCCCGCAAACTGTCGGGGGTCGGTGGCAGGCTCGGCCTCTCCGACGAGAGGAGCATCACATGCCCACCCGCGACACCGCGTGGCCCGCAGGCACACCGTGCTGGGCGGATCTGTCCGTGCCCGATCTGCCGAAGGCCGTCGAGTTCTACTCGGCGGTGCTCGGCTGGTCGCTCGTCAACAGCGGCGAGGAGTTCGGCAACTACCACATCGCCCAGGTCAACGGCCGGGCAGCGGCGGGCGTCGGCCCGGTCATGGAAGAGGGCCAGCCCTCGTTCTGGACGCTCTACATCGCGAGCGACGACGCTGACGCCACGGCCAAGCTCGTCGGCGAGCACGGCGGCAGCGTGGTCATGTCGCCGATGGATGTCGGCGGCAATGGCCGGATGTTCATCGCTGCCGATCCCACGGGTGCGGTCTTCGGTGTCTGGCAGGCGATGGACATGATCGGCGCGGGCGTCGTCAACGAGCCCGGTGGCATTGCCTGGGAAGACGCGCGGCTCTCCGACGTCGAGGCCGGGCGGAAGTTCTACAGCGACGTGTTCGGCTGGTCGTACGACGAGATCCCGGGTCTCGACAAGTCCGTCTACGGCACCTTCTCCTCCGGCGGCAACCCGCTCGGTGGCCTCGGCGGCATGATGGGCGATCCGGAGGACACGCCGTCGCACTGGCTGGTCTACTTCGGCGCGGCCGATGCGGATGCCGCGATCGCCACGCTGCAGCAGATGGGCGGCTCGGTCCTGCGGCCCGCCGAGGACACCCCCTACGGCCGCATGGCCGTCGTCACCGACCCCTTCGGCGCCCCCTTCGCCATCCACCAGGCCCCTCCGGCCTGAGCCACCTCGGCGCTCGACCCGACGGCGCGCCTGGCCGTCGGGCCGAGCGGCGACTCCGCACCCGCCGCTTGCGCAGCCGGAGCTCGGACGGCGCACCGCGCAGCGCGCCCCGCGGCGCGACCTCGCGCGGATCCGGTGGGGTATGCCCTCGAACAGCGCCCGCCAAGGTTTGCTTCGACTAGACCTGTGGGGTTCGAGGTCGCACGGGCGCGAACGGGTGCGGCGATCAGGTGCGGGTGAGGGCGATGATGCGGGCGCGGGCCGTCGGCCACCGGCGGACCAGGTCGGCGCGCTCACCCAGGCGGAATCCCACCCAGGCGAACGGTGGGGCCATCGTCGTGCCGACGAGCGACCAGGCGCCTGCCGGGGCCGAGCCCTGCCACGTGCCCGCGGGCACCACGAGCTGCGGGCGCTGGCCTGCTTCGAGGTCCGGGCCGAGCGTCGGCTCCGTCGTGCGTCCGTCTTCGTGAAGGAGCAGGAGGTGCAGCGGAGCGCCCGCGTACCAGTGGTAGGTCTCGGGCGCCGCCAGCACGTGCAGAGCCGAGAACTCCGGCGCGAGGAGCAGGAAGTAGATCGCCGAGGAGTGATCGTCGGCGTAGGTCCGACGGAACAGCCCGCCCTCGTCGGGCAACGGCTCCAACCCGAGCAGCCGCGCCACCCGTTCGCCGTCGGTGCGCTCGTTGCCGTCAGCAGGCATGCACCACGCTAACGGTCACGCCCCGCAATCGTGCACATGCACGCTCAGCGACGAGGAAGCGCGACGGCCCGATTCGGCGCCCGGATGGCCTACCGCCGGGCGCGTTCGGCGGGACAACCGTCGCCTTCCGGCCCTTCCGGACCTCCCCAGTTGGCCAGGTAGAAGCGTAATCTGCACGTCACTTGTAGTGACGGGGGGACGATGCCTTGATCGGCAAACGCCTCGTCGTGCTCGCCCTCGAAGGCATGTGCAAGATCATCTGGGGTTTCCCGCCGACCCTCATCGCGTTGATGGTCGACGACATGGGCACGGGGACGGCGCTCATGTGGTTCATGACGAACATGCCTCGGTTCATGCTCTCGCGGGCCGTGCTCGGACCGGTGCGCGTGCACCTGGCGTGCATCATCACTTCCCTGCGCAACAGCTGCATCTACTGCGCCTACGGACACGCCTACGCGCTCGAGCTGATCTACCTCCGCGACCACGGCAGGCTCTTCCCGATGAACGTGGGCCTGCTCGACGACTGGCTGGGGATCGACGCCCGCGTGATGCGCAGGCGACTGCACGCGGTACTGGTCGAAGCCGGTCTGCACGCCGAGACCATCTGGGCGGATCGGATCATCGCGCTCGCCGACGGAGATCAACAACCCGTCGACGCGACGGAGGCGAGGATCGCGAAGCTCATGCGCATGGTCACCACGATGAACGAGATCGCCAACGCGGCCGACGCCACGCCGCAAGAGGCCCACGACCCGGTCAACAAGAACGCGACGGTCAAGGCCCGGCACGCCGCATTGCGGGCGGCAAGCTCTACCTGACCATCCTCTGGACAGGAGCCCTCTCGCGAGTCACCCTGAGGTCACGCCGAGACACCACCCCACGGGAGGACTCATGCAGCTGGGCCGAAAGCTCGCTGAGGGATACGCAGCGGACCCGGAAGCGGACGAGATCGCACCACCCGTGGCCGAGGCTCCGGCCGAGCCCCGCGTCGAGGTCGAGACGGCCGCCGAGCCGGTGCGGGCCTGACCCATGGCATGGGGGTCCGCCCGCCGCGGTCCCGAGCACTCCGAGCAGCCGCTGGCCGGCTTCAAGCTGGCCCACCCCATGCTTTCCGCGGATGGCAGCAGGGCGGGCTTCAGCGGGGTGACGGTCGGCCGCGGACACGTCTACCTCGCGGTCGACGACGCCATCTGCGTCCAGGGCAGTCGGCATGCGAGCCCATCGAAGTGGTGTGACTGCGGCTTCTACTGCTTCCACGAGGTGTCCTCGGCGCGCGATCTCGCCTGCGAGCCGGAGCACCGCAACGCGGTGCTGCTGGAGGTCGCCGCCTCCGGCCGGTACCGCCGGTACGAGCGCGGCCTGCGCTACTCCCGTCAACGGGTCCGTTCGGTCAGGCTGAGCCGCTGCGACTGCGGCCAAGCCGCCACGGTGCTCGTCGACACCGGCGCAGGAAGCACCGGCTGGCGCCAACTGCTGCCCACCTGCCTGGCCTGCGTCGGCGCCCGGCCGCGGCTGGAGCTGCAAGCCTTCGCCCGGCTCGCGGGCCACGGCGTCACCATCAGCGGTGAAGCGGCGCCGATCGACATCGACATCTCCAGTGCGGGCCAGGTCGCCCTCCTGCACGCCGAGATGGCGTTGCTGCAGGCGCGCCTGGACGATCTGCAGTCCCGCCTCGAAGCGCTCACCCGCGGCAACGACGCGAGCTGACGCCGACGGCTCGCGCACTCCGGCGCGTCACCGCGTCCGGTGTCGCGCCGGCATGCGCCTCCCCGGCCGGTGTCGCGCCGACATGCGTCTCCGTCGGTCCTCAGCCGCCGACAGCGGCGGTGTAGCCGACGGCACCCGCCGCGAGCACCACTACAGCGAGCACCAAGGCGCTCAGCGCAAACGGCCACGCGGGCCGCCGCCGGGTGAGCCGGACGATCGTCGCCACCATGCCGGCGATGGCGATCACCACCGCAGCGACGAGGCCCGCGCCCACGGCCGCCCACGCGCCGCCTTCGCTGCACCGGGGCGCGTAGCAGGAGTCGAGGAAGGCGAGCGCGAAGACGCCCACGAGCACCCCCACGGCGATCACGACAGCCACGATCACCAACGCCGCCACGGAGACCACGAGATCCCCCGTGCGCCGCGGCGGCGCGGGCGGAGGAGCTTCGGGGCGCATCGGCCGCACGCTACCGCGCTCCCCTCCCCGGCCTGTGCCGATCCGCCGAAGGCGGGTCGATGGTGTCCAGGCAGCTCCATCGCGAGGTGACTCGGTTCCTCGTGCCGCGGCACCAACGCCGCGCTGTGGTCGCTTCGGCGGCGCGGGCCGAGACTCCCTTCCGCGGCCCTCCTAGTCCCACCAGAACCGCCACGTGGTCTTGCCCAACAGCGTGCAGGCGTAGGCGCGCAGCGGACGCGGATCCTCCCGGTCGACGTCGCGGCAGAACGAGAAGTGCTCGGCGGCCGCCCGATGGCACTCGTCGGGGGTCCGCGGCGGCGCGGCCACCGAGACCCACAGCGTGCTCGTGTCCATGCGCACGAGCATCGCCCCGAACCGCTCCTCCCAGCTGCGCAGCACAGCGCTCATCCCCGCGACGTCCTCCTGGTAGTTGGACGCGCCTGCCCAGCCGACGGCGGCGACGATGTCGGCGGGGCGGCGCACCGGCACGACGGCCAGGTGGGCCAACCCTGGTTCCGCCGCCATCCGGGCCGCGGCGCTCACCGGGTCGTCGGCAGGCGGGAGGGCGGGCAACAGGCCGGGGAACTCGTCGAACGGGTCGCGGCACCCGCAGAACGGGCAGTTCTGCATCCAGTGAGCCGCCATGAACGCGGCCGGATCCGCACGCGTGATTGCGGCGACCACAGCGTGCGGGTCGTCAGGTATCCGGAGACGGTCCGGGCTGGTGATCCACACGGGACAGGCGCCGGTCTGCGGTGCCTCGGCCAACATCCGCGCATAGGCGGGATGACCGTTGAGCGGATCACAGCTGATGCGCATCGGCCCCATGCTGCGCATGGGTGGCAGGTCGAGGTCGGCCGTCATACCGCAGCAGACGAAATCGGTCCGGCGCCGGTTCCGTGTCGCACCGAGGAGTTTGCACCCGCCAACGAGATGCACCGGTCCCACCAGACGGCAGGGGCGATGTGCCAGGCTGACCGCCGTGATCTCCGACGACGAGCGCATTGCGCTGTTCCTCGACTACGAGAACCTCGCGATCGGCGCTCGGGACGGTCTCGGGGTGAGCCCGTTCGACTTCGGGCCCATCGCCGACGCGCTGGCCGAGCGCGGCCGGGTCATCGCGCGTCGCGCCTACGCCGACTGGTCGGCGTTCGACGAAGACCGGCGCCTCCTCGCCCGCGCACAGGTCGAGCTGATCGAGATCCCCCAGCGTCTGGGCGGTTCGCGCAAGAACGCGGCCGACATCAAGATGGCGGTCGACGCGGTCGAGATGGCGTTCGAACGCAGCTTCATCACGACGTTCGCGATCGGCACCGGCGACTCCGACTTCACTCCCCTCGTCCACAAGCTTCGTGAGCTGGACAAGCGGGTGATCGGCATCGGCGTGCAGTCCTCCACTTCCCGGCTGCTTCCGCCCGCCTGCGACGAGTTCCTCTTCTACGACCGGCTGCCCGGGGTCGAGAAGACGCCCGTTCCCGCAGGTCGGACCGCGCGCACCGAGCCGCCACGCACCGAGGCGGGCCTCATCGAGGCCGGGAAGCACCAGGCGGCGCCCACCAGCTCTGGGCCGGCGGCGGCCACCGACGCCAAGCAGGCACCCGGCGAGGCCGGGGCGACCGTCGACAAGCCCGCTCGGGCGACGGCCGACCAGGACGTCGCTCCGCTGGTGACGACGACCCTGGCAGGCCTCGCGCGGCACAGCGACGGGCCCGTGCTCGCCTCCCGTCTCAAGCGAGCCGTGCTGCGCAAGGACCCGACGTTCGACGAGGCCGAGCACGGCTTCCGCGGTTTCGGTGAGCTGCTGCGCATGCTGGAGAGCCGCGGCGCCGTGACGCTGCGGCCGGGGAGCGCGCAGGGTGATCCGGAGGTCGCGTTTCCCGAAGACGACGCGGCCGACGTCTTCGCGCTGCTGGTCGACGTGGTCAAGCAACTGGGCCGTCCGCAGCTGTCGGGCCTGAAGAACCAGCTGCGCAAGCGCCAACCCGACTTCAGCGAGAAGCGCTACGGGTTCAACACCTTCCTCTCGTTCGTCAAGGCCGCCCGCACCCGCGACCTGCTGGTGATGGACTGGGACGAAGGGATCGGCGACTACCGCCTGCACGTCATCTGAGGTCAGCTTCGTACCCGGCGGATCCGCGCCCAGGTACACGGCATCCGCGGCGCGTGGAAGCTTCTAGAGCGGATCCTCGCGGGCCCGCGCCTCGGCGAGCCGCTCGCGGACGTAGGCGCCGCCGATGGCCACGATGCGCTCGGCCAGCGCCGCCGCGGCCGGGGTCTCCCCCGTGGCGACGAGGAACGCGACGAAGCCCAGCGTGTGCGGGGACGGGTCGCGGCGCGCGACCTCCTCGGTGAGCGCGAGCGCGGTGGGCTCGTCGACTTCGACGAGGGGCTCCAGGATGTCGACGATCTGGCACGGCAGGTCGAAGGCGGGCCACGGCCGCCGGTCCAGGCGCGCGATGCCCCGCCGGGCCGCGGCGACGATGCCGTCCGCCAGCAGCGCGGGCGGGCCGGTGAAGAGCGCCGCCCCGAGCTGATCACCGAGCGGTTCACGGTCGACGACCGTGAGCAACGCGCGCAGCGCATCCACGCGTGCGGGCTCGGTGCCCTTGTGCTCGGCCATCGCGTCGCTGAGCCCCACCTGCGCCGCGAGCAGCCCGAAGGGGTGCGCGACGGGACGGGAGCGTGCCACGGCGACGGGCCCGCCCGACGCGCGGCGGCCGCGACCGCCCGATACCCGCCTTCCTCAGCCCATGCCGTGAGCGCGAGGCAGGCGAAGAACCGGTCGACCGGCCCGGCCGCCGAGTCGTCGATCATGGCGGTGAGGCCGGGCACCCGCAGCCGGTGGCGGTCGTCCTGCAGACCGAGGCCGATGAGCTGCTCAGGGCTGGTCAGTGGAGCACCGTCGAAGTCGGTGTGGAGAAGGTGGCGGTTCACGTCATCCCTGCCGTCCCTCGCTGTGCGGGCCGACGACGTACCGGGCGGGCACGACGCCGCGGATCATCCACTCGTGATGGCGCTGCGCGTTCGCCATGTCGATCATGCGTTGGCGCAGCGCCGCCGTCGCCTCGGCTCCGAGACCGTACGACCGGGCCGCGCTCCCCGCGTGCCCCTTGCGGACGTAGAGGTCGACCGGACGCCCGGCGATGCGGTCGGCGTCGGCCTGGATCGCGGCCTGCACGCGGTGCGGCGCCACGACGTCGACGCCCTGCACGAGGCCGGCGTCGATGTCCGCCTGCAAGCGAACGACGTCGACCTCGATCGTGGAGGCGCCGAACTTGACCTCCGCCTTGGCTCCGGGGCTGGTGAACGACGAGTACGGGCTGTCGCCCTTGACCGGCGAGCGCCGCCCGACGACGTGCTCCACCACCGACGCCCCGCCCTCGGGGTTGGCGGGCACCAGGTCACCCCGCGCATCGAGATGGGACTTGCGGGTGCCGAGCCGGTTGACCGGGCTGGAGAAGTCCTTGTCCCCCCGGGTCAGTCGGGCCTGCCGTGCCCGCTCCGGGTCGTGGTGGGCATCCCCAGCACGTCCGTCCGCCCGCGAAGTCGCGATCCGGCTCCGCGCCGGGCCGCGGTGGTGCACCCCGCTCCGAGACAGACGGGCACGGCGGGCCCGGTGTCCCTGGGCGCCAACCGGTCGATGCGCGACTGCAGGTCACCCCCGATCCGGTCGAACCGCTCCGCCGCACCCCGATCGGCTTCGCCCAGCCCAGCCGAGGTCCTCGGCCCAGCCCCCACTCGGCTCGATAGCTCACGCACGGGCTGGAGATCGGCAGGCCCTACCTCGGTCGGTGGGCGCGGTCCGGAGCTGGGGTTGAACGGCGGCGATGTGGGGTGGAGGTCGGCAAGGCGGATGTCGGCAGGCGGGACGTCGCCGGGTGGGACGGCGGCGGGCGGGGGCGATTCGGCGTGGGGGGTGAACGGTGACGCGGTGGGGCGGAGCTCAGAAGGCCGGGGGTCGGCGGGCGGACCAGCGCCGTGCCGCACGTCGGCCGGTGGGAGGTCGGCAGGCCGGACTTCGCCAGATGGGAGGTTGGGAGGTGGGGGTGGATCGGGGTGGGGGGTGAACGGGGGCGAGGTGGGGTGCGGGTCGGACCAGAGGGATCGGGTTGCGCCGCCTTCCCCGGCGCCCAAGGCGGAGCGGGCGGTCTCCGCCTCCGCGGCCCCGAGGGCGGAGCGGGCGGCTGAGGAGGCGGCGCCTGCCGCCATCGGGAGCAGGTGGCCGAAGGCGCGGGACGGGTCGGAGCCCCAGCCGGTGCCGACGACGTCGGTCGCCAGGCGCAGCGGATGGGCGGCCGTGTCGACCGTGCCCGCCAGCGCC
Source organism: uncultured Actinomycetota bacterium (assembly GCA_963799945.1). GTDB lineage: Bacteria > Actinomycetota > Actinomycetes > Mycobacteriales > Pseudonocardiaceae > Pseudonocardia. The sequence goes on from CAWCZG010000005.1 coordinate 46,820, forward strand.
GACGAGGCGTTTTCGACGAAGCGCGCCGGGTGGTTGAGGTTGTAGGGGTCGGCCGGGTTCAGCGTCCGGGCCAGCCGCACGAGCCCCTCGACGCCCTCGCCGACGCCCTGTCCCACGTGCGCGAGCTCGATCCCTTGCGCGCCGACCCAGTCGGCGGCTTCGGCGAGGCGGCGATCCCACCCCGTCGGCGGGTCCGGCGCGAGGGCAGCCGCTTCGGCGATCCTCCGCGTGGCGCAGGCTGCGGCCCCGTTGCGCAAGGCACGGGCGTCGGCGAGCATGCGCCGGGCCGCCCCCATCTCGTCTGTGCCGGACGCGTCCAGGACGGGTTCCGGGCCGGGGTCGCGGCCCGTGACCAGGTCGTCGAGGTACCGCTGCACCTCCGCGGCGTAGATGGCGCGCGCCCGGAGCGCCGCCGCGGCGCCCGCCTGGAAGCGCACGGCCGCCGCGCCCGCCCGCTCCTGGGCCGCGACCAACGCCGACCCGAACCGTCCCCAAGCCTGCGCCGCCGACCCGAACGCCTCGGCCGCGCCCGACCACTGCGTCGGAGCCTCGGCGAACCGCGCACGGAACGCCGTAGCGGCGGGGCCCGTCCACGCGCCGGTGTCGATGGCCCGGAGCCCGCCCGCGGTGGTCCGGAACCCGTCGGCGAGCGCGACGAGGTGCGCGACAGTGGCCTGCACCGCCTGCCCGTCACCGCGCACGAGCTCACGCGGATCCGCGCTCTGCCCGAGATCGGGCTCCCGAACCACCACCCCTCAGCCCACGATCGGCCGCAGGTCGTCGAGCGCTTCCTCGAGCGAGGCCGGGTCCCGCAACGTCCGCACGACCAGGCCCGGCGACGACCCCGCCACGGCATCGTTGCCCGTCTCGGCCCACTGCGCGGCCAGCCCGCCCCAGTCGGGCATCCGCCAATCGGGACGTTGCTCCGCCTCCAGATCGGCCATCGAAGCGGCGGTGTTCGGGGCGCCGGGATCACCCACGACATCCGCCACGACCCGGGTGAGCAGGTCCTCACCAACGGCGTCGGCCTGCCCGTAGGACGCGCCTGCCGCCCGTAGCCCCGAGGCCATGTCCTCTCCGCTCCGCAATGCCGCGCGGACTCCCCATTCCCACCGGCCGCAGAAGAGGGCGAAGGCCGCGCTCAACCCCGTGTGTCCGACATCGCCGGGCAGCGGCGCGAGCCGGGTGATGCCCCGGCCCTCCTCCGCCGCACCGAGCGGACCCAGCGCGCGCAGCCCGCCGAGTACGGCCTCGATCCCGGCCGCCGTGACGTCGAGCGCGCCGGGCGACACGGCGTAGTCAGGTGCTGTCATGAGCGCGGTCCCCCTTCCACGGCCGCAACGTAGGACGACCGCACCGGGCGCCGAGGACGATTGACGAAACCCGGCACCGACGACGCGCCGCCGCCTGGCCGACCCCGCGGACCGCCAGGCAGTATGGACCGGTGACCAGCTATGCGGACCCGGCGCGCACCGGGATCGACCTCGCGTGGGTCGACGCGGGCACCCGCCCGCAGGACGACCTGTTCGTGCACGTCAACGGCAAGTGGCTGGCCTCCCACACCATCCCGGACGACCGGGCCCAGGACGGCACGTTCGTGATGCTGCGCGACCGGGCCGAGGCCGACGTCCGCGCCATCGTCGAGGGCTCGGCGGGCCGGGAGGACGACGACGCCCGGCGCATCGCCGATCTCTACGCGTCCTTCATGGACGTCGAGCGCGTCGAGGCGCTCGGGGTGCAGCCCCTGCAACCGCTCCTCGACGAGATCGCCGCCGCCCCCGACCACGCCGCGCTCGCCGCCGTGCTCGGCCGCCGCCAGCGCGAGGGCCGCGCGTCCTTCGTCGCGTCCTTCGTCTCCACCGACGCCAAGGACCCGAGCCGCTACCTCGTGCACCTGTCGCAGTCCGGGCTCGGTCTCCCCGACGAGTCGTTCTACCGCGAGGAAGCCTCCGCTGAGATCCGCAAGGCCTACGTCCTCCACCTCGAGCACCTGGCCGAGCTCGTCGGCCTGCCCGACCCCGCCCGGCTCGCCGCGACCGTGATGGACCTCGAGACGGCGCTGGCGGCGGTGTCGTGGAACCGCGTCGACAACCGCGACGCCGAGAAGACCTACACGCTCATGACGGGCGCCGAGCTCCGCGCACGGGCGCCGGGCTTCGCCTGGGACGCCTGGCTCGATGGGCTCGGCGCGCCGGAAGGGGTGTTCGACGAGATCGTCGTGCGCCAGCCCAGCTTCGTCGACGCCGCCGTCGCGCTGTGGGCGGAGCGCCCGCTCGCCGACTGGCAGGCCTGGCTCGCCCTCCGCACCGCTTCGGCCTGCGCCGACTACCTCGACGACGCCCTCGTGCAGCTGGATTTCGACTTCTACGGCCGCACGCTCTCGGGCACGCCACAGCTCAAGGACCGGTGGAAGCGCGGCGTCGCGCTGGTCGAGAGCGCAGTCGGCGAGGCGGTCGGGCGGCTCTACGTCGAGCAGCACTTCCCGGCGGCGGCCAAGGACCGGATGATCACGCTCGTCGCCAACCTCGTCGAGGCCTACCGGCAGAGCATCTCCACGCTGGACTGGATGAGCCCGGCCACGCGCGAGCGGGCGCTGGCCAAGCTGGCCAAGTTCACCCCCAAGATCGGCTACCCCGACAAGTGGGAGGACTACTCCACGCTGCGGGTCCAGCCCGACGACCTGCTGGGCAACGTCCTGCGGATGGGCGCGTGGGCCACCGACCACGAGCTCGACAAGATCGGCAAGCCGGTCGACCGCGACGAGTGGTTCATGACGCCGCAGACCGTCAACGCCTACTACCACCCGCGGATGAACGAGATCGTGTTCCCGGCGGCGATCCTGCAGCCGCCCTTCTTCGACCCCGACGCCGACGACGCGGCCAACTACGGCGGCATCGGCGCGGTCATCGGCCACGAGATCGGCCACGGCTTCGACGACCAGGGCAGCCGCTACGACGGCGACGGCGCCATGACCGACTGGTGGGAGGCGGCCGACCGGGCCGAGTTCGACCGGCGCGCCAAGGCGCTGATCGACCAGTACTCGGCGCTCGCCCCCGCGGCGCTCCCCGGCCACAAGGTCAACGGCGCGCTGACCGTCGGCGAGAACATCGGCGACCTCGGCGGCCTGACGATCGCGCTCAAGGCCTACCGCATCGCCCTCGGTGACGCCGAGGCCCCGGAGATCGACGGACTCACCGGCTACCAGCGGGTCTTCTTCGGGTGGGCCCAGATCTGGCGGATCGTCACGCGTGAGGCCGAGGCGATCCGCAGGCTCACGATCGACCCGCACAGCCCACCTGACCTGCGCTGCAACGCCGTGGTCACCAACCTGGACGTCTTCCACGAAGCGTTCGCCGTCGAGCCGGGCGACGCGCTCTACACGGCGCCCGAGCAGCGCGTGCGGATCTGGTGAGCGGCGTGACCTCGGTCTGCGTGCTCGGTACCGGTCTCATGGGCGCGGGCATGGCCCGCAGCCTGGCCAGGGCGGGGCTCCAGGTCACCGCCTGGAACCGCGACGGCGAGAAGGCGCGGCCGCTCGCCGACGACGGGATCACCGTCGCGGAGAAGCCCGCCGACGCCGTGCGGGGCGCGTCGGTGGTGCTGACCATGCTGTTCGACGTCGAGTCGGTCATCGCGGTGATGAACGAGGCCTTGGCCGCGCTCGACGACGACGCCGTCTGGGTGCAGACCAGCACGGTCGGCATCGAGGGCACAGCGGCGCTGGTCGAGCTGGCGAAGGAACGCGGCGTGGGCTTCGTCGACGCGCCCGTACTCGGCACGCGCCAGCCGGCGGAGGACGGCAAGCTCACCGTGCTCGCCGCCGGGCCGTCGGATCTGCGCGACGCCGTGGCGCCGGTGTTCGACGCCATCGGCGCGCGCACCATCTGGGTCGGCGAGGAGCCGGGCGACGCCCACCGGCTCAAGCTCGTCTGCAACGCCTGGGTGCTGTCGGTGGTCGCGGGTACCGCGCAGAGCGTCGCGCTGGCAGGCGACCTCGGGCTCGACCCGCAGCTGTTCCTCGACGCGATCGGGGGCGGCGCGCTCGACAGCCCGTACACCCAGCTCAAGGGCAAGGCGATGATGGCGGGCGACTACCCGGCCGCGTTCGCCCTCGGCGGTGCCGTGAAGGACGCGGCCCTCATCGCCGACGCCCTGCGCGAAGCGGGCACCGACGCCCGGCTCATGACCGTGCTGCATGCGCTGTTCGCCGACGCGGCGGAGGCGGGCCACGCCCAGAAGGACATGGCCGCCGTCGTCGAAGTGATCAGACGTTGACGCCGTAGTCCAGGGCGATCCCGCGCAGACCCGAGGCGTAGCCCTGGCCCACGGCCCGGAACTTCCACTCGCTGCTGCGCCGGTAGAGCTCGCCGAACACCATGGCGGTCTCGGTGGAGGCGTCTTCGGTGAGGTCGAACCGGGTCAGCTCGGTCTGGTTGTCGCCGTTGACCACGCGGATGTAGGCGTTGGCGACCTGGCCGAAGCTCTGTCGCCGCGCGTCGGCGTCGTAGATGCTGACCGGGAAGACGATGCGCTCCACGTCGGGCGACATGGCGGCGAGGTTCACCTTGATGATCTCGTCGTCGCCCTCGCCCTCACCGGTGAGGTTGTCCCCCGTGTGCTCGACGGTGCCGTCGGGGCTGGTGAGGTTGTTGAAGAAGACGAAGTGCTGGTCGGAGATGACCTTGCCCGCCGCGTTGAGCAGGATCGCCGACGCGTCGAGGTCGTAGTCGGCACCGGTGGTGGTGCGCACGTCCCAGCCGAGCCCGACCAGCACGTTCGTGAGGCCCGGGGCCTCCTTGGTCAGACTGACGTTGCCGCCCTTGGCGAGGCTGACACCCACGTTTCCGCTCCTTACGCATCCGAGAGCCTTATGCGGCCACCCTACTGACGAATGCGGTGGATCAACCGGTGGCCCGGGTGGAAGCATCCGCTCCCGTGCGCAGTCGCGGCGGGTCGGTGCTCGTGGCGGCGGTGACCGTCGACTCGATCGGCAACGGCCTGTTCACGCCGCTGTCGCTGGTCTACTTCGTCCGGCTCACCTCGGTGCCGCTCGTGCTGGTCGGCGTGCTGCTGACGGTGGCGAACCTGGCCGCGCTCCCGATCCCCATCTGGGCGGGCACGCTAGCCGACCGGATCGGCCCGCTGCGGCTGGTGGTGGCCTCGGAGCTGACGATGGCGGTCGGCTTCCTGGCCTACGCGGCCGTGACCGGGCCGGTCGGAATCCTCGTCGCCGCCATGCTCGTGGCGGTCGGCGTGCGCGTGTTCTGGTGCACGATCTTCACCCTCGTCGCCGACTACGCCGACGGACGGCCGGGCGGCCGCGGTGTCGACGCGTGGTACGCGATCAGCAACGCCGCCCGCACCGCCGGACTCGCGCTCGGCGGCCTGACCACCGGGCTGGTCGTCGCCGACGGAAGCGCCTCGGCCTACCGCGGCGTCGCCTACGGGGCGGCGGTCTGCCTCGCGGTGGCGGGCGCGCTGGTCGCGACCGGTGTGCGGGCGCCGCACCGGGAGGCCGTCGACGGCGAGCCGGTCGGCTACCGCGAGCTGGTGCGCGACCGGCCCTACCTCGGCCTCGTCGCGCTCAACACCGTGTACGCGATGACCAGCATGATGCTCGCCATCACATTGCCCACGGTGGTGCTCGCCGGTGCGGGCCCGGTCTGGCTGACGGCGGTGTTGCTGGCCGCGAACGCCGTGCTCATCACCGTGCTCTCCGCCCCCATCGTGCGCAGGCTGGGGCGCGTGCGCCGGACCCGGAGCGTCGCCGTGGCCGCGGGCCTCTGGACGGTGTGGTGCGTGCTCATGGCGGTCGTCGGCGTTCAGCGCCGGTTCGGTGGCGACGCTCGTGCTGGTCGTCGGCACGCTGCTCTTCACCGTCGCGGAGGCGACCCACGCCCCGATCTCGACCGCGCTCGCCGCGGGGACCGCGCCGATCGCCGCCCGCGGCCGCTACCTGTCGACGTTCCAGTACTCGTTCGCGATCGCCTCGGTGATCGCGCCCGCCTTCTTCGCGGGCTTCTACGAGACAGGCCACGCGACGCCGTTCCTCGTGCTCGGCGCGATCAACGCGGTGAGCGTGCTCGCCCTGCTCCGGCTCGAGCGCAGCCTGCCCGCCCCCGCCCTCCGGTCGTAGAGGACGGGCGTTCCTAGTTCGGGAAGGCGGTCCAGCGGGCCGCCGCCCACAGGCTCCCCAGCAGCAGGAGCGCGGCCAACGCGACCGGCACCACGCTGACCTCGACGTCGCGCTTCTGGGTGGCCACGCTGCGGGGCAGGTCCTTCAGCACGGTCTGCAGCCTGCCCGCGTCGGCCGCGGAGAAGTACTCGCCGCCGGTGGTCGACGCGACGTCGCGCAACGTCGCCTCGTCGGCGACCAGGTAGCTGCGGCTGCCCACGCTCGGCGTGCTGACGGCGGGGCGGCCGCCGTAGCCGTCGAAGGTGTGGCCGCCCAGCTGGGCCGCCGTGCACACCATCGCCGCCGGGTTGGTGGTGCCGAACCCGATCGGGTAGACGCGCACGCCGCGCTCGGCGGCCGTCTTGGCTGCGGCCGCGGGCTCGACACCGGTGGTGTTCGCGCCGTCGGTGAGGAGCACGACGATCTCCGGCGCGTACGTGCCCGGTGTCCGCGCCCGCGGCGCCGAGGCCGCGGTGGGTCCGGGATCGGACGGCGCCACCTCGGGGTCGATCTCGGAGATCGCGTCGACCGACTTGAGGACAGCCGCCCCGATCGCGGTGCCCCGGCCGGTGGTCAGCGAGTCGATGCTGCGCAGCAGGGCGTCGCGCTCGGTGGTCGGGGCCACCGTGACCTGCGCGAACCCGGAGAACACCACCAGCCCGATGCGGGTGTCGGAGTCCTGGTTCTGCACGAACTCCCGCACCGCGGCCTCGGCGGCCGTCAGCCGGTTGGGCATGACGTCGGTGGAGCACATGGAGCCCGACACGTCGAGCGCCAGGATGATCGTCGTATCGGCGATCGGCACCTGCGTGCTGACGTGCGGCCGGGCCGCCGCCAACGCGAGCAGGGCCAGCGCGCCCAGCACCAACGCGAACGGCAGGTGCCGTTTCCAGGCCGCCCGCGACGGGGCGGCCGCCCGGATGAGGGCGACGCTGGAATGCCGGACCGCGCGCTTGCGACGGCGGCGGTTCTGCCAGACGTACACGCCGATCAGCGCGGGCACGACGAGCAGGAACAACAGCATCAACGGCCACTGGAAGCCCATCGCTACACCGCCCGTCCGAACCACAGGAAGGACAGGCCGACCCCGGCCAGGAGCAGGAGGGCCGCGACCCCGGCGAACACGGCGGTCAGCTCGATGTGCTCGGTCGCCACCGTCCACGTCAGGTCGATGGAGTTGTAGACGTCCGCGAGGGCCTGCTCGTCGGTCGCCGCGAAGTACTTGCCGTCGGTGCGCGAGGCGATCTCGCGCAGCAGGGGCTCGTCGAGCGCGGTCGCGACCTGGAAGCCGTCGATCTCCAGGACGGTGCCCTCGGGCTTGCCCAGCCCGATCGGGTAGACGTGCACGCCCGCCCCCGACGCGATGTCGGCGACGTCCAGCGGGTCGGTGCCGGACGTGTTCTCGCCGTCGGTGAGCAGGATGACCGCGGCCGAGCCGTGGTAGCCGAGATCGGGTCCGCGCGGCTCGAGGGGGTCGCTCGGCTGGCCGACCAGCACGGGCCGCCCGACGATCGCGGACAGCGCGGTCTGCAGGCCGCCTGCCAGCGCGGTGCCGCCCTGCGGGGTGAGCCGGTCGATCGCGGCGAGGACCGTGGCCTGGTCGGAGCTCGGTTGCTGCGTGACGAGACCGCTGCCGCTGAACGCGACCACGCCCACCTTGACCGTGCTGGGCTGGCGCTGGACGAACGCGCGCGCCGCGGCCTTCGCCGCGTCGATCCGGGTGGGCGCGATGTCCTTGGCCGCCATGCTGGCCGAGACGTCGAAGGCGAGGATCACCGTGCCTTCGCGGCGCGGCTGGGGCACGGTGGCCTCCGGCCGGCTCAGCGACACGACCAGCAGCGTCAACGCGACGAGCATCAACGCCGGAGGCAGGTGCCGCCGCCAGCCGGACGTGACCACAGCGGGCGCGACGAGGCCGAGCGCCGCCAGCTGGGCGCGCCGCGCGGCCCGGTCGCGCAGCAGCTTGCGGTACCAGAACACCACGAGCGGGATCAGGGCGACGGCGAGCAGCATCCACGGCCACGCGAAGGTCATCGGCGCCTCCTGCGCAGCGCGGCGACGCGGAACAACGCCCGGACCAGGTCCTCGTCGGTGGACACCGTGAACAGGTCGAGCCCGGCCGAGCGCAGGTCCGCGACGAGGGTCGCCTGCCGCTCATCGGCCTGGGCGCGCAGGCGCTGCTGGAAGCCGGGGTCGTCGGTGTCGACGAAGATGATCTCGCCGGTCTCCGCGTCCTCGACGTAGATCATCCCTGCGGCGGGCAGCTCGAACTCGCGCCGGTCGACCACCTGGATGGCGACCACGTCGTGGCGGCGGGCGAGCTGGCCGAGCAGCCCCTGCCAGCCCGGTGAGCTGAGGAAGTCCGAGACGATCACGATGAGGGAGCGCCGTCGCACGATGCCGAGCGCGGCCCGCAGCGCGGCGCCCAGGTCGGTGGGGCCGGGGGCACCGGTGCCGGGCGTGGCCAGCAGCCGCGCCAGGATGCGCAGGACGTGGTTGCGCCCGTTGCCGGGCGGGACCGTGTCGCGCACGCCCGCGTCGAACATCAGCGCCCCGACCCGGTTGCCGCCGCGGGACAGCAGCTGGGCCACGGTGGCGGCCACCTCGGTCAGCACCAGGTGCTTGCGCCGCTCGACCGGCCCGAAATCCATCGAGGCCGACGCGTCGAGCAGCAGCCACGCCGTGACCTCGCGGTCTTCCAGGTACTCCCGGACGTGCGTGGTGTCGGTGCGCGCGGTGACGTTCCAGTCGATGTGGCGCAGGTCGTCGCCGAACTGGTATTCGCGCAGGTCCGCGACGTCGACCCCGGTGCCGCGGAACACCGTGCGGTAGTCGCCCGCCAGCCGACCATCCAGGCGACGCAGGACGCGCCACTCCAGCCTGCGCAGCACGCGCTCCGGTGTCAGTGCCCCTGTGTCGATCATCGTGGCCCGATCACGACCTCCGCGCGGCGGGCACGCCCGGCTCCACCTGCGGGACCGCGACGGCGGCGAGCAGCGGATCGAGCAGCGCGTCGGGCGACACGTCGTCGGCCAGCGCCTCGTAGGACAGGACGACCCGGTGCCGCAGCACGTCCCTGGCCAGCTCGCGGACGTCGGTGGAGAGCGCGTAGTCGCGGCCGCGCAGGAAGGCCAGCGCCTTGGCGCCGAGCACCATGTTGATCGACGCGCGGGGGCTGGCGCCGAACTGCACGTAGCGGGCCAGCTCGGGCAGCCCGACCGACGCGAGGTCGCGCGTGGCGGTGCTGATCTTGACGGCGTACTCGATGATCTGCGGGTCGACGTAGACGGCGTCGGCCGCGCGCTGGAACTCGAGCAGGGTCGCGGTGTCGATCACCACCTCGGGCCGCTCCGGCGCCGAGATCATCCGCTCGACCACGACGTACTCCTGGGTGGGGCTCGGGTAGCCGACGAGCACCTTGAACATGAAGCGGTCCAGCTGCGCCTCGGGCAGCGGGTAGGTGCCCTCCGACTCGATCGGGTTCTGCGTGGCCATGACCAGGAACGGGTCGGGGGCCGGGAACGTCTCGCGGCCGATCGTCACCTGGCGCTCCTGCATCACCTCCAGCAGCGCGCTCTGCACCTTCGCGGGGGCGCGGTTGATCTCGTCGGCGAGCAGCAGGTTGGTGAACACCGGGCCGAAGGAGACCTGGAACTCGCCGTCGTGCTGGTTGTAGATGCGCGTGCCGACGACGTCGGCGGGCACGAGATCGGAGGTGAACTGGATCCGCTGGAACTGGCCGCCGATCGCCTGGGCGAGCGTCTTGATCGCCATCGTCTTGGCGAGCCCCGGCACGCCCTCGACGAGCAGGTGTCCCCTGGCCAGCAGCGCCACGAGCATCCGCTCCAAGAGTCCGTCCTGGCCCACGATCGTCTTCTTGACCTGGTAGAGGGTGGGCTCGAGGGGCAGCGCAGGCGTGTCAGCGTGGTGTTCCATGGGTCTCCTGTGTCGCGGGGCAGGCACGGGTGTCACGTCATCGCGGTGACGGTCATCGCTGTAACCCTCATTGCTGGGGTCCACCCGCCACACCGCCCGCGGTCGCGATGGGCACGGCGAAGCCGATCCCGACGAAGAAGTCCTGCTTGGCCGGGTTGGCCAGCCCGGTGACGATGCCGACCACCTGCCCGGCCCGGTTGAGGAGCGGACCACCGCTGTTGCCGGGGTTGACGGCCGCGTCGAACTGGATGAGCCCGCTCAGCGGGCCGCGGGGCGTCTCGATGCTGCGGTCGGTGGCCGACACGACGCCCGCGGTGAGGCTGTGCTGCAGGCCGAGCGGGTTGCCGACGGCGTAGACCGCGTCGCCGACCGGCGGCGGGCCGGCCATCACCGCGGGCACCACGACCTCGGGCAGCTGGTCGACGGCGAGCACGGCGATGTCGTTCTCCGCCTTGCTCGCCGTGATGCGCGCCGCGGACTTGGTGCCGTCGGCGAACGCGACCTGGATCTGGGTGGCGCCGTCGACGACGTGCAGCGCCGTGAGGACGGCTCCGGTCGCGCTGATGACCACCCCGCTGCCCAGGCGGGTGTCGATGTCGCCCGCGCCCGCGGCCGGGTCGGCCCGCTGCGAGGTGACGGTGACGAGCGACGGGGTGATCGTCCGATCGGCGGTGGTGGCGTCGGGCGGGGTGTTGCGCTGCTGCTCCTGCGCCTGCTGGATGCCGCGTTGCACGGCCTGGTCGACGTCGGCGGCGGTGATCGGCGGCGGGCCCGCGGACCGGACCCACCAGAACCCGACGGCGAGCAGCGCGACCACGACGGCAGCGCAGATCAGCAGCACGCGCCGCCTGCGCCGTCGGGACCGGTCCCTGGGTACTGCCTCCGGTTCCCCAACCGGCGACGCGGCCTCGACCGGTCGCATCTCACCGACACTACGCCGGAACTCGGAAAATTCAGGTGAACGCAAGTGGGTGAGGTGGAGCGCCCACGGCGTCAGGGGCGGACGACGTCCCGGACCGCCTCGGTGAGCGCGCCCGCGGCCGCGGTCGTGCGCGGCAGCCCGGGCAGGGCGGGCACCACGGACGGCGGTGTGGCGCCACCCGCGACCGCCGCCGCCAGCCCGTCGAGGTGCCCGAGGAAGGCCGCACCCGCGGCGGCCCCGGGGGGTGTCCGATGCGCGGGCCAGGCCAGGGCCAGCACCGAGAGCTCCTCGAGGGCCACCGAGACCGGCCACCGGTCGTCGGACCCGCGGGCGCCGGTGTCGGCCAGGGCGTCGGTGTGGACGACGTGCAGGTTGGCCAGCTCGACCTGCAGGCGGCGGCGCTCGTCGGTCAACGTGCCCGCCTCCGCGGCGTCGACGGCACCTCCGGCGACGCGCCAGGCCGCGGCGAGCGTCGTGCGCACCGCGGCGATGGCCCTGGCCTGCACCCGCGGCAGCCGGGAGGACGTCGCCCGCGGCCAGAGCGCGAGGCGCAGGAGCAACGCCACCGCCGCCCCGATCGCGGTGTCCAACAGGCGCGCCCCGATCGCCGCGCCGACGTCCTCGGTGGGCGACCCGAGGTGGAACAGCACCAGCGCCAACACCGTGATCGCCACGACCGCCAGCCAGTACCGCGTCACGATCACCAGCTCGACCACGCTCTGGAAGACCACCGCGACCAGCGCCACCAGCCACAACGGCGGCCCCCAGCCGAGGACCGCGAACCCCAGCCCGACCCCGACCACCGTGCCGACCACGCGGTGCACGACCCGCGTCCGGGTCACGGCGAGGTTGCTGCCCTGAAGCACCGCGACCGCCGTGAGCCCCACCCAGTACGCGTGGCCGAGCCCCAGCGCCCGTCCGAGACCGACCCCCACGGCGACCGCGATCCCGATCCGGGCCGCCGCGGGGAGCACCACCGAGTGGCCCTGCCACGCGACCCGCAGCTGGGCGAGGACCCCGGGGCGGGTCGGGAAGGGAATCGGAGGCGCGGGCGGTGGTGCGTCGCCCAGCGCCGCGCGGGCCGCCACGATCGCGCGGGTCAGGGCCTCGGCGCCGACGACACCGGCGGTGGACGGCAGCGCCGCACCGCTGTCCGGGAGCGCGGTGGCCAGCGCCCGCACGGTGGCCGCCCACCCCGGATCGAGGGGATGTGTGGACTCGACGTCGACGTGCAGGGCCGCCTCCAGCAGCGCCTCGGCCGCCATCGCTCCCCTCGTCAGCCGGTCGTCGGGGGCCAACCCGCCCTGGCCGACAGCGTCGCGGGCCCGGCGGACCGCGACCACGGCCGCGTGCCGCGCCGCAGGGTGTCCGGCGTCGCCGACGGCGTCCAGCAGCGCGGCGACGGCCCCGAGGGCCTCCACCACCGCGCGCTGCTCGGGCGCGCGGCGCCGTCCCAGGAGCGCAGGCGACATCGTCACCAGCCACGCGACGACCGCACCCGCCGCCGCCAGACCCGCACGCGTCAGCGCCGCAGCGCTGCCTTCGACGCCGTCGGTGGCCGCCAGCACGGCCATGACCAGCATCAGCTCCCGCGGCGGCGGCAGCTCAGCGGCCTGGCACAGGAACGACGCGACGCCCGCGACGAGCCCCGCGACCAGCGCCGCGACGAGACCCGAGGGCGCGGCCAGCGCACCGAGGAGGACGGCGAGCACCAGACCCACACCGATCGCCGCCACCACCCGCGCGCGGTACCGGTAGGGGGCCTGCGGCACGTAGAGGCAGGCCAGCGCGCCGAACGACGCCCCGGCACCCGCCTCCGGCTGTCCGATCGCAAGACCCGCGGACAGCGGGATCGCCATGGCCAGCGCTGCCCGCAGGGCGATGTTCCGCCGCGCGAGGGCCGCGGCCCGCACCTGCGCGGCGAACCCCATGTCCGCGACGATCGGCGGCGCCTCAGAACGCCGGGGTGTCCTGGCGGGGCGTGAGCACGAAGTAGAGGACGCCCGCCACGACCGACCCGACGATGAGGCTGACGTCGACGCCGCCCGCGATGCCCGAGAGCGGGCCCATGAACAGCTGGGTCTGGATCATCAGCAGCCCGATGACCGAGCCCACCGCCCAGGCCAGCACGGCCTGCCAGCGCCAGCCCCCGGAGTACCAGTACCGGCCGCCGGTCGTCCTGCGGTTGAACACCTGCAGGTCGTCGGCGTCGTAGCGGCCGCGCGAGCGCAGGTAGCCGATCCCGACGATCACGGCCCACGGCGCGCTGAGCTCGGCCAGGATGAGCAGCGCAGCCGCGATGGAGGCCTGGACTTCCGCCAGCAGGCCGAGGTACATCAGCACCACGCCGACCACGGCGATGACGACCGTGGCCTGGGCCCGGGTGAGCCGGACGACCAGCGCTTCGAGGTCGAGGCCCGCGCTGTAGAGGGACTGGGCCACCAGCCCGACCCCGCCGAAGACGGCGAACGGGAGCAGCAGCACCGCGTACCAGGTGGGCGACTCGTTGGCCACGCTGACCGTGAACGGGGCCGTGGGGTCGGTAACGGCCGTCGTCACGATGGCCCCGATCGCCGCGGGCACCACGAAGCCCAGGAAGACGCCGAGCGAGCCGATCCAGGCCAGCTTGTTCGACGGGTGCAGGTCGGAGCGGATGTAGCGGGTCCAGTCGCCGAGGATGGTGCACACGACCAGTGCGCCCGAGACCCCGATGGTCGTCGCCACCAGCAGCCAGGTCGGCCAGAAGTCGCCGAGGAGGTACTGGCCGCCCGCGTAGTCCCACTTGATGGCGCCGCCGAAGGCGAACGGCATCAAGAGCATGATGAGCCCGCCGAGGACGAAGACGATCGTCGTGGCGCGCACCAGCCAGCGGAAGCCCCAGATCGCAACGGCCACCGACACGATGGCGACCAGGGCGTAACCGATGCCTTCGACGAGCGGGGTGTCCGGCACGCCCAACAGCCTGCCCGCGGCGGCCGCTCCGGCGGACCCGCTGGTCCAGACCGTGAGCGCCACCGAGACCAGCATGGTCAACAGTCCGATGCCGCTGCCGATGAGCCGCCCGCGGACGCCGAACGTCGCGCCGGACGAGGTTGCGTTGTTGGTGGCGGTCCTGGACCCGATGAGGATCAGCGGGACCAGCAGGATCTGGCCGACGGCGGTGCCCACGGCGATCGCCGTGATCGTCGCCCAGAGGCCGAGCCCGAAGGACATGCCCACCCACCCGAAGGCGATGGCGCCCAGGCCGACGGACCCGCCGACGAAAACGACGAAGAACGTTCCCGGGGTCGAGGTGCGGTCGCCCTCGGGGACGCGGTCCACCCCGTTGCGCTCGAAACCCGCCGGTCCGATGCCCTCCGACCGGGTCTCGGCGGAGTGCCGTCCCCGACCCTCCGGCAGCCCCCCTCGGTCCACGCTCATCCTCGCGTCCCCCGCATATCTCGCTCCGGCAATCGAGTGACTGAATGGATCCAGGCTGCGCTGACCACTCACCGACCGCAGCGAGCCGAGACCCTATCGGGCGCACGCCCCGTCAGAGTGCGGGCAGTGGCACTTCCTGAATGCGTCGCGACCGAGTTACCCCATATGGCGGCATGAACTGCGATCATCGCAGCATACCTGCCGCCGTTCGGACTACGGCTGAGGTGAATCGTCGCGCGCGTCGTCATGGCGTGGCCGGAGCCGCCTCGAACCCGTCGTCGATACCGACGAACCGCTTCCACGGCATGGCGATCGCGAGATCCGGGCACCGGCGCACCAAGGTGGTGACGGCGGTCGCGGCCAGCGCGCGGGCGTGGTGCACGCCCGCGCAGAGGTGGTAGCCCGATCCCCACCCGAGGTGCTGGCTGTTGTCTCGCAGCGGGTCGAACCGGTCGAGGGGCTGCTCCCGCGGGCCGGGGAGGTCGCGGTTGGCCGCGGTCAGCCACATCAGCACCTGATCGCCCGGCCGCACCTCCACCTCGCCGATCGTGAACGGCTCGCGGACGAACCTGCTGGCCTGGGGGAACGGGTTGCCGAGCCGGACGGCCTCCTCGACCGCCGCGCGGGCGTACCCGGCGTCCTCCATGTGCGCCCACAGCCCGTGCTCGATGCCGAGCCCCACCGCCAACGTGATGGACGCGGCGGTGGCCACCGAGCTGACCGAGATCGAGTAGAGGATCCCCCACGCCTCCCGCTCGCCGAGCGTCCCGGAACCGGCCATCTCCTGCACCGCGGCCGCCACGCTGAAGAGGTCGGACCTGCGCATCAGCGCGCGGTAGTGCCCGTCCATCTCGTCGGTGGAGAAGGCGGGCCAGGTCTCGAACATGTCGCCCGCCGCGATCTGGTCGGCGATCGCGAACTCGACGTCCGACGACGGGATGCCCAGCCAGCCGGACATGTAGTCGACGACCAGCGGCAACGCGTAGTCGTTGAATACGTCGAACGGGCCGTCGGTCACCTCGAGGCGCCGCACGCACGCTTCGAGGGCCGAGGACTGCCGCTCGGCCACCGCCGAGGCCGTGAACCACGGGGCCATCAGGGTGCGCAGCGCGCCGTGCCTGCCCGGGCAGCCGCTGATCGTCTTGCGGTCGGTGGCCCAGACGAACGCGCTCACCGGGTGCAGCCGGTCGCGCTCCTCGGGCGAGAGCAGCTCGGTGATGTCGGAGGTCACCCGTTGCGGGTCGCGCAGGAGCGCCCGGATCGTCGCGTAGTCGTAGACGTGGATCACGTCGTCGTCGCGGTGCGGCGCGATGGTGGGGTCGTAGCTGCGCGGCGGACGGGGAGTCGGGTCGCTGAGCATCGCCGCGTCCTCCCGGCGGTCGTCGCTGCAGTGATCGTTGTCGTGGTGCTTTTCCACAGTAGCTGCACCGCTCGCCGCAAACCACGGACCGCGGAGCCGGGTACTAAGATCTCTTTTATGGCAGGCAGGAACGACGGTGGCCAGATCCTGCGCGATATCGACGTCTCGATTCCGCACTCGGCACGCATCTGGAACTACTGGTTGGGCGGGAAGGACAACTTCCAGGCCGACCGGGAAGCGGGCGACGAGTTCGTCGCCGTCTACCCCCTCCAACTCGACAAGGCGCGCGCGTGCCGCCAGTTCCTGGCCCGCGCGGTCCGCTACCTGATCCTCGAGGCGGGCGTGCGCCAGTTCCTCGACGTCGGCACCGGGCTGCCCACCGCCAACAACACCCACGAGGTGGCGCAGCAGGTGGACCCTGAGGCGCGCATCGTCTACGTCGACAACGACCCGCTCGTCCTCACCCACGCGCGTGCCCTGCTCACGAGCTCCCCCGAGGGCGTCACCAGCTACATCGACGCGGACATGCACGACCCGGCCGCGATCATCGCGGAGGCGGCCAAGACGCTGGACCTCGAGCAGCCGGTCGCGCTGTTGATGATCGGCGTGCTCGGGCACGTCGCGGACTACGAGGAGGCCCGCTCGATCGTCCGACAGCTCCTCGCGGGCCTCCCGTCCGGCAGCTTCTTGGTCGAGAGCGACGGCACCGACAGCAGCGACGCCTACCTGGCGGCCATCCAGCAGTACGCCGACAGCGGCGGAGTCCCCTACAACGTCCGCACGCACGAGCAGATCGCCGGCTACTACGAGGGGCTGGAGCTGGTCGAGCCGGGCGTGGTCCCGATCCACCTGTGGCGCCCCGAGCTCAACATGTTCGGCACGGCCCCCGATGTCTCGGAGTCCGGCGGGGTGGGCCGCAAGGCCTGATCCGCGGGCTCGGCCCACTTCGCACACGCTGGGAAGTCCTCGCAGAGGGTCGGCGGCCTGCGAAGACGCCGCAAGCTCTGCGAAGTCGGCGCCGGGTGGGGTGGCGGGGTCGCCTACGCTGCGGCGATGAGTCCGACGCGGTTCCCGCGCTGGGTCTACGGGCACGGGGGTGAACCCGACCCGCGGTTCTCGCTGGCGAACGAACGCACGTTCCTGGCCTGGATCCGCACGGCGCTCGGCCTGCTCGCGGGCGGTGTCGCGCTGGAGGCCCTCGGCCTGCCGCTGCAGCCGGGCCTGCGACTGGCCGCCTCGGTCATCCTGCTGGTGATGGGCCTCGTCATACCGGTGCTCGCGTGGTTCGGCTGGGGCGCCACCGAGCTGGCGCTCCGGCAGAAGCGGGCGTTGCCCCCGTCGCGCATCCTGCCGTTGCTGGCGGTCGGTGTGGTCGCGGTGGCCGTTCTCGTGCTGCTCGCCGTGTTCACGCCATGAGCGGACCGCCGCTGTTCGACCCGGGCCTACAGGCGGAGCGCACCGGGCTCGCCTGGCGCCGGACGATGCTCGGGCTCGTCGCCTTCGCCCTGGTGATCCTGCGACTGCTCCCGAACCTCGGCGCGTGGGGCCTGGCGGCGGGCGGCCTCCTCCTGGCCCTCTCCGGACTCCTGTGGACGCTGGCCGAGCGGCGCTTCCGACGGCTGCGGCGGGCCCTGCCTGCGGCCGGGGAGCTCCCCGGCGGCAGGCTGCTCCTGGCCCTCGCGCTCACCGTCGCGGGAGCAGGCGGCGGCGGGCTCCTCTACGTGGTGGTCCTCCGCCCCATCCACGGCTGACCATGACTTCGCGTTGATCGCCAAAAGGGGGACGTGGCGGCCACATATGGCGTCCATGTCCCCCGTTCGCTGATCATGGTCGGCGCCGTGCACCTGCGGGCCACCGTCTTCTACGAGTACATCGGCGTGTTGGCCACCGCGGGGCTGGCCCGCCCCGGTGAGCTCGCCATGCCCTTGGGCGCCGGGACCACGACGATCCCGCTGGTCGGGACGGCCGACCTCGTCCGGGTGGCCGTGGCCCCCTCGACCAGACGGCGCCGCACGCAGACCCTCGCGGAGTTCTTCGCCGCGAACCGGCCCGACCTGCTGAACCGCCTCGGGCGCGGATGAATCTTGTTGCGTTCGCGGGCCTATAGCCCCGGAAACGCAACAAGATCGGCCACGGGGGGTCAGCGAATCGAGTACCCGCCGTCTATGGGCAGCGAGACGCCGGTGATCATCGAGGCGCCGTCGCCGAGCAGGAACACGATGGGTGCGGCGATCTCGTCCTCGGTGGCCCATCGGCCGAGCGGCATCGCCTCGAGGAACGGCTTCTCGATGTCCTCGCGGCCCCAGTACCAGGCCGACATGGGGGTCATGACGACCGTCGGGTTCACGCTGTTGACCCGGATGTTGTGCTTCCCCAGTTCGAGGGCGGAGACACGGGTGATGTTGTCCAGCGCGGCCTTGGACGAGCCGTAGGAGATGTGCCCGGCCAGCGCGACCAGGCTGGCCTGGCTGGACACGTTCACGATCGAGCCGCCGCCGCCCCGGATCATCGCGGGCGCGGCGTGCTTGATCACCAGCAGCGCGCCGCGCGCGTTGACGCTGATGACCTTGTCGAACACCTCGATGTCGGTGTCCATCGGTGTGGCGATCTCGCCGCCGAAGCCGCCGCAGTTCACCAGGCCGTAGAGCTCGAGGCCCTCCAGGGCCGTCCGGATGCTGTCTTCTGAGGTCAGGTCGAAGGGGCAGGTGCGACATCCGGTCTCGGCGGCCAGTGCGGCGAGGTCGTCCTCGGAGCGGCTGCTGGCCACGACGTCGGCACCCGCCTTGACCAGCTGACGCACGATGGCGCCGCCGATCCCGCCGCTGGCGCCGGTCACCAGGATCGTCCGGCCGTTGAAGTCGGTCATGGGGCCGCTCGCTCTCGTCTCGGGGGGTGCCGTCACGCGGGTGGGGCCGGGGGTTCGCCCCGGCCCCACCCGATATGCGCGGATCTAGCAGGCGGACTTGTAGACGGCCGACGCTGCGTCGCCGTCGACGTTGTCCTTGGTGATGGTGGTGAAGCCGGTCTGCACCTTGGGCGTGACGGTTCCGCCGTCGAGCGCGGCGACGGCCTCGTCGACGCCGTACTGGCCGATCGTGCCCGGCTGCTGGGCCACGAGGGCCTGGACGGTGCCGTCCCTGAGCGCCTTGACCTGGTTGGGTCCCGCGTCGAAGCCGACGATGTTGACCTTGCCCGCCTTGCCCGCCTGCTTCACGCCGGTGGCAGTTCCTTCAGCGGAGAACAGGTTGGCCGCGAAGACACCGACGATGTCGGGGTCCTTCTGCAGTGCGGCCGCCATCAGGTTCGCCGCGGTGGCCGGGTCGTTGTTGGAGTACTGGATCGGGAGGTACTGGAAGCTCGAGTCGGCCTTGACCGCATCCTCGAACCCCTTGGCCCGCGCGTCGGTCGTCGAGATGCCCGGGGTCACGGACATGACCATGACCTTGCCGCCTTGCGGGCTGAGCTTCTTGAGGGCGTCGAACGCCGCCTTGCCCCCGCCCACGTTGTCCGACGCGATCGCCGAGGCCGCGAAGGAGGGGTCGTCGGTGGTGGTATCGACCAAGATCACCTTGGTGCCTGCGGCCGCGGCGACTTGGAGCGGCTTCTGCATGGCCGTGACGTCGGTCGGCGCGATCATGATGGCGTCGGGCTTCGTGGCGGTGACCGAGTCGAGGATCGGCTTCTGCAGGGTGGGGTCGAACTTCTGCGGGCCCTGGGTGGTGACGGTGACGCCGAGCTTGGCCGCCTCGGCCTGCGCGCCGCACTGCATGGTGATGTAGAACTGGTCGCCGGTCACACCCTGGATGAACTGGATGTTGTAGTTCTTCTTGGCCTTGTCGGGCGCGGTGACGCCGGTGGCCAGCGGTGCGTTCGCGTCGGCCGTCGCCGATGCTCCCCCGGCCCCGGGGGTGTCGGCCGGTTTCGAGCTGGAACAGGCGGTCAGGGGGAGCGTCAGCAACGTGAGCGCTGCCGCGGTCTTGAGGAGCGTCCTTGATCTCATCAATGGTTCCTTCACTTGTTGGGTCGGAGGAGTGCCAAGATCGGGTTGCGGGACTTCGCGCTGCGCAGCGCGGCGGTGCGACGGGACTGGTCGACGTACACGGCGGCGACCAGGACGGTGCCGACGGCGACACCCTGCCAGAAGGCCTCGACGCCGATGATCACGAATCCGGCCTGCAGGACCGCCGGGATGAACAGGCCGACGACCGTGCCGAAGATCGAGCCCTCGCCACCGAAGATGGAGGTTCCACCGATCACGACGGCGGCGATGACGTTCAGGTTGGTCAGCGACTGCCCGGCGATCGTGGTCGTGCCGTACTGGGACAGCGCCAGCACCGCGCCGAACCCGGCCATCAGCCCGGACAGCGCGTACACCATGATCAGGTGCCGGTCGACGTTGATCCCGACCCGGCGGGCGCCGAGCTCGTTGGAGCCGATGGCGTACGTGTAGCGGCCGAACTTGGTCTTGTGCAGGACGATCCCGCCGATGATCACGGTGACCAGCGCGACGAAGGGCAGCGCCGGGATGCCGAGGATCTTGATGTAGGTGTTGAAGTCGGTCAGCGCCGCCGGGCACCGAGCGGACGTCGATGCCGTCGGTGATGACCTGAGCCAGTCCGAGAGCCACCGAGAGCGACCCCAGGGTGACGATGAGCGCAGGGACCTTGGCCTTGGCCACCAGATAGCCGTTGAGCACGCCCCACAGCGCACCGGTGACCAGCGCGACGAGGATGCCGATGAACGTGACGCCCCACGCCGTCCCCGCCGATGGCCTCCATGACCTTGGCCGAGACGACCGAGGAGAACACCAGCACGGAGCCGATCGACAGGTCGATGCCCGAGGTGATGATGACGAACGTCATCCCCACGCCGAGGACGGCCCACACGGCGATGTTCTGCGAGATGAGCGAGAAGTTGCTGGCGGAGAGGAACTTGCCGCCCGCCGCTGCGGAGAAGAACACGACGATGACGACCAGCACACCCAGGATCCAGACCGACTGGAGGCTGGTGAGGCGCTTGAACAGGCTGTCCTCGCCGTGATCGTCGACGACGGCCGCGGAGTCTTCTTTGGCGATGACGCTCACGACGCGTCCTCCTTGATGAGATCGGCGCGGGTGGGGTTGGCGTCGAGCGCGCCGGTCATGGCGCCGACGAGCTCTTCGACGGTGGTGCCCTCGGCGGGCAGCGTCGCCACCCGGGTGCCCAGGCGCATCACCTGGATGCGGTCGGCGACCTGCAGGACCGCGGGCATGGAGTGCGAGATCAGCACGACGGCGATGCCCTTGTCCCGCACCCGCTTGATGGTGTCCAGGACGTTCTTGGTCTGCACCACGCCGAGCGCGGCGGTCGGCTCGTCCAGGAAGATGATCTTGTTGGCCCACGCGATGGACCGGACGATCGCGATCTGCTGACGCTGGCCGCCGGACATGGAGCCGACCTGCGCGGTCATCGAGCGGACGGTGCCGCCGAGCTCGTCGAACCCGGCCCTGGCCTTGGCCCGCATGGCCTTGTCGTCCATGAACCCGAGCTTGCCCAGCAGGCCCTTCCGCGGGATCTCGCGGCCGAGGAACATGTTCTGGTACGGGTTGAGGTGCGGGGCCAGCGCGAGGTCCTGGTACACCACCTCCATCCCCATCTCCGACGCCTGGTGCGGCGTCGAGATGGTGACCGGCTTGCCCTCGAAGAAGAGCTCCCCGGAGTCGATTTCGAGGTTGCCCGTTAGCGCCTTGACCATCGTCGATTTGCCTGCGCCGTTGTCGCCGATGAGCGCGACGACCTCGCCGGCGTTGATGTCGAAATCGGCGTTGTCCAGCGCCCGCACGTGGCCGAAGCTGCGCGAGAAGCCGCGCGCCTCCAGGATCGGGCTCATGCGGCGGTCACCGCCCGAGCACGGAGCCGCGGTTGGGCCTGCGCTCGTCGACGGGCCGTGCGGGATCTCGCACCGTTGCCCCTTTGCACGTGCATCATGATCTCCTCGACGCCGGAGCGACCGGATGGCCGCCGCCATGTCGGCTTCACCCGACCGTTAGGACCGGACCTGTCACCGGTGACATAGCCCGACCGTTCGCTTGCTGGTAACGCACCCTAGGGCAGTTGCGCGGATATGTCACCGGTGACAGAGTACCTATTTGATATCGGTTGTCACCGATGACAGAGCGGGAGGAGGGGCGCGTGAGCACGATGCGCGAAGTGGCCGCTCTGGCCGGTGTCAGCGGGAAGACCGTCTCCCGGGTCATGCGAGGCGACCGCTACGTCTCCGACGAGGTCCGCGAGCGGGTCCAGCGCGCCATCGCCGAGTTGCAGTACGTGCCCAACGTCCTGGCGCGGACGTTCCGCTCCGGGAGCGACAACGCCATCGGCGTCGCCGTCCCCGACATCTCCGACCCCTTCTTCGCCGCCGCCATCCACGAGGTGGAGGCGATCGCCAGGGCCCGCGGCAGCGCGGTGATCGTGACCAGCCTCGGCGACGACGGCGTCCACGAACGGGCCGGGGTGGAGGCGTTGCTCGGGCGGCAGCTGGCCGGGCTGATCTCGACCCCCGTCTCGCGCGACCAGTCCTACCTGGAGCCCTGGCTGGCGCGGACGGCCGTCGTCTTCATCGACCGCCCGCCCACCGGGATCAAGGCCGACAGCGTCATCGCGGACGACGTCGGGGGCGCCCAGCGCGCCACGGCGCACCTGATCGAGCACGGCCATCGGCGCATCGCCTACATCGGGGACACGCTCGACATCGCGACCATCGCCCGGCGGCTGCAGGGGTACCGGAAAGCACTCGCCGCGGCCGGGATCCCGTACGACCCGCACCTGGTCGCGCTGGAGGCGACGCAGGGCACCAGCGCCAGCGATCTCACGCTCCGGCTGCTGGGCGCGGCCCGACCCGCCCACGGCGATCTTCTCGTCCACCGTGCGGTGCTCGATCGGCGTCGTGCCCGCGCTCCAGTCGGTGGACCGCACGGACGTTACCTTTGATCAGCTTCGGCGACTTCCCGCTCGCGACGGCGCTGCGCCCCGCCCTCACCGTCGTCGACCAGGACCCGAGCCGGATCGGGCGGGTCGCGGCCACCCGCCTGTTCGAGCGGCTCGACCACCCGCGCAAGCGCCTCAAGCGCCACGTCGTGCTGCCGGCGGAGCTGGTTCTGCGCGCGTCGTGCTGCGGCGGTGAGGCCGGGTCGGTCCGCATCGAGCGACCCACCCGGCCCGCCGCGACGGGCAGCACCGTGCCTGCCGCTACCTGACCCTGGACGTCGCCCGGGCCCAGGGCCGGGCCCCTTCGGCGGCTACGGCACGCAGCGTGTCGAGGCGCGGGCGCGCCACGGTGTCGAGGAACTCCTGGCGCTGCGCACCCGAGAGGGCCAGCGACTCGCGCCACACCGAGCGCCCGGCGATGAAGCCCGGAGGCGCCGCCCTCGTCGAAGGCGATCTTCATGACCTCGGTGAAGTCGGCGAACGGCACGCCCGCCGACAGCACCGCCCAGGGCCGGTCGAGCACCGACGCGAGACGGCGGCAGCCTTCCGGCGAGCCCGGGTACTCCAGCTTGAGCAGGTCGATGTCGAGGTCGTTCAGCGCCCGCGCGGACTCCACGACCGCGTCCTCGCGGCGCTTGCCGCTCAGGTCCTCACCAGGCAGCGCGTAGACCAGGTTCTCGATCACCGAGGGGATGCCGACGGCGCGGCAGTCCTCGACGACCTGGCGCACGGCCTCGAGGCAGTCGGCCACCAGGTCGGGCTCGCCCGTCCGCGGGGCCGGGCGGTCGGCGCGGAGCTGGGCGAAGAACTTGTTGGCGTCGCCGCCCTGGTCGAGCACCCAGCGGGCGTCCAGCTCAGGGTCGCGGTGGGTCCTGGGCTCCCCGTTGAAGGTCCCCCGCACCGAGGGCTCCGAGGCCACGAGCAGGCCGCAGTCGCTGTGCAGGGCCCCGGACTCCGTCACCGCAGGCACGCCGTAGGTCGGGTCGAAGAGGATGCCGCTGGCGGTGGGGCTGAGCGCCCGGGCGACGTCGGCCTTCGACTGGCGCAGGTCCTCGTCGGTGGCCTCGATCCCGACGGCGGTGAACATCCGCCGCAGCGTGTTCCGCTGGTCCATGGCGATGATCGCGAAGATGCCGTCCTCCCCCGCGATGTCGTCGAGGGTCCTGACCGGCTGGGTCGTCGTGGAACTCATGCATCTCCTCCAGAGATCGCGCTGATGGGCTGTTCGTGCGGGACGGCGTCGGGGCAGTGACTCGAGGGCATGGCACCCGCGGCCTGTGCGGCCAGCAGGGCTGCGCCGACGGCGCCGGGTTCGTTGAGGGACGAGAACGTCACGTTGGCGATGGCCGAGCGCTTGGCCGCGCGGACGCTCTCCATGCGGGTCCAGCCGCCGCAGGCGATCGCCCGCCGGTGGGGGCCGACAACGGCCTCGATGGTCGCGATGAGCGAGCCGGTCGCGGCAGCGGTGTAGCGGGTGGCGGCGGCCCAGATGTCCGCGGGGGTCACGTCGTCGCGCATGCGCAACACCACGTCGTCGCCGGTGGGGCCCGCCCCGGAGACCTCGAGGCCCAGCGGCAGGTCCCCGACGGCGAGCGCGGCCCGGTCCAGGCGCTCCCGCTCGGACGATCCGGCCGCGCCGAGCGCGCTCAGGGTCCGACGCAGCAGCAGGCCGCCGCGCGCGCCGCCCAGCACCAGGCTGGTGTCCGGCAGCACGTGCGCACCGACCGAGAGCCCCGACTCGACGAGGAGTGCGCGGCGGTCGTCGTCGAGGACACCCGGCAACGAGCGGGCGACCACATCGGCGGTGCCCGAGGAGTTGAACAGCTCGTCCGGGCCGGCGGCGCCGACCCCGAGGGCGGCGACCGGGTGGTCGTGGCCCGCCACGGTCAGGACGGCGCCCTGCAAGGCGGCCGGGAGCCCGCCGTGACGCAGCACGCCTGCGCTGGTTCCGGCGGGCAGCGGCGGCGGGAGGAGCCTCGTGGGGAGACCGGCGGCCCAGAGGCCCGCTTCCCAGACGTCGCCGCTCCCCTGGTCGACGAGACCGGTCCGGGAGGCGAGCGACGGCTCGCGCACCAGGTCGCCGCCGAGGCGGTGCACGACCCATTCGGGGACGCTCGACCAGCGGTGGGCGGCGCTCAGCGGGTGGCCTGTGCCCTGCAGCCAGAGCAGCTTGGCGAAGCTCGCCTGGCTGTCCCACGGCAGACCGGTCCGGCGGGAGAACTCCCGTCGCACCGCGGGCGCTGTGGCGGCGAGGACCTCCATCTCCCGCCCGCCCCGCTTGTCGAACCACGCGATCACCGGTGCGCACGGCTCGCCTGCCGCGTCGAGCAGCACGCCGCTCTCGGCCAGACCGGTGAAGCCGACGCCGAGCACCCGCACGGCCCCGATCCGCGCCTCGGCGGCGTCCACCGCCCGGGCGAGGACGTCGACGGCGAGCGCGAACAGGGCGTCGGCGGTGGTCTGGGTGCCCCCGTGGACCGTGGTCCAGGGCGTCCGGGCGGCTACGAGCGCCACCTCGCGGCCCCCCGTGTCGCGGACCATCGCCTTGGAGCTCGTGGTGCCCAGGTCGAGGCCGATCACGACGTCGGTGGCGGTCACGGGCGCAGCTCCCCTGAACCCCGTTCGACCAGGGTGACGGGCACCTGCACGACCTCCGGCGGGAGGTCGGGCTCCGCGATCCGCCGGATGAGGCGGGCCACGGCGGCCTCACCGATGACCGCGCCGGAGTGGTCGACGACGGTCACCGCGGGCACCAACGCGTCGGCCATGGCGAAGTCGCCGAACCCGACGAGCGCGATGTCGGTGCGCCGCTGCTCGTGCATGGCGGGCACCACCCCGAGCGAGCAGCGCGTCGCGGCGCTGAACAGCGCGGTGGGCCGCTGGGCGCCGGTCAACAGGTCGGAGACGGCGGCGGCCGCGGAGCGCGGTGTCGGGCAGTCGGCGTGGATCAGGTGCTCGGGCACGGCGAGGCCGTGCTCGGCCAGGGCCTGGCGGTAGCCCGCCAGCCGGGCCGCCGAGGTCGCCACGTCGGAGAAGTCGCCGATGTAGGCGATGTCGCGGTGGCCGTGGGCGATGAGGTGCGAGACGGCGTCGAAGGCCGCGCGGTGGTCGTCGATGCCGACGACGTCGGCCTTCAGGCCTGCCGCCGGACGGTCTACCAGCACCAGCGGGGCAGCCGCTTCGGCGAGCCAGGAGTGGTCACCGGCGGTGGGCACGACGAGCAGCCCCGCGACCCGGCGCCGCTGCAGCTCGGTGACGACACGGGCCTCGCGCTCGGCGTCGGCGTGGGTCGAGGCGACGAGCACCGACTTGCCGTCCTCGGAGGTCGCGGACTCGACGGCCGCGACCAGCTCGGAGAAGAAGGGGTCGGCGATCGACTCCACGACCAGGCCGATGGTGGCGTCGGTGCCGCCGCGCAGGGAGCGGGCCATGAGGTCCGGCGTGTACCGCAGCTCCCGCATGATGTCCTGCACACGCTCCCGCGTGGCCGCCGCGACACGGGGATCGTCGTTCAGGACCCGCGAGGCGGTGCGCAGGCTGACCCCGGCCGCCTCCGCGACGTCCCGGAGGATCCGGCGCTCGCTCACCGCCCGGCTCGGGCGAGGCTGTGCCATCGATGGCAACGTGTCATGAGCCGAGTATGACCCGGTTGTGCCATCGATGGCAACGCGCCTCCGACGAGCGAGGCCCAGGTCACTTCGGGCGCCCCCGGCCCACGTGACGAGGACGGCTCAGGTCACGTCGCCGCGCGCTCGGACAGCATGAGGGGTTGGTCAACGCCCACCACGACCCTGGCCGCGCACCCGCACGAGCACGCCCGTCCCTGGCCCGACGAGGTCGGCGGGGCTCGATCTGCCGTGATCCCGCCGAGTCGGTCAGCTGCGGTCATCCGCCGCGCGCTCGACCAGCGCGGCCAGCACCGCATCAACCAGCTCCGTCACGGGCCGCTCGGCGTCCACCGCCAGGTGCGGGCCCGAGGGCGCGGTGACGTCGAGGCCCGTCGGGTCGCCCGTCTTCGCGAGGTCCCGGGCCGCGCCGCGGGCCTTCAGCCGTCGCAGCGCCGTCTCGGGCCGCAACCGCAGCCACACGAGCAGCGGCGCTCCCCCGGCGTCGCGCAGGCGGCGCTCCAGCGCGACCCACGCCGCGATGTCCGCCCGTTCGCGAGTGAACGGCGCGACCAGGGCGACCGGCGTGCCCACCCGCAGGTTGTCCTCCGCGACGGCCACGACGGCCTCGTAGCGGGCCGCCCGCGTGGGACCGGCCAGGCGCGGGTCGTCGAGGTCGTGCACCCCCACCAGATCCGCGACCACCCCGACCAGGGCCCCCGTGACCGTGTCCTGGTCGACGAGCGCAGCGCCCAGCCGGGCGGCCAACATCCGGCCGACGGTGCTCTTCCCCGCCCCGGGCCCGCCGGTCAGCAGGACGACGGGCGTGGTCACGCCGCGGATGTTCCCACGGCCGAAGCTCCCGGGAACGCCGAAGGGGTGCCGGGCTGGTCAGCCCGGCACCCCTTCAACGAGAACGACTCAGAGGGTCCGGCGAGTGAGGGTTCCGCGAGCCCGCGGCGCCCAGGGGTCGGGAGTGCAAGGCACGCCCCGAAGTGGCCGCCTGGGCGGCGCGGGCCGGGCCCTCAGTCGCCGGACACTCTTAGTACCAGTGGCGTCGGCCTCCGACCATCCGGCCCGTCCCGCCCAGGATGGCCAGGATCGCGCCGATGACCAGCAGGATGATGCCCAGCGTCCACAGGATCGAAATGTGGGCGATGAAGCCGACGATCAGCAAGATCAGACCGAGAACGATCACTTTTGCCTCCTCTGTTGTGTCCAACGTGTACCCGGTCCGGCGGGGACTCATGCACGGATTCCGATCACGGGACGGTCACAGCTCGAACAGCTCGGCGGCGAGGACGTTTCCGCAGTCAGGACCAGGGTCTGCAGGAGGTCGTGGCGGAGGTGGGTGTCGACCGTCACACGGCCCGCGACAATCCCGCAGGACCATCGGCCGTCCGAAGATGCGGTGTCGTCCTGGTTCGGTGGTTGCGCGGCCCGGTCTGACCTCCCGACGGCCTCAGTCGGTGTCGAAGTCCTCCGGGGAGGCGTTGTCGAGGAAGCGCCGGAAGTCCTCGATGGCGTCGAGCGTGGGCTCATCGGTGCGTCCCAGCAGCCCGCTGACGCCGGACTCCTCCGCGCTGGACAGGGCCGCCTGCGCGAGCACCGTCTCCTCGACGTGGATCGGCACACCCAGGTGCAGGGCCAGCGCCACGGCGTCGCTCGGCCGGGCCGACGTGACCGCACCCGCGTCGAACACCAGCTCGGCGTGGAAGACGCTCTGCTTGATCTCGACGATCGCCACCCGCACGAGCCGCCGCTTCAGCGCATCGATGACCAGGCCGATCAGCTGGTGGGTGCCGGGACGCGGCCCGCGCTCCCCGCGCTGTTCGCCGATGATCGCGGCCGCCTCCTGCACCCCGATCCAGAGCGGCAGCACCCGTTCACCACCGCTGATCTCCTGCAGCAACAACACAGGCCGGGATGAGCCACGCTCCCCATCCAGGCCGACGCCGACCACCCGCACCTCGGACATCAGCCCATCCTCCCCCGCGGACGGGAAGACCGCCGGAACACAGCCGGTGGCGTCAGGAGCCGACGGTGAGCTCTTGGAAGGTCACGCGCGCGCCGTCGTCGGTGGCCGCGCCGCCGCCCGTCGAGTCGGCCTGCTGGTAGGCCCCGGCCTGGAAGCGGACCGTGGCCCCGCTGAACGGCGCGGGGACCGGCGAGTTCGCGGTCGCCGTCTTGCCGCCGCTGGTCGCGGTGAAGGTCAGGCTGCCGTCGCCGTTGTCGCTGATCGTGAACCGGAAGGAGGTGCCCATCGGCACGTTGTCCAGCAGCGGGTACTTCGCGCTCTCCGACCCGGACTGCTTCTGCTTGACCACGACCCCGATCGCCCCGTCGTTGTCGTGCAGCATCACGTAGGGGACCGAGCTGATGTCGTCGGAGCCGTGGATCTGGCCGAGGATGACGTCGGGCGTCTCACGCGGCAGTTGGGTGACCGTGACCGTTGCGGTGAGGAGGTGCTTGCCGGAGCCCGCGTTGAACGAGGTGAGGTTGTCCAGCTCGGTGCGGGTGTGGCTGGAGTTGGGGGTGGTGCTGCCCCCGACGGGCGCCCACAGCGTCAGGGTGCCGTTGTTCTCGGCGACCAGGTACGGCGGCATGGGGGTGGCCGGGTTGACGCCCGCGGCGTTGCCCTTCTTGCCCACGACCGGGAGGGTGAGCTTCCACCCGGACAACGCCACCGGCCCGTTCACCGCAGCCGGGGCCGCCGGGCTCGCCGGGCCGGCATGGGGGGTGCCCGCCACCGTGGAGCACGCCACCGCACCCGTGCCGAGGAGCGCGAGAGCGCAACCCAATGCCGCTTTTCGTCTGAACTCCGGAGCACGCACCTGATCGATGATGGCATGCCGCGCCCCGGCGACCTCCGCTGCGCCCGAACCTTTGCCACGCCCTAACCCGAAGCGACGGTGTCAGGTGCCGCAGTACGTGATGTGCGGAACCCCGCCGAGCGGCGCGGGCTCGGCGAACCCCGCGCCTTCCGGGCGCTCGTCGAACGGCTGCGCCACGACCTCGAGCAGCCGGTCGAACGGTCCCATGTCCCCCGCGGTGGCCGCGGTGAGCGCCTCCTCGACGCGGTGGTTGCGCGGGATGTAGACGGGGTTGACCCGGTCCATCCCCGCCGCCACCGCCGCCCTGTCCGACGGCAGCAGCGCCTCGCGGCGGGCGGCCCACGCGTCGAACGGCTCCGGCTCGGCGAACAGCGACCGCGCGGTGCCCGCGGCGAGCGCGCGGAAGAACTGGGTGAAGTCGACGTGCTGGGCCCGCAGGAGCTCGAGCACGTCCGCGCCGAGCTCCGGCTCGGGCGTCGCGAAGCCCAGCTTCGCCGCCATGCCCTCGTCGCGGTGGCGCTCGTAGGCGTCGGCGAAACCGCTCAGGACCCCGGTCGCGGCGGCCACCGCGGCGTCGCTGTCGGCGTCGATCAGGGGCAGCAGCGCCTCGCCGAGGCGCGCGAGGTTCCACTGCGCGATCCCGGGCTGGTTGCCGTAGGCGTAGCGGCCGCGCTCGTCGATGGAGCTGAACACCGTGGCCGGGTCGAAGGCGTCCATGAAGGCGCACGGGCCGTAGTCGATGGTCTCGCCCGAGATCGTCATGTTGTCGGTGTTCATCACGCCGTGGATGAAGCCGACGAGCATCCACCGGGCCACCAGGTCGGCCTGCGCCTCGACGACGCGCCGGTACAGCTCCAGGTAGGGGTCGGCGACCTCGGCCGCGTCCGGGTAGTGGCGGGCGATGGCGTAATCGGCCAGGGCGCGCAGCAGCTTGGGGTCGTCGGTGGAGGCGGCGTACTGGAACGTGCCCACCCGCAGGTGGCTCGCGGCCACCCGGCAGAGCACCGCGCCCGGCAGCGCCTGCTCGCGCATCACGGGGGCACCGGTCGCGACCACCGCCAGCGACCGGGTCGTCGGGATCCCGAGGGCGTGCATGGCCTCGCTGATCAGGTACTCCCGCAGCATCGGGCCCACCGCGGCCTTGCCGTCGCCGCCCCGGGCGAAGGGTGTGCGCCCCGAACCCTTCAGGTGGATGTCACGTCGGCGGCCCGCTCCGTCCACCACCTCGCCGAGCAGCAGCGCCCGCCCGTCGCCAAGCCGCGGCACGTACCCGCCGAACTGGTGGCCCGCGTAGGCCTGGGCCACCGGCGTCACCCCGTCCGGCAGCCCGGCGCCGACCAGCAGCTGCACACCCGCAGGCGACCGCAGCACCGCCGGGTCGACGCCCAGCTCAGCGGCCAGCGGCTCGTTGAGCACCAGCAGCTTCGGCGCGGGGGCCTCGGCGGCCGTCCACGGCAACGACAGGCCCGGCACCTCGCGCGCGTAGGAGTCGTCGAACTCGAACAGCGTCCGCGCGAGGGTCATGCTTCGAGGCTACGAGCTTCCGCGGGCTTACCGCGTGGTCAGGGTTTCCTGCGGGCCGGGAACGCGTTCCTGGTTGTGGCGATGAGTCTGCGAAACGGGCCGGGTCTTCATAGTGGATGTATCACCAACAGCAGGATCCACCTCGGACACCCGGAGAGCGCCATGACCACGACCACCACCCTCAGCGGCCGCGACCGGGCGATCCTGCGCGCTGTGGCGGCGGGCGGGGCCGAGCTGGCGCTGGGCACCGAGCCCGACCTGTTCTTCGACGGCCGCTGCTGCTGCGACCAGTCCGCCGCGCACTACCTGGTTCGCGCCGGCCTGATCGCCGCCGCGTCGTTGGGCCTGGTCGGCCAGCGCGTGACCGCCACCCTCACCACGGCCGGACGGCAGGCGCTGGGCGTCACCGGCCTCGCGGCCTAGGTCGAAGGCCGCACCTCCCCCGGGCCCGGCCGATCGGGACGCCACTCCGTCGCCGCGATCTCCTCGAACCGGGTCAGGGCGCGGTAGCTCGTCCGCCCGACGGCTCCCATCAGCACGACGAACAGGCCCCAGACCACCACCGACCACGCGTGCGGACCCGCAGCCACACCGCCAGAGCACCGTGCAGGATCCCCACCCAGCTCAGCGCGAAGACCTGGATCACCGCGGCCCGGGCGGCGTGCCGGCCGGCTGCGGATCACCCGGCGCCGGAGGAACGCGGACACGACGGCGTAGCCGAGCCCCGTCCGCCCACCCCGGTGCGCCCGTCGAGCGGCTGAGCCTCTTCGGCCACCTCAAGATGAACCCGTCGACCCTGCCGAGCCGGTTCCCCGATCTCCTGATCACATCGCAGTTCAACGTGGAGCAGGTGCTCGAGAAGCGCGCGATGGCGGCGGGCGTCCGCATCGTGCGCGGCGCCCGAGTGACCGCGCTGCGGCAGGACGCGGACGGCGTGGACTTCACCGTCGACGGCGGGACCGTGCAAGCCGACGACGCCGTCGGCCTCCGCAGCGTCGTCCCGCGACGCTCTCGGCTGCCGTTCCCCGGGAAGTCGGCGCTTGAGTCGATCATGCTGGCCGACGTGCGGCTGGCGCAGCCACTGCAGCTAGCCAGCCCACCCCACATGCCGGCGTGAGGGCTCAGGTCGGCTCGCGCAGCGCGGCGGAGAGCGCGATGGCGACGAGGGGGATGGCGGCGAGCACGAAGAACGCGCCGCGCGGGCCGTGGCTGTCGGCGACGAGGCCGAGGACCGGCATGAACAGTCCGCCCGCGCTCACCGCCAGCCCCAGGGTCACGCCCGCGGCGGTGCCCGGCCGGGTCGGGAGGTAGTCCTGGCCGAGCTTCACGAGCACGGCGAACGGGATGTTCGTCACGAGGCCCACCAGGAACACCAGCGGCAATGCGGCGTACTTGTCACCGCAGGCCAGGAGGGCCACGAGTGCGGGTACGAGCAGCACGTTGCCCAGCTGGACGGTGCGGACCATGCCGATCCGGTCGGCGATCCGCCCGCCCGCCAACGTGCCGAGCACACCGCCCGCCAGCTCGAGCGTGAGCGCTGTCCCGCCCAGGGCCGGAGAAGCGCCCAGGTGACTGATCCAGTAGAGCGAGACGAACGTGTTGACGCCGAACGAGACCGACGACCGCACCACCTCGACGCAGGTCAACACCCCGAACAGGAGAGGACGGTCCACCCCGACCCGCTGCCTGGTCGTCCCAGCGGCACCGCCACCGCGCCGCTGATGGCGCAGCAGCACGAACCCCATCAGCACAGCAGGCGGGATGAACAGCGCGGTCGCCCCCACGCCGAAGGCGTCCAGCGCGGGGGTGGCCACGGCGGGCGCGACGAAGAACCCGACGCTCCCCCCGGCCGCGAAGTAGCTCATGGCGGTGGCGCTGCCCCCGGCCGCGCGGCGCGCATCCCGTCCCGCGGGCGGGTGGAACATCGCCACGCCGAAGCCGGACAACAGCAGCGCGGCGAAGACCAGCGGATAGGTCGGGGCTAGCCCGGCGACACCGGCGCCGACCCCCGCGAGGGTCACCCCGAGAGGCGACATCCACGCCAGCCTGCGCCGGTCGGCCATCAGGCCGATCGCGACCTGCGGCAGTGCGCTGCCCAGCGTCGCGGCCAACGCCAGCCCCGAGGCGCCGAGGTAGCTGAAGTGCCGCTCGAGCACGAAGTAGGGCACCGCGGCGGGCACCAGGCCCTGGTAGAAGTCGTCGACCGCGTGCGCGCTCGCCCACACCCGCATGCGCCGCCAGTGCGACGGTGGCCGCTCGGCTCCGCGGTCGGCCGCCTGCGCCGTCTTGTCGGTCGTCACCGACACACGATGACTGCGCTCAAGCCCGTCCGTCTTCCGATAATCTGCCTATCCGTGTCGCAGATCCGCCATCAGCCCGTCGCGCCCACCCAGGTGTCCGAGCACGCAGGCGGCGACGTGATCGACCGGCACCGGCACGACGACCACCAGCTCATCTACGTCAGCACCGGCGTTCTCGCGATCACGACGGCGAAAGGTGCCTGGATCGCCTCGCCCGACCGTGGGGTCTGGATCCCGGCGGGCGTGTGGCACGAGCACCGCTTCTACGGGCGCGCCTCGTTCCACAGCGTGGGGTTCAGCGTCGAGGAGGCCCCGCTGCCCGACGGCGATCCCACCGTCGTCGCCATCGACGGGCTGGTGCGCGAGCTCCTCGTGGCCTGCACCGAGCCCCAGCTACCGCCGGACGAGTCCCGGCGCATCCGGGCTGTGCTGGGCGATCGGCTGCGCCGCGCGTCGATCCAACCGCTGTCCCTGCCGAGGGCCCGCGACCCCCGCCTCGCCGACGCCTGCAGGCTCGTCCAACACGACCTCCGCCGCCCCCGTTCGCTGGGCGACCTCGCCCGCAGCGTCGGCACCAGCCAGCGGACGCTCACCCGGCTGTTCCGGGCCGAGTTCGGCACCACCTACCCGCAGTGGCGAACGAGCACCCGCGTCTTCCACGCCATGGTCCACCTCGCCGATGGCGCCACCGTCACCGAGACCGCCCACCGCTGCGGCTGGTCCACCACCAGCGCCTTCGTCGACGCCTTCGGCCGCACGATGGGCCACACCCCCGGCGACTACCGCGGCCACCTGACCAAGGGCTGACCAGGCACCTTCGCGAGCCGTTCGGGTGGTCGACGCGTCCAGCGACGCTTGCGGCCCGATCCAGAGGACGGCCGGCTGACGGGGCCGCCGAGCCGAGGTGGCGCCGAGCCGAGGCGGACGCCGACCCAGGCGGACGCCGAGCCCAGGCGAAGCCGCCGAGCCGAGGTGGACGCCGAGCCGAGGTGGGCGGCATTGCGTCGTGCGGACGCTGCCCTGCGTCACACGCGCTCCGGCGGTGGGCGCGGCAAGGACAGCGGAAGCGGCGGAAGCTCGGGAGCAGCGGGGAGCGGTGGGCGCGGCAAGAACAGC
This sequence comes from uncultured Actinomycetota bacterium, assembly GCA_963799945.1. Classification (GTDB taxonomy): domain Bacteria; phylum Actinomycetota; class Actinomycetes; order Mycobacteriales; family Pseudonocardiaceae; genus Pseudonocardia. The sequence goes on from CAWCZG010000005.1 coordinate 80,978, forward strand.
GGGAACGGCGGAAGTGCGGGAGCAACGGGGAGCGGCGCGGGCGCCGGACAGGGTGCGGCGTGAACCTGCGGGGAGCTCGGTGGGCCTGGTGCCCGGCCGATGGTGACCGCCTACGGGCGAACAGCTGAAGCGTCGGACCGCGGTGGGCGTCGCCGACCCGGACACTGGTCCAGATCGCGAAGGCCAGGGCGACGGCTCCTTCGAAGGTCGATCTCGGCCGTGCGGAGCTACGCGGCGACGGGTTGGGGTGGTGGGCGGCGGCGAGGCCTTCGCCGCGGATCCACCCAGGTCGGTGGGTAGAACTCGGGGAGGCCGTCGATCAGCTTGACGTCCCAGCCCGCGTGGTGGATCAGCCGGTGACACGCCCGACACAGCAGCACCAGGTTGTCCAGGCAGGTCGGGCCGCCGTGCTCCCACGCCACGATGTGGTGGGCTTCGCACCAACTCGGCGGGCGCCCGCACCGGGTGCAGCCCCGATCCCGGGCGGCCACCGCCCGGCGCAGGCCCTCGGGCACGACCCGGGTCAACCGGCCCACATCCAACGGTTGGCTCTTGCCGCCCAGCACGACCGGGACGACGGCAGCGTCACAGCACAGCAGCCGCAGGCCCGCCGCGGACAGGGTGCCGCCGAAGTCCAGGCAGGCGGCGCGGGCCCGGTTCTGCAGATCCTCCAACCCCACCAGCACGTTCAGATGCGGCCGCGCCCCACCGCAGGCGGGCAGGTCACCGTGGTCCAGGACGAACCCACACGCATCGGCCAACGCTTCGGCCTGCCGCTGCGCGGGGCTGCGGTGTTCGTCTGCGTCGACCGGGCGGGCCGCGGCGTCGACGGCGGCGGCGATGGCGTCGAACATCGCGGCGTCGTCGTAGTGGCCGTGCAGGGTGCCGCCGGGGCGGCCGCGGTGGCGGGACAGGTGCAGCTCGTTGACCGGATCGGGTTCGTCCTCGGGTCCGGGACCGTCCTGGTCCAGGGTGTCGATCAGGCGGGTGCCCCAATCCAGCAGCTCGCTCGGGCTGTAGTCGGCGGTCCTGGCGGCCAGCTCGGCTTCCGCACCCGCCCACACCGCGGGTGCGAGACGCCGCGCGGTCGGGGTGGCCAGCAGGCGGGCGATGGTGTCGACGTGGCGCAGGCTTGCCCCACCCGCGGCGAAGGCTTCCGCGGTGAAGGGCAGGCGCGGAGATAGTGGGGTGCCGTCGAGGCTGACGCGGGGTTGGGCCTGGTCGGCGGCGACCAGGTGGCGGCGGGCCTCGGTGCGGTCCCACCCCAACAGATCAGCCAAAGCGGTTGTTGGGTTCCGATAACCCCGCTCGGCGAACGTGCCCCGCCGGGTCAGATCCGCAACCACCTCGACCGCCACACGATCCAGGCGGCGCGCGATCCCTTCCCGCACCAGCAACACCGACAGCAGTTCATCGGCCGTGGCGGTCGGACCGCTGGCTTCTTCCAAAGCCGCCGCTGCCGCCGCCATAAGGCGGGAGGCGCGGGCGACTCCGGTTTGCGACACATCCTCGACTCTAGTCGAACAATTGATCGACTGACTGAATTTCGCCAGAGTATTTGCAACTGCAAATCTGTCGGCAATTCGGGCTTGGCCCGAGGCCGACCGCTTCGCGGACGCCGCCACCTTGGCGACCGCACGCCGCTATTGCGGAGGCTCTGACAACCGCACGACTCGGCCGAATTTGAGGCGTTCGGGCACGAGGTCTTCCGAGGATGACCGGTGCCGTCGCCGGGTCCAGCAGGAGCTGCACGGCCACCGCGGGCGTCGCGAAGACCCGTTGTACCGGGCCCGGCGCATGTTGCACACCGGCACCGACCTACTCACCAACAAGCAGACCGACCGGCTCAGGGGCCTGTTCGCGAGCGATGAGCACGTCGAGGTCGAGGCCACATGGGGCATCTACCAACGCATGATCGCCGCCTACCGCGAACCAGACCGCACTCGCTCTGCCGCTGACCCGAAACACGACTGATGCAGTCAGCGTGGACGGCTGATGTCGTTGAGCTGCCCGGCGCTGGGCTGTCAGTGAGCCACGATGACGTGCAGAGTTTCGCGGAGGCGGTCGGCGTCCCGGGCACCGACGGGGGCGAGGAATTCCCGCTCGGCGGTCTCCGCCGCTCGCTGGGCCCTCGCGAAGACCTCGCGTCCCGCTGCGGTCAGCTCGACCAGGTTCCGGCGGCGATCATCGACCTGAGGCCGCCGCGAGACGATGCCCTTGCCTTCGAGCGTGTCGAGGAGCGCGACCATCGTGGTGCGGTCGACGCTCAGCAGCTGCGCGACATGCTGCTGTGACGTCGGTTCCCGGCTGGCCAGCAGACGCATGACGCCCAGGGCTCGCGGGTCGAGGCCGAGCGGTTCGAGTGCGCGGGTGGTCGAGGCCTCGAGCTGCGCGTGCGCATGCTTCAGCAGGTAGCCCAGGTGCCCTGTCACCTCGCGACCCAGACCCTCGTTGTTCGACACGCTGGAAGAGTACCTCTACACTGATCGTCAGCAGTGCTGACGATCAGTACTCCAGACGGAAGGCTTGCCTTGATTCTCGTCACCGGCGGATCCGGGTTCATCGGTTCGCACACCGTCCGCGCTCTCCATGATCTGGGCGAGCAGGCACTGGTCGTGCAGCGCCGCTCCGGCGAGGTGCCGCCACAGCTGGCCGACCTGCCCGTCGTGGCCGAACGCGGCGACGTCGCCGATCTCGCCTCCCTGCGGGAGATCGGCTCGCGCCACACCATCACCGGCATCGTCCACCTCGCCGGGTACGACCGCGCCGCGGCGCCGCACCCGGCGGTCGAGGGCGCCCGCGCGATGCTCGACGGCCTGTTCAACATCGTGCAGGTCGCCGAGGAATGGGGCGTTGCGCGTGTGGGACTGGCCAGCACGATCGGCGTCTACGGCGGGCTGCCGGACACGGGCGCTCTGCATGAGGACATGCCTGTGCGACTGTCGGCCCCGCACCCGATCCCGCGGTTCAAGAAGATCAACGAGTTGCTCGGCGAGCAACTGGCCGAGACGAGTGGTCTCGAGATCATCAACCTTCGGATCTCGGGCACGTGGGGGCCGCTCGGCCACGAGGACCCGTTCTTCGCCGCTCCCGCGCTCATCCACGCGGCAGCCGCAGGCACCGCCCCGGACCTCTCCCGCATCCTGGTGCCCGTACACGCCGAGGACGCTCTCGACCTCTGCTACGTGAAGGACACCGGCCGGGCCATCGCGCTGCTGCAGACGGCTCCCCGCCTCCATCACCGCACCTACAACGTCGCCTCCGGACGAGCGACGACCAACAGCGAGATCATCGCAGCGATCAAAACCGTCGTGCCCGACGCCGACCTCAGCCTGCCCAGCGGCGGCTCGAGACCGGCGAACCACCTCGACATCACCCGTATCCACGACGACACCGGCTACCGGCCCGAGTACGACACAGAGCGCGCAGCCGCCGACTACATCGCCTGGCTTCGCTCCGGCAACGAGCGATAGAGAAAACACGCTCGGTCGGAAACGACAACGGGACTGGCCGTTTCCAACCTGGTGGGTGGCTCTGAGCTGCGCGGCGTGGCGCCACCGGAACCGGTGAAGCTTCACGGCATCCTCGACGCCCTCACCGCCGCGAACGTCCGGGGGCTCGCCGACAATGACTGCAGTCGCCAGAGGGCTCTGCCTTTAGATCGGCACTCCTGGCGGGCCTATTCGGCTTCGGTGGGCGACGGCGGTGCGGGGCCTGTTCCTCCGGGCATTGTTTCGGCTTGGTGCAGGGTCTCGGCGATGCGCTTGATGGCGTTGAGTCGCGCATTCCACCTGTTGGCCGCCTCGGCCATCGTGCGGGCGGCGGCGTGGAGGCGGTCGGGCTGGATGGTGTAGCGGACCTCGCGGCCCTCTCGGCGCTGGGTGACCAGTCCAGCGTCGAGCAGGACGGCAAGGTGCTTGGAGACGGCCTGGCGGCTGAACGGCAGTTCGGCAGCCAGGGTGGTGGGGGTGGCCTCGCCGTGGACGACGAGCACGTCGAGCAGGCGGCGGCGGGCGGGTTCGACCACCGCCATCCACAGTTGCTCGTCGACCGTCTCAGTCATGAGCGGCTCTCCAGGGCGAGGTGCTCACGCAACATGGCGAGGGGAAGGACCCCGACTCGGTCATGAGCGGTTCTCCAGGGCCAGGTGGGCGTGCAGCCGGCCGAGGTGGGTGACCCAGCCGCGGGTGTGCTCGGCGACGTAGGCGTCCTGCGCCTCGCGCGTCCATCCCATCTCGTCCAGCTCGGTCTCGACTACGCGGAGTCGGGTGCCGCCGCCTTCCGGGGCGAGGGTGAAGGTGACCAGGACCGCGTTGCCTGCCCGGGCCGCGGCACCCGGCGGGTGTTGCCAGCGGTAGGAGAAGGAGCGGGGCGGTTCGACGGACTCCACGCTCACCCGCACCGTCCGCCCGCTCGCGAACGTCATCGACCCGTCGTAGCCAGGCTCGGGCCGCACGTCGACCTCATCGGCGAACCACAAGACGACCTGCTCGGGATCGGTGACCGTCCGCCACACGACCTCGACCGGTGCGTCGATCACGATCTCCTGCTCGACCGTCGAGACCATGTCCGCTCCTCAGTTCGCGCAACCCAGGGTAGCGCCTACCGGGGCCGGGGGCCTGGGCGGCCCGCTCCGGTCTCGACGTAGTCCCGCAAGCTGGACAGGTAGTAGCCCCACCCCTGCGTGCACTGGCCGTAGCACTCCAGCTGCGGGGTCAGGCCCTCGTGGTGGAAGTCGAGCACCGTGCCTCCTTCCGCGGTGCCGCGAAGCGCGAAGTCGATGCGGGTGCCGACCCAGTCGGGGAGGAAGTCGCAGACCAGGACCGTCCAGACGACGATCGAGGACGGGCGGGCCGCGTCGACGCGCAGCACCCCGGGACCGAGGGGGAAGGCCAGCCGCAGTTCCCCTCCTGCATCCCCGGACCCCGTCGCCGGCATCCACCAACCGGCGACTCCCGCAGCTGTCGTCAACGCCGCGAACACCGACGACGGGGGCCGGGAGAACGCGATCTGTTTCTGGAAGCCGGCGATCTCGACGGTCTCGCTCATGACCACTCCTCACTCGAAACACGCAACCGATTGTTGCGTGTCTCCACGCTAGCGAGAGCCGGCAGAACGCGCAACCGAAGGTTGCGTTTCAGCGGCGCGACGGCCCCCCACGCACCGCCGCCACACACCACCCCCGCCGCGTCACGCTGAACCGCGGATATCCGGGCGGCGGCATGTAGTGGCCGTGCACGTGGCCGTCCCACCCGACGTGCAGGAACTCCTCCCGCCACGGCTCGGCCATCAGCCGCCGCCGTTGGTCGAGCTCCTCGACGTCAGCCCAGGTCAGCTGCAGCCACTGGGCGAATCGGCGCAACACCCTCTTCCTCCCTCGCGGTCAGCACCCGGTCGGTGGTTGCGGCGCCACTGCGGCGTGCGAGAGCCGCGTCGACCACCGGGCCGTCGATCCCCGGGTGCGGGAACGGGTCACCGCGCACCACGGCGCGGCAGGCGGCGACCAGGTCCCGGTCGGCCACCGACTTCACGACGTAAGCCGCCGCGCCCGCCCGCACCGCTTGGAGCAGGTACTGCTCGCTGTCGTGCATCGACGGCATGAGCATCGCCACCTCAGGGCACCGCCTGCCGATCTGGCGTGCGGCCTCCAGGCCGGTCATCCGCGGCATGCCGATGTCCAGCACCGCGAGATCCACACCACCGCGCGCGGCCATGCGCACAGCCTCGGCCCCGTCGGCCGCCTCGGCTACCACCGAAAGGTCGGCCTCGCCGTCCAGGATCAGCCGCAACCCGCGCCGGACGAGCGCGTGGTCGTCGGCGAGCAGGATCCGGGTCGGCGGGTTCACGGGGGCGGTCCGGTGAGCGGCACGGTCAACCGGACTTCCGTTCCACCATCGGCCGCCGGACCGATGCGCAGATCAGCGCCGACGAGCACGGCCCGCTCCGGCATGCCGCGGATCCCGATGCCGCCGGGTACGAGCACCGGCGGGGATCAGGCCGCCGCACAGGACGGCGAGCTCGCCCGGGGAGATCGGCGTCGAGACGGTGGCCGGGGACGATGCCAGGATCATCGCGGCGGTGGTGAACACCACGCCGTTCGCGAGGAACACCCGCCAGAAGACGCTGCCGATCGCAGCGGGTGGCCGCAGGCCGCTCCCCGGCGTCAGACACAACCGGCCCCGACCGCACCCCGCACGACCTCCAGCCCCAGAAGGGACCGCCGACCGGTGCACGAGGAGGGGATCGACACGCACCGGCCGACGGCAGGTGCCAAAGCCGTGGGCACACGGCAGTGACACCGTCGGCGCCGAGTCCCGGGTCCGGCATCCGTGGGCAATTCTGTCCTCCGCCCCGTCGGGAACACCATGGGGTCCACCACCCATCCTCGCCTCGGGAGCGGCGTCGAGCGCTACCCGCAGGCCCGCAGCCGGTCCGCGGCCGCGACGAGACCGCGGCGGGCACCGAGGTCGCGCACCGCCGCGAGGGCATACGCGCTGCAGCTCGGCGTCGACGGGCACGACCGGGTGAACCGGGTCAGCAGGCACCGGTAGAACCGGATGAGCCCGACGACCGGCCCGCCCGCCGATGCGGGCAGGACCACCGCCGCGAGGGTCAACAGCGCCGAGAGGCGCAGCAACGGGAAACCGTCACAGTCGCAGCCATCGCACCAGCCGCCTGTGGAGAAGGCCGCGGAAGCCGCTTCGTCGCGCAAGCTCGGGCGGTCGCTGCCACCCTCCATCGGTTCCCGCGGAACCTCCGGTCTCTCGCCATCGGACACGCCTGCCCACCTCCTGGTCGCTGCCGGCGTGATGATGACGGACCGCGCACACCGTCTGATACGCGGAAGATCAGACCGCCGTGAACGCCGCGACCCGCGCGAGGAAGCGCTCCTCGTCCACCAGATGGGGGTAGTGCCCCTGGTCGGGCCAGACCTCCACCCGCGCCGACGGGCAGCGGGCCGAGAGCCAGGACGCGTAGCCCGGGCCCGGGTCGATGCCGTGCAGCGAGAGGTACGGCACGGTCACCCCGGCCAAGAGGGCGTCGGCCAGGTCGTCGAGAGCCTCCGGCGGGTCGTCGATGACCGCGCTCCAGATCCCGGTGGCCACCGTCTGGTCCGGCCGCCGGAGACCGGTGATCCGCTCCTGTTCGGCGGCCGGGAGGGCGCCGTACATCGACGTGAACAGCATGGCGATGAAACCCTGGAACTCCTCGTCCGTGCCGCGGATCAGCGGAACGGCCGGGGCGATGGCGGTCTGGAAGGCGCGGAGCTCCAGCGGCTGGTCGACGTTGATGACGCCCGCCGACGCGACCCGCCCCGCGAGCGCGGTGACCACCACGCCCCCGAGGGAGTGCCCGACCAGGTAAGGGCGCTGCAGGCGGAGCAGCCCCACGACGGCCGCAATGTCGTCGGCGAACGTCAGGAAGTCGAACGGCGGGACGACGGACGACGCCCCATGCCCGCGCAGGTCCACCGCGACGACGTCGAAGCTCCGGGCCAGGTCGGCGACGAGCGGGTCCCAGCTGTGGTGGTTCTCGGTGATGCCGTGCACGAGGACGAGCGGCGGACCGGAGCCTGCGCGCTCGTAGGCGATCTCGACCCCGGGACGGACCTCGACAGCGGGCATGCCCGAAGCCTGCCACGCGACGGGGCCGAGTCGATCAGCGACAACCGGGGTACCTCGGTGCATGACCGCACTGACCGCATTCGCGCTGAACTGCACCCTGACCACCTCGCCGCAGGAGTCGAGCACCCAACTGCTCGCCGACCAGGTCCTGGAGGCGCTGGGCACACTGGGCGTCGCGGGGAGCAGCGTCCGGCTGGTCGACTACGACATCCGCCCCGGCGTCGAGAAGGACATGGGAGATGGTGACGAGTGGCCACGCATCCGCGACCGCATCCTGGGTGCCGACATCGTCGTCGTGGCCACCCCGACCTGGATGGGCCACATGAGCAGCGTGGCCTCCCGCCTGCTCGAACGGCTCGACGCGGAGCTGTCGGAGACCGACGGGGCGGGCAGGCCGATCCTCTTCGACAAGGTGGCGCTGGCCGTCGTCGTCGGTAACGAGGACGGGGCGCACAAGATCACCGCCGACCTTTTCCAGGGTCTCAACGATGTCGGGTTCAGCGTCCCCGCACAGGGCGGCGTCTACTGGAACGGTGAGGCCATGACCACAACGGACTACAAGGACCTCGAGGAGACGCCCGAGGCCGTCGCCTCGGTGACGACGACCATGACCACCAACGCGGTCCACCTGGCGACGCTGCTGAAGAACGCCTCGTACCCGGCATGAGCAAAGCCGGCTCCGTCGGTGCGGGCGCCCTGACGCTGGGCGCGCTGGGTGTGGTGTTCGGGGACATCGGCACGAGCCCCCTCTACGCCCTGCAGGCCGTCTACGTCACAGACGGCATCCGGCCGGACCAGGGCCACGTGTACGGCGTCATCTCGCTGGTCTTCTGGTCGATCACGATCATCGTGTCGATCAAGTACGTGTCGGTGATCATGCGTGCCGACAACGAGGGCGAAGGCGGCATCATGGCGCTGATCGCCCTCGTGCAGACCGGGATGTCGAAGCGGCGGTCCAGCCGGGCTGTCCTGATCGCCCTCGGCATCTTCGGCGCCGCGCTGTTCTACGGCGACGGGATGATCACCCCGGCGATCTCGGTCCTCTCGGCGGTGGAGGGGCTCAAGGTCGCGGCGCCCGGCCTCGGGTCGCTGGTCGTGCCCATCGCGCTGGGCGTGCTCACGGTGCTGTTCGCCATCCAGCGCTTCGGCACGAAGGCCGTGGGCAGGCTGTTCGGGCCGGTGATGGCGGTGTGGTTCGCCGTCCTCGCCCTGGCCGGGCTGCTCCAGGTGATCCACAGCCCCGGGATCCTCCGGGCGCTGTCGCCGCTCTACGGCGTCGAGTTCTTCGTCATCGACGGCCCGATCGCGTTCCTGGCGCTCGGCGCGGTCGTGCTCGCGGTCACCGGGGCGGAGGCGCTCTACGCCGACATGGGCCACTTCGGCTGGCCCGCGATCCGGCGCGCCTGGTTCTTCTTCGTGTTCCCCGCGCTCACCCTCAACTACCTCGGCCAGGGGGCGCTGATCCTGGCCGATCCCCGGGCGATCAGCAACCCGTTCTTCCTGCTCATGCCCTCATGGGCCATCCTGCCGATGGTCCTGCTCGCGACCGTCGCCACCGTGATCGCCTCCCAGGCCGTGATCTCCGGCGCGTTCTCGGTGACCCGCCAGGCCGTTGCGCTCGGCTTCCTGCCCAAGCTGCAGATCCGCCACACCTCCGACGCCGAGGGCCAGGTCTACGTCCCCGCCGTCAACGCCCTGCTCTTCGTCGCCGTGGTCGGGCTGGTCCTCGGCTTCCAGACCTCCACGGGGCTCGCCTCCGCCTACGGGATCGCCGTCACCGGAACGCTGGCGATCGACACGATCCTGTTCTTCGTCGTCGCCCGCACGCTCTGGCACACGTCGCTCTGGGCCGTCGTACCGGGCGCGGCCGCGTTCCTCGTCGTCGACCTCTCGTTCTTCGGCGCGAACCTGCCCAAGGTCGTCCACGGGGGCTGGTTCCCCCTCACCCTCGCCCTCGTGGTGTTCACGCTGCTCACGACCTGGCAGCGCGGCCACAACCTCGTCACGGCCCGACGCGCCGAGACCGACGGGCGGCTGAGCGACTTCGTCGAGAACATCCGCACGATGGACCCGCCCGTCTACCGCGCGCCCGGCACCGCGATCTGCCTCACCGCGGGCAAGGGCACCATGCCGCTGGCGCTGCGGGAGAACGTCGAGCACAACAACGTCGTCCACCAGGCCGTCGTCGTCGTCTCGGTGGAGACCCACAAGGTCGCCCACATCCACCGCGACGAGCGGGTCGTCGTCGACGACCTCGGCTACAGCGACGACGGGATCATGCACGTCTCCGTGCACTGCGGCTTCCAGGACGACCACAACGTCCTCGACGCGTTGCGCCAGGCCGTCGAGATCGGCCTCGAGTCCGAAATCGACATCGACAACGCCACCTACTTCGTCTCCCGCATCACCATCGTCTGCGGCGACGCGCCCGGCATGAGCACCTGGCGCAAGAAGCTCTTCCTGGCCATGGCCAACACGTCGGTGAACCCCATCGAGGTCTTCCACCTGCCCGAACACCGCATCGTCACGATCGGCTCGTACATCGACTTCTGATCAGGTGTGGACGGCTGGGCGCTGGGTACCCCCTGGCACGAAGCCGTCGCTCCACGGTGGAGCGACCCGTCCCGGAAAGGATCATCGTGACGTCACCCAGCTACACGGTTCCCGGCATGAAGAGCGACACCGCCGCGGAGGTCATCGACATCCTGCAGAAGCGCCTCCACGCGCTGAACGACCTCGCCCTGACGCTCAAGCACATCCACTGGAACGTGGTCGGCCCCCACTTCATCGCCGTCCACACCATGCTCGACCCGCAGGTCGAAGGCGTCCGCGCAATGGTCGACACCACCGCCGAGCGCATCGCCACCCTCGGCGGCTCCCCGAAGGGCACGCCCGGAACGCTCGTCGCCGAGCGCACCTGGGACGACTACTCGCTGGGGCGCGGTGACGCCATCGCCCACCTCGGCGCGCTCGACCTCGTCTACACGGGCGTGATCGAGGACCACCGCTCGGCCATCGACGACACCGAGGAATCCGACCCGGTGACCCAGGACATGCTGATCGCCCAGTCGGCCGAGCTCGAGCAGTACCAGTGGTTCATCCGGGCCCACCTGGAGAGCTCCGACGGATCCCTGCGCTCGGCGGATGCCCACACCGAAAAGGCCGCGGCCAAGGCCGCGACGACCAAGCCGACCCGCTCGACCCGGGCCAAGAAGTAACAGGAAGGGTGCCACCCCCTCCGTCCGCTCGCGTCGACGGAGGGGGGCGCGAAGGATGACCCGGTGAGCGTGATTCTGACCAGCCTCGGCCTGGTCGTGCTGTTCGTCATGATCGGCGGGTTCTTCTCCGGCTCGGAGCTCGCCGTCCTCACGCTGCGCGACAGCCAGGTCGACCGGCTGCCCGGACGCCGGGGCCAGCGGGTGCGGCGGCTCCGGGTCGATCCCAGCCGGTTCCTCGCCTCGGTGCAGATCGGCGTCACCTTCGCGGGGTTCTTCGCGTCCGCCTACGGCGGGGCGACCCTCTCGGAGCCGCTGGCCGGTGTGCTCACCGACCTGGGGATGCCCGCCGGGCCCGCGTCCTCCGTCGCGTTCGTCGCCGTCACCGCGTTCATCTCCTACCTGTCGCTCGTCCTGGGCGAGCTGGTTCCCAAACGGCTCGCTCTCCAACGTTCCGAGGGCATCGCGCTGTTCGTGTCGCCGGTGCTCGAGGTGGTGGCCCGGATCAGCCGGCCCGTGGTCTGGCTGCTGTCGGTGACGACCAACCTCATCGTGCGGATCCTCGGACTCAACCCCGACCAGGGTCGCGAGGAGGTCACGGAGGAGGAGCTGCGGGACATCGTCAGCACCCACCGGGACCTCGACACCGAGGAACGCCGGGTGCTCTCCGACGTCTTCGGCGCGGCCAACCGCCAGCTCGCGGAAGTCATGGTGCCGCGCACGGAGGTCGAGTTCCTCGCCGCCGACACCCCGCTCGACCAGGCCGCCCGCCAGGTCCTCGACAAGCCGCACTCGCGCTACCCGGTCATCGGCGACACCGTCGACGAGGTGGTCGGGGTGGTGCACCTGCGCGACCTGCTCACCAACGCGTTCACCTTCGAAGGCGACGTCGACGGGCGCACCGTCGGGGACATCGCCCGGCCCGCGCCGCTGCTGCCGGGCAGCAAGCCGGTGCTGGCGGCCCTGGCCGAGATGCGGGCCGACCGCACCCATCTCGCGGTGGTCGTCGACGAGTACGGCGGCACCGACGGCATCGTCACGATGGAAGACATCATCGAGGAGCTCGTCGGCGAGATCGAGGACGAGTTCGACCCGGCCGCGGTCCCGCCCGACAGCAGCGAGTTCGACGGGCTCGTGCACCGCGAGGAGCTCGCGGGCCGCACCGGCATCGTCCTGCCCGACGGCCCCTACGAGACGCTCGGCGGCTTCGTCGTGCGCCAGCTCGGACGGATCCCGGAGGTCGGCGACGCCGTCGAAGCCCACGGCCACGTGTTCACCGTCGTCGCCATGGACAGCAGGCGGGTCGCCCGGATCCGGGTGGCGCCGGTGACCCCGACCGCCGATGACGAACGCGCCATGGCCGAGGAAGCTTGAGCGATGGACCGTGACGGGCGGACGAGGGCGGCGATCGAGGAGCACTGGCGGGCATCGGAGCGCGGGGATGCCGAGACCGAGGAGGCCATCTACGCCGCCGAGGCCATCCTCGACTACCCCCAGTCGGCGGCGGTTCCGCGGCCGCGCGACCATCACGGCGCAACGCGGCGGGCACCCGGCCGCCCGGCACTTCACCATCCAGCGCATCACGGGCGGCGGGGACCTGTGGGTGAGCGAGTGCGTGATCACCTACGACGGGGTGCCCACCTCGTCGGTGAGCATCATGGAGTTCGCCGACGAGCACGTCGTGCACGAGACGCAGTACTTCGCCGACCCCTTCAGCGCGCCCGCCTGGCGGGCGGCACTCGCGGAGCCGATGCCGGGCCGGGACATCGCCACGGCCTGACCCCCGTCACCGCATCTCGACGCCGACCCCGAAACCCTCCATGGACTTCTTGAAGGGGAAGGGTGCGGAGTCGGCGAAGAGGTCCGGGGTGAAGCCGGGGTCGGTCATCACGCCCCAGGCCCGGCGTTGCTGCATCGCGAGGTTCCCGGCGTCGTAGAGCGGGAAGACGATCGACTCGCGGTAGGCCTTCTCGATGCCGAACCGCCTGTCCAACGCGTTGACGCCGACGACCCGCATGCAGTCGACGACGACGCGCTGCATGAGGTCGGTGCTGAACGCCTTGTTCATCCCGCTGAGCGCGTGGCCGCCGTTGTCGTGGGAGTCCAGGTAGTGCGCGGCCTTCCAGCACATGTACCGGCACGCCTCGATCTTCGCGGCGATCTCGGCGAGCAGGTAGCCGACGGCCTGGTGGTTGATGATGGGCGCGATGCCGCCACCGGTGAACGTCTTCGCCCACTTGAGCGCGAACTCGTAGGCCGCCCTGGCCACGCCGACGGCGGCGATGCCCGCTATCGGTCCCGACCAGGTGAAGTTGCGGTTCACGACGAGATCGCCGTGGCCCTCGGCCAGCAGGTTCTCCGCGGGCACCCGGACGTCGCGGAAGGTCATCGTGACGTTCTGGCAGGTCCGGTGGCCGATCTTGTCGATGACCTGGTAGTCGACGCCCGGCGTGCCGCGCTCGACGAGCACGGCGCTCAGCGCCTCCCGGCCGCCCTTCGCGAGATCGGTCCGCACGATGCAGAGGTTCACGTCGGCCCCGCCGAGGTCCCAGCCGCCCGCGTTGCACGGCCAGTGCTTCTCGCCGTTCAGGACGAGCGAGCCGTCGGCCCTGTCGATCTTGGCGTAGAGCTGGATGCCCGCCATCGGGCTCGGGTGGTCGAAGTTCGCCGTGCCACCGCGCTCGCTGACCACCCATCCCCCGAGGAAGCCCGGGTTGGCGCGGTCCACGGCCTCACCGATCCACTTCGCGCGCTGCTTCTCGGTGCCGAACCAGGTCAGGGGCAGCAGGGCGAGGCCGTTGACCAGGAGGATGGTCGGGAATCCCGCCGTCGACGGCGGCGAGCTCCTCGGTCACGATCAGGGTGTCGACGATGCTCGCTCCCCCACCGCCGTACTCGGCAGGCAGGAACGACGTGGTGTAGCCCAACGCATGCGCGGCTTCGAACACCGGCTTCATCGCGACGAAGGCCTGCTGCGGATCGGCGATCGCATCGGCCCGCTCCGCCACCGGCCGCAGGACCTCGCGGGCGAACTCGCGGGCGGCGTACTTCAGCTTCCGCTGGTCGGCCGTCATCTCGAAGTCGATCGCCATCGTGCCCCTCCTCGGCGAGCACGCCGGCCTGCGGGTCTAGTGGTCGCACTTCCCGGTGAGGCCGAGCGCTCCCCGCAGACCTTGGTCGTTCATGGCGATTTCGTCGAGGGTCGCGCCATCGAGAACGGTGAAGTACGCGGTCAACGCCTGCGCGAAGATGCTGCGGGCCCCGCAGACGCCCGCGACCTGGCAGAAACGGGCCGGACCGAGGCACTCGACGACGGCGAAGTCGTCTTCCATCGCCCGCATGATCTGCCCGACGGTGATGGTCGACGGATCGCGGGTCAGCTGGACCCCGCCCCCGCGGCCCCGCACCGTCGTCACGAGGCCCGCTTCGCTCATCCGCCGGACGACCTTGTCGAGGTGGGTGTGCGAGACGCGGTGCGCGGCGGCCATGTCGGGGATGGACGCGCGCCTGCCCGGCGCCACCCGCAGGTAGAGGAGGACGCGAAGGGCGAAGTCCGCATGCCTGGTGTGCTTCACGAACGGTCGCCTTTCGGGCTGGAAAAGTGGTAGCGCTGATGCTACTTTAGCCGCCGGAGACGGGCAAGGCGGACGACGTTGCGCGGTGGTGGCAGCCCGCTGACAGACCCGGCTCCGCATCCGGTGTCAGGTGGTGACGGTGCGGTGGGCCGAGGTGGAGCGTCCGACTGCCGGTTCTGGTCGGGCTTGTTGGGGCGCGGACCCGAATGCGAGACGTTGACCGGTCTCGTCGCGGCCGCGAAGGCGGGCCGGAGCCAGGTCCTGGTGCTGCGCGGCGAGGCCGGGATCGGGAAGACCGCGCTGCTGGAGTTCCTCCTCGACCGCGTCGCGGGGTGCCGGGTCGGCCGGGCCGCGGGGGTCGAGTCGGAGATGGAGCTGGCCTACGCGGGCGTGCACCAGCTCTGCGGTCCCCATCTGCACGTGATGGACCAGCTGCCCGGCCCCCAACGCGACGCCCTCGGGACGGCGTTCGGGCTGCGGGCGGGGAGTCCGCCCGATCGCTTCCTGGTGGGTCTGGGCGTGCTGACCCTGCTCGGCGTGGTGGCCGACGAGCTGCCGCTGATCTGCGTCGTGGACGACGCGCAGTGGCTGGACCGGGCCTCGGCGCAGACGTTGGAGTTCGTCGCCCGCCGCCTGCGGACCGAGCCCGTGGCCATGGTGTTCGCCGCCCGCGACACCGACGGGGAACCCCCGCTGGCCGGTCTCCCCGAACTCGTGGTGGGTGGGCTGAGCGGCACGCGACGCCGCGGAGCTCCTGGACGCGTCGGTGCCGGAAGCACTCGACGAGGGAGTGCGGCAGCGCATCCTGACCGAGAGCCGCGGCAACCCCCTCGCCCTGCTCGAGCTGCCGCGGGGTCTGTCGGCGGCCGAGTTGGCCTTCGGGGTCGCGGGCGCGGCCGTCGCCACGCCGGTGATCCACCGCCTGGAACAGGTCTTCCTGAAGCGGCTGGCCCCGTTGCCGTCGCAGTCGCGGCAGCTCCTCCTGGTCGCGGCGGCAGAACCCGGCGGCGACGTGCCACTTCTGTGGCGGGCCGTCCACCGGCTCGGGATCCGGGCGGACGCGGTCAGCGCCGCCGAGGACGCAGGACTGATCGACCTGCGGGAGCTCGTCCGGTTCCGCCACCCCCTCGTCCGGTCGGCGGTCTACCGATCAGCCACACCCGCTGAACGGCGCGCGGTGCACGGGGCGCTCGCCGCCGTCACCGACCCCGCTGTCGACCCCGACCGCCGCGCCTGGCACCGCGCCTCCGCGGCCCTGAACCCGGACGAGACGGTGGCCGAGGAGCTGGAGCGGTCCGCGGGCCGGGCGCTCGCCCACGGCGGCCTCGCCGCGGCGGCCGCCTTCCTCGAGCAGTCGGCCGCGTTGACCCCCGAGCCGGCGCAGCGGGTGCGGCGGGCGCTCGACGGGGCTCGGGTCAAGGTGCGCGCGGGCGCGTTCGACGACGCTCTGGCCCTCCTGGCTGCCGCCCGGGCCGTCCCGCTCGACGCCCTCGCGCGGGCCCGCGTCGACCTCGTGCGGGCGGAGATCGCCTTCGCCACGGACGGCGGCGACGAGGCGCTGCCGCTGCTCCTGGCCGCGGCCCGCGGGCTCGAACCGCTCGACGCCGCACTCGCCCGGGACACCCATCTGGCTGCGCTGGCCGCGGCGCTGTCGGCCGGGCGCCTCGCCTCCGGGCCCGGTGTCCGCGAGGTGGTCGACGCCGTGCGGAAGGCAGCCCCGCCCGACCCGACCCGCAAGGGCGACGCGCTGCTGGAAGGGCTCACCGTGCTGTTGACCGACGGCTACCCGCCGGGGGCGCCCCTGGCGCACCGCGCGGTCCAGGCGTTCGCCGCGGACCAGCTGACCCTCGACGAGGCCCTGCGGACAGGCGGGTTGGCCGCGGCCACGGCAGCGGCGCTGTGGGATGACGTGCGGTGGGACGTCCTCAGCCGCAGGCACCTGGAGGTCGTCCGGAAGACGGGTGCGCTCGGCGTCCTCCCGTCGGCCCTGAACACCCGATCGCTCGTGCACCTCTTCTGCGGTGACCTGGGTGCCGCCGCATCGCTCGTGGACGAATCCCGGTCCGTAACGACCGGACAGCACGGCGCCACCCTCCGCCGCGATCGGCCTGGCCGCGGTGCGGGGTCGTGAAGACGAGGCGGAGCCGCTGATCGAGCGGTGCCTCCAAGAGATGGTCGCTCAAGGGGAAGGCGCGGGCATGACCACGGCGCAGTGGGGCCGCGCGGTCTTGTACAACGGGCTCGGCCGGTCCGAGGACGCCGTCGAGGCGGCGAAGGCAGGCCGCCGCGGACCCCTGCGGGCTCGGACCACCCCAGTGGGCGCTCGCCGAGCTCGTCGAGGCCGGGGTGCACAGCGGACAGCACCGGACGGCCCTCGCCGCCCTGGAGCAGCTCTCGACGATCACCCGCGCCGTCGGCACGGAATGGGCGCTCGGGATCGAGGCGAGCAGACGCGCGCTGCTGTGCGAGGGTGCTGCGGCCGACGCGCTGCACCGCGAGGCGGTCGAACGGCTGGAGGGCACCCTGGTGCGGGTCGAGCTCGCCCGCGCCCGGCTCCTCTACGGCGAGTGGCTGCGGCGGGAGGGCCGCCGCACCGACGCCCGCGTGCAGCTGCGGGCCGCGCACGAGGCGCTGACGGCGATGGGCGTCGAGGCGTTCGCCGACCGGGCGCGGCGCGAGCTCCTGGCCACCGGCGAGACGGCGCGCAAGCGGTCGGTGGAGACGACGACGGAGCTGACGTCACAGGAAGCGCAGATCGCCCGGCTCGTCGCGGACGGGCTCACCAACCCCGAGATCGGCGCCGAGCTCTTCATCAGCCCGCGCACCGTCGAGTGGCACCTCCGGAAGATCTTCGTCAAGCTCGGCGTCAACAGCCGCCGTCAGCTGCGGCGGCTCCCGCTGCCGAGCTCGTCGTGACGTCGCGCGATCGGCGTCAGGTCCCGTTGGACGTCCCCCGGTCGCGGGCGGGCCCGCCTTCCGCCGCGACGCGCTCGGGAGACCGCCGGTCCCAGCCGTGGAAGCGGGAGAGCTCCCCCGCCTCCCAGGCCGCACGCAGCCCCGGCCTGCTCAGGTCCCAGTCGGGACGGATCGCCTGGGTCACCGCGCGCAGGTCGTGCCACAGGTCGTCGATGGACGGGCGACCCCAGAACCAGTACCCGTTGTAGACGCTGTGGATGATCAGCCCGGGTTTGAGCACGAGCGTGTACGGGATCATCGGGTCGTGCTGGGGGTCGGTGTACTCCTGGATGCCCAGGTCCCGCTGGACGATGCGGCCCGGGTCCGACAGGAACGGCCACCACGCGCCGACCGAGGCGCGGAACTCCTGCAGCTCGTGGCGCTCGTCGGTGGAGATGGTGGCGATCTGCGTGTAGGCCACCGCGATCTTCGACTGGAACGCCGCCAGCTCGAGGTGCTGCTGGTGCTCCTTCGGGCAGTAGTGGCCGCGGGCCAGCGTGAGGATCAGCGGGTCGTGGCCCTGCAGCTCGCTGAGCATGCGGACGGCGCCGGTGTGGTCGGGCAGCGCGTAGTCCGGGAAGACCCCACCGGGAACGATGTCGGAGCGCATGCCGACACGGTCCGCCGCTCGCCCCCCGGTCGCGCCCGTCGAAGACCCTGGTGTTCGCGTGCGTCGCCGCTACGGGCGGACCAGGGTGTCCTACGGGCGCGAAATGCCTGGTCCGAGGCCATCGTGTGATTGCCAACGAGGAGGCCACCATGTGTTTCGCCCACTCCGGAACTCCGAGCGACGCCCTGCACGTCCAGGCGGGCGTCGGCGTCGATGCGGCCCAGGCCTTCAGCGCGCTCGCGGAGGCCGACGGGCTCGGGTCGGTCGAGGTCACCGGCGCGGGCACCCCGGAAAGGGTCGTCGGTCCGCGCGGCGAGCGGGTGCTCGACGGCTTCAGCCGGGTCATGCACAACCGGTGGAACCGCGACCTCGACCCGACGGTGACCGTGCGCCCGGGCGAAGAGATCCAGCTGCTGTGCCGGGACGCGCTCGACATCGGCGACCAGGCGCGGACGCTGACCCCGGACGGCAGCATGACGCTCGACCTCGGCCGCATCCACCCGCTGACCGGTCCCGTCGAGATCGAGGGCGCCGAGCCGGGCGACATCCTCGAGGTCGAGATCCTCGACGTCAGCCCGATCGTCGACTTCGGCTACGTCACCGTGAGCCCCGCCCTCGGGATGTTCGGCTCCCTCCGGCCGGAGCCGCTCGCCCAGTTCTCCGCCTGGACCGAGCCGTCGCAGCTGAGCGACCCGAGCCCCGGCGCGGTGCCCGCGGCGATCCCCGCGGGTCAGCCCCACGACGGCGGGGCCGCCTTCGTGCAGCTGTTCCACTTCGAACGCGGGCAGAACACGGGCTTCGCCACGTTCGTCGGCGCCGACACCGGTCGCCGCGCGCGGATCCCGCTGCGGCCGTTCATGGGCATCCTCGGCAACGCGCCCCTGCGCCGGGGCATGTTCCGGTCGTTCCCCCCGAACGTCAGCGGCGGCATGGGCGGCAACACCGACATCCGCCAGCTCGTCAAGGGCTCGCGGCTGCAGCTGCCCGTCTACGTCGAGGGCGCCAAGTTCTCCGCTGGCGACGGCCACATGGCACAGGGCGACGGCGAGGTCAGCGGCACGGGGCTGGAGACGCTCATGTCGGCGACGCTGCGGTTCGGCCTCATCAAGAACACCGTGATCACGGGGCCGCGGGCCATCGTCCCCGCGGCCGACCCGACCCAGCTCGGGATGCCCGCCGACATGCTCGACCAGGGCTACTACATCACCACCGGGGCCGGACCGGACCTGATGGAGAACGCCAAGAACGCCGTCCGCGAGATGATCGACTGGCTGGTCGTCGACCAGCAGGTCAGCCTGCACGAGGCCTACGTCCTCTGCAGCGTCGCGGGCGATCTCAAGATCAGCGAGACGGTCGACCTGCCGAACTGGCTCGTCTCCATGACCGTGCCCCGCGGCATCTTCGTCTGAAAGGCAGAGGCATGCGCACACCTGTCATGACGCCGGTAGGCGCGGTCGTCCGCGGCCTCGCCGCCGCGGCTGTCGGCACCCTCGCGATGGACCTCCTGCTGTTCGCGCGCTACAAGCGCGCCGACGGCAAGAGCGGCTTCGGTCCGTGGGAGCTGTCGTCGGAGATCGCGAGCTGGGAGCAGGCGCCCGCACCGGCGCAGGTCGGCCGACGGCTGTTCGAGGGGCTGTTCCAGCGCACGCTGCCCGACCAGCGCGCCCCGCTGGTCAACAACATCACGCACTGGGGTTACGGGATCCTCAACGGCGCGGCGTACGGCCTGGTCGTGGGCTCGCTGCGGCGAACCGACGTCGGCTTCGGCCTGCCGTTCGGTGCGGGCGTGTGGGGGTCCGGCTACGTCGTGCTGCCCGCGGCGGGGCTGTACCAGCCGATCTGGGAGTACGACCGCCGCACGCTCGCCAACGACCTCAGCGCCCACCTCGTGTACGGGCTCGCCACAGCCGCGGCCTTCCGGGCGCTGGCCCCGCGCCGGGGGCGGTCGACATGACCTCGGACCCGGCCACCCTCGAGTCGCTTTCGCACTACTCCGGTGCCTTGACCGGGACGCGCAGGCCGACGCTCGCCGACATCGTGGTCGCCACCTTGAAGGCCTCGGGTGTGCGCCGCATCTACGGGCTGCCCGGCGACTCGCTGAACGGCCTCACCGACGCGCTGCACCGCGACGGCACCATCACCTGGCAGCACGTCCGGCACGAGGAGGCAGCCGCCTTCGCGGCGAGTGGTGAGGCCGCGACCACCGGGGAGCTCGCGGTCTGCGCCGCGAGCTGCGGACCGGGCAACCTGCACCTGATCAACGGGCTGTTCGACGCGCAGCGCAGCCGGGTGCCGGTCGTCGCGATCGCCGCGCACATCCCGCGGACGGAGATCGGCACCGGCTACTTCCAGGAGACCCATCCCGTCGGAGCTGTTCCGCGAGTGCAGCCTCTACGTCGAGCTGGTCAGCGTTCCCGAGCAGCTGCCGCGCATCCTGCAGATCGCGATGCGGACCGCGGTCGAACGCCGCGGCGTCGCCGTTGTCGTGATTCCCGGGGAGGTCCTCCAGCACGAGGCGCCGCGCGCGACGGCGGTGACCGCCGTGCGACCGACCGCGCCGATCATCCGGCCGAGCGACCAGGAGATCGCAGGGGCGGCCGACGTGCTCAATCGGGCCGAAGCGGTCACGATCCTCGCAGGCGCCGGTTGCGAGGGCGCGCACGACGAGGTCCTCGCCGTCGCCGAGCGGCTGCAGGCGCCGGTGGTGCACGCGTTGCGCGGCAAGGAGTTCGTCGAGTACGACAACCCGTACGACGTGGGGATGACCGGCCTGCTCGGCTTCACCTCCGGGTACCGGGCGATGGAGCACTGCGATGCGTTGCTGATGCTCGGCACGGACTTCCCGTACGAGCCGTTCTTCCCCGACGCGGCGCGGATCGTGCAGGTCGACGTCCGCGGCGAGAACATCGGTCGCCGGGTGCCGGTCGACGTCCCCCTCGTCGGCACCGTGCGGGACACCGTGGCGGCCCTGCTTCCGCATCTGCGCGACGCGCGCGACGACGCCCACTTGAAGCGCATGCTCGCGCACTACCGCCGGACTCGGAAGCGGTTCGACGCGCTCGCCGAACCCGGCAGCCGAGGCCCGCTCCACCCCCAGTTCGTCACGGCCGCGCTCGACCGGCTGGGCGCCGAGGACGCCGTGTTCGTGCCCGACGTCGGCACACCGACGCTGTGGGCCGCCCGCTACCTGCGGATGAACGGCAGGCGCCGTCTGATCGGCTCGTTCGTGCACGGGTCGATGGCCAACGCGCTCCCGCAGGCCATCGGCGTCCAGGCGGCGCACCCGGATCGGCAGGTCGTCGCGCTCAGCGGTGACGGCGGGCTGGCCATGCTGATGGGCGAGCTCCTCACGCTCCGCCAGCAGCGGCTCCCGGTGAAGGTCGTGGTCCTGAACAACGGCGCGCTGTCGTTCGTCGAGCTCGAGATGAAGGCCGACGGCCTCGTCAACTTCGGCACGGACCTGGACAACCCCGACTTCGCCGAGGTCGCCCGCGCCGTCGGCCTCCACGGCGTGCGGGTGGAGCACCCCGGCCAGCTCGACACCGCGCTGCGCGAGGCCTTCGCCCATCCCGGCCCCGCTCTGGTCGACGTCGTGACGGCCCGCCAGGAGCTGGCGCTGCCACCCACGATCTCGTTCGCGCAAGCCAGGGGCTTCACCCTGTGGGCCACGCGCAGCGTCCTCAGCGGCGACGCGAGCGCCGTGCTCGAGGTGGCCAGGACGAACCTGCGCCAGCTCGCGGTCGAGTGAGGCCTCACAGGTCCAGGACGACGTCGCCCGCGGGCTGGGCGCAGCAGATGAGCACCTGGCCGTCGGGCGGCGGTTCGAGGGGGTCGGGCGCGTAGGTGACCGCGCCGGCGAGCAGGGGTGTGACGCAGGTGTGGCACACCCCGGTCCGGCAGCTCCAGCGGCTCGGCACGTCGCAGGCGTCGGCGAGGTCGAGCACGCTCTGCAGGTCGGCGGGGAACGGGGTGCTGATGCCGCTGCGGGCGAACGTCACCAGCGGTCCCGTACCGACCGGGCCCGGCGGCGGGTGGGGTGGCCGGGCGGAGTGGACCACCACGCCGGGGTTGATCGGCGCCAGCGTCCCGAACACCTCGGTGTGGACGCGGGACGGCGCGACGCCGAGCGCGATGAGGGCCTGCTGGACGTCGGCCATGAACGGCGCGGGCCCGCAGAGGTAGGCGCCGGCGGTAACCGGAACGCCGAGCGCGGCCAGCCCGGCGCCCGTGATGCGGCCGGGCTCGGCGTGGCCACGACGGCGTTCGGCGGCGCTCGCCCGGCTCCAGAAGACGTGCGCCCGGGCGTTCGGCAGCGCGGCGAGGAGGTCCCCGGCCTCGGTGGTCAACGCCTGCTCCTGCGGTCCGCGGTCGCCGTGGATCCACCAGACCTCGCGGTCGCTGCGCCGCGCGGCGAGCTCGTGCAGCATCGCGAGCACCGGGGTCACGCCGATGCCCGCGGAGATGAGGAGCACCGGGCTCGCGCCCTCGTCGAGGACGAACTCACCGCGCGGCGCCGCCACGTCGAGGACCGCGCCGGGGCGCACCTCGCCCGCGAGGTAGCCGCTCACCGTTCCGTGCGGTTCGTGCTTGACGCTGATCCGGTAGCCGGAACCACTGGGCGGAGCCGACAGCGAGTAGCTGCGCACCGGGGCGGGATCGCCCAGGCCGGGGATGCGCAGGGTCAGGTACTGGCCCGCCGCGGCGGCGGGCAGCGGGCTCCCGTCCGGCGCGACCAGGTAGATCGACGAGACGGCGGCGGCTTCGCGGACCACGTCGGCCACGCGGAGCGGCCGGAACCCGGTCCACGTCGGCGGGGCCTGCGCGGGCGCGGGGGTTCCGCCGTCCGCGACGAGCTCCCGGAACGACTGCTGCCAGCCGGGGCTGAGCGCCGGGATCCGCAGCGCGGCGCGGAGCTTGGCCGGGTCCCGTCGGGGCAGGTAGAGCAGCGCGTCGGTGTCGGCCACGGTCAGCGCGTGCGGACCGGAGCGGGTCTTGACGATCGGGTCCCCCGCCTCGATGTGCCCCTCGGTGATCACCCGCATGTAGAAGCCCGGCCGGTGGTGGCTGACCAGGAGCGCGGGCAGTTCGGGCTCGCCGGTCCGCAGGCCCACCCGGTAGCAGGTGACGCGCGGCTGCGTGACCTCGAACTCGGCCTCGCCGATGCGGTAGCGGTCGCCGATGCAGACCTGGTCGTCGGGCAGACCGTCGACGGTGAGGTTCTCCCCGAACTCGCCGTAGGTGAAGTCGTCGCGGCCGAAATGGTGTCGCCAGTGGCGGTAGGAGTCGATCTGGTAGACGAACACGGCCCGTTGCTCTCCGCCGTGCCCGGCCGTGTCGCCCTGGCCGTCGCCGTCGATGTTGAGCCTGCGCACCATCCGCGGCCCGGTCACGGGGTCCTTCCAGACACCCGTGTGCACGGTCTTGCCGTGCCAGGACACGTCCTTCGGCATCCCGACGTTGACCGACAGGAGCGTCGAGGACTTCTCCGCGCTGAACTCCACCGTGCTCAAGTGAGCTGCTGCCCGCCGTCGATGTCGAAGGTCGCGCCGGTGAGCGCGGTGTTGACCATGACGTGCACGGCGAGCGCGGCGACGTCCTGCGGTGTGACGACGCGGTGGATCGGCAGGGTGGTCCGCAGGTGCTCGCGGCGCTCGTCGAGCGCGGCGCCGAGCAGCGACGCCGAGAGCGGGGTGTCCACGAAACCGGCGGCGATGACGTTGACGCGGACGGGCGCGAGCTCCAGGGCGAGGTTGGCGGCGAGGGCGGGCAGGCCCGCGGTGAGGAGGGCAGTGATCCCGATGCCCACGGCCGGCCTGCGCCCCCCGGTTCCGCCCATGAGCAGCAGGGTGCCACCGGGACGCATCGTCGCCGCCGCGTGGCGGGCCGTCTCGAGCGCCAGCCGGACCTCGTCGGCGACGTGGCGGCTGGCGTCGGCGATGTCCATGTCCGCGAAGGGCGCGTAGTACGGACCGCCCGCGGTGACCAGGACGTGGTCGACGGGTGTCGAGAAGGACCGGAAGAAGGCGGCGAGGGCCTCGGGGTCGTGGACGTCGAACGCCGCGCGACGCTGCGCGCCGACGTCGGCGGCCGCGCGCTCCAGGCGGTCGGGGTCGCGTCCGGTGAGGACGACCTCGGCGCCCTCGGCGCGGGCCGCCCTGGCCGTCTCGAGCCCGATCCCGGAGCTGCCGCCGATGAGGACGACGGTCTGGCCGAGGAGGGCGGGCTCCCGCACGGTGGTGGCGGTGTCGGTGAGGGTGGTCATGTCTGCTCCGATCGTGGGTCTGGTCAGCGGGGACGGAGGCGTCCCATCCGCAGGTCACCGGCTCGTTCGAGGACCGTCGCCCGGTGCCGGTGCCGCCGCGCTCCCCGGCAGCGGGTGTCGACCACGATCCGGGCGCCGGTGAAGAGGCCCAGGATCCGGTGGACGTAGGGCACGGGCTCCAGGGGCGCGGCGCAGGTGCCGCAGGCGATCTGTTCCGCGAGCACGCCGTACAGGATCGCGACGACGGCGAGGTCGACGTCGTCGTGCTCCTCGGGCACGACGGACGACCCGCAGGCTGCGGCCCAGTAGTACGGGAGGAGCCACTCCACGTCCGGCTCCCTCAGCCCGGCGTGGCGAGGAAGGCCGACGCGTCGCTGTAGGCCTCGTCAGGGCTCCTGCCCTGCTGGCGGGCCACGATGTAGGCGGCGTACCAGTCGGACCACCGGTGCTTCGGGGCCGACGGCTCGTAGTGACCGTGCTGCTCCTCGGTCTCGCGGAGGAGCTCGGCCAGGTTCGCCACGTCCATCGGTGCCTCACTCACGGCCGGGCAGGCGGGTGGTGATCTCCTGCACGATCCAGCCGTTGCCGTCCGGGTCGTCGAACGACACGAACGACCCGTAGGTCTGCCGGTCGCTCGCCGGGCCGGGTTCGCGTTCGGCGGCGCCGACGGGCTGGAACCGCGCCCCCAGCTTGGCTTCGTGGAAGACGTCGCTGACCGGGGCTCCGCGCTCCGCGAGCTCGGCGCGGGCGGCGTCGATGTCGTCGACGACGAGGTACGCGCCGCGCAGGGAACCCGGCGCCGCGGAGGTGAGTCCGACACCGAACTGGATCGAGCCGCCCGAGCCCGGCGGGGTCAGCTGGACGATGCGGAAGCTCTCGTCAGCGACGAAATCGGCGTCCTCCCGCCAGCCCAGCGCCTTGTAGAACTGCTTGGCCCGGTCGACATCCGAGACGGGTATGACGACGACCTCGAGCTTCATGTCCACGGCCGGAACTCCTCCTCCTCAAGCGGCGGCACGGGGTCCCGCGCCGCCTGACGAGCGTCCCGCGGCCCCCGACCCGTTCGCGCCAGGGAAACCCACTGGACCCGTGCCTGGTCAGTCGGACGGCTGGACCGTCCGTTGCGCGATCTGCGTGCGGAGCAGGTCCGCTCCCCCACCGAGCACGATCACGTCGTAGTCGCGCCCGTGGGCATCCTCGGTCATGGGTGCCACCCTGGCCCGCGCCCTTGCTCGGTGGGAAGGGTTTTGTGTGCTTCCGCGAACGCGTTGCTGATCTCCGCGACGAGTCCGCTCAGCGGTCTGTGATCACAGACTGAACAGGTCACCAACCGACAGCTCCACCGCACGTTCGGAGATCGCCATGAGCACCACGAGCACCCTCAGCCGACGCGACTCAGCGGCTGCTCAGAGCGTGGCGACCGACCGGTTCCTCGACAGCCTGGGGCGCATCGACGCCGCCCTCGACGAGACGCCGTTCGTCTACACCGAGCGCGTGGCGCTGGGGGACGACAGCAAGACCACCGTCCACGTGCTGCGCCAGGAGCTGCGCAAGACCGGCGTGAAGGTGACCAACCTGGAGTCGGCGCGCCGGGTCACCGATGTCTGTGCCGAGTCCGGTGGCCGGGTGGTGGCGGCGATGTCCGGCGGCTTCTTCGCCCGCAGCGCCGGGATGGCGTTGGGCGAGCTCTGGATCGACGGGGAGCGCCAGTCGCACGTCCCGTTCCCGGCTCCGTGGAGCGACGTGCGCGGCTCGCTGCTCGTCGAAGCGGACGGGATCGCCATCGGGCGCCGCGACATGCTGCCGTCCCAGCCGGAAGGCGACCTGCTGCAGGCCGGACCCGTGCTGGTGACCGGCGGGCAGACGGCGGTCGACCTGGCGGCGGACGGCGAAGGCTTCGGCGCGGCCTCGGGGCAGTTCGACAGCGACATCACCGACGGCCGCTACCCGCGCGCGGCGATCGGCTACGACGAGACGTACGTCTACGCCGTCGTCGTCGACGGCCGCTCCGACGGCGACGTCGGCATGACCCTGACCGAGCTCGCCGACTTCATGACCGAGCGCCTCGGGGTGACGGCGGCGCTGAACCTGGACGGCGGCGGCTCCGCCACGCTGGCCGCGCGCGACCCGGAGGGCGCGTTCCACGTCATCAACAACCCCATGGACGGGCACAACCTGCCCACCCCCGGCGGCAGCCGGGAGCTGTACTCGGCGATCGTCTTCACCCAGCTGTAGCCCGGGGAGACGATGGAACGCGCGTTGAGCAGGACGTCAGGCGACCCCGGATCCACGTGATCACCCTCATCCACAACCCGGCGGCGGAGTGAGCGCGTCGAGGAACGCGTCCCGTGCGCTGGTGTTCGCCGCGGCGAGGTTGGGCGTCTTGCGGCCGCTGAGCACGCCGATCTCCGTCGTTCCGCCGGCGTCGGTCACCCGGAGGGTGGGCGGCCGGAAGAACCCGGCCCGTCGGCCCGCGACAACCTGCGCGGCCTCGTCCCCCAGCGCACGCCCACTCCCGGGCTTCGGCGAGACCGTGCAGCAGCAACGGGGCGAACACCAACCGGGCGGTCGTCAGCACCAGATCCCCGGCCACCGCCGAGAGGGAGCCGGGGTTCCGCTCCGCCGCGACGCGGGCCACCTCCCGTTCGCCTTCCCCGAGGTCGACGGGGCAGACCGGTAGGGCAGGCGGATTCACCAGCCCGCTGAGCTGCTCCCACAGGTCCACCCGCCCAGTCTCCCCATCCGGCCCGGTCGTGCACCACGGAGCGGTGCCGAGGAGAGATTGACCGGTGGCGGCAATGGGCAGTCCGTACCCGTGCCCAGACCCGTCAGCGCCTCCGCCGGGAAGACCGGCGAGGACAAGACCTGCGCGGTGTGCGGGCGACGGATCGAGTGGCGGGCCAAGTGGGCCCGCGACTGGGACCAGGTGCGGTACTGCAGCGCGGCCTGTCGTCGTCGCGGCCTCGGCGCCACCGACGCCGCGCTCGAGAAGTCCATCCGCGAGCTCCTCGACGCCCGCGCCCGGACGGCCACGATCTGCCCGTCGGACGCGGCCCGGCAGGTCGGCGAACCGGACACGTGGCGGGAGCTGATGGAGCCCGCCCGCATGGCCGCCCGCAGGCTCGTGGCACAGGGGGAGGTCGAGATCGTCCAGGGCGGCCGCGTCGTCGACCCGTCGACGGCGAAGGGGCCGATCCGCATCCGACGGGCCCGCTAGAGCGCTGCCCCGGCTTCTCGGCGCGCGGCCGGGCGGCCGGGCCCGCAGACTCGGCGGGGTGCTGCTCCCCACGCCCGCACCCGGGCCCGACGCCGCCGTCGCGTGGGTGCGCACGCACCTCGAGCGGCTGTGCTGCGACGACCCCGCCGCGTCCCCGGCGTTCCGCGGCGGCCAGCAGGCCGCCGACACCGCGCTGGCCACCCTCGACCTCGCCGGCTACGCCGCGCGCCGCAACGAGGTGCTCCCCCGCTCCCGCCGCGGCGCCAGCCGGATCTCCCCCTACGTCCGCCACGGACTGATCGACCTGCCCGGCGCGTGGGCCGCCGCGGCTCCGGCGCCGCCGCGCGACCGCACCAAGTTCCGCGACGAGCTGGCCTGGCAGGAGTACGCCCGCCACGTCTACGCGCGGCTCGGGCGGCGCAACGCCACCGCCCTGCGCGCCGCGCCCGCCCGACCGGCGCGCAGCTGGGACGAGCCGTGGCCCGCCGCGATGAACTGCGTGTCCTCCTGCGTCGAGGAGCTGGAGACCGACGGCTGGCTGGTGAACCAGACCCGGATGTGGCTGTCGTCGCAGTGGACCGTCCGGGCCGGGGCGGAGTGGACCGCGGGCGAGGATCGGTTCTTCACCCACCTGCTCGACGGCTCGCGCGCCGCCAACCGGCTGGGTTGGCAGTGGACGGTCGGCGCGGGCACCGGCAAGCCCTACGGCTTCTCCCGCTGGCAGGTGCGGAAGCGGGCGCCGCAGCTGTGCCGGGACTGCGCCCTGAACACGGCGTGCCCGATCCAGGACTGGCCGCCGGACGCGCCGGCGGCCGACCGACCCGAGCGCGAGCCGCTGCTGCGCCACGATCCGGACCCGGAGTCGACCGGCGGGCCCCGCACGCCCGTTGCCCACGGTGAGCCGGACGCGGTGTGGCTGACCGCCGAGTCGCTCGGCGACGCCGACCCGGCCCTCGACGCCCACCCGGACCTGCCCGCGGTGTTCGTGTTCGACGAGCCGCTGCTCGCCCGCCTGCAGCTGTCGGGCAAGCGGCTGGTGTTCCTGGCCGAGACCCTCGCCGACCTGGCGACCCGCCGGGACCTGGAGGTGCGCCTCGGCGAGGTGGTGGGCGAGCTGCGCGGACGGTCGGTGGCCGTCACCCACGCCCCGGTGCCGGGGTACCGATCGCGCTCGGCGGCCGTCGCCCCGGCCGTCGTCCACCCGTGGCGCTGGCTGTACCGCCCGCACGCGGGCCCGATCAGCTCCTACTCGGCCTGGCGCAAAGGCCTCGGCGCCCGCTGACGAGAACGCGTCCTGCGCTCAACGGCCCCGGGCAGCACGACTGGAAGGTCGACTGGAAGGTCCGGACCGTTCTCAACGGGCCACCGCTCCTGCCAGTGTGGACTCGCTGGGAGGGGGCGGTGCCGTGTACCTGACGCTCGAGCTCCTCCGTGCGGCCGATGGGCGACTGGAGGGCATCGTGACGACCGAGTCCGGCCGGGAACAGCGGTTCTCCGGCACGCTGGACCTGCTGCGCATCCTCGAGGAGCTCGAGCCCCCCGACACGCGGGCCCCGGGCGACGCCCTGCCGCGGTGGCGGCGGTGACCGCGCACGAGGCGGCCGCGACGCCCTCGCCCGCCACGAGCTCCGCGGCCCGGATCGCGGCGATCAGCGGCCTCGTCTTCGCGGTGCTGATCGTCCTCGCTCTGGTGCTGCTGCAGCGGGCCCCGTCGCTCAGCGACCCCGACGCGACCTACGTCGCGTTCTACATGAACGGCGGCGACCAGCTCTTCGTCGCCGTCGGGCTCTACCTCGTGCCGTTCGCGGGCATCGCCTTCCTCTGGCACATGACCGCGATCCGCAGCGTCCTGGACACGCATCACCCCGACCCCGTCCACGATGGCGCACGGGCTCAACCTGCTCGCGGGCGTCCTCTTCGTGACGCTCGCTGTTCGCGGGCACGGCGGCCGTCGGCGCCGTCGCGTTCGGCATCTACTTCGGGCACACGACCGCCGAGGACCCGACGACGGCACGGGCCCTCACCGCGCTCGGCTACGGCCTCGTGTTCGTCTTCGCCGTCCGCGGGGCGGGCATGTTCGCCCTCACCACCACCACGCTGCTGCGCAACGCCAAGGTGCTGCCCGGGGCGGCGGCCATCGCGGCCTACGTCCTCGCCGCGTTCCTGCTGCTCGCCGTGACCAAGAACCCCGTCGCCGTCCTCGTCTTCCCGGCGTGGGTGGTCCTGATCTCCGTGTTCCTGCTCCGCCACGCCCGGCGCGTCGCGGTCGCCCGACACCGCCGCACCCCTCGACACCACCCGCCCGAGCCTGAGGAGCGACCCGTCATGACCGCCGAGACCACTCCCGCCGCGTCGCGGACCCTCGAGGACATCCCCGGCCCCAAGGGCGTGCCGGTGCTGGGCAACATGTTCGACGTCAAGAACGCCACCCTGATCCAGGACCTCATGCAGGCTCGTCGCGCGAATGGGGGCCGATCTTCAAGCTGGACACCCCCACCGGGCCGCGCGTCGTCGACGTCGGGCCTGGAGATGGTCGACGACCTGTGCGACGACACCCGCTTCGACAAGCTGGTCGGGCTCAGCCAGCGGGAGTTCCGCAAGACCCACAAGAGCGCGGGCCTGTTCACCGCGGACACCGACGACCCGCTGTGGAAGTCCGCGCACGACATCCTGCTGCCCAGCTTCAGCACCTGGGCGATGAAGGGCTACCTCGACCCGATGATCGACATCGCCGAGCAGCTGTGTCAGAAGTGGGAGCGGCTCAACCCGGACGAGCCGATCGACGTCGTCGGCGACATGACCCGGCTGACGCTCGACACGATCGCGCTGTGCGGTTTCAGCTACCGGTTCAACTCGTTCTACCGCGACAGCCAGCACCCCTTCGTCGAGGCGATGATGGGTGCGCTGCACGAGACCCAGGCCCGTCAGCGGCTGCTCCCGGTCGCGATCAAGATGCGGCGCGGCGCCCAGCGGAAGCTGATGGCCGACAGCAAGTACATGGACGACACCGTCGCCACGATCCTCACCGAGCGGAAGGCGAGCGGCGATCCCGGGAACGACCTGTTGGGGCACATGCTCGTCGGCACCGACAAGCAGGGCAACTCGCTGCCCGACCACAACATCGTCGCCCAGTGCGTGACGTTCCTGGTCGCGGGCCACGAGACCACCAGCGGGCTGCTCTCGTTCGCCATCTCCTACCTGCTCAAGAACCCGGAGGTCGTCGCCCGCGCCCAGGAGGAGGTCGACCGGGTGCTGGGCACCGACCCCTCGGTGCCGCCGACCGTGGCGCAGGTCCAGCAGCTGGGCTACATCCGCCAGATCCTCGACGAGACCCTGCGGCTCTGGCCGACGGCGCCCGCGTTCACCCGCCAGGCCCGCGCGACGACGACGGTGGGCGGATGGGGCCCGTTCAGCCCCGGCCAGTCGATCATCGCGCTGACCCCGATGCTGCACCGGCTGCCCGAGATCTGGGGCCCGGACGCCGAGGAGTTCAACCCGGACCACTTCGACCCCGCGCGGCGCGACGCCCTGCCCCCCAACGCGTTCCGGCCGTTCGGGTCGGGCCAGCGGGCCTGCATCGGGCGCCAGTTCGCCCTGCAGGAGGCGACGTTGGTGCTGGGCATGCTCATGCAGCGCTTCGAGTTCATCGACCACGCCAACTACCAGCTCAAGATCAAGGAGTCGCTCACGCTCAAGCCCGACGGGCTGACGATCAAGATCCGGCCGCGCGCCGGGCGGACCTGGGGCGCGACGCAGCGGCCGGTGGCGGCCGCGGCGAACCCGCGGACCCCCGCGCTGGCCGTGGCGCCCACCGACCGGCACGGCACCCCGCTGCTGGTGCTCTTCGGCTCGAACCTCGGAGCGTCGGAGGATCTCGCCACCCGGATCGCGCGCGACGCCACCGACCGCGGCTACACGGCCCGCACCGCCGGGCTCGACGACGCGGTCGGCGAGCTGCCGACCGACGGCGCGGTCGTGGTGGTCACCTCGTCCTACAACGGGCAGCCGCCGGACAACGCGGGGAAGTTCTGCGCGTGGGCCGACGACGCCGCGTCCTCGGCGACCGGGGTGCGCTACACCGTCTTCGGCTGCGGCAACCGCGACTGGGCGGCCACCTACCAGGCGGTGCCGACCCGCATCGACGCCGATCTGGAGGCCCGCGGCGGCGACGCGGGTGTACCCGCGCGGCGAGGGCGACGCCCGCGGCGACTTCGACGGCCAGTTCGAGGCCTGGTACGCCGGGCTCTGGGACGCCCTCGGGTCCGCGCTCGGGCTGGACGCCGCGACGACGGAGGCGGCCGGGAGCGGCCCGCGGCTGGCGATCGAGCTCGAGCAGCGCCGCACGGCGAGCCCGATCCTGCAGTCCTACCGCGGCCAGGCCGCGACCGTGCGGGTCAACCGGGAGCTCACCGCCCGCGCGGGCACCGCGGGCGGACGCTCGGTGCGGCACATCGAGATCACGCTGCCCGCGGGCCTCGACCTACGCCGCGGGCGACCACCTCGGGGTGCTGCCGCGCAACGACGTCTCCGTGGTCAACCGGGTGCTCGCCCGCTTCGGCCTGGACGGGGGCCAGTACGTCACGCTCACCGCCGACCGGCGCCGCGCCGACCCACCTGCCCGTCGGCGAGCCCTACCCGCTGCTGGGCATCCTGGCGGGCTGCGTCGAGCTGCAGGACGTCGCGAGCCGCGCGGGCCTGACGGCGATGGCGGCGCACATGCCCGAGGGCCCGGCCCGCGACGAGCTGGCGGGCCTGGCCGCGACCGACGACGAGGCGAAGGCCCGCTACCGCGAGAAGATCGCGGTTCCGCGGCGCACGCTGCTCGACCTGCTCGAGGAGCACCCCGAGTGCGAGCTCCCGTTCGCCGAGTTCCTCGACCTGCTGCCGCCGTTGCGCCCGCGCTACTACTCGATCTCCTCGTCGCCGACGGCGAGCTCCGACGTCGTCGGTGACGGTCGGCGTGCTCGAGGGTCCGGCGCGGCGCGGCGACGGCTCGACGTTCCGCGGCGTCTGCTCGGGGCACCTCAGCGCGGTTCCCGACGGCGGCACCGTGTTCACCTTCGTCCGGCAGCCGAGCATCGCCTTCCGGCCGCCGGAGAACCCGCACGTTCCGATGATCATGGTGGGCGCGGGCACGGGGATGGCCCCGTTCCGCGGGTTCCTGCAGGAGCGGGAGTCGCTGCGGGCCCGGGGCGTCCCGATCGCCACGTCGCTGCTGTTCCTCGGCTGCCGCGACCCGCGAGGACGACCTGCTCTACGCCGACGAGCTCAAGGCCTACGAGGCCGACGGGGTCGCGACGCTGATCCCGGCGTTCTCCCGGGTCAAGGGCTACCCGCACCGCTACGTCCAGCACGCCCTGGAGGCATCGGCCGACCAGGTGTGGGCGGCCATGCAGCAGGACGCGGTGGTGCTGGTGTGCGGCAACGCCTCGACCATGGCACCGGGCGTGCGGGCCGCGCTGGTGTCGGTGTTCCGGGCGAAGACCGGCGCGGGCGAAGCCGACGGCGAGGCGTGGCTCGCGGGCCTGCGCACCACCCACCGCTACCTGGAGGACATCTGGGGCGAGACCGCCGTCGTGTGAGGGTGTGCCGGGCGCAACTACGCTGGCCGCGTGCACCGGGTGGTCGCGCTCGCCATCGCCGATGTCGTGGCCTTCGACCTCGCCATCCCCGGTCAGGTCTTCGGCCACCGCGACGAGCGGGATCGCTACAGCTTCGCGGTCTGCGCCGCCGAGGCGGGTGCGGTGCGGTCGACGACCGGCTACGACGTCCAGGCGGTCGCGGGACTGGAGGCGCTCGACACCGCCGACACGATCGTCGTCCCCGGCTTCTGGCCGCTGACCGACCCGGCGCCGGAGATCCTGGACGGCCTCCGGAGGGCGGCGGCCCGGGGCGCACGCGTTGCGTCGGTGTGCATCGGCGCGTTCGCCCTCGCGGCGTCCGGCGTGCTCGACGGCCGGGTCGCCACCACCCACTGGGAGCACAGCGACGCCATGGCGGCCCGGTTCCCCGCGGTGCGGCTGCGGCCGGACGTGCTGTACGTCGACGACGGGCAGGTGCTCACGAGCGCGGGTGTCTCCGCCGGGATCGACCTGTGCCTGCACCTCTACCGCACCGACCACGGTGCTGCCGCCGCCGCCGACGTGGCGCGCCGCATGGTGGCGCCGATCTACCGGCCCGGCGGTCAGGCCCAGTACGACCGGCGGCGGCTGCCGAGCACCGGACCTGGCCTCGCGCCGACGTGCGCGTGGGCCGTCGAGCAGATGGCGGACCCGCTGACGGTGGCCGACTTCGCGCGCCACGCCAACCTGTCCTCCCGCACGTTCGCCCGCCAGTTCCTGGCCGAGACGGGCATGACGCCGCTGCGCTGGCTGACCGCCCAGCGGGTGCTCGAGGTGCGGCGGATGCTCGAGGCCACCGACCTGACCGTCGACGACATCGCGCACCGCTGCGGCTTCAGCACCCCGGCGAACCTGCGCGTGCACCTCGGCCGGGCCGTGGGCATGACCCCCTCGGCGTACCGCGCGACCTTCCGCGGCCCGGCGACTTAGGGGTTCTCGCTAGGGGCGGGGCGACGCGGGCTCGACGACCGTCGTGACCTCGCCCGTCGCCGTGTCGTACACGTGTCCCGAGACGGTGATCTTGCGCGAGACGCGCGGGTCTTCGAGCAGGGTGGCGACGTCGGCGCGCACGGTCTCGGCCGGATCGAGGACGGGCAGTGCCTTCAGCACCTCCTCCGCATAACCCGTGCGGGCGATGAACCCGTGGCGGAGGTCGTCGTCGGCGAGCAGGCCGCTGCCGCAGTCGGTGTGGTGGATGACGGCAACCTCGAAGTAGGGACCGGCGGGGGCCTTCGTCTCCACGAGGTAGCTGATGTAGGCGACGTCCTGCACCACCGCCGGTGTCACGCGCCCACCGACGGTGCGCGCCACGATCGCGTCGCCCAGCCCGACGCCGAGGAAGGCCGACGGGTGGGTCCGCGGGTCGATGCAGGTGATCACGTAGGCGTGCTGCCATGGCAGGAACGGCAGCTCAGGGACGTGCCGACGCGCCTCGACGCCGGTGTGGACGAACTCGGCGTTGCGCTCGAGCAGGGTGGACAGTTGCGTGCCGGGCACGGTGGACCTCCTGTGGGTGGGTTGGCTCCACCGTCGTCCGGCCCGGGCGCCACGCACAGGGCGATCACCGCCAAATCCCGATCGACCACTGCCAAATGGCACAACGGGGCGGTCCGGACAGCACCTCGAACTAACGCGTTAGCGGACTTATCCTGGTCAGGATGGCCATCCACGGAATCTTCGTCGACGAGCCCGCAGCGGGCTAGGTCCGGCGATGTTCGGGCGCTCCGGTCGGGTCAGCTCGTGGGCGGTCCCCCTGCCTGTGCTCGCGCTGGGGCTCGTGCTCGTCGTGGGCGTCGTCCTGGAGGCGGTGCACGAGCTCCGGGTCCACCCGGGGACGAGCCCGGCAGGGCCGTTCTTCGACGACTGGCTGCACGACTTCCTCATCCTCACCTCGGCGGGCGTGTGCGCCGCGGGGGCGACCCGACACACCCGCGACGGCTGGGCCTGGACGTTCATGGCTCTCGCGCTGCTGTGCATCGGGCTGGGTGAGATCACCTGGGACCTGCTCTACACCCACGTCGATGCGGCCGCGATCCCCTACCCCAGCCTGGCCGACGCGTTCGACCTGGCCAGCTACCCGCTCTTCCTCGTCGGGCTGATCCTGATCGTCCGCCGCCGGGTGCCCATCATCGAGCTGCACCGCTGGCTGGACGGCATCGTGATCGTCCTCGTGGTGGTCGCCCCGATGGTGGCGCTGGTCCTCGACCCCGTCCTGCGGCAGGCGCCCCCTGATCTCCTCGGCCAGATCGTCACGCTGGCCTATCCGTTCGGCGACCTGGTGCTACTCGGGACGCTGCTGGGTGCGCTGCCGATGATGTCGTGGCGGATCGACGCCAGCT
The DNA here is from genome assembly GCA_963799945.1 of uncultured Actinomycetota bacterium. Taxonomy (GTDB): domain Bacteria; phylum Actinomycetota; class Actinomycetes; order Mycobacteriales; family Pseudonocardiaceae; genus Pseudonocardia. The sequence goes on from CAWCZG010000005.1 coordinate 116,397, forward strand.
GGCTCCTGCTCGGCATGGGGCTGCTCTGCCTCACGATCGGCGACGCGGCCTACGCGGCGGCGGCGCTGGACGACGCGTACCACAACGGGCCGGTCGACTTCCTGTGGAGCGCAGGCTCGGTGGCGATCGCCTGGGCGGCGTGGTTCCCCAACGCAGAGACCCGACCACCGGCGGAGGTGTTCGGCTGGCGCGCGATCATCCTCCCGCTCGGCGCGCAGCTCTTCGCCGTCGGCACCCAGGTGCTGGCCTACTTCGTTCCGCTGCCGCCCTCCGAGCGGCTCCTCACGATTGCCATCCTCGCGATCGGCGCCGCGCAGATCGTCATCTCCCGACCCCATCCCCCGATGGCCGACAACGTGCCCCTGGAGCCGGACACCGACGACGAGTCGTGACGCCTTCCGCTGCGTTTGGCCTGCTCGCCGACCGGGAATGCCGTTGTCGACCAAAGGAGCCAATCCGGTGATCACCTTCGTCCTCTTCGGCATCGTCTGCCTGTTCGTGCTCGCGGGCGCGATCACCGTGCACGACGGCATCCGCGGAAAGCTCTGACGCCTGTCGCCGCCCGCGCGTGCGGGATTTGTCGTCCCCACCCCCTACCCTGCTGACGTGCCACGAGACGAGCCCAGCTGGCTGGCCGTGCCCTGCTCGGGCTGCGGGCAACGCTGGTACGGCATCGACCGGGCACACTGCGCGAACTGCCACCGCACCTTCGCCGACGTCGAGTACTTCGACCTGCACCGGCCCGATCACGAGTGCCGGAACCCGGCCTCCCTGCGCATGGTCAAACACGCCAAGTCCGGCGTGTGGGAGCCCCGGGCGACGGCCGTCAAACCCCGGCGCGCCGGCTGACGTCCCCGAGGAGATCACCGCGCTCTGGGAGAAGCTGGCCGACGGGGCCACCGTGATCCAGTCCCTGGCTCCGGCCCCGTGGGCACCCGTCTACGGCATGCTCACCGACCGGTTCGGCGTCACCTGGATCTTCGGCGTCGCCCCTTCCTGAACGTTCAGGCCGTCGGCGTCGGGGCATACCGCGCGAGGATCTCGCGGTGCAGGTCGAGCAGGTGCGGAACGTCGGCGCGCTCGGCGCGGCCCAGGCTGCACTCCGTGCAGACCCCCCACGGGCCCGCGCCTGTTGGCAGGAGGCGGTCGACCAGCGCGACCTGGGCGTCGGTCGTGCCCGCGGGCTGCCGGTCGGGGTGGTAGGGAACGAGCGCGAAGTACAGCTCGGTGGCCGGGTCGGGGTGGAGGTCGGCCAACGGCGCGAAGTAGGCCTCGTCGCCGCGGTCCTGCGGAACGGTGAAGGAGATCCACGCGGGCGGTCGGCGGGTCCGCGCGGTCACGGCACCGGCCAGCGCGACCTGGATCGCGAGCGAGGGCGGCTGCAGGAAGTGCTCGTGGCCGAAGTCGCCGTAGCACAGGTGCATCCCGACGGGCACGTCGTCGGGCACGTGGTCGGCGTAGCGGGCGATTGCGTCGGCGATGCCCGGGATGGCCTGCCCGCCTGAGCGTTCGGCCTCGCCGATCTCGACGGCGACGTCCCACTGCACCGCGACCTCCGCATGCGAGACCGCGGCCAGGAGCGCGTCCAGGTCGGCCAGCAGGGCCCGTTCGTAGGAGGGCTCGACCCGCGCACGGTCCTCGACGTCCACGAACCCACACACGGCGTGCGGCGTGGGGTATTCGACCTGGAACCGCACCCCGGCAGGCACGACGCCCTCGGCGCGCAACGCGCAGAAGGTCGCGTAGGACGCCTGGTAGTCAGCCGCGTAACCGAGATCCGGCCACGCCAGCGTGTCCGGGTCGGCGCCCTCGGCGAGCCGCAGGCTCGGTCGGCCACCCGCATAGCGACCTGCCGCGTCGGGCGACGGGTCGACGCGGTCGAGGCCCGGTGTGGCGAGGAGGCGGGGCAGCTGGAACGCGATCCACCCGGCGCGATCGCCGGTCTCCCCGTCGGGCAGCCTCCGCACCCCGTCCGGGACGCGCCCGACCAGCTCCCTCAGCACGGTGTCCGCGTCGGGCAGGTTGACCCCGCCGTTGAAGTGAACCGCGACAGGCGGCATCCGGACCTCCCGTGATCAACGCGACTGAGCGACGCAGCCTAGCCCGCAGAGGCGACGACGTCGGGGCGATCAGCCGTCCGGCGATGAGTCGGGGCGAGCGCCCGGGTCTACCCGTCCGGACCCGACCAACCGCCTCGGAGGCAGTCGATGACAGAAGAGGAATCCCGGATCGCCCGTCTCATCCGGGAATGGGCCGACGCCGTCCACCACGGCAACCTCGACACGGTGCTCGCCGACCACGCCGACGACATCGTCATGTTCGACGTCCCGCCGCCCGAAGAAGGCGTCCGCGGCATCGCCGCCTACCGGGACACGTGGCCGCCGTTCTTCGCGTGGCAGGCCACCGGGGCCTCGTTCGAGATCACCGAACTGACCGTCACGGCCGGTGACGACGTCGCCTTCGCCCACGCGCTCCTCCGCTGCGGCACCGCGGCGGACCTGGACGCCCATCCCGACCACCGCCTGCGGCTCACCATCGGCCTGCGGAAGGTGGACGGGCGCTGGGTGGTCACCCACGAACACCACTCGTTCCCCGACCGCACACCCTGACGGATCAGTTGATCGTCTGCGGGTCGCCGAAGGGGTTGATGGTGAAGGGGGTGTTGAGGTCGAGGTTGCCCGCCTTCAGCAGGGCGGCGAGGGCGTCGACGCGGCCGACGGACTCACCCCACGACTCGCTGGTGTCCGCCGAGCTCGGGTTCTCCAAGGTCGTGCGGCGGATCGTGAGGAAGTCGCTCAGCCACTTCGTCTCGTCGACCCCGGCGGCGGGCGTGCTGCCCACCTCCGCGTTCGTCTTCTTGACCATGGAGGGCAGGCCGTCGGGGTCGTTGTCGGTGCCCTGCTCGACGGCGGTGTCGACGAGGATCGCCACGCCGAGCGCCGAGCGCACGCCGTTCGCCTGCGCGAGCTTGCGCGCGGGTGCGTAGTAGAGCGAATCCGTGACCTGGTCCTGCACCTGGCGGAACTTGGGGTCGTCGGATGCACTGCGCCAGGCGTCCTTGAAGCCGCTGAGCCCGCGGGTGGAGTCGTCGCCCGCAGTGGCGAGGCGGTTGAGGGCCGGGAGGTACGTGGCGAGCGGATTGTTCGGGACCTGCGCGGTGTAGGTGTTCACGACGGTCAGCAGATCACCGCAGGCGGTGCAGAACCCCGCCCGGCCCGCGGTGTAGCCACGCCCGTCGTCGAGGTTGTCGATGTAGTCGTACTGGATCTCCGGCGTGCCGTTCTCGAACACGCTGACCATCTGCGCGATCACCTGGTTGACGTCGCCATCGGCCGCCGCGACCGGCTTGCTGCTGCTGCTCGCCGAGGTGCCGACGACGGGGACCGTGGAGGCGGTGGGGCTCGTCCTGCCGGTGCCGAAGAAGAGCGCTGCCGTGCCGAGGGCCACCACCGCGACGACGGCGGCGATCACGACGAGAAGACGGTTACGACGTCCAGATCGGGCAGCTCTGTGACCACGGCTGCCAACCGGAGATGACCGGATCACGTCCCCCAACGCCCCACGTTCCTGCCTGTGACGGGTGCTCCCGACACGACGACCACTGCGTACCTCTCCGATCGTGCCCGCGCCACCTCACGGGCAGCTGTGCGGAATCTCTGAATTTGCTGTGAGCGACCTCTGAGGTTCCTGTGATGGCCGCTAGCCGGTCGCAGGCAGCGCTTTCCCGGTCGGCACGAGCGTCGGCGTGATCGGCACGCGCCAGGCGGACCGCGTCGTCGCCGATCGGATCGTCCTGATCGTCGCCCAACGCTGCTAGCCGAGCTACCGCGAGAGCAGCCGGTCCAGCACCAGCGCGGGCTCGTCGCGGTGCACGGAGTGGCCGGTGTCGGGAACCGTCTCGAACGACCAGTGCGGGTTGGCCGCCGGGAGCTGCTCGACGAGCATCGGCGCCACCGCCGACCGGGAGGTCGCCACGAGCACCAGCACCGGCACGGTCACCTCGGCCGCGGCCGCCGTGACGTCCCACGGAGCGTTGTCGGCGAGCCACGAACGCACGGCCCCGACGTCGGCGGCCCGCGTCGCCTCGACCCGCGTCTCGACCGTGCGCGGGTGCCAGTGCGGGTTGGCGGCCGCGACGTCGGCGACGCTCAATGCCTTGTCCGCCTCGAGCTGCGCCGGGATCGCGGCGAGCCGGTCGGCAGGCGCGAGCAGCGCCGGGTCGATGAGCACAGCGCTGCCGGCCGTGTCGGGGTGACGGGCGAGCAGGACGGTGCCGACGGCACCCCCGAGCGAGTGGCCGACGTAGAGGTCGTAGCCGCCGCCGAACTCGTCGTGGATCGCGTCGGCGATGTCGGCGAACGCGTACGACGACGCCGGACCGGAGCTGCCGTGGCCCGGGAGATCCATCGCGGTCACCGACCACCCGGCGGCGGCGAGACCGGCGCCGAGCTCCCACATGGTCGCGGCCGACGAGGTGATGCCGTGCACGAGCAGCGCCTGCGGTCCGGATCCGTCGGCCGGACCCCAATGCTCACTGTGCAACAGTTCCAGCCTTTCGAGGAGACACCGAATCCTAGCGAGCCCGTCGCGCCGACCAGATCACCCTCCCGTAGCCCTATCCGGCGGGAATCAGACCGGCGTGCATTGTTGGCCGGACAATTCCGAATGCTGTCTCAGAATTCGCCCGCAAAGGTCGGACATTCGCTTTCTATGGCCCACATCTCTGGACCATTGACAACCCGCAGACGGCCTGCTTACTGTCCGCGGCGAGGTCGGCCCCGCCATTCGCGGCGGCAGGCCAGAACCATTCTGCGAGGACGAGGACCGGACATGGACACGGAACCGAGGGCGGACGTCTGGCGCCGCCACGGCCGTGTCACGTCGTGTGCCCGCAGGCACGTCGACCTCGTGCGGGTCAGCAGCGCGCTCTGTCGCTGAGCCCGTCTCTTCCTCCGCCTGATCCCAGGCACCGGAACACCTCCGGCTGACCCGCCCGTCGGCGGGTCCTTCCCCGCGCCCCGCATCCCCGTGGCGCCGTTGTCGCACGCCCCCTGTCTGGAGCCTGCCGTGCCCCCACCCACCCCTGTCACCAGTCCGACCGCGGAACGCCCCGAACGGCTCGCCGAGCCGGACCTCACCGCCCAGCGCGTGATCCCGCTGCGCCACCCGGGCCGCTGGATCGCCACCGTCGTGGTGCTCGTCGTGTTCGCCCAGGTCGTGCACGGCCTGGTGACCAACCCCTTCTACCAATGGGACCGGTTCGCCTACTGGTTCCTGCGGCCGGTCGTGCTGGAGGGCCTGGTGGTGACCCTCGAGGTCACCGCGCTGAGCGCGGTGTTCGCGCTCGCGGGCGGGATCGTGTTGGCGCTGGCGCGCCGGTCCCGCAGTCCGGTCCTGCAGGCGGTGAGCTGGGGCTACATCTGGCTGTTCCGGTCGGTGCCGCTGATCGTGCTGCTGCTGTTCCTCTACAACTTCAGCGCCCTCTACAAAGCACTCGGGTTGGGGATCCCCTTCGGCCCGACCTTCATCACGTTCGATGTGACGACGCTCGGCACCGACATCGTCATCGCCGTCCTCGGGCTGAGCCTCAACGAAGCCGCCTACGCCGCCGAGGTGGTGCGGTCCGGGCTGCTGTCGGTCGACCAGGGCCAGCACGAGGCTGCCGCCGCACTCGGCCTGCCCCGGACCTACCAGTTCCGCCGCATCGTCTTGCCCCAGGCGTTGCGCACGATCGTGCCGTCCTACGTCAACCTGCTGATCGGGCTGGTCAAGAGCTCCTCGCTCGTGTTCTACGTGTCGCTGCTCGACCTGTTCGGCTCGGTGCAGAGCCTGGGGTCCACCTACTCCGGCGACATCGTGCCGCTGCTGCTGGTGGCCACGGTCTGGTACGTCGTGCTCACCAGCGTGATCTCGGTCGTGCAGTACTACGTGGAACGCCGCTTCGCCCGCGGCGCCGTGCGCACGCTCCCGCCCACGCCGTTCCAGCGGCTGCGGCACGCGATCGGCGCGCGCCGGTGACCATCCTCGACACGCCCGTCCGCGCCGCCGCCGTCGAGGTCCACGGCGCCCACAAGGCCTACGGCCTGCACACGGTCCTCGAGGGCGTCGACCTGACGGTCAAGCCGGGCACGGTGACGGTGATCCTCGGCCCGTCCGGATCGGGAAAGTCCACGCTGCTGCGCGCGATCAACCACCTGGAGAAGCTCGACCGCGGCTACGTCAGCGTCGGCGGCGAGCCGATCGGCGTGCGCCGGGTCGGCGACCGGCTCAAGGAACTGCCTGAACGCGCCATCCTCGTCCAGCGCCGCCAGGTCGGGTTCGTCTTCCAGAACTTCAACCTGTTCCCGCACCTGACCGTGCTGGAGAACGTCGCCGCCGCGCCGGTCGCCAACGGAGTCGTGAGCCGTACCGACGCGGTCGCGCAGGCCAGGCAACTGCTTGCGCGGGTCGGCCTGGCCGAGAAGGCCGACGCGTACCCGCGGCAGCTCTCCGGCGGCCAGCAGCAGCGGGTGGCCATCGCCAGGGCGCTCGCGCTGCGCCCCGGGGTGATCCTCTGCGACGAGCCGACGTCGGCGCTGGACCCCGAACTGGTCGGCGAGGTGCTCTCGGTGATCAAGGACCTGGCCGCGACCGGCACCACCTTGATCATCGTGACGCACGAGATCGGCTTCGCCCGTGAGGTCGCCGACCAGGTCGCCTTCCTCGACGGCGGCGTCGTCGTCGAGCAGGGACCGCCCGCCCAAGTACTCGACCACCCCACCCACCCGCGTACCCGCGAGTTCCTCAGCAAGGTCCTCTAGGAGGAGACCCAGATGCCCCTCACCCGTCGCCGAACCCTCGCGGCCGTCGCCGCGGCCGCCCTGCTCACCACCCTGGCCGCCTGCGGCGGTTCCAGCAGCCAAGCGGCTGCCCTCTCGAACGGCACCACGCCTGTCGACATCGGTGCGCTGTCCAACGGCGCCGCCAAGGAGTCGACGATCACCGTGCCGGTCGTCGACTCCATCCGCAGCGAGCTCCCGCAGCAGATCCGGGACGCGGGAGTGCTCACCGTCGGGCTCGGCCTGCTGCCCGCGGGCTCACCGCCCCTGGGCTACACCGGCACCGACGACAAGACGCTCACCGGTTCCGAGCCCGACATCGCCCGCCTCGTCGGTGCCGTGCTGGGTCTGAAGGTGCAGCTCAACAACGCGACCTGGGAAAACCTGTTCGTCGGGATCGACAGCGGCCGCACCGACGTCGGCTTCTCCAACATCACCGACACCGAGCAGCGCAAGCTCAAGTACGACTTCGCTACCTACCGGCAGGACAACCTCGCCTTCGAGACCCTCGGCACGTCCAACTGGACCTTCGACGGCGACCCGCAGGTGCTCGCGGGCAAGAAGATCTCGGTGTCCCAGGGCACCAACCAGGAGAAGATCCTCCTGGAGTGGCGGAGCGCGCTGCAGGCCCAGGGCAAGGACTTCGACGTCGTGTACTACCCCGACGGCAACGCCCCCCAGCTCGCCCTGGAGTCCGGGAAGATCGACGCTTACTTCTCCCCGAACCCGAGCGTCGCCTACCAGGTCACCCAGAGCGCGCACAGCCCCAACCCGAAGCGGAGCGCGGGCACGTACTCCGGCGCGGGCGCAGGCCTGCAGGGCCTGATCGCGGCGACCACCAAGAAGGACAACGGGCTCGCGAGGCCCCTCTCCGACGCCGTCAACTACCTCATCCAGAACGGCCAGTACCAGCAGTGGCTCGCCGCGTGGAACCTCGGCAACGAGGCCGTGAAGACCTCCGAGGTCAACCCGCCCGGTTTGCCGGTAAGCAACAGCTGAACACCACGACCCACGTCCTCGACCACGCGGTCCGCGCCGCGCTCCTGGGCCCGCACGCGCACCTCGCGGAGCGCCGCGGGCGGGTGCTGCGCCACCCGGTGGACGTGTCCCCGTTCCCGGCCTTTCCCGACGATCCACAGGACGCCCGGAGTTCTTCGACGACGACATCGGCGACGCCGCACCGGGCTAGGCTGCCGTATGGCTCGCGGGCAGTCGGTGCTCGACACGCGGGTGGGGCTCGCGCTCACCACCGTCGTCCTGATCGCCAACGCGGTGGGCGCGGCCGTCGTGCTCATCCTCGCGGCGTGGGTGTTGCCCACCGGGCCGATGGCGGATCCGGTCGGGGCTGCGGTCACGAACGTCGCGCTGGTCGTCGGCTACCTGGCCGTCGCCGCGCCCCTCGGGGTGTGGTGGGGACGGCGGCGGTTCCGCCGCAGGCCCGGCGACGCCGCGGCCCAGCTGCGGAACGAGCGCCGGGTCGTCCTCTTCGGTCCGCTGCGGCTGGTGATGGGGCAGGCGGTGTTGTGGGTCGTCGCCGCGGTGCTGTTCGCCATGGTCAACTTGCAGTACGGGCCACGGCTGGGGGCCCAGGTCGCCGAGACGATCGTGCTGGGCGGCGTCGCCACCTGCGCCCTGGTGTACCTGCTCACCGAGCGGATCCTGCGCCAGACCACCGCCCGCGCATTGCACGAGATCCCGTCCGCCCGCCGGGTGCTGCCCGGGATCCTCACGCGGTCGGTGCTCTTCTGGGCGCTCGGAACGGGCGTGCCGATCGTCGGGTTGATCATGGCGGGCGCCGACCAGCTGACCTACCGCGACATCAGCGGGGTCCAGCTCAGCCTCATCATGGTCGCGCTCGGTGGCACGGCGCTGGTCTCGGGTCTCCTCGTGACGGTCGGGGCGGCACGGGCGGTGGCCGACCCCGTCCGGGCCGTCCGGCAGGAGATGCACCGGGTCGAGGAAGGCGATCTCGGCGCGCACGCCGCGGTCTACGACGGCGCCGAGCTGGGACGGCTGCAAGCGGGCTTCAACCGCATGGTCGTCGGGTTGCGCGAGCGGGAACGGCTGCGGGACCTCTTCGGCCGCCAGGTCGGGCGCGACGTCGCGCGCGTCGCCGCCGCTGCCGATGAAGTGCGGCTCGGCGGCGAGCTGCGCTGCGTCGCGGTGCTGTTCGTCGACCTCGTCGGCTCCACGGCGCTCGCGGCCCGGTGCCCGCCGACCGACGTGGTGGCGCTGCTGAACCGGTTCTTCAGCATCGTCGTGGACGTCGTCGAGGAGCACGGCGGGTGGATCAACAAGTTCGAGGGCGACGCGGCGCTCGCCGTCTTCGGCGCGCCCACGGACCACCCCAACGCGGCGGGCGGGGCGCTCGCGGCCGGGCGCGTCCTGGCCACGCGGCTGCCTGTGGAGGTTCCGGAGGTGGCGGTCGGGATCGGGGTTTCGGCGGGCGATGCGGTGGCGGGCAACGTCGGCTCGATCCGTCGCTTCGAGTACACCGTCATCGGCGACCCCGTGAACGAGGCGGCACGGTTGACCGAGTACGCGAAGGGTTTGCCGGGGCGGCTGTGCGCCTCCGGACGAGCGGTCGAGCTCGCGGCCCCCGTCGAGGCGACGCACTGGGAGCTCGGGGCGGAGGAACAGCTGCGCGGCCGGTCGCAGCCGACGCGGATCGCGGTGCCCCAGACCTCGTAGACGGCGGCCCGCGCATCGGAGCACGGCGTGCCCACCGCTACCGGCGCGGAGCGGCCCCGCCACCCTGAGGACAGCGGGGCCGCTCGGCCGTCGATCAGCGCTACTCCGTGCGCTCCTCCCGACGCGCCTGGTCAGGCCGGATCTCCATGGCCGTCGTCAACGCGGCGAGGTCCTCCGCGTGCCGGGTCGTCTGGACGACGAGGACGTTGCACATGCGCGTGGGTCACGACCTCGCCGGGCACCGACCCGAGCATCTGGCCTTCCTCGGCCCCCAGGCCGCGGTTGCCCACGACGATGAGGTTCTTCGGGTTGTCCCCGGCCGCGTCCAGCAGGGCCTGCGCAGGTCGGGCCGCGATGATCCGCTGCTCGAACGGGCGCACCCGTTTTCCGACGGTGAGCTCTCTGACCGAGGCCTCCATGGCGGCCTCGGCCTTCCCCTCCCCGTAGAGGAGCTGGTGGCCGCCGTCCTCCACCGCGGCGGTCGGCTGCTCGTCCGGGTCGAAGGCGGTCACCACGACCAGCCGCGCATCGGCCGCATGCGCGACACCGGCCGCGTGCCCGACCGCCACGAGCGACGTGGGTGTGCCGTCGGAACCGACGATGACCTCGTCGTAGACCGTCGCGAACTGGCGCGGCGCACCGAGCGGCACGATCGGCGACTCCTCGTCCGGCCTCGGCGCGTTGACCCACAGCATCGAGATGGCGCCGCACCCGAGCAGGACGCCCGCCAGCATGATCGCGTTGGTGCCCTTGCCGCCGAGCAGGTGCTCGAAGATCCAGCCGAACGTGAGGGTCTGGATCAGCATCGGGACCACGACCATCATGTTCAGGATCCCCAGGTAAACGCCGATGCGGCGGGAGGGGACCATGCTCACGACCATGAGCGAGGGCACGCCCGTCATGCTGGCCCAGGCGATCCCCATGCCGATCATGGGGATGAGGGCCACGTACGGGTTGCTGATGTTCGCCAGCCAGACCAACGCGATGGCCGCGAGGCTGAGGCAGAGCGCGTGCACGCGCTTGGCCCCGATCTTCTGGCACCAGCCGACCAGGAACAGCGCGAAGATCATCGTGAAGAGGTTGTAGGTGGCGTTCTCCAGGCCGCTCCACGAGATCGCCTGGTCCCACGCCTCGCCACCGGTCTCCGGGTCCGCATTGAAGATCGACTCACCGAGGCTCACGGCCACGAACTGCCAGTAGATGAACATCGCGTACCACTGGAAGAGGAAGGCCACGCCGATCTTGTGCATCGCGACCGGCATCTCCTTGACCGCCTCCGCGATGTCCTTGACGGCGGCACCGAGGCCCTTGGGGGCCGCCTCGATCTCGGCAAGCTCCTCGGGCGGGGGCTTGAGCTCCTTCGTCCGGAGCATCGCGACCAGCATCGTGACGAGGATGACGACCGTGCCGATCATGAAGCACGAGTACATCCAGTACGGCACGCCGTTGCCCGCGTTGCCGACGATGATCTTCTGCAGGACGAAGAGGGACAGGTTCGCCAGCACGGCGCCCGCACCGGTGAACATGCTCTGGGTGAGGAACCCGCGGGCGACCTGCGACTCCGGCAGCCGCTCCGAGAGCATCGCCCGGTAGGGCTCGGTGGAGGTGTTGTTGCCCGCGTCGAGCAGCCACAGGCAGATGACGCCCAGCCACAGCACGCCCACGAACGGGAAGAGGAAGAGGACGATCGCGCACAGGAACGCGCCCGCCAGGATGAAGGGCTTGCGGCGCCCCCACCGATCGCTCCAGGTCTTGTCGCTGATCGCGCCGATCAGCGGTTGGATGATCAGGCCGGTGATGGGCCCGGCGATGTTCAGGATCGGCAGCTCGTCGGGAGTGGCCCCGATCAGCGTGAACAGCGGGTTCACCGCCGATTGCGTGAGGCCGAAGCTGAATTGGACCCCGAAGAAGCCGAGGTTCATCAAGAGGATGTTGCCGCCGCTCATCAACGGCTTGCGTTCGTGGACTTCGACGGGCTGTACGCCTGTGCTGACGGTCTCGCCTACTGCCATTCCCGACCTCCAGATGTGAGCCACACCACATCGTGCAAAACGGGACGATACCTCTGCAGCGGGGCTTTGGCATGCTGCTCCGTTTCAAAGGGCAACTAGTTCACCTGAACATGTATACGTTGACATGTTTGGATAGAGCGTTCATGCTCCCGGCGTGGAACGGCACCTTGCGATCGACGAGCTCGCGGCGGCCGGGCACGCGCTCAGCCGGTCGGGACTGGTGACCGCGTTCGGGCACGTGTCCTGCCGGGTGGCCGACGACCGGCTGCTGATCACGCCGCCGGTGGCGTTGGGCAGGCTCACCCCGCAGTCGGACTGGACCGAGCTGACCCTCGACGCCGACGAGCTGCCGGTCGGTGTGCCCCGGGAGGCGTGGATCCACGTCGCGATCGCCCGGCGGCGGCCGGATGTCGGGGCGATCTGCCGGGCGCAGCCCGGCACGGCCACCGCGCTGGCCTCCGCGGGGGTGCCGATCGTGCCGCTGCACGGCCAAGGCGCCTTCCTCGGGCCGCGGGTACCGGTCTTCGACGACGCCATCCTGGTCCGCGCCGAAGCCCGCGCCGAAGCCCTGGCCGAGCGGCTGGCCGACGCCCCCGCGCTCCTGCTGCGGGGCAACGGCGCCGTCACCGTCGGCGCCCGCATCGGTGAGGCCGTCGCCCGGATGTGGGTCCTGGAGGCCTCGGCCCGCATGAACTCCATCGCCGCCGCTGCGGGCACCCCGACGCCATTGTCGGACGACGAGCAAGCGGCCTGGCGCGACGTCGCCGCCGAGATCCTCGGCCGGATCTGGGCCGACCTGCGCCACCCCTGACCCCACGACCTGACCGAACGCCCTCGCCGCCCGGCTCGACGTTCCGAGCCCGCCCCCGCGCCGTCCACCGGACGCCGCCCCGGCGTGCGCGACCTGTTCAGCGGCGGCTACGGCCTCGCCTTCCTGCTGGTCCGGTGCGGTGATCATCGTCTTCGTGCCGCGCTCACCCGGCGGCGCCACCGTGCCCGTCGTCACCGCGTCCGACACGCGCAGCCGGGTCGAGGCGGTCTGAGACGGCATCGCAGGACGCTGCCGTCCGCCTGCAGAAGCCCCGGCGGGCGGACGGGTCATCCTTATGATGGCGCCATGTCCCTGAGGCACGCCCTGCTCGGCGTTCTGGCAGCGCGGCCGATGAGCGGCTACGAGCTCAGCCAGTTCTTCGACTCCTCCACCGGCTGGGTGTGGACCGCTCCCCACAGCCAGATCTATCCGCTGTTGGGCAAGATGCAGAACGAAGGTGTCATCGAGAGCGAGAACCAGGTGCGCGGCACCAAGCTGCAGCGCAAGGTCTACTCGGTGACCCCCAGCGGGCTCGACGAGCTCACCGATTGGGTCGGCACGTCCCATCCCAGCGCGGGGAGCCGCGACCCGATCCTCACCCAGGCCCTGCTCTTCGACATGGTCGACCCCGAACGGGCGGCCGAGGTCCTGGACGCCTTCATCGTCGAACAGGAGACCGTCGCCCGCGAGGCCCGCGGACACAGCAAACGGCTCCTCGCCAGGGACACCCCGCTCCTCCAGGAACGGCTCACCCACCGACCGGCCCACGAGCACGACCGGATCGCCCGGCTCAAGGCCCACGTGTTCGAAGGGCAGGCGATGACCGCCGAGACGCGCGCCGCCTGGGCCCGCGCCGAGCTCGGACTGCTCCGCGACGGTCTTTCTTAGCCTGCCGCACTGAGCGCTGGAGCGGAGCCAGACCCGACGTGGGCGCACACCGACCGGCGGCGGCCGAGGCGGTCGTCCGACAGGTAACACCCTGATCTCTTTGCCTGGCGTTCATCCTCCGTTGGAGTACGGTCCACCTGTCGATCACCGGGTGGTCACCCGCTGTTCGAATTGGTCGCACCACGTCGTGGGATCGCCACCGTTCGTGGTCGCGAGATCGGGCGACTGAACAACGGAGGTGGGCTTGGCGTCGGTGCCGTCGACAAGGGCCGCCTCGCCTGCAGACGCGCAGAGCCCGGCAGCGCGCCGCCCCGCTCGGCATTCCCGGTTCGGTCCTCGCGACCGCCATGACTTCCTGGTCTTCCTCGCGTTCGCCCTGCCCAACATCCTGCTGATCCTGGCGTTCAGCTACCGGCCGGTCGTCTCCAACATCTACTACTCGACCTTGAACTGGACGCTCGGCGCCGCGAACGCCTCCGCTGTCGGCCTCGGCAACTACATCCAGTTCTTCACGTCCCCGGACACGCTCGACATCCTCCGCGTCACGGTGATCTTCACCATCGCGACCGTGGGCGGGTCGATGCTCCTCGGCCTGGCCATCGCGCTCGCGCTGAACCGGAAAGTGCGCGGCTCGGGCGTTGCCCGCGCCGCCGTGTTCTCCCCCTACGTGCTCTCCGGGGTGGGCGTCGGCTTGATCTGGTTGTTCATGTTCGACCCCGTGATCGGGGTGTTCGCCAACTTCCTGCGGATCTTCGGTGTGGCGAGCCCGCAATGGTTCAACGACCCGGATCTGACGCTCGTCATGGTCATCGTGGTCTACATCTGGAAGAACATGGGCTACGGCGCGGTGATCTACCTCGCCGGGCTGCAGGCCGTGCCCCGCGATCTCCTCGAGGCCGCGGCGATCGACGGTGCAGGCTGGTGGCGGACGTTCCGCTCGGTCGTCTGGCCGCTGCTCTCCCCCACGACGTTCTTCCTGCTGATCACGACCGTGCTCAGCTCCCTGCAGGCGTTCGACATCATCCGGATCATGACGCCCCTCGGGAACGGCACCACGACGCTGATCTACGAGGCCTACCTGCAGGCGTTCGGTCAGTACAACCACGCAGGCTACTCGGCCACGGTGTCGACAGTCCTGTTCTTCGTGCTCGTGATCCTGACGCTGATCCAGGTGCTTGTCGTGGAGAAGCGGGTGCACTACGCATGACCGTCACCCTCGACAAGCCCGTGGAGCCCGGGCATCCGCTCAGCGCCCGCAACCTGTGGTCGGCGGCCGTGAGCGCGTACCTCCCGATGATCATCGCCGTGCTCGTGGTGACGCTGCCGCTGCTGTGGATGGTGCTCGCGTCGTTCAAGACGCCGAGCGAGCTGCTCACCACGAAGTTCTCCGTCTTCCCGCAGAGCCTCGCCCCGACCAACTACGTCGAGGCCGCCAAGCGCGTCCCCTTCGCGCGGCTCTTCCTCAACTCGACGATCGTCACCGTCGCCGGAGCGGGCATCAAGCTCATCCTGGCGATCTTCACGGCTTACGCGCTGGTCTTCGTCCGGTTCCCGGCGAAGAACGTGATCTTCGCGGGGATCCTCGCCACGTTGATGGTGCCGCCGCAGGTCGCCCTGCTGCCCAACTACCTGCTGATCACCGGCTGGGGCGGCGCCAACACCTACTGGGGGATCATCCTTCCCGGGCTCGGCACCGGGTTCGGGACGTTCCTGCTGCGCCAGCACTTCCTCGCACTCCCGAAATCGATCACCGAGGCCGCTGAGATCGACGGTGCCGGCCATTGGCGCAGGCTCTGGCGCATCGTCGTCCCGGTCTCGATGCCGAGCATCGCGACGGTCGCCCTCGTGAACATCGTCTTCGAGTGGAACGACTACCTCTGGCCGTTGGTCATCATCTCCGAGCCCAGCATGATGACGCTCCCGGTCGGGCTGACCCTGCTCTCCAACAGCGAAAGCGGCGCCGTCGCCTACCCACTGGAAATGGCCGGATCGGTCGCCATCATCGTGCCGGTCCTCGTCGTCTTCACCGCTTTGCAGCGCTACATCATCGCCGGGCTGACCCAAGGCGCGGTGAAGGATTGAACGCGTCGAGATCGCCGAGCCCGGATGTCGAGACCGAAGGAAGCCGCTCATGAGCCCAGTCACGTCCCTGCCGAACCTCGACCGCCGCGGCTTCCTCAAGCTCGCCGGTGCGGCAGGCGTGGTCGCTGCCGCTACGGCGTGCGGTGGCCCGTCGGTGTCGACCGGCGGCGCTGCGGCCCCTACGGACCAGGTCGACTTCTCGGGCGTCAAACCCGCGTCGACCATCACGTTCTGGACGAGCAACCCGGGCAACTCCGGCCCGGTGACCCAGCAGATCATCGACGCCTTCCACGCCACCAACCCGGGGATCACGGTGAACCTGGTCCCGGCGGGCAAGAACTACGAGGAGATCGCGCAGAAGTTCCAGACCGCGCAGACCGGAGGAAGCCTTCCGGACCTCGTCGTGCTGTCTGACGTGTGGTGGTTCCGCTATTACATGCAGCGATCGATCATCCCGCTCGACTCGGCGGTCAAAGCCGTCGGCATCGACCTCACCGACTACCGGCAGCAGCTCGTGCAGGACTACCAGTACAACAACGCCCAGTGGGCGATCCCGTGGGCCCGTTCGACCCCGCTCTTCTACTACAACAAGACGCACTGGAGCGCCGCGGGCCTCCCCGACCGCGCGCCCACTCATTGGCAGGAGTTCGCGGAGTGGGCGCCGAAGCTGCAGGCCGCCGGTACCGGTACCCAACACCCGTTCCAGATGCCGGCGCTGGCCGACTACGCCGGGTGGACGCTCCAGAACAACCTCTGGGGCGAGGGCGGTGCTTGGGGCAAGGACTGGGACGTCACCTGTGATGCCCCCGAGTCGATCGCCGCACTCGAGTTCGTCAAGAAGGCGACCGCGCCGGGCAGCTGGGCCGGTGTCGCGTCGGTCGACGCCAGCAACGACCTGAGCGCAGGCGCGGTGAGCTCGACGGTCAGCTCCACCGGGTCACTCGCCGGCGTGCTCAAGTCCGCGAAGTTCCCCGTCGGCGTCGGGTTCCTCCCCGCCGGGTCCAAGGTCGACAAGCCGGTCTGCCCCACCGGCGGCGCGGGCCTCGGCATCCCGAAGAACGTCCCCAAGGAGAACCAACTCGCCGCTGCGACGTTCATCAAGTTCCTGACGTCGCCGGAGAACACCGTCGCGTTCGCGTTGGCGACCGGGTACATGCCCCTGCGGAACTCCGCCGACATCACCCAGCTCGTCGCGAAATCGCCGCTCAACAAGGTCGCGATCGACCAGCTCGCCGTCACGAAGGTGCAGGACAAGGCCCGCGTGTTCTTCCCGGGCGCCGACGGCGAGATGGCCAAGTCGTGCGCAGCCATCTTCAACCAGCAGGCCGACGTCGCCCAGACGATGGCCGCGTTGAAGACGACGCTCGTCAAGATCTACGACAACGACGTCAAGCCGAACCTCTGACCCGAGCGCCGCGTCTCCGCGACTGCGAGAATCGCCGGACCCGCGAGGGAGGCGCCGATGCCACCACCACTGTGGTCCACCGCCGACCAATGGTCGGTCCTGCCGCCGGTGCTGCTCGCCCTCGCGCTCTCGACCGTGATCGGTCTCGAGCGCGAGGCCGGGGCCAAGGCGGCGGGCCTGCGCACGCACGCGTTGGTCGGCCTCTCGGCGGCGATCATCATGGTGATCTCCAAGTACGGGTTCGCCGACCTGTTGGGCGTCGACCACATCGCGCTCGACCCCTCGCGCATCGCCGCCCAGATCGTCTCCGGCATCGGGTTCATCGGCGGCGGGCTCATCTTCGTGCGCCGCGACGCCGTGCGGGGTCTGACGACCGCTGCCACCGTCTGGCTCGTCGCCGCCGTCGGCATGGCCTGCGGGGCAGGGCTGCCGGTGCTCGCCGTCGTCGCCACCGCCGGGCACTTCCTCATCACCCGCGGGTACCCGCACCTGGCCAGGGCGGTCGCGGCGCGCCGCGCGGACCCGCCCACGCTCCGGCTGAGCTACGCCGACGGCCACGGCGTGCTCCGCGCCGCCCTGACGGCTTGCACCGAGCGCGGGTTCACCGTCCGCGACATCGACGTCACCCGCGAGGACCTCGACGACGACGGCCGCCGCATCGCCGCCGTCACCCTGGAGCTGGACGGCCGCGGCGACCTCGGCGACCTGGCCGGAGAGCTCGCCGAGCTCCCCGGCGTCCACACCGCGCGCACCGGGCCGACCGACCACGAATGACGCAGCCGGGAACTCGCAGAACGGGCGGCGGGTAGTTTCGAGGCGGTGCGCAGCGTCGGCGGGTCCGACGAGACGAAGCCAGGCCGGACGGTCCCGTCGCCTACTTCACCACCGCAACGGTTCGCCCTGAGCGTTGAGGGCCGACCCGGAACGGAGCGAACGTCAGCGCCGGTCGACCTCCCGCGGCGACCGCCGCCGCGACCGGCCCAGCTCGATCCCGCCATCGGCGAGGATCTGGCGTGCCTTTATCAGCTTGTAGACGAACAGCGTCACCGCGACCAGCACACCGGCGTCGTCGACGAGGCCGAGCGGGCCGAGGATCGCCTCCGGCAGCAGGTCGATCGGCGAGATGAGGTAGACCGCCGCCGCACCCATCGCGAACAGCCCACGCGGCGGGAGGCGGTAGCGCCACATCACGAAGGCGATGGCCAGGGTGAGCAGGAGCGCCAGCACGCCGACGATCCACACGGTGGTGCGCAACCAGTCGGGCATGG
Organism: uncultured Actinomycetota bacterium; assembly: GCA_963799945.1. Classification (GTDB taxonomy): domain Bacteria; phylum Actinomycetota; class Actinomycetes; order Mycobacteriales; family Pseudonocardiaceae; genus Pseudonocardia. Next base: position 134,372 of record CAWCZG010000005.1, read on the forward strand.
TTCCAGTGTGCCGCGCCCGAGCCCGATACGCCGGGTCTGACAACCCGGGTCCGGTTCAGCGGCTCCCGGATCAGAGTGTGCCGGTGGCCGCGAGCGCGCCGAAGCCAACGAGCGCGACGAGCACCGTCGACAGGGCGCCGAGGACCAGCCCGCGACGGCCGGTGCGCAGCAGGGCGCCGAGCCGCACTCCGCTGCCGAGGCCGAACAGGGCCGCGGCGAACAGCAGGGTCGTCAGTACCTGCATCACGGCAAGATCGCCCGCGGGGACGACACCGCTGCTGCGCACGAGCATCATCGCGAGGAACCCCACGACGAACAGCGGCACGATCGGCGGCCGCTTCCCGTGTCGCTCCCCGACGCCTGCGCTCCACCAGGCTCACACCGGCCACCATGGGCGCCAACAGCACGACCCGCGTCAGCTTCACGACCACAGCCACCGCGACCGCGGCCGCTCCGGCCGGGGACGCGGCGGCGACGACCTGGGCGACCTCGTGGACGCTCAAACCGGCCCACGCGCCCAGCTGCCGATCGGTCAGCCCGAGACCGCGCCCGATCAGCGGGATCAGGGCGATCGCCGCGCTGCCGTAGAGGGTCACGAGCGTGACGGCCGTGGCGACGTCCTCCTTGTCGTTGTCGGTCACGCTGTCCATCGCCGCGATCGCCGAGGCGCCGCAGATCGAGAAGCCGGTGGCGACCATCAGCGCCAGGCCGCGCGACACCCCGATGAGGCGACCGAGCGCCAACGTGCCGAAGAACGCGGTGAGCACCGTGACCACCACGGCGAGCACCATGCCGACGCCGAGCCCGAACACCTGCGCGAGTCCCAGCTGCAGGCCGAGCAGCACGACGCCGAGGCGCAGGAACTTCTTCGTCGCCCAGCCCAGGCCCTCGCGGGTCGTCTCGGGCAGGAACTGGCCCACCAGCACGCCGAGCACGACGGCCACGGTCAGCGCGCTCACCGCGGGGAGGAGGGTGTTCACCGCGAACGCGACGGCCGTGCCCACGGCGGCGGCGAGCAGACCCGGCGACAGCCTCCGGGTCGCGGCGACCGCCTCGGCGTCGTTGTGGGTCGTGGCCATGGCACCCACGATCGCGCGGTCCGACCGGGTCCCGGTAGCCGTCGATCCGACCTCACGTCATAACCTGTGGTTATGTCTGAGCCGCCCGACATCGAGTCTCTGCAGCTCCTCGTCCTCGTCGGGCGGCGGGGCAGCCTGACGGCAGCGGCGGCCGAAGCGGGGGTGAGCCAGCCCGCGGCCAGCAAGCGGCTCAGCAGCCTGGAGCGGCGGCTCGGCGTGCGACTGCTGGCCAGGACGCGCAGGGGCTCCACCCTGACGGCGGAGGGCGAGCTCGTGACGGGGTGGGCCGAGCGCGTGCTCGAGGACCTCGACGTGCTCGTCGAAGGTGCGGCGGCGCTGCGGCGCGAGTCGTCGGCGCACCTCACCGTTGCGGCGAGCCTGACGGTCGCCGAGCACCTCCTGCCCAGGTGGCTGGGCGAGCTGCGGCGCACCGCACCCGACCTGCACGTCGGTCTGCAGGTGACGAACTCGAGCAGGGTCTGCGACCTCGTCCGCGACGCCGTCGTGGACCTCGGGTTCATCGAGTCACCGGGGGTGCTGCGCGGCCTGCGATCACAGGCGGTGGCCGATGACCGCCTCGTCCTCGTCGTGGCTCCGGGTCACCCGTGGACGCGGCGCCGCCGTCCGGTCGACCCGTCCGAGTTGGCCGCCACTCCGCTCATCAGCCGCGAGGAGGGATCGGGGACCCGGGAAACGGCGGAGCGGGCGGTGAACGCGGCGGGCGCCCACCTGGTGCCTCCGCTGCTGGAGCTCGGATCCAGCACCGCCATCCGCAGCACCGTGCTCGCGGGCGGTGGTCCCGCGCTGCTCAGCGAGCTGGTGGTGGCACAGGACGTGGCGAACCGCGCGCTGGTGGAGATCCCGACCGTCGGCCTCGACTTCGACCGCACGCTGCGGGCCGTGTGGCGCCCGGGCACCCGCCCCACCGGCTCCGCGGCCGCGCTCATCAGCTTCGCGCTCCGGTTCCGGAACCCCGAACGGCCGGCCGCTATCCGACGGTGACCTGCCTCACTTCGGCGGTCGAGCTGTCACGTTTCGCGGCCCGCAGGTGTCTCGAGGCTGACACCGGCAGGCGAGCGGAGCAGACATGAGAACGGACGACGAGCGGGCCGTGTTCGTGCTGCGCGAGGTGTTCGGGTTCGACTACGACGACATCGCATCCGCGGTCGGCAGGCCCGCGGCGACCGTGCGTCAGATCGCCCACCGCGCCCGGGAGCACGTGCAGTCCCGCCGCAGGCGGTTCGACCCCACCGACCCGTCGCTGGCGCTGCGGATCACCGCCGACTTCCTCGCCGCCGCAACCGGCGGCGACCTCACGGAACTGATGGCGACGCTGGCCCCCGAGGTGGTGTGGACCGCTGACAGCAACGGCAAGGCCAGCGCGGCCCGCAGGCCGGTGCTGGGTGCGGAGAAGGTCGCCAAGCTGATCCTGGGTCTGCTGCGGGTCGGAGGCGCGCTCGGCCGCATCGAGCCCGCCGTCTACAACAGCGGACCGGCGATGGTGATGAGCATCGGCGAGCACGTGGAATGCATCGTCACCCTCGAGATCACCGACGGCCTGATCACGAACTTCTACGCCGTTCGCAACCCGGACAAGCCGGCCGCGGTGTCCCTGCAGCGGGCGATCAGCCGTTGACCGGCGTCGCACAGAACTACCAGTCCGAACTCACCGGGCGTTAACCCGATCCGCACCTGACGCTGCCCTCGCGCTCACTACCCTCCTAGGCCGTGAGACGGCACCCGCGGGCGGGGCTCTGGGCGCAACGGCTGGGCTTGGTGTTGGCCGTCGCGGCGTTCGCCGCCGCCCTGTTCCTGATCATCGCGAGCATCACGACGATCTGAGCTACGACCCCCGCCTGGGTCGGCCGTGGCGTGCTCGGGCACCACACGGGGCCAACGCGGTCAGCTCAAGAAGGTCGGTGACCGGATCGTTCGGCCGCACGCGCGGCGACGTCGGCGTCGCGGCAGAAGCCGGTCAGCTTGCGCTTGAGGCACAACAACCCGGTCAGCACACCCGCCTCGTCCACGACGGCAAGGCGGCGCCTGCCTTGGCCGATCAACCGCACGCGAACCTCCTCAGCGGGCTCGGCGGCGGCCACCGTCCGTCCGGCGAGGCGCGACCGGCTGAGCGCGGGCAGCGCGTCATCGTCGAGAGCGCTGAGATCGGCACGATCCAGCGTGCCGAGCAACGTCCCCGATGTGGCGATCAGGGCCATGTGGACGTGGTCGTCCTCGAAGAACGCGCGGGCGTCGGCCACGGTGGCGGTCGGCCGCATCGTCTTCGGCACGGTCACCATCACGTCCTGCACGGTGAGACCGGTGAGCGGGGGCTCGGCGACAGGCGGTGCCTGGATGCTCGTCGTCACACGCCCCCGCTCGTTGTCGGTCGGCCCCGTTTACAGCGGGGGCGACGACCCCGACCCTCGCCCCGACGAGCGGCGGGAGCAAGGGTGTGGTCATTGTGTTCCCGCACACATGATAGACCGCGTCGATCAGGAGGCCTGCGGATGCGCGACGTGCTGATCCGCCATCTCGAGTACCTGGTGGCGCTCGGCCCGGAACGACACTTCGGCCGGGCCGGCGGCGTCGGTGGATCCCGCCGCGCTGTCGGCCGACCTCGCGATCGACCTCTGACGACGCGCGCGCGGCGACCGGCGCCGCGGTGTTCAGCAATGGACGCGCTGACCCCGCAGCAGTGGGTGTCGGTCAACCGCGGACGGCGCCGACACCTGTACTGAACCGAGCCTGGTGAGCACATCGACCGTCAGCACCCGGTCGTCGAGATCGTGGGCAAGCCCGTCGCCCGCCACGCCTGGAACCCTCCTTCCAGGTCGGTCGCACGATGCAGTCCGAGGTCCTGCAGCGACGCGGCGGCGAGGCTGGACGTGTAGCCCTCCGAGCACATGACGACGATCTTCCGGTCGTAGCCGTCGATCTCGGGGATCCGGTTCCTCGAGGTGGGGTCCAACCGCCATTCCAAGACGTTGCGCTCGATGATCATGGCGCCGGGAACCTCGCCCTCCAGCCATCGCTGGGCCTGCGGCCGGATGTCGACCAGAAGCGCTCCGTCGTTGATCGCTGCGGCACACTCCCGTGGGCCGATGCGGTCCAGCCGCGCGCGGGCGGCGGCGAGCATCTCCTCGACGGTCACGACCCGGCACTCGCGAAGTACCCGCCGACGGTGGCGGCCTGCCCGACGTCGACTCCCTCGTCCGGCCCGGGCGTGATCACGGTCGCGTAGGGCACGATCGCCCTGTCCTCGGGCCGGTAGTAGGTCATCGTCGACAACGGCGGCGAATACGCGTGGATGCTGGTCGCCTGCACGGTGCCGTCATTGCCGAGGTTGTGCACGTAGCCGGGGCCGAACGACCGCATCCGCCCGGCGGCATGGGTGCGACGCCGCACGCCCGTCCACTTCTCGACGTGTCCGTACTCCTCACCGAGGGCCCCTTCGACGACGTAGAACGCGCCCGACGAGCCCCCGTGATCGTGCAACCGGGTGTCCTGGCCGTGGACCCAGCCCAGCAGCCACACCTCGAGGTTGGGCGCGGTGTGCAGCCGCACGTACCAGCGCCTGACCGGGTCGTGGCGGACCACCGGCCGCCACAGCGACTGCTCCTCCGCGATCCGGCTGACCACCATCAGCAGCTCGTCACGGATCAGGCGACCGGCGCCGAGTCCGAGCGGTTCGAGAACGTTCCTGAGGTGTCGCACGCGACCGACCTCCTGCATTCGGGAGGAGATCTCGCCGCACCACCACACACGTGATCACGCCAGACGCGACCTCCTCGGGCCATGTCCCCCGTCTGCCGCCTCGCGCTGTCAACACCAGGTGGCCTACAAGAGACAGTCGTCTGTCCGAATCGGATGCGCCCTTGCGGACGACACCGACCCGGTCCGCCCGTATGGTACTGCGGGATGGACATCAGCAAGGAGCAGCGGGCCGCCGTCGCTGAGTCGATCACCCGCCTCGAACGTGACTTCTACGGTCGCGGCCCGACCTCGGTGCGGGTGTCGGTGAGCAACGGCGACCCCGAGGTCATCACCGCGCTGTCGATCGACCGGCTGACGGCGATGGACCGCACGCTGGCCGACCGCGGCATGGTGGCCCAGGTCGTGGCTCACCACCAGGCGGTGCACCAGGCCACGTCGAGCGAGTTCTGCGGCGAGCTCGAGAAGATCGTCGGCAGGCGACCCGCGGCCTACCTGGCCCAGCTCGACCCGGAGACCGGCTACGCGGTGCGCGTGTTCGTCTTCGCCAACCCCGCTGGAGACTGACCGCTGCCCGTGCCGACCGCGGCGAGGTAGTGCGCTACCGCCGTCATGTCGCCTGCGTCGGAGAGCAGCGCGATGTAGCCATCGGGACGGATGAGCACGAGCGTGTGATCGGTCGCGCCGTAGGCGTCGGCCAGGTAGCCCTTGGTGTCGGCCAGGTCGCCGGTTTCGGTCGGTCGTTCGACGACATGGAGAGTTCTGACGTCGAACGGGCGGGCTTCGACCGCAGCCCCGAACCTCAGCACGGTGAAGCGTCCGCCGCGCAGCAGGTCGAACAGCCGGTGTTCGCCGTCGACGGTCACCAGGTTGGTCGCATCGGGGGCGCGGTCACCGGCGCGGAGCAGGGCGGTCTCGGCGCGGTCGTCGCGGGCCAGGGTGGAGCCGCGGTATCCCACGTCGAGCTGGATGGTGCTCGCATCGCGGCGGATGGGCATGGCGTTCTGCTCGATCACCTGTGCGAGGCGCGCGTCCGAGAGGGCGAGCACATGGGCGGCGACCGGTCGCCGCTCGGCCTCGTAGGTGTCGAGAAGATCCGGTGCGGCACCATTCGCGACCGCGGCGAGCTTCCAGCCGAGGTTGGCCGCGTCCTGGATGCCGGTGTTCATGCCCTGGCCGCCTGCGGGCGGGTGGATGTGCGCCGCGTCGCCCGCGAGGAACACGCGACCTTCGCGGTAGCGGTCGACGAGGCGGACGTTGGCACGCCACAGCGACGTCCACGTCGGCTCGTGGAGGCGGATGTCGCTGCGGCCGGTGCGCCGCTCGAGGATCGCCTGCAGGTTGGTCAGGCCGAGCCCGGGATCCTGTCCCGGCGCGATGCTCGCCTGGTATTGGAAGGCGTCGGTCGAGGGCAACGGACAGAGGCTGACCAGGCCTTCCGAGTGTTGCCACAGGTGCCACGCGTCGCGATCGAGGCCGTCGACCCCGACGTCGGCGACGACCATCCGCACCGCATCGCGGGTCTCACCTTCGAACGCGATGCCTGCCTGCTCGCGGACGACGCTGTGCCCTCCGTCGCAGCCGACGAGCCACTGCGCGGTGACCGTCTCGGTGACGCCGTCCTTGACGACCGTCGCGGACACGCCCTCGTCCGACTGCGCAAAACCTGCCAGCGCCGTACCGAACTCGACCTCGGCGCCGAACTCGGCCAGCCGCAGCCGCAGGGCCTCCTCGGTCCGCCACTCGGGTGTGATCAGGCTCGCCGGGTACGGGATGTCGGGGCGGTTCATCAACGACTCGGGTACGGCGCCGCCCAGGGTCACCGAGCCGTCGGCAGCGGTCGACCGCATCGGCATCGCCATCCGGCCGTGGGCGAGCACGCGTTCGATGACACCGAGATCCTCGAACACCTCCAGGGTGCGCGGCTGGACGCCCTTGCCGCGCGAACCGGGCTGCGGACCGGCGGCGGCTTCGATCAGACGGAAGGAGACACCGCTGCGGGCGAGCTCGCACGCCAACGTCAGCCCGGTCGGGCCCGCACCGACGATCACCACCGGCAGCGTCGTTCCGGCCATTGGTCAATACCTCCCGGCAAGAGTGTCAGTACCGTTCCGCGGGTTCGACGCCGTCCAGAGCGCCCTCGAGCATCTGCGTGAGCACGCCCGTCAGAGCGTCGAGGCCGGTGAGCATGTCCTGGTCGAGGGTGTTCTCCCGTTCGCAGTGGGAGACGCCGTCGATGCTCGGGATGAACATCATGATGCTCGGCGCGACCGTGTTCATGGCGATGGAGTCGTGGCCTGCCATGGTCTGCATCGGCCGGATCGCCACGCCCAGGTCGGTGGCCACCTTCTCCTGCAGCTTGACGCCCTCCTGGGGGAAATACAGGTTCGGGCGGATGTCGAAGTCCTTGGCGATGATCTCCACGTTGTGCGCGTCGGCGATCTCGGCGCACCGCGCCACCAACCGGTCGCGGGCGTCCCGGACGATCGCGGGGTCGTTGGCACGCAGGTCACCGACGAGGTGGACACGGCGGTTGACCACGATGGGCGAGTTCGGTTCCACCACGATCTGCCCGACCGAGGACACCAGGGACTGCGGCGGGTACTCCCTGGTGATCTCGTTGAACGCGATGATGACGTAGGAGGCGGCGTAAAGGGCGTCGCGACGGTCCTCCATCAAGGTCGCACCGGTGTGGGACTGCTCGCCGAGCACCTCGATGTCGAGCTTCTGGGTGTACCAGCTGGAGTCGACCGCACCGAGCGGGATGCCCTCCCGCTCCAGGACGCGTCCCTGTTCGATGTGGATCTCGACGTACCCGGCGGCCGCGGGAGGCTCGTCCGTGCCGAGATAGCCGATCCCGGTGAGCGCCTCGCGAACCGTCACCCCGGCCAGATCCACGCGATCGAGCATCTCGCCGCGATCCTTCAGACCGGCATACACCGAGCTGCCCATCAGAGAAGGCGCGAAACGTCCGCCCTCCTCGTTGAACCAGTCGACGACAGCGAGGTTGTAGCGCGGCGGCGTACCCGATTCCGCGAAGTGATCTTGCAGGCGCTCGGCCGCGTGCAGACCCGCGAGCACGCCATAGGCGCCGTCGAAGCGTCCACCCCGGGGCTGGGAGTCCAGATGACTGCCCACCAGGACGTACGGGGCGTTCGGGGTGAAGTCGACCAGCGCGAAGAGATTGCCGATCCCGTCCACCACCGTGCGCCAACCGCGCTGGTCGGCGAAGCCACGGAACCAGTCACGCAGCCGGCGGTCCTCCGCGGTAGCCGCCTGGCGCTCCACGCCACCGGCCTCGGTGGCACCGATCTGTTCCACCTGGCGCCACGAGGCAATGAAATCGGTGGTGGCCATCGCCGTCCTCCCCACGTCCGAACGCTCAGCGGCGCATGCCCGGTCGGGCATCAGACAGCATCTACCACCGCGCCCGTCCAATGGTGACCGCGGCGGTGTCGGCTGATGGGGCTGACCCAGAATGAGGGCATGGGAGCCGACGCCTTCGTGGCCTTCTACGGCATCAAGATCTCACTGGATCCCGACGACGAGGACACCTGTGACGCCTACGGGATGGAGACCCATCCGGACTGCGTCGCGGCCACCGCGGCAGGCCTCGACACCCACACCGGCCGGATGACCGATGGCGAGGACTACTTCGTCTACATCGGTCGCCGCCTGGGTTGGCTGGGCATCGAGCACGACGGCCATGTCGTCGTGGACGATCTCGTCGACGTCGCCGGACGGGTCGGCCCGGCCTTGCTGGCCCTCGGTCATCGCGGCGTACCGGCCCTGCACCTCCAGCTGGAGGCTCAGTACTAGTGCCCGGGAAGCAGGCGCTTGACCGGTTCGACTCGATAGCATCGGCAGGATCGTGCCCGGAGCGAGGAGGCAAGGGTGTCGTCGCTCGAGTCCTCGGGGTCGCCCGAGCTCATCCGGACGAGCACAGCGTCGATGCCCTCGCTCGCGAAGTTCCAGCGCGCTGGTGAAGAGCGCGGCTGGTACATCCTCGCCGACCCGGCAGGGCGCTACCCGGCGCAGGCGAGATCCGAGCGGGCCCTCGACTTCGGCCCCGCGATCCGCGGCGTCATCCTCCTGATCTGCGTCGTCAGTTGTGGACTGTGGGCGGCCCGCGACCGGTCGAGCGCGCCCGTGGCATTGCTGTTCTTCCTGCTCGGCGGCAGCGGCGGGGCGGTCATCGGGGGTGCGCTGTCCGCGCTGATCACCCGCTTGCCGGTGACGTGGCGCCGGGCCGACGAGCGGCCGCGGCTGCGGGTCGCACCCACCGACGGGCGGGCCTGGCGGCTCTGCGAGACGGTGGCAGGCCTCGCCGCTACGAGCTCCTGGACCGATCGGACCGTCGATCCCCAGCGGCGGGCGCCGGTGATCCTCTGGGAGGCGGTCGGGCGCTCGCTCGCGGTCGAGCGGCAGTACCTCGACGCGGAGCGCGCCCTCGGCCACGAGTCGCTGCACGACCTGGGCCGGGAGACCCTGGCCAGGGTGGAGCGGGAACGCGAGTCCCTCGACGCGATCGAGCGGAACCTGCACAGGGTGCTGGCGACGGCGCAGAACATCGACCAACAGCGGGAACGCCGGACGCGGGAGCGGGAGAAGCGGGCCGAGGAGCGCGAGCTGCGCGCCCGGATGGCGGGCAACGTCGGCTCGGCCGTCCAGCCGACCGAGTCGGATCAGCACGCCGACGTGTCGGCGGGAATGGCGGCGGAGGCGGAGGCGATCGCCGAACTGCTCGCAGCGTCCGATGCGCTGCTGCAAGACCTCGACTGATCCGCTGTCGTCGTGGTTCAGCGGGTCCGCGCGGCGATGCCGGAGAGCACCAGTTCGAGCCCGAGGGTGACGAGGTGGTCGAGGTCGTAGTCGTAGCCGCCCGGCTCGAGCTCGGCTATCACGCGACGCAAGGCCGGGAGGTCCTGGCCTGCCATGGCGTCCTCGAGCGCTGCGCGCTGGGTGTCCATCCATTCGTCCGCCGTCAGCCCGCTGTCGACCTCGGAGGCGGATTCCGCCTCGACGCTGGTGGCGAACCCGCGAAGGAGGTTGAGCAGTACCAGGTGCAGGGAGAACGCCTGGTCGGCGGTGAACCCGGCGGTGAGCAGCAGCCCGAGCACCCGGTCGCTGAAGGCCACCCCGCTCGGTAGTGGTGTCGGACGGCTGATCGAGAGCGCCGAGGCGAGCCAGGGGTGGGCGCGGAAGGTCTGCCATTGCGCGCGGGCTTCCGCCTGGAGTCCGGCCTGCCAGCCGGAGCCTGCGGTGGAGTGCGTCCGCGGTAGGCGGAAGGTCTCGTCCACCATGAGCGCGAGGAGCGTGTCCTTGTCGCGGACGTGCCGGTAGAGCGACATGGTCGCCACGTCGAGCTCGACGGCCACCCGCCGCATCGACAACGCGCTGAGTCCTTCCCGGTCGGCGACCGCGATAGCAGCGGACACGATGCGCCGCGTCGAGAGGGCCTGCCCGCCCGGGCGGCGTCCCGCACCGGGTGTGAGCCGCCGGATCGGGCCCACGACGACGGTGCCTGCGCCCTGCCGCGTCTGCACGAGGCCCTCGTCGCGCAGCAGAGCCAGGACCTTCGACGCCGTCGCCATCGCCACTCCCCACCGCCGCGTGATCTCGCGGGTGGACGGCACGCGGGCCCCCGGTCCGAGCTCGCCGGTCCGGATCCGGGCCGCGATCTCTGCGGCGATGTCGGCCGCCTTGGCGCGTCGGTCACCGTTCATGGCTGGCCCTCCGTACTAGTGCACTCGACTACTGGCGCCTGCATGGACGTGACCTCGGCAGACCACCCGCCACGGCCTCCGTCGAGGAGAACGCACTAGAGCACATTCTCGGTGACAGCACCGGAAGCCGGTTGAGGCGTATCACGCGTACACCATACGCTGGGGTCATGTCGATGCTGGATCAACCCGAGGTCGTTACCCGCCGGGAATGGCTCGATGCCCGCAAAGAACTGCTGGAGAAGGAGAAGGAGCTGACCCGGATGCGCGACCGGGTCAACGCCGATCGCCGCCGGTTGCCCATGGTGCGCGTGGACAAGCCCTACACGTTCGAGGGGCCGGAGGGGCCGGTCGGTCTCCGCGAGCTGTTCGCGGGCCGACCGCAGCTGGTGCTGCACCACTTCATGTTCGCCCCGGAGTGGGCCGACGCCTGCTCCAGCTGCTCGTCGGCCGCCGATGGGATCGGCAGGCTGCGACAGCTGCACGTGCGCAACACCACGCTCGTGGCCGTCTCCCGCGCCCCGTACCCGAAACTTGCCGCCTACCGCGACCGGATGGGCTGGACGTTCCCCTGGTACTCGTCGGACGGCAGCGACTTCAACTACGACTTCTACGCCACCATCGACGACCGGGTCGCACCTCCGCAGATCTTCTACAAGACCGCCGAGGAACTCATCGCGGCGGGCTGGTCGGTGGAGGACATGCGCGGCGAGTGGCCCGGCATCAGCGCGTTCCTGCGGATCGGTGACGAGGTCTTCCACACCTATTCCACCTATGGCCGCGGCATCGAGGAGTTCCACCACGGCTACCCCCACCTCGACCTCACCGCCCTTGGCCGCCAGGAAGCGTGGGAGGAACCTCGGGGCCGCGCGCAGCCGCTGGGCCTGCAGGTCGGCGGCCCCGCGATGCGCGTGCCCGACCAATACGACACCTGAGTGGCAAGGCGGGCTCCGCCGACGATGAGCGACAACCCGCGACCAGCTCGGCGACGTGCCGTGTCGAGGCTCCGGAGTCGAGCCACGACGACCTGTATCCCCACATGACCCCTGCCGAGAGGTGACAGGACCTTGGTCAGCTTCCCGTGCGGATTCTGGCATTCATGCGTCATCGTGGCGTGGGCCCGGCGGCGAGAACTCAAGAAGATACGTCACCGCCGAGAAGCGGCATTAGAAGTGACCGACCGGCGGCCGCGAACGCGGCCGTCGGTCCGTCGCTGCAACCGACCGCGTCGGCGGGGCCGCGGCACGCCGCGGCCTGGCATCGTCGTACCCACCATGCCGAACCCGAAGAACGCCGCGCGCCGACGGATCGGGGATCTCGTCCGCGTCGAGGGCCACGACGTGCACGTGCGGCAGGACGGACCCGAGCACGCGCATGCCGTGGTCCTCGTGCACGGCTTCGCCTGCTCGATGCACTGGTTCGACCAGGTCGCCGTCGACCTCGCGGCCGATCACCGGGTGATCCGCGTCGACCTGCTCGGCCACGGCTGCACCAGCGCCGCGACGGCGCTCGACGCCGCAGCGCAGGCGCGGGCGATGTCCGGTGTCCTGCAACGGGTCGGGATCAGCGGCGCCACCGTCGTCGGGCACTCGTTCGGCGCGGACGTGGCCCTGGCCATGGCCCGGCGCACCGACCAGATCGCGCGGGTCGTCGTCCTCGGGCAGGCACCCGACTACGACTGCTCACGACTCCCGTCGATCGCGTTCCTGCCCGGGCTGCCGGTACTGGCCAGCCTCATCCACCGACTCACCCCGCCCCGGGTGGCCCGCCTCTTCAGCCGGGTCGGCATCGCCTCCGAACACCGCGATGACGACCGGTGGGACGACCCGCAGCGGGTCGCGCTGGACCGGGCGGCGATGAACCCCCGCATGTTCCGCACGGTCCTGGCTGATCGGCGGGCCCGACTCGCCGCACTCCCCCTCGACGTGCAGGCCCGCGACCTGGGCCTGCCCGTGCTCGCGATCCTCGGCGGCCGCGACCGCCTCTACCCCACCGCCCCCACCGCCACCCGCTACCGCGCGGCAGGGGCCCGGGTCGTGGTCATCGACGACGCGGGGCACGCGGTCAACATCGAGCGCCCCGCCGAAGTGGCCGAACTGGTCCGCGACTTCGCCGGGCACCCCACGCCCAACTGATAGCTCTAGGTGAAACGAGAATGCAGCACGGTGACCAGCTCGGCGGGCTTCCGCACTGCCGTGTACGAGTCCGCAAGAACGGGTTCCGGTTCTCGCGCGCTCTCGTGCGTCTCGCTTTCCGCCTCGGCTTTGCTGTCCGGCTGCGCCGGGACTCTCAGGGTGGGTGGCAGGGCGCGGGGGCGGCTGGTCTTGCGGTGGCGCACCAGGTTGAGGAGCTCGAGCAGGACCGCGACGAGGATCACGGGTAGCCCGATCGCACCGAGCAGGTCGAGCGGCGGCAGGCTGAGATCGTTGGTGCCCTGTGCGGTGATGTCCCCGCCGCGCACCGCGTGCAGGGCGTGCACCACGGAGTTGCGCAAGTGCGACCTGGTCTCCCGGTCGCAGCGTCACCCCGACGCCCGCGGAGTCGATGCGGATGTTGTCGAGGGTGATGGGCTCCGGGGTTCGCACCCGGACCCCGGTGCCGGTCTGTCGGATGTTGATGCCGGTGACCGTCGCCGCGGCCTGCAGGTCGAGAGCCGTGCCTGCCCCGCGGATCTGGCCGCCGGTGATGTGCATGCCGGTGCCGAGGGTGCGGATGGCGTCGTTGTTCACGCCATCGGCCGACAGATCCTTGACCATGACGGCGGAGGTGTCGGCCGAGGTCACGAGCCCGTCCCCGCCACCGAGGATGTTCAGCGCGTTCAGCGTGACGGTGCCCGCGCCGCGCTCCACCCGTAAGGCTGTGCCGCTGTCGGTGATCGTGAGGCGGTCGATCTCGGCATCACGACCGTCGTACAACAGGCCCACCAGGCTTGCGTTGTGGATCGTCGAGTCGGCCACGCGGAGGCCCGTGGTCGTCTTCTCCACCACGACCCCGGTGCGCCCGCCTTTCACGGTGAGCGCGGTGAGGACCACGTTGGTCGAGTCGACGTGCAGAAATATCCCGGTCGGTTCGTCGGTGGTGGTGACGTCGTGCACGGTGCTGTTGGTGGTACGGCTGAGCTCCAGGCCGCCGAGTTGGTCGTTGGACAGGGTCAGGTTGCTGATCACCACGTTGCTCTGGCCCGACACCGATACGCCGTAGGAATGGTTGCCGACCGTGGTGATGCCGCTGAGCGGCCGGGGAACACCGACCCCCTCGACCCGCACCCCGATGCCGCCGTTGTGGTCGGCGACGACGTTGACGAGGTCGGTGTTCCGATCGCTGCGCAGGACGATCCCGTTGTCCGCAGCGGCGCTGACGGTCACGTCATGCAAGGCGACGCCCCGCGATTGGTCGAGCAGGAGGCCGGTGGAGCCCCGTTCGATGCGGGTGCGGGTCAGGGTGCCGGTGGAGGAGCGGTCGAAGGCCAGCGCGGGCTCTCCCGGGTTCGTCCCGTCCGTCTGCGTGCCCAGATCGGCGAGCGTGCTGTCGGTGGCGTCCAGGCTGCCGCCCGTCGAGACCCTGATGTAAGGCCGTCCGGCCGCGTCGGGCGCAACAGGATGACCCGAGATCGGATCGACCGAAGTGACGGTGACGCCGCTGAGGTGGATCCGGCCGCGACCGGTGGAGAGGAACGCGGCCGACCTCGGGTCGGTGCCGCCCACCAACTGGAGGGTCCGTACGCGGTCGATGTTCAGCTGGACACCTCCGGTGACGACCACGGCCGCATCCAGCCGGGCGGTGTCTCCGGTGATGGTCAACCAGGACGGCGGAACCGCGGCGGCCAGCGACGACAGCGATGTCGTACGGCTATACGGCACGAACGCTGCGCACCAGGCTGCCCGCCACCAGGGAGTCGATCGACGTGGACCGCACGATCACCATCCGTGCTGGGACCACGTCGTCGCCCCAGCTCAGCGCCGCTGGTCGGACGCCATGTGCGGGAGCGGCCCCCGGCTGCGCAGGGGTGACCGCCAAGGCACTCCCGCTGACCGCGACCAACCACATGAGCACCCCAACGCACCGCAGCAATGCGACGCCGCAACGCTTCACGTCACGCTCGTCTGGGCTCACAAGGTTTGATGTCATCACTGACGGTGCCCACACCGGCGGATCTCGGCCCGGCGTGTCGCGCCTGGAGTGGTGCCGTCCGCTACACACCGAACCGGGCGCGAGCGAACGAACGGGGCCTCATCGACTCTCAGCGATAACCCTGTGCGCCTTACGGGTGCCGAAGTGGCACGACGTGGGCTCACCTGACGCGGTCTGACCCCTCGCCGTCCATCCCGGTCACCCGAGCACCTGGTCGAAGAACTGCAGCGGTCCCGTAGCCGCGCCCAGCTCGTCGGTGATCGCGCCGTCGATCATCACGAACAGCATCCGGACGGGACGGTCGGACCGATTCGCCCACGCGTGGTTCGTGCCGCGCTGGACAACCGCGTCACCGACACCGACGCGCGTCTCCGACCCGTCGTCGAGCAGCAGCCATGTCTCGCCCTCGAGCACGACGCCGACATCGACCGTCTCGGTGCGGTGCATCGGCGCCTCCGCGCCCGGCGCCATCTCGGTGAACCGCACCAGCACCCCGCCTGCAGGCGCCGGGGTCCGCACGGGACGGTCGGTCGGCTCGGGCTCGCTCGCCGCGATCGGCGCAGGCGTCTGGTCGGTGATCCAGATCTCGTGGAACGCGGCAGAGCCGATGTCGAGCGTCTTCGGCGTCGGCGCGTCCGACAGGACTACCGACCTCCCCGAGGCATCGTGGCCTGTGACGATCCGGCGCGGCGTTTCGCTCATGGGTGCGTGAGCCTAGATCATGCAGCAGGCAACGGGTGTCCGATCGCGTAGGTCATCGCCGCCGTGTTGTTGGGTGCCGAGACGGGCCCGGCGCCGCGCCGGCCGATGTAGCCGTCTAGACGGATGAGGACGCGCCCGCCGGGTGCGGGGTCGTACGCGCGCCGCAGGAAACCGGTGCGGTCCAGGCCGGCGGCATCCGGATCTCGTCGCGGGTCTCGCCGAGGAATCCGACGCGAGCGCGTGGCGGACCGCGCTCGATCCGCCGTCCGCGCCGACGAGGTAGCGCGAGCGGAGCTGTTGCCCGTTCGCCAGTCGCACGCGCACGCCGTCCCGGTCCTGCTCGAGGCCGATCACCCGGGAGTCCTGCTCGACCGGGCCGCCGAGCTCGGCAAGCCGCTCGCGCAGCACCTGCTGCGTTCGCCGCTGCGGATGAGCATCGGCCGCGAACGGCCGGTCCGGCGTGGACCCGTGCCCGCCTCGCCGCGCAGGCCATGCTCGCCCTCGAGCCCGGACGCAGCTACGTCGACGCGACCGTCGCGGTGCTCGAGCGGCTCGCCGACGGCATCCCCCTCGCCAACACGCCCATCGTCCGAGCCCTCCTGACCAGGGACGATCTCGTCAGCAGCAGGATTTCAGCTCGCGCCGTCGTCGGCAGTGGGCGTTCCGCACGCGCAGGGTCCGGAGCCGTTGTCCGCGCGAACGCTGGTGGCGTCGGGCGCGTCGGCCTTGACCGTGTAGACCTCCCACGGCTCGTTGCCGGGGCCGTGCACCCAGACCTTGTCCTGCAGCGCGTAGCAGCAGGTGGTGTCGTTCTCCTCGAGAGTAGCCAGGCCCTCGTCCGCGAGACGCTCCGTCGCGGCCGTGACTTCGTCGGTGGTCGCGACCTCCACCCCGAGGTGGTCCAACACGGTCGCCCGGTCCGGCTCGCCCTCGATGAGCACCAGCTTCAGCGGCGGCTCGGCGATGGCGAAGTTCGCGTACCCCGGACGCCGCTTGGCAGGCTCCGCGCCGAACAGCGACCGGTAGAACGCGATCGACCCCTCCAGGTCCGACACCCGCAGGGCCAGCTGGACACGAGACATGACGACTCCTCTGATTTGATGTCTATCGATACAAGAGGTTGCCCCTCGGATTCGATGCCTGTCAAGATAGAAGAGTGTCGAACCAGGAACTGCCGTTGATCAGCCCCGCAGCCGGGGTGCAATGCTGCTCGCCGCTGGTTCGAGAGCCCCTCACCGCCGAGCATTCGGCCGAGCTGGCGCGGGTGTTCAAGGCGATGGGCGACCCGGTCCGGCTGCGGCTGCTGTCGTTGATCGCCTCGCACGAGGGCGGCGAAGCCTGCGTGTGCGATCTGTCAGAGGTGTTCGAGCTGACCGGCCCGACGATCTCCCACCACCTGAAGGTGCTGCGCGAGGCCGGGCTGATCACGGGCGAACGCCGCGGTACCTGGGTCTACTACCGGGTGCAGCCGTCGGCGTTGCAGCTGGCGTCCGAGGTCCTGGCCCCTTCCCCGGCCCATGCCTGAGCCCTCCACACCCCTCGGACGGCGCCTGGTGGCGGAGTTCGTGGGCACCGGGCTGCTGGTCGCGGTCGTGGTCGGCTCCGGCATCGCCGCCCAACGCCTGTCCCCCACCGACACCGGTCTGCAGCTGCTGCAGAACTCGCTGACCACCGTCCTCGGGCTCGGCGTGCTCATCCTGCTGTTCGGTCCGGTCTCCGGCGCGCACTTCAACCCGGTCGTCTCGGCCGTCGACTGGGCGGTCGGTCGCAGCTGCCGGACCGGTCTGTCGGGTCGCGACGCACTCGCCTACTCCCTCGTCCAGATCGTCGGGGGCATCGGCGGGGCACTGCTGGCGAACGTCATGTTCGGGCTCGCCGCCGTGCAGATCTCCACGCACGTCCGCGCTGCGCCGGGGCTGTGGGTCGGCGAGCTCGTCGCCACCGCCGGGCTCATCGCGCTCATCCTCGCCCTGGCCCGCACCGGCCGCGCCCCGCTCTCGGCCGCCGCGGTCGCGGCCTGGATCGGCGCCGCCTACTGGTTCACCTCGTCCACCTCGTTCGCCAACCCCGCCGTCACCCTCGCCCGCGTGTTCAGCGACACCTTCGCGGGCATCACTCCAGCCTCGGTGCCGATGTTCGTCGTCTGCCAAGTTCTCGGGGCGGCGGTCGGCGCTGGTCTCGCGCTGTACCTCTACCCGGATGCCCGCGCCACTGCCGACGCTGTGGTCGTGCCGCATGCCACGTCGGCCGCCGAGAGGACCACCCCATGAGCACGGACACTCCTCCTGCCGAGGGCGACCGCCGCCCGCAGGTCCTGTTCGTCTGCGTGCACAACGCCGGCCGCTCGCAGATGGCCGCCGCCTTGCTCGAGCACCACGCCGGAGGCCGGGTCGACGTCCGCTCCGCTGGATCAAGCCCGGCCGACGAGATCAACCCCGCTGTCCGATCGGCCATGGCCGAGATCGGCATCGACCTGGACGGCGCCCACCCCAAGCTCCTCACCACCGACGCCGTCCAGGCCTCGGACGTCGTGATCACCATGGGCTGCGGCGACACCTGCCCCGTCTTCCCCGGTAAGCGCTACCTCGACTGGGACCTCCCCGACCCCGCAGGCAAGACCCTCGACGAGATCCGCCCCATCCGCGACGACATCGATCAACGTGTCCGCGTGCTGTTAGGTGAGATCACTTCGTAGAAGCCGTGCGGTCATGCGGTGGCGGTGTCGCGAACTCGTCGTTGTTCGGCCCGCTGCAGGGGCTGGGTGTAGAGGGCGGTGTTGAACCAGGTGGGGAACGCCCGGGCGAGTCGGCTCGGTCCGAGGAGGCGGGCGTGACCGTTGGTGAGCAGGTCGCGGAAGGGTACGAGCCCGATGAGCCAACGCTGCATGTGCGCGGTGTCCGCTTCGAGGGCGAGGTCGACGGCCAGTCCCTGGTCGTCTTTGCAGACGGTGATGCCGGGGCGTTGGATGTCGAGCCAGCCCTGGGCGCCGCCCGCCCCGGTGAGGACCAGATGCACCACGGTGCGGGCCGGGGGCAGCTTGGCCGGTATGGCGAGCTGATGAATGCGCCAGATCAGTGACAGGCCATCGCAGTCATCGTCGTTCGGGTCGCCGAACATCCACTCCGCCGCCCAGTGACCCATCGCCCACACGATCGGCGTCAGGGCCTGGCCCGGCTCGGTCAACGCGTAGGTCCCCGACCGTCCCGGTGAGCCCGCTTCATGGGTCATCAACCCACGCCGTTCGAGCTCGCGCAGCCGCCGGGCAAGCAGGTTTCGGCTGACCCGGGGAATTCCCCGATGGATCTCGTTGAAGCCCCGGGCACCGATCATCACCTCGCGGATGATCAGCGGCGTCCAACGGTCACCCAACACGTCGACCCCACACGCGATCGGGCAGTACTCCCGGCGGCTCACCATGGACTCATGGTCCTCGCGATTTTCCTGCCCGGGTAGTACGAATTCTGCACCTGCTCTGCCGTCGTTCCCGCTGGCACGAGGCGTGTCGGCCCGACGTTGTGCGGTTCGTCGACCGGCTCTGCGGCATCCCGGCGGTACGCCATCGCCACTCGTTGCGACGGCCGCGCTCACCGCATCCTCGTTCCCGGGAGCGTTGCACCCCAACCCAGGAGGATCCACCATGAACGCTGCATCGTCGGCCACCGAAGCCGTTGTCCGCAACCACCTCCAGGCTTTCCTGGAGCAACGGGGCATACCCGCGATCGTGGCGGACTACGACGAATCCGCGCAGTTCTTCACCGAAGCCAAGATCTACAACGGAAAGCAGGAGATCGGGGGCTTCTTCACCGATTTCGTCGATTCCCTCCCCGCAGGAGCGATCGACCGGTTCAGCCTCACGAGCCTCCAAGTCGACGGCGGTGTCGGCTACATCACCTGGCACGTCGACGACGAGATCCCGCTGGGCACCGACACCTTCGTCGTGCGAGACGGAAAGATCGTCTCGCAGACCTTCGCCATGCATTCGAGAACGTAGGTCCACTTGCTCATGGCGCGAGGGCGATGTCGGTGATGTGGACCGCGATCCGGGTGGGCGCGGCCGCGCAGGTGTCGGTCACGGCCTCGTGGACTCTGCGTTGCACGTCCGCGGCGATCACGGCGGCGGGGCGCAGACCATCGGTGACCAGGGTGATGTCGATCGTCGTCGTGTCACCGTCGACGACGACCTCCACCCCGCCGGTGTCGGGCCGGGGCTTTCCGGTGACCCGGGTCCACAGTTCGGTGCCGAGTTGCTGAACCAGTCCCCAGAGGCCGGGTTGCAGATACGCCACCCCGGGAACGGCCCGTGCCGCGGCCGCGGCGGCGGCCGCGATGCGGATCTGGGTGACGGGGCCCGGGTCGTCGAACCAGTCGCCGGGCCGGTCGATGTCGGACCTGGTCATGGCCGTCGCTCCCCGTCGGGCCACAGGTCGACGACGTGCAGGTCCACGGCGCCTGCCCGGACCCCGACCTGGCCCTGCAGTGCCGACCCGATGCGGGCGCGGACGGTGTCCAGCAGGTCCTGGACGGGGCCGGTGCCGTAGCGCAGCGACACCGTCATCTCGATCCGCAGGGCATGCGGGTCCGCGGGGTCGGCGACAACCCTGCAGCTGCGGGCCCGTACCCCCTCGACGGTGTCGGCGGCGTAGCGCACCACAGCGGCGACGGCCTGCTCGGAGATGTCGACCGGCCCCAGGTCGGGCACCGCCACAGCGCCGGTGTCGTCGGTCGGGACCAGCGGCAGCGCCGGTCCCCGGCGGGCCTCGGCGCGCACCGCCTGCATGATCCGGTCCAGCAGGTTCGGCGAGGGCTCGGCCGGGTCGTCGACGAGCGCGCGGGTCGCCTCCATCAGGGTGGTGAGGCTGCGCCGCGCGGTGGCGCAGTGCGGGCAGGTACGGGCGTGCTCGTCGGTGCGGCCGACCTCGAGATCGTCGAACACGTCCTCGACGAATCGCCCGCACGGCAGCGGATGCCCGCCGAGCCGGTCGCCGAGCTTGTTCACTTCCACAACGTCATCCTCTCTGCGAGTTGGGCCCGCGCGCGGGCGAGCCGCCCGCGCACCGCGTCCGGGGTGGTGTCGACGAGCGCAGCGATCTCGTCGTAGGAGCGGCCGTGCACCTCGCGGAGCAGCCACACCGCACGTTGTGTGGGTTGCAGCTGGGCCAGGGCCTCGATCAGGGCTGCTCGTTGGGCGGAGCTCTCCGCACCGCGCTGCGGATCACCGGCCGGACGATCGCAGGCCACCGCGGTCTCGTCGATCTCCGTGGTGGGCTTGCGGGCCCGCAACAGGTTGAGACACCGGTTGGTGGCGGTGCGGTAGAGCCAGCCGACCACGGCGGCGTCCTCCCGCAGCTCGGGCAGCCGTCGCCACGCGGTCAGGAACACGTCCTGCGTGACGTCCTCGGCGTCGGCGCTGCTGGCCGTCATCCGCAACGCCAGCTGGTAGATGCGGCGCTGGTAGCGGCGCACCAGTTGCTCGAACGCGCGCAGATCACCGTCACGCGCACGCGCCACCAACGTGGCGTCGTCCAGCACCGCGTCGACGGCGTCGATGGCTGTCGGGACAGCGCCGCTCATGACGTCTGCCTCGGTCTCACTTTCGGCCTCCTTCTGATCGTCCTCATCAAAGGACACCGCAAGCTCGATCATCGGCACGGTGTCGGTCCGATCTGAAGCCGTGATCCACGTCATGCCGACCGCATCGTGACGATCCGCCGGGACGTGCTGTCTCCCAGGGTGAACGACGCCCAACAGGGCCGCGCGGCCTGACGCGGCCATTCATCCGAAGGAGACAGATCGTGAGCGCATCGACCAGCACCCCCACCCCGGCTCTGCGCGCTGGTGCCGGCATCGAAGGGGGTTCCACCGCGACGACCCCGAACGGCGGTCGCACGCAGATCGCGGACGTGGTGGTCTCGAAGATCGCAGGCCTGGCCACCCGGGAGATCGCGGGCGTGTACGCGCTGGGTGGGGGCGCCGCCCGTGCTCTGGGCGCACTGCGCGAGCGCATCCCCGGCGGCACCACCAACGTCAGCCAAGGTGTGTCGGTCGAGGTCGGCGCGACCCAGGCCGCCGTGGACATCGACCTCGTCGTCGAGTACGGCGCCGCCATCGTCGATCTCGCCGCCGCCATCCGCCGCAACGTCGTCACCGCGGTCGAGCGCATGACCGGTCTGCAGGTCGTCGAGGTCAACGTCACCGTCAACGACGTGCACCTGCCCGGCGACGACGCCGACCAGACCGCCACTCCCCCGGTGGCGCGGGTCGCCTGAGGCCCTTCGGCAAGAACTGACCCGCACGCTGGACAAGCCCTCCGCACAGGCGGAGGGCGGTGCGTCGCGGGACACGACGGCGGCTGACCCGGCCGCTGCCCGACCCAGGGAGAACCTCATGAACTGGACCGCCACCGGCCTCGTCGCGGGGCTGCTGCTCGGCGTCGCCGCCGCCGTCGGCGGGTTCGGCGCCTTCCTCGTTGCCGCGCTGCTCGGCGCGCTCGGCCTGCTCGCGGGCCGCTACCTGGACGGCACGCTCGACCTCGACGAACTGACGACGCGTTCCCGCTCGGTCAGCCGCCGCGCGTGGGGGCCGCGGTGACCGCCGCGCAGGTGCGGGGCGCGCTCACGATCGAACCGCGCGCCGTGGAGCGGATCGCGGCCGCTGCCGCGACCGAGGTCGACCACATCGGTGGAGCCGCACGCCGGGTCCTGTCGGTCGCCATCGGCGAGGACGCGGCCGCGCAACGACCCCGGGTCGACGCCGTGGTCGACGGCGACAGCGTCGGTCTGGCTGTCACCTGTTCCGTCGCCTACCCCCAGCCGGTCGCGACCGCCACCGACCGGCTCCGGGCGCACCTGGTCGAACGGGTCACCACCCTGACCGGGTTGACGCCGCGCTCGGTCCGCATCACCGTCGCCGCCCTCACCTCGGGCTCCGCCGTCGGGGACACCAGCCGGAGGAGGGACTTGTCGTGATCCGCCGCCCGCGCCGCACGGTCCCCGCCGTGCTCGTCGCCGTCCTCCTGCTCGCGGTCGCCGTCCTGGTCACCTGGTCGAGCGCGCAGGTGCTGCTCGGGCAGCAGCCCATCGTCCCCTTCGCCGATTTGGCCGCCGCGCTGGCGGCGCTGACCCCCGCCGACCCGCCCGTGCTCGCCGCCGCGGCGCTGTCCGCGGTCGCCGGTCTGGTCCTGGTCGTCGTCGCGGTCGTGCCCGGTGCCCCGACGGTGCTCGCGCTCGCCACCCCCGCCGAACCGGCTTCCCGACTCGCCGCAGGCGTCACCCGCCGCAGCCTGATCCACACCCTGTCCCGCGCCGCCGCGGTCGACGGTGTGGACGCCGCGAGAGTCCGGCTCGACCGCAGGCGGGTCGTCGTCACAGCACGGACCCCCTACCGGACCGCGCAGCCCGACCTCGCCGACCAGGTTCGCGACGCCGTCACCGCCCGGCTGGCCGACGTCGGCCTCGCGCGCCCCGTCACGGTCGCTGTGCGGCTGGAGCAGCCCCGGCGAACGCGGCAGGACCGCGTCGCATCGACATCCACCACCGTCGCAGGGAGCACGTGATGTCCGCCGTTCGCGCCCCCAACCCGCCCTCCCGGCTCAACCGTTCGCTGCTTGCCGTCGTCGGGCTGCTGCTGCTCGCGGCGGGAGCGACCGTGCTCACGATCGGCCTCGGCCCGCTGCCCGCCGCGCCGCTCGGCATCGGCCCGGATACAGCACTCCTGCCGACCCAGCCCACGCTCGAGGGCTGGGAGCCCTACGCCGCGGCGGCCGCAGGCACCCTGCTCGGGCTCCTCGCGCTGCGCTGGCTGCTCGCCCAGGCCCGCCGCCGCCCACCCGACAGCATCTGGCACCTCGACCGATCCCCGACCGCACCCGGCTCGACAGCCCTCCCGACCTCTGCCGCAGCCGCCGCCATCGCCCACGACATCACCACCTACCGCGGCGTCGACACCGCAACCGCCACCCTCGCCGGATCACATTCCGCACCGACCGTGCACCTCGACGTCGCCATCGAAACCCGCGCCTCGGTAGCCGATCTCCGCCACCGCATCACCACCGAGGCACTCCCCCGGCTGCGGACCGCGCTCCAGCTCGATCAACTCCCCGCACAGCTCGTGTTGCGTCTCGACGCCCACGACGGGACACGACGCGTGCGGTGATCCGGCAGACGACGGCGCTCTCGGTCAGGGCCGGAGTGGGCCGGCGGGCAGGGTGAGCCGGAAGGAGGCGCCGTCGTCGCGCGGATCGCAGACGAGGTCGCCGCCATGGGCGCGGGCCAGCCCTCGGGCCACGGGAAGTCCGAGGCCCGCGCCGCCGGTGTCGCGGTCGCGGGCTTCCTGCAGGCGGACCAGGCGCCCGAAGATGCGTTCGCGGTCGGCGTCGGCGACGGGCTGGCCGGTGTTGGCGACCTCGACGGTCGCGGTGTCTTCGTCGGACGCCACGGTGATCGTGATCGTTCCGTCGGGTCCGGTGTGGCGGCGCGCGTTGTCGAGGAGGTTGGTGAGGATCTGCGAGACCCGCACGGGGTCGGCCCACACCGCGAGCGAGGCCGGTGCGGACGTGGTCACCGTGATCGTGGGACTGAGCTCGCGGACCCGGGCGGTCTCGGCCGAGACGAGCGCGACCAGGTCGATGGTGCTGTGCTGCAGCTCGACGCCCTCCTCGATGCGGGCCAGGTCGAGCATGTCGGCCACCAGCCGCCCGGCCCGGATGGTCTCGCGGACCAGAAGCCGTGCGCGGAGCTGCTGCTGCTCATCGGAGGGGTCCATCCCGCCGGCCAGGGACTCGGCGACGGCCTGGATCCCGGCGAGCGGGGTGCGCAGCTCGTGGGCGGCGTCGGAGAGGAACCCGCGGGTTTCGTCGGCGGCGCGTCGGGCCTGCGCGGCGCCGCTGCGGGCGCGGGTCTCGGCGTCCTCGAGCGCGTCGAGCATGCCGTCGAAAGCTGCTGCGGCCCGACCGAGCTCCGTCCGTGGCCGGTCCGGGGCGAGCCGGGAGCCGCGGTCCCCGGCCGTGATCCGTCGCGCCAGCGCGGTCATCCGGTCCAGCGGCCGCAGCGCGGTCGCGATCCCGCCCAGCAACACCAGCGCCGCCACGATCATCGCCGCGACCGCGGCGACGGCCATCACCACGCGGAGCTGGCGGCGGACGTCGCTGATCGCGGTGGTGTCCCCGACGAGCACGACGGTATCCCCGTCGCTCAGCACCTTCGTCACCGTCGTGCTGGTCTTGTCCGGCGGGGTCGGCGGTCCCGGCGCCCCGGCCCCGGCGTCCGCGACGGGTGGTGCGGGTGGCT
Source organism: uncultured Actinomycetota bacterium (assembly GCA_963799945.1). GTDB lineage: Bacteria > Actinomycetota > Actinomycetes > Mycobacteriales > Pseudonocardiaceae > Pseudonocardia. The sequence goes on from CAWCZG010000005.1 coordinate 159,002, forward strand.
GCGGAGGTGGCTGCGCGGCATCTCCCGGGCCGAGCGGGCCCAGACCGGGGTCGCCGTAGCTGTCGCCGTCAGCGGTCACGACCCGCACCCGGATGTCCTGGCCCTGCAGCTGCGACACCAGCTGTGGTGGGGACGCGCCCTGATCGGCGAGCTGCTCGGCGCGGCTGACCCGGTCGCTGAGCCGGGAGTTGAGGTCGCGACCCAGCTGCGCCCCCAACGCGACGTCGACGAGCACCCCGACCAGAACCAGCAGGATCGCGAACAAACCCAGAACGGTCAGGGTGACCCGACGCCGCAACGACGGCGTGGCCGTCACGGCGCGACCTTGAGGACGTAGCCCAGGCCCCGGACGGTGTGCAGCAGCTTCGGGTCGCCCAGCTTGCGGCGCAACGAGGAGACGTAGACCTCGACGAGGTTGTAGTCGTACGCGTCATAGCCCCACACGGCGGCGAGGATCTGCGGCTTGCTGACCGTGCGGTTGCGCTGGGCGACCAGGTAGCGCAGCAGCCGCAGCTCGGTCGCGGTCAGGTCGAGCAGGCTCCCGCCGCGACTGACCGCGTTCGCGTCGTCGTCGAGCACCAGATCGCCGAGCTGGATCGCGGCCGCTTCCCGGCCCCGTCGCCGCAGCACCGCCCGCACCCGCGAGACGAGTTCGGCCAACAGGAACGGCTTCACGACATAGTCATCGGCGCCGCCGTCGAGGCCACGCACCCGGTCCGCGAGCGCGTCACGGGCGGTCAGCATCACGATCCCGGCGTCGGTGCGCTCCCGCACGACCGCCATCAGCTCGAACCCGTCGCGGCCGGGCAGCATCACGTCGAGGATCACCAGATCGGGCCGGAAACCGTCGAGCACGTCCTCGAGGCCCGCCCCGTCGACCCGCCCGCCCGCGACATAGCCGGCGTCCACGAGTGCGTCGACGACGCTGACCCGGATGGCCTCCGAATCCTCCACGACCAGAACGCGAGCCCCGCCACTCACCGACACGTGCCCACCTGTGTCCTCGCTGTCATGGATCGACCCTTTCCCACGTTCCTGAGCCGTACCTGAGCGATCCCCGGATCTAGCCGGTGTCCTCAGCTGTGATTCAGCGTTGCCGCTCAACGTCGGTGCCACACCCCGGAACGCGGGTCGGACCGCAAGCGCTCGAACCCGTCACCACCCTGCTCGCCGCAGCAGGCGGGCACAGCGTGGTCATCGACGCGGTCAGCCACGCCGTTCCCGCATCCCTCCACGTGGCCGTCGACAGATCCGGGGGTGTCGCGCTGATCCGACCCACCTGAACAGACCGCTGACAGACCCGCACTACCTGCAAGAAGGAGAACCCGATGTCTGATGACACCCGACCGATTCCCAGCTCCGGCGACCACGACGCCGAGGGCGCCGCAGATCCCGACCGGTCCGCCCGCCGTGGCTGGCGGGACCGCCTACCGGGACGCACCAGCGGCCGAGCAGGCCGTGGCGCCGCGGTCGCCCTCGCCGCGGTCGCCGGACTGGTCGTGGGCGGGGTGGCCACCGGTCTGATCGTCGGTAGCGCCGCCGCCGACACGACACCGGTCAGCACATCCGCCACCGCAGCCCCCGGTGCACCCGGCGCCGCCCCCGCGGCCCCCAGCGGTCCGGGTGGCCCTGGTGTGTGCGCGCCGCCTGGCGGCCCGGCAGGCGGACCGCCCGCGCCGCCCGCAGGCGCTCCGGCCCCACCCGCGGGAGCACCCGCCCCACCGGCGGCGGCCCCACCCGCGGGAGCACCCGCCCCGCCCGCGGCGGGCCAGGCCCCGGCGGCCCCGCCTGCGGCAGGCCAGGCCCCGCAGGCACCGCCCGCAGGTGCAGCTGCGCCGGGCGCTCCTACCCCGGGTTCTCCCGGGTCTGTCGCACGGACACCGCCGTCGGAAGCACCGCTTCCGCCACCCGGCACGCAGGCGCCCGTCCCGGCGCCCAGCCGATAGCCCACCCCGGGCCGCGGCCCGTCGCCGAGACCTACCGTCCGGCGGCGGGCCGGATCAGCGGCGGGCGCCCGGCACGCAGGCGCCCGTCCCGGCGCCCAGCCGATAGCCCCAGCAGAGACCTCCAGTCCGGCGGTGGGGCCTGCCCTTCGATCCGCGGCGACTGCCTGCCTGCTTCAGGCTGGATCGAGCCGGTAGACCCCGATCGTGTCGAGGTGCTCGGCGATCTCGTCCAGGCTCGCTTGGGGGCCGATCGGGAAGGCGCGCAGCGCCCACGGCACCTGCATCGAGCGGAGGTAGGTCGCGACTGCCCGGGCCGCCTCGGCAGCCGGTGCGGGCACGGCGGTGCGCGCGTCGTCACCGGGATCGAGCGTGAGCGCGGGGTTGGCCTCGATGTTGCGGAACCAGTCCCGGCCGCGGTCGGGGGTGACGAGGTAGAGCGCTCCGTCGCGTTCAACGACTCCCAACGGCGTCGCATGGAGCGTGCCACTCCGGCGTCCGGTCGTGCGCACGACACGCAACGCATAACCACCCTTGACGAACGGCTGCGGCGGCTCGACGAGGATCTTGTCGACCATCGCCGTGTTCATCGCGGCCAAATCGGGTCGGGGCATGGTGAGACGCTATCGTCCCCGGCGCTCCGCCTCTCGTTGATCTCGTGACGTCGACGAGGCTCCGGCGAGGTCGGCTCGGGACCTGACCGCGCAGGTGCCGGCGGCGACGACCAGCGGGATCGCGATCAGCCGAGCGACCAACAGCGGGGAGAGTCCTGTTCCCTCGGGATATCCTGGACGGGTCGCTGAACGCGCCTCGACCAGCGGGCGTAGGCCGACAACGCGGCGCGGCACGTGCATCGAGGGAAGCGGGAGCATGAGCGGGGAGGTGTTCGGGCCCTACCGGCTGCTCGCGCGGTTGGGCGCGGGCGGGATGGGCGAGGTCTGGCGCGCCCGTGACACCCGCACCGACCGCGAGGTCGCGATCAAACGGCTGCACCCGGCGCTGGCAGGCGACCCGAACTTCGTGGCCGGGTTCCGCCGTGAAGCCGCGCTGGCCGCGAAGCTCAACCACCCCGCGATCGTGCCGATCCACAGCTACGGCGAGATCGACGACCAGCTCTACATCGAGATGCCACTGCTGGCGGGCACCGACCTGACCGCGCTGATCGCCCGCGACGGCCCGCTCGGTCCGGCCCGGGCGGTCGAGGTGATCGCCCAGGTCGCCGAGGCGCTCGACGCCGCGCATTCGATGGGGCTGGTGCACCGGGACGTGAAGCCGTCGAACGTGATGGTGCAGGCCCGCCGCCGCGGGGATTTCGTGCACCTGATCGATTTCGGGATCGCCCGGCACGCCGACACCACCGCCAGCCACACCGGCGCCGGACTGGTCGGCACCTTGACCTATATGGCGCCGGAGCGGTTCGAGGGCCCCGGTGACATGCGCAGCGATGTCTACGCGCTCGCCGGGGTGCTGTACTACGCGCTGACCGGGCAGACGCCGTTCGTGGCGCCCCCGAACACCCAGCCCGACCTCCTCTACTACATCAACGCCCACCTCCACCGGCCACCTCCCCGACCCTCCGACCACGCCCCCGCGGCGGCCCTGGCTGATCTGACCCGCTTGGACCCGGTGGTCGCCCGGGGCATGGCCAAGCTGCCGACGGAGCGCTACGCGAGCGCGGGTGAGCTGGCCGCGTCGGCGCACACCGCACTGGATACGCGCCCCGGCAACGACGCGAACAGCTCCCCGGCGGTTCGCGCGCCGCAACGATTCGCCGCACCGTCCGCCCCACCCGCACGGGGCCCTGCGCCCGTTCCGCGGGTCGTGTCGCCGTCCGCCGGTCGGGCCGAACGGGTCGGTGCGCAGGCGCCACCGCGACCGTCCGATGCGTCGCCTGCTGCGCACGCTGTGCGGCCCCCTGCGCCGCCGATGCCCTTCCCCGTAGAGCAGCGCTACCAACAGGTCGTCGAGCCACGACCGGCACCTCCACCGACACCACCCCCAGCTCCGCCTGCAGCACCACCCGGGCCTGCGCCTGCCCGGCGACGGCGCAGCCGCATCGGCATCGGCGCGCTGATCTTCGTGCTCGTCGTGGCCGCGGGGGCACTGGTCTGGGTGAACCTCCCCGGAGCGGGGACGGGTCCGCAGCAGCCGAACACCCCCGCCGCGGGGGCGACCGTCGAACACACCCTCACCGGCAACACCAACTGGGTGTTCGGCGTGGCGACCGCCCAGCTGAACGGGCGCACCGTGGTGATCTCCAGCGGCGCCGACCAGACGATACGGCTGTGGGACCTGGCCACCGGGACGCCGGTCGGGACCCCCTTCACCGGCCACACCGGTCCCGTGTCCGCCATGACGACCGCCCAGCTCGACGGGCGCACCGTGGTGGTCTCCGGCAGCTGGGACACGACGGTTCGGCTGTGGGACCTGGCCACCGGGAAACAGATCGGCGCCCCCTTCACCGGCCACACCGGCCCTGTGTTCTCGGTCGCGACCGCGCAGCTCGACGGGCGGACCGTGGTGGTCTCCGGCAGCGCCGACGCCACACTGCGGGTGTGGGACCTGGCCACCGGCACACCGGTCGGGTCCCCCTTCACCGGCCACGCCGCCGCCGTCGCGGCGGTGACGACCGCGCAGCTCGACGGGCGCACCGTGGTGATCTCCGGCAGCAACGACAACACGGTGCGGGTGTGGGACCTGGCCACCGGGAAGGAGGTCGGCCCCCCGTTCACCGGTCACACCGGTCACGTGCAGGCGGTGACGACCGCACAGCTGGACGGGCGCACCGTGGTGATCTCCGGCGGGGACGACAACGCGGTGCGGGTGTGGGACCTGGCCACCAGGGCACCGGTCGGCGCCCCGTTCACCGGCCACACCAAGAGGGTGGTCGCCCTGACGACCACACAACTGCGCGGGCGCACCGTGGTGGTCTCCGGCGCCTGGGACAACACGGTGCAGGTGTGGGACCTGGCCACTCGGGCGCCTGCCGGGCTACCGCTCACCGGCCACACCGATTTCGTGTGCGCGGTGGCCACCGCGCAGTCGGGCGAGCACACGGTGGTGATCTCCGGCGGCCGGGACGACACGGTGCGGGTGTGGGACCTGGACGTGCGCACGCATTCGTGACCCAGGCCCCCGAACGGCTCGGAGGCCGCGCACCACATCAAGCGGACGCGGCCTGGAGCTGGTGCGGGATCGCCCCGGCATGCAGCGCCTCAGGCGCGGCGGGCACAGGCTCCTCCGCGGTCTTCATGCCGGACGTGTCGCGGTCACCGGATGCCACCTCGTTGCGGCGCCGGACGTAGCCGCGCAACGCGTCGACGCTGACGAAGACCTGGTAGCCGAGCTCGGCGAACCGTGGCAGATCCGCCTCGTCGGGATCGAGCTCCAGCACCACCGGAGCACCCTGACCTGCTTGGAGCCCCTCCGCCCAGAACGCTTGGGCGACGGCGAGCACCGCGCCCGTCTCGGGATCGGGAACCTCGGCGTCGAGGGCGGGACAGGTGAGACCCATGCGAACGAGCTCTTCGACCAACGCGTCCACCTCTTCCATGCGGGCGTGGTCAACCGATTCGTCCTCCGTGATGAACGTGACCGGCGCCAGCCAGCGCGGCAGACCGCACGTGGACAGGGCGGTGAGGAATGCATTGGCTTCGGCGGCGAGCAGCGTTCGCCGGGCGGCGAGGAACTCCGGGTAGTTCTCCACCCGCCACTCGCCGTCCGGAATCCACTGCGACGCCCGTACCGCGGGATCCATTGCTGCCAGGTACAGCTGCGGATCGCAGCCGGCGATCGCCATCGATGAAGAGGGGGTGACGAACGCGTAGTTGGCCACCGCGTTGACCTGAGCCCGCGAATAGCCCGCCGCCGCCAACAGGGCCCGCGGGAAGATCTCGCAGACCTCGACGGCCGCCGCGTCGATCCCGAACGGTCGGCCGGTGACGAGGTCCCTGGCGCCGCCGGTACGGGCCACCAGATACAGCAGCGGATAAGACCGGGAGCCGCGGCCTGCCCCTTCGAAGTCCTGAGGGTCGATCGTCAGGCTCCCATTGCGGGAAAGCCGCAGGTTGTCGATGACGCCGTCGATCCCGCACCGGTCGACGGTGGCGAGATCCCTGGCCAGAGACGTCTCCGCCGATCCCGCGAAGCGACCGCTGACCGCGGCCAGGACGTACCAGTAGAGCGCGCGGGCCGCCTCGAAGGCGTCGGCGAACCTCCCGTTGTTGTTCAGCAGCAGGCGCCCCAGGACCGGTATGGCGTAGCGGCCCATGAACACGCGGTCGTGGTCCAGCCCCAGCGTCGAGGCCATCAGGTCGACGAGGTGATCCACGTTGTGGACCGCCTTCTCCAGCGCATCGCGGAACGCGTCGGCGGACACGGTCTCGAGCGCGGAGAACGGCGCACGACCGGTGGCGACCGCGTTGACGTTGCGCAGCAGCCAGTCGGACGTGAACTGCAGGCCCCGTTGATCGCGCCACCGATCGAGGTGGGCCCGCATCGTCGGTCGCGCCTGAGGCCAGTCCGAACAGATCCGCGCCAGCGCCAGGTCACCCCGGGAGAGCTTGGTCCCCCCGGAGTTGACCCGGTTGAAGATGTCCACGACGACATCCAGGGTCTTGTCGGGCCCGGTGATGGTCTCGACGTGGACCTCGCGTTCGACCACGTTGCGAACGCGGTGGAGGCGGTCGACGAAGTCGAAGAAAGTGGGATGACCCTGCAACCCCGCTGCCACCGCGGAGGGCCCGCCGGTGAACAGCGCGGTGACATCGACCCAGAGCGGGTCGTCCTTCATCTTGACCGGGCCGTAGAACTCGAACGCCTCGGTCTCGACGTTGAACCGCAGGTCCTGGAACGCCGCGAGATCGCCTTCGAAGAAGGGAGGCGGCGTGCCACGGATGATGCCGTACAACGTGGTGACGCGCTGCTGGCCGTCCAGCAGCAGCGCGCGGGTGCCTTTCGCCGCCGCGGCACCACGCACGGCCTGGCCCGCGACGTCGGTCTCCCACATCAGCAGCGCACCGACGGGGTAGCCCCTGTACAGCGAGCGCATCAGGCCGCGCACCTGATCGCGGTTCCAGACGTAGCCGCGCTGGAACTCGGGCAGGAGCACCGTTCCGGCGTCAACCTGGTCGAGGATCGCGCTGAGCTTCGCCATACCGAAACCGTCCCACCCCATCCGCAACCTGCTCGTCGCCTGATCGAGCGAACACGCGACCACATGCGGTTACCGACAGTGGGACAACCCCGCCCTCGCCGCCTGACCCACCCGGACGAGGGTGGTCCGGCGGCAACGGACGTGATCCCTCGTCAGCCCAGCGGCTACCGGCCGCGCAAGCCGATCGGGTTGCCGTCGGCGTCGGCGAGCACGCACACCCGCGCCCCAGGGGCGACCTCACGGGGTGCACTGCGTTCGGTCGCGCCCGCTGCCAACAGCGTTGCGCGGGTCGCGTCGAGATCCTCCACGTCAGCGAAGGCCACCGGCCCACCGTCCGCATCGCCGGGATTCAGGGCGACCTCGAAGCCGTCGACGTTGTAGCCGACGTAGTAAGGCTGGTCGGTGTGCGGCGTGCCGAGCAGAGCGGTGTAAACGGCTTTGGCGGCGTCCAGGTCAGACACCGGGATCACCAGACTGCGGATAGCAGCACTCATCGTCGTCTCCTCCAAGTCGGGGCGTTGAGGATCATCACGCTAGAGCCGGCACCACCACCCGCACTTCTCGATTCCTGACGAGATCGCGAGTCAGGCCGAGAAGACGATCTGCGACGTGGGCCACGCTTGACCTCGACGGTCGCGGATCGTAGCTTTACCGCAGAGCGAAATAATTTTTCCGTCAGTAGGAAGAACCGGACTCCAGCGGTCGGCCACGGTGTCCTTGAGCAGGACATCCGAAGGCAGCGGGCGCTTCGAGCCGCCGGGCGCCGAGACCGCCGCGCCCGAGACCCCCACGGGACCTGTCGAGCCCGCACACGCAAGCCGAGGAGCCACCGATGGCAGTACGTCGCAGGAAGAACGTGGACCGGGATCCGGCCGGCACCTCTGGGCATCCCGTCGACGAGGTCCTCCCCGCCGGCCAGATGGTGATCTACGGGCTGCAACACGTGGCGAGCATGTACGCGGGCGTGGTCGCGGTGCCGTTCATCGTCGGCTCGGCCATGGGCCTACCGTTCCCGGAGCTGGCCGCCCTGCTCGCCGCGACCTTGCTCGTGTCCGGGCTGGCCACCCTGCTCCAGACCTTGGGCGTGTGGCACATCGGCGCCCGGCAACCCATCGTCCAAGGCACCTCCTTCGCGGCGGTGGCCTCGATGCTCGCCATCGGCAAAGGCGCAGGCGGCGGCGCCCCAGGTCTGACCGCCATCTTCGGCGCCGTCCTGGTCGCAGGAGTCGTCGGGTTCCTGCTCGCCCCCGTGTTCAACCGGTTGCTGCACCTGTTCCCGCCGGTGGTCACCGGGGTGGTCATCACCGTGATCGGCGTGTCCCTGCTGCCGGTCGCCTTCGGCTGGGCGCAGGGCGGCACGTCGAGCACACCGGGCTTCGGCAGCGCCTCGAACATCGGGCTCGCCGCCGCCACGCTGCTGATCATCCTCGCCATCTACCGGTTCCTGCCCGGCCTCTTCAGCCGGGTGGCCATCCTCGCCGGGATCGTGCTCGGCACCCTGGTCGCCTGGCCACTGGGCAAGGTCGACTTCAGCAACATCGGCCAGGCCCAGTGGTTCGCCATCACCACTCCGTTCCACTTCGGACCGCCGACGTTCGACCTGGCCGCGGTCCTCTCCATGGTCATCGTCATGTTAGTGATCATGACCGAGACGACCGCCGACATCCTCGCCATCGGCGAGGTCATCGACAAACCGGCCGACGGGCGCACGGTGGTCGGCGGTCTGCGCGCCGACACCCTGTCCACCGCCGTGTCCAGCGGCCTGCTCAACGGCTTCCCCGTCAGCGCCTTCGCCCAGAACGTCGGGCTGGTCGCGATCACCGGCATCCGCAGCCGGTTCGTCGTCGCCGTCGGCGGCGGCATCCTCGTCGTGCTGGGCCTGATACCGAAGCTCGGCGCCGTCATCGCCTCCATCCCGCTGCCCGTGCTGGGCGGTGCCGGGCTGGCCCTGTTCGGCACCGTGGCCGCCAGCGGCATCCGCGCCCTGAGCCGGGTCGACTACGACGGCACGTCCAACATCATCGTCGTCGCCGTGGCCATCGGCGTCGGCGTCATCCCCATCGCCGCACCGACGTTCTTCAGCCAGTTCCCCGCCTGGTTCCAGACCATCTTCGACTCCGGCATCAGCGCCGCCGCACTGGTCGCCGTCCTGCTCAACCTGCTGTTCAACACCGGTCGCCGCAGCGCCGAGGCACCCATCGCGGCCGAAGGACCCACACCCGGAGTCACCCCCGACCACGACATCCCCGGGGGGATCGCCCCGCCCAGCCACCCCACCGAATCTCGAACGCCCAACCAGCCCGCCCAGCCAGCGCCCTGACGTCAGATGTCGGCGCTGTAGGGCGGCGCGGGCTCGTACTGGATGTAGCGCTGCACGCGCCGGGCGTGTGCAGGCGAGTAGAGCTGACCCACCACCCACAGCGCCATGTCGATGCCCGCCGACACCCCCTGGCTCGACACGACCTTGCCGTCTCGGACGAAGCGCGCGTCGCGGACGACGTCCACGCCGAGCGCGGCCAGACGGTCCTCCGATCCCCAATGGGTCGCCAGCCGCCGTCCGTCCGCGACCTTGGACGCCTGCAGGAGGAAGGAGCCCGTGCACACGCTCGTCGTCCACGTGGTGGTGGCGTCGACGGTGCGCAGCCAGTCCAACAGCAGCGGGTTCTCGGCCTCTCGGCGCGTGCCCATGCCACCGGGCACCACGACGACGTCGAGCGCAGCCACATCGGCGAAGGTGAGGTCGGGCAACACCCGCAGGCCCTTCGCGCAGCGCACCGGAGCCGACGACTCCGCGACGAGCACGACCCTGTCCTCGGCTGTACCGTCCCCCGCTTCGGCCCGCAGCGCGGCCGAGGCGGTGAAGACCTCCCACGGCCCGACGAAGTCCAACTCCTCGGCCCCGTCGAACACCACGATCCCGATCGCCGTCACCGCTGTTCCCCCCGCTCAAGGGCGACCGCAGCCGGCCACCGGTCACTCCGACCTCAGGCGCGCCTCCGCTGTCGCCGACCCGGTCGTTCGCTACTTCTTGAGGCGGCGGCTCCCGCCGTGCCAGTCTTCCTGCGCCCCGACCTCGCCTGCGGCGACACCGAAGCCCGCCAACTGGGGCCGTTCGCGCAGGCTGCGCTTCAGCTCCGCGAAGCCGGGGAAGCCCGCGAGCCCGATGACGTGGTCCCACAGCCGCACGGCGTCGGCCTCGGCGGGCAGTCGACTGATGACCGGGCCGAAGAACGCCAGCCCGTTCGGGGGCTGGAAGTGCAGGATCGGGGTGCCGACGTCCTTGCCCGTCAGCGCCAAGGCCTCGTCGGTCTCCGCCTGCAGTTCGACATCGAGGGACGCGTCGTCCAATGCGTCGGCGAGAGCAGGTGGGAGGCCCGCTTCGACCAACGCAGGCTCGACGAACGCACGGGTGCCGCGGTAGCCCGGATCGGCGTGGTCCGGATCGGGTGCGGTGTCGAAAGCGCGCGCACCGATCGTGGCGTACAAGGGGCCGACCGCGTCCCGCCCGTGCTCGGCTCGGGCGCGGGCCGCGACGCGCAGGAGCCGCAGCCCGGCGGTGTGACCCGCTTCGTAGCCCGCCGGGAAGTGGCTGTCGTAGTCGACGTGCGCGTTGATCAGTCGCAGCGAGATGAACCGCCAGTCGACGCGGTAGTCGCGTTGCGCGCTGACGAGACGGACCCATTTGCTGGTCATCCACGCGAACGGGCACAGCGGGTCGAAGTAGAAGTCGATGTCGGCGTCAGCCATGGTCACCTTTCCTGTGCTCCGGTCGGGCTCGGTTCCGGTGCGAAAGACCGGATGTGGTCCAGGGCGGCGTCCAGCGCCGTCGCGATCGGGGCCGGGTTCCGCCGGACCTGGGTGAGCAGAAGCCCACCTTGCAGCGCGGCGAGCGTGGCCAGCGCCAGCTCGGCGGGCTCTGCCTCAGGCCGCAGCTCACCACGCTCCCGCATCGCGGCCAGTCCGTCGCGGATCGCCTCTTCCCACCGGGCGAAGCCAACAACGAGGTCGGCCCGCGCCGCGGCGTCGATCTCGGCGAGCTCGGCGGCGAGCGACCCGATCGGGCACCCGCCCTCGCAGTCGCGCCGGGTCTGCAGCTCGACGATCAGGTCCCGCCACGCCCGCAGCGCCTCGAAGCTGTCCAACCGGCCGAGCAACGGCTGTTGCGCCGAGAGAACAGCCTCGGTCTGGTGGGCGATGACGGCCCGGACCAGAGCCTGCTTGTCGTCGAAGTAGTGGTAGAGCTGCGAGCTGCTCACCCCGGCTGCCGCACGGACGTCCTCGGTCGACGTTCCGGCAACGCCCCGCTCGAACATCAGCTCCGCGGCGGCCACCACGATCCGGGCCCGCGTGACCTGCCCCTTCCGCGTGAGCCCACCTGCCATGCGTCGAGTGTAGCCAGATCTGGAGTTGACAATCCAAAAAATGGGGAGCATTTTGGATCGATTACTCCATAATGAGAGGTCGTGGCTCCGTGACGAGCACGCATCAGACGATCGCTGCCCAGGTAGACGACCTGCAGGCCGGCATGTCCGGACGGCTGCCCGCCGCTGTCGCTGCCGCATTCGCTGCCGAGCAGAGCAGCCTCAGTGGGGCCGGAACGCCGGACGGGGTCCTGCCCGTCGGGTCTCCGCTGCCGGACGCGGCCCTGACCGACATCGACGGCCGGTCCACGACCATCGCCGCGACCGCGGCCGGGAAGCCCGCGGTGGTGGTGCTCTACCGCGGCGCCTGGTGTCCCTACTGCAACCTGACCCTGCGCGCCTACCAGGAGCAGCTCGTCCCCGAGCTCGACCGCCGCGGCATCGCGCTGATCGCGGTCAGCCCCCAGAAGCCGGACGGCTCCCTCACCATGCAGGAGACCCACGCCCTCACCTACGCGGTGCTGTCCGACCCCGGCAACCACCTCGCCGCCGCACTCGGCGTCCTCACCGCGCCCACACCCGGGGTCGTCGCCGCCCAGGCCGCACTCGGGCTGGACCTCACCGCCCTGAACGCCGACGGCACCCGCGGTCTGCCGATGCCCACCGTCGCGCTCGTCGACCGCGACGGCACCCTGCGCTGGATCGACGTCCACCCCGACTACAGCACCCGGACCGAACCCGACGATGTCCTGCGGGCCGCCGACACCCACCTGAGCTGACCACCCTCACCGCATTCAGTCCTCCCGGCGGTGGTCGACGACGTAGCCCGCCGCCGTCAGCATGCGGCGCAGGTCGACGACCTGTTGTTCGTCGATGTCCTTGTGCTTGGGCTTCTCGAAGACCTCCGTCTCGCCGCCGACCGTGACCTTGAACTTCCCGTCGTGCCGCTCGTCGACCTGCCCGATGTGGCGCAAGAGGGAGATCACGGCGTGCCACTCCACGTTGTGGCTGGTCGGGTGCTGGAGGATCTTCGCAACGGTGTCGCGGTGGTGGTCGTTGAGGCGCGCCGGTTCGGTCACGGAGGGCTCCAGACATCACGTCGTCGGGGGTCGGACTGCCATCGCGGACGGGCCGCGATGCTCGTACCCTCCGGCAACACACCCGGGGCGACAACCCGGGGGCATCCGCGCGGTCCCCTCGTGAGGGCTGAGGTCGGGATGGGCGAGCACGACGTACAAGGAGGCGCCATCGACCAGGCCGCCGAAGCAGCCGGGATCACCCTTGCGAAGCGGCCCGAGCCGACGCAGGCGATCAACGATGTCGTCGTCGAAGTCCGTGCGTCGGGCTTCGTCCCTGGCGAGTGGGAGCGGCGCTCGACGTGGGTCGACCGCTCCGGCCACGATCGGGCCCCGGACCCCAGATCCCCGGCCTGCGAGGCTCAGGCTGCGGCCAGCACGGCGTCGATGGCCCGCGGCGAGAGCACCTCGGTCAGCGCCATCGCCGCGCACCCGGCGATCCCCGCGCCTGCGCCGAGTGAGCTCTGTTCGATGGACAGTTCCCGTGTCACCGGCACGACGGCGCGTCGGTAGATCTGTTCGCGCACTCCGGCCAGTAGCGGCTCGAACGCCTCGGCCAGGTCGCCCCCGAACACCACGACCTGTGGGTTCAGCAGGTTGACCGCGACCGCGAGCACCTCGCCGATGCGCCGCCCGGCGTGGCGGACCATGGCCACCGCTTCGGGATCGCCCGCGCGGACCATCTCGACGACGCCGGGCACGTCGACGACATCCCGTCCCTGCTCGCGGAGAGCCCCGACCAGCGCGGCCCCGCTCGCCACCGCCTCCAGGCAGTCGAGGTTGCCGCACCGACAGACGACGCCGCCACCGTCGGAGACCGGGTTGTGCCCGATCTCTCCCGCGGCGCCGTGCCTGCCCCGCTGCAGCACGCCGCCCGCGATGATCCCCGCGCCGATGCCGGTGGACACCTTGACGTGCAGGAGATCCGACACTCCGGGGCGGACGGCGCGCTCGGCGAGGGTCAACGCGTTGACGTCGTTGTCGACAAGCACAGGTACGCCGGGCACGCCGAGGGTGATCGGCACCCCACCCCAGCCGGGCAGCAGCGGGGACTCCACCACGGTTGCTGCGGCGACGTCGACCGGCCCGGGGAGGCACACACCGATGCCACGGACCGGGCGGTCGACCTTGTCCTGCAAGGCGTTCAGCCGCTCGGAGACGGTTTGCAGCACGACGTCGGGCCCGAGGGCGGTGGACAGGTCGAACGCGGTCTCCTCCAGCACCGCACCCGCGAGATCGCAGACACCTAGCTGGGTCCGGCTGGCCCCGACGGCGGCCGCCAGCACCACACTTCCGGCCTGGTCGACGCGCAGCCTGCCCGCCGGACGCCCCCCGGTCGATGCGGCGGAGGCGTCCTCGGACACGAGGCCGAGAGCCTCCAGTTGGCGCACCCGAGCGGCCACCGCGGTGCGAGACAGCCCGGTCCGACGGCCGATCTCGGCGCGGGTGTGCACCAGCCCGTCGTGGAGCAGGGCGAACACGTCGCCCGCGCTGACTCCGGTCCGGTCCCGCCACACTGCAGGGCCTCCTCTCGGTTCGTGAGGTGCGCAACAACTCTGACTTAAGCACTTAAAGTACCGAAGATCGCCTGTTAGCGTGAGTAAGCGTCAGCCGGTCGACAACGATGTTGGCCAGATCGACTGCTCACTTGGAGGCGGCCTTGCCGCACCTTTCCCCTGTCGCCCCGTGCGACTTCCTGGTCTTCGGCGGCACCGGCGATCTCGCCATGCGCAAGCTGTTGCCCGCCCTCTACCTCCGCGATCGCGACGGTCAGCTGCCGGACGAGACGAGGATCTTCTCGGTCTCCCGCGCGGGCCTGGACGACGCGGGCTTCCGCGACAAGGTCGACGCGGAGCTGCAGCGGCACGTCGGCGAGACGGCCGACACCGCCCGATTCCTGTCGCGGCTACACCACGTCTCGCTCGACGTGGTGGCCGACACCGACTGGTCGGCGCTCACGGCCGCCCTCGGCGACTCCGCGCAGATCCGGGTCCTCTACCTCGCCTGCGCGCCGCGGCTGTTCGGTCCGATCTGCGCGCGCGCCGCCGCGAACGGCCTGGTCGACGCCATGTCCCGGGTCGTGCTGGAGAAGCCCATCGGCCACGACCTCGCCTCGGCCAAGGCCATCAACGACGAGGTCGGCACGGTGTTCACCGAGGAGCAGATCTTCCGGATCGACCACTACCTCGGCAAGGAGACCGTGCAGAACCTGCTCGTGCTGCGGTTCGCCAACGCGCTGCTCGAGCCGCTGTGGAACGCCGGACACATCGACCACGTGCAGATCTCGGTGGCCGAGTCCCTCGGCGTCGGCAGCCGGGCCGACTACTACGACGGCTCAGGCGCACTGCGCGACATGGTGCAGAACCACCTGCTGCAGCTGCTGTGCCTGGTGGCCATGGAGCCCCCGGCCACGCTGGACCGCGAAGCGGTTCGGGACGAGAAGCTGAAGGTGCTGCAGTCGCTGCGCCCGCTCGCGGGTCCCGCGGCGATCCGGCAGACGGTGCGCGGCCAGTACCGAGCGGGCCTGGTCGACGGCCAGGCGGTGCCCGGCTACCTGACCGAGCTCGACCGGCCCAGCCACACCGAGACCTTCGTCGCGCTGAAGGCCGAGGTCGCGAACTGGCGCTGGGCAGGCGTGCCGTTCTACCTGCGCTCGGGCAAGCGCCTCGCCACCCACGCGTCCGAGATCGTCGTCCAGTTCCGGCGGGTGCCGCACTCCGTGTTCCCCGGCATCGACGACGAGCTGATCACACCCAACCGTCTGGTGCTGCGCCTGCAGCCCGACGAGGGCGTGCGGCTGCACCTGGTGACCAAGCAGCCCGGGCCCGGCGGCATCCGCCTGCACCCCGCCGAGCTCAACCTGAGCTTCGCGGAGACCTTCAAGACCCGTGTTCCCGACGCCTACGAACGCCTGCTGATGGACGTCGTGCAAGGCCGTCCGAGCCTGTTCATGCGCCGCGACGAGGTCGAGACCGCCTGGGCGTGGATCGAGCCGATCGTGCGCGCGTGGGACGACACCGGCACCGCCCCCAAGACCTACCCGGCCGGAACGGCCGGACCCGCCGCGGCGACCGCGCTCATCGAGCGCGACGGCCGCACCTGGCACGAGGAGATCACATGACCCACCCCGTCGTCACCGACGTGACCCGACGCCTCGTCGAACGCAGCGCCGAGACCCGCGCCGCCTATCTCGACCGCATCCGGACCGCCGCCCGGCAAGGCCGGGCCCGCGGCAACCTCGGCTGCGCCAACCTCGCCCACGGCTTTGCCGCGAGCGGCGCCGACAAGCAGGAACTCCAGCGCGCGGAGAAGCCGAACGTCGCCATCGTGTCGAGCTACAACGACATGCTGTCGGCGCACCAGCCCTTCGCCGAGTTCCCCGAACAGATCAAGGCCGCCGTCCGGGACGCAGGCGGGGTCGCCCAGTTCGCAGGCGGCGTGCCCGCCATGTGCGACGGCATCACCCAAGGCCGCGCGGGCATGGAACTCTCGCTCTACAGCCGCGACGTCATCGCCATGGCCGCGGCCATCGCGCTGTCGCACGACATGTTCGACGCCACGCTGATGCTCGGCGTGTGCGACAAGATCGTGCCGGGGCTCGTCATCGGCGCGCTGTCCTTCGGCCACCTGCCCACGCTGTTCGTGCCCGCGGGCCCGATGACCTCCGGCCTGTCCAACGTGCTCAAGAGCAAGGTGCGCCAGCAGTACGCGACCGGCGACATCGGCCGCGACGAGCTGCTCGCCGCCGAGTCCGCCGCCTACCACGGCCCCGGCACCTGCACGTTCTACGGCACCGCCAACTCCAACCAGATGCTCATGGAGCTCATGGGGCTGCACCTGCCCGGGGCCAGCTTCGTCAACCCGAACACCCCCCTGCGCACCGCGCTCACCGAGGCCGCGGCCCGCCGCGCCGTCGAGCTCGACACCCCGATCGCCGACATCGTCGACGAGAAGGCCGTGGTCAACGGCGTGGTCGCCCTGCTGGCCACCGGAGGCTCGACCAACCACACGATGCACCTGGTCGCGATGGCCCGTGCGGCGGGCATCGACCTGCGCTGGGACGACTTCGCCGACCTCTCGGCCGTGGTGCCGCTGCTCGCCCGGATCTACCCCAACGGCAAGGCCGACATCAACCACTTCCACGCCGCAGGCGGCACCGCGTTCCTGGTGCGCGAACTGCTCGGGTCGGGCCTCATGCACCGCGACGTGCAGACGGTCGCCGGGCCCGGCCTCGACGCCTACACGACCGAACCCACGCTCGCCGAAGGACCGCTCACCTGGCGCGACGGACCGGCCGAGAGCCTCGACACCGACGTGCTGCGACCCGTCGACGACCCGTTCGACAAGGACGGTGGTCTGCGCATGCTGGCGGGCAACCTGGGCCGCGCGGTGATCAAGACCTCGGCGGTCGCGCAAGAGCACCGGCTGATCGAGGCACCCGCCAGGGTGTTCGACGACCAGTCCGAGTTCCAGGCCGCGTTCGAAGCAGGCGAACTGGAAACCGACTTCGTCGCCGTCGTCCGCTACCAAGGCCCCAGGGCCAACGGGATGCCCGAGCTGCACAAGCTCACCCCGCCGCTGGGGGTGCTGCAAGACCGCGGCCACCGGATCGCGCTGGTCACCGACGGCCGGATGTCCGGCGCGTCAGGCAAGATCCCGGCAGCTATCCACGTCACGCCCGAGGCCGCCGCCTGCGCCAGCCCCCTGGCCCGGCTGCGCGACGGCGACCGGGTCCGGCTCGACGCCGACGCGGGCACCATCGAGGTCCTCGTCGATGAGGCCGAGTTCGCCGCCCGCCCGACTGCCACGCCGCCGAACCGCGCGTTCGCGGGCACCGGCCGGGAACTGTTCGAGTCCTTCCGCCACGCCGTCGGCCCGGCCGACGAGGGCGCCAGCATCTTCGGAGAGGTCGCATGACCAGCCTGCTCGACATCGCCCCCGTCGTTCCCGTCGTCGTCCTGGACGACGCGACCCAAGCCGTGCCGCTGGCCCGCGCGCTCGCCGCGGGCGGCCTGCCGATCATCGAGCTGACCCTGCGCACACCGTCAGCGCTGGAGGCCGTGCGGCGGATCGCCGCCGAGGTGCCCGAGGTGCTGGTCGGGGCGGGCACGATCCTCGGCGCGGGCCAGGCGCGCCGAGCCGCGGCCGCGGGCGCGCGGTTCCTCGTCAGCCCGGGCAGCACCGCCGCCCTGCTCGACGCGATGGACGACACCGGGCTGCCCTACCTGCCCGGCACGTCGACGGTCTCGGAGATGCTCGCCGTGGCGGAACGGGGCCACACCGCGATGAAGTTCTTCCCGGCCGAAGCTGCCGGCGGGGCGCCCTACCTCGCGTCGCTGGTCAGCCCACTGCCCCATCTGCGGTTCTGCCCGACCGGCGGGATCACGGCGGCCACCGCCGACCAGTACCTGCGGCTACCCAACGTCGGCTGCGTGGGCGGCTCCTGGCTGACCCCGCCCGACGCCCTCGCCACGGGCGACTGGGCCCGCATCACCCGGCTCGCCGCCCAGGTCGCCCTGCCGGTCGCCGCCTGAGCCGCGCAAAGAGTCCCGACGAGTACGTCGACAGCGTTCTCCTCCCGACGCTCGGCGCCCGCAGCTGACACCACCGGTCCGCACCGTTACGCGGCGTCGGCGGCGGAACTACGTGGTGCGAGGTAGAGCAGGACGACGGCACCGAGGAGGAAGACTCCCCCAAGCACGTTGACGACGGTCAGCGGCTCATCCAGCAGCGTCGCGGCGAGGAACACGGCGGTGACGGGCTCGAGCAGGGTGAGGATCATCGCGATGCTGCCCGGGGTGGAACGCAGCCCGGCGTAGAACAGGCGGTAGGCGACGACGGTGGCGACGACGGCGAGCCAGACGATCCCGGCAATGGTCGGTGCGGTCCGGGGGACGTACCAACCAATCGCCGCGAGGACCGGCAGGAGGACGACAGCGCCGATAACGCTGGTCGCGAACGTGATGGTGGACGGACTGAGGCGCCGCGACAGCGGGACGCACCAGCTGGTGGCTGCGGCGTAGGCGAACCCGGTTCCGATGGCTTCGACGATGCCCATCAGTGGTCGCGGCGCCGCATCCGGGCTGGGGGCGGCGGATGCGGTCACGAGCGCGAGGCCGACCAGGGCCAAGGCGAGCGAGGCCAGCGTGCGCATGGTGGGTCTGGTGCGCGCGGCGACCGCCTCGGTGCAGGTCAGGATCACCGGCGCAAGCCCGAGCGCGATGAGGGTGGCGACGGCGACTCCGACGTCCCGAACAGCGAAGAAGTAGAACAGTTGAGCCGCCAAGAAGGCCACGGAGACGGCGACGAGCCTGATCGGTCGGCGCATCTGCCGGGTCAGGTCCCGCCACCCCTCGGACCCGAGCATCGGCACCAGCACCACGCTCGCGCACACGAACCGCCAGAACGTGATCGTGACGGCAGGCTGGCCACGGTCCTGCAACAGCCTGCCGACCAGGCCGATGCTCCCCCACAGCACGCCGGTCGCCGCCAGGAGCAGCACCCCCCGGCGGAGCTCCGGCATCGAGGCTTGCGCCGGTCCGGGTAGCGGTTCATCGCGGCTCACCGGCTTACCAGCCCCGACACCGGATGATCGACGCCCGTGATGACGTCGCGTCGACCGGCCGCTCCGACATCGGTGAGCACCCGAGGCTCGACGCCCCGCGCCCGTCCGACTGCACGGCAGCCCCGCGCCGTCCACCTGGGGCCGTCACCTGACGAACGATAGCCATCAGCGCGACCTGACCGAACCGGCGCCGGCCCTACGACCAGGGCGATCGCGGCTAGACGGCGGCGAGCAGCTCCTCGACGAGGGGCTTCAGCGCGGCACGCTTCTCTTCGGAAAGGGCGCTGAAGGGCCGCCGTGGCGCGCCTGCGGGGAAGCCCGTCCATTCCGCGGCTGCGTAAACCGACGGTACGAAATGCTAGTTCCCGGCCTGCGGCATCCAGACCAAGCTCTCGCTCCACTTCCGTAGGTCGTCAGAGCGGCACACGGAATCGATACGCGGGGACCTGAAGGGTCGTCGGCGCAACTGAGGAAGACAACCCGAGGACGTCAAATGACCACTTTCAACTCCCCGATCCCCCGCTTCCACCTGGCCATGCCGGTGGACGACCTTGCCGCCGCAGCGAGGTTCTACGGCGAGGTGCTCGGCCTGGCCCAGGGGCGCAGCGCGGACACCTGGGTGGACTGGAACCTCGACGGGCACCAGTTCGTGACCCACCTGGCACCCGGGCGCGCGCAGCGTGTCCACAACCCGGTCGACGGGCACGACGTTCCTGTCCCGCACTTCGGCCTCATCCTCACCATCCCCCGGTTCCACGATCTGGCCGAGCGACTCCGCGCGGCAGGCACCGCCTTCGTCATCGAGCCTCATGTGCGCTTCGCCGGGCAGACAGGTGAGCAGTGGACGATGTTCCTGCTCGACCCGGCAGGCAACGCATTGGAGTTCAAGGCCTTCGCCGACGACTCCCAGGTCTTCGCGACCTGACCCCGAGGCACAGAAGGGCACCTGATCGGCCACCCGTTGGGCGAACCGGATCTCGTGGGTGACGATCACCATCGTCCAGCCTTCCGCGGCCAGGTCCTTGATCACCCGCAGCACGTCGCCGACGAGCTCCGGATCGAGCGCCGAGGTCGGCTTCGGTCGCTTCCGCACGATCCCGCGGGTGCTGCACCACGCGATCGAGGCGGGCGACGACACCACTGTCATCGAGCTGGCGCCGCAAGCCGCGGAGCGAGCAGAACAGTCGGTAGCTACGCGCAATGGATCACTTATGGGTTGCGACGAGGTCGGCGAAGGCGACGATGTTGTCGTCGTAGTTGCGGGTCTGCCGGTCGAACGAGCCACCGCAGGTGATCAGCCGGAGGCCGGGGTGGTCGATGTCGCCGTACACCACCTGGGTGGGGAACTGGTCCTTCGGGTACTGGTTGACGTGCGTCACACGGAACACGGCGGCGGTGCCGTCCTGGCGTGTGATGGTGACCTCGGCATCGGGTTGGAGATCACGCAGGTGGTAGAAGACGCCTGGATGTCCGCCCCAGTCGACATGGCCTGCGAGGATCGCCGGACCCAGCTCGCCCGGGGTCGGGGCGCCGGTGTACCAGCCTGCCGGGAAGCCGACCGGCGGCACCTGCAGCGACCCGTCGGCCTGCAATCCCAGCTGCATCAGTGTGGAGTCCACCCCGATAGCCGGAATCTGCACGCGGACCGGTGTGGACCTTGCCATCGGCACCAGAGCGCCCGGGGCTGCCGCGGCGGACGAGGGCGCGACGCTTCCGGGCGCCGACACCGATGGTGGCGGGGCGGGAGCCGGGTCGACAGAGCAGCCGGCGACGACGGCGACGGTCAGCAGGGCGGCCACCCCCGCCCTCACCCGGGAACGGGTGAGGCGGGGGTGCCGCTCCGGAATGCGGTGACGCATGTGGCTGGGATCCCTCAGCTGTTCCGGCGCATCCGCCGCATGAGCCCGGCTGCGGCCCCGATGAGCAACAACGCACCGGCCACCAGGTAGGACCCGACACCGGTTCCACCGGCGGTGCTGCCGTCACCAGTGGCGACCGACCCGACCGGAACCTTCGTGACCTGACCCCCGGTCGTGGCGTTGCCGAGACCGTTGCCACCGCCGCCCGCTCCGTTGTCGCCAGCGTTGTGGACTACGGCGTTGTGGTCGCCACCGTTGTGGTCGCTGTTGTCGCCCGCGTAGTGCTGGTCGCCGTTGTCGCGGCCGCCGTTGTGGCCACCGGCGCCGTTGTGGTCACCGGCGCCGTTGTGGTCACCGGCGCCGTTGTGGTCACCGGCGCCGTTGTGGTTCCCGCTGTGGTCGCCAGCACCGTTGTGGCCGCCGTGGTCGCCGCCACCGCCGCCGCCGTTTCCGCCGCCGCCGCCGTTTCCACCGCCGCCGCCGTTTCCGCCGCCGCCGCCGTTTCCGCCGCCGCCACCGTTACCGCCGCCGCCGCCGTTACCGCCGCCCCCTGCGGGAGGGGTGATCGGCGGGACGGTGATCGGCGGGAGCGTGATCGGCGGGACGGTGATCGGCCCGATGACGATCGGCGGGGTCGTGATCGGCGGGATGACGATCGGGGGGGTGGTCCCCCCGGCGGGATGGTGGCGCAGTTGGGTCGGGTGATCGTGTTGGTGTCCAGACTGACCTGGCCGTTGCGGGCGAGAATCCGCCCGGCCACGGTGGTCCCGGTCTGCACCGACGCCGAAGTCAACGCCAGGACGCTGCCGACGAAGGTGGTGCCGGTGCCCAGGGTCGCGGAGCTACCCACCTGCCAATACACGTTGCACGGCGAGGCCCCGTTGATCAGAGCAACGGTGCTGTTGGACGCAGTGATCAGCGTGGAGCCTGCTTGGAAGATGAACACCGCGTTGGGATTGCCCCCGGCGTTCAGGGTGACCGTGCCGGTCAGACCCATCGACGACGCCGCCTTGTACACGCCCGGCGCCAAGGTTTGGCCACCCAGGTCGGTGGTCACCGCATCGGCTGGTGTCCGCCCCGCCGCGTCGTTGTAGGCGGTGGTCAGATCGGCCTGGGCCTGCGCCGCCACGGCATCGGCGGCGTGGATGCTGCCGTTGCTCACCACACCGGGCGGGAAGCCGGTGACCGCGGTGCCCGGGCTGACCCCGAGGTTGCCCGAGATCATCGACGGGCCGGTGTTGGTGACCGTGGTGCCGGCCAGCACCGCGAACGAAGTGGCCGTCCCCAACCCCACCGGGGCTTGCACCGACGCCGCCAACGCCATCGGCGCGCCCACGATCCCCGCGCCGAGCCCCACAGCCGTGATGGTGCCCACCGCCAATAACGCTCTGACTCCACGGCGCGGAGTGTGTCCGCGAGTCACCCGGGTCACCGATATCACAAAAATCCCCCCATCGACGAGACATCCGAATGAGCGGCCCGCCCACGACATGTCGCGCCGCGCGCCGATCAGCCCTTCTCGTTTGCAACGAGGCCCGGCCAACCTGGCGACGCTGTCACCGGTTTTCTCACTCGTCCGGTAGGGGAATCTCGAATAGTTGAAACAGAACCGTAACCCCGGCCGCGCAACGAGTGACAAGCGACCCGATCGAGAGACCACGATCGGGACGGAAATCGTGCCCACGACACCTGAGCCGACACCGCGCTGAGGCATGCGATAGGCGACTCAGCGCAATTTGGCCGGGTAGCTGGCCCTCGTTGGACCAGGCGTCGACGCCTGGCGCGTACTCAAAGACGAGCGAGCGCGAAAGAGGCAGCCCAGTGGCGTCACCAGCGGCGTCGAGGGCCGCTCAAGCTGGTCAGGAGCCTCGACACCGCGTCACGACGCGGGACCGAGCACAGCGACGGCGGCACATCCGAACTGCTAGCGACCCTATGGCGGGCTGCTGTGCAATGCCATCAGCCTATCGTGGCCAGAGCTGCCAGCCACTGCAATTCTGCCAGCTGGCGCGACGTCTGCGCATCTACCCTTCCAGCCACCAATACGGCGTTTGTCATCCCGAGATCAGCTATCGATCGAAGCAGTGCCTCGCTCCTGAGGATTCGCCCGGCATCACCTTTGGTATGCCACATCCGTACGAGACAACCGTCGCCGGGGAGTGATGCCCGACGGTTTCGGCGTCGAGCAGACCCTCCCGGACGAACCCTAGAGGCGCCTTGGAAGTCGAAAATCCTCGTTCGTGTACGTCCACCTTGCGTCCGGACTCGGCCTGCGACGTCGTCCGGCCTCAACGCCCTGCCACGGCTTCGGTCCACCGCGAACCGGCTCCCCGACGGTGGCCGGGCGTTTCGAGGTTGAAGTCGACCATCTGAGACCAGACCACTTCAACAAGGTCGGCAGTGACTCCGTGATCTCTGCTGCCGGGCAGTCCTCGCGCGGACGAACTGACGGCCCCCTGGCGTTCCGGGTACGGCCGAACCTGCCTCGAGCAGCGGCATCGAGGCACCTGCCCGCGATCACGACACACTCCTTCCCGGCAACATTCTTGAAGTGCGCCGGGGTCTGGGGCGTTTGATGACTTCGGAGCAACACCGTAGCGGCTGGCCCGAGGCCAACCAAGTGACCAAGACGGGTGAATCAGCGCCCGCGTCCCAACCTCATTGCACAGCAAGCCGGTCAGTGCCAGCTGACCACGGCCACGCCGTGGCGGGCGACGTCGATCAGCGCCCCACCGAGCATGGTGTCGGCGACACCCCGCGGCTACGACGCGAGGAAGAAGATCAACGGGCGTAGGCGGTTCATCGTCACCGACACCCTGGGACTTCTGCTGGCCGTCGTGGTCTGTCCGCATCGATGCAGGACCGCGACGGCGCGAGGTTGGTCCTGCTCGACACCTACCTGCGCACCCGGTGCGGTTCGTGTTCGCCGACGGCGGGTTCGCCGGGCGCCTGCGCGAGTGGGCCACCCAGATCCTGACCATCACGATCTCCATCGTGGGTAAACCCGCTGACCATCGCGGCTTCGCGGTGATCCCCCGCGGGCGGGCGGTCGAGCGGGAGCTGGCCTGGCTGACCGCGCACTGCCGACTCGCACGGGACTACGAACGCCACCCGGCCACATCAGAGGCCACGTCCCGCGGGCTGACGCCTGCAGTCAGGGCGAGACCGGCTCCCCGGGCTCGCCGCGACCTAGGGGTTGGCCCTCGACGTCCGCGAGGAAATCGTCCGCATCGGAGGAGGCGGCGGGCGCAGTGGTGACGTCGGAGACCGAAATAGAAGAAGCGGGCCCTTGGGCCAGGCGGCTCGATACCTTCCAGAGGACCCATCGGTGGGCGGGCCTTACCCCCTGGCGGTGATCTACAAGTTCGTCGACGACCAGGGCACCTACCAGGCGGCGCTGCTCACCTACTACGGATTCGTCTCACTATTTCCTTTGCTGCTGCCGGCGGTGACCATTCTCGGTTTTGTATTGACGGGCAACCCGGCGGCGCAACAGGCCGTGGTGAACTCCGCTCTGCGGAACTTCCCCGTGATCGGTGACCAGATCGCAGACAACGTGCACTCCCTGCACGGCAACGTCACGGCCCCTGGTCATCGGGATCCTGGTCAGCGTCTACGGCGGGCTGGGTGTCACCCAGGCCGCGATCAACGCAATGAACCAGCTGTGGGTCGTCCCCATCGCCGAGCGACCCGGCCTCGGACCCGCCTACGGCCGCGGTGCGCTGTACCTGCTCATCGTCGGCGTAGGACTGATCATCACCACCACTCTGTCCGGGCTCTCGACCGCGGTAGGCACCTTGGTACCCGACAACGCCGCCACCGAGACCGTGACGCGGATCGCCTCGACCTTTCTCGCCATCGCCGTCAACACCGGCCTCATCCTCGTCGGCTTTCGCCTGTTGACCATCCGCCACATCACCTTCCGCCAACACCTGCCCGGCGCCATCGTGGCAGCGTTCGCCTGGCAGCTGTTGCTGCTCATCGGCACCTACCTGGTCTCCCACGAACTGCAGGCACAAGCGCCACTATTCCTCCCTGGCCCTGGCCGATCGGCTCCGCCGCCACGGCTGCATGCGAGTCGCCCCGACGAAAACCCGTTCTCGTCATCGGACCGGGGCAACGCCTTCCTTGTCCGAAGCTCACCGCGGAACCGGTGGCGCCGGAGGGGACGAGATCGAAGGTGCGCACCAGTGGCCGCACCGGGGTCTGTGGCTCAAACCTGCGGCATCAGTCGTCTACCCCGCCGGTCGCTGGTCGACTCCTACCCAGGCGTCGCGTCCCGCCGGCTCCTGCTGCGCTGTATCCACCGAGAGTCAGGCGCCGCACTCCTGCTGCCGATGCCCGAGGATCAACAACCTCGGTGACGGGGGGCCGCTCCACAGAAACTGCGGGGTAGCGTCATCGAGCATGGTTGATCAGAGTCTCGGCGAGCAGGCCCGTGAGGCCGTCCTTCGCGCAATCATCAAGGCAGCTCCGAATATCGGCAACAGTCCCGCTGGGGTACGCGATCTTGCCGAGGCGTACGCACTGCTGGAGCGGAATCTCATCCCGAACGCGGGCGTCGTAAAGAACAGAACTTGAACGCCGCCGACCGCATTCGCGGTCTCGCGGACGAGCTGCGCCAGATGGCCGACGGCCGCAGTGCCACCACCGATGGCGTCGGCGCGTTGGGCCGGTTACGTATCAGCGCGCCCGGGCGGGATCTGGGGCAATACGAGGACGGACGGGCTTGGGCCACACGAGCCCACTCGACGGGTGGCCACACTTGTCCTCCGTGGGCGGCTGTTGCGGCAGGTGCGAGGCGCTGCCCAGCCGTGTCCGCGCATGATCACGTTGATCGCCCGCATCGCCACTCAGAAAAAGACCGCGCAGCCGCCTGGCGTCGGCGGCGAGCTCTTGACGAATCGTAGGTCGGAGCTTGAGCAGGTCCGGGTCGAGACCGGGAGCGAACTCCTCCGGCCGCTCCACCGCGATGTCCATCGGGAACCCCTCGGGCGCCACCTCGGTGGTCAGGATGCCCAACGATTCCAACGCTTTCGCGTAGGCGTTCTCGTGGGCCTGGTCACGGACGATCAGATAGGCGATCGTGGCACGGGCCGTCTTGTTGTCGGTCATCTCATAAATGCGGCACTTCTGCAGCCGACCGGTGGATTCGAGCATCAGGTTGTAAAGCAGGTCGAGAACCAGGTTGCCGCTGTTGTAGACATAGGATCCCGACCAGGGGTTCCCCGCCGCGTCGACGGGCAGCTACCACCACCTCGACGCGGTCGGCAGGCGACGCACAACGGCGGGTTTGGCGGGTGGGGGCTGCGTCCACTCCACAACAATGGCCTGTCGAACACGCTCGGCGGCGTGTTGCACCCATGACGGCCGAGGTCGACGTGGTGGGGTGATCGCGCGGCGACCGGGTCGGATTCAGTGGGCGCACCGACCGCGCTGACCGTCCCGATGATCGCGACGAGCCGCCCCGCAGCGCGGTGCTCCCAGCCACAGTGGGCGGTTGATCGCGATCTTTCGTGGAGGTGGGGACGCGGCCGGTGGGCTCACCCGAGATGTCGTTCCCTCCGCAGCCCGGACACCCCAGTTTGTGCTGAAATCTCCTGGCGAGCGTCGCAGTCGAAGGGGCGAGGTCGGATGGTGGAGAACGTGTTCGTGGTCGGCCTCAACGATCACAGTGCTGCGATCCTGAGCAGGCTCCCTGACGCGGGCCGCTACCGCTTCCACCGGCTGCTGGACGCCGACGAGCTGTTGTTCGGCGAGACCATCCCGTTGCCGGATTTGCTGGCCGAGGCGCAGCAGCAGGTGGAGGCGTTCGACGGCCCGGTGGACGCGATCATCGGATTCTGGGACTTCCCGGTCAGCACCATGGTGCCGATGCTGTGCCGAGCGGCTGGGCCTACGGTGGGCCAGCCTGGAATCGGTGGTGAAGTGCGAGCACAAGTACTGGAGCAGGCTCGAGCAGCAACGGGTGATCGACGAGTACCCGCAGGTTCGGGCTGGTCGACATCGACGGCGAGCCCGCGCTGCCCGATGGCCTGCGCTACCCGGTCTGGGTCAAGCCGGTCAAGTCGGTCTCGTCCGCGCTCGCCTTCCGCGTCGAGGACGGACCAACAGCTCCGGGAGGCCGCCGCGGCGATGCGCGACGGCATCGGACGGATGGGCGACCCGTTCGACTTCGTGCTCTCCCACCTTCAGCTGCCGCCCGAGGTGACCGGCATCGGCGGCCGCGCCTGTCTGGCCGAGGAGGCGGCGACGGGCGCGCAGGTCACCGTGGAGGGGTACAGCTTTCACGGCGACGTCCACGTCTACGGCACCGTCGACTCGATCACCTGTCCGGACAGCTCGAGCTTCCTCCGCTACCAGTACCCCTCCTCGCTCCCCTCCGCGGTGACGCAGCGCATGGCCGAGATCTCCGAGCGGGTGATCAGGCAGATCGGGCTCGACGGCATCACCTTCAACATCGAGTACTTCTGGGACCCCGACCACGACACGATCAGCCTGCTCGAGGTGAACCCCCGCCATTCCCAGTCGCACGCCGAGCTGTTCGAGCAGGTCGACGGCGTCGCCAACCACGACCACATGCTGCAGCTGGCGCTGGGCCGTGAGCCGCGACTGCGTCACCGCGAGGGTCCCTACTACATCGCCGCCAAGTGGTTCGTGCGCCGCGTCGCCGACGGCGTGGCCAGCCGGGTGCCCACCTCGCAGGAAATCGAGCAGGTCGAACGCGCCATCCCCGGCTGCACCGTCGACGTCACGGTCGCGACCGGCGATCGCCTGTCCGAGCTCTACGACCAGGACAGCTACAGCTACGCGCTCGCCACCGTCTACGTCGGAGCCGACGACGAGGACGAGCTGATCCGCAAGTACGAACAGGCTCTCGCCGGCGCTGCCGTTCGAGTTCGAGGAGCCGACTGGATGAGGGTCGTGGACCGGCAACGGTTTCCGCATCGCATCAAGGAGGACACTCAGCTCACCATCCCGCTACCGGATGGAACCCGGCTAGCAGGACGGGTCTGGCGACCGGAGACGGCCGACATGCATCCCGTGCCCGCCGTCCTCGAGTTCGTCCCGTACCGCCAGCGCGACCTCACCGCCGTGCGGGACTCCATCCACCACCCCTACTTCGCGGGACACGGGTACGCCGCGGTCCGCGTCGACCTGCGCGGCAGCGGCGACTCCGAGGGTGTGCTCACCGACGAGTACCTCGAACAGGAGCTGTGCGACGCCGAGCAGGTGCTCGCCTGGATCGCGGAGCAGCCGTGGTGCGACGGGCGCACCGGGATGATGGGGATCTCCTGGGGCGGGTTCAACACCCTGCAGGTCGCGGCCCGCCGTCCGCCGAGCCTGCGAGCCGTCGTCACCGCCTGCTCGACCGACGACCGCTACGCCGACGACGTGCATTACATGGGCGGGTGCCTGCTGACCGACAACCTGTCCTGGGCATCGACGATGTTCGCCTACAACTCCTGTCCGCCGGACCCGGACGTCGTCGGCGAGCAGCTGGCGGGAGATGTGGCAGCAGCGGCTGCAAGGCAGCGGGCTCTGGCTGGAGGAGTGGCTGCGCCACCAGCGCCGCGACGCCTACTGGCAGCACGGCTCGATCTGTGAGAACTACGCCGACATCACCTGCCCGGTGCTCGCCGTCAGCGGCTGGGCCGACGGCTACACGAACTCGGTGTTCCGGCTGCTCGCCGCACTCGACGTCCCGCGGAAGGGGCTGATCGGGCCCTGGTCGCACAAGTACCCCCACCTCGGTCAGCCCGGTCCGGCCGTCGGCTTCCTCCAGGAGCTCGTCCGCTGGTGGGACCACTGGCTGCGCGACGTCGACAACGGCGTCATGGCCGAACCCATGCTGCGCATCTGGATGCAGGAGAGCGTCCCGCCCTCGACGGCCTACGAGGAGCGGCCGGGACGGTGGGTCGGTGAGCCGAGCTGGCCCTCCCCGCACGTCCGCGCGGCCACCCACCCCCTCGGCCGCCACCGAGATCCTGCCCGCGGAGGCCGCGGCACCGCTGTCAGGCCATGAGCAGGTCCTCACCGTGCAGTCCCCGCTGTCGGTCGGCCAGTTCGCCGGGAAGTGGTGCTCCTACAACGCGCCACCCGACCTCCCCTACGACCAACGCGAAGAGGACGGCGGCTCACTGACCTTCGACGGCGACGTCCTCACCGAGCGGATGGAGATCCTCGGCGCCCCGGTGGTGCACCTCGAGTTCTCGCGTCGACCAGCCGGTCGCGATGGTCGCCGTCCGGCTCTCCGACGTCGCGCCCGACGGGCGGGCCACCCGCATCAGCTACGGCCTGCTGAACCTCACCCACCGCGCGGGCCACGACGAGACCCGAGGCGCTCACCCCCGGCGAGCGTTACCGGGTCAGCGTGACGCTCAACGCCATGGCCCAGGCCATCCCGCGCGGCCATCGGCTGCGCCTCGCGCTGTCCACCTCCTACTGGCCGTTGGCCTGGCCGCCGCCCCAGCCCGTCCAGGCTGACCGTCTACCCCGCCACGAGCGCGCTGGTGCTGCCGCTGCGCCCTGACCGCGGGGACGACGAGCTACCGGTGCCGTCCCTCGGCGAGCCGGAGGGCGCGCAGCCGCTGAAGACCATCCAGGTCGAGCCCGCGCGGCACCGTTGGACCGTGACCCGCGACCTCGTCGACTACGAGTCCGTGCTGGAGGTCGTGAAAGACCTGGGCGTCGTCCGCTTCGACGACATCGACCTCGACGTGACCCGCCGCGCGGTCGAGCGCTACAGCTGGGTCGCCGACGACGTCACCTCGGTCCGCGGCGAAACCAGCTGGTCCATGGGATTCGCCCGCGGCGACTGGAAGATCCAGACCGAGACCCGCACGGTACTCACGTCGACGGAGACAACCTTCCGGCTCCACGCCCAACTCGACGCCTACGAAGATTCCGAGCGGGTATTCGAGCACAGCTGGCGACTCACCATCCCCCGCGACCACGTCTGAGCACGTCGGTCCTCGACGTCTTGTCTGGCGTGCCGAGCGGGACCATGACCGACCTGCGAACGCCGAACGCTGTCGCGAGCCCGTGAGCGAGCGTCGCCGCATCGACGTCGTACAGGAGCGCACCGCCCCCGACCCGTACCCGCCGCGCCTGCGGATGGACGGCAACGTTTTTCATGGCGCTCAGGTCGGTCACGACGCCACCGTCGGTGCTCGACAGGCCCGACGTGCTGTGCGCGCCACTGCGGATTGCGACGTCGAGTCCGCCGGCGCAGGCCAAGCCCAGGGCCGCGACGACGTCGGCGTTCGATGTGCACCGGGCGATCACGGCAGGGCGGCGGTCGATGCCGGCGTTCCACACCCGGCGAGCCAGGCGCCCGGTCGGGTGGGCGGTGACGCCCGGAATGGGCGCGCTCTCTGGGTAAGTGGAGCGACGACTACTTTCCGCGCCCGTCCTGCTGCACACTTGATAGCGGGAGTCGAGCGCGGTCGCCACGCTGGGGAGCGGTGGAGACATGGCGCGCCTCCCGGGCCCGTCCGCGGCGTTACGGCCCTTCGGGCGCCGCGGGCGGTGCTCCGGCGACCCTTCACCGACGGCATGCTGCGGCGAGTGGTCGTGTCCCTGACCGAGCGCCCGGGCTACCGACCAGCGCAGCGGGCGTGCCGCCAATCCCTCCAGACCTCGCGATGTTCGTGACTCGACCATTGTTCCGCGCAACTGTGAAGCGACGCTCCCTGGCGGCGCAGGCGACTGGGCCCCGCGGTACCAAGACCTCACCAGGTGCCGCGGGGTATCCCGCCGCGCGTTACGGCTCTCGGCGTCCTGACCGGGCACGTCCGTGAGGTTACCCGCACCCAACCTCGCACCCCTGCGGTCAAGTATCGATCTTCGAGGTGCCATATTGGCTGGTCAGGGGTGGGGCGGGTGGGGTTCGAACCCACGACCTGACGGATTATGAGGCGGCAATTTCACTCTGCTGGCGGATAACACAGAGGCATGAGCAGCGCAAACGGCCTCCGTCAAGGCAGTAGCTGCTTCATAGACCTTGAGTTCATGGACAAATCCATGGACAAGATGTTGACCTTGGAGAGATCTTCTCGAGAGGCACCGATCATCCTGCAGGCCACAGAAAAGTGATCATGCCTGGCCAGACGATCATGATGAGGCCAGCTGCTGCCCGTCCTGTACTCGCGCGTAGGTGAAGGCGTGTCCGACCCTGACCGATCGCGGCGGTCTATGAGGCTTCGCGTGCTCATCTCGTGGTCGTCGCGTGCTCGCGGGACATCGGCCCTGCAGACGGCGTAGTCGAGCGTGTGCTCATCTCGTGCTTGCACTTGAGTGACGACTGCACGAGGGGCACCGTCAATTGGTCATGGGTCGCGCTGACAGCCTTTCGGTGGTCTGCCACGGACCGCGCCGGAGACTGCTGTCCCCGCACGTTCTCCTTGGCCACGAGCCGGTCGGTCTCAGTAGGCCCTTGCCGGTTCGTCGCGTCGTCCCCGATCCGGACGCGTGCTCGCGGTGGGCCCAGCCCGTGTCCTCGACTTGGTCATATGGCTTCGAACGGTCCCTTGCGCCGCGAGCGCGAGATCGAGAGCAAGCTGCCGGTCGAGCCCGTCTACACGGGGCTCTTGTGCGTGGAAGGCCAGCTGCGCGGCGGCGGTGTGCGCCGCAGCTGCTTGATGCGGCCTGTTCCGCCGCCGCTGCCAACGGCCCAACTCGACCAGCAACGCGGCCAAGGCGACCGTCAGCGCAAGCATCCCAGACGTGTCTTCATCACCAACGACGCGGCGGCCCGCGAGCAAGCCCCGGGCCGCACGCCGTAGATCCAGGGAGCACGGACCGTGCTCGACCAGGGTCCGATCGGCGACCCGCCCGGCCCGCGCGACGAGATCAGCTGCCTCAGCCCACCATGCGGGCGCTCCCGACAGACCGGCGACCGCCGCGGCCACATCGCCCGCCGAGTACGCGATCCCGGCCGGATCCTCACCCGCACCGTCGACAGCCGAGCGGCGCAGCTGCGCCCGTGCCCGCTGCACGGACCGCGTCGCCCCCACCCAGGGCGAACCCCATCGTACCGGCGTCGGTCCGTCCTGCCAGCGCCGTCGCAACGCAGGCAGCGACAAGTCCGGCGCCAGGCGGCTTCCGCTGTAGAACACCGGCTCCCCCGCCGATGTCTGATCCCCGCGACGAGCGACGGCGTAGCCGAGGACGTCACCGGAGGGCCCGCGGCGGACTTTGACCTGGTAACCCTGCGCCTTCAGGACCGCAACGAGGCTTTCGACGTCGTGCGCGGCGATGGCCGCCCGCCGCACCGCTCTGCGCAGCTCCGTCCGGGCCGGGAGGACGCCCTGCCGGTTGGCCTTCTCCATCTCCCCGCGCGACGGCGCCCGCGCCGCTGTGCCGTCCGCGGGCGCCGTCACGGTCAACCCGTAGCGGCGCTCGATTTCCCGCGCGGCCGTCCGCAGCCGGCCGTAGTCGTGCCGCGGCCATATCCGTCGAAAGTCGTCCTGGCGGACCAGCACAACCGCGAGATGGATGTGGTCGTCGGCGTGCCGCACCGCCACCCACCGCGGCCCACCCACATCACCGGTCTCGGCAATCCCCGCACGGTGCAACAACTCCCGCGCGATCTGTGCCCACTCACCGTCGGTCAGAGCTCGATCGGAGGCGGCGACACGGGCCGAGCAATGCCACACATACCCGCGCCTACCGGAGTCAGAGGTTGTCGTCGGCAGCCCTGCGGCGATTGCGGGCGCCTCCAACGCAGTGATCAGCGGACCCAGCACGAGCCGACCGTCGGCGTGGGCGGGCTGCCAAGCCGTGTCCCGGCCGTCCCATGCGGCGATCACTCTCGGGTTCGTGTGCTCCTGAGCCCGCCCCGGACCCAGCAGGTAGCGAATCAATCCCCCAGGCTGCCAGCCATGAACCACCTTGGTGATCACGGCCGGCGGGCCTGACGGGCCGCCTTGCCAATCAACAGGTCAACGCGCTCCAGCAGGCCCTCGGACACCGCCACGATCGCGGTAGGCGCTGCCAGGTCCAACCGCAACCGCACCAGCTGCTGCAGCACTTCCCGCCACGCGACCGGGACCGCCTGTTCCGACGACGCGGCTTGAACCGCAATCGAGCCCACCCAAGCCGCCACCGCACTGCCCTCCGCAGCAGCGGCCGACGCCACGAGCTCGAACTCCGCGTCCGTCAATCGCACATGTAGACCACGCCGACGAGGCACCGCAGCCTGAAGCCGCCGACGGCGACGCGAAAGAGTTGGCCGACCCACGAACCTCAGGGTCGCCGCACGCGTGGCTCCTGCGTGCGCGTTGCGTGGTCATCACGTCGCCGCCCCAGCGGGGCCGGTCCGCCCCCGGACCGGCAAACCCGGAGAAGGTCTCCTTCTCCATATCTGGCTCCTTCTGGCGCGTATTCTCTGAGCTGCCAATGGCACAGTTGGCCGCACATGACGCTCCAGCCGGAAGATCACGGCGCTGATCTACGGAATTTCGGGGGGTGAGGCAGGCGATCATGGCATATCGCCGCGCGCCGCTGTTGGATCGCTGGCGCTTCTGCGGCTAGTTGACCTGCCGCGATGTCGACGCTATCCCATCGGATGCGACATCCTCCCGTCCGACGCGAGCGCGGACGGACGTGAACGAGGGTGGAGATCGGGCCGCGGGTGCCGGGCTCGGCCCGGCTGCAGTTGGCCGACAGGATTTCGCTGCTGCGTCCGACGGAGGAGGTGTTCACCGCGATGCAGCATGAGCGCGGATGTCGGCCGCGGGCTCAATGGCCCGGGCCGCTGCCCCACCGGCGGTACGGAGCAGTTCGTTCGACAAGACCTCGCCGACGAGCAGTTGCTCCGCCGCGGTGGCCCGTACCGGACTGGTCCCACTCCCCCGAGGCCAATGCGTGCGTCGGTGATCCGGCCGTAGGCGCCGACCCGCACCGATGGGAGGACGGCAGCGATGGCGAATTCCCCGCGCCGCCGGGCAAGCTCGTCGACCGCGACACCGGTACCGCGAGCTCGTTAGATCGGGCCACGGTGATGTGCGGGCCGCGGAAGAGCTCGGTCACGGGAACCCATGCGGATCCCGCCGGGGCCGTCGAAGACCGCCTGCGCAACCAGGGTCAGCAGCTCGGTCGGGTTCTCCCCTACGGGGAGTGCGTAAGACGCACTGCCACCCGGTGGGTGAATGGAGCTGCACGGCGTCGTCTTCCTTGCGGGCAATACACCGCTCGCCGTCGAACTCGCGTTTCAGCAGCCAATCGATGCCGAATCACGGCGCTCGGTCGGCGTGACCAGCATTATTGTAATCAGCACATTCACATGTCCTCTTGACTAGAACAGTTGCTGCATCTCTGCGATGACGACCTCCAGCTCAGAGAGCTCGACATAATTCGCTGTCGGTACGTCCGCAGTGAAGAGCTTGCGCACTTCCCGATCACGTCCCGCGCTGCCCCTGAGTACCTGCACGCTGTCGCACCACACGATGCTCTCGAGCACTCCGGCCGCCCGATCGACGAGCAGCACAATACTGGCGAGACCGTCATAGCGATCAAAAACCGCCAGCAGCGTTTCCTCGAACCTCTGCACGGCGTGGGCAAGATCTAGCGCCGGTACCTCCAGCCGCGCCCGCCGACCCCAGTAGCCAACGCGCACCGGCTTGACCACCTGCGCGAGGACGAGTTCGAACACCTCGACTGAGGGCCCGTCGCCGTGAAGCCGCCGGGCGAGGTCGGCGATGAGAACCGGAGCATTTTGTTCGCTGGCGTCGAGCGACTCGGTATCGGTCCACGCGGCGATACCGACGTATTGCCGGGATGAACGATCGATCGCCATCGCGAAGCCGCTGTTCCCGTGCATCGCGGTGATCTTCGGCCCGATCTCACCGCGTACGGCTGCGATGCCCTCCCCGCTCCGGGGAATGTCTGCCCGCGTGGTGGCGACCCGGATCAGAACCACAGGATCGGGCGAAGCAATCGTTGCGATTCGAGCCGGTTCTCGTCCAGACCATGCAGGCAAGAACAGTTGGGCCCGAGTCGGCCGAGCCTGATAATCAGGGTCGTCGAACATGGCCTTCCTTCGGAAGTGCTCGGGCGAGGGTCAGTCGGTGGGCAGGAAGGCCTGGTGATAGCTCGTTGCAGGCGACCCCGCAAGCACGGCATCGGCGAGGAGCGAGATGCCGATGGCGGCAAGCCAAGTGTCCTTCGCGAACCCGGCTCCTCGTTCTGTGGGGAACACCGAATGCTCGCGGCGTAGCCCCGGCGTTCTGGCGTACAGCCCGACCAGGCCACCGGCGAGCCCGGTCAAAGCGAGACCGGCAAGCCACGGCGGGACGATTGGGACAAGCAGCATTCCACCGATCGCAAGCTCGCTGGCGGCCAACGCCTTGGTGAACAGCTGAGGATCGACCTTGCCGAGGAACGGATAGGTGCCGGCGGCCATCTCATGCAGCTGCTCTGCCGTTCCCTTATCGGCCTTGAGATGGTCGACGCCGGAATTGAGTATGAACGCGCCCGTAGCCACTCTGAGCGGCGCGCGACGGATCGATCCGCCGATGACAGCAACCTTCACAAGACCACTCCTTCGTCCGATGACTACGACCGGCGGCGGGCTCCACAAACCGGCGGCACCTGAAGCAAGGACCGGTCAGCCCGCCGATCTGTGACCGCGTCGCAGCGGACGCCACGCGCCCTCTGCCGGGCCTGTCACGAGGTGGTGCGGTCTCGGCCCTCGGTTCGCCGGGATCAGCCGGTCCTCATTCCCGTCGACATCTTCCGAGGAGTTCGTGATGAGCCAAACCACCGGAGCACCGGACCGGACCAACGCCGGCGCTCCAGCGCCGGTCCTGGTTTCGTCCAGGTCGGCCGGACCGCCGGTGGCCGCCCCGGGCCCGGACGGCCGCCGGTTCGGGGTCGGGACGGCGTCGGCGCTGGTGGTCGGGTCCGTGATCGGCACCGCTTTGTTCGCCCTACCGTCCGCCCTGGCGGTGTTCGGCCCGATCTCAGTCGTCGCGTTCGTTCTCGTCACGATCGGCGCGGTCGCGCTGGCGCTGGCCTTACGCGGGCTCGCGGCTCGGCTGCCCGGTGCGGACGGCCCTTATGGCTACGCACGCGACGCCTTGGGGGAGTTCGCCGGATTCCTCATTGCTTGGAGCTACTGGATCACGGCCTGGGCGGGCAACGCGGCGATAGTCGTGGCGTGGGTCGGTTACCTCGAGGTCTTCTGGAATACCGACCACCAGGTCAGCAACTTACGCTGCGGGTGGGCATCGACTCCGAGATCGGCAGGCTGCGCGAGGTCGTCATGCACCGGCCGGGCCGTGAGCTGGACCTGCTGACCCCGGTCAACGCGGCAGAGCTGCTGTTCGACGACGTGCTGTGGGCCGAGCGGGCCCGAGCGGAGCACGACGAGTTCGTCGAGGTGCTGCGCGCGCACGGCGTGCGGGTGCACCTTTTCGCCGACCTGCTGGGGCAGGCTCTCGCCACCGAGCCGGGCAGGCTCCATGGCGCCCAAGGTCGAGGCCTGTGTCCAGTTCGTCGCTGCGACCGGCCGCCCGGCTACGGTCGGAGCCCTGCAGGACGCGCCGACGGTGCTCGCAGGCACGGCCGGGACCACCGTCGTCGCCGGGTGACGAGCACCAGCGGCCGGTCACAAGCCGCGCAGCGCGGCGGGCAGCTTGCTGCGCGAGTCGATGTCGAGCTTGGCGAACACCTTGTGCAGGTGCCACTCGACGGTGCGCGCGCTGATGAAGAGCTCGGCGCCGATCTCGGGATTTGTCATCCCATCGGCGGCGCGCCGCGCGATCTGAGCCTCCTGCGCGGTGAGCGGCTCGAGTGCGTCGCTCGCACCGCGGCGTACAGCCTCCCCGGTGGCCAGGAGCTCCACACGGGCGCGCTCGGCGAACGCCACAGCGCCGTAACCACTGAACATCCCGTGGGCGGTCCGCAGTTCCTCGCGCGCGTCGAGGCGCCTGCCTTCGCGACGGAGCCATTCGCCGTACACCAGGTGGGTCCGGGCGAGGTACACGACCATCCGGGTCCGTGCGAGTCGCTCGACGGCCTCGCGATACAGCGACTCCGCTTCCCCGCCTCCGCTCAGTAGCGCTCTGGACCGGGCCACTAGTCCGAGGGCAAGGTCCGTGCCGCTGGCGACGGCTCGTTCCGCCAATCGCCGCAACGCCGACTCGGCCGCGTCGCGTGCGTCACCCCGGGCACCCGCCTCCACCAGTTCGACGAGGGAGAACCCGAGGACGCCCAGGTCATCGTGCTCGCACGCCCGCTCAGCACAGGAAAGTGCGGCCCGGTACCGACCGAGGCCGTTGTTTAGCAGGGCGATCAGGTAGTCGGTCCCGCCAGCGGCGCGCCCCTCGCCCCGTGCGGTCGCCTCCCGGGCCACGTCGCGCATGATCTCCGATGCCGGGGGCTCGACGCCACGCCACGCGACGAGAAGCGTCGAGGCGTACCGCAGCGGCGCATTGCCGGTGGCTGCGGTGATCGAGTCCGACTCCTCGATCAACGCTGCGGCAGCGGCGAACTCCCCGGCGTGCACGTGGACGGCAGCGCGGTAGCTCAGGGCCAGGGGCAGCAGATTGAGCGCCCCTGCCTGGCGAGCCACCCGCACCGCGTGCGTGGTCAGCTCGTACCAGGCCTCGTCGTCCCATAGATCGCCCGCGACCAGCCATGTCAGCCACAGCCACCGCATGACGGCGTCCTCATGGCTCGCGGGGTCCCGTCGGAAGGCCAAAAGCGCACGGCCCAGCGGTTCCGCACCCGCGACGTATCCTTCGGTGAATCGCGTTGCGAGGCCGTCCAGCAATAGGTCCACCAGCTGGGGCGGGCGCAGGCCCTGCGGAGCGGCACGAGCGGCCGCCGCCGATCGCCGCAACCCGCCGCGCTGGTCGAGGCGGCCGGCGAAGACCGCTGCTCCGATCGCGTCGAGGTACGCCTCGCGCGCCTCGCGATCGTCGAGTTGTTCCAGCCTGCGAGCTGCGTCGAGAAGCATCGGCATGCCGTCGCCCGCGCGCCGCCGCGCGAAGACGATCTGGGCCCGGAGCCGGGCCAGTCGCGCCCGCAGGAGATCGTCCGGCGGACCCAGTTCCGCGCCCACGACGAGTTCGAGAGCCACGCCGGAGGCCCCGGCCTCGAAATGGGCGTGCGCCGCGGCCAGCGCCCGGGTCGCACGTCGGGCCGGATCGGGTGTCAGCTGGGCCGCCCGCTCCAGGAACGCGGCCGCGGCCGCCACGCCGCCGCGGGCCCGGGCCCGGTTGGCGGAGCTCTCGAGTTCGTCGGCCACGGCCTCGTCGGGCGCCTGGGCCGCATTGGCGCGATGCCATGCCCGGCGATCCGGGTCGGCCTCGGGATCGGTCGCCTCTGCCAGCGCTTGGTGCACATGGCTGCGGGCAGCAGGGTCCGCGGCGCGGTAGGCCGCCGAACGCACCAGGGGATGGCGGAACCGGACCCGTGCGCCGATCTCTATCAGTCCCGCCGCCTCGGCGGGCGCCGCCGCGTCCACGCCGATGGCGAGTCGCTCGGCCGCCCGTCGCAACATCGACGCATTGCCTACCGGCTCTGCCGCCGCCGCCAGCAACAGCCGCTGTGTCGCGACCGGGAGCGCCCTGATGCGGCGCAGGAAGCTCTCTTCGATCTGGCCTGCGAGCGGCCGTGCGTCCGGTGGCCCGAACCCGCCTGCCAGCTCGGCGGCTGTCATCCCCCTCGGCAGCTCCAGCAGGGCCAGCGGATTGCCTCGCGTCTCGGCGACGACCCGCTCCCGGACCCGCTCGTCGAGCCGTCCGGGCACCGCCGAACCCAGCAGCGCCCGCGCATCCGCGTCCCGCAGACCGCCGACGACGAGCTCGGGCAGACCGATCAGCAGATCATCGCCGGGATCGGGGTCGGCGCCAGGGGGTGGGACCCGGATCGCGAACACGAACGCTATCCGCTCCGCCAGCAGCCTGCGCGCGACGAAGGCCAGAGTCTGGGCGGAGATCCGGTCGAGCCACTGGGCGTCGTCCACCACGCACACCAGTGGCTGCTCCTCCGCGACCTCAGCCAGAAGGCTGAGCACCGCCAACCCGACCAGGAACCGGTCCGGCGCGCTCGCCGCGCTCAGACCGAACGCGACGGCCAACGCGTCGCGCTGCGGGCCGGGCAGGCGATCGAGATGGTCCATCATCGGCAGGCAAAGCTGATGCAACCCGGCGAACGCCAGCTCCATCTCCCATTCGACGCCCGCGGCCCGGACGACCCGACACGCCGCCGCGTTCCCCACCAGGTGCTCGACCAACGCGGACTTGCCGACGCCCGCCTCGCCGCGCATGACCAGCACCTGGCTCTCACCGGCTCTGGCGCCTGCCAGCACCTGGTCCAGCGCCGCGCACTCGCTGCGCCGCCCACGCAGCCCGCCCCGATCGCCTGCAGACATCACCACCGCCGTGCAGGTCGAGGGGCCCCGGCCCGGGACGGCGCGGGCTATTCCATCATGCACCCGCGGCTGCAGCCGGGACAGTGGCTCAGCACAAAGGCGGAGCAACGCTCAG
Source organism: uncultured Actinomycetota bacterium (assembly GCA_963799945.1). Classification (GTDB taxonomy): domain Bacteria; phylum Actinomycetota; class Actinomycetes; order Mycobacteriales; family Pseudonocardiaceae; genus Pseudonocardia. Next base: position 198,461 of record CAWCZG010000005.1, read on the forward strand.
CTGAACCGCGACTCCGGACCAGCGCCTGCCAGAGCGGCCTTGAGCTCCTTGCGAGAGCTGACGCCGAGCTTGGGGAACACCTTGGCGAGATGCCATTCGACCGTACGCGGGCTGATGAAGAGCTGGGCGGCGATCTCGGAGTTGGTGCGCTGCTCGGCGGCGAGCCGCGCGATCTGGGATTCCTGATCGGTGAGCTCGACGCTCATCCCGATGGTGTTCCTGCGGGCCGTCGCCCCTGTGGCCAGCAGTTCGCGACGGGCCCGCTCGCCGAACCCATCGGCGCCCAGCGTGGTGAACAGCTCGTGGGCAGCTTGCAGGTGCGCGCGCGCGTCGAGCCTGCGGCCCGCACGGCGCAGCCACTCCCCGTAAAGAAGCCTGGCCCGCGCGAACTCCGCCTTCACTCGGGTAGGGCGCAGGTGCTCGATCGCGTCCAGGTAGTACTGCTCGGCGCCAGCGCCGTCTGCTAGTAACGCACGTGAGCGGGCCTCCACGCCGAGCGCCCACCCGGTGCCGCTGGCGCGTGTCATCTCGGAGAGCCGTTCGAGAGCGCTTGCCGCGAGCTCGACCCGGCCGGTGCGGCTGGCTGCCTCGATCAGCTCGGTCAGTCCCCAGTTCGACGCGCCAAGCTCCGCCGGGTTCTCACCGGACCGTTGGGCAGCGACCATGGCGTCCTCATACCGGCCCGCACCGTTGAAGAGCAACGCGCTAGTCCACTGCGCGACGGTCACGCCGATGCCCTCGCCGCGCGACATTGCTTCGTCCATCGCCGCGGCGGTCAATGCATCGGCCCGATCAGCACGGCCCTGCCACGCGGCGAGGGCCAAGGCGCCGTAGGGCGTGAGGTCACTCCCAGTCGCGTCGGCGACCGCCCTCGCTTCTTCGACGAGGTCCGCGGCTGAGGTCAGCTCGCCTGCGAACAGCTGAAAAACGATGCGCGAGTTAAGCGCTAGCGGAAGCTCGCCGAGTGCGCCAGCCGCGCGGGCCAGCTCAACATGGCGGGTTGACAGGACATGCCAACTCTCGTCGTCCCACAGGTCCGCCGCGGCGGCCGTCGCGAGCCAGAGCCAGCGCACCCCGTCCTCCCCGGTGGGGTCCTCGCTGCGGAACGCGCGCAGTGCGCGCTGTCCGATCGGGGCGGCCGCTGCGTATCCGTCGGTGAAGAGCATGGCCAGGCCCTCCAGGAGGATGTCGCTGTGGCGGCTTGTCTGCGTCGGAGCCCGCCGTGCCGCCCGGGCGACCTCGGCGAGTCCGGCGCCGCGCGACAACCTGCCTGCGAACATCGCGGCGCTGAAGGCGTCGAGGTAGGTCTCACGCGCGAGCGCAACATCCAACGGCTCGAGCCGTTGAGCCGCGGCCAATAGCAAAGGGGCCGCCTCACTGCTGCGCTGTGTGGCGAAGACGATCTGTGCCCGCACGAGGTCGAGCTGCGCCCTCCGGAGATCGTCGAGCGGCTCGGACCCGCACGCCGCGAGTAGATCCGAAGCCGTGTCGAACTCGCCGGCTCGGAGTTCGGCCCGTGCCGCGGCCAGCAGGCGCGTCCCGCGTCGCCGCGGGTCAGGAGTCAGCTCGGCGGACCGCTGGAGGAACGCGCCTGCGGCGGCGTATCCACCGCGGCCGTGGACCCGTTCGGCCGATCGTTCGAGCTCGGTGGCCACCTGTTCGTCCGGCCCGGCGCTCGCTTGCCCGCGGTGCCACGCGCGGCGGTCGGGGTCGAGTTCGAGCACCTGCGCGAGCGCGCCGTGCACCTTGCGGATCTCAGCGACGTCCGCCGCCCGACAGATGGCCGAGCGCAGCAGCGGATGCCGGAACCGGACGCGGGTACCGAACTCAATCAGTCCCGCGGCCCGGGCCGGGGCTGCCGCCTCCGAGCTGATACCCAGCCGCTCGGCAGCACGCCACAGCAGGCTGACATCGCCGATAGGCTCGACGGCGGCGGCGAGCAAAAGCCTCCTAGTGGCCACCGGTAGGGGGTCGAGCTGCCGGAGGAACCCCTGCTCCATCCGGCCTGCCAGCGGCATCGTGCGCGGGCCGAACCCGAACGCCAGCTCAGCCTGCGTGCACCCTCGGGGGAGCTCGAGCAGCGCCAGCGGGTTGCCGCGGGACTCAGCGACGATCTCGTCCAACACTGCGGTGTCGAGGGGGCTGCGCAGGGCGCTCTGCAGCAGCGCACGAGCGTCCTCGTCATCCAGGCCGTCGAGGTGTACCTCCGGCAGGTGACGGAGTGCTTGGTCCAGTGTGGTCGCCCGCGTGGCGAAGACCAGCGCGACCGGTTCCGCGAGCAGCCTGCGGGCGACGAACGTGAGCGCGTGCACAGACGCCTGATCAAGCCAATGAGCGTCGTCGACGAGGCACATCAGAGGCTGCTCCTCGGCGAGCTCCGACAACAGGGTCAATGCCGCCAGACTGACGAGGAAGCGATCCGGTGCACCGCCGTGCCGCAGTCCGAACGCCGCGCCCAGGGCGTCCCGCTGCGGGGCAGGCAAGTGGTCGAGCCGGTCCAGGAACGGCGCGCAGACTTGGTGCAACCCACCGAAAGCGAACTCCGCCTCCGACTCGATGCCCACCGCGCGGGTGAGGCGACACCCGACGGCAAGCCCCACGACGTGGTCCAGAAGCGCCGTCTTGCCGATCCCGGCCTCGCCGCGGAGGACGAGCACCCGGCTCCGTCCTGCGCGGACGTCCGTCACCAACCGAGCCAGCATCTCCCGTTCGGTGCGGCGGCCACGCAGTCCCGACCCGGTGGCGATTCCCGGCCTGGTCATACCCAGGTCTCCGGCCGTCCCCGGGCGCTCACCAGCAACGTCATCTTGCGGCTCCCCCGGGCACGGATCGAGGAGAATCGATCGCCTCGGCACGTTACACGCACGGGGTCGACGCGAGTCCGGGATTCCGCTGTCGAGCACCGCGATCCGGTCATGAAAGCAGCGTCGCCTCGGGTCTCCGTGCTCGAGCAGCACTTCGGCGCCGATGCCCAGATCCGGGTCGAACCAGCGGTGCTTCAACGCTTGTCCAACGCCGACCTGCGTGGCCCCGAGCCCGCCTCCCGCACCACCGGACGGGTTAGGTTCCGCAGGCCCGGCGACGCCGTGGCCGCAATCGAGTGGTTCACCGTCGTTGCCGGTCTGGTTGGACGGCCTCCTCCGAGTACACCGTCCAGTAAACGACGGACATGGCAACCAGTGCGAGAGCGGCGAGCAGCAGCGGCAGCTCGCTCAGGAACACCCCGAGCAACGCCAGGACCGCGGCGAGGACGTGCAGCGTGCGGCGCCCCGGATCGCGGCGGCGCCGCGAAGGCTGCGTGCCGAACAGCTCGATCAGCTCGGGGGCCTGGGCAAGGAGGTGCTGCTCGATGAGGAGCAACTCCCGCCGTTCGTGTTCTCTCATCGTGAATCGTCCTCTCCGGTCCGAAGTGGTGGGCCGACACCTCACGGCATGCAGACGTGGTCGACGGCGGCCAGGGGGTGGACGTGGACCCGGGCTCTCCGGCCGACGGTCGCGACGGCCAAGGCACCGCCTACCGCGCGCAACCCGGCACAGATCCACGTGGCGGTGCCGAAGCCCGGCCCAACGGTGCGCCGGTGACCGCCATGTCGATCCCGGCAACCGCGGGCAGCACGGCGACCGCGAGCATGCCGGCGATGCGGGAGACCGCGTTGTTGATGCCCGAGGCGGCTCCGACGTGGTCGGCCGGGACCGACCCGAGCCCCGCCGAAGTCAACGGGGCCGCGGTGAGCGTGATCCCGAGCACGAGCACCCCGGGCAACACGCCCGTAAGGTAAGTCGACCCCGGCCGGGCGAAGCCGAGCAGGGCGAGGCCGACCGCACCGAGTATGGGACCGGCCGTTATCGGCCCCCTCGGCCCGACCCGTTGCGTGAGCGCACCCACCCGCCCCGACAGGGCCACGATCAGCGCGGTCATAGGCAGGGTCGCGGCACCTGCGGCTAGCGCCGTGTACCCCAGCGACTGCTGCAGATGCAGCCCGAGCAGGAACAGCGAGCCGCCCAGCGCGGCATAAACGGTCAGAGTGACCAGATTGGCTCCGACGAACTGCGGGGAACCGAACAGACCCGGCGGAACCAGCGAGGCGTCCCGCCGCCGCTCCACCCACGGGAATGCCGCCAACCCGACCACACCCCAGACTGCGGCGAACACCGCGATGGGATCCCAGCCGCGGGCCGGGACCTCGATCAGAACGTAGATCCGCCTACGAGCCCGGCGGTCGCCGCTACGGCCAGGTCGAGACGGGGGGCCAGGCTCCCGGGCACCAGCAGCGCCCCGCCGACGCCCTGAACGAGCCGGTAGGCGACCAGCTGGGCGCCGGACGAAGCGAGCCCGCACGCCGGAGACGCGCTTGTGAACACCGCCAGGCCCGCGACGAACACGCGACGCCAGCCCACACGGTCACCCAGAGCCCCGCCCAGCAGTAGGAGGGCGCCGAGGGTCAGGAGGTAGTCGTCCACCACCCACTGCGCCAGTGCGAATCCGCCGCCGAGATCACGTCCGATCGCGGGCAGGGCGACGGTGACCACGGACCCGTCCGTGAAAGCGACGCCGGACTCGAGCGCGGCCGCGACGATCAGCCACCGGCCAGGACCGGAACCGGAGGCCAACAGGCCGGCGTCGATCGCAGCCGCCGACCGCCCCGTCACGCCTGGCGCACATCGGCCGGGAGAGTCGGGAGCAGGTACCTCAACACGTGGTGCGCGATCTCGGTAGCGCCGTCGACGACCGTGTGGTGCACCGCGCCGTCGATGTGCATCGAGAACGCAACCGCATCGAGCATTCGCGCCAGCCCGAACATGGCGTACTCACCCGGCGGGTGCGAACGATAGATCCCCGCTTCGATGCCGGTTCGCAATCTCCGCGCGGCGTCGACGAGAAGTGCGGGGTCGCCGTGGATGCTCCATGACGACATTACGGTGTTCGGGGAGCGGTGCGGCACGCGCGTCTCCATAGTTTCTCCAGGGTTCGGGTTGTCGGGGTCAGCGTCGGCATGTCGACGCGGAGAACAGCAGATGAGTCACAGGGCAACCGAGCGGCCAGTGTCGATCGGACCCTCGATTCAGGCTGCTGCGCTGGCGGGTGAAGCGGTGAGCAGATCGACGAGCCGCGCCATCTCGCCTTCGCGTGACGCGTCGAGGAACGCGCCCAGCAGCTCGTCGCGCTCCTGCGGACCGACCGGCCCGCACCGGTGCCCGCCGAGGTGCTTGCGCGCCCGGTGCGCCAGCTGGCGTGCGTTGGCCTCGCTGGTCCCGAGCGCATCGGCGATCTCACAGAACGGGTGGTCGAACGCCTCCCGGAGCACATAGGCCGCCCGTTCGAGGGGAGTCAACCGCTCGATCAGCAGCTGGACGGCGCCCGCGACGGCATCGGCGCGTTCGGCCTCCGCCGACGGGTCGACGGATTCGGACTCGCGCTCGTGCGGCCAATCGCCGACGCTGACCTCCCGGCGGACACGGGCCGACGTCACCGCGGTCAGGGCGACCCGCGTCGTGATGGTGACGAGAAAGGCGGTCCGATCCCGAACCCTGGCGCGGTCGGCGCTCTGCCAGCGGACCCAGACATCCTGAACGACGTCCTCGGCGTCCGCCACGCCGCCGAGCATCCGATAAGCGATCCCGAACAGTCGACGGCGGACGCTCTCGAAGTCCGCCAGTGCGTCGGTATCCGCCTGAAGTGCGTCGGACGAAACCGCACTCGACGAGTCCGAGTTCGACACGACACCGACGATGGACAAACTCATGGTGATCAGCTCTGTTCTCGATGGGGGGAAGTGCGGGACCGGCTTCGTGCTTCGGCCCCGACTCGTTCGGCCAGGTCAGCGTCATGCGATTTCGATGTCCGGTGCGCCTGTGGAGACCCCCGGTGCAACCCCGGGCACAGCGGACCCGGGTACCGGCCGCTCCCCCGGGCTGGCCTGCTGTGGCGTTCCGGGCGCCGCGGAGCCGCGTCACGGACTTGGCCGCTGTCCGGTCCTTGCTGTGAACGTCGCCCACGACCGTGGCGGCGGCCGGACGACGGAGGAGACGCACCATGAAGGTCGTTGTGATCGGTGGAACGGGACTGATCGGCTCGAAGCTTGTCGCCAGGCTGGGCGAGCATGGCCACGAGGCCGTGCCCGCCGCCCCGAACACGGGCGTGAATACCCTCACCGGGGAGGGACTGGCCCAGGTGCTCGACGGTGCTGCGGTCGTCATCGACGTTTCGAACGCGCCGTCGTTCGCCGACGAGCCGGCGATGGAGTTCTTCCGGACCGCCACCACCAACCTGCTCGCCCACTCAGCGGAGGCGGGGGTCGGGCACTACGTCGCCCTGTCGGTGGTCGGCACGGACCGACTGCAAGACTCGGGCTACTTCCGGGCGAAGCTGGCACAGGAGCAGCTCATCCGGGAGTCCGGGCGGCCTTACTCGATCGTGCACGCCACCCAATTCTTCGAGTTCGTGAAGGCTATCGCCGACTTCAGCACCGTCGACGGAAAGGTCCGCCTCCCGTCCGCCCTCATTCAGCCGGTGGCGGCGGATGATGTCGCCGTAGCCGTCGGGCGGGTGGCCGTGGGTGAGCCGCTGAATGGCATCCGCGAGCTCGGCGGCCCCGAGATCTTCGGTCTCGACCAGCTGATCCGCGTGGGCCTTACGGCCAAGGGTGACCCGCGGGAGGTCGTCACCGACGAGCAGGCCCCGTACTACGGGGTGCGGCTGAGCGAGCGGACGCTGCTCCCGGGGCCTGACGCTCGTCTCGGAGAGATCACCTTCGACAAGTGGCTCGCCGGACAGTGACCGCAAGCCACCACCCGCAGGAGGACCTGATGAGCGCCGACCACCCACACCTCATCGCGCATTCCACGACCGCACCTCCGCCGCAGGTCGAGCTGGTCGGCTCCGTGCCGACCCCGCCTGTGCCCGACCCCTCCGAGGCCATGACCATCCACGTCACCCTGCCGCCGGGAAGTGCGGGCAGCCCGCCGCACCGGCACTCCGGGCCTGCCTTCGGCTACGTGATCGAAGGCGAGATGATCTTCGAGCTGGAGGGGGAGCCGGAGCGGGTCGTGCGGGCCGGGCAGACGTTCTGGGAGCCGGGTGGAGACCTGATCCACTACCAGGACGGCAACAACCTCACGGACGTCCCGACACGGTTCGTCGTCACCATGTTCGGCGTTCCCGGCCTGCGGATGCTCGTCCCGGTCACACCCGCAGAACTCGAGGAGCGCCGGCCCCTCCGCGCTCCCTGTCCCTGACCATGGCCAGCGGAACGGGGCGTATACGACGAACGCCATGCAACGCGCGGAGATCACGGCTTGCCCGCCGACGAGAACGGCGTCCTGCGCAACAAGGGCGAGGCCTGCGCCCGGCGCCTCAGGCATGCGGCGGTACCAACGACGAGCGTCCACTAGAAGGGCGCGATCCACGACTTCATAATGCTCAACCCCGTGCGCGAGACCCGCGCCGCGACCGCTGTCGTCGAGCAGGCTTTCCGCGTCCTGCCACCGCGCTCGGTACCGGCTGACGAGCGAACAACCACCATACGAGAGGGACATGCCATGCAGAACACCAGCGCGCTCCTGGTTCACGGAGCGTTCGCCGAATCCGCAAGCTGGAACCCGGTGATCTCGCGGCTGCGCGCGGCGTCGGTCGACGTCGTCGCCGTCGCCAATCCGCTGCGCAGCGTCGCCGGCGACGCCGCCTACTTGCGCGAGGTCATCGCCGGGATCGGCTCGCCGGTCATCCTCGTCGGACACTCCTACGGCGGCATGGTGATCACCGAGGCGGCCGCGGGCAACGACGCCGTCACCGGCCTCGTCTACGTCGCCGCGTTCGCCCCCGACACGGGTGAAAGTGCCTTCGACCTGTCGGGCAGGTTCCCCGGCAGCACCCTGGCCGAGGCGCTGCTGACGTCGCCGATCGACGGCGGCGTCGAGTTCCGGATCAGCCCGGGGGTCTTCCGCCAGCAGTTCGTCGCCGACGGATCGGAGGCCGAGGCCGCGCTGATGGCGGCGACCCAGCGGCCGGTCACCCAGGCGGCGCTGACGGACGGGCTGACCACCGCCACGCCTGCGTGGCGACAGCTGCCATCGTGGTTCGTGTTCGGCGACCAGGACCTCAACATCCCGGTAGCGGCGCAGCGCTGGATGGCCGAGCGCGCCGGGGCGAAAGGTAGCCGCGAGGTCGCGGGCGCGTCGCACGCCGTCAGCGTCGGCGCCCCGGACGAGGTGACCGCGACGATCCTCGACGCGGTCGGGACCGGTCGGTGAGCGCGGGGGACGATCTGTGGCTCGACCCGGTGCGGTGCGTCCGCGCGGGCGTGCTCGAGATCGCCCATCACGAGGCGGGCCCTCGAACGGTCAGGTCGTGCTCCTCCTGCACGGCTTCCCGTACGACGTCCACAGCTACGTCGACGTCGCGCCCGCGCTCGCCGCCGACGACTTCCGCGTGATCGTCCCCCACCTCCAAGGACGCGGACCGACCCGCTTTCTCGACCGGGCCACCCGCGCAGAGGCCAACAGGCCGCGGTCGGCGCGGACGTCGTAGCCCCTGCTGGACGCGCTGGATATGCCCCGCGCCGTCCTCGCCGGGTACGACTGTGGCGCCAGCGCGGCTTGCGTGGCGGCCGCCCTCCACCCCGAGCGCTGTACCGGCCTGGTGTCGGTCAACGACTACCTCATCCAGGTCATCGGCGCAGCGGTCACCCGATCCGGCCCAAGTGGAAGCCGGTTCTGGTACTCCTACTGATTCCTCACCGAGCGCGCCCGCACCGGCCTCGCCGTGGAGCCCATGGTACCGCCGAGGTGATCTCGCGCGGCAACTCGCCGCTGTGGCCGTTCGACGGCGCCGCGCTCGACCGCACCGCCGAACCTCCAACTCCAACGCCGATTCGGTCGATACGTTCTTCCACTCCTACCGTCACCGCCTCGGGTACGCCCCGGGGCGTAGGCCTACACCGGGATCGACGGCGGTCGGCGGCGCAGCGACGATCATCGTTGCGACCGTCACCCTCGACAGCTTGACCGACGCGAACTTTCCGGCCACCGACAGCAGCCCGTCCGCTGCGCACGTGCCACTGCCCGGCTGCTGCTCACCATGACGTTCGCGGGCGGCGGCGAGATGCTCTCCCTGGCCACCTTGCTGGTGCGCGCCTAACTCGAATTAAGCGCGGGCGAGCTCGCGTTCCACCTGGTCGAGGCGGGCAACGAATTCTTCCCCAGGTCTCCGACTCCGCAGGAAGATGCGTCGTAGGGTTGCAGCGACGCGCGGGCACAAATCCACCTCGACGCGCGGCCGCTCTGCGACAGACAGAATGACAACGTCATCCTGTCCGACGCCAAAGAAGTCGACCCGACCTGATCCAATGGACCGCAGGCAAGCGCCGCGAACGCCCTGGCACGCCAGGTGCGGGACGCCGCGCCGCTCATCCCAGTGGACCGTGCCTGGTCCGTTTGACTCAGCGGTGAGCACACCCACCACCGGTACAGGTGGTGGGCCGATGTTCTGGCATGCGGGAATCGAACGGCCCGTCGGACGGCGAGGAACAGCAGCCCGATCAGGACCCCCACCACGATCCGGCCACGGACCGGGGCTGAGATAGTCCCCGTCACCGCAGTCGTCGGCTGCCTCGAGGAGGTAGAACCAAAGCGGCGCAGCATGCGGTTGTGCGCCTTCATTAGGGACGCGCAGGACAGCGCGAACAGGTGCACATCGGTGCGGGGATCGCCGATCAGGCGTGGCATCACAGATCCCGCCGTCACTCCCGCGCATCACCTGGCGGCGGTCAACTGTCGGCGGGCAAAGCGGAACATGCGCCGGTAGCGCACCGCACCTGTCGATGTCGAGCGGTCGACAGCCCGGACGAGACTGAGGCAGTGGTTAGCCGCCACCACGTGGCTGCCGTGTGAACCCGGCGGAGCGTTTGCGGTACTGGCGGGAGCGGTCCTCCAAGGCTTCGACGGCGCCGAGGAGGTTGCGGAGACCAATCTCCTCACGCTGGGCGTCCGCCGGATCGAAGAGCCACTCGTCGATCGGACCACCGAACGGCTCCTCCCCCGGCTGACTCCTCTCGGCCAGGGCGAGCTCCTCCCGGACGGTGCCCTCGAGGTCGCCCAGGAAGGCGTTGTCTCCTGGCGGGATACTCATTCTTCCTCCAAATTCGTTAAATCCTTTCGCTGTACGACCGGGCGGACTCCCGATCCCTGGCGGGTGTGCGGACGTCACTTTCCGGGCCCCGCGGTACACAACGAGCCGTACCAACGTCAGTAGGTGATCTGGTCGGTCGCGAACCGGCCGAAGTGGATAACCCGGCGACCGCCGTGCTCTGCGAATACCCGAGCGAATGCTTCGACCTCGGTCCAGTTGTGGACCGGAACGATGATCACCGATTCGCCGCCGCGCAGAGCAGCGGCGTAGTTCTCGCGTTCGTTGGAAGCGGTGCCGAGTTTCTGCATCGTCCGGACGAGGTGTGCCCAGCGCCCGTGCTCGGTGCCGTCGAAGTCCAGGATGCAGGCCCCAATCTCGCCATGCAGCACTTCCACCCGCGCGAGGTCGGTCCCCTCGGCGGCAAGCGCGGCGCTCACCTCGGCGAGGCGTCCGTAGGGGACCAGCGCGACGACCTTGTTCTGCTGGACCGCGACGAATCCGGACTGGTTCACCCGTGGGCGATCATCGGACATGGCTCCACTCCTCGCGCTTGTCATGCTTACTTCACTCGCCGTCGGCGAGCGCCACAACAAGGACCGGAGCGGCTGCGACGTTGTGACAGCGGCGATCCGACGGGCAGTCACGAGACGAGGCGCTGCTCGGTCGCGGTTCCCAGGAACTCAGCTGGGCCCCTGATCCCCGTCGACCGGCCGGAGGAGTTCCTGACGAGGTTCGGGCAGCCCGCTCAGGGTGTCTCGGGCAGCGGCAGAGACTTCCTTACGGCGGTGTGCAGCAACGTCGAGTCGGAGTCGACAGCGAGCATTGTGGGAGCTTGCGAACCACCATCGGTCGACCTGTCCGCCCGCGAAGACCGCCGGGACGATCCCAGCTCGAACGCAGCCGCCGCGATCCGACTACTGATGGCGAGAGTCGAGTCCGCGTTCGCACGGTAAGGGTCGCCGTCCAGCTATAGAGCAGCATCTGTAGGGCCGACGAAGATCTTGGTCAGGCGAGCCGGGCGGGCATGGCGGCAATCCCGTCGACGGCGTCGAACTGCGGGGGCCCTTGATCACGAGGCTCTCGCCGCTGCGCGGCAGGTCTGTCAACGTTGACGGAACCCGCCAAGGCAGGGGCAAGCGGGAGGCCTCGGAATGGTCACGTCACACCGTCGACGGCTGAGTGATGCGTAGAGCGCCCGCCAGATAGTTGCGCACGAGGGTGGTGGACGCCGAGTCAGCGACGAGGCCGAGGTAGCCGTCCGGGCGGATCAGCGCGAGGCCCTCGGAGCCGAGGCCATAGGTCACGCTGAGGATGTCGGTCGGGTCGGTCAGTCCGATGCCTACGGTGCCCATGCCGTAGGTCCGGCCCAGGACGTCGTCGGGATCGACAATGCAGTCGGCCAACGCCCCGGCTCCGTCGTGCACGACGCGGACGACCGTGCCGAGGGCTCCGAGCGCGCGACGCATCTCGTCGACCTGTTCGGCGCTTCGGCTGCGGACCAAAAGCAGCATGCCGGGCGTGGTCAACAGCTCCTCGATGGTCACAGGTGTGCCGTTGGGACGGCACAGGCCGTCGGAGTCCGGCGCGTGGTCCCCGGCCCGCATGGCTCCGTGGTGGTGGGCGCCGTGGTGGACCGATAGCGCGCTGTGCCGGTAATTGATCGTCGTCTCGGTCAGGGTCGCGGCGCTCGTCGCGGCGAGCCGCGAGAGATGGCCGACGAGGAAGAGGGCCAGGTCGCGGACCGCCTCCTTCGGGCCGGTGCCGGTACCCATGTTCGTCAGCCTGGTGGCGGTCTCTACGACCATGGCCCCCACCGGGTGCCGCTCGTCGTGGTAGGAGTCCAGCAGGGCATGATCCGCGCGGTGGCTCGCGACGAGGGCGAGCTTCCAGGCGAGGTTGGCGGCGTCCTGAATGCCGGTGTTCATGCCTTGGGCCGCGGCGGGGCTGTGGACGTGCGCGGCGTCGCCCGCGAGCAGCACGCGCCCGAGCCGGTAGCGGGGCACCTGGGCGTGGTGGATCGTGAAGTAGCTCAGCCAGCGCGGGTTGCGCACCGTAATGTGGCCGCCCATCCGCGCGTCGGCCAACGCCTGGATCTGCGCCAGGGTGGGGCCGGGGGCGTCCCGGCCCGGGTCATCGACGAAAAACATGATCCGCGCGCGCGTCCCGAGCAGCGGGAACAGCATGCCCATACCGTCGGGGTGCTCGAACATGCGCACGGTATCCGGCGTCCAGGTGGCGTCGATGTCGACGTCGGCCATGGCGAAGTGCTGACCATGGAACCCGCCTTCCAGCTCGCTGCCCACGAGGTTGCGGGTGGTGCTGTGGCCGCCGTCGGCCCCGACGACCCACGCGAACCGGGCGGTCTCCTCGCCCGCGCCGGTGCGGAGGGTGACATCGACGCCGTCGGCGTCCTGCGTGAGCCCGGTGAGCCTGACCCCGCGCTCGACGACGACGCCCAGCTCGGCCGCCCGCTCCGCCAACACCGCTTCGGTGTCGGGCTGAGCGACGTCCAGGACGTAGCGGTGGCGGCTGGGGATGCCGGCGACCGACAGTCGGACCCGGCTGGTACCGCTGGCGCCGTCGAGAATTTCGAGGGCGTCGATGCGGCGGCCGCGGGCTTCCAGCCGGGGCAGCACGCCGAGGGCGGCGAGCATCTCCAGGCTGCGGGCGTGCACGCTCACCGCGCGCGCCTCGGTGGTCGGCTCTTCGAGGGTGTCGATGATGCGTACCGGCACACCGTGGCGGGCCAGTTGGCACGCGGTCGTGAGCCCGACCGGCCCGGCGCCGACCAGCAATACGGTGTCGTTCGAATTCATGGTCATCTCCTGGGTGTGGTTCATCGGCCAGTCGGCGTCGGCCGTGAAGGCCCCGCAGCAGCGCGACGGCCTGTGGATAGTCGAGGTGGCGGACCAGCAGCTCGACCGGTGTGTCCGCGAGGGCCTCGCGGATGCGGTCGACGCGCGCCGAGCGAGTGAGCAGGAACAGTGCCGTGGTCCCTTCGACGGTGCCGAGCTGGCAGCGAGCCCTGCACGCGCGCCCGCAGGCTGCCGACGGCGGCGTCCTCGATCACCACGAGCCGCCGCGTCGACAACCCCCACATGCTCACTGTGTTCACCGCCGAATGCCCCGTTCCGCTGGACGGCGTTCTCGCTCCGCTCGTCGAACGGTGCCGGCGCGGGATTCAACCGTCTTTCAACGGTTCAGCTATGCGTCGGCGAGCTCCGCCATCGTGGCGTGGGCGCCTTCCTCGCGGGCCTTTTCGGCTGCGGCCGCGCCTACGGCGGATGTCAGCGCGGTCACGAGCGCCGCGAGCTCGTGGTCTCTGGGCAAGACCACGCTGGCGGTGCGTTGCTGCGACTCGAGGGCGCCGAGCACCCGCAGCGCGGCGGCGTGCGCGCCGGTGCGGCCGAGCGCTGCGCCGTAGATCTCGAGGACGTGGACGTTGGATCGCTGGCCCGCTGCGGCGGAAGCGCGCACCGCAGTCCGGGCCCAGGTGACGGCGTCGATCGCGCGGTCCGCGGCCAGGAGCAGGCGTGCCGCGTTCTCCGCGGCCAGCCAGGCCGTGTAGAGGTTGTCTTCGGCGCAGGCATCGCGGTAGAGCGCTACATACTGCGGGACAAGTTCAAGGCCGGGCTTGGTGATGGTGGCATGCACCAGCTCGACGTGCCGTACCGCGACGTCGAGTGCGGCCGAGCCTGCAGCTGTCCGGCGGGTTACAGCGGAAAGTTCCGCCAGCAACTCACCGTTGTCTGCGTGCGCCAGCATTCCCCCTGCGGCGGCCAGGGAGGTGCACAGCAGTACGGCATCGTCCCCGGTAACGCCCTCGCCCTCGGCGATCCCGGCACGGATCTGCTCGTGACCGGCGGCGACGAGGCCGCGTACGACCTTGCGCGTCCCGACCTCGACGCGCAGAGTCGCGCGGTCGGCCCGGCGGCCCAGCCCGGGATCGGCGGCACACGCGTCCGCGGCGGTCTGCATCCAGCGCTCACCCTCGAGCGCCATTCCGCTGAACGCCCAGTAGCGGCCGAGCCGGGCCGCCAACGCCACGCCCATCGCGGAGGGGGCGTCGACGAGGGTGTGCTCCAGCGTGGCCCGCAGCGCGGCAAGGTCGTCGTCGAGCGCGCGCCTCCAGGCCACGTTGCGGGTCGATCCCATCGCGGGCCGGGCGTGCACCAACCGCTGCACCCAGGCGTCTCGGGCCGTGGCCGGATCCTCGTCCGCGCGCTCGGCTACGTGGTTCGCATGACCGCGGACCATGGCCAGCTGCGCGAACCGAGACACCCCGCCCGGCTGCGCCGGACCCAGCGGCATCAGCAGCGAGCGGTGCGCGAGATCGGCGATCGCATCGGTGACGTCGGCGCCGACCAGACCGGCCGCCAGCCGGGGGGTGAACGGGCCGGGCACTGCGCCGATCGCCCGGTGCAATGTCGCGAGCGGGGTGGGAAGGGCCCGGTAGCTGCTGTCGATGGCGTCGCGAACGGTCCGCCGGTGGCTATTGCCACGGCGCCTGCCGACTCCGCTCAACGAGCTCGCGTCGGCGCGGACCTGGGAAGCGATCTCGGCCAGTGTGTACACGCGAGCGCGACCTGCGGCGAGCTCCAGAGCGAGCGGAACGCCGTCCACGGCAGCCGCGATCTCATGAACGCTGGTCAGCGACTCCTCCGGTGGCGGGGTGTCAAGCCGCTCCAGGAACAGCTCCACGGCGGCGGGCGGGGGCAGCGGGGCGAGCCCGAGGACCTGCTCCCCGTCGACCTCCAGCGGCTCACGGCTGCTGGCGAGCACCGCGAGCCGGGAAGAGTCCAGACGCAACGCGTCGACCAGCTCAGCCGCGGCGTCCACGACGTGCTCGCAGTTGTCGAGCACCATCAGCATGCGGCGCGAGCCTGTGTGTTGGCGGAGCGCTTCGACCGGGTCGCCTGTTGCGCCGATCGGCACTTCGATGGTCGAGGTGACGGTGTCGACGACCCGATCGGCCGACGCCGAGGTGAGGTCGATGAACCAGACCCCGTCGGGATAGCGAGCCGTGGCTCGCCGTGCCACCTCCACCGCCAGCCGGGTCTTCCCACAGCCTGCGGCACCGACCAGCGTTACCAACCGGCCGGGGCCGAGCAGGCCGAGAACCGCGTCGAGGTCGTGCTCTCGACCGATCAGGCGGCCGTGAGCCGTGGGCAGCGTCTGCGTGCCTTGCGGCTCCTCGGGGTTCGGAGTCTGCCCGGACGTCGACGCCTCGGTCGCCACTGCTGCGGTCTCGACCGGGTCGTCCGGATCGTCCGGATCGTCATGAAGCAACTCGGCGTGCAGGGCGCGCAGCTGCGGACCGGGTTCGATCCCCAACTCGTCGACGAGGGCGGCGCGGGCCGCGGCGTAGGTGGCGAGGGCGGCGGACCGGCGGCCGCTGTCGCGGTACGCGATCATCCGGAAGGCCCACAGCCGCTCCCGCAGCGGCTCCTCGGCGAGCGCCACCTCGAGCTCATCGAGGGCGCGACCGAGAGCCCCGGTGCCCAGAAGCGCTTCGATCAGCGTCTCACGCAGTCGACCGCGGATCTCCTCCAGCCTCGCGACGGCCGCCCGGGCCCACTGCTGATCAGACGCCTCGCCGTAGGGCCGTCCCCGCCAGAGCGCGAGGGCTTCCTCCGCGCGGTCCAGTGCCCGAGCGCTCTCCTCGGCCGCGAGCAGCTCACCGGCCTCGGCCGCAAGTGCGGCGTAGCGGACGGAGTCGATCTGTTGCGCCAGGGCAGTCAACCGGTAACCGCCGGGTTCGCGAATCAGGACCTCAGACGGCGAGTTGGCCACGCGGTGAGGTTCGAGCAGCTGACGCAGGCGCCATATGTGCGAGCCGAGCGTCTTGGTCGAGCGCCTGATGCCCTGTTCGCCCCACATGGCCTCGCTGAGCGCGTCCGTCCCGACGAGATGGCCTGCATGGATCAGCAGTAGCGCCAACGCGGACTCGAGACGGGCCCCGATTACCGGCCGGGCTTCACCGGCGCGTTCGACGGCCAGCGGTCCCAGATCGCGGAACCGCAGGTCCTCGCGCGCGGTCATCGGCCCCCCTCCGCACCCTTGATGAACTCAGGCTCGCTTGTGCGGACGTCAGCCGAGTATGGCTCGCGCAGACGCCGGACTTCAATACGGTTCAACCCGATCCGAGGCACGTTCGGCGCGCTGAACCGCCGTTGAAGCCCCAGAACCGACCATCTCTGCGATGGGCCGGTCAGCGGCCCCGCCGCCGGAGGAGCAGATCATGTCCACCGTTCACAACGACCCCGTGGACCTCGTCGACGAGGATGTCCGAGCCAAGGACGGATCCTGGGCCCGCGCCCTGACGTCGCTGGATAGGCTCGTCCGCCCCGACATCACCATCACCGACCCCCCGAACGACGTCACAGTGGAGTGGGACGTGCCCGTTGCCATGCGCGACGGCACCCGGTTGCGCGTCAACGTCTTCCGCCCCGACGACACCCAGCCCCACCCGGTGCTGATATGCGCGCACCCCTACGGCAAGGACAACCTGCCGCTGCACCACAAGACCCGCCACAGCTACCGGCCTGCGGTGCAATACCACCTCATGCGCAGCGCCCCCCTCACGCACTCGGCGTGGACCTCGTGGGAGGGCCCCGACCCCGCGCACTGGGTAAAGCGCAACTACGTCGTCATCAACGTCGACCTGCGCGGGTGGGGAACTTCCGACGGCGAGCCGGGGATCCTCTGCGAGCAGGAGGGCCGCGACATCCACGATGTCGTCGAGTGGGCGGCGCAGCAGCCATGGTCCACCGGCCGGGTGGGCATGACCGGAGTCTCTTACCTGGCGATCAGCCAGTGGGCCGCCGCCGCCGCCCGTCCCCCGCACCTCGCCGCGATCTGCCCCTGGGAGGGTTTCACCGACTTCTACCGCGACTTCGCCCGACCCGGCGGGGTCCTCGAGACCGGTTTCCTCACCGTCTGGGGCACGACGCTCAAGCGGAGCAGCCACGGCCAGGTCGACGTCCGCGGTGAAGCCCGCGACCGGCCGCTGTTCGACGAGTGGTTCGCCGCACGCAACCGCAACATCGAAGCGATCGATGTCCCCGCTCTCATCTGCGGCAGCTTCTCCGACCACAACCTTCACACGCGCGGCTCCTTCGAGGGCTTCCGCCGCATCGGCTCGACCCAGAAGTGGCTCTACACCCACCGTGGGCCCAAGTGGCAGACCTACTACTCCAAGGAGGGCCTGGACGCGCAGGCGCGATTTTTCGACCACTTCCTCAAGGGCGAGAACACCGGCATCACGGAGCAGCCCGCGGTCCGCGTGGAGATCCGGGAAGACCGCACGACCGTCTCGGAGGTGCGACACGTCGCCGAGTGGCCGCCTCCGCAGACCGAGTGGCGGACCCTGCGTTGCCGCGCAGGCGGACGGTCGAGCACCGGCACACTGGAGCCTGCTCGATCCGGCGAACAGACGTCGGACGACGAGGCGGTCTCCTTCGCCGCCCGCTCCGGCCGAGCCAGCTTCACCTACCGGTTCGACGCCGACACCAACGTCGTAGGACCGATGCTGCTGAGCCTCACCCTGTCCGTCACCGGGGCGAACGACATCCCGGTCCTCGCGGGCGTCCGCAAGTTCCGTAACGGGCGGGAAGTCACCTTCGAAGGCTCGTACGGCTTCCAGGGCGACCTCGTCACCCACGGGATGCACCTGGCCTCGCACCGCGCCGAAGATCCCGAGAAGTCACTGCCGTACCAGCCCTACCACCCGCATACGACCCGTGAGCCGCTCGCCGACGGCGAGGAAGTCACGGTGCGGATCGGCCTGCTGCCCTCCGCAACGCTCTTTCGGGCGGGCGACGAGCTGCGCCTGGACATCCAGGGCCGCTGGTTCCACGACCGCGACCCGCTGCACGGCCAGTTCCCCGTCGGCTACCACACCGAGGCCAAGGGCACCTGCACGCTGCACCTCGGGCCGGACGCGGGCTGCACGCTCACCGTCCCGGTGCTCGGCGACGACCCGGCGGAGCGATAGGCCCAGCTGCGGGCACCCCGACGTGCGGACTTTCGAGGGGGCCGCACGTCGGAGTGGGCCCTATGAGCTTTAAGGAGCGAGCCATGAAGAAGTCGGTTCCTGACCCCGATCCCGGGCCGGTGGCACTCGAGGGGTTGCTCGACCGCCACGAGCGGCAGGGAGTGCTCGACGGTCGGATCGTCGTCGACGACTGGGCGGGCGGCATCGAGGAGACGAAGGCGCGGATGCCGCAACTGCGGCTCGGCCGCCGCTGGGTCAGCTCCCTGTGGCTCATACCGATCGCGGGCGTCGGCCTCATCGCCGCGATCGCCGTCGCGCAGCAGTTGCGAACCTACGGCTGGATGCAGGACTTCATCCGTCAATACCCGGGAACGGAAGGCGACTTCGCCCCCGCCATCACCACCGGCCTGCCGGGGTGGTTGCGCATCCAGCACCTGCTGAACCTGATGTTCATGCTCTTCATCATCCGGGCCGGACTGCAGATCCTCGCCGACCATCCCCGCCTCTACCTCAACGCGGGCTGCAAACCGGGCACGGAATGGCTTCGACTTCGGGGGCCGATCCCCCTCGACCGACAGGACCAGCGCGACCCAGCGCGTGTGTGGACGGCGAAAGACGACTCGGTGGCCCTCCCGAAGTGGCTGGGAATACCCGGGTTCCGCCACTCGATCGGCCTCGCGCGCTGGTGGCACTTCTCCTTCGACCTGTTGTGGCTGGTCAACGGTTTCGTATTTTTCGTTCTCCTGTTCGCGACCGGAGAATGGCGGCGCGTGGTACCCCAAGCTTGGGATGTTTTTCCTAACACGCTGTCGGTGATGGTCCAGTACGCGTCCCTCACGTTTCCTCCGGACGCCGGGTTTTCCCAGTACAACGGTCTGCAGCAGCTCACCTACTTCATCACCCTGTTCGTCGCTGCGCCGCTGGCGTTCGTGACGGGACTGCTCCAGGCGCCCTCGATCGCCGGCAAGTTCGGCACCGGCGCCGGCCTCGTGAACCGCCAGGTCGCCCGCACGATCCATTTCACGATCCTGCTGTGGTTCATGTTCTTCATCACGGTGCACGTGACGATGGTGTGCATCACCGGTCTGCTCCCGAACCTCAACCACATCGTCCTGGGCTCGAATGGTTCGTCGTGGTGGGCTCTTGTGATCTTCGCCGTAGCAATGGCGGTCATCGTCGCGCTTTGGCTGTGGGCCTCGCCGTTCACCACACGACGGCCGAGGACCGTACAGAAGACCGGTCAGTTCTTGGTGGGATGGATCAAGGGCGCCATGGAATGGTGGAACCCGCGGGCGACCTACGCGGAGAAAGACATCTCACCGTACTTCTGGCCCAACGGTGAGGGCCCGACCTCGAACGAGTACACGCGCCTGCGCAATGGTGGCTGGCGAGACTACAAGCTGCGGATCGAGGGCCTTGTCAAGGCGCCGATCGAGCTCTCTTACAACGAGCTCCTGGCGATGCCCAAGCGTGAACAGATCACCCAGCACTTCTGCATCCAGGGTTGGTCCGGGGTCGCGAAGTGGGGCGGTGTCGCGATGTCGGACATTCTCGCAATGGCGCAGCCCAAGCAGCAAGCGAAGTGGGTGGTTTTCTACTCGTTCTCCGATGGCCCTGAAACACCCGGCACGGGGCGGTACTACGACTGCCACAAGATCGAGAACATGCAGCACGATCTCACCATTCTCGCCTATGAGATGAACGGTGAACCGCTGAGCGAGACCCACGGCGCCCCTCTGCGGCTGCGCGACGAAGTGGAACTCGGGTTCAAGCAGGTGAAATGGGTCGAGGCCATCGAACTGGTCGAGGACTTCCGCCACCTCGGCGCGGGCCAAGGCGGCTACAACGAGGACCAAGAGTTTTACGGCTACCGGATGCCGATCTGACCCGCTGGCAGCAGAAGCTGAAAAGGAGGAGCCATGGCCGAGCACTACGACGTGATCATTATCGGAACCGGGGCAGGTGGGGGCACTTTGGCCCATACGCTCGCCGGTTCGGGCAAACGCATTCTGCTGTTGGAGCGCGGGGACTTCCTCCCACGCGAGAGGGACAACTGGGATCCCCGGCCGGTGTTCGTCGAGGGGAAGTACATCTCCAAGGACACCTGGTTCGGCCGCGACGGCAAGCCGTTCCAGCCCCAGGTCCACTACTTCGTGGGCGGTGCCACGAAGATGTACGGCGCAGCCCTATACCGGTTGCGGCCGCAGGACTTCGGCGAGCTCACCCACGTCGACGGAATCTCCCCGGCGTGGCCGCTGTCCTACGACGACTTCGAGCCGTGGTACACCAGGGCCGAGCAGCTATATCAGGTTCATGGCAACGGCGGCGAGGACCCCACCGAAGGTCATCGGTCTGCGCCCTATCCGTGGCCCGCAGTGTCGCACGAGGACCGGATGCGGCAGGTGTCGGACGATCTCGTCAAGGGTGGCTGGCGCCCGTTCCACGCTCCGTGCGGCATCCTGCTCGACGAAGCGGACCGTCCCCGCAGCAACTGCATCCGCTGCTCCTGGTGCGACGGCTATCCCTGCCTGGTACACGCGAAGTCCGACGCAGAGGTGATCGCGGTCCGGCCCGTGCTCGGCCGCGACAACATCACCCTGCTGACGCGAGCCGAGGTGACCAAGCTCGAGACCGATCCCTCCGGACGCGTTGTCACCGGGGTCGTCGTCACCCGTAACGATGAACGCACGGTATACAGCGGCGACATCGTGGCCGTCTGCGCAGGCGCCGCCAACAGCGCAAAGATCTTGCTCAACTCGGCCACCGACGCCCACCCTCGGGGGCTGGCCAACGGGTCGGACCAGGTGGGACGCAACTACATGTTCCACAACTGCAGGGCGGTTGTCGCATTGTCGGAGGAGCCGAACAACACGGTCTTCCAGAAGACCCTGGCGATCAACGACTTCTACCTCGGGGCACCCGACTACGAATGGCCTGCCGGCAACATCCAGATGATCGGCAAGTCCAACGCGGAGGCGATGCGGGGCGAGAAACCCGCACTCACCAAGCTCGCGCCGGAGTGGGCCCTGTCCGACGTCGCCAAGCACGCGGTCGACTTCTGGCTCACCACTGAGGACCTGCCGCGGCCGGAGAACCGCATCACCACCGACGACGACGGCCACATCCATCTGACCTATGCCTCGACCAACGACGCCGAGGCGGACCGGCTGTACGAGGAGCTGAAGAAGATCCTCAATCACATCGGGATGGCCGAGCACCACGTCCTGCACAAGAACTACTACATGGACATGAGCATCCCGGTTGCGGGTTGCGCCCACCAGGCCGGGACCTGCCGGTTCGGCACCGACCCCGCCACCTCGGTGCTCGATGTCAACTGCAAGGCGCACGAACTGGACAACCTGTACGTGGTGGACACCAGCTTCTTCCCGAGCATCGGCGCGGTGAACCCGGCACTGACGGCGATGGCCAACGCCCTCCGTGTCGGCGACCACCTCACCCAACGACTTGGGTAGGCGACGTGATGGCCACCCGCACCGAGACCACCACTGTGTACGCCGCCGGGCTCGTGCAAGGGATCGTCCTGGTGACGTTCCCTGCGGCCAGCACGATCTTCACCGACCCCGGCGGGTATGACATGTCGAGCAGCGAGTACGGCGCGATGTTCCTGCCGCAGGTGATCACGGCGATCGCCGGCTCGCTGCTCGGCTCAGGCCTGGCGCGTCACCACGGGGCGAAGCGCGTCTACATCGCCGGGTTAACGGCGAACCTGGTCTCGATGAGCCTGCTTGTGGCGAGCGCCCCGTTCACTGACGATCACACCCTCGCCTACGGCCTGCTGCTGATGGCCACGGCCTGGCTCGGTATCGGCTTCGGGCTCACGGTGCCTGCCCTCAACACGTTCACGGCGGTGTTCCATCCGGACGCCGTCGATCGATCCGTGCTCGTGCTCAACGCACTTCTCGGGCTGGGTACGGCCCTGGCGCCATGCTTCGTGGCGATCTTCGTCGGTCTAGGGTTTTGGTGGGGACTGCCGGTGCTCTCGGCGGTCCTGCTCGCGGGTCTCCTCTTCATCAGCCGGCCCCTGCCGCTGCACACCGGCAGCGTCGCCGACACCACGACGCGGGCGCCCATCCCGGGTCGGTTCGCGCTGTACGCCGCCTTTGCCGTGCTCTACGGCATCTGCGAGACGCTGAACGGCAACTGGTCGCAGCTCTACATGACCACCGAGGTGAGAGCGTCGACCACGGTCGCCGCGGTGACCCTCGCGGTGTTCTGGGGTTCCGTCACCGTCGGGCGGGTGCTGTTCGCCGCGATTCAGCGCAGGCTGGCGAGCCGAAACCTCTACCGGATGCTGCCGTTCGTGGGGATCGCCGCCTTCCTGGTCATCGCCGCCCTGCCCGACGGTGGCTCCGTCGGCGGGGTGCTCGCGTTCGGACTCGCCGGGCTCGGCTGCTCGGCCCTGTTGCCGCTGACGATCAGCTTCAGCCAGGAGGACCTCATCACCATTTCCGCCGCGACCGCAGGCCTGGTGCTCGCGGCCTACCAGCTCGGCTACGGCATCGCCGCGTTCGGTGCCGGTCCACTCAAGGACGCCGGCGTCTCCTTACCGGTGGTTTTCGTCATCGGCGCCGCGGCCGCCGCAGTCCTCGCCGGGCTTTCGTTCGTCATCACCGGCCGCAGGCCCGACATCGTCGCCGCCCACACGCAAGCGGCCTGACCCGCCCTCCGACCCGTACAGGAGCAACTGCAATGAACCTCAAGGACAAGGTGGCCATCGTCACCGGCGGCAACAGCGGTATCGGCCTGGCGATCGTGCTCGCCCTCGCCGAACAAGGCGCCAGCGTCGTGATCGACTACGTGACCCATCCGGACGCCACCGAGGAGCTCGAGCAACGCGTGCACGCACTGGGCGACCAGGCCATCGG
Source organism: uncultured Actinomycetota bacterium (assembly GCA_963799945.1). GTDB lineage: Bacteria > Actinomycetota > Actinomycetes > Mycobacteriales > Pseudonocardiaceae > Pseudonocardia. The sequence continues at coordinate 221,469 of CAWCZG010000005.1, forward strand.
TCTGGAGGCCGACGTCAGCAAGGTCGCCGACCTCCAGCGGCTCGTGGACAGCGCAGTGCAGGCGTTCGGGCGCCTCGACGTGATGGTCAACAACGCGGGCATCGAGACCCGGACGTCGGTGCTCGACACGACCGAGGCGCAGTACGAGCGGGTGCTCGACATCAACCTGAAGAGCGCGTTCTTCGGCACCCAGATCGCGGCCAAGCAGATGATCGCCCAGGGCGGCGGCGGCCGCATCATCAACATCACCTCCGTCCACGAGGACTGGCCGATGCCCGGCAACACCCCGTACTGCCTGTCCAAAGGCGGAGTACGCATGCTGACCCGCACGGCAGGGGTCGAGCTCGCCCCGCACGGTGTGCTCGTCGTCGGTGTCGGCCCCGGCGCGGTCGACACCCCGATCAACGCGTCCACCGCTGCCGATCCGACGGCGATGAAGCGGCTGGACGCGGCGATCCCGCTCGGGCGGATGGCCGAGCCCGGCGAGATCGGCAGCACGGTCGCGTTCCTGGCGGGCCCCGGGGCCGCCTACATCACCGCCACGACGATCTTCGTCGACGGCGGGATCATGCAATCCAGCCCCGGCCTCTGAGGAAGGTTCCCGTGGCTACGCACACGCCGAGCGCGGCCGTGCCTTCGCCGTACCCGCCGATCGCCGAGTATGCCTTCCTGTCCGACTGCCACACCGGGGCGCTGGTGGCCCCGGACGGCTCGGTCGACTGGCTGTGCGTTCCCCGCTTCGACGCGCCGAGCGGGTTCGGCAGCCTGCTCGACCGCGAGGCAGGCACGTTCCGGTTCGGCCCGTTCAACATCAACGTGCCGACCGCGCGCCAGTACGAACCGGGCACCAACGTGCTCGTCACCACCTGGAAGACACCGTCGGGGTGGGTCGTGGTCCGCGACGCGTTGACGGTCGTTGGGGACCGTGGTCCCGACATCGTCACGCCGCACACCCGACCGCCGTCCGACCACGACGCCGAGCACCTCCTCGTCCGCGTCGCCGAATGCGTCGACGGCCGGGTGGAGATCGAGCTCGTCTGCGAGCCGGTGTTCGACTACGGGCGGACCCCGGCCACCTGGACGATCGACGACCACGACGACCACGTCGCCGTCGCCACCGGCGCCGACGTCGCCGTCGCGCTGTCCACCGACCTGCGCGTCGGCATCGAGGGTGGGTCGCTGCGGGGCCATCACGTGCTCGAGGCAGGCGAGCGGGTGTTCTGCGCGCTGTCGTGGGCGCACGACCTCGCCGGACCACGCGACGCCCCTGACGCGGCGCGGCGCATCGATGCAACGTCGATCTTCTGGCGTCGCTGGCTGGACCGGGCCCGCATCCCCGACCACCGCTACCGCGAGCCGATCCAGCGCTCCGCACTGGCGATCAAGGGGCTAACGTACATGCCGACGGGAGCGACGGTGGCAGCACTGACGACCTCCCTGCCCGAGACCCCGCGCGGCGAACGCAACTGGGACTACCGCTACTGCTGGATGCGCGATTCGACGTTCACCCTCCAAGCCCTCCACTACCTGCACCTGGACGGGGAAGCCGAGGAGTTCATGCAGTTCGTCGCCGACCTGCAGCCGAATGACGACGGCGGCTTGCAGATCATGTACGGCATCGACGGCCGACGCGACCTCACCGAGTCCACGCTCGATCATTTGGACGGCTACGCCGGGGCGCGGCCGGTGCGCATCGGCAACGGGGCCTTCGACCAGCGCCAGAACGACGTGTTCGGCGGCGTCCTCGACTCGATCCTGCTGCACACGCAACGCAGCGAGCGGCTGCCCCGCAGGCTATGGCCGATTGTGGAGGCCCAGGCCGCCTGCGCGACCGCTGTCTGGCAGAAGCCCGACCAAGGCATCTGGGAGGCCCGCGGGAAATCGCAGCACTACGTCTCCTCAAAGCTGATGTGCTGGGTCGCGCTCGACCGGGCGGCGAAGCTGGCCGAGATTCGCGGTGACGACCAGCTCCGGGCGACGTGGCAGTCGACAGCCGAGGCGATCCGGGCCGACGTGCTGAACAACGGAGTCGGCGCAGGCGGAGTGCTGCGCCAGCACTACGCCACCGATGCCCTCGACGCCTCCACCCTGCTGGCGCCGATCTTCGGGTTCCTCCCCGGCGACGACGAACGCGCCCACGCCACCGTCCTGGCCATCGCCGAGCAACTCACCGAGCACGGTTTCGTCCTGCGATACCGCACCGACGAGACCGACGACGGTCTCTCCGGAAAGGAGGGGACGTTTCTCATCTGCTCCTTCTGGCTGGTGTCCGCGCTCTCGATCGTCGGAGAAAACCAACGGGCGCGCGACCTGTTCGAGCGCCTGCTGCGCATCGCCTCGCCCCTCGGGCTCTACGCCGAGGAGTACGACGTCGACACCGGGTTCCACCTCGGGAACCTCCCCCAGGCGTTCTCACATCTCGCGCTCATCGAGGCGGCGCAGCGGATCATCCGCGCCGAGTGAGCGTAGCCGGGGTTCGGCGTGGACCGTGGCCGTAAAGGTGCGCTCGCCTCGGAGGTCGCGGGTGAAGGCGAACCACCATCCCAGCACGGCGCCGAACCGGTTGCGGTATCCGGTCAGGAACGCGATGTGGATGAAGAGCCAGGCCATCCACCCCGGAAAGCCGCCGAACCGCAATCGCCCCATAGAGACCACGGCGTGGCCACGCGAGATGTAGGCCGCCGACCCCAGGTCGTGGTAGCGGAACGGCTTAGCCGAAGCATCCCCCGCGATGTGGCGCCGAACTCGGTGGCCGGCGTACAGGCCCGCTTGCATCGCCACCTCCGCGACTCCCGGGAGCTTGTTCAGGCTCATCACATCCCCTGCGACCAGGATCTCGGGGTGTTGGGGGATGCTGAGGTCCGGTGCGACCTCGATTCGTCCAGCGTGATCCTGGGTGGCCCCGGTGGCCTGCGCGATGACCGTCGCCAGGGGCGGTGCGGCGACGCCTGCCGTCCACAGCACGGTGGCGGCCCCGTGCTTTTTCACCGCGCCGTTCTCGCCGCGAACGTCCAGCCCGGTGCCGTCGATGTGGGTGACCATCGCGCCCATGTGCATCTCGATCCCCATCTCCCGCAGGGTGCACTCGGCTTTGGCGGACAGCCTCGGGCCGAAGGACGTCAGCGGTGCGGTGCCGCCGTCGAACAGCATGACGTGGGCATCGGCGGGGTCGATGTGCCGGTACTCGCGGGCGAGGGTCTTGGTCGCGACTTCGCGGATCTGCCCGGCGAGCTCCACGCCGGTCGGGCCCGCGCCGACCACCGCGAACGTCAGCCACCGTCGGCGTTCCTCGGGATCGGTGGCCGAGTCGGCCATCTCAAACGCTCCGAACACCCGCCGACGAACCTCCAAGGCGTCTTCGAGCGACTTCATCCCCGGAGCCCAGCGGGCGTACTCGTTGTGGCCGAAGTAGGACTGCCGCACCCCTGCGGCGACGATGAGGTAGTCGTAGCCGATGTCCAGCGGCTCCCCCGAAGGCCGTCTCGCCCGCACCGCACGCCGTTGCGGATCGATGTCGGTCACCTCGGCGAGGAGGTAGTCGACGTTGGGGTACTTGCGCAAGACGCGGCGCAGCGGGGCAGCGATCTTCCCTTCGGACAGGATCCCGGTGGCGCACTGGTAGAGCAGCGGTTGGAACAGGTGGTGCTCGGCGCGGTCGATGAGCGTCACCTGGGCCTGCGCCCGCTTCAGCGCGCGGGCCGCGAACAGGCCCGCGAAGCCACCGCCGATGATGACTACCCGTGGGTCGGACGTGCGGGCCATGGTTCACCTGACCTTCCATGCAAGGGATGGGTTCGAGGAGTGGGCGCTGGTGATCGCGGCGAGCATGCAGGCGGCTTCGGCGGGTGTTGTGGGCCGTACGCGCAAGAGTTCGACCCGGACACCTGTTGGGGGGACGGCACACGCGCGGACGGCGTCGACGGTGTGTTCCAACTGGATCGCGACGGGCAGCCACGCCGCCGCGGTGTGGCGGGGATCGGGCTCGACGAGGTCGCGTTCGAGGGCGGCCCGCCACGCGTGGGCCGCGCGGTACGCCTCGTCCGCGGCGGCCGTCCTGTCCGACCGGGCGGTGTCGGGCCGAAGCCCGACGTCGATCTGGCGGGCCAGTGCCTCGACCGCGGCGCCGAAGATGCGGCGCTGGTCGGGCAGCCCTCGGTGCGGCCAGAGTACGACACCCGCGACGACGACGATGGCGCAGCCGAGCAGGGTGTCGAGCATGCGTGCCATGGGCTCGGCCGCTCTCGGGTCGGCGATGGCGACGCTCAGCAGCGCCGAGCCGGTGATCCCGATCACCGCGAGGCCGTAGAACCGAGGCATGGCGAACCCGGCGAGCCCGAGGGCCAGCGCGGCGGCGACGATCAACGCCGCCTGCGAGGTGGTGTAGCTGAGCAGCACGCCGACCAGGGCGATGCCTGCCAACGTGCCCGCGAGCCGGTGCACGGAGCGCGCCGTCACCGCGCCGTACTCCGGACGGAGGACGACGGCCACCGTCATCGGGATCCAGAAGGCGTGCTGTGGTGGATGCAGCAGGATGGCCAACGCGGTCGCGAGTCCCATGCAGACGCCGATCCGGGCACCGACCCGTAGCCCCTCGGGTCCCGCGGCCGCGCGGATCGTGGCGACGACCCGGCCTGCAGGCAGCGGCATCGAGAGCGCCGCCCCGGCGCTGCGGTAGCGATCGAGTCGACCGACCCGCAGCTCGTCGGCCAGCGCACGCCAACGGCGGCTCAGCTCGGACGCTTCGTTACCCGTCATCGGCTCGGGGTCGACGAGCGCTCTGGCTGCGCGATCGGCGGCCTCGCACGCCTGCGACCAGGCAGCGACGACCGGCCCGCGCTCCGGTCGCAGGCGGTAACCCACGAGGGCAGCCCGGGCGGTCGCCGACTCGGTCGCAAGCCGGCTCCTGGCCTGGTCGGTAGGCGCGCCGGAACCGGCATCGAGCACGTCAGCGGCGTCGGCGAAAACGGCGGCGACCGCGGCCCTGCGGTAGCGGTCCCGGTGGAACGGCGCACCGACAAGGCTCAGCGCAAGGACGAATGCGCTGCCGACCGAGTAGGCCAGCACGGGCTCCCACCACGGCATCGCGAGCCGGTCGAACTGGGTGTACGCGATCCCGATGAGCACCATCACCGCGCCTGCGGTCGACGCGGGCCCGATCCGGCCGATCACCCCGGCGAGCACGCCCACGACCGTCGCCGCCGCCGCAACCACCCACGGGGGTGTGCCCGGTACGAGGGCGCCGACCGTCAACCCGATGGCCGCGCCGAGGGCTTGGCCGCCCGCCTTGGCCGCGCGCGAGCGGTAGTCGCCGCCGCCGATGAAGTTCGTCGTGCAGGCAACGCCCAGATAGCCGATGCCTGCGACGCGTGGATCCGGGACCAGCGGAGACAGGGCGAGGACGAGGCATGCCGCGCCGACGGCGCGGAGCCCGGGTCCCACCGCCCACCGGCCGGGCCGAGGAGTCAGCGACGTGCGCAGGGCAGCCCACCAGCCGTACGGGTCGCGGCACCGGTTGAGCATGACGTTCATCCTTCGGATCAGGCCTTGTGCGGCACTCGTTCGGTTCTGACCGGTCGCGCAGCCGCCGCCGGTTCTGCCGACCGCACGATCCGCCGCCGCGCTTCAACCGCCGTTCAACGGCGTCGCTGGGTTCTCACGCCCGCAGGTGCGGGAGGACGTCGTGGGCAAACCGCCGACCCGCCTCGGCAACCAGCTCCGGGTCGGCATCGCGCGACGCAGGCACCACGATGATGCGGTCGAGCCCGAGCCCAGCCAGCTCCCGCAGCCGCTTGACGCAGTGGTCGGCCGGACCGACGACGGTGAACCGGTCGAGGAACGCGTCCGTCAGGACGGCGGACTGTGCTGCCGAGCGCAGACCGTGGTCGGCTTCCCGATAGACCCGGCCGAGCTCGTCGACCACCGCCTTATCCCGCTCGGCGAGCGCGTCGCTCGGGCCCTCGCTGAGGAAGTGAGCGAAGATCGCCGCGCTGCCGCGCACGAGATCACGGGCGACCACGACGTCGGGGTGCACGACGACGTTGACGAAGGCGCCCAGCGACGGCGCAGATCCCCCCGCGGGAACGGCCCGATGAGCTTCGGCTATCGCCAGGGCGATCCGTTCGGGGTCGGCGCCGACGGTGAGGTCGACCCGGCCAGCGCTGCGGGCGGCGAGCGCGACAGTCGTGGGTCCGGTCGCGGCGACCGACACCGGCACCTCGAGAGGCGCAAACGGGGTGATCCAGGACATCCGTGCGGTGGCGCCGTCCGCGGTGGTCACCCCGTCGCCACGCAAGAATCCTCGGATGTCGGCAACGGCACGCCGCAGCTGCGCCGAGGTCGCGGGCTCGAGGCCGAGCTGGAGCACCGCGGAGTCGCCCCTGCCGAGCACGAGCGCAGCGCGCCCGTCAGACTCGATCTGCAGGGTGGCGATAGCCGACGCCGTGACGGCGGGGTGGCGGGTCACCGGGTTCGTGACAGCCACGCCGAGCCGCAGCCGGGTGGTGGCCCGCGCCGCGAGCGCCAGTTCGATATAGGGATCGCCGACGAGGTCCTGGCTGTCGGCGAGCAACAGCCCGTCGAAGCCCTGCGCCTCGGCTGCTACCGCCGACGCGACGGCGTGCCGCGGAACGGGGAACCCGTGCAACCAGATCTCGATGTCCATTGCCCGATGGTGGCCCTACAACGTGCAATCCGGATCCAACGAACTGGTGCCGCGCAGCGCCTCGTCCGAGCTGCGGGGCAGCACCCTTCAACCGGTCGCTGACCCGCGTTGAACACGCCTTGGACCGGCGTTCAGGAAGCGGTGCGGACTGTTCACGTACCGAGCCGGGACCCGACTCGGCCCACCGCTCTCCAGAAGGCTCCCATGTCCAGCACCCGGACCGTCATCACCTCGTGCGTCACACTGGCCGCCGTCGCAGGCACTGGGCCTCGGGCTCGCCGGCGCCGCGAACAAGACGTCATCGACGGACCAGACGAAGGCGCTCAGCGGTGACGGCGCTGTGTCAGTGGCCACCGCGCTGGGACCGGCGCTCACTTCGGCCGACCGACCGCCGCGATACCGCCTCAGGTGATGCCTGGTGTCGGTGCCCGTGCCGGGCGACCGCGCCCCCCTCCGTTCCCTGCGCTCTCCGTGGCGGGTTGGGGCGCCTACGACGTCACCGTCGCACCCAACCTGAGGCAGCAGGTCCTCGTCGCCCTCCCCAGCGGCTGCCGGCCGCCCGCACTTCCGCAGTGACGAGCGACGACCCGAACCTGACGTTGATGAGCCAAGCTACCAGGCGGTTGGCGACTCCGTGATGCTCGCGGTCGACCTCGGGAACCCGTTCCCGAACCGCCCGGTCAGCGGCAACAGCCGCATCGCCTGGTGAGGAGGCGGCGGACTCGAACGGCCGTTGAAGAGGGGTTGAAACCGTTGCTGACACCGTTGGACGAGCAGGGCGGGACCACCGTCCGGCGGGAAACGGAGCAACAGCGTGAACACCGTGAGCATCTGGCGATTCGATGGCTGCGAAGGCGCCGAACTCATGCTCCGCACCCTCGAACGGCTGCAAGCGCGACGGTTGATCGCCATCGACGACGCCGCGGTCGTCGCTTGGCGAGACGGCGCGCGCAGACCGCACTGCTACCAGGTAGGAACCACCGACGGTGCCACGGCACTGTCTGGCGCATTCTGGGGGATGTTATTCGGCCTGCTGTTCCTGCTCCCGCTCACCGGGCCGCTCGACAACGCCGCGTTACTGGCCCGGATCGGGCTACCCGACGAGTTCCTCCAACAGATCCGCGATCGGATCACCGCAGGAAACTCCGCCCTGTTCCTACTCACGCGGTTCGCCGTAGTCGACCGCATCCGCCAATCCCTTCCCGACACCGACGTCGAGCCACTGGTCAGCAGCCTCGATAACCAACAAGCCACCGCACTACTACGGGCCTTCACCGCCGACGACTACCTCGACGACCCCAGGAGATGATCATGAGCGAGAGTGCATCCCATCAGGAGGGGACCGTCATGCCGGCCGTCGACGACGAGGATCCCTCGAAGAGTGCTGAGCAGGAGCGGGTGGCCGGGTTCGGGCGGCTAGAGCTGGGGCTGCGCCAGGCGAGCGACTGGTACCTGTGGGGCCCGTACCTGGCCGAACGACAGTGGGGCACGGTGCGCGAGGACTACAGCGCCGACGGCGAGGCGTGGGCGTATCTGCCGCACGACCACGCCCGTTCCCGTGCCTACCGGTGGGGTGAGGACAGCCTGGCGGGCTTCGCCGACATCGAGCAGCGGTTGTGCCTGGGCCTCGCCCTCTGGAACGGGTGTGACCCAATCGTGAAAGAGCGGGTGTTCGGATTGACCGGCGCCGAGGGCAACCACGGCGAGGACGCCAAGGAGTACTGGTGGTTCCTCGACGCCGTCCCGAGCCACGCCTGGAACCGGTGGCGCTACCACTACCCGCAGGCCGCTTTCCCCTACGAGGACCTGCGCGCGACGAACGCCGCCCGCGGTAAGGACCAGCCGGAGTACGAGCTGCTCGACACCGGTGTCTTCGACGATGACCGTTACTGGGTGGTAGAGGTCGACTACGCCAAGGCCGACCCGACCGACCTGCTCGTCACCGTGCGGGTCACCAACGCCGGGTCGGAGCAGGCGACTCTGCACGTGCTGCCGCAGCTGTGGTACCGCAACACCTGGTCGTGGGACGGATCGGAGCCCGAGGAGCTCGCGGCAGACGGGGCCGTGGTGCGCACCACCCACCCGTTCCTCGGCCCGCTGGAGCTCACCGCGGAGCCCGGGCCCGACGGCCCGCCCGAACTGCTGTTCTGCGACAACGACACCAACACCGAGCGGCTATTCGACACACCTGGGCCCCGCTACCCCAAGGACGGCGTCAACGACCACGTCGTTCGGGGCGCGGCGACGGTCAACCCAGAGCGGCGCGGCAGCAAGTGCGCGGTGTGGTATCGGGTGCCGGTCGACGGCGGCGACACCGTCGAGCTGCGGCTACGGCTGCGACCGCCCGGCGGCGCCCCGGCCCCGCACGCTGACGTCGTGGCGCTGCGGAAGGCGGAGGCCGACGCGTTCTACGCCGAGCTGACACCCGCCGCGGCGTCGGCGGACGAGGCGTCGGTGATGCGCCAGGCATTCGCCGGGCTGCTGTGGAGCAAGCAGCTCTACGCCTACGACGTCGCCCGCTGGCTCGACGGCGACCCGGCCCAGCCCCCGCCGCCGCAGGCCCGCTGCGACGGCCGCAACGCCACCTGGCGTACCTTCGCCGCGTTCGACGTCATGTCGATGCCCGACACGTGGGAGTACCCCTGGTTCGCCGCGTGGGACCTGGCCTTCCACTGCGTCGCGCTCGCCCACGTCGACCCCGCCTTCGCCAAGTACCAGCTCACACTGCTGTGCCGGGAGTGGTTCCAACACCCCAACGGAGCGCTACCCGCCTACGAATGGGACTTCGGCGACGTCAATCCCCCGGTACAGGCCTGGGCGGCGCTCGAGGTGTTCGCCCTCGACGGCGGTCGCGACCTGGACTTCCTGTCGCGCGTGTTCGACAAGCTCCTGGTGAACTTCACCTGGTGGGTCAACCGGGAGAAAGCAGGCGGCACGAGCCTGTTCGAGGGCGGTTTCATGGGGTTGGACAACATCGGCCCGATCGACCGCTCCCACCTGCCGCCCGGCTGGACGCTCGAGCAGGCTGACAGCACCGGCTGGATGGCGGGCTACGCCGCCGCGATGGCCACGATCGCTGCGGTGCTGCATCGCTCCGGACGGCGGCCCGCGCTGGATCTGGTGCAGACGTTCCTGGAGCACTTCGCGCTCATCCGCGACGCGCTCGACGGCGCCGAGCTCTGGGACGAGCAGGACGGGCTGTTCCACGACCGGCTCACCCTGCCCGACGGCCGCTCCGCACCGGTGCGGGTGCGCTCGATGGTGTCGATGATCCCGATGCTCGCGGGCGGCGTCGTCGACGAGGAAGCGCTGGGCCAGTCACTGGTGCTGGGCAAACGGTTCGCCCATTTCTTGGAACGGCTCGGTGTGGCGGGCACCGAACCGCTCACCACCGCAGGCCTGCTACGCGGCGAACCCGGGCGGCGCAGCCTGCTGCTCAGCGTCGTGGAGCCTTCGCGGGCGCGGCGTATGGTCACGGCGCTGCTCGACGAGGCGGAGTTCCTCTCGCCGCACGGGCTGCGCTCCCTGTCGGCGCGCCACCGCGACCACCCCGCCGTACTCGACCTGGACTCGGTGCACGCCCAGGTCGACTACGAGCCCGCCGAATCCACCATCGCCATGTTCGGCGGCAACTCCAACTGGCGCGGGCCCGTGTGGTTCCCGCTCAACCACCTCGTCGTCACCGCGCTGGAACGCTTCGGCCGGTTCTACGGCGACGACCTCCTCGTCGAGTACCCCACCGGCTCCGGGCAGTCGAAGACCCTCGACGAGGTCGCCGACGACCTGCGCACGCGGCTCATCTCGACGTTCCTGCGCGACGCGGACGGGCACAGGCCCTGCTACGGAGGCACCACCCGATTCCAGACCGACCCGCGGTGGCGCGACAACGTGCTGTTCTTCGAGTACTTCCACGGCGACAACGGCGCCGGGCTCGGCGCCACCCACCAAACCGGCTGGACCGGGCTCGTCGCCGACCTCATCCGGCGCAGGCAGGGCGCAGTGCCCTCCACCGCCGACGTCCTGCGACGGCTCGCCACCGAGGGGAGGCCGGGGTGATGCGCATCCTGCCCGGCCACCCCCACCCGCTAGGCGCCACACCGACCAAAGACGGCACCGCGTTCGCCGTCGTCTCCCCGGCCGACACCGTGACGCTCTGCCTTTTCGCCGACGACGGCACCGAGACCCGCCTAGCGCTTCCCGAACGCGACGGCGACGTCTGGCACGGCCTGGTCCCGGGCGTCGGCGCCGGCCAGGCCTACGGCTACCGCGCCTGCGGAGCATGGGACCCGCCCCGTGGGCGGCGGTTCGACCCGGACAAGCTGCTGCTGGACCCCTACGCCCGCGCTGTGCACGGCGACGTCGAGTTCGCGCCGCCGGTCTTCGGGCGCGGCACCGGCGACTCCGCCCCGCACGTACCCCGCGGCCTGGTTGTCGCGCCGTCGCCCCGGCCCGGCCCGGGGCCGCGCCACCCGCGCGCCGATTCCGTCATCTACGAGCTGCACGTGCACGGCTTCACCATGCGCCACCCGGGCGTGCCGAAGGCTCTGCGCGGCACCTACGCGGGTCTGGCCCACCCCGCGGCGCTGGAGCACCTCACCGGGCTCGGCGTCACCGCCGTCGAGCTCCTGCCCGTGCATCACAACGTGCCCGAGCCGTTCCTGCGTCAGCGCGGGCTCACCAACTACTGGGGCTACAACACCATCGGCTTCTTTGCCCCCCACGCGGGCTACTCCGCGGCGGTGCGGGCCGGGCAGCCGGGCGGGCAGGTCCGGGAGTTCCGCGACATGGTCGCCGCGCTGCACTCCGCAGGCTTGGACGTGCTGCTCGACGTCGTGTTCAACCACACTGCCGAGGCAGGCGCCGACGGCCCCGTCCTGTGCTTCCGCGGCCTGTACGACGGCGGCTACTACCACCTCGACCCCGCGGGCGGGTACGTCGACACCACCGGCTGCGGCAACGCCCTCAACGCCGGACACCCCGTCGCGCTACAGCTGGTAATGGACTCGCTGCGCTACTGGGTCACCGAGATGGGCATCGACGGGTTCCGCTTCGACCTCGCCCCGACCCTGGCCCGCGACGACCGCGACTTCGACACCGCCTCGGCCTTCTTCGACCTGGTCGCGCAGGACCCGGTGATCTCAACGGTCGCCCTCGTCGCCGAGCCCTGGGACGTCGGGCGCACGGACAGCTATGACATCGGCCGCTTCCCGCCCGGCTGGAGCGAGTGGAACGGCCGCTACCGCGACACGGTCCGCGACTTCTGGCGCAGCCACGACGGGCTGCTCGGCGACTTCGCCGACCGGATCACCGGCTCCGCCGACCTCTACGCCGCGGCAGGCCGCCGACCCACCGCCTCGGTCAACATCGTCACCGTGCACGACGGGTTCACCCTCCGCGACCTGGTGTCCTACGACCGCAAACACAACGAGGCCAACGGTGAGAACAACCGCGACGGCACCGACGACAACCGTTCCTGGAACTGCGGCGTCGAAGGCGACACCACCGATCCCGACGTGCTCGCCCTGCGCGCCCGCCAGACCCGCGCGCTGCTCGCCACCCTGCTGCTGTCCGCGGGTGTGCCCCAGATCCTCAGCGGCGACGAGATCGGCCGCACCCAACACGGCAACAACAACGCCTACTGCCAAGACAACCCGACAACCTGGCTCGACTGGCAGCACACCGACACCGAGCTGTTGGAGTTCACCCGACGCCTGCTGCGCCTGCGCCGTGAGCACCCGGTCTTCCGCCGTCGCCGCTTCCTCACCGGCGTCGCCGCAGCCGACCTGCGGTGGCTCACCCCGGCGGGCACGCCGATGATGGATGCGGACTGGGCGGATCCGGGCGCCCGTGCCGTGGCCGTACTGCTCGACGGCGACCGCGACCCCGACCTCGCCGCAGACGGCACGCCCCAGGTCGACGACGACCACCTCGTGCTGGTCAACGCCTGGTGGGAGCCGCTCGAATTCGCTTTGCCACCGCCGCCCGCGCAGACCGGCTGGCGGATCGTCCTCGACACGCACACCCCAACCCGGTCGGGCCCGGTCGGGGCGTCGGCCACGGCCGGGCCCCGCTCTCTGCTCGTGCTTCAGGCGCTGCAAGGGTCTGAGCAACCGCACTGAGTGACGACGCTCGGCGCGCATCGCGGACGTCTTCCCCGAATCCGAGGACCCCGACCGCACCGACGCCAACGGTAACCCGCTACCCGCATCCGTCGACCCCACCGAGGCCCGCCTCGCCTGAGCTTGGCGCTGAGCACGAATTGAGCCCTGCTGCGGCGCTCCTCGCGGCGATACCCTCGGTACGAGGAGATCAACAACTGGGTTCTAAAGTGAGTGACAATCACCGCCGGATGGCGGCCGATCTGGGCGGACGTCGACGGACGGTAGACCCGGTCTGGTCTGCGAAAGCGTACTGGCCAGGACATTGGTCATGTGTTTCGGGACGAAAGGTCATGACTCGGACTCGGGACGCAGCGTGAGCAACACTCAGGCGTAAAGCCCAGAGATTAGCAGCTATCATCCGCGCCGTTTTACTCCGAGCCGAATGGAGCTATTATGTGTTTATGGACACCCGCGATGAGCGGGGTCGCCACATTCGAGCAATAGTGTCCCCCCTCGGACACATCAACGGGTCTTTGAGCAGTACTGTTACGCGTATCTTCCTTACCGCGAACGCAAAGCAACAGGTCAGCGGCGTGGGAATTCGTCTTCCTCTCGGACACGTTCACTAACCACTCCCACCCTTGCGCTCGATGCAACGCCTGTCCGACATCGCCGAGCTGGTCGGGCATCGTCTCCACCTCCGTCTGGCCGAGCGCCCGTGCCGTGTGCACGCCCGCCTGCTCGAACCCGGCGCCTCCACTCCTCCTGCGCTGTAGCCGATCAGGGCTCCGGCGAAGATCCACGGCTTGCGCGTCTCGAGGCGGCTCACTTCCCGGTCGGACAGGCGCCCGGGGAGCAGATTGCTGGTGACGGAGAACAGCAGGCCGACGCCGAGCACGAGCCGAGGTTCACCGCGGCGGGGTTGGCCGATCTGTGACTCGGATCGACGAGCGCGCCACCGGTCACGACCTGCGGAGATCAACGGTCGTGTGAGAAACTGAGAGGCCTCGTGATGGGGAGAAGCAATGAGTTTGCTGGATCGCCTGGACCGGGTTCCGCTGTCGCGACCGCACTACACGTTGCTGCTGATGGGTGGGCTCGGCTACACCTTCGACGGGATGGACGCGGCCATCGTCGCGTTCCTCCTTCCGTCGGTAAAGACCGAGTGGGGACTGAGCGCGGCCCAACTCGGCGTCATCGGATCCGCCACGCCCTTCGGGTTCCTCTTCGGGGCAGTGATCGCCGGCGTCCTCGGCGACCGGATCGGGCGCCGCAGCGTCATGCTCTACGCCCTGATCTTCTACTGCATCTTCACGCTCGGCGCCGCGGCCGCACCGAACTACGCGGTGTTCGTCGGCGCCCGCGTGCTCGCCGGGTTGGGCACGGGAGCCGAGAGTGCGATCGTCGCCCCGTTCCTTGCCGAGTTCGTGCCGCCCGCGCGGCGCGGCTGGTTCCTCGGCGCCCTGGCCGGCTTCTTCTCCTTCGGGTTCGTCGGCGCGGCCCTGATCGGCCGGTTCGTGATCCCGCTGTCCGAGGCCGGCTGGCGCTGGGCCCAGGTCGTCACGGCCGTACCGGTGCTCATGGTGCTGTGGTGGCGCCGGTCGCTGCCGGAGTCACCTCGCTACCTGTTGCTCCGCGGGCGGACGGCGGAGGCGGAGCAGGTCGTCGCCGACTTCGAACGACGCGCGGAAGCGTCCCTGGGCACTGCGCTGCCACCCGTCCCGACATCGGTCGCAGCCCCGGAGCCGATCGGGGCAGCCGTCCCGTCGAGCCGGGCGGGCCTGCTGGCCGCGGTCACGTTCATGTGGAGCCGCGCAATGGCCCGGCGCACCGCGGTGGTGTGGGTGCTCTGGTTCGTCATCACGTTCTCCTACTACGGGTTCTTCTCCTGGATCCCGACCCTGCTGATCAATCGCGGGCTGACCGTGACCACCAGCTTCTCGTTCTCGATCATCATCTACCTTGCGCAGGTCCCCGGATACTTCTCAGCCGCGTGGTCCAACGAGAAGCTCGACCGGCGCCGGACGATCGCGATCTACCTCGTCGGTTCGGCGATCAGCGCGTTCCTGCTCAGCCAGAGCGACACGTCGTTCACCATCGTCGCGAGCGGAGCGCTGCTGTCGTTCTTCCTCAACGGCGTGTACGCGGGCCTGTACGCCTACACGCCGGAGGTGTTCCCGACCTGGGTGCGCACCACGGCCACGGGGATGTCCAGCGCTTTCGGGCGGATCGGCAGCATCACCGCCCCAGCGATCATCGGATTCTTCGCGGCCGCGCTCGGCTTCGCTGGCGTGTTCACGATGACCACGGCCGTCCTCCTGGCCGGGGTCGCGGTCGTGCTCGTCTTCGGCCTCGCGACGGCAGGTCAGTCGCTGGAGGAGCTGAGCGAGCGGCGGGGGCTGGACGCCGCGGCGTCCACGTCGCCCGACGTGCCGTGATGCTGCGCGGGAATGACGTCGCGACGGGGATGATGTCGCAATGAGCAGCATGCTCGTGAGCGGCGGCCAGGTGCTGGACGTCGCCACCGGGGAACTGCACGAGCACGACGTCCTCGCCGTGGACGGGAGGATCGTCGAGGTCGGGACCGACGTCCGCGCTCCCGACCGCGCCGAGGTGATCGACGCTGGCGGGCTGGTCGTCATGCCGGGCCTGATCGACGCCCACGTGCACGTCACCGCGGCCACCGCCGACCTGTCAGCCATCTGCACGTGGCCGGTCAGCTACGTCACTGCGCACGCCGCAACCATCCTGCGCGACATGCTGCATCGGGGCTTTACCACAGTACGAGATGCCTCCGGCGCGGACTTCGGGCTTGCGAGGGCGCAGCGTGAAGGCCTGCTGGCCGGACCGCGGATCGCTTTCTGTGGCAAGGCGCTGAGCCAGACCGGCGGCCACGGGGACGGACGCGGCCCCGGCCAGACAGTCATGGAGGACACCCACTACTGCGCAGGCCTCGGCCGCATCGCCGACGGGGTCGACGCAGTCCGCACGGCTGCCCGTGACGAGCTGCGGAAGGGAGCGCACCACATCAAGGTGATGGCGTCGGGCGGCGTTGCCTCGCCCACCGACCGGATCGACTCCACCCAGTACTCCGACGCCGAGCTCATCGCCGCGGTCGAGGAGGCCCGGGCCGCCAACCGTTACGTCGCCGCCCACGCCTACTCCGCCCGCGCAGTCGACAAAGCCCTGCGCGCCGGCGTCCGGTCGATCGAACACGGCAACCTCATCGACGACGAGAGCGTGGCGCTGTTCCGCGAGCACGACGCCTTCCTCGTCCCGACACTGGTGACCTACTGGGCACTCAAGGAGGAAGGCATCTCGCACGGGCTGCCCGATTCGAGTTGGGAGAAGGTGGACGCGGTCCTCGACGCGGGGCTCAAGGCACTCGAGCGTGCCTACGCCGGCGGAGTCAAGATCGCCTACGGCTCGGACCTGCTCGGCGGCATGCACCGGCACCAGTCGCGCGAGTTCCGCATCCGTGGTCAGGTCCAGACACCGGCTGACGTCATCAAGTCGGCCACCCTGGTCGCCGCCGACCTGCTCAACATGAGCGGTGAGATCGGCCAGCTCCTGCCGGGCGCCCGAGCCGACCTGCTGCTTCTCGACGGCGACCCGGTCGCCGACCTCACCGTGCTCGCCGAACCCGCCGATCACGTCCTCACCGTCGTGCAGGACGGGGCCGTCGTGGTCGACCGGCGGTGACAGCCCCTACCGCTGTCAGCCCCGGACCGACCGAGCTGTCAAGACGGCCGGGAACTGCTGGTGACCACACTGTTGTCGACGGCAGACCCGCGCCACCGTCGATGAGCAGCTGAGTCGACCGACGGCCCAGCACCCTGCGGACCGGTCCTGGCACAGTAGGGACGATGACACCCGAGGACTCCATGCTGATCCACCGCATGCTCGCCGATTACGGCCACGTCGTTGACGACCACGACTGGGCACGCGCGGCCGAGGTCTTCACCGACGACTTCGTCTTCGACCGCAGCGCAACAGACCGTCCCGATCTGCACGGCATTCCCGACATCATCGCGAACTTCCTGGGCCGCAACATGTACGCCCACGTCACGACCAACACGACCTTGACCGAGATCGACGCCGACACCGTCCACGGCCACAGCAAGTTCCTCGGGTTCCCGAACGACGGCACGCCGGTCACCGGCGACTACGACGACGAGATCGTCCGCACCGCCGACGGCTGGCGGTTGCGGCGCAGGCGAGCCGAGATCCGCCGGAGGAAGTTCTTCGACTGACCACCGCTGGACTGCCCCGGGGATGCAGGGTTTGCTCGCTGCGGCGGCGGGCGGTGGCGACGCGTCGGGCGGGATGCCGTGTTCCAGCTCTGCCCGAGTTGCGGGAGCGCCCGGGGCAAGCGTTGCACCAGATCAGCCACACCCAGCACGCTTGCTCCGCGCACCGACAGGATGCTGTTCGTGTGAGCAGCAGGCCCGAAGGGAAGCCTTGAGTATGAGTGCAGCCGACCTTCCACGCGCGCCCTCCAGGGTGCCGATGAGCGAGGCCCTCGTCACGACACGAGTCGTGGCAATACGCGCGCCGAGAACGCCTCTCGGGCCGAGGCGGTGGTGGACGTGCTGCTGGAGAACGGCATTCGTAGCCTCGAGCTCACCCTGACGACCAAGGGCGCTCTGGAGGTCGTCGAACGCCTTGCCGCCAAGGTGCCCGACGGGACCGACCTCGGCGCCGAGTCGCGAACGTCGCGATCGGCGTGGCACGCCTCGGTGTGCGGGCCACCTGGATCGGGTGCCTCGGCGACGATCCGATCGGCGACCTGATCGAGCGCCAGCTGCTGGCCGAGCGGGTCCGCTGTCTGGTCCGGCACCCACCGCGCTGATGCTGCGCGAGCGCCGGACGGGCACCGGGGCGCCGGTTTCCTACTACCGGCACGGCAGCGCAGGCTCGCACCTGCGTCCCGCGGACCTGCCGGACGGCGTCGTCGAGAAGGCGGGCGTGCTGCACCTGTCGGGTATCACCCCTGCGCTGGGGCCGGAGCCTGCCGCAGCGGCGCGGGAGGCGATGCGCAGGGCCCACGAGGCAGCCGTGCCGGTCTCGGTCGACCTCAACTTCCAGTCCCGGCTGTGGGACGCGGGCACGGCCGCGCCGGTGTTCCGCGAGCTAGCGGCGGGCGCTGACATCCTCTTCGCGGGCGACGACGAGGCGCGCATCGCCCTCGACAGCGATGCGGCGGTCCGTCCCGAGGCGCTCGGGCCGTCCGAGGTCGTGGTCAAGCTGGGACGGCGGGGCGCGACAGCCCAGATCGACGGCGAGCTGATCCAGGTGCCTACGGTGCCCGTGCAGGCCGTCGACACCGTCGGAGCGGGCGACGCCTTCGTCGCGGGCTACCTCGCGTCGCGGCTCCTCGGCCGCGGCGTCCGCGAACGGCTGTCCACCGCCGCCGTCACCGGCGCCTTCGCGGTCACCGTCCCCGGCGGCTGGGAGGCGGTCCCTCGGCCGTACGAGTTGACGTTGCTCACCGTGGAGGAGGACGTGCAGCGCTGACCCGCGGCGCGGCGTGGCGCCGCCCCGACGGTTCCTCCGCCGAGTGGTGGCACATCCGGCCTTCACACACGTTTAACTTCTGCTTCGCGGGGAAACAGGAGAGCGACGGCAGTGCGAGGTCACCGCGGAGGTCATCGTGGACCAAGAACGACTTCGGCAACTCTCCGACCAGGCCACCATGCGCCTGCTCAACAAGCCCGGCACCGCGTCGAGCAACCGCGGCGGCTGGATGATGATCGCGACGATCCTCATCGAGGCTTGGGACCTCTACGCGATCTCCTTCCTGCTGATCTTCATTAAGGACGAGTACAACCCCTCCGCCGTGGAGCTCGGGCTGGCCACCGCGGCGGTGCAGGGCGGCGCACTGATCGGCGCGCTGCTCGGCGGCTACGTCGCCGACCGGCTCGGGCGCAAGCGCGTCTTCATCCTGACGATGATCCTGTTCATCATCCTCGCGGTCGCGCAGGGCTTCTCCATGAACATCTGGGATCTGATCATCATTCGGTTCCTGCTCGGCTTCCCGCTCGGCAGCGACATCGCCAACGGCTACGCCTACATCATGGAGTCGATGTCGAAGGGCACCCGGGAGACGATGGGCTCGCGGTGGCAGTTCATGTTCGGCCTCGGCGAGGTCTTCGCGATCGTGATCATTACGGTCATGTACCTCACCGGCCTGGGACACGGGGTCCTGTGGCGGATCGGCCTGGCGCTGGGCGCGGTCCCGGCCCTGGTGCTCCTGGTGGCCCGGCTCGACCTGCCCGAGACCCCCATGTCGTTGCTGAACCGGGGGCAGTTCCGCAAGGCCAAGCAGGTCTCACTGGAACTGTTCGACGACCCGCTCGAGATGCTGCCCGACGAGGACGTGCACCTCGAGAAGCCGAAGGTCGGCGACTTCATCAAGGTGATGTTCGCCGACCCGGTCAAGAAGCGGGCCACGATCTTCGGCTGGATCTCCAACGCCTGCCAGGGCGCCGAGTTCACCGCCTTCGCCTTCTACCTGCCCGTGATCCTGGTGGTCGCGGGCGTCGGCGTGTCCAGCAGCGGCAGCATCACGGGCACCAACCTGGTAACCGCAGGCATCTACGTGCTCGCCACGATCTCCGGCTTCGTCGCGCCGCTGATGCTGTCGCGCATCGGCCACCGCGGGGTGGCCATGTGGGGCTTCGGGCTCGCATTCATCGGCCTCGTCGTCGGCGCCTTCGCGCTCAAGTACGACTGGAAGGTCGTCATCGTGATCGCGGCCTGCGTGCTCATGTGGGGCCACTACTGGGACGCCTCCAACGGCATGACCATCAACAGCATGGTGGCGCCGCCGCGCTTCAAGGCCACCGCGTCCGGGTTCGCCTACGTCTTCGTCAAGGCGGCCTCGTTCTTCGGCGCCTTCATTTTCCCGGTCATGAACGCGGCCTGGGGCAAGTTCGGGGCGACGCTCGCGGTGTCCGTGCTGTCGGCGATCGGCTTCCTGTCGGCGAAGTT
This sequence comes from uncultured Actinomycetota bacterium, assembly GCA_963799945.1. GTDB lineage: Bacteria > Actinomycetota > Actinomycetes > Mycobacteriales > Pseudonocardiaceae > Pseudonocardia. The sequence goes on from CAWCZG010000005.1 coordinate 241,224, forward strand.
CATCCTCCCCGAGATGTGGGGCTACGTGGAGCAGGAGGAGGTGGCCGCCGCCGAAGCGGCGCTCGGCGACTCGCCGTCCCGTCCGGCATAGGCGCGCTGCGTGGTTACCGCCGCCCTGACCGTCGAACGCGCCGACGTGATCGTGGCGAGCCCCGGCCGGAACTTCGTCACCCTCAAGGTCACCACCGTCGACGGGCTGGTCGGCTGGGGCGACGGCACCCTGAACGGGCGGGAGCTCGCTGTAGCGGCGTATCTGTCCGAGCACGTCGTCCCGCTGCTCGTCGGGCGGGACGCGCACGCGGTGGAGAGCACCTGGCAGTACCTCTATCGCGGGGCCTACTGGCGTGGCGGCCCGGTGACGATGGCCGCGCTCGCCGCGGTCGACATGGCGCTGTGGGATCTCAAGGCGAAGGCGGCAGGCCTTCCGCTCTACCAGCTCCTCGGGGGCGCCAGCCGCACCGGCTGCCTGGTTTACACCCACGCCTCCGGGCGCGAGGTCCCCGAGTTGCTCGACGCGATCGAGGAGCACCTGGACGCGGGCTACCGGGCGATCCGGCTACAGGTCACGACGCCGGGTGCCGCTTCGTCGTACGGGGTGGCGGCAGGCGGCGCGGCGTACGAGCCTGCCGCACGCGGGGCGCGACCGGCCGTCGAGACGTGGGACACGCGCTCCTACCTGCGGTTCATCCCGAAGGTCTTCGAGGCGGTCCGGGAGCGGTTCGGGGCCGAACCGATCCTGCTGCACGACGCCCACCACCGGCTGACCCCCACCGAGGCCGTGCAGCTCGGGCGCTCACTGGAGCCGTACGACCTGTTCTGGCTCGAGGACGTCACCCCCGCCGAGAACCAGGCGTTGCTGCGCCAGGTGCGCGCGGGCACGAGCATCCCGTTGGCCCTCGGCGAGGTCTTCACCTCGCCGTGGGACGCGAACGTGCTGATCACGGAACGACTCATCGACTACCTGCGGGCCTGCGTCACCCACGCAGGCGGCGTCACCGGGCTCCGGAAGATGCTCGGCCTCGCCGAGCTGTACCAGGTGAAATCCGGATGCCACGGGCCGACCGACGTCTCTCCCATCAGTCTCGCCGCGGCCCTGCACCTGGGACTGGCGGTCCACAACTTCGGCATCCAGGAGCACATGCCGCATTCACCGCTGACCGACGAGGCCTTCCCGCACGCCTACCGGTTCGCCGACGGGATGATGCACCCGGGCGACGCGCCCGGGCTCGGCGTGGCGCTGGACGAGGAACTCGCGGCGCTGCACCCGTACGAGCGGGCCTACCTGCCGGTGGCGCAGCTACGGGACGGGACGGTCCATGACTGGTGACGGACGCCCGCGGCTCACCCCTGGATCCGCGCGGTCGCGCCGGATCCCCGTGCTGCCCCGCACACCCCCGCGAAAGGCCGGGATCGTGCACCTCGGGCTGAGCAACTTCCACCGGGCCCACCAGGCCGTTTATACGGCGCGAACGCTCGACGTCGATGACGGGCCGTGGGGCATCGTCGGGGTCGCCCGACGGTCGCGGGACGTGCTCGACGCGATGCGCGCGCAGGAGACGGCCTACGCAGTGCTGACTCTCGCGGACGACCGAGCGGACGTCGATGTGGTCGCCGTGCATACCGACCTGCTGCTCGCCGCAGCCGACCCGGAGGCGGTCGTCTCGCAGCTCGCGGACCCCGCGATCTCGCTCGTCACACTGACCGTCACCGAGGCGGGCTACACCGCGGGCCCTGGCCAGGACGGCCTCGATCTCGGCGACGCTGAGCTGGCGGCGGATCTCGACGGCCGCCCGCCGCTGACGACGGTCGGCCAGCTCGCAGGCGCCCTGCGCCGCCGACACCGGATCGACGCCCCGTGCACCGTGCTGAGCTGCGACAACCTCGTTGGCAACGGCGGCCTGCTCCGTGGCCTCGTCATCGAGTTCCTGCAGCGGTGCGTCCCGGAGCCCGAGCGGGGCGAGCTGCTCGATTGGTGCGCCTCGCGGGTGCGGTTTCCCAGCTCGATGGTCGACCGCATCGTCCCGCGCACCACCGACCGCCACCGGGAGATGGTGCGGACGCGGATCGGACTGCGCGACGCCTCGCCGGTGCCTGCGGAGGCGTTCTCGATGTGGGTGATCGAGGACGACTTCGTGACAGCGCGGCCTGCGTGGGACCGGGCCGGGGCGATCTTCAGCGAGGACGTGCACGGCTACGAGGTTCTCAAGATCCGGCTGCTCAACGGCACCCACTCCCTGCTCGCGTACCTCGGGATGCTGATCGGCGCGCCGACGATCTCGGCAGCCGTCGCGGACCACGACGTCCGGGCCGCCGCGGAGGCCTTCCTCAACGAGGTGAGCAGCACCTGTGCCGTCCCCGCCGAAGTTTCCCTGGCAGGCTATCGGGCGTCGCTTCTCGAGCGGTTCGCGAACGCCGCGACCGGACACCTCACCAGTCAGGTCGGCACCGACGGTTCCCTCAAGGTCCCGGCCCGCATCCCCGAGCCCGTCGCGATCCGGGCCACCCGCGGCAGACGGTCACCCCTGTGCGCGCTGCTTGTCGCTGCATTCGTCCGCGTGATGACCGACCCGGCAGCCGTCGACGGCCCGATCAGTGAGGGCTTGCGCGACCCTGCGCTCGCTTCCCTGACCGTCCTTGGAACCCGCTACCGGCGGGAACCGGACCGCGTCCGCGCCGTACTTCTCGACACCCCGATCTTCCCGCAGGCCCTGGGCCGGGACAACGGCTTCCTCGCCGACTGCCTCGAGCTCGGCGAGACCTGCAGGCGGGGCGGTGTTCGCGCCGCGATCAGAGCCGCCCTCACGGCGGCCCGCGCCGAGGAGGCGACCCATGCCTGACCAGGACGCGCTCGTGTGGCTGGGCGGGCCAACCGTCGCAGTTGTGCCCGTGCCGGTGCCGGAGCTCCGTCCCGGCTGGGTGCCGGTCGACGTCGCGTACGCCGGGATCTGCGGGACCGACCTGCACATCGCCGCCGGTGAGCACGTCCGGGCGCGTCCCGGCGTGGTGCTCGGCCACGAATTCGTCGGCAGGCTCGCGGCACCGTCTGGGACCCTGCCCGCCGGTCAGCCGGTGTTCGTAAACCCGATGGTGCACTGCGGCACGTGCGAGGCCTGCCGCGCAGGCCGCGTCAACGCCTGCCGCCACCTGACCTCGGTCGGCGTGGACTACCCAGGGGGCATCGCCTGCCGCACGGTGGTTCCCGAGTACGGCCTCTACCCGTTGCCGACCGACACCGACCTCGTCGCCGCCGCGCTGATCGAGCCTGTCGCCGTCGCGGTTCGCGCCGTGCGGCGGTCGGGGTTGCAGGTCGGGCAGCGGGCCCACGTCGTCGGGGGCGGCCCGGTCGGGTGTCTCGTGGCTCTGGTCGCCACCGTGGCCGGGGCAACCGTGACGTTGTCGGAGCCGTCGGACGACCGGCGGCGGCGGGTGACCGATCTCGGCATCGACCTCGCCGCGGAGCCGGAGGACCTCGACCAGCCTGCGGACGTGGTGTTCGACGCCGCCGGTCACCCCGCGGTGGCGCCCGCGCTACTGGGCTGGCTGCGGGTCGGCGGCACCGCTGTCGTCGTGGGCGCCTACGGCCCCGGCGTACACGGAGTCGACCTGCTCCAGCTGATGTTCGCTGAGCTGACCGTTGTCGGCACCCGCATCTACCTGCGCGGCGACATCGAGGCGGCCATCGACCTGGTAACCACGCGACGTCTGGACGTGCGCTCGGTCATCAGCCGGATCCACCCGCTGCACGACGCGGTCGCCGCCGTCGACGGCCTCCGACGCGGCGAGGGCATGAAGGTGTTGATTGAGCCCGGCAACATCTCAGAGTGATCTGATACGCGTCCTCGACGGACTACCTCAAGGGCCGCCCTCAGCCAGTCTCGCCGTTGTGGCTAACGTGCAAGTCCCCCCTCGGACACGACCCATAGCCCCACGTGGTGGGGTAAGTGTCAACTTTGGCGCTGACCAAGGCGTCTTCTGGTTTGTAGATCAGCTTCAGGTTTGAGCTGGCGGTAGACGGCCGCTTTATCGTCAGGGAGCGCGCTCCAGCACGGACCGGATGTTCACCAGCGCTGCGACGACTGCTTCGATCTCTTGCTCGCCCAGCCGGTTGTGGCCGATTCTGTCCGGGTCGCGGCCAGGGCCTGCGCTTTACACGCCTGTACCTCGACAGTCCACGCCGCGATCATCACCGGATCGGTACCGGCTTGCAACGCGGCGCGATACCGCTCCAGCTTCGCGTCACCGTTGTGCGTCGTTCCAGCGGGCGGTATCAGTAACCTGTTCGAACCCGCCCGCCCGCCGTCGCGGAATTGCCAGGCGTGCGCGAAGCGGACTTCCCGGTGCGGCCGGTCGCCCAGGTAGGTGCCGCGGCAAATACCGATGACAACCGCTCAGTCGCCTTCACACCATAGGCGTCAGGGTCAACGGCGAAGTCCTCTTCCACTCCGAGCCGCCAGCCCAGGCGGGCAGGCCGTGTGGGTCGTTTTCCAGGGCCACCGGGGGCGGGATGGGTGGCGGCCGGGGAGAGGGAGGGCTCGGGTGCGGTGAGCCGCGCGGCCGGGGCGCCAAAGGGGCGGCGTCGGCCGGACGGGCCGCAGAGCGATGGATCTCGGGGCCGCTGGGCAGCGCACGACGTGCGAGTCCACCAAGCCGGTGTCAAACACCTCCGACACCCGGTCGTCGGCGAGATTCGGCTGACCCACGACGTCATCATCTGGCCGCCAAGCCGGGCCTGTCGTTGGTCGCCGACAGCGCCGAGGCGGGGTCAGCCGACGACGACGCGCTTCGCCTCTTCGCCAGCGTTCGGCCCTGGGTGATGGACTTCAGCCGCCCGGTTCGGATCTGTTCGTAGATTACCGAGCGGCTCAGCGACAGCAGCCGCATTGCGTCGGGCACCCGGTAGAGCTTCTGCGTTGTCACGACTGATCGATCCATCGCGCGACTACCGCGTCGGCCCGGTGTCAGGGCGGCGTGCGCCGTTGGCCCGAGGGGTTGGCGGATGGGCGCCCGGGCGCAACGCGCTGCGCGCCACCTTCCTGGACCCGCAGCTGCCGGGCCGCTACGGATACCTCACGCTGACCGAACTCGGGTTGTCGCCTACCTCCGCGCCAAGGTCGGCCCCGAGCTCGACGACCCCTTCTTCGCGGAACTGCTCACCGACCTCATGCGCGGCAGCCCCGCCTTCCGCGACCTCTGGGTCCGCCACGACCTACTCGCCGTCGGAGACAGCGGACTCACCGGGTTCCAACATCCGATACCGGGCACGATCCGCCTGCGCTACTCGACCTTCACCGTCCACGACGCCGAAGGACTGACACTCCTCGTCTACCACGCCGCGCCCGCACACCCCAACGCTCTCAAGGCACTGCTGAACCTCACCGGCTAGCCTCGATCACTCATACGCCGAGGTCATGTACTTCCGCCAGGCCCGCCCTATCGGGTGGTTGTGCCTCGCGCCTGGCGCCGGAAGTGGAGCGGGAATGACCTTCCGGGGCGGCCGTGGATCAGGCCGAACCGCGGACGAGGTGAAGCAGCCGGTTGAGCTCGACGGCCTCCGCGGCGTCGAGTCCGAGGGCCTCGGGGGCGTTGATCGCTCGGACAGCGGGAGCCGCGCGTCGCAGCGTTTCGCGCCCTGCATCGGTCAGGTGTACGGGCCTGCGCCGCCCCCGGCCGGCGCTGGCCGCCCGCTCGACGAGTCCTCGCTGTTCCAAGGATGCGACCAGTTCTCCGATGCTTTGCGGACTGACCAGGTTGCGCCGGGCCAGCTCCCCCTGGCCGAGGTGGGGATCTGCGGCGAGCGTGGCGAGTACCCCGAACTGTGTCGGGCCCAGCCCGGCATCGGCGAACGCAGCCCAGAACCGGCGGGCGACGACGTGATAGGCCTGGACGAGGGTCCACGCGGGCAGCTCCGCGATCACCGCGGGAGACCACTCGTCTTCGTCGGCAGGCACACCGGGAAGCTAGCAGCTACCGTCGACCAGGTATCAACGTCTTGATGGTTGGGGAGGGTGGGTGCAGCGGAAGATCGGTAAGCGGAGCCGGCAGTTGGTGGTCTTCGCGCACGTCGCCGTCTCGGTCGGGTGGATGGGAGCAGGCGCGGCCAACGTCGTGCTGGCGATGACGGCCGGCTACACCAGCGCTGCAGAGATCCGCCGGGTCTGCTACTTCATGATGGACCAAGTCGACGTGTTCGTGATCATCCCGCTGGCCTTCGCCGCGCTGCTGAGCGGGTTGCTGCTGTGTTGGGTCACGCCGTGGGGCCTGGCCCGCCACTGGTGGGTGCTGGTCAAACTGCTCCTCACGGTGGCTGTGATCGTCTACAGCACGTTCGGGGTCGGTGTCTGGGTCGAGCAGAGCATCGTCGCGACCGTCACTGGCGGGCAGGACAGCGCACTAGCCGGCCGGCTGGCGTACGGCGCCGCACTGAACATCCCTGCGTTCCTTTTCATGACGTGGGCTTCGGTGGCCAAACCATGGGGCACAACGCCGTGGACAAGGTCGCGCCGACGCGCTCCGACCCGGAAGGCGGAAAGCGCCAGTTCTGAGCGCGGCTAGCGCCACCGCCCCAGTGCCGGATGCAGGTGGGGACACACTCGATTCCGGTGGCGCGAACCCCGTGTGCCGGTCAAATCGCGTTACCGAAGCGGATCACGTTCCCGTCAAGATCGACGATCCCTCGTGCATGCCCCACTCCGTGTCCTCCGGCCCGTGCACGGTCGCCCCCGCGGCTCGCCACTCCAGAGCCAACGTGGCCGCGTCGTCGACATCGACATACGCCGAACCGACCCCACGCCCGCGCTCGCCATCCCCGAGATGCAACTCGATGCCACTGCGGGCAACGAAGCCATACCGCCGCCCGACCACGATCGCACCCGGAAACCGAGGCTCGCGTAGAACGCCAACGACGCCCCGACATCGGTGACCGAGAAGATCGGCGCTACACGCTGCAGGAATCCCCACAACGCCGGCCGCTCATCGACTCGGTGTGCCTAGTTCGGCTCGCACCCGGGCGGCGGCGCGCGACAGCGCGCGCAGCTTCTCGTAGGCGCAGAACCTCGGCAGCGCTTTCAGGCCGCAGTCGGTGGACAGGGTGACCCGCTCGGGCTCGATGTGCTCGAGGACTCGGTGGATTCGATCGACGATCTGGTCGTCGGATTCGATGTACAAGGTCCGGATGTCGATCACCCCGACTTGGACCTCCTTGTCCGGTGCCACCATCTTGAGCGCTTTCACGTCGGCCATGTCGCGCAGCGCGAAGTCCAGCGCGTATTGGTCGACGTTCACCGCCATCCACCGCTCGAGGACGCGGGCAACGCGTCCTCGACGACGCGGAAGGTGTTGCCGTATCCCGCGCCGAGGCAGCAGTGCCAGGCGATCTTCGCGTCGACGCCGTCGATCCAGGCGTTGAGCACGTCGAGCACCCAGTCGTTGTCTCCGTCGAGGGCCAGCATCCAGGCCCCGAGGTCCTCGATCTGGATGTAGTCGGCGCCGTGCGCAACCAGGTCTTTGAGGTCGGCGTTGAAGATCGGGACGAGGTCCTCGGCGAGCTTGCGCGCCTCCTTGTACGCGGAGTTCGGGTGGTTGAAGTCGACGTGGTAGGTCAGGTTGGGCGGCCCGGCGCCGACCGAGACCTTCAGCGGCTTGTCAGTGAGTTGACGGGCCGCGGTGTACATCTCGCTGAGCCGGCCAGGGATACCGCGAGACACCTCGGCGGTGACGGCCGTGCCGCCCCAGTTGTGCATCCACGCGGCCTGGCTGAGGTCGCCGTCCTCGCTGGCCTCGATGGCGGCGGCCAGCGGGTTGGGCAGTTTGGCCTTGGTGAAGCCTCCGAGGCGCTCGTACCAGTACCAGACGAACGACCCGATCCCGCCGCCGTAGTCGTCGAAGTGCATCTGGCCGTCGGTGACGATGTCCAGCCCGGCGAGCTCCTGGTCCTTGATGCAGGCCGTGGTGGCGTCCCACCAGGCGTGCCAGTTCTCCTCGAGCTTCCACCACTCGAGCAGGTCGGCCCCGGCCAAGTTGTAGCGGCTGTACCAGCGTGGCTTCGGGTAAGAGCCGATCATGGTAGTCGGCAGGACGGTGTCCACGATGTTGGGCACGGCGGTCTCCTCGTCGTTGAGCAAGTGTCCGTGGTCAGTCGATCGGCGCGACCGCGCGGGTCGGGGCCCCGTAGGCGCCTCGGAGCTTGATCGGGAACCTGGCGGAGCTGAACCGGGTGTTGACACAGGCCCGCTCAGCTACCCGGGAGAGCAAGGTGTCGAGCGGCTCCGCCGCATTCACGGCACGCGCGATCTCGCTCACCGCAGTCGTCCACGACCGCATTGAGGCGGGCACCTCCGGTGCGCTCACCACAACACCCTTACCCGAACCCGCGACGGCGGCAAGGCCTGACCCGCTCCGTGATCATCGCGTGCCGCAGACCTTACCGTGACCCTTGACACGTCATCGCTCGATTATCGATAATCGATTCGCGGTGAGGCTCGGCACGAACCTCGGCCTCCGTACACGATCAAGCTGGTGCTCTCACCGCAACGCACCCGAGGAGCACTCGATGGCCGACCCGGATCGGTTGCTGACCAGATCAGTGCTGCGCGATCAGCTGCGGGAGAAGATCCTGCACCGGATCCTCGACGGTGAGTACGAACCGGGGGAACGGATCGTCGAGAGCCGTCTCATGAAGGAGTACGGCGTCAGCCAGGCGCCGATCCGCGAGGCGCTTCGCGACCTCGAGGCCATGCGCTTCGTCGAGAGCGAGGCCCACCGCGGCGTCCGCGTCCGCACGATCTCCCAGAAGGAGATGGGTGAGATGTACCCGGTGCGCGCTGCACTGGAGGAGGTCGCCGGACGAACTGCGGCACCACTGATGACCGACGAGGTCCTCGCCTTGTTGGAGGCCGAGATCGGAGCTATGCGGGCGGCAGGCGCGATCGGCGATCTGCACGGTCAGCTGGTGCACGATGCCCGATTCCACGAACTGATCTTCGAGACCGCAGGCAACTCCCTGCTCCTCGAGGTGTGGCGGTCGCTGCACGCCGAAATCCGTGCGCTCATCACCTACACGAGGTTGCGCAACGAGATGTCGGAGATCACCGACTCGCACCTGCCGATCGTTGCAGCGCTGCGCACGCGCGATCCGGCGCTCGCAGGCAAGGAGATGCGCGACCACATCGAACACTTCGGTTCGCTGGCGATGGGCGACGCCGAATAGCGACTCCACGGGTCGCCCCTTCTCCCCGCACATGGAGGTGTGGAGTGAAACCTGCCGCGTTCGCCTATCTGGCGCCCAGCAGTGTCGAGGAAGCCGTCACCCAACTCGCCGAACACGGGCCAGAGGCCCGGATCCTCGCAGGCGGCCAAAGCCTGGTCCGACTGATGAACACACGCGCTTCGACCCCGTCGGTGATCATCGACATCAACCGCATCCTCGAGCTCGACACCATCTCGACCGACGACGACGTCCGGATCGGCGCCACCACCCGGCAACGCAGCTGCGAGATCCATCCGGGCGTGCGGACCCGCGTCCCGCTTTTCGCCGAGGCCGGGTCGTACGTCGCGCACGCCTCGGTGCGCCGACGCGGCACCGTCGTCGGCAGCATCGCCTTCGCCGATCCCAGCGCGGAGCTACCCGCCGCGCTACTGGCCCTTGACGGGATGGTCCTCGCGCGCAGCAGCAGGGGCGAACGGCTCATCGACGCCGACGAATTCTTCACCGGCCCGTTCCGCAACAGCCTCGCGTCCGACGAGTTGGCCGTCGAGGTTCGGATTCCTGCAAAGGTCGTCGCCCGTACGGGGTCGGCTTTCGTCGAGGTGGCCCGCAGGCACGGCGACCTCCCGGTGTGCGGCGTGGGCACGATCATCGGGCTCGCCGAGGACGGCACGGTGGCCTCCGCCCGTATCGCGCTCTGTGCGGTCGATCAGCGACCGACGCGAGCGTTGGAAGCGGAGCGCTCCTTGCTCGGCGGGCCACCGTCGGTCGAGCAGTTCGCCCAGGCCGCTGCTCTCGCCGCCGAGGGCGTCGACCCCATCGGGGACTGCCACGGTTCCGCGTCGTTCCGTCGTCATCTCGCGACTGTGCTCACCCGTCGTTCCCTGCGGACGGCCCTCGACCGCGCACGCCCGGAGGACTCCGATGCCTGAGAAGATCCGCATCCGCATCACCGTCAACGGCGTCGTCCATGACGCCCTCGTCGAGCCTCGCACACTGCTGATCGACTTCCTGCGCGACGAGCTCGAGCTGACCGGCACGCACGCCGGTTGCGAGCAAGGCGTCTGCGGCGCGTGCACCGTGCTGCTCGACGGCGACACCACCCGGTCGTGCCTGCTCTTTGCCGCCCAGCTCGACGGAGCGTCGGTCCGCACTGTCGAGTCGCTCGCCACCGCCGACGGCACCCTGCACCCCGTCCAGCGCGCCTTCACGGAGAACCACGGGCTGCAGTGCGGCTTCTGCACCCCCGGAATGCTGATGGCTGCCTGCGAATTGCTCGACCGCACGCCGCTGCCCGAACCGGCCGACGTCAAGGAATCCCTGTCGGGCAACCTGTGCCGCTGCACGGGCTACCAGAACATCGTCCGGTCGGTGTGTGCCGCAGGCCGGCTCATCGCCGCCGAGAAGACCGGAGCGGACGCATGACCATCGTCGACCGCGAGCCCGCAGCGGCCACCGATCAGGCCGAGTACACCTGGGTGGGCAAGAGCGTGCCGCGCCGGGAGGACCCGCGGTTCCTCACCGGCCGGGGCGGCTACGTCGGGGACATCACGGTCCCCGGGATGCTGTACGGCGCGGTGCTGCGCAGCCCGCACGCCCATGCCCGGATCCTGTCGATCGACACCAGCGCCGCCCGCGCACTTCCCGGTGTCGTCGCGGTGCTGACCGGCGCGGAGGCGCTGACCCACGTCAACCCGATGCCTGCGTTCTGCGCGGAACCCGTCCCGCAGCAGGCCATCGCCGTCGAGCGGGTGCGTTTCCCCGGCGAGGCCGTCGCCGCGGTGGCGGCCACCGACCGGTACATCGCGGAGGACGCGTGTGCGCTCATCCAGGTCGAGTACGAGCTGCTCCCGCCCGTGGTGGACCCCGTCGAGGCGATGGCGGCCGATGCCCCCCGCGTGCACGAGACGCTGGACGGCAACGTGGTGTTCCACCGATCGCTGGACTTCGGGGACGTCGGCGGTGACTTCGCCCGCGCCGCGCACGTGGTCCGCCGTAAGGCCCGCTGGCACCGGATGGGCGCCCAGCCGATGGAGACCGCGGGCGCGGTCTGCTCGTACGACCCTTACAGCAAGGACATGACCGTCTGGTCGAACTCGAACTTCCACAACTTCCTGCCCTGGGCCTTCGCAGGCATGCTCGGCGTGCCCAACAACCGGTTGCGCATGATCCCCTGCGCGGTCGGGGGCAGCTTCGGCAGCAAGCACTTCATCACCAAGGTGATCTCGATCGCCGGATCCCTGAGCAAGGCCGCCGGGCGTCCGGTCCAGTACCTCGAGGACCGCGCAGACAACATCGCGGCCAACGACAACGTCGGCTGCGACCGCATCTACGACGCCTCGCTCGCGCTCTCGGCCGACGGCGAGATGCTCGGGCTGACCCTGGAGATCATCGACGACTACGGGGCCTACTTCCAGTTCGCGCACGGACAGCACGGCAACGCGATGGCCCAGCCGACCGGCCCGTACCGGATCGCGAGCCTGCGCTACGACGTCTCCTGCGTCCTGACCAACAAGGTCCAACAGGGCTTCTTCCGGGGCGCTGGCGCCGACCCGGGCAACTTCATACTGGAACGGCTGGTCGACGCGGCCGCCGAGGAGCTCGGCATCGACCGGGCGGAACTGCGCAGGCGCAACTTCATCCGGCCCGAACAGTTCCCCTACAAGGTCCCCACCGGCAACGTCTACGACAGCGGCAACTACGAGCCCGTGCTGGACCGGGCCATGGAGCTGGCCGACCTGAAGCACTGGCAGGCCGAGCAGGAACGGCTGCGCGGCGAGGGGCGCTACCTGGGCATCGGACTGGCCACCTGCCAGGAACGCTCCGGCTACAACGCCAGCGAGTGGTGGTTCCTCTACGACAACCCGCCGCTGGGGGCCACCAGCACCCCGGAGAGCGTCAAGCTCGACGTCGACGCCACCGGCGGGGTCCGGGTCGAGCTGGGCTGCCCGCTGTGGGGCAACAGCCCGGAGACGGTGGTCAGCCAGGTCGTCGCCGAGGAGTTCGGCATCGACCCCTCGGCAGTGTCGATCGGCTACGCCGACTCGACCGCAGGCGCGCTGTCGGCAGGACCGGGCGGCAGCCGGCTGACGATCATGCTGTCCGGTGCGACCCGCGGCGCGTCCCGCGTGATCCGCGACAAGATGATCCGCATCGCCGCGCACGCGATGGAGATGTCACCTGACGACGTCGAATGCGTGGAGGGCACCTTCCGGGCCAAGGGCGCCCCTGGCACCTCGATGTCGATGGCCGACGTCGGGATGCGCGCCCACCTGTTCAAGCACGACAACCCGGAAGGTGAGTCCAGCGGGCTGGTGGAGACCTGCACCTACGACCACCCGTATTCCACTCCCCCGTCCGCCGACCGCACGGACATGGGCGCGTTCTACCCGATGGTGTCGCACGCCTGCCACATCCCGATCGTCGAGGTGGATCCCGAGACCGGCGTGGTCACCGTGCTCCAGTACTACGTGGTGAACGACTGCGGCACCGTGATGAACCCCGCGCTGGTCGAGGGTCAGGTGGTCGGTGGCGTCGCGCAGGGCATCGGCGCCGCGCTGATGGAGGAGTACCGCTACGACGAGGACGGCGCGCTCGCCACCTCGACGTTCCGCGAGTACCTGCTGCCGAGCATGCACGAGGTACCCGAGATCATCGTGGAGCACCTCCAGACGCCGTCTCCCTTCACCGAGTACGGCGTGAAGGGCGCGGGCGAGGGCGGCAGGCTGGTCGCGCCGACCGCCATCGCCAGCGCGATCAGCGACGCCCTCAAGCCACTCGGGGTGTGGATCGACGAGCTGCCCATGACGCCAGAACGCGTCGTCGCGGCGGTGTCGGCCGCCCAAGAGTCCCGGTGAGCCGGTACACCGGCCGGGCAGGCGACGTCCCCACCGAACAGCGGGTGCGGGCCGCTGCGCTCGTGCGTACCGGTCGGCAGTACTCGCTGGCGGCGGCGCGGTTCCCGGGGATGCCCCTGTTTCCCGGCCATCCGCCGTTCCAGGTGCAGTCCTACCGCACACCGCAGGGGCTGCGGGTGGCAGGCGACGACCTGTGGCCCCACACCCCGAACGAGGTCGGACTCGCCTGCATGACCGAGGTCATCACCTCGACCGTGCACTCCGGGGCCCACGTCGATGCGCTCGCACACATCACCGTCGGGGACGACGACCACTGGTACGGCGGCGCCAACGCAGCGGAGCACCTCGGCGACTTCGGACCCACCGTGGGGGACGCGGCGAGCATGCCGCCGATGTTCACCCGCGGTGTGCTGCTCGACGTCGCCGGGTACCGAGGAGTGGATTGCCTGCCTGCGGGCGACCCGGTCGACGCCGCGGAGACGGAGGCGATCGCCGCGGCACAAGGGGTCGAGATCCGCGAGTGGGATGTGGTGCTGTTCCGCACCGGTTACATGGGACTCTGGCCCGATTCTGCGCGGATGGCACAGCACGTGTCACCCGGCCCGGACCTGTCGGCGGCTGAACTCCTCGCCGACCGCGGCGTGGTGGCGGTGGGCAGTGACACCGAGACCTTCGAGGTGCAACCCGCACCCGATCCCGGCGTGCCGTCCAACCCGCAGCCCGTGCACACCCGACTGCTCGTCGAGGGTGGGGTTTACATCATGGAGAGCCTCGACCTCGAGAAGCTCGCCGCCGACCACGTCCACGAGTTCTTGTTCGTCGCGCTGCCGCTCAAGATCAGCGGTGCGACCGGTTCGATGGTGGATCCGCTCGCCCTCGTCTGACCCTGGGGTCCTGACCGGACCCACGGAAGGAGCACGCAAGTGACCGCGATGTTGGAGGGTCGCGTCGCTCTCGTCACCGGAGGGTCGAGCGGCAACGGCCGCGCCATCGCGCGAGCGATCGCCGCCGAGGGAGCGCGTGGCGTTGTCATCGCCGACCTCCAGGAGGAGCCGCGCGAGGGTGGCCCGCCCACCCGTCAGCTCATCCAGGACGACACCGATGCCGACGCGGTCTTCATTCGTTGCGACGTGACCTCGCCCGCCGACCTGCGAGCGGCGGTAGAAGCGGCAGATGTGTTCGGCGGCGTGGACCTGCTCGTCAACAACGCGGGCATCTTCCGATCCCAGAGCTTCCTCGACATCACGGAAGACGACTACGACCTCACGATGGACATCAACGTCAAGGGCACGTTCTTCGCCTCGCAGGCCGCGGCCCGATCCATGATTGACGCCGGGCGCCCCGGCTCGATCGTCAACATCGGCAGCGTCTCCGGTCTCGCGGGCTCCGGCAGCTACACGACCTACTGCACGTCGAAGGGCGGCACGAGGCTGCTGACCCTGGCCATGGCCGCGGCGCTGGGCCCCGCAGGCATCCGCGTCAACATGGTCGCGCCGGGCCTGGTCGAGACGGCCGCGACGACCCGCGACGTGCCGCTGTTCAACTCCGACGTGGCAAGCGTCATCGCCGGGATCACCCCACTCGCCCACGTCGGCACCCCTGACGACATCGCCGACGCGGTGGTCTACCTCAGCAGCGACCGTGCAGCCTGGGTGAACGGCAGCATCTTCGTCGTGGACGGAGGTCGGACCAGCACCTTGCCCGGAGGCCTCAACAGAGCACCCTCATGACAAGCGCACCGCCTGCTCTCACGCCGCCCTCCGGCAGCCGAACCGTCTCCGCACGGCGGGCTGCGGCGGCGCAAGTTCACGCGGTTCAGGACCGTTCAGGTCGGCTGAGCTCGTACACGCGCTCGACCTTTACTCCATGTCCATCGGTCAAGGAGTTCGCGTTGTGATGGGCCGATCGAGCAAGCTGCGGGCGGTGTCGGCGCATACGACTGTGGTCCGCGAGCTCAGGTAGACCTCGCGGCGGGGGTGGTGGTCCATGCTCTGTGGGGATGATGAGCACGGGGCTGGCAAGTCCATGGGGGGATGCTGGCTGACCTCATCCCCATAGCGACGTGCTGAGGCAGGCCGCGACCGGTGGAACACGTCGGCGCGCAGGACGATCATCGTGGGAAAGGATCCACTCCTGTCCTTCGTTCCCACATCCGCAGTGGGTGACGTTGACGCGCCGACGCGCGATCGTGGGTATTCGACGGGTGGTTCCGTCAAGATTTGCGCCTCTATGGCACTCGATAGTCGGCGTTCGGTATTCCCGGCGCGCTTTCTTCGACGAACGTGATGCCGATCTGACGTCGAACTTCGTCGATGATTCGGAGGGTGGCGATCGAGTCGGCGAGTGGGCGGAGTGGTGTGTCGGTTTCTCCGGCCGCGACGCGCTGGGCTGCTTCGACGGCGGTTATGTAGAGCGCCTCGTGGCCGATGGGTGGTTCACTCCAGCGCAGGGTCGATCCTTTTCCCGCACAAATGAGGGTGAGGTCGCCGGGGGTGTAGAAGGGGCCTTCGACCACCAACGTGGCCCGGGTGCCGGCGAGCACGGCCTGGGTGGGGGTGTCAGCCATCATGGTTGTGCTGATCGTGGACTGGGTCCCCTTGGTGTGCCGAAGCGCGATCGACACTTGGCCGTTGACCTCCCCGCCGGGCACGTCCTGGCCGATAGCGACCACTTGGTTGGGTTGGCCGAGTACCCAGTTCGCCAGCGCGACAGGGTAGGTGCCGAGGTCCAGCAGCGGGCCGCCCGCCAGATCGTGGCGGTAAATGCGGTGGGCGGTGGGCAGCCACTCGCCGTTGTCGGCGAGGACGGTGTGGACGTCGCCCAGCACACCGTCGTCGAGGAGTTGTCGGATGACGTCGTAGCGGGGCAGGTAGAACGTCCACAGGGCTTCGGCGCAGTACACGCCGCGGGCGGTGGCCCGGTCAGCGATCTCTTGAGCCTCGGCGGCATTGAGCGCGATCGGCTTCTCCACCAGTACATGTTTGCCGGCGTCGAGGGCCAGCAACGCGTGCGCGCGATGATAATTATGCGGCGTCGCGACGTAGACGACATCGACCCCGGGGTCAGCGACGAGGTCGGCATAGGAGCCGTGTCCGCGGGACGCCCCGACCCGCTCGGCGAACTCTCTGGCAGAGGCCATCGTGCGCGACCCGACGGCCACGACCCGTTGGCGGGTATTGCGGTGCAGGGCGGCGGCGAACCGCTCAGCGATCCAGCCGCTACCCAGCACACCCCAGCGCAGCGCCGGGGCGGACATCGGGTCAGGCCGCCGCGAGGTGGGCATGGCGGTGGGGAACATCAGGATGCCTCCACTTCGACGGGGCGGCCGCCTTCGCGCATCGACGTGATGACGGCGTCGGCGACGGCGCTTGCCGTGATCCCGTCGCGGGCTGTAGCCAGGGGGCTGGGCTCCCCCGCGGCGAGGGCGTCGACCCAGGCCTGCAGCTCCAACCGGTAAGCCTCGGCGAAGCGGGCCCGCCAGTCGGCTGCGTAGCCACGGGAACGAGCGCGGGCGGCGTCGAGAACCACCCGGGCGGGTTCGGCGAAGACTGACCGCGCCGGTCTCGCCGACCACCTCGCAGCGCATCACGTACCCGCAGGTGGAGTTGAGGAAGGTCTCCACGGTCGACAGCACCCCGTCGGCGGTACGGAGGTGGATCAGTTGCGGGTCCTGCAGGCCGGTCACCCGCGACGAGCATCGGGGCGCAGTCCAGGAGACTTCGACGACAGGCGAGCGCAGCAGCCACGCCACGATGTCGAACTCGTGGATCGCGGCCCCGACGATCGAGGACTCCGAGGTCACGTTCGGTCCCGATGACACACCGCGGCTGACGTTGTGCACCAAGACCGGAGCGCCAATCCGGCCGCGGTCGATCGCATCGCGCAACTCGCCGTAGCCGGGATCGAATCGGCGCATGAAACCCACTGACAGCAGTGTCTCCGCGGCCGGGCCGATCTGGCCCACGACCTGCTCGGCCTCGGCCAGAGTGGGGGCGAGGGGTTTCTCGCACAGCACCGGCTTTCCCCCCGCGGCCGCAGCGAGGATCTGCTCGGTGTGCACGCGGTCGTGGCTGGCGATGATCACGGCGTCGACGTCGGGGTCGGCGATCAGCGCCCGAGCGTTGTCGTGTGGGCGGGCTCCGACCTGGGCGGCAGCTGCGGTGGCGCGGTCGAGCGCGACGTCGGCCACCGCAGTCACCGCGGCGCCGTGCACGAACCGGTGCAGGGTCGTGACATGGTGCGCGCCCATGATTCCGGCGCCGATCACACCGATCCGGATAGTCACCGGCTCCCCCGTCGAGGCGATGCGAGCGGCGACGTCAACGACATCGTCAGCGACCGGTGGTCCGCAGGCCGCATCGGCTGTAGTACTGCTGGGTTCGGGTGGCGATGGGCAGCGGAACACCCGCGGGTGCCGGGTAGAGGTCGTGCTCCACGATGGCCGTGAGAGGCACGCCGAGCGCGTTGAGGTCGGCCAATAGCGGCGGCATCTCGGGCTCGCCGAGGGCGGGTTCGACCATGGCGCCGTGCTGCACGGCCTGGGCGAAGGACAGGCCTTCGGCGCGAACCTTGGCCAGCACTGCCGGGTCCACCGACTTGAGGTGGACATAGCCGATGCGGTCGGGGTGGCGCGCCACGATGGCCCGGTTGTCGCCGCCTGCGTAGGCGATGTGCCCGGTGTCGAGGCACAGCCAGACGGTGGCGGGGTCGGTGAGTTCCAGGAACCGGGTGGTCCGGGCGTCGTCGTCGACGTGGGCGTCAGCGTGGGGATGGAACATCTGCCGGACCCCATGCTCGTCCTGAAGGAGGCGGCCGAGCTCGGAGTGGCCCCGGCCGAGGGTGGTCCACTGTTCAGGGGTGAGCTCGGCGGGTTCGAGGAGAGCGCCGGTGTACAGGTCGGTGTACATCGCGGGCAGGGTGACCAGGTACGGCGCGTCCATGGCGGCGAGCAGCGCAGCGACCTGACGACATTCGAGGAGGGCTGCGTCGAGGGCGTCGCCGCCGCGGTGCAGCGCGGTTCCGGCGGTCGCACCGGTGAGGGCGAGGCCACGGCGGCCGAGCTCGTCGCGCAGCTGCTCGGGGCTGGTGGGGAGGTAGCCGAACGGGCCGAGTTCGACCGCGGTGTAGCCCGCGGCCGCGGCTTCGTCGAGGAACTGGTGCCAGGGCACCTGCTTGGGGTCGTCGGGAAACCAGACCCCCCAGGAGTCGGGGGCGGTACCCAACCGCAGGTTGGGCAGCAGCGGCGTGTTGGGCTGCTCGGTGGCTGTGCTCGAATCGTCGAGGGTGCTCATGTCGTCTCTCTCGGTCGCGGCAACAACGGCCACAAGGTGGCTGGACGGGGCAGTTCCGACACCGGTCCGGGGCGCGCCGCTGTGCGCAGGGCGCGCCCCGGATCGCGCGGTCAGCGGGTGTTGTTCTCGGCGTACTTCGAGACGGCGTCGATGTTGGTGGAGTCGACGAAGGCCGGGCCGGTGAGCACCGGCTTGCCGCCACCCAGGACGTTGCCGTTGGTCAGGTACAGCCACAGCGAGTCGACAGCCTCATAGGACTGCAGGTAGGGCTGCTGGTCGACGGAGAAGTCGACGGTCTTGTCCTTGATCGCCTGCACCACGTCCTGGTTGAGGTCGAAGGTGGCGAGCTTCGCCTTGCTGCCCGCGGCCTGCTCGGCCTTCAGCGCTACGCCCGCGATGCCTGCGTCGAGGGTGACGATCGCGGTGATCGACGGGTCCTGGGCCAGCTTGGCCTGGATGGTCGCCTGGACCGACGGCAGGTCCTGACCGTTGACCTGGATGTTCTCGGTGTTCGGGAACGACTGCTTCACACCGGCGCAGCGGGTCTCCAAGGTCTGGACGCCCGCAGAGTGCACCACGCAGAGCACTTTGCCGCTGCTGCCGCCGTCCTCCTTGGCCAGACGCTGCCCTGCCGCCTGACCCGCGAGGCCCTCGTCGGAGCCGAAGAACATCAGCGCCCCGTACTTCTGGTATTGGTCGATGCCGCTGTTGATGGCCACGGTCGGGATGCCGGCGTCGGTCGCCTTCTGCAGGGAGGGCCCGATCGCGTCGGGGTTGGGCATCGTGGTGGCGATGGCGTCGACCTTGCTGTCGATCGCGTTCTGGATGAGCGTGGCCTGCTTGCCCACGTCGGGGTCGTTGGAGTACTTCAGGGTGACGCCGTGCTGCTTGGCGGCCTGCTCGGCGCCCGCCCGGATCCGGTCGAAGAACGTCTCACCGGGCCCCTCGTGGGTGATCACGGCGATCGTGTACTGCTTGCCGCCCGAAGCGCCGGGGCCACCGGACGCGCCGGGGGCACTCTGGGCGCCGCCCTGGCTGCTGCAGGCCGTGACGGTGAGCAAAACGCCGGCCGCGATGGCCGTCACCAGCTTCTTCGTGCTGGACATTCCTGACTTCGACATTGGAGCCCTTTCGATGATGGAGTGGTGGGTGGTGCTGTGGTGGATCAAGCGGTAACGGGGGTGGGCGAGTTCCGGGTAGCGGTGCGGACGACCGCTTCCTCCAGCAGCAGGGCGTGCAACCCGTCGCCGAACGAGGCGTTACGGGGCAACTCGTCACGCCCGGCGACCTCGTCGAGGAACGCGCGGGCCTGGTAGACGAAGCTGTCGTTGTGGCCGGTGCCGATCCCGGTCGCGTCCATCGCCAGGCCCCCGGCGATGTAGGGGTGGTCGACACCGACGATGACCCGCCGGAAGCCGTTGCCTGACGCTCCGCCGTCCGCGACCTGGACCTCACCGGCGCGGCTGACGTCGAACGCGATCGCGCCCTTCTGACAGAAGACCTCGAACTTCAGCGTGTTCGGGTGGCCGAACGCGATCCGCGAGACGCTCAGGTCGCCCGTCGCGCCGCCCGCGAACCGCACCGAGAAGCTTGCCCAGTCGTCGTTGTCGACCGGCTCGCGCTCGTCACTGACCTCGACGTGGGCGTGTCCGACGACGTGCCCCAACGGCTTGGGCCGCTCACCGATCACGGTGGTCAGAGCGGCTCCGGTTACCGCCTCCACGGGACCGAGCAGGAATTCCGCGGTGTCGGCCAGGTGGCTGCCCAGGTCCGCGAGCGCGCCCGAACCCGGTCCGCCCCGGTAACGCCAGCTCATCGGCGCCTGCGGGTCGCTGCCGTAGTCCGTCCAGTACTGCGCATTTGCATACAGCGGACGGCCCAGCTCACCGGATGCGATCAGCTCGCGGGCTGAGGCGATGCCCGGGGTCCGCCGGAACGTGAAACCGACCCGAGCGACGACGCCGGAAGCGTCGACTGCGTCGATCATGGCCTGCGCATCGGCGGAGGTCGGCGCCAGCGGCTTCTCGCACAGGACGTGCTTCCCTGCGGCGGCCAGTTCTTCCACGATCTCGCGGTGCAGGTGGTTGGCCACCACCACGCTCACGACGTCGATGTCGTCGGCCTTCACGATCGCCTGCCAGCTCGAGTCGCTGCGCGCGAACCCGTAGCGGCGCGCGGTGTCGGCCGCCAGCTCCTCGTTGATGTCCGCCACCGACACCAGGCGGACCGGCGGCAGACCGGCGGAGAACACTGTCCCCGCCGACCGGTACCCGTGGGCGTGAGCGCGGCCCGCCATACCCGCGCCGATGACGGCGACGCCGATGTCTTCAGTCATGAGAGTCCTCACTCATATGGAGATCAGCAGCACCCGATCGTTGCTGGATCGTGCTACTAGATCGTGAACTATCTCGTGCTACTTGCACGTGCTAGACGGTAGTGTGAGGATGATGGCCAGCGGCGTCAAGAGGTCGAGGGCAAGGAGTTCGAGATGACAGGGCAGCAGCGCGCGGCCGGGTCGCAGGCTGCCCGCCACGGCACCGGCCGCTCGCAGCGCACGACGATGGCGGACCTCGCGAAACACCTTGGCGTGTCCCGAGCGCTGGTCTCGATCGTCCTGCGCGGCGCCGAAGGCGCCTCCGACGCCACCCGCGAGCGCGTGCTCCAGGCCGCCGCCGAACTGGGCTACCGACCCGACTCACTCGCCCAAGGCCTGCGACGCAACCGCAGCCGCACCCTCGGCGTCCTGTTCTCCCTTCGGCGCCCGTTCGAGGTCGAACTGGTCGAGCACATGTACCCCGCCGCCCAACAACACGGATACGACCTGCTGCTGGGCCCCTTCACTCCCGGTCGCGGACAAGACGCTGTGGTCGATGAGCTGCTGCGCTACCGCTGCGCAGGCCTGATCGTCGTCGGCCCGGAACTCCACGCCCGCGACCTCGAACCCCTCGCCGAGGAGGTCGCCGTCGTCGAGGTCGGGCGAGGCGTCACCCGAGGCTCCGTCGACGTGATCCGCAACGACGACGCCATCGGCACCCGACAAGCGGTCGACCACCTCGTCGGACTCGGCCACCACGCCATCGCCTACATCGACGGCGGTGACAACCCCGGCGCCGAAGACCGACGAGCCGGCTACCGCACCGCGATGACCGACCACGGCCTCACCGCCGACATCCAGATCATCTCCGGCGGCTACGACGAAGACGACGGCGCCACGGCAGCCCAAGTCCTACTGACGAGGGTCCGCTGCCCACCGCCGTCATCGCCGCGAACGACCTCAGCGCCATCGGCGCCCTCGACACCATGCTGCGTGCAGGCATCACCGTGCCCGGCGACGTATCGATCATCGGCTACGACGACTCCCGGTTCGGACGGCTTCCCGGGATCGACCTCACCTCCGTCCGCCAGGACATCAAGAAGCAGGCCAAAGCAGCCATCAGAGCCGTCGTCGAGCGACTGGATCAACCGAACCGCAGGCCGAAGAACATCGCACTGAAACCACAACTGATCATCCGTGGCACAACTGCCGCACCGAGTCCCGCATACGACCGCGCCCGATCCTGACGTTCAATCCGGTCACGGACATTTGCGAGGCTTCTCCGGACGGTCGAACGAGGGTGTCGCTGCAGGCCGGACACGCGAGGGCCGAACCCAACCTCAGGTCAATCGCTCCGCAAATGGGGTCAGAAGTATCGGGCGATCATCCGGCTCTGGCGTAACGCCTGGAACGAGTTCATCCCGTTCCTCGACGACGATGTCGAAATTCGACGGTTATCGCTCGGGGAGCTGGCTCATTAGGTGGGCGTCGATAGGAAAGGCCACGCTTCATGGCCCGCGCACGGACATGTCAGACCTCCAGATCGGCGATCGGCACCCGGGCGAGGACGATTCCTCGGCGCTGCCATGTGTAGGTGACGACGAGATCGGAGCCGTCGAGGACAGCGGACGGGTAGGAGTATTCGGCGACGCCGCTGGTCACGACCCCCGCGTCACCCGGCGCAAAGCCGGGCCGGGCAGCCCGGTCGAGCACCTGCGCCACCCCGGGCCACGGCGAGCCGTCGTCGACCACGAGGGACGGCCGCCAGGTCAGGCCGTCATCGTCGGAGACCGAGACCGAGAGCGGGCATCGGCTCCCCCAGTCCTGTGCCGACGGGTTGTGCACGCACGCCACCCGCCCGGATGGCAGCACCGCGGCGGTCAGCCCGGAGTTGTTGTTGGGCAGCGCAACCGGAGCCGCCGGTGTCCACGCGCGGCCGCCGTCGGGGGAGGTCGAGCGGTGGGCGCACCCCTCGGTGCTGCGCATCAGCGCCACCGGGCCATCGGCGCCCCACCACAGCGTCGGCTGGATGTGGCCCGCGCCGGTCAACGCGGCGTGGTCGACGGGAATCGCCGAACGCTGCCACGTGGCGCCCCCGTCGGAAGAGACGTCGACGAACGGGTCCCAGCGTGCAGGCGCTCCCCAGCGCTCGACCGAGCCGGGTGCCAGCCACAGCCCGTATGGCGTGACCAGCGGAGGGTTCTTGACCGGGCCGCGGCCCCCGGACGTGTCGCCGGGGACGAGCTCGCGCACCCGATCCCATGTGGCGCCGCCGTCGCAGGACTGCGCCACGTAGGTGACCCACGCCGAGATCCGCGGGCCGACCTTGAAGAACAACCAGACATCGTCGGCGGGCCCGGGCGCCAGTACGGGATTCCAGTGCGCGGTGTCGTGGCCGCTGTCGATGACCTGCGTGTTCCCACCGCTCCATACCACGATCCGGTTGTCGGGCGTGCCTTCACGCGTGCCGGCGAACCAGGCGGCCACCGGGTCCCCACCCGTCACCGCGACGGTGGAGGCATGGCACTGCACCCACCGCAGGTCATCGAGGGTGAGGAACTCCCGACGGGGCGTCACCGGACCATGGCCGGCACCAGGCGGGCGATCGCCTCCGGGTCCGGCACCGCGGGCGAGGGCATGCGCAGCGCGCCGTTGCCGTGGCCGAGCAGCGCCAACGCGTGCTTGATGCCCTCGACCGAGCCGCGGAGCGCGCCGAGCACGGCGTCGGCCCGGGCCTGCGCGGCTCGCTCGGCGTCGCCGTCTCCGGCCGCTACCGCCTCGGCGAGCGCCACGAACGGCTCCGGGAACACCGAGGACAGCCCCGAGACGATCCCCGTACCACCGCGGCGGACCACCGCGGCCAGCGTCGTGTCGGCACCCGACCACAGCTTGCCGCCCGGCGGGAGCGCGTCGATGTAGGCACCGAGCAGGCCGTTGGCGTCCCCAGAGAGCTTCGCGCCAGCCAACCCCGCCTCCGCCGCGATCCGGCCGAAGTCCTCGGGGCCGACGGTAACGCCGCTCCGTTCGGTGAAGAGGTAGCCGTAGACCGCCGCCGGACCGGCCGCAGCCGTCGTCGCCGCGAAGTGCCGCGTGACGGTGTCGTGGTCGGCCGGCAGGTAGTAGGGCGTCAGCACGGCGAGCCTGCGAACTCCCAGCGCCACCGCGTCGCGCGTGATCGCCACCGTGTCGCGGGTGCTCGCCGCACCGACGTGGACCACCACGCGGGCCGGCCCGAACACCCCCAGCGCGGCCTCGGCGAGCGCGCACCGCTCCGCGCGGTCCAGCGCCGGGAACTCCCCCGTGGTCCCGGCCACGAAGATGCCGTCGACCCGGTCCTCGAGCGCGGTGTAGTGGGCCGCCGTGGCGGCGTGGTCGATGTCGCCCGCCTCGTCGAAGAGGGTCGGGACCGCGGCCAGCACCTCGGCGCGGGAGGCGGATGCGGGCAGGGCTGTCTCGGGCATGGCAAGGCCTCGGTTCGTCAGTCGGATGCGGGTGCCCGGCTTAGGGCGGGGGCGAAGGATCGGTCAGGAGGCCGGGCGCTCCCGGATACGCTCGGCCAGGAAGGTGCGCATGCGGGAGCACGAGCCGTCGAGATGGACGGCGAGCGCGGCGAGTGCGGGCTCGACCTCGCCCGTCCGGACGACGGCTGACAGATCCGCGTGGTCCTGCGCGACCGGCACGAGATCGCGGTCGGTGTTGGTCACCGACAGCATCGCGGCGAAAATCGGGCGGTGCAGGGCCCAGGTAGCAGCGAGACGCCGGTTGGCGCCGATCGTGTAGAAGCCGCTGTGGAAGTCCAGATCGGCCGCTGCGAACCCGGCGGCGTCGGCGCGGCCCGCAGCATCGTGCATGGCCGTGACGGCGTTGTCGAGTGGGCTCCAGTCGGCATCGGCCAGCCGGGCGATGGCCTCCCGCACGGCCAGGCCCTCCAGCGCACCGCGTACGGCGTAGAGCTCAACGAGGTCGATGTCGGTGAGCCCGCGTACGGAGACACCCCGCTTGCGCGTCTCCACCAGCCCCTCGATCTCGAGCTGGCGCAACGCGTCGCGGACCGGACCACGACTGACCCCGAAGCGATCCGCCATCCATCCCTCGACCAGGTGCGTTCCGGCCGCTAGCTCGCCCCGCACGATCAGCGCCCGTAGCTGGTCGAGCAGCTGCTCGCCCAACGGTGGCTGCCGGACCGGCGTGATGATCATCGGAACTCCCTCGCTCGATGGCCGCAGCGTAGGGCCATTTTGGTTGACGGTCAACGTTCACCGTTGACGGTTAACCGTAAACCGGTCATAGTCCTTGCACGGCACGAAGCAGTGCCTCCTCCACGCGGAGGCCAACCGTGAGAAGGGCGTCGCCATGGATGCGACCGTTCCGAAGCTGGACCGCAGGTACACCTGGAAGGTGACGGGGTCGAGCTTCCTGGGCAACACGCTGGAGTACTACGACTTCCTCGTCTACGGAACGGCCGCCGCGGTGGTCTTTCCCAAGGTGTTCTTCCCCGGGTTGAGTGGCTTCGTCGCCACCCTGTTTGCCTTCGGCACGTTCGCGGTGGGCTTCCTCGCTCGCCCCCTGGGCGGGCTGTTCTTCGGCAGGCGCGGCGACACCAGCGGCCGCAAGTCCACCTTGCTGATCACGCTGACGGTGATGGGCCTGGGCACCATCCTCATCGGACTACTTCCCGGCGCCGCCAGCATCGGGGTCCTCGCCCCGCTGCTGCTGATCCTGCTTCGCCTGGTGCAGGGCTTCGCCGTCGGCGGGGAGTGGGGCGGCTCGATGATCATCGTTCTCGAGTCGGCGCCACCCGCCAGGCGGGGCTTCTACAGCTCCTGGCCCAACACCGGCGGGTTCTCCGCGCAGATCCTGATCACTGGGGTCTTCGCCTACGTCTACACGCTGCCCGAGGCCGACCTGCTCAGCTGGGGCTGGCGCATCCCGTTCCTGCTCTCGGCCGTGATCCTGGTCGTCACCTTCTGGATGCGGCGCAGCCTGCACGAGACCCCGGTGTTCACAGAGGCCGTCGCGCCCGTCGTGGCCCACGACACGACGCCCACGGGCAAATCCGTCCGCGGCCCCATCTTCTCCACGTTGGTCGACGACTGGCGCAGCCTGCTGCTGATCATCGGCCTGCGCTTCGCCGAGGCCCTGCCCTACTTCCTGCTCACCGTGTTCGCGCTGTCCTACGGCAGCAGCGCGCTCGGCATCGACAAGAGCGTGCTCAACGGCGCCATCCTCATCGCGTCGGTGCTCGCCTTCGTCGCGCACCCGCTGTTCGCGATGCTGTCGGACCGCATCGGCCGCCGCCCGGTCTACTTCTTCGGCGCGGCCGTCGTGTTCCTGATGGCCTTCCCGTTCTTTGGACTGTTACAGACCGGATCGTTCCTGCTGATCACGCTGGGGTACGTGCTGGTGCTCAACGTCGGACACAACGCGATCAACGCGATCCAGCCCGCGTTCTTCGCGGAACTGTTCCCCGCCGACCGCCGCTACACCGGCGCGGCCGCGGGACGGGAGATCGCCTCGATCCTCGCCGGTGGTCTGACCCCGTTCATCGCCACCGCCTTGGCCGGCCCCACCGGCTCGCGCTGGCCGCTCGTCGCGGGCTACGTGATGGTGGGGGCGCTGATCACCATGTTCGCCGTGTGGAAGGCGCCGGAGACGTTCCGCCGGGATCTGCGCACCACAGCCGCCGAAGCGCCGACAGCTTCCGTCTGACCACACACGCCGAACGCACCCTCGCCACGGCCCTGCGCCGGGCGGCGGTGCGGTTCCGGGCCCGCGTTCCGTAACCGATGGTGAATTCTGGGGCATGCCCGGGCGGTATGTGCAGGTCAGCGGCTCGTCTGGCCCCAACCGCGCCCAGGAGGATGTCGTGTCCAACGGTAGTCGGCACCGCTTGTCCCGGGGAGACCCTCGCCGGAACAAGAAGCTTGCCGCGTTGCGAGGGCTGATCACCCGCGAGTCGGCGGTGTTGGCGTTCGAACTGGCCGCGGACACTTCGAACCACGCCGGTATTCAGCAGGCCCTGCTCCCCACCGTGTGGGGTTCCAGAATGTGCGCCGTGTTCGCCGCGCGCACGAATATCAGCAGGTGGCATGACGTGGACACGGGTTTCGGGCACCCACAGCCGCCGACGGCGCTCACAGAGTGGTCGGTGCAACACCTGCCGGAGGTTCTCGCCGCCCACGATGCCTACGACAGCCGCGACGAGCACGCCGGTTGACGTCGCGTCGCCGAGTTCCGCGGCGAGGAGGCAGCAACCGGCCGTCTTCGCACTGGTGAGCGGCGACCACGGTGCGCGCGGCCTGCTCACCGGACTCGGCCTCGTCGAACAGGTCGTTCGTCAGCGCGGTCGGTTGACCATCCTTCAGGAGCTGAGCCAGCGATCTAGCTGTACTTGGCCGTCACGTTGGTGACAGGCGGCTGATCGGGGGTCGTCCGTTGCAGGCGGTGTGTGGGCGTCGGTGGTTGTAGTAGTCGAGGAAGCCTGCCAGGGCCAGGGTTCGGGCCTGGTTGGTGTCGAATCGTTCGTGGTAGGCCCATTCGACGGCCAGGGTGCGGTTGAACCGTTCGACCTTGCCGTTTGTCCAGGGGCAGTGCGGTCGAATGAACTTCTGCCGCGCCCCGAGTTGGGCAACCGCGTCCTGGAACGCTCGACAGCCGCGGTAGTTGCGGGCGTTGTCGGTGATCACCCGGTGGATCCGGGTGATCCCGGCAGCGGTGAAGGCCCCAACGCCGACGCCTTCGGTCGACTGCTCGACAACTATTGGTCCGCGCTCAGCACCAACGCCTGGGCCAAGACCGCACCCCGACGTTGAACAGGACCCGGGAGCGTCAGTCGTTCGTGGTCACCGACCGACCGACAACCAGTCGGCCAGGTGGGAAGGGCTCAGTGAGCCACTACCCCTCCGGCCCTCCGGTGCGGGTCACGACGAACAGCAGCTGTCCGCACAACTCCCGCAGGCCTCGTCAGGCTGCGCCGCCGACGAGGGTGCGCAGCACAGATCGCCCCGCCAGGCGTTGCGGCCTTCCCGAACGGCCAGCACGGCCAACACCAGGCCCGCGACGGGATCGGCCCACCACCACCCGAGTGCTGCATTCAGGACCAGGCCCACGAGCACGGCAGCGGACAGGTAGGTGCACAAGAGGGTTTGCCGGGAGTCGGCCACCGCGGTTGCGGACCCCAGTTCCCGGCCCGCGCGACGCTGCGCAAAGGACAGCACCGGCATCACGACGACGCTGATCGCGACGAGGACGATTCCGACCGGAGAGCGTTCGGCCTCACCGGCGCCCGACAGCCCGCGCACAGCCTCGACGGCCACGTAGGCGGAGAGCGCGAAGAACGACCAGGCGATAACCCGCAATGCTACCCGTTCCCGTCGCTGCGGGTCGGAGCCTGCGAACTGCCAGGCGACGGCAGCCGCGGAGCTGACCTCGATGACCGAGTCGAGGCCGAAACCGATCAGGGCCACGGAGGACGCGATCGCCCGGCGGCCAGCGCCACCACGGCCTCGATCACGTTGTAGGTGATCGTCGCCGCCACCAGCAGCCGGATCCGACGACGCAGGGCGGCCGTGCGGGGCGGCGGCGCTACAGCGGCGGAGGTCATGACGCCGTTCCGTCTCTGCGCCTGCTCCCCGTAGACCGGGCAGAAAGCGACAGCGTCGCCGGTCTCGGCCAACAGCAGCTCCGCACTGCGCAAGAGATCGACCAGCTCCGGGCGGGTCAAGGAGTAGTAGGACTGGCGGCCCTCGGTGCGGAAGTCGACCAGGCGGCAATCCCGCAGACAGGCCAGGTGCTTGGACACCGTCGACTGCGCCAGCCCGAGCAGGCGGGTCAGGTCGACGACGCGGGCCTCGCCGTGCGCCAGTCGGGAGACGATCGCCAGCCGCGCCGGGTCCCCCAATGACCGGAACAACGCCACCGCCGGTCGCACGTCCGACGAACAGCAATCCATCGCCACAGGGCGATGTTAGCCACATGCGGCGATAAGTTGGAAGAGGCCGGACGGTTCTATCGCACCGGGCTCGCCCGCAAGATCAGTTCCGCGCGTCGGAAGGCGCAGAAAGGCAGCAACCGAGACGTCAGCAGGTGGCGCCGCCCTCGTTCATGAGGGTCTGGATCACAGCCGTCCGCCGTCGCCAAGGCCTCCGACAGCGCGACGAACGTGGCCGAGGTGGTGGCGACCCGGATGGTGCGACAGCCGTTGTACACGAGCCTCTGGGCCTCGGCGGCGCCCACTACGGGATCGGTCCGGTCGTCACTTCATGATCGGAGTGGATCACGGTTCCGGTCGGTAACGGCGCACGGTTCGCGATGGCCATTGGCCTCCCACCGGAACCGGAGCAGAGCCGGTAGTTCCGCGGTCATCGCTGGGCTGCCGTGGAGAGGGCGAGGGGATGGCGTTGTCGATGAGGACGGCGGCGATGGCGGCGGCGGTGGGGAAGGATTCGCTGTTGAGGACTCGGGTGCGGGCCGAGGCGCCGTCGAGCAGTAGCGCCAGTTGTTCGCCGAGTTGTTCGGGGTTGGTGGCGCCGGCTTCGCGGGCGGTTTCGGTGAGCCGCGCGGCGATGGCGGTCTTGTAGTCGCGTGCGTACTGGGATGCGGGGTGGTCGGGGTCGTGGAGTTCGACGGCCGCCGCGATGTAGGGGCACAGGGGCGTGGACGCGGGCATGTCGAAGGCGGCGAGGAGTCGTTCGCGGGGCGTGAGGTCGGTGCGGTCGAACACTCCGGGCATGACGTCGGGATCGAATCGGCGCAGGTATTCGGCGACGAGTTCGTCCTTGCTGGTGAAGTGCTGGTAGGCCGTGCGCTTGGACACCTGGGCCACCGCGCAGAGTTGGTCCATGCCGGTGCGGTTGATGCCCTGATCGCGGAACAGCTGCTGTGACGCGCTGAGGATGCGCTCGCGCGCGCCCCTGCCACGGCGCCGGCCCAGGGGGCCCTTCTCCAACTCCGTCATGTCCCCAGCGTAGCCCTGTTGGGTACCTATCGGTGTACATAGCTTGCGTTCCCGGCTGGCCATCGAGTACGTTAAGCAAACAGTACGGTGTACATAGCATGGACTGTCGGCATACCCGACCCAGAGGAGTGATCGTGGGAAAGCTCGATGGCAAGGTAGCGGTGATCACCGGCGGATCCACCGGCATGGCACTGGCCGGCGCCAAGCTGTTCGTCGAGGAAGGAGCTCACGTCTTCATCCAGGCCCGGCGGCAGGAAGCACTGGACGACGCCGTCAAGCTGATCGGCCGCAACGTCACCGCCGTGCAGGGCGACGCCGCCGAACTGGACGACCTGGACCGCTTGTACGACACCGTCAAGCGGGAAAAGGGCTCGATCGACGTGCTGTGGGCCAGCGCCGGGATGGGCGAACCGGCCGTCCTCGGCGAGATCACCGAGGAACAGTTCCACCGCGCCTTCTGGCTCAACGCGCGCGGCACCCTGTTCACCGTGCAGAAAGCACTGCCGCTGATCAACGACAACGGCTCGATCTTCATGACCGGATCCAACGCCTCACTCGGCGCCTTCCCCGGCTGGAGCCTCTACGCGGGAAGCAAAGCCGTCCAGCAGGCCTGGGCCCGCGTCTGGCTCAACGAACTGCGCGACCGCAAGATCCGGGTCAACGTCCTGACCCCCGGCCAGGTCGCCACCGCCAAACAGGAAGAACTGTTCGACGAGGCCACCAGGGCCGCATTCGAGTCCCTGATCCCCCGCGGAAAGATGGGCCGCCCCGAAGAAATCGCCACCGTCGCCCTGTTCCTCGCCTCCGACGACTCCAGCTACGTCAACGGCCTGGAACTGGTCACCGACGGCGGCACCACCGCCATCTGACCACGCACACCGACGACTCAGACAACCCAGACACGAAGAGAGCACACCTCATGGGCAACATCACCATCATCGGTACGGGGAACATGGCCCGCACCATCGGCACGCTGGCGGTAGCGGGCGGCAACACCGTCGAGGTCATGGGCCGCGATCAGTCCAAGGCCGACGACCTGGCCAAGGCTCTGGGCGGCGGCGCGACGGCGGGAAAGTGGGGCGCCGTCCCGGCCGGGGACATCGTCATCACGGCCCTGTTGTACGCCGGTGTCGTTCCGGTCGTCGTCGAGTACGGAGACGCCCTCGCGGGCAAGGTCATCGTCGACATCAGCAACCCCTTCAATGCCACGTTCGACGGGCTGGCCCACAGCGAGGAGACCTCGATCGCGCAGGAAGTCGCCAAGGTGGCCCCGGCCGGCGCCAGCGTGGTGAAGGCATTCAACACCATCTTCCGTAATGTCCTGGAGAAGGGCCGACCCGACGTCTTCATCGCCGGCGACAGTGCGCAGGCGAAGGCGAGCGTGAAGGCATTCATCGAGAGCATCGGGCTGCGCCCGCTGGACGTCGGCGGCCTGAAAATGGCGCACTGGCTGGAAGGAATGGGCGTGGTCACGGTGGGACTCGCCGGCAACGGGGTGGGCCACGGGGACTTCGCTCTCGGCGTCAACGAATTCGCCGGCTGAGCAGCCGGCCCCGGTCCAGGCCGGACGCCGTCGTACTCCGAGAAGCGACCGCCTGTTCGCGACGGCGTTCGCGCTGCCCCAGCAGTTGC
>CAWCZG010000006.1:0-900660 GCA_963799945.1 uncultured Actinomycetota bacterium
ACCGCTCGCGTGCAGCTACCCGGTGAGGTGACCGGTCAAGGCCTCCCGCTGGATGACCAAGGCCAACGGTCAGTCGTGATCGGGCAGCCCGGTCACCTGATGCTCGGCTTGTTCGAGCGCTTCCAAGACCAGCCTGCGGACGTGACCGCCGCCCACCGAGTAGATCTGCCGTCGCCCGTCGCGAGTCGCCTGCACCAACCCGGCCAGCCGCAGCTTGGCCAGGTGCTGGCTCACCGCAGGCGGCCGCGCACCCGTCACCTGCGCCAGCGTGGTCACATCCGCATCGCCATGAGCAAGCACCCACAGCACCCGTAACCGGCTCGGATCAGCCAAGAGCGCGAACCCGGTCGCCGCCACCCGCATCCGCGACTCGTCCGGCAGCTCGATCGAACCGGCGACAGGCGCGCCGCGCTCGATACCGGGCCCGACACCGATCCCGACGTCGCCTCCGGCCTCGCCGGTGTCGCGGCGGTCTTGCTGACGTCGGTGAGTCACCCGCCCAGCATGACAGACCACACACCTGCGCGGATGCGCAAACGTCGGTAGTATCGAACCAGTGACCGCAACACTTCCTATCCTCGCCGCCGCGGGCGGTATCGGGCTCGCACACAGCGTGCTTCCCGATCACTGGTTACCCCTGGCGGTCGCTTCCCGCGCCCGCCGCGACCCCCTGCCGCGCGTGGCACGGCTCTCGTTGCTCGCCGGCACCGCGCACGTCGCCGTCAGCGTCGTCCTCGGCGGCGTGATCATCGCCGTCGGATTGTCCTTGCGGTCGGCAATCGAATCCCGAACCAACCTCATCGTTGGCGTCGTACTCGTCCTCACCGGCGCGGCTTTCCTTCTCGCCGAAGCGACCGGACACACCCACCACCACGAACATGATCACCACCATGCCGATCACGACGGCCATCTCGCCGGCATCGGCGAAGGACACCGCCCGATGCCGCGAGGTCTCGCGCTGCTCATCCCGTTCGGCGTGGCCGCCAGCCCGGACCTGACGATCCTGCCGGTCTTCCTCGCCGCCGCCACGCTCGGCCCCGCAACAGCAATCGGTTCGCTGATCGTGTTCACCATCGTGACCGTCTCGACATTCGTCGGCCTGACCGCGCTCGCTGTCGCAGGCAGCTACCAATTGACCAGCCCGTGGCTGGACCGCTACACCAACACCATGACAGCAGTCACGTTGATCACCATCGGCGCGCTCATCGCCACCAACGTCCTCTAAACCAATCCCACTGCTGGGACCAATGCAGAGCCTCATCCGGGGCTAGAACAGACGGGACTGCCCAGGGTTCGGTTGAGTCCTTGTCTGTGCAGCCGTGCTGCGCCACGTGACGGGCCTACGCCCCGGCGGCATGCGACGCACCGCCGCAGGCGATCGCGGTCAACCGCGGCATGGTCCAGCCTGACGACGGATCCGCGAAAGGGCGCGGGTCTGAAGGGCGGCGCCGATGGCGGCTATCGCGCCGGTGCGGAACACGTCCGCTCACCACGGAGCGCGTCGGAGGACGGAGACACCTCTGCCTGGCCGACGTTCAGGTACGCCGGACTCTCGTTGGCGCCGTTCGCCGCTCCTGCGGCCTGGACCGCGCGCGTCGTCGCCTTCACCGACGACCTCAAAGGCCGGAAGTACGGAAGCCTGGCTCAGCTGCGCGCAGCCGCTCACCAGGGCAGAGGCATGCCGTCACGGAAGAAGCCGCCGGTGGGTCCGTCGTCGGGGAGAGTGGCGGCCCAGACGATTCCGGGAGCGCTGTCGCTGACGGGGCGGGCGCCCATGTTCTCGGCGCCGGGCCAGGTCGCGGTGAGCCCGGGGCAGACGGCGTTGACCAGGATGCCGGTGTCGGCGAGCTCAGTGGCCAGGGTGCTGGTGAGCGCGTTGAGCGCGGCCTTGGTGATGCCGTAGCTGGCGGCCGCGCCGCCACGGGAGCGCAGACCGAAGGCCTGGTCATCGTGGGAGCCCGCCCCGCTGCTGACGTTGACGACGCGGGGAGCCGGGCTCTTCCGCAGCAGCGGCAGCAGTGCCTGGGTGAGCCGCCAGGCCCCGAACAGGTTGGTCTCCATCACCTGGTGGGCGTCATCGAGGTTCGCTTCGGTGGCGGTCTCGGTCCAGTCGACGTAGGCGGCAGCGTTGTTGATGAGCGCGTCGAGCCTGCCGGGAGAGGCGGTCAGGGCCTTCGCAGCCGCGGTCACGCTGAGGGGGTCGCTGACATCGAGCCCCACCGGCAGCGCCGACACGCTCGGCCCGAGCTCATCGGCCACTTGCGCGGCTCGCTCGGCGTCGCGGGCCGTGATCACGACCTGGTACGCGGCGGCCGTGAGCTGTCGGGCCACCTCTCGGCCCAGGCCGTGCGCCGCGCCGGTCACCAGCACCACGTGCATGTCCATCTTCTGCTCCTCGCGACTCACGATCTGGACTGTATCGGACCGGTCCGTATCATAGGCGGTGTGAGCCAGGCGCAGAACTCCGGAGAACGGGCACCTCGGCGGCCTCGAGAAGAGCGCGAGCACATCGTGCTCGATACCGCGGCACGGTTGTTCTATGCCCGCGGGGTGCACGAGGTCGGGATGGACGAACTGGTGCGCCAGACCGGGCTGGGCAAGGCGACGGTCTACCGGCTGTTCCCGACCAAGGACGCGCTCATCGGCGCTTACCTGCAACGCCTGGCCGCCGAGATCTTCGGGGAGATCGACGCACACACCGACGCGACGACGGCGACGCTCGGGCTGCACGCAGTGCTGATCGCCATCCAGGACGACCTACGCAGGGCCGGGTTCCGGGGCTGCGCATTCAACAACGCCAGCATCGAGTACGAGGACCCCCAGCACCCCGCGCGGGTAGCCGCCCGCGACTACCGAACTGCCCTGCACGCCCGGCTGCACGCGCAGACCCAACGGCTGCTGCCCGGCAGGCCGGAGCAGGCAGCCGCACTTGCCGGGCAGCTCGCGACCCTCATCGACGGCGCCTACACCAGCGCCGCCCATCTCGGAGCGGACGGTCCCGCCAGCGCCGGGCTCGCCCTGGCACACCAGCTCGTCGAGCAAGCCGCCACAGGTGCCCCGTGAGCGCCGCCTACGAGCAGGTGCAGATCGACTCGCGCGAACAGTGGCGGGCCTGGCTCGACAAGCACGCGGGCAGCAGCCCAGGTATCTGGTTGGTGACCTGGAAGAAGGGAAAGGGCCCGCACCTGCGCTACGACGAGGTCGTCGAGGAGGCGCTGTGCTTCGGCTGGGTCGACAGCCGGCCCCGCACTGTGGATGCCATGCGCAGCAGCAGGTTGCTCACTCCCCGTC
This sequence comes from uncultured Actinomycetota bacterium, assembly GCA_963799945.1. Classification (GTDB taxonomy): domain Bacteria; phylum Actinomycetota; class Actinomycetes; order Mycobacteriales; family Pseudonocardiaceae; genus Pseudonocardia. Next base: position 3,292 of record CAWCZG010000006.1, read on the forward strand.
GACCGGGCAGCAGCTGGTCCCGGATCAACAAGCACCGAGTGCAGCACCTCACTGCTGCAGGCCTGATGACCCCCGCCGGAGTGACCGCAGTCCGCACCGCACAGGCCGACGGCAGCTGGAACGTCCTGGACCAGGTCGAGGACCTCCGCGAGCCCGAAGACCTGCGCGCCGCGCTCGAGGAGCTACCGCAGGCCCGGACACACTGGGACAGCTTCCCGCGCTCGACCAAACGCGCCATCCTCGAATGGATCAACACCGCCAAGACCGACACCACCCGCAGCCGACGCGTCAAGCAGACCGCTGACGAGGCCGCCGCAGGCCGCCGGGCCAACCAGTGGCGACAGCCCACGCCTACCGAAGGTGCGTAGGACAGCCGCCACTGCGGGGGCGAGGTCGAACTGAACCGGCGGCGGGCGTCTGCCGGCAGGTCTAGCGGTTGAGCGCGGCCTGGCCTGCGGCGGAGATGCGGCTGAAGACGGTTGAGATGACGTGCGCCTCGTCCTGGTTCAGGTGTGCGGAGAAGTGGGTGGCGATGGACCTGGCGTGCGACTGCTCCATGCGCGCGAACATGTCGAGTCCTGCCGGAGTCATCTCGGCGACGACGCCGCGACCGTCGTCATCAGCTTCCGTACGGGTCACCAGGCCCGCGTCCTCGAGCTGAACGACACGGCGGGTGAGCCAGCTGCGGCTGAGCAGTACCTGTTCGGCCAACTCGGCCATGCGGATCCGGTGATCGGGAGCCAGCCAGACCTTGATCAGGACGTCGTACCACGCGAGTGGCACGCCGCAGTCACTACGCAGATCGCGTTCCATCAGCACGACGAGGCGCGTGTGTGCCTCCAGCATCCGCAGCCATGCCAGCCGCTTGTCCGAGGGAGGGGCCATGGACGCGAGCGTAGGCGCGTCGGCCGCTAGAGCGAGATCAGTTGCCGGGTGCGTCGGCGGAATCGGCGGCCGCCGGTGTCGGTGCCTGCCGCACGATCTCCACGAGCAGCACCCACGCGCTGTAGACGGTGAGGGCGAAGCCCGCGACCACGCCGAGGGCGACCCAGCGCAGGCCGCCTCCGCCGCCGAACAAGACACCGACGCACCCCACCGCGCAGGGCAACGCGACGAGCTGGACGGTCGCGATCCGAACGGCGAACCACCACCAGGGGTCGGACGGCCGGTCGGGACCGTGGCGCACCTGGACCCGCAAGGTGAGGCCGCCCACGGCGACGCTGACGACCAGCAGTATGACGGCCGACAGCACGGCAGGCTGCGGGACGAGCTCCGCGGCGCTGGCGACGAGGGCGAGGACCAGGCCGATGAGGGTCTCTCCTGCCCGGGCGAGCAGTCGCTTGTTGACCACCACCCGATCGAGGTTGATCGAGACCGCGACGAACAGCAACCCGACCAGGGTCGCGGCAGCCCCGAGCGTCGCGGCGAAGAAGACGCCCCACGCAGCGGGATCCAGGTCCGACGACGTCACGGCGCTGCTGCCGTGGGACCCGTGGGCTGTGCAGGCGCCGCCGCCCGAGCGTGACGGCACGGGTTCGACCGGATGGCAGCCGGGTTGGTGGTGTCCAGTGAGATCGGCGGGGCAAAGGAGGTCATCGCCGGCCTCAGGCGGCCGACATCTTCGAGACGATCTCGTCCATGTTGATCTGCTGCGCCTTCGCACCGATCGGGGTCCCGAAGTCGGTGAACAACTCAGACAGGATCTGGTTGCCGCCGGTAATGGTCGCCCCTAACGAGCGCAGCCGATCGAAGGTGTTCTGGTCGCTCGACACCGAGGAGCTGCCGCACGCGTCGGCGACGACCTGGACCTCGTAGCCCGCCTCGATCGCACCACGGGCGGTGTGGAACAGGCAGATGTCCGTGGTCAACCCGGCCAGGATCAGGTTCGACCGGCCCAACCCCTTCACCGCGTCGACGAAAGCCGGATCCAGGAAGCCGTTCAACGTCCCGCCGCGCTTGATCCGGGCGGCGTAGGCATCGGGAGCGAGTTCCTGGACGTCCTTGATGTTGGTGCCGATGGCGTCCTCCATCGTGGACGTGACCATGTGCGGCACGCCCAGCTCGGCACCGACCCTGGCGAGCATGCGCACGTTGTTGACGGTGGTGGCCTGCGGCTGGCTGTAGATCCAGCTGACCGTCATGTCCTGATGGTCGATCAACACGATGGCGGCGTTGTCGGGGGTGAACAGCGGACTTCCCATGGCTTGACTCCTCGGACTGCGGGTCGGCGGCAGAAGTAGTTGCTAAGCGACACCAGTCCGAACCCTAGCCAGATTTAGTGTCGACTAGCAACTACATGCTGCCGGCCCGTCCCACTCCGGGCCGAGGACGTGATCGCCGAAGAAGGTGTCGTCGATGCGGCTCACCGTGGGCCCCGCAGGCCGATAGGTTCCGATCGTGATCAGACCCGCAGCCAACGGCGACGGCCCCGCCGTGGCCGAGCTCGCGGTCGCCGCCGACCTCTTCCCCATCGAAGAGGTCGGAGTCGTCGAGCAGCTGATGAGTCGCTACCTGGCAGGGGCGGCGGACGAGGGCCACGTCTGCGTGGTCGACGAAGAATCAGGCCGATTGTTCGCAGTCGCCTACTACGAACCCATCGTCGCAACCGACCGGGCGTGGGAACTTGTCATGATCGGCGTCCACCGCGACCACCACCGGGAGGGCCGCGGGCGTGTCATGCTCCGGCACGTCGAGGACGACCTCCGCTCCCGTGATCAACGTCTCCTGCTCGTCGAGACCTCGAGCGGCCCGGCGTTCGGCCCGGCCCGCGCGTTCTACCGCTCGTGCGGCTACGACGAGGAAGCCCGCGTGCGGGACTACTTCGCAGATGGCGACGACATGGTCTTGTTCCGCAGGGCCTTATGGCCGAAATAATGAGGGCTGCCACTTGTCGATGGTCAGCTGCTCCGTGCCGCCGAACTGCGCATGTCCCCGTCGGACGAAGCGGTCGGCGATGTCGAATCCGCCGACCGGTCCGGCGTCGACGCGCGCCGCTGTGGTGCCCGCCACCGATCGCGGTACCCGGGGCTAGTGCCTGCGAGCGGACCGGCGACAACTACGCGGCGGGAGACGGTGCCGGCCGCCGGGTTGGTCGGGCTTGGGCGCTGGTGAGTGCCGCACGGCGCCCGTGACGGCGCACGACGAGGGCGACGATCAGGCCGACCGGGGACAGGACCGGCAGCGCGAGCGATGCGACCGCGTGCAGAGCGACATCGATCAGCGGCAGCACCACCATCATGGCGACGATGGCCACCGGGGCCGTGGCCAGACGGGTGTGCGCCGTCCGACCGCGCGACGTACGTCCCCCCGGCTTGGCCACCGACAGCCACACCTGAAGCGCGAGGCCGCCCGCCACCAAACCGAGCCCGATCGCGGCAGGCACAGCGGCCCCATCGGTGCCCGCACGCGCCGCCACGACGACCGTGGGCAGGGCCTGACCGATCACCAGGGTTCCCGCGGCGATCTGCGCCAGGGTGAGGACGAACTTCGCCGAGACCCACCAGTGGTGGAAGTAGCCCCAGGCGGTGACCGTGGCCAGCCCGAAGCCGGTCAGGGCCGCGATCATGGCGGAGAATCCCAGCACACTGAGGTCGAGCTGGTCGGCCATCAAAGCAGCGGCGATCTTGGTCTCACCCGGTGGCGACGAGACACTCAGGGTCAGCAACGCGACGAGGGCGATGGCCAGACCCAGCCAGCACACTGACGCGATGACGTGGATCGAGACGAGCAGCGCTCGCCACGACCGGACCGACGTGAAGGCCATGGTGTGCGTCCTGTTCTCGGGGTGTCGGGACCGCGGCATGATCACGACCTGTCGAGGGTACGCAATAATTAGAGAATCTAACCAAGTCGGATGATGGGATGGGCGTCATGAGAGACGCACGCCAGGAGCCGGCCCTCGCGGCGTTGGGCGAGGTGACGCTCGCGGTGCGCGCCTTGATCGGCGCGTCGCAGGACCTCACGGCGCGGATGGCGCGGGCGATGGGGATGAACCTCACCGACATGACAGCGATCCTCCTGCTCGCCGACCGCGGACCCATGGGAGCCACCGAGCTCGCCGGTCGCCTCGGGATCCGCCTGGCCTCCACCACCGTCCTCGTCGACCGCCTGGAGCAGGCGGGGCACCTCGAACGGGTCCGCGACACCGTCGACCGCCGCCGGGTCACCGTCACCGAGACCGCCGCGGCCCGGGCCGCCTCCCTGTCGGCCTGGCTTCCCGCCATCCAGGAGATCGACGACGTCTGCCACTCACTCTCCGACGCCGAGCAGGTGTTCGCGCTCGACCTGCTGGCGCGGCTGACGGCCGCGATGGAGCGCGGGGGTCGGCCGCGGACTCTCAGTTCGCCGAGGCCCCCGACCGCTGATTAACGGTGCGACGCGGCGTAACGGAACGCCCCGGTCCCGGAACAAGGCAGACATGGACATCACCATCGAGGAGCTCGTCGGCTCCCACCGCGAGGTCGCGTGGTCCTTCCGCGAGGCGGAGGACTCCGAGGAGCTCCTGGAGAGCTACATCGACCTCGGCCGCGTGTGGGTCGCGGTCGATCCCGCCGGGCGCACGGTCGGGCACCTGCAGGCCGTTCCGCGCGACGACACCTGGGAGGTCACGAACACCGCCGTGCTGGAGTCCGAGCGCGGCCGCGGAGTGGGCCGGGCGCTGCTCGAGCGGGCCGTCGAGGAGGCGCGGTCGGTGGGCGTGCGCCGCATGGTGCTGGCGACCGCCACCGCCGACGTCGGCAACCTGCGCTTCTACCAGCGCTGCGGCTTCCGGCTCACCCACGTCGTGCACGACGTTTTCACCCCGGCCCACGGCTACCCGCCCGGGCTGGAGGTCGACGGCATCCCGCTGCTCGACCAGGTCTGGTTCGAGCGGGCGCTGTGAACGTCGTCGCCACCGACCTCAACCTCTACCGGCGCGGCATCGCGACCGCGGTCGCGTGCTGGACGTCGTACGCGCGCGCGATCCCGGGGGCGAAGGTGCACCGGCTGCCGCACGTCGACATCGCGGTGTTCACCGACGGGCCCGAGCGCGACGTGTTCAACAACGCGGTCCTGGCCCACGGCCTGGGCGCAGAGGAGCGCCGGGACGCGGTGGACGCACTGGTGACGACGTACGCCGACGCCGGCATCACGTCGTACGCCGCATGGGTGCACGAGACGGACACCGCCATGCTGGCCGAGCTCACCGGGCGCGGCTTCGTCCACCAGGAGACGACCTGGGCGATGGGGCGCTCGCTCGACCCGGCGACCGGGGCGGGCCACGCGGACGTCGACGCCGGCACGTGGGCGGAGTACCTGCGGGTGCTCGAGCTCCCGCCCGGCCTGCTCCAGCGCGCCGACCCCGGTGACTTCCACCTGGCGCTCGGGCGCCTCGTCGGGGACCCGGTCGCCACCGGCATGGCGTTCGACCACGACGGGGACGCAGGCGTCTACAACGTCGGCACGCTGGAGCGCGCGCGGCGCCGCGGACTGGGCTCGGCGGTCGTCGGCGTCCTGCTCCGCGACGCCGCGGCCCGGGGAGCGCGTACGGCTACCCTGCAGTCGACCGAGATGGCCCGGGGCGTGTACGCCCGCCAGGGCTTCCGCGACCTGGGCCGGATCCTCGAGCTGGGTCCGCCACCTGCCCGGTCCTGGAACTGAGGCGTACGCCGCCCCCTGATCAGATCCCGGTCACCTCGCTGATGGGGGGTGTCCGCACCGAGCATGACGTGGAGGTCCGGGTTCTCGGCGTGGCAGCGGGCAGCACGCTCGAACGTGGCCGGTTCGTACTGGTCCAGTGGGGCCTCGAGGTCGCCGGGGCTGCGCGAGCACGACGACCGTGAGCAGTTCCTCGTCGGCATCGACATCTTCCTCGCCGGTGCCGCCGCCCTGCGCCAGAGAACAGATCACACGCTATCGGGTTTGCGCACGAGCACAGCGCTGGCGACGAGGCCGATGAGCGCGAGGGCCGAGGTGACGAGGAAGGTGGTGGAGTAGCCGAAGTCGGACGCGACGCGGGCCGACTCGAGGTACTGCGCGACCCTGGTGTCGAAAGTGGCCGGGTGCAGTCCGACCTGCTCGGCGGTGTTGAGGGCGTCGCGCAGCAGCGGCCCGGTCTGGTCGTCGAGCGGTGGGATGTTGCGGGCTGCGACATCGGTCTGCAACCGGGAGACGTAGGAGCCGTGGAACACCGCGTAGAGCAGGGCGATGCCGATCGCGCCGCCGCCTTGTTCCGCCGTCGCCGACACCCCCGAGGCCTGGCCGTGGTCCTGCTCGGGAACGGTGTCGAGGCTGACCGGGTCGTTCACGGTCAGCACGATCGCCAGTCCGACGCCGTAGACCAGCAGGCCCGGCAGCAGCCACGGATAGCTGCCCGTCCCGACGCCGAGCGCCAGCAGGACACCGGCGGCGGCCAGGCACCCGAAGCCGACGACCAGAGGCGGGCGCCCACCCGACCGGTCGTACCAGCGTCCGACCAAGGGGGCGATGACCACCATGGGGATGGTCGTCGGGATCAGCGCCAGACCGGCGAGGGCGGGGTTCATCCGCAGGTTCAGGATGAGCAGCAACGGGAAGATCAGCCCGAGACCCATTTCGGCCATCCCGGCCAGTCCCTGGCTGATCGTCGCGCCGAGGTAGTTGCGGCGGTGGCGCAGCAGGGCGAAGCTCATCAGCGGGTTCTGGGCGCGCCGCTCGCGCAGCACGAAACAGACGAACGCCGCGACGCTCACCACGAGCGGGGTGATCACTCCCGGCGAGCTCCAGCCCCATGCGGTGGTCTGGCCGAGCCCGAACACCAACGCGACGAGGCCGATGCCCGCGGCTGCGGCGCCGCTGAAATCGATGTGCCCACGACCCGCAGGCGTCGGGTCGGCGCCCACGGCACGCAGGGTGAACAGCAGGGTCAGCAGAAGCAGTGGAACGTTGATCAGCAGGACGGCGCGCCAGCTGATCTCCGCGGTGAGCACGCCGCCGATGCTGGGTCCGACCGCTCCGGCGATTGCCGCGATCCCGCCCATCAGGCCCAGCGCGCGACCGGCTTCGGCCCGCGAGAAGGCCGAGCTGACGATGGCCACCGTCGTCGGCAGCATCAGCGCGCCGCCGACACCCTGCAGAACCCGCGCGACCAGCAACACCGTGAACGACGGGGCCAGCCCGCCCAGCGCCGAGGCCCCGGCGAACAGGACCGACCCGACGAGGAAGATCTTGCGCCTGCCCAGCAGGTCCCCGAGCCTGCCCCCGAGGATGGTCAGACCGGCCAGGGGCAGCAGGCTGGCGTTGAGCACCCACTGCACCGACTGCGCGCTGACCCTCAGGTCGTGGGCGACGTCGGGCAGCGCGAGCGGCACCGCGGTCTGGTCGATCAGGATCATCGCGTTGGCCAGGGTCATCGCGACGAGGACGAGCTTGCGCAGGTCAGACCCGCTGCCCTTCCGCGAGGTCCGCGAAGCACGTCGGGTGGACGGGCCCGCTACGGCGAAGCGGTCCATGACGGCCGCGTCAGTGCTGGGTGGGGACGGGGACGGGGGCACCGAGCGCGCGGGCGCGGCGCCAGACCAGCTCGGCCTGGAACGCGATCATGACGGCGATCATGAGGAGGATCTCGCCGAAGCCGCCGTCGTCGCTGACGTGGTTGAAGTAGGCCCAGGTGCCCAGGCCGAACTTGGCCACGACCATGGCGAGGAACAGGCCGATGGTCAACGGGGTGCCTTGGGCGATGACGTGGCGTCCGTCCGTGCGGTCTTCGGTCCACATCCGCGTGAACCGCCCGCGGGCGAGGCCGACGACGACGCTCAGCACGATGCTGATCAGGAGCAGGCTCCATTCGGCGGCACCATCGGGCTGGGAGAAGCCGCCGACGAGGAGCCCGGCAACTGCATAGATGACGGCCATCTTGAACCGGCCGTGGGCCAGGACTTCGTGGCGCTGGGACTGCCGGTAGATGGCATAGCCGGTGAGGGCGAGCAGGACGAGGATGGCCAGAGGAGACATGTCAGCTTTCCCGAGGGGTTGTGGTGGGCAGAGTCGGCGCCTGCGCCTGGCACAGCCGCTCGATGCAGGCCAGGAGCTCCAGCGCACCCGAGAACGCGACGGGCGCGGAGCCGTCCGGCGTGCGTGCGGTGCCGGTTAGCCTGCCCGCGCCCTCGGTGACGGTGAGGTGGAGTTCCATGCTCAGAAGCGTGTGGCAGGCGACGTCGGGAATCCCTAGGGACGATCCCTAGTTCTTCGCGCCTTGGGGTTCCCGCCACAGATCGCGCAGCTCGCGCCGCGACCGGATGCCCAGCTTGGCGTAGACGTTGCCGAGGTGGTACTCGACGGCCTTCGCGCTGACGTAGAGCTCGGCCGCGGCCTCCCGGTTGCTCATCCCCTTGGCGACGAGGGCGACGACGTCACGCTCGCGGTCGGTCAGCCCCAGCGGCGACCGCGCGGCGTGGCGGGGCGGACGCAGGCCCGTGGCCGCGAGGTCGGCCTCCACCCTGGCGCGGAACGGGTCCGCGCCCGTCAGCAGCTCCCGGGCCCGCTGCAGTTGCTCGATGCCGTCGCGCCGCCTGCCCGTGCCGAGGAGCAGCTTGCCGTAGCGGTGGTGCAGGTCCGCGCGGTCCAGGACGTTGACGTCCGGGCCCGCCCGTGCGGTGGCGCGCGCGAACCCGTCTGCCGCGGCCGCGGTGTCGCCTGCGCGGAGGGCGAGCAGCGCGGCGAGCCCGAGGAGCAGCGCGTCCAGGTCCAGGCCACGCTCCGCCGCAGCGGCGCCCAGCCTGTCGAGCTGGGCCTGTGCCGAGTCCAGCTCGCCCACGTCCACGGTCGCGGCGATGATCGGTGGCCACCAGGCGAGCGTCGTGGCCATGGGCAAGGGCCGTTGCCCGCGGCCGAGGATCGGGGCGAACGCCGCCAGCACTTCCCGGGGTTCACCGCGGGCCCGGGCCAGCGTCGCCCGGGCGATGCAGGCGGTGAACACGGCCTCGGCGGTGGCGCTCGTCGCGGCGGCCGCGGTCGCCGCGACGACGTGGTTCTCCGCCTCCGTCCACTCGCCGCGACACGCGTGCAACCCGCCCAGCACGGCGTGCGTCTGGGCCTCCATCCACACCCGTCGTTCGTCGGACACCAGCGAGAGCGCGACGCGGGCGTGCAGCATGGCCTCCTCCCACTCCCCGGTCCCGGAGAGCAGGTTCGCCAGCTGGAGGTGCGCGCGCGGCAGCGAGGAGACGGCATCGGTCTGTCGGGCGAGCCGGATCCCGGCCCGCAGGTCGGCGATCGCCGCGGTGGACCGCCCGGCGAAGAAGCCCAGGATGCCCCGGGTCACCAGCAGGCCGACGTCGGCGGCGGGCACGGCGTCCGCGGGCTGCGGAAGCCGCGCGGCCAGCCGGGCCAGACCCGCAGGCGCGCCACGGACGAACATCTCCCCCAGAGCCAACCCCTGGTGCGCCACGATGCTCCTGCGCGGGGCGAAGCAGCGGCAGCGCGAGCAGCCGCGTGGCCGCATCGACGAGGTCCGCCCCGCGACCGAGGTCGATGTAGAGGGTGACGAGGTGGGACAGGGCCGCGGCGACCACGTCGGCCTGCCCCTCCTCGGCGGCCCGGCGCAAGGCGTGCTCGGCCGCCTCGCCCCGGCCTGCCTCACGCTCGAGCATGCCCACCGCCAGTGCACGTCGCGGAGAATCCACACACGACTCGACGCGTTCCCGCAGCTCCGCCGCCCGCAGCGGCCTGCCGTCCTCGACGAGCAGCCGTACCGCGTCGAGCAGGAACGCTTCCGCCTGCTCACGCACGGGTTCGACGGTCGAGGCCCACAGCAGGTACTGCGCCGCCCGTGGGCGCTCGCGGCGAGCCGGCGCGCTGAGGTCGGCCGCCAGCGCCGCGTCGAAGCCATCGGCTGCGGCCACCCGGTGTGCGAGCGCCTCTTCACCACCGAGAAGCCGGGCCGCAGCCTGGTGCAGCTGCCGCAGGCGGGTGGGCGACAGATCGTCCCGGACAGCAACGCGGTAGAGCGGATGGGCGAAGCGCAGCTCGGGATCGGGGCCCACCCGCCAGGTCACGAAGCCCGCAGCCAGCAGATCGTCCAGAGCCGACGTCGGATCGGCGACGTCCGCGACCGCGCCGACCATCGCCAGCGGGGCAGGCCTGCCGATCACAGCAAGAGCCATCGCGAGCTCCCGAGCTGCCGGTGGCAGAACCGAGAGCCGGGCGACGAGCGTCGTGGACAGGGAGCGGGGCGCGGGGAGGTCGCCGTCGCCCTCGACCAGACGGGCGGGCTCCAGCTCGGCGAGCAGAGTGCGCACGTACAGCGCGTGACCGCCGGTGTGGCGGTGCAGCCGCTCGGCGGCCCGGGAGGGCAGCACCACCCCGGATCCCGCCGCCAGCGCGCCGACCTCCGCCACCGTCAGCGCCCCGATCTCGATGCGGGTGCACCGGCGGGGGTCCAGGCGCAGCCGTTCCCAGCCGTCGGCGACGGTGTCGAGCCTGCTCGTCACGATCAGCAGGACGCGGTCGCGGCTCAGCCGTTTCGCGGCGGTCAGCAAGGTCTCGCGGGAGGGACCGTCGGCCCAGTGGAGGTCCTCGACGACAACCGCCACCGGGGCGTCAGTGGCCGACCAACGGTCCACCAGCTCGAGCCCCGCCGCGAACGGGGCCGTCGCGACGAGGTCGGCCAGCTGCCCGACCACGTCGAACGGAACCTCGGCCCCCAGCTCGTCGGCCTCGGCCCGCACGACGGCGAACCCGGCAGGCAGCGCCTCCACCGCCCGATCCAGCAAGGCGGTCTTCCCCGCCCCCGCCTCGCCCTCGATCCAGACCAGCCGGGACCGGCCCTCGACGGCGTCCTCGGCGCAACCCCGCAGCACGGCCAGCTGCGCGTCGCGGCCGACGAACACCGGATCAGCAAGGGGCACGACCCTTGCTTACCGGTACCGGCGCTGCGTCACCAGCACCCAATGGGAGCCGGGCAGTCAGGCGGACGCGACCTCGCGGATGTGCTGTTGGAGCGCGGCGACAGCGGGGCGGGTGAGGCCGCCGCGCCGGGTGATGACGTAGACGTCGCGGTACATCTCGTCCTCGAGGTTCGAGGGCCAGGGGCAGCGGTGCTGGGGATCGCGGAGGGGGGCGGTCGGGCTGCGGAAGACCATGTCCGGCAGGAAGGCCGCCGCCAGGCCGCCGAGGGCGAGCGCGTGGTGGACGAGGAGGTCGGCGGACTCGTAGCTGACGACGGGTTCGAACCCCGCCTCACGGCACACGCGTTGGGACCAGAAGTAGGCGTCGCTGCCGAAGGGTTCGAAGACCCACCGCACATCGGCGAGCTCCGCCATCGTGGATACCGGACGCGGGATGTAGGCGGTGATGCGGTCGCGGAGGATGGGGGTGCGGGTGATCGCGGGGTCGATGCGCCGCGGTATCCGCGGGTACTCGTCCACGACGGCGATGTCGGCCCGCCGTCCGGCGACGGCGTCGAGCGCCTCGGCCGGCTCGGCCTGGGCGAACTCGATGGCGACGTGGGGATGGGTGCGCTCCATGCGCCGCAGCACCTCGGGCAGGTCGCTCAGCGCGTAGGTGCTGAACGCCGTGAGACGGACGACGCCCTGGGCGCGGCCGCGCCGCGACTCGAGCTCGGCCTCGACGTCGTCGAGGATGGCCACGATGTGGTCGGCGCGCCGCGCGAGCATCTGTGCCGCGGGCGTCAGCTGGACGTGCCTGCCGACCTGTTCGAGCAGCGTGATGCCGACCTCGGTCTGCAGCTTGGTGAGCTGCTGGGAGATCGCGGACGAGCTGATCCCGACGGCCCGTGACACGGCGGCGATGCTGCCGCGCACGTCGAGCTCGCGGAGCAGGGCGAGTCGGCGAACGTCGAGCATGTGCGCCCTCCCCCGCTAGCCCGCGTTGTCCGTGAAGCTTGGCTTAACTGTACAAGCAAGTTGTCACCGCTTCTTTGAAAGCGTTGCGCTTCATAGGCTCGTCAAATGGTGGGCCAGAACGAATACGCCTTCGCGCCGGAGGAGTTCGCCGACCGTCAGCACCGGGTCCGCGACCGGGCCCGGGAGCGCGGGTTCGACGCGCTGCTCATCGCCGACCCCGCGAACCTGTACTACCTCACGGGCTACAACGCCTGGTCGTTCTACACGCCGCAGGTCCTGCACCTACCCGTCGACGGACCGCCCACCCTGATCCTGCGCAGCATGGACGCCAACGGCGCCCACCGGACGGCGACGGGCATCAGCGCCGACGACATCCTCGGCTACCCCGAGTCGCTGATCCACCAGGTCGACGCGCATCCCGGGGAGTGGGTCGCCCGGACGCTGGCCGAGCGCGGCCACGGTGGCCCGGCTCGCGTCGGCTACGAGGGCGAGGCGCACTTCTTCACCGTGCGCATGTTCCAGGCCCTGGCGGGCGCGGCGCCCCACTGGGCGCTCGACGACTGCCACGACCTGGTCAACTGGGTGCGCCTGGTGAAGTCCCCCGCCGAGATCGCGCTCATGCGCGCGGCCGGACGCGTGTGCGGCGCCGCGATGCGGGCCGGGATCGCCGCGCTCGCGCCGGGCAGGCCGCAGAACGAGGTCGCCGCCGCGATTCTGGCCGCCCAGGCCTGCGGCGTCGACAACGCTGACGGCGACTACCCGGCGATCGTGCCGATGCTGCCCACCGGAGCGGGTGCGGACACGCCGCACCTGACGTGGTCGGCGGCGCCCCTCCCGGTCGACGAGCCGATCTCGTTCGAGATCGCGGGCGCGCACCGCCGCTACCACGCCCCGTTGGCCCGCACCGCCATCCTCGGTCGACCGTCCGCCGAACTCGACCGCCTCGCGAAGGTGACCGTCGAGGGCGTCGACGCCGCGCTCGCCGCGGTCCGGCCCGGTGCGAGCACCGATGCCGTGGCGACGGCGTTCACCCAGGTCATCGAGGCCGCGGGCTACACGAAGGGCTCACGGCTCGGGTACTCGATCGGCATCGGCTACCCGCCGGACTGGGGCGAGCGCACGGTCAGCATCCGCGCGGGTGATCGCACGGCGCTCGCCGAGAACATGACCTTCCACCTGATCGCGGGCATGTGGATGGCGGGCTACGGCTTCGAGTCGTCCGAGTCGATCCGCGTGTCCGCCACGGGCGCCGAGCTCCTGACCGACATGCCCCGTGAACTGATCACCATCGACCCCGGGAGACACCGATGACCGCCCCCTCGCTCGCCGTGCGACTCGCCTCCCGCACCGGCCAGATGCACGGCTCCATCATCGACTCGTCCACCTCGCTGCTGGCAGGCCAACGCCACGACATCGTGCGCTTCGCCATGGGCGCGCCCAACGCCGAGCTCATCCCGGAAGCCGAGTTCAGCCGACTGCTGGCCCACCCCACCCCCGGCCGGTTCGACTACGGCGCGACCGAGGGCGAGCCCGCGCTCATCGAACAGCTCCTGCAGCACGAGGGCACAGAGCCCGAGCGCCTGCTGGTGACCACCGGCGGCATGCAAGGCCTCGACATCGCCTTCAAGCTGTTCGTCGACCCCGGCGACGCCGTCATCGTCGAGGCGCCCACCTACACCAACGGCATCGGCACGGCCCTGAGCTACCAGGCCCGCGTCCTCGAAGCTCCCATCGACGCCGACGGCCTGGTCGTCGAAGAGCTCCCCGACCTCGTCGCCCGGGCAGGCCAGACCCCCAAGGTCATCTACACGATCCCGAACTTCCAGAACCCCTCGGGCACAACGCTGTCCGGGGAGCGACGGCGCCTCCTCCTCGATCTCGCCGAGTCCTGGGACGCGGTCATCGTCGACGACGACCCCTACGGCATGTTGCGGTTCGAAGGGACCGACATCCCGAGCTTCGCGCAGCTCAGCCCGGGCAACCCGCGCATCGTGGCGGTCCGGACGTTCTCCAAGGTGCTCGCGCCGGGGTTGCGCGTCGGGTGGTTGAACGTCGACCCGGCCCTGCGTCAGCTGGCGATCAACGCGAAGCAGGCGATGGACACCTGCACGAACGTCCCGCTGCAGCACCTGGTCGCGGCCTACCTCGCCGAGGGTGGCCTCGACGCCCACCTCGCCCGGCTGCGGTCGGTCTACCGCGAACGCAAGCAGGCGATCCGCCGCGTGCTGCGCGAGCAGTTCGGCGACGCCGTGACCGCGACCGACCCGGAGGGCGGCTTCTTCCTCTGGCTCACCCTGCAGGGCAGGTACGCGGGGATCGACACCGAGGAGCTGTTCCCGACCGCGCTCCGGCACGGGGTGGCCTACATCCCCGGGCCCGCGTTCTCCAACTCCGGCGCGTTCCGCAACGCGCTGCGCGTCTGCTTCGCCACCTCCAGCCCCGAGCGGATCGAGGAGGGGGTCATCCGCCTCAAGCGCGCCCTCGACGAGCAGGTGACCGACCCGCACAGGCGGCCGGGATGACCGCCCCGGGACCGGTCCGCGCAGCGCTCGAGGGTCGTGTTCTGGACCGACTCGACGTCGGGGCCATCACCCATCTCACCGAGGACCTCGTCCGGGCCGCAGGCGAGAACCCGGGCGGGTGCGAGGAGGCGACCGCCACGCGACTCGCGGCCGCGCTCCGCGCGATCGGCGCCGACGTCGAGCTCAGCGAGGTCAGTCCGGGACGGCCCAACCTCGTCGCCCGCCTCGGCGGTGACCCGTCAGAGCGGGGTGTGCTGTTCCTCGGCCACAGCGATGTCGTGCCCGCGGGCGAGGGCTGGACCAGCGACCCGTTCGAGCCCCGCCGCGACGGCGACGACCTGATCGGCCGCGGCACGAGCGACATGAAGGGTGGGCTCGCCGCCATCGTCGCCGCCATGGCCGCCGTCCACGCGGAGGCCCCGCACGTCCCCATGACGGTGCTGTGCACCGTCGACGAGGAGGCCGACGCGACCGGCGTCCGCCACTACATCGCCACCACGCCGGAACATCGCCGGTTCACCGCCTGCGTCGTCGCCGAGCCCACCCGCCTCATCACGATCACGGGCTGCCGCGGGGCGACCAACCTGCGCATCGACATCGCGGGCGCGAGCGCGCACGCGGGAAAGCCGGACGAGGGAGCGAACGCGATCCTCGCCGCGGCCGAGGTCATCGCGGCCGTCGAAGCCGACGATCAACGGCTGCACGACGCCGCGCACCCCGTGCTCGGTCGGGCGACGTGGAACGTGGGCACGATCAAGGGCGGCCACGGCACGTCGATCGTGCCGGACCGGTGCACGCTGACCGTCGACCGGCGCACGCTCCCGGACGAGGACCCGCACGCGATCCTGACGACGCTGCTCGAAGCGGCGCGACGCCGCGTGGACGAGCGCGCTCTACCGGGGGCCGAGCGCATCCGGATCGACGGCGTCGTGGAGATGAGCATGCCCGGCTTCATCACCGCTCCCGACTCGCCGCTGGTCGAGACCGCCCGCGGCGCGGTCCGCGACGCCGGGGGCCACGGGGACATCGGCATCTGGACCGCCGCGTGCGAAGGCGGCTGGCTCGCCCGGCACCACGACGTGCCCACCATCGTCCTCGGGCCCGGCGACGTCACGGGACAAGCCCACCAGCCCGACGAACGGGTGTCCGTGCGCGAGCTGCACACCGCCGCCCGCGCCTACGCCCTCCTCGCACTCCGCAGTACGCCCTACTGACCGCAGAAGTCGCACGACAACCGCTCAGCAGTCCATTTGGCAGAGGAGCCGACGATGACCCACGAGCAGACCTACGTTCCCGATCCGCCGCCCCTCACCCGCGAGCGGGAGTTCACGCCGCAACAGAAGGGCATGGCCCGGCGATGCGTCGCGGGGTCGGCGATCGGGAACGCGATCGAGTGGTTCGACTACGGCGTCTACGGCTACCTCGTCGTCTACATCTCGAAGCTCTTCTTCACGTTCAACGGCACCGAGGGCGAGGCTTTGCCGCGGATCCTGGCGTTCGCGACGTTCGCGATCTCCTTCCTCGTGCGGCCACTCGGCGGAGCGGTGCTGGGACCCCTCGGCGACCGCATCGGCAGGCAGCGCGTGCTGGTGTTCACGATCGTCGTGATCAGCCTGTCGACCACCGCGATCGGCATCCTCCCGACGTTCGCCCAGGTCGGCTACCTCGCGCCGATCCTGCTCGTGCTGCTGCGCATGGCGCAGGGCTTCTCCGCGGGCGGCGAGTACGCGGGCGCGGCCGTGTTCATGTCGGAGCACGCCCCTGATGACCGCCGCGGGAAGTACGGCTCGTTCCTCGAGTTCGGCACGCTCACCGGCTTCAGCGCGGCGGCGATCCTCTGCACGACGCTCACGCTGGCCGTGGGCGAGGACGGCATGCTGGCCGGTTGGTGGCGCCTGCCGTTCCTGCTCACCATCCTGCTCGGTGGCGTGGCGCTGTGGATGCGGCGCAGGCTGCAGGAATCGGAGACCTACACGTCGGACTCGGCGCACACCGCCGACAACGCCTCGGCGTTCCGCGCGTTGGTGGATCTCCTGCGCGCGCACCCCGGCCAGGTCGCCAAGCTCTTCGGCTTCGTGATCCTCATCAACGTCGCGTTCTACCTGGTGCTGACCTACATGCCGTCCTACCTCGCCACCACGCTGCACCAAGGGGTGGCGGAGTCCAACTACTCGCTGGTCATCATCCAGCTCGTCATGATGGCCATCATCGTGCCCTTCGGCGCCCTGACCGACCGCATCGGACGCAAGCCGGTCTTGATCACCGCGAGCCTCGGCTACGTCCTGCTCTCGGTGCCCGCGGTGCTGCTCATCCAGGGCGGCTCGGTGTGGGGACAGCTCGCCGGGATCGGCATCCTCGGCCTGTTCCTCGTCATGATCCTCTCGACGATCTCGGCAACGCTGCCCGCGCTCTTCCCGACCTCGGTGCGCTACTCCGGCTTCGCGATCGGCTACAACATCTCGACCGCGATCTTCGGCGGCACCGCGGCGGTCGTCAACGAGGCGCTCATCGACGCTACCCACAACGTGCTCATCCCCGGCTGGTACCTCACCGCCGCGGGCGTCGTCGGCCTCATCGCGGTGCTGACGTTCAAGGAGACCGCCGGTCGCTCGTTGCGGGGCAACATCGTCCCGGGGAGCGACGACGCCGCACGCATCGCCCAGGGTGAGCGGCTCGTCGGCAGCGTCAACAAGGCCTGATCCCCGCCGGACCACCGACCGAACACGACAGGAGCGGACATCGTGGAGCAGGCCAAGCGCGTCGCCCTCATCACGGGGGCGACGTCCGGCATCGGCGTCGAGATCGCCCGGCGGCTCGTCGCCGACGGTCTGACCGTCGTCGTGAGCGGCCGCTCGGCCGAGCGCGGCAAGGCCGTCGCGCAGGACCTCGGGGACGACGCCCACTTCGTCCAGGCCGACCTCACGATGCCCGGCGCGCCCGAGGCCCTCGTCGAGGAGACCGTGCGGCTGACGGGCAAGCTCGATGTCCTGGTCAACAACGCGGCTATCGACCACACCGGCTCGCTGCTCGACGTGCCCGCCGCCGAGATCCGCGCGACGTTCGAGACCAACACCTTCGCCGCCATCGCCTGCCTGCAAGCCGCGGGCCGGGCGATGCGCGCGCGGGGTGCGGGCGGGGCGATCATCAACATCACGTCGCGGCTGGCGAGCATCGGCGTCCCGACGATGTCGATCTACAGCGCGAGCAAAGGTGCGATGCTCGCCCTGACCACTGCGGCGGCCGTCGAGCTCGGCCCCCACCAGATCCGGGTCAACGCCGTCGCGCCCGGGATGACGCGCACTCCGCTCTACGACGAATGGCTTGCCGCACAGGACGATCCGGCCGCGACCGAGCGACGCGTCACCGACGCGATCCCGCTCGGCCGCATCGCCACGCCCCAGGACGTCGCCGCCGCGGTCTCCTACCTCGCAGGCCCCGGCGCCGCGTACATCACCGGCGTCTCCCTGCCCGTGGACGGCGGATACCTCGCCCAGTAGCCCGACGGACTACGCGGCGACCGCGTGTTCGATGGCGGCCACGAACGAGACGAGCTCGGCGTCGCTGATGATGAACGGCGGGCTGATCTGCAGTGTGTTGCCGCGCAAGGGCCGGGAGATGTAGCCCAGCTCGATGAGGTCGTCCGCGATCTGCTCCGCGCTGAGGTGCCCGGCCAACGTGACGCCCCCGAGCAGGCCGCCGACGCGCACGTCGATCACGGCGGGCGAGCGCTCGAGGAGCCCGCGCAGCTCACGACGCAGCACCGCCTCGAGCTCGTTGACCCGCGGCACGAGGCCGTCGCGTTCGAGGATGTCCAGGTGGCGCAGGGCCACCGCGGCCGCTGTCGCGTGACCGGCGTAGGTGGCGCCGTGCCGGAAGACCGGCGTGCTGGGCGAGTCGACGTAGAACGGCTCCCAGACGCGGGGGCTGACCAGCACACCACCGAGCGGGGCGTAGCCGGAGGTGACGCCCTTGGCGAAGGTGACCAGGTCCGGCCGGACGCCGTAGCGCTGCGCGGCGAACATGGTGCCGGTCCGGCCGAAACCGGTGATGACCTCGTCGAGGATCAGCAGGATGTCGTTGTCCCGGCAGATCCGCTCGACCTCCTCGAGGTAGCCGGGCGCAGGGGGGTTCACCCCGCCCGTTCCCTGCACGGGTTCGGTGACGAGGGCGGCGATGTTGTCCGGGCCGATCTCCGCGACGGTCCGGGCGAGCTGCTCGGCGTCGTGGAGGGGCACCCGGGCCGTCTCCGGCACCAGCGATGCGGTCCCGTAGCCCTCCCGGTTGAACTCCAGGCCCGCGATGCTGGTGCCGAAGGCGTGCAGCCCGTGGTAGGCGAACTCGCGGCTGAGGATGACCTTCTTGGCCGCACGGCCTTCCCGTTGCCAATGCCGACGGGCGAGCTTGCAGGCGACGTCGATGGCGTCCGATCCCCCGGAGTTGAGGATGACCTTGGCCCGCTCGATCGGGGCGATGGCGGCGAGCCGCTCGCCCAGGGCGAGGGCCTTGTCGTTCGTGAACCGGGCGAAGATGTGGTAGGTCTCCAGCCGCCGCATCTGCTCGTAGGCGGCCTCGGCGAGCTCGGGGTGCGCGTGCCCGATGTTGGCGTGCCACAACCCGGCCGTGCCATCGAAGAGCCTGCGGCCGTCGGTCGTGTAGACGTAGGCGCCTTCGCCGCGATCGACGACCAGCTGACGGCCGAGCACGCTCGGGGTGTGCGCCTGCGCAGGCCAGAGGGCAGGCCCGGCCAGCAGCCGAGCGTCCGATGACGGCAGCGCAGACGCGTCGGTGACGCTCATGAATGCTCCTCTCGGCAAGGGGGTCCTGCTCCACGACGCTAGGAGCCCCGACCGGTGAGAAGAAGCGAACGCTCCTTATCGACTCCCGTAGGAGCTGCTTAAGGGTCCTACTCGTAGATCAGCTTCTGCGGGCCCGGGTACACCCAGGACAGGGCGTCGCGGAGGCTGTCGCGCCAGTTCTCCCACGTGTGCCCGTCACGGGTCTGCAGGAACCGGACCGTCATCCCGGTCGACTCGAACGTCGGCACCATCGACCGGTTGGGCGTGATCAGCGGCTCGAACACGCCACAGCTCACGAACAGGCGGTCGGCGACCCGCCGCGGCCGGGCGCGGTAGCGGTTGACGAACCGCACCACCGGGTCGAACACCGGGCCGCCGCCGTGGTCGGCGCCTGCGATGTCGGTGAAGACGAACGAGCCCGACATCAGCGCGAGCGTGCCGTAGGTGTCGGGCGAGCGGTAGGCGGCGGCCAGCGAGGCCACCGCGCCGAAGCTGGACCCGAGCAGGCACCGGCCCGAGCGCTGTCCGACCAGCGGGAGCTCGGCCTCCAACCGCGGCAGCAGCTCGCGGGTGAGGAAGCGCGAGTGCGCGGGCGAATCGGCGTACTCGACCAGCCGGTCACCGGGCGACACGAACGCCACGACCAGCTCGGCGACGTCGAGGCGGTGCACGAGGTTGTCGAGCACGGTCTTGGCCGCGGCGTACTGGAGGAAGTCACCGCCGTCGTGCACGACGAGCAGCGGGTAGGCGTGCGAACGGCGGAAGCGGGCAGGCAGGTAGACGGTGACCGGGCAGTCGCGGCGCAGCGCCCGGCTGGGCACGACGATCTCGGTGAGCGCGCCGGGCCGCGCGTCCGGGTCGTACTCCGTCCACTCCGGCGTCGTGTAGCCATTGGCGAAGCAGACCGACGAGGTGCCGACCGGGCTGTAGGAGACCTTGGGGTTGAGCGGGTCGTTGCCCGTCTCGAAGTGCTCGCCGCGGCGCACCTCGATCTGGTAGTTCACCCGCGAGCCGGTCGGCAGCTCCAGCACGACGTACCAGAGGTCGGTGTTCCAGATCCGCCGGAACGGGAGCCGGTCGGGGAGCCCGGTGATGCGGTGCACGAGCCGCACGGCGTCGGCGTCGCCGCGCCACAGGAACGTGCACCGGTCGCCCTCGATGATCGGCACCTCGCCGCGGGCCACCAGCCGGGCCACGAACCGCGCCGCGGCCCCCGTGTCGGGCCGCCGCTCCTTCAACCGGTTGATCGCCAGCCTCATGGCGCGCCGCCCACCCGCGCCGCCGCACGGGTGTCGTCGAGCCTGCGCAGCTGCCCGTCCCGTTCGACGACGACGGCATTCCCGGGGAGCGCGCCGTCCGGACCGAGGTCGAGCCGCACACCGTCGTCGAGGACGACGCAGCGTGCGGGCGCGGCGCGCACGGCCAGCTCCGCCATCCGCTCGGCGTCCTCGACGTGCAGCCGCCGCCGGGCGTGCGGCAGCAGCACCACACCGGGCACCCAGCCCAACCCGACGTCGAAGAACTCGGCGTGCGCCGACTCGTGGGGCGCGCGGTCGTGGAAGAGCAGCACGCGGTCGGTGAGTGCCATCGCCCCCGCCGACCACGCGACGACGGCGGGCGGGGCCGTCACGGCGAAGAGCCGCAGCACGTGCCCCAGCACGCCGACGTGCCCGCCCGCGACGGCGAGCGCCGCCGCCTCGCCCAACACCTGGCCGATGGCGGTGCGGTGATCGGCCACCCGCTCCCCCGGCCGCCACCGCTCTTCGAACGCGGCCCGCTCCTCGACCACCCGCGCCAGGCGGCGCTCGTCGACGAGGCGCACGACCGACTCGGCGTCGGCGTGGGCCGCGTCGCGCACCTGGGGCCTGCTGCCCCCGTGCCGCCCGACCTCCCGCAGCGCGCCCAGCACCCCGTCGAGCTGCACGAGGTGCAGCTCCTGCAGCTCGGCGAGCGCCGCGCGGTGCTCGCGCTCGGCCACGGCGTACTCGGGGTCGCGCTCCAGCACGTCCACCCAGCGGGCGTAGAGCCGCAGGTTGACGCTGCGGCCGGCGAGCAGCGCGTCCAGCTCGGCGTCTTCGGGCTCGCGCTCCTCCCAACCCGCCGTGACCGTAGCGACCGGTCCTGTCAGCCCGACGGCGTCCAGGGTGGGCCGCCGCTGCGGACCGAGCAGAACGATCATGAAGGCCGGACGATCACGAGGCGTGCACGTGGACGGTCCGACCGACGTCGTCGAGCATGCCGCGCAGCACGTCGTAGTCCGGGTGCCGCATCCGCACGTAGGCGTTGGCCCAGTAACCGGCCTCCACCGGCTGCGTCGGCGTCCCCGGGTCGGGCAGGTGGGCGTCGATCACCCACTCGCCCAGGCGGGCCTGCGCCTCGTCCACACCGGAGTAGCCGCTGATGTGGCCGTCGTGGTCCGGGCGCAGGGCGACGATCCCGGTGGCGAACTGCCGCGACGGCCGCGCACCGATGTGTCCGTGGACGACCGCCTCTGCCCAGGCGCGGTAGAGGTCGAGGTCGTTGCCCGCCGAGTACAGGTCCCACGCGCCGACGCCCGGCGGCCTGCACCCGATCTCGGAGAACCGCAGCCCCTTCGGCCCGAAGAACCACTCCATGTGGGTGGCGCTGGTGCCGATGCCCAGCGCCGCGTTGACGCGGGCGCCGAGCTCGCGCAGCTCCTGGTAGTCCGACGCCGAGTCGATCCGGTTCGTGGCGACGAACTGCGGGGAGATCCAGCGGGTGCGCATCGCCTCCAGCACGTTGGGGTAGTAGTGCGACACGAAGTCCAGCGCCGGGTGACCGTCGATGGAGACGGTGTCGTAGAAGCCTTCGTGGCCCTCCACGAACTCCTCGACCGCGATCGACTCGACGCCCTGGCCCCCGAACCGCCCCAGGGCCTCCGCGAGCTGGGCGGCGTCGTCGACCCGGACGGTGTCGAGCGCGCCCGCGCCGGTGCGGGGCTTGAGGATGATCGGGAACCCGTTGGCCGCGACGAACCCGTCGACCTCGGCGGCGGAGGTCACCGCGGCCGACGCGGCGGTCGGGATGCCCGCGGCGCGCAGCGCGTCCTTCATGGAGGGCTTGTCGCGGCACAGCCACGCCGTGCGCACCGAGGTGCCGGGGATCGTGCACGCCTCGCGGGCCTGGGCCGCGGCCATGGTGTGCGCCTCGATCGTCGACTCCAGCCGGTCGACCCACACCTTGTCCTGCACCCAGCGGACGGCATCGGTGAGCACGCCTGCGTCGACCACCGTCGACACCTGGTGGTAGTGCGTCATCCAGCCTTTGAGCTCGTCGTCGAGGTGCTCGACCGGCCGCTCCCCGATCCCGATCACGGTTGCTCCGACGTCGGCGAGGGCGCGCACGAAGTGCCGCTGCGTCGGCGGGAAGGCGGGCTCCACGAAGACGACGTTCACCGCGCAGAGCGTAGGCGGCGGTAGCGTCTGCGACCATGGTCGAGCAGCAGATCACGGCCGCGTTCGTCGCACCGTTCCTCATGCCCGCCACCATGCGGTTCGTCGCCACGGCCGCGCAGCTGCCCGGCGTGCGGCTCGGCCTGGTCACCACCGCGCCCGCCGAGCAGGTTCCCGCCGAGCTGGCGCGGCACCTGGCCGGGCACTGGCGGGTCGACGACGCGCTGGACCCGCGCCAGATCACCGAGGCGGTCGCCGGGCTGTCGCGGCAGCTCGGGCCCGTCCAGCGGCTGGTCGGCGCGCTGGAGCAGCTGCAGGTGCCGCTCGCCCACGCCCGTGAGGCGCTGGGCATCCCGGGGCTGGACGTCGACACCGCGAACAACGTGCGCGACAAGTCGCGGATGAAGGAGGTGCTCACCGCGGCAGGGGTGCCGTGCGCGCGCCACCAGCTCGTCCGGGAGCCGGGCGAAGCGCTCGCCTTTGCGGAGGCGGTCGGGTTCCCGCTGGTCGCGAAGCCACCCGCGGGCGCGGGGGCGCAGGCCACCTACCGCCTCGACGAGGCCGACGCCCTGCTCAGCTGGCTCTCCGCGATCCCGCCGCGCCCGGACGCGCCCGGCCTGCTGGAGGAGTTCCTCGTCGGCGACGAGCACACGTTCGACAGCGTGCAGATCGGCGGGCAGACGGTGTGGGCGTCCGTCTCGGACTACCGGCCCTCGCCGCTGGAGGTGCTGCGGACCCCGTGGATCCAGTGGACGGTGCTGCTCCCCCGCGAGCTCGACGACCCGCGCTACCGCGCGATGGCCGAGGTCGGGCCCGCCGCGGTGCGGGCGCTGGGCGTCCGCGACGGCCTGACGCACATGGAATGGTTCCACCGCCCCGACGGTTCCGTCGCCGTCTCCGAGGTCGGCGCCCGCCCACCGGGTGCGCAGATCGCGTCGATGCTGGGGTACGTGCACGACGTCGACTTCTTCCGGATGTGGTGCGAGCTGGTGATCCTCGACCGCTTCGAGCCGCCGCCGCGCCGGTTCGCCGCGGGCTGCGCGTACCTGCGCGGGCAGGGCCGGGGCCGGGTGCGCGCGGTGCACGGCGTCGAGGAGCTGCAGCGCAGGCTGGGCCACCTCGTGGTCGAGGCGAGCCTGCCCGCTCCGGGCACGCCCGCGTCGTCGTCCTACGAGGGCGAGGGGTTCGTGATCGTCCGCGACGAGGACACCGCCGTCGTCCGCGATGCGCTCGACCAGATCGTGGACGGCATCCGGGTCGAGCTGGTGGAGGCGCAGTGACCACGGTGGTGATGCTCTCGCCGGGCTTCCCCGCCGAGATGCCGTACTTCACGCGGGCGCTGGCCACGGTGGGTGCCCAGGTGATCGGCATCGGCGACCAGCCCGCGCGCGAGCTGCCCGAGCAGGCCCGCGACGCGCTCGCCCACTACGAGCACGTATCGCTGGCCGACGAGGGCGCGGTGCTCGCCGCGCTGCACGGGCTCGCTCACCACGTCCGGTTCGACCAGGTCGAATGCCTCTGGGAGCCGTACATGTTCCTGGCGGGGCGGATCCGCGAGGAGTTCGGCCTGCCCGGGATGACCGTCGCCGAGACCGTGCCGTTCCGCGACAAGGAGATCATGAAGCAGGTGCTCGACGCCGCGGGCGTCCGCACGCCGCGGCACGCGAGCACGACGACGGTGGCCGGGGTGTGGGAGGCCGTCGAGCGGATCGGCTACCCGATCATCGTCAAGCCCATCGCGGGCGCGGGCGCGGCCGACACCTATCGGGTGGACTCGTCGGCGGAGCTGTCCGAGGTGCTGCCGATGCTGGCGCACGTGCCCGAGGTGAGCGTCGAGGAGTTCGTCGAGGCCGAGGAGCTGACGTTCGACACGGTCTGCGCGGATGGCGAGATCCTCTTCGAGAACGTGATGTGGTACCGGCCGCGGCCGCTGCAGATGCGGATGCACGAGTGGGTCAGCCCGGTGTCGATCGTCCTGCGCGACCTGTCCGTGCCCGAGCTCGCGGGCGGCCGCGCGATGGGCAGGCAGGTGCTGGCCGCGCTGGGGTTCCGCGCCGGGTTCACGCACATGGAGTGGTACCGCACGGCCTCGGGTGAGGCGGTGTTCGGGGAGATCGCGGCCCGACCGCCGGGTGCGCGGGTGGTCGAGCTGATGAACTACTCCTGCGACGCCGACCTCTACGTCGGCTGGGCGGAGGCGGTGCTGCTCGGGCACCTGCGCGCGCCGATCAGCAAGCGGTTCAACGCCGGCAGCATCTTCAAGCGCGCCCACGGCGCCGGGCGGATCACCGCGATCGAGGGCCTCGACGCGCTGCTCGCGGCGTATGGCGAGGCCGTCGTCAACATCGACCTGCTGCCGATCGGCGCGCACCGGCGCGACTGGCGCACCACGACGGTCGGCGACGGCGGCGTGGTGGTCCGCCACCACGAGCTGGCCAAGGTGATCCAGATGACCGACCGGTTCGCCGCCGACCTGCAGCTCTACGCGGGCTAGGAGGGTCCTGTGCTCACCGCGACCTTCGCGTCGCGCACCCACAGGCCGACCAGCCCCCGGAAGTGGGCCACGAACTTCTCCTGCTCGTGGGCGGGATAGGTGGCCTTGACCGTCTCGACCAGCAGCGCGTCGAAATCGGGGCCGTCGACCCACTCCAGCAGCACCTCGTCGAGGTGGGACAGGCGGCTCGCGCAGAAGTCCAGATAGCGGTCGGTCTCGAAGTACTCGTCGGCCAGGCGCCGGTACCCGGCGAGCTTCTCGCCGTAGGACAGGTCGTCGCGGTCGGCGATCGCGAAGTACCGCGCCGACTCCAGATCCAAGTTGTACCGACGGCCGGTGACCAGGGTGAACACCGACCAGCGCACCAGCGCGGCCATCGCCCACGGGAAGTAGTAGTGCAGCGAGGTGAGCGCGACGTCCGGGCAGGCGTTGGCGTAGTCGATCGGGTGCACCTCGGTGCCCGCGACGAGGTTCTCGCAGGAGTTGAACTCCCACTTGAAGAACGCGTTGACGAGCCGGGAGATCGTGACGACCTCCTCGCCCACCTCGGGTGTCAGGAAGTCGTGCGCCACCTCGTAGCGCTCGTGCATGGGCAGCTCGGGCCGGAACTTCATCACCATCGTCTCGGCGCCGATCGACAGCGACCGGGCGAACACGTCGTAGTCCTCGACGGCCTTCTGCAGGTGCATGAGCCGCTGACCGGAGTCGTCGTAGGCGATGTGGAGGTCGTTGGCGTCCTTGATGCGGGTGACGCCGACCCACGCGCCGCCGTCGTAGGGCTTCATGAACAGCGGGTAGCCCATGCGCTCGGCGATCGCGTCGAGGTCGAACTGCTGGTTGTAGCGCCGCGCGGTGTAGGCCCACCGCGCGTTGTCCGGCGGGTTCTTGAACGGCACGAGCACCGTCTCGGGCACCTTGAGCCCCAGGCGCATCATCGCGCAGTAGGCCGCGTGCTTCTCCATGCTCTGGAACGTGAACGGGCTGTTGAGCAGGTTCACGTCGTCCATGAGCGCGACCTTCTTGAGCCACTCGCGCGGCACGTAGTACCAGTACGCGAGCCGGTCGATCACCAGGTTGTAACGGGGCTTGTCGCGCAGGTCGAAGGGCTCGATGGTGATCCGCTCGACGTCGAAGGCGTGCTCGTCACCCGCCCCCGCGCGGACCGGCCCCAGCCGCTGCATGATCGTCTCGAACGCCTTGGGCCAGTCCTCCTCGGTGCCGAGCAGCAGCCCGACCAGATGCCGGTTCACGTGGGCCTCCTCAACGTCGACGCTTCGCTCATGTCATCCGCGACAGGTGGTGCGCGAGCTGGCGGCGCCACCACGGCCAGTCGTGCGCGACGTCGTGGCCCCACACGTCCAGCTCGTGCGGGATGTCCTTCTCGGCGAGCAGACCGGCGAGCGCCCGCGTGCTCGCCTGCGCCCCGGTGGTGTCCTCCCACATGCCCTGGCCGCAGACCAGGGTGAGGTGGACCTGGTGGCGCAGCCACTCCAGGTGGTCACCGCCCAGGTTGCGCACGTACGCCATGGGGTTCTGGAAGTACAGCGCGTCGCCCTGCTCGCCCCAGCCGTGCCAGGTGGACGGGTCGTAGTTGCCGGAGAGGCAGAGCGCCTGCGGGTAGCGGTCCGCGTGGCGCAGCGCGAAGTTCGCCGCGTGGTAGGCGCCCATGCTGGCGCCGACGGTCAGGATCGGCTGCAGGCCGCCGCAGTCGTCGTGGATCCAGGGCGTGACCTGGTCGAGCACCCACGACTCGAACGCGCCGTGCCGCCGGGCCCGCTCCTCGAGCGGGATCGCGCGGTCGGACCAGGACGCGGCGTCGTAGCTGTCGATGCAGTAGAGCTTGAGCCGGCCCGCGTCCAGGAGGTCGGCGACGGCGTCGACCATGCCGTTGGCCTCGAAATCGCTCGCGTGCCCCGCCTCGGTCGGGAAGACCAGCACCGGACGCCCCCAGTGACCGTAGGCGAGCACGGCCCCGCTTGCGCCGATCGCGGGCGACCAGAGATCGACAGCCCGACGCGTCATGGTCGAACCGTAGCCGGACGACAGGCGTCCGGCCATGATCGTCTCGGCTCTCGGCCACCCTGGCATCACCCGGCGCGCGTCCGAGCGACCGAGCTCACGGGGAGCGCCCGGGTCGGGCGTTGCGGCAGATCTGGTCGGTGATCGCCGTCCAGAGTGGTCGGGGGAGCTCGTGGCCCATTCGCGGGTAGATCGCGAGCGTCGAGTTGCCGATCAGGTATGTGCAGGGTCGCGGCGGCGGCGCTGTCGATGAGACACGTCGTCGGCGCCGTGAAGGATGGCGGTCGGCGTGCTGATCTGCCCCAGCCGCGGGGTGAGGTCCTCCGCGTTCAGCAGCGCTTCGGTGTGCCGTCGGACGCCGTCGGGGTCGTGACCGCGGTCGTGCATCACGCCGCCCAGATCGTGCAGCCAGACGAGGTCGCGGGGATAGCCGGGCGAGCGCGGAGGCAGCGTCGTTCCGCACGAAGAGCTCGGCGGAGTGGGAACGGTTGCGGGGGCGCGGCGCGCCGAGCCGTCCGGTGAGCAGGTCGACGCCCGTGGAGGAACGCGGTGCTCGGCGTGCTGTAGACGATGGCGAGCGAGAGCACCAGGCCCGGATGGTCCAGCGCGACGTGTTGGGCGATGATCCCGCCCATCGACTGCCCGACGACGTGCGCGGCGTGATGTGCAGGGCGTCGAGCAGGCCGACGGTGTCCGTCGCCATGTCCGCGAGGGCGTAGCCGCCCTCGGCTACCTCAGGAGAGCCCGACGTCGCGTTTCGACCCGGCTACGTCGAGAGCCTGATCAGGCACTGTCCGGCACACTTGCGAGCAACCCACCGTCTGCGCACCGAGCCCTTGGATCAGCACCATGGCGGGGTGGTGGGGATCGCCGAACGTGTCGTAGTGGAGCGACACCCCGTGCGGGGTGGTGGTCGCGGACATCGCAGGCTCCATGGTCGACGGTCGGGCGAGCCGACCGGTGTCGGCTCCCCCGAGGCCGCTAGCGGGTGTTCTTCTCGGCGTAGCCCGCGATCTTGTCGATGTTGGAGTTGTCGACGAACGACGGACCGGTCAGCACGGGCTTGCCGCCGCCGAGGTCGTTGCCGTTGACCAGGTTGAGCCACAGCGCATCCACGGCCATGTAGCCCTGGACGTAAGGCTGCTGGTCGACAGTGAACTCGACCTGCTTGTCCTTGATCGCCTTGACGAGGTCGGAGTTCGAGGTCGAACGAGACGACCTTGGCCTGGCTGTTGGCGGCGGTCTTGGCCTGCATCGCGGCGAGCGCGAACGGTGCGCCGAGCGCGACGATGGTGCTGATCGAGGGATCCTGCTGCAGCTTCGCCCCGATGGTGGCCTGGACCGACGGCAGGTCGGTGCCGTTGACGTACAGGTTCTCGGTGTTCGGGTAGGTCTTCTTCACCCCGGCGCAGCGCGCCTCCAGCGCGACGCTGCCCTGCTCGGTGATCACGCAGAGCGCCTTCCCCGCGCCGCCTGCCTGGGCGAGGCGTTGGCCCACGGCCTGGCCTGCGACGTCCTCGTCCGAGCCGAAGTACATCGGGATGCCGTACTTGGCGTACTCGGTGATGCCGCCGTTGAAGGCGACGACCGGGATACCGCGCCTGCACGGCGTTCTCGGCCACCGGACCGACCGCGTCGACCTGGGTGAGGGTGACGGCGATGCCGTCGACCTTGCTGTAGATGGCGTTCTGCACGAGCGTGGCCTGCCGGGTGCCGTCCGGGTCGTTGGAGTACTTCAGGTCGACGCCGTCGTTCTTGGCCGCCTGCTCCGCCCCGGCCCGCACCTTGTCCCAGAACGTGTCGCCGGGCGCCTCGTGCGTGATCATCGCGACGGTGAACTTCTGGCCGTTGCCGCCACCGCCACCACCCGCGCCCGGGGCGGCCGCCTGACTCTGGGCGCCCCCCTGGCTGCTACAGCCCGCCAGCACGACCGACGCCGCCACGACGACGCCGAGCGCTCGGAGCAACCCCCGCGAACCACTGGTCTTCATCGACTTTCCTCTCGCCAGGCAGCCGACCGGGTGGACGGACCGCGTCGTCAACATCGGTGAACGCAGGTGAAGCGCTTCACCGCGTTAGAGTGAAGCGCTTCACGATTCTTGTCAAGGGCGAAGGGAACGATGTGGCGGCGACGATGGACGACGTAGCGGCCCGAGCGGGGGTCTCACGGGCCGCGGTCAGCCTGGCGCTGAGCAACTCCCCAAGGTCTCCGCCGCTCGCCGAGCGGACATCCTGCGGGTGGCGGCTGAGCTGGGCTACCGGCCGAACAGCAACGCCAGCAGACTGGCCCGCGCCCGCACGGGCACGATCGGCGTGGTGTTCTCCGACCTGCACAACGCGCTGTACGCGGAGATGCTTGACGGCTTGGCGGCGGCACTACAAGGCGCGCCGGAGCAGCTTCTGCTGGCGTCCGGATTCCACGACCCCGAACGTGAGCGCGCCGCCGTCGAGGCGTTCCTCTCCCACCGCGTCGACGGACTGGCGCTGCTCGGCTCCCAACTGTACGATTCGGACATCCGCGGGCTCGCCGACGAGACGTCGACGGTGGTCGCAGGCCGCAGGCTCGACGGAGTCGACTGCGAGACCGTCGACGACAGCGCAGGGGCCGCGTTGGCTACCGGGCACGTCATCGCTCTCGGTTATCGGCGGATCGCACACATCGACGGCGGGCACGTCGCCGGTGTCGAGCACGCGCCGGCGTATTTCCTCTCCACCATGCGCGAACACCGGCTGGACCAGCAGGCTGTCGTCGTCCCCGGGGATTACACCGAGCGCACAGGCCATGCGGCCGCCGTCGAACTGCTGGCACGGCAGCAGCCACCCAGCGCGATCTTCGCCGCCAACGACGCCTCCGCCCTCGGCGTCCTGTCCGCGGCGCGATCGCGAGGGCTGGCCGTGCCGCAATCCCTCGCGGTGATCGGCTTCGACAACACGACGATGGCGCAATCAGAGTTCGTCGGCCTCTCGACCATCGACTACGCCCGCCAGGACATGGGCGGACGAACCTTGCGACTCCTCAAGGAGCGGATGACGGACTCCGCTCGCCCGCGGCAATAAGTGACGCTGGAACCCGAGCTGATCCCGCGGTCGACGACGACGAAGTAACCGCATCTGCGGAGAGTCTGCACGACGACGAGGGCCGAGCACGTCAGCTGTCGCTCAGGCGCGCCTCGGCGCGGGTGGGTTCGAACAGCTCGACCGGGTTGCCGGAAGGATCGTCGACGATGACCTGCTTCCCGCCTGCCCCGGTGATCGGCTCGCTGCGCAGGTGGACGCCTGCGGCGCGCAGGGTCGTCACCACGTCGGCCAGGTCGGCGACCTCGATCGAGAACCGGTTCCAACCCCCGGGGTGGGCAGGGTGCCGTCGGGCATGGCCTGGCCTCCACCCGGGCCGCCTCCGGGAGCACTGAGCACCAGCCGGAGATCGCCCCGGGTCAGCATGGCGAAGCTGGGGGCCGGGTGCATCTGCTCGTGGAACCCGAGGTGTCCGCAGTAGAACGCGATGGCGGCGTCGACGTCGTCGACGATGTAGCGGACGCTGACGGTGGCCATGGGTGAGACCTTAGTCACCGGACTGCAGATGCCGTAGCGCTTGCGCAATCAATGCGGTCGGGCATATGACTGCGCCGGAGGGAACCTTGGAGCAGGAGGTTGATTTGGAGAACGAGACCGTCGACGGACCGCGGGGCGACGACGCTGCGGGCGAACAGGGCGACGAGGACAACACCTGGCGGGACCGGCTCGTGGAGCTGCACATCCTGGCCGCGAACGGCGACAACCACGCGGCGACCGCGGCGCGTCGGTGGCTCGCCGCCGACGCCGAGGCGCGGCGCGTGTGGGACGAGGTCGAGCAGGACTGCCGCAGCCTCCGCGCCACCCGCCCGGCCCGCTGAGGTCGAGGCAGCTCAGACCGTCGGGGCGGTGGTCCACCCCAGCGACCAGACCGCGTCGTCGGAGGTCTCGCCACCCGCCTCGGCGAAGGCGCGCATCACCGGCACCAGGGAACGTCGCCGACCGGGTGGCATGCGGTCGAGGATGGCGGCGATCGCCGCCCGACGCTGCTCCATCACCCCTTCGACGAGCTCCCGGCCGCGCCCGGTCAGCTCGAGCACGAGGTTGCGGCGGTCCGTCGGGTCGTCGCTGCGGTGGAGCAGGCCCGCCGAGACCAACCGCTCGACGGTTCGCGTCGCGTTCGAGGGATGCACGCCCATGCCCGTGGCCACGGCGTTCAGGTTGGGCGCGGTGCGGCTGGCCACCATCACCAGCACACGCAGCTGAGGCAGGGTCACGATGTCCTCGACGGCCGCCACCGACTGCGCGCTGACCGCCACCAACACCCGTGCAGCGGCCATGACCGCCTCGACGTCGTCCTCCACCGCTCCTCCACACGCGGCCCGGCGCGCAAGCCACAACCTTTGCGTCGGCACACGCAGGCGCAGCGGTCAGCGTAGAGGATGACGGGCCCTCAGTGGCGTCGGTGGAAGGCCTGCTTCCTCCACCTGTTGCGGTCGGGCCCGACCGCGCCGTAAGACGAAATCGCCCCGCCGTTTGGGCGTTTCATGACTTTGTGCAATCTTTGCCCGGACCTGTTACCTGAGAAGGCGCGCGTATTTCCTCCCAATAGTCCCTGCGCCATTCGGCCTATGTGCTGCCGTTCGCCGATGGAACAGGGTTCGTGGGCGGCTCCAAAGCAACCTCCTCTCTCAGATTCGACCCTTGCGCGCGGGCCGGGTTACTACCGTCCGCAGTCGACTCCCCGTCGCTCCCCCGCCACTGATGTCGCATCGAGGTCGCCATGCCCGCACCCGTCCACGGCCGCACCTTCGCGGCCCGTGCCAAGACCGCGCTCGTCGGCCTGACCGCCGCCTGTGCCGCCGCCGCGCTGACCGCGTGCCAGGCGCCGCTCTCGCTGGTGAACGACGCGAACGCGGGTCACCTGACGACCGCGCCCACCTCGAACACCGGCAACGGCCACCACCACACCGGCACGCCGACCACTCCGACGACGACCTCGTCTGCCACCGGGACGACAGCGCCGACGACGACCGCGACGGCGCCCGCCGGCGCGGATCCGGACGCGAACTGCACGTTGATCGTCCCGCCGGCGCCCTTGTCGGCGATCGGCTTGGCCACGCCCTACCGCTTCGTCGCCACCGACCCCGGTGCGGGCGCCTGCCACGAGGCGAACGCCGACCAGTCGGCGTTCGTCGAAGCCGCGATCCTCGACCCCGCCACCGGCAGGCTGTCGGTCTACCACCCTCTGGTGATCGACGACGGCACCCAGCCCGCGATCCCCCCGGTGCGGCCCACCCTGCCCCGCGGCGCCGTCGTCGGCGTGTGGTTCGGCTACCAGGCCGACGTGTTGACCCTCCGCCAGCGCCACATCCGCCGCGGCGCGATGCGGCTGCGCTACCCGGCCGGGAACGGCTGCGTGAACGGCACCCCCGACTCGCCCTTCGGTCAGTTCGCCTACTGCAACGCCCCCCAGTTCTTCTCCGCCGCCAACGCCGCGATCAGGGCGAGGAAGCTCGCCATCCCAGCGCTCGGCACCGGCAAGGACGGCAAGCCCTGCCCGACGACCCGCGACTTCACGGTCGTCGACCAGGACCAGAGCGACAACCTGCCCGGCAGCTACCTCGCCACCGCCGACGGGCGCATCGCGCAGTTCTCCACGGCGAACCAGAAGGCCCTGCACGACGCGACCGTGCTGAACAACGCCTCTGACAACGGACTGGTCGACGACCTGCTCGACCCCGCTCTCGGCTGCCACCCGGCGACCGCGCCCGACCTGTCCGCCGGTGGAGCGCCCAGCCCGGCGCTGGCGCTCAACGAGCTGCAGGCCGCCGCCCACCAGGCTCCGCCGGTGGCGCTGGTTCCCCTGAACGACCCGATGACCCTCGACAACAACGGCAAGTTCAGCGTGGCCAAGACCAACCTCTACCGGGCGGGCGTCGACATGCCGCGGATCAACCCGGCGACCGAGACCGGCGCGCTGTACTGCACCGATATGGCCAACCTCACCGTCCCCCGGCTGCAGCTGGACGCGAAGCTGACCGCCACTGTCCCCTCCCCCGACACCGGTGTCGCGGCCGACCTGCACGGCTTCCTGGTCGCGCGGCTGGACGCCTCGTGGACCAACCTCGGCTGCCCCGCGCTGACCAAGATCGCCACGCCCGAGGCCAGCGCGGCCGGGACGGCGGCGGCGACAACAGCGACGACCATCCCGGCCACCCCCGCGGCCACCCCCGCGGCCGTCGTCCCGGCCGATCCCACGACCGCCGCCACCCCCACCGACGCGGTCGACCCGACCACCGCGGCCGCCGCCGCGGCCATGACCACCGCGGCTGCTCACGGGTAGGCCGCGCCCTGAGCCATTCAGGTCGCGGCGACGCGAACGCAGGGTGACGGCGCTGAGCCGTTTCGGTGCGATCCCGCCGATCTGCGAACCGCGGGCGGCATTCCCTTCGGACAGAGAATGCTGTGAGACCTTCTCGCAGTCTGGTCCGAAGGAGGGGGCGCATCGATGCCCGCCGACGCCGATCCGTTCCAGCTCGCCCACCAGCGCTGCGACGTCGACATCGACGAGTACTACCGGCACGCCGGGATCCTGGGGTGCGAGCTGTCAGATGCCGACCCGCGACCCGACTGGCGGCACCGGGCGGCCCCGCTCGTCACGGCGGCCGTCATGACCGCGTGCGTGATCGCCTCCCGCACCCGTCGATCCCCGCACCGTCGGCGAGACGAGGGGCGATAGGCGCCGCCCCGACACGCACCCGTCGGCCGCCAACCACCGGTCGACGGCGCCCAGGGGCACCTGCGCAACGGTGCCGGGTGCCGGTGGTCGCGAGCTCGACCCGGGGAACTGCGGCCGAGCTTGCGCAGGCTGGGCGAGATGTGGGTCTGCAGGGTCGGCCGCCAGTCGACTCACCGACTGCGTTGCGTAGTCATCACTTCACCCATTAGCACTTAGGCTTCAAGCCGTTCAGCGGCCACTCGACTAGTCCATATGGCCGATGATTGCAACATGGGGATCCTCGGGTGGGTGGCAACGGACCTGGCGGGCTGGGTCCTGGTCTCCATACCTGTGGGACTTGTCGCAGGTCGACTCCTGCACGGCGTCAGTGATCACTATCCGCACCACGACGGCCGGGATCACGTCGCGCCCAGCCCCTCCCGACCGGGCGCAGTCGAGGACGGGCTCAGTCGACGACGGGCTGACCCCATCACGAGGGTGCATGGCCACGCTCCCGGGCTATGGCGCGCTGGCCCAGGCTCATGCGAGATGTGGGTGCTCTCCGGACCGCACTAGGCTCGTCGTCGTGGAAATCTCGCCCGAGCTGCGCGCGATCATCGAGGCAGGCCCGCTGGTCCACCTGACCACGCTCAACGCCGACGGAAGCCCGCAGGTGAGCGTCGTGTGGACGGGCTTCGACGGCGGCGACCTCGTGACGGCGCACCTGCCCCACCACCTCAAGGTGCGCAACATGGAACGGGATCCGCGCGCGGTCCTGTCGTTCCTCGGCCCGCCCGAGCCCGGCGCGTTCCTGCAGCCCTACGCCGTGCTCCGCGCGCACGCGACCGTCGAGCCGAGCGACCGCGCCTGGGACGTGCTCGACCGGCTGGCCAAGGTCTACATCTCCCCCGAGACGACGTTCCCCGCCCCGCGCGGTCCGGGCTACATCGTGCGCTACGCCGTCGAGCGCATCAGCGGCGTCGGGCCCTGGGTCCCGTCCGCTCACTGAGCACCGGCTGCAGCTCGTCGAACCGGTCCCGCATGTCCGCGCTCGCGGCCGGGCCCGCCCGGAACACGGCGTCGATCTCGCTGAGGGGTCGGCCGCTCGCCCGGTCGACCAGCACCGGGTCCAGCACGTCCCCCGTCGCCGCGTCGACGAGCTCCAACACGTGCTCGTCGCTGTCCCTTTCTCCCCAGGTCTGCAGCGCGACCAGGACGGGCAGCAGGCTGCGTCCGCGCGCGGTCGGTACGTACTCGTCGCGCGGAGGGTGCTCCTGGTAGCGGCGGGTGGTAGGAGCCCGTCGGCGACGAGGGCGCGCAGCCTGCGCGTCAACGTCGCCGGTGAGATCCCGAGGTTGCGGGCGAACTGGTCGAAGCGGGTGGCGCCGTCGAGCGCGTCCCGCAGGATCAGCAGGCTCCACCACTCACCGATGCTGTCGAGGCTGCGCGCGATCGGGCACTCCGCGTCGGCGAACCGGGCGTGCTGCACGGTCAGACCACCACGCCGCGGCGCGGGAGGTAGCGGCTCGCGTCCCCGCCGAGCACGCTGTCGTGGACGCTGTCCCCCACCTCGTGCGGCACCCCCAGCGCCACCGCGCTCACCTCGTCCAGGCGGGCGACGTGCTTCACGCCGAGGTCGACGTCGAGGGCGGCGAGGTAGTCGTCCATCTGGGCCAGGTTCCGCGGCCCGACGATCGGCACCGCCGAGTCGTGCTCGCCGCGGCACGGGCCCGGAGCCAGGCCATCGCCACCTGCGCCGGAGGCGCGTCGATCTCGGCCGCGACCGCCAGCACCTCGTCGACGACCCGGGTCTTCTGCTCGGTGTCCTCGGTGTGCACCAGGCGCTGCCAGTCGGTGAGCCGCCCGGCCGAGCTGCGGCGGTACTTGCCGGTCAGCAGGCCGCCGCCCAGCGGCGACCACAGCGCGACGCCCAGGCCCAGCGCCTCGGCCATCGGCATCAGCTCGCGGTCGGCCGTGCGCTCGACCAGGCTGTACTCGAACTGGACAGCCGCGACGGGCGCCCAGCCCCGCAGGTCGGCGGTCGCCGCCCACGCCACCCGCCACGCCGGGAAGTTGGACAGCCCCGCGTGCAGGATCTTGCCCGCCGAGACCAGGTCGTCGAGGCCGCGGAGGATCTCGTCGAGTGGCGTGATGCGGTCGGGGTGGTGGACCCAGTAGAGGTCGATGTGGTCGGTGCGCAGCCGTCGCAGGCTCTCCTCCACCGAGCGGACCATGTTCTTGCGGCCGTTGCCGGTCTGGGGACGTCCCCGCCCTTGGCGCCCTGGGTGTACTTCGTGGCCACGACGAAGTGGTCCCGGTCGGCGGCGAGGAACTCACCGAGGAACTCCTCGGACTGCCCCTTCTGGTAACCGTCGGCGGTGTCGATCAGCGTGCCGCCCGCTTCGGCGAAGCGGTCGAAGATCAGGCGCGACTCCTCGCGCGTCGCCTTCGTGCCCCACTCCGTGCCGAAGTTGCCTGCGCCGAGCCCGTACTCGGAGACCCGCAGGCCGGGTCCGCCTGCCCAACGTCGTGTAGCGCATCGATCGCTCCTCACCGGTCACTATCATCATGATAGTTACTAGCAACATCGGAGGCTTTAATTTCGACGGAGCTGGTCCGTCATCTCCGCGAGATCGCAGATGCTTAGGGCGGACTACCTGCTGTCACACGCCCGGAGTTCCGGTCGGCCAACCGGCGGATCGGCGCGGCATGCAGCGGACGGCTTGATGGCGCTCAACCACATCATCGTCAGCAGGATCGCGCCTGCCTCTTGACTTGGGCGACCTCACGTTTGACCACGTCACGGTCCTCGCGGATGTAACAGAACGTTGATCATAACGAATCACAGAGCGGACGACGCCCGACTGGCTGACGTTCTTATCCCTGCTTACATCGTACGGCCTTGATCACGAGCGCAGGGCTGTCGAGGTTCATGGTCACGTCTATATCGATCCACCTTCAGCGATGAGGACGGCGGCGGCCCTGTCGCGGGTGACGTCTCGTCTACCCACCTCCGAGGTCGAGGCCTTCGCGGCGTTCACCAGGACCTGGTCCGCCGGCCTTCGACCAGGACGATCCGATCAAGGTGACGAGTCGCGCTCGAAGGAGGAGCTGGCCGACACGCTGATCGACTTCAAGCCGAAGTGATCCACCACCGGAGTCGATGGAGCACTCGCCGGATCACGAGCGCGCTCGGGGCGCCGCCGAGATGACGTACGCCGACGTCCCAAGCTGCGGACGGCGTTCCCGTGGGCGGCTTGAACACGGGCATCGCCTACGCGTTCCAGCTCCACCGCGACACCTGGTACAGGCCCGATGCACCAGATCAACTGGTGGCTGCCGGTGTGGTCGGCCGAGGCGGACGACTCATGGAGTTCTACCCGCGCGGGTTCGGCACGAGGTCGAGAACAACAGCGGGGACTACGACTACTACGAGGCGAACGCGTGGCGCGACATCAAGGATTCAGCGGCGCGAAGGACACCCGCGTCATGCGCACCGGTTAGCCGCTGGGCGACGATGAGCCGCGGCTGACGGTGGTGCCGCCGGTGGGCGGGATGATGCTGTGCTCCGGCGACCAGCTGCACGCCCGGTGCCGAACACCACCGAGGTGACGCGCTACTGGATCGACTTCCGCACGTCGACCGGCCGACGTGCTGAGCGGCGCGGGCGCGCCGATCGCTGATGTCGCCGCGCTCGGCACCTCGCTGCGCGACTTCCACCGCCTCACCGACGGGCCGCGCTCGACGAGTCGAGATCGCGCCCTACGACACCGAAGGCGCGGACGGCTCAGTCTCCGCGGCCTGCCGACCGCTTCTCGCCCACCCGACGCCCGTCGAGAGACCCTCTCGACGGGCGTCGTTGTTGTCTGCGGCCGCCAGGTTGAGTCGATCACCATGATAGTCACTGAGGAACCGGGACCCGCGCGGCGATGTTCCCGACCCGCATCTCAACGCGCACTACTCCCCAGCACGTCAGTGCGGAGGCCGGACGGGAGGCGCCCGCGCCCCTCCGGTAGTCACCCCTTGGCCGAGAGTCATGGATCTGTCGTCGTGACGACGGATCCATGACTCTCGGCCTTTCGCTTGAGACCGTTGGCCAAGCGTGCTAATTTCTGGCCATGCGGCCAGAAAATGAGCCGGCCGGGCAGAAAGCCGGTCGTTCATCGAGGAGGCGCGGCGGGCGCAGATCGTGGCCGCCGCGGTCGAGGTGATCGCCGAGGTCGGCTACGCGAAGGCGTCGCTCGCCGCGATCGCGGTGCGGGCGGGCATCAGCAAGGGCGTCATCTCCTACCACTTCAGCGGCAAGGACGAGCTGATGGTGGTGATCGTCGAGACCATCTACGGCCAGGCCGCCACCCACATCCTGGCGCGCATGCAGGGCATGGACACCGGTGCCGACCTGGTACGGGCGTACGTGCGGGCCGCGGCGGAGTACATGCGCGAGCGCCGTTCGAGCCTCGCCGCGCTGGGGCAGATCTTCGCCAACCTGCGCGCCGCCGACGGTTCGCCCCGGTTCGGCATGCACACCAGCGAGGCGCTGTTCGACGGCCTCGAGCGGATGTACCGCGAGGGGCAGCGCACCGGCGAGTTCCGGGCGTTCGACCTGCGCGTCATGGCCGTCACCCACCAGGCCGGGATCGACGCCATGTTCGGCTACTGGATGGCCCATCCCGAGCTGGATCTCGACCGCTACGCCCGCGACCTGGCGGACCTGTTCGTCGCCGCCGTGACCGACCACGGATCCCCCGGGGAGGACCGATGACCGAAGCGTCGACCCAGACCACGCAGTCGCCAGCCGACACCCGGCTGTACTGCCTCGACAACCTCCGGGTGCTGCTCACGGCGTTCGTCGTGCTGCACCACGCCGCGCTGACCTACAGCGACATCCCGCTCTGGTACTACACGGAGCCGGGGCACGACCCGTCCCGCTTCGCGCTCGACGTCTTCCTCGTGTTCAACCAGTCCTACTTCATGGGCTTCTTCTTCCTGATCGCGGGCTTCTTCACACCGGGTGCGCTCGACCGCAAAGGCGTGGGCCGGTTCGTGCGCGAGCGGCTCGTCCGGCTCGGGATCCCGCTGCTGATCTTCGTGCTGG
Source organism: uncultured Actinomycetota bacterium (assembly GCA_963799945.1). Lineage (GTDB taxonomy): Bacteria > Actinomycetota > Actinomycetes > Mycobacteriales > Pseudonocardiaceae > Pseudonocardia. The sequence continues at coordinate 42,186 of CAWCZG010000006.1, forward strand.
TGATCCGCGCGGCGCTGGGCATCCCGGGCGCGATCGCGTCGGGGCAGCCGTACTGGCTCTACTACCTGGCGACCTGGGATGCGGGGCCGACCTGGTTCCTCGAGGTGCTGCTCGCGTTCTCGCTCGTCTACGCGCTCGTGCGGCGGCTGCGGCCGGAGGTGCGCCCGCAACCGCAGACCGCGTTGCGAGGCCGTTGGGTCGCCGCGTTCGTCGTGGGGCTCACGGTGGTCACCGCGCTGTGGCGTCTGGTCGTGCCGTCGGGCACCTACGTGCCGCTGCTCGGCCTGCCGACACCGAGCTACCTCCCGCAGTACGCGGCCATGTTCGCCGTCGGCGTGCTGGCCTATCGGCGGGGGTGGCTGACGGCGCTCACCCGGCGCGCGGGTCGGTGGGCGTGGGTCGCGGTCGTCGCCTCGCTCGTGGTGCCGGCGCCGCTCGGGTACGTGCTCACCAGCGGGTTCGCTTCGAACGTCACCATCGCGGCCTTCGAGGCCGTCTTCGCCACCGGCATGGTCATCGGGCTGCTGGTGCTCTTCCGCGACCGGTTCGCCGGACACGGCCCGCGGGCCGAGGTTCCTGGCGCAGAACGCCTTCGCCGTCTACGTGCTGCACCCCCTGGTGCTGACCGCGCTCGGCTACGCGCTCGCCGGGGTGGTGGCGCCCGCAATCGTCAAGGCGTTGCTGCTCGGCGCCCTCGGCCTCCCGCTGTGCTGGGCGCTGGCCGCCGCCGTCCGGGCGCTGCCGCTCGCCCGGAAGGTGTTCTGACTCAGCGCCTGCTCGCCTTGGTCTGGGCCCGCGCGGCCCGGATCGCGGCGCTCAGCGTCTGGACGTCGTAGGCGCCGTGGTGGCGCTGGCCGTTGATGAAGAACGTCGGCGTGCCCGAGACGCCGCTGACGTCGGCCGACTCGACGTCCTGCGCCACCCGCGTCTCGTGGACGTGCTGGTCGGAGCTCGTCGTGGAACCGGTCGACGTCGAGCCCCAGCTCTTCGGCGTAGCGCGCGAGGTCGACGGGGCGCAGGTCGTCCTGGTGGCCGAGGAGCACGTCGTGCATCTCCCAGAACGCGCCCTGCGCGGCAGCCGCTTCGGCGGCCTCGGCGGCGAACTGGGCGCGCGGGTGGACGTCGGTGAGCGGGAGGTGGCGCCAGACGTAGCGGACGTTGACGTCGGTCAGCAGCTCGCGGACGACGGGCTCGGCCTGCCCGCAGTAGGGGCACTCGAAGTCGCCGAACTCGATCACGGTGATCGGCGCGGTCAGCGGGCCGCGGATGTGGTCGTGCGCCGGGTCGACCTCGGGGACGAGGTCCTGGATGCAGGCTGCTGTCCCCGATACAGCGCCCGCGCCCTTGCCGCGGGCGGGAGCAGCGCCGTCAGCCGGAACACCGCCCAGGTCAGCGCGGAGGCGACGACGACGGCCGTGAACGCCCCGACCTTGGCCTGGTCGAGCTCGGCCCCTTCGAACGCCCGGTCGGCGATGAGCAGCGCGACGGTGAAGCCGATCCCCGCGATCGTCCCGCTGCCCAGCACCGCGGCCCACCCGACGGGCGGCCGGATCCGGCCGCGGCTGAGCAGGGTGACCGCCCAGGACGTCACCACGACGGCCACCGGCTTGCCGACCACGTAGCCCAGCAGGATGCCGAGCGTCACCGGGCTGGTGAAGGCGTCGCCGAGGGTCGCCGGGATCAGCTCGACACCGGCGTTGGCCAGGGCGAAGAGCGGAACGATGAGGAAGCTCGTCCACGGGTGGTAGAAGCTCTGCAGCCGGGTGTTCGGCGAGAGCGTCGAGGTGAGGCTCGGCGGTGGCACGGCGCACCAGCTCGGGGTCGGCTGCTCGCGGAAGAGCCGCACGCGCCCGGTGGCCTGCTCCAGCTCGTCGCGGCTCGGGGTGTAGGCCGGAGCGGCCAGCCCGATGGCCAGGCCCGCGACGACGGGGTCGACCCCGCTCGCCTCCAACGCCAACCAGACGATCACGCCGAAGAAGGCGAATAGACCGCGCGGCTGCGCATCCGCCGGACCGTCGCCAGGACGAGGAGCCCGAAGACCACCACGGCGATGACGAGCGGCGCCGAGACGATGTGCTTGCTGTAGGCGATCGCGATGACGAGCAGCGCGACCAGGTCGTCGACGACGAAGATCGTCAGCACGAACAGGCGCACCTTGTCGGGCACGTGGCGGCCCAGGATCGCCAGCAGGCCGAGCGCGAGGGCGGTGTCCGTCGACATCGCCACGCCCCAGCCGTGCGCGCTCGGCCGGCCCAGGTTGACGAGCAGGAAGATGCCGACCGGGACGCGCCATGCCGACGATGCCCGCCGCGAGCGGCAGGACGAACCGCCGCCGTTCCCGCAGGTCGCCGAGGTCGAACTCGCGCCGCGCCTCCAGGCCCACGACCAGGAAGAACAGCGTCATCAGCCCGCTGTCGACCCAGGAGCGCAGGTCCTGCCCGAACTCCTGCGCGCCGATGCGCAACGCGAGCCGGGTGTCCCAGAACGCCGTGTACGAGGCGGGAGCGACGTTCGCCCACACCAGCGCGGCCACCACCGCGGCGACCAGGATGACGGCGCTCGACGTCTCCGTCTGGACGAACGCGCGCAGCGGCGCCCCCCGTCCGCGCGCCCACCGCGTGCTGGCCAGCCATCGCGTGGCGGCTGGTTCGGCGTCGGTCATCGGACGCCCAGGCGCCACGGCGGGGTCGGCCCGACGCGACATGGGTGCAGCCTAGATGCCGACTTCGGGGTGCGCCGGGGCGAAAGTCACGCTTCTGTCGTTGGCGCGACAGATCGGTGCTTCTCGACGTTCGCGTCACCCCGCCGTTGAGCTCCAGGTGGCTCAGATCAGCCCGCCGTGACCGGGGCGACTGCGCACCCCCCTGCCCATCGCGCCCCTCGGCCCGGCTTTGCCCCCGCCGGCGCCGTGCGAGGTCGAGGCGCGGGGTGCGAAGGGGACGAGGGCCGCGACGTGCCGCACCCACCGCACTGGCGTCCACCTCAGCGGCGGGCGAGGGCCTCGATCAGCGGGGTCGGGTCGGGGGTCTCGCCCGGAGCCTCCAACACGACGACGTCGGCGCCCGCTTCTCCGGCTGCCGCGAACCAGGTCGTCGACCGCACCCACGTCGGCCACCAGGACGTTCAGCACCACCTGGAACGGGCGGCCGTCGCGGACCTCGTCGACCAGCGCACGGGCGGTGCGGACCGCGTCGAGGGTGGCGCCGGAGTCGAGCAGCAGGCCGTCGGCCAGCTCCCCCGCCAGCCGGACCGTCTTCGGCCCCCGCGCTCCCACGAGCACCGGGGGCGGGTCGGCGGCGGCCAGTCCAGGGCGACGCCGTCCAGCGTGACGTAGCGGCCCGCGGTGCTGACCCGCTCGCCCGCCACCAGCGCCCGGACGGCCGCGGTGTACTCCCGCAGCAACGTCATCGGCGAGGCCACCGCCGCACCCGCCTGGGCCATCCACTCGAGAACGCCGTGGCCGAGGCCGGGCAGGAAGCGGCCGGGGAACATGCGGGCCACCGTGGCGATCTCCATCGCGGCGAGGGCCGGGTTGCGCAGCGGCACGGGCAACAGCCCGACGCCCACCCGCAGCCGTTCGACGTCCACGCCAATGCCGCTGCGGCCGAGGCGATGCCGCCTTCGAAGAACGAGTCCTCCCACAGCCACAGCTGCGCCACCCCCGCCTCCTCGGCGGCCTGCGCGACGTCGCGCAGGTGCTCGGGCGGAGACTGCGGCCGGAACACGACACCCACCTCAGGACCCATGCGGCTACACCTCACCATGAGTCGGGGCTTGCGCGCGCGGCCCGTTGCCCTGTCCACTGCGGGTACCGACGAACCACAGGAGGCGCCCATGTGTGGGATCGCCGGCGAGATCCGGCTGGACGGCGGGCCCCCGACGTCGCGGCCGTCGCCCGGATCACCGAGGCCATGCACCGGCGGGGGCCCGACGGCTCCGGTGTGCACGCCGCGGGTGCGATCGCGCTCGGCCACCGCCGACTCAAGATCATCGACTTGTCCGAGCGCGGCGCCCAGCCCATGGTGGACTCCGAGCTGGGCTTGTCGGCCGTGTTCAACGGCTGCATCTACAACTACCGCGAGCTGCGTGCCGAGCTGGAGAGCTCGGGCTACCGGTTCTTCTCCGACTCCGACACCGAGGTGATCCTCAAGGCGTTCCACCGCTGGGGCGCGGCCTGCGTCGAGCGCTTCTACGGGATGTTCGCGTTCGCCGTCGCCGAGCGGGACACCGGCGTCCTCACCCTGGGGCGCGACCGCCTCGGCATCAAGCCGCTCTACCTCAGCGAGACCCCGGACCGGGTCCGGTTCGCCAGCGCCCTGCCCGCGCTGCTGGAGGGCGGCGGCGTCGACACCTCGATCGACCGGGTCGCGCTGCACCACTACATGACGTTCCACTCCGTCGTGCCCGCGCCGCGGACGATCCTGCAGGGCGTCCGCAAGCTCCCCCGGCGACGGTGCGCACGATCCGGCCCGACGGCACCGGCAGCGAGCACGTCTACTGGCGCCCGGAGCACGTCCGCCGGGAACAGGACCGGGGCATGAGCGCCCGCGACTGGCGCGACGCGGTGCTGGAGGCGCTGCGCGTCGCGGTGCGCCGCCGCATGGTGGCGGACGTGCCCGTCGGGGTGCTGCTGTCCGGCGGGCTCGACTCCTCGCTGGTCGTCGCCCTGCTCGCGGCCGAAGGGCCAGACCGGGCTCAAGACGTTCAGCGTGGGCTTCCACGCCGCCGCGGGCGAGAGCGGCGACGAGTTCGAGTACTCCGACCTCATCGCCGAGCACTTCGGCACCGACCACCAGCAGATCCTCGTCGACCCCGCCCGCATGCTGCCCGCCGTCGACAACGCGATCACCGCGATGGCCGAGCCGATGGTCAGCCACGACTGCGTCGCCTTCTACCTGCTGTCGGAGGAGGTCGCGAAGTCGGTCACGGTCGTGCAGTCCGGCCAGGGCGCCGACGAGGTGTTCGCGGGCTACAACTGGTACCCGCCGCTGGCCGCGGTGCCGCGCGCGCAGGGCGTCGCCGCCTACGCGCGGGTGTTCACCGACCGCCCGCACGACGGACCTGGCGAACATCCTGGAGCCCGAGTGGCTGCTGCGCGACGACCCGAGCCGGGCGTTCGTCGCCGAGCACTTCGCGATGCCGGGCGCCGACGGACACGCTCGACGCCGCGCTGCGCCTCGACTCGACGATCATGCTGGTGGACGACCCGGTCAAACGGGTCGACAACATGACGATGGCGTGGGGCCTGGAGGCCCGCGTGCCGTTCCTCGACCACGAGCTGGTGGAGCTGGCCGCCGCTTGCCCGCCCGAGCTCAAGCTCGCGCACGGCGGGAAGGGCGTGCTCAAGGAGGCGGCCCGCGGCGTCGTGCCGGACGCGGTGATCGACCGGCCCAAGGGCTACTTCCCGGTGCCCGCGATCCGCCACCTGGAGGGCCCGTTCCTCGAACGCGTGCGCGACGCCGTGAACGACCCGGTGGCCAAGGCCCGCGGCCTCGTGCGCCGCGACTGGCTCGACGCGATGCTCGCCGATCCGAACACGCAGCGGACCAATCTGGGCTCGAACGCGTTGTGGCAGGTAGCGCTGCTGGAGATGTGGTTGCAGGAGAGGGGGATCTAGTGCCCCGTCCAGACAGGTTCGGCACGAAACTCGGCGGCCCAGCCGCCCGCGGACGGCGTTGCCGCCCGACCCGAGTACACCCGGTACGAGGACCGGGCGGCGCCTTGTCCGCGAACGCCTGGATCCACCGATTTCCGCACCAACCTTCCTGGACGGGGCACCGGATTGTCCGAGTTCACCGAACGGCTCGCCGCCCGACGCGGGCCGGTTTCGCACGCCTCACCGGCGCCCTCCCCCGACGGGTTGTGGCTGGCCTGGATCGCCGACGCCGACGGCCGCCCGCGCGCGTGGCTGGCCGAGCTCAAGGCCGCCGCGATCGCCGACGCCCGACCGGCCGCTCTCCGACCTCGCCGACGTCACCGCGCTGGCCTGGTCACCCGACGGGGCCTGGATCGCCCTGCAGGTGGCGCCGCACGGCGGCGAGCGCACGGGCGTGCACCTCGTCGACCCGGCGACCGGCGAGGTCCGCGACCTCGCGCCCGGCGCCGCCGCCGCGACCCTCGGCGCGTGGTCGCCGACCGGCAGGCAGGTCGGGCTCACGGTGTTCCCCGAAGGCAGCGGCGACGGGCAGGCGTGCCTGGTCGACGTCCGCGACGGCACGTCCACGGTGCTGGCGGCCGGACCCGCCGCCCGCGTGTGCGCCGTGTCGGGCGACGGGCGGCGGGCGGTCGTCCGGCTCGGCTGCCGCGGCGCGCGCCACCTGGAGCTGGTGGACCTCCGCACCGGGCGGCGGACCGAGCTGATCCCCGGCGGGGAGGCGTTGATCGCCGACGCGCGGTTCGGCGTCACCGGCCGCCAGCTCTACGTGCACACCGACGCAGGCCGGGAGCGGCCCGCGCTGCTGGCCGTCACCTTGCGCGGCACGTCGGGGGTGTCGACCGTGTTCCCGATCGCCGAGCGGGCCGACCACGATCTCGACCTCGTCGCGCTCGACCCGGCCGGGGCCCGCGCCGCGCTGGTGTGGAACGTCGACGGGCGCAGCGAGACCGAGCTGCTCGACCTGCGCTCCGGCCACGTCGAGCCGCTTGGCCGCCGCGCCCGGCGAGGTCGTCACGGGCCTGGCGTTCACCCGCGCGGGCGACGGCCTGCTGATCGGCAGCGAGGGCCCGACCGTCCCGCCGCGGATCTGCCATCTCGCCGCTCGACCACCCCGCCGAGCCGAGCGTCGTGCTGCCCACCGACGCCGAAGATGCCGAGGTGGACGACCACCTCGTCGCGCCGACGCTGCACACCTTCTCCGCCGAGGACGGGCTGCCCTTGGCGGGCTGGCTGTTCCGCCCGCGGGGCGCGCTCGGCGCCCTGCCGACGCTCCTGTGGCTGCACGGCGGACCCGAGGCGCAGGAGCGGCCGATCTACCAGCCGCTGTTCCAGGCGCTGTTGGCCGCACGGGATCGCGGTGTTCGCACCGAACGTGCGCGGTTCCGGCGGCTACGGGCGCAGCTTCGCCGCCGCCGACGACCTCGGCCGCCGGTTCGTCGCGATCACCGACGTCCGGGCCGCCGTGACGTTCCTGGTCGATGCGGGTCTGGCCGATCCGGCGCGCGTGGGGGTCTCGGGCCGCTCCTACGGGGGCTACCTCACCCTGGCCGCGCTGGCCCGCTTCCCCGAGCTGTTCGCGGTGGGCGTCGACGTCTGCGGGATCTCCGACTTCGCCACGTTCTACGCGGCCACCGAGCCGTGGATCGCGGCCGCCGCCACGACGAAGTACGGCGACCCGGCCGCCGACGCGGAGCTGCTGCGCGCGCTGTCCCCGATCCACCAGGCCGACCGCATCACCGCCCCGCTGCTCGTCGTGCACGGCGCCCACGACACGAACGTGCCGCTGGTCGAGGCGGAGCAGATCGTCGCGGCGCTGCGGGAACGCGGCGCCTCCCCCGGCTTCCTGCTCTTCGACGACGAGGGCCACGAGGTGCACGGGGTGGACAACCGGGCGCTGTTCGTGCGCGAGGTGGTGAGCTGGGTCAGCGCACACCTGGCCGACCCGGTGGAGCAGACGGCTTAGTGGCCTCAACGAGGAAGCCCTAAATGGTCTTTTTCTGGAAGACGAGCAGCTCGGTCTGGCCGTCCGTCATCGGGATGACGCTGCCTCCCGAAAATGTCGTACCACGTCGCGCGGTGTAGTCGATCAGCCACGCTCTGGGCAGGGGTCGGAAGATGGTCCCGTCGGCGATCCACAACTTCACCAGATCATCGGTGAGGCACTCTTCGGTGACGATGTCGAAGGCGATTCCCCCGCCAGGCCGAGTGACGCGAACCATCTCGTCGATGTAGCCCATTACCGTTCGAAGGGGAGGTACACAAAAGTCTTGTTGGCGTGCACAAGATCGATCGACGAGGACGGCGTCGGCGCGAGGGTGTGACCGTCACACGGCCGGATGACGACATTGGGCAGCATCTTCAGATGAGCCAGCCAGTCGCTGGCGGCTCGTACACTTCGTAGAAGTCCGGCCTCAACGCGGCGATGACCTTCTCCGAGTATCGCCCGGTGCCCGGGCCGATCTCGCAGACCCGCCGCGCCGATGACAGCCCCGAGAGGCTGATCATGGCGTCGACAGTGCGCTCCGTGGTGCCCGGCACGGCGAACGTGCGATCGATGTAGTCGCCGACTGTCAACCCGGCGGCACGTGCCGCGGCAATCGTCTTGCGCGCCGAAATGAAGCTCTGGACGGCGGGGTCCGTTGACCGACCCTTGACCAACTGCACGTTGAGGGGTCTCAGAGCGTTGTTGACGACATCCTGCGCCGCCGACTTTACTGACATTTTAGATTCACCCTCCAGTGTGACACGTGACAACTGGACGGGACCTCGGAATGGATATCCCCAGCGTTACCATGAATCTGCCAAACACGCAAAACGACATTAGTGCACAAAAGTGCAACCAGATATCAGGTCGCATTCAGGACAGCAGATCAATGGCTGAAGGACTCCATCAGCGTCGTGCCGTCGGCGCTGGTGCTCGTCTTGAAGCTGTAGGGCTCGTTGGTGGTGACGCCGTTCTTGCGGACGAACCGGACGTGGGCGCTGACGGTGTTGTCGCCGGTCTGGCGGGCGTCCTGCAGCGTGACCGCGGACATGCTCGCGTAGAAGTTCGCGAACTGGGCGCGGCCACCGGACTGGCTCTGCGCGGCCGGTGAGAGCAGCGCGAACGCCGCGTCGGGGTTGCCGGGCAGCAGGGCGTAGTAGCGCTGGATGAACGCCACCGGGTCGGCCGCGTTCGGCGCCGGGCTCGGCGTGGGGCTGGGCGTCACGCTGGTCGTCGGCGCCGCGGAGCTCGTCGGGGCGGGCTGCGCGCTGGTGGTGGGGGCCGCAGCGGCGGGCGGCGTAGGTGCGGGCGTCGCCGCCGCGCCGCGGGTGAGCGCGTACGCCCCGCCGCCGCCGACGAGCAGCACCGCCAGCACGGCCCCGATCAGCAGGGGCGTCCTGCGGCGGGGTTCGCCGTCCGCGGGCGGCGGTGGCGTCGCCGCCACCATCTCAGGGCGGGTCGACGGGCCCGGCGCGGCGGCCGCGGCGCTGAAGATCCGGGTGGCGTTCGGCCGGTCCGGTGCCGCCTGGGGCAGCGGGTCCTGGCCTGCCGCCACGGCGCCGAGGAGGTCACGGGCTTGCGCGGCCGACGGGCGCTCGGCCGGATCGACGGCGAGCAGGCGCATCAGCAGAACGGTGAGCGGGCCCGCGTGTTGCGGCGGCACCGGGGGCTCGGTCGCGACCTTGTGCAGCAGCGCGTAGGCGTTGTCGTCGAGCCCGAAGGGCGGGACGCCCTCCACCGCCGCGTAAAGCGTGGCGCCCAGTGCGAAGACGTCGGAAGCGGACGTCGGGGTGCGGCCCTGGGCGATCTCGGGCGCGAGGAACGCGGGCGTGCCCGCGATCAGGCCCGTGCGGGTGAGCTGCACGTCGTCGACCGCGCGGGACACCCCGAAGTCGGTGAGCTTGACCCGCCCGTCCGTGCCGATCAGGACGTTGCCCGGCTTGACGTCGCGGTGCACGACGCCCGCGAGGTGCGCCGCGGACAGTCCGTCGGCCACGTCGCGCCCGATCGCCGCGACCTGCACCGGCGCCAGCGGACCCTTGTGGCGGACGACGGTGGCCAGCGAGTCGGACGGCAGGTACTCCATCACCAGCCACGGCCGCTCGTCGTGGATGACGACGTCGAACATGCTGATGACGTGCGCGTGCTGGAGGCGGGCGCCGATGCGGCCCTCCCGCAGGAGACGCTGCCGCGACTCCTCGACGTCCGCCGCGCTCGTGCCCGGCGCGAGGGCCAGCAGTTCCTTGACCGCGACCGGTCGGTTGAGCAGCTCGTCGGTGGCCCGCCAGACGGCGCCCATCGCGCCGATACCGATCTGTTCCTCGATGCGGTAGCGGTTGCCGATGCGGAGCGGGTCGCTCCCTGGCGCGGTCATCCATCTCCCTCACAGCGTGGACCGGATCCGGCTGGCAATCCGACCCCACAGCCTAGCCGGCGGCACTGAGAGCAGGCTGAAACCCGCGGCAGTCGTGGGCCAGCTCACCAGGACATTCGTCATGGATGGGACCGTCGGTTCGCCATGCGTCCGGACCGCGCACGGGCGACACGCTCCCGTCATGGACTTCCTGCGTCGCATCGCCCCGGCCGTGGGCCTGGTGTTCCTCGCCCCGCTCGTCGGCCGAGTTCCTGCTCGGCAACCTCCCCATCACCCTGCTCGGCGCGCTGGTGCTGCTCGCCCCGATGTACGGGGGTGGCGCGCTGCTGATCCGCGAGGTCACCCGCCGCGCGGGCCGTGGGGTGCCGACGATGCTCGTGCTGGGGATCGCCTACGGGCTGCTGGAGGAGGGCATCGCCACCCAGTCGCTGTTCAACGCGCACTACGCGGGCCAGGACCTGCTGCACCCGGGCTACGTGCCGTGGCTGGGCATCGGCGTGCCGTGGACGCTGTTCGTGCTGACGCTGCACGCGGTGGGCAGCACGACCGTCCCGATCGTGATGGTCGAGCTGTGCACGCCCGAGCGGCGCACGACGCCGTGGCTGCGGCGGCCGGGGCTCATCGTCGCGGCGGCGCTGTTCGTCGTCGGGCTCGGCGGCGAACGCCGCCTTCCAGCTGGCCATCGACCCGTTCGTGGCCGCGCCCGCGCAGTTGGTCGGCGTGGTCGTCCTCGCGGGCCTCGCGGTGCTGGTCGCGCTGCGGCTGCCGCGGCGCTCGGGCGCGCCGGGCGCGGTGCCCGCCGTGTGGGCCGTCGGGCTGGGCGTGCTGGTGGCGGGTGTGCTGATCGAGGCGGCACCCTCCGGCTGGGCCGGGCGCCGCGGTGATCGTCGCCGTCGAGGCCGGGCTGGCCGCTGCTCGGCGCCCGGTGGGCCGTCCGCGCCGCGTGGACGCCGCGGCACACCCTGGCCGCGGCGGCGGGCGCGATGCTCACCTACGCCTGGCACGCCTTCCCCGAAGGGCCCGTGGTCCCGACGTCGCCCGCGGTGGACCTGGTCGGCAACGCCGTCTTCGCGCTCGGCGCGGTACTGCTGATCGGGATGGCCTGGCGCCGGACCGCCGCGGCGAGCACCATCGTCCTCAGCAGCGCTGACCGCTGAGACGGTGATCGTCGGGCAAAGGAGCATCGATGCAGATCGCGGACATCCTGGAGACCAAGGGCCGTACCGTGCACTCCATCCGCCTGTGGAAGACGGTCGCCGACGTCGTCACCGAGCTGGGTCGGACCCGGGTCGGGGCGCTGCTGGTGCTCGACGCCCACGACACGATCGCCGGGCATCGTCTCCGAGCGCGACATCGTGCTGGCGCTCGGCCGCTACGGCGCGGGCACGCTCTCGCTCGAGGTCACCGAGGTGATGACCCGCCAGGTGCGCACCTGCACGTCCGACGAGACCGTCGCCAGGGCGATGGCGACCATGACGGTGGGCCGCCACCGCCACCTGCCCGTCGTCGACAACGGGCAGGTGGTGGGCGTGGTCAGCATCGGCGACCTGGTGAAGAACCGGCTGCGCGAGATGGAGCTCGAGACGGGCGTCCTGCGCGACACGGTGATCGCCAGGAGGCTAGTCGAACTCGGGGCTGCTCGTGGCGGGTGCGCTTGAGCTCGAAGAAGTGCGGGTAGTTCGCGAGCAGGCGGGCGCCGTCGAACACGGTGCCCGCTTCCTCGCCGCGCGGGATCCGCGAGAGCACGGGCCCGAAGAACGCCACGCCGTCGACGTGGATGGTGGGCGTGCCGACGTCCATCGCCGACCGGGTCCATGCCGCGGTGGTGGCTCGCGCTGAGCTCCTCGTCGAACTCCGTCGAGTGCGCGGCGTCGGCCAGCGAGCGGTGAAAGGCCCAGCTCGGCCAGCGACTCCTTGATCACCACGTCGAAGTCCTTGTTGCCCCCGTTGTGGATCCGGGTGCCCATCGCCGTGTAGAGCGGCTCCAGGATCTCGGTGCCCAGCTCCTTCTCGGCGGCGATCGCGACGCGCACCGGGCCCCAGGCCTTCTCCATGTTCGCCCGGTACTCCGGGCTGAGGTCGCGGCCCGCGTTCAGGATCGCGAGGCTCATGACGTTCCAGTGGATCTCCACGTCGCGGACCTCGCGCACCTCGAGCATCCAGCGGGAAGTGATCCACGCCCACGGGCACAGCGGATCGAACCAGAAGTCGACCCGCGCGGTGGTGGCGTTCGGGTCCGTCGTCGAAGAAGCAGCCATATCTCGTGCAACCCCCACTCCGGGCGCGCATTCCAGCGGCGCCGCCGGGGCCCACCGTGGTTGGATCGGCCCCACTCACCGACGAAGGGTTGTCCTCCACATGGCCCCGCCCAACCTCACCCGTGCCGATGCGCAGGCGCGGGCCGCCTTGCTCCAGGTAGCCGATTACGCCATCGCGCTCGACCTCACCGACGGCGGCGGCAGAGAGCCCGGCGAGGCGACGTTCGCCAGCGACGTCACCGTCCGGTTCTCCTGCCGCAGGCCCGGGGCCTCGAGCTGGATCGACTTCGTCGGCGCGCAGGTCCGCTCGGCCACGCTGAACGGCACGCCGCTGGACGTCTCCGGCTACCGCGAGGAGGACGGGATCGCGCTGCCCGAGCTCGCGGCGGACAACGAACTGCGGGTCGAGGCCGTCGGCAGCTACATGAACACCGGCGAGGGCCTGCACCGGTTCGTCGACCCCGTCGACGGGAGCGTCTACCTCTACTCCCAGTTCGAGACGGCCGACGCCAAGCGCATGTTCGCCTGCTTCGACCAGCCGGACCTCAAGGCCCGCTACGCGATCACCGTCACCGCGCCCGCCGACTGGTCGGTCGTGTCCAACGCCGCGATCGAGGAGACCAGCGACGGGTCCGGCGGCGCGGCCGTGCACCGGTTCGCGACCACGGAGCTCCTCTCCACCTACCTGGTGGCGCTGATCGCCGGGCCGTACGCGTCCTGGCACGACACGTACGCCGACGAGGGCGGCGAGATCCCGCTCGGGCATCTACTGCCGCGCGTCGCTCGCCGCAGCACATGGACGCCGAGCGCCTGTTCACCGAGACCAAGCAGGGCTTCGGCTTCTTCCACCAGCAGCTTCGGCGTGCGGTACCCGTTCGGGAAGTACGACCAGCTCTTCGTGCCGGAGTTCAACGCGGGCGCCATGGAGAACGCGGGCGCCGTCACGTTCCTCGAGGACTACGTCTTCCGCTCCCGGGTCACCCGGCCCGGTGTACGAGCGGCGTGCCGAGACCGTGCTGCACGAGATGGCGCACATGTGGTTCGGCGACCTCGTCACCATGCGCTGGTGGGACGATCTCTGGCTCAACGAGTCGTTCGCGACCTTCGCGTCGGTGCTGTGCCAGGCGGGCGCCACCGAGTACACCGAGGCCTGGACGACCTTCGCCAACGTCGAGAAGAGCTGGGCCTACCGGCAGGACCAGCTGCCCTCGACCCACCCGGTGGCCGCGGACATCCCCGACCTGCAGGCCGTCGAGGTCAACTTCGACGGGATCACCTACGCCAAGGGCGCGTCGGTGCTCAAGCAGCTCGTCGCCTACGTCGGGCTGGATCCGTTCCTGGCCGGGCTGCGCAGCTACTTCGACCGCGCACGCGTGGGGCAACGCCACGTTCGGCGACCTGATCGGCGCGCTGGAGAAGGCCTCGGGCCGGGACCTGTCGGGGTGGGGCGAGCAGTGGCTGCGCACCACCGGGCTCAACATGCTGCGGCCGTCGTTCGACCTCGACGACGACGGCGCGTTCACCCGCTTCGAGATCGTCCAGGGCGGGGCGCGGCCGGGCGCGGGCGAGCTGCGCACGCACCGCATCGCCGTCGGGATCTACGACGACGCTGCGACGGGCAAGCTCGTGCGCACCCAGCGGGTCGAGGTCGACGTCACGGGCGAGCGCACGCCGGTGCCCGGCGCTGATCGGCGTGTCCCGCGGGGCAAGCTCGTGCTGGTCAACGACGACGACCTCACCTACTGCGCGCTGCGGCTGGATCCCGGCTCGCTCGACGACCCTGGTGGACCGGATCGGCGACATCGCCGAGCCGCTGCCCCGCACGCTGTGCTGGTCGGCGGCCTGGGAGATGACCCGCGAGGCCGAGCTGAAGGCCCGCGACTTCACCGCGCTCGTCGTGGGCGGGCCTGGGCGCCGAGTCCGAGGTCGGGGTGGTGCAGCGGCTGCTGCTGCAGGCGCAGACGGCGGTGGCGTCCTACGGCGACCCGGAGTGGGCGGCCGAGCGGGGCTGGCCGATGCTGGTCGACGCGCTGCGCTTCCGGCTGGACACCGCGCCCGCCGGCTCGGACGCCCAGCTGGCCGTGGTCAACTCGCTCGCCGGGTCCGTGCTGCCGCGAGTCGGTGCTCTCGAGCTTCCGCGGCTGGCTGCTGGACGTGGCCGTGCCCGCCGGGCTGGTCGTCGACACCGACCTGCGGTGGCGGCTGCTGCAGGCGCTCGTCGCGAACGGGGCGGCGACCGACGCCGACATCGACGCCGAGGCGCAGCGCGACCCGACGTCGACCGGGCGCCGCCAGGCCGAGCGGGCGCGCGCGCTCATCCCGACCGCGGAGGCCAAGGAGCGGGCGTGGCAGCGGGCCGTGCACGACGACGACCTGCCCAACGCCGTCCAGGAGGCGATCATCGGCGGCTTCTCGCACCCCGCGCAGCGCCCGCTGCTCGCGCCGTTCGTGGAGCGCTACTTCGCCGAGGTCGCGGAGGTCTGGGCGCGGCGGACGAGCGAGCGCGCCCAGTCCGTGGTCATGGGCCTGTTCCCGTCGTGGGCCATCGAGAAGCCCACGGTCGACGCCGCGGACGCCTGGCTGGCCGACGACTCACACCCGCCCGCCCTGCGCAGGCTGGTGTCGGAAGGTAGGGCGGGGATCGTGCGGGCTCTGGCCGCGCGGGAGTTCGACCGGGAGTAGCCGGCGCGGCGAGCGTCGCTGGGCGTTCCGCGCATGACCCTGGGCCGGGATGACTGCCGCGACCCCGCCCGTGCTGGTGCCCGGCCCGTTGCGGCGACCCTCGCGCTGCTGGTGCTCGTCGCGGCGGTCGTGTTCGTGGTGCTCGCGGTGCGCTACGCGGGCACCTCGACCGGCGGGCCGCGTCGACACGCGGGTCGACGCGCTGGTCGATCCGCTCGGCCGCGCACCACTGGCTGGTCGAGCACGCCGTGGAGCTGGGCTCGCCGCTGTGCGGTCGTCGCGCTCGCGTTCGCGTTGTCGGCGATCTGCCTGCTCCTGGCAGGCGCGGCTGGCCGTGCTGGCCGTGGTCGGGCCGGGCCTCACCGGCGTGTGCACGACGCTGCTGAAGCCTGCGCTCGGCCGCACGATCGACGGCGGGTTCGCCTTCCCCAGCGGGCACACCGGCGGGGCGACGTCACTCGGTCTGGTCGTGGCGCTTGCTGGTGATCAGCCTGCTCCGGCCGGGCCGCGGCGGGGCGCTGGCGATCCTCGCCGCGGGCGCCGTGGTCGTCGGCGGCGGCGTGGGCGCGGCGATGGTCGCGTCGAACGCGCACTACCCCACGGACACGATGGGCGGCTTCTGCACCGCGGTCGTCATGGTCTGTGGCGGCGCGCTACTGCTGGATCGCGTGGCCGCGCTCCGGCCGCGCCGCGCGCTGACGCTACGGAGTCAGCCCGAGCCGCCGCAGGGTCTTGCGGAACGCGCCGCCCTCGCGGCGGAACTCCAAGCATTGCTGCGCACCGCAAGCACCGCAGTCGGTGCCCCGGCGGTAGTGCTCGTGGGCCTCACGGGCGTGCCCGCAGAGGCAGGGATCGACGACCGTCTTCGGCAACGCGGGCGGGGTGACCGGCGGAGCGATCATGTGGTCGACGGATTCCCGCTGACCTGGCACGGCGGGAAGGCCGACCGGCGGGGTGAGCACGGATGAGCCACTCGTGGCCTGCCGTCCGCGCCGGACCGGTCCACTGTTGGAACCGGAGTTCGTGTCCCCCATTGAGGTCGCCGTCCTTCCATCAGATCGTGGCGTCGAGAGCCGTTAAGGAACAGTATGCGAGCGCAAGCTGTGAACGGAATAATCAAGACCGGTGAAAGACGGAGGGTAGCTTGCTGTCGGTCACCGGCAGGTCTGCCGCGGCGTGTGGCGCTGCAGGAATACTCACAGTAGCCGAGCATCCGCGTGGGTTCGTCACTGTGCGTAGCAGAAGTCGACCCCCTTGAGTGGCGGCCAGGCGCCTGCTGATCGGCAGCCCGAGCCCGGAACCCGGCGCCGAGCCCGCCGGCTCGCCTTCCTGCGGGAGACCGGGGCCCTCGTCGCGCACCTCGACGGTCACGACGCTGCCGCGGCGCGCGCGCCGTGATGGCGACCGGCGCGCCCGGCGCGTGCCGCTCGGCGTTGACCAGCAGGTTCGTGACGATCTGCGCGAGCACCGCCGGGTCGCCCGTGGCCTCCAGGCCCGGCGTGACGTCGAGCGTGACCGTGCTCGACGCCCGCAGCGCAACGAGCCCGGCGATCACCGGCTCGACGGCGTAGTCGGCAGTCGGTCCGACCGCCAGCAGCCCGCCGTCGAGGATCGCGTGCAGGCGGCCCAGCTCGGCGAGCACGGCGTGCTTGAGCCGCTCGTGGTCCTGCGAGCCGCCGTCGGTCGAGAGCAGGTGGGTGATGCCCGCGAGGCCCGCGAGGCCGTTGCGGAGCTCGTGGTCGCGCTCGGCCGCCGTCTCCTGCGCCCGCTCCATGTGCAGCGCCGCCGCGGACAGCTCCTCCTGCTGCCGCCACTGCGCGGTCTCGACGGAGCGCAGCGCGAGCTGCGTCAGCTGGGCCAGCGCGACGAGCACGATCAGCAGGCCGACGAGCCGCAGCGCGGCGAAGGCGATGTCGGTGGACGGCGTGGTCAGCGCCCGCCGCCACCCGGTAGAGCTGGCCGACGCGCGAGGACGACCAGGCCGAGGCCCAGCCGCAGTCGTGGGCGGCTGCGTCGGCGCAGGCCGTCGGCGACGAACGCGGCGGCCGCCACCGTCCAGCCGACGAGCACCGCCACGGTGAGCATGGGCCCGTCGGCGAACCACCGCGTCGCGCCGCTTTCGGGCAGCTCGAGCACGACGATGGCGAGCAGCCCGGTGGCCACCAGCAGCATCCAGCCGCCCCATGCCCGCAGCATCCGCGGGGGCCGGATGGCGCACAGGAGCACGATGAGCGCGCCGAGGTAGGCGACCAGCCGCGCGGCGCGGTGGGTGACGTCCAGCTGGCTCGCGACGACCGTGCTCCACGGCAGCACGATGAGGCAGTAGAGGACGAGCGCGGCCGCGATCCACGATGGCCGCGGGTCGCCGGTGATGCGCGAGATGACGGCAGCGAGGAGCGCGGCAGCAGCACCGGCCGCCGCGGCGGCGATCGTGAGCACGCGGAACGTCGGCTCCACCGCCAGCGCTGCGCGCACGACACCACTGTTGAGCAGCACGATCGCGAGGACCGACACGGCAGCGGCACCGATGATGTCGACGATCGGTCCCCGTTGCGTCACCCACGACCCCCTGTTCGGCGAGGATCGCCATCGTAGCGGCTGACAGGGTGCAGCCGCTGGGCCGAAAGGTCGCTTAGGAGGGTCCTGAGGAACTCCGGCCGTAGCGAGCGGCGGCCAGGTGGCCGCATCGCAAGGCGGAGGAGGGGCCGATACCGCTGTCGTATCGGGCCCGACGACAACGCGGCGAGGTGGCTGCATGGGCGTCGCGCAGTAGGCCCGAGTTCCTCAGGGCGCTCCTAACGCCCGGTGGCGCGGCGGTAGAGCGCGGCCGCTTCCAGCTGGGAGGAGACCTCCAGCTTCGTCAGGACGGCCCTGATCTGCGTCCGCACGGTGGCCAGCGAGACCACGAAGTGATCGGCCACGGCCTGGGCCCGGCGGCCCTGCGCGAGCTGGGCGAGCACCTCCCGCTCCCGCTGGCTCAGCTTGGCCAGCTTCCCGTTGAGCTCGGCCCGCTCCGTGCCACGCTGCCGCGACAGAGCGACGAGCCGCTCCCGCCGGTCGGGGGCCATCGCGGGACGGCCCTCCTGAGCGGCCCGCACGGCCGCGAGCAACGCCGGGAACGGCGCGTTCTTGGACACCCACGCCACCGCGCCCGCGTCGAGCGCCGAGCCGATGCCCGCGTGGTCGGACGAGCCGGACAGGATGATCACCGTCCAGCCCGCGGAGGTCAGGGGTGGCACGAGCCGGATCCCGTCGACGGGCCGCCCGTTCGCATCGCGACCGAGGTCGAGATCGAGCAGGGCGAGGCCGGGCGTCAGCCGACCCGCGGCGGCCAGCACGGCGTCGACGCCGCCACGGCACACGAGGTAGGCGTCGAGTCCTTCACCACGCAGGCTGATCAGCAGCGATGTGCCGACGAGCTCGTGGTCGTCGACGATCAGCACAGGAGCAGGCATCGGCTTTCCACCGGATCGTTGGAACGGGCACTGGTTCCAACGATTCGCGGTGACCGCCGATATGGTTCGCCTCGGACCTCAGCGCGTGCGGCGCCGACCGCCCACCTGGTCGGCCAGCATGCGCAGGCCGGAAAGCAGGCCGCCGAGCAGATCGCCTTCCTTGAAGGAGGCCACCATGCTCATCACGGCGAGCTTCGCGCCGCGGTCGGGCAGTCGCACCCGCGCCTCGGGCCCGGTGAGCACCTCGACCACCCGCTGGCCGGGGCTGACGGCCACCAGCACCGCCTCGGACGAGCCTTCCAGCTGGCTGTGCAACTCGGCCACGCGCTCCGTCGGCGCGTCACCGAGATCGCCGAGGTAGACGCTGAAGCGCAGGCCCGACTCGCGGCTGGCCATCGTCAGCGCCTCGTCGAGGCGGGTGAGCTGCGACAGGGCTGAACGGATGGTCGGTCGGGGAAGGGTCGCGGTAGATCTCGGCCGCCGACACGCGCCCCGACTCGGTCACGACGGACCCGGTCGGCAGGTCGGCGGGGTCGATGGTCGCGAGCTCCCGTGCCCGCCGTCGCCATGCCCTTCGACACCGTGCCCGTGCTCACCAGCTGCCACGTGCCCCACCCTTTCCGCCACTCACCAGGTGCTCAGCGACGGGCGGCAGCTGCGCGCCCGCCGGGTTGGCCGTCCACCACAGCGGATCGAACGTCCACGGCTGCCCCACCCGGTAGCGGGGCCTGCGGCCGATCCGCGGCGCCGCGGCCAGCAGCGCTATCAGCACGTACAGCACGATGGGTGCCACCACGAGGAAGAGCACGGTCTGGAACACGGTCACGGGGAGAATCTAGCTGATCAGGCGGCGGAGCGGATCGCCTGACTCGGCCCCTCACATTGATGACAGAGCGTGATCTACCGTTTACGGCCAGCAGGTTCGTAACACCGACCCAGAACTTTGCGAGCCCCTTACGACGCAATACACCGACGAGGGAGCACGCGGGTGAAGGTCGTTCTGTTCTGCGGTGGTTATGGAATGCGGATGCGGTCGGGCGAGTCCGACCTCCCGAAGCCCATGACGACGTGTCGGACCGCGGCCCCTCATCTGGCATGTCATGCGCTACTACGCCCATTTCGGGCACAAGGACTTCGTTCTGTGCCTGGGTTACGGCGCCCAGCACATCAAGGACTACTTCTTGAACTACGCGGAGACCGCCTCGAACGACTTCGTCCTGCGCAGCGGACAGGTGGAGCTGCTCGGATCCGACATCCGGGACTGGAACATCACCTTCGTGCACACCGGCCTCGACAGCCCGATCGGGGAACGGCTGCGACGGGTGCGCACATTCGTCGAGGACGAGGAGATGTTCCTGGCGAACTACGCCGACGTCCTCACGGACGCCCCGCTCAACGACATGATCGACACATTCAAGGCGAGCGACGCCGTCAGGCGCTCTGCTCGCCGTCCGGCCGCAGTCGGCGTTCCACTGCATCGAGATGGGCGGCGACGACAAGGTGACCGCCGTGCGGACGCTGCAGGACATGCCATTGCGCGAGAACGGTGGCTACTTCGTCCTCCGCCCCGAGGTCATCGACATGATTCCGAGCGGAGGCGATCTGGTCATGGATGCGATCGGCCCGCTCGCGGCGGAGGGGCGGATCCTCGGCTACCGGTACGACGGCTTCTGGCACCCGGCAGACACGGTGAAGGAACGAACCGCCCTCGAAGCCGCCTACCGCTCAGGGGCGTGCCCGTGGATGGTGTGGGACGCCGCATAGCCCCGTCCGAGCGGGCGCTCATCGCGCTGCGCGGCGGACGGTCCCGAGCTCTTCCACTCGGGCTTGACGTACGGTTTCCCGGGTTCCACCCAACCTCCGGCGTCACAGGCAGTGCGGCCTGACAGCGCGGTTGACGGCCATCCGGGGGATAACAAACTCCGACGAAAAGGCGAAGTAACTCCTGTGAGTCAACCCTCCTTCGCGAAGTCAGATGCGCTGCAGCGACGGCTTCACGACCTCGTTCCGGGCGGCGCGCACACGTTCGCCCGCGGCTCCGACCAGTTCCCCGAGGGCATGGCTCCCGTGATCACCGACGGTGTCGGGGCGCGGGTGCGCGACGTCGATGGCAACTGGTTCGTCGAGTACGGATCAGGGATGCGGGCGGTGACCTCGGGCCACGGCTATGAGCCCGTCGTGAGAGAAGTGCGTGCCGCCATCGGACGCGGCGTGTCGTTCAGCAGGCCGACGGCGCTCGAGCTGGAAGCGGCCGAGGACTTCCTCGGGCTGGTCACCGGCGCGGACATGGTCAAGTTCACCAAGAACGCCTCGGACGCCACGGCAGCTGCAGTTCGACTGGCGCGGGCCGCCACGGGCCGCGACCACGTGGCGGTGAGCAGCCAGCCGTTCTTCAGCGGACAGGACTGGTTCGTCGGAACGCTGCCGCTCGACGCGGGTGTGCCCGCCGCGGTGCGCGACCTCACCCACAAGTTCGCCTACAACGACCTGGACGCCCTGCGCACGCTGCTGGGGGCGACCGATCGCCTGCGTGGTCATGGAGGCGGCCAGCGGCACCGCAGAACCGCCCCCGGTTACCTCGAAGGCGTGCGCGCGCTGTGCGATGCCCACGGGACGGTGCTGATCATCGACGAGACCATCACCGGATTCCGCTGGTCCGAACACGGCGCGCAGCACGTATACGGCATCACCCCCGACCTCTCGTGCTGGGGCAAGGCGATGGGCAACGGCTTCCCGATCTCGGCGCTGGCCGGGAAGCGCGAGCTGATGGAGCTCGGCGGCCTGCGCGCCGACGCGCGACCGGGTCTTCCTGCTCTCCAGCACTCACGGCGCTGAGACCGGCGGCCTCGCGGCCTTCCGCGCCGTCGTGGAGGCCTACCGGGAGACCGACCCGGTCGCGACCATGGAGCGTCAGGGTGCCCTGCTGGCCGAAGGCGTCAACGAGGCGGCCCGCCAGGCAGGGATCGAGGAGCACGTGCGGGCCATCGGGCGGCCGTCGTGCCTGACGTTCGAGACCCGCGACGCCGACGGGCAGGCGTCGCAGGCGTACCGCACGCTGTTCCTGCAGGAGATGATCTCGAACGGGGTACTGGGCCAGTCCTTCGTGATCTCAGCGGCACACACCGACGAGGATGTGGAGCTCACCGTGGAGGCGGTGCGCGCGGCACTGCCCGTCTACCGCAAAGCCTTGGAAGCGGGCACCACCGACGGCCTTCTGCGCGGCAGGCCTGTCGCGCCTGGACACCGCCGCCTCGCCGCACCGCGCGAGCTGGCGAGCGGCAGCCACTAGCCGTTCGCCGCGTCAGGCTCGGCGTGACGGCAAGCGCCGGGCCACGGCCGCGAAGACCGGGCGCCCGACGTCGGGCGCCACCAGCCGCAGCAGGACGAGGTAACAGAGGACCAGCGCGACGCTCTCAGCCACGAGCGTCACTACCCCCAGCCAGATGGGCAGCATGTCGGCGTGCAGGGCCCTGCGGTCGAGGAATGCGGCGAGGGCCGCGGCGGGCGCGGCCGCCAGTACCGGGCGGGCCAGGCGGCCGACGAGCTCCCGGGCGCCCACCTCGAGGGTTCTGCACGTCTGCACTAGCCCCGCGGCGCCCACCGCGAGTGACGTGGCCGACATCGCGATGCCCACACCGACGAGTCCGAAGGGGATCAGCAGCAGCACCAGCCCGATGCCGAGCACCAGCCCGACGCCGGTCATCGCGTTCAGTCGCTCCGAGCGGCCGGTGCCCTTCAGGGCTTCGGCCGACACGGCCGACAACACCTGTCCCATCCCGACACCTGCCATGGCGACGAGACCGAGGCCGGCGGCCCGCCACGGCTCGCCCAACAGCACCACCGCCAGCGGCTCCCCGAGGGCGATCAGCAGCCCCGCCACGGGCAACGCGACCACCCACAGCCACTGCAGGGCCCTGGTGAACGCGCTCGCCAAGCGGTCGCGTTCACCCGCGATGCGGGCGAACGCCGGGAACAGCACGAACGCGCCGACTTGCAGAACGGCCATGCCGGGTAGCTGCGCAAGGCGCTTCCCGTAGCGGTAGAAGCCGAGCGAGGCGACGCCCAGGAAGCGCCCGACGAGCAGGACCTCGACCGTGTCCCGCACGCGCTCAGCGGCCGAGCCGAGCAACAACGGGAAGCCGTACCGGGCGAGCTCCCGCCACATCTTCACCGACGGGTCCCCCCGACCGGGACGCCAGCCGCCGAGCCGCCAGCTCGCGAGCGCCCACACCGCCATCTGGGCGTAGGTGGCAATGACGAGCGACCAGACACCGAGGCCCGCCGCGGCGGCCGGGACAGCCACAACGGCGAACGCGAGCGTCATCGCCGGATCGATCACCAGCCGCCGCCGGAAGTCGAAACGCCGCTGCATGAGCGCGTCGGGCACGTTCGTGAACGCGTGCAGCACGAGAGCCCCCGACGTCACGCGGCGGCGACCTGCCCGGCAAGTGGGTCGCCGACGACGAGGCCGATCAAGGGCGAAACCGCGACGGTCGTGGCGGCTAGCAGCACGCTCGTCAGGAGGGTCACGCGGAAGACCGTGTCCGCCGCATCGACGAGGTCGCCGTCCGCGCGCTGGATCAAAGCCTGTGTCAGCGCACCCTCGGCGAAGGTCGCGAGGAAGAGCGTGAGCACCGTCCCCGCCGCGAACGTACCGACCTCGCCGGGGGTGAGCAGCCTCGCCAGCACGAGCGTCTGGATGAACGAGATGGCCTGCACCGCGACGAGCGCGACCCCGGAGGCGGCAGCGCCTCTGAGCAGGCGGCTGGACAGCGGCCCGACCGGAGGATCAGCGGACTCGCTCACGACGGTCGGTTCATTGCGCTTCCGACGCGCTGCCGGTGTTCCGGGTGTTCATCTGGCGTCGTACAGCCGACGCAGCAATGCGGGTGACGCGCTGCTTTGCCGGATGGATCCGCCGCAGGACGCCCGGAGCAATCGTCAGCGCCGCCACCACGGCTGCGGGGCGGGCGGACTTGCGTTGAGCGAAGGCGCGCTTGGCGTAGCTGAGGGCAGTGGGCGCATCGCCTGCGAGCAACGCCACCCGAGCACGTCGCATCGCCTTGTCGAAGCGAATGCGGCGCAGCGTGACGGCCAGCGCCTCCCAGACGTCAGGAGCGTCGGTCAGCGCGGTGACCTGAACGAAGGCCTGTTCCAGGCTCTCCTCGAAGACATCGGCGTGCTTCGGGTCGCGAGAGGAGGAATCCTGACGGATGCGATACCGAGCTAGGCGCTCGCCCAGCACGCGGACGTCACAGCCCGCAGCCAGCATGCGGATGAAGAGGGCGAGATCCTCGACCTTCGGGGTGTCACAGCGGTATCCGTTGCCCAGCGCCCACGCCTCGCGGCGGATCGCGGCCGTGTAGTACAGGACTTCGCCCCGCACCATCTCGGCCAGGGTCACCTGATGCCTGACGTCCGCCTCGCGGGTGATTCCGACCGTCTGGCGGTAGCCGCGGATCCAGTCGACGTCATCGCCGTCGAAGAACACGTGGGCGTCGATCCCCACCACATCGATACCCGGATCGGCCTCGAACACCGCCGCGGTGCGCGCGCAGAACTCCGGGAGCAGGAGATCGTCGCTGTCGAGCACCGCGTAGAGACTGCCGCGTGCCACGGAAGCGGCCGCGTCGATCCCCCCACCGAGACCCTTGTTCTCCTGCCGGATGAGCCGGACACGCGGGTCGCAGAGGTACGGCTCGACGATTTGGACGACGGCGTCGGACATCCCGTTGTCGACGATGATCAGTTCCCAGTCAGCCATCGTCTGCGCGAGGACCGACTCGATCGTCGCCGCCAGGTACGGTTCGGTCCGGTAGACCGAGCACAGGATGCTGAAGAGCGGGCGTCCGTCTGTGTCGCTCATCAGCACATACGCACCCCGCTCACCATGCGATACCGGTGTACCGGGCGTCAGAACGACGCTGCTCGGCGTCCGGGATCCGGACCAGGTCGACCACGATGTGCCGGTCCTCGATCCGGTCGAGCGCAGCCAGCACTTTCGCATCCCTGGACCCGACGACACAGACCTCGGCGTGAGCCAGCACCTCTTCGACGTCATCGATGAGCATCTCCGCGATGTGCGGGAGCCGTTCGGCGAGATAGGTCCGGTTGGCCCCTACGAGCCGCGACAGCGCGACGGTGGGATCGAAGATCCGGACGTCGTAGCCCTTCCCGGACAACCGCTCAGCCAGCTCCACGAGCGGGCTCTCGCGCATGTCGTCGGTGCCCGCCTTGAACGAGAGGCCGAGGATCCCGATGCGGCGCTTGCCTGGGGCTGTCGCGAGCTCGACCGCGCGGCGCATCTGGCCTTCGTTGGAGGTGAGCACGTTCGCGAGCACCGGAACGTCGACGTCGTAGCGACGCGCGGTGTGCATCAAGGCACGCACGTCCTTCGGCAGGCAGGATCCGCCGAAGGCGAAGCCGGGGCGCAGGTAGGCAGGCGAGACGTTGAGCTTGGTGTCGGCCAGGAAGACGTCCATGACGGCGTGCGAGTCCAGACCGACGGCGGCGCAGACGGCTCCGATCTCGTTAGCGAACGTCACCTTGAGCGCGTGGAAGCTGTTGTCGACGTACTTCGCCATCTCCGCAACCGCGATCGGGACGCGGAAGCGCGGGCCCGGCAGGCCGCTGTAGAGCGAGAGCACGAGGTCGCCGCTGCGCGGATCGCTCTCGCCGACCACCGTCTTGGGGGATCGAGGAAGTCGCGGACGCTCGTGCCCTCGCGCAGGAACTCGGGGTTGAGGCAGACGCCGAAATCGACGCCCACGCGCTTGCCCGACACGCGCTCCAGGATCGGGATGAGCAGGTTCTCGCAAGTCCCCGGGACCATCGTGCTGCGGTAGACGACGACGTGCCAACCGTCCTTCTCGACAAGCGCCTCGGCGATCTGCTCGGTGGCGCGTTCGAGGTACTCGGTCGAGAGGCCGCCGCCCACCTCACGGCGTACCGACGCAGACGAACGTGATGTCCGATTCCCGGATCGCCGCCGACGGGTCCTCCCGCACCTGCAGCCGACCGTCGGACACCACCTCGGCGATCAGGTCGCCGATGCGCTCTTCGATGATGGGCGACGTGCCGCTGCGGATGAACGCCGTCTTCTCTGGGTTCGCGTCGACCCCGAGAACGACGTGGCCGCGCGCGGCGAAGCAGGCGGCGGACACACAGCCGACGTATCCGAGTCCGAACACACTCAGACGCATCGCGCCGTCACGGACAGGCTCGATGGCTGGCATACGATACTAATCGCCGCGAGCAGCGACGATGTTAACCACGGAAGGCGTATCGATGATGACGCGGCCTGCAACGATCGTGACGATCGCGCGCTATCACCTGCGCCCTGCCCGCCGCGGCTTCGCTCGGCTCCGGAACGGCACGGCGCGCCGACCTGGACCAATCTGGGCCCGCTCAGTGTGAACGGTGTCCGCGTGGCGCTGCGCAGCCCTCGATTCGACGCGCGGCAGCATGGCCGAGCCGGCTCGCCGAGAAGGACCGCATCGCGCGCTGGCGGGCGACGTCTCCGGAAGCCTGGGATGCGCGGTACACCACCGCGCATGGACCACCTCTGCGCTGCAGACGGCGAGCTCGCGCGCGGGCCGGGCTTGCACTGTCGCTCATCATCGAAGTCGACGGCGTCGTCGCGGGCCAGTGCAACACTGGAGCGGATCAAGCCGCACACGGAGACCGCCGAGCTGAGCGTCTGGCTCAACACCCGCTGGTCCCGTTCGGGTGCGCCGGGCGCGGGCGCGGGGATGCTCGTCGACTACGCCACGGGTGCTCCGGGCTGCGCAGGCTGATCGCACCGATTGCCGTCGGCAACACGGCGGCCGCGTGGGGCGCCCGCCGCATCGGCATGCGCTGCGAGGGAACGATGGAGAGCTACCTCGACGTCGCGGGCGAACGCCGCGACCACCAACTGTGGGCGCTCACCGCCGAACGGGGCTTGCCGGGCGGCCCCACCCCGGTGTTGCTGGAGGCCGCCCAGCGAGGTGCCGCCGCGCGGGGCGCGCAGCGGCCCGCAAGGCCGATCGCCTGCCGTCAGGCGGATGAGCCCACCGGCTGCCGGGAGACTCCGACGAGGTCGAGCACGCGGTCGAGAGCTCCGCGGCTGCGCAAGATCTGCACGTCGGCACGGGCGCGCAGCCGAGCCTGCTCGCTCGGAGCGGTCGCCCACGCCGATGAGATGGCGTCTGCCAACGCCCGGTCGAGACCCGGCTGATCGAGGTGCACCAGTTCGAGGCCGCCCGAGAACATCTCCGCAAGCCCGTGGAACTTGTCGTCGTAGTACTCCGAGGAGGTCAGCGCGACCACCGGGATGCCCTGCGCGAGCGCGAAGACGGCCAGGTGATAGGCGCCGGTGACGATGACCCGGCAGCGTGCGACGCGCTGCGCGACGGTCAGTGCGCCGACGTAGGGCCCGAGCGGCGGCACGGCGCCCTTGGCCCCGGCGACGAGGGGAGCGATCAAGCGCCGGTCCTTGGACCGGTACTCCGAGATGATCAGGGGAACGAGCCGCGCCGAGTACTTGGCCGAGGCGTCGTGCAGCGCGTGGCGCACGTCCGCGACGGCCCGCTCGGCAACAGGCGAGTAGTCCGCGACCCGCAGGCAGATGCCGATGGCTGAGCCGAGCTGCGGTGCAGACGGGCGCGGGCAGCGAGCTCGATCGCGTCGTCGCCGGTGACGACCACGCGCTCCGCAGGCACCCCGAGCCGCTCGAGGAGAGCGGGGGCGCGCCTGCCCTCCCGCAGCCCGATGAGGTCGACTCTCGGCAGGACCCTCGAGGCTTCGGCAACGAGGTCGGGGCTCGTGAGCGGCCCGATCCCCTGGCCGACGAGCGCAGCTGGGATGCCCTCCGCGACCGCGGCCTCGAGCAGGCCGAGGGTGCGGCGGGTCTGGTAGGTGTCGATGTCGTTCACGTACCCGCCGCCGATCGCCAGCACCAGACTGGCCCGCGGCGAACCTCCTCGAGCACGTCCGCCGCCAGAACTGGCTCCGTCGACCCCGCGCCGCTGTCAGTCCCGCCGTCGCCCGCGGTGTCGGGCACGGTCGCGCGTGTCCCTCGACCGCCGCTCGGCGAGGCGGTCGGTCAGGTGCTTCCGCGTGTGCAGCCAACCACCGGAGAGCGGACCGACCGCAGCGGGTCCTGCGATCTCGGCGGCCGCGCCAGAACGGGGAGGCAAACCGGGCGAAGTGCCCGTCGGAGAGCGGCCGCACCCCGGGGACGTAGGCCCGCAGCAGGGAGGGGGCGCTGGTGAGCACGCTGATGGTGGCCCGCGGGAAGCGCTCACGCAGCCGAGCGACGGTGATGCCCAACATCGCCAAGTCACCGTTGTTGCGCAGCCAGTACTCGCCGTTCTGGATCACGATGCGGGTGTCGGACCCGTCTCCGGAACGGTGCACCCCATCGTCGAGACGGTGGGCAGGTTTCATCGTTTTCCTCGTCGCTTGGCTCATGCGATGTACCTCGGTTGGGTCGTCCGACGGCCCCCATTGGTTACGTCACTCCGGCTAACGGGCAGGCCACGGCGGGCGACCTTGTGATTGTGCCTCCCGCCGACGACTCCCCATCCTCGCCTGCGCCGGTCCTCGGTGGCCGGATCCGCCGTGTCGTCGTCGCGTCTGCTGTGGCGCAGGCCATCGGCGAGCTCGTCTCACTCGTGCAGACGGTCGTGGTGGCCCGTCTGCTGAGTCCTGCCGAGGTCGGCCTCTTCGCAGCGGGCACGGTGCTGACGGCGTTCCTGGCCGAGTTCCAAGAAGGCGGCCTGCGCTCGGCCCTGGTGAACCGGCAGACGGACGTCGAGGCAGCCGCCCAGACCGTGTTCTGGGCGACGCTGATCAACGGGACCCTCATGGCACTGGCGCACTCGTCGCAGCGCCGATCGTCGGCTTGATCTTCCACAGTGCGACAGCAGGCGTGATCGCCGCAGCGTCCGCGGGCGGCCTGGTGGTGTACTCGCTCATCAACGTGCCCGAGGCGTTCCTGCAGCGGGAGTTCAGCGTGCGCAGACGCCTCATCGTCGGGCCGCTGGTGGCGCTGTCCTTCGCTGCCGTCACGATCACCTTGGCCTCCTTGGGCTTCGGCGTGTGGAGCCTGCTCATCGGCACCTACGCCTCCTACGTCGCCATGGCGGTCGCGGTCTGGCTGCTGTACCCGTGGCGGCCGGGCACAGGCGCTTGCCTCCTACAAGCTGTGGCGCGAGCTGGCGAAGTTCGGGTTCCCCTCGTCGCAGGCTCGTTCGCCACCAAGATCCGCCAACTCGTCGAGGCGGTGGTCGTCGGTCGGTTCCTCAGCACAGCGGCTCTTGGCTACTACCGCTACGGCCTGCGGATCGCCCGCGTGCCGGCCAACGCGCTGATCGAAATCGTCTCTTATGCCCTTTTCCCCGCGTCTCCCGCATCGCGGGGGCCACCCCCGTTCGGATGCGTGGGGCCTACTTGCGCGCGCTGGGGTGGGTGACGTTCTTCGCGGCCCCGGTCAGCGCGATCCAGTTCGCCATCGGCAAGCCCGCAGCCGTCGTTGTGTTGGGCGAACCGTGGCGGGGGCAGGTGTCGCGCTCGTTGCGATGGCGGGGCTCGGGCTGGGCAAGGCGTTCGCCTCGGTCAGCGAGGAGGCCATCAAGGGCTGCAACCGGACGTCGCTGATCAACCGTTTCACGGCGGTCGAGTTCGTCCTCGGTCTCGCCTTGCTCGTCCTGGTGATCCCGTGGGGACTCGTCGGTGTCGGCGTGGCGATCTCCGTGACGGCGCTGACCGTCGGGGTGTATTGCGTCGTCACGGCCCGGAAGGTCATCGGCGTCGGCACCCGGGGATGTTCTGCGCGCCACCGTGCCGCCGGTGCTGGCGGCCGCCGCCGCAGGCGTGGTGACGGCTCTGATCGAGGTCTGGGTGTTCCACTCCGACACCCGTTTCCCGCTGGTGGGAGTCGGTCTTCTCCTGCTGAACGGCCTGATCTTCGCGGTTTGCTACCTCGGCGTGCTGGCCGTGCTCGCGCCGCGGACGGTGCGGGCCCTGCTGTCCGCCGTATGGAGCCGTGTCGCTCGCTGATCGGGTCGACCTTCGCCATCTGCGCTGGTGCCGCGAGACTGGCGGGAGCGACCGCCGATCGCGGCGACCCGGGCCGCCAGCCGCGAGACCCACTCTTGCAGGTGCTGCTTTGCGGGATGGATCGTGCGCAAGAGGGAGGGGGCGATGCCCAACCCGGCCAGCACGGCCGCGCTGCGTGCCGTGCGTCGCTGGCGGAACGCCTCCCGCGCCGCGGCTTTGGCGCGGGCAGGTCGTTGAGCACGAACGAGTGGCGGGCCCGCCGCAGCGCCTGCTCGTACCGCAGACCGCGCAGCCGCCGTTCCAGTACCGCCAACGTGGCGGGGTCCCCGGAACGCTGCGCAGCCTCGGTGTAGGCGCGTTCCCGGCTGCGCTCGAACGCCTCGACGGTGCTCGGATCGCGGAGGACGAGTCCTCGCGGATGCGGTAGCGGGTAAGCCGCTCGGGCAGCACCCGCACGTCGTGGCCCGCGCCGACGAGGCGGAGGAACAAGGCGATGTCCTCGACGAGGTCATCGCCTTCCGCGTAGCCCCCGCCCGAGAACCAGGCGTCACGGCGGAACGTCGCGAAGTAGGGCATGACGTCGTGGTCGCCGATGAGGTCGGCCAGGGTCAAGCGGTGGTCGAGCCCGGTCGTGTGACGCAGGAAGGACCCGGCGAGGTCGAGATCGTGGTCGTCGACGAAGAGGTAGGAGTCGCAAGACAGCACGTCGATCTGCGGGTTCTCGCCCATGACCTCCGCCATCCGGTCACAGAAGTCGGGCGTCATCTGGTCGTCGCTGTCGAGGGGCACGAGGTAGCGCCCCGACGAGGCCGCCGCCGCCGCCGCGATCCCGCCCACGAGGCGGCGGTTCTCCTGGGATCAACCGCGACGCGCGGGTCAGACGTGTAGCGCCCGACGATCCGCGGCAACCGCATCGGACATGCCGTTGTCGACGACGATGAGCTCCGAGTCCGCGTACGTCTGCGCGATAACGGACTCGATGGTGTCGGCCAGGTAGGCCTCGCAGCGGTACGCCGAGCACATGATGGTGAACGTGGGTGTGGCCGCGCTGTGCAAGCCAGGCGACCCGCTTGTCCACCACTCATTCGGACGTTCCCTCCATTAGGCCCCGATTCGACCGGCATTGCCGTCCGTTGGTTAGGTCGGACTGCCCCGACCAGCGTTAACCGGCGGGGTCGATGTCGCACAGCACCGAGCGTCGTGCCGATGCGCAGGTCGTCGAGAACGACGGTGCCGGGGCTCGTGATGGTCGGGTTGCGGTAGTAGCCGAACTTGACCCGACTCTGGCGTCCGGCTTGCTCGGGTTGTGGTAGATCGTGCCCGTCTCGGCATGTAGTGGTCGACCACCTGCTGCCCGTCGGCCCAGGCGTCGATGGAGCCGACAGCGGGGTCGGTGGAGAAGACCACGTGGACGACCAAGTCCACCCACTGGCCGGTGACGGCGGGCCGCAACGGCAGGTCGAGGAGCGCGTTCCCGCCCGGATGGTCGTATCCGCCTTGGATCCGGAACTTGCCGTCTTCGACGTACAACGCGATCGCGGGGGGACCCGTTGAAGTTCTGCTTCAGCTGGAAGATCGACTGCCACCGCGCGTCTGTGGGGAACCCGGGCTCGAGCAAGCACGGAGAAACCGAAGTAGAGGTCGTCGCCTGCGACGATTGCGCGAAATTCCGGCGGCAGCTCGGTCCGGGCCCGCAGCAGACGACGTCGGGGGCCTTCGAGGCGCCGGGGATGGTCAGCGACAACGCGTACTTCCCATCACGTACCGGATCAGTGACAACCCGTGCCGGGTTCCCGCCGACTGCGTCGGCCCCGGACTTGTCGAACTGGGACAGGTCGCCGGATTCCGCGTCACCCGTCCAGAGCACCCGGCCATCCCGCGATGGCGGCAAACCCGGACCCTCGACCATGCACGCGGCGCAGAGCGTGGAGAGCATCACTGCGCATGCGACGAGCAGCCACCGACGCCGGTGAAAGGCGCCCGCCGACGGCGTCACGCGCGCCTTCATCGGGCGACCGCGGCACGCGTCGTGCCGATCCGCCAGTTGTCGAGGTACATCGTCGAGGGCGTCGTCACCGTGGGATCCCGGTACGGGCCGGTCTTCACGTAACTGCCCGATCGATCACCGACGCCTGGGTAGAGGGTGCCGGATGCGGCGCGTAGCGGGGCAGGACGGGCGCTCCGTCCTTCCAGACCTCCACGAAGCCAACTGAGGAGTTGGACGAGAACTTCACGTGCCAGATCCAGTCGACCCATTCGCCAGTCTTGGCCGAGCCGATCGGCAGCGAGAACGGGAAGCGGCCCGGCGGGATACCCATAGCCGCCTTCCACCTTGTACTGGCCGTCCTCGACGTAGAGCGCGAGCGGCGGCGCGCCATCGAAGTTCTGCTTGAACTGCGTGATCAGCTGCCATTCGGGGTACAGCACGAACCCGGGCGCCAGGTACGTCGAGAACCCGAACCAGAGGTCGTCACCCTCGTGCAGGTCGGGGAAGCGCGGCAGCAACTCGTCACGCGAACCACAGCAGATGCCGTCAGCCGAAGTCGTCGCGCCGGTGATCCCGAGCGCGACGGCGTACTTCCCGTCGCGGACCGGGCTGGTCACCACCTTCGGCCGGACTCCTCCGACGTCGTTCCAGGGACCGTCTTGGAACTGGGAGAGGTCGCCGGTCTCCAGGTCGCCGGTCCACAGCAGACCGGGGCGGGCCCGGTCCGCCGACGACGGCTGCGACGGTGCCGCCCCGCTGGCTGTGGCCTGCGGCCGCAAGGGCGCGGACGCCGTGCGCGGATCCAGGGAAGGAGCGGCGGCCGGACTGCCGAGGGCCACCACCACCACTGCTGCGGCGACCGCCAGCCAGCGCCGACCATTTCCTCCACGGGGCGGACCCGGAGGCGTTCGGTCGATGCGGCGAGGACACAAGCCGAGTCGACATGGCGCACCGCGCCGGGACTTTGCCGCGGAAGAACGTCTGGTGCCACACCTCGAGCGAGAGCGACGAGCAGATCCGCGCTTCCTCATTGGCGGCACCCGAACGGTGGCGGGACAGGAGCCTGCGGACGGCGCCGCCGTCCAGCAGAGTGGCGGCGACCGAGTCGGGGGAGGTCAGCCTGTCCCAGGCCATATCCTGCAGACCCTCCGCGGAACCACGCGTCCCAACGGAGGCGCGGAAGCCCACCTTTTGTCGGTCGACGACCGCGGCCGGCAAGTATCGGCGGGCGACCTCCTTGACGATCCACTTCGTCGGTCCCCC
The DNA here is from genome assembly GCA_963799945.1 of uncultured Actinomycetota bacterium. Lineage (GTDB taxonomy): Bacteria > Actinomycetota > Actinomycetes > Mycobacteriales > Pseudonocardiaceae > Pseudonocardia. Next base: position 74,888 of record CAWCZG010000006.1, read on the forward strand.
CGCGGAACTTGACCGAAGACGGGAGCCGGAAGGCGAGTTCGACGAGCCGCTGATCCAGGAACGGTGGGCGCAGCTCGACCGAGGACGCCATGCACATGCGGTCTCCGCGGTCGAGCAAATTATCCGAGAGCCACGCCGTGGCAATCCGCGTAGAGCATCCGCCGCACGGCGTCGCCGCGGGCATCGTCATACCAGCTTCCGGTGGAACGCGTGGAAGGTCCGAGGAGCGCAACCCGCTCGCCGTCGGTGAATGGCGCGAACCAAGTCCGAGCCGGTCTCCGCGAGCGGGCGCCGCGACGCGCCCGAGCGCGATCGCGGCGCGGCCGGACCGGCAGGCAGATGCTCTCGATCGTGCGAGAGCAGCGGGCGCAGCGGACGGCACCGGGCCCGCGCCAACGACCTCGGCGAGGCGAGCAGCCGGTACTTCGGGATAGCCGGCGAAGAGCTCGTCGCTGCCCTCGCCGGAGAAAACCACCTTCACGTCCCTCCGGGCCAGCTCGGCGAGCCGGTACACCGCGACGTCGGCCGGTTCGGAGACGGCGCGTCGCGATGCCAGGTCAGCGGGGCCACAGGGCTCGATAAAGTCTCGGGCTGACCATGACCTCGTGGTGGCGGTGCCGAGCAGCTCGCTGACCTGGCGGGCCCAGGGCAGCTCGTCGGCGCGGGAGTCGCGGAAGCCAGCGGAGAATGTCGCGACGGCCCTCGCCGCAGCGAACCCGTGAGGCAGGGCCACGATGAGGCTACTGTCGAGCCCCCGAGAGGTAGGCCCCGAGGGGAACGTCGGCGACCATGGCGTCGGCGACGCGGTCAAGCAGCGCCGCATCGAGGAGATCGACGCCTGTCGCGGGACGGCGTCCGGGCGGACGTGGTCCGGGAGCGACCAGCACCCTCCGTGTGACCCGGCCGGTCGCGGTCGACCCGGAGCCGGTGCCCGGCAGGCAGCTTGCGGACTCCCTCGAACAGCGTGTACGGCGCGGGGACAGACCGGTGCGAAGGTAGTCGTGCAGGCTGGCCATGTCGATCCCGGGCCGTCGCGGCAGCGCAGGCAGGAGTGCCTTGATCTCCGACGCGAAGATGATCGCGGAATCGTCGACGTATAGTAGAGCGGCAGGATGCCCATACGGTCGCGAAACAGAGACAGCTCACCTGTCATCGGTGTCGTAAAGGGCGTAGACGAACTGGCCGCGCAGCTCGTTGCACCCGTCCGGACCGTGGCGGTCGAACACAGCGAGCAGGATCTCGGTGTCCCCGCCGGTGCGGAACGGGTAGCCTTGAGACCCTCGCGCAGCTGACGGTAATTGAGGATCTCGCCGTTGAAGCTGAGGTGCAGCCGACCATCGGGGCACACCATCGGCTGCAGCCGAGGACCGCCACGTCGATGATCGACAGTCGGCGGTGGCCGAATCCCACCGATCCCTGCACCCAGTGTCCGCTGTCGTCCGGGCCCCGGTGCGTCAGCAGCTCCGTCATCGTCCGGAGCAACTCGGTGTCGACCTGCTCCCCGTCGAACCGCATGATCCCAACGATCCCGCACATCCTACGAACCCCCCGTAACGAATCGGTGCACGACAACGCCTGGCCGGTCGAGACCGACCGTCACTTCGCGGCTCTTGCCTTCTTCGCACCACTTCACGAGATCTTGTCGGCTCCGAGCGCGACCGACGCCTGCGTCGGCGGGTCCCCGTCCCCCTCGGCCAGCAGCGTTGCGATGGCGACCGGGACTTCGACAGCGTCCTCGGTGACGGCACCCACGAGCCACCCGGGCTCACGATCCTCGAACCGGGCCGACCACCAACCGAGTCCGCTGGGCTCGTCGCCGCGCACGGACCACGCCTGCAGCGGAACAGGTGCGGCGGAGACCACGTGCATGATCGGCTCGCCTGCATCCGTGACGCGGTGCACACCGCCATCGACGACGGCGTCGAGGCGGGGATGCAGCGGCCACGAGGTGCGGATCCGATGTTCGCCCGTCCCGGTGACCGCGTCCAGGACGAGCGTCGTCGTCGCGTCCGGCGGCGCGATCAGCCATCGCCGGTGGACCACCGGCTGCGCCAGGCGGGTGTAGCCGTCGTGCTCCGCGTCCACCACGCCGTTCGTGAGGTCGACGGACCCGACGGTCACACGCGCATGGCGCACCCACAGGAACAGCCGCCCGACACCGACTGGTCGAGGTCGTCCACGGCGACCGTCGCGTGCATCCGGGTGCGGCGGAAGGCGAGCCGCCACGACGGCTCCGCGTAGTAGCTGCCCGTGCCCGGGTCCCCGATCACGTCGTGGCCGTCGCGGGTGACGGTGACCGCAAGGGCGTCCGCGTGGCCGTGCGCAGCGAGCGACAGATAGCCGAGTGGGCCGACGTCCATCGTGAGCCGCAACCGGCCGCGGCGGAGCACCACCAGGCCGCCGTGCGGTGCGTAGAGGTCGCGCGGTGCGGATCGGGTGGGCGGTCGGCTCGGCGCTGCTCCACCCCTGAGCCATGCGGCGGGTAGGTCGTCGGCGACGTCCTCCGGCAGGGCCTCGCCGAGCACCGCACCCACCAGGGCGAGATGTCGGGACAGCGACGGAACCGGGTCAGGGGCCAACCGCAGAGCGAAGCCGCCGTCCTCGTCGCCGAACCGCGGCAGCGACTCGCCGTCAGCGGTCAGGTCACGCAAGTAGGCCGCCTCCCGCTGCAAGGTCTCCAGGATCGAGGCCGGGGGGAGTCCGCCCCGCAGGCGAACCAGAGCGGCGGGTACGGCCAGGAGTTCGGCCGCGAAGATCTGGTACGAGGTGGACTGCTCGGCATTGACGCCATCGGGCAGGAACTGGCGCTCCGCCTCGCGGGCGAGGACGTGCAGGGCTCGGGCTTGCATCCGGTCGGCGGACGGGATCTCCGGGTGCAGCATCGCGACCGTGGCAACGCCCGCCATCTCGCCGAGCAGATGGTTGTTGGCCGAGCTGAAGAGCGACCGCTGCTGCCACGCCATGGTCGCGCAGGCCGCCAACAGCGTCACGACTCTCCGGTACCGGCCCAGGTGAGTCCCGGCGCGGTGCGGAATCCCTGCAAGGCCACCGCGACGGACAGCGACCGCATCCCAGCCTCGAACCCGCCACGCCAGGCGATCCCGCGCCCGATCGGGTTCTGGTCGATCCACGAGTCGAGGTGCTCCAGCGCGCCGTCGGCGTAGCGCCGGTCGCCCGTGAACAACCACGCCTGGGCCAGCCAGGGAAGGTGCTGGAGCCTGCTGAGCTCCCAGATCCATTTGGCGTCACCGGAGTAGGTGCGGTGGTCGATGGTCTTGGCGGGGACGAGCGGCCACCGCTGCCCCGTGCGCGGATCGAGGTTCCAGTCGATCGCTTCGCCGGGGAACGCCACGGCCTCGGCGCCGAAGAACCCGAACCGCCGCTCCAGCACGCGGCCGGCGGCGGCGAGGACGGCGGCGACCTCGTCGGGCATGCTGCGCGCGATGTGTCGGGCCCGTTCCGCGTCGAGCAGGACCGGACGGCCGTCCGCGACCTGGAAGCGATGGAAAGCACGCTCCCACTCCCCCCGGTCCGGGGATGGCGATCGACGCGGGGCCGCGGCGCAGCTCGCTCGTCGCCTTCACCCGTGTCCGCCAGGCGATCTCAGCCGGGCTCATCGCGCGCATACGGGCCGCATACCACGACAGCCGGGCGGCCAGCGTCATAGCCGTGAGCCCGCCTTCACCTCGTGCAGCAACCGGTCGTAGAAGTCGATGAGGTTGCGCTGCGACACCGCCCACGAGAGGTCGTCGGCCACCCTCCGACGCCCGATCCCACCCAGCGCTCGCGGGTTGCTGGGTCGTCGAGCAGCTCGCCGACCAGCCGCCCGAAGTGCGGACGTCCTCATCGGACGGCGTACACCGCCGCGTCACCCGCCGAGACCCTGCCTCGGCCAGCTCGAAGGAGACCATCGGCCGTCCCATCGCCATGTACTCGACGACCTTGTTCATGGTCGAGACGTCGTTGAGCGGGCTCGGGGGTCAGGCGAGAGACAGACGTCCGCCGTCGACAGGCAAGTCTGGAGGAACTCGTCCGAGACCCGCCCGGGAACTCGACGTGCGTCGTCGAGCTCCAGTTCGTGTGCAGCGCGACCATGTCGCGGTAGGCGTCGCCCGCGCCCATGAAGATCGTGTGAAGATCGTCACGGCCCAGATCGTGGTGCAGGTGCGCCAAGGCGCGCAGGGCGTAGTCGACGCCGTCCTGGGGGCCCATCACGCCGACGTAGGCGGCCAGGTGGCGACTGCCGCGGCGCAGCGTGGGATCGGGTTCACGCGGCAGGAACCGGGTCAGGTCAGGTGCGCTCCGCACCACCGTGCACCGCCCGGGCTGTTGTGCCCCCGGGTGAGGGCCACCTTGCGGTAGCTCTCGTTCGTGCTGATGACGCCATCGGCCAGCGCGAACGTGATCCGCTCAAGCCACAGCGACACCCGGTGAAGCGCGTCTCCCGCGCCTTCGAAGCGGCAGCGGAAAAGCTCCGGCACGAGGTCGTGGTGATCGAACACGAAGCGCGCACCCCGTGCGATGAGCGGCAGAGCGGCCAGGAACAGCAGGTCCGGCGGGTTGCACGCCTGAACGGCATCGACCCGGCCCTCCCGTCGGACCCGGAGTGCCAGCCGGAGCGTGTGGAACACGGCGAGCCCGTACTCACGCACGTAGCCTTGGGACCTCCGGTTGCGGCCTGCAGCGGGTAGCGCAGGATGCGCACGCCGTCGATCACCACCTCGGGTTCGGTGTCACGGCCCGTGCCCATCGGGCAGATCACCACGACTTCGTGCCCGGCCTCGACCAACGCGCGGCTCTCTTGCCACACCCGCCGGTCGAAGGGCACCGACAGGTTCTCGACGAGGATCAGGATCCGGCTCACGTCACGAGCTCCCTCAGTAGCGTCTCGTAGCCGCGCAGGGTGTGCTCGATGGAGAAGGCATCGACGGCACGCGTCCGGGCAGCGACGCCGAATGCCGCTCGGCGCGCTGGATCGTCAACGAGGTCGGCGAGCCTCTCGGCGAGGACCGCATCGTCGCCGGACGGCACGAGGTAACCGTCGGTCCCGTCAGTGACCAGATCGCCGAGCGCCCCTACGGCAGTGGCGACGACGGGGAGCCCCGCAGCCATCGCCTCGAGAACGGTCAATGGGACGCCCTCGTGGACGGACGACAGGCAGGCCACGTCAAATCCCGGCAGCAGCGCGCGCACATCGCGCCGAAGTCCGGTGAACAGGACCCGGTCGGCGAGACCCAGTTCGCGAACGAGCTCCTCGATCGCGGCCCGCTCGTCGCCATCACCCACGACAACGAGCAGCAGGTCAGGGCGGTCAGGAGTCAGGCGGGCCACAGCCCTCAACAGCACGCCGTGCGCCTTCTGCGGGCTCAGCCGGGCGACGATCCCGAGCACCACCGCACCGTCGGACACGCCGAGCGCCCGACGCGCCTCGGAGCGCTCGGCCGGGCCGGAGCGGGGCCGATCTCGATGCCGTTGCCGATGACGACCTCCCGCGTCCGCCGCCAGGGCTTGGTGCCGACCTGCTCCTCGTCGTGCAGGTAGCGGCCTTGGCTCGGCGCGAGCAGCACAAGGGCGTCGGAGAAGAAGAGCGTCTCCACGTCGTGGCGCGGGAGAACACGGCCGCCGACGGCGGCCAGGTCCATGTCGTGTGCGGCGACCACGTTCGCGCGAACGCGGGCGAGGCGAGCGGCCAGGCGGCCGAGCGTGAGGGCGGCGCGGTGGTGGTGGTTGACCAAAACGACGTCGGTGCGGCGGGCCCGCAGGTGCCGGGCCAACCGCGGCAGCGTGGACAGGTCGAACCGGCCGGACCGGTCGAGGACCGTCACCGGAACACCCGCCGCGCGGAAGTCGGCCGCGAGCGGACCCTCCTCTCGCAGGCAGACCACCTCGGGCTCGACGACCGCCCGGTCCATACGCCTGAAGAGCTCCAGCAGCAGCACTTCGGCCCCGCCGACGAACGTCAGATCCATCACGACCGACAGCCGCACCGGCCGTGCCGGCGCGCAGTGCGCAGCAGGGCGTCTTCCGCGGCGCGCACAGACCGGACCAGGGTGAACCGCTCCTCGACGCGGCCGCGGGCCGCAGCGCCCATCGCGGACGCGCCGTCGCGATCGCGGAGGACCTTCACGAGCGCAGCGGCCATCGCGCGCGGATCGCGGGGCGCGACGATGTAGCCGGTGACGCCGTCCTCCACCATCTCGGGCACACCGCCCACCGCCGTTGCGACCGCTGGGACGCCCGCGGCCATCGCTTCGAGGAGTGCCATGGGGAAGCACTCGACGGTGTAGGAGGAAAGAGCGACGACGTCGATCATCGAGAGCAGCGTGGGCACGTCGCTGCGCGAGCCTGCGAACACGACGGACGCCGTGATGGCGAGCCGATCCGCGAGCGCCTCCAGTCGGCCCCGCTCCTCCCCGTCGCCGATCACCAACAGGCGCGCCTCGGGGATCTCGTCGAGGACGAGGCGCATGGCGTGCAACAGGTTCGCGTGGTCCTTCTCCGGGCGCAGGACGGCGACGACACCGACAACAGGGGTTGGTGGTCCCACACCGAACTCCGCGGCGACCATGGCGGCGGCCGGGTCTGCCCGGCCGGGCGACACGGGGATCGTGTCCGGGTCGACGCCGTTGTAGATGACCTCGATGCGGTCGTCGGGGTACCCCAGCTCGTTGGTGAGGTAGGACCGCTGTCCGTGGGCGACGGCGTAGTAGGCGTCGGTGACCGGGGCGAGGATGCGGTCGACGAGCGAGCGCACCCGGCCCCGTTCCTCGACGTCGCCGCAGTTGTGGACCCAGATGACACAACGCGGCACGCGGGTCAGCGCCGCCGCGATCCGGCCGAGTCCCTCCGCGCTGTACCCGCGCGTGACGACGACGTCGGGCCGCTCGGCCCGCATGATCCGCATCAGCGCCAGCAGAGCCGCGGCGGGGTTGCGGTGCAAGTGCAGCGCCCTGGCAGGCACGCCCGTGGCGGCGAGCCCCGGGAAGAGCCCGCCTTCCTCGCCGATGCAGACGACCGAGGGGACGACCCTCCGCGGGTCGAGCGCGGGAGCCAGGGTGGACACGTGCCGCTCCGCGCCGCCGAAGCGGAGGTCGGGCACAACGAAGAGGACACGCACGGGCCCGGTCGTCGGCACGCGGCGGCGGAGCGGGTTCACCTGGTCATCGCTTCCGTGTAGAGCGCGTCGAAGCGCTTCCAGATGACGTCGATGTCGAACTCGGCCGACACCCGCAGTCGTGCGCCTGCTCCGAGCGCGCGACGCTCGTCGGCGTCGGCGAGCACGGTGCCCAGCACGGCATAGAGCGCGTCGACGTCACCCGCGGGGACAAGGCGACCACTGCGCCCATCCTCGATCATCTCGGGGATGCCGCCGACATCACTGGCAACGACGCACACGCCGTGGCCATCGCCTCCAGCACCGCCATCGGCTGGCCCTCCGACAGGGAAGGCAGCACGAAGACGTCGGCGTCGGCCAGCAGTTGCTGCACTTCGGGCGGCGAGAGCCACGCCCTGATCTCGACCGTCTCGGCGAGCCCCAACGCCGCCACGGTGGCACGGCCCGTTCCACGTCGCGGTCACCCGCGATCGTCAACCGCGCGCCGTCGAGCCCGTTGGATGTGGCGGCGAGCCTGCCCCACGCGTCAAGAAGCGCGAAGGTGCCCTTCCGCTCGCCGATCTCGCCGAGGAACACCACATGCGGAGCGTGTTCCCGGTAGTTCGTTCTGGCTGGAGGAACGTGACGCGTCGGGATGGTGACGACGGTGGCCTTCGGCGCGATCACGCGCAGGCGGTTGCCCACCGCTCCCCCAGCGCGACGACGACAGCAGCGTGCTCGAGCGTCACGCGGACGAATGCGCCGAGCGGCCCTGGCAACCTGCTGTGGAACGTGTCGAACTCCGAGCCGTGGACGTGGACGATGGCCTGCACCCGCAGAGCCCGCGCAGTCCAGAACAACAGCGCCTTCCTGACGAAGCTGCCGTAGGAGGACATGTGCAGGTGCACGACGTCCGGCCTGCGTACGACGAGCTCGCCGACGAACCGCGGCAGAGCCGACGCGAAGGCGAGGATCTTCGAAGCCGTCGAGCCGTCCCGGTGGGTGGCGATGTGGACCATCCGCCAGCGCGACCACAGCGGGGTGCCACTCAGCATGGTGACGTAGCTGGCTATGCCGCCGCGGGTTCGCACGCTCGTCGACGCGGTGAGGGCCCGCCCGCTCACCGCAAGACCCCTGATCCGATGACCATGGCCGGAGCCAGAGCGGGGCGCTCCGCCTCGGGCAGCGCACCCGAGCCAGTCGTCCGCGCGGACTGCGGCCGCGCCTCCTCGGCCGCCGCGGCTGACCCGACGGTGGCACCGATGAGCGCGAACGTGAGCAGGTTCGCGAAGTCGAAATAGCGCAGGTCGGCCGTGAATCCCGTGACGATCCAGCTCAGCAGCACGATGATGGTGAGCCATCCGAGCCCGCGGCCGTTCAAGCCGTCACGCGGCAGCTTGATCATCGCCTTGAGCAGCACGACGACCAACAGGAAGATCACGGCCAGCCACAGCGCGAGCCCGATCAGTCCGAGCTCCGTGGCGATGCCGAGCTCGTTCTCGTGGGAGGCGATCCCGTACCCGCGCTGGAACGTGGAGCTCGGCTCCCATTGTTTGTGGTCGTGCGCGTTGACCTCGGAGAACCGGGCAATTCCCCAACCGAGGAGCGGCTTCTGCTCGATCGCCCAGAACGATGTGGCCATCGCGTTGAGGCGATCCTCGACCTCGCTGGACGACCCGACACCGCCCGCCTCGCGATCGGAGCTCGTGAAGGTGGCCCAGTTGGCGCCGATGAACACCGCCGCCGCCGCGAGCACGACGACGAACGCGCGTCTGCTCCCGGTCCAGACCAGCGCACCCAACAGGACACTGATGCCGAACACGAGCCAGACGGCTCGGGTCTTCGTCAAGTAGATCCCGGGGATGCACAGTAGCGCTGCGAACAACATCAGCATTCGCAGCCGCGGCGGCAACGACCTCTGCTGGCCGAGATAGGCAGCCGCCAGGAATCCGGCCAGCAGGATCACACCGTTGACAACGGGCTGGTTCACCACGCCGACCGCACGCTCGGGGTAGCTCGGGGCCAACACGATGTAGGGCGGCCACACCAGGTTCTTCGGTCCGGTGAACTGCATGATGCTGACGATCGACGAATAGGCCGCCATGGCGACCAGCCCGAGCAGCACACCGCGCACCCGACGCTGGCTGCGCAGGAGCGCACGGGCGATCACATAGGCGAAGAACGGCATGACCGTCCCGGTGAGGATGAAGCGGTACACCGAAATCGGCTCGCCCGTGAGCGGGGTCATGGCGGGCAGCTCGTGCGGGGCGATCATCGAGATGACGTTCCACGTCACGTAGGCGAGCATCGCGAACTCGAGCAGGCCCAGATTCAGCTTCACCCGGCCACGCAGCGCGGCGATCGTCGTCGTCACCACCAACGACACGAGGACGAGCACCATCGGTTCCGCGGGCAGGCCGGTGCCCTGCAGCGCCTGCCGCAGGAAGGAGGTGACCCCGAGCGCCACGAATCCGGCGAATGGCGAGCCGAGCAGAAGCGCCACGAGAGCGGCGCCACCGATCGCGACCAGTAGCCCGGCCGGGCCCCCGATCGGGAGCAAGAACATGGCGACGACGATCAGGACGAGTCCGACCGCGGCAGCGGCGACGACCCGTATCGGCTTCTCCTGTTCGCTCGACGAGCGAATGGGCTCGGGCGAGTGCCGCATCGCTGAGGCCCGAGCCGTCTCGAACACGGCCTACTCGCCGTCTGGATGTTGGCCGTTGGCGGTGGAGTTGGCCAGGACCGAGGGCCGCAGAGGACGCGGGGAAGGCCGGTACCGGATCGGCTCGTCTCCGTTGCGACGCTCGTCGGCGGCCTCGGTCGGGGTAAGCACCTTGGCAGGCAACGGCTTCTCCAAGACGACCGGACTGGCGTCTTCCCCGCGCTCCTCGGCAGCATCCGTGTCAGCCGTGATCGTGGGGTCGGCCTGGTCAGGGATCGCGTCGTGGTCGGGGGAATCGGTGGCCACCTCGGAGTCCGCCTGGTCGACGTCGTCGAGGTGCTCGAGGTCGGCGGGCTCGACGTTGACGGCCTTGAGATCGGCGGAATCGGAGGCTGCGGAACCGGAGACCGCGGAATCGGAGACCGCGGAATCGGAGACGACGGAATCGGAGGCGACGTTGACCGCCGGGGACGGTTTGAGCTCGGGCTCGACAGTGTGTTCCGGTTGGGACGGCGCCACATCGATGACAACTCCGGCGAGCGGCGCGTCGACCGCAGCGAGCAACTCCTGCGCTACGCGGAGCTGCTGACGACGCGTGACCCCCCGGCGCACCACGAGGATCACACAGTCCACTGCGGCACAAAGAGTCTGACTCTCGGGGGCCGTCTGCAGCGAAGCCGCGTCGAAGACGACCAACCCTGTACGGGCCGCCAGCTCAGCGACGACCTCCTTCAGCCGGTCAGGATCGGCGACTTGGTACGGATCCCGCCCGTCCAGGTAACCCGCGCGCAGCACCTGGAACCCGGAGGGACCCTCGACGAGGGCGTCGTCGACTCCCACGATCCCGTCGAGGATGTCGGCGAGCCCCGGACCGACGTCGGCGCCGCGGCGCATGTCGGCGTTCACCAGCACCGCGCCATAACGGTGGGCGGCCGCGACCGTGACCAGCTCGGCGGCCAGCCGCGTGCCGTAGCCCTCGCTGACGCCCACGATCGCGATCAACAACGGCCGAGGGACAAGTACATCCGCAGCCCGTTGACCATGTGTCCAGCAGACGCGTCCGCGTGGAGGCGTCGTCGGCCTCAGTCATTCACCGAGCACCGTTGCGCCCCCGTTCCGCACGTCGTGAATCGTACGGATCCGGCCGTCAACATCGCGAGCACGAGGGCGATCAGGATGCCTTGGAGCGGCCCACCAAAGGCGCCGACCACGAGGGCCGGTCCAGGCTCGCAGCGACTCGCGAGACCCGGTTCCGTCTGAGGGTCTTGAGGTCATTGTTCGCGTCAGCGGAGCTGTCAGCGATCAGGACCTGCGGCGCACGAATCTGGTCGAGGATGGCGTTGCGCTCCACATAAGTCGTCTGCAGGTTCTGCACCTCGGCGGCTGCCGCGTCGACCGCCTTCTGGAGGCCGTCGATCTCCCTCTGCCGCTGAGCGATGAGACCATTGCCGATGTCGGTCGGAACACGTCGGCCGCCGCCTGAGCGGCAGACTTCGACACGGCGAGCAACGACGACATCGCCTCGATGTAGACGATCGGGCTCGCCGCGCCGGTCTCTGCCTTCAGCGTGACGGCGGCGGGGATCGTCGCCTCAGCGCGCAGTACCTGCTGGTAGGTCGGCTGGTTGAAGTAGTCGACGTAGCCGAGTGACAAGACCGCGTCCTGCTCGGGCGCGCGGGTCTGGGACTGGGTGGTCAACGCCGTCGTGGCCGTCCACACCGCTGCGGCTTTGGTCATGGACCAGAGACCGTCGTCCCGATCACGGCAGAAGCAGATACGGCGACCGCGACCGCCGAACGATGCGGTCTGGTCGCCAATACTGATCGGTCGACGTAGTATGTCCCGTCCTGGAACATTGTCGATCCGTCGACGAACACGTGGTCCACCAGGCTCTGCCTTCCTCGGCACGCTCCCAGACCGCCTGAGCGAGCGTCGGTCCGGCCTACTGTCTGTGGTGATGTCGCGGCGCGGGGGACAGAGCATACTCCTTCTGCGCACCGCACGACGATGAGTGACGAGGGCCATCGACGGCCGCTCGATCAACCAGTAACTGAGCGTGCCCAACCCGATCGCAGCCAGAGCGGTGACGAGGAAGACGACGAACGGCCCCCACGGTCCCGCGCCCACAGGCAGGGCGCTCACCCACGACGCGATGGGTTCGTTCCACAGGAAGATCCCGTAGGAGACGACACCGAGCGACCGCATGACGCGGTTGCCCAGCACCCGGTGCGGAAGGCCCGGTGCGCTCGTCGCCGAAGATCGCAGGCGCCACGAGCAGCAGCGCCACAACGAGGCTCGCGATGGCACGCTGTCGCCGGGCTGCCGCGGAGGAAGCCCAGCGCCGCGTACACGCACGCCGCGAGGAGCCAGCACAGTCCGGGACGCTCTTCGACGAAGCGCGGCACGCGGGGCCGTCGGTCCGACCCTCCCAGCGCACGCTGGCCACCGCGAGGGCGAGGCCCGCAGCGAACCAGTCCAGGTGGCCGAAGAGCGGGACCAGACAAGGAAACCCCGCGCGCCATCGCCCCGGTCGAAGACGAACCTGCGCGCGAGGAGGGTCGCCCACCGCGACCACCGCGAGCGGCCGAACTCCGACCGTGCCTGTCGGGCCGCCGTCAGGTGACCGAACCGCCGCCCGCACGAGCACGGCGTAGAGGGGCAGCGCCAAGTAGAAGGACACCTCGACCGAAAGGCTCCACGCGGGCGCGAGGCCGTCGAACATCCGGCCGGGCACCCATGTCTGGCCCAACGAGTAGAAGACCCACCAATCCGGCCCGAAGACATTGACGAACTGCGGGAGGACCAGAGCGAAGACGGTGAGCGCCACCCAGTAGCCGGGCAGCACCCGCATTGCGCGACGGACCAGGTAGGACCGGACCCGTGGCCGTCGGGTGTCCGCCAAGCGCGCTGCGACGAAGGGGCGGTACAGCAGGAATCCCGACAGGATGAAGAAGACCGTGACACCCATGTTGAGCTGGAGGGCGCCATCCCATCCGCCGAGCAAGTAGGGCGGGTGGGCGTGGTAGCCGACGACCATGAGGGCGGCGACGGCCCGTAGACCGTCGAGCAGGCCGTACTGGCGCCTTCCGCTCCTACTAGCTGTGCCGATGGTCACCGCACATCATTTCCCCCGATTATCAGTAAGCACCGCGGCTGTTGAGCACAGCGCCGATGGTCTTCCAGAGGATCTGACCGTCCAGCGCAAGGTTCCAGTTCTCGACGTAGCGCAGGTCCAGCCGCACGGACTGCTCCCACGACAGGTCGCTGCGCCCGCTGATCTGCCAGAGCCCTGTGAGGCCTGGCTTGACCATGAGCTTTCGCCGCGCGTCGAGGCCGTAGCGGGCAACCTCGTTCGGCAACGGCGGCCGCGGGCCGACCAGCGACATGGTCCCGGCCACGACGTTGAAGAGCTGCGGCAGCTCGTCGAGCGAGTACCGCCGCAGGACAGCGCCGACCCGGGTGACCCGCGGGTCGGTCTTCATCTTGAACAGTGGACCTGCTCCGTCGCTGGCGGCCATCAACTCGACCAGTCGTGCTTCGGCGTCCACCACCATCGAGCGGAACTTGAGCATCGAGAACTCGCGGCCGTGTCGACCCACCCGGGTCTGGCGGAAGAAGACCGGTCCCCCGTCGATCTTGACGGCGATCGCGACACCAAGAGCACCGGTAACGTCGACAAGAACAGCAACACCGATCCGAGGCGGTCAACGGCGTGCTTCATGATCCACGAAACCCCGGTGAAGGTCGGCCGGGTAAGCCGCAACAGCGGGAGGCCATCGACCGGGTCGACATGCAGACGGGGCCCCGCGATCTCCATCAGGCCGGGGTCCACCACGAGTTCGGCCGGATGGTCTTCGAGATCCCAGGCCAGTTGGTGCAATCGCCGGGCGTCCACCCCGGAGTCGGACAGATCGCCACAACGCGGAAAGCCCCCTGCAGACGATATCCGCCATCCCGTCGAGGTCCCCGAGAACCGGGACGCCCATGACCTCGAAGGTGCCGTCCGCCGCCGTTCCGGTGGGAGTGCAGACGCCCCTACGACCCATCCGCGTCGGTTGTCACGCCGGGTGCGATGGATGAGATCAGCAGCAGAGCCGATTTCGCCGACCACCAGAACGGCAGCGCGCACTCGCCATTGTCCCGCCGCCGGTGAAGCCTCCCGCGAAGGCCAGGCTGAACGCGACGGCGAGGACGCCCGCCGCAGGCATGAGGCCGAAGACCCAGGGCCGGGGCGCGGTCGCCTGGATCGCCAGTCCCAAAAGCCCCAGCGCCACAGCGGCCGTGACGATGGCTCGGATGACCCTGCTGAACTCCTCGGCACCCTGGCCGAGGACACGGGGATCCCACGCCCGGCAGGTCACGAGGCCGATAAGCATCAGCAGGGCCGCGACGATCCCGACGCCCGGGGCAACATCGCCCAACTGCGGAAGGTCCTTACCAAGGCCCAGAACGTAGCCACGACAACGACGATCGCGATAGCAACGACGTCCAACACGATCGTCGCCAGCGCGTAGCGCCGTTCCCAGTCCCTCGAGCCCAGCTGATGGGTAGCGGAAAGCGAGACGGATCCTGTCCGCGCCCGACGAGCGGATCGACGCCCGCGGGCCCCCCAGTCCGAGACGTGAACTCACCGAACCCCTCACCCACTCGTGTCGTCATTCCACTCGAGCGTGACCTTTCGTCCGATCGAGACGCCGTAGGTCACCCATGAAGGTCAACGCCTGTCACCCGAAGTGCTGAACCATTAAGACACTCGCAGTGATCGGCCGGCCGTTACTCGACAAGCAACGTCACGAACAGGACTCCGCGTGACCCAGTCCGTCCCTGTGAGATGGCTCTCAACCGCCGCGGTGGAGCAGGCTCTTCACTCGCTGCTTCGCCGGGTGGACCCGCTTCAGGGCGCCGGGCGCCACGGTCAAAGCCGCACAGATCAGGACGGGGCGCACGGCCTGTCGTTGCCCCAAGGCGATCTTGGCGTGGCACAGCACGAGACTCGTGTCGGAGGCGCGCAGGGCTTCCGGGACAGCCGCATCGCGCGCTCATAGCGGATCTTGGTCAGCGTCTGCTCGAGCGCGGTGAGAGCCGCGTGGTCGTCAGTCAGCTCCGTGACGTGCTGGTAGGCGCGTTCGATGCTCTGCTCGTATTCATCCTGGTCATGGCGCAGCCCATGCATGGTGTCGGCGTGGAGGCGGTACCGGGCGAGTTGCTCGGGCAGCACCCGGATGTCGCATCCCTCCGCCAGCATGCGCAGGAACATGGCGAGATCCTCGACCTTCGGCGTGTCACAGGTGTAGCCGACTCCCACCTTCCACGCCGCGGCCCTGATGGCAGCCGTGTAGTACAGAGCGCGCCCGCCTGCTATCTCGGCGAGCGTTACGCGATGTCCTATCCCTGGCTCGTCCAGAACGCCTGCGAGCTGCCGGAAGCTCTCTCCCCGATCGGTATCGCCGACGAACGGGTAGGCATCGACGACGACAGCGTCGATCCCGGGATCGGCGTCGAGGATCGCCGTAGTGCGTTCGCAGAAGCTGGGATCGAGCAGGTCGTCGCCGTGCACCACGGCGTAATACGCGCCCCGTGCAACGGCAGCCGCCGCGTCCACGTTGGGGCCGAGGCCGCGATACTCGACGAAGACGGCGCGGATGCGTGGATCGTCGGAGTAGCCCGCGAGCGCACGGCTGACCTGTTCGTTGCTTTCGTCGGCCACGACGATCACCTCCCAGTCCGGGAGGGTCTGGGCCCGCACAGATTCGATCATCTGCGGGAGGTCCGCTTCGTTGCCGTGCGCGGAGGCCAGGATGCTGATGGCGGGCTCTGGGGCGTCCATGCGAGCAGGACTCGTCATTGAGACGAGCTTCGTTACTTCTCTTGCTCACAACTAGGCCGCGATCGTCTCCGTAGCGTAGCCAAGTGAGACATTTGCCGACTCTGACTTAGACCAAAAGGGTGATATCGACGCCCAGACCGTTACTAGAAGTAACAACGCGCGATCACCGTCGAGATGCGATCAGCGAAGGGCGCTCACACGAGTCGTCTCCACCACGCCATGCGGCGGCAATCCACCCGGGGGGTGATCGTCGATGTTGCAGAACTGAGCGTCCAACCTCAGACCCCACTCCTCGGCACGCGACCTGCCCCGGGTCCCCACCGTTCGACCGGCATGGGAAATCCGGTACGTCCGGTGCACCATCATCGCCGACGCCGCGGCCGTCACGGTGGCTTGCGCTGGGGCGGTGCTGCTCGTTCCGTGGGTCAGTGATCCGAACGACGGCCTGTTGTCGGCGGCGGTCGGACCTGCCGTAGCACTCCTGTTGCTCGTGGCGATCCCGTTGGCAGGCGCGTCGGATCCCGCGGTGCTCGGTACGGGCTCGACTGAGTACAGCAGATTGCTGCGGGGATTTGCGGGCGCGGCGATCGGACTGGCCCTCCTCGGGCTGGCTGCGGGGTCGACGGCCTGCGGTCCTGGGTGCTCGGGGTCATCCCGGTGGCCTGCCTGCTCGCTGCGACGGGCCGATTTGCTCTGCGTAAAGCCCTCCGACCGTCGGCGTGCGGCAGGCAAGTGCACGCAGCACGTCCTGGCCGTCGGCTCGGCCGATGTGGTCGCCGACCTGATCTCCCGTACCCGCCGGGACCCCCGCAACGGCTGGACGATCACCGGGGCGTGCACGCCGACCGGAACCGGCCTCGACGGAGCCGCCGCGATCTGCGGCGTCCCCGTCGTCGGCGATCTCGACGCAGTCGCGAAGGTGGCCCGGCTCAAGCAGCATCACGTGGTGTCGGTGTTCGCCACGGCCGGCTGGTCCTCCGCCCGCCTTCACCGGCTGGCCTGGGATGTCGAAGAGGTGGGTGTCGAGCTGGTGGTCGATCCCCGGCTCACCGAGGTGGCCGGTCCACGCCTGCGGGTCGAACCGATGGACGGGCTGCCGCTGCTGAGGTTGACGCATCCGGCGTTGACGGACGTGAGCACGCTGGTCAAGGCACTGATCGACCGGATCGGCGCCGCGATGCTCCTGCTCGTGCTGGCCCCGTTGCTGCTCGGGCTGGCCGTGGGGATCCGCTTGGGCGGCGGCCAGGTGTTGCGGCGGCAGACTCACGTCGGCCGCAGCGGGAGACGGTTCGCGCTCCTGCGATTCCGGTCGACACGCACGGATCCCGCCCGGCGCGCGACCAAGCTGGACGGCTGGATCCGTCGCAACGGTCTTGACGAGCTGCCGCAGCTCTTCAATGTGCTGAGCGGGTCGATGTCACTGATCGGGCCCCGGCCTGCGCGTCCGGACGAAGTGGCCCGTTACCCAGCGGAGATCCGCGCCGCGGCCATCGTCCGCCCGGGCCTGACCGGTCTCTGGCAGAGCAGCGGGAGCGAAGCACTGTCGCTGGAGGAGGACATCCGGCTCGACGCGCGCTATCTGGAGCACTGGTCGCTGATGGAGGACGCTGCAATCGCCTGGCAGTCGGTGAAGGCGGCGGCACAGTCCGGCGTCGACTACTGATTGCCCAGCTCGGCGGCGACGCGGCCGTCAGCTGGCGTGCCGCCCCTTACCGGAGCGTGGAGCACGCAGACGAGGGGTTGGAGAGAACTGGGGCGAAACCGCCGGGATTGCACGGGTCGGCTCTTCTGTCGGACTGGCGCTATCCGGGGCGGCGTGTGCGCTGCGGGAAGAGCGAGGTTGTCGGCCCGGGGCCGCCTGAGCCTTGCCGTTGACCGGTGAGGCACCGGAATAAGCAGCGGCGCGTCCCTCGCCGACTGCCGCCGACGCTTGAGCGACGACGCGATCCGCTGCTGCGGATGGCGCGTGACTCATGACGCGATGCCCATTGGGGTGACCAGCGGCGGTGGCACCGCGCTGGGTGGGCACGTCAGGGACGGGCCGGGCTGTGGCGTCGTGAGTGATGGGCGATGGGTAGGGCGCCTTCGCCCACTGTCGCTCCTTGGCGTCGAGAAGCCGCGCTGCGAGAACGTCCAACAGTCGTCGCAGGACGTCGCCCTGAGCAGGCTCTACGGCCTGCCGCGCCTCCCCCACCAGCTGCAGAACACCCACCGCGTCGCCGTCGGTCTCAATCGGCACCACCAGCGACGAAACCAACCCGCATTCGGCAGCTGCCGCGGCAATCGCGGGCAGCCCCAGCCGCCGGAGATCGGCGGTGTACGTCGGCCGCCGCGTACGGATCGCCTCCGACAGCGGGCCGGTGCCCGTTCGTTGCTGCATCTCGCCGAACCACCTCGCCCTAGCGTCGGACGCTGTCTGCGTAGGGACGCCTTCTGGCGGATCGACCAGCTGGATCACAGCGCCGGAAACCCCGAGTACGCAGACAACCGCCGAGCAGAATGAGCTGACAACCGTGGGCACGTCCATCACTGACGCGCGGGCGCGACCCAGCTGAAGGACCAACGGCATCAGGTCGGCCTCTGTGGCGTTCACCGCAACTCCTCGAGTCCACCGGACGGGGAGCAGGCGGATCCTCAGTAAAGACCGTCGTATGAAACCGTCATTCTGTTACCGATTGGCCGATGCAGGCCAGTCACGCACGGCTCAACACTCGGCCGACCGTGTCCCGATCGGAGCGTTGCTATGCCGAAAGGACGACATTCAGCCGCGACTCAATTACCCTCAGTGCTAGCCACAGTGCCTGGTCAGGCGCCTGTCGGTTGATTTCTCGCCCTGCGGCCCAGCCCGACCCACGCGAACCCGGCCCGGACGGCCACGTCGGGGTCGATGAGGTTGCGGGTGTCGACGAGGGTCGCGGCAGCCGTCTGCTCGGCCAGCCGAGGCCAGTCGAGCGCCCGGAACTCCGGCCATTCGGTCAGGATCACGACGGCGTCGGCGTCCTTCGCGGCGGTGTAGGGGTCGTCCGCAAGGGTGATCGCAGGCATCCCCGACCCGAGGCCTGCCGAGGGCAGGCCCGGGTCGTAGGCGGTGAGCTCCGCCCCCGCCTGCTTCAGCAACGCCGCCACCGCGAGCGCAGGCGAGTCGCGCAGGTCATCGGTGCCCGCCTTGAACGTCAGCCCGAGCAGCGCCAACCGCCGCTTGGCCAACGAACCCTGCCGGTGCCCCGTCACCGCCAACCGGATCTTGTCCACGATCCGCTGGTACTGCCGGGTGTTCGTGTCGATCGTCGCGCGCAGCAGCCGGAACTCGAAATCCACTGAGTCCGCCACCTGCAACAACGCGTTCGTGTCCTTGGGCAGGCACGAGCCACCCCAGCCCGGACCGGGCTTGAGGAACGACTGACCGATCCGCCGGTCGTAGCCCATGCCGTCGGTGACGTCGGAGATGTCGGCGTCCAGGCGCTCGCACATCTCGGCCAGCGCATTCACGTAGGACAGCTTCATCGCCAGGAAGCAGTTCGCCGCATACTTGATCATCTCGGCGCTCGCCGCGTCCGTGAGGACCGTCGGTGCACCCAAGCGGGCGTAAAGCGCAGCGACGCGCTCCGCGGCGTCCTGGGCCGAGGCGCCGACCACGATGCGGTCGGGGTGCAGGAAGTCGTGCACAGCCGAGCCCTCCCGCAGGAACTCCGGGTTGCTCACCACGGCGACGTCGTCCCGGCCCAGCAGCTCCGCTGTGCGGGCAGCCGTGCCGACGGGCACGGTGGACTTGTTGACCACCACGGTGCCCGGCGCGAGCGTCGTGCGGATCTCGTCGACGACGGATTCCACCGCGTTGAGGTCCGCCACGCCGCCGACGCCCATCGGGGTCGGCACGCACAGGAAGACCACCTCGGCCGGGCCCCCGCTCTCGGCCAGCTCCGCCAACGCGGCGGCCGCGCCGACGACGAACGACAGCCTGCCCGCGGCGATCCCCGCCTCGACCAGCTCGGTCAGCCCGTCCTCGCGGATCCCCACCTCGCCGCGACGGAGCCGCTCCACCTTCTCCGGATCGACATCGGCGCAGCTCACGCGGTGGCCCAGAGAGGCGAGACACGCCCCCGTCGTCAGCCCGACATACCCCGTTCCGACGACCGCAACACGACGTGCGAACACGAGCACCCTCCGTCACTTCCAGCTCTCAACACCCCACGGTCGCACGGTGCGGTGGACGAGGTGCAGGCGGGTTGATCCGCCGCATGACAGCATGCCCGGCGTGACACGACCGACGAGTGCGCTGTTCGACGTGACCGGGCGGGTCGCGCTGGTCACCGGATCCAGCCGGGGCATCGGAAACGCGCTGGCCGCAGGGCTGCTGGGCGCGGGGGCCACCGTGGTGCTGAACGGCCGCAACCCGGCGACGCTGGAGGCCGCCCGCGCCGCGCTCGTCGAGCAGACGGGGGGCACGGCGCACGCCGAGGCGTTCGACGTCACGGACTCCGCGGAGATCGGTGCGGCGGTGGCGCGGATCGAGGACGCGGTCGGACCGATCGACATCCTCGTGAACAATGCAGGCACGCAGATCCGCAAGCCGCTGGTCGCCTTCGACGACGACGAGTGGGACACGCTGTTGGACACCAACCTCGGCGCCGCCTTCAAGGTGGGGCGCGAAGTCGCGCGGCGGATGTTGCCGCGGGGGCGCGGCAAGATCGTCAACATCTGCTCGGTGCAGAGCGAGCAGGCCCGGGCGGGCACCGCCCCGTACGCCGCGGCCAAGGGCGGGCTCAAGATGCTCACCAAGGGCATGTGCGCCGACTTCGGACCGTCCGGCATCCAGGTCAACGGGCTGGGCCCCGGCTACATCGCGACCGAGCTGACGGCGCCGCTGATCGCCGACGAGGCGTTCGACGCGTGGGTGCGCGGCCGCACGCCGTCCGGGCGGTGGGGCACCGTGGACGACCTCGTCGGCCCCCTGCTCTTCCTCGTCTCCCCCGCGGCCGACTACGTCAACGGCCAGATCCTCACCGTCGACGGCGGGATGCTCGCCGTCCTGTAGGCGGCGTGACATCGTCACCGGCATGACGGCTGTGCAGGTGCGCCGGGCGGGCGATGTGGCCGAGATCGTGCTGTCGCGGCCGGAGAAGCTCAACGCGATGGACATGGCGTGGGTGACCGGCCTGGTCGACGCGGTGGCCGAACTGGAGCGCGACAAGCCGGCGATCGTGGTCGTGCGCGGGGAGGGGCGGGCGTTCTGCGCCGGGCTGGATCTGGACATGCTCGCCGCCGACGGCATGCCTGCCGGGTTCTACGAGCTGCAGGAGGAGGCGTTCCTCGGGTTGGAGCGGCTCGACCGGCTGGTCGTCGCCCAGATCCACGGCTACTGCCTGGGCGGCGGTCTGCAGCTCGCGCTGGCCTGCGACATCCGCATCGTCTCGACCGACGCTGTGCTCGGCCTGCCCGCCGCGGCTGAGGGCCTGCCCCCCGGAATGGCTACGTGGCGGCTGCCTCGCTTCGTCGGGATGGGGCGGGCGATGCGGCTGGCCGTCGGCGGGGAGCGGCTCGGTGCCGACGAGGCCCTCGCCATGGGGCTCGCCGATCACGTTGTGGCGTCCGAGGGCTTCGGGGAGGCGGCGGCCGGGCTGGTCGCGCACTACCTCGCTGTTCCCCAGGGAGCCGCGCGGGCCACCAAGGAGCTGGTCCGCTCGGCGTTCGACACCGACTTCGCCACGGCACACGCCCGCTCCCGCGAGCTGGTGGCGCAATGCCTCGCAGGGGCAGACGTCGCGGCCGCCCGTGCTGCGTGGGCAGCGCGGCGCTGAGCGCTCAGTGCACGCGGTGGTCGTGCACCCGTTGGGTCTTGCGCTCACTGCGGGGCAGCGCTCCGGGCGCGACCACCGCGACGTCGGCCCGCAGCCCGATCTCCGACCGCAGCAGGGCGGCCACGTGCGCGGCCAGCCCCGGCGCGTCCGGCGCCTCCACCTGGATCCGCACGTGTTCGCCCGCGCCGTCGCGGTCGACGTCGATGCGGTACTCGCCGGTGGCCCCCGCGACCCCGCTCAGCACGTGCTCGACGTGCGCGGGGAAGAACATCACCCCGCGGGCCTTGATCATGTCGTCGCTGCGCCCGCGCAGCCTGCTGATGCGGGGGTACGGGCTGCCGCACGGGCACGGCGAGAGATCCAGCGACGTCAGGTCGCGGGTCCGGTAGCGCAGCAGCGGTGTCGCCTCCTTGCGCAACGTGGTGACGACGAGCTCGCCCACCTCCCCGGGCGGCAGCGGCTCCAGGGTGGCGGGGTCGACGATCTCCGCGAGGTAATGGTCGGTCCACACGTGGATGCCGTTGTGCTCGGCGCACTCGATGCCCGCGCCGGGACCCCACAGCTCGGTGAGGCCGTAGATGTCGAACGCGGTCAGGCCCAGCAGCCCCTCGATCCGGCTGCGGGTCACCTCGCTCCACCGCTCGGAGCCGAAGATCCCCACGCGCAGGGCGGTCGACGTGCCGCTCTCCGCAAGGCGCTCGCCCATCGCCAGCGCGAACGACGACGTCGCGCAGAGCGCCGTCGTGCCGAGATCGGCGATCAGCTCCAGCTGCAGATCAGTGTTGCCGGGGCCGGACGGGATGGCCATCGCGCCCACCCGTTCCACCGCCGCCTGGAAACCCCACCCCGCCGTCCAGAGCCCGTACCCGACCATCAGCTGCACGCGATCGGTGTCCGTGACGCCCGCGTACTCCAGGCAGCGGGCGAACATCGCGGTCCAGTCCTCGAGATCACGACGGGTGTACGTGCAGAGGGTGCGGCGCCCGGTCGTCCCGGAGGAGGCGTGGATGCGCACGACCTCCCGCTCGGGCACGCACGTCCAGCCGAAGGGGTAGGCGGCGCGCAGCTGCTCCTTGGTGGTGAACGGGAGACGGGTCAGCTCGCTCGTGCCCTCCGGGCCGATGCCCGCCGCGGACAGCGTGGCGCGGAAGAACGCGGAGCCGGCGAACGCGCGGCGCACCGAAGCCCGCAGCGCGGGCCCGACGTCGTCCGCCGCCACGTCGAGGGCGTGGATCGCGGCATCCCCGCCCTGGATCACGACGGTAGTGTTCTCCGTCGGACGGGTCCGCTACAAGGCGCGTACCGGCAACGCGGTGGCGGGGGTCAGCGTGTGACGGCCTGGCTGATCTCGACGTCACCCTCGCGCAGCTCCAGGACCTGCCCGGCGGTGGTGGGGGTGTCAAGCAGCGCCACGAGGACGGCCGCGGTGTCGGCCCGCGTGACGTCGCCGCGGTCGACGGGCGGCGGGGCGAGCAGCACGCGGCCGGTCGCGGGGTCGTCGGTGAGCCTGCCGGGCCGCAGGATCGTCCACTCCAGGCTGGTGCCGCGGATCGCTTCCTCGGCCGCCTTCTTGGCGCGCAGGTAGGCGGCCCAGACCTCGTCGGTGCCCGGCGCGGGCGGCGCGTCGACGCCGGTCGACGAGACGAGCAGGTAGCGCGCCACCCCGGCCTTCGCCGCCGCGTCGGCGAGCAGCACGGCGGCGGCCCGGTCGACGGTGTCCTTGCGGGCCGCGGTGCTGCCGGGGCCCGCTCCCGCGGCGAACACGACGGCGTCGGCACCTGCCAGCTGCGCGGCCAGGTCGTCGACGGAGGCGGACTCCAGGTCGAGCAACGCCGCGTTCGCCCCGGCCGCCATGACGTCGGGCCGGTGATCGGGGTTGCGCACCACCGCCGTGACGATGTCGCCGCGGGCCGCCAACTGCGCGGCCAGCAACAGCGCGATCTTCCCGTGTCCCCCCGCGATCACCACGTGCATGGCGACCACGCTAGTCCCGGATCACGCGGCCAGCAGCCGCAGCAGCTCCGACCGGTCCGGCCCGGGGGCGGGCGGGGGCGGCTCACCGTTCCAGGCCGCCATCGCGGCGCGGACGGCCGGGCGGGCCATCACCTCGTCGGGGAACGCCGTGCACATCGCCATCTCGAGCAGCCCGCGGAACGCGTCGGGGTCCGTTCCGGCGGCCGCCATGAACGCGCTCATCCCGGGATCCGGAAGGGGCGGCGGTGTGCCGTCGCGGGCGGCGGCCATCTCCATCGTGCGGAACCGGTCGGCGGCGACCTGGTTGCGGTAGAACGGGCCCACGACCTGCTCCGACCGCTCGTGGAAGACGCAGGCGAGCTCGCCGGGCTGGTCGAAGTGCTTGCGGACGACCTCGCGCAGCAGCTGGGCGTGCACCGCACCCACCGAGATGCCCCGACCAGCTGACGGGTTCGTGCAGGCCCACGCGTCGCCGACCGGGACGATCCCGGTGGCCACCGGCGCTCCGTCGACCACGAACCGGCGGTAGCGGTCCATCGTCCCCGCCATCGGCAGCACGTCGCTGATGGGCGTGCCGTCGAGCCAGTGCGCCTGCAGCGGGCACGCCGCGACGACCCGGTCGAACACGTCGTTGTGCCGGAGGTCCTTCAGCGGGGTGTCGCCGCTGCCGCTGGAGAGGGTGACCGACCAGTTCAAGAGGGGCGATGGCCGCGCGGGATACACCGCACCCGCCTGCGCGTCTGCGGCGCTGGCGCCTCGTCAAGGAAGGTCGGTGCGGGAATCGGTGGATTCAGGTGCTCGCAGGCAAGGCGCCGCCCGGTCTTCGTACCGGGGGTGTACTCGGGCCGGGGGGCAACGCCGCCTGCGGGCGCCTGGGCCGCCGAGTTCTGTGCCGAACCTTTCTTGACGGGGCGCTAGGTTTGGCGCATGGAGATCGGCATCGGCCTTCCCTCGACCATCCCCGCCGCCACCGGCGCCGACGTGCTCACGTGGGCCCGCGACGCCGACGAGGCGGGCTTCAGCACCCTCGGCACGCTCGACCGCATCGTCTACGGCAACCACGAGACGATCCCGACCCTCGCCGCCGCCGCGGCCGTGACCAGCCGCATCCGGCTGACCACCGCCATCCTCATCTCGCCCTACCGCGGCAACGGGACGCTGTTGGCCAAGCAGTTGGCCAGTATCGACAGCTTCGCCACCGGCCGCCTCACCGTCGGCATCGC
The DNA here is from genome assembly GCA_963799945.1 of uncultured Actinomycetota bacterium. Classification (GTDB taxonomy): domain Bacteria; phylum Actinomycetota; class Actinomycetes; order Mycobacteriales; family Pseudonocardiaceae; genus Pseudonocardia. The sequence goes on from CAWCZG010000006.1 coordinate 99,468, forward strand.
GGTGGGCGGCCGCGAGGACGACTACACCGCCACCGGAACCGACTTCCACAGCCGCGGCGCCGCCTTCGACGCGCAGCTCACCGACATGCACGAGGTGTGGGCGGGCGACTCGCGCGGCACCGCGGGCGCGGTGGGCCCGGCTCCGCAGCGGCCGGGTGGCGTGCCGCTGCTCATCGGCGGCCAGAGCCCTGCCGCCTTCCGGCGGATGGTGTCCCACGGGGCGGGCTGGATCGCGGGCGGCGGCGGACCGTCGATGTTCGCGCAGGCCGTCGGACCGATCCGGCAGGCCTGGAAGGACGGCGGCCGCTCCGGTGAACCCCGGCTGGTCTCGCTGGCCTACTACGCGCTCGGCCCGGAGGCCGACGCGCTGGCGCAGGACTACCTGGGCGACTACTACGCCTTCGCGGGCGACTACGGCCCCATGGTCGTGGGCGGAGCGGCGAAGTCCGAGGCCGCGGTCCGCGAACAGATCGCGGGCTTCGCCGACGCGGGCTGCGACGAGCTGATCTTCTTCCCCTGCTCCGCCGATCCCGACCAGCTGAAGCGCCTCGCCGACATCACCCTCGGGTAGCGCCTCATCCCCGGATCGGGTTCGCGGGAAATGGGCTGAACCCGATCCGGCTCCCGTGCGTGTGCCTCCAGGAGACGACTTCCCGCTCCCCCGGAGGTGTTCCGTGTCCCGCCGTCTTGTCCTGTCCGCTGTTCTGCCCGCTGTCGCCCTGGCCGCGTCCCTCGCCGCCTGCAGCAGCGCGCCCAACCCCTACAACTCGGCTCCGTCCGACGGTGCGTCGAGCGGCACGATCGCCGAGCCCGACCACACGGTCCTGGTCGCCAACAGCACCGCCAAGCTGGGCACCGTCGTGATCGACGGCCTGGGGTGGACGCTCTACCGCTCCGACGCCGATTCGGCCAAGCCGTCGAAGTCGACGTGCAGCGGCGACTGCGCGACCTCGTGGCCGCCGGTGCTGATGGGGTCCGGCACCCCCGACTACGAGGGCGTCGACGCCAAGCTCGTCGGCAGCGTCGCCCGTGAGGACGGCTCGCAGCAGGTGACGATCGGCGGCTGGCCGGTCTACCGGCACGCCGACGACCCGAAGCCCGGCGACGTCAGCGGGCAGGGCGCCGCGCGCGGCTGGTTCGCCGTGACCCCCACCGGCGGCAAGGCCACCGCACCCTGAGGTTGCACGCCGTCGGGCGGCTCGCAGCGGGCCGACCACTCGCAGGACGCGTCACGGCATGCGCGGTCGTGCCTCGGCCAACGCCGCGTGCGCTCGAGCTGGACCGATCGACGTCCCCAGGTGCCACGCGCCAACCGTTCCCCGGCGACTGCGCACCCCGCGACGCCACCTCGCACCCCGCCCGCACCATGCGCAGTACCCCGCAGGGGTGCGCAGTCCAGGCAGGCCGTCCGAGGTGCAGCCGCGACGCGCCCGAGCTGGACCTGAGCGGGGTTCGACCGCGTCCGAACCCCGCTGAGGTCACGCCCGGCCGCACCCCCGCGTCTCGCGCCCGAGCGCAGCCCTCGGTATGTGCGCAGACCACCGTCCCAAGGGGACTGCGCACCCCCAGCGATACCTCGCACCCCGCCAGCACCCTGCGCAGCACCTCTCAGGGGTGCGCAGTCGACTGTGCGCAGTGCAGGGAATTCAGCCGTCGAGCCCCAGCAGGCCCGCCAGGTGCGCCTTGTGCGCGGCGGGCGGTCCGAACAGCAGTTGGTCGGACTTCGCCCGCTTGTAGTACAGGTGCGCGTCGTGTTCCCAGGTGTAGCCGATGCCGCCGTGGAACTGGACCATCGCCTGCGCGGCCGCGAACGCCGCGGGGCCGAGGTAGGCCCGGGCGGTGGCGGCCGCAAGCGGAAGGGCCGTGCGGTCGTGGTCGGCGGCCCACGCCGCGTAGCGCACGGCCGACTCGCCCAGCTCCAACGCCACCTCCACGTCCGCCAGCCCGTGCTTGACGGCCTGGTAGGACCCGATCGCGCGGCCGAACTGCGTGCGCACCTTCGCGTACTCCACCGTCTGCTCCAGCGCCCGGTGCAGCACCCCCAGCTGTTCAGCGGCTAGCGCGACGGACGCGAAGTCGGTGACCAGGGCGAGCGCCGCGGCCGCGTCCCCGTCGAGACGGGTGGCCGGGGTGGTGTCCAGCGTGACGTGCGCGAGCCGCCGGGTCGGGTCGAGCGTGCGGAGCGCTTTCCGCGTGATCCCGGGGGCGGCGGCGTCGACCCGGAAGAACGCGGGTCCGTCGTCGGCCAGCGCGTAGGCCAGCAGGACGTCGGCGGCGACCCCGTCGACCACGGGTGAGAACGCGCCGTCGAGCGTCCACCCGTCCGGATGGGCCAGCGCCCGCGCCGGTCCGGGGTGGAGCAGGCCGCTCCAGGTGCTGTCAACGCTCCGTTCTGCGGCAGTGCGACCCCGCGACCTGGGCGGGGCGGACGAGACCGGCGCCGCCACCGCCACGGTCGCGATCAGCTCACCGGAGGCCAGCGCGGGTAGCAGATCGGCGCCTGACCCGAGCGCGAGCAGCGTGTCGACGGCCAGGACGGCCGAGCCGAGGAACGGTGTGGGCGCGACGACCCGCCCCAGCTCCTCCGCCGCGACCGCCCGTTCGACGTGCCCCGCCCCCGAGCCGCCATGTTCCTCGGGGACGACGAGGCCGAGGGCGCCGAGCTCACCCAGCCGCCCCCACAGGGCGGGGTCGTGGCCGGGTTCCTCGGCCATGGCCGCCCTGACGTGCGCGGACGTCGCGTGGTCGGCGAGCAGGTCACGCAGGGCGGCGCGCAGTTGCTCCTGCTCGGCGTCGAGGACGAGGCGCACGTCAGCCCCCCACCCGTGGCTCGCGGGGCAAGCCGAGCACCCGCTCGCCGATGATGCTGCGCTGGATCTCGTTCGTGCCCCCGGCGATGCTGCTCGCAGGCGCGGAGACGATGCCGCGGGCGAGGTCGTCGCCCACCTCGTCCGTCCAGCCGACGGCGTCGGCGCCCGCCACCTCCCCTGCCACGTCGACGGCCCGGCGGAGCAGCAGCGCCGCGGCGAGCTTGCCGACCGAGCCGCGCGCGCCCGGGGGCCGCCCCGCCGCCGTCTCCTGGCGCATCCGGGCGTTGAACAGCTCCACCACCCGCTCTTGGACGTACAAGTCGGCCAGCGCCGCGCGCACCACCGGATCGGCGACGCTCCCCCGGCTCCGCGCCGAGGCGGCCAGGGCGGCGTAGGTGAGGCCCGCGCTGCGCCGCTGCCGCAGCCCGCTGATCGAGACCCGCTCGTGGCCCAGCATCGTGACGGCCGCGGCCCAGCCCTGGCCGACCTCGCCGATCACCGCGTCCGGCCCGACCCGTGCGTCGTCGAGGTAGACCTCGTTGAACGGGGCGTTGCCGGTCATGTCGACCAGCGGCCGCACGGTGACGCCCGGCTGGTGCATGTCGATCACGAACATCGTCAGTCCAGCGTGGCGGTGCGAGCCCGGATCGGTGCGCGCGAGGACGGCGCCGAAATCCGCCCACTGCGCGTTGCTCGTCCAGACCTTCTGGCCGGTCAGCAGCCACCCCTCGGCGTCGGCCACCGCCCGTGTGGACAGCCCCGCGACGTCGGACCCGGCGCCGGGCTCGGAGAAGAGCTGGCACCAGATCTCCTCGCCGCGCAGCAGCGGCCGCAGGTACCGCTGCTTCTGCTCGGGCGTGCCCAGGTCGACCAGCGTCGGGCCGCACATCCCCATCCCGATGATGAACGGCGCCACCGGAAGGTCGTGGGCCGCCGCCTCCTCGGCGAACACCTGCTGCTCGGCCTGGCCGAGCCCCTGCCCGCCGTACTCGCGCGGCCAGGTGATGCCCGCGAGCCCCGCGTCGTGCAGGGCGGTCTGGAACGCCCGCGCGCCCGCCAGCATCTCGGCCTCCGACGCGTCCGGGCGCGGCGGCGGGACGTGCTCGGCGAGCCACGCGCGGACGGTCTCGCGGTCGGCCATCACGACCGCCGGGCGGCCTGGTCGGCGAACAGGCTCTCCGGGAGGCCGTCGGCCACCGGGCGGAAGTTGCCCTCCATGCGGTCGGCCAGGGCGTCGAACGTCCAGGGCACATCGGACGAGGCGGTGGCGACGACCGTCGGGTTGGCGTAAAGGCCGATGTCGAAGCCCCAGTTCTCCAGCACGCGGCCGGAGATCCAGTCGGCCCGCTCGCTGGCCAGGTAGAGAGCGAGCGCGGCGACGTTGTCCGGTGAGCGGCGCGGGTCGTCGTCGGCCGGGCGGTCCTGCAGCGCGCGCTTGTCGTCGGGCACGGTGGCGACCAGCCGGGTCGCCGCGGACGGGGCGATCGCGTTGGCCGTGACGCCGTAGCGGGCGAGACCCTGCGCCAGCGAGTAGGTGAGCCCGACGATGCCCATCTTCGCCGCCGCGTAGTTCGCCTGGCCCGGGGAGCCCTGCAGGCCGGAGTGCGACGTGAAGTTGATGATCCGGAAGTGGCCGTCCGGGTTGCGCTGGGCGCGGAAGTGGGCGGCGGCCGCCCGGGAGGCGGAGAAGTGGCCGCGCAGGTGGACCCGGATCACCGCGTCCCACTCGTCATCGGTCATGTTGAAGATCATCCGGTCACGGAGGATGCCTGCCGCGTTGACCAGGATGTCCAGGCCGCCGAACTCTTCGACGGCCGTGGCGACCAGGCGGGCGCCGGTGTCGGTGTCGGTGATGTCGCCGCCGTCGGCCACGGCGCGCCCGCCCGCGGCGCGGATCTCCTCGACGGCCTGGCTCGCCGCGCCCTCGTCCCGCCCACCGCCGTCGGGGGCACCGCCGAGGTCGTTGACGACAACTGCCGCTCCTTCGGCGGCGAAGCGGCGCGCGATGGCCCCGCCGATCCCCCGCGCGCCCCCGGTCACGATGGCCGTCCGGCCGTCCAGAACCCCCACGCGCTGCTCCCTAATGCCTTAGCTCTCGAACTCGACGAGGCCGCGGTCGATCACGATGTCGTCGCCGCGCAGGGTGCGGAACCGCGCGGTGGCGCCGTCGCGCCAGACGAGCACGGTCAACGGGTCGCCGGGGTAGACCGGCATCGTGAACCTGCCTTCCATCGCCACAAAGCGCCGCGCGTCGCCGTCGCAGAGGGCGTGCAGCAGCAGGCGGCCGGTGAACCCGTAGGTGCACATCCCGTGCAGGATCGGCGCGGGAAAGCCCCCGCGCGCGGCGAAGGCAGGGTCGGTGTGCAGCGGGTTGCGGTCGCCGGTGAGCCGGTAGAGCAGCGCCTGGCCCGGCAGCGTCGTGGCTTCCAGCATCTGGTCGGGTGCCCGGGTGGGCGCCTCCCAGGGCGTCGACGCGCCGCGCGGGCCGCCGAAGCCTCCCTCGCCGCGGAGGAAGAGCGTCTGCATGCTGGTGGCGAGGACGGTGCCCGTCGCCGCGTCGACCGCTGTGGCCTCGGTGGCGACGAGAGCGGCCGCGCCCTTGTCGCTCACCTCGACCACACGGGGGGTGACCGTCACGCTTCCTTCCAGCGGCAGCGGCGCGTGCAGCCGGAAGGCCTGCTCGGCGTGCACCATCCGGGTGCGGTCGTAGTCGCCGATGTCGATGCGGGCGCCCCGGGTCAGGATGGCGGCGAACGTCGGGAGCACCTGCGGCGCAACGCCTTCGGTGTTCTCCGTCGTGAACGCCAGCTCGGCCGTCGGGTCGAGCTGACCCGCCCCGACCGCGACGGCGTAGAGCATCGCGTCGTCGTGGGTCCAGCTGACGTCGACCGGATCGCCCGCGGTGCCGACGAGATCCGGGCGCAGGGGCATGATCGGACCCTAGGTTCGGCCTGCCGGGCCGACAAGCGCTGGCGGTTCAGCCCTCCTTGACGAACCTGCGCTCGAGCTCGTCGAGGAACGCCCGGCACAGCTGCTCGAACTGCTCGGCGGTGAGCCGGATCCGGTCCCCGGGGCGCAGTCCGACCACGGACTTCTCGGGCACGTACTTGATCACGTTGTTGCCCCGGAACACCCCGTCGTTGCTCATCAGCGACTCGGCGAGCAGCTCGACCTCATTGAGCGGGTTGCCGTCCTTTCCGCTCGCGGAACGGATGCGGTGGACGAAGAGGCGGTCGAGGACGAGCGTCATGCTGTTGAAGAACAGCGGCTCGAAATCGGCCAGGGCGGGGGTGTCGGCGAGCGCCCGGTAGGCGGCGAGCTGCGCCTGCAGCGCGGTACGGGCGGTGTCGAGCTCTTCGCGGGTGTAGCTGTTGCGGCCGAGCATGCTGGCCGTCCCTTCTCCTCGGGGGTGGTCTCAACCTAGGTGACGAGCGGGAACGTCCGGATGTGACCGGTGACAAGACCGGCGCCGCCCGACAGGATCACGTCATGACCGCTCCCCCACCCCTGCGATGGGCGCTGATCGGGGCGAGCGACATCGCCGCGACGCAGATCCTGCCCGCCTTGCGCCAACTCGGGCACGAGGCCGTGGTGGTGGTCGGCTCCGACGCCGGACGGGCGACGCAGTACGCCACGCACAACGCCATCGGGCGCGGCACGTCGTCGGTCGAGGAGGCGCTGGGGTCGGGAGTGGACGCGGTGTACGTCTCGACCACCAACGAGCGGCACGCCGCGGGCGTCCACGCCGCCGTCGGCGCCGGGTGTCACGTCCTGTGCGAGAAGCCGTTGGCCACCTCCCTCGATCAGGCCCGGTCCATGGTGGACGCGGCGGCCGCCGCGGGCGTCGTCATGGCGACCAACCACCACCTGCGCAACTCTCCCGTGCACCGCACGCTGCGCGCCCTCGTCGTCGACGGCGCGCTCGGGCGCCTGCTCGGCGTCCGGGTGGCCCACACGAACCTGCTCTCCGAGCGCCTGCGGGGCTGGCGGCTGGGCACCGACGCGGGGGCAGGCGTCGTCCTGGACCTGACCGTGCACGACGCCGACACCGTCCGCTTCGTCACCGGGCAGGAGGTGGCCGAGGTGGCCGCGATCGGGGTCGGGCAGGGTCTGGCGACCGGCGGGGTCGACGCGGTCGCGGTGGCCGGACGGCTGACCGGCGACGCGACCCTGCACCTGCACGACGCGTTCACGACGCCGCACGCGCGGTCGGCGTTCGAGATCTTCGGCACCGAGGGGTCGGCGCTGGCCACCGACGCGATGTCGCAGACGCCCGACGGCGAGGTCGTGGTGCGCCGCACCGGACAGGCAGACGTGCAGGTCGACGTCGGCGAGCGGGAGAACCTCTACGTCCGCGGCATCCGGGCGTTCGCCGAGGCGGTGGCGGGCCACGGCGAGCCGCCCTGCACCGGGGCCGACGGGGTGCGCTCGCTGAGCGTGGCGCTCGCCGTCATGGAGTCGCTGACGACCGGTCGGCGCGTATCGCTTGGGATAACAGACGATCTCGCGTAGTATCTCATGCATCACCAACGAAGGAGATGTCATGACCGGTACAGACCAGCGACTGCGTCACGTCCTCGCCGGGCTCTCCTTCCCGGCCCAGCGGTGGCAGGTGATCGCCGAGGCCGAGCACTACGGCGCCGACGCCCGCACCCGCCAGGAGCTGCGCGCCCTCCCCGCCGCCCGCTTCGAGTCCTACGCCGCCCTGCTGTGGGCGCTGGAGCGGGCGACCGCCCGGACCCGCGCCGCGTAAGTCCCGACTTCTATCCGGCCGCCGCCGACCACTCGATCAGCGGCGGCCGGACGGATGCACAGAGGGGGTTCCCCTTCGGATCGGTCAGGCCCAGCCGTCCGACCAGCACGCCTTGGGCCAACGCCGCCGCGGCGACGTCGGCCGGAACGGCTTCCAGCCACAGCTTCGCCCGCCGGAACATCGCGAAGCCGCCCGCGTCGTCGAGCGTGCCCCACGACAGGTAGATGAACCGTCCGCCCGGCGGCCCCTGAACGAAGCGGCCGGTGATGTCGAGGCCGCCGTCGCGGGGCACCGCCGTGCCGTCGAGGACCCAGGTGGCCGACGGCGCGTCGCCGCGCACCAGGTCGAGCAGCTCGCCCGGCTTGCCGCGCCGCTGCACCCCGACGTGCACGTTCGGATAGCCCTCCGTCATGCCGGGGCCGGGCCCGCAGGACCGCCCGGGGAGGTCGTGGCCCTCGATCCGGATCAGCATGGCGCCAGTATCGGCGCCGAAACCACCCTTGCCCACCTCGCACGGCGTGGGTAGCGTGCCAATTAGTTCAGAACCTGTCTTAATGAGGAGACGCCGTGCCCACACCGACCCCCGCCGACCGCTTCTCGTTCGGACTCTGGACCGTCGGGTGGCGGGCAGGCGACCCGTTCGGCGAGCCCACGCGGCCGCCGCTGGACGTCGTCGAGGCGGTGCACCGGCTGGCCGAGCGCGGCGCGTGGGGCCTGACGTTCCACGACGACGACCTCTTCGGGTTCCTCCCCGACGCGGGCAGCCGGGACAAGCAGATCGCGCGCCTGCGCGAGGCGCTCACCGAGACCGGCATGACCGTCCCGATGATCACCACGAACCTGTTCACCCACCCCGTCTTCAAGGACGGCGGGTTCACCAGCAACGACCGCTCGGTCCGCCGGTTCGCGCTGCGGAAGGTGCTGCAGAACATCGAGCTGGCCCACGAGCTCGGCGCCTCCACCTTCGTGCTCTGGGGCGGCCGTGAGGGTGGCGAGTACGACTCGGCCAAGGACATCAGGGCGGCGCTCGACCGCTACCGCGAGGCCATGGACCTCCTGTGCGGCTACGTCCTCGACAAGCACTACGACCTGCGCTTCGCCATCGAGCCCAAGCCCAACGAGCCCCGCGGCGACATCCTGCTGCCGACGGTCGGGCACGCGCTGGCCTTCATCGAGCAGTTGGGCCACCCCGAGATGGTGGGCGTCAACCCCGAGGTCGGGCACGAGCAGATGTCCAACCTGAACTTCGTGCACGGCGTCGCGCAAGCCCTCTGGGCGGGCAAGCTCTTCCACATCGACCTCAACGGCCAGCACGGACCCAAGTTCGACCAGGACCTCGTCTTCGGCCACGGCGACCTGGTCAACGCGTTCTCCCTGGTCGACCTGCTGGAGACCGCGGGATACGAAGGCCCGCGGCACTTCGACTACAAGCCCTCGCGCACCGAGGACATCAGTGGCGTCTGGGACTCGGCCGCGGCCAACATGCGGATGTACCTGCTGCTCAAGGAGCGGGCCGCGGCGTTCCGGGCCGATCCCGACGTGGCCGAGGCGATGGCGACGGCGGGCGTCCCCGAGCTCTCGATGCCCACGCTCAACCCCGGCGAGACCTACACCGACCTGCTGGGCGACCGTTCGACGTTCGAGGACTTCGACCCGGACGCCGCGGGCAACCGCGGCTACGGGTTCGTGCGGCTGCACCAGCTCGCCCTGGAGCACCTGACCGGGGCCCGCTGAGCAAGGTTGTCGTGACCCGGCCCCAGCTCCAGCCTGCGAGCCCGCCGACGCTGCGGCGGCACAACCTCGGCCTGGTGCTGGCGGCGCTGCGGGACGCGGGCAGCGCTTCGCGGGCCCAGCTCGCGACCGGCACCGGGTTGACCAAGGCGACCGTCGCGACGCTGCTCGAACCCCTCCTCGACGCCGGGGTGCTGGCCGAGGACGCGGCCGCCCCGCGCGGGGTCGGGCGACCGTCGCGGGCCGTCCGGTTCCGGCCGGACGGGCCCGTCGCGCTCGGGGTGGCGGTGGACGTCGACACGCTCACGGTGTGTGCCGTGGGGCTGGACGGTGTGGTGCGCGACGGTCGTCGGATCGCGCGCGATCATCGCGACCTGGCGCCCATTGATGTCCTCTCCGGGGCCGCTGACCTGGCCGAACAGCTGCGCGCCGACCTCGGCGCCCGGGTGCTGGGCGTCGGGCTGGCACTGCCCGCGCTGCTCGGGTCCGCCGACGGCGACCAGCCGGTGGTCCTGCGCGCGCCCAACCTGCCCCGGCTGTCCGGGACCCGGCCCGGCGCCGTTCTCGCCGAACGACTCCGGCTGCCGGTGACCGTCGGCAACGAGGCGTCGCTCGGGGCGCTGGCCCACCTCAGCCTGGCCCCGGACCTGGTCTACGTCTCGGCCGGGATCGGCATCGGTGGCGGCATCGTGCTCGGCGGTCGGGTCTACCAGGGCACCCACGGGTTGGCGGGCGAGCTGGGGCACGTCGTCGTCGACCGCGACGGGCCCGAGTGCGGCTGCGGCGGCCGGGGCTGCGTCGAGCGTTATGCGGGCACGGCCGCCCTGCTCGCCGATGCGGGCGTCGCCGAGCTCGCGACGTTGGAGGCCGGGCTCGCGCGCGGCGACGGGTGGGCCCTCGGCGCGACGAGCCGGGCCGCAAGCACCCTCGGCGTCGGGCTCGCCTCGGTGCTGAACGTGCTCGACGTGCCCGTGGTCGTCCTCGGCGGCACCTACGCCCGCCTCGCCCCCTTCGTCATCCCGACGCTGCAGGCGGAGCTGTCCCGCCGGTCGCTCCAGCCGGAGCCCGCCCGCGTGCTCGCCTCGGACCAGGGCGACGCGGCCGCGGTGCGGGGGGCGGCGGAGTCGGTGCTCGCCGCCACCCAGCGCGACCCCGACCGCCTGCTGGCCTGACACGCACGGCGCGAGAAGCACGAATCCGTCGCCTCGACGACAGAAACATGACGCTCACCCGCCTGCCACGCCCGGCGGCTGGAACAGCTTCTGCAACAGGCTGATCACGTCCTGGGCGGGGCCGGTGGGGTCGACGGCGTAATAGCGGAAGCGGCCGTTGCGGCGCTCGGTGACGAGGCCCGCCATGCGCAGGATGCGCAGGTGGCTGGAGACGGCCGTGCGCCCGACCCGTTGGACCGCGCTCGACAGCTCGCCCGCCGTGCATTCCTCGCGGGCGGCCAGCACCGCGAGGATCTCCCGCCGGACCGGGTCCGCCAGCGCGTCGAACGCCATGTCCGTGCCCATCCCGGATACCCCTCCCGATCGCCGCAGGCCCACGCCGGCCTAGTGTCCTCGCAGACGCGTTGGCGCCCTGCAGGACGCCAGCCGTCGCGAAGTCGGCGCAGGCCGACTACTCCGGCTCGGGTGGGGGCAGCAGGCGCAGCTCCTCGGCGTCGAGACGGCCTTCGATCCAGCGCAGCACGATGTCGTCGATGACGTGCGCGTCGCGCAGCTTGACGACCGCGGCCCGCTCCCGGGGCAGCAGCTCGGCCCGCAGGCGGCGATAGGTCTCCCGGTCCGAGCGGCCTTCCGCGCTCCCCTCGAACCCGTCGTCCTCCGACGCGGTCTGCGGGTCATCGAGGTCGGCGAGGCGTTGCTCGAGGTCGTCGCGGACCCGGTTCGGCCACCCGTTCGGAGGGCTGGATGCGGGCGATGGCCTCGTCCAGCGCGGCGAGCCCGGCCTCGACGGCGGCGCGCTCGGCCGTCCACCGCTCGGTGATCTCGTCGTGGTCGTCGGGGAGCCGCGACCAGCGCAGGACGGCGGGCAGCGTCAGGCCGTGCAGCAGCAGCGTGACGAGGATGACGCCGAAGGTCACCACGATGAGCAGGTCTCGGCCCGGCAGCGGGGAGCCGTCGGCGGTCACGGTGGGCACGGCCAGTGCGGCGGCCAGCGACACCCCGCCGCGGAACCCCGACCACGCCACGGGGAACCGGTGGCGCGCGCTGAGGAGCCGGGCCTGGTGCACCGCGCGGCGGTCGACCCAGCGGACGAGGTAGGGCACGGTGTACATCCACCCGAGCCGGGTGCCGATCACGGCGACGCTCACGAGCAGCGCGGCGACGACGGCCTCGGCGAGCGACGACGACACCAGGTTGACGATCGCCCGGCGCAGCTGCAGGCCGACGAGCACGAAGAGTGCGCCGTTGAGCAGGAACGTCGTCACCGTCCAGAAGGCCCGCGCCCGTTGGCGGGTGTGGGCGGCGATGAGCAGCGGGCCGAGCTGGCTCATGGCGAGCCCGCAGACGACGACGGCCAGCACGCCCGAGGCGTGGATCTCCTCGGCCACGAGGAACGCCGTGAACGGGGTGAGCACGCCGACCGTGTTCTCGAGCAGCGGATCGTGCAGGTAGCCGCCGCGCCCGGCCGGACGAGCCACGCGACTGCCAGCCCGGCCAGCACCCCGCCGACGTAGGACAGCACGAACTCGCCTGCCGCCCCGACCAGGCCGAACTCGTCCCCGCTCGCGACCTGGACGGCGATCGCGAACAGCGCGAGCGCGGTGCCGTCGTTGACCAGGCTCTCCGCGCGCAGGGTGGTGAGCTGTCGCCGCGGCATCCGGCGCGCGATCGCCGCGACGGCGGTGGCGTCGGTGGGTGCGACGACCGCGCCCAGCACCCAGGCGACGGGCCAGCTCAGCCCGAGGGCGTGGCCGACGACCGCGACGACGCCCGCGGTCGCCAGGACGAGCAGCACCGCGTCGATCATGACCGCCCGCAGGTTGGCCCGGATCTCGCGCAGCGACGTGTTGAGCGACTCCCAGTACAGGAGCGCGGGCAGGAACAGCAGCAGCACCACCGAGGGCGGCAGCTGGACGTCGGTCAGCCAGGGGACGAACCCCAGCAGCACCCCGCCGAACAGCAGCGCGATCGGCGGCGCCACCCGCACCGCCCGGGCCAGCAGGGTCAACCCCAGCACGGCCAGCCCGAGGGACACCAGGACCTGGAGCGGATACGCGTCCTGCACCTGCCACCCCCTCGACCCCGCCTGCTCCGCGTCCTGGAACGCCCGCGCATCGTAGAAGGGGAGGTCGGTCAGGCGCGCGCCGTCACCGCCGACGGCCGGTGGGTGCGCAGGCTGCTCAGCCGCTAGTGGGGGCCGGCCCGATCGCCCCGAGAGCGTCGTTTCCGGTGATCAAACCCCCGAAAGGACGCTCTCGTTGCGATCGGCGAGTGCTCGGGAAGGTGCCGAGTGATCGTCAGGGCTGGCGAGGACCCAGTGAACGTCTATGGTCAGAGCACTGGCGGCCGCGCTTCCTGCCCGGACTTGCGGCCGCCGCGGCGCCACGAGCATCGCCGTGGCCCGGCCCTCCTCCCTCAGTAGCCCCAGGGGTTGTTGGACGGGGTGGGCGTCGGGGTGGTGGAGAGGCCGGGGAAGAGCCCGCCCAGGAGGCCGCCCCAACCCGACGACCGCCGCGACCCGCCACCCGAGCGAACCCCCACCGGACGAACCGCCACTTGACGACCCGGACCCAGACGACCCCGACCCGGGCGTGGAGGTCGTCGTCGGCGCAGCCGAGGTCGTGGTGGGCGGCGCCGAGGACGTCGGCTCGGTCGTGGCGGTCGGCGATCCGGTCGCCGTCATGGTGGCGGAGCCGCTCGGTGCGGACGGCTCGGTGGAATCGGCCGGGGTGGTCGTACCCCCGCTGCCGCTGCCGCCGCCGCTGCCGGACGCCGCCCGGGCCACGCTCGACGGGCCTGCCGCTGCCGCCGCACCGCCGGTCGCCCGCGTCGAGCCGTTGTCGGACGCGCCCGCCGCCGCTCGGGCGGAAGGCTCCGACGATCGGGAGGCCGCCGCGTCGGAGTTCGACCCGGCGCCGCCCGCACCGCCCGACGGCGAACGGGCGGCCGTCGTGGCGGCAGCGCCGTTGTTCGATCCCGAGCCGCCCCCGCTACCGCCGCCGCCGCCCCCGCTGCTCGTGCCGCCGCCGCCCCCGCCGCCGCCACTTCGGGCCGGGGTGGCGGCCGCCGTGGGCGACGCCGCGAGCGCCGTGCCGCGGCTGAGGGCCACCCCGCCCCAGAAGCCGAGCGCGACCACGAGCAGCGCGATGAGCGTCTTGGTGACCACACCCATCCCGGGCGACTGCTGGTTGAGCCAGTCGTTGTCGATGAAGTCGTCATCGACCTCGTCGATCGGCTCGGTGGCCGGGTCGGCGGGGGTTTCGGTCATCGGTGCGACTCCCAGCGCGTTGCGTCTCCCTCACGGTAACGCCGGCGGCGACACTTCGCGGGTCGCCCGGTGGACGCTCCCCGAACGGGTGGCGGCGGTCATGGAGCGGGCCGCACCCAGACCGGCGACGACCACGCGAGCTCCCCGTCGACCTGGAACGCCCGCGCGTAGTAGAACGCGACCTCGAACAAGGGCTCCTCGTCGTCGAACACGACATCGAGCTCCCGCGTGCCCATCCCGAGCAGTGCGCCGACGGCGGGCTGCAGCGCCAGCACGCCGGGGCGCGCGTCCCCGGCGTCGGGGAGGAACGGTCCGGCCGCCAGCCGGTCGGCCAGCTCGGCGAGCCCCATCTGGATCGACCGGCCCGCGCACTCGATCCGCACCTGCGCGTCGGCCGGTCCGCAGACGCTGACCTCGACGCCCCCGCGCTGCGCGCCGTAGACCTCGCCGAAGCTGTGCGTCGTCTGCTGCCATTCCACGGCGTGCTCGTCGATGGCCACGACCTCGGGGCCGACGTACTCGGGCACCAGGAGCCTGCCGCCGTCCACCGCCAGCCGTCCGTCCCAGCGGGTGGTGGTGTCGGCCTGCCCCCACTCGACGCGGAAGTCGACCCGCAGGTGATCGGGCGGCAGCGCGGGCTCGCCGCGGACGACGTGCACGATCTCGCCGTTGCGCAGGATGTCGACCCTGGCCAGCTCGGCGTACCCGCGGGCGTGCACGCGCAGGGGCCGGGCGCCCGACCAGTCGAACTCGCTGCCCATCAGGTGCGGCCCGACCTGCAGGACGGCCAGCACGCCCTTCGTCGTCGCGGCGCAGGTGCGGCGCGACCACAGGCCGTCGAAGACGTCGGCCCGGCCGAGCGACGGGGCCAGCACCGCGACGTAGCTCGCCCCGTGGCCGTGGTCGGAGGAGGCGATGAGCCCGAACTGGTGGCCGCGCTGCAGGCCGTCGAGCATGAAGGTGCCGGTGGCGGTCCCATCGCTGTACTGCCGGAAGCACGACTGCGACTCGTAGTTGCCGCGGCAGGCCTGGAACACCTCGACCAGCCTGCTGAAGCGCGGATCGTGGTAGTCCCAGTCGTTGTGGACCATCGCGGAGCCGGGGTGGTGCGGGATGGTGATGGCCGGGAACCGCGGGTGCGCCGCGAGCCCCTGCCACAGCCCGTCGGGGGTGGTGCTGCCCTCGGCGAAGGCGGAGAAGATGGGGGCGCCGCGGGCGACGTCGCCGTAGATGACGTTCTGGTGGCCGTGCTCGGCCGAGGTCCACTCGAACCCGTAGAGGGGCACGAAACGACCGGGCACGTGCAGCAGGTCGGCGATCTTCTGGATGCTCCACCACTGGTAGGCGGTGGAGTTCTCGGCGTGGTCGGTGACGGCCCAGAAGTCGTACTCGTTGACGTCCCAGGCGTAGCGGTAGAAGTCCTCGAGCGAGGGCTCGTCGCCCGCCGTGCAGCGGCTGACCAGCGAGTGCCGGTGCAGGTCGCCCCAGTAGAGGCGGTAGGTCTGTCCGTCCGCCTCGATCTCGAAGCGGTCCGCACGCCGTTCGGGCGTGGCCCAGCGCCGGGCCTCCCACCGGTCCGCCGCGACGATCGACGCGGACCGTCGGCCTTCCGTCGTCGCCGGACCCGCCGACTCCACGGCGGTCACCACCACCTGTCCCGCGCCGTGCACGCCGTGCCAGATGACGGCGCCGTGGTGATCGGCCAGGTAGGGGCACTCGCGGCCGCCGAAGCCCTCGCTCCAGTGCAGCGCCCGCTCGAGGCGCCCGTCGGCCTGGGTGACCAGCACGACCCCGGTCGGGGTGGCGGCCAGCGCGACCTCTTCCAGCGTGGCGTCGGTCCCGCCGAACGTGATCGCCGGCAGCCATCCGTCCGGCCCGAGCACCTGGGCGGCGGCTTCCCAGTAGTACGTCATCAGGGGCAGCTGTCGGTGGATCCGGTAGCCGAGGACCAGTCCGCCCTCGGGCGTGGCCTGCAGCCGTGGCATGGCCGAGGGCACCACGTTCAGGCCGCGGGCGAGCTCGCCGGGCGGTTCCACCAGGTCGTCACCGTCCACGCCGACGACCCGGATGGCCGCCGACACCTCCGGCAGCAGCTCGGGGGGCACGCTGGCCCCGGGTTCGCGCATGCCGTCCCGGTGGTCGGGCAGCGCGCCGCCCTCCGGGCGGGGCCGGAGCCGGGTCGGCCCGCTGCCGCCGTGGCCCTGCACGGTGATCACGTCGAAGGCGCACCAGAGGCGGCCGTCCGGCGTCGTGGCCAGGCTGGGGTGCAGGGCGTAGTCACTGCCTCCGGTGAGCGTCCGGACCGGTCCGGTGACGTCGCGCAGGACCACGCGGTAGCTGCCCTCGGCGTATTCGGTCCAGGCGTAGGCGATGCCGTCGCCGACTCTCGCGAGGGTCGGGTCCCAGACGTTGCCCGACCCCTCCTCGCTGACCCGCACCGTCGGCTCCCAGCCTGCGCCGTTCCAGCGGCGGGCGAAGATGCCGAAGCGGTCGTCGACCTGCCCCTGCCAACACACCTGCAGGCCGCCGTCGCCGTACGCGACGACCTCCTGGTTGAACGACGGTCCTCCGGTGTCGCTGACCGGCTGCGGCTCTGTCCACATTCCGTCGGCGAAGCGGCTGGCCCACACCCCGACCTGGCCGTCGACGGACCGGCCGAAGACCAGCCACGGAACCCCGTCGGACGTGACGGCCGCGGTCGGCCGGAACAGGTCCTGCGGCTCGTCGACGACGATGGTGGCGCTGCGCCCGGCGGCCGTCTGCAGCTCGGCGAGCAGCCGGTCGCCGCGGTCCTCCTGCCATTCCAGCCAGGCGACCAGCATCGTGGCGCCGTGGACGGCGACCGTGGGACGGGCCGCGTTCTGGCTATCGGGGAGGACGCGCGCCGACCCCCGGTTCTGGCCTGCCAGCCGCGGCGCGTGCTCGAGCACCGCGGCGGCTTTGGCGAGCTGGGCGGGGATCTGGCCGTCGCCCTCGTCCACCCACATGTAGCGCAGCGGGTCGGGGTCGAGCACGGCGATGGTGTCGGTGATGTCGAGGTTGCTCTCGATCGCCTGCACCAGCCGGTGGTTGAAGTCGAGGACCTGGTCGAGGTCGGCCCGCTGCCGCTCGGTGTACTCGCCGCGGTGATGGTCGGCCGCGCAGCCGTGGCCGTGCCCGTGCCCGTGTGCTCCGGACAATGCTCAACGTCCTTTCCACACCGGCGCCCGCTTCTCCGCGAACGCCTGTGCCCCTTCGTGCTGGTCTTCCGACGCGTAGAGCGCCGCCACCGTCGGGAATCTACGGGTCGCGATCCCGCGCATGGCTTCGGCGAACGGCAGGCGCTCGCTCTCCCGCTGGACCTCCTTGATGGCCGCGAACACCAGCGGTGGCCCTTCGGCCAGCCGGGCGGCCACCTCCAGCGCTCGCGCCGCCACCTGGGACGGCGGGTGGACCTCGTTGACCAGGCCCCAGCGGTGGGCCTCGGCCGCGTCCATCCACCGGCCGGTGAGCAGCAGTTCCATGGCGATGTGGTGCGGCATCCGGCCGGGGAGGCGCAGGGTCGCCGCGTCGGCCAGGGTGCCCGCGTTGATCTCGGGGAGGGCGAACGACGCGGTGTCAGCGGCGTAGATCAGGTCGCAGGACAGCGCAAGCTCGAACCCGCCGCCGACCGCCATGCCCTCGACGAGCGCGATCACCGGCTTGTTCAGCCCCGGCAGCTCCTGGATGCCGCCGAAGCCGCCCACGCCGTAGTCGCCGTCGACGGCGTCGCCCGCGGCGGCCGCCTTGAGGTCCCACCCGGCGCTGAAGAACCGGTCGCCCGCGGTGCGGAGCACGGCGACTCTCAGCTGCGCGGTCGTCGCGGAAGGTCGCGAAGACCCGGCCCATCGCCCGCGAGGTCGCCAGGTCGATCGCGTTGGCGGGCGGTCGGTCGAGGGTGACCTCGAGAACCGCGCCGAGCCGTCGCGTCCGCACCGCGCATCACTCATGCGCAGGCTCCGGCGGTGACGACGAGCGCGTCGCAGGCCCACGCGCCGTCCGCGGTGACGATCAGCGGGTTGATCTCCAGGTCCAGCAGCTCGGGCCGGTCGAGGACGAGGGTCGCCACCCGGTCGACGACGGCGACGAGCCCGTCGAGGTCGGCGGCCGGGGCGCCGCGGTAGCCGGTGAGCAACGGGGCGCAGCGGAGGCCGAGCAGGGCGTCGCGGATGCCGTCGCCGGCGACGGGCAGGAGCAGGTGGGCGACGTCGCGGACCAGTTCGGTCAGCACGCCGCCGACGCCCACGCTGAGCACCGGGCCGAACACCGGGTCGGTCCGCACCCCGACCAGCAGCTCGGCCATCCCGCCCGCCACGATCCGCTCCACCAGCACCGCCGGGAACCGGCTCAGCAACTCGGCGGCGTTCGCCCGGACGTCCGCGGGCTCGACCAGCCCGAGTCGCACCCCGTGCTGCTCGGTCTTGTGGGCGGTGCCCAGCGCCTTGAGCGCGATCGGGCCCCCGATGTCGGCGGCCGCGATGACCGCCGCGTCCGGGCTGGTGCAGACCGCCCCCTCCGGCACCGGCACCCCGTGCCGCCGCAGCAGCCCCTTCGCCGCGGCCTCGTTGAGCACCGTGGTGCCCGGCCCCGGCTCAGTCGGACCGACGACGGGTGGGACAGGCGCCTCAGCCTCGTTCAGGACGGTCGGGCCTACTCCTGGCCGAACTGGACCGGCCACGGGCGGGACCGGCGCCGCGGCTCGTTCCGTTCTGTCCTGCCCGGTCCCTGCCCGGCCAGACAGGCTATGGGCGGGGGTGCCCCCGTCTGGCTGAGCACCGTGGTGCTGGCGCCACGCCCGGCCGGGCCGGCGATCGGTGGGGCGGTTGGGTGGGCCCAGGCCCGGCCGATGCAGGCCGCGGCCTCGACCGCTGCCATCGCCACGCCCGGCGGGGCGAGGACGGCCAGGCCGCGGCGGACCCAGCGGGCCGCGCGTTCGCCGGTCAGGTTCGTGGCCATCGCCGCGACGAGGGCGCCGCGCGCGCCGGTGGCCTCGCAGGCGCGGGCGAACGCGGAGATCGCGAGGATCCAGTCGTCGTCGGCGCAGCGGTCGGCGCGGGGCAGGTCGGCGAAGAGCAGGTTCAGGTCCGCCGGGCCGCGCACCATGGCCGTGAACGCCGCGGCCATCGTGTCCGGCTCGCCCCAGGCGTAGGTGTGGTAGTCGAGCGGGTTGGCCAGCGCCACCCGCTCGCCCAACGCCGCGGCCAGCTCGGCGCGCTGCCCGGCCGTGAGCTCCGCGAACTCCACCGGGCACCCGACGGCGGCGTCCGCGATCAGCGCGGCCTCGCCGCCCGAGCTGCTGAGCGAGCTCAGCCCGCTGCCGGGCAGGGGGCCGCCGCAGTGGAGCAGGCAGAGCGCGCCGAGCAACTCGTCGACCGAGCCGACGCGGCCGATCCCGTTGCGCGCCAGGAACTGTGCGCCGGTGTCGGCGTCACCCGCCAGCGAGGCGGTGTGCGTGACGACCGCCTGGCGCGCCTGCTCGCTGCGACCCAGCACCAGCGCGACGAGCCCGGTCCGGCGTTCCCGGGCGCGCGCGGCGAGCCGCTCCCACCCGCGCACGTCGGCCAGCGACTCGACGATCAGGCCGACGGCGGAGACCCGCTCGGAGTCCAGCAACGCCGCGGCGACCTGCGCGACCCCGAGCTGGGCGGCGTTGCCGACGGCGACGACGGCGCTGAGCGGGAGGCCGGTGTCGGCCATGGTCACGCTGATCGCGATCGACGACGACTGGCTCACCACCGCGACGCCCCGCTCCCCCGGCGCCAGCGCCACTCCACCGTGCTGGTCGGGCCAGATCAGCACCTGCTCGGCGTAGTTGACCAGGCCGTAGCAGTTGGGCCCGAGCAACGGCATCGTCCCCGCCGCGGCGACGAGGTCGCGCTGCCGGGCCGCGCCGCTGGGCCCGGTCTCGGCGAAGCCCGAGCTGTACACCACAGCACCGCCGCAGCCGGTCGCGGCAAGCTCGGCCACGACCGCCGCACACCGCGGTGCGGGCACGGCGACGAAGGCCGCGTCCGGGACGTCGGGAAGGTCCGCGAGGCTCGGGTACGCCTGCTCCCCCGCCACCTCCGCCTTCGTCGGGTGCACCGGCCAGATCGCCCCGCGAAATCCCATCGCCCGGTTCTGCTCGACCACCCGCGCGCACACCCGCGCACTCCCGATCACCGCGAGCGTGCGCGGCCGCAGGAGCCTCCCCAGTTCACGCTCAGCCCTATCGCCGAACCGGGGCGGCTCTGCCACGCAACCCAACCCGGGCGGCTCGACCGCACGACCCGACCGCGGCCGCTCAGTCGCAGGGACGGGCTGAGGTGGGTCGGTCGCGGCGGGGTGAGGTGGGCCGGCCGTGGCGGACCGAAGCGGCTGGCCGGGCGGGGTGAAGCGGCTCGGCGCGCGGCGCGGTCGGGGCGGAGGGGGGTCAGCCACCGTGCGCCCGCAGCATCGACCGGGAGACGATGTGGCGCTGGATCTCCGAGGTGCCGTCCCAGATCCGCTCCACGCGGGCGTCGCGCCAGATCCGTTCGAGGACCAGCTCGTCCATCAGCCCCATACCGCCGTGGATCTGCAGGGCCTCGTCGGCGACCATGGCGAGCATCTCGGTGGCGGAGAGCTTCGCCATGGCGATGGCCGCGTCGACCTCCCCGGCGGCCGCGCGCCCGGCGTCGACGAGGGAGGCCGCACGCCAGGTCAGCCACGTGGCCGCCTCCAGGGCCGTGCGCATGTCGGCGAGCTTGAACGCCACCCCCTGGTTCCGGCCGATCTGCCGACCGAACTGCCGACGGGTGGCCGCGTGCCGCACCGCCAGGTCCAGGGCGCGCCGGGCCCGGCCGAGGCAGCTCGCGGCGACCTGCAGCCGCGTCGTGCCCAGCCACGTGTTGGCCACGTCGAAGCCACGGCCGACCTCGCCGAGCACCGCGGAGCCCGGCACCCGGCAGCCGTCGAACACCAGTACCGCGTTGTCGTAGCCGCGGTGGGAGACGCTGCGGTAGCCGGGCAGGACGGCGAGCCCCGGCGCGTCGACGTCGACCAGGAACGCGGTGATCTCCGCGCGGCGCGGCGCGGGGGCCTCCGACATCTGCTCCCCCGTGGCGGCGAAGAGGATCACGAAGTCGGCCGCGTCGGCGTGGCTGATGAAGTGCTTGGTGCCCGTGATCACCCAGTCGGTGCCGTCCCGGACCGCCCTGGTGCGCATGCCGCGCAGGTCCGAGCCCGCCTCCGGCTCGGTCATCGCGAGGCATTCGGTGCGCTCGCCCGCCACCACCGGCCGGAGGTACTCCGCCCGCTGGTCGCCCGCGCAGGCCAGCAGGATCCGCGACGGCCGCGCGACGGCGAGCATCTGCAGGGCGTAGCCGGTGTGCCCGAGCTCGCGTTCCATCAGCATCCAGGTGAGGGTGTCCAGGCCGCCGCCGCCCACCTCCTCGGGCATGTTCGCCGCGTACAGCCCGGCCCGGATCGCCGTGGCGCGCAGGCGGTCCAGCAGCCCGGGATCGAGCTTCCCGCTGCGCTCCACCTCGTCCTCGTGGGGCACCAGCTCGCGGTGCACGAACGCCCGCGTCGTCTCCACGACGGCGCGCTGCTCGTCCGAGAGTTCGAGGTCCATCGAGATCCTCAGCGCAGCGCGATGCGACGGGAGGCGTCCTCCGGGGCCGGCACGAGCAGCGCCTCGGCGCGGGCGCGCAGGCCGTCGGGGAACGGGCTGGAGCGCCCGGCGGCGCTGTCCACGTGGACGGCGAGCACCTCCTCGCTGGCCCGCAGCTTGTCCTCGCACCACATCTCGTGCCAGAGCCACAGCAGCTTCCCGGTGACCCCGATGACCGACGACCGCACCTCGAGCCGGGAGCCCGCAGGCACTTCCGCGAGGTAGCGGACGTGCGCCTCCAGCGTGTACAGCGACGTGCCGGTCTCGACGAGGTACTCCGGCGTCATGCCGATCCGCGCCATCACCGCGTCCGTCGCGTGCCCGAAGACGAGCACGTAGTAGGCCTCCGACAGGTGCCCGTTGTAGTCGATCCACTCGGGACGGAGGTCCTCCGCCCACACCAGGGGCTCAGCCACGGGGTGCCTTGCCGAGCGCGCGCAGCAGGTCGACGAGCGCCCGGTCGCGTTCGCGCACGAGATCGGCGATGGTCCGCGAGCCCGCTTCCTCCTCGCACCCCGCGACGACGCTGTCGCGCAGCTCGGGCGTCAGCTCGGGCGCGGCAAGCCGGGTCCACGGCGAGAGCAGCGACGGTCCGAAGTGGTCGAGCATGTGGGCCATGCCGCCCGCCCCACCGGCGAGGTGGAAGGTGAGCATCGGCCCGTGGAAGGCCCAGCGCAGACCGGGTCCCTCGGTGATCGAGGCGTCGATCTGCTCGACCGTCGCCTCCCCGTTCGCCACCATGTGCAGCGCCTCGCGCCAGAGCGCCTCCTGCAGCCGGTTCGCGATGAACCCCGGCACCTCGCGGTCCATGGTGATCACGGACTTGCCGATGTGGCGGAAGAACTCCGCCGTCCACGCCACCACCTCGGCCGTGGTCTTCTCGCCCCCGACCACCTCGACCAGCGGGATCAGGTAGGGCGGGTTGAACGGGTGGGCGACCACCAGGCGGTGCGGCGAGGTCGTCTCGGTCGCCATCTCCGTCATGCCGTAGCCGGACGTGGACGAGGCGATGACGACGTGCTCGGGCGTCGCCGCGTCGATCTGCGGCGAGCAGCCCGCGCTTGAGCTCGAGCTGCTCGGGAGCGCTCTCCTGCACGAGATCGGCGACGGCGACGGCGTCGGCCAGCTCCGCGGTGCACGGTCAGGTTGTCCCGGCTCGCCCCGGTAGCCAGGCCCAGCTCGGTGAGCGCGGGCCACGCGGCGTCGACGAGCCCGCGCAGGCGCTGCTCGGCGTCCGGCGCCGGGTCCCAGGCGCGCACGGTGAACCCGCGGGCCAGGAAGTACGCCACCCAGCCCCCGCCGATGACCCCGGCCCCGACGCAGGCGATCGTCCGCACCTGGTCAGGGGCGACGCGCTCGGTCATGCGCGCGGCCGAAGCGCGAGGATCTCACGGGCCTCGTCCGGTGTGGCGACCTCAGCACCCATCGCGGTGACCAGGGTGACCGCGTTCGCGACGAGCTGGGCGTTCGTGACCTTGTTGCCGCGGCCGAGGTAGAGGT
Organism: uncultured Actinomycetota bacterium; assembly: GCA_963799945.1. Taxonomy (GTDB): domain Bacteria; phylum Actinomycetota; class Actinomycetes; order Mycobacteriales; family Pseudonocardiaceae; genus Pseudonocardia. The sequence goes on from CAWCZG010000006.1 coordinate 122,353, forward strand.
TGTCCTCCAGCCCGACCCGCACGTGGCCGCCGAGCAGCACCGACTGCGCCACCCAAGGCATCTGCATCCGGCCGATGGCGAACGACGCCCACACGACGCCGGACGGGATCTGCGCGGCCATCGCCGCCAGCAGCGCGGGCTCGGGCGGCGCGCCGTACGGGATGCCCATGCACAGCTGGTACATCGCGGGCCCGTCGATCAGGCCTTCGGCCACCAGCTTGTTGGCGAACCACAGGTGACCGGTGTCGAAGATCTCCAGCTCGGGGCGGACGCCGAGCTCCTGGATGCGCTTGGCCCCCGCGCGCAGCATGTCCGGCGTGCTGACGTAGACCAGGCTGCCTTCGCCGAAGTTCAGGCTGCCGCAGTCCAGCGTGCAGATGTCGGGCAGCAGCTCGGCGACGTGCGCGAGCCGGTCGATGCCGCTGACCAGGTCGGTGCCCTCGGCGAAGCCCGAAGGGTCGTCGGGGTCGAGGTAGAGGTCACCGCCCATGCCCGCCGTCGTGTTGATCACGACGTCGACGCCGCTGTCGCGCAGCCGCTCGACGACCTCGCGGTAGAGCGCCACCTCGCGCGAGCCGTCGCCGGTCTTCGGGTCCCGGACGTGCACGTGCACGATGGCCGCGCCCGCCCTGGCCGCCTCGATGCCGGACTCGGCGATCTGCTGCGGCGTGACGGGCACGTGGTCGGACTTGCCGACCGTGTCCCCCGCACCGGTCAGCGCGCACGTGATGATGACCTTGCGATTCACCGTGGAAACCTCGTCAGTTCACTGCGGGCGAGCTGCTCAGCAGCCGCTTCGTGTACTCCTGCTTGGGGGTGTCGAGCACCTCGACGACGAAGCCGGACTCGACGAGCTCGCCCGCGTTGAGCACCTGCACCCGCGCCGCGATCGAGCGGACCAGCGCGAGGTTGTGGGTGACGAACAGCATGCTGATCCCGCGGGTCTTCCGCAGGTTCTCCAGCAGCGCCACGATCGAGCCCTGCACCGAGACGTCCAGCGCCGACGTGATCTCGTCGCACACCAGGAGGTCGGGCTCGGCCGCCAGCGCGCGGGCGATGGCCACCCGCTGCCGCTCGCCGCCGGAGAGCCGGTTGGTCTGCAGGTTGAGGACGGTCGGGCCGAGCGCCACCGCGTCCAGCAGCTCCACCACCCGGTCGCGGGCCGCCTTGCCCTTGGCGATGCCGAACAGCTCCATCGGCCTGCTGACGATCTGCTGGATCGTCAGCCGCGGGTTCAGCGACAGGTAGGGGTTCTGGAAGATGTACTGGATCCGCTTGCGGTCCTCGTCCGACCGCGTCCGCGCGCCCTTGCCCAGCGCGTGGTCGTCGAACGTCAGGTCGCCGGTCCACTGCTTGTGCAGGCCGCCGACGCAGCGCGAGATCGTGGTCTTGCCGCTGCCGGACTCGCCGACCAGCGCGACCACCTCGGCCTTGGCCACGTCGAAGCTGACGCCGTGCACGACCTCCTTGCGGCCGTAGAAGACCCGGAGGTCGTCGACGGTCAGGATGATGTCGCGGTTCGGTGTTCGGGTCGGTGTCGGTGGCGTTGCCCCGGTTGATGTCCCAGGCGCCGATCTCGCCGACGCGCAGGCACTTCGCCGTGTGGTCGGGGCCGACCTGGACGTCCGGCGGGTCGGTCTCCCGGCAGCGGTCCTCGACGTACTCGCAGCGGTCGTTGAACCGGCAGCCCGATGGGCGCCGCCCCGGCCCCGGCGTCGAGCCCGGGATGCCGGTGAGCGCGCGGGCCTGCGACAGGTGCGGGATCGCGTCCAGCAGCGCGCGCGTGTAGGGGTGCGCGGGGCTGCGGAACATCGCGTCCCGCGGGCCGAGCTCGATGATCCGCCCGGCGTACATCACCGCGACCCGGTCGGCGATGTTGGCCACCACGGCCAGGTCGTGGGTGACGTAGAGCGCCGCCACCTGGTGGCTGCGGCACAGCTCGCCCATGGTCTTGAGCACCATGCCCTGGGTGGTGACGTCCAGGCCGGTCGTCGGCTCGTCGAGCACCAGCACCTTGGGCCGCGGCAGGAACGCCATGGCCAGCGCCACGCGCTGCACCTGGCCGCCGGAGAGCTGGTGCGGGTAGCGGGCGAGGAACTCGTCGTCGTCGGGCAGCCCGACCTCGAGCAAGCCCGGCGCGGGCGCCTGCGAGCCGCTCCGCTTCGGTGCCGATCCCGTGCAGCTCCAGCAGCTCGACGATCTGGCGGCCGATCCGGATCGCCGGGTTGAGCGCGGACGCCGGGTCCTGCGGCACGTAGGCGATCTTCATGCCGCGGATCTCGCGGATCTGCTCCCAGGGCATGGCGAGCACGTCCTGGCCCTCGAACATGACCGTGCCGCGCTCGATGAACGCACCGCGCCGGGCGTAGGCGAGCAGCGCCGTGCCCGCGGTGGTCTTGCCGGAGCCGGACTCGCCGACCAGCCCGACCACCTCACCGGGCCGCAGCTCGATGTTGATCTCGTCGACGACGTCGAGGCCGCGGCCGGTCAGCGCGACCCGCAGGTCGGCGACGGTGCAACCGGCCGTGGACTCCGGGGTGTCCTTCTCCAGGATCGTCATCTCAGTCACCCCGGCCGGCGAGCTGCGCGATCCCGTCGGCCATCAGGTTGGTGCCGATGGTGAAGATACCGATGATGATCACTGGCGCCAGCACTCCCCAGGGCTGGACCAGCAGCGCCAGCCGGTTCTCGTTGATCATGTATCCCCAGTCGGCCGCACCGGGGTTGCTGGCGAAGCCCAGGAAGCCGATGCCCGCGATGAGGCCGATCGAGTAGGTGAGCCGCAGGCCCGCCTCGGCCAGCAGCGGCGCGTTCATGTTGGGCAGCACCTCGGCGAGGATCACCCGCAACCTGCTCTCGCCGAGCGCTTCGGCCGCGGTCACGTAGTCGCGCGAGACGATGCCCAGGGCCACGCCCCGGGCCAGGCGGGCGACGCGGGGCGCGTGCGAGGCGCCGACCAGCAGCACGATCACCCACCAGGCGGGCTGGTCGACCGCGGTGAGCACGAGCAGCGCGAGCAGGATCTGCGGGAAGGCCAGCGCGACGTCGTTGAGCCGCATGATGACCTCGTCCAGCCAGCCGCCCGCGTAGGCGGCGACCACGCCGATGATGATGCCCAGCACCATGCCGAGCGCGGTGGCCAGCAGCGAGTTGATCAGGATCGTGCCGCCGCCGTCCAGCACGCGGCTCCACACGTCCTGGCCGAGGTAGTCGGTGCCGAGCCAGGAGCCCTCGTGGGTGTACGGCTTGCCGACGATGTCGTTCTCGCCGTACGGGGCGAAGAGCGGGCCGAAGATCGCCACCAGGACGATGACCAGGGTGATCACGCCGCCGGTGACCAGCCTGCGCTGCCTGCCGATGCGGCGCAGGCCTGCCGGGACTCATGACGCTCATGACGAGATCGCCGTCCTCGCGCGCGGGGTGAACAGGATGGACAGCACGTCGGCGATCAGGTTGACGCCCACGTAGACCGTCGCGATCACCATCGCCAGCACCTGCACCACCGGGAAGTCGCTGTTGCGCACCGAGTCGACGAGGCTGGCCCCGATGCCCGGGTAGGAGAACACGTACTCGACGAACAGCACCCCGCCCGCGAGCCACGCCAGCTGCAGGGCGATCACCTGGATGCCCGGGACGATGGCGTTGAGCAGGGCGTGCTTGCGCAGCACCACCCGTTCCGGCACGCCCTTGAGCCGGGCCAGCTCCACGTAGTCGCTGTCGAGCACCTCCAGCAGGCTGGAGCGCACGATGCGGGACACGTACGGGGCCACCGCGAGCACGAGGGTGAGCACCGGAAGGATCATCGAAGCCGGTTTCGACCACGGTGGCGCACCGCCGCCCGCGATGGTGACCGCGGGAAGCACGTGCAGGACGGTGGTGGAGAACAGCGCCACCAGCAGGATCGCGACGACGAACTCGGGCAGGCCCGCCAGCGCGATCATGATGATCTGGATGACGCCGTCGGTGCGCTTGCCCCGGTAGTTGGCCGAGATCATGGCGATGCCGAAGGCCACCGGGATGATCACGATCGCCGAGATCAGCACCAGCACGGCGGAGTTGACGATCCGGCTGCCCACCAGCTCACCCACCGGGAACCCGTTGGCGAGGGAGTTGCCGAGGTTGCCGGTGAACAGGCCGCCGAGCCAGCCGAAGTAGCGGACGATCACCGGCTGGTCGAGGTGGAGCTGAGCGGTGAGCGTTGCCACCCGTTCCGGGCTGGAGGCGTAGTCCTTGCCCAGGATCGCGCGCACCGGGTCGCCCAGCGCGGCGGTGGCGAAGAAGACCAGCACCGAGCACAGCCAGAGGGTGAGCACCGCCAGCCCGAGCCGTCGGGCCAGCCACTTCAGCCAGGCCGACGCGGGCGAGCTCGAACGGGCCGGTGGGGCCGCCGTGGTCGTGTCCGGGGCCGAGGTCGCCAGGTCGGTCATGCCTGCCCCATTCCTTCGGGCCTCGTCGGGCCCATGTCGGCGTTCACGTCGGCGGCGTGACGAAGGACGCGCGCTTGAACCCGAAGTTCGAGCACGGCAGGTAGCGGTGCGGCGCCAGACCCTGCACCAGGTTCGAGTACGCGTCGAGCTGGCGCTTGAAGCCCCAGATGATGAAGCCGCCGGTGTCGTACTCGATCTTCTGCGCGTCGTGCAGCAGCACGTTGCGCTTGGCCGCGTCGGGCTCCTTCTTGGCCTGCTCGATCAGCGCGTTGAACGTCGGGTCGTCGAAGTGGGTCTCGTTGTAGACCCCACCCTTCACCGCGCAGACCGCCACCTGCGGGATGTAGTTGCGGGTGTTCCAGAAGTCCTGGGCGAAGTTCCAGGACAGGTAGCGGTCGCCGTAGAAGACACTCGCGTCGGCCTTGTTCAGCTGGACGTTGACGCCCGCCTTCTTGGCCTGCTCGACGAACAGGTTGGCCGACTCGACCGCGCCCGCGCCGACCGCCGAGGAGGTGACCAACTCGACGGAGAGGTCGGACTGGCCCGCCTGCTTGAGCAACGACTTGGCCTGGTCGATGTCCTGCATCCGCTGCGGCAGTTCCTTGGCGTAGGCCGGGTCGAACGGCGAGTACAGGTCGTTGCCGAGGACGCCGAACCCGTTGAGCGCCTGGTCGATCATCTGCTGGCGGTCGACGATCAGCCGCAGCGCCTGCCGCACCCGCACGTCGGAGAACGGCGCGGCGTCCACCCGCATCGTGAACGGCACCCAGGCTCCGGAGTCCGAGATCAGCGGGGACGCGCCCTGCTGCTCGATCGTGCCCGCCAGGTAGTTGGGCAGGTTGTCCACGCTCTGCACCTGGCCCGCGAGCAGCGCGTTGACCTTCGCGGCGTCGTCGGCGAAGTCGTAGATGATCAGCTCGTCGACGAAGGGCGGCCCGTCCCAGTAGTTGTCGTGCCGCGCGAACTGGGACAGCTGGCCCGGCACGAACCGGCCGTAGGCGAACGGGCCGGTGCCGACCGGCTTGCTGACGTCGAAGTCGGTGGGCAGGATGCCGACGGTGTACTCGGCCAGCAGCTGGTCGAGCACCGCGTACGGCGAGCTGAGCTGCAGCAGGATCGTCTTCGGGTCGACGATCTTCGAGTTGTTCAGCTCCAGGAACTTGGCCAGCTCGGTGCCGCCGGACCCGGGCTTCTTCGGGTCGGTGACCTTTCCGAGGCTGAACATGACGTCCTGGGCCGTGAGCGTCTTGCCGTGGTGGAACTCCACCCCGTCGCGCAGCCGGACCGTCCACTGCGTGTTGTCCGCGTTCGGCGTGATCGACTCGGCCACCGACGGCTCGATCTCGTACTGGGCGTTCCAGCGCAGCAGCGGTTCGTAGAGCTGCATGCACCGGGCGATGTCGGGGTTGGTCACCGGGAAGTACGGCTCCAACGTGTCCTTGAGCCCGCCGCCGGTCGCGCCGTGGCTGTAGACGCCGCCGCGCAACTGGGGCTTGCTCTGGTCCGGCTTACCCGGCACCGCCCCGCAGGCCGTCATGCCGGTCAGCCCGGCCATGCCCGCGACCGCGACCATGCCGAGCTTCAGCACGTCGCGGCGGGACGGCCGCGGCGTCGACCTGAACGCGGGCGTATCCGGAATGCGGCGGGTCAACCTGTCGCATGATGCGAACCCCCTCGGAATGATGCGAACCTAGAGAGGTGCGTCACACTCGTCAATAGGCGTGGGCGACTTCAGAGGAGGTTGGGTGCTGTGACAGCGCAAGGACGCGCACCCGCGGCGACGGCCCGCATCCAGTCGGTCGACCGCGCGATCGACCTCCTCCTGGCCGTGGCGGCCTCCGAGCCCGCAGCGGCGAGCGTCCCGGCGCTCGCGAGGGCGTGCGGCCTCAACCGGGCCACCGCGTGGCGGCTCCTCAAGACGCTGCAGGCCCGGGGCATGGTCACGGTCGACGAGGCGACCGGGCGGTACGCGCTCGGGCTGACCGCCCTCGAGCTCGGCGGCGCCGCGGGGCCCGACGCCCTGATCGCGGCGGCCCACCCCGTGCTGGAGCGCACCTGCAGGCAGACCGGGGAGACCGCGTCGCTGGCCATGCCCGGCATGGGCGGGCTGACTTACGTGGACGAGGTGACGCCGCACCGCGGTGCTGACCGCGAGCTGGCTGGGCCGTTCCGTCGCGTTGCACGCGACGTCGACCGGCAAGGCGCTGCTGGCGTTCCTGCCGCCCGAGCAGGTGCGGCGCGTGCTGGCCGACGAGCTCCCCGCGTTCACCGACACCACGATCACCACCGCGGCCGAGCTCGCCGCCGAGCTCAACGCCACCCGCACCCGCGGCTACGGGACGTGCGCGGGTGAGCTGGAGTCGTCGCTGTACGGGGTGTCGGCCCCGGTGCTCGACCGCGCAGGCCGCCCGCTGGCGGTCCTCAGCATCTGGGGGCCGAAGGACCGGGTGTCGGAGGGCATGTTCGCGGAGCTGGGCGCCATCGCCGTGCACGCCGCGCGCCAGGTCGGCGCGGCCCAGCTCACCCCGCAGGCCCCCGAGGAGTTCTGGCCGGAGACGCCGCCGGTCGTGGCCTGACCGGCCCCGGGCCCGACCCGCGCGCCCATGATCGGCGAATGCGGGACATGACCGCCACATACGGCGCCCATGTCCCCCTTCCGGCGATCATGGCGACGGGGTGAGCGGCGGGGGTGGGGTCGAGCCGTTGGGGGTGTGGGCGGTGATCCGGTCGACGCGGCCGACGGTGCTCTCGCGGATCTCCAGGGTGAAGGAGGTCATCACGTCCTGCGGCGGGGGTGGGTCGTCGGCGTCGTCGCGGTGGAGCAGGTCGACCGCGGCCGAGGCGATCGCGGCCTTGTCCGGGGCGATGGTGGTGAGCGAGGGCAGGCTGTAGGCGCCCTCCTCGGAGCCGTCGAAGCCGACGACGGCGATGTCCTCGGGCACCCGCAGACCCGCTTCGACCGCCGCCCGCAACGCGCCGACGGCCAGCAGGTCGTTGAAGCAGAACACCGCGTCCGGCGGCTCCGGCCGGGCGAGCAGGCGGCGCATGGCCTCGGCGCCGTCGCGGCGGTGGTAGGTGTCGACGCTGGCGACGAGGTCGTCCGGCGCGGGCAGGCCCGCGGCGTGCAGGGCGGCGCGGTAGCCCGCCATGCCGCAGCGCGGCCGTCCCGCGGCGGCGGTTCTCCCCGATCGCGGCGATCCGCGTGCGGCCCAGGCCGACGAGGTGGTCGACGGCGTTGCGCGCGGCCAGGACGTTGTCGATGCCGACGTGGTCGAGCTCCAGGTCCACGGCGTGCTCGCCCAGCAGCACGACGGGCAGGCCCGGTGCGAGCTGGTCGAAGTCGCCTGCCTCTAGCGCCTCGGGGCTGACGATGGCCCCGTCGATCATGTGCGGTCCGAGCCCGGCCAGGCTCGCCCGCTCCCGTTCGCGCACGCCCTGGGTCTGCTCGATGAGCACGTTCCACTCGCGCTGCCGGGCGGCGGAGATGACGAGGGCGGCCAGCTCGCCGAAGTAGGGGATGGCGAGGTCGGGCACCACGAGCGCCACGAAGCCGGTGCGTCCCCGGCGGAGGTTGCGCGCCCCGATGTTGGGCCGGTAGCCGGTGGCCGCCAGCGCTTCCTCGACCCGGCGCCGGTTGTCGGCCTTGACGAAGTCGTAGCCGTTGACGACGTTCGACACGGTCTTCACCGACACCCCGGCGATGGCGGCGACGTCTTTGAGTGTGACCGCCATCCGGGCCCCCTCCGCGGGATCGTCGACCGTGACCGGCGGGAGTGTAACGACCTCGCATCCTGCTTTACAACGTCGTTTCAACGTTGTAGAAAAGTCAAACGCCCGGACAGAGGTGACCGGCGTCACCTCGTGCCCTGGGATCCGTCCACGCGACACGGCCGAGGAGCGCCCAATGTCCCCCACGCCCATCAGCACGCGATCCCGTCGAGCTCGGCAGGCCTTCGTCGTAGGCGCTGCGCTGTCCCTTGCGCTGGCAGGCTGCGCGAAGGGCGAGTCGCAGCCCTCGGCCCCGGCAGGCTCGGGTCCGGCGGCCACCGCCGCGGCCGAACAGGCGGGCGGCCCCACCTGCACGCTGAGCCAGACCGGCTACCCGAAGGTCGACCTGACCTCGGCGGTCGTCGGCTTCTCCCAGTCGGAGAAGGAAGGCAACCCGTTCCGCATCGCCGAGACGCAGTCCATCCGCGACGAGGCGGCCAAGCTCGGCATCCCCGCCAACCACCTGCTCACCACCAACGCGCAGAGCGACCTGAACAAGCAGATCAGCGACATCAAGTCGCTGCTGGCCCAGGGCGCGCAGCTGCTGATCGTGGCTCCCCTCAACTCCGACGGCCTGCAGCCCGCGCTGGACGCGGCCAAGGCCAAGCAGGTCCCGGTCGTGACCATCGACCGCAAGGTCACCTCGCAGCCCTGCAGCGACTACCTGACCTTCATCGGCTCGGACTTCATCTCCCAGGGCAAGCGCGCGGCCGACGCGATGGTCAAGGCGACCGGCGGCACCGGGAAGGTCGCGATCCTGCTCGGCTCCTCGGGCAACAACGTGACCACCGACCGCACGAAGGGCTTCAAGGACGAGCTGGCGAGCACGGCGGGCCTCTCGGTCGTGGCCGAGCAGACCGGCGAGTTCGACCGGGCCAAGGGCCAGGCGGTCATGGAGCAGCTCATCCAGAGCAACCCCGACATCACCGCCGTCTACGCGGAGAACGACGAGATGGGCATCGGCGCGGTCAACGCGCTGAAGGCCGCGGGCAAGAAGCCGGGCCAGGACGTCAAGATCGTGTCGGTCGACGGCACCCGCAACGCCGTCCAGCTGATCGCCGACGGCAGCTACAACGCCGTGATCGAGTCCAACCCGCGGTTCGGCCCGCTGGCGTTCAAGACCCTGCAGGACTTCGCCGCGGGGACGCCGATCCCGAACAGCATCGTCATCTCCGACGACCAGTACGACTCGAGCGACGCCGCGCAGAAGGTCGCCAACGCATACTGACGAACCGGTACAGGGCGGACGAGGCGTGCCGGAACGGAGCGTGGACGTGCAACAGCAGGAACCGGTGTTGGAGCTCGTCGACGGGGTCAAACAGTTCCTGGGCACGCGCGCCCTTGACGGCGTCTCGTTCGCCCTGCGCCCCGGTGAGATCCACGCGTTGGTCGGCGAGAACGGCGCAGGCAAGTCCACGCTGATCAAGGTGCTCACCGGGGTCCACCGGCTCGACGGCGGCGAGCTGCGGATGCACGGCGAGCCCGCGGCGTTCGCGCGGCCGGTCGACGCGCAGCGCGCCGGGATCTCCACGATCTACCAGGAGGTCAACCTCGTGCCGCTGCGCAGCGTGGCGGCCAACGTCTTCCTCGGCCGCCAGCCGCGCCGGTTCGGGATCGTCGACCGGCGGCGGATGTACGAGGACACCCGCGAGCTGATGGCGGGCTACGGCATCGACGTCGACGTCCGCCGCCCGCTCGGCACCCTCGGCGTCGGCGCCCAGCAGATGGTGGCCCTGGCCAGGGCCGCGTCCGTGCGCGCCGATGTCGTGATCATGGACGAGCCGACCTCGTCACTGGAGCCCCGCGAGGTCGAGACCCTCTTCTCGGTGATCGACCGGCTGCACACCGAAGGCGTCGCGATCCTCTTCGTCAGCCACCGGCTCGACGAGCTCTACCGCATCTGCGACCGCGTCACCGTGCTGCGCGACGGCAAGCTCGTGCACACCGGTGCGCTCGCCGAGCTCTCCCGCCTGGAGCTGGTCTCGCTCATGCTCGGGCGCAGCGTCGGCGAGGTCCGCGCCCACGGGGCCACCCGCTTCGCCGACGGCGACCGCCGCGTCGCCGAGGGCGAACCCCTGCTGCGCGCCGAGCACCTGTCGGGCGCACCCCGCGTGCGCGACGTCTCGGTGACGATCAGGCCGGGCGAGGTCGTCGGGCTCGCCGGTCTGCTCGGTTCAGGGCGCAGCGAAACGGCCCGGGCGATCCTCGGGGCGCTGCCCCGCCGCGGCGAGGTGACCGTATCCGGGCACACCGTCGCGGCGGGGAACGTGGCCGCGGCCATGCGGGCGGGCGTCAGCATGCTGGCCGAGGACCGCAAGACCGACGGGATCGTCCCGCACCTCTCGGTCCGGGAGAACATCGTGCTCGCCGCGCTGCCCCAGCTGTCGCGGCACGGCGTCGTCAGCCGGGCCCGGCAGGACCGCATCGTGGCGACGTTCATGGACCGGCTGCGGATCAAGGCGTCCGGGCCGGAGCAGAAGGTGGCCGAGCTGTCGGGCGGCAACCAGCAGAAGGTGCTGCTCGCGCGCTGGCTCGCCGCGAAGCCCCGGGTGCTGCTGCTCGACGAGCCGACCCGCGGCATCGACATCGGCGCGAAGGCCGAGGTGCAGGCACTCGTCGACGAGCTGGCCGCCGAGGGCCTGGGGGTGCTGCTGATCTCGTCGGAGACCGACGAGCTGGTCGACGGGGCCGACCGCGTGGTCGTGCTGCGCGACGGGGTCACCGCGGCCGAGCTGAGCGGGGCGGACGTGACCGCCGACGCCCTGCTGCGCGCCATCGCCGCCGAGCCCGTCGACGTCCCCGAGGATCCGCCGGGGCCCCCGTCCGATCCACCCGCCATGGCGAAGGAGGGGCCGTTGTGACCGCCACCCTGGCCGGCCGCACCACCGACCGCGCACGGATCGCGGAGTGGGCCCAGCGCTACGGCGTCTACGCGGCCGTGGCGGTGCTGCTGCTGTTCAACATCGCGTTCACCGCCAACTTCCTGTCGGTGGCCAACTTCCGCACCCAGCTCGTGCAGGCCGCCCCCGTCATGATCGTCGCGCTCGGCATGGCGCTGGTGATCGGCACCGAGGGCGTCGACCTCTCGGTCGGCTCGATCATGGCGCTCTCCGCCGCGCTCGTGCCGCTCTACCTCGGCTACGGCGCGGCGGCCGCCATCCTCGTCGCGCTCGTGGTCGGGCTGGCCGCCGGCGCGTTCAACGGGCTGCTGGTCGCCCGGCTGGGTATCCAGCCGATCGTCGCCACGCTGGCGCTGCTGGTCGGCGGCCGCGGGCTCGCGCTGCTGCTCGCCGGCGGCCAGCTCGTCGACGTGCGCGACCCGGACCTGCTGTTCCTCGGGTCCGGCGACGTGCTCGGCATCCCCGTCTCCGTGCTCATCGCCGCGGTGCTCGCCGTGCTGATCGGCCTGCTCGTCGCGCGCACGACGTTCGGCAGGCGCCTCGTGGCGATCGGCGACAACCGCGCTGCCTGCGTGTTGGCCGGTCTTCCGGTGCGCCGGGTGCTGGTAGGCGTCTACGCGATCAGCGGATTGCTCGCCGCCCTCGCCGGCGTGCTCGCCACGGCCCGGTTGGGCGCGGGCGACCCCGCCAACACCGGCCTGCTCTTCGAGCTGTCCGCGATCACCGCCGTGGTCGTCGGCGGCACCCCGCTCAGCGGCGGCCAGGTGCGCATCCTCGGCACCGTCGCGGGCGCGCTGCTCATGCAGCTGCTGCGGGCCACCCTGATCAAGAACAACCTGCCCGACTCCGCGGCCCAGATGGTGCAGGCCGCGATCATCATCGTGGCCGTCTACGCCGCCCGTGAGCGGGGCAGCCGATGAGCGAGCTCGCGAGCGGATCATCGACACCGCACCCGGTTCAGTGCCGACCGAGCGTCAGCGAGGGCGAGTGGTGAACCGGCCTACCGGACGGCCGCAGGCGGAGCTCGCGGAGCGCTCCGTTGCGACGGCCCCGCAGCCGGGCCGGGCGCGGCGCCGGGCCGTGGCGGCCGAGCCCTCGGTGCGCCGCCAGCTCCTCGCGGGTGCGCTGCAGCGCCAGGCCGCCGCCGCGGTGCTCGTCGCGGTCGTCGTCGTGGCCTGGATCGCCCTGCCGCGCTTCGGCTCGCTGGAGAACCTGCGCGATGTCGCCCTGCAGAGCTCGTTCCTCGCCATCATCGCGCTCGGGATGACCTTCGTGATCATCACCGGCGGCATCGACCTCTCGGTGGGCTCGGTCTACGCGCTCGGCGGTGTGCTGGCGGCGTACGGCTCGCAGTCGGGCCCCGCGGTGGCCATCGCCCTCCCACTCGTGGTGTGCGGGCTCATCGGCCTGGTCAACGGCCTGTTGGTGGCGCGGCTGGGCCTCGCCCCGTTCATCGTGACCCTGGCGACCCTGCTGTTCGCCCGCGGTCTGCTGCTCGCGCTGACCAACGAGGGCAGCACGACCTACACGATCGCCGATCCGGCGGTGCTCGCGCTGGGCCGGGCGACCGTGCTGGGCCTCGGCGTGCCCGTGTGGATCGCGATCGTCCTCTGCCTGGTCGGTGGCGTCGCGCTGCAGCGCACCCGCTTCGGCGAGACGGTGTTCGCCACGGGCGGCGCCGAGTCCTCCGCCCTGTTGATGGGCTTGCCGGTGGCCCGCACCAAGATCATCGTGTACACGGCCAGCGGCGCACTGGCCGGCTTCGCGGGCACCCTCACCGCGGCCTACCTGCAGTCCGGCGTCACCGTGATCGGCGTCGGCACCGAGCTGGACGCCATCGCCGCCGTCGTCATCGGCGGCACGCTGCTCACCGGCGGCGCGGGCAGCATCCTCGGCACCCTCGTCGGCGTCCTGCTGCGCAACGTGATCGCCAACATCATCAACCAGATCGGGGGCCTCGACAGCAACTTCCAGTCCGTCATCAGCGGCGCGTTGCTGCTTGTCGTCGTCATCGCCCAACGGCTCCTCGCCCGCACCCGGACGACGCCGCGCACCTGAGAAGTCCCCGACCGGGAGGAGCCACCGTGCTGCGCTACCACCTCGTTCACCCCGAACTGCTCGCGGCGCTCGCCGGGGCGGGCCACGGCAGCACAATCCTCATCGCCGACGGCAACTACGCGCACAGCACGGGCACCAACCAGAGCGCGCCGGTCATCCACCTCAACCTGCGGCCCGGGCTGCTGACCGTCGACCACGTGCTCGCCGCTCTCGTCGAGGCGTCGCCGTTCGAGCGCGCAACGGTCATGGCCCCCGAGGACGGCAGCCCCTCCCCCGTCCTGGAGCGCTACCAGAGGGCGCTCGGCCTCGACGTGCCGTTCGACGTCGTCGACCGCGAGCACTTCCGCAACGCCTGCCGCTCCCCCGACCTCGCCGCCACCGTCGCCACGGCCGACGAGCGCTACTACGCCAACATCCTGCTCACCGTGGGTGCGCTGGCGAAGCCCGGCGAAGGAGGCAAGCTCCGGACCATCCGCTGATCCCGCACACGCACCGGTTGCGGGCCCCCAAGCGGGACCGCAGAGTGGCGCGGGTGCGGCTCGAGAACATCGTGTGGGACGCGCGCGACCCCCGGCAGCTCGGTCGGCGCTGGGCGGCTGCTCTCGGTGCGGACCTGATCACCGACGAGCCGGACATCGTCGAGGCCCGGCTGCGCTTCACCGACGACTTCTTCCTGGATCTGTGCTTCCAGCGCGTCGCGGCGCCCTCCCCGACACCCTCCCGGCTGCAGCTCGTCGATCCTGAGGGCGACCCCCTCGACGTTCCGGAGGACACCGGGCCGTTCGCGGCGCTGCGGCTCGACAGCGCCGATCCCGACCGGGAGGTCGGGTTCTGGGCGGAGATCACGGGTTGGGTGCCGTCAGGTGCGGCGATGCTGCGCCACCCCTCCGGTGTCGGCCCGTGGCTCGAGCTCCGCCGCGAGCCCGAGCCCAAGCGCGGCAAGAACCGCCTGCACCTCGACGTGCGGAGGGAGGCGGGGGACGACGGGCTCGTCGAGCGGCTCCCGCAGCGGGGCGCGACGCCGCTCAGCGGTCCCGACGAGCACCCGTGGCGCGTGTTCGCCGACCCGTCCGGCAACGAGTTCTGCGTGCTGGCCGCGCCGGACGGCTCCTCCGGCACCTCCTGAGGCGGAGCACGTCCTTTGGACGCACGTCGTCGTCGGGACGGAGCAACGCGGGCCCGTCGGGCGCGCCGGACCGGGGCGGCAGGCGGCTGCGCTTCTCAGCCGCGCCGGACGCCGTCCGCAGCCGGCCGTCCGCGCTCCGACCTGCCCACCCGGAGCACGAGGCAGATCGCGGGGGCGGCCTCGCGCGAGCCGGATGCGCAGGCCGGGCCCGTCCCGCTCGATGCGTTCGTCTCCTACTCCAAGCACGACGCGCCCACCGTGCTCGCCGTCGTCGACCTGGCCCGGCGGCAGGGCAAGACGCTGTGGGTCTACGACGATGCGATCCACCGGGGCACCGTGGCGTGCGGAGCTGGGAACCGCGATCGAGGCCGCCAACGCCGTGGTGTTCTGTCTCAGCCCGGGCTGGTCGAGCTCCGAGGAGTGCGCACGCGAGTTCCGCCGCGCGGTCGAGCTGGGCAAACGGCTCATCCCGATGCGCATCGCGGACGGAGCCGCACGCCGCCTGAACTGGCCGCGTTGCAGTGGGTCGACGCCCGGCCCGGCACGGACCCGAACGTCGCCGCGAACGCGTTGGTCAAGGCGATCGACGTCGACCCGCTGAAGGCGCGGGAGCACACTGAGTGGCTCTCGGTGGCGCTGCGCTGGGACAAGGCGGAGCGGGACCGCTCGTTGCTGCTGCGGGGCAAGGACCTGCACGCGGCGGAGGGCTGGATCGCCCGCGGCGACGTGGAGCTCGCGCCGATCCCGCTGCAGTACGCGCTCGTCACCGCCAGCCGCACGGCCGAGCGCCGACGGCTGCGCACCGTGCTCTCCGCCACGCTGATCACGTTGGCGCTCACCGCTGCCCTGGCCGTGACGGCGCTCGTGCAGCGGACCGAGGCGGTGAACCAGCGCGATCAGGCGCGCTCCTGTGCCCTGGCCGCGGCGGCGCAGTCGCAGCTGGACGTGGACCCTGAACGCGCGTTGCTGCTCGCCTCGGCCGCCTGGTCACAGGCCCCGACCCCGCAGGCCGTGACCGCGCTGCGCTCGTCGGTGGAGCGTTCACGGATCCGCGTGCGGATCGCGGCGCACAAAGGCATGGTGGCCGATCTCGCGTGGTCCGCGGACGGGCGCACGGTGCTCAGCGCGGGCCAGGACGGCACGGTAGCCGCGTGGGACGCCACGACCGGCGCGGCGCACGGCAGGCTGAACCCCGGCGACGACGGCGTCGGGCGGGTCCTCGGCTCGACGGCGGGGATCGCGATCACCGGGCCGGGACGGGCTGTGCTCTGGTCCTCGACCCGGCGACCGGTGAGCCGACCCAACGCGCCGTACTGGCCGAGTCGGGCGCCACGGCCGGGGCGGTCGACGGTGGCGTCGTGGCTCTCGGCATGGCGGACGGCACCGTGCACCTCACGACGACCGCGGGCGAACCGCGCGGCATCGTGCGTTGGGGCACGTCCGCAGTCCTCTCCGTGGCGCTCGCGGCCGACGGGAAGGTGCTGCTCGTGGGGGCCGACAACGACACGTCGTCCGTGGGTCGGATCGGCGTGACCCGTCCGGTCGTCCTGGCCGGGGCCGAGGAGGCGACGCTGTCCGCCGACGGGTCGACCGCCCTCGTCTCCACCGCCGAGGGTCCCGCGACGTTGCGGGCCACCGACGACGGGCACATCATCCGGTCGCTCCCCACCGCGTTCCACCAGGCCATGGACCCCTCGGGCACCCGCGTGGCCATCGCGGCCTTCGACGGGCGGATCACCTGACCACCACCGGCCGTCCGACCATCCCGCTGCTCGAACCGGGCACTCCGGCCACGGACGTCCGCTTCTCCGCTGACGGCTCGATGGTCCTGGCCGCCACCCTCGACGGGGTGACCCGGGTCTGGGCGAGCGCCGACGCCGCCCCGCTGGCCGTTCTGCGCGGCGACGGCTCGGCGACCCAGCAGGCCGTGCTCTCGCCGAACGGCCGCCTCCTGGCCACGGGGCACAACGACGGCTCGGTCCGGATCTGGGCGATGCCCAGCCGCCCGCTCCCGCTCTCGATGAAGGGCGGCACCGGGGCGGACTTCGCGCCGGACGGCAAGACCGTGGTCACCGCGGGCGCGGGCGCTCGCACCTGGGAAGCCGCAACCGGCCGCGAGACCGGTCTGGGAGCAGGCTGTGCCAAGCCGGGCGACACGGGCTGCCTCGCGAACCGGACACTGCTGCTGCAGGGTCAACACCTCTCCCGCGCGGCGTACAGCCCCGACGGGACGCTGATCGCGACCAGCAGCCTCAGCGGTCGGCTGGCCGTCTGGGACGCCGCCACCGCCCAAGGCGTGGCCCGCGCGCCCGACGCCGATGCCCAGATCGACGACCTCGCCTTCGCCCCGGACGGCAAGCTCATAGCCACCGCGGAGCGCAGCGGCACCGCCCGGCTCGTCGAGCCGAGGACGGGCACCGTCACCGCCATCCTGCGGGATCCCGGCGGGGAACCGATCGACGCCGTCGCCTTCACCAGCGACAGCACCGGGCTCCTGACCGTCGACGACAGCGGCGTCATCAAGCGGTGGGACACCGGCGGCGCGGGATCCCGTGCCATCGCGGAGATCGGAGAGCGGCCGTTGCGCATGGCCGTCGACCCGCTCGGCCGCTACGTCGCGATCGGCACGATCACCCGCATCCAGCTGGTGGACCTGGCGGCGGGCCGCATCGTCCGCACCCTGGTCGGGCACACCGGCTTCGTCACCGGCGTCGCCTTTTCCCCCGACGGCGGCCTGCTGTTCAGCGGCGGCAAGGACGGAACCGTGCGGGCCTGGGACATCCCGTCGGGCGAGCAGTCGGTGGTGGAGCAGATCCCGGACGGGGACGTCAGCTACGTCGCCGTGGACGCGACCGGCCGCCGGGTTGCCGCCGTCACCGCGGGAGGCGACGGCTACCTCGTCGACTGCGAGTCCTGCGGCCACCCCGACGAGCTGGCGCGGCTCGCGGCCGAGCACTCGACCCGCGCCCTCTCCGACCAGGAGCGCGCCACCTTCGACGTCCCGTGACCTAAGAGCGCCCGGCACATGCGGGCCCGACCTGGCCGCCACGGCGCTCGGAGCCCTCATGTGCCGGACCCTCTGAGCGCTGGTCAGCGGCCGCCCGCCAGCGCCCCCAGGTCCCCCCACACCTCCCGCTCGACCGCGGCCAGGGAGCGGGTCTCGCCGTCGGCGATCCACTGCTCGAAGGAGACAGCGAACACCGTCACGCAGGACTCCGCCGCGAGGACGGCGGCGCGGTCGGGGACGCCGCGGGCGCGGAGCGCGTCGGCGATCGACCCGGCCAGGGCCGCCATCTTCAGCAGCTCCCGCTCCTTGAGCGCCGGGTTGGCCGTGATGACGGCCTGGCGCTGACGGGACCAGTGACGGCGGTCGTCGGGGAAGAACGCCGCCGCGGCCGCCAGGGCCGAGGCGACGATGTCCAGCGGTGACGCGTCGGGGGGCGCCGCGGCCACGCCGTCGAGGAACATCCGCACCAGCAGCTCCTGCCCGTCGAACAGCACCTCGCGCTTGTCGGCGAAGTGCCGGAAGAAGGTGCGCTCGGTGAGGCCGACGGCGCGCGCGATCTCCTCGACGGTCGTCTGCTCGTACCCCTGCTTGACGTAGAGCTCCAGCGCCGCCGCCTGCAGGCGGCTCCGCGCACCGGGCTCCCATCTCGCCATGTCCACCAGACTACTGATGACAGTCGCTGACGTGAAGCGCTATGCTGATGGCAGCACCTGACATCACGCCGGACAACCGGCATCGCAAGGGAGATCTGATCATGCGCGTCTTTGTCACCGGGGCCTCCGGATGGATCGGTTCCGCCACCGTCGACGAGCTGCTCGCGGCCGGGCACGAGGTCGTCGGCCTCGCCCGCTCCGACGCGTCCGCCGCCAAGCTCGAGGCCAAGGGCGCCCAGGTCCGCCGGGGTGACCTCGACGACATCGCGGGCATCCGCGCGGGCGCGGCCGACGCCGAGGCCGTGATCCACCTGGCCAACAAGCACGACTTCGCGAACCCGGCCGTCTCGAACAGCGCCGAGCGCGGCGCGGTGGAGGCGATCGGGGAGGTCCTCGAAGGGTCGGGGCGACCGTTCCTGCTCGCGTCCGGTGTCGTCGCGCTCGCCACCGGCCGCGCCGCCGTCGAGGACGACGCCTCCCCGTTCCACGGCGCAGACGCCCCTCGCGGCGGCAGCGAGAACCTGGCGCTGGAGTACGTCGCGCGGGGCGTGCACTCGGTCGGCGTGCGCTTCGCCCCCACCGTGCACGGGACAGGCGACAACGGCTTCATCGCCGTCCTCGTCGGCGTCGCGCGGGCGAAGGGTGTGGCGGGCTACGTGGGCGACGGCGCGAACCGGTGGCCCGCGATCCACCGGTCCGACGCCGCACGCGTCGTCCGCCTCGGCCTGGAGAAGGCGCCCGCAGGCGCACTGCTGCACGCCGTCGCCGAGCAGGGTGTCCCGACCCGCGCGATCGCCGAGGCCATCGGCCACGCAGTGGGGGTGCCCGCCGCCTCCATCGCACCGGAGGACGTGGCCGCCCACTTCGGCTGGATCGGCGGCTTCTTCGGCATGGACGTGCCCACGTCGAGCGCGCACACGCAGGAGCTGCTCGGCTGGACACCGACCGGCCCGACC
The DNA here is from genome assembly GCA_963799945.1 of uncultured Actinomycetota bacterium. GTDB lineage: Bacteria > Actinomycetota > Actinomycetes > Mycobacteriales > Pseudonocardiaceae > Pseudonocardia. The sequence goes on from CAWCZG010000006.1 coordinate 141,248, forward strand.
CTGATCACCGACCTGGAGGCGGGCGCGTACGCGCACGTGTGACCGCCCGTGGCTGCCCCCGAGAGTCATGGATCTGTCGCCGCCACGACAGAAAGATGACTCTCGGCGCCCTTCCACCCGACTTCAGCGCCCGCGGACCTCGGATTTTCGGATCTTTCCCGACGCGGTCCGCGGGAGCTGGTCGACGACCACGACCCGCTTGGGGATCTTGTACCGGGCGAGCCTGCCCGCGAGGTGGCGCTGCACAGCGTCCTCGACGAGGGTGTGGCCGGGGCGGATCTCCAGGTAGGCGTGCGGCACCTCGCCCCACCGGTCGTCCGGGACGCCGACCACGGCCACGCTCTGCACCGCCTCCAGCTCCAGGATCACCCGCTCGATCTCGGCCGGGTAGATGTTCTCCCCACCCGAGATGATCATGTCTTTGAGCCGGTCGGAGACGAACAGGAAGCCGTCCTCGTCGAGGTAGCCGAGGTCGCCCGAGCGGAACCACCCGCCGTCGGCGAAGGCGTCGGCCGACGCTTCCGGGCGCTGCCAGTACCCCTCGATGACGTTGCGCCCCCGCACCTGGATCTCCCCGACGGCACCCGCGGGCAGCACCTCGCCCTCGGCGTCCGCCACGCGCACCTCGGTGAAGAAGTGCGGCAGCCCGGCCGACCCGGCCTTGGCCCGCGAGTAGCGCGGCGCGAGGCTGGTGGCCCCCGGTGAGGTCTCGGTCATGCCGTAGCCGCCGGTGAACGAGAGGCCGCGGGCCTCGTAGGCGTCGAGCACGCGCAGCGGCACGGCCGAACCGCCGCAGGTGAGCATGCGCAGCGAGCTGATGTCCGTGCTCGCCCAGGCCGGGTGCTCGCACAGCATCTGGTAGGTCGTGGGCACGCCGCTGAGGCTCGTCACCCGGTGCCGCTGGATGAGCTCCAGCGCGCGGCCGGGCACGAAGGCCGGTTCGAGGACGACCGTCGCGCCCTTGAGCAGCGCAGGCAGGACCCCCATCGTCAGCGACGCCACATGGAACATCGGCGAGATCATCAGCGCGACGTCGGCGCTGGTGAGGTCGTAGTCGACGAGCACGTTGTAGCAGTTCCAGGTGATGTTGCCGTGCGAGATCGCCGCACCCTTGGGGCTGCCGGTGGTGCCCGACGTGTAGAGGATCATGGCGGTGTCCGACAGCCCGACCGTCGACGGCGGAGGTTCAGCGGCGGCACCGTCGACCAGGTCCTCGAAGCTCTCTGCGGCGGCCGTGGCCGCACCGACCACCACGCGCCGCAGACCGGCGCCCGCCTGCTCGGCGAGCCCGCTCAGCGCGGCGGAATGGACGAGCAGCACCGCCCCGGAGTCGGTCAGCGTGTACGCGATCTCGGGCGCGGCGAGCCGGGTGTTCAGCGGCACGAAGACCGCGCCCAGCGCCGTGACCGCGAAGAAGGTCTCCAGGAACGACGGCTCGTTGTCGCCGAGGTAGGCCACCCGGTCGCCCTTGACCACGTTCCGGGCGGCGAGCGCCGCAGCCAGGCGGTCGATGCGCGCGGCGAGCAGGTCGTAGGGGACAGCGGTCCCGTCGCAGATCAACGCGGGCCTGCCCGCCGACTTCACCCGGCGCCGGTCGATCCAGGTGCCGACACCGTCGTTGCGCACCGTCATGACTCCGCCTCCGCGGGAAAGAGCACGTCAGCGGGGGTCACGACGCACCCAGCCCGAGCATGCGCATCGCGTTCTCCTTGAGGATCAGCGGGCGCACGTCGTCCTTGATCTCCAGGCCCGCGAAGTCGGCCATCCAGCGGTCCGGGGTGATCACCGGGAAGTCCGAGCCGAACAGCACCTTGCGCTTGAGCAGCGAGTTCGCCGCCCGCACGAGCTGGGGCGGGAAGTACTTCGGCGACCAGCCGGAGAGGTCGATGTAGACGTTGGCCTTGTGCGTGGCGATCGAGATGGCCTCGTCCTGCCACGGCACCGAAGGGTGGGCCAGCACGATCGTCAGCTCGGGGAAGTCGGCGGCGACGTCGTCGAGCAGCATCGGCGCCGAGTAGCGCAGCTTGATCCCCCGCCCGCCCGGCAGGCCCGCGCCGATGCCCGTCTGTCCGGTGTGGAACAGCGCGGGCACGCCCAGCTCCTGCAGCGCCTCGTAGAGCGGGTAGTACCGCGGGTCGTTCGGCTCGAAGGCCTGCATGCTGGGGTGGAACTTGAACCCGCGCACGCCGTGGTCCTCGACCAGCCGCCGGGCGCGGACCACCGCGGCCTTGCCCGCGTGCGGGTCGACCGAGCCGAACGGGATGAGCACGTCGGCGTGCGCGGCGGCCTGGTCGGCGATCTCCTCGCTGGACAGCGCCGGGTGCCCGGTGCCCGCGGGGGCGTCGACGGTGAAGACCACCGCGGCCATCCGCCGCGACGCGGTAGTGCTCGGCGATCGCCTCCACCGTCGGGGTGCGGTCTTGGTCCGCGCGGAAGTACTTCGCCGAGGCGTCCAGCAGCTCCTGGTCGAGGGCGAAGCAGCCGTGGCTGTCCTGCTCGACGTGCACGTGCACGTCGATGGCGTCGAGCTGGTCGAGGTCCATGGGTGGCGTCCTCAGGGAAGTCGGGTGCGGGACTTGGCGTCGAGCAGGGCTTTCAGAACGGCGTCGCGCTCGCCGACGAGCTCGGCGGTGTCGGTGCCCGCCAGCTCGTCGTCGACCCCGGCGACGATCTTCGCGACGAGCTCCGGGGTGTGGGTGACCTGGCCCAGGTCGCGCCACCACGCCTCGGTGGGCGGGCCGAGGTGCTCCAGGACGTGCGCGATGCCGCCCGGCCCGCCGGACAGGTGCTGGTTGAGGAACGGCCCGAGCACCGCCCAGCGCAGGCCGGGCCCGTGGGAGATGGCGGTGTCGATGTCCTCGACCGTGGCCACCCCCCGCTCGACCAGCGAGTACGCCTCCTGCCACAGCGCGGCCTGCAGCCGGTTGGCGACGTGGCCCGGCAGCTCCCGGCGCAGCCGGATCGGCTTCTTCCCGACGGCGGCGTAGAACTCCATGGCCTGTTGCACGGCCGCGTCCGACGTCCGCTCCCCCGGCACGACCTCCACCAGCGGGATCAGGTGCGGCGGGTTGAACGGGTGCCCGATCACGACCCGCTCGGGGTGGTGCGCGCATCCGCGGGCGATGACCGTCGGCAGGAGCCCCGAGGAGCTGCTGGCCAGCACCACGTCCGGCCGGGCGGCGGCGTCCAGCACCGCGAACAGCGCGTGTTTGACGTCCTCGCGCTCCGGCCCGTTCTCCTGGACGAAGTCCGCGTCGGCCACCGCCTCGGCCGGGTCGGCGGTGAAGCTCAGCCGGTCGGGAGAGGCGTCCGCGGCCATCGCGAACTGCTCGAGGATCGGCCAGTGCGCCGCCACGTCGGCCCGCAGCCGCTCCTCGGCGCCGGGCGCGGGGTCGGTCGCCACCACGTCCAGACCCTTGGCCAGGAACTGGGCCGCCCAGCTCGCCCCGATCACCCCGGTGGCGACGACCGCCACCCGTTGCACCGTCATGCCGCGCCCCTCGGCTCGGGCCAGCTCGACGAAGGCGTCGAGCGAGGTCGGGTCGGCCAGCACGTCGCGGCTGGCCACGTCGTCGAGCCGGGCCCCGCGCAGGATCCGCTTCGCGGGCAGCTCCAGCTTCTTGCCGGTGCGGTTGCGCGGCACCACCGGCACGACGGCGATCCCGTCGGGGATGTGCCGCGGCGACAGCGCCGTCCGCAAGGCCGTGCTGATCGTGCGGCGCAGCGGGTCGTCCAGCTCGGTGTCCTGCCGCAGCTGGACGAAGAGCAGCAGCTCCCCGTTGCCGCCCGCCGGGTCTTCGAGGTGCACGACCAGGCTGTCGAGGACCTGCGGCAGCTCCTCGACCACGCGGTAGAACTCGGCCGTGCCCAGCCGCACCCCACCCCGGTTGAGGGTGGCATCGGAGCGGCCCGCGATGACGCAGCTCCCGTTGGCGGAGAAGCGGATCCAGTCGCCGTGCCGCCAGATCCCGGGGTACTCCGCGAAGTAGGCCGCCCGGTAGCGGGAGCCGTCGGCGTCGCCCCAGAACCCGACCGGCATCGACGGCATCGGCGCGGTGATCACCAGCTCGCCGAGCTCGTCGACGACCGCGTTGCCCGCCTCGTCGAACGCCTGGGCCGCCACGCCGAGGCAGGGCCCGGAGATCTCCCCCGACCAGACCGGCTGCAACGGGCTGCCCTGCACGATCCCGCTGCAGACGTCGGTGCCGCCGCTGCCGACGTTGAGCAGCACGTCGGGCCCGAACTGGTCGTGCACCCACTGGTAGCCCTCCGGGGGCAGCGGGCTGCCCGCCGCGCCGATCTGCCGCAGGCGCGAGAGGTCGAACTCGGCGGCGGGCGCCACGCCTTCCGCGCGACACGCCATGAGGAAGCCGGGGCTGGCGCCCATCAGGGTGGCGCCGGTCTGCGCGGCGAGGCGCCACTGCCAGCGCAGGTCGGGGTGCAGCGGGTTGCCGTCGATCATCACGATCGAGGCGCGCACGAGCAGGCCGGAGACCAGCGCGTTCCACATCATCCAGGCCGTGGTGGAGAACCAGAGGATCCGGTCGCCCGCGTGGAGGTCCCAGCTGAGCGCGTGGTTCTTCAGGTGTTCGAGCAGGATCCCGCCGTGGCTGTGCACGATCGCCTTCGGCTTGCCGGTGGTGCCGGAGGAGAAGAGCACGCACAGGGGGTGGTCGAACGGCACCGGCTCCACACCGGGATCGCCCGGACCGGCCAGCAGCTCGTCCCAGCCGAGCGCGTCGGGCAGGGTGTGCCGGCCGTAGGGCACCTGCACCACGGTCTCGACGGTCGGCAGTCCGGCGCGGAGCTCAGCGACCTGCTCGCGGCGGTCGATGTCCTTGCTGCCGTAGCCGTATCCCGCGACGACCAGCAGCACCTTCGGCTCGATCTGGCCGAAGCGGTCGACCACGCTGCGGGCGCCGAACTCGGGGGCGCAGCTCGCCCAGACCGCCCCGAGGCTGACGGTGGCCAGGAACGCCACCAGCGTCTCGGGGATGTTCGGCAGGTAGGCCACGACGCGGTCGCCCCGTCCGACGCCCCGGCGCCGCAGCCCCGCGCGGGCCCTGGCTACCTGGTCGCGCAGCTCACCCCAGGTGAGCTCGACGGGGTCGCGGGTCTGCGAGTGCGCCACCACGGCGACCGCCGCCGCGTCCTCGGGGAGGCCTAGGGCGTGCTCGGCGTAGTTGAGCGTCGCGCCGGGGAACCACTCGGCGCCCGGCATCTCCCGCCGTCCGAGCACCCGCTCGTACGGGGTGTGCGAGCGCACGGCGAAGTGCTCCCAGATCGCCGACCAGAAGCCTTCGAGGTCGGACACGGTCCACCGGTGCAGGTCGTCGTAGCCGTCGAACCGGAGCCCGCGGGCCTCTTCCAGCCAGGTGAGGAAGCGCCCGATCACGCTGGATTCGCGCACGTCCGGGGCGGGCGCGCGCAGCAGCTGCCCGGCCCCGACCGAAGTGGTCACCGCTGCACCTTCCCCGCCCGGCCTTCCAGGAACGCGTTCATCCGCGCCTTGGCGTCGGCGCTGCTCCCGGCCACCGCCGCCATCAGCGACTCGAGCAGGTAACCCTCCGCCGGGCTCGCCTCGGCGATCCTGGGCAGCGCCTGGAGGACGGCGAAGTTGGTGACCGGCGAGTTCGTCGCGACCTTCGCGGCCAGCTCCAGCGCCTTGGTCAGCCCCTCGCCCTCGCCGACCAGGTAGTGCGACAGCCCGACGGCCTGGCCTTCGTCCGCGTCGAGCACCCGCCCGGTCAGCATCATGTCGGCCATGCGGTGCGCGCCGATCAGCCGCGGCACCCGGACCGATCCCCCGCCGCCCACGAACAGGCCGTGCTGGCCCTCGGGCAGCGCGTAGAAGGCGCTGGGCTCGGCGACGCGCAGGTGCGTCGCGGTGGCCAGCTCCAGGCCGCCCCCGACCACCGCGCCCTTGAGCACCGAGATCACCGGGAGGCGCCCGTGCTGGATGCGGTCGAACGCCCGGTGCCACATCAGCGAGTGCTCCAGGCCGCCGAACGCGTCGCGCTCCGTCAGCTCGGACAGGTCCAGGCCCGCCGAGAAGTGCTCGCCGTCGGCGTCGAGGACGACCGCGGCCACCCCCGTGGGCGGGGCGCTGAAGAAGGCCTCCATGCCCTGCACGGTCGTGTCGTCCAACGCGTTGCGCTTCGCGGACCGGCACAGCCGCAGCACCGCCACCACACCGTGCCGCTCCACTTGGAGCGAGGGCGGCAGATCATCCGTCATCGGCGTGCTCCCGTTGTTCGCGATCAGGCTGGTGCCCATCAGTCCACCACCGTCACGGTGATCCGGCTGGGCCGGTCGGGATCGTGGAAGACCCGCTGCCGGGCGACCGCGGTGCCTGCGGAGGACCAGGCGCTCTGCCCGGTGTTGAGGTTGCGGTCCCAGCGCGGGTGCGAGCTGGAGGTGATGTCGACCCGGAGCCGGTGGCCGGGGAGGAACGTGATCCCGGTGGCCCACAGGTCGATCCGGTACTCGTACAGGGCGTCGGGCTCGATGGGGGTCGGCGGCACCGGCGCGACGACGCCCGGAGCGGGGTAGCTGTCGCGCGCGGACGCCCGGATCACGCCGTCGGCGATGCCGATCGCGCGGCCGTCGGGGTACACGTCGACGAGCCGGGCCACGAAGTCGGTGTCCGGCGCCGACGACGCGGCGTGCAGCGTCACCGACACGGCCCCGAGGACGGTGTAGGGCCGGGCCAGCACCGCGCTGGTGTAGCTCAGCACGTCGGGGCGCGCCTCGACCGCCCGCTGGTCGTGCGGTCCGGCGGGCAGGCCCGGGGTGAGCAGCGTCGAGCCGCCGACGGTGGGGGCGGGGTCCTTCGGGTCGTAGTCGTAGGCGTCGGGCGGGCTGGGCGGCGCCACCGCGGGTTCGAGCCCGCCGTCGGGCTGCAGGTGCCAGTCCTCCTGCCGGGCCCCGGGCACCGGGTAGGTGGGGTAGCCGCGCCAGCGGTTCTCCCCCATGACGAACAGCCGGACCGGGTCGGCGTCGAGCCGGTCCTCCTGGCCCTTGAGGGTGGCGTCGTACCAGCGCAGGTGCTGGTCGGTGAGGTCGACGGCCGCGCCGGACGCGCGCGGCCCGAAGTCGAGCTCGCCCGTCGCGCCCGCCACGGACACGTGGGTCCACGGTCCGATCGTCAGCCGGGGCGCCCGGGTGCCGCGCTCCGCGGCGAGGGCGGCCGTGGCCTGGTACTGCCCCAGGGTGCCGGGCAGGAAGACGTCGAACCAGCCGCCGATGTGGAAGGCGGGCGTCGACGCCTGGTCGTAGCGGCCCGCGAGCCGCAACCGCTCCCATTCCGGGTCGGTGACCGCCATCCCGAACGACGCCACGAGCGGCGCGGTCGTCGCGTCGGCGTCGGCCAGGTCGGCCAGCGGCAGGGTGGCGAGCAGGTCGCCGGTGGAGGCCGCTTCCAGCTCGTCGAGCAGCTTGCCCATCGCCTGCCGTGCGGCGGTGGGGTCGCCTGCGTAGCGTCGGGCGATCAGGTCCGGGCCGATCGGGCCGTGCGCCCACACCCACCGCGAACCCAGCTCGTGGGCGCCGCCGCGCATCCGGCCGCCGTCGAGCCACTCGTGCGCGGCCGAGACCCCGGGCACGATCGCCCGCAGCGCCGCGGGTCGGGTGAGCGCCGCCCGCCACTGCGTCTCGGCGAAGTACGACTTCCCCCACATGCCGACCGTGCCGTCGGCGTAGGGCAGCGCCGCCGCCCACTGGACGGTGTCGTAGCCGTCGGCGCCTTCCTGGTGGCTGGGGTCGAACACCCCGTCGGAGCCGTAGCGCCCGCGGACGTCCTGGCGCACCACCACGTAGTCCTGGCGGGCCGCGCGCAGTGGGTCGAAGTACATCGGGTCGACGCCCTGGTCGCGTCCGTAGGGCGTGCGGGAGAGCAGCACCGGGAACCGGCCCGGCCGATCCGGGCGGTACACGGTCGAGCGCAGGATCGTGCCGTCGCGCATCGGGGCTTCGAGGTCGTAGTGCACGCGGACGTCACGGGCCGGTCCGGTCGTCATCTCAGCGCGCCTCGACCATCGCGGCAGGCGCGGCGGAGGGCCGCCTGCGCAGTCCGCCCAGGTCCTCGGTGGCGACGTCCTTGGTCTCGCGCGCGGTCAGCACCGTCACGAGGCTGATGGCGGCGCAGACGGCCACGAAGATCGCCACGCTGGTGCCCGAGCCGCCGCCCGCGATCAGCCCGGCGGCGATGGCGGGTGCGAAGCCCGGGAAGATCTGGCCGAGCTGGCCCGCCACGGCGACGCCGGTGTAGCGGACGCGGGTGTCGAACATCTCCGCGTAGAGCGCCGGGATCACGGCGTTACACATCGAGTAGCCGATCGGCATCATGAGGATGGACCCGATCAGAGCCGCGGGGGCGGCGGCCGTGGACAGGGCGCCGAAGAACAGGAACGTGGCGGCGGCGGAGATCACTGCGCCGGTCACGAAGACCGGCTTGCGGCCCCAGCGGTCGGCGGCGAGGGCGAAGAACGGCTGCGTCAGGATCGCCAGCGCGGAGCTGATCAGCCCGATCACGAGCATCGTCGGACGCGGGATCCCGGACTGGACGCCGTAGGTCAGGCCGAGCACCTGGTTGATCGGCACGACGATGGTGAGCACGGCGATGAAGACGACCCGGACCACCGACGCGGTCTGCTTGGTCAGCACGGTCGCGAGCGGGAACCGGGCGACGGCGTGCTCGCCTTCGACGGTCTCGAACTCGGGCGACTCGGGCAGCCTCGACCGGATGACCAGCCCGACGACCACCACGACGGCGCTGAGCAGGAACGGCACCCGCCAGCCCCAGCTGAGGAACTGGTCGGTGGGCAGCGCCGAGAAGCCGAGGAACGCCAACGTCGCCAGCATCGACCCGGCGGCCGCGCCCTGGTTCACCCAGCTCGAGTAGAACGCCCGCCGGTGCTCCGGCGCGTGCTCCATCGACAGGGTCGTGGCCCCGCCGGACTCGCCCGACACCGCGATGCCCTGCAGCAGGCGCAGGACGAGCAACAGGATCGGGGCGGCGATGCCGATGGACGCGTACGTGGGGAGGCAGCCGATCAGGAGCGTGCAGAGGCCCATGCCGACCAGCGTCAGGATGAGCATCTGCTTGCGGCCGACCTTGTCGCCGTAATGGCCGATGATCGCCGCGCCGATCGGGCGTCCGATGTTGCCGATCGCGAACGTCGCCAGCGCCGCGATCGTGCCCAGCGCGGGGTTCGCGGTCGGGAAGAACAGCTTGCCGAAGACCAACGCGGACGCGGTCCCGTAGATGAAGAAGTCGTAGTACTCCAGCGTGCTGCCGACGAAGCCGGCCGCGGCGGCCAGCTTGGGCTTCTTGGCGTGGATGTCGGCCATGACGGCTCCTCGTCGCGTGGCATCAAGGGGCCCGCCTCGCGGGCAAAGCTTCATCAAGAAGCTTGATACGTACCAGTTAACAGGAACCTTGATATGATGTCAACGGGGTCAGGTGACGAGGTAGGCGTCGTAGATGACGGCGTCGGCCAGCCGCAACGCCGAACCGACGGCCACCGACCGGTTGAGCCAGCCGTAGGTCGTCGAGGCGGTCTCGAACGCCATCTGCACACGGAAGTAGTAGAGCGTCGGGTCGACGGCCTCGCCCCGCCCGATCCGGGCCAGCACCTCGGGCGGGCCGTGCCGGAACCCGCGGGTCTGCAGGTAGGCGAGCGCGCCGTCGTCGAGGCGCAGCAGGTAGCGGGTGTCGATCAGGGTGGCGCCGTCGCGCGTGACGACCTGCCAGTCGGCACCGTTGTCAAGGATCTCGCCGGTCAGGCGCGGTCCCACGACCTGCCCACCGGTGATCGGCACGATCCGTCGCTCGCCGAGGTCGCTGGTCGCGCCCAGCTCCCAGACCGGGCGGCTCAGCTCGACGGTGATGCGGGCCAGCAGCTCCAGCCCGGGCCGGGGCGGCGTCATCCCGGGCACGGCGGCGCTCACAGCGTGGGGTCGTTGAGGGCGACCAGCCCGCTCTCCAACGCCACCCGGAAGGACGCGACCTGGGCGGGGGTCAGCGCCGCGAGCATCCGCCGCTCCAGGTCCTCGACCACCTCGTGACAAGCCCGCAGCACGTCCCAGCCCCGCTCGGTCAGCGAGGCCCGCAGGATCTTGCGGTTCAGGGGGTCGGGGGTCCGCATGATCAGGCCGTCCCGCTCCATCGCCCCGACCATCTGGTTCATCGCCTGCGCCGTGACGAAGTGCCGCCGGGCCAGCTGCGCCGACGACAGCCCTTCGCGCCGCTCCAGGATGCTCAGCGCGGTGTACTGGTGCACCGTCACGCCCAACGGGCGCAGCACCTCCTCCAGCCGCGCCCTTTCCGCCATCTCCAACCGCTTGACCAGGTAGGTCAGGCGCGGGCGACGGTCGTCGGCAAGGGACCCGGCAGGCTCAGCCATGACAGGAGCGTATCAACCTGCCTGATAGCTGCCCGAAAAGTTCTTTTTCGCCCCGTTCAACACTTTGCCGGAAAAGCCCTTCATTAGAATTGTCGGCTCTTTGCGCGTTTCGCCCCGGCAATTCACAGGGGGCCGGGGTAGACGGGCCGCCCGCCTTCTGCTCAAATACTCGACAGTTAGGGTAGGCTCGCTTCTGAATACGGGTGACAATGCTTCCCACGTTCGTGATCGGCCTTCGCGAAGGTCTGGAAGCCGCGCTGATCGTCGGGATCATCGCGGGGTTCCTGGCCAACCGCGGGCGGCGCGACGCCCTGCGGCAGGTGTGGCTGGGCGTCGGCGCCGCGGCGCTGATCTGCCTGCTCGTGGGGGTGGTGCTGCAACTCGTCACGGCCGAGCTCCCCCAGGCGGGCCAAGAGGGCCTGGAGACCGTCATCGGCCTCCTCGCGGTCGCGATGGTCACCTACATGATCCTCTGGATGCGTCGCCACGCCCGCGGAATGCGCGCCGAGCTCGAATCCGCCGCCGAGAGCGCGCTGATGCGCGGCTCCACCGGCGCGCTGGTCGCGATGGCTTTCCTGGCCGTTCTGCGCGAGGGCTTCGAAACCGTCGTCTTCCTGCTCGCCGCATTCCAGGCCAGCACCTCACCACTGCTCGCGGGCGGGGGCGCGCTGATCGGCGTCCTCCTCGCGGTGGCGCTGGGCTACGGCATCTACCGCGGCGGGGTCAAGCTCAACATGGCCCGGTTCTTCAAGATCACCGGCGCGGTCCTCGTCGTCGTGGCCGCGGGCCTGCTCATGACGGCCGCGCACACCGCCCACGAGGCGGGCTGGCTCAACGTCGGGCAGCAGCGGGCAGCGAACCTGTCGTGGCTGGTGCAGCCGGGCACCCCGATCTCGTCGCTGGTCACCGGGATGCTCGGCATCCAGCCGTTCCCCACCGTCATCGAAGTGGCGGTGTGGGTGCTCTACCTCGTCCCGATGCTCGCCTACGTGCTGTGGCCCACCGGCCGCCGCGCGAGCCGCGCTCCGGCCCAACCCCCCGTGCCCGCCGCCGACCACGGCTGACGTCCCGATCCGCTCTTCCCGCACGAAAGGTGCCTTCGTCATGCGATCGATCCCCCGCCGTTCCGTCGGCGTCGTCCTCGGTGGCTTCTCCGTCGGGCTGCTCGTCGCGGCGTGCGGGAGCTCCGGGAACACGCAGGCTCCCGCGCCTGCCGAGCAGGCCGCGACGGTGAAGGTCGCGCTGTCGGACGCGGGCTGCCAGCCGACGCCCGCCACGGTGCCCGGCGGCCCGGTGACGTTCGCCATCACCAACGCGGGCTCGGACGCGGTGACCGAGGCCGAGCTGCAGCAGGACGGCAAGATCATCGGCGAGAAGGAGAACGTGACGGCGGGCGTGGACGGCAACTTCGCCCTACGCCTCGGTGCTGGCAACTACAGCCTCTACTGCCCGGGGGCCAAGCAGGACACCTGGACCTTCACGGTGTCCGGCGCCGCGCCGACCGCGGCCGCCGACACCTCGCTCACCGACGCCACCTCGAAGTACCACGACTACGTGGTCGGCGAGGTCGCCGCGCTCACCACCACGACGAAGGCGTTCACCGACGCCGTCCGCGGCGGGGACATCGCCAAGGCCAAGACGCTGTTCGCGCCCGCGCGCGTGCACTACGAGGACATCGAGCCGGTCGCGGAGAGCTTCGGCGACCTCGACCCGAACATCGACGCCCGCATCGACGACGTACCCGACCCGGCGCAGTGGACCGGCTTCCACCGCATCGAGAAGGCGCTCTGGGTCGACAACTCGCTGGCCGGGATGGCGCCGATGGCCGACAAGCTCGACGCCGACGTCGCCACCCTGAAGTCCAAGGTGGCCACCAACACCTACCAGCCCGCCGAGCTGGCCAACGGCGCCGGCGACCTGCTCACCGAGGTCTCCACCACGAAGGTGACCGGCGAGGAGGACCGCTACTCCCACTCCGACCTGTGGGACTTCGCGGCCAACATCGCGGGCGCCCGTGAGGCCTTCGAGCTGCTCAAGCCCGCGCTTGCGGGCAAGGACGCACCGCTGGCCCAGCAGCTCGACGCCCGGTTCACCGACGTCACCGCGCGTCTCGCCAAGTTCGCCCAGGGCGACGGCTACGTCGACTACTCGACGGTGGGCGAGGCGGACCGCAAGGTTCTCGCGCAGTCGGTGAACGCACTGGCCGAGCCGCTCTCGCAGGTGGCGGCGAAGGTGGTGTGATGGCGGCGTTCTCGCGCCGAAGGCTCCTGGGCGGCATCGGGCTGGGCGGCGTCGCGCTGGGCGGCGGCCTGGCCACGGCGGGCTGCGCCCCGGCCACCGCGACGACGTCGGGCACCGTCGCGTTCCAGGGAGCGCACCAGGCGGGCATCAGCACCGACGCGCAGGACCGCCTGGCCTTTGCGGCGTTCGACGTCACCTCCACCGAGCGGGCCGACCTCGTCACGCTGCTGCAGACCTGGACCGCCGCGGCCGAGGCGATGACGCGCGGCGCCCCCGTGCCGGGCGACTCGACGTCGCCGGAGGTGCCGCCCGCCGACACCGGGGAGGCGGCCGGGCTGCCGCCGTCGAGCCTGACGGTGACGATCGGGTTCGGGCCCGGCCTCTTCGACGGCCGGTTCGGGCTCGCGCCACGCCGTCCCGCAGCGCTGCAGCCCCTGCCCGCGCTGCCGCGGGAGATCCTCGACCCGACCCGGACCGGCGGCGACATCGCGATCCAGGCCTGCTCGAACGATCCGCAGGTGGCCTTCCACGCCATCCGCAACCTCGCCCGGCTGGGCCGGGGCACCGTCGTCACCCGGTGGACCCAGCTCGGGTTCGGCCGCACGTCGTCCACCGGCTCCACCCAGGCGACGCCGCGCAACCTGATGGGGTTCAAGGACGGCACCCGCAACATCAAGTCCGACGACGCGGCCGCGCTGGACCAGCACGTCTGGGTACCCGACACGGCCGACCAGGCCTGGATCCGCGGCGGCAGCTACCTCGTGGCGCGCCGGATCCGGATGTTCATCGAGCCGTGGGACCGCGACCGGCTCGGCGACCAGAACGCCGTCTTCGGGCGGGACAAGGCCACGGGGGCGCCGCTCACCGGGAAGAACGAGCTCGACGCGCCGGACTTCGCCGCGACCGACGGCGAGGGCAACCCCGTGATCGCCGCGAACGCGCACATCCGGCTGGCCGCGTTCGAGAACAACAACGGGCTGCGGATCCTGCGCCGCGGCTACTCCTTCACCGACGGCATCGACGCGGCCACCGGTACCCTCGACGCCGGGCTGTTCTTCATCAGCTTCCAGTCCGACCCCGCCGCGTTCGTCACGCTCCAACGCACGCTGGGCACCCACGACGCCCTCAACGAGTACATCCGGCACACCGGATCCGGGCTGTTCGCCTGCCCACCCGGGGTCACCCAGGCGGGCGACTACTGGGGCCGCGCCCTCGTGGAGGCGTGAACGCGGTCAGCGCGTCACCCACGCGTCGGGGGCCGCCACACGGACGCAGACCGCCTCGGGAAGGGTGCCTGCGGCCAGATCGGCCAGGGTGACCGCCTCGAGGACCTCGCGCAGGCTCACCCGGACCGCGATCCACACGTCCCGCAGCGATCCAGCGGCGGCACTCGCCGAACCGGTCCGCCGACTCCAGGGCCGCCTTGTCGGTGAAGGTCGACCCGGCAGGTGCGAGACCCGCGAGCGGCGAGACGAACAGGGCGTCGGTCGGGCACTACGCCTCGCACATGAAGCTGCTCGGCGCACCTGGCGGCTTCGCCGCGGCAGTGAACCCCTTCTTGTTACTAGGAAACTGGAAGATCAAGGGCTCAAGCAGTCCTGTGTCGCCCGTCTCAGTCGGCAACCGGGCGACGCACGCGTCCGCGGCGGCTAGTGTGGAAATCTCCCGTTGCCGAGGCAGAGTAGGGCGAGATGACCGGTCGTGAGCCGTCTCTCGTGGCCCGCCTGTGGCTCGACGGGGTCGGCTCGCCTCCGGGGCACTGTCCGGCGTAACCGCCCGCGCCCGGCCCCCGATCCGTGGGGGCACCCTGATTCGACACGTCGCGAGAAGGACCGTCTGTGAATCCTGAACCGCTGCACATCGGCGTCGCCCTCGACGGGACCGGCTGGCACCCCGCGGCCTGGCGCGAGCCCGGCGCCCGTCCCTCGGAGCTGCTGACCGCTGATTATTGGCTCGACCTGGTCACCGAAGCCGAACGCGGGCTGCTGGACTTCGTGACGTTCGAGGACTCCTTCGCCCTGCAGTCCACCGACCGCTTCGCGCCCGACCAGCGCACCGACCAGGTGCGCGGCAGGCTCGACGCCGTGCTCGTCGCGGCCAGGGTGGCCCCGCTCACCCGCAACATCGGGCTGATCCCCACCGCGATCGCCACGCACACCGAGCCGTTCCACCTCTCGAAGGCCATCGCGACGCTCGACTACGTCAGCACCGGACGGGCCGGGGTCCGCATCCGCGTCTCGGGCGGCCCGCAGGAAGCGGAGCTGTTCGGGCGGCGGACGGCCGAGCGGTACCGGCTCGAGGACGCCGACCGGCCGGGCACGCCCATCGCCGCGCTGTTCGACGAGGCGGCCGACTACGTCGAGGTGATGCGCAGGCTCTGGGACAGCTGGGAGGACGACGCGGAGATCCGCGACGCCGCCACCGGCCGGTTCGTCGACCGCGAGAAGCTGCACTACATCGATTTCGAGGGCGCGCAGTTCAGCGTGCGCGGCCCGTCGATCACGCCGCGGCCGCCGCAGGGGCAACCGATCGTCAGCGCGCTCGCGCACCGGCCCGTGCCCTACCAGCTGGTGGGCCGCAGCACCGATCTCGGCTTCGTCACCCCCTCGGACGCGGCGCACGCCCGCCGGATCCTCGGCGAGATCCGCGCGGCCCAGGCCTCGGCGGGGCGGGCGGAGGAGGTCCTGCACGTCGTCGGCGACGTCGTGGTGTTCCTCGACGACGACGCGGGCGCCGCCGCCGACCGCAAGGCCCGCCTCGACGAGCGCGCGGGCGAGCCGCTGCGCAGCGACGCGCTGGTGTTCACCGGCACGCCCGCCGAGCTGGCCGATCTCGTGCTGGAGTGGCAGGAGGCCGGGTTGAGCGGCGCCCGGCTGCGTCCCGGGGTCCTCCCCCACGACCTGGCCCAGATCACCGGCGGCCTCGTTCCGGAGCTGCAGCGCCGCGGCGCGTTCCGCACGGCCTACGAGGCCGACACCCTGCGCGGGCTGCTCGGCATGGGCCGTCCCGCCAACCGCTACGCGGCCGTCTGAGGGAAGGCGATCATGAAGAAGCAGATCCACCTCGCCGCCCACTTCCCCGGCGTCAACAACACGACGGTCTGGAGCGACCCGGCGGCGGGCAGCCACATCGACTTCCGGTCCTTCGTGCACTTCGCACAGACCGCGGAGCGGGCCAAGTTCGACTTCCTGTTCCTCGCCGAGGGGCTGCGGCTGCGCGAGCAGAACGGCCAGATCTACGACCTCGACGTGGTCGGGCGGCCCGACACGATGACCGTCCTGACCGCGCTGGCCGCGGTCACCGACCGCCTCGGCCTCGCGGGCACGATCAACTCGACGTTCAACGAGCCCTACGACATCGCCCGCCAGTTCGCGACGCTCGACCACCTCTCGGCCGGGCGTGCGGCGTGGAACGTCGTCACCTCGTGGGACGCGTTCACCGGGGAGAACTTCCGCCGCGGCGGCTTCCTGCCCCAGGACAAGCGCTATCTGCGCGCGAAGGAGTTCCTGGCCGCCACCTGGGAGCTGTTCGACTCCTGGCGCGGCGACGAGATCGTCGCGGACCCGGAGTCGGGGGTCTTCCTCCGCGACGTGGACGCGGGCCGGTTCGCCATCCACTCCGACCAGTTCGCCATCAGCGGCCAGTTCAACGTGCCGCGCAGCCCGCAGACCCGCCCGGTGATCCTGCAGGCGGGCGACTCCGACGAAGGCCGCGAGTTCGCCGCGTCCAGCGCCGACGCGATCTTCACCCGGCACGGCACGCTCGAGGCGGGCAAGGCGTTCTACGCCGACGTCAAGCGCAGGCTCGCCGCGTACGGCCGCGCGCCGGAGGACCTCAAGATCCTGCCCGCGTCCACGTTCGTGCTCGGCGACACCGACGCGGAGGCCCACGAGAAGGCCCACGAGATCCGCATGCAGCAGGTGAGCGGGCAGACCGCGATCAAGTTCCTGGAGCAGCTGTGGAACCGCGACCTGTCCGACCACAACCCCGACGGGCCGCTGCCCGCGGTCGACCCGGTCGTCGGCGAGAACACGATCTCCAAGGGCCGGGCCAGCGTGCGTATGTACCGCGACCCGGTGGCCACCGCACGGGAGTGGCGCGAGCTGGCCGAGGCGAAGCACCTCAGCACCCGTGAGCTGATCATCGAGGTCACCGGGCGGCAGAACTTCGTCGGCACACCGGCACAGGTCGCCGACGCGCTCGACGAGTTCGTGCAGGCCGACGCCAGCGACGGCTTCGTCCTCGTCCCGCACATCACGCCCGGCGGGCTCGACGACTTCGCCGACACCGTCGTGCCGCTGCTGCAGGAGCGCGGGTCGTTCCGCACCGAGTACGAGGGCACCACCCTGCGCGAGCACCTCGGCCTCGGCGAAGCCCGGCCGCCCGCCAGCGCGCCCACCGCGGAGGCGGGCTCCTGAGAGCGCCCGGCAGCTGAGGGCCCCGGCCCGCGTCGCCCAGGCACTCACATCGCGGCGTTACCCCCGCACCGGAGTGCCCCGGCACGAGGATGTGGGGGCACCCTGCGCTGCGGGCACCTGGATGCCACGGGCCCACGGAGCCCTCATCTGCCGGACCCTCTATGCGGGTTCGGCCCTGCGGGCCGCTTCCCGTCGGGCCGCGCCTTCCCGTTGGGCCCGGCGGGAGATCATCACCGTCACGACCATCGCCACCACCGTCGCGACGATCGGCAGGATCTGGTCCCAGTTGTAGGCGTCCTCGAAGGACGTCGACGCGATGATCAACGCGGTCACGCCCGCCTGCACCAGGAAAACCACGGCCCAGACGATGCTGATCTGGTACATCGTCTTGCGGAAGGCCGGGTAGGCCGTCCACATCTTGTCGAACGCGGCCATGCCCTCGTTCGTGCCGTCGGTGCCGTAGCGCTGGGCGAAGTAGAAGACGACCGGGCGGCGCATCAGGACGCACGACAGGCCGAACACCAGGCCGATCAGCGCCGTCGACGCGCAGTCCTTGTAGAGCAGGACCTTCGCGTCGGTGCTGCCCACGACCGCGACCACGGCCGAGAGGGCGGTGAACGCGAAGATCGCCGCCGAGGCGCCACTGAACTTCCGGGAGCGGATCCAGACCGCTAACGCTCCGAGCACGGGGGCGATGCTGCCGCTCAGGTACGCCGCGACGTCGCTCGCGCCCATGCTCTTGGCCACGTGGAAGAAGACGATGGCCCCGCCGATCTCCAGGACGGTGACCGCGACGTTGAAGAGCATCCCCTTCTTCGCCGGATGGTTGGCCAGCTCGCGCTGGATCTCGTCGTGATCCACTTGCTGCTGCTGCTCGCCGTCGGACATCCTCGCCCCCCACCTCCCGCCACAACCGCGGTTCAGATCATGCCGCCTTCCCCTCCGCCGCGCACTCCCGTTCGGTCGGCGTCACAGCCTGCGGGGGTCAGGGCCGACCGGCGTGCGGGACGTCGACGCGGACGGACACGAGCCTGGCCTCGCGGGCGGCCTTGCGCGCGTGCTCGTTGAAATCCGGTGCGGCGCAGGCGAACAGGGTGCGGCCGTCGACCCCGCCGAGCATGCACGCGTAGACGCCGCTGCCCACCGGGATCTCGTCGACGATCTCGCCGCCCTCCCGCACCCGCACGAGTCGGCCCGCCAGCGCGTCGGCGATCCAGAGCGCGCCCTCGGCGTCGAGGCAGCACCCGTCGGGCGCGACGACCAGCTGCCCCAGCGCCTTCTCCAGGTCGCGGTCGGCGGGGAGCTCGCCGAACCGGGCCCACACGCGCCGGTTGCCCAGGCTGCCGTCCTGGCCGAGGTCGAAGGCCGTGATCCGGTTGCCGAACGTCTCGTCGACCAGCAACACCCCGTCGTCGGTGATGACGCTGCCATTGGCGAACCACATGTCGTCGGCGACCGTGGTGACCGTGCCGTCGGGGTCGACGCGCACGAGGTTGGCGGGGGCCACCGGCGCCCCGTTCATCAGGTCGAAGCCGAAGTTGCCGACGAAGGCCCGGCCGTCGCGGTCGACGACCATGTCGTTGGGGTGCCCGCTCACGTGGGCCGAGAGGTCGGCGTGGGTGACGAGCGTGCCGTCGGGCTCGCGACGCAGGAGCCGGGCGTCGCGCATCGACACCACGAGCAACCGGCCGTCGGGCAGCCACCCGAGCCCCGACGGCTGCTCGGGCACCTCGGCCTCGACGCGCAGATCGCTCCCGTCCTCCGCCGCCGACAGCACCCGGTAGGTGTAGAAGTCGACGAACCAGATCCGGTCGTCGTGCCAGCGCGGGCACTCGGCGTACGACAGGTCGCTGACGACGGTGATGATCTCGCGGCTCATGGCCATCCTCTCTGCAGGCGTCGCCGCATTATGGGCCGCGCAGCTGATCTTGCGGGGCGTGCACCCAGGCCGGCGCAACCTGCGCAGGGCCGCCTGCGGAAGTCGATCGCCGACCACGCCGGCCGGGGCCTCACCCGCACCGCGCTGCCGCGAGTACCGGCGCATGTTCGGCGCGCCGCCCGGCCGCGACGCGCTCGCCCTCCGCGAGCCCGCGTCCGGCTGAGAGTCACCGATCTGCTGTCGCGACAGCAGATCGGTGACTTTCGCGCGTCAGGGGTGATCAACACCGCATTCCCCTACCCGGAGCGGGCGCTGAGAGTCACGGATTTGCTCCCGCGATCGCGGATCGATGCTTCTCGGCGGTGCGGCGGGCGATTGCGGCGCGCACCCGGGCCGCCACGAGCGCGGGCTGGAACACCTCCTTGGCCAGGAAGCGGAGCGCCGCCCACCCAGCCGTGGAGAGGTACGCCTGACGACGCAGGTCCCGGGCCGCGCGCTGCGGGGTGAGGTGCTCCTGCCCGTCATACTCGATCATCAGCTGCAGCTCGGGGTAGGCGAGATCGAGCAGGTATGGCCCCACCGGATGCTGCAGCACGGGCGTGGGGAGCACCGCATCCTCGATCGCCACCCGGATCCGCGTCTCCATCGGAGAATCCGACAGCGGGCTGGACCGGCGCAACACCTCGGGCAGTTGCACCGAGCCCCGCGCACCCGGGAAGTGCTCGGCGAACGCGGCGATCTCATCGACACCGATCGCGCACGTGCGGGTGAGCGCATCGACAGCGCAGATCGCCTCGGTGATCGGCGGTCGCCGACCCAGGTCGAACGCCGTCCTCAGCGCAGTGGTGACCGCGACACCATCCACCCACGCGATCTCCTCCGCGGTCAGGCGGTCGGCGCGCACCACCAAACCCGGTCGGGTCGGCGCGGAGCTCCCGGGAACGATCAGCTCGACCGGCGCGGACCGCGGCGCGCACGACGCGCCGAGCAGTTCCGCCGCGGACCAGCCGCCCAGCACCCCGCGGCCCTCGACGGCCAACGCGCCCGCCGCACACCACATCGCGTAGTCGACCTCGACGTCGGCGCGCACGAAGATCCCCGAGAACAGCGTGCGGAAGCGCGGGCCCCGCAGCTGCCCCGCGGTGACGAGCCCAGCCGCGACGGCATCCCGACCACGGAACGGGGTGTCCATCACACCGAACGCAGACGGCGTTGATCACCCGCGGGTTCCCCCGACGCGCGAGAGTCACGGATCTGCTGTCCCGAGCGCAGATCGGTGACTCTCGCCGCTCGGGGCCGGGCGGTGTCGATCACCCCGGCCGCGCGAGAGTCACGGATCTGCTGTCCCGAGCGCAGATCGGTGACTCTCGCCGCCTGATCAGTCCGGGTGCGGCAGCTGCGACCAGGCCCGAACGGCGGTGACGAGCTCGACGACGTCGCGTGGCTCCCCCAACTGCCTGCAGGGCGCCACCTCCTTCCGCGACACGGCACTCCTACGAGGGCACCCGGGAGATCAACACCCTCATCGTCGGTCGGGCGATCACCGGCCGGGGCGCCTTCGTCTGAGCGGCGCGGAGCCGGGCGGTGCCCCCGTGGAGGCACCGCCCGATCCCGCGGTCAGGCCAGTCCGCGCTTGAGCGCGTCGATGCGGGCCGCCCAGATGCGCCGGGCCAGCGCCGATTCCGGGGCGAAGCGCTCCGAGGCGTGGTAGGCGCCGTCGTTGATGTTCAGCTGCGTCGGGATCCCGGCCTGCATCAGGCGCTGGGCGAAGGCGATGTCCTCGTCCCGGAACAGGTCGACGGTGCCGACGTCGATGAACGCGGGCGGCAGGCCCGTGAGGTCCTCGGCGCGGGTGGGGGCCGCGTACTGGTCGGCCTTCCCGTCGCCGATGTACCAGGCCCACGCCTCGATGTTGGCCGAGCGGTCCCAGATCCCGACGTCGACGATCTCCTGGCTGGACGCCGTGGTGTTCGTGTCGTCGATCATCGGGTAGATCGGCATCATGAACTTCACGGGCGGGCCGCCGCGGTCGCGCGCCAGCAGGGCGGTGCCGAGCACGAGGCCGCCGCCCGCGCTGCCGCCGTACAGCCCGAGGCGGGCGGGGTCGAAGCCCAGCTCGTCGGCGTGGGCGGCCATCCAGACGAGCGCGGCGTAGCAGTCCTCGACGGGCGCGGGGTGCGGGTGCTCCGGCGAGAGCCGGTACTCCACCGACACCACGACCGCACCGACCTCGTCGCAGACCATGGCCGCGGTGTCGTCCTCCCCCGCGATGTCGCCGAGGACCATCCCGCCGCCGTGGATGTAGTAGATCCCCGGCAGCCCGGCCGTGGCGTTGACGGGCTTGTAGATGCGCACGGGCACCTCGGGCGCCCCGTCGGGCCCCGGGACCGTGCGGTCCTCCTTGACCACGCGGGGGTTCTCCGGCACCTCGAGCGAGGCGAGCAGCGCGGTCACGGCGGCGCGGCGGTCGACGATGTCGGGGATGGCGTTGAAGCCACCGGGCAATGCTTCCAAGAGCTGGTCGAGCGGGACGCGCGAATCGGGGTCGATCCGGTCGCGAGCGGACATGTTCGGCTCCTTCGGGTCGGTGGTGGACGGTCGGGTGGCGGGGCTCACGGTTCGAGGTGGAACGCCCTGCGCAGGGCGGCGTCGCGGTCGGCCTGGAACCGCTGCGCGAGCCCGGAGCCGCCCGCGAGCAGGTCGAAGCCGTGGATGCCGCCCGGGTAGACGCGCAGCTCCGTCGGTACGCCCGCTTGGATGAGGCGCTGGGCGTACTCGATGTCCTCGTCGATGAACAGGTCGACGTCGCCGACCGGGATGTAGGCGGGCGGGAGGCCCGCGAGGTCGCTCGCCCGCGTCGGTGCCGCGTAGGGCGAGACCGCCTCCGTGCCGACGGCGTCGCCGACGTAGGCCCGCCACCCGATGAGGTTGGACGTGCGGTTCCAGACCTTCGGCTCGGTGATCGCCACGCTCGCCGGCGTCACGTTGCGGTCGTCGAGCATCGGGTAGACCAGCAGCTGGAAGCACACCGGGACCTCGCCCCGGTCCCTGGCCAGCAGCGCGAGCCCCGCCGCGGAGCCCCCTCCCGAGCTGGCGCCGCCGATCGCGATCCGCCGCGGGTCGATCCGCAGCTCGGCGGCGTTCTTGTGGGTCCACGTCAGCCCGGCGTAGCAGTCGTTCATCGGCGCCGGGAAAGGGTGCTCGGGCGGCCTGCGCCACTCCACCGAGACCGCCACGCAGCCCACGGACTCGACGATGTGGTCCATGAGCAGGTCGTCCTGCTCGATCTGGCCCAGCACGTGGCCGCCGCCGTGGATCCAATAGAGGCAGGGCAGCACGTCGGACTGGTCGGCCGGTCGGTAGACGCGGAGCCGGACGTCGGGATCGTCGTCCAGGCCGGGCGCCTGCCGGTCTTCCCGGACGACGGCCGTGCTCGGCGTGACCCCCGCGTTGGCCGTGGCGAGCATGTCCATCATCGTCGTGCGCGCGGTCGGGATGTCGGTGAGGTCCATGACCGGCAGGTGCGGGAACACCGCCGCGACCTCGGGATCCATCCTGTCGACGAGGTCCACGGCGCTACACCCTTTCCCGCGCGGTGAGGGTGAAGCCCTCGTAGCCCTTGCCCGCGACGTCCGCGCAGATGTCGCGGAACGGGCCGACCCCGCCGACGTACGGGTAGAGGGTGCGCGGCTTCCCGGGGATGTTCGCGCCCACCCACCAGGAGTTCGTGCCCAGCAGCAGGGTGGCGTCGGCGATCTCGTTGTGGTGCTCGACCCACCGCCGCTCGGCGTCCTCGTCGGCCTCGCAGTAGTCGAAGTCGGCCGCGCGCATGTGGCCGATCAGCCCGGCGATCCACTCGGCGTTCTGCTCGATCGCGACGGGCATGTTGGACAGCACCGAGGGGCTCTGCGGGCCGGTGATCATGAACAGGTTCGGGAAGCCGTGCGTGGTCAGGCCGAGGTAGGTGCTGGGCCCGTCCGCCCACTTCTTCTCGAGCGCCAGGCCGTCGCGGCCCTTGATGCCCATCTTGAACAGCGTCCCGGTCATCGCGTCGAACCCGGTGGCGAAGACGATCGCGTCGACCTCGTACTCCCGGTTCGCCGTCCGCACGCCCTTGGCGGTGATCGACTCGATCGGCTCGCGTGTTGATGTCGACGAGCGTCACGTGCTCGCGGTTGTAGGCCTCGTAGTAGCCGGTCTCCAGCGGCGGTCGCTTGGTGAAGAACGGGTGGTTCGAGGGCGCGAGCAGCTCGGCCGTGGCCGGGTCGTGCACCGTCTCGCGGATCCGCGCGCGGATGAACTCGGAGATCGTGTCGTTGCTCTCCTTGTTGACCAGGAAGTCGCTGTAGGTCTCCAGCCCGATGTAGAAGCCGCCCTTGTCCCACGCGCGCTGGTAGCGCTCCTGCCGCTCGTCCGGGGGCGCCTCGGCGGCCGAGCCCTCGATCACCTGGTAGGGCAGCCCGAAGCCGGACGCGCGGGCCTTCTCCCACAGATCCGCGTAGTCGGCCTTGACCTCTTGGACGTACTCGGCGTCCAGCGGTGCGTTGCGGGCCGGGATGTCGTAGTTGGGCGTGCGCTGGAACACCCAGAGCTCCTGCGCCTGCTTCGCGATCTCCGGGATCGCCTGCACCCCGGTGGCGCCGGTCCCGATCACCGCGACGCGCTTGCCGGTGAAGTCCACGGGCTCATGCGGCCACGCGCCGGTGTGGTAGGTCTCGCCGGTGAAGCTCTCCAGGCCCGGGAAGGGCGGCAGGTTGGTCGTGGAGATGCAGCCCACCGCGGTGACGAGGAAGCGGCACGTGGTGTGCGCGCCGTCGTCGGTGGTGATCTCCCAGCGGTTGTTCTCCTCGTCGTAGACCGCCGCGGTGACCGCCGTGTCGAACTGGATGTCGCGGCGCAGGTCCATCTTGTCGGTCACGAAGTTCAGGTACTCGAGGATCTCCGGCTGGCCCGCGAAGCGTTCGCTCCAAGACCACTCGTCCAGGACCTGCCGCGAGAAGTGGTCGCTGAACATGTAGTAGACGCTCTCGCTATCGCAGCGGGCGCCCGGGTAGCGGTTCCAGTACCACGTGCCGCCCACGCCGCCGCCGCGCTCGAAGACCTTCACCGACATGTCGAGCTGGCGCAGGTTCTGCAGCATGTAGAGCCCGCCGAACCCGGCCCCGACCACGACGGCGTCGAAATCCGTACTCATCGCATCTACCTCTCATCATCGAAAGGACTCACCCCCACCCCCGAATGGCGGGTGCGTGTGTCAGCGGAGGGCGTCGGCGCCGTAGCGGGTCTCGACACCCAGCCCGCGCCGGAGCGCGTCGTGCAACGTGGCGTTGGCGCGCAACGAGATCGCGGCCGTCGGCACGAGGGTGGCGAACCCGTGGAACGCGCCGGGCCAGCAGTGCAGCTCGGTCGACACGCCCGCGGCCAGGAGCCTGCGGGCGTACTCGAAGCCTTCGTCGCGGAGGCAGTCGAGCTCGTTGACCGTGAGGTAGGTGGGCGGCAGGCCGGTGAGATCGACCATGCGGGCCGGGGCCGCATAGGCGTCGGCCGCTGCGCCGCCGAGGTAGTGCCGCCAGCTCAGGACGGCCTGGGCGTTGTTCCAGCCCACCGTGTCCGCGCCCACCAGCATCGACGGCGTGTCGAGGCGGTCGTCGAGCTCCGGCTCGATCAGCACCTGCATGGCGAGCGCGGGGCCGCCGCGGTCCCGGGCCAGCAGGGCGACGGTGGCGGCGAGACCGCCACCTGCACTGTCGCCGAGGACCGCGACGCGGCGCGGGTCGACCCCGAGCGCGTCCGCGTTGTCCGCCAGCCAGCACAGGGCCGCGTAGCAGTCCTGCGCCGGGGCGGGGTACGGGTGCTCCGGCGCGAGGCGGTAGCCGACGGAGACCACGACGGCTCCGGTCTCGCGCACGATGTCGGCGTTCGGGGCGTCGTCGAGGGCGATCGTGCCGACGGCGAACCCGCCGCCGTGGATGTCGAGCACCGCGGGGAGCGGCTCGGCGTCCCGGTCCTCGGGCGCGAACACCCGGACCGGGATGTCCGGCTCGCCCGGCACCAGGCGGTCGTCGACGCGCACCCCGCTCAGGTCGGGAGGAAGGGCCGCGATGAGCTCGTCGAGCGTGCGGCGCGTGCGGTCGAGCTCGCTGAACGGCAGGTCAGGGATGAGCGGCACCACCGCAGCCAGCTCATGATCCATGCTTGCATCCTCCGTCCGGCAGATCGCGGCGCCTCTTGATCGTGCTCCCGGTCACAGTCGTCGAGGTAACCGGCAGCCGGCGGGAATGGGTAGCAATGCTGTCCGCCAACTGGCGGTTTCTGCTCTTCGCTGCGCCGTACCTAACGTGGAGGGCATGCGGGCGTTGCTGCTCCGGCTCTCCGCTCTCGACGCCGATGCCGAGGGTGCGGTTCGCGTGATCGCCGTGTTCGACCAGCTCGTGCGCCAACACCTCGGCGTCAACGCCCTCGCCCGCGCCACCGCGCAGCTCGCGGAATGCCCGGTGGGCGTCAGCGACTCCTCCGGTCGGCTGGTCCGCCGCGCCCCCGACGGCCGCCTCATGGGCGGCGACCGCCCCGCGACGGTGACCGCGCACCCCATCGAAGGCGGCGGCCAGGTGTGGTTGGAGCGCAGCGGCGAGCCGCTGCCGCTGGACCAGATCGTCCTGGAGCGCTTCGCCGCCGCGGCCGCCATCCAGCGCGAGCTCGAGTCGTCGACGCTGCCGCGGCTCGGCGATCCCGCACTGGTCGAGCTGGTCATCAGCGACGTCGCCGGCGCGGCGGAACGCTCACGGGCCCTGCACCTGATGGGCCTGCGGCCCACCACCCCGACGCGGGTCCTCGCCGTCGTCGGCGACGTGGCCGCGCTTCCGGAGCACCTCCGCCCGGTCGGACACGCCTCCATCGAGAACCTGCACGCCGTGCTCGTGCGCGGCGACGAGACGGTCGACCCGACCCCGAACCTGCGGGTGGGGATCGGCTCGACCGAGCGCGCCGACGAGGCGTGGCGCTCGTGGCGGCGGGCCCGGGTCGCCGTCCGGTTCGCCGACGCCGCTGCGACCGACGGGGCGTGGGTGCTCGGCGGACCGGTGGTCGACTGGAACGACCTCGGCGGCTTCGCCGTGCTGACCGAGCACGTGCCCGTCGAGGAGATCGCGAAGATCCCCGACGTCCAAGCGCTCGACCGCCTGGCCGCCGGGCGGAGCGGGCCGGTCGTCATCGCCACGCTGCACGCCGTCTGCATCAACGACTCGATCCGCCACGCCGCCGTCGCGATGCACCTGCACCACAGCTCGGTGACCGCGCGCCTCGAACGGGCGGAGAGCGAGCTGGGGTTCTGCGTGCGCACACCGAGCGGCCGCATCCGCCTCGCCCTCGCGCTGACGCTCAGCCACCTGCGGGATTAGGAGACGACGGTCGTTCTCCCGCATCGCGGGCGTCGTCCCCCTGCCTGCGCCGCCCCGGCCGGCAGGCAACAAGGTCGTGTCGCTGTTCCAGCCCCTGCGGCCCTTCGCCTCCGTCACCCACACCTTCGAGGAGGTCCCGCTCGAGCGGATCGCGTCCGGTGTGGTGCCGATGACCGTGCTTGCGGCGACCGCGACGGTGTTCGAGCACGGCGACGCCACGGTCCTGACCGACGGCCACACGTTCGCTGTTCGTCGTGACGCGGAAGCGGTCGGGTACCTGAACGGACTACTCGATCAGGCGATGACCTTGCAGCAGGTTGCACTCTCCGCGACCAGAGGACGGACCTCCGTCACGCCGCACGCGTTCGCGGCCGACTACGCGAAGGGGTCGCGGACGTGGGGGTGGCAGGCGCCAAGCCGAACCTGCTGTTCACCGCGTGATGGCAGCCGACCAGCTCGCCGAGATCGGCCTGCGGCCGGACGACACGGCGGGCGACGCGCCGTGGTCGCGCCCCGCCCTGGTCAACCCCGCACCGGTGGCAGGAATGCCCCGCGGCCTCGCCCTGATCCCCCCGCGGTCGCCGTGCCGGGCTGGAAGCCGCGCAAGCGGGATCAACCGGATGCCGGTGCACAAACGGAGCAGTGCGGGCATCCGCGTTCACCTGCGCGATCACAATGAGTAAGACCCCGATCTCTCTGCGTTAAAGAGAGGCCATAGGATCCGCCAGTGGCTGCCACCGGGGAACCTCGAACGGACCAGCGTGTTGGTGCAGAAGGCGAGACGCGGCCGCGTCCGGTACCTCCGGAGGCGTGGCACGGGCTGAGTGTGTTCGTGCTGCCGGAGAGCGCGGCGATGGAGCTCGGCGAAGCCGTAGCCGGGATCGCCCGCGGCATGGAGATCCTCGAGATCCTCCCGCTCGACGTCTGCCGTCGGCCTGCCGTCGTCGACCTGCTCGGCCCGCAGCGACGCTTCGCCGCGGCCGCGGGCGAGCCGCAGAAGCTCGTCGTCGCCTGTGACGTGCCGCCCGCGCCGGGCGAGAGCGTGGCACGGATCAACGACCGGATCGCCGCCGTCGCGCGGTACACGACCCGCCGACTGCTGAAAAGCAGCTCGCCGCCCTACGAGGCCGTGCGCTACACGATCGGCCCGCGCGAGGCGATGGCGCTGCTCGAGATGGTCGAGGACCCCACGCTGGAGACCCGGCTCCAGGCCAAGGTCGGGAAGCTGGCCGAGGCCTGCGCCATGCCGTTCCCGGTGATCCAGATGCTGGGCGCGGACTCCCCCGGCTTCCGCGCCCGCGTGGCGCTCGTGGACCACCCCGTGCACGGCCGCAGCGTCTGCAAGATCTTCCGGCCGGGCGCCATGACCTTCTTCGAGCGCGAGCTGCACGCCCGCACGGTGCTGGCCGACCAGCCGCTGGCGCCGCGGCTGCTGGAGCACGGGCCGAACTGGCTCCTGACCCCGGAGTACTTCGACGACGGCGCGCACCGCCTCCGCGCGCTGTCGGGGGTGCAGGGGGTGCACCAGCTGCGGCCGTGGGCGGCGCGGGCGGCGGCCGAGTTCGCCCGCGCGATGCACGAGCGCGGCATGTTCATGCTCGACCTCTCGCCGCAGAACCTCATGTCCGACCCGGTGGCCGGGCTGAAGGTCATCGACCTCGAGTTCGCCCTGCGCTACGCCGAGCTCCCGGGGACGCCGCCGTCCTCGGCGTCGGCGGCGTGGAGCTTCCGCGGCGTGCCCGCCGAGTCGGCGGCGGGCGCCGAGCTGCCGAAGCTGGTCTTCACCAAGGGCGTCGGCAACGCGGTGTTCCACCCGGCCGTCGCCGGGCTGCCCGCCGGCCGCCTGCTCGCGCCACCCCGCCGACGGGACGGCCTCCGCCGCGTCACGACCCAGATGACCTGGTTCGTGGCGATGGTGGCGGTCGGGCGGGTCCACGCCGTCCTGCGGCGCGGCTGGTGAGGACCACGTCGCTCACGGGACGCACGCTGCGCGGGTTCGTCTGGGCGTTCACCGGATCCGCCGGGCAGGCCGTGCTGCAGATCGCGGCTACGGTCGTGCTCGCGCGGCTCCTGACCCCCGAGCAGTTCGGCTCCGTCGCGGCGGCGCTGCTCATCGTCGGGCTCGCGCAGCTGCTGACCCAGCTGGGGGTGTCGGCCGCGCTGGTCCAGCGGCAGACGCTGACCGACGACGACGTCGCCGCGGCGTTCGGCTTCTCCGTGCTCGTCTCGGTGGTCTTCGCGGTGGCGCTGGCCACGTCGGCGTCGGTGCTCAACCCGCTGGTCGGGCTGCCCGCCGACTCCGGCCTCCTGCCGCTGCTGTCCCCCGCGCTGGTGCTCGCGGGGATCGCGGCCGTGCCGTCCGGGCTGCTGCAGCGCAACCTGCGGTTCCGGCAGCTGACCGTGGTCGACCTCGTCGCAGCGGGGCCCGCGATGATCGGGGTGAGCGTCGTGCTCGCCCTGGCCGGGTTCGGCGCCTACGCGCTCGCGTGGGCGGAGATCGTCGCGGCGCTGGTCACCGCGGTCGGCTACCTCCTGCTCGCCCGGCCGACCGTCCGGTTCCTCACGCCGGACGTGGCGTGGGCCCGGCTGCAGCCCATGATCGGCTTCGGCTCGGGGTACTCGCTGGCCCAGCTGGGGAACTGGATCGCGCAGAACGCCGACAACCTGGTCGTCGCCAACATGCTGGGGACCGCCCCGCTGGGTGTGTACTCCCGCGCCTACAACCTGCTCTCCGAGCCCGCCGCGGTGATCGGCGGCGCGGCGGACAAGGTGCTCTTCCCCGCCATGGCCCGGGTCCGCGAGGACGGCGAGCGGCTGCGCGCGGCCTACGTCCGCTCCGCGTCGCTCATCGCGCTGGTCACCGCGCCCGCCTCGGTGATGCTGTGCGTGCTCGCGCCGGAGGTGGTGCGGGTCCTGCTCGGCCCGCGCTGGGAGGCCGTGGTCCTGCCGCTGCAGGTGTTCGCGCTGGTCCTGCTGCCCCGGACGACGTACAAGATCAGCACGTCGCTGACCAGGGCGACGGGTGCGGTGTACCGGGCGGCGTGGCGGACGTGGCTCTACGCGGCCGAGGTCGTGGTGTTCTGCTCGGTCGGGGCGCGCTTCGCCGGGGTGGACGGGGTGGCGATCGGCGCCTCCGTCGCGATCGTGGCGCACTTCCTCGTGATGCTGCACTTCTCCGCCCGGGTCTCGGCCGGGCTGATGGGCGCCACCCTGCGGATGTACGGCAAGCACCTGCCCGCGCTGGTCGTGACCGTAGCGGCCACCGTCGGCGCCGCTGCGGCGGTCCGGCCCCTGGGCTCCGACGCGCTGACGATCGTCACGGTCGCCGTCGCGGGCGCCCTCGCCTCCGCCGCCACCCTTGCCGTGTTGCGCGGGTGGTTCCGCCCCGAGCTCGACGTGCTCCGCCACGCCCGCCGCTGAGCCTTCCGGCCTCGTCCGGGCGGGGCCCGCACCCGCTGCGCCGTCCAGCCGGCCGCCACGCGTCCTGGCCTGCGGTGACCTGATGTCATCCCGTCCCACGGCGCGGCGGGCCTGCCCGGCCGACCGACGGCGCCTTGGCCTGCGGTAGCCGACCCCCTCACCGCGGCGCGGCGCGGGCGTGGAGGAGCCTGCCTGCGACCACGCCGTCGGCCAGCAGCTGGGCGATGCGTTCCTGCTGGCGCCGGGCCTGCTGGTAGCGGGGGTCGCGGCCGTGTTCGCGCTCGACGACCTCCTGCACCCCGTCGGCCAACGCGGACCACGATCCGGGCGCGGCGGGGAGGGCGTCGAGGTCCGTCCGGTCGACGATCACCAACCCGGCTCCGTCGATCTGGCGCTCGAGCTCGGCCGCCTCGGGGAAGTCGTTGCCCACGGGCGCGTCCGGCACGTCCGCAACCTGGGCGACGAACACCAGCAGGCCGAGCGAGCCCCCGTCGCGCAGCACCCGACGCAGCTCGCCCAGCACCCGCGGGCGCTCATGGATCGTGCAGAGCACCCCCAGGCACCAGACCGCATCCAGCGCGCCCGTCGCGACGGGCAGGGCTTCGCCCGTGCCGACCACCGCGGCCAGCCCGAACAGGTCGCGGGCGGTCCGGCACGCGTTGGGCATGGGCTCGACGAGCAGCGGGCGGGCGGCGAACTGCCGCGCGGCGTACGCGGCCGGTCCACCGGTGCCGCCGCCGACGTCCAACAGCCGGGTTCCGGCCGTGACACCGCACGCCCGGGCGAGCCAGTCGAGCGCGGCCGGGCTCGCGCTGCCCTGGCAGGCCGCCGGGAGGGCGTGGTCGTCACCGAGCTGCCGGACCGCCTGGCGCGTCCAGTCCGCCACCACGTCGAACTCGGCCTCCATGGCCGTCGGGCCACCGTCGGCGCTCATGCCGCCTCCCGCCGCAGCTCGGCCCCGATCGCGGCCTTGATCTCGGCGCCCACCCGTTCACCGCGGGCGCTGCCCAGCCCGGACAGGTTCACCCCCACCACCCCGGGCACCGCCAGCACGGCCCGCGCCTCGCGCACCGCCTCCGCGCACCCCGCCGCGACGGGATCCGGCGCAGCGAGCACCTGCGCCACGCGTTCCGGGTCGAGGTTGAGGCCGGGGAAGCGCAGCAGGACCGCCGCCGACTGTTCGTCGGTGTACACCGCGACACCCGCGATGAAGGGCAGCCGCACACCGACCGCGCGCGCCTCGGCCACGAACGCCGCGAGCCGCTCGACGGTGCCGACGTGGTTGAGCACCGCGATCTGTGCCCCCGCCTCCTGCTTGGCCAACAACCGTCCCGGACGCAGGTGCCGCGGCGGCGCGTCGGGCGCCTCCGGCACGCCCACGGGAAGGCCGAGGTGGGCGGCCATGCCCGCCAGGCGGGTCCCGTCGATGTCGAAGACCTGCGTGACCTCGTCGCGCACGCCGGGGGCGCGACCGTCGCCCGTGGCGCAGAAGACCCCCACACCGCCGAGCGCGGCCAGCCCGTGCAGCTCCTGCTCCAGCACCACCCGGTTGCGGTCGCGGCAGGTGAGCGTGATCCACGGCCGGACGCCCCGCTCCTTGATCAGCGCGGCCATCAGCGTCGGAGGGAGATCAGGTCGGCTCTGGTGCTCACCGACGAGCACGGCGTCGCAGGTCGGCGCCAGCACGTCGACCAGCTCGGCCACGGCGGCCGGGGCGTAGGCGGGCAGGGTCAGGTCGGTCAGCACCTGAGGCGCATCACCGGTGGCGGAGGGCGGCGGGCGCAGCGGCGACGGCGAGCCCGTCCATTCCAGCGGGGCGTCGAGCAGGGTGAACGGGCACCGGTGGGCCCCCATCTCGCAGCCGCCGTCCTCGCGCACCCCTCCGCACGGCCCGTAGTGCATGTGCTTCGGACACGTCGACTCGGTCACCGACACCGGCTACCCGTCCCCGCGCGTGGCCAAGCGCACGCCTCACCCGGTTCGACCGATTGACGAGGCCGCCCCGGGCCACGAACACTTGGCCTGCCGCTTTCTCTGGCTTCAGGACGTCGGGCAGCGTCTTCGGGGGCAAACCGTGGTCAAGCGATTGGACGAGCTCGAAGGCCTTTCCACGGGGTTCGGCGATTCGCCGTGACGTCGGGCGAGGCGCTTCCCCCGTACGTCTACACGCAAGGTCCCCCGAGGCGCGACGAACAATCCGGGGGCTGGTTGATCGGGGACTACGCGACGGCATTGCGCCTCCTGTCCGACGACCGGCTCTACATGGATCACCGGCACTACGGCGAGGGCCGCGCGCGCGACGAACTGCACGAGGGGCCGGTGAACGCGGCGGGTCTGATCGCCGCGATGCCCGCCCGGCACCGCGCCCTGCGGAACCTGATCACCTTGCCGTTCACCCCCGCGGCCGCCCGCCGCCTCCGACCGGCCATCACCGAGACGGTCGACGCGCTGATCGACGCCGTCCTCGCGACCGGCTCGGACACCGTCGAGCTCGTCGGCGCGATCAGCCGCCCCTTGCCGACCCGGATGATGTACGACCTCATCGGCCTCGACGACCCGTTCGACGCCGTGATGGACGTGGTCTGGCGGTGGATGGACGAGGAGTACCACGTCGTCCCGAACATCGCCGCCCTCGTCGACCAGGAGCCGCATTGGCAGTGGTGGGAGCGGGTGCTGCGCGAGCGCCGGGCCGCCGACGCCGGGCGGCCGGGCATCCTCGCGGACCTCCTCGCCGCGCAGCGCGACGGGTACGACGTCGACGGCGAGCCGCTCTCGGACGTCGACATCATCGGCACGCTGGCGATCCTGATGTCGGCGGGCAGCGCGACCGTCGCCGCGGCGCTGCCGACCGCCGTCGTCCTGGCCGCGAACAGCGGCGACCTGCCCCAGCTGACGCAACCGGAGCTCGCCGCCAGAGCCGTCGCCGAGACGCTGCGCCTCGAGTCGCCCTTCGCGTTCCTCATCCGCCAGGCGCAGGCCGACACCACGCTCCCCGGCTGCCCGGTGCGGGGAGGCGATCCGTTGACCATCAACGTCATCGCCGCGCAGCGCGACCCCGAGCAGTGGCCGGAGCCGAACACGTTCGACCTGCAGCGGCCGTCGACCCGCGCCGGGCTGCTGGCGTTCGGCCGAGGGGCGCACCGCTGCATCGGCGAGCACCTCGCTTACGCCGAGCTGGAAATCGGCCTGAGCCGCCTCGTGTCCCGTTTGCCCGGTCTTCGCGTTCTCAGCGTCGCCGAGCGCAGGTTCCCCGCTATGGTCACCCATATCCCGAGCGTCGTTTGCGGGTTCGACCGGGACAGAGCGGTGCGGTAGTTCACCACGATCGGGTGAGGCACGCCGGTCGCTGGGCGTGGCATGCCGCTAAGCTGATCGGCGATGGCGAGTGAAGCAGAGAGGGAAACCGGGTTCCGCCTTCTGGCGGATTCGGACGATGCCGTTCGGCTGGATTGGTTTCCGGGCGTGCGCATTGACGGCTCACTCGCCGTGGCGGCAATGGCCGCGGTCGACGAACTCAACGGCGATCGCGAACGGCCGCTGCTCGTGGACATGCGCGGCGTCGGCGGGTTGACCCGGGAGGCGCGCTCGGTGTTCACCCGTCCGTGTTCGGCGTCGCGAATAGCGATTCTCGGCACGTCCTCGGTCGATCGCGTGATTGCGAGCTTTGGTCTGCGCCTGAGCAACCCGCCCGTTCCGGCCCGGTTCTTCACTTCGGAGCCCGACGCGTTGACTTGGCTGCGCAATGGCCACTCCGGCGGTTGACCCGCGTCTCCAACGGTTGGTCGAGCTGGTCCTCGAGCTCGCGGAAGGTCGCTTCGACGCGCGGATGGAGCCTTCGGAGGCCTCCGACGACATCGACGCGGTGATCATCGGCTTCCACATGCTCGCCGAGGAGCTCGGGGCGCTCTACGAGGAGCTCGAGGCCCGGGTCTCCGTCCGCACCGAGCAGCTCGCCGCGGCGCACCGCCAGCTCGAGCACCGCGTGCTGCACGACCCGTTGACCGGCCTGGCCAACCGCGTCCGGCTGCTCGACCAGATCGACCGGGCGATCGCCGCGCCCTGGAACGCGGCGGCGCGGCTGGTGGTGCTGGTCATCGACCTCGACGGGTTCAAGGCCATCAACGACAGCTTCGGCCACGCGGTCGGCGACGAGCTGCTGGTCGAGGTGGGCCGACGGCTGCGCCAGGCGGTTCGCGAAGACGACACGGTCGCCCGCCTCGGCGGCGACGAGTTCGCGCTCGTCGTCGAGGGCGCCTCGGCCGAGCAGGGGCTCGCGGTGGCCGACCGGGTCGTTGCGGAGATCAACGCTCCGATCGAGGCCGGTGGCCAGACGTGCTGGGTCACCGCGAGCGTCGGGGTGCGCATGGCGAACGCCGACGACGCCTCCGCCGACGTGCTGCTGCGCGACGCCGACACCGCGATGTACCGGGCCAAAGCGGGCGGCCGGAGCGGCGTGCGGTTCTACGAAGCGACGATGCGCACCAAGGCCCTGATGCAGATCCGGCAGGCCGACGAGCTGCGCGCCGCGTTCGCCCGCGGCGAGTTCCTCCTGCACTACCAGCCGATCGTCGACCTGGAGACCAGCCACGTCACGGCGGTCGAGGCATTGCTGCGGTGGCGGCACCCGTTGCGGGGGCTGGTGAGCGCGGGGCGGTTCGTCCCGCTCGCCGAGGACACCGGGCTGATCGTCGCCCTGGACCGGTGGGTGCTCGCGGCGGCGGTGTCGCAGCTCCACGACTGGCGCGACGGCGGCTACGAGGCGCCGGTGCGGGTGCACGTCAACTGCTCGCCGATCAGCTTCCGCACCCCGGGCTTCGCCTCCGGTGTCCTCGACGTGATCGAGGAGAACGAGATGCACCCCGAGGACATGATCCTGGAGATCACCGAGCGGCAGATGATCGGCGAGGACCCGCAGACGTTGCAGGCACTGCACTCTCTGCGGTCCGCGGGGGTGGGCGTGGCCATCGACGACTTCGGCACCGCGTGCGCCTCGCTCGGCTACGTGCGCCGGGACCTGGTCACGCTCGTGAAGCTGGACCGCACCCTCATCACCCAGATCGACACCGACGAACGCCAGCGCGGCATCGCCGCGGCCCTGCTGTCGGTCGTCCAGGCGTTCGGTCTCGACGCCGTGGGTGAAGGGGTGGAGACGAAGGCCGAGGCCCGCGAGCTTCTCTCGTTGGGGTGCTCGTTCGGCCAGGGGTTCCTGTGGGGCGAGCCGCTGGACGCCGCACACGCCGGGATCCGGCCGACCGGCTGAGCCGGTCGGCCGGATCGCGGCAACTCGGGCTGTCAGTTCTGGGCGGCCGGGGCGGTGTCGGCCTGCGCCTGGCCGGCGTCGGCCTGCGTGTCGACGGTGGTCGCGGTGCCGCCGGTGGTGCCGGTCGTCGTGGTGCCCGTCGTGGTGGTGCCGGTGGTCGTGGTGCCGGTCGTGCCCGTGGTGCCGGTGGTGCCGTGGTGCCCGTCGTGCCCGTGGTGCCGGTCGTGCCCGTGGTGGTGGTGCCGGTGGTCGTCGTGGTGCCGGTCGTGCCCGTGGTGGTGCCGGTCGTCGTGGTGTCGGTGGTGCCGTCGGTCGTCGTGTCGGTGGTGCCGTGGGTGTCGGTGCCGTGGGTGTCGGTGGTGTCGGTGGCGTGGGTGTTGCTGTGGTTGTGGTGCTGGGTGGGGGTCTGCTCGTCCTGGACGGGCTGGGGGGCGGGGGCGGGCTGGGGCTTGGGGGCGGGCTTGGCGGTGGCGGCGGGGCGGGGCTTGGTCTTGACCTGGTGGACGGGGGCGGGGGCGGTGGGGGCCTTGGCGGGGGGTGCGGCGGCGGCGCCGGGGACGATGAAGGGGACGACGTCGCCGAGGCCGACGGTGGTGGCGACGGTGGGGACGGCCAGGGCCATGCCGACGATGGACAGGAAGGCGATGGAGACCAGGGCGATCAGGACGCCTGCGATGCGCA
The DNA here is from genome assembly GCA_963799945.1 of uncultured Actinomycetota bacterium. Taxonomy (GTDB): domain Bacteria; phylum Actinomycetota; class Actinomycetes; order Mycobacteriales; family Pseudonocardiaceae; genus Pseudonocardia. Next base: position 176,950 of record CAWCZG010000006.1, read on the forward strand.
TGAGGCGCTTGCGGCTGCCGCTGTCGTTGACGAAGACGGGGGCGTCGCAGGCGACGGCGAGCTGGGGGGTGGGGGCGGGGGCGAGCACGGCGCCGGGGACGCAGACGGTGACCCCGTCGGCAGGCAGCGGACGGCGGCGGGGCGGGCGGGGTAGGTGGTGGGGCGGGGGAGCAGTCCGACGTTTCCGGCGTTTGCGTTCATGGTGTTCGGCTCCCGTTCCCGGGGGCGTGAGGTCCGCCCCGTTGGGAGAAATACTGCCGATCTTCGGCGGCCAACATCATCACCGTGAGGGGCAGGGCAACCCTTCGAGCCGACAGGGTTCTGTCACCCCGAGGCAAGGGTCGTCGGGGTTGCCCCTGACACGGGCCGACACCATGCTGGGATCGCCGACCCAACGGCGGGCCGGAGAACGCGCGCAAAGGAGCCCGTAGTGGATTTCCCCGCCCTGCAGCACGTCGCGATCACAGTCGCCGATCTCGAACGCAGCACTCGGTGGTACTCCGCGCTCTTGGGCTCCGAGCCGGTCCTCGACGAGGACGAGGAGTCGGGCACGTTCCACCACACCGTGTTCGCCCTCGGGGGCGGGATGCTGCTCGGCCTGCACACCCACATGGGAGCCGAGTCGGGTGACCGTGCCGACGAGCACCGCACCGGCCTGGACCACATCAGCTTCGGCCTCCCCGACAGCGCCGCGCTCGAGCAGTGGCAGGCCCGCCTCGACGAGCTCGGCATCGCACATGGCGGCATCAAGAAGGCGAGTTACGGCAGCGGCATTTCCTTCCGCGACCCCGACAACATCGCCTTGGAGTTCTTCATCGCGCCCGGAACGTGATCCGCGAGCCGCGATTTGCAGGTGCAAACATTCTGCTCAACGGCATGTGAAGGAACGGGTGTTCGACTAGAATTGTGGCGTGTCGGAAACCGGAGTGGTCACCGCGTATCGCCTTCTGGCGGCCGCGGCTGACGCTCTGGATACGGCCACCGGCCCGGCCGCTTCCGTCGATGAACTGCTTTCCGCGCTCACCATCGGCGAAGGCATCGCGCGACGGCTCGACCGGCTGGCCGTCGGCGTGGTCGCCGACCTGGTCCGGCGCGGCACCTTCGCCGAACGCGGCTACCGCAACCCCGTCACCGGCCTGTGTGACCTGCTCGGTTGGGACCGCGCCGAGGCCCGCCGCCACCTGGTCGCCGCCGACCAGGCCCAACCCCGCGTCAGCCTCGACGGCACCCCACTACCTCCGCGCCTGCCCTCCACCGCCGAGGTGTTCGCCGCGGGCGGGGCGAGCCTGCGCCACATCGACACCATCGCCCGCCTGCTGGCCACCCCGACCGCCCGCCGCCTCGCACCCGCGGTGTGGGCGGGTGCGGAAGCCGAACTGGCCGCCAAGACCGCCGACTACAGCCCGACCGAGCTGTTGGAGTGGGGCACCCGCCTGATCGACACCCTGGACCAGGACGGTCCCGGACCCGAGGACGAACCCGATCCGGTCAACGAGCTGCACCTGTCCCGCCACCGCGGCCGCCCCGGCGGCACCCTGCGCGGCCACTACGACGACGCCGCGATGTTCGACGCCATCGCCGCCGCCGTCGACGCCGCGACCCGCCCGGTCGACGCAGACGAACACCGCAGCCCCGCGCAGCGGCAGGCCGAAGCGTTGGCCGATGCGTGCGGGTTCGTCCTGGACCACGGTGACCTGCCCGCCTGTGGTGGGGCGCGGCCGCATCTGAACGTGCTGGTGGGGTTGGAGGATCTGCAGAACCGGGCCCGGGCCGCCTGCCTGGACTTCGGCGGCACCCTGTCCGCGGCGAGCCTGCGGATGCTGTGTTGTGACGCTGCCGTCGTCCCGGTCGTGCTGGGCGGCACGAGCCAACCGTTGGATGTGGGCCGGTTGACCCGGGTTGTGCCCGAGGGCCTGCGCCGGGCGGTGACGGCGCGGGATCGGGGCTGCGCCCGCTGCGGGCGCCCGCCGAGTTGGTGCGAAGCCCACCACATCGTGGCGTGGGAGCACGGCGGCCCGACCTGCCTGGACAACCTGGTGCTGCTGTGTCGGGCGTGTCACCGGCTGATCCACCACGCAGGCTGGGACGTCACGCTGATCGACGGCCTGCCCGAGTTCTACCCGCCCACCTGGGTGGATCCGCAGCAGAGACCCCGCCGCCGCCCACCACCCCAACCCGTCGCCGCGTAGGCGACTGAGGCGACCGACCTCAGGGCCTCATCACAGCGCCACCAGGGGCCGCCCAGCGGAGTGGGGCTGGGACGCCGACGCCGCCCAGCACCCGCCGCAGGCCGCCTGATCTCGCGACTGACCGCCAACCCGGCAGGCCGGCGGCGATGGTGACTGTCTGGCTTCCGGCCAGCCCGGCCCACTAACGCCCCGCAGAGCTGCTCGGTTGACGCATTCCTATATAGGCATATGATGCTGTCATGGCTCGGGCGGCGACGACATCGGACGCGTTCAACGCGATCGCTGAGCCGCAGCGGCGGGAGATCCTCGTGCTGCTGCGGGGTGGTGAGCAGCCGGTGACCGACCTGGCGCGGCACCTGGGGATGACCCAGCCGCAGGCGTCCAAGCACCTGCGGGTCCTGCGGGAGGTGGGGCTCGTGCGGGTCCGCGGGGCGGGCAAGCAGCGGCTGTACGACCTGGATGCCGGCGGGCTGCGGCCGATTCACGAGTGGGTCGGCGGGTTCGAGCGGTTCTGGAGCGGCAGCTTCGACCGGCTCGACGAGTACGTGCAGGAGCTGAAGCAAGAACGGCAGGAGGAGCCCCATGATGACGACGACCGGTAGCGGTGAGCAGGCGCGGGCTGCGGCGGACCGCGAGATCGAGATCTCCCGGGTGATCAACGCCCCGCGGGATCTGGTGTTCGAGGCGTTCACGGCAGTCCAGCACCTGTCGCGGTGGTGGGGACCGGAGGGGTTCACGACCACGACGCGGTCCTTCGCGTTCCGCGTCGCCGGGGAGTGGGACTTCGTGATGCACGGACCGGACGGGACCGACTACCAGGAATGGATCACCTGGCGGGAGATCGTGCCACCCGAGCGGATCGCGCTGCTGCACGGTGAGTTCCGCGACGACCCGAACGCCTTCGAATCGGTCCTGACCTTCGAGCAGGCGGGCGAGCAGACCCGGATCGTGATGCACACGGTGTTCCCCACCAAGGAGCTCCGCGACGAGGCGGTAGAGAAGTACCACGCGGTCGAGGGCGGCGAGCAGACCCTGCGCAACCTGGCGGCCTATGTCGCCGAGCTCACCGCATCCAACGGAGTGGAGGGCTGATGGCCGGGAAGGTGTTCTTCAGCGTGACCATGTCGCTCGACGGCTTCATGGCGCCCGACGCCGTTCCGGTCGAGGACGTCTTCACACCCGAGGGGCAGAACGACCCGAGGGTCCAGCGCTGGATGGCGAAGTGGTCGGAGCTGCAGGCGTGGCTGTTCCCGCAGCGGTGGTTCCGGGAGAACCTCGAGCTCGGCGAAGGCGGCGAGGAAGGGATCGACAACGACGTCGCGCGGGCGACGTACGAGCGCACCGGCGTGAGCATCATGGGCAAGCACATGTTCGACGCGGGCGAACTGGCGTGGCCGGAGGATGCGCCGTTCCACACCCCGGTGTTCGTCCTCACCCACACCGAGCGTGACCCGTGGGAGCGGCCGGGCGGCACCACCTTCCACTTCGTCAACGATGGCATCGAGAGCGCCTTGTTTCAGGCCCGCGAGGCCGCGGGCGACCGCGACGTGCGCATCGCGGGCGGCGCCGAGACGATCCAGCAGTACCTGGATGGCGGCCTGATCGACGAGTTCTCGATCACGCTCGCTCCTGTGCTGTTCGGCACCGGCATCCGCCTGTTCGACCACGTGGACCCCGACCACATCGGCCTGACCCAGACCCGCGCGGACGCCTCATCCCGGGTGACCCACCTGACCTACACCGCCACGAAGCGGTAGCCCACCTCCCCCGCGGCGTGCGAGGCAGGCGGCGGCCGTCCGGCCGAACTCGATCGCCGCGACGGCCACCTCGGCGATCTCCTCTGGGGTCCGCGGCACGTGCGGGTTCGCCGAACGGGGCGTCGCGCCGTTCACGGCCAGCTCGATGATCACCGGCGCGGCCACGGCCGCTCAGCCCCCCTCGGCGGGGCGAGGCGCGTCGGCCTGAGCCGCCAGGATGTCGTCGATGCCCGTCGCGGCGGGCAGGCTCTGCCCGCCTGCGATGGCTTCCCGCCATGCGGTCTCCTTCTCGGCGACCGCACGGGTCAGCTCGACCACCGACGCGAGCTGGTCCCGCGGGACGACGACGATGCCGCTGGAATCCGCACGCACCACGTCGCCGGGGTGCACGGCGACGCCCCCGATCTGGACGGGCACGTTGATGGCGCCGGGGCCCTGGTTGGAGCCCGTGGCCGGGTGGGCGCCGCGGGCGAAGGTCGGCAGGCCCGCCTCGTCGAGCCCGTCGAGATCGCGGACGGCGCCGTCGACGACGAAGCCGACGCACCCGAGGCCGGTGATCGTCGCGCCGACGATGTCGCCGATGACCGCCGCGTCCTCCCGACCGCCGCTGTCGACGACGAGCACGTCGCCGGACGCGATCATGTCGGCCGCCTTCAGCACATACAGGATGTCGCCGGGGCGGGTCCACACCGTCACCGCGGGACCGCACACCTCGCGCCCTCCCGCGACCCGGACGATCCGCGGCGAGACCACCCCCACCGGAGCGCCCGAGTCCGCGATCTGCGTGGTCGCGAGCTCGGCCAACGCCGCCACCTCGGCCGGGTCCGGACGCTCGATCGTCGCGTTGATCGTGTTCTGCTGCGGGTGCGTCTTGCTCATCGTCTCCCCTGCCGCATGCAGGCCACGTTAACGGCCGGGCGGCGCCGTTACCTTCCGCGGCGCCGCTTCGTCAGGAGAGTGTCGAACCCACACGAAGGGATCCCCATGGACACCGAGCGCGACGCCACCCCCGCCGCACCTGAGGCGCGGAAGCTCGCCTTCCAGGGCCTGGCCAACCGGTTCATGCGGGGACTGCTCCGCACGCCGCTGCTGTGCCGTCTCGCGGGGGCCCGGCTGATCACCATCTACGTCGTGGGCCGCAAGACCGGACGGCACTTCGACGTCCCGGTCGCCTACACCCGCCATGACGGGCAGCTGCTGGTCGGCACCTCGTTCGCCTGGGCCCGCAACCTGCGCACGGGCGAGCCGGTCGACATCCGGCTGAAGGGGCGCCGCCGGACCGCGGACGTCACCGTCGTCACCGACGAGGCTGGCGTGGTCGCCGACTTCACCGTCATCGCCCGCGACAACCACCAGTTCGCGGGGTTCAACCACATCACCATCGACGCGTCCGGCGAGCCCGACCCGGCCGACGTCCACCGCCGCTGGGCCGCGGGCGCCCGCACCCTTCGCCTGCGCCCGCGTTGACGGTCACGCCGTCCCGCGCGGACCGGCCCGCCGGAGGGCATATCGGCACCGCTGCGGCGCAGCAGCCGGTTGGCGCTGCGCTCGACCGCGCCGCCGCCAGGTTCAGCCGGGGGGCGTCCGCGCTCAGCCCGTCCCCATCGCGACGGCGGGCGGCAGCGAGCGGCGGGTCGGCCCGAAACCGCGCTGCCGCAACAGGTGCAGCAGCTCGAGCACGACGGCCAGGCCGATCAGGGGCAGCCCGATCGCGCCGAGGATGTTGAGCGGCGGCAGGCTGAGGTCGTTGACGCCGACCAGCTTGAGCGTGCCGCGCACGGCATCGACCGCGTGCACCGACGAGTTGCGCAAGGTGGCCACGCTCCCCGGCTGGGCGTCGACGCCGACCGAGACGGCATCGACGGACGAGCTGTCGATCGTGATCGGGTCGGTCGCACGGGCGCGGATGCCGGTGGAGGTCAGACCGATCTGGATGCCGGTGACGGTGGTGCCGGCCTGCAGGTCCATACCGGTGCTGCCGCCGCGGATCGTGCCGCCGGTGACCTGCATGCCGGGGCTCAGGCTGCGGACGGCCGTGTCGCCGACACCGTCGGCGGAGAGGCCTTTGACCACCACCCCCGACGTGCCGCCGGAGGTCACCAGCCCGTCGGTCCCGCCGATGAGCGAGACGTTCGTGACGGTGACGCCGCCCGCGCCGCGCTCGACCCGCAGCGCCGCGCGGCTGTTCTTGACCGTGAGCCCGTCGAGCAGGGTGGTGTGCCCGCCGATCTCCATGCCGGCGACCTGCGCGCTGTCGATCGTCGAGCCGGTGACGTGCAGGCCCGTGGTGGTCTTCTCCTCGAGGATCCCGGTGCGGCCGCCGGTCAGCGTGATCGTGTCGAGCACCATGTTGGTGGAGTTGATGTGCAGGAACACGCCGTTGGGCTCGTCGGCGGTGGTGATGTTGTGCACCTTGCCGTCGGTGTCGTGGTTCAGCTCCAGCCCGCCCGCCTCGTCGCCCGAGAGCGTCAGGTTGCTGATGTCGGCGTTGTTCTGGCCCACCACCGACACCCCGTAGGCCTGGTTGCCCGCGGTGCTGATGCCGGTGATCGCGCGGCTGCTGACCCGCCCGGAGACCAGCACGCCGTTGGTCCCGTTGTGCTCGGCCTTCACGCCCGCCAGCGTCGTGGCGACGTCGCCGCGCAGGATGATGCCGTTCTCCGTCGAGTCGTCGGCCGTCACGTCCTGCAGGTGGACGCCTTGCGACTGGCTGAGCAGCAGACCGGTGGAGTTGCGCAGGAGCGACACCCTGGTCAACGCGCCGGTGCTGCCGCGGCCGTAGGAGACGGCGGGGTTGCCGTTGTTGTCCCCCGTCGGCTTGGTCCCGAGGTCGCTGATCGTGGCGTCGGTGGCGTCGAGGCTGCCCTGCGCCGCGACGACGATGTACGGGCGGCCTGCCGCATCCGGTCCGACGGGCTGGCGCGACGTCGGGTCCGCCGACGTGACCGTGAGCCCGCGCAGCTGGATCCGCCCGCTGCCGGTGTACAGAACGGCGGCGTCGGTGGTGTTGGCCCCGCCCGCGAGCTGCAGCGTCTTGACGCCTTCGATGTCGAGCAGGGTGCCCGGGGTCAGCACGACCGACGCTTCCAGCAGCGCGGTGTCGTCGTTGATCGTCATCCAGGACTCCGGGATCGCGGCGTCCAACGTCGTCAGCGACACGTCGCGGCCGTTGCGCGCCACCCGCTGCACCAGCGAGCCACCCGATACCGAGTCGATCGAGGTGGTGCGCACGATGACCAGCTTCGTCGGGCGGCCCCGGTGCGCCCACGTGACGTCGGCACGCTGGGCGGCGGCGGCCCGTTGGGCGGCCAGCTTCGCCGCGGCGGCCTGTGCCTTCGCCTGGGCCTTGGCCTGCGCGGCCGCCAAGGCCGCCTGTTGTTTCGCGGCCAGCGCGGCCTGTTGCTGCGCCGCCTGCGCGGCCGCCTGTTGGGCGGCCGTGGCGGCCTGCTGCTGGGCGGACGCCTGCGCGGCCTGGGCGGCCTGCTGGGCGGCCTGGTCGGCGGCGGCCTGGTTCGGGTCGGCGGCCGTCGTCTGGGGTGCGGGCTGGGACTGCTGTGACGGCTGCGCCTCTGCTGCTGCGGATCGGCGGTGGGCGGCGTCGCGTCCTGGGTGACCGGAGTCGGCCCGGGTAGGCCGGTGCCGCCCACGCGGAGGTGAACGGGGTCGCGATCATCGTCACCGCGACCACCGCGGCTGCCGTGGCGAGCCGCCGGATCATCCCCTGCCTCACGCGGCGCCCTTCGGGAGCTTGGCCACGATCACCGGAAGCGGGCAGGTGGGCGGGTCCGCCACGTCCAGCGGCATCGAGATCGGGATGGTGGGCTGCCCGTTGTCCTCAGGGCCGAACCCGGGTGCCCGCGCGGGTGAACGCAGGCGGCAGATGGCCAGCGGCACCTGCAGCGTGATGGCCACCATGACCCGCGCGATGCCGACGGGTCCGGGGTTGAAGAAGAACGAGGACGGGCCCCAGCGCAGGTACGGGAGCAGGTACGCCGATCGGCGCAGCTGCCACCACGCCGAGAGGACGACCGCGAGGGCCGCGTAGCCGGAAATCAGCGCATGGGACACGGATCGTGACGGTAGGACAAAGCCGTACCCCATTTCCCCAATCTGAGAACCTGAAAAGCCGGTTCGCGCTCACAGGTCGTCATCGAGCGCCGAGGAGTTCCTCGATTTACGCGCCGCTGACCTCGCGATAACCAGGCCTCGGAGAAGCTCTCAGGCGCTTCGCCAGGAGCCGAACCGCCAACGAATAGTGATCAACTAGCTATCCGCCGATAAAAGACGCAGAGAATACCTATCGCCCGAAACGGTCATCTTGCGGGTCGGGCGAGAGTTCACCCGCGCCAGGCGAGGCGAACGGGCGACGGCACGGCGACGGTGCCCGCGTGGACTCCCGGCCGCCGATGCGGTCCGCAGGCGGCAGGTGGCGGGCGTGGCTGTCCGCGCTGTGCGTCGTGGTCGCCGCGGTTCTGGTGCCCGTTGCGATCATCGGGGCGTGGGCGCGGGTCCAACTCGTGGACGAAGAGCCGGTTCGTCGCGACCCTGGGCCCGCTCGCCGAGGATGCGCACGTCCAGGACCTCGTCATCGACCAGACCCAGGCCGCGATCGACCAGCGGGTGCGGTACGACCAGCTCACCGGCAGCGTGATCGACGGGATCTCGGGCCTGGGTCTCCCCTCCCCCGCCGCGGCGGCCCTCGGCCTGCTCCGGCTGCCCGCCGCCGATGGGCTGCGCAACCTCGTCGACGGATCGGTGGCCAACGTCGTCCGCTCCGACACGTTCGCCGCCACCTGGTCGTCCGCGCTGCGCTCCGCCCACCGCACGGTCACCGGCGCCGCGACCCCGGCCGACGACGGCATCGTGGCGCTGAGCGACGCGGGCCTCGGCATCCGGCTCGGCCCCGTCGTCGACCAGGTGAAGCAGCAGCTCACCGACCAGGGTGTGGGGATCGCGCGGCTCATCCCGAGCATCGACCGCACGATCATCGTCGGCAGCGGCGAGCAGGTCACGACGGTGCGGGACGCGTACCGGGTGGCGGCGGTGACCGGGGCGTGGCTGCCCTTCGTGACGCTCGCGCTGTTCGCGGGCGGGGTGGTCGCGGCCCGCAGGCGCAGCGTCGCGGTGCTGGGGTCGGGCGTCGGGCTGGCGATCGGCGGGCTCGCCCTCGTCGTCGGCATCGCGGTCGGAGCGAGCGCGGTGGCGGAAGCCGCCGACCGGCGGCAGCTCTCACGGCTCGCGCTGGACGTCATCTACCGGACGATGGTCGACGAGATGGAGCACACCGCCGTCATCGTGGCCGTGCTCGGAGCGCTCGTCGCGGTCGCGGGATGGGTGCTCGGCGACTTCTCGTCGGCGCGACGGCTGCGGGGCGTCGTCGGTGGGCTCAACAGCAGCGCCCGCCGCGACCTCGCGCGCCGCGGACTGGACACCGGACGGCCCGGCCTCTGGCTCGGTGGGCAGCGGCGGACCGTGCGGGCAGCCCTGGTCGTGCTCGCGGTCGTGTGGCTGGTGGCGCTGCGGCCGCTCGTGTTCGGCGACATCGTCCTCATCGTGGTCGTCGCCCTGATCGTCGCGTGGGTGCTGGAGCTCCTCCAGCGGCGCCCCGCCGAGCTCGCCGACCCGGCGCCCGCGCCCCCCGAACCGGCGCCCGCCGGGCCAGCTCCCGCCGACCCAGCTCCCGCCGAGGCCGCCTCTGCCGAGGAGACCGCGGCGAAAGGACTCACCGGCCGGTGACCGACCGGAGGTAGCGCTCCGTCCACCCGTCGGCCGCGCGCCGCTCCCACAGCTCGGCGGCGGCGGGGTCCTCGTCGGCGAAGGCGTCCATCCGGGCCACGGCCTCGCGCCGGAGCTGGGCCTTGGTGTGGGCGAAGGTGTCGGCCGGGACGGAGCCGGCGAGGTCCGCGGCCGCCGCGCGGGCCGCCGCCGCGAGGTCCGCCTCCGGCACCACCCGGTCGACCAGGCCGACCGCCACGCCGTCCTCCGCCGACATGGTGTCCGCCCCCATCACCAGCCGCCGCGCGCCGACCTCTCCCACCGCGTACCGGACGACCTCGACCGCGGCCCGGGGGAAGGGCACCCCGACCTTGATCTCGGGCACCCCGATCCGCCCCCCGCTCATCAGCACGACGTCGGCGCAGGCGGCGAGCACGCAGCCGCCCGCGATCGCGTGCCCGTTGACCGCGGCGACGAGCGGCTTGGACAGCATGAACGCGGTCCGGAACAGGTCGGTCAACGCGGCCACCAGCCGCGCCGAGTACCCGTCCTCACCCGCCAGCACCCGGTGCAGGTCGACCCCCGCCGAGAACGCCCGGCCCGAGCCGGTGAGGACCACCGCGCGGGCGGATCCTCCCGCCAGATCACGCAGGTTGCCCGCGATGGCCTCACACAGCTCGACGTCCAGGGCGTTGACCGGCCCGTGGGCCAGCCGCAGCACCGCAATCCCGTCCTCTTCGACCCGCTCGATCACCGGCCCGACGCTAGTCGAGATGACGGGGCCGGGGTGACCGCCCAGACCGTCCAGCCGTAGGACCACTGGCTCGCCCCGGGGTAGGCGGCGACCTGCGCGGCCCACACCGGACCGGTCGCGGTGCCGAGGTCGGCCCACCGGGTGCGGACGGTGTCGACGCCGCCGTGCTCGTTGCGCAGGAGGTACCGGATGCCGTGCGTGGGCGGGTCGGCGAGCGCGGCGGCGAACCCGTCGTCGGACGTGATGAGGAACTGCCGCGGGTTGTCGCTGGCCGCCACGACGGCGAACGCCGTGCCGGTGTCGGCCAGCACCGACCCCTGCGGCAGGTGCAACGAGTCGAGCCAGGCCGCCAGCGCGCGGTCCTGGGCCCACATGCCGTTGGCGCCGGTGTCGGCGGTCGCGCTGTGGGTGACGGCGTCGAACACCGGCCGCACGCGCAGGTACTCCTGGCTGGCGAGCACCGGCTGGGTGAGCACCAGAACCCCGGACGAGACCGCCGCCGAGCCGAGGACGGCGACGATCAGACCGAGGCCGCCCACCCGCCGCCACAGCGCACCCACCGACGGGCCGGCCAGCAGCAGGCCGAGGAGCACGGCGGCCAGCGGGATGACCATGATCTGGTAGCGGAGAAAACCGAAGAGCGAACCGGCCAGGTTCAGCACCCACTCGAACGCCAGCACCGCCCCGAACACGGTGACGGGCGCGAGCACGGCGGGGTCGCGTCGCCGCACGGCCCGCACGACGACGACGAGCAGCAGCGGCACGGCGAGCGGAAGCAGCCACAGCAGCTGGCTGCCCACCGTGGCCAGACCGCCGCCGGTCCTGGCCCCCGCGACGAGGGCCGAGTTGCCGTAGATCGAGGTGAACTGCTCGAACGGCGACCCGACCACCGCCCAGCTGACGATTGCCCAGACCACGAACGCGACCACCGCGGGCAGGCCGACGAGCAGGGCGTCGCTCACGACGGTCGCGAGCCGCCGCGCCTGCGGGGTTCGCACGAAACTGACCGCCATCACCAGGAACGTCGCGGCCGCCGCCGCGACGATCGCCTCGTACCGCGCGAGGTAGCCGAGCCCGAGGAAGAGGCCCGCCGACACCAGCTGCGTGCCGTCGCCCAGCGAGAGCCACCGCAGCAGGCTGCGGACGGCGGCGAGCAGGCACACCATGAGCAGGGCCTCGGTCATGCCGTTGGCGCTGTAGATGAGGATCAGCGGCTGCAGAGCGAACAGCACCGTGACGAGCAGCCGCGCGGCGGGCCGCACGCGTAGGTCGGTGAGGATGCCGTGCAGCACCGCGACCGCGCCTGCCATGGCGGCGGTGGAGAGCATCACGGCGAGCCAACCCGTGGAGACGAGCCCCGGCCACAGCGCCCGCAGCGGGGTGAAGGGCACCATCAGGAGCGCGGGCAGCGGCGTCCAGACGTAGCCGATCGCGGCGAGCTTCGGGTCCGAGGACCACCACACGGAGCTGGCGGCGGCGACGCGCGAGAGGGCGTCTTCCATGATCGAGTCGAAGCCGAAGACCATGACGGCACCGACCACCAGGTAGCAGGCCAGGGCGATCACGAAGACGCGGCGCGTGGCCCGGCCCTCGGGCGGTGCGGCCTGCGCGGGGGTGGGGCGCGGCGCGGTGCGGACGGCGGTCATCCGAGGCTTCCTTCGGGCAAGGCGGAACGCGTTCTGGTCGGGGATGCGAGCTGGTCGAGCCCGTGGGTGGTCTTCTCCCAGTACGAGGGCTGCCGCACGAGCTGGACGACCGCCTTGGTGGCGGCCAACGCCATGAGCACCCAGTACAGCGGCATGATCAGCGCGGCGGGCGCGAGCTGCGGTTTGCCCGCGATACGGGCGACGGCGACGCCGGTGTAGATGGCCGACAGGCCGCCGAGCATCCAGCACGCCATGCCCAGGTAGTAGGTGATCGGCGGGAACAGGGCGGCCACGAACGCGGGCTCGGCGAGCCACCACAGGGCGGTCAGCCCCCAGAACAGCGGGTTGAGCAGGGCCAGCACGGGCGTCGCGAACACGAACAGCACCAGGCCGCCGATGCCGGTCGTGCCGATCTCGCGGTGCAGGGCGCGGGGCCTGCGCAGCGCGACCAGGAAGCTCTGGAGGTAGCCCTTGTACCAGCGCGACCGCTGCTTGACCCAGTTGATCCCGTCGCTGTTCGCCTCTTCGAACGTGGTGCTGCCCAGCATCGCGGTGCGCCAGCCGTGCCGGGCCAGCCGGATGCCGAGGTCGGCGTCCTCGGTGACGTTCCAGGCGTCCCATGCGCCCATGCCGACGAGCACGTCGCGGCGGATGTGGTTGGACGTGCCGCCGAGCGGGATCGGCGCGCGGGTGGCCATCAGCCCGGGCAGCAGCCACCGGAACCAGACGTCGTACTCGAGGGTGAACCAGCGGGTCAGGAGGTTCTGCTCGGCGTTGTGGTAGCTCAGCCGGGCCTGCAGGCAGGCCAGGTCGGCGCCGCCGCGCTGGAACGCCACCACGGCCCGGCGCAGCTGCAGCGGCTCGGGCCGGTCCTCGGCGTCGTAGATCGTCACGAACTCGCCGGTGGCCTGGGTGAGCCCGAAGTTGCACGCCTTGGGCTTCGTCCGCGGCTGCGACGTGGGCACCAGCACGATCCGCACCGGTGTGCCCGCGCAGACGGCTTCCGCGGCGGCGATCGTCGCGGCGTCGTCCTCTTCGAGCAGCAGCAGGACCTCGAGCCGGTCCGCCGGGTACTCCAGCCCGGCCAGCCCGGAGATCAGCCGCGGCATCACCGCGGGCTCCTGGTAGGCCGGGACGAGCACGGTGTAGACGGGCAGGTCCTCGTCGCGCACGGCGCGCGCCTCCTCGTCGGTCACCTGGACCGTCGGGTCGTTGGCCACAGCCCTGCGGATCAGCAGCAGGCGGTGCACGGTGGTGGCGGCGTACAGCGCCACCGCCAGGCCCACCGCCGTCGCGGCCGTGGCCCGGGGGGCGAACACCGCCGCGATGGCGACCAGGACCGCGGCGACCAGGAGGAAGCGCCGGGCCCGCCCCGCGCCGGGCCGGGCGCGCGTGGACAGCACCGGGTCGATGTCGGCCAGGCCGTCGGTGGCCCACCGCATCCGGATGGCGAGGTCGGCGCCGGAGCGCGCGGTCGCGATCCGCCCGGGCAGCGGCGCCACCGGCAACAGCGACGGGATGCGGGACGTGGCCAGGTCACTCATCGATCGGCCTCTCATGAGCGGGATCACGACTGCGCCGCGAGCGGCAGGAGAGCCGGACGGGCCATCGGACGGGCGAGCACGAGGGGCCCGCCGACGAGGGCGACCGCCACCGCGACCACGCCGACGCCGAGCAACACGGCGAGCCGCGCCGATGACGCGGCGCCGAAGTGGGCCGAGAGCGCCATCCACGGGGCGGGCCACGCCAACGCGAGCAGGGCGGGCACCGCCCGCAGGTGCCAGACCGTGCGGGTGCCCACCACCACGGCGAGCACCGCCACCGCCGTGGGCGCCAGGGCGAGGAGGCCGAGCTCCCGGCCGGTGCCCGCCAGCTGGCAGGCGACCAGCGCGCAGGCCGTCAGGCCGGCGCCGAGGCCGATGATGAGGTCGAGCTGCCGGTCGTGGATCGCCGGACCGGGCACGGGCATCCGCAGCCGGGCCAGCGCGACGACGGCCAGCACGAGCGGCGCGAGCATCACGACCGGCGCGTCGGCCACCGTGCGCAGCGCCACCACGACTCCCGCCACCTGCGCGCCGATCAGCAGGACCAGGCCGACGACGATGGCGGGACTCACGGCGACAGCGGCCGTGCGCGCCCGTCGCCGTCCGGTCGCGGTCGGCCGCGCGCCGCCGTTCGACAGCCAGGCAGGCAGCAGGCGCGCTGTCCGTCCGGATCGCAGATTCGGTGATGGTCACGGAGAGCATCTCGTCACGGATCGCGTACCGTTAGCTCGTGCACGGCATAACGGACTGTGACAAACAACTTGTCACCCGGCCGAGTGAATTACCCCATGTGGTCGAATGACTGCCGTCTGAACCGCTCACGCGCCGCGAGAAAGCGCAATTTCGTCACTCGATCGACGACTCCGTTCCGTAATCGGCACGCGAAGGGGTCGACGGCCTCGGGGCGGAGGGTGAAGCCCACCGCCGTGCCCCCGCCGGGCCGGGCGGTGACGAAGACCCGGCCGCCGTGCACGTCCGCGATCTCCCGGACGATGGCCAGGCCCAGCCCGGAGCCGGTGACGCTCCTGGCCGAGGTCGCGCGGTAGAAGCGCTCGAAGACGTGGGGGCTGTCGGCCGCGTCGATGCCGGGGCCGCGGTCGAGGACCTCGATGCGGTCGGGTCCCACCTGGATCTGGACCGGCTCGTCGCCGCCGGGGTCGAACTTGACCGCGTTGTCGACCAGGTTGGACACGGCCCGCTCCAGCGCCTGGGGACGGCCGTCGACGAGGGTCAGGGGCGCGGCGTCGACGGCGATGGCCCGGCCGGTCCGGCTACGGAAGCGCTCCGCGACCCGCTCGGCCAGCTCCGCGAGGTCGACGGGGCGGACCTGTTCGACGGCGCGCCGGTCGGTGGCCAGCTCGACCAGCTCGTTGGCCAAGGTGCTGAGCTCGCGGCTCTCGCTGTCGAGGTCGTCGAGCAGGCGCCGTCGGTTGTCCGGGCCCAGCTCGTCGAAGCGCCGGAGCACGCTGAGGTTGGTGCGCATGCTGGTGAGCGGGGTCCGCAGCTCGTGGCCCGCGTCCTGCACGAGACGGCGTTGGTCGTCGCGCGAGCGGGCGAGCTCGGTGAGCATGGTGTCGAACGCCGTGGCCAGCCTGCCGACCTCATCGTGGGTGGAGGTGGCGATGGGGATGTCGAGGTGGCCGGTCGCGCTGACCAGCTCGGCCGTCTCGGTGAGGTGCAGGAGCCTGCGGGTGATGCGGCGCGCGATCAGCCAGCCCGCCGCGGCGGCGACGACCAGGACGGCGAGCCCGGCGGCGGTGATCTCCAGCGCGAGCCTGCCGAGGACGTCGTCGGTGTCGTCCAGGTCCCGCGCGACCATGAAGGCGCCGCCGGTGCTGATCGACTGCGTGAGCACGCGGTAGGTCGTCCCGTCGACGGTCTCGACGCCGTAGCGGCTCTGTCCCGCCTGGTTGGTCGCGGCCAGCGCGAGGTCGGCCGGGTCGACGGGCAGCGGCGCCCCGAGGAGCGGCGTGACCGTTCCATCCGACCCCAGTCGCTGCGCGGCCTGGAACAGGAGCAGCGACCGGCCGTCGTGTCCGTGGCCCCCGCCGGGTGGGCCGGGCCGCGGGCCGGTCGGGTCGACGGCCGGGGACGCGGCGAGCGTCGCCCCGCTCTGCAGCGCGGTGGCTGCCGTGGCCAGCGACTGGTCGACCGCGATGGTGAGGTTCCGCGCGGTGACGTCGTAGCTGAGCGCGCCGACCAGCGCGGCGACCGCGACCGCGACCGCCGCGAAGACCACGACGAACGTGCGGCGCAGGGTCATCGGTGCCTCATGCCGTGGACAAGCTGTAGCCGACGCCCCGCACCGTGCGGATCAGGGGCGGTGCACCCGCGGCCTCGAGCTTGCGCCGAAGGTAGCCGATGTAGACGGCCAGGTTCTTCGAGTCGGGGCCGAAGTCGTATCCCCAGATCCGGTCGTAGATCGTGCTGTGGCTCAGGACGATGCCCGCGTTGCGGATCAGCAGCTCCAGCAGGTCGAACTCGGTCTTGGAGAGCGTCAGCTCCGCCGACTGCCACCAGGCCCGCCGCGCGCCCGGATCGACCCGCAGGCCAGCCACCTGTATCGGGGGCGCCCCAGGGTCGTCCTCGGACTCGGGGCTCGAGCGGCGCAGCAGGGCCCGCAGCCGGGCGAGCAGCTCGTCGAGCTCGAAGGGCTTGGCCAGGTAGTCGTCGGCGCCCGCGTCCAGACCCGCGACCCGGTCGGCCGTCTCGATCCGCGCGGTGAGCATCAGCACCGGGATGCGGGAGCCGTCGGCCCGCAGCACGCGGCACACCCCCAAGCCGTCGACGCCGGGCATCATCACGTCGACGATGGCGAGGTCGTGGTCGCCGCCGCGCAGGGCCGACAGCGCCTCCACGCCGTCGACGGCGGTCGCCACCGCGTAGCCGTCCAGCTCGAGCGCGCGTTGCAGGGAGTCGCGGATGGCGCGGTCGTCGTCGGCTATCAACACCCGGTGCGCCACCTCTCCATCCTGGACCAACGGGGCGTAACGGCCCGACCCGCAGGGATGGTTCCCACCGTGTTCTTACCTCTCCGACGTCGGTCTTTTGCCTGGGTGGTGCAGGCTGCGCGGTGTGATCCGGAGGTCCGGGTCGCGATCCGAGGGTTTGGAGCGTGGGCGTCGTGGCGGTAGGTGTGCTCACTGCCGTCGTGATGGCCGTGGTGGCGGCGGTCCTCTTCGCCGTGGCCGCGGTGGCGCAGAACGGGGCCGTCGCCGCGGTGGTCGAGAAGGCGCCGTCGGCGGTTCTGGGCGGCGCCGAGTTCCGGACGCTCGCCCGGTCGCGCGTCTGGCTCGGCGGGATCTCGCTGACCGCGATCGCCTCGGTCATCCACGCGGGCGCGCTGATCCTGGCGCCCGTGGCCGTCGTGCAGCCGATCGGCGTGCTGTCCGTGCCGTTCGCGGTCGTCATCGCGGCCCACCGCACCCGTGTGCGGCCGCCCGCCGCGGTGCTGACGGCGGTCGTGATCTGCCTGGCCGCGGTGGCCGGGTTCGTGATGCTGGCCGAGTCCGCGCTCGGCAGCACCCCCCGGCCGCGCTTTCTCGGCCTGCTGGCCGCGGCGCTCACCGCTGCGGCGGTCGTGGGACTGCTCATGCTCTGGGCGCTCGGTCGGACCGGGTGGATGCGGTGCGTGGGGTTCGCCGCGGCGGGCGCGACCGCGTTCGGCCTGGTCTCGGCTCTGATGCGGCTGATCTCGCTGAACCTCACCACCGGGGTGAACGACCTCGACGACGTCGGTGTCTGGCTGCCCGCGGGTGGCATCGTCGCCGCGCTGCTCGTCGGGGGTTGGGCGGTGCAGCAGGCGCACGCCGCGGGCGCCCCCGCCGTCGTCGTCGGCTGTATGACCGTGATCGACCCGCTGGTCGCCGTGGTCCTCGGCATGACGATGCTCGGCGAGGGCGGCACCGCGTCGAGCGTCACGGTGCTCGGCCTGATCGGGTTCGCCATTCTGGCCCTCTCGGCCGCGGTTCTGCTGGCCAGCCGCCACCCCGCCGCCCAACCGGTGGCGGGGGCGCCGCGCTGACAGCCGGCGGGACCGCCGCGCAGGCGCCTTCTCCGCCGCCGTCTTCACCACGCCACCACCGCCGCGCCGACGAGCGCGCAGGCGAACATCCACGCCAGCGCGAGCACGACGAGGACAGCGGCGACGCGGTTCTGCGCGGAGGTCGGCCGCTCCTGGCCGGGGCCGTAGACCGCCACGCGGACCCGCCACACCATCGTCGTCCACACGTCGGCCCAGGTAGGAGGACCTTGACCGGCGGACGGTTCCGACGGCAGGTCGGCCAGCAGTTCCGGCAGCTCGCTGCGGTACCGGGCGGCGTAGGCGGTGGCCACGCGGGTCTCGGTCTCGGCGAGGTCCAGGCGGCCCGCACCCAGCGCGTGGTGCAGCGCCGCCACGGTGGCTTCACGTTCGGCGTCCGAGGCCCGCAGACCGCGATCGGCGTACGCGACCGGGGTTGGCGTGGCGTCAGTGGGGATCGACATCGTTCTCCAAGGTCGGGTCGGAGCCCTCAGAGTGACGGGCGTGGGTGAAACGCGGACGTACTCCGCTTCGGAGTTCGGTAAGAGTCAGCGCAGGGCGACGAGGAAGAAGTCGCGCTGGTCGGGCACGAGGTAGCGGCCGGAGCTCCCGCTCATGTCGGGGAGGAGCTTCACCCCGGACGTGACCGCGCCCGCCCCGGCGGGGTAGCTGAGGAAGTCGACCATCTCGGTGTGGATGTCCAGCTGCATCCCGCGCACCACGCCCGCCTGGACGAGCGCGTCGGCGAGCGTCACGAGGTTCATGTTCGCCCCGCCGACGTAGATCAGGTTGCCCGCGGCGTCGATCCCCAGCCCGGACCGCCAGGTGTACTGGACCTGGTTCCTGGTCGTGCCCCACCGGTTGCCGGTGTTGTCGGCGAGCGCCACGGTCGGCCTGCCCTGGTCGACGACGAGGTCGAGGTTCTGGCGCACGGCCACCACGTCGGGGGTCAGCGTGGCGTCGCGGCCCCACTGGCCGATGGTCACCGACCCGTCCGCGCGGATCACCACCGCGGCCGCCCCCGGACGCAGGGCTCCAGCGGCGCGCCCGTCGGCGTAGAAACCCCCGTTGGCGTCGGCCATCTTGAAGCCGGAGTTGAAGGTCGCAACCAATCCGGCGCGGGTGGCCTGCGGTACCTGCGCGCCTTCGGGCCAGCCGGTGCGGTTGGGCTGGGTGGTACCCGCGACGAGCTGCAGACGGGTCGCGTGGGTGTCGATCCGCGCCACCGCAGCGACGACGCTGGGGTGCCCGGGGTCGGGACGCTCGAACGTCGTGAACAGCACCGGCGTGCCGCCGGATCCCACCCGCCCGGCGGCCCAGCGCCCCTCGCCGGGGAGCGGGGCGAGGCCCGGCGCCACCGGGATCGGCGACGGCGGCCGCGCGAGCGGCGGGAGTGGCGGCGCCGAGCTCGGCAGCGATCCGGCGCTGGGCGCTGCCGCTGAGGGCGCCTTGGCGTACCACCAGTTCTCCAGGGTGTCCACCAGGCCGCCGCCACCGTTGTCGCGCACCCACTCCACCGTCCGGACCAGGAACGACGCCTCGCCGGGGTAGGTCAGCGCGCGGACGTAGGACGTCGCGGGCCACACCAGTGCACCCACGAGCACCGCCGTGCTGAGGGCGACCACCCAGCCCCGCCGCCGTCGCGGAGGTCCTGGCGGGGGCTCGACGTGCAACGTGATCGCCATGAATCCGACGCTAAGAGGGCGCTGGTGCGCCGCCGACCAGCCGCAAGCAAGCAGATCGCAAAGCCGCGCCGCCATGCGGCGCCGCCCTTGAGCGGCGGCCGTAGGGTCGTGGTCGTGGCCCGGCTGTTAGTGGTGGAAGACGACGAGACCATCGGCGATGCGCTGCGCACCAGCCTGCGCGCGCACGGCCACGAGGTCCGGTGGGAACGCAGCGGCCGCAGCGCCCTCGCCGCAAGCGGCTACCCCGTCGACCTCGTCCTGCTCGACCTCGGGCTACCCGATCTCGACGGCGTCGAGGTCTGCCGACGGCTGCGCACCGCGCTGCCCGGCGCCGTGCTGGTGATCCTGACCGCGCGCACCGAGGAGATGGACGTCGTCGTCGGCCTGGAGGCGGGCGCGGACGACTACCTGACCAAACCGGTCCGGCTCGCCGAGCTGCACGCCCGCATCCGTGCCCACCTGCGCCGCAACGCCGAAACCGCCGACGGCGCCGAGGCCGAGCCGATCGGCGACCTGCTCGTCGACACCGACGCCCGCCGCGTCACCCTCGCGGGCCACGAGGTGGCCATGCGGGCCAAGGAGTTCGACCTGCTCGCCCGCCTCGCCGCCGAGCCCGACCGGGCGATCAGCCGCGAGACGCTCATGGCCGACGTCTGGGACGAGAACTGGTTCGGCTCCACCAAGACCCTCGACGTCCACGTCGCCGCCGTGCGCCGCAAGCTCGCCGAGGCCGCCGACGGCATCGGCGCCCAGGTGCCGCCCATCGTCACCTTGCGCGGCCACGGCTACCGCATGGAGTCACCCCGCGGCTGAGGTCCGCCGGATGAGCCCCCTGGCCACCAGCTCGACCGTGATCACGACGGCCACCACCTCGGCCGCCAGCAGCCCGACCAGCACGAGCAGCTGCGCCGCGCCCGCCTGCACGGGATCCCCGCTGCCGATCAGCACCCCGACGAACGCGCCGGGCAGGGTCACCAGGCCGACCGTGCGGGTCTGGTCCAGCGGCGGGGTCAGCGCCTGCACGGCCGAGGGGCGGGCCACCCACAGCGCGGCCGTCCGCTCCGGAACGCCGAGGGCGAGGGCCGCCTCGTACTCGCCGCGGCGCACCGTGAGCTCGTCCAATGCCCGCCGCCCGGCCTGCGATGTAGCCGTCATCGAGCCGCCGATGACGATGCCGCTCACCGGGACCAGCGCGATGCCCGTCAGCGGCACCGCCCGGGTGCTCAACACGATGACGAGCACCAGCGCGGCGCCCACCCCGATCGGCACCACCGCGAGCAGGCCGCCCCGTCCGCCGGTCATCCGCCGCGCGGACGTCACGCTCGCGATCACCAGCATGAGCACCACGAACGCCGCCGAGAGCCACAGCGAGCGCACCACCGCGACGATCACCGCGCTGACCGCCGCCAGCTGCACCGCGGCCCGGACCGCCGCCGTGAGGACGTCCCGGCCCACCCCGAGCCGACCCGCGGCCCCCACCGCCACCCCGACCGCCACGAGGACCAGCAACGCGACGCCGAGACCCCATCCGATCACGACCGTCGATCCCGCCACCGTCACCCCCGTTGGTCCACCCACGTCGACGAATTCTCGCAAGACGAACGATTGCGTCGCGCGGAACGGTGCCATTGCTCCGCTTTCCGTTCGCCGCGTTAACGCACGGCAAGAAGACGGGAAGGAAACGGTTGGCCATCGCCGACGGCCTCGCTCCACCGTCCCTATCGGCACGCACCGGTACGCTCTGTACCAGCGCACGGTGAGCGTTCGGTGAAACCCGCACCACGGGCTCCCGCGCCGTCCACGATGGTCGCCTGGAACCCGATCCGGGAGGCGCGCCATTCTGGACTGGAGCCGCACCGCGAGAGGAAGACGGATGCGCCGACGGATCACCCGGCTGACGGCCGTTGTGGCGTGCCTCGCGGTCGCGCTTTTCGCGGTGCCCTTGGCACTGGTGGCGTTCACCTACCAGCTCGCCGACGAGCGGGCCGAGCTCGAACGGGCGGCCGACGTCGCCGCGATCACGGTCGCGGCCCAGGACGGGGCGGGCGGCCCGATCACCACGATGGTCGGGGCGGGCCGCGACCCGAGCGCGCAGCTGGCGCTGTACGACGCGAGCGGGCGCCGCGTGCTGGGCGAGGGCCCGGCCACGGCGGACGCGATCGTGCGGGCCTCGGCCGAGTCCACCAGCGAGGCCACCGACGCGCTGCTGAGCGGCAACACCAACGGCGAGCTGGTCGTCGCCATCCCCGTGACCGGCGGGCGGACCCCGATGACCGTCCGGGCGGCCACCACCCGCTGGGAGGTCTACCGCCACGTCTCGGTCATCGGGGCGGGCATGGTGGTGCTGGCCGTGGTGGCGCTGGCCATCGCCTGGATCTTCGCCCTGCGGATCACCCGTCGGCTCGCCCGGCCCCTGGAGGACCTGTCCCGGGCGGCGCGACGGCTCGGCGAAGGCGACTTCACCGCCCGCGGCCCGACCAGCGGCATCCCCGAGATCGACGCGGTCAGCGACTCGCTGGCCGACACGGCCGACCGGCTGGGCCAGGTACTGGCCCGCGAGCGCGCGTTCTCCAGCGACGCCTCCCACCAGCTGCGCACCCCGTTGGCCGGGCTGCGGATGGGGCTGGAGCTGGCGCTGGAGTCGCGCACCATCGACCCGCGGACCGCGCTGCAGAACGCGCTCAGCGCGGCCGACCGGCTCCAGGTGACCATCGAGGACCTGTTGACGCTCGCCCGGGACACCCACCAGGCGGCCGAGCCGCTCGACCTCGACGGCCTGCTGGCCGATGCCGAGCTGCAGTGGGCGTCGGCCGTCGCGGACCGCCCGCTGGTCGTCCAGCGCGACCGGGACACCCCGCAGACCACCGCCTCCCGGGCCGCGGCGCACCAGATCGTGTCCGTGCTGCTCGACAACGCCCGAGTGCACGGGCGGGGCCGGGTGACGCTGCGGGTACGCGACGCGCCCGGGGCGCTGGCGATCGAGGTCGCGGACGAGGGTCAGGGCATCGCCGATCCCGATAGCGACCTGTTCCAGCGCCGCTCCGCGCGGGCGTCAGGGCACGGCATCGGGCTCGCGTTGGCGCGCAGCCTGGCCGAGGCCGAAGGCGGACGGCTGTACCTGTCCCGGCCGCTGCCGCCGACGTTCACCCTGCTGCTCCCCGTGCCTGATCCGGCCCTCTCCCCCGCCGACGCTCGTCCGACAGCCGGGACATCGCCTGCCTAGTGGCGGTTTCGCACCGCACGCCCGCTGCGGGAGGAAAGTCCCCGAATCATCCGGATGCCGGGCCCACACGGAGGTCGTGGGCGACGCGCTGCTGGACCAGTGGGTCGCCGCCGTTCCCTAGTCGCGGGCGGGCCTCGGAAAAATCTTGGAGAGTTTTTCGGGGCAACTGTCGATCCGGGTGGACCCCACTCGTAGCCCTGGTGAGAGACCGGCACGAGCGCCGGTCACCGCCGATCGGAGACCACGATGACCGTCACCCGCACCCCCGCCGCCACCACGACCCCCACGACGCGCACCGGCTCGCTCTTCGTGACCGGCATCGTCGCCGCCGCCGTCGCCAGCTGCGCCACGACCGCCGTCGCGGCCGCGGGCAACGCCGTCGGCATCAGCCTCGACATGGCGGGCGAGCCCATCCCCGCCCTGGGCTTCGGCACCCTCACCGCGATGTTCTCCCTGGTCGGCCTGGTGCTCGCCGCCGTGCTGGCGCGCACCGCCCGGCACCCGCACAGCACCTTCGTCCGGACGACCGTGGTCCTCACCGTGCTGTCGCTGGTCCCGGACGCCATCGCCGACGCGGGCACCGCCACCAAGGCGCTGCTGATGTTCACCCACCTCGTCGCCGCCGTCATCGTCATCCCGGCCATCGCGCGCAGGCTCCCCGCCTGAACGCCGTGGCGAAGCGCCCGTGGGCACCCCGGTGCTCACGGGCGCTTCAATGCGCTCTCCCGTACGCGTCGACGGGGAAGCGGCCGACGTCGGCCAGGAACATCGCCTCTCCGCGGCCAGCCGGGCGGAGAACTCTGCGCTCGCGGTCTTTTTACGTCACAACACGCGCTCTAGGGTGCGGGCGGTGGAGGCGCCGACGCCCTGGGCCGGGCGCTGTTCGGGCACGTGCCCGATGATGCGGCCGCGTCCTTCTGGACGACCATCGGCGCCATAGGTGCGTCCCCTTCTTCTGCGGAGGTCGAACGATGAGCGGCTCGGCGATGTACACCCCGCCGTTCAACCGGGTCGCGGACGAGGACGAGATCCGTCGGATGGTCGCGGCTTGCCGCACCGCCTGGGTGGTCACCAGCACGGACGACGGTGTCCCGCAGGCGACGTTCCTGCCGATCCTCTGGCGGGGCGACACCGTCATCGCCCACATGGCGAAGGCCAACGGGCACTGGCGGGAGATCACGCCCGGCCGTCCGACCCTCGTGATCGTCTCGGGGCCCGAGGCCTACATCTCGCCGTCGTGGTACGCGGCCAAGGCCGAGCACGGCAAGGTGGTGCCCACCTGGAATTACAGCGCCGTGCAGCTGCGCGGCCACGCCCAGGTGCACCACGACCCGGAGTGGCTGCGTGATGCCGTCACCGAGCTCACCGACACCCACGAAGGCGGCCGCGAGCTCCCCTGGCACGTCACCGACGCTCCGGCGCCGTTCATCACGGGACAGCTGGGCGGGATCGTCGGCGTCGAGATCACGGTGACCGAGGTGACGGGGAAGGCGAAGCTCAGCCAGAACCGGTCGGAAGCCGACCAGCGCGGCGTCATCGACGGGCTCGACACGGCTCCCGATCCGGACGCCCACGCGGTGGCCGCGGCGATGTCGGAGGCCGTCGGGCCCCGGTTGGATAATTACTGACTGCTGCTGTATCAAGATCTGTGTGTAGTGGCGACCACTATCGGGTACCTCGAGTTGCCCGAGACGTTGTCGCGCGGCTCTGCTTGGTGTACTTCCAGTAACTCGGCTGGTCGACCGATCCCCCGTCGGAGGCCATACGTGTGGGGGTTTCATGTCTGGTCGTCACCGCTTGACGTCAGTGCCGTCAGGGACGGCGGATGACGACGAGGCGCTGCCGAGCGCGCGGTGGAAGGCCCGGCTGACCTTCATCGCCGCAGGCGCGTGCGCCACCCTGGTCGGGCAGACCATCGGCCTCGGCATGCTCGACTGGCCCTCCGGCGCCCGTCCCGGCTTCCCCTGGTGGGAGCCCCCCGCCTACGCGAGCCCCGACGTCGAACGTGCGGTGGCCGGGGCGGTGGCGGAAGGGTTGACGGCCGACAGCGCGGCGTGGGCGACGATGTTCCTCCCCTCCACGATGACGGCGGGGCAGCTCATCGCGGGCCAGATGTCGCCCTTCGTCGGACCGCTGAGCCCCGCCGCCCGCGCCGCCGCCGGGACAGCGGCAGGCCTCCCCCTCGCCTTCGTCGCCGGCCCGGGCGGGGTTGGCGCCGCAGTGGTCGGCGGTGCTGGTGCCCCGGTCACGGTGGCGTCCTCGGCGGGCGGGCATCGCTCGGTGGCACAGTCGCTCCCGTCTCGGCGGCGTCGTCTCCACGGCGGGCGGCGCAGTCGCCCCGGTGGTGGGCGGCGTGGTGAACACCGTCGATGGCCTTGCTCCCGTCGTCGGCGGCGTCGTCTCGACCGTGGACGGCACCGTCACCCCCGTCCTAGGTGGGGTGGTGTCCACCGGTGATGGCACGGTCACTCCCGTCGTGGGCGGCGTCGTGACCACGGTCGACGGCCTCACACCCGCGGTCACCGGCATCGTCTCCACAGCAGGCGGCGCAATCACCCCCATCGTTGGCGGCGTGGTGTCCACCGTCGATGGCACGGTCACTCCGGTCGTCGGACACGTGGTGTCCACGGTCGATGGCCTCGCACCTGTCGTCAGTGGCGTTGCGTCCACCGCAGGCGCCGCGGTCACCCCCGTCGTCGGGGGCGTGGTGCACACCGTTGAGGGCCTCACACCTGTCGTCGGCGGCGTCGTGTCCACCGCAGGCGGCGTGGTCACTCCCGTCGTCGGGGGTGTGGCGACCACCGTGGATAGGGTCACGCCCGTGGTCGGAGGCGTCGTGGACGCGGCGGGTCACGTCGTGACCGGCACTACGCAGGTCGTGGGTGGCCGGGTCGTCGGCGCGCTCGCGGACGCGCCGGGCGGCCTCGTTGCCACGACGACACCGATCGTCGAGCAGACGACGCGGGCCCCCTCGCTCGTCGTGACCAACGCCGACGGGCTCTTCACTAGCGCGACCACCACCGCCGCCCGCCTCCCGGCCGACGTCGCGACCACGGCCAACGGCCTCGTCGCCCCCACGACGACTGCGATCTCCGCTCATGTCGCCGGCGCAGTCGGTGGCCTGCTCTCGACCACCGCCGACACGGTGGGCAGCACCGGACGCCACGCAGCCCCGGCCACGGCCACCGCGAACAACGCCCTGGCCACAGCCACGGGCACCTCCCGCACGCCCGCCCACGCGGCCGCCGAGGCCGTCAGCACCGCCGCGCAGCTCCCGCCACCACTGGCGACGCCCTCACCACCACCGCAGGCACGTTGGCCAACGCAGCTACAAACTCCCCGGCACCGCCACAGGCGTTCTCACGACCGCAGCCGGCACCGCCACGCGCCGCGCCGGCACCGCCACAAGCGTCATCACCAGCACGGTCTCTGCCACAACCGCGCACACCCCAGCCCCTGGCGCTACCGCCGCCACCGCCCCCAGCCACCGCCAGCCACCAGCCCGGCGCGACCGCCCCCGCCAGCCGCCCAGCCACCGCAGCCGCCCCCGTCGGCGCCGCACCCATCCCCGCTCCTGCAGCCCCCGCTCAGACGGCCGCCCAGGTCGCTACCGTCGCGACCCAGACCGTTACGGCCGCGGTCGGCCACGGCGGCTCATACCCCGGCACCCGCACAGCCCGCAGCCGCCGAACCAACCATCCCCCGCGCTGCTGCGGCCCCCGCCCAGGTCGCTACCGCCGCGACCCAGGCTGTTGATCACACCGTTACGGCTGCGGTCGGCCAGGCCACGCCATCGGCGCAGACCCCGCACCCGTACAGCACGCGGCCGCTGCGCCGGCACCCGCCCACGCTGCACAGCCGGCTGCCGCGCCTGCTCACGTCGCGCAGGCGGCCTCGGGGGTTGTCGACCAGGTCGCGGCGAAGGCGGCACCGGCGGTCAAGGCCGTCACTCCGGTCAGCACACCCGCCACGAAGGCGCCGACGCACGAGTCGAGCGCCAAGCCCACCCAGAGTGCGGCGCAGTCGTCGAAGGCCGACACCCTCACCACGACCAGCGGCTCGAGGAGTGACACCAGCACGGGCGACAGCGCCACTCCGAAGAGCGACACCAGTGAAGCCACCACCAGCAAGAGCACCAGCAGCGAAGCCGACAGCGCCAAGGCCGACACCAGCAAGGGCGACACCAGCAAGGCTGACACCAGCGGCGCGAAGAGCGACACGAGCGAAGCGAGCAGCAGCGAGGGAAGCAGCGGCAAGGCTGACAGCAGCAAGGGCGACAGCTCGAAGGGCGACAGCTCGAAGGGCGACAAGGCGGAGGCGTCCGTCAGCCACGCAGTGTCCGATGTGGCGTCGTCCGCGACGCGCCTGCTTCGGTGAGACCCGTCGCCCGGGCGAGCGATGCCGAGGTCGATGCCGCGCTGATCCGGCGCATCGTCCAGGACCGGGACCGCGAGGCATTCGACGCGCTGTACGGCCGGTACGCCGCGGCCGCCTACGGCATCGCACTGCGGGTGCTGCGCGATCCCAACATGGCCGAGGACGTGGTGCAGGAGGTGTTCCTCGGGGTGTGGAAGGCGCCGGAGGCGTTCAACCCGGACCGGGGAACCTTGCGCGGCTGGCTGCTGACGATCGTGCACCACCGCTCCGTGGACGCCGTCCGGCACGCGGTCGCGCGCCCGGCGGTGCACTACGACCCGGTCGACGAGATCGGCCCGCCCATGGAGGACACGCAGGACGCAGCGCTGCGCCGGGCCGACGCCGACCGGGTGCAGCACGCCATCGCGGGACTGCCCGACAAGCAGCGGCAGGCGCTGTTGCTGGCCTACTGGGGCGGCCACACGCACGCCGAGATCGCGGGCCTGACCAACGTCCCGATCGGCACCGTGAAGAGCCGGATCTTCAAGGCCTTCCAACGCCTCCGGACCCAGCTGCACTCGACCGACGAAGGCACGCCGGGGGGCGAGCGATGAGCGATCTGGAACCCGTGTGCCCCTGGGCCGAAGACGCGGTGCTCCTCGTCCTGCATGCCCTTGCGCCCGGGCAGGAGGAGTCCGTCGCGGCTCACCTGCGCACTTGCGACGCCTGCCAGACAACGGTCCGGGAGGCGGAGGAGACCTTCGCCGAGATCGGCGCGGCCGCGGCCGTCGCCCCACCCGCTGCGCTCCGGCAGCGGATCTTGGCCGCGACGCGGGAGGAGCTCTCGCCCAGCCCGATCCCCCTCGCCGAACGTCGGAGAACGAGCCGGGTGGCCGAACAGCCCGCCGCTTCGCGTTCCCGAGGACGCCGTTGGGCTGTCGCGGCCGCTGCCGCGGTGATCGTCGCCGGGATGGCGGGTGGCGGCGCGGTGATCACGCAGCTCGACCGCCAACGCGACGCTTCCACTGTGCACGCCGATCCCATCGGCGACCTCCCGGCCACCGTCACGGCGTTCCCGCACGCCGTCCTCGTCGACCGCGACCACCACCCGCTCGGAGCCGTCGTGTTGGCCGACCCGCCCCGGTTCTACGCGCTCGACCTGCCGGTACCCGCTCCAGGCCGGGAGTGGGTGGTATGGGGAGCCCGAGGCCAGACCGTGTCCGCGGTGGGCACCCTGCCTGCGAACGGCGGCGTCAACCCCGAGATACCGGCGGGCAAGCCCGGCCAGTACGAGGCCTACCTCCTCAGCCAGGAGCCCACCGGCCCGTTGCCCGCCCGACCGAGCGAGGTCAGGGCGTCCGGACCGGTCAGCGGCGCGACGGGCTCATGACGGACGCCGACCGGCCCCGCGCGACATCCGGCTGAGCCGCGCGGCCTGCCGGCCGAGGTGGTGCGACGGGGGTCATGGCGTGCGCGGACCGGATGCCCGCAGGGTCTGGCTGACCCGCGCGGCCTGCCGGGTGAGGTGGTGGCGTTCGGGGAGGTTGGGGGCGGCGCGGGCGGCGTCGGCGTAGAGGCGCGCCGCGGCCTGGAGGTCGCCCGCCTTCTCGTGGAGGTACGCCGAGGCGGCGGTGTGGCGGGGCAGGGTGGGGTCGACCGCGGCGAGGGCTGCGAGACCCGCCACCGGACCGTCGGCCTCGCCCACGGCGACGGCCCGGTTGAGCGCCGCGATCGGGCTCCCGGTGAGCCGGACCAGATCGTCGTACCAGCTGACGATCTGCACCCAGTCGGTCTCCTCGGCGCTTTGCGCGTCGGCGTGCAGGGCGGCGATGGCGGCCTGGGCCTGGAACTCACCGAGCCGGTCGCGCGCCAACGCCTTCTGCAGGATGGCGACCCCCTCGGCGATGAGGGCGGTGTTCCACCGGGAGCGGTCCTGCTCGGCCAGGGGGACGAGGCTGCCGTCGCGCCGGGTCCGCGCCGACCGCCGGGCGTGGTGCAGCAGCATCAACGCCAGCAGCCCCGCGGTCTCCTCGTCGTCGGTCATCGACGCCAGCTGCCGGGTGAGCCGGATCGCCTCGGCCGCCAGGTCGACGTCGCCGGTGTAGCCCTCGTTGAAGACCAGGTAGAGCACCCTGCGGACGGTCGCGGGGTCGCCCGGCTGGTCGAACCGCACATCGCCGACCGTGCGCTTGGCCCGGCTGATGCGCTGCGCCATCGTCGCCTCCGGCACGAGGTAGGCCTGGGCGATCTGCCGGGTGGTCAGGCCGCCGACGGCGCGCAGCGTGAGGGCCACGGCGGAGGCGGGCGTCAACGACGGATGGGCGCAGAGGAAGAAGAGCTGCAGCGTGTCGTCGGCGGACTCGGCCGGTCCGGCCGACGGCTCGGCCTCGACCCGCTGCTCCCGGTCCCGCCGCGACACCTCAGAGCGGTGGGCGTCGAGGAACTTGCGCCAGGCCACCGTGACCAGCCAGCCCTTGGGGTCGGCGGGCACGCCGTCGGGCCAGCTCAACGCGGCCTGGATGAGGGCTTCCTGCACGGCGTCCTCGGCCGTCGCGAAGTCGACTCCGCGACGGACGAGGACGCCGATCACCGCGGGCGTCAGCTCCCGCAGCAGCAGTTCGTCGATCATGTGCCCGGTCCGGTCAGTCGGTGACCGTCGGCGGCGCGGTCAGGAACGGGCGCACCTCGAGCCATTCGTGGATCGGCTTGCCGCCCGCGCCGGGGGCCGCGGACAGCTCACCCGCGAGGGCGATCGCGCGGTCGTAGCTGTCGACGTCGATCACCATCCAGCCCGCGATCAGGTCCTTCGTCTCCGCGAAGGGTCCGTCGGTGACGGGCGGTCGGCCCTCGCCGTCGTAGCGGACGAACGTGCCCTCGGGCGAGAGCGCCTGGCCGTCGACGAACTCGCCGGTGCCTTCGAGCCGGGAAGCGAAATCGGCCATGAACTGGAGGTGGTCTTCGACTTCCTGCGGCGTCCACTGGTCCATCGGTACGTCGTTGGCCGCCTCGGGGGCGCCGCGGTAGTGCTTGAGAAGCAGGTATTTCGTCATCGTCGTCTCCTTGGTGCAGTGCGGCCACGGTGGCCGCATCTGCTCCAGGGACGGAGCCGACACGCCGGTCTCGACGTCCACGCCCCGACTTTTTGAAGATCTTTTGCCGCCGCCCGATCAGGGCCGGTCAGCGAGCTCCTTCTGGCTGGTCTGGCCGTACTTCTGGAACACCTTCTCGGCCAGCGGAGCGAACCCGATCCCGAGCACGCCCCAGAGGATGATCTGCGCACCGACCGAGTACAGCCGGAAGCGGTAGAGCAGATCCGCGTCGAAGCCGGGGTAGACGATCGCTCCGGCCGCGTCCTTCAGCGGCTGCGGCGTCTCGGTGAGCAGGCTGCCCGACACCTCCACGTTGGCCGACAGCTGCCCGAGCGAGGGCAGCACCGCCATCAGGATGCCGATCACGACGACGAACCCCGCGCCCGCGAAGAGGGTCGCGTTCCAGGTGCCGAACCGCGGCTGGAGCTTCTGGCCCGCCCACACGGCGACGATCGCGAAGACCACCGATGCGACGACCATCAGCAGCCAGAGCGCGCCCCGGTCGCCGATGGTGTCCGGGTTGCCGATCGCGGGCGGGTTCGCCGGGTACTTGACGAACGGCACCAGGAACAGCGTGAGGAACCCGAACAGCGCGACGAGCAGGGACAACTGGCGCGGCCGGACGTTGCCGGTGCGGCCGTAGGCCATGCAGTAGGCCACCGCGAAGAACAGCCCGATGGCCAGCCCGAAGGCGATCATCCCGACGCCGATGCCGAGATTCGCCTGGATCGCCCGGCTGAAGATGTCCGGGTCGGCGTTTTCGGGGACCTCACCCGCGGCCGCGGCGAGGGCGGCCTTTGCTTCGTCGCGGCCGCTCTCGTAGTCGATCGCCGCCTGGATCACCGGCTCGGCGAAGATCCGGGCGAAGACGAAGGCGAGCAGGCCCGCGAGAGCGCCCACCCCCGCGCCCCGGAGGACGAGTGCCCTGACCACGGCGATCAGTGGCAGGGGAAGGAGAGGAAGTGCCGCGCGTCGTGGACGAACTCGTGCACCACCATCGAGTTGCCGAACACCGACGTGGCGCCCTCGTCGATGCCGATGAAGTAGTACAGGAGCAGACCGATGACCGCCGCGCCGATCAGCCACGGCAACGTGTCCGCGACCGGGATGGCGATGGGGCGGCCCTGAGGGATTGCGGTGGGAGCCGTCACGGGGCGTCCTTCCTGGCTGGAGTCCGGGTTGCGACGTTACGAGCCGCCTCCGGTCACGTCAACGCCTGAGCACTGGTTCAGATGTCACAAATCTCTGGACCACATCCGCTGGAGGGGGCGGTAGTCGATCAGCACGATGCCTTCCGCATCGACGAGCTCGCGCGCCCGGTCCGACACGAGGAACGCGTGATCGGTGATTCGGACCAGCCCGCCCGGCGGTTCGTGGCCGACCGCGGGGTGGACGGCCCACTCGGACAGCCCGACGGGCAACGACCGCAGGAGCGCCGCGTACCGCTCGGCCTTCCCCTCGACGTCGAGGGAGAAGCTGTCCAGGAACGGGTGGTCGACCACCGGACGGCCGCGCTTGCGGGCCGTGGCGCGGCCGCGGTCGAGCCACACGCGGACGGCCAGGCCGTGCTCTTCGGCCAGCAGCAGGGCGACGTCGAGCACCTCGTCGCGGCCGCCGTCGGCGAGGCTGTGGAAGTCGAGGTGCGTGGGCCGCAGCCCGGTGGCCAGAACCATGTCGAGCTGGGCGCGGAACTCCCGCCGCACGTCGTCAATGCGCAGGCTCGCGAGCAGCCGCGCGGCCTGGGCATGCGGGAACAGCCGCCCGATCGGGTCGACCAGCGTCGGAACGTCGCGGGACAACGGGGTCCAGGTGTCGGCGGGGGTGTCGCGTACCAACGTGAGGTGGACGCCGAACGGGACGTGCGGGCGCTCGCGCAGCAGCGCCAGCGCATCGGCGGCGGCCGGGCACGGAGCCATCAGACTGCAGGACTGCGCGATCCCGTTCTCGATCGCGTCGAGCACACCCCGGTTGACCGCGGGGTGCATGCCCAGGTCGTCGGCGTTGACGATCAGCAGCCGCGCGTCGGGCGGGAACCCGAGCACCTCCGAGGCGAGCACGGGTACATCTTCGAGCACCCGCCTCCGTTCAGGCGGCGATGAGGTACGCATTGACGATGGACGCACCGCCGACGCTCCTGCTCGTCCTCGATCTCTGCGGTACCTTCGTGTTCGCCCTCAACGGCGCGCTGACCGCGCTGCGAGTGGCCCAGCTGGACATCGTCGGCGTCATCACGCTGGCGATGATCACGGCGCTCGGCGGCGGCGTCCTGCGCGACGTCCTCATCGGCGCGGTACCGCCCGCCACCTTCTCCGACTGGCGCTACCTCACCGTGGCGACCGTGGGCGGCCTCGTCGCGTTCGCTCTCGGCGGGCGGCTGAACCGGCTGGCGTCGGTGATCACGGTGCTCGACGCGGCGGGGCTGGGCCTGTTCGCGGTGGTCGGGGCGGGCAAGGCGTTGGCCTTCGGGCTCGGCCCGGGTCAGGCCGTCATCCTGGGCGCGATCACCGCGGTCGGCGGCGGGACGTTGCGCGACGTGCTGATCCGGCAGATCCCCGCGGTGCTCCAGAGCGGCCTGTACGCGATTCCCGCCATCATCGGCGCCGGGATCACCGTCGTCGCCACCCTCGCGGGCGTGTTCGGCCCGACGCTCGCGGTCGCGGCGGCCGCCGTCTGCTTCGTCGTGCGGATGATCGGCGTCCGGTACGACCTCAACGCCCCCCGCCCACCGGCGCCCCGACCCCCTCAGTGACGCACCCGCGCCGGAGCGGGCCTTCCTCACCTATTTCATCCGAACTATCCTCGGATCAAAGTACGCTACCCGCCAGAAGGAGGAGGGCATGCGCAGCGACAGGGACCCGGCCTTCACGCTCCTGCCGATCCACCACGTCCAGCTCGCGATACCACGGGGCGGGGAGGACGCCTGCAGGCGATTCTGGGGTGACCTGCTGGGCATGCGCGAGCTCGACAAACCCGCACCGCTGGCCGCGCGCGGCGGCTGCTGGTTCCGCGGCGGCGGCCTGGAGGTCCACCTCGGCGTCGAGGAACCCTTCGCCCCCGCCCGCAAGGCGCATCCCGGACTGCTCGTCGATGGCCTGATCCCGCTCGCCCGCCGACTCGAGGCCGCGGGCCACCCCGTCACGTGGGACGACGCGTTCCCCGGCCACGACCGCTTCTACTCCGCCGATCCCTTCGAGAACCGCCTCGAGTTCCTCCAGCCCCGGCCGAACCGCCCTGTGACCTGACCGACTGTTCGCCGAACCCGTGTCGGGGTACTCGAAGGATGCCCCCGGAGGGCATCGTCGCCGCCAGAGCCCGGGCTACTGATCAACTCGACGTCGCACCGATGTGCCGTCCCCAGCCCGATGGAGTGTCGTGACCACGAGCCCCTGCACGGTGAAACCGCCCCGCCGACCACGCCCGAACGGGCGCGCCCGCCTGCACGAGGCGCAGCTCGCCGTGGTCACCCGGCGCAAGATCGCGCTGCACGGCCAGCCGGTGACCTACCTGGAGGCGGGCGCGGACACCGGCGGCCCCGTCGTCGTGCTCCTCCACGGCCTGGCCAGCAGCTCGCAGACCTGGGCGACAGTCCTTCCGCTGCTCGGCGCCGACGCGCACGTCATCGCGCCTGATCTGCTCGGGCACGGCCTCTCCGCGAAACCCCGCAGCGGCGACTACTCCCTCGGCGCGTACGCCGCCGGGCTCCGCGACCTGCTCGTCGCTCTGGACCTCCCCCAGGCGACGATCGTCGGGCATTCCTTCGGCGGTGGCGTGGCCATGCAGTTCGCCTACCAGTTTCCCGAGCTCACCGACCGACTGGTGCTGGTCGGCAGCGGCGGCCTCGGCCACGACGTCACCCTCGCGCTGCGCGCGGCGACCCTGCCGGGGACCGCGCTCGCTCTCCGGGTCGCTGCGGCGATCACCCCGGACTGGGTGACCCGCGTGGCGTTGCGACTGGCGCGGACGGTGCCCACGGTCTCCCCGGCTGAGATCGACGGCCTCGCCGACGCCTTCGACTCCCTCGCCGACGACGACGCCCGCAAGGCCTTCACCCACACCGTCCGCGGAGCGCTCAACTGGTCCGGCCAACGTCTCGACGGCACCGAGCGCCTCTACCTGCTCGCCGACACCCCCGTGCTGCTGGTCACCGGGAACCGGGACTCGGTGATCCCGTCCGCCCACACCCTGGCCGCCCATGACGTCCTGCCCGCCAGCCGCCTCGAGGTCTTCGCCGACAGCGGCCACTTCCCGCACGTCGACCAGCCGCAACGCTTCGCCGCCCTGCTCCACGACTTCCTCACAACGACGCGCCCGGCCGAAGTCGACGTCCGGTCGATGCGCCGCCAACTGCTGGAGCATTGATCCCATGGCATTCGACCGCATTGTGGTGATTTTCAACCCGAACAGCACCGGCCCCGCGCCCCAACGGGCCGAGGAGCTCAGGGCCGCGCTGGCGGAGCGACTCCCGGATATGCCATTGCAGCTGCGCCCCACCGAGCGGGCCGGGCACGCCAGGGAACTGGCCGCGCAGGCCGCCGCCACCGGGTGTCCGTTGGTCGTGTCGGTCAGCGGCGACGGCGGCTACAACGAGGTCGTCGACGGGGTCATGCGGACCGGCAACCGCGATGCCGTCTGCGCGGTGATGGCCGCGGGCAACGCCAACGACCACCGCAGGAGCACCGGCGAACGACCCCTCGTCGACGCGATCGTGGAAGGCGCGGTCCGGCGCATCGACCTGCTGCGGCTGACCATCGGCCGCGACCCCGCCGCACACACCCGCTACGCGCACTCCTACATCGGGCTGGGCCTGACCCCGATCGTGGCCATCGATCTGGAGAAGGGCGGCAAGGGCTCGTTCAAGGAGATCGTGTCGGTGGTGCGCACCTTCGCCAAGTTCCGGCCCTTCACCATCGACGTGGACCCGGGCGGCCTGCGCAACCTCGACAGCCTCCTGTTCGCCAACATCGACGAGATGGCCAAGTACGCCACGCTGAGCGAGGACGGCCGTCCCGACGACGGCCGGTTCGAGATCATCGCCGTTCCCCACACCGCGAAATGGCGGATCCTGGGCGTGGCGCTCAAAGCCGCCACCCGGGGGCTCGGCCCGCAGCCCAGCGCGCGCCACTTCCGCTTCACCACCGTGAAGCCGACACCCATGCAGCTCGACGGCGAGATCATCGCGGTGGAGCCGGGCACCCCGGTGAGCGTCGACATCGCCGCGGGCGCGCTGGCCACCCTCGGCTGATCAGCTCAGTCCGGTGGGAGGCGGAAGATCGGCCGGCCGATCTCGGTCCGCCACCCGGTCGCGTCCGGGGTGTCCCGGGGTCCGACGAGGTAGGTCTCGTGGATCGGCCCGTCTACGGGGAGGGTGTGGTCGACGACCCAGGCGCCGAGGCGGCCGTAGGTGACGTATCACCGGAGCCGTTCCCCGGTCTTAGATGCAGTCGGCAACGAGGAGGCGACCCATGGCGGGACACCGGGACGGGCACGCATGACGGCCGTCGACGAGGCGGTGGCGCACCTGGTGCCGCGGCTGGGCGCCGCGCGGGTGCTGGTGGACGGGCCGGAGTTCGACGACGGGGTGCGCGGTTGGAACGGCGCCGTCCGCACCCGCCCCGCGGTGCTCGCCCGCTGCTGTTCCCGGCAGGACGTGCAGGCCGCCGTGCTGGCCGCCCGGGACTCCGGGCTCCCGCTGTGCGTCCGCGGCGGCGGCAATGACTGGGTCGGCCGGTCGGTCCGCGACGGGGCGCTCGTGATCGACCTCCGCGGCATGCGGGCCGTGGAGATCCGCGACGGTGTCGCCGTGGTCGGCGGTGGGACGACCACGAGCGACCTGCTCGACGCCGCCCAGCACTACGGCATGAGCGCCGCGACCGGCACGGTCGGCTGGGTCGGCGTCACCGGGCTGTCGACGGGCGGCGGCTACGGGCGCCTGCTGGGCACGCTGGGCATGGCGGCGGACAACATCCTCGGCGCCGAGGTCGTGCTGGCCGACGGTGACGTCGTCGTGGCCGACGCCGAGCACGAGCCCGACCTGTATTGGGCGCTGCGGGGTGGCGGCGGCAACTTCGGGGTGGTCACCGCGTTGCACGTCCGCCTGCATCCGGTCGCGGAGATCACCACCGGGATGCTCGCGTTCGGCTGGGACCAGGCCGAGGCGGTGCTCGGGGGCGTCGCCGAGCTGACCAGGGACGCCCCCGACGAGCTGGGGCTGATGTTCGGGGTGTTCGTCGGCCCGCCGGGCCCGATGGTCTACCTCAGCCCCACCTGGAGCGGCGACGCCGACGCGGCTCCTGCCGTGATGGACCGGATCCGGGCGCTCGGCGAGCCGCTGGTGGACCAGATCGCCGCCATGCCCCCCTCCGCGTCCGTGCACATGGGCGACGACCTGTTCCCCCACGGCCGCTGCTACGCCATCCGCACGCGCACTCTCGCTCAGGTGTCCCGGCAGGCCGTCGGGGCGCTCGTCGAAGCAGGCGCCCGCATCCCGTCCCCGCTGTGCAGCTTCAACGTCCACCACGCCCACGGCGCCGCCGCGCGCGTCGACCCCGCCGCCACCGCCTTCGGTACGCGGGGCGATCACCTGATGGTCGAGATCCTGCCCGCGTGGGAGTCCGGCGACGGTGCGGCCGAGCTCGCCTGGGCCGCAGCCGCAGTGGCCGCCCTGGACGACGAGGCTCTGCCGGGCGGCTACGCGAACGTGATGGGCCCTGACGACGCCCACCGGGCCTCCTCGGCGTTCGGTCCCAACGCCGCGCGACTGCTCCAGGTGAAGCAGCGGTACGACCCCGACGGCGTCTTCTCCGCCATCCCGCTGCCTGCCGCTCCGATCAGCGGCTGACGGGCGCGTCGGCGGCCCAGCTGGCCAGGATCGGCAACAGCCGCGCGGTCGGGGAGCCCGGCTGGACGGTGTAGACCACCAACGCCTGCTCGGGATCGCGGGGTGCCTGCACGATCTCGATGTCGAACGACAGCGCGCCCGCGGTCGGGTGAGCGATGCGCTTGGTGACCGAGGCGTAGTCGCGCACAGCGTGGTCGTCCCACCAACGGGCGACGTCCGGATCGGCGTCGCGCAGTTCGTCGATCAACGCCGACAGGCGGCGGTCGTGCGGGCGACGTCCGGCCTCGCGGCGCATCCCCGCCACCGAGGCCGAGGCGAAGTCGGCCCAGTTGACGATGCGCTCGCGGGCGAGGGGGTCCTGGAACAGGTAGCGGACGAACGACATCCCTGGTTCGAGCCTGCGGCCGAGCACCGCGCACAGCAACGCGTTGCGCGCCAACACCTCGCCGCGATGGCCCAGCAGCAGGACCGGGACGTGGTCGAGAGTGGTCATCAGGCGCAGCAGACCGGGATCGGGCCGCTGCTGGGCCTCCGGCCCGCCCGTGCGACGGCGCGGCGTGGGCGCGGCGAGATCACGTAGGTGGGCTTGCTCGACGTCGTCGAGCCGCAGCGCGCGGGCCAGCGCGCCGAGCACCTCGTCCGACACGGCGGGCTGTCGGCCCTGCTCGAGCCTGCTGTAGTAGTCGGGGCTGACGCCCGCCAGCACGGCCAGCTCCTCGCGCCGGAGGCCGGGCACCCGCCGCGGGCCCGGGAACGCGGTGATCCCCGCTTGGGCCGGGGTCAGCCGGTCACGGCGAGACCGCAGGAAGGCACCCAGCGCCGCGCGTTCTCGGGTCACCGCTCCACAGTAGGTACGCAAGCACGGTTATGGGTGGTCATGGCATGCCCAGGTTCACCCTGACCTGGCCCGATCCTGTGGGCACCGCCTACAACGAGGTCATGACATCACCCACCCTGCTAGCGTCCACCGGGCCCCGCCTCGCTCGGGCGCACCGCGATCGTGACCGGCTCCACCAGCGGCATCGGCGCGGCGATCGCCCGCACGCTCGCCGCGGACGGCGCGCACGTCGTCGTCAGCGGCCGCGACACCGCGCGGGCCGACGCGGTGGCGAAGGAGATCAGGGAAGCACGGCGGCCGCGCCGACGTCGTCGCGGCCGACCTCGCAGGCACCTACGCGCAGCTGCGGGAGTTCGCCGCCGCCGCGACCGACGCCCTCGGCGGCCGCGTCGACATCCTCGTGAACAACGCGGGCATCTACCCGGCCACGCGCACCGAGGACCTGTCCGACGCCGACCTCGACGCCATGCTCGCGGTCAACGTCCGCGCGCCCCACGTCCTCGTCGCCGCGCTGGCCCCCGCGATGGCCGAGCGCGGCACCGGCGTGATCGTGAACGTCGGATCGTGGATGGCGCGGGTCGGCAGCCCTTACGCCGCCATGTACACCGCGACCAAAGCCGCCGACGAGCAGCTCACCCGCAGCTGGGCGGCCGAGTACGGCCCGCGCGGGGTGCGGGTCAACACCGTCGCGCCGGGGGCGACCCTGACCCCCGGCAACGAGGCGGCTCGCGCGGTCCTCGACGCGTTGACGGCCGCCACCCCCGCGGGTGTTGTGCTGCAGCCCGACGACATCGCCAAGGCGGTCCGCTACCTCGTCTCGGACGACGCCGCGATGGTCCACGGCATCACCCTCGACGTCGACGGCGGCATCTCCGGCACCCGCCTCTGAGAGGCAGCTCCCATTCCGGCGTCCCGCGGAAGGCGGACCGGGGTTTCTCGGCTCACCTGCATGGGTAGGGATCAAGCCCTGAGCCAGATCGCATCCCTTCGCGAGCACGGAGACGATGATGTCCCGGATCCACCGCCCCCTCGGCGCCGCACCCACCTCGAGCAAGATCCACGCCGTCGTCTCGGTCGCCCCGGTCGTCTCGACCATCGCCGTGACCGGCGACGTCGACGACAGCGCAGCCGCCCGGCTCCTGCGCTGGTGCGAGGCCCGGCTACACCTGCTCGACGTCGGCCAGGCCGACATCCGCCACCTCGTGCTCGACCTGAGCCACGCGCGCCGGGCCACCGCCTCCGCCGCGGCCATCCTCGACCACGCCCGGACGGAGTCGGCCCGGCGCGGCGTCGCGATCCACCTCGTGGGCGCGGCCGTGACCATGGCCATGTCCTCGGCGGAGACGCGGCGCTACCTCGGACGGTGGAGCACGTTCCCCACCCTGGACAGCGCCCTCGCGACGCTCACGCCCTCCGCGGGCGACGGGAAGCCGTCGAGCCGCCCCGTCGACCCGGACGCGATCCTGCTCACCGCGGCCCCACCTCAGGTCCCCCCGGGGTAGCGCCGGTTCACCGCTACGGCGTGGTCTCCTTCGCGCGGCGGATCGCGATCGGCGCGCCCGCGAGATCCTCTTCGTTGCAGAGCAGCTTCACCTCGTAGTACGCCGAGCCCGCACGGTCGTCGTAGTCGAGGTGGATGGCGATGACGTCGAGCGGCTCGCCGAGCCAATCCTGCGCCGACCGCAGCCACACGGCGGCCCGTTCGAGCGCTGTGGGCAGGTCGTCGTCGCGGAACTGCACGGGGCGGTAAGGCACCTGCTGCACCTCGTCGCGAGGGTGCTCGGGCCCTGGGAGGTCCACGGCCAACCCCGAGTCGTCCAAAGTCAGCGTGACCTTCTCCTCACTCATCCGCACAGGGTGTCGTGACCGGGCGGGACGGGCAAGCCGCGGGTCCCCCGTTGCCGCCGGGCGGTCACGGCGGGGCGGCGGCGGGGGCCGTCCTCATTCCTCGGAGAACTCGATCTCCGGCGGGGGCCGCCGGAAGCCCCTCGTGAGGTAGGTGAGGTAGACGATCCCGAGGGCCAGCCAGATCAGGCCCAGCACCTTCGCCGTGCCGTCGAGGCTGAAGAGCAGGTAGATGTCCACGATCGCCCCGATCGCCGGGAACACGATGTGGGTGACGACGTTCGGCCTGGCCTCGCCGTCGCGGCGGCCGCGGATGAACATGGCGATGACGCAGATGTTCACGAAGGTGAAGGCGGTGAACGCGCCGAAGTTGATGAACGACGTCGAGGTCTCGACGGTCAGGCCCAGAGCTATCAG
Source organism: uncultured Actinomycetota bacterium (assembly GCA_963799945.1). Taxonomy (GTDB): domain Bacteria; phylum Actinomycetota; class Actinomycetes; order Mycobacteriales; family Pseudonocardiaceae; genus Pseudonocardia. The sequence continues at coordinate 216,867 of CAWCZG010000006.1, forward strand.
CCCGATCACACCGGAGAGCACGACGTTGACGGCCGGGGTGTGGAACCGCGGGTGGATGTAGCCGAAGACCCGCTTCGGGAGCACCGAGTCGCGTCCCATGGCGTAGAGCAGCCGGGCCACGCTGGTCTGGGCGGCGAGGCCGGAGGCGAACTGCGTGACGATCAGCCCGGCGAGGAAGACGGCCGAGAACAGGTTGCCGCCGATGGTCTGGGCGATGGTGAACGCGGCCGAGCTGGGGTCGTCGAAATCGCCGCCCGGGTGCACCAGCTGGGTGGCGTAGGTGACGACCAGGAAGATCGCGCCTCCGATCAGCAGCACCAGCAGGATCGCCCGCGGGATGGTCTTCTTCGGCTCCACCGTCTCCTCGGTCAGGGTCGTGATCGCGTCGAACCCCAGGAACGAGTAGGCGGCGAGCGCCGCGCCCGCCGAGACCCCGGAGATGGTGGTCTGGCCGTTGAAGAACGGGGCGCCGCTCACCAGCGACCCACCGCCCGCGGTGTTGGCCACGTGCACCAGCGACAGGACGACGAAGATCGCCAGCACCAGCACCTGGAACGCCATCAGGAGCAGGTTGGCGTTCGCGGCCGCCCTGATCCCGATGACGTTGAGGATGGACGAGGCGACGATGAACGCGACGATCCAGATCCAGCTCGGCACGTCGGGGAACTGCGCGGAGAGGAAAGCCGTGCCGATGAGCCAGATGACCATCGGGAGGAAGAAGTAGTCGAGCAGGACGGCCCACCCGACCAGGAAACCGATCCGGCCGTCGATCGCCCGCCGGGTGTAGGTGTAGGCCGATCCGGCCACCGGGAAGAGCTTCGACATCTTCCCGTAGCTCAACGCGGTGAACAGCAACGCGACGAGCGCCAGCAGGTAGGCCGTCGGCACCGATCCGCTGGTCGCCTCGGCCAGCACCCCGAACGTGCCCAGCACGATCATGGGGGCCAGGTAGGCGAGCCCGAAGAGCACCACCGGGCGCAACGTGAGCGAGCGGATGAGGGTCCGGCCCTCGCTCTGCGGAACTTCCGTGTCCATGGGGAGCTGCCTCCTGCTCGTCAACCGCCGACGCCGGGGCGCCAGCGCTGGGGGTCGATCCGGCCTTGGTAGAGCGGCAGCTCCAACGACGCGTCGTCGTCGCGGAACTGGTCCCACATCCGGTTGAGGCCCGCCGTGCCGAAGGTGCGGACGCGGGTGACGTCGTCCAGGTCCAGGACGTCGGTCAGCGCCGCGGGCGCGTCACCCGCCTCGACCCGGACGCGACCCTCGGGGTCCACGATGAGGCTGCGGCCGGTGCCGAGCGGAGCAGCGGTGTTGACGTTGACCACGAAGACCTGGTTCGTGATGGCGTTGGCGCGGGCCAACACGACTTCCTGGGCGCGGTCACAGGTCGTGGTCTGCGTGGGGTTGACGATCACCTCGGCGCCCATCCACGCCAGGTGTCGGGCGACTTCGGGAAACCAGTTGTCGTAACAGATGGACAGGCCGACCCGGCCGATGTCGGGGATGTCGAAAACGACGAATCTGTCGCCCGCCGAATAGGGCTCATAGGGCCGCCAGGGAAAGCATTTCCGGTAGGAGGCCACGAGCTCGCCGGTCGGCGAGAAGACGACGGCGGTGTTGTAGAGCGCGCCGTCGCCGCCGTCCTCGCAGACGGTTCCCGGCATGAGCCAGACCCCCAGATCGGCCGCCAACTCGCCGAGGGCCTTCACCCTGGGCCCGTCGAGCGGCTCCGCGGCCGCCCGGAGCTGGGCGTTCCGCTCGGCCAGCCGCCCCTCGACGCCGAACAGGTGCAGTTCCGGGTAGACCACGAGGCGCGTGTTCGGGAAGTCCTCCATCAGGGCCGCGACGTCGTCGGCGAAAGCACGCCCGCCGCTCTCCAGTGGGGCCGGGAGGACCTGGGCGACGGCAACCGGCAGGGGACGGGACACTGCCTCGCCTACTCTCTGATGCCTGCTCCGAACGGCTAGACTCAAGTTCTGGGCTGAGACCTGTCAACCCCTGTGCAGACAGAGGCTTGGTGGTTGATATTCCTTCGTCGGAAACGTCCGAAATGTCGGTGAAGCAAGAGCGCCGGTTGGTCACGGCCATTCCGGGGCCGCGTTCCCGCGAGCTCGCCGCGCGGCAGTCGGCGGCGGTCGCGAAGGGCGTCAGCACGACGCTGCCGGTGTACATCACCCGGGCGGGCGGCGGGGTGGTCGTCGACGTCGACGACAACTCGCTCATCGATTTCGGCGCGGGAATCGCGGTCGTCAACGTGGGCAACGCGGCGGAGCACGTCGTCAACGCCGTCCGCGCGCAGGTCGAGCAGTTCACCCACACCTGCTTCATGATCACGCCGTACGAGGGCTACGTCGCCGTCTGCGAGGAGCTGGCCCGGCGGACCCCCGGCGACTTCCCGAAGCGTTCCGCGCTGTTCAACTCCGGCGCGGAGGCGGTCGAGAACGCCGTGAAGATCGCCCGCGCGTACACCGGGCGCTCGGCGGTCGTCGTGTTCGACCATGCCTACCACGGCCGCACCAACCTCACGATGGCCCTGACGGCCAAGAACATGCCCTACAAGAACAGCTTCGGGCCCTTCGCGCCCGAGATCTACCGGATGCCGATGGCCTACCCGTACCGCTGGCCCACCGGGCCGGAGCGGTGCGGCGAGGAGGCGCTCGCGCAGGCCATCGGCACCATCACCAGCCAGATCGGGGCGCAGAACGTCGCCGCGGTGGTCATCGAGCCGATCCAGGGCGAGGGCGGCTTCATCGTGCCCGGCGAAGGCTTCCTGGCCGGGCTGGCCGCGTTCTGCCAGGCCAATGGCATCGTGTTCGTGGCCGACGAGATCCAGACGGGCTTCGGCCGCACGGGCGCCTGGTTCGCCTGCGAGCACGAGGGCGTCGTCCCGGACCTGGTGACGACGGCGAAGGGCATCGCGGGCGGGCTCCCGCTCTCGGCCGTCACCGGCCGGGCGGAGATCATGGACAGCGTGCACGTCGGCGGCCTCGGCGGCACGTTCGGCGGCAACCCGGTGGCCTGCGCGGCGGCGCTCGGGGCCATCCGCACGATCGAGGAGCAGGATCTCGTCGGCGCCGCCCGGCGCATCGGCGAGGTCATGCTGCCGCGCCTCCGCTCGCTGCAGGAGCGCCACCCCGTGATCGGCGACGTCCGGGGCCGGGGCGCCATGGTGGCGATCGAGCTCGTCGAACCGGGCACCGCCACGCCGAACCCGGCCGCGACGGCGGAGGTCGCCAAGGCCTGCCACGCCGAGGGTCTGGTCGTGCTCACGTGCGGCACCTACGGCAACGTGCTGCGCTTCCTGCCGCCGCTGGTCATGCCCGAGCACCTGCTGCACGAAGGCTTGACGCTGATCGAGAAGGCCATCGCCGGTCTCGGCAGCGGGCAGTCGCAGGCGCCGAGCGAGGTGGTCGCGACACCGTCGTGACGCGCCGTCGACCGCGGCCCGGGGTTGCCGGACCGCGGTCGCTGCCGGACGACCGTCGTCAGATCCCGGCGGCGTCCCTGGCCACGGCGGCGTGCCGCGTCTGCGCGGCCGAGATCACGCCGGACCGGTTCTTGTGGCTCTCCTCGAACCTGATCATCGCGGTCAGCTCGTCCGGGTCGGAGAGCGCGCGGAGGGCGGCGATGGACTCCTGCGCCGTCAGCTCCTCGTAGTGCGGGATCGGCAGCTCGGCGGCCTTCAGCGCACCCAGGTCGGCGCGCGCCTCGTGGACGGTGTCCTCGACCGTGCGCGCGCCGTTGCGGCCCGCGACCCGCTCGGCCCGCTGCAGGGCCGCGTCCCGGCCTGCCGTCGCCACCTCCCGGGTGCCCGAGCCCAGCTTCACGACCGTGCCCGCGACGTCCTCCACGGTCTCCCGGGCCTGCTCGCCGCGCCGGTAGACCGTGTTGACGGCCCGCTTGGCCTCCCGCACGGCGAGCCGCGTCGGGAAGGTGACCGCCTGCACCACTCCGCCCGCCACACGCTGCAGCGGGGTCGGCACCAGCGCGGGCGGACCGCCCAGCGCCTCCTCGGCCAGCACGGTGGTGAGCCACTCGACGGTGGCCGAATGCGCGGTGATGAGGTCGTCGGCGAGCTCTTGCACGTCGGCGAGGCGGGCCCGGCCCGCCAGCGCCCGCACGTAGCGCGCGCGGTCGAGCAGTTGGTGTTCCAGTGCGAGATCGCCGAGGAGCGCCTCGTCGATGGGTTGTGCCTGGTCGATGGTGGACTTGACCATCGCAAGGACCCGGCCCAGGGCGGGGGTGACGACGTCGAGCGTGGCGTCGAGGGACCGCAGCTGCTCGGCGATCCGGGAGACGCGCCGGTCGGCGTTGTCGCCGTTCTCGCGCAGCTCGCGGCGCACGGCGTCGGTGCGGGCCTGCCCGACCCGGACCCGCGCGATCTGCGCCTCGGTCCGGGTCAGCTGGTCGAGCGCGTGGAGCTGGACGACGAGGGTGTTGGTCGCGACGGTCGTGGAACTGGTTATCGAGGCCATGCAACCGGCGTACCTCGGCCGCGACGCGCCTAAGCACGCCTGCGGTGTGAACGCCGTCTCCACCGTCTGCCGCACACGGCACCTCTAGCGGACGGTGTCGACCGGGAGGGGACCGCGGCTCAGAACGGTCCGGATGGCGAACGTGGAGCGGGCGTCGACGACGGCCTCGATGGCCAACACGTGGTCGAGGAGCATGGACTCGTAGGCGGCCAGGTCCGGGACGACGGCCTCGACGAGGAAGTCGGCCTGACCGCTGATGACGTGGCAGGCGACCACCGCGGGAATGTCGATCAGCGAACGCTCGACGACACGCGACATGGCCCGGGAGTGCTGGTCGAGCCGCAGCGAGATGAACACGGTCAGCCCGAGACCGACCCGCTGGCGGTCGAGGTCGGCCCGGTAGCCCGCGATCAGGCCCGCGGCCTCCAGCGCCTTCGTGCGGCGCAGGCACGACGACGGCGACAACGACACCCGCTCCGCGAGTTCGACGTTCGCCAGCCTGCCCTCGCGCTGCAGGATGGTCAGGATGGCACGATCGGTCTTGTCGAATCCCTGCTCCGGCATGTTGTGCATCCTATCGGCCTTCACGTGGTGGATCGTTGCGGATGAGGGGCCGTTCCGCGGCACATCCGGCAGCGCGTGCGACGGCATTCTCGGCACAGTTGGGACATGAGCGAGATGTCCACATTGCGCGCGGTCACCCTCTACGTCGGCGCTCTGCTCGGCCCGAGCGTCCTCCTGCTGCCGGGGCTCGCGGCTCAGATCGCGGGCCCGGCCTCGATCGTGGCCTGGTTGGGCCTGCTGGTCGTGTCCGGCCTGCTCGCCGCCGTGTTCAGCGCGCTGGGCCGCCGCTACCCCGGCGGGTCCGGGGCGGCGGGCTTCGCCGGAGCGGCGTTCGGTCCCCGGGCCGAACGCGCGGTGGCGGCCTGCTTCCTCGCGGGCGTCGTGCTCGGCGCCCCGGTGGTCTGCCTGATCGGCGCGGGCTACGTGGCGCAGCTGGTCGGGGGCGGCCACGGCACGACGGTCGGGATCGCCGCGGTGATGTTGCTGCTCGTGGTCGCCCTGACGGTCGGCGGCGCGCGGGCCTCGGCCGCCGTGCAGCTCGGCCTGGTCGCGATCTTGGTGGTCCTGGTCGTCTTCGCGGTCGTGGGCGCCGAGCCCGCACGCCCGCACGGACAGCTGGACGCCCTTCGCGCCGCACGGCTGGTCGGCGATCGGGACGGCGAGCAGCGTGCTCATGCTCTCGTTCGTCGGGTGGGAGGCGATCGCCCCGATGACGGCCCACCTGCGGTCGCCGCAACGGCAGCTGCCGCGCGTGATCGGGTTCGCGTTCCTGATCACCTCGGCGATCTACCTGGCCCTGGCGGCCACGACGGTGGCGGTCCTCGGGCAGGCGGCGGGCAGCCCGACCCCCGTCGCGGACCTGCTGCGGATCGCGATCGGTCCGGTGGGCGCGCTGGCGGCTGCGGTCGCGGCCGTCGCCCTCACGCTGGCCGCGACCAACGCCTACCTGTCCGGAGCCGCGGAGATGGTCGCGGCGCTGTCCGGCGCCCGCGGATCCCTCGCGGGTGCACGCCGCCTCCCGCTCGGCGTCGCGGGCGTCGGCGTGGTGCTGCTCGGGCTGACGGCCGCGGGGTGGGTGAGCACCTCCCAGCTCGTCGCGCTGCCCACGACGATGTTCCTGGCCGTCTACCTCGCGGCCACCGCGGCAGGCGTGCGCCTGCTCGCCCACCGGACCCGTGTCGCCGCCGCGATCGCCTGCGCGGCCGTGGGTGTCGTCCTCGCCTTCAGCGGCGCGGCCGTGGTGCTCCCCGTGCTCGTCGCCGCCGCAGCGGTCACGCCCTGGCGGTCCGTCAGCCGCTGCGCAGCTGTGTCGCGAGCTCGGTCAGCGACGTCACGTTGAGGTCGGCGTCCGCATCCGTAGCAGGCGGGGCGCCTGCGGGGCCGAACTCCTGCGGGCGGTGGACGTACACCGTCCGCAGGCCGCGCCCCCGCGCCGCGGTGAGGTCGTAGCCGTGCGCGGCCACCAACGCCACCCGCTCGGGGGCCACGCCGAGCAAGCGGACGGCGCCGTCGTACACCTGCGGATCCGGCTTGTAGTGCCCGAACACGTCCGCCGCGAACACCGCGTCCCACGGCAGGCCCGCGCGCTTGGCCATGTCGACGAGCAGCGCCACGTTGCCGTTGGACAGCGTCGCGAGCACGAACCGTTCGCGCAGGCGGGTCAGGCCCTCGACGGCGTCCGGCCACGGGTCGAGCCGGTGCCAGGCCAGCACCAGCTCGGCCCGCGTCGCCTCGTCCGGGTCGAGCGCCCGCTCGGCCAGCATCGCGTCGAGCGACTCGCGGTGCAGGGTGTCCAGCTCCGCCCATTCCCGCTCGCCGCGCCGCACCCGCTCCATCGACGGCGCGTAGCGCTCGCGCCACGCGTCGGCGAACGCCTCGGCGTCCACGTCGGGCAGGAGCCGCCGCACCTCCCGGGTCACCCCGGACCGCCAGTCCACCACCGTGCCGAAGACATCGAACACCAGCGCCTGAACGTCCACGCCCGCGACACTACGACGGTCAGCGGATCGCGCCTGCCTCCGCGGTCCGTGCGCCGATCGTCGAGGCGCTGATCAGCGACTCCTGGCCTGCCACCGGTGGGGTCCCGTAGATGAAGTACGTCTCGGCGGGCAGGGTCGCCCCGCCGATCGCGATGCCGGTGTCGAAATCGGCCAGGTCCCAGGTGACGGTCTCGAAGTCCGGCTCCAGCTCGAGGATGCCCGAGTTGCCGAACAGCTCGATCCGGTTGCCGCCCGGTTCGAAGACGTAGAGGAACGCGCCCTGGGTGATGCCGTGCACGTCCGGCCCGGCCTCGATCTGCACGCCGTACTCGCGACAGAGCTCGGCGGCGTCGGTGTTGTGCTGCGGCACGCCGTACCAGAATGCGAGGTGGTGCAGGCGGCCGCGCGATCCGGTCGAGTCGGCCATGATCGCCATCTCGTGGCCGAGGATGTTCACGCTCATCCAGACGCCGATCTCGACGCCGGCGGTGAAGTCCACGACGCGCTCCCGGGTGCCGAAGCCGAGAGTCTGCTCGAAGAGATCCTTCTGCACCGTCACGTCCGACGCCATGAGGTTGACGTGGTCCAGCCGCCGGGGCGGGAGGCCCCGCAGCGGCCGCTTCGAGCGGCGGGTGAGGATCGGGCTGCGCAGCTCCGCTGGAGCGAGGTACTTCTCGACGTCCCACACCAGCTCCATCGGGTGCCCGTCGGGGCTCTCGAAGGCGAAGGTGCGCCCGACCCCGAGGTCGCCGCTGGTCCAGCCCCGGCCCACGCCCGCGGCGTCGAGCGCCACGGCCCGCCGTTCGAGCGCTTCGGCCGACGTGGTCCGCCAGCCGAGGTTGGCCAGGCCGGGCGCGTCGGCGCCGGTGACCTTGAGGCTGTGGTGGTACGGGTCCTCGTAGCAGCGCAGGTACACCGAGTCGCCTTGCCGGGCGACCTCGCGCATCCCGAGCAGCTCGGTGAAGAACCAGAGCGTGCCCTCCATGTTGGGGGTGAGCAGCTCGGCGTGGGCGAGGTGCGCGAGCTCGAAGCGTGGGTTCATGACTCCTCGCGGGTGGGTTCGGGGCGCCAGCGGCGCAAGGACGTGGTGGCCTCGTAGGCCTGCGGCGAGGGGTAGGTGACGAGCTCGACCGTGCTCCCCCAGGGGGTGCGCGCGTAGACGTACTGGTTGCCCGCCCCCGCATCGCCGCCGGGCAGGTCGCCGGGCGCGCTCAGCAGCACACCGCCCGCCTTCTCCAACCGGGCGGCCGCGGCGTCGATGTCGTCGACGTACACGCAGAAGTGCTGGATGCCGAAGTCGCTCGGCGCGACTGGCTCACGTTGGGCCACACCGGAGTACGTGAAGAGCTCCAGGTTCGGCCCGTTGCCCAGGCGCAGCATCCGGATCGCCTCGATCGTCGCGCCCCGTGGCACCCCGAGGCCGGACTCGATCGCCGGGCCCGACAGCGGCTGGTCGATCATGTCGTAGAGCTTCACGGCGCCGAACGCCTCCGCGAAGAAGGTGGTCGCCTGCTCCAGGTCGGGCACGGTCAGCCCGACGTGCTCGATCGCGCGCACGGTCATCGTCGCTCCTCAGATCTCCGCCGCGGCCCAGAAGCCGGACTGCGTCGCCTCGTACATGCGCCCGCCGCGCGCCCGGGTGCCGACGGCGCGCACCCGACGCCCGTCGATCGCGTCTTCCAGAACCTGCGAGGGCGCACGGGTGCCTGCGCGGACGACGTCGGGTCCACCGGGGTCCTGGCCACCGGTCTTCACGGTCACGCCGTGCTCCTGCAGGAGCCCGGCCAAGTGTCCGCTCTGCATGTCGTTGCTGTCGGTGCCGACGCCGTCGGCCGGCGACACGAGGGTCGTCCGCTTGCCCTGCTCGGCGAGCCACAACGCGGCGAACAGGGCGGTCTCGGTCGCCCCGAACACGGTCACCTCGTTGCCGTCGGGCAGCCGTCCCGAGCCGAGCATCGCGACCGCGTCGACCCCGTCGTCCGCCGACACCGTCCCTGTGGCGAGGAGGACGTCGTCGTAGGCGTCGAGGTCGAGGGCCTCCGCCTCCGTTCCCAGGCGCACCGCCACACCGGCCCGGGCCAGCTCGCCCTCGTAGTAGCCGATCAGGTTGGCGATCTCCGCGCGGAACGGGCTCGCCGCGCCCCAGGCGTGCAGCTGCCCGCCGATCCGGTTATCCCGTTCGACCAGCTCGACGTCGTGCCCGCGCTCCGCGGCCAACAGCGCAGCCTCGCAGCCCGAAGGTCCCGCGCCGACCACGAGCACGCGCTTGCGCAGCGCCGCGGGCCGCCGCGCCTCGGCCGCGCGCTTCTCCTGGCTCAACGCCGGGTTGATGACGCACTGGGTCCGCTGCCCGTTGAACATCCACCGGGAGACGCACTCGTTGACCGCGAGGCACCGACGCACGCGCTCCGGCTCGCCCCGCCGGGTCTTCACGACGGTGTCCGGGTCGGCGAGCTGGCTGCGGCCGAGGGCGACGAAGTCGAGCTCCTCGTCGGCGACCACCTTCTGCAAGTCGTCGATCAGCCACGTCAGCCTGCCGACGCCGATCACCGGAACCGAGACGCGCTGCTTGACCGCCTTCGCGTAGTCCAGCAGCGATCCGGGCGCCACCATCGGCAGCAGCGTCATCGCCGTGTCGTAGTTGCCGCCGGTGATGTCCAGCGCGTCGACCAGCGGGTCGAGGAGCTCGCAGAACGCGAGCCCGTCCTCCAGGGACAGCCCGCCCTCGTAGGGCTCCTCGACGCTCAGCCGGTAGAGCACCGGGAAGTCCGGGCCGACCTGGGCCCGGACGGCCTTCACGACCTCGAGGGCGAACCGGGCGCGGTTCTCCAGCGGTCCGCCCCAGTCGTCGGTGCGGTGGTTGGTCTTGGGCGAGAGGAACTGCGAAAGCAGGTAGCCGTGGGCGCCGTGCAGCTCGACCGCGTCGAAGCCCGCGGCCACGGCCCGCCGTGCGCCCTGCGCGTAGAGGTCGATGAGCCCGGGGATCTCGGACTCCTCGATCGCGCGCGGTGGTGTGCCGAAGGCGCTCGTGATGCCGGCCGTCGGCGCGATGGGGGGCTCGTTGCGCTCGGTGTTGCCCTGCGAGTTCTGCCGGCCGGTGTGGTGCAGCTGGACGGCGATCTTCGCGCCCTCGTTGTGCACCGCCTCGACGAGGTCGGTGAGACCGGCCCGGAACCGGTCGTGGTCGATCCGCATCGGGTTCCCGACCGTGCGGCCCAGCTCCCAGTCGACCGAGGTGTTCTCGGTGATGATGAGGCCGACGCCGCCGCGGGCCCTGGCCCGGTGGTACTCGATGAGCCGGTCGTCCACCTCACCCCACGTACTGGCGAACTGGGTGAAGATCGGGGCCTGGACGAACCGGTTGCGCAGGGTCATCCGGCCGATGCGGCCCGGGCGGAAGAGCGGTCCGGGCTGGGTGGTCGTCGCCGCGACCGAACCTGATGCGGTAGTGGTCATGTGCCTGCCTTCGCGTCGTCGGGGAGAGGCGCCCACAAGGAAGCTGCACAGTCAGACTCCCCCGGCGGATCAGGCCGGTCTTGCCGTCACGAGCACGGAACTTGACCTGGTACGCACTGCTCAGGCGAGCGGCTCCCGGCGCGCCTCCCGCGGCGCCCGGCCGAACTGCGCCCGGTAGGCCCGGCTGAACGACGACGGGCTGTCGAACCCGCAGCGGACCGCCACCTCGCCCACGGGCAGCTCGCGTCCGGAGCCGGTGAGGAGGTCGTGGGCGCGCTCCAGGCGTCGGCGCCGGAGGTACTCCCGGGCGGTCTCGCCCGTGCCCTGGAACAGCAGGTGCAGGTAGCGCAGGGAGATCGCGTTCGCCCGGGCCACGGTGTCCAGGGTCAGGTCGGGATCGCCCAGGTTCTGGTCCAGGAAGGTCCGCGCACGCAGCAGCAGGACGGCGTGCGGGCCGCTGCTCCCGTCGCGGGCGTGCGCGATCGCCGACCGCAGCAGCTCGACCGCCATGCGCTCGGCGATCTGCGCGGCCTCGGCGTCGAGGTCGTCCTGCTCCCCCGCGACGTCCAGCCACGCGTGCAGGAGCCGCAGGTTGGCCGAGGCCGGGAGGGTCCGCACCAGCACGGACTCGAGATCGGGCAGGACGTCGCTCAGCGCGGCCCTCGGGACGAACATCGTGTGCTTCACGAGGGTGCCGCCCGTGAAGCACTCCACGGGCCGGACCCCGTCCCAGAGCGCCGCGCGGCCCGCGGTGACCTCGGCGGTCCGCCCCTCCTGGACCAGCACCTCGGTGCCGCGGTGGACCATGAGGACGGCGACGTACTCACCGGGTGTCCTGCGCAGCTCGGCCTTGCGACGGCGGCCCAGCATGGGCCCGATGCGGCAGCCGACCGCCCAGGAGTCGCCGAGGTCCCACCGCTTCGCCTGCGGAGCCGTGCCTGCGGTGAGGTCCAGGTCCCAGGGCAGGTGGCTCATCGAGATCGACTCGAACAGCTCGTCGTCGAAGGGCGCCGGGGCGTGGTCGCCTCCCGCCTGCACGATGGTCATGCTCACCGCCGAGGGTCGTCTCGGGTCTTCGTCGACCCGACCACGGTAGGCCCGCACCGGCAGCCGGAGAAGGGAAGCGTCGTCGGTGGAGCCATTTCGGCAGGGTGATCCACCGTCGCGGGCCCTGTCTTGACGCGGTGAGCACGGAACTTGACCGGACGCGCACGAACGCCCCGCCGAGTGCCCCACCTAGGGTGTCGAGATGTCCGATCCGCGCACCGGCTACGCCGCCGTCAACGGCCTCCAGGTGGACTACGTGATCCACGGAGCCGACGACGAGGACGCGGCGCCGTGCGCGGACGACATCCGGCACGTCACCGCCCCGACCCTGATCGTCACCGGGGATGCGGACGCCTCGGTGGTCGAGCACGCGGTCGCGATGTTCCGGCTGATGGGCGGAGGGCGGATGGGCGACATGAACGGCATCGGCCGCGCCCGGTTGGCCGTCCTGCCCGGCACGGCGCACTTCATGCCGCCGGGCATCGGCGTGCTCGACCGGACCGACTGGCTCCTCGCGATGATCCCGGCGTTCCTCGACGCACCGCAGGACGTTCCCGCGCCGACGTTCTGAGGGGACGAGCCGTGAGCACCGTGCTGACCATCGACCAGGGCACCTCCGGCACCAAGGCCCTCGTCGTCGACGGAGGCGGGGACGTGCTCGGCCTGGCCGAGGAGCCGGTGCGGCCGCGGTACCTGCCCGGCGGCGGGGTCGAACAGGATCCGCACGAGATGCTCGCGTCGGTGGTCGGCGCCGGACGGGCCGCGGTCGCCGCGGCAGGCGTGCCGATCGACGTGGTCACCCTCGCCAACCAGGGCGAGACCGTGCTCGCCTGGGACCCGGACACCGGGCGCCCCCTGTCGGACATGATCGTGTGGCAGGACCGGCGGGCGGAGGGCATCTGCGCCGAGCTGGCCGAGCACAGCAGACGTCTTCGCCCAGCGGACCGGGCTGGTGCTCGACCCCTACTTCTCCGCGCCCAAGATGGCGTGGCTGCGCCGCAACGTCACCCGCGACGGCGTGGTCACCACCTCCGACAGCTGGCTGGTCCACCACCTCACCGGGAGTTCGTCACCGACCCGTCGACCGCCAGCCGGTCCCTGCTCACCGACCTGGACACCACGGGCTGGGACGACGAGCTCCTCGGGCTGTTCGGGCTCGGCGACGAGCGCCTCCCGACGATCATGCCGTGCGACGCGGTGGTCGGGTCGACGACCGCGTTCGGCGGCACCGCGGCCGTCGGCGGGTTGGTCGTCGACCAGCAGGCCGCGCTGGTCGGCGAAGGCTGCCTGCGGCCCGGCGAGGCGAAGTGCACGTTCGGGACCGGCGCGTTCCTGCTCGCCAACACCGGCACCACCGCGACCCGCTCCACGGCGCGGGCTTGGCCGCCTCGGTCGCCTGGCAGGTCCGCGGGCAGAGCACGTACTGCGTCGACGGGCAGGTCTACACGGCCGCCTCCGCGGTGCGCTGGATGGAACAGCTCGGCTACATCACCACGGCCGCCGACCTGGACGAGGTCGCCGCACGCCGACAGCGGCGGGGTGCTCGCCGTCCCGGCGCTCGCCGGGCTCGCCGCGCCGTGGTGGCGGCCCGACGCCAAGGCCACGATCAGCGGCATGACCCTGTCGACCACCGTCGGCCACCTGGTCGTCGCGATCCTGCAGGGCATCGCCGCGCAGGTCGCCGAGCTCGGCTCCGCCGTCGCCAAGGACCTGGGCAGGCCGCTGACCCGGCTGCGGGTCGACGGCGGCCTCACCCGGTGCAGGACCCTGATGCAGTCCGTCGCCGACCTCATGCAGATCGAGATCGAGGTCTACCCCTCCGCCCACGCCACCGCGCTGGGCGCCGCCGCCCTCGCCCGCATGGCCCACGACCCCGCCCTGAGCCTCGCCGACGCCGTCGTCCCCTGGGACGCGGGCCTGACCTACCAGCCCACGCTGGTCCGCCGAGCAGGCCGCCGAGTTCCGCGGTCGCTGGAACGCCGTCGCCGCCACCGCCTGACCCCTCCGGGAGATCCGCCATGCCTGACACCACGGTCGCCGTCATCGGGGGCGGCGTCGTCGGTGCCGCCGTCCTCTTCACCCTCGCCCACCGCGGCGTCGACGCGACGCTCCTCGAAGCGGACTCCGCGCCTGGCCTACGGGGCGAGCGGCACCAACTCCGGCATCCTGCACACCGGGTTCGACGCCAAGCCAGGAGAGCTGGAGACGGCCCTGATCCTGCGCGCGGCGACGCTGCGCGACCCCGTGCTGGACGGCGCTCGACCTGCCGGTGCTGCGCTGCGGCGCCGAGCTCCTGCCGCACACCGACGCCGAGCGCGCGACGGTCGCGGCGCTGGCCGACAACGCCCGCCGCAACGGCGTCGACCGTCCAGGTGCGCGAGGAGGACGGCGCGCTCCTCGTGCCCGGCGAGTCGGTGACCGACCCCGTCGCCTACACCCTCGCGTTGGCCGAGGCCGCCGTCCGCGCAGGCGCCACCGTCCGCACCGACGCCGCCGTCGAGGGCATCGACCAGGGCACGGACGGCCTGACCCTGCACCTCGCCGACGGCGGACGCCTCACCTGCTCCGTCGCCGTCAACTGCGCGGGGCTGCACGCCGACACCGTCGCCCGCCTCGTCGGGGACGACTCCTTCGCCATCTACCCGCGCAAGGGCGAGTTCTTCGTCTTCACCTCCCGGGCGGGGCGACCCTCGACCGCATCCTGCTGCCCGTCCCCACAGCGCGCACCAAGGGCGTCCTCGTCTTCCCCACCGTCGACGGCCAGGTCATCGCCGGACCCACCGCCGTCGACCTGGAAGACAAGACCGACTGGACCGTCCGCCCCGACGCCGTCCGCGAGGTCCTCGACCAGGCCGTCACCCGCTTTCCGACCCTCGACGGCCTTCAGCCCGTGGGCGCCTACGCCGGGCTGCGGCCCGCGGGCCGCAACACCAACTACCGCATCGGCCCCTCGGCGCCCTGCACGCATGATCACCGTCGCCGCCATCCGCTCCACCGGCCTCACCGCCTCCCTGGGCATCGGCGCCCACGTCGCCGAGCTGCTGCCCGCCCTCGGCGTCGCTCTCGGACCCGGAGCGCGCCCTTGCGCCGACCCCGGCTCCGGTGACGTCCGCATCCCTGGTGGCAGCGCACCGCTCGGCGCCACGGCCTCGGCTCCGTCCCCAAAGACTGAGTCCTTCGCGCCGTTGGCCACCCCGCCGAGCGCCGTTGGGCGCGATCGGCGTGGCTTCGCGCGCGGAGCGGAGCTCGCGTTCGCGTTCGGCGTGGCGGTCGGTGGCCGCGTCGTAGCGCCAGAAGTCGCGCAGGGCGACCGCCGTTCCCGCGACGCCCGCCACGCAGAGCACCCCGCCGCTGACGATCGCGGTGCGCACCGAGGTGGCGTCCGCGACCAGACCCGCGCGGGCCTCACCGCCCAGCGGGCCGATCAGGTAGGAGAGCATCTCGATCCCGGCGAGACGCCGTCCCGAGCACCTGCACCACGCCCGCGAGGACGAGGATCCGCCGCCGGTCCGCGCGGTCGGCGAGCGCGCCGCCGTACAGACCCGCCGCGATCAGCGGGACGATCTGGACCAGGCCGAACGTGCCGACGGCGAAGTTCGAGTGGGTGAGCGAGTAGAGCTGCCACGGCACCGTGACGTAGCCGACCATGAAGCCCAGGTAGAACACCGTCTCAGCGACGAACTTCAGGCGGAAGTCGCGCGAGGTCCGCAACGGCGTCAGATCCAGCCGGAACGCGGAGAGCCGGGAGCGGAGACCCGGTGCGGACTCGTCGTTCACGGCCGCTGATGCTCCGTGACCGCCGCCCGCCCGTCGACGGATTTCCGGCTCCACTCCAGGAGGCCGCTGCCGAGCCCGGCCGCCAGCATCGCGAGGCCCCCTTCGGGCCAGTAGATGTGCGAGTGGAGGAAGACGACCGCCGCTCCCACCAGCAGGACCGCGCCGGGTACGGCCGCGACACCCGAGCGTCGGACCACGATCGCCACGGTCGCGAGCACACCGAGCAGGAAGGCCGTGACGCCGACCAGCGCGAGCTGGTTGCCGACGCCGATCAGGCCGAGCGCCACCGGGCTGCCCCCGGGCTCGGCGGCCACGGCGATGCCCGCACCGATGCCGGCCGTGGTGTCCAGTCCGGTGTAGAAGACAGCGTAGGCGTACGCGCACAGGCGAACCAACCAGGCCAGCGGGCCCCGTTCGCCCCGCACCAGGAGCACCAGCACCGCGCCCAGCAGCGGGAAGACCGGCAGCAGCACGATGTGCAACTGCCACCACGTCGCCGCGGTGGTGGGCGTCAGCTGAGTGGGGTGGAGCAGGCCCAACCCGGACAACAAGATCCCCGGCGCCGCCGCGGCGGCCACCGTCAGCGCACGCTTCACGAGGGGAACCGTCGCTGATCCATGACGTCCATCATGGTGGGGCGGCGTCGGCGGGTCCGCCCGGCTCCACCGATGTCATCGATCGGTAAGGCGCGGACCACTGCCGCAGCCCCCGTGTCCTGCCGATGATCGTTGTGTGGAACGTGTCGTGATCGTGCTGGCCAAATCGCCGGTACCGGGCCGGGTCAAGACCCGACTGTGCCCTGCTGTCACCCCCCGGCAGGCGGCCGACCTGGCCGCCGCGGCCCTGGCCGACAGCGTCGACGCCGCCCGGCGGGTGCGCGCGGCCACGGTCGTCGTCGCGCTCGACGGCGAGCCGGACGCGGCGCTCGTCGCCGCCCTCGACGGGACGTCCGTCATCCCGCAACGCGGTGAGCTGCTGGGCGACCGGATCGCCGCCGCGCACGCCGACGTGGCGCGGTTGGTCCCTGGCGCCTGCACCGTGCAGATCGGGATGGACACCCCGCAGTGCGACCCGGCCGTCCTCGACGACTGCCTGGACGCGATCGGTCGCCCACAGGGTCCCGACGCCCTGCTCGGGCTCGCCGCGGACGGCGGGTGGTGGGCGTTGGCGCTGCGGGACCCGCGCCACGCCGACCTGATCCGGGGCGTCCCGACCTCGCGCGACGACACCGGCCCCTGCACCCGCGCCGCGCTCGAGGCGGCCGGGCTCACGGTCGGAGCGCTGCCGGTGCTCACCGACGTCGACACGATCGGCGACGCGCACGCCGTGGCCCGGATCTGTCCCGGCTCCCGGTTCGCCACCGCGCTGTACGCGGCCGTCGGCGCATGACCAGCCAGTCGATGACGGCCGCGCGGGCGTTCGACACCGCGCTGGCCGGGGGTGCCGCGACCCTCCTGGACAGCGACGGCGCCGAGTCGACCCTGCCGGTGCGGCGGTGGCACGGCCCGGCCGACGCCGACGACGCATGGCTGCTCGACCGGTGCACCGGCCCCACCGTCGACCTGGGCTGCGGTCCGGGGCGGCTGCTGGTGGGCCTGACCCGGCGCGGCGTCGCGGCGCTGGGTGTGGACCACTCCGCGGTGGCGCAGACGCAGTGCCAGGCGCGGGGGATGGTGATGGTGCGCCGGGACGTCTTCGCGCGGCTCCCCGGCGAGGGGCGGTGGGCGCACGTGGTGCTCGCCGACGGCAACATCGGGATCGGCGGGGACCCGGCGCGCCTGCTCGTCCGGGCGGCAAGGCTCCTCGTGCCGGGCGGGACGCTGCTCGTCGAGACCGACTCCGCCCCCGACGTCGACTGGCGGGGCTCGGTCCAGGTGCGGACCGACGCGGGCTTCGGGCAGCCGACGCGGTGGGCCCGGGTGGGTGCCCGACGCCCTCAGCCGCCTGGCGGCGCCGCTGGGCCTCGCCGTCGTCGCGGACCGACCGGGTTTGCGGGCCTTCGTCGAGCTCCGGCGCTGATCCCTCAGGGAGCCGGGACGCGCGCCGGGTAGGTGGCGCTGGCCAGCGTGATCTCGGTGCGGCAGCCCGCGCCGTGGTTGACCAGGGTGATCCCACCGCCCTGGGCGGCCATCAGGCCGCGCGCGATCGACAGCCCCAGGCCCGCCCCGATGTGCTCGGTCGGCGTTCGGGCGCCGCTGCCGCGGTAGCCGATGTCGAAGAGGAACGGCAGGTCGGCGTCGGGGATGCCGCCGCAGCCGTCGTCGACGCGCAGCCACGCCTCACCACCGCGGACACCCGCGGAGAGCCGCACGGTGCCGCCCGGCTCGGTGTGCCGCACGGCGTTCGCGACGACGTTGCGCAGGACGCGGGTGAGGTCGGTGTCGCTGCCGAGCACGGTCGGCCAGGCTTCGGGCGCGTCGGCGACGACGGCGACGTCGGTCTGCGCTTCCGCGGCCAC
Source organism: uncultured Actinomycetota bacterium (assembly GCA_963799945.1). Taxonomy (GTDB): domain Bacteria; phylum Actinomycetota; class Actinomycetes; order Mycobacteriales; family Pseudonocardiaceae; genus Pseudonocardia. The sequence goes on from CAWCZG010000006.1 coordinate 234,623, forward strand.
GGCATCGGAGGCGATCTCGGCCACCGCCAGCGGCTCCAGGACCAGCTGCAGCGTGCCGGAGGTGGCGCGGGAGAGCTGGAAGAGGTCCTCGACCATCGCGGTCATCCGGGAGGCCTCACGGCGGATCCGGGCGAGGTAGTCGTGGACCTCGGCGGGATCGCGCACCACGCCGTCGACCAGCGCGTCGGCCATCCCGCAGATCCCGGCCAGCGGCGAGCGCAGGTCGTGGCTCATCCCGGCGACGAGCCTGCGCCGCGACTCCTCCGACCGCCGCTCGTGCTCGGCCGCCTCGCGCTGCCACATCGCCTCGCGGGCCACCCGGCGGCCGAGCACGAGCCCGGCGGGCACGGTGACCGCGGCGACGACCAGGCAGACGACCACGGTGTCGGCCAGCTGCGGGGTGTACATGAACCCGCTGACCCCGAGCACCCCGACCAGCGCGGCCACGAGCGGCACGAGCACGAGCGCCACCATCGTCGCGGTGAGCGAGCGGCGGCGGACCCGCAACAGCACCAGCCCGCCCACCACCGCGACGGGCAGGGAGAACAGCAGCGCCAGCGGCGCGGCCTCCAGCAGCCCGCCGATCATGCGGCGACCCATGGGTCGAAGCGGTAGCCGGTGCCCCAGACCGTGGCGATCCGCCGCGGGCGGGTGGGGTCGGGCTCGATCTTCTCCCGCAGCCTGCGCACGTGGACGGTGACCGTCGACTGGTCGCCGAACTCCCATCCCCAGACCTCGGCCAGGAGCTCGGCGCGGGTGTAGGCGCGGCCGGGGTGGGCGAGCAGGAACGCGAGCAGGTCGAACTCGCGGCCGGTGAGCGGCAGCGCTTCCCCGTCCCGGCGGGCCGACCGCGCGCCCGGGTCGACCTCGAGGTCGCCGTCGGCCAGTGGGGCACCGAACGTCGCGAACTCGGTGTTCGCGCGGCGCAGGACCGCGGCCACGCGGAGCACGAGCTCGCGGGCGCTGAACGGCTTGGTGACGTAGTCGTCGGCGCCGTACTCCAGGCCCGCCACGCGGTCGCCCTCGTCGCCGAGGGCCGAGAGCATCACGATCGGCAGGCGGGGGTGGGTGTCGCGCAGCGCGCGGCACACCTCCAGGCCGCTCAGGCCGGGCAGCATCACGTCGAGCACGACGGCGTCCGGCGGGTTCGTGCGGGCCGAATGCAGGCCTGCGACGCCGTCGGCGGCCTCGTCGACGGCGTACCCCGCGTCACCGAGATAGCGTCGGGTGATCTCGCGGACGGTCGTGTCGTCCTCGACGACCAGCACCCTGGGTGTCACACCGACAAGGCTAGATCCCCGGAAGCCCCGCGGTCTTAGGGCTTTCTTACCGCCCACGCCAATCGCCCCCTCGCGCTGTCGCTCCGCTTCTAGCGTCTCTGTGTATGAAGTTCCGCAGCCCGTTACGCGGGCCGTGGCTGACCTCCGTGCTCGGCATCGTTCTGCTCGCCGCATTGCCGTTGGTCATCGTCACCGGCCTGCTCGATTACGTCGCCTACGGTCCCGGTCAGTCGATCCCCGGGAACGTCGGCCTGTTGCACCTGCCCGGGTTCGACTGGCCGACCCGGCCCTCGTGGCTCTTCCGGGTGACCCAGGGCCTGCACGTGGGGCTGGGGCTCGTCCTGGTGCCGGTGGTGCTGGCCAAGCTGTGGTCGGTGATCCCGCGGCTGTTCGTCTGGCCGCCCGCGAAGTCGGTGGCGCACGCGATGGAGCGGGCGACGCTGCTGATGCTCGTCGGCGGGATCTTGTTCGAGATGGTCACCGGGCTGATGAACATCCAGTACGACTACGCGTTCGGGTTCAGCTTCTACACCGCGCACTACATCGGGGCCTGGGTGTTCATCGCGGGGTTCGTCGCGCACGTCGCGCTGAAGCTGCCGATCGCGCGACGGGCGTTGCGCACGCGGTCGTTGCGGGCCGAGCTGCGGGTGCCGGTCGCCGCGACCGTGCCCGAGCCGCCCGACGACGGGCTGGTCGCCACCGACCCGGCACCGCCCACGATGAGCCGCCGCGGCGCGTTGGCGCTGGTCGGCGGGGGCGCGCTGTTCGTCGCGACGATCACGGCGGGGCAGACGATCGGCGGCCCGCTGCGCGACCTCGCGGTGCTGCTGCCGCGCGGCCGCTCGGACTTCCCCATCAACCGGACGGCCGCTGCCGCCACCATCGACCCGGCCGCGACCGGCGACGCGTGGCGGCTGACCATCGGCGCGCAGAGCCTCGGGCGCGCCGAGCTGCTGCAGCTCCCGCAGTACACCGCGCGGCTGCCGATCTCGTGCGTGGAGGGGTGGTCGACGGTGCAGGACTGGACCGGCGTGCGGCTGCGCGACCTGGCCGCGATGGCCGGTGTCCCGTCGCCGGAATCGGCCTTCGTGGAGTCGCTCGATCCCGGCCCGTTCGGACGGGCCACGCTCTCCGCGGGCCAGGTGCTCGACCCGGACGCGCTCCTCGCGCTGCGCGTCAACGGCGCTGATCTCAGCCCCGACCACGGCTACCCGGCCCGGGTGATCGTGCCCGCGCTGCCCGGCGTGCACTGCACGAAGTGGGTCCGCTCGATCACCTTCCGGGCGGCGTGATGGTCACCCTCGCCCGTCGGGTGGGCGCCTCCCCGGCGCAGCTCGCACTGCTGGTCGTGTGCCTCGGACTCGGGGCGTACGCCGCGTTCTTCCTGCTCGGCGACCCTGCGCTGCTGCGGATGCTGGTGTGGTTCGCGGGTGCGGCCGTCGTCCACGACCTCGTGCTCTTCCCGCTCTACACGGCGTTCGACCGGGTTGTCGTCGCGGCGGGCCGCGGCCGGGTGCCGTTGATCAACCACATCCGGGTGCCCGCGATGGGGGCGGGGCTGGCGCTGCTGATGTTCTGGCCCGGCATCGTCCGCCAGGGCGAGGACACCCACCTGGCGGCCACCGGCCTCGACCAGGCCCCCTACCTCGGCCGCTGGCTGGTGCTCTCGGCAATATTGTTCGCTGTGTCCGGAGTGATCTACGCGGTTCGCGTCGTCCTGCAGCGCGTTCGCCCATGATCGGTGGAACCCGGGTGCGGGCGCGCGGGTCGCGTCCCTCCCGGCGACCGGAGGCCGCGGACCTCGCTGTGGTCGCGGTGGCGGTCGGGTTGGTGGTCGCCGCCGCGCTGGTCGGCCGCCGCCTCCTCGCGGAGGGGGTCGACCTCACCCTGCCCTTCCCGCCGCTGCTGGCGCAGTGGCTGCCGCACGTCGGCCCGGGTACGCCGCTCGCACTCGTCGTCGCGGCCCTGGTGGTGACGCGGGGACCGGGACTGGCCGAGCGGATGGCCTGGCGACCCCTGGTCGCGGCGACCTGGGCCGCGACGACCGCGTGGACGCTCGGCCTCGCGCTCGTCGACGGGTGGCAGCGCGGCATCGTCGAGCGCCTCACCTCGGCCGACGAGTACCTGCACGACGTGCCCCGCGCCCCGGCGATCCCGCAGCTGCTGCGCGAGTTCGGCGCGCACATCCTCACGACCGCCGTCGACCCCGGGCAGACGTGGTTCTGGACGACGCACGTCGGCGCGCATCCGCCCGGCGCGTTCCTGGTCTTCGTGGTGCTCGACCGGATCGGGCTCGGCGGGGGCGGCCCGGCCGGGCTGCTGGTGATCGCGGTCGGAGCGTCGGCGTCCGCCGCGATCCTCGTGGCGGCGCGGGCGATGGGCGGCGAGACCGTGGCCCGCCGCGCGGCGCCCTACGCGGTGCTGTTCCCGGGGGCGGTGTGGGTCGGGGTGTCCGCCGACGGACTGTTCGCCGGGTGGCTGGCCTGGGGGGTCGCGCTGCTGGCGATCGGCCTGCGCTCGAGTGGGCGGCGGGCCGGCGGCGCCGCGTTCGCGGGCGGGCTCCTGCTGGGCGGGGTCGTCTACCTGTCCTACGGGCTCGTCCTCGGCGGCCTGCTCGCGGTCGCGGTGCTGGTCCACGGCCTCGTGGCCCCGACGGACGGTCGGTGGTGGCGGACGGTCGGGCTGTGCAGCGGCGGGTGCGGTGCTGGTGGTGGCCGCGTTCACGCTGGCCGGGTTCTCCTGGCTGGACGGCTACAGCAAGGTCCGCGTCATCTACGCCGCCAGCATCGCCGCCGCTCGGCCGTACTCCTACTTCGTGTGGGCGAACCTCGCCGCGGTGGCGTGCGCGATCGGTCCCGCGGGGATCGCGGGGCTGCGCCGCGTCGCGACCCGGCCGGTCGGGCCGTACCTGGTCGTCGCCGCGGCGGTGGCCGCGATGCTCGTCGCCGACCTCTCGGGCATGTCGAAGGCCGAGGTCGAGCGGATCTGGCTGCCGTTCGCGGTGTGGACCTGTCTGGCCTGCGCGGAGCTCCCCCACCCGCGCCGGTGGCTCGCCGCGCAGGCCGTGCTGGCGCTGCTGGTGAACCACCTGCTGCTCACCGTGTGGTGAGCAGCAGCGCCCCCATGTCGCGCACGGCGCGGGCGGTTCCGGTCACCGAGCCGGACACCTTGGACCGGCCGCCCGCGCGTCGGCTGTAGCGCACCGGCACCTCCTCGATCCGCCAGCCCGCCCGACCCGCGCGCATCAGCAGCTCCAGCGGGTAGCCGAACGCCCGATCGGCGACGCCCAGCCCGAGCAGGGCCTCGCGGCGCGCCACCCGGATCGGGGCGATGTCGTGCACCGGCACACCCCGGCTCCGCAGCAGCGCCGGCGATCAGCGCGTTCCCGGCGCGGGCGTGCCAGGGCCACACACCGGGGCCAGTCGGGACGCGACGGCCGACGGCGAGATCGGCCCGGCCCTCGCGGACGGCGTCGGCGAGGGGCGGGAGCATCGCCGCGTCGAGGGAGCCGTCGCCGTCGAGCACCGCCACCAGGTCGGCGCGGGCGTGCCGCAGGCCGGTGTGCACCGCGGCGCCGTAGCCCCGCCGGGGCTCGACCACCACCCGCGCGCCCCACGCCGCGCGCCACCGCGGCCGTGTCGTCGGTCGAGCCGTTGTCCACGACCAGCACCGGCCACCCCGCGGGGAGCGCGTCCAGCACCGACGGCAGTGCAGCAGCCTCGTCCAGGCACGGCAACACGATCTCGACGTCCACCCGTCGAGCATCTCCTGACGAGGGCACCGCCGACCCTTACGGTTTCGTGTGGACCCCGGGCACCACCGCCCTCACGGCTGCGCGGCGACCCCGGCGGGCGCGCGCAAGGGGTCGGTGGCGAACGCGCGCACACCCTCGGCGAACCCGACCCTGGCGGTGAACCCCAGCAGGGCCGTCGCGCGGGCGGGGTCGGCCACGACGTGCCGCACGTCGCCGGCCCGCGCGCCGCCGACGATCTCCGGGGTCGGACCGCGCATCGCGTGGCCAGCTCGACCGCGAGGTCGCCGACGGTGTGCGGCTCGCCGGAGCAGACGTTCACCGCGGTGAAGCCCGGCCGGGGCGCGGCGAGGGCGAGCGCGTTGGCCGCGGCCACGTCGCGGACGTGCACGAAGTCCCGGCGCTGCCTGCCGTCCTCCATCACCCGCGGCGCCTCGCCGCGCTCCAACGCCGACCGGAACACCGACGCGACGCCGGAGTAGGGGGTGTCGCGCGGCATCCGCGGGCCGTAGACGTTGTGGTAGCGCAGCGACCACACCGCGCCGCCGGTCTGGCGGGCCCACGCACTCGCCAGGTGCTCCTGGGCGAGCTTCGTCGCGGCGTAGGTGCTGCGCGGGTCGAGCGGGGCGTCCTCGGGCACCAGGCCGGGGTCGAGGTCGCGACCGCAGATGTGGGCAGAGCGGCTCGAACCGCCCGGCCGCCACGTCGGCGGGGTCACGCGGACCGGGCTGGACGACGCCGTGCTCGACGCACGTGTACCGGCCCTCCCCGTAGACGACCATCGACCCGGCCAGCACGAGCGTGGGACGCCTTCGCCTCGTACATGGCCGCGAGCAGCACCGCCGTGCCGAGGTCGTTGTGGGCGGCGTAGGCGGGGGCGTCGGCCGCGGTCACGCCGTGGCCGACCATCGCGGCCTGGTGGCAGACGGCGTCGACCCCGCGCAGCGCCGATGCCGCAGCGCGTCGGGATCGCGGACGTCCGCGTGCACGAGCTCCCCCACCCACGGCGGCTTCTCCCCGCCGTGGGCCTGCGGGATCAACGCGTCCAGCACCACGAGCTCGTGGCCCTGCGCCGCCAGCAGATCGACGACGTGCGAGCCGATGAAGCCCGCCCCACCGGTCACCAGAACCCGCACGGCCGCAGCGTATCCGGGCCACCCGCGCAGTCGATCGCCGCCGCTAGCAAAATGACCGGTCGGTAGTATTCTGATCTGCATGTCGCCCGCTCGCCGTCCCTCCGCCCGCACCCGGATCCTGGACGTCGTCGACCGGATGTTCGTCGAGCAGGGCATCCGGGTGGTCGGGGTCGAGGCCATCGTGGCCGCGGCCGACACGGCGAAGACCACGCTCTACAGCCAGTTCGGCTCGAAGGACGCGCTGGTCGTCGCCTATCTGGAGCGGCGGGCGGCGCAGGAGCGGGAGCGGCTCGAGCGGGCGCTCGCGGCGCACGGCGGGCAGGCAGTGGGGCGGGTTCTGCACCTGTACGACCTGCTCGCCGAGGAGCTCGCCGAGCCCGGCTACCGCGGCTCCCCCTTCGTCAACGCCTGCGTGGAGCTGGGCAACGACCACCCGGCGGCGGCCGTCGCTCACCGACACCGCCAGTGGCTGCTCGCGATGTTCACGTCCCTCACCGCCGAAGCGGGCGCACCCGCCCCCGGCGCGCCGGCGGCCCAACTGCTCCGACTCTACGAAGGCGCCGCCCTCGCTCCCTCGGTCGCAGGCGACATCTCGGCAGCCCGCACGGCCCGGACAGCCGCCGAAACCCTGTTGCGCCCACCCACCCCACCCAGCCCGCGCCGCTGCCCGGAGCGACTGAGGGCAGCGCGGAAGCGCACCGCCTGGTGGCCTTCCTGAACAGCGCCCACCTCCCCGACGGCGACGACCAACTCGCCGACGACCGGGCAGGCCCCTGGCTGACCGCCTGGCTCGCCACGCCGACACCCCACTCCCCGCCAGGCCCGATGGAGCGACTACCGGCAGCGCCCGATGCGGTCGACACCGCGGCCGACCCGGGCAGGCAGGCGACCGATGCGGCGGCCGCTGGCCAGCTCAACGCGATCGACGTCGCACCCCCGGCGCGCTCGGCGATCAATGCAACGACCACTGGCAGGCCCGATGTCGTCGACATGCGGCCGATCCGGGCAGGCGACCGATGCGGCGGCCGGCGGCGGCCTCAACGCGATCGACGCGGCGGCCCGCGAGCGGCTCGATGCGGGAGGCGTGGCGGCCCCGGGCCCGGTCGAGGCGATGGCGGGAGCGGCGGCTGAGCTGCGGGCGCTGCGGGAGGGGTTGCGGCAGCTGGCCGTCGTCAACTGTGGCGCGGAGGCCGAGGCGGGGGCTGTGGTGGGGGCGGCGGCCGTCTTGGCCCGGGTACCCCTGCTCGTCGACCTCGGGGTGACCGGTGAGCCCCGGCTGACCGCCGTCGACGGCGGCGACGCCACCCGGCTCGCCGTCGCCGTCGCCGCGGGCGCCTACCTCGCCGTGCGGGCCCGGGGTGAATGGCCACGGCTCAAGGTCTGCGCCTCCCCCGACTGCCGGTGGGCGTTCCTGGACACCACCCGCAACCGCTCCCGCCGCTGGTGCGACATGGCCGGCTGCGGCAACCGGGCCAAGAGCCGGGCCTGGCGGGACCGTAAGGATGTAGTAACCGGCAAAATAGTTTGAACGGTTAGATAGCCCGACTTAGTGTTAGTAACCGACAAGTTCGATAAGACGGTTACTGGCGAAGGAAAGATCATGAACGGGCAGACGTCCCGGCGAGGCCAGGTCGCGATCGCCGCGTCCGCCATCAGCTACGGGATCAGCACGGCGCTCTCCGTCGTCGCGCTACACGGCCTCCGGCCCGCCGACCTCCTGGTCATCGAGCTCGCAGGCGCGGCAGCCGTCCTGCTCACCGTCGCGGCCGTCACCGGACGGCTGCACCGGCGGGGCGCGGGGCGCGCGCTGGCCCAGGGCGCGGTGCTGCCCGGCCTCAGCTTCCTGCTCGGCGACCTGGGCCTCGCCCGCACCACGGCCACCAGTGGCGCGCTGCTCCTGAGCGTCGACACCATCGCCACCGTGGTGTTCGCCGTGCTCTTCCTGCGCGAGCGCATCGGCAGGGCCGCGCTCGCGGCGCTCGCCCTGGGCACCGGGGGCACGATCCTCGTCGCCCTGTTCGCCCCGGACGCGGGCTCCGCGGCGGCCGCGGGGTCGGAGATCCTCGGCAACGGGCTGGTGCTCGCGTCGGTGCTCGGCAGCGCGGCCTTCGTGATCTGGTCCCGTCGCACGGCCCAGTCCTCCGACGACGGTTCAACGGAGGACAGCGTCGGCCACACCGCGTGGCAGTTCCTCGGCGCCATCATCGCGGTGTCGCCCTTCGTCATCGGCTCGTGGTGGACCGCCGGAAGCCGGATCACGGTGGCCGATCCGCACGAGCTCGTCGCCGCCGTCGCGGTGCTGCTGCTGCAGCCTCGGCGGCCTGCTCATGTTCAACTTGGGGATCGGCGCGGTCAGCGCCTCCCGCTCCGGCCTGCTGTTCACCTTGCAGCCGCTGGCAGGCGCTTTGACGGCGATCGCGGTTCTCGGCGAACCCGTCGTCGCGGGGCAGGCCGTCGGCGGCGCGCTGATCCTCGCCTGCCTGATCCAGCTCACCCGCGAGGGGCCCGGCGACCGGTCCCCCGAACCCACCGCGGCCGCTTCGTCGGCCACCACGAGATGAGGCAACCCATGGCCACGCTGTTCTGCGACACCGCACTCGCCCACCGCATCGAACGGGCCGAGACCCGGCTCATCGTCGACGCCTGCCACGCCGCCCAGGCCCGCTCCGGGACCGACGGCTTCACCATCCCCATCGCGGGCGCTGTGGCGAGCTTCGCCGAGCCCGACTCGCCGTTCAACAAGGTCGTCGGCATGGGCTTCGCGGGCCCACCGGACGTCGACGAGCTCGAGGCCGTCGAGAAGGCCTACGCCGCCCACGGCGCACCGACCCAGGTCGAGCTCGCCCACCTCGCCGACTCGGCTGTCGGCGAGCTCCTCAGCGACCGGGGCTACCGCCTCGAGTCCTTCGAGAACGTGCTCGGCATCGCGCTCGACACGGACCCGGAGTTCGTCGCACCGGCAGGCATCGAGGTGCGCCAGAGCGGTCTCGAGGAGCTCGACGCCTGGATCGAGGTCGTCACCGACGGCGCCGTCCAGCCCGACACCCAGGGCCTGCCCTGGCACGACGAGTTCCCCCGCGAAGCGATCGAGAACGCCGAACGCGACTTCACCGTCGCGGGCGGAACCCGCTACGTCGCCCTGCGCGACGGGGTGTTCGCGGGTGGCGCGGACTTCCTGATCACCGACGGCGTCGCCCAGCTCGCGGGCGCCGCCACCACACCGGCCCACCGCCGCCACGGCGTCCAGACCGCGCTGCTCGCCGCGCGTCTCGAGGACGCCAGGGCGGCAGGGTGCGACATCGCCGTCATCGTCACCCAGCCGGGCTCCAAGTCGCAGCAGAACGCGCAGCGCCGCGGCTTCCACCTGCTCTACACCCGCGCGACGCTGGTCAAGCACCCGTGAGACCTCACCGCCGTTGCTGGAAGGCATCCAGCAAGGTGGCGAGCGTCGGCTCGGAAAGCGTCTCGGTCACCTGCTCCGTGGGCACCATGCCCATGGCGGCGACGGTGGCGCGCAGCTGGCGCAGGTAGCGCAGGCAGGCGTCGCACTCGGCCAGGTGGTGGTCGATCGCGGCGACCTCGTCGGGGGGAAGCGCGTCTTCCAGGTACTCGGTGAGCAGTTCGACGAGCTCCTGGCAGGCGATGTCCCGCGGCGTGGGGGGTGGCGGCGTCATGAGGCGGCCGCCTCCCACGCCGCCCGCAGCTTGGCCCGGCCGCGGTGCAGCAGGACGCGCTGGTTGGCGGGCGTGAGGGCGAGCAGTTCGCACACCTCCTGCGCGTCGAAGCCGCGCGGAGCACCCTCGCCGTCGGCGCCACCTCCTCGGCCCGACGGCGGAGGCGCTTGAGCATCGCTGGCTCGGGCTCGGTGACGGTGAGAGCCTCGACGCCGGGTCCATAGTGGACGAGATTCGCCCCCGTACCGCCCCCGATCTCCAGGACCCGGCCGGTCGCGTCCTTCAGCAGGGCCGCGCGGTGCCCGGCCAGGAAGGCGCGCTCCGTCTCGGCGGTCATCCGGTCGTAGGTGAGGGCGAAGATGCGGCTGCGGATGCCCATGTGCACCTCCCGTCTGTCCCCTCCCGGGACGCTACGCGCCGCCGATTCCTTCTCGCCCCGGCCGAGGTCTACCTGGTGGACGCCGCCCCGACGAACGAGAGAAGACCTGATGCGCGCTCTGCAGCAGACCTCATTGAAGGGCCCGCAGGACATGCGCCTGATCACCGACGCGCCCGTGCCGAGCCCCGGGCCGGGCGAGGTGCTCGTCCGGGTCACCGCGGCCGGTGTCAACTTCGCCGACCTCTCGAAGGCCCACGGCACCTTCCGGGGCGGGCCTCAGCCGCCGTACCTCGCGGGTTTCGAGGCCGCGGGCGAGGTCGTGACGGCCGGGGCAGGCCTATCCCCGGGGGACCAGGTCCTCGGCGTGGCCGACGGCGCCTTCGCCGAGTTCATGGTCCTGCCCGCGGCCGCGGCGATGCCGGTGCCCGCCGGGTGGAGCGCCGAGCAGGCGCTGGGACTGGTCGTGAACTGGCCCACCGCGCTCGCCGCGCTCCGGCCGCTGGGCAACGTCGTCGCCGGGGAGACGGTGGTGGTGCCCGCCGCGGCGGGCGCGACCGGACAAGCCGCGGTGACGCTGGCCAAGCACTACGGCGCGACGGTCATCGCCACGGCCGCGCCGAGCAAGCACGACACCGTGCGGGCGCTCGGCGCCGACCACGTCCTGGACTCCCGCTCAGGCGACCTCGCCGCCGAGGTGCTCCGGCTGACCGGCGGGGCCGGCGCCGACCTGGTCCTGGAGTCGGCGGGTGGCGCCACCTTCGCCGCGAGCCTGGGCGCGGCCAAACCGGTCAGCGGCCGGGTCGTGGTCTACGGCCTGGCGGGCGGCGAGGCCGCGATCACCAACTGGGACCTGGTGTACCGGCACCAGGTCCACGTCATCGGCCTCAACATCGGCGCGCTGATCCAGGCCGCACCCCGGGTGTTCGGCGAGCTCATGCGCGAACTCTCCAACCTGGTCGCCGCCCGCGTGGTGACCCCCGCCGACCCCACGACCTACGACCTGGCCGACGGCGCCAAGGCCCTCATGGAGATGGAGGCCCGCACGACCGTCGGCAAGCTCGCCCTGCGGCCCTGACCTGGGCTTCGATTCCTCTGCCGCACCTGCGTAGTCGTCAGAGGAGACGGTCCCGACCGCCGGGACCGCTCCAGGCGAGGAGCACCGCATGACGAGCACGCACCACACTCGCGGTATGACGGCGCACCTGCGGACAGGCGACCAGGGCCGGTTCGCCGCCGAGACCGAGCCGTTCCGCCGGGAGCTGGTGGCGCACTGCTACCGCTTGGTCGGTTCGGCGCACGACGCCGAGGATCTCGTCCAGGAGACCTACCTGCGGGCGTGGCGCTCCTACGCGGGCTTCGAAGGCCGCGCGTCGATCCGGTCCTGGCTCTACACGATCGCCACCAACGTCTGCCTGACGGCGTTGCGGCCCCGCCAGATGCGCGTGCTGCCCTCGGGCCTGACGGGCCCCGACGACCAGCCTGATCGTCGGCCGGGATCCCTCGCGCCGGGCGAGGTCGCGTGGCTGGAGCCCCTGCCGGACCGGTGGATCACCCCGGCCGCCGACGATCCGGCCGTCGCCGTGGTGGCGCGCGAGTCGGTGCGGCTGGCGCTCGTCGCGAGCCTGCAGCACCTGCCCGCCCGCCAACGCGCGATCCTCCTCCTGCGCGAGGTGCTGGCGTTCTCCGCGGCCGAGACCGCGCACATCCTCGGCACCACCACGGCCGCGGTGAAGAGCGGTCTGCAGCGCGCCCGCGCCCGCCTGGACGAGCTGGAGCCCGCGCCCGAGGACGTGCTCGAACCGACCGACGAGCGGGCCCGCGCCCTGCTCGAGGGCTACATCGCCGCGTTCGAGCGCGCCGACGCCCGGCTGTTGGAACACGTGCTGCGCACCGACGCCACCCTGGAAGCGACGCCCTTCCGCGAATGGCAGGCGGGCCGGGCGAACTGCATCCACATGCTCGACGCGAACGTGCTCGGTGCGCCCGGCGACTGGCGGATGGTCGCCACCACGGCCAACGGCCAACCCGCCGCCGCCGTGTACAACCGGGACGCGCACGGCGCCCTGCGGGCCAACGGCATCGTGGTGCTGGAGTCGACCCCCGCCGGTGTCTCGCGCGTCACCGCGTTCCACCACGATCCGTCGCTCGTCGCGCTGTTCGGCTTCCCCGAGGTCCTCGCGGACTGATCCCGAGCGAGCCAGGCCCGACCGGCCCGGCAGACTGCAAGGGTGGAACGAGCGCACGGCCGGGGAGCACTGTGCTGCACCTCCGGCTGATCTGTCCTCCCGACCGCACCGACCAGGTCCGCGCGGCGCTCGACGACTCCGTCGGGGTGGCCCACATCGCCGTGTTCCCCGGCGCGGCCGTGCGACCGGCCGGTGACGTGTTCGAGGCCGACGTCGCCCGGGAGTCCGTCGACGGGCTGCTCACCGCGTTGACCGAGCTGTCGCTCGACCACGACGGCGCGATCACCTTGGAAAGCCTGGAGACCGTCCTGTCCGACGCCGCCGACGCCGCGGAGGAGGCCGCGCCCGGCCAGGGCACCGACGCCGTCGTCTGGGACGAGCTGGTCACCCGCACCGGCGAGGAGTCACGCCTCACAGCGGGCTTCCAGATCTTCCTCACCATCGCCTGCCTGCTCGCCGCGATCGGGGCGATCACCGACTCACCCGTGACCGTCGTGGGGGCGATGGTGCTCGGGCCCGAGTTCGGGCCACTGGCCGCGGTGGCCGTCGGCCTGGTCCTGCGCCGCCGCGACCTCGTCACCCGCGGTGCCGTCGCACTCGCGATCGGCTTCCCGCTCGCCATGGTGATCACCGCCGGGGCGGCCGTCCTCTTCAACGCGACCGGCCTGCTGGAGGCGGGCGCACTGGACCGCCTCGACGACGTCGAGTTCATCTACCAGGTCGGGCCGTTCTCCTTCATCATCGCCGTGCTGGCCGGGGTCGCGGGCATGCTGGCCATCACCTCGGCCAAGTCGGCCAGCCTCGTCGGGGTGTTCATCTCGGTGACCACCGTGCCCGCCGCGGCGTTCGCGGCGGTCGCGCTGGTCGAACAGCGCTACGACGAGGCTTTGTCGTCGGTTCTCCAGCTGGCCGTCAACCTGGTCGGGATCGTGCTCGCGGCCGCTTTCAGCCTGTTGGTGAGCCTGCGTTTCCAGAGGCGCAGGCACGTCGGAAGGCCGCTTTCGGACGGCTGATCCGAAGGCCTGCTCAGCCGACGCCGGGCGGGGGCAGCAACGCGGTGGCGAAGCGCGGCGCCAGGGCCTGCGCCTTGGCTCGGAAGGCGTCCTGGGCCTGCGCGTCCAGAGGCGCGGGCGGCTCGGTCCGGGACTCGACCGGCTGCCCGACCAGCGTGAAGAACTCCTCCTGGCCCGACGGCGCGCACAGGCACAACAACCGTGCGGGCGCGCTGCCCGCATTGGTGAACGAGTGCGGGGCGTTCGCGGGCACGTTGACGGTCTCCCCGGCCCGCAGGACCACGGTCTCGCCGCGGAAGGTCGCCTCCACCTCGCCCTCGAGGACGGTGAACATCTCCTCGAAGTCGTGGCGGTGCGGCGGCGGCCCGCCGTTCGGCGGTACGTGCATGTCGATGAGGGTGTACTTGCCCGCGGTGTCCTCGCCGCGCACGAGGATCGTGTAGGTGTCCCCGACCAGCCCGACGTGGGTCAGGCTCTGGTCGGTGTCCGGCCGCGCGATCGTGAGGTCGCGCGACAGGTCGTCATCGGGGATGGACGCTGGTTCGTCGGACATGGTCGCTCCTTGGGTAGGGTGACGCCGACTATACGGAGGATTTCATCCGCTTGCTGGGCCGTGGCGGAAGGGCCGCGCCGGATAGCATCGACCGGTGGACGGCGACCGCGGACCGGAGGCGGGCACCGCCGCGCCACGGCGGCCCCTGCGTCGGGATGCCGTCGAGAACCGCGAGCGCCTCCTCGCGGCGGCGGTGACCACCCTGCTCCGCCACGGCTCCGGCGCCACCCTCGCCCAGATCGCCGAGGAGGCGGGCGTGGGCATCGGCACGCTGTACCGGCGCTACCCGACCCGCGAGGACCTGCTGGAGGCGCTGCAGCTGAGGGCGTTCGGGCTCGTGATCGACCTCGTGAAGGACATCGAGGCCCAGGACCTGCGCGGAATCGACGCCGTCCGGACCTTCCTCGTGCGCACCGTCGACCACGGATCCCAGCTGGCCATGCCCGCGCACGGGGTGCCGCTCTCGCCGTCCGCGGAGATCCACCGGCTCCGCGGCGAGCTCCACGGCCGGATCGCCGCGATGGTGGAGCGGGGCGTGCGGGACGGCTCCGTCCGTCCCGACCTGACGGCACACGACGTGGTGACGTTCGGTTCGTTGATCGCGGTGCCGCAACCCGGCGCGAACGACTGGGCGGTGCGGATGGGCCGTCAGATCGCCTTGTTCCTCGACGCGGTCCGCACCCGCTCGCTGAGTATGCGGAGGGTCAGCTCTTACTTGCCCGGACCTGCACCTGGTCGCCGACCTGGAGGGTGTTGTAGAACGCGACGGCATCGTCGTGGGACAGGTGCACGCAGCCTGCCGAGTAGATCTGCAAGCTGCCTTCGTGGAACGCCACCCCACCGGACGCGAAGAACACCGAGTAGGGCATCGGCGCGTGGTTGGGCATGTCGCTGACGTGGTGCGGGTCCTTCCACTGCACGTTGAACGTCCCCATCGGGGTGGGGTCGTCCGGAGCCCCCCGCTCCATGTGGACGGGGCCGCGGGTCACCGCACCGTCGGAGAGGAGCCAGGCCTGTCGGCTGGACAGGTCGACGCACGCCTTGGCCGATGCCGTGCACGGAGTCCCGGGCACCAGGTCTCCCGACGAGACGTTGTCCGGGCGCAGGCGTGGGCGCGGGCGCGGGCGCGACGGTGTCGGTCGAGCCGCTCGGGACCGTGGCTGCCGCGGCCACCGGCACGAAGGCCAGCGTGAGGGCCACCGCGGCGGCCCCGACCGCGATCGGGAGCGCAAGCAGCACCGCGAAACGTCGGGACTTACCGTGTCGTCGCATCAGTACCTATTCTCTGCAGTCGTTCACTATCCAGAACGAACGACGTTCAAGGAGGTAGCGGGGTTGCCGGAAATGCGTTGGGAATGCGAACTCCACCCGATGCGGTGACGGTGATTCCCGGCAATTCTCCCGAAACCCGACCCGCGATTCCAGACGGTGATCGACGATCCCGATCGGGTGCGGGGCCCTTCAGGCGCCGAGGACGCGGTGGAGCCGGATGGCCGCGGCGAGCTCGGTGCCGCGGCCGAGAACACGGTGGCCGAGCAGGTCCTCGATGCTGTGCAGCCGGTAGGCGATCGTCCGGTCGCTGACGTGGAGCGCGGCCGCCGCGGCCGCCGCGTTCAACCCTGACTCCAGGTAGTTGCCCAGCGTGTCGCGCAGCACGCGGGTGCGCGCGTCCTGCGCGGTCAACGGACCCAGCTCGTGCTGGACGAAGCGGCGCGCGGCGTGGACGTCGCACAGCAGCGCCGTCTCCAGCGCGACGTCGTGGTAGCGGGTCACCCGTTGCGGCAGGTGTGCCGCGACCCGGTGGGCGGCGAGCGCCTGTTCGTGGCTGTCGCGGAACCCGCAGAGTCCCCACGCAGGTTCGCCGACCGCATAGCGGGTCTGGTCGCCGGTCTGCATCCCGACGATCTCGTGGCGTTGGCCGGGATCGGAACGCCGCAACGAGCCGAGCCACGCCCAGACGGTGTTGTCGGTCATCGCGACGGTGAGCAGACGGCGCTGCAGCCGGTGTGCCAGGTCGCGCAGGGCCGCGTCGGCAGCAGGCCCGCTGGCGATGACCGCGAGGTGCTCCTGTTCGAGGCGGTAGCCGAGCTCCGCGCTGTCGACGCTCGCCCCGCTGAGCACGTCACGGACGAGTTGCGCGCGCCGCTGGATGCTGCTGCGCAGGGCCCGCTCGCGTTCGCTCGTGTACTCCTCGGACACCTCCCCCACGACGCGGTCCACATAGGCGAACAGGTACTTCGACCCGATCAGGGTGGCGCTGTGGCGCTGCGCCGGGGACAGGTCCAGTTCCTCGATGAGCGCGAAGAACCGCTCGAGGACGACCGCATGGCCGATGCGGTAGGTGTGCAGCAGCGGTTCGAGGGCGATGTCGGTCCGGGCGGTCGCCCGCGCCTCGGTCATCGCTTCGGCCGGAGAGTTGCGGGGCGGCTGCCGGTCGCCGCCGAGGGCTTCGAGCGCAACGCGGATGTTGGCGTAGCACGAGGCCCGCAGGCCGTCGGCCAGCTCGGGCCGCGACGTCGTGTCGAAATCCGGCGCCTCGTCCCGCATGCGGGTGAGCATCGCCTCGACCAGGTCGTCGATCTGATCCTGCAGCCGTGCCGCGACGACGCGCAGCGTCTCGCCGATCCCGATCGTGGCGGCGGTTCTGGCGCGCACAACCCGCTCCTTCCGAGGCGACGGCGGATCCGATGCTACGGCGTGCGGCTTTCGGCAATCCGCAATTTCGGGTCCGCGGCCTGCGGGTTCCGCGTAGCGGGCGGGTGACGCGCGACGCCACGCTCGAGGGGCCTTTCCAAGATCCCCAGACCCCACCACCGAACGGGGGAAGACCGATGAGCCTGCCGACGACGCACCGAACTGTCGAGGTGCTGCGACCCGGTGACGACGGGTACCTCGCCGCAGCTCAGGGTTTCTACAACACCCGCCGCCCGGCGCTGGTGGTGCGGCCGCGCGACGCGCACGAGGTCGCGGGTGCGCTCGCCCACGCCGTCCACGACGACCTGCCGGTGGCCGTGCGGTCCGGCGGACACAGCCCGCTGGGCCACGGCACGGACATCGGCGAGATGCTGATCGACCTGGTGCACCTCGACGAGATCGAGGTCCTCGACGCCCGGCGCAGGCTCGTGCGCGTCGGGGGCGGCGCCACGTGGGGCGCGGTGGCCGCGGCGCTGGATCCCTACGGCTGGGCGCTCACCGCGGGCGACACGGCCGATGTGGGGGTCGGTGGTCTGACGCTGGGCGGCGGGATCGGCTGGATGGTCCGCCGCTACGGGCTGGCGATCGACAACCTGGTCGGCGCGCGGGTCGTGACGGCCGACGGGAGGCTGCTCACGGCATCGCGCGACGAGCACGCCGACCTGTTCTGGGCGTTGCGCGGCGGGGGCGGCAACTTCGGCGTCGTGGTCGACTTCGACTTCCTCGCCCAGCCGGTCGGCACCGTGCGTTTCGGGACCGTGGCCTACCGGCCCGACGATCCGGCCGCGCTGCTCAGCCGCTGGCGGGACGCCATGCGGGTCGCGCCGGACGCGCTGTCCAGCACCATGGCGCTCCTGCCCCGGGCTTCCGGAGCTCCCCCGTCGGCGGTGGTGATGCTCTGCTACGCCGACGAGCCCGGCGCGACGGTGCGCGAATCCGACGCCGCGATCGCCCCACTCCGCGACCTGGGCACACCGACCGCGACGTCGATCTCCGCATGCCGGTACCGCGACATCCTGGAAGACGCCGCACCCCCGCCAGGCCTCCGCCTGGCCGTCCGCAGCACCCTCCTGCCGACCCTCGACGAGACCGCCCTCGCGGCGATCACCCGCCTGCACGCCACCGCAGCCGTTCCGACGGTGGTCGCGGTGCGCAGCCTCGGCGGGGCGTTCGGCCGGGTTCCCGTCGAGCGCGACCGCGTTCGCCCACCGCCACGTCGAGGCGATGGCCGTCGGGTTGGTCATGCTGCCGGACACGGCATCCGAGGCCGACGTGACCCGCGCGCTCGTGCCCTGGCGCGCCCTGGCTGCCCGCGGAGCAGGCCCCTACCTCAACTTCCAGGGCTCGGCCACGGCCGAGGACCTGGCGACCGCCTACCCGCCCGCCACCGCGGCCCGTCTGGCCGCCGTCAAGCGGGGCTACGACCCCGAGAACCGATTCGCGCTCAACCACAACGTCCGGCCTGCCCGATGGGTCGCGGACCCGACCGAGGAGGAGAGATGACCAGCCGCCTATCGACCACGACATCCGGTGCGGTAGCAGCGATGTACACCGGCCTGGCACTGACCGTCGTCGCGACGATCGTCGCCTACGCCACGTCCGACACGCTCGCCGACCACATCCGGGCCGGCTACCCCACCTACAGCCCCGGCGCCGTCGCCACGGCCGTCACCACCTACCTGGTGTACCTGACGGTCGTCGGTGTCCTGGGCATCGCCGCCTGGCTGTGGGCGATCCGCGCGATGACGACGGGCAGGCGCTGGGCCCGGGGCACCGCGACCGTGCTGTTCGTGCTCGGCACCGGCATCGCCCTGATCGACCTGCTCGTGAAGGACACGTCCGGAGACACGGGCCTGGCACCGTTGCTCGGGTGGGTCGGCCTGCTCCCGTGCCTTCCCGGGCTCGTGGCCGTGGCGCTGCTCTGGACCGCGGAAGGAGACTGACCGATGTCCAGCTCCCTCGACATGACACGCATGGATCCCGACCTGCGAGCTTCTCTCGCGCTGTTCCCGCCCGCCGACCTGACCGACCCGATCACCGCGCGGAGGAACCTGGCCGCGCTGGCCGCCGCCGCTCCGACGCCCGACACCAGCGGCATGGAGATCGGGGACCGGACGGTGCCCGCCGATCCGGACGTGGCCGTGCGCATCTACCGCCCACGCCGGGCGCACGGCGCCATCGTCTGGTTCCACGGCGGCGGGTTCGTCATGGGCGACCTGGAGACCGAGCACCCCTGGGCGGTCCGGATCGCGGACGGCTCCCAGGCGGTCGTGGTGTCCGTGGGCTACCGCCGGGCGCCCGAGCAACGGTTCCCTGCGGCCCTCGACGACGCCTACGCCGCGCTGATCTGGACGGTGGAGCACGCCGCCGAGCTCGGCTTCGACCCCGCGCGGGTCGCGGTCGGCGGGCACGCGGCAGGCGCCTGTCTCGCGGCCGCCGTGGCGTTGCGGGCCCGCGACCAGCACGGTCCCTCCATCAGCTACCAGCTGCTCAACCAGCCCGCTCTTGATGACCGGCAGCTGACGTGGTCAGCCCGGAACTTCACCGCCACCCCCTTCATGACCCGCGACAAGGTCACCGCGTCGTGGCGGCACTACCTGGGCTCGGCGGCCGCCACGCCCTACGCCGCCCCGGCGCGGGTCGACGACCTGTCCGGCCTGCCGCCCGCCTACATCGCCTGCGCGGAGTTCGACCCCAACCGCGACGAGGCGATCGGGTACGCCCAACGCCTGCTGGAGGCAGGCGTGTCCGTCGAGCTGCACCACTGGGCGGGCACCTTCCACGGATCGCAGGCCATCCTC
The DNA here is from genome assembly GCA_963799945.1 of uncultured Actinomycetota bacterium. Taxonomy (GTDB): domain Bacteria; phylum Actinomycetota; class Actinomycetes; order Mycobacteriales; family Pseudonocardiaceae; genus Pseudonocardia. The sequence continues at coordinate 254,090 of CAWCZG010000006.1, forward strand.
TCCGCGGCGATCTCCAGGCGGCAGATCGACGAGCTCAGCGCCGCCCTGCGCCGCGCCCTGGCCTGCGAGCCCGAAGGTCAGAAGACGAGGACGAAGAACCCGTAGAGGACGATGGCCGCGGCCGCGATCAGGCACACCGCTGCCATCGCCGTGCCCGCGGCGGGTGAGAGCCGGTGGGGGCCCGGCGCCTCGCCCGTCGGACCGAGCTCCCGGGCGGACAGGCCCACCAGCGCCAACGACACCAGCACGACGACCAGTACGGCGACCGCGAGGGAGACCGCAGCGACGACGGCGAGCGCGCCCCAGTTGATCAGCATGGGATCCTCCGGTCAGGCTGCGAGGTCGACGGGGGGCGGGGGTGCGGGCAGCTCGTCGAGGTTGTCGGCGGTGACCGGACTTCGGCGCGAAGCCGCGTAGATCCCGCAGGCGACCCCGACCAGCACGAGCGCGACGATGATCGTCCCGATCGCGCCGGTGTCCGCCACCCACGCCGCGAGGGCGCCGACGAGCGCGGCCGCCGGGAGGGTCAGCAGCCAGGCCACGGCGACCTGGCCCGCCAGCCCCCACCGCACCGAGGCGGGTCCGCGGGCCGCACCGGCGCCGAAGATCGAACCGGTCGCGACCTGCGTGGTCGACAGCGGGAAGCCCAGGTGCGACGAGGTCAGGATCACCGTCGCCGTGCTCATGCCGGACGCGAAGCCCTGGGCGGACCCGATGTCGCTGACCCGCCTGCCGAGGGTCTGGATGATGCGCCAGCCGCCCACGTAGGTGCCCAGCCCGATCGCCAGGCCTGCGGCGAGGATGACCCAGAACGGCGGACCGGCGTCGGACGGCAACGCGCCCGCGGTGATCAGCGCGAGGGTGATGACCCCCATCGTCTTCTGCGCGTCGTTGGTGCCGTGGGCGAGCGCGACCAGCGACGACGAGACGATCTGACCGACCCGGAAACCCCTCGTGACCGTGCCGACCGCGCCGCGGGCGGTGATCCGGTAGGCCAGGTACGTCGCGGCCAGGGCGATGACCCCGGCGATGATCGGCGACAACACCGCGGGCAGGAGCACTTTCCCGACGATGCCCGCGAACTTCACCGCGTCAGCACCAGAGGCCACCAGTGTGGCGCCGATCAGGCCGCCGATCAACGCGTGCGACGAGCTGGACGGCAACCCCAGCAACCAGGTCATCAGGTTCCACAAGATCGCCCCGACCAGCCCCGCGAAGATCACCGTCGGCGTGATCTTCGTTTCGTCCACCAGGCCACTGGAGATCGTCTTCGCCACCTGGATGGAGAGGAACGCCCCGACGAGGTTGAGGACGCCCGCGAGCAACACCGCCGTGCGGGCCTTCATCGCCCCGGTGGCGATCGAGGTGGCCACGGCGTTGGCCGTGTCGTGGAACCCGTTGGTGAAGTCGAACGCCAACGCGGTCACGATAACCACGACCAAGACGATCAGTGAAGTCTCCATCAGCCCGTCCTCGGGTCGCCGCAACAGGCGGAGAGTACGAACCTTGGGCAAACAACAGGTGAACAACCGGCGCCATCTCGGCCCTGACCCCCACTACCCTGGGCCCGTGCGTGATGCCTACCAGGAGCAACTCGACGCGCTCGCCGTCGATCTCGCCGACATGTGCGACCTCGTCGCCGACGCGCTCGACAACGCCACCCAGGCCCTCCTGTCCGCCGATCTCCAGCTCGCCGAGCAGGTCATCTCCGACGACGCCCGCGTCGACGAGCTGCGCACCGCCGCCGAGGAGCACACCTTCGCCCTGCTCGTGCTCCAGGCGCCCGTCGCCACCGACCTGCGCATCACCGTCTCCGGGATCCACGCCGCCAGCGACATCGAACGCATGGGCGACCTCGCCGTGCACATCGCCGAGACCGCCCGCAGGCGCCACCCCGATCTGGTCATGCCCGACGACGTGGCGCCCTACCTCGCCGAGATGGGCAGCGTCGGCAGCAGGCTTGCCCGCAAGGCAGGCCAGGTGATCCGCAACCGCGACCTGGCCCGGGCCGGTGAGCTCGAAGCCGACGACGACGCCATGGACGACCTCCACCGCCATCTCTTCTCCCTGCTCACCGCCCCCACCTGGACCCACGGGGTCTGCCCGGCCGTCGACATCACGCTGATCGGCCGCTTTTACGAGCGCTACGCCGACCACGCCGTCGCCCTCGCCCGCCGGGTCATCTACATCATCACCGGACGCATGCCCACCCCCGCCACGAACTGAGCAGGGCCGCGTCAGGCGGCGCGTTCCCGTTCGCCGTCGACGGTCATCGTCACCGTCAGCTCGGAGCCATCGCGACACACCCGCGTGGCACCGAAGACACGGCGCAGGACGGCGAGGACGGCCACGTTCACCACAAGCATCTCGCCGACGAGCTCGCGGTAGCCCAGCTCGGCTGCCCGGTCGCGGGCGGCCTGCAAGAGGCGGGTTCCGACACCACAGCCCTGCCAGCGGTCGACGACCTCGATAGCGAGCTCCGCCTGCGCGTGGCCGAGGGCGATGATCCGCACGATGCCGACCGGGCGACCCCGGACGAAGGCCCCGAGCGCGACGTGCGTCCGGCCGTCCAGCGCGGTGAGGCTGCGCCGGGTCGCAGGCGGGAGCTCGGCGTGGGACTGGAAGCGCAGGTAGCGGCTGCGTGCGGAGAGGCCCGCGAAGACCACGTCGACGACGTCGCCGTCGTCCGGACCGAGCTCGCGGATGCGGACAAGACCGCCGTCAGCGGGAGCAACGGCGCACCGCGCGGCCGTGTTCATCGGATCTTCCCTTCTCCTGGTCGGGGCGTTTCCCCGACACTTCAAGGGTGGGCGTCTCCTGGCGTCGGCACCGTCGACCGATCGGACCTCTGACCGGGGGTCACTGCTGTAGGGCGATCGGCGGACACACCTCGCCACCGCCGACGCCGAGGTGTAAGGCGGGGGCATGACGAACACGACGTCCGAGAGCCCGGCCTCGTCGGTGCTGGTCGACCTGGAAGGTGTGCGGGCCTGGCAGGAGGAGCTCTACCGCGATCTGCACCGCCACCCCGAGCTGTCCCACCAGGAGCGCCGTACTGCGGCGAGGGTCGCCGAGCGGTTGGCGGGCGCCGGCTTCCGGGTGCACGCCGGGATCGGCGGAACCGGCGTCGTCGGGGTCCTCACCAACGGCGACGGCCCGACGGTCTTGCTGCGGGCCGACATGGACGCACTCCCCGTCCGGGAGGCCACCGGCCTCCCCTACGCCAGCACCGACACGGCGACCGACGCCGAGGGCAACGACGTGCCGGTGATGCACGCCTGCGGGCACGACGTGCACGTGACGTGCCTGCTCGGCGCCGCGCAGCTGCTCGCCGACCACACCGATCGCTGGAGCGGCAACCTGGTGGCGTTGTTCCAGCCCGCCGAGGAGATGGGCGACGGGGCGCGCGGCATGGCCGAGGACGGCCTCGCCGAGCTCGTCCCGTCCGTCGACGTCGCCATGGCCCAGCACGTGCTGCCGCTGCCCGCGGGGTTCGTCGGCACCCGGTCCGGGCCGGTGCTGTCCGCGGCCGAGAGCCTGCGCATCACCGTCTACGGGCGCGGCGGACACGGGTCGATGCCCCAGACGACCGTCGACCCGGTCGTGCTGGCGGCGATGATCGTGATCCGGCTGCAGACCGTGGTGGCCCGGGAGGTCGCGCCCGGTGAGTTCGCCGTGCTGACCGTGGGCAGCATCCAGGCCGGGACGAAGAGCAACATCATTCCCGACGCGGCCGTGCTCCAACTGAACATCCGCGCTTACAGCGAGGAGACGCGGTCGACGGTGCTGGCCGCGATCCGCCGCATCGTCACCGCCGAGTGCGCGGCGTCAGGATCGCCGAAGGAGCCCGAGTTCGAGGAGTTCGCCACGTTCCCGCTCACCGACAACGACGAGCAGGTCACCACCCGCGTCACGGCGGCCTTCACTGAGTTCTTCGGCGACCGGGCCGGAGAGCTGCAGCGCCAGACGGCCAGCGAGGACTTCGGCGACATCCCCACCGCGTTGGGCACCCGCTCCACCTACTGGGGGATCGGCGGGATCGACCCGGCGAAGTACCAAGAAGCCGTCGACGCGGGCCGGGTGAACAGCGACGTCCCCGTGAACCACAACCCGGGCTTCGCGCCGGTGCTCCAACCGACCCTCGACGTCGGTACCCAGGCCCTGGTGGTCGCCGCTCTGGCGTGGCTCGCCCCGGCCGGATCGCGGTAGTGGATCAGGGCCCGACAAACGCCTTCGCGGTGCGCTGCGCGACCTCGAGCGGGTCGGCGTCCCAGATGGCCTGGTTGAAGATCTCGACCTCGATGTCGCCTGCGTAGCCCGCGTCGGTCACCAGCCTCGTGATTGCAGCGAAGTCGACGTGCCCGTCGCCGGGCATCCCGCGGGCGAGCAGGGCGTCGGGCGGCAAGGGGGTGATCCAGTCGGCCACCTGGTAGCTCGCGATCCGGCCTGCGCGGCCCGCGCGCTCGACCTGCTCTGCCAGCTGCGGATCCCACCAGACGTGGAAGGTGTCGACGACCACGCCGACCACCGACGCCGGGAAGTGCTCGGCGACGTCGAGCGCGGCGGCCAAGGTGGGGATGACCCCGCGGTCGGCGGTGTAAATCGGGTGCATCGGCTCGATGGCCAGCACCACGCCCGCCGCGGCCGCGTCGTCGGCGAGGGCGGCGACCGCGTCGGCGGCCCGCGACCGCGCACCGGGCAGATCCCGGTCGCCGTCGGGCAGGCCCCCGGCGACCAGGACCAGAACGGGGACGGAGCCCGCGGCCCCCGCGGCCGCGAGCGCGGCGGTCTCCTCGATCGCCCGCCGGTTCTCCTCCAGCGCGGCCCGGCGCCCCGTGTCGTCGGCGGCGGTGAAGAACCCCCCGCGGCAGAGGCTGGAGACGCGCAGACCGGATCCGGCCACCAGGTCGACGGCTTTCGCGAGCCCGATCTCGGCGACGGGTTCGCGCCACAGCCCGATGCTCGCGATGCCCGCCTCCGCCGTCACGTGCAATGCGGACGGCAGGTCGGCGTACTTGATCGTCGCCTGGTTCAGCGACAACCGGGGATGCGCGTTCATGCGGACACCCCGGCACGGGTGTCGACGCCGTGCAGCTCGAGGTAGGCGTTCCACCGCCGCGCCGCGAGCTCGGGATCCTCCAGCGCGCCCGCGGCGTCGGCCAGGCGGACGAGCGTGGACAGGTGCGGCAGGCTGCGCGCGGAGTGCAGGCCGCCGACCATGCTGAACGCGGGCTGGTGGCCGTTCAGCCAGGACAGGAACGCCACGCCGGTCTTGTAGTAGAAGGTCGGCGCTGCGAAGACGTGCCGGGCGAGCGCCTCGGTCGGCTCCAGGATCCGCCGGTAGCCGAGCGGGTCGCCCGCGTCGAGAGCCTGGATCGCCGCGGAAGCGTTGGGCGCCACGGCCGCGAAGGCGCCGAGCAGCGCGTCGGAGTGCCGCTGACCGTCGCCCTCGATCAGCCCGACGTAGTTGTAGTCGTCGCCGGTGAACATCGTCGTGCCCTCCGGCAGCCGGGCTCGCAGCGCGATCTCGTGGTCGGCGTCGAGCAGGCTCATCTTGATCCCGCGCACCCGATCGACGTTCTCGCCCATGATCCGCACTACGGTGTCGATGCAGGTCGAGACGTCGTCGGCGCCGAAGTAGCCTGCCAGCTGCGGGTCGAATGCCGCGCCGAGCCAGTGCAGCACGACAGGGGCCCCGGCGTGCGCGAGCACCTCCCGGTAGACGTGCTCGTAGTCGGCGGGCGACGACGCCGCCTTGGCGAGGTGGCGGCTGGCCATCAGCACCGTGCCCGCGCCGTGGTTCTCGGCGTAGTGCAGCTGCTCGACGTAGGCGTCGACGACCGCCTGCAGGCCGATCACCTCGTCCTCGACGTGGTCGGTGTTGACCCCGACCACGAGCGCTCCCCCGCACGTGCGCGCGCCTCGGCCGCGCTGCGGGCGATCAGCTCGCGCGTGGCCTTGGCGTCGAGGCCCATGTTGCGCTGGGCGGTGTCCATGGCGTCGGCGACGCCCAGGCCCCACGACCAGACGTGGTGGCGGAACGCCAGGGTGGCGTCCCAGTCGATGTCGGCGGGAGCGCCGGGCACGTTCTCGGCGCCGACCCGCGGGACGACGTGCGCGGCGGCGTAGGCGGTGCGCGAGCGCAGCGGACCCGTCGGCCTGCGGAAGGCAGGCGGGGCTGACAGCGTGAGGTGCGCCGCGCGGCCTGCGGCGTCGATGGCTGCGGTCGGTGCTCATCGCGCTGCCTCGGCCACGGCGGGGTCGGCCAGCTCCGGGAGGTCGATGCGGGCGCCGATCCGGGAGCTCTCCAGGCCCGCCTCGGCCAGGCGGACGCCGCGGGCGCCCGCGAGCAGGTCGTAGGGGTGCGGCCCGTCTTCGACGACGTGTCGGATGAACTGCTCCCACTGGATCTTGAAGCCGTTCTCGACGGCGTCGTTGTCCGGCACGTCCATCCAGTCGGCGGCGTAGTCGTGGGTGTCGGCCAGGTCGGGGTTCCAGGTCGGCTTCGGGGTGGCGTTGCGCGGCTGGATCCGGCAGCCGAACAGGCCTGCGACGGCGCTGCCGTGCGTGCCGTCGACCTGGAACTCGACGAGCTCCTTGCGGTCGACCCGCACCGTCCAGCTGGAGTTGAGCTGCGCGATCACGCCTCCGGCCAGCTCGAACACCGCGTAGGCCGCGTCGTCGGCGGTCGCCGCGTAGGACGTCCCCGCCTCGTCGACCCGGGTGGGGATGTGCGTCGCCGTGCGCGTGTACACCGACTCGATGCGACCGAAGAGGTTCTCCAGCACGTAGTTCCAGTGCGGGAACATGTCCTTGACGATGCCGCCGCCGTCTTCGGTGCGGTAGTTCCAGCTCGGCCGTTGGGCGGCCTGCCAGTCACCTTCGAAGACCCAGTAACCGAACTCGCCGCGCACCGACAGGATGCGCCCGAAGAACCCGGAGTCGATCAGACGGCGCAGCTTCAGCAGGCCGGGCAGGTAGAGCTTGTCGTGCACCACGCCGTTCTTGACGCCCGCGGCGCGCGCGAGCGTGGCCAGCTCCATGGCCTCCTCGAGGCTCTCGGCCGTCGGCTTCTCGGTGTAGACCGCCTTGCCCGCGGCGATGGCCTTGCGGATCGCCGGGGCGCGCGCACCGGTGACGAGGAAGTCGGCGTAGATCTCCCAGCGCGGGTCGGCCAAGGCGGCGTCGAGGTCGGTCGTGTAGTCCACGAGCCCGTGCCGGGCGGCCAGATCGGCGAGCTTCGCCTCGCTGCGTCCCACCAGCATCGGCTCGACCTGCACCCGGTCCCCGCCGGAGAGCAGGACACCACCCTGCTCGCGGATCGCGAGGATCGAGCGCACCAGGTGCTGGCGGTAGCCCATCCGTCCCGAAGCGCCGTTCATGATGATGCCGATGCTCTTCTGTGCCACGCCCGTCTCCTCGTCTTCTGACTGGAAAGCGCTTTCCAGCGTAGCGAGCGATGCGGGGGCGGTCAAGCACGGGGACGAACACCAGGAGTCGTTTTCGCCCGTCGAGCGACCCGCGCGGGCGCATGCCGCCGCGCCGGGTGATCCGCAGCCGAGACAGCAACGGCGGGAAAGCGCTAGCATCACCAGGTGCGACCTGAGCCTTCGACGGCGTCCGCAACCCTGGCCGACGTCGCCCGAAGGGCAGGTGTCTCCATGGCGACGGCCTCGCGTGCGCTCAACGGGAGCGCGACCCGTCAGGTGGGCGAAGCGCTCAGCTCGCGCGTGCGGCAGGCGGCGGCCGAGCTCGACTACTCCCCCAACGCCCAGGCCCAGGCGATGGCCAAGGGGGCGACCGCGACCCTCGGGCTGATCGTGCACGACATCGCCGATCCGTACTTCTCCTCCATCGCCGCGGGCGTGATCGACGCCGCGGCGGAACGCGGGCTGCTGGTCACGGTGGCCAGCACCCAGCGCAACACGGCGGCCGAGCTGCGGCACGTCGAGCTGCTGCGCCAGGCGCGGGCGCAGGCGGTGGTGCTCGCCGGGTCGCGGCTGGACGACCCCGCGATGCTCGATCCCATGCGGTCCGCGCTGCGCGCCTTCATCCGCGGCGGCGGCCGCGTGGCGTGCATCGGGCAGGACGTGCTCGGGGTGAGCACCGTCGTCGTGGAGAACCGGCTGGGGGCGGCGGCGCTGGCCGGGGCCCTGCACAGCGCGGGCCATCGGCGCTTCGGCGTTCTCGCTGGGCCCAAGGACCACCTCACCGCCCGCGACCGCACCGAAGGCTTCTGCTACGGCCTCAGCGACCACGACGCCGAGCCCGCCGCCGAGCACATCCTCGCCTGCGAGTTCACCCGGGAAGGTGCCTACACCGCGACGAAGGATCTGCTGGTCGCCTCGGGTGGGTCGCCGCCGGTCGACTGCCTCTTCGCCGTGACCGACGTGATGGCGCTCGGCGCCCTCGCCGCCCTCCGCGACGCGGGCCTGCGCGTTCCCGACGACATCGGCGTGGCCGGGTTCGACGACATCACCTCCCTCCGCGACGTCGTCCCCGGGCTCACCACGGTCCGGCTGCCGATGGTCGAGATGGGGACAGCGGTCGTCGCGCTCGCTCTCGACGGGGACCCGACGGCGGTGCGCCGGGAGCGCATCCGCGGCGAGATCGTCCTCCGGGAGAGCACCGCCTGAACCCCGCCGCGGCCCATCCCGGAAGCCCCGCCTGGACCCATCGCGGGCTCGACCAGGCAGACCCCTCTCCTCGGCGCAGGCCTCGTCCAGGACCAGGCAACCTGCAGCTCCGCAGGCACATCCCGGGAAGCGCCGGCCCGACCTGCGGCGCGGCACATCCGGGGAAGCACCGCCCGAACCTCGGCGCGCCGCGGAGGGGCCGAACGGAAGACGCATTCCCGGCACGGCGAGGTTCATCTCCTCCGTGCGGCCCGCACTGCCCCCGACCTGCAGATCCGTGGCCCGCATGGGCAGGCGCGGGGTCCTACCGGCGGGCAAGCGCTTTCCGATCGCGTCGCTTTTCGTCTAGGGTCGCCCTCGTCGAATCGGCGAACCACGTCATGGAGGACGCCAGGATGGCCGTACCGCCCCCGGTCCCCGTCGCGCTGGTCGGTGTCCACGGCCACGGCCGATGGCACCTGCAGAACATCGACCGGCTCGTCCGCGCGGGCGCACCGCTCCGCCTGGCGGGTGATCTGCGATCCGCGGCCGTTGACCGGCGACGACCGCCACCTCGCCGCCTCCGTCCCGGTGCTGCCGCGCCTCGATGACCTGCTGGATGCGGCCCGGCCGCAGGTGACGATCGTGTGCACGCCGATCCACACCCACGCCGACCTGGCCCTCGCCGCCGCGAGCGCGGGCTCCCACGTGCTGTTGGAGAAGCCGCCGACCCCCACGCTGGCGGACTTCGAACGGTTGCTGGGCGGGCTGGATCAGCGCGGACGCGTCGCCCAGGTCGGCTTCCAGAGCCTGGGCTCACACGCGGTGTCCGCCGTCCGGACGCTCATGGCCGAGGGTTCGATCGGCCGGATCGTCGGTATCGGCGCCGCGGGGGCGTGGCAGCGCGACGCGTCGTACTACGCCCGCGCACCCTGGGCGGGTCGGCGCAGCCTCGGGGGCGTGCCCGTGGTCGACGGCGCGCTGACCAACCCGTTCGCCCACGCCGCCGCGACCGCGTTGGCCTTGGACGGCGACACGGGCGAGGAAGGGCTGCGGGACGTGCAGGTGGAGCTGTTCCGGGCGAACCCCATCGAGGCCGACGACACCTCAGCGCTCCGCCTGGTCACCGGCCGCGGCACGACGATCACCGTCGCGGTGACGCTGTGCGCCGACCGCGTCGTCGAGCCCTACCTGGTGGTGCACGGCACCGCAGGCCGCATCGTGCTGCACTACCGGACCGGCGCACGTCCGGGTCGAGCGCGACGGCGAGGTGACGACCACAGAGACACGCGTCGACCGACCTGCTGGACAACCTGGTCGCCCACCTCCGCGAGCCCGCCGTCCCACTTCTCGTCCCGCTCGCGGCGACCCGGGCGTTCATGCAGGTGGTCGAGGCCGTGCGCCGCGCCCCGGAGCCGGTCGAGCTGCCCACCGCGCACCGCGCACTCGGATCCTCGGGACCCCACCCCCGCCACGTCGTTCCCGGAATCGCCGCCGCCGTCACCCGCGCGGCCGACGAGCTCGCGCTGTTCTCCGAGCTCGACCTGCCCTGGGCGCGGCCCGCGGCGGCGGCGTCGCGTGGCTGAGCCGGCCCCGACCACCCTGGCCACGCTGCGGGTCGGCGACACCACCGTCGCCGAGTACGTCGACGGCCGCGGGCTCGACCCGGTACTCGCGCCGCGCCCCCACCTGCACCCGATCCGGACGCTCGGCGGCACCCCGGTGACCGACGCCCAGCCGTCGGACCACCCGTGGCACCTGGGGCTGTCGGTCGCCGTGCCGGACGTCGACGGGTGCAACCTCTGGGGCGGTCCGACGTTCGTGCGCGACCAGGGCTACACCGCCCGCGACGACCACGGCCGGATCGAGCACGCGGGCTTCGTCGAGCTCGGCCGGGACGGGTTCGTGGAGCGGCTGCGCTGGCTCGCGCCGTCGGGCGAGCCGCTGCTCCTCGAGGAGCGCGTCGTCCGGGGGCGCCTCGTCGAGCACGGCTGGGAGCTGCGGCTCGACACCACCCTCACCAACGCCACCGACCGGCCCTTGCCCCTGGGCAGCCCGGCCACCAACGGACGCGTCGGCGCCGGGTACGGCGGCCTGTTCTGGCGACTCCCTCCTCCGCGGGACCCGTGGGTGCGCACGGTGGACGCCGAAGGCGAAGCCGCTGTGCATGGCACCACCGCGCCCTGGATCGCGTGGAGCGACCGCGTTGCCGGGTTCACGCTCGTGGTCGCGGGCGCCGACCGCGCGACCCGGGCCGACCCCTGGTTCGCGCGCGTCGCCGACTATCCGGGCATCGGCTCGCAGCTCGCCGCCGCCACACCACTTCTGCTCTCGCCCGCGGGCACCGTCACCCGGGGGCTGCGTGCCCTGCTGGCCGACGGCGTGCTCGACGACGCCGCCGTCCAGACCTGGGCCGGGCCGTAACCGGGCCCACCCCGCAGGCCTGCTCGATCTGACGCTCCTCGCCGACGGTCCGAGGATCCGGGGCGGCAAGCGGGTTGCTGGAGTCCCTACTGATGACACATTCGGATAACGCTTGCCGGAGCAGGTTCTTCCGCGCGGAAAAAGCGCTGCATCAGGTGGCGGCCGGAGCACTGAGCCGAACCCATGACCCTCGGCATCGATGGGTCCTCACCTCTGCGCAGCCTGCGTCGACCCGGCCATAGAGCAGCACGTGAGCGCGGTGATGTCCGGCAACGCAACGCCGTGCGAAGCAATCGCGTTCGCCCCGCACCTTTCCCCATTCGCACCGTTGACGCAGGCATCATGCCGCTGTACCTTTCTGGGAAAGCGCTATCCCAGCTCACAGCGACGTGCACAGGAGGCAACGCATGCAGGACGAGCTGATCGAGGAGCCCGGCTCCCGGGAACCGAGCCAGTACAAGAAGACGCCGAAGAAGGCCGCCATCAGCGGCTGGATCGGCAGCGTGCTGGAGTACTACGACTTCGGCGTCTACGGCACAGCCGCGGCCCTGGTGTTCCCCCTCGTGTTCTTCCCGAAGGGCAACCCGACCGTCGCCCTCGTGGCGTCGTTGGCCACCTACGGCGTCGGCTACCTCGCCCGACCGGTCGGGGCCGTGGTCCTCGGGCACTGGGGCGACCGGCACGGGCGCAAGAAGGTGCTCGTGCTGTGCATGGTCGTGATGGGCCTGTCGACCTTCGCGGTCGGGCTGCTGCCGTCCTACGCCTCGATCGGGATCTGGGCGCCGATCCTGCTCGTGGTGCTGCGGATCATCCAGGGCTTCGCCGTCGCGGGCGAGCTCGGCGGAGCGAGCGCCATGATCGTCGAGCACGCACCGTTCGGCCGCCGCGGCTATTACGCCAGCTACCCGCTCCAGGGCACCCAAGCCGCCGCGATCATCGCCGCGGGCGTGTTCCTGCCGCTCTCCGCGCTGCTGTCCAAGGAGGACTTCCAGGCCTGGGGCTGGCGGATCCCCTTCTTCTTCAGCCTGCTCGTCGTCATCGCCGGCTACATCATCCGGCGCCGCGTCGACGAGACGCCCGCGTTCCGCGAGGCGCAGGCCGAGCAGGCCGTGGCGAAGGCGCCCGTGGTGGAGGTCTTCCGCAAGAACCCCGGCGCGATCCTGCGCGCGACCCTCATCGGGCTCAGCAACGTGATCGGGACGACCGTGATCACCTTCGGCGCCGCTTACGCGACGCAGCCGGGCTACGGGATCGGCCTGAGCACGACCGTCTACCTCTGGATCCCGGTGGCCGCCAACGTCGTCGCCCTGTTCCTCATCCCGTACTACGGCAAGCTGTCCGACCGCATCGGCCGTCGGCCGTTCATCATCGTCGGCGCCGTGGGCGGCGGTCTCCTGGCCATCCCGTACCTCGCCGCGGTGGGCTCGAAGAACGAGGCGCTGACCATCGGGCTCGCCGTCGTGACCATCGGCATCGTCTACCAGGCCTGGAACGCCACCTACGCCTGCTTCTTCCAGGAGATGTTCCCGACCCAGACCCGGGTCACCGGGTTTGCCATCTCCCAGAACGTCAGCCTGGCCATCGTCGCCTTCCTGCCGACGGTGTTCGCCCTCGTGGCTCCGCCCGGGTCCACCAACGTGCCGCTGATCATCGGGGCCATCTGCTTCGGCATCACCATCGTCAGCGCTGTGGCCGCGTGGTTCTCCCGCGAGACGAACCGGGTGCACCTGGACGACCTCGGCAGCGCCGACCCCGTCTCCGTGCCCCGCGAGGAGTACGACCGGATCCGCGCGGTCGCCTGACCTCGGGTGCGGGATCTAAAGCGTGCCCTGGCTCCTACGCCTCACGTGTCGAGGCGCGGGAGCGTGGGCCACCGGTCGGAAGCCCACGCGGGCCAGCTCTCGAACGGCGCAGGCGGCACGGGCGGCGCGCAGCCTTGGAGCTCGTCGGCCGTGGGTGGCGTGAACAGGGTGCGGAAGCGCTCGTGATCGTCGACGGTCAGCTCGAACGTCGCCTCCGGCGCCTCGCGCCACCGCGCCGTCGCCCGCTTCCTGCGCTCGCCCTCGGCCAGGGTCATGTAGTGCAGCGCGAAGTCGGCGCCGGCGAGGTCGGCGATCGCGCGGAGGGCGTAGCGCTCCTCGCTGGACCAGCAGCCGAAGTCGAGGATCACCGACCCACCCATGCGCAACACCTGGTGGCCGACCCAGATGAGCCTGCCTTCCAGGATGTCGCGCTTGCCCCCGAAGTCGACCCACCGGACCCCGAACAGCGGCAGCATCCAGTCGTCGGGGGTCAGCCGCAACGCACCGGAGGCCCGCTCCAGCTCGCGGGCCAGCGTCGTCTTCCCCACTCCCGGCAGGCCGACCGTGAGGTGCAACGTCGGCCTCGGGCTCACGGGGCATCACCTTGCCCGCCGGGACGCGCAGGGCGCCATCGGATTGCTCGTCGGACAGGGTCCGCAGCATCGCTGGTGACGGAGCGCCGAGGACGGCGCCTCGAGCGTGGGAGACGCCGTCCTCATGCCAGCCGTTTCTAGGTGGCTGCGCCCGTGGCGCCGCCCGCGAGCATGGCGGCGGTCAGCACGTGGCCCCCGATGCCCCAGCCGCCGTCCGGGACCTCCTCGACGAGCACGAGCGTGGTGGGCCGGGCCCGTTCCCCGTAGATCTCGGCGTACAGGTCGGTGGTGCGGTCGACGATCTGCTTCTTCTGCGCCTCGTCGAGCGTTCCGGCGGGGACCTTGAAGTTGGCGAAGGGCATGGCTGTCTCCTTGGGGTTCAGAGGGATGTGGAAGGACCGTCGTCAGACGATCCCGCCGTTCACGCGCACGACCTGGCCGTTGACCCAGTGGCCCGCCGGGGAGGCGAGGAAGGCGGCGATCCGGGCGATGTCGTCGGGGGTGCCGAGCCGTTCCAGGGGCGGCTGCGCGGCGAGACGGTCGATCGTCGCCTCGTCCTTGCCGTCGAGGAACAGGTCGGTGGCCGTCGGGCCGGGAGCGACCGCGTTGACGGTGACGTCACGGCCCCGCATCTCCCGGGCGAGGATCAGGGTGAGCGCCTCGACGGCGCCCTTGCTCGCGGCGTAGGTCCCGTAGGTGGGGAAGGCGAGGCCGAGAACCGAGCTCGAGAACGTGACGATCGCGCCACCCGGGCGTACCCGTCGGGCGGCCTGCTGGGCGATCACGAACGTGCCGCGGACGTTGGTGCGGTGGATGTCGTCGAACTCCTTCAGGTCGAGATCGGCGATCGGGGCCAACGCCATCCGGCCCGCCGCGTGCACGACCACGTCGACGCCGCCGAACTCCTGCTCGGCCACGTCGAACAACCCGGCGGCGGCGGTCTCGTCGGCCACGTCGGCCTGCACGGCGACCGCGCGACCACCCGCGTCGCTGATCTCGGCGACGACGGACTGCGCCGCGTCGCGACCGCCTGCGTAGCCGACGACGACAGCGACCCCGTCGGCGGCGAGGTGGAGGGCGATCGCCCGGCCGATGCCGCCCGACGCTCCGGTGACGACGGCGACCCGGCTACTCCCGGTGGATGTGTTGGACATGGGACCACCGTGCGCCGGTTCGAGATCGCGAGACAGAGTGCGTTCACCGGGGGGACGGCATCCCCTGTCTGGGCCGGATGTCGAGCGAGACACTGGCGGGGTGAACCTCGGCGAGCTCGGCACGTTCCTGCGGTCGCGGCGGGACCGGATCCGTCCCGGTGAGGTCGGGCTGCCCGTCGGGCCCCGCCGTCGGGTTCCCGGCCTCCGTCGGGACGAGGTGGCACACCTGGCCGGACTGTCGGTCGAGTACTACATCGAGCTCGAGCGGGGCGCGGGCTCGCAGCCTTCGGAGCAGATGATCGCCGCGCTGGCCCGCGCCCTGCGCCTGAGCCGCGACGAGCGCGACCACCTCTACCACCTCGCCGGACGGCCCTTGCCCGTCGAAGGCGGACCGGCGTCGCACGTCCATCCCAGCATGTCGGCGCTCCTGGAGCGGCTGGGCGCCACGCCCGCCCAGGTCATCACCGACCTGCACGTGACGCTCATGCAGAACCCGCTGGCCCGGGCCCTGCTCGGCGACCAGACCGTGCACCACGGGGCCGCCGCGAGCTTCGTGCACCGCTGGTTCCTCGATCCGGCGGCGCGCGACGTCTACCCCGAGCCCGACCACGCCGCGCAGTCCCGGGCGTTCGTCGCCGACCTCCGCGCCGCGCTGGCCCGGCGCAGCGTCCGGGACGCCGAGGCCGCGGGCCTGCTCGCCGCTTTGCTCGACGGCTCGTCGGAGTTCGTCGGGCTCTGGGACGAGCACGACGTCGCCTTCCGCCGCGACGACCGCAAGCGGATCATCCATCCGGGGCTCGGCCTGCTGGAGGTCAACTGCCTCAACCTGTTCAGCGAGGACGGCAGGCAACGGCTGCTCTGGTTCACCCCCGCCGTCGGTACGGACACGGCGGAACGGCTCGAGCTGCTGAGCGTGGTCGGCCAGCAGGACCTCGCGCTCGACCGCGACTGACCGCCCTCAGGCCTCGATCTGCCCGGCGATGTGGCGCTCGATCTGCGCCCGCATGCTCGACGGCAGCGAGATCAGACCCTCGAGCTCCTTCTGCGCCTTCCGGTAGGCGTTCTGCCGCTCCGCCGGTGTGGCGCCGTCGTCCATCGCCAGCCGCAGGAGGCTCTGGGCGCGCACGAGGTGCTCCTGCTCGTCGTAGGTGAACCCGCCCCGGCGGCGGCGCTTCGCCTCCGCCTCGGCGACGTCGAAGGCGATGACGTAGGCGTGCACGGCCTCGCGGTACTCGTCCTGGGCCCGCCGGTCCCCGATCAACGCGTCCGCCGCCGACGGCCGCAGCAGGTCGGCACGGCGCTTGGCCTTGTGGAACTCGACCGTCAGCGGCTCGCGCATGTCGGTCATCATCGGGAAGTCGAGCAGCGTGATCGGGTCGAGCTCGTAGGCGAACCACTTGGTGTCGGTCTCGTCGTGCTCCGCGATGGTCTTCTCGACCTCACGCCGCTGCGTCGCCTCGTCGGCCTGGTCTTGGGCCTTGGCCTGGGCCAGCGCGATCTTCGTCTGCTGCTTGAGGCGGAAGCGCTCCTGGCGCCGCTCCAGCCTGCGCTCGTTGGCCGCACCGATCGCCTTCAGCCCACCGCCGATGGCCCCGCCGAAAACGAAAATCAACCACCAGAAGTGCGTGAGGAACTGCACCACCTGGTCCACACCCCAATCATGCCATCAGCGGCGCGGCCACGAGGCCCAGAGGGGATCGCCTCTCACGACAGGGTGAAGGTCGGCGGGGCTTCGAGGCCTGGCTCAGCCGCATCGAGGCGCCTTCAGCCGTAAAGCACGGTGAGGAACAGCGGCACGATCGCGCCTTCCGCGTTGCCGATGACCATCAGCATCAGCACCACGCAGGAAACGGCCGAGGGGATTCCGGCGCAGAGCAGCACCCGGTGGGTCCGGTTCGGTTCACCGGTTGTGGACCGGCGGATGAGCGTTCGCCAGAGGAACACGGTCAATGCCACGAAGGCTACGAGCAGGACGCTGACGATGACCGCCTTCGGTCGCTGCCACGCGAGACGCTCGTCGATCGCGTGCTGCAGCAGGGGTGAAAGCCGGGTGCTTCCAGACCGCAGCCACGCCTCGCCGACCGGGGAGAACGTCGATCCCGCCAGCGTCTCCCAGGGGTTGACGACGCTGGTCACGTTCCCCCAGAAGACCACCGCCAGGAACAGACCGAGGATCAGGCTCGTGGCTCCGAAGGAGAGGCAGGTTCGCCGCTCGAAGGTGCGACGGCGTGCCCCCGTGAATCGTTTCCAGGAATACGCGGAAAAGAGCAGCAGGAGCACGGTGAAAAGGCCACCGACGACGAGCTCGACGATGTGGAAGTTCCGATCGGCGATCAGGAGCCGGTCGTAGGCCGGGCTTGTCGCGAAGTCCACGGAGCCCGACCCTACGGACGGCGCACCTGCTCGGCCTCGAACCCCGGGATGATCTTTTCTGGGCCTGTCTCCTGCCTGCGGTGGAGGCCTCCGCCTGCGGGTGGACGGGGTGACGTCGACCGCTCACAGCGCGTCGAGTGCCGTTCGCAGCCAGCCACCTATAGCAGGTGGCGGGCTATATCGAGTACGAAGGATCCTCAGGAGGTGGACGCCCCACGGATGACGCTCCCCACTCAGGCCGTGCTGGGCGCACTACTAGCCGCTGAAGGCGAGGTGTTCGGGTTGGAGATCGTGCGCAGCTCCGGGCTCGGCGCAGGCACCGTCTACCCCATCCTGCAACGCCTCCAGGCCGCCGGGTGGGTCACCGCCCGCTGGGAACCGGCCGAGCAGGCCCACACCGAGGGCAGGCCCCCGCGGCGCTACTACCACCTCACCAGCCGCGGCTACGCCCGCGCCGTCAACGCCCTGGGCTCCGCCACACCGCCGCGGCGAGCCCTCGGTCGCCTCCTCGACGCCGTCGATCCGTCGCCGCGGCCCGGGCTGATGGAGGGCACATGACCCCAGCGCGCTCCGCCGACCCTTCGCCGCGCCACCGAACAGGGCGCCACGTGCACGAGTTCCTCGACGGGCAGCGATCACCGCGCCGACGGCTCGGCGTCTTCACCGCGTCCCGGCATTCCGCTCCCACCGACGAGACCGCGCACATCCTCGATCTGCCGCATGCGGCCGCCGTGCTCGGGCTCGATCTCGACGAGCTGGACACCTTCGACGTGTACGCCGCGGCCAGCATCATCCGCCGCCGCGCCGTCGATGCCACCGATCGCCTCTACCAGTGTCGACCGCGACTGCGCCGGGCCCGACGCGCCACCGGCATCGCGCTGGACAACACCGCGATGACCACGAGTCTGACCGACAACATCCTGGCCGTCCAGATCGCCGAGACCCGCCTCGCCACCACGCTGGACCGACTCGAGTCCACCACCGAACGCGCCCGCGCCGCGCGCCGCGCCCGCTCGAAGTTCTATCCCTACGGCGGCAGGCGCGTCATGTCCGGCGCCACGCACGAACACCTGGCCCAACGCCTCGAACTCGCCGAGAACACCGCCGACGCGCTGCACACCATCGCCCGCCGCACCATGCGCCTGCTGCTGCGCCAGATCGCCCAAGCCGAACTCTTCGCCACCGCCCTCGATCAGGACCTCGAGCGGGCCCTCGACCACGCCGCGGCGGCGGCGGCCGCCGCGGCGGGCGCCGCGCCCCCGCCCGTCCTCCGCCTCCTGCGCACCGCGCTTCCCGCGGGTCAGCGTCACGAATGGTGGCGGGAGATCTGCTCGCTGTTCGCCGAAGCCACCCCCGCCGAACGCCGGGCCGCCCGCCTGAGCCTGATCATCACCGCGCCCCGCACCGTCTGGACGGCCTGGGCGCTGGCCCGCCACCAGAGCCCGACCATCGACGTGGCGCGTCAGCCGTCGAGCTCCGAAGATCCCGACAGCGAACGCTCCTGAGTCCGCGGTTCAGCGTCCGGCCAGCTCAGCGACGACCGGGGCGAGCGCTTCGGCGACGTGGGCACCGATGACGAAGTACGAGAAGCCGATCTCTTCCCGGCGGCGCTGGATCTCCTCGATCGCCGCCGCGGGGTCGGCGGGAAGTGCGGCGAGCGACTCGGCGGCGTGGAACTCAGCGGGGTCCGTGTCCGGGGGTGCCATGAACGGGGCGACGGTGTCGCCGACCACCGACACGTGGAGCGCGAGCTCGCAGTCACGGATGGCGCGGAAGTCGTGGGCGAGCCGCGTCTGGTCGGCCCGGGTCTCACCCGGCGTCATCGCGAAGGTGACCGTGTCGGCGACCTCGGCCGCCAGCGCCTGCGCCTTCGGGCCGCGGACCGCCATGACCACCGGCGTGCGCAGGTCGGGGCCGTCCAAGTCGCGCAGCGCCGTGACGGCCGCCCGCACCTGTTCCACCCGGCCGCCCGCGGGGACGACGGGCTCGGCACCCAGTTCGCGGAGACCGTCGTCGATCCCGGGCCGCCCGGTGCCGATGCCCAACTCGAACCGACCGTCCGTGAGCACCGAGAGCGAGTGGGCTTCCCACGCAGTGCTCCACGGCGGACGGAGCGGGGAGGCGTACACCCACGTGCCCACCCGGATGTCGGCAAGGGTCGCCGCGATCGCCAGCGTGGGAGCAGGCGCGGGCTGCCACTGCGGCACGTCGGGCATCAGGACCGTCGAGTAGCCGTGGTCGGCGATGCGGCGCACCTGGTCCCGCCACGTCGGCAGGTCAGTGAGGAGGGGAGCGACAACACCGAAGCGGAACGGTCTGGTTTGCATGCCGTGTGGACTGGCCCCGTCGCCGAGACTCATCGGCTCATCCCTGCCTCGCGTGCTATCTGTCGAGCGCACACCGCGCGGCATCTGACGGAGGACGCATGGATCGGCCGCTGGAACCGGACACCGAGCAGTGGCAGGCGATGGCCGGGGCCGTCGTCGCCTACCTGACCGATGTGCTGCACGACCTGCCCGCAGCGCCCGCCTCCGACCACGCCGGCGTCGCCGCCCTGCTCACCGACCCGGACCTGCGCCGCGAGCCGCCCGAGACCGGCCGTCCGCTGCCCGAGCTGCTGAACGTGCTCGACCGGGCGGCCCGGGCGGGGCTCAACACGTCCGGCCCGGGCTACATGGCGTTCATCCCCGGCAGCGGACTGGTCAGCGCGGGCCTCGCCGGCCTGGTCGGCGACGTCCTCAACCGCTACACCGGCTTCGCGTTCCCGGCGCCCGCGCTCGTGGCGTTGGAAGCCGACGTGCTGCGCTGGCTCACCGGTCTGTTCGGACTGCCCGCCACCGGCGGCGGCCTGCTCACCTCCGGCGGCTCTCTGGCCACGTTCTCCGCGCTCGTCACCGCGCGCCACGACCGGCTGCCCGCGAACTTCCTGCACGGCACCCTCTACACCACCGACCAGGCCCACCAGTCCGTGGCGAAGGCCGCGCGCCTGGCCGGGTTCCCCACCGGCGCCGTCCGCGTCGTCGCCCACGACCGGGCGCAACGCCTGGACGTCGCTGCCCTGCGGGCACTCGTCGAGCACGACCGCGCGGCCGGGCACCAGCCGTTCTGCGTCGTCGCCAACGCGGGCACCACCAACACGGGCGCCATCGACCCACTGGGGCCGATTGCCGAGCTGTGCGCGGCGGAGCGGCTGTGGCTGCACGTCGACGGCGCCTACGGGGGCGCGTTCCAGCTCACCGAGCGCGGTCGCCGTCGCCTGGCCGGGATCGAGCGCGCCGACTCGATCACCCTCGACCCGCACAAGGGGTTCTTCCTCCCCTTCGGCACCGGCTGCCTGTTGGTGCGCGACACCGCGATCCTGCGCGCCGCCCATACCGACGAGGACGCCCACTACCTCCAGGACCTCGACGCGCTCGACCTGCCCGACTTCGCCGACCTCGGGCCCGAGCTCACCCGCGAGTTCCGCGGGCTGCGGCTGTGGCTGCCGCTGAACCTGCACGGCGTGGCCGCGTTCCGCGACGCGCTGGACGAGAAGCTCGACCTGGCCCGATGGGTCTACGACGAGCTGAGCGCCGAGCCCGCCCTCCACGTCTACGGCGAGCCCGAGCTCACCACCGTGGCGTTCCGCTGCCACCGACCCGCCGCGGGCGCCGAGGCCGAGGACACCGCGTCGGCGCAGCTGCTGCGCGGGGTGAACGCGGAGGGCCGGGTCATGTTGTCCAGCACGCGGCTCGACGGCCGGTTCGTGATCCGCCTGACCGTCCTCAACCACCGCACCGACCGCGCCAGGGTCGAGGAAGCGGTAGCGGCGATCCTCCGCCACACCCGCCCCTTCGGCTGACGGTCAGAGATCGACCTGGTTGCCGACGAGCGGGTGAGCGGCGTCATCGACGCGGGCGTCGACGCCACCGACCGCACCCCTACCCGCCTCGCCCGCGAGTAGCTGGGCTCCGTGTTCGACCCCCGGCCGGCGCCTCCGCCCCCAAGGTTGAGGCCCATCAAGTGGACAGGTGCGTGGCACGCTCTGGCGGTGCCTGCCCTCGGCCACGTCATCCTCTACGTCTCCGACCTGGCCGCGTCGGTGACGTTCTACCGGGACGTCGCCGGGCTCGACCACCGCTTCACCGACGCCGGTTACGCCGAGTTCGGCACGGGCGCCACGCGCTTCGCGCTCTATGAGACGCGACGGGCGGAATGGCTGACCGACCATCCGGTGCAGCCGGGACCGGCGGGCGAGATCGTGCTCCTCGTCGAGGACGTCGATGCGATCGCGGCCTCCTTACGGGCCCGTGGCGTGGCCTTGCTCGCGGGACCCACCGACCGTCCGTGGGGCCACCGCACGCTGCACATCGCCGATCCCGACGGGTTCGTGGTCGAGTTCGCCCACGAGATCCCGCGGTCGCGTACCCGCCGCGATCGCTGAAGCGGCCGGGGAGAACTCGCCACCGGGCCAGTAGCATGCCCCATCCACGACCGAACCTTTGCCATCACATGGGGAGAACCGCCGGTGCCCGCGACCACGGCGCAGCGCGCCCGCACTGCGGGCCAGGCCTCCGAGGTCGTGGATGCTTGAGTTCCTCCTCCAACAAGGGCTGTCGTTCATCGTCGGTGTGGCGTCGTCGATCGTCGTGATCCTCCTGAACGTCGAGAGCATCACGCAACGCCGCCGCAGGCGGGACCGCGATCGTGAGCTCAGCGAGCTGCGGCGGTTCTGGGGCGACGGCGCCGTGTACAACATCATCTGCGGCATCGAGAACGCCGTGTCAGAGGGTGAGATCGAGCCCCGGCTCGGCTACGCCGAGGCGTACGGGCTGACCGAGATCGGGCGGGTACTCGGCGACGTCTTCCCCGGCGAGCGCCGTCCGACCACCAGGCTCACGCTGCTGCACGAATCCGACCGCATCGACCGGCACCTGTTCCACGAGAACGTCATCATCTTCGGCGGAGCCCTGAGCCTCACGCGCTTCGGCGCCCTCTGCGAAGGGCTCGACCTGCCGTACCAGGCCGTCTACCGCACGGCTTTCGACCGCGCGATCCAGCGGTTCGACGACAACACCCCGTCGACGCCCATCTACCAGGCGGCGATCGACGTCGCGAGCCGCAAGATCGGCAAGGACTTCGGTTCGGTGGTGCGGTTCCTCAACCCCGAGAACGGCAAGCTCGTCGTCCTCTACGAGGGCCTGTACTCGGCGGGGCTGCTGGCCGCGGTCCTCCTCACGACATCGAAGGACAAGCTCCGTGATTCGGGGTTCTCTGCGGTGACCGCGGCGAACGAGGCCGGTCTCGAGGTCGTCGTGCAGATCAAGGACATCGTCGCGAATCAGGCTCTCGTGCCCGAGCCCAATGTCGTGCACGCCTCACCGTGGACGGCCTTCCGCGTCGAGAGGAGCACCTTCTCCCGGGCGGTGGACAGAGCCTCGACGCCCTGACGCGGTATCGCAGACCCCGGTCGACGCCTCCTCTCAGTGCCCATGCCGACTGAGCCGAAGGAACCGCCGTGACCGCGCCCACCACCCACCCGCATTCCCGGCACATCCCCAGCTGCTTCTGGGACTACCTCGAATGCCGCTGGCAGTGCCCCCAGTCGACCGCGATCGACCCCAGCGGCCCGACGCAGGAACCGATCTCCGCGACGGCACCCACTGAAACCGAGACGACCTGCCACACTGCGTAGCCGTCATCATCTGACCGGGCGACGCCGGATCGGACCACTTTGCGCCTGCCGTGACGAGAACGTTTCTCCAGCGATGCGCGGAACCCACTAGCGTGTCTCTCGGCCACCACCCGATCGTCGCAGCGCACCCTGGCGCCGCGATGACTCGGCGGCACGGAGCAAGGACGGAAAGTAGTGCGACAGAACCCCGGTACCGCCGGCTCACCTCCACCCCGGGACGACGTCACCGTGCGCCTCCCACCCGGCGCCCTCCCGGTCGCGCAGGAGCCACCCGATGGCGTCACCGTCCTGGTGCCCGGCTCTGTTCTGGCTCCGGCCCCGACGCCGCAGAACGCGGGGACCGCTGAGTCTCCCGTGTTCGTCGACGACAGCGGCGGTCGCAAACGGCTGCTGCGCCTCGCCGGGGTGCTGATCGCGCTGCTGTCCATCGGCTTCATCGCCATCGTCGGCGTCGCGCTCGCCGTGCCCAACGTGGCCACCTCGGTCGGCCTCGGCAGCGTCGTGCCGTTCGTCGTGCCCGGCGCCGCCGCCGTGCCGCCCCAGCTGGCACCGCTCGCGTCCCCGACGCAGATCGCCGCACCCAAGCCGCAGCCCCGGCTCGCGGTCGCCGTCGCACCCAAGCCGAAGCCGGTCGCCGAGGAACCCGTCATCACACCGGACCCGACAACGGAACCCGCAGCCACGACGGACCCCGCCCCGACGACCGCACCTGCTCCCACAGCGGTCGCCCCGACCTCAGCCGCGGCGGAGACCCAGGCCCCGGTCGCCAACCCGACGGCAGGCGCCGGAACAGACCACAGTCCCCAGAACTGACATCGCCCGCCGCCCTTCTCGGCTGCGGCCCCGGACGGCGAGGGCGCGGCCTGCGGGCGTACTGGAACCGGCACGTCGGCGCGTCCCGGCGCAGCGGTAGAAGGCCGGGCGCCGGTGCTCGGCGCCCTGCTGGTTCCTCGTCGATGCCGCACGACGCAGGTGCGGGACCGTTCGTCCACCCCGCGCCACCTCCGGTCGGCGGCCGCCGGTAGCTCACCGCATCAACCCGCGCTTTCGCCTCCGAACCCCGCACCTGGACGCAACCCCGACGTAGGTTGGCCACGGAACCATGACGGAGTTATCACGAAATGGGAACGGCCCGAAACCTGACCGGGCGCTCCCGGCTCCGTCGATCCGGAAGGTTGGTCGTGGCTCGGCATCGCTCCCCTCGAGGCCGTCACGCGTACCGGACCCCGCCGAGCCCGCTCCTCGCGGGCGTACGCACGGCGGTCCGCGCACGCGTGGACGGCGTCCCCGTCCCGGTACGCCGGGCCGCCCTCGTCACCGCCGGTCTGCTCGCGGCGGCCGCACTCGTCGTCCCGGTGGCCGTGCGCGTCACGGGCACCGGCGAGGAACCCGCCGCCGGCGCGCCTGCCCTCGCGGCCCTCGCGGCGGCGCAGGCCTTCCCCACGCCGGCCGCCGCCACACCGCCCACGCCGCGGTTCGCCGCTCCGGTCAAGCCCGTCGAAGCGACCCCCGACGCCCGCACGCAGGCGCAGAAGACCACCGACGCCACCCGCAGCCAGGCGGCCAAGCCGAGCACGGCCGTCGCACAGGCCGCACGGGGTCTCGCGTCGATCGCGCTCGCCACCCCGACCACACAGCTGTTCGTCTCCCCGCAGGGCAACGACGCCGGCCCCGGCACCCAGGCGGCGCCGCTCCGCTCGCTCGCCCGGGCGTCCGGGATGGCGCGCCCCGGGACCCAGGTGGTCGTGGCTCCCGGCACCTACTCAGGGACGGTCCAGACGCAGGCCAGCGGCACGGCCAACGCCCGCATCGCGTTCGTCTCGTCGACGCGCGGCGCAGCGAAGATCGTCACCGGCGGCGGCGGGGGCGAAGCGTGGCGCAACAGCGGCAACTACGTCGACATCGTCGGCTTCGACATCAGCGGATCGAGCACGGACGGTCTCACCGACGAAGGCTCGTTCGTGCGGCTCGTCGACAACAAGGTGCACGGGTTCCGCGGCGGCAACTGCATCACCACCGCGAACAACAACTACGACCTGCACGACATCGACGTCATCGGCAACCTCGCCTTCGGGTGCGGCGGCAGCTCGCTCGACCACGGCATCTACGTCAGCCATACCCGCGGCGTGGTCTCGAACAACATCGCCTTCGACAACGCGGGGTTCGGCATCCAGTGCTGGCACGCCTGCAACGCGATGACGATCTCCAACAACCTGGTGTTCAACAACCCGCAGGGCGGCATCGTGATCGGCCAGGGCGACGGGCCGAACAACGGCACGGTCAAGGCCGACAACTTCGTGGTCTCGAACAACATCGCGGTCGGCAACGGCCGCGACGGCATCCGGGAGAGTGGCGCCACGGGGCCGAACAACCACTTCATCAACAACATGCTGTGGGACAACACCATCAACGACATCAACCTCAACACGGGGAGCCAGACCGGCACCCTGGTCAAGAACCCCCTGCTCGCCAGCCTGAGCCCGGACGGCAACGGCAACTACAGGCCCCAGACAGGCAGCCCCGCGCTCGGTGCCGGGGTGTCCAACGGCGCACCGCGAACCGACATCGACGGCCGGGGCCGACCCACCGCCGCCGTCGATCTGGGGCCCTACCAACACTGAGCGGGGTGCGCCCGCGGTTCACCGATAACGGCGCGGAACCGTCCACGGGCGGCCGAACTCCTCGTTGAAGGACTCGGGATCGAACGGGCTGTCACCCCCGGCGGGGAAGCTGGTGAGCTCGCCGAAGACCACCCGCCCGTCGACGTCGTACAGGTCGACCCGCACGAAGTCGGTACCGGCGCCGAGCCGCTCGGCCACCTCGATCATCTCGGTCAGGCACGCGGGCTTCGCGAGCTCGGGCTCCGCCCAGGGCGGTCCACCGCTCAGCGGGAGGTGCTGCCAGTCGGGCCGGAAGAAGTCCTGGGTCCGCAGGCCGAACCGCCCGGAATCGACCTGCACGAAAGCGCATCTGCCGTGGAAGACGAAGAACTTGTAGTCGTCGGGAATCGCACCGTTCACGCCGGCGAGCAGCTCCTCGACGATGATCCGACGGGGAATGCGCCCATACACCCACTCGCGGTTGGGCCCCTGCCCGTAGAGCTGGGCCACCCAGCCCTGCGCGATCCGGATGACGTCATCCCGTGGCGCCGCTTCCGGGCGGACATGCCGATACGCCCAGCTGCCCGGTTCGGTCGGCAGGCTTGCCTCGTCTGCCGCACCGTCGGAGACGATGATCGCCGCTCCGCTGCCATGCGTCGGCTTCACCACGTACGCCTCGGGCAACACCAGGTCGCGCAACGCCGCGGGGTCGTCGACGATCGCGTACGCACGCGGCAGGTACCGCTCCCCCACCGCGGCGGCAACGTGGTCGCGCACCGCTGCCTTGTCGGCGAACGTCACGACGAGCTCGCGATGATCGCGCAACATCTTGTAGCGCACCTTGTCGCGGAACGTGGACGGGTTCCGCGTGCGCCACAGGCGGACCGCCCGCACGAACCGGCTCCGCTCGCGCAGGCGGACCCCTTCCGCGTCGGTGTCAGCGAACCAACGCAACGCGGAAATCACCGGCTCAGGCTACGGCCGGGGGTGATGCCCTCGGGGAGGACCGGTCAAACGCCGGAGCGGGCGCCGTCGAGTGTCAGCGGCACCGCCATCGCCGCGCGGCGGATGACCGCTCATCTCCCGGCCGGATCGTCGCGACCCTTTCCAGACCGCTCGGCCCGCAGCCGGGCCTCCTCGCGCTGGGCCTCGGCCCGGGTAGCGCGCTCGCGGCGCAGCCACTCCGGCTGCTCCTCCTTCAGCGCCGCGATCTGGGCGGTGGTCAGCGCCTCGGTGATCTCGGCGCGGGCCAGCCCGGAGATCGACACACCCAGGCGGTCGGCGACGACCTGGCGGGGATGCGGGCCGTTGCGGCGCAGCTCGCGCAGCCACTCGGGCGGGTCGGCCTGCAGGGCGTCGAGCTCGTCGCGCGAGACCACCGCGGCCCGGAACTCCTCGGGCGTCGCGTCGAGGTGCACGCCGAGCTTCTTCGCCGCCGTCGCGGGCTTCATCGTCTGCGTCGACCTCTGCCGCGTCATATGCCCAGGATATCGGGGCCGGACCAGCCGATAGCCTCGGCCGGTGACCGAGCCGAGCGACACCGCAGTCTTCCGGCTCGGCTACGTCCCGGGCGTCACGCCGGGCAAGTGGGCGCGGATCTGGGCCGAGCGCCGTCCCAACGTCCCCCTGGAGCTGGTCACCGCGACCCCCGACGAGGCGGTGCAGCTGATCCGGACCGGCGCTGTGGATGCCGCCCTGGTCCGGCTGCCGATCGACCGGACCGGCCTCCACACGATCCCGCTCTACACCGAGACCACCGTGGCCGTCGTCCCGAAGGAACACGTCATCACCGCGACCGAAGAAGCCACGCTCGCGGACCTGGCCGACGAGATCGTCCTGCACCCGCAGGACGACACCCTCCCCTGGCCCGGCGACCGGCCCGGACGGACAGCGGCGCACTCCCCCGCGACGACGGCCGAAGCGGTCGAGCTCGTCGCCGCGGGCGTCGGCCTGCTGGTCGTCCCCCAGTCGCTGGCCCGCCTGCACCACCGCCGCGACCTCACCTACCGACCGCTGACGGACGCGCCCGGGTCGGGCGTCGGCCTCGCCTGGCCGGACGCGGAGAACACCGAGCTGATGGAGGAGTTCATCGGGATCGTCCGCGGGCGCACCGTGAACAGCTCACGCACCCCCCGCCGCGACGGAACCCCACCACCAGCCCCCACGAAGAAGAAGAAGGCGGCGCCGCACCGTCCGGCCGGGCGCGGTTCGCGCCGTCGCTGAGATCCACCCCAGCCCGGTTACACCTACAACTCCACGGGGCCGTGCGAGCCGCCGCCGCTCTTCTTCTTGCCCGCCCGCAGGCAGACGGCCACAAGGGCACCGACCCCGGACATGATGGCCACGATGAAGAAGCCGTTCGCGTAGGTCTGGGTGGTGACCTGCGCGGTGAGCTCCCGGTAGGGGGCCAGCATCTGGCTCGCTTGGCTGGTTCCGCCCGTACCGACCACCGGGGTCGAGTCCGCTCCAGCCAGTGCACCCCGGTTCAGCGCAAGCTGGGCGCCCTTGGAGATGTTGAGGCTGCCGAAGACCGCGATCGCGATGCTGGAGGCCACCCGCTGCATCACGTTGTTCACGCTGGAACCGGCTGCGGTCAATGCCCCCGGCAGCGCCGACACACCGGACGTGATGATCGGCATCATGCACAGCCCGACCCCGATGTTCCGCACCGTCAGCCACATCTCGATGTCGAACCTCGGGGTGTCCACCGTGATCCCGGCCAGCAGGTAGGACCCCCACCCCAGCAACACGAACCCGAGCATCACCGGATACCGCGGCCCGATGGCGTCATAGAGCCTGCCCGCCAGCGGCATCAACACCACCAGCACCAGCGACCCGGGGAGCAGCACCAGGCCCGAGTCCAGCTCCTGCAGGCCCTGGACCTGCTGCAGGTATTGCGGCAAGAAGTACAGCCCCGAGAACAACCCCGTGACGGTGATACCGAGCAGGACCAACGACACGACGAACGGGAACGACCGGAACACCCGCAGGTTGATCAGTGGGTTGTCGACCTCGTTCTCGATCACGAGGAACAACGCCAGGCTCAACGCCGCGCTAGCGAAGAGGATCAGCACGCGGTACCCGGTCCAGCCCCAGTCTTCGCCCTTGGAGAAGGCCAGCAGCATCGCGAACATGGCGTAGGCGATGGTCACGAAGCCCCAGATGTCCAGCTTCGGCCACTTCGTCGGCTTGATCTGCGGGAACACCATCAGCGCCAGCACCGTGCCCGCGATGCCCACCGGCACGTTGATGAAGAAGATCAACCGCCAGTCGAAGTACTCGACGAGGTAGCCGCCCAGCGTCGGGCCGATGGCCGGTGCCACCACCACACCCAGCCCGTACATCCCCATCGCCGTGCCGATCTTGGCGGGCGGCACGATCTGGTAGAGCAGCGTCAACGTGACCACCGGCAGCACGCCGCCGGGGATGGCCTGGATGACGCGGAACGCGATGATGCTGTCCAGGTTCCAGGCCAGCCCGCACAGCGCCGACCCGAGCGCGAACCCCACCATCGACCCGACGTACAGCCGGGTCAACCCGATCCGCAGCCCCAACCAACCGCTGAGGGGCACCACCATGCCCAGCACCAGCGTGTAGCCCGTGACCACCCACTCGATGTCGTCCGCGGTGGCGTTGAGCGCCGTCTGCATCTTCGGGATCGCGACGTTGACGATGCTCGTGTCCAGCACGGACATGAACATGCCGATGATCAGCACGCCGAGCGGGACGACCCAGTTGTTCCTGTCCGCCTGCAGGTGACGGCGGTTCGATCACGCGGTGCCGGTGGGGCGGTCCGCGGCTGCGGCGTAGGCGCGACGGCGGTCGGCTCCGCCGGGCGGCCCTCGTTCTGGGTTGTGGTGGCGGCGGCCTGCCCCAACCGATTCCCTGCGTCTGTCGTCACAATCGATGCTTTCTCGTTCCCGGCGCCACGTAGCGATTTGCGTCATCGCCAATGGGCGGTGTCCCTTTCGCCCACGAAACCGTCTATTCGGGTTGGAGTGGGTTGACGGCGATCGGATCCGAATGGCTACGTCAGTGGTCTGCTGCGGTGCAGGACGGCCAGCCGATCGTGGCCGACCACGTGTTGATCACCAGTGTAGGACCCGCCGTCCTCGCCTGCGCGAGCTCAGGTCGAATCGCCGCCGGGTATGTCGGATTACCTACTGTTGGCTATATCACGCCGGCTATTTCGGTTGACGGGAATAGGGTCGCGGGCGCAGTGCAAAGGGCGGTATCCACTACTGACGGGTGTTCTCCGGTTACTGCTGTTGCCGGTTCTCCAACGTCAAGAACACGTCGGTGATGTCGACCCCCGCGGCCGCGACGGCGAACGCTCGCCTGCGATGACGAGCGTGGCCCGGAAGCCGACGAGCAGGACGATGTGGAGCAGGTAGAGCCAGAAGGCCAGCGCCGCCACGGCGCCGAAACCGGGCAGGCCCGCGAAGGGGGCCGACCACTCGACCGGGATCGCCAGGAAGAGCAGGAAACCCTGCAGGAACCCGCTGAGGACGGCTCCGGTGCCGAACCCACCCAGCAGGAGGGCGCGGCGGTTGATGCTGCCTGCCGCGACGAACCGGAAGACCAGGACGAGGGCGGTCGAGACGAGGATCCACACCACGTGGAACGCGATGACGATCCCTAGCAGGAGCCGACCCCCACCCGCGGGGTACAGCGGCGCCACCAGCGGGCTGGTTCCGAGGAGCGCGAGCACCAGCACCGGCGCCGCCGCGGCCAGCACGAGCAGGCCCAGGCGTCCCCGCCAGCCGGTGAAGCGGTCCTGTTCCGGGGAGAGCTGCAGGAAAGCGCGCCGCAGTCCCTCGCCATAGAGGCTGGCGGGGAACAGCGCCACCAGCGCCTGCAGCCAGGACATGTGCACGGCCGTGCTCGTGAGGGTGCGCAGCGCCGCGGCAGTGCCGTGGCCTGCCGGAAGACCTGAGGCGGCGGTGTCCATCCCGGCGACGACCTGGTCGGGGCCGACCAGCGCGGCCGCCGCCCACAACGCGACCAGCGCGAGCGGGACGAGACCCAGGATCCCGAAGAACGCGGCGCCCGCCGCCCACAGCGCGAGATCGCTGGCGGGGAACGTCCGGGCCGCCGTGCGCACCAGATCCCGGGGTCGACGGCGCTCCGTCCGGGTCACCATCGGCGCATCCACACCTGCCGGGTCCCCCGAATCGGGCGCGGCAACCCGACCGGTGCGACGCTGGTCGGGTGGAGGACGAGACGGCGGGCTGGTCGGCGCTGCACGGCGGTGTCCGACCCTCCCCGCTCGTCCGGGCCTGGTTGCGGCTGGTGCAGTGGCTCGCGGCCGGACCGGTGGCGCGGGTGCCGCCGGACCTGTTGTCGGTCGCGGGTGTCGCCGCGGTCGGTGCCGCGGTGCCTGCGGCGGCGGCTGGTGGGCGGTGGCCCCTGCTCGCAGCAGCCTTGATCATCGCGGCCGGGCTCCTCGACGGTCTCGACGGGGCGGTCGCCCTGGGCACCGGCAAGGCCCGTCCCCTGGGCGCGGTCGTCGACGCGGTGGCGGACCGGATCGGGGACCTCCTGCTGGTCGGGGTGCTCCTGGTGCTCGGCGCACCGATGCCCGTCTGCGCGGCGTTGACCGTGCTGTTGCTGCTGCACGAGTACGTGCGGGCCCGCGCGCAGTCCGTCGGGATGCCCGGGGTCGGGGCGGTGACGGTCGCGGAACGCCCGACCCGCGTCATCGTCGTCGCGGTGGCCGCGCTGGGGGCGGGCCTCGCGCCGGGAGGCACACCGTTCTTCCACTGGGGCTGGGCCACGGTCTGCTCGATCGGGTGGACGTGCCGTCGGTGTGATCGGTCTGTTGCAGCTCAGCGTGGCCGTCGTCCGGACGGTGCCACCGCGGTTCGCGCCGGACCGATGAGGGTGGCGACGATCTCGGCGGACAGCAGCACGAGCGGCAGCCCGCCCCCCGGATGCGCCGAGCCGCCCACCAGGTAGAGCCCCGGGACCCGGGACCGGTTGGCCGGTCGACGCAGCGCGGCCCGCGCCCCGTGCGAGGCCGTCCCGTAGATCGCTCCACCGGGAGCGGCGGTGTCGCGCTCCAGGTCGGCGGGTGTCCGGATCTCCCGCCACCGGATGCGGTCGCGGACGTCCTCCCCGCGCACGGCGAGGACCGCGAGGACGTGGTCGGCGTAGCGCTCCCGCACACCCGGCGCGTCCCAGTCCACTCCCCCGCCCGCCGGGTCGTGCGGGGGCGCGTTGACGAGCACGAACCAGCCTTCCGACCGGTCGTCGGGGCGCAGTGCCGGATCGTCGGCGGCGTGCACGTAGATGGTCGGGTCCTCGACCGGCGCAGGCCGGGATCCGAAGATCGCGTCGAACTCCGCGTCCTGGTCGGCGGGGAACCAGACCCGATGGGCCGGTCCGGGTACCCGGCCGTCCAGGGCGAGCAGGAGCACGAACCCCGCGAGCGACCGTGGCGTCCGCCGGAGGGTGCGCCGCGTCCTGGCCGCCGCCCGCCGCGACAGCAGCTGCTCGTGGAGCACCGTGGCATCGGCGTTGCAGACGACGACCTCGGCCGAGACCTCCCGACCGTCGGCCAGCCGGACCCCGGTCACCCCCCGCCGGGTGTGGCGGATCTGGGCGACGGCCGACCCCAGGTGCACCTCGACACCCAGCGCCGCGCACCGCTCGAGCAGCGCGTCGGCGATCCGGCGCAGTCCCCCGCGCACGTACCACGATCCGTAACGCTGTTCGACGTAGGCCGTCACCGACAAGGCGGACGGCGTGCGCCGCGGATCCGATCCCGAGTAGGTGGCGTAGCGGCCGAACCACGCGCGCAGCCGCGGGTCGGGCAGCATCGCCCGGCCCAGCCCGGCGAGGGTCAGCCAAGGGGCGACCAGGCGGAGATCGCGGAGCCGGGAGGACATCCGGACCAGGTCGGCGAGGCCGAGCGGACGCCGCAGCACGGGCTCGTCGACCAGGTCCCAGAGCCGCGCCGACCGGTCGTACAACGCCTGCCAGGCCGTCCCGGCCCCCGCTCCGAGAGCCGCGTCGAGCGCTTCGGGGACGGCGGCGGGATCGGAGGGGAAGTCGAGGCGCACGCCGTCGGCGAAGCGGTAGGAACACGCCGGGTCGACGGGCACGATCTCCAGGTCGGCAGGCCCGCCCGTGTCGCTGAACAACCCGCTCAGCACGTGCGGCAGGGTGAGCAGCGAGGGGCCGGTGTCGAACGAGAACCCCTCGCGGCTGAACACGCCGAGCTTGCCCCCGTGCGTCGGAGCCCGCTCGTGCACCTGCACCCGGTGCCCCAGAGCGGCGAGCCGGGCGGCTGCGGCCAGCCCACCCACACCCGCTCCGATCACGACGACCGTGCTCACCGGTGCGCCCGCCTCACACGCGGCGGTCCTTCCACTTCAGGGTGCCCTCCAGCCGGCCCTTCCACGAGGAGGCCAGCAGACCGATCAGCACCGCGACCGACGCGGGATGTGCGGCGGCGTCCGGCCACACCCGGCCGCCCATCCGGCGGGCGGCGAGCACCCGCCCCGCCACAGCGGCCGCGTAGCCGAGCGCACCGATCCGCGAGCCGCGCACGCCCGCCACGGGCGGGACGAGGTAGACCAGCGCGAGCAGCGCCGCGACCGCGACGGAACCGCCCGCGGAGCCGAACGCGCTCCACAGCGACTTGCGGTAGCCCGCATGCAACTCGGGCCAGCTGTCGTACATCAGGCAAGACGCGATCGACGAGCCGTCCGCCACCCCGGTGCGACCGCCCGAGCGGCGCACGACGCGGGCCAGCGCGATGTCGTCGAGCACCTCGCCCGCGATCGTGTTCCAGCCGCCCGACCGCGCCAACGCGGCCGCGTCCACCAGCAGGAACTGGCCGTTCGCGGCGACCATGGCCGGGCGGCGGGACCGCTCGGCCCGGCGCAACGGCAGGCTCACCATCCACGACCACGCCTGCAGCGGCTGCACCAGCCGCGCCATCGTCCCGTGCGCCAACTGGCGCGGCCACGGGCACAACAGGTCGAGGGGCTCGGGGCCGCGCAGCAGCGCCGCTGCCGCGGCGACCGCGTGCGGGGCCAGCACGA
This sequence comes from uncultured Actinomycetota bacterium, assembly GCA_963799945.1. GTDB lineage: Bacteria > Actinomycetota > Actinomycetes > Mycobacteriales > Pseudonocardiaceae > Pseudonocardia. Next base: position 287,376 of record CAWCZG010000006.1, read on the forward strand.
CGTCGGCGTCGACGAACACGAGCAGGTCGCCCCGGGCGGCCGCTCGCGAGCTGGGCACACGCGTGCGGCTTGCCGAGGTGCCCGGCGGGCGGTGGCGTGCCCGGCAACACCCGCACATGGGGAGCGCTCGCCCGCGGCGGCCCGGACCACGCTGCTGCTGCCGTCGGTCGAGCCGTCGTCGAGCACGAGGATCTCGACGTCATCGAGGCCGGTCTGGGCGATCAGCGAGGCGACGGTCGGGCCGATCCTGTGGGCCTCGTTGCGCATCGGCACCAGGATCGACACCGGCTCACCGACCGGCGGGGGCGTCGGCGAGGGCACCCGCAGCAGGCGCAGGTTCACCCACTGGTGCAGGGTGCCGACGACCGCCAGCGCGGCGCCGAGGGCCACACCGGCACGGGCCGCACGCGCGGGGAGCGAGATCACCATCACCGGCAGCGTAAGCCGGGTTTGGTCGGCGCGCCCTTGGGCACGTCCCAGGTATCGCCGCTCCGCAGGAACCGCAGACGTCGGGCTTCGCCCTGCCCCGAAGGTGGCGGACGCTCAGCCTCGATCGCCTGGTCTGGCTCCTGGTCGCGGCGGCCGTGCTGGTGCAGATCTGCTACCCGCTCACCCCCGCCCCACTCCAGACCGCGGTCACCGTGCTGTCGGTCGTCGTCTTCGCCGCCGCCTCGACCGCCGACGCGGCCAGGGTGCACGGCCTGCGGGGGGCAGTGGCACTGATCGTCGTAGCAGGCGGCGGCGGCCTCGGCGCGGAGACGGTCGGGCTCGCGACCGGGTTCCCGTTCGGGGGCTACGCCTACACCGACACCCTCGGACCCGCGGTGCTCGGCGTTCCGCTGATCGTGCCGCTGGCCTGGATGATGATGGCCTGGCCCGCGCTGGTCGTCGGGCGCACGTTGGCCCGCTCGGGATGGGCGGTCGTCGCCGTCGGCGCGGTGGCGCTGGCCTCCTGGGACGTCTTCCTCGACCCGCAGATGGTCGACGCCGGGCATTGGCGGTGGTCTCGACCCCGGGCCGACCCTGCCTCTGGTCCCGGGCATCCCCCTGACCAACTACGCCGGGTGGCTGGCGGTGGCGGTCCTGGTCGTCGGGGCCCTGCACCTCCTGCTCGGCGTGGCCCGACCCCGCACCTCCAAGCCCGCCGCCGTGCTCTACCTGTGGGTGTACGCGTCTTCGGTGCTGGCCCATCTCGCGTTCTTCGGACTGCCCGGGTCCGCGTTGATGGGCGGCCTGATCATGGGTTCGGTCGCGCTCCCCTTCGCCCACTCCCTAGCGAGGTCCCGATGACCGACGTGCTCAGCGGCCGCGCAGCCCCCTTGCGGATGCGCCCACGACGACTGACCGTGCCCGACCCGCACGCTGCCCCGCGAAGCGCCTGCAGGCACCGAGACCGTCGTCGTCGGGGCCGGGGTGGCGGGCATCAGCGCCGCGGTCGCCCTCGCCGAACGCGGCGTCCGGGTCGTCCTCGTCGAAGCGGCCCAGACCTTGGGCGGCCGGTTGGGCGCGTGGCCACACACGTTGCCCGACGGCACCCACCAGGTCGTCGAGCACGGATTCCACGCCTTCTTCCGGCACTACTACACCTGGCGCTCGATCCTGCGCCGCATCGATCCCGACCTCGGCTTCCTCGCCCCGGTGAACGGCTATCCGGTGACCTCCCGCAGCTGGCCCGACGAGGACCTCACCGGCCTCCCGGCCGCGCCCCCGTTCAACCTCCTCGCGCTGCTCCTGCGCTCGCCCAGCCTCAGCTGGCGGGACATGACCGGCGCCGACCCCGACGCCGGGCAGGCCCTGCTCGCCTACGACCGGGTCGACACCCCCACCCGGTTCGACCACATGAGCGCCGAGCACTTCCTCAAGCAGCTGGGCATGTCCGAGCGGGCGCAGCAGATGCTCTTCGAGGCTTTCGCCCGTTCCTTCTTCAGCGACCCGGGCGAGCTGTCCGCGGGCGAGCTGATCGCGATGTTCCACTACTACTTCCTCGGCAACCCCGAGGGCATCGGCTTCGACGCACCCACGACCGACCACATGACGGCCATCTGGAACCCGCTGCGCCGCTACCTGCAGGAGCGCGGTGCCGAGGTCCGCACCGGGGTCCCGGGTGGCCCGACTCGCCCCCGACGGTCCGCGCTGGCGGCTGACCCTCGCCGGGAACGGGCCTGCCGAGGACCTCGTGAGCCGCCACGTCGTGCTCGCCCTCGACCCGGGCGGGCTGCAGCGCCTGCTCGCCGCATCGCCCGACGCCGCCGAGGCCGCGCCCCGCTTGGCGAGCCAGTGCGCGGCGTTGCGCGTCGCGCCGCCGTTCGCGGTCAGCAGGCTGTGGTTCGACCGCGACGTCGACGCCGAGCCGGGCGACGTTCACCGCGGTCACGGGCGAACCGACGCTCGACTCGATCACCGTCTACTCCCGGTTGGAACGGCCCTCCGCGGAGTGGGCGCAGCGCACCGGCGGCTCGATCGTCGAGCTCCACTCCTATGCCTGCGCGGCCCCGGACGCGACGACCGCCACCGCGCGGATGCGGGAGGAGCTCGCGGGTCTGTGGCCCGAGACGCGCGCGATGCACCCCCTCCACGTCCACGAACGGCGTGAGGCGACCGCACCGGCGTTCCCCCCGGGCAGCGCGGGCACCCGGCCCGGAGTGCGGACCGACGCCCGCGGCGTCCGGATAGCAGGCGACTTCACCGAGATCCCCTACCTCGCGGGCCTGATGGAACGCGCGTGCGATGTCAGGCGTCCTCGCCGCCGACGACGTCCTCGCCGAGGTGGGCTCGGCCGGACACGACGATCTTCGGCATCCCGCAGCGTGGGCTGCTGGCCGGGCTCCCGCCGCGACCAGTCCGCCGGCGCGATCGAAGGCGCTGAACAGCGCCTCGGTGCGCCGACCCGGCAGCAGTCGGTTGGGGCGCGATGTTAGCTTGGACGTTCGAGTGCAACGCCCCCGCTGCTCCCCCGCTGTGCGTCGGGTCGTTGCCTTGACCAGCACCTGGTGGCGACGTTGACGACAACCCGGTCGACGTGCCGCACGGGAGATGGGTAGTGCAGGCGGAGTGGTTCGGCCCCTACCGCCTCGAGAAACTCATCGGCCGTGGCGGCATGGGCGAAGTCTTCCGAGCCACCGACACGGTCCGTAAGCGCCTGGTTGCGCTCAAGCGTCTGCCCGCCGGTTTGGCCGCGGACCCGAGCTACCAACGTCGGTTCCGCTACGAGTCCGAGATCGCCGCTCGGCTGCGTTCCGCCCACGTGATCCCCATCCACGACTACGGCGAGATCGACGGCAGGCTGTACATCGACATGCGGCTGGTCAACGGCGAGGACGTGACCGACCGGCTCACCCGCCGGGGCCCGATGACACCCGCGGTCGCGGTCGACCTGATCCACCAGACCGCAAGCGCTCTGGACGCCGCGCACGCGATGAAGCTCATCCACCGCGACGTCAAACCGTCCAACATCCTGCTCTCGCCCGAGGACGGCCACGACGGTTTCGACTTCGTCTACCTCGTCGATTTCGGGATCGCCCGCGCCACCGACCGCACGAGCGAGTTCACCGGCACCAACGCCGTCATGGGGACGCCTGACTACATGGCCCCGGAACGGTTCGAGGGCCACGCGATCGACCACACCGTCGACGTCTATTCGTTGGCGTGCGTGCTGCACAAGCTCCTCACCGGGCACACCCCGTTCCCCCGGGACAGCCTGGCAGCGGTCATGTACGCCCACCTCACCGCGATCCCACCCCGAGCCTCCCTGCGGCGGCGGGGCATTCCGGCCGGTCTGGACTGGGTGATCGCCCGCGGGATGAGCAAGGACCCCCGCGAGCGGTTCGGCTCCGCGGGTGAGCTCGCCGACGCGGCGCGCGCCGCGCTCCATTCGACCGGCCCGACCCTGCCGCCCCCGGCGAACACCCCACCCCGGCAGGCGGCGTCCGCCCGGGTACCCATGGCAGGCCAGTCCAGGTCGCTGACGGGCCGGTTCGGCCGTGGACGCGTCGCCGCCGCCGCGGTCGTCGCTGCGGTCGCCGTCGCGGGCGCGGGCACCCTGGCCACTCGGACGCTGCTGAACCCCGGTACGGCGGCCACCCCCACCGACGCGGCCTCCGCCGCCCCGAAGTCCGTACGCGTATCGGCGAACATGTCCGTCAGCGGAGCCCACACCCTCGCGGTCGATCCCACCGCCACCAAGCTGGTGCTCTCCGCCCCGTCCCGCGCCACCACGAGCGACGTGTCCGACCTGCGGGCGAACGTGGAGATCCACGACCTCGCGGACCCCACGGACATCACCACCGTCGCCCTGACCGACGAGCGCGTGGACGCCCTCGCCGAAACCTCGGACAGCTCCGCGATCGTCGCTGCCGGCTCCACCGCCGGCTACGGCAAGCAGAAGGCCGCCAACACCCTCTCCCTGATCAACCCGCGCACCGGCCGCGTCACCAGATCAGCTCCGCTGGCGGCTCCGGTGATCGCGATGGCGCTTTCCCCGGGCGGGGACCGGATCTACCTCACCGACCGCTCCTCCGCGCTGCAGGTCCTGGACACCGCCACCGCAGCCCGGGTGGCGACCGTGCCGATCGGGAGCCAGGCCAACGGCCTCGCCGTCGCCAAGGACGGACGCCACGTCTACGTCGCAGGCACCACCGGCGTGAAGACCGTCGACACCACCACCAACACCGTTGTCGCCACCGTGGGTCTGCGGAACAGCCCCTCCGGGATCGCGCTCACCCCCGACGGCACCACCGCGGTCGTCATCACCTCCAGCGACAACCACGCCGTGGGGATCGACCTCGCCAGCGGTCAACCCACCTGGACCGTCCCGGTCGGGGAACGACCCGACAGCCTCGTCGTCACCCCCGACGGACAACAAGCTCTCGTCGCGAGCGACGTCGGCGGCGTCACCGTCATCAACCTGGCCACCCACCAGCCGAGCAACCTCCCGGTCGGGGACTCCGCACAAGACATCACCCTCAGCCCGGACGGCAACTTCGGCTTCGTCGTCACCGTCAGCAGCATCGTCCGATTCGACCGGGAGCCCGCGTGAGCCAGACCCGACCCCTCCTCCGGTCAACCGCGCTACGCGCCGCCTGCGCCGCCGCCGTACTGGTGTTGACCAGTTGCGCGGTGCCGGTCGCGGGGAGGCCTGCCGCCGTCGTCGGGCTCCCGCCCACCCCCAGCCCGCTCGCCGCGACCTCCACCGGTACGCCGACAGGCACCACCGCGCTGGTCGTCACCCCCGTCGTGCCGGGCTGGAACACCGTGCGCTCGCCGAGCCGGGCCGCCCTCTACGACGTGCCACCCGCCTGGACCGTCAACTCCGAAGACACCATCGTCGGCTACGAGACCAAAGCCGGGAAGCTTCTCGTCGCCGCCAGCGGAAGCTCCTCGATCGGCGACAACGCCTGCGGCGAACACACCTCCCTGGCCCTTGCCGCGGTCAAACACAGCACCAGCCCCGACCTGACCGAAGCGTCCACCAACGAAGCGCAGACCTGGGCTGACGCCGCGTTCCGCGACGACGCGGACAAGCGCCCCACCCTGGCCACCGGGCGGCCGGAGAAGACCACCACCTCGACCGGCAAACCCGCGGTCGTCGTCCGGGTGAACGCCACCGCCGCGCACGCCTTCGGCCCCTGTGGCACCAAAGGCGCCGCCTACGCCATCTCCGCGACCGGATTCACCGGCAAACTCGGCCCCACCGCCATCCTCGTCGTCGTCGCAGGCACCGGATTCGACCAGGCCATACCCGACGACCAGATCAGGCAGATCCTCACCACACTGCGACCCGAGACGTAGCAGTCACTCGGCGGGGCAATCGTCGTCAAGGCTGCCTGTGCAGGCGGCGGCCGATTGTTCTCCGATCAGGTGGTAGCGAGCGCGAAGACCAGGGCCAGCACGGTGAGGACGCCGATCCCGGCCACCGTCCCGAGGACGTCGGTCCGCGGTTGCCGGGCCCCGGCTCCGGGCTCGAGCCAGAACGTCAGGGCCCTCGTCACGATGGGCATGACGACCCAGGTCAACAGGCTCACCGACAACACGTTGCCGACGAGCAGGCTCGCCCACAGCGGGCCCGTGGGCCACAGCGCGGAGATCCCCAGAGTCAGCAGGACCACCGTGGGGTAGAGGCCGACCAGCACCGACAGCGCCGTCTTCCAGGACGGCGGTGCCGCGGCGGCCTCCGTGGCGCCCGCGGAGAACCAGCTTCCGAACGACTGCGGAACCCGGCGCAGCCGGAAGTCCCGGAAGCGCTCGCCTTCGGCCAGGAGGTCCCGGCGAGCCGTGGACGCGAGCCACGCCTCCAGGTCGGACGCCGTGGCGAACCGGGTCACACCGACCCAGTCGTCCTGCACCCCGGGCACGGGCCGAAGCAACTCGCTCCCCCGGTGACCGGGCGAGCGTCGTTCGGCCTCGGCCAACCGGCGCTGCCATTCCAGGAAGGCCCGCTCGTCCTGGGGGAGCACGGAATGCGCCACCACGACCGTCACCAGGTCGGTGCCCTGCCGGGCATCCAGACCCTCGTGCGGATCCGCACCGAGGTCGAGCAGCCGGGCCCGCTCGGTGCTCTCCGAGCTCATCGTCGGGCCCGCTCAGTAGGGGTGGCGGTCGGGTGTGGCGAGGTACTCCTCGTACACGGCGGCGCCGAGGTCGGGGCGCAGCTGCTCGATCTTGATCCGGCGCTCGCTCAGGGGCCGGACGAAATCCTCGTACTGGAACTGGTCGTCGAACCCGACGCCACGGGTGGCCGTGAGGTCGTTGGCGAAGTAGACCGCGTCGACCCGGGCCCAGTAGATGGCGCCCATGCACATCGGACAGGGGATGCCGCTGGTGTAGACCTCGGTGCCCATGAACATGCGGGCACGCGCCTCCACGACGTCGGGCGACCCCTCCGGACGCGGCACGAGGGCGAGGTGCCCCTCGGCGCGGTGCTCCGCCGCGATGCTCGGGGCGTACGGGTTGAGCACCGCCGCGGCCTTGCGCAGCATCTCGACCTCGGCGTGCGCGGTGACGTCACCGGTCAGCAGCACCCGGTTCTGACCGCGGGCGATGATCTCGCCGTCGCGGACGAGGACCGCACCGAACGGGCCGCCCCAGCCCTTGCTCACCGTCTCCGCCGCCAACCGGCAGGCCTCGGCCATCAACTCGTCGTGGGTCATCGGTAGGCCTTCCGTCATCGCCGGACGCGGTACGGGTTGTAGATCGACTCCTCGACGTTACGTCAGTCGGATCACTATCAATACGCCGGATGGAGTGATCATCGGGTGCGGAGTCGCCGCGCTGAGTAGTCGGCTGGGACGGCCGCCGATCCGCTACGCGGGCACCCGAATCGCCGCCAACAGCTCCGGCCCCCGGAGCTCGAGGTGTCGGAACGCGCGTTGACCCCACCACCACGCCGCGCCGATCCCGCACGCGATGCCGACCGGGATCGCGACCCAGGTCGCCGCCGGTACGAGCCCCGTCATCCCCAGCACCAGCAACACCCCGACGGGGATGGCCGCGGCCACCTGCGCCGTCGTCAGGACCAAGCGTCGGCCGATCTTCGCGAAACCACCGGCGCTCTGGCCGGAACCGAAGGGGTTGCGGCCCTTCCCACTCGGCGCCGGGTAGGGGGAGTCGACCGAGGCCAGCAGCATCGTGCCTGCTCCTGCGCCCAGCAGGACCGGTACCAGCGCGAACACCACCGGGTACATGTCGGTCGCACCGGTCACGGCGGGGAGAACGGCGGCCGCGATCAACGCCACGGGGCCGACGATCAGTGCCCATGCCCACTGACGGCCGCGGACGTCGGCCTGGACGGCATCGGGCGCGATCAGCGTCTGCCACACGGCTGTGCCGTCCAGGCCGTACAGGTTGCTCACCTGCATGGCCGCGAAGACCACCATCCACAGCGCCGACAGCGACAGCCCACCGAACCCGCCACCCTGCGCGATCGAGAACGCGGGCAGCAGCAAGCCGATGAGGATCGAGGTGAGCAGGAGGGTCCGCCGCTGGGCATCACGCCACCACATCGTGAGCTCCTTGCCGATCACCGCGCCGGTGGGTGTGTCGGGCAGCAGGCTCCGGCGGGGAGCGTGGCCCTCGCGGCGTCGCGCCCGGCTCGGTCCGGCCGCCGAAGCGGCCATCGTCATACGACGCACCAGGAGCCGCGACCAGGCCACGACGAGAACCGCGTCCAGCCCGGCCAGCGCGAGCAGCCACCCCATGGCCTGGAGCCAGTTGTGCTCGGCGGCTGCCGCGACGGCGCTCGGACCCCAACCACTCGGCAGTGCGCGCAGCACGAGGGTGAACGCGGGCGAGGTCTGCCCGACGACGATCGGGCCGAGCTGCTCGAACGCGGCCCGCGCAGGCAGGTACGCCAAACCGACGAGCGCGCCGAGCAGCACCCCGAGATCCTTGCCGCGGCGCGACCCCAACAGGGCGCCGATGCCCGCGATGACGACCCGGGACAGCAGCACCACCAGCGCGAGCTGGGCCACGACGGCCACAACAGCGACGACGGTGGCCGCGAACCCGCCCGGGATCGCGACCACGACCAGGCTGCAGAACACGAGGATGGAGACGATCGGCGCCACACCGGCCAGCGACGCGCCCAGCAGCCCGACGGCCAGCTGGTGCGGCCGGATCGGCAGCAGCGCGAAGTTCTCCGGGCGCAGCGTCTCGTCCCCGCCGCCGGTCACGACCGGGCCGAACAGCCACCCCAGCATCCAGATGGCGAAGAACGCCGACGCGATGTCGGTGCCGACCGAGATCCCGCCCGGATGGGTCGCGACGAGCACCACGCACGCCACCGCCACACCCAGCCCGACGAGCCCGCCCATGACGAACGCGAAGGCGGCTGCTCCGCGCAGAGAGTTGCGCAGCACGCGCAGCTTCATGCTGATCAGGAGGCCAACCACGACAGCCCCTCCCCGCCACCGACGCGCCCACCCACGAGGCGGACGAACACCTCTTCGAGGCTGAACGCGCCCCGGACCTCGGCGAGCGCGCCCGCCGCGACGACCTGACCGCGCGTGATGACGGCGACGTGGTCGCACATCGCCTCGACCAGCGCCATGACGTGGCTCGACAGGACGACCGACCCACCCGCCGCGACGAAGCGCGCCAAGATCGTGCGGATCGTGGAGGCCGACACCGGGTCGACGGCCTCGAACGGCTCGTCGAGCACGAGCAGCTTCGGGGCGTGCACCAGCGCCGTCGCCAATCCGATCTTCTTGCGCATCCCGGCCGAGTAGTCGATCACCATCGTGCGTTCGGCCTCGTCCAGCTCGAGCACCCGCAACAGCTCGTCGGCCCGCTCGGCGACCGTGGTCCGGTCCAGCCCGCGCAGGCGTGCCGTGTAGGTCAACAGCTCGCGTCCGGTGAGCCGCTCGGGCAGCGACAGGCCGTCCGGCAGGACCCCGACGAGCTGCTTCGCGCGGACCGGGTCGGCCCACACGTCGTGGCCGAAGATCCGCGCCGTCCCGGCGTCCGGTCGCAGGAGTCCTACGGCCATCGAGAGCGCGGTGGTCTTGCCCGCGCCGTTGGGTCCGACGAGCCCGAAGAACGAGCCTCGCGGCACGGTCAGCGAGAGCGCGTCGACCGCGACCGTCGCCGCGAACCGCTTGGTGAGCCCCGTGATCGTCAACGCGTGACCGGTGTTGGGCGGCCCGGTCGCCTCCCGTCGTCGGTCCATCTCCTGTACGTCCACCGCTGTGCCTCCCTGAGGCGGTGCCGTCGATCGGCAGCCCGCAGGAGGGAAGCGTGGGCCAGATCCGGACCCGCCACTATGGACGTCGAGCAACGGTGTCAGCCCTTGACCGACAGGGTTTTCTTACCGTCAGGAACACTCGTCGCGCGGAGGTACGGGTGATCGGGGCGCAGGCGACGACGCACGCCGTCACGGTCGTCGGCCGCCACTGCGAGTCCGGCGACGTGCTGGTCGACCAGGTGCCGCTGCGTGCGCCGCGGGTCGGGGACCTGCTCGCCGTTCCTGCCAACGGCGTCTACTGCTACACGATGCGAACAACGACACTGAGACCCGCGCGCGCCGCTCAACGGCTGGGCCGGGACAAGGGGGTGCCGTCCAGGGCATGGCGGAACGCCACCAGAGAGTCGAAAACCTGCAGCACCCCCGCCTCCTGCAACTCCCCCACCGAGAATCCACCGGTGCGGACTCCGAGCGTGGGGATCTTGAGCTTGGCCGCCGCCTGCGCGTCGAACACGGAATCCCCGACCATCACGGCGCTGGCGCCCTCGACCTTGGCCAGCGCAGTGGCCACGATGTCGGGCTCGGGCTTGCTCTTCGCCGCATCCTCGGAAGTCGTCCACGCATCAGCCAGAGCCTTGCCGTCGATGAGGTCGAGGAACGTCTCGACGAGCTGGGTCTTGCCCGAGCTGGCCAGAACCAGGCGGAACCCGCGCTCCTTGACCTCGGCCAGCAGCTCGTGGGCGCCCTCGAAGGGCTGGACCTCCCCGATCAGCTGGTCGAACTCCTCTCCCCACGCTTCCCGCAACTCATCCCCGTGCGCCTCCTCCGCCTCCCGACCGGCAACCTCGGGAACGAACATGTCCCCACCCATCCCGATGCCGCGGTGGATCCGCCACATCGGCAAGGTGATGCCGAAGCGGCGGAAGGCCCGCAACCACGCCAGGGCATGCTGGTAGTTGCTGTCAACGAGCGTGCCGTCGACATCGAAGATCGCAGTGTCAGCCATGGCCCTTACCTACCCCGCGCGAAACCTGCCGACGCGGCGCCAGGAAGACCGCGCAGGCCGTCGCGGTGACGAGGAGGACGGAGCCGCCTGCTCCTCCCCAGGCTCCCGCGTACCGCTTCGCCTCGTACTGGGGCGGCGGCGAGGGTCACGTCCGGTGGGTCTCCATGCGGGGGCGGCCCGGCCGCCACCGGGATACGGTGCCGGGGTGACCGACCCGAGCACGGTGTTCCCGCCGGGCTTCTTCGATCGCGACGACGTCGCCTCCGATTCCGAGTTCTACCGGCCGTCGCGGCTGGTCACGCACATCGACGACCGCGCCATCGCAGCCGTCGGCGCCCTCTACACCGAGCTCGGGCTCGACGGCGACGTGCTCGACCTCATGTCGTCCTGGATCTCCCACTTCCAGCACCCACCGCAGCGGTTGGTGGGCCTGGGCATGAACGCCGCTGAGCTGTCCGCCAACCCGATGCTGTCGCAGCACGTGGTCCACGACCTGAACGCCGACCCGACCCTGCCCTTCCCCGACGCCGGCTTCGACGCCGTCACGTGCTGCGTCTCCGTGGACTACCTGACCAGCCCCATCGCCGTGTTCCGCGAGGTCGCGCGGGTGCTGCGGCCCGGCGGGCCGTTCGTGGTGACGTTCTCCAACCGCTGCTTCCCGACCAAGGCGATCCGCGGATGGCTGGAGACGGACGACGAGACCCACCTGCAGATCGTCAACGCCTACTTCGCGATGTCGGGTGGATTCGGGCCGGTCCGGGGCAGGCTGCGGACGCCACCGGGGCGGGGCGACCCCCTCTATGCCGTCTGGGCGAGCCGGTAGCTCCACTCGGACGTCCCCGCGATCCGTGAACGAAATGCGCTCAAAGCCCCCGCTCGTCCTCAGGCGGCGCAGAATCGCAGCGGCGACGAGTCGCCTGCGACGAAGAGGTCTCCAGTGAGGGAGCGCGGCCATGCCCGAGGGAAGCTACGAGCTCGTCCGGACCTGCGACGGTTGGACGGCCCGGATCGCCGCGCGGGGGGCTGCGGTGCTGACGAACCCGGCGATCAACCGGGGCACGGCGTTCACTCCCGAACAACGCCGCGAACTGGGCCTGACCGGACTCCTGCCCTCGGGGACGTCGACGCTGGACCGCCAACTGCGCCGCACCTACGCCCAGTACTCCCGCCAAGGCGACGACCTGGCCAAATGGGTCTACCTGACCAACCTGCACAACCGCAACGAAGTGCTGTTCTACAAGCTGCTGTCTGAACACATCGAGGAGATGCTGCCCATCGTCTACACCCCGACCGTCGGGCTGGCGATCCAGCAGTTCTCCAACGAGTTCCGCCGCTCCCGCGGGGTGTACCTGTCGGTGGACCACCCCGAAGACGTCGAACAGGCGTTGCGCAACACCGGGCTGGGCGCCCACGACGTCGACCTGCTGGTCGCCACCGACTCCGAAGGCATCCTCGGGATCGGCGACCAGGGCGTGGGCGGCATCGAGATCTCCGTCGGCAAGCTCGCGGTCTACACCGCCGCAGCGGGGATCCATCCCTCACGGGCCCTGCCGGTGGTGCTCGACGTCGGCACCGACAACCTCACCCTCCTCAACGAGGAGATGTACCTGGGCGAGAAACACCCCCGCGTCCGCGACGAACGCTACGACCGCCTCATCGACGCCTACGTCACCGCGTGCCAGAAACTCTTCCCCCAGGCGATGCTGCACTGGGAAGACTTCGGCGCCACCAACGCCCGACGCATCCTCAACCGGTACGCCGACCAGCTGTGCACGTTCAACGACGACATGCAGGGCACCGCAGCCGTCGTACTGGCCGCGGCGTTCGCCGCGGTCCGCGTGGCCGGGTCGCGGATGCGCGACCAGCGCGTGGTCATTCACGGCGCCGGGACGGCGGGCCTGGGCATCGCGGACATGATGCGCGACCAGATGGTGCGCGAAGGACTGTCCCCCGAGGAGGCGACCGCCCGGTTCTGGGCGATCGACCGCAATGGGCTCCTGGGCGCCGACGCCACCGAGCACCTTCTCGACTTCCAAGTCCCCTACGTCCGACCGTGGGACGAGATCAAAGACTGGGCGTCGCCCGGGTCACGGCCCGGACTGGCCGACGTCGTGCGCCACGTCCGGCCGACCGTACTGATCGGGACCTCCACCCAGGCCGGGGCGTTCACCGAACAGATCGTGCGCGACATGGCCGACCACACCCACCGGCCGATCATCATGCCGCTGTCCAACCCGACCTCGAAAGCCGAAGCCATGCCCGCCGACCTGCTGGCCTGGACCGGTGGCCGAGCCCTCGTAGCAACCGGCAGCCCGTTCGCGCCCGTCGAGCTCGACGGGGTGACCTACCAGATCGCACAAGCCAACAACGCGCTCGTGTTCCCCGGTCTCGGGCTGGGCGTCACCGTCGCCCGCGCCTCCCGCATCACCGACCGGCTCATCGCCGCCGCGGCCGACGCCGTCGCCCGCCTTTCCGACGCCACCCGCCCCGGCGCCCCGCTCCTACCCCCCGTGCGCGACCTGCGGCCCATCTCGGCCGCCGTCGCGATCGACGTCGTCGAGGCCGCGTGCGCCGAGGGCCTGGCCCAGGTCCCGATCGACAACCCCATCCAGCACGTCTACGACGCCATGTGGCGCCACGACTACCCGCAGGTCGAAGCGATCTAGTCAGGCTCCCGCCGACACCGCGTCATGAGGTGACGGCGCGAAGAGCGCGATGATGCTGTGGGGTTCGTAGGTGGTCAGTGCTCTGTCGAGGTCGTCGGGGTGATCGGCGACGGCATGGGCGAGTTCGGTGGCGTCGAGCGTCGCCATGTTCGCGCCTTCTCCGGCGGGGGCATGAAGTGGGCGGCATCGCCGAGAAGGGTCGCACCGGGGACGCGGCACCAATGGTGGTCGTCGGGCAGGGTGTGGATCGGTCGTAGGACGAGTGGCCCGTCGGTGTCGGTGTCGGTGCGCGGAGTTCACGGGCCCGTCCGGGGAACTCGGCCGCGATCCGGGTCTTCGATGTGGCGGGGTCAGTGAAGTAACCACTCCAAAGATCGACTTTAACCTCCGAGCATGACTTGTGACTGCAGGGAAAGCCCATTCCCGACACTGCCCATCGACGCGCGCCGAGAATCATGTAGGCCACCGAGGACTTTCATCGCTGCGATTGCACCGCGTGCTCGCCCAGCCACGACCAATAGATCGCCGAACGAGTTGCCGGCGTCGCCATCCCGACGTTCGGGCGGTGGGAGTTCGTCCAGGGAGGCGGTGCCTTTGGGGCCAATTGCTCCAGCCACCGCTGCCCGGGCTCACTGCTCGCCTTTTACCGACTCAAACGCGGCGGTAGCCAGGCCCGTTGGTCTCCACGACCATACGTTCGACGATGGGTCGAGCACGTGCCGCCGACGAGGTGGGTGGCGCACGTCTAGCTGGTGGTGTGCGTGGTCAGGCCCCGGTCCGCGTCGTGGTGCATCAGCGCCTGCGAGGGCGCCGAGGTCGGCGGCTGAGCAACTAGGAACAAGCAGCATCTTCTCGGCGCCCCGACGTGCCTGTGGGGTGCCATAAGTCGGTCCTGGTCGCTGAACAGCAGTAATCGAGAGTTGGGCATGATCCCAACATGTCGTTGCGGTTGCTGTACTTGATCTTCTGGCACGTACATGGACTGCTCCTGCTGATGGCCCGAGGGGCATCCACCAAGGACGTCGAACTACTCGTGCTGCGTCACGAGGTCGCCGTGCTGCGCCGGACCAACCCGCGGCCGCGCATGGACTGGGCCGACCGGGCCGTGTTCGCCGCCCTCGTGCGTCGGCTGCCTCGATCACTGCGTTGCCATCGTCTGGTCACTCCGAACACGATCCTGCGCTGGCATCGCCGCCTCGTGCGCCGACGATGGACCTACCCGAACCGGACCGGACGGCCACCGATCGACGACGTCGTCGCGGCCCTGGTAGTGCGCACGGCGCGGGAGAACCCGTGCTGGGGCTACGTGCGGATCCAGGGCGAGTTGCTCAAGCTCGGCCACCGCGTGGGCGCCTCGACCATCCGGTGGATCTTGAAGCGCCACCGCATCCCACCAGCGCCGTTGCGGCATACCGAGACCAGTTGGCGACAATTCTTGCGTACCCAGGCCAGCAGCATGCTCGCCGTCGACTTCTTCCATGTCGACTGCGCCATGACGCTACGGCGGCTCTACGTTCTGTTCGCACTCGAGGTCGGCGAACGCTACCTGCACGTCCTGGGCGTGACCGCGCATCTCGATGGGCCCTGGACCACCCAGCAGGCCCGCAACCTCGTCATGGACCTCGGCGATCACGCCACCCGGTTCCGGTTCCTGATCCGCGATCGGGCCGGTCAGTTGGCGGATTCGTTCGACGCGGTCATGGCGGACGCAGGCATCAAGGTGGTCAAGATCCCGCCGCGGTGCCCGCGGGCGAACTGTTTCGCCGAACGCTTCGTGTTGACCGTCCGAACCGAGGTCACCGACCGGATGCTGATCGTCGGTGAACGACACCTGCACCGGACGCTCGCCCAATACTCGGTGCACTACAACCGACAGCGGCCCCATCGAGCGCTGCACCTTCGCCCGCCACGCCCGGACGCGCCTGTCCCCGAGCCAATCCACGGCAGGATCCGACGGCGGCCCATCCTCGGCGGCCTGATCAACCAGTACGAGGCAGCAGCCTGAAACCGCTGGTCAAGCGCCACGGATGACTTCTGGCACCCGACACCCCGGGACAGCGATCGCGACCTGGCTCGGTGAGGCCACCGGACCCCGTCACTCGGCGAGGTCGCCTGCCGTGGCGGCGACGGTGCCGGTGAGGTGATGGCCGCCGGAGCCGAGGTGGGAGACCGGCCTGCCGGGGAGATCGATCTGTGCGGTGACGCCGTCCGGCACGATGACATCAACGTGGAGTTGTCCGTCCGGGGCGACCCGCCAGCTGACGGCTAGGTGCCCGTGCGGGGTGTCGAGTGAGGTCTCGGCCCAGGTGAGGCCCCCGCCGGGACGGGGTGCGATGCGCACGTGCCGCGTAGCCGGGTTCGACCGGGGTGATCCCGCCGATGATCCGGTGCATCCAGTCGGCCACGGCGCCCAGGGCGTAGTGGTTGAAGCTGGTCATCTGGCCGGGGTTGATGGTGCCGTCGGGCAGCATCGAGTCCCAGCGTTCCCAGATCGTGGTGGCGCCCATCGTCACCGGGTAGAGCCACGAAGGGCACTCCTGCTGCAGCAGCAGCCGGTAGGCGTCGTCGAGGTGCCCGGTCGAGGTGAGCGCGTCGCAGACGTAGGGCGTGCCGGCGAACCCGGTCGCGATGTGATGCCCGTTGTCGGCCACCAGGGTGGCCAGCCGGTCTCCGGCCAGCTGCCGGGTGGGTTCGTCGAGCAGGTCGAACACGATCGCCAGAGCGTAGACGGTGATGGCGTCGCTGTCGATGCGACCGGCGTCGGACACGTAGTGCTTGTTGAACGCGGCCCGGGTGCGCTCGGCGAGCGCACCGAAGTATTCGGCGTCGTCGGCTCGCCCGAGCAGTCTCGCGACCTCGGCGACGGTGCGCGCGCTGCGGTAGAGGCAGGCCGTCGCGACAACACCGTTGTCGGCCTTGGCCCGCCACGGCTCGGTCGGGTGGCGCGGTGGGGTCGAGCCAGTCGCCGAACTGGAAGCCGGTGTCCCACAGCCCGGTGTCGGACAGGAGCGTCTCGACCCGGCGGACGTGCGCGGTCATCGCGTCGTAGCAGTCGGCAAGAACCTGCCGGTCGCCGTAGGCCTGCCAGAGCGCCCACGGCACCCAGACGGCCGCGTCGCTCCAGATCGCCGTGCTCTCCTGCCTCGGGAAGTCCTTGGCCGGGGTGTACTTGAGCGCGTCCGGCACGACGAACGGCACCAGGCCGTCGGCGGCGCGTTGCTCGGCGTCGAGGTCGGCGAGCCAGTCGCGGAGAAGTCCTGCGACGTCGAACAGGAACGCTGCGGTGGGCGCGAACACCGCGATGTCGCCGGTCCATCCGAGGCGCTCGTCGCGCTGCGGGCAGTCGGTGGGGACGTCCAGGAAGTTGCCGCGCGTGCTCCACACCACGTTGCGGTGCAGCTGGTTGAGCAGCTCGTCGAGCAGGCGAACCTGCCGATCCGCGGCAGGTCCGAGTGCACGACGACGGCCGTCAGCGCCTCTGCCGCCGCTTCGAGGGTGAGCTCGCCGGGCCAGCCATCGACCTCGGCGTAGCGGAAGCCGTGAAAGGTCAGCGTCGGCTCGAACACGTCGTCGCCGCCGGAGAGCACGAACCGATCGGTGGCCTGCGCGGTGCGCAACGGCCGGGTGCCGAGCTCACCGTTCTCGAGCACCTCGGCGTGGCGCAGCGTCACGGTGGTGCCCGCCTCACCGCGCACGGCGGTGCGCACCCAGCCGACGAGGTTCTGCCCGAAGTCGACCAGGGTCGCCCCGGCGGGCGAGGTCCACACGCGCACCGGCCGGATTTCCTGCTGGCGGCGGACCACCGGCCCGAGGTAGGGGGTGAGGGTCTGCGGTGTCGAACTCCTGGGCGTGCACCCCGACCCACCCGTCGCCGACGAAGCCTGGCCGCTGCCAGGCGTTGTCCACGCGCCGCGCGTCGATCGTCTCGCCGTCGTAGAGGTCGTTGGCCAGCACCGGTGACGGGCCGGCGCGCCACGATCCGTCGGTGACGATCGTCTGCCGATGCCCGTCGGCGTAGCTCGATCTCCAGCTGGGCCAGCGCGCCCAGCTCCGGCCCGTAGAGGGCGCGCATCCCCCTCCAGCCGAGCCGGCCGCGGAACCAGCCGTTGCCCAGCTCCAGCCCGAGCACCACGGCGCTGCCTGGCGTCTCGCGCAGCAGCTCGGCGACGTCGTAGCTGCGGTAGCGCAGCCGCCACTCGTAGCTCGACCAGCCCGGGGCTCAGCACCTCGTCGGACACCGGCACGCCGTTGACCGACGCAGTGAACACTCCGCGGGCGGTGGCGTGCCATACCGCGTCGACCACCGCGCCGTGCCCGACGTCGAGGTCGAACTCGGTGCGCAGCAGCGGAGCACCCGCGCAGTCCTCGTCCGGACCGATCATCGTCGCGCGCCAGTCATGGCATGCGGTATTTCCCTTCGGCCTAGCGGAATCGACGACGTCGGTCGTTCGGAGCCGGGTCAGCCCTTGACCGAGCCTGCGGCCATGCCTTCGACGATCTTGCGGTTGAAGAAGATGAACATGACCAGCGGCGGGATGGTGACCAGGAGAATGGTCGCGAAGAGCAGGTTGTACTGGGTGTTGAACTGGCTCTGGAAGTTGAGCAAGGTGAGCTGGATCGTGGCGTTCTCGGTGCCCGGGAGGAAGTAGAGCGGGTTCTGGAAGTCGTTGTAGATGAACACCGACTGCAGGATGATCACCGTGACCATCACCGATCGCAGCACCGGGAAGATGACCCGGAAGAAGATCTGCATCGGTCCGGCCCCGTCGAGCAGCGCGGCCTCGTCGAGCTCGCGCGGTACTCCCGCGATGAAGGCCCGGAACAGCAGGACGCAGAACGGCAGCCCGTACGCGATCTCGATCAGGATCAGGCCGGGCATGGTCTTGAACAGGCCGACTTTCTGCAGCACCCAGATGGTCGGCACGATGGCGGGCGGCACGATCAGACCCGCCAGCACGAGTCCGTTGATCACCCCGCTGAGCCGCCCCGAGCGGCGTTGCCACACGTAGGCGACCATCGCGCTCAAGATCACCAAGCGCGGCCACGCTGACCACGGTGAGGATGACGCTGTTGATGAACGCGATGATCATCAGGTAGTCGCGGGCCGCGAACGCCTGGCCGAGGTTGTCGAACAGCACGAAATGCGACGGCCAGGAGAACTGCAGGAGGTTGGCCTCGGCCCGGTCTTTCGAGGCGATGAGGAAGACGAAGGCGAACGGCACCAGGAAGAACACCGCTGTGAACACGATGGCGGCGCCGCCGATGACCGCACCACGGGAGTTCTTCATTCAGGACACGTCCCCTCGGTTCAGCCACCGGGTGAGCGGCACAACGATGATGGTGACCAGCAGGAACAGCACGACGCTGCCTGCCGTGGACAGGCCGTAGAAGCCCGCCTGGTACTGCTTGTAGATCACCGACGCGATGACGTCGGAGGCGAAGCCGGGACCGCCCTTGGTCATCGCCCAGATCAGGTCGAACGAACGCAGGCCGCCGATCAGCGACAGGGTGATCACCGAGGCAGTGGCCGGACGCGCGAGGGGCAGCATGATGTTGCGGAAGACCTGCCATTTGCTGGCCCCGTCCATCTCGGCCGCCTCGTAGTACTCACCGGGGATGGACACCAGGCCCGCGATGTAGATGACGGTGGCCAGTCCGACCCCCTTCCAGACGTCGACCAGTGCCGACCGAGATCAACGCCAGGTCGGGGTTGGTCAACCAGCCCGGCCCGTTCACTCCGACCGCGCCGAGAGCAGCGTTGATCAGGCCCTGCTCAGGGTTCATCAAGACGGTGAAGGTGAGACCGACCCCGATCGCGCTGACCAGCACCGGGAAGAAGATCACCGAGCGGAGGTAGCCGCGGGCAATGATCTTCGAGGTCAGCAGCAGCGCGAGCGCCATGCCCGAGGACGACCTTGAGCCCGGAGGTCAGCACGGCGTAGATCAGCGTGTTGCGCAGTCCGATGACCAGCGCCTGCTCGGCGAAGAAGCTCTGATAGTTCTTGAACCCGATCCACGTCGCCGTGAACAGGTCCCAGCGGGTGAACGAGTAGTAGAAGGAGGAGAAGGTCGGAACGATGAAGAAGATGACGTAGATGATGCCGGGAACGATGAGGAACCAGTACGGGTAGGGTCCCGACCGCTTCTTTTCCCCTTCGCGGCCCGGCTCGGTGCGAGCCGGGTCGCTCCGCGGTGCTCAGGGCTCGCCATGCGAGTCCTTCGTGGAGGCCGCCGCCGTCGCGTAGGACCGGCGGCAGGGGTCACTCGACGGCGACGGCCATGCGCGGTCAATCCCAGCCGGGCAGGCCGAGCTGCTCGGCCTGCTTCTTGACGTCGTCGTCGTAGAG
This sequence comes from uncultured Actinomycetota bacterium, assembly GCA_963799945.1. Taxonomy (GTDB): domain Bacteria; phylum Actinomycetota; class Actinomycetes; order Mycobacteriales; family Pseudonocardiaceae; genus Pseudonocardia. Next base: position 307,071 of record CAWCZG010000006.1, read on the forward strand.
CGCGGCGGCCTGCTGGGCGCTGACCTGGCCGGTGCCCACCTGGATGCAGATCTGCTCCAGGTTCGGGCCCTTGACCGGCGACTCGAACTCCAGTGCCGGGCTGGCCGCGCCGGAGCTGAAGTAGGCCTGGGTGTCCTTGGCGACCTGCGACACGTCGGTGGGCAGCTTGCACGCCGTCGACAGGAACGGTCCCTGCGGCGGCGCGCTCTTGATGTTGGCGTCGCAACCTGCCTGGGTGGCGTTGAAGGCGACGAACTTCTTGGCCGCGTCTAGCTTGTCGCCCTCGACCGTCTTCGGGATGTACATCGCCGAGGTTCCCGGCCAGATCGTCAGGCCGTTGGTCGCGGCGTTGTCGCCCGGCAGTGCGAAGAACCCGACGTCTTTGGAGTGGCCAGGGGCGACGTTCTCGATGTTGGACGCCGAGCCGCCCAGCTGCGGGTACTGCGCAGCCGTTCCGGTGGCGACCGCCTTGATCCCGTCGTTCAGCTTGGCCGATGCGAAGTCCTTGTTCAGCAGACCGGCGTCCTTGACCTGCTGGATGTGCTGGAAGCCTGCCAGCGCCTGCGGCGTGGTGGCGTACTTGACCTTGTTGGCCGTGTAGTCCGTGGCGAAGTTGGGCACCGCGGCCTGGACGTTGTGGTAGTCGCCGAGGACGAACAGCTGCGAGGTCCAGGTCTCCCCGTAGGTCTGCTCGACGGGGTCGACTCCCCCGGCGGCCTTGATCTTCTGGCTGTTGGCCATGAACTCGGCCCAGGTCTTCGGGACGCTCAGGCCGAGCTTCTTGTAGACCGGGATGTTGTAGAGCACCCCGCCACCGAACGCCGTGCCGAAGGGACCGCCGTACAGCTTGCCGTCGGTGTCCTTGCTGGAGGCGGCGAAGTCCTTGTCGAGCTGACTCGCCCACGGCTGATCGTCCAGAGGCGACGAGATTCTGCTGCGGCTTGATCGCCTGCAGCAGGGAGCCGTTGTTGTAGATGAACACCTCGTCCATGTCGCCGGTCGACAGTCGCGTCTTGACCACGTTGTCGCCGTCCGACCCTCCCGGCCGGGTCTCCGTCGTGACAGTGATGCCCGGGTTGGCGGCCTGGAACGCGCTGACCACGTCCTTCGCACTCGCGACCGTCGCATCGTCGTTCGGGATCAGGAACGTCAGCGTCGTATTTCCACCACCCCCGCTGCCCCCGCTACTGCCGAGACTGCCTGCACTGCATGCGGTCATGGCGAGCGAGCTCGTCAACGCGGCGGCCAGCGCCGCCACCCGCCAATGCCTGCGAACTGCCATAGGAACTCCTCGGCGAGTCATGGCCGCTGTTCCGGCCGGTCTATGAGCCACGCCCTTGTGACTTTCGCGAGCGCAGGAACTAGACCGTAGAACGGTCTACACATTGTGTCAACCGGTCTACACGGCTCTTCGTCAACCGGTCTACACTGTGGATCACCTGCCCGTATTTGACCCGGCTGGCGCTGAAGCGAGAATGTGGAGAGGTGATCATGAGTAGCGACGAGGTCGGCCTCGTGGCGGACAAACGACCATCGATCTCCGACGTTGCCGCGGCCGCAGGAGTCTCCAAGGCCGCGGTCTCGAAGGTCCTGCGGAGCGCTTACGGCGTCAGCCCGGCCATGCGGGAACGGGTGGAGTCAGCCATCGACCAGCTGGGGTACCGCCCACGGACAGCAGCGCGAGCGATGCGCGGCTCGAGCTACACCATCGGACTGGAGATCCCGCAACTGGGAAATGATTTCTTTATGCAGCTCATGGAAGGCGCGATCGGGGCGCTGGCGGGCTCGGCTTACCAACTCATCCTCATGCCCGCGCTGAACTTCACCACGGGCACCTCCGTCGTCAACGCGCTTGTCGATCGCCAAGTGGACGGCATTGTGGCGGTGTCGTCGGCGAAGGCGACACCAGACTGGTCCGAACAGCTTGTGGCTCCGGTTCCGGTGGTACTGATCGGCGGCCATCGCTTGTCGGAGAACTTCGACTCGGTGACCGGTAATGACAGCGCGGGCGCCGATCTCGTTATGGATCATCTGTTCGCTCTCGGCCACCAGCGCATCGCCCACCTCACGACGCGCGAGAGCGATCTGGCCCCGCAGTCCGTGCGGCTCGCGACCTACAGCAGGCGGATGGCGGAAGCAGGATTTGCCCCTCAGGTGGCCTACACACTGTCTGACCAGCACGAGGCTTACGTAGCGGCCCGCGGTCTGCTCGCCACCGACAAGCCACCGACAGCAATTTTCGCAGGCCATGACGTGCTCGCGATGGGGGTCTTGCGAGCGACCGCCGAGCTGGGTTGCGACGACATCTCGGTCGTCGGCTACGACGACATACCCATCGCCAGCCATCCCCTCATTTCGCTGACCACCGTAGATCAATTCGGCGTCGAGATGGGAGCAACGGCCATCGAACTGCTGATGAACCGGATCCGGGACGGAAAGACCGGCTCACAACACCATGAGACGCAACCCGAACTCCGCATCCGACGCTCGTCGAAACGGCCACAGCGGACTCGATGAGTCGGGATCCTCGCGAGGAGACCGCATCGAGGTGCTGATGGGAGTCGGTGGTGCCCGGCATCCCGGGGCGGGCGGGCCGCGATCAGCGCGGCGGCGTGGACGGGGCAGGCGAATCCCCAACACACCTGCACCGGTTTCTCCTGCACGTAGTACAACCCGGCCGCGACCACCGGGGCCGGGAACTGGGCCGGGACACCGCCCTCGGCCGGATCGATCTGGCCACCGCAGGACGCCCGATGCGGATCGAACAACGCGCCGCCCGCGCCGACGTCAACCCCGACCCAACCGCTGCCCGGTCGCCGCGTCGACCGCGGCCGCCACACCGTGAGCGCGGGCAGCGACCTCAGGTGGCAGCTGCGCCCACTGCGCGGCGCACGCCTCCAACAACCCGGCCTGCGCCGCGGTCAACGCCCCCCGCCGCGGGTCCAGCCCGCTTCATACCCGGCAACCTCGCGCAACACCCGAGCCGCCCGCACCAACGCCCTCGGACCTCCTGCAGGCCGCGTCACCTCGCCGCGTTCGTCGGCGGCCAGGAATGAAGTCGGGTGCGTCACGGCGGTAGGCCGCCATCACAGGTCGAACAGAACCCACCCAACATAGAACTAACGTTCGATCTGTCGGAAGGGTTGTCAGCCGGGAGGGTCGAGCTGTTCACCGCCATGGGCCCTGTCGAGCGTCCAGCCGGCGTGTCACGAGCCCGCAGGTCAGCAAACGTCTGAGTCCAGCACCCGCGCGGGCCGGTCTGCCGCGGCTGAGGCTCGCCGGTGGCTAGCCAGGAAGAGGTGGGTGAACCTCATCGGGATCGCGGTCCGGCCGTATCCCCCGCCAGGAGGGGTGCCGGAAGCTGCCCTCGCGGGTGAACGACCGGTACTCGATCTCCCCGACCAGCCGTGGCGCCACCCAGTGCACCGGGCCGCGGTTCGGTCGTCGTCCCACCCAACCCCGGGCCCGCACAAACGGGCCGGCGAACGGCGGGTCGTCGCGGTGCAGGGGCCGCAGCAGCTCCAGCAGCAGCCTGCGGGCGGCCGCGGTGAACCCGGTGCCGACATCCCCGACGTAGACCAGTTCGCCGTCCGGGTCGTAGGCGGCGAGCAGGAGGGAGCCCAGCACGTCGGCGTTGCCGGTGCTGGGTGACCAGCCCGCGATGATGACTTCCGCGGTGTGCCGGATCGGGGTCTTGATCCAGGCCCGTGACCGGCGTCCGGGCTGATAGGGCGAGACGAGTCGCTTCGCGACCACGCCCTCCAGGCCCTGTTGAGCGATCGCGGCCATCACCAGATCGCCGGTGATGTCGGTGAAGTTAGCGGGCACCCGCAACGCTGGCCGCTCGAGTTCGAGGCGGTCCAGGAGTTCGCGGCGTCGGCCGTAGGGCAGTTCCAGCAACGACCGCTCCTTGCGGTGCAGGAGGTCGAACGGACCGGCCGACCCGAGCGGATGACCTTGTACAGCCACAAGCCCCGGCCGACACGCGACACATGCGGCCGCCGGCGACCCAAGCGCCAACCGCTGCGGCGTCCTCCTCGCCGGGTCAGGCGGGGACGGCGACGTCCTGCGTGGAGGCCGCGCCCGCCTGCGCCGCCGGGTCCATCCACATGACCTGCCAGCCGTGGCCGTCGAGATCGAAGAAGCTTCGCGAGTACATGAACCCGTGATCCTCCGCACCGTCCGCCTCGGTGCCGCCCGCAGCGAGGGCCGCAGCGCAGACCGCGTCGACCTCGTCGCGTGTCGACACACTGAAACAGTAGAGGGCCAACGCGTGTGTTGTGGGATCAGCCATCGGCAGCTTCGAGTACTGCGCGAACGTCTCCCGGCCGAGCAGCATGACGAAGGCCTGATCGCCGACGAGCATGCAGGCGGCGTTTTCGTCGGTGAACGCCGGGTTGTAGGTGAACCCGAGCTTGGCGAAGAACGCCTTGCTGCGCTGGAGGTCGGCGACGGGGATGTTCACAAACAGCATCCGGCCGGGGTTTGCGGTCGTGGTCATGGTGGGCTCCAGTCGGGAAGTTCGGAGGCGTTACACCAGTACGACCGGCCCAATCGCCGGATCTCATCGGTCGCCCGTCGGCGGAGACCTACGCTGCCCGCTACCGTGGTCTCGATCGTGTCGATCCTCTTTCGACCCGGGGGCATTCCGGATCTTGGCTGGCTCTCCGCGGGTCTGCTGAGCCGTGTCGAGTTCCCCCGCGGCGATCCGAGCAGACGACCTGGGGGTTGAGCATGGGCAGCGACAGCCGATACGACCGGGCACGGCCCGTCGGGACAGCGCAGTACCAGCAGTCGCGGGCGTTGCACGTCATCGGCGAGCTGGTGGGTGACTATCCCGACATCACCAACAGTGCCGTCGCGGGCTAGATCGCGCATGTCCTGCACGCCGCCGCGAACGATCTAGGCAACGGGCGGGCGTTGCCCCTCGAAGTGAGGCGCGCTGTGCTGGCGTTAGCCGACGCACTCCGCCATGACATGGCGCCACCACCCGGCGACTTCGGCGCAGCACCATTGGAAATCAGCATCGCGCCACCGACGAAACGGTCAGAGTGCACGTAGTGAGTGCTGACTCGGGCTCCATGCCCATGTCGGCCGAACACCGCTACTTGCCACCCATCTCTTGCCCGGTGGTGACTGGAGCCGGGGCCGCCGCCTGGGGCGGTGATGCGATTCCGGGCGGCTGCGTAGGTGCCGTACAGCTTGTGCTCGAGGCTTGCGGTTGTGAATTGAAGCCGTCATCGGCGTCGGCGGATGGAACCCGGGAACATCCGTCAGAGCAGACGCAGCAAACGAGCCCACTACCGCGTCGGCAACCCATCGCCGTCGGGGTCGATGACTTCCAGCACCTTCTCGGCGTCGGACTCGGACAGCTGCTCGACGAGTGCGTGCAACCGCTCCCTCGCGGACAGCGCGTCGGTGGACGGCGGTGGGCCCGCCGCCGCGCGCTGCTTCCGAAGGAGCAGGTAGGCCTGGGCCGCGATCACCCCGACACCGAGGGGGGTGGCTCCGAACGCCGAGCGGGCGAGCGCCGACGGCGCCTTCGAGCCGATCGTGACCGTGCGCAGGAGTCTGCTGGTGAGCTCGTCGCTGGTGAGAGAGCCGAACGCGTTAAGCACCTCGGCGCGGGTCGTCAGCTCGGTCACCGTGACGCCCAGCACGGCAGCGATGCTCCGCAGCGTTGACGGCGAGGGCCGACGATCCCCCTGCTCGATCTTGCCGACGAATACGTGGCTGATCCCCGCCCGGACCGCCAGCTCAGCCCGGCTCAGCCCCTTGGACTGCCGGACACCTTTGATCGTTTCGCCCAACGAACTCACGTTCTCAGGTTAGCACTACCTTTCCTGTATCAGGAAGTACGACGTCAGGACTGGTCGTACGTATCAACAAGTATCTGTATACCTTAGAGCCTGCGGCAGAAATTGACCACACCACCGGCCAAGGTTACCGTAGTGGTGATGACGCAATAGAAATGGGGAGGGCGCGATGCGCGTCGCGATAATGCGGGCCTGTCTCTTCGGCGCGGTATTCCTTGCGGCGGGCTGCACTAATGCGCTCGCCAGTCCGGGCGCAACGCCCCCCTCCGTTGCACCGCAGACCCAGGCCACGCCCGAGCCGGGCGCTCCCTCCGCGAGGGTCGCGCCAACGGCCTCCAACCCGTCCCCGCCACCCGGCCCGACTGATCAGCCGTCGCCGCCCGCATCGAACCGGCTGAGCCCCGACGACAACGAAAGCCGCAAGAACGAGACGCCCGGCAACTCGGCCGATGCGACTACATCGCCGCGGACGACAACCGAGCCGGTCCGGCCCTCCGGAGGCGCTGCGCCCTCCCACACGCCCGACCGCACCCACGAACCCGACCCGGCGCAGACCTCGGTGCCGGCTCCCCCGCCCGCCCCGCCCACCGCGCCACCGACCGAGGTCCCGCCGAACCCGATGCCACCGCGCCAAGCGCCAGCGACCAAGGTGCCAGCAAACCCCGCGCCACCGACCAAGGTGCCAGTAAACCCCGCGCCACCGAACCCGGTGCCACCTGTCCCCTCCGCGGTGCCGGATCCGCCGGTTGTCACGTCGGCACCCGTGGCTCCGCCATCGGTCCCGCCGGTCGTGCCCCCGCCCAACCCTGTTCCCCCGCCTAAACCGCCTGCCGTGCCCCCGCCGCCGCCGGTGCAACCCCCAGCGCTCGCACCGGCCGTTCCCGGCTTGATCGACAAACTCCTGCCGGGCGGGCCGCCCGGGCCGAATATCCTGCTCTGCAAGAAATACCCGGACTCCGCGTTCTGTGGGGGATCGACACCGGACGACGGCGGTGCGAAATGAGCCTCCGACGTGCACTTCCACTCGCGGCCGCCCTGACCTTCGGTACCGGCCTCCTCGTGCACCAGGGCCGTAGACAACCGCCCGCACCCATCCCCGCGCCCGCGCCCCCGGACACTGCCAAGAAAGAAGAGTCGCCCGCGCTCAAACTGGCCACGTCGTTGGTCTCGCAGATCGCGATCTACGCCGCGCTCCTGTACTACTTCGGCTGGGTGCGCACCGACACGCTGCTCAGCGCGTTCGGGCTGAGCCCCGACGTGGTCGGGCTCTCCGCCCAGGACTACATGATGCGGGCCGTGCGCCCGTTCGTCCCCGTGGCGATCGGCATCGCCTCGCTGCTCCTCCTGGCCGCCGCCGTCAACCGGCATGTGCTGGCGCCCGGGCTGGCGTCGACGGGGCGTCGGCGCCGCGTCGTCGTCTGGTGCTGTGCGGTCACCCGCATCCTCTGCAGCACCCTGCTCGCCTGCGCCGCAGCGACGATCTTCGGCAGCTGGTTGTTCACCGATCTGGGGTCGACATTGCTGGGCGCGCGCGGCGAAGGCATCCTGCATCTCCTTCAGCCTCTCGCCGTCGCCGTCGGTGCGGGCGGACTGCTATTCCTCGACCGCGCACACGGCACAGCCCGGCGCGCCGCCCGCCCGCAGGGCAACGTGCCCGTACGCCCGATCGCGCTCTACGGATTGCTCGTGCTCGCAATGTTCTGGGTGGTCGGCATTTACGCCGTCCACGACGGCCAGACGGCGGCGGCACGGCCGGAGACGCTCCGCGGTCAACCCTCCGTCACGGTCAACGCCGTTGACCGTCTCGGCATCGGCGGAACCGAAACTCCCAACTCAATGCCTGATGCCAAGTACAAGTGGCGGTACTCCGGGTTCCGGCTGCTGATCGGCACGTCGGAGAAGTACTTCCTCATTCCGGACAACCCCCAACCCGGCGCGACTGCCATTACCGCCGTCGACGGGAAAGACGACGCCGTCCGTGTCGACTTCCTTGGTTGATTCCACAGTCTTCTTCGATCGAATGGGCGCGGCAGGCGACAAAGCCACCATGGATCTCGGCCACCTGCCGCCACGGACAACGCACACCCGCGGGGGCTGCACCGCCTTCACACGCATAGGCGTCAGGGTCGACGGCGAAGTCCTCCCACTCCGAGCCGCCTGCCCAGGCGGGCAGCCCGGGTGGGTCGCTTCCCCGGGGGCACCGGGGGCGGGATGGGTGGCGGCCGCGACGACCCGTGCAGCCTCATCAGCGCACAGATCAGCTGCCCTCACAGGCTGCGCTTGGTACAGCGCGCTCACCGTGTGCGCAGCTCCTCCGGTTCGAGCAGCCCGGCGGCCAGCCATCCAGCGCGGGCAGCACTGCAGATTCAAGCAGGTCGACATTCGTCGGGTGCTCGATGGTGTTGGCCCTTGCGTTGCTTGTTCCACACTTGTCGGCCGGTGTAGCGCGGATTGGTCAGAATGACCCGCACGGCACCCTTGGACCACGCTGTTGTGGACCGGTGCTGGTTGCGAGCCCGATCTTGGGTAGACGGCGACAACACGCCATCCTTGGTCGGGCCTTCCTGCTCACAGAACAACGGCGCAAAACCGGCACTATGTCGTCATCCTGGGTGACGGTCAACAACTGGCGTGCGGCAGCGGCTATTCTCCTGCCAAGGGGGGAACGTCGAGTGCGTCATATTGGGTCATCACCGCGTTTCGTGAGGCGGGCAGTCGGGGTGTTGGTGTTATGCGCACTGATCGCTCTCTGTCTATGGCGGGTGACAACGGTGACACTCCATCACGATGCGGGGGCCGACCGGGCTTGGTCGTGGGTCCGGTCGATGCTTCAATCACCCACACGTGTCGAATCGTCGACGACGCTGATTCCGGAACGTGAGTACCCCGCAGATTGGACCGGGCCGGTCGGCGGCACCTTCAAGGTGCAAGGCATACCTACCCCCCCCGTCATTCCGGCGGCGATCGCGCTGGATGCAGAGTCAGCCATGCAGGCTGCGTCGCCGTCGTCACCGGTCGGCACCTACAGCGGTTGGGAGATTAGAAGTTTCGCCACTACAGACGCCCGTCATCTGGTCGGGGTGCAACCTGCTTCGGCCGATGGATCATTCCGCTTCGCCGGCTCGGCCCCGGGAACCAAGACGTTCCAGCTGGTGGCCATCGAACCCGGAGAGAGCTACCCCGCTGGAAGGATTCTCGCCGAGCACGCACCGCCCACTGGTTTGGTGCGGTCGTTGTCGGCGCCTGCCGGAAACGAGGACGCACAGTTCCTCAGCTACAGCTACGACCAGGCACTGGCACTGCAGAGTGCGCTGGTGATGGACGACCTGCCCACTGCTCGGATCATGGTTCACGGGCTGATCGCGCTGCAGACCCCGTCAGGTCGGCAGGCAGGCGGATTGGTGACATCGGCACCCCAGTCCAATCCGGCGGGCGGTGCGCCGACCTATCGTACGGGCAACACGGCGATCGCACTTTATTCGCTACTGAGCTACTTGCACCGGACAGGAGAGTCGGAGCCGGATGCACCGGCGATTCGACAGGCCGCCAATCAGGCCGCCGACTGGCTCCTTCGTCAACAGCTGTCCACCGGACCCATGGCAGGCCTCCTCACCGGTGGTTGGGATCAGGCCGGGGTCGAAGGGGGAGCCCGCCTGCCGTTCGCTTCCACGGAACACAACCTTGATGCGTGGCATGCGCTGTCGCGGGCTGGAGAGGTGCTGAATTGCCAGCGATGCACCGCCGCCGCCAATACGTTGCGCGCCGCCATCCTTGCCATTCTGTGGGGTTCGAGCGGCGGTGGATTCCTCCAGGGTATGCAGCCGGACGGCCCGGACCGGGTGGAGCCGTTGGACGTCGACTCCTGGGGATCGATCTTTCTCGACGCGATCGGACGCCCCGACCTTGCCGCTACGTCGTTGGGCCGGACAGCCGCCTTTGCGGTGTCCGATCAGTCGCTGTCGGGTTACCTGGCCTTCCGACCGCAACCGACGATGCCGAACCCGGTGCGGTCGGTATGGCTGGAGGGGTCCTTCGGGGTGGCCCTCGCCCAGGCCCGGCACGGTGGTGCCGGGTACTCCGACACCATGGCAGGCCTGGTGGCGGCGCAACGTCCGGACGGATCGATGCCGATGGCAAGTTCGGTAGATGTCGATCGCGAGTTGTCCACGGCATCCTCGGTCGCCGCCACCACCTGGTTCATCCTGGCGAGCCGCCCCGACCACGCAGATTCGCTGTGGTCAGCCCCGTAGAGGGAGACTGTCGTACCGACGCCCGTTGACGGATGTTGGTTCTTCGGCCGGATGGTCGACCGGCACGAGCGGTAGCGCGAAGGTGAATGTGGTCCCCTCGCCCACGGTGCTCGCGACCCGAATGTTGCCGTGGTGTGCGACCGCGATCGCCTGGGTGATGGTCAGACCCAACCCGACACCGGGAACCGCGAACTGGGTGGCAGTCGACGCCCGGAAGAATCGGGAGAACAGCCGATCGATCTCATCTGCCGGGATGCCGATACCGGTGTCACTGACCGAGATGAGCGCCATCTCACGCTCCTGATCGTCTCCAGCGGTGGTGCTCAGCGTGATGGCGACCCGTCCGCCGGACGGCGTGAACTTGATGGCGTTGGACACCAGGTTGTCGACGGCCTGACCCAATCTGGTGGGGTCCCCCCAGGCATGCGGGGCGGCCGCCGGATGCGACAGGACCACACGGACGTCCCTCGCCTCCGCCACCGGTTTGGCCGACTCCACGGAGGCGCTGACCACGGTCTGCAGATCGACGTCCCGCTCCTGCAGGGCGAACTGGCCGGATTCCACCTGCGCGGTGAACAGCAGGTCGGACACCAGGCGGAGCAATCGCTGCGCATTCCGCTCGACAGTCGCGAGATACTTGGACTGCTCCGCCGACAGCGGATGCTCGTCGTCGTCGCTGATGAGTTCGACGTACCCCAGAATCGAACTGAGCGGCGTGCGCAGTTCGTGCGAGATCAGATTGACGAACTCGTCCTTCAGCCTGGCCTGGCGCCGCTCGTCGGTGACGTCTGTGGCGACGTACAGGTAGCCCTCGACGTCGCCCGCCGCATCATGTCGAGCGGTGATCGCGACCCGCACCCGCAGGGTCGACCCGTCCTCCCGCCGGTAGGTCCAGTCCTGAACGTTGGCGTTCCCGTCGTCGACCGGACCCATCAGTGGATCGGAGGTGTCACACACATCCGCGCCTGTCCAGCGGCTGAGCTCGTCGGGCAGATGGAAGTCGACGACGTTGCGGCGACCGATGACGTCATGCGCGGCAACGCCGAGCATCTTCTGCGCGCCGGTGTTGAACACGTCGATCAAGCCCGAACGATCGGTGGCGATGATCGACTGCTCGGTAACGGCGTCGAGTACGCGAGCCATCTGATGGGCCGATTCTTGGATGAGGTTGGATGCCGCGATGCTCGCCGTGACGTTGTCGTGCGCCTCGGCCAGCAGCACCTCCTGTTGTTGTCGCAACGCTTGAACGGCCCGCAGACGTGACCGCAGTCGGCGAGTGAGCTCATTGGTCGACAGAGCGGTCAGAATGAGAATCAGCGGCTCGAAGATGACGCGAGTCCACTGGCCATCGGACGCGCCTGCCGGATCGAACAACTGCGTGAGGAAGACGTCGCCGAAGATCATCGGTGCGCCGATGAACAGCGGCAGCCAGCCCGGCTCCACGCCTAGCGAGAGCACCGCCAGGATCAACAGAGAATCGAAGACCGAACTCGCGCCGCCTGTTCCGCCCCGCAACAGGCCGATCGCGATCAGGTCGACCAACGGTATCAGCATGGCCGCCCGGATCGGTATTTCCGGTCGGCGCAGGACAAACGCCGTGGCGGTTGCGCCTGCCATCAAGGCCGCGGCGAGGCCGACGGCCCACCCCTTCCCCTCGGTGACTGTGACCCCGGGTACCAGGAACATCACGTGCGCCAGCACGTAGACCGCAAGGATGCAGAGCTGACGCTCCAGAGCGGAATTCGGGTCTGTGGCGAAACGATGCAGCCAGCCCGCGACGCCATGCGCGGGTAAAGGCCGAGGGGCTGAGCTACCCATATCTATTCCTCCGGCGCCACGAAGCGCGTCGCGCAATCGGTGCCGGTCGCCTCCGCTGGTCGGGGAAGCAACATTTCGCGGATGCGTTCGGACAGTGTGCGGGGACTGAAAGGTTTGAGTTCATAGGCGTCAGCGCCGGCGGCGCCACCCTCGGCCACGGCGGCCGGGTGAACGGCGGCCGACAACACCAATATCCGAATATCGCTGGTCGCCGGGTCCGCGCGAACCGCCCGGCACACCTGCAGGCCGGTCATCTCGGGCATCGAGACGTCCAAGATCGCCAGGTCGGGGACACATTCCTTGATCGCGTGCAGCGCCGCACTGCCGGTTGACACGTCAGCAGCGACGACGGCCCCGGCCCGGGTCACCGACAGTGCGATCAGCGCGCGAATGTCGGCGTCGTCATCGGCGATGACGACGGTGCGGGCGCTGCTCACCGGCAGGCCCGATCAGGTATGTGTCGTGACAGAATCGCAGCGATCTGGGCCCGGGTCACCGGCTTGGGCAACGACTCCTCCGCGCTCGGGTAGGCCTGGACATCCAGCACCGACGTGATCGCCACCGGGCAGCCGGGGAACCGTATCTTCAGTTCGGCAGCCAGCTGCCAGCCGTCGACTCCTGGCAGCAACAGGTCCAGGATCATCAGGTCGACCGGGAGATCCGACGGGAGGGAAAGGGCGTGCTCGCCGCTGGCCGCCGCGATCACGGTGCAACCCTCACGATTGAGAAACGTGGTGATCAGGCCCAGCTGGTCGGGCTCGTCGTCGACCACCAGGACGGTAGGACATCGGGTGGCGGTGCACACTGCATCCGAGGTCGTCATAGCCAGATCATCCGCGTCGTGATCACTAGGGCAACGAGCATCGCAGCGACGAGGCCTGCTCGAACCAGGAACCGCTCGCGGCGCTTGTCGTCAATGATCTCGGCCCTGAGGTGGGCCTCATCGGCTTCGGTCACGCCATCACTTTTCCCACTTTTTCGGTCTTGTCCCACACTTGGGCGGCCCCCTTGAATTCTTTGATGTACGAGTCGAAGGTGATGGCGCACAGCAGCGGCCCATATCCGACGAGGTAGATCAGCGCAGGCGAGAGCACCTTGCCCAGTTTGGTCTTCTCCACCGCCTTCGCCAGCCACGCCGCGGGCATGCAAAGCGACAACCAGGCGTAGAAGAACAAGGTGCAGACGCTCTCTCCGGTAGATGTCATCTGCAGTCCAAAGAACGCCGGCATCGTCCGGGTGAACAGATCGGGGAGGAAGGCCGTGAGCATGACCAGCAGCGAGATCATCCCTGGAAAGGCGATGGCCTCCCGCCAACTCCGCCGACCGGTCGCCGGATCGAGTTGCACGGTCATCGCGGTGATGAACAGGTAGGTGCACAGCGCGAGGAACCAAAGTTGCCTAAAAATAGTTATTGCCCGGTCATTGTCGAGAAAGTACAGGCCGATCAGACCGGCGGACGAGAGCACCATCGCGACCGGCAGCAGGAACACCGAGAACCAGATTATCCCGAACGAGAAGCCGCCCAGTCCACGATGTTTCCAAGGCCGGAACCACAGCGCGGAGAACCGCCTCGTGACCTGGCAGTTGCCACGACCCCATCGTAACCGCTGCTTCCACAGCGCTCCGATGCTCTCCGGCTCCTCGGCCAGGACGACGGCATAAGGCTCGAAGATCACCCGCCTGCCGTTCAGTTGCGTCAGGATCGTCGACACCGTGTCCTCGGCCAGCGTCGTGGTGTCGATGCGCCCGCCGATCGCCTCGAGGTTCTCTCTGGAGTGCAGTTGCGCTCCGCCTGCAAGGCACGCCAGGACTCCGAGCACGTTCTGAGCCCTCCGAGCGGCCGCTTGAGCGGCGACGTACTCGTAGCCGATGAACCGGGTCATGTACGCGGGGTCGACGCCCCCCTCGCGGATGAACGCCGTCACCGCACCGACCCGTGGATCGCTGAGATGCCGGGTCATCTTCCGCAGTGAATCCGGCTGGTAGATCACGTCCGCGTCCATGATCAGCACCGCTTCGACCCACGTCCCCGCGAGCAGGACCGACAGTCCATGGTTCAGGGTGTGCGCCTTGCCCTGGCCGCCCTTCTCCCGACGCAAGTGAAAGACCCGGCCCGGGTAGCGGGCTGCGCGGCCGAGCACCACCTCGGGGGTGTCATCCGTGCTGGCGTCGTCAACCACATAAATACGCAGCCGATCGGGCGGGTACTCCAACTTCACCAGACGGTCGATGGACGCGCCGACGACGGCACCCTCGTTCCACGCCGGCACGACAACCGCAACCCTGGGGAAGTACGGCGCTGCCTTCGCATAATGGTTCCGGGTCGCATGGAACGGGATGAGCAGAAACTGGTATAGGCCTGCCGCCACCGGAATCGTGCCGATGATCACAAAAGCCGTCAGCACCCAGATGAGGACATCGGTCCACACCGTCATCGCCTGCAAGCCGACAAGGGGTCGTCGGCCTCCGCCTCTGCGAGACATCGGGACAGCTCGACGACCCGCTGGTATCTGCCGACATCCCGGCGATGATGACTGTCGCTGGACGCCACGAGGGTGACGCCCGCGGCCGCAAAGGCCTCGATGGCCTGCGGCCCCGGGCAGGCCCACTTCTCGTTGATCTCCACCCAGGTTCCGGTCGCGCTCGCCGCAGCACACAAGGCCGACAGATGTTCGGCCAGCAGATCGTCCTCGGTCAAACCCATCTTGGGTAGCAACGAGAACGGATGTGCTAGTTGGGCGTGCTCAACGGCCGCCATTGCGCCGATCATCGCATCGACCAACGTGTCGACGATCGCGGCAGAACTCAACCCCGCCGCCCGCTCGTCCAGGACCCGCGACGGGGGTCCATGGCCCCACCGGGCTCGGGTACTGGTGGTCGGCGATCAGCACCCGATCAACGCGGTCCGGCCGGTTCGAACCGGTACGCAGCCCCGATGGAAGATCGAGTCGGCCCGTCGCATCGAGCATCTTGGCCTCGACCCCAGTGAGGATGGTGATGTCCTCAGCCATAGATCGCAGCGTTGCGGTCTGGCCACAGAACTCCGGAATCCAGGTCGTCGACGCGCGTACGTGATCGACAAGACGGAGTTGGTTGAGACCGGCTTCTCGGGCAGCCGCCACGTTCTCGGCCACGGTGCTGTCGGCATCATCGGAGAACGTCGAATGCACATGATGATCGCCTGCCAGGCCTGCCCATGTCGGGACAGTCATCCCGGGCCCACCCCGATCGCCGCGGGGGCCCAGCTCTCCAGCAAACTCGGCCCTTCCAGAATGTCGGAAATCTGCAGGAACACATCCTCCAGATAGCGGACCACTGCGATATCGCGGAAATCCAGCGCAGCGGGTGTCGGTCGTCCCAGGACGGCGTCCAAGGTGAGGGACGGCATGTCGATTCCAGCGGCAATTGTCAGTGGCATCGCACCCGGGAACCGCGGGTTCACCTCCAGCAACGCTGCCCGCCCTTCGCGGTCCCGGCGCAACTGCACGTTCGCGACCGTGGTCAGACCGATTGCCGTGGCGACCCGTCGGGCCGCTTGCTCCAATTCTTCGTCATGCAGGGTGGCGCCTGCCACCGAGACGCCGGAGTCCACCCGCAACCGAGAACGTGGGACGGCGGCGACGACATGACCGGCCAGGTCAGCGAACACATCCACCGAGAACTCCGCGCCCGGCAACATGTCCTGCACCAGCCGCGTGTCGTCACTACCCAGCGCAAGGAGCTCGGCCTCGGACCCGACGAAGCTGATACCTCGGGATCCGGCGCCCCGCCGGGGCTTCACCACCACCGGGTATCGCCGTCCAACGGCAGCCGCCGGGCCGAGCACCTCAGTCCGAGGCACCGGCAGCACGCCGGCACAGCGGTCTGCCAGAGACAGCTTGTCCAGGCAGATCTCCAGCGTGGACAGGCTGGGTGACGCCACCACCACCCCGATCGCGGAGAACTCGTCCCTGAGCGCGGCGATGGTCGGTAGCTCGACATCCACGGTGGGAAAGAGGACGTCCACGCCGAAGGACCGGCACGAGTCGAGCAACACGGGTACGAACTCCACCGAGAGACCCGGAGGCACCAGGACACGCTGCTCGGGGGGGACCAGGTAGAGCCCGCTCGCAAAGCGATCCATGTCAGCCGCGATCACCCTGGTGTCTCCGCGGGCCAGCAGCGACCGGATCACCGAGATCCCGGCAGGCCCCCCGACCCCGGTCACGAGAACTGTTGTCGTCACGAGATGACCTCATGGGCGACGCCGGTCGTCAGCACGGCGTCCGCTCGGCTGCGCCTGACGGGTTCGGCGGCACCACTGCCGATCAAGTTGCGGGTATCGCGAATGACCTCCAGCGGCTCACAACTGGTGCCGCCACCGAACCGCGACCAATATCGCGCCGTCGCGAGCACGAAGTCCGGTTCGAGATAGTCGCGTATCCCCGATTGCGTGGCGAAACACGCCAACAGGGCCAGCTTGGTGTCGGTGTGCCCGTCGATCGGAACGAACCGGTTCGGGCGGAAATCAACCGTGGCGGAGGGGCTTTGAAAGCAGGCATAGGTGGGGACGCGGCGGGTCGCGATTGATGCCGCGTGGTGGACAGCGCGATGGTCCTGATGCCGATCGTGCTGGGAATGCGTATAGACAACAGACGGTCCGACCTCGTTGACGATGCTCTCGATGATGCTCACCGTCGGGTCGGCTGGGCTGATCTTCGTGTCCTCCAGGTCCTCCAGGAACAACCGCGCGCCGATCAACTCGGCGGCAGCCAACGACTCATGCTGTCGGTGCTCGGCGCTGCCCCCGCGATCACCGCGGCACAACGTGAGGATGACCACCGAATCACCGGCCGCACGGTGCGCAGCCAGCAGGCCGCCGACACCGATTTCCACATCGTCGGGGTGCGCGCCGATGGCCAGCACGACAGAACGAACCGCTGCCGCATTCCGGGCGGTGCGCAACTCCCTCAATCTGAGCAGAGTGGAGCGAAACTCTGCGGCGGAGACCGGCTTGACCAGGAATTCATCAATCTGGTTGCGCAACGCGCTGACCGCATAATCGACTGAGGCATGGGCGGTCATCATCGCCACGGGCATGTCCGGATCAGCCTGACGAATAGAGGTGGCCAGTTCAATCCCCGTCATGCCCGGCAATTCAATATCAGTGATCAGGATATCGGCGCCACGCCCGTGGAAGCTCTCCAACGCCATCCGGCCGTTGTACGCCACCTCGACCGTCACGTTACCGTCACGACGCAGCACCGCACATGCGTATTCGGCCAGGTCGGGATCGTCCTCCACCACCAATACGCGCATCAACCGCCCCTATGACACACCAGCCGGAACCCCCGGAGCTTCCGGGGGCGACCTCAACTGTGTCATTTTTAAGCTCTAACGACACGGCCCCGATGGATGACAACAAATCAGGGGATGATTACTGTCGGTCACAATTGCAACACTATGGACTCACTACGGGGTGACCGGGATTCCGAAATGGCGCGGTGTCCGACTCCGCGTAGTTCGTCAGGTCGACGGCCGGGGGCGGCCTTGCCGGACTGCCGTCACAGCATGTATGAATTATCGGACGTCAGCACGCAAATGGGGGGCACCCTCAACGTGAGGACACCACCCGTTGCTGCCGTCCAAGCGCCGTACCGCTGCCCGCGTGGCGGGCGCCGATCACGGTCGTTGTCGAACTGATCGCGCTGGGCGTGGCCGGGTGGACCGCTGTTCGCATCGGCGGTGGCCGCCGCGTCGCCGCAGTGGCCCACGTCGTTGCCGGCGGCGCAGCGCCTGGTAGGTGACCCACAGTGCGTAGATCTCTCGGTCGCCCCCTGCCGGGGTGCGAGCACGCAGTACCCGCCCGCCCAGGGCGGTCTGCTTCAGCTCGAGAAACGCGGACTCGACCTCCCACCGCTCATGGTAGAGCGCCAGACACTCCACAGCGGCAGATCAGCCACATCAACTTTCCCGGCGTTCACTCTGTTCAGCATTCCTCCGTCGGCTGGATGGCCTTCGATCCGAGCACCACCGGCACGAGGCTGGGAGACGTCTCGTCGCTGCTCGACGACCGTGAGAACCCGACTCGTCGCAACTTGCGGCCACGATGACGTCAAGACGGTGGCGGCGGCTCCGACCAACAGGTTGAAGGGTCCCATCGGGGCTCGCGAACCGTAGGGAGCACGACATGCAGTTCCTGATCAGCATGCTCATCAACCCGGCCGTTCTGGACGCGCTGACCGAGGAGGAGAAGGCGGCGATCGGCGGTGGCCACGGCACGTTCATCGAGGCGCTCAAGGGTTCTGGCGAGCTGATCACCACCTTGGCGCTGGTCGACCCGACGCAGGCCGCGGTGGTGTCCATCCGCCACGGCCAGCCGGTCGTGAGCGACGGACCCTTTGTGGAATCCAAGGAGTACCTGGGCGGCTTCTACCTGGTCGACTGCGAGAACAAGGAACGGGCAATCGAGTTGGCGCTGCAGATCCCGGACGCCGCGATCGAGGGCCTGGGGGTCGAGGTACGACAGGTGATGTTCGCGGACGGACAATTGGAGCCATGACTGCGCCAGGCATCGAGGACCTGCTGCGTGAGCTCACGCCGCAGGTCCTCGGCGCGTTGGTTCGTAGGTACGGCGAGTTCGAAGGGTGCGAGGACGCTGTTCAGGAGGCTGTCCTCGCCGCTGCCGTGCAGTGGCCCGCGGACGGAGTGCCGAACAACCCGCGCGGCTGGCTGGTGACCGTCGCGTCCCGGCGAAGGGGCGACCAGATGCGCAGTGACCGCGCACGCCGCAGACGGGAGGAGTCGGCTATCGCTGCCGATGTGGTGGCCGAGGACGTACCAGACACCGACGACACGCTTGTGCTGCTGTTCCTGTGCTGCCATCCGACGTTGACAGCGACCTCTCAGACCGCACTGACGCTGCGGGCGATCGGCGGGCTGACCACCGCCGAGATCGCCCACGCGTTCCTGGTGCCCGAGGCCACGATGGCAGCCAGGATCAGCCGGGCCAAGCAGCGCATCAAGGCCGCGGGCAGCCGGTTCAGCCTCCCGGCAGGCGACGAGCGCGAAGCGCGGCTACAGGTGGTCCTGCACGTGCTCTACCTGATCTTCAACGAGGGCTACACCGCATCCTCGGGTCGCGAGCTGCACCGCGCCGATCTGGCACACGAGGCGATCCGCCTCACCAGGAAGGCGCACTCCCAGCTACCCGATGACGGCGAAGTGGCCGGACTACTCGCCCTGATGCTGCTGACCCATTCGCGTCGAGACGCACGTACGACGACGTCAGGCGACCTGGTGCCGTTGGACGAGCAGGACCGTACGAAGTGGGACCGCAGGCTGATCGCGGAAGGCATGGAGCTGGTCACGGCGTCGCTGGCCGGCTCGGCGCTGGGGCCCTACCAGCTGCAGGCTGCGATCGCCGCCACGCACGCCGACGCGGCCACGGCAGCGGAGACGAACTGGTCGCAGGTGCATGCCCTCTATCTGATCCTGGATCGGATCGCGCCCAATCCGATGGTCACCCTCAACCGCGCCATTGCGCTCGCCCAGATCGAGAGCCCCCAAGCCGGGCTGGCCCTACTGTCCACATTGGAGACCGACCCGCGGATGGCAGGCCACCACCGGCTCCTGTCCGTACGGGCGCATCTACTGGAGAAGACCGGCGACATGGTCGGGGCGTACGCGGACTACCGGTGCGCCGCCAAGGCGACCGCCAGCATCGCCGAGCAACGCTACTTGGAGTCCCGGGCAGGCGACCTGAGAATTAGCTACTGAAGTGCCAGGTCAACGCGGTACGCAACTGTGGGGTTTCGGGTCAACTCCCTCCTCGGACATGACCTATAACTACCCAGCCGGTGTGCGGTATGTCCGCACGCTGCCGCTGGTGCCGAGACCCAGGGGTGGGCGTGCCATGGCGCTCATTGTGCCTCGTGTCCCGGAAAACTCGCGGATAACGCTGCCAGATCACGCTAACGGACGAGCAACATCCCGAGGCCAGTTGCCGATCCTTCGGCACGTCAGCGTGAGTATTGGCCATCGATGAGCAGTATCGGACACCGTTGACAACTACATAATTTGTAATCAGCGGTTATCGGGTGACGATCTACGGTCGTTGACAAGGTTATTCGTTCGGCAGCTTTTCGCGGGCAGTGATCCGACAAGGCGGTGGCAGCGCGCGGGGCGACAAAGGAGGACCAACAGGGAGGGGATCCGAGGCGGATCGTCGAGGACGATGCCCCTGGCTGGCTGAGCGTCTCAGTGTGCACCCTCGACCGGAGAAGGTGAACGTCGGCTCAGATCGCGAGGGTTGCTGCTGCGAGCGTGACCTTCGCGTCTGCCGAGACGCGAATCGACTGCTGCGGCGGGCGGGGCTGGGACGCGCGGACAACGGAACGAGCACGCAGGAAGCACGCAGCGAGCACGCCGCCGGCACCGCAAGCACGCAAACCGCACGCTGCGACCACGCCCATACCGACGCTCAGCGCTGGTCGCCGCTCGGCGACCTCCCGCACCGTCGGTAAGGCACAGCCATGGACACCATCCACGACCGGCTCTGGAGCGTGCAGGACGTCGCCGACTACCTCGGCATCCCACCCAGGACCCTCTACAACTGGCGAACCCGCGGCATCGGACCCCGCGCCCGCCGCGTCGGCCGCTACCTGCGCTACCAGGAGCACGAGGTACGCGCCTGGTTCACCGCCCAGGGCGAGACGACTCGGTAGGGACACGGGATGCCCCGCCCTCCTACGCCAGTTGGGTTGTTCGGCGCGATCACCTACGCCAAGCTGCCGGACGGCATCTGGTCGGCCCGTACTCACATCCGCGACAGCGACGGCAAGCTGCGCTCCGTGAGCAGGCGCGGACGAAGTCGCGCCGCCGCCGACCGCGCCCTCAAGACCGCCCTGACCGACCGCACCCCGCCCACCCGCAACACCTTCAGCGCCACAACCCGTATTTGCGACGTCGCCGAACGCTGGTATGCCGACGTCCGACAGGAGGTCACCGACGGCACCAAATCCCCCAACACCGCCCGGCTCTACCGCCACTACCTCGACCGCCACATCCCTTCCCGCGAT
Organism: uncultured Actinomycetota bacterium; assembly: GCA_963799945.1. Taxonomy (GTDB): domain Bacteria; phylum Actinomycetota; class Actinomycetes; order Mycobacteriales; family Pseudonocardiaceae; genus Pseudonocardia. The sequence goes on from CAWCZG010000006.1 coordinate 328,014, forward strand.
CGGCGCACTCCGCCTCAGCGAAGCCACCGTGCGCCGCCTCGACGAGTTCATCACCGCCGTCCGCAACCGCAGCGGCACCGCCGCTGCCAAAGCGTGCCGCAGCGCGCTTTCCGGAATGCTCAGCCGTGCGGCCCGCCAAGGCGCCATCCCCTCCAACCCCGTCCGCGACGTCGGCCGGTTGCCCGGTGTGCGCCGCACGGTCAAGGCACGCAGTCTCACCCTCACCGAATGCCGACGGTGGATCGCCCAGCTTGAATCCGATCCGACTGCTGTCCGCCGCGATCTGCCCGACCTCACCCGTTGGCTGCTGGCCACCGGCGTCCGCATCGGCGAAGCGATCGGCGTGGACTGGTCCTCGATCGACCTCGAGCGGGCCACCGTCGAAATTGACTACAAGGTCATGCGCGTCAAAGGCGAGGGCTTACAGCGGGTGCGACGCACCAAGTCCGACGCTGGACACCGCACACTGCCCTCCCTGTGTTCGCCCTTCGCATGCTCGAACGCCGCAGAGCGGCTGGCGGCGGCACCGGGCCCCTGTTCCCGGACAGCCACGGTGGCTGGCGCGACCCGTCCAACCTCTCCCGGGAACTGCGTCAAGCTCGGGGTAGCGGCGAGTTCGCCTGGGTCACCAGCCACGTGTTCCGTAAGACCTGCGCCACGCTGCTCGACGAAGGCGAGCTTTCCGCCCGGCAAATCGCCGACCAACTCGGCCACGCCAAGGTGTCCATGACCCAAGACAACTACCTCGGTCGACGGCTCACCAACCGCCGCACGGCCGAGACCCTCGACCGAGCTCTTGGCCGAACTCTGGGGTAGCCGCGGAGCAGGCCAGGGCTCCGACGACGAGCCGCAGGAACCCAACACCAGCAAACTCGCCTGACGCCAGAACGAAAATCGCACGTTTTGCCGCAAATCGATCTTGACCGGCCACCAGAGCAAGCAGCCGAGCTGGAGTTTTGCTCCTCCGACTGGACTCGAACCAGTAACCACTCGATTAACAGTCGAGTGCTCTGCCATTGAGCTACGGAGGATCGCTGGCGAAGCAACTTTAGCGCACGGCCACATGGCGGATCGGGCGACCCCGGGCTTCGGGGGTGGGTGCGGCAGGATGGGTGGATCAGCCAATCGTGGGGCCGGGAGACGACATGCTGAAGTTCCTGCTCGGGGCGGCCATCGGGTACGTGCTGGGGGCGAAGGCGGGGCACGAGCGCTACGAGCAGCTCAAGCGCACCTATCAGCGGGTGTCGGACCACCCTGCCGTCCAGGGCGCTGCGGGAGTCGTGCGGGCGCAGGTCGAGGGTCGGGTCCGTGGGGACCACGCCCGCTGAGCGGAGCCTCCCCACCGGCCTGACGCGGTCTTCGTCGGGCAGGCGCCTGTAACCCAGGGGCCGCGGGGCCTGCGAAGCGAGCGGGCTCCAAAGGCCCCCGGCTGCGACGGCCGAGATCTGCGAAGCGCGGGGCTGCCAAGCGCGGGGCTGCGACGGGCGGGCTGCGACGGCCGGGATCTGCGTAAGGGCTGTCCCTGCCCCGCTGCGGCCGGTGCCGGGCGTCCGGCGGCGGCTGGCGTGTTGGAACTTGTTGGCATTCTGTAACGATTGCTGTTGGAGGATGTTGGAAAACATTGACTCTCGCCTTGACCTGCGACATCGTGCGTTCACCTCACCGCAGCGACTTGATCACCAATGGAGGCGACATGTCACGTCCGTCCACCGAGGCTGAGTACCTCGCGAGGCTGGTCCCGCCTTCGGCGGCGGCGACCGGGATCGGGAGGCGCTCGCTGCTCAAGAGCGCGCTGGCCGGGGCGGGGTTCCTCGGGGCCTCGGGCCTTCTGGCGGCCTGCGGGTCGAGCAGCAGCGGCAGCAGCGGCAGTGGCGGCGGCGCACCGGCGGCCGCGTCCGGCGCCTTGACCTTCGGCTCCAACCAGTCCGACGCCGTGCCGAAGGGGGCCTACGCGGACCTGGTGAAGAACTTCAACGACCCCGCGATCCAGGTCACGACGAACACCGTCGACCACAACACGTTCCAGGAGAACATCAACACCTACCTGCAGGGCCAGCCGGACGACGTCTTCACCTGGTTCGCGGGCTACCGCATGAAGTTCTTCGCCTCGCAGGGTCTCGTCGGTGACATCAGCGACGTCTGGCAGAACCTGCAGGGGATGCCCGACGCGATCAAGGCGGCTTCCACGGGCGACGACGGCAAGCAGTACTTCGTCCCGCTCGACAACTACCCGTGGGCGATCTTCTACCGGCCCAGCGTCTTCCAGGCCAAGGGCTACCAGGCGCCGAAGACCCTCGACGAGCTGGTGACGCTGTCCACGCAGATGCAGAAGGACGGCCTCATCCCGATCGCGTTCGGGGACAAGGACGGCTGGCCCGCGATGGGCACGTTCGACCAGCTCAACCTGCGCATCAACGGCTACGACTTCCACGTCAGCCTGATGGCGGGCAAGGAGGCCTGGGACTCGGACAAGGTCAAGAAGGTCTTCGACACCTGGAACCGCCTGCTCCCCTTCCACCAGACCAACTCGCTCGGTCGCACGTGGCAGGAAGCCGCGCAGTCGCTGCAGCAGAAGAAGGCGGGCATGTACGTGCTGGGCCAGTTCGTCGGCCAGCAGTTCACCAAGGGCGCCGACCAGGAGGACCTGGACTTCTTCCCGTTCCCCGAGGTCGACTCGACGGTCGGTACCGGTGCGGTCGAGGCCCCGATCGACGGCTTCATGATGGCGGCGCAGCCGAAGAACGAGGCCGCGGCGAAGAAGTTCCTCGGCTACCTCGGCACGCCCGCCGCCGAGGGCACCTACGTCAAGACCGACCCGACGGTGATCGCGGTCAACACCGGCGCCGACACCTCCGGCTACACGGCGCTGCAGAAGAAGGCCGTCCAGTACGTCAGCGGGGCCAAGCAGATCTCGCAGTTCCTCGACCGCGACACGCGCCCCGACTTCGCGTCGACCGTGATGATCCCGGCACTGCAGCAGTTCATCAAGAGCCCCGCTGACATCGACGGGCTGACGAAGAGCATCGAGAGCCAGAAGAAGTCGATCTTCACCTCGTGACGGGCGACCTCTGATGACGGCATCGCCCACCGCCGTCCCCCGGCCGGACACCGGCCCGGGGGACGGCCCGGTCCTCCATGGCGCCTCCCAGCGCGGGTGGAAGGTCCGGAAGCTCTCGGGCCTCGACCTCGTGGTCGTCTCGCTGATGACGATCATCCCGACGCTGTTCGTGCTCGTGCTCGTCTGGTTCCCCGCGCTGGCGTCGGTGGCCCTGTCGTTCACGAACTGGAACGGCATCGGGTCGCTGTCCAAGATCCAGGGCGTCGGCTTCACCAACTACGTGAACGTCGCCACCAACTACCCGCCGTTCTGGCCCGCGCTGCGGCACAACCTGACGTTCCTGCTGGTGCTGTTCCTGATCGCCACGCCGATCGGGATGTTCCTCGCGGTTCTGCTCGACAAGGAGATGCGGTTCAGCCGCTTCTACCAGACCGCGATCTACCTGCCGGTCGTGTTGAGCCTCGCGCTCGTCGCCTTCATCTGGCAGCTGATCTACTCCCACGACCAGGGCCTGCTCAACGCCGTGCTGGGCACGACCGTCGACTGGTACGGCGACCCGAACTACAACCTCTGGGCCGCGCTGGTCGCCACGAGCTGGCGGCACATCGGCTACATCATGCTGCTGTACCTGGCCGGGCTGAAGGCGGTGGACGGGACGCTGCGCGAGGCCGCCGCCATCGACGGCGCGACCGAGGTGCAGACGTTCTTCCGCATCATCTTCCCGGTGATGCGGCCGATCAACGTGATCGTCCTGGTCGTGACGGTGATCGAGTCGCTGCGCGCGTTCGACCTCGTCTGGGTGATCAACAAGGGCCGCAACGGGCTGGAACTGATCGCCACGCTGGTCACCGCCAACGTCGTCGGCGAGGCGAGCCGGATCGGTTTCGGCTCGGCAATGGCCACGATCATGCTGTTGATCAGCTCGGTGTTCGTCGCCGTCTACGTGAGCATCGTGTTGCGAGAGGACCGGCAGAAGTGACAAGCACACTGGACGCCACCACGACGGCGCCCGCAGGCGAGAAGCCCCAGCACAGATCCGGCAAGCGGGTCGTGTTGCACGTCTTCCTGTGGGTCGTCGCGTTGTCGTGGTTGTTCCCGCTGGCCTGGGCGTTGCTGAACTCGTTCCGCGACTACGCCTACACCGCCATCCACGGTTACGTGTCGTTCGGCGGCTTCACGCTCCAGAACTACGTCAACGCCTGGACCCAGGGCGACTTCGGCCTGCACTTCTGGAACTCCGCGGTGATCACCGTGCCTGCGGTGGCGATCACGCTGTTCCTGGCCTCCTGCATGGCGTTCGTGTTGGCGCGCTTCAACTTCAAGTTCAACCTGACGCTCCTGGCGTTCTTCCTGTCGGCGAACCTGTTACCGCCGCAGGCGCTGCTGGTGCCGGTGTACCGGATGTTCCGGGCCGATCCAGCTGCCCTTCTGGCTGTCCAACTCGGGGACGCTGCTCAACAACCAACTCGGCGTCATCCTGGTCAACGTCGCCTTCCAGCTCGGCTTCTGCACGTTCGTCCTCTCGAACTACATGAAGACGATCCCGGCGGAGATCTACGAGTCGGCGCGGGTGGACGGCGCGAGCGTCACGCGGCAGTTCTTCCAGCTGACGCTGCCGCTGTGCAGGCCGCCGCTGGCGGCGCTGGCGACCCTGCAGGTCACGTGGGTCTACAACGAGTTCTTCTGGGCCACCGTGCTGCTGCAGAGCGGTGACAAGTTCCCGATCACGAGCTCGTTGAACAGCCTGCAGGGCCAGTTCTTCACCGACTACAACCTGCTCTCGGCGGGGTCGGTGCTGGCGATGTTGCCGGTGCTGATCATCTTCTTCGCCCTGCAGCGGCAGTTCGTCTCGGGTCTGACCCTGGGAGCCACGAAGGGATGAGCGTTCCCCTTTGCGGGCGTGATGCTGGGTTGTGACTACAACCCCGAGCAGTGGCCGCGTGCGGTGTGGCGCGAGGACATCGCGCTGATGCAGGAGGCGGGCGTCGGGTTCGTGACGCTCGGGGTGTTCTCGTGGGCGCTGCTCGAACGGCAGCCGGGCGTGTTCGACTTCGGGTGGCTCGACGAGGTCGTCGGCCTGCTGCACGAGGGCGGGATCGCGATCGACATGGCGACGGCAACGGCGGCGCCCCCGCCGTGGCTCACCACGAACCACCCGGAGATCCTCACCGTCGACCACGACGGCCACACCCTGTGGCCGGGCAGCAGGCAGTCCTGGTGCCCCAGCTCGCCGGTGTTCCGGGAGCACGCCCTGGCGCTCGTCGAGCAGATGGCGACGCGCTACGGCGAGCACCCCGCCGTGCGGCTGTGGCACGTGTCCAACGAGCTGGGCTGCCACAACGGCCGGTGCTGGTGCGACGTCTCGGCCGCGCACTTCCGGCGCTGGCTCGCCGAGCGCTACGGGGACATCGAGACGCTGAACGACGCGTGGGGCACGGCCTTCTGGAGCCAGCACTACACCGACTTCGAGCAGGTGCTGCCGCCGCGCATCACCCCGGCCGTGCCCAACCCGACCCAGCAGCTGGACTTCGCCCGCTTCTCCTCCGACGCGCTGCTCGACTACCACCGGGCCGAGCGGGACGTCCTGCGTCGTCATTCCGCAGTACCGGTGACGACGAACTTCATGGTCAGCTCGCACCAGTCCGAGCAGGACTACTTCGCGTGGGCGCCGGAGTGCGACGTGGTGAGCCAGGACCACTACCTGGACCACCGGCTGCCGCACCCGCACGCCGAGCAGGCGTTCACCGACGACCTCACGCGCGGGGTCGCGGGCGGGTCGTGGCTGCTCATGGAGTCGGCGACCTCGGCGGTGAACTGGCAGCCGGTGAACGTGGCCAAGCGGCCGGGCGAGCTGCTGGTCGACTCGCTGCGGCACGTGGCCCGCGGCGCCGACGGGGTGGGGTTCTTCCAGTGGCGCGCCTCGCAGGCGGGCGGCGAGAAGTTCCACTCCGCCCTCGTGCCGCACGCCGGACGGGACTCGGCGCGGTTCCGCGAGGTCGTCGACCTCGGCGCTGCGCTCAAGGCCATCGGCGAGGTGGCGGGCGCGCCGGTTGCGGCCGACGTCGCGCTCCTGTGGGACTGGAACGCCTGGTGGGCCTGCGACCTGGACTCGCACCCCTCGGGCGCGCTGCGCTACGAGGACGCCCCGAATCGCTGGCACAAGGCCCTGACCGACCTCGGCGCGACCGTCGACGTCGTGCACCCCTCGGCCGATCTCTCGGGGTACGCGCTGGTGGTCGTCCCGACGCTCTACCTCTGCTCGGACGCCCTCGCGCCCGCCCTGCAGGCCGTCGTCGACCGGGGCGGCCACGTGCTGGTCACGTACTTCTCGGGCATCGTCGACGAGCACGACCACATCCGGCTCGGCGGCTACCCCGGCGCGTTCCGCGAGCTGCTGGGCGTCCGGTCCGAGGAGTTCGCGCCGCTGCGGTCGGGCGAGTCGGTGACGCTGGACGACGGGTCGCACGCCGACCTCTGGAGCGAGGTGCTCACCGCGTCGGACGTGGACGTCCTCACCTCCTACGCCGACGGCCCGTTGCCCGGAACGCCCGCGGTCACCCGGCACGGTCGTGCCTGGTACGTCGCCACGCGGCTGGACGAGGCGGCCACCGCGGCGCTCGCCCGGCGGGTCGCCGAGGCTGCGGGTGTCCGGCGGAGCGAAGGGGCGCGGGCCGGGGTCGAGATCGTCCGAAGGGGCCCGTACGTCTTCGTGCTCAACGGCAGCGACGAGGCCGCCGAGGTCTCGATCGACGGAGTGGATCTGCTCACCGGAGCCGCGCATAACGGTACGATCACGGTCGGTTCACGATCGGCCGCGGTCGTGCGTGAAGGGACCTGAGCAAATGCTTGCCCGCCAGCGCCAGGAAGTGATCCTCGACGAGGTGCGGACCACCGGCGGGGTGCGGGTGTCGGAGCTGGTCGAACGCCTCGGCGTGTCCGACATGACGATCCGGCGCGACATCGAGATGCTCGCGGGCCGCGGCCTGGTCACGCGCGTGCACGGTGGCGCCACCGCCGCGGGGAGCAGCGTCGACGAGCCGGGGTTCGCGGCCAAGTCGCACCTGCACCCGACGGCGAAACGGGCGATCGCCGAGGCGGCCGTGCAGCTGGTGGAGCCGGGCGCGTCGGTCGCGCTGTCGGCGGGCACGACCACGCACGCCGTCGCGTCGGCCCTGCTGGGCATCCCCCGGCTGACCGTCGTCACCAACTCGCTCCGGGTGGCCGAGGTGCTCCACGAGGCGGGCCGCGACGACATGACCGTTGTCCTCACCGGCGGCGAGCGCACCCCGTCGGACGCGCTCGTCGGGCCGGTCGCGGTCGCGGCGCTGCGGCGGCTGCACGTCGACTGGCTCCTGATGGGTGTGCACGGCATGGACGTCGAGGCGGGGTTCACCACCCCCAACCTCGTCGAGGCCGAGACGAACCGCGCGCTCGTGGCCAGCGCTCGGCGGGTCGCCGTGGTGGCCGACAACTCGAAATGGGGGGTCGTGGGACTGTGCACGATCGCGACGCTGAGCGAGGTCGACGTCGTCGTGAGTGACGGGGAGCTGCAGCCCGACGCACGGCAGATCCTGGAAAGCAGCTGCGGAAGGGTGGTACTGGCGGCATGAGGAAGACCCGCGGCGCTGATGGCCGACGGTCGTGAGCTGTTCTACTTCGACGACGTCACGCCGACGCGCGAGGTGCTGCCGGACACGCGGGACCTGCCGCACGTCACCCACGGCTCCACGATGCGGTTCGACGTGCTCACCGGCGAGTGGGTGGCGATCGCCGCGCACCGCCAGGACCGCATCGTACATGCCGCCCGCCGACCACTGCCCGCTGTGCCCGACCAAGCCCGGCGGCGAGCCGTCGGAGATCCCGGCGCCGTCGTACGACGTCGTGGTGTTCGAGAACCGCTTCCCCTCGTTCACCCAGACCGCCCCGGACGTGCCGAGCGAGGTCGACGGCAACCCCCTGTGGCCGCAGCGGCCCGCGGTCGGGCGCTGCGAGGTCGTGTGCTTCACGAGCGACCACAACGCATCGTTCGGCTCGCTGCCGGTGTCGCGCGTCCGCACCGTGATCGAGGCGTGGGCCGACCGGACCGCCACGCTCTCCGCGCTGCCCGGCGTGGAGCAGGTGTTCCCGTTCGAGAACCGCGGCAAGGAGATCGGGGTGACGCTGCAGCACCCCCACGGGCAGATCTACGCCTACCCGTTCGTCACGCCGCGCACGGCGTCGCTGATCACCCGGGCGGGCGCGCACCGCCAGCGGACCGGGCGCGACCTCATGGGCGACGTCCTGGACTCCGAACGCAAGTCGGGCGCCCGTGTCGTGCTGGACGGCGACGCGTGGACCTGCTTCGTGCCCGCCGCGGCGCGCTGGCCGGTGGAGGCGCACCTCGTGCCGCACCGGGCCGTGCCCGATTTCGCCGCGCTGAACGACGCCGAACGCGACGAGCTCGCCAGTGCTCTACCGGGACCTGCTCTACCGGCTGGAGCGGGTCTTCGGCGAGCCGATGGAGCTGCCCTACATCGCCGGGTGGCACCAGGCCCCCGTCCACACCGGACGCGACCTCACCCGCCTGCACCTGCAGCTGTTCTCGCTGCGCCGGGCGCCGGGCAAGCTGAAGTACCTCGCCGGGTCCGAGTCGGGCATCGGGAGCGTGGATCAACGACGTGACGCCGGAGCAGATCGCCGACCGGCTGCGGGCGGCCGGTTCGTGAGCAACGGCGGTCGGCCGCTGGGCGGCGCCGGGGCGGGTCAACCTCATCGGGGAGCACGTCGACTACGCCGACGGGCTGTGCCTGCCCTTCGCGATCGCCGAGCGCACGGTGGTCGAAGCGGCCCCGCGCACCGACGGGCGGGTGCGGATGCGCAGCGTCGCCGAGCCGGACGTCGTCGAGGTCGAGCTGGACCGGGTCGGCCCCGGCGCACCCGAGGGCTGGGCCGGGTACGCGGCCGGGGTGCTCTGGGCGCTGCGGGAGGCCGGGCACAAGCGTCGCCGGGCTGGATCTCGCGGTGGTCGACACCGTCCCGTTGGGAGCGGGGCTGTCGTCGTCGGCCGCGTTGGAATGTGCCACGGCGCTGGCCGTCGACGACCTGAACGGGCTCGGGCTCGGCGACAGCCCCGACGGCCGACGGGAGCTCGCGCGCGCCTGCGTGCGGGCGGAGAACGAGGTGGTCGGCGCGACGACCGGCGGCATGGACCAGGCCGCCTCGCTGATGGCCGAGGAGGGCCACGCGCTGCTGATCGACACCCGCGACGGCATCCACCCGCCAGGTGCCCTTCGCCCCGGCCGACGACGGGCTGCGGCTCCTGGTCATCGACACGAAGGTGCGCCACCACCTCGCCGATGGGCAGTACGGGCAGCGCCGGGCGTCGGTGGAGAAGGCCGCCGAGGTGCTCGGCCTGCACAGCCTGCGCGAAGCGACCGAACGGGACCTCCAGCGGCTCGAGGGCGAACTGCTGCGCCGCGCGCGGCACATCGTCACCGAGATCGCCCGCGTGCGGGAGGTGGTGGCGCTGTTGGACGAGGGCAGGCTGCGCGACATCGGCCCGCTGCTGGACGCCTCGCACGCCTCGCTCGCGCACGACTACGAGGTGTCGTGCCGGGAGCTGGATCTGGCCTGCGAGATCGCCCGCGCCTTCGGGCGCTTTCGGGGCCCGGATGACCGGCGGCGGGTTCGGCGGTTCCGCGATCGCGCTCGTGCCGTTCAGCCGCGTGGACGATGTCGTCCGCTCGGTGCGCAACGCCTTCGCCGCGGCAGGCCACCGCGATCCCGGACATCATGGAGGCGGTCCCCTCGGCCGGTGCGCTCGCGTTGCTAAGGCCAGGAGTCGCCGCTGACTCGCCGCCGTGGCAGCCGAGGGCGACACCACGCGGGTTCGCCCAAGATCGAACCCCGCGGGCGCCCATCTGAGCGCTGATCGGCTCCTAGCGCGCAAGTCCCACCGGTTGATCCGTCGCGGAGCACGTTCCGGTGGAGGCGGAACCACGGCCGGAAGTGGCTCGGTCGGAACCGCCACATCATGAACACGACGATGGCGGCCCTGGCTGCGGCACCGGGCAAGCCCAGGACGAGGCGGTGACGGCGGCCACCGCGGCGAGCACGATCAGCGCGTCATAGCCCCACGGCGCCCAGCGCTCGACCCACGTCGGACCCGCGCGCCGCATCGACGCGGCGAACCGCGGATCGTCGTTCGCGAGCCCGTGCTCGATCCCGTCGAGGACGCGCTGCTCCCGTTCGCTCAGCATGCCTGCCGCCTCCCGAACCCCGGCAGCCACTCCTGGGCGATGCCGCGCACGCCCACGGTGCAGTCGAGCTGGGCGAGGATGTTCATCCACCCCGAGAGCACCCGGACCACCATCAGGTAGCGGGGCGGCAGGGTGAGCGCGCGCCCGGTCGCGAACGCGTGGCCACTCATGTCGGTCGTCCAGCCCCGGTGGAAGTGGAACCGGTCGCCGCGCAGCGGGTCGCCCAGGCCACCCAAGGCCTGCAGGACGTCGTCGGCCTCCACGTCGCCGACGACGAAGCCCTCGGTGCGCAGCAGCGCCATCATCGCCGCCGGGTCGGAATCGGCGATGTGCCGCAGGATCCGCACGAGCACGGGCGGGATGCCACCGGGCAGGGCGGCGACCGCCCCGTAGTCGATCATCCCGAGCCTGCCGTCGTGGAGCGCCATGAAGTTGCCCGGGTGCGGGTCGGCATGCAGCAGCCCGAGGCGGGTCGGCGAGGACAGCATCGTCTCGATGACGGTGTGCGCGTGCCGGTCGCGGCGGGCCTGTTCGACGGCGTCGGCGGCGGGCTCCTCGATGAGCGCGCCGAGCGTGACGCCGTCCAGCCACTGCGAGACGATCACCTTCGGCGCCGAGGCGACGACCGTGGGCACCACCAGCGCCTCGTGCCCGGCGAAGGCGGCGGCGAACGCGCGCTGCCGGTGCGCCTCGGCCCGGTAGTCCAGCTCCTCGAGGAGGCGCTCCCGCAGCTCCCCCACCAGCGCGCGGCCGTCCATGCCGGGGACGACCAACGCGAGCAGCCGGGAGAAGCGCTGCAGCGTCCGCAGGTCGGCGTCGAGCGCGAGGTCGGCGCCCGGGTACTGGACCTTGACCGCGACCTCGCGCCCGTCCGACCACACCGCGCGGTGCACCTGGCCGATGCTGGCCGCCGCGGCCGGGGTCTCGTCGACGTCGCGGAAGCGGCGCCGCCACCCGCGGCCCAGCTGCTCGTCGAGCACGCCACGCACGTCGCGGAACGGCATCGGGGAGCCCGCGGACTGCAGCTTGCGCAGCGCCACGCGGTAGGGCTCCTCGATCTCGGCGGGGATCATCGCGTCGTAGACGCTGAGCGCCTGCCCGACCTTCATCGCGCCGCCTCTGAGCTGTCCGAGCACACGGAAGAGCTGGTCGGCGTTGCGCTGAACCGCCGTTGCTGTCACGCGCTCGCCGTCCGCACCGGCGAGGCGCCTGCCCCACGCTGCGGCGGCCCGACCGGTGAAGGTCAGGGGCAGCGCGAGCAGCTTCATCGACCGGGATGTCGCTGTCGTCATGCCTACTAACACGATTAGTAGATACGCGGATGTTCATTCGAACAGAACGGGTCGTCCCACCCGTATTGGTTGGCGTGCGCCGGTCCGGCGCCCGGCGCGGTCGCCCGCGCCGACCCCCACCATCGGCAGGGACGCACCCATGCGCAGGAGAACCCCAGCACTCATCACGCTCGCCGTCGCCGCAGTAGCGGCGGGCATCGCCGTACCGGTCCTGGCCTTCTCCGGCCAGAGCGCGCCGGCCGCGGCGGCCTCCCCGATCGCCGACGCCCCGGGTTCGGGCCAGTCGGTGGTCGACTGGAACAAGCGCCTGGTCACCATCCTCGGCACGACGGGCGCCCAGCCCGCGACCATCCACCCGACGCGGAGCCTCGCGATGCTCCAGGCGGCCGAGTACAACGCCGTCGTCTCGATCACCCACGGCGCGTCGCCGTACCACGCGGGGGTGCCCGCGGCAGGCGACGCGCGGCCCGACGCCGCCGCCGACCAGGCCGCGCACGACGTCCTGGCCGCGCTCTACCCCGCTATGAAGGCCGACCTGGACACGCAGCTGGCCACCGAGCTCGCCGCCCTGCCCACCGGCACGCCCACGCAGGACGGCATCCAGGTGGGCGCCGCGGCCGCGAAGCAGATCGTCGACCTCCGCTCGGCGGACGGCTCCACGGCCACCGCGCCCGCGTTCGCGGCGGGCGGGCAGCCCGGCGACTACCGGCCGACGCCGCCCAAGTTCGGCGCGCCCATGTTCCAGACCTGGGGAGCCGTCACGCCGTTCGTGGTCCCGAGCGCCCAGCAGTTCCGCCCGGCCACACCGCCCGCGGTGACCAGCGCCGAGTACGCGACCGCCCTCGACGAGGTGCGCAGCCTCGGCCGCGACACCAGCACCACCCGCACGCCGGACGAGACGGTGTCGGGCAAGTTCTGGAGCAGCACCCCGATCTGGATCACCTGGAACCAGGTGACGCAGCAGCTGACGCTCGACCGCCACGCGAGCCTGGCCGACACGACCGCCGTCTTCTCCTCGCTCGACCTGGCGCTGGCCGACACGACCATCGCGCTCTACGACGGCAAGTACCACGACCCGGTCTGGCGTCCGGTCACCGCGATCCAGCTCGGGGTGCCGACCGCGAACCCGGCGATCGCCGCCGACGCGACCTGGAACCCGTTGACGCCCACCGCGGGCGACCCGTCCTACCCCGGCGCGCACAGTGCCCTGAGTGAGGCGGCCGCGACCGTGCTGACCGACTTCTACGGGCCCAACCAGCCCGTGCAGATCACCGCGAAGGCCGACCCCGGCGTGACCCGCAGCTTCAGCACGCTCGCCGCCGCGGCGGACGAGGCCGGGCTGAGCCGCATCTGGGCCGGCCAGCACACGCGGATCGACCACCAGGCCGGTCAGCAGCTCGGCAACCAGGTGGCCGTGGCCGTGCTGCACGCGATGCCGACCCCGCGTCCGAACGCCGGGTGAGCGGGCGATGAACGAGCGTGACCGCGTCCGTCGGCGCAGGCGTCTGGTCGGTGCGGGGGGCGCGGTCACGCTCGTCGCCCTCGGCCTCGGCCTGGCGTTCTCCGCGGGCGGCACCGACGCCGCCGCGGCCGACCCCATCACCGTGCTCGCGTCCGCGGGCAACCCGACCGGTCAGCCGGTCGACGGGATCAGCAGCTCAGAAGAGGAGCAGCTCGCCTTCCACATCCACGCCCACCTGCAGATCTACGTCGACGGGCAGCAGCGCGCCCTGCCGCCCGGCGTCGGCATCGTGCCGCCGCTGCAGGTGCAGTCGACGGCCGACGGCCCGTTCGTCATCGGGGGCAGCGGCATCTACTGGCTGCACACGCACGACGCCAGCGGCATCATCCACATCGAGTCGCCGGTGCAGCGCGAGTTCACCCTCGGCGAGGTCTTCGACATCTGGGGGCAGCCGCTGGGTCCCCAGCAGGTCGGGCCTGCGAAGGGACCGGTGACCACCCTCGTGAACGGCGTGGCGGTCATCGGGGACCCCCGCCAGATCGTCCTGAACGCGCACGATGTCATCCAGCTGGACGTCGGCACCGTCGTCCCGTTCCAGACCTACCGGTTCGCGCCGGGCCTGTAACCCGGTGCCCTATCAGTAGGTGTGTTCCGCGTGCGGGGCACCGGCTCGTGAACGTTTCGGGGGTCCCGGTCGGTATAAGGGGTAGGCGGTGCGTCCGCCCCGCGACTTTGGAGGTGCCCGATGCCGTTCCCGCGCCGATCACGCCCGTTCGGTGATCTGGAGGCCACCGTCATGGATCTGTTGTGGAGCGCGGAGCGCCCCTTGGTGGTGCGGGACGTGGTCGAGCTGCTGCAGGCCGACCGCGCCCCCGCCTACACCACCGTGATGACGGTGATGGACAACCTGCACCGCAAGGGCTGGCTCCGCCGCGACCGCGACGGCCGGGCCTGGCGCTACGAGCCCGCGCTCACCAGGCAGGCGTACACCGCGCAGCTGATGCACGAGGCCCTGGCGGTCAGCGACGACCGGGCCGGGGTGCTGGCGCGCTTCGTCGAGGAGATCAACCCCGACGACGCCGCCGCACTGGCCGCCGCCTTGCAGGAAGCACCGGAGCGCAACCGTCCGGAGCCGGGGGAATGACCGTCGGCGCTGTTCTCATCAGCTACGCGATGGCGGTCGGCATCTTCGGGGCCGTGGTCGCCCGCCGGGCGGCCTGGCCGCTGCGCGCGCCGCGCCTGGGTGCCCTGGCGGTGCTGGCCGCCGCCTGGTCTGTGCCGCTCGCGCTGGCGCTGGCCGGGGTGACGCTCGCGCTGCCCACCGGCGCGCTGACGGTCGACCTCGGGCACCTGATCGGCGCCTGCCTCATGCGGCTGCGCGCCGCCTACGGCACGCCGGCCGGGGTGGGGATCATGACCGCCGGGCAGCTGCTCTCGGCGGCGATGGTGGGGCGGATCGCCTGGGCGATCGGCTGCGTCGCGCACCGGCGGCGCCTGGCCTGGCGCAGGCACCGCCTGCTCATGCGGCTGTCCGGTGAGCACCGGCCCGGCGTCGCCGCCGTGGTGGTCGACCACCCGGGCCCCGCCGCCTACAGCGTGGGCGGCCGCCGCCCCGCCGTCGTGGTGACGAGCGGGGCGATCGACCTGCTCACCGGGCCCGAGCTGGAGGCCGTGCTCGCCCACGAGAACGCCCACCTCAGCGCGCGCCACCACCGCATCCAGGCCGCGGCCGCGTTGATCGCGGCGGCGCTGCCGATCGTGCCGCTGGCCCGAGACGCACCCGCGCTGGTGGGCAGGCTCCTGGAGATGGACGCCGACGAGTGCGCCGCGGGCGAGCACGAGCGGTGCGTGTTGGTCAGCGCGCTGGCCGTCGTCACCGCGGCAGGCGGGGTGGCGGCAGGCCACCCGAAGCCGCGCTCGTCCACCACGCGCGGCTTCGCGGGCTCCGACGCCGCCGCGCGGGTCCGTCGCCTCACCAGCCCGCCCGTCGGGCTGGCGCCCCGCCACGCCACCCTGACCCGCTTCGCGGTGGCCGGGGTCTCCGTCGCGCCGCTGCTGCTGGCCGTGGCGCCCGCCCTGATCGCGTTGTACTGAGCGCCGGGCGGAGACACGAACGTCGCCGGGAGGAGGACATGACGGCCACATCGGGCGGTCATGTCCTCCTCCCGGCGATCAAGCCCCGGCCGGTTCAGGACCTCCCTCCAGGTCCTGACATCGGCCGGGGCTTGCTTCGATCAGTAGCCGTACGCGCCGGTGGATCCCGACGGGGCGGGCCGGCGGCGGGCAGGGGCGGCGGCGGCCGCGGTGTTCGCGGTCCCGTCCGGCGCGACGAGGTACCAGAGGCCGCCGAACCGGTTGATGCCCTGGCCCTTGGAGTCGCCTGCCTTCTTGTCGCCCATGAAGGTGTAGAGCGGGTGGCCGTTGTAGGTCACCTGGTGGCTGCCGTCCTCGCGCACCGCGCTGCCGAGCAGCTGCGCCTGCGCCCCGCCGGACACGACCGGCGCGGGGCCGGTGGTCAGTGCGGGCGGCCAGATCTGCGCGCAGCCCCCGGTGCAGGTGGACGCGGTGCCGTTGTCGGCCTCGAACAGGTAGAGCGCGTGGCCGCTGCCGTCGACCAGCCCGGCTCCTTGCGCCAGGTCGGCCGTGCCGATGCTCGAACCCGCCGTCGACGGGGTGGCGGCGGCGGACGGCATCGCGGTGGCGGCCCCTGCGGGGCTGGACAGCGCGGCGCCGATCCCGAGGCCGCCTGCGGCCAGGACAGCGGCGGCGAGGACGCCGCCGAGGACGTAAGTGCGGTTCATGGAACGTATCTCCGGTTCGCTGGGCCTGTGCTGAGTGCTGGGCGGTCCCCCGGCCCGAGGGCCACCGCCCAGCGACTACTAATACGAGTAGTAGGTGGGCGATGTTCATCGCCGAACGCGTGAACGTCGGTGTAACTACTACTCGTATTAGTAGTTATGACCTCGGCCCACACCCAGCCGCTCCGCTGCGCGGCGTCCACCGTCCACGCCCGCATCCCACCGCGCTCCTCCGACGGCTCGGAGGACGCGCTGCGGGCGCTCTACCGGGACCACGCGGCCGCGCTGCTCGCCTTCGCGGAGTGGTTCACCGACGACCGCTCGGCCGCCGAGGACGCCGTGCAGGAGACGTTCCTGCGCGCGTGGCGCCACCTGCCCCGGCTGCTGGCCGACGGCCGCCCGCCGCGGCCGTGGCTGCGCCAGGTGCTGCGCCGCGTGCTGATCGACGCCGCCCGTGTGGCGCACGCCCACCCGGTCAGCCTCGTGGACGACGTGGTGATCGACCGCAGTGTCGACGGCGGCTACGAGGACATGCTCGACCGGCGCCTGCTCGACCGGGCCCTCGACCAGCTCTCCCCGGCCCACCGCCAGGTGCTCGTCGCGATCTACTACGACGACGCGCCCGCGCAGCGGGTGGCGGCGACGCTCGGCATCCCGCCCGCGACCGTCCGGACCCGGCTGCACTACGCGCTGCGCGCCCTGCGGCGGCTGCTCGAGCGCGGCGACGCGGGCTCCGCCCGATGACGACCACCACCGCCGGACGCAGGCCCTCGGCGCCCGGCCCCGCGGGTGCGGGCGACCCGGCGCTCGCGCCGAAGACCGCTCTGACCCCGTGGGTCCTCGTCCGCCGGATCGTCGGCGGCGCCGTGATCGTAGGCGCCGTCATCGCCGTGCTGGGCACCCACCAGGACCTGCTCCGCGCGGGCCTGAGCACCCTCGTCCGCTCCTGCCCGGCCTGGGTCGTGGCCGCGGTGGCGCTGGAGTGCGCGTCGCTGGTGGCGTTCGCGCTGCTGCAGCGCAGGCTGCTCGGCGCGGGTGGCGCCCCCGTCCGGCTGCGGTCGGTCATGTGCACCGTGGTCAACGCCGACGCGATCGCCACGTCGGTGCCGGTGGCGGGCTCGGGCCTGGCCATGGCGTTCGCCTACCGGGACTTCCGCCGCATGGGCGCCGACGCCCCGACGGCGACGACCACCCCGCTGCTGTCGACGGCCCTGTCGGTCGCGACCTTCGTCGTCCTGGTCGCCGCGGGCGCGGCGTTCTCGGGGAACGCGGCCGCCGCCGCGCTCGGCGGCGGCGCCATCGTCGTCGCGGTCGCCCTGGCCGTCGGCCTGCGGCTGGCGCTGCGGTCGACAGTCCTGCGTTCGAAAGTCCTGCGGTCGACGGCCCCGCGTTCGACGGCCCGGCGTTCGGATCTGCGTTTGACGGCCCTGCGCTCGACGGCCCGGCGCTCGTCGGATCTGCGATCGACGGAGCTGCCCGGCACCCGGCCCGGTGGCATCGGAGCGGTGCTGCGGCGGACCGGCGCCGACCGCGCCCAACGCCTGATCGGCTTCCTGGACCGGTGCGCGGGCCTGCGCCTGAGCCGCGGCGCCGTCGGCTACGCCGTCCTGTGTGCCGCAGGCCGGTGGACGGCCGACGCGCTGTGCCTGGTGGCGGCGATCGAGGCGACCGGCGGCCGGGTGCCGTGGGCCGGTGTGCTCCTGGCGTGGGCGGCAGGCGCGGCCACCACCACGCTCGGGCTCACCCCCGGCGGGATCGGCGCGGCCGACGCCGTGCTCGGGGCGGCGCTGATCGGCGTCGGGCTGAGCCCGGCCGGTGCGGCCGCCGCGGTGGTGCTCTACCGGCTGATCGCGCTCAAGCTGCTCCCCCGGGTCGCGTGGTTCGCGTACCGCAGGCGCCTCGCATGATCGCGGAGTCAGAGGGCAGGCAGATGAGGGTTCCGCGAGCCCCTCGTTTGCCGGCCCCTCTCACTCGTCGGTGCTGGTGGACGGAGCGCCTATGCACCACAGTGGAGCATCGTGGTCGGCGAGGTGTACCCGGACTGGACCGCGGTCTACCGGGACAACGTCGACCGCATCTACCGCGTCATGTACGCGAAGGTCGGCAACCGGCCGGACGCGGAGGACCTGACCGCCGAGGTCTTCGCGGCGGCGCTGCGCCCGTTGCGGGTCTCGGCCAGCGTCGGCGAGGTGCGGGCCTACCTGCTCGCCGCGGCCCGCACCGTGCTGGCCGGGTACTGGCGCGCGCACGCTCGGGCGCGAGGTGACGACCCTGGACGAGACCATCGAGGCCGTGTTCGAGGAGCCGACCGCGCCGTCGCAGGCCGTGGGCCGACCGCCGCGATCCTCGGCGCGCTGCCCGACAACTACCGGCGCATCCTGGAGCTGCGGTTCCTCGACTCCTGCACCGTGGGGGAGGCCGCCGCCGCGATGGGGATCAGCACGGCCAATGCGAAGGTGCTGCAACATCGGGCCCTGCGCCGCGCGGCGCAGGTGGCGCAGGAGGTGAGCCGATGACCGGACGGGCGCTGC
This sequence comes from uncultured Actinomycetota bacterium, assembly GCA_963799945.1. GTDB lineage: Bacteria > Actinomycetota > Actinomycetes > Mycobacteriales > Pseudonocardiaceae > Pseudonocardia. The sequence goes on from CAWCZG010000006.1 coordinate 346,393, forward strand.
GGCGCTACGTGGAGGATCTGCTGCACGGCCGTCGGCCACGCGGCTTCGCCGCCACCGATGACGATGTCGCGACCCTGCAGGCCGCCATCACCCTGCAGGCCGCGCGCCCGGGGGCGGACGCCCCGCGCGCGGAGTTCGTCGATGCCCTGCAGCAACGCCTCGCCGCGGAGTTCGAGGACGCTCCCCCGCTCCGGACGGCCGCCTGGGGCATCGGCAGGCGCGGGCTCCTCGCCGGTGGCGCTGCGGTGGCGGCGGCTTCGGCGGCGATCGGCGTGGTCGTCGACCGGACGCTGCTCACGGGCCGCGCAGGCGCGAACCGCGGACACGCTGACCCCGAGTCAGCGGGGCCTGGCAGACGGTCGCAGCCAGCGACCAGCTTCCCGAAGGGGCCGTGCGGGCCTTCGACCTGGGCGCCGTCGTCGGCTTCGTGGCGCGCACCGACGGCGTAGTGGCCGCCGTCTCCGGCACGTGCACCCACCAGGGCTGTCGGCTCACGCTCGACGCGCCGTCCCGGCAGCTCGACTGCCCGTGCCACATGACGGTGTTCGCGATCGACGGGGAGCTGGTCGAACACCAGCTCCCCGAGCCGCCCGCGCCGCTGCCGCAGATCGAGACCCGCGAGGTCGACGGGGCGGTGCAGGTCTACTCCGTCTGACCTCAGACCGGTTCGGTCAGCGGCAGGTAGACCTGGAAGCGGGTGTCGCCGGGGTGCGAATCGACCTGCACGTCGCCGTGGTGGCGGGTGACGATCACCCGGTAGCTGACGTCCAGACCGAGGCCCGTGCCCTTGCCGACGCCCTTGGTCGTGAAGAACGGCTCGAAGATCCGCTGCCGGATGTCGGGCGGGATGCCAGGGCCGGTGTCGCCGATCTCGACCAGCACCCGCTCGCCTGCCCGCGCGGTGCGGACCGTCAGCTGTCCCTCGCCGCCCATCGCGTCGATCGCGTTGTCGATGATGTTCGTCCACACCTGGTTGAGCTCGGCGGGGTACGCGGGGATCTGGGGCAGGGTGCGGTCGTAGTCCTTGACGATCTTCACCCCCGACTCCTCACCCAGCTTGCGCCCGAACATCACCAGCGTGGCGTCGAGCCCCTCGTGCACATCGATGAAGCGGAAGGGTGCGCGATCGAGCTGGGAGTACTGCTTGGCCGCACCGACCAGGTCGGAGATGCGCGTGGTGGCGTCGGTGATCTCCCGCAGCAGGCTCTCGGTCTCCACCGTGTACGCGAGCCAGCGGATCGGGCCCTCGATCATCCCGTCCTCGCACGCGGTGGCCACGGCCTCCATGTCCTCGATGCCCAGGCCGCCCCCGACGAAGACCGGCGCGAGGTCCCAGCCGCCCTCGATGCCGTGGTCGTCGAACCAGTCGGACAGCTCGTCCTCGCGGTCGGAGGTCTCCAGCGGCGACAGCGTCGGCGCATGGCGCACCTTCTTGACGAACTCGTCCTGCGCCATCACGAGCTTGCGCAGCTGACCACCCGCGATGCGCCCGTCGGCGATCATGGCGAGCTTGTTGCGCATGCCGGTGACCTTGTCGCGCAGCGCGTCCGTGGCCCTGATCGCCGCGGCGGCGGGGTTGTTGAGCTCGTGGGTGAGCCCGGCCGAGAGCTTGCCGAGCGCGAGCAGGCGCTCCCGCTCGGAGACCTGCTGGTTGCTCCGCCGCGTGCCCAGCAGCATGCCCTCCAACAGGTGCACGGCCATCGGGTACCACTCCGCGAACTTCGCCGCGAACTCCTTGGCGGGCAGCGCCAGCACGGCCGTGTCGGTGATCGACCGGACCGAGGCCGGGTAGTCGCGCGCGGACTCGTCGTCGAGGTAGAACTGCACGGCCCCGAAGTAGGAGCCGCGGTAGTCCGTGCGGGTGGTCTCGACCGTGTCGCCGCCGATCTGCCTGCTCATCGCCATCGTGCCCGACAACAGCACATAGAAGCATCGCGAAGGCTCGCCCTCCACGACGATGTCGGCGCCCGCCGGGTACTCGACGACGTCGCCCTTCGCCGAGATCCACTCCAGCTGCTCGGGCGGGAGTGCGGCGAACAGGAACAGCTCCTGCAGCTCGGCAGGGGTCAGATGCGCTTCCATCACTGCTCCGAGAGATAACGGTGTACGAGGGTCACGGCCATCGCGCCCTCTCCGACGGCGGAGGCGACGCGCTTGACCGAGTCCGAGCGCACGTCACCCGCCACAAAGACCCCTGGCACGCTGGACTCCAGGTGGTAGGGGTCGCGGGGCAGGTTCCAGCCCGGTGGTCGCTGCCCGTCGACGACGAGGTCGGGACCGGTCGGCACGAACCCGAGCGCATCGCGGACGACCACACCGTCGAGCCAGTCGGTGCGCGGCGCGGCGCCGATGAAGACGAACATCGACGCGGCCTCGACGGTCTCCTTCTCCCCGGAGTTCCGGTCGGAGAGCACCAGCCGCTCCAGATGTCCGTCGCCGCAAGCTTCCGCGACCTCGGTGCCAGGACGGACGATCACGTTCTCGATGGCGTCGAGCTGCTTGATCAGATAGGTCGACATGGACGCTAAGAGGTTCGGGCCCCGCACCAGGACCGTGACGGTGCGCGCGTGCCGGGAGAAGAACACCGCCGCCTGGCCCGCCGAGTTGGCCCCGCCGACGATGTAGACGTCCTGGCCCTTGCACGCGGGGGCCTCGGTGGCGGCCGAGCCGTAGAACACGCCCCGGCCGGTCAGCTCGGCGACGCCCGGCGCGTCGAGCGACCGGTACGAGACCCCCGTGGCGAGCACGACGGAATGCGCGGCGATCTCGGTGCCGTCGCCGAACTTGACGACCCGGGCCGAGCCGCGGGGCTCCAACGCGATGACGTCGCGCGCGGTGAGCACCTCGGCGCCGAACTTCGCGGCCTGCCGTCGCGCGCGGTCGGTGAGCTGCGCGCCCGACACGCCATCGGGAAAGCCCAGGTAGTTCTCGATGCGCGAGCTCTGCCCGGCCTGCCCGCCCGTGGCCTGGCGCTCGACGAGCACGGTGCGCAGCCCCTCGGACGCGCCGTACACCGCAGAGCCGAGGCCTGCCGGGCCACCGCCGATGACGATGAGGTCGTAGAAGTCGCTCACCGGATCCGTGGTCAGCCCGACAGCGGTGGCGATCTCGGCTTCCGTCGGGTTGCGCAGCGCGGTGCCGTCGGTGGTGATGATGACCGGCACGTCATCGGCCGTCGCGCCCGCGGCGTCGAGCAGCCGGGCGCCCTCGGGCTCGTCGATGGAGAACCAGCGGTAGGGCACGGAGTTGCGGGCGAGGAAGTCGCGCGCGCCGAAGCACTCGGCCGACCAGCGGTGGCCGACGACCCGGATCTCGTCGACCGGCTGCTGCCCGACAGCGCGCCAGGTCTCCACGAGCGCGTCGATGACGGGGTAGAGCTTCTCCTCCGGCGGGTCCCACGGCTTGAGCAGGTAGTGGTCGACATCGACCACGTTGATCGCACGGATCGCGGCGTCGGTGTCGGCGTAGGCGGTGAGCAGCGCCCGGCGCGCGTGCGGCGCGATGTCCATCGCGGCTTCGAGGAACTCGATGCCGTTCATCTCGGGCATGCGGTAGTCGGCGAGGATGGCGGCGACGGGCTCGCCGCGCAAGACGAGCTCGCGCAGTGCTTCGAGGGCTTCGCGGCCGGACTCGGCGCGCACGATGCGGTAGTCCTGGCCGTAGCGACGGCGCAGGTCGCGGGCGACGGAGCGGCTGACGCCGGGGTCGTCGTCGACGGTCATGAGTACGGGGCGAGTCACCCCCGCGAAAGTACCCGTGCGGCGGCGAGACCGCGACGAGATGGCCCGCTCGCACACACCGCGTGGGGCTCGCACCCACGTCCCGCGATGTGTGCGAGCCACGGACGGGGTGTGCGAGCCTCTGTCCGCGGAGGGCAGGGGCAACCCTGCCCCGGCCCCGGTGGTGGGCCCGTGGTCGCCGCGGGCCCGTCGGCGAACGATCGGTTCATGAGCGAACTCGCAGGTGAACCACCGATCCAGCACCGCCACGCCGGACCGATCGCGCTCGGGGCGGGACTGCTGTTCGCCGCGCTGGATCTCGGTGCTCCGCTCGGCTTGGCCGTCGCCGCGCTCGGCGGGTGGATCATCCGGTCGGATCGGGCCGCGGCGAGCGCAGCGGCAGCATCGCGGTGACCACGGTGCCGCCCTCGGCGGGCGTGCTGAACGCGAGCCGTCCGCCGAGGGACTCCACCCGGTCGACCAGGCCCTGCAGCCCGGTGCCGCGGCTGGGGTCGGCGCCGCCGATGCCGTCGTCGGTGATCGTGACGACGACGTCGTGGCCCGCGCGCAGCAGGCGGATCCTGACCTCCGACGCCCTGGCGTGCTTGGCCACGTTGGCCAGCGCCTCCGACGCCACGAAGTACGCCGCGAACTCCACCGGCTGGGGCAGCCGCGGCCCCTCGTCCGCGACCACCGTCGTGGGCACGGCGGCCCGCTGGGCGAGGGCCTCCAGGGCGACGTCGAGGCCGTGCTCGAGCGCGGCGGGGTGGATGCCGCGGGCGAGCTCGCGAAGCTCTTCCAGCGACTGGGCCAGCTCGTCGCTCGCGGAGCTCACGAGCAGCTCGGCCTCCTTCGGGTCCCGATGGATCTCGCGCTGGATGAGCGAGAGCTGCAGCGCGAGGGTGACCAGGCGCTGCTGGGCGCCGTCGTGCAGGTTGCGCTCGATGCGCCGCCGCTCGGCGTCGGCGGCGGTGACGATGCGCTCGCGGGAGGCCTGCAGCTCGGCGAGGCGCGCCGTGACCTCGGCGTGCAGCTGGCGGTTCTCCAGCGCGACCCCCGCCGCGACCCCGATCGTCTCGACGAGCTCGGGGTCGTCCTCGAGCGAACGGTCGTAGATCAGCACGGCCACCCGCTCCCCACCCCGCTCGACCGGCGTGACCACGCGGTTCCCGTCGGCGTCGGGCAGGGTCATCGGCATGCCCGCGGCGTCGACGACGGTGTCGCCCTCCGGGAACCCGAGGAGCAGGAGCGGGTCGCCCAGCACGCGGGCGAGGGCGGCCTGCAGCTCGACCGGTCCGACGGAGCGCAGGTCGCGGAAGAGGTCGGCGACGCCCGCCCTGGCCAGCCGGGAACGCAGGAGCCCTGCGAGGAACGCCAGCGGCACCGTGATGAGCGAGCAGGCCCCGATCCAGAGCAGCTCCGGCGACTTCACCCCCGTGACGAGCTGCACGACGATCATCACGGCGAACAGCAGCAGGCAGGCCGCGCCCGCGACACCCGGCAGGAGCGCCCGGCGCCCCGGCGTCGACGCGGCCAGCCACCGCGACCCGAGGACCAGCGCGGTGGCGACCGGGATGGCCACGAACAGCACCAGCTGCAGGGTGTTGACCACGCCCGCGAACCGCGGATCGTCGGCGATCAGCAACAGGTTGCCCTCTTGCGGGGAGAACATCAGCCACAGCGGCGCCAGCACGACCAGGTCCACGAGGACCGCGACGGCCAGTGCCCGGTCCGCGCGGGTGCGCAGCCTGCCCCCGGTCAGCAGCGTGAGCACGAGCGGCACGAAGAACAGCACCCACATGTCCGGCAGCAGCAACCCCAGCGTCAGCGCGAGCGGCGAGTGCAGCTGCTCCAGCAGCGGGCTGACGAACAGGGCGAAGCCGGTGGCGGTCATCAGCAGGCCGCTGCGGTTGTCCGGCCGCCGTCGCCAGGCCACGAGACCGCAGGCCGCGAACGAGGCGCCGACCACACGGAACGCCACGTCGACCGGCTCGAACAGGACGTGGTGGAAGAGCACTGGGGCGAGCGCGCCGAACGTCGCCGCCGCCGCGAGGACCCACAGGAACACCCAGACGGCCGCGCCGCGGCGCTCGCGGCCGAACCGCTGGGCGAGCAGCGTGTCGGCGCGACCGCGCGGGAGCGCCAAGCCGCTGGTCATGGCACCTCCGAGGGTCGCCTGCGGCGGGTGAGAGTAACCGCGCCGAAACCGGGCAAACACCGCTGAACGGGCCTGCCCGGCTGACGTTCGACGCACCTCAGGCGGGGACGGCCGGTCGGGGCCGCTGCGCCACGGCCTGCTCGGGCGCCACGCGCCACGCCTGCCGGTCGACGGCGACGAGGACCGCGGCGATCACGAACCACAGCACGCCGACGAGCCAGTCCATCCGCGCGGCGTCGACGCCCGCGAAGCCCAGGACGGCGTAGCTGAACGTGCCTTGGGCGACGTGGAACACGAGGGTGAGCAGCGCGCTGCCGCCACTGCGGTTGAACAGCCACGAGTAGACGAAGGTGATCGCGAACGTGATGGGCAGCCCGACCCACGCGAGCTGTCCGGAGGTCACGAGGGGCAGGTGCCACAGCGCCACGAGCGGCGCGAGCACGAGGGTGGCCGCGAGCGGCGACCGGCGGCGCTGCAGCTCGGGCAGCGCGTAGGCCCGCCATCCGGGCTCCTCGCCGAACGGCCCATCGAGCGGGTCGATGAAGCGCAGTGCGCCGAACAGCAGCACGCTGGTCCAGGGCACCTGGCTCAGAACGGGTGCGGACGCGCTCCACAGCAGGACGTTCGCGGACGCGGCGACGACCAGAACAGCGAGCGGTGTGCCGATGGCGACCACCCACCACACCCACCCGACCCGCCACCGCAGCAGCCGCGCGCCCCACTCCCGATAGCCTGCCCGGCCGTCGGTGACGCCGACGACGATGACCGCCGCGAGGATCGGTCCACAGGGGAAGAAGGCGGTCGGGGACATCCCGACGAGGTAGAAGGGCCACGCCCACCACGAGAGGAGGAAGACGAGGGCGAAGAAGGCGACGAGCCGGTGCTCACGGGTCCAGGTGACGATCATGACTGCTCCTCGGGTGGGAATGCCCCCTGAGGTTCCGCGCCGCGGGAGAGCGGCAGTAGCGGGTCTCCCCGCGTGATCGGCAGGGTTAACCCGGGGTCGTCTCAGGAGGCCCGGCCGTCGAGGACGCGCTGTAGGCCCGCGCCGCTGAGGTCGGCCTTGGCGAGGAACCCGCGGGCGGGGCTCGCGGCCACCCGGCCGCCGTAGTCGCCGCCCGCCCGGGTGGAGACGAGCACGACCGCGAGGTCGGGCCGATCCCCGATCAACGCCTGGGCGACCCGGAAGCCGTCGACGTCGGGGAGCTGGACGTCGAGCAGCACGACGTCGGGGCGCAGATCGCGGGCGGCGTCGAGCGCCGCGGCCCCATCGGCGGCCTCGCCGACGACGTCGAACCCGTCGGCGGTGAGCAGGCGGCGGGCGAGGGTGCGGAACGGCGCGTGGTCGTCGACGATCAGGACCCGCGCGGACATCACCCGATGCTCCCTTCGGCGGGCCGCACCCGGTACGGGGCTACCCCTTCCCCCGATTCAGTACTATCCCGACAAAACGGGAGGCCGGGGTGGACGCGCTGCGGGTGATGGTCGCCGACGACGCCGTGCTGTTCCGCGAGGGCGTGGCCCGGCTGCTGACGGAGGCGGGGTTCACGGTCACAGCGCGGGTGGGCGACGCCGCCGCGCTGCTCGAGTGCGTGGCCCACGACCCGCCGGACCTCGCCATCGTCGACATCCGCATGCCGCCCACCCACACCACCGAAGGCCTCGACGCGGCCCGCATCCTCCGCGAGAAGTACCCGTCAGTCGGGGTGCTCGTGCTTTCCGCCCACGTGGAGCCGCACTACGCGCTGCAGCTCCTGGAGTCCGGCGCCGAGCGGGCGGGCTACCTGCTCAAGGACCGGCTGTCGGACCTCGAGGAGCTGTCCGAAGCCGTGCGGCGGGTCGCGGCGGGCGGCCTGGTCATCGACCCCGCGGTTGTGACGCTGCTCGTGGGCCGCAAGCGCGCCCGCAGCCCGCTCGACGACCTCACCGACCGCGAGCGCGACGTGCTCGAGGTGATGGCGGAAGGCCGCTCCAACCTGGCGATCTGTCAACGCCTGTTCCTCAGCCCGAAGACGGTGGAGGCCTACGTCCGCTCGGTGTTCACCAAGCTCGGCCTGCACCAGGAGGCCGACGACAACCGCCGCGTGCTGGCCGTGCTCGCCTATCTGCGGGGCTGACGCAAGAGGGCGCCGAGTGGGAAGGCCAGGAGCGGGACGACGATCGCGAGCGCGCTGATGTAGAGGGAGAACACCACCGTCGCGGCGGGCTCGACGGACAGGGCGCGGAACGCGTCGATGGCCGTGTGCAGGAGCGCGGGCGCCCAGATGGTGCGGCCGCCCCGTTCGTAGATGAAGGCGAACGGCACGGTCGTCACCGCGGCGACGGTCATCGCCGCGAGCCCGACCACCAGCCCGGAGTTGACCACGATCGGCACGTGGGTGAGCGCCAACAACGGCATGGACAGCAGGACCGCGCGCCAGAACGACCGACCCCGCCGCAACGCCCCGAACACGTATCCCCGCCAGGCGGTCTCCTCCGCGACCCCGTTGAAGAGGAACACGCCGACCAGCAGGGCCTGCCACCCGTCCGGGACGCCCAGCGACAGCCCGGTGACGACCGGGAACAGCAGGTAGCCCACCGCGAGGACGGCGGCGACCCCCAGCGCGATGACCAGCCCCCCGCCCTTCGACCTGCCCAGCCCGACCGCGATCGCCGCGGCACGCAGCGGCAGCCGCCACAACACGATCGCCACGACCACCGCGCAGGCCGCGACCGCGAGGCACGCCACCGCGCTGGCCAACAGCGTGGGCGTCGGGCTGGACGTGAGCTGCAGCGTGGCCCAGGTCAGCCCGAACCCGACCGGGAACCCCACCCACGCGGGGCCGCCGACCAGGCACGGGGGCTCGGTCGAGGCGCTCATGCCGGTGGGCACGGGGACGACGATAGCGACGCAGCCCCCGTCCGCCGGTCTTCGCGTCAGGCTGTCCTGGCCACCGCGAAGATCCGGCGGAACGGGAACCAGGTCGTGCCGTCGGGGCGGGCGGGGTAGGCGGCGCGGAGGCGGGGGGCGAGGTCGGCGCGGAAGGCCGCGTACTCCTCGGGCGGCAGGGCGTCGCGGACCGGGCGCAGCGCGGTCGCACTGATCCAGTGCAGGACGGGATCGGGGCCGGTGAGCCGCTGCTGGTAGGTCGTCTCCCAGACGTCGACGTCGGCGCCGGTGGCCGCGAGGGTCTCGGCGTAGACATCGGGCTCGGGCACGGAGGCCTCGCCCCGCAGCTCCACCCGTCCCGCGGCGAGCTCGCGCACCAGAGCGTGCGAGGGGGCCCCGAAGTTGCCCGGCACCTGTAGCGCGAACCAGCCCTTCGACGGCATCGCCTCGAGCCAGCGCGGGAGCAGGTCGGCGTGGTCCGGCACCCACTGCAGCACCGCGTTGGTGACGACGACGTCGGCGTCCGCGGGCGGCGTCCAGTCGCGGACGTCGGCCTTTTCGGCGTCGACGCCGCGCTCCCGGGCCGCCGCCACCATCTCGGACGACGAGTCCAGCGCGCTCACCGCCGCGTCCGGCCAGCGGGCGGACAGCACCGCGGTGAGGTGGCCGGGCCCGCAGCCCAGGTCGACCACCCGCCGCGGCGCCGCGGCCCCCACCCGGGCCAGGAGGTCGTGGAACGGCCGCGAGCGGTGGTCGTCGAAGTCGAGGTACAGCGCCGGGTCCCAGGTGGTGCTCACGCGGCTAACAGTACGCTCGTACTGTTTAGGCGTCCAGCGGCGGGAACGGAGCCGGGTACGGCTCGACGACGTCGGCGGAGCGGCCGACCTTCTCCCACGCCGTCGCCTCGGCGAGCTGGTCGCGCGAGTAGGCGAGCGCCATCTCGACGGCGTGCACGCCGAGGAGCAGGTGGCTCGGCGGGTTCCCACGCTGGACGACCTGCACGATGATCTCCGCGGCCCGGTCGGGATCGCCCGCCGGACCCTCTGCACTCGCCCGGAAGCGGTTCATGAAGCCGACCGTCTGCTCGTACTCGGCCGGGATCTCGTGGACCTCCATCGACGAGCCCGCCCAGTCGGTGCGGAACCCGCTCGGCTCGACGACCATCGTCGTGATCCCGAACGGCGCCGTCTCCACGGCGAGCGTCCGGCTGAAGCCGTCGACGGCGAACTTCGCCGCCTGGTAGGAGCCGATGCCGGGCGAGCCGCCCACGCGGCCGCCGATCGAGGAGAACTGCACGACCGTCCCGCCGCCCTGGGCGCGCAGCACCGGGATCGCCGCGCGGGAGACGTTGTAGACGCCCCAGAAGTTGGTCTCGAACTGCGTCCGGAAGTCGTCTTCGGACCCGGTCTCGATCGGGGCGACGTTGGCGTAGCCCGCGTTGTTGACGACGACGTCGACGCGGCCGAACCGGGCGACGCCCGCCTCCAGCGCGGCGCGGGCCGCTTCGGCGTCGGTGACGTCGAGCGCGACGGGCAGCACCGCGTCGCCGTGCGCGGCGACGAGGTCGGCGAGCGCCTCGGGCCGCCGCGCGGTGGCGACGACCCGGTCGCCCGCGGCCACCGCCGCCGTGACCAGGGAGCGGCCGAAGCCGCGAGAGGAACCCGTGATGAACCAGACCAGTGACATGTCACTAGTACAACCCTGTTGCGTTAATTACGCAACCTCGTCTTGTTATCCTGTCGCCATGGTCACGTCGGCGTTCCAGCGCGCCCGCAGCACGGCCGCGAAGCAGCAGCGCGAGCAGGCGATCCTCGACGCGGCCGCGGCGCTCGGGGCCGAGCACGGCATCCGCCAGGTCACGCTGACCGACATCGCCGAGGTCATCGGCATGCACAAGTCCGCGCTGCTGCGCTACTTCGAGACCCGCGAGCTGATCTTCCTGCGGCTCACCGCGGCGGGCTGGCGGGAGTGGGCGCCCGCGCTCCGCGCCGGGTTGGCGGCGCTCGACGCGCCCACTCCGGCGGCCGTCGCGGAGGTCTTCGCGGCGACGCTGACCGCGCGGCCGATGTTCTGCGACCTCCTGGCCCAGGCCCCGCTGAACCTCGAGCGCAACGTCTCGCTGGAGTCCGTGCGGGCGTTCAAGCTGGTCACGCTGGAGGAGGTGACGGCGATCGTCGAGGCCGTGTGCGCAGCGCTGCCCGCGCTCGACACGACCGCCGCGGTCGACGTGATCGCCACGGCGACCTCTCTCGCGGGGGCGTTCTGGCAGATGGCCACGCCCGGACCCGAAGTGCAGGCGCTCTACCGCTCCGACCCGCGGCTGGCGCACGCCGTCGTGAACGTCGAGCCGCGGCTGGTGCGGATCCTCACCGCCCAACTGACCGGGGTCCAACACCGCCCGAGCTGAACGCGAGCGGGCTTCGATCTCGGGTGAAGCCCGCTCGTGTCGCGCTCGACCGTCCTACTCGTGCGGACTGGCGCCCAGCCGCAGGCGCCGGGCCACCTCGCTCGCGACCTGCCGGACCGCGGCGTCGTCGGTGCCTGCGTCGGCCCGCACCTGCAGGACGATCCCGTCCCGCCCCGCGACCGTTCGCTGCACGAACCAGGCTCCCCCGCCGGGCAGCTCGCGGTGGTGCCTGCTCCTGATCGACCCGTTCACGCGGCGGTGGACTGCCTCGGGGACCCGGCCCGGATCACTCAGCCGCACCAGCACCGGGGCTTCGTCGGCGATGAGGATCGCGCCCGCGACCTCCCCGAGCTCGCGCGCCGGGATCACGCGCAGCGTGCCCCCCTCCCACGTCGCCTTGCTGATCAAGTGCCAGCTCAACCGTCTCGGCTCGGTGTCGACGCCCACTACCCACAGCCCCCGCGACGTCGCGAGCAGCTGGCCGCCGTCCGCGACCTCGGCCGTCGCGACCACGTGCTCATCGGCATCGAGCACGACCCCGTCCGGCAGCGCGGGGCGGTGCAGCAGACGGCGGAGCACGTTCATCGCGCCGCGAGCTCCCGCAACGCGATCTTGTACTGCTCCAACGGCACCAGATCGCCGAAGAGCTGGTGGTAGGCGTCGGGATCCTCGACAGGGTTGGTGCGCTGCAGCCGGGCCTTCAGCTCCGCGACCTGGGCCTCCACCAGCGCGAGCCGCACCCCGGCGATGACGCTGCCGATGTAGCGGGCCTCGTCGTTCTCCGACCGCGAGTGGGTGCGCCGAGGCAGATCCATGGGCTCCACCGCCAGCTCGGAGACCAACGGCCGCACATCGGTGGTGCACCCGGCCGCGACGGCCTCCACCCACGGCTGCCCCGAGAGGCCCGCACCGACCCCGCCCGCGGCCAGCACGGCGCGGTGCATCGCCCCGAACGCGGGGTGGGTGAACGACTGCTCGGGCAGCTCGTCGTAGTTCGGACCCGCGATCGCGGGCACCTGCAGCGCGGCCTTCAGCGCCTCGCGCTGCAGGTGCAGGCGTGGATCGTCCTTCGGCGGCGCGACGACCGGGCGCCGGCCACGGGACTCGACCGGCCCGCCCGCGGTCTCCCGCACCCTCCGGACGACCATCGCGATGTCGTCCCAGCTCACCCAGCCCGCGAGCCTGCGGGCGTACTCGTCGCGCAGGTCTTCGCGCTTGATCCGCGCCACGAGCGGCACCGTGCGCTGGAGCGCGGCCACCCGCCCCTCGGCGGTGTCGAGATCGAAATCGCGCAGGACCGAGCGGATGGCGAACTCGTAGATCGGCTCGCGGCGGGCGACGAGATCGCGCACGGACGCGTCGCCGCGGCTCTGGCGCAGCTCGCAGGGGTCCTGGCCGTCCGGGGCGATGGTGACGTAGGTCTGCGTGGCGAACGACTGCTCGCCCTCGAACGCCTTGAGCGCGGCCGCCTGGCCCGCCGCATCGCCGTCGAAGGTGTAGATGACCTCGCCGAGGTCGAACGAGTCGTCGCCGATCAGCCGCCGGATCACCCCGATGTGCTCCGCGCCGAACGCGGTGCCGCAGGACGCCACGGCGGTGGGCACGCCCGCGAGGTGCATGGCCATCACGTCGGTGTAGCCCTCGACGACCACCACCTGCCGCCGCTTGACGATCTCGGACTTGGCCAGATCCAGCCCGAACAGCACGTGGGTCTTGCGATAGACCGGCGTCTCGCTCGTGTTGAGGTACTTGGCCTCGACCCGGTCGTCGTCGAAGAGGCGGCGGGCGCCGAAGCCGACGACCTCGCCCCCGCGATCGCGGATGGGCCACAGCAGCCTGCGGTGGAAGCGGTCCATCGGACCCCGGTTGCCCTGCCGCGACAGCCCGGCCTTCTCCAGCTCGTCGAAGGAGAAGCCCGCGGCGAGCAGGTGCTTGGTGAGCGCGTCCCAGCCCGCGGGGGCGTAGCCGCAGCCGAAGCGCTGCGCGGCCGCGGCGTCGAACCCGCGGGAGGTGAGGAACGCCATCGCGGGCGCGGCCTCGGGCAGGTGCAGCTGCGCGGCGTAGAACTCCGCGGCGCGCTTGTTGGCCTCCAGCAGGCGGGTCTTGGTGCCGCGGTCGCGCTGCGACGCCATGCCGCCGCCCTCGTAGGTGAGCTGGACGCCCACCCGATCGGCCAAGCGCTCGACGGCCTCGACGAACCCGATCACTTCGATCTTCTGCAGGAACGCGATCGCATCGCCGTGCTCCGCGCAGCCGAAGCAGTGGAACGTGCCGTGGCTGGCCCGCACGGTGAACGACGGCGTCTTCTCGTCGTGGAAGGGGCACAAGCCCTTCTGCGCGCCCGCCCCGGCCGAGCGGAGGGCGACGTAGTCGCCGATCACCTCGTCGATGCGGACGCGATCGCGGACCGCGACGATGTCGCTATCCCGGATCCGTCCCGCCACAGGGTGAAGTCTAGGACGCGTCGCCGACACTCCCGCGCTACGTCGGGCATAGGCCGTTTCCGCGACGCCATCATGTCGTCGTGCGAATGCGGTGGGTAGTCGCGGCGGCGGGGCTGGCCTTGACGGCGGGCTGCGGTGTCACGACGACTGCCGTGACGGCCCCGATGGCGGCGGGGGCGCCATCGGGTGTTCCGACCGCGGTGCCTGCAGGCACGCCGGGCCCGACGGCGGCGGCAGCCCCGGCGGGTCCCGCGACCTCGGCGCTGGCGAAACTGCTGATCAAGGGCAGGGCGCCGACCACGGGCTACTCGCGCGACCAGTTCGGGCCCGCGTGGGCCGACACCGACCGCAACGGGTGCGGCCAGCGCGACGACGTCCTCGCCCGCGACATGACGAGCGTGACGTACAAGCCCGCGCGCAAGCCGTGCGTCGTGCTCACCGGGACGCTGCACGACCCCTACACCGGCGAGACGATCGCGTTCACCCGCGGCCAGGGCACGAGCGAGAAGGTGCAGATCGACCACGTCGTCGCGCTGTCGGACGCCTGGCAGACCGGCGCGCAGCAGCTGGACGCGGCCACGCGGGAGATGATCGCGACCGACCCGCTGAACCTGCTGGCCGTCAAGGGTGTGGTGAACCAGTCCAAGAGCGACGGCGACGCCGCCACCTGGCTGCCGCCCGCGAAGAACTACCGGTGCGCCTACGTCGCGCGGCAGGTGGCGGTCAAGACGCGCTACAAGCTCTGGGTGACCGCGGCCGAGCACGACGCGATCGCCCGCATCCTGACCTCGTGCCCGGGGCAGCCGCTCCCGTAGCGTCGGGTCCGTGGAGGCGCCACCGGTCGACGCGTTCGAAGAGCACCGCACCCACCTGCTGCGCGTCGCGTACCGGATCACCGGATCGCTCGCCGACGCCGAGGACGCGGTGCAGGAAGCCTGGCTGCGCTGGAACGCGCTCGACCCGGCGGGCCGCGCCGAGCTGCGCAACGAGCGCGCGTGGCTCGCCACCGTCGTCGGGCGCGTCTGCCTGGACCGGTTGCGCTCGGCCGCCGTCCGCCGGGAGCGCTACGTCGGCCCGTGGCTGCCCGAGCCGCTCGTCACCACCCTCGACGAGGACGGCCCGCTGGCCACCGTGGTGCGCGACGAGTCGGTCCGCATGGCCGCGATGGTCGTGCTGGAGCGGCTGACCCCGCCCCAGCGCGTGGCGTTCGTCCTGCACGACGCCCTCGACCTCCCGTTCGCCACGATCGCGGACGTGCTGGGCTGCAGTGAGCCCGCGGCCCGGCAGCACGCCGTGCGGGCGCGGCGCGTCGTCGCCGAGGACCCCCCGCCCCCGGCGGCGCGCACCGCTGTCCAGGAATCGGTGCTGGCCCGGTTCGCCGACGCGATGGCCCGCGCCGATCTCGACGCGCTCGTCGCCGTCCTGCACCCGGGCGTGGTGTTCGTCAACGACAGCGACGGGCGGGTGCGGGCGGCCCGGCAGATCGTCGTCGGCGCGGACAAGGTGGCCCGCCTGCTGCTGGGTCTCGCGAGCCGCTACGGCCCCGCGACGCTGGACGCGTACCCGGTGCTGGTCAACGGCGAGCTCGGGTTCTTCGTGCCGGGCACGGACGAGCTGCCCGCCTCGGTCACGACGTTGACGGTGGAGGACGACCGCGTTCTGGCCGTCAACGGCGTGCTGAACCCGGAGAAGTTCGACGCGGCCCGGCTCAGCGTGGCGAAGTCCGATGCTGAGCGGCTTGCGACAACCGGCACGCCGCGTCGAACCCCTGATCGGTGATGCCCAGCGCGTGGTTGCTGCGCGCCCGCATGTTCTCCAGCGCGATCGCGTGGGTGAGCTCGATGAGCCCGGCCCGGCCCAACGCGGCCTCCAGCGCGGCCACCTGATCGTCGGTGACGGCCATCGGCTGCGCCGTCATCGCGTCGGCGTAGGCCAGCGCGAGCCGCTCGTCGTCGGTGTAGAGCGGGCTGTCGGGGTACTCGTCGATGTGCTGGAGGCGGTCGACGTCCAGGCCGTCGAGGCGCTGGAGCATGGCGCCGAAGTCGACGCACCACGAGCAGCCCACGACCGTCGCCGTCCGGTAGACCGCGAGCTGGCGCAGGCGCGCGGGCAGCACCGTCGCCGCCTTCTCGTAGGCGCTCTCGGCCACCGCGCCCGCCCAGAACAGCCGCTTGTGGTGCCGGGCGACCGCGAACGGCTCCGGCATCGCGCCGAACCGGCGGCGGGCGTAGCCGTAGGCCAGCCTGCCGAAGAAGCCCGCCTCGGCTTCGGGAACCGCGGGAATCCGTGCCATTTCTCCTCCTCGGGTGGTTTCTGCCCTGGGGACGAGACGGCGGCGCGGGGCGTGACGCGGGGAGAGGCAGGTCACACGGGCTGAGGGCCGAGAGTCATGGATTTGTCGCCGGACCAGCAGATCGGTGACTCTCAGGGCGCGGGTCAGGACAGCAGGACGGCGCGGTGGCGGGCGACGGCCTGCTGGTCGGTCAGGAGGGCCACCTGGTCGATCACGACGCGGAGGCGGGCCCCGTCGTCGGGGGCGTCCGCCCAGGCGTGCGCGAACACGGGGTCGAGGGTGTCGGGCGCCTTGGCCAGCAGCGCACCGGCCAGCTCGGCGAGCAGGTCGCGCTGGCGGGCCTGCATCGCCAAGCCGCTCGGGGTCGCGCATGACGTACCGCAGCGCCACCGCCTTCAG
Source organism: uncultured Actinomycetota bacterium (assembly GCA_963799945.1). Lineage (GTDB taxonomy): Bacteria > Actinomycetota > Actinomycetes > Mycobacteriales > Pseudonocardiaceae > Pseudonocardia. The sequence goes on from CAWCZG010000006.1 coordinate 362,682, forward strand.
CAGCGCCACTTCGGCGCCCGCGCGCGCGGGCACCACCAGGTCGGCGGCGTAGCGGGAGAGCGGGCCGTCGCCGTGGGCGTCGCGGGTGGCGTCGGTGGCGGCGAGCACGAACCGGCCCACCAGCTCGCTGGTCAGCCGCTTCAACGCGAGTTGTCCGGCCACCGACGCGACGCCGGTCTCCCGCACCCCCGCGACGACGGGCAGCGTCGACAGGTCGCGCGCCGCCTCGCGGAGCGCGCCCGGGTCACCGCCGAAGTAGTGGGCGGCGAGGTCGACGAGCACGTCACGCTCGACGGCGTCGTCCAGCGCCGCGAGGTCGATGCGTCCGGCCACGATGCCGTCCTCGACATCGTGCACGGAGTAGGCGACGTCGTCGGCCCAGTCCATGACCTGCGCCTCCAGGCAGCGCCGCCGGTCGGGGGCGCCGTCGCGGACCCACGCGAAGACCGCCGCGTCGGCGGGGTAGGCGCCGTACTTGCGCTCGTCGGCCGCGCGGACCCACGGGTACTTGCACGCGGCGTCCAACACGGCCCTGGTCAGGTTCAGGCCGCCGCCGGAGACCTTCAGCTCCAGCCGGGTGAGGATCCGCAGCGTCTGCGCGTTGCCCTCGAACCCGCCGCAGGCCACGCCGAACTCGTCCAGCGCGCGCTCGCCGTTGTGCCCGAACGGCGGGTGCCCGATGTCGTGGGCGAGCCCCGCGGTGTCGACGACGTCGGGGTCGCAGCCCAGGTCCTCGGCGATGCCGCGGCCGATCTGGGCGACCTCGAGGGAGTGGGTGAGCCGGGTGCGCGGCGCGCCGCTCACCTCGGCGCCCTCCCCCGGCCCGACGACCTGCGTCTTGCCCGCGAGCCGCCGCAGCGCCGCCGAGTGCAGGACACGGGCGCGGTCGCGGGAGAACGGGCTGCGCCGGTCGCGCCGACCGGGGTACTTCGCCTGCTCCACGACGAGGCGCTCGCGGGCGTGGTCGTCGTAGAGGTCGCCCGCGCTCACCCCAGGCCCGTGGTCTCGGTGTCCACCGACGCGTGGGTGAGCCGGTAGTAGAGCATCGCGCCGGTCTCGCGGACGATGTAGCGCGCCTGGGTCTCCCGGGTCTGGACGACCGGGCCGGTGCGGGTCGGCGACGTCCACGCCACGAGGCCGCTGTCACGCGCCATCTGCCGGGCGCGCAGGGAGTGCCACGGGTCGGAGACGACGAGCGCGCTGCTCCAGCCGTCCTGTGCCGCGCGGGCCGCGACCGCCTGCAGGCTGCCGAGCGTGTCGGTGCCGACGGGCACGGCGGTGACGGCGGACGCGGGCACCCCGAGCTTGATCAGGTAGCGCCTGCCCGCCTCGGCCTCGGTGTAGGCGTCGCCGGGCCGTCCGCCGCCGGTCGTGACGATGCGGGGGGCGAGCTTGGCGTCGTAGAGCGCGGCCGCGTGCTTGAGCCGGGCCGCGAAGATCGAGCTGGGCGCGCCGTCGTACTGCGCGGCACCGAGGACGACGACGGCGTCGGCGGGCTGCCGGTCGTCCAAGCGCGCGACCTCCCACACCCGGAACGCCGTGGCGCCCACGACGAACACCGCCATGAGGACGGCGCCGAGCACGATGCGCGCCACCCAGCGCCCGCGCCGCCCCGGGAGGGTCGGCGCGCGGGCGGGCTCGGTGGTGGCAGGCACCTCAGCCCGCGATCCGACCCGGGGCCTCGGCGAGCGCGACGCCCGCGCGGCCACCGCGGACGGCGATCACCTGCGCGACGATCGACACGGCCGTCTCCGCGGCGGTGCGGGCGCCGAGGTCGAGCCCGACCGGCCCGTACAGCTGCGACAGCTCCGCATCGGTGAGGCCCGCCGCCAGGAGCCGTTCCCGCCGCGCGGCCTGCGTGCGCCGCGAGCCGAGCGCCCCGATGAAGCCGCGCCCGCTGCGCAGTCCCTCGATGATCGCGGCGTCGAAGGCGGGGGCGTGGTCGAGCAGCACGAACACGTCGGCCTCGGTGAACCCCGCGACCGCGGCGACGGTCTCGTCGACCTCCGCGACGCTCCGCGCCGTCCAGCCGAGCAGCTCGGCCTGGGCGGCCAGTGCCTCACCGATCGCGCCCGCGCCGACGATCAGCACGGACGGCACCGGCACCCACAGGTCGAGCAGGAACTCGTCGGTGCGCTCGGTGACGGTGGCGCCGCGGTGCAGCAACCTGCGCGCGGTCTCGGCGGCGGACGCGTCGAGGACGGCCGAGCCGAGCCCGCCCGTCGTCTCGGCCAGCTCGGGGCCGGTGAGCACGAGCGCGGCCGACCCGTCGGGCGTCGAGACGAGCGCGGCGGAGGTGCCCCGCTCGAGCGCCGCGCCCAGGGCCTGCGCGCAAGCGGCGGGCAGCGGGTGGCCGAGCAGAGTGGCGCCCCCGGCGCAGGCGAGGCCCGCGGCCAGCGCATCGGGCTCGCTGACGTGGGCGTCGCGGGTCTGCGCCGCGGCGACGGCCGCTGCGGCGAGCGGGACGGCGACGGTGTCGAGCGCGCCCCGGTAGAGCACCCCGGCGACCGCGCCGGCCGCGGTGCCCGCGAGGAGCTGGCCGCTCTCGACGGTGCCGAACCCGTGCCGTTCCAACACCCGCACGACCCCCACGTCGTCGCCCGCCAAGGCGCGCAGTGCCGTGCCGAATCCCCGCAGGTCGCCGTCTCCCACGCCGTCCAGGGTAGTGCGGTGCGACGATCTCCCGCCGCAGGCGGGGAAGGCACACTGGGTGGCATGACCGCCGCCACGCGCGAACTGCTCCCGGAAGCTGTCCGCGGCTACGCCCAGCGGCTGCACGCCGCGATCGGCGACACGCACCACATCGCGTCCCCGTTGGGCGCGTGGCTCGTGCTCGCGCTCGCGGCCGGTGCCGCGCGCGGTGCGGAGGCGGAGCGGCTGAGCGCGGTGCTCGGGATGCCGTCCGCCGACGCCGCCGGGTTCGCCCGGGAGCTGCTGGACGACCCCCACCCAGCGGTGGCCGCGGCCGTCGCGGCTTGGGCCACCGCGTCGACCGATCCAGCTGCGGAGTGGCTGGCCGCGCTGCCTTCGGCCGTCGAGCGGGGGCCGGTCCCCGACCAGGCAGGCGCCGACGCCTGGGCCCGCGACCACACCTACGGGCTGATCGAGCAGTTCCCCATCGACATGGGCGGGAGCTGGCAGTGCGTGCTGGCCAGCGCCCTGGCCACGCGGATCAGCTGGAAGCCCGCCTTCGACACGGCTTACTCCGCGGAGTTCCGCTCCGACTGGCGCGACCGCGTCCGTGCGGTGCTGCGGACGCCCGAGCGCGGCCACGAGTGCGCCATCGCCCGCCACCCCGAGGCGGGCGATGTCGCCGTGCACCGCGCCCACGCCGACGGGCTCACGGTGACCTCGGTGATCGCCGCGCCCGACGTGCCCGCGGACCGGGTGCTCGCCGCCGCGCACGACGCCGCGGCGGCAGGGATCGAGCGGCTCTCCCTGTTCGACCTCCCCCTCGGCGACGGACCCGCGTGGACGATCACGGAGTCCGCTGGCGAGGACGGGCTGGAGCGGGTGGCGGCGGTGCTGCCCGCGTGGTCGGCGACCTCCGAACACGAACTGTCCGGCCCGGACCTCGGGTTCGCGGACGCGGCCGCGGTGCTGGGGCGGCTCTTCGGCGGCGACGAGTGGGAGGCCAAGCAGGCTGCCACCGCGCGCTACCACCGCACCGGGTTCGAGGCCGCCGCGGTCACGGCGATGGCGGTCCGGTTGAGCTTCCGGCCGCCCCAACCCGGCGTGCAGCGGGACGCGCTCCTGCGGTTCGACCGGCCCTACGCCGTCGTCGCGACGGCCACGGCCCGCGAATCCAGCCCCTGGTCCGGCCTGCCCGTCTTCTCGGCCTGGGTCGCGGAACCGGACGAGGTCGCGGAGGAGGACTAGAGCCAGCCGCGTTCGTCGGCGAGGCGCACGGCTTCGGCGCGGGTGCGGGCGGTGGTCTTGCCGATCGCCGCGGACAGGTGGTTGCGGACCGTGCCCTCCGACAGGTGCAGGCGGGCGGCGACGTCGGCCACCGTGGCCCCGTCGGCCGCGGCGCGCAGCACGTCGCGCTCCCGTTCGGTGAGCGGGCTCGCCCCGGACGAGAGCGACTCGGCGGCCAGCGCCGGGTCGACGACCCGCAGGCCCGCGTGCACCCGGCGCACCGCGTCGACCAGCTGCTCGGGCGGCGCGTCCTTCACCACGAACCCGGACGCCCCCGCGCGCATGGCCCGGGCGAGGTAGCCGGGCCGACCGAACGTCGTCAGGATGACGATCCGGCACGACGGCAACGCGTCGTGGAGCGCCGCAGCGGCGTCGAGCCCGTCACCGCCGGGCATCTGGACGTCCAACAGCGCCACATCGGGTTGGTGCGCGGCGGCCGCGGGCACGACCTCCGCTCCGGACCCGACCTGCGCCACCACCTCGATGTCGTTCTCCAGTCCGAGCATCGCCGCGAGCGCGCCGCGGACCAGGGCTTGGTCGTCAGCCAACAGCACCTTGATCATGGTCATGCCTTGGCCGTCCGCCGCGCAGGCAGGCACTCGGCGCGCAGGCGGTAGCCGCCGGTCTCCGTCGGGCCCGCGTCCACCCAGCCGCCGATCGCGGCGAGCCGCTCCGTGAGCCCCCGGATCCCGTTGCCCGACGGCGTGGAGGCCGGGCTGCCGACGCCGTCGTCGACGACCTCCACCGAGGTGGACGACAACCGGACCGTGCAGTGGCTCGCCCCGCTGTGCCGGATGCAGTTGGTGACCCCCTCCCGCACGACGTAGGCGAACACCTCCTGCCGCTCGGGCGGGACGTCGTCGACAGCGTGCGGCAGGTCCGCCGAGATCCCCGCCGCGCGCAGGGCCTCCGCCGCGCCCGCGAGCTCGTTCGGCAGGGACGCGACCCGGTTGGCCGAGACGGTCGCGCGCACGTCCGACATCGCCTGGCGGCCCAGCCGCTCCATGTCGACCACCTCGGCGGCGGCCTTCGGGTACTCGCCCTGCTCCAGCAGCCGCCGGGCGAGCCCGGCCTTCACCGTGATCGTCGTGAGGCTGTGCCCCAGCACGTCGTGCAGGTCGCGGGCCATGCGCTCGCGCTCGGCCGTCACCGCCAGCGCGGCCAGCTCCTCGCGGGCGGCGCGCAGCTGGGCGTTGACCCTGATCACGCCGAACATGCCGATCTGGGCGATGCAGACGGCCGCTGCGCCGATGACGTCCGCCCAGGTGAAGACGCCGGTGAGCAGCCACACGGCGAGCACGGCCGCGGCCGAGGTCGCGAGCGCACCGATCGTCCCCCACTTGCCCGGCACGAGCATGATCACGCCGACGACGAGGTAGGCGAAGGAGTAGACGCCGTTCCCCTCGCCCGCGATAACGAGGAAGAGCACCGCCATCACGGTGAGCAGAGCGATGGAGAACGCCGCCGAACCGCGCCGCGCCGCCTCGTACAGCCCGAACATGTAGCAGGCCGCGTAACCGAGCACGGCGGCCAGCGACAGGAGCCGCACCGGCAGCGGCGCGTCGGAGGTCAGGGCCGTGACCACGGGCAGGAGCAGCAGCAGCGACCAGCCCGCCGCCATCAGGGACCACTTGCGGCGCGAGAGGCCGGAGAGGTCGGACGTCGGCTGCGCCACGGCGCTCACGCTAGCCGGGTCACACACGGAGTGCGTCCCGGCGATACCGGACGGCCACGAGCCCGCCCACCACGACCAGCCAGGCGAGCGACACCAGCACGCCCTGCCCGTCGATGCCCGTGCCGAAGGCCTGCCCCATCGTCTGCGCGACGATCCAGTAGCTGGGCAGGAACTTCGCGACCGCCACCCAGGCGGCGGGGAGCACCTGCGCCGGGATCAGCACGCCACCGAGGATCGAGAACAGCAGCATGGTCACCGTCGACATGCTCTGCGCCGAGTCGGGCGTCGCGGCCATGCCGATCAACAGCCCGACCGCGGTGAACGGCAGCACGCCCAGCCACGCGGCCAGGAGCACCCGCAGCCACGTCCCCGCCTCCAGGTCGACGCCCTTCACCAGCGCCGCGACGACGAACACGAGCAGCAGCGCGGGCAGCACGACGATCATCGCCGAGGCCGCCTTCGCCGCGAGGTAGCCCCAGCCGGGCAGCGGGGTGAGCCGCAGCTGCCGGTTCCAGCCGATGTTGCGCTCGTTCGCGACCCGGCCGCCCACGCTGATCGACGCCGAGATCGCGCCGAACGCGGCCATCATCACCATCAGCACCACGATGATCATCGCCCGGTCCGGCCCGGTTCCCTGCGCGTAGATTCCGGAGAAGATCAGGAAGTAGACCAGCGGCAGACCCACCGTGAAGATCACGAACCGGGGCGAGCGGAAGATCCGGCGCACCTCGGACACCAACAGCACGCCCATCTCAGTGGCTCCGTTCCGGCGTGGCCTGCGCCCCGGTCAACAGCACGAACGCGTCCTCGAGGCCGTGGGCGACGACCTCGACGTCGACGGCCGACGGGCAGGCCGCGAGCAGGGCCCGCAGGGCCGAGTCGGAGTCGCTGCAGGCCAGGTGGATGCGCGACCCCTCGACGCGCACACCCGACACCCCCGACAGCAGCTCCAACCCGGCCCGGTCGGGCCCCGCGACGGTGGCGGACACGACCCGGCCCGCCGCGAGCGCCCGCACCTGCGCGACGCTCCCGTCGGCCACCACCCGGCCCGCCCGCAGCAACACGACGCGGTCGGCGAACTCCTCGGCCTCGGCCAGGTAGTGGGTGGCGAACAGCACCGTGCGGCCGGTCGCGGTGTAGGCGCGCATCGCCGCCCAGAACTCCCGCCGGGCCTGGACGTCCATGGCGACGGTGGGCTCGTCCAGCACCAGCAGATCCGGGTCGCAGACCAGCGCGGCGGCGAAGCGCACCCGCTGCTTCTGCCCGCCCGAGAGCTTCCCGAAGCGCTGCTTGGCCACGTCGGACACGCCGGCCCGGGCCAACGTCTCGCCGACCGGCAACGGGTCGGGGAACAGCGCGGCCATGAGGCCGACGACCTCGCCCGCCGTGATGTCCTCCGGCAGCCCGCCGCCCTGCAGCATGGCTCCGACCAGCCCGTCGGCGACGGCACGCCGCGGCGTCCGCCCGAACACCGCGATCTCGCCGCGGTCCGGCCGGGTCAGGCCGAGCAGCATGTCGATCGCGGTGGACTTGCCCGCCCCGTTCGGGCCGAGCAGCGCGACGACCTCGCCCGGCGCGATCGTGAGGTCCACCCCGTCGACCGCCGGGACGTTCCCGTATCGGCGGTGCAGGTCCCGCACCGCGACCGCGGCTGGCTCCGTCATGAGCCAAGGCTCGCCCTCAGGGCGGGCCGAGACCCACTCCGCCCGTCACCCCCGAGCCATGACAGATGTCAGCCCGGGGGCCGGGGCTCAGCAGCCGATGAGGCGGGCGCCGAGGTAGGCCTCGACCTGGTCGAGCGCCACCCGCTCCTGGGCCATCGTGTCCCGTTCGCGGATGGTGACGGCCTGGTCGTTGAGGGTGTCGAAGTCGACCGTCAGGCAGAACGGCGTGCCGATCTCGTCCTGGCGGCGGTAGCGACGGCCGATCGCCCCGGCGTCGTCGAACTCGACGTTCCAGTGCTTGCGCAGTGCGGCGGCGAGATCGCGGGCCTTGGGCGAGAGGTCGGCGTTGCGGGAGAGCGGCAGCACCGCGGCCTTGACGGGCGCGAGCCGCCGGTCGAGCTTGAGCGACACGCGCTCGTCGACCCCGCCCTTGGCGTTGGGCGCCTGGTCGACGGTGTAGGCCTCCAGCAGGAACGCCATCATCGAGCGCCCCACACCCGCTGCGGGCTCGATCACGTACGGCCGGTAGCGCGACTCCGTGGCCTGGTCGTAGAACGACAGGTCGACACCGGAGTGGTTGGAGTGCGTGGTGAGGTCGAAGTCGGTGCGGTTCGCGATGCCCTCGAGCTCACCCCACTCCTGGCCGGTGAACTGGAAGCGGTACTCGATGTCGACCGTGCGCTTCGAGTAGTGGGAGAGCTTCTCCTTGGGGTGCTCGTACTGGCGCAGGTTCTCGGGGTCGATGCCGAGGTCGACGTACCAGCGGGTGCGCTCGTCGATCCAGTACTGGTGCAGCTCCTCGTCGGTGCCCGGCTCGACGAAGTACTCCATCTCCATCTGCTCGAACTCGCGCGTGCGGAAGATGAAGTTGCCCGGGGTGATCTCGTTGCGGAAGCTCTTGCCGATCTGGCCGATGCCGAACGGGGGCTTGCGGCGCGAGGTCGTCTGCACGTTGAGGAAGTTCACGAAGATGCCCTGCGCCGTCTCGGGCCGCAGGTAGTGCAGGCCCTCCTCGGACTCGACCGGGCCGAGGTAGGTCTTGAGCATCATGTTGAAGTCGCGCGGGGCCGTGTAGTGGCCGCGGGTGCCGCAGTTGGGGCACGGGATCTCGGACAGGTCGTCCTCGGACGCGGGCTTGCCCGTGCGCTCCGTGTACTCCTCGGCCAACTGGTCGGCGCGGAAGCGCTTGTGGCAGTTGGTGCACTCCACCAGCGGGTCGTGGAAGGCGTTGAGGTGGCCGGACGCCACCCACACCTGGCGCGGGAGGATCACCGACGAGTCGAGGCCGACGACGTCCTCGCGGCCGGTGACCATCGTCTTCCACCACTGCCGCTTGATGTTCTCCTTGAGCTCGACGCCCAAGGGCCCGTAGTCCCACGCCGACCGCGTGCCGCCGTAGATCTCGCCAGACGCGAAGACGAATCCCCGGCGCTTGGCGAGCGCGACGATGGTCTCGATCTTGGCGGAAGAGGCTTTGCTGGCCACGGACGACACTCCACTACGAAGAGATGAACGAAGTGTCGAGCGTACCGGCCGGGCTCGACAACCGAGTTCGCGGCGGCACCCAGCACTCCTGGGGCCGCCGGGCGGTCAGAAGTGCGCGCTCGTCGCCTTCGCGTCGCCCCGGACCACGCCGCGTTCCCGGTTGCGCCGGGTCAGCCGCGAGATCCCGCGCAGCCCCCGCCGCGGCAGGTCCAGCGTCTCGACCACCGTCCGGTAGACACCCCCCGGCACGCTCAGCAGGCGGCCGCGGGCCAGGTCGGCCAGGCAGCGGTCGACGACGGCGTCGGCGTCCAACAGCATCCGCGAGTTGCCCGTGTGGGCGGGGGTGCGGACGGTGCCGAGGGCGATGGCGATGGCCCGCACCCCGGTGCCCTGCAGCGAGGCGGCGACGTTGTCGGTGAAGCTGAGCACCCACGTCTTTCCCGCGGCGTGGGCCCAACCGGCGGGGCTGAGGTACCCGGCGAAGCTCGCGACGTTGATCACGGAGCCCCGTCCGCGCTCGATCATCCCGGGCAGCGCGGCCCGGGTGAGGCGCAGCACCGACGTCACGTTGACGTCGTGCTCCTCCTGCAGCGCGTCGAAGGACGCCTCGTCGAACAGCTCCTTCAGCATGATGGTCGCGCTGTTGACGAGCATGTCCACCGGCGCGGAGGCGTCGGCAAGCCGCTCCTCCACGAGCGCGCGTTCCGCGGCGACCGACAGGTCGGCGGGCAGCGTCTCGACCTGCACGCGGTGTGCGGTCCGCAACGGTTCCGCCATCTCCTCCAGCGCGTCCTTGTCCCCCCCGACGAGGACGAGGTCGTGGCCGTCGGCGGCGAGCCTCCGCGCGAAGGCGGGACCGAGACCGGTGGCGCCGCCCGTGATCAGAGCTGTGGACATGGAGGCGGACCCTAACGGACGCCGTCACCCGTCCGTGAGCAGGCTGGCGTGGTCCTCCGTCGTCCCTCGCACGGCTGTGACCAGCGTCTCGAACGTCGACGGCTCCGGTTCGGCCTCCGACAGCAGCGGCACGACGTGCTCGCGGACGGCGAACGGTGACAGCGCGCGACGGTAGGCGTCGACGGCGGTGAACCGGACGGTGAGCACCCAGCGCCCGGGCTCGTCCACCGCCCGGCCCAGCTCCCCACCGAGGCAGCCGGGCGCCGCGGTGAGCAGGGCCAGCGCGTGGGCCGCCCGCTCGCGGAAGGCGGCGGGATCGGACGGGCGGAACCGGCAGACGAGCAACACCCGGGGAGGATGCCACGTACGTACAATGACAGTCATGTCCACTGTCGCTGCCGAGCACGCCCAGGGGGCCGTCCGCACCCCGCGCACGCTCGCCGCGGCAGGCGACCTCCTGCGCGCCCTCGCCGCACCGGTGCGCATCGGCATCGTGCTGCAGCTGCTGGAGTCCAGCGGGTGCGTGCACGACCTCGTCGATGCGCTGGGCGTCCCGCAGCCGCTGATCAGCCAGCACCTGCGGATCCTCAAGGCGGCAGGCGTGGTGCGCGGCGAGCGGCAGGGGCGCGAGGTGCTCTACTCGCTGGTCGACGACCACCTCGCGCACATCGTCGTCGATGCCGTGGCCCACGCGGAGGAGTTGCGGTGACGCGCGCCCTGCGCTCCACCCGGCAACGCGCCGCCGTGTCCGCGCTGCTCGACCGGCTCGACGACTTCCGCTCCGCCCAGGAGATCCACGAGGAGCTTCGCCGCCGCGGCGACGGGATCGGGCTCACCACCGTCTACCGCACCCTGCAGGCGTTGGCCGACGGCGGCGAGGTCGACGTGCTGCGCACCGCGTCGGGCGAGGCGGTCTACCGGCGCTGCGAGAGCGCCGAGCACCACCACCACCTGGTCTGCCGCCGCTGCGGCGCCGCCGTCGAGATCGAGGGGCCCGCGGTGGAGACGTGGGCCGCGCGGGTGGCCGAGCGGCACGGCTTCTCCGACCTCTCGCACACCGTCGAGATCTTCGGGCTGTGCCGGGAGTGTGGAACGTCTCAGATCGACACGGCGCAAGCGGGCACCGGCGGCTAGCCTCCGCCAAATGACGGCGACGGCTCCCAGCACGGTACGCAGGTTCGACGGCCCGGAAGCGGCCGAGCTCGCCTCCCAAGCAGCCGTCTTCGAGGATCTCCAGTACGTGCTGCGCTGCTGCGAGCACCTGGTCACCGCGCTCGCGCCGCCCCAGCCCGACGCCGCGTTCGTCGAGGCGCTGTGGACGGGAGCGCTGGTCGGCTACGTCCGCTGCTTCTCCGGGCGCCAGGCCGTCCTCAAAGAGGCCGATCTCAAGGACCTCGAGCTCGACGGCGACGTCACCGACTTCCACAACATGATCAAGAAGCTGCGCGACCACTACGCCTCGCGCCACCTCAACCCCCGCGAGTCGTTCACGATCGGTGTGGCGCAGTCCAACGAGGGCAAGCCGACCGGTGTCGCGGTGGTGTCCACGCCGCGCCCGCTCGTCGACGACACCACCGTGCGCCTGCTGGGCCGGGTCGCGTACGCCCTGTCGGGCGTGCTCGACGCCAGGATGCAGAAGGCCCAGAACGACGTGCTGGGCGCGGCGGGCAAGCTCAGCGCCACCGACCTGTCACAGCTCCCGGTGGTCCACCTCTCGGCCTGAGCTACGGCCTGTCCTGGGCGGTCTGCACCAGCTCCGTCCGGACCGCCGAGGCGTTGCTGACGACGAGCATGAGCAGGGTGCCCAGGGCCGTCTCGCTCAGCCCCACCGCGGGGAAGGCGTAGCGCAGCGTGACGTCCCACCCGTGGTCGCCCTCGACCACGCCCAGCGTGCCGAACAGACCCTCGCCCGCCCGGATCCCGACGCGCGCGGGCACGTCCTGGTCGCGGGGCAGGTCCCAGGCCACCACGCAGGTGAGGCTGAGCACCGGTAGACCCTCGGCGAGCTCGAGGCCCAGCAGGGCGCACGGCACGTCACCGTGGCGGAACGTGATCGCCCCGTCGTCGTCGACGGTGACCTCGACGTAGCGCTCCAACGCCGCTCTGGCCGTGTCCAAGGTCTCTTTCATGACGCGGCGTCCGGGCTGTCCATCGCCCCGCCGAACCGCCGGTCCCGTCGCGCGTAGATTTCGATCGCCTCCCAGATGTGTCGTCGGTCGAAGTCGGGGAACAGCGTGTCGAGGAAGACCATCTCCGCGTACGCCGACTGCCAGAGCAGGAAGTTGGACGTGCGCTGCTCCCCGGAGCTGCGCACGAAGAGGTCGACGTCGGGCATCTCCGGCTCGTCGAGGTACCGGGCGATGGTCCGCTCGTCGATCTTGTCGGGCTTGAGCTTGCCCGCTGCGACGAGCCGGGCGATCTCGCGGACCGCGTCGGCGATCTCCGCCCGGCCGCCGTAGTTGACGCACATGGTGAGCGTCAGCAGGTCGTTGTCGCGGGTCTTCTCCTCGGCGACCTCCAGTTCCCTGATCACCGAGCGCCACAGTCGCGGCCGTCGCCCCGCCCACCGCACCCGCACCCCGCGGGCGTGCAGCTCGTCGACCCGCCGCCGGATCACGTCGCGGTTGAAGCCCATGAGGAAGCGCACCTCGTCCGGGCTGCGCTTCCAGTTCTCGGTGGAGAACGCGTAGGCCGACAGCCAGCGCACCCCGACCTCCAGGCACCCCCACGCCACGTCCATCAGCGACGCCTCGCCCCGGCGGTGCCCCTCGATCCGCGGCAGCCCCCGCGCGTTGGCCCACCGCCCGTTCCCGTCCATCACCAGCGCGACGTGGCGGGGCACCAGCTCGCGGGGGATCGCGGGCGGCCGCACGCCCAGGGGATGCGGGGGTGGCGGCTCGGGCACGCCCGCACCCTACGGGCGGTCGGGCCGACCGTCGCAGCCCGCCTGCTGGATCACCGCCGGTGCGGGCGCGGGCGCCTCCCGTGGGGTGGTCGCCCGCCGCTCCACCAGCGGCAGGGAGCGCAGCTGCCGCTCCATGTGCCACTGCAGGTGGGCGGCGACCAGGCCGGACGTGTCGCGGCGGGTGGCGGGGGCGGCGGCGTCGGCGACACCCCACTCCCCGTGTAGCAGGGCGTCGAGCAGCACGAACGTCTCCTGCGAGGGGGTGACCGAGCCTGGCGGGCGGCACTGGCCGCACACCGCTCCCCCGGCGGCGACGTTGAACGCCGAGTGCGGGCCGGGGGCGGCGCAGCGGGCGCAGTCGTTGATCGCGGGGGCCCAGCCCGCGTGGGTCATCGCGCGCAGGAAGAAGGCGTCGAGGACGAGCGACGGATCGCGCTCCCGGCCCGACAGCGCGCGGATCGCCCCCACCAGCAGCAGGTACACCCGCAGCGCGGGCTCGCCCTCCTCGGCGACGAGCCGGTCGGCGGTCTCCAGCACCGCGCACCCGGCCGTGTACCGGGCGTAGTCACCGACGAGGCCCACCCCGAACGCGTCGACGGTCTCGGCCTGCGTGACGACGTCGAGCGAACGGCCGGTGTAGCACTGCACGTCGACGTGGTTGAACGGCTCCAGGCGGGCCCCCCAGCGCGACCGCGTGCGACGCACCCCCTTCGCCACCGCGCGGACCTTCCCGTGACGGCGCGTGAGGATCGTGACGATGCGATCGGCCTCACCGAGCTTCTGAACGCGCAACACCACGCCGGTGTCGCGGTACAGGGCCATGTTTGAAGCCTACGACCCCGAAAGGCCTACGATCGTCCCTCCACGCCGATCCAGGGGGACAACCAGCATCATGTCGAGTCCGCACAAGCCCGAAGACGCGCACGACGACACCGTCTCGCTCGGCAAGAACACCCCGCCCCCGACGGCGGGCTACGAACAGCAGCAACAGCAGCCCTACCCCGCGGCGCAGCCCTACGGCCAGGCGGCCTACGACCCCAACGCGTACGGGCAGCAGGCGTACGGCCAGCAGGCCTACGACCCGGCCAACCCCTACGGCCAGCAGGCCTACGGGCAGCCGTTCCCCGCGGCGGGCTACGACCAGGCGGCCCAGTACGGCGCCTACCCGCAGCCCGGCTACCCCCAGCAGCAGCCCTACCCCGGCTACGCCCAGCCCTACGCCGCCCCGCGCGGCACGAACACGATGGCCATCCTGGCGCTGGTGTTCGGCATCCTCGTCGCGCCGCTCGGGCTGGTGTTCGGGTTCGTGGCCCGCAGTCAGATCAAGAAGACCGGCGAGGACGGCGACGGGCTGGCGCTGGCGGGCATCATCATCGGCGGCATCTTCACGCTGCTGTTCATCGCCTACATCGTCTTCATCGTGATCTTCTTCGCCGCCGTGGCGAGCTCCATCCCCAGCAGCGGCGGCTACTAGAACCCGAGCTTGCGCAGCTGCTTCGGGTCGCGCTGCCAATCCTTCGTGATCTTGACGTGCAGGTCCAAGAAGACCCGCATGCCGAGGAGGGCCTCGATCTGCCGCCGCGAGTCCGTGCCGACCTGACGCAGCCGCTCGCCACCCTTGCCGATCACGATCCCCTTCTGGCTGGATCGCTCGACGTGGATGACGGCGTGGATGTCGAGGAAGTCCTTGCGGCCCTCGCGGGGCTCCATCTCGTCGATCGTCACGGCGATGGAGTGCGGCAGCTCGTCGCGCACGCCCTCCAACGCCGCCTCCCGGATCAGCTCGGCGACGAGCGTCTCCTCCGGCTCGTCGGTCAGCTCGCCGTCGGGGTAGAGCGGCGGGCCCTCCGGCAGCCTGCTGACGAGGAGATCGGCCAGCGTCGTGACCTGGAACCCGTCGACGGCCGAGCACGGGATCACGTCGGCGAACTCCATCAGGGCCGACAACTGGGTCAGCCGCTCCGCGATCTGCTCGGGCCGGGCGAGGTCGGTCTTGGTGACCACGCCCAGCACCGGGGTGCGGCCCGCCACCGCCTTCAGCTCGTTGACGATGAACTCGTCGCCACGCCCCACCGGGACGTCGGCCGGGACGCAGAAGCCGATCACGTCGACCTCCGACCAGGTCTCGCGGACGACGTCGTTCAGCCTGCTCCCGAGCAGCGTGCGGGGCTTGTGCAGGCCCGGCGTGTCGATCACGACGAGCTGGGCGTCGGGCCGGTGCAGGATCCCGCGGATGGCGTGGCGGGTGGTCTGCGGGCGCGACGACGTGATCGCGATCTTGGCGCCGATCAGCGCGTTGGTCAGCGTGGACTTGCCCGCGTTGGGCCGTCCGACGAAGCACGCGAACCCGGAGCGGAAGCCCTCCGGCACGTCGAGGATGCTCCTCATGCGACACCTTCTCCTGTGAGCCGCGCGACGATCTCCCGGCCGATGGGCAGCGCCGCGGTGGCGGCGGGTGAGGGCGCGTTGAGCACGTGCAGAACGGCGCCGGGGCCGGAGCCCTGCTCGACGAACAGGAAGTCGTCCTGCAGCGTGCCGTCGGGCTTGACGGCCTGCGCGCGCACCCCCGCGCCCGCCGGGGACAGGTCGGACGCCTGCACGTCGGGCAGCATCCGCTGGATCTGCTTGACCATCGCCGCCTTCGACAGCGACCGGTGCACCTCGCCGAGCCCGTAACGCCAGTGCTGCTTGGCGACCCGCAGCAGACCGGGGTAGGTGATCGTCGAGAGGAGCTCGCGGGGGTTGACCGTGCCCCAGCTGTAGCCCTCGCGGGCCAGCGCGAGCACGGCGTTGGGGCCCGCGTGCACGTGCCCGTCGATGCCGCGGGTGGCGTGCACGCCCAGGAACGGGAACGCCGGATCGGGCACCGGGTAGATCAGCCCGCGGACGAGCCCTGCGGCCCGCTCGGAGAACCCCGAGTACTCGCCGCGGAACGGCACGATCCGCACGCCGGGGTCGGCGCCCGAGGCGCGGGCCAGCTCGTCGGAGTGCAGGCCCGCGCAGGCGACGACCTGCTTGCCGAGCAGGTCCGGCCCGTCGCCGCGCACCACGACGTCGGAGCTGCGCCGCTGCAGGGCCGCCACGGTCCGGCCGAGGTGGATCTCCCCGCCCTCCTTGACGACGAGCTCGCCGATCTTCTCCGCGACGAGCCGGTAGTCGCAGATCCCCGTCGAGGGGACCCAGAGCGCGGCGATCCCGCGGACGTTCGGCTCGTGCTCGCGCATCCCGGCCTGGTCGAGCTCGTGGACCTCGACGCCGTTGGCCGCGCCCCGGCGGACGAGCTCCGCCATGCGCGGGAGCTCCTCGGGCTCGGTGGCGACCACGAGCTTGCCGCAGACGGAGTGCGGGAGGTCGTGCTCGCGGCAGAACGCCACGGTCTCGGCGCAGCCCGCCACGGCCAGGCGCGCCTTGAGCCCACCCGGTGCGTAGTAGATGCCGGAGTGGATGACGTTGGAGTTGCGCCCGGTCTGGTGATCGGCGAGGAGCGGCTCGCGCTCGACCACGGCCACCGACCGGCCGCTGCGGGCCACGGCGAGCGCGGTGGCGAGGCCGACGATGCCGCCGCCGACCACAACGACGTCGTACTCGGGGGTCTTCGGCAGCGTCACGGGGTGATCCTCTCGAGCACCGAACCGGTGGGGTCGGCGCGCAGGACGGGTGCGGTCGGGGTGAGGTCGCGCACCGCGCTGAGCGACGCCGCGTCCACCGCGTCGGCCGCGGTGACGACGGCGGCCGCCTCCAGGCCGGGCGCGCCGCTCGACACCGCGGCGGCCACCGCCGCCTGCAGGGCTGTGAGCCGCAGCGAGGGGAGCGCCACCGTGGCCGCGGCGTAGGTGCGGCCGTCGGTGTCGCGCACCGCCGCACCCTCGTCCGCGCCGGTCCGGGCGCGCGACGACCGCGCCAACGTGACGATCTTGCCGTCCTCCGGGTCAATCTCCGGCGACATCGCGCTCCTCAGACTCGATCTCCTCCACCAGCACCGACGTGATGCGCAGGCGTCCGCGCGCATCCTTCCCGCCCTCGGCGCGCAGCCGCAGGCCCGCGACCTCGGCCTCCGCACCGGGCAGCGGGACCTTGCCCAGCCGCTGCGCGAGCAGCCCGCCGACCGTGTCGACGTCGGCCTCGGCGAGCGCCTCGGCCAAGGGGTTGGGCCCGTCGGGCTCGCCGAGGGCCGGGTAGAGCTCCTCCAGGTCCTCGACGGGCAGCCGCGCGGAGAGCCGCCGCGTGTGGCCGTCGATCTCCTGGACGTCGGGCACCTCGTCGGTGTCGTACTCGTCGGTGATCTCGCCGACGATCTCCTCGAGGATGTCCTCGATGGTGACGACGCCCGAGGTGCCGCCGTACTCGTCGACCACGATCGCCATGTGGTTGCGGGCGGCCTGCATCTCCTTGAGCAGCTCGTCGACGCGCTTGCTGTCGGGCACGAACACCGCGCGGCGCATCACGTCGCGCAGGAGCGCGGCGGGCTGCTCCTCCTGGGCGCGGACGAGGTCCTTGAGGTAGGCGACGCCGACGATGTCGTCGATGCCCTCCCCCAGCACCGGCATCCGGGAGTAGCCGCTCTTGAGCGCCAGCCGCACGACCTTGTCCACAGGCGTGTCGTGCTCGGTCCACACCACGTCCGGGCGGGGCACCATCACGTCGCGGGCGATCGTGTCGCCCAGCTCGAACACCGAGTGGATCATCTTGCGCTCGCCCTCGTCGACGACGCCGGACGTGCTGGCCATGTCGACCAGCTCGCGCAGCTCCACCTCGGAGGAGAACGGGCCCTGCCGGAAGCCCTGGCCCGGGGTGATCGCGTTGCCGATGACGATGAGCAGGCGGCTCAGCGGGCCGAGCAGCGTGCCGAGCGTCCGCACGGGGGCCGCGAGCAGCACGCCGATGCGGTAGGGGTGCTGGCGGCCGAGCGTGCGGGGGCCGACGCCGATGAAGACGTAGGACACCACCACCATCGCCGCGGCGGCCACCAGCGCGCCTTTCCAGACGCTATTGAAGATCTGCACGAAGGCGACCGTGGCGAGCACCGTCGCGGTGGTCTCGGCGGCCAGGCGAAGCAGCAGGAGCAGGTTGACGTGGCGGGGCCGGTCGGCCACGACCTTGGCCAACGCGCGCGCCCCCGGCCGCCCCTCGCGCACCAGCGCGTCGACGCGCGCCCGGGACACCGAGAGGAGCGCCGCGTCCGCCGCGGCGAACAGCCCCGCGACCGGGACCAGCAGGACCGCGACGACGAGCAGCGGGGCGATCATCGTTCTGCGCGCGCGGCCCGCGACGAACGGGCCCCCGCGACGGCACACATGATCATGTGTCCTCGAGGCCGACGGTGCCGAGCACGGCCGAGTCGCTGCGCCGCTGCGCCGCGCGGGCGGCCTCCTCGGTGCGCGACCGGCGCCAGTCGGCGAGCAGGGTGCCCTGCAGCGCGAACATCTCGCGCTCCTCGTCGGGCTCGGCGTGGTCGTAGCCCAGCAGGTGCAGCACGCCGTGCACGGTGAGCAGGTGCATCTCGTCGTCGAGGCTGTGGCCCGCGGTGCGCGCCTGGGCCTTGGCGAACTCGGGGCAGAGCACGATGTCGCCGAGCAACGCGGGCCCCATGTCGGGCGCGTCGGGACGGCGGGACTCGTCCATCAGCTCGTCCATCGGGAACGACATGACGTCGGTGGGGCCCGGCTCGTCCATCCAGCGCTCGTGCAGCTCGGCCATCGTGTCGTTGGTGACCGCGAGGATCGACAGCTCGGCCGCGGGGCTGACCCGCATCGCCGCCAGCGCGTAGCGCGCGACCGAGACGATCAGCTCGGCGTCGAGCTCGACGCCGGACTCGTTACTCACCTCGATCGACACTCACCCAGGATAGACGCCGGGCGCCGTGCGCTGATCACGAGGGGGAATGCGTCGCGGAAATCGCTAGCTCCCGGCTACCGGAGAACACCTTCGAGTGGGAGTGATACGGCATCAATTTCCGCGCACAAAAGTGATCGTCAGCATTCTCTTCGCAGGTCGGGGACCCTCTCGGAGAAGGGCGATGCGCATGCGAATCTCTCGTTTGATTGCCGTCACCGTAGCCACGTCCGGCTGTTGTCTGGCATTGACCGGAACAGCTGTCGCGGATACTTCGCGCTCCGCGACGGTGGGTCCCATCACCATTCCGTCCGTTCCGGTCTCGGTCTGCGTGACCGCGCCGGGGGTCGCGCGATGCCTGTCGACGCCGCCCGCCACGACGATCAAGCTGAACGTGGCGGCCAACCTGCTGACCCCGACGATCGGGCTCACGCGGCCGACCATCACCCCGATCCCGTGCCCCGCGGGCACGCAGGGGGCCGCGGCGGCCGTCGCGACGGGCTCGGCGACGCTCGCCGTCACCGGATCGGTCACGGCCACCCTGGCCGGTCTACCCCCGCTGACCGTTCCTCTCGTGCCGGTCGTCGGCCTGCCGGGGAAGACGCTCAAGATCTACGCGTGCACCAATCCCCACATCGGTGAGGAGGTGCAGAAACCCGTGATCGCCGGTTGCGGGACATGACCGCCGTATATGGCGCGCATGTCCCTCAACCGGCGATCAACCGTGCGGAATGGCGATCAGCGGCGGCGGGCCCTGCGGTCGACGGGGGGGCCGTTGCGGGGGGCCGCGGAGCGCAGGTTGGGGCGCTCGTTGTCCGCGTCCCACCGCGCGTAGGCGTCGACGATGTCGGCCACCAGCCGGTGGCGCACCACGTCGGCGCTCGACAGCACGGAGAAGTGCACGTCGTCGACGCCGTCGAGGATGTCGCGCACCACGTGCAGGCCCGAGCGGACGCCGCCGGGCAGGTCGACCTGCGTGACGTCGCCGGTCACCACGATCCGCGACCCGAAGCCCAGCCGGGTGAGGAACATCTTCATCTGCTCGGGCGTGGTGTTCTGCGCCTCGTCGAGGATGATGAACGCGTCGTTGAGCGTGCGGCCGCGCATGTAGGCCAGCGGTGCGACCTCGATCGTCCCGGCCGCCATGAGCTTGGGGATCGACTCCGGGTCGATCATGTCGTGCAGGGCGTCGTACAGCGGGCGCAGGTACGGGTCGATCTTCTCGAACAGGGTGCCGGGGAGGTAGCCCAGCCGCTCCCCCGCCTCGACCGCGGGCCGCGTGAGGATGATCCGGTTGACCATCTTGGTCTGCAGCGCCTGCACGGCCTTGGCCATCGCGAGGTAGGTCTTGCCCGTGCCCGCCGGGCCGATGCCGAAGACGATGGTGTGCGAGTCGATGGCGTCGACGTAGCGCTTCTGGTTCAACGTCTTGGGTCGGATGGTGCGGCCGCGGCGCGAGAGGATGTCCAGGGACAGCACCTCGGCGGGTGACTCCCCCAGCCGACCGTCGCCCGAGCCGAGCATCTCGACGGTGCGGCGCACGGCATCGGCCGACACCTGCTGGCCGCGCTCGGCCAGGGTGATCAGCTCCGTGAACACGCGCTCCGCGAACGCGACGTCGGCGGGCTTGCCGGTGAGGGTGAGCTCGTTGCCACGGACGTGCACGTCGGCGTCGAGGAGGTCCTCCGCCGTGCGCAGGCTCTCGTCGCGCGAGCCCAGCAGCGCGAGCAGAGCGGCGTCCGGAACGGCCATACGCGACTGGACGGGATCCGGATGGGTCAAGGGGTACGCCGCCTGCTTCCTCTTCCGCCTGTGGGACATACCGATGCTAGCGCGATCACCGGCCGATCATCGTGCGCATTACCACCCGTCGGTGACCGGTTGACGTGGTGCTGCTGTCGAGCCTACAGTCCCGTATTGATCCGGTTAGCTTCGGTTGAATATAAGGAGTTACGATGACCACCACCGAGACAGCTGCGCTGCAGGTCCTGCGGCGCATGTTCGACGAAGGCTTCTCCACCGGAGACGACGCGATCGTCGACGAGCTGTGCGCGCCCGATCTCGTCGAGCACCAGTTCGGCCTAGCGGGCGATGGAGCCGCCGCCATCGAGCACGTCAAGGCCGCGATCCGGGACGTGCACCGCGCGGCGCCCGACCTCCGGTTCACGATCGAGGACGCCGTCGAATCCGGCGACACGATCTGGGTGCGGGCGCGCGGCCGCGGCACCGCGAGCGGACCCTTCTTCGGCCCGCCGAGCGGCAACCCGGTCGACTTCACGGTGATCGACGTGGCCCGCGTCGTCGACGGCCGGATCGTCGAGCACTGGGGCGTGCCCGACCGCTTCGCCTTGCTGGCCCAGACCGGCATCCTGGCAGAATGGGTAGGAGCGTCCGGCGAACGAGGGCCTCCGCGAGCCCGCGGCGTCCAGGTGCCCGTCGGAGCCATCGTTCGGCGGGCCCTCCAAGCTGCGAGGATGGCCGGGTGGGTGACACGAGCAAGCGCGACACCCGGCGCTACCACTCGCCGCGCCGCGCCGAGCAGGCGGCACAGACGCGCCACGCGGTGCTGACGGCCGCCCGTGACCTTTTCGTCGGCAACGGGTACGCCGCCACCACCATCGCCGAGATCGCGCGGGAGGCGCGGGTCGCGGTCGACACCGTCTACGCGACCGTCGGCCGCAAGCCCGCCCTCCTGCGCGAGGTGCTGGAGTCGGCGATCTCCGGCACCGACACCGCTGTGCCCGCCGAGCAACGCGAGTACGTGGCGCGCGTGCGCGCCGCCTCCTCGGCGCGGGACAAGATCACCGCATACGTCACGGGCCTGGTCGAGGCCCAGGGCAGGCTCGCGCCTGTCTTCCTCGCACTGCGCGACGCGGCGGGCGGTGACACCGAGTCCGCGGCGCTGTGGAAGGAGATCTCCGACCGCAGGGCCCACAACATGCGCCGCTTCGCCGCCGACCTGCGTGGCACCGGGGAGCTGCGCGACGACCTCACCGACGACGACGTCGCCGACATCGTCTGGAGCATGAACGGCAGCGAGTACTGGGTGCTGCTGATCGGCGAACGCGGCTGGAGCCACCAACGCTTCGCCGCCTACCTCATCGACGCCTGGAGCCGACTGCTCCTGGCCTGAAAGGAGCACTGAGATGTCGAGTTCCACGATCGACGCCGTCGTCGCCCGCGCCGCGGGCACCGGAGCAGCGAGCTGGGCGATGGGCGGGCTGTTCGAGACGCTCGTCAGCGGCGCGGAGACCGGCGGGCAGCTCGCCGTGTCGCTCGTGACGCAGCCTGCGGGCATCGCGACACCCATGCACGTACACACCCGCGAGGCCGAGGCCTGGTATCTGCTGGAAGGCACCCTGACCTATCAGGCAGGAGACGAGCGCGTCGACCTCGAACCCGGCGCGTTCATCTACCTGCCGCGGGGAGTGCCGCACGCGTTCCGCACCACCACGGCTGTCCGCTACCTCGGGCTGGCGTTGCCGGGTGACGTGATGAGCCTCTACGACGAGGTGGGCTCGCCCGCGCTCGAACGGCGGTTGCCCGACGGCGGGGTGACCGGCGACGACATTGCCCGCTGGCTGGCGGCGGCGCCGGGGTACGGCCTGCGGGTCGTAGGGCCGCCGATCCCCGAGGCGGCCGTGCACGGGCCGGAGTAGGCCGATCTCTCGTGAGGATCGCAGGCTCGGCGCACGAAGCGGCCAGATCCGGCCGGAAGTGCGCCCAACCGGTGATCACCGCTGGAGGGGACACTCCGCTTTCGTGACACCATGACGCGATGACCACGCCCGCCCCGGATCTCGCCCGACAGCGTGCCGCCGCGTCGGGCGGGCAGGGGCCGCGCGCACTCGATGGACGGTCGATCCGCGCGCGGCTGCGGCGGATCCGCGAGCTGCTCGCCTGGCTGGCCGATCTGGGGCCGATCGACCCGCCACGGCTGTTCGACGAGCCCGCGACGGCGCTGGCCGTGGAGCGCATCCTCACGCTGCTCGTCGACCTGGCGCTGGCCTGCAACAGCGACGTGGCGGCGGCCGTCCTCGGCCGGGCGCCGCAGACCTACGAGGAGTCGTTCGACCTGGCCGCGCGGGCGGGGATGATCACCGCTGAGTTGGCCGCTGAGCTGCGTCCCTCGGCCGGGATGCGCAACATGCTCGTGCACCACTGCCTCGACGTCGACCAGGCCCAGGTCGCCATGGCCGTGCCGCGCGCGCCCGAGCTGTACGGCGCCTACGCCGCGCAGGCGGCGGCGTTCGTCGCGGAGCGCGCTACCTGATCAGGGCCTGCACCTCGCGGAAACGCGGGTGCGTGGCGTCGCGCAGCCACTCGAACAGCACCATCTCGGTGGTGACGATCTCGGCGCCATGGCGGCTCATGCGGTCGATCGCGGCGTCGCGGTTGGCGGTGGTCCGCGAGCCGATCGCGTCGGCGACGACGAGCACCCGGTGCCGCGCGGCGAGCAGGCCCAGCACGGTCTGCAGCACGCAGACGTGCGCCTCGCAGCCCGCGACGACGACCTCCTCGGCGCCGGGCGGCAGCAACGTCGGGAACGACGCGGCGCCGAACACGGTCTTGGACAGCACCAGCTGCGGGTAGGTCGCGAGCTCGGCGATCGTCGGGCCGAGCTTGTCGGGGGCCTGCTCGGTGGCGCAGACGGGTACATCCAGCAGCCCCGCCGCCGCGCCGAGCCGAGTGGCGTTGGCGACCATCTCCTTGCCCCCGCCGTCGATCGCGGGGACCAGCCGCTCCTGCAGGTCGATCAGCAGCAGCGCGGAGGCGTCGGCCGTGAGCAGCATGGCGCGAGGGTAGGCGACGAGATCCACCACCCAGCGGCCGGAGCCCCCAGCAGCGGTCGGTCGACTGCGCACCCCGCGACGGCACTGCGCACCCCGCCGACGACGTGCGAGGTGGGCTTCCGGGGTGTGAAGTGGCGCAGCTCAGCCGGCCAGGATCTCCTCGACGGCGGCGCGGCAGGCGGCCCACGCCGGGGTGGTCGGGTCGATCACCGCGAAGTGGTCGACGCCGGGGAGCACCACCGCGCGGTCGCCGGAGGCGGCGGCGAAGCGCTCGGTCTGGCGCACCGGCACGTTGGTGTCGGCGGTGCCGTGCACGCTGATCACCGGCACGCCGATGGGGATACGGGCGATCGGCGAAGCGAGGGCGTAGCGGTCGGGGACGGCGGAAGGCGATCCGCCGAGGAGGTCTGCGACCGCCCCTTGGCCGACACCCCGCTCCTGCGCGTCGACGAGATCGAGCACCCCGGCCTGGCTGACCGCGCCGCACAGCGTCACCACCGGCGAGGCCCCCGGCGCATCGGGCGGCAGGCCCGGCCGGGCGGCGAGCCAGGCCGCGAGCTGACCGCCCGCCGAGTGGCCGAGCGCGACGACCCGGTCCAACGGCAGCCGCCCACCCGCGGTCTCCTGCACCGGTCCGGCGAGCGCGTCGACCGCGGCGGCGACGTCGTCGAACGTCGTCGGCCAGCCCCCACCCCCACCCACGCGCCGGTACTCGATGTTCCACGCCGCCAACCCCGCTTCACCGAGGTCAGCGGCCAGGGGACGGCCCAGCGCGAGGTCGTAGGCGTTGCGCCAGAACCCCCCGTGCACCACCACCACAACCCCCCGCACCTCCCCCCGCGGCAGGCTGAGCTCCCCGAACCGATGCGCTCCCTGGGCGTAGGGAATCAAGGTGGGCACACCCCTGATCATGGCGAAGATCCCGCCCACCCGCCCACCACGGCGGTGCGGACAACCGTGAGGTGCGACTCGACGCGATCAGGTGGATGGAGGTGGAGTCAAGACGGCGGAGTTGGCGCCGAGGTCGGGCACCCCCGCCGCGCGAAGATCGCGATCACCCGCCCACCACGGCGGTGCGGACAACCGTGAGGTGCGACTCGCCGCGATCAGGTGGACGGAGGTGGGGTCAGGACGGCGGAGTCGACGCCGAGGTCGGGCACCCCCCGCCGCGCGAAGATCGCGATCACCCGCCCACCACGGCGGTGCGGACAACCATGAGGTGCCACTCGACGCGATCACTGCGGGGTGGGGTGGCGTGGGCTCGCTGGATCAGCCGGGGGTGGGGGTGGGTTGGGGGGACCAGCGGGGGGTGAGGACGCCCAACGCGCCCAGGGCGACGGCGGCGGCGGTGGAGGCCCGCAGCACCTCGGGACCCAGGCGGACGGGGCGGGCGCCCGCGGCCGTCAGCTGGGCGATCTCCTCGTCGGTGACGCCGCCCTCCGGGCCGACGACCAGCAGGACGTCGCCCGCGGCGGGGAGCGGTACGTCGGCGAGCATCTCCGGCGCGCTCTCGTGCAACACCAGCGCGCAGGCCGCGGCGGTGACCCGCTCGGCGAGCGCGCGGGTCGACGCGGGCTCGTGCACCTCCGGCGACCACGGCCGCCGGGCCTGCTTGGCCGCCTCCCGCGCGGTGCTGCGCCAGCGGGCCAGCCCCTTGTCGCCCCGCTGCCCCTCGGCCCAGCGCACGACGCACCGCGCCGCCGTCCACGGGACGATCGCGTCGACCCCGGCCTCGGTGGCCAGCTCGACCGCGAGCTCCCCGCGGTCGCCCTTCACCAACGCCTGCGCCACGACGACCCGGGGGGAAGGCGCGGGCACGCTCGACCGGTCGGTGATCGTCAGCTCGACGACGTCGCGTCCCGTGGCGTCGACGAGCGCGTGCGCCAGCGTGCCCCGCCCGTCACCGAGCAGCACGACCTCGCCGGGGCGCAGCCGCTTGACCGTGGCCGCGTGCCGCCCCTCCGGCCCCTCGAGCACGGCCTGGTCGCCCGCGGGCAGGGCGTCGAGGAGGAACAGCGGTGGGGTGGTCACCTGCGCGCCGAAGCTGTCCCGCAGCCGCGAGAACAGGCCGTGCCCGTTGCGGGCGCCCCCCAGGTCGGGCTGCTCCTCGCCGCGCAGCGTCGCGAGCCGCCGGAGCAGGTCGGTCTGCTCCCGGTCCAGCTTCGTGGGCACCACGACGTCGACGTGGACCATGAGATCGCCCTGCCCGTCGACGCGCCCGTTGGAGCGCAGCCGCGGCATGCCCTTCCCGCGCAGCGTGCGCACGGTGCCCGCCTGGGTGCCCGGGTCGACCAGCAGCTCCTCGGTGCCGCTCAACGTCGGCAGGGGCAGCGTGGCCCCCAGCGCGGCGGCGGTCATCGGCAGCTGGACCGTGCAGTGCAGGTCGGCGCCGTCGCGGGTGAACAGCTCGTGCGGCTCCTCCTCGACCTCGACATACAGGTCGCCCGCCGGGCCACCGCCCGACCCGACCTCGCCGCGTCCGGCCAGCCGCACGCGCATGCCGTCGGCCACGCCCGGGGGGATGTTGACCGGGACGTCGCGGCGCGAGCGGACCCGCCCATCGCCCTGGCACCGCCTGCACGGATCGGGGATGACCTCGCCGAAGCCGCGGCACGTCGGGCACACGCGCGACGTGACGACCTGGCCGAGGAACGAACGCTGCACGCTCTGCACCTCGCCGCGGCCGTTGCAGATGTCGCAGCGGGCGGTGGCGGTGCCCGGGGCACAGCCCGAGCCCGAGCAGTCGGAGCACAGCACCGCGGTTTCGACGGGCAGCTCGCGGGTGACGCCGGTGGCGCACTCCTCCAACGTCAACGACATGCGGATGAGCGCATCAGCGCCGGGCTGCACGCGGCTGCGCGGGCCGCGGCCACGCCCGCCCATGCCCCCGCTGCCGCCGAAGAAGGCATCCATGATGTCGCCGAAGCCGAACGCGCTGAACGGGTCGCCCCCGGCGCCTGCCTGGCCGCCGTTGCCCAGCGGATCGCCCCCGAGGTCGACGACGCGGCGCTTCTCCGGATCGGACAGCACCTCGTAAGCCGCGCTGACCTCGGCAAAGCGCTCCTGCGCCCCCTGGTCGGGGTTGACGTCCGGATGCAGCTCGCGCGCGAGCCGCCGGTACGCCCGCTTGATCTCATCGGGCCCGGCGTCCGGTGCTACGCCGAGGATCCCGTAATAGTCCCGTGCCACCCCAGCGTTCCTCATGATCTCTCGCTCAACTTCCTAGCGTCCCGCCAGGATCTCACCTACGTACCGAGCGACGGCATGCACCGCCGCCATTGACCCCGGATAGTCCATCCGGGTGGGTCCGACTACGCCCATTCCGCCGAGCACCGTGCGCATGCCGTAGCCAATCGACACCACGCTGGTGTCGCGCATCTCCTCGGCTTCGTTCTCTCCGCCGATGCGTACCGTCACCGTACCCGGGTCCTGGGCCGAGGCGAGCAGCTTGAGCACCACCACCTGCTCCTCCAGCGCCTCCAGGATCTGCCGGAGGGAGCCGGGGAAATCGGCGGCGTTGCGCGTGAGGTTGCCCGTGCCCCCGAGCACCAGCCGCTCCTCGGGGTGCTCGACCAGCGTCTCGATCAGCACGGTCGCCACCGTGGTGACCACGCCGCGCAGCGAGGCGGGGGCACTGTCGGGCAGATCGGCGACGGCGACCGACGCGGCGGCGAGCGGCCGCCCCGACAGCGCACCGTTGACCATCGCCCGCAGCGCGACGACGTCGTCGTCGGTGAGCACCTCGCCGAGATCGACCACGCGCTGGTCGACCCGGCCGGAGTCGGTGATCAGCACGAGCATCAGCCGGGCGGGCGTCAACGCGACGACCTCGCAGTGCCGCACCGTGGAACGGGTGAGCGTCGGGTACTGCACGACCGCCACCTGCCGGGTGAGCTGGGCGAGCAGGCGCACGCTGCGGCGCATGACGTCATCGAGGTCGACCGCGCCGTCGAGGAACGCCTGCACGGCCCTCCGCTCGGCCGACGACAGGGGTTTGACCTGCGTCAACCGGTCGACGAACATCCGGTAGCCCTTGTCGGTGGGCACCCGTCCCGCGCTGGTGTGGGGCTGGGCGATGAGCCCGTCCTCCTCCAGCACGGCCATGTCGTTGCGCACCGTGGC
This sequence comes from uncultured Actinomycetota bacterium, assembly GCA_963799945.1. Lineage (GTDB taxonomy): Bacteria > Actinomycetota > Actinomycetes > Mycobacteriales > Pseudonocardiaceae > Pseudonocardia. The sequence goes on from CAWCZG010000006.1 coordinate 389,973, forward strand.
GCTGGAGACGCCGAGGTTGTGCCGGTCGACGATCATCTTGGAGCCGACCGGCTCGTGCGTGGCCACGTAGTCGGCGACGATCGCGCGCAGGACCGCGAAGCGGCGCTCGTCGGCGTTCATCCCGCCATTCTAGGGCGAACCGCGAAGTGGCCTCCGCGCGGAAACGGTGGCCAGGGCGACCGCCACCGGCCGCGAGCGGCAGGATGGTTGCGTGCTCATCCGCAGGCCGGTGCTCGACGCGATCGTCGACGGCTCGGTGACGGCGCTCTTCCGGCGCTGGGACCGGCCCCGTGTGCGCGTGGGGGGCACCCAGCGCACGGTCGTCGGCGTGCTGGAGTTCACAGCCGTCGAGGCCGTGGCCGTGTCGCGGCTCACGGCGGCCGACGCCCGCGCGGCCGGATACCCGACGGTGGCGGCCCTGCGCGCGGCCCAGACCGGCGACGGGAAGCTCTACCGGATCACCGTGCGCCCGGCCGGGCCCGATCCGCGCGTGGCGCTGCGGGCGCAGGCGGAGCTGTCGGACGCGGACCGGGCGGCGATCACGGCACGGCTCGCGCGGATGGACGCCCGCAGCCCGTGGACCGCGACCATCCTGGGGCTGATCGCCGACCACCCCGGGAAGCGCGCCCCCGACCTGGCCGCCTCGCTCGGCCGCGAGACCCTGCCGTTCAAGCGGGACGTCCGCAAGCTCAAGGAGCTCGGCCTCACCGAGAGCCTGGAAGTCGGTTACCGGCTGTCTCCGCGCGGCCAGGCGTTCCTCAACCGGGGTTGACGCCGCCATGCGCGGCACCCTCGTGCCCGGACGACCCCACCGCACCCACACAGCGGGCCGGCCACACTGCACGACCATGGCCACCCGGCGCTTCAGCAGGCGCTGGCTGCTCGTCGGGACGGGGGCGGCCGCGCTCGTCGGCGTCGGCGCCGCGAGCCTGCCCGCTACGCCCGTGAGCGCGGATCCGGTGGCCCTGCGTGACCGCATCCGGAAGACGGTGCCGCCCTACGTCGGGTACGCCGAGAGCAACGGTCGGTTGGGGCTGCCCCAGATCCCCCAGCTGGAGTCGACGGTCGGGCTGCTCACCGGCACCACCCGCATGCGGGCGTTCGTCGCCTCGGCCGACGCGTGGCGGGCCGACGAGCTCACGCCGACCGGCGAGCACGGCGTCTACCGGATGGGAGCCAGCGAGTTCCTGTGGGACTTCGAGGCCAACCAGCTCACCCGGGTGTTGGGCATCGCCGCCGCGCGGCTGCCCCGCGCCGCGGACCTGCTGCCGCCCGACCTGGCCCGCAGGCTGCTCGCGCTGGCGGGGAACGACCCGGTCACCCCGCTGCCGTCGCGCCGCATCGCGGGCCGGGACGCCGTCGGGATCCGGGTGACCCCCGCCGACCCGCAGACCACGGTCGGCAGCGTCGACATCTGGGCCGACCCCACGACGGCGCTGCCGCTGCGCGTCGAGGTGGCGGGCCGCACCGGGCCGCCCCTGCTCACGACCGAACTGCTGGAGGTGACCGACGGGCCGCCGGACCCGGCGGTGCTGCGCCCGCTCGCACCGCCCGGCGCGGGCAACGTCACGGCCGAGGTCATCGACGTGGCGGGCGCGCTGAAGGTGCTGAACGCCCCGCCGCCGCCGGCGAACCTGGTGGGCAGGCCGCGGGCCGCGCTGCCGGGCACCCAGCTACCCGGCGTGGGCGTGTACGGCACGGGGCTCGCCGCGTTCGTGCTGGTGCCGACGAGCCGCGACATCGCCGAGCAGGCCGTCAACTCGGCCGCCGCCGCGGGCGGCTACCCCGTCACGGTCACGGCGGGCCGCGCGGCCCGCGTCACCACCCCGCTGCTGTCGGTCGCCGTGCGCACCCGCGGCCGCACCGGCTCGCTGCTGCTCGGCGCGACCGACCCGCTGCTGCTGGACAAGGCGATCGCGCAGCTGCCCGCGCGGGGAGCGCCGCGGTGACCGTCATCGAGACCGAGGGGCTGACCAAGCGCTTCCGGTCCGTCACCGCCGTACGCGACGTATCGCTGACCGTGCCCGCAGGCGCCCGGTTCGGCCTGCTCGGGCCCAACGGGTCGGGCAAGACGACGCTGGTGCGGATGCTGCTCGGGCTCGTGCACCCCACCAGCGGACGGGCCGAGCTGCTCGGCAGGCCGATGCCCCGCGACGCCGCCCACGTGCTGCCCCGCGTCGGCGCGCTGGTCGAGGGCCCCGCGGCCTGGCCGCACCTGCCCGGCCGGGCGAACCTCATGCTGCTGGACGCTGCGGCCCGCGGTGGGCGAAGGGACCGGCGTGAGCGGGTCGACGAGGCGCTCGTCCGCGTCGGGCTCGGCGGCATCGACAAGCGCCCGGTGCGCGCGTACTCCCTCGGGATGCGCCAACGGCTGGGCATCGCCGCCGCGCTGCTGCGCCGTCCCGAGCTGCTCCTGCTCGACGAGCCGACCAACGGCCTCGACCCGCGCGGCATCGGTGAGATGCGCGCGCTCTTCCGGCACTTCGCCGCGAACGGCACCACCGTGGTGCTGTCCAGCCACCTGCTCACCGAGGTCGAGGCGCTGTGCACCCGGGTCGGCGTGATGAGCGCCGGACGGCTGGTGCTCACGGAAGACCTCGACACGCTGCGCGCCCCGACCGGCCTCGTGCAGGTGCGCACCCCCGACCCGGCCGCCGCCGTCGGCGTCCTCGACGGCCGTGTGGTGCACCGCGACGGCGATCTGCTCATGGTGCGGGCCGAGGACCCCGGGCGCGCTGAACGCCCACCTCGTCTCGGCGGGGGTCGCCGGTGCGGGAGCTGACGGCGTTGCGGCGCAGCCTCGAGCAGGTGGTGCTGGAGATGACCGGGCCGAGCGCGGATCGGGTCGAGTGATGGTCCTGGTCGAGTTGGCGCTCATGCTCCGGCGCAGGCGGGTGTGGCTGTGCTGGGCGCTGCTGTGCGCGCTGCCGACGGCCATCGCGATCCTGCTCGCCGTCACGAAGATCGTGCCGCCGCCGGGACCGGGCGCGCAGTTCCTCTCCGCGGTCACCAGCGACGGGCAGCTCTTCCCCGCGGCCGCGCTGGCCCTGGTGCTCCCGATCTTCCTGCCGATCACGGTCGCGATCGTGTCCGGCGACACCATCGCCGGTGAGGCCACCACCGGGATGCTGCGCTACCTGCTCGTCCGGCCCGTCGGACGGCTGCGCCTGCTCACCGCCAAGCTGATCTCGGTGGCGGCGTTCGTGCTGCTGTCCGTGGTGTTCGTGACGATCACCGGGTACGTCGTCGGCGTGGCGGCGTTCGGCTTCGGGCCCGACGCGAGCCTCGGCGGGACGGGTGGGATCGCGTCGCTCTCCGGGGTGGTCCTCACACCGTTCCAGCTGGCCGAGCGCACCGCGCTGACCATCGTCTACCTCGCGCTGTGCATGCTCGCGCTCGGCGCGGTCGGCCTGTTCTTCTCCACGCTCACCGACTCGCCGCTGGCCGCCGCGCTCGGCGTGCTCGCGTTCGTCGTCGCGTCCACCGTGCTGCTGCCGCTGGATGCGGCGTCGGCGATCCGGTTCTACCTGCCCACCCGGCACTGGCTGGCCTGGGTCGACCTCTACCGCGACCCCATCCTGTGGCGGTCGGTGCGTCAGGGCGCGGAGGTGCAGGCGGGGTACGTGCTGGTCGCGTTCGGCGCGGCGTGGGCCAACTTCGCCACCAAGGACGTCACGAGTTGAGAGGGTCCGGCGGCTGAGGGCTCCGCGAGCCCGGGGAGGTGGTGAAGGAAGGCGCCGATGGGCGCTGGGCGACGCGGGCCGGGACCCTCAGCCGCCGGGCGCTCTTGGGCACCCCGCGGGCGTCAGCGGGGCGGCCGAGAGGCCGCGCAGCACCAGCGCGACGACGGCGGGGTCGCCGGGGAGCTGGCCGTGCGACACCGGGGCGCCGCCGCAGACGTCCTGCAGGGCGACGTCGACCGCGCCGTCGAGGCGGGCCGAGTCGGGCGGTGTGACGGTCTGGTCGGCGGTCGTCCAGATCGACAGCCACGGCAGCCGGGTGCCGACCTTCGCCGTCGCCAGCTCGCGGAGCTCGGCGCTGCCCGGCGCCAGCTGGTGGCAGGCCACGGGGCAGGCGTCGGGCACGAACGCGGACGCGCTGCTCGCGACCGTCGTCCCCCGCAGCGGGGAGCCCAGGGTGACGACCCGACGCGCCTTCGCGGCCCCGTCGTCGCGCGCGACCCACAGCCCCGCGACGACCCCACCCGCCGAGTAGCCCACCACGTCGACCGACGGCGCGCCGCCGACCAGCGCCGCGTTGACGGCCACGTTCAGCGCCTGGACCTGGGCGGACAGGTCGCCGGTGCCCCCGCCGGGCAGCGCGATCACGGTGGCCGTGCGCCCGGTCGCCCGGATGCGGGCCGCGAGCGGTTCGAGCGACTGCTGCGAGCCGCCGTAGCCGGGGACGAGCAGCACCGGCCCGAGCTGGTCCTGGGCGGGTCGCGCGTCGACGTCGACGTCCGGCCCGCGCGCGGCGAACAGGCGCACGCCCACCAGCGACGGGCCGCGCCGACGACCAGGGCGGCCACCACCGCGAGGAGCAGCCGACGGCGGGGGCTCACGGCGCGGGCCACCGCACGGCGCCATGATCGCCGAAGGTTGGGACATGACGGCCACATGTGGCGCTCATGTCCCACGAACCGGCGATCACGTGCCGGGATGGTCATGTGGGTACCGGGACCAGCAGGTCGCGCACCACGGCGTCGGCGAGCAGTCGGCCTCGGCGGGTGAGCACGACCCGCACTCCCGTCCCGCCGCCGCCCGGCACCTCCGCCGCCGACGCCTGCTCGACCTCGGCTGTCCGCAGCTCCAGCAGGCCGTCGGCGACCGCGCGCTCGGCGGCCCGGCGACCGTCGCGTCGAGCAGGTCCAGCGGCAGGCCGGACGCCAAGCGCAGCTGCAGCATCACCCGCTCGGTGTGCCGCTCGGCCGCCGTCAGCTCCTCGCGCCCCGCCTCGGGCGACTCGCCCGCCGCCAACGCCGCGGCGTAGCGGGCGGGGTGCTTCACGTTCCACCAGCGCGCGCCGTCGAGGTGGGAATGTGCGCCGGGGCCCAGGCCCCACCAGTCGCCGTCGAGCCAGTAGCCGAGGTTGTGCCGACAGGCGGCGGCCTCCGACGCGGCCCAGTTCGACACCTCGTACCAGCGCAGACCGGCCGCTGAGAGGCGGTCGTCGATCAGCTCGTAGCGCGCGGCGGCGACGTCGTCGTCGGGGGCGGGCAGCTCGCCGCGGGCCACCCGGCGGGCCAGCGCGGTGCCGTCCTCGACGATCAGGGAGTAGGCCGAGACGTGGTCGACGCCCGCGTCGAGCACGGCGTCGAGCGAGGCGGCGAGGTCGGCGTCGGTCTCACCGGGCGTGGCGTAGATCAGGTCGAGGTTGACGTGCGCCAGCCCGGCCGCACGGGCCTCGCGGGCGGCGGCGACGGCCCGTCCGGGCGTGTGCCGCCGGTCCAGCACCCGCAGGACGTGCGGCGCCGCCGACTGCATCCCCAGCGACACCCGGGTGAACCCGGACTCGGCGAGACCCGCGAAGAACGCGGGCGACGTCGACTCCGGGTTGGACTCCGTCGTGACCTCGGCGCCTGCCGCCAGCCCGAACGTCGACCGGATCGCGCCGAGCACCTCACCGAGCCGCTCGGCGCCGAGCAGCGAGGGCGTGCCCCCGCCGACGAACACCGTGTCGACCGCCCGCGCGCCGACCACGGCCCGCGCCCGCTCCAGCTCGCGACGCACGGCCTCGAGCCACCCGTCCGGCGAGGCGCCCGAGCCCGCGAGCTCCGACGCCGTGTAGGTGTTGAAGTCGCAGTAGCCGCAGCGCGCAGCACAGAACGGGACGTGGACGTAGATGCCGAACGGGGCGCGCACCACACCCAGGGTAGCTGTGAGTCTTCTCCCAGCATGCGGACGGCGTTGGCCCACGGACCGGACAGATGGCACCCTTGGCGTTGTGACCGCGACGCCGCCTGCCTTGCTGCTTGTGGCGCGCCGTCATGTCGACCTGCTGCGGGTGAGCAGCGCGCTCTGTCGCTGAGCCGCCCCCCGTCTGCACGTCCCGGAATCTCCGCGAGAGGCGCGTCTGTTGACCACCCCTGTGAAGCGCAAGCGTGGCGAAGGCCAGTGGAAACTGGGCTACCGCGAGCCGCTCAACCCCAATGAGCGCACCAAGAAGGACGACGACGGGCTGAACGTCCGCGCGCGCATCGAGAACGTCTACGCCAAGCGCGGGTTCGACTCGATCGACCCGGCCGACCTGCGTGGCCGCATGCGTTGGTGGGGGCTCTACACCCAGCGACGCCCGGGCATCGACGGCGGCCGCACCGCGGTGCTGGAGCCCGAGGAGCTCGACGACCGCTACTTCATGCTCCGCGTGCGCCTCGACGGCGGCGCGCTCACCACGGAGCAGCTGCGCACCCTCGGCGAGATCAGTCAGACCTACGCCCGCGACACGGCCGACGTCACCGATCGGCAGAACATCCAGTACCACTGGATCGACATCGTCGACATGCCCGCGATCTGGGAACGGCTCGAGGGCCAGGGCATGCTCACCACCGAGGCCTGCGGCGACACCCCCCGCGTCATCCTCGGCTCGCCCGTCGCAGGCATCGCCGTCGACGACGCGATCGACCCGCGCCCGGCCATCGACGCGATCCTCGACCGCTACATCGGCAGCCCGGAGTTCTCCAACCTGCCCCGCAAGTTCAAGACCGCGATCTCGTGGCAGCAAGACATCGCGCACGAGGTGAACGACGTCTCGTTCATCGGCGTCGTGCACCCCGAGCACGGGCCCGGCTTCGACGTCTGGGTCGGCGGCGGCCTCTCGACCAACCCGAAGATCGCGCAGCGGCTCGGCGCCTGGGTGCCGCTCGACGAGATCCCGGACGTGTGGGCCGCGGTGATCTCCGTGTTCCGCGACTACGGCTACCGCCGCCTGCGCCACCGCGCCCGCATCAAGTTCCTCGTGGCCGACTGGGGCCCCGCGGAGTTCCGTCGCGTGATGGAAGAGGAGTACCTGGGCCGGGCCATGATCGACGGCCCCGCCCCGGCCATCCCCGCGGTCCCGATCGACCACGTCGGCGTGCACAAGCAGCGCGACGGCAAGAACTACGTGGGTGTGGCGCCCGCGTCCGGCCGGGTGTCCGGGACGACGCTCGTGGCGCTGGCCGAGGCGGCCGAGCGGGCCGGGTCGGGCCGGGTGCGGCTCACCCCGCAGCAGAAGATCGTCGTGCTCGACGTGCCCGATGCCGCGGTCGACGCGCTGACCCGCGAGCTCGCCGACCTCGGACTGCAGGCCGAGCCGTCGCCGTGGCGGCGCTCCACGATGGCGTGCACGGGCATCGAGTTCTGCAAGCTCGCGATCGTCGAGACGAAGGAACGGGCGATCCGCCTGGTCGACGACCTGGAGAAGCGGCTCGCCGACGTCCACCCCGACGTACCGATCTCGATCCACCTCAACGGCTGCCCGAACGCGTGCGCCCGCACCCAGGTCGCGGACATCGGCCTCAAGGGCATGATCGTCACGGACGCCGAGGGCAAGCAGGTCGAGGGCTTCCAGGTCCACCTGGGCGGCGGCCTGGGGCTCGACGCGGGCTTCGGGCGCAAGCTGCGCGGCCTCAAGGTCACCAGCGCTGAGCTGGGCGAATACGTCGAACGCGTGGTGCGGCGGTACGACGAGCAGCGCGAGCCGGACGAGCGCTTCGCGCAGTGGGTGCTGCGGGCCGACGAGGCGGATCTGAAGTGAGCGGGGAATGAGCGAGCGCGCTGTGCCCTTCTACTGCCCGTACTGCGGCGACGAGGACCTGCGCCCGTCCGAGGTGGGCCACGGCGCCTGGTACTGCGCGGCCTGCCTGCGCACGTTCACGTTGAAGATGATCGGGATCGGGGTGCCGTCGTGAGTGTCGCGACCGAGGTCGACCTGCGCGAAGTCGCCGAGCGCGGAGCCGCTGGGCTGGGGCCGGACGCCTCGGCCGAAGCCGTGCTCGCCTGGGCCGCCGCGACGTTCGGCCGCCGGATGATCGTGGCGTCGAACATGCAGGACGCCGTGCTCGTCGACCTGGCCGCGAGAGCGCAGCCCGGCGTCGAGATCCTGTTCCTGGAGACCGGCTACCACTTCGCCGAGACGATCGGCACGCGCGACGCGGTGGAGCACGTCTACGACGTCTCGATCGTCAACGCCGCCGCGCGGCGGACGGTGGCCGAGCAGGACGCGGAGTTCGGCAAGGACCTGTTCGCCCGCGAGCCGAACCTCTGCTGCGCCATGCGCAAGGTCGAGCCGCTGCAGAACACGCTCGCGGGCTACGACGCCTGGGTCACGGGCGTGCGCCGCGTCGAGGCGCCTACCAGGGCGAACACCCCTTTGGTCACCTACGACGAGAAGTTCGGGCTGGTGAAGATCAACCCGATCGCCGCGTGGAGCGACGAGGAGATGGACGCGTACATCGCCGAGCACAACGTGCTCGTCAACCCGTTGGTCGCCGAGGGCTACCCGTCGATCGGCTGCGCGCCGTGCACCGCGAAGCCCGCTCCGGGCGCCGACCCGCGCTCCGGCCGCTGGGCGGGCACCGGGAAGATCGAGTGCGGGTTGCACGTCCAGTGACCGCTCCCGCACTCGACGCCCTGGATGCCCTGGAATCCGAGGCCATCCACATCTTCCGGGAGGTCGCGGGCGAGTTCGACCGGCCGGTGATCCTCTTCTCCGGCGGCAAGGACTCCACGCTGCTCGTGCACCTGGCCGTCAAGGCGTTCGCGCCCGCGCCGGTGCCGTTCCCGCTGCTGCACGTCGACACCGGGCACAACTACCCCGAGGTCATCGCGTTCCGCGACGACCTCGTGGCCAAGCTGGGCCTGCGGCTGCACGTCGCGCACGTCCAGGACTGGATCGACGACGGCAGGCTCATCGAACGCCCCGACGGCACCCGCAACCCGCTGCAGACCCAGCCGCTGCTCGACTCGATCAACGAGCACCGCTTCGACGCCGTGTTCGGCGGCGGGCGCCGCGACGAGGAGCGTGCGCGGGCCAAGGAGCGCATCATCTCGCTGCGCGACGCGTTCGGCCGCTGGGACCCGCGCAGCCAGCGTCCCGAGCTGTGGAACCTCTACAACGGGCGCCACCGCCCCGGCGAGCACGTGCGGGTGTTCCCGATCTCCAACTGGACCGAGCTGGACGTCTGGCGCTACATCCAGCGGGAGAACGTCGAGCTGCCCTCGATCTACTACGCCCACGAGCGCGACGTCTTCCGACGCGACGGCATGTGGTTGGCCGAGGGTCCGTGGGGCGGCCCGCGGGGCGCGGAGCGGCTCGAGCACCGCACCGTCCGCTACCGGACGGTCGGCGACGGCTCGTGCACCGGCGCCGTCGAGTCGCACGCCACGACGCTCGACGAGATCATCGCCGAGGTCACCGCGTCACGGCTCACCGAGCGGGGGGCCACCCGCGCCGACGACCGGCTGTCGGAAGCCGCCATGGAAGACCGCAAGCGAGAGGGCTACTTCTGACATGGCGACCGACAAGGACCTCCTGCGGTTCGCGACGGCAGGTTCGGTGGACGACGGCAAGTCGACGCTGGTCGGGCGGCTGCTCTACGACACCAAGTCCGTGCTCGCCGACCAGATCGAGGCGGTGCACCGCGCGTCGGTCGACAAGGGTCTGACCACGCCGGACCTGTCGCTGCTCGTCGACGGCCTGCGCGCCGAGCGCGAGCAGGGCATCACGATCGACGTCGCCTACCGCTACTTCTCCACCCCCAAGCGCGAGTTCGTGCTGGCCGACACGCCCGGCCACGTCCAGTACACCCGCAACACCGTCACCGGGGCGTCAACGGCGGAACTGGCCGTGCTGCTCGTCGACGCGCGGCAACGGGGTCGTCGAGCAGACCCGCCGCCACGCCGCGGTGCTCGCCCTGCTGCGCGTCCCCCGGCTCGTGCTGGCCATCAACAAGATCGACCTGGTGGAGTACGACGAGGGCCTGCTCACCGCGATCGGCAAGGACTTCGCGAGCCTCGCCCGCTCGCTGGGCTTCACCGACGACGCGGTCGTCACGATCCCGGTGTCGGCGCTGGTGGGCGACAACGTCGTCGACAGGTCCCCGCGCACCCCCTGGTACGAGGGCCCGACGCTGCTCAGCCACCTCGAGTCCGTGCCGGTGGCCGGGCCCGAGGTCAACGCGCCGTTCCGGCTGCCGGTGCAGTACGTCATCCGCGACGGCGCCACCGACTACCGCGGCTACGCGGGCCAGGTCGCGGCGGGCACCGTCGCCCCGGGCGATGCGGTCGTCGTGCTGCCCGGTGGCGCGCACTCGACGGTGACCTCCGTCGACACCGCCGACGGGCCCCTGCCCGCCGCCGGGGCGGGCCGCAGCATCACCGTCCGGCTGGCCGACGACATCGACCTCGCCCGCGGCGACGTGATCGCCGCGGCCGACAGCGCGCCGCACGTGACGTCCGAGCTGGACGCCACGCTGTGCTGGCTGTCGGACCGGCCCCTGCGCCCGGGTTCGCGGCTGCTGCTCAAGCACGGCACCCGCACCACCCAGGTGATCGTCGGGGCGCTGGGCGACCGGCTGGACACCGACACCATCGCCTGGGTCGACGCGCCCGCGCAACTCGCGATCAACGACATCGCCCGTGTCGCGCTGCGCACCGCCGACGCCCTTCCCGTCGACGACTACGCCGCGATCCGCGCCACCGGTGCGTTCCTGCTGATCGACCCCCCGACCGGCGCCACCCTCGCCGCGGGCCTGGTCGGCACCCCCCTCACCCTGGCCACCTGACGCATGGCCCTGTAAGCCGCCACGCGGTGCCAGTCGTGGCTGTCTCGGCACCATCCTCGCGACGTCGCGGAGCACCGACGCCGTCGCGGGGTGCGCAGCCCGCCGTGGTGCGCAGTCGGCCGGTGCCGCCATGAGACCTGGACCGACCACCGCTGCCCCGACGTCCGGACATTTGCGGGCCATCCCGCAAGGCGGACGGTCGGTTGCTACAACCCCATCCGGCCCGGACGATGGACGACGTGACCCCGACGCCACTGGACGCGCACTCCGCGCGTGCCGCGCTGGCGTGTGACCTCGAGTGGTTCTGGCCCTCGCGGCGCGGGCACGCATTCGACGAGCTCTGTCGCTGACCCCGCCTCCGGCCCCGTCACGACCAGCGCCCGCGCGCGCCCACAAAGAGGACCACCCCGATCACCATGCGCAAGTCTCTCCGTCTGATCTCCGCTGCCGCCGCCGTGCTCGCACTGGGCACCGCGTGCTCGCGCGCCGCTGAAGCGCCATCCGCCCCCGCGTCCGCCGCCGCCACGCCCGCCGCCGAGCTGCGGCTGGGCTACTTCCCCAACATCACCCACGCGCCCGCGATCATCGGCGTCTCGCCAACGGGTCTCTTCACCGCCGAGCTGGGCTCCACGAAGCTGACCACGCAGACGTTCAACGCGGGCGGCGACGAGGTCTCCGCGCTGCTCGGCGGCTCGCTGGACGCCGGGTTCATCGGCTCCAGCCCGGCGATCAACGCGTTCGCCAAGTCCAACGGCGCAGGCCGTGCGGATCATCGCGGGCTCGACGTCGGGCGGCGCGCAGCTCGTCGTCTCGCCGGACATCACCTCGCCCGACCAGCTCAAGGGCAAGATCATCGCGACGCCGCAGAAGGGCAACACGCAGGACGTGTCGCTGAAGAAGTGGCTCAAGCAGAACAACCTCGAGCAGGGCACCGGGCCGGACAAGGTCACCGTCCAGAACCTGGACAACGCCCGCACGCTCGACCTGTTCAAGACCAAGCAGCTCGCGGGCGGCTGGCTGCCGGAGCCGTGGAGCTCCCGGCTGGTCGACGCGGGCGCGAAGGTGCTCGTCGACGAGAAGTCGCTGTGGCCGAACGGCCAGTTCCCGACGACCGTGCTGATCGTCCGCACGCAGTACCTGCAGGAGCACCCGGACACGATCGCCGCGCTCTGATCCGCGGCGAGCAGAAGGCGATCGACTTCGCCACGAGCGAACGCGGCGCAGGCCAAGACCATCACCAACGACGCGATCAAGAAGCTCACCGGGTCCGTCGCTGAGCCCGAGCGTGCTGGACCGCTCGTTCACCGAGCTGTCGTTCACCCTCGACCCGCTCGCCGCGACGTTCCCGCAGCTGGCTCGAAGGACAGCGTCACCGCGGGGGTCACCGACAAGGAGACCAACCTCAAGGGTCTGATCGACGTGACCGCGCTGAACAGCGTGCTCACGGCGTCGGGCAAGCCCGCGGTGGACGCCGCGGGCCTCGACAAGGCACAGGGGTAGAGACATGACCGCAACGGTGGAGCACCGGCCCGTGCAGCTCGCGCCGCCCGCGCGTCGTGCTGCGCGGCGTGGGCAAGACCTTCGGCGCAGGCCCGGGCGCCGTCACCGCGCTGCGCGACATCGACCTCACCGTTCGGTCCGGCGAGTTCGTGTGCCTGCTGGGCGCGTCGGGCTGCGGCAAGTCGACGCTGCTCAACGTCGTCGCCGACCTGGAGCAGCCCACGTCGGGCGAGATCGACCTGCGCACCGCGCGGCCGTCGTTCATGTTCCAGGAATCGGCGCTGCTGCCGTGGCTCACGGCGGGCCGCAACGTCGAGCTGCCGCTGCAGCTGTCCGGCGTGGGTCGCCGCGAGCGGCGGGAGCGGGCGCCGAGTCGCTGCTGTCGCTGGTCCGCCTCGACGGGCAGGGCGCCAAGCGCCCGCACGAGCTGTCGGGCGGCATGCGGCAGCGCGTGTCGCTGGCCAGGGCGCTGGCCTCGGCGACCAGCGCCGAGGAGCCGGGCATCCTGCTCATGGACGAGCCGTTCGCCGCGCTCGACGCGATCACCCGCGACATGCTGCAGGGCGAGCTCCTGCGCGTCTGGGAGGCGACCGGCACGACGATCCTGTTCGTCACCCACGACGTGCGGGAGGCCGTGCGGCTGGCGCAGCGCGTGGTGCTGCTCTCCTCGCGGCCCGGCACGTGGTGCGCGAGTGGGACGTCCCGAGAACAACGGCCGCGAGCTCCTGCACGACGAGATCACCGCACGGCTCCGACAGGTGATCACCAGCCATGCCGCGTGACGCCGACGTCCGCGAGGACGTCCGCGACGGGACCGACCTGGACATCGCCGAGGCGCTGAAGGGCCTCGACGCGCTGGACACGCCCACGGTGGTCGTCCGGCCGCGGTGGCGGCGGGCGCTGGCCGTGGGGCTGCCGCCCCTCGTGGCGCTCGTGCTGTTCATCGCGGTGTGGCAGATCATCTGGGCGTCGGCGATCACCAGCGAGTACAAGGTGCCCTCGCCGATCTCGGTGTGGCTGGAGTTCCTCGCGATCGTCGACACCGGCCAGGTGTGGTCGATCCTGTGGACCTCGATCAGCCGGGCGTTCATCGGGTTCGCGGTCGCGCTGGTCATCGCGACGCCGCTCGGCCTGCTGGTCGCCAAGGTGCCGCCGGTGCGCGCGGCGATCGGCCCGATCCTCTCGGGGCTGCAGAGCCTGCCGTCGGTCGCGTGGGTGCCCGCCGCCATCCTCTGGTTCGGGCTCACCGACGCCACGATCTACTTCGTGGTGCTGGCGGGCTCGATCCCGTCGATCGCGAACGGGCTGGTCGCGGGCATCGACCAGATCCCGCCCATCCTGCCCAGGGTGGGCCAGGTGCTCGGGGCGCGCGGGCTGACCAGCGCGCGGCACATCCTGCTGCCCGCCGCGCTGCCCGGCTACATCGCGGGCTGCAAGCAGGGCTGGGCGTTCTCGTGGCGGTCCCTGATGGCCGCGGAGATCATCGCTGCGGGCCCGCTCCTCGGGCTACGGCCTGGGCGCCTACCTCAAGGACGGCAGCGACCTCTCGAACATGCCGGGGGTGATCGCCGCGATCTTCCTCATCCTGATCGTCGGCATCGGCATCGAGCTGTTGGTGTTCCGGCCGATCGAGCGCAGGGTGCTGCGCGCCCGCGGGCTGGGGTCGGCCGCGTAAGCGCCCGCGCTGATCAGCGAGTGGGACACGGGCGCCGAATAAGGCCTCAATGCTCCCAATTTTGCTGATCATGCCGGTGGCGGGCCGGCCGAGGCGTCAGGCTGCCCGCGCCGCGCGTGAGACCTCGGCGAGGCTGCGCAGCACAGCCCGGGCGACGGCGTCGTTGTAGCGCAGGCTCTGGGCGTTCATCCCGGGCCGGGTGAACGCGCCCGCGACCTTCACGGTGGTGTGCGGCCCGACCGCGAACCGCCGCGGGTGGGCGCGCCCGCCGGCGTCGACGAGCGCACCGTCGGCGGCCCGCACACGGATCTGGCCGGTGTTGCGCAGGACGGTGCCGTGCTCGTCGCGCAGCACCAGCTCGCTCGCCGCGCCCTCGCGCACCAGCGCCCCGACCAGCGGATCGGTCGAGCGCGACGCGCTGGCATCCGGCAGCCGCGCATCGACGAGCACACGCGTGGTCACCGCGCTCGGGTAAGGCGGCCGATGTCGCGCGGAACACACCGTCGGCGATGTCGGCCCGCATCCCCGGGCCCAGGAACCGCACGTAGCCCGCGCGGGCCAACGCCAGCAGCTGGTGCACCCTGAACCCGGGTGGCCCGCTGGCGACGCCGTTGAAGAAGCCCTGCCACCAGCCCACGTCGACGGCCTGCGAGTGCGGCGAGAGCACGCCGAGCAGGCGGCCCAGCTCGCCGTACACCGACAGCATCGCGACGAACGCGCCCAGGTGCGGCGTGTGCCGCTCGTCGACGTGCTGGCGCAGGTCCTCGGCGATCCTGGCCTGCACGAGCGGCTGCAGCGCTTCCAGGCTGTCGGCCGACACACCGGCGAGCGGGCGGTCGAGCGCGGCCAGGTCGAGCCGGTCCAGGGGGTCGGGCACGGTCTCGGCGATCAGCGCGTCCAGTGCGGGTCCCCACTCCAGCGCGGCGAACCGCCCGGCGAATTCCGCCCACGGCAGCGCGACCCGGTCAGGGTGGCCCACGAACAGCTCGTGGTACCAGCCCCAGGCGATCTCCTTGGCCATGAGCGGCCACACCCGCGTCATCATGTCGACGGGCCCGCCCGCCGCGATCAGGGGATCGACCTGCGCGGGTCCGAAGAACCTCGGCAGCGGCGGACGGCCCGCGCGCAGCTGGTAGTGGGTCTTGGAGTGGTACGGGGCGCCTCGCGGTGAGCCCGCCAGCAGGTAGGGCTCCTGCCCCGACGGGAGGTAGACCAGCCCGTCGTCCCTTGGCTCGAACCGGCCGCCGCGGCCCTCGTAGAGCAGCACGATGAGGTCGATGAACGCCAGGCCGAGGCCGCGCACCAACACCGACTCCCCCGGCGCGATCACCGAGAGGTCCGTGTCGGTCGTCTGCTCCGGCGGCAGGTAGCGCAGCCCGGCCTCGGTGGCGCGGGCGGCGAGGTCCAGCTCGTCGGGGGTCGGGGTGGCGTCGAGGTGGCCGGAGGCGAGCACGACGGCGTCCACCCGCAGCGGCGGTCCGTCCTCGAGGTGCACGACCTGGGCGGCGCCGTCCTCGGACAGGCCGACCACCCGGGTGCGGTGCAGGTGCACGCGCATGCCCGCGGGCAGCCGGGAGATGACGTCGCGCAGCACCCATCCCAGGTAGGCGCTCTGCAGGCGGCGGCTCGGGAACGTGGCCGCCGTGACCTGGGCCAGCTCGTCGACCAGGTCCGGATCGACGGCCGGGTCGGTCTGCGCCCAGTCCCAGAACGAGGGGCCCGGCGCGATCGGACCGTCGCACACCACCGTGGCGTCGGTGTACATCGTGACGTCGGCGGCCATCGAGTTCATGGCCAGCAGCGGCGACTGGGCGTGCCGCCAGATCCGCCCCGCGCCGGGCGGGAACGGGTCGACCAGGTGGACCTCGATGCCGTCGGGATGCAGCTCAGGGGCACTGGCGGCGAGACGCTCCAGCACGCCGGTGCCGCGCGGACCCGCCCCGACGATCGCGATGGTCGACGTGGGCACAGCGCGAGCTCCTTCTGGCGGGCGGGCAGGGTCTACGGACCGCACCTCGGCCGGGCCGCGGCGGTACGGCACAGGTCCACGTGCCACCTGCGCACCAGCCGGACTCCCACACCGTCGAGGGTAAGCGGCCCGCACCGGCGAAGCCACCGGATCGGGCGAAGGTCACGTCCGGCGCTGCGCGCGTTCGACGAGGCCCGCCAGCGCGTCGTCGAGCGCGGCGCCGCGGTCGGCGTGCACGTCCCGCCGAACCTCGATCATGATCGCGGCGACCGCCCGGCCTGCCGGGACGTAGGCGCCGGAGAACGGGCTGTCCAGCCCGACCTCGAAGCCCGCGAACGCCGCCCGCGCCGCCTCGACCAGCCACGACGGCGTGTGGGTGCGGTCGGTGCCCAGGCACACCTCCGGGCGCGGGCCGTCGGGGTGGCGCTCGTAGGGCAGCGGCTGCGCCGGGTAGGAGTGGATGTCGAGCAGCACCGCGGCGCCCTCGTCGACCAGCCGGGCCACCTCGCGGCCCCACGGCCGGAAGTACGCGTCGAGCAGCGCTTCGGCATGGGCGGGGTCGGCGGCGCGGATCCGTTGGCCGCGGGTGCCGCGCGTGTAGACCGCGCCCATCCCGACCGCCGCCATCTCCTCGCGCTCGTCGGGGAACCGCTCGACGTCGACGACGAACCGGGACACCGGGTTCACGATCACCGTGGGCTGCAGGGCAGCGCAGCCGGCAGCGGCGATGGCGAGGACGTCGGTCCGGTGGTCGGTCAATGCGGCGATCTCGGCGGCGAGCGCGGCGTCGTCGAGGAGCAGGTGCGGGCGCGTCCACTCGGGCACCTGCGTGCCCGCGTGCGGGACGTGCAGCAGCACCCGATTTCCTCGATCGCCGGGAATGACCATCGGGCCAGTGTGGGTTGGACGAGTCATGCCCGTCGAGTTTCTCGGAATAGGCGCGACCAACGACGGCACGGAGATGCACGCGCGCTCCGGGCCCGCCTTCGATCCTGAGTACACCGTCGCCCTCGCCAAGGCCCACGAGGATTCGGGCTGGGACCGCGTCCTCACCGCTTACGGCTCGGGCAGCGCTGACCCCGCCCAGGCCGCGGCGCTGATCGCGTGCCGCACCGAGCGGCTGCAGCTGCTGCTGGCCCACCGGCCGAACGTCGCCTATCCGACGTTCACCGCGAAGACCGTCGCCACCCTCGACCAGATCTCCGGCGGCCGCCTCACCCTGCACGTCATCACCGGCGGCAACGACCACGAGCAGCAGCGCGAAGGCGACACGCTGCCCAAGGACCGCCGCTACGACCGCACCCGCGAGGCGATCCAGATCTTCAAGCGGGCGTGGACCGAGCGGTCGCCGTTCGACTTCCACGGCGAGCACTACTCCTTCGACGACTTCGTGCTCGACGTCGAGCCCGCGCAGAAGCCGCGTCCGCAGATCTCGTTCGGCGGCTCGTCGGCCGCGGCGTACAAGGTCGGTGCCGAGGAAGCGGACATCTACGCCCTGTGGGGGGAGCCGCTCGCGGGCACGGCCGAGCAGATCGCGACGATCACCCAGCTCGCGAAGGAGGCAGGCCGTCCGGCACCGAAGTTCCAGGTGGCCTTCCGACCGATCCTCGGGCGCACCGAGGAGGAGGCGTGGGAGAAGGCCTACGCCACGGTCGCGGCGATCCAGGACCGCACGAAGGGCGGCGGGTCGCTCACCCGTCGCCACCCGCTGAAGGACCCCGAGAACGCGGGCTCGCAGCGGCTGCTGGCCGTCGCGGCGCAGGGCGAGCGGCACGACCGGGCGCTGTGGACGGTCACCGCCTCGGCCACCGGCGGCGCGGGCAACTCGACGGCGCTGGTCGGTACACCGGAGACCGTCGCCGCCGCCCTCATGGACTATTACGACCTGGGCATCCGGATCCTGTCCGCGCGCGGCTACGACCTCATCCCCGACGCCCTGGAGTTCGGCCGCGAGGTGATCCCGCTGGTGCGCGCGGAGGTGCGCTCGGCGCGACGCCGCCTCTAAACGCCCTGCTATCGCGGCCGCCGTCGGGGACCATGGGAGGCCCGGCGGCGGAGGGGGATCGGCGTGGCCGACGGCGAGGCGTTGATCGGCGTCGACGACATGGAGACCCCGTACTGGGCGCTCGGCTACGAGAAGGTGGCCAAGGCCCGGCTGCGTGAAGTGGCTACGGCCGTGCCGCGCACGATGGGCCTTATCGTCGGCTGGGCATGGCGCGCTGCGCCAGGGCTGACCCTCCTGACGGGCGTGGTACAGCTCGTCACCGGATGCATCCAGGCGTTCGGGCTGCTGGCGACGGCCAACGTCTTCGCCAGGCTGCTGTCGGAAGGCCCCACGCCCCAGCGCGTCGTTGCCGCCCTGCCTGCGCTGGCTGTGGTCGTCGCGGCGTACGCGGGGCGCGGGTTGCTCGACGCGGTGGCGGGCGTCGCGCGCGGGGCCCTTATGCCCCGCGTCCAACGGGCGGCCGAGGAGGAGCTCTACACCACGCTTGCCCATGTCGACCTCGTCGCTTTCGACGAGCCCGACTTCACCCAACTCGTCGAGCGGGTGACCGATGGAGTCTCCGACCGCATCCGCTTCGCCGTCGGACGGACGAGCGACCTCGCCGCGCTCGCGGTGTCGATGTGCGCGGCCGTCGTCACGGCGGGGATCCTGCACCCGCTCCTCGCGCCGACCGTGCTGCTGGCGGCGGCCCCGCAGGCCTGGGCCGAGGTCAAGGGCGCACAGGTGGCCTTCGACTCGTGGTTGCGCACCACCTCGCGAGCCCGGCGGCTGCGGGTGGCCAGCGAGCTGATCGCCAAACGGGAGAACGTGGCCGAAGTGCGGGCGTTCACCACGCAGAAAGTGCTGCTGGCGGAGCACCGGCGGATCGGCACCGGCCTGATGACAGAGGCGATCAACGTCGCCCGGCGGCAGAACCGGACGACGACCGTGGGCCGCGCGCTGTCCGGCGTCGGCGCGGCCGTCGGCTACGTCATGTTGGGGCTGCTCCTGCACGCGGGTGCGATGCCGCTTGCGCTGGCGGGCACAGCGGTGCTGGCCATGCGCGCGGCCTCGAGCGCGATCGCCAACTCGATGTTCCAGGTGAGCCAGCTCTACGAGTCGGGCTTCACGCTCGACCTCTACCAGGGGCTGCTCGCCGATGCGCGCTCGCGGAGCAGGCCCGCGGGCGTGGTGCCGCTGTCTGGAGACCCGTCGGAGATCGTGCTCGAAGGCGTCTCGTTCCGCTACCCCGGCCAGGACGCGTACGCGCTGACCGACGTGTCGTTGACGCTGCGCCGCGGCGAGGTCATCGCGCTGGTCGGGGAGAACGGCTCGGGCAAGTCCACCTTGGCGAAGCTGCTGACCGGGCTCTACCTGCCGGACACCGGCACCGTCGCCTGGAACGGGGTCGACACCGCAGGCGTGGAGGCCGTCGAACTGCACGACCGGGTCGCGGTGGTCATGCAGGACCCGCTGCACTGGCCGATGACGGCGGCCAACAACGTGCGCATCGGCAGGCTCGACCGCCCCGACCCCGACGACGCGGTCCTCACCGACGCGGCCGCCCGGTCCGGGGCCGACGCCGTGCTCGCCGCCCTCCCCGACGGGGCGGCGACGATGCTGTCGCGCCAGTTCCAGGAGGGGCGCGACCTGTCCGGCGGCCAGTGGCAGCGGCTGTCGGTGGCCAGGGGCCTCTACCGCGACGCCCCGCTGGTGATCGCCGACGAGCCCACGGCCGCGATGGACGCGCGCGCCGAACACGCCGTCTTCGCCGCGCTGCGCGGGCTGGGTGGCACCGAGCGGATCACCGTGCTCGTGACCCACCGGCTGGCCAACGTCCGACACGCCGACCAGATCGTCGTCCTCGAGCAGGGGCGGATCACCGAACGCGGCACCCACGCCGAGCTGATGGCCGCGCACGGCACCTACCGCGAGCTGTTCTCCCTGCAGGCCAGCGCCTACGCCGACGTATCACCGCAGGTAGCCGACTGAGAATGCTGCTGTGTGTAACAGAGTGATTGCAGCGAGCGAGAAGTGGCTGTCGGTAGTCCTCGCGCTACGGCACGTCGTCCCGCACTGCTGACGCTCCCCCACGACGGCAGGTACCAAAGGAACTGAACATGACTCCCGCTCCCCCCGAGGTCATAAACCAGCCGACCACCGCGTTCCGGCGCATCGTGGCGTCGAGCGCCGACGTCGACCAGTCGGATCGTGATCCGGCCGGTGTTCGTCGACGATGCGGGCCGCCGCCGGAAGCTGATCGTGGGCTGTGGTTACCTCGCCGCGCTGGCGTGTATCGGCTACATCGTCACCGTCGGCATCAGCCTCACGGCGGGCCCCACGGGACCGCTCGCTGCGATGGCGGATCCGCAACCGCACCTGGTCGACGAGATCGCGCTGCCGACCTCGGTGCCCGTCACCCCGACGTCGCGGGTGGCGACGGCGGTCCGCCCGCGCACCCGCCGCCGCAGCCGCGCGCCGTGCGGCACCGCAGTGGCCAAGGCGACCACTCGCCCGATCGTGGCGACGACGACCGCTCCCGCCGCGCCGCCGATCGTCGTGACGACCCCCGCCGTCCCCACGACGCCAGACCTGCAGCCGACGATCGTGCGCGATTAGGACCACGACGCCGACGTCCGATCCCCCGTCGATGTCTTCAGGATCATCGTCCCCAGCCCCTCCGCCACCGCTAGCCGGTGACGGCACCTCGCCGCGGACGCGGATCCATCACGTCCTGGATCGTGGCCGTGGCGCTCGTCCTCGGCTTCGCCGCGATCCTCGGCGTAGCGGGCATCGGCTCGGCCCGCGCGAGCAACGACGCGGGCGCGCACCCGCCCGTCGGAACGGACACGGTGCCGCAGACGGTCCGCGAAGGCGGCCCCTGGGTCGACGCCATCCGCAACCCGGTGACCTCGCGCAACCTGCCCCCCAAGACCATCGCGCTGACCTTCGACGACGGCCCGGACCCCACGTGGACACCCCAGGTCGTCGCCGTACTGAGCAAGCACCACGTGCCGGCACGTTCTTCGTCGTCGGCTCCAACGTCAGCCGCTACCCGGCATCTGGTCACCGCCATCCGCGACTCGGGGTCCGAGCTGGGCGTGCATACGTTCTCCCATCCCGACCTCGTCGACGTCTCGCCGTGGCGGATGCAGCGCGAGCTCGACGAGACCCAGCTGGCGATCGCGGGCAGCGCGGGCGATCACGACCTACCTGCTGCGGCCCCCCTACTCCTCGACGGCCGACGCCGTCGACGACCTCGGCTACCGCACCGTGCAGGCGGCGGGCGCGCTCGGCTACGTCACGGTTTTCACCACGCAGGACAGCGAGGACTGGCAGCGGCCCGGCGTCGCCGCGATCATCGACCAACGCGACGCCCGAAGCCGGACGATCCGAACGGCGCGGTCGTGCTGATGCACGACGCGGGAGGCGACCGGTCCGAGACCGTCACGGCACTCGACCAGTACATCCCCCAGATGCAGGCCAAGGGCTACCGCTTCAC
The DNA here is from genome assembly GCA_963799945.1 of uncultured Actinomycetota bacterium. Lineage (GTDB taxonomy): Bacteria > Actinomycetota > Actinomycetes > Mycobacteriales > Pseudonocardiaceae > Pseudonocardia. Next base: position 411,365 of record CAWCZG010000006.1, read on the forward strand.
GACGGTGACCGCCGGTTTCGGCATGCCGGGCAGCCGACACGCCCGCGTCGTCGGAGAACCGCGGCATCGGGCGAGGTGCTGCTCGGCGTGGTGGCGTTCGCCACCGGGTTCGTGGCGGGGCTGCGCTGGATCCTGCTCGTCGTCGGCGTGCTCGTGGCCGTGCGGATGGTGCTGATGGTCGTCGCGGCACGCCGGTTGGCGCGGCGCCGCCGTTCTCCGGACTGGCACTGGGGCTGGGGCGAGTCCGTCACCCAGCCCGTGTCGGTGATCGTGCCCGCCTACAACGAGTCGGCGAACATCGAGGCCACCGTCCGCGTCGATCATCGCGAACGACTACCCGCTCGAGGTGCTCGTCGTGGACGACGGGTCCTCCGACGACACCGCCGCCATCGTCGAGTCGCTGGGGCTGGCCAGGGTCCGCGTCCTGCGCCAGCTGAACGGGGGCAAGTCGGCCGCGCTCAACGCCGGGATCCGCGCTGCCCGGCACGACCTCGTCATCATGATCGACGGCGACACGATCTTCGAACCGGACACGGTGTGGCACCTGGTCCAGCCCTTCGCCGACCCCTACATCGGCGCGGTCGCGGGCAACGTGAAGATCGCGAACCGGGACGACCTGATCGGCCGTCTCCAGCACATCGAATACGTCATCGGCTTCAACATCGACCGCCGCGTGCAGGACGTCCTCGGGTCGATCGCCACGATCCCGGGCGCGGCGGGCGCGTTCCGCCGCGACGCCCTCCTGCGCATCGGCGGCCTGTCCAGCGACACCCTCGCCGAGGACACCGACCTCACCATCGCGCTCGGTCGCGCCGGTTGGCGGGTGGTGTTCGAGGACAAGCGCGCGCGCGTGGACCGAGGCGCCCGCAGACGATCAGCGCAGCTGTGGCGGCAGCGGTTCCGGTGGAGCTACGGCACGATGCAGGCGATCTGGAAGCACCGCCGCGCGGTGCGCGAAGGCGGGCATGGCCGGGAAGCTGGGCAGGCGCGGCCTCGTGCACGTCGCCGCGTTCCATATCGTCCTCCCGCTGACGGCGCCGCTGATCGACGTGTTCCTCGTCTACGGCCTGCTCTTCGAGGACGCGGGCACCGCGGTCGTGCTCTGGGTCGCGATGCTGCTGGTCCAGCTCGCGGGGGCGCTGTTCGCCTTCCGGCTGGAGGGCGAGCGCCCGGGCGCGCTGTGGGTGCTCCCGGTCCAGCAGCTGGTGTACCGCCAGCTGATGTACGTCGTCCTGATCCAGTCGATGATCAGCGCCGTCACCGGCGCGCGGGTGCGTTGGCAGCGGATGCACCGCGTTGGTGTGCTGGGCCAGCTGCTCCCGGCGGTCGCGTCGGCACCGGCCGCGGCCCGACCCGTGCGCTCGGCGCGCGGGCCCGTGGCGCCCCCCGCGCCTCCCGCCCCGGACCGGAAGGTCGAGCAGGGCAGGCGGGAGCGGTGGCTCGACGTCCTGCGCGCGGGCGCGCTCCTCCGCGTGGTGGTCTACAACGCGACCTCAGTGGCCTGGCTGAGCATCGTCTTCCCCTCGGCGGGCGTGATGTTCGCCGTGGGCGGGTCGCTGATGGTGGCGTCGATGGGTCGCACACCGGCCATCGACGTGATCGGCCACCGGCTGCGGCGGATCCTCCCGCCGCTGTGGGTGCTGGCCGCGGTGCTCGTGCCGTTCATGCTCTGGCGGGGGTGGGCCGCCGAGACCGGCGACACCACCTTGACCTGGACCGATCTCGTGTTCTGGGTCTTCCCGATCCTGGACCCGCCCGCGGCCCGAGCGGGGCCGACGCCACCGTGGTGCTCTGGTACATCCGCGCCTACCTGTGGTTCGTCCTGCTCACGCCGCTGATGCTCGCCGCGTTCCGCCGTTGGCCGGTGCGGGCGACGGTGGCCCCGCTGGTGATCGTTGTCGCGAACCAGGTGCTCGGGTGGGACCTGCAGGAGCAGGGGGGCTTCGCGCCCGTCCTGATGGACTTCGGCACGTTCGCGACCTGCTGGATGCTCGGCTTCGCCCATCGCGAGGCCAAGCTGAAGGCGATCAGGCCGGACCTTCTCGTGGGCCTGGCGCTGAGCGCGTTGGCCGCGGGCGGCGTCTGGACCTACCTGCACCCGCAGGCGGAGACCGGCTTCGACCTCGGCGGCATCCCGCTCGGGCAGGCCCTCGATCTCGGCGGGGGCGGTGCTGCTCCTGCTGCGCATCAACCCCGCGCTCGGCTGGGTCGACCGCGTCCCGGGGCTCGTCGCGCCTGCTGGCCGTGATCAACGCGCGGGTGGTCACGATCTACCTCACGCACAACATCGCGATCGCGATCGCCGATCCGATCGACACGGCCCTCGGGGCCAACACCACGTCCGCGTACGTCGGGCACCGTGACGGCGCTCATCGTCCTCGCGGTGCTCGGCGTTCGGGTGGCTCGAGGACCTGGCCGCGCGCAGGCCGGTGAAGCTCATCCCGGGCGGACATCGCGCGCCGCGAGGTCGAGCAGGCCCCGTCGACGAGCTCGTCGACCCGTCGCCGCGGACCACGCCGATACCCCTCCGGCAGCCGGCCCCGCTGCCCGCGCCCCGATCGGGGGCCCGACACTGGTGCCTGCCCACGGCACACCGTCGCCGGACGGCACGACTCTTTCGAGCCCGGGGCCGCCCACGGGCCGTCAACGCACGCCCTCAGCGGGCCGTCGACGGTCCGCACGTGCCGGGAAGACGTCAGTGATCGGGATCTGCGGCAGCGAGCGGTATGAGCACGCGCATCGCGGCGACCGCCGCCTCGCCGCGGCGCTCGGCGCCGTCGCGATGTCGGTGATCGGCTGCGGATCGGCCACCGATCCGGAGCGAGCTGAGCAGCCGCCCGCCCCCGTGGGGCCGACGGCCGCCCCGTTCCCCACCGTCGTCCCGTCGCCCCGCACCGCGACGCCCTCGACCGCACCCGACGCCCCGACCCGGCGCGTCACCGCGCAGGCGACGAGCCGTCCCGGCCGGATGCTGTCGGTGGTCGTGACGTTCTACGGCGCCGGTGACAACGACCCTCCCGGCTCCACGGAGATCGCCCACCCCAACAGACTGCACAGCAGCGCCGGGGGCATCGGCACCTACGCCAACCCGGTCTCACTGGCCAGCGACACCCGCGTGATCCCGGTCGGCACCCGCGTCTACTACCCGCCGCTGGCCAAGTACTTCGTCATGGAGGACGACTGCGCGGGGTGCATCGAGGACTGGGAGTCGAGCCGGACCCCGCACATCGACCTCTGGACGGGCAACCACACCGGCGCCGACTTCATCGCCTGCGAGAACGCGCTGACCCCTTCGGGCCGGGTGTCGGTGGAGCTGAACCCGCCGCCGGGCAGGCGGGTGGACACCAGCCCGCTCTACGGCGGGAACGGCTGCCAGGCCTGAGCGCACTACCGTCGCACCCCATGGACGAACTGGTGCACTGTGAGGTCGCGGCCGGGGTCGCGACGATCACGCTGGACTCCCCCGCCAACCGCAACGCCCTCTCGGCGCAGGTGCGCCGGGAGCTGCTCGCCCACCTGGATACGGCGCTGGACGACGACGCGGCGCGGGTGGTGGTGCTCACCCACACCGGGCGGGTGTTCTGCTCGGGGATGGACCTGAAGGAGTCCCGCGGGGCGGGTGCGGCCAACCAGGGCGTGAACGAGGTCCCGACGATCCTCTCGCGGATCTGGACGGCGCCGAAGCCGGTGGTCGCGCGCATCGCCGGGCCCGCGCGGGCGGGCGGCGTCGGGCTGGTGTCCGCGTGCGACATCGCGGTGGCCGCCGACGCGGCGACGTTCGCGTTCAGCGAGGTCCGCATCGGCGTCATCCCCGCCGTGATCTCGGTGACCGTGCTGCCCCGGCTGGTGGCGCGCGCCGCGCACGAGCTGTTCCTCACGGGTGAGACGTTCGACGCCGCCCGCGCCGTCGCCATCGGGCTCATCAACGCGGCGGTGTCCGCCGACCGCTTGGACGCCGAGGTGGCGCGCTACGTCGAGATGCTGCGGCTCGGCGCCCCCGGCGCGCTCGCCGCGACGAAGGCGATGCTGCGCACGCAGCGGCCTGCGGGGATGGAGGCCCAGTTCGCCGACATGCTGAGCCTGTCCGCCCAGTACTTCGCGGCCGAGGAGGGCCAGGAGGGCATGCGCGCGTTCGCGGAGAAGCGGCCGCCCACCTGGGTCGCGGCGGGCGTGACCCGGGCGGCACCACCCCGCCGCCGCGCGTCAGCGCTTCCAGGCCGGGTCGCGGCCCGACGCGGCCAGCGCGCGGTCGAGCGTCGACGCGTCCGCGGGTGCCTGCACCTCAGCGCCGAACCAGCCGCCGTCGCGGCCCATGCCCGCGATCGACTCGACGCCCGCGAGCACGGTCGCGGCCAGCGGCTCCGGCACGGTGATCGCCTGACCCGTCGCCGTGGCGATGTCCCACCCGTGCACGACGAACTCGCTCGTCATCATCGAGCCGATCATGGTGGCGGGCATCGAGGAGCCGCCGAAGGGCGCGTCGCCCTCCCAGGCGGTCGGGTCGCTCCAGGCACGGGCCGCGGCTGCCCCGGCCTCCGCCGCGCGGTCGGCCCACTCCGCCTCCGGCACACCGCGCAGGTAGGGGCAGGTCTCGTCTTCGGTCCAGTCGGCAGGCCATGACTCCTTCCGCGCCCCGTAATCGGCCATGACCAGACCGAACGCCAGGTGGTTCACCTCCTGCCCGATCGTCCAGTCGGTGCACGGGGAAGGGTCGCCGAAACGCGCGGGGTCGGCCCCGCGGATCGCCGCGACGGCGACGTCGATGCTCTCTCGCATGTGGTCTGCGTGATCCATGGCGCCACCCTGCCGCATCGCCGGTGGCGCGCATTGCACGAACACGACAGCTACCGTGGAAACGTGGAACTGCTGGCCGACCCCGCCGCCGCGGTCGTCGACGTCCTCGCCGGACGTCCCTTGGCCGCGCTCACCGGCGCGGGCCTGTCCACCGACTCCGGCATCCCCGATTACCGCGGCCCGGGCTCCCCGCGCCGCACGCCGATGACCTACCAGGAGTTCCTCTCCGGCCCCGCGGCGCAGCGGCGCTACTGGGCCCGCAGCCACGTCGGGTGGGCCCGCATGGCCCACGCCGAGCCGAACGACGGCCACCGCGCCCTCGCCGACCTGGAGCGCACCGGGGTGCTGCGCGGGCTCATCACGCAGAACGTCGACGGCCTGCACGCCGCCGCGGGCAGCAGCGCGCTCATCGACCTGCACGGCCGCATCGCCGACGTCCTGTGCACCGGCTGCGGCCGCGTCAGCCCCCGCGTCGAGCTGCAGCAGCGCTTCACCGCGGCCAACCCCGGCTTCGTCGAGGCGGCGGGGGCCGCGGTCGAGGCCGCGCCGGACGGTGACGCCGAGCTCGCCGCCACCGACGGCTTCACCCTGGTCGGGTGCGTCGCCTGCGGCGGGGTGCTCAAGCCCGACGTCGTCTTCTTCGGCGAGAACGTGCCCCGCGAGCGCGTCGCGAGGGCGTTCGCCATGGTCGACGCGGCGGGCGCGCTCCTCGTCGCAGGCTCTTCGCTCACGGTGATGTCCGGCCTGCGCTTCGTGCGCCACGCCCACAAGCGCGGCATCCCGGTCGTGATCGTCAACCGGGGCACCGACCCGGGGCGACGAGTTCGCCGCTCTGAAGGTCGACGCGGGCTGCACCGAGGCGCTGACGGCCCTGGCCGCGGCCCTCTAGCGCCGCTTGCTCGTGACCGCTTCGGCCACGACGTCGACCAGCCGGTCGATCCCCGCCGCGGCGAGCCAGCACAGCGGCAGCCCGACGACGATCGCCAGCGCCACCTGGAACGGGAACTCGAGCTGCGTCAGCCACAGTTCGACCGCGTCCCACCAGTCCGCGATCGCCCGCACCACCCCTGCAGTCTAGAAGCCGCTCTCCGCGGCCCGACTTCGCACACCTCCGGGTGACCCGACGCGCTGCGAGGAGCGTCACCCCGCCATCCGCGCAGTCGGCCTTCAGGCCCGGTTGCGGATAGATTCCGACCATGTTCGCCGTCTACGCCGCCGCCCCGAACCCCGAAGCGCCGCTCGACTCCCTCACCGTGGGAGAGCGCCCCGCCCCCGAGGTGCCCGAAGGGTGGGTGCCGGTCAGCGTCTCCGCAGCGTCGCTGAACATGCACGACATCTGGACCCTGCGCGGCGTCGGCATCAAGCCCGAGCAGTTCCCGATGATCCTCGGCTGCGACGGCGCCGGAACGCTGCCCGACGGCACCCCCGTCGTGCTGCACTCGATCATCGGCGACCCGACGTGGTTCGGCGACGAGACGCTGGACCCGCGCCGGACGATGCTCACCGAGAAGCACCAGGGCAGCTTCGCGGACACGGTCGTGGTGCCCGCGCGCAACGCCGTGCCGCTGCCGGACGGGCTGAGCGCCGCGCAGGCCGCCGTCATGGGCACGGCCTGGCTCACCGCCTACCGCATGCTCTTCACGAAGTCCGGACTGCAGCCCGGCCAGACCATGCTCGTGCAGGGGGCGTCGGGCGGCGTCTCGACCGCGCTGGTCCAGCTGGGCAAGGCGGCGGGGATGCGCGTGTGGGTGACAGGCCGCACCCAGGAGAAGCAAGACCTGGCCGCGCGGCTCGGCGCGCACGCCACTTTCCCGAGCGGTGCGCGGCTGCCGGAGCGGGTCGACGGCGTCTTCGAGACCGTCGGCGAGGCCACCTGGGCGCACTCGATGCGCGCGCTCAAGCCGGGCGGCGTCATCGTCGTATCCGGCTCGACGAGCGGCCCGGCGCCCAGCGCTGACCTGCAGCGACTGTTCTTCCTCCAACTCCGCGTCATCGGCTCGACCATGGGCACCCGCGACGAGCTCGCCAATCTCCTCAACTTCGTGGCCAACGCGGGTATCGCGCCGGAGATCGGGCTGGAGCTGCCGATGGAGAAGGCGGCCGACGGATTCCGCGCGATGCTCGACGGAGACACGGCTGGGAAGATCGTCTTCACGCACTGATACCGCCCCACGACAGCTTTAGACCGATCGCCGCAACTGGTCCTCCTGAGAACTAGCCTTTTCCTTCTCAGCACGTACAGTGTGTGACCGTGTCCGAACCACCGAGTCGAAGACCGGCGGGGGCGGTTTACGTCCCGGCGCCGCGTGTCACTGGCGTGGTCGAGCTGCTCGACCGGCTCGATCGCGCCGTGGCGGCCGCGCTCGTGCCTGCCGCCGAAGCCGAAGGCGTCAGCCGTGAGGGTTGGCGCGTGCTGCTGATGCTGGCCAGAGGCAGCGGCCGCAGCATGGGCGAGATCGCCGCCCACACCTCGCTCCCCGCACCCACCGCCACCCGGGTGGTCGACCGGCTCGTCGAGTCGCGCCTGGCCTACCGGCACACCGACGCGGTCGATCGGCGTCGTGTGCTCGTCCATCTGGGCGCCGACGGGCGCGAGATCGTCGAGCGCGTGTGCCGCCGCGTCGAGCGTTCCGCAGCCGGTCTGCTCGGCAGCACCCACTCCGTCGAACGGGAACGCCTGGCCGAGCTGCTCGCCGCGCTGGCCGTGCCCGTCACCCCCTAGCCCCCGACCCCCGCCAGCCACTCCTGCCCGCGCACACCCAGGTGCGCGGCGGCGTGGCGAACCCGCGGCAGCCGCTCCCGCTCACCCGTCATCGCGGCCATGAAGTCGGTCACGGTCACCCCGTGGGCCGGGCGCAGGAGCACGCGCACCGGGTCGCCCGCCCGGACGTCCCCCTCGCGTTCGACCGCCAGGTAGCAGCCGGGCCTGCGCGCGGCGGTGAACCGCCGCACCATGTCCGGCACGTCGAGGAACCCCGCGAAGACGCGGCACGGGATGCGCGGACCGCGCACCACCAGCACCGCATCACCCACCCGCCACCGCTCGCCGATCACCGCGCCGGAGCAGTCGACGCCCGAGAGCGTGAGGTTCTGCCCGACCGTCACGACCGGCCTGCCCAGATCGGCGCTCCAGTAGGCGAGATCGTCGGTGGAGTAGGCGTAGACGGCCTGGTCGGGCCCGCCGTGGTTGGCGACGTCGCAGATCGTGTCGCCGTCGACGCCGGACACCCTGAGCCGCACCGGACCCTCGACCGGGCGCTTGTCGATGCCCGAGCGCCCGCTCTTCACCCGCGTGAACGGGTCGGTCCGCACGACGGCGACCGCGACCTCCTCCACCCGTCCGTCCACGCCCCCGATCGTCCCCGCCCGAGCTGCCTGCCGCATCGCGTTTACGGCACCAGCACGATCTTGCCGCGGGTGTGGCGGCGCTCCAGCTCGTCGTAGGCGGCCCGCACCTGGTCGAGCGGGTACGTCGCGGCGATGGGGAGCTCGAGCTCGCCCTTCACCAGCTGCGCCGCCAGCTCGGCGAACACCTCCGGCCGGGCGCCCACCGCGTTGCCGTCGGCCTTGATGCCGTACTTCTCGATGGCCGGGAAATCGGCGATCGTGTCGATCCGGTCGGGGCTCACCCCGAGCTCCAGCGCGAGCTCGACGTAGCCCGAGCCGAAGAGGTCCAGGAACGCGTCGACGCCCTCGGGGGCCGCCTCACGGATCCGCCCGGCCAACCCGTCGCCGTGCGCCACGGGGACGACGCCGTGCCCGCGCAGCCACTCGTGGTTGGCCTCCGACGCGATCCCGATCACCGTCGCGCCGGTGCGCCGGGCCAGCTGCACGGCCAGGGTGCCGACGCCGCCCGCCGCCGCGGAGACCACCACCGTGTCGCCGGGGTGCAGGTCGACGGCCCGCACTGCCGCCCAGGCCGTGGCCCCGACGACGTGCAGCGCGCCTGCCACCTCCCAGGGCAGCTCGGCGGGACGCGGGGTGAGGTGCCCGACCGTCACGATCACGAAATCGGCCTGGCTCGCGCGCTCGTCGGTCCACGCGATCACCTCGTCGCCCAGCGCGACCTGGTCGACGCCCTCGCCGAGCTCCACCACGGTGCCCGCCAGGTCGCTGCCCTGGCCGGAGGGGAAGGTCGACGGCCACCGCTCTGCGAGCGCCCCCTCGCGGATGGCGGCCTCGCCAGGGTTGATCCCGGCCGCCGCCACCTTCACCAGCACCTCGCCCGGCCCGGGCTCCGGTACCGCCACCTCGTCGACATGCAGGACCGCGGTCCCGCCGAACCCGTCGTATCGCACAGCACGCATGCCCGCAGAACCCCGCCCGGCCCGCGGATATGCCCCGCCGAGGGTCACGGATCTGTCGTCGGCACCGCGGATCGGTGACTCTCGCGGCCCCGTGACCGCGATCGCGCTACTTCTTCGTCTTCTCCGGCGTCGCGTCGGTGGAGAGCGCGGCGACGAAGGCCTCCTGCGGCACCTCGACCCGACCGATGGTCTTCATCCGCTTCTTGCCCTCCTTCTGCTTCTCCAGGAGCTTGCGCTTGCGGGTGATGTCGCCGCCGTAGCACTTGGCGAGCACGTCCTTGCGGATGGCGCTGATGTTCTCCCGCGCGATGATCCGCGAGCCGATGGCCGCCTGGATGGGCACCTCGAACTGCTGGCGCGGGATCAGCTTGCGCAGCTTCGAGGTCATCGACGTGCCGTAGCCGTAGGCGTCGTCCTTGTGCCGGATGGCGGAGAACGCGTCGACGGCCTCGCCCTGCAGCATGATGTCGACCTTGACCAGCTCGGCCTCCTGCTCGCCCGCCTCCTCGTAGTCGAGCGAGGCGTAGCCGCGGGTGCGGGACTTCAGCGCGTCGAAGAAGTCGAAGATGATCTCGGCGAGCGGCATCGTGTAGCGCAGCTCGACGCGGGTCTCCGAGAGGTAGTCCATGCCGCCGAGCTGGCCGCGCCTGCTCTGGCACAGCTCCATGATCGCGCCGATGAACTCCGACGGCGCCAGGATCGAGACCTTGACGACCGGCTCGAAGATCTGCGCGACCCGGCCCGTCGGCCAGTCGGACGGGTTGGTGACGGTCATCTCCGTGCCGTCGTCCTTGACCACCCGGTAGACGACGTTGGGCGCCGTGGAGATCAGGTCCAGCCCGGCCTCGCGCTCGAGCCGGTCGCGGGTGATCTCCAGGTGCAGCAGCCCGAGGAACCCGCAGCGGAAGCCGAAGCCCAGCGCCGCCGACGTCTCCGGCTCGTAGGTGAGCGCGGCGTCGTTGAGCTGCAGCTTGTCCAACGCCTCGCGCAGCTCCGGGTACTCGGAGCCGTCGACGGGGTAGAGCCCCGAGTAGACCATCGGGCGCGGCTCGCGGTAGCCCGTGAGCGGCTCGGTGGCGCCGTGCCGCAGGCTGGTGACGGTGTCGCCGACCTTCGAGAGGCGCACGTCCTTCACACCCGTGATGAGGTAGCCGACCTCGCCGACCCCCAGGCCGACCGACGGCTTGGGCTCCGGGGAGACGATGCCGACCTCGAGCAGCTCGTGGGTGGTGCCCGTGGACATCATCTTGATCCGCTCGCGCGGCGTGATCGCGCCGTCGACGACGCGGATGTAGGTGATGACGCCGCGGTAGGTGTCGTAGACCGAGTCGAAGATCATCGCGCGGGCGGGGGCATCGGCATCGCCGACGGGGGCGGGCACCTGGCGCACGACCTCGTCGAGCACCTCGGTGACGCCCTGGCCGGTCTTCGCGCTGACCCGCAGCACCTCCGAGGCGTCGCAGCCGACGATGTGGGCGATCTCGGCGGCGTAGCGGTCGGGGTCGGCGGCGGGCAGGTCGATCTTGTTGAGGACCGGGATGATCGTGAGGTCCTTCTCCATCGCCAGGTAGAGGTTGGCCAGCGTCTGAGCCTCGATGCCCTGCGCGGCGTCGACCAGCAGGATCGCGCCCTCACACGCTTCGAGCGCGCGCGAGACCTCATAGGTGAAGTCGACGTGGCCCGGGGTGTCGATCATGTGCAGGACGTGCTCGGTGGTGCCGACCTTCCAGGGCAGCCGGACGTTCTGCGCCTTGATCGTGATGCCGCGCTCACGCTCGATGTCCATGCGGTCGAGGTACTGCGCGCGCATCATCCGCTCGTCGACGACACCCGTGATCTGCAGCATGCGATCGGCCAGCGTCGATTTGCCGTGGTCGATGTGGGCGATGATGCAGAAGTTCCGGATGAGCGACGGAGCGGTGAACGTCTTGTCGGCGAACGAGCTCACAGATGGGGTTCCCTCTTCGTACGTGGTACCCCCATCGTCCCACGTGCCGAGCCCTGCTCCGTTTCCGCGCGGCGGAAACCGGGAACAGGGCTCTCATGACCACTGTGGAGCAAGGTGGGGCCGACGAGCGCAGCCGCCTCGACGGGCGGCCGATCCTCGACGAGACCCGCCGCGAGGTGCCGACGGTCCAGGTTGCCCCGGTCCCGGTGCGGGAGCGGTTCGGCGGCACGAAGCTGGGCGCGGCGTTCTTCGGCTGGATGGTCGCCGTCGGCATGACGGTGCTGCTCACCGGCGTGGTGGCCCTGGTCGTCGCGGCCATGGGGCGCAACGCCAGGCAGCGTCCCGTTCCTGGCCGACGCCGCGTCGGTCGGGCTGACGGGCATGGCCACCGCGGTCGTGGTGCTCGCCATCGCGTACTTCTTCGGCGGCTACGTCGCCGGGCGGCTGGCCCGGTTCGACGGCGCCCGCAACGGCCTGCTCGCCTGGCTCCTCGGCGTGATCGTGGCGGTGCTGGCCGCCGTGGCCGCGACCGTCGTGGGCGCGAGCACGAACCTCGCGGCCATCATCCGGCTGCCCGCGGTCCCGGTCGACGTCAATGCGCTCACGGTCGGCGGTGCCATCGTGCTCGCGGTCACCGTCGTCGTCACGGCGCTCACCGCCGCCATCGGCGGTCGGCTCGGCGAGCGCTTCCACCGCCGCGTGGACCGCGCCGCGGGCATCGTGACCTGACGCCCCACCCTCGGCCGTCCGGGCCGGGCGCCTCCCCGACGGGAGCGCGCCCGGCCCGGACGCTTTTCCGGACACGACCGGACCGCCCGGTGACGCTCGGCGCTCCCGCCTGTTCTCTGCGCAGTCCTCGTGCCACGATGGCGGGCGCCGGGACCCCAGCCCGGCCGAAAACTCCGACCGGCCTTCCGAGGGGGCGACCGGTGTCTGCTGCCGACCAGGGCTGTGCGCTGCTCGTAGGCGAGCCCGAATGCCGATGCGCCGCCGATGTCGCGGTGCTGAACGACCATGAGCTGGCCGAGCGGGCCACCGAGAAGTTCCTCTGGCAACAGCGGGCGCAGGCCACGGGCCGTCGCGCCGCCGCGAAGCGCGGCCTCGACGCGATGCTCGACGCCGTCCGCTACCGGGGGCCGACCGCCCTGGTCAGCGAGCTCATCCGGCTCGGCGCCATGCTGCGCATCCTCGGCGAGGACCGCACCGAGGTCGAGGAGGCAGGCGCCCTCCTGTCGGAGCTGGCCGAGATCGCCGAGCTCGACGACGACACCCGCATGCTCGGCGAGGTGGCGGCCATGCGCGCCCACCGCACGATCATGTTCGGGCAGGGCGAGAACGCCCTCGCCGACGCCGCTTCGGCGTTCGCGATCCTCACCGACGCGCCGATCCCCTTCGCCGCCGAGGAGGCGCGCAAGCTCTCCCGCGCGCTCAACGGGCTGGTGCTGGTGCTGCTGAAGCTCGGCGTGCACGAGTTGGCCGACCACGTCTCGCAGAACGCGATCGTCGTCGCCGAGGCGCACGGCACCGACATGGAACGGCTCGTGCACCAGCTCAACCGCATCCGCCTGCAGCTCTCGTGGGCACTGCGGCTGGAGCGCGGCGGCAGGCTCGCCGCGGCCGCGACCCGCTTCGTCGGCGCCGCGCAGACCGCGCGCACCGCGGGCGCGCTCTGGAGCAAGGTGCACGGGCGCGGTCCCGCCGACGGACGCGCGGCCGCCCCGGACTGCTCGATCATCCGCTCGGCCTACGCGCTCGCCCGTCCCGGCGCCGACCACCTCGCGATCCTCGAGGGGGTGGCCGAGACCGCGCACTTCACCGAAGACCGGATCATCCTGGCCATCGCCACGGCGCGCTGCCTGATGGCCGCCCATCGCCGCGACGACGCCACCGCGGCCCTGGAGCCGCTGCGCGACGAGCTGTTCGCCGATCCGACCGAGCCCGGCCTGGCGATCGCGCTGCACCGCGAGCTCTCCCGCATCGACGGCGGCGCCGACCGCACGGACGCCCTCTCGCGTTACTCGGCGGCGTTGGAGGAGGAGCTGTGGGCGCTGCGCGAGTCGCGGCTCACCGCGCTGCGCAGCCACTCCGAGCACCACCGGCTGGCCAGGGTCCACGGCGCGGTCGCCGCGCAGGCCTTGCAGGACCCGCTCACGGGGCTGCCCAACCGCAGGGCGCTCGACCTGCGGCTGCAGGAGGCCACGACGTCGTTCGGCAGCCAGCCCTGCGCGGTCGCGCTGATCGACCTCGACCGGTTCAAGGCCGTCAACGACGCCCGTTCGCACGCCGCGGGCGACGAGGTGCTCCGTGCGGTCGCCGCCTGCCTGCGCACGGCGTTGCGGGCGCAGGACCTCGTGGTTCGCTACGGCGGCGACGAGTTCGTCGTCGTCATGCCCACCACCTCGCTCCCCACGGCGCAGGCCGCCCTGGCGCGGGCCACCCAGGCGGTGGCCGGGCTGCCGATCGACGTCGGGGCCGGGGTCACGATGTCCGTCGGCGTGGCGCGCGTGCCGTTGCACAGCGAGCCCGCCATCGCGCTGGGGGCGGCCGACGCCGCGATGTACCGGGCGAAGCGCTCGGGTGGCAACCGGGTCGCGGGCGAGCTGCCTCTCGTCCCGGCACCCCGGCGCCAGGTGCCACCCCGTCGGTCCCTGGTGTCGGTGGCCAACGAGAGCACGGACGCGTTCCGCCGCATCACCCCTGCCTGAGGCCGCGCGGAGGCGTCAGGCGAGGCGGGTCATGTCGACGGTGACGTCGAGCGCCGCTGCCTCCCCTCCGGAGTAGATGCCCTTGAGCGGCGGGACGTCGGCGTAGTCGCGGCCCACGGCCACCCACACGTGCCGGTGGCCGATCTCGATGTCGTTGGTCGGGTCGTAGCCCCACCAGCCGCCCGTCCAGGCCTCGATCCAGGCGTGGCTCTCCCCACGCACGGTCTGGCGGATCTCCGTGGCCGCGCTGGGCAGCAGGTAGCCCGACACGTAGCGGGCCGGGATGCCCATCTCGCGCACCAGCAGCAGCGTGAGGTGCGCGAAGTCCTGGCACACGCCGGTGCGCGCCTCCCACGCCTCCACCGCGCCGGTGTGCACGCCCGTCGTCCCCGGCTGGTACGCCAGGTGCTCGCGCACCCAGCGGGCCGCGGCGAGCACCGCGTCGGCGGGCTCCTTGCCGCGCTTGAGCGCACGGGCGGCGCGGGAGAGGTCGCGGTTGTGCAGGACGTAGTCGGTGAACTCCAGCATCTCGGTGTAGCGGTCCTTCACCTCCTCGCCCGCGAGCTCCTCCCAGGTGGCGGAGCGGGCCGGGGCGAGCGCGTCGGCCGTCTCCACCACGGACGTCGCGGTCACGGCCAGCTCGGTGTGCGGGGCGTGCAGGTCGAACGCGGTGACCGTGGTGCCCCAGTAGTCCGCGTACCGGTAGGCGCGGGTGGCCGGGACGGTCTCGACCCGGCTGACGATCACGTTCTGCCGGTTGTCGCTGCGCGGGGTGAGCCGGGCCTCGTTGTAGGACTCGCGCACCGGCGTCTCGTAGGAGTAGCCGGTGGTGTGCACGACACGGATTCGCCAACCCATGATCAGGACACCTCCGGGGCTGTCCAGGCGACCCACGGTGTCGCGTGGAAGTACTGGCGGGAGACGGCGTCGCCGACGTCGCGGATGCAGTGCTGCAGGTTCTGGAGCTGGGCGGAGAGGTCGTCGAGGAGCTCCTCCGGGCGGAGGAACTCCAGCTCGGACCTGGCCCTGCCGAGCAGCCGCAACGCCTCGGCCTTCGCCCCGATGCGCGGCGACTGGCCGGTTGTCCAGCTCGGTGAGGCACAGCTCGGCCTGGCGCAGCGCGTGGAACACCGAGCGGGGGAAGAGCTTGTCCATCAGCAGGAACTGCACCACGCGTCCCGCGTCGAGCGCGCCACGGTAGGTGCGCAGGTAGGTGTCGGCGGCGCCCGCGCTGCGCAGCACGGTGAGCCACGCGGGCGAGTTCATCCGGTCGGCCACCCGCGAGAGCAGCAGCCGCACGACCATGTCGACCCGCTCGACCGACCGTCCGAGCAGGTAGAACCGCCACGTGTCGTCGCGGCTCATGGTGGAGGCCGCGAGCCCGTTGAGCATCGCCGCGCGGTCTTCCACGTAGCTGAAGAACGCGTGCGGCCCCACCCACCGGGCGTAGCGCTGCCGCTCGGGGAGCGCGTTCCAGGTGGCGTTGAGGCACTCCCACATCTCGGCGGAGACGACCTCGCGCGCCCCCCGCGCGTTCTCCCGCGCGCTGGAGATCGAGGAGACGATGGACGCGGACTGCTCGTCCGAGTAGCCGACGAGCTCGGTCAGCGACCACGCGTCCAGCACCTCGTCGGCGGGTGCGGCGACGCCGAGCACCCCGAGCAGGATCCGGGTGGCGGCGTCGGCGTCGACGGTGGCGTCCTCCAGCAGCTGGTGCACCGAGACGTCGAGGATCCGGGCGGTGTCGTCGGCGCGCTCGACGTAGCGCCCGACCCAGAACAGCGACTCCGCGTTGCGGGCCAGCATCAGTGCTCCCCTACCTGCTGTTGCTGCTGCTGTTGCTGCTGGCCCATCGTGAGCTCCGGGCCGTGCTCGGCGGCGGGCGAGGCCTGGGGCGTCGCCGTGGTGAGGCCACGGCCGCCCAGCTCGCGGTCGACGTCGGCGGTGCGGGTGGCGGCCAGCACCCAGGTGTCCTTGCTGCCGCCGCCCTGGCTCGAGTTCACCACCAGGCTGCCCTTCGGCAGCGCGACCCGGGTGAGGCCGCCGGGGAGTACGAAGACGTCCTCGCCGTCGTTCACTGCGAAGGGGCGCAGGTCGACGTGGCGGGGCACCAGCCGGTCGTCGACCTTGGTGGGCACCGTCGAGAGCTGCACCACCGGCTGGGCGATCCAGCCGCGCGGGTCGTCGCGGACCGACTTCCGGGCCGAGGCGAGCTGGCGGGCGCTCGCGTTGGGGCCGAACAGGATGCCGTAGCCGCCCGAGCCCTCGACCGGCTTGAGCACCAGCTCGTCCAGGTGCGCGAGCACGTACGCCTTCTCGTCCTCCAGCCAGCAGCGGTACGTGGAGACGTTGGGCAGCAACGGTTTCTCGTTGAGGTAGTAGGCGATCATGTCCGGCACGTAGGTGTAGACGAGCTTGTCGTCGCCCACCCCGTTGCCCACCGCGTTGGCGATCACGACGTGGCCCGCGCGGGCCGCGTTGAGCACGCCCGCGATCCCGAGGACGGAGCTGGGGTTGAACTGCAGCGGGTCGAGGAACTCGTCGTCGATGCGCCGGTAGATCACGTCGACCTGCTGCTCGCCGACCGTGGTGCGCATGTAGACGGCGTTGTCGCGGCAGAACAGGTCGCGCCCCTCGACCAGCTCGACGCCCATCTGCCGGGCCAGCAGCGAGTGCTCGAAGTACGCGGAGTTGTAGACGCCCGGCGTGAGCACCACGACCGTCGGATCGGCGACGTTCGGCGCGGCCGCCGCGCGCAGGGCCCGCAGGAGGTGCACGGAGTAGTCGGCGACGGCCCGCACGCGCTGCTTGTTGAACAGGTCGGGGAAGACCCTGGCCATCGTCCGGCGGTTCTCCATGACGTAGGACACCCCCGACGGGTTGCGGAGGTTGTCCTCCAGCACCCGGAAGGTGCCCTCCTCGTCGCGCACGACGTCGATGCCCGCCACGTGGATGCGCACGCCGTTGGGCGGGGTCAGCTGGGCCGCGGCCCGCTGGAAGTGCTGGCAGCTGGTGATCAGCCGCCGCGGGAGGACGCCGTCGCGGACGATTTCGGCGTCGCCGTAGATGTCGGCGAGGAACGCCTCCAGCGCGCGGACCCGCTGCACGATGCCGCGCTGGAGCTTGGCCCAGTCGGCCGCGGAGATGACCCGGGGGACGATGTCCAGCGGGAACGGCCGCTCCTTCCCGGAGAGGGAGAACGTGATGCCCTGGTCCAGGTAGGCGCGGTCGAGCGCCTCCGAGCGCACGGCGAGATCGGTGGCCGCGGTCGGCGCGATCGCCTCGTGCAGCGCCCGGTAGGCCGAGCGGACCCGGCCGTCGCGGTGGAACATCTCGTCGAACGCCGCGGCGTGCGGACGGTCGGGCTCCAGGTAGCCGTCGAAGAGGGCCGACCCGCTCTCGACGCCGTCGTCCGCGCCCTGCGTGTCGTCATCGCGCTGAACGGCTCGAACCACGCGTCCTCCTCAACGGCCGGTCCGCCGACCGCACCACGGGCGCGGGGTCGACGGCAAGGTCATCCTCGCGCAGCGCCGCGGCCGGGGACCAGCCGGACGTGCAACGGCCGCGTTACGGCCCGGCTGCCGGGGTGTCGGCGAACGCCCCGGCAAGACCAGGTAGAGTGGTCGACCGAGCGCCCGGCGTGCTCGTACCATCCCGCCGCCGGAGCATCCCGACACCGGTGGCAGGAAGAGACTCGAGGCAGACGCGTGGCCAATATCAAGTCCCAGATCAAGAGGGTCAAGACCAACGAGAAGCGCCGCATGCGCAACAAGTCGGTGCGGTCTTCGGTCCGCACTGCCGTGCGCAAGTTCCGCGAGGCCGTGGAGGCGGGCGACAACGAGAACGCCGTCGCGCTGCAGCGCGCCGCCGCGCGGGCGCTCGACAAGGCCGCCAGCAAGGGCGTGATCCACAAGAACCAGGCCGCCAACCGCAAGTCGGCGATGGCCAAGCGGATCGACACCCCGGCCTGATCTGAACCAACGCTTCGAGAGTCATCGCTCTGCTGCTCCGGCAGCGGATCGGTGACTTTCGTCGCTTCCGGGAGCCGTCAGCGGCCCCGCGCGGCGCAGATCCGCAGCACCGCCCGCTCCAGCGCGTAATCCGGATCGGCCGCCGCGCCCTTGACATCGGCGTTGACCTCGGCGGCCGCGGCGAAGGCCTCGATGAGGCTCTCCGAGCGCCAGTGCCGCACCTGCTGCTGGGCCTTGCGGACCTTCCACGGCGGCATGCCGAGCGGGCCCGCGAGCCGGTTGGGGTCGCCGCGCCCGGCCGAGCCCACCCGGGCCAGGGTGCGCACCGCATCGGCCAGGGCATCGGCGATCAGCACCGGGGGCACGCCCAGCACCTGCGCCCAGCGCAACGCCTCCAGCGCGCCCGCCCGATCCCCCGCCACGACCTTGTCGGCCACCGCGAACCCCGACGACTCCGCGCGGCCGCGGTGGTAGCGGCGCACGGCCGACTCGTCGACGGAGCCGCCCGTGTCGGCCACGAGCTGGCTGGTGGCGGCGGCCAGCTCCCGCAGATCCGACCCGACGGCCTCGATCAGCACGCCGACCGCCGACTGCGCGATCCGCCCGCCCGCCCGCTTGGCCTCCTCGCGGACGAACTGCGCGCGCTCGTCGTAGCGGGTGATCCGCTCGCACGTGACGACGGCGGCCCCGGCCTTGCGCAGCCCGTCGGCCAGCACCTTGTTGCGCGCCCCACCCGCGTGCTGCACGACCAGCACCATGCCCTCGGGCAGATCGACGGCCTGGGCGAGGATCGCCGCGGACAGCTCCTTGCCCGCCTCCTGGGTCGCGAGGAGCACGACGACCCGACCCTCGGCGAAGAGCGAGGGCGAGAGGTACTCCGCCAGCTCGAACGGCGTGATCTCGACGGCGCGGAGCCTACGCAGCTCCGCGGCCGGATCCTCGACGCGCGCCTCGCCGACGATCCGGTCCACCGCCCGCTCGACGAGCAGCTCCTCCTCACCGAGGACGAGTTGCAGCGTGGCCGGACTCATGCCTCCCATGGTGGACCAGCGCACCGACAATCCGTGACGCGGCTCCCAGATCCTGGTCACGACTTGGGCTGACCGGTCGGCTGCCGTAACGTGATCGGCACAACTGCATATGGCTCATCCAGAGGGGTTGAGGGAACGGCCCGTTGACACCCCGGCAACCGGCGACGCGCGATCTGCGCAGTCGATCACGGTGCCAATTCCGACCCGCGGAACGCGCGGGGAAGATGAGGAGAACCTCCATGACGCTGACGGCTGACCTCAGCACGTCCACATCCTTCGATCTCGGCCCGGCCCGCGCCCTGTCGTGCCGCGAGTGCGGCCATCAGGTGCCGCTCGCCGCGGAGTTCGCGTGTCCGCAGTGCTTCGGGCCGCTCGAGGTCGCCTACGAGTTCGGCGACATCACCCGCACGTCGATCGAGGCGGGGCCGAAGTCGATCTGGCGCTACCGGCACCTGCTGCCCGTGCCCTCGACCGTGACCAGCCACCCCAACACCGAGCCCGGCCTCACCCGGCTGATCAAGGCCGACCGGCTCGGCGCCGCGCTCGGCATCCGCAACCTGTGGATCAAGGACGACACCGGCAACCCGACGCACTCGTTCAAGGACCGCGTCGTCGCCGTGGCGCTGGCCGCCGCGCGTGAGCTGGGCTTCCGGGTGCTGTGCTGCCCCTCCACCGGCAACCTGGCCAACGCCGTCGCCGCCGCCGCGGCCCGCGCGGGCTGGGACTCCATCGTGCTGATCCCGAAGTCGCTCGAGCAGGCCAAGGTGCTCACCACCGCCGTGTACGACGGCACACTGCTGGCCGTCGACGGCAACTACGACGACGTCAACCGCCTCGCCACCGAGCTCGCCGCCGAACACGAGGACTGGGCGTTCGTGAACGTCAACGTGCGCCCGTACTACGCGGAGGGCTCCAAGACGCTCGGGTACGAGGTCGCCGAGCAGCTGGGCTGGCGGCTGCCGGAGCAGATCGTGGTGCCGGTGGCGTCGGGCTCGCAGCTCACGAAGGTCGACAAGGGCTTCACGGAGTTCGGCAAGCTCGGGCTCGTCGAGCCCACCCCGTACAAGGTGTTCGGCGCCCAGGCCACCGGCTGCTCGCCGGTCGCGCAGGCGTTCGCCGAAGGCCACGACGTGATCCGCCCCGTGCGGCCCGACACCATCGCCCGCTCGCTGGCCATCGGCAACCCGGCCGACGGCCCCTACGTGCTCGACGCGGTGCGGCGCACCGGCGGCGCGGTCTCGCACGTGTCCGACGCCGAGATCGTCGAAGGCATCCGCCTCCTCGCCCGCACCGAAGGGGTGTTCGCGGAGACGGCGGGCGGGGTCACGGTGGCCAACACCCGCAAGCTCGTGGCGGAGGGCAAGCTCGACCCCGACGCCGAGACGGTGCTGCTGATCACCGGCGACGGCCTGAAGACCCTCGACGCCGTCGCGGGCCAGATCGGCCCGACCGCCACGGTGCCCAGCACGAGCAAGGCCGTCCGCGAGGCGCTCGACGCGATCGGCCGCTAGCCGGGACCGACCACTCCGGCGCCGTGGTGCCCGCACGGGCGCCACGACGCGCGTGGGGGCGCCACGGGGCGGTGTCGTCATCCTTGGGGCCCGCGCATGGGCTACGTGGGCGCGGGCGGGCACACCAGCGCCGTCGTGCAGGCGCCTGAGCTCGGGTGGGCGGTCAGGTGGGGTCGACGGCCCGGGGTGGCGTCGGGTCGGGTCGACGTGCGCCGCGACCGCCACCGGCGGCGACGGCGGGACCCGGCGCGCGGCGATCGCGGCGCCCGCCAGCCCCAGCGCCGCGCCCGCCACGGAGACGGCGAAGAGCGCGGGGTGCACGTGGCCGCCGGTGACGGCATCGCCCAGCACCACGACCGCCACCGTGCCCGGCAGCACGCCGAGCACGGTGCTCACCAGGAACGTCAGCACCCGCACCTGGGCCACACCCGCGGCGTAGTTCAGCACCGAGAACGGCACCATCGGCATCAGCCGCAGCGAGACCATGGCGAGCAGCCCGCTGTGGTCCAGCCGCGCCCGAACCCAGGCGAAGGCGGGCCGGTGGGCGTTCCGCTCCACCACCGGACCGCCGACCCAGCGCACCAGCCCGTAGGCGGCGAGCGCGGCCAGCGTCGTGCCGGTGATCGTCAGCACCAGACCCCACACGGCCCCGAACAGCACGCCCGCGGCGACGGTGAAGACCGTGCGGGGCAGCGGGGTGATCGTGACGACGGCCTGCAGGAGCACGAACAGCAGCGGCGCCCACGCCCCGGCCGCGGCGACCTGGGCGCGCACGCCCGCCACGCCGCCCCAGTGCATCGCGACCAGGCCGACGACGACCGCGCCGAGCACGGCCACCGTCGCGGCCACGAGCCGCCCCCATCTCACATCGACCAACGGTACCGGCCCCGGCCGGGTACCCGTCGCGCGGACGGGGAGATCGCCGCGAGCCGTACGTCACGCGCCGCATGCCACCCCCGCTGTGCGGCTCGGCACGATCACCAGCGCGCGGCGGTACCGGGCTCGGCCGGGTGCCCGCCGCGCGGACGGGGTTGATCGCCGCGAGCCGTACGTCACGGGGCGCATACATCCGTGGTGTGCGGCTGAGCGCGATCACCCCAGGGCGCGGAGGGCGGGCAGCAGGGCGTGGAGGGCGCGGGCGCGGTGCGAGGACGCGTCCTTCTCGTCCGCCGACAGCTGCGCTGACGTGCGCGTATCCCCCTCCGGCACGAAGATCGGGTCGTAGCCGAAGCCGTTGCTGCCCAATGGCGCGCGGGTGATGGTGCCCGGCCACTCGCCGTGCACCACCGTCTCCGCGCCGCCCGGCACCACCAGGGCCGCGGCGCAGAAGAACGCGGCTCCGCGCCGCTCGTCGGGCACGTCGCCGATCTGGGCCAGCAGCAGGTCGACGTTGGCCCGGTCGTCGCCGTGCCTGCCGCTCCAGCGCGCCGACAGCACTCCGGGCATCCCGTTCAGCGCGTCGACCGCCAGGCCCGAGTCGTCGGCGACCGAAGGGAGCCCCGTCGCGTCGGCCGCGTCGCGGGCCTTGGCCAGCGCGTTCTCGGCGAACGTCGCGCCGGTCTCGGGCGCCTCGGGGTACTCGGGCACGTCGGCGAGCCCGACGACGTCGAGCCCCCCGACGCCGACGAGGATCCGCCGCAGCTCGACCAGCTTGCCCGGGTTGCGCGTGGCCAGCAGCAGCTTCACGGCAGCTCGCCGGGGTAGGGCTCGGCCAGCGCCGACACCTGCAGGTCGGTGAGCTGCCGGATGCCCGCCAGCGCGATGTCGAGCATCGTGTCGAGGGTCTTGCGGCTGAACGTGGCGCCTTCGCCGGTGCCCTGCACCTCGATGAGGGTGCCCGTGTCGGTGGCGACGACGTTCGTGTCGACCTCGGCCCGCGAGTCCTCCTCGTAGGGCAGGTCCAGCCGCACCCGCCCGTCGACGACACCCACGCTCACGGCCGCGACCTGGCACGACAGCGGCTTGGGGTCGGTCAGCCGCCCGTGCGCGCCCAGCCAGGTGATGGCGTCGGCGAGCGCGACGTACGCGCCGGTGATCGCGGCCGTGCGGGTGCCGCCGTCGGCCTGCAGGACGTCGCAGTCGAGCGCGATCGTGTTCTCGCCCAGCGCGCGCAGGTCGATGCAGGCGCGCAGCGAGCGCCCGACGAGCCTGCTGATCTCGTGCGTCCGGCCGCCGACCCGGCCCTTCACCGACTCCCGGTCGCTGCGGGTGTTCGTCGCCGAGGGCAGCATCGCGTACTCGGCGGTGACCCAGCCCAGGCCGGAGCCCTTCCGCCAGCGCGGCACACCCTCGGTGACGCTCGCCGCGCACAGCACCTTGGTGTCGCCGAACGCCACGAGCACTGACCCCGCGGGATGCTTCTGGAAGCCGCGGGTGATCGTCACGGGGCGGAGCTCTTCGTCGGTTCTGCCGTCTGCGCGGGTCACCCCGACAGACTATGGGGCCCGCTCAGATGTCGTATGCGGCGTCCGGCTCGACCAGCTCGACCGGTCCGCCGAAGGCCTCCTTGGCCTCGGTGAGCAGCACCTTCGGGTCGAACCACGCGGGCACATGCGTGATCAACAGCCTGCCGACGCCCGCAGCGGCCGCGTGCTCGCCTGCCTGGCGCCCGGAGAGGTGCACACCGGTCGGCGGCTCGTCCCACCACTGCGTGACGTGCGGCCACGTCGCCTCGCACAGGAGCACGTCGGCCCCGCGCGCGGTCTCGATCAGCCCCTGGCAGGGGCCCGTGTCGCCGGAGTAGACGAGGCTGCGGCCCCCGTGCTCGACGCGCACCGCGTACGCCTCGCAGGGGTGGTCGACCGCCCCCGCGCGCACGGTCACCCCGGCCACCTCGACGCTGCCCCCGTCGGTCAGGGCGCCGAAGAGGAAGACGTCGGTCATGTCGGTCTCGGCCCGCTCGGCCTCGCTCGTGGCGTAGGCGGCGGCGAAGCGCGTGGGCGCCTCAGCGGGCGCGAGCACGGGCAGCGGACGCGCGGTGGCGTCGTAGGGCGGGCACGGGTGGTAGCGGCGGTGGACGGCGAGCGAGGCGAAGTCGCTGCAGTGGTCGGGGTGCAGGTGGGAGAAGACCGCGGCGTCGAGCGACCACGGGTCCAGGTGGCGCTGCAGCGCGCCGAACGTGCCGTTGCCCAGATCCAGCGTGAGGTGCGCGGCCCCCGCCTGGACGAGGTAGCCGGATGCGGGCGAGCTGGGGCCCGGCCCACTTCCCGAACACCCCAAGACGGTGATCCGCATGCGAAACGTTAACGCGGTCGCGTGTAGCGCAGCCACCACAGGCCGACGAGCGGGAGCACCAGCGGGACGAACCCGTAGCCGCGGCCGTAGACCGACCAGACGGTGTCGTCGGGGAAGTCGCTCGCCACGAGGAGCGTGAGCGTGCCGACCGTCAGCACGCCCAGCAGCTCGAACCCGACGGCGCCCCAGGCGAGCGGGCGCATGCCCCTGGCGAGCGCGACCGTCGCCACGATGTAGACGACGCCCGCCACCGCCGAGAGCAGGTAGGCCAGCGGAGCCTCGGAGAACTTCGTCGCGATCTGGACGGCGGCCCGCGCGGTGGCGGAGAGCGCGAAGATCGCGTAGACGGCGATGAGCACCCGGCCGGGGCCGGAGCGGATCGTCCTGCGCTCAGCCACCGCCCGCCGCCCAGAGTCCCTGCAGTCGCAGCACGGCCACCGCCGTGGCGATCGACGCCACCGCGACGACCAGGCCGCCCCAGCGCGTCGGCCCCTCGTCCTCGTCCGACGCGGTGGCGAACTGCAACGCGATCGGCAGCACCAGCACGGACACCGCGAGGTAGATCAGGAAGGTGGACGTCTCGGCCACCGTGGTGCCGGTGAAGACCCGGATCGCGGCGATCACGGCCTGCACGGCGAGCAGCGCGACCGTGGCGCCCACCGCGATCCGCAGCGCACGGTCCGGTGTCCGGTTCGCGACGGTCATGATGATGCCGTAGACGGCGAGCAGGCCCGTCACGACGAGCACCACGACGACGAGCCAGCCGATCACGAGCCGAAGCTACCGCGCGCTGCCTGGTGTCCCGGTGAGGGGGCCCGCGCGGCCGTGATCACCCGGTGGCGACGCCCAGCCCCGCCACCGTGCCGATCTCCGGCCCCAGGAAGCGGCGGCCCAGCCTGCGGAACGGCTCGGGATCGCCGGTGGCGAGGAACTCGTGCGGGGCGTGCGGCGGGTCTTCCGGGTCGCGGGCGAGGTCGCGCGCCATCAGCACGCGCACGAGGTCCTTGGCCGTCTCGTCGGCGCTGGACACCAGCGTGACGTCGGGCCCGAGCACGATCTGCACGACCCCGGCGAGCAGCGGGTAGTGCGTGCAGCCGAGCACGACGGTGTCGACCCGCGCCTCCTGCAGCGGCGCGAGGTAGGACTGCGCGAGACCCAGGATCTGGCGGCCGCTGGTCATGCCGCGCTCGACGAAGTCGACGAAGCGGGGGCAGGCGGCCGCCGTGACCTCGACGTCGCGGGCGGCGGCGAACGAGTCCAGGTAGGCGCCCGACCGGATGGTGGCCTGCGTGCCGATCACGCCGATCCGGCCGGACCGCGTCGCGGCGACGGCCCGCCGCACCGCGGGCAGGATGACCTCGACGACCGGCACGGGGTAGCGCTCGCGGATGTCGGCCAGGGACGCCGCCGACGCGGTGTTGCAGGCGACGACGAGCGCCTTGATCCCCCGGTCCATCAACGCATCGCCCAGGGCCAGCGCGTGGCGGCGGATCTCGGCGATGGGCAGCGGGCCGTAGGGCCCGTGGGCCGTGTCGCCGACGTAGACGACCCGCTCGGCGGGGAGCTGGTCGATCACCGCCCGCGCGACGGTGAGGCCGCCGACGCCGGAGTCGAAGATCCCGATGGGCGCGTCGAGGTCGGGCACGGCCCGCAGTTTAGGCGCCGAGCGGGGCGGGCCCGCGGTCGGCGCGGCTCACCAGCCAGGCGCACAGCAGCCCGGCCACGGCGCCGAACAGGTGGCCCTGCCACGACACCTGCGGGGTGCCCGGCAGCACGCCCAAGAGCACGCTCCCCCACACCCCGAACAGGACGATGGCCAGCACGATCTGCCGGAAGCTGCGCGCGAAGAACCCCCTGGCCAGCAGGAACACCAGCCAGCCGAAGATCACGCCGGAAGCGCCGATGGTGGACGTGTCCGACGGGCCCACCAGCCAGACGCCGAGCCCCGAGACCACCCAGATCGTGGCCGTCACCATGATCCACTGAGCGAGGCCGCCCGCCATCGCGAGGAAGCCGAAGACCAGGAACGGGATCGTGTTGGCCCACAGGTGCGGCCATCCGCCGTGCAGCAGCGGCGCCCAGATGATGCCGACGAGCCCCGGCACGGACCGGGAGTGGATGCCGTCGTAGTCGAGCGTCGACCCGGTGATCTGGTCGAACAGCTCGATCGCGTACAGCAGCGCGGTGAACGCCAGCATGACGAACGCGGCGAACACGGGATGGGGCGGCAGCACGCGCGCGACGGACCGCCGCGGTGCGGGTGCGGGGGCGACCATGCGATCGAGCGTACGCGCGGACGGCGACGGTCCGTGTGAGCGAGCTCCGGGCGGCTCAGGCCCAGAGATGGCCTTCCAGCGCCTCGGCGGCCTCTTCGAGCGTGCCCGTGTAGGCCCCGGTGCTCAGGTACTTCCAGCCGCCGTCGCAGACGACGAGCACGATGTCGGCGCTCTCGCCGCCGCCCGCCGCCTTCTCCGCCACGGCCAGCGCGGCGTGCAGGATCCCGCCGGTGGAGATGCCCGGCGAAGATCCCCTCCTGCTCGACGAGCTGACGGGTGCGGCGCAGCGCGTCGTACGAGCCGACCGAGTACCGCGCGGTGAGCACCTCGGGGTCGTAGAGCTCGGGGACGAAGCCCTCGTCGAGGTTGCGCAGGCCGTAGACCAGCTCGCCGTAGCGCGGCTCCGCGGCCACGATCTGAATGTCGGGCTTGCGCTCGCGCAGGAACCGCCCGGTGCCCACGAGCGTGCCCGTGGTGCCGAGCCCGGCGACGAAGTGCGTGATCTCGGGGCAGTCGCGCAGGATCTCCGGGCCGGTGGTGCGGTAGTGCGCGTCGGCGTTGGCCGGGTTGCCGTACTGGTAGAGCATCACCCAGTCGGGGTTCTCCGCGGAGAGCCGCTTGGCCATCGCGACGGCCTGGTTCGAGCCGCCCGCCGCGGGCGAGGAGATGATCTCGGCGCCGTACATCGTGAGCAGCTGTCGCCGCTCCTGCGACGTGTTCTCCGGCATCACGCAGATCAGCCGGTAGCCCTTGAGCTTGCACGCCATGGCCAGCGAGATGCCGGTGTTGCCGGACGTGGGCTCGAGCACCGTGCAGCCCGGGCGGAGCAGGCCGTCGGCCTCGGCCCGCTCGATCATCGCCAGCGCGGGCCGGTCCTTGATCGACCCGGTGGGGTTGCGGTCTTCCAGCTTCGCCCACAGCCGGACATCGGGCGCGGGCGACAGCGACGGCAGCCCGACGAGCGGGGTGTCGCCGACCGCCGCCAGCAGGGAGTCGTAGCGGGCCATCAGCCGCCTGCGACCGCCGGGAGGATGGTGAAGGTCGAGTTCTCCCCCACCTTCGCCTGCAGGCCGCCGGAGAAGCGGATGTCCTCGTCGTCGACGTAGATGTTGACGAAGCGGTGCAGCTTGCCGTCGTTGACCAGGCGGGCGGCGATGCCGGGGTGCCGGGCCTCGAGGTCGTCGATGACCTCGGCGACGGTGCTGCCCTTGGCCTCGACGGTCTTCTCGCCGTCGGTGTGGGTGCGCAGGATGGTGGGGATCGAGACGGTCACGGCCATGCTTGTGGCTCCAGGTGTCGATGGGGTCGGGCGGAAGAACGTCAGGAGTTGTCGGGAACGTCGTCCGCACCGGTGTGCGCGAACATGTAACTCTCGACGACCTCGACGTCTTCCTCGGTCACCACACCATCGACGATCCGGTAGGACCGGAACTCGTGCGACTCCGGCTCGCGGGTGGACACCAGCACGTAGTGCGCGAAGGGCTCGGACGCGTAGGAGACGTCCGTGCGCGACGGGTAGGCCTCGGTGGCGGTGTGCGAGTGGTAGATCACCACGGGCACCTCGTCGCGGGCGTCCATGTCGCGGTAGAGGCGCAGGAGGTCGCCGGAGTCGAACTCGTAGAACGTGGGCGAGCGGGCCGCGTTGAGCATCGGGACGAACCGCTCCGGGCGGTCGGAGCCCTCGGCCCCGGCGATCACCCCGCACGCCTCGTCCGGGTGGTCCCGGCGGGCGTGGGCAACGATCTCGTCGACGAGGTCGCGGCGGATGACCAGCACGGCGTCAAGCCTACGGGCCGAACCGGCCGGAACGCACACCGCGGCGCGCAGCTCACACTCCCGCGCGCGGGCGCTACACCCGCATCCGCGCGTGCACGAGGCCGTCCTGCACGAACGTCAGCCAGTGGTAGATGCCCAGGTGCGCGGCCCGCGGATCGGTGGGGTCGATGTCGTCGGCCATGTCCTCGCTGACGTCGAGCGCGGTGCCCAGCGCCAGGCGCAGGTCGTTGAGCGCGGTGAGCCAGACGTCGCCCTGCTCGGGGGTGAGCTCGACCCGGCCTCCCGCGGTCGGCAGCGTGTCCAGCACCGTCTTGGCCGCCTGGTCCTTCGCCTCGATCAGCTCCGGCTCGTGCAGCGAGCGCAGGCCCGCGGCGAGATCGGCGTCTTCGGTGGTGAAATCGGGCAGGAGCCGGGCCAGCACCCGGTCACCGGGCCGGGTGGACGGGCCGGTGCGCATGCCGGTGAGCACGGCCAGCTCGTCGGCGGGGTGGTCGGCGGTCCGCGCGGCCAGCATCTGCCGCACCTCGTCGAGCAGGCCGCGCAGCACCGCGGCCTCCTGCCCGTCGAACGTGCCGACGAGCCTGGCCCTGGCGCCGCGCCCCGACTTCTTCCAACCGTTCACTTCGCCTCGCCGTGCGGTGTCACGAGCTCCGCTGCATCGTCGCCCACAGGCCCGCGGCGTGCAGCTTCGCCACGTCGGCCTCGATCTTGTCCTTGTCCCCCGCCGAGACCGCGGCCTTCCCCTTGTTGTGCACGTCGAGCATCAGCGCGTTGGCCTTCTGCTCGGGGTAGCCGAACAGCTTCTGCAGCACGTAGGTGACGTAGGACATCAGGTTGACCGGGTCGTTCCACACGACGGCCTGCCACGGCACGTCGGGGACGACGTCCTCGACGACGACGGGATCCACCTGGCGGGTGGGCAGCGGCGCGGCCATGTGCCCATGGTGACACCGTCCCGGTCGAACCCGCACGGCACATAGGCTGCCGTTCCATGAGCGGCAGTCCCTCCACGGCGGGCGTGTCAACAGCGCTGCTGACCGACCGGTACGAGTTGACGATGGTGGCGGCGGCGCTGGCCGACGGCACCGCGGCCCGGCATTGCGTCTTCGAGATCTTCGCGCGGCGCCTGCCCGACGGCCGCCGGTACGGGGTGGTGGCGGGCACCGGACGGCTGTTGGAGTCGATCAGCCGCTTCCGGTTCGGCGACCAGGAGCTGGCCGCGCTGCAGGGCGTCGTCGACCGCGGCACGCTCGACTGGCTGGCCGACTACCGCTTCTCCGGCGACGTCGACGGCTACCCGGAGGGCGAGCTGTACTTCCCCGGCTCGCCGATCCTGACCGTCACAGGCACGTTCGCCGACGCCGTGATGCTGGAGACGCTGTCGCTCTCGATCCTCAACCACGACAGCGCGGTCGCCTCGGCGGCCGCGCGCATGGTCACCGCGGCGGCCGGGCGGCCGCTGATCGAGATGGGGTCGCGGCGCACCCACGAGGCGGCGGCCGTCGCGGCGGCCCGCGCCACCTACCTGGCAGGCTTCGCGGCCACGTCGAACCTGGAGTCCGAGCGCCGCCACGGCATCCCGACGGCGGGCACGGCCGCGCACGCGTGGGTGCTGCTGCACGAGGACGAGCTGGTGGCGTTCCAGAGCCAGGTCAAGGCGCTCGGGCCCGAGACGACGCTGCTCGTGGACACCTACGACATCCGCCGCGGCATCGAGCTGGCCGTCCAGGCGGCGGGGCCGGGGCTGGGCGCGATCCGCATCGACTCCGGCGACCTCGGCGAGCTCGCCCGCCAGGCCCGCGACCAGCTCGACCAGCTCGGCGCGACCGGCACCAAGATCGTCGTCTCCGGCGACCTCGACGAGTACGCCATCGCCTCGCTGCGCGCCGAGCCCGTCGACTCCTACGGCGTCGGCACCTCGGTCGTCACCGGATCCGGCGCGCCGACGGCGGGCATGGTCTACAAGCTGGTGGAGGTGGACGGGCGGCCGGTGGCCAAGCGGAGCGCGGCGAAGGAGTCGCGCGGTGGCCACAAGTCGGCGGTGCGCCGGTGCAAGCCGACGGGCACGGCGATCGAGGAGGTCGTGCACCCGCTGGCGACCCCGCCCGCGATCGGCCCGTACGACCGCGTGCTGCCGGTGCCGCTGATGCGCGGCGGCGAGCTCGTCCCCGACCTGGAGTCGTTCGAGGGGGCCCGCGAGCGCCTGCGCGGCGCGCTCGTCTCGGTGCCGTGGGAGGGCCTCAAGCTGTCGCGGGGGGAGCCCGCGATCCCGACGGTGTTCCTGTGAGGGGGGTGGCGTGAGCAGAGCGCTGATCGTCGTCGACGTCCAGAACGACTTCTGCGAGGGCGGCTCGCTGGCCGTCGCGGGCGGCGCGGCGGTGGCCGCCGCGATCTCCGCGCGGATCCGGGAGGGCGGCTACGCGCACGTCGTCGCCACCCGCGACCACCACGTCGACCCGGGCACCCACTTCTCCGACGCGCCCGACTACGTCGACACGTGGCCCGCGCACTGCCGCGCGCGGACGGCAGGCGCGTCCTTCCACCCCGACCTCGACGTCGCGGGCATCGAGGCGGTGTTCGACAAGGGCTCCTACGCCGCGGCCTACTCCGGCTTCGAAGGCGCCGAGCCGGGCGGCACGGGCCTGCGCGACTGGCTCGCGGCGCGCGAGGTCACCGAGGTCGACGTGGTCGGCATCGCCACCGACCACTGCGTCCGCGCCACGGCGTTGGACGCGGCCGCGGCCGGGTTGTCGACGACGGTCCTGCTCGACCTCTGCGCAGGGGTGGCTCCGGGGACGACGGAGGCCGCGCTCGAGGCACTCCGCGCGGCGGGCGTGGCGTTGGCCTAGCCGCGAACGGCGTTCTGCGCCTCGAGGTCGACAGCAGCGGGGTTTCTCCGGGCTGCGACCCCTGCCACGTCGATCTCGGCCGCCCGTTCCGAGCCAGGAGTTGCCTCAGCCGCGGAAGGCGAACGCGGCCAGGCGCGGGCCCAGCTCGGGGTCCTCGTCGGGGCTCAACCCGCCGGTGGCATCGGCGAGCCCGATGCAGCGCGGGCCGTCGAAGAGGCCGCACGCGTAGCGGACGGACGTGGCGTTCAGCTCGACGACGCCGACCCGCAGCTGGTTGATCGCCGGGTAGAGCACCTCGGTGAGGTAGTCGATGCGCAGCGAGCTGGGGGCGAGGCTGTCCAGCGGACCACCGGTCGGGTAGCCGAGCACGTCGAGGTGCAGCTCGGCCAGGGCGTCGAGGTACCAGCCCGCGAGCGCGACGTTGTTGACGTGCCGGTTGGTGTCCAGGTCGCCGAAGCGCGTGCGCATGTCGACGCGGAACGGGTAGCTCTCGCGCACCAGCCGTGCGGGGTCGGTGGGTTCACGGGCGGGCTCCACCACGTCGACGCGCAGCCGTTCCAGCTCGGCGCGCACGGCGTCGGGCAGCGGGGCCGAGCCGTTCTCGTCGACGTGCACGCTGGTCGAGGAGCCCGTCGCCACGCAGTCGTCGCCGTCGTACACGGCGTAGGCGTAGGTGAAGGACGACGTGCCGATGCGGGTGACGCCCAGCGCGACTTCGTACGGGCGCCCGGTCACCTTGAGCGGCGCCAGCACGTCCACCCGCACCGAAGCGAGCAGCCGCTTCACCTGCCAGTGCTCGCGGGTGGTGAGGTCGGCGCCGAACGCGTCGCGCTCGACGGCCACGCGCGCGTCCTCGAACCAGCGCAGGAGCGCGTCGCGGCCGAGCCGACGGGTGGGGTCGAGGTCGCTGTAGCGGGCCGTGCGCTCGACGGCGACGGGGAACCGTGTGCGGAGGGACGTCACGGAGGAATGATGACCCCCCGGCCTGGAGGCGGTCGTCACCCGGCCGGGCACACCTCGCAAGGCGGGCGGCGTCCTCGCAAGGGGTGGGCCACCTGCGCGGACGCGACACGGCTTGCGAGGTCGGGTGCTGCCGGTGCCGCCGGGTAGCCTCGGGCCGTGCCCACCGCCCAGCTCCCCGGCGTCGCCGAGCTCCTCGAGGCCGCCGTCACCGCGGTGGGGGGCACGCGACGCGAGGGCCAGGACACCATGGCCCAGGCCGTCCGCTCGGCGATCGCCTCGGGTGAGCACGTGGCCGTGCAGGCGGGCACCGGCACGGGCAAGTCGCTGGCCTACCTCGTGCCCGCGATCCACCACGCGGTCGCCAAGAACACCTGCGTCGTCGTCTCCACGGCCACGATCGCGCTGCAGCGCCAGCTCGTCGATCGCGATCTCCCCCGGCTCGCCAAGGCGCTCAAGCCGCTGCTGGGCCGCACGCCCACGTTCGCCATCCTGAAGGGCCGCCGCAACTACCTGTGCCTCAACAAGCTGCACGGCGGCGAGGACGACCCCGAAGACGAGCTGTTCGACCCGTTCCAGATCTCGGCGATGGGCCGCGCAGTCAAGCGGATCCACGAGTGGGCCGACAACACGGAGACCGGCGACCGCGATGAGCTGGTGCCCGGGGTGCCGGATGCCACGTGGCGGCAGGTGTCGGTCACCGCACGGGAGTGCCTGGGCGTGTCCAAATGCCCCGTCGGTGAGGAGTGCTTCGCGGAGCGGGCCCGCGCCACGGCCGGGCGGGCCGACATCGTCGTCACCAACCACGCGCTGCTGGCCATCGACGCGCTCGAGGGGCGGGCGGTGCTGCCCGAGCACGACGTCGTGGTGGTCGACGAGGCCCACGAGCTGGTCGACCGGGTCACCGGCGTCGCGACGGCCGAGCTCAGCACCGGCGTGATCGGCGCGGCCGCACGCAGGCTGGGCAAGCTGATCGACCAGGCCGTCGCGGATCGGCTGGCCGAGGCGGGTGATGGCCTCGGCCTCGTGCTGGAGGATCTGCGGCCCGCGCGCTGGGAGGCGCTCCCCCAGCCCGCCGCGGGCGCGCTGTCGGCCCTGCTCAACGCTTCGTCGGCGTGCCGCACCGCCCTGGGCAGCGAACGCCGCGAGGAGCCCGATGCGGCCGCGGGCCGCAAGATCGCCCTGGCCGCGCTGGACGAGCTGGTCAGCACCACAGAACGCCTGCTCAAGGCGTTCGAGGAGCCGGATCCGGCGAAGCGGTACGACGTGGTGTGGCTGGCCGAGGCCGGGCCGGATCGGCACAAGGTGCTCTACGCCGCGCCGCTGTCGGTCGGCGGGCTGCTGCGGGAGCGGCTCTTCGGGCGCTCCACGATCGTGCTCACCTCCGCCACGCTCGCCCTCGGGGGCAACTTCGACGCATTGGCCCGCCAGTGGGGGCTGCCCGCCGGGCAGGGTGAGGGAACGGCGCGCGAGACCGCCGACCCGATCCCCGATCCGGAAGCGCCCGAAGTGGTCAGGCCTGGATGTGGGCTCGCCGTTCGCGCACGCCCGCAGCGGCATCCTCTACGTCGCCCGCACGCTGCCGCCGCCCGGGCGCGACGGGTTGCCGCCCGCCTACCTCGACGAGATCGCCGGGCTGGTCGAGGCCGCGGGCGGGCGCACGTTGGGCCTGTTCTCCTCGATGCGCGCGGCCAAGCAGGCCACGGAGGCGCTGCGCGACCGGCTGGCCACCCCGCTGCTCTGCCAGGGCGACGACGCCACGATGCTGCTGGTCAAGCAGTTCGCCGAGCACGAGGAGACCTCTCTGTTCGGCACGCTCTCGCTGTGGCAGGGGGTGGACGTGCCCGGCCCCTCGCTCTCCTGCGTGATCATCGACCGGATCCCCTTCCCGCGGCCCGACGACCCGCTCGTCAGCGCGCGGCAGCGGGCCGCCGATTCGCGCGGTGGCAACGGCTTCCTGTCGGTCTCGGCCACCCACGCCGCCCTCCTGCTCGCCCAGGGCGCCGGGCGGCTGCTGCGGGGGATGGACGACCGCGGGGTGGTCGCGATCCTCGACCCCCGCCTGGCCACCGCGCGCTACGGCGGCTTCCTCCGCGCCAGCCTCCCCCCGTTCTGGCCCACCGACGACCGGGCCAAGGTCCACGCCGCCCTCCGCCGCCTCCGCGGCGCCTGAGCCCCACCCCGCCCACCCACCACCCCGGCCGGCACACACGGCGGCGGCCCGCGCACCAGGTGGAGTCCGGCGGCACGCCCGCACGACGCGAGCTGCGCACGGTGGGGTGGTGGCGGGGCGCTAGGCGAGCTTCGCCTGCAACGGTGAAGGGAAGCGGGTGGTGAAGCGGACCTCGCCGAGGAGAGCGGCCAAGGCGGCGGCCTCGGCGTCCAGGGCGGCGCGCGCCTCAGTGCCGATGTCGGTCGTCAGGAGCAGCGCGATCTCGCCGTCGGCGCGCCGGTGCCAGCCGCCGACGATGCGGCCGTCGACCCAGGCCGTCGGACCGCCGTTGCCGTTGCGGTCGAAGAGGAGCGCGGCGTCCTCGGCGGAGAGGTGGAAGGCGCGCTGTTTCCACCCCATCGTCGACGGGTCGAGGCCGGGCAGCAGCACGGCCGAGGGGGGCGCGGCCGGGGCCGGGCCGACGTCGTCGGGGAGCACGTAGCCGGTCCCCTCGTCGAGCCCGACCTCGACGGCGCCGACATCGGCCAGCGCCCGGGTCGTGACGGCCACCGTCCAGCCCGCCCACCAGGCGAGGTCGGCGCGGGTGCCGGGGCCGAACGCAGCCAGCCACCGGCGGGCGAGCCCGGCCGCGGCGACGCCGCGGCTCCAGCTCCGCGAACCCGTCGGGGAACCAGGTCGGGCGTGGCGGCCCAGCGGTACTGGCCGTTGATCCACGTGCCGGTCGGGCGGGCACGCATGACCCGCCCGTTGAAGCCCAGCAGGAGGAGCACGCGGGAGTGCGCGGCCTGGGTCGTCGCGAACTTCCCCGTTCCGACCGGGACCTGCACCGCCACGCCGGGCAGGCGCTCACCGACCTGCCTGGCGGAGAGCGGCCCCGCCTCGGCCAACAGGGCGACGATCTCGTCCGACGCGGCGTCCAGCCACTTCTCCGGCTCGGCGATGCCCGCCCCGTCGAGCATCGCGATGGTGTTGCGCCGCTGCACCTTGACCAGGCCGAGGGTCGAGGCGTGGTGGGCGAGGCGCGCGGCCTCGTGCCCGAACACCCAGAGCGTGCGCCGCATGGCGTGGTGCCGCACGAGGCTGCGCTCCTCGTAGAGCGCCGCGTCGACAGGGGCCAGCGACGGCGTCGTCATCCGCGCGGCCGCCGAGAGGTAGACCGAGACCGGGTCGGAGGAGTGCAGCGCGACGAGCCCGTCGGTGAGCGCGACGACGTCGTCCGTGCGCTCGGCGATCACATGCCGGTGCCGCGAGGCCAGCCGGGCGCGCCGCTCCTCGGCATCGACGAACCGGGTGACCACGCGTCGAGCATGCCACCTCACCGCCCGCGCCCGGCGCGGTGACCGCCGCGGCCGACTTGGCGGTGATCAAACCCCGCAAACGCACCTGCCAGGTGCAGCGCCCAACGCCCACCAGGCTCAGGGGGGTGCGGTGGTGATGCAGGTGATCGTGCCGGGGGCGACTTCGGTGAAGCCCGCATCCCGGACGGCGACGGCCTCCCCCGCCTCGACGGCACGGCAGAGCGCCCGCCACTCCTCGGGACCTGCGTCGCGGACGGCGAACGGGGGGACGGTGGTCAGGGCGTGCGCTGCCGCGTACAGCATCGAGGCGTGGCCGACCTGGGCCGCCGCCTTGCCGACGGTCAGCTCCAGCTCGGCGTTCACGTGGATCACCGGAGCACCCGGGGGCGGCGGACC
Source organism: uncultured Actinomycetota bacterium (assembly GCA_963799945.1). Taxonomy (GTDB): domain Bacteria; phylum Actinomycetota; class Actinomycetes; order Mycobacteriales; family Pseudonocardiaceae; genus Pseudonocardia. The sequence continues at coordinate 446,594 of CAWCZG010000006.1, forward strand.
GGGCTCGTCGGCCGGAAGGTCCGTCCCGCCGATCTGGAGCCGCGACACGATCTTGGGCACCTCGTCGACCGGACCCGGCAGCAGGGCTCTGACCTCCGCGTCGCCGACCGCCACGGTGACGCCGGGCAGCTCCTGCACGGCCGCCCAGTGCGCCCCACGGGCCCGACGGGCGATCTTGCGGATGCGGTTGGCGACCCAGGCGGCCAGCGCGTCGTGCCACTCCGCGTCGGCGAGCGGGTCGAGGCAGACCGCCAGCGCAGCCGCGGCGGCCGCCTCCAGCACCGGCGTCCGCGCGGCCGGTGGGCGCTCCAACCGCAGGATGATCGGCATCGCGCGCACGACCCCGTCGGGCTCGGGCGGGATCACCACGGGTCCCCCGCGCGCCGCGCCGTAGCGCTCGGCGAGGGGCGAAAGCAGCGTCATCACATCACCATGATCGTCGAACGCGGTCGGCGGTGATCACGCGATCGGGACACGCCTGCCCACACCGTCGATGGCGTCGGCCCGCTCCACCTCGTCGCGCGTGATGCCCAGCACGAACAGGACGACATCGAGGTAGGGCAGCGACAGCGCGGTGTCGGCGACCTCCCGCAACGCGGGCTTGGCGTTGAACGCGATCCCGAGCCCCGCGGTGGTGAGCATGTCGATGTCGTTGGCCCCGTCGCCGACCGCCACGCACTGCTCCAACGGCACCCCGGCCTCCCGCGCGAACCGGGTGAGGGCGACCGCCTTGCCGGGCCGGTCGACGATCTCGCCGACGACCCGGCCCGTCAGCCGTCCCTCGACGATTTCCAGGTCGTTGGCCGCGACGAAATCCAGCCCCAGATCCGCGGCCAGGCCCGCGATCACCCGCGTGAACCCGCCGGACACGACGCCGCAGCGGAAACCCAGGCGCTTGAGGGTGCGGATCGTCGTGCGGGCCCCGGGCGTCAGCTCCAGCAGGCCCGCGACCTCGTCGAGCACCGACGCGGGCAGCCCCTCCAGCGTCGCCACCCGCTGGCGCAGCGACTCGCCGAAATCCAGCTCGCCCCGCATCGCCGCCTCGGTGACCGCGCGCACCTGCGCCTCTGCCCCCGCCCGCGCGGCGAGCATCTCGATCACCTCGCCCTGCACGAGCGTGGAATCGACGTCGAAGACGATCAGTCGTTTGCTGCGGCGGGCGAGCCCGGCCCGCTCGACGGCGACGTCGACGCCCGCCGTGCGCGCCACGTCGACCAGCCGTTTGCGCAGGGTGCCCGGCGGATAGTCCTCGGAGCCGCGGCCGGGCGCGGGCGAGACCATGAGCTCCAAGCCGGTGACCGGGTAGTCCGCGACACGCCGGATCGAGTCGATGTTGGCGCCGACGTCGGCCAGCTCCCGTGCGATCGCCCCGAACGCCCGTGCGGTGATCGGCCTGCCGATCACCACCACCACGTGCGTCGAGTGGCGCCGCGCCGCCGGGTCGTCGTCGGCTTCCAGCGAGGTTTGCACCTGCATCGCGATGCTCGCCATCGCCTGCTCGACGACCTCCTGCAGCCGCTCGGGGTCGTGGTGGGCCACCACGAGCGCGCCGAGCGTGAGCTGCCCGCGGACGACGACCTGCTCCACGTCGACGAGGTCCACCCCGTGCCGGGTCAGCGCGGCGAAGAGCACCGAGCTGACGCCGGGGCGGTCGGGTCCGGTGACCGTGATGAGGACGGTGGTACCGGGCGAAGACGTCGGCAAGGCGCTATCGGGCCTTTTCGTCGCCGTTCGGGCCCGATTCCTGCTCAGTGGCTGCGGCGACCTGTTCGTAGGGCGAGGACTTGCCCCCGACGTGGGCTTCGTGCCGGAACTGCTCCACCAGGTGCGGGTAGTGCAGCTCGAACGCAGGACGCTCGGACCGGATGCGGGGCAGCTCGGTGAAGTTGTGCCGCGGGGGCGGGCAGGACGTGGCCCACTCCAGCGAGTTGCCGAAGCCCCACGGGTCGTCGACCGTGACGACCTTGCCGTAGCGGTAGCTGCGGAACACGTTCCAGATGAACGGCAGGGTCGAGGCGCCGAGGATGAACGCGCCGATCGAGGAGATGACGTTCAGCGTGGTGAACCCGTCGCATGGGCAGGTAGTCGGCGTAGCGACGCGGCATGCCCTCGTTGCCCAGCCAGTGCTGCACCAGGAACGTGGTGTGGAACCCGACGAACGTCAGCCAGAAGTGGATCTTGCCCAGCGTCTCGTCCATCATCCGGCCGGTCATCTTCGGGAACCAGAAGTAGATCCCGGAGTAGGTGGCGAAGACGATCGTGCCGAACAGCACGTAGTGGAAGTGCGCCACCACGAAGTAGGTGTCCGAGACGTGGAAGTCGATGGGCGGGGACGCCAGCAGGATGCCGGTGAGGCCGCCGAAGAGGAACGTGACGAGGAAACCGAGCGCGAACAGCATCGGCGTCTCGAAGGTGATCTGGCCCTTCCACAGGGTGCCGATCCAGTTGACGAACTTGACGCCCGTCGGCACCGCGATGAGGAAGGTCGTGAGCGAGAAGAACGCCAGTAGCACGGCGCCCGTGGCGTACATGTGGTGCGCCCACACGGCCACCGACAGCGCGCCGATCGAGATCGTCGCGTAGACCAGACCCTTGTAGCCGAACACGGGCTTGCGGGCGAAGACCGGGAACACCTCGGACACGATGCCGAAGAACGGCAGCGCCACGATGTAGACCTCGGGGTGGCCGAAGAACCAGAACAGGTGCTGCCAGAGGATGACGCCGCCGTTGGCGGGGTCGAACACGTGGGCGCCGAGGTGCCGGTCGGCCAGCAGCCCGAAGAGCGCGGCCGTGAGCACCGGGAACGCGATCAGCACGAGGATGGCGGTGACGAAGATGTTCCAGGTAAAGATCGGCATCCGGAACATCGTCATGCCGGGCGCGCGCATGCAGACGACCGTCGTGATGAAGTTGACCCCGCCGAGGATGGTGCCCAGGCCTGCCAGAATCAGGCCGGTGATCCATAGGTCGGCCCCGAAGCCGGGCGAGTGGATGGCGTCCGAGAGCGGCGTGTAGGCGAACCAGCCGAAGTCAGCGGCGCCGCCAGGGGTGAGGAAGCCCGACATCACCGTGAGGCCGCCGAACAGGAACAGCCAGAACGAGAAGGCGTTCAGCCGCGGGAACGCGACGTCAGGCGCGCCGATCTGCAGCGGCACGATGTAGTTGGCGAAGCCGAACAGGATCGGCGTCGCGTACAGCAACAACATGATCGTGCCGTGCATCGTGAACAGCTGGTTGTACTGCTCGTTGGACAGGAACTGCTGGCCCGGCACCGCCAGCTCGGCGCGCATCAGCAGCGCCATGAGCCCGCCCGTGAGGAAGAACCCGAACGACGCGACGAGGTACAGGATCGCGATGTCCTTGGGGTCCGTGGTCCTCAACATCTTGAGGAAGACGGAACCCTTGGGCGCCACCCGCGCCGGGTAGGGGCGCGAAGTGATCGGCTGGGGCGCTACAGCAGTCACTGTGCTCTCCCGATCGCAGCTCGGTGGGTCACCCGGGAATCCTAGCTCTACTCAGCGTCGAAGGCGCGTTTCGGGTTGAGGGTTCGTCGAATGCGGGTTCCGCGAGTCCGTGGCGTCCAGGTGCCCGCAGCGCAAGGCGCCCCCGCACCCTCGTGCCGGGGCACTCGGGTGCGGGGGCAACGCCGCGATGGGGGTGCCTGGGCGGCGCGGGCCGGGGCCCTCATTCGACGCGCCCTCGGCCTCCTTTACCGCAGCGGGGTGAAGAGTTCTTCGAACAGCTCGGGCGTCGCGGCGGGGCTGGGCAGCGGGTCGACGATGTAGAACTCCGTGCCCATTCCCAGGGCGAACACCGGGTCGGGCATCGCGAGCAGGAAGTGGTCGGGCGCCATCTGGCTGGCGTGCGCCCGCATGGACGCGCGCTTCTGCTCGATGAAGTCGACGACCTCGACCCGGTGGGTGATCTCCGACTCCGCCTTGCCCATGTTCGGCGGGATGTTGCCCTCCCGGCCCGACTCGCGGAAGCCGCGCTCCATCCAGTCGCGGTTCACGGTGCCCTGCGCGACGACCGGCACCGCCGACAGCTCCCCCGCCCGTTTGCCCACCCGGTGCACCTGGATGTGGTCGGGGTGGCCGTAGACGCCGAAGTCGTCGTAGATCGTGAGGACGTCGGGCTCCTCCTCGTCGAGGATCACGGCCAGCGACCGCGCGGCGTGCTCGACGTCGGCCTGCCAGAAGCAGTAGGGCGCCTCGTTGCTCGGTTCGCCCATCATCCCGGAGTCGGTGTAGGCGAGGAACTCCACGCGCTTGGCCCCGATGGCCGCCGCCGAGACGTAGCACTCGGCCGACCGCCGCACCGGCAGCTGCTCGCCCGGCTCCAACACGCCGGGGACGGGCTCGCCCAGCTCGCCGCGGGTGGCGAAGACCAGCACGACCCGGTGCCCGGCCGCGGCGGCCTTGGCGAGCGTCCCCCCGGCCGCGATGGCCTCGTCGTCGGGATGCGCATGGAAGGAGACGATGGTGCCCACACGCAGAGCCTACGGGCGGGCGGGATCACTCCCGTCGGTGACGCGCAACCACCGCCCCATGCGCAACGACCACGCGGGCACCCCGAACCACCCCACCGCCGCGGGCACCCCACCGATGATCAGCACGGCGATCCAGGTCATGGAGCCCGCGGGCAGGACAGCGTCGTTCAGGACGAGGATCAGGGTGCCCGCCAGCGCCGCCACACCCGCTCGACGGCCGAAGCGGGCGGCCCGCGGCGGCACGGTGTGGCGTCGGCACACCAATACCAGCCACGCGGCGAGCGCCAGGGCTCCGCCCGCGACGATGTGGGCGCCGACCGTCGGGGTGAACGTCCCCAGGGCCAGCAGCAGCCAGGTGACGGTGAGGCACGCCGTCGTCGCCGCGCCGAGCGTCGCGAGCCGGTTGCCGCCGAGCACCAGCGCCACCGGGGCCAGCAGCCCCGCGCTGACCGCGGCGAGCAGGCAGGCCGCCAGGCCCAAGGCCGCCTGGGCCGCACCGGGACGGGCGAAGGCGAGCGCGAGGTAGGCCATGAGCAGGGCGTTCGCGAGCGCCCCCGCCACACCCGAGCCGACGCCGGCGAGCGCGGCCCGCCGTCGGACCGCCGAGATGATGATCGTCTGGGGAACGATGTGCTCGGCACCGGCCGTCATGGGTCTCTCCTCGCTTGCGCACCCGAGATGATGAGGGCGAACGGGACGATCTGATACGGGTTCGACTGCTCATATCCTGGCCGGTCAGGAAAGGATTCGGGTCAGGGCGGGGCCGACCTCGGCCAGCCGCAGCACCGTCTGCGCGCGCCCGCCGCCCCGCGCGGCCAACGCGCCCGCCGCCGCCTCGGCCTCCACCCCGCCGAGCGGGACGAGGACGTGCAGGCGGTCGATCCCGGCAAGCGCCTCGACCGGGTCGTCGCCCGCGGTGTGCAGGCAGTCCGACAGCAGCACGACCATCCGCTCGTCGGCCACAGCCGAGGCGAGTTGGGTCGCCGCCTCGCGCAGCCCGGCCGCGAGGTCCGTCGTCCCGTGCCCGCGGAGCGCGACGAGATCAGACAGCAGGTCCTCGGGCGGGCGGCGCACCCCCTGCGCCTGCAGCACCCGCACGCCCGCGCTGAACGTCAGCACCGAGGGCTGCAGCTTCTCCCGCCCCGCCTCGTTCGCGACGATCACGCCCGCGGCGGCCACCGCGGCCAACGCCACCGCCAGGCCCTGCATCGACCCCGAGATGTCCACGACCAGGCACACCGCGCGCCGGTGCGCCGTCCACGCCCGCGTGACGATGTCGTCGGCGCCCGGCCGCCGCGACGTCGTGGGCGACCAGGCGTCGAGGGTCCGGTCGAGGTCGAGGTCGCCCTCCAGACCGCGGGAGTGCCCGAGCCGTCGCGTGCCGCGCGACTTGGCCGGGCCCACCCGGCCGAGCTGCAGGAACACCCGTCCGGCCAGCCGTCGCGCCGCCGCCCGCAGCTCGACGTCGGTGGCGACGGCCAGGTCGGCCAGCATCGCGGCCGCCGCCTCGGGATCCTCGGCCACGGCCGCGTCGAACGCCTCCGCCGACAGCTCCCCCACCTCGGGCGAGACCTCGTCGAACATCGGGTGCTGCTGCGCGAGCTGCTGGCGGCTCTGCGTGCGGGAGGCCCGCTCGCGGCCGGGGCGGGAGCGGGGTTGGAAGCCCGGCGGGGTGCTACCCGACGGGCTTTCGCCTTTTCCCTCGACGTCACCAGCTCCCTCGGCGTCCGGCGCGTCGGTCTCCGGGTCGTCGTCGGCGGGCCACAGCCGGTCGAGCAGCTCGTCGATCACCGACTCGGGCGTGCGGTCCACCCCGTCGGCGACGCGGATCCGGCCCGACAGCGCGGCGTAGGCGGCGTCGCGCCCGGTCTCGCGCCCGGGGTCGGGCTCCCCGCGCAGCTCGGCGAGGCCCGTCAGCACCAGGGAGAGGTCGATCGCCCCGCGCACCGACGAGCCCATCCGCACGTCGCGGTGCTCGCGGGTGGCCCTGGTCAACGTCACCGAGAGGTCGACCCAGCGCCCGGAGAGGCCGCTGACCGACTCGGTGATCGCCCGCTCGCCCTCGACGTCCTGGTAGCCCAGCACCACCCGGCACATCCGGTCGGCGATGGCCTGGCTGACCCGCGCCGTGCCCACCGCGTCGAAGGGGTTCATCGCGGCGATCAGCCGGAAATCCTTGCCCGCCACCACCGTGCCCAGCCGCGGGACGGCGATCTCGCCCTCGGTGAGCACGGTGATGAGGACGTTGAGCGTCTCTTCGGGAACCCGGTTGAGCTCCTCCAGGTAGAGCAGCCCCCCGTGGCGCATGGCGGTGATCAGCGGGCCGTCGACGAAGTGCTCGGGCCGGTAGCCCTCCGCCAGCACCTGGGAGGGGTCGAACTGGCCGATCAGACGCGCGGGCGTCAGCTCCGCGTTGCCCTCGACGAACACGACCTCCTGGCCGGTGGCCGCCGCGATGGACCGCAGCAGCGTGGACTTGCCGGTGCCGGGTGGGCCTTCCAGCACGACGTGCCGGCCGGTCGCGAGCGCGACGGTGAGGACCTCGCGCTCGCGACGCAGGCCGACAACAGGGGTCGACAAGAGCGGATCAGCTGTCGTAGTGGATGACGCCGCGGATGTTCTTGCCGTCGTGCATGTCCTGGTAGCCCTGCGCGATGTCGTCGAGCGAGTAGGTCTTCGTGACCAGCTCGTCGAGCTTCAGCACACCGGAGCGGTAGAGGTCGAGCTGGCGCAGGATGTCCCAGTTCGGGTTCGACATGCCGAACATCGCGCCCTGGATGCGCTTCTGGAACAGGGTGACGTCGGCGAGGGAGATCGGTACCGGCGTGGTGTCGGCGATGTTGCCCAGCGCCGTCACGACGACCGTGCCCGCTTTCCGGATCGAGGCCATCGCCTGCCCGATGTACTCCGGCTTGACGATGCCGACGGTCACGATGGTCTGGTCGGCGCCCTGCCCGTTGGTGAACTGCTTGGCGATCTCGGTGGCTTCCTCCATCGTCTCGACCGCGTGCGTCGCGCCGAGCTCCTGGGCCTTCTCGCGCTTGAAGGCCACCGGGTCCACCGCGATGATGTTCGCCGCGCCCGCGTGCGACGCGCCCTGCACGGCGTTGATGCCGATGCCGCCGATGCCCATGACGATGGTCGTGTTGCCCGGCTGCACGCCGCCCGCGTTCACCGCCGAGCCCCAGCCCGTGCCCACGCCGCAGCCCACCAGGCAGGCGACCTCGAGCGGGATGTCGTCGGCCACCTTGACGCAGGAGTCCTCCGAGACCGTCGTCGTCTCGACGAAGGTGGAGATCCCGCACATCTGCCCGACCGGCTGGCCGCCGTCGGCCATCTTGAGCCGGAACGAGGTGGGGTCCGACCAGCGCGAGCCCTGCAGGAGGCCTGCGCCGAGGTCACACAGGTTCTGCATGCCCGACGCGCACCAGCGGCAGTGCCCGCACGAGGGCAGGAAGGAGAAGACGACGTGGTCGCCTTCCTTGAGGCCCTTGTTGTTCGCGCCCGCCTTGCTGACGATCCCCGCGCCCTCGTGGCCGCCCGCGAACGGGTAGACGCCCACCGGGATGTCACCGGTGGCGATGTGGTCGTCGGAGTGGCACATCCCCGACGCCACCAGCTTCACCTGGATCTCGCCGGGGCCCGGGTCGTCCACTTCCAGGTCCACGACCTCGTATTTGCCCGGCGCCTGCCGGATGATCGCTCCACGGGTCTGCATGCGAAATGTTCTCCCTTGAACGGCCCAAACCTGGTCCACGCCGTTCATAGCAGTCTGCGCATGCCTTGGGAAGATCTACGACTCGTTGACGCAGCGCCATGACGGCGTAGTGTCACCGGTCCCCGCCGAGCACCGGAGCGCACCGATGACGGAACCCTTCAACGCCGCTGCGTACCTCACCGAAGCACGGGTCGCCGCGGGCGACGCCGACCGGGTGGCGCTGCGTCACCCGAAGGGGACCCACACCTATCAGGAGCTCACCGACGAGGTCCGGCGCGTGGCGGGCGGACTCGCCGCGATCGGGGTACGCCCGGAAGAGCGGGTGCTGCTGTGCATGGCCGACGACATCGAGCTGGCCGTCGGCATCCTGGCCGCGATGTACCTCGGCGCCGTCGCCGTCCCGTGCTCCACGATGCTCACCGGCGGGCGAGCTGGCCAAGCTGGTGGTCGACTCCCGCGCCACCGTGCTGCTGGGCAGCGACCAGTTCACCCAGGCGGTGACGACGGCGGCGGCGGGCGCACCCGACCTGCGCCACGTCGTCCTCACCGGCGACACCGCGCCCGACGTCGCCGGGGTCACCGGCCTGACGTGGGACGCGCTGCGCGCCGCGGAGCCGCTCACCACGGCCTACGCGAGCTGGGACGAGTCGCCCGCCCTCTGGCTCTACACGTCCGGCACCACCGGCACGCCCAAGGGCGCGATGCACCGCCACACCGACATCCGCTACGTCTGCGAGACCTACGGACGCCAGGTGCTGGGCATCACCCCCGACGACGTCTGCCTCTCCGGCGCGAAGCTGTTCTTCGCCTACGGCCTCGGCAACTCCCTGCTGTTCCCGCTGTCGGTGGGCGCGAGCGCGGTGCTGGAGCCCTCGCGGCCCAACCCGACGCTGTTCGGCGAGCGGACGGTCGAGCACGGCGTCACCTTGTTCTTCGGCGGCCCGAGCTTCTGGGGCCCGCTGATGGCCGCGGGCCTGCCCCGGGAGACGTTCGCGACCGTCCGCAACGGGGTCTCGGCGGGCGAGGCGCTGCCCGCGCGGATGTTCCACGGCGTCAAGGAGCAGTACGGCTTCGAGATCCTCGACGGCATCGGCTCGACCGAAGTGCTGCACATCTTCATCTCCAACGTCGCGGGCAAGGTCGTCCCCGGCAGCTCGGGCTTCCCGGTGCCCGGCTACCGCGTCGAGCTGCGCCGCCCGGACGGCTCCGTGATCGACGGCCCGGACGAGCCGGGGATGCTCTGGGTGGCGGGCGAGTCGCTGTGCACCGGCTACTGGTGTCGCACCGACGTGAACCGCGCGGTGTTCCACGGCGAGTGGATGCGCACCGGCGACACGTACGTGCGCGGCGCCGACGGCAGCTGGACGTGCCTCGGCCGCTCTGCCGACGTGCTCAAGGTCGGCGGCATCTGGGTGAGCCCCACCGAGGTGGAGACGCGGATCCTCGCCCATCCCGCGGTGGCCGAGGCCGTCGTCGTCGGCGTTCCGGACGAGGACGGGCTGGACAAGCCGGTGGCCTACGTCGTCCCGATGCCGGGCACGGTCGTCGACGAGGCCGACGTCATCGCCTTCTGCCGGGCCGGGCTCGCGTCGTTCAAGCGGCCGCGCAGGGTCATCACAGTCGAGGAGCTGCCGAAGACGGCCACCGGGAAGATCCAGCGCTACCGGCTGCGCGCGCTGGCCGCCGGATCTTCTACAACTTCTTGACGCACATCTCAGCGGTTGTAGACTCTCAGTCATGACGCAGGTGTCGTTCGACGCGGACCCGGCCACCTACCGGCACTGGAAGCTCGACGTCGACGGCGAGATCGCCTACCTGCGCCTCGACATCGACGAGAACGGCGGCATCGTCCCCGGCTACGAGCTGAAGATGAACAGCTACGACCTGGGCGTCGACATCGAGCTCTACGACGCCACCCAGCGGCTGCGCTTCGAGCACCCCGGGGTCCGCGCGGTCGTCGTGACCAGCGCCAAGGACCGCAACTTCTGCGCGGGCGCCAACATCCGGATGCTCGCGCAGTCGTCGCACCCGTGGAAGGTGAACTTCTGCAAGTTCACCAACGAGACCCGCAACGGCATCGAAGACGCCACGGCCCACTCCGGCCAGACCTGGATCGCCGCGGTCAACGGCACCGCGGCGGGCGGCGGCTACGAGCTCGCGCTGGCGTGCGACCAGATCCTGCTGGTCGACGACAACTCCTCGGCGGTCTCGCTGCCCGAGGTGCCGCTGTTGGGGGTGCTGCCCGGCACCGGCGGGCTCACCCGCGTGATCGACAAGCGGCGGGTGCGCAAGGACCGCGCCGACGTGTTCGCCACGAAGGCCGAGGGCATCCGCGGTAAGCAGGCCGTCGAGTGGCGGCTGGTCGACGAGGTGATCCCCAAGCGTCAGTGGGACGAGAAGGTGCGTGAGCGCGCTACCGCCGCGGCCGCGCGATCCACGCGGCCGACCGACGCCGCCGGGATCGCGCTGCCCCCGTTGGAGCGCGAAGAGACCGAGCACGGCATCAAGTACCGCCACGTCGAGGCCACCTTCGACCGCGAGGCGGGCCTGGTGAACCTCACCGTGTTCGGGCCGGAAGGCGACGTGCCGGACACGGTCGAGCGGGTCCACGAGCTGGGCGCCGACTTCTGGCCGCTGGCCATGACCCGCGAGCTCGACGACCTGATCCTGCGGCTGCGGGCCAACGAGCTCGAGCTGGGCACCTGGGTCGTCCGCACGAAGGGCGCCGTCGAAGCCGCGCTGGCGTTCGAGCGGGTGATCGCCGAGTACTCGGGCACCGACTGGCTGGTCAACGAGATCCGCCACTACTTCAAGCGGGTCCTCAAGCGCTTCGACGTCACGTCCCGCTCGCTGGTCGCGCTGATCGAGCCGGGCAGTTGCTTCGCCGGGGCGCTGCTGGAGCTGGCGCTGGCCTGCGACCGCCAGTACATGCTCGACGGCTTCATGGAGGACCACGACGAGGAGGGCGAGCCCGCCCAGATCGTGCTCTCGGCGTCCAACTTCGGCACGTTCCCCATGGGCAACGGCCTCTCCCGGCTGGGCTCGCGGTTCTGGGGCGACGACGACTCGGTCGCCAAGCTGCGCCAGGAGACCGACCGGCGCATCGAGGCCGCCGAGGCGATGACGCTGGGCCTGGTCACCGACGCCCCCGACGACATCGACTGGGAGGACGAGGTGCGGATCATGCTGGAGGAGCGGGCGTCGCTGTCGCCGGACGCGCTCACCGGCATGGAGGCCAACCACCGCTTCGTCGGCCCCGAGACGATGGAGACGCGCATCTTCGGCCGTCTCACCGCCTGGCAGAACTGGATCTTCGTGCGGCCCAACGCGTCTGGAGAAGACGGGGCGTTGCGCCGCTACGGAACGGGCCGCAAGGCCGAATTCGACCGGAAGCGGGTCTGAGCGATGTCGATCGACTACTCCGAGAAGATCCCGAACAACGTCGACATCGCGGGCGACCGCCGGTTGCAGCGGGCGCTGGAGAGCTGGCAGCCCAACTTCCTGAACTGGTGGAAGACGATGGGCCCCGCCGTCCCCACCGAGGACGTGTACCTGCGCACCGCCGTCGCCGTCGGCCGCGAGGGCTGGGCGCACTTCGACCACGTCGCGATGGAGGAGTACCGCTGGGGCGTGTTCCTCGCGGAGCGCAACAGCGACCGGCGCATCGCGTTCGGCGAGCAGAAGGGCGAGCCGGTCTGGCAGCAGGTGCCCGGCGAGTACCGCGCCGACCTGCAGCGGCTCATCGTCATCCAGGGCGACACCGAGCCCGCGTCGGTGGAGCAGCAGCGCCGCCTCGGGGAGACCGCGCCTTCGCTGTACGACCTGCGCAACCTCTTCCAGGTCAACGTCGAGGAAGGCCGCCACCTCTGGGCGATGGTCTACCTCCTGCACGCCTACTTCGGCCGGGCCGGGCGCGAGGAAGCCGAGGCGCTGCTGCAGCGCAACTCCGGCGACGTCGACTCGCCGCGCATCCTCGGCGCCTTCAACGAGGAGACGCCCGACTGGCTCTCGTTCTTCATGTTCACCTACTTCACCGACCGGGACGGCAAGTACCAGCTCGGCACGCTGAAGGAGTCGGCGTTCGACCCGCTGTCGCGCACCTGCGAGTTCATGCTCAAGGAGGAGGCACACCACATGTTCGTCGGCACCACGGGTGTCGACCGCGTGGTGGCCCGCACGGCCGAGCTGATGCGCGAGCACGACACCGAGGACATCGCCCCGCACGGCGGGATCCCGCTCGACGTGATCCAGAAGTACGTGAACTTCCACTACTCGGTCTCGCTGGACCTCTTCGGCTCCGAGAAGTCGACCAACGCCGCCAACTACTTCACCGCGGGCCTGAAAGGCCGGTGGCAGGAGGAGCGGCGCAAGGACGACCACCGGCTCACCGAGGACGCCTCGCAGGTCGAGACCATCCGGGACAACGAGCTGACCACCGAAGAGGTCTCCGCGCTCGTTGCGCTCAACCACGACCTGCGCACCGAGTACGTCGCCGACTGCCAGACCGGCATGAAGCGGTGGAACCGGGTGCTGGAGAACGCCGGGATCGACCGACGGCTCGCGCTGCCGCATGTCGGCTTCAACCGGCACGTCGGGCTGTTCGGTGGCCATCACGTCACGCCCGCGGGCGATCTCGTCGGCCCCGACGTGTGGGCCGCGCGCCAGGACGCCTGGCTCCCCACGGAGGCCGACAAGACCCACGTCCGCTCGCTGATGCGGCCGGTCTACGAGCCCGGGAAGATGGCGGGCTGGATCGCGCCGCCCAGCAAGGGGATCAACGACAAGCCCGTTGATTACCAGTACGTCCACCTGGCCTGACGGCGAGGAGTAACGCGCGGGGGGTCTGCGGCGCTGAGGGGGCGGACGGTTCCCCCGGGCCGCGCTCCCCCGCGCCCACCCGTCCCTGACGAGCAGGAGGGCGGGTGCGCTCTGGCGTTGACGGCAGCCCGCCACTCCCGGGCATCGACACCGCGGACACCGACCTCGAGTCGGCGCTCACCGCGGCCCGGGAGGGCGCGGAGTGGGGCTTCGTCGCGCTCTACCGCGATCTGCAGCCCCGGCTGCTGCGTTACGCGACGGCGCTGATCGGCCCCGACGCCGAGGACGTCACCGCCGAGACGTGGTTGCAGGTGGCGCGCGACCTGCACCGCTTCGACGGTGATCTCGACGGGTTCCGCGGCTGGGCCAGCACGATCTGCCGCAACCGGGCCGCCGACGCCGCCAGGATCAAGGCGCGCAGGCCGCGGGTGGTCGGCGACATCGACACGATCTCCGAGCCGACCTCCCTTTCCGACACCGCCGACGACGCGCTGACCGGGCTGTCCTCCCGCGAGGCGATCGCGCTGATCGCGACGCTGCCCCGGCACGAGGCGGAGGCGGTGCTGCTGCGGGCGGTGGTCGGGCTCGACACGGTCGCCGCCGGCACGGTGCTCGGCAAGAGCGCCGGTGCGGTCCGCATCGCCGCGCACCGCGGCCTCAAACGGCTCGGCCGGATGTTGGACGAGCAGGCCGCTCGTGAGGCGTAACGGCTCGCGACCCCTCCGCGCTGGGAGGGGCGAGATGCGCAACTCCACGTCCCCCCGGTTGAGCGCCGCAGCGGCAGAGGACCTCCTCGACGGCCACGGCGGCCCTAGCAGGCTGCGCGGTCTGCTCGTCGCCGCCGCGGCCCCCGGTCGGGCCGAGGAGCTCACCGGGGAGGTCGCGGCCCGCGCCGCGTTCGCCACCGCCCAGATACCGGGCCCGACCCCCTCACCGGAGTGGATCGCGCCCGCCCGACCCATCGCGGGGAAGCTGCTCGCGGCCAAGGCGCTCGCCCTCGTCGTCGTCGCCGCGGGGGCCACCGGCGGGGTCGCGCTGGCCGCCAACGGCACCCTCGTCCACCCGCTCACCGCCGCGCCCGCCTCGACCGGTGCGCCGCGGAGCCCGGCCGTCGAGCGCCGGACGCCCGCCGCACCGCCGTCGGCGCTGATCGTCGGACCGGATGCGGTGTCGTCCGCCGGGCCGACCCCGACCGCCACGCCGACCCCGACGCCCACCGGCGCGCCGCAGCCCGACGCCGTCAAGCGGAGCAGCCCGGAGGCGAAGGGCACGACCACCGTCTCGCAGGGCCGTTCCGTCGCGGCGACGTGCGCGGTGGGATCCACGGCCGCCCGGTGCGGGCCACCCGCCCCGCAGGCCGGTCCGTCGAGTGCGGACCCGACGGTGTCGCCGGTGGCGCCCGAACCGGTCGCCGCCGCGCCGCCCGCCGCACCCACCGCGACGCCGACCACCGAGGCCGTGACCGCTGCCGAGAGCGCCCTCGTCGTCCACGGCCAGAGCGGCGGGCACAGCGCGGCGCCGAAAGCGGTCGGCCGCGGACACGACTGAACCCGCTGCTCCGGGCCGCATCCTCTTCGCGGCGCCGGGCCGGACCGCTCCACGCCCCCGACGAGCGGTCCGGCACTACCGATGGGCCCCGGCTCCGGCTCCCCCCGCCGAGCCGGGGCCCGTCGTTGTCCCGGCCATGCCGCCATCTGGGGTCCCGATCGGGATTCACCGTGCCCGAATCGGGCAGGCTCATGCTGGGAGCAATAGGGTTCCCGCGTGGATCGCGACGATGACCTGACCCAGACGATCGATGCCGCGGCGCCTGACCCGCAGACCATCGACAGGTTGCTCGGCGGTGCGCATCACGACCCCCATTCGATACTCGGTGCGCACCCCCACGAAGACGGCACGATCGTGCGCGTCCTGCGTCCGCACGCCGACGAGGTGCACGTGGTGCGGGTCGGTGGCGAGGGCTATCCGTTGGTGAAGGTGCACGACGCCGGGCTGTTCTCCGGGGTCGTGCCCGGGCCGCCCGCGGACTACCGGCTCGCGGTGCGCTACGGCGACCGCGTCGACATCGTCGACGACCCCTACCGCTGGCTGCCGACGCTCGGCGAGATCGACCTGCACCTGATCAGCGAGGGCCGCCACGAGCGCCTGTGGGACGTCCTGGGCGCCCACGTGCGCTCCTACGACACCCCGTCGGGCACGGTCACCGGCACCAGCTTCGCGGTTTGGGCGCCCACCGCGCAGGGCGTCCGCGTCACCGGCGACTTCGACGGCTGGACCGGCTGGGCGCACCCCATGCGGGTGCTCGGCAGCACCGGCATCTGGGAGCTGTTCGTCCCGGGCATCACGCCGGGCGTGCGCTACAAGTACCGGATCCTCGGGGCCGACGGCCGCTGGCGCGACAAGGCCGACCCGATGGCGTTCCGCACCGAGATCCCGCCCGCCACGGGGTCCATCGTGGACGTCCCCACCCACGAGTGGGCCGACGAGCAGTGGATGACCACCCGGGCCCAGAGCCAGGCCTACGCCGAGCCGATGAGCGTCTACGAGGTGCACCTCGGCTCGTGGCGGCCGGGGCTGGGCTACCGCGAGATGGCCCAGCAGCTCGTCGACTACCTCGACGAGACCGGCTTCACCCACGTCGAGCTGCTGCCGGTCGCCGAGCACCCGTTCGGCGGGTCGTGGGGCTACCAGGTCACCTCGTACTACGCGCCGACCTCGCGGTTCGGCACCCCCGACGACTTCCGCTGGTTCGTCGACCACCTGCACCAGCACGGCTACGGCGTGATCGTCGACTGGGTGCCCGCGCACTTCCCGCGCGACGAGTGGGCACTGGCGAAGTTCGACGGCACACCGCTGTACGAGCACGCCGACCCCCGCCGGGGCGAGCAGCCCGACTGGGGCACGCTCGTGTTCGACTTCGGCCGCAAGGAGGTGCGCAACTTCCTCGTCGCCAACGCGCTGTACTGGCTCGACCAGTTCCACGTCGACGGGCTGCGCGTCGACGCCGTCGCCTCGATGCTCTACCTGGACTACTCCCGCCCCGAGGGGCAGTGGCTGCCGAACATCCACGGCGGCCGGGAGAACCTCGACGCGGTGGCGTTCCTGCAGGAGATGAACGCGACCGTCTACCGGTACTTCCCGGGAGTCGTCACGATCGCCGAGGAGTCGACGGCCTGGCCGGGCGTCTCGCGGCCCACGCACCTCGGCGGCCTGGGCTTCGGCTTCAAGTGGAACATGGGCTGGATGCACGACACGCTCGACTACATCGGGCGCGACCCCATCTACCGCGGCTACCACCACAACCAGATGACCTTCTCGCTGATGTACGCCTTCAGCGAGAACTTCGTGCTCCCGCTCTCGCACGACGAGGTGGTGCACGGCAAGGGCTCGCTGTGGGAGCGGATGCCCGGCGACGCCTGGAACAAGGCCGCGAACCTGCGCGCGCTGCTGGCCTACATGTGGGCGCACCCGGGCAAGCAGCTGCTGTTCCAGGGCGGCGAGTTCGGGCAGGAACGCGAGTGGTCCGAGCAGCGGTCGCTCGACTGGCACCTGCTCGAGGACCCGCTGCACGGCGGGATCAAGACGCTGGTCGGCGACCTCAACCGGGCTTACCGCTCCATGCCCGCGATGTGGACGCGCGACGTCTCCCCCGAGGGCTTCTCCTGGATCGACGCCAACGACTCGGGCGGCAACGTCCTGAGCTTCCTGCGCCACGGGGTCGACGCGGAGGGCAAGCCGACGGTGATGGCGTGCGTCGCGAACTTCTCCGGCAACCCGAAGCCCGATTACCGGGTCGGCCTGCCGTTCGCCGGGCGGTGGCGCGAGGTGCTCAACACCGACGCGGAGAGCTATGGCGGGTCGGGCGTGGGGAACCTGGGCGGGGTCGACGCCGAGCAGGTCGTCTGGCACGGGCGCCCCGCCTCCGCCGTCCTCCAGCTCCCCCCGGCGGGCGTGCTGTGGCTGGCGCCTGAGCCGTTCGAGGGGGCCGTGCGGCGCCGGTCGGCTGTGGCCGCCGAGCCCGCGGCGCCTGCCACGCCCTCGGAGGACGAGTCCGCCGCCGACATCGGCGAGCCGGGGGCGGAGGCGACGGCCCCCGTGTCCGAGCCCGCCGCCGAGTCGGTGGCGGAGCCGGAGGACTCGGTGGTCGACTTCGGCCGCCCCACGTCCGGGTCAGCCGGGCTCGACGAGCCGGGAGACGACACGACCACCACGGCGTCCACGAACACCGCACCGGCCTCGGACTCCACCGCCGACCTCCGGCAGCCGTCAGCGGACGCCGCACCCATTGCGGAGTCGGCCCCGCAGCTGTCAGTGGTCGACGACCCCGCACCGACGACGCTCGGCGACGCGGCGGCGCCCGTGGACCCGGTCAGCGAATCGACCGGCGACGAGGACACCGTCCACGGGGACGAGGCCACCGCCTCCGCACCGGAGCCGACCGTCCGCATCCCCGCGCACGCTGCTCCGGAGTCTGTCGAGGACTCGACGGTGTCGATCGCGGACCTGCCGTCCACCGCGCAGGCCGACGAGGACGCGACCACCCGCACGTTCGCACCCACGTCTGCGCCCGCCGCTGAGGCCGAGCCCACCACCCGAATCCCGCACCCGCTCAGCGACGAGGCCACCACGCGGTTCTCGCCGCCCGCGGTCGACGACACCGCGACGCCGCCGAACGGGATCGCGCTGCTCGACGACGAGACGCTCGAGGCCCAGACGAGCGCCTCGTCGGACCGGGGTGCGGGTCAGGCCACCGGCGAGGTGGCGGGCACGGCGGAGGCGGGCTCGTCCGACGAGCCCGACGACGGCTCCGGGGACACCGCGCACCGCAACAGCACGGCCCAGTAGCCGACCAGGATCGCGAAGTAGAGCGAGCGCCCCGTGGCGAACGCGGGCACGACCGCCGCGTTCCACGCCACGGGGATCACCGCCACCGCCAGCATCGCGGTGGCGGCCGCCCCCCACCCAAGCGTGATCAACAGCAGCACGCCGGGCCACAGCAGCATCAGGTAGTTGTGCCAGGCGATGGGCGAGAGCAGCAGCCCGGCGGCGAGCACGGCCCACACCGCGGTGCCCGCCGGGTCCACCCGGTCTCGGTGGCGGCCCAGCACCACCAGCGTGCCGCCGAGCACGACCAGGCCCGCGAGCAGCCCGAGCGACGGCGGCAGGCCGAGGCGGACGGCGAGCCCCGGCAGCGAGGCGTTGTCGACCGTGTCGGGCACCGGCGAGCTGAACGCGATGTGCAACCAGGCCAACGCGCTCGACGGACCACAGATCGCCACCCCCACCAGCGACGCGACCACGGCCGACGCGACCCCCGCGCGCAGCGACGCCCATCGCCGCTGCGCCACGAACAGGAGCAGCACGGGAGCGAGCGAGGGCTTGAGTGCCACGGTGATGCCGAAGAGGACGGCCGCCGGCACGGGATGTCCCCGCCGCTCGGCCAGCCAGCCCGCGACGAGCCCGACCAGCAGGACGGGGTAGATCTGGCCCAGCACGAGCGTGCCGTGCAGCGGCGACGAAGCGATCACCGCGATCAGCGCGAGAACGGTCGGCACCGCGCGCAGCCGCAGCTCACGGGCCACGAGCAGCAGCGAGCCGAGCACCATCACCAGGCAGAGGCCGACCCAGATGCGGTAGGCCGTCAGCGGGTCGAGCCAGGCGAACGGCACCAGCAGCACCGTGAGCAGCGGCGGGTTGAGGTTGGTCAGCTTGGCGGGCGTGACGTAGATGTCGCCGCCGTGCACCAGCGACACCGCCGACTGCCAGAAGGTGTCGAAGTCGACGTGCACCTCGTACATGTCGCTGGTCGGGATCATCACCGGGAGCGGCGGGTACAGGACGTCGAGCCAGACCATCGCGACCACCGACGCGACCACGAGGACACCGGCCACCGCCCACGCGACAGCCGGGCGGGGACGCGACAGATCCAAGCGCACGGGTGTCGACGCTAGCCGCCCCGATCCCGATCCACCGAAACGCCTCCCCGGTCGGCCATCTCGGGCACGATGGCGGGGTGCGCTCCCACGCCGTTCTGGCCGTCTGGTTGACGGCCGGACTGCTACTGGCCGGCTGCGCACAGGTCGTGGTGGGCAGGCCCAACGCCGTGGCTCAGCCCTCCACGTTCACGCGGGTCGACACCGCCCAGACCGCCGTCGCGGCGCTGCAGGCGTTCTGGCGCACGCAGTTCCCCGCGTCCTTCGGCCGGCCGTGGCGCGACATCTCCCATTTCGTGCCGGTGCACACCCGCGATCGGGACGTGCCGTGCGTGTCCTCGGCCGCCGACGTCGCTGACCAGGCGTTCTACTGCCCGTCGGCCGATGCGGTGGTCTGGGACGCCGATGGGCTGATCCCCCAGGTGGAGCGCGACGACGGGCCCACCGCGGTGCTGGTGGTGCTGGCCCACGAGGTCGGCCACGCGGTGCAGACGCGCCTGGGCGTCGACGACCGGCAGGCCAAGCAGCCCGCCCGCTATCCCACGATCCTGCTGGAGGCCATGGCCGATTGCTACGCGGGTGTGGCGCTCAACCACTTCGTGCAGCAGCCGCCGCCGGGCCTCTCGCTCGGCGCGAAGGGCCGCGACGAGGCGATGGCGTCGCTCATCGCCTTCCGCGACCCCCTCGGGGTGAGCCCGCGCGATTCCGCGGCGCACGGCGACGCGTTCGACCGCGTGTCGGCCTTCCAGGACGGCTACGACGGCTCGGCCACCACCTGCGCGGGGATGACGACGGCGAACCACCCGTTCACCCAGCGCACGTTCGGCTCGGCCACCGACCAGGCCCGCCAGGGCAACCTCCCGCCCGACCAGCTGCTCGAGGGGATCGCGGAGAGCGCGCCCGCGTTCTTCACGCAGAGCGCGGCGGCAGCGGGGGCGAGCGGCTGGCAGGCGCCGTCGCTCGGCAGTGCCGCAGCCGGGTGCGCGGCGGCCGAGCAGGGCCCGGTGGCGTGGTGCGGCGCGGGCGGCCCGATCGTGGTCGACCGCTCCGCGCTGGCCGGAGTCGAGGGGAAGTTCGGCGATTACGCGGGCGCAACGCTGATCGCGGGCCGCTACGGGATCGCGATGCTCGACGCGCTGGGACGGCCGGTCAGCGGCGACGCGGCCGGCACCGCGGCCACCTGCCTGGCGGGCGCGTACACGGGCAGCCTGTTCACCGCCCGCGGCGCGTTCACCCTCTCCCCCGGCGACCTCGACGAGGCGGTCGAGGTCCTCCTCGCCCAAGACTGGGCCGCGCGCGACGCCCAGGGCGCCGCCGACCCCGCCGAGTTCGGCTACGACCGCATCGACCACTTCCGGACCGGGGTGTTCGGCGGGTCAAAGGCCTGCCTCTAAGCCCCCGGCCCCCGGCCCCCGGCCTCCGGCCTCCGGCGATGATCGCCAGGATGGGGACCTCTAGAACAGCGCGCGGGCCAGTGAGCGGCGGGCCGCTGTCACGCGCGTGTCGTCGGCAGGGAACAGCTCGAACAGGCCGACGAGGTGCTGGCGGGCGCGGTCGCGGTCCGGCCCCGCGCTGCGCCCGACCGTCGCCACCAACCGCGTGAACGCGGCCTCGACGGCATCGGTGGCGACCTCGGCGTCGGCGGCAGCTAGCTGGGCGTCGACGTCGTCCGGTGCCGCATCGGCGCGCGCGATGGCGGACGGGTCGGCCTGCTCGGCCCGCGCCATGAAGCGGACCTGGGCCAGCGCCGCCTCCGCCTGCTCGTTGCCGGGCTCGGCCGCGAGGATGGCGGCGTACGCCGCCTCGGCAGCAGCCCAGTCGCCCTCTTCGACCGCGTCCTCGGCCGCGACGAAGCGCGGGTCGTCGGGCTCCTCCACCGGCTCCTCGACCACGCCGCCCTGACGCTGCTCGGCCTCCTGGATTCCGGGCATGCGGTCGCGCAGCGCGTCGAGCAGGGCGCTGATCCACTTGCGGACGTCGGGCTCGGGGAGGGCTCCGCTGAACCCGTCGACGGGCTGCCCGCCCACGACGGCGACGACGGTCGGCACCGACTGCACGCCGAACGCCTGCCGGATGCGCGGGTTGGCGTCGATGTCGACCTTGGCGAGCACCCAGGCGCCCCCGGCGGCCTCGGCGAGCCGCTCGAGCACGGGCGACAGCTGCTTGCAGGGCTCGCACCAGGTGGCCCAGAGGTCGACGATCACCGGTACCTGCAGTGACTTGTCGATGACGTCGGCCTGGAAGGTCTGCTCGGTGACGTCGACGACATAGGCGCCGCCTCCGCCGCCATCTGCCGCCGGGCCCGCAGGCGTCGCTTGGGCGCGCGCCGCCGCTTCGGAGCGGGCTTTCACGGCGGCGAGATCGACCGCGCCTGCCATCGACAGCGCGGCAGAGGAAGGTGCGGCCGCGCGGGCACGGCCACGAGGATCAGGTCGGGACACGCCGTTCATCCTGGCACGCCCTGTGCCGGAGTGTCGCAGGCCGGGCGATCAGAGCACCCGGCGAAGGAGGCCCCGCTGATGCCGGCCAGGCACCCGCGTCGCGGCATTGCCCCGACATCCACGTGCCCTGGCGCGAGAACGTGTCTTCGCCTAGCGCCGGGGCACCTGGACCCACGTGTTCGCGGAACTTCCCTTCGCCGGACCCTCTCGGTCAGGCGGACACGAGTGGACGGAGACCCATCGGGTTGACGGGCAGGAATCCTTCGCCCGCCATCACCGCGGAAACGAGCGGCGCCACGAGCTCCACCAGCCGGTCGGCGCGGGCGGCTCCAACCGCCTCCCACGGCACGTCGGCCAGTGCGTCGGTGCGGGCCTCGACCTCGTCCCGCAGCGCCCGCCCAGCCGCCGTGAGCCCGTTCCCGCCCGCGCAGGCTCCGTCCGATTTCACCCCGGCCGCGCGAGCCCCGCTCGCGGCGACACCACTCGCGTCAGCCCGGGCTGTGTCGGACCGGTCTGCATCGACGCCGTCGACTTCGACATCGTCCGCCACGAACAGGCCGCGGGCGACGAGGCGCTGGACGGCCGCCGCCCACTCCTCCTCCGACCAGCCGCGACGTTGCCGCATCCAGTCTGCGTCGAGATCGCTGTCGGCCGCGAAGAGCACCAGCGCCTCGGCCGGGTCGAGGCCCGCGGTGAGCAGGGCCGCCACGTGGCCGTCGCCGCGCTGCTCGCGCAACACCGTCTGTGCGTGCCACAGAACGAGATGCGGCGCGTCCGGCCACTCCAATGCGGCGTTGGCCGCGGCGAGCGCCCGACCCGCGGTGGGGGCGGCGAGCGCCGCGGCGCGGGCGATCTCCGCGGCCTCCGCCAGCTCGGGCGAGGCGATGACTGTCAGCGCCGAGGAGCCTGCGCAGTGCCGCGTCGACGCCTTCCAACCGGGCCTGCAAGAACCGGGCGGGCGAGGCGACCGCCCACACGTCTGGCACCGCCCGAGCCACGAGCGCGGGGTGGAAGTTGTAGAACAGTGCGGTGATCAGCTCCGGAGGTGCCGCTCCGAGGGGCGCGGCCCGCTGGGCGAAGTAGCTCATCCAGAAGCCCTTGGTGCCTAACGCATCGCAGCAGGCTTTCGGCTCAGGAGCGAAGTAGGTCACGGCGTGCAGCGGCTCGACCGCCCGCCACATGCGACGGGCCCGGTGCTCACGGCTCTGATCAGCGTCTTCCGGCATGGCGAAATAGTAGGACGTCCGACCATCTGCGTCGATGCCTCACGCCTGAGCCGTCCACACCCATGGCGTCGTCACTCAGCGAAGGCGGGGCACGGCGGCCGTCCGCTCGCGATCACCGGACCGGCGGAGCACCAGGGTCCGCGGCCACTCGTTGACCTATTCGGGAGTGACCGAGCGTCGCTCTGCGTAGACATCCGACCGGCCGCGACACCGCGGCACCCTTCCGCCGGAGGAACTGCATGAGCTCCGAGAACGACGTCGCCGACCGCCTGTTGGCCGAGGCCCGCAAGAAGACCGCAAAGCAGGAGAGCCCGAAGCTGGGCAAGATCTCGCTGATCATCGGCATCATCGCGCTGATCGTCAGCCCGGTCTCGATCGCAGGGTGGATCTTCGGGCTGGCCGCGGTGGGCACCGGCGTGACGGCCGTCCGCCGTCCCGCCGCGTCCAAGCAGCCCAAGATCGCCATTGCGCTCGGCGTCTTGGCCATCCTGGTGGGCGTCTTCTTCTACACGCTCAACGTCGCCTCGCGCTGAGGCGCGCCTCCGACGTTCAGCCTCGGCTGAAGGGGATCACCATCGGGTGGTCCCCTTCAGTCTTCGGGATGACGTCCGAGCGCCTGCTCCACCCGCTCGACCTTCGCCGCCATCTGGCCGCTGTTGTGCGCCGGGCGGATGTCCGCCTTGAGCACGAGGCTCACCCGTGGCGCCCTGGCCTGGACGGCTTCGACCGCTTTCTTCACGACCGCCATCGCCTCGTCCCAGGTGTCGGCCTCGATCGTGGTGAACATCGACGTGGTCTCGTGCGGGAGTCCCGACTCGCGGACGACCCGGACGGCCTCGGCGACGATCTCGCCGACGCTGTCGTCACCTAGTCCGGACGGGGCGACACTGAACGCGAAGAGCATGTGGGGAGCCTGCCGTACTCGCAGCGTGGCCCGCGACCCCCAGCCCCGGGCGCTGCTAGCGTCGCCCGTCATGACGTCCCGCGAGCCCTTGCCGTTCGACCCGATCATGCGGGCCGCGGCGCTCTGGGAACGGCGGATCGGGCCCGCGCGCACCATGGCGGCCGTGACGAGCGTGATGCGCGTCCAACAGATCCTCCTCTCCGCCGTGGACGGCGCGCTCCGCCCGCACGGCCTCACCTTCGCCCGCTACGAGGCCCTCGTCCTGCTCACCTTCGCCCGCAGTGGGCGTCTACCGATGCGGACGATGGGCGAACGCCTCCAACTGCACCCGACGAGCGTGACCAACATCGTCGACCGCCTCCAGGCCGACGCGCTCGTCCGCCGCGTGCCGCACCCGACCGACCGGCGGGCAACGC
The DNA here is from genome assembly GCA_963799945.1 of uncultured Actinomycetota bacterium. Taxonomy (GTDB): domain Bacteria; phylum Actinomycetota; class Actinomycetes; order Mycobacteriales; family Pseudonocardiaceae; genus Pseudonocardia. Next base: position 470,539 of record CAWCZG010000006.1, read on the forward strand.
TGGTGGAGATCACCGACGCGGGTGTTGCGCTGCGGGAGAAGGCCACCGAGTCCGTCACCAAGATCAGCTTCGGCCTGGTCGGCCTCGGACCCGAGCAGGAAGCGCAGCTCACCGACCTGCTCGGACAGGTCCGCCACGCCGCGGGCGACTTCGACTGACTCGAGGAGCACCCCGCACCTCGACCGCGAGCCGGCGGATGGCGGCCGGACCGGCACGCCAGGGCGTCGACGCCTGTCGCTACTGCCCTCGGGCAGGTCCGGCACGCGCGGCGAGGCGCGGGGTCATCCCGTCTGCCGTCGACTCCTACCGCGTCGGGCGGCGCCCGTGGCCGCGATCGGCCCTCGCGGTGGCGCGGGCCGAGTGGGCCGACGGCGGGGTGGCCGTGGGCCGATCGCGCCGCTAACCCCCTGGCCAGGTCCGCATCGTGCGGCTGCCGCGCGACGCCCTCCGGCCGCGGCGGCCGCCCGCCACGAAGCCGCCGACGACACCGCCTGCTGACGCGACGATCACACACACCGAGCAGCTCGTCAGATCCATCGCTCATCCCCCGCGCCCGTTGACGCTCTGTTGCCTCAACGCCAGCGAATGTAGCTCTGCCCACCGACAATCCTCGGCGGCTCAGTGGGGCTGATCGAGGGCGGGTACGAGCTCGTCGGCCGCGGTGTAGGCGTCGAGCTCGCCTGTGACGACCCGCTTCGCGAGGTCGGAGAGCGCCGCCTGACCCCGCACATCAGCGATGCGGGCCCGCAGGCGCTCCAGTGCGATCGCCTCGATCTCGGCCCGCACGCGGGCGGCGCGCCGCCGCTCGCGCTCGCCGGACCCGTCTGACCAGCTCCGATGGGCGTCGAGCGCGGCCAGCAGCTCGGTGATCCCCTGGCTCTGGGACGCCACCGTCCGCAACACCGGCACCGTCCACGCTCCGCGCTCGCCGAGGCCGATCATGTGGCGGAGCTCGCGCGCGGCCCGGGCAGCGCCGTCGCGGTCGGCCTTGTTCACCACGAAGACGTCAGCCACCTCGAGGATCCCCGCCTTGGCGGCCTGCACGCCGTCGCCCATCCCGGGCGCGAGCAGCACGACCGTCGTGTCGGCGAGCGCGACGACGTCCACCTCTGACTGCCCCACGCCGACCGTCTCGATCAGCACGACGTCGCAGCCCGCCGCGTCGAGCACGCGCAGGGCCTGAGGAGTGGCCCAGGCGAGACCGCCCAGCTGCCCCCTGGTCGCCATCGACCGGATGAAGACCCCCGTGTCCTCGGTGTGCTCGGCCATCCGGACGCGGTCGCCGAGCAGCGCGCCGCCCGAGAACGGCGACGATGGATCCACGGCCAGCACCCCGACCCGGTCGCCCCGGGCGCGCAACGCCGCGACCAGCGCGGACGTGGCGGTCGACTTGCCGACGCCCGGCGGTCCCGTCAGCCCGACGACGTGCGCCCGATGGGAATGCGACGCCAACGCCGCCGCCACCTCACGACCTGCAGCCCCGCCCGCTTCGACCAGCGAGAGCAGGCGCGCGACGGCGAGCGGCTCGCCTTCACGGGCTCTGACGACGAGCGCCGCGATGTCTGCGCCTGCCACGCCCGCCCTTCCGTCCGGCCTGATGCTGCTGCCCGATCGCCGTCGCGGCGATCACCGCGCCGGACGACGTGGCGGACTCACCGCGACGGGCGACGCCCGGCCGCCAGACCCGCCGCCCACCACCACGGCGCCAGGACCGCGCTCCTCCAGAGGCCGGGTTGCCGATGCGCCACCCCGCGGTGCCTGCGACGAATCCCGGAACCGCGCCGGGGCCGGTCTACCGACCACTCCGCGGTCGCCGGTGATCCAACCCCGGCAACCGCGCCGTCGCCAGGCCGTCAGCTCGGCGTACAGGGTCCGATCAGGACGAGCTGGGGACGCGGATGATCAGAGCGTCGCCCTGGCCACCGCCACCGCACAGGGCCGCCGCGCCGACGCCGCCACCCCGACGCTGCAGCTCCAGCGCCAGGTGCAGCGTGATGCGCGCGCCCGACATGCCGATCGGGTGCCCCAGCGCGATGGCCCCACCGTTGACGTTGACCTTGTCCTCGTCGACGCCCAGCTTGCGGGTGGAAACGACGCCCACAGCGGCGAAGGCCTCGTTGATCTCGATGAGGTCCAGGTCGGCGGGGGTGATGCCGGCCTTCTCGCACGCCTTCGCGATCGCGTTGGCAGGCTGCTCGTGGAGGCTCGCGTCCGGGCCCGCGACGACGCCGTGCGCGCCGATCTCGGCCAGCCAGGTGAGGCCGAGCTCCTCGGCCTTCTCCTTGCTCATCACCACGACAGCTGCGGCGCCGTCGGAGATCTGCGACGCCGAGCCCGCGGTGATCGTGCCGTCGGAGGAGAAGGCGGGCCGCAGCCTGCCGAGGCTCTCGGTCGTCGTGTCGCCGCGGATGCCTTCGTCGGTGCTGAACGACACCGGGTCGCCCTTGCGCTGCGGGATCGACACCGGGGCGATCTCCTCGGCGAAGATCCCCTTCTCGGCGGCCGCGGCGGCGCGCTGGTGCGAGCGGGCCGAGAAGGCGTCCTGCTCCTCGCGGGTCAGCCCGTAGCGGCCGTTGTACTTCTCCGTGGAAGCGCCCATTGCGACCTGATCGAAAGCACAGAACAGGCCGTCGTAGGCCATGTGGTCGGTCATGGTCACGTCGCCGTACTTGAAGCCCTCGCGCGACTTCCCCAGCAGGTGCGGGGCCTGGGTCATCGACTCCTGGCCGCCCGCGACGACGATGTCGAACTCCCCCGCGCGGATCAGCTGATCGGCCAGCGCGATGGCGTCGATCCCGGAGAGGCACACCTTGTTGATCGTGAGCGCGGGCACGTCCATCGGGATGCCCCCGGCGACGGCCGCCTGACGTGCGGGAATCTGGCCCGCACCCGCGGTCAGCACCTGACCCATGATCACGTACTCAACCTGCTCGGGCGCGACCCCGGCGCGCTCCAGCGCAGCCTTGATGGCGACTCCACCGAGCTGCGCGCCGGAGAATCCCTTCAGCGAGCCCAGCAGCCGCCCCATGGGCGTGCGGGCTCCAGCGACGATCACCGATGTGGGCACATGTCCTCCAACGTCCACGGTGGCAGGGATGAATCGACGATACCCGCCGGTCTGGCCCCCCTCCGGTGACGCGTCGCACAGAGTCGGATCCCCGATGCCCGGGGTTACATTCCGGGCATGGGTGAGCACAAGATCATTGGCATCGACCACGTCGGCATCGCCGTCGCCGATCTCGACGACGCGATCGCCTGGTACGCGCGGACCTTCGGGCTCGTTGCCACGCACACCGAGGTGAACGAGGAGCAGGGGGTGCGCGAGGCGATGCTCTCCGCGGGGGACGGCGGCGCCATGATCCAGCTCCTCGCCCCGTTGCGGCCCGACTCGGCGATCGGCAAGTTCCTCGACCGCAACGGCCCCGGCATCCAGCAGATGGCCTACCGCGTGGTGGACATCGACGCGACCTCGGACGCGCTGCGGGCCCAGGGCACGCGCCTGCTCTACCCCGAGCCGCGCCGCGGGACGGCCGGATCGCGCATCAACTTCGTCCACCCGAAGGATGCCGGTGGCGTGCTCGTCGAACTGGTGGAACCTGCGGCGACATCGCACTAGCGGGCGGTTCGCGGCGCCGCTCGCCACGCCCTCTCGACCGATTCACGAACCGATCAAGGGCGGTGACGCCGGTCACAGCCCAGCTTCTTCCTCCTGCCGGTGATTACCATACTGAGCAGTAATTTTGGGATATCACGCAGCACCGAGCCAGGAGGTCACGCCGTGCAGGAGATCCTCGACGCGATCCAGGCCCAGCAGTTCGACGCCCTCGCGGGAGTCGCCGTGCCTGATCACTACCGCGGAGTGACCGTGCACGCCGACGAGGTCGACATGTTCGCGGGCATCCCGTCAGCGGAGAAGGACCCGCGCAAGAGCCTCCACGTCGAAGACGTCGCCACCCCGGAGCTGGGACCGGGCGAGGCGATCGTCGCGGTGATGGCCAGCGCCATCAACTACAACACCGTCTGGACCTCGATCTTCGAGCCGCTCCCGACGTTCGGCTTCCTCCGCCGCTACGGTCGGATGTCGCCGCTCACGGCCCGCCACGACCTGCCGTACCACGTCGTGGGCTCCGACCTCGCGGGCGTCGTGCTGCGCACCGGCTCCGGGGTGAACGCGTGGAAGCCGGGCGACCAGGTGGTGGCGCACTGCCTCTCCGTCGAGCTCGAGAGCCCCGACGGCCACGGCGACACGATGATGGACCCCGAACAGCGCATCTGGGGCTTCGAGACGAACTTCGGCGGCCTCGCTGAGCTGGCGCTGGTGAAGTCCAACCAGCTCATGCCCAAGCCCGCCCACCTGACGTGGGAGGAGGCGGCGGCGCCCGGGCTCGTCAACTCCACCGCCTACCGCCAGCTCGTCTCGCGCAACGGCGCGGGCATGAAGCAGGGCGACACCGTGCTGATCTGGGGCGCCTCGGGCGGCCTCGGCTCCTACGCGACGCAGTTCGCGCTCAACGGGGGCGCCACACCGGTCTGCGTCGTGTCGTCGCCGCAGAAGGCGGAGATCTGCCGCGCCATGGGCGCGGAGCTGATCATCGACCGCTCCGCCGAGGGCTACAAGTTCTGGCGCGACGAGCACAACCAGGACCCGAAGGAGTGGAAGCGCTTCGGCGGGCGGATCCGGGAGCTGACGGGCGGCGACGATCCCGACATCGTCTTCGAGCACCCCGGCCGGGAGACGTTCGGCGCCAGCGTCTACGTCGCCCGCAAGGGCGGCACCATCGTGACCTGCGCCTCGACGTCCGGCTTCGAGCACAGCTACGACAACCGCTACCTCTGGATGAACCTCAAGCGCATCGTCGGCTCGCACTTCGCCAACTACCGCGAGTCGTTCGAGGCCAACCGGCTGATCGCCAAGGGCCTCATCCACCCCACCCTGTCGAAGGTCTACCCGCTGGCCGAGACCGGTCAGGCCGCGATGGACGTGCACACGAACAGCCACCAGGGCAAGGTCGGCGTGCTCGCGCTGGCGCCGGAGGAAGGCCTCGGCGTCTCCGACCCGGAGAAGCGGGAGCGTCACCTCGAGGGGATCAACCGATTCCGGGGCGTGTGACCGACATCAATACCTGACGTGCGCAACAAGCACCGTCCGCGCTACGCCCGGTACGGTGAGCGCATGGTCGGAGACTCCGCTGCGTCCTTGCCCACCACCGGATTCGAGGTCGTGCGCAAGGGCTATGACCAGGCGCAGGTGGAGGCCCACCTGCGCAGGCTGGATGCCGAGATGCGCATCCTGGCGACGGATCGGGATGCGGCGGTCGACCAGTCCGGGCAGCTGACCCGCGAGCTCGACGATTCTCGCGCGCGGGCCGAACGCCTCCGGGCGCAGGTCAGGACCCTCGTCAGCCCGCAGCAGAGCGTCCAGGGCATGAGCGAGCGGATGCGCTCGATGCTGCGGATGGCCGAGGACGAGGTCGCGGAGATGTTGGCGCGCGCCGACACCGAGGTCGCCAAGCGGCTCCACGACGCCGAGCAGCAGGCCGCCACGATCGTGGAGAAGGCACGCGCCGACGCCGACGCGATGCGCGTGCAGATGAAGGCCGACGCCGCGGCCGCCGAAGAGCAGGACGCGACGCGCCGCGCCGAGCTGGAGGCCGAAGCCCGCGCCCACCAGGAGCACCTCAGCGACCACGCGAGAGGCCGCCGAGCGCGAACTGGCCGAGGCCCGCGCCCGGCTGGACGCCGACCGCCAGGCGCACCTCGATGCCGCCGCCGCGGCCGACGCCACCGCCGAGCGCCGCCGCACCACCGCGTGGGCGGAGTCGGAGGCGCGTCGGGCGCAGGTCGAGGCGGATTTCCGCATCGCGATGGACCAGCGCCGCAAAGAAGCGCTCACCGCGTTGACGGCCGAGCAGCTCGCCACCCGCACCGCGACGGAAGAGCTGCGCGGACGGGCCGACGTCCAGGCCCGCCAGACCGTGGAGACCGCCCGCGCGCAGGCCGCGGAGATCGTGGCCGAGGCCGGGACCGCTGTTGTGCGGCTGCGGGCCCAGCGCCAGCGCATGGTCGCCCAGCTCGTCGGCTCGCGCAGCGACCTGGATGCGCTGGTCGCGTCGCTGGCCCCGCTGGACGAGGAAGACGAGGTGCTCCAGCACGCTTCCGCGGCTGTGGGCAACGGCCAGGCGCCCCAAGCCGCTCCTGAAACGCCCGCCGAGGCCGACACCCCGCCGTCCGGGACGGCTGCCCAGCCCTCCGCCCCGCGCCCCTCCCCGGGGGCCAAGACGGTCGCCGATCACGTCGCCGAGACGTCCGGGGCGAACGCTGCCCCGGAAGGCCCAGCGCAGAGCGAGCAGGCGCCCGGCGAGGCCCGGCCCGACGCCCCTCGCCCCCGACCCCGCCGCCGCACCGGCGCAGGCGCCACGCGCTGACGCCCCGTCCCAGATCACCGGAAGTGGCGATCACCGGCCTGGTCAGAGGCGGCGGCGCCACCCGGCTTGACGGCGGCCGCGGGCGGCCCAGCACGGGGTGTGCCAGTGCCGCCGCTCGTCCACGGAGCCGTGCTCACCCGCGGGCCAGGCCACGATGTGCGGCGTCCCGGCCGCGACGACCTGGTCGCAGCCGGGACAGCGGTAGTCCCGGGTGGCCGACGCTCCGCTGACCTGCCGCACCTGCCACTCGCCGTCCGGCCCGACCTCGACGCGGTGCGCCGCGGCCGAGCGCAGCGGCAGGTGCTCGTCGCGCCGTCGCCGGTTGACCCTCGCCATCGGCCTGGCTCCGCCCCCCGGAAGGCCTCAGCGCCCGGCGTAGTCCCGGAACCCGTGGCCGGTCTTGCGCCCCAGCCGCCCCGCCGTCACCAGGTGCTCCATCAGCGGGGCGGGCGCGAACCCGGCCTCGCGGAACTCCGCGTAGAGCGAGCGCTCGATGGCCAGCGAGACGTCCAGCCCGACCACGTCCAGCAGCTCGAACGGGCCCATCGGCAGCGCGCAGCCCGTCTTCATGGCGGCGTCGATGTCGTCGGCCGTGGCGTAGTGCGCCTCCAGCATCTTCACGGCGTCGTTCAGGTAGGGGAACAGCAGCGCGTTGACGATGAAGCCCGCGCGGTCACCGCAGCTCACCGGCACCTTGCCGAGGCGCTCACACAGCGCGAGCACCGTGGCGGCGACGTCGGGCGCGGTGGTGATCGTCGAGACCACCTCCACGAGGCTCATCACCGGGGCGGGGTTGAAGAAGTGCATCCCGACCACGTCGGACGGCCGCGCCGTGGCCGCCGCGCACTCCACCACCGGCAGCGACGAGGTGGTGCTGGCCAGGATCGCGCCGGGCTTGCAGATCTCGTCGAGCGCCGCGAACACGGCCCGCTTGACGTCGAGCTCCTCCGCGACCGCCTCGATCACCAGGTCGACGTCGGCGAAGTCCTCCAGCCGCGTCGTGCCGGTGACGCGGGCGAGGGCGGCGTCGCGCTCCTCCTCGGTGAGCTTGCCGCGCACCACGCCCTTGTCGAGCGACTTGCGCAGGCCGGTGACCGCCGCCGCGACCTTCGACTCGCTCCGCCCCCGCACGATGACGTCCAGGCCCGCCTTGGCGAGCACCTCGGCGACGCCGGTGGCCATGGTGCCGGTGCCGACGACGCCCACGCGCTGCACGTCGCGCACGGTGACGTCGTCCGGAACGGTGCCCGAAGGCGTCTCCGCGTCCGGTACGACCTTCGACTTGTGCGGCCCGGCGTAGGTGTAGAAGCCGCGCCCGCTCTTGCGGCCCAGCAGCCCCGCGGTGATCATTTGCTTGAGGATCGGTGTGGGCGCGTGCAGCTGGTTGCGCGACTGCGCGTACATCGTCTCGAGGATCTCGTAGGCGGTGTCGAGGCCGATGAGGTCGAGCAGCGCGAGCGGGCCCATGGGGTAGCCGCAGCCGTGGCGCATCGCGGCGTCGAGGTCCTCGCGCGTGGCGTAGCGCTGCTCGTACATCCGGGCGGCGTGGTTGAGGTAGCCGAACAGCAGCGCGTTGGCGATGAAGCCCGCGCGGTCGCCGATCACCACCGGCACCTTGTCCAAGGTGGCGGCGAACGCCTTCACGTCGTCGACGACGCTCTGCTCGGTGACCACCGTGCGCACCAGCTCGACGAGCCGCTGGACCGGGGCGGGGTTGAAGAAGTGCATGCCGACGACGCGGCTGGGCCGCCCCGTGCGGACCGACAGCTCGGTGACCGACAGCGACGAGGTGTTGGACGCGAGGATCACGTCGGGGCGGCAGACCTTGTCCAGCGCCGCGAGCACGCCCGCCTTGAGCTCCATCTGCTCCGGCACGGCCTCGACGACGAGGTCGCACTCGGCCAGATCGGCCAGCGACGTCGTGGTCGTGATCATCGCCATGAGCGCGTCGGCGTCCTCCTGCGTGAGCTTGCCGCGACCGACCGCGCGCGAGGTGGAGGTGTCGAGGTGGGACCGCCCGCGGGCGACCGCGTCGTCGTCCACCTCGGCCGCGATGACGTGCAGACCGTTGCGGGCGAAGACCTCGACGATGCCCGCCCCCATCGTGCCAAGACCGACTACGCCGACTGTCCGGAACTCCCGTGCCACGCTGCTACCTCCGACTGGGTCAAAAGTCGATCCTCCCAGACCCGCTGGGCGGCCCGGTGTGATGCGGCTAACGGCCGTGGCGCAGCCGGACGATCGCCAGTAGCGCCCGCATCCCGCGGTTGGTGCGCCGGAAGCTGGTGAGGTTGATGGGCAGGGCGAACCGCTGTCGCGCGACGGCCTGTGCGCGGGTGAACGCGCGCAGCCCGTCCTCGCCGTGGATGCGGCCGAAGCCGGAATCGCCGACCCCGCCGAACGGCAGCGCGGGAATGCCCGCGAACGCGATCACCGAGTTGACCGAGACCATCCCGCAGCGCAGCCTGGCCGCGATCTCGGTACCGCGCTTCTTCGCGAACACGGTGGCACCGAGCCCGTAGCCGGTGCTATTGGCCAGCTCCACCGCCTCGTCCATGGACCGCACCCGGTTGATCACCAGCACCGGACCGAACGTCTCCTCGGTGATCGCCCGGCTGTCCTCGGGGACGTCGACGAGCACCACCGGGTCGACGAAGGGCGCGCGCACCGACGCGGGCCCGCCGACCACCGCGCGGCCGCCACGGGCGAGCGCGTCGTCGAGGTGCGCGCGCACCACGTCGACCTGCGCGGGCAGCGTCATCGGCCCGAACGCGCCGGGGCGCAACGCTTCGGCCTTGGCCACGACCTTCGCCGTGAACACGTCGGCCACCGCCTCGTGCACGTAGGTGCGCTCCACCCCGACGCACGTCTGCCCGGCGTTGGACATGGCGCCCCACACGGCCGCGTCGGCCGCGGCGGCCAGGTTCGCGTCGGCGTCGACGAGCAGCGCGTCCTTGCCGCCGCACTCGACCAACACGGGCGTCAGCGTCTCGGCGCAGGTGGCCATCACGCGCTTGGCGGTGGCCGTCGAGCCGGTGAACGCGATCTTGGCGATCCCCCGCGCCCGGCACAGCGCCGCACCCGTCTCGGCGAAGCCGGTGACGACCTGCAGCACCGGATGGCCCTCGACGATCTCCGCCAGCGAATCGGCCAGCTCGACGGCGACGCCCGGCGTCAGCTCGCTCGGCTTGAACACCACCGCGTTGCCCGCCGCGAGGGCGTAGGCGATCGACCCCATCGGCGTGAACACCGGGTAGTTCCACGGCCCGATCACGCCGACGACGCCGAGCGGCGCGTACGTCAGAGTGGCGGCCTGGTTGGCCATGAGCATGCCTGGCGCGACCTTGCGCCTGCCGAGCGTCTTGGCCGCGTGGCGGGTGGCCCAATCGAGGTGGTCGATGGCCAGGGCCAGCTCCAGCCGGGCGTCGTCGATGGGCTTCCCGGTCTCCTCGACGATCGTCGACGCGAGCCGGTCGATGCCCCTGACCAGCGCCTTCTTCCACTCGCGCAGCCGTTCGGCGCGCCCGTCGAAGCCGAGCTCGGCCCACCAGCGCGCGGCCTCGACGCCGCGGGCCACGGCCAGTTCGACCCCCGCCTCGTCGTACACCGGGTGGGTGCCGACGACGTCGCCCGAGCGCGGGTCGAGGGAGCTGAAGGTCGCGGTAGGCACCTCGGTGGCGGTCACGAAGTCCAGAGTAGGCGTCGGCCGGAGGACGCCGAGGTGCGCTGCGGCCGTACCGCTCAGAAGAGTCGCAGGTCGGTGGACTCGGCCCCGCGCAGCGCGTCGTAGTCGACGGTCACACAGCGGATCCCGCGGTCCTGCGCGAGCGTGCGGGCCTGCGGCTTGATCTGCTGGGCGGCGAACACCCCGGCGACCGGCGCCAGCAGCGGGTCGCGGTTCATCAGCTCCAGGTAGCGGGTGAGCTGCTCGACACCGTCGATCTCGCCCCGCCGCTTGATCTCGACGGCCACGGAGGCGCCTGCGCCATCACGGCAGAGCAGGTCGACGGGGCCGATCGCCGTCATGTACTCGCGGCGCACCAGCGTGTAGCCCTCACCCAAGGTGGTGGGGTGCGCGGCGAGCAGCTCCTGCAGGTGCGCCTCGACACCGTCCTTCACCAGCCCGGGATCGACGCCCAGCTCGTGCGACGAGTCGTGCAGCACCTCGCCGATCGTGATCACCAGCGACTCGTCGGCCTTGTTGCGCACGGTCCAGACGCCGGGCTCCTCCTGCAGCCAGCACGGGGGGCTCATCCAGTTGAGCGGCTTGTAGGCGCGGTCGTCGGCGTGGATGCTCACCGAGCCGTCCGCCTTGACCAGCAACAACCGGGGCGCCATCGGCAGGTGGGCGGTCAGCCGACCGACGTAGTCGACTTGGCAGCGGGCGATGACGAGGCGCACGGCAGGCGACCCTACTGCCCCTCAGGATGACCTCTTCCCGGCGACCCAGGCGGCGATCTGCGCACGGCGGGTGAAGCCCAGCTTGGCCAGCGCGTGCCCCACGTGGGTCTCCACAGTGCGCTCCGAGATGTGCGCGGTGGAGGCGATCTGACGGTTGGTCAGCCCGCGCCCGACCAGCTCGACGATCTCGGCCTCCCGACGGCTGAGCACACCCCCGTCGCGCGGCGTGGCCTCGAGTGCGGCGATCCGGGCGCGCAGGGGGCGCAGGCCCAGGCGCTCCGCAGCCCCGTCGGCCTCGGCCAGCAGTCCCTGCGACTCGTCCACATCGGACGGTTTGCCGCGCGCCCGCAGTGCCGTGGCCAACCGGAAGCGGGCCATCGCGGCGGGATGGGCGAGGCCTGCCGCGTCGTCGACGGTGACGGCCGTGCGGAGGTGCCGCACCGCGAGGTCGGGCCTTCCGGCGGCGAGGGCGGCCATGCCCAGGGCCAGCCGCACCGATCCCCACGTGGAGATGGCCCCCGCGCCACCGACGAGGTGCAGATCGGCGTACGGCAGGAGCACCCGGTGGACGGCCTCGCCTGCGGCCGCGTCGCCGAGGTCGAGCGCCAAGTGGGCCCGCGTGCCCTCCAGCTGCAGGTCCATGAACGCGGGGATGCGCGGTGATCCGGCCGGCGGGAGGCCTGAGTACCAGTGCCGGGCCTCGTCGAGGTCCCCTGCTTCGACGAGCACCATCGCCATCCCCGCGCGGGAGAGCGCCGAGAACGGCTCCCGGGTGGCCGGGTTGGTGCGGAGCCAGTCCAGGTCGCCCGGATCGTCTCCGGTGAACGCCGCCATCGTGAACTGGAACGAGCGTGCCGTGGCCAGTGGGGCGAAGTGGCCGCCCTTCGTGGCGATGGCCACGGTCTCGTCGTTGCGCTCACGGGCTTCGGCGAACCGGCCCCTGCCTTGCAGGAGCGCGATCTGCCCCCGGAGCAGGTGCAGCCGGGCCAACGGCGTTCGCAGGGTGGTGACGACAGGCTCGACCGCAGCCAGCTCGGCCTCCGCCTCGGCCACCCGGCCCGCTTGCAGCAGCGCGTCGAAACGCCACAGCCTGCCCCACATCAGGTCGTCCGTGTTGCCGGTGCGCTCCGCGAGGGCGAGCAGGCGACCGCCGAGCACCAACCGTTCGGCGTTGCCGCCCGCGCCCGAGCGCGCGAGCTGACGCGACCGCAGCGCCCTCACCAGCGAGGTGGATCGTCCAGGCGTTCGGCCATGGCCAGCGCGGCTGCACTGGCGATGGCGATCGTCGAACCGCCTGCCACGAAGAGTGCGCAATGCGCGGTCTGGGCCAGCAGCTGCGCCCTGAGCGTGCTGTCCGCCTCGTCGAGGCCGCGCAACGCCTCCTCGCACCAGCTCCGAACGACGTCCAGCCACGGCACCTCCGAGACTTCCGGCAGCCCGAGTGCCGCTCGACCCAGAGCCTCGGCGTCGCCGGTGGCGCGGGCGAGGTCGGCCGCCTCCGTACTGGTCTCGATCGCCCCGGCCACGTCGTGGGCCAACGCCTTGGCCCGGGCGAGGTCGAGCAAGATGGCAATCCGTTCGGCGGGGGCGAGTACGAGGCGCCCCGCGTCCAGCGCGCCCGTGAGCAGCCGGGCGGCCTCCGCGTACGCCAGTCGGGCCCGCGCGACCGTTGCCGCACGACGTGCCCAACCCACCGCAGTCACCCGGTCGCCCGACGGCAGCGCGGCGAGCGCGTGATGGGCGAGCTCCACCACGACGTCCGGGTCGTCGGCCGACGCCGCGAGGAGGGCGACGACGGCGAGGTGCACCCGCGCCTGCTCCGCCTGCGCGAGGTCGGCCAGCACGGTCTCGCGCACGAGGTCGTGCGCGAACCGCAGACCCGCCCGTCCGGCCGGGTGGTCGAGCACACCGTCGTCGAGCGCGGGGCGCAGGTCGTCGAGCACACCGTCCACACCCGTGACGGACGCCAACAAGGCCGGGTCGACGTCGCGCCCCAGCACCGCCGCGGGCCCGAGCAAGGCACGACACGACGCCGGCAGGCGGTGGATCCGACTGCGCACGACGTCGCGCACCGCCGAGGGCACGCGAACCTCCCCCGTCCGCAGCACCCGCGCCAGCTCGCCGACGAAGAACGGGTTCCCGCCCGAGCGGCGCGCGACCGCGGCGACCACCTCAGGCGCAGGCGGACGGCCCAGCCGCTCGGTGAGCGCTGCGGCGACGAGCGCCTCGTCCCACCCGCCCAGCTCGACGGCCAGCGCGCCGGGCCGTCGCGCCAGCTCAGCGAGGACCGCGCTCTGAGCGGAGCCCAGCTCAGCGGGACGGTGGGTGACGACGACCAGCAGCCGCGCCTGCGTCGCCTCCCGCGTCAGGTGGGCGAGCAGTTGGAGGGAGTCGGCGTCGGCCCACTGCACGTCGTCGAGCACCAGCACCAGCCCGGTCTCCTCCGCGATTACACCGAAGAAGCGCGTCACCGCGTCGAAGAGCGCGAAACGGTCGTCCGGGCAGGCATCGGGGACGCCGGGCAGCTCGGGAGCGAGCCGCACGACGGCCTCCGACGTGTGCGCCAGGACGTCCGTGGCCCGCTCGGCTCCGACGAGCGCCAGCCACGCGCGCAGGATCCGGCGCCACGGCCAGTACGCGGGCGCGCCCTCCGCGTCCGTGCAGCCGCCCCACAGCACCGGCACCGCCCGCGCGCCCGCCGGCGCGCCGAGCTCCTCGGTGAGGCGGGTCTTGCCGATGCCCGGCTCACCGGCGATCACGGCGACCCGCGACCGCCCGTCGAGCGCCTCGTCGAGCAGGGTGACGAGCTCGGCCAGCTCGTCGGCCCGTCCCACGAACCGAGGCTCCACGGAGCGGGACCGTACCCGGAATGCGTGGTTTGCACGATGGACTCATGCGCCTGACCTGGCGCTCCCTGGTACGCGATCAGCGCCTGCGATCGACCCACGAACTGACGGCGGCCGCCACCCCGACCGCGACCAGCGCGATCACTGCGCTGCCGAGCGGTGGCGGGGCGCCTGCGGTGAGGGTGCGCACCGATGTGCCGACCGGCGGCAGCCACGGCTGCACCGCGGTGACCGTGACGACCACCGCGGCCAGGCAGAACGACCAGCCGATCCGGCGCACCACGGGTCGCGCGCACAGGAGGCCGACCGCAGTGCCTGCGACTGCGCAGGCCAGGTGCGCGAGCACGCCGAGACCGAGAACACCAGTGGCGTAGTCATAGGGGGAGACGATGTTCGGCCAGAGCACCGCGGCCGCGACCATCACGAGGTCGCCTGCCAGCGCCACCAGCACGGTCCCCGCCACCACTCGCCCACTGCCGCCTGCCGCGGCGACGGTCACCGTGCGCTGCACCGGGTCCTCGACGTTGGCCACGACCAGGGCCAGCCAGGCCGCGACCGGGTAGGCCGCCAGCGCCGAGGCCGCCCACGGCGCAGGCGCCGGGCCGGGATCACCACCGAACAGCACCCCCAGCACGGCGGCGTAGACGATCAGCGGCAGCAGGACGCGCTGCTCGGCGAGCACCAGCGCACCCAGGAACCGGGTCGTGGCGAGGGTGCGCCCCACCGTGGTCATCGGCGACTCGTCTCGGGCTCGTCCGGGGCTCATCCGCGCCGCACAGTGATGATCGAGCAGCCCAGCCCCAGTGCCGCGGTGAGCAAGGCGTCTCCGCGCGCGGCAGGCAGGCGCACACCGAGCAGGCCGTCCTCCTGCCAGGAGCAGGTCACGGCAGGCAGCACCGCCAGGGTCCGCGCGGGGTCGGCGGGACAGCGCAGCACCACCGTCGACCAGGTCTCGACGACCGGTTCGTCCGATGGCACGGCGGCCAGTAGGCCGTCGGCCACCCGTACCGTCTGCGCGCCCGGGAGCCGCCCAGCTCGGCCGCTGTGGTCGGCGACCAGCAGCGTCCGCCCCGCCGCGGCCTCCGCAGCCAGTCGTCGTTCGAGCGCGACGGCCGCTGCGTCGTCCAGGGCGCTCCACGGCTCGTCCAGCACGATCAGTGCTGCAGCGCAGCCGATGGCCTGGGCCAGCACGACCTTCTGCAGGTTGCCGGAGGAGAGCGCGGCCAGCCGCCCACCGCGGTCGCCGCTGAACCCCAGCTCGTCGAGCAGCTCGAGGGCCCCACGGGCGCGGTCGGCCCCACCGACGCCGTGCATCGCCGCGTGGTGGCGCAGGTAGGACAGCACGCTCAGCCGGGCGGGCTGCGCCGCCTGCGGCTGGTAGCCGACCCGGCCAGGCCGCCCCTCGACCCTCCCGCCGCTCGGCGACGCGACCCCGGCGGCGATCCGCAGCAGGGTCGACTTGCCTGTCCCGTTGTCGCCGACGACGCCCACCGGGCTGCCGCCTACCAACTCCAGGTCGACGCCGCGGAGCACCTCGCCCCGCCTCGGGTAGCTCTTGCGCACTCCCGCGAGCCGCATCACCGGATCAGGATTCCGCAGCGCGTCTGCGGCTCGTCACACGGCCCAAGCGCCCGGTTTCCGCGGTTCGGCCGGGGGTCGCGTACGTACCCGGAATGCGTGGTTTCCCCGATCACCGCAACACCCTGACCTCGTACAACTTCGGCATGGCACCCCACACCCGCACCGCGGTCCGCACGACCCGCCTCTTCGACGGCGTGACGACGGTCATCGAGCCGCTCGTGCTCATCGAGGACGGCCGGATCACGGAGGTGCGCACCGGGCCACCGCCACCGGACGCCGAGCTGATCGAGCTGCCGGGCACCACGCTGCTGCCCGGGCTCATCGACACCCACGTCCACCTGGCCTTCGACGGCAGCTCCGACCCGGTCGCGGCGCTCGCTGCCCGCGACGACGACGCCGTCCTCGATGCGATGGCCCGGGCGGCGGCCGAGCAGCTGCGGGCGGGCGTCACCACGGTCCGCGATCTGGGCGACCGCGACTACCTGACGCTGCGGCTGCGCGCGTCCGCCACCGGTCCCCTGCCCGCGATCGTCGCGGCCGGGCCACCGATCACCTCACCGGGCGGGCACTGCCACTTCCTCGGCGGCGAGGTCACCCGCGGCGTGCGGGAAGCGGTGCGCGAGCACGCCGAACACGGCGTCGACGTGATCAAGGTGATGGCCAGCGGGGGCGCCATGACCGCGGGCTCCGACGTCTACAGCAGGCAGTTCGCCCCCGGCCGGCTCGCCGATCTGGTCGACGAGGCGCACCGGCACGGGCTGCCCGTCACCGCACACGCCCACGCGCTGGACGGGATCGTCGACGGGGTCGCGGCCGGGGTCGACGGGCTGGAGCACTGCACGTTCATCGACGGCGACCGTGTCACGGCCCCGGACGAGCTCATCGCGGCGATCGTGCGGCGCCGCATCGCCGTCGGCGCGACGGTCGGGCTCGCCCCGATCGACGGCCCGGTCACCCCACCGCCGCACCTGGCCAAGGTGCTCGGCGACGTCCTGGCCAACCACTCCCGCCTGATCCGCGAGGGCGCGGTGGTGGTCGCGGGCACCGACGCGGGCATCGGCCCGATCAAGCCCCACGGGGTGCTGCCTTACGGCCTCGCGCAGCTCACCCAGCTGGGGATGAGTCCGGCCGCTGCGCTCACCGCGGGTACGTCGACCGCCGCGCAGGTGTGTGGGCTCGGCGACCGCAAGGGGCGGATCCGCCCCGGCTACGACGCCGACCTGCTGATCGTCGACGGCGACCCGCTGACCGATCTCGCCGCCCTGCTCCGCCCCGTGGCCGTGCTCGTCGCGGGCCGCCCGGTCCTCGCCGCGAACCTCACCTGAAGGAGCACACCGTGCACCGCATCGGCCGCTGGATCGCCGCCTTCGCCCGCATGCTCGCCGCCGACAACGGGTGGATGTGGGCCTACGGGGTCTGGTATCCGCACCCCGCGATACTGAACGGGTGCGCACGCTCTCCACTCGACAGGTCTACGCCAACCCGTGGATGACCGTCCGCGAGGACGCCATCCGCCGCGACGACGGGTCGGACGGGATCTACGGCGTGATCGACAAGCCCACCGCGGCGGTCATCATCCCGCTCGACGGCGACCGCTTCCACCTGGTGGAGCAGTTCCGCTACCCGGTCGGCGAGCGGCGCTGGGAGTTCCCCATGGGCACGGCGCCGGACCGCGCCGAGCTCGACCCGGCCGAGCTGGCGGCCCGCGAGCTCCGCGAGGAGACCGGCCTCGTCGCGGGCCGGATGGAGCTGCTGGGCAAGCTCGACATCGCGCCGGGCATGTCCAGCCAGCGCGAGCACATCTTCCTCGCCACCGAGCTGACGGCCGGGGACGCCGTGCGCGAGCACACCGAGCAGGACATGCGCGCGGGGTGGTTCACGACCGCGGAGCTGGAGACGATGATCAAAGACGGCACGATCGTCGACGCCCAGACTCTGGCCGCCTATCTACTGCTGAAACTGCGCTAGCCCCCGTAGCGTGCAGGGCATGGCCGACTACGAGCACCTGCTGGTCAAGCACGACGGCGACACCGTGCGCATCACGATGAACCGGCCGGAGCGCCGCAACGCGCTGTCGGAAGGGCACCTGCGGGAGCTGCTCGACGCCTTCGAGACGGCGGGCCGCTCCGACGCCACCGGGATCGTGCTGGGGGCCGAGGGCAAGGCGTTCTCGGCGGGCCACGACTTCGCCGATGTCGCCGCGCGCGACCTCGCGGGCGTCCGCGACCTGCTGCGATTGTGCACGTCGGTCATGCGCACGATCCAGGAGGTGCCGCAGGTCGTCATCGCCAGGGTGCAGGCCATCGCGACGGCCGCGGGCTGTCAGATGGTGGCCAGCTGCGACCTCGCGGTGGCCGCGGAATCAGCGAGCTTCGCGCTGCCCGGGGGCAAGGGTGGCTGGTTCTGCCACACGCCCGCGGTGCCGGTGGCCCGGAACGTCGGACGCAAGCGGCTGATGGAGCTCGCCCTCACCGGCGACCCCGTCGACGCCGCCACGGCCGCGGAGTGGGGTCTGATCAACTACGCCGTGCCCGACGCCGAGCTGGACGAGCGCGTCGACGACCTGCTCGCCCGCGCCACCCGCGGCAGCCGCTTCGGCAAGGGGGTGGGCAAGCAGACGCTCTACGCCCAGCTCGACCGGCCCGAAGCCGACGCCTACGCGATCGCCGTCGAGGTGATGGCGTCGCTCTCGCAGAGCGCCGGGGCGCGCGAGGGCATGGCGGCGTTCCTGGAGAAGCGCCACCCGGTCTGGCCCGACTGACGCCTGCGCGGGCGCGCGCCGCGGCATCCGGCGCGTGGGAAGATCGCGGTCATGGTGCTGCGCATCGCCGGGTTGCCCGTGTGGGTCGGTCCCACCGACATGATCGCGGGCGCCCGGGCGGTGTTGGGGTGGACCGACGACGCCGTCGGCATGGTCGCCGAGCTGCCCACCCGGGTCACACGGCTGCTCGACGTGGTCGACGTCCTGGTCGGCCGGGTCGACAGCATGATCGACTCCATCGAACCCCTCCTCGTCGAGGTAGAGGCGATCGCAGGCGCGGCCTCGGTGATCGTCGAGGCGGCAGCCGGGGTGGCAGGCCGCGCCGACACCCTCGTCACCCGCGCGGACGTGGTCGCGGTCGGCGCAGGCGCGCTCGTCGACCGCGCGGGTCAGGTGGCGGAAGGCGCAGGCGCGCTCGTCGAACGCGCGTCCGGTGTCGCTGAGGGCGCAGGCGCCCTGGTCGAGCGCGCGGACGGCGTCGCAGGCCGCGCCGACGCCTTGGTCGCACGCGCAGGCGGGGTCGCGGAGAACGCGGGCGCCTTGGTCGAACGCGCCGACGGCGTCGCAGGCGGCGCCGCTGCCCTCGTCGAGCGCGCGAGCGGAGTGGCCGAGGGCGCGGGCGCGCTCGTGGAGCGCGCTTCCGGCGTGGCCGAGGGCGCGGGCGCTCTGGTCGAGCGGGCCGGTGGAGTGGCGGAGGGCGCTGGCGCCCTGGTCGAGCGCGCGTCCGGTGTGGCCGAAGGCGCCGGAAAGCTCGTCGAGCGCGCGGACGGCGTCGCAGGCGGCGCCGCCGCCCTCGTTGAGCGCGCGAGCGGGGTCGCGGAAGGCGCGGGCGCGCTCGTGGAGCGCGCTTCCGGCGTGGCCGACGGGGCCGGGAAGCTGGTCGAACGGGCCGACGGCGTCGCAGGTGGAGCCGCCGCCCTCGTTGACCGCGCGGGCGGCGTCGCGGAAGGGGCGGGGGCGCTGGTCGAGCGGGCGGGGGGCGTGGCGGAGGGTGCGGCCGGACTCGTGGACCGGGCGGGCGGGGTGGCGGAGCGGGCCGATGCGCTGGTCAGCCGGGCGGACACCCTCACCGACGGCGCGAGTGGGCTGCTCAGCACCTACCAGCCGATCGCGGAGCAGGCGGCTCCGTTGGCGCGGCGGTTCGTCCAAGAGTTCTCCGAAGAGGAGCTGGTGGCCGCGATCAAGTTGGTGGACCAGCTCCCGCAGCTCACCGAGTACGTCGTCTCCGATGTGATGCCGCTGCTGTCCACCCTGGACAAGGTCGGCCCCGACGTCCACGAGCTGCTCAACCAGCTCCGCGAAGTGCGCCATGCCATCCAGGGCATCCCCGGCTTCAAGCTGTTCCGCAGGCGCGGTGAGGAAATCGAGGAAGAGTCGCGCTGATCCGCGCCGCGAGAGTCACGGATCTGCGCTCAAGGCAGCAGATTCGTGACTCTCGCGCTCAGACCGGGAGGTTCTCCGGGAAGTGGCACGCCACCTGGTGCTCGCCCCGGGTGGCGACGAGGGGGGGCTCCTCGACCGAGCAGATCTCCTGCGCCTTCCAGCACCGCGTGTGGAAGCGGCAGGCGGGGGGCGGGTTGAGGGGGCTCGGGACGTCACCGGTGAGCAGGATCCGCTCCCGCTTGGTCGCCCTGGTGGGGTCGGGGATCGGGACGGCCGACAGGAGCGCCACCGTGTACGGGTGCATCGGCCGCTCGTAGACGTCGGTGCGGTCGCCCAGCTCGACGATCTTGCCCAGGTACATCACCGCGACCCGGTCCGACACGTGCCGCACCACCGACAGGTCGTGCGCGATCATCACGTAGGTCAGGTTCAGCTCGTTCTGGAGGTCCTCGAGCAGGTTCACCACCTGCGCCTGGATCGAGACGTCCAGCGCCGACACCGGCTCGTCCGCGATGATCAGCTTGGGCCGCAACGCCAACGTGCGCGCGATCCCGATGCGCTGGCGCTGGCCGCCGGAGAACTCGTGCGGGTAGCGGTTGTAGTGCTCCGGCGACAGCCCGACCAGCGACAGCAGGTCCTGCACCGCCTGCTTGACCCCGCCCTTGGGCTCGATCCCCTGGATCTTGAACGGCGCACCGACGATCGTGCCGACCGTGTGCCGCGGGTTCAGCGACGAGTAGGGGTCCTGGAACACCATCTGGATGTCGCGTCGCAACGGGCGCATGTCGCCGACCGACAGGTGCGAGATGTCGCGCCCCTCGAAGGTCACCGTGCCGTCGGTCGGCTCCAGCAGCCGGGTCAGCAGCCGCCCGGTCGTGGTCTTGCCGCACCCCGACTCGCCGACCAGCGCGAGGGTCTCGCCCCGTCGCACGTCGAACGTCAGCCCGTCGACGGCCTGTACGGCACCGACCTGCCGCCGCAGCAGTCCCCGCCGGACGGGGAAGTACATCTGCAGCCGCTCGGCCGACAACAGCACGTCGTCCGCCGACGGCTCGCCAATGAGCTCCTTCACAGCTTGGGCCCGATCTCCTCGGTGAAGATCCTCCGACGCTCCTCGGCCGGAAGATGACAGGCGACCAGGTGTCCGGGCCCCGCCTCGCGCAGCTCAGGCCGCTCGGTGCGGGCGAGCCCGTTCGTCCGCTCCTCGTACGCGCACCGCGGGTGGAACGCGCACCCGGACGGCACGTTGATCAGGCTCGGCGGGCTGCCGGAGATCGGCACGAGCCGCTCGGAGCGCTCCCGGTCGATCCGCGGCATCGACGCGAGCAGCCCCCACGTGTACGGGTGCTGCGGCTCGGCGAACACCTCGCGGGCGGTGCCGTACTCCACGGCGCGACCCCCGTACATCACGAGGATGTCGTCGGCCAGCTCGGCGACCACGCCCAGGTCGTGGGTGATGATGATGACCGCGGAGTCGAACTCCTTCTGCAGGTCCACGATGAGGTCGAGGATCTGGGCCTGCACGGTGACGTCCAGTGCGGTCGTCGGCTCGTCGGCGATCAGGAGATCGGGGTTGCAGGACAACGCCATCGCGATCATCGCGCGCTGCCGCATGCCGCCGGAGAACTGGTGGGGGTAGTCGTCGAAGCGGTTCTGCGGCTGGGGGATCCCGACCCGGTCGAGCAGCTCCACGGCGCGCTTGCGGGCCGCCTGCTTGCCCACCTTGTTGTGCAGCCGGTAGGCCTCGACGATCTGCGCGCCCACCGAGTAGTAGGGGTGCATCGCCGAGAGCGGGTCTTGGAAGATCATCGCCATCGTCCTGCCGCGCAGCTTGCGGACGGTCTCCGCGTCGGCCGAGACGAGCTCGGTGTCGCCGACCCAGATCTCGCCGCTGATCTTCGCCGCGCCCGCCTTGTGCAGACCCATGATCGAGAGGCTGGTCACGCTCTTGCCGGAGCCCGACTCCCCCACGATGCCCAGCCGCTTGCCCCGCTCGAGCTGGAACGACAGGCCGTCGACGGACTTGACCACGCCGTCGTCGGTCGGGAAGTGCACGCGCAGGTCGCGCACGTCCAGGAACGCCCGCTTCTCGTGGTTCGGCGCAGGCACACCGCCCGCCAAGACGTCCTCGGGAACGGTCACCCCAGCCTCACCCTCGGGTCGATGACGGCGTAGAGCAGGTCGACGATCAGGTTGGCCAGCACGATGAAGATGCTGCCCAGCAGCACCACACCGAGCACCTTCGGGAGGTCGTTGTTGGTGATCGCGTCCACCGAGTACTTGCCGATGCCCGGGAGCGAATAGGTGCTCTCGGTGAGGATCGCGCCGCCCAGCAGCAGCCCGAGATCGAGACCGAAGATCGTCAGGATGGGCGTCAGCGCGGAGCGCAGGCCGTGCTTGACGATCACCGTGCGCTC
The DNA here is from genome assembly GCA_963799945.1 of uncultured Actinomycetota bacterium. Lineage (GTDB taxonomy): Bacteria > Actinomycetota > Actinomycetes > Mycobacteriales > Pseudonocardiaceae > Pseudonocardia. Next base: position 492,353 of record CAWCZG010000006.1, read on the forward strand.
GGGCAGGCCCTTGGCCCGCGCGGTGCGGATGAAGTCCTCGCCCATCGTGTCCAGCATGCCCGCCCGCGTCAGCCTCGCGTAGCCCGCGGCGTAGAGGAACGCCAGCGTGATCCACGGCAGGAGCAGGTCGTACGCCCAGAGGAACGGGTTGACCTCGAACGGGGTGTAGCTGCTGCCCGGCGCGGTGATGCCGAGCGCGTAGCTGAAGATCGACAGTGACAGCAGGCCGGTGAAGAAGATCGGCAGGGACACGCCCGCCAGCGCGACGCCCATCGCCGCGCGGTCGAACACGCTGCCGCGCTTCAGAGCCGAGAGCACCCCGGTGAGCACTCCACCCAGGAGCCACAGCACCGCGGCACCCGCGGCGAGCGAGAGCGTCACGGGGAGCCGGTCGAGGAGGTCGGGCAGCACCGGGTTCTGGTTGATGAACGAGTACCCGAGACACGGTGCGTCGCAGTGCACGGTGGTCGGCCCGGTGCTGTAGTCCGCGCCGACGAAGAGGCCCGCGAGGAATCGGCCGTACTGCACCCAGATCGGATCGGTGAACCCCAGCTTCACGGCGATCGCGTGGATGTCGGCCTGGCTGCCGCTCTTGCCGACGTAGCGCGATGCCAAGTCGTCAACGCTGGCGCCACCGAGCCGGGGCAGCACAAAGAAGATCACGAAGGTCGCGGCGGTGACGATCAACAGGAGGATCACCGCGGCAAACAGCCGTCGAACGATGTAGACGAGCATGACTACGGCTCTCGCCGGTGGCCGCCCCCAGAGGAGACAGCCACCGGCGAGGTCACGCCTTCACCTACTTCCGAGTGGTTCCCATGGCGACATAGTCGTACATCTGGAACCCGTCGGTGATGAACACGTTCGTCAGGTTCGGCGGGCGGTAGAGCAGGCCCTTGGCCCAGATGCCAGGCAGGACGAAGGCGTCGTCCATCACCTTCTTGTCGATGTCCACCCAGATGGCCTCGCGGGCCGTCGTGTCGGTGGTCTGGAGGGCCTTATCGATGTCCGCGTCGACGGCGGGGTCCTTGACCGACAGGTTGGAGTTGCCGCCGGTCGCCCGGATCGTGCGGCTGTCCACGATCTGCGCCAGGAAGCCGTAGCCGTCCGGCCAGTCCGCGCCCCAGCCGTAGACCATCAGGCCGAGCCCGTTGGACTTCGCGAAGTCGGGCTTGCCCGCGTAGAGCTTCAGGTAGTCGCTCAGCGGGTAGGGCTTGAGGTCGGTCTGGATGCCCGCGCGGGCCAGCGACTGCTGCAGCGACTCGGCCGTCGCCTTCTCCTTCGGCCGTTCGGCGCGGTAGGAGATGCTGGTCTTGAACCCGTTGGGCTGCCCGCATGCGGCGAGCGCCTGCTTGGCCTTGTCGATGTCGCCCGTGTTGCCCGGCGAGGCGTAGGTGTCGAACTTCTCCGCGCCCGGGATGACCGGCGGCATCAGGTTGGTCGCGATGTCCCCACCCGTCGCACCGCCATACGCGCGCTGGTAGCCGGTCTTGTCGGTGGCGTACTCGACCGCCTTGCGGCAGTTGACGTTGTCCAGGGGCGCGACGTCACCGTTGATCGAGGTGAACCAGAGCCGCGCGGTGAGCGCCGAGTCGGTGTTCGCCTTCAGCTGCTGGTCGGCCAGGATCTTGCCCTGGGCGGCGGGCTGAACGCCCGTGCCCTCGATGCTGACGTCGAGGTCCCCCGACTCCAGCCGGTTGTCGATGTCGTCGGCGTTCACGTTGAGCTGCACGCTGTAGGCGTCGGGCAGCGCCGTGCGGTTGGGGTCAGTGGCTTGGTCCCAGTTGGGGTTGCGCTTGAGCGTGAAGCTCTTGCCCAGGTCGTTCGTGTCGAACATGTACGGGCCGGTGGAGACCACGTGCTCCTTGTACTTGCTGCCCGTGTCCTTGGCCGCGGGCACCGGGATGGTGGACGGCAGCTGGGCGAAGTAGTCGAAGCCCGAGAACGGCGCCTTGAGGTGGAACACGATCGTCTGGTCGTCGGGCGTGTCGATCGCCTTCAGGCCCAGCTTGTCCGGGCTCTCGTCCTGGTAAGGGCTGGTGTAGCCCTGCAGGTCCAGCGCGTCGTTGAAGTACGTCGGGCCGTTCGGGAACGTGGTCTTGTCCAGCGAGCGCTCGACGGCGTACTTCACGTCCTTGCTCGTGACCGGCGTGCCGTCCTCGAACTTGACGCCGGTACGCAGCTTGTAGGTCCAGGTCTTCGCGTTGTCGCTTGACACACCGAGGCTCTGGGCGAGGTCGGGCACCAACGTGGCGCCGTCCTTGCCGGGCGCGGCCTTGAACATCACCAGCGAGCGGCCGTAGAGCCGCACGAAGTTCCACGAGTAGGCGTAGTACGTGTCGGCGGGGTCGAGCGAGTCCCAGTCACCGGAGTTCGCCATCCGGATCGTGCCACCCTTCTGGGTGGAAGGGTTGTGCACTCCGTTCGCGTCGGTGGTGCCGCCGCCGGTGCCGCTGCCACTGCCTCCCGAGGAGGCGGCGTTGCCTCCCCCACAGGCCGCGAGCACCAGCGCCGTGACGGCGCCGAGCGCGCCCACGACGACCTTGCGCCTACTTCTCATCGAGCAACTCCTTGTGATGTGGGAGCAGATTCCTCATCGGGACCGCGGATCCAGCGCGTCCCGGAGGCCGTCGCCGAACAGGTTGAACGCCAACACCGTCACAAAGATCGCCAGACCGGGGAAGACCATGAAGTTCGGCGCGATCTGGAACCAGTGCGTCGCGTCGGCGAGCATCCCGCCCCAGCTGGGGGTCGGCGGCCGGATGCCGACGCCGAGGAACGACAGGGCCGCCTCGAAGAGGATGTTGGTGGGGATCAGCAGCGTCGCGTACACGAGGATCGGGGCGATCAGGTTGGGCAGCAGCTCGGAGAACAGGATGCGCGGCGTGCGCGCGCCGAGGCTGCGCGCGGCGTCGACGAATTCACGCTCGCGCAACGAGAGCGTCTGCCCGCGGATGATCCGGCCGATGTAGGGCCAGCTCGAGAACCCGATGATCACGATGATCAGCACGATGCGCAGGGTGTCGCCCTGCAGCCCGAACGCGGACTCCGGGATGATCCCGACCAGCGCGAGGGCGAAGAGCAGGATCGGGAACGCGAGGAAGACGTCCATCGTCCGGCTGATCAGCGTGTCGATCCAGCCGCCGAAGTACCCGGCCACCACGCCCGCTACGGTGCCGACCGCCACGGCCAGCAGGGTGGCGAAGAACGCGATGAGCAGCGAGATCCGCGCGCCGTAGACGACGCGGCTGAAGATGTCCCGCCCGTTGACCGGCTCGACGCCGAACAGGAACTGCGGGCTGATGCCGCCGAAGAACTTGGGCGAGATCTGCAGGTCGGGGTCGACCTGGTCGTAGTGGAACTCGAGGGGGTCGTGCCCGAACACGGCGACGATCAACGGCGCGCAGATGGCGATGAGGATGAGCAGGATGATCACGACGGCGCCGCCGAGCGCGACCTTGTCCCGACGCAGGCGCCGCCAGGCGATCTGACCGAGGGATCGGCCCTGGATCTCCGAGCCCATGCCCTCGATGACGGCTTCGGGACGCGCGACCGTCTCCGATCCGGTGACCTCTTGAGGCGCGGACATGCCCGCTTACACCCTCCCGATCTCCGGAGTCGTCGAACTCGGCGACACTAACCGGTCAGTAGGGTGCGTGCGCGGTCTCGGCTGGATCTGCTCTATAACGATCCGGGCAACCGGTTTTACCTTCGGCGCGTCACCGCAGGTCGTGGGCGTCCCGGATCAGGGAGACGACTGCGTCCAGCATCTCGGTGAGCCGGTAGTCCTTGGGCGTGAACACCGCGGCGACCCCGCGCTCGCTGCAGCAGCGGCCGCGTCCTCCGGCGGGATGATGCCGCCGACGATCACCGGCACGTCGACGGCGCCCGCGGCGCGCAGCCCGTCGACGACGGCGGGCACGACCTCGAGGTGCGAACCGGACAGCACCGACAGCCCGACGACGTGCACGTCCTCCTGCACCGCGGCCGCGACGATCTGCGAGGGCGTGAGCCGGATGCCCTGGTAGACGACCTCGAAGCCGGCGTCGCGGGCGCGCACCGCCACCTGCTCGGCGCCGTTGGAGTGCCCGTCGAGGCCCGGCTTGCCCACGAGCATGCGCAGCCGCGTGCCCAGCTCCTCGCCCGTGGCACGCACCCGCTCGCGCACGGCCGCGATCTCGCGCAGCGCCTCGGCGCCCGTGACGGCGGCCGACACGCCCGTCGGCGCCCGGAACTCGCCGAACACCTCCCGCAGCACCCCCGCCCACTCCCCCGTCGTGACGCCCGCCTTGGCGCACGCGATCGAGGCCTCCATCAGGTTGGCGTCGGTCTTGGCCGCGTCGCGCAGGCCGTGCAGCGCCGCCTCGACCGCGGACGCGTCCCGGGCCGCCCGCCACGCCTGCGAGCGCCTCGACCGCCGCCGACTCGACGGCGGGGTCGACGGTCTCGATCGCCGCGGCCCCTTCGGCCTGCAGCGGGCTGGGCTCGGTCGTCTCGAACCGGTTCACGCCGACGACGACGGCTCGCCGGACTCCATCCGCCGCCGCCGCTCGGCGAGCGACCCGACGAGCCGCCCCTTCATGTAGCCGGACTCGACGGCCGCGACCGCCCCGCCCATGTCCTGCACGCGGTCGATCTCGGCGCGCGCGTCCGCGCACGAGCGCCGCGACCTTGGCCTCGACGACCCGCGAGCCCGTCGAAGAGGTCCTCGTACTCCAGCAGGTCCGTCTCGAACGCCAGCACCTGCTGCATCCGCAGCGCCCACTGCTGGTCCCACGGCCGCGGCAGGCCGAGCGCCTCGTTCCACGCGGGGAGCTGGATCGCGCGGGCGCGGGCGTCGCGCGAAAGCGTCACGGCCAGCATCTCCAGCACGATCCGCTGGACGTTGTTCTCCGGCTGCGCCTCCGTGAGGCCCAGCGAGTTGACCTGGACGCCGTAGCGCAGCCTGCGCTTGCGGGCGTCCTCGACGCCGTAGCGCTCGCGGGTGATCTCGTCCCACAGCGCGGCGAACGCCCGCATCTTGCACATCTCCTCGACGAACCGGAGACCGGCGTTGACGAAGAACGAGATGCGCGCGACGACGTCGGGGAAGCGCTCCGGGGGAACCTGGCCCGCGTCGCGCACGGCGTCCAGCACGGCGATCGCGGTGCAGAGGGCGTAGGCGAGCTCCTGCGCGGGCGTCGCGCCTGCTTCCTGCAGGTGGTAGCTGCAGATGTTGATCGGGTTCCACTTCGGGATCTCGGCCACCGACCAGGCGATCATGTCGGCGATCAGCCGCAGGCTCGGCGCGGGCGGGAACACGTACGTGCCGCGCGAGAGGTACTCCTTGACGATGTCGTTCTGCGTCGTGCCCGCGAGGGTGGCCCGCGGCGCGCCCTGCTCGTCGGCCACCGCGACGTAGAGCGCCAGCAGCCACATGGCGGGCGCGTTGATCGTCATCGACGTGTTGGCCTCGGCGAGCGGGATGCCCTCGAAGAGCGTCCGCATGTCGCCGATGTGCGTCACCGGCACGCCGACCTTGCCGACCTCACCGCGGGCGAGCCCGTCGTCGGGGTCGTAGCCGGTCTGGGTCGGGAGGTCGAACGCCACCGAGAGGCCGGTCTGGCCCTTGGCCAGGTTGCGCCGGTACAGCGCGTTGCTGGTGGCCGCCGAGGAGTGCCCGGCGTACGTGCGCATCACCCACGGCCGGTCGCGATCGTCATCGGTCGGGAACGGCACGGGAACCTCCGCCAGTTCGGAACCCTCCAGAGCCTACTGGCGCGTAACCCCCATTCCGGGCGACGGCCGTCACACCGGCGCAGCCATCGGCACCGGGAGGAGAATGCGGAGCGTGGACGATCCGCGCTTCCTCGGCCTGTTCGGCGGCCTCGTCCTCATCGGTGCCTTGTTGCTGCTCCTGCGCTGGACCTGGGGCACCGGGCGCAACCTGCGCATCCCCGACCCCAACGACCCGGTGGGCGACGGGCTGCTCGCCGAGGTCGCCCGCGCGCCGACGGAGGCCGCCGCGCAGGTGCTGCGCTCGCGGCTCACCGCGGCGGGGATCCGGGCCACGATCGGCCGTGAGGCAGGCAGCTACCGGGTGATGGTGTTCGGCGACGACGCCGGGAAGGCCAAGCTCGTCCTGCGGGACTGACGCTCAGACGCGGTGGTAGCGGGCGTCGAAGGCGCAGAAGATGCCGTACGCGACGAGGCCGAGCGCGACGAGGGCGAGCAGCCACGGGCCGAACGGCTGCTGGACCAGGCTGCGCAGAGCGGCGTCGAGCCCGGAGGCCTTGGCCGGGTCGAACCGGATGGCGGCGGTGACGACCAGAATCCCGATCAGCGCGACCGAGATGCCCTTGGCGATGAAGCCCGCCTGGCCGGTGCGCTCGAGCACCTCGCGAACCTTCTGGTCGGACGGCAGGCCATGTCGGACAGGAACTTCTTCTTCCAGCCCGCGTAGATCTTGCTGCCACCCGCGACGATGAAGCCGAGCCCCACAGCGCCGACGATCAACTGCCCGCCCGGGATGCCGAGCAGGCCTGCCGTTGCCTTCTCCTGGCCACCGCCGCCACCGCCACCACTACCGATCGCCGTGGTGGCGGCCAGAACGGCGAGCGCGGCGAAGACCACGACCTTGCCTGCATCCGAGGCCCGCTTGCGGAGTCGCTTCTTCTCGTCGGACTCGTACCGGTAGCCCCAGATCGCCAGCGTGAGCCGCCACAGCGCCACCGCGACGAAACCGACCACGATGATCCACAGCATCACCTTGCCGAAGGTGTTGCCTGCCAGCTCCTGGAATGCCCCTTTTTGGCTCGCCTGGCGGCTGTCGCCGCCAAAGGCGACCTGCAGCGCGATCCACGCGATCAGGAGGTGCGTGACGCCATAGGAGAGGAGGCCGACGCGGGCCCCGATCTTGACCGGTTTGCTGTCGGCGACCTCATGGGCGGAGCCGGCGGCCTTGCGGGCGGAACCCGCGGCTTCGTGCGCGGAACTGGCGGGGCTGGGCATGGGAGGAAGGTGACACGTCCGGCAAAGAGCCGCACGCGGAACTGCTCCACTCGGCCCAACCCCCGTCAGAGGGGATCGGCGAGCACCCGGGAGACGTCCGCGCCGAGCGTCTGCAGGTTCTCGACGAAGCGCGGGTAGCCGCGGTCGATGTGCTCGACGTCCCACACCTGCGGTCACGCCCTCCGCGCACAGGCCCGCGAGCACCAGCCCGGCGCCCGCGCGGATGTCGCTGGCCCACACCGGCGCGCTGGACAGCCGCGGCACCCCCCGGACGACCGCGTGGTGGCCGTCGGTGCGGGCGTCGGCCCCGAGGCGCACCATCTCGTCGACGAAGCGGAAGCGCGCCTCGAACACGTTCTCCGTGATCATCGACGTGCCGTCCGCGACGGCCGACACCGCGATCGCCATCGGCTGCAGGTCGGTGGCGAAGCCCGGGTAGGGCAGGGTGACGAAGTCGACCGCGTGCGGGCGGCCGTCCATCACGCACGGTGAACTCCTGCGTCCCGGCCGTGGTCTCGGCGCCCGCGCTGCGCAGCTTGTCGAGCACGAGATCGAGGTGGTGCGGGTCGACGCCGCGCACGGTGATCTCGCCCCCGGTCATCGCGGCGGCGAACGCCCAGGTGGCGCCCACGATCCGGTCGCCGATCACGCGGTGGTCGGTGGGCTGGAGCGCGGTGACCCCGTGCACGGTGAGCGTCGAGGACCCGATCCCGTCGATCTTCGCGCCCATCTGGGTCAGCATCGCGGCGAGATCGACGATCTCGGGCTCGCGCGCCGCGTTGTCGATCACGGTGGGCCCGTCGGCGAGCACGGCGGCCATGAGGATGTTCTCGGTGGCGCCCACGCTGGGGAAATCCAGCCAGATCTGGGCGCCGCGCAGCACCTCGGCCCGCGCGACGACCCGCCCGTGCTCGATCTCGGTGGTGGCGCCGAGCTTGCGCAGACCCGCCTGGTGCATGTCCAGCGGGCGCGAGCCGATGGCGTCGCCACCGGGCAGCGGGACGACCGCCCGTCGGCACCGGGCCAGCAGCGGCCCGAGCACGCACACCGACGCCCGCAGCTTGGACACCGACCGGTAGTCCGCCTCCGCGCCGAGCTCGGCGGGGACGTCGATGACGACGACGTCGCGCTCGACCGTGACCCCGCAGCCCAGGCTGCGCAGGACGTCGGCCATCAGCGGGACGTCGAGGATCTCCGGACAGTTGGTGAGCGTCGTCTTGCCCTCGGCCAGCAGAGCCGCCGCCATGAGCTTGAGCACGCTGTTCTTGGCGCCGACGACGTCAACCGAGCCCACCAGCCGGGCCCCGCCGGTCACCGCGAAATGCTCTGCCACGACCGTCGACGCTATCTCCCCGTGTTCGTCGGGTTACCGTCCCCCCATGGCCGTGCACCTGACCAGGATCTACACCAAGACCGGCGACGACGGCACCACCGCGCTGGGCGACTTCAGCCGCGTCCGCAAGACCGATGTCCGGCTCGCGGCTTATGCCGACACCGACGAGGCCAACGCGGCGCTCGGGGTGGCCGTCACGCTCGGCGGGCTCGCCGAGGACGTGCTGGGGCCGCTGCGGCAGGTGCAGAACGACCTGTTCGACGTCGGGGCGGACCTGTGCACGCCGATCGTCGAGAACCCGGAGTACCCGCCGCTGCGGGTCACCGAGGCCTACGTGACGCGGCTGGAGGGCTGGTGCGACGCCTTCAACGAGGACCTGCCCAAGCTGGCCTCGTTCATCCTGCCCGGCGGCACGCCCGGCGGGGCGCGTACCTGCACGTCGCGCGCACGGTCACGCGGCGGGCGGAGCGGTCGGTGTGGGCGCTGCTCGAGGCGACGCCGAGCGCACCAACCCGCTGACGGCGCGCTACCTCAACCGGCTCTCCGACCTGCTGTTCATCCTGGGCCGCGTCGCCAACCCCGGCGGCGACGTGCTCTGGCAGCCGGGCGGCCCCTGGCCGCAGCGGGTCAGGACGCCACGCGGTAGCCGGGGTTGCCAGGGGGCGCCGACTCCAGCCACGACAGGAAGCCGGTGAGCACGCCGGGGGTCATGGCCAGCTCGACCTCGCGGTCACCGACCCGGCACAGGAGCACCGACGCCGCCTGGGGCAGCGCGTACACCTCCCCCGCCACGGGATGGCGCCGCTCGACGATCTCGACGCTGGAGCGGTCCAGCACGGTCGTGGCCCCCGGGCGCAGCGACGTCAGCCGGTACCAGGCGAACTCGTTGCCCTCATAGCGCCCCACACCGAAGTGCCAGCCCGCAGCGACGTCCCTGGAGACGCGGACGGGGCGGCGGCCCGGACCCTGTCGTCGCAGACAGACATCCACACCACCGCCCCGCATGAGGCGCACTCGCCGAAAGGCGAGGTATCCGAGGCAGAGACAACCCAGCAGCAGCAGGATGCCGGCGCTGAACGCCACTGCCTCCATTGCGTCCGAGGCGCCTTACTCGGCGCCCGCGGCTTTGAGCCGGACTTGAGCGCGGGCCGCAGCGGCCGCACCGTCGTCTTCGGACGTGTCGGCCCGGTCGAGCGCCGCACGGGCGCGCGAGACGTCGACCTCGTTACCGATCTCCGCCGACTCGGCCAGAATCGTCACGTTCTCGGGCGTGACGTGCAGGAAGCCGCCGTGCACCGCCACCGTGGTGGCGTTGCCGTCGACGCCGTCGATCCGGACGATGCCCGCCTCCTCCAGCTGCGCGAGCGTCTGCTCGTGCCCCGGCAGGATGCCGATCTCGCCGACGGTCGTCCGCGCGAAGACGAAGCTCGCCTTGCCCGACCAGACCCGCCGCTCGACGGCGACGAGCTCGACGGTCATCTCAGCCATTGTCTTCCAGCTTCTTCCGGTTGCGCTCGAGGTCCTCGAGTCCACCGCAGAGGAAGAACGCCTGCTCGGGCACGTTGTCGAACTCGCCCTTGGCGATCTTGTCGAAGGACTCGATCGTCTCCTTGAGCGGCACGGTCGAGCCCGGCTGGTTGGTGAACTGCTCGGCCACCAGCAGGTTCTGCGACAGGAAGCGCTCGATCCGCCGGGCCCGTCCGACGAGCTGGCGGTCCTCTTCGGACAGCTCGTCGATGCCGAGGATCGCGATGATGTCCTGCAGGTCGGAGTACTTCTGCAGGATGCGCTTCACCTCGTTGGCGACGCGGAAGTGCTCGTCGCCGACGTACTGGGGGTCCAGGATGCGCGACGTCGACGTCAGCGGGTCCACCGCCGGGTAGATCCCCTTCTGGGAGATCGGCCGGGAAAGCTCCGTGGTGGCGTCCAGGTGGGCGAACGTGGTGGCGGGCGCCGGGTCGGTGTAGTCGTCGGCGGGCACGTAGATCGCCTGCATCGAGGTGATCGAACGGCCGCGGGTCGAGGTGATCCGCTCCTGCAGCTCGCCCATCTCGTCGGCCAGCGTCGGCTGGTACCCCACCGCGGACGGCATGCGGCCGAGCAGCGTGGAGACCTCCGAGCCCGCCTGGGTGAACCGGAAGATGTTGTCGATGAAGAGCAGCACGTCCTGGTTGAGCTCGTCGCGGAAGTACTCGGCCATCGTCAGCGCCGAGAGCGCGACCCGCATGCGGGTGCCGGGCGGCTCATCCATCTGACCGAACACCAGGGCGGTGTTCTCGATGACGCCGCTCTCCGTCATCTCCGTGATGAGGTCGTTGCCCTCACGGGTGCGCTCGCCGACACCGGCGAACACCGAGGTGCCACCGAAGTTCTGCGCGACGCGCTGGATCATCTCCTGGATGAGCACCGTCTTGCCCACACCGGCGCCGCCGAACAGGCCGATCTTGCCGCCGACCACGTAGGGCGTGAGCAGGTCGAGCACCTTGATGCCGGTCTCCAGCATCTCCGTGCGGCCCTCGAGCTGGTCGAACGCGGGCGCCTTGCGGTGGATGCCCCACAGGTCGCCGGTGATCTCGAGGTCGGGCTGGTCCAGGCACTCGCCCAGCGTGTTGAACACGTGGCCCTTGACCTGGTCGCCGACCGGCACCGAGATCGGACGGCCGAGGTCGGTGACCTCCTGGCCGCGGACCAGGCCGTCGGTGGGCTGCATGGAGATCGTGCGCACCAGGTTGTCACCGAGGTGCTGCGCGATCTCCAGGGTCAGCGTCTTGGCCAGCTCACCGATCGACACCTCGACGGTCAGCGCGTTGTAGAGCTCCGGCACCTGGTTGCGCGGGAACTCGACGTCCACGACCGGGCCGGTGACGCGAACGACCCGGCCGGTCCTAGTCTCCGTGGCGGTCATCAGCTCTCACTTCCTGCGGTCACGAGAGCGTCGGCGCCACCGACGATCTCACTGATCTCCTGGGTGATCTGGGCCTGACGAGCCTGGTTGGTCTCCAGGGTCAGCGTACGGATCAATTCGTTCGCATTGTCGGTTGCGGCCTTCATGGCCCGCTGCCGGTTGGCCGACTCCGACGCCGCGGACTCGAGCATCGCCGAGAACAGCCGTGCCCCGATGTACTTGGGCAGCAGCGCGTCGAACAGCGCGTCCGGGTCGGGCTCGAACTCGTAGAGCGGCTGGATCCCCGAGGACTTGTCGTCCTCGGTGTACTCGACGACCATGGGCGCCATCCGCCGCGCCTGCGGCGTCTGGGTGACCATGTTCTTGAACTGCGTGTACACCAGGTGCAGCTCGTCGACGCTCTGCTCGTCGTCCTCCTCGCCCGCCATGAACGCCGCGACGAGCGTGCGGGCCGCCTCGGCCGCGTCCGGGTAGGTCGGCTGCTCGGAGAAGCCCGTCCACGAGCCGCCTCGACCTTGCGGCGGCGGAACCGGTAGTAGTTCACGCCCTTGCGCCCGACCACGTAGATGACCGGCTCCTTGCCCTCCTCGCGCAGCAGCGAGTAGAGGTGCTCGGCCTCGCGGAGCACGTTGGTGTTGTAGCCGCCGCACTGCCCGCGGTCGCTCGTGACGACGAGCACCGCGGCCTGCTTCGGGTCCTTCCGCTCGACCAGCAGCGGGTGGTCCAGCGCGGAGTTGCTGGCCAGTTCCGTCAGCACCGCGGTGATCTGCTCGGCGTAGGGGCGCGACTCGTCCACCCGCGCCCTGGCCTTCACGATCCGGGAGGTCGCGATCAGCTCCATGGCGCGGGTGATCTTCTTGATGGACTGCGTCGACTTGATCCGCCGCCGCAACACCCGAATCTGTGCCGGCATGGCCGCTACCTCAGCCCTGCGCCTTGCGGACCTTGACGGTCTCCTGGTCCACGTCGTCCGGGTCCATCGCGTCGGCCTGCGTTCTCCTTCGGCGCCACCGAGGAGCCGTCCGACGCCGTGAAGCCCTGCTTGAAGTCCTTGACCAGGCCCTCGAGCCGCTCGATGTTCTCGTCGGTCAGCTTGCCGGTGTCGCGGATCTCGGCGAGGGCGCCCTCGGCGTTGCGCCGGACGTGGTCCAGGAACTCGCGCTCGAACTTGCCGATGTCGGCCACCGGCACCGAGTCGAGCTTGCCCGTGGTGCCCAGCCAGATGGAGATCACCTGCTCCTCGACGGGGAACGGCGAGTACTGCGCCTGCTTGAGCAGCTCCACCAGGCGGCTACCGCGGCCCAGCGCCGCTGCGGAGGCGGCGTCCAGGTCGGAGCCGAACGCGGCGAACGCCTCGAGCTCGCGGTACTGCGACAGGTCCAGCCGCAGTGAGCCCGACACCGACTTCATGGCCTTGACCTGCGCGGCGCCACCCACGCGCGACACCGAGATGCCGACGTTGATGGCCGGGCGCACACCCTGGTTGAACAGGTCGGACTCCAGGAACACCTGGCCGTCGGTGATCGAGATGACGTTGGTGGGGATGTAGGCCGAGACGTCGTTGGCCTTGGTCTCGATGATCGGCAGGCCGGTCATCGAGCCCGCGCCCAGCTCGTCCGAGAGCTTGGCGCAGCGCTCCAGCAGCCGGGAGTGCAAGTAGAAGACGTCGCCGGGGTAGGCCTCGCGGCCCGGCGGGCGGCGCAGCAGCAGCGAGATCGCGCGGTAGGCCTCGGCCTGCTTGGACAGGTCGTCGAAGATGATCAGGACGTGCTTGCCCGCGTACATCCAGTGCTGGCCGATGGCCGAGCCGGTGTAGGGGGCGAGCCACTTGAACCCGGCCGGGTCGGACGCGGGGGCGGCGACGATCGTCGTGTACTCCAGCGCGCCCGCGTCCTCGAGCGAGGCGCGCATACCGGCGATCGTGGAGCCCTTCTGGCCGATCGCGACGTAGATGCAGCGCACCTGCTTGTCCGGGTCGCCGGACGCCCAGTTCTGCTTCTGGTTGATGATCGTGTCGACGCAGACGGCGGTCTTGCCGGTCTTGCGGTCGCCGATGATCAGCTGACGCTGGCCGCGGCCGATCGGCGTCATCGCGTCGATGGCCTTGATGCCGGTCTGCAGCGGCTCGGAGACCGACTGCCGCTGCATGACCGAGGCGGCCTGCAGCTCGAGAACGCGGCGTTCCTCGGCCTCGATGTCGCCGAGACCGTCGATCGGCGCGCCGAGAGGGTCGATCACGCGACCGAGGAAGGCGTCGCCGACGGGCACCGAGAGGATCTCGCCGGTGCGCCGCACCTGCTGCCCTTCCTCGATGTGGTCGTAGTCGCCGAGCACGACCGCGCCGATCTCGCGCTGGTCGAGGTTCAGCGCGACGCCGAGGACGCCGCCCTCGAACTCCAGCAGCTCGTTGGTCATGGCCGAAGCCAGGCCCTCGATGTGCGCGATGCCGTCACCGGTGTCGATGACGGTGCCGACCTCCTCGCGCGAGGTCCCCGTCTCCAGCGACGAGACATAGCCCGCAATCGCACTCCGGATCTCCTCGGAGGAGATCGTCAGCTCTGTCATCTCGATCCTTCGTGGGTTGGGGGTCAGCTAGGGAGGGAGCGGCGCGCTGCGGCCAAGCGGCCCGCGACGCTGCCGTCGATCAGCTCGCCGCCGACGCGGACGACGAGGCCGCCCAGCAGGTCGGGGTCGAGCTCGGCCTGTACGGAGATCGGCCTGCCGTAGAGGCGGGAGAGCGAGTCGGTGAGCCGCTGCTCCTGCTCGGCCGTCAGCCGGACCGGCGTGCGGACGTGCGCGACGTAGCGGTCGCGCCGGGCCGCGGCGAGCTCGGAGAGCTGCTCGGCCGCCACATCCAGGTTGCGGCTGCGCGGAGTGCGGACGGCCTGCTCCAGCAGCATCGCGGTGACCGGGCGCGACCTTCTCCCCGAGCACGTCGCGCAGCAGCCCGATCCGCTTCTCGGCGGGCGTGGCCTCATCGGAGAGCAGCCTGGCCAGCTCCGGCTCGCGGTCGGTGATGCGGCCGAACCGGAACAGCTCGTCTTCGACCCGGTCGAGCGAGCCGTCCTTCTCCGCGACCCCGAACGCGGCGGCCCGGGCCAGCGTCTCGTCGGCCTCGACGAGGTCGGTGGGCCGCGACCAGCGCGACGTGACCAGGTCGGACACGACGTCGAGGGCCGCACGGCCGATCTTGCCGTTGAGGAGCCGATCGGCGAGACCGCTCCGGGCGTCGGACGGGGTGGCCGGGTCGGCGAGCGCGCGCCGCAGCGAGCGCTCGCGCTCGAGGAGGCCGAGCACGGCGAACAGGTCTTCGGCCAGCCGCTGCAGCTCCGCCGGTGCGGTGGCGTCGATGTGCGCGTCGAGCCGCGCCTGCGCCTCGGAGAGCGCCTCGCGGCTGGCGGACTGGAGTACGGACGCCATGGGCTAGGCCCCTTCTCGTGCTGGGACCTGGCTGCCCCGGGGCGACGGCAGGCTCTCGATCTCGGACAGGAAGCTGTCGACGGACGCCGTGCGGGCGTTCTCGTCGGTCAGCGACTGCCGGACCACCCGTTCGGCCAGCTCCATGGAGGCGCCGCCGAGCTCGGAACGCAGCCCGCGCACCGCCTGGTCGCGCTGGGCGGCGAGCTGCTCCTGGCCGCGCTGCAGCATCCGTTCGACCTCGGCCTCGGCCTGCGCCTTGAGCTCCTCGCGGATGCGGGTGGCGTCGGCGCGGGCGTCGTCGCGGATGCGGGCGGCCTCGACCTCGGCCTGCTGGACGGCGTTGTCGAAGCGACCCTGCGCGTCCTGCAGCTTGCGGGTGGCCTCCTCGGCCTCGTCGACCTGCCGCTGCACCTGCTCCTGCCGGTTCTTGACCATGTCGGCGACCAGCGGGAGCACGTACTTCCACAGGACGAACAGGATGATCACGAAGCCGACGAGCTCGGCGATGAACTCCATCAGCGCTGCCCTCCTGCGGCCGTCTGTCGTTCGTCCAGCTCACCGAGGAAACGGGCGACGGTGGCGTCGTCGTAGGCGACGGGCCGTCCGAGGATCTTGCCCGCCAGGTCGGTGGACAGGCCGCCGATCTGGCCGCGCAGCTCACCCACGGCCTGGGAGCGCTGCTCGGCGAGCTCCTCCGCCCCGCGGCGGTGGATCTCGGCGACCTCGCGGTCGGTCTCGGCGCGCATCTCGTCGCGGATGCGCTGGGCGTCGGCCCTCGCCTCGTCCTTGACGGCGGTGGCCTGCGCGCGCGCGTCGGCCAGCGAGGCGTCGTAGCGCTCCTGGGCCTCAGCGAGCTTGCGGACGGCGGCGTCGCGCTCCTCGACCTGCTTGCGGTTCATCTCGTCGCGCTCGGCCATCGCCTTGGTCAGCGGCGGCACCACGAAGCGGTAGAAGAAGAACAGGATCGCCAGGAAGATGATGATCTCGACGATGATCGTGGCGTTGGGAACGAGGAAGTTCTGCGTTCCCGCCGCCAACGTCCCACCGCCGCGTTTGGGCCATGAGGTCGCCGCTCAGCTCAGGACGAACACGAACAGCGCCATGAACGCCAGGTTGATGAAGTACATGCCCTCCACCAGACCGATGATCAGGAACATGGTCGTGTTGAGGCGGCCTGCCGCCTCCGGCTGACGGGCGACACCCTGGATGACGGCGGAGCCTGCGAGACCGTCGCCGATGGCAGCGCCGATGGCCCCACCACCGAGGGCGAGCCCGCCGCCGATCATGGCCAACCCGAGGGTCACGTTTCCGGTGATCCCGGTGGCGGCCTGGGCCAGAACGCTCATGTCTCTCCTCATTCCTTTCGCGCCGCGGGGGCGGCACTCACAACGTCTGGGTCGGGGCGGTCGGGCTAGTGGTGGGCAGCATCGTCCTCGCTGCCCACCGCCTCGCTGAAGTAGATCAGGGTAAGCAGGGTGAAGATCAGCGCCTGGATGACGCCGATGAACATGTCGAAGAGCTTCCAGATGGCGTTGGGCGCCCACAGGATGTAGGCGGGGATGAGCCCGATGACCGCCACCATGATCCCGCCCGCGAAGATGTTGCCGAAGAGCCGCAGGGCCAACGACGCGGGACGCGACAGGTACTGGGTGATGAACTCGATCGGCGCGAGGAACGCGTAGGGCTGGGTGAAGTGGCCGAAGTAGGCCTTGGCGCCCTTGGCGCGGATGCCCGCGACGTTGACCCAGACGATCACCAGCAGCGCCAGCGGGTAGACCAGGTTGACGTCGGCGGTGGGCGGCGGGATCCAGTGCTCCGAGGGCAGCGCGGCGAGCCAGTTGCAGCACAGGATGAACGCGAAGACCGTGATGCAGAAGCCGAGGACGCCGCGCGGTGCGCGCACGCCCATGCCTTCCTTCAGCTGGCCCTGCACCCAGCCCGCGAGCGCCTCGAACGCCACCTGCAGGCCCGACGGGCGGCCCTTCGTCGCGCGGCTGGCCATGTAGTAGCCCAGACCGCACACGATGGCACCGGCGATCAGCGTGCCGATGATCGTGTCGAGGTTGAACGTCAGCCCGAGGAACTCGCCTGTCCAGTGCTCGCCCGGGGTGATCGTGCCGCCTTCTGCGGCGAGGAGGGTGCTCATCCCTGATCGGTCATTTCTGTCGGATCTCCTTGATCAACGGCAGCATCGAGCTCACGATCGCGAGGAACTGGAACAGGGCCAGCCCGCCGAAGACGGCGATGCCCGACGGGCGCACGAGGAAGGCCACCGCCAACGCCAGCACGGTGATCACCGCGAGGCGCCCGAGCACCGAGCCGGACAGGCGGGCCTTCGAGGGGCGCGCCGTGGCGAAGTTGGCCACCGCGCGCACGGCGAGCCACATGTTCAACGCGCCCAGGGCCACCCCGACGGTCAGGAACAGCCCGAAGAGGCCGTAGCCGAGCACGACGAGGACGACCACCGCGACCGCCGTGACGACGGCCGCCATGATCACGGTGCGGCGGAGCAGGGCCCAGGTGACGGGCGGGGTGTAGGCGGGTGTGCTCATCGTCACCGGCTGCACCTACCCCTCACGAGTACCTCTTGAACTGCTTGACAACGTAGAACGTCGCGACGGCGACACCTAGCGCCAGGCCGATCATCGCAATGAGTGGAAACGTGCCGGTGAGCAGGTCGCCTAGCCAGCCGAGACCGAAGCCGATCACCACGCACAGCGCGAGCGTGAGACCCATCGAGAGCAGGTCGCCCAGTTCCGGGCCGCCGTCTGCCACCGGCCGGACTCAACGCCGACACGCCAGGCGTCGAAGTGACCGGGGGTGGGCTCTCACCAGCTTCTCCTCGCCTCGGCGCCAGAAGGGGCTCGTCCCAAGGGGGACAAACCAGGCCGATCACCGGCCCGTGACGGGGACGCTACCACAGCATCACCGGGTCACCCGACACCCCGTGACCTGCGAGAAATCGCTTCCGCACGATCGGTTTCTACACGCGGTGGCGCATCCGGGGGACGGCGGACGCGAGCGCGGCGAGCAGGAGGCCGAAGCCGACCGTCCACAGCACCACGCTGGCGTCGGCGATGAACGTCAGCGCCACCGCCCCGAACGCCAACACGCCCGCCCACAGGTAGATCAGCAGCACGGCCCTTCGCTGGCTGTGACCGATCTCCAGCAGACGGTGGTGGAGGTGCATCTTGTCGGGCGAGAACGGGCTCATCCCCGCGCGGGTGCGGCGGACGATCGCCATGAGTAGGTCGAGCACCGGAACGAACAGCACGGCGGCGAACACGATCAGTGGGGCCAGCAACGCCAAGTAGTCGCGGGGCGAGCCGACGACCGGGATCTTGCCCGACGCGCTGGTGGTCGCCGCGGCCAGCAACACGCCGATGAGCATCGAGCCGGAGTCGCCCATGAAGATCCGCGCGGGGTTGAAGTTGTGCGGGAGGAAGCCCACACAGGCGCCGCCGAGCACCGCCGCGATGAGCGCGGGCGAGTAGTAGGACGGGTCGTTGCCGTACTTGACGATCAGGCTGATCGCGAACGTGCCCGTGGCGAGCGCGCCGATCATCCCGATGCCCGCGGCGAGCCCGTCGAGGCCGTCGACGAAGTTCATCGCGTTCACGAGGACCACGGTGAACAGCACCGTGAGCAACATCCCCTGGCCCGCGCCGAGGGAGAGGACGGAGCCGGAGATGCCGGTGCCGCCGCCGCCGAACGGGATCCAGAGCGTCGACCACTGCACGCCGAAGATGATCAGCACTCCGGCCGCGGTGGTCTGGCCCGCGAACTTCGTGATCGCGTCCAGGTCGTAGCGGTCGTCGAGGACGCCGACCCCGACCAGCAGCACGCCCGCCAGCACCGCGCCGAGCACCTCGGCCGAGCTGGTGTCGAACGCGAGGCGCAGCGCCGGGAGCTGGTAGGCCATCGCGATGCCCGCGAGCACACCGCCCAGCATCGCGATGCCGCCCCAGCGCGGCGTGGGGGTGACGTGCACGTCGCGCCCCCTCGGCCAGGCCACCGCGCCGAGCTTGATCGCCAGCAGCCGGACCGGGCCGACGAGCAGGAAGGTGACCACGGTGGCCGTCAGCCCCACGAGCAGGTACTCGCGGATCGGCAGGACGAGCGTGGGCACGGCCCGAAACGCTACGCCCGGCAGAAAGTCGGCCTCGACATGCATCAGGTACGGCCGAGCGGCCCTCAAGGGGAGGTCACGTCCGACTCTCGACGCGGTCCGTGAGGTGATCTCGGAGAGCGGTGCTCTTGACTGTGTTCACTGATCCGGCTAGCGTCGGTGGCATGAGCGCAGCAGGAGCGAGAGCACGGGTCCGCGCCGAGCTCACGCGGGAGATCGCCGAGGTCGCCCGCCGCCACCTCGCGGTGGAGGGTGCGGCCGGGCTGTCGCTGCGCGCTGTGGCCAGGGAGATGGGCATGGCCAGCTCGGCGGTCTACCGCTACTTCCCCAGCCGCGACGACCTGCTCACCACGCTGATCATCGACGCCTATGACGCCATGGGCGCGGCCGCCGAGGCCGCCGACGCCGAGCTGTCCCGGGGCGACCTGTTCGGCCGGTGGCAGGCGGTGTGCAGCGCCGTCCGCGCGTGGGCGTTGGCGCATCCGCACGAGTACTCGCTGGTCTACGGCTCGCCGGTGCCGGGCTACGCGGCGCCGGAGGCGACGATCGGGCCCGCAGGCCGGGTGGCGCTGGTCCTCTGCGGGATCGTGGCCGAGGGCGTCGCGTCCGGCGCCGTCGACGGGAAGACCGACGAGACCGGGCTGGACGCGACGATCGCGCCGGGGCTCGCCGCGGCGGTGGGGCTGCCCGACGAGCCGTCGGGATCGCTGGCCGCGCGGGCGGTTCTCGCCTGGACCACGCTGTTCGGCCTGATCAACTTCGAGCTGTTCGGCCACACGCACAACGTCGTCGTCGACGACGGGGCGTACTTCGTGGGGATGACGGCGCGGTCGGCCGCGCAGCTCGGCCTGCGAGCCTGAGGATCCCTACTGCGCGGGGAGCACGGCCTTCCCGAGCACCTCGGAGACCTGTTCGGCGGTCACCGCGCCTTCACGGAGGATGCGGGGCTCGTCGGCGGTGAGATCGACGATCGTCGAGGCCACCGGGTCGCCGGACGGGCCGCCGTCGAGGTACACGTCGACGGTGTCGCCCAGCTGGGCGAGCGCCATCGGCGCGTTGTCGGCGGGCGGGCTGCCGGACACGTTCGCACTGGAGACGGCCATCGGGCCGACGTCGCGCAGCAGCTCCAGCGCCACCGGGTGCAGCGGCATGCGCAGCATCACCGTGCCCTTGGTGCGGCCGAGGTCCCACGCGAGCGACGGCGCGTGCGGCAGGACCAGCGACAGGCCGCCCGGCCAGAAGGCCTCGATGAGGTCGCGCGCCGCGCGGGGCACGCCCAGCACGAGCCCGTCGATCGTCGACCACGAGCCCACCAGCACCGGCACCGGCATGTCGGGCCCGCGCCGCTTCGCCGCCAGCAGGCTGCGGACGGCGTCGGCGTTGAACGCGTCGCAGCCCAGGCCGTACACGGTGTCGGTCGGCAACACCACGAGGCGGCCCCCGCGGGCGGCCCGCGCCGCCGCCGCCAAGCCCTCCACGCGGGCGTCCGGATCGGTGCAGTCGTACGTCACAGCCACGCTCGGGAGACTACGGGGCGCCGAGTCGGGGTCGTCGAAACACCTGCCCACATCGTCGAGGGCGCGGCGTCGTCGCAGGGGCCGACCTTTGCGAGGACACACAAGGTGTGGGGAGTCGGCCGGTCAGGCGGAGGGACGGCGGCACCGCACGCACCCAGCCGCTGGGCACCCGAGATCGACGTGAGCGGGGTTGTGCTCGGACGAATCCCCCGTGGTGTCGACCTCGGGACGCAGCGGGAACCACGTGCGGCGAGGGTGGCGGCGGGGGGGCCGTGCACACCCGGCTCGCCGACGCTGTGGCCGTCGCGGAGCCCGCCGGGCAGGCGTGCGGTCGGTCGTGGAGCGCGGTCGTCCGCCGAGCCCCGACGCTGATCACCTCACGTCGAGGCCGCGCGGGTGGCGGTGGCGTAGCGGGGGCGGGCGTTGAGGTCGGAATGCTCCTGCACGTCGACGAGCCCGGGGACGGCGCGCAGCAGGGCGGGGACGGACTCGGCGTGGGTGTCGTCGTGCTCGATCGCCAGCGCTCCCCCGGGCCGCAGGAGGACGGCGGCCCGCGCGGCGACCGCGCGGATGACCTCCAGCCCGTCGGGACCGCCGAAGACCGCGACCGCCGGGTCCCACTCCGCGACCTCAGGCGGCACCGGCGTGCCCTCGGGGACGTAGGGCGGGTTGCAGACCAGGAGGTCGACGCGACCCGCGAGCTCGTCCAGCAGGTCCGGTTCGCGCACATCGGCGGCGTGCAGCAGAACGCGGTCACCGTGCTCGGCGACGTTGCGCCGGGCCCACTCCAACGCGGCCGGGTCGACCTCGACGGCGTGGACGACGGCGTCGCCGCGCTCGGCCGCGAACGCCAGCGCGAGCGCGCCCGATCCGGTGCACAGGTCCACCACCAGCGGGGACGCGACACCTCTCAGCGCCTTCAGACCCCACTCCAGCAGCAGTTCGGTCTCGGGCCGCGGCGTGAACACCCCCGGCCCGACCGCGACCTCCACCGGCCCGAGCACGCCGGTGCCGAGCAGGTGCTGCAGCGGCTCCCGGGCAGCGCGCCGAACGACGAGCATCCGCAGTTCGTCCGCGGTGCGCGTCTCGACCTGCGGATGCAGCAGGAGCCGTCCCCGCGAGACACCCAGCACATGGGCGGCGAGCGATTCGGCGTCGAACCGCGGCGAAGCGACTCCGGCCGCGGCCAATGCCCCCTCGGCTTCCGCGAGCAGGGCACGCAGCGGAACGGCGGCGACATCCGCAGGCCGTCCCTCCGGAGCGGTCACCACCGGCTGCCACAGCCGCCGGGAGGAGCCCCGCCCGGCGCAATGGCGTCGGAGGCGAACACGCGGCGCATCGGGGCGACGTGGCCGGCTCGGGGTGCCGCGCCAGGAGATGCACCCACGCCGGTCACTGCGCCAGTTGCTCGGCCCGGTCGGCGGCGGTGAGCGCCTCCAGCACGGCGTCGAGGTCGCCGTCCAGGACGGTGGCGAGGTTGTGCGCCTTGTACCCGACGCGGTGGTCGGAGATGCGGTTCTCCGGGAAGTTGTACGTGCGGATGCGCTCGGAGCGGTCGACCGTGCGCACCTGCGAACGCCGCACGTCCGACGCCTGCGCGGCGGCCTCCGCCTCGGCGAGCGCCTGCAGCCGCGAGCGCAGCACCTCCATCGCCCGCGCGCGGTTCTGCAGCTGCGACCGCTCGTTCTGGCAGCTCACGACGATGCCGGTGGGCAGGTGCGTGATCCGCACGGCGGAGTCGGTGGTGTTGACGCTCTGCCCGCCGTGGCCCGAGGACCGGAACACGTCGACGCGCAGGTCGTTCTCGTCGATCTCCACCGTCGCGTCGTCCTCGCCGGTGTCCGGGTACACGAGCACGCCCGCGGCCGAGGTGTGGATGCGGCCCTGCGACTCGGTGACCGGCAC
Organism: uncultured Actinomycetota bacterium; assembly: GCA_963799945.1. GTDB lineage: Bacteria > Actinomycetota > Actinomycetes > Mycobacteriales > Pseudonocardiaceae > Pseudonocardia. Next base: position 514,552 of record CAWCZG010000006.1, read on the forward strand.
GCGCTGCACCCGGTGCACGCCGCCCTCGAACTTCAGGGCCGACCACACGCCGTCGGGGTCGGAGCCGCGCGAACGCAGCACCATCGTGAGGTCCTTGACGCCGCCGAGGTCGCTGGGCACGGAGTCGAGCACCTCGACCTTCCAGCCGCGGCGCTCCGCGTAGCGCGAGTACATGCGCACGAGATCGCCCGCGAACAGCGCGGACTCCTCGCCGCCCTCCCCCGACTTGACCTCCATGACGACGTCGTCGCCGTCGTGCGGGTCGCGCGGGACCAGCAGCTGGGCCAGCCGGGTCTCCAGCTCGGGGATGCGGGCCGCCAGCTCCTCGGCCTCGGCCGCGAACGCGGCGTCCTCGGCGACGAGCTCGCGGGCGGCTTCGAGGTCAGAGCGCGCGGACGCCAGCTCGCGGGCCGCCCCGACGACCTGGCCCAGCTCGGCGTAGCGCCGCCCGAGCTTCCGGGCCTGTCCGGCGTCGGCGTGGACGGAGGGGTCGGCGAGGGCGCGCTCCAGCTCGGAGTACTCCATGAGCAGCGCGTCGACAGTGGGTGCTGCCACCTCGTCCTCCCCTCTGACGTCCTGATTGTCCGGACACGACGACGGCGCCCACCACAGGGGTGGGCGCCGTCTCGGAAGCTACTTCTTGGCTGCGGCGCGCTTGCCGTAACGCGCCTCGAAGCGCGCGACGCGACCGCCTGCGTCCAGGATCTTCTGCTTGCCGGTGTAGAAGGGGTGGCAAGCCGAGCAGACCTCGACGTTGATCGACCCACTGGCCTTGGTGCTGTGGGTGGTGAACGTGTTGCCGCAGCCGCAGGTGACCTGCGTCTCGACATAGGCCGGGTGAATGCCTTCTCGCACGGGGATTCCTCTCATAGTGGCCCCGGGTCCCCTTCGTGCTGGGGTGAACCGGCGCCGGAGCGTGACAGTCCATTCAACCATCCGACCCCGCCTGCTGTTCCCGGCAGGGTCGGACGGTCGCGTTCTCTCAGTCGAGGTCGCCAGGCGTGCTCTTGGCCACCTGCATGAGGAACTCGATGTTGGTGCGCGTCTTCTTGAGCTGGGTGAGCAGCAGGTCGATGGCCTGCTGGTCGTCCAGCGCCGAAAGCAGCCGCCGCAGCTTGACCATCACCGCGTACTCGTCGGGCGACATCAGCAGCTCTTCCTTGCGAGTGCTCGAGTCGCCCACGTCGATCGCCGGGAACACCCGCTTGTCGGCGATGCGGCGGTCCAGCTTGAGCTCGGCGTTGCCGGTGCCCTTGAACTCCTCGAAGATCACCGTGTCCATCGTGGACCCGGTCTCGACCAGCGCGGTGGCGAGGATGGTCAGCGAGCCGCCGTCCTCGATGTTGCGCGCGGCGCCGAGGAAGCGCTTGGGCGGGTAGAGCGCGGTGGAGTCGACACCGCCGGACAGGATGCGGCCCGATGCGGGCGCGGCCAGGTTGTAGGCCCGGCCCAGGCGGGTGATGTTGTCCAGCAGCACGACGACGTCGTGGCCCATCTCGACCAGGCGCTTGGCCCGTTCGATGGACAGCTCGGCGATCGTGGTGTGGTCGGTCGGCGGCCGGTCGAACGTCGAGGCGATGACCTCGCCCTTCACCGACCGCTGCCAGTCGGTGACCTCCTCGGGCCGCTCGTCCACGAGGACGACCATCAGGTGGCACTCCGGGTTGTTGGTGGCGACCGCGTTCGCGATGTTCTGCATGATCGTGGTCTTGCCCGCCTTGGGCGGCGAGACGATCAGCGCGCGCTGGCCCTTGCCGATCGGCATGACCAGGTCGATGACCCGGGTGGTGAGCTTGTGCGGCTCGGTCTCCAGGCGCAGCCGCTCGTTCGGGTAGAGCGGCGTGAGCTTGGTGAACTCGGGCCGGTTGCGCGCGTTCTCCGGGTCCTGCCCGTTGATCGAGTCGACCCGGACCAGCGGGTTGAACTTCTGCCGCGACTGCTCGCCTTCGCGCTGCTCGCGCACCGCGCCGGTGATCGCGTCGCCGCGCCGGAGGCCGTACTTGCGGACCATCGACAGCGACACGTAGACGTCGGTGGGCCCGGAGAGGTAGCCCGTGGTGCGGACGAACGCGTAGTTGTCGAGGATGTCGACGATGCCCGCGACGGGCAGCAGCACATCGCCCTCGCGCACCTCGGTGTCGACGGTGCCCTGGCTGCCGCCTGCGGCTGTGACGCCCTGGCGGTCGCGCCCGCGGCGGCGGTCGCGGAACCGACGGCCACGCCGACCGCGGCCGTCGCCGTCCTCGTCGTCCTCGTCGGGCCGGTTGTCGCGCGGGCCGCGGTTGTCGTTGGCCCGGCCGTCGTTGCCGCGGTCGTTGCGGTTGTCCGGCCGGGTGTCGCCGCCCCGGTTGTCCTGGCGCGGTTGTCGGACCGGCTGTCGCCGTTGCGGCCATCGCCGCCGCGCGTGTCGGCGCGGTTGTCGCCACCCCGCGTGTCGGTGCGGCTGTCGGCCCGGCTTTCGGTGCGGTTGTCCCCGCCCCGCGTGTCGGTGCGGCTATCGCCACCTCGCGCGTCGCCGCGGCTGTCGCCACTCCGCGAGTCAGTGCGGCTGTCGGTGCCGCTGTCGCCACCGCGCGAGTCGGCGCGGTTGTCGGTGCGGTCAGCGCCCCGTGCGTCGGCGCGGTTGTCGCCGCCCCGCGTGTCGGCGCGGTTGTCGGCGCGCGTGTCGGCGCCCGCGCATCGGCGCGGTTGTCGCCGTTGCGCTGCTCGGCTCCGCGGCTGTCGTCGCCTGCGCGCGGCGCCATTGCCGTTGCGGCGCTGGCCGGCGTCGCGGTCGCGGCGGCTCTGGCGGGCCGGGCGGCCGGTGTCGGCGGCGCCCTCGGCGGGTACATCCGTGCTGGTGGGAGCCTCGGTGGCGGCAGCGACGGCCTCCGCGGGCTCGCCTGCGGCGCCGTTCTGCTCGACGCGGCGGCGCTGCCGCTGACGGCGAGCACCGCCCTCACCCTCTGCCGCAACGGCGGGGGTCTCGGCGGCGGCCGTCTCCGGCGACGGGCTCAGGGCCTCGGCGGCGGGCGCGGGGGGCTCGACCGCAGGCGTTGCGGCGAGCAGGCGTCTCGGCGGCGGGGGTCGCGGCCGACGGGGCGGGCGTCTCGGAAGACGGCGTGGCGCCGTTGGTGGCGGCCTTCGTGTCCGGCGCGCCCGCGGGGCGGGTGGCGGCGCGACGGCGCCGGGGGGCCGCGGCGGGGGCAGCGCCGTTGGCTGCGGCCGGGGCTTCGGTGCCGGTCTCGGGCAGCGGGAGCTGCGCGGCGGAAGATCCGCCTGACTGGCGCTCCTTGATGGCGGCGATGAGATCGCCCTTGCGCATGCCCGTTGTGTCGGGGATGTTCAGCTCCCCCGCAAGCTGGCGGAGCTCCGCCAGCACCATGCCGGTGAGGCCGCGCTTGCGCGGTGCGGCGGTGCTGACGAGATCGGTCTCGCTCAAGGTTGTCCTTCCTGACCTACCGGGCCACGCCCGGGTCAGCGAATTTCATTAGAGATGTCGGTGGACGGATCGCGGGAAGAGCGGTCGTCCCGACCGGCGGAACGGAGATCTTCGCGACTTCTCGCGCGGGAAAGAGGCCGCTCGTCGAAGAACCGGATCCGAGAGAACTGGGATGCAGACTCCGGCGCTGAGTGGCCACGCGGATGACGCGTGGATCGCCGTTGCACGGACGAGGGTAGACGTAACCACTGGTCCCGGCAACAACCCCCCACCTCGACACGCCCGAGGGCGCGCCTACGCCGTATCGACGATGACTCCGGCCGTGTCGATCGGCAAAGGCAACGGGGTGAACCCGTGGAGATCGATACCCGAGGGCACGACGCCATCGGCGGTGAAGGCGAGGACGGTCGGGCCCGCGCCGGAGATGGCGGCCGGGACCCCGCGTTCGCGCAAGGCGTCGACGAGATCGGCCGACTCCGGGTACGCCGGACGGCGATAGCCCTGGTGGAGGCGGTCTTCGGTGGCGGGCAGCAACAGCTCGGGGCGCTGGGTGAAGGCCAGCACGGCGAGCGCGGTGCGGCTGCCGGTGAACGCGGCATCGACCAGCGGCACACGATCGGGCAGCAGCCCGCGCGTGGTGCTCGTCAGCGACTCGGTTCCCGCGACGAACGCGACCGGATGGATGCCCGGGTGCGCGTCGAGCCGTACAGCGTGAAACCGCCCCGCGGTATTCCCCGGCGTCTCCCAGGCAAGCACGAAGCCGCCGAGCAGGCTGGCGGCCGCGTTGTCCGCATGGCCCTCCATACCCGCCGTGACCTGCAGGATCGTGTCGCGCTCCAGCCCCGGATCGCGACCGGCGAGCACCGCGGCCGCCACCGCTCCGCCGACCGCTGCCGCCGCGGAGCTGCCCAGCCCCCGCGAGTGCGGGATCGCGTTGCGGCACCGCATGAGCAGTCCGGGCGGCGCGTCGCCGGTGATGGCCCACATCGTGCGCATGGCCCGGACGACCAAGTGCGCGTCGTCGCACGGCACGCGCCCGGCGCCCTCCCCCTCGACCTCGACGGCGACCCCGTCGGGCGCGACCGTCACCTCGATGTCGTCGTAGAGGCTCAGCGCGAGCCCGAGCGCGTCGAAGCCGGGGCCGAGGTTGGCCGACGAGGCGGGCACCCGCACTCTGACCTCGGTGGGCCTCCCCATCAGGCCAGCTCCAGCGCCGACGCGACCGCCGCCGGGTCGAGCGGGACGACGACGGGTTCCGGCGCCCCCAGCATCGCGGTGTCCGGGTCCTTCAGCCCGTGCCCGGTCACCGTGCAGACCACCACCGAGCCGCGCGGCAGCGTGCCGTCGGCGCTCGACTGCAGCAGCCCCGCCACGCTCGCCGCCGAAGCAGGCTCGACGAACACCGCCTCGTGCGCGGACAGCAGGCGGTAGGCCGCGAGGATCTCGTCGTCGGTGACGGCCGCGAACTGGCCGCGGGAGGACTCCTTCGCGTTCACAGCCGCCGCCCAGGACGCGGGCGCGCCGATGCGGATGGCCGTCGCGATGGTGTCCGGGTTCTTGACCGGCGCGCCGTGCACGAGCGGGGCCGCACCCGCGGCCTGGTAGCCGAACATCCGCGGCGCGGCCGGGATGAGCCCGTCGGCGAGGTAGGCCGAGTAGCCCATCCAGTAGGCGGTGATGTTGCCCGCGTTGCCGACGGGCAGGCAGTGCACGTCGGGGGCCCGGCCGAGCTCGTCGCAGATCTCGTACGCGGCACTGGCCTGGCCCGCGATGCGCGTCGGGTTGACGGAGTTGACGAGCGCGGCGACGTCGTACTCGGCCGCGGTCTTGCGGGCGAGCTCGAGGCAGTCGTCGAAGTTGCCGTCGATCTGCAGGATCCGCGCCCCGTGCGCTACGGCCTGGGCGAGCTTGCCCAGCGCGATCTTGCCGCGCGGGATGAGGACGGCGCAGGTCAGGCCCGCACGGGCGGCGTAGGCGGCGGCGGACGCCGACGTGTTGCCGGTGGACGCGCACAGCACACCCTGCTTGCCCTGCGCGAGCGCGTCGGTGACGGCCACCGTCATCCCGCGGTCCTTGAACGAGCCCGTCGGGTTCGCCCCGTCGACCTTGAGGTACACCTCGCAGCCGGTGCGCTCGGACAGGCGCGGCGCGGGCAGCAGCGGCGTGCCGCCCTCGCCGAGCGTGACGACGCGCCAGCCGTCCTCGACCGGCATGCGGTCGCGGTAGGCCTCGATCACCCCTGGCCAGCGCGCGAGTCGAGCGGTGGTCATCCGGCCACACCCTTCCGGCCGAGGTCCTCGACCCGCAGCACGCTGTCGACGCCGTGCACGATCTCCAACCCGACGATCGCCTCGACGGTGGCCGAGAGCGCCGCCTCCGGCGCGACGTGCGTGACGACGACCAGCCGGGCCGACGTCCCGTCGCCGCCGGTCTGGCGCACCGCCGCGATGCTCACGCCGCGCCGGGCGAACTCGCCGGAGATCGCGGCCAGCACACCCGCGCGGTCGGCGACGTCCAGGCTGACGTGGTAGCGCGTCGGCACCGTGCCCATCGGTCGCACCGGCAGGCTCGCGTAGGTGCTCTCCCGCGGCCCGCGCCCCCCGACGACGCGGTTGCGCGCCACGGCGACGAGGTCACCGAGCACCGCGCTCGCGGTCGGCGCGCCGCCCGCGCCCTGCCCGTAGAACATCAGCTGGCCCGCGGCCTCGGCCTCGACGAACACCGCGTTGAACGCGCCGTCGACCGAGGCCAGGGGGTGGGCCGCCGGGATCATCGCGGGGTAGACGCGCGCCGAGACCGACTCCGGGTCGTCCGTGCGCTCGCAGATCGCCAGCAGCTTGATCACCGAGCCGAGCCTGCGCGCCGCGGCGATGTCGGCGGCCGAGACGTTGCGGATGCCCTCGCAGTACACGTCCGCCGAGGTCACGCGGGTGTGGAAGGCCAGGGAGGCGAGGATCGCGGCCTTGGACGCGGCGTCGTAGCCGTCGACGTCGGCGCTGGGGTCGGCCTCGGCGTAGCCCAGGCGCGTGGCCTCGTCGAGCGCGTCGGCGTAGCTCGCGCCCGAGGCGGACATCGACGACAGGATGAAGTTCGTGGTGCCGTTGACGATGCCCGCCACCCGCCGGATCCGGTCACCGGCCAGCGACTCGCGCAGCGGACGCAGCAACGGGATCGCGCCCGCGACGGAGGCTTCGTAGTAGAGGTCCGCGCCCGAGGAGTCGGCGGCCTCGGCGAGCGTGGCGCCGTCCTCGGCCAGCAGCGCCTTGTTGGCCGTGACGACGGACTTGCCCGCCTTCAACGCCTCCAGCAGCCAGGTGCGCGCGGGCTCGATGCCGCCGATCACCTCGACGACGACGTCCACGTCCGAGCGCGTGACCAGCGCGGACGCGTCAGTCGTGAGCAGCTCGCCCAGCTCGGGGTGCCGGTGCGGGCGCCGCACGGCGACCCCGACGAGCTCGACAGGGGCGCCCACCCGCGCCGCCAGGTCGTCGGCCTGCTCGCGCAGCAGCCGCACCACCTGCGCGCCGACGGTGCCGCAGCCCAGCATCGCGACGCGGATCGGCGACGCGCCGCCCCAGGGCGACCTCGTCTCGGTCACGGACCTACCTCCAGCCGGAACTGGTCGTCTTCGGACTCGCGGCGCAGCAGCACCCGCGCGACACCGTCCCGCACCGCGACGACAGCGGGACGGGGCAGCCGGTTGTAGGAGCTGGCCATCGCGTAGCAGTAGGCGCCGGTGGCGGCCACGGCGAGCAGGTCGCCGGGCGCCAGGTCGGCGGGCAGCCAGCAGTCGCGCACCACGATGTCGCCGCTCTCGCAGTGCTTGCCGACCACGCGCGACAGCGCCACTTCGCCGGTGCCGTCGATCTCCGAGGAGCGGGAGACGAGCCTGCAGTCGTAGACCGCGTCGTAGAGCGCGGTGCGGATGTTGTCGCTCATGCCGCCGTCGACGCTCACGTAGCGCCGCCCGGTGCGAGCCGCCGAGCGGGACGTCCTTGAGCGTGCCGACCTCGTAGAGCGTCACCGTGCCCGGCCCGGCGATCGCCCGGCCCGGCTCCACGGCGATGTCCGGGAACGTCCAGGTCAGCGGCGTGGCACTCGCGCTTCACGATGGCGCGCAGCTCGTCGGCCAGCTCGGGGACGTGCAGCGGCGTCTCCTGCGCGCGGTAGGCGATGCCGAACCCGCCGCCGAGATCCAGCGTGGTCAACGCGGTGAGCGCCGCGGCCCCGTGCTCGCGGTGCAGCGCCGCGAGGAACCGGACGACGCGGTGCGCCGCCACCTCGAAGCCCTCGGTGTCGAAGATCTGGCTGCCGATGTGGCTGTGCAGGCCGACCAGGGACAGCGCGCTGGACTTCAGCACCCGACGGACGGCCTCCGCGGCGTCGTCGGGCAGCGCGAAGCCGAACTTCTGGTCTTCGTGCGCGGTGGCGATGAACTCGTGGGTGTGCGCCTCGACGCCGACCGTCACCCTGATCATCACGGGCGCGACGACGCCGCGCTCCCGGGCGACCGCGTCCAGCCGGACGATCTCGTGGAACGAGTCGAGCACCACCCGGCCGACGCCCGCCTCGACGGCCGCGACGAGCTCGGCGGTCGATTTGTTGTTGCCGTGCAACGCGATCCGCTCGGCGGGGAAGCCCGCCCGCAGCGCGACGGCCAGCTCGCCGCCGCTGCAGACGTCCAACGAAAGGCCTTCGTCGGCGACCCAGCGCGCCACCTCGGTGCAGAGGAACGCCTTGGCCGCGTAGTGCACCGAGGAGGCCCCGAAGGAGGCGGCGAACTCGTGGGCGCGGGAGCGGAAATCGGCCTCGTCGATGACGAACAGCGGCGTGCCGTACTCCTCGGCGAGGTCGCGCACGTCCACGCCCGCGATCTCGACGGCCCCCGACGCCGCGCGGGCGGCGCCCCGCGGCCACACCGCGGGCGCCAGCGCGTCCAGATCACCGGCGCCGAGCGGGCGCGGCCCGGCCGTCTCGGGTGGCGCGAGGATCCCGGCGTGCAGGGGTCCGGCCGGATGAGCCCTCATGCCGAACCGCCCGAGCGTCTCGACGCGGGTCCGGTTCACATCCGCTCCGGCGCGCTGACGCCGAGCATGGCCAGCCCGTTGGCCAGCACCTGCCGGGCCGCGACGCACAGCGCCAGCCGCGCGCGGTGCAGCTCGGTGATCTCCTCGTCGCCCATCGGCAGCACCCGGCAGGCGTCGTAGAACTTGTGGTACGCGCTGGCCAGCGACTCGAGGTAGCGCGCGACCCGGTGCGGCTCCCGCAGCTCGGCCGCCGACCGGACGGCGGCGGGGAACTCCCCCAACGTCCGGATCAGGTCGCCCTCCCTGGGGTGCACCAGGAGCCCGAACTCGGTGCCCGCGGTGAGGCCGAGGTCGGCCGCGTTGCGGGCGAGCGACGCCAGGCGCGCGTGGGCGTACTGGACGTAGAAGACCGGGTTGTCGTTGCTGCGGCGCACCAGGAGGTCGAGGTCGACGTCGAGCGTCGAGTCGACCGACGAGCGGATCAGCGAGTAGCGCGCCGCGTCGACGCCCACCGCGTCGACCAGGTCCTCCATCGTGACGACCGTGCCCGCGCGCTTGCTCATCCGCACCGGCTTGCCGTCGGCGACGAGGTTGACCATCTGCCCGATGAGCACCTCGACGACGTCCGGGTCGTCGCCCAGCGCCGCTGCCGCGGCCTTCAACCGTCCGATGTAGCCGTGGTGGTCGGCGCCGAGCATGTAGATGCACAGGTCGAAGCCGCGGGCGCGCTTGTCGAGGAAGTAGGCGATGTCGCCCGCGATGTAGGCGGGCTGGCCGTCGCTCTTGATGACGGGCCGGTCCTTGTCGTCGCCGAACTCGCTGGAGCGCAACCACCAGGCGCCGTCGGCGAAGTAGAGGCTGTTCGACGCCTTGAGCCGCTCGACCGCCGCGCCGACCGCGCCCGAGTCGTGCAGGGACTGCTCGTGGAACCAGACGTCGAAGTCCGTGCCGAACGCGTGCAGATCGGCCTTGATCTCGTCGAACATCAGCCCGACGCCGACCCGGCGGAAGATCTCGTCGCGATCGGGCGAGGTCAACGCGTCGGGCTCCAGGGCGAGGACCTTCGCCGCGATCTCGCCGATGTAGGCGCCGCCGTAGCCGTCCTCGGGCGCGGGCTCGCCGCTCGCCACCGCGACCAGCGAGCGGACGAAGCGCATGATCTGGCCGCCCGCGTCGTTGAAGTAGTACTCGCGGGTGACCTTCGCGCCGCGCGCGCTCAGCACGCGGCCCAGCGCGTCGCCCGCCGCGGCCCACCGGGTGCCGCCGAGGTGCAGCGGGCCGGTGGGGTTGGCGGAGACGAACTCCAGGTTGACGTTGCGCCCGGCGTACTCGTCGCCGTTGCCGAAGGACGCGCCGCCCGCCAGCACCTCGGCGACGATGCCGCCCTGTGCGTCGGCGGCAAGCCGCAGGTTGATGAAGCCCGGCCCGGCGGTCTCGGCGCTGGCGATGCCGTCCTTGGCGGCCAGCTCGTCGGCCAACCAGCTCGCGAGCTCGCGCGGCGGCACACCGGCCTTCTTGGCCGTGCGGAGCGCGACGTTCGTGGCGTAGTCGCCGTGCTCGGGGTTGCGGGGCCGCTCGATGCCCACATCGTCGGGGAGCGCCGCAGCGTCCAGGCCGCGTCGCGCCAGCACGTCAGAGGCGGCGGCGCGGACGAGGTCGGCGAGCAGGGCAGGGGTCACCCATCGAGTCTAGGAGGTGTGCCCGCCGGTTTCTCAGGTGCCGCTCATACACTCGGTACATGGCCAGTGGCAAGAACAGCAGGGCGGGGCGCAACGCGCGCGCATCCGTCGTCACGAAGCGACCGACGCCCTGGGGTCTGATCGCGGGCATCCTCGTGGTGGTGCTGTTCGCGGGCGGGATCTTCACCTACTACGTGACGCAGAACAACGCGAAGCAGGCGAAGGCGGCGGCACTGGCCGAGTTCACGCCGTCGGACACCAACAAGGATCCGTCCACCAAGATCCCGGGCGTCGTCACCCTGCAGTACGCGGGCGCGCAGCACGTGCAGCCGAGCCAGACGGTCGCCTACACCCACAGCCCGCCCTTCGGCGGGACGCACGACGGCTACTGGGCCGCGTGCAACGGCGTCGTCTACACGACCGCGGTGCGCAACGAGAACATGGTGCACGCGCTGGAGCACGGCTCGGTGTGGATCGCCTACGACCCCACCAAGATCACTGGCGACGCGGTGAAGACGCTCGCGGCCAAGATCAACGGTCAGCCGTACAGCTTGATGTCGCCCTATCCCAACCTCGACCAGCCGATCTCGCTGCAGTCGTGGGGCCACCAGCTCAAGCTGTCCGACCCGAACGACCCGCGCATCGACCAGTTCATCCAGGCCCTGCGCACCAACCAGTACCAGTACCCGGAGCCGGGTGCGAGCTGCCAGGCGCTCGGGCCGGGCCAGTTCGACCAGGACAACCCGCCGCCGTTCCAGCCCGCGCCGCCGGTCAGCGCGGTGAACAACACCACGGTCATGCCCGAGGTCATCGCGGGCGCCCAGGGCGTCACCCCGGACGCGGCCAAAGGCCCCGGGCCAGTGACCACCGCGCGCACCCTGCCGCCCGTGGACGACGTGCCGCCCGTCGACGAGGCGGACCGGCGCGAGCCACGGTGGGTGCGCCCGTTCGTCATCGCCGCCGCCGCGCTGGTGCTGCTGCTCGTCGGGGCCACCGGCGGGCTGCTCGTCGGCCGGTCGGGTCAGGTCGAGATCCCCGCGGCCGACTCCGTCGACGTCGGGTTCCTGCAGGACATGAGCGTGCACCACACGCAGGCCGTCGAGATGGCGTCGTGGGAGCGCGACCACACCACCGACCCCGAGCTGCGCCAGCTCGCCTACGACATCGAGAGCACCCAGACCGGTCAGATCGGGCGGATGCAGGGGTGGCTGGAGCTGTGGGGGGCGTCGTCCCAGCCGGTCGGGCGGCCGTACATGACGTGGATGACCGCCTCCCCCACCGGCGCGCACGACCACACCGTCATCGCGGGCGGCGTCACGACGATGCCGGGGATGGCGAGCGCCGACGACCTGAAGAAGCTCCGTTCGCTGACCGGCAAGGACCTCGACGTCCTGTTCCTGCAGCTGATGCTCCGCCACCACGAGGGCGGGGCGACGATGCTGAGCGACGCCGCCCAGAACGCGTCCGAGGAGCCGGTGCGCAACCTCGCCGCCCAGATGCTGAGCTCCCAGACGGCGGAGGCGCAGTACCTGAAGCAGCTGCTCACCGCCCGCGGCTCCACCCCCCTCCCCGTCCTAGCGCCCCCGCCGCCGTGATCAGCGGGGTGCGCTAGGGTTCCAGGCAGTGGCCCCCGTAGCTCAGGGGATAGAGCACCGCCCTCCGGAGGCGGTGGCGTAGGTTCGAATCCTGCCGGGGGCACGCAGGTCAGGGCGCTGGTCCGAGCCGGTGGACAGCCTCGCGTGGTGCGGATCGTCCTAACCGGCGGTGCCCGCTGGGCCGCGCGCCCTCGCCGAGGCCAAGAAGGCTGGTCGGACAGGTCGACGAGCCACGCAGCCGCGCCACCGTCATCCAGATGATGATCGGGCGAACTTCTTACATCAGCAGAAGCCCGCCGCTCGAGGTGATCCCTCGAACGGCGGGCTGTCGCGTTGCGTCGTCGGGGCTGCATTGTCAGCGGGCTGCGACGACCTCGCGCTTGACTTCCGGTCGGGGCTCGGACGCCTCGTCCTCGACGGTTTCGTCCTGGAGGATGTCGCCGCCGTGCTCGAGGTCCTCCTCGGTCTTGCGGTAGCCGGTGGCGAGCTCGGCGTGCAGCGTGTCCTCGTCGACCGCCTTCTCCCACTTCGACACAACGATGCTGGCCACGATGTTGCTCATCGTGCTGGTGAGCGCGCGGGCCTCGGACATGAACCGGTCGACACCGACGATCAGCGCCACCCCGGCCACCGGCAGCGTCGGGAACACCGCGAGCGTGGCGACCAGCGCGACGAACCCGCTGCCGGTCACGCCTGCGGCGCCCTTGGAGGTCAGCAGCATCAGACCGATCATGGCGAAGATCTGCCACGGGCTCAGCACGATGTCGCAGGCCTGTGCGATGAACAGCGAGGCCAGGGTCAGGTAGATGGCCGTGCCGTCGAGGTTGAACGAGTAGCCGGTGGGCAGCACCAGTCCGACCACGCCGCGCTTGCAGCCCAGTCGCTCCAGCTTCATCAGCAGCCGGGGCAGCACCGGCTCGCTGGAGGAGGTGCCCAGCACGACCAGCAGTTCCTCGCGGAAGTAGCGCAGCACGCGGTAGAGGCTCAACCCGTGCGTCCGGGCCAGCAGGCCGAGCACGACGACGACGAAGAGGCCGCACGCGATGTAGAACGTCGCGATCAGCAGGCCGAGTGAGCCGATGGACTTGATGCCGTACTTGCCGACGGTGAAGGCCATCGCGCCGAAGGCACCGAGAGGGGCCAGCCGCATCAGGTAGCCGAACACCGCGAACAGCATGTGGGAGAAGCTGTTGATGCCGTTCAGCACCGTCTGGCCTGCTCGGCCGATCTTGCTGAGGCCGAAACCGCAGAGGATCGCCAGTAACAGCACCGGCAGCACCTGACCTTCGGAAAAGGCGCCGAAGAAGGTGTCCGGGACGATGTGCAGGATGAACTCGGCGAAGGTGTCCGGCGGCGCGTCCTTTGCTGCGTTGGCGGCTACTGACGGGTCGAGGTGGGTCGGGTCGATGTGCATGCCCTGGCCGGGCTTGATGACCAACACCGTGGCCAGGCCGATCAGCAGCGACAGAATCGTTAGCACGTAGAACAATCCAAGCGACTTGCCGAGGGTCTTGCCGATCTTCTTGTTATCGGTCAGCGACGTGATGCCGGTGACGATCGTGCAGAACACGATGGGCGCAATCATCATCTTCACGACCTTGACGAACAGGTCGCCGAGCAACTTCAGGTTCGCCGCGAAGGCGGGGAACAGGAACCCGACCAGGATTCCCAGGACCAGGCCGATCAGGACCTGTACGTAGAGGAGCTTGAGTACTTTCGTGGTCTTGGTCTGCATGGCGAGGTCTCCTTTGACGATGCGACGGCGAGCCATGACGAGCTGCAATCACATTGACGGCCTCCCCCGTTAAGCACCATCGCGAGAACCAACACTGCCCTGTAGCATCGCTTCAATCAAGAACGGGGTCTCGATGCTGGACGTGAAGCGGTTGCAGGTGCTGTTGTCGGTCGTCGAGCTCGGGTCGGTGACGGCCGCGGCGGACGCGCTGGTCTACACCCCGTCGGCGGTGTCCCAGCAGCTGCGTCGGCTGGAACGCGAGGTGGGCCAGCCACTGTTGCGTCGCCACGCCCGGGGAATGTCGCCGACCGATGCAGGCCTGGTGCTCGCGGCGCACGCCCGCACGGTGCTCCGCCAGCTGTCTGCTGCCGAGGCGGACATGGCCGAGATCGCCGGACTGCGCCAGGGCAGGCTGGCGCTGGGCACGTTCCCTACCGTGGCCAGTTCGTTCCTGCCGCCTGCCGTGCGCCGGTTCAGCGAGAGGCACCCGGCGGTCCGACTGGACATCCGCAGCGAGCGTCTGCCCCCGCTCATCGAGTGGCTGGAGAACGGCACGGTCGACCTGTCGTTGCTGTGGGACTACGAGTGGCAGCGGCTCGACTCGGCGCAGCTCGACCTGACCGAGCTGTTCTCCGATCCCACCGTGCTGCTGGTGTCCGCCGAGCACCGGCTGGCCCGTCGTCGGCGGGTGGACATCGCCGATCTGGCCGAGGAGGACTGGGTCGTCCGGCTCGATCACCCCGTGGTCGAGGTGCTGCAGCGGGCGGCGGTCGCGGCAGGCTTCGAGCCGAAGATCTCGTTCCGCGCCAACGACTACCAAGAAGCGCAAGCGATGGTGGGCATCGGCTTCGGCGTGGCGCTTGCCCCACGCACCGCGGTGCTCAATCGGCTGCCCAACGTCCGGGCCATCTCACTCGGCACCAGCGTCGCCGCCCGCCGGGTACTGGTCGGGCACCGCCGGGACCGGGTCGACTCACCCGCCGAGGCCGCCTTCCACAAGCTCCTGGTCGAGATCGGAGCGGGATATCAGCCCGAGTGAGCCATCCGCCGACTGATTGAAGCTTCACTACACGACCCTGTTTCAGTTCGAGCTGGTGCTTCAGCCTCGGCGGCCTCAGGCTGAGTGTCATTCACCTGACACGCTCATCGAGGAGGCGCCTGCGAATGCAGCTCGAGGACACTGACCTGACGGCCTGGATCGGTCGCACCGAGACCGCGACCGACACCGTCACCGCGACGCCGGTCCGCGCCCTGACCGCCACCCTGGATCACCCAGCCGCGCCGGTTCCTACCGGCACACCGCTGCCGCCGCTGTGGCACTGGCTCTATTTCCTGCCGGTGCACCAGCAGAGCGAGATCGGCCCGGACGGCCACGCCCGCCGCGGCGGATTCCTGCCCCCGGTCGCGCTGCCACGGCGGATGTGGGCCGGTGGCCGGTTCGAATTCCGCAGCCCGATCCGGGTCGGTGACGAGATCGTGCGCACCTCGACGATCGACGACGTCACCAGCAAGGTCGGCCGCAGCGGGCCGTTGGTTTTCGTCACCGTCCGCCACGAGGTTCGCGGCAGCGGTGTCGATGAGCCGGCGCTGGTGGAGTTCCACGACATCGTCTACCGGGCCGAGCGCAGCCCGGACGAGGTCGAGCCGCCGCCCACGCCTGCTCCGACCGGGGCGCCATGGCAACGCGAGATCGTGCCCGACGACGTGCTGTTGTTCCGCTACTCCGCGCTGACGTTCAACGGGCACCGGATCCACTACGACCGCCGCTACGTCACCGAGGTCGAGAGCTACCCGGGCCTGATCGTGCACGGCCCTCTGCTGGCCAGTCTGTTGCTGGACCTGGTGCGCCGCAACGCTCCCGACGCCCAGGTGGCGACGTTCCGGTTCCGGGCGGTGCGCCCGACGTTCGACCTGCACCCGTTCCGGGTCAACGGCGAGCCCCGTAGCGACGGAAGCGTGCACCTCTGGGCGCAGGACCACGAGGGATTCCTGACCATGGACGCCACCGCCACCCTGCGACAGGGGGCATGAGCATGCAACCGCTCGCAGGCCTCACCGTCGTCACCCTCGAACACGCCATCGCCGGACCCTTCGCCACCCGCCAGCTCGCCGACCTCGGCGCCCGCGTGATCAAGGTCGAGCGGCCCGGCACGGGTGACTTCGCCCGCGGCTACGACGCCAGGGTCCGCGGGCTGGCATCGCACTTCGTGTGGACCAACAGGTCCAAGGAGAGCGTGACGCTGGACGTCAAGGACCCCGACGGCGCCAAGGCGCTGGAACGCCTGGTGCTGGACAAGGCCGACGTCGTGGTGCAGAACCTCGCCCCCGGCGCGGCCGCCCGCCTCGGCCTCGGGTTCGACCGGCTGTCCACGATGAAACCGGAGATCATCGTGTGCGACATCTCCGGCTACGGCGCCGATGGCCCTTACCGCGACAAGAAGGCCTACGACCTGCTCATCCAGAGCGAGGCAGGCTTCCTCTCGGTCACCGGCACGCCGGACGAGCCGGTCAAGGCCGGACCGTCGATCGCCGACATCGCCGCCGGTATGTACGCCTACACCAACATCCTGGCCGCGCTGATCCAGCGTGACCGGACCGGGCGCGGCCGGCACATCGACGTGTCCATGCTGGAGGCGCTCACCGAGTGGACCTCCTACCCGCTGTACTACGCGTTCGACGGCGCCCCGCCGCCGCCGCGGACCGGGGCCGCGCACGCCACGATCTACCCCTACGGCCCGTTCCCGACCGGCGACGGCGGTACGGTGATGTTGGGCCTGCAGAACGAGCGCGAGTGGGTCAACTTCTGCCAGATCGTGCTGCAGCGCCCGGAGCTGGCCAGCGACCCGCGGTTCGCAGGCAACGCCAACCGGGTGGCCGAGCGGGACGCGCTGCGGCAGCTCATCATCGACGCCTTCGCCGTGCTGAGCGCCCCGCAAGTGTTGGACCGGCTGGACGCGGCGAAGATCGCCAACGCCCGGGTGAACACCATGCACGACGTGTGGGAGCACCCGCAGCTGGCCGCCCGCGACCGCTGGCGCGAGGTGGGCACGTCGGCAGGCCCGGTACCCGCGCTGCTGCCACCGGGCAGCTGGGACGTCGAGCCGCGGATGGATCCGGTGCCTGCGCTGGGCGAGCACACCGAGGCGGTGCTGGTCGAGCTGGGCTACGACGCGCACGAGATCCACGCGCTGCGTACGGCGGGGGCGATCTGAGATGGCCGCGCCCCGGACCTACCTGTTCGTGCCCGGAAACCGGCCGGAGCGCTTCGCGAAGGCGCTGTCCAGCGAGGCCGACGCAGTCGTAATCGACCTGGAGGACGCGGTCGCCGCCGATGCCAAGGCCGACGCCCGTGCCGCCGTCCACGCCTGGGCCGCGGCGGCCGACCCGAGCGACCGCGCACGCGCGGTGGTGCGGATCAACGACGCCGGGTCGCCGGAGCACGCCGCGGACCTGCAGCTGATCGCGGAAGCCGGATTGTCGGCGGTGATGCTGCCGAAGGCGGAGACGGTCGAGCAGGTGGCTACCGTGCGCGCCGCAGGCCCGCTGCGGGTGCTAGCCCTGATCGAGACCGCACGCGGGGTCGAGCAGGCCGCCGCAGTCGCCGCCGCCGAAGGCGTGCACCCGGCTGGTGTTCGGCACCCTGGACCTGGCGCTCGACCTGGATCTGGACATCGAGCAGGCACCGGACGGGCTGGGCTACGCGGCCGGACGGCTGGCCATCGCGTCCCGCATCGCCGGGCTGCCCGCGCCGGTCGCCGGGGTCACCCCCCAGCTGGACGACCGGGTCCGGTTGCTGGCCGACCTCGCGTGGTCGCGCCGTCACGGCTTCGGCGCCAAGCTGTGCATCCACCCGGACCAGGTCGAGCCGATCCACACGGCGCTGGCCCCGGACGCCGAGACCCTTGCGTGGGCGCACCGGGTGCTCGCCGCGGACCGGGCCACGTCCGGAGCCGCTCGTCTGGACGGCCGCATGATCGACCGCCCGGTGGTGCTGCAGGCCGCCCGCACCCTGGCCCGCGCGGGCCGCTGAACCCCTTTTCGATCGGAGAACCGCCATGCCGTCCACGATCATCGATTCCGCCATCTTCCAGGGCATCTTCTCCACCGACGAGATGCGCCGCGTCTGGTCCGACGAGAACCGCACCGAGAAGTACCTGGACATCGAGGCCGCGCTGGCCAAGGTGCAGGCCGAGCTCGGGCTGATCCCGGCCGACGCCGCCCAGGAGATCATCAACCACTGCCACCTGGACCAGATCGACCTAGTCCGGCTGCGCGAGCAGACCGAGCGCATCGGCTACCCGATCCTCGGCGTGGTGACCCAGGTCAACCAGCTCTGCCGCGACGGCCTCGGGGAGTACGTGCACTGGGGCGCCACCACCCAGGACATCACCGACACCGCCACCGTGCTGCAGATCCGCGAAGCCCTCGACCTGGTCGACGCCCAGCTCACCGCGATCTCCGCCGCACTCGCCGCGCTGGCCAAGAAGCACCGCGACACCCCGATGATCGGGCGCAGCAACCTGCAGCAGGCCATCCCGATCACCTTCGGCTACAAGATGGCCTGCCTGCTCTCCGCGATCGAACGGCACCGGGAACGGCTGACCCAACTGCGCGAGCGGGTACTGGTCGGTGAATTCGCCGGCGCCGCAGGCACCCTGGCCTCGCTCGAGGTCGGAGCCATGGAGACGCAGGCCGGGCTGTGCGCCGAGCTGGGCCTGGCGCAGCCGGTGATCGCCTGGCACACCATCCGGGACAACATCGCCGAAGTCGGCGCGTTCCTCGGGCTGGTCGGCGGCACCCTCGGCAAGCTCAGCACGGACGTCAAGCTGATGATGCAGACCGAGGTCGGCGAGGTCTACGAGCCGTACGCGCACGGCCGCGGCTCCTCATCCACGATGCCGCAGAAGCGCAATCCCATCTCCAGCTGCTACATCCACGCCGCGATCTCCGTGGTCCGCCAGCACTCCGCCGCACTGATGGACGCCATGGTCGCCGACCACGAACGCTCCACGGGCCCCTGGGAGATCGAGTGGATCGTGCTGCCCGAAGCGTTCTGCCTCATGGCAGGCGCGCTCAAACAAGCGCGAGCCATCGTCGAAGGAGTCGAGGTCGACGCCGCGGCGATGCGCCGCAACATCGACCTGACCGGCGGGCTGGTGATGAGCGAAGCCGTCATGATGGGCCTCGGTCCCTACATCGGCCGTGAGTACGCGCACGACCTGGTCTACGACCTGTGCCGCGACGCCGTCACCACCGGTCGACCGCTGCTTGACCTGCTGGCCGAACACCCGGAGATCAACAAACACCTCGACCGCGACGCACTGGTCAAGCTGTGCGACCCGGCCAACTACCTGGGCCAGGCCGGGGTGATGGTGGACCGGGTGCTCGACCGGCTGCCCCAACCAGATGGGGCAGACCGGCGGTGAGCACCCCCCACGATCGTGTCGTGCCGTGCGTGTTGATGCGCGCAGGCACCTCCCGCGGGCCGTTCTTCCTGCGCGAATGGCTTCCCGCCGACGAGCGTGCTCGCGACGAGGCCCTGATCGGTGCCATCGGCGCCTCCGACCTGCTGCAGCTCGACGGGGTCGGCGGCGGCAGCACGTTGACCAGCAAGGTCGCCATCGTCTCCCGGTCCAGCCAGCCCGGCTGCGACGTGGACTACCTGTTCGCCCAGGTCGGCGTCGGCCAGAAGTCGGTGGACACCAGCCCCAACTGCGGCAACATGCTGGCAGGCGTCGGCCCGTTCGCCATCGACCAGGGCCTCGTAGAGGCCGTTGACGACACCACGACGGTGCGCGTCTACAACATCAACACCCGCTCGCGGATCGACGTCACCGTGAAAACCCCCGGCCGCCAGGTCACCTACATCGGCGACGCGCGGATCGACGGAGTGGCCGGCACAGCCGCACCGATCCGCCTGAACTTCCTCGACGCCTGGGGCGCGGTCACCGGATCGGTCTTCCCGACCGGCCAGCGCATCGACGTCATCGACGGCGTCGAGGTCACCTGCCTCGACGCCGCCATGCCGCTGATGATCGTCCGCGCGAAGGACGTTGGCGCCACCGGCCGCGAGACCCCCGAGCAACTCGACGCCGACCACACACTGCTCGAACGGTTGGAGTCGTTGCGGCGCACCGCAGGCCGGATGATGGGGCTGGGCGACGTCACCGACAAAGTCATCCCCAAACCGGTGATCGTCAGTGCGGGCGACGACCACCACAGCATCACCTCCCGCTACTTCACCCCGCGCCGGTGTCACGCCTCACACGCCGCAACAGGTGCCATCGGGGTGGCGACCGCCCTGGCCCTACCCGGCACCGTGGCCGGCGGCAGAGCCGCCGACCTGCAGCCCGGGACGCACGACATCGCGGTGCTACACCCGCAGGGCCGCATCGACGTGCAGGTCGAAATCGGTCGGGACGGTGAACACGTCGCAGTCACGCAGGCGTCGTTGATGCGCACCGCCCGCAAGATCCTGCAGGGCGATCTCCACCTGCCCGCCTATGTCTTCTCCGCCGCTGGAACTGCAGCAGCAGCGGATGCCCAGCCCAGAGCGGCTGCGGTGACGGCGTTCCCCCACCGGCCCCTCACGATCATCGTGCCGACCTCGGCAGGCGGGGCCAACGACGCCATCGCCCGCGCCATCGCCCGACGTCTCGGCCCGCGCCTCGGCCAGACCGTCACCGTCGACAACCGCTCCGGCGCCCACGGATCGGTCGCAAGCGAATACGTCGCCCGCGCCCATCCCGACGGGCACACCCTGCTGCTCGGCTACATCGCCACCCACGGGATGAACCCCGCCCTGCAGACCCTCGCCTACGACCCCGTCACCGATTTCGCACCCGTCGGGCTCATCGGCCACTCCCCCACCGTGCTGGTCACGACAGCAAGCGAGCCGGTGACCACCGTTGCGGAACTGATCGCCCGGCTCGACGCCGAGCCGAACCACTACCGCTACGCCTCAGCAGGCGACGGCACCGCGCCGCACTTCGCCGCCGAACTGTTCAAACTCAGTGCCCGCGTCGAGATGCACGGGCTCACCCAGGACGGATCCGCACCCGCGCTCAACGACACCGTCAACGGACACACCCGCGTCATGTTCGCCAGCTTGTTCAGCGCCCAACCCTGGATCACCAGCGGGCGACTGCGAGCCCTCGCGGTCGCAGGCCCGACCCGCGTGCCCGAGCTCCCAGACGTACCCACGCTCCACGAAGCAGGCATCGACGGTGTCGACGTCACCCAGTGGTACGGACTGTTCGCACCCGCCCTCACACCGACACCAGTCATCGACCAGCTCAACGCCGCGCTCAACGAAGTTCTCGCCGATCCAGACTCACTCCGGCAGATCGCGGACCACGGCGTCACCGTCACCCGCGGCAGCCCCAGCCAACTCGCCACGCTCGTCACCACCGAACTCACCAGATGGACGAGCATCGTCCAACGCGCGAACCTGACACCTACCCGACGCCCCGCGCCCCCGTAGCGACACACACCTGGCTTTGAGACCAGGTCTCAGTACTCGATGGCCTCGATCAGCGGGCCTGGTTCATCCATCAAGGCCCAGAAGCGGTCTCGGATGGCGACGGTGATGGACCCCGGGGTGCCGTCGCCGATCTTCTCGCCGTCGAGGGTGTTGATGGGGGTGACGCCACCAGCGGTGGTGACGGCCATCAGTTCGTCGGCGTCGTAGAGCTCTTGGCTGGTGACGTCGCGGAGGGCGGCCTCGATGCCCATCTGCTCGGCGAGCTCGTAGACGGTCTTGCGGGTGATACCCGGCAGTGCGTTGCGTGACGGGGACGCGAGCTTGCCGTCCTTGACGATGACCACGTTGAAGCCGGGTCCCTCGGCCACGCAATTGTCGGAGTCGAGCAGGATCGCCGTGCGCGCGCCGCGGTCCTTGGCCTCGAAGCTGGCTGCGGTCAGGTCGCCCCATTGGTAGTTCTTGATGGTCGGGTCGATGGTGTTGCGGCCGGCGCGGCGGACGTGGCGGGGCACGATGGCCGTGGTGCCGAAGATCTGCTCGGCGGGCGGGAACGCCCACAGGTACGGGATCGCGTAGATGTAGACCTGATGGGTGAGCTTGGTGAGGTCCTTCTCGCCCTTCTTCTTGCCGTAGCCGCGGGTGATGGTCAGGTTGACGAACGACTCCTTGAGCTGCGACATGGAGACGCACTTCTTCGTGACCTCGGCGATCGCCTCCTTGCTCATGCCCGCGTCCAAGCGCAGCTTGCGTGCCCCGTCGAGCAGTCGGTCGATGTGGTCGTCGAGCCGAAAGATGTTGCCGTGCCACACATGTGCCACGGTGTACGTGACGTCGGAGTGCCCGAAGCCGGTGTCGAAGATCGAGATTCGAGCGTCCTCGGCGGGGATGTATCGGCCCTCGATCCACGCCGCCCCGCCCGCGAACGGGCTCGAAGTGTCCAGTTCGTAGTCGCTGTACTGGATCACCGAACCTGCGGGGGTGTCCTCGCGGATGGCGGCGCCGGGCTCGACGGCGACCAGGTTGCTGGTGCCGATATCAGAGACGGTCATGACGGTCCTTCCGAAACGTTTTGTGCGTCTTGGTGATTCAGGAGGTGTGGGTCTTGGCGTAGTCCGGTCCGGCCTCGCCGGTGGCCAGCCGCTTCCGCAGGCCGGTGACGGCCCAGAGCGCTGCCAGTGCGACGAGTCCGCCGAAGACGTAGCCGTTGCCTGCGAACTGCGGCAGGAAGATCAGCGCAGCGCATACCAGGGTGAACGCGATGGCCGCGAGCACGGCCACCGGCACGCGGGCATTGCCGAGGTCGAACGTTCCTGGCTCGGGGGCCGGGATGGTTCCGCGGCGGGTGGCGATCATCACGGCGATGGTCTGAAGGAGGTACATCGAACAGACCGCCAGCGAGGAGAGTCCGAGGATGAGGAAGAACGCCTTCTCGCTGACCAGTGCCGACAGCAGCAGGATCGTCGAGAAACCGAAGATTCCGAGCACCGCGTAGGTTGGCGTGCGGTTCGACGGGGACACGTGCCGCCAGATGTGGGAGAACGGCAGCATGTTGTCGCGGGCCATCGAGTAGGTCAGGCGGGTGGCGATCAGGATGTTGGCCAGGATGCACGCCAGCACGTTGGTCAGGGCCACGGCGACGACGATCCTGCTGATGACCGGGCCGACCTGCTGGGTGATGATCTCCTCGATCGGGGCAGCGGACGCGGCCTCGACGGCGCCTGCATTCTTGATCGCGACCACGTAGACGACATA
The DNA here is from genome assembly GCA_963799945.1 of uncultured Actinomycetota bacterium. Classification (GTDB taxonomy): domain Bacteria; phylum Actinomycetota; class Actinomycetes; order Mycobacteriales; family Pseudonocardiaceae; genus Pseudonocardia. The sequence goes on from CAWCZG010000006.1 coordinate 537,244, forward strand.
CATGCCGAACTCGATGACGATCGAGGCGGTCAGCGCGTAGAACATGGTGCGCGGAATGACGCGCCGCGCGTCCTTCGTCTCCTCGGCGATGTCCGCACTGGCTTCCACTCCGATGAGCCCGAAGAAGGGGCCGAGCGACGCGGCCAGCCAAGCCAGGATGTACGGGGTACTGCCGTCAGACGTACCGCCGTCGAAGAGCACGGAGATGGATTGGTGGTTGTCCGGTGAGGAGAAGGCGACGATGGCGACGAGAATCGTTGCGCCGACGGTGATGACGAACTCGAGGCCTACGCCGATGTTGTTGACCATCGTCGCGAACCGCACACCGTAGAGGTTGATGAGCATGCAGACGGCCATCACACCGATGGCGACGAGGATCTGCGCGGTCTGGCTCATGTTCCAGCCGAACAAGCTGCCGAGGTAGCCGGACAGAATGAAGCCGACGCCGGTCATACCGCAGATCCAGCCTGCGAGGGCCAGCACGCCGGTGAACAGCGCCATCGTCGAGCCGACGAGGCGACTGGTCCACTGATACGAGTAGCCGGCCAAGGGGATCTTGGCGGTCAGGTCCGCGGCGATCAAAGTCCAGATCACGAACACCGCCGCGGCGAGCAGCAGGGTCCAGACGAAGGGTCCGCCCGCGGTGAAGTAACCCGCGCCGAAGCCGGTGAACACCGCCGTCGTGGCGCTGATGGTCGCGAAGCCGATGGCGAAGGAGGCGAGCTTCCCGACCGAGCGGTCGAGTTTCTGGGTGTAGCCGAACTCTGCGAGTCTCGCGTCTTCGTCGTCGGTGGGGGGTGGGGTGACGCGTGGTGCGGTGTCGGTCATGGGGTGCTCCAGGTCAGGAGGTTGCACGGGGTATGACCTCGTAGTGGGATGCACGGAGACAACCGCACGTGGTGGTGCTGCAGAAGTTCCAAATTCTGATCTACTGATAAATCAAATTTATGAGCGGTGGGGATTGATCAGCAGTAAGTGGCCGGGCGCTCCACTGCGTGACCCTCGTCGAAGTCCCATTCGTCGTGAACCTGCCGGATGAGTGCGGCCGCGTCGTCGCTCAGCCGCGCGGGGTGCCAGGCGAGTGCCGTGTAGTTGCGCCTGCGGTCGACGATCGGCACGTAAGCGATGCCCTGGCGGTTGTACAGGCGGGCGCTGGCCTCGCTGGTGAAGCTGATGCCGAGACCGCGAGCCACCTTCGTCGTCTCCTCCTCGTAGGTGGCGGCCACGGCGGCGATCGTCGGCGGCGTGCCGTCACGCGCATCGATCGCCATCCAGTAGTCACGCCATCGACCTGCGCTGCCCGGCGCCACCACGATCGGATCGTCCAGCAGTTCGGCGATGGACACCTCGCTGCGAGAGGCGAACCGGTGGTCCCTGGGGAGGCAGGCCATCCAGTCCTCGGCGTCCAGGATCAGCATCCGGTGCTCCGGCAGGTCGACCGGAGGTCTGATGATCGCCACCTCGGTGGTGCCGCCGGCCAGGCCCGCGGTCGGATCGGAGAAGTCGAATTCCTTTGGCTCCACGCTGATTTCTGGATACGCAGCCTCGAAGTGCCGAACCAGCCGGAACAAGACGTCAGCACCTGTGCCGATCAAATAACCCAGCCGGATGCGACGGTTGCGGCGAGAGAGCGCGACGAGGTTGTCCACCGCGAAGTCGACGGCGCGCAGAGCCTCGACCGCCACCGGCAGGAAGGCCGCACCGACGTCGGTCAGGGCCACCCCGCGGGTGTTTCGGCGCAACAGCGTCGCTCCGGTCTGATGCTCGAGTGCCTTGATCGCCGTCGACAGCGCCGGCTGGGTGATGAACAGCTTCTCGGCGGCGCGCCGAAAGTTCAGCTCCTCGCCGAGCACGGCGAAGTACCGCAACTGCCTCAGCGTGACGCCGTGGCCCTTGCCGCTCGTGACACCCTCCTAGACCCCCATGTCAGCCAAGCGTGTCACGCGACTTTCGACTTCGCCACAACTCGTCGATCGAGCGTTCGGCGGCAGCCAGGCTGTCCGCCGCCAGCGGGCGCAGGTCGGCCATCGCGGGGGCCACGATCTTGAGCAGGAACCCGAACCGAGGTCACGTCTACGCCGCTGCGCCTGCCGCGACACCGCCGGGCGACAACTCGGCGCCCGGTGCCTCGAACTCGTCAACCGGAGGCAAGGCCGCTGGGGCTTCGCCACCGACCTCCCATCCAGTACTGACGTTCCCTCGATGGCTCGGAGACCGACGATCTGGCCGTAGGCCGTGACGGGAGTCTTCGATGAGACCGGTCGGCGCGGTGCCGAACCGACCAGCAGATCGTCGCCGGTCTGGTCGCGCGGTAGTCCGTGATAGGTCCGCGTGCTCAACCAACCTCGACCGGGCGCGTCGGGTCGGCAGTCCATTGCCTCAACGAGCCGTCGTACACGGCTACCTCGCTACCGTCGACCACAAATGCGGCGAATGCTGGCAGCGTGGCAGCGATTCCGGCCCCGCAATAGGTAATGGCACGAGCGCCGCCGGTCAGGCCTACTCGCTCAGGCGGGTCGCGAGCTCGGAGCGGGCAGGAACCTGCCGGTGTCCGGGTCGAGCAGGGTGCTGAACGGCAAGTTCGTGCTCCCCGGAATGCCGCCGCGCCGGGGATAGGAACTGGTCTCTTGCTCGCCGCGGAACGTCGCCGGGTCCAGCGCGTTGACGAGACATCCGGTAAGTGCGGCGACCTCCTCTATGCCCGCCACGAGCTCTGGTCGGAAGCGCGGAGTGAACACCCCGGGCTCGGTGAGCGCAGCCCCAGACTCGACGGGCAGGCCTGCGGCCCGCCAGGCCGCGAATCCTCCGTCGAGCACGGAGACCCGCTCGGCCCCAAACACCCGCAGCATCCACCAGAGCCGCGTCGACCAGGCGCCGCCGCCATCGCCGCCACGCAGGCCGACGCGGCCACGGCAGCCGAGACGAACTGGTCGCAGGTGCACGCATCGCCGAGCAACGCCACTTCAAGTCCCGGGCAGGCGACCTGAGAACTCGCCTTCCACCGCGGACTCGACCAGGCTCTCCGTGAGCTGGGCCAACAGCCCGCCCTCACCGGTCAGTTGCAGGCCGCAGGCACTGGCCCGCCCGGCGAGCCGGGCAATGAGCTGCTCGTCGACAGCGTCCAAGGCGCCGGTGCCTGCGAGCTGTTCACCAGCAAGGCCGTCCAGATCCACGGCCTGCTCGGGCATCACGTCAGTCATCGGGCGCTACCTCCAAGATCGGAGCTACACCGTTGTTCTTACAATCCCGCTTCGGGAACCACGCAGGGTTCGGTGAGGCGCGGGCTCGCGGAGGAAAAGCGCGATGACGGCGCCGAGGAGGGGGCCGGTGGCGAGGGCGGCGAATGCGGCGAGGAAGGATCCGGTGGCGGCGTAGACGATACCGATCACGAGCGGAACGGTGACGGAGCCGAGCTGCCAGAAGGCGTTCACCGCGCCCGCGGCGGATCCAGCGGCCTGTGGTTCGACGAGAAGTGGCGTCATCGCGGCAGTGAGAGGCGCGTAGGCGTAGGCACCGATCCCGAGTAGTGGTGCCACCAGGAGGAATCCTGTGTAGGTGCTCATGCTTCCGAAGAGGATCAACGCGGCACTGAAGAACACGAAGATCACGACGATCGGCAGTCGGAGGCCTCGGCCGATTTTGTCACAGATCCATCCCACGACGGGTTTGATGAGGACCGCTATGCCCGCAAAGACAACGAGGACGGTTCCGGCGTCCACCGGGCCGATTCCGTTGCCTTTCACCATCAGGGTGTTGGACCAGGTGACGAAGCCGTAGGTGCCCCAAAGTCCACCGAATCCGGCGAGGCCCAAGAGGAGCAGGTTGCGGTTGCGCAGCAGTGGTCGCACATTGGGCAGTTCGCGTCTGGATTGTTCGGCATCCGTGGCGGTTACGCCATTGCGGACAGCGAGCAGGCAGATCAGTCCGATCGCGATGGTCACCGTGCCGAAGAAGTGATAAGAGGCCCCCCATCCGGAGCTGACGATGATTCGGGGAACGACGGCATTGGCGATCACGGTGCCCAGGGACGTGGCGGTCATGAAAACACCGGCGGCGAAGCCTCGCTTCTCCGCGGGGAACCACGTGGAGATCAGTTTCAGTCCGGCTGCGAAGTCCACGCCTGCCATCAGGCCGACGGCGGCCTGGAGCGTGAGGCCCATGGCGAAGGAGGTGGTTGATCCGAAGAGGACCATAAAGAGCCCGGCGCCGATAGCGGAGAATCCGAGGATGAGTCGGCCGCCGAGCCAGTCGACCAGAACGCCGCCGCCGAGGTTCGAGAGGACGTAGCCGATGTAGTAGGCGGTGGCGAAGGTGCCGAGTGCCGCGAGGGGGACGGCGAGGGATTCGCCGACGGACGCGGACGCAGGCCCCCAGGTGGAACGGTCGACCGATGTCATGGTGAACGCGGCCCAGGACACCAGCAGGATCGTCCAGCGGTAGGGCGACAAGATCGCCGCCCGCGTTGTACTCGTCATTGAGACTCCTGACTTGTAGACTTTAGCAGTAAGAAAGGGAAATTTCGGCCGTCCGCAGATAATTTTCGGGTCACGAAACGTCGCACACTGGACGGCTGACGCTTGCGCGAATATGTGACGATCGATTCGGGTGGGGACACGCCATCGGGCGTGCCGGCGGCTCAGTTGATTACGGGCGGACGCCTTAGATGATGGCACCCTGACGAAGCAACTCGGTGCGGATTGCCGGGAGATCATGCTGATTGCCGTGGCTGTATTGAGCGGCGGCTACCCCGGCGGCCTGGCCTGCCGCGAATGCGGTACCCATTACCCGTACCGAGGCGAACGCGTCGTCATCAGATGAGGTCAACCGGCCGGCTGCCCAGAGGTTCTCGGTATCAACCGAACAGATCGCCCCGTAGGGAATGTCGTACCAGCCCTTGTCGGCGATGGGTACGTAGTTGGTGACCCCAGGGGCGGCGTGGTCCTCGATGGGCCATCCACAGCGGGCGATGGATTCGGTCGGGCGTTTCCGGGCGCTGAGCACGTCGTCGCGCGTGATCTCGACACGACCGATGAGTCGACGGCTCTCCCTGATGCCGATCTGCGGTCCGGTCTCGACCAGGTAGGCGTGCTGCCAGCCGGCCAGGTGCTTGCGGAAGGCGTCCAGGTACTGCCATGCCTTCTGCCGCGCGGCCGTCTCGTCGTGGGTGAAGGCCGCGGCGTCGAGAGCATCGAGTTGCTCGTCGACCAACAGGGTCATGATCTGCCCGGACACCGGTAGCCGGACGGTGATGCCCTGGTCGCGGACCAGTGCGACCGCAGATTCGTGGTTGGCGGCGGTGATAGCGGCGCGCATCCCCTCCCGGGACAGGTCGGCGTCGTCGGCCACACCGCCCAGTCGGAGGACCAAGGTGCTGGTTTGCCGTTGATCGACCGGGTTGACCCGGACCGCGGCGCCTGCTGCCGCGAGCAGGGCACCGTCTCCGCTGCCATCGACGAACGCGGACCCGGTGACGCGTTCCAGGCCGCCGCGGCTGCTGATCGTGACCGCCGTGACCCGCCCGTCGTTGTCCCGGTCTGCCCCGATGAGCGTGCTGTGCAGGCGTAGATCGATGCCCGCGTCGGCGACGACTTCGTCGTAGACGACCTTCGTGGTCTCCAGGTCCAAGAGCACGAAGTGGTTGCCGGTCCAGGCGAAACTCATCTCCTGATATACCTCACGGGAGCGGAGTCGAGTGAGAATGTCTTCACCCACCCCGCCGACGACCTGGTTGCGGTTCTGGTCGAAGAATCCGCAGAGCGCCAGCACGGAGCTATTCGTGGCCGCCCCACCCAGGAACGGGTACTGCTCGACCAGCCGGACCGTTGCGCCTGCCGCCCGTGCACCGACCGCCGCCGCCACCCCGGCAGCACCTCCGCCGATCACCACCACGTCGTAGTGTTCGATCATTGATCATCCTCCTTGGGCTAGACCTCGTTGGCCACGTCGCAAAGTGGACCCTGGTTCGTGGCTGCGGTCCAATGCCGTTTGACTGGCCGGGGTATAACCACAAGGTATGGAGCTCAGGCATCTGCGGTACTTCACAGCGGTGTACGCCCAAGGGTCGATCAGTCGGGCCGCGGAACTGGTACGGATTTCACAGCCGGCGCTGACCAGGCAGATCCGTGATCTTGAGCGAGAGATGGGCACATCCTTGTTCGAGCGTGTCGCGTCGGGGATGCGGCCGACCGCTGCAGGAGCGGCCTTGAACTCCCATGCCCTGCAGGTTCTGCGGCTCGCCGATGCGACTCGCGAAGTGACCCGATCAGCTGTGCCGGTCCGCGAGCGCGTGGAGATCGGCCTACCACCCGGGCTCGCGCAGGACTGGCTCCGCCGGACTCTGCACACTATCCAGCGCCGGGTCCCGAACGCAGCGGTCAGCTTCATCGATGCCAGCAGCTCTGAGCAACTCAGGCTGGTCGGGCAAGGCCGCATCGACATCGCGCTCGTGCATCAACCACCGCCGACCACCTTGACGTGCCACCTTCTGTTCGAACAAGACTTCGGCATCGCCATCCAACCGGGCCATGAACTCGCCCACCAATCCGTGTGTCCCGTGAAAGATCTCGACGGGCTTCGGGTTCTCGTCCATGCACGTGACCAAGTACCGGCCGAGCATGACAGAATTATCACCATCGCCAACGACCTCGGAATCAGCCCGCACTGGCGGTTTGCTCAGTTCAGCGAAAACGCCCTACTCTGCGCCGAGGCAACCAATGCCGACGCCGTGCTGCTGAGTGAACCCAGCGCCACCCGAATGCTGCCCGGCTGGCCCTGGAAAAAGCTCGTCGCTCCCGCCGTACCGCTCCGGACATGGGCAGCTCGGCAAGATCGAACGCGCAGCGTCGTGTCGGCTGCGATGGAGGCAGTCACGCAACTCGACAATAGGGCTGTGAACGAGTCCGCATGAAGCCAAGCGCAGCCGTCCCTGGTCGGTCGGTCGAGCGGCGGTGATCGAGAGGGTCGTCGCCTGCAGCCCTTTCATCTCGTCAGGCTGAACCAGGGGGGTTCGACAAGCTGATCACGAGCTACGCTTTCGAGGACATCAACCAGGCGGTCGAGGACGCAGAGAAGAGCGTCACCGTCAAGCCCGTCCTCACCTTCGCCTGTCACTACGGCAGGGCCGACGATGACCTACTGCGCGATTATCAGAAGTCCCAGACGGCCCGGATCGCCGCCGCTTCGCGCCCTGCCTGGCGCCTGCCGATTTGGAGCGCGCGGCGAGCGGTTTCCGGGTCCAACATTCTTACCGGCGCATCGATATCGCTGAAATCGGGTTCCATGGCTACCAGCCGGGTATTTTCGCGCAACTGGGTCACTTCAGCATTCGCCCTCATGGTCGAAGCGGATCGGTCGCTGTCAGCTGCGCCACCCTGGGATCACGAGAGGAACGGGGGATACGACCACGAGAACGTCGCTCGGTGGCGCCGCCGTGGCGTTCAGGTGGCTGACGATACCGCCGTCCATATAGCGGACTCCGTTGATGGTGACGGTGGGGAACAGCATCGGGACGACGCAACTGGCAGCGACAGCGCGCAGCAACGACACACCGGATTCTTGCCCCCACACGACGAGCTCGCCGGTACCCGTGTCGGTCGCCGTGCATCGGAAGCCATCAGGCCAGGCAGTACCGTCGAGTACTTCGAGCAGGCCGAGGTAGTCGTCTTCGGCGAGGATGGTCGTCGCTTCCTGTGCTGCGGAGCCGATCGCTCGTAGCGCTTGCCGCGGGTCGGCAGCGAGGCCGACCTGGCGCGATGAGTTCGAGAAGCTTTCAGAGCCTGCCGCCAGGCTGTCGACGTCGAACTTCTGCCCGAATGCCGCCAGGACGACGAGCGCATCGGTGACGTCGCGGCCGCTGGACAGCAGTGCACCGACCAGGGCTCCTGCGGATGTGCCCACGATCGCCGAGGCTTCCGCCAAATCGACACCAGCTTCGCACAGCCCTGCAAGCAGACCCGTCTGCCAAGCGACACCGACGGTCCCGCCGCCTCCGAGAACGACCGTGCGCGTTGGTGAGCCATTTCCCTGAAAGGTCATTGCTGTTCCCTCAAAATGTGATGTCGATACCAAAACGGAGCAGCTCACAGCCTCGGGGCGAGGTCGTTGGCCAGCCTGCTGAGCGCACGTGCACGCGCCGGATTCAGTGGCTGCGTACCGGGAGGCGCCGGCGACACGACGCTCGCGTCGCCGCGGTCCTCCGGGAGCGCCTTCACCGGCCGACCTGAGTTCGGGGCAGGTTCCGGTGCTCCTCGATTGCGATCAGCGTCATGCCAGGTCTCCCGATCCGTGACGAGCGGCCCACTCAACCGCCGTTGAGTGAGACCGTACATGAATCGCTCAACGCATGTAGAGTCACGCTGTGACCGAAACCTCCCGCGACGCCCGACGTGCCCGCACCGCACAGCGGATCCTCGACGCCGCGCGGCAGGAGTTCGCGGCCCGCGGCTTCGACGGCGCGACAATCCGGGGCATCGCCGCCGCCGCGGGAGTGGACGCCTCGCTGGTGATGCAGCATTTCGGCTCGAAGGCGGCCCTGTTCACCAGTGCCGTTCAGCTCCCCGGCGACGACGCCGAGAGTGCCGCCGAGCACCTTCTGGAGGTCCTCGCCAACCGGCTGCGCGAACTGCCCCCGGAGACGAGTGCCCTCGTCCGGTCCATGCTCACGGTGCCGGAAGCCACCGACGCGATGCGGGCCTACCTCGACGAACGCGTCGACAACCTCGCCAGGTCACTGGACGGCGACGACGCACACCTGCGCGCCCTGATCACCGTGAGCGGCATCCTCGGCCTGACGATCACGCAGCACTTCCTGAAGTTGCGCGCCTTCGACGACGTCTCCCATGAATCGCTCCTGCAGGCCGCGCGGGGGTGGACGGCATACCTGTCGCGCGAGGTCTGAGCTCAGGTGTCGTTCAGGGATCTCGCCGCCGACTCGAACGAGCTCGCAGGACCATTCCGCGAGCGCGACCGGCAGTTCCGGAGGACTGTCGGAGCCCTCGTGCAGGATGCGGCCATCGATGCAGCCTGACATCCATCGGGCGCCACCGAAGTTCCACGAGCTTCGGGGCAACCTCGGGTGAGCTCAGACGGCCTTGACCGAGCCTGCGTCCACCGCCCAGATCTCGCCGATCGTGCTCGGCATGACCGGGGATGCCAGCAGCAGCACCGCGCGGGCAATCTCGGCCGGTTCGATGAGGGTGCCGGTCAGCATGCCCGCGTTCGCCGGCATCGCGGCCAGTAGGTCAGCATGGTCGATCCCCATGGTCGCGGCCACCGTGGCGAGGTAGCCGTCCTTGCCCGCCATCAAGTCGGTGTGGGTGCTGCCGGGGGCGACGACGTTGACCCGGACCCCGTCGGCCGCGACCTTCTCGGCCAGACCCCGGGAGAACGTGTTGAGAGCACCCTTGGCGCTGGTGTAGGCCAGCGGCGTGCCGAACGGGGCGCGGGCGCTGTCGGAGCTGATGTTCACGATGGCTCCCCGCGAGCGGGTCAGTGCCGGGAGGGCGTGGCGGGTCGTCCGTACGGTCGCGAACAGGTTCAGGGCGTAGACCTCGCCCCACAGGTCGTCGTCGCCGTCGAGCGGGTCGGCCATCGCCTCGGCTGTCGTGGTGCCGCCACCGACGTTGTTGATCAAAATGTCGAGGCGAGGGTCGGCCGCGAGCACTGTCTCGACCATCCGCCGCGGGCCGTCCGAGTCGGTGAGGTCAGCCGCCACAAACGTGGCCGCGGTCGCGGCGAGCTCGGGGGTACTGCGCCGGGACACGGCGGTGACCTTGGCGCCCTCGTCGAGGAAGGCGCGGACGACGGCGAGGCCGATGCCCTTGCTCGCGCCGGTCACGAGGACACGCTTATCGGCAAGGTCCAGATCCATGCTGGTGCTCCTGTTCGACTGGCTGATGCGACCCATCAAGTGCAACACTTACGTCGCTGTTGTGTCAACAATTGAGTTAATTGTGTCTCAGTTAGGGCCTCGGTAGGGTGATGACGTGAGGGCAGACGCGGAGCGCAGCACGGCCCGGATCCTGGAAGCCGCCGAGAACGTCCTCGCCGACGACGCGAGTGCTTCCCTCGAGAAGATCGCCGACGCAGCAGGGCTGGCCCGCGCGACGGTCCACCGCCGCTTCGCATCCCGCAAGGTACTGATCGACGCCCTGTCCGAGCGGTTCAACGACCGCTACCGGCACGGCATCGACCAGGCCCGGGTGGCGACGGCGCCGCCACTGGTCGCCCTGCACCGCCTGACGGAGAGCGCTTTCGAGGTCAAGGTGAACTACCGCCTCGTCATCGACCTCAGCTACGGGCCCGACGACGACGTCCTCGCTGGAATCGACCTGCTCTTCGCCCGCCTGCACGAATCCGGCGCGATCACCACCGCGCAGCCGGCCTGGTGCCGCAAGGTCTACCTTGCCCTGTTGCACGAGGTGCATCTGCTCCCCGCGGACGCCGCGGAACTGGCAGGCGGCGGCGACGAGGTGGAAGCCCGGTCGGCGCTCCTCATTCGCAGCGTGCTCGGTGCTCTCGGCGGCAAGGCGGGTCGCGTCTCTGCTTGAACGGCCGCAACATCAGGCTCGTCGCTCTGCTCACTAGAGTCAGGCGGCATGCCTGAATTCCTGCCCGCCCCCCGCACCCTCCTGACCGGGCTCGCGATGGTCGAGTCCGCCCGCTGGCACGAGGGGCGGTTGTGGTTCGCGCACTGGGGGGTCGGGGAGGTCATCGCCGTCGACCTGGACGGCAAGGCCGAGGTGATGGCCGAGGGGCCGCCGCAGATGGGGTGGGCGATGGACTGGCTGCCCGACGGGCGCCTGGTCACCACCGGCCCGCGGATCACCCGGCACGAGCCCGACGGCTCCTCGGTGACGCTCTGCGAGAAGGGCGCCAACGAGATCGTCATCGACCCTCGCGGTCACGTGTACGTCGACGGTGCGGACTTCGACTTCGCAGGCGGCGGCGCACCGAAGCCGGGCTGGATCAACCTCGTCCTGCCCGACGGGACCTGCCGCGAGGTGGCCGGGGACATCGCGTTCCCCAACGGCATGGTCGTGACGCCCGACGGCTCCACCTTGGTCGTCGCCGAGTCGTTCGCTGGGCGGCTGAGCGCGTTCGACATCCAGGATGACGGTTCGCTCACCGGACGGCGGGTGTGGGCGGAGGGGTTGGGGCCGGACGGCATCTGCGTCGACGCAGAATCGGCGATCTGGTCGCAGACCGCCGACGTGGCCGCCCACACCGGCAACCCGGACGATCCGGCCGGGGCCTGCGTCCGGGTGCTCGACGGCGGCGAGATCACCCACCGCGTCGAGACCGACCTGCCGTGCTTCGCCTGCGTCCTCGGCGGTCCCGAAGGGAGGCACCTCTTCCTGCTCTGCAACGAGTTCGAGGGGGTCGACCAGCTGCAGGCGGTGCAGGCGCGGCGGTCGGCCAAGATCCTTGTCACCGAGGTGCCGGTCGGACGAGCGCACAGCTGAGGACAGCCCGCAGCAGAGGGAGCCAGTCGACAGCGGTGCGCTGACCTGACGCTTCACGGGCGGACGTGGGCGAGCGCGCCGAGCAGCGGCCGCGGCACCCGGTCGAGGGCGACCGCCGACGCCAGCCTGCGTCCGTAGGCGAGCTTGCGCCCGCTGCGGGTGCCGAAGAAACGGCGCAGCCTGGCCTCGACCGGGCGGCCCCGTTGGGCGACTTGACGGCTGAAGCGGTGGAACAGCTCGAGGTCGCCGTTCTCGGCGAGGACGGCCTCGACGGCGGCGGGGCCGAGTGCGCGGATCAGCTCGTCTTCCAGATCGGCGGCGCAGCCGAAGAAGCCCAGCTGTTCCAGGGCGTCCGGCGCCGGGGTGGCGTCGAGCAGCCCTGCGCGGCGCAGGCCGTGACGTACAGTCGCTTCCTCGCCGATGTCGTAGAGACCCGCCAGCCGGGCGCCCAGGCCGCCCGGGCCGAACCGGTCGACGAAGCCGCCGACCGCCATCGCGCCGCCCATCGCCACGACCGCCACACCTTCGGCCGCCAGATCCCGGCCCTGGCGGCCCGCGACGGTCTCGACCGCCGCCCGGTCACTCGTCCCCTCGACGAGAACGACAGCCCGCAGGGTGCGCCCGGCCAACGCCTCGGCGGCGGTATCGGCGAGCGCCGCCGCGCCGGGCCTCGGCCGTCGCTCCTGCACGACGCGAGCCTGACAGGTCGGGTGGAGGCTCGTCAGGCGAAACGCCGAGCACGGTACCCGCGCGCGAACGCGGGCGGCGGCCCCACGGGAGCGCCGGGCAGGTGCGCGCCTGGGAACGGCGAGAGCCGGGGGCGGGCGCGGTCGACGTCCTCGTCGGGCCAACCTGGAGAGCAGATTGACGCGGAAGGCGGCGAGGGGTGCCGGCGGCGGCCCGCGTCGACGCCCACGAGCCGCCCGCGCACCGCGCCGTTGAACAGGAAGGGCGTCGACGTCCTCGGCAGAGGCGAGTGCCGGGTAGCGGCGCGTGGGTGGCGTCCGCGGCCTCAGGTGGAAGCGCTCAATAGGTAGTCGCGGGAGGCGGCAGCGAGGGTGCGGGCGGTGGGGACGTCTCCACCCACCAGCCGGCCATGCCGTTTGCGGACCGCGCCGGCGACGAGGACGGTGTCGACGTCGCCCACCCCGGCGAACGAGGTGACGGTGGCGGTGGGGTCGGCGGGGGGTAGGGCGGGGCGGCGGTTCGGGTTGATGAGGACGACGTCGGCCTGCTTGCCGGGGGTGAGCGAGCCGACCTGGTCGGTGAGGCCCGCGTTGGCCGCGCCGCCCGCGGTGGCGAACTCCAGCAGGCGGGCGGGGGTGAGCTCGTCGGCGCGGAGCGCCTCGCCCCCGGCCAGCCGACGGAACGCCTCGCCGCGGTGGCGGGACTGCAGCGTCTGCATCTCGGCGAACATGTCGATGCCGTAGCTGACCTCGTTGTCGTTGCTCAGCCCGACGGCGGCGGCATACCGAAGGGCCTGCGCAACGGGCGGGACCGCGGATCCCAGGCCGAAGGCGGCGTCGGAGCGGGGGCAGAGGTTGACCGCCGCGCCGCTGCCGCCGATCAGCTCCCAGACGCGGTCGGGCAGGTCGTAGCAGTGGTTGAAGGCGTGCTGGGCGGTCACGAGGTTCCGCGCGTGCAGCTCGTCGAACAGCGCGGCCAGGTCCGGGGTGTGCGGGCCGAGCTCCGTCGACACCCAGAAGCCCGCGTCCCGGGCGAACTCCCACATCTCGACCGAAGGGCCGACCTCGAACAGGCGCACCGAGACCGGCGTCGCGGCGTAGCGGTCGCGCAAGGCGAGCGCGGTGGACGGCACGTGCTCGAGCGCGGCCCCGAACGGCGAGCCGATCGCGTGGACGCCGCGGATCCCGGCGTCGAGCAACGCCCGCGCGGCGGCGTCGGAGTGGTCGGGGGTCAGCGCGTTGTGCGAGTTGTCGACGATCGTGGTGATCCCCCCGTCGAGGGCGGTGAGGGCGGTCGAGAGGGTGCCCGCATAGACGTCGTCGGGCCGGTAGTGGGGCCCGTGGCCGAAGGCGGTGATACCGAGGTAGCCCGCGAAGTCGACGACGGGGCCGAGGCCGCGCAGCTGGCCCTCCCAGGCGTGCACGTGCGAGTCGACGAAACCGGGGACAGCGATCATGCCCGTGGCGTCGAGCACCTCGGCGTCCCCGGCTTGCGCGGCCAGGTCGGGCCCGACAGCGGAGATGACCTCACCGCGGACGAGGACGTCGCCGCGCTCGAGGTCGCCGACGGCCGGGTCCACGGACAGGACGGTCGCGCCGCGGATCAGCAGGTCGCGGGACGAGGGGTGGGACATCGCGGTTCCTTCCGTTCGGGATGTGGGCACAGCCTCGGCACTCCGGTCTGCGACTTCCTTGCGGTCGCCTTGCGGTACGCGCCAAGCCGACCGCAGGCCATCCGAAAGCGTCGCCGCCGACGGTGGTGCCGGGCCGGAACGCCGGTCCGCACGCCGTCTGGAGGAGCCTTCCATGACCACCTTCGTTTCCCCCACACTCGACGATCTCGCCGCCGAAATCGCAGGCCGACTGCTGCTGCCGACCGACGCCGACTACGCCGAGCCGGCCACGCCGTGGAACGTGGCGGTGCGCTCGGCGCCTGCCGCGGTCGTCGCCGCGACCACGGCGGACGACGTGGTCGCGGCGGTCCGGTTCGCCGCCCGCGCGGGCATGCAGGTCGACGTCCGGGCCACCGGGCACGGCGCCGCACCGGTCGGTGGGTCGACGCTGCTGGTGCACACCGCGGGTCTGGACGAGCTGACCGTGCATCCCGACGGCTGGGCAAGGGTCGGCGCAGGCGTGCGCTGGTCCGACGTCCTCACCGCCGCAACGCCGCACGGCCTCGCCCCGCTGTGCGGGTCGGCTCCCGGGGTCGGCGTCGTCGGCTATCTCACCGGCGGCGGCCTCGGCCCGGTGGCGCGGACCTTCGGGCTCTCCTCCGACCACGTCCGCGCCTTCGACGTGGTGACCGGCGACGGCAATCTGCGCCGCGCCACCCGCACCGAGAACCCGGCGCTGTTCTGGGGGTTGCGCGGCGGCAAGGGCGCGCTCGGCATCGTCACCGCCGTGGAGTTCGACCTGCCCCGCGTGCCCGAGATCCTGGGCGGCTGCCTCTACTTCGACGGCGCCGACGCTGCCGCCGTGCTGCACACCTGGCGGACGTGGACGGCGACGCTGCCCGAGCAGGCCTCGACCTCGCTGGCGATCCTCCGGCTCCCCGCCATGCCCGGGGTGCCCGCGCCGCTCGCCGGGCGGTGCACGGTCGCGGTGCGCTTCGCATGGGTCGGCGACGCCGCCGACGGCGAACGGGTGCTCGGCCCAATGCGCACCGCCGCGCCGGTGCTGCTCGGCGCGGTCGAGCCGATGCCCTACGCGCAGATCGGCGCGATCCACGCCGATCCCGTCGACCCGATGCCGACCATGGAGTCGGCGCACCTGCTCGGCGCGCTGCCCCGCGAGGCCGCGGACGCGCTGCTCGCGGTCGCAGGCCCGGACGCGCCGTGCCCGCAGGTGTCGGTGGAGCTGCGGCTGCTCGGCGGCGCCATCGGCCGTCCGACGGGGCCGAGCGCGGTCTGCCACCACGACGCCGCCTTCAGCCTCCTGCTGATCGGGGTCGACGTGCCGCCCCTGCACGACGCCATGGCCGCGCACGCCGCCGAGGTCGCGGCGACCGTCGCGCCTTGGGCCACACCGGGCGCGCTGCCCAACTTCGGCGGCGCGGCGACGCCCGATCGGGTGCGCCGCACCTACGACGCCCGGACGCTGGAGCGGCTCGCCGCGCTTGCCGCGGCCTACGACCCCGCGGGCGTGCTGGCCTGTGCGGATCCCGTGCGTGCGGCGATCACGCCCGCGGTGTGAGAATCGGGCACGTGCTGCAGTACCGCCTGCTCGGGCCGCTGACCGTCGAGCGGGACGGCGGCGCACTCGATCTCGGGCCGCCCAAGCAGCGGGCGGTGCTCGCGGTACTGGCACAGGATGCAGGCGCGGTCGTCAGCACCGATCGGCTGCTCGCCGCGGTGTGGGGCGACGACCACTCCCCCGGCGTCGTCTCGAGCCTCCAGGCGCACCTCTCGCGGCTGCGCAGGCTCCTGCGGGATGAGCGCTCCACCGCGTCGCCGATCCTGCGACGTTCGGGCGGCTATCTGCTCGACGTCGCCCCGGACGCCGTCGACGTCACCCGGTTCCTCACGGCGGCGCAGGAGGCGCGTCGGGCCGTCGACGGGCGGGATTGGGCGGGCGCGGTCGCCGCCGCCGAGGACGCGCTGGGGTGGTGGCGTGGCGCCTACCTGGAGGACTTCCGCGACGAGGAGTGGGTCCGCGTGGCGGAGGCGTCACTGCGGGAACGTCGGGTGGGCGTGCTGCAGGACGCCGTGGTCGGTCTGCTGGGGCGCAACGACCTGGCCGCGGCCCTCGCCCGATCCCGCACCATGCTCGCCGAACAGCCCCTCGACGAACGGGCTGCCTGGCTGCACACGGTGGCGCTGTACCGGGCGGGCCGCTCCGCAGACGCGCTGGCCGCCTGCCGCGCCTACGCCGATTCACTGCGCGAGGAGCTGGGCCTCGACGTCGGGCCCGCGCTGCGCGATCTCGAGTCGGCGGTGCTCCGCGGCGACGCGAGCACGGCCTCCTGGCCCGGTCCGCCCCACGTCGCCGTCGACCCGACGGCCCTGCCCGGCGTGGTCGAGCCCCCGCTGCCGCCGTCCGACGGAGCCGAACGTCCGGACGCTACCGACCTGGTCGGCCGCAGCCCCGAGCTCGACGTCGTCGACGCCGTCCTCGCGCACGCCCGCGGCACGGGTGCGGCCTGGCTGGTCCTGACCGGGGACGCCGGGATCGGCAAGTCGCGGCTGGCGCAGGAGGCCGCACACCGGTGGCGGCGCGGCGGCGGTCGGGTGGTGCTCGGGCAGTGCCTCGACGACGAGGCCATTCCGGCGTGGTGGCCGGTCAAGCAGGTGCTGCGCGAGCTCGGCGCCGATGCGGACGCGATCCTCGACGAACCCGGTGGCACCGACGCCGACGCCACGCGCTTCGCCCTCCTCGACCGCATCCGTGACACGCTGCTCGCCCAGCTCGCGGGCGGCCCGCTGCTCGTCGTCGTCGAGGATCTGCACTGGGCCGACCGCGCGTCGCTGCAGCTGCTCGCGTTCCTCGCCGCCGGGCTCCCCGACCGCGGGCTGGCCGTGGTGCTGACGACCCGCAACGAGCCCCGCAGCGCCGACCTCGACCGGGTGCTCACCGGGGTCGCTCGCCGTCCGGGGAGCCGCCAGATCGCCGTCCCGCCGTTGTCGCACAACGAGATCGGCCTGCTCACCGAGCAGATTGCGGGGAAGCCGCTCGACCCGGCCGAGGCCGTCGAGCTGGCCGAGCGGACGGGCGGCAACCCGCTCTTCGTCGGCGAGTACGCGCGCCTCGACCCCGACGAGCGGCGGGCGCACGCCGTCCCGACCGCCGTGCGATCCGTGCTGCGGCGCCGTCTGGCCGCGCTGCACGACGGCCTCCTGGCGGTGGTGCAGGCGGCCGCCGTCCTCGGCGAGCCCCTCGACGTCCGGCTGCTCGCACGGGCGCTGCGCCAGGACGTCGACGACGTCGCGGACCTGCTCGACGAGGCCGCCGAACGGGAGCTGCTGGTGCCGGCGCCAACCGGGGGCGGGACATACGGCTTCGCGCACGTCCTGCTCCGCGAGGAGGCAGCCGCGGGGCTGCCCGCCCTGCGCAGACAGCGCCTCCACCTCAGGGCAGGCGCCGCCCTCGAGGGCCTGGCTGGGGACGACGCCGTACGCCGGGCCGGACATCTGCGGGCGGCGGGCCCGCTCGCCGACCCGGTCGAGGTCGTCGCGGCGGCCCGGGCCGCCGCTCTCGCCGCGGAGCAGCACGGCGACGCCGACACCGCCGCGGCGTGGTGGGGCGTCGCCGTCGAGGTGCACGAGGGCGACTCCACCGCGCACGACGAGCTCGTCCGGGCCCAGGTTGCCGCGCTGACGCGGGCCGGGCGGGGCCAGGACGTCCTCGACGTGCTGGACGCCGCGCTCGTCGAGGCGCTGCGCGCCGGGCACACCGGCTCGGTCGGCAGGCTCGCCGCGAACCTGCTGCGCGTCTCCGGATCCTGGCCATGGCCCGCCTACGGCTCGGACCCCGCACCGCTGCTGGCCACCCTCCGCGGGCTCGACGCGCTGCTCGGCGCCGACACCGCGGCCCGCGCGCGGGTGTTGGCCGTGATCGCGATCGGGCACTGCTACGACCTCGATTCCGCTGTGCCGGACGGCCTCAGCGCCCGCGCCGTCGAGCTCGCCGAAACCACCGGGGACCCCGACGTGCTCGCCGACGCCCTGCTGGGTCGCGCGTTGACCTTCTCCGGGGTGGCGGAGCGCTCGGCGGAGTCGATCGCCCTGCTCGACCGCCTGGGCCGCCTCGCCCACCGGTTCGCCCCGACCGACGCCGTGCTGATCCACGGCCTGGCCACCATGGCCTGCATGAACCTCGGCCGGGTCGAGGAATGCGCCGAGCACGTCGAGGCGGGCACGATCGGCAGCGACGTGCAGCGGCTGCCCGTCGACCGCGTGCAGCTGCGGTGGGCCCGCGGGTGCCTCGCGCAATGGCGCGGCGATCTCGGCCGGGCCGAGCAGCTCTACGCCGCCGCCGAGGCCGCCCATCGACGCACCGAGCTGCAGCAGTCCGGCACGTTCGAGCTCGCCGAGCTGGTGCTGCGCTGGGACCAGGGCAGGCTCGACGAGATCGACGGCGCCGTGCCGACGAACCCGCTCGTCGCGGCCTGGACCAGCGTGGCAGCGGCGGCTGCGGCCGGACGCCCCGGCGTCGACGAGGCGCTCGCCGCGGAGGTCCGACGACCCGAACCCGTCGTATGGACTTCCCACGGCCGGCTCGCGCTCCTCGCCCACGCCGTCGCCGACCGCGGCCTCGCCGCGCTCGTCGAACCCCTCGAACGGCAGCTGGCGCCGCTTGCGGGCTACCTGGCCACCCTCGGCCAGATCGGGACCGTCGGCCCGGTCGCGTTCGCACTGGCCCGGCTCGCCCGCCTCCGCGGGGACCACACCGTGGCCTGGGCGCACCTCGCCGACGCCCGGGCGCAAGCCCAGCGCGCGGGCGGGGTGACGGCCGAGCTGCACTGTCGGCTCGTCGGGCTGGAGTGGGCCGTCGAGGACCGCGGGACTCCCGCCACGCCCGACCAGCGGCGCGAGCTGGCCGAGCTCCGCGGGATCGCGGTCTCGCGTGCCATGGCCGGCGCGGTGCGGCGGATCGACGCGCTCACTAACCTTCTTGGTCGCTGATCAACGGTTATCGGCTTGGCGGGAGCGGGCGTTGAAGGCCGCGACCTTGCTGCGGTTGCCGCACTGCTCCATGCTGCACCACCGCCGGGTGTGGCTGCGTGAGGTGTCGAGGAACACCAACACGCAGCTGTCGCGGTTGGCGCAGCGGCGCAGCAGGCCCGTGTGGTCGCCGCTCAGCAGGCGGGCGCCCGCGTCGGCCAGCAGCCAGGGCAGCGGGCCGCTGTCTCGGGCCAGGTCCACCCGCAGCCCGTAGCTCACGCCGTCGCCGGACCGCAGCTCCGAACCCGGGGCGGACCGCAAGGTCGCGTTGATCGTGGCCAGCGCCGCGGCCGGGATGCGCTCCTGCGCGATGACGGCGTCGAAAGCCGCTTTGAGCGCCCCGCGCAGGCCGATGACCTGCGCGAAGACCTGCGCGTCGACCTCGGCCGGTGCGCCGTGTTCCGCTCCGAGGCTGGTCACCGACGTCCACCGGGCCAGCTCCTCCGGTGACGTCAGCCGGTCGGCAGGCTCACCGTCGGCCACGAGGACGGTGTTGACCAGGTCGAGCGCGACGTGGCCACCGTGCAGCCAGAACCCGGCCGCCGACGGCTGGTCCACGGCCGGAACATCCCGTTGCCCCATGCGGTTAACCATCAAAACTCCTAAAGGCAGTTAGGATGAGTCTATGACGGTCGAGCCGCGGTCGGATCTGCACCCCTTCCACGAGGGCGAGCTGCTGGTCCAGGAGCGCTCCGGGCTGCGCGACGAGGCCTCCCGCCTCGGGGGCATGCTCGCCGCGCCGAACCTCGACGGGGGCATAGCCCATTTCCTCGCCGAGCGGGACCTCGCGATGCTCACCGCTCGGGATGGGCACGGCGACCTGTGGACCTCCCCGCTGTACGGCAGGCCCGGGTTCTGCACCGCGCATTCCACGACCCTGTCGATCGCCGCGACGCCGGTGGCCGGAGATCCGCTCGACGGCCTGCAGCGCGACCAGCAGGTGGGCGTTCTGGTGATCGACTTCGCGAAACGGCGGCGCCTGCGCATCAACGGCACGGTGACCCGGGTCGGCGCCCAGGGGTTGGAGATCGACGCCGACCAGGCCTATGGGAACTGCCCCCAGTACATCCAGCAGCGACACCTGCGGCCCGCCCCGGCCGATGACGATCACCTCGGCGCGTCGACCCTGCGCGACGACACGCTGCAGCCCGGGGACATCGCCCAGATCGAGCGGGCCGACACCATGATCCTCGGCACGATCCACCCGAGCCGCGGCGCCGACACCTCCCACCGCGGCGGCGCCCCCGGCTTCGTCCGCGTCGAGGACGGGACGATCTGGTGGCCCGACTACCCGGGCAACAACATGTTCAACAGCCTGGGCAACATCGTCGCCGAGCCTGCCGCCGCGCTGTTGTTCCTCGACTTCACGGCCCGCCGGGCCCTCCAGGTGTCGGGGACGGCCACCGTCGAGTGGGTCAGGCCCGGCAGCTCCGGCGACGACGGCGGAACCGGCCGCCGCGTCCGGCTGACCCCCACCCGGGTCGTCGCGACCACCGGCATCCCGTTCCGCTCGCTCGACCTGACGGCCTACCCGCGGAACCCGCTGCTGACCTGACGGATGACCGGGACACCCGTCGCGATGAGTTCGCGGGCCCGGCCGGGTCTACCGTCGTGTCCCCAGAATCACGATCTGATGAGCGACGGTGATGTCATGACCACAGCCCTTCCGCCCGTCGTCGACGCCGAGTCCTGGCAGCGCGAGCTCGACGCCCTCCGCAAGCGGGAGAAGGCCGCCACCCGCGAGCTCGACGCGATCGCCGCCCAGCGCCGCAGGCTCCCGATGGTCGAGATGCCCGACTACACCCTGGAGGGCGAGAACGGGCCCGTGCGGCTCGCCGAGATCTTCGAGGGCAAGCCGCAGCTGATCGTCTACAACCACATGTGGTTCGAGGGCGAGGAGTGGCAGTGCCCGGGGTGCACCGGGTTCACCTCCCAGTTCACCCGGCTGGAGGTCCTCGACCACTACGACGCCCGGTTCGTGATCGTCACCCAGGGGCCGATCGACGAGGCGCTGGCCTACAAGCGCCGGGTCGGCAACGCCATGACCTGGTACTCCACCGCGAACAGCCCCTTCGGTGCCGACGTCGGCGCACCGGCGGGCGGCGGGTTCGGGGTGAACGTCTTCCTCCGCGACGGCGACACCGTCTACCGCACCTGGCACACGAACGGCCGGGGCACCGAGCAGCTCTCCTACAGCTTCGCCCTCATCGACCTGCTGCCCTACGGCAGGCAGGAGGTGTGGCAGGACTCGCCGGAGGGTTGGCCGCAGGTGCCGACGTACACCAAGGGCAGCAGCTCCGAGGAGATCGCCGCCGCCTACGGCGAGGCCTGACCGGAGCCCGCAGCTGACCCGCCTCCGGCAGGTGGTGTTGGTCGAGGCCGCCGACGGCAGGCCGACGGCGATCTGATGCCCGGCCGCTCCTATGGCGCCTCGAACGGCGCGGACAGCGCGTCGGTGAGCAGCGCGACCAGCGCCTCGAGCTGCACGTCTGTCGACGAGCCGACCTCCTCCTCCGAGCCGTCGAGCGCCTGGGCGGCGAGGCCCGCCTTGCTGTCGATCAGCTCGGCGATCCGGGCGTCGATCGTCTGCGCGGCGATCACCCGCCACGCCGTGACGGGCTCCCGCTGACCGATGCGGTGGCTGCGGTCGATGGCCTGGGTCTGCTCCGCGGCGGTCCAGGAGAGCTCCGCGAGCACGATGTTGGAGGCGATCTGGAGGTTGATGCCCACGCCTGCCGCGGTGAGCGAGCAGACCGCGATGGCCACATCGGGATCCCGGACGAAGGAGTCGATGTTGCGCTGCCGCACCGAGGGCGTCTGGTCGCCGCGGATCGAGGAGAAGCGGACGCCCTGCTTGGCGAACGCCTCCTCCGCGACGTCCATCACGTCGACGTGCTTGGCGAAGAAGACGACCTTGCCCGCGCTCCGGGCGAGCTGCATCGCGTAATCGGCCGCCAGCGCCGCTTTCGCCTGGCCGATGCGCCGCATCATGCTGAACACGTTGTCGCCCGCCGTCGACGTGGTCGCATCCTTCTGCTCCCACTTGGCGACCTGGCGCACGAGGTCGTGGTCGATGCCCTCGACGACGGCGCCGGACCGGCGGTTGGCGAGCGCGGTCTCGTACCGCGCCACCATCCGCAGGGCGAGATCGCGCTCGGCCGCCCGGATCGACCGGCCCGCGGGCCCGTCCAGCTCGACGGGGAGATCGGCGATGCGCCGCGCGGGGATGTCGGCGGCCACGTCGACCTTGCGGCGGCGGACGATGCCGAGATCGATGACGCACGTGCGCGCCGCGGCGTAGAACCCCGGATCGGCGGGCGTCAGACCGGTCTCGGTGAGCGCGTTCATCAGCTCGGCGCGCGGCTTCTTCTCGTCAATCCACCCCAGGAACTGCCAGATGGCCCGGAAGTCCTCGATGTCGTTGATCAGCGGGGTGCCGGTGAGCGCCATCAACAGCGGACGCGCTGTGCGGGAACGGATCCGCTCCGAGAGCGCCAGCACGTGCTGGGACCGCTGGGAGGCCTTGTTCTTGATGAAGTGCGCCTCGTCGACGACCATGCCGCGCAACCCGAATTCGCCGAGCCACCCGACGTGCCGGTCGAGCACCTCGTAGTTGACGATGACGATGTCGGCGAAGCCGTCGATCGACTCGCCGTTGCCGTGGATCACGGTGGCGGTGCGGCGGGGCACCCACAGCCCGGCCTCCCGCGCCCAGTTCGTCTTCACCACGTTCGGCACGACGACGAGCAGCGGGTAGGCGTCAGCGGCCTCCGCCGCGAGGAGCGCCTGGGCCGTCTTGCCCAGCCCCGGCTCGTCGGCGAGCAGGAAGGTCCGGTGCCCCGCCGCGGCGGCGGCGACCACCTGGGCCTGGTGCGGCATCAGCTCCCGACCACCTGGCAGGACTCTGCGCGTCGGTGCGGGCAGCGGCATGCAGGCAGGCGCTCCGCCTCCCGCGCGCTCGAAGGAGCTGAGCAGCGGGCCGATGAGCTCCCAGCTCGCCAGGCGCGTCGCCCGGGGAGCGCTCGGCCGGGCGGCCGAGAAGTCGGGGGCCAGGAAGGGGTTGGCCAGCTGCCGCGAGACGACCGACTGCGGCACAACGCCCTGGGGGGCGGCCTGCGCCGGTTGCTCGGCCTGTCGCACCTCGTCCGGCGCCGTCTCGACGCCCGCCTTGGCCAGCATGTCCCGCTTGAGCATGCGCGCGTCGGCGGAGACGACGGCGTCCTCGTCGAGCAGGGCCATGAGGTCGGAATCCCGGACGGCGGTCTTCGCGAGGATCGTCGCGATGCCGTCGAGCCGCTTGAGCTGCTCGGCCTGGTGCGCGTGGCCCGCGGTCTCGTCAGCGCGGACGCGGGCGCGCTCGTCGCGCAGCAGCAGGGCGATGGCCTGGAACGTCGCGCGCGTCGCCGACGTGGCCCGGCCACGCCGCAGCGCGGCCTCGACGTCGCGGACGGCGCTCGCGAGCACCGCGATGACGTCCTCCCCACCACTCTCGCGACGACGGCGCCGGTTGCGCGGGACGGTCTGGCGAGCCCTCGTCTGGGGCTGGCCTCCTCGAGCCAAGAACTCCTCCTCCGGAGCATCCGGCACAGCCACCGCGGCGGCGATGCCGAAGACAGTGCTGCGGTCAGGCGGTGGGCGTCGCAGAGCGGGCCGAAGCCGCTCGTCCGACACCCGGCACGGGCCCACGGACTGTGGGAGACCCGTGTCGCGGGGCCGACCGGCTCGCACGAGGTGCGCTAGGCCTGGCCCCCACCACCTGTGTCCCGTCGACTCTTGACGAACGGCGGGCACCGCAGGCTTGACGTATCCAGCATAGCGCCTCCCGGCCGGTATGCGCGGTTCCTGGCGGCGCCCCGCGCGTCACCGCTCTCACATCCGTTCCGCAATACCGGGCGGAATCTGTCCGATATCGGCCCTACCGTGCCGTAGAGGCCAGGAACCGACCAAGGAGAGCACCATGTTGTTCGTCTCGATCCGCATCATCACCGACGACGTCGCCCGGCTCGTCGCCTTCTACGAGCAGGTCACCGGCACCACCGCGACGTGGGGCAACGAGAGCTTCGCCGAGCTGCCGACCCCGGCGGGCACCCTGGCCATCGCGGGCAGCCGCACCGTGGCGCTGTTCGGCCCCGGCGCCTCCGAATCGGGGGCGAACCGCTCGGTGATCATCGAGTACCTGGTGGACGACGTGGACGCCGCGGCGGAGAAGCTGCGCCATGTCGTCGAGGACGTCGTCACCGAGCCCACGACGATGCCGTGGGGCAACCGCTCGTTCCTCTTCCGCGACCCCGACGGCAACCTCGTCAACCTGTTCACGCCGGTCGCCGCGCAGGCCAAGGAGAAGTTCGGCCGCTACACCCTTTGACAATAGTGCGCGGAAATGTCCGACAATTCGGCTCAGACTGAGCGGTGTATTGCCGGACTGCGCTGCAGCGCACTGCGGGTGACCGCCAGCTGGTGAGCGACCTCGGCCGCGATCAGCTCCGCGTGCAGGCCCAGCTCGTCGGTGCTCAGCTCCAGCGCCCGGTGGCGGCGCACCAGCCTCTCCAACGCGGTCAGGAGCTGGTCGGCGGCCTCAGATCGGCGCTGCTCACGGGTGGGACGGGCGGACGGCGGCAGGTTCAGGGTGGTCACGTTCTTCTCCGGTGGGTGACGACGAGTGGGGGCTGAATCGCGCGATTCAGCGACAGAGCTCGTCGAAGGCGTGACCCCGCCGGGACGGCCAGAACCACTCGAGAAGAGTCTGGGGTTCGGCCACGCCACCATTCTCGGCGCGCCCCGATCAGAATTCAAGTGACGCACCGAACACCGGGAGAAAGCACGGCGCCGCTACCCGATCGGGCCCCGGCCCGGCGGACGATCGCGGTTGCGCGTATACCCGCAGTCGTGGCGTGCACGGCGTTCGTTCTCGGCGGTGGGGGCGTGCTCGGCGCGGCCGAGGCCGGGATGGCCAAGGCGCTGCTGGCGGCGGGCATCGCACCGGACCTGATCTACGGCACGTCCATCGGCGCCATCAACGGCGCCTCCATCGCGGCCGACCCCACGCCCGAGGGAGCCGACCGGCTCGTCGCGACGTGGGACGCCCTGGCCTCCGGCGAGGTGCTGGGCGGGTCCTTGGTCGAACGGGTCGGGCAGATCGTGCGCAGCGGGACGTCGCTGCACGACAGCGACGACCTGCGGGCGCTGCTGCGCGAACACCTCCCGGTGCGCCGCTTCGACGAGCTGGTGATCCGGTTCGAGTGCGTGGCCGCCAGCATCGAGAAGGCCCAGGAGCACTGGTTCACCGGGGGCGACCTCGTCGAGGCCGTGCTCGCCTCCTGCGCGCTGCCGGGGATCTTCCCGCCCGTGCGGATCGGCGACGAGCACTTCGTCGACGGCGGCCTGGTCAACAGCATCCCGTTGGCGCGGGCCGTGGCCGCGGGCGCCGACACGGTGTGGGTGCTGCACGTAGGGCGGATCGAGGAACAGCTGCGGGTGCCCCGCCGACCCTGGGAGGTGGGCTTCGTGTCCTTCGAGATCGCCCGCAGGCACCGGTTCCACGCCGACCTCGCCCACGTTCCCGACGGCGTCACCGTGCACGTCCTGCCCACCGGCCTGCCCGCGCGGTCGGCCGCCACCTGGTCCAACCTGCGCTACCGCGATCCGCGACGGATCGCGGACAGCGCCAAACGCGCCTGCGAGGCGACCCGCGCCTACCTGGCCGGACTCGGATGAGGCCCGGCACGCTCAGCCGCCTGGCGGCCGCTGCCGCCGCCGCGGTGCGTCGATCCGTGACCGTGCCCGGCGTGATCGTCCTCGACCTGCTGGTCCTCGCGACCGCGCCGGTGACGCTGGCCGTCAGCGCGCTCGTCGGCCTCGGCGCCCGTTCCAGCCTGCCGCTACGCAGCACGGCCCTCGTCGTCGCCTACGCGAGCATCGAGATCTCGCTCCTGCCCCGGCTGCTGCGGGCCGAGGAGACGGACTGGAACGCGCTCCTGCGCGACGTGCTCGACCGCGCCTACCAGGCCATGCACGCGATCCTCGACGTGACGGTGACCGTCGAGGACGGGTCGGCGCCCGAGGCGAAGCTGCACGGCAGCGGCGGCGTGATCGTCCTGGCCCGGCACTGCGGCCCCGGCGACTCCCTCTTCGTCGCCTGGCTGCTGGCCGTGCGCTACCGGCTGCGCCTGCGGGTGGTGCTCACCGCGCTCCTGCGGCTGGAGCCGAGCGTCGACCTGGCGGGCGACCACCTGCCGTTGTGCTTCGTCGGCCCGCGCCGCCGCCGGGCCCGGCAGTGCGTCGAGGACATCGCGGAGTCGATGACCTCGGGCGACGTCCTGCTGTTGTTCCCCGAAGGCGGGAACTTCAGCCGGGCCCGGTGGGTCCGGTCGCTGACCGAACTGCGGGCGGCCGGGGCCTACCGCCGGGCGCGGCAGGCCCTGCGCAACACCCACACCCTGCCGCCGCGGCTCGGCGGGACCCTGGCGGCGCTCACCGGAGCCCCCACCGCCGACGTCCTCCTGCTCGCCCACTCCGGCTTCACCGACGACGGGCGCGACCGTCCGCTGTGGCGCCTCCCGACCCACCGCGACATCCTCATCCACACCACGTTCGTGCCGTCGGCGGACATCCCCCGCCACGACCACGACGCGCTCTCGGCCTGGCTCGACGCCGCCTGGACCGACATCGACACGTGGATCGCGACGACCGTCGACCGCGAGCGCGCCCACAAGCAACCCGGCAAGGCCGGACGTCGCCTGCGTCCCGTGGCGAACCCGGCCGAGCGGGCCTAGGAGGGTCCTGAAAAACTCCGGCCGTAGCGCAGTAGGCCCGAGTTCTTCAGGGCGCTCCTTGGCGCCGCGCTCGATCTCCAGGCCGTCGCGCAGCCAGCCATCGATCCCGCCCGGCATCTCCTTCACCGGGCGGCCCAGCGTCGCGAACCGCAGCGCGCCTTTGGTGGAGGCGTTGCAGTGCGGGCCCGCGCAGTAGGTGATCACGAGGGTCGACGCGTCGGGGATGAGCTCCGCGACGAGGTCGGCGGTGATGCGCCGGTGCGGCACGTTGAGCGCGCCGGGGACGTGGGCCTCGGCGTAGAGCTCCGGGCTGCGGCAGTCGACCAGGACGAAGTCCGCCACGCCCGCTGCCATGTCGGCCGCGACGTCGGCGGGGTCGGCCTCGTACGCGAGCCGGGCGCGGAAGTGGTCCGCCGCCTCGGACGCGGGGGCGGGTGCGGTGGCCGCGACGGCCGATCGGATCCTCATGGCGTCGATCGTGGTCGCCTGCGGACGGGGAAAGCCGGCGGCCGGAAGGACCCCGTTCCGTAGGATCCGGCCATGACGGCGGTCCGGCCACGACACCACATCGCCGCGCTGGCCTATCCCGGGATGGCCCCGTTCGAACTCGCGATCGTCATCGAGGTGTTCGGGCTGGAGCGGCCCGAGCTCGACGTCCCGAGCTGGTACTCCGTAGAGGTCTGCGCGGTGGAGCCGGGCGAGCACCCCGCGGTCGGCGGCATCACGCTGGCCGTCCCGCACGGGCTGGACCGCATGGCCGCCGCCGACACGGTGATCATCCCGGGCTGGCCGGTCGACCGGCCGGTGCCCGCGGCGCTGACCGCCGCCGTGCGCGGGGCCCACCGACGGGGCAGCCGGGTGGTCTCCATCTGCTCCGGCGCCTTCGTACTCGCCGCGGCGGGCCTCCTCGACGGGCGGCGGGCGGCCACGCACTGGCAGTACGCCGAACGCTTGGCCCGCGCCCATCCGGCCGTCCAGGTGGACCGCGAGGTCCTCTACGTCGACGACGGCGACGTCCTGACCTCGGCGGGCTCTGCCGCGGGCATCGACCTGTGCCTGCACCTGCTCCGGCGCGACCACGGCGCCGGGGTCGCCAACCAGGTCGCGCGCAGGCTGGTGGTACCCGCCCACCGCGACGGCGGGCAGGCGCAGTTCGTCGAGCGGCCGGTGGCGGCGGCAACGACGCGCGCATCCACGACGTCATCGCCTGGATGGAGCACCAGCTCACCGAGCCCGTGACCATCGCCGCGCTGGCCCGCCGCGCCCACCTCTCCGAACGGCACTTCACCCGACGCTTCCGCGCGGTCACCGGGCAGAGCCCGCTGGAATGGCTGCTGGCCCGCCGCGTCGACCGGAGCCTCGAACTGCTCGAACGCAGCGAGCACTCGATCGACGAGATCGCCACCGTCGCGGGCTTCGCGAACGCCACCACGTACCGGCTGCACTTCCGCCAGCGCATGAACACCACACCGAGCCAGTACCGGCGGGCTTTCCGCCAGTAGCTACGGTGCCGGGGAGGAGCCGGCAGAGACGGAGGGCGCCATGGCCCTGTTCGGGCGCGACCGCGGCCTGCCCGACCGGCGACCGAGCACGACCGTCGCGGGGCTGGCCGACCCGGTCCGGCACGCGGAGTGGATCGTGCGGCTCGGCCCGACCTGGCAGCTCCTCACCAACCACGGCACCGTGCTCGCGTTGACCAACCCCGACCACAGCTACAGCGTCCGATCGCCCGATGGCCACCTGCTCACCCAGACCGACATCGCGGTCGTCGACAACGACGATGTCGCCGCTGCGGCCTTCGCCGGACTGCGCTCCGCCGTGGACAGGCGCGCGAAGCTGCAGATCCGCGACACCCGCACCCGCATGATCTTCGCCGACGGTCACCGCGCGTCCGAGGGCATCGTCATCCGCGTGCTGCCCGGCGGGGTGGTCAACCAGAAGCTCGTCGCCAGGGCCCTCGACCCGGAGCTCGCCGAGGCGGTGATCAGGTCCGGGCCGTGGACCTACCGCGTCACCGCACCCGGCCAGGGCGAGCTGCGCGGCCATGACGGTCAGCTCTTCGCCTGCGACGCGTTCACCCGCTCGACCGCCGCAGCCCCCTCGGACCGGCGCGGCAACCTCACGTGGTGGACCGTCCGCGTCGACGAGAACCCGTTCCCGCCGAGCTGGCTCTTCGCCGTGCTGCTCGCCTGCGAGCACCTGCGCCGCTGACCGGGTACCGCGGCTGACGTAGTCCGCCTGCTTCGCATGGCGTAGACGGGCGCGCCACTGGTCCGACGACACGCGCCGCAGAGCGGCGAAGCCTTTCGGGCATGGTCAGCGCTCTGCTCAGCCCGCCCTCGACGATCCGACGGCACGGGCCCGTCGCCCTGCTCGCCGGAGCGGTGTCGGTCGCGGCGGCGGGCGCCGTGCACCTGGCCGTGGTGCCGGAGCACCTGGCGGAGTACCTCCTGTTCGGGCTGTTCTTCGCCGTGGTCGGCGTCGGCCAGCTCGGCGCGGCCGTCGCGGTTCTCCTGCGCCCCGGACGGCGGCTGCTGCTGACCGTCGCGACGGCCGAGGTCCTGCTCGCCCTGCTCTGGTGGGTGTCGCGGACGACCGGGCTGCCGATCGGCCCGGAACCGTGGAGCCCGGAAGCCGTCGGTGTCCCCGACGTGCTCTGCGTCGTCGTCGAGGTGCTGGGGGCGGCGGTGCTGGTCGGCCTCGCCCTCCGCGGGCCGCGAGAACGTCGCCTGCACAGCGTGCGGACCCCCCTCGGGATCGGGCTCGTCGCCGTCGTGGGGGCGGCGGCGACGTTCGTGGGGGTTGGCACGGGGCTCTCGGGCATGCCCGACGCCGCCTCGGCCAACCCGCCCGGCCTCGGGTCCGGCGGCGTGCCCGTCACCGCGCTGGTGGCCGCGCCGGGACCGGAGCCGGTCAAGGCGTTCACCCTCACCGCCCGTCCGGGCACGGTCGACGGGCACCCGGCGTTCACCTACGACGACACGGTGCCGGGCCCGGAGCTGCGGGTCACCCAGGGCGACCGGGTGCGGGTGACCTTGGTGAACCGGCTGCCGGTGGCGACCACCCTGCACTGGCACGGCGTGCGGGTGCGGGGCGCCGAGGACGGCGTCGCGGGCATCACCCAGGACGCGGTCGCGCCCGGCGATGCGTTCACCTACGAGTTCATCGCGGCCGACGCGGGCACCTTCTGGTACCACTCGCACCAGGACACCGCGGCCCAGATCGGCGCCGGACTGTTCGGTTCGCTCGTCGTCGCACCGCGCGGCGGGCCCGTCGCGGACGTCGACCAGACCGCGCTGCTCCACGACGACGTCGGCGGGTCGGGCGCGATCGCGGTCAACGGCACCACGGGCGACCTGCACGTGCCCGCCCGACCGGGCCAGACCGTGCGGCTGCGGGTGATCGACGCCGTGGCACCGGGGATGGACGGCACCGCGGAGGCCCCGGTGCTGCTCGGGGTGCCGTATCGGGTCGTCGCCCTGGACGGGCACGACCTCTCGGGGCCACAGGCGCTCGGGCCGCGGCGCCTGGTGCTCGGCATGGGTCAGCGCGTCGACCTGGAGTTCACCATGCCCGCCACCGCGGTGCGCCTCGTCGACACCCGCATCACGGGCACGCCGTCGCCCCTGGAGGGCTTCTTCGGACCGCCCGCACGCCCCGGCGAGACGGTCACCATCGGCGACGGGCCGCTCCCGGCCGCCGTCGATCCGACCACCTTTCCCGTGTTCGACCCGCTGGCCTACGGCGCCCCGGCCCCGGACCCGACCACGCGCACGCCCGACGTCACGGCCCCGGTGGTGCTCGGGGAGGGGCCCGGCTTCCGGGACGGCAGCATCCAGCTGGTGCACACCATCAACGGGGCGGCGTCGCCCGACGTGCCGCCGCTCGTGGTGCACGACGGGCAGCTCGTGGGCCTGCACATGGTCAACGACACCGGCGAGTTCCACCCCATGCACCTGCACGGGCACGTCATGACCGTCCTCGCCGTCGACGGTCACGCACCGACGGGCAGCCCCCTGCACCAGGACACGGTGCTTCTCGGCCCGCACCAGACCGTCGACGTCGCGTTCGCCGCGGACAACCCGGGGATCTGGATGCTGCACTGCCACGTGCCGCTGCACGCGGCGATGGGGATGAGCATGACGATCGACTACGCCGGGACCACGACCCCGTTCACGATGGGCAGCCGGTCGGGGAACATCCCCGAATGAGCGCGGCGTCAGGGACACTGCTGACTGTGCAGACGGGCCGCCACACCGATCTCGCGTTCGCCGCGCTCGCGGTGGCCGCCGCGGTCACCGGGACGGTGTTCGAGATCATCGAGTCGGCCCGGCCCGTGCCGCCGCTCGCAGGCGGTGTGGTGCTGGCCGTGCTGGCGGGCCTGGCCGTCGCCGGGCAGCGTCGACCCGTCGCGGCCGCCGTCGGCGTGGTGGTGCTGTCGCTGCTCTACCACCTCGTCGGCTACCCGGGCCTGGCTCCGGCGGTGGCGCTGTTCGTGGTGGTCTACGCGGTCACCGCGCGGGGCAACGGGGCGCGGTCGCTGGCCGTCGCGGCGGCGGTCGTGCTGGGGATGAGCCTCATCCCGCTGCTGCCGCCGCATCCCGTCGACCTGAGCTGGTCGATCATCGCCCCGGCGGTCGGCCTGGTCGCCGTGGCCGCGTTGGGCGAAGCCGCACGGGCCCGGCGGGTGGCCGTCGAGGAGCAGCTGCGCGCGGTGCACCTCGCCGCCGAGCAGGCCGCGCAGCAGCGGCTCATGCAGGACCGGATCGACCTGGCCCGCGAGGTGCACGACCTGCTGGCCCACACCGTCACGATCGTCGCCGTGCACGCGGCCGCCGCGGAGGAGGCGCTCCCCGACCGGCCCGACGACGCCCGCACCGCCGTCACCGCGGTCCGCGGCGCCGCCCGGGAGGCGATGGCCGAGCTGCGGGCCACCCTCACCGTCCTGCGCAACCCGGCCGCCCGACCCTCCGACACCACCCCGCCGGAGCGCGGGCTGCCCGAGCTGGCGGGCCTGCGGGAGCAAGCCGCGGACGCGGGCGTCGCCGTCGCGCTGACGATCACCGGGGAGCGCCGCCTGCCGACCGTCGTCGAGCACACGATCTACCGGATCGTGCAGGAGGCCCTCACCAACACGATCCGGCACGCCGACGCCCGCACCGCCACCGTCACGATCGACCTGCACACCGACGAGGTCGACATCGAGATCGTCGACGACGGCCTGGCCGCCGAACCGGACCCCGACGGGCGGGGCCTCACCGGGATGCGCGAACGAGCGCACGCGTTGGGCGGCACCCTCGACGCCGGGCCCGCGACCGGCCGCGGGTTCCGGGTCGCCGCCCGGCTCCCGGTCGGGACGGGCGGATGAGCGAGCCGGTCGTACGGGTTGCGCTCGCCGACGACCAGGCGCTGGTCCGGGCCGGGTTCCGCGCCCTGCTCACGCACACGCCCGACATCGATCTCGTCGGCGAGGCGGCCACCGGGCGGGCGGCCGTGGAGCTGGCCCGCAGCACCCGGCCGGACGTGCTCCTCATGGACATCCGGATGCCCGACCTCGACGGCATCGCCGCCACCAGGATGATCTGCGCCGATCCGCTGCTCGGCCAGGTCAAGGTCGTGGTGCTCACCACTTACGCGCTCGACGAGTACGTCTTCGCCGCCCTCCGCGCGGGCGCGAGCGGGTTCCTGCTGAAGGACATCGAGCCGGCGGACCTGCGCGCGGCGGTGCGGGTGGTCGCGGCGGGCGACGCGCTGCTCTCCCCCGCGGTCACCCGGACGTTGATCGAGGCGTTCACGACCGGGCCGCAACGCTCGTCGGCCGACGTCGCCCGCCTGGCCACGCTCACCGAACGCGAACGCGAGATGGTCGCGCTCGCCGCCGACGGCCTGGACAACAGCGCGATCTCCGCCCGGCTGATGATCAGCCCGGCCACCGTGAAGACGCACATCGGCCGGGCGATGACCAAGCTCGACGCCCGTGACCGCGCGCAGCTGGTGGTGATCGCTTACAAGAGCGGGCTCGTGGCGCCGCCGCGCCCCTGAGGCTCACCCCCGCGCATCGGCGGGCTCGCAGTAGTAGTCGCGGAACGGCGGGGTTGCGGACGGCAAGGTGCGGCAGTGCGCCGCGATCCACACCATCCGGGGGTCGGTGCTGGGGAAGGCCAGCACGAGGTGGAACCGGCCCGCGGCGATGGCAGCCTGGAGCGCGGACAACGTCGGCGACGGGCCGGTGCCGGTGAAGCCGCCGATGGGCAGCACCTCCTGCCCGCTGGGGTAGCTGAACACCGAGGCGACGGCGGCCGACTGGACGGCCAACAGGTCCGGCGCACCGGCTCGGGCCCGCTCCAGCGTGGGCAGCGTCTTGGCGACCGCCGCCGGGGTCGCGACGAACAGCTCGTAGACGCCGACCGCGGCCGCGCGCGACTCGAAGGGCGTGTCGAACGCGCCCCCGCCGCGCAGCACCAGCAGCGCCGAGCCGACCGTCGGCACGACCAGCACCGCGGCGAGCGCCGCCACCGCTCCGGGGCCGACCAGCCGTGGCCGGGCTTTCGAGAGCAGGAGCACCACCACCGCGAGCGCCGCGACCAGGGCGGCGGCGGGCAGCAACCACGCGGGCGCCGGTGCGCCCCGCAGCAGCAGGGCGGCGTACAGCGCAGAGCCCGCCACGACGACGGCCGCGACCACGCGAGGGGTGAACGCCGCGCGGTGGCGGCGGACGTCGGAGACCCCGATGCCCAGCAGCGCGGCCACCGCCGGGATCAGCGCGGCGGTGTAGTAGCTGTTGATCTGCGCGGCGACCGAGAACGCCGCGAAGAACGTGACCAGCCACATGCCCCACAGCAGGTAACCGGCGCGGACCGGGTCGGTGCGCTCGCGGTGCCTGGCGGCCACGATCCCGACCACCGCGATCACCGCCGCCGCGGGGAGCAGCCAGCCCCCGTCGCGACCGAACGGGCCGGTCAGCAGCCGGTCCCAGCCCGGCACCGGGCTCGTCAGCGGCAACGCGAGGCCCTGGCCGATGAGCACCTGCAGCGGCGTCGCCTCGCCGACCCGGCCCAGTCCGTTGTAGACGAAGACCTGCTCGAACAGCGAGTTGCCGGTGCTGCCGTCGACCCACGGCCGCGCGCCTGCGGGCACCAGGCTCACGACGGCCATCCACAGCACCGACACCACGCCCGCCACCACCCCGCCGCCGAGGACCTGCCGCACCCGCCGCCCGATGCCGCCGGGACCCGCGACGAGGAAGGCCAGCGCCAACGCGGGCAGCACCAGCCACGCCTCGATCATCTTGGCCTGGAAGGCGAGCCCCACCCAGACCCCGGCCAGCACCAGCCGCCATCGGCCGCCGAGGAGCACGGCGCCGACCACCGCGTCCGCGGCCAGGAGGACGAGCAGGATCATGAGCGGATCGGCGATGTTGCCCCGGTCCATCGCCACGACGGCCGGGCTCACCGCCAGCACCAGCGCCGCGACGAGACCGGCGGCGCGCCCCGCCGTACGCCGGACGCAGCGGTACAGCACGAGCACCGCCAGGACGCCTTCGATCACCTGCGGCACGACGAGTGTCCACGTCTGGACGCCGAACCCGCGCGCGAGCAGGGCCTGGATCCAGAACGCCCCGGGGAGCTTGTCGAGGGTGACGGTGGCGTCCGGGTCGAACGCGCCGAACGCGAAGGCGTGCCAACTCGTGGCCATGCTGCGGACGGCGGCTGCGTAGTAGGGCTCCAACGGGTCGCGGGTGAGCGCCCAGCCGTACGCCAGCGCCGCCACCACCACGATCCCGGCGAGGACCACCCCCGCCGCTGTGCGTCCGCGCACGCCACCACCCCCGAAACTGATCCGCCTCAACGGCGATCCTCGTCCACAGCGTGCTCGGGCGCCCAGGAGATCATCCTGGCGGGTCTGATCCCTCCGAACGGCGGTTCCCCCTGCTGGACGGTCCACTGCCACAATGTGGCCCGCACGTCGAAGCCCTGACGGCGGTGGACCGGAAGACGGGTGGAGTGCATGCCTGACGATGCCGCCCGCCTCGCGCCGCGCAGGGGCGCTGCAGCGCCTGGCGGGCGAGCTGCTGGGCGCCACCACGCCCGCCGCGATCGGCGCGCTCGTCGTCACGACCGCGGCCGACCTGCTGGGCGCCGACGCCGTCACCTCCTACTCGCGCGTCGACGCGGAGACGCTGGAGGTGCTGCACGCCACCGGCTGGCCCGCGGAGCTCGTCGAGCCCTACCGGCGGCTGGAGATCCGCCCGGGGCGGCCGCTCTCGGACGCCGCCCTGCTCCGGCGGCCCGTCTGGCTGGAAGACGCCGAGCAGTGGCGCTGCCGCTACCCGGACATGGCGCCCGTCGGCACCGCGGGCGACATGCAGGCCAGCGCCTGCCTGCCGCTCATCGTCGAGGACCGCGACCTCGGCGCCGTGGTGTTCAGCTTCGCCCGCCCCCGCACCTTCTCCCCGGACGAGCGCGAGTTCCTCATGGCCGTCACCGCGCTGTGCGCCCAGGGTCTCGACCGCGCCCGGCTGCTGGTCGCCGAGCGGGCCGCCCGCGCCGAGGCCGAACGCAGGCTCGGCCTCATGACCTTCCTGAGCCGCACCACCCGGCTGATGGAGGCCCCGCTCTCGGTCGAGCAGCGGCTGCAGCAGCTCGCCGACCTGGCCGCGTCCGAGATCGCCGACTGGTGTGCCGTCCACCTCATCCGCGGTGACGACGTCCACCAGGTCGCCGTCGCGCACAGCGACCCGGCGAAGGTCGCCTTCGTCGCGCAGCTCGAGCAGCGCTACCCGCCCGACCCGGAGGCGGACGGCGGCCCGATCCAGGTCAGCCGCAGCGGCGAGTCGGCGTTCTTCCCCGAGATCCCCGACGAGCTGCTCGCGGCCGCCGCGGTGGACGACGAGCACCTCGCACTGATCCGTTCCATCGGGATGCGCTCGGCAGTGATCGTGCCGTTGGCGGTCCGCGGGCGGCGGCTGGGCGCGGTCACCCTCGTGCACGCCGAGTCCGAGCGCCAGTTCGACCGCAACGACCTCGCGTTCGCCGAGCAGCTGGCGGCCAACGCGGCCGTCGCGCTGGACAACGCGCGCCTGTATGAGAACCAGCGGCGGACCGCGCACACCCTGCAGGCGGCGCTGCTCCCGACGGGGCTGCCCACCGTCGCAGGACTCCGCCTGGCCGCGCACTACCGGGCCCAGACCGAGGAGAGCTCCGACGTGCACGTCGGCGGCGACCTCTACGACGTCGTCGAAGGCGCCGACGCCGACCACTGGGGCTTCGTGGTGGCGGACGTCTGCGGCAAGGGCGCCGAGGCCGCGGCGCTGACCGCGCTGATCCGGCACACCGTCCGGGCGGAGCTCGGCCACGGCCTGGGGCCCGCCGAGGTGCTGGAACGGCTGAACGCGGCGATGCTGCGCGAGACGGGCGGGCGGGCAGGCCGGTTCGCGACGGTGGCCCACGGGCAGCTCACCCTCACCGCCGACGGCGCCACCGTGCGGCTGGCCAACGCGGGCCACCCTCCCCCGCTCGTGCTGCGCGACGGGCGGGTCACGCCGGTGGACAACCCCGGCACCCTGCTCGGCGTCTATCCGGACGTGCAGCTCGCCGCGGTGGAGATCGAGCTGCGACGGGGCGAGATGATGGTCCTGTACACCGACGGGGTGACGGAGGCGCGAGGCGTGGACGGTTTCTACGGAGCGGAGCGGCTGGCCAGGCTCGTCGGCTCGGTGGAGCACCCTTCGGCGGCCGCGGTCGCCGATCGGCTGCTGGCCGACGTCGAGGGCTTCCAGCGCGGTGTGCTGCGCGACGACGTCGCGATCCTGGTCGTCGAGGCGGCGCCGTGACCAGCCCGTCCGACGAGCCCGTCGAGGTCGTGCTCACCGGCGAGCTGGACATCTCCACGTTCGACCACGCCGAGCGGCAGGTCCTGGAAGCCGAGAAGAGCGCGCCCGCGCTGCTCGTCATCGATCTCGGGGCGCTGCAGTTCGTCGACTCGACCGGCGTCCGGCTGATCCTGCTGGCCGACCAACGGGCCAGGGCGGCCGGGCGCAGGCTCGCCATCCGGCTGGGCAGCGGGCCCGCGTCGCGGGTGTTCGAGGCGCTCGGGCTCACGAGCCGGTTCCTGGTGCTGGACGCGAGCCCGAACGGTTCGGCCGGCAGGCCGAAGCGGTCCTGATGGCCGACTCCGCGGTCCTGCGGGCGCGGATCGACCTGCCCACGACGTCGGGCAGCGTGCCGTTGGCGCGCCAGCTCGTCGGCCAGCTCCTGGGGGCCTGGGCGGCCGACGCCCGCCGGGAGGAGTCGGTGCTGCTGCTCAGCGAGCTCGTGACGAACGTCGTGCGCCACGTCAGCCCGGCGACGACGTTCACCATCGAGCTCATCTTGTCGAAGCTGAAGCTGCGGGTCAGCGTGGTCGACGGGTCGCCGACGCCGCCGGTGCTGCGCGACCGCACCGGGCTCGGCGGGCACGGCATGTGGCTGGTCAGCACGTTGGCCGACCGCTGGGGCAGCGGCAGGCACAACGGCGGCAAGCAGGTGTGGTTCGAGCTCGACCAGTAGTGCGAGGCTGGAGCGATGCCGTCCGCGCTGCCGCCGCTCACCGAAGAGGACCACGTCTGCCTGGTGTGCGGCTTCAGCTATCCGGATCTGCGGGTCGACGACGTCGCAGCTCCGGTCCGCCGGGACACCGCGAAGCTGCGCGACCTGGTCGCCGCGCTCGCGCCGGGGGTGGCCGCGCGGCGGGTCCCGGAGGTCGCGGGCTGGTCGATCGCCGAGTACGTGTGCCATCTCCGCGACGTCCACATCGCGCACACCATCCGGCTCTACCGGGCGCGGCGGGAGGACCGGCCCGCCCTCGAGCCGATGTACAACGACCTGCGGGCCGAGCGCTTCGCCTACCGGCAGGCCGATCCCGTGGTCGTCGTCGGCGAGCTCGCCGCCGCCATGGAGGGCTTCCTGGTCGAGGTCGGCAAGACCACCGACTGGGACCGCGTGGTGACCCGCCTCGGCGAGGCGCGCACCGCCCGGTGGCTGGCCCGCAACGTCGCCCACGAGAGCCGCCACCACCTGCGCGACGTCGCGCAGATGGCCGCGGCGACGGCGGACTAGCCGCTCATCCCGACGCCCCTCGTGATCGTGCGCGGCCAGGTCGCTCGGGGCACCGCGGATGCCGATTGCATCAAGAACGGCACGGTCGGGTACCCACCGGACAGCCGAGGGCCGCGCTCGACGTGTTCGGGGCCGACGACCTCCCCGACGCCTGACGGTCAGGCCACGTCCTCTTCCTCTTCCACGGCGACCCGGCCGCGGAGCAGGAGCGGGCCGACGCCCCACAGCCCTGCGAAGATGACGAACGCGACCGCGCCCGCGGTGATCGCCGCTCCGCCGCCCGCCACCACGTCGAAGATCAGCACGCAGACGCCGACCACCGCGAGGGCGAGCGCGGCGAAGCCCGCCAGCGCACACCGCTGGCCGACCGAGACGAGCGTCCGGCGCGCGTGTTGGCGGAACAGCACGCGATGCAGCACCACCGGGCTGAGCAGCAGAGCCGTGGCCAGCACCGACAGGCCGAGGATGACCATGTAGAGCAGCAGCTGACGGGGCGTCAGCTCGCCGAAGCGGGCCTGGAACGGCACCGTCAGGAGCAGGCCGGTGAACAGCTGGACGCCGGTCTCGGCGACGCGCAGCTCCTGCAGGAGATCGGACCAGTTGCGGTCGAGCCGCGCCGTCGGCGTCTCGTGGCGCGCCGCGTAGTTCCACTCGGCGTCGTCGCCGGGCCGGTCGACGTCCTCGGCATGGCTGCTCGACGACCTCCTCACGCCACGGGCGGTGAGGC
Source organism: uncultured Actinomycetota bacterium (assembly GCA_963799945.1). Lineage (GTDB taxonomy): Bacteria > Actinomycetota > Actinomycetes > Mycobacteriales > Pseudonocardiaceae > Pseudonocardia. The sequence goes on from CAWCZG010000006.1 coordinate 575,646, forward strand.
ATCTTCGCACGGGAAGCGCCGGCGCTCACCGGGAATGGGTGCGGAAGAAGTTCCACATGAGGGTGGAGGCTCGCGGGCCTTCAGGGTCGCTGTAGGACCCGCCCGCGCGGCCGCCCGACCAGGCGTGGCCGAGGCGATCCACCTCCCACACCTCCAGGACGCGCCGGTTGCGCCCCGCGTACCAGCGGATACGGGTGTAGGGCCGACCCTGCGTGTGGCCCTTGTCGACCCGGCTGCGCGCCGTGCCCACCGAGGCGCCCGCGGCGCTGTGGTGGGCCAGCCACTGGTCGGCGATGCGTTCGGCGTTGCCCGCGGCGACCACGCCGTCGGACCGCCCCTGGACGACGATGAGCGGAGCGATCGCGGCCGCCGGGGCGGCGGGAGGCGGGAGGCGCGTGCGGCCCGCCATCGCGGCGAGGACCTGCCCGCCGCCCGTCGCCGACCGGTACGCGGGCGCGGAGTGGACGCCTGCGGCGGCGACCAGGTCGGGGTAGGTGGCGGCCAGCGTCATCGCCATCGCGCCGCCCGCCGACAGCCCCGCGACGTAGACCCGTTGGCCCTCGACCCGCCACCGGCTGGTCTCGGCGAGCACGTCGAGCAGGATGGCGGCCAGCACGGCGGGCTCCCCCGCCCCGCGCTGCTGGTGGCGGGACTCGTACCAGCGCCAACAGCGCTGCGGGTGGTGGCGGCCCTCCTGGTGCGGCACGACCAGCAGGAAGCCGTTGCGGTCGGCCACGGAGGTGAACCGACTGGAGTCGGCGAACTCGGCGGGGGTCTGCAGGCACCCGTGCAGCAGCATGACCAGCGGCGCCTTCGTGGTCCGACGGTAGCCTTTCGGCAGGTAGACGTCGTAGGACCGGCCGCCGATGGCCGCGGCCGGACCGCGGACCCAGCGCCCCGGCGACGCCACCGCCTTGCTCACGGGTCGTCCCGCGGGCGCGACCGCCTTGCGCACCGGGCGCCGCACGAGGGGCTTGACCACCCGCGGACGCCGCACCTTCCGCCGCGGCGCCAACCACGACGACAGCACCGACTTCGGCCGACGCACACGCCGACGTGGCGTCACCCGCACCACCTCCCGCCACGGAGTCGGCCGCGGGGGCCGCCGTGAAACGCGAGGAGGTTTCTCTCACACCCCGGGGCGCGCGGTCAGCGACGGCGGCGGGCCGCGGCCTCGGCTTTGGTCCGCTGCTTGCGCACCTCGGTGGCGTAGCCCTCGGGGTAGCCCGCCTTGATCGCCCGGCTCTCGGCGACGTTGTCCACGAAGGCCGTCGAGAACAGCAACCCGATGAGGGCGCCCATCCCGATCCCGATGCCCAGAATCCCCTTGTCGACCGGGACCACCAGCAGCAGCACGATGACGAACGGCACGAACTGCACCAGGCCACGGGCGAGGTGGCGCAGCACCCAGGTGCGGGTCGTCACGTCGTAGAGCACCCAGGTGCGGTTGCGCCGCGGGAGCGCGGCCCCGTACGCGTAGCGGATCCACTGCAGGGGCCCTGGGCGCACCCGATCGGCGGTCTCGTCCACCTCCACGGCGGCCACCTCCTCCGCTCTCAACCTTAACCCTCGCGGTGCCGGCGACCTGCGGAGATCTGGGTGACAGTGGGAGGCTGCGGCGGTGGTTTCTGTGCGCGCCGGGGTTGTCCTTGTCCACGGTCTCTGGCACGGGGGGTGGGCGTGGGACGGGGTCCGCGCGCGCCTCGACGCCGCCGGGATCGCGAGCGTGGCCGTCGAACTGCCGTTGACGAGCCTGGCCGACGACGTGGCCGCCACCGTCGCCGTCGTGGACGGCTTCGACCGCCCCGCGGTGCTGGTCGGCCATTCCTACGGCGGCGCGGTGATCACCGGGGCGGGCGCGCACCCCGGCGTCGTGCACCTGCTCTACCTGGCCGCGTTCCAGCTCGCCGAGGGCGAGTCGGTCGGGCGGCCCCTGCCCGAGCGGGACTTCGCCCCGACCCGGCTGGCCGACGCCTTCCGGTTCTCCGAGGACCGGCAGCTGATCAGCCTCGACCCGGCCGAGGCCGCCGGGGTGATGTTCCCCGACGCGCCCGCCGACGAGGCGGCCGCCGCGGTCGCCCGGCTGCGCCCGGTCCACCGCGCGGTGTTCCGGGGGGTGCCGGAGGTGATCGGCTGGCGCACGACCCCTTCGACCTACGTGGTCTGCGCCGACGACACCGCGGTCAACCCCGACCTGGAGCGGGCCATGGCCGAGCGGGCGACCTCCCGGCTCGAGTGGCCGGGCGCCCACTCCCCCGCGCTCACCCGCCCCGACGCCGTCGCGGAACTGATCGGCACCCTCACCGGACCGCGCTGACCGGAGGCGATGTCCACCGATCGGTGGACCCCCCGTCATCCCCTGTGTGGCCCGGCCGCCCGACGGTTGCCGGCGGCTCCCCCGGACCAGAGTTGGAGCTACCGGAGCAACGGGCCCGGGACCAGCCAGAGGAGCCATCATGAGCACCGCGACCACCAACCCCTCGACCTCCACCACCCCCAACGGCTCCCCGCGCGGACGCACCGTCTTCATCGCCGCGGTCGGCGTCCTCGTCGGCGCGGGCATCGCCGCGGGCCTGGTCATCGGGCTCGGTGGCAACCCGACAGCGGGCACACTCTCGGCCGCCCCGGCCTCGTCGAGCACCACCGGCGACACCACCCACCACCACGTCGTCCCGCCGCCCGCGCCCTCGGCCGCGATCGAGACCCTGCAGCGGGAGCTGGGCCGGCTCAACTACTACGAAGGCCCGATCACCGGGACGATGAACGCCCAGACCGAGCAGGCCATCACCTACCTGCAGCGCGACGCGGGCCTGCCCCAGACCGGCACGATGAACGCCGCCACGACGGCCGCGCTCGCGCACTTCCTGGTCACCGGCAACAACCAGATGGGGTCGTGACCGCTATTCGACCAGGCCGCGGCGCATCCCCTCCGCCACCGCCGCCGCCCGGTCGGACACCCCGAGCTTCTCGTAGAGCCGCTGGGTGTGCGTCTTCACCGTGCTCACCCCGATGAACAGCTCCCCGGCCACCTGCGGCACCGACAGCCCCCGCGCGAACGCCTGCAGCACCTGGCGTTCGCGCTCGGACAGCACCGGCCCATGGTCCTTGGCCCGGATCCGGATCTCCCCGGCCAGCCCGGCGGCCAGTTCGGCGGGCACGACCGTGCGGCCCCTGGCCACGTCCAGCACCGCCTCGACGATCTCGGCGCGCTTCGAGTCCTTGGCCAGGTAGCCCGCCGCGCCCTCCTGCAGCGCCTGGAACACCACGGCGCTCTCGGTGTGCGCCGAGAGCAGCAGCACCCGGGTGCGCAGGCCGTCGCGGACCGCGGCCCGCACCACGCCCAACCCGTCGATGTCGGGCATCTCATAGTCGACGAGCGCGACGTCGGGGTCCTCGCGACGGATCAGCTCCAGCGCTTCGCGGCCGTCGCCCGCCTCGGCCACGACCTCGATACGTCCACTGTGGACCAGCCCGCGGGCGACCCCGTCGCGGAAGAACGGGTGGTCATCGGCCACGACGACGCGCACTCGGGCGTCAGAGGATTCCATCGCTGTCGCTCCCGCCCGGCCCGAGCAACGGGCACCGCCGCCGAGTGGACGTCCGGTCTCACGTCCGGTCCCGAAGCATAGGGTTATCGGACCGGAGGAGGTCACCCATGACACCCGAGCAGCCCGAGCAGGCGGAGATCGTCGCCGTCGCGGTCGAGCACGCCCGCCGCGGTGTGCGGCTGCAGGTTGCGCTGCGCTGGGTGCTCGTCGGGTTCGTCGCCCTCACCGTCGTCCTCGTGCCGCCGTTCAACCCGGCCGCCGCCGGGATCACCGCGGGGTACGCGCTCTGGGCGCTCGCGGTGGCGCTCTGGACGCGTCAGGGCCAGGACTGGACGGTGCGGCTGGCGTGGCTCGCGCTGTTCGTCGACGTCGTGGTGCTGGGTGTGCTGACGCTGCTCACCGGCGTCGCGACCCCGGAGAGCTGGACGGCCGACGTCCTGATCACCGGGTTCGCGGTCGTTCCCGTGCTCGCGGCCACCCAGCTGCGGCCCTGGGTCTGCGCGGCGGTGGTCGGGCCCACCGCGCTCGTCTACTTCCTGGCCTCCATCGTGGCCAGGGAGGCCAACGACAACGAGCCGTGGTCGTCGGTGCTGCTGCGCACGCTGGCCATCGTCGCCGTGGCGCTGGGCTGCGTCGGACTGTCGCGGATCCAGCGCTCCCGTGTCCGCACGATCGGCAGGCTGGTGCAGACCCGCACCGAGCTGCTGACCGAGCTGACCGGGCTGGAGGAGCGGGAACGCCAGGCGCTGTCGGAGAACCTCCACGACGGCGCTCTGCAGTACGTGCTGGCCGCCCGCCTGGACCTCGACGACGCCCGCGAGAGCGGCGACGCGGGCGCGTTCGACCGGTTGGAACACGCGCTGGCCGAGTCGTCCCGCCTGTTGCGCTCGACCGTCGCGGAGCTGCACCCCGCCGTGCTCGCCCGCGCGGGCCTGGCGTCGGCGCTGCGCGACCTGACCCTGGCCGCGGCCGCGCGTGGCGGGCTCACCGTCGAGCTCAACACCGACGGCTGGCCCGCCGGGCAGCGCACCGGGGCCGACGCGCTGCTCTACCGCACCGCGGGCGAGCTGCTCAACAACGTCGTGAAGCACGCCCACGCCACGGACACGAAGGTCACGCTGGCGCTCGAGGACGACGTCGCCCGGCTCGTCGTGGCCGACGACGGCGTCGGCGTGCCCGCGGGAGCCACCAGCGGTGCGTTGCGGCGCGGCCACATCGGCCTGGCCTCGCACAAGGTCCGGATCGACGCCGCGGGCGGGCGCTTCCTCACCGAGGCCAACGCCCCGCACGGCACCGTGGTCACGGTCGAGCTGCCCGCCGCGGTGCACGCCGCCGTCTGACGGGCGGGTCCACCGATCGGGGGACACGGGGATCATCCTCTGCATCGGCCGGCGGGCTGACCGGCCGGAGCCCGCCGCGGCGGCATCGTAGAGGCATCGGGGAAACACCCCGGAGCAGCCGAGAAGGGCTCCCAGCCATGACCACCACGACCTTCACCTCAGACCTCGACACCGTCCAGATGCCGCGCCCGACCGCCGCGCAGCGCCCGGTCCTCGACGCCGCCCGCCTGTGGACCGGTGGCCTGGCCACCGCCCTCGTGGCCGCGCTCATCGGCCTCGTCGGCATCCTGGTGGTCCGGGTCATCGCCCTCTACGTGCCGGAGATCCCGGCCCACGCACTGGGTACCTCTTCGGGCACGGTCCTGCTGTGCACGATCGCGGCGGCCGCCGCCCTCGCCGCCACCGGCATCGCCCACCTGCTCCTGGTCTCGACCCCGCGGCCGATGGCCTACCTGGGCTGGATCGTCGGCCTGGCCACCGCGGCCGCCGCGGTGCTCCCGCTGACCACCGGCACCCCGATCGTCGCGGCCGCGGTCCTGGGAGTGATCAACCTGGTGATCGGCCTGGCGATCGGCAGCCTGGTCGCGGGGGCCGCCTACTCGGCCACCCGCGGAACATGCGCCCGCTAGCCCCCCGACCCCAGCAGCCCCGGCCTCCGGTCGGGGCTGCTGTGCTGCTCCCCCGATCGGCGGACCCCACCGCGCCCCGGCCCTCCGCGACGATGGCGCCATGACCACGCAGGAGCACGACCACGACTCCCGCACCTTATTGCTCTCCGTGGTGGCCTCGAGCGTCTTCGCGGTCGGCTCGCTGATCTGGGGGCTGCTCGCGGGCTCGCAGATGATCGTGTTCGACGGGCTGTACTCGTTCGTCTCGGTCGCTCTCTCGCTGCTGGCCGTGCTGGCGCTGCGGGCCGCCCGGCAGGGCCCGGACGAGCGGTACCCCTGGGGCCGCGAGGTCTTCGAACCCCTGACGATCACCGTGAAGGCGGCGGCGCTGGCGGGCCTGTGCGGCTACGCGGTGATCGGCGGCATCCAGGAGATCGCCGCGGGCGGGCGCGAGATCGACGCGGGCTGGGCCGTGCTCTACGGCGTCACCGCCACCGCGGTGGGGGTGGGGGTGTCGCTCGTGCTGCGGCGGATGAGCCGCGGCGCTGCCGACATCGTGCGGGCGGAGGCCGCCGAGTGGATGGGCGACGCCGTGCTCTCCATCGGGACCCTGGTGGGCTTCGCGGTGGCCTTCGGCCTGCAGCTGTCCGGCTACGGGCACGTCGCGGCCTACGTCGACCCGGTCATGGTCGTGCTGACCTCGCTCATCTACCTGCGCATCCCGCTGCGGCTGTTCGGCGAGGGCCTGCACGAGGTGCTCACGATGAGCGCGGGGCCTGCCGTCCGCGAGCAGGTGGAGGAGCTCGTCCACGAGGTCGCGGGCGAGTGGGACCTGGAGGAGCCCGCGGTGCGCCTGTCCAAGGTCGGCTCCCGCCTGGACGTCGACATCGTGTTCCTCGTGAACGCCGCGTCGACGGCCCGGACCGTGGAGGACTTCGACCAGGTGCGGGCCCGGCTGGAGGAGCGGCTGCAGGCGACCGGGCTGGAGCCCGCGATGTCGGTCGGGTTCACCGCCGACCCACGCTGGCTGGACTGACCCGGCTCAGCCCGTCCACTCCAGCCAGGCGGCGCTGGGATGGGCGCGCCCGAGCACGGAACCGGTGCGCACGCCGTCCCGGACGCGGACGTGCCCGATCACCCCGAAGACGCCGCCATCCCGGTTCTCGTCCACCCACGCCTGCGGGACGGCCAGACCCTGCACGGTCTGGCGGGCCTGCGGTCCGAGTGGCACCAACGGGTCGACCGACACCCAGTCGACGTCGCGCCCCAGCGCCACGAGCAGGTCGTCGAACCGCGCGAGGTCCGCGGGCGGCAGGAAGACGTGCACGTAGGTGTCGACCAGGCAGACGAGCGCGTCGGCGGGCAGCGCCGCGACGACGGCGGGCAGGACGTCGAGGAGGCCGCCGCGCACGGACTCCACCGGCTCGGCGCGGGCCAACGCCGAGGCCGCGGCGAACCGGGTGACCGCACCGGCCTCGGGCGGGACGCAGGCGGTGAGCCAGGCCAGCGTGGCGGGATCGGCGAGGTCGAGCGGCTCGACGTCGACCCCGACCCGGTGGGCGAGCGGCGGCACCGCGGATGGCAGCGGCGGCTCGCCCGAGCGCACCACGCAGGACAGCCGCACGGCGGCGTCCGGATCGCCGACGGCCTGCTCGCCATCCGGTGTCGCGTACGTGTAGTGGTAGCGATCCAGGTGTAGGCCGAGCCCGGCGCCCGTCCCGAGGTCGACCAGGGCGAGCGGGCGGTCCTCCACGGCGGCGATCATGCCGAGCACCGGGAGGACGTCGACGCAGCGACCGACCTCGTTCATCTGGTAGCGGTGCAGTCCGGCCAGCCGCACGACCTCGTCGCGCCGCTGCGCCGCGAAGGCGGCGAGCTCGGCGCCGAACCCGGGGTCGGACGGCGGCTGAGCGCCGCCGGGTACCGGGTAGTGCCGGGCGATGGGCGCGTCCGGCTCGGCCGCGACGAGGTGCTCCAGCACGGCGGCCAGCAGCAGCGGCGGGAGCCGGTCGGGCGGGATCGCCGCCGCGAGGTCCAGGAGGGCGTCCTCGCGCGCGATGGCCGTGAACGTCGCGGCCGTCAGCCACCAGCTCGGGGGAGCGTCCGGCGGCGACCACGCGTCGGCGATCGCCATGGCCTGATCGGCGACCGCGGCACGGCCCTGCTTCGGGAGCGTCATCCCGCGATTCTCGTCTGGACCCCTTGCCCCTGTGGAGGCGGGAACTGGAGGATGACGCGGTCGGGTGAGGATCACGACGGAGGACGCGGTGACGGCGGTGCGGACGGCCTCCGGCTGGCTGACCACCCATGACCCGGGACGGGCTGCGCTGCGCAGGGCCGTGCGCGTCACGCTCGCCGCCTGCATCGGGTTCTTCCTGTGCCGCTACGGCTTCGACGCCCCCGTGATGTCCACCTACGCGGTGTTCGGCGCCATTTCGGTGGGCGTGCTGTCCGACGTCTCGGGTCCACCCGCCCTGCGCACCCGGGCGTTCGCCATCGCGTTGCCGGTGGGGCTCGCACTCGTCGCGATCGGCACCGCGGCCGCCCGCTCGACCCCGGCGGCAGTGCTCGGGATGCTGGTCGTCGGCTTCCTGGTGGCCTACTCCGGGGTCGGCGGCCCCCGCGTCGCAGGCCTCGCCAACGGCCTGCAGCTGTTCTACATCTTGCCGTGCTTCCCGCCCTACGACCCCGGCTCGCTGCCGCAGCGGCTCATCGGCCTGACCATCGGCATCGTGCTGACGGCGACCGCGGACCGCCTGGTGTGGCCCGCGCCCGCGCCCGAGGCGTTCGTCGACCGGCTCACGACCGCGACCGACACCCTCGCGCGCTACCTCGCCGTCGTCCCGCACGGGGACACCGACGAGCTCGGCAACGCGGCCGAGACGGCCGTCCAGGCCCTGCGACCGAGCCAGCTCCCCCCGGGCTCCCGGCCGACCGGCCCCGGCCGCCGCGACCGCGGCCTCACCCACGCGGCGACCGAACTGCTCACGATGACGCTGCGCGCCAGGCTGATGGCCCGGCTGCGCCCCGAGCTGCACAACCCGGACGCGCGGTCGGACGCCGACGCGCTCCTGGTGCTCGTCGACGAGGCGCTGGACCACTGCTCCACCGCCCTGCGCGGCACCGGGGCTCCGCCGAAGAGCGGCCCGGTCCTCGAAGGCATCACCCACTACCTCGACGGGCGCGCCGACCGGATCGCCGGGCGGAAAGGCGTGTTCGAGCTGCCACCGGTGGTGCGGGTCGGCGGCCTCACAGCGGCGGTGGCGGAGTCCGCCCGCGGACTGGTCGCGGCCACGCGCGCGGCGATCGGCGCACCGATCGACCCGACGGCGCCCCCGTCGGCGGCGGCCTGGTACGTCGACACCAGCACGCCCCTGCTGTGGTGGCGCAGGTTGCACGCCCACCTCACCCCGCGCTCGGTGTACTTCCAGAACGCCGTCCGGTTGGCGCTGGGCCTCGCGGCGGCGCGGCTGGTCGCCGACCTGCTCGACCTCTCCCACGGGTTCTGGGTGCTGCTCGCGACACTGACCCTCATGCGCACCTCGCTCGTCGCGAGCGGGCTCGCCCTCGTGCCCGCCTTCCTCGGCACGCTGGGCGGGGCCGTGGTCGCGGCCGGGGTGCTCCTGCTCATCGGCGACCACACCACCGTCTACGCCGTCGTCCTGCCGCTCGTGATGGTCGCGGCGTTCCTCGCGGGGCCGACACTGGGGCCCGCGGCGGGCCAGTTCGGGTTCACGATCGTGGTCTCGGTGTTGTTCGCCCAGCTGGCACCCACGTCCTGGCAGATCGCCGAGGTGCGGCTCACCGACGTGGTGGTCGGCGGCCTGGTGGGGGCCGTGATCGGCGCGGCGGTCTGGCCGCGAGGGGGCGGCGGCGAGGTGCGGCGCTCGGCCGCGACCGGCCTGGCGCTGACGGCCGACGACATCGTGTCGACGGTCCGGGGGCTCAGCGGTGCCGCGCCGCCCGGGCTGCCGGTCGCCGCGACCCGACGGCTCAACGTCCTCTTCTACTTCACGTACTCGCAGTTCCGGTCCGAGCCGGGGCACAAGACGGCGGCCCACGACTGGCTGACCGTGCTCGGTGTGCTGCAGCGGGCGTCGGCCGATGCGCAGACGCTGCGGGACCGCTACCCGGAGCCCGATCCGCTGCCTTGGCCCGACGTCACGCAGCGGCTCAGCGCGGCGGCCGAGGAGGTCGCCACCGCCTACCGCGACGCCGCCCGGTCGATGCGGGAGGGCAGCACCGAGGTGGCCGAGCGCAACCTCAACTCCCGGCTCGACGCCGATCCGCCGCACGCCCCGTTCGCCGACGACGCGCACGCCGCTCTGCGGGTCGTGGACGCGTGGGGGTGGCTGCACGGCCTCGCCGACGACCTGACCCGGGCGGAGCGTTCGGCGGCGGGCCGCTCGGCGTAACCGTGGTCGCCTGCTCACGGTGAGACAGTCACGGCCCTTGATTCGCTCTACCGTGGGGCCCATGTCCACGGCGGTCGAGCGGGAAGCGGCGCGCCGCGCGTTCCTCACCGGGGAGTGGTCGGAGACGCGCGCCGTCGAGGTGATCGCCCCGGCGGTGGTCGCGTCGTGGGGACGGTGTCGGGGAGCGGGCCTCGACCCCGAGCGGCTGGTCGCCGACGTTCCGCGGCGCGGGGCCCGACCTCGGCAAGGAGGTGTTCGACGCGTTCGTGGCGTCGAGCGCGCATTGCAGCCTGGTGATGCTCGACGCCGAGGGCGTGGTCCGCTCCCGGGCCGACGGCGACCCGGACCTGGCCCGGCTGCTCGACGGCCTGCGCGTGGTGCCCGGCTACGGCTTCGACGAGGCGGCGATGGGCACGTCCGCCGCGACGCTCGCCCTCGCCGGGCGCACGGCGGTGGCCCTGTCCGGACCCGAGCACTTCGCGACCGCTCTGACCTGCCTGTCCGAGGCGGCGGCGCCGGTCGTCGATCCGGCGACCCAGCAGGTGGTCGCGGTGGTCGTCGTGGTGTGCCACCGGTCCGAGGAGTCGACCCTGCAGCTGCCGCTGGCCCGGCTGCTCGCCACGCAGGTCGGCGAGCACCTCGCGGGCGAGCCGGACCGCCGGATCCGGCTGGTGTTGCAACGCCTGCGGGAGCGGGGCGACGGGCCCGGACTGGGTGGTGGCCACCGACGGGCAGACGATGGTGACCAACGCCGCGGCCCGCCAGCTCGACGGGCCCGACCTGCGGGCGCTCGGCGATCTGCTGCTGGCCGGGATGTCGCTGGACGAGAGCGGGCACCGGCACGTCGACCTGCCTTCGGCGGGCTGCGCCGACGTCGAGCTGGAGCCGCTGCTGCTCTCCGGCGAAGCGGTCGGGTGGCTGCTGGCCGCCGGACCCGCCGCACCGACGCGGAGCGGTGGTCTGGTCGAGGCGACGCGCAGGCAGGGCTCGCACGTGGCCCCGGTGACCCGGCGCGACTACGCGGAGGACCTGCGTCGCGACAACGGCCCCGAGCACGCGAAGGCCCGCATCCGGGCCAACCGCGAGCTGCTCACCCCGTACCTGCGCGCCCGGCACGAGGTGGCGGCGAGCATCCGGCAAGGCCGCCACCACCTGCTGATCGGCGAGCCGGGGGTCGGCAAGCGCACCGTCGCCCTCGAGCAGTTCCGCCGCGCGCACCCCGAGGGGCACGTCACCGAGGTCGACTGCGGCTCGTGGGCCGCCGATGCCGACGGCGCTTCGGCGCCCCTGGTCGACCGGCACGCCGACCGGGCTCACCTGGTGCTCCTGCGCTCGGTGAACCTGCTGAGCCCGGTGGCGGCCCGACGGCTGGACGAGGCGCTGCGCCCGTTGATCGTCCTGCCCGACCCGCCGCTGGTCGTCGGCTGCGTGGACACGCCCGCGATGGACGCCACCCGCCCGTACGGCCTGCTGCTGCGGCACTTCCACGAGATCACCCGCATCCCGCCGCTGCGCTACCGGCTCGACGAGGTGGGCGACATCGCGTGGTCGATCCTGCGGCGGATCTCACCGCGCCGGTCGCTGCGGCTGTCGTTGCAGGTCGTGCGGGTGCTGGAGGGCTACGCCTGGCCGGGCAACATCAGCGAGCTGGAGGACGTGCTGCGCTACGTCGTCGCGCGCAAGCCGATCGGTGAGGTGCAGCCGCCCGACCTGCCCACGCTGTGCTTCCAGAGCCACGCCCGGCGGATGTCGATGCTGGAGACCGCGCAGTGCGACGCGATCATCCAGGCGCTGTACGAGGCGAACGGCAACCGGTACAAGGCCGCGGCCATGCTCGGCATCGCGCGCTCGTCGCTCTACCGCAAGATCGACGCGTTCGGGATCAGCTACATCGCGTGAAAACGGCGGGGTCGCGACGCTGCGACCCCGCCGTCCGTCATGGCCGGGTCAGCCCGGGTTGATCACGACCTTCAGCGCCTCGTTGGCCGCCGCGTTCTTGAACACGTCGTAGGCCTGGTCGATCTGGCCGAACGTGAACGTGTGCGTGCCCATCTTCTCCGCCGGGATCCGGCCGCTGGCCACCATCTTCAGCAGCGTGGGGATGGAGACCGTGTCGACGAGGCCCATGGTCACCGTGACGTTCTGGATCCACATGTCCTGCATCGGCAGCTCGACGGGGGTGCCGTGCACGCCGATGTTGGCGATCGTGCCGCCCGGCCGGACCAGCGACGCCGCGGTGAGCAGGGTCTCCGGGTAGCCGACGGCCTCGATGGAGACGTCGACGCCCAGGCCGTCGGTCAGGGCGATGACGTCGGCGACGGTGCCGGGGCCGACCTCGACCGCGTCGGTCGCGCCGAACTCCAGCGCCTTGGTCAGGCGGAACTTGTTGGTGTCGACGGCGATCACCTTCGACGCGCCCCAGAGGCCGGTCGTCAGGATGGCCGACAGGCCCACGGCGCCCGCCCCGACCACGGCGACCGTGTCACCGGGCCGCACGCCGCCCGCGAGCACACCGACCTCGTACCCGGTCGGCAGCGAGTCGGCCAGGAAGATCGCCTGCTCGTTGGTGACCTCCTCGGGCACGGCGTAGAGCGAGGTGTCGGCGTAGGGCACCCGGACGAGCTCGGCCTGCGTGCCGTCGATGAGGTGGCCGAAGATCCAGCCGATCCCGCCGACGGTCTGGCAGTGCGACGGCATCCCCCGCTGGCAGTAGACGCAGCGGCCGCACTTGGTGATCGCCGGGACCAGCACCCGGTCACCGACGGCGAACCCGCGGACGGCCTCGCCGACCTCGGTGACCGTGCCGACGGCCTCGTGGCCCAGGATCCGGCCATCGGTCACCGCCGCCACGTCGCCCTGCAGGATGTGCAGGTCGGTGCCGCAGATCGTGGTGGTGTCCACCCGGACCACGACGTCGGTCGGCTCCTGGATAGCGGCGTCTGGCACGTCCTCCCATACCTTGTTGCCCGGGCCGTGGTAGACAAGTGCCTTCATCGGTTCCTCCGTCGCTGCCAGCTCCGCGGGCCTGGTACCGGCCCCGCACCGGCTCCGACGGTAGTGGCGACCATCACCTGGAACTGTCCCAGAATCGGACCATCGCCCGGGCCCCTCCGCCGCGGCGGGCGCCGACCGCCCCGGATCCGGGACAGTCGGGTCCACGGCCTTCCGGGCACGGCCACCGCCCCGGCGTCGTGGTCGTCGCACAGCCGCCCCGGCAGGGGTGCCGGCTCGGGCCGCGCCATCGGCGCTAGCTGTCGGGGCGGGCGAGGCGCGGCAATGCCGTGTGTCGCAGCGGCGCTAGGTGCTGAGGGCGTTCGCGGGGCGGGCGGGCGGAGGCGCGGCGGTGGCGCCCGGCGCCGCGGGGGTGGCGGACGGCGTCACGGCGGGCTGCTTGGCGATCGCGATCCGCGTGGCCGTCACCGCCGTGCCGGTGCGGGAGCCGGTCACCCTGACCGTCGTGCCGACGGGGAACTGCGTGGCCGCGGCCGGTGCCGCCGCGGTGCCGAACGCCGTCTGCGGGTTGACGGTCACGGTGAACGCCCGGCCCTTGGCGTTGGTCACCGTCCAGGTCGAGCCGGTCTCCGCGGTGATCTGCCCGCGAACGCCCTTGGCGGCCGCGGCGGGCTTCTGCTTCGCGGTGGACGGAGCGCTCGTCGGGGTGGGCGCGCCTGCGACCGGCTGGCCGCTGCATCCGGCGACCGCCACCGCGGCCACCGCCAGCGCGCCGACGAGGAGTGGGGTTCGCATGCCGCCATGGTCGGCGCGCAGTGTTCGGATCGCGTAAGGACACCGTCACCACGTCGCAAGACGTCTGGTGCGGTGACCGCGGACGTTGCCGGGTCGATCGCGTGATCCAGGGGGCGACTCGCAAGGCGCCGCCCGAGGCTCATACCGGGGTATTCGCGAGGGCGGCAACGCCGCGAGTCGTCGTCTGGGCGCGCGAGGGGCCCGGTAGACGTTTGCGGTCACCGCACTAGCGGGCGCGGACGATCGTGATCGTGCCGATGCGCAACGGGAAGGTCGTGACCGGTTCGACCGTGAAGCCCGCAGCCGCCACCCGCTCGACCATGCCCGCGTTGTCGTGGACCAAGCCAGAACTGGCCATGCGTCGCGCCATGGGCCCGTGCCCGTGGACGGCGCCGTGCCCGTCGAGGTCGGCCAGCACGAAAAGCCCGTCCGGGCGCAGGACCCGCCGGACGCCCGCGAGCAGCCCCTCTTTCGCCTGCGGATCGAGGTGATGCAGCATCAAGCTGGAGAACACGCGGTCGAACGCGTCGTCGGGATAGGGCAGGTCCTGGGCGAATCCGCGCTGCCACGCCACGGCCACGCCCTTTCGCCGGGCCTTGCGCCCCGCGCCGGCGAGCATCCGTGCGTCCGGGTCGAGGCCCGCGAGGTCGACGTCGGGGTGGCGGCGCCCAAGCGCGACCAGCAGGTTTCCCGTGCCGCACCCGACGTCCAGCGCCCGCTGGCCCGGATGCACATCCGCCAACCGGATCATCTCGTCGAACAGGCCTCCGACGCCCGAGAACCGGGTCACGAGGTCGTAGAAAGGGGTCAGCGCGGCGCGGCCGAGACCGGGCACGAACGCGTGCCCGGCCGCCGAGTGTGATGTTTTTCCGTCCACGCGCCCAGCATGACCCTTGGTTGAGCTGGTTCGACTGTCATATCGTCGGCAGGAGTGGGATCATTCTCCGGTGCGGACCATTCGCGTGGCGCCCGGCGGCGGGCTGCCGCCCACCTACGCGCTCGCGCCTGCGGCGGGCGAGCTCCCGGTTGCGGTGTGGCGGCTCGACCACACGGGGCCGCCTGGCGATGGGGGCAGCGTGGCGCACGCCCACGACTTCCCGGTGATCACCTACTTCGAGACGGGGAGCGGCGCGCTCACCACGGGCGGGCGGGCGTGGCCGGTCGCCGCGGGCGACGTGTTCGTGATCGCTCCCGGGGACATCATGGGCCCGTTCGACACGCCTGCGCCCGTCCACGGCCGGGGGTGGGCGGTCTCGTTCACGGCGGAGGCGCTCGGCCCGGACGTCCCCGGCTCCTCGCTGGCGTGGCGCACCCATCCGCTGCTGTTCCCGTTCGTGCGCGGCGGTGCGTCGGGAGCGCTGCGGCTGTCGGTGCCGCCCGCCGCCCGTCCGGAGTGGACGGAGCGGGTCGCGACCCTGGCCCGCGAGCTGGAGGAGCGCGCCGACGGCTACCGCGAGGCCGCGCTCGCCCACCTCACCCTGCTGCTGGTCGGCGTGTCCCGGCTCGCCGCCGACGTCGTGGACGACCTGCGGGTCAACCACGAGCCGCTGCTGGCCGAGGTGTTCGCGGTCATCGAGCGGCGCTACCCGGAGGCGCTCTCGCTGCGCGACGTCGCGAAGGAGGTGAGCATGTCGGCGGGGCACCTCACCACCACCGTGCGGCGGCGCACCGGGCGCACCGTGCAGGAGTGGATCATCGACCGGCGGATGGTGCAGGCCCGACGCCTGCTGGCGGGCACCGCGCTGCCGATCGGGGACGTCGGCAAGCGGGTGGGCTACCCCGATCCCGGCTATTTCGCGCGGGTGTTCGGCGGCGTGCACGGGATGAGCCCGAGCGAGTGGCGGGCGGCGGGCTGACACGGCAGACGCCTCGCGGAGCCCGTGGACTCCGCGAGGCGCTGTGTGGTCGGCGCGGTCAGCTCGCCATCGTGTTGCCACCCATCTGGTTGTTGCCGGTGGCCAGGAAGTGGATGAGCGCGGTGTCGGTCGCGGCGTTCATGGTGCCGGTCTGCGGCAGGTGGGCGTCGCGCTGCAGGTAGGTGATGGCCTGCTCGGTCTGGGTGTTCATGACGCCGGTGACGGGGCCTTCGTAGTAGTTGAGCCGGCCCAGCTCGACCTGCAGCGTCTCGACGGCGGGCGAGGGCACGGGCGGCGCGGGCGGGGTCGGCACCACGTGGTGGGCGCCGCTGGTGTGCGTGCCCGCGGTGGGCACGGTGTGCGAGGCGCTCGGCACCGCGGGCTGCGCGGCGGCGGGGGTGCTGGATCCGGTGAAGCCCAGGACCAGCCCGGCGACCACGGCGGCACCGACGACGGCCGCACCGACCGCGACGAGCGCGGTGCGCGAGCCAGAGGGGCGGGGCGCGGGGGGCTGGGCGGCGGAGAAGGGGACGGTCGGGGTGGTGGAGGTCGGGGTGCTCATGGCTGCTTCTCCTTGTTTCGGCTGGTCCGGGGGGTTTCCCCTGATGCCTCTACGGTGCTCCCCCGCCGCCCTGGCGACCGTCGACCGAGCAGCCCCCTCGCCGGTTGATCCGCATGTCCACCGATCGGTCGACCCACACCGAGCGCTCGACTGGGCGCATCCCGGCGTGTGAGCATCGAGGCCAACGCCCACCGCCGGGACCAGACGTCCACCGCGGCGGCTGCCGTCGGCGCGGGCAACGCCACCACGAAAGGCCGACCCATGACGCGCCGCCTCGACCGCAAGCTGGAATCCATCCTCGCGGGCCGCTACACCCCCGACGACTTCGTCATCGCCGACGCGAAGGACGCCGACATGGCGTTCGGCGTCGCTGCGCCGGGGCCGGTCGCGGGCACACCGACCGGGGCCGGGCCCGGGCAGTACCGCACCCGCACCGCCTACCTCGACGCGATGCGCGCGCTGGTGGCCCACGACGCGCTGGACATCCTGCTCACCTCGGCGTCCAACGGCGAGCGGCTCGCGGGCGACGGCTCGCTCGACGACGAGGTCACGCTGGCCGTGCGGGCCAACGACACCACCGACATCTGGAACCACCGCGGCAGCCGCTACACCGCCTCGCCATCGCGACCGTTCCGGACCGCCGACCTCGCCGCGATCCGGCCGTTCTGCGACCTCGTGCTGTACTCGGTCACCTTCAACAACGACCTCGACCACGACGTGGCCACCCTCGACGCCTACTGCGCGTTCCGCCGCGAGGCCGCCGAGATCGGGATGCGGCACTTCCTGGAGGTCTTCAACCCCAACGCGCCCGTCGACATGGCGCCGAACAACGTCGGGGCGTTCGTCAACGACGCGATCATCCGCACGCTGGCGGGCGTCACCGCGGCGCACCGCCCGCTGTTCCTCAAGATGCCCTACAACGGCGCCGACGCGCTGGCCGAGCTGGTGGAACACGACCCGTCGGTGGTCGTCGGCATCCTCGGCGGCTCGGCGGGCACCACCCGTGACACGTTCGAGCTGCTGCACCGCGCCGAGACGCACGGTGGCCGGGTCGCGCTGTTCGGCCGCAAGATCCAGCGCGCGGAGTCGCAGCTGGACCTCGTCGGGCTCATGCGGCCGGTACTGCGCGGCGAGCTGAGCCCCGCCGACGCCGTCCGCGCCTACCATGACGCCCTCACGAAGGCCGAGCTCACGCCGCACCGCGCGCTCGAGGCCGACCTGGAGGTGACCGACCCGGTGCTGCTCGCCGAATGACCGCGCGATCCGGGGGATGGCAGCAGGCGGAGCCTGAAGGGCGGGTCAGGGAGGGCCTGGTCTGCGCGGGGACGATCGTCGTCGACGTCGGCAAGGTCATCGAGGCCTACCCGCCGCTCGACCACCTCACCACCATCGAGTCCGTCACCCTGAGCACCGGGGGTCCCGGCCTGAACCTGGCCGTCAACCTGCGCAGGCTCGGCGCGGGGTTCCCCCTGGCGATGCTCGGTGCCGTCGGCGCGGACCAGCACGGGCGGTTCGTCCTCGACGAGTGCGCGGGCCTCGGAATCGACATGACCGGCGTCGCCGAGCTGCCCGACGTCGCGACGTCGTTCACCGACGCGATGGTCGAGCGGGTGGGTGGGCGCCGGACGTTCTTCCACCACGTCGGCGCCAACGCGCTCTTCGACGGCGACGCCGCCGCCATCGAGACCTCGACCGCCAAGATCCTGCACGTGGGCGCGCCCGGCCTGCACCCGTTGATGGACGCACCGACGTCCGACGGCGGCAACGGCTGGTCACGCCTCCTGCGCCGGGCCAAGGCCGCGGGTCTGCAGACCAACCTCGAGCTGGTGAGCCTCGCACCGGAACGCCTCGTCGAGGTCGCCGCGCCGCTGCTGCCGCACCTGGACACGATCGTCATCAACGAGCTGGAGGCGGGCGCGCTCACCGGCATCGACGCGACCGTGCCCGGCGCCGACGGCCCCGTCGACTGGTCGGCGATCGCGGCGATGGCGGCCGGGCTGGTCGAGCGCGGCGTCGCCCGGCTCGCGGTGGTGCACTTCCCCGCAGGGAGCGTCGCGGCTGCGCCGGACGGCTCGATCTGGCACCAGGGCTCGGTCCGCCTGCCCCGCGAGCGCGTCCGCAGCACGACGGGTGCGGGGGACGCCTTCGCGTCGGGGGTCATGTTCGGCCTCCACGAGGAGCGCCCCGTCGAGGAGTGCCTGCGGTTGGGCGCGGCCGTCGCCGCCGCCTGTGTGCAGGGCCTGACCACCTCCGACAGCATCGGCCCCGCGCCGGTGTGCCTGGCCGACGCCGAGAAGTTCGGCTACCGGGAGGTGCCGTCGGTCAGCCGGGGTCGAGGGTGACGTAGCCGTCCAGCACGGTCAGGAACGGGGACGTCGGCTCCGGGGGCAGCTCGCGGCCGTGTGCCTCGCTGCGCACCTCGCCGATCCACTTGTCGTGCTGGTACTCGTGGTTGACGAGCGCGACGAGCAGCGTCCTGGCCACGACCCGCAGCTGCCCCGGCGCGCCCACCGCGCCGTCATCGATGGCGCCCACCCGGAAGTGGACCCGGTCGGCCACCGCCTCGCGGTACGCGACGATGCGGTCCAGCCCGGGCAGGTCACCGCGCTCGGGCTCGCCCGTCGCGGCGTCCATGAGGGTGTCCAGCTCGGTGTCCAGGCTCGCCTCGGCCGCGGTGAGGTTGCGCACCATGAAGTGGGCGACCGCGGGCTGGTGGCCGAGGTGCCACCCGATCGCACTGGATTGCGCATGGGGCCGCCAACGCACCTCCAGCTCGCTGAGGTCGCTGCACAGCTCCCGGGTGTAGGCGCGGGCGCGGTCGTACTCGACGAGCAGCTCCGGCAGGCTCGCGGCGGTCATGCCGCGAGGATATAGAAGTCCACCGCCCCCGGCGGCCCTCCCACTCGCACTGACGCCACCCGAGCGCTGCACGGGCGGGGTTTCGGTCAGCCGGAAGCCCCGTGGAGTTCATTTCGAGCGCGCTCGTGCTGCTAGGGACGTTGGCCACCAGGATTGTCCGCGCCGGTCGCGAGCGGGTGCGGCACGGTGCCGAAGGCGAGCAACGCCGCGAGCACCGCAACGCCCGCGAGCAGAAGGAACACACCCGGGTAGCCACCGAGCGGCACGGCCAACGCGGCGCCCGCCCACGGGGCGACCGCCGTCGCGAACGTGGACGGGGCGGCGAGCAGCCCGCTGAGCCTGCCGTAGTAGACGCTGCCCCAGCGGTCGGTGACCGCCGTCGCCTGCAGCAGCGTGAAGATCCCCCGTGCGGCACCCGCGACCATCACCGCCACGACGAGCGCGGCCGCGGGGCCGGGCAGCAGGCCGAGCACCACGGTCGTCGCGGCGCACAGTCGCCAGCACGACGACCGCCCGGGTCCGCACGCCGAGCGCCCGGGACAGTCCGCCGTAGCCCAAGCGGCCGAGCACCTGCCCGACCCCGCCGAGGCCGAGCGTCCACGCCGCCGCGGTCGTCGACATCCCCCGCTCCATGAGTAGTGGCACCTGGCCGACCAACACCGCGTACACCGCGAACGCGCCGCCGGTGAGCGCGGCCGTGAGCAGCAGGAAGGAGCGGCTGCGCGCCACCCGTCCCGGGTCGGCGTGCGCGGGGTGCTGCGGCGGTTCCGGCTCCGGCCACGGCCCGCGCAGGCCCCAGAAATGAGCGGGCACGGTGCCGACGGCCAGCAGGAGGGCGAGGACGAGGTAGGTGTCGCGCCAGCCCAACGTGCCGAGCAGCGCGGCGGTCAACGGAGCGAAGGTGGTGCTGGCCAGCCCACCGGCCAGCGTCAAGGCGGTCAGCGCCACCACTCGCCGCGGCCCCCACCAGCGGGTGAGCGCCGCGAACGCGGGCGGGTAGAGCGTGCCCGCCATCGCCACCCCGGCCAGCAGCCAGGCGGCGACGAAGAGCGGGAACGAGCGCGCGGTGGCGATCCCGACGACCGCGGGCACGGCGAGCACCGACCCCACCGTCATCACCGGGCGCGGCCCGACCCGGTCGAGCAACCGACCGACCGGGATGCCCACGAGCGCCGAGACGACCAGCCCGGCGGAGAACGCGGCCGTGGCGCTCGGCACCGACCACCCCGTGTCGGCCGACAGCGACGGGGCCAGGACCTGGAAGGCGTAGTAGAGCGTGCCCCAGCTCATGATCTGGGTGGCGCACAGCACGACGAGCACCCGCCGCTGGAATCCATCCGCCACCCACTCATGATCCGCGTGAGCCGGACGTTTCCGGGGTGCGGACCCCGAAAACGTTCGGCTCGCGGCGATCAGCGGCGGAAGAAACCGCCGAGGTGCCCGAGGAACACCGTGCCGCGACCCAGGAACGTCGCGCCGAGCAACGTCAGCAGGAGCACCGCGAGCACGACGATCAGCAGCGCCGACAGCACGCCCGCGAGCGCGACCACCGACACCAGCGCCGACAGCACCACGAACGGCGCCAGCTCGCGCCGGGCCACCGTGAACCCGCCGGTCAGCACCGCCATCAGGCCCAGCAGCACGAACCCGGCGACGGCGAGCCAGAGCACGACCACGTGGTGGCCGCCGAGGGTGACGACCGGCGCGGTCCGGTCCAACCAGCCCCCCGCCGACAACATCCATGCCACGACCATCGCGTCGAGCACGGCCAACACCCACAGCACCAGCTGGAACCGGCCGGGAACCGTCATGCTCGACGGCACCTTCCGCAACATGCTCACCACCGCCAGGCCGCAAGCGGGTAGAAGTGCGCGGGACGACCGTGGGCGAGATCGGGCGCGCCGACCACGCCGAACACGATCGGATCCAGCAGCTTCCCGGCCACACCGCGCGCGGCCCCATCGAAGACCCGAACGGCGCGGCGCAACCACGGGTGCACGGGCTGCGGTCCGACCAGAGCGCGGGCGACGGCGACGGTCGGGGAGCCGACGAGGACGGGCCGCCAGCGCCCCCGACGGTCGGCCCACCGGCCACCGATCAGCAGTGTGGCCCCGGTCCCTGCGGCGAAGGCAGCGAGGACGATGCCTGCCCAACTGCCGGGCCGCTTCACGACGTCGACCACGAACAGCGGGACGAAGGCGACCCAGACTCCGTACACGGTCCAGCCGTTGACGAAGTTCGACGTCAGGGCGGCCGGAACGGCGGCGCGCGGAATGCCGCAGCGAACGTGACGGTCGTGGTGGCCTGCTGCCCGGGGCGCGGTCCGACGCGGCCATGCAGGAGGCTGCCCGCGACCAACACCGTCAACACGAGCACTCCGGCGTACGCCAGGAACGGCGCACGCAGGTTGCCTGCGATGAGGCTGCCCCGACCACGGGCCCGGCGACGCTGCCCACGAGGAAGGCCGTGGCGCACGCGCCGGATGACCGCCCACGCAGCGCAGGCGGCGAGACAGCGCGGGGGCGACGACGCCGTAGCCCATCGCGATCATGAAGGCGCAGAGGGCGAGCACGTGGACTTCGCGCGGCAGTCGAGGTGCTGCGCTGTCTCGCACAAGTCATTGTGCTGCCCGCGCCGCGATGGTGCAGTGATCTCAGGGGCTGTTCATCGAGGAGGACACATGGACCGGGACGCGGCGCTGCGCGAGGTCGAGCAGCGGGTGTTGTGGCTGTCCACGTCGATCGTGCACCACGCCAACCGGGTGCGGCCCAACCCGGGCGGGCTGAAGGTCGGGGGGCACCAGGCATCGAGCGCGTCGCTGGTCTCGATCATGACCGAGCTGTGGTTCGAGCACCTGCGCCCCGAAGACCGGGTGTCGGTGAAGCCGCACGCCTCTCCCGTGCTGCACGCGATCAGCTACCTGCTCGGCGAGCTGTCGGCGCCGCAGCTGGAGACGTTGCGGGCGTTCGGCGGGCTGCAGTCCTACCCGTCGCGGGCGAAGGACCCGGACACGGTCGACTACTCCACCGGCTCGGTCGGCATCGGCGCCACCGCCCCGATCTGGGGTGCGCTGGCCCGCCGCTACGTCAAGTCCGGCACGGGGCGGCAGTACTCCCTGGTCGGTGACGCCGAGCTGGACGAGGGCGCGTGCTGGGAGGCCATCCTCGACCCGATGGTCGCCGAGCTCGGCGAAGTGGTCTGGATCGTCGACCTCAACCGGCAGAGCCTCGACCGGGTCGTGCCCAACATCGGCGCGGTCCGCCTCGCGGGCATGTTCGACGCCGCGGGCTGGCAGGTGCTCACCGTCAAGTACGGGCGGCTGCTGCACGAGCTGTTCGCCCGCCCCGGCGGCGACGCCCTACGCCGCCGCATCGACGAGATGCCCAACCCCGAGTACCAACGGTTGCTGCGCTGCACCCCCGCCCAGCTGCGCGAACGGCTGCCCGGGGACGACGACAAGCTGGGCGAGCTCGTCGCCGGGCTGGACGACGCCACCCTGCACGCCGCCATCCGCAACCTCGGCGGCCACGACACCTACGCCCTGCGGGACGCGTTCACCTCGATCGACGACACGCGCCCGACGGTGATCTTCGCCTACACCGTCAAAGGCCGCGGCCTGGCCTCGGAAGGCCACCCGCAGAACCACTCCTCGCTGCTGACCGCCGAGCAGATGGGGGAGCTCGCCCAGCGGGTCGGGGCAGCGGCCGACGACCCGTGGGCGCCGTTCACCGCCGATTCCGCCGCGGCGACGCTGTGCCACGAGACCGCCGAACGCTTACGCCGCGAGCCGGTCGTGCCGCGCCCGGTGCCCGCGCTGCCGACCGACATCGGCCGCACGCCCTCGGGCACCGCCACCACGCAGGCCGCATTGGGCCGGGCTCTGCTCGACCTCACCCGCGCCGCCCCCGACGCCGCCAAACGGATCGTCACCCTGGCCCCGGACGTCTCCTCCTCCACCAACCTCGGCGGCTGGGTGAACAAGGTCGGCGTCTGGTCCGCGCGGGAGCGGGTCGACTGGTTCGCCGACGACCCCGAAACCATCCTGCACTGGCGCGAACGTCCTGACGGGCAGCACCTGGAGCTGGGCATCGCCGAGACCAACCTGGTCGGGCTGCTCGGCGAGCTCGGCGCCACCTGGAGCCGGTGGGGTGAGCCGCTGCTGCCCATCGGGGTGCTCTACGACCCGTTCGTCGAGCGCGCGCTGGAGCCGTGGTCGTTCGGGATCTACGCCGGTGGGCAGTCGATCCTGGTCGGCACCCCGTCGGGGATCACGCTGGCGCCCGAAGGCGGGGCACACCAGTCGATCACCACCCCCTCGGTCGGGCTTGGAGCAGCCGGGCTGCACCACCTACGAGCCCGCGTTCGCCATCGACGTCGAGTGGACGCTGCTCGCCGCGCTGGCCCGGCTGGGACGCCCGGGCGGTCGGTCGGCCTACCTGCGGCTGTCCACCCGGCCCGTGGATCAGATGCTCGCCGCCGTGCCCACCGATGCCGCGGCGCGGGAGCGGCGCCGCCGCCAGGTCGTGGCCGGGGCGTACACGCTGCGCCGGGCCGACCGGGCGTCGGGCGACACCCGAGCTCCCGCGGTGACGATCGCGGCCATGGGTGCCGTGGTGCCCGAGGCGCTCGCCGCCGCCGACCGGCTGACCGCACAGGGGGTGGACGCCGACGTCGTGTGCGTCACCGCCCCCGGCCTGGTCTTCGACGCCATGCAAGCCCGGGCGGGCCGCTCGGAAGCCGAGAGCTGGATCCTCGACGCGGCCTTCCCCGCCCGACGGGCCGCGCCCCTGGTCACCGTCCTGGACGGGCACCCCCACACGCTCGCCTTCCTGGCCGGGATCAACCAGGTCCGCGCCGCCCACCTGGGCGTCTCGACCTTCGGCCAGTCCGGCGGCCTGGCCGAGGTCTACCGCCACCACGGCCTGGACACCGACAGCATCGTCCGCGCCGCCCTCGACCTCACCGAGTAGCCCGCTCCACCGCACCTCCCGCCGCGCCATCACCCGGCCGCTCCGGCGTGCGCAGTCCGCGCCACCGCCTCGCACCGGCCCGCACCAGGGAGGTGCGCATCCGGCCGTGCGCGGTCGTGTGGGTGGGGCGTAGACCTCGCGAAAGGGGACGAACCCGCCGCACAGTGCGATGGCTGGAGGCTCGTGTGCGACGGGAGGTTGGCGATCGTCGACTGAGGCTCCGCTGCGGCTGTTCGGATCAGCCGGAGCGACCGAACAGCGGATGTCGACCGTTCGCGGTCGCGGGGTCGTTGCCGTTCGTCGCCGGAGTTGCCGCCCCGGGCAACTTCTGTGAACTACTGCCGGGGTGCCACTCGTGTCGTCTCTGTCAGGCCTTTCCGCCGAGGGAGAAGACGTGACCGCGCCACCTGATGACAAGCGCCCCAAGCACCCCGTCGTTTCCCGTGTTCTCACGGTGTTGGCCTTCCTGCTCGTGTTCTGCGCGCTCGTCCTCCCGCGCGAGATCGACCAGCTCACGCCCCTCGCGTTCGTGCGCATCCCCGTCGAGGGGCTGGTCGGGCTCGCCCTCCTGCTGCTGCTCCCCGTGCGGCCCCGGCGCATCGTCGCCGCGGTCGGGGGCGCGCTGCTGGCGCTGCTCACGATCCTGCGGTTCATCGACATGGGGTTCCTGGCCACGCTCGTCCGGCCCTTCGACCCGATCCAGGACTGGTCGCTGATCGGCGACGGCTACAACTTCGTCACCGCGTCGTTCGGGAACGCCGCGGGCGTCGGCGCGGCGATCCTCGCCAGCGTGATCGTCGTCGCGCTCATCGTGTTGATGGCGCTGGCCATGCTGCGCATCACCCGGCTGATCGGCGGCCAGCGGCGCACCACGACGCGCGTGGTCGCCGTGCTCTCGGTCGTCTGGCTCGGCGCGGCCGCGCTGGGCACCCAGATCGTGGCGCCGGTGCCGTTCGCCTCCCGCAGCGCCGCCGCGCTGGCCTACCAGGAGGCCACGCAGATCCCGGTCAGCCTGCACGACCAGGCGGAGTTCGACGCGCTGGCCGGGGTCGACGCCTTCCGCAACACCCCGAACAGCGACCTGCTCACCGCGCTGCGCGGCAAGGACGTGATCTTCACCTTCGTCGAGAGCTACGGCCGGTCCGCGGTCGAGGACCCGACCTACGCGCCCCTGGTCGACGCCACCCTCGACCAGGGCACCCAGGCGCTCAAGGCGGCCGGGTTCTCCTCGCGCAGCGCGTTCCTCACGTCGCCCGTCGCGGGTGGCGGCAGCTGGCTCGCGCACGCGACGTTCGGCTCGGGTCTGTGGATCGCCAACCAGAACCGCGACCACAGCCTCACCTCCAGCGACCGGCTCACCCTGACCAGCGCGTTCCACCGCGCGAACTGGGACACGGTCGCGGTCATGCCGGGCACGATCAGCGCCTGGCCGGAGGCGAGCTTCTACGGGATCGACCGCACCTACGCCCGTGACGACCTGGGGTACAAGGGGCTCAACTTCAGCTGGTCGCCCATGCCCGACCAGTACACGCTGCAGCAGTTCCAGCAGCGGGAGTACGGCAAGCCGGGCCGTCCGCCGATGATGGCCGAGCTGGTGCTGACCTCCAGCCACATCCCGTGGACGCCGGTGCCGAAGATGGTCGACTGGAACGCCATCGGCGACGGCTCGAGCTACGACGCGCTGGTGAAGGCCACCGACGGGCCGGACGTCGTGTGGCAGGACCCCAACCGGGTGCGCGCGGGCTACCGCGACGCCGTCGCGTACTCCCTGAACAGCCTGATCTCGTGGGTGAAGACCTACGGCAACGACAACCTGGTGATGGTCTTCCTCGGCGACCACCAGCCCGCCCCGATCATCACCGGCGAGAGCGCCAGCCGCGACGTGCCGGTCACGATCGTCGCGCACGATCCGGCGGTCCTCGACCGGGTCGCCGGCTGGGGGTGGTCGGACGGTCTCCGGCCCGCTCCGACAGCCCCGGTCTGGCGGATGGACTCCTTCCGCGACAAGTTCCTCGCCGCGTTCGACAACCACGAGGACCCGGCCCACTGACCACGGCCGAGAAAGTTGTCGGTGCCGACGGCTAGCTTCCCGATCGGGTCAGACGGAGCCATCCGGAAGGGGTCGCGCGATGCGGGTCGGGACCATCAGCGGCGTTGATCCCCGGCAGCTGACCGCGGTCGTGGGCCAACCGACCTTCGCCAAGGCCGTCGAGGCCGCGCAGCAGGGCGCTGTCCAGCACGTCGATTGGGATACGGCGGGCCACGTCCTGTACGCGCTGGTCAGGGGCGCCGGTCGGCGGTACGAGATCTCCGCGTACTTCCGGGTGACGGGCGGGCGGCTCGCGTACGTCGTCAGCCGCTGCGGGTGTCGGGTCACCACGCACTGCCTCCACGCGGTCGCCGCGGTGATCGCGGCGGCACAGCTCACCGGGCCCACCCCGGCCGACTGGGAACACGCCTTGACCGAGCTGCTGTCGCCCGGCGTCCCGGCGCCCGAAGCCGCCGAGGTCGCGCTGGGCGTGGAGCTCGCGCTGAGCCGATCCGCGGGCACGCGCTACGACACCGCCCCGCCGCGGCCCCGGCTGCTGGCCAGGATCGTGCGGCCGGGTCGCAGTGGCTGGGTGAGCGGCAACTTGTCCTGGGGCAGGCTGGCGGGCCTGCAGGGCACAGGTGAGTACCAGCCGGAGCACGTCCAGCTGCTGTGCGAGTGGCACGCCCTGCACCGCACGCGCACCCACACCTCGGGCTACTGGGCCACCGGCGACGACCGCACGATCGACCTCGGCCACTCCGGCGAGCGGCTCTGGTCGCTGCTCGACGACGCCGCCCGGGTCGGGGTGCAGGTGGTGCACGCCCGGAAGGCGCTCGGACCGCTCCCGCCCCACACCGCGGCCGAGCTGCGCCTCGACGTCACCGGCGCCGACGGCGGGCTGAGCATCGCGCCGGTCCTGCACGTCGAGGGCATCGACGAGCCGCGACGCCCGCTGGTGTTCCTGGGCAGCGAGGGGCACGGGGTCGTGCACGTCGGCGAGGTCGTGGGCGAGCCGGAGCTCTGGCCGATCCGGCTCGCGCGCCTGGTCCCCCCGGCCGGGCCCGCGCTGCAGGAGATGGCGCTCGCCGGGCACCAGATCGCGGTGCCCTCGGCGCGGCGGGAGCGGTTCGCGGAGACGTTCTACCCCCGGTTGCGCAAGCTCACCGCCGTCACTTCCTCGGATGGCGCGTTCATCCCGCCCGCGATCTCGACGCCCAGCCTCGTCCTGCGCGCGGGGTACGGCGAAGCGCACGATCTCGAGCTGAGCTGGGAATGGGGCTACACCGTCGGGGAGCAGGCCGTGCGGGCGCCGCTCGGCACGACGGAAGGCTTCTTCCGCGACCCCGCGGCGGAGCGGGCCTTGTTGGAGGCCCTCGACCTGCCGTTGCGGGAGTTCGGGCTCCGCGGCGAGGGTCCTGAGCCCTATCCCCGCACCCGCCTGCGGGGCCTGTCGACCATGCGCTTCACCACCGAGCTGCTTCCGCTGCTGGAAGACACCCCGGGTGTGATCGTCGAGCGGTCGGGCCGCAGCCTCACTTACCGGGAGGCGGGCGACTCCCTGCGGATCGGGGTGTCGACCGGCGCCGTCGCGGGCGAGACCGACTGGTTCGACCTGGGCGTCACGCTCACCGTGGAGGGGCGGCAGGTGCCGTTCGCCGCCGTGTTCACTGCCCTGGCGGAGGGCGAGCCGCACCTGCTCCTGCCCGACGGGGCCTACTTCTCCCTGCAGAAGCCCGAGCTGCAGAGCCTCCGCGCCTTGATCGAGGAGGCCAGGGCGCTGCAGGAGACGGCGGGCGGCCCCCTGCGGATCAGCCGGTTCCAGGTCGGTCTGTGGGAGGAGCTGGCCGCGCTCGGGGTGGTCGAGCACCAGGCCGAGGCGTGGGCCCGCCAGGTGTCCGGTCTGCAGGCCACGGGCGAGATCGACGAGGTCGCGCTGCCGGGCGGTGTGCACGCCACCCTGCGGCCCTACCAACGCGAGGGGTTCGCCTGGCTGTGCTTCCTGCACCGGCACGGCCTGGGCGGCATCCTCGGCGACGACATGGGGCTCGGGAAGACGCTCCAGACCCTCGCCTTGATCTGCCACGTCCGGGAGGTCCGGCCGGACGCGCCGCCGTTCCTCATCGTGGCGCCCACCAGCGTCGTCGCCAACTGGGCCGCGGAGGCCGCCCGGTTCACCCCCGAGCTCACCGTCGTGACGATCGGCGACACGCTGCGCCGCCGGGGAGTGCCGCTGGCCGAGGCCATCGCGGGTGCACAGGTCGTCGTCGTCTCCTACACCCTCTTCCGGCTCGACGAGAGCGCCTACACCGCCGCAGCCTGGTCCGGGCTCGTGCTCGACGAGGCGCAGTTCGTCAAGAACCACCAGTCGAAGGTCCACCAGTGCGCGCGGAAGCTGCCTGCGCCGTTCAAGCTGGCGATCTCCGGCACCCCGATGGAGAACAGCCTCATGGAGCTGTGGTCGCTGCTGTCGATCACCGCTCCCGGACTGTTCCCGAACCCGAGCCGGTTCCAGGAGCACTACGCGCGGCCGATCGAGCGCGGCGGCGACGCCGAGCGGCTGGGCAGGCTCCGGCGGCGGATCCGCCCGCTCGTCAAGCGCCGCACGAAGCAGCAGGTAGCGGCGGATCTGCCCGCCAAGCAGGAGCAGGTGTTGGAGATCGAGCTGGAGCCGCGGCACCGCCGCGTCTACCAGCGGCAGTTGCAGCGCGAGCGGCAGAAGGTGCTCGGCCTGATCGACGACGTCGAGCACAACCGCTTCACGATCCTGCGCTCGCTCACGCTCCTGCGTCAGCTCAGCCTGCACGCGGGGCTGGTCGATCCGGAGCAGTCCCGCCTGGGCAGCAGCAAGATCGACGCGTTGGTCGACCAGCTCGACGACGTGATCGGCGGTGGCCATCGCGCGCTGGTGTTCAGCCAGTTCACCGGGTTCCTGGCCAAGGTGCGCGAGCGGCTGGACGCCGAGCAGATCGGCTACGCCTACCTCGACGGTCACACGCGCAACCGGGAGAAGGTCGTCGACGGCTTCCGCTCCGGGTCCGCGCCGGTCTTCCTCATCAGCCTCAAGGCGGGCGGGTTCGGGCTCAACCTCACCGAGGCCGATTACTGCTTCCTGCTCGACCCGTGGTGGAACCCCGCCACCGAGACGCAGGCGATCGACCGCACCCACCGCATCGGCCAGACCCGCAACGTCATGGTCTACCGGCTGATCGCCAAGGACACCGTGGAGGAGAAGGTGCACGCGCTCGCGCGCCGCAAGGCCGCGCTGTTCGCCGGGGTCATGGACGAGGGTGACGCGTTCGGCACCGCGCTCACCGCCGACGACCTGCGCGAGCTGCTGGCCTGAGGCCGCTCCGGGTTGCCGCGCGCGAACTGCGGGTAGCGTCCGAGGTGTGCTGACGTTGGCCCTGGCGAACCCGCCGCCGCTGACCCTGACGAGGGTGTTCACGGCCTGGCGGCTGGAGCCCGGCGTGCTCGTCGTGGCGGCCGTGCTCGCCGGGGCGTACGGCTGGGGGCTGCGGCGGCGGGCACGGCTGGTCGGCTCCGCGCTCGCACATTGGCCCGTCGGCCGCACGGCGTCGTTCCTCGCGGGCGTGGCGACGATCATCCTGCTCGGCTGCTCGTTCCTGGGCGTCTACGACGACGCGCTGTTCTGGGTGCGCGCTGTGCAGAACACCGTGCTGCTCATGGTCACGCCCATGCTGATCGCGCTCGGCGCGCCGATCCGGCTCATCGCCGATGTCCTCCCGCCCGGTATGCGGGCGCCCCTGTCCCGGGCGCTGCACAGCCGGGCCGCGAAGGCGCTGACGTTCCCGCTGGTCGTGACCGTCGTGCTGGTCGTGCCGCTGCTGGTGCTCTACCTCTCGCCGCTCTACGAGCTCACGTTGCGCAGCAGCGTTGCGTCGGGCATCGCGGGCGCGGTCGTCGCCTTCACCGGCTTCATCTACTACTGGTCGCGGTTCCGCGTCGACCCCACCCCGCGCACCGACTCCTACCTGGTCACGCTGTGGATCACGGTCGTGGAGATGATCGGCGACGCCGTGCTGGGCGTGGTGCTGTGGCTCGGCCCGCTGGTCGCGGCGGCCTGGTACGCCGCGCAGGCCAACGGCGTCGATCCGCGCATCGACCAGACCATCGGCGCGGGCATCCTCTGGATCGGCGGCGACATCATCGGTCTGCCGTTCATCCTCATCGTGGTCAACCGGATGAGCCGCGAGGACGACGACCGGGCGCGTGAGATCGACGCCGAGCTGGACGCAGCCGAGGAGGAGGCCGCCGAGGAGCAGGAGACGGCGGCGGCCCCCAGCAGGCTGTGGTGGGAGAACGACCCGCAGCTCGCGGAGCGCTTCCGCCGCCGCTGAGGCTTGAGCAGTACAGCCTGGCGCGGGCGTGGGGTTGGAGGGCGACGCTCAGGCGCTCAGCAGCGGGAGGGTCGAGCGGCCCGCGCCCAGCACCGGGGCCGGGTCCGAGCCGAGGACGTCGGCCAGCATGGTCGCGTAGACGTCGCGGAAGTCGGTGGTGGGCTTGAGGTCGCCGTCGTCGAGGTCGGTGAGGCTGGGCTGCGCCCCGACGAACCCGCCGCGCACCGGCGCCCCGGCCACGAACACCGGCCCCGCGGTGCCGTGGTCGGTCCCCTCGTTCGCGTTGGCGGCCACCCGTCGGCCGAACTCGGAGTACGCCATGAGCACGACACCCCGGCCGCGGTCGGTGCCCGCCATGCGGGTGAGGAAGCCCGACACGGCCTGGTCGACCTCGGTGAGCAGGCGCTGCTGGGTGGTGCGCTCGTCGGCGTGGGTGTCGAATCCGCCGAGGCTCACCGAGTAGACGCGGGCCGGTGCGCCCGCCTCGACGCAACGGGCCACGACGTCGAGCTGGGCGGCGAGCGCGCCCTGCTGCGCGCCCCCCTTCCCCGCTGCCTTCGCCTGCGCCGCCCCCTTCGCCGCGCCCTGAACGACGTCGACGTCCTTGCCGAACGTCGCGACCGTCCGGTGCAGGTCGTCGATCGAGCGGGCGGCGTAGGCCTGCAGCGTCGACTCGCCCGCCGAGGCCTGGCCCAGCGCGGTGAACGCGGCGCCGATCGGGCCTGCCGGGAGCGCGAGCCCCCGCAGGGGCAGCGCGGCGCCCGCGGTGGTCGCCCCGGCCAGCAGGGGCGGCAGCACGGGCTCGAGCGACACGGCGTTGAGCGGATCGCGCCCGTTGACGTCGAGCCACCGGCCGATCCAGCCGGTGCCCGCGGGGTGGTCGGGCGAGGCGGTCTGCCAGATGTCCATCGACCGGAAGTGGCTGTGGTCGGGCTGCGGGTAGCTGACGCCGCGCACGATGGCCAGGGTGCCGTTGTCCCACTGCTGCTTGAGGCCGGTGAGGCCGGGGTTGAGCCCCAGCCCTTCGCCGATGTCGAGCACCTCGTTCTCGGCGTACGCGAGGTCCGGCCGCGCCGACTGGTAGGCCGCGTCGGCCGCGGGCACCACCGTGTTGAGCCCGTCGTTGCCGCCGTACAGCGTGACGACGACGAGCACCCCGGTGCCGACGGGCAGGGGCTCGCTGCGGGTGCGCTCCGCGAGGTCCTTCCAGCCGACGCCGATGCCGGCGGCAGCGACGGTCGCCGCTCCGGAGGCCAGCAGGAACCGGCGTCGGGTCAACGTGTTCATGCGCTCACACAGCTTTCCGGTGCGGCCAGCGCCGCCGCGACGAGTTGGGGCGGCGTGGCGGTGAGCGGGGTCAACGCGGCCGCCGTGCGCGGGGTGAACGCGGGCAGGCCGAGCATCGCCGCCGCGGCCGCCACCCGTCCGGCGAGTGGGACGTCGGTGACCGGGGAGATGTCGCCGACCGTCACGAGCTGGCGGGCCAGGTTGAGCCGGGCCAGCGCCGACGCGGTGGTGAGCCAGGGTGTGCCCGCGGGCCAGCCCCCGACGTTGGGTGGGGCGAAGGGCACCTGCCCCAGCCCGGTCAGGCCGCCCGCCAACGCCGCGGCGGGCACCTTCGAGGCCGGGAGGTTCAACGCACGCAGGGCGCTGACCAGCCACAGGACCGGCTCACGCACGATCACCGAGGCGGGGTCGCGGAACGCGGGCGTGGTGACGGCGGCCCGCACCAGGGCGGTGATGTCGTGGCCCGACCCGTACGCCTTCACGAGCGTGGCGAGCGTCGCCGGGTCGGGCGGGGTGTCGGAGACGAAGCGGGTCCAGACGCGGCCCGCAACGAACTGCGGCGAGACGGGCAGACCCACGAGCTGGTTGACCAGGCTCGGCGCGTCGGACACCGAGGTGCCGATCACGGTCTCCGGGCCGGGGTCGTGCCTGCGCGGGACCAGCGACGCCGTCGCCGCGGGAACGTTGACGGCCCAACCGGTGAGCGCCCGGGCCGCCGAGCGGACGTCGGTCTCGGTGTAGTGGTCCACGCCGAGCGTGAACAGCTCCATGAACTCGCGGGCGAGGTTCTCGTTGGGCTTGCCGACCCGGTTGCCGCCGCCGTCGAGCCAGATCAGCATGGCCGGGTCGACGACCATCGCCTGGGCCAGCGCGCGGAAGTCGCCGGTCCCGAGACGGCGCTGGGTCGCGTTCTGGACGGCCATCAGGCTCGCGTACTTGACCTTCTGGATGCTCGTCGCGAAGTGCCCGTGCCAGAACCAGGTGAGGCGCTCCGGGAACGGGCGGTCGGCCGCGGCCATGCGGTCCAGCCACCACACGACGAGCTGCGTGCGCTCGGTGCGCGCCTGCTGGGTGGACGCGGGATCCTTCGCCTTCCGGTCGACCGGCGCCAAGGTGGGCAGCGGCGTGGCCGCGGCACCTGCGTCGGGGCCGGGCGCCGTGAGCGCGGCGAGGGTGGCGTCGAACCCGGCCGCGGTGGCGGTGTCCAGCTCGCCCCGGCGCGGGCCGAGGCCCAGCCGCTGGAGCAGGCGCCGGACGGCGTCGCGCTCACCGATCGGGGTCATGGACCCATAGTGGCGAGGAAATGTTCGGAGAACGTCAGGGATCGACGCACATTGCGCCAACCCGGGACGTGGGTGGCTCGTCGGGCGCGCGCCGCGCTGGGGCATACGGTGGGGCCATGGCGCGACCGTCCGCACTACTGCTCGTCGCGGCGCTCGCCGTCGGCGCCCTCGCGGCCTGCGACGCGCCCACGGCCACCCGTTCCGCACCGCCGCCCGCCAACGCGATCTCGCTGGCCGACCTGCAGGACAAGGTCGACGCGATCGCCCAGGACGGCTGCACCACCCGTCCCGCCGTCCAGGCGTACCCGGACTGCGCTCGCTACGTCGCGGAGGTGGGCAACGCCGCCCTCTCGACCCAGGACGCGGCCACGTCGGTCGGCGCGGCCCCGCTCGGCGCCACCGCGGCCCGGCTGGCCGGTGAGGTGGGTCAGTTCAGCACGGCGGGCTGCGTCGCGGCGCCGGGTGTGGCGGGTCCGCCCGCCCAGACCTGCGGCGACGCGCTGCGCAAGATCCAGGTCGACCTGACGGCCATGCGCACCCAGCTCACCGCGGCCACCACCAAAGCCACTTCCTGACCGGGTCAGGCGCCGAGGAAGCGCTCCAGAGCGGAGCGGGCGGCGGCGTCGCGCGCGGCGATCCGGGTGAGGTCCTCGGCCAGCGCGCGGAGCCACTCGTCGATCCCGACGGCCTTGCGGCTGATCACCACCCCGCGCACGACCTGCCGCACCTGGGCCTCGACCATCCCCCGCGCGCCCTCCCGCAGCTCGAGCTCCCGGTCGACGCCGTGCACCACGAGCGCGACGGTGTGCCCGTCGCGCCCGGCCATCCGGTCGGCCAGCCCGCGCCGCTGCTCGACCTCGACCATCCCGTCGGGCAAGGCGGCGGCGAGCGTGCCGGTGAGCACGCGGGCGTAGGAGGCGACGTCGGCGCGGTCGGTGCGCAGCATGCTGGCCAACAGCGCGACATCGCCCGCGGGCCCGAGGCCGCTGGGCTCCATCGTCATCGTGCACACCGTGTCTCGGGGGATACCGCCATCACGGCTGTCAGTCTGTCAGCGGCAGCACGAGTTGTGGTGTCGGGATGTGGTGGTCGGCCCGCAGCGGCCGCACCGCGGTGCCGATCGCGAAGAACTCCGTGGTGTGCCCGCCCCACCGGTGCCCGTGCGAGAGCAGCTGCACCCCGACGATGCCCTCCGCGCGCAACGCCTCCGCCTCGGCCTGCATGCGGCTCATCGCCAGCTCGCGGGCGTCGTAGAGGGCTTCGGTGAACTGCGGCAGCTCCACGTTCTGCCCGATGTTGGTCATCGCCTGGAAGAACCGCTGGTGGGCGATGTGGTAGACGCACGTGCCCATCACCATGCCCAGCGGCGCGTAGCCCGCCTGGATCAACGTCCAGAAGTCCTGGCCCGACAGGTCGGAGGTGAACGGCTGGTTGTGGTTGTTGCGCCACGACCCGCCTTCGGGCGTCGGGTGGTCGGATTTCACCGCCGTGCCGACCGCGATGAACTCCGCCAGGTCCGAGCCGAACTCCTTGAACTCGATCTCCAGGCGCACCCCGACGATCCCGTCGGCCCCGAGCTGGTCGGCCTCGGCCTCCATGCGGGTCATCGCGAGCTCCCTGGCGTGGTACATCGCCTGGGAGAGCATCGTGAGCTCCTGGTTCTTGTTCCAGCGGCCCATCTGGAACCCGACGTGGTAGATGCTCGAACCCAGCACGAGGCCCAGCGGCCGGAAGCCCGCCTCGCGGACGAGCAGGAACTCGTTCACCGACAGATCCGAGGTGAACAGGCTGGTGGCCTGGCCGGGACGCATCTCGGCGA
This sequence comes from uncultured Actinomycetota bacterium, assembly GCA_963799945.1. GTDB lineage: Bacteria > Actinomycetota > Actinomycetes > Mycobacteriales > Pseudonocardiaceae > Pseudonocardia. Next base: position 610,330 of record CAWCZG010000006.1, read on the forward strand.
GGCGGCGCATCGCGTCCTCGGGGATGCCCAGCTCGGTGGGGTCGGCGGTCACGACGTGCTCCTTCGCAGAGGCAGATAGGTCAGGGACCGGGACGGTGCCTCGGTCGAACGGTGGAACTTCGCGACCGACGTGCCGACGATCCGCGCTTCGGCGACGTGGTCGGTGTGCCCCTCGGCGGGCTCCATCTCCCACGTCGAGAGGCGCATCGTGGCGATGATCGCGCCGTCCGCGCCGGTGGCCTCCACGTGCTGGGCGAACTGGCGGCGCGCGTCGGACCTGGTGGCATTGATCAGCTCGGTGTACCCGGTGACCTCGACGTTGCCCGCGCTCCACGTGCGCTGTTGGCGGGTGTTCCAGTCGTCGTGGCGGATCCCGACCGAGATGCCGAGCACGACGTCGGTGGGCATCCAGCCCGCCAGTACGAGCTTGGCGACGTCCTGGCCGGGCAGGTGGGTGGAGAACACGCGCAGCGGCCGGGTCCGCGAACGGGCGCGGACCGCGGTGCCGATGGCGGTGAACTCGTGTGCGCTGTTGCCGACCCCGGTCTGCGACAGCCGGACCCCGACGATGCCGTCCGCCCCGATCATCGACGCCTCGGTGACCATGCGCCCGATGGCCGTGCCCCAGCCGTTCTGCAGCGCCTGCGCGTACGGCGCGAACCCACCTTGCTGGCTCGACGTGATCGTGCGGCTGTTGGCGCCGTACCAGCCGGTTGCGCCGCAGCCGAAGTAGCTCGACCAGCCGATGCGCTGGACCATCGAGCCCATCACCTCGCCTGCCGGGTCGAACCCGGCGACCTCCAACCCGGCCGCGGCGGGCGCCGACAGCAGCGAGGTCCACGCCCCGCCTTCAGCCGCACGCCGCACCCGCTCTGCAGCCACCGGGGGCAGGCCCCGCCCGTCCCACTCGGACACACCACCGACCCTAGCGCCGCCCGGCTCGGGGCGCGCAGACGCACGTCAGGACGCCTCAGCCAACACCCAGCGGAAGGTGCTGCGGAACGCGTAAGATCCGTCGGCCCGACGGAACGGCTCCGCTGCCTCGGCCAGCGCGGCGGTGACGGCGGGCTCGCCGAGTTGTTCGACGAGGGGGCGCAGGTTGCCCGCCGCGAGCAGGCCGCGCTCGAGTGTGCGACGGTCGGGCGGGTTGTACGGCACGGCCACGTCACCCGCCGCACATGGCACGAGGCCCGCGTCGGCCAGCATCTGTTCCAGCACCCCGGGATCGCCGATCGGGCGCCGCGGCACGAGCGCATTATCCGGTCCGAGCGCTTGGAGGGCGTGGGTGACGGCGATGACGTCCTGCGGCCCGCCGCCACCCCAGTTGCACACCGCGACCCGACCGCCCGGCCGCGTGACCCGGCCCGCCTCCCGCAGCGCCGCGCCGATGTCGGGCGCGAACTGGAACGCGTTGAAGCCGGTGACGACGTCGAACGCCGCGTCGGCCCACGGCAGCTGTTCGAGGGTGCCGACGCGCAGGTCCGCACCGGGGACGGCCGCGGCGGCGAGGTCGACCATCGCCTCGGCCGCGTCGATGCCGTGCACCACGGCGCCCCGCGCACGGGCGAGGGCGACGAGCTCCCCGCTGCCGCAGGCGACGTCGAGCAGTGCGGTCCCCGCGGCCACGTCGGCGACGTTCAGCACCGCCTCCCACGCGGGTCGCGACATGCTCGCGAAGTGCTCGGCCCGGACCGCGGCCCCGGCCGACCAGCGTCTGCCGTAGGTCCGCGCGACCGTCACGCCACCGCCAGCACGACGCTCGCCGCCGCGCAGGCCAGCCCGCGCGCGTGGTTGGCCAGCGCCCAGCGCCGGCGGAACCGCGCCCACCCCTGCGCCGCAGCGGGCGGGCGCACGCGGTCGAGCGCGTTGTTCAGCGGGATGTTCACCGCGGCGGTCAGGCCGAACCCGCCGAGGACGTACAGCGCCGCGCCCAGCACCCGCAGCCCGTCGGTCGGACGCAGGACGACGAGCGTGATGCCCAGAACGGCCGTCCCCAGGAACACCAGCAGGAACAGCGGCCCGACGATCACCCGGTTGATCTCCTGCATCGTCGCGACGGCGTCGGCGGCGGGTCGGCGCCGCAGCGCGGGGATGACGGCCACCGAGAACGCGAAGAACACCCCGCCCATGAGGCCGCTGCCCACGGCGGCGGCGACGGTGAGCACGGCGACGAGGCTGACCATGGCTCCACCTTGGCCTGCCCGGCCGTCCCGACGCTCCGTCGGGGGTCGGACGGGGATGCCGCTCGTCCGACCGGCCGCAGGACTCCGCCGCTCGGCGCGCTCTTCCGACCGAACGGCCGAAGCGGACGTTCCGGGCGGTTCCGGCACCCGTCGGGTTGCTTACCCTCACAGACGGATCGGTCACGGTTCGGTAACGCGCAGGGCGTCGTGCTCCCCCCTCGGACGCCCTCCTGAGCCGTGGATCCGGAAGGCACATCGTGGCCCGACATCGCAGGCGCGCGCCCAGAGCGCGCCGCTCCGTGATCGCCCCCCTCGCGTGGGGCACCGCCGCTCTGGGCGTCGTCGCGGGCGGCGCGGCCACGGTCACCAACGTCCTGCCGACCCCGTCCGTCACCGCCGCCTCACTCCGCCTGCCCGACCCGGCCCTCCCCGACCCGGTCCAGCCCGTGCTCGGCGGGCCGCGGCTGGTCGCCGTCGAACCGGTCGCCGTGGAGCCCCGCGTCGTCGACGCCACCGATCTCGTGAAGGCCGTGCGGAGCGCCGAGTCGCGGCGGGCCCCGGCGGCCCGGCCGCAGGCCCCACCACCGCCGCCACGGCCTCGGCCCATCACGGCGTCCTCGGCCACCACCGACTGCGGACTGAACACCTCCGGGCTCGGCGCGGTGAAACCGCACGTGCGGGCGGCGGCGCAGTTCCTCGGCTGCCGCTTCGGCGAGCCCACGATGTACGGGGTGGCCGGGCGCGCGGGGACCTCGGACCACCCGACCGGCCTGGCCGTCGACTTCATGGTCGACCGCGCCACCGGCGACCGACTCGCCGCGTGCGCACTGGCCAACCGCGGCTCCCTGGGCATCACCTACGTCATCTGGCGGCAGCGGATCAACTTCGGCAGCGGCTGGCAGCCGATGGAGGACCGCGGCGGCATCACGGCCAACCACTTCGACCACGTGCACGTCTCCTTCGGCCGCTCGGCAGGCGGGGGCCCGACCGCCTGCTGACCACACCCGCTAGCGTGTGAAGCTCTTGTGCTTCTGCATCGATGGAGACCCCAATGCGCGTCGGCGTGCTCACCGGTGGCGGCGACTGCCCCGGACTCAACGCGGTCATCCGGGGGATCGTCCGCAAGGGCGTCCCCGATTACGGTTACTCGTTCCTCGGCTTCCGCGACGGCTGGCGCGGCCCGCTCGAGGCGCTGACCAAGCCGCTCGACATCCCGGCCGTGCGCGGCCTCCTCCCCCGCGGCGGCACGATCCTGGGCAGCTCGCGGACCAACCCGTTCGCCATCGACGGCGGCGTCGAGAAGATCAAGCGCAACCTGCAGAACCTCGGCGTCGACGCGCTGATCGCGATCGGCGGCGAGGACACCCTCGGGGTCGCGACGAAGCTCTACGACATGGGCGTGAACGTCGTCGGCGTGCCGAAGACGATCGACAACGACCTCTCGGGCACCGACTACACCTTCGGCTTCGACACCGCGGTCAACATCGCGATGGAGGCCATCGACCGGCTGCACACGACGGCCGAGTCGCATCACCGCGCGCTGATCGTCGAGGTCATGGGGCGGCACGCGGGCTGGATCGCGCTGCACTCCGGAATGGCGGGCGGGGCGAACGCGATCCTCATCCCCGAGGTGCGCTTCGACATCGAGCAGGTCTGCCAGTGGGTCGAGCAGCGCTTCCAGCTCGACTACGCGCCGATCATCGTGGTGGCGGAAGGCGCCAAGCCGAAGGAGGGCGAGGAGTCGCTGCTCACCGGCGAGAAGGACGCGTTCGGCCACATGCGGCTCGGCGGCATCGGCGACTGGCTGGCCAGGGAGATCGAGTCGCGCACGGGCAAGGAGGCCCGCACCACGGTGCTGGGGCACGTCCAGCGCGGTGGCACCCCGACCGCCCGCGACCGCTGGCTCGCCACCCGGTTCGGCCTGCACGCCATCACCGCGGTGCACGACGAGCAGTGGGGGCACATGGTCGCGCTGCGCGGCACCGACATCGTCACGGTGCCGCTGGCGGAGGCGACCAAGGAGCTCAAGGTCGTCGACCCCGCCCTCTACGCCGAGGCCGCGGTCTTCTTCGGCTAGGCGGTCCTGGAGAACCCCGGCCGTAGCGCAGTAGGCCCGAGTTCTCCAGGGCGCTCCTAGTCGTACGCGACCGCGGCGCGCCGGTCCCGCCACGCGCGGAACCGGCGCCAGCCGCGGCGCACCCGCGTCCACAGCAGCACCAGCAGGATGACGCCGAGCACGAACAGCACCGCGGCGATCACGAAGGCGAGCGTCGGGTTCAGCACGGCCAGGCTCGTCACCCCGGCCACCGTGACGTCCTCGCCCACGCTGACCGCGATGTTCGACGCGGGCTCGGGCGAGGTGTTGACGATCAGCCGTAGACCGCCCTTGACCAGGTGCGACGCCAATGCCGCCGCTCCTCCGGACGCCGCGAGGATCGCCTGCTGCAGCGTCGGGGCGTCGTGCGCGATGAGCAGCGCGATGACCACGCCGACGGTCGGGCGGATGGCGGTGGAGACCGCGTCCCACAGCGAGTCGACGTAGGGGATCTTGTCGGCGACGAGCTCGATCACGTACATGATCGCCGCGACGATCAGGACGTCGGTGCGGGTGAGCCCCTCCGGTATCGCCGCGACGTCGCCGATCCGGCCGATCAGGCCGAGGACCAGCACCACGAGATAGGCGTTGATCCCGCTCGCCCACCCGCTCGTGAGCACGACCGGCAGCAGCTCCACGAGCCGAGCGTACGGATCCCGACATCACGGGCGGGCAACAGACCCGCAACGGAAGCCGTTCTGCGGTCAGACGATCCCCTGCCGCGTCGCCGTGTAGACGATCTCCGTGCGCCGCCGGACCTCGAGCTTGTCGCGCAGGTTGCGCACGTGGAACTTGACGGTGGCCTCGCTGATCAGCAGGCGGCGGCCGATCTCGCGGTTGGACATCCCGACCGCGAGGAGCCGCAGCACCTGGTTCTCCCGCTCGGTCAGCGTCGCCGCGCCCAGCGCCCGGGGCACCGGCAGCGGGTCGTCGCGCATCACGTCGGTGATCACGGGCGCCGACCCGCGCGAGTCGAACACGCTCTCCCCGCGCAGCAGCGTGTGCACCGCGCGGACGATGTCGGCGGTCTCCGCGCCCTTGCGCAGGTAGCCGTGCACGCCCAGGCGGATGGTGCGCAGCATGACGTCGCGGTCGCGGCAGCTGGTGAGCACCAGCACCCGCACCCCGCGGTGGCGCTCCAGCAGCATCCGGACGAGCTCGACGCCCGCCGCGTCGCCGCGGCCGAGGTCGACGTCGAGGATCACGAGGTCGGGCGGGCACCGGTCGGCGATCACCAGCGCGTCGCGCGGGCTGCCCGCCTCGCCGACGACGGTCAGCTCGGGGTCGGGCGCGAACAGCTGGCGCAGGCCGAAGCGGACGATCGCCTCGCCGTCGACGATCAGCAGCCGGGCGGTGCGACCCGCGACCGCGTCGCCCGGCGTGGCGGGTCGGTCCAACACGGCGTCCGTCGTCACGGCGGCCTCCCAGCACGGTCGGGGATGGTCGGGCGAGCGTAAGGACGGCCACGTTGCCCGACGTTGCACCGTTGCACCGTCGGCGCGGGTTGCCCCGTGCACGTGCAGGCACGGCGCGGATGATGGTCCGATCCTGGGGCGATGATGCTCGGAGCGCTGATGACCCAATCCGGTGCGCACGATCATGTCGCGCACGCCCATGTCCTGCACGACGTGTTCGAGGCCGTCATGGCGGGCGACGAGCCGCGCGTCGCGCCGCGTTCGCTGATCAGCGCGTCCTGGGAACGCAGCCTCGCCGCGCACGTCGATCCGGATCGGCGCCTGCCCCGCGTCGTGCACCGCGACGACGAGATCGCCGACCGCCGCGCGGCGCACCCGCTCAACGAGGTGATGCCGCTGCTGCGCAGCACGCTCGTCAGCATCGCCGACGAGGCCATGCACGTCATGCTGGTCACCGACGCCGATGGCACGATCCTCTGGCGCGAGGGCGCCACCCGGCTGCTGCACGTCGCCGACGCCACCGGGCTGTCGCCCGGGTTCAGCGTCTCCGAGGCGTCCATCGGCACCAACGCGATGGGCACCACGCTGGCCGTCGACGCCCCGGTCCAGATCCACTCCGCCGAGCACCTGGTGCGCGCCTACCACATCTGGACGTGCGCGGCGGCGCCCGTGCACGACCCCGACACCGGCATGATCCTCGGCGCGATCGACATCTCCGGCCCGCTGCACACCGTCCACCCGGCCATGGCCCAGCTCGTCTCGGCCACCGCGCAGCTGGCCGAGAACCAGCTGCGGGTGCGGCTGGCCATCGCCGACGAGCGCCTGCGCGTGCGCAACATGCCGCACCTCGCGAGCCTGCGGGGCCGGGAGGGCGCGCTCGTCACGTCGTCCGGGCGGATCATCGCGGGCGAGCCGTACGGCGTGCTGGCCCGCGCGGGTCACCCTGCCGGTCGACGGCGGCAGCAGCGTGCGCCTCGCCGACGGCCGCGAGGTGGAGATCGAGCCGCTCGCCGAGGGCTACCTGCTGCACGCGCCCGCGCGCCCGGCCACCGCACGCCACCGCAGCGCGCTGGCGCTGCGGTTCACCGGCGAAGGCGCGCCCAAGGCCACGCTGGACGGCCGCTCCGTCCCGCTCACCCTGCGCCCGGCCGAGCTGCTCACCGCGCTCGCGCTGCACCCGGACGGGCTGACCGCCGAGCAGCTCGCGGTCGCGCTCTACGGCGACGACGGCAACCCCACCACCGTGCGCGGAGAGGTGCTGCGGCTGCGCGGGCTGATCGGCGCCGACGTGCTGCGCACCCGCCCCTACCGGCTGCGACGCGACGGTCGACTCCGACTTCGAGTCGGCCCGCCGGGCGCTGCGCGCCGGGCAGGTCGGCGAGGCGCTGCGGGCGTGCGCGGTCCGCTGCTGCCCCGCTCCGACGCGCCGGAGATCCGCCAGCTGCGCGACGAGCTGGTCGCGGGCCTGCGGCGGGCGGTGCTCGACGCCGACGACGTCGAGCTGCTCGCCGCGTTCGCCGCCCATCCGCTGGGCGCCGACGACCTGGAGACCCACGACCGCCTGGTGGCGGAGCTGCCCCTCCACGACCCCCGCAGGCCGGGCCTCTCCGCCCGGCTCACCCGGCTTCTGGCCGAGTAGCCGGGCGGGAGAGCGCCCTGCGCTACTCGACCGTGACGCTCTTGGCCAGGTTGCGGGGCTTGTCCACGTCCCGGCCGAGCACGACCGCGGCGTGGTAGGCCAGCAGCTGCAGCGCCACCGACATGAGGATCGGGTCGAGCTCCGGCTCGTTGCGCGGGACGACCACGGTGCGGTCGGCCAGCTCGGCGGGCAGCTCGCGGTGCGCCAGCGCGACCACGGGACCCCGGCGGGCCTTGATCTCGCTGAGCGTCGAGGTGTTCTTGTCGAGCAGCTCGTCGTCGGGGACGATCGCCACCGTCGGCATGTCCGGGCTGATCAGGGCCAGCGGGCCGTGCTTCAGCTCGGCCGAGGGGTAGGCCTCCGCGTGCACGTAGGAGACCTCCTTCAGCTTCTGCGCGCCCTCCCGCGCCACCGGCCAGCCGCGGCGACGGCCGACGTACATGACGCCCGTGGCCTGCGCGATCTCCTTGGCGACGTCGGCAATGGCCTCGGACTGGTCGATGATCTGCTGGATCTGGTCGGGCAGCCGCTGCAGCCCGCCCAGGATGCGCCTGCCCTCGGTCGGGCGCGAGGTCGCGCATGCGGCCCAGGTAGAGCGCGAGCAGCGCGAACGCGGTGACCGTGCTGGTGAACGACTTCGTGGCGGCCACGGACATCTCGGGGCCCGCGTGGATGTAGACGCCGCCGTCGACCTGGCGGGCGATCGTCGAGCCGACGACGTTGATGATGCCGATCACCCGGCCGCCCTTGCGCTGCAGCTCCTGCACGGCGGCGAGCGTGTCGATCGTCTCGCCCGACTGGCTCACCGCGACGTAGAGCGTGTCCGGCTCGACGACCGGGTTGCGGTAGCGGAACTCCGACGCGGCCTCGGCCGTGGCGGGCATGCGCGCGAGGTCCTCGATGAGCTGCGCGCCGAGGTCGCCCGCGTAGCAGGCCGAGCCGCAGCCGAGGATCTTGATGCGCTTGATCTCGCGGGCCTCGCGCACGGTGAGGTTGAGGCCGCCGAGGCGCGCGGTGTCGAAGCGCTCGTCGATCCGGCCGGACATGGCGCGGGCGACCGAACGCGGCTGCTCGCCGATCTCCTTGATCAGGAAGTGCGCGTGGTCGCCGATCTCGGCGCCGACGACGTCCCAGTCGATCGTGGACGGGCTCTTGGCGGTGGAGCGGTCGTCGATCGTGTAGGTGCGGTAGCCGCCCGCGGTGATCGTCGCCAGCTCGCCGTCGTCGAGGTAGACCACCTGGCGCGTGTGCCCGATCAGCGCGGCGACGTCGGAGGCGACGAACATCTCCTTCTCACCGATGCCCAGCAGCACCGGGCTGCCGTTGCGGGCGACGACGATGCGGTCGGGGTGCTCGGCGTCCATGATCGCGAGGCCGTAGGCGCCGACGACCGAGCGCAACGCCCGGCGGACGGCCTGCTCCAGGTCCTCCGCGCCGTCGGCGAACGCCTTCGCGACCAGGTGCGCGACGGTCTCGGTGTCGGTCTGGGACAGGAACTCGACGCCGTCGGCCTGAAGCTTGGCGCGCAGCTCGTCGGCGTTCTCGATGATGCCGTTGTGCACGACGGCGATCCGGTTCGCGGCGTCGACCTGCGGGTGGGCGTTCTCCGCCGTCGGCTCACCGTGGGTGGCCCAGCGGGTGTGCCCGATGCCGGGCGCGCCCTTGAAGCGGGCCGGGAGGTCCGCGGCCAGGTCGGCGACCCGGCCCTTCGACTTGCGCACCTTGAGCCCGGAACGGGTGCAGATGGCGATGCCTGCGGAGTCGTATCCGCGGTACTCGAGGCGACTCAGTCCCTCGAGGAGGATGGGGGTCGCGTCCTGCGGCCCTACGTATCCGACGATTCCGCACATGGGTTTCTTCCCTTCTCTCTAGCCGTAGACGAGGCGGCGCAGCTGGCGGACGGACATATCGGGCGCGGCGAATCGCCTGCCCGCCAGCTCGGCGGCGATCTCGTTGAAGATCAGGTCGTTCGTCAGCCCTCGACGTTTCAGCTCGGCGTGGCGGCGACGGACGTAGTCCGGCACCGCCTCGCCGTAGTACGCCACGACCTCCGCCACTACGCGCACAGCCTCGCTCGGGGTGAGCGGGGTGGTGCGCACGAGGTGCGCAACGAGATCGTCATCGGGGAGCACTTCCGCGATGGTGCCCGGATCGGCGGCGAAATGCCACCTCCTTGCCCGCAATCGGGCACAGCGGCACGACAATGTCACCATCCGGCAACCCTGGGCGTCTCCGAAGGTGGTAGGTCCTACGCTCGATGGATGCAGGCGCGGGAGCGGGTGACGGGCGGGTTGCTGGCCCACCTGCGCCGGGCGCGCGACCACATCGACCGCCACTACGCCCAGCCCCTCGACCTCGACGGGCTCGCCAGGGTCGCAGGCGTGTCGAAGTTCCACTTCACCCGCAGCTTCGGCGCCGTCTACGACGAGACGCCGATCCGCTATCTCACCCGCCGCCGCATCGAGCGCGCGCAAGACCTCCTCCGTGCGGCGAACGTGACAGTGACCGAGGTCTGCATGCTCGTCGGGTTCTCCAGCCTCGGATCGTTCTCGTCACGGTTCACCCAGCTGGTGGGCGAGAGCCCCAGCGCCTACCGCAACCGGTGGGCGGCCCGCGGCGAACCGCACGTGCCGGGCTGCTACCTGTTCATGCGCGGCGGGCTCGATCCGGCGGGGACGACAGGATCCGCAATCTGAGGGAAGGCCGCGGCACCAGGACGGTCGTAGGTTCGCCCCGTGATTACCAACATCTCCCTCACCACCGTGTACTGCCTCGACCAGGACGAGGCACGGGACTTCTACGTCGACGTGCTGGGCTTCGAGCTGCGCACCGACGCCACCATGGGCGACAGCTTCCGGTGGGTGACCGTCGGCCACCCCAGCCAGCCGGAGCTCGAGGTCACGCTGATGACGCCCGGTCCGCCGCTGACCCCCGACGCCGCCGAGTTCGTGCGCCGCCAGTTACAGAAGGGCGAGTGGGGCGGGTTCGGGATGCAGGTGGACGACTGCCGCAAGACCTACGCCGAGCTGACGGCGGCAGGGGTGACGTTCCTGCAGGAACCCGCCGAGCGCCCCTACGGCGTCGAGGCCGTGATGCGCGACAACTCCGGCAACTGGCTGGTGCTCGTCGAACCGCACGAGTTCACCCCGGACCCGACGGGCTGAGCACCACCCGATCCAGCGCTGGTGCGGCGGCCTGCTAGGCCGCGGGCTCCAGCTCACCCGCCGCCCAGAGCTCCGCGTAGACCCCGCCCGCGGCCAGCAGCTCGGTGTGGGTGCCCAGCTCGACGATCCGCCCGGCCGCGAGGACGGCGATGCGGTCGGCACGCGCGGCGGTGCTGAGCCGGTGGGCCACGACGAAGGCGGTGCGGCGCGCGGTGACCTGATCGCCCGCGGCCAGCACCGCGGCTTCGGTGGCCGGATCCAGCGCGGCCGTGGCCTCGTCGAACAGGAGCAGATCGGGATCGGCCAGCTCGGCCCGGGCCAGCGCGATGAGCTGGCGCTGGCCCGCCGACAGCCCCTGCCCCCGCTCGCCGACGGGATGGCGGAACCCGCCGGGGAGGCCGCGCACCAGATCCAGCGCGCCCACCGCGCGGGCCGCCGCCTCGATCTCCGCGGGCGCGGCATCGGGGCGGGCGTAGGCGATGTTGGTCGGCCACGTCGCCGGTGAACAGGTGCGGCTCCTGCGGCACGATGCCCAGCCGGTGGCGGTAATCGGCGAGCCGGAACCGCCGCACGTCCACCCCGTCGACGAGCACCGCGCCCGAACCGACGTCGTAGAAGCGGGCCAGCAGCTTGACCAGCGTGGACTTGCCCGCGCCTGTGGCACCGACGAGCGCGACGGTCTCGCCCGGCGCGACGTGCAGCGACACCCCGTCGACCGCGGGCTCGGCCGCGCCCGCGTAGCCGAACGAGACGTCGCGCGAGCTCCACCTCGCCGCGCAGCCGGGCCGGGACGGGGACCGGATCCCCCTCGGGCTCGGGTGACACGGTGGTCGGCGTGCGCAGCAGCTCGGCGATGCGCAACAGCCCGACCCTGGCCTGCTGGTAGCCGTCGAACACCTGCGAGAGCTGCTGTACCGGGGTGAAGAACATGCCCAGGTACAGCAGGAACGCCGTGAGCACGCCCGCCGACAGGTCACCCGAGGCGAGCCGCGCGGCGCCGACGCCGAGCACGGCGGCCGTCGCGAGGTCCGACAGCAGCGTGACGGCGGGGAAGAACGTGGCGATGTAGCGCTGGGCCCGCAGGCGGGAGCGGCGGTAGGCCGCGCTGCGCTCGCCGAAGGCGGTGGCGCTGTGCTCCTCCCGCACGTAGGCCTGGGCGATCCGCACGCCGGTGACGTTCTCCTGCAGATCGGCGTTGACGATGCTGACCTTCTCGCGGGCCTCCGCGTAGGCCCGCGAGGACAGCCGCCGGAAGATCACGGTGGCGACGATCAGGATCGGGCAGCACGGCCAGCGCCACGAGCGCCAGCTCGACGTCGGTGACCAGCAGCGCCACCGTGACCCCGACGACGGTGAGCAGGCTGACGATCGCCTGCGCCAGGCCGGTCTGCAGGAACGTCGACAGCGCGTCGACGTCGGTGGTCATGCGGGTCATGATCCGGCCGGACAGCTCGCGCTCGTAGTAGTCGAGCCCGAGCCGCTGCAGGTGGGCGTAGCTGCGCACGCGCAGCAGGTAGAGCACGCTCTCCCCGGCCCGGGCGGTGGCGACCGTCTCCAGCGCCACGACGAGGTAGCTCGAACGCCACCACGCCGATCCCCAGCAGCACGGCGGTGAGCAGGACGTTCGGCGACGTGGGCGGTGATGCCGCTGTCGATGGCGTAGCGCGCGATGTTCGGGAACGCCAGCGCGCTCAGCGCGTCGAGCGCGACGAGGACGACGGCCGCGGCGATCAGCCACCGCACCGGGCGCAGCAGCCCGGCCAGCCGGAACCGCGGATCCGGCGCGGTGGGATCGACGGGGAGGCGCGGCTCGTCGCGGGTCGGCGGCAGGGCATCGACGGCGGCGAGCAGCTCGGGGGTGGCGGCGAGGCTGTCGGCCATCGCCGAAGGGCCGCCGATCCCGGCCGTCGCGCTCTGCTTGCGCGTCGGCCTGCTCGGCCACGGGCCCCTCGGCGGGCCACAGCTCCGGCGTGATCCCGTTCTCCTGCAGCGGGCGCGCCCGCCGGCGGCGGCGCCGATGGCGAACAGCTCGCGGAACATCGGGCTGCGGACGGTGAGCTCGGCCTCGGTGCCGATGTCGACGACCCGGCCCTTGTCGAGCACCACGATCCGGTCGGCGAGCGCCAGCGTGGAGCGCCGGTGCGCGACCAGCAGCGTGGTGCGCCCGGCCGTCAGCCCGCGCAGCGTCTCGTGGATGGCCGCCTCGGTGGCGGTGTCGACCGCGGAGGTGGCGTCGTCCAGCACGAGCACCCGCGGATCGGTGAGCACGGCCCTGGCCAGCGCGACCCGCTGGCGCTGGCCGCCCGAGAGCGTGAGCCCGCGCTCGCCGACCAGCGTGTCGTAGCCGTCGGGCAGGCCCTGGACGAACGTGTGCACCTGCGCCGCCCGCGCCGCGGCCAGCACCTCGGCCTCGGACGCGCCCGGGACGGCCGTAGGCGATGTTGGCGCGGATGGTGTCGGAGAACAGGAACGCCTCCTCGAACACCACCCCCAGCTCGCTGCGCAGATCGACGAGGCGCAGCGCGCGCAGCGGGACACCGCCGAGGCGCAGCTCACCCTCCTGCGGGTCGTAGAAGCGGGGCAGCAGCAGGCCGACCGTCGACTTGCCCGACCCCGGCGGGCCGACCAGCGCGAGCGTCTCCCCCGCCTTCACGCTGAGGCTCACGCCATCGAGCACCGGCTCGCGGCGGGAGTAGCCGAAGGTGACGTCGTCGAGCTCGACACCCAGCGGGCCCTCGGGCAGCGACGCCGGATCCTCGGGATCGACGACGTCGGGCTGCGAGTCGACCAGGTCGTAGACCCGCTCGACACCCGCCCGCGTGAGCTGGGCCGCGACGACGAGCGCGCCGAGCAGCCGCGCGGGCCCGACGAGCCCGGCCACGTAGGTGGTGAACGCGAGGAACGTGCCCAGGCTGATCGACCCGGAGAGCGCGAGCCAGCCACCGAGGCCGATCACCGCGACCTGGCCGAGGGTGGGCAGGCTCAGCAGCGCGGGGTTGAGCCGCGCGGTCATCCTGGCCGCGCGCAGCCGCTCGCCGAACAGCCGCCTGGCCCCGACCTCGAGCGCCGCGACCTCGCGCTGCTCCTGCCCGAAGCCCTTCACCACCCGGACGCCGGTGACCGTCTCCTCGACCTGCTGGGCGATGTCGGCCGCTTGCTGCTGCGCCGACCAGGTGGCCGGGAACAGCGCCTTGCGGCTGCGCAGGGTGATCCACCCCGCCAGCGGCAGCATCACGACCGCGACGAGGGTGAGCAGCGGGGAGAGCCACAGCATCGCGGCGAGGGACGCGACGACGAGCACCAGGTAGCCCAGCGCGAGCGGCACGATCGACAGCAGCCCCTGCAGCAGGTTGAGGTCGGTGATCGCGCGCGAGACCACCTGCCCGGTGCGCAGCGAGTCCTGCCGCTCGCCGTCGAGCCGCTGGACCGCGGCGAACACCTGGCGGCGCAGGTCGTGCTGGACGTCGAGCGCCAGCCGGCCGCCCTGGTAGCGGCGCAGGAACGCGGCGACGAACCGCACGAGCGCCAACCCCAGGATCGCGACGACGATCGGGAGCAGCGTGGCCGTGGAGCCCGCCACCGCCTCGTCGACGGCCGACCGGGTGAGCAGCGGTCCGATCGCGTCCAGGCTCACGCCGAGCCCGGAGGCGACGAGAGCGGTGATCGCCACGCGGCGGTGGCGCATGCGAGGCACGGACGAGGCGGCGGATCCAGCCGGGGGTCGGGGAGTCGGGCACCTCTCCACGTTAAGCCGCGTCCCCGACATTCTTCACGCCGAGCGTCGTGCGGTGATCCAGTGCACGCCGCCCGGTGGTGTTCCGGCCCCGTTCTGTCTTGGATGGGGGCATGACCGGCGCCACCCTCCTCGACGACCTGCGGGCCTGCGTGGCCGATCCCGGTCAGGTGCGCGACGGCGAGCTCGCCCGCCACACCCAGGCCCACGACGCGTCGCACTTCCTGCTCCTCCCGACGGCGGTCGTCGTCCCGGCGAGCGCCGCCGAGGTAGGCAGGCTGCTGGAGCTCGCCCGCAGGCGCGGGGTGCCGCTGACCTTCCGGTCCGGCGGCACGAGCCTGTCGGGCCAGGGCGTGACCGACCAGCTCCTCGTCGACGTCCGCAGGCACTTCCGCGGCCTGGAGATCCTGGATGACGGGCTGCGGGTACGGGTGGACCCGGGGGTGACCGTCGGCGCGCTCAACGCCCGGCTGGCCCGGTACGGCAGGCGGTTCGGACCCGACCCGGCCAGCGAGACGGCCTGCACGGTCGGCGGCGTGCTCGCCAACAACTCCAGCGGCATGGCCTGCGGCATCGTCGAGAACAGCTACCGGACGCTGGAGTCGGTGGTCGCCGTGCTCCCGTCCGGCACGGTGATCGACACCGGCGGGCGCGACGCCGACGAGCGCCTGCGCGCGCTGGAGCCTGACCTCTACAAGGGCCTCCTCGACCTGCGGATGAGGATCCTGGGCAACCCGGCGTCGGTCGCGCGGGTCACGCAGCAGTACGCCATGAAGAACACGATGGGCTACGGGCTCAACGCGCTGCTCGACCACGACACGCCCTCGGCGATCCTGACCCACCTGCTCGTCGGCAGCGAGGGCACGCTCGGCTTCGTCGCGTCCGCAACCTTCCGCACCGTCCCGTTGCGCACCCAGATCGCGTCCACCCTGCTGGTGTTCGACGACCTGTTCGCGGCGAGCGACGCGCTGCCAGCGCTGGTGGCCACGGGCGCCGCGACCCTGGAGCTGATGGACGCCACGTCGCTGCGCGTCGGGCAGTCGTTCGCCGACTGCCCGCCCGAGGTGCGCAGGCTCGCGGTGCGGAGCCAGGCCGCGCTGCTGCTGGAGTACCAGGCCTGCGAGGCCGCGGAGCTGGAGGCGCTGACCACGGCCGCGGCGCCGGTGCTGGGCGACCTCCCGACCACCGAGCCCGTGCGGCTGTCCACCGACGCCGCCGTGCGGGGTCCGCTGTGGAAGCTGCGCAAGGGCCTGTACGCGTCGGTCGCCGGGGCCCGGCCGCAGGCCACGACGGCGCTGCTGGAGGACATCGTCGTGCCGGTGCCGAAGCTGGCCGAGACCTGCCGCGACCTGGCGGTGCTGTTCGACCGCTACGCCTACGCCGACGGCGTCGTCTTCGGGCACGCCAAGGACGGCAACATCCACTTCATGCTCACCGACCGGTTCACGAGCGACGAGGAGCTCGCCCGGTACTCCGCGTTCACCGAGGCCATGGTCGAGCTCGTGCTCGGCAACGACGGCTCGCTCAAGGCCGAGCACGGCACCGGCCGGGTGATGGCCCCGTTCGTGCGCAGGCAGTTCGGCGACGAGCTCTACGACGTCATGCGCGGGATCAAGCAGCTGTTCGACCCGCACGGCGTGCTCGCCCCCGGCGTCGTCATCAGCGACGACCCGCTGCTGCACCTCAAGCACATCAAGCGGCCCCTGGTCGTCGAGCCCGAGGTGGACCGGTGCACCGCGTGCGGCTTCTGCGAGCCGGTGTGCCCCAGCCGCGACCTCACCCTCACACCGCGGCAGCGGATCGCGGGCCGCCGCGCGATCGTGGCGGCGCGGGAGGCGGGCGACGCCGCGCTGGCCCAGCGGATGACGGCCGCCTACGACTACGCCGCCGTGCAGACCTGCGCGGTCGACGGGATGTGCCAGACCGCCTGCCCGGTGCTCATCAACACCGGTGACCTGGTGAAACGGGTGCGCCGGGAGGAGCAGTCGCGGGGCGACGCACTGGCGTGGACGGGGGCCGCGAAGGCGTGGGCCGCGGTCACCCGCGGCGGCGCGACCGCGCTCACCGCCCTCTCCCACCTGCCGGATGCGCTCGCGCCCGTCGCCACCGCGATCACCGACGGCGTGCGCGCTGTGGCGGGCCCCGACCGGGTGCCGGAGTGGTCGCCCGACCTCCCGGCCGGGGGCGGGCGCAGGCGTCGCCCGCAGCCCGAGGGCACGCCGGTCGCGGTCTACCTGCCGTCATGCGTGAACGCGATGTTCGGGCCCGCGGACGGCGGCCCGGGGGTGCAGGCCGCGGTCGAGCGGCTCTGCGCCCACGTCGGGATCAGCTTGCGGGTGCCGCACGGGCATCGACGCGCTGTGCTGCGGCACGCCGTGGTCGTCGAAGGGCCTGCCCGACGGGCACGAGGTGATGCGCAAGCGGGTGCTGGCGGCGGTGCTCACCGCGACCGGGGGCGGGGCGCTGCCGGTGGTCACCGACGCCACCTCGTGCACCGAGGGGTTCCGCACGCTGATGGCCGAGGACCCCCGGCTGCGGGTGCTCGACGTCCTGCAGTTCGTCGAGGACGAGGTGCTGCCCCGCCTCGGCCCGCTCCCCAAGCTGGCGTCGGTCACCGTCCACCCGACGTGCTCGTCGACGAAGCTGCAGCTCAACGCCACGCTGAGCGCTCGCCGTCGGCCGTGGCCGAGGAGGTCTACGTGCCGGAGAGCTGGGGGTGCTGCGCGTTCGCGGGCGACCGCGGCATGCTGCACCCCGAGCTCACGGCCTCCGCGACGGCCGCCGAGGCCGCGCAGGTGCGGGCCCGCGGCGCCGCTGGGCACGTCTCCTGCAACCGGACCTGCGAGCTGGGCATGACGCGGGCGACGGGTGTGCCGTACCGGCACGTCATCGAGGTGCTGGCCGAGCTCACGGGAACAACGCCGCCGTGATCGTCGCGACGGTGAAGCGCTCCCACTGCTCCGGGTTCCAGCCGCGGCCGGTCAACACGCCGTAGACCTCGGGGCCGTGAGCGCGCACAGCACGTCGACGGCCTCGTCGAGCGGGCGGTTCAGCGCGCCCCGCTCGGCGAGCATCATCGCAAGCAGTCCGGAACGCGGTCGCGCGCTGCGCCTCGTTGGTCGCCCATTGGGCGGCCATGTCCGGATCGGTCACCGCGGCGTCCCGCACGACCTGCATGATCGGCCCGATGCGCTGGTAGATCGTGCCTGCCGTTCGCGGCCCACAGCGCCACCACCCGGTGCGGGTCGGGTTCGGCGCGCAGCCTCCTCCAGCCACGGCCGCTCCAGCAGCGCCACCTGCTCGTCGTCGCCGACCGCCGCGACGTCGACGGCCTCCTTGAGCACCGTGCGCTTGTTGCCGAAGTGGAAGTAGACGGTCTGCACCGCCACACCCGCCCGCTTGGCGATCTGCTCCAGCGTCGTCGTGCCGTAGCCCTCGGCGATGAACAGCTCGGCCGCGGCATCGACGATCCGCCGCCGGGTCGCGCGGGTGCGGGCGGCGCGGGGCTTGACGGTCTCGTTCATCCGTTGCATTCTAACTCTAGAGTTCAACTACAACGAAACGAGGGGACATGCCGTCGATCACCGGGTTCCACCACGTCAAGCTGCCGGTCGGCGACGTGGCGCGCAGCCGCGAGTGGTACGAGCGGGTGCTCGGCTTCGCGGTGAGCATCGAGTTCGTCGAGGAAGGCGTCCTGCGCGGCGTCGGGCTGGCGCACCCGGGGGCGCAGGCCGGGATCGCGCTGCGCGAGGACCCGGAGCGGGCCAAGGCGATGTCGGGCTTCGACGCCCTCGCGCTGCTCGTGCCCACCCGCGAGGACGTGCACGCGTGGAAGGCCCGGCTCGACGAGGCAGGCGAGCCGCACGGCGGGATCGTCACCGGCCACAACGGCGGCGCGGTGCTCGTCGGCCTCCACGACCCCGACGGCATCGAGATCCGCCTCTACGCCGACTGTGACGGCCCTAGCCAACCCATCACCAGGAGACGGCCATGGAAGAGATGACGATCGACGGCGCCACCATCGCGTGGGCCGACACGGGAGGGTGCGAGCCGACGCTGCTGATCCACGCCGGGGTCTTCGGGGCCTGGTTCGCCCCGCTGGCCGAACACCTGCCCGGTCGGGTGATCCGGATGCTCCGCGCAGGCTACACCGACGGTCCGCCACCGACCGCGCTCATCAGCGTGGCCCAGCACGCCGCGCACGCCGCGGCCCTGCTCGACGCGCTGGGCACCGGTCCGGTCACCGTCGTCGGCCACTCGTCGAGCTCGGTCATCGCGCTGCAGCTCGCCCACGACCGGCCCGACCTGGTCCGGCGGCTGGTGCTGGGCGAACCCCCGCTCATCGACCCGCTGCTGGACCCCGCCGACGTCGACGCCGTGCACCGCGTCCTGGGTCCCGCGATCGGCGCGGCGGTGGCCGCCGCGGCGAAGGGCGACGGACGGGGCGCTTTCGACGCCTTCATGGGCGCCGTCTGCGGGCCCGACTTCCGCGCGGTCATCGCCGACGTGCTCGGCCCCGGTGCGCTGGACCGCGCCGAGCGGGAGGCGCTGTTCTTCTGCACCAACGAGCTGCCCGCGACCGGCGGCTGGACGCCGGTCGACCCCGCGGGCATCCGCGTGCCCGTGCTGCTCGTCGAAGGGGGGAACAGCCCGACCGCCACCCACCACGTCGCGGCCCGGCTCGCCCGGATGCTGCCCGACGCCCGGGTCGCGCGGATCGCGGGCGCGAACCACCTGCTGCCGCTGACCCATCCCGCTGAGCTGGCAGAACTGGTCACAACGAGAAATGTCGCCGCGTCCCGGTAGCGTCCTCGCCATGACCGATGTGCCCACGATCAAGCTGAACAACGGCGTCCCCATCCCGCAGCTGGGCTTCGGGGTCTTCCTCGTGCCCCCCGGCGAGACCGAGATCGCGGTGAGCCAAGCGCTGGAGACGGGCTACCGGCACATCGACACCGCCCGCCTCTACGAGAACGAGGCCGAGGTGGGCGCGGCCGTCGCGAAGAGCGGGATCCCGCGCGGCGAGCTGTTCGTCACCACCAAGCTCTTCAACGGCGACCAGGGCTACGACGCAACGCTGGCGGCGTTCGACAAGAGCCTGGAGCGGCTCGGGTTCGACTACGTGGATCTCTACCTCATCCACTGGCCGATGCCGCAGGTCGACCGCTACGTCGAGACGTGGCGGGCGTTCGAGAAGCTGGCGGCCGAAGGACGGGCCCGGGCCATCGGCGTGTCCAACTTCCAGATCGCGCACCTGCAGCGGCTGTTCGACGAGACCGACACCGTGCCCGCCGTCAACCAGGTGGAGCTGCACCCCCACCTCACCCAGGCGCCGCTGCGGGCGTTCCACGCGGAGCACGGGATCGCCACCGAGGCGTGGAGCCCGTTGGCGCGGGGCGGAGCGGTGCTGTCCGATGAGCGGATCGGCGCGATCGCGGCCCACCACGGCAAGAGCCCGGCGCAGGTGATCCTGCGGTGGCACCTGCAGGTGGGCACCATCGTGATCCCGAAGTCGGTCACGCCCAGCCGGATCGCCGAGAACCTCGACGTGTTCGATTTCACGCTCGACGACGACGAGGTGGCCGTGATCGAGGCGTTGAACACCGACAGCCGCGTCGGTCCCGACCCGGACACCTTCAACCGGCGGTAGGTGGTTGCGCTCGGTGTGCGCAGCGCGCGCCTAACGGGTGACCGGGGAGGTCACCCGTCTGCGGCATCCTCCGGGGCGCCGCCCGCGACCTGCGGGATCCCCTGGGGCGGGGTGGGGTCGGAGTTGGGGGCCGGGTTGTCGATCGCGGCGACCATGATCCGCGCCCAGGCGGCGTGCCCCACGTCGCCGATCCGGACGGACTCGCGCCCGCGTGGGGCGGCGCCACCGGAGACGACGCCGAGATCGGCGACGCGCAGCCCGTGCCGCACCACTTCCTCACGGATCACCGCGTTGGCGGCGTCGGCGGCGGGGCCTGCCAGTGGCACGGTGCCGATCACCGCGCCGCGCGGCATCGTGGCGAGCATCGACCGCAGGGCGACCTCGACGCCGCCGGCGCGGCGGGCGACGTCCTCCGCGCCCACGACGCAGGTGACCAGCGCGGCGGGCTCGTCCTCGGTGAGCAGGGCCAGCTCAGGCAGCTGACGGGCGAGCACATCGGTGATGCCCGCGCCCGCCCGCGACAGGTTGATCACGCGCCAGGCGTCGCGGCGGCGGAGCACCTCGTGGACGACGCCCACGTAGCCCGCATCGCGCGTGGTGGCGCCGATCCCCTGGCTCGCCGAATCGCCCAGGACGATCCACAGGGGTCCGGTGCCGTGCTGCGCGACGATGTTGGCCGCGGCCCAGTCGTCGGCGAACGCCTTCGCTTGCAGCCTGCGCGCGGTGGCGCCGGGCATCACACCGCCGAGGAATCGCTCGCCGCCCGCCTTGGCCCGGCGCAGCGATGCGCGCATCTGGCTGGATTGGGGTAACGAGGTCATCGGTTCTCCGGGCGATCGTCGCAGGCGCAGGGAGCAGCGTGGACTGGGTACCAAGAGTAGCGACCGGCCGTTGTCGAGAGCGCGACCGGGTGCCGTACCGCGGTTACGATCCCGTGCGTCCGATCGTGACCCACGCCACAGGAGCCGCCACCATGGCCGATGCCGCCCTCGACATCGTCGCCGTCATCGAGGGCTGGGCGGCGCAGCGCCCGGATGCGCTCGCGGTCCGGTTCGCGGGCGTCGACCGGACGTGGGCGCAGCTCCTGGACCGGGTGCGGCGGCTCGCCGCGGCGCTGCGGGCGTCGGGGATCGGGCCGGGCGACCGCATCGCCGTGCTCGACCTCAACCACCCGGCCACCGTGGAGCTGACGCTGGCGTGCGGCCAGATCGGGGCGGCCTGCGCCGTGGTCAACTTCCGGCTCGCGCCGCCGGAGATCGTCTACGTGGTCGCCGACGCGGGGGCGCGGCTGCTGCTGCACGGCCCCGAGTTCGCGCAGGCGGTCGGCGAGATCCGCGACAAGCTCACCGACGTCGAGCACGTGATCCCGATCGGCGGTGACGGCGACGGGTACGAGGCATGGCTGGCCGCCCACGAGCCGGATCCCGCCCACCACGCGAGCGCGCCCGACGACTGCTTCCTGCAGCTCTACACGTCAGGCACCACCGGCTTCCCGAAGGGCGCGATGCTGACCCACCGCAGCATGCTCGCCCACTCGGCGAACGTGG
This sequence comes from uncultured Actinomycetota bacterium, assembly GCA_963799945.1. Lineage (GTDB taxonomy): Bacteria > Actinomycetota > Actinomycetes > Mycobacteriales > Pseudonocardiaceae > Pseudonocardia. The sequence continues at coordinate 631,756 of CAWCZG010000006.1, forward strand.
CGGCGGACGCGGACCTCGGACCCGCGGACGTCCTGCAGGTCGCGATGCCGCTCTTCCACGTCGGCGGCATGAGCTACGCGCTGATCGGGCTCTCGTGCGGGGCGACGCTCAGGGTGCTGCGCATGCCCGATCCGGTCGCGGTGCTGGACATGCTGGAGCACGACGGCATCACCCACACGTTCCTCGTGCCTGCGCTGCTGGCGGCGATGATGCGGGTGCCCGGGGTCGGCGAGCGCACGTTCCCCACACTGCGCGGCGTCTACTACGGGGCCTCGCCCATGCCGCTCCCGGTGCTGCGGGCCTGCCTGAAGGTCTTCCCCGGGCGGATGGCGCAGGTGTACGGGATGACCGAGGCGTCCGGCGTCGTCACGGCGCTGCAGGCGCGCGACCACGACGACCCCGCCGTCGCGCACCGGCTGGTCTCGGCGGGCACCCCGATCCAGGGGGTGGAGATCGAGATCCACGACCCGGGCACCGGCGAGCCGGTGGGGATCGGCGAGCCGGGCGAGATCTGCGTGCGCACCGAACAGCTGATGAGCGGCTACTGGGGCAGGCCGGAGGCCACCGCGGCCGCCGATCACGCCCGAGGGCTGGCTGCGCACCGGCGACGGCGGCCACATCGACGCCGACGGCTACGTCTACGTGACCGACCGGATCAAGGACATGATCATCAGCGGCGGCGAGAACATCTACCCCGCCGAGATCGAGCGCGTGCTCGCCGAGCACCCCGCCGTGGGCGACTGCGCCGTCATCGGCGTGCCCGACGAGCGCTGGGGCGAGGTGCCCAAGGCCGTGGTGGTCGCCGCACCGGGCGCGACGGTCGACGTCGACGCGCTCCTGGCCCACTGCTTGGCGCACCTGGCCCCGTTCAAGGTCCCGAAGTCGGTGGACGTCCTGGACGAGCTCCCCCGCAACCCGACGGGCAAGATCCTCAAGAAGGACCTGCGGGCGCCCTACTGGGCGGGCCGGGACCGACAGGTCGTCTGAGGTCGCTCAGAAGCCGAAGGTCGTCACCGCGGGCAGGGCGCCGTCCTTGAGGTGCTCGATCACCCACTGCTCGTGCGGGACGACGGGCTCGGGCAGCGCGTCCAGGGCGAACCACCGCAGGCCGACGGCCTTCTTCGGCTCCAGCACCTGCGGCTCGCCCGACCACGTCGTGCAGGTGAAGAAGAAGTCGACGCGCTCATCGACCGGATCGCCGTTGCCGTGGGTGCGGTGCATGGCGGTGAGCGGCACCAGCGCCGCGGGCTCGATGAGCACCCCCAGCTCTTCGGCCGCCTCGCGGCACGCCGCGGCCAGCACCGATTCGCCCTTCTCGACGTGACCCGCGGCGGCCACCGCCCAGTGGCCGTCGCGGTAGCCGGTGTTCTGCCGCAGCTGCAGCAGCACCTCGTCGCCGCGCCGGAGCAGCACGTACGCGGCCGGGACGACGCTGAACCTCATCCGCGCGACCCTAGTGCGATCTCCCGTGGGGGTGCAGGCTCGGCGACCATGGCCACACGCGTGCAGGACCTCCTCACGGGCGGGCTCGACCGCCTGCGCTACGAGCCGACGCCCCGCCGCCTCCGGGCGGAGCTCGCAGGTCAGACCGTGCTCGACTCCACCGCCGGGATGCTCGTCTGGGAGCCGGGGCGGGTGGTGCCGCAGTACGCCGTGCCGGTCACCGACATCGCCGCCGACCTCGCCGAAGCGGGCCCCGACGAGGGCGACCGCCACGGGCCCGGGCCCGTCCCCTTCGGCCCCGACGGCCGGACGGTGCTCACCCCCGGCACCGGGTTCGGCGTCCACACCACCGAGGGCACGCCGCTGACCGTGCGCACCAGCGACGCCGAACGGCCCGGCGCCGCGTTCCGGCCCGCCGATCCCGCGCTCGCCCACTTGGCCGTCCTGGACTTCGCCGCGTTCGACACCTGGCTGGAGGAGGACGAGGCGGTCGTGAGCCACCCGCGTGACCCCTTCCACCGCGTCGACGTGCGGCGCAGCTCGCGCCACGTGCGCGTCGAGCTGGACGGGCACGTGCTGGCCGAGTCCACCCGCCCGTCGATGGTGTTCGAGACCAGCCTCCCGGTGCGCCACTACCTGCCACCCGAGGACGTCGACACCACGCTGTTCGCGACGAGCCCCACCGTCTCGGCGTGCGCGTACAAGGGCATCGCGGCCTACCGATCGCTGGTCCTGCCTGAGCGAACCGTGCCCGACCTCGTCTGGACCTACGCCGACCCGCTGCCCGACGCCGTCGCGATCACCGGGTTGCTGTGCTTCTTCGAGGAGCGCGTCGACATGATCGTCGACGGGGTCCGGCACGAGCGCCCGGTGAGCCCGTGGTCGACAAACCGTCAAGCTTGACTGCATTGACTCCGCTAGCGGGCTGCGTTAGAGACACCGCATGAAGCTCTCCACCCAGCTCCCGTACGGCGACGACCCGATCCGCCAGGCCGAGGCCGTGGTCACGTACGAGCAGGCGGGCCTGGACGTGGTGTGGGTCGCGGAGGCCTACAGCTTCGACGCCGTGTCCGTCATGGGCTACCTCGCGGCGCGCACCGAACGGGTCGAGATCGGCGCGGGCATCCTGCCGATCTACAGCCGCACCCCCACGCTCACGGCGATGAGCGCGGCCGGGGTGGACGCGCTCTCGGGCGGCCGGGCGATCCTCGGGCTCGGGGCGTCGGGGCCGCAGGTGATCGAGGGCTTCCACGGCGTGCGCCTACGACAAGCCGGTGGCCCGCACCCGGGAGATCATCGAGATCTGCAGGCAGGTGTGGCGCCGCGAGCGGGTGGAGCACACCGGCATCTACACGATCCCGCTCCCCCTGAGCAGGGCACCGGGCTCGGCAAGGCCGCTCAAGCTGATCAACCACCCGCAAGCGCGCGGACATCCCGATCTGGGTCGCCGCGCTCGGCGACAAGAACCTCGAGCTGACCGCCGAGCTGGCCAACGGCTGGCTGCCGCACGCGGTGCTGCCCGAGAAGATGCAGGAGGTCTTCGGCCCGGCGCTGCGGGCGGGCTTCGCCAAGCGCGCGCCCGAGCTCGGCCCGCTCCAGATCACCGGCGGCGGGTTCCTCGCGCTGGAGGAGGAGATGTTCGCCCCGGCGCGGCAGGCCGCCCGCGCCCTCTACGCGCTCTACATCGGCGGCATGGGCGCGCGCGGGCGCAACTTCTACAACACCGTCTTCCGCCGCCAGGGCTACGCGGACGAGGCCACGCTCGTCCAAGATCTCTACCTCGACGGCAAGAAGGACGAGGCCGCCGCCGCGCTGCCCGACGACTTCATCGACCGCGTCACGCTGATCGGTCCTCCGTCGCACGTCAAGGAGCGGATCGCGGCACTCGGGGAGGCGGGCGTCACCCATCTGCACGTCCTCCCCTTCGGGAGTGACGCTCCGAAGCTCATCGCTACGGTGAAGGAGTGGATCTCCTGAAGGAGGGGGCCGGTCGCCGCGACGATCGGTCATCAGTCGACACTGTCAGGTGACAGACCGCCGACCCCGGACTGGAGCGTGACGTGCCCGACCTCTCCATTGCGGCGTCGGACCGGCCCCTGCGGCCGGATCAGTACGTCTACGTCGAGACGCACGCGTGGTGGCTGGGCACCCACGGACCGCACCAGCACCTGGCCGAACACCGGCTCCGCCGAGTGGATCCCGGCCCAGCCCGATCGCGAGTGGGTGCTGGAGCGCGAGATCACCGGGGCGCAGCGGTGGATCTCGGGATCGGCCGAGGAGGCCATCGCCGACGGCTACGACCTGCGCCCCGCGGTGCCCGTCGGGCGGTTCCGCGCACGGCACGGCGCGTTCGACGCGCTCACCGAGGGTGACGAACGGAGCTGTCGGCCGCCCGCGCCGCGTCGCGGGCAGCTGGCAGTCGCCGACCCGCGAGTTCTTCGCCCGCCTCCCGCGCGACCCGGAGGTGCTGGTGCACCGGCTGCGCGAGGAGAACACGGGCAGCTGGTTCGGCCCGTTCGCGGCCGGGGTGACGGCCCTGCGCACCTGCCTCGTGCCCGCCGACCTGCGCGCGGCCCTGTGCCTGGCGCTGGCCTGCCTGCCGGGGGTGCGGGCGACCGAAGGCGTGGAGAACGTCGACGGGGTGGCGTGCCTCGCGCTCGTCCACGACGCCGGACGCACCCGCACCGAGCTGATGCTCTCCCCCGACGACGGCCAGTTCGCGGGCGAGCGCGACACCGTCCGCACCGGCTCCCGCACCGGCCTCGCCGCGGGCACCGTGATCAGCTCGACCGCCGTGCGCACCACCGTCGTCGACGAGCCGGGCGCGATCCCCGCCTGACCCCCCGCACCGACCCCGCACCCCGCAGCCCCACCTCGCACCCCGCCGACCCCGTGCGACGTGACGGCCGGGGGTGCGAAGTCGGCCAGCAGGGCGCGCAGCCGTCGATGGGTGGCCCGCAGCCGGACGGGTGTGATCAGGGGCATCCCCGCAGGCCTTGACAGGTGCTGCCCGACGTCACGCGGGAGGACTAACCTGGGCTACCGGCGAAGAACGACGTGATTCGATCAAGGCGGTCCTCAGCGTGTCCAGCAGTAGTACCAGCAGCACCACCGACCAGTTCGGGCCCAACGAATGGCTCGTCGAGGAGATGTACCAGCGCTTCCTCGAGGACCCGAACAGCGTTGACCCGGCCTGGCACGAGTTCTTCGCGGACTACCGCCCCGGCGACGCCTCGCCGACCTCCGAGGCGGCGCCGCAGACCGCCGCCAACACGACCGCCGCCGCCGCGCCGCTGACGGGCAGCCGCAAGACCGAGAGCCCCGCCGCGCACACCGACAACGGCAGCGCCAAGGCAAGCGGCGCGAAGGAGAGCGGCACCGAGGCCCGTCAGCCCGCCGCCGCCACCCAGCAGAGCTCGGCCCAGCCAGAGCTCGGCCCGGCCCGCCGCAGGCAGCACCTCGCAGGCCGCCCGCCCGGCCGCGAGCACACCGTCGGCCGCCGACGGCACCTCCACCCCGCTGCGCGGCGCCGCCTCCGCCGTCGTGAAGAACATGAACGCCTCGCTCACCGTGCCCACCGCGACGAGCGTCCGCGCGGTCCCGGCCAAGCTGCTGGCCGACAACCGCGTCGTCATCAACAACCAGCTGCGCCGCACCCGCGGCGGCAAGCTCAGCTTCACCCACCTCATCGGCTACGCCGTGGTCAAGGCGCTGGGCCGAGTTCCCGGTGATGAACCGGTACTTCGCGGAGGTCGACGGCCGCCCGACGGTCGTGCAGCCCGAGCACGTCAACCTCGGCCTCGCCATCGACCTGCCCGGCAAGAACGGCCAGCGCTCCCTCGTCGTCGTCTCGATCAAGGGCTGCGAGGCGCTGAACTTCGCCCAGTTCTGGTCGGCCTACGAGGACATCGTGCGCAAGGCCCGCGCAGGTTCGCTCACCGCCGCCGACTACCAGGGCACCACGATCAGCCTCACCAACCCCGGCACGCTGGGCACGAACCACTCCGTGCCGCGGCTGATGCAGGGCCAGGGCACGATCGTCGGCGTCGGCGCGATGGAGTACCCCGCCGAGTTCCAGGGCGCCAGCCAGGAGACCCTGTCCAAGATCGGCATCAGCAAGATCATCACCCTGACCTCGACCTACGACCACCGGATCATCCAGGGCGCCGAGTCGGGCGATTTCCTGCGCCGCGTCCACGCCCTGCTGCTGGGCGAAGACGGGTTCTACGACGAGATCTTCCAGTCGCTGCGGGTGCCCTACGAGCCGGTGCGCTGGGTGCAGGACCTGCCCGACGACCCGGTCGACAAGGTCGCCCGCGTCATCGAGATGATCGACGCCTACCGCACCCGCGGCCACCTCATGGCCGACACCGACCCGCTGAACTACCGCCAGCGCCGCCACCCCGACCTCGACGTGCTCTCCCACGGCCTCACGCTGTGGGACCTCGACCGGGAGTTCGCCGTCGGCGGGTTCGCGGGCCAGGAGCGGATGAAGCTGCGCGACGTCCTCGGCGTCCTGCGCGACGCCTACTGCCGCACGATCGGCACCGAGTACATGCACATCTCCGCCCCCGAGCAGCGCGCCTGGCTGCAGGAGCGGATCGAGGTGCCGCACCAGAAGCCGCACCCCAACGAGCAGAAGTACATCCTGTCCAAGCTCAACGCGGCCGAGGCGTTCGAGACGTTCCTGCAGACCAAGTACGTCGGGCAGAAGCGGTTCTCGCTGGAGGGCGGCGAGACCGTCATCCCGCTGCTCGACGCGGTGCTCGACAAGGCCGCCGAGCACGAGATGGACGAGGTCGTCATCGGCATGCCCCACCGCGGGCGGCTCAACGTGCTGGCCAACATCGTCGGCAAGCCGATCAGCCAGATCTTCCGCGAGTTCGAGGGCAACCTCGACCCCGGCCAGGCCCACGGCTCCGGCGACGTCAAGTACCACCTCGGCGCCGAGGGCAAGTACTTCCGGATGTTCGGCGACGGCGAGACGGTCGTCTCGCTCGCGTCCAACCCGAGCCACCTCGAGGCCGTCGACCCGGTGCTGGAGGGCTTGGTCCGGGCCAAGCAGGACCTGCTCGACAAGGGCGACGGCGGCTACACCGTGCTGCCGCTGATGCTGCACGGCGACGCGTCGTTCGCGGGCCAGGGTGTGGTCGCCGAGACCCTCAACCTCGCCCTGCTGCGCGGCTACCGCACCGGCGGCACCGTGCACGTGGTGGTCAACAACCAGGTCGGCTTCACCACCGCGCCGGAGCACTCGCGCAGCTCCACCTACTCCACCGACGTCGCGAAGATGATCGACGCGCCGGTTTTCCACGTGAACGGCGACGACCCGGAGGCGTGCGTCTGGGTGGCCAAGCTCGCGGTGGAGTACCGCGAGCGCTGGCACAACGACGTCGTGATCGACATGGTCTGCTACCGCCGCCGCGGCCACAACGAGGGCGACGACCCCTCGATGACCCAGCCCGCGATGTACGACGTGATCGACGCCAAGCGCAGCGTCCGCAAGCTCTACACCGAGTCGCTCATCGGGCGCGGCGACATCTCGATGGAGGACGCCGAGCACGCGCTGCGCGACTTCTCCAACCAGCTGGAGCACGTGTTCAACGAGGTCAGGGAGCTGGAGCGCACCCCGGCGCGGATCAGCCCTTCCGTCGAGGACGAGCAGCGCGCCTCCACCGACCTGGACACGTCGGTCGCCGCTCGAGGTGATCCACCGCATCGGCGACGCGCACGTCGAGCTGCCGGAGGGGTTCACCGTGCACCAGCGCGTGAAGCCGGTGCTCCAGCGGCGCTACACGATGTCGCGCGAGGGCAACATCGACTGGGCGTTCGCCGAGCTGCTCGCGCTCGGCTCGATGCTGATGGACGGCAAGCTCGTGCGGCTGTCGGGCCAGGACACCCGCCGCGGCACGTTCGTCCAGCGGCACTCGGTGGTGATCGACCGCAAGACCGGCGAGGAGTACTACCCGCTGCGCAACCTGGCCGACGCCCAGGGCCGATTCCTGCCCTACGACTCGGCGCTCTCGGAGTTCGCCGCGCTCGGCTTCGAGTACGGCTACTCGGTGGCCAACCCCGACGCGTTCGTGGGCTGGGAGGCCCAGTTCGGCGATTTCGTCAACGGCGCGCAGTCGATCATCGACGAGTTCATCGCGTCCGGTGAGGCCAAGTGGGGCCAGACCTCCGACGTGGTGCTGCTGCTCCCGCACGGCCTCGAAGGCCAGGGGCCCGACCACAGCTCGGGGCGCATCGAGCGCTTCCTGCAGCTGTGCGCGGAGGGCTCGATGACGGTCGCGCTGCCGTCGGAGCCCAGCAACTACTTCCACTTGCTGCGCAGCCACGCGATGGACGGGGTGCGCCGGCCGCTGATCGTGTTCACGCCCAAGTGGATGCTGCGGGCCAAGCAGGTGGTCAGCCCGGTCGAGGACTTCACCGGCGGCCGGTTCCGCCCGGTGATCGACGACCCGCGCTTCCGGGAGTCCGACGTGCCCGCCACCGGCGTTCGCCGGGTGCTGCTCTGCGCGGGCAAGATCTACTGGGAGCTGGCGGCCGCGATCGAGAAGCGCGGCATCGACGACATCGCGCTCGTCCGGCTCGAGCAGCTCTACCCGGTGCCCGACCGCAGGCTCGCCGCGGTGCTCGACCGCTACCCCAACGCCGAGGACATCCGGTGGGTGCAGGAGGAGCCGGGCAACCAGGGTCCGTGGCCGACCCTCGGCCTCGATGCTGCCCGAGAAGCTGCCCCGGCTGGTCGGGATCAAGCGGGTCTCGCGGCGCCCGATGGCCGCCCCCGCCCCCGGCTCGTCGAAGGTGCACGAGGTGGAGCAGAACGCCCTCATCGCCGCCGCCCTCGACGACGAGTAGCCGCGTGTACTCCACCGACCGGGGCATCGAGGAGCTCGCCGACCGCCGGGGCGAGGAGCAGGTCAGCGTCGAATGGCTGGCCGAACGGCTCCGCGCCTTCGTCGACCGCAACCCGGCCTTCGAGGACGCCGTCGAACGGCTGGCGTCCTTCCTGGCCCGCGACGACGAGGACTGACGTCGGAGGCGACCGTCAGCGGCCGAAGAACCCGCGGCGCTGGACCTGGGTGCGCAGGTCGGCCACGCGGGCCTCGACCCTGGCCACCAGCATCACGGGATCGCCCTTGGCGAGCCGGTCGGGTTTGGGGAAGGGGCGCATGGTCATCCACGACTCCACCCAGAGGATCTCCAGGGCGTCTTCCCAGGCCAGGACGTTGCCGACGCGGGTGACGACCCGCTGGTCGCTGGCCGCCTTCAGGTCCCGGCCCAGCTCGGCCACCCGGTCCTTCAGCTGCGCCACGCGGCCCGCACTGCGGGCGGCGTCGCCGTCGAAGCCCGCGGTGAGCTCGGCGATGACGTCCTTGTAGCGCTTGGCCGCGCTCATGGCGTGCCCTCCGCATCGGCCACGTCGGGCGACTCCCCCGACACCACGATCACCTGCGGCAGGGAGTGCTGCGCGCGGTCGAAGAACAGCGCGCGACCCGCCCTGGGCGACCAGTTGACCAGCGTGCCCGCCAGGAACGGCAGCAGGTCGGTCCCCTGCACGTCCAACGCCACCCATGCCCCGACGTCGTCGACGACGGCGCCCATCGTCAGCAGCGCCTTGAGCCGTGCCACGCTGCGCCACCAGCCCAGCACGTGCAGGCCGGTCTCCGGCCCGAAGTGCACGAGCGTGCGCAGCGCCTCGGTGCCGCTGCGGTCGAGCACCGAGTCGGCGGCGTCGGCCCCGAACAGCACCACGACCGTCCGCCTGCGCTCGCCCGCGGCGAGGTGCTCCTTGGTGCGCGCGGCGAGCCGCTCCACGGTGGCCTTGATCCCGGTCAGCGACACCACGTCGACCCGCGCGGCGTGGCCCGCGCGGGCCAGCCACTTCCCGAGGCCGACCACCGGCATCTGCGCTTCCTCGACGAGCGCGGCGAGCACGACGTCGACGGTGTCCGGCGCGTAGCCCTCGAGCAGGCCGGCCGCGGCCGTGGCGAGCACGCGCTCCGCGGCGGCGGCACCGGCGCCGAGCACCGCGAGGTTGCGGCCGGGCGCGTCCGGCAGCTCCACGATGGCCGGGCTGGCGTAGAGGTCGATGGTCTGGCCGACGGGAGCCCGCCGCTGCTCGGGGCGGATGCCGCCGAGCAGGTAGTCGACGCGGGGTGCGCGGCTGCCGTCGAACAGCCGCGGCGGGGCCTGCTCGCCCGACGGGTGCGGCCGCTGGAGCCACTGCTCCAGCATCTCGCCCTGCACCTCGTCGAAAAGGCCGCGGGCGCTGGCGTTGGGGATGCGGGCGATCCGGTTGCCGTGCCGCAGCCCGGACTCGTGGTTGAGCACGGCGTGCCAGCGCGGCAGGTCGAGGGTGGCCTCGTTGCGCGGGTCGTCGAGCACCCGGCGGGCCCTGGGCAGCGCGATCCGCAGGACGAACTGCTCGAAGATGGCCGGGCGGCCCCAGAACGCCGCGATCCCCGAGACGTCCTGGCTGGCCAGCACCAGGTGGATGCCCTGGGAGCGGCCGCGCCGCGCGATGTCCTCCATCAGCATCAGCGCCGCTTTGCTCAGCGAGTCGTTCTCGGCGAACAGGTACTGGAACTCGTCGATCACCGCGACGACCCGCGGCCACCGACCCTCCGGATCGGCCTCGCGCAGGTCCTCGAGCTTCGTGACCTCGCGCTCCTTCGCCGCGACGGCGCGCCTGCGCATCTCGTCGGAGAGGTACTGCAGCAACGCCAGCCCGAACTCGCGGTCGTCGTTGACGTTGATGCCGATCAGCTGGGCGTGCGGCAGCCACGTGGTGTCGCGGCGGCCGGGCGCGAACTGCGCGAAGGAGACGCCTTCCTTGAAGTCGAGCAGGTACAGCTCCAGCTCGTCGGGGCTGTAGCGCGTGGTGAGCGCCGCGATCCAGGCCAGCAGCAGGTTGGTCTTGCCCGAGCCGCTCGGGCCGCCGACGAGCGCGTGCGGCGAGGAGTCGTCCAGGACGAGCTCGACCTTGCCCGCGTCGTCGAACCCGACCGGCGCCGTGAGGCCGGGCTTCGAGCTCGCCTTCCACCGGCACTCCGCGGGCGCCAGCAGCTCGTCGAACGTCGCGACGCGGCTGCGCCAGCTGTCGTGCTCGGCGGCGATGGCGTGGCAGCCCGCGACCACCTGGCCCTCGGCGAACCGCGCCTCGGGCTCGACCTGCACGTAGCGACCGGTCATGGAGGTGCGGGCGATGCCCGTGGAGTCGATGTCGATGGTCTCGACCGGCGCCCCGATCGCCATCGGCACGTCGAGCAGCACCAGCTGCACGCCGCACGCGAGGCCGCCGCGGGCGATCCGTCCTAGCGCCTTGTGCTCCTCGTCCTTCAGCGCCTGGCGGTTGCCCACCAGCACCACCACGGTCCACGGCTCTGTGCGCGCGCCCGCGGTCTGCGTGAGCCCGGCCAGCGTCGTCTCGCCCTTGGCCAGCACCTCGCGGTGCACGCGGCGGATCCGGTCGGACATCTCGTCGAGCAGGTGCGGGAGCCCGGTGGGGTCGTGCACGTGCAGGATCCCGCTGCGGGTGAGCGGGTGCAGCCGCGGCAGCGGGCCGGTGAGGTGCTCCATGTCCCACAGGTGCAGCGCCACCAGCCCTGGCCGGAAGTGGCTCACCACCCGCATCAACAGGTTCTCGACGAGCCCGAGCGCCGTGGCGCGGGCGCTCGGGTGGGAGCTGATCTGCAGGTGCGACTCGTCGAGCAGGGGCAGCGCGACCTCGAACGCGTCTCCCGCCGGGCCGAGGCGGCCGGTGCCGATGCGCCACAGCGGCGGGACGTGGTCGACGCCCGGGTGCTCGCCGTGCTTGCCGAGCCAATCTTCGGCCCGACCCGCGGAGCCAGGGGTGGAGGAGGCGACGATCTCGTTCAGCTCGGGCAGGGCGTCGGCGGGGCGGCGGGCGGTGGCCGAGCGGTCGGCCTCGACGGCCCGCACCACCTGCGTGAACTCCGGGTTCGTCAACAGACCGCGCAGCTCCGGCGATGGCGGCGGCCCCGTCGATCCCCTCGGTGCGCAGCCACAGCTCGACGAGCGCGTCCAGGTGGTGCCTGCGCACGTTCTCGGCCGCCGCGTCAGCGACGCCCGAAGCCGCGGCCATCGCGGCGCACAGCGCGTCGTAGGCCTCGCGGATCCGCCTGCGCCTGCCCCACCAGAAGCCCGCCATCACAACCGCGCAGCGAGGTCCGCGACCGTGTCCTCGCCTGCCCCGATGAGCTGCAGACCCCGGTCGAGCTCGTCGGCGGCGCGCTTCAGCTCCGGCGGGACGAGCGGCTCGCGGTGCTCACCGAGCCCGACGAGCACCCCGACGGCGTCGGCGATGCGCCCGCTGGCCTCCGCCGCGTACTGGCGGGCGTTCTCGATCTCGCTCGACCGCGCCCAGCAACATCGCGCGCACCTCCTCGAGAGAACTCATAGGCGCGCCGCCACACCCTCCGCGGCCTGGACGGCGCCCTGGACGGCCTGCTGCACCTCGGTGATGCTGTCGATCGCCTTGGCCAACAGGCTGTTCGCCTCGGGCGCGTCGGCCTGCGAACTGCCTTCCGTGGCGCGCGTCAACAAGCCCTGGGCTTCCTCGAGCGACGAGTGCGCCTGTTGCAGTGCGCCCAGGCTTTCCTCGGCCTTGTCCTTCGCCAGGCCGATGCCCGCCCGGACCTCCTCGATGCTCGCCATACGCCACTCCCGTCCCGCTTTTCTCCGTCGCGGGCAATCTATCGCTGTCCAGTGGACAACATCCGCAAGCCGGATGCCACTCGCAGCGTGTCGATCACAGTGCGCTGCGTGGCTGTCACACTGCGCCGAGCAGCATCAACGCCATCGCCGCCGCCACCACGACGTGCCCGAAATCGGCGAGCCGCGTCCGCCGCACGGCGAGGGCCACAGCGCCCGGCGGGGGCGGTTCCGGGTCGCGCAGGCGCTCGGCGCAGCGCAGCGCGTGCCACCCGCACGCCGCGGCCAGGACGACCGCGACCACCGAACGCCAGACCTGCCCGGCTTCGTGGTGGCCGACGAGCAGCATGAACAACATCGCGATGCTGCCGACCAACCGGTGGCCAGGCTCGCCCCCGATCCCGCGCTCGCGCGCGGTCGACCCGATGGCGCCCAGCGCGGTGGCGACGAACACCAGCACCCACACCCCGTGCGGGACGGGATCGAGGGCCGGGGCGAACATCGCCGCCATGCCCACCGCCATCGCCAGGTGCGCGAGCCACGCCACGTGACCAAAGATAAGCGGGTCGGAGCTGTCGATCTATACGGTGCGTGGGTACCAGTGGATGTCGAGCAGGTGACAGCCCGTGCGCCCTCTTGCCCCGGACGGGTGCGGCGTTCGAAAGTGTCCCCTTCTCACGCGAAAGGCGGGGCTGATGGCGAACGTGGTGAAGGCGGCGCTCGTGCAGGCGAAGTGGACCGGCGACTCCGCGTCCATGATCGACGTTCACGAGGACTACGCGCGCGCTGCCGCGAAGCAGGGCGCGCAGATCATGGGATTCCAGGAGGTCTTCAACGCGCCCTACTTCTGCCAGGTGCAGGAGAACGAGCACTACCGGTGGGCCGAGGCGGTGCCCGACGGCCCGACCGTGTCCCGGATGCAGAGCCTCGCCCGTGAGACCGGCATGGTGCTGGTGGTCCCGGTATTCGAGGAGGAGTCGGCGGGCAACTACTACAACACCGCCGCGGTGATCGACGCCGACGGCACCGTGCTCGGCAAGTACCGCAAGCACCACATCCCGCAGGTCAAGGGGTTCTGGGAGAAGTTCTACTTCCGACCGGGCAACCTCGGCTGGCCGGTCTTCGAGACCGGCGTCGGCAAGATCGGCGTCTACATCTGCTACGACCGGCACTTCCCCGAGGGCTGGCGGGCGCTGGGCCTCGCGGGCGCGCAGATCGTCTACAACCCGTCGGCCACCAGCCGGGGCCTGTCGTCCTACCTGTGGAAGCTGGAGCAGCCCGCGGCGGCCGTCGCCAACGAGTACTTCGTGGCGGCGATCAACCGCGTCGGCGTCGAGGAGTACGGCGACAACGACTTCTACGGCACCAGCTACTTCGTCGACCCGCGCGGCCAGTTCGTCGGCGACGTCGCCAGCTCGAACGACGAGGAGCTCGTGGTGCGCGACCTGGACCTCGACCTGATCGACGAGGTCCGCCAGACCTGGGCGTTCTACCGCGACCGCCGCCCCGATGCCTACGGACCATTGGTGGAGAAATGAGTCTCATCGACCGCACGCGTGCGGTGCTGCCGTCCTGGCTCGCCATCTACTACGACGAGCCGATCGAGATCGACCGCGGCGAGGGCCGTCGCGTCTGGGACAGCCAGGGGAACGTCTACCTCGACTTCTTCGGCGGCATCCTCACCACGATGACCGCGCACGCCCTGCCCGAGGTGACCAAGGCGGTCAGCGAGCAGGCCGGGCGGATCATCCACAGCTCGACGCTCTACCTCAACCGGCCGATGGTGGAGCTGGCCGAGCAGATCGCCACGGTGTCGGCGATCCCGGACGCCAAGGTCTTCTTCACGACCTCGGGCACCGAGGCGAACGACGCGGCGCTGCTGCTGGCGTCGTCGCTGCGCCGCTCCAACCAGATCCTCGCGCTGCGCAACAGCTACCACGGGCGGTCGTTCTCGACGATCGCCATCACGGGCAACCGGTCGTGGAGCCCGACGTCGCTCTCGCCGTTCCAGACCTACTACGTGCACGGCGGCCAGCAGTACCGCTCGCCGTACGCGGGCCTCGGCGACGGCGAGTTCATCGCCGCCTGCGTCGCGGACCTGCGCGAGATCCTCGACCAGTCCGGCGGGGACATCGCGGCCTTCATCGCCGAGCCGATCCAGGGCGTCGGCGGGTTCACGTCGGGGCCGGACGGGCTGCTCGGCGCGTTCGCGGAGGTGCTGCGCGAGCACGGCATCCTGTGGATCTCCGACGAGGTGCAGACCGGCTGGGGCCGCACCGGCGAGCACTTCTGGGGCTGGGAGGCGCACCGCGGCGCGGACGCCGACCTGACACCCGACATCGTGACGTTCGCCAAGGGCGTCGGCAACGGGCTGTCGATGGGCGGGGTGATCGCCCCGGCATCCATCATGGACTCGCTCGGCGCCAACTCGATCTCGACGTTCGGCGGGTCCCCGCTCACCACCGCGGGCGCCCTGGCCAACCTGCGCTACCTGCTCGACCACCACCTGCAGGACAACGCGGCCCGGCAGGGCCCGGTCCTGTTCGACGGTCTCCGCGCGATCGACAACCCGCACGTCGGCGACGTCCGCGGGAAGGGCCTGATGATCGGCGTGGAGCTGGTGCGGCCCAACGGCGTCCGGCCCGGGCGACCCCGCCCCCGACATCGCGAACGCGGTGCTCGAAGCCACGAAGCGACACGGCGTGCTGATCGGCAAGGGCGGCCTGTACGGCAACGTGCTGCGCATCGCCCCACCCCTGACGTTGACGACCGCCGAGGCCGAGGAAGGCCTCGCCGCGCTCGTCGCATCCATCGAGGAGGTCACCCACGTGAGAACGCTCATCACGGGCGGGCTCGTCATCACCGCCTCCGACGAGCTGCCCGTCGACGTCCTGATCGAGGACGAGAAGGTCGTCGCGCTCGGCACCGGGCAGAACTGGACCGCCGACGCGGTGCTCGACGCGGCCGGGAAGTACGTCATCCCCGGCGGCGTCGACGGCCACACCCACATGGAGATGCCCTTCGGCGGCACCTTCGCGATCGACACCTTCGAGACCGGCACCCGCGCGGCGGCGTGGGGCGGCACGACCACGATCATCGACTTCGCGATCCAGCAGGTCGGCGGCTCGCTGCGGGAGGGCCTGGACGCCTGGCACGCCAAGGCCGAGGGCCAGTGCGCCATCGACTACGGGTTCCACATGATCCTGGCCGACGTCAACGAGAGCTCGCTCAAGGAGACCGAGGCGCTCATCGGCGAGGGCATCACCAGCTTCAAGATGTTCATGGCCTACCCCGGCGTCTTCTACTCCGACGACGGCAAGATCCTGCGCGCGATGCAGAAGGGCGCCGAGACCGGCGCGCTGACGATGATGCACGCCGAGAACGGCATCGCCATCGACGTGCTGATCGAGCAGGCACTCGCCCGCGGCCAGACCGACCCGCGCTACCACGGCATCGTCCGCCACGAGCTGCTCGAAGCCGAGGCCACGCACCGGGCGATCAAGCTCGCCCAGGTCGCGGGAGCGCCGCTCTACATCGTGCATCTGTCGGCGGCCCAGGCCCTGGCGGAGATCGCCGAGGCCCGCGACGAGGGCTTCAACGCGTTCGCCGAGACCTGCCCGCAGTACCTGTTCCTGTCCACCGACGACCTCGCCCGCCCGGGCTTCGAAGGGGCCAAGTACGTCTGCTCGACGCCGCTGCGGCCCGTCGAGCACCAGGCGGCGATGTGGCGGGGGCTGCGCACCGACGACCTGTCGGTGGTGTCCACCGACCACTGCCCGTTCTGCTTCAAGGGGCAGAAGGAGATGGGGATCGGCGACTTCTCCAAGATCCCCAACGGGTTGCCGGGCGTCGAGAACCGGATGGACCTGTTGCACCAGGGCGTCGTCGACGGGCACATCTCGCGGCGGCGGTGGATCGAGATCGCGTGCGCCACGCCCGCGAAGATGTTCGGGCTCTACCCGCGCAAGGGCACGATCGCGCCGGGCGCCGACGCCGATGTCGTGATCTACGACCCGGCCGCGACGCAGACGATCTCCGCCTCGACGCACCACATGGCCGTCGACTACTCCTGCTACGAGGGCAAGGAGATCACCGGCAAGGTCGACACGGTCCTCTCCCGCGGGCGCGTCGTCATCGACGGCGGCGAGTACCACGGCGCGGCGGGGCACGGGCAGTTCCTCAAGCGCGACACGTGCGGATACCTGCGCTAGCCAGAAGGGATCGACATGGACATCGGGCTGGTTCTGCAGACCGACCCACCCGCCCAGGCGGTCGTCGACCTGATGGTCCGCGCGGAGGGGCTGGGGTTCAGCCACGGCTGGACGTTCGACTCGCACGTGCTCTGGCAGGAGCCGTACGTGATCTACCCGCGGATCCTGGAGCGGACCTCGCGGCTGGTCGTCGGGCCGATGGTGACCAACCCGGGCACGCGCGACTGGACGGTCATCGCGTCGATGCACGCCACGCTCGACGAACAGTTCGGACACCGGACGATCTGCGGCATCGGGCGCGGCGACTCGGCGGTGCGGGTACAGGGGCGCCCGCCGACGACGCTGGCCCGGCTGGAGTCGGCGATGGGCGTGATCCGCGACCTGGCCGCGGGGCGGTCGGTCGACCTGGGCGGCACAGCGGTGCAGATCCCGTGGGTCGCGCCCGGGGTGCCCGAGCTGCCGATCTGGATGGCCGGGTACGGGCCGAAGGCGCTCGACCTGGTGGGGCGGTGCGCCGATGGGTTCATCCTCCAGCTCGCCGATCCCTACCTCGTGGAGTGGACGGTGAAGACCGTGCGGGCCGCGGCCGAGGCGGCGGGGCGCGACCCGGCGTCCATCACCGTCTGCGTGGCGGCGCCCGCGTACGTCGGCGACGACCTCGCACACGCCCGTGACCAGTGCCGGTGGTTCGGCGGGATGGTGGGCAACCACGTCGCCGACCTCGTCACCCGCTACGGGGCGTCGTCCGCGGCGGTGCCCGCCGAGCTGACCGGTTACATCAAGGACCGCGAGGGCTACGACTACAGCCACCACGGTCGGGCGGGCAACCGCACCGCCGACTTCGTGCCCGACGAGGTCGTCGACCGGTTCTGCCTCCTCGGCCCGCCCTCGGCCCAGCTGGAGCGCCTCGCGGGCCTGACTGCCCTCGGTGTCGACCAGTTCGCGATCTACGCCATGCACGACGGGCGGGAGGCGACGATCGAGGCCTACGGCACCTCGGTCATCCCGGCCCTCTGATCCTCGCTACGGGCGGCCCGGCCCGCTCGACCCACAGTCGGGGCCGCGTCGTCCACCCAGCCGTTGATCAGGGGGTGCGGGTGGCGCCGGCCAGGATGCGGGGGTCGGGCTCGGGGATCGCTAGGGCGCGGGCGCTGCGGCGGGCCGACCAGCTGGCCAGGCCGGGTACCGCGGCGATGATGCGCAGCGGGAGGGCCGGGCGGGGGTAGGTGCGGGCCGCGAGGCGTTCGGCCGTCGTCCGCTCCACCCGCACCTGGAAGGCCTGCTCACGGTCGACCTTCGGCCTGCGCACCCGCTCCAGCTCGGCCGTCGCCGCATCGACCGCGGCCGGGTCGACGGCCGCGGCGGTGAGTGGGCCGATCAACAGGTTGGCGGCCTCCGCGGCGTCGACCATGGCGAAGTTGATGCCGTTGCCGCCGACAGGGGAGATGACGTGGGCGGCGTCGCCGATCAGCAGGAGACCCGGCTCGCTCCACCGGTCGAGCTGGGTGATGCGGATCGGCAGCAGCGTCAGATGGTTGGGGTCGGTGAGCAGGTCGATGCGGTCCCCCAGCCACGGCGCGCGGCGGCGCAGCAGCGCCCGCAGCGGCTCGACCCCCGCCGCCCGCAGCTCACCGAAGGTACCGGCGACGATCGTGAAGCCGATCTGCCAGCCGCCACCCTGCCCGAGGACCGCGATGTTGCTGCCGGGCTCGGCCATCAGCTCCAGGCCGGAGAGCGGCGGGTCGTCGTCGCGGCGGGGCAGGGCGATCCAGGCGATGTCGATGCTGGAGCTCAGCTCGGTGGCCTCGACCGCCGACAGCTGTCGCACCTTCGAGTTGCGCCCGTCGCTGCCGACCACGAGGTCGGCCCGCAGGACGTGCTCCTCCCCCGCTTGGACGTATCCGACGCCGACGACCCGGCCCGCGTCGTCGCGCAGCAGCTCGGTCACCCGAGCGCCCATCCGCACGTCCAACCCGTACGGCCGCGCCCGTTCGACCATCCACGGCAGGAAGCGCGCCTGCGGCACGAGCGCGTAGAACGGGAACTGCTCGCTTGCCTTCCGGTAGTCGGCCACCACATAACGCTTGTCGGGAGTGCTCCAGACGAACGCGTCCGCCCGGACGTGCGGCACCTCGGCAAGTAGCGGCTTCGCGAGCCCCAACCGGTCGAGGTGGTCGAGCACGGGCGGGGCGATCGAGTCGCCGCGGAACCGGCGGTCGAAGTCCCCGCGCGACTCCAGCAGCGTCACAGCGACCCCGCCCCTGGCCAGCAGGTAGGCGAGCATCACACCGCCGGGGCCGCCGCCGACGATCACGCAGGTCGTTCGCCCATCCACCTCGCAATCGTAGGGAGACCCGGGCGAGCGCGCCTGTCAGCTGAGGATCTCGTGCCAGTCGCGGATCTCGTGGCCGCGCACCACGCCGTTCAGCACGAAGGGGTCGCCCGCCACGAACTCCTCCGCGCCCTCTCGCGTGCGGAAGATCGCCATCGAGCCCTCCTCCTGCGGGTCGCCGAACACGCCGACCATCAGCAGGTCGCCCCGGGCGCGGAACGCGTCGAGGCGTTCCTTGTGCGCGGTGAAGTGCGGCGGCGCGCGGTGGGCGACGTCGTCCGCGGACGTGTACAGGACGACGTACTTCACCGCGCCACCCTGGCCGCGTACGCCGCGAGGGTGGCGGTCCAGGCGCCCTCGTCCTCGAAGGTGGTCTGCATCGTCGCGGCGGCGTCGCCGTAGGCGTCGAGCCCGCTGTGCTCCAGCACCACGCGGGTCCGATCCGGGCTCTCCGGCTCGAACCGCACCGTGACCGTGGTGACCAGGTCGGGGTGGAACCTCCAGTCGGCGCCGATCTGCCAGGTGACGGCGAAGCGGCCGGGCGGCTCCCACGCCGTGACCACACCGGTGTCGGTCTCGGTGCCGTCCTCGTGGCGGGTGTACCAGCGCCCGCCCGCCCGCGGCTCGATCAGGATCTGCGCGATCGGCGCAGAGCCGATGTGGTGGGCGGGCGGGCCACCACGACGTCATGTCCGCGGTGAAGACCTCGAAGGCCGCAGCTTGCCCGACCTCGACGACGACCTCGCGTCGGATGGCCTCGACGACGGTGTCCATGGTTCTCAGCTCCTGGGTTCGCTGGGCGAAGGCGGCCAACGAGCGCTCCCAGTACGCGTCCAGGTGGGCCCGCAGCTGCGCCAGCCCCTCCGGATCGACCTGGTAGAGCCTCCGCGTGCCCTGCTGGCGGTCGAAGACCAGCCCGACGTCCTTGAGCACCCGGAGGTGCTGGGAGACGGCAGGCCTGCTGACCGGCAGCACTCCGGCGAGCTGCCCGACGGCCAGCGGCCCGTGCGAGAGCCGCTCGAAGATCGCCTGCCGGGTCGGGTCACCGAGAGCGGTGAGCATCGCACTTACGTTAGCCATGACGAACGGTAAGCTACCGCTAACCCATCCCGGGGGCAAGGACGCCGCCGCGGCCCACCCTCCCCTTGCAGCGTCCGAGCCGCCCCCTACCGCGGATGATCACCGAAAGGGGGACATACGCGCCATATGGTCTTATGTCCCCAACTTGGCGATCATGACCTCGATCGGGTGTCAAGCGCGCTGGTAGCGGCCGACGGGTGCGCCGTCGGCGTCCAGCAGCACGAGGGTCGCACCGTCGAGGCCGACGACCCGGGCCGCGTGCGCGAGGAAGCGCCCCGCGCTATCCCCCCACCCACGAACCACACTCCCGCCGCGGCGGACGCGCGAACGGCCGAGGTCGACGCCAGTGGGGTTCGGACGAACAGAATCCCCGCTGCGGTCGACCTCGGCCGTTATGGGCCGCAGAGCGTCAGCTCAGGTTGTTGGCGCTCAGCCAGTTCTTCGCCACGGTCTCGGGGCTCGGCTTGGTGTCCGACGAAGCCTCGGCGTTGAGCTTGGTGAGCTCGTCGGTGGTGAGCTTGGCCGAGATCGCGTTGAGCGTCTGGCTGACCGTGTCGTTCACCTTCGACTTGTTGATCAGCGGGACGACGTTCTGCGCCGCGAAGTTGCTCTTCGGGTCCTGCAGCACCACGAAGTTGTTGGTGACGATCGAGGCGTCGGTGGTGAAGATGTCGGCCGCCTGCACGTCGTTGTTCTTCAGCGCCGCCACGGTGAGCGGGCCACCCGCGTCGAGCGCCTTGTAGTCCTTGAACGTGCAGTTGTAGACCTTCTGCAGGCCCGGGATGCCGTCGGGGCGGGTCTTGAACTCCGGCGGACCACCGAAGACGAGCTCGCCGCAGTGGGGCGCGAGATCGGCGATCGAGGTGGCGTTGTACTTCGTGGCCGTGTCCTTGCTGACGACGATGCCGTCCTTGTCCTCCGCCGCCGACTTGTCCAGCACGGTGAGCGTGGGGGGCAGCGCCTTCTGCAAAGCGGAGTAGACGTCGTCGGCCGTGGTCTCCGCGGCCGACTTGTTGAGGTACTGCAGCAGGACGCCGGTGTACTCCGGGATCAGGTCGATCGACCCGTCCTGCAGGCCGGGGAAGTACGCCTCGCGGCTGCCGATGGACAGCTTCTTCGTGACGTTGACGCCCTTGGCCGTGAGCGCCTGCGCGTAGATCTCGGCGAGGATCTGGTTCTCGGTGAAGTTGGCCGAGCCGACGACGATGGTCGGCGAGGCGTTGCTGCCGCTCGGGGCCGCACCCGACCCGCCGTTCGCGAGCGGGTTGCCCCCGCCCCCGCACGCGGTGAGGGCGAGGCTCGCGGCGGCCGCGACAGCCAGGGCTCTGGCGATCAGGGAGCGTCTCATGTGGTGTTTCCTCCAGCTCGGGACAACGGGGTCAGGCCGCGGCAACGGCGTCGGGGAGGTCGGGCACCGCGCGCAACTTGCGTTCGCGGCGCGGAGCGACTTGAAGACCGGGCGACACGACGATCTTCTGGAGAGCGGCGAGCAGCAGATCGGCGATGATGGCGAGCCCCGCGACGAGCAGGGAGCCCCCGATCATCTGCGGGAAATCGCGCTGGGCGAGACCGTCGAAGATGAAACGGCCCAGGCCGCCCAGACCGACGTACGCCGCGATCGTGGCGGTGGAGACGACCTGCAGCACGGCGCTGCGGACGCCGCCGATGATCAGCGGCAGGGCGTTGGGCAGCTCGACCCGCAGCAGCACCTCACGGCCGCGCATCCCCATGCCGCGGGCCGCATCGACGATGGCGGGATCGACGTTGCGCACGCCCGCGTAGGTGCCCGCCAGCAGCGGCGGCACCGCCAGCACGATCAGCGCGACGAGCGGGCCGAACGAGGCTCGAGCCCGAACGGGAACACCAGCAGGATCAGCACACCGAGCGTGGGCAGCGCGCGCAGGGCGTTGGCCGAGCCGACGACGAGGAAGCCGCCCCGCCCGGTGTGCCCGACCCAGGCGCCCAGCGGCACCGCGATCACCAACGCGATGATCATCGTGAGCGCCACGTAGCCGAGGTGCTCGACGAGCCGGGCCGGGATCCCGTCGGGACCCGACCAGTTGACCGGGTCGAACAACCACGCCGAAGTAGCTCATGCGGGCCTCCCCACGGTCGGGCCCACGCGGGTCCACGGCGTGAGCGCGCGACCGGCGAGCAGGATCAGGCCGTCGAGGACGACCGCGAGCAGCAGGACCAGCACGATGCCCGCGACGGTCTCGGAGGGGATGTCACGCTGGAAGGCGTCGGTGAACATCTTGCCCAGCCCGCCGAAGCCGATCACGGCACCGACCGTGACCAGGCTGATCGCGGAGACGGACGCCACCCGCAGGCCCGCCAGGATCACCGGGACGGCCATCGGCAGCTCGACGCCGACGAAGCGGCGGAACGGCGTGTAGCCCATGGCCGTGGCGGAGTTGACCACGATCGAGGGGACCGCCGACAGCCCATCGGCGACCGTGCGCACGAGCAGCGCGACGGTGTAGACCGTGAGCGCCACGATCACGTTGGCCGGGTTGAGGATGCCGGTGCCCAGCAGCGGCGGGAGCAGCACGAACAGCGCCAGCGACGGGATCGTGTAGAGCAAGCCGGAGATGTTGAGCAGGGTGCTGCGCACCACGGGGTTGCGGTTGGCCAGCCAGCCGAGCGGGACGGCCAGCACGAGCCCGATCACGATCGGCGGCAGCGCGAAGGCGAGGTGCTGCAGCAGCAGGCCCCATATGAGGTCGAGGTTGCCGAGGACCCAGGTCATGAGCGCCTCAGGCCGCGGTCTCGTCGCGGCGGGCGTCGTCGAGCACGCGCAGCACGTCATCCGCGCTGACCGACCCGGCGACCTCCCCCTTCTCGCCGACCGCCACCCCGATCCCCGCGGGCGAGGACAGCGCCGCATCCAGCGCGCTGCGCAGCGAGCCGGACGACGCGTCGTAGAGCGAGCCGCCCGGCACGAGGTGCTCCGCGGTGACCTGCCCGCCCGACCCGGCCTCGGTCGCGTTGAGCCAGCCCTGCGGCCGCGCCTCGGAATCGACGACGAGCACCCACCCCGTGTCGGTCGGCACCGGCTCGCCCAGGGTGACCGTGCGCAGATCGCCCAGCGTGAGCGCGGCCGACGAGCGGAAGCCCAGCCCGCGGTAGCCGCGATCGCGCCCGACGAAGTTGTCGACGAAGTCGTCGACAGGCCGGGCGAGCAGCTGGCCCGGCTCGTCGAACTGCGCCAGCTTGCCGCCCGACGCGCAGCACCGCGACCTTGTCGCCGAGCTTCACGGCCTCGTCGATGTCGTGGGTGACGAAGACGATGGTCTTCCCCAGCTCGCCCTGCAGGCGCAGCAGCTCCTCCTGGAGGTTCTCCCGCACCACCGGGTCGACCGCGCTGAACGGCTCATCCATCAGCAGGATGGGCGGATCGGCGGCCAGCGCGCGGGCCACGCCGACGCGCTGCTGCTGGCCACCCGACAGCTGTGTGGGGTAGCGCTTGGCCATCTCCGGCGCCAGCCCGACCGTCTCCATCAGCTCGGTCGCGCGCGAGCGGGCCTTGGCCTTGCTCCAGCCCAGCAGCAGCGGGACCGTGGCGATGTTGTCGACGATCGTGCGGTGCGGGAACAGGCCCGCCTGCTGGATCACGTAGCCGATGCCCCGGCGCAGCTGGGCGGCATCGCCCGCCATGATGTCCTGGCCCTCGACGAGGATCTCGCCGCCCGAGGGCTCGATCATGCGGTTGATCATCCGCAGCGAAGTGGTCTTGCCGCACCCCGAAGGGCCGACGAACACCGTGATCTTCCCCGCGTCGATCGTCAGGTCGAGGTCGTCGACGGCCACTGTGCCGTCGGGATAGCGCTTGGTCACGCCTCGGAACTCGATCACCCGAGGGCCTCCCCTATCACCGACCGCCGCTCATCGGCCGCCGTGTCGGGAGAGGCTATCCCGGGCCCCCGACAGTTTGCGACCGCTGTGATCCTTCCGCGACCCTTCTGGGACGGAGGGCGACAATCCTCCCGTGCTGGACAACGAGCCGCTGGATCCGGTGATCATCGACGGTAGGCACCTGCGCCGGGTCGACGTCGTGACCGTCGCGCGCAGCCGTCCCCCGGTCCACCTGGACCCGGCCGGGCGGTCGCGGGCCGTCGCCGCGAGCGAGCTGGTGGACCGGGTCGCGGCCGTGCGGCCGATCTACGGGCGGTCGACCGGGGTCGGGGCCAACCGCGTCGAGGCGATCACCCAGGACTCCGCCGGGCACGGCCTCCGCCTGCTGCGCAGCCACGCGAGCGGTGCCGGTGACCTGGAGCCGCCCGAGCGCGCCAGGGCGATGATGGTCGTGCGGCTCAACCAGCTCGCCGCGGGCGGCTCGGGCGTCGACCCGAACGTGCTCGACACGCTGGTCGAGGCGCTCGACGGGGGCGCGCTCCCGGCCGTCCACCAGGTGGGCGCGATCGGCACCGGCGACCTGTGCGCGCTGGCCGACCTCGCGCTCGCCGTGTGCGGGGACCGCCCGTGGCTCGAAGGCGGCGCCACGCCCGTCACCCTCACCAGCTCCGACGCGCTCGCCATGATCAGCAGCAATGCGGCGACGATCGGCGAGGCCGTGCTGGCCCAGGCCGACCTCGACGCGCTGCTGCGGGCGAGCGAGGTCGTCGCCGCGCTGTCGTTCATGGCGCTCGGCGGCGCGGCGGAGGCCTACGGCTCGCCCGTGCAGAACGCGCGGGGGCATCCAGGGCAGCTGCTCGTGGCGACCCGGATGCGCAGGCTGCTGGGGCTGGGCCCCACCTCACGGGCCGGGCGGCGGCTGCAGGACCCGTTCAGCCTGCGCGCGGTCCCCCAGGTGCACGGCACCGCCGTGGACGCGGTCGACCGGCTCGGCACCGTGCTCGACGTCGAGATCAACGCCAGGGCGGAGAACCCGCTGCTGGACATCGGCACCTCCGACGCCTGGCACAACGCGAACTTCCACACCGGCTACCTGGCCCACGCGCTCGACTCCGCCCGCGCGGCCGTGTACCCGGTCGCCGAGCTGTCGGCCGCCCGGCTGGGCGATCTCGTCGACCCGGACTTCACCGGGCTCGCCGCGTTCCTCGCCGACGGCCCGCCGGGCAGCTCCGGGGTGATGGCGCTGGAGTACGTCGCCCAGGACGGGGTGGCCTCGCTGCGCCACACGACGCTGCCCGCCACCCTCGGCAGCGCGGTCATCTCCCGCGGCCTGGAGGACCACGCCAGCTACTCGACGCACGCCGCGCGGCTGGCGACGGTCTGCGTGCCCGCCCTGCGCACGGTGCTCGCCGCCGAGCTGGTCGCCGCGGTGCGGGCGGTCGCGATGGACGGCGGACTGCCCGACGGACCACCCGTTGGGCAACGGCGTACGCGCAGGCAGGCGCCGGTGCTCGACCCGCACAGGACCGACCGGTCCCTCTCCGTCGGACCTCGCCGTGGCCGCGGACCTGCTGCCGCACCTGCGGCGCACGTGCACGGCTCCCGTAGGCGGCGTCAGGCCTGGGCGGCGGCGGGCGTCTCCAGGCGCCCGCCCGCCAGCAGCGGGGCGACCTTGTCGGCGGGAGCGGGCTTGGAGAACAGCCAGCCCTGGTAGGCGTCGACGCCGATGCCGCGCAGCACGTGGAACTGCTCCGCGGTCTCGACGCCCTCGGCCACGGTGCTGCGGCCCATCGCGCGCGCCATGTCGACCACGGCCCTGGCCACGGCGAAGTCGACGGGGTCGTCGGCGATGCCGGTGACGAACGCACGGTCGATCTTGACCGTCTGCGCGGGCAGCTCCTTGAGCCGGGCCAGCGACGAGTAGCCGGTGCCGAAGTCGTCCACGGCGAACCGGACTCCGCGCTCGGCGAGGCAGGCCATCGCGGCCAGCGCGTGCGGCGGGAGGGCGACGAGGCTGGTCTCCACCAGCTCCAGCACCAGCCGGTCCCAGGTGAGGCCGCCCAGCCGCACGGCCTCGCCCACCTCGGCGGCGAAGTCCACCTCGCCGGGGAGCAGGCCCGCGAGGTTGACGGCCACCGACGGCGCCCGGCCCTCGTGCTCCGGCCACTGCGCGGCTTCGGCCGCCGCCGTCCGCAGCACCCAGCGGTCGAGCTCCCGCAGCAGCCCGCTGCGCTGGGCCACCGGCAGGAAGTCGCCGGGCGGGATCATGCCGCGCTCCGGATGCGGCCACCGCACGAGCGCCTCCAGCGAGAGGACGCGCCCGTCCGGGCCGACCACCGGCTGGTACTCCAGCACGAGGCCGTCGCCCGCGATCGCGGCCTGCAGCTCGGCCTCGAGCTCCAGCGCGCGGATCGCGAGGCTGACCACCCCGTCGGTGGCCACCGCGATCCCGCCGCGGCGCTGCGTGCGCTTGACGTCGAGCATCGCGGCCTCGGCGAAGCGCAGCAGGTCGGCCGCGCGCACGTCGCCGCTGGGCACCGGGGTCGCCAGGCCGACCGACGCCGTCATGTGGACCGGCCTGCCGTGGACGGTGATCTCGGTGCGCAGGAGGTCGGCGACCAGCCCGGCGAGCTGGTCGGGCCCGCCCACCTCGGCGTGGTCGGCGCAGATGACGACGAACTCGTCGCCCGACAGCCGCGCCGCGTTGCAGCCGACGGGCAGGTCGCGCTGCAGCCGTCCGGCCAGCGTGACGAGCAGGTCGTCGCCCGCCTCGTGGCCGAGGGAGGAGTTGATCCGCTGGAAGTCGTCGAGACCTCCGCAGACGACCGCGACCCGGTCGCGGCCCGGCCCGGCCAGCAGCCGGTCGACCAGGTCGAGGCAGGCGGCGCGGTTGGGCAGGCGGGTGAGCTCGTCGCACCAGCCCGGCGCGGCGCAGGAGCTCGGCGGCGCGGCGGCGCTCGGAGACGTCGGTGACGACCACGAGCCACTGGGTCTCGCCGTCCTCGGTCGGGATGACGGCCACGTCCAGCTCGCACCACACCGTCGTGCCGTCGGCGCGCAGCAGCGGCGCAGCCTCGACGCGGTAGCCGTACTGGGCGCCTTGCGGCACCGGCCGCAGCCAGCTGGGCAGCCCGCCGATCGGCGGCTCGGCGGCCAGCATGAGCGCGGACATGCCGCGCAGCTGCTCGGGGTAGGAGCTCAGCAGCGCGCACAGCCCGGGGTTGACCTCGACGATCCGACCGGCCCCGTCGAGCACCGCCACGCCGTCGGGCATGAGGGCCATGAGGTCGGCGAAGCGCTGCACGCCGCGGTGGGTGGCGGTGACGTCGCGGACGACGCCGACGACGCGCACCGGGGTGCCGTCGGCGGCCTGCTCGACCTCGGCCCGGCAGCTGAGCAGGACCTCGCCCGGCAGGTGCAGCTCGACGTGGTCGTCGGGGTTCGCGACGCCCGTCGCGCAGCGCGGTGTAGAGCGTGTCGGCCTGCCGCCGCTCGACGTCGGCCGCGGGATCGACCCCGGCGACGCGGTAGAGCTCCTCCAGCGTGTCGCTGCGGGCGACGACACCGGAGGCGAGGTCGAGGCTCCACGTGCCGACCCGCGCGAGGCGCTCCAGCTCCGCCGCCCAGGTGCGGTCCACGCGACCCTCCGTGCTCCCGGGCTCATCCCGCTCGACCAACGCGACGACGGACAGCGCGTCGATCAGCGGGCCGAACCGGATGACCTCCACTCCCACCGTGATTCCGTCGGCGCGGAGCAGACGGGCGTCACGGTCCGGACCGGTCAGAATCTGTGAAAGGCGCATTCCGAACAGATCCGCATCACCGGCGGCGCCCGCTGTGCGGTGGAAGGCGCTGTTGGAGCGCACGATGCGGCCCGAGCCGTCGCAGACGACCGCGGGGGCATCGGGCAGCGGCATGCGCGCTGACCGCGGGCCTCGGCGCGGCCTCGACCGCGCGGGCGACGCTCTCGGCGAACCGGATGGCCTCGGGGTGGTGCGCGGGCCCGAAGGCCGCCTGGCGGGAGCGGTACAGGTCCGCGCGGGCGACCGCATCGTCGAGCGCGTCGGGCTCTCTCACGGGCGTCTCCAGGCGTGGTGCAGCGGGCGTCAACCGCTCAACGACGCCCGGCGCCACACGATCCGGTCGATCGCCTACCCGATCGTGGAGGCCGCGGCGACGGCGGCGGCGACCGCGGGCGCGACGCGGGGGTCGAACGGGCTCGGAACGATCATGTCCGGAGCCAGGTCGTCCTGCCCGACGGCGAGGATGGCGTCCGCCGCGGCGATCTTCATCCGCTCGGTGATCCGCCGCGCCCCCGCGTCCAGCGCGCCGCGGAAGACGCCGGGGAACGCGAGCACGTTGTTGATCTGGTTGGGGAAGTCGCTGCGACCCGTCGCGACGATGGCCGCGTGCCGCCGCGCGACGTCGGGGTGCACCTCGGGGTCCGGGTTGGACAGCGCGAACACGATCGACTCCGCCGCCATGGTGGCCAGGAGCTCCTCGGGCAGCGTGCCGCCGGAGAGGCCGACGAAGACGTCCGCGCCGAGCAGCGCGTCGGCGATCCCGCCAGTGACCCCGCGCGGGTTGGAGACTGCCGCGAGCAGCGCCTTCTCGCCGCCCCTCGCCGCGTCGAGCACGCCGCGCGAGTCGAGGACGACGACGTCGCGCACGCCCGCGGTGAGCAGGATGCGGGCACACGCGATGCCCGCGGCCCCCGCGCCCGAGATGACGACGCGCAGGCCCTCGATCGGACGGCCCTGCACCGCCGCGGCGCCGCGGAGGGCGGCGAGCAGGACGATCGCGGTGCCGTGCTGGTCGTCGTGCATGACCGGGCAGTCGAGCGCCTCGATCAGGCGCCGCTCCAGCTCGAAGCACCGCGGCGCGGACACGTCTTCGAGGTTGACCGCACCGAAGCTGGGCCGCAGGCGGACGAGCGTCTCGACGATCTCGTCGACGTCGGTGGTGTCGAGCACGATCGGGATCGAGTCGAGGCCGCCGAACGTCTTGAACAGCGCCGACTTGCCCTCCATCACCGGGAGGGCGGCGCGCGGGCCGATGTTGCCGAGCCCGAGCACGGCGGTGCCGTCGCTCACCACGGCGACCAGCCGGTCGGCCCAGGTGTACGTGCGCGCCAGCTCCGGCTCCGCGGCGATGGCCCGGCTGACCTGCGCGACACCCGGCGTGTAGGCGATGGCGAGGTCGCGGGCGTTGGCCAGGGGCGCGGTGAGGCCGGTGGCGAGCTTGCCGCCCCGGTGCGCGGCGAGGATCTGCTCGGTCGTCGGTTGGAGGTCGTCGATGACGGTCATGAGAGTTCTTCCTGGGGGTGCGGTCGGGAATCGTCGCGCACCGGGGCCGCGGGTGAGGGCCCTCACGATCGGTGCCGGACGGCCACCTGTCGGCCGGGCCGCGGGTTCGCGGCGGACCGGGGTGGGCGGTCGGGTACAGGATGACGGTACCGCGTGATCGTCCCGAGTGGGGGTGATGCCACCCACGACCCGCCGCGGGCTAGGCGAGGTGGGTACGGGCGGGAAGGTGGCCGGGGCGGGGCCACAGCCGCGTCCGCACGACCGCCTGGACCTGCGCCGGGCCCAGGGTGCGCGAGTCGGTCGAGCCGAAGGGGTTGTCCCCGAGCACCCACCAGCCGTCGTCCACCCGTCGGACCGCCCGCTTCACCGACAGCTGCCCCGGCCGGGCCGCCCAGGCGACGAGCACGACGTCACCCGCTCGCGGCGACGCGCCGAAGCGGGCGAGCACCACGTCGCCGTCGTGCAGCGTGGGCGACATCGAAGGCCCCCGCACCCCCACCCGCCGCCAGCGCACGCTGCCCCCTTCGGCCCTGCCCGACCCGATGCCCCGGAGTAGTGTCGGATCAGCCAAGAACGATCACCAATCAGGGAGGACCCATGCGGACCCTGTCCCGCATTCTCCGCCCGCAGCTGGAGGCCACCGCTCACTGCGACCTCCCCTGCGGCGTGTACGACCCGGCCCAGGCGCGGATCGAGGCCGAGTCGGTCAAGGCGATCCAGGAGAAGTACCAGGGCAACGACGACCCGAGCTTCCGCGCCCGCGCGATCGAGATCAAGGAGCAGCGCTCCGACCTCGTGAAGCACCACCTGTGGGTGCTGTGGACCGACTACTTCAAGCCCCCGCACTTCGAGAAGTATCCCGAGCTGCACGAGCTGTTCAACAAGGCCACCAAGGCCGCCGGCGCGAGCGGCACCAAGGGCTCCAACGACCCGGCCACGGGCCAGGCCCTGCTCGACCAGATCGCCCAGATCGACAAGATCTTCTGGGAGACCAAGCAGGCCTGCCTGACTCCAGGTGCTCGGATGGCACCGACCAGACGGCGCTCTGTCGTCGGTAGATGTCGTTTCGCGTTTGCCGGCGGGCGCCGTTTGCCGTCGGCGGGCGAGAGAACGCCAGCGGCCGCAGAACGTGAGCAGACCCCTTCCATGTCGCGATTTGACCAACGTCCGCACCCTCGTCCGCCTGTTCGCCGGACGACTCATCGGATCGACCGCTGGATGGCGCGACTACGGGCGCTCCAGGGCGGCGAGGACGGCCTCGGGCGCGGAGTCGACGAAGTCGTGGCCGTGGCCCTCGACGACCGTCACCGTCGAGCCGGGAAGGGCGGCGGCGAGGGCGTGGGTGACGGTGGACGCCCAGGGCGGGCTGCGGTCGCCCAGGAGGAAGCTGGACGGGCGTGGTGACGCCGCGCGTGAGGCCGGCGAGGTCGAGCGCGCACAGCAGCTCGCCCTCGCGGCGGAAGGTGGCGGTGAAGACGTCGAGGGCGTTCTCGGCGACCGGGGTGCCCCGCATCGCGACGATGGTCTTCTGGTCCAGCCCGATGATCTCCACGAGGAACTCGACGAGCGCCCGGCCCGTCTCCCCCGCCGCCATCCGGGCCGATGCCCGCTCGATCCAGGCGTCGCTGATGGTGGGCGGCCCTGGCGGCTCGCAGAGGACGAGGCGGCGGATGGGGGCACCGCGGGCCGCGGCGCCCAGCGCGAAGACGGCGCCGATGCTGTGGGCGAGGACGTCCACCGAGCTCTGGTGCCGGGCCACCGCGGCCACGTCCTCGTACTCCTGGTCGAACGCGTAGGTGGGCGCGTCGCCGCTCATCCCGCGGCCGCGGCGGTCCATGGCCGTCACGCGGTACCGGTCGACCAGCAGCGGCCACAGCGGCGCCCAGCCCGCCGCGCTGCGCATCCCGCCGTGGACGAGCAGCAGCGGCGGCCCCTCGCCCGCGGTCACGGTGCCGATCTCGACGCCGTCACTGCTGCGGACGGTCTCGCGGACGCCGGACACGATGAGCTCACCCATGGTCGGCCCACCCTTCCACGCCACCGCACCCGGCCCTGTGGAGCCCACACGGGCGCCCGGGCGCGGTGGGGACGGCCATCCGGTCGGATCATGCGAAACGGGGCGGGGCGACACTAGGGTCCGACCGTGGCCACTTCCCGCGTCTTCCTGCTCCGCCACGGCGAGACGGAGTGGTCGCGCAACGGGCGCCACACCGGGCGCACCGACATCCCGCTGACCGACCGGGGCCGGATGCTCGCCAAGGCCACCGGGGACGTCGGGCGCCACCTGCTGGGCGACGCGCCCAAGCTCGTCTGGTGCAGCCCCCGGACGCGGGCCAAGGACACCGCGGAGCTGGCGGGCCTCACCGTCGACCGCGTGGACGACCGGCTCGTCGAGTGGGACTACGGCGACTACGAGGGCATCACCACCGAGGAGATCCGCGAGACCGTGCCGGGGTGGACGGTCTGGACCCACCCCTGTCCCAACGGCGAGACCGCCGAGCAGGTCGCGGCCCGCGCCGACGCCGTGTTGGCCGACGCCCGCGCCACCGAGACCTCGGTCGTGCTCGTCGGGCACGGGCATTTCAGCCGCGTGCTCGTGAGTCGCTGGCTCAGCCGCCCCGCCACCGACGGCGTGCACTTCTCGATGGACGCCGCGGGCTGGGCCGTGCTCGGCGACGAGCGGGGAGTGCCCCGGGTCGACGGGCTGAACTACCGTCCTTTGGCGTGATGATCCGTTCCGCGACGCCCGCCGATGTCCCCGAGATCGTGGCTATGGTCCACGAGCTGGCCGAGTACGAGCACGAGCCGCAGTCCTGCCTGCTCACCGACGAGCAGCTCACCACCGCGCTGTTCGGCCCGGCGCCCGCGCTGTTCGCTCACGTCGCCACCGTCGAGGACGAGGCGGCCGGGTGCGCGCTGTGGTTCCGCAACTTCTCGACCTGGCGCGGGATCCACGGGGTATACCTGGAAGACCTGTTCGTCCGGCCGCGCTTCCGCGGGCACGGGCTCGGCAAGGCCCTCCTGGCCGCACTGGCCGGGGAGTGCGTCGAGCGCGGGTACGGGCGGCTGGAGTGGGCGGTGCTGAACTGGAACGAGCCCTCGATCGGCTTCTACCGCTCGCTGGGCGCCGTCTCCATGGACGAGTGGTCGACCTTCCGGCTCGACGGCCAGGCGCTCACTTCTCTGGCGGCGAGTACGGGGCGAGCGCCCACGTCCGGGACCGTTCGCTGATCAGCAGCAGGAACGTCGCGGCCACGTAGACACCGGTCGCAATGCCCAACACGAGTTGCTGCGACGGCCCGATCAGTGAGTAGATGACCGGCAGCAATAACAATTGAGTGACGATTGCCGGAGTTCGGGCACCGCGGCGGCCGGTGAGAAGTGCGCCGCCCACGAACACGACGGCCAGCCCGATCACCGCGAAATAGCCGACTTCACCGAGAACCGACCCGAACGACTGGCCTTGCGCCTGGATCCCCACCACGACGGCGAACAGCACCGCGCCCAGGCCTTCCAGCCCCACCAGCGCGCCTGCCAGGCGGACCTGGGGCGGCGGCGGATCGGCGGTCACGGAGCCCAGGATAGGCCGCCGATGTCACCCCCAAGATCGGGCGCAGTAGGTTGCGGCCGTGCGCGCGCTGCTCGTGGCCAACCCCCACGCGACGACGACCACGGCCGCAGGCCGCGACGTCATCGCGCGCGCTATGGCGAGCGAGGTCAAGCTCGACGTCCTGGAGACCGAGTGCCGAGGGCACGCCGCTGAGGCGGCCGAGCAGGCCGTCCGCGACGGGATCGAGCTCGTCGTGGCCCACGGCGGCGACGGAACCGTGAACGAGGTCGTCAACGGCGTGCTTGCGGCAACCGGCGGACAGTCGGGTGACGTACTGGATGGGCCACTCGTCGGCATCGTGCCCGGCGGATCGGCGAACGTGTTCGCCCGGGCGCTCGGCATACCGGTAGACCCGATGGCCGCAACGGCCCGGATGCTGGAGGCGGTCGGCCGCCGGGCGAGCACGTTGGTCGGGCTGGGCCACGCGCAGCCCGACGGGCAGGCGCCGGGGCGCTGGTTCACCTTCAACGCCGGTCTGGGCTGGGACGCAGAGGTCGTGGCCGCCGTTGAGCGCGCGCGGGCGGCGGGGCACGAGGCCACCCCGACCCGCTACGCGGCTACCGCGCTCCGCCAGTACGTCGACCAACGGCGGGCGCCGCACACGATGACCGTGGAGATCCCCGGCGCGGCCGCCGTGGAGGACGTCCGCGTCGCATTCGTCAGCACCACCGACACCTGGACGTACCTGGGTTCCCGAGCCGTTCGGACGAATCCCGGCGCGGCACTCGGAGCAGGACTGGGGGTCTTCGGACTCCGCGACCTGGGCTTTGCAACGATTGCCACGACATTGCGTCGGATCCTGCGAGCCGGCGGCGACCCCCGCGGCAAGCACGTCCTGCGGCAGGATTCCGTGGACACGCTGCAGATCGGGGCGGCCGAACCGGTCGCACTGCAGCTCGACGGGGAGCATCTCGGGGCCTACCGCCAGGTGCGATTCCGTGCGGTAACCGATGTGTTACGGGTCGTGGCGTGAGACGAACGGTCGGCGGCCCCTGTGCCCTGTGCCATCACACGCACGGGTGACGGATCGGGGCCATTCACCGCGCTAACCGGACCGTCGAGCCGATAAGGGCTCGCACCTGGACAAACGGTGCCGCAAGGTGGTGACGGCGAAACAGAACGGCTGCGGGGAACGATTTCCTGCATGGTCCGTTGGAGACAAGGGCAACCGCGTATCCAACGGGCGACTGAGGTCGACCACATCGCGAGGGGTAACCGTAGTTCAGGTCACTCGTTGCGGTGAGTAGGTGGGAGCACTCACCTGCGGGTTGGGTCTCGGCCCTTGAAGATCGAGCGCGCTCGTGAAACCCTTCACAAGCGCGGAAACACCGTGACGGACGATCGGCGCGACCCCGATCGCGCAAGTACGAGGAGCAGAGCAACATGGACTGGCGTCACCGCGCTATCTGCCGCGACGAGGACCCCGAGCTGTTCTTCCCCGTGGGGACCAGCGGGCCTGCGCTGCTGCAGATCGCCGAGGCGAAGACCGTATGCCGACGCTGCCCCGTGGTCAGCGAGTGCCTCACCTGGGCGCTCGAGAGCGGCCAAGACGCTGGCGTCTGGGGCGGCATGAGCGAGGACGAGCGGCGCGCACTCAAGCGTCGCAACGCGCGCACGCGCGCACGCACGGCCTGATCAACTCAGCCACACAACTCACTACCAACGCGTTCCCCACCGCGGGCCCGTAGCCGGAGAGCACCCGGTTGCGGGCCCGCGGTCGTTCCACCGGGCGCACTCGGGAGCAGCACCGGCGGGGAACCGTGGACCCACTTACGGCGACCGGGTCCGCGGTCACAGGGATGAGGTTAACGCCCTCGCAAAGAGAGCGTGACAAGGGCCTCGGTTCCCCCACCCGGCCGAGGGCGGACACAGAGCGTGGAGCCCAGCTCGGATTCCACCAGCGTCCGTACGATCGAAAGGCCCAACCCGGCCGCGGCCTCGATGTCGAAGCCTTCAGGAAGTCCGTTGCCGTCGTCGGCCACCACGACGTCGAGCACCCCGGCCGAACGCGAGGCCGTGACGACCACCTCTCCCGTCGTCCCCGGGTCGAACGCGTGCGCGAGCGCGTTGTGCACCAGCTCGGTGAGCACGAGCACCAGGGGGGTGGCCAGCGCGGCGGCCAGGGTGCCGAAGCTCCCGTCCCGGCGAACCTTGGCCCGCACCTCGGCGGTGGCCCCGTCGCCGATCGCGGGGAGGACCTTGTCGATCAGCTCGTCCAGGTCCACCAGCTCCGCGACGGAGGCGGAGAGCGTCTCGTGCACCAGCGCGATCGAGTTCACCCGCCGGACGCTCTCCTGGAGGGCACGGCGGGCCTCCGCGTTGGGCGTGCGGCGCGCCTGCAGGCGCAGGAGTGCCGCCACCGTCTGCAGGTTGTTCTTCACGCGGTGGTGGATCTCGCGGATGGTGGCGTCCTTGGACAGCAGCGCCTGATCGCGGCGGCGCAGATCGGTGACGTCGCGCACGAGCACCAGCGCGCCCGCGTTGTCGCCCCGGGGCCGCAGCGGGAGGGCGCGCACGAGCATCGAGGCCCCGCGGGCGCCCACCTCGATCCGCAGCGAGTGCCGTCCGGCCAGCGCCGCACCGATGCGGGCGGCGATCTCGGCGGCGTCGAACGGGTCGGCGACGAGCTCGCGGGTCTCCTCGGCCAGCGGCAGGCCGACGAGGTCGCTGGCGTGGCCCATCCGGTGGTAGGCCGAAAGCGCGTTGGGGCTGGCGTAGGCGACGAGGCCGAGCGCGTCGAGCCGGATCACACCGTCGCCCGCGCGGGGGCTCGTGTCCGCCCCGACGACCGATGCTCGGGGCGGGAAGGTGCCGTCGGCCACCATCTGGCACAGGTCCGACGCGCTGCCGAGGTAGGCGATCTCCAACGGGCTGGGCACGCGCGGCATGGCGAGGTTCGCGTCGCGGGACAGAACCGCGACCACGGCGCCGTCATGGCGCACCGGGATGGTCTCCGAGCGGACCGGCACCTCCAGGTGCCAGCGCGGCTCTTCGTCGCGGCAGATCCGGCCCTCGACGACCGCGCGCCGCAGCTGGGGGCGCTCCAGGATCGTCGCGCGCAGCCCGACCGCGTCCTCCGGGTGCGCGGTGGGACCGGTGGTGGGCCGCGCCTGGGCGACGCACAGGAACGCCTCGTCCTCGAGCGGGATCCAGAGCAGGAAATCGGCGAACGACATGTCGGCGAGCAGCTGCCACTCGGCCACGACCCGCTGCAGGTGCTCGACCGTGCCCCCGGACAGCTCGGTGTGGTCGGCGAGCAGCTCGCTCAGCGTGGACACTGCAGCGCCTCCCCTACGCGCCCTGAGGAGTGCGTCGTCGTCGCCATCCAACCACGTGCGACCATGAGGTCAGGTCGAGTGCGAAGGAGGAAAGATCATGTCGAAGCGGGCACGGAAGCGGCGCGACCGGAACAAGAAGGGCGCGAACCACGGCAAGAAGCCCAACACCTGAGACGGCGAAAGCCGGGCAGGCGCTCGCCTGCCCGGCTTCAGGACCGCTCGATGACTTCAGGACGCTCGATGTGGGTCGTACGCACCTCGACCTTGGTGTACGTGGTGCCGTCGGCGCTCTCCGTGAGCGTCACCTCGGCCTGCTGCAGCACGGCCACCCGGATCTGCTCGCGCAACGCCGCGGGCGCCTTGTCGCCGCCGCACTTCGTGGCGAGCAGCCGCTTCAGCTTCTCTTCCAGGCCGTACTCGGCCAGGCACGGCGCGCACTCGTCGAGGTGGCCTGGCCAAGAGCCGCCGCCGCTCGCCGTCGCACTCGTTGTCGAGGAACAGCCACACTTCGGCGAGCACGTCGGAGCAGTCGGTCTCGTGCGGTTGGCCACAGCTCATGACGCCGCCTCCGTCCGCTCGCCGCGGATGAAACCGCGCTCGTGGGCCGTCTCGGTGAGCATGTCGCGCAGCTGCCTGCGGCCGCGGTGCAGCCGGGACATCACGGTGCCGATGGGCGTGCCCATGATGTCGGCGATCTCCTTGTAGGCGAACCCCTCGACATCGGCGAGGTAGACGGCCATCCGGAAATCGTCGGGCAGCTGCTGGAGCGCGGCCTTCACGTCGTCGTCGGGCAGCCGGTCGAGCGCCTCGGCCTCGGCGGAGGGCAGGCCCAGCGACGTGTGCTCCCCCGCCTGGGCGATCTGCCAGTCGGTGATCTCGTCGGTGGGCGACTGCTGCGGCTG
This sequence comes from uncultured Actinomycetota bacterium, assembly GCA_963799945.1. Classification (GTDB taxonomy): domain Bacteria; phylum Actinomycetota; class Actinomycetes; order Mycobacteriales; family Pseudonocardiaceae; genus Pseudonocardia. The sequence continues at coordinate 668,453 of CAWCZG010000006.1, forward strand.
ACGCTGCTTGCGCCGGTAGCCGTTGATGTAGGTGTTGGTGAGGATCCGGTACAGCCAGGCCTTGAGGTTCGTGCCCGCGCGGAACGTGCCGAACGCGGAGAAGGCCTTGAGGAACGTCTCCTGCACCAGGTCTTCGGCGTCGGCCGGGTTGCGCGTCATCCGCAGGGCCGCACCGTAGAGCTGGTCCAACAGCGGCATCGCGTCCCGCTCGAACCGGGCGGCGCGCTCCTGGGCGGTCTCGTGCTCCTGGTCGACCACTTCCGGTGCCGCGGTGTCGTCCCGCTGCTCGCTCTGCAAGCCCTGCTCGGGCACCGCGCTCCTCTCGAGCCGAATCGCGGGGTACGCGACCGGGATGTCGGTCGCCGTCGCAGCGACCGGTTGACGGGTGAAGGGTACCCGCCCCACCGTCGCCGGGCCTGCCGGAGGATCCAGAACTGCGTGCATCACGGCCCTGTCAACGCCCGTTCGGGTGCGGGGATTCCCTATCCTCAGCACTGTGGCAGGCACCGCAACCCGGGCGACGGCGCTCCTCGCGAAGGCGGGTGTGCCCTACCAGCTACACGCCTACGAGCACAGCGCGGGCGCGGCCTACGGGCCGGAAGGGGCGCATGCGCTCGGACTGGACGAGGCCGTGGTGTTCAAGACGCTCGTGGCCGACGTCGACGGCGCGCTGACCGTCGGGATCGTCCCGGTGGGGGCGAAGCTCGACCTCAAGGCACTGGCCACGGCCGTCGGCGGCAAGCGGGCGAAGATGGCCGAGGTCGCCGCGGCCGAGCGGGCCACCGGCTACGTGGCGGGCGGGATCTCGCCGCTGGGGCAGCGCAAGCGGCTGCCCACGGTGTTGGACGCGAGCGCCGAGAGCCTGGAGACGATGTTCTGCAGCGCCGGGCGGCGGGGGCTCGAGGTCGAGCTGGCGCCTGCCGACCTGGCCCGCCTGACCGGAGCGACGTTCGCCCCCATCGCGGGCTGACCCAAGCGCTAGGAGGGTCCTGAATAGGTCCTGGCGACGCGCAGTAGGCCCGCACTTGTTCAGTGCGCTCCTAGGCCGTGGGCTGCCGCAGCACGGTGGGCAGCCAGGCGCCGACGGCCGCGCGGAGGCCGCGCATGTCCGACTTCAGGCTGTGGTCGCCGCGCAGCACCACCACTTCGCGGCCGGGCGCCGGGTCGGGACGGCCGAACGGGTCGCGCTCGCCCTGGACGACCAGCACTGGCACCGCGGGTGCGGCCAGCTCGGCCAGGCGGTCCTTCTCCGGCCTGCCCGGCGGGTGCACCGGGAAGGCGAGGCACAGCACGCCGACGGCGCCGCCCGCGCCCGCCGTGCGGCAGGCCACCCGCGCCCCGGAGCTGCGCCCGCCGAAGAGCAGTGGGAGGTGGCGCCAGCCGTTCTTGCCGCCGACGGCGCGGACGTGCTCGGCCACGGCCAGCCACGCCGCGTCGAGCTGGGCGGCGGGAGCGGGCGCGCGCCGTCCGGCCACGCGGTAGGGCTGCTCGACGAGCACGACGGACACCCCGGCGTCGAGCGCGGCGAGGGTCGCCCCCGTGAGGTCGGGCGCGCCGACTCCACCGCCCGCGCCGTGGCCCAGCAGCAGGATGGCGCTGGGGTCGGGCGCGGTGTGGCGGGTGATGCGGGCGGGCCCGTGGGGCGTCGCCACGTCCTCCGTCATGAGCGCGGCTTCCGCGCGTGTGTTCGACCAGGGGTCACGCGAGCAAGTCGAGCTGGAGGGGTGCGGCGTTATCGTCGGGGTCGAGGAGCTGGGGCCCGTTGTTGCGCACGCTGTTGACCAACGGCGACACCGGACGCAGCTCCAGGCTCGCCACCAGCTCGGCCGAGGGCGGTGCGAGCAGGGCGGCCACGGCCTCGGCGGCGGCGTCGGCATCCGGGTCGAGCCAGGCGTCCCACGCCGAGGCGGGCAGCACCAGCGGCATCCGGTCGTGCACCTGGCGGAGCGGGCCGACGGCCGCGGTGGTCAGGACGGCTGCGGTGACCAGCCCGTCGGGATACGCGTTGTCCGGGTCGTCCTTGGGCTTCCAGTACTCCCACAGCCCGGCCATCGCGAGCGACCGGCCGTCGGCGTAGTGGGTGAAGTAGGGCTGCTTGTGGTCTTCACCCCGCTGCCACTCGTACCAGCCGTCGGCCGGGATGAGGCAGCGCCGGGCGTTGACCGCCTTGCGGAAGGCGGGCTTCTCGGCCGCCGACTCGGACCGGGCGTTGATCATCCGGGCGCCGCCCTTGGCGTCCTTCGCCCAGGACGGCACGAGCCCCCACTTCACGACCCGCAGGCTGCGCTCGACGGTGTCGGGGTCCCGGTTGCCCTCCTCGTCGCGGGGATGGCGTTCGACGACAGCGACGATGTTCTTCGTCGGCGCGACGTTGTAATCCGGCTCGACCCCCTCGGTGGCGTCGACGGCCCGGAACTCGTCGGCGAGGTCGGCGGGGGCCTTGATGGAGGCGTAGCGACCGCACATGTCCTCCATGGTGGCAGTTCGCCCGCCGATCCACCGGGGGACGGGACTCCGGCCGGGTCGAGTGCGGGATCATGGCCGCGTGACCTGGTCCGCCCCGCTCGCCTCAGGGCCCGTGCACGGTGTTGTGGCCGTGCCGGGTTCGAAGTCCGTCACCAACCGCGCGCTCCTGCTCGCCGCCCTCGCCGACGGCCCGGGCTCGGTGTCCGGCGCGCCCGCCTCGCGCGACACCGCGCTGATGGTCGGCGCCCTCCGCGCCCTGGGCGTCCCCATCGAGGTCGACGGGGAGCGCATCGTGTTCGGCGCGCACGGCGGTCTGCGCGGCGGCGCGGTCGACTGCGGCCTCGCGGGCACGGTGATGCGGTTCGTCCCGCCCGCCGCGGCGCTGGCCGAAGGGACTGTCGCGTTCGACGGCGACGAGCGGGCCCGCGAGCGCCCGCTGGCCACCGTCCTGGACGCCCTGCGCGCGCTCGGCGCCCGCATCGACGGCGACGGCCTGCCGTTCACCCTCCACGGCACCGGCGGGCTCCCCGGCGGCGACGTGGTGATCGACGCGTCGGCGTCCTCCCAGTTCGTGTCCGGCCTCCTGCTCTCGGGCGCCCGGTACGACAAGGGCGTCACGGTGCACCACGACGGCAAGCCGGTGCCGTCGCTGCCGCACATCGACATGAGCGTGGCCATGCTGCGCGAGGCCGGGGTCGACGTCGACGACGCGGAGCCCAACACCTGGCGCGTCCAGCCCGGCGTGATCCGGGCGCGGCACTGGGCCGTCGAGCCGGACCTGTCGAACGCCGCGGTGTTCCTCGCCGCCGCCGCGATCACCGGCGGGCGGGTCACCGTGGCGGGCTGGCCCAGCGGGTCGACCCAGCCGGGCGTGGAGATCCTCACGGTGCTGGCCGAGACGGGCTGCACCGTCCAGCCCGGTCCGGAGGGGATGACCGTCACGGGTCCGTCCGAGCTGGGCGGCGTCGACGTCGACCTGCACGACGCCAGCGAGCTCACTCCCACCGTCGCGGCCGTCGCCGCGCTGGCCACCGAGCCGTCGCGGATCCGCGGGGTGGCCCACATCCGCGGCCACGAGACCGACCGCATCGCCGCCCTCGCCACGGAGATCGGCGCGCTGGGCGGCGACATCACGGAGACCGCGGACGGCCTCGAGATCCGTCCGGCCCGCCTGCACGGCGGCGTGTGGGGCGCCTACGCCGACCACCGCATGGCGACGGCGGGCGCGTTGGTCGGCCTGGTGGTGCCGGGCGTGCAGGTGGACGACATCGAGTGCACCTCGAAGACCATCCCCGACTTCCCCGCACGCTGGGCGGACCTGCTCGGAGGGTCCGGCGGATGAGGGTTCCGCGAGCCCGCGGCGTCCAGGTGGCCGCAGCGCACGGCGCCCCCGCGCCCTCGTGCCGGGGCACTCGGGCGCGGGGGCAACGCCGCAATGGGGCCGCCGGGGCGGCGCAGGCCGGGACCCTCAGCCGCCGGGCCCTCCTTCCGTGAGCAGGCCGCGGGAGTACGACGAGACCGACGTCCGGATCCGGCCGGGGCGGGGCTCGCGGCCGCGCACGAAGCGCAGGCCCGAGCACGCGGACGCGGAGCCGGGCATGGTCATCGCCGTGGACCGCGGCCGGTGGACCTGCGCGCCCGACGGCGACCCGACCAGGCCGCCGATCACCGCCATGCGGGCCCGTGAGCTGGGGCGCACGCCGATCGTCGTGGGTGACCGGGTCGGGCTGGTGGGCGACCAGTCCGGCGCCCCGGACGCGCTCGCCCGCATCGTCCGCGTCGACCCGCGCACGACATCGCTGCGCCGCACGGCCGACGACGACGACCCGGTCGAGCGACTCGTGGTGGCCAACGCCGAGCAGCTGATCATCGTGACGGCGGTGGCCGATCCGGTGCCGCGCGAGGGGTTCGTGGACCGCTGCCTCGTCGCCGCCTACGCGGGCGGGCTCGTGCCGGTGCTGTGCCTGACCAAGGCCGACCTCGCCGACGCCGAGCCGTTCGCCGCGCAGTACCGCGAGCTGGAGTTCCCGGTCGTCGTCACCCGCCGCGACCAGGACCCCGACGACCTCGCGCAACTGCTCGACGGGCACGTCTCCGTGCTGGTCGGGCATTCGGGCGTGGGCAAGTCGACGCTGGTCAACCGGTTCGTCCCGGACGCCGCACGGGCCACGGGCGTCGTCTCGGCCGTCGGCAAGGGCCGCCACACGACGGTCGCGGCGATCGCCCTGCCACTGCCCGAGGGCCGCGGCTGGGTGATCGACACCCCTGGAGTGCGGTCGTTCGGCCTCGCCCATGTCACCCCCGACGACATCCCCGCCGCCTTCGACGACCTCGCCGCCGCGATCGAGGACTGTCCCCGCGGCTGCGGACACCTCGGCCCCCCCGCCGATCCGGAGTGCGCCTTGGACGTCCTCGTCGAGGAGGGCAAGCTCCGCCCCGCCCGCCTCGCCGCGCTCCGCAGGGTGCTCGTCGCCCTCGCGTAAGGGCGGCAGGTCAGTGGGAGCGGCGGTGGTGGGCCGCCAGGGCGGCGCGGGCCGCCTGCTTCTGCAGCGCCTGCATGGCCGCGGGCAGTGCGTCCGGGCCGTCGAGGGGGGCCGGGAAGTCGAGGCGGACGCGCTGGGAACGGGTGGGGAAGCCGACGTGGAACGTGACGCCCCAGCGGTCGACGAGCACCGGCGCGACGGCCCACGCCGTGTCCATGAGCCGCGGGTCGAGCAGGTGCGCGAGCTCGGCCACCTGCGCGGGGTGGTCGCGGATCAGGTGGTCGATCACCACGTCGCTGCGCAGGGCGATCGGGTCGGGGTCGGCGCACACGTAGGCGTCGGGGTCGACCGGGTCCCCGTCCAGACGGGCCTGCCAGACTTCGAGCCGTAGCAGCAGCGACTCGTCGGGCCGCAGCACCACCTGGGCGGACCGGCTCGGCTCGCTGTTGACCAGGAGCATCACCGCGCCCTCGATGTCCGCGGCGATGCCGACCCTCCCGTGGACGGTGACCCGGTCCAGCACGCGGTCCGGGACGGCCACCGGCAGCAGGCGGGCGGCGTGCACGGTCGCCACCGCGTCGCTCGCCACCACCCGGGCGCCGAGCACGCCGTCGGCGGGCACGAGGAGCACCAGCGAGCCGTCGGCGTCGAGCGCGTGCACCCCGACGTCCTCGGATCCGCGGCCATCCAGGGTGACGGTGAGGACGGGCGCCGCCGCCAGGGTGGTGCGGGCCCGCACGGCCCGGCGGGACACCGGTTCGATCTTCACTGCACCCGACTCCTTAAGTTAGGCTCACCTAACTATGACGGAGTCGGCGCGAGGGGACAAGAGCGGCCTACCGCGTGCGGTGCACCAGCGCCACCATCGCCGCGCGCACGGCGTCCGGGGTGTCGGTCGGGGCGTCGAAGCCGAACCGCACCGCCTTCGGGGCGCCTCCCGCGTCACTGGCCAGCACGTCGAAGCCGTAGCGGTCGACCCCGACCATCCGCGCGGACGCCGTCGACGCCCGTCCGGCGAACACCCGGCAGAACGCCACGAGGGCGTCGGCGTGGTCGTCGTTCATGTGCTCGACGATCCGGACGACGTGGCGGCTGAGCGGATCGGGCTCGGCCTCCCGGAACTCGCGCGGGGAAACCCAGCTCATCCGGCCGAACCCGCCGACGTACCGGACGGCGGCGACCTCGAGGCGGTAGATCCGGAAATCAGCGAACCCGCTGTAGAAGGCGCCGTCGTGCACCTGGCGGTAGCGCTCGTGCGCGGCCTCCCGCTCCGCGGTCTCGACCTCGCGCAGGTCGCCCACGAGAGTGACCCTGGCCGTCGAGAGGGGGTCGACGCCCTCCTCGGGCGCCGCCGCGACCAGCAGCGAAGCCCGCGGATCCGCCGCGAGGTTGGTGGAGTGCTCGGCGAGGTCGCTCAGGCACAGGAGCGGGCGGCCACGGTCGTCGAGCGCATAGCCGACGAGCGAGCCGAAGGGGTAGCCGACGGGCTCCCGCGCGCCCACCGTGGACAGGTGCCCGTGGGTCAGACCGGCGAGCAGCGTGCGGACGCGCTCGGCATCGCTGGGCTCGCCCGCCAGGCCCGGAGTGGAGGCGAGAACCTGCTTGGTCTGCGCCGCGTGCGCGTCGGACACGACGTGGTCTCGCGCTCGACTCATGCGGGCACGCTACCGTCGGCGCTCGCGTTAGGCCAGGCTGGCCTTAGCCGACGTGCTGCACCTGCGGCCCCGCCGCCGTGCTCGGCCCCGACCGCATCATGAGGGCGAGCGGGATGCCGAGGGCGGTGATGATCGCCGTGACGATGAAGAGCGCGTGCATCGACTGGACGAACGCCAGCGTCTGGGTCTGGGTCTGGACCGCGTACATCCCGGCGAACTCGCCCGCCGGACCCGGTCCCATGTCGGGCATGGACGTGGTGGTGTCGACCAGCGCCCCGCGGTCCTGGGTGAGCTGCGCCCTCGTGCTGGTGACCAACGAGGTGAGCGCGGCGAGACCCAGCGCCGCCGCAGCCCGCTGCGCGACGGTGTTGAAGGCGCCCGCGCCGTCCACCTCATTGGGCGGCACCGCCGCGATGCCGCCGGTCATGATCGGCATCATGGCGAGCCCCATCCCGACCGAGCGCAGCGCGAGCAGCCAGACGACCTTCGTGTTGCTGCTGTCGAGCGTGACGTCCGTGAGCAGGTAGGTGCCTCCCGCCGTGATCGCGAGGCCGATGGCGGCGGGCCAGCGCGGGCCGATGCGGTCGTAGAGCTGCCCGGCGGCGGGCATGATGACGGCCATGACCAGGGCCTGCGGTAGGAGGAGCAAGCCGGTGTCGAACGCGCCCAGCCCCCTGGCCTGCTGCAGCAGCAGCGGGATGTAGAAGAGCACGGCGAAGAGGCCGACCGACAGCACCGACACGAGCAGCAGGGAGTTCGTGTACGCCCAATGCCGGAAGATGTTCACGGGCAGCAGCGGGTGGTCGATCTCGATCTCGATGACCACGAACAGCGCCAGCATCACCAGGCTGACGGCGAAGAGGATCAGGATCGGGTAGGACGTCCACCCCCAGCTCTGCCCTTCGGTGAGCGCGAAGAGCAGCGAGACGAGGCCGGTCGCGATGGTCACGAAGCCGAGCACGTCGAAGCGGCCGACCGGAGTGGGGCCGAACCGGGGCAGGAGCATGATCGCGGCGATGGCGCCGAGGATGCCGACCGGCACGTTGATGAAGAAGATCAGCCGCCAGTCGACGTACTCGACGAGGTAGCCGCCCAGCGTGGGACCGACGGCGGGCGCGACGATGATGCCCAGCCCGTACATGCCCATCGCCGCGCCGATCTTCTCCGGTGGGACGATGCGGTAGACGATCGTCAGCGTCACCACCGGCAGGATCCCGCCGGGCATCGCCTGCAGGACGCGGAAGGCGACGATGCTGTTGAGGTCCCAGGCCAGCCCGCACAGGGCCGACCCGGCCGCGAAGCCCAGCAGGCACAGCACGTAGACGCGGGCGGGCCCGAACTTGCCCGAGAGCCACGCGCTCACCGGGACCACGACGCCCAGGGCCAACGAGTAGGCGTTCTCCACCCACTGGATCTGCTCGGTGGTCGCCGAGAAGTCGCGCTGCATCGTGGGGATGGCCACGTTGACGATGCTGATGTCCAGCACGGACATGAACATGCCGACGATGAGCACGGCCAGCGGCACACCCCAGCCCGCCCCGGCCGCGGGAGCCGGGGCGACGGCCGCCGTGACCGGCGGCGGTGCCTCGGCAACGGCGGGGCGCACGGTGGGCGCGGCGTCGGTAGCCATGATCTCCAGTGTCACACGGGTCGGCGATCCGGACATATTGCGCCCACGATCGGGAGTGCCGACCTCATGATGCCGAAAGCGTGGCCGCCATCTGCGACATCGGCTCAGCCAGCGCGTCGACGGCCACGGAGAGCTCGCGGAGCTCCGGCTGCGGCACGGCCGTCCAGCCGACGTAGCCCCCACCCTGCCGGTGGCGGTCGAGCCAAGCGGTGACAGCGGCGAACCGCGCCTCGATGTGGCCGACCAGCGCGGGATCCCGGACGACCAGCGCGGGCCGCAGCGCCGCGAACCCCTCGTTCGCCCCGGCGATGCCCGCGGCGACGTCCCACAGGTCGGCGTGGGAGTAGCGCTCCTCCTCCCCCGCGCCCGTCGTCGTGGAGATCCGGGTGAGCAGGTCGCAGGCCCGGGCGGCCACCTCGGCGGGGGTGAAGGCGCTGCGGGCCGCCCTGGCCGTGAGCGCGAAGACGTCGAGGTCGAGCTCATTCGCGTACGGCGTCATCCCGGCGAGCGAGCCGTCGACCCAGAGCGCCTTCTCGATGCGGTGGAAGCCGATCCAGCGCGCCGGGTCGGAGACGTCGTCCGAGCCCGGGTCGATGTTGTCGGCGAAGTCGCCGAGGCTCTCGACGGCCGACGCGATGTGCTCGTAGCGCGCCCTGGCCGGGAGGTAACCGGCCTTGGCCTGCGCCACGTCGCCCGCGCGGACGGCGTCGGTGAAGGAGCGGGTGGTCGTCTGCAGCGCGGCCACCTCGGCGACGACGTAGTCGCGGTAGCGCGCCGATGCGGCGACGAGAAGCGGGTCCGTGGCGCGCACGACGGAGGCGGCCGGTTTCGCCGACTCGTGGTCGATACGGGCGCAGTCGCCCACGAGGATCCCCAGCGCCACCACAGCCACGAGCCCGGCGAAGGCACGGGGGCGTGGGGTAGCCATGTCCGGAGGTCCTTAGGTCTCGACCAGCCGAGAAGCCTAGAGGGTCCGGCGGATGAGGGTTCAGCCGACGTGGAAGGTGACGCCCCAGCGGTCGACGAGCACGGGCGCGACCGTCCACGCCGCGTCCAGCAGCTCGGGATCGAGCAGGTGCGCGAGCTCGACCACCACGACGGACCGCTCTTTAGCTAACCTAATATTCTTGAGGGGTCATCGCCTGTCAACGGGCGGGGCGAACCGGCACAATCCCGCCCGTGTACCCCTTGGACGCCGAGATGTGGGCCGATTTCGCGGTCGGCACCGCGGGCGCGGCCGCCGCCCTCGCCGGGCTCCTGTTCGTGGCGGTGTCGATCAACCTGGAGCGGATCCTGGCGCTGCCGGGCATCCCCGCGCGCGCCGGGATGTCACTGATCCTGCTGGTGACGCCGGTGTTCATCGCGGGCGCTGTCCTGATACCGGGGCAGCCCACGTGGGCGCTGGGCGCTGAGCTGATCGTGATCGCGGCCGTCGTCGGTCCCGTACTCTTCCGCCTCGCCGACCCGCGCCACCGGCCCAGCGAGCAGCCACTCTGGTCGCGGCTGGTGGCCACCGCCACCCCGGCGGCGGCCTTGACGGTGGGCGCGTTGCTCGCCGGGATCAGCCTGGTGGCCGAGCTCCCCGGCCTCGGCGGGCTCTACTGGGTCCCGGCGGCCGCCGCGCTGGCGCTCGCGGGCGGCCTGTCCAACGCGTGGGTGCTGCTCGTGGAGATCCAGCGCTGACAGGTCAGCGGTCCTCGACCAGGTGCATGATCTCCGAGGGGTCGTACCAGGCCAGGTCGTGGTCCTCGGCCTCGCCGATGAGGAACTCGGCGTCGAGGTCGCCCATGTCGGCCGCGTCGACCGCGCCGGACGCCTGGCGCACCGCGTACTCGGCCTCCTCGTTGTCGACGTGCACGGCCGCGACCTTCTCCAGCGGCACCGATCCGGTGATCCGCACGGCGCCGTCGTCGAGGTCGGGGCGCAGGGTGACGTCGTCGAGATCGGCCGCGACGACGACGCGGCGGGCCGGGGTGGCTTCCTCGCCGAGGCCCAGCTCGACGGCCAGCAGCCGCAGCGACGCCCGCGCGGCCTCGTTCATCGCGGCGTACTCCAGCTCCTCGTCGTCGCCGCTGGTGTAGTGCTCGCGCAGCCGCGGCGTGAGCGCGAACGCCGTGCCGCCGATGGGGTCCACCTCGCCGTTCTTCACGAGGGTGCGCAGCATCGGCCACGTCGCGGGCACGTAAACCCTCATGATGATTCCGCCTCCGCGGGGATGAGCACGTCGGCAGGCATCATTTGCGCCTCCGCGGGAAAGAGCACGTCGGCAGGCATCATTTGCGCCTCCGCGGGAAAGAGCACGTCGGCGGTCACTGGACCGTCCCCAACAGCTCGTCGAGCGATTCGTGGACCATGCCGGCCAGCACGTCGACATCGGACATCGCGTCGCGGTCGCCGTTGAGGCCGTAGTAGACGCCGCCGTCGTAGCTGGTGAGCCCGATCGCGAGGGCCTGGCCCTTGGCCAGCGGAACCACCGGGAACATCTCGAGCATGCGCGCCCCAGCCGCGTAGAGCGGGAACTGGGGCCCCGGCACGTTCGTCACCACCAGATTGAAGATCCGCTTGGAGAAGCCGCTCGCGGCGCGGGCGCCCAAGGCGTGCAGCGTAGGCGGGGCGAAGCCGCCGATCCGGATCAGGGTGTCCGCGCCGACGCTCTGCGTCGAGGCGGTGTTCTCCCGCATCGCGTGGGTGACGTGGTGCAGCCGCACGACGGGGCTCTGCTCGCCCACGGGCAGGTCCACGAGGAACGAGGACACGCGGTTGCCGTGGGCTCCGTTGGTGGCCGAGCTGGGCACGTCCGCCTGTCCGCGCACCGACATGGGGACCATCGCCCGCACCGACGAGGAGGACGTGACGGGCTCGCCGCGCGAGAGCAGCCAGCTGCGCAACGCGCCCGCGACCACCGAGAGCACCACGTCATTGACGCTGCAGCCGTGCGCGGAGCGGATCTTGCGGTAGTCCTCGAGCTGCGTGCGGGCGATGGCGAACCGGCGCTGGGTGGAGATCGGCACGTTCAGCGGGCTGCCCGGCGCGGTGCCCCGGCTGGCCGTGCGGGCCATGTGCAGCAGCTGTGCGGCGGCGCCTGCGAGCTTGCCGACCGTGGCGACGGCATCCCCCGCGGCCGCTCGGACGTTGTCCACGATGACGCCCGGCTGCGCGATCGCCTCGGTCACCGCGCCGACCACGAGCTGGGCGTCGGTGGGCTCGTTGCGCGGCATCCACAGCTCCTCGGGCTGGATGCGCGGCTCCGCGGAGACGTCGAGGATCACCTGGCCGATGTCGAGCGCGCTGATGCCGTCGACCATGGCCTGGTGGGTCTTGGTCAACACCGCCGTCCGGCCCTTCGCCAGGCCCTCGACCAGGTACATCTCCCAAAGCGGGCGGGTGTGGTCGAGCGGGCGGGACATCAGGCGGGCGACGAGCTCGGTGAGCTGGTCGTCGGATCCCGGCTTGGGGAGGGCGGAGCGGCGCACGTGGTAGGCGACGTCGAAGTCCGGGTCGTCGACCCACACCGGACGGGCCAGGTTGCCGGGCACGTGCCGCACCTTCTGCCGGTAACGCGGGACGAGGGCGATCCGCTGCTCGATGAGCTCCACGAGCCGGTCGTAGTCGAACCCGGCCTTGGGCCGCCGGAAGATCGACACGGCGCCGACGTGCATCGGGGTGCTCGCCTCTTCCAGGTACAGGAAGGAGGCGTCGAGGGCGGAGAGCCGGGGCGGCATGGCGCGATCCTAGGCTGGGCCGGTGGACCACCCCCGCTCTCCCAAGGACACCTTCATCACGGTCTACGGCCGCATGCCGGTGTTGGAGGCGTTGGACGACACGGGCCTGCGGGTCGACAAGGTGATCGTCGCCGAGGGGCTGCGCGGCGAGCCGGTGCGGGCGATCCTCGACGCGGCGCGCTCACGGGGTGTGCCCGTGCAGCGGGCGAGCGCGCACCGGGTGAAGGTGCTGGCGGGCAACGGGCGCCACGACCAGGGGGTGCTCGCCGACGTCGTGGCGCCGCGGATGGAGCCGGTCGCGGAGTTCCTCGACCGGATCGGGGACGCGCCCGCGCGGCTGATCGTGCTGGACCGGCTCACCAACCCCGCCAACGTCGGCATGATCCTGCGCAGCGCGACCGCGGCCGGGCTGGACGGCGTGCTGCTCCCCCGCCGCGGCCTGCCCGCGATCGACCCGCTGGTGGTGAAGGCGTCGGCAGGCGTGGCGTTCCGCGCGCCGGTGCTGCGGGCGGGGACGGTCGAGGAGGGGTGCGCGGCGCTGCGGGAGGCCGGGTTCGGCGTCTTCGGGCTGGACGCGGGCGGGGCGTCGCTGCTCGACGCCACCCTGCCCGACCGGGTCGCCCTGGTGTTGGGGAACGAGACGAACGGCCTGTCCGACACCGTCCGCCCTCTGCTCGACGGGTTGCTGGCGATCCCGATGCACGCCGGGGTCGAGTCGCTCGGAGTGGCGAGTGCGGGGGCCGTGGCGTCCTTCGAGCTGGCCCGCCGCACCTGACCACAGGCCGTGGCGGGAGCGAAATCGGCCTACGCTGCGGAGATGGTCCAGCGTCGCCTGCCCCGACCGTCAGAGCTCGCCCCGCTGCTGCGCCCCGCCCCCTTCGTCCGGGACGCCACCGCCCGACGTTTGCGGCGCGCCGCATCCATCGGCGATCTGCGCGCGATCGCCCGGCGCCGCACCCCCCGCGCGGTGTTCGACTACTGCGACGGGGCGGCCGACGGCGAGCAGTCGCTGCGGCGGGCCCGGCAGGCGTTCGCGCGCGGTGGAGTTCCACCCCTCGGTCCTGCACGACGTGTCCTCGGTCGACACCGGGCGGGACATCCTCGGCAAGCGCTCCAGCCTGCCGTTCGCGTTCGCCCCCACCGGCTTCACCCGGATGATGCAGACCGAGGGCGAGCGCGCGGTGGCGTCGGTCGCGCAGGAGATCGGCATCCCGCACACCCTCTCGACGATGGGCAACACCACCATCGAGGACCTCGCCGCCTCGGCGCCGGACGCCCGCCTGTGGTTCCAGCTCTACCTCTGGCGCGACCGGGCCTTCGGCAAGGACCTCGTCCAGCGGGCGGCCGCGGCGGGCTACGACACGATCATGCTCACGGTGGACACGCCGGTCGGCGGGGCCCGGCTGCGCGACGTCCGCAACGGGCTGACGATCCCGCCCGCCCTCACCCTGCGCACCTTCCTCGACGGGGCGCGGCACCCGAACTGGTGGTTCGACCTGCTCACCACCGAGCCGCTGGCGTTCTCGACGCTCGACACGTCGGGCACCCCGGAGGAGATGATCAACCGGGTGTTCGACCCCGCGCTGACGATGGCCGACGTCGAATGGTTGCGCGAGACGTGGCCGGGCAAGCTCGTGATCAAGGGCATCCAGAGCGTCGACGACGCGCGCCGGGTGGTCGACGCGGGCGCCGACGGCGTGCTGCTGTCCAACCACGGCGGGCGTCAGCTCGACCGGGCGCCGGTTCCGTTGGAGCTGGTGGAGCCGACCGTGCAGGCGCTGGGCGACCGCGCCGAGGTGCTCGTCGACACCGGCATCACGAACGGCGCCGACATCCTGGCCGCGGTGGCCCTCGGGGCGCGGGCCGCGCTGGTCGGGCGGGCGTACCTGTACGGGCTCATGGCGGGTGGGCGCGCCGGGGTGGCGAAGACGGCGGAGATCCTCACCGGGCAGATCGTGCGCACGATGCAGCTGCTGGGCGTCACGAGCATCGACGAGCTGCGCCCCGAGCACGTGCGGCTGCGCTCAGGCGCCGAATAGGACCTCGAGCTCCTCGACGGTGCTCGCGGGGTCGCGGTGGTGCACCACCACCGCTCCGGCGAGCCGGGCGCCGCGGAGGTTGGCGGGGTGGTCGTCGACCACGACGCACTCCTGCGGGGTCAGGCCGAGCCGCGCGGCCGTGAGCCGGTAGACCTCCGGGTCCGGCTTGCGGACGCCCAGCGTCGGGCCGAGCACGACGACGTCGAACAGGGCGGCGACCGCGGCGGGCACCTCGTGGGCGTCGGAGACCAGCGCGGTCGCGATGCCCGCGGCCCTGGCGCGGCGGACGGCGGCGGCGGGCTCGGGCCCGTCGGTGAGCACGCCGCCGTAATCCATCAGCAGCCCGCGCAGCGCCACGGGGTCAGGCTAGATGACCAGTTCGAAGGGTCGATGATCGCGATCATTCGCACACCATGAAGGTGTGCCCAACCACGAGGTGCGGCTCGCCGCGAGCATCAGGCGGCTGAACGACGTTCTGCGCGTCGGCGAGCATGCGATCTACCGCAGCACGGCTCGGGCAGTCCCGCGGAAGGCTGAGGTGACCGCCGTTCGAGCTCACACGGTTTGGCGTCGAGGTCCGCCGAACGACCCACCGCGGGTTCGCCGCCGGTCGAATAGTCGACGCATGACGACCACGCTCACCACCCCCAGGGTGCGCCGCCTGCGCTACGAGCCCAATCCCGGTTCACGGGCTCCCTGCACACCACGGTGGCGCGACGTCACCCCGCCGGAGCCCTACGTGCCGCCGCCGCTCGACGAGCCCGCGGTCCGCAGGGCCGTCGGCAGCACGCTGCAGCTCGTGTTCGAGGTGTTCGACGGGCACCGCACGCCCGACCATCTCGAAGGCCGTCTCGACCCGGACCCGCTGGGGTACTGGCGCGCCAAGGCCGCCCGACGGGGGTCAGGCGGGGCGTCAAAGGTGCTGCGGCTGCGCGTTTTCCTGCCCCACCCCGACGCGGCCGAGGTGGCTGCGGTGTGCCGGATCGACGGCCGCGTCCGCGCCCTCGCCGCCCGCTTCGAGCGCCGGGGTACGGGCTGGTGCGTCACCGTCCTCCGGCTCGCGTGAGGCCCGACCCGGCCCGGCGCGCGGCCGGGCCGGTGATCAGCGGAAGGGGTGTGGCCCGGTCAGGGCCGGGCCGCCGTCGGCGAGCCGTGGCACTGCTTGTACTTGCGCCCCGACCCGCAGGGGCAGGGCCGGTTGCGGGAGGGCTCCGTGGCCTTGGCCGTACTGGCCGACTTGCCGTTGGCTGAGCCGGACCGGGTGCGGGTGGCCGAGCCGTCTTCGGCCGGGCCGCTGTAGCTCAGCTCGGTGGGCGGGCCGTTGCGGAACACCTTGGGCAGGACGCTGGTGGTCTCGGCGTCCGGCGAGGTGGCCAGCGGGGCGGTGGGGGGCTCCTGCACGGGGGCGGCCGGAACCGCGGCCGCCTCCACCGCGGGGGCCTGCTCGGCCTCGACCGGCGCGGGCTCGGCGGGCACGACCTGGACCGTGACGTGGAAGAGCAGCGCGACCGTCTCCTCCTTGATGCCGTCGAGCATCGCGGAGAACATGTCGAAGCCCTCGCGCTGGTACTCGATCAGCGGGTCGCGCTGGGCCATCGCCCGCAGGCCGATGCCCTCCTTGAGGTAATCCATCTCGTAGAGGTGCTCACGCCACTTGCGGTCCATGACCTGCAGCAGCATCTGCCGCTCCAGCTCGCGCATGCCGCCCTGCACGGCGAGCAGCGCGTCGATCTCGGCCTCGCGGTTGGCGTAGGCCTCGCGGGCGTCGGCCAGCACGGCATTGAGCAGCGTGTCGCGGCTGAGGTCGTCGTGACCCTCGTCGTCGTCGCCCGCCACCGACTGCCACCGGATGCCGACCGGGTAGAGGGTGCGCAGCGCGGTCCACAGCTTGTCGAGGTTCCAGTCTTCGGCGTACCCCGCGGACGTCTCGCCATCGACGTAGGCGGTGACGACATCGGTGAGCATGTTCTCGATCTGCTCTTTGATGTTCTCGCCCGCGAGCACGAGCCGCCGCTCCTCGTAGATGACGGTGCGCTGCTTGTTGAGCACCTCGTCGTACTTGAGGACGTTCTTGCGGATCTCGAAGTTCTGCTGCTCGACCTGGGTCTGCGCGCTGCGGATGGCCTTGGTGACCATGCCCGCCTCGATCGGCACGTCCTCCGGCAGCTTGAGCCGGGTCATGATCGACTCGACGGCGGCGCCGTTGAACCGGCGCATGAGCTCATCGCCGAGGGAGAGGTAGAACCGCGACTCGCCGGGGTCGCCCTGGCGGCCGGAGCGCCCACGGAGCTGGTTGTCGATGCGCCGCGACTCATGCCGCTCGGTGCCCAGCACGTACAGCCCGCCCGCGGCCTTGACCTCCTCGGCCTCGGCCGCGACCTGCGCCTTCTTCCGGGCCAGCGCCTCGTCCCATTCGGCCTCGTACTGCTCGCGGGTCTCCACGGGATCCAGCCCGCGGCCGCGCAGCTCCAGGTCAGCGAGGTGATCCGGGTTGCCGCCGAGCATGATGTCGGTGCCGCGACCGGCCATGTTGGTGGCCACCGTGACCGCGCCCGCGTGGCCCGCCTCGGCGACGATCGCCGCCTCGCGCTCGTGCTGCTTGGCGTTGAGCACCTCGTGCGGCACCTGCCGCTGGACGAGCAGCTTGGACAGGTACTCCGACTTCTCCACGCTCGTGGTGCCGACCAGCACCGGCTGGCCCTTGGCGTGCTTCTCGGCGATGTCGTCGGCGACGGCCTCGAACTTCGCGGGCTCGGTCTTGTAGATCAGGTCGGGCTGGTCGTCGCGGACCATCGGCTTGTTCGTCGGGATCGGCAGCACGCCGAGCTTGTAGATCTGGTGCAGCTCGGCGGCCTCGGTCTGCGCGGTGCCGGTCATGCCCGCGAGCTTGGTGTAGAGGCGGAAGTAGTTCTGCAGGGTGATGGTGGCCAGCGTCTGGTTCTCCGCCTGGACCTCCACCCCTTCCTTGGCCTCGATGGCCTGGTGCATGCCCTCGTTGTAGCGACGGCCGACGAGCACTCGCCCGGTGAACTCGTCGACGATCAGGACCTGTCCGTCGCGGACGATGTAGTCCTTGTCGCGGTGGAACAGCTCCTTCACCTTGAGGGCGTTGTTCAGGTAGCCGACGAGCGGGGTGTTGGCCGCCTCGTAGAGGTTGTCGATGCCGAGCTGGTCTTCGACGAACGTGACGCCGTCTTCGGTGACGCCGACGGTGCGCTTGCGCTCGTCGACCTCGTAATGCACGTCCTTGCGCAGGAGCGGCGCCATCCGCGCGAACTCCTGGTACCAGCGGGCGCTCTGCTCGGCGGGTCCGGAGATGATCAACGGGGTGCGGGCCTCGTCGATGAGGATCGAGTCGGCCTCGTCGACGATGGCGTAGTTGTGGCCGCGCTGCACCATGTCGGCGGCGTTCCAGGCCATGTTGTCGCGCAGGTAGTCGAAGCCGAACTCGTTGTTCGTGCCGTAGGTGATGTCGGCGGAGTACTGGAGCCGCCGCACCGCGGGCTGCATCTCCGACAGGATCACCCCGACCGAGAGGCCGAGGAAGCGGTGGATGCGGCCCATGTTCTCGGAGTCGCGCTTGGCCAGGTAGTCGTTGGTGGTGACGACGTGCACGCCGTCGCCGGAAAGCGCGTTGAGGTACACGGGGAGGACCGAGGTGAGCGTCTTGCCCTCACCGGTCTTCATCTCCGCGACGTTGCCCAGGTGCAGCGCGGCCCCGCCCATCAGCTGCACGGGGAACGGGCGCTGGCCGATCGTGCGCACCGCGGCCTCGCGGACCACGGCGAACGCCTCCGGGAGCAGCTCGTCGAGCGACTCGGCGGGGTCGTAGGACTCGTCCTCCGACACCTCGTCGAGGGCGATCTCCTCGCCCGCCTGCAGCCGCTTCTCGACGTTCGCGTTCCACAGGCCCCGGTACCGGAGCTGGAATTCGACGGTCTTGGCGCGGAGCGCGTCGTCGTCGAGCTCCTTGATCTCCGGCTCGAGCGTCTCGACGTGCTGGGCGATGCGAGCGAGCCGCTTCACCAGCTTCGTCTCACCGGCGCGGAGCAGGCGGTCAAAGAGCGGCACGGGTCGACCTCATTCACGATCGCAGTTCGTCGGCGCAGCACAGGCTGTCCGGCCCAGGGTAGCGAAGGACCCGGGAGTTACCTTGACAACGCCGGAGGGGCGGTCCTCGTTCCGGGTGGAACGACGACCGCCCCTCCGGGCGAGTTGAGTGGTCAGTTGGTCCTCGGGAAGATCATTGGCTGAGGCGGATGACCCCGTAGTCGTAGCCCCTGCGCCGGTAAACGACGCTCGGGTGGCCGCTGTCGGCGTCGGCGAAGAGGTAGAAGTCGTGGCCGACGAGCTCCATGCGCGAGAGCGCGTCTTCGATGCTCATCGGATCCGACGTGTGCGCCTTGCGGCGGACGATCCGGCCCGGAACGACATCGCCGTCCTCAGACCGCGGCAGGTGCTCCGTGTGGTCTCGTGGAGCGGGGATCTCGGCGGTGATCGGGTCGATGTCCTCGATGAGCGTCTCTTCCAGCACCGCCACTCCGCCACCGTTGACCCGACCCGCTGTCACGCGGGTGCGGCGGCCGGTGATGCGCTTGCGGTCGTGCGAGCGCCGCATCCGCGCCTCGAGCTTGGCGACAGCCGCATCGAGGGCGGCGTAGAAGTCCTGCGCACAGGCTTCAGCCCTGGCGACGGCGCCGGGGCCGCCTCTTCCGGTGATCTCTACGCGTTGACAGCTCTTGCTTTGTCGGCGGTTGCGCTCATGGAAGAGCTCTACCTCCAAGCCGACTATCTTGTGGTCGTAGCGTTCCAGACGGGCGACCTTCTCGGCGATGTGTTCCCGGAAATGATCCGGGACCTCGACGTTACGGCCGGTCACAACGATCTCCACGCAGACTTCCCTCGCTCTCGGCGTCGGGTTGGCGTTGCAGACGGTCCGGGAAAGGGATCATCCCCGGCACATGGATCGGTTGGCGGTTCCTCCTATGCGTTCCACTCCGCCTTGGGAGTGGACTTGGTGGATGCGGAACAAGGTAACGCGCATCACGGTTCGGCAACAGAGTTCTGCGCTGACTGACCACGACCAGGGCAAAGCGGCGAGTGACATTCCGTGGTCATGCGCCCGCCACTACGATGCCGCGAGCGGTTCATGATCGTCACGGCCTGACGTGGCATCACAGAGCACGAGGGCGGAACCCGCCCGGACTCCCGCATTCCGCAGCGCTGAGCGGCAAGCACGCAACGTGGCTCCGGTCGTGACCACATCATCCATAAGCACCACCCACGATCCGGGCGGAGGTAACGGAACGTGGCGAAGGAAGAGTCGCCCTTCGAGGTTGGCCACCCGTTGGGCTGGATCGAGACCCACCGAATCGCGGGTGCGGCGGGCGAGCGCGAGGGCCGGGGACACGTGGATGTCGGACCGCTCCGCCGCGATCGCCCGCGCCAGGCGCAGGACGTGGTCGCCCCCGCGCGCCCGCGCCGCGGCGGGGCGGGAGGGGGCGGGGACGAGCCAGGTGTCGGATGGGTCGCGGCGGACGTCGGACAGCTCGTCGAGGCCGGGGAGAAGGAGTTCAGCGAGCGGGACGGCGAGATCGCGGCGGCCACGCTCCTTGTAGCGGAGCAGGGCGGTGCGCAGCGGACCGGTGTAGCGGCCGATGGCCAGTACGGTCAGATCGTCGACAGGGGCAGGCCACGATTGCCCGCCGAGCCGGGCCGCACACCGCACGCACCATGCGCCCACACCCGGCGGCGCCGCACACCCCGCGCACTCGGCAGGAAGTACGAGATCAAGGAGCGCGGCGCCCCATCCCCGGATGTCCACCACCCGCACCCTGCCCCCGCCCCACCCCTCCCCGAGGCGAGTCAGGCAATCCCGCACCCGCAACGGCGCTGTGCGCGCCTGTGGCCGCCGGGCGCGCGCAGGGCCCACTTCGCACACCTCGGGGCGACTTCGCAGGTGGTCGACACCCTGTGAGGACAGCGCGAGGGGTGCGAAGTCGACGCGGATGCGGTCGCCCACTCGACCCCGCCCGCCGACCCGGCCCCGCCACAACGCCCACCTCACAGACCTGGTGGCTTCCTCGCAGACGGTCGGCCGCCTGCGAGGACACCTCACGGTCTCCGAGGTCCGGCCCAGGAGTGGTCGGCGGGCTCGGTGGGCGTCCCCCACCCCACTTCGCACACCCCGCGGCGTCCTCACATGGGGCGGGCGGCGTGCGAGGACGCAGCACGACGTGCGAAGTCGGACGGGCAGCCCCACCCCGGCCCACTCACACCACCCCACCCCCCTGCGGGGTCGGAGGCGGCGGGTGGGGTTAGTAGTCCTCGGTGGGGAGGCGGCGGGAGGCGCGGAGGGTGCTGGCGGCGGCGCCGGTGACGAGGCTGCCGATCGCCAGGCCGATCACGAGGTTGATCACGGCCTGGGTGGCCGAGACGGCGAGGGGGCGGGTGGAGAGGAAGGGCAGGACGACGGCGACGGCCGTGACCAGGCCGATGATCCAGCCGAGGTAGGCCAGCGGCCGGGGCGTCGAGACCAGCAGCAGGTGGGCGAGCCCGGTGGCGGCGAGGGCCGCGAGGGCGGCGACCGCGCAGAGGAAGGCCGTGTTGCCGTCGCCCATCGCGCCGGCGCTGGTCTCCCCCGCGAACGCCACCTTGAACAACGCGCGGGCCACGAGCACACCGACCAGCCCGACCAGGGCGGCGACGATCGCGGTCGCCACGCCGCTCGACCACAGCCTGGCCGCGTTGATCCTCGGCGTAGCGCCCGGGCCTGCCGGGACACCCATCGACCGGGTTCGCCCATCGGGATAGATGCGGCCGTCGTCCTGGGTCATCTGCACTCCACGTTTCGTAGCTGACGAGCATTCTGTCCGGGTCCCGTCAGGACGGTCCAGCCCGACACCCGGACCGAAAGCGTGCACCCTCAGCCGGGGTACACCGGAACCGCGTTGGAGGCGCCCCCGAGCACCTGCCGCCACGCGTCCTGCCCGCTGCCCGCGAAGCTCCACACCCCGCCCTGGTCGGTGACCAACAAGGGGCGGTTCGGGGCGGCGGCCACGGCGGTCAGCGGCGGGGTGAGGTTGTTGCCCAGCACGGGGGCGAGCGTCAGCCCGTCGACCGAGATCTGCGCGACCACCGCATCGGCCCCGCCCGTGATCGCGACGATCGTGTCGCTGGCGCGCCAGTCGACGGCCACTGCCTGCGTGACGTCGGCCGAACGCAGCCTGCGGACGTCCCGGATCGCGACCTCGCCGTCGATGCTGCGGGCCACCGAACCGGTGTACAGGCCCCCTTCGACGACCGCCGCGACGCGCATCCCGTCGCGCGAGAGCCGCAGATCGGAGATCGGGCCGAGCACGGTGAGCGCATCCGCGTTGACCTCGCCGACGCGCGGCTGCCCCCCGGTGTCGAGCGTGACGCGCGCGACCGCGTTGCTGTTCAGCACCGTCCACACCTCGGTGCCGCTCGGGGTCCACGACGGCCGGGTCATCGTCGGTGCGGTCAGCGCGACCGGCGCGACGGGCGTGCCGCCGGTACTCCCGCCGATCATCAGCGTGCGGCCGCCGGGTGTGCGGGCGACGACCGCGAGGTGCAGCCCGTCGACGGTGGAGGCCGCCGACTCGGCGTCGATCGTGCCGTTGCCGACCGGCCCGGGCAGCGGCGCCGACGGCTCGGGCCCCGACAGCTGCGCCACCCGGCCGCCTGCCACGACCAGCGCGGGCACGTCCACGCCCGGTGCCGCGTCGCCGACGATGGTGGAGAAGTCGTCCCTGGTCCAGTCGGGGTGGTCGGCCACGAGCGGCTCGCCGTCGACGAGCAGCCGCACCCGTCCGACGTTGACCTCGGCCAGGGAGAGCGCGACCTGGGCGGCGAGCAGGCGCCGCGCGGTGGCGTCGAGGTCGCCGGTGCGCGTCAGGTCGACCACGACGGCGCCGTCGGGCGTGGCCGCGACGTTCGACCGCAGCCGCGCGCCCGCGACCAGCTCGGAGACGGCGGCCCCGCTCAGCGCGCTCGACGGCCCGGCGAGCAGCTGGTCGATCACCCGCGCGGCCTGCGACTTCGCGGGCACGGCGGGCACGTAGCGCACGTCGCCCACCGCGACCTGACGGGTCGGGTCGACGAACCACGCACGCACCGTCCGGAAGTCGTCCCGGAAGATCGACAACGGCACGACGACGCCGTCGGGCAGCCGCGAGATCCGCCACTGTCCGTCACGGCGGACGACGTCGACGTCCCACTGGAACGGCGACTGCGCGGGCTCGAACGAGCCCGCCTGGGTGAGCCGCCCGATCTGGGTGCCGCGCACGCGGATGGTCGTGGCGCCGGTCGAGGAGTCCGGTGCGCCGGGAACGGGCACGGTGTCGATCTGGCCGTCCAGGACGGTGACCCCCGTGGTGTCGTCCCACTTCGCCGCCTCGGGGGCGAGGAACGCGCGCGCGGCGGCGTGCTTGTCGGTGCTGCTGCCGGACGCGGTGACGAAGTCGCGCACGAGGTCGAGCGGGTTGCTGCCGTCGACCGGGCCGGGCGGCGGCGCGGCCTCGTCGCCGCCGACCTGGCGCAGGACCTGCACCGGCGACCCGTCGGGCACGCTGGCGCAGCCCGCGAGGGCCAGCACGACCCCGAGGAGGGCAGCAGCGGCGAGCCGGGGGCGGGTCATCGCGCGCCGCCCGTGGCGGGCACGCCGTCGGGCGGGATCGCCGCCCAGCCCAGCGGCGGGGTCGGGACGGACGTGCCGACCGGTCCGAGCGACCTCCGCGCCGCGTCCGGGTCGCGGCCTTCCGGCCCGAGCGGCAGGGGGCTGGACTCCAGCACGCCGCCTTCCTCGCGCGGCAGCGTCAGCCGGAACGCCGCGCCCTTGCCCGGCTCGCCCCAGGCCTGCAGCCAGCCGCCGTGCAGCCGGGCGTCCTCGACCGCGATCGACAGCCCCAGGCCGGTGCCGCCCGACCGACGGGCGCGGGACTCCTCGGCCCGCCAGAAGCGGTTGAACACCAGCCCCGCCTCGCCCGGCCGCAGGCCGACGCCGTGGTCGCGCACCAGCACCGCGACGGCGGTGTCGTCGGCCGCCAGCACGACCCGCACGGGCCGGGCCTCGCTGTGGTCGATGGCGTTGGCCACCAGGTTGCGCACGATGCGCTCGACCCGGCGGGGGTCGACGTCGGCGTGGATGCCCCCTGGCAGGTCCAGCTCCAGCGGCGTGCCCGACTCGTCGGCGAGCCCGCGCACCGCCTCGACCGCCCGGGACACCACGCCCCGCATGTCGACGCGATCGGTGACCAGCTCGGCCACGCCCGCGTCGAGGCGGGAGATCTCCAGCAGGTCGCCCAGCAGCGCCTCGAACCGGTCGAGCTCGGTGACCAGCAGCTCCGACGAGCGGCGCAAAGCGGGCAGCAGCTCGTCGCGGGAGGCGTAGAGCACGTCGGCGGCCATGCGCACGGTGGTCAGCGGCGTGCGCAGCTCGTGGCTGACGTCGGAGGTGAAGCGCCGCTGCAGCGCGCCGAACTCCTCCAGCTGGCGGATCTGCTCCTGGATGCTGCCCGCCATCTCGTTGTAGGACTCCCCGAGCCGGGCCAGCTCGTCGTCGCCCTGCACCGGGAGGCGCTCGTCGAGGTGGCCGTCGGCGAACCGCTCCGCGATCTCGGCGGCGCGCCGCACCGGCCGCACGACCTGCCGCGTGATGATGCTGGCGATGCCCGCGAGCAGCAGCAACAGCACGAGCCCGCCGACGATCAGCGTGCTCTGCACGAGCCCGAGCGTGCGCTGCTCCGAGTCGAGCGGGAAGAGCAGGTAGAACTCCAGATCGCCGTTGGCCGTGCGCACCGGCTGGCCGATCATCATCGTCGGGACGCTGGCGCCCTGCACGTCGACGGTGCCGTAGCGCACGGCGCGCGCGCCGTCGGCCACGCTCTGCCGCAGGTCCGCGGGCACGTCTTCGAGCGGGCCCGCGGAGACGCTGCTGTTGGCCCCGATGGCCGTCGTGGCGAGCACCGCCCGGAACGCGCCCGCCGCCGGGGCGCCCGCGGCGTCGGAGGCGCTGGCGTTCGTCAGGCGGTCCAGCGCGTTGTTGAGCTCGCCCTGCGCGCCTTCGCGGTTGGGGTCGACGCCCGCGAGCTCACGCTCCAGGAGGGCCGCGCCCGACTCGATCTGGTTCTGCGCGTCGTCCAGCTTGGCCTGCAGGATGTTGCCCGCGATCTGGGTCTGGATGACGAAGCCCAGCACCAGCACCACGGCGGTCGACAGGGCCAGCGTGCTGATGACGACGCGGGTCTGCAGCGACCGCCGCCACACCGCGCCCCAGGCGATCGCCAGCTCGGCCGCGAGCTGGCGGACCTGTTCGACGGTGCGCCGGATCACGGAGGCCCGGCTTTGTACCCCACCCCACGCACGGTCAGCACGACCTCCGGGTGCTCCGGGTCGCGCTCGACCTTCGACCGCAGCCGCTGGACGTGCACGTTGACCAGCCGCGTGTCGGCCGCGTGGCGGTAGCCCCACACCTGCTCGAGCAACACCTCCCGAGTGAACACCTGGCGCGGCTTGCGGGCCAGTGCCACCAGCAGGTCGAACTCCAGCGGGGTGAGCGCGATCGGCTCGCCCGCCCGGGTGACCTGGTGGGCCGGCACGTCGATCGTGACGTCACCGATGGCCAGCTGCTCGGCGGGCTCGGTCTCGGTGCGCCGCACGCGCGCCCGGATGCGGGCGATCAGCTCCTTGGGCTTGAACGGCTTGACCACGTAGTCATCGGCGCCCGACTCCAGGCCAAGCACGATGTCCACCGTGTCGCTCTTGGCCGTCAGCATGACGATCGGCACGCCCGACTCGGTGCGGATCGCGCGGCAGACGTCGATGCCGTTCATCCCGGGGAGCATGAGGTCCAGCAGCACGACGTCGGGTCGCAGCTCGCGCACGGCGGGCAGGGCGCGCGTGCCGTCGCCGACCACGGCGGTGTCGAAACCCTCACCGCGCAGCACGATCGTGAGCATCTCGGCCAGTGCCGGATCGTCGTCGACGACGAGTACGCGCGACTTCATGGATCGAAGCATCTCATCCACTGGTCAGCCGCCGTCCGTGACCCGGCCCGACGGCTACCTCAGGAGGCCCGCGGCGACCCCGGCGACGTCGGGGGCCGCGCCGTCCAGCACCGTCCACGAGCTGAGCCACGACGCCGCCGCGAGCTGGGCGTACACGGCGCCGGTGCGCTCCTGCAGGCCCCCGTCGGCCTCGTAGGCGTCGCGCTCGCGGCCCGCCTCGGTGCGCTCCCGGTGCTCGGCGCGCTGGGCGGCCACCGCCTGCGGAACCGCCAGGTAGAGCTGGTGGTCGGGCACCGGGATGGCGAACCGGTCGATCTCCAGCTCGCGCACCCACTCCACCAGTCCGCCCGCCGCGTCCTCGTGCATGCGCGCGGCTCCGTAGGCGGCGTTGGAAGCGACGTAGCGGTCGACGAGCACCACGTCGTGGGTGGCGAGCGCGGCCCGCAGCGCGGGGGCGGCCGCGCGGCGGTCCAGCGCGAACAGCACCGCCATCCCGTGCACCGAGGCGGCGAGGTCGCCCATCCGGCCGTAGAGCGCGTCGCGGACCAGCTCGGCGTGCACGTCTTCGGTGTAGCGGGGGAAGGCGAACCGCGCGACCGTGCCCCCGAGCGCCGCGGCGAGGCCGTCGGCGAGCGTGCGCTTGCCCGCCCCGTCGAGGCCCTCGATGACCACCAGCCGTCCCACCGCCGCGATCCTGCCGGCCGCCCGGGTCACCCGAGGACGCGGACGGCGTCCCAGCTCGCGGCGAAGCCAGGGTGCAACGGCAGCGCGGTGACCTCCTCGGCGGGCACCCACGCCACGGCGATGGTCTCCTCCGTGAGCCCGGTGAGCCGCAGCCGTCGGTCGGTGTGCGCGACGACCGTCGTGTACGACCAGCCGCCGTGGTCGTCGACGTGCTCGGGCCCGACGCGGTAGGCCCGCGGATCGAGCCCGGCCTCTTCCTCGGCTTCCCGCCCGGCGGCCTCGGCCGTGGTCTCGTCGCTGTTGCGGGCGCCGCCGAGGATGCCCCACGTGCCGCCGTGGTGGCTCCAGAGCGCACGGTGCTGCATCAGCACCGACCCGTCGTGCCACAGCAGCAGGCCCGCCGCGCCGAAGATCC
Source organism: uncultured Actinomycetota bacterium (assembly GCA_963799945.1). GTDB lineage: Bacteria > Actinomycetota > Actinomycetes > Mycobacteriales > Pseudonocardiaceae > Pseudonocardia. Next base: position 694,574 of record CAWCZG010000006.1, read on the forward strand.
CCCAATGGCGATGTCCTCGGGCGCAGCGGGCCCAGCCGTCGCCGTCACCCCGCGGATAACGCACGACCCCAGTATTCGCTCAGTACCGGTAGTGCTCCGGCTTGAACGGCCCCTCGACGTCCACGCCGATGTACTCGGCCTGGTCCTTGGTGAGCTTGGTCAGCTCACCGCCGAGCGCCAGCACGTGGATCTTCGCGACCTTCTCGTCGAGGATCTTCGGCAGCCGGTAGACGTCGTTGTTGTACTCCTCGTGCTTGGTGAACAGCTCGACCTGCGCGATCACCTGGTTGGAGAAGCTGTTGCTCATCACGAACGACGGGTGGCCGGTGGCGTTGCCCAGGTTCATCAGGCGCCCCTCGGACAGCACGATGATCGAGTGCCCGTCCGGGAACACCCACTCGTCGACCTGCGGCTTGATGTTGATCTTGATGATGCCGGGTACGCGGCCCAGCCCGGCCATGTCGATCTCGTTGTCGAAGTGCCCGACGTTCGCGACGATCGCCTGGTGCTTCATGGCCTGCATGGCAGCCACGGTGACGATGTCCTTGTTGCCCGTCGTCGTGACGATGATGTCGGCCCGGGAGATCACGTCGTCCAGCAACGCCACCTGGAAGCCCTGCAGCAGCGCCTGGAGCGCGCAGATCGGGTCGACCTCGGCCACGATCACCCGGGCGCCCTGGCCCGACAGTGCGGCCGCGGAGCCCTTGCCGACGTCGCCGAAGCCGCAGACGAGCGCGACCTTGCCGCCGATGAGCACGTCGGTGGCGCGGTTGAGGCCGTCGATGAGCGAGTGGCGGATCCCGTAGGTGTTGTCGAACTTGCTCTTGGTGACCGAGTCGTTCACGTTGATCGCCGGGAACAGCAGCTGACCCTGCTCGGCCAGCTGGTAGAGCCGGTGGACGCCGGTGGTGGTCTCCTCGGTGACGCCGTGGATGGCCGCCGCGACCGTCTGCCACTTCGTCGGCTCGGCGGCCAGCGAGCGGCGCAGCGTGTCCAGGATGATCCGGTACTCGTCGGAGACGGTGAGGTCGTCGTCGTCCGGCGTCGGCACCACGCCCGCCTGCTCGAACTCGACGCCCTTGTGCACGAGCAGGGTGGCGTCACCGCCGTCGTCGAGGATCATGTTCGGGCCGACGGTGTTGCCCTCGTCGTCGGTGAAGGCGAAGAGCCGCTCGGTGGCCCACCAGTACTCCTCGAGGGTCTCGCCCTTCCACGCGAACACCGGCACGCCCTGGGGCGCCTCCGGGGTGCCGTGCGGGCCGACGACGGTGGCCGCCGCGGCGTGGTCCTGCGTCGAGAAGATGTTGCAGGACACCCAGCGCACGTCGGCGCCGAGCGACACGAGGGTCTCGATGAGGACGGCGGTCTGCACGGTCATGTGCAGCGAGCCCGCGATCCGGGCGCCGTGCAGCGGACGGGCCTCGGCGTACTCGCGGCGCAGCTCCATGAGGCCGGGCATCTCGTGCTCGGCGAGGCGGATCTCCTTGCGGCCGAACTCGTGCAGCGCGAGATCCGCGACGGCGAAGTCGATCCCGTTGCGGGTCTGCAGCTTGTCGACGCCTGCGGGGGTGGTGGTTGCGGTCATGGGTGGGTCAAGCCTCCTAGCGCGAACAGTGAGAAGAAGCGCGATGCGTGCGGGAACACGGGTACGGCCTCCTGAGGATCGGAGGCGCCCTTCCCAGCAGCTGCCGGAAGATCGAGCGTGGCGGACCCTCGTCCGTCGCAGCGCCCCTCGATCCCGGCTCCTCCCCAGGATCGCGAGCCCGGCCGCGCGGTGTCAACTCGGCCGCCGTATCCCGGGTGTACGCCACATCGCGGCGGGACGACACTGCAGCAAAACCGTCGTCAAAGGAGACGCACCATGGCCGACCGGCCGCCGCTCCCCCCGTTCACCCTCGAGACCGCCAGGCAGAAGGTGCAGGCGGCCGAGGACGCCTGGAACAGCCGCGACCCGGAGCGGGTGTCGCTGGCCTACAGCGAGGACTCGGTGTGGCGCAACCGCGACCAGTTCGTGAAAGGGCGCGCGGAGATCGTCGCGTTCCTGGCCGGGAAGTGGGAGCGTGAGCTGGAATACGCGCTGCGCAAGGCGCTCTGGACGTTCGCGGACAACCGGATCGCGGTGCGCTTCCAGTACGAGTGCCACGACGCCGCGGGCACCTGGTACCGCAGCTACGGCAACGAGAACTGGGAGTTCGACGAGCACGGGCTGATGGTCCGGCGCGAGGCGAGCATCAACGACCTCGTCATCGACGCCTCCGAGCGGCGGATCTTCGGCCCGCGCCCCGAGGACGAGCGCGGACAGGACATCCCGCTCCAGTAGCTCAGCCGAGCAGGTGGTCGCGCAGCAGCGACTCGGCCGCCTCGGCGCGGCCGTTCGCGGCGAGCAGGCCCGCCGGGGCGACGGCGAAGTCGGTGTCGATCACGACCGGCACGCCGCCCAGCGCGGCCGCGAGCTCGGGATCGGTGCGCAGGGTCGAGGAGACGGCGGACAGGCCGCCGTGCGGGTCACGCCGCCGGAACACCCCGCCGGAGAGCACCACCAGGTCGATGGCGCCCTCGGGGTCGGCGTGGGCGCGCAGGTGCCGCCGGACGGCCACCACAGCGGCCAGCGCGGCCACCCTGCGATCCTCGGCGGCGCTGCCGGGATCGCCGGGGACGTAGCCCACCTCGCTGGTCATGCGGGTCACCGTGGGGGCGAGCAGGTCGGCCTCCACCGGGTCGACGACGCCTTCGGCCTGGGCCCCGATCAGGACGCCCGCCGCGGCCGCGCGCACCCCGAGATCCCCCTCGACGGTGCGCACGCCCGTCCCGTCGGAGGCGGAGTGCACGTCGGTGGTGGCGCAGCCGACGTCGACGACGAGCACGCGCCCGCCGCGGATCCGTGACAGCTCCACGGCGCCGTGCCCCACGGCGTCGGGTGTCGCCACCCGCACCAGCCTGCGGAACCGCGGCGCGACGGCCGGACCGCGGCCGCCGACGGCGTGGCGGCGGTAGAGGGCGGCGAGCGCCGCCCGCGCGGGCCCCGGCTCGATCTCCCCGGTGCGCGGCAGGACGTTGTCGCAGGCCACGACCGTGCGGCCGGTGGCGCGCAGCACGGCGAGCGCATCCTCCCGGCCTTCCGCGTTGCCCGCGAGCACGATCGGGAACCGCACGCGGGCACCGGCGAGGCGCCCGGCGTTGTGCAGCAGCTCGGCCGGGTCGTCGCCGTCGTGGCCGCCGAGCAGCAGCAGCGCGGTGGGCCGGGTGGTGCGCAGGGTCCGCAGGTCAGGGGGCTGCAGGCGGCCCGGTGTGCACGTGCACGACGTGCGCGCCCGCCGAACACGCGACCCGGTGGCCCGCCTCCGTCGCCATGAGCGTCTCCGAGCCGACGACGGCCAGCCGCATGCCGCCACCGGCCGACGAGCAGGCCAGCAGCTCCGGTTCGGCGCCCATCCCCGCGGCCGACACAGCGCGCACGGCGGCGTCCATCCCGGTGAGCACGTCGGCCGCCGTGGTGGGGTGCTCGGCGAACCCGGCGAGGACGCCGTCGGGCCGCACGAGCACGGCCTTGGTCCACGTCGAGCCCACGTCGAGGCAGACCGCGGCGGCCTGATCGGTGGGCATGGGCGCCGAGCCTAACCGCGATCGTGGCCCGTGGCGTCTCCTCGAAGGTAGGTTGCGGTGACCGCAGGCACATGCTTTCGAGGAGCGCGCGATGCTCGGACTGATGCAGGACCGCCCGCTGACACTGGCCCACGTGTTCCACCGCGCCGAGCAGCTGTTCGGGCACAAGACGCTGACCACCGCGACCGCCGACGGCGAAACCACCGCGACGGTGGCCGAGTGGGCCCAGCGCGTCCGTCGACTCGCCCGGGTGCTCGACACGCTGGGCGTGAGCGCCGACGGGCGTGTCGGCACGTTCTGCTGGAACACCGCCACGCACCTCGAGCTGTACTGCGCCGCGCCGTGCACCGGGCGCGTGCTGCACACGCTCAACATCCGGTTGTTCCCCGACCAGCTGGTCTACATCGCCAACCACGCCGAAGACGAGGTCGTCTTCGTCGACCGCTCCCTGCTGCCCGTGCTCTGGCCGCTGGTCGACCAGTTCGAGACCGTGCGGCACTTCGTCGTGATCGACGACGGCGCCGACGCCGAGATCCCCGACGACCCGCGGGTCAGCGACTACGAGGCGCTGCTGGCCGACGCCGAGCCGTTCACCGGCCCGTTCACCGTCGAGGACGAGAACACGGCCGCCGCGATGTGCTACACGTCGGGCACCACGGGCAACCCGAAGGGCGTCGTCTACTCGCACCGCTCGGCGGTGCTGCACGCGCTGATCTCGCTCACCTCCGACGCGGCAGGGCTCTCGGAGCGCGACATCGTGATGCCGGTCGTCCCGATGTTCCACGCCAACGCCTGGGGCCTGCCCTACGGCGCCCTGCTCGCGGGCAGCGACATGGTGTTCCCCGGCCCGAACATGACCCCCGCAGCGATCGCCGGGCTGCTGGCCCGGCACCGCGTGACCGTCACCGGCGGCGTCCCCACCATCTGGATGGGCATGATCCCGCTGCTGGACGACCACGACCTCTCCGCGCTCCGCGCGATCCTCTGCGGCGGGTCGGCCGTGCCGAAGTCGCTCTCGGAGACCTACCGCAAGGCGATCGGCCTGCCGATGCTGCACGCCTGGGGCATGACCGAGACCAGCCCGATCGCGACGGTGTCGTCCACGCGGAGCCACTACGCCGAGCTCACGGAGGACGAGCGCGCCAACGGCCGGGCCCGCCAGGGTCAGCCCGTCCCGCTGGTGGAGCTGCGGATCGTCGAGCCGTCCACCGGCGAGGCCCAGCCGTGGGACGACGAGGCCAGCGGCGAGGTGCAGGCCGCCGGGCCCTGGATCGCGAAGGAGTACTACCGCGGTGAGGGCGGCGGCGCGCAGTTCACCGACGACGGCTGGCTGCGCACCGGCGACGTCGCGGCCGTCGACCGCTACGGCTCGTTCCGGCTCGTCGACCGCACGAAGGACCTGATCAAGTCCGGCGGCGAGTGGATCGGCTCGGTCGAGCTGGAGAACGAGATCATGGCGCACCCGAAGGTCGCCGAGGCCGCGGTGATCGCCATCCCCAGCGAGAAGTGGGTGGAGCGCCCGCTGGCCTGCGTGGTCGTGAAGCCCGGCGAGAGCCTGACGGCCGAGGACGTGCTCGAACACCTGCGCAGCCGGGTCGCGAAGTGGTGGCTGCCCGACTCCGTCGAGTTCATCGACGAGGTGCCGAAGACGAGCGTCGGCAAGTTCTCCAAGAAGACATTGCGGGAGAAGTTCGCGGGCTACACGGCGTCCAGCTGAAGCTTCCGGAATCCGGTAGTGGCACCAGGTGGTCGAACTCGTTAACCCCAACGGGTAAGTTTTCGCGATCTCCGCTGCACTGGACACGGCAGGACATGACGACCGCACCGCTCGCACCGCTCCGACCCCACCCCCGCGCGGCCATCGGCGCGCTCCGGATCGCCTACTCGGACCTCGCGACGATCGCCGCGACGCTCTCCGAAGAGGACTCCTGGCGCGCCACGCACTGGCCGGGATGGGCCGTCCGCGACCTGCTGTTGCATCTGCTCGGGGACGCCCAGCGCGGGCTCGTCGCGCTGAGCACGCCGGGTTCGGGGCCTGCCGACCGCGACGCCGTCAGCTACTGGCAGGACACCCCGCGCTGGCCTGACCTGGAGTACCGCAACCTGCGGGCGCAACGGGTGATCGCCAGCGCGTGGGGGCTCGACGGGCTCGCCCGCACGTTCGGCGAGACCGCGCGGGCGGTGGTCGCCCTGGCCGCGCACACGGCCGCGGACGCGCTCGTGGCCACCCAGGACCGGGTGATGCGCGCCGACGACCTCGTCGTCACGCTCGCCGTCGAGGCCGCGGTGCACCACCTGGACCTGGTCGCCGAACTGGGCCGTCCGGGGCCCCGGCCGGAGCCGCTGGCGCTGGTCCGCCGCACGATCGACCGGCTGCGCGGTGTCCCGGCCCCCTCCGAATGGCCCGACGAGCGGTGGACGCTGCTCGCCACCGGGCGGGTCGCGCCGGGCGGGGCAGAGCGCAGGACGCTGGGGATGGACGTCCAACGCCTGCCGCTGCTCGGATGCGGTTGACGCCTCCGGGCCTGCTCGACGACCTCGTCGCACGCGCACGGGCCGCTCCCCCGCGCTGTGGCCGGACCCGGCTCGTGTGCGTCGACGGGCCCTCGGGCGCGGGGAAGACCCAGCTGGCCGTGCGCCTGGTCGACGCGCTGGGCGGCCCGCCGCTGCTGCGCATGGACGACCTCTACCCCGGCTGGGACGGGCTCGCCGCGGGCGTGGCGGCCCTGCGGCGGGACGTCGTCGCGCCGTTGGCGGAAGGCCGCCCCGCCCGCTACCGCCGCTGGGACTGGACCACGCACACCCACGCCGAGGCCCACGACCTCGGGACGCCCGCGGTGCTCGTCGTCGAAGGGGTGGGCGCGGGCGCCGTCGCCCCGACCGGCGGGCCCGCCGCGTCGCTGCTGGTGTGGCTCGACGCGGCCGAGGAGATCCGGTACCGGCGGGCGATGGAGCGCGACGGGGCCACCTACGCGCCGCACTGGGCCCGCTGGGCCGCCCAGGAGCGGGCGCACTTCGCGGCCGACCGCACCCGCGACCGCGCCGACGTGGCCTTCTGCATCCGATGATCGCCACGACCCGGACCCGAGCGGATGGGGGTCGCGCCGAGGGATGCCCGCCGCCCGCGGTGTCAGCGGCCCGCCGCGATCACAGCTGCTGCTGCGGAGCGATGACCGTGCGCTCCAGATCGGGCTCCAGGTAGATCATCCGCGCGTGCGGGACAGCCTGGCGGACCCGCGCCTCGGCGTCGTCGATCGCGCGCGCGACCTCCTCCACCGGCAGGCCGGGCGTGAGCGCGATCTTGGCCGCGACCAGCAGCTCCTCGGGCCCGAGGTACTGCGTGCGGAGGTGGATGACGTTCTGCACGGCGCCGCCCTCCAACCCGTCGACGATCTTGGTGAGCACCGGCGGGCGGGCGCCCTCGCCGATCAGCAAGCTCTTCATCTCGACGATGAGGATGATCGCGATGACGCCGAGCAGGAGGCCGATCGCGATGGTGCCCAGCGCGTCGAACACGGGGTTGCCGGTGAGCACCGTGAGCCCGACGCCGACCAGGGCGAACGCCAGCCCGATGAGGGCCCCGAAATCCTCCAGCAGCACGACCGGGAGCTCCGGCGCGGTGGCCTGGCGGATGAACTGCCACCAGGTCAGCGAGCCCTTCAGCTCCCGCGACTCGTGGATGGCGGTGCGGAACGAGTAGCCCTCGAGGCAGATCGCCACGAGCAGGATGACCACCGCGACGATCGGTGTGGACAGCTCCTCGGGGTGCCCGATCTTCTCGATGCCCTCGTAGAGCGCGAACACCGACCCGAGCGTGAACAGCAGCAGCGCGACGACGAAGGCGTAGAAGAACCGGTCGCGCCCGTAGCCGAACGGGTGCTCGGCGGTGGCCGCCCGCTTGGCGCGCTTGCCCCCGATCAGCAGCAGGCCCTGGTTGGCCGTGTCGGCAAGCGAGTGGACCGACTCCGCCAGCATCGACGACGAGCCCGTCACCAGGAAGCCGATGAACTTGGCTATCGCGATGCCTGCGTTGGCCGCAAGCGCCGCGATGATCGCGCGTGTTCCCCCGCCCGTGGACATAGGCGAACCCTACCCAGCGGACCCGACATTCCGGGCCCGCCGGGCCCACGTGATCGTCAGCGGGTCAGGCCAGGCCGTCGCTCGCGACGAAGAGCTGGGTGCCGGGCACGCGCGGCGCGACCGTGACCCCGGTGTCGGACGCGGCCAGCCAGGCCGCCGCGCCCCGGGCGAGCGTGAGGTCGGTGCCGTCGGCGCGCAGGCAGGCCTCGCCCGCCGTGCACAGCAGGATCCGGGGGCCGCCGTCGGGCACCACGACCTCGGTGGTGCCCGCGTCGCAGCGGCGCAGCAGGAACTCCTCCGCCGCCGTGTCGTAGCGCACCCACTCACCCTCCGGCGTCCCGGTGAGGACAGGCGGCGGACCGGCGTGGAAATCGAGCACGCGCAGCAGCTCGGGCACGTCGACGTGCTTGGGGGTGAGCCCCCCGCGCAGCACGTTGTCGGAGTTGGCCATCAGCTCGACGCCCGCCCCCGACAGGTAGGCGTGCAGGTTGCCCGCGGGCAGGTACATGGCCTCGCCGGGGCCGAGGTTGACCCGGTTGAGCAGCAGCGCGGCCAGCACACCGGCATCGCCGGGGTAGCGCTCGGCCAGCTCCAGCACGGTGCGGGCCTCGTCCTGCCACGGCCCTTCGCCCGCGAGCGCGACGGCGGCTGTCGCCACGGCGGGCACCAGCTCATCGAGCATCCCCTGCGGCAGCGTGATCCACGTGGTGAACAGCGCGCGCAGGCCCGCGGCGTCGGGTTGGGCGGCCAGCAGCTCGACGTGCGGGGCGATCGCCGGGGCGTCGAGCGCGCGCAGCAGCCGCACGGTGTCGGCGGGCTCCCGGAAGCCGACGAGCGCGGCGAACGGCGTGAGCGCGCAGATCAGCTCGGGCTTGTGGTTGGCGTCGCGGTAGTTGCGCTCGGCCGCGTCGCGGGAGATGCCTGCGGCCTCGTCGGCGGCAAACCCGGCCCGCGCCTGCGCGAGGCTCGGGTGCGCCTGCAGCGACAGCGGCTCGTCGGCGGCCAACACCTTGAGCAGGAAGGGCAGCGTCGCCCCCCAGCGCTCGGCGCGGCCGGTGCCCAGCTGGCCCTCCGGATCGGCGATGATCGCCTCGATGAGCGACTTGCCGGTGGCGAGGTGCGACGGATCCGCCGGGTGCGCCCCCAGCCACAGCTCCGCTTCGGGGTGCGGCGACGGGACGGGGCGCCCCAGCAGTTCGGCGATGACGGTGCGCGACCCCCACGCGTAGGCGCGTACGGGGTTGTTCAGCAGCTCCACGGTCCTCCGGTCGGTCAGGCAGGCGTGATCGTTCGGGTGGCCAGCCCCAGGTACACGGCGGCCAGGTCGAAGCGGGTGATGAGCAGGCCCGCGCGCAGCAGGGCCGCGTGCCGGGCGCCGCGCGCCACCTCGTCGACGGGGTGCAGCAGGTCGGCGCCGGACCGGTCGCGTCCGGTGCGCCGCAACGCGACCTGCATCGGGTCCTCCTCCCCGGTGCCGACCAGCACGAGCCGCGGCGGCAGCGCCTGCGCCTCGGGCGGGTCGTCGAACGGGTCGTGGAAGATGTCGCGCTCGACGCCCGTGTCCAGCTGGCGGACCAGGGCGGCGGCGGTGGCGGCCTGCGCGATGTCGGCGGCGTAGGCCACGACGCCCGCGTGCGTCGCGAGCGCACCCGCGGCGTGGACGGCGACGGCCGCGGCCAGCGGGTCGGTGCCCCACAGCAGCGGCGTGTGCTCGGCCATCCGCAGCGCGAGCGACTTGGCCGGGTTCATGAACGCGTCGTGGCCGGGGGCGTTGCGCTCGGCCTCGCCGTCGAGCACGTCGGCCAGCTCGTCCAGCGCGGGGTTCAGCGGCGTGGGCAGCAGCCCGAGCGCCGAGACCACCGTGAGGCCGACGGCCAGCGCGCGCGGCACGTCGAGGCCGGGCGGCACCGGGATGCGTGGCTCGATGAGCCGCACCCGACCCGCGCCCGCGGACGCGACCGGGCCCTCGGTGGGCGCGGAGAGCACCACTTCGGCCCCGCGCCCGACGGCCCGGCCGACCGACTCCGCCAGCTCACCGTCGGACGGGTCGGCGGTGTGCGCGACGACGACGTCGAGCGGCCCGATCCAGCTCGGCACCGTCTCCGCCTGAACCACCGGAACGGGGCACGTCGAGCCCAGCAGCCCGACGAGGAGCCCGGTGGCCGGGATCGAGGCCCCCGGCCTGCGCAGCAGCACGAGGGCGCGCGGACGCAGGCCGTCGAGATCGGCCACCCGGGCCTCCTGCGCGGCGTGCGCGGCCGAGCGGACCTGGGCCCCCGCCATGGCGGCGGACCGCAGGACGCCCCGGGTGTCCAACGCCGCGAGAGCCCGCGCGTCGCCCAACAGGGTGTCGTCGAGCACGATCATGCGCCGTCGCTGACGGCATGATCGATCAACAGCACCGGGATGCCGTCGACGACCGGGTAGCTGCGCCCGCACGCGGTGCAGGTGAGCGCGTCGGCGTCAGGGTCGGCCGCGGTGCCGGGGCGCAGCGGCGCGTGGTCATCCGTGGGGCAGGCCAGGACGTCCAACAGCTGGGGGTCGAGCTGAACAGCCATGGTCGTCTCCTTCTGCGGGCTATACCTGAGACTCTGCCAGGTATCCGCCCGGACGGCGCTGCTCACGCCCGGATGATCGCCAGCACCTCGTCGCGCAACGCGGCCATCGCGGCGTGGTCGGCGGCCTCGACGTTGAGGCGCAGCAGGGGTTCGGTGTTGGAGGCGCGGAGGTTGAACCACGATCCGTCGGTCAGGGTGACGGTGAGGCCGTCCAGCTCGTCGAACGTCGCGCGGTCGGCGAAGGCAGCCCGCACGGCCGCCGTGGCCGCGGCCTGGTCGGCGACGGTCGAGTTGATCTCGCCGGAGGCCGCGTACCGCTCGTACTCCGCCATCAGCTCCGACAGCGGCGCGCTCTGCTCGCCGAGCGCGGCCAGCAGGTGCATGGCGGCCAGCATGCCGGAATCGGCGCGCCAGAAGTCGCGGAAGTAGTAGTGCGCGGAGTGCTCACCGCCGAACACCGCGTCGGTGTCGGCCATCGTCTGCTTGATGAACGAGTGGCCGACGCGGGTGCGCACCGGCCGTCCCCCGTGCTCGATGATGATCTCCGGAACGGCCCGCGACGTGATCAGGTTGTGGATCACGGCACTGCCGGGCGACTTCGCGAGCTCCCGGACGGCGACCAGCCCGGTGATCGCGCTCGGGCTCACCGGCTCGCCCCGCTCGTCAACGGCGAAGCAGCGGTCGGCGTCGCCGTCGAAGGCCAGCCCGAGGTCGGCGTTCTCACCGACGACGCGCTTCTGCAGGTCGACGAGGTTGTCCGGGTCGAGCGGGTTGGCCTCGTGGTTGGGGAAGTTGCCGTCGAGCTCGAAGTAGAGCGGCACGATCTCCAGCGGCAAGTCCGAGAGCACGGCCGGGACGGTGTAGCCGCCCATGCCGTTGCCCGCGTCGACGACGACCTTGAGGGGGCGGACGGACGAGAGGTCGACCAGCCCGCGCAGGTAGTCGGCGTAGCCCGCGAGCAGGTCCTGCTGGGTGACGGTGCCGCCGCCGGGGCCCGCGGGCACACCCGCCTCGACGGCCTCGCGGATCGCCCTGAGGCCGGTGTCTTGGCCGATGGGTGTCGCGCCCGCCCGGCAGAGCTTGATCCCGTTGTAGCGGGCGGGGTTGTGGCTGGCGGTGAACATCGCGCCCGGCAGGTTGAGGCTGCCCGCGGCGAAGTAGAGCATGTCGGTGCTGGCCAGGCCGATGGAGACGACGTCGAGGCCCTGGGCGGTGACGCCCTCGGCGAACGCGGCAGCGAGGCCGGGCGAGCTGTCGCGCATGTCGTGGCCGATGACCACGGCGCGGTTCGCCGGATCCTCGGCCGAGAGCAGGCGGGCTAGTGCGCCGCCGATGTCCCGCACGAGCGCGTCGTCGAGCTCCTCGCCCACGACGCCACGCACGTCGTAGGCCTTCACGATGCCGCTCAGGTCGGTCACGGCAGAAGACACTATCGGGCGCGGCGTCCACCCCCGGGCGGCGGCACCCGTGGGCGTCACCCGATCGTGATCCGCGCGCACCGCCCACACCGGTCACGGGCGGCGCGGCGCCGCACAGCCAGCGACGATCCTCTGCCGTCCACGTCCAGATGGGGCACGGACCCACGCTCGACACCCACGGTCCGTGATCGGCGCGAGTCGCCCACCACGGTGGTCGATGCAGCCGTGACGGGCGGATCGCCGCGATCTTCGCGGCGAGCGGGATGCGCGGGTCAGTCTTCCGGGGGGCCGGGCAGCACGCGCAGGTGGCCGCGGCGGCCGGTGCCCGTGGCGTGGACGGGCTCGATGTTCCGGTCGGCCCGGCCCGCTTCGCGCACGGCCTCGGCCAGCGCGGTGAGGTCGTCGGAGCTGTGCTGGGGCGGGGCGAACTCGCCCTCGAACCGGACGACCTCCCAGCCGCGCGGGACCGTGAGCCGGTGCGCGTGGGTGGTGCAGAGGTCGTACGAATGCGGCTCGGCCTGGGTGGCGAGCGGGCCGACGACGGCGGTCGAATCGGCATAGACGTACGTGAGCGTGGCCACCGCGAGCTCGGTGCACCCCGTTCGCGAACACCTCCGTACGCTCAGCACCCGGCGACCCTAGCGCGCGACGCGCCGCTTGCCCCGCTGCGACGCGCGGAGGCGTGACAGCCGGATCGGCCTGCGCCCTACGATGGACCCGTGACCACCGCGCGTCCCACCCTGCGCCGCTCGCCTCGCCGACGGGACCGACGGGGACGGGGGCTGCGAGGCCTGCTCTACCCGACGTCGCTGCCCGCCACGCGGACCCGTGCGGAGAAGTTCGACGCGATGGTGCTCGAGGCGCTGGAGCCGATCGAGCTGCGCTGGGGCTCGGAGCTGGCCGATCTGGATCTGGCCGTCGACGAGGTGCCCGAGGTCGTCGAGACCTCACCCGACGAGGTCACCTGGGGCGCGGGGGTGCTCGCCGACATCGGCGTGCCGCTCGCCCAGCTGGTGCCCGCGGGCCTGGGCCCCGACGGACAGCCGTCGCGGGCCCGGATCGTGCTCTACCGGCGGCCGCTGGAAAACCGCGCGCGCGGCGGCGCCGATCTGGCCGAGCTCCTGCACGAGGTGCTGGTGGAGCAGGTGGCCGAGTACCTCAACATCGAGCCCGACGCCGTCGACGGTGGACCCGCGTAGCCGTCCGCCACGCACGCCCTGTCGCGTCGGCACAAGCGTTGTGACGCTTGTGCGGACGCAGCTTGGGGTGTGGGGCGGCAGTTCACATGGCCGGACGGCGCAGGCGGCGGCGCTCACGCTCGGAGAGCCCACCCCAGATGCCGAAGCGCTCATCGTGCGCGAGCGCGTAATCCAGGCACTCGGCCCGGACGTCGCAGCCCGAACAGATGCGCTTGGCCTCGCGGGTGGAACCGCCCTTCTCCGGGAAGAAGGCTTCGGGATCGGTTTGGGCGCACAGCGCGCGCTCCTGCCAATCCGGCTCCTCGGCAGTTTCCTGCCCCCCGCCGACGGCGCCTCCCTCGATCACGAAAAAGGCTCGACCGGTGCCCCCACCGGCATGCCTTCCAACGTCTCGACCAGCACCATCGTGTCAGTGATCACGTTCACTCGCCCACCTCCCCACACCCGCGGCGAATGGCTGTCACGCAGAGAATGACAGCCGTGTAAGTACAACGCTGTAGGGAGGGTCTTGGCAACCCAGATCTGCCAACCGGGTGATCCGGTCCACCCCTTCGGTCCCCCGTTCAGCACAATGGGAAGGTGCGAGACGTCTCCAGTCGTGTCAGTCCGTGGTTTTTCGTCCTCCTGGCGGTAACCCTGGCGGGTGGTGTCGTCGCGGCGTTGGCCACGTCACGGTCGATGCTCACCGTCGGGATCGTCGTCTTGGTCCTCGGCGGGTGGGCCGTGTCGCTGTGCCTGCACGAGTTCGGACACGCCTTCGTCGCCTACCGCGGGGGCGACCGCTCGGTCCGCGAGCGGGGTTACCTCACCCTCGACATCCGCCGCTACGCCGATCTGGGCCTCTCGCTCGTGCTGCCGGTGTTCTTCCTGTTGCTCGGCGGCATCCCGCTGCCCGGCGGCGCGGTGTGGATCGACCACGGGGCGATCCGCTCTCGCGCGGTGCGCAGCCTCGTCTCGCTGGCCGGGCCCGCGACGAACCTCATCCTCGGCGCCCTGCTGACGCTGGCCGTCGCCCTCGCGCCCGTGCCGGTGGGGCTCGCGGCGGGGCTCTCGGCGCTTGCGTTGATCCAGGTGCTGGCGTTCGTGCTGAACATCCTGCCCGTGCCGGGGCTCGACGGCTTCGGCGTGATCGAGCCCTACCTGGGGCTGTCCGCCCGCCGCGCCGCCGCGCGGGTGAGGCCGTGGGCGCCGATCGCGCTGTTCGCGTTGATCATCGGCGTGCCCGGGGTGTCGTCGGCGCTGTTCGGCCTGGGCTCCCTGATCTTCGGCGCGGTCGGCGGCGACCCCGGTCTGGCCGGGCTCGGCTACAGCGAGCTGTTCTTCTGGAGGCGCTGAGTCTCTAGGGGCGCCTGCTCCGCTGAAGGCGTTGGCGACTGATCATCGTGGCGAGCGTGTCGGTGTCGACGGGCAGCGCGTCGACCGGCCACCACCGCAGGTCGACCGACTCCTCGCTGATCCGCGGCCGGGCGCCCACCGGGGCGTGCACGAGGTAGCGGACGTCCAGGTGGCGGCTCGGCACGCCGAGCGAGCACGTCACCGGGTGCACGTCCAGGTGCAGCGGCTCGTCGGAGATCGTCAGCCCGTCGATGCCCGACTCCTCGGTCGCCTCGCGCAGCGCGGCCGCCCGCAGGTTCGCGTCGCCCGGTTCGCAGTGCCCACCCAGCTGCACCCACCGGTGGAAGCGCCGGTGCAGGGTCAGCAGCGTGCGCTCGCCAGAGGCGTCGAGGACGAGCGCCGAGGCCGTCAGATGGCCGGGAACGCACTCGCGGGCGCACGCGTCGTCCGGGCGGGCGTCGAGGAACGCGAGGAAGGCGTACTTCAGGGCGCGCTGCCCCTCGTCGTCAGGCTCCCAGGCGGCGAGCTCGGCGGCGGCGACGGCCGGGGCTACCACTCCAGCAGCCCCTCGGAGCGCGGCGCACGGGGCGTCAGCGGCTCGGCGGGCATGCCGACGGCGAGGGCGCCCAGCGGCTGCCAGTCCGGCGGCAGCGCGAGGACCCGGCGGACGACGTCGGCCGCGAAGATCGTCGAGCCGACCCAGCACGACGCCAGCCCCTCGGCGGCCAACGCGACCAGCAGCGACTGCACCGCCGCTCCCCCGGCCACGGTGAACATCGTGCGTTCGCCCTGACGGCGGGCCTCGTCGGGGTAGGTGTGCATGCCGTCGCCGGTGCGGAACGCGAGCACCAGCTCGGGCGCGCGGCGCAGCAGGTCGCCGCGACGCATGCGGCGCTCCACCTCGTCGGCGGGGCGACCGTCGGCCTCCAGGTGCTCGCGCCAGCGCGCCGCCATGGCGTCCAGCAGGGCCGTGCGGCGCTCGCGCACGAGCGCGAACCGGATCGGGGCGCTGTGGTGCGGCGCCGGCGCGGTGAGCGCCACGCCGACCGCGCGCCGCAGGGCGGCCAGGTCCACCGGCTCCTCGGCGAACTGGCGGGTGGAGCGGCGCAGCAGCACGGCCTCGCGACGGCCCTGCGCGAGCGCCTCCTCGGTGCCCATGCGGAACAGGTCGTCCTCGATCGGGCGGACGAGGTCGCGGGCGGTGGAGCCGTCGTCGCCCGCGCGCAGGCCGCGCACCACCGCGACCGGCAGGCCGCCCAGCTTGCCCTTGACGAGGTCGGCGGCGCCCGCGACCTCGTCGACCACCGCGACCTCGGTGACGAGCAGGTCGTTGCCCTGCCCGTCGACCATGCCGCCGTAGCGGTGGATCACGGGGAGACCCGCCGAGCCGATCGCGACATCGGTCTGCCCGATCCGCCACGACCGCCCCATCGTGTCGGTGACGACGACGCCGACGTCCACCCCGAGCAGCGCAGCCAGATCGGCGCGCAGGCGGGCGGCGCTGGCGTCGGGGTCGGCGGGCAGGAGTGCGAGCTCGTCGCTGCGGACGTTGGATCCGTCGACGCCCGCGGCCGCCTGCACGATGCCGAGCTTGCCCGCCACGATCAAGGTCCGGCCGCGGCGCGCGAGGATCCGCTCGGTCTCGGCGTCGATGAGCTCGCGGCGCAGCCGGTCGCGCTCGTCGGGGTCGGTCGGGGCGGGCACGAGGCGGCCCTCGACCTTGGAGAAGATCTTGGACGTCACCACGACGACGTCGCCGTCGACCAGCCACGGCATCGCCTGAGCGAGCGCGCCCGCAAGGTCGTCGCCGGGGCGGAACTCCGGCAGGCCCGGCACGGGCAGGACGGTGACCGCGCCCGGAGCAGCGTGGTCGACCGCGGGGATCGGCGGGAGCGCGGGCGGCCGCCCCAGGGGGGTCGCTGCAGCGCGGCTGCCCCCGGCGGTCGAAGGCGGGGCCGCGGCGGCGGGGAGCGGGGTGGGGCGGGCCGGGTCGCGCTCAGACACCGGCGGCGTCCAGCGCGGCGCGGGCCATGGCCGCCGTGGCGGGCAGGTCGGTCATCAGCAGCGGCACCGACCGGACGTCCACGCCCGGCACGTCGGCGCTGTCGCCGGTGTGCACGAGCCAGCCGTCGAGCAGGCCGCCCGAGGACCGCGCGCCGAAGTGCCGCCCGACCCCCTCCGCGGAGGTCTCCACGCCGATCGCATCGAGGCACGCGTCGGCCATGCCGCGCAGGGGGCGGCCTCCCACGATCGGCGAGAGCCCGACGACCTTGGCCGTCGTGTCGCGCAGCGCGTCGCGGACGCCGGGGACGTCGAGGATGGCGCCGATGGACACGACCGGGTTGGACGGGCCGAACACGACGGCATCGGCGCCCACGATGGCGTCGCGGGCCGCGGGCAGGATGTTCGCCTGCTCGGCGCCGACGGACGCGAAGCGGTGCGCGGGCAGCTCGCCCTTGTGCCGGATCCACCACTCCTGGAAGTGGATGGCCTTGCGCGCGTTCTCGCCGTTGGCCGGGTCGTCGACGACCACGTGGGTCTCGACCCGGTCGTCGGTGGCGGGCAGCAGCGTCACGCCCGGCTGCCAGCGGTGGCACAGCGCGGCGGTGACGTCCGAGAGCGGGTAGCCCGCGCGGAGCATGCGGCTGCGGACGAGGTGGGTGGCGGTGTCGCGGTCGCCGAGGCCGAACCAGTCGGGATCGGCGCCGTAGGCGGCCAGCTCGTCGCGCACGGCCCAGGTCTCGCCCGAGCGGCCCCAGCCGCGTTCAGGGTCGATGCCCCCGCCGAGGGTGTACATGCAGGTGTCGAGGTCGGGGCAGATCCGCAGGCCGTGCAACCAGATGTCGTCGCCGACGTTCACCACGGCGGTGATCTCGACATCGGGCAGCTCTTTGAGCCCCTGCAGGAAGCGAGCCCCGCCGACGCCGCCGACGAGCACGGTAACTCTCACACCGGCGAGCCTACGTCGCCGATCAACGAGCCGGACCGCGGTGGATCAGATCGCGCGGTAGTCGCGCGGGGAGAAGCGCGGGCCGAACCGCGGACGGCGGAAGCCCGAGGACTCCACGTACCGCACCGCGCGCTGGCGCTGCGGCTTGTACGGCGCGAGCACCTCGGCCAGCCCGGCGTCGTCCAGCGGGCGGCCGAGCAGGGCCCAGCCGACGACCGTGGGGATGTGGAAATCGCCGAAGCTGACGGCGTCGGCGTCGCCCCACGCGCGCTGGGCCACCTCGGCGGCGGTCCAGACGCCGATGCCGGGCACCCGGCGCAGCAGCTCGCGGCCCTCGGCCCCGCCCAGCTCGGCGGCGCGCTCCAGCCGGTGCGCCACCGCGGCCGAGGCCACGATCGCGCGGCGGCGGGCGTGGTCGACGCCCGCCTTGTGCCACTCCCAGTCGGGGATGTCGCGGGTCTGCTTCGGCGTGGGCGGCACCCGCAGGCCGTCGGGCACGGGACCGGGCGCGGGGTCACCGAAGCGGCGCACCAGCTCGCGCCACGAGCGCCGCGCCTCGGTGCCGGTCACCTTCTGCTCGAGGATCGCCGGGAAGAGCTGGTCCCAGACCCGGCGGGTGGCGCCGAAGCGCAGGCCCGCCATCCGCCGGTGCGCGTCGGCGACCAGCGGGTGGTGGGCGACGAACGCGCCGGGCTCGTCGCCCGCGCCCATCAACGCGGGCAGCCCCTCCAGCGACCACGCCGCACCCGGCCCCCACGCGTGCATCACGACCGTGCCGTCGGCGCGGCGGTGCACCGCCGTGGTCGCCGCCCCCTCGGGCGTCGTCCCCGCGCGCCAGATCGCCCCGCCCTCGGTCCGGCGGAAGGTCGGGTCGCCCCGACCGCGCTGGACCGGCGCGAGGACGCCCGCGATGTCGACCGGGAAGTCCGGCCGCCATTCGCGTCGGAGGGCGTCCTCAGTCCCTATGACGGCTCCTCTTACACATCTGGCGAGAAGCGCACCGCGTGCGGCGGCAGCACGATGTCGGGCCACACCCGCATCCCGCGGCGCAGCTCGCAATGCGCGCCGACGACCGCGCGGTCGCCGACCACGGTGTCGCGCAGGGTCGCGCCCTCGTCGATGCGGGCACCGCTGCCGACGATCGACTGCTCCACCACCGCGCCCGGCGCGATCACCGCGCCGTCGAAGAGCATCGACCCGTCCACCCGGGCGCCCGCCCCGACGATCACACCGCGCCCCACCGTCGACCCGCCGAACACCAGCGCGTCCTCGGCCACCTGCGCGCCCTCGAGGATCAGGGCTTCGCCCGTCGGGCCGGGCAGCGCCGACGAAGGGGCCACCCCGCGCACGAGGTCGGCCGAGCCGTGGGCGAGGTCGGCCGGGGTGCCCATGTCGCGCCAGTAGGCGTTGTCGACGTGCCCCGAGACGCGCGCGCCCGCCTCCAGCAGCCCGGGGAACGTCTCGCGCTCGACCGAGACCGGGCGTCCATCGGGGATCGAGTCGATCACCGACCGGCGGAAGACGTAGCAACCCGCGTTGATCTGGTCGGTCGGCGGGTCTTCGGTCTTCTCCAGGAACTGCAGCACCTGGCCGGTGGCGTCGGTGGGCACGCAGCCGTAGGCGCGCGGATCGGGAACGCGCACGAGGTGCAGCGTGACGTCGGCCGAGGTGGAGCGGTGGGTGTCGACGACCGCGCGCAGATCCGTGCCGCACAGCACGTCGCCGTTGAAGACCAGCACGTTCTCGGCGGTGAGGTGCTTCGCGACGTTGCGGATGCCGCCCCCGGTGCCCATCGGGCTGGTCCTCCACGACGTAGACGAGCTCGAGGCCGAGCTCGTCGCCGTCGCCGAACTCCTTGGCGAACGTGTCGGCCATGTAGGACGTGCCGAGCACCACGCGGCGCACGCCCGCGGCCTGGATGCGGGAGAGCAGGTGGGCGAGGAACGGCACCCCCGCGGTGGGGAGCATCGGCTTGGGGGCCGAGAGGGTCAGTGGCCGCAGGCGCGTGCCCTTCCCCCCGACCAGCACCACAGCTTCGACGTCATCCAGCACGCGTACGTCCTCTCGCACGGGCTAGCCGCGTTGGGCCAGCGCCATCAGCGTCCGGGCGGGTGCGCCGTAGCGGTCGCGGACATACCGGCGCAGACCCTCCCCGCGGCTCTCGGGGCCGCGGACGTCCAGGATGCCCTGTCCATCGATGGGGTGAACGACCACCTCCGACTCGGGAACGCCGACGACGAGCCAGCCCGCCTTCCACAGCCGGTCGCCGAGGTCGATGTCGGCGGGCTCGGGATAGGTCCCCGTGCCCGCGTAGCGGGAGTCGTAGCCGTTGACCGAGTCCCAGGCCTGGCGCCGGATGAGCACGCACCGGCCGTCCACCCAGCCGACGGGCCCGGCGATCACCGGGCTGGCGGGCACCCGACCGCGCAGCAGAGCGCCGAGCGCGGGGCGCGGCCCGCACGACGGCAGCTGGATCCGGGCCGGACCCCGCAACAGCGGCCCGAGCAGGCCGGTGCGCGGGGCGGCGGCGGCGAGGAGGGCGTCGAGGCCGCGGCGGGCCCACGCGATGCCGGGGTCGAGCACGGCGATCCACCCGATCGACTCATCGAGCCCCGCGACCGCCCGGTTGACGACAGCGGGCCTGCCGAGCTCCTCCGCCAGCTCCAGCGACTCGACGACGCCGTCCGGCCGGGCGATCTCCGCACCCTTCCGGCCGACTGTGATGACGGCCAGCCCGGCGCCGTACTCCCGCAGGTCCCCCACGCGTCGTGAGCATAGGGCGCGATCGAGGTATCCACCGTGGCCGAAAGGCGCCCGGCAGGTGTCGAAACGGACTCGCTGTGACGAAACGTCGTCGACGTTGCGCCGACCGCGCACAACGATCGACCCGCTGTCGCCTGATGATCGACCCACCGTGGCGACCGGTGGGCCATCCGGGCCGCGCGGGCTCAGTCGTCGGTGGGGTCGACGCCGTTGATCTCGTCGAGGAGGTCCGCTGCGTCGCGGTCGCCCCAGCTGGTGGCGGCCTCCAGGAACTCCCGGGCCTCGTCGGGTCGCCCGTCCTCGACCAGGAAGCGGCCCAGGGTGAAGGCCCAACCGGGCTCGTTGTGCCGCCACGCCTCCCGGAACTGCTCCTCCGCGCCCGGCCCGTCGGCGTGCGCGGCGAGCAGGAAGTGCCCGTAGGCCGTGTGCGCCCGCAAGCCGCCGCCCAGCGCGATGGCCCGCCGGTAGGCCTGCTCGGCGGCCTCGGGCTTGCTCTCCGCCGATCGGACGTCGCCAAGTGCCACGAGGGTGTCGGGCCGCGACTCGTCGGCGTGCTTCTCGATCGCCTCGACCGCCGCCGCCAGATCGCCCGCCTCCAGGTGGATCGCGACCAGGTTCGCGGGCGCCTGCCGGTCGCCCGTCCTCCGCGGCGCGCGTGAGGACGTGGATCGCCTCGGCCATCCGGTCGCCGTCGCGCAGCAGGATCGCCAGGTCGTTGGCCGCGGCGACCTCACCGTTGTCGACCGCGAGCCGCAGCGCCCGCTCCGCCCCGTCGGTGTCGCCCAGCTCCGCGTAGGCGACGCCCAGCCGCCCGGCGTACTGCAGCTCACCCTGCTCGACGTGCGGGGCGAGCCAGTCGATGCAGGCCTGCCAGCTCCCGCTGTCGAGGTAGGCCCGCACGAGGAGGTCGGCCGCCTCGGGCTCACCTCCCGCCACCGCGCGGCGCAGCACGTCGACGGCCTCGGCCGGACGGTCCTCGTCGAGCAGCCGGGCACCCTCGGCGGACAGCGACCCATCAGCGGGATCCGGCATAACGAGCGATCGTGCCGGCCCGGGATCACCCCCGGTAGGTGGCGATGACCTTTCGATACACAGTTCGGCGAATCCCTTCGGGGACGAGCCGGTAGCCACCACGGACAGCGACGTTGCGCAGGAACTGGGGCCAGGTCGTGAACCCGATCTGGCGGAACCGCCACTGCAGCCCCAGCTCGGCCCGCAGCTGCGCGAGGCCGCCGCGCCGGGCGTAGGCGCCCGCCCCCACCCGGTAGCGCACCAGCGGCTCGGCGACGTTGGCCACCCGCGCGCCCGCAACGAGCATCTTGGCCCAGAGCAGGTA
Source organism: uncultured Actinomycetota bacterium (assembly GCA_963799945.1). Classification (GTDB taxonomy): domain Bacteria; phylum Actinomycetota; class Actinomycetes; order Mycobacteriales; family Pseudonocardiaceae; genus Pseudonocardia. Next base: position 715,816 of record CAWCZG010000006.1, read on the forward strand.
GTCCTCCATCAGCGCGAAGTCGCTGTAGCCGCCCACGGCGCGCACGAGCTCGCGGCGGTAGACCACCGTCGGGTGGTTGAAGGGGTCGGCGAAGCGCGCCCTGGCGCTGATGTCCGCGGGATCGGTCGGCGGCGTGCGGGTGCCGACGATGTCCTCGGCGCTCGTCCCGAACTCGACGAGACCGGAGCCGACCAGGTCGTTGCCCGCCTCGATGATCGGCATCTGGACGGCGAAGCGGTGCGGGAGCGAGATGTCGTCGGCGTCCATGCGGGCGACGACGTCGTGCGTGCACGCGGCGAGGCCCGCGTCCAGCGCCGGGCCGAGGCCGATGTTGCGCGGCAGCTCCAGGATCTCGACCGGCACGGGGCTCGTCGCGGCAAGCTCGGCAAGGGTCGCGGCGAGCGCGGGGCTCACCGGACCGTCACGGACGATGACGACCTGGTCGGGCGGCCGGGTCTGATCCTGGACGCTCGACGTGAACGCGGCAGAGAGGAAATCCGGCCGGTCACCGGCCCAAACGGGCAAGAGCATCGACAGCTTCTCCGGCACCGACGACGCCTCCTGTTGCTCACCGACAGTCACGGTAGCGCCGCCGCCAAGGTCACCCGCGACACGCGGACACAACAGCCGGGCAGGCGGCGCCCGGTGATGCACCCTAGACGCCGGGCCGGGGCTGATCGGAGGTGGAGCAGTGGGCGCGGGGTATCCGACGTCCCGGCAGTCGATGTCAGGGCAGTCGACATCAAGGCAGTCGACGTCGAGGCAGTCGACGTCGAGGCAGGAGCCCGTGCTCCGCCGCGCGTCGGCGCGGGAGGCCTCTCGGCCGCCCGTGGTGCGCCGGGACACGGGCACGACGCGGGCCATCACCGAGCAGCGCGCCCGCAACCCGCGCACCCGGCCGCCCCGCGTGCCGCCACCCCGGCCCGTGAACGGCGTCGCCTGGCCGACGGTGGCGCGGCGGCTGCGCATCTCGGCGGCCGTGGCCTCCGCCGTGATCCTCGTGGCGTCGGGCAGCGCGTGGGCGCTGTACCGCAACGTCACCGCGGGCATCACGACCACCAACGTCATCGCGGGCGGCAGCAGCGACGGGGAGCAGAACATCCTGCTCGTCGGCGTCGACAGCCGCGAGGACGCGCAGGGCAACCCGCTGCCCCAGTCGGTGCTCGAACGAGCTGCACGGCGGCCCGGACACCGGCGTCCTCAACTCCGACACGATCATCGTGCTGCACGTGCCCGCCGACGGGGGCGCGGCGGTCGCGTTCTCGATCCCCCGCGACTCCTACGTCGACATCCCCGGCTACCGCACCGACAAGATCAATGCGGCCTACCCGGCGACGAAGGCGCTCGCCGAGCAGGAGCTGGTGGCAGGCGGGGCCCGGGACCGCAAGGAGATCGAAGCCGAGGCCTCGGCGAAGGGGCGCACCGCGCTGATCGGCGCGGTCGAGGATCTGACCGGGCTCACGATCGACCACTACGCCGAGATCAACCTCGTCGGCTTCGCCACCCTCACGAAGGCGATCGGCGGCGTCCCGGTGTGCCTGAAGGCGCCGGTGAACGACGTCCTGTCCGGCGCGCACCTCCCCGCAGGCCTGCAGACGCTCTCCGGCGCCGACGCGCTCGCCTTCGTCCGCCAGCGCCACGGCCTGCCGCAGGGCGACCTCTCCCGGATCCGGCGCCAGCAGGTGTTCCTGGCCGCCACGGCGGACAAGATCCTCTCCGCGGGCACGCTGACCAGCCCCACCGCGCTCGCGTCGCTGGTCGCGGTGGCCCAGCAGTCCGTGGTGATCGACTCCGGGTGGGACCTGCTCGCGTTCGCCCGCGAGGCGGCCGACATCGCGAAGGGCAACCTGTCGTTCGTCACGATCCCGACGAGCGGGAACGAGACCAACAGCCGGGGCGACGTCGTGCTCGTCGACCCGTCCACGGTGCAGGACTTCGTCGACCAGCAGGTGCAGGCCCAGGACGACGCGGCCCGCACCGTGGTGCGCACGGCCCGGCCCACACCCCCGCCCTTCGACATCATCCCGTCGCGCTACGTCATCGACCTGCGCAACGGCTCGGGCGCCGACGGGCTCGCGGGCGACCTGATGACCCAGCTGCGGGGGCAGGGCTTCCTGCGTGGCACCTTGGACAACACCGTCACGACCAAGGAGTCGGTGGTCACCTACACCGGCTCGGACGAGACGGCGGCCGACGAGCTGGCCGCGCACCTCGGCGGCATCGCCACCGCGTCGGCAGATGAGGGCGTCTCGCCGGGGCACCTGATGGTGGTGCTGGGCCAGGACTTCGACCGCAGCCTCGTGCCGTCGACCGCCACCGCGACGACGGCCCCGCCGCCCGCGCCGAGCCTGGACGCCCCGATCACCGCCGACGGCGTGCGCTGCGTCGACTAGCTAGCCGCGTTCAGCGCAGGAGCGAGCGGGCCATCACCACGCGCTGGATCTGGTTGGTGCCCTCGTAGATCTGCGTGATCTTCGCGTCGCGCATCATGCGCTCGACCGGGAAGTCCTTGGTGTAGCCCGCGCCGCCCAGCAGCTGGACGGCGTCCGTGGTGACCTGCATCGCCGTGTCGGACGCGAAGCACTTGGCGGCCGAGGAGATGAACCCGAGGTTGGGCTCCCCGCGCTCGGCCCGCGCCGTCGCGACGTAGACGAGCTGGCGCGCCGCCTCCACCTTCATCGCCATGTCGGCGAGCATGAACTGCAGCCCCTGGAACTCGGCGATCTGCTTGCCGAACTGCTTGCGCTCCTTGACGTAGGCCAGCGCCACGTCCAGCGCGCCCTGGGCGATGCCGACGGCCTGGGCCCCGATCGTCGGGCGGGTGTGGTCGAGCGTCGCCAGCGCGGTCTTGAAGCCGGTGCCCTCCGCGCCGATGATCCGGTCGGCGGGGATCACGCAGTTCTGGAAGTAGATCTCCCGCGTCGGGGAGCCGTTGATGCCGAGCTTGCGCTCCTTCGGGCCGACCTCGAAGCCGGGGTCGTCGCGGTGCACGACGAACGCGGAGATCCCGTTGGCCTTCTTCTCGGGGTCGGTCACGGCCATCACCGTGTACCAGCTCGACTCGCCCGCGTTGGTGATCCAGGCCTTCGTGCCGTTGAGCACCCAGGTGTCGCCCTCGCGGCGGGCGCGGGTCTTCATCGATGCCGCGTCGGAGCCCGCCTCGCGCTCGCTCAGCGCGTAGCTGATCATCTGGTCGCCCGCGGCGATCGAGGGCAGCACCTGCTTCTTCAGCTCGTGGGACGCCGAGAGCAGGATCGGGGTGAGCCCCAGCCCGTTGACCGCGGGGATCAGCGAGGACGACGCGCAGATCCGCGCGACCTCCTCGATGACGATGCAGCCGGAGAGCTCGTCGGCCCCCTCCCCGCCGTACTCCTCGGGGATGACGATGGCGTGGAAGCCCGCCTTGACCAGCGCGTCGCGCGCCTCGGCGGGATAGCGGCCCTGATCGTCGACTTCCGCCGCGTACGGGGCGATCTCCTTCTCGGCGAGCGCGCGCACGGCGTCGCGCAGCGCCTCGTGCTCGTCGCTGAGCCGGTAGGTGTCGAAATCAGGGTCCATGACTGCCACTCTAACGGCACTGCGTGCCACAAAACAAGGTTGCTGTTACCCTTCGTGCCATGACAGTCGCGCGGCGGGGGCGTTCGGTCGAGGGGCGGGCCGAGGTCCGTCGCGACCTCGTCGCCGCGGCCGTGACGCTCTTCACCGACCGCGGCTACGACGACACGACGATCGACGACATCGCGACCTCCGCGGGCGTCGGCCGGCGCACCTTCTTCCGCTACTTCCGCTCCAAGGAGGACGCGATCTCGCCCGACCACGAGACCGGGCTGGCCCGCGTCGCCGAGGTCTTCACCACCGCGCACCCCGACGAGCCGACGATGAGCCTCGTGCTCCGCGCGGGCGAGACGGTGTTCGAGCTCTACACCGACGACCCGCAGCTCTCGGTGCGCCGCTTCGCCCTCACCCACCGGGTGCCGGTGCTGCGCGACCGGGAGTCGGCGGGCGTCGACCACTACCGGCGGCTGTTCACCCGCCACCTGCGGGCCCGCCTGAGCCGGGAGAGCGGCCACGAAGGCGACCTGCGCGCGGCCGTCGTCGGCGCGAGCGTGGTGGCCGCGCACAACGTGGCGCTGCGGGAGTGGCTCACCGCGGGCGCGGCGGCAGGCGGGGTCGCGGGGATGGTCGCCCGGTTCCGCGGCGTCGCCGATCTGCTGCCCGGCGAGCCCGGGCTGACGACGGTCACCGACCGGCTGGAGGCGGCGGTCGATCGCCTCGAGCGGACGACAACGTAAACCATCTGGTTGACAACTGGGGCGGATGAGTTCTACGGTCATCCTCAACCGACGAGTTGAGGATCAGCCGTGACCGATCACCTGTCCCGCGTCTTCGCGGCGCTGGCCGACCCCACCAGGCGCGACCTGGTGGCCCGGCTCGCGGAGGGCGACGCGACCGTCGGACAGCTCGCCGCCCCGCACGACATCACGGTCCAGGCCGTCTCCAAGCACCTCAAGGTGCTGCAGGAGGCGGGCCTGGTCAGCCGGGAAGGGGCGGGCCACCGCCGCCCGGTCCACCTCGAGGCCGAGGTGTTCGACCTGATGACGAAGTGGATCGAGCGCTACCGCCGCCAGGCCGAGGAGCGCTACCGCAGGCTCGACGCCCTGCTGGCCGCCATGAACGAGACCGAGAACCCCGCAGAAGGGACCGCATCATGACCACGTCCGCCGCAACGCCTCGTCCACGCAGATCGAGGCCGACCCGAAGCTCCCGCTCATCCGGATGACCCGCGAGTTCGCCGCGACACCCGCGCAGCTCTTCCGCGCGCACACCGACCCCGACCTGTTCGTCCAGTGGGTCGGGCCCAACTCGCTCGACACGCGGATCGAGCACTGGGACGCCCGCACCGGCGGCAGCTGGCGGTTCGTCAGCAGCCGCGACGGCGTGGAGTTCGGCTTCCACGGCACGTTCCACGACGTCCGCCCGGACCGGATCGTGCAGACGTTCACCTTCGACGGCGAACCCGACAGCGTGGCCCTGGAGACGCTGTGGATCGAGGACCTCGGCGACGGGCGCAGCCGGCTGCGGGCCCAGTCGCTGGTGGACAGCTTCGAAGGCCGGGACGCGTGGCTGCGCAGCGGCATGGAGACGGGCGTCGACGAGGGGTACGCCAAGCTCGATGCGCTGCTCGCGGGCGGGGCGGTCTGACATGGCACTCCCTGACGACCCGGCCGAACGGCACCGGGAGATCGCGGCCCGCTTCACCGACCGGGTGAAGGGCACGCGGAGCTGGGACGCGCCCGCGCCCGTCCCCGGCTGGACGGCGCGGTCGGTCGTCGACCACCTCACCAGCTGGTTGCCCGCGCTCCTGGCCGGGGGCGCCGGAATCGAGCTGCCGCAGGCCGATCCCGATCCGGTCACCGCGTGGCAGGCCCAGGTCGACGCCGTGCAGGCGCTGCTCGACGATCCCGCGACCGCCGACCGGGTGCTGTCCAACCCGCACATCGGCGAGGTGCCGCTGGACCAGGCGATCGACCGCTTCTACACGTCCGACGTGTTCATGCACACCTGGGACCTGGCCCGCGCGACCGGCCAGGACGACCACCTCGACACCGACTTCTGCGCCGCGATGCTGGCGGGGATGCTGCCGATGGACGAGGTGCTCCGGTCGTCGGGCCAGTACGGCCCGGCCGTCCCGGTCCCCGACGACGCCGACCCCCAGACGAAGCTGGTCGGCTTCATCGGCCGCGACCCGGCCTGGCGGCCACCGGAGCAGTAGCCCCCCGCACGGGCCGGGCCGACTGCGCACCCCTGAGCACCACTCCGCACGGCGCCGACGGGGTGCGCGGTGGACCTCTGGCATGCGAAGTCCGCGGTGGGGTGCGAAGCGCGCCCACAGCCCCGACGCGCGGAGCGAGGGCCACGCGGGGCCGCCCCCGGGCCCGCAGGCCGACTTCGCACTCCTGAGCAACACCGCGCAGGGCGCCGGCGGGGTGCGACATAAACCTGCGGGGTGCGAAGTGACGGAGCGGGGGCGGACATGCGTGATCCCCGGGCCGCACGAAGTGCGCACGCCGAGCTGGACGGGCTCGGGCCCGGGGATCACGGGTGACTGTCGGGGATTTGCCGGCACCACAACCGGCTCCACAACGGTCGGAGAATGTCCCGTGGTACTAGCGGACAGCCACCTCACATGCCCAGTTGCTATTCAACGCTGGACCACCTCCTCTCCTGTGTACCGCCACACTACGGCCGCTCCGGGCCGCTCCGCCACATGGTTTTCAGCGCCTCGTCCTTGGCCGATACGGAGCCTGCGAGATCGGCTTGGAAGGCCACCATCCGCTCCCGCAGACCGGGGTCGGTCGCAGCGAGGATCCGCACCGCGAGCAGGCCGGCGTTGCGCGCGCCGCCCACCGCGACCGTCGCCACCGGCACCCCCGCGGGCATCTGCACGATCGACAGCAGCGAGTCCAGCCCGTCGAGCCGGGCGAGCGGCACCGGGACGCCGATCACCGGGAGCGGGGTGGCGGCGGCGACCATGCCGGGCAGGTGCGCCGCGCCCCCGGCCCCGGCGATGATCACCTGGAGCCCGCGGGGCGCCGCCCCGGTCGCGTAGTCGAGCATGCGCTGCGGCGTTCGGTGGGCGGAGTAGACGCCGACCTCGCACGCCACGTCGAACTCCCCGAGCGCATCGGCGGCCGCCTGCATCACCGGCCAGTCCGAGTCGCTGCCCATGATCACGCCGACCCGCGGCTCAGCCGGCACGGGCGATCCCCTCCTCGTCGTCTGCATGCGCTGCTCCGTCGTGCGCCGACCACCCGTCGGCCCAGGTCGCCTCGGACAGCCACTGAGCCGCCAACGCCGCCCGCGCGCGGACCGCGGCCATGTCCCGGCCCAGCACGGTCACGTGCCCGACCTTGCGCGCGGGCCGCTCCGCCTTGCCGTAAAGGTGGACCTTGACGTCGGGGAAGCGCGCGAAGAGGTGGTGCAGCCGCTCGTCGGTGCTCATGGCGACCGGTCGGTCGGCGCCGAGCACATTGGCCATGACGACGGCGGGCGCGGTCGGCGTGGTCGCGCCGAGCGGGTAGTCGAGCACCGCCCGCAGGTGCTGCTCGAACTGGGAGGTGCGCGCGCCCTCGATCGTCCAGTGCCCCGAGTTGTGCGGGCGCATGGCCAGCTCGTTGACGACCACCTCGCCCGTGGTCAGCTCGAACAGCTCCACCGCGAGCAGCCCGGTCACGTCCAGCTCCGCCGCCACCCGCAGCGCCAGCCGCTGGGCCTCCGCGGCCCGCTCGTCGGACAGCCCCGGCGCGGGGGCGAGCACCTGTACGCACTGGCCGTCGGCCTGCACGGTCTCGACGACCGGCCACGTCGCCGCCTGGCCGAACGGCGACCGGGCCACCAACGCGGCCAGCTCCCGGCGCATCGCCACCCGCTGCTCGACCATCAGCGGGGTGCCCGCCGCGAGCAGCTCCTCCACCACCTGGGGGTCGGCGTCGAGCCACACGCCGCGCCCGTCGTAGCCGCCGCGGACCGCCTTGAGCACCGCAGGCCCGTGCTCGGCGACGAAGGCCGTGAAGTCCTCGGGCGCGCGGACCTCCGCGAAGGGCGGCACCGCGATCCCCATCCCGGCGAGGCGGCGGCGCATCACGAGCTTGTCCTGCGCGTGCAGCAGCGCGTCCGGGTGCGGGTGGACGGCGACGCCGTCGGCGACCAGCGCCCGCAGGTGCTCCTGCGGCACCTGCTCGTGGTCGAGCGTGACCGCCGAGCAGCCGCGGGAGAAGGCGCGCAGCGCGTCGAGATCGGTCGCGGCGCCCAGCCGGACGTCGGCGCAGACCAGCGCGGCCGGGTCGCCGGGACCCTCCGCGAGGACCCGCAGGGACTGCCCGAGAGCGATGGCGGCCTGCTGGGTCATCCGGGCCAGCTGACCGGCCCCGACCATGCCGACGACGGGCAGCGCCGAGGCTCGCGAGGAAGGTGCGTTCACGGTCCGGGAAGCCTACCGGCGCGGCCCACCGGGCCGGGGTCTGGCACGATCGTTGGAGTGAGCGTGGTCGAGACGGTGCTGGGCGCTATCCCGCAGCCCTACCGTGACGTGGCGATCCGCCACCGCGAGTTGGTGAAGTTCGCCGTGGTCGGCGGCACGACCTGGGTGATCGACACAGCGATCTTCCTGGGCCTGAAGGCGACGGTCCTGGAGTCGAAGCCGCTCACCGCGAAGATCATCGCGGTGCTGGTGGCGACGGTCGTCTCCTACGTCTTCAACCGCGAGTGGTCTTTCCGGACCCGCGGCGGCCGTGAGCGCCACCACGAGGCGATGCTGTTCTTCGTCATCAGCGGCGTCGGGGTGGCCGTCTACTCGGCGCCCCTGGCCATCTCCCGGTACGTCCTGGAGCTGAAGGTGCCGGGTGTGTCGCTGCTCACCCAGGAGATCGCCGACTTCGTCAGCGGCCAGATCGTCGGCACGTTGGTCGGCATGGCGTTCCGGTGGTGGGCGTTCCGGCGGTTCGTGTTCCCCGACAAGAACGTCCGCCGCCAGGTGCCCGCGGCCACGCCGCCGGTGCTCTGACCCCTGCGTTCTAGCGGGGTCCCCGCGACGGGCGGGGCGCGCCCACCACGTCGTCGGCACGGGCGGCGGGCAGGAAGATCGTGAACATCGCGGGCCGCACGCGGGAGAGCTCCAGGCGCCCGCCGTCGGCCTCGATGAGGGCCCGCGCCAGCGCCAGCCCCAGCCCGGTGGACGAGCCGCCGGACACCCCGCGGTCGAACACGTGCGGCACGAGGTCCTCCGGCACCCCAGCCCCGTTGTCGGAGACCTCGATGGCCAGGCTGGTGTCGGCCGCCCGCGCGGTGATCGTCACCGCGCCGCCGCCGTGCTTGATCGCGTTGTCCACCAGCGCGCCGACGGCCTCGCGGATGCGGGCGGGCGTCACGCGCGCGAGCAGCCCGTCGGGCACCCTGATCTTGAACGGGCGCCCGGCCGCACGCAGGGTGGGCCGCCACTCGTCGGCGACGGGGGTGAGCCCCTCGCGCAGGTCGATCAGTTCCGCGCCCGCGGCCCGGGCCGCCCGCGCGGCCTCCAGGAGGTCGTCAGCACCGCCGAGAGCTTCTCCGTCTGATCCAGCGCGGCCATCGCCTCGCGGTGGGTGTCGGGATCAGGATGGGTGGCCAGCTCGTCGAGCCGCAGCTGCAGCGCGGTGATCCGGCTGCGCAGCTGGTGGGAGACGTCGCCGACCAGCTCCCGCTCGCGCTGCACCAGCTCCGTCAGCGCGGCCGCCGAGGTGTCGAGGACATCGGAGACCCGGTCGAGCTCGGGGATCCCGTGTCGTCGCGGGGCGGAGCGGAAGTCACCCGCGCCGAGGCGGGCGGCCCGGTCGGCCACGCCGGACAGCGGCTCGGCCAGCCGCCGCGCCGTGACCGTGGCGACCACCGTGCCCGCCGCGACCGAGAGCAACACCAGCAGCAGCACGACCAGCGTCGCCTGGATCTGCTGGGTGAGCATCGCCGAACGCGGTTCCTCCAGCGTGATCACCCCGCCGATCCCGAAGGGCAACGACTCGCTCACCGGGTTCTCGCCGACGTCGACACCGATGCGCCGCGCTGGTTGACCGGGCTGCTGCAGCACGAGCCGACCGTTGGACGGCACGGCGAGCTGGAGCTCGGCGTTCGGGATGGTGGTGCCCTCGTCCTCGATCCGCGCTTCCACCCGCTCCAGCAGCGACGTCAGGTCACCGCGGGTGATGTCCTCCACCAGGCGCCACGTGGTGACGGCCAGGGGCGCGCCCAGCACCAGCGCGGTGATCGTGACGACGAGAAGCGTGGACTGCAGGATCCGGCGGCGCATTGATGACTACCGACTAGTCGTGGTTGAAGCGGAACCCGACGCCGCGCACGGTCGCGATGCGGTGCTCGCCGCCGATCTTGCGGCGCAGCCACGACATGTGCATGTCGAGCGTCTTGGACGTCTTGAGGTCCGGGTCGTTCCAGACCTCGCGGAGGATCTCGTCGCGGGTGACGACCTGCCCCGCCCGCAGCAGCAGCACGCGGAGCAGCTCGAACTCCTTGTTGGCCAGGCCGACCTCGGCGCCGTCGACGAGCACGCGGCGGCCCGAGAGCTCCATCCGCACCCCACCGACCTCGACCGTCTCCGGCGTCAGCCTGCGCAAGAGCGCGCGGCACCGCGCCAACAACTCGGCGAGCCGAAAGGGCTTGCCGACGTAGTCGTCGGCGCCCGCGTCGAGGCCGACGACGAAGTCGACCTCGTCCGTGCGCGCGGTGAGCATCAGCACCGGGAGGTCGGGCACCTCGAGCCGGATGCGGCGGCAGACCTCGAGGCCGTCCATCCCGGGCAGCCCGAGATCGAGCACCAGTAGATCGACCCCACCCGCGCGGACGTGCTCCAGCGCGACCAGGCCGTCGTCGGCCACGGACACCACGTAGCCCTCGCGTTGCAGGGCTCGGGAGAGCGGCTCGGCGATGGCGGTGTCGTCCTCGGCGAGCAGGACCATTGTCACGAGCGAAGCTTATTCCTCGATTTGTCGCCGCCGCCTGAGACGATGATGTGGATTGTGCGGCATCGTGTCGCTTGTGGATGACGATCTCGGGCTCGCGCTCCGGCTGGCCGACGCGGCCGACAGCATCACCCTTCCCCGGTTCCGCGCCGCCGACCTGCGCGTGCGGGCCAAGCCCGACCGCAGCCCCGTCACGGACGCCGACACCGCCTGTGAAGACGCGCTGCGGGCGCTGATCGCGGCGGAACGGCCCTCGGACGCCGTGCTCGGCGAGGAGGGCGGCGGCGACGTCGAGGGCGCAGCGCGGGGCTGGGTGCTCGACCCGATCGACGGGACCAAGAACTTCTCCCGCGGCATGCCCGTGTGGGGCACCTTGATCGCGCTCGCGGTCGACGGCGAGGCGGTGGTCGGGGTGGCGAGCGCACCCGCGCTGGGGCGGCGTTGGTGGGGTGCCGCCGGCCAGGGCGCGTGGACGACGGACGCCCCGGGCAGGCCGCCGCGGCGGATCGCGGTCTCCGAGGTGAGTGACCTCGGGGACGCCTACCTCTCCACCACGGACCTGCGCCTGTTCGGCGAGCAGGGCCGCATGGACCGCTGGCTCGCGCTCGTGGACGCCGTCTGGGAGACCCGCGCGTTCGGCGACTTCTGGCAGCACGTCCTCGTGGCCGAAGGGGTGCTGGACGTCGCGGTCGACCCCGTGGCCAACCCCTGGGACCTGGCCGCGCTCGCCCCGATCCTCGCCGAGGCCGGCGGCCGCCTCACCGACCTGAAGGGCACCCCCACCTGGGCGGGCGGCGACGGGCTGACGAGCAACGGCGCGCTGCACGCAGCCGCCTTGGCGGTGGTCGGCCGCTAGCGCCCGCGGCACCCGTCTCGCAGACCGCGTTGCCACCCGCAGAGCCCAGGGACTCTGCGAGGTGCACGCCGGGTCTGCGAAGCCGTCGGCCCACGATCAAGATGTGCACCGTTGCCCCTACCGAATCCGGAGCCCGCATGACCACGCTGACCTTCGAGGACCTCACGCCCGGCCGGGTGTTCGAGCTCGGTACGACCGTGGTCGACCGCGAGGAGATGGTGGCGTTCGCCCGCCGCTTCGACCCGCAGCCCTTCCACGTCGACGAGGAGGCGGCGAAGGCGTCGCTGTTCGGCGGTCTGGCCGCTTCGGGCTGGTTCACCGCGGGCCTGTGGATGCGGCTCTACGTCGACCAGGTGCTCAACAACGCGGCGTCGCTCGGCTCGCCCGGCGGCGAGGAGGTCGCGTGGCCCGCCCCGGTGTTCGCAGGCGACGAGCTGCGCGCGTCCATGGAGATCCTCGACGCCCGGGTCTCGCGCACCCGTCCCGGCCTCGGCCTGGTGCGGCTGCGCGCCCTGATGCACCGCCGCGACGACGTGGTCTTCCGCAGCACGTTCACCGGCATGTTCGGCACCCGCGACCAGCCCTAGGTCTGGTCCGCGACCTCTTGGTAGAGCAGCGCGTGCACCTTCTCCACCCCGGGGACGTCGTGGAACTCGAGCGGCTCGTCCGAGGCCGACTCGATGATCAGCGTGCCCACCCCGAGCATCCGCTCGAAGATCGTGTGGCGGAACTCGACGCTGTTGATCCGGCTCATCGGGATGTCCATGCCCCGCCGGGTGAACAGGCCCTCGCGCACGAGCACGCGGCGCGTGGTGACGACGAAGTGGGTGGTGCGCCAGCGGATGACCGGCGCCACCGTGAACCGGAGCACGAGCAGGAGCCCGACGACCAGCAGCACGAGCCGCGCCCACGGCGCCCACGTCTGCGAACCCGCCAGCGCGGCGAGGAAGCTGCCCAGCGCTACGACGACGAGCAGCACGAACACCGGCCCTACCAGCATCTTCCAGTGCGGGTGCTTGTGCATGACGATCTCTTCGCCGGATGCGAGCAGGTCGTCGGGATACGCCACACAGCCACCTTAGGGCGATTGGTGCGGGCGTAGGTGGACCACGTCGCCCGCTGCGACCGCGCGCCGGTGTCCCGCCGGATCCATCAGCAGGAGGCGCCCGTCGGTGTCGACGTCCTCGGCGATGCCGGTGTGGATCGTCCCGCCCGGGAGCTCGACGCGGACGGAGGCGCCGAGGCTCAGGCAGGCGGCGCGGTAGTCGGCGCGCACCCGGGTGGTATCCGGGTCGCCGCGCCCCGTCCGCCAGGCCGCCTCCCGCCGGGCCAGCGCGGTCAGCAGCGCGATGAGTACGTCGGTGCGGGCGACGTCGACGCCTTCGGCCGCCAGCGAGGTCGCGGCGGGCTGGTCGGGCGGGGCGGCGGCGACGTTCAGCCCGATGCCGACGACCACCGCGGGCCGCTGCGCGTCGGCGACCTCGGCCAGGATGCCAGCGACCTTGCGCTGGGTCGGGCCGAGCAACAGGTCGTTGGGCCACTTGAGGCCGCACGGGATGTCGGTGAGCGAGCGCACCGCGTCGAACGCGGCGAGCCCGGCCAGCAGGGTCAGCCAGCCGAGGCGGGACGCGGGAACGCCTTCGGGCCGCAGCAGGACGCTCACGGTGAGGCCCGACCCCGGCGGCGACACCCAGCTCCGTGCGAGCCTGCCGCGGCCTGCGTCCTGGTGTTCGGCGACGAGCACGCTGCGGTCGGGCGCGCCCGCGGCGGCCGCGGCGAGCAGATCGGCGTTGGTCGAGCCGGTGCGGTCGACGATGTCCACCTGCGCCCAGGAGCCGACGAGCGCCGCGCGGACGGCGTCGTGGTCGAGCGGCTGGGCTGTCCGGTTCATGCGCGCGGACGCTACCGCCGCGACGCTTGTCCGGTGGACAAAGTGGGCCCGACCGCGGCGGATGGGCAGGCAGCGTCGCCGGACGTGCCTCCACGGGCGGTCGGGACGCCCACCCGCCGGACGTGACGCAGACCGCGTCCGCACCGGTTACCGGCGGGTTAAGCTCCCGGCCATGACCGCCGCGCCCGGCCAGGATTCGGCCCAGGAGACGTCCGACGACGAGACGTCAGCCCCACGATCCTCGGCGGCGCCGGACATCCACACGACAGCGGGGAAGCTCGCCGACCTGAACCGGCGCAACGCCGCGTTGGAGACCGATCCCGGGGCGGCGGAGCGCCAGCACGCCAAGGGCCGCGGCACCGCCCGCGAGCGGCTGGCGATGCTGCTGGACCCCGACTCGTTCGTCGAGCTCGACGCGCTCACCCGGCACCGCTCCACCAACTTCGGGATGGAGGCCAAGCGCCCGTTCGGCGACGGCGTCGTCACGGGCACGGGCACGATCGACGGTCGGCCGGTCGCGGTGTTCAGCCAGGACGCCACCGTGTTCGGCGGCGCGCTCGGCGAGGTCTACGGCGAGAAGATCGTCAAGGTCATGGATTTCGCGGCCAAGGTCGGCTGCCCGGTGGTCGGGATCAACGACGGCGGCGGCGCGCGCATCCAGGAGGGTGTGGTCGCGCTCGGCCTCTACGGCGAGATCTTCGTCCGGAACGTGCGCAGCTCGGGCGTGATCCCGCAGATCTCGCTGGTCATGGGCCCGTCGGCGGGCGGGGCGGTGTACTCCCCCGCGCTCACCGACTTCGTCGTGATGGTCGACGGCACCAGCCACATGTTCATCACCGGCCCCGACGTGATCAAGACCGTGACCGGCGAGGACGTCGCCATGGAGGACCTCGGCGGCGGGCGGGCGCACAACACGCGCTCCGGGGTGGCGCACTACCTGGGCGACGACGAGGAAGACGCGATCTCCTACGTCAAGGAGCTGCTGTCGTTCCTGCCCTCGAACAACCTGTCCGAGCCGCCCAGCTTCCCGGCGGAGCAGTCCGAGGACCTCACCGAGACCGACCTCGAGCTGGACACGATCGTCCCGGACTCGCCCAACACCCCCTACGACGTCCACGGCGTGATCGAGCGGGTGCTCGACGACGGGGAGTTCCTCGAGGTGCACGCGTTGTTCGCGCCGAACATCGTCGTCGGGTTCGGGCGGGTCGACGGGCGGTCGGTCGGGATCGTGGCCAACCAGCCCACCCAGTTCGCCGGCTGCCTGGACATCGACGCCTCGGAGAAGGCCTCCCGCTTCGTGCGCACCTGCGACGCGTTCAACGTGCCGGTGCTGACCTTCGTCGACGTGCCGGGGTTCCTCCCGGGCACCGAGCAGGAGTGGAACGGGATCATCCGCCGCGGCGCGAAGCTGATCTACGCCTACGCCGAGGCCACGGTGCCGAAGGTCACGGTGATCACCCGCAAGGCCTACGGCGGCGCCTACGACGTGATGGGGTCCAAGCACCTGGGCGCCGACGTCAACCTGGCCTGGCCCACCGCGCAGATCGCCGTCACCGGAGCGGCGGGGGCGGTGAGCATCCTCTACCGCAAGGAGCTGGGCGGGCTCGAGGGCGACGAGCTCGCCGCCCGGCGCGCCGAGCTGCAGCAGGAGTACGAGGACACGCTGGCCAACCCCTACATCGCGGCCGACCGCGGCTACATCGACGGCGTGATCGCGCCCTCGGAGACCCGCCGCCACATCAGCCGCGCGCTGCGGACGCTGGCCACCAAGCGCGAGGCCGTGCCGCCGCGCAAGCACGGGAACATCCCGCTGTGACCGAGCCGACGCCCGAGGAGCGGCGCGCGCTGTTCCGGGTGGTCCGCGGGGAGCCCGACGACGCCGAGGCGGCCGCGCTCACGGTGGTGCTCGCCGCGCTCACCGCCGCCGAGCCCCCGGCGGCCACACCGCGGGCGGTCAGCCGCTGGAACGACCGCGCGACGCACCTGCGCGGCACCCTCGCGGTGGGTCCCGGCGCCTGGCGCACCTCGCTCTGGCCCCGCTGATCCACCCCAGGGTGGAGACGCGATCTCCACCCCGGACCCGCCCGTGGGCCGACGTGGATGACGTCCGCGCGGAGCAGGCTTTCCGCCATGGACATCTTCTCCTACCTCGTCGGCGCCGCGGTGGTCGTCTGGGTGGTCAGCAAGCAGTTCGCCGGACGCTACGTCCCCGCGAGCCGCTCGCTGGTGTTGCCGCTGGTCTTGCTGATCGTGGGGTTCAGCCAGGCCGGGCACACCACCTGGACGACCCTCGCGATCGTCGTCGTCGCGGCAGATCTCGTCCTGACCGCCGTCCTCGGCGTGATCCGCGGGTACGCGATCCGGCTCACCCTCCGCGAGGGCTACCTGTACCAGCGCGGAGGGTGGCTGAGCGTCGGCCTGTGGGTGGCGACGATCGGCGCACGCCTGGCCGTCGCGCTGCCGTTCGCGCACACCAGCGCCGGGCCCGCGCTCGCCGCGACGCTCACGGCGACCTTCGGCGTCAGCCTCGCCGCGCAGTACCTCGTCTTCAACGCGCGGGTCGCCGCGGACGGCCGCCCGGTCCGTCCGGGCACCGACCGGCGCGGGGATCGACGCGGTGAGCGGGCGAGGTACACACTCGGGCGGTGACCATCATGTCGGGCCCCGTGCGCCTGGCGAGCAGCCTCATCTGGCTGCCGGTGATCCTCTTCGCGACCTACCTCGGCAGCACGCCGGTGGCCCACCCGTGGCCGTCGGCGATCGCTGCCGTCGTCGGCGGGGCGGCGTGGGTGGTCATCGCCGTGCACCCCGTCCACCCCCGGTGGCTGCACCTGACCGCCATCCCGGTGTTGGCGGTCGCGGGGATCGGGTTCATCGCGGCCGTCGGGGGCTGGTCGGCCCCGCTGGGGTTCTGCTTCTACGCGGTGGTGGCGGCGGGCACCCGGCTCCCCGCCACGGGGGCGGTGGCGGTGCTCATCGGGACGGCGGTGGGGGTCGTCGCCCTGCTGCGCGACCAGCCGTCCGGGCTGACGGTGACCGTGCTCGGGCTGGCGGCGGTGCTGCTGGTCGGCATGAGCCGCCGGGAGAGCCAGGCGCCGCGAGGAGCAGCGGGAGCTCCAGCTGGTCGCCGCGGCCAGGGTCCAGGAGGAGCACGCCAAGGCGGCGGCGCTGGCCGAGCGGGCCCGCATCGCGCGCGACGTGCACGACGTCCTCGCCCACTCGCTGTCCGCGCTCGCCGTCCAGCTGCAGGGCGCGCGGCTGATGGTGCTGCGCGACGGCGCCCCGCCCGACACGGTGGCCCAGATCGAACGCGCCCAGCGCCTGGCGTCCGAAGGGCTGGCCGAGGCGCGCCGCGCGGTGACCGCCCTGCGGACCGAGCCGGTCGACGTCGCCGACGGGCTGCGCGCGCTCGTCGCCGACACACCCGACGCCACGCTGGAGATCGACGGCGCCCCCAGCGGCCTGGACGCCACCGCGCAGGAGACCTTGCTGCGCACCGCGCAGGAGGCGTTGACCAACGCCCGGCGGCACGCGGCGGGCGCCCCGGTCGCGGTCCGGCTGACCCAGCGCGACGGGGCCACGGAGCTGGAGGTCCGCGACCGCACCGGCGCACCGCCGCCGCCGCCTGCCGGGGGCTACGGTCTGGTCGGCATGGCCGAGCGCGCTGCGCTGGCCGGGGCGGAGCTCGAAGCGGGACCGGTGGAGGACGGATGGCGGGTGCGGCTGCGCCTTCGTCCGAAGACGGGCTGAGCGCCGAGCTGCGGGTGGTGCTCGCCGACGACCAGACGATCGTCCGCGAGGGCCTGGTGACGCTGCTGGGCCTGCTGCCGGGCATCCGCGTGGTCGGGGCGGCGCCCGACGGCGAGCGCGCGGTCGCGCTGGTCGCCGAGCACGCCCCCGACGTGCTGCTCACCGACCTGCGGATGCCGGTCTGCGACGGCGTCGAGGCCACCCGGCGGGTGCGGACGGAGCACCCCGGCACGGCCGTCGTGGTGCTCACCACCTACGCCGACGACGCCTCGGTCGTCGAGGCGCTGCGCGCGGGCGCCTCGGGATGGCTGTCCAAGGACGCCGACGCCGAGGCCATCGGCCGGGCGCTGCGTTCGGCCGCCGACGGGCACACCACGGTCGACTCGGCCGCCCTGGCCCGCCTCCTCGCGGCCGAGCCCGCGCCGCGGCAGCCGACCGAGCTGCCCGACGGGCTCACCGCACGCGAGGCCGAGGTGCTCGGGCTCATCGCGACCGGCCTGTCCAACGGGGAGATCGCGCGGCGGCTGGTGGTGAGCGAGGCGACGGTGAAGACGCACGTCAACCACCTCTTCGCCAAGGCCGGGCTGCGCGACCGCGCCCAGGCCGTCCGGTACGCCTACCGGCACGGGCTGGCGACGGGCTGAACGCGTTCGCTCAAATCCAGCCCAAGAATGTGGTGGCCCGGCCGCGCTCCCCAGCACACTTCGGCCACGGACGAAGAAGAAGGACCCGGAAGCGGGATCCAGAGGAGGCCACGATGGACATCATGACCATCAAGATCCTGGTGCTGGCGGTCGTGGCCCTGCTCATCCTGGCGACGCTGGCGGGCGAGCTGCGGCCCCGCCGCCGCACCCCGCGCCCGCAGACCGGCCGCATGGTGATGGTCCGCGAGGACGCGGGCCGGTGATCACGGCCCTGGTCGCGATCGTGCTGCTGGCGGCGGTCCTGGTCGTCGCGCGCTGGGCCCGGGGAGGCAGCGAGCGCTGAGGCGGGGAGGATCGGCGGGTGCGACTCGTGCTGGCCTCCGCCTCCCCCGCCCGCCTCTCGGTCCTGCGGGCCGCGGGGCTCGACCCCCTCGTCGAGGTGGCCGACGTCGACGAGCCCGCGCTCCTCGCGGCCAACCCCGACCCGGCCCCCGGCGCGAAGGTCACCGGGTTGGCCGGGGCCAAGGCGACGACGGTCGCCCGGCGCATCGCCGACGCGCACCCCGACGCGATCGTGATCGGCTGCGACTCCATGCTGCTGATCGACGGCGAGCTGGTGGGCAAGCCCGCCGACGTCGACGAGGCCCGCAAGCGCTGGCTCGCCATGGCCGGACGCACGGGTGAGCTGGTCACCGGGCACACCGTGCTGCGGATGGCCGAGGGCGAGATCGACCGCGTCGCCGAGGGGCACGCCGTCACCGCGGTGCGGTTCGCCCGGCCGACCGCCGTCGAGCTGGAGGCCTACCTGGCCACCGGCGAGCCGCTCGCCGTCGCGGGCGCGTTCACCCTCGACTGCCTCGGGGCCTGGTTCGTCGAGGGGATCGACGGCGACCCGTCCAACGTCATCGGGATCAGCCTCCCGCTCACCCGGCGGCTGCTGGCGGCGGTCGGCGTGACCGTCACCGACCTCTGGGCGCGAGGTTAGGCTTTCGGTATGAGCGTCGCGAACGATCCCGACAGCAAGCTGGCCGCCTACGCGCACCCGGAACGCCTGGTCACCACCGCGTGGCTGGCCGAGCACCTCGGGGATCCGGGCCTCGTCGTCGTCGAGTCCGATGAGGACGTGCTGCTGTACGACACGGGCCACATCCCCGGCGCGGTGAAGGTCGACTGGCACACGGAGCTGAACGACCCGGTCACCCGCGACTACGTCGACGGCGCGCGCTTCGCCGAGATCTGCGGCGAGCGCGGCATCGGCCGCGACACCACCGTCGTCTTCTACGGCGACCGCAACAACTGGTGGGCCACCTACGCCCTGTGGGTGTTCTCGCTGTTCGGGCACGCCGACGTCCGGATCCTCGACGGCGGCCGGGCCAAGTGGGTCGCCGAGGGCCGCGACATGACCACCGACCAGCCCAAGCCGGAGGCCGTGGAGTACCCCGTCGTCGAGCGGGACGACGCCACGATCCGGGCGTTCAAGGACGACGTGCTCGCCCACCTCGGCAAGCCGTTGGTCGACGTCCGCTCGCCGGGCGAGTACTCCGGCGAGCTGCTGCACATGCCCGACTACCCGCAGGAAGGCGCCGTGCGGGGCGGGCACATCCCCGGGGCCGCGAGCGTGCCGTGGGCGCGGGCAGCCGCGGAAGACGCCACGTTCAAGCCGCGCCCCGACCTGGAGGCCATCTACCTCACCGAGCAGGGCCTCTCCCCCGACGACGACGTGGTGGCCTACTGCCGCATCGGCGAGCGCTCCAGCCACACCTGGTTCGTGCTCACCCACCTGCTCGGCTTCGGGCACGTCCGCAACTACGACGGCAGCTGGACCGAGTGGGGCAACACCGTGCGCGTGCCGATCGTGCAGGGCAGCGAACGGGGTTCGGCGTGACGCTGCCCGCGCCGCTCGCGGAGCTCGTCGACGACTTCGCCGACGTCGGGCCGAAGGACCGCTTGCAGCTGCTGCTCGAGCTGTCGCAGGAGCTGCCCGCGCTGCCCCCGCGCTACGCCGACGCGGCCGCGACGATGGAGCAGGTGCACGAGTGCCAGTCGCCGCTCTTCCTGGCCGTCGAGGTCGAGACCGACGGCGACCGGCCGGTGCACCTGTTCTTCTCCGCGCCGCCGGAAGCCCCCACGACCAGGGGTTTCGCCTCGATCATGAGCACCGGGCTGGACGGCCAGCCCGCCGCCGACGTGCTGGCCGTGCCCGACGACTTCTACACCGCGCTCGGGCTGGCGCAGGCCGTCAGCCCGCTCCGGCTGCGCGGGATGTCGGCCATGCTGGCCCGGATCAAGAACCAGGTGAGGCAGAACCTCAAGTCTGTGTGAAGAACGTTCCCAGCCCCAGGAGCCGCCGACAGACTGTGCGCTGTCCGACCGGACTCTTGATCGGGAGGTGGCTCACATGGGCGACACCTGGGGCATCAGCGGCCCGACCTTCCTCTTCGCCTACGTCGTGCTCGCCGCGATCGTGCTGATCGCCGCGATCCGCAGCCGGCGCGGCGTCGCGAAGTCCGACCGCACCGAGCCGGTGACCGGCATCAGCACGCCGGCCGCACGACGTCGCCTACCTCAACGGCGGCGCGGAGCTGGCCGTCGTCTCCGCGCTCACCGCGCTGCGGCTGCGTGGCGCGATCTCGTCCGGAGCGCGGCAACGCCCAGCGCGTGCCGCACACCGACGGCGGATCCGACGAGCTGGAGCGGGCCGTGCACGCGGCGCTCGATTCGCCGATGCACCGCAGGATGATCCCGACCGCACCGGTGGGTCGCCGCCGCGCTCGCGGGGATCGAGGCCCGGCTGGTCGGGGCGGGTCTCCTGCTCTCTGACGCGCAGCGCCGCCGGATCCGCGGCTACGGCTGGTGGATGGTCGCCGTGGCCGGGCTCGGCCTGGCGCGGCTGCTCGCGGGCATCGCGAACGCCAAGCCCGTCGGCCTGCTGGTCTTCGTGCTGGGGATCGTGGTGGTCATCGCCATCGTGCTGCTGGTGTCGGCGCCCCGGCTCACCAAGCTGGGCAACCGGACGATGACGGCCCTGCGCCGCGACCACCACGTGCTCTCGCCGAAGCAGCGGCCCGACTGGGCGCTCTACGGGCCCGCGGGTGCGGCGCTGGGGATCGGCCTCTTCGGGATGACGGCGGTGTGGGCGTCGGATCCGGCCATCGCGGGCGAGCTCGCCGTCCAGCGGATCAGCTCGGGTGGGTCCGACAGCTGGTCGGGCGGGGGCGACTCCGGGAGCTCGTCCAGCTGCAGCAGCGGCTCCTCGGGCTGCGGCGGTGGAGGTGGCTGTGGTGGCGGCGGCGGGTGCGGCGGCTGAGGTGGACGCCATCGGGTACGGCCCCACGGCCATCCGGTCGGGGGCGCCCCGGACGGACGCCCCACTCGTTGTCCAAGGCGTCGGCACGGGCTGGCGCCCCGAGATCGCGGGCTGGGTCGCTGCGGCGCCCGGTCTGGGGTTCTGCGAGGTCATCGCGGAGTCGGTGGCTCCCGCAGGTCCACCTCGAGGGGTGGTGGACCTGCGGGAGCGGGGGCTTCCGGTGATCCCGCACGGCGTGCGGCTGTCGTTGGGCGGCACGGACCCGCTCGACGCCCACCGGGTCGCCCACCTGGCGGCCTGCGCCGCGGCGCTCGACGCGCCGCTGGTGAGCGAGCACATCGCGTTCGTCCGGGCCGGGGGGCGCGAGGTCGGGCACCTGCTGCCGATGCCCCGCACCCGGGCGGCGCTCGACGTGCTCACCCGCAACGTCGCGCGCACCCGGTCCGAGCTGGGGGTGCCGCTCGCGCTGGAGCCCATCGCGGCGCTGTTCGACTGGCCCGAGGACGAGCTCAGCGAGCCGGAGTTCCTCGCCGCGCTGCTCGACCGCACCGGCGCGCTGCTCCTGCTCGACGTGGCCAACGTCTACGCCAACGCCGTCAACCGCGGCCAGGACGCCCGCGCGGTGCTCGACCGCACGCTCGACCTGATTACCGCCGACCGCATCGCGTACGTGCACGTCGCGGGCGGCTCGTTCCGCCACGACGAGGCCGACCTCCCCGGCGGCCCGCTCTACCACGACACCCACACCGACCCGGTGCCCGACGCGGTGCTGGGGCTGCTCGCGCACCTGCTCGACCGGGCGCCCGGCGTCCCGGTGATGTTGGAGCGCGACGGCCGCTACCCCCCGGCCGACGTGCTGAGCGCCGAGCTGGCCACGATCGCGGCGGCCATGCGATGACCCCCCGCCGAGCACGCCGAGCTCACGCTCTCGGCACGCCACGCGTGAGTCCGGGGTCGCGGACACCGAGCCGCCTCCGCCTGGGCCGGCGAATCGCGCGCGAGCGGCCGGTCCGACGACTCGGCACGGCGGCACCTCGCCGAGCGGGTGGAGCGACGTGCTCGCCGAGCGGCAGGCGGCGCTGGTGGCCGCGCTCGTCGCGGGCGCGCCCGATCCGGAGGGCTTCGACCCCGACCGGCTCGCCGCCGCCCGGCGGGCCTTGCTGCGCAAGCGCGCCGGTGAGGCGGCGCGGGAGTGGCCCGCGCTGGCCGTCGTCGTTCGGCGACGGCTGGGCCGCGGCGTTCGCGGCGCACCACGCGGGCCGCGAGCCCGGCGGCGCCCTCCGCGACGGCTGGGACCTCGCCCGTGCCCTGCGGCGCCGAGCTGAGCGCCGACGCCGCCGCCGAGCTGGCCGAACGCGAGGCGCTGCTGCGCTACGACGGGCGCAGCGCGCCGCGGCCGACGACGCCTCGGCCGGGCGCGGCTGGCGTGGCTGCGGCGCACCCTCTGAAGGTCGTCGAACACGCCCTGGAAGGGTCCCGAAGAACTCGGCCGTGGCGTCGCGCAGTAGGCCCGAGTTCTTCAGGGCGCTCCTAGCGACCTCCGCGACGGCGTGGGCGTTGGCTACGCCACACCCGAGGTGGCCGCGGCCATGCCTAAACTGCCGGGTAACTTTCGCGCCGGGGCGTGGGTCCCCGGCATCCGAGGAGGCCGAAGCGTGCCGCGCCTGAGCAAAGTCCTCGTGGCGAACCGGGGCGAGATCGCCGTTCGCGTCATCCGCGCATGCCGTGACGCGGGGCTGGGCAGCGTCGCCGTGTACGCCGACCCCGATCGCGACGCCCCGTTCGTCCGGCTCGCCGACGAGGCGTTCGCCCTGGGTGGGACGACCGCGGGCGACACCTACCTGTCCATCGACAAGCTCGTCGACGCGGCCCACCGGGCGGGCGCCGACGGCGTGCACCCCGGCTACGGCTTCCTCAGCGAGAACGCGGAGTTCGCCCAGGCCGTGATCGACGCCGGTCTGATCTGGATCGGCCCCACCCCGCAGGCCATCCGCGATCTCGGCGACAAGGTCACCGCCCGGCACATCGCCATGCGCGCGGGCGCCCCCCTCGTCCCCGGCACCAGCGACCCGGTGTCGGGCGCGGACGAGGTCGTCGCGTTCGCCAAGGAGCACGGCCTGCCCGTCGCGATCAAGGCTGCGTTCGGCGGCGGCGGCCGGGGCATGAAGGTCGCCCGCGAAGAGGCTGAGATCCCCGAGCTGTACGAGTCGGCGGTGCGCGAGGCGGTCGCGGCGTTCGGCCGCGGCGAGTGCTTCGTGGAGCGCTACCTGGACAAGCCCCGCCACGTCGAGGCGCAGGTGCTGGCCGACACGCACGGCGGCGTGATCGTCGTCGGCACCCGCGACTGCTCCCTGCAGCGCCGGTTCCAGAAGCTCGTGGAGGAGGCGCCCGCGCCGTTCCTCACCGACGAGCAGCGCGAGACCATCCACACCTCGGCGAAGGCGATCTGCCGGGAGGCGGGCTACCACGGGGCGGGCACCGTCGAGTTCCTCGTGGGGCAGGACGGGCTGATCTCGTTCCTCGAGGTCAACACCCGGCTGCAGGTCGAGCACCCCGTCTCGGAGGAGACCTCGGGCCTCGACCTGGTGCGCGAGCAGTTCCGCATCGCCGACGGCCACCCGTTGAACGTCACCGAAGACCCGACGCCGCGGGGGCACTCCATCGAGTTCCGCATCAACGGTGAGGACGCCGGGCGCGGGTTCCTGCCCGCTCCGGGCACCGTCACGGCGCTCAGCCTGCCCTCCGGGCCGGGTGTGCGGGTCGACGCGGGCGTCGAGACCGGCTCGGTGATCGGCGGGCAGTTCGACTCGCTGCTGGCCAAGCTGATCGTCACGGGGTCCGACCGCGCGCAGGCGTTGGAGCGCTCCCGCCGCGCGCTGGCCGAGTTCCAGGTCGAGGGCATGGCCACGGTGCTGCCGTTCCACCGGCTGGTCGTGGAGGATCCGGCGTTCGCGTCGGACGAGTTCACGGTGCACACGCGGTGGATCGAGACCGAGTGGGACAACACCGTCGAGCCGTTCACCGGCGGCGACGCGGCGGCGGAGGACGAGCCGCGCCAGTCGGTGGTGGTCGAGGTGGGTGGACGTCGGCTGGAGGTGTCGCTGCCCGGCACCTTCTCCTTCGGCGGCGGCGGCGTGGGTCGGCCAAGGCCGCTCCCCGTCGACGTAGCGGGGGTTCCAGCGGCTCCGCGGCCTCCGGCGACGCCGTCACCGCCCCGATGCAGGGCACGATCATCAAGGTCGCGGTGTCCGACGGCGATTCCGTGGCCGCGGGCGACCTCGTCGTGGTGCTCGAGGCGATGAAGATGGAGAACCCGGTCACCGCACACAAGGCGGGCACGGTCACCGGGCTGGCCGCGGCGCAGGGCAACTCGGTCGCGCAGGGCGCGGTGCTCTGCGAGATCAAGGACTAGCGGGCTGCGCCCAGGGCCCGATCAGCTCGAGATGGACACGAGCGGGCTTTGATCTTGGGCGAACCCCGCTCGCGTCGCAGCTCGGCCGCATGCCGACGTGTCGCGCTACTCGGCCGAGCGGTCCGCGAGTCCGCGGCCCGCGACCGCGCCTGCCACCCCGGCCACCACGGTGATGCCCGCCAACAGGATCGCCACCACCCCGAGCCCGCCGACGATCAGGCCGAGCACCGCCGAGGTCACGCCGACGGCCAGGCCGGTCCGGGCGACCACCGCGCCGGTGCGGTTGCGGGTGACCACCCGCGCCGCGCCCGCGGTGAGCACGATCGCGATGAGGCCCGCCAGCGACCCGAGGAACGGGAGCGGCAACAACGCGTGGACGACGTCGTCGGCGAACTGGGCGACGACGGCGCCCGCGACCACGGGGACGACCGGGACCTTGGACGTGGTTGGCACGATGCTCATGCCCCGATCGTCGGCCGGGCCCGCGACCGCGGAATCAGGGATGTCCCGGAGCCGACCCCGAATCAGGCGGGGCGGGATCAGTCCAGGTCGCCGTGGCGCATCAGCTGCCGACCGGCCTCGGTGATCGAACCGGACAGCGATGGGTACACCGAGAACGTGTAGGCCAGGTCGGCCACCGTGAGCCCGTTCTGCACGGCCAGCGCGATCGGCAGGATCAGCTCGCTGGCCACCGGCGCCACCACGACCCCGCCGACGATCGACGCCGGTGGCCGGGCGGCAGAACAGCTTCACGAAGCCGCGCCGCAGCCCCTGCATCTTCGCGCGCGGGTTGGTGGAGAGCGGCATCATGATCGTCCGCGCGGGCACCTCGCCGGAGTCGATCGCCCGCTGGCTGATGCCGACGGTCGCGACCTCGGGGCGGGTGAACACCGCGGAGGCCACCGTCTTCAGCTTGATCGGCGTGACGCCCTCGCCGAGCGCGTGCCACATCGCGATCCGCCCCTGCATGGCCGCGACGGAGGCGAGCATGAGCAGGCCGGTGCAGTCGCCCGCCGCGTAGACGCCGGGCACCGAGGTGCGCGACACGCGGTCGACCGTGATGAACCCGCCCCGCCCGACCTCGATGCCGACCTTCTCCAGCGCCAGCTCGCCGGTGTTGGGCACGGAGCCGACCGTCATCAGCGCGTGCGAGCCGGTGACCGTGCGGCCGTCGGCCAGGGTGACGACCACGCCGTCGCCGTCGCGGCGCACCGACTCGGCGCGCGCCTGCGCGAGGATCTCCACGCCGCGCTCGGCGAACACGTCCTGCAGGACGGCAGCGGCGTCGGCATCCTCGCCGGGCAGCACCCGGTCGCGGCTGGAGACCAGGGTGACGCGGGCGCCCATCTCGACGTAGGCCGACACGAACTCCGCCCCGGTGACGCCGGAGCCGATCGACGACCAGGTGCTCGGGCAGCTCGGTGAGGTCGTAGAGCTGGCGCCAGGTGAGGATGCGCTCGCCATCGGGCTTGGCGTCGTCGAGGATGCGCGGGGTGGCGCCGGTGGCGACGAGCACCACATCGGCGTCGAGGGTCTCGGTCTCGCCGTCGGCGGGCCGGACCTCGACGGCGTGGCGTCCGCGCGCGCTCGGCTCGTCGGCGAACGCGGCGGTCCCGCGGATGATCCGGACCCCTTCGCGCTCGACGCGGGCCCGGACGTCGGCCGACTGCGCCATGGCGAGGCTGGTGACGCGGGCGTTGACGCGCGGCAGGTCGACACCCATCGCGTCGCGGTCGGCGGTGAGACCCAGCTCGGGGGCGCGGCCGAGCTCGACCCGCACACCGGCCGAGGCGATGAGGGTCTTCGACGGCACGCAGTCGTCGAGCACGCAGGCGCCGCCCATGCCGTCACGCTCGACGACGGTGACGTCGCCCCCGTGCTGCGCCGCGACGAGCGCCGCCTCGTATCCCGCGGGCCCACCGCCCATGATCACGATGCGGGTCACCGAACGTAGCCATCCCCTCGTCGCTCGCCGTGTTCCCCGATCACGGTACGCGGCGACCGTGGCTCTACTCTTGTGCGGTGCCGCTGTACGCCGCCTACGGGTCGAACATGGATCCGGCCCAGATGAAGGAGCGCGCCCCGCACTCGCCGATGGCGGGCACGGGGTGGCTGCAGGGATGGCGGCTGACGTTCGGCGGCGAGGACTTCGCCTGGGAGGGCGCCCTCTCCACCGTCGTCGAGGAGGAGGGCGAGCAGGTCTTCGTCGTCCTCTACGACGTGCCGGACCACGACTCCGCCCGGCTGGACCGCTGGGAAGGCGGCGAGCTGGGGCTGCACAAGAAGCTGCGGCTGCGGGTGCACACGCTCGAGGGCGACGTGCTGGCCTACGCCTACGTGCTCGACGCCTACGAAGGCGGCGAGCCCAGCGCCCGCTACCTCGGGGTGATCGCCGACGCAGCGGAGCTGGCGGGCGCACCTGACGACTACGTGGCCGCGCTGCGCAGCCGTCCCAGCCGCAAGTCCGTCTGACCACGGCGAAGGCCCCGACCCACGGGGGTCGGGGCCTTCGCGGGTCCGCGCTGCTCAGAGCGGTGGGACCGGGGGCTCCCCGGTGTGGGCGAGCGCGGAGAGCGCCGCCCGGGTCAGGACGCGCACGCCGAAGGGCAGGGCGCGTTCGTCCAGATCGAACGTCGGCTGGTGGATGTCGCGCATCGGGCCGCTGCCCGACCAGACGCCCAACCGCGCCATGGCGCCGGGCACGTGGTCGAGGAACCAGGCGAAGTCCTCGCCGCCGCTGGACTGCTCGGTGCTCGCCGACGCCTCGGGTCCGCCGATGGCCAGCGCGGCCTCGGCCAGCATGCCGGAGCTGACGGCCTCGTTGACGACCGGCGGCACACCGCGGACGTGGTCGAGGTAGTAGCCGACGCCGAGCGGGGCGAGGATCGCCGCCACCAGCGCGCTGACCTTCTCCTCCAGCTGGTTCCACGTGGCGTGGTCGGCAGTGCGCAGAGTGCCGCGCAGGACGCCGTGCTGCGGGATCGCGTTGGCGGCCTCGCCCGCGTGCACCGCGCCCCAGACCAGCACCGTGCCCGAGCGCGGGTCGACCTGGCGGGTGAGCAGCAGCGGGAGCTGGGTCACCAGCAGGCCGATGGCCTCGACGAGGTCGGCGGTCAGGTGCGGGCGGGAGGTGTGCCCGCCCGGCGACGTCAGCTTGATCTCCACGACGTCGCACGCCGAGGTGATCGGCCCGACCCGGGTGCCCAGCCGTCCGACGCCCAGGCGCGGGTCGCAGTGCAGCGCGAAGATCCGCTCCACGCCCTCCATGGCGCCGTCGGCGACCATGTCCATCGCGCCGCCGGGCTGGATCTCCTCGGCGGGCTGGAAGATCAGCCGCACGCGGCCGGGGAGCGCGGGCGCCGAGGCGAGCGCGAGGCCCGCGCCGAGCAGCATCGCGGTGTGCGCGTCATGCCCGCATGCGTGCATGACGCCGTCCACCGTGGACGCGAACGGCAGGCCCGTGTCCTCCTGGAGCGGGAGCGCGTCGAGGTCGGCCCGGAGGGCGACGCAGCGCTCGCCGCGTCCGACGTCGCAGACCAGGCCGGTGCCGCCGGGCAGCGTGCGCGGCTCGAGACCGGCCGCCATCAGCGCCTCGGCGACGTAGGCCGTCGACCGGAGCTCCTCGCGACCCAGCTCGGGGAGCGCGTGCAGGGATCGTCGCCAGCTGACGAGCTCGCTCGCGTTGACGGCCAGCCACGTGTCCAGCCAGGAGGGCCCGGTGCCCGCGCCGAAATCGACCGGCGCGGCAACGGGCAGGATGTCGTGGTGCTCATCCAGCACGGTCATCGAGCACCCACTGCTCGGGTGCCCGGCGTGCCGGACGCAATCCTGTCGTACATCTCTCCATGGTGCTCACCCGGACGGCGGTGTTCCAACCCGAATCCCGCCCCTTCGGCGTTGACGCGCTGAGGGGTCGCCCGTCTGCTGCGGGCGGACTCCCCACACCGGACAGACGGGCGGACGGTCATACGGCGAACGGAGGAATCCGCCGCTCGGCGCAGCCGCCGTCTGATCATCACACCAGTCATGAGAAGGGAATACCCGCTGCCGATACGGGGAACCCACAAGTCCCCCGAGGGGGTCTCTCCACGCCCGTGACCGGCCGCTCGTCAGAATGGTGGCGTGCCGGGCACCGACAACGACCAGGAGCGCCGCGTCGGCGGGCGCTACCGGCTGTCCGGGCAGCTCGGCAGCGGCGCGATGGGCACGGTGTGGTCGGGCTACGACGACGTGCTCCAGCGCCGGGTGGCGATCAAGGAGCTGAAGGTCCCGCCGGGCGTCCCCGACCACGAAGCCCGCGACCTGCGCGAACGCATCATGCGCGAGGCCCGCGCGCTGGGCGGCCTGTCGCACCCCAACGTCATCACGGTCTTCGACGTCGTCGTCGACGACGGGCAGCCCGTCGTCGTGCTGGAGCTGGTGCCCTCCCGCAACCTCGCCACGATGATCGGGGAGAGCGGCGCGCTGACCGCCGCGCAGGCCGCGGTCGTCGGCTACGCCACGGCGGGCGGCCTCCGCGCCGCCCACCGGAGCGGGATCACCCATCGCGACGTGAAGCCGGGCAACGTCCTCATCGCCGACGACGGGCGCGTGAAGCTCACCGACTTCGGCATCGCCCGCAACGCCGCCGACGCCCCCATGACCAGCGTGGGCCTGGTGCTCGGCTCGCCCGCCTACATCGCGCCCGAAGTGGCGGCGGGCCAGCCCGTCACGCCCGCCGCCGATCTCTGGGGGCTCGGCGCGACGCTCTTCGCCGCGATCGAGGGCCGCCCGCCCTACGACGTGCACGGCGACCCGGTGCAGACGATCACGGAGGTCGTCGACGGCGAGGTGCCGCGGCCGCGGGGATCGGGCCCGGTCGTCGACGTGATCGCGGCGCTGATGGTCAAGGACCCGGAGCGGCGGATGCCGCTGGACGAGGTGCGCCAGCGGCTGCGTCCGCTGATCGACGACCCCGACGACCCCCTCTACCCCGGCTCGCCGGACGCGCCGACGATGGAGGCCGCGGCGATCACCCGGCCGCCGCGCTCGGCCGTCGCCGCGCCGCCCCGGCACTCCACCACCGCCGCCGTCCGCGTCTCGGGCCCCGCGCCACGCCGCCGCCCGGCTCGCCGTCGACCCGGGTCCCCTGCCCGGCAGGCCCGGTCGTCCGCACACCGAACAGCCGGTCATCACCCGACCGCCGCAGGCCGCGTCGCGGTGGACGTCCATGGGCCTCGTCGTCGCCGGAGCGGCCGTCGTGCTGGGCGGGGCCGCGGGCGGCTGGGCCATCACGCGCACGGTCGGCGGCCAGTCGCCGTTGACCGCGCAGAACGTCACGACGGTCAGCGCCCCGACCCAGCTCGACCGCGACCCCCTCGGCTTCACCATCCCCGTGCCCGTCGGCTGGGGTCGCTACCCGCAGGCGCCCGCGAACGGCCTGCCCTCGGTGAGCTTCGTCAGCAGCAACGGCATCGAGGAGCTGACGGTGGCGGGCGCGGCGAAGGTCGCCGACGGCCAGGACGTGGGGGCTGCCGAGGTGCTCGACCCGGCCGTGCCCGCCTCGACCGGGCCCGCGGGCACGGTCACGCTGTCCTACCAGACCGAGGCCCGCAGGTCGTGGCGCATGGTCGTGCCCAGCGGCGGCACCGCCTGGGTGATCACGCTGAGCGTGCCGCGCTCGGCGGCGGGCTCGGCGTCGGCCGACCTGTTCGACTACCTCTCGGGGAAGTTCTCGCCCTCGGCCGCGTGACACTCGCGATCCTGTTGCGGTGGGGCGTCATGACCGCCCAGACGCAACAAGATCGCTCCAGAGCGCCCGACCGATCCGCGGCTTAGGCTGCCGCGCATGAGTTCCCCTGCCGCCGCGGCGGCCGCCGTCATCGCCGAGCGGACGGGCGTCGCCGCCCACGACGTGGCCGTCGTGCTGGGGTCGGGCTGGCGTCCGGCCGCCGACGTCATCGGGTCGCCGGAGCACGAGGTGCCGATGGCCGAGCTGCCCGGTTTCCGCCCGCCGACCGTCGAGGGCCACGGCGGCACGATCCGCTCCGTCCGGGTCGGGGAGCGGCGGGTGCTCGTGATGCTGGGCCGCACCCACCTGTACGAGGGCCACGGACCCGTCCAGGTGGCGCACGGCGTGCGGACGGCGGCCGCGGCGGGCTGCCGGGCGGTCGTGCTCACCAACGCCGCGGGCGGCATCCGGGAGGGCATGCGCGTCGGCGAGCCGGTGGTGATCTCCGACCAGCTCAACCTCACCGCGACCTCGCCCCTGGAGGGCCCCCGGTTCGTCGACCTCACCGACCTCTACTCCCCCGCCCTGCGGGCCCGGGCCCGGGCGATCGACCCGCTGCTGGCCGAAGGCGTCTACGCGGGGCTGCCCGGCCCGCACTTCGAGACGCCCGCCGAGATCCGCATGCTGCGCGGGATGGGTGCGGACCTGGTCGGGATGTCGACCGTGCTCGAAGCGATCGCCGCCCGCGCCGAGGGCCTCGAGGTGTTCGGGCTCTCGCTGGTCACCAACCTGGCCGCCGGGATCACCGGCGAGCCCCTCGACCACCAGGAGGTCCTGGCCGCGGGCGCCGCCTCGGCCGGACGGATGGGCGAGCTCCTGCGGGAGCTGGTGGCGTGACGGCGCCGGGCGGAGTGCGCTGATGCTGACCCCCGCGCTGCGCGATGCGGCGATGCGCTGGATCGCCGACGACCCCGACCCGACGACACGGGCCGAGCTCACCCGCGTGCTCGCGGACGCGATGGTGGGCGGCGCGGGCGCCGTCGACGACCTCACCGACCGCATGACGGGCGCGCTCCGGTTCGGCACGGCCGGGCTCCGCGGGCCGGTGCGGGCGGGGCCCTCGGGCATGAACGTGGCCGTCGTCCGCCGCGCGACGGCAGGCCTCGCGGCCTGGCTCGCGCGCGGCGGTGAGCGGGGCGCGGTGGTCGTCGGCCGCGACGCCCGGCACGGCTCGGCCGCCTTCGCCGCGGCCGCCGCCGAGGTGTTCGCGGGCGCCGGGTTCACCGTGCACGCCCTCCCCGCGCCGCTGCCCACGCCCGTGCTCGCCTTCGCCGTGCGGCAGCTGGGCGCCGTGGCGGGCGTGCAGATCACGGCGTCGCACAACCCGCCCGCCGACAACGGCTACAAGGTCTACCTCGCCGACGGCGCCCAGCTCGCGCCCCCGTCGGACGCCGAGATCGAGGCGGCCATCACCGCGGCACCCCCGGCGATCTCCGTCCCGACGTCGACGCAGGTCGGCACGTCGCGACGTCACCGCAGCGAACGTCGTGGGGGCCTACCTCGACCGCGTCGGCGGCCTGCCCCGGGGCACCGCCCGCAACCTGCGCATCGCGCTGACCCCGATGCACGGGGTCGGCGGCGAGACGGCCGTGCTCGCGCTGCGCCGGGCCGGGTTCACCGACGTGCACGTCGTCGGGGCGCAGGCCGTGCCCGATCCCGACTTCCCGACGGTCACGTTCCCCAACCCCGAGGAGCCCGGCGCCACGGACCTGCTGCTGGCGTTGGCCGCCGAGGTCGGCGCGGACCTCGCGATCGCCCTCGACCCGGACGCCGACCGGTGCGCGCTCGCCGTCCCCGGCCGCGCCCTGGCGCCAGCTCACCGGCGACGAGACCGGCGTCCTGCTGGGCGACCACCTGCTGCGCAGCGGCGGCTACACCGACCCGCTCGTGGCGACGACCGTCGTCTCCTCGTCGATGCTGAGCGCCGTCGCCGCCGCCTACGGGGCCCGCTACGCCGAGACGCTCACCGGGTTCAAGTGGATCGTCCGCGGCGGCCCGGGGCTGGTGTACGGGTACGAGGAGGCGCTCGGCTACTGCGTCGACCCCGACGCGGTGCGGGACAAGGACGGCATCGCCGCGGCCGTGCTCGCCTGCGACCTCGCGGCGACGCTGAAAGCCGCGGGCCGAGGCGTGCCCGACCGGCTCGACGAGCTCGCCCGCACCCACGGCGTGCACGCGACGGCCGGGGTGTCGCTGCGGATGGCGCCTGCGGCCCGGGACGCCGTCGTCGAACGGCTGCGCGGCACCCCACCCGCCGGATGGACGGCCGCGCGGCCCGCTCCGGACGTGCTCGTGTTGCGCAGGCCCGGCGAGCGCGCTGGTGATCCGCCCGTCGGGCACCGAGCCGAAGCTCAAGGCCTACCTGGAGGTCGTCGAGGATCCGGACGACGACGTCGCCGCGGCACGGGCCCGCGCCGCGACCCGCATGAGCGATCTGCGCGCCGAGGTCGAGGCGCTGCTGGCCGACCCGGCCTGACCGCGAAGATCGACCTGTGGAGAGGGCGCCACTGACTCGATCGTGGCGCAGGTACCCGCGTTAACCTGCGGCATGGCTCGTCCGAAGGTCCACGACGAGAAGCTGCGCGCCCGTCTGCTGGAGCGAGCAGGGTCCCTCGTCTCGGAGGGCGGTCCCGAGGCGTTGAGCCTGCGCACCCTCGCCCACGACTGCGAGACCTCGACGACGGCCGTGTACGCGCTCTTCGGCGGCAAGAACGGCCTGCTCACCGCGCTCTTCGACGAGGCGTTCCGGCATCTCGGCCGGCGCCTGTCCAGCCTGCCGCCCGGCGGCGACGCGCTCGACGACGTCGTGCGCACGGGCGTGGCCTACCGCGACAGCGCGCTGGACGACCCGCACCTGTTCGCCCTGATGTTCGCGGGCCCGACCCTGCTGTCGGCCGAGGCGGTCAGCCGGACCGTGGCGGGCAGCGCGTTGGGGCCGCTGCGCGCGGCCGTCGACCGGGCCGTCGACGAGCACGCCCTGCGCCCCGACACCGACCGCGCCACCGTCTCCTTGACGCTCTGGACGACCGTGCACGGCTGGGTGGCGCTGCAGCTGCGCGGCTTCCTGCCGCCGGGTGTGGAGGGGCGGTTCGAGGCGGCGGTGCGGGCGGTGCTGGAGGGCTGGCGCCCCACCCACGCCTGACCTAGACCGCGCCGAACAGCCGGTCCCCCGCGTCGCCGAGGCCCGGCACGATGTAGGCCGAGTCGTTGAGGCGCTCGTCGACGCTGGCCGTGACCACCCGCACCGGGAGGCCGCTCTCCGCGAGACGGGTGATGCCCTCGGGGGCCGCGAGGACGCAGATCGCCGTGACGTCGGTGGTGCCGCGCTCGGTCAGGAGCCCGATGGTGTGCGCCATCGACCCCCCGGTCGCCAGCATGGGGTCGAGCACGAACACCGGGCGGCCTGCGAGCGACTCCGGCAGCGACTCCATGTAGGGCATCGGCTGGTGGGTCTGCTCGTCGCGGGCGATGCCGACGAACCCCGTCTGCGCTTCGGGCATGAGCGCCTGCGCGGCGTCGACCATGCCCAGCCCCGCCCGCAGCACCGGCACCAGCAGCGGCGGGTTGGCCAGCCGGTACCCGACCGTGCGGGCGACCGGCGTGTGCAGCGGCGAGGCCACCTCGGCGGCACCGCGGGTGGCCTCGTAGATCAGCATGAGGGTGAGGTCGCGCAGGGCGGCGCGGAACGTGGCGTTGTCGGTGCGCGCGTCGCGCATCGTCGACAGCCGTGCTCTGACCAGAGGGTGATCGACGACCCGGACGTCCACGGACGCAGGCTATCCGGTGTCGCCGATCTAGGGTGAGGTCGTGCGCATCCGCGACGCCACTGCCGAGGACTGGCCCGCGATCTGGCCGTTCCTGCGGGAGATCGTGCGGGCGGGCGAGACCTACACCTGGCCCCGCGACATCGACGACGACGCGGCGCGCCGGGTCTGGATGGCGCCACCGCCCGCGTGCACGCTCGTCGCGGTCGACGGCGATGCGGTGCTGGGCACCGCGAAGGTCGGCCCCAACCAGCTGGGGCCGGGCGCGCACGTGGCGAACGCCGGCTTCATGGTCGACCCGGCGCACGGGGGCAAGGGCGTCGGACGGGCGCTGGGCACCGCCGTCCTGGAGCGCGCCCGCGCCGACGGGTACCGCGCGATGCAGTTCAACGCCGTCGTCGAGACCAACGTCGGCGCCGTGGCCCTGTGGCGCTCGCTGGGCTTCAGCGTGCTCGCCACGGTGCCTGAGGCATTCCTGCACCCGTCGCTGGGCTACATCGGCCTGCACGTGATGCACCGGGCCCTCTAGGCCTACTGGAGGGGCCTACTGGAGGGGTAGCGGCGGCTGCAGCCACCACGGCTCGTCCGTGCCCTCCACGGCCACCACCCACTTCACCCACCAGAACCCGCGCCTGCCCGGCGCCACGAGGCGCACCGGGCCGCCGTGCCCGTCGGCCAGCGGCTGACCGCCCGCGTGGGTGGCCAACAGCGCTGTGGCGACGTCCGAGGCGGGCAGGCGGCGGCGGTAGCCGGTCGCCGACACCACGTCGACCGATGCCGACGGGCGCAGGCCCAGGTCGGCCAGGCGCACCCCGCTCCACTCCTGCTCGGCCCACCAGCCCCCGGTGCAGTCGATCACCGCGCGGACGGTGGTCTGGGGCAGCACGGACAGGCCGTCGAGATCGAGGGTGCGGTCGGACAGCCGCAGCCGCCACGCCGCGGCGTCCAGCCGCAACACCGGGTCGAAGAGCCATTGGGTCACCGGCATCTCCGCCGCGGCCAGCTCGTGCGAGCCGGTGAACCGCCGCGGCAGCCCCGGGGCGACGGCCCGCAGCGCCAGCGCGCCCGCGACGACCCCCGCCGCCTTCAGGCCCGCCCTGCGGTGCAGGTCGACCCGGCGTACGAGTGGCCACCGCCGGTGCCGGTAGGGCAGGACGTGACAGGCCAGCAGGACGGCGGCGATCAGCGCCGCCCCGACGTGGATCTGCATCGGCAGCAGCCCGAGCACGGGCACGAAACCGCGGAGCGCGTGGAGCAGGCCGCCGCCGAGCGTGCCCAGGACCAGCACGGACAACGTCCAGCTGATCACCTTGCGTGATCTTCCCGGCCTCCTGAGACCTCGTTTGATGATCCGGGCCTTCGCCGGAACGAGCACGAGGAGGCCCAAACCGGACGCGCTGTGCACCGTCACCACGACCGTCGAAAGCGGAGCCGCGTCCAGGGTGAACGCCAGGAACCCGCTGAAGGTCGCGATCACGAAGAGTGCCAAGAGCGTGACGTTGACAGCGCGTGTCCTCCTATCCATGCGCCCACCGTCCTGACGTCGGCACCTTCGGTGATCAACCGCCGATTTCACCCTGACCCGAACGGGTGGTCTGGCGCAAACACTGTCACGCCCAGAGGCCTCGGGACGCTGTACTTATGACCAGGAGGTGATCCGGTGCCGGACTACCCGACTTCTGACGACGCGACCCTCGTCGCGGCCGCCGAGAAGCTCACGCAGTGCGACGGATACGTCGTGCTCGCCGTCGATCCCCAGACGGGCGAGGTGGACGCGCATGGCCCGTTCGACGGCCTGACCGCCACGATCAAGGCCGACCAGCTGCGCCGCGATTTCGATCGCGGTGGCCTCGAGGACGTCACGGTGGGCGTGGTTCGTCTGCACAGCACGACCTGAACTGCCCGCGTCGCGCGTCCGCACGGCTCGACCGGGTCCCCGCGGGGTGGCCACCGCTCTAGACTGGCGGCGTGACCACCACCGTCCCGGCAGCTTTGGCGGACGTGGTGCGCGACGAGACGTCGCTGCGGCGCTTCCTGCACGGCCTACCCGGCGTCGACCAGGTCGGTCTGGAGCGCCGATCGGCCGTCCTCGCCACCCGTTCGATCAAGGCCGACGCCAAGCTCCAGGCGATCGACATGGCCATCTCCATGATCGATCTGACCACGCTGGAGGGCGCGGACACCCCCGACCGCGTCCGGTCGCTGTGCGTCCAGGCGATGCGGCCCGATCCGGACCACCCCGACGTCCCGCCGGTCGCCGCCGTCTGCGTCTACCCCGATCTCGCGGGCGTGGCGGTCGAGCGGCTCGCGGGCTCCGGAGTGGTCGTCGCGGCCGTGGCCACGGCGTTCCCCTCGGGCCGGTCGTCGCTGCCGGTCAAGCTGGCCGACACCGCGTTCGCGGTCGACGCGGGCGCGGGCGAGATCGACATGGTGATCGACCGCGGGGCGTTCCTCACCGGACGCTACGGCCTGGTCTACGACGAGATCGTCGCGGTCAAGGAGGTCTGCGGG
The DNA here is from genome assembly GCA_963799945.1 of uncultured Actinomycetota bacterium. Taxonomy (GTDB): domain Bacteria; phylum Actinomycetota; class Actinomycetes; order Mycobacteriales; family Pseudonocardiaceae; genus Pseudonocardia. The sequence continues at coordinate 752,226 of CAWCZG010000006.1, forward strand.
CGGGCGCACCTCAAGGTCATCCTGGAGACCGGCGAGCTCGCGGGCTACGACGACGTGCGCCGCGCGTCCTGGCTCGCGCTCCTCGCGGGCGCCGACGTGATCAAGACGTCCACCGGCAAGGTCTCCCCCGCCGCGACGCTGCCCGTGGTCCAGGTGATGCTGCAGGCCGTGCGCGATTGGCACCGCGCCACCGGCGAGCACCGGGGCGTGAAGGCGGCGGGCGGGATCCGCACGGCCAAGGACGCGGTGCGCCACCTCGTGGCCGTCAACGAGGTGGCCGGGCCCGCGTGGCTCACCCCTGACCTCTTCCGCTTCGGCGCCTCGTCGCTGCTCAACGACCTGCTGCGGCAGCGCCGCGCGCAGACCGAGGGGCACTACGCGGCAGCCAAGTACATCGGGACGGCCTGACATGACCGCATGGACCTACGCGCCCGCCCCCGAGTCCACGGCGCCCGCCAACCTGCAGGCGACCTACCGCCCCTTCATCGGCGGCGCGTTCGTCGACGGTGGCGGCGAGCCGCTCAAGACGCTCAACCCGGCCACCGAGGAGGTGCTGGCCGAGGTCGGCACCGCGTCGCCGGACGACGTCGACCGCGCGGTCGCGGCCGCCCGCCGCGCCTACACGACGACGTGGGGCCCGATGTCGGGCGCCGAGCGGGCCAAGTACCTGTTCCGCATCGCGCGCATCGTCGCCGAGCGGGCGCGGGAGCTGGCGATCCTGGAAACGCTCGACAACGGCAAGCCGATCCGCGAGAGCCGCGACGTCGACGTGCCCACCGCCGCGGCGCACCTGTTCCACCACGCGGGCTGGGCCGACAAGCTGGAGCACGCGGGCCTCGGCGCCTCGCCGCGCCCGCTCGGCGTCGTCGGCGCGGTGATCCCGTGGAACTTCCCGCTGCTCATGGCCGCGTGGAAGATCGGCCCCGCGCTCGCGACGGGCAACACGATCGTCCTCAAGCCCGCCGAGACCACCCCGCTCACCGCGCTGGTGCTGGCGGAGATCGCCGCCGAGGCGGGCCTGCCCGATGGCGTGCTCAACGTCCTGCCGGGCGCGGGCGAGGTCGGGGCGGCCGTGGTCGGGCACCCGGACGTCGACAAGGTCGCGTTCACCGGCTCCACCGACGTCGGCAAGGAGATCCAGCGGCGCCTCGCGGGCACCGGGAAGCGCGTCACGCTGGAGCTCGGCGGCAAGGCGGCCAACATCGTCTACGACGACGCGGCGCTCGACCAGGCCGTCGAAGGCATCGTCGAGGGCATCTACTTCAACCAGGGCCACGTGTGCTGCGCGGGCTCACGGCTGCTCGTGCAGGAGTCGATCGCCGAAGAGCTGATGGAGCTGCTGCTCGCCAGGATCACCACCCTGCGCGTCGGCGACCCGATGGACAAGAACACCGACATCGGGGCGATCAACTCCCGGGCCCAGCTCGACCGCATCGTCGATCTCGCCGCGGCGGGCGACGCCGAAGGGGCCAAGCGGTGGACCAGCCCGTGCCCGCTGCCCGAGCGCGGCCTCTTCTTCCCGCCCGACCGTGTTCTCCGGCGTGGAGCAGACGATGCGGGTGGCCCGGGAGGAGATCTTCGGCCCGGTGCTGTCGGTGCTGACGTTCCGCACCCCCGCCGAGGCCGTCGCCAAGGCGAACAACACCCCTTACGGCCTGTCCGCCGGGGTGTGGACGGACAAGGGCGCCAAGGCGCTGTGGACCGCCCAGCGGGTGCGGGCGGGCGTCGTCTGGGCCAACACGTTCAACCGGTTCGACCCCACGAGCCCGTTCGGCGGGCTGGGCGAGTCCGGCTTCGGCCGCGAAGGCGGTCGCGCGGGCCTGGCCGCCTACCTCGACGCCTGACGATCGCCGCGAGACGCACTCCAGACACGTCACGACCGCATTCAGGTGCGACTCGCAGCGATCTTCAGCGCCCGCCGCTACCGTCAACGGGATCAGCTCGGGCTCATGGAGCACGACCTCCTTCGGGAAGCGGAGAATCCGGCGCCAACCTGCGGCAGTCAGGTAGGCCTGACGGTCGAGGTCACGCATCGCTCGATGTTGGGTGAGGTGCTCGCGCCCGTCGTATTCGACGCCGAGCATGAGGTCGGGGTAGGCCATGTCGAGCAGGTAGGGACCGACCCGGAACTGCAACTCCGGTGCCGGTAGCCCCGCGAGCACGATGGCGAGCCGGATCCGCGTTTCCATCGGGGAGTCCGCGAGCGGATTCGCCAGCCGCACCACCGTCGGAAGCCGCGCTGCGCCGCGTCTGCCCGGATGCCGGTACACCAAGCGCACTACCTCTTGCGGTGGAAAGCCGAACCGGTGGGTGAGTGCGTCGACGCCTGCGACCGCCTCGACCAGCGATCCGCGGGAGGCGATGTCCAGCGCCGTGCGCACCGGCGAGGTGACGACGGTGCCGTCCACCTGCCATCGTTCGGCGAGCGGGACGTCCTCTTCACGCACGAGCAGTCCCGGAGGAGCCCGGCGCCGCCCGAGGACGATCACCTCCGCGGCCGCATCAAGCGGCCCGCACGACGCACCGAGCAACTCGGCCGCCGAGTAGCCACCGAGCACGCCGCGGTCGCCGACGAGCACCGCGGCGGCGAGCGAGCGCACGACGAGATCGACTTCGACGCCGCGCGCGGACGTAGACGTCGGGGAACAACCTGCGAAACCGAGGCCCGCGCAGCACGGAACGGGTCAACAGGCCGCTGGAAACGGCATCCGAACCGCGGAACGGAAGACGGTCGTCCATGCGCATTGGACGACGCCGACTCGCGCGCGGTTCCGTCCGTCCCCAAGATCCCCGGGAACCGCACCCCGCAGCGCCCGCAGCCGCCGTCAGGTGCGGATGGGGGCGATCATCGCGCCGCCCGCCTACGGAAGACCCCGCCTCAGCCGTACACCAGGGCCATCGCGACCGCACCCACATGCGGCTCGCACCGATCACACCCCGGGACGCAACAGGTCATCGGTTGAGGCTGACCAGCGCCGCCGCCGGGATGGCGTTGGGGTCGACCTTGCCCTCGAGCGTGGCGAGCTTGCACCCGCCGGGCAGCTCCATCACGCGGGTGGAGTTGTTGGGCACGGTGAAGCGCTGCTGGGTCATCGGCCTGCCCACGCCGTCGAGGGCGGTGACGGTGAAAGCGGTGTTCCCCCACGTCGAGCCGACGGTGATCCAGGCGCGTGCGACGACGATCGAGTCGCCGCCCGCCTCGGCCATGACCGCCGCGCGGAACGTGCCGTCGCTGCCGACGGTGAGGGGGATGACGGCCACGGGGTCGTCCTTCCTGCTGGTCAGGGATCCGGAGCCGGAGCCGACGCCGGAGAGCTCGAACAGCGCCAGCGCGGTCATCGCGTCGGCGTCGGCCGGGGTGCCCATGAACTCGAAGTGCATGGAGTCGGCCTTGCCGGTGCGGCCGTCGTTGTTGTAGTTGCCGCCCCACGCGAACCCGTAGCGGTTCCAGAGCAGCGGCATCCAGGTGGGCAGGTCGGTGCGGCGCGGGAACTGGTACGGGTTGGCCAGCGAGTTGATGTCGACGGCCAGGCCCCAGCTGTGGTTGCTGGCCACCACGGTGCCCGCGATCGCGCGGCAGGCGTAGCCCCAGCACTGGCCCGCGCGCAGGAGGTAGCCCCGCCGCTCGGTCTCGCCGAACAGCAGCCCGACCAGCCGGGCCGCCCGCCGGTGGACCGACACCCCGACCCCGGAGACGGGCGCCCGCACGACGGCGAGGCCGCCCACACGGGCGCCGTCGCAGGACGGCCAGCCCGCGCCCCAGCCACGTTGCGCCGCGGTGTGCGCGTAGTCGTTCAGGTCGATCATCAGGCGTTGCCCGCGTCGATCGCGGCCTGGTCGCGCTGGGTGGGCTCCAGCGCCCCAGGTCGGCGGCGGGACCGCGAGCACCTCGTCGGGGCGCACGGCCGTGATGCCGGGGACGTGCGCGTCGACGGGATCGGAGTAGACGTAGCCGGTGCGGGCGACCGCGGCCAAGACCTCCGCGTCCGTCGGCTGGACGCTCGCCATCGCCACCTCCCGGGGCGAATTGTTTCACCCGGGACGGTAGCGAGGCCAGCACTCAGGGTGCCGAAAGAGCCTCGCCGAGCTTCCGGTCGAGCTTGGCCAGCTCGTCGCGCGCGCGTTGCTGGATCGCGCCGAGGCGGTCGGCCTCGGCCGAGGCGGCGGCGCGCAGGCTCCGGCCCTCCGCCTCGGCCGCCTCCCGCATGCGGGTGGCGTCGGACTGGGCGTCGCGCCGGATCCGCTCGGCCTCCCGCAACGCGGCGGTGCGCACGCGCTCGCCCTCCTCGCGGCGGGACTCCATCTCGTTGTTCATCTGCTGTTCGCGCGCGACCACGGCGGCCGTGCGCTCCGCGGCCTTGCGGTCGAGCTCGCTCGAGCGCTCGATGAGCTCCTGCTCGACCTCGTGGCGGTGCGCCTCGGCGTCGGCCTGGGCCTTGGCGAGCAGGTTCGAGACGTCGGCCGCCGCGGAGGCGCGCATCTCCCGCGCCTCGGTCTCGGCCAGCCGCAGGAGGCGCTCGGCGCGGACGCCGAACCCGCCGATGGAGCCGTTCTCCAGCGCCCGTTCGGCGTGCTCTGCGCGGCTGCGCTCGGCCGCGAGCTGCGCTTCGAGCGTCGCGATGCGGTCGGCGGGGGCCGCACCGCGCGGCGAAGGCGTCGGCGACGTGCGGAGACGTGCGTCGTTCACCGCCATTCACGCTGCTCGGCGCGACGGCGACAGGGCGTGCAGATCGGCATAGCTGTCCTTCCGCGGGGGGAACGATGGGGGAGCGGCCCCCCGGGCTGCTCCGCCGCAGTATGGGCAGGTGGCACCCACCGCGCAAGCACGCGGCAAACGGGCCAGGGAGTGGCCACCGGACGGCCGAAAGCCCGCAGCCGGACGACCCGACACGGCACCGATTCGTCGTAGGCTCGCGGCCGTGAGCCTCTCCCCGCCCGTCGACGGCCGCCTGGGCGTCGCCAAGACCTACAAGCTCTACGTCGGCGGCGCTTTTCCGCGCTCGGAGTCCGGCCGCAGCTACCCGGTCACCGACGCCAAGGGCAGGCTGCTCGCGCACGCGGCGCTGGCGTCGCGCAAGGACCTGCGCGACGCGGTGAGCGCGGCGCGGGCGGCGCTGGCGGGCTGGTCGGGCGCCACCGCGTACAACCGGGGCCAGGTGCTCTACCGGGTCGCGGAGATGCTGCAGGCCCGCCACGACCAGTTCGTCGAGGACGTCGTCGCGGCCGAGGGCCTGAGCCGCAAGCGCGCGGGCACCGCCGTCGACGCCGCGATCGACCGCTGGGTCTGGTACGCGGGCTGGACCGACAAGATCGCCACGGTGTTGGGGTCGGTGAACCCCGTGGCCGGGCCGTACGTCAACTTCTCGACCCCGGTGCCGACGGGCGTGATCGGCGTCCTCGCGCCGGAGGCATCGTCGCTGCTGGGGCTGGTCGAGGTGCTGGCGCCGGTGCTCGCGACGGGCTGCACCGCCGTCGTCGTGGCCTCCCCCACCCGGCCGCTGCCCGCGGTCGAGCTCGGCGAGGTGCTCGCCACGTCCGACGTGCCGGGCGGCGTCGTCAACCTGCTCACTGGGCAGGTCACCGAGCTCGGCCCGTGGCTCGCCGCACACGCCGACGTCGACGGGCTGGATCTCGCGGGTGCTCCCGACGAGCTGGCCGTCGAGCTGGAGCGCGCGGCCGCGGACACCGTGAAGCGCGTGCTGCCCGCGGGCACCGTCTCCGACATGGGCAGGCTGCGCGCGTGGACCGAGCTCACGACGGTCTGGCATCCCGTCGGGCGCTGACCCCCTTGTCAGGCCACACGGTTACGCTCCGCCCGTGGCCAGCGACATCGTCCCCATCCAGCTTTCGCTCACCGAAGGCGATCTCGTCACGCTGTGGGCGCCGAAGTGGCGTGAGGACGGCGAGGAATGGGAGGCCTTCCTCGGTGACGACGACGCGCTCTTCGCGTTCCCCCAGGTCGCCCAGCTCGCCGCGTTCGTGCGCACCGCCACCGAACACGACCTGATCGACCACCCCTCGTGGTCGCTGGTGCCCGATCTGACGGTCGCCGAGCTGACCCCCGAGGAGACCCAGCGCTACGACATCGTCGGGGTGCCGGAGATCGCGGCGGAGGACGCCGACACGTGGACGATCGGCGAGCTGGCCGAGATCGTCGACATCGTGCGCTCCATCGCCGACGTGTGCGAGCTCGACACCGTCACCGAGGTGCTGGACTCCGCACCCGGCTTCGGCCTGCTGCACCAGGGCACGCTGCCGTTCGTCGGGCGCGAAGGCGCGCGGCTGTGGAGCCAGCTCGTCGAGACGATCGCCGAGCGCTGGGACGACGTCATCGACGCGATCGACGACATGATCGACACCCCGGACGTCGACGGCACCGCGCTCGCCGCGGCCGAGAAGGAGGTCGTGGTCACCGACGACGAGGCGGCCGACGACCTCTCGATCGCCGACACCGTCGCCGACGACGAGGACGACCCGGAGGAGGTCGACGACGAGGGGCCCGCCGGGTTCTGGGAGGAGATCGGCATCGATCCCATCCGGATCACGACGAGCGCGGGCCAGGTCGTCACCCTGCGCTGCTACCTCGACGACAAGCCGGTGTTCCTCGGCTCCGACGGGAAGATCGAGGTGTTCGGCAGCGAGCGCGCGCCTGCAGCGCTGGATCGCGGGCGAGGGCGCCGAGGGCCACGACCTCACGGCCGCCTCGACGTGGCAGGAGGTCGTCGCGCGGGCCGAGTCCGATCTGGACATCACCGTCGACGACATGAACAGCTACGTCCTCGCCGAGCTCGACGAGGACCTCGCCGAGGGCACCACGTCCGTCGATCCCGGGCGGCTGGAGCTGGCCACCGAGCTGCTGCTGGACGTCGGCGAGTGGGCGGGCGACGACGAGCCGCGCGCCGCTCTCGCGGAGTCGCAGCCGCTGGGGTGGCTGGTGTCGTTCATCGTCCGGCCGGACCCGACGCGCCTGGCGCCCAGCCCGCCCTTCGAAGCGGAGTCGACGAAGCTGGGCGAGCTGATCGACGAGCTCGAAGACCGGCTCAACCGGCACTAGGAGGGTCCCGGAGACTCTGCCAGGGCGCTAGGCCGCTCCGGGCGCTCAGCTTCATGAGCGCGGCGAAGCCGGGCTTGATCACCTCGTTGATCATCGCGAGACGCTCGTCGAACCCGATGAACGCCGACTTCATCGCGTTCACGGTGAACCACTGCAGGTCGGCCCAGTCGTAGCCGAAGGTCGCGGCGATCCTGCCGAGCTCGTCGGAGAGCGTGACTCCCGACATCAGCCGGTTGTCGGTGTTCACCGTGACCCGGAAGCGGAGCGCGGTGAGCAGCCCGATCGGGTGCTCGGCCAGCGACGGCGCCGCGCCGGTGTGGACGTTGGAGGTCGGGCACATCTCCAGCGGGATCCGCATGTCGCGCACGTAGGCGGCGAGACGGCCGAGCTTCGCGGTGCCGTCGTCGGCCACGGTGATGTCGTCGACGATCCGCACCCCGTGCCCGAGCCGGTCGGCGCCGCACCACTGCAGCGCCTCCCAGATCGACGGCAGCCCGAACGCCTCGCCCGCATGGATCGTGAAGTGGGCGTTCTGCTGGCGCAGGTACTCGAAGGCGTCCAGGTGCCGGGTGGGCGGGAAGCCCGCCTCCGCGCCCGCGATGTCGAAGCCGACGACGCCGACGTCCCGGTAGCGGATGGCCAGCTCGGCGATCTCCCGGGAGCGCGCGGCGTGCCGCATGGCCGTCAGCAGGCAGCCGACGCGCACCCGGCGGCCGTGCTCCGCCGCGAGGACGGTGCCGATCCGGAACCCCTCCAGCACCGCCTCGACGACGTCCTCCAGCGCGAGCCCCTGCTCCACGTGGAGCTCGGGGGCGAAACGCACCTCGGCGTAGACCACGCCGTCGGCCGCGAGGTCCTGCGCGCATTCGGACGCCACCCGGACAAGCGCGTCGACCGTCTGCATCACGGCGACGGTGTGGCCGAACGTCTCCAGGTAGCGCACCAGTGAGCCGGAGTGCGCGGCGCCGAGGAACCAGGCGCTCAGCTCCGCCGCGTCCTCCGACGGCAACGCTCGGTAGCCGATGTTCTGGGCCAGCTCGATGACGGTCTCGGCGCGCAGCCCACCGTCGAGGTGATCGTGGAGGAGCACCTTCGGGGCGTCGCGGATGGTCTCGGAACTCAGGGCGACGGGCACGTCACCACGCTAGAGCACCGGGCCGAACCAGCCCTACGCTGGGCCGATCGGAGTAATCCCGGATGTCGGGGACGCCGCGTACGGGTGATCCACAAGGCTCGCTACTCTCTGTGCAGTCCGTCCCCGCTCTCAGGAAGCTCCCCCGCCGCCATGAGCAATGATTCTTCTGTTTCGTTCGACCGCATGCGCGGGATGCTGGTGCGCGCCGCGGAGATCCGCGACAGCGAACAGCAGCAGATCTTCGACTCGCTCGACGAGATCCACGCGCGGCTCGCCGCGCTGGACGCGCTGGGCAACATGCGCAAGCGGCTCACGGAGCTGCCCGACCGCACCGAGGTCAGCGTGCTGGCCGAGCGTCTCGACGAGACCGTCGCGAAGCTCGACGCCCAAGACGCCGTGCTGGCTTCCGTGCTCCGCGCCGTCGACTCGCTGCCCGACAAGCTGGCCAAGCCGTTCGCCCAGCTCGACGGGCGCCTCGACGGCATGGGCGGGCGCATGGAGGGCATCTCCGGGCGGATGGACGGCCTGGACGACCGGCTCGGCGGCCTGCACAAGCGCCTCGACGACCTGGACAACCGGCTCGACCGGCACGAGATGCGCCTCGACGCCATGCCCACCTCGGTCGGCACGCCGATCAAGGAGCGCCTGGAGAACGTCGAGCGCACGGTCCGCGAGCAGCTCACGGCGGCCGGGCGCGCGTTCGACGAGACCGGCGAGGGCCTGCGCAACCTGCTCGGCGACACCAGCGTCGGCCTGCACCGGCGGCTGGAAGACCTCGCGGGGCGTCCCGTCGTCGACCCGACGGAGCCGCTCGACGGGCTCGCGCAGAAGCTCGAGGGGCTGGCCAAGCACCTGGACGAGGTCGCGAACCGGCTCGACACGCTGGAGACCGGGCTCGGCGGCAGGCTCGACGAGAAGCTCGACAAGCTCGAGGCCACGCTGGCCGAGCGGCCCGACGGCGCGGCCGTCGGCAGGCTCGTGACCCGGGCCAACGAGGAGTCGGAGCGGCGCAACGCGGGCCAGCTCGACGAGGCCATGGCCACGTTTGCGGAGATCATCCTCGGCCGCGGCGCGCAGGTGCAGTCGCCTCCGCCCCCTCCGCGCCCGGCCGCCCGGCGCAGCCGCAAGGTCACGGTGAAGTCGTCCAACGGCGCGAGCGCCGCCGACACGGTCACCGACGACCCCGACGACGACTGACCGACGGTGCAGCGGTCGAGAGTCATCCTTCTGTCGGTCCGACGACAGAATCGTGACTCTCGGCCTCAGGCCTTGCGGTACCAGCCGTCGAAGAAGCAGTAGACGCCGAACGCGACGAGCCCGAGGGCCAGCGCGATGATCAGCGGGCCGCCGTAGGGCTCGCCCGCGACGGTGTGCAGCCCGGCGTCCAGCGTGGTCGGGGCGTCCGGGTCGTAGGTCGAGCCCGCGACGACCAGCAGGACGCCGGGGGTTCCGTAGACCAGCCCCAGCGCGGCCCAGCCGAGCTGGCCGAGCCGGGTGACCATCCGCGCCCGCTGCGGGGTCGCCCCGCGGAGGTCGAGCTCGCGCAGGAACGCCTTGGTGAGGCCCCGGTACACGGCGTAGCCCGCGCCGATCACCAGGCCGACGCCCGCCAGCGCGACGAGCACGTGGCCGCCGGGCATCTCGAACACGACCTCGGCGAAGGACTTCGACGGGGCGGACGACCCGCCCGTCGCGGCGATCTTCCCCGCCGACCAGGCGAGCACCCCGAAGAGCGCCGCCTCCGCGAGGTTGATCGCGATCCGCAGCGCGCGCCTGCCGCCGCGCACGTTGCGGTGACCCCAGATCGCCTCGCTGACCTGCCACACGACGAGCGCGACCAGCCCGAGCGTGACGAACCACAGCAGCGCGACACCCGCGGGGGTCTCGGCGATCTCCTCCAACGCGCCCTTCTTGTCCGCGCGCTCCTGCTCGCCGAAGGGGACCTGGATGACGACGGCCGCGAACACCAGGTGCACGCCGCCGTACGCCGCGAGCCCGGCCCGCCCCAACAGCCGGACGGGCTTGCTCTCGGCCACGTCCTGGGCAGATTCGGACACATCGGACATAGGCCGGACACTGCCGCATATCGGGCCCGGCCGCCAGTGCTGGCAGGCCGTCGTCGAGGGTCATGATCGCCAGAGTTGGGACATGACGGCCGCATATGGCGCCCATGTCCCACACTTGGCGATCACCGCGACCTCGGGTCGGGCCGGCTGCGGACAGCGGCGGCGGCCACCGCCGCCGCAGCGACTGCGAGCATTGTCGTGTGAACCGCGACGTCCGCGCCGGGATGCCGGTGGGTCCGGTCGCGGTTCCGGAGATCGTGACCGCGCTCGCCCGTGGCGGGCGCGTCACGCCGGTGTGGCGCAACGAGCTGGACGGGCTCACCTTCCGCATCGGCGAGACCCGCTACGTCAAGTGGGTCGCCGCGGGGACACCGGAGATCGACTTCCGCGCGGAGGCGGAGCGCCTGGGCTGGGCGCGACGGTGGACACCGGTGCCCACGGTCATCGAGCAGGGGTCGGACGACCGGGGTTCGTGGCTGGTGACGTCGGCGATGCCCGGCCGCTCGGCCGTCGATCCCCGGTGGGTCGTGCGGCCGGAGACCGCGGCGGCGGGGATCGGCCGCGGGCTGCGCCACCTGCACGACGCGCTGCCGGTCGACGCGTGCCCGTTCGACTGGTCGGTCGAGCACCGGCTCCGCGGCGCGCGCGAACGGGCGGTCGACCGCCGCGCGTTCGCCCTCGGGGAGGCCCGGCTGGGCCCGCCGCCACCGATCGACCGCATCGTGGTCTGCCACGGTGACGCCTGCGCCCCGAACACCCTGCTCCGCGACGACGGGACGTTCGCCGCGCACGTCGACCTCGGATCGCTCGGCCTGGCCGACCGCTGGGCGGACCTGGCGGTCGCCGCGTGGAGCACCGAGTGGAACTACGGCCCGGGCTACGACGGGATCGTCTACGCCGCCTACGGCCTCGCCCCGGACCCGGTCCGCATCGCCTACTACCGCGCGCTGTGGGACCTGACGTGAGGACGCGCCGGGCTCAGCCGCGGACGGTGTCCAGCAGGAGCGGGGGGCGGGCCGGGGCGGTGTCGGTGATCGTCACGCCGGTGGACAGGGCGGCGCGGGCGCCCGGCAGCGCGTCCGGGGTGTCGGTGTGCAACTCCAGGAGGGGTTGGCCCGCCTCCACGGCGTCGCCGGGATCGACGAGCAGCAACACGCCTGCCGCCGCCTGCACCACGTCCTCCTTGCGCGCCCGCCCCGCGCCGAGCCGCCAGGACGCCGTCCCGATGGCCATCGCGTCGAGGCCGACCACACCGTCCCGCTCGGCCACGACGGGCTCCACGTGCGCCGCGACGGGCAGCGGGGCGGAGGGGTCGCCGCCCTGGGCCGCGATCATCCGCTCCCACACGGGATAGGCGGCGCCCGGAGGCCAGCACCGCGGCCGGGTCGGCGTCGATCCCGGCCAGCGCCAGCATCTCGCGGGCGAGCGCGACGGTGAGCTCGACGACGTCGCGCGGCCCCCCGCCGCGCAGCACCTCCACCGACTCCGCGACTTCCAGCGCGTTGCCCACCGCGCGGCCCAGCGGCACGGACATGTCGGTGAGGAGCGCTGTCGTGGCGAGGCCGTGGTCGGTGCCGATCCGGACCATCGTCTCGGCCAGCTCCCGGGCCCGCTCCGGGGTCTTCATGAACGCCCCGGACCCGACCTTGACGTCCAGCACCAGTCCGCCGGTGCCCTCGGCGATCTTCTTGCTCATGATCGAGGCCGCGATCAGCGGGATGGACTCGACCGTGCCGGTGACGTCGCGGAGCGCGTAGAGCTTCCGGTCGGCCGGGGCGAGCGTCGGGGTGGTCGCGCAGATGACGGCGCCGACCTCGGCCAGCTGCGCGGCGATCTCGTCGAGGGAGAGCGCGGCCCGCCAGCCGGGGATCGACTCCAGCTTGTCCAGCGTGCCGCCGGTGTGCCCGAGCCCGCGCCCGGACAGCTGCGGCACAGCCGCACCGCAGGCGGCGACGAGCGGCGCGAGCGGGAGGGTGATCTTGTCGCCGACCCCGCCCGTCGAGTGCTTGTCCACCAGCGGGCGCCCGATGTCCCCGAGGGAGAGCACCTCGCCCGAGTCGATCATGGCCTGGGTCCAGCGGGCGATCTCGCCCGCCTCCATCCCGTTGAGCAGGATCGCCATGGCCAGGGCGGACATCTGCTCGTCGGCGACGTCGCCGCGGGTGTAGGCGGCGACGACCCAGTCGATCTGTTCGTCGGTCAGCCGTCCGCCGTCGCGCTTGGCCACGATGGCGTCGACGGCGCTGCTACCCACTGGTCGAGAGCTCACGGCGCGACGCTAGCGCCCCACGCCCGCGTCAGGGCAGGTCGGCGGGGCCGAACGCGTCGGGCAGCACCTGCTCCAGCGGGAGCGGGCCGTGCGGGGTGTCGACCAGGCAGGTCGGGCCGCCGAACTCGTAGAGGACCTGCCTGCACCGCCCGCACGGCATGAGCAGATCGCCGGTGCCCGAGCGGCAGGCGACCGCGACGACCCGCCCGCCCCCGGTCAGCCGCACCTGCCCGGCCAGCGTGCACTCGGCGCACATCCCGAGCCCGTACGAGGCGTTCTCGACGTTGCAGCCGACGACGAGCCTGCCGTCGTCGCACAGCGCCGCGGCGCCGACGTTCAGCCGGGAGTAGGGCGCATAAGCCGAGCTTGCGGCGTCGATCGCGGCGGTGCGCAGCGCATTCCAGTCCACGTCGGTCACCGCCCGGGTATAGCACGGGAATCGCGCAACGATCAGATGACAACCGCCGGCCGGGCACACGACCGTCGACCTTCCGGGTTAGCGTTCTCCTCCCCCGATGTCCTTGGTTGTGCTTGGTAAGGAGTAGCGGTCTTGGCCGGATCACGTGGAGTGACGATCGGCGTGTGCGCCGCCGCAAGCGCGCTGTTGCTCGCCGGCGTGTGGCAGCAGGCCTGCCGACACCGGTTCCGGGTCCGCCGGCGCTACCAGCGCCGCGAGCGGCGCGGCCTTCAACGCCTGCATGGTGCTCGACACCGGCGGCGTCGACGACAAGTCGTTCAACCAGTCGTCCTGGGCGGGCATGCAGGCCGCGTCCCAGGCCAACCCCAACATCAAGATCTCGTACGTGCCGTCGAACACGGCCAACGACTACACGCCGAACCTCACGGCCGAGGCGAACAAGAAGTGCGACACCACGATCGCCGTCGGCGGCCTGATGTCGGACAACGTCAAGGACGTCGCGTCGCAAGAACCCGTCCCTGAAGTTCGCCGAGGTGGACAGCGCCTCCAGCGGCTCGAACGTCTACGGGATCCAGTTCAACACCGCGCAAGGCGGCTTCCTCGGCGGCTACCTCGCGGCGGGCATGAGCCAAAGCGGCAAGGTCGCGACGTGGGGCGGCCTCAACATCCCGCCCGTCACGATCTACATGGACGGCTTCTACGAGGGCGTCCAGTACTTCAACCAGCAGAAGGGCAAGCAGGTCCAGGTGCTGGGCTGGAACGAGGCCGACCAGAAGGGCGGCACGTTCGCGGGCTCGTTCACCGACCAGAACAAGGGCCTGCAGATCAGCCAGACGTTCATCCAGCAGGGCGCTGACGTGATCTTCCCCGTGGCCGGTGGCGCGGGTCTCGGCGCGGGCGCAGCGGCGCAGGCGGCGGGCGGCAAGGTCAACCTGATCTGGGTCGACACCGACGGCTGCGTCTCCGCTTCGCAGTTCTGCCAGTACTTCATCTCCAGCGTCACGAAGAACCTCACCGGCGCCGTGCAGACCTACGTGACGGCGGCCGCGGGCGGCACCTTCCCCACTGGCAACTACGTCGGTGACCTGAAGAACGAGGGAACGGGCCTCGCCCCGTTCAACCAGTTCGACTCCAAGGTCCCCGCCGACCTGAAGACCGAGCTGGACCAGGTCAAGGCCGACATCGTCAGCGGCAAGATCACCGTCAAGTCGCCGAGCCAGCCCACCAGCTGATCGGTCACCCGGGAGCCGCCGACCGCACCAGGTCGGCGGCTCCCGGGGTGCGAAGGGCGGCAAGGAAGGCGGGGACGTGAAGCTCGAGCTGCGGGGGATCACCAAGCGCTTCGGCACGCTGGTCGCCAACGACGCGATCGACCTCGTCGTGGAGCCCGGCGAGATCCACGCGCTGCTCGGGGAGAACGGCGCGGGCAAGAGCACGCTGATGAACGTCCTCTACGGCCTCTACGCGCCGGACGAGGGCGAGATTCTCGTCGACGACCAGCCGGTCCGGTTCACCGGGCCCGGCGACGCCATGGCCGCGGGCATCGGCATGGTGCACCAGCACTTCATGCTGATCCCGGTCTTCACCGTCGCCGAGAACGTCATGCTCGGCCACGAGGAGACCCGCCGCCTCGGCTTCCTCGACCGGCGCCGCGCGCGCCGCGACGTCGAGGAGATCTCCAAGCGCTACCGCCTCGACGTGCCGTCCGACGCGCTGGTCGCGGACCTGCCGGTCGGCGTCCAGCAGCGCGTCGAGATCATCAAGGCGCTCAGCAGGGACGCCCGCATCCTCATCCTCGACGAGCCGACCGCGGTGCTCACCCCGCAGGAGACCGACGACCTCATCCGGGTCATGCGCGCGCTGCGCGACAGCGGCACGTCGATCGTGTTCATCACGCACAAGCTGCGGGAGGTCCGCGAGGTCGCCGACCGGATCACGGTGATCCGCCGCGGCAAGGTCGTCGGCTCGGCCCTCCCGACCGCGTCCACGACCGAGCTCGCGTCGCTGATGGTCGGACGCCCGGTGCAGCTCACGGTGGACAAGGACCCCGCGGAGCCCACCGACGTCGTGCTCGACGTCAGCGACGTCACGGTGGTCGACGAGGGCGGCGTCGTGCTCGTCGACGACGTGTCGTTCCAGGTGCGGGCGGGCGAGATCTACGCGTTGGCAGGCGTGCAGGGCAACGGGCAGACCGAGGTCACCGAAGCGCTGGTCGGGCTCACCATCCCGACCTCGGGGCGCATCACGATCGCGGGCTCGGACGTCACCACGCTGTCGACCGACGCGGTGCTCGACCTCGGTGTGGGCTACGTCCCCGAAGACCGGCTGCACGACGGGCTGGTCGGCGCGTTCTCCGTCGCCGAGAACCTCGTGCTCGACCTGTTCGACAAGCCGCCGTTCGCGTCGGGGCCCGCGATGAACCTCGCCGCGATCGAGCGCAACGCCATCGAGCGGGTGGCGGAGTTCGACGTCCGCACCCCGTCGACGACGGCAGCGGCCAGCACGCTCTCGGGCGGCAACCAGCAGAAGGTCGTGTTGGCCCGTGAGCTGTCGCGGCCGTTGAAGCTGCTGATCGTCGCCCAGCCGACGCGCGGGCTGGACGTCGGCTCGATGGAGTTCGTGCACCGGCGGATCGTGGCCGAGCGCGACCGCGGCGCCGCCGTCGTGCTGGTGTCCACCGAGCTCGACGAGGTGCTGGGGCTGGCCGACCGGATCGGCGTGATGTACCGGGGACGGATCGCGGGCGAGGTCAGCGGCGACACGAGCGCCGAGGAGATCGGCCTGCTGATGGCGGGCAGCCAATGACCGGTGAGGGGGAACGGTGACCACCGAGGTGAGCGAGTCCGCGCCGTCACCCGAGCGCCCGCCGCCCTTGCGCCGGTTCGTCGTCGCCGTGCGCGACGGCGGCACCGTCGTGATCACGGTGTTGGCGTTCGTGTGCGCGATCGTCGTCGGCGCCGTGCTGATCGTGATCGCCGACGAGCCGACGCGTACCGCCGCGAGCTACTTCTTCGCCTACCCGTGGGACACGTTCTCGGCGGGGTGGCACGCGGTCTCGAGCGGCTACATCGCCTTGTTCCAGGGCTCGGTGCTGGACTTCGGGTCGTTCACCGGCGAGAGCAACGTGCCGATCCTCGGCCCGATCTCGGACACGCTCTTCAACGCGGCCCCGCTCATCCTCGGCGGCCTGTCCGTCGGCGTGGCGTTCCGCGCGGGCCTGTTCAACATCGGCGGGCAGGGCCAGCTGATCGCGGGCGCGATCTGCGCTGGGTACGTCGGGTTCACCTGGCACCTGCCGGTGATCCTGCACCTGTTGGTCGCGCTCGTGGCGGGCATCATCGGCGGCGCGGTCTGGGGCGGCATCGCCGGATGGCTGAAGGCGCGCACAGGCGCCCACGAGGTCATCTCGACGATCATGCTCAACTACATCGCCCTCTACCTGCTCTACTACCTGCTCTCGGTGCCCGGCTTCCAAGCGCCGGGATCGAACCAGGCGATCTCCATCCCGGTCGGCGAAAACTCGCGCTTCCCGCGCCTGCTGGGATCGGGGCTGTCGGTGAACGGCTCGCTGATCGTCGCGCTGCTGGCCGCGCTGGGCTGCTGGTGGCTGCTCACCCGATCGACGCTCGGCTTCCGACTGCGCGCGGTGGGGGCCAACCAGTTCGCCGCCCGGACGGCCGGGATGAGCGTGCCGGGCAGCTACATCACGGTCATGGTGATCGCGGGCGCGTTGTCGGGCCTGGCGGGCACCGCCCAGATCCTGGGCGGCAACAACGTCGCGCTCACCGGCGACGTCGACGCCAACATCGGCTTCGACGCGATCACGGTGGCGCTGTTGGGCCGCGCGAACCCCGGAGGAACGGTGCTGGCCGGGATCCTGTTCGGCGCGCTGCGGGCGGGCGCGGTGCGGATGCAGGCCGAGACCGGCACGCCGACCGAGATCGTGCAGGTCGTCCAGTCGGTGATCGTCCTGTTCATCGCCGCGCCCGCGCTCATCCGGGCGATCTTCCGGTTGCGCGAGTCCAAGGGCGGCGGCGTCGCGCAGCTCGCGAAGGGGTGGAACGGATGACGGCCCCGTCCCCGATCAGCGCAGAGGACGAAGAGCTGGTCGTCGTCCGGCACGTCGTCGATGTCGGGGTGCCGCTGCGCACGCGGCTGATCGCCGGTGGCGCGATCATCCTCGCCGGCCTGGTCTGCATCGTCGGCTGGGGGCTCGGCGCGAACCCCGGCGACGCCGATTTCGGGCTGCGCAGCGTCTCCGACGTGATCGCCCTGCCCGACATCACGATCCCGGCGACGCCAACGGCCATCGTGCTCGGCGTCATCGTCGCGGCGCTGGGCGTGTGGCACGTGGTGCGGGGGTTCTCCCGGCCGCAGATGCGCTGGGTGCTCACGGCGGTGCTGCTGTGCTTCGTCGTGGCGTTCCTGTGCTGGGCGAGCACCGGCACGCCCGGCAACCCGCTCAACCTGCCCGGCCTGTTGCAGAACACGATCCTGCTGGCCACGCCGCTCGTGCTGGGCGCGCTCGCGGGCATCCTCTGCGAACGCACCGGCGTGATCAACGTGGCGATCGAGGGGCAGTTCCTGGCCGGGGCGTTCGCGGGCGCGCTCGGGGCGTCGGTGTCGCACAGCCTGGGCGTCGGCTTGATCTTCGCGCTCGTCGCGGGCGGGCTGATGGGTGCGCTGCTCGCGGTGTTCGCGATCCGGTTCCTGGTCAACCAGGTCGTGCTCGGGGTCGTGCTCAACGCGTTCGCGCTCGGCATCACCGGCTTCGGGTTCGACGCCCTGATGGCCCAGGACTCGGCGACCTACAACGAGCCGGGGTTCTTCTCCCCCATCGCGATCCCGCTGCTCTCGGACATCCCGGTGATCGGGCCGGTGCTGTTCAACGTCAACATCATCGTCTACCTGACGTACGTGCTGATCATCGTGATCGACGTGGCGCTGTTCCGGACGCGCTGGGGGCTGCGCACACGGGCGGTGGGCGAGCACCCGAAGGCGGCCGACACCGTCGGGATCAAGGTGCTGCGGACGCGCTACCGCAACGTGATCCTCGGCGGCGTGGTGGCCGGGCTCGGCGGCGCGTTCCTGACGATCGGCGCGATCGGCGGGTTCACGAAGGACATCTCGTCGGGCAAGGGGTTCATCGCGCTCGCCGCGGTGATCTTCGGGAAGTGGAGCCCGCGCGGGGCGATCGGCGCGGCACTGCTCTTCGGGTTCGCCGACGCCCTGCAGAGCCTGCTGTCGGTGGCGGGCACCCCGGTGCCGATCCCGTCGAACTTCCTGCTGATGCTGCCCTACCTCGCGACGCTGTTCGCGGTGGCCGGTCTGGTCGGGAAGGTCTCGGCCCCCGCCGCCGATGGGCAGCCGTATACGAAGTCGTGACCCCCTCTGCGCGCGATGACCGCCAAAGGTGGGACATAAGCGCCACATTCGGCCGTCATGTCCCACTTTGCCGATCATGCCGGGTGGAGGGGGGCTCTGAGCACGCGGAACAGATGCCAGACTCACCGGGTGCGGGTGGTGGCGGTCGTGGTCGCGGTACTGCTCATGGGCGTCGCGCCGGCCGCGGCCGCGGGCGACGCCCGTGCCGCAGGTGTCCGCGCAGGGGTGGGCAGGCTGCGCCGGGCAGCAGGCGCCGCCAGGGCCCGCGGCGAAGGAGGAGACCTCCACCCCGGCGCCGTTGCCGTGGCCCGCGGAGCCGGCCGGTGGGCCTGCGATGGGGACCTGCGGTGACGTGGGGCTCAAGGCGCCCCCGACCGTCACCACAGCCTCGTACGTGCTGGCCGACCTCGACACCGGCGCGATCCTCGCCGCGCGGGCCCCGCACGCCAGGGAACGCCCCGCGTCGTGTCTGAAGGTGCTCACCTCGCTCGTGGTGGTCGACCGGCTCAGCCCCGACGCGGTCGTCGGCGGCACCGCCGCGGACCTGCGGGTCGACGGCAGCAAGGCGGGGATCGGCCCCGGCGGCCAGTACACCGTGCGGCAGCTCATGGCCGGGCTGCTGCTGCCGTCGGGCAACGACGCCGCCGAGGCGCTCGCCCGCGCGATGGGCGGGGACGCGGCAACGCTCTCCGCGATGACCGCCACGGCCCGGCAGCACGGCGCGCTCGACACCCGACCGGCCACGCCGTCGGGCCTCGACGGGCCCGGCATGGCCAGCTCCAGCTACGACCTCGCGCTGCTCTTCCGGGCCGCGATGACCAAGCCGCTCTTCGTGAGCACGATCGAGACGCGCTGGACGCCGTTCCCCGGCTACGGCGACAAGCCCGGCTTCATGCTCGGCAACAACGACCGGTTCGTGCCGTCCTACAAGGGGGCGATCGCGGCGAAGTCGGGGTTCACCGACGCGGCGCGGCACACGCTCGTCGCGACCGCGCAGCGCGGCAACCGCAGGCTGATCGTGGCCATGATGCGGGGCGAGCAGCGCCCCGTCACGATGGACGCGCAGGCGGCCGCGCTGCTGGACCTGGGCTTCGCCACGCCGCCGACCGCGGCATCGGTCGGCACGCTCGCGGACTCCCCGCCCGCGACGGCGACCCCGACGCCGGGGCCTTCGTCGGAGCCGTCCGCGGCTCCGCAGCAGCCCGCCTTCCCGACCTGGCCGTGGTGGTTGGCGGGCGGCGTCCTGGTGGCCGTGGTCGCCGCGGGCGTGACCTGGTTCGTGCGGTCCAGGCGGACCTGAGGCCCGGCGCAGGCGGCCCGGCGCAGGCGGCCCGGCGTCAGCGGCGGCGGAGCAGGAGGCCGCCGAGGACACCTGCCGCGGCCCCCGCCCCGAGCAGCCCCGCCGCGGCCCCACCGCTCGGGCGGGCGCCGACCACGACCTCCGAGCGGATGACGGCCGGGCCGGGCACCTCGACCGGGGTCTCGCTCTCGTTCTCCCGCGCCGTCGCCGCCCACGCCGTCACGAACAGCACGAACCGCGAGGCGAAGTACACGAACACGAGCAGACCCAGGAACGACCCGAAGACCGCGCCGCTGGGCGAGCTGCTGATCGTCGACAGGTAGATCGTCATCACCTGCTTGAGCACCTCGAACCCGACCGCGCCCAGCAGCGCCGCCTTGGCCGCGCTGCGCAGGGTCGCGTGCTCGCGCGGCAGCCGGGCGATCACCCACCCGAAGATCAGCCAGTTGGCGACCAGGCTCAGGACGACGCCCAGCAGACCGAGCAGGAACTTCGCCCACCCCTGCTCGGCCAGGCCGAGGAACTCCAGGACGGCCCCGGCGAACCCGGACGCCAGGCCCGTCACCGCGAAGGAGGCGACCAGGGCGATCCCCAGCCCGAGAAGCGACAGCAGGTCGAACAGCAGCCGCTTGGCGATGGCGGCGTCTCGGGCACCTGGCCCCACTGCTCGGAGAGCGCGTCGCGCAGGTTCGTCATCCAGCCGACCCCGGAGTACAGCGCACCGAGCAGGCCGAAGAAGCCGACCGTCCCGGCCGAGTTGATCGACTTGGTGACCACGTCGTTCAGCGTGTCGCCCAGCCCGCCGGGCACCGCCTTGGTGATCGAGCCCTGCAGCTGCGCCAGCAGGTCCGGCTGCGCGCGCAGCACGAACCCGGCGATCGCGAACGCGATCATCAGCAGCGGGACGAGCGACAGCACGCTGAAGTACGTCACCGCGGCGGCGTAGTAGTCACCGTTGCGCTCGGTGTAGCGGGCCCCCGCCCGCACGACGTGGTCGAGCCACTCGTACCGGTCGCGCAGCTGCTGGAACCTCTGCTGGAACTTCGACGTCTCCTCGGCCACAGGGGAGATCTTCCCCTGTTGGGGCTCAACCAACCGGCGGGAGGAATCCCACCTTGGTGTAGACGTCCTTCAACGTCGCGCCCGCCACCTCCCGCGCCCGCGCCGCACCGGCCGCGAGGATGCGGTCGAGCTCGGCCGGATCGTCGAGGTAGCCCCGCACGCGCGCGGCCAGCGGCGTCGTGAACTCGGCCACGACCTCGGCGAGATCCTTCTTCAGGTCGCCGTAGCCCCGCCCCGCGTACTCCCCCTCCAGCTCGCTGATCTTGCGGTCGGTGAGCGCCGCGTAGATCACGAGCAGGTTGGAGACGCCGGGTTTGTTCTCGCGGTCGTAGCGGATCTCGCGCTCGGCGTCGGTGACCGCGGAGCGGATCTTCTTCGCGCTCACCTTCGGGTCGTCGAGCAGGTTGACGATGCCCGCGGGCGTGGACCCCGACTTGCTCATCTTCGCCGTCGGGTCCTGCAGGTCCTGGATCTTGGCCGCGCCCGCCGGGACGTAGGGCTCCGGCACGGTGAACGCCTTGCCGAACCGGGTGTTGAACCGCTGCGCGAGATCCCGGGTGAGCTCCACGTGCTGGCGCTGGTCTTCGCCGACCGGCACGCGGTCGGCCTGGTACAGCAGGATGTCGGCCGCCTGGAGGATCGGGTAGGTGAACAGGCCCACCGACACCCGGTCGGCGTGCTGCTTGGCCGACTTGTCCTTGAACTGCGTCATCCGGCTCGCCTCACCGAAGCCCGTGAGGCACCCCAGCACCCACTGCAGCTCGGCGTGCTCGGGCACGTGCGACTGGACGAAGACGGTGCACCGCGTCGGATCCAGGCCCAGCGCGAGCAGCTGCGCGACACCGTTGCGGGTGCGCGCGGCGAGCGTGGCGGGATCGTGCTCGACGGTGAGCGCGTGCAGGTCGGGGACGAAGTAGAACGCGTCGTGGTCGTCCTGCATGGCCACCCACTGCCGCACGGCACCCAGGTAGTTGCCGAGGTGGAACGAGTCGGCTGTGGGCTGGATGCCCGACAGGACCCGAGGGCGGCGATCGGTGGTCATGGTTCGATTCTCCCAGTCGCGCCCAGGCGATTTCGGCCGGGCGCCCATAGGCCGGCTCGCCGTGGACGTGATCACGATCGGCCCCGCTCTCGCCGCCCGCTCCTTCGCGCCGCCCGGGATGCCCGCGACTTCGCCACCGCCGACACCCTGCGCGACCGCCTCACCGCTGCGGGCGTCGAGGTCCGCGACAGCCCGTCCGGGGCGGAGTGGAGCCCGCGGCGGTAGCGGTCAGGCAGGTCGGCTGTCGACCGGGACGAAGCGCACCGCGGTCCGCTCAAGCAGCTCCCCGCACGCCACGCAGGCCAGCCGGGGGTCGAGCGACGCTCCGCAGGCCTTGTGCGTGATCCGCACCGCCGACGGGTGTCCTTCGGGCCCGAGCCAGCGGTCCGCCCACGCCGTCACCACCGCCATGATCGGGAACGTGGCGCGGCCCTTGTCGGTGAGCCGGTAGCCCCCCTGCTCCGCCACGAGCACGCCCAGGGTGACGAAACGGCGCAGGCGGTCGCTGAGCACGTCGGGCGAGACCGACAGCTCCCGCGAGAACTCCGCGAACGACCGGGCCCCCATCAGCGCGCCCGCGACCAGCACGGTCCCCCACCGGTCACCGATCACCTCGGACGCCCCGGGGAACGTCGAGAGCGGGTCGGCGGGCAGCGGCTTGCGGCTGCGGCGGGGGTGCACCCGCGGCAGCGACCCCGCGAAGGAGGGCAGCAGCTGCTCGGTCGTGGTGTCGCGGGCCGTGACCGCCTCGCCGCAGGTGCCGCAGACGAGCTGGATGTCGCACAGGTGCTTGCCGTGGTGCCACAGGTCGGGCAGCGGCACCTCGCGCGGCACCCACTCCCGCTCCCACGACCAGATCGCCACCAGCAGCGTCCACAGGTCGAGCGCGCGCGGCGTCAGCCAGTACTCGGAGCGGGTGCGACCGCCGTCGCGGTAGGGCCGCGCCTCCAGCAGACCCGCCGCCGTCATGTCCCGCAGCCGCCCGGACAGCACGGACTCGGAGATCCCGAGCTGGTCGCGCCAGCCCGCGAACCGGCGCACGCCGAGGAAGGCCCGCTGCAGGATCAGCAGCGTCCACGAGTCGGCGAGCTCCGCGAGCGCTCGCCCGATCGTGCTCAGTACCATCCCGCTCCTTGACCCCTGGCTTCGACGATCGTAGCGTCTTCCCCATGACCGAGGCGGTGGCTCTGCACGTCGCGAGCGACGAGCAGAACCCGTACCTCCTCGGCCTCTTCGCTCCGGTCGTCGACGAAATCACCGCCGACGACCTAGAGGTCATCGGCAGGATCCCAGCCGACCTGAACGGTGTGTACCTCCGCAATGGACCGAACCGGCGTTACCCCGCGCCGGGGCGCTACCACTGGTTCGACGGCGACGGCATGGTCCACGCGATGGCCTTCGAGAACGGGAAGGCCCGCTACCGCAACCGCTACGTCCGCACCAAGGGCTTCACGCGGGAAGAGGCGGCGGGCGGCGCCCTGTGGGCCGGGGTCATGGAGTGCCCCACGGACAACCCCGTCGGCACCAAGCGCGGCCTGCCCTTCAAGGACAGCGCCAACACCGACCTCATCCACTTCGACGGCAAGGTGCTGGCCACCTGGTACCTGTGCGGCCTGCCGATGGCGCTGGACCCGCTCTCGCTGGAGACGCTCGGCGCCGAGACGTTCCTCGACACCCTGCGCGGCGACGTCATGGCCCACCCGAAGGCCGACGAGCGCACCGGCGAGCTGATGTGGTTCGACTACGGCACCCGCGATCCGCTGCTGCGCTACGGCGTGGTCGGCCGGTCCGGCCGGGTCGAGCACGAGGTGCCCATCGACCTGCCGGGGCCCCGTCTCCCGCACGACATGGCGATCACGCCCAACTGGTCGATCCTCATGGACCTGCCGCTCGTGCAGGACCAGAGCCGCCCTGCGCCAGGGCCGCCACAAGATCACGTTCGACCCGACGATGCCCACCCGGTTCGCGGTGCTCCCCCGCCGCGGCACCGAGGTGCGGTGGTTCACCGCCGAGCCCTGCTACATCTACCACGTCGTCAACGCCTGGGAGGACGGCCAGACGATCGTGTTGGACGTCTGCCGGGTCACGAAGCCCGAGCCCGTGCCCACCCGCCCCGGACCGCTGGGCAAGCTGTTGGGCTACCTCCGGCTCGACGCCCGGCTGCACCGCTACGTGTTCGACCTGGCCACCGGCACCACCACCGAGACCCAGCTCGACGACGCCAACACCGAGTTCCCCTCGATCGACACGAGGGAGTGCGGCGCGCCGAGCCGCTACGCCTACACCGCGCACATCGCCGACGCCGAGACCGTCCTGTTCGACGGCCTGCTCCGCTACGACCTGCGTCACGGGCAGGCGCGAGGAGCACTCGTTCGGCCCGGGCCGGTTCGGGAGCGAGGCCCCGTTCGCGCCGCGCGACGGCAGCACGGGTGACGACGACGGCTACCTCGTCAGCTTCGTCACCGACGAGAGCGACCGGACGGTCCGAGGTCGAGATCCTCGACGCGTCCGACATCGCGGCGGGCCCGCTGGCGCGGGTGCTGCTGCCGCAGCGGGTGCCGATGGGGTTCCACGCCACCTGGGTGCGCGCCGACCAACTGCGGAGCGGAGCAGGTCGGCCCGCATGACGCGGGCGGGTCGACGGTCGAGGGGTCCGTCGTCCCGCCCGCTCTGATCACTCGGCGGTGCGCTGCTCGTCGTCTCGGCTCAGGCGCGGGCGCGGGCAGGTGGACCTGCACCAGCCCCTTGTCCAGGTCGATCGGGCCCAGCCGCCACTTCTGGCCGTCGCCTGCCTCGCCCGCTTCGTCCTTGATCTTCGCTCCGGGGAAGAGCTCGCCGAACACACCCATGCCGCCACGGTACGCGCGGGAGCGTTACACGATCGGCAACAGCTTCGGCGACGCGACGGCGGGGCACGAGGTGTTCGACCGCGCCCGCGTAGGTCGTGCTGCGCTGGCGCACCGGACGCCCCGCCGAGGCGGCGATCGCGGTCAGCTCCGCCACCGTGCGGTTCGAGCCGTTCTCCGAGCCGGCCATCCGGCTGATCGTCTCCTCCATCAGCGTGCCGCCCATGTCGTCGGCCCCGCCGCGCAGGACGTCGGCGGCGAGCCGGTCACCGAGCTTCACCCACGACACCTGCACGTGGTCGATGCGGCCGTGCAGGGCCAGCCGGGCGAACGCGTGCACCGCGCGGTTGTCCCGCTCGGTGGGGCCCGGTCGGGCCAGGCCCGCGAGGTAGATCGGGGCGTTGTGGTGCACGAACGGCAGCGGCACGAACTCGGTGAAGCCCCCGGTCTCGTCCTGCAGCGCGGCGAGCGTGCGCAGGTGCCCCAGCCAGTGCCGCGGCTCGTCGACGTGCCCGTACATCATCGTCGACGACGACGGGATCCCCAGCCGGTGCGCGGTGCCCACGACCTCCAGCCACTGCGCCGACGGCAGCTTGCCCTTCGTGAGCACCCAGCGGACCTCGTCGTCGAGGATCTCCGCCGCGGTGCCGGGGATCGAGCCCAGCCCGGCGGCCTTCAGCTCGGTCAGCCACTCCTCGATCGACACGCCCGCCTTCGCCGCCGCGGACACGATCTCCATGGGCGAGAACGCGTGCACGTGCATGTCCGGGACGGCGGCCTTCACCGCGCGGACGAGGTCGGCGTAGAACGTGACGGGCAGCTGGGGGTCGATGCCACCCTGCATGCAGACCTCGGTGGCGCCCTCCTGCGCGGCCTCCACCGCGCGGGCGGCGACCTCGTCCAGCGAGAGCCGGAACGCGTCGGTGTCGCGCTCCCGCTGGGCGAACGCGCAGAACCGGCAGCCCACGTAGCAGACGTTCGAGAAGTTGATGTTGCGGTTGACCACGTAGGTGACGTCGTCGCCGACGACGTCGCGGCGCACCTCGTCGGCCAGCCGCGTCAGCTCCTCCAGCGCGGGCCCCTCGGCCAGGATGAGCGCGAGCGCCGCGTCGTGGTGGGCGGGGTCGAGCAGCGCGGCGGGGTCGGCCGCGGCGAGCGCCAGGCCCGCCTTGACGTCGGCGTCGAGCCGCACGGGCGCCGCGGCGGGCTGACCGCTGTCGGCGCCCTCGCCGTGTCGGGCCCGCTGGGCGGCCAGCTCGTCGGCGAGCGCGTCCCAGTCGCCGTAGACCGACGCGAAGTCGCCGCGCCGGTCGTCGGTGCGGCCCGCCGTGTCGATGGTCGTGTTGAGGTCGATCCGCCCGGTCGAGGCGAAGCCGCCGTCGGGCTCCTGCCAGGGTCGACCGACCGGCATCGCCTTCTCGTCAGCCAGACCAGAAGCGTCGGACAAGGCGTTGACGTGCGCGTGGAGTCGCGTGTCGATCCACGGGGAGCCCGCCTGGACGAACTTCGGGTACGCGGTGAGCCGCTCGCGCAACGTGAAGCCCGCTTCGGCCGACCGGGTTGCCAGCTCCTCGATGGCGGGCCAGGGCCGCTCGGGGTTGACGTGGTCGGCGGTGACCGGGGAGACGCCGCCCCAGTCGTCGATCCCGGCGCGCAGCATGAGCGCGAACTCGTCGCCGACGAGGTTCGGCGGGGCCTGCACGCGCATCTTCGGGCCGAGCACGAGCCGCGCTACGGCGATGGTGGCGGCGAGGTCGTGCAGGTCGGCGTCGGGGTCGTTCGCCATCGCGGTGTCGGGCTTGGCCCGGAAGTTCTGGATGATCACTTCCTGGATGTGCCCGTGCGCCCGGGCCGCCGCGCGGATCGCGAAGACCGACTCGGCCCGCTCCACCCGGTTCTCGCCGATCCCGATGAGGATCCCGGTGGTGAACGGGACGCCGACCCGGCCGGCGTCGGTGAGGGTCCGGAGGCGGACCGCGGGCTCCTTGTCGGGGCTGCCGTAGTGCGGGCCGCCCGGTTCGCTCCAGAGCCGCGTCGCGGTCGTCTCCAGCATCATCCCCATCGACGGCGCGACCGGCTTGAGCCGCGTCAGCTCCTCCCACGACATCACGCCGGGGTTGAGGTGCGGCAGCAGGCCGGTCTCCTCGAGCACCGCGATCGCGCAGGCGCGCACGTACTCCAGCGTGGAGTGGTACCCGCGGGCCTCCAGCCACTCGCGGGCGGCGGGCCAGCGCTCCTCCGGCCGGTCGCCGAGGGTGAACAGGGCCTCCTTGCAGCCCTGCGCCGCGCCCGGCCCTGGCGATCTCGAGCACCTCTTCGCGCTCGAGGAACGCGGCGGGCAGCCGGTGCGGGACGGTGGCGAACGTGCAGTAGTGGCACCGGTCGCGACACAGGCGCGTCAGCGGGATGAACACCTTGCGGGAGTAGGTGACGACCCCGGGGCGACCCTCGGCCACGAGCCCGGCGTCGCGGACGCGCGACGCGGCGTCGAGGAGCTCATCCAGGTGCGCGCCGCGGGCGGCGAGCAGGACGGCGGCCTCGGTGACGTCGAGGACGGCCCCGTCGCGCGCCCGGCGCAGCGCCCGCCGGATCGCGGTGTCGGAGGGTGGGGGGAGCTCGGCGGTGGGGAGGGGTAGGTCGGACGCCCGATCCCCTGGGGTGCGGGGTTCGTGGTCGGGCACGTGAGCTGCCATGGCCGCCACACTAT
Source organism: uncultured Actinomycetota bacterium (assembly GCA_963799945.1). Taxonomy (GTDB): domain Bacteria; phylum Actinomycetota; class Actinomycetes; order Mycobacteriales; family Pseudonocardiaceae; genus Pseudonocardia. Next base: position 779,510 of record CAWCZG010000006.1, read on the forward strand.
GTCGGGAATCGGAGATCGGCACCGATGCCCTCGATCGACTGGAGCACGGCGCGGCGGGGAATAAACGGCGGGAGTCAGCGATCAGCCGCGTTGTCCGCAGATCGCTGACTCCCGCCGGGAGTCGACCGCCTACGGGGCGGGCGCCGCGGCCGGTCCGTCGAACGTGACCGTCACGGTGTCGTAGCCCAGCGACTGCGCGAGCCCGGTGAGCATGGCGCGCGTGTTGGTCGTCGCCCGACCAGTCAGGTCGCTCTGCTGGGCCGCGGCGTTCAGCTTCGTCGAGGCCAGCTTGTAGAGCTCGCTGTCGTCGCGCGGGTGGTCGCCCACCGCGTCCTCGAAGCGCTGCACGAGGCCACGCTCACGACCGACGATCCGGGTCTGGGCCGGATCGATCGTGGCCGGTGCGAGCGTCGGGGCGGGCAGGTGGATCGTCGCCTGGCGCCGGTCCGGCGTGATGGCCACCGCGTCCGGTCCGAGCTTCGAGAAGTCCACCTTGGCGTCCACGGAGCCCGTGGCGAGGAGGGTCGAGCGATCACTGCTGACGACGTCAGGCAGGTACTGCGTGTCGTGCTCGACGTCCACGACGACCTGGTAGGTCCCGGTGGCGGCGTGGTAATCGGCGATGTTGCGCACGGCGATGAGCAACGGGGCCGGGCTGCGGTCGATCGTCTGGGTCGACGGCCCGGTCAGGAACCCCGCGACGCCGCTGCCGATGCCGATCCCGACCAGCACGAGCAGGACAACCCCGATCGCGGCGGCCGCCAACTTCGTGCGTCGCGGGGGACGGACGGCGACGCGCGGTGGCTTCGGTTCAGACTTCAGCAAGCTGGGCATCGGGCACCTCCCACGTAGGCACGTGCGTTACCGGTTCTTTACAGCATGCAACAGTGTTACCGCCTTCGCAGGCCCTGAAACCCCGCCGCAGGCGTCCTAACGTGGAGATATGACGACAACGCTGGTCACCGGGGGGAACAAGGGGCTCGGGTTCGAGACCGCCCGCAGGCTCATCGACGCAGGCCACACCGTCTACATCGGGAGCAGGGACGCCGAACGCGGGAACAAGGCGGCCGCCGAACTCGGTGCGCGGGCAATCCAGCTCGACGTCACCGACGATAGCTCGGTTGACGCCGCGGCCGCTGCGATCGCGGCGGATGGCGGCCTCGACGTGCTGGTCAACAACGCGGGCATCCAGCGGGAGATGCGCGGCGCGGGTGAGGTGCTCGGCGCCGCCGACCTGACCGTCGAGCAGATGCGGGAGACGTTCGAGACGAACGTCTTCGGGACGGTGCGGGTGCTGCACGCGTTCCTCCCGCAGCTGCAGCGGTCCGCCGCGCCCGTCGTGGTCAACGTCAGCAGCGGCCTCGCCTCGTTGACCCGGCTGAGCACACCGGGCAACCGCGGCTACGCCTACCCGGGCGTCGCCTACCCGGCGTCGAAAGCGGCGGTCAACATGATCACCGTGCAATTCGCCAAGGCGTTCCCCGCGATGCGCATCAACGCCGTCGAGCCCGGTTTCACCAGCACCGACCTGAACAACAACGCGGGCCTGCAGACGGTCGAGGAGGGGGCCGAAATCATCGTCCGCATGGCGCAGGTGGAGGCCGACGGCCCCACCGGCGGGTACTTCACCGTCGAAGGCCCACTCCCCTGGTGAAGACAGCTACGCGTATCCGAGCAGGAGCCTGCCACCAAACCACAGGCATAGCACGGCGATGGTCCTGCCGGCCTTCTCCGGCGTGCTCTGGGCGGCCGTGGCGCGACCGGTAGGCGTGCGAGCCGCAGTGGCGGTCGGGGTCGTGTGGCTACTGCGATCGGCGGTCGCGGCCACCACCAGAAATCCGATCCCATAAGCAACCGGCCTCCCGACGACGGGGATGTATTCGTGAAAGCCGACCACGGCCGCGAACTCACCATGCCAATCACCAACGTCACGCAACGCCGTTATCACCTACGCTGAGCCGCTCTCAGTACCCGAACGGGGTCCGGTTGGCAACGACGGCGTCGGCGCCTAGCCTCGTCTCTGCAGGTCACGACGGTGATCGGCGGACCACCGTCGAACGATGAGAAGGTGCACGCGTGGGAGCTTTCAATCCGCCGATCAAGCAGGACAATCCCGATCCGCGGGTCGCATGCGCGCTTCTCCTGGACACGTCGTACTCCATGAAGGGCGACCGCATCGAGCACCTGAATGCCGGCTACACGGCGTTCTGCGCGTCGATCGCGGAAGACCCGCTCGCCCGCAAGCGCACCGACGTCACAGTGATCACCTTCGGCGGCGCTGTCGACGTCGCCGTGCCGTTCCACGAGGGCCGCGACCTGACCCCGACCACCTTCGTCGCCCAGGGCGCCACCCCGTTGGGCGAGGCGCTCGACACCGGCCTCGACCTGCTCGCCGCCCGCAAGAGCGAATACAAGGAAGCAGGCCTCGAGTACTACCGCCCCTGGCTCTTCGTCATCACCGACGGCATGCCCACCGACGGGCAGCGCTTCACCCGCGCGAGCAAGCGGGTGCGCGAGGCCGAGGCGGCGAAGGAGGTCACCGTGTTCGCGGTGGGTGCGGGCGAGGCCGATCTCGAAGCGCTGTCCCAGCTGTCGGCGGTCCGCGAGCCGCTGGGCCTGAAGGGCGTTCAGTTCGAGGAGCTCTTCGCGTGGCTGTCCACGAGCATGAGCGTGGTCACCCAGTCCAGCGCCTTCGGCCCGACGGACACGACGGTCGCGGCCACCGAGGCCGCGGAGCAGGTCCCGCTCCCGTCGCCCGCCGGATGGGCCACGTGGTAGCAGCCCCCGCTGCGGGGTGGCGGCTCGTCGGCGGTTCGGTCACGGGTTCGCTGCACCGCAGGCAGGGGCGGGGCTGCGACGACGCCTTCGGCTGGCTTGTCGACGGCGCACTCGTCGTCGCGGTCACGGCCGACGGTGCGGGCTCCCGGCCGGGCACTTCGGCCTTCGGCGCGTTCACCGCGGTCCAGGCGGTGTTGACGGCCGCGCGCGACGACCCGACCGTTGAGCACGTGTTCCGGTCCGCTCTGCTCGCCGTCGAGGACGCGGCAGCCGAGCTGGGGGTCGCCGCCGATCTGCTCGCCACGACGCTGAGCGTCGCCGTCATCACCGCGGAGGCTGTCGAGATCGGCCAGGTCGGCGACGGGATCGCGGTGTGGGGCACCGGTGACGCCGTCCAGGCGGTCGCCATCGGGGAGCGCGCCGAGCACGTCAACGAGACGGTCTTCCTCACCAGCCCCGGCGCGCTCTCGGAGCACCTCCGGACGTTCTCCACCAGCGCCGATGCGGTCGACGCCCTGGCCCTGACCACCGACGGCCTGCGCTACCAGGTGCTCGACGACGTACAGGCCAACCGGCCCTTCACCCCGTTCTTCCACGCCGCGTGGGAGTACGCCCGGCGCGACGACGCCACACCCGAGGCCATCACCGCATTCCTCGAGGAGGTCGAGGACCAGAGCGGCGACGACAAGACGCTCGTGCTCGCCGTCCGCGACCCCTCCGGCACGGCCCCCGCGACGACGCACGTCAGCGCCCGCCCCGCGGTCGGGGTGCCCACCGGATGAAGCTCAGCGACCTGGAGATCGGACCGCCCCTCTCGCAGGGCGGCCAGGGCACGATCCACGTAGTGCTCGACGCGTCCGAGCGGGTGCTGAAGCGCTTCCACGAGGCCGAGCTGGCCCGCGCCCTGGACCTCGAGGAGCGGCTGCGCGCGATGGTCGCCCACCGTCCCGCGGGCTGGCGGGAGACCTCCGGCCACGCGATGCTCGCCTGGCCGTCGGACGTCGTGCTGGACGGCAACCGGTTCGTCGGGCACGTGATGCCCCGGCTGCGGCTCGCCGACGTCGTCGAGCTGCACGTGCTGTCCAACCCGTCCGACCGCCGCCACCCGCACGCCTCCACGCCGGGCTGGGTCCGCGGCTTCACGTGGCGCCACCTCGTGCGCACGGGGGCGAACCTGGCGCTGGCCACCGACGTCCTGCATCGCAGCGACTACGTGGTCGGCGATTTCAACGAGCGCAACATCCTGGTCTGCCACGACACCCGCGTGACCCTCGTGGACTGCGACTCGATGCAGGTGCCCAACCCGCGCTCCGGGCCGCCGTTCCTCTGCGGGGTAGGGCGGGCGGAGTTCACCGCGCCCGAGCTGCTCGACGTCGACATCCGCACCACGACCCGGCGCGCCAGCTCGGATCTCTTCGCGCTCGCGGTGCACATCTTCCAGCTGCTCATGGAGGGTGTGCACCCCTTCGATGGGGTGTGGCAGGGCGACGGGGAGAAGCCGCGGCGCCACCAGCTGGCCCAACAGGGCCTGTTCGCCTACGCAGGCGACCCGCGGCTGAGCCCCCGGCCCACGGCCATGGCGTTCGACCTGCTCCCCGTCGACGTGCAGGAGCTCTTCACGCGCGCGTTCGTGCTCGGCGCGGCCGATCCCGACGTCCGGCCGACGGGCCGCGAGTGGTTCGACGCGCTCGGCCGGTGCGCCACGGACCTGCGGACGTGCGCGGCTGTCGAGCACCACGTGTACCCCCCACACCACACGGCCTGCCCGTGGTGCGCCCAGGACCAGCGGGTCGAGCGCCTGCGCGACGAGGCCCGAGCGCCGCCGCACCCACAGGCGCCCCGGCCCGCAAGCGCCGCAAGCTGCACCTCAGGGCGGTGATGGCGACCGTCGCGGCTGTCGAGATCCTGCTGGCCGTCTTCCTGGTCGGCAGGCGACCGCCGACGCTCACCACGGCGGCCGTCGCCCAGGTTGCCGACCCGGTCGCGATGGCCGTCAGCCCGGACGACCGGCACGTCTACGTCGCGGGGGTCGGCGCGGTGTCCGTGCTGGATGCGGCCACGGGCGTGGTCACGGGGATGATCCCGACCCGGCACGGCGTCTCCGGCCTGGCCATCAGCCCGGACGGGGCGCACCTCTACGCCACCGACGGGGCGTCCGACACGGTGTCGGTCATCGACGCCGCGGCCAACGCCGTCACCGCGACGATCCCGGTCGGACCGAACCCGCTGGGCGTGGCGGTGAGCCCGGACGGGCACACGGTCTACGTCGCCGAAGACAGCGACCCCGGCACCCTGACGGTGATCGACACCGGGACGGCCGCGGTCACGCGGCGCATTCCGGTCGGCGGCAACCCGGCAGCCGTCGCCGTCACGCCCGACGGCCGCTCCGCCTACGTCACGAGCGACGCCTCCAACACCGTCTCGGTCGTCGACACCAACGCCGGCGTCGTGACGGCCGCGGTCCCGGTCGGCCAGTACCCCGGTGCCGGGCAGTACCCGCAAGCCGTGACGATCGCGCCCGACGGACGGCACGCGTACGTGGCGAGCCCGCAGATCGGCGCGGTCAGCGTGATCGACACGAACACGCTCACCCTGGTGGGCCGGATCCCGACGAGCGGCTTCATGGTCGCGCCTCCCAGCGGACGGCGGGCCTACCTCTTCGGCGGCGGCGTCTCCGCGGTCGACACCGGGACCAACACGGTGACCGGCACGGCCTCGAGCTCCGTGCGCGCGACCTCAGGCGCGGTCAGCCACGACGGCCGCCACCTCTACCTCGCCGACGCCGCCGACGGCACGGTCACGATCGTCGACACCGGCAGCCTGTGAGCGTCTCCGCGGCCAGCCGCCGCGCGCCCCGCAGCAGGCGGCGAGAGTCACCGATCCGCACCCGCGCCAACAAATCAGTGACTCTCGACCGCCGCCGGACCGGCCCAACCACCGCGGCGACCAGCGAGAGTCACCGATCCGCACCCGCGCCAACACAACAGTGACTCTCGACCGCCGCCGGACCGGCCCAACCACCGCGGCGACCAGCGAGAGTCACCGATCCGCACCCGCGCCAACACATCAGTGACTCTCGCCGGGCGCAGCGGGGGCGGGCGGCGCTAGGCCACGTCGGCGGGCTCGCCGTCCGTCACCTCGACCAGCTCGTCGTAGGTCAGGGGGACGACGGCGTGGGGGATGCCGCCCGCCGCCCAGATCTCGTCGAACGTGCCGAGGGTGCGGTCGACCAGCGTCCGCATCGGTGCGGGGTGGCCGACCGGCGCGACCCCGCCGATGGTCTGACCCGTCGCGGAGCGCACGAAATCGGCCGTCGCGCGCCGCACCGCGTTCGCCCCGATGAGCGCGGCGACCTTGCCGGTGTCGACGCGGTGCGCGCCCGAGGTCATGACCAGCAGCGGTGCGCCGTCGGCGTCGAAGACCAAGGAGTTGGCGATCTGGCCGACCTCGACGCCCAGCGCGGCGGCGGCGGCCGCCGCAGTCGTCACGGCGTCCGGGAGGACCTGGAGGCGGGCGATCCGCGCGGGGTCGGCGCCGCGGGCGGTGAGGGCGGCGACGACGAGCTCGACGTTGCGATGCACGGCACGCACCCTGCCACGCCGCCCGCGGGCGCCGCGCGCGGATTCCCCTGTGCCGACAGGCCTCAGGTGCCCTTGGCGATCCGGGAGCCGCTGATCTGGCTGCCGTCGGCGGCGTAGAGGGCGCACAGCACCGCCCGGCTGCTGAACGACGAGGTCGGGGTCGCGCGCTCGGCGAACGCCGTCGGTGAGGGCACCAGCGCGGCCACCCGCAGGTTGGCCTTGTCCGCGCCCACGATCATGCCGGTGCCGAAGACGAGCGCGCACGCGGGCGCCGCGCCCGCGGCCAGCGCCTCGCGACCGGGGTAGGGCTCGTCGAGCTGCGCGTTGAAGAGGTCGAGGCTGGCGAAGACCTCCACGTCGTGCGGATCGTCGCAGGTCGCCGACGACGCGTACTGGCGCCCGACCGCCAGCTGGCCCTGCAGGCATTCCGGCGCGGACGCGTACAGCGCCGGGATGTCCCCGCCCGCGCCGTAGGTGAAGACGGCCGGGCCCGACGTGCTCCGCGGCCACAGCAGCCCCGCGCCGAGCCCCACGGCCAGAGCCGAGCGACCAGCACGCCGAGCAGCGCGGGCCACCGCCGCTTGCGGCGGGCACGACCCCCTCCCCGCCGGGACCCAGGATCGTGCGGGTGCCTGAGGGACGCACCCCGGTGGGCGGTGTCGGCGGATCCCCCGACAGCAGCGCCGTGCCTGCACGCCGGTCAGCCGGGCGCGGGGGTCGCGCTGCAGCAGGCCGGCGATCACCGCGCCCAGCGGGCCGCGGGTGCGGGTGGTGGGCACGTCGGCGTTGACGACGGCGGCGATCGTGGCCGCCGTCGTCTCCCGCGCGAACGGGCCGCGGCCCTGGATGGCGAACCAGAGCGTGGCGCCGAGGCTCCACAGGTCGGACGGCGGGATCGGCGTTGCCCCCGTCCAGCCGCTCCGGGGCCATGTAGCCGGGCGAGCCGACGATCGAGCCGGTGGTGGTCAGCCGGGGGTCGTCGGCGGCCTGGGCGATGCCGAAGTCGGTGAGCGTGACCCGGCCGTCCGGGCTGAGCATGACGTTCGACGGCTTGACGTCGCGGTGCACCACCCCGCGCTCGTGGGCCGTGCGCAGCGCGCCGAGCAGCCGCCGTGCCACCTCGATGGCCGACGTTCTCGCCCAGGGGCCCGTGAGCGCGCCACGACATCGGCGAGCGTCGGCGCCTCGATGAGCTCCATGACGATGTGGTCGACGCCGCCGTCGCTGACGACGTCGTACACCGTGACGATCGACGGGTCGTTCAGCCGGCCTGCGGTGCGCGCCTCACGCAGCAGCCGCTCGCGGAACAGCCGCCGGTCGTCGGGGCCGAGCCCGTCGGGCAGGTGCAGCTCCTTGACCGCGACGTGCCTGCCCATCATCCGGTCTTCGGCGCGCCAGACGATGCCCATGCCGCCGCGGCCGAGTTCGGCGAGCACGACATAGCGACCACCGATGACCCGGGTCGGCGTGACGGCAGCTCATGGCCGCTCCACGCAGCACTCATTACCGGCGGTCACGATGCCGATGGGGTCGCGCACCCCTTCAGCGTCCCTTAACCGCAGGTTGTGCCGGGACGTCGGGGTCAGGTAGCCGTCCAGCACCCAGTCGCCGTCCACCAACTGGCGGAACCCGTTGGCCACGGTCGTGGTCGCCGTGACGGTGTCGCCCTTGGCCAGCTGCTGCACCTGCGGCGAGGTCGCGGTGGACTGCGTGCGCACGTTCACCCCGTCGCCGGTCACGGTGAAGCTGCACGCAGGCGCTGACCGGCGCGGAGCGCACAGCGGCGAGGCCCCCGCGGTCGAGGATCGAGAGGAGGGCCAGCAGCAGGCCCACGACGATGACGAACGGCCAGCCGCGGAAGTTGAACCGCCGCTTGCCGCCCCTCCGCCTCGACGAGGAAGAAGTACCTCTTCTTGGCCATGTCACTCCCCGGGACGCCACCGTGACGCAACGATAGTCGCCTCCGCCTCCAGTGCGCCCACGGCGAGCGGGCGGGAGATAGCGTGTCGTCGGAGCAGGTCCACGAGGCGAGAAGGCGGGACGATGAAGGTCATCTACACGTACACCGACGAGGCACCGGCGCTGGCGACGCACTCGCTCCTGCCCGTGATCGAGGCGTTCGCGGCCGCGGCGGGGGTCGACGTCGAGACGCGCGACATCTCGCTCTCCGGCCGCATCCTCGCGGCGTTCGGCCTGGTCCCCGACGCGCTGGCCGAGCTCGGCGCAGCCTGGCCACCACGCCCGAGGCCAACATCATCAAGCTGCCCAACATCAGCGCGTCGATCCCCCAGCTCAAGGCGGCGATCGCCGAGCTGCAGGCCGACGGGCACGCGGTGCCCGACTACCCGGAGAACCCGCAGACCGACGAGGAGAAGGCCGCGCGCGCGGCCTACGACGCGGTGAAGGGCAGCGCGGTCAACCCCGTGCTGCGCGAGGGCAACTCCGACCGCCGCGCGCCCGCCTCGGTGAAGCAGTTCGCCCGCAGCCACCCGCACTCGATGGGCGCGTGGTCGCCCGAGTCGGCCTCGCACGTCACCACCATGAGCGACGGCGACTTCCGGCACTCCGAGATCTCCTTCACCGTCGACGCGCCCGACCACCCTGCGCATCGAGCACGTCGCCGCCGACGGCACGGTCACGGTGCTCAAGCCGTCGCTGCCGGTCGTCGAGGGCGAGATCGTCGACGCCGCGGTGATGCGCCGGGCCGCGCTCGACGCGTTCCTCGCCGAGCAGGTGGCCGACGCCAAGGAGCGGGGCGTGCTGTTCTCGGTGCACCTCAAGGCCACGATGATGAAGGTGAGCGACCCGATCCTGTTCGGACGGGCCGTGGTCGCCTACTTCGCCGACGTCTTCGCGCAGTTCGGGGAGGACCTCGCCGCGGTGGGCGCCGACCCCAACGACGGGCTGGCCAGCGTCCTCACCGCCCTCGGCAAGCTGCCCGACGACAAGCGGGAGGCGATCGAGAAGGCCATCACCGCGACCTACGAGTCGGGCCCGGCGCTGGCGATGGTCGACTCCGACCGCGGCATCACCAACCTGCACGTCCCGTCCGACGTGATCATCGACGCGTCGATGCCCGCCGCGATCCGGGCGTCGGGCCAGATGTGGAACGCCGCGGGCGAGCAGCAGGACACGAAGTTCGTCATCCCCGACTCGTCCTACGCCCCGCTCTACGCCGAGACCGTCGACGTTCTGCCGCGAGCACGGCGCGTTCGACCCCGCGACGATGGGCACCACCCCCAACGTCGGGCTCATGGCGCAGAAGGCCGAGGAGTACGGCAGCCACGACAAGACCTTCCAGATGCCCGGCCGACGGCGTGGTCCGCGTCGTCGACGGCGACGACACGTGAGGCTGGAGCACGAGGTCGCGGCGGGCGACGTCTGGCGCGCCTGCCAGACCAAGGACGCGCCGATCCGCAACTGGGTGGAGCTGGCCGTCGGGCGGGCCCGCGCCACCGGCGCGCCCGCCGTCTTCTGGCTCGACGAGACCCGCGGCCACGACGCGCAGGTGCTCGCCAAGGTGCAGGCGCAGCTCGCCGAGCTGGACACCGACGGCCTGACCATCGAGATCCTGCCGGTGGCCGAGGCCACCCGCTACACGCTGGAGCGGGCCAAGCGCGGCGAGGACACGATCTCGGTCACCGGCAACGTGCTGCGCGACTACCTCACCGACCTCTTCCCGATCCTCGAGCTGGGCACGAGCGCGAAGATGCTCTCGATCGTCCCGCTGATGAACGGCGGCGGGCTGTTCGAGACCGGCGCGGGCGGCTCGGCGCCCAAGCACGTGCAGCAGCTGGTGAAGGAGAACCACCTGCGCTGGGACTCGCTCGGCGAGTTCCTGGCGCTGGCCGTCTCGTTCGAGTTCCTCGCCGACGCGACCGGCAACCCGCGGGCGCGCAAGGTCCTCGGCGACGACGCTGGACGCCGCCACCGGGAAGCTGCTGGAGAACGGGAAGTCGCCGTCGCGCCGGGTCGGCGAGCTCGACAACCGCGGCAGCCACTTCTACCTCGACGCTCTACTGGGCGCAGGCGCTGGCCGCGCAGACCGACGACGCCGAGCTGGCGGCCCAGTTCGCCCCGTTGGCCGCCGCGCTGGCCGACGCCGAGGAGACCATCGTCGGCGAGCTGGCCGCGGTGCAGGGCGAGCCGGTGGACCTGGGCGGCTACTACCTGGTCGACAAGGCCAAGGCCGACGCGTGATGCGCCCGAGCGCGACGTTCACCGCCACGCTGGCGACCCTCTGACCACCCCCAGCTGCCCCCATGATCGCCAAGAGGGGGACATGAGCGCCAGATATGGCCGGCCATGTCCCCGCCTCGGCGATCATGGCCGGCTAAACCGGTTGCGGGGTGCCGTAGCGTCGTAAGACGTGCTCTCGCCCTACCCGCAGCTCGTCCGGGCCGGGTTCCGGCGCTTCGCCACCTACCGCCAGGCCGCGCTGGCGGGGCTGGCGACCAACGCGGTGTTCGGTCTGCTGCGGGCGTCCGTGCTGGTCGCCGTGCTGGCCCAGCGCGGGCCGACGGCGGGCTACGACATCGCGACGGCCGTGACGTACGTGTGGCTGGGGCAGGGCCTGCTCAACGTCGTCAACCTGTGGAGCGACCGGACGCTGTCGCAGCGGGTGCGCACCGGCGACATCGTCGTCGACCTCGGCAGGCCGTGGGACCTGCAGAGCGCGCTGCTGGCCGGTGACCTCGGCCGCGCGGGCCACGCCGTGCTCATGCGCCTGCTGCCGCCGATGGCGATCGGCGCGGTGTTCTTCCCGTTCCGCTGGCCGGAGCACTCCGCCACCTGGGTGTTGTTCGCGGTGTCGACGCTGCTGGCCGTGGTCGTGAGCTTCGGCATCCGGTTCCTGCTGAACCTCAGCGCGTTCTGGCTGCTCGACGCCCGCGGGGTGATCGCGGTGTGGGGCACGGTCGGCGGGCTCCTGTCCGGGCTGATCCTGCCGCTGGCGTGGTTCCCCGCGTGGGCGCAGAGCGTCCTCGCCTGGACGCCGTTCCCCTCGCTGTTCCAGACCCCCATCGACGTGTTCACCGAACGCGGCGACCCGGTCGTGCTGCTGATCCACCAGCTCACCTGGGCGGCGATCCTGTTCGCCCTCGGCCGGGTGGCCATTGCGCGCGGGACCCGGCGGCTGGTGGTGCAGGGTGGCTGACCACGTCTACGCCCGGATCGTCGCCTCCCGGATCCGCAGCCAGCTCGCCTATCCCGGCTCGTTCGCGCTCGACGTCGCCGCGCAGCTGCTCGGCCAGGCCACCGAGCTGATCGCGATCCTGGTGATCTTCACCCAGGTCAGCTCGCTCGGCGGGTTCTCGGCGGGCGAAGTCGTGCTGATCTACGGGCTCGCGGCGACGGCGTTCGGGCTGGCCGACCTGGCCGTCGGGCAGGTCGAGGCGCTGCCGGAGTACATCCGCACCGGCGAGTTCGACGTGATGCTGCTGCGCCCGCTCGGCACCCTCCCGCAGCTCCTGTCGGCCGACGTGGCCAGCTGCGCCGGGTCGGCCGGGTCGCGATCGGGGCGGCGGTGCTGGTGTGGTCGCTGCGGGACGTCGAGTGGACGCCGCTGCGGGTCGTGGTCGCCGTCGTCGCCCCCGTCTCGGGTGCGGTGCTGCTCGCGGCGATCTGGATCGCGGCCAACTGCGTGTCGTTCTGGCTGGTCGACGGGCGCGAGGTGGCCAACTCGGTGACCTACGGCTCCGACTTCGCCACCTCCTACCCGATCACGATCTATGGCCCCTGGCTGCGGCGGATCATGTGCTTCGCCGTGCCCGGGGCCTTCGTGGCCTACTTCCCGGCGCTCGCGCTGCTCGGCCGCCCCGACCCGCTCGGGCTGCCCGAGGCGCTGCGCTACTGCTCGCCGCTCGTCGCGGCCATCGCCGTCGGCGTCGCCGCGCTCGTCTGGCGCACCGGCGTGCGCCACTACCAGGGAACGGGGTCCTGATGTCCGCGATCATCCAGACCGACGAGCTGCGCCGGGAGTTCCTGGTCGGCACCCGGCTGCGGCGCAAGCAGGTGACGGCCGTCGAAGGCGTGACGCTCACCGTCGCGCGCGGCGAGGCGGTGGGCTTCCTCGGCCCGAACGGGGCGGGCAAGTCCACGACGATCAAGATGCTCACCGGGGTGCTCGTCCCGACGTCCGGGCAGGCCCGGGTGTGCGGGCTGGACCCGGTGCGCGAGCGGCGCGAGCTGGCCCGGCGCATCGGCGTGGTGTTCGGGCAGCGCAGCCAGCTGTGGTGGGACCTCCCGCTGCACGAGAGCTTCGCCCTGCACGGCGCGATCCACCGGGTGCCCTACCGCGAGCGCCTCGAGGAGTGCATCGAGCTGCTGGACATGGGCGGGTTCCTCGCCACGCCCGTCCGGCAGCTGTCGCTCGGGCAGCGGATGCGCGGCGAGGTCACGGCCGCGCTGCTGCACCGGCCGGAGCTGCTGGTGCTCGACGAGCCGACGATCGGGCTGGACCTGGCCAGCAAGGAGCGTCTGCGGGCGTTCCTCGCCGACGTCAACGGCCGCGGCGACGTCACGCTGCTGCTCACCACCCACGACCTGCCCGACGTGGAGCGGCTGTGCAGGCGGATCGTCGTGATCGACAAGGGCCGGGTGCTGGTGGACGACGAGCTCGCCGCGCTGCAAGGCGCGGTTCGGCGGCGCCCGGGAGGTGGTGGTCGACCTGGCCGCGCCCGCCCCGCCGCTGACCGGGCTGCCGGGGGTGCACGACGTGGCCGTCGAGGCGGGCGGGCTGCGGCAGCGCCTCGCATTCGCCCCCGCCGACACGACGTGCCGCCGCGGTGATCGCCGCGGTGGCCGCGCGCACCGAACTGCGGGACGTGGCGGTGGTGGAGCCCTCGATCGAGGACCTGGTGCGAACGCTCTACGCGGGATGATCCCGCCGTCAGCCGAGCGTCAGCGAGCCCCGCGTGATCTGGATGGCCAGCACCACCATGGCGACGCCGAAGCCGGAGTAGCAGAGCACGTCGATGGCCTTGCTCCGGATCGCCAACAGCCCCACCCGCTCGGCGGGCACGCACAGCCGCAGCGCCGCCGCGACCAGCAGCGCCGCGCCGAGCAGCACCGCGCCCCGCCGCCAGTGCTGGGTGAGCACGAGACCCATCCCGACCAGGGCGATCACCGCCACCGTGGCGGCGGGCAGGTACGTCGGCAGGCGGGCGCGCATCGCTACGGCAGGCTCCGTTCGGCTGCTTCCACCACGTTCGTCAACAGCATCGCCCGCGTCATCGGGCCCGACCCCGCCCGGCATCGGCGCGAGCTTGCCCGCGACCTCCGCCACCTCCGGCGCGACGTCGCCGATCATCCCCAGCTCCGTGCGCGTCACCCCCACGTCCAGCACGGTGGCGCCGGGAGCGACCATGTCGGCGGTGATCAGCCCGCGCACACCCGCCGCGGCGACGACGACATCGGCCCGGCGCACCTCGGTGGCCAGGTCCCTGGTGCCGGTGTGGCAGAGCGTGACCGTGGCGTTCTCGCTGCGCCGGGTGAGCAGCAGGCCCAGCGGACGGCCGACGGTCACCCCGCGGCCGATGACCGTGACCCGGGCCCCGTTCAGCTCCACGCCGTAGCGCCTGCACAGCTCGACGATCCCGCGCGGCGTGCAGGGCAGCGGGGCCTCCTCGCCGAGGACGAGCCGACCGAGGCTCACCGGGTGCAGGCCGTCGGCGTCCTTGGCCGGGTCGACCCGCTCCAGCGCCGCGCCGGAGTCCAGCCCGGAAGGCAGCGGCAGCTGGACGATGAAGCCCGTGCAGGCCGGGTCGGCGTTCAGCTCGTCGATCACGCGCTCGACGTCGGCCTGCGTCGCGTCGGCGGGCAGCTCGCGCTGCATCGAGGCGATGCCGACCTTGGCGCAATCGCGGTGCTTGCCGCGCACGTAGGCGTGCGAGCCCGGGTCGTCGCCCACCAGCACCGTGCCGAGGCCGGGCGTCACACCCGCCGCGGCGAGCTTCTCGACCCGCGCCCGCCAGCTCACCGAGGATCTCCGCCAGAGCGGCATTGCCGTTCATCACCGTCGCCGTCACAGCCCCATCGTCCCAGGTCCGTAGCGCCTCGCGAGCCACGGGCGGACATGACCCGCCACAACACGATTTCATAACAACTTAACGATCTTTGCCGCTGGGCGGAAATGTCGAAGCGTGGGCCGGGTCCCCTACCAATTCTCACGCGCCGAGAATCGGCGAGATCGACATCGACGGCCGATCGGTGATCAAACGTTTGCATCGGACACCCGGCCGTTCGGGGGCTCTGTCTACGCTGGACGCTCCACATTTCGGGCCGGTAGGCCACAGCCGACGGCGCGCGCACACTGACCGCGGCCCGGCGCTGAACCGGGATCCCACCGCTCAACGAGGAGCAACAAATGAGTGTGGAGAGCGACGTCCAGTCCGGCGCGACCGTTGCCGAAGCGCCCGCCGCGGCGCCCGCGGGGAACCCCGCCCCGCTGGGTCTGGCCACCTTCCTCCCCGGCGCGTTGTCCCTGGGCCTGTGGCTGGTCGGCTACCTGCCCGCGGGTGACCTCGGCTCGATCGCCCCGGCCGTGCTGTTCTCGTCCGGCCTGTTCCTGCTGGTCGCCACGGTGTGGGCGTCCCGGCTCGCCGCGAACGCGGTGGCCTGCATCTTCGGCGCGTTCGCCGCGTTCTGGCTGAGCCTCGGCGTGCTCGTCGCGGCCGTGACCAACGGCTGGTTCGGGCTGACGGCCACGAGCGCGCCGCTGCCGACCTTCCTGCTGTCGTGGCTCATCGTGTTCGTGATCCTGACGCTGGCCACGCTGCGGCTGCCGCTCGCGTTCTCGGCGGGCTTCATCTTCGTGGACATCGCCGTCGCGCTCGTGCTGATCAACGTCCTGAGTGGAGCGGCGATCTTCGCGATCCTCGGCGGCATCGCCGTTTTCGTCTTCTGCGCGATCTTCGCCTACATCTGGTTCGACGCGTTGGGCCAGGAGCTCGGCGGGCACGCCATGGCGATGGGCAACCCGATCCAGCACTGACCGCGCCTCGCACAACGCCCCGCCGCGCTCTCGCGGCGGGGCGTTGTGCCGTTCTGGGTGCGCGTGCGCCCTCCACCTTCGGTGACGCAGACCCCTCCGATGGAGGGCACGAGCCGATCCAACGGCCGACTGTCCGGTGGGGGTCGGGTCCGGCCGACCGGACAGATCACCCGGGCGGGGTGCTTGCGCACACAACCAGACCTCGGTGACCGGGCGATCCCCCCATGGGCGCGCCGATGGTGCGCGGCTAGCGGAAGTCGCGGGACTTCACCGGGACGGCCAGGGCCAGCCGCTGTCAGCCGGTCGGCCACCAGGTTGAGCACGCCCTCGGGGCTGCGCTCCAGCCGTCCGCGCACGAGCAGGGCCGCGCTGCCGAGCGCCACCGTCCGGTAGCGCGCCCACAGCCCCTCCGAGCACGTGACGTTCAGCATCCCGGTCTCGTCCTCCAGGTTCACGAACGTCACACCGCCCGCCGTGGCCGGGCGCTGCCGGTGGGTGACGAGGCCGCCGACCAGCACCCGCGGCGGCCGGGCCTCCGGGTCGCTGGGCGCGTCGAGGGCGGCGAGCCGTTCGATGCTGATCGCGCCGAAGCGTGTCCAGCTGCGGGCGCAGGTGCTGGATCGGGTGGCTGTCGGGCGAGACGCCCGTGGCCCACACGTCGGCGACCGTCAGCTCGGCGGCGGTGAGCCCCGGCAGCGGGGGCGCCTCGAGCCCGACGGCGGTGCCGGGCAGGTGCTCCGCGCGCACCGTGGCCACCACCCCGGCCGCCCACAGCGCCGAGCGCCGGTCGACCCCGAAAGCAGCCGAACGCGCCCGCCGTGGCCAGCGCCTCGGCCTGCGCCGACGTCAGCCGCACACGGGCGGCGAGGTCGGCGAGGTCGCGGTAGGGACCGCCGCGGTCGCGCTCGGCGTCGATCGCTTCGGCCAGGTCGAGCCCGACCGTGCGGACCTCGGCCAGCCCCAGCCGGATCGCCAGGCCGCCCTCGCTCCGCCGGTCGCGCTGCAGGATCGCCTCGGCCCTGCCCTCGGTTGACGTCCGGGCCGACGCGCGACCACGCCGTGCCGCCGCGCGTCGGCCACCAGCGACTGCGGCGAGTAGAAGCCCATCGGCTGGGAGTTCAGCAGCGCCGCGCAGAACGCCGCCGGGTGGTAGAGCTTGAACCACGCGCTGTAGTAGACGAGCGAGGCGAAGCTGATCGAGTGGCTCTCCGGGAAGCCGAAGTTGGCGAACGCCAGCATCTTGGTGAAGATCGTCTCGGCCACCTCGCCGGTGATCCCGTTGGCCGCCATGCCGGTGAAGAACCGCTCGCGCAGGCGCTCCATCTTCTCGTGTGAGCGCTTGGAGCCCATCGCGCGGCGCAGCTCGTCGGCGTCGCCCGCGGAGAACCCCGCGACGTCCACCGCGATCTGCATGAGCTGCTCCTGGAACAGCGGCACGCCGAGCGTCTTCTTCAACGCCCCTTCCAGCAGGGGGTGGTCGTAGATGGGCTCCTCCAGCCCATTGCGGCGGCGGATGTAGGGGTGCACCGATCCGCCCTGGATCGGGCCGGGGCGGATCAGCGCGACCTCGACGACGAGGTCGTAGAACTTCTCCGGTTTGAGCCGCGGCAGCGTGGCCATCTGGGCCCGCGACTCCACCTGGAACACCCCGACCGAATCCGCCTTCTGCAGCATCTCGTACACGGCGGAGTCGGTGGCCTGCAGCTCGTGCAGCTGGATCTTCTCGCCGGTGTGCTCGGCGACGAGGTCCATCATCAGGTGCAGCGCGGTGAGCATGCCGAGGCCGAGCAGGTCGAACTTGACCAGTCCGGCGTACGCGCAGTCGTCCTTGTCCCACTGGACGACCGTGCGCCCCTCCATCCGCGCCCACTCGACGGGCACGACCTCGGAGACCGGGCGGTCGCAGATCACCATGCCGCCGGAGTGGATGCCCAGGTGGCGGGGGAAGCCGAGCAGCTGGGTGGCGAGCCCCGCGACCGCCTCGGGCATGCCGTCGACCTCCGGCGCGCCGTTCCAGCGCTCGATCCGCTTGCTCCACGCGTCCTGCTGGCCGGGGGAGAACCCCAGCGCCTTGGCGACGTCGCGGACGGCCGAGCGCGGGCGGTAGGTGATCACGTTGGCGACCTGGGCCGCGCGCCCCCGCCCGTAGGTCGAGTAGACGTACTGGATCACCTCCTCGCGGCGGCCGGACTCGATGTCGAGATCGATGTCGGGGTAGCCCTCCCGCGCCGGGGACAGGAAGCGCTCGAACAGCAGGCCCATCGCCACGGCGTCGACGTTGGTGATGCCCAGCGCGTAGCAGACCGCCGAGTTGGCGGCCGAGCCCCGGCCCTGGCAGAGGATGTCGGCGCGGCGGCAGAACTCCACGATGTCGTGGACGATCAGGAAGTAGCCGGGGAAGTTCTTCTCCTCGATGATCGCCAGCTCGTGGCTGATCATGTCGATGGCCTCGGGGTACTCCGCCTGGCTGCCGTAGCGCTGCGCCACCCCGCGCCAGGTGAGCTCGCGCAGCCACGTCACCTCGGTCTCGCCGGGCGGCACCGGGAACGGCGGCAGGTCCGGCGCCACCAGCCGGATCGAGAACGCGCACTCCCGCCCCAGCGCCGCCGCCCTGGCCACCGCGCCGGGGTGGCGGTGCTCGAAGCGGCCGGTGAGCTCGGCCCCCGAGCGCAGGTGCGCGGCGCCCGCGGGGGGTAGCCAGCCGTCGGCGTCGTCGAGGCTGCGCCGGGCCCGCACCGCGGCCAGCGCCGTGGCCAGCGGATACCGGGCGGGGGTGGCGTAGTGGGCCGCTGTGGTGACGATCGTGGGCAGGCCCGCTTCGGCGGCGAGGGCGGCCAGCGCGTCGTTCAGCTCCGTGTCGGTGGGCAGGCCCGGCGTGGGTGAGCTCGACGGCCACGTTCTCGGCCCCGAACCACTCGCGCAGGCGGCGCAGCTCGCGCGCGGCCGCCGACCGTCCGCCGGTGCGCAACGCCTGGCGGACCGCGCCCTTGCGGCAGCCGGTGAGGGCGAGCACGTGGCCCGCGGTGTGCCCGACCAGCTCGTCCACGTCGTAGACCGGGCGCCCCTTCTCCTTCCCGCGCATCTGGGCGGCGCTGACGGTGCGGCAGAGCGCGCGGTAGCCGTCGGGATCGCGGGCGAGCAGCAGCAGGTGGGTGCCCTCGGGGTCGGCCACGCCGTTCTGCGGGGCGGACAGCCCGAGCGACAGCTCGGTGCCGAACACCGTGGCGACGTCCAGCTCGGCCGCGGCCTCGGCGAAGCGCACCACCCCGTACATGCCGTCGTGGTCGGTGAGCGCCAGCGCGTCGAGCCCGAGCCGCTTGGCCTCCTCGACGAGCTCTTCGGGCGGGCTCGCGCCGTCGAGGAAGCTGAAGTTGGAGTGGCTGTGCAGCTCGGCGTAGGGCACCCGCTCGCCGGGCTCCGCCAGAGGCGGCGGCTGGTAGCGGTCGCGCTTGCGCGACCAGGCCGGGCTGTCGCCCCCGTCGGCCTCGGGCCCCCCGGACAACGACGTGCCGTTGCGCCCGGAGAGCACCGCCTCCAGGGTGCTCCACGGGACGTCCGGGTTGTTCCAGCCCATCCCTCAAGTCGAACACATGTTCGCCTCGGAGGCCAGGGTTCGAACGTCACACCTGAGGTGGGAGCTCGCCGGAGCCCCGGCGGATCAGGGTGGTGGGCACCAGGCGCACCTCGGGGGGACGGGTGCTGCCGCCGATCCGCTCGAACAGCAGCTCGGCGGCGATCCGACCCATGGCGCTGGGGTCCTGCGCCACCACCGTGACGCCCGGGGAGAGCAGCTCGGCCAGGAGGAAGTCGTCGAAGCCGACCAGCGCCACCCGCTGCTCCACGCCGAGGCGCCGCAGCGCCCGCACCGCCCCGATCGTGATCATGTTCTGGGCCGTGAAGAGGGCGGTCGGCGGGTCCGGCCGGGCCAGCAGCGACGTGATGGCGCCGTCGGAGTCGGTGGCGTCGCGGATGTCGTGCAGCACCAGCGTGGGGTCCACCGGGATGCCGCGCGCGGCGAGCGCGTCGTCGTAGCCCGCGAACCGCTGGATCGGCGGTCGGGATCGTGCGCCGGTCGCCGAGGTAGGCGATGCGCCGGTGGCCCGCGGCCGCGAGGTGCCGCACACCCTCCGCGGCGCCGACCGCGTTGGTGGCGAGGACCGAGTCGACCGGCAGGTTGCCCGCCTCGCGGTCGACGCACACGATCGCCATGCCGGTCCGCAGCTCGGCGGCCAGGTGGGACTGGTCCTCGCCCGCGGGGGCCAGCACCAGCCCGTCGACGTGCCGGGCGCCGAACTGCTTGGCCAGCAGCCTGCTCGCGGGCCGCGTCCTCGTCGAGGCTCGCCGACAGCACGAACACCCCGCGCGGGACGCGCGACGTCCTCCACCGCGCGCTGGATGGCCGCCGGAGAACGGGTTGGCCACGTCTTCGAGCAGCAATCCGATCGTGGCCGTCCTGTGATCGGAGCGGCGGAGTATCCGGGCGCCGACATTCGGCCGAAAGTCGAGGTCCTCGATGGCCCGTCGCACGCGCTGCTCGAGCCGAGGGGAGACGCCGCCCTCGTCGTTGACCACCCGGGAGACGGTCTTGAAGCTGACCTCCGCCCGCGCCGCTACATCGCGCATCGTGGGACGTCGACCGTCTGCTGAGGAAACCTGCTGGCCCAAAGGAGCCTCCGACACCGGCGGGCGGCGCTGCCGCGGTAGTGCGACACATCGTGGGTGACGGGTGTCAACGTTGTCAACCAGCATTGTCATCGTTACCGATCTGTTATAGATCAAGACATCCTAATGCCTTGTCAAAGCGTCGCAGCGGCCTGCATTGTCTCTTGACAACGTTGTCGTCGTACGACGTGGCATCTGTCAAAGAAGACGAAAGGGTCGCCATGAACCTGTCCTGGTCCTCATCGCGCCGGACCACCGCCCTGGTCAGCCTGGGCGCTGCGGCTGCGCTGGCCCTCGCGGGCTGCGGTGGCAGCTCCGGCGGCTCCGGGGGCAGCAGCTCCGGCGGAGACAAGCCGATCGTCGGCCTGATCACCAAGACCGACACCAACCCCTTCTTCGTCAAGATGAAGGAAGGCGCGCAGAAGGCCGCCGACGCCGCGGGCGTGACGCTGCAGAGCTTCGCGGGCAAGTCCGACGGTGACAACGAGGCCCAGGTCCAGGCCATCGAGAACCTGATCTCGGCGGGCGCCAAGGGCATCCTGATCACGCCGAGCGACTCGAAGGCCATCGTGCCCGAGATCGACAAGGCCAAGCAGGCGGGCATGCTCGTCGTCGCGCTCGACACCCCCACCGACCCGGCCGACGCGGTCGACGACACGTTCGCCACCGACAACTTCCAGGCGGGCGTGCTGATCGGCCAGTGGGCGAAGGGCAAGCTCGGCGCCGGAGCCGCGACCGCCAAGATCGCCATGCTCGACCTGAGCGCCAACCACCCCTCGGTCGACGTGGGCCGCGACCAGGGCTTCCTGCAGGGCTTCGGGATCGACATCGCCGACAAGACCCAGATCGGCGACGAGAAGGACCCGCGGATCGTCGGCCACGACGTCACCGACGGCGCCGAGGACGGCGGGCGTACCGCGATGGAGAACCTGCTCCAGAAGGACCCGTCGATCAACCTCGTCTACACGATCAACGAGCCCGCCGCGTCCGGCGCCTACCAGGCGCTCAAGGCCGCGGGCAAGGACAAGGCCGTCACGATCGTCTCGGTCGACGGCGGCTGCCCCGGCGTGCAGGCCGTCAAGGCGGGCCAGATCGGCGCCACTTCGCAGCAGTACCCGCTGAAGATGGCCCAGCAGGGCGTCGAGGCCGTCGCCGCGTTCGCCAAGGACGGCACCAAGCCGCAGGTCACCGACGGCAAGGCGTTCACCGACACCGGCGTCACCCTCATCACCGACCAGGCGCAGTCGGGCGTCGACTCCAAGGACACCACGTTCGGTCTGGCCAACTGCTGGGGCTGAGACCTGGACGATTCGTCCGAAAGCAGAGCAGGCTGGGGTGAGGCCGGTCACACACCCCTCACCCCAGCCGCCCGTACCGTGACTGACGAAGGAGCGCACGCATGGCCACAGACACCTCGGCGGCACGGCCACCGCCACGCCAAGCCCACCGGCCGGGTTCGACGACCACCGGTCGCAGTCCACGCTGGCCCGCATCCAGCACGTCCTGCACGCCAACCCGATCCTCGGCCCGCTCGCCGTGCTGGTCGTGGCGATCATCGCGTTCGCCCTGGTGAACGGCAGATTCCTCTCGGCGGCGAACCTCGGCCTGGTGCTGCAGCAGGTCACCGTCATCGCGACGCTGGCACTGGGCCAGACCCTGGTCATCCTCACCGCGGGCATCGACCTCGCCGCGGGCGCCATCACGGTGTTCTCCTCGATCCTCATGGCCAACATGGCCACGAAGCTCGGCGTGCCCGGCTTCCTGGCCATCATCATCGGCCTGGTCCTGGGCACGGCGATGGGCGCCTTCAACGGCTGGCTGGTCACCAAGATCAACCTGCCGCCGTTCATCGTCACCCTGGGCACACTGTCGATCTTCTTCTCGCTGAACGCGGTGGTGTCGCGCAGCGAGACGATCCGCGGCTCGGACATGCCCGCGATCATGACCGCGACCGGCAACAACGCGTTCCGCATCGGTGGGCTTCAGCCTCACCTGGGGCACCATCATCATGCTGCTGCTGTTCGCGTTCTTCTGGTACGCGCTCGGGCAGCACCGCCTGGGGCAAGCACGTCTACGCCACCGGTGACGACCTCGAGGCCGCGCGGCTGTCCGGTATCCGCACCGACCGGGTGCTGCTGTCGGTGTACCTCGTCGCGGGCCTGATCTACGCGGTCGGCGCCTGGATCCTCATGGGCCGCCTGGCGTCGGCCAGCCCGAACGTGGGCACCGAGTACAACCTGAACTCCATCACCGCCGTCGTGCTGGGCGGCACGAGCCTGTTCGGCGGCCGCGGCCTGGTGCTGGGCACCCTGGTCGGCGCACTGATCGTCGGTGTGTTCCAGAACGGCCTGCAGCTGGCCGGCGTCGACGTCGTCTGGCAGGGCACCGCGATCGGCCTGCTGGTGCTCGTCGCCGTCGGCCTCGACCAGTGGATCCGGAAGGTGAAGTCATGACCAGCCCCTCGTTGGAGAAGGACTCCACACCGCAGGCCGTGCGCGAGCCCGTGCTGCAGGCCAAGGGCCTGGTCAAGCGGTACGGCCCGGTCACCGCGATCGCCAGCGGCGACCTCGAGCTCTACCCCGGCGAGATCCTCGCGGTCATCGGCGACAACGGTGCGGGCAAGACCAGCCTGATCAAGGCACTGTGCGGGGCGCTCATCCCGGACGAGGGCCAGATCCTCCTCGACGGCAAGGAGGTGCACTTCCGCAACCCGATGGACGCCCGCAACGCGGGGATCGAGACGGTCTACCAGTCGCTGGCCGTCTCACCGGGCCTCGACATCGCCGAGAACCTGTTCCTCGGCCGCGAGGAGCGCAAGCCCGGCGTCCTCGGCTCGGTGTTCCGGATGCTCGACAAGAAGCACATGAAGTCCGAGGCCGCCCGGCACATGAGCGAGCTGGGCGTCGCGACGCTGCAGAACATCGGCCAGGCCGTGGAGAGCCTGTCCGGTGGGCAGCGCCAGGCCGTCGCGGTGGCCCGTTCGGCGGCGTTCGGCAGCAAGGTCGTCATCCTCGACGAGCCGACGGCCGCGCTGGGCGTCAAGGAGGGCAACCGGGTGCTGCAGCTGATCCGCGACGTCCGCGACCGGGGCCTCCCGGTCATCCTGATCAGCCACAACATGCCGCACGTCTTCGAGGTCGCCGACCGCATCCACATCCAGCGGCTCGGCAGGCGCGCGACGGTGATCACGCCGCAGTCGCACAGCATGTCCGAGGCGGTGGCCATCATGACCGGCGCCGCGGAACCGCCACCGCACTCCGCCTGACCTCGTCACGAAACCGGCCGGACGCTTCAGACGAAGCGTCCGGCCGTTTCGTTGTCCCGGGTCAATCGTAGATCCCGACCACCCACCACCGGCCCTTGCGGGCGACCAGCAGCAGCGCCTCCCCGGCGTCGAGGACGACCTGCATCCGCGCCACCGGCGTGGCTTCCGGTGTCCACCAGCGGGCCCACACCGGCCACGGGCCCGCCCACCCGACGACCGCGGCGGGCGGCGCTGCCGTCGACGGCGATCTGCGCGGGCGGCGCGGAGAGCGCGTCGGGGCGGACGAGCCGCACCGGCGCCCCTCCGGCGTCCTGCAGGAGGGCGGGCAGCGGCTCGGGGGGCACGGTCGCGGGTGAGGGGGCGGGCAGCCGCCCCGGCCACGACGGCGGCGGCTCCCGGACCGCGGACGGGCGGGGTGAGTGGTGGACGGGCAGCCGTCGCCTGCGGGACGGCTTCGGCGCCGGTTCCCCGCTTTCCTTCAGCAGCTCGACGGCCGACGCGCGCCCGGTGCGCCGCAGCACGTCCACCGGCCAGCCCGCAGGCGCGGCTTCCGAAAGGTCCGGGAACATGTCCGCCGGACCGTCCGGCCGACGGCCCGCGCTCTTGGTAGCGCCGGCCGCGCGGCGCGCCCGCACCAGATCCCTCCCTCTCGCCCCGGCCGCCACCGACCCCGCCCCCGGCGCCCCTGGGAAGCGACCCACCCGGGCTGCCCGCCGGGCGGCGCGGACTCCCCGGTCACCCGCGGGGCGGGCGCGGACCCGTCGGAGCGGTCTCGGACTCCGCCGGTCACCCGCGGGAGCGGGCGCGGGTGCCCGTCGGGGCGGTCTCGGACTCGCCCCGGTCATCACCCCAGGGCACCAGGCGGATGCGCTCGGCGGGGTCGCGGCCGCCGTCGAGGACCGCCGTCACCACCGACTCGGGCCCCAATAGCGCCTGCACCCGCACCAGCGCACGGCCCGCCCGCTCGTCGGCCTCCCCGGCCTCGCCCCACAGCCCCCGCTGCAGCACCCCGGCCGCGACCGTCTCCTCCGGCACCAGGCGCAGGACCGCCACCGCGCCGTCGCCGCCGATGTCCGGGACCTCCTCGACGCCCGCGGGAGGCCGTTGCCGGGATCGGGCGGTCAGCCACGCGTCGAGCTGCCAGCGGACCCGGTCGACCGTGGCCGCGGGGGTGAGCGGCTCGGCGCACCGCCAGACGCGGTGCAGCTCCTCGCCCGCGACCGTCCGGGCCGCCACCCCGAGCCGCGTGCACGCCAACCCGTGCCCGGCCAGGACGGTGTGCAACTGCTCGGCGAGGCCGCGGGCGGCGAACGCGGCGGCGTCGACGCGCTCGACGGGCGGATCGAGCCGGATCTCGACGGCCAGGTCCTCCGTCGGCTGCCGACGCACCGGCGGGCGGGGGTCCAGCCCGCGGGCCAACCGGTGGCAGAGCACGGCGTCGGCCCCGAACCGGGACGCGACGTCCGCGGCGTCGAGGGCGGCGAACGCGCCGAGGCTGCGCAGGCCGAGCCGGCGCAGGAGGTCGACGAGGGCGGCGCGGTCGATGTCGGGCTCGCGGTCGAGCTCCTGGATGTCGAGCGCGGCGAGGAAGGCGGGGGTGTCGCCCGGCGCGACGGCCACCCCCCGGCGCGCGGCGAGCACCGCGGCGAACAACCCCTCGGCGAACCCGGCCTGGATCTCCGCGCCGGTGGCGGCGGCGACGTGGTCGACCAGCCGCTCCGCCGCCTGCTGCTCCCCGCCGTACCAGCCGACCGGCCCCTGCGCAGGCAGCGCCACCAGGCCCGGCCGGACGATCTCCACCCCCGGCGCCAGCTCCTCCACCGCGGCGACGATGGGTTCGAACGCGCGCGCGTCACGATCGGGATCGGGGGCGAGCACGGCCAGCTCGGGGCAGCGGGCCTGGGCTTCCCGGCGCCGCAACCCCCTCCGCACCCCCTGCCCCCGCGCCACCGCCGAGCACGCGAGCACCCGCCCCGCGACGAACACGGCCGCGGGATGTGCGGCGGGACCCGGGCGGCACGCGCCGCGGCGGTGACCGGCCAGTCGGGTGACCACAGCGCCAACACCCGCACGACCCGCTCTCCCCCACTGCCCTGGCCCCGGCCGTCGAGGGGTGTCCGGCCGGGGCACAGGTCTGCCGCCACGGGAGGGCTCGCCGCAGGCGGGAGGTGAGCGGCGTCAGGGGCATGAGCGGCGTCGGGGCCGCCCCGGAGCGCTCCGCGGCTCATCCGGCCAACCTCGCCGCGGTCGGGGCGGGGATCGGGACGACGCCGTCCGGCCGGTCCTCCACCTCCGCACCGGGTCCGCGACCACGGAGCTCGCCGTCCGCGCGGGCAACAACAGCCGCTGCGCCCGACCCGCAGGCGCCAACCCCCGGCCCGAGCACCTGCACCTCGACCCGCCGCTCTCCCAAGCGCCCACTTCCGCCGTCGAGCCCGGCACCGACCCCGTTCCATCGGGCATCAGCGCAGCTCAGCCGCACGTCGGCGCCAGGCCACGGCCCGAGGGAGAACAGGACCGCCCCCCGCTGACGGGCCCGCGCCGCGAGCCGCTGCCGCTCCCCGGCGGCCACCTGCTGCGTCCCCGCCATGACGACCACGTCGAGGCCGTCGAGCAACGCCGACGTGACGGCCAGCAGCTCGGCCCCGGGGCGCGGCACCAGCGCCAGGCGTTCCAGCCGCATCCCCGCCTCGGCCGCGGCGACCAGCCCGAGGTCAGGGCGTCCGACGATGCCGACCCACGCACCGTCGGCCGACGCCGTGACGAGCGCCGCCCACAACAGCGACGTGGCCGCGGGACCAGGCGGGAGCGCCACCGTGGTGCCGCGGCGCAGACCTCCGGCGGGCAGCAGCCGAGCCAGCGCCGCGACGACCGGCAGGACCCGCCCATCGCTCCCCGGCTCCGGACGCACCTGCACCGCGCGGTTCTCCGCCCGCCGCAACAGCCCACGGGCCAGCTCCAGCTTGGCCGCCGCGTCGCCCACGACACACCACTCCCCCGGCGACACGCCGCGGGGAGACGACGACTCGAACCAACGTTCGAAGATTAGCGCACACCCGGCTCGGCGGGACTCCCCCATTGGGGCAGAGTCCCGCCCCGTCAGTGGGCGAAGTGCCGCGTGCCCGTCATGTACATCGCGACCCCGGCCGACTGCGCGGCCTCGATCGAGAGCGGGTCACGGACCGAGCCGCCGGGCTGCACCACCGCACGAACCCCGGCGTCGAGCAGCACCTGCAGGCCGTCGGGGAACGGGAAGTAGGCGTCGGACGCGGCCACCGAACCCCGGGCGCGGTCACCCGCCCGCTGCACGGCGAGCCGCGCGGCGTCCACCCGGTTGACCTGACCCATCCCCACGCCGACCGCAGCCCCATCGGCGGCCAGCAGGATCGCGTTCGACTTCACCGACCGGCAGGCGCGCCAAGCGAACGCGAGATCGGCGAGCACCTCGTCGTCGACCGGGTCGCCGGTGGCGAGGGTCCAGTTCGCGGGGTCGTCACCGGGGGCGTCGACCGCGTCGCGCTGTTGCAGGAGCAGTCCGCCGGACACCGGCCGCAGCTCGGCGCCGTGTCGGGGCGGCGCCACCGCCAGCCGCAGCACCCGCAGGTTCTTGCGCCCGGTGAGCACGTCGAGCGCGGCCTCGCTGTAGGCGGGCGCCACGAGGACCTCGGTGAAGATCTCCGCTACCTGCTCGGCCAGCGCCACACCCACCTCGCCGTTCACCGCGATCACGCCGCCGAACGCGCTGGTCGGGTCGGTGGCGTGGGCCTTGCGGTGGGCTTCGGCGACGTCCGCGCCGATCGCGATGCCGCACGGGTTGGCGTGCTTGATCACTGCGACGCACGGCACGTCACCGTGGTCGTGGGCCGCGCGCCAGGCGGCGTCGGCGTCGACGTAGTTGTTGTAGGACATCTCCTTGCCGTGCAGCTGCTCGGCGGCGGCGAGACCGGGCGCACCGGAGACGTAGAGCGCGGCGGCCTGGTGCGGGTTCTCGCCGTAGCGCAGGTCGGCCTGGCGGTTCCAGGCGCCCGCGACCCAGCCGGGGAAGGGGTCGCCGTCAGGCGCCAGCACGCTGCCCATCCACGACGCCACCGCAACGTCGTAGGTCGCGGTGTGGCGGAACGCGGCCACGGCGAGGCTCCGCCGGTCGGCCAGCGTGAAACCGCCCTCCTTGACGCTCTGCAGCACCTCGTCGTAGCGCGCCGGATCGACGACGACGGCCACGCTGTCGTGGTTCTTCGCCGACGCCCTGACCATCGCCGGGCCGCCGATGTCGATCTGCTCGACGCACTCCTCCGGCGCCGCGCCCGAGGCGACCGTGGCGGTGAACGGGTAGAGGTTGCTCACCAGCAGCTCGAACGGGGCGATGCCGAGCTCGTCGAGCTGGGTGAGGTGCTCGGGCTTGCGGGTGTCGGCGAGCAGCCCGGCGTGCACGCGGGGGTGCAGCGTCTTGACCCGCCCGTCGAGGCACTCGGGGAAGTCGGTCAGCTCCTCCACCGGGGTCACCGGCACGCCCGCGTCGGCGATGCGCTGGGCGGTGGAGCCGGTGGAGACGATCTCGACGCCCAGCGCGTGCAGGCCGGTGGCCAGCTCCGCAGTCCGGTCTTGTCATAGACGCTGATCAGGGCACGCTTGACGGGCCTGCGGTCAGTCACGGGATGGTCACCTCTCGTCCGTTGACGGTGGCCCCGTGGCGGGCCAGCGCGGCGACGGTCGACACGAGCAACCGCCGCTCCTCGATCTTGATGCGCTCGTGCAGGCTCTCTACGTCGTCGCCCGGCTCCACGGGCACGGCGGCCTGCGCGAGGACCGGGCCGGTGTCGACGCCGTCGTCGACGAGGTGCACCGTCGCCCCGGTGATCTTCACGCCGTAGGCCAGCGCGTCGGCGGGCCCGCGGATTCCGGGGAACGACGGCAGCAACGCCGGGTGTGTGTTGATCATCGGGACGCCGAGGGCCTCGCGGAACCCCGGGCCGAGGATCTTCATGAACCCGGCGCTGACGACGAGGTCGGGCCGCTGCTCGGCGACGGCCTTGGCGAACGCTGCGTCCCACGCGGTCCGGTCGGCGAAGTCGGCGACGCGCAGGTGGAACGCGGGCACCCCGGCCCGCTCGGCTCGCGCGAGCCCCTCGATGCCGGACCGGTCGGCGCCGACGCCCACGACCTGCGCCGGGTAGTCGGGCGCGGCGGCCGCGTCGAGCAACGCCTGCAGCAGGGTGCCCGAGCCGGAGACGAGCACCACGACCCGGGCGGGCACGGGAACCTCGACCCGGTAGGACGGGGGCAAGCGCAACTCCTCGACGGGGGTGTGGGGCCCTTCAGCGTAGGCGGCGCCCCCGCGCCTGTGGTGCAGCGGCCGTCACAGCACCCGTTTGGTGCGCCGAGTTGGGTAAACGCCTGCGCGCGCCCACTTCGAGCGGCCTGCGGGGCTGCTCCTGCGCTTCCGCGTCCCGCTCGGCCGGCTGCTCCTGCTCCGCCCGACGAGCTTCCACGCTCCGCCCTGGCGCTTACTCCTGCTCCGCCGACGAGCTTCTGCGTCCCGCTCGGGCGGCTACTCCCGCTCGGTCCGACGAGCTTCCGCGTCCCGCTCAGCCCGCTCCCGCTCCTTCAGGGCGACGAGCTCCGCCACCGTCCGCGGCTTGGGCGGCGCCGCGGCAGGCGGGGGAATGGGCGGCGGGGGCGGAGATGTGGGGCGCGGGGGCGGAGGCGGGGCGGCCTCGCGGTCCCAGCTCGGGGCGCGCCGCTTCCCGGTCGCCCGGGCAACGGCAGCGGCCTGGTCGCCGTCCCGCTTCCGCCCGCGCCGACCCAGCCAACCCCGGCTCGTCGCGCTCGCGGCGACCTGCTCACCCCCGCGATCCGCCGCCCCACCACGTCGCGGCGCACCCCCACCGACCCGCATCGGCCCGACCTTCCGATCGAGCCCACTCACCCCGCCGTGGTCCTTCGCATCCCCACGGCCCACCCCGCCGCCGACACGGCCCTGGTCCGCTGGGCCGCCGTCCTCCTCGACCAGGTCTTGCTGGTCGGCACGGTCATCGGCGCGGCCCTCCCTGTCGGCACGCTCCGGGCGATCGGCGCGCTCCGGGCGATCGGCACGCTCCGGGCGATCGGCACGCTCCGGGTCGGTCTCGGTGATCGGCCCCGGCCCAGCGGTCGGCGCGGTCCCGGCCGTTGGCGCCATACCGGTCGTCGCTGCCGTCATGGCGGTCGGTGCTGTCCTCGTGGTCGGCGCTGTTCTGCGTGCGTCGGCGCTGTCCTCGTGGTCGGCGCTGTTCTGGCGGTCAGCGCGGTTCTGGCGGTCAGCGTGGGCGCCGAGGCTCAGGCCGGCACCACCGGCTTCATCCTCTGGATCGCTGGCAGAGTCGTCATCCACGGCGTGCTCACCGACTTCGTCAGCGGGTTCTACCTCGACATCGTCCACGGCACCGACCTCGTCGAGCTCACTGAGGTCATCGAGGTCATCCGCATCGCTGAGCCAGGCTGCCTCGAGATCACCCGGGTCGTCCAGGTCATCGCCCTCGTCGAGTTCGCCGACGTCATCGAGGTCCGTAGCGTCATCAGGCCCGCCTTCGTCGTGATCACCAGCGTCGTCAATCCCACCACCATCGCCGAGGTCACCGGCCTCAGCGGCGTCCTCAGCGACGTCCTCAGCGGCGGCGTCCGCCTCGTCCGCCTGGTCGTGTTCGCTTTTGACACCCGCGACCCGGGCGTCCTCCGCATCCGCCGTCACGACCCCGCCGCTGTCAACGGCGGTATCGACGCTGGTCCTGCGGCCGCGACGGGCGCCGGCGCGGTCGGTGGTTCGGTTTGCGGCGGTCGCATCCCCGACGGCCCCGTCCTCAGCGGCGGTCTCGCCACGGCTCTGGATGCTCGCCATCACGAGCATCGGCACACCGACCAGGAGCATGGCGGCGGGAACGACCAGGCCGACGGGCACCTGCACCGGGTCGAAGGCGCCCGCAGCGAGCCGTCCACCTGACATCTCGGAGAGCACGCCCAGAGCGACGGCCACGACGCCGGTCGCGGTGGCTGCGGCGGGGAGGCGGCTTGGGGTGGGAAGGGAGCGACGGCAAATCAGCCCGGCGGCGACGCCGATGGCCACGGGCAGCAGAAGCACGGAAAGCGCCCATGCGGGCGGCGTCGACGTCGGCAACGCGGCCAGCAGCGGGAAGCCCGAGGGCGGGCCGGGGAAGACCGCGAAAGGTGAGCTCGTCGCCGAGCCGACGCCGACGCCAGGGCCGAGCGCCCAGCTCGTGCCGCCCACGATGGCGTTGGGCAGGTAGGCCAGCACCACCAGCGTCAGCCCGACTCCGGCCCCGAAGCCAGGGGCGGTCATGCGGTAGGAGTCCGCGACGGCGCCACCGCCGAGCACCAGCGCAACCAGCAGGATCAACGCCCCCGCGCCGAGCAATCCGACCAGCGCGAAGCCCGCGGCTCGAGCGCCCACGCGGCCCCAGGTCGGGATGCGCAGCTCCCACTCGGGCGGAAGCCCACAAGCCCGCACGACACCGATCGCGGCGCCCGTTCCCGCGATCAGCCCCGCGCCGACCAGCGCTGCCCACGGCGCCGCTCCGACCTCGGTCGAACGGGGCAAGCAGCGCACTGCCCAACACCGCGACGGCCGCGTGCCCTCCGGCGATGGCCGCCAGCACCGGTCCCGCGTCGACCCGGAACCGACCGCCCAGCTTGCGTGCCGCCCAGCGCGCCCCGACCTGCGCGATCGCGATGACCGCCGCGGTCGGCACCAGCGGCAGCACGCTCAGCGGCTGGCCCTCAAGCGACAACGGGATCTGGTGCGCGGCCAGCCACAGGGGGATCCCTGCGGCGAAGGCCCCGTCGGCCGTCAGGCCACCGCCCGCGGTCAGCACGACGAGCGCGACGGCGGGCACCAGCACCGCGTAGCTGACCAGCACCGTCCCCATGGCGCAGGCCAGCAGGACGCGGAGCCGGTCGAGGCCCTCGACGGGGGCAACGACGGGTTCGACCTGCGCCGGGTCGTCGACAGTGGTCACCGGTCAAGGGTCGCAGCGCATCAGCGCTGAGCGAGGAAGGCACGCCGCGCAAGACCCACATACCGGTCGGCAGAGGTAGGAGCGAGGACACGCCGCGCCTCCGCCATGAGCCGGCCCGGGTCGCCGTCGCCGCGCTTCAGGCCGCCACGGGATCCGCCCGTCGACGCGCAGCCCTACCGAGGTGCACGCCCGCCCAGGGCGCGAATCCCTCGCCCGCCAGACACCCAGGAACCTGCCCGCCGACGCATGGGCCCACCCCGGGGTGAGCTCGCCGACCGCGCAGGCTTGAGGACGCTTTTGCCAGGCCGTCGCAGAACCCACGTGGGGACCGCGCGAGGTGGGCTGCTCCTAGCGGTCGGGGTTGGGGAACACCTGGGTCGGGTCGGGGCGGCCGTCGTCGGGCTGGCCGTGGCGGCCTCCCCGCGGCGAGCCGTGCCTGCCCGCGCGACCGGGCGCGCCCTGGTCAGGCTTGCCGGAGGGGTCGGCTGAGCCGTCCGCCTCACCCAGCCAGCCCGGGGCCGCGACCATCGTGGCGTCGGGAGCGCCGGAGGAGGCCTGACCCATGGCGGGAGTGGCGTCGGACTCCGCCCACGCGCGCTGAACGCGCAACGCCGTGGTCTCCGGGCCGGTCTTCGGGTTGCCGCGGGCCACGTCGGGCGGCCGCATGGCGGGGTTCGAGGGAGGTGCCGCGGACGGCGCAGAGCCGGGTCGCGGCGACGCCGCTTCCCCATAAGAAGCCGTGGACGACGGCGAAGGACGGCCGTCGGACGGCCCTGCAGTGGGCTGCCCATGGCCGGGCTGCGCTGCATCTCCGGTTCCCGACGCGGCGCGGGAGACACCCGGACCAGATGACGCTGCACCGTTGCCTGGCGCGCCATACACCGGGAATTCGCCCGTCGGCGCGTGGTGCGCCCCGGACGAGCTCGAACCTGGGCGCGCCGCCCGCTGCCCGGACGTGCCGAAGGCCGGGGCCGCGTGCGACGGTCCGGACCCCGTGACGCCTGCCTGCGGCGCGCCCGTGCCGGACAGGCCGTACAGCGGTGGAGGGGAGCTTTGCGGAGTCGGACCGCCGACAGCGGCGGCGTTCGTCCCGTTGGCCCTGCCGAACGGCGACGGGGCCGCACCGCCGGGCACCGCGTGCGACGCGCCGGACGTCGAGGCGTGCCCGTTCACAGGGCCGGGTGTGCCCGACAGGCCCGAAAGCTGCACGGACCCGTCGCTGGTGGGTGTCTGGCCGCGCTCGCCCGCCGAGCCGTAAGGGGACGCCTGCGCTTCCGCGGGCACGTTGTACCCCGACCAGCTGCGCTCGTTCGCCGCCCCGGGCCGGCCGTATTGGGGCGCCGACCGCTCGCCGGGCCTGCCGTACGCCTGCTTTTCGCGCTCGCCGGCATGGCCCCCCTGACCTGGGCCGGACAAGCCGTAGAGCGGGGCGTCGGCGGGCACGCCGGACGGGCCGGTCTCCGTGGGCCGGGACCGTCCGGTCAGTCCCTGCAACAACGCCGGGCCCTCAGCGGGCACCGCGTGTGCCGGTCCGGAGGTCGTCGAGCGCTCGGCGGGAGTGGCGTGGGAGCCAGTGAGGCCGTACTGCGGCGACCTCTCGCCGGGCGCGCCCGGGTTCTGTACGGGCTGGCCATTTGCGCCTGAGTACCGGGCCGCGGACGGATCGGCGGCGCCGTTCTGTGTCTGCCCCGCTTGCCCGGGCCGGCCACCCGTGCCGGACGCATTGCGACCAGTGAGGCCGTAGAGCGGCGCAGATCCCTCACCGGCGACGCCGGGCGAAGCACCTGACGGGCCGCGCTCAGGCGGCTGCGTGCCGTTGATGGCGCTCGCGCCGGAGAGGCCGTACAGGGGCGCCTGCCCTTCGCCGAGGGCCTGCGCGGCCTCGCCGCGCGCTCCTGCCGTCGCACCGTTGACGGAGCCCGTGCCGTACGGCGACTGCTGAGCGTCCGCAGCTGACCGCCCATGCTCGCCCGCCGTAGCGCCTGCGGCCGTGCCATACGGCGACTGCTGAGTGCCTGCGGCCGTCTGCCCACGCTGCCCTGCCGTGACGCCATTGGCTGCGCCTGCGCCATACGGCGACTGCTGAGCGTCCGCTGACGACCGCGCGCGCTCACCTGCCGTGGCACCGTTGGCCGCGCCCACGCCATACGGCGACTGCTGGGCGTCTGCGGCTGTCTGCCCGCGCTGCCCTGCCGTGGCGCCCTTAGCTGCGGCCGCGCCTTGAGGCGACTGCTGGGCATCCGCGGCTGGCCGCCCACGCTCGCCTGCCGTGACGCTATTGGCCGCACCCACGCCGTACGGCGATTGCCGGGCTTCCGCGACCGCCTGACCGCGCTCGCCGGGCGTGGTGGGGTTCGCGGTGGTGGGGCCGCCCAGGCCGTACAACTGAGGCGCTCCGGAGGCCTGGCCTGCGGCCGCAGCGCCGTTCAGCGGGTTCGCGCCCGTGAGGCCGTACAACGGGGCCTGAGCCTCACCGGATGCCTGACCACCGGCTGCAGCACCGTTCAGCGGGGTCGCGCCCGTGAGGCCGTACGGCGAGGCCTGGGCATCACCGGGTGACGGGCCGCCTGCCGCAGCGCCATTCAGCGGGGTCGAGCCGGTGAGGCCGTACATCGGCGTCTGGGCTTCGCCCTGACCGCCCGCACCACCGAGGCCGTACACCGCGTTCGCGCCGGTCATGCCATACGACGGTGCCGGGGCATCCGGCCCGCGCTCGCCGCCCGTGGCGCCATTGACCGCGCCGGCGCCGAACGCCGCATCCGCGGGTGTCGGGCTGCGTTCTCCGGCCACGGCCCCGTTCACCGCGGTAGCGCCGTAGGCGGACGCGGGAACGACCTCGGTCGCGTCCTTCGGCGCCGAACCGGCCGACAGCCCGAACGCGGGGACCGAGCCGGGCTCGCCCGCCGGGAACGCGCCGGAGGCGGGCGCGCCGATCAGGGCGGTGTTGTCCGGCACGTCCCCGTACTGCGGAGGAGCGCCGTAGACCGTGGTCGGGCTACTGCTCTGGTGCAGCGCACCCAGGTGTTCCTGGGTCCAGGCCTGATCGGGCGACACGCCCCCGTACGGAGCGTTCTCGACGACAGGGGCGGCAGGCTTCGGACGACGCGCCGGAGCCCCGAGGACCCCCGCGTCGGCCAGCATCGCGCCCACCACCGCCACCGTCTCCAGGAACGCGACGGCCAGCGCGCCGAGGAGCAGCCCCGTGATCCGGCTCGACACGACGACCTGCACCAACGCGAGCAGGCCGACGATCGACACCACGGCGGCGGGCGCCGGCAGCCGCCGCCGCTGCGCGGCAGCGCGGCCGACACCCGCCAGCAGGCCGCCGCCGATCACGAGCGCGCCCACGAGGCCGGTGGTCCCGACGTCGCTGACGAAGCCCAAGAGGTAGAAGACCAACGACAGTGCCGCGCCGACGAACGCGAGCGCACGGACGAGCCCGGCAGGCGTCGCCGAGGCACGATTCTCGGCCTCGGCGCGCCCTTGCGGTTGCTGCGTCATGGTGGGTCTCCCTCCGCAATGGCGCGATGACGCTAACCCACCAGTGCGACACGCCGGAGAGGCGCCCTGCTGTTACGAACTTGTAGTGATCAACTCCCGCATCAGCGCGGCGGTCTCGCTCGGCGTCTTGCCGACCTTGACCCCGGCCGCTTCGAGCGCCTCTTTCTTGGCCTGGGCGGTGCCCGCGGAGCCGGAGACGATGGCGCCCGCGTGGCCCATCGTCTTGCCTTCCGGCGCGGTGAACCCGGCGACGTAGCCGACGACCGGCTTGGACACGTTGGCCTTGATGAACTCCGCTGCACGCTCTTCGGCGTCGCCGCCGATCTCGCCGATCATGACGATGGCCTTGGTGTCCGGGTCGGCCTCGAACGCGGCGATGGCGTCGATGTGGGTGGTGCCGATGATCGGGTCGCCGCCGATGCCGATCGCGCTGGAGAAGCCGATCTCGCGCAGCTCGTACATCATCTGGTAGGTCAGCGTGCCCGACTTGGACACCAGCCCGATCGGGCCCGCCCCGGCGATGTCGGCCGGGATGATGCCCGCGTTGGACTTGCCGGGGCTGATGATCCCCGGGCAGTTCGGGCCGATGATCCGGGTCCGGTTGCCCTTCGCGCACGCGTGCGCCCAGAAGTAGGCCGAGTCGTGCACCGGGATGCCCTCGGTGATGACGACGCACAGCCCGATCTCGGCGTCGATCGCCTCGATCACCGCGTCCTTGGCGAACGGCGGGGGCACGAAGACGACCGACACGTCCGCGCCGGTCTCCTTCATCGCCTCCTCGACGCCGCCGAAGACGGTGAGGTCCTTGCCCGCCGATCGTCACGCGTGGTGCCCGCCTTGCGCGCGTTCACCCCGCCGACGATGTTCGTGCCCGCGGCCAGCATCTTCGTCGAGTGCTTGGTGCCCTCGCCGCCGGTGATGCCCTGCACGATCACCCGGCTGCGCTCGTTGAGGAAGATCGACATGTCAGGCCCCCGCCGCTGCGAGCTCGGCGGCCTTGTCGGCCGCGTTGTCCATGGTGTCCACCTGGGTGACGAGCGGGTGGTTCGCCTCGTCGAGGATCCGGCGGCCCTCGAGCACGTTGTTCCCGTCCAGCCGCACGACCAGCGGCTTCGTCGCGCCGTCGCCGAGGATCTTCAGCGCCTCGACGATGCCGTTGGCGACCGCGTCACACGCGGTGATGCCGCCGAAGACGTTGACGAAGACGCTCTTCACGTCCGGGTCGCCGAGGATGACGTCCAGGCCCGCGGCCATGACCGCCGCCGACGCGCCGCCGCCGATGTCGAGGAAGTTGGCGGGCTTCACGCCGCCGTGCTTCTCGCCCGCGTAGGCGACGACGTCCAGCGTGGACATCACCAGGCCCGCGCCGTTGCCGATGATCCCGACCTCGCCGTCGAGCTTGACGTAGTTGAGGTTCTTGGCCTTCGCCTTGGCCTCGAGCGGGTCTTCGGTGCGCTGGTCGACCAGATCGGCGTGCGCGGGGTGGCGGAAGCCCGCGTTGTCGTCGAGCGTGACCTTGCCGTCCAGCGCGAGGACCCGGTCCTGCGGGTCGCGGACCAGCGGGTTGACCTCGACCAGCGTCGCGTCCTCGCCGACGAAGGTGTCCCACAGCTTCACGATGACGTCCGCGGCCTGCTCGGCCACCGCGGCGGGGAGCTTCCCGGCGGCGACGATCTCGGCCGCCTTCGCCTTGTCGACGCCCGCGATCGGGTCGATCGGGATGCGGGCCAGCGCGTCGGGCCGCTCGACGGCCAGCTGCTCGATCTCCATGCCGCCCTCGGCCGAGCACATCGCGAGGAACGTGCGGTTGCCCCGGTCGAGCAGGAACGAGAAGTAGTACTCCTCGGCGATGTCGCTGGCCTCGGTGACGAGCACGCGGTGCACCGTGTGGCCCTTGATGTCCAGGCCGAGGATCGCGGTGGCCTTCTCGCGCGCCTCCTCGGGGGTCTCGGCGAGCTTGACGC
This sequence comes from uncultured Actinomycetota bacterium, assembly GCA_963799945.1. Taxonomy (GTDB): domain Bacteria; phylum Actinomycetota; class Actinomycetes; order Mycobacteriales; family Pseudonocardiaceae; genus Pseudonocardia. The sequence continues at coordinate 816,262 of CAWCZG010000006.1, forward strand.
CGCCCGCCTTGCCGCGACCGCCCACCTTCACCTGGGCCTTGACGACCACCGCCGTGCCCAGCTCCGCCGCGGCCGCCGCCGCCGCGTCCGGGTCTTCGACCGTCCTGCCCGGCAGGACCGGGACTCCGTGTGCGGCGAAGAGATCCTTCGCCTGGTACTCGTACAGGTCCACTGGCTCTCCACTCCGCTGCGCTGCGCGACGTCTCTTGAGGGGAGGTTAGCCATCGCACGCGGCACGTCTGCTCGGGCCTGGTCCGGTGACTGCTGTCACGCCTCAGGTCACCGCGCGGTGACGCGGAAGGCAGGTCACGGCCCGGCTTCGGAACCAGCAGGAAGCACAGACGTCACCTACCGTTTACACATGGAGCAGGCGGTCGAGCTGGCGGGCGCGTGCAGGTACGCGTTGCGCACGTTCGGCACCCGCGCGGGCTGTGGGGGATGATCAAGGAAGGCGCCTGGCTCGCCGCCCGCATCGCCGTCTACCCCGGCGGCGCGATGCGCGAGCAGCTGGGGCAGCGGCGGCGCCTACCGCACGGACACGCTCACCCCGCTGCGGCGCAGCCTGGTCGTCACCGACCTGAACGCCGCGGGCACGCCGATCCTGCTCATCCACGGGATCATGGACAACCGCTCGGTCTTCACCGTGTTCCGGCGCGCGCTGCGCCGACGCGGCTTCGGCGTCGTGCACGCGGTCAACTACGGGCTGCTGACCGGCGACCTGCGCGCCGCGGCGCACGAGCTGCGCGGCCACGTCGAGCGGCTGCGCGAGCAGACCGGGGCCGACAAGGTGCACATCGTCGGGCACTCGCTCGGCGGGGTCATCGCGCGCTACTACGTGCAGCGGATGGGCGGCTCGGCGCGCGTCGACACGCTCGTCACGCTGGGCAGCCCGCACACCGGCACGCTCGGCGCCTACCTCATCCCCACCTCGCTGGGCCGTCAGCTGCGGCCGGGCTCGCCCCCGCTCACCGAGCTGGAGCTGCCCGCGCCGGGCTGCGACACGCGGTTCCTCGTCGTGTGGAGCCGGATGGACGAGATGGTGGTGCCGCAGCGCAACGCCCGCCTGCAGCACCCCGACCTCGACGTGGAGCAGCTGGAGCTGCCCGACGTGGGCCACCTCTCGCTCCCGATCGACGGCCGGGTCGTGCGCTGGGTCGTCGACGCCCTGGTCCGCGCGGACCGCCGCGACCGTCGGTGGCGCGCAGCAGCGCACCGCTCACCGACGTCGCAGGCTCCGCTTCCTGAGCCGACGCGACACCGCGACCCCGGAGTTTGGCCACCCCGAATTCCCATGGGCCGACCGGGGTCGCTAGGTTGCCTGAGCCCGAACCTCGGACGATCACCGACGGCAACGGGGTCGACCCCGATCGACCCTCTGGGATCCCCAGCCCAGCCGTCGAGGACCGGCCGCGGACGCGGTAACACCGGCAACGAGAAGGGCAGGTCTTGGCGCGCCACCGCTCCCCAAGCGGCGCCCAGGAGGACGACCCCGAACGCACCGTGCGGCTGCGCGCTGTGCACCCCACCGGGGCCCATCGTCTCCCGGCGCCCCCCACGGCGTCCGTCTGCGGTCGGGCGACCGTCGCCGCCGTCGCGGCTGGTGCCGTCGTCGCGGCGGGCCAGACCCTCATCTCGCCGTTCGTCCCCGCCGAGGCATCCCCGCAGCGAGGTCAGCGCGCTGCAGCCGGTCGCCCAGGCGACGACGGCCGCACCGAGCGCCGACCCCGCCGTGCGGGCCATCGGCGGCGACCAGCTCTCCCCCGCCGCGCTGAACTTCGCGACCGCGCTGGATCCCGCCTCGGCGGTGGACGTCAAGAGCCTGGCCAAGGCCACCGACCTCGGCGACCGGCTCGCCCGGAACGCGGCGCTGATCCAGTCGGCGGAGGCGAACGGGGCGCAGGACGCGCACGTCATCGGCAACGAGGCCTTCGTGCATGCCCGCAACGGGCACCTTCACCTCCGGCTTCGGGGCGCGCTGGGGGGTCGTGCACTACGGCATCGACCTGGCCAACGCCATCGGCACCCCGATCTACGCCTTCACCGACGGCGTCGTCGAGGACGCCGGGCCCGCTTCAGGCTTCGGCCTGTGGGTGGTGCTGCGCCACCCCGACGGCACCCACAGCGTCTACGGGCACGTGAACCGGATGTTCGTCAAGGTCGGCCAGCAGGTGCGCGCGGGCCAGCAGATCGCGGAGATCGGCAACCGCGGCGAGTCGACGGGCCCGCACCTGCACTTCGAGGTCTGGGCGCCGAACGGCACCAAGATCAACCCGCTGCCCTGGCTCGCCTCCCACGGGATCAACGTCGTGGGCGGCGCGCGGCCCTCCAGTAGGTCCTCCCTACAGCTTCTGCATCGGCACGCCGCCGATGAGCATCAGCCGCACGGTGCCCGAGCTGCCGAAATCGATCGTGACGGTGGCGCGCACGCCTGCCCCGTCGGAGGCGACGACCGTGCCGAGGCCGTACTTGTCGTGGTTGACCCGATCGCCGACCTCGAGGTGCAGGGAGGGGGCGAGCGAGCGCTCGGGGACCTTCCAGTCGCCGCGGTCGGTGGCCGTGGGGCGGCGGCCGAAGCCGAACCGGCCGACGGGGGCGGAGCGCTCGGGCTCCACCCGCCGCCACTCGACGAGATCATCGGGCACCTCGGCGAGGAACCGGGACGCCGGGTTGGCGCTCGGCTGCCCGAACGACGAGCGGATCATGGCGCGGGACAGGTAGAGCCGCTTCTGCGCGCGGGTGATGCCGACGTAGGCGAGCCGCCGCTCCTCGGCCAGCTCCTTGGGATCGCCCATCGCCCGCATGTGCGGGAACACGCCGTCCTCCCAGCCGGTGAGGAACACGACGGGGAACTCCAGGCCCTTCGCCGTGTGCAGCGTCATCAGCGTGACCATGCCCGCGTCGTCGTCGGGGATCGAGTCGGCGTCGGCGACCAGCGCCACCCGCTCGAGGAACGCGCCGAGCGAACCGGGCTCGGGCACGCCGGGCTCGGGCTCGGCGACCTCGGGCTCGACGGCCAGATCGGCCACCGCCGCATCGCCCGCGAACTCGCGCGCGACCGTGACGAGCTCGGCGAGGTTCTCCAGCCGGGAGCCGTCCTGCGGGTCCTCGCTGGCCTCCAGCTCGGCCGTGTAGCCGGTGCGCGCGTAGACGGCCTCGAGGATCTCCGCGGTCTCCGCGCCGTCGGTCGACCAGCTCCTCGAGCCCTTCGAGGATCGCGACGAACGCCGCGATGCACCGCTGCGACCGCGTGGCCATGCCCGGGGATGCGGTCGGGCTCGGCCGCGATCCGCAGCGCCGCGGCGAACGAGATCCGCTGCCGCTCGGCGTAGGCCGCGACCAGCTCCTCCGCGCGGTCGCCGATGCCGCGCTTGGGCACGTTGAGGATGCGCCGGAGGCTGACCGTGTCCTCGGGGTTGGACAGCACCCGCAGGTAGGCCAGCGCATCGCGGACCTCGCTTGCGCTCGTAGAAGCGCACGCCGCCGACGACCTTGTAGGGCAGCCCGACCCGCAGGAACACGTCCTCGAACACGCGCGACTGGCTGTTGGTGCGGTAGAAGACGGCCACGTCGGAGTTGCGGATCTCCCCCGCGTCGACCAGCCGGTCGATCTCGCCCGCGACGAAGGCGGCCTCGTCGTGCTCGTTGTCGGCGACGTAGCCGATCACCTTCTCGCCATCGCCCTGGTCGGACCACAGCCGCTTCTCGCGCCGGTCGGGGTTGCGCGCGATCACGGCGTTGGCCGCCGACAAGGATCCGCTGCGTGGAGCGGTAGTTCTGCTCCAGCATGATCGTGTGGGCGTCGGGGAAGTCCTGCTCGAACTCGATGATGTTGCGGATGCTGGCGCCGCGGAAGGCGTAGATCGACTGGTCGGAATCGCCGACGACGCACAGCTCGCCGGGCGCCACGCCGGGCGCCGCGGGCGCCACCAGCTCGCGGACCAGCACGTACTGCGCGTGGTTGGTGTCCTGGTACTCGTCGACGAGCACGTGCCGGAACCGGCGCCGGTAGTACTCGGCGACATCGGGCAGCCGCTGCAGCAGCGACACCGTCTCCATGATCAGGTCATCGAAGTCGAACGCGTTGGCCGTGCGCAGCCGCGCCTGGTAGACCGCGTAGACCTCGGCGACCTTGCGCTCGTACCCCAGCGCCGCGCGCTCCATGGCGTCGTCGGGCGAGAGCAGCTCGTTCTTGAGGTTCGAGATCTGCGCGGCGACGGCCCGCGGCGCGAACTTCTTCGGATCGAGCTCGAGATCGCGGGTGACGAGCCCGACCAGGCGGCGCGTGTCGTCGGCGTCGTAGACGGAGAAGGCGCTGCGCACCCCGAGGTGCTTGGCCTCCCTGCGCAGGATGCGCACGCACATCGAGTGGAACGTGGACACCCACATCGCGTTGGCCCGGCGCCCGACCAGCGCATCGACCCTGGCCTTCATCTCGGCCGCGGCCTTGTTGGTGAACGTGATCGACATGATCTCGCCGGGGTGCACGTGCCGCTCGGCCAGCAGCCAGCCGATGCGGTGGGTGAGCACGCGCGTCTTGCCCGAACCCGGCCCCCGCGACGATCAGCAGCGGCGAGCCCGCGTGCGTGACGGCCTGGCGCTGACGGGGGTTGAGCCCTTCCAGCAGCGCCGCGCCACGCTGGGTGGCGGGCTGGACGGGATCATCGACGGGAAGTTCGAAAAGAGCGCTCATCGCCGGCAACAGAGTACCGCCGCTCCCCGACAGGGCCCGCGTGTGGCACACTGCTGGCATGCTCGATCGGCGGCGATTTTTCTACGGGTACCGGACACCGGTGCCCGTGGCCAGCTGACCAGCCGCGCGCGATGCCCCGGAGTCCAAGGACCCCGGGGCTTTTGTACGCGCTCATGGGGCCCACCACGAGGAGGAGACCATGAGCGTGACGACCCCCGACGACAAGATCGGCGTCGACATCCCCGACGCGGACGAGATCCCCGCGTTGCGCGCGGAGATCGACCATCCTCGACGCCGAGATCCTGCGGCTGATCAAACGGCGCAGCGAGGTGTCGCAGAAGATCGGCCGGGCGCGGATGGCCGCGGGCGGCCCGCGCATCGTCTACAACCGCGAGATGGCGGTGCTGGAGCGCTTCCGCGACCTCGGCAGCGAGGGCCGCGAGCTCGGCATGATCCTGCTGCGCCTCGGGCGCGGACGCCTGGGCGGCCGCTGACCGCCGGCGTGACCTTCGTCCGCGGACAGCGGCACGTTCTCCGCGGACTGCCACCTGTTCGCCCGCGCCCGTGGCACAGTGGAGCCATGGAGGCAGTGTTTGGCATCGTGGCGGCGGTCATCGCGCTCGTCGGACTGCTCGTCGCGTTGGGCCACGTCGGCTACCTGGTGATGCTGAACAACGCGGCGCGCAAGCGCGGCGTCTCCGGCGGCGCCACGAGCGAGTACGTGTCGGGCCGCTGGAAGGTCGCGGGCGGCACGGCCGCCGTCGCGTTGCTCGGGCTGCTGCTCACTTCGGGCGGCCTCACCCCCGACATCCTCGGCCTGATCATCGGCGGCGGCGCGGGCATCGCCGCGAAGCAGTCGCTCGACAGCACCCGCAAGCAGTTCCGCGGAATTCCGTGACGGGCTCGAGACCGTCGAGCGGCGTCACTCGTCGTCGTCGCCCATCCCGACGACATCGATTTCGGCGCCTCGGGCACCATCGCGGGCTGGGTCGCGGAGGGCATGCAGGTCTCCTACTGCATCTGCACCTCCGGTGACGCCGGCGGCTTCGACGACACCCCCCGCGAGCAGATGGGCCCGCTGCGCGAGGCCGAGCAGAAGGCCGCCGCAGCCGAGCTCGGCGTGCAGGACCTGACGTTCCTGCGCTACCCCGACGGTCGGGTCACGCCCGTCGATCGAGCTGCGCCGCGACATCAGCCGCGAGATCCGCCGCGTGCCGCCCGCAACGGGTGCTCGCGCCGTCGCCGGAGATCTACTGGGACCGCCTCGGCGTCTCCCACCCCGACCACCGCGCCGTCGGCGAGGCCGCGCTCGCGGCCGTCTACCCCGATGCGCGCAACCCGTTCGCCCATCCGGAGCTGCTGGCCGACGAGGGCCTCGACGCCTGGACCGTGGCCGAGCTCTGGCTGATGGGCGCGCCGCCCGAACGCGCCGCACATGTGGTGGACATCACATCCATGTTCGACCGCAAGATCGCCGCGCTGCGCGCCCACACGTCGCAGACCGGCACGTGGAGCGAGTTGGAGCAGCGGATCCGGGGTTTCGGCGCCGCCACGGCGAAGCGCTTCGGGCTGCCCGAGGGTCACGTCGCCGAGATTTTCCAGGTCGTGTCGATCGGCTGAGCGGTCGATCAAGCGAGACGAGCGGCCTTCACCCTTTTGTGTGACGTCACCTCGTCGATTGAGGTGCTTACGGGTGATCCGGTAGACACTCCGTCGTCGGGTGGTCACTCAAATCACATCTTGGGGGTTGGGCTGTGGCCCAGATCGTGTCTCGGGAAGAACCGCAGGCCGCCGTCTCGGTCGCGGAGCTGCTGCGCCGCTGCGCGTCGACCCCCGAGCTGGACCCCACCGAACCCGCCGACGCCGCGCCCATCCCGGTCGGCGCGCTGCTGCGCCGCGAAGGCCGCCGCGACCAACGGTCTGCCGAAGGTCGCCGACCTGCCCACCGCCGAGCCGACGGTGCCCGTCCAGTCGGGGCCCGGACTGCTGCTGCGCCGGGGCGCCCTCGCGGCAGGCGCGCTGCTCGCCGCCGGTTCGGCCTTCGTGCTGACCACCGCCCTGCACGCCACCGGCCCCCAGGCCGCCGCCACCGGGTCCTACCCGGGCGAGGGGTCGCTCGACGGCGTGGCCGTCGACAGCCCGACCACCCCGCTGGACAGCGGCACCGCCGCGCCCAGCTCGTGGATGCCGGTCGCCTTCCCCTCCGCGCTCACGCCGAGCGTCGCCCGGCACGCCGCTCACCGAGCCCGCCGTCGCGGCCCCTGTCGCTGCCGCCGCCGCGCGGGCGAACACCGCGGCGCCGGCCGCGGTCCGGCGACAGCCGCGTCGGGCACCGGCGCCACCCCTGCCACGCGGCGCGCGTCGCTCAGACCACGAAGGCGCTGGGCGACACCGTGGGCGACATCGGTCAGAACACCCCGCTCAGCGGTGTCACCACGACGGTCGGCAACACGGTCACGGGCGTCGGCACGGCGCTGAACGACACAACAGCGCCGGTCGTGCACGACGTCGTGGTCGCCGGTCGTGTCCGCGGCGACGCCCGTCGTGACGGGCGCGACGTCCGCGGTCGGGCGCGCGGCGAACACGGCCACCGGCGCGGTGACCAAGACGGTGACGGCTGACAGGCGGCCGACCGGCCTGCTCGGCTAGGGATCCTGCGCGGGCCACGGTGATCGCGATCATCCGCACCTCACGACGGTGCGGACAGCCGCGACGGTGCGGCTCGCCGCGTTCATCTCGGCGCACGATCGGCGAGCTACACCAGCCGCCGGTCCGACGCCCAGCGCGAGAGCTCGTAGCGGTTGGACAGCTGGGTCTTGCGCAGGACGCTCGACACGTGCGTCTCCACCGTCTTCACGGAGATGAACAGCTCGGCCGCGATCTCCTTGTAGGCGTAGCCGCGCGCAAGCAGGCGGAGGACGTCGCGCTCGCGGCGGGTGAGCAGGTCCAGCTCCGGATCGCTCGGGGGCGCGGCGCCGGGACGGTCGGAGAACACGTCGAGGACGAACCCGGCGAGCCGCGGCGAGAACACCGCGTCGCCGGACCGCACGCGGCGCACCGCGTCGGCCAGCTCGCGCCCGGAGATCGTCTTGGTGACGTAGCCGCGCGCGCCCGCCCGGATGACGGCGATGACGTCCTCGGCGGCGTCGGACACCGACAGCGCGAGGAACACGACGTCGGGCTGCTCGGGCCGCACCCTGCGCAGCACCTCGGCGCCCCCGCCGTCGGGCATGTGGACGTCCAGCAGCACCACATCGGGCTTGACGTGCCGGATGGCCGCCACCGCCTCGTCCACCGAACCGGCCTCGCCCACCACCGTGACGTCGGGGATGTTGCGGTCGAGCTCGGCGCGCACTCCGGAGCGGAACAGGGCGTGGTCGTCGACCAGGAAGACCCGGACGGGTGTCGGCTCGGTCATCACACAGCCTCCTGCGGGGTGGGCACGGGCATGCAGAGGTGCACCTCGGTGCCCTCGCCGGGAGCGCTGCGCAGCCGGACGGTGCCGCCGTGGCGGGTGACGCGGGCGTGCACGGAGTCGGCCAGGCCGTGCCGGTCGTCGGGCACCGCGTCGGGGTCGAAGCCGACGCCCCGGTCGCGGACGAACACGTGCACGCTCGCCCGTCCTCCGTCTCGACGTACACGCTGATCTCCTCGACCTCGGCGTGCTTGGCCGCGTTGACCATGGCTTCGCGGGTGGCGAGCACCAGCGCGCGCAGGTCGTCGTCATGGGGCGGTCGCCGACGACGACGGGGCGCACGTCGATCGCGTAGGTGTCCTCGACCTCGGCCGCGGCCGCCGTGATCGCCTCGGCCAGACCGCCCTCGACCCCGGGCTCGGCCGTACGCGCGCGGCCGTAGCCGGTGGGCCCGTAGAGCCAGTGCCGCAGCTCGCGCTCCTGGCCGCGGGCCAGCCGCAGCACCTCGCGGGGCTGGTCGGACTGGCGCTGGATCAGCGCGAGGGTCTGCAGCACCGAGTCGTGCAGGTGCGCGGCGATCTCGGCCCGCTCGGCCTCGACGATGCGCTCGCGGCGCTCCTCGCCGAGGTCGCGCACCAGCTTCAGCCACCACGGCACGGTGATCACCGCGACGCCGACCAGCGTGGCCAGGACCGCCAGCAGGGCGAACTGGATCTGCCCGAGCGCAGGTTGCCGAACAGGAAGACCGCGATCCCGGCGGCGACGAACACCGCGCCCGCGATCACCCGCCACACCGCGGACCAGCCGCCGCCCAGGCCGAAGCGCGCTCCGGCCGTCCACCGGCGGCGCTGGGCCTGGTCGGCCTCCCGCCACACGACGGCCGCGCCGACCGCGGCGACGCCGAGCGGTCCGACGATCCAGCCCGACGACCGAGTTGCCCGCGGCGCTGCCCGCGATCCCGACGGCGATGCCCAGCGCGGCCAGCCCCACGGCCTGCTGGCGCTCGGGCCTGCTGACCGCACCGGACGACGTCGGGCGCCTCCTGCCGCACGAAGATCCACAGCAGGCCGTAGGCGAGCACCCCGGCGCCGCTGACGCCCGCGAGCACCACGAACGCGGCCCGCACCCACAGCACCGGCACACCGAGGTGCTGCGCGATGCCGCCCGCCACGCCCGCCACGAACCGCCCGGTGCGCAGGCGGACGAGCGGCGGGGTCGGCGCACGGACCGGGGCGGTCGGCGGGGCGGGTACGGGCTGGCTCACCCACTCATGGTCACACGCGCGGGCCCGGGTGACATCGGGGGAAGCTCGGGGGATTCTCGGGGTGCGTCCCTGATGGAACGCGGGCCGAAGGATGAGCAGGCTGACTGCCATGAACACGACAGACGTGCACGGCGCGTTCCGTGAGATGTGGGAGACGCGGCCCGCACGGCCGCGCGACGACCGGCAGGTAGCCGGCGTCGCGGCGGCGATCGCGCGCCGCTATGACATCGACCCGGTGCTCGTGCGCGTCGGGTTCGTGGTGGCCGCCTTCTTCGGGATCGGGGCCGCGCTCTACATCGCGGGCTGGATCGTCCTGCCGGACGCGCCCGCCGACCCGGCCGTGCCCGAGAGCCGCAAGCGCGGGCTCCTCGTCGTGGGTCTGGGATCGCCACCGTCGTGTCGGTGGGGTCGCTCTTCGGCGGCCACGGCGGACGCGGGGGCTTCGTGCTGCCGCTGCTGGCGGCGCTCGCGCTGCTGTTCCTGCTGCACCGCAGCCGGGGCCGACCGCGGGGTGCCGGGCCCGGGACGCGCGGCGGGGCTCGACCAGCCGCCGACGGCCGCAGGCGGCCCGTCCCAGTCGTGGCCGCCGCAGGCCGCCGAGGGTGCCACCGCGCAGGTGCCCGCCCACGGGGTCTCGCTGGTCAAGGGGGTCTCGGCGACCAGCCCGCCCCCGAGGAGGACCCCAAGCCGCCGTCCTGGGACCCGCTGGGCGCCGCCCCGTTCGCCTGGGACCTCCCCGAGCCCGCGGCGGCCACCCCGCCCGCGCCCGCCCGGCGCCGCCCGCCGGTGACGCTCGTGACGCTGGGCCTCGCCCTGCTCGCGGGTGCGGGCACGAGCGTGGTGCTGCTGCTGACCGGCTCGCTGGCCATACCGACCGTCCCGGTGCTGCTCGGCGTGGTGCTCGCCGTGCTCGGCACGGGCCTGCTGGTCGGGTCGTTCCTGCACGCGGGCCGGGGCATCATCCCGTTCGCGCTGCTGATCTCGGCGCTGACGTGGGGCGCGCTGGCCGCGCCGCTGGCCAGGGTCGGCGGCGACGGGTTCGGCGACATCCAGGTCGCTCCGACGAGCGTGTCCCAGCTCCAGCCGGGCTACCGCCGCACCGCCGGGGACATCTCGGTCGACCTGAGCAAGCTCGACCTGTCGGCGCCCGCGGGCGGCAACGCGTCGGACATCAACCTGGCCGTCGAGACCGGCGCGGGCGACGCCACCGTGGTGGTGCCCGCGCAGGCCGACGTGACGTTCACGGGCTCGGCCGGGTTCGGCGACGTGCAGTTCGCGGGCCAGAAGGTGTCGGGCCCGGGGTCGAAGCTCTCGGTGGTGGACGACCTGGGCAGTGACGGCGTACGGGCCGGACGGCTGTTGGTGATCGACGTCCAGACGGGCGCCGGGGACGTGGAGGTGCGTCGTGGCTGATCAGGACTACGCCGAGTTCGACCCGACGACCGAGACCAAGGTCGCACGGCGCCGGGGCCCGGACCCGCTGGCGCTGGTGGTCGGGCTGCTGACCCTGGTGATGGCGGTGTCGGCGTTCACCGGGCACCTGCCGCTCGTCCCGCACTTCGACCCGCGCTGGGTGCTGGCGGGCGCGGCCGCGCTGGTGGGGGTTCTGCTGCTGCTGGGGAGCATGCGCAGACGGTGAGCCCGCGGGCCCGGGAGCTGGGGAGCGGACCGGGACCCGCTGCGAGGGTGGAGCGGTGTCGACTGGGGGGAGTCGGCACCGCTCCCCTGTGTGTCGGGCGCTCTTACTCCCACTCGATCGTGCCGGGCGGCTTCGACGTGACGTCCAGGGCGACGCGGTTGACCTCGGCCACCTCGTTGGTGATCCGGGTCGAGATGCGCTCGAGGACGTCGTAGGGCAGGCGGGTCCAGTCGGCCGTCATCGCGTCTTCGCTGGACACCGGCCGCAGGACGACCGGGTGGCCGTAGGTGCGTCCGTCGCCCTGCACGCCGACGCTGCGGACGTCGGCCAGCAGCACGACCGGGCACTGCCAGATCTCCCCGTCGAGCCCGGCCGCGGTGAGCTCCTCGCGGGCGATGGCGTCGGCGGCGCGCAGCGTCTCCAGCCGGTCGCGGGTGACCTCACCGATGATCCGGATCCCGAGCCCCGGGCCGGGGAAGGGCTGGCGCCCGACGATCGCCGCGGGCAGCCCCAGCTGGGCGCCCACCCGGCGCACCTCGTCCTTGAACAGCGCCCGCAGCGGCTCGACCAGCGCGAACTCGATGTCGTCAGGCAGCCCGCCGACGTTGTGGTGGCTCTTGATGGTCGCCGTGCCGGAACCGCCGCCGGACTCGACGACGTCGGGGTAGAGGGTGCCCTGCACGAGGAAGCCGACGTGGTCGCCTGCCGCCACCTCGGCCGTCGCGGCCTCGAAGACCCGGATGAACTCCCGTCCGATGATCTTGCGCTTCTGCTCGGGGTCGGTGACGCCCGCGAGCGCGGCGAGGAAGCGGTCGGCGGCGTCGACGGTGTGCAGCCGCGCGCCCGTCGCGGCCACGAAGTCGTTCTCCACCTGCTCGCGCTCGCCCGCCCGCAGCAGCCCGTGGTCGACGAACACACAGGTCAGCCGGTCGCCGATGGCCCGCTGCACGAGCGCGGCCGCCACCGCGGAATCGACGCCGCCCGAGAGCCCGCAGATCGCCCGCCCGTCGCCGACCTGCGCGCGGACCGCCTCGACCGTCTCGTCGATGATCGACGCGGTGGTCCAGCCGTGCGGGACGCCCGCGATCTCGCGCAGGAAGCGCTCCAGCACCTGCTGGCCGAACGGCGAATGCCCGACCTCAGGGTGGTATTGCACCCCGGCCAGCCGCCGGTCGAGGTCTTCGAACGCCGCGACCGCCGCCCGTTCCGACGCCGCGGTGACCGCGAAGCCCTCGGGCGCGCGCACGACCGAGTCGCCGTGGCTCATCCACACGGGGTGCCGCGCGGGCAGCCCGTTGTGCAGGACCCCGCCCGCGGTCTGCAGCTCGGTGCGGCCGTACTCGCGCGTGCCGTCCGGCGCCACCTCACCGCCGAGCGCCAACGCCATCGCCTGGAACCCGTAGCAGAGCCCGAGCACGGGGACGCCCGCGTCGAACAGGGCGGGGTCGATGCGCCGCGCGCCCTCGGCGTAGACGCTGGCGGGTCCGCCGGAGAGGATCACCGCGGCGGGCTTGCGCGCGACGATGTCCTCGACCGGCGTGTCGCCGGGGACGATCTCGGAGTAGACCTGCGCCTCGCGGACGCGTCGGGCGATCAGCTGGGCGTACTGGGCGCCGTAGTCGACGACGAGCACGGTGGGCGGCTGCACGGCGTCCAGCGTAGGCGGTGCGCCGGGACCCGTCGGGCCTGTGGTGGGCGTCTCGCCGTTCCCGACCGACGCATCCCCGGCCCGACGTGGCAACCTGCGTCCATGAACGGAGCCGAGCGGACGCTCGACCGGCGACGCGCGCCCACCCGGTCGTGAGCGTGACGGCCGGGGTCGTCGGCACCTACCCCGGCCGGGGACACGACGAGATGCTCGCTGCCGACGGCGCGGTCCAGGCGGGCTGGGGCGATCTCGCCGCCCTGCTCGACCAGAGCTCACCGGCCGGGCTCGCGGCCTTCACCCGGCGGCTCTTGGCCGACGAGGGCGTCACCTACCACCCGCCGGGCGGCGAGGACGAGCAGCCGTGGGCGCTCGATCCGCTGCCGCTCCCCCTGGATGGGCCGACGTGGGCCGGGCTGGAGGCGGGCGTCGCGCAGCGGGCCCTGCTGCTCGACCGGCTGCTGGCCGACGTCTACGGCCCCGGCTGACGCTGCGCACCGGGCTGCTGCCCGTCGAGGTCGTGTTCGGCCACCCCGGCTACGTCCACGGCTGGGCGCGGGCCACCCCGCGGCCCCGCGAGCTGTTCCTGGCGGCCACCGACCTCGTGCGCACCCCGGAGGGCTGGCGCGTGCTCGGCGACCGGGTGCAGGCCCCGTCCGGCGCCGGCTACGCGCTGGCCAACCGGCGGATCGTCACGCGGGTGCTCGCCGCGGTCCGCCGGGACGCCCAGATCCAGCGCCTCGGCCCGTTCTTCGACGCGATGCGCCGCGGCCTGGAGGAGCTCGCCCCGGCCGCGGACCGGGCCCACGTGGTGCTGCTGACCCCCGGGCCGCAGAGCGAGACGGCCTTCGAGCAGGCGCTGCTGGCGTCGCGGCTCGGGTTCCCCCTCGTGCTGGGCAGCGAGCTCACCGTGCGCGAGGGCCGGGTGTGGCGGCGCACGATGGGCGGCGCGGGGCGGCTCGAGCCGGTGGACGTGATCCTGCGCCGGGTCGACGCGCCCTGGCTTGACCCGCTGGACCTGCGCCACGACTCGCACCTCGGCGTGCCGGGCCTGTTGGAGGCCGCGCGGCTGGGCACCGTGGCCGTCGTCAACGGGATCGGCAGCGGGGTGGCGGAGAACCCCGGCCTCCTGCCGTTCCTGCCCGCCCTGGCCCAGGCCCTGCTCGACGAGCCGCTCACGCTGTCGAGCGCGCCGACGTGGTGGTGCGGCGATCCGACGGGCCGCTCGCACGTCCTCGCCCGGATGGCCGACCTGCTCATCAAGCCGATCGCACGCAGCGAAGGGCGGGCCACGCTGGACGGGGCGGCGCTCACCACGGCCGAACGGGCCGCGCTCGCCGCGCGCATCGAGGCCGAGCCGCACGCCTGGATCGGGCAGGAGCCGCAACGCCAGAGCACCGCGCCGGTGATCGCCGCCGACGGAACGCTCGACGCCCAGCGGCTGGTGCTGCGCACGTTCGCGGTGGCCGCCGGGGGCGGGTTCCAGGTGCTGCCGGGCGGGCTCGCCGAGGCGGGGGTGCGCGGCAACACGGTGGCCAAGGACGTCTGGGTGAGCGGCCGCCCCACGCCGGCCGCGCCGTCGACGGGCGCGCCGGTCGGCGCCGAGGCGCTGGATGCGCTCTCCCCCCGCGTGGCCGCCGACCTGTTCTGGCTGGGCCGCTACGCCGAGCGCGCCGAGGGCACGGCGCGGATGCTGCGCGCGGTCGCCGACCGGTTCGCCGACTTCCACTCCTCCCCCGAGCCCGCGGGCGGCGAGGCGCTCGACGTGCTGCTGCGCGCCGCCACCGCCGTCACCGCGACGCCGCAGGGCACCCCGCTGCACACGCTGCTCACCGACCGGGACCTCCCGGGCTCGCTCGCCTACGCCGTGCACCGCCTCACCGCCGCGGCGCAGGCCGTGCGCGAGCAGCTGTCCACCGACACCTGGCTGGTGCTGGGGCGGCTGGAGTCGGTGCTCGCCGGGCTGGCGGCGGCCGGTCCGGACGGCGCGGACGCCTCCCGTGCGCTCTCGCGGGTGCTGGAAGGGCTGCTGGCCCTCAGCGGGCTGGCCGCCGAGAGCCACGTCCGCGACGCGGGCTGGCACCTGCACGACGCGGGCAAGCGCGTGGAGCGGGCGCAGCACGTCGCCGCCCTCGTCGCCGCGACCCTGTGCGAGCCGGGGCTGCCCGCCGCCGACGGGCTCGTGCTGGAGTCGGTGCTGATCACCGTGGAGAGCGTCATCACCTACCGCCGCCGCCGGCGCACCGGCCTCGACGCCGTCCTGGAGCTGCTGATCACCGACCCGGACAACCCCCGCTCGATCGGCTACCAGGCCGACCGGCTGCGCCAGGACGTCGCGCACGTCCCCGGGCCGGACGGCGGCGTGCTGGCCGCGCTCGTCGCCGTCGAGGGGCGGTTGGCCGGGCTGCGGCCCGCCGACCTCGCCGCGGTCGGGCCGGACGGCACCCGGACGCAGCTGCGGAGCACCCTCACCGGGCTCGGGCAGGAGCTGTCGGCGTTCGCCGAGGTGTTGGAGGGGTCCCGGTTCGCCCCCGGAGCCCCACCCCGGCCGTTGGGCCCCGTCGCGGCGATCGGCGGCGCATGAACCGCACCTACCGGATCAGCCACCGCACCACCTACGGCTACGACGGCGACGTGGGCGAGAGCTTCGGGCGCGCCCACCTGCTGCCCCGCGACCGGCCTGGCCAGACCTGCCTGGAGGGGCGCGTCACCATCAGCCCGCGGCCCGCCGAGCAGCGCGAGCACACCGACTGGTTCGGCAACCGCTCCACCTATTTCGCCGTCACGCGCAGCCACCGCAAGCTGGAGGTGCTGGCGGAGAGCACCGTCGCCGTCGACGACCGGCCGTTCCCCGCGTCGACGCCCCCGTGGGAGGAGGTGCGCGACGGCCTGCGCGCCGCCACCGACCCGCTACGGCTGGACGCCAGGACGTTCACCCTGCCCTCGCCGCGCCTGCCCGCCCACGCCGAGGTGGCGGAGTACGCCCGCCTGTCGTTCCCGCCGGGGCGGCCGCTCGCCGATGCCGCCATCGACTTCACGACCCGGATCTACCAGGACTTCCGCTACGTCAGCGGCTCGTCGACGGTCGGCAGCACCGTCCCCGAGCTGCTGGCCCGCGGCTCGGGGGTCTGCCAGGACTTCGCGCACCTCGCCGTCGCGGGGCTGCGCACGATGGGGCTCGCGGCCCGGTACGTCAGCGGCTACCTGGAGACGATGCCGCCGCCGGGCCGTCCGCGATTGGTGGGCGCGGACGCCTCGCACGCGTGGGTGTCGGTGTGCACCGGGGCGGGCTGGCTCGACCTCGACCCGACGAACGACCGGGTCGTCGACGCCTCCTACGTGGAGCTCGCGCAGGGCCGCGACTACGGCGACGTCCCCCCGTTGAAGGGGGTGATCTTCGCCGCCTCCACCGAGAGCGTGATGGACGTCGCGGTGGACATGATCCGTCTGGATCCCGGGTAGAGAGCCCCGTGCGTTCCTTCTCCTGCCCGGTCTGCGCCCACCTCGTGGTCTTCGAGAACTTCTCGTGCCTGAACTGCGGCACGCCGTTGGGCTACTCCCGGGCCGGGCGCGACCTGGTCGCCCTGGACGGGAAGACCCGCTGCGCCAACTCGGCCGTGGCCCGCTGCAACTGGCTCGTCGACGGGCCGGGGCAGCTGTGCGGCTCGTGCGCGCTCACCCGCACCCGTCCGGCCGACGACGACACCGCGGCGATGGCCGCGTTCGCCGACGCCGAAGCGGCCAAGCGGCGGCTGGTCTACCAGGCCGACGACCTGGGCCTCACCACCGAGGGCGTGGTGTTCGACCTGCTGTCGTCGGCCCAGGAGCCCGTGATCACCGGGCACGCCGACGGGGTGGTGACCATCGACCTCGCCGAGGGCGACGACGCGCACCGGGAGGCGCTGCGCGTCCAGCTCGCCGAGCCCTACCGGACGATGCTCGGGCACCTGCGCCACGAGACCGGCCACTGGTACTGGCAGGTGCTGGTGGAGGCCGACCCCGAGCCGTTCCGGGCGCTGTTCGGCGACGAGCGGGCCGACTACGCCGAGGCCCTGCAGCGCCACTACTCCGCACCCGGCCGACGAGGGGTGGGTGGAGCACTACGTCAGCTCCTACGCCACCGCGCATCCGTGGGAGGACTGGGCCGAGTCGTTCGCGCACTACCTGCACATCCGCGACACGATCCAGACGGCCGCCGCGTACGGGATGGTGGTGGGCGGCCCCGACGCCGAAGCCGCCCCCGACGCCCCGCTGGCCGCCGCCCCCCGCGAGGACCCGAGCGGCTTCGCCGAGATCATCGGCACCTGGTTCCCGCTGACGTACGCCCTGAACGCGGTGAACCGCTCGATGGGCAAGGACGACCTCTACCCCTTCATCCTCTCCCCGACGGTGCTGGAGAAGCTGGAGTTCGTCCACCGCGCGGTGACGGCCGCCTAGGTGCGGATCGAGAGGCCGACGCGCTGGAACTCCTTGAGGTCCGAGTAACCGGTCTTGGCCATCGCCCGGCGCAGGGCGCCGAACAGGTTGACCTCGCCGTAGGCGCTGCTGGCCGGGCCGAAGAGCACCTGCTGCAGGTCGCCGACCTCCGCCGCCACCCCGACGACCTCCGAGCGCGGCAGGGAGGGGTGGGCCACCGACGACGTCCAGTAGGTGCCGGACGCGGGGGCGTCGGACGCCGCGGCTAGCTGCTCGCCCAGCATCACGGCGTCGGCCCCGCACGCGATGGCCTTGGCGACGTCGCCGGAGGTGCGGATGCCGCCATCGGCGATCACGTGGACGTAGCGGCCGCCGGTCTCGTCGAGGTAGTCGCGGCGTGCGGCGGCGGCGTCGACGATGGCGGTGGCCATGGGCACGCCGATGCCCAGCACCTCGTCGGTGGTGGTGGCCGACGACTGCCCGTACCCGACGATCACGCCCGCGGCGCCGGTGCGCATGAGGTGCATCGCGGTGCGGTAGTCGCCGCAGCCCCCCGCGACCACCGGCACGTCGAGGGAGTTGATGAAGTCCTTGAGGTTGAGCGGCTCGCCCCGCGAGACGTGCTCGGCCGAGATGATCGTGCCCTGGACGACCAGCACCTCGACACCGGCGGCGAGCAGGTCGGGCGTCAGCTCACGGGCGCGCTGCGGGCTGACCCGCGCCGCGACGGTGACGCCCGGCCTCCCGGACCCGCTTCAGCGCCTCGGCGAGCAGCGCGCCGTCGATCGGGGCGGCGTGCAGCTCCTGCAGCAGCGCCACCGCGGCGGCCGGGTCGTCCTCGGCGGCCGCGACCACCCTGGCCAGCGCGGCGTCGGCGTCGGCGTGCCGCGCCCACAGCCCCTCGGCGTTGAGCACGGCCAGGCCGCCCAGCTGCCCGATCCGGACGGCGCTCGCCGGGCGACACGACGGCGTCGGTCGGGTGGGTGACCAGCGGGATCTCGAAGCGGTAGGCGTCGAGCTGCCAGGCGGTGGACACCTCCTGCGAGCTGCGCGTCCGCCGCGACGGCACGATCTCGACCTGCTCAAGGTCGTAGCTGCGGCGGGCCTCCCGGCCCATCCCGATCTCCACGAGGTCACGCACGGATGATCAGGGTAGACGCCGCCCCGGCACCCGCCGCCCAAGCCACCCTCCGGCGACGAGGTCGGACCTGCCCCGGACCCGCGCTCCCCCCTTGACTGCGCACCCCGCATGCCCACCTCACACCCCGCAGGCACCCTGCGCAGTCCACCCCAACCGTGCGGAGTCGCGGGCCACCCACGGGCGCAGCCCGGCACCCATGTCCCCACCCCTGACGATCATGGAGGGGAGGGCGGGTCAGCGGCCCGCGTAGTTCGGGGCCTCCACCGTCATCGTGATGTCGTGCGGGTGGCTCTCCTTCAGCCCCGCCGCGGTGATGCGGACGAGTTGGGCCTGCTGCAGCGCCGGGATCGTCTGGGCGCCCGCGTAGCCCATGCCGGAGCGGAGGCCGCCGATGAGCTGGTGGACGACCTGGGCCAGCGGGCCGCGGAACGGGATGCGGCCCTCGATGCCCTCGGGGACGAGCTTGTCCTCCGACAGGACGTCGTCCTGGCCGTAGCGGTCCTTGGAGTAGCTGCGGGCGTCGCCGCGCCCGCGCATGGCGCCCGAGCGACCCCATGCCGCGGTAGGTCTTGTACTGCTTGCCGCCGACGAGGATCACCTCACCGGGTGACTCGGCGGTGCCCGCGAGCAGGCTGCCCAGCATCACCGAGGACGCGCCCGCGGCGATCGCCTTGGAGATGTCGCCCGAGTACTGGATGCCGCCGTCGCCGATCACCGGCACACCCGACGGCGGCGCACGCTTGCGCGGCCTCGTAGATCGCGGTGATCTGCGGCGCCCCGACGCCCGCGACGACCCGCGTGGTGCAGATCGAGCCCGGCCCGACGCCGACCTTCACCGCGTCGGCCCCCGCCTCGACGAGCGCCGCCGCGCCCGCGCGGGTGGCCACGTTGCCGCCGACGACGTCGACGGAGTGCCCGACCTCGGCGCGCAGCTTGGCCACCGTCTCCAGCACGCGCCGGGAGTGCCCGTGCGCGGTGTCGACCATGAGCACGTCGACGCCCGCCTCGACGAGCTGCATCGCGCGGGCGTAGCCGTCTTCGCCGACGCCGACCGCCGCCGCGACGACCAGCCGCCCGTCGGGGTCCTTGGTGGCGAGCGGGTACTTCTCGGTCTTGTTGAAGTCCTTGATCGTGATGAGGCCGCGCAGGATGCCGTCGCCGTCGAGCACGGGCAGCTTCTCGAGCTTGTGCCTGCGCAGGAGCCCGAGCGCCGCCTCGGCCGAGACGCCCGACCCGCGCGGTGATCAGCGGCGCGTGCGTCATCACCTCGTGGACGGGGCGGCTGTGGTTCATCTCGAACCGCATGTCGCGGTTGGTGATGATCCCGACGAGCTTGCCGTCGCGGAGCGGTGACCGGCACGCCGGAGATGCGGAAGCGGGCGCAGAGCGCGTCGACATCGGCCAGCGTGTCATCGGGCGAGCAGGTGACCGGGTCGGTGACCATCCCGGCCTCGGACCGCTTGACCACCTCGACCTGGGCCGCCTGCTCGGTGACCGACAGGTTGCGGTGCAGCACCCCCAGCCCGCCCGCGCGGGCCATCGCGATGGCCATGCGCGACTCGGTGACGGTGTCCATCGGCGACGACACCAGCGGCACCCGGACCCGCACCCGGCGGGTGACCTGCGTGCTGGTGTCCGCGCCGCTCGGCACGACGTCCGACTCGGCGGGCAGCAGCAGCACGTCGTCGAAGGTGAGGCCCAAGGCGCGAACTTCGGCGGCAGTCCGGCGGTCTCGCTCGTCATCGTCACCTTTCCCAGCGTCTCTCGTACCCACCCGACCGGAGTCATCTGGTGCGACCACCGGTCAGGCGGAGCCTCGGCCCCCGAACACCACCCCATCGTATCCGCGCCGCGACGCCGCGGTCGCGCCGCCGCCGGGGATGCGCCTCCCATGGCGGAGTATCGTCGACGCCGTGTCACCAGATGCGCTGCCGCCGGACCCGTTCGCCGGGGATCCGCACGACCCCGCGCTGTCGATCGACGCCACCGAGCCGGCGAGTCCGAGGCGCTGAGCCTCGACGAGCGCGACGAGGTCGTCGCCGATCTCGCCGATCTCGCGGTGTACCAGGCGTTGTTGGAGACGCGCGGCGTGCGGGGCATCGTCGTCGACTGTGGCGACTGCGGCGAGCAGCACTACCACGAGTGGAGCCTGCTGCGGGCCAGCCTGCAGCAGCTGCTCGACGAGGGCCAGATGCGCCCGCACGAGCCCGCCTTCGATCCCGATCCGGCGAGCTACGTGACGTGGGAGTACTGCCGCGGTTACGCCGACGCGGTGCTCTCCGACTCCTGAGCCCCGACTCCTGAGCCGATGACGAAGGCCCCGGTTCCCGAGCGGGAACCGGGGCCTTTCGCTGTCAGCTGGTTTCGGTGACCGGGGTCGTGGACTCCTCCGTGGTGCCGCTGGAGGACGTGACCTTGGTCGGTGTCCTTCGTGTCCTTCGAGCCCTCCGGCGTCGCCGGACGGGTCCGTCGTGGTGCTCGCACCGCCGGTCGGACCGGCAGGCGACTCAGGCGCGGGCGTCGTCGGCGTGGCCGCGGTCACCGGCGGCGCAGGCTTGGGCCGCGGCGAGTGCGTGGGCCGGGTCGTGCGTCGAGGCCGGCGCAGGCTCGTCGGTCGTCGGGGTCGGCGTGACCGTGCCGGTGGCCGCGGGTGCCTGCGAGAGCTGCAGCCCCCGCCGGGATCGGCCGGGCCCGGTCGGTCTTCAACGGCGTGGCCGGATCGACCTTCGTGCCCGTCGGGGTCTCCGCCGCCTTGGCGACGAGGAAGTTCTTCACGTCGACGAGCTGGGCCTGCCCTCCTGCGGGCCGGACCGCGCTGAGCTCCTTCTGAGCCTGCTGGAGCTCGGCGGCCGCGGCCTGTCGGCTTGCCCGTCCGTGAGGGCCTTCTTGGCGCTTTCGATCTTGTCGGACGCCCGCACTGCGGCCTCGACGGACGCGGCGCGCTCGCTGAACAGCATCTTCGACACCGGCCACAGGGTGCTGTCGGGCTCGGCCGATGGCCGAACCGATCGACACCCCACCGCCGACCAGCACGAGGAACGCCGCCGCCGCCGCGACCGGGACCAGGTGCCGGGCGCGCGCGGAACGGGTGGGCCGGTTGGCCTTGATGCCCGCCTGGACGGCCGCGACGGCCATGTCGAGGTCGACGAGGTCGGGGATCGGCTCGCTCGGCGACGTCCGCCCGCCAGGCGGACAGCAACGCCACGACCTGGTCGTCGGCGTGGTACGAGTGCGACCCGGTCGCGGAGGAGACGCTCATCCCCGCCGCCAAGGCGCTGATCAGCTCGTCGTCGGCCTGCACCGCGACGAGGTCGATGGGTTCTTCGACGTCGTCGCCGTCGCGAAGAGACTGGCCATTCCGCTGAAGGGCGAAGCCCCGTTGCGGCCGCGACGGTTGGCGTCGCCGAAGGGGTGGGACGCGCCGTTGGTGTGACCATTCGTGTCAGGCACTCAAACCACCTCCTCCTCTGGCATCGACTTGCGAAGCCGGGCCAACGCCCGGTGTTGAGCCACGCGTACTGCTCCTGGTGTGGATCCGACGGCCTCGGCCGTCTCCTCCGCTGAAAGGCCCGACGACGACCCTCAGCAGCAGTATCTCCCGCTGCTTGTCCGGTAGCTGGTCCAGCAGCTGGGCCATTTCGCCGGTCAGCTCGATCCGCAACGCACGTTGCTCGGGGCCATCCGCGACCTCGATCGCATCGGGAACATCGGCGACCGGCTCCGCCCGGTTGCGCGTGGCGGCCCGGTGCGCGTCGATCACCTTGTGTGACGCGATCCCGTAGACGAACGCGAGGAACGGACGACCCTGGACCCGATATCCCGGCAAGGGCCGTGAGCACAGCCAGACACACCTCCTGCGCTACGTCGTCGGCCGAGACCGACGAGCGGTCCATCCGGCCGAGCCGAGCGCGGCAATAGCGCACGACCAGCGGCCGGATGATGGCGAGCACGCGCCCGACTGCGGCCGCTTCGCCCGTCATGGCACGGGCGACCAACTCGTCGGGAACGTCTGTCGTCATCACTCATCGGGAGCCGTTGCGTGAGCGTTACAAAGCATCCTGGTCAGACATCCGATCGTGAGGCCGATCACGAAGCGTGCTCGGCCGTGTTCTCTTGAATCCCCACGGTAGCGAAGGCGCCACGGGCTTCGGCGAGCGGGCGCGTCCGGGCAGGGATTCACTCCATACAGGACGCATCAGCCCGTACTTGCGTTGTGGATGGGCCTCGGGCGCGCCACCCGATCGGCGGCGCGCACGACGACGCACCCGTCGCAGGATCACGACGGGGGTAGTGGACGTCAGCGTCGGGTCAGGAGACGAGGCCGCGGCGGAAGCCGTGGGCGACGGCCTGGGCGCGGTCACGCACCCCGAGCTTGCGGAACAGCCGACGCGCGTGCGTCTTGACCGTGTCCTCCGACAGGTAGAGCTCGCGGCCGATCTGGCCGTTGCTCTTGCCCTGGCTCATGCCCCGCAGCACCTGGAGCTCACGCTCGGTGAGCTGGACCCCGGGATCGGTGGGCGCCCTGGGCGTGGGCACCGCCGTGCTGGCGAGCGTGTGGGCGAGCGCGGCGACCAGCTCGGGGCGCGAGGCGTCCCAGCGCAGGTATCCGCGAGCGCCACCGGCGATGGCCGCGGCGATGCTGCCCGCGTCGTCCGGGGCCCCGAACACGATCACGTTGGCCTGGGGATGGGCGGCGACCAGTCTCCGGGTGGCCTCCACGCCGGTGGGCACCGCGCGCTGGGTGCCGACCAGAACGACATCGACCGGCTGCCGGGAGAACCGGGCCAGCAACTCGTCCCCATGTGCAACGCAATCGATGCGGTGCACTCCGGGCACCGCGGACATCACGCGGGTGAGGCCCTCGCGGACGCTGCGACGATCGTCGCAGATGAGTACCGTCGTCACGACGATTCCTTCCTGCAGCTTCCTGCAGCCGGGTGATGTTCACCCCCAACATCGGCGGGTGACCGACTCACCTTGACACGATCAGGGCCAACTTGTGCCCTCCATTCGGGAGTATTGCGCCGGGTGGCACAAGACATGTGGGTGACATGAGACCGAATGGAGTAATTACATTAGCGTCGACCGGTCGCGGAATCCACACGGACTCCCCCATCTGGCGCTTGCCAAGCGGATCGGAACGGCTGCTCGATGACGCTCAGCGCATGCGCTGCGGCGTGTCGTCGGCGCGTCGCACCATTCAACTGACCGCCCAGCGCAGATTCTGCCGGCGAGGCAACCTGCTCGTTGATCCGTTCCTGCAGATTCAGCGGCTGCGCGGCGGCCGCGGGCCACCGCAGTGGGAGCAGTCCGTAGCGGGCGCACTCGGCGGCGATCGCGTCCAGGTCAGCGACCCCTTCGGCGGGATCGAGGTCGCCTGCGGCGCCGCGGGCGACGGTCGAGCACGATCCGTGACTTGAGCACGTGCCGCAGTGATCCCGCCGCGGCTGGCGGCCGGCCAGCGCGGCCTCCGCAGGTGCCACTGCGTCACCCGCATGGCCGCTGAAGGAGGTGCGAGCTCGGCCCGCACCCAGCCCGCCCGCACCCCGGGCCGCCACGACGGATGCCCCGCCATCCCCTCGCGCGGCGAGATCGAGCAGCCGACGGCAGGTCTCCGGGTCCCCCAGCCCCACCGCGTCGGCCGCCAGCCCGACCAACGCGTCGAGCCGAGCCGCCCCCGCATCGACCCCGTCATCCCGCACGGCCGCGCCGAGGCGGGCCGTCGTCCAGCCCGCCATCGCGGCTGCAGCCTGGCGGAGGGCCGCCGAGGTGGGTCGCGGGTGCCTCCAGCCCGTCGTCGGGGTGCGCGGGCCCCGCGTGGCGGCGCCGGGGTGGTCTTGGGCGGCAGGGGCCTTCCCGATCAGCGCAACGGCCGGGGGGCCGGGCTCCTGCGCGCGGAGGGCGGTCGTGGCCAGGCGCAGGCCACGGGCGTCGTGGGCCCTGGCAGCGGCGTGGCCGCCGAACTGGCGCAGGTGGGCCGCACGGGTGACGGCGGCGTGCGCGGCGACCCGTGCGGGCACACGGGGGTCCGCGGCGAGGCCCGCCAGCACCGTCGCCGCGGCGGCGTAGTGGCCCTGCCCGCCGAGCGCGACGGCGGTCAGCCACCGGAGCTCGGGATCGGTGGACTCGAGCGCAACCTCCTGCGGGGTCGCGCCGAACGCCGCCTCCCGCAGGTCCACAGCGGATGAGCCACCACCGCCGCCCCGCCCCGTCACCGCCCGCCCCGGCCTGCCGACCTCCCGCGTCCCGGTTGTACGGCCTCGGTCATCCCGCGGTGGCGGTGACGACCGCGTCGACCGCGTCGGGCAGCGCTCGCGAGGCGCCGAACCCGCGGCGGCAGGTCGACCTCGGCCCAGCCCGGCCCGGCGACGAACGTGCGCACCCTGGGCCGGGTGCTCGGCAGCGCCGCCAGCACCGCGGCGTCCGCGGTCGGCGGCAGCTGCGACCACAACACCACCGCGCCGGGCGTCGTGCGGCGGATGGCGGCGACCAGCGCCGCGGCGGGGAGGTCGGAGCCCAGCGGCCGCGGCGGCGACGCCTTCGTCGGCGAGCGCGGCGCCGAGCACCACCAGCGGCAGCGACGTGCTGCTCCCGGGGCATCCCGGCGAGCAGGACGGTACGACCACCCGGCTGGGCGACCACCGTGGCGGCGTGCGCGGAGAAGGCGGCCGTGACGCTCTGGCTGAGCAGGTGCTCCACCTCGACCCCCGCACCGGTCGTGGCCCAGCGCTGGGCGACCGCCGCGAGCACGGGGCGGGCCACGTCGTCCCAGGCCGTCGCCACCCCGAGCGCGTCGATCGCCTCGACGAGCAAGGTCCGCGCACCGGGGAAGTCGAGGGTGAGCGCCGCCCGGCCGAGGCCCCGGGCGAAGGGACCCGCTCCAGGAAGACGGAGCATCCGACCCCCGGCCCGCGCCCGCCCCGCGTCGACCGCCGAACGCTCGGCACCGTCAGCGCTGCGATCGGCCAACGCGTAGCGCGCGGCGTCCGCGGGACCGGCCCCACGAACGAGTGCATGTCGCATCGGTTCCAGCCGCGCGACGTCCTCTGGCGAGTAGCGTCGGTGCAGTCCGGGGGCGTGGGCCGAGGGGCCGATGCCGTAGCGCCGATCCCAGGTCCGCAGGGTCGCGGGCGCGATCCCGAGCATGCGGGCCACCGCCGCGACGGAGAGATGCGGCTCACGCGCGGCCGGCTCGTCCACACGCACCGCGTCGGCTTCCACCGCCCCATCGTGGGGCGCCCGGCGATCGTGGGCAACTCGCCACGCCCGATTGTGCCGCCAATCCCTTGAACAAGGTTTGACGCGGTTCTACGCTGGGTAGACTGCTGGGTACGCAGGTCGACGACAAGGCAGGTGATGACGTGGCGGACACGCGGCGGCTTCCGGTCCCGGTGACCGAGGTCTGGGAACTGGCAGATGCGCGGGTCCTGTCGGGGGATGGACAGCGGCTTCTTCTTCCACCCGGAGAACGAGCGCGGTCCCGGCCCGCGCCAACCGTGAGGCCAGGGCCAAGGAGGTGTGCCAGCGCTGCCCGGTGATCGAGCAGTGCAGGCGGCACGCGCTCGCGGCGCACGAGCCCTACGGCGTGTGGGGTGGGCTCTCGGAGTCCGAGCGCGACGAGATCATCCGCGGTCGCGACCGCACACTGCGCATCCCCGAGCGGGTGCGCCGCTGAGCGGACCTCCCCTTCCGGGCAGTTCCCGACGCACGAAAAACGGGCCCCCCGTCGCAGCTAGCGCGACAGGAGGCCCGTTCTCGTGTGCCTAGTGGCCGTGCCCGTGTCCGTGACCGCCCGCGGCAGCAGGCGGCGCGTCGCTCGGGCTTGTCGACGATCGCGCTCTCGGTGGTCAGCACCATCCGCGCGATCGACGCGGCGTTGACCACCGCGCTGCGCGTGACCTTGACGGGGTCGATGACGCCATCGGCCATCAGGTCGCCGTAGGCCATCGTGGCGGCGTTGAAGCCGTGGCCCCACTCCAGGTCGGCCACCTTGTTGGTGACGACCGAGCCCTCCAGACCGCCGTTGGCGGCGATCCAGTACAGCGGCGAGGTGAGCGCCTTGCGGACGACCGCCACGCCGGTGGCCTCGTCGCCCTTCAGGCCGAGGCCGTCGGCGAGCGACAGCCGCCGCGTGGATGAGCGCCGAGCCACCGCCGGGGATGACGCCCTCCTCGACCGCGGCCCGGGTGGCCGACACCGCGTCTTCGATGCGGTGCTTGCGCTCCTTGAGCGCGGTCTCGGTGGCCGCCCCGACCTTGATCACCGCGACGCCGCCGGACAGCTTGGCCAGCCGCTCCTGCAGCTTCTCGCGGTCCCAGTCGGAGTCGGAGTCCTCGATCTCGCGCTTGAGCTGAGCGACGCGAGCCTCGACGGCCTCGCCCGAGCCGCCGCCCTCGACCAGGGTCGTGTTGTCCTTGGTGACGACGACGCGGCGGACCGTGCCGAGCAGGTCGATGCCCGCCTCCGACAGCTTGAGCCCGACCTCGGGGTTGATCACGGTGCCGCCGGTGGCGATCGCGAGGTCGTCCATGAACGCCTTGCGGCGGTCACCGAAGAACGGCGACTTGACCGCCGCGACCCGCAGGGTCTTGCGGATCGAGTTGACCACCAGCGTGGACAGCGCCTCGCCCTCGACGTCCTCGGCGACGATCAGCAGCGGCTTGCCGTCGCCGAGGACCTTCTCCAGCAGCGGGAGCAGGTCGGCGATCGAGGAGATCTTGTCGCGGTGCAGCAGGACGTAGGCGTCCTCCAGCACGGCTTCCATCGACTCCGCGTCGGTGACGAAGTAGGGCGAGAGGTAGCCCTTGTCGAACTGCAGACCCTCGGTGATCTCCAGATCGGTGGAGAGCGTGGAGCCCTCCTCGATGGTGATCACGCCGTCCTTGCCGACGGCCTTGAGGGCCTCGCTGATCAGATCGCCGATCTCCTGCTCACGCGAGGCGATCGTGCCGATCTGGGCGACGTGGTCCTTGTCGTCGACCGGGATCGCCTTGTCCTTGAGGAACTCGGCGACCTTGTCGGCCGCCGACCTGCGATACCCCGGCCCAGCGCGGTCGGGTTGGCCCCGGCCGCGACGTTGCGCAGGCCCGCGGCGACCATGGCCTGGGCGAGCACGGTGGCGGTGGTGGTGCCGTCGCCCGCGACGTCGTTCGTCTTGGTGGCGACGGTCTTGGCGAGCTGTGCCCCGAGGTTCTCGAACGGGTCCTCGAGGTCGATCTCACGCGCGATGGTGACGCCGTCGTTGGTGACGGTCGGCCCACCGAACTTCTTGTCCAGCACGACGTGCCGACCGCGCGGACCGAGGGTGACCTTGACCGCGTCGGCCAGCTGGTTCACCCCGCGCTCCAGTGCGCGGCGGGCGTTCTCGTCGAAGCTGATCTGCTTCGGCATAGCCTGCCTCTCTCCCTACGCGCGTCCGCCGCCCCGGCTGACCGGGACGGCGGGATCGACGCGAAGCGTCAGTTGACGACCGCGAGGACGTCGCGGGCGGAGAGGATGAGGTACTCCTCGCCGTTGTACTTGACCTCGGTGCCGCCGTACTTCGAGTAGATGACGACGTCGCCGACGGCCACGTCGAGCGGCACGCGGTTGCCGTTGTCGTCGATGCGGCCGGGGCCGACAGCGAGGACCTTGCCCTCCTGGGGCTTCTCCTTGGCGGTGTCCGGGATGACGATGCCGGAAGCCGTGGTGGTCTCCGCCTCGCTCGCCTGGACAACGATCTTGTCCTCGAGCGGCTTGATGTTCGCCACGTCGATGACCTCCCGTTCTAGGGGTTGCGTAGTGCTTCTGCGTGATCTGAGTGGACGAGGCGTTCCGTCGTCGCGGGTGCCGGAACGCCCGTGCGATTGGCACTCTACCCACGAGAGTGCCAACGCGCTCAACGGCACCCTCCGGGGTAGCGTCGGATCCATGGTGAAGATCGGATCTTCGGACCTCGACGTGTCCCGCCTGTGCCTCGGCGCCAACGTGTTCGGCTGGACCGCCGACCGGGATGCCTCGTTCGCGGTGCTCGACGCGTTCGTGGACGCGGGCGGCAACTTCGTCGACACCGCCGACTCCTACATGTGGCGGATCCCCGGCAACTCCGGCGGCGAGTCCGAGACGATCATCGGGGAGTGGTTCGCCGCGCGGGGCAGCCGCGACGACGTCGTCCTGGCCACGAAGGTGGGCTCGCTGCCGCGCAGGCCCGGCCTCTCGGCCGCGAACATCGCCGCGGCCGTCGAGGACTCGCTGCGCAGGCTGCAGACCGACTACATCGACCTCTACTGGGCCCACAAGGACGATCCCGGACACGCCGCAGGAGGAGACGCTCGCGGCGTTCGACGCGCTCGTGCGCGCGGGCAAGGTGCGCGCGATCGGGGCGTCCAACTTCTCGGCCGAGCGGCTGCGGTCGGCGCTGGACGATCTCCGCGCGGGAGGACCTCGCCGCCTACGTC
This sequence comes from uncultured Actinomycetota bacterium, assembly GCA_963799945.1. Lineage (GTDB taxonomy): Bacteria > Actinomycetota > Actinomycetes > Mycobacteriales > Pseudonocardiaceae > Pseudonocardia. Next base: position 844,908 of record CAWCZG010000006.1, read on the forward strand.
GCGCTGCAGCCGCACTACAACCTCGTGGAGCGCGCCGAGTTCGAGACGACGCTCGCGCCGGTGCTCGGCCGAGAACGGGCTGTCCTGCGTGCCGTACTACGGGCTGGCCAAGGGGTTCCTCACCGGCAAGTACCGGCCGGGCGGCGCCGAGGTCGACAGCCCCCGCGCCGAGGGCGCCCGCGCCTACCTCGACGACCGCGGGCTGCGCGGTGCTCGCCGCGCTGGACGAGGTGGCCGCGGCCCACGACGTCGCCCAGGCCGCGGTCGCGTTGGCCTGGCTGGCCGCCGCGCCGACGGTCGCGTCCCCCATCGCGAGCGCGCGCGCCCCCGAGCAGCTCGCGGGTCTGCTGCCCGTGCTGGAGCTGGAGCTGACCCCCGCGGAGGTCGAAGCGCTGTCGACAGCAGCGCGGCTGAGCGGCCCGGTTGACCAGCACCACGCCCGCGAGCGTCAGGGCCAGCCCGACGATCGTCGCGAGCTCCAGCGGCTGGCCGAGCACCGGCACCGCGAGCACCGCGGTGACCGCGGGCACGAGGTAGAGCAGCCCGCTGGCGCCCGCGCCGGTGCCCCGGCGCAGCAGCACGAACAGCAGGATCGCGCCCGCGATCGAGTTGACGACGATGATCCAGACGAGCGCGGCCCACCCCGAACCGGTCGACGGCAGCGGCAGACCCGTGCTCGGTGAGCAGGGCGACCGGCAGCACCGCGACGGCGCCTGCGAGGAGCTGGACGGCCGTGCCGGTGCGCAGGTCCATGGTGGCGCCGGTGCGCTTCTGGTAGAGCGTGCCCGCCGCGAACCCGGCCAGCCCGAGCAGGAGCAGGCCGATGCCCGCCGCCGAGCCGCCGCGCCGCCACGAGGTGGTGCACGCCCGCGACGAGCGTGCCCACCAGCGCCAGCGCCCGAGCCCCACCAGCCCGCCCGGCCCAGGCGCTCGCCCAGCACCGGCCCGGAGAACACCGCGACCAGCGCCGGGGCCAGGCAGAGCACGAGCGCGCCCAGTCCCGCAGGCACGCCGAAGCCCAGCGCACCGTAGGCCGCCCCGAACTGGACGCCCTGCAGCAACACCCCGGTGATCACGAGGTCGCGCCACGCCTTCCGGGTGCGCGGCCACGGCGCCCTGGTCACGACGGCGATCGCGGCCAGCAGCACCGCCGCGGCAGGAACCGCCAGACGGTGAGCGCGAACGGGGGCGACGACCTGGTGGCGATCGTTCCCGCGAGGTAGCCCGAGCTCCAGAGCAGGACGAACATCGGGCCGAGGGCGCGCTGTAACGGGTTCATGCGTTACAGCGTGCCTAGCCGACATGTAACTTGTCAAGGCGTTACACTGGTCCCATGGCTCAGATCGACGAGCGCCTCCGCGAGCACCGGTACGTCACCGGCGCGGTGTGGCTGAACCTGCTCGCCACCAAGGGGCACGCCTACCGCGCCGAGTCCATCGAGCGGCTGGGCGACCTCGAAGCGCTCCGGGTGTGGCTCGACCACGAGGCGCTCGACCCCGTCGCACCGCTGCAGGACGCCGACGTCGCACGGGTCGTCGCGCTGCGCGAGACCCTGCGTCCGCTGGTGCTGGCCGTCTTGGCCGCCGAGGACGCCGCCCGACGTCACGGTGCTGCAGCCCTGGCTGGACGCCGACGAGCCGTTGCGCGCTGTCGTCAGGGAGGGCAGGCCCGCGGCGGCGCCGCCGTCCACGCTCGACGCCGCGCTCGCCCGGATCGTCCGCCAGGCCGTCGAACAGCTGCCGGGCGCCCCGCTCGCCGCGTGCGCCGACCCCGACTGCGGGCTGGCCTACCTCGACCCGACCGGCCGACGGCGGTGGTGCTCACCCGAGACCTGCGGGGTGAAGGCGCGGGTCCGCGCCCACCGCGCGCGCGCCCGGAGCTAGCCGACCAGCACCTGGGTGACCGGCATCGAGGAGTCGGCCGGGAGGTCCAGCGGGCTGGGCTTGGCCCCCGCGGCGAAGAGGTGCGCGCCCAGCGCCGCCACCATGGCGCCGTTGTCGGTGCACAGGCCCGGGCGGGGCACGCGCAGCGTGAGCCCGGCGGCGTCGCAGCGCTCCTGCGCCAACGCCCGCAGCCGGGAGTTGGCCGCCACGCCGCCGCCGAGCAGGAGGACGTCCATCCCGCGCTCGCGGGCGGCGCGCACGGCCTTCGCGGTGAGCACGTCGACCACGGCCTCCTGGAAGCTCGCGGCGACGTCGGCCACCGGCACCGGGGTGCCCGCCCGCTCCAGCGCCTCGACGTGCCGGGCCACGGCCGTCTTCAGGCCGGAGAAGGAGAAGTCGAAGGGCGCGTCGCGCGGGCCGGTGAGCCCGCGCGGGAAGGCGACCGCCGTCGGGCTGCCCTCGCGGGCGACCCGGTCGACGTGCGGGCCGCCCGGGAACGGCAGCCCGAGCAGCCGCGCGACCTTGTCGAACGCCTCGCCCGCCGCGTCGTCGATGGTGGCGCCCAGCGGGGTGACCGGGCCCGCGACGTCGGGCACGTCGAGCAGGCTGGAGTGCCCGCCGGACACGAGCAGCGCGAGGCAGGGCGGGAGCGGACCGTTCTGCAGGGTGTCGACGGCGACGTGCGCGGCCAGGTGGTTGACGCCGTAGAGCGGCACGTCCCAGGCCGTCGCGTACGCCTTGGCCGCGGCCACCCCGACGAGCAGGGCCCCCGTGAGGCCCGGCCCCGCGGTGACGGCGACGGCCTCGATGTCGCGCGCGCCCACCCCCGCGGTCGCCAGGGCCCGGCGCACCGCGGGAACCATCGCCGAGAGGTGGGCCCGCGACGCGACCTCCGGCACGACCCCGCCGAAGCGCGCGTGCTCCTCCACCGACGAGGCCACCTCGTTGGCCAGGAGCGTCACGTTCGTGCCGTCGGTGCGGACGATGCCGACGCCGGTCTCGTCGCACGACGTCTCGATGCCCAGGACGATCATCTGGCGTCTCTCCGCATGGTGTGCGCGTCGGCTCCGCTGGGCTGGTAGTAGCGCCTGCGCAGCCCGACCACCGCGAAGCCCTCCGACGCGTAGAGGGCCTGCGCGGCCGCGTTGTCGGTGCGCACCTCGAGGAACACCGTGGCGTGCGCCGCGTCGGCGACGTCCAGCAGCGCCCGCAGCAGCGCCCGCCCGATCCCCCGGCCCTGGTGGGCGGGGTCGACCCCGATCGTGTGCACCTCGGCCTCCGCCTGGGGTGGCCCGGCGACGAACGCGATGCCCGGCGTAGCCGACGACCTCGCCGGACCCGCGGGCAGCCGCCGTGGCGGAGCCGTCCCCCCGCCCGAAGACCTCGGCTCTCTCCGGCGCGGCCGTGTCCGCGGTGCCGTCCCGCCGCGCGACGACGTAGTGGCAGCCCGCGCGCAGCTCCTCGCGGAACGCACGCTCGCTCCACGGGTCGTCGCCCGGGAAGAGGGTGCGCTCCAGCTCGGCGCAGCGCGCGGCGTCGGCCGCCCGCATCGGCCCGAGCACGACCGCTTCCACCTCCGCGGGAGGACGCGCTTCGGCCGTCACGACGTCGTCACCCGCTTGCGTGCGCCGGGCTCCACCGCGTCCGGGCGGCGCAGGTAGAGCGGCTCCAGCGGGCCCGGGACGACCCCGGCGCGCAACGCCTCCGCGGCCACCGCGACCAGGCCCTCGGGCGACGGCGCCGTGGGTCCGACGACCGGCAGCCCGGTGACCTCGGCACTGCCGCCCGCCGCCGCGGCCACACCCAGCTCAGGCAGCCGCTCGACCAGTACCGCGGGCGCGTCGACGTGCGGGCCTTCGACCCGGCGCCCTGCGGCGTCGTAGGTGGCCCAGTAGACCTCGCGGCGCCGGGCGTCGGTGACCACCACGCAGCTCGCCGCGTCCGTGCGCGATGGCGTCGAGCGAGCAGACGCCGTGCACCGGGATGCCGAGCGCGTCGCCGAGCGCGGCGGCGGTGACCATGCCGACCCGCAGTCCGGTGAACGGGCCCGGGCCCGGTCCCGGTGACGACGGCGTCGATGTCGCTCAGCGCGACCCCGGCGTCGTCACAGGCGGCGAGGACCTCGGGCATGAGCAGCTCGGCGTGCTTGCGCGCGTCGTGCGCGACCCGCACCGACCGCTGCCGCACCGCGTCGGCGGTCAGCTCGACGACGCCTGCCGTGACGGCGGGCGTGGCGGTGTCCAGGGCGAGTACGAGCACAGCCGTAGAAGTTTACGAGGGTCCGGTGGATGAGGGTTCCGCGAGGCCGCCTTCACCCGCTGCGGGTCACGACCGCCGTGCGCACGTCGTCGGGGCGGCGGTCGAGCCGGACGAGCAGGTGCCGCTGCGCCAGCCGCTCGGCCACGCCCTCGCCCCACTCCACCGCGACGACGGCCGCGGTGAGGTCGGTGTCCAGGTCGAGGTCGTCGAGCTCGGCCGCGCCGCCCAGCCGGTAGGCGTCGACGTGCACAGCGGCACCGAACCGCCGTCGCGGCCGGGCCGGTGTTCGCGGGCGATGACGAACGTCGGCGACGTGACCGTGCCCGCGACCTTCAGCCCGCGCGCGAGCCCCTTGACCAGCACCGTCTTCCCGCGCCCAATGGCCCGGCCAGCACCACGAGGTCACCGGCGCCCAGCCCGTCGGCCAACCGCTCACCCAAGGCTTCGGTGTCGGCGGCCGTCGGCAGCTCGATCTCGGTGTCGAGCGGAACGCCGGTCATGCCCGCCTCCTGAGTCGGCGAGAGCCCTCGTCCGCGCGCGGCACTGCGCCGCAGCAGGTCGGCGAGCGCCTCGTTCATGGCGTCGGCCTGCTCCAGCATCGGCAGGTGACCGACGCCGGGGAAGCGCACCAGCCGCGCCTCCGGCAGCTCGGCCGCGATCACCTCGCTGTGGCTGAACGGGATCACGCGGTCGGCGTCGCCCGCGGCCACCAGCACCTCGCAGGTGGCGAGCGCGGGCAGGGCGGCGAGGCGGTCGTGGCTGCCGATCGTGTCGACGAAGTCGGTGAGCGCGTCGACGGCGTTGGCGCTGATCATGGCGTCGACCAGGTCGACCAGCCACGGCGCGACATGCTGCGGTCGCCGTAGGCGAGCCGGCGGGTGACCGCCCAGATGACATCGCCCGCCGCCTTGCGCACGCCCTCCACCAGCGACGGCTGCAGCGCGGCCAGCAGGCCGACGCCGCGGGTGAGCGGGTTGCGGCGCGACAGCCACGTGCCCGAAAGCCCCGCGCTGCCGACCTCGCCCGCCGACGTGGCCAGGAACGCGACGCCCGCCACCCGCTCGTTGACCAGCTCCGGGTACAGCTCGGCCAGCGCCATGATCGTCATGCCGCCCATGGAGTGTCCGACGAGCACCAGCGGGCCCTTCCGGGGCGAGCGCCCGGATCACCGCGTCGAGGTCGTGGCCGAGCTGCTCGATCGTGCAGCTCTCGCGGGGGGCGCGCTCGGAGCGGCCGTGGCTGCGCTGGTCGTAGAGCACCACGCGCACGCGCGGGTCGGCGAGGTCGGCGAGGAAGGGGCGTTGGAAGTGCCAGGTGCGGCGGTCGAGCGCGAACCCGTGCACGAGGACGACCGTGAGCGCGGGCTTGCTCGCCGGCTCGATCTCCTCGCACGAGAGCCGCACGCCGTCGTCGGCGACGACCGAAGACGGCTCGCCCTCCGGGGTCTCGGCGATGCCGCCCTCGGAGAGCTGGGTGGCGAGCCTGACGCCGGTCAGCGGCGATCTTCTGCGTGCTGCCGCGCGGCCACGCCGACGACGACGCCCGTGGCCGCCGCCCCGGCGGCGCCCGCGAGCACGCCCCACAGGCGCGGGCTGGGTGGCTTCACGGCCCCACTCCGCTCGGCGCGGCCCCGATGAGCGTGCGGGTGACCCGGCGGCCGTGCACGCCGGTGACCACCTCGTAGTGGATGGTGTCGAGCTCGTCGGCCCAGTCCTGGGCGGTGGGCTCGCCGTGCACGCCGGGGCCGAAGAGCACGCACCTCGTCGCCCTCGCTGACCGTGGTCGTCGCCGCAGTCCACCATCGACCTGGTCCATGCAGACGCGCCCGACCACCGGCCGCAGCTCGCCGCCGAGCAGCACCCGCATCCGCCCGTCGCGGTTGAGCCGCCGCGGCACGCCGTCGGCGTAGCCGACGGGGACGAGCGCGAGCGTGGTCTCCCGTGGCGTCGTCCAGGCGTGGCCGTAGGAGACGCCCTCGCCCGCGGGCACCCGCTTGGCCAGCGCGACCCGGGCCCGCAGCGTCATCGCCGGGCGCAGCGGGCTCTCCGGGCACGGGGCGGGCGAGCGGATCGAGCCCGTAGACGGCGATGCCCGGCGCGGACGAGGTCGAAGTGCAGGTCGGGGCGGGTCAGCGTGGCGGCGGAGTTGGCCAGGTGCCGGATCGGGTCGAGGCCGCGGTCGCGGGCGCGCCTGCCAGGCGTCGTTCAGCCGGGCGGCCTGCACGGTCGAGCGTCGGGTGGCGGGGCGCGTCGGCGTGCGCCAGGTGCGACCAGACCGCGACGACCTGCGCCGTCGCCGTCGGCGACGGCCTTGGCGACGGCGTCGAGCAGGTCGGGCCAGTCGGCGGGCTGCGCGCCGTTGCGGGTGAGCCCGGTGTCGATCTTGAGGTGCAGGCGGGCGGGGCGCTGCGCCTGCCGCGCGCCGGCCAGCACGGCGGCGAGATGGGCGCGGGAGGCCACGGAGAGGTCGACATCGGCGGCGACGGCCGGCGGCGAAGTCGTCGTCGGGCAGGTGCAGCCAGGACAGGAGCGGCGCGGCGATGCCCGCGGCGCGCAGATCCAGCGCCTCTTCGATGGTGCAGACGCCCAGCCACGACGCGCCCGCCGCCAGCGCGGCCTCGGCGACCGGAACAGCGCCATGGCCGTAGCCATCGGCCTTGACCACCGCCATGAGCGCGGCGGTCGGGCGCGGCGGCCCGCAGCACGCCGACGTTGTGCCGGACGGCGGCGAGATCGACGAGCGCCTCGGCGCGGGGGCGTTGCACCCCCGCATCTTCTCATCCGCCCCCGACAGGACGCGGGCGTCTGGGCAGAAGGCTCGGACGTCGGCCGAGCGTGCGCCGGCTTCGCGAATGGCCGCGCGCACCTGGGAAGCGCCCGCACTCCGCACGCGGGCACTTGGACGGGGTCGACGCCGCGATCGTGGATGCCTGGGCGGCGCGTTCCAAGTGCCCCGCGCCGTCAGACCGTCTGCTGCCGCATCGCGGGCACCCGGACGGCCAGCGCCGCGAGGTACGGCCGCCGGAGTGCGAGGTCGGGTAGGCAGGCAGCGCATGGCAACGCGTCGTCGCGCGGGCATCCTGGACGGTGACGGCCGCGACATGGGCGTCGGGGCGGCATTCGCAGTGCCCGCGGCGCAAGGCGACCTCGCGTCGCCACGGGTGGCCGAATGGCTGAGGCACCGGACGCGATGCCGCGGGCCGCCTCGCCTCAGTCGCCGGCGATCCCGAGCGAGCGGAGGGCCGCCGGGATGGACGCCTGGATCCGGGAGGCCGGGGTGGGCACGCCGTCGGCCGCGATCTCGGCGGCCCGCGCGTGCACGAAGGCCGCGCACCCGCCGCCCACCACGGTCGAGCCCGGCGGCGAGCAGCGCGCCGGTGATGCCGGTGAGGACGTCGCCCGAGCCCGCCGTCGCCGCCCACGAGCCCGTCGACGGGTGCACCAGCGACGCGCCCGTCCGGATCGGCGACGACGGTGGCGTTGCCCTTGAGCAGCACGGTCACGCCCAGCTCGGCGGCGGCACGGCGGGTGGCGGCGATCCGGTCGGCGCCGACCTCGCCCGCGATCCGCGCGAACTCCCCCGCGTGCGGGGTGAGCACGACGGGCCGCCCGCGCGAGCGCCGACGCGCAGCTCGTCGTGGTGGGCCAGCAGGGTGATGCCGTCGGCGTCGATCACCAGCGGCACGTCCTTGGCGATGGCGGCGGCGAGCACGTCGCGCCCGGCGTCGTCGGTGCCGATACCCGGCCCGACCGCCCACGCCTGGGTGCGCCCCGCCGCCTCGACGGTCGCCGAGGTGATCGACCTCGAGCCAGTCGGCGCGCACCGCCGGGCGCGGCCGAGCCCGCGAAGCGGACCATGCCGCTGGTGGCGAGCACGGCGGCGCCGGTGGCGAGGACGGCGGCGCCGGGGTAGACGTCCGAGCCCGCCGCGACCCCGACCACCCCCTGGCTGTACTTGTCGTCGGTCGGCCCGGGCCGCGGCCACCGCGCGTGCGACGTCGGCGGCGTCGAGGACCTCGGCGTGCGGCGTCGGGCAGGTAGGGGCCGAGCCCGATGTCGACGACGTGCACCGGCCCGCACCGGGACGCGGCGAGCACGTGGACGGGCTTGCGGGCGCCGAACGTGACCGTCGCGGTGGCGGTGACGGCCGCGCCCTCGACCGCGCCGGTGTCGGTGTCCACGCCGCTGGGCAGAGTCGACGGCGAGCATCGGCACCCCGGCCCGCTCGACGGCGGCGACCAGCGCCGGTGCGGGGTCGCGCAGACCACCGCGCCCCGAGAGTCCGACGATGCCGTCGATGCACGAGGTCCGCGCCGGTCAGGGCGGCGAGCCCGGCGGCGTCCGCGTCGACGGTCGCGCCCGCCCGCCCTCCGGAAGGCGGCGAGCCCCTCGGCGTGGGCGCGGGCCGGGTCGAGCAGCACGGCGACGACGCCCGCGCCGCGGCGCCGCAGCTCGACGCCCGCCCACAGCGCGTCGCCGCCGTTGTCGCCCGCGCCGACGAGCAGCGCGACCCGCGACCCGGCCGTGCGGTCGAGCATCCGGCGGGCGTGCACGGCGAGCCCGAAGGCGGCCCGTCGCATCAGCGTGCCCTCCGGGCAGCCGTGCCATCAGGCGCGACTCGGTCTCCCGGATCTGCTGCGCGGTCCAGACGCCCATCACCGGGCCGACGGTACCCAGGTCGCGCGGGTCAGACCTGCTTGATGGAGAAGTTGATGAGGCCGCCGCTGACCCTGGTGACGGTGACCATGACGCCATCGGCCTGCCTCTTGCTGATGAGCGTGCAGCCTGCGGTGGCGTTGACCATGGGCTGGAGGTCGGCGTCGCACGTCGTGGAGTCCACCGGCAGGTTCGCCTGCTGGGCTGACCTGCTCGCTGACCTTGCGGGCGAACAGGTCCTTCGCGATCGGGTGCGCCTCGGTGGTGATGTCGTACTTGACGTTGCCGCCGTCGACGGAGGTCACGGTGGCGATCGCGTCGACCGGCTGGCCGCCCACCGTGAACGAGCAGCGCTCGGTCTGGCCGACGGCTGGCCTGCAGGTCATCGGGGCACGTGACGTCCTGCGCGTCGATGCTCTGCTTCTGCAGCTGGTCCATGATCGCCTTGGCGAGGGAGGCGCTGCCGACGGCGTTCGAGCACGCAGCGAGGGCCAGGAGCCCGACGGCGAGCACCGCGAGGAATCCGCCCATCCGAGACAAGTGTGCTCATCGACGGCTCCTCGTGGCTCGGGCCGGGTCCCGTTTCCCGGTCGGTGGGTCGTCGCGGCGCACGACGGCCCCGTTACTCGCCGCCGGAACGCGCGGGCCCGCCAAGTGGTCCGCCGGCCGCCCGCCGTACTACGGTCTGCGCTGTGACGCGGACCCGATCAACGCCTCGACCTGCGGCGATGCGCAACGCCAAACAGGGCCTGGCGGAACTGTCCCGGCCGGGACCGCTCGCCGTACTGCGCGGAGATCTCGGCATGTCCGGCATCCCCGGGATCATCTACGCGCCCGAGGAGGGCCTCAGCCTGCCCGCGGTCGCGTTCGGCCACGACTGGCTGCAGCCCCCCGCCCGCTACGCCGACCTGCTGCGCCACCTCGCGTCGTGGGGCTTCGTCACGGCCGCCCCGTCGAGCCACCGCGGGCCGCTGCCCAGCCACGCGGGGTTCGCCGCGGACCTGCGCACCGCGTTGGACGTCTGCGCGGGGGTGCGGTTGGGCGATGGACGCATCAGCGTGGACGCCCGTCGCACCGCGTTCGCCGGGCACGGCATCGGCGGCGGAGCGGCGCTCATCGCGGCGGCGGGGCACGAACGCGTCGCGGCGGTGGTGACGCTCGCGGCCGCCCAGACGCACCCGTCGGTGCTCGAAGCGGCCCGCCGCGTCACGGTGCCCACGCTGCACATCGCGGCGGGCAAGGACATGGTCGCCCCGCCCGCGGGCCACGCCGAACAGCTCGCGCTGGCGGCAGGCGGCCCGGTCACCCTCCGCACGCTGCCGAAGGCGAGCCACACCGGTTTCCTCGACGGGAAGCACTGGACCGACCTCCTTCTGGCGGGCGACCCCAACGCCAAGGTCCGCCGCCTCACCCGCGCCCTCGTCACCGCCTTCCTGATGCGCTACCTCTGCGACGAGGACCGGGTCGACGCGCTCCTGGACGGCAAGGTCCCCGGCACAACCCTCCCCGCCTGACCCTCGACTCGGGCCGCCTGCGCACCGCCGGCGGGCGCGGTCGCGATGTCTCCCCGCCCCCACCTCACGCTGTTAGCGCGATGGCGGGCGCGGGCCATGTGGGGCGAGGCGCCGGGTTGCCACTTCGATCCGTAGCGGATGCGGTCGTATCGGACGCGGTCGTGGCGGACGCGGTCGTGGCGGACGCGGTCGTGGCGGATGTGAGCCAGCGGGGCGTCGGCCCGGTGGCGGCTCGTTGGGGCAGCCGGGGGCGGGTCAGGGTGGGGTGCGCGGGGGCGGTCGGGGTGGCGGTCGGGGTGGGGGTGGGGGTGGCCAGCGGTCAGGGTGGGGGTGGGTCGGGGAGCTGGGCAAGGTGGGCGCCGTGCTCGTCGTCGACCCGGGCGCCGGAGGTGTCGCCCAATTGTGGTCCCGCGGGCCGGTCTCCGGCCCGTGCTGCTGTGACGGCCCGTAGCGCCGCCGCCATGGCTCTCGACAGCTCTTGGTGGCCCTCCGCAGGCCTGTCCGGGTCCTGGAGCCGCGTGGCCAGTTCCTCGGCTTCATAAGCGGTGTTCGCCAGGTCCCGGTGCAGTGCGGCGATCCGCTCCGCCCATTCGCGGCCGCGGGGGTCGAGCCAGTCGGTGGCGACGGCGGCGGCCAGCCGACCCGCCCCCACGGCAGCGTCCCGCAGCACCGCGGTGGCGTCGGCGCACCACCGACCGGTGGCCTCGTCGCTCGTCACGGGCCGGCCATCGCGCGCGGGAAGGCGGCCGCGGCTGCATGGTCGGCGGCCTCGTCGCTCGTCACGGGCCGGCCATCGCGCGCTGGAAGGCGGCCGGCGCGTGGTCGGCGGCCTCGTCGCTCGTCACGAGCCGGCCATGGCGCGCAGGAAGGCGGCCGCAGCTGCGTGGTCGGCGGCCTCGGCTCCCGTTGCGGCGCTGTGGAGCGCCGCCTCGATCTCGGCGAGCTCCCGCTGCGCGGTGAGCACGCCCGCGTCGACCTGCGCGGCCGCGACCCCGGGAGCGCGACCCAACTTCGCCAGCTCAGCAGCCAACTCGGCGGCGGCTGCCGCATGGAGGCGCAGCCGATCGGGTCGCAGGTGCATAGCCCTGATCGTGCATGAGCGAGCCGCGCCCCGAGGCCGATTGACGAAACTCGGCCCACAGACCGCCATCTCGGCGGCGAGCCGGGCGCTTTACCGCGCGGCCGCGACCACTTCGGCCAACCGGACCGCGATCCCCTTCGCCTGCTCGGCGGTGGCCGCCTCGACCATCACGCGCACCAGCTGCTCGGTTCCCGAGGGCCTCAGCAGCACCCGCCGGTTTCGCCCAGCTGCTGCTCGGCCTCGGCGACGGACGCGCGGACGTTCTCGGAGGCGGCAACCGCCTCCTTGTCGACCACGCGAACGTTCTCCAGCACCTGCGGGAGCACCGTGACGACCGAACCGAGCTGCGCCAAGCGAAGAACCCGTCGCGGACATCCGCGCCATGATCCGCAGCGCCGTGAGGAGCCCGTCGCCCGTGGTGGCGTGGGCCGGGAGCACGACGTGGCCGGACTGCTCGCCACCGAGGGAGTAGCCACCGGCCCGGAGCTCCTCGAGCACGTAGCGGTCGCCGACCCCGGTGGTCTTCACCGCAATGCCTTCGTCACGCATGGCCAGGTGCAGGCCCAGGTTGCTCATGACGGTGGTGACGAGCGTGTTCTCCGCCAGCTCACCCGCGTCGCGCATTGCCATGGCGAGGATGGCCATGATCCGGTCGCCGTCGACGTCGGCGCCCGACGCGTCGACGGCGAGACACCGGTCGGCGTCGCCGTCGTGCGCGATCCCCAGGTCGGCGCCGTGTTCGAGCACCGCGGCGCGCACGAGCCCCAGGTGGGTGGACCCGACCCCGTCGTTGATGTTGAGCCCGTCCGGCTCCGCCGCGATCGCGATGACCTCGGCGCCGGCCCGCCGGTAAACGTCAGGGGCGACGGCGGAGGCGGCGCCGTGCGCGCAGTCGACCACGACGCGCAGCCCGTCGAGCGGCGCAGGTGTGGCGCCGAGGAGGTGCTCGGCGTAGCGGGAGCCGGCATCGGGCAGGTCGCGGACCCGGCCGATGCCTGCGCCGGTCGGGCGGGCACCGACGACGTTGATGCCGCTCTCGACCGCGTCTTCGACGGCGTCGGGGAGCTTGTGCCCACCGGCGGCGAAAAGCTTGATGCCGTTGTCCGGCATGGCGTTGTGCGAGGCGGAGATCATCACGCCGAGGTCGGCGTCGAGCGCGGCCACCAGGAACGCGACGGCGGGCGTCGGCAGCACGCCGACCCGCAGCGCGTCTGCCCCGGCGGCGGTGAGCCCGGCGACGACCGCGGCCTCGAGCATCTCCCCACTCGCGCGGGGATCGCGGCCGACGACCGCGACGGGACGGTGCGAGCGGTCGCGCTCAGCGAGAACGCGGGCCGCGGACGCCGCAACGGCGACGGCGAGCTCCGGAGTGAGGAGCTCGCCGTTGGCCAGTCCGCGCACGCCGTCGGTGCCGAACAGACGACCCACGCTCAGCGACCTTTCCCGGCCACGACGCCTGCCGTGTCGCGGCGCCGTCGAGGCGAGAACGTCATCGCTTGCTGTACTGAGGTGCCTTGCGGGCCTTCTTCAGGCCGTACTTCTTGCGCTCGATGACCCGCGGGTCGCGCGTCAGGAAGCCCGCCTTCTTGAGCGGGGGACGGTCTTCGGGGTCCGACTCGATGAGCGCACGCGCGATCGCGAGGCGCAGCGCGCCCGCCTGACCCGAGGTGCCGCCGCCGCCGAGGTTGGCGAAGATGTCGAAGCGCTCGGTCTTGTCGACCGTGACCAGCGGCTCACGGATGAGCTGCTGGTGGAGCTTGTTCGGGAAGTACTGCTCCAGCGTGCGGCCGTTCAGCGTGAACTTGCCGGAGCCGGGGACGAGCCGCACGCGGACGATGGCTTCCTTGCGCCTGCCGACGGTCTGGATCGGCCGGTCGGAGAAGACGGCGGGGATGGGCGCGACGGCGTCGAGGCCCTCGATCTCGACGTCAACGTCAACGTCAACGTCGGCGTCAGCATCGACGTCGGCGTCGACATCGGCGACAGCGTCGGCCTCGTCGGTTTCGGGCGCGATCTCGACGACCTCGTCGTCGATGGCCGGGGTCTCCGGCTCGGGCGTGCTCACGGGCTGGTCCTCTTCCGGTGTGGTCTCCGCGTTGGTCACTGCGCGACCTGGTTGATCTCGAACGTGGTGGGCTTCTGAGCCGAGTGCGGGTGGTCCGGGCCCGCGTACACCTTGAGCTTCTTGCCCATCGCCCGCCCGAGGCGGTTGTGCGGCAGCATGCCCTTGACGGCCTGCTCGACGAGGCGGTCGGGGTGCTTCTCGATCATCTCGCCGACGGAGCGCTGGCGGAGACCGCCCGGGTAGCCGGAGTGGCGGTAGATGAACTTGTCGGTCCGCTTGTTGCCCGACACCGCGATCTTCTCGGCGTTGATGATGACGACGAAGTCACCGGTGTCCATGTGCGGCGCGTAGGTGGGCTTGTGCTTGCCGCGCAGCAACGTGGCGGCCTGGACCGCGAGCCTGCCGAGCACGACATCCGTCGCGTCGATCACGTGCCAGGCATGGGTGATGTCACCGGGCTTCGGGCTGTACGTGGGCACGGACCTACCTCGTTGCTGTCGTGTGCTCGGACGCAGCCTGCAGGCATGCGCTCGAGCGGTGTCTTATGCGCGGGGTGCGGCAGGGACGCCCGGTGACCGGGCACGCGCGGAGCTTTCACCCGCTGCACATCGAATTACGAGGGTACCCGCCGCTCCGGAGCGGGGTCAAAACGCCCCCCGCACACCGGCGCACCCCACCGCCGGGCGTGTCGCGCGTCACCGCCAGCGGGCGGCGTTGATGTGCTCAGCCTGCCGGTAGCTGTCGTTCGCCGCCCCGAGGGCGACGCCGATCTGGGCCAGTACCGCGGTGAGATCGGCCGCGGCCGTGTCCCACTGCCTCTGGCGGGCTTGGTAGTCCTGTGCGGCCTCACCCTGCCACGTGGCGGACATCGGGGCGAGGAAGCGCCGCAGACCCATCCAGCTGCGTCGTGATGCGCGAAGCGGTGCCCGACACATCGGACTGGGCCGCCGCGAGCGCGCCGAAGGTGACCTTGATATCGGATCCGGTGCTCATGGGTCTGCTCCTCAGCCGAGCGCGTTGCTGATCGATGTCATGGCGGCGGCATGCGTGTCTTCGTGCCGCTGGTAGACGACGCCGGACCCGTCGACCGCCTCGCCGATCGCCCGGAGCGCCTGGTTGAGCGTGCGGGCGTCGGCGTCCCAGCGGGCCATCAGCTGAGCGAACTGGGTCGAGGCCCGCCCGACCCACGCCCCGGCCAGCGGCTCCAACCGGCCGCGGAGCGCGGTCAGCTCGCCTTGGACCGCCTCGTTCACCGACACGACGTGCTGCGCCGCCCTGGTCATCTCCTCCGTCGCCGCGCCGAAACCGTCGAGTGCCACGGGAGACTCCTCTCTTCTCGTGCATCCCGTGGGATCGGGACGTCGCGGAAACCGTGGCATCCGGCGGGGCAGGGCCGTGGCGTTTCGGTTGAACGGTTTGCAGGTGTGAACGCTCGGCGCGCGAGAATGGAGCGGGAGGCGCTCCCCTGGCGCCTGACAGCGCCGAAATGGTGATCATGCGCGGCGGATCGAGCCGACGACGACCGCACACGCCGCGCGCACCGACGTGGTGCCTGCCGGGGTGTGCCTGCAGCCGACCGACAGCTGCGCGTCGCCGTCGAGGACGACGAACCACTCGACGACCACGCCTGCCCGCTCCTGCTGCACGTAGGTGGTGACCACCCGGTCGCCGATCCGCGCGGAGCCGTAGCCCGAGAGGGCCGACCCGGACGCGGCGGCCCGGTCGAACACCGCTCTCAGGTCGGCCGCGGCCCGCTCGGGCTCGGCGCCGGCGTCGTAGCCGAGCGGTGTGCGCTCGACGGCGATGAGATCGGTGCCGTCCGGTGCGGCGACACGGGTGAGCAGGCTGCGTCGCCGCTCGGGCAGGCCGCCGGTGTGCGCCCAGCCTGCAGGCAGGTCGAACCGGTAGCCGTACTGGACGAGCACGCCGCTCCCGATCTCGGGGCCGGCCGATGCGGGAGGTGCCCGAAGCGGGAGGACCACGGCGGTGCCCGCGCCCGCGAGGCCACCGACCAGCAGCGCCGCGGCGGCCGCGCTCCCCCAGCGCCGCACCCGATGGCGCGGGGGCAGGTCCGCAAGGAACAACTGCGCCGACTCCACCGGGGCTTCCGCCTCATCGACGTCCTTCGGTGTGACCGCAGCGGGCAGGACCGGCAGCGGCAGGGTCAGCGCACCGAGCGCAGCGGCGAGATCGGGTCGAGGGGCGACGAGAACCTCGGAGGCGAAACCCGCGGCGTCGACCCGTTCGGTCAGCAAGGGGCAGCGCGCCACACCGCCGGTCAGCAGCACCGCGACCGGCTCCCTCGCCGCGGCCACGACCTCGGCCAGCGCGGCAACGGCCTCGTCGAGCAGCGGGGTCAGCAGCACGCGCATCTGTTCGGCGTCCACCCGCGACAGCCCGTGGCGGGCCTCGGGCAACAACGACAGCGCCTCGCGGAGTCGTCGAGCGTCATCCGTCGAAGCTCCGGCCAGCTCCGCACGGACCGCGAGGTCGAGCCGATCGCCCCCGACGCCCGACGAGCGGCGGGCGATGATCCGGTCGCCCTGCAGCAGGGTGGCCTCGGCGCCGGTCCGTCCCACGTCGAACACGGCCTGCGCACCGGTGCCGGCAGCCGCCGCGACCGGCGCGGACACCCGGTGCAGTGGGCGTCCCATGGCCGCCGCGGCGTCGAGCCAGGCTTGCGCGGGCGCGGAGAGCCGCCCGGGTGGGTACACGAGCACGACCTCGTCGACATCGGGACCGATCAGGTCGGCGAGCACCTGCGTTGCCTTCGACACGTCGCGGAGGTGGGCGGGCAGCTCCGCGAGCAACCGGGGTGCGCCTCCGCCTGATCTCCCGGCGAGGCGAACGATCTGGTTGCCGGGGGCCACCGCCACGCGGCTCAGGCTCACCCTGCTGCCTCGTCCGGCCCCAACCAGGCCAGCTGCACGCGGCGGGCGCCGCGGCGGCGCTCGACGAACGTGCCCCGCCCCGGCGGCTGCGGGCTCGCTTTGACCGACTCGACCAGCGCGCCTTCGTCCGGGCTGCCGTTGAGGACGAGGCCCGGGGCTCCCAGCTCCCTGAGCCTGCCCAGCAGCGGGTCGAACAAAGCCCGTCCGGCACCGCCGCAGCGGCGGGCCACGACGACGTGCAGGCCGACGTCCTTGGCCTGCGACAGGAACTCCACGAGCGGCAGGAGTGGGTGCGCGGCGCTGCCACCGGGCGCGACGAGGTCGTAGTCGTCGATCAGCAGGTAGACCTCGGGTCCGCGCCACCAGCTGCGCTCCCGCATCGCTTGCGGGGTGACCTCGGGGCCGGGAAGGCGCTTGCGGAGCGACTCCACGAGCGTGCGCGCCACCGCGGCGGTCTGTTCCGACGAGCTCGCGTAGCCGATCAAGTGACCTTCGGACACCGCGCCGAGCAGCCCGCGGCGGGGGTCGACGACGATCACCCGCGCCTGCTCCGGACCGAACCGCGTCGTGATGCCACGGGCGATGACGCGCAGCAGGGTCGACTTGCCGCTCTCACCGTCGGCGAAGCACAGCAGATGCGGCTCCGCGGCGGGGTCGAACTCGACGCAGCCGAGCCGCTCCTCGTCGATCCCGATCGGGATCCCCGCTCTGCCTGGCGGCAGCTCCGCCAGCTCGATCCGCGGGGGCAGCAGGCGGACCGATGCGAAACCCGGCGTGGGCCGTGCGGCGGCGATGGCGGCGACGAGCGCAGCCGTGTCGGCATCGCCTGCCGTGCGCGGGGCGGCCACCACAATCGGTGCACCATCCGGCGACAGGCCGTGGCCCGCCCGGGCGGGTACGACAGCGGCTCGCCGCCGGTCGACCTCCGACTCGGCGGGCTCCCCGAGCCGCAGCTCTACTCGGGAGCCGAGGAGGTCCTTGACCGCCGGTCGGAACTCCGACCAGCGGGTGGCCGACAGCGCCAGGTGCAGGCCGTAGGCGAGACCCTGGGCGGCGAGCGACAACAACCGGGCCTCGAGCTCGTCGAACTCGCTGCGCAGCGTGAGAGCGCCGTCGACCACCAGCAAGCAGATCGGTGGCGGGCTCGTCGGCGAACTCTCCCGCGGCGCGGCGCAGCCGGAAGGCCTCGACCGACGCCACGCCCGCTTCGCGGAACAACCGCTCGCGCCTGCCCAGTGCGGCGCCGAACTCCGCGACGGTGCGCCGCACGAGATCGACCTCCTGACGGTCGGCGACCGTGCCGACGTGCGGCAACCCGGCCAGAGGCCGCAGCGCACCGCCCCCGAAATCGAGCACGTGGACGCCCAGCTCGGTAGGGGTGTGGCCGAGAGCGAGGGCGAGCACGACCGTCGCGAGCGCACTCGACTTCCCCGCCCGCGGGCCGCCGACAACCGCGAGGTGCCCTGCGGCGCCGGTCAGATCGACGACGAGGGGGTCGCGGCGCTGGAGGAGCGGTCGATCGACCAGGCCGACGACGACCCGCAGGTGGCCCAGACCCGGGGACGGCCCCGCGGCGGCCAGACCGCGGCCCGGAACGAGGCGCAGCGGACCCAGCACCTCGTCGAGCGGGGGCGGCACCGACAGCGGGGGCAACCACACCCGATGGGCAGGCGCACCCCGCCCGGCGAGGGCGCTGATCACTGCCTCCAGGACCGTCGGGGTGTCGGCATCGGGATCCGCTGGAGGCCGTTCCGGCAGTGGCACCGCGCCGATCACGAACGGATACGCCCTTGCGGCTATGCCGAGACCGTCGGCGACCGACGCGCTGCCCGGGCCGGAGACGTAGGCCCCGCGGAAGCGCACGAGCTCGTCCGTGCCGGTGGCGAGGAAGGCCGAGCCCGGGGTGGGCGGCAACTGATGCGCATCCGGCACGCCGAGCACCGCCCGCGACTCCGACGCCGAGTTCGTCTTCAACGCGATCCGGTACGAGAGGTGCGACTCGAGCCCGCGCAGCCTCCCCTCGTCCAGCCGCTGCGAGGCCAGCAGCAGGTGGAGGCCGAGCGAGCGGCCGAGCCGTCCGATCATGACCATCAGGTCGATCATCTCGGGCCGTTGGGCGAGCAACTCGGAGAACTCGTCGACCACGACGACCAACGCGGGCAACGGCGGCAGCTCCGGGCGGCCGCGCCGCGCCGCGGTGTACTCCGTGACGCTCGCCAGGTTGCCCGTCGACCGCAGGACCTCCTGGCGGCGCATGATCTCTCCGGCCAGCGCGTCGGCCATGCGATCGACGAGCGTGAGCTCATCGGCCAGATTGGTGATCACCGCCGAGACGTGCGGCATCGCCGCGAGGCCGAGGAACGTGGCACCGCCCTTGAAGTCGACGAGCACGAAGTTCAGCGCCTCGGGTGCGTGTGTCGCGGCGAGGCCGAGCACGAGCGTGCGCAGGAGCTCGCTCTTGCCGGAGCCGGTGGCGCCGATGCAGAGGCCGTGCGGGCCGGTGCCGCCCTGCGCCGCCTCCTTGAGATCCAGGACCACCGGCACTCCGCGCTCGTCGACACCGAGAGGGACCCGCAGCCGATCCTCCTCATCGGACGACCAGCGGAGGCGGAGGGCGTCGATCCCGGCCGCGCCCGGGCGCAGGCCCAACAGCCCAGGTAGCCCCGGCGCCGAAAGGACGCGGTCGTTGGTCGGACCTGTGCCCGTCGGGCGGTAGCGCGCCAGCCGCCGGGCCAGCGCCGCGGCCTGGGCGGGTTCCATCGCGTCGGGAACGCCGACCAGAACCGGTGGCTCGGCCGGATCGACCACCCGTTCCAGGCGGTCGACCGCCACGCGCAGGCGCACCACCGACGGTGCGGACCGGGGCCCCGCGGCCGCCCCGAGCCGCACAACCGTGACGCCCGCGACGGCCGCCCACGGATCCAGCCCGTCGACGATCCCGTCCGCGACGACGAGCAGATGCGGCTCCCGCTGACCGGGCGCCCGGCTGGCTGGCTCCGCAGGCCACCAGCGCCGCGCCACGGCCGCGTCCGACGTGATCATGCGCAACGGCCCGGCGCCGTCGCTGTGGCGGGGATGAGCGTTGTGCGGCAACCATTTGACCCAGTCCCACTCCGGGAGCGCCCACGGCTCCGCCACCACGAGGAGCCGGGCATCGGCCGGGCTGTGCCACACCACGTATTGCGCGACGACGGCCCGGGCGAGCGCCCGTACGGCCCCTGCGTCGCCGTCGCCGGGCTCGAGCCAGACCGTGGCGCTCTCCCGGAGTGCCACGGCGATCGGCAGGTCGGGCACGACCATGTGAGCGACGAGGAACCGGCGCAACGCGAGCGCGGTGACCGGCTCGATCGCGTCCGGTGGCCCGGTCTGCGGGGCCACCAAACGCCGGGCCAGCCGTTGCGCGCCCAGGCCGACCCGCACGTGCCCGAAATCGGCGTCGGTCGGGCCGCGCTCCCAGAGCCTGCCTGCGGCCAGAACCGCGGGCCACGCGTCCGGCTCGGGATGCGCGCTCTCGGCGGCGTGCCGCTGTGCGTCGGCGACCTCACGCACGCGACGGCGCACCTGGCCGAGGTAGCGGAGGTAGTCGCGGCGGCCCTCGTCGAGGCTCGATGCGCGCGCGGCACCGCCCCGGCCACCACCGGAAGCCAGCATGCCGACGGTGGAGATCGCGAACATGCCCGCGAACAGCCACGACGTGGGGTTGTCGACGCCCAGGACCGCGATGAACCCCACCGATCCGACCAGCATCACCAGCGGCAACAGGCGCGTCAGGATCCCCGCGGGCACCAGCTTCTCCGGCTCCGGAGGAGCCTCCAACACCAGCTCGCCGCTCGGGTCCGGCAGCGGCTCACGGCGTGGCCGCGGGATCGCGAGCGTGCCCATCAGTTTCTCCAAACGGCCTCGGAAGAGGGGCCCTGGCGGCGATGCTAAGGACCGTCCCCGACCTTTCGTGGGGGTTTGGGAGAACTCGTCCAGAGAGGCGCACAGGTGGCTGATCGGCCCTTCTGCAGGCTCACGGTGCTCGCACCGCGCCTCCGCGTGGACGTGGCGCTCCCCTCTGACGTTCCCGTCGCCGAGCTGGTGCCGATGGTGCTCGAGCTGGTCGGCGAGCCCGAGCGGAGCGGCGTGGTCCGGCCGCGACCCTGGCGGCTGTCCGGCGTTGCGGGCGGTCTGCTTCCCGCCGCGGCCACCCTTGATGAGCTCGGTGTGCTCGACGGCGAGCTGCTTCGCCTCGGGCCCGCCACCCCCGCGCCCCGCGTGCCGGTCTTCGACGATCCTGTGGACGCACTGGCGGCGGGCGCGGGAGACGGCGCAGCTCGCGAGCACCAGTTGGAAGGGGCCGCGGTGCTGCTTGTGATCGTCGCCGCGGCCGGGTTGTTGAGTGCGGGCGGCCCGGGTTGGGTCGCCGCCGCGCTTCTGGCAGGGGCGGCGGCCGTGGCTGCTGTGGTCTGCGCCGCCAAGCTCGTCCGCCCCGACGCTGTGGATCGCGCACCAGACCACGGGCTGGCACGCGTTGTTGCCCTTGGCGGGGTTGTGCTCGCCGCGGCGGCGGGCTGGAACGCGCTGCCGGGCACGTCGCTTACCGGCCCGTTGATGGCGGCCGCGGTGGCCGCCGGGATCGCGGCGGCCACGGCGCAGCTCGTGCTGCGGGTCGTAGCGCCGACGCTCGTCGCGGCAGGGGTCGTCGCGGTCGCCACCGCCGCGGCGGTCATGGCGGTGCGATTGGGTGCAGGCTCAATCGCCGCGGCGACGGCCTCTGCGGCGGTGGCCATCGTCGGCGCTCCGCTGTTGCCCAGGGTGGCGCTCCGCCTCGCCGGGTTGCCGCGTCCGGTGGTGCCCGCTGACGGGTCGGAGCTGACCGACGACGACGCCGGACTCCCTGCCGCCGAGCTCGCCGAGCGCGGTGACCTCGCGCGGGGTTACCTGGCCGGACTCACGGGCGGCGCAGCGACCATCGCGTCAGTAGGAGCGCTGTTCGCGGCGTCGGGAGGCGGCTGGTTCGGGCCGGTGTTCGCGGCGGTCACGGCGGTGGTGCTGCTGCTGCGCGCCCGCGGCTACGCCGACGCCGCACCCGCGCGCACCGCTCTGGGGGCCGCGGTCGCTACGGCGGTCGGACTCGCCGTCATCCTTTCTGCACCCGGCTTCACCGCTGCTCCCCTCGCCTGCGTCGTGCTGCTGCTCGGGGCGGCCGCGGGCATCGCGGCGCTCGACGCTTCCACCCGCGGCCGCCGCTTCGCGCTGTCACCAGTCCTGCGGCGGTCGATCGACCTGGCGGAGGGCCTCCTCGTCGCTGCCTGTGTCCCGCTGGCGCTGGCGGCGATGGACTTGTTCCGCGTCGTGCGCGGGCTGTGACGGCCCACGCCACTGCCACCCTCCTGGCCGCCCTCGTGACCAGCGGAATGGCGGCCGCCCGAAGTCACCGACGTCGGACCGTCGCGACGTGGGTCAGGCCAGGTTGGATCCCCTACGCCGCGACCTGTCGCGACCGCTCTCCGAGCCGCGTTCGTCGGCGCGTGACGTTCGCCCGACGCCTGACGGCGGACCGACGCGGTGCGGGACGGCCCGGGTGGGGCCCGCTGAGGAACCTGTCGCAGCAACTCGGCCTTCGAGGCTGTTCGTCGGGGTGGGGTGGACCCGACCGACCTTCCTGCCAGACCGACGCCGTGTGCGGCGGCCCCGACCGAGCCGGCTGCGAACAGCGGGCTACGGCACCGGCGCGGCAGCGGCGGACCAGCGGGCTACGTCACCGGCGCGGCGGCGGCGGACCGTCACCCGGCGACCGCGGTCACGGCGAGGGGCCGATCAGGGCGGCCACCGGAACCCTTCTGGGCGATGGGTGTGCCTCCGGGGGGCGCTGTCAGGGGGCGCCCAGGACGTCCGCGGCGCGGGTGGCGTCGGCCAGGTCGAGGGTGGGGCCGGTGGGGAGGAGGCGGAGGGCGGACTCGGGGGCGGGCTGGGTGGCGGTGATGCCGAGGGCGGTGGCGGTGGGGTCGCTCGCCACGTCGTAACCGACGCCCGTGGCCGACACCAGCCACAGCGGCCCGGCGTCTGGCGCTCGCCCCGGCCCAGCGCTGGCGCTCGCCCCGGCTCGGCACCGAGCGCCCGCCCCGGCTCGGCGTCTGACGTCTGGCCCGGCCCGGTGGCGCGCACCGCGCCGCCCGGCCCGACGGCCACGGCGTCGAGGCGTTCGCCTGGGCCGTCGGCCTGCGCGAGCGACACCGGGGCGACGCCTGCGGCGAGGGGGAGGTCGCGGCCGAACCAGACGCCCGCCTGCCGGTCCGGTGTCCACGTCCAGCACATGACGGGCGCGTCCGCGGGGTCCTCGATGTGCACCGCACCCGTGGGCCAACCAGCGACTTCAACGTGTCGACGAAGGTGGCGTCGCTCAGCACCTCGGCGCCCACCGGACGCAGCTTGCGGGCGTCGGACGCGACCACCAGGAGGTCGGCCACCGCCCTCGGCACCTCCTGGAGCCCACCCTCGAGCACCACGAAGTACTCCTCCCCGTCGCCCACTCCGCTGCTCAGGACGTCACCGACGCGGCCGGGCAGCCCGGCGGGCGCGGGCTCCTCGCGGCCCGGCACCACGGGTGTGGCGAGCGGCGGACCCTCCGGCAGCGCCGAGATCACGGCGCCGCTGCCCGCCCGCGGGAGCTGGTTGGTGAGGTGGAAGGCCGCGCGCACCGCTCCGTCGCCCACGTCGACCCGGTGCCGGAGGCCGCCAGTGACCAGCCACGTCGTGTCACCGGGCCCTCCGACCAGGACGCCGGCTCCCGGGGTCACCGCAGGCCGCCCGGCGGCGCCGCCGATCACCGTGGTGCCGACGAGCGCACCCTCGGCGTCGACCGTGTCGCACGTGGCCCAGCTCGCCTGGATCGTCGCCTCCGGGGTGACGGCGACCGCTCCCGGCACCGCAGCCGCAGGGGTGCGTGGCGCCCCGGCGATCGACGCATCCGGCACCACCGTGGCAGTGGCCGTGCCGGGGTCACCTCCGCCCGATCCGCCGCCTGCTGCTCCGCCCCCAGCCGATCCACCCCCGCCCGCGCCTTCGCGCAGCGCGGCGAGCACCAGCCGGGCCGCGGGGAGGTCGGCGACCGGGACCAGGCGGTCGGGGGCGTGGGCCACCGCGTACATCGCCCCGGAGGGCGTACCGATGACGACGGACTCGTGCCGCCAATCGGGGCTCGGGCGCGAGCAGGGCCCAGGCCGCGGCGCCGCACAGCCCGAGCAGGCCCAGCACGACCCCGGCGAACGCGGCCCGGCGCTGCGACCGGATCTGCTCGTGGAGCGGCACCGGATCGCCGCGCACGAGCGCGGCCTCCATGCGCCGCAGCCCGAAACGGTAGGCATCGACCTGGTCGCGGGTGGCCGGCGCCCGGAGCCCACCCACGCCGCTGCGCCGCACGGGGGCGTCGACGGAGCTAGCGGGGGACACGCCCGACGCTAACCCGACCCGCCCGTCCGCCGTGGGCGTTCGGTAGAACTCCTGGCATGCGCGTGCGCCGCATCGTCGATCTCTCCGTGCCGGTCGGGCCCGGACACCCAGGTCTACCCCGGCGACCCCGAGCCCGTGTTCACCCCGCACGCGACGATCCCCCGCGACGGCTTCAACCTCCTCGCCCTCCACCTGGGCAGCCAGACCGGCACCCATGTCGACGCGCCCTTGCCACGTGCGCGCCGACGGCGCGCCCGTCGACGCGCTGGACCCGACGCTGTGCGTCGGCCGCGCCACCGTGATCGACGTCCACGACATCGGCCCGCCGGCAGCCCGATCACCTGGGACCGCATCGCGCGGCGCCGACCTCGCCCCGATCGTGCTGATCCACACCGGCTGGGCGCGCCACTACGGCACACCCGCCTACTTCGACCACCCCTTCCTGGACCCCGAGGCCGTGCGCGCGGATGCTCGCCCTCGGCGTGCGCACCTTCTGCATCGACGCGCCGAGCATCGACCCGACCCCCGACGACGACCTGGCCGCGCACCTGCTCATCGCCGACGCGGGCGGCGTGATCGGGGAGAACTTCCGCAACCTCGAGCTGGTCGACTGGCCCGACCCGTTCGTCTCCTGCCTGCCGGTCAAGCTGGCGGGCGCCGACGGTGCCCCGGTCCGCGCCGTGGCCCTGGAACTCGAGACCTAGCCGACGGAGATCGCGTCGAGGCGCTCCCGCAGGAACGGCGCGGAGCACGACCGGCAGCCAGGTCCGCGCGCCGACCGATCGGCGGCGCGAGCGGTGTGACCAGCGCGTCGTGGTCGAGCTCGAAGAAGAACACCAGCGACACGAGCTCCTCGTGCGGCGCCCCCGCCTGCGGCGGCAGGACGCGGTGCCGACCCGAGCGCCACCGCAGGCCGGTCCAGTGCGCGAGCAGGTCGCCGATGTTGACGGTCAGCGCCTCCGGGTCGTACGGGGCGTCCACCCAGCCCACCCCGTCGATGTCCACCTGCAGGCCACCCGCGCCCGGCTCCCGGTCGAGCACGGTCACGGTGCCGAAATCGGTGTGCGGGCCGATCCGGAACTGCCCCGGCAACGGCTCGCCGACCTCGGTCAGCGGCGGGTACCGGTTGACGTTGAACGTCCAGGTCGGGTGCTCCGCCAGCCCGCTGAGCGTCGTCGCGCGACACCCCGAGGGCCTCGGCGCACAGTTCGAGGAGGGCCCGCGACACCGTCGTCATCGCGGCCAGGTAGCGCGTGCGCGGCCGCATGCAGCTCCGGCACCTCCGACGGCCAGACGTTCGGCGGGAACCAGACCGCGTCGACGGCGGCGTCGCCCGTCGGCGTCTCCGGCCCGATGGCGAACGACTCCTTGAGATCCGGCGGGTTGTCCGCGCCCGCCGCGTCCTCGGCGTCGCCGAACACGTCGGCGTTGCCGTTGGACTCGACGCCCGGCGCGAGCCAGCCCCGACCGCCGATCCGCGCCGCGTAGCGCTCCTTGACCTCGGTGGGCAAGGCGAAGAACCGGCGCGCCGCCGACCGCACCTCGGCACGCAGGGACGGCGTCGACCCCGTGCCCGGTGACCAGCAGGAAACCCGCCTGCTGCAGCGCCGCATCGACCGCGGCCGCGTCCGGCGACCGCAGGTCCACGGTGGGGATCAGGCTCATGACGGCTCCCCGATGTCCTCGTTCCACAGCTCCGGGCGGGCGGCGATGAAGTCGGTCATGAGCGCGACGCAGCGCTCGTCGTCCAGCACGGTGACCGCGACCCCGTGCTCGGCCAGCCAGTCGTGCCCGCCGTAGAACGTGCGCGCCTCACCGACCACCACCGCGCCGATCCCGAACTGGCGCACCAGCCCCGAGCAGTACCAGCACGGCGACAGCGTCGTCACCATGATCGTCTTGCGGTAGTCGCGCTGCCGCCCGGCGTTGCGGAACGCCGCGGTCTCGGCGTGCATCGACGGGTCGCCGTCCTGGACCCGCCGGTTGTGGCCGCGGCCGAGCAGCTCGCCGTCGGCCGTGAACAGCGCGGCGCCGATCGGGATCCCGCCCTCGGCGAGTCCTGCCTGAGCCTCCTCGAGCGCGGTATCCAGCAGGGCGATCACACCCTGATCCTGCGGCGCGCCAGCAGGACGTACAAGCCCGCCGCCAGCACGATCCCCACCAGGAACGTGATGTCGCCGATCTCGGGCACGGCCCGGGCGACCAGCCCGGTGAACAGCGTCTGGTTGGAGAACAGCACCACCGACACCACGATGCCGACGACCATCGCGATCAACCCGGCCGGGTTGCTGTACGAGCGGTCGTAGAGCAGGTCGAGCGGGAATGCGGTCGCGACGCAGCCACTGGTCGGCGAACATCACGCCGAGCCACGGGCCGATCCAGTAGACGATCACCAGCAGGAAGTTCTCGTAGCCCGTGGCCGCGTCGCCCAGCGCCAGCAGCGCGATCACGAACCCGACCACGCCGAACACCACCGCGACGTAGGCCCGCGCGCGGCGCAGGTGCACGGGCAGGCCCATCGAGAGGAACGCCATCGCCCCGGAGTAGATGTTGAGGACGTTCGCGGCGACCGCGCCGATGGCGATGGCGATCAAGCGTGAGCGCGGCGAGCCAGCCGGGCAGCACCCCGACGTAGGCCGTCGCGGGGTTGTCCGAGGTGACCCCGGCGAGGGCCGATGCGCTCACCGACGCCGCGCCGACGATCATCAGCACGGTGCAGGCCAACCCGTTGCCGACGCCCGCGGCGAGGCCGGTCGCCAGACGCGACACGTTCTCCGGCAGGTAGCGGGTGTAGTCGGCGGCGTAGGGGGTCCAGCCCGCCGTGTAGCCGAACACCGCGCCGACCGTCAGCAGGAAGCCACCCAGCCCGCCGGTGCCCCCGCCGGTCGGCACGAACGACGGGTCGGAGTGCGTCAGCACCACCACCGCGCCGACCACGAAGATCACCGTGAGCAGCGGGAACGTCCACCGCTCGAACGCGTGCACCAGGTTGTGCCCGAGGTAGGCCACCGCGACCTGCACGACGACCACGATCACCAGCCACAGCGCGGGCGACGCCCCGGTCAGCGAGCTGAGCGCGAACGAGGCGCTGACGCTGTTGACCGCGAACCAGCCGAAGCCGGACGTGATCGTCATCAGGCCCGCAGGGAGGATGTTGCCCCGGTAGCCGAACGCGAGGCGGCCCAGCACCATCTGCGGCACACCGGCGAGGGGGCCGCGCGCCGAGAGCACGCCGTGCGCGATGCCCGCCAGCACGTTGCCGAGCAGGATCGCGGCGACGGCCTGGCCGAACGTCAGCCCGAACACCTCGACCGCGAGCACCCCGACGAAGATCGTCGCGAACTCCATGTTGGGCGAGGTCCACGTCCAGAACAGCTGGCGGGGCTTGCCGTGGCGGTCGGCGTCGGCCACACGTTCGCTGCCATACGGCTCGACGGCGACGATCTTGTCGCCGTAGGCCGGGGCGGTGGTGGGGGAATCAGCGCTCACCGCGGCCACTTTCCCTTGCGACCTCGCGCCGGTACAGCGATCCGCCCGATCGAAACATTGCGGCAACATTGGCCCTAGACGCGCAGGCGGCGGGTCACTTCTACGCGGGCGGCCAGCTCGGCCGCCTCCGGGTAGTCGACGCGCGACGAGCGTCAGACCGTGCGCGGGCGCCACCGGCACCTCCGACGCACGCACCCCCCGCAGCAGCAGCTCGGCCGGGAACTCCACCGCGCGCCGGCCCCGGCCGACGTCCAGCAGCGCTCCGACCAGGCTGCGCACCATCGAGTGGCAGAACGCGTCGGCCGTGACCGCCGCCGTGACGACGCCGTCGGGCTCCCGCGTCCAGGAGAGGCACTGCAGCTCCCGGACGGTCGTCGCGCCCTCGCGGCGCTTGCAGAACGCCACGAAGTCGTGCTCGCCGAGCAGGAGCGCGGACGCGGCGTTGACCGCGTCGAGGTCGACCGGATGCGGCCAGGTCAGCGTGTCACGGGCGCGCAGCGGCTCGGCTCCGGACGGCGCGGTGGCGACCCGGTAGCGGTAGTGGCGGCGCAACGCCGAGAACCGGGCGTCGAACGCCGGCGGGCACCGGCGTGACCGCGCGCACCCGCACGTCGGGCGGCAGGAGCCGGGCCAGCCGCCGCACCAGCCACTCCGGGTCGGGCGCCTCCGGCGTTGACGGCAGGTCGACGTGCGCCACCTGCCCGGTGGCGTGCACCCCCGCGTCGGTCCGCCCGGCGACCGTCAGCGCCACGGCGATCCGCAGCACCGTCGCCAGGGCCTCGGTGAGCACCCCGCAGACGGTGCGCCGGCCCGGCTGCATCGCCCAGCCGGAGAAGTCGGTGCCGTCGTAGGCGATGTCGAGCCGGAAGCGGCCCACGCGAAACGATCGAGCCCGCCATCCGGGAGGACGGCGGGCTCGGTCGTGCGCGGGTGGTCGGTCAGGACTTGTCGTCCTCGTCGGACTCCTGCTGCGACGGCGGCAGCGAGAAGCCGGCGGCCTCAGCGGCCTCCGCCGTGGCGAACCACACCTCGGCCACGGTGCGATCGTAGAACGGCGTACCGGGCAGGTGGTAGAGCATCGAGTCGGCGTTGCCCTTGATCTCGAAGCCCTCGGGGGCCTCGTCCGGGTCCTCCAGCGGGGCGTGGCTGCCCTCGCCGTACGGCGCGTCCTCGGTGGAGGTCGACTCCTCGACCTCGTCGACGTCAGTGCCGTCGTCCGTCGGCGGCCGGAGCCTCCTCGGTCGGGCCGTGGCAGCGGCCTGCTGCGACGACGCCACGCGACGGGCGCGGTCGGCCTCGCGACGTCACCGTCTTCTGCGCCACCAGCTCGATCACGGCCATGGGGGCGTTGTCGCCCTTGCGCGGCAGCGTCTTGGTGATGCGCGTGTAGCCGCCCTCGCGGTCGGCGAAGAACGGGCCGATCTCGTGGACGAGCTTGTAGATGACGTCCTTGTCGCGGATCAGCTTGGCGATCTGCCGGATGTTGTGCAGATCGCCGACCTTGGCCTTGGTGATCAGCCGCTCCGCGTAGGGCCGGAGCCGCCGGGCCTTCGCCTCGGTCGTCGTGATCTTCGAGTGCTCGAACAGCGAGGTCGCGAGGTTGGCCAGGATCAGCCGCTGGTGCGCGGGCGACCCGCCCAGGCGGGGGCCCTTGGTGGGCTGAGGCATGGCTACAACTGCTCCGTTTCTGCGTAGTCCTGGCCGTCGTCCCCGAAGTTGTCGGGGTCGAACCCGTCGGCGCCGTACTCGACGGCCGCGGCCGACGGGTCGAATCCGGGCGGGCTGTCCTTCAGCGCCAGGCCGAGGCCGACGAGCTTCATCTTGACCTCGTCGATCGACTTCGCGCCGAAGTTGCGGATGTCGAGCAGGTCGGCCTCGGACCGGCCCACCAGCTCACCCACGGTGTGGATGCCCTCGCGCTTGAGGCAGTTGTACGAGCGGACCGTGAGGTCCAGCTCCTCGATCGGCATCGCGAAGGCCGCGATGGTGTCGGCCTCCTGCGGCGACGGGCCGATCTCGATGCCCTCCGCGTCGACGTTGAGCTCACGGGCCAGCCCGAACAGCTCCACCAGCGTCTTGCCCGCCGACGCCAGGGCGTCGCGCGGGGTGATCGAGGGCTTGGTCTCGACGTCGAGCACCAGCTTGTCGAAGTCGGTGCGCTGCTCGACGCGGGTGGCCTCGACCTTGTAGGTCACCTTCAGCACCGGCGAGTAGATCGAGTCGACCGGGATGCGGCCGATCTCGGCGCCGGTGGCCTTGTTCTGCATGGCCGGGACGTAGCCACGACCCCGCTCGACGACCAGCTCCACCTCGAGGCGGCCCTTGTCGTTGAGCGTGGCGATGTGCAGGTCCGGGTTGTGCACGGTGACGCCCGCCGGGCGGCACGATGTCGCCCGCGGTGACCGGGCCGGGGCCCTGCTTGCGCAGGTACATCGTGACCGGCTCGTCCTCCTCGGAGCTGACACGACCAGCTCCTTGAGGTTCAGGATGATGTCGGTGACGTCCTCCTTCACCCCCGGAACGGTGGTGAACTCGTGCAGCACGCCGTCGATGCGGATGCTGGTGACGGCCGCCCCCGGGATGGAGGAGAGCAGCGTGCGCCGGAGCGAGTTGCCCAGCGTGTAGCCGAAGCCCGGCTCCAGCGGCTCGATGACGAACCGGGAGCGGGTGTCGACGACCGAGTCTTCGGTCAGGGTGGGGCGCTGAGAAATCAGCATGGGTGTGTTCCTCCTATGTGCGGCACCCGCTATTTGATGCCGCGTCGAGCGAAGGTGTCGGGCTACTTGGAGTAGAGCTCGACGATCAGCTGCTCGGTGACCTGCGTGTCGATCTGCGGACGCTCAGGCAGCTGGTGGACCAGGATGCGCAGGGTCGAGGGGACGACCTGCAGCCACGCCGGGATCGGGCGGTCGCCCACCAGCTCCTTGGCGATGATGAACGGGTCGGTGTTGCATCGACTTCGGCTTGACGTCGATGATGTCCCACTTCGCCACGCGGTAGCTGGGGATGTTCACCCGCTTGCCGTTGACGAGGAAGTGCCCGTGGTTCACCAGCTGACGGGCCATGCGCCGGGTGCGGGCCAGGCCCGCGCGGTAGACGACGTTGTCGAGGCGCGACTCGAGGATCTGCAGCAGGTTGTCGCCGGTCTTGCCCTCCCGGCGGTTGGCCTCCTCGTAGTAGCGGCGGAACTGCTTCTCCAGCACGCCGTACGCGAATCGGGCCTTCTGCTTCTCCTGCATCTGCAGGAGGTACTCGGTCTCCTTGATCCGGATCCGGCCGTGCTGGCCGGGCGGGTAAGGACGCCGCTCGAACGCCTGGTCGCCGCCGACGAGGTCGACCTTCAGGCGGCGGGACTTGCGGGTCATGGGTCCGGTGTAACGAGCCATTTCTAGTTACTCCCTTTCCCTAGACCCGGCGCCGCTTGGGCGGACGGCAGCCGTTGTGCGGCTGCGGGGTGACGTCGCTGATCGTGCCGACCTCCAGGCCCGCGGCCTGCAGCGAGCGGATGGCGGTCTCCCGGCCGGAGCCGGGGCCCTTGACGAACACGTCGACCTTCTTCATGCCGTGCTCGGCAGCCTTGCGGGCAGCGCTCTCCGCGGCCATCTGCGCCGCGAACGGCGTGGACTTGCGCGAGCCCTTGAAGCCGACGTGCCCGGCCGACGCCCACGCGATCACCGCGCCCGTCGGGTCGGTGATCGTGACGATCGTGTTGTTGAACGTGCTCTTGATGTGGGCGTGGCCCGCGGCGACGTTCTTCTTTTCCTTGCGGCGGACCTTCTTGGCCCCGGCCTGCTGACGAGTGCGAGGAGGCATTGGTTACTTCTTCCCTGCCTTCTTCTTTCCGGCGACCGTCTTCTTCGGACCCTTGCGGCCGCGCGCGTTGGTCTTGGTGCGCTGGCCACGGACTGGCAGGCCCTTGCGGTGCCGGATGCCCTGGTAGCAGCCGATCTCGATCTTGCGGCGGATGTCGGCCTGCACCTCGCGGCGCAGATCGCCCTCGACCCGCAGGTTGCTCTCGATGTACTCGCGGAGAGCGGTCAGGTCCTCGTCGGTCAGGTCCTTCGAGCGCATGTCGCGGTCGACGCCCGTGGCGGTGAGGATCTCCAGGGAGCGGGTGCGCCCGATCCCGTAGATGTAGGTGAGCGCGATCTCCATCCGCTTGTCGCGGGGGAGGTCGACGCCGGCGAGTCGTGCCATACGGCGGGGTTCTCCTCTTGACGTTTCGCCAGGTCTGCCCGACGTCCGTCCCGGGCGGACTCACTGCCCGGGCTCCGGCCTGGTTCCGGAGACGGCCCGCGCCCGTGTGGCGCGGGAGGTACGTCGGGTTCTCGTGGATGTGATCAGCGAGCTGGAATCAGCCCTGGCGCTGCTTGTGGCGCAGGTTCTCGCAGATCACCATGACCCGTCCGTGGCGGCGGATCACCTTGCACTTGTCGCAGATCTTCTTGACGCTCGGCTGGACCTTCACGGTCGCTCTTTCTGTCGGTTCACTTGTAGCGGTAGACGATGCGGCCGCGGGTGAGGTCGTACGGCGACAGCTCCACCACGACCCGGTCCTCGGGAAGGATCCGGATGTAGTGCTGCCGCATCTTGCCGCTGATGTGGGCGAGGACCTTGTGTCCGTTCTCCAGCTCCACGCGAAACATCGCGTTGGGCAGGGGTTCGACAACCCGTCCCTCGACCTCGATCGCCCCGTCCTTCTTGGCCATGTCCTCCGCGTTCCGTGACGTGGTGTGCGTAGTCTTGCTCTGTCGGGCACGCCACCACGCGGTACCGCGGGCTGTGGGAGGCACGACGGAACCGGCGCAGGCAGACGCGCCGTCGACCAAGTGTACGTGCCTGCGCAGGGGCCCTGCACGCGGGTCCGACCCCTCCCGCGATGATCACGGCGGTGTGGCGGGCGGCACTGTGATCTCGGACGGCGTGGATTCCTGGCACGTCCCCGATCGGGCAGCCTAGTGTCTGGCCATGCCGGGATCCGTCGCGTTCGTCGAGGATGAGCCGCTGCACGTCCACGACCGTCATCAACGGAGCTGACAGTGATTATCGGTGTAGTGCGAGAGTCCAAGGCCGGTGAGACGCGCGTCGCGGCGACGCCGACCACGGTCGGTCAGCTGTTGAAGCTGGGCTATGACGTGGTGGTCGCGCCGGGGGCGGGCGACCGGGCCGATTTCCCCGACGAGGGCTTCGTCGACGCGGGCGCGACCATCGGCGAGGCGTGGCAGGCCGACGTCGTGTTCGCCATCAATGCTCCGTCGGAGACCGAGCTCGACCAGATGAAGCCCGGCGCCACCCTGATCGCGTTGTTGGCGCCCCGGCTCGACCCCGGTGTGGTCGAGGTGCTCGCCCAGCGGCCGATCACCGCGTTGTCGATGGACGCGGTGCCCCGCATCTCCCGCGCCCAGTCGCTGGACGTGTTGTCCTCGATGGCGAACATCGCCGGGTATCGGGCGGTCATCGAGGCCGCGCACGAGTTCGGCCGGTTCTTCACCGGGCAGGTCACCGCGGCCGGGAAGGTGCCGCCCGCGAAGGTGCTGGTGGTCGGCGCGGGCGTGGCCGGGCTGGCGGCGATCGGCGCCGCCGGGTCGCTGGGCGCGATCGTGCGGGCCACCGACCCCCGCCCCGAGGTGGCCGACCAGGTGCGCTCGCTGGGCGGGGAGTACCTGGCCGTCGAGTCACCCGAGGTCGAGGTCTCCACCACCGGCTACGCCAAGGAGATGGGCGAGGACTACAAGGAGCGCGAGGCCAAGCTGTATGCCGACCAGTCCGCCGACGTCGACATCGTCATCACCACCGCGCTGATCCCCGGCCGCCCCGCGCCCCGGCTGATCACCGCGGACATGGTGGCCGCGATGTCGCCCGGCTCGGTCGTGGTGGACATGGCCGCGGCCAACGGCGGCAACGTCGAAGGCACCGTGGCGGACGAGAAGATCGTCACCCCCAACGGCGTCACGATCATCGGCTACACCGACCTGGCAGGCCGGCTGCCCACCCAAGCCAGCCAGCTCTACGGCACCAACCTGGTCAACCTGATGAAGCTGCTTACCCCGGAGAAGGACGGGCAGCTGGTGCTGGACTTCGACGACGTCGTGCAGCGCTCGATGACGGTGGTGCGCGACGGCGAGACGACCTGGCCGCCACCGCCGGTCTCGGTCTCGGCCGCTCCGGCGACGACCGCCGCCGCAGCACCCGCGGTCAAGCAAGAGAAGCCGCCCGCCTCGGCGGCGCGGCGGTTCGGCCTCGTCGGCGTCGCCGCGGTCCTCGGGTTCCTCGTCACCGCGATCTCACCGCCCGCGCTGATCGGGCACCTGGTCGTGTTCGCGCTGGCCATCGTCATCGGCTACTACGTCATCGGCAACGTGCACCACGCCCTGCACACCCCGCTCATGTCGGTGACCAACGCGATCTCCGGCATCATCGTCGTGGGCGCGCTGCTGCAGATCGGGCAGCCCAACCTGGCCATCACCATCGTCGCGACCGCGGCGATCCTGCTGGCCACCATCAACGTCTTCGGCGGTTTCGCCGTGACCCGCCGCATGCTCGCCATGTTCCGGCGCAGCTGACTGCTGATCGGAGCTGATCGACATGACTGCGCAGACCGCTGCCAGCGCCGCCTACATCGTCGCCGCGCTGCTGTTCATCCTCGCCCTCGCCGGGCTGTCGCGGCACGAGACCGCCCGCTTCGGCAACACCTTCGGCATCGCAGGCATGGTGATCGCCCTGGTCGCCACCCTCGTGCTGGCGATGACCGGCGGCTTCGACGGCCTGCAGGTGGGGCTGCTGATCGCCGCCGTGCTCATCGGCGCGGCGGTCGGCCTGTACCGCGCCGCCCGCGTGGCCATGACCGGCATGCCCGAGCTGATCGCGCTGTTCCACAGCTTCGTCGGCCTCGCCGCCGTGCTCGTCGGCTGGAACGGCTACCTCGAAGTCGAAGCCACAAGACGGGGCGGGCTTCGAACCCGACCTGCTCGGCATCCACCACGCCGAGGTCGTCATCGGCGTGTTCATCGGCGCGGTCACCTTCACCGGCTCGATCGTCGCCTGGGGCAAGCTGTCGGCCCGGCTCAAGTCCGCGCCGCTGGTGCTGCCCGGCAAGAACGCGCTCAACCTCGGCGCGCTGGTCGCGTTCGTCGCGCTCACCGTGTGGTTCGTCATCGCCCCCACCCTGGGCGTGCTCATCGCGGTCACCGTCATCGCACTCGCCCTGGGCGTCCACCTGGTCGCCTCGATCGGCGGCGGCGACATGCCCGTCGTCGTGTCGATGCTCAACAGCTACTCCGGCTGGGCCGCGGCCGCGTCGGGCTTCCTGCTCGGCAACGACCTGCTGATCATCACCGGCGCGCTCGTCGGCTCGTCCGGTGCCTACCTGTCCTACATCATGTGCAAGGCGATGAACCGCTCGTTCATCTCCGTCATCGCGGGCGGCTTCGGCATCGCGGCGCCCTCGGGCAGCGAGAAGGACTACGGCGAGCACCGCGAGGTCAACGCCGACGCCGCGGCCGAACTGCTCGCCGGGGCATCCAGCGTGATCATCACCCCCGGCTACGGCATGGCCGTCGCCCAGGCCCAGTACCCGGTCGCCGAGCTCACCCGCCGCCTGCGCGAGCGGGCGTCACCGTCCGCTTCGGC
Source organism: uncultured Actinomycetota bacterium (assembly GCA_963799945.1). Classification (GTDB taxonomy): domain Bacteria; phylum Actinomycetota; class Actinomycetes; order Mycobacteriales; family Pseudonocardiaceae; genus Pseudonocardia. The sequence goes on from CAWCZG010000006.1 coordinate 879,808, forward strand.
ATCCACCCCGTCGCGGGCCGCCTCCCCGGCCACATGAACGTGCTCCTGGCCGAGGCCAAGGTGCCCTACGACATCGTCATGGAGATGGACGAGATCAACGACGACTTCCCCGACACCGACGTCGTCCTGGTCATCGGCGCGAACGACACCGTCAACCCCGCCGCCACCGAAGACCCCGGCTCCCCCATCGCCGGGATGCCCGTGCTCAAGGTCTGGGAAGCCGAAGACGTCATCGTCTTCAAACGCTCGATGGCCACCGGCTACGCGGGCGTGGCCAACCCGCTCTTCTACCGCGACAACAGCCAGATGCTCTTCGGCGACGCCAAGGACCGCGTCGAGGACATCGTGAAGGCGCTGAGCGACGCCAGGGTCTCGTAGGACCCCAGCGTCTCAGGCGGGAAGGGTCAGCACCCGGGGGCCGTCTTCGGTGATGGCCACCGAGTGCTCCCAGTGCACGGCCCGGGCGCCGGTGGCGGTGACGACCGTCCACCCGTCTTCGAGCTCGACGGTCTCCGGGTCGCCCGCGGTGATCATCGGCTCGATGGCCAGCGCCATGCCGGGCCGCAGCCGCGGGCCGTGGCCCGGGCTCGCCGTGGTTGGGCAGGAACGGGTCCATGTGCATCGACGTGCCGATGCCGTGACCGCCGTACTCCGCGACGATGCCGTACTCGGCGTTGTCGCGCTCCGCGGCCCCGGCGATCGCGGACTGGACGGCGAACGAGATGTCCGAGAGCCGCCCGCCGGGCCGGGCGGCGGCGATCCCCGCCTCCAGGGCCGCCTCGCACGCGGCCGAGAGCGCGAGATCCACATCGGACACGGCGCCGACCGGGATCGTGACCGCCGCGTCGCCGTGCCAGCCCTCCAGGATCGCTCCGCAGTCGACGGAGATCAGGTCACCGTCGGCGAGCACGCGCGCGGCCGAGGGGATGCCGTGCACGATCTGCTCGTTGACCGAGGCGCAGATCGACGCGGGGTAGCCGTGGTAGCCGAGGAACGACGGGACGGCACCCCCGTCGCGGATCACCTGCTCGGCGACGGCGTCGAGATCGGCCGTGCTCACCCCGGCCTTGGCGAGCGCCGCGACCTCGGCCAGCGTCCTGGCCACCAACGCGCCCGCGGCGCGCATCGCCTCGAGCTCGGCCGGGCTCTTCAGCTCGATGTCGCGGCCGCGCCACCGGGCGACGATCCCGCGCACGCCGCTCCGGGTCACCGTGCGCGGAGGGCTTCGGTGACGCGGTCGGTGATCTCCTCGACGGAGCCGACGGCATCGACCGAGACCAGCTTCTCGCGGTAGTGGTCGAGCAGCGGGGACGTCTCGTCGCGGTAGACCTGCTGACGGCGGCGGATGACGTCTTCGGTGTCGTCCGAACGGCCCCTGGCCATGAGGCGGGCCACCAGCTCGTCTTCGGGCACCTGGAGCTCGACGACCGCGTCGAGCTCTTCGCCGCGCTCCCGGAGGATGGCTTCGAGCGACTCGGCCTGGCTGATCGTGCGGGGGAAGCCGTCGAGCAGGAAGCCCTTGATCGCGTCGTCGTCGCCGAGGCGGGCGCGCACCATCTCGACGGTGACCGAATCGGGCACCAGGTCACCCGCGTCCATGTAGCGCTTGGCCTCGACGCCGAGGGCCGTCTGCTGGGCGAGGTTGGCCCGGAAGAGGTCGCCGGTGGAGATGTGCGGGACGTCCAACCGCTCGGCCAGCCGCTCGGCCTGCGTACCCTTGCCCGCCCCCGGCGGACCCACTAGAACAGCGCGCACTCGAACCTCCACACCCTCGACCCCGGACGACACACGAATCAGCCGACGTTAGCGCAGGAATCCGTCGTAACGGCGCTGCATGAGCTGGCTCTCGATCTGTTTGACCGTGTCGAGGCCCACACCGACCATGATCAGCACCGCGGTGCCGCCGAAGGGGAAGTTCTGGTTCTGGCCGCTGCCGGTGAGCCCGAGGAAGAAGTTGGGCAGAACGGCGATGATGCCGAGGTACAGCGAGCCGGGCAGCGTGATGCGGGAAAGCACGAACTGCAGGTATTCGGCGGTCGGTCTGCCGGGGCGGATGCCCGGGATGAAGCCGCCGAACTTCTTCATCTCGTCGGCCCGCTCTTCCGGGTTGAACGTGATGCCGACGTAGAAGTACGTGAAGAAGATGATCAGCAGGACGTACAGCGCGATGTGCACCGGGTTCGACTGGTCGACGACGTAGGTCTGCACGATCTGCTGGAACGTGCCGCCGGACGTGCCGATCAGCCGGGAGATCAGGTCGGGCAGGTAGAGCAGCGACGATCCGAAGATCACCGGGATGACACCGGCCTGGTTGACCTTCAGCGGCAGGTACGTCGACGTGCCGCCGTACATCCGCCTGCCCACCATGCGCTTGGCGTACTGGACGGGGATGCGGCGTTGGCCCTGCTCGACGAACACGACGCTCGCGATGATCGCCAGCCCGAAGACGCAGACACCGGCGAACACCAGGCCGCCGTTGGTGAGGATCTGCTTGCCCTCGGCCGGGATGCGGGCCGCGATGCCGGTGAAGATCAGCAGTGACATGCCGTTGCCGATGCCGCGCTCGGTGATCTGCTCACCCAGCCACATGATGACCGCGGTGCCCGCCGTCATCGTGAGGACCGTGATGGTGAGGGTCCAGACGTTCGAATCGGGGATCACCGGGTCGGTCGCAGTCGCCGAACAGCTGTCCGCGATCGGCCAGGGCGATGATGCCGGTGCCCTGCAGAACGGCGAGCGCGATCGTCAGGTAGCGGGTGTACTGGGTCAGCTTGTTCTGACCCGACTGCCCTTCCTTCTTCAGCTGCTCGAACCGCGGGATGACGACGGTGAGCAACTGGATGATGATGCTCGACGTGATGTAGGGCATGATGCCCAGCGCGAACACCGAGAGCTGCAGCAGTGCGCCGCCGGAGAACAGGTTGATCAGGGAGTAGACGCCGGAGTTGGCGCCGCCCTCGACCTGCGCGATGCACTTCTGGACGTTGGGGTACGAGACTCCTGGCGACGGGATGCCCGCGCCGATGCGATAGACCGCGATGATCCCGAGCGTGAAGAGGATCTTCTTTCGCAGGTCCGGCGTGGTCAGAGCCGACCGGAATGCGCTGAACACTGCCTGTCCTCCTGTGTCGGTGGCCCGGGAGGCCGGGCGCATTCGACTGTAACAGCGGGGGGCGACACCCCCACGGCACGGACCGGCGGCTGCACGCCGGTCCGCACCGAACGGGTCTCGACCTGGACTACAGCTCCGTGGCCGTTCCGCCTGCCGAGGTGATCTTGTCCCGGGCGCTGCCCGAGAACTTGTGGGCACTGACCGTCAGCGCGACGGACAGCTCGCCCTCACCCAGCACCTTGACGAGGCGCTTGCGCCGCACGCCGCCCGCGGCGGCGATCTCCTCGGGGCCGACCTCGCCGCCGTCCGGGAAGAGCCGTCCCAGGTCGCCGACGTTCACGACCTGGTACTCGACGCGGAACCGGTTGCGGAAGCCCTTGAGCTTCGGCAGCCGCATGTGCAGCGGCATCTGGCCGCCCTCGAAGGCGGGCGAGACGTTCTTGCGGGCCTTCGTGCCCTTGGTGCCGCGACCGGCGGTCTTGCCGCCCTTGCCGCCCTCACCGCGACCGACCCGGGTCTTCGCGGTCTTGGCCCCGGGGGCCGGGCGGCAGGTCGTGCAGCCTGATGATCTCGCTCATGCCGACTGACCTCCTCCACCGTGACGAGGTGCCGCACGGTGTGGATCATGCCGCGGACCTGCGGGGTGTCACGGCGCTCCACCGTCTGGCTGATCTTGCGCAGACCCAGCGCGCGCAGCGTGAGCCGCTGGTTCTGCTGGCAGCCGATGCTGCTGCGGACCTGCGTGACGACCAGCGTGAGGTCGGTCGTGGGCTGCTGCTGGGCCCGCGGGTCGACCGGCTCGCCGGTCTTCTGCTTCTTCTTCACCATCACGACCTCGCAGCAGCCGCGGCGATCGCACGATCGCGCAGCATCCTGGCCGGCGCGACGTCCTCGAGCGGCAGACCACGACGGGCCGCCACCTCCTCGGGCCGCTGGATCATGCTTCAGCGCGGCGATCGTGGCGTGCACGACGTTGATCGCGTTGTCGCTGCCCAGGCTCTTGGAGAGGATGTCGTGGATGCCCGCGCACTCGAGCACCGCGCGGACCGGGCCACCGGCGATGACACCGGTACCGGCGCTGGCCGGACGCAGCATCACGACGCCCGCAGCCGCCTCGCCCTGCACCCGGTGCACGATCGTGCCGCCGATGCGGGGGACGCGGAAGAAGTTCTTCTTCGCCTCCTCCACACCCTTGGCGATCGCCGCGGGCACCTCCTTGGCCTTGCCGTAGCCGACGCCGACGAGGCCGTCGCCGTCGCCGACGATCATCAGGGCGGTGAAGCTGAAGCGCCGACCACCCTTGACGACCTTGGCCACGCGGTTGATCGTGACCAGCCGCTCGATGTACGGGGTCTTGTCCTGGGCCGCCCCGCCACGGCCTCCGTCGCGGCGGTCGCGGCGGTCGCCGGAGCGCTCCCCGCCACCGGACCCGGTGTTCGGGTCCCCCGCCGTCACGCCGTGCGCGTCCCGGCATCAGACGTTCCCTTCCATGTTGTGCATATCCATCTCAGAACTCCAGACCGCCCTCGCGGGCGGCGTCAGCCAGCGCCGCGATGCGGCCGTGGTAGTCGTAGCCACCGCGGTCGAAGACCACGGCGGTGACCCCGCCTCGCGTGCCCTGGCGGCGACGAGCTTGCCGACCTCGGCCGCGCGGGCCTTCTTGTCGCCGTCCATCCCGCGGACGTCGGCCTCCAGCGAGGAGGCCGCCGCGATCGTGTGTCCGGCCAGATCGTCGATCAGCTGGACCAGGATGTGGCGCGAGCTGCGCTTGACGGCGAGGCGCGGACGGTCCGGGGTGCCCTGGACCTTCTTGCGCAGCCGCGCGTGCCTGCGGGTGACCGCGGTGCGGCGCTTGCTCGACACCCGCGAAGCGGTGCGCTTCTTGGCGTTGGCAGAAATGCCGTCTCAGCCATCACTTACCCGTCTTTCCGACCTTGCGGCGGATGACCTCGCCCGCGTATCGCACGCCCTTGCCCTTGTACGGGTCGGGCTTGCGCAGCTTGCGGATGTTGGCGGCGGTCTCGCCGACCAGTTGCTTGTCGATGCCGGAGACCGAGAACCGCGTGGGCGACTCGACGGCGAACGTGATGCCCTCCGGCGCGGGGATCACCACGGGGTGGCTGAACCCGAGCGCGAACTCCAGCGCGCCGCCCTTGAGCGCGACGCGGTAACCGACGCCGTGGATCTCGAGCTTCTTCTCGTAGCCCGCCGTGACACCGACGACGAGGTTGTTGAGCAGCGTGCGCGACAGGCCGTGGTAGGCCTTGCTGCGGCGCTCGTCGTCGGGGCGCTTCACGAGGAGCGTCGCCCGAGTCGTCGCGCTCGACCGTGATCGGCTCGATCACGGTGTGCGTCAGGGCGCCCTTGGGGCCCTTGACGGTCACCGTGCGGCCGTCGATCTGCACGTCCACCCCGGATGGCACGGCGATGGGCAGCTTCCCGATTCGGGACATGGTTCCTACCCCCTCACCAGACGTAGGCGAGGACTTCCCCACCTACCCCGTTCTTCTTGGCCTGCCGGTCGGTCTGCAGACCGCTGGACGTCGAGATGATCGCGATGCCCAGGCCGCCGAGCACGCGCGGCAAGCGTGGTCGACTTCGCGTAGACCCGCAGGCCGGGCTTGGACACCCGGCGCAGGCCCGCGATGCTGCGCTCGCGGTTGCGGCCGTACTTGAGCTCCACGACCAGCGACTTGCCGACCTCGGCGTCCTCGGTCTTGTGGGAGGCGATGTAGCCCTCCTTCTGGAGGATCTCGGCGATCGCCACCTTGAGCTTGCTGTGCGGCATGACCACGCTGTCGTGGTAGGCCGAGTTGGCGTTGCGCAGACGCGTGAGCATGTCCGCGATCGGGTCGGTCATCGTCATGTGATTACTGCTTTCCCGCCGCGGTTCCCTTGCGGGCCTGCGGCGATCAGGTTTCTACCAGCTGCTCTTGGACACGCCGGGCAGCTCGCCCGCGTGGGCCATCTCGCGGACGCAGATGCGGCACAGGCCGAACTTGCGCAGCACGGCACGCGGACGGCCGCACTTCTGGCAGCGGGTGTAGCCGCGCACCTTGAACTTCGGGGTGGCCGCGGCCTTGATGCGGAGCGCCTTCTTGGCCATCACGCCTCCTTGAAGGGGAAGCCGAGCCTGCGCAGCAGCGCACGGCCTTCGTCGTCGGTCGTGGCCGTGGTGACGACGGTGATGTCCATGCCGCGCGGCCGGTCGATCGAGTCCGGGTCGATCTCGTGGAACATCGACTGCTCGTTGAGCCCGAACGTGTAGTTGCCGCGACCGTCGAACTGCGTGCCCGACAGGCCACGGAAGTCGCGGATACGCGGGAGCGCGATCGTCAGCAGCCGGTCGAGGAACTCCCACATGCGGTCGCCCCGCAGCGTGACCTTCGCGCCGATCGGCATGCCCTCGCGCAGCTTGAACTGCGCGATGGACTTCGTCGCCCGGCGGATCTGCGGCTTCTGGCCGGTGATCGTGGCCAGGTCGCGGACGGCGCCGTCGATGAGCTTCGCGTCGCGGGCGGCCTCGCCGACCCCCATGTTGACGACGACCTTCACGACGCCGGGGATCTGCATGACGTTGCCGTAGGTGAACTGCTCCTGCAGCTGGTCACGGATCTCGTCGCGGTAGCGCTGCTTGAGCCGCGGGAGGGTCTTCTCGGTGGTCGTCATGTCAGATCTCCTTCCCGTTGCGCTTGGAGATCCGGACGCGCCTGATCTTGCCGTCCTCGCCCTCGACGATCTTCTTGCCGATGCGGGTGGGCTTGCCGTCGGAGTCGCAGCACCATCACGTTGGAGATGTGGATGGCCGCCTCGGTGGTGATGATCCCGCCCGACTGCGCAGCCACGCTGGTTCTGCGTGACCCGGGTGTGCTTCTTGATCCGGTTCACACCCTCGACGAGCACGCGGTCGCGTTCCGGGTAGGCCTCGATGACCTTGCCCTTCGCGCCCTTGTCCTTGCCGGCGATCACCTGCACGGTGTCGCCCTTCTTGATCTTCATGACCTACAGCACCTCTGGGGCGAGGGAAATGATCTTCATGAACTTCTTGTCGCGCAGCTCGCGACCGACCGGTCCGAAGATGCGGGTCCCCCGCGGCTCGCCGTCCGGCCTGATCAGCACGGCGGCGTTCTCGTCGAATCGGATGTAGCTGCCGTCGGGACGGCGGCGCTCCTTGACCGTGCGCACGATGACCGCCTTGACGACGTCGCCGCGCTTGACCCCGGCCGCGGGGATCGCGTCCTTGACCGTGGCGACGATGACGTCACCGATGCCCGCGTAGCGGCGGCCCGAGCCACCCAGCACCCGGATGCAGAGGATCTCCTTCGCACCGGTGTTGTCGGCGACCCGGAGCCGCGACTCCTGCTGGATCACTTCGCCTTCTCCAGGATCTCCACGAGCCGCCAGCGCTTGGTGGCCGACAGCGGTCGGGTCTCCATCAGCCGCACGCGGTCGCCGATGCCCGCCGAGTTCGCCTCGTCGTGCGCCTTGACCTTGCTCGTGCGGCGGATGACCTTGCCGTACAGCGGGTGCTTCACGCGGTCTTCGAGAGTGACCACGATGGTCTTGTCCATCTTGTCGGACACGACCAGGCCCTCACGGACCTTCCGCTCCCCGCGCACGCTTCTGAGTCGGTTCGCTCATGCTGCGCCCTCGTTCTCGTCAGGGGCGACCGAAAGACCCAGCTCGCGCTCGCGCATGATCGTGTAGATCCGCGCGATGTCGTGCCGGACGGTCCGCAGCCGCCGGTTGTTGTCCAGCTGCCCGGTGGCCATCTGGAAGCGGAGGTTGAACAGCTCCTCCTTGGCCTCGCGCACGCGCAGCGTGAGCTCCTCGTTCGTGAGCTCGCGCAGCTCGGCAGGCGGTGGTCGAGGCGGCCATCAGATCTCCCCTCCCTCACGGGTGACGATCCGGCACTTCATCGGCAGCTTGTGCATCGCGCGGCGCAGGGCCTCGCGGGCCGTCGTCTCGTTCGGGTAGCTCATCTCGAACAGCACGCGGCCGGGCTTGACGTTGGCCACCCAGAACTCGGGCGAGCCCTTGCCGGAACCCATGCGGGTCTCGGCGGGCTTCTTGGTGAGCGGACGGTCCGGGAAGATGTTGATCCACACCTTGCCACCACGGCGGATGTGCCGGTTGATGGCGATACGCGCGGACTCGATCTGCCGGTTGGTGACGTAGGCGGGCTCCAGCGCCTGGATGCCGAGGTCACCGAAGGTCACCGCGGTGCCGCCCGTGGCCGCGCCCGTGCGGTGCGGCCGGTGCTGCTTGCGGTGCTTGACCTTGCGGGGGATGAGCATCGCCTACGCCTCCCCTGATTCGCGTCGGGGCCGTCGGCGACGGCCGTGGCGGTGCCGCCACCGGCAGCCTGCTCGGCGGCGGCGCGCCCGGCCTCGGTGCTCGTGCCCGTGGTGCCCGACGCTCCGGAGCGGCGGCGCTGCGGACGCTCGCGGCGGGGCGCGCGGTCGGCGGCGGGCAGCCGCGGCGGGCGAACCCTCGCGACGGCCACCGACGACGTCACCCTTGTAGATCCACACCTTGACGCCGATGCGGCCGAACGTGGTGCGGGCCTCGAACAGGCCGTAGTCGATGTCGGCGCGCAGCGTGTGCAGCGGCACCCGACCCTCGCGGTAGAACTCCGAGCGCGACATCTCCGCGCCGCCGAGACGGCCGGAGCACTGCACCCGGATGCCCTTGACCTGCGGGCTGCGCATGGCCGACTGGATGGCCTTGCGCATCGCGCGGCGGAACGCCACGCGGTTGGACAGCTGCTCGGCCACGCCCTGCGCGACGAGCTGCGCGTCGGACTCGGCGTTCTTGACCTCGAGGATGTTCAGCTGCACCTGCTTCTTGGTGAGCTTCTCGAGGTTGCCGCGGATCCGGTCGGCCTCGGCGCCGCGGCGGCCGATGACGATGCCCGGACGCGCGGTGTGGATGTCGACCCGGACGCGGTCGCGCGTGCGCTCGATCTCGACCTTGGAGATGCCCGCCCGCTCCATGCCCTTGGAGAGCATCTTGCGGATCTCGACGTCTTCCTTGACGTACTCGGCGTACTGCTTGTCGGCGTACCAGCGGGACTTCCAGTCGGTGGTGATGCCGAGCCGGAACCCGTGCGGGTTGATCTTCTGCCCCATCAGCGGGCCCTTCCCTTCGCACTGCCGCGGCCGGACTGTGCCTTCTTCGGCAACGACACGACCTCGACCGTGATGTGGCTCGTCCGCTTGCGGATCCGGTACGCGCGGCCCTGGGCCCGCGGACGGATGCGCTTGAGCGTCGGACCCTCGTCCGCGATCGCCACGGCGACGACCAGCGAGTCGCGGTCCATGGCGTGGTTGTTCTCCGCGTTGGCCGCCGCGCTGGCGACGACCTTGTAGACCGGAGTGGCGGCGGCCTGCGGCAGGTACCGCAGGATGTCCAGCGCCTCGCCGACCGGCCGCCCCTTGATCAGGGCGGCCACCCGCCGGACCTTCGTCGGCGACATGTGCACGTACCGCGCGATCGCGCGCGCCCTGGCGGGCGCGTCGGCGGAGCTCGTGGCTGCTTCAGCCATATCTCTCTCCTCCTCTGCCCAGCCCGCTCAGCGCCTGCGCGCCTTGCGGTCGTCCTTGATGTGGCCCCGGAAGGTTCGCGTGGGTGCGAACTCGCCGAGCTTGTGGCCCACCATCGAGTCCGAGACGAACACCGGCACGTGCTTGCGGCCGTCGTGCACCGCGATCGTGTGGCCGATCATGTCGGGGATGATGGTGGAGCGGCGTGACCACGTGCGGATCACGGTCTTCTTGCCCGACTCGTTGAGCACGTCCACCTTCTTGAGCAGGTGGTCGTCCACGAACGGGCCCTTCTTCAGGCTGCGCGGCATTGGCTTACCTCCCTGCTCAGCGCTTCTTGCCGGTACGACGGCGGCGGACGATCAGTCTTGTCGGACGGCTTGGTGCGGCGGGTGCGGCCCTCGGGCTTGCCCGCGGGGTTGACCGGGTGGCGACCACCGGAGGTCTTGCCCTCACCACCACCGTGCGGGTGGTCGACCGGGTTCATCGCGACACCGCGGACGGTCGGGCGCTTGCCCTTCCACCGCATGCGGCCCGCCTTGCCCCAGTTGATGTTGGACTGCTCGGCGTTGCCCACCTCGCCGACGGTCGCGCGGCAGCGCACGTCGACGTTGCGGATCTCGCCGGACGGCATGCGCAGCTGCGCGTAGGGGCCGTCCTTGGCCACCAGCTGCACGCGCGCGCCCGCCGACCGCGCGATCTTGGCGCCGCCACCGGGGCGGAGCTCGATCGCGTGGATCACGGTGCCGGTGGGGATGTTGCGCAGCGGCAGGTTGTTGCCGATCTTGATGTCGGACTTCGGCCCCGCCTCGACCATGTCGCCCTGCTTGAGCCGGTCCGGGCGCGATGATGTAGCGCTTCTCGCCGTCGAGGTAGTGCAGCAGCGCGATGCGGCTCGTGCGGTTGGGGTCGTACTCGATGTGCGCGACCTTGGCCGGGATGCCGTCCTTGTCGTTGCGCCGGAAGTCGATCAGCCGGTAGGCGCGCTTGTGCCCGCCGCCCTGGTGCCGGGTGGTGATCCGGCCGTGCGCGTTGCGACCGCCCTTGCTGTGCAGCGGGCGGACGAGCGACTTCTCCGGCGTGGACCGGGTGATCTCGGCGAAGTCGGCGACGCTGCTGCCGCGGCGGCCCGGCGTCGTCGGCTTGTACTTGCGGATGCCCATGCTTGTCTCCTAGCCCCTCAGCTCGCCCGGCCGCCGAACACGTCGATCGTCCGGCTCTCCTGCGGAGAGCGTGACGATCGCGCGCTTGGTGTCCTTGCGCTTGCCGTAGCCGGTGCTTGGAGCGCTTGCGCTTCCCGGGGCGGTTCAGGGTGTTCACGCTGAGCACCTTGACGCCGAACACCTGCTCGACGGCGATCTTGATCTGGGTCTTGTTCGCGTCCGGGCGGACGATGAAGGTGTACTGGCGCTCTTCGAGCAGCCCGTAGCTCTTCTCCGAGACCACCGGCGCGAGCAGGATGTCGCGCGGGTCGGGGATCACTTGGTCTCCTCCTCGATCTCAGCGGCCTGCTGGTCCACCGCTGCCGCGGCGCGCTGCGACGGCGGCAGCGCGAACCCGGCCGCCTCGGCCGCCTCGGCCGTGGCGAACCAGACCTCGGCGACGGTGCGGGCGTAGAACGAGCTGCCCGGCACGTGGTACAGCATCGAGTCGGCGTTGCCCTTGACCGGGAAGCCCTCGGGCTGCGAGCCGTCGGCCAGCGGCGCGTGGCTGTCGGGGCCGTACGGGTGCTCGTCGTCCTCGGCGTCGCCGTGTCGCCGCGGGGGCGCGGACTTGCGTGAGGCTCACCGGCTCGCTGGCCGGGGTGGCGCCCTTCGGCGTGCCGATCGGCCCGTCGAGGAACTCCGCCAGCGCCGCCTCGGTGAACACCACGCACTCGCTGTCGAGCACGTCGTAGGTGTTGAGCTGGCCGGGCGTCGAGCAGGTGCACGTGCGGCAGGTTGCGCAGCGAGAGCTGGGCCACGCGGTCGTCGCCGGTGAGGACGACGAGCGTCTTGCCCTCGCCCGCCACGCCGGCGAGCGCGACGCGCGCCGCCTTCGTGGACGGGGCGTCGCCGGCGACGAGCGTGTCGACGACGAACACGACGCCTGCGCGGGCCCGGTCCGACAGCGCACCGCGCAGCGCGGCGGCCTTCATCTTCTTGGGGGTGCGCTGCGTGTAGTCGCGCGGCGTGGGGCCGTGCACGACGCCACCGCCGGCGAACTGCGGGGCACGGGTGGAGCCCTGGCGGGCGCGGCCGGTGCCCTTCTGGCGGTACGGCTTCTTGCCGCCGCCACGGACCTCGCCGCGGGTCTTCGTGGAGTGCGTGCCCTGGCGCGCCGCGGCCAGCTGGGCCACGACGACCTGGTGCATCAGCGCGATGCTGGCGTGGGTGTCGAACACGTGCGCGGGGAGCTCGACCGTCGACGGTGCTGGTCATGCCGTCGACACCGCCCTTCGCTGCGCTCTTGACGAACAGGAGCCCGCCGCGGGGGCCGGGGACCGCGCCCTTGATCAGCAGCAGGCCGCGCTCCGCGTCGACGCGGTGCACGGTGAGGTTCTGCGTGGTGACCCGCGCGTTGCCCATGCGGCCCGCCATCCGCAGGCCCTTGAACACGCGGCCCGGGGTGGCGCAGCCGCCGATGGAGCCCGGCGAGCGGTGCTTGCGCTGGGTGCCGTGGCTCGCGCCGAGGCCCGTGGAAGCCGTGGCGCTTCATGACGCCCGCGGTGCCCTTGCCCTTGCTGGTGCCGACGACGTCGACCATCGCGCCCGCCTCGAACACCTCGGCGGTGATCTCCTGGCCGATCTCGTACTCGCCCGCGTCGGACGGTGCGCAGCTCGACCAGGTGGCGCCGCGGGGTGACGCCCGCCTTGGTGAAGTGGCCGGTCTCGGGCTTGTTGACCTTGCGGGGGTCGATGGCCCCGAAGGCGAGCTGGACGGCGACGTAGCCGTCCTTCTCCGCCGTGCGCACCTGCGTCACCACGTTCGGGCCCGCCTGGACCACGGTGACCGGCACGACCCGGTTGTTCTCGTCGAAGACCTGGGTCATCCCGAGCTTGGTGCCCAGGATCCCGGTGATCTGCCTTTCGGTCGTCATCTCGTCTATGCCCTACTGGATGTTCACGTCGACGCTGGCAGGCAGGTCGATGCGCATGAGCGCGTCGACCGTCTTGGGCGTCGGGTCGAGGATGTCGATGAGCCGCTTGTGCGTGCGCATCTCGAAGTGCTCGCGCGAGTCCTTGTACTTGTGCGGCGAGCGGATGACGCAGTAGACGTTCTTCTCCGTCGGCAGCGGCACCGGCCCGACGACCCGAGCGCCCGTACGCGTGACCGTCTCCACGATCTTGCGTGCGGAGGCGTCGATGGCCTCGTGGTCATAGGCCTTCAGCCTGATGCGGATCTTCTGTCCCGCCATGGTCGTCGGTGTCCCTCTTCTTCCTGCCGCTTGTACGTGTGTCCGGGTGCCGCGCGCACGGGAGCCCGTGCCGACGGTCTCACCGCTGGCGGCTCCGGTCCCCGAGGTCGGGCGTGTCGCGCTCCGAACCCGGACCGGTCCCCGGATCACCCGCAGACCCTGGGGGGTCTGCCACGCTCAAGTCCTGCTCGGGGGCCCCGCGCCAAGGCTCGGCATGCAACATGCGCATGCCGAGCCCGACGCGCAACCCGTCAAGGATGCCACACCGACGTGCGGCAACCCTGACCGGGGTGCGTGCTACTTGACGATCTTGGTGACCTGACCGGCGCCGACGGTCCGACCACCCTCGCGGATGGCGAACTGCAGGCCCTCCTCCATGGCGATCGGCTGGATCAGCTTGACGTCCATGGTGGTGTTGTCGCCCGGCATGACCATCTCGGTGCCGCTGGGCAGGGTCACGACGCCCGTCACGTCCGTGGTGCGGAAGTAGAACTGCGGGCGGTAGTTGTTGAAGAACGGCGTGTGACGGCCGCCCTCGTCCTTGGACAGGATGTAGACCTGGCCCTCGAACTCGGTGTGCGGGGTGGTGGTGCCCGGCTTGGTGACGACCATGCCGCGCTCGACCTGCTCGCGCTTGATGCCGCGGAGCAGCAGCGCCGCGTTGTCGCCCGCGCGCCCCTCGTCGAGGAACTTCTTGAACATCTCGATGGAGGTCGTGATGGTCTTGAAGGACTTCTCCCGGATGCCGACGATCTCCACCTCCTCGTTCACCTTGACGATGCCGCGCTCGATGCGGCCGGTGACCACGGTGCCGCGGCCGGAGATCGTGAAGACGTCCTCGACGGGCATGAGGAACGGCTTCTCGACGTCGCGGACAGGCTCGGGGATCGACTCGTCGACCGCGTCCATGAGCTCCATGAGCTTGTCGCTCCACTCCGCGTCGCCCTCGAGCGCCTTGAGCGCCGAGACCGGACGATCGGGCAGGTCGTCGCCCGGGTACTCCTGCGACGACAGCAGCTCGCGGACCTCCAGCTCGACGAGCTCGAGGATCTCCTCGTCGTCGACCATGTCGGCCTTGTTGAGCGCCACGACGATGTAGGGCACGCCGACCTGACGGGCGAGCAGCACGTGCTCACGCGTCTGCGGCATCGGGCCGTCGGTGGCCGCGACCACCAGGATGGCGCCGTCCATCTGCGCCGCACCGGTGATCATGTTCTTGATGTAGTCGGCGTGCCCGGGGCAGTCGACGTGCGCGTAGTGGCGCTTCTCGGTCTGGTACTCGACGTGCGCGATCGAGATCGTGATGCCGCGCTGCCGCTCCTCGGGCGCCTTGTCGATCTGGTCGAACGCCGACGCCTGGTTCAGGGTGGGGAACTTGTCGTGCAGGACCTTCGTGATGGCCGCCGTCAGCGTGGTCTTGCCGTGGTCGATGTGACCGATCGTGCCGATGTTGACGTGCGGCTTGGTCCGCTCGAACTTCGCCTTCGCCACTGGTGGGCTCCTTCTGGTGGTGAACTTCTCCGCCGTGCTGACGGCAGGTCTGTGGGGACTTGCTCGGCTTACTCGCCGGTGGCCTTGGCGATGATCTCCTTGGCCACGTTGGTCGGGACCTCCGCGTAGGAGTCGAAGACCATCGTGTAGTTGGCCCGGCCCTGGGTCCGCGACCGCAGGTCGCCGACGTAGCCGAACATCTCCGACAGCGGGACCAGCGCCTTGACGACGCGGGCACCCGCCCGCTCCTCCATGGCCTGGATCTGGCCGCGGCGGGAGTTCAGGTCGCCGATCACGTCGCCCATGTAGTCCTCGGGCGTGGTGACCTCGACGGCCATCATCGGCTCGAGCAGCACCGGACCGGCCTGCCGCGCGGCCTCCTTGAGCGCCATCGAGCCGGCGACCTTGAACGCCATCTCCGACGAGTCGACCTCGTGGTAGGCACCGTCGAGCAGCGTGAGCTTGATCCCGGTGAGGGGGTAGCCCGCGAGCACGCCGTACTGCATGGCGTCCTGGGCGCCCGCGTCGACCGACGGGATGTACTCCCGCGGGACGCGGCCACCGGTGACCTTGTTCTCGAACTCGTACAGCGCGCCGTCGGCCGTGTCGAGCGGCTCCAGCTTGATGATCACGCGGGCGAACTGGCCCGAGCCACCCGTCTGCTTCTTGTGGGTGTACTCGTACTTGTCGACCGTCTTCGTGATCGTCTCGCGGTAGGCCACCTGCGGCTTGCCGATGTTGGCCTCGACCTTGTAGTCGCTCTTCATCCGGTTGACGAGCACCTCGAGGTGGAGCTCGCCCATGCCCGCGAGGATCGTCTGGCCGGACTCCTGGTCCAGGTGGACCTGGAACGTCGGGTCCTCCTCGGCGAGGCGCTGGATCGCGATGCCCAGCTTCTCCTGGTCCGCCTTGGTCTTCGGCTCGACCGCCACCTGGATGACCGGGTCCGGGAAGGTCATCGACTCCAGGACGATCGGCGCCTGCGGGTCGCAGAGCGTCTCGCCCGTGGTCGTGTCCTTCAGGCCGATCACCGCGTAGATGTGGCCGACGAGGGCCTCGTCGACCGGGTTCTCCTTGTTGGCGTGCATCTGGAAGATCTTCCCGATGCGCTCCTTGCGGTCCTTGGTCGAGTTGATGACCTGGGAGCCCGCGGCGACCCGACCCGAGTAGACCCGGATGTAGGTGAGCTTGCCGAAGAACGGGTGCGCGGCGATCTTGAAGGCCAGCGCGGAGAACGGCTCGTCCTTCTCGGGCTTGCGGAAGGCCGGGGTCTCCCCGTCCTGCAGCGTGCCCTCGACGGGCGGCAGGTCGCTCGGCGCGGGCAGGTAGTCGATGACCGCGTCGAGCATGGGCTGCACGCCCTTGTTCTTGAACGCCGACCCGCACAGGACGGGGTAGGCGACGCGGTCGTTGACGATCTTCCGGATGCCGTGGCTGGATCTGCTCGGTGGTGAGCTCCTCGCCGCCGAGGTAGGGCTCCATCAGGTCGTCGTCGGTCTCGGCGACGGCCTCGACCAGCTTCTCCCGGTACTCGGCGACCACGTCGGCCATGTCGGCCGGGATCGGCTCGACGGTGTAGTCCTCGCCCTTCTGGACCTCACCGCGCCAGGTCAGCGCGCGCATCTCGACCAGGTCGACGACCCCGATGAAGTCGTTCTCCGTGCCGATGGGCAGCTGGATGGGCAGCGGCTTCGCGCCGAGCCGGTCCTGGATGGTCCGCACGGTGAAGTAGAAGTCCGCGCCGAGCTTGTCCATCTTGTTGACGAAGCAGATGCGCGGGACGTCGTACTTGGTGGCCTGCCGCCAGACCTGCTCGGACTGCGGCTCCACGCCCTCTTTGCCGTCGAAGACCGCGACGGCGCCGTCGAGCACCCGCAGGTTGCGCTCCACCTCGACGGTGAAGTCGACGTGCCCCGGGGTGTCGATGATGTTGATCTGGTGGTCTTTCCAGAAGCAGGTGGTGGCGGCCGACGTGATCGTGATGCCGCGCTTCTGCTCCTCCTCCATCCAGTCCATCGTGGCGGCGCCGTCGTGCACCTCACCGATCTTGTAGTTGATCCCGGTGTAGTACAGGATCCGCTCGGTGGTGGTGGTCTTGCCCGCATCGATGTGCGCCATGATGCCGATGTTGCGGACCCGCGTCAGGTCCGTGAGCACGTCGCGTGCCACTGCTTCAGCTCTCCCTCGAATTGGCGCCCGACGGTCGGCCGGTCACCAGCGGTAGTGGGCGAAGGCCTTGTTGGACTCCGCCATCTTGTGCATGTCCTCGCGCCGCTTGACGGCGGCACCGAGGCCGTTGCTCGCGTCGAGCAGCTCGTTCATGAGCCGCTCGACCATGGTCTTCTCGCGGCGCTGCGAGGCGTAGGACACCAGCCAACGCAGGCCGAGCGTGGTCTGCCGCGACGGCGCGGACCTCGACGGGCACCTGGTAGGTGGCGCCACCGACACGGCGGCTGCGCACCTCCAGCGCGGGCTTCACGTTGTCCAGCGCGCGCTTGAGCGTGACGACGGGGTCGGTGCCGGTCTTGTCCCGGGTGCCCTCGAGCGCCGCGTAGACGATGCGCTCCGCGAGGCTGCGCTTGCCGTCCTTCAGCACCTTGTTCACCAGCTGGGTGACCAGCGGCGAGCTGAACACCGGGTCCGAGACCAGCGGCCGCCTCGGTGCGGGTCCCTTACGCGGCATGTCAGCTCTTCTCCTTCTTCGCGCCGTACCGGCTGCGCGCCTGCTTGCGGTTCTTGACGCCCTGCGTGTCCAACGAGCCGCGGACGATCTTGTAGCGCACGCCGGGGAGGTCCTTCACACGGCCGCCACGGACCAGGACGATCGAGTGCTCCTGGAGGTTGTGGCCCTCACCGGGGATGTAGGCGGTGATCTCCATCTGGCTGGAGAGCTTGACGCGGGCGACCTTGCGCAGCGCGGAGTTCGGCTTCTTCGGCGTGGTCGTGTACACGCGGGTGCACACGCCGCGGCGCTGGGGGCTCCCCTTGAGCGCGGCCGTCTTCGTCTTGGTGGCCTTGTCCTGACGGCCCTTGCGGACCAGCTGCTGGATCGTGGGCATGAACCGTCTACTTCTTCCCGTCTTCTGCAGTCGAAACCGCATGCTGTCGAAACCTGAGTGCTCGTCCTCGGAACCGTCCGGCTGCACCGGCCGCCCCTCCCCGAGGTCGGGCGTGTCGCGCCCCTGTACACCGCGCGGACGAGTTCGGGGAACCTCACCGGGGTGACAAGATCCGCAACCCTCCGGGGCGTGACCGCCCGTGTCGTCACACCCCGTGTGTCGCCACATATCGGATCTACCGCCGTCGGGCACGCAGATCGGCCCGACCAGGTCGAGCGCAAGACCACAGAGTACCCGCCCGCGCGAGAGAGGGTCAAAGCGGGTCCGTGAAGGTGCGGGCCGGTTTGCAGGCAGAGTGCCGCAAAAGCCGTGCTGCTCGCAAGGGGGCACGCCCGCCCGCCGCTCACGCCACCCGCTCGTCGACGCGGCCTCGACTACCGACCGCGACCGACCCGCCCCACAGGCAGGTGACGGCCGGGCTCCATGATCGGTCCAACACCCCGGGTCCGGCCGGCATTCCCCTGGCCGGAGTGGTGGATCCGACGTCGTGATGCGCTGCCGCGCAGGCACGCGCCCGTTACGGTCGAAATGTGACGACCAGACCGACGGTCGCGGTGATCGGCGCCGGGTTCGGCGGCATCGCCGCGGCCGTCGCCCTGGCGCACGACGCCGACGTCGTCGTGCTGGAGCGCGGAGCGGACGTCGGCGGGGTCTGGCGCGACAACGCCTATCCGGGGGCCGCCTGCGACGTCCCGTCCCACCTCTACTCGTTCTCTTCGCCCCGGAGCACCGCTGGAGCAGGTCGGTTCGCACCGCAACCCGACATCCTGGCGTACCTGCGGCCGGGTCGTCGACGAGTTCGGGGCTGCGGCCGCGTCTGCGCCTGTCGACCGAGGTCACCGAGGCACGCTTCGACGACGACCGGTCCCCTCTGGCGGCTCACCACGACCGACGGCGACGTCGTGGAGGCCGATGTCGTGGTGGCGGCGTGCGGGCAGCGACCCGGCCGGCCCGTCCCGACCTGCCCGGGCTCGCGTCCTTCCGCGGGCCCGTCGTGCATTCGGCGCGGGGGACCCCGGCGTCGACCTGCGCGGACGCCGGGTGGCCGTCGTCGGCTCCGGGGCGAGCGCGGTGCAGATCGTGCCGGCGATCGTCGACGAGGTCGCCCACCTCGCCGTCTTCCAGCGGTCCGCCGCCCACTTCGCCCCGAAGCCCGGACCGGCGCTACTCCGCCCTGCACCGCACGCTGTTCCGCCGGTTCCCCGGCTGGAGCCGTGCGGCCCGTGCACTGCTGATGGCCGTGTTCGAACGGGCGGGAGCGGCGCCGGCCCGGCCGGCGGGCCCGCTCCTCCGCCGGATCTGGCAGGTGCTGCTGCTCGCCCAGGTGCCCGATGCGGCGCTACGGGAGCGCGTACGGCCCGCCCACCCGCTCGGGGAGCAGGCGGATCCTCGTGTCGTCGGATGGTACCGCGCACTGGCGCAGGCCGCACGTCGACCTCGTCGGCGACCCGATCGCGGCCGGTGACGCCCGACGGTCCCGCACCGCGGACGGGGCGCTGCACGACGCGGACGTCGTCGTCCTCGCGACCGGGTTCCAGCCCGAGGTGTTCCTCGCTCCGACGAAGGTGTTCGGCCGCGACGGCCGCGAGCTCTCCGAGACCTGGCAGCACGGTGCGGCCGCCCACCTGGGCGTGACCGTGCCCGGGTTCCCCAACCTGTTCCTGATGCACGGGCCGCACACCGCGCTCCGCGCGGGCTCGGCGGT
Source organism: uncultured Actinomycetota bacterium (assembly GCA_963799945.1). Lineage (GTDB taxonomy): Bacteria > Actinomycetota > Actinomycetes > Mycobacteriales > Pseudonocardiaceae > Pseudonocardia. The sequence continues at coordinate 899,177 of CAWCZG010000006.1, forward strand.
GCACATGATCGAATGCCAGGCCCGCTACGTTCGGCAGGCGATCCACCGCATCGCCGCCGGCGTACGGACGCTGGAGGTCCGCCGGAGGTCGCGGACGCGTTCGCCGCCGAGATGCGGGAACGCTCCCCCGACGGCTCCCCACCGAGTGGCCCGGCACCATGCGTGAGTACGAGCGCCGCGCCGCCCGGTTCACCGACGCGGAGTACCTCATCAGCTGAGAGTCCGCGCCCGGAAACGACGAACGGGGCCGGCCACCGCCACGGGAGAGCGGTGTCCGGCCCCGTTCGGGCCGTCTTCGGCCCGGCCCCGCCGTCGCAGGGCCCGCCTAGCGGCTAACGGTAGTCGCGACCGAAGTCGTAGTCGTCCAGCGGCACGGCAGCACCGGTGCCCGTGCCGAACACGTCGGGGCTGTAGTAGCCGTCGTCGTAGCTCGGCAGCGCGTAGGCGGCCGCGCGGGCCTCCTCCGTGGGCTGGACCTGGATGTTGCGGTACCGGCTGATGCCGGTACCTGCCGGGATCAGCTTGCCGATGATCACGTTCTCCTTGAGCCCGACGAGCTTGTCGCGCTTTCCGTTGATCGCGGCATCGGTGAGGATCCGGGTGGTCTCCTGGAACGAGGCCGCGGACAGCCACGACTCCGTCGCCAGCGAGGCCTTCGTGATCCCCATGAGCACCGGACGACCGGAGGCGGGCTCGCCGCCCTCGGCCACGACCCTGCGGTTCTGGGTCTCGAAGTCCATCCGGTCGATCAGCGCACCGGGCAGGAACTCGGTGGCGCCCGAGTCGATGATCGTGACCCGGCGCAGCATCTGCCGGATGATCACCTCGATGTGCTTGTCGTGGATGTCCACGCTCTGCGTGCGGTACACCTTCTGCACCTCACGCACCAGGTGCAGCTGCACCTCGCGCGGACCCATGACGCGCAGCACCTCGTGCGGGTCGGCCGTGCCCTCGAGCAGCAGCTGGCCCACGTGCACGTGGTCGCCGTCCTGCAGCGCGCGCTCGGTGCCGTCGACCGTCGTCGTGGCCAGCCACTGCCGCTTCGACAGCTTCTCGTAGAGGATCTCCTCGCCGCCGTCGTCCGGCGTCAGGGTGATCTTCCAGAAGCGGTCGCCGTCTTCGATGGCGATGCGGCCGTCGACGTCGGCGATCGGCGCCTTGCCCTTGGGGACACGGGCCTCGAACAGCTCGGTGACACGCGGCAGACCAGTGGTGATGTCGTCGCCTGCCACACCGCCGACGTGGAACGTGCGCATCGTCAGCTGCGTGCCGGGCTCACCGATGGACTGCGCCGCGACGATGCCGACGGCCTCGCCGACGTCCACCAGCTTGCCGGTGGCCATCGAGCGGCCGTAGCAGTAGCCGCAGATGCCCGTGGCCGACGTGCAGGTCAGCGCGCTGCGCACCTTGATCGTCTGGACGCCCGCCTCGACCAGCGCGTCGAGCGCCGGGTCGCCGAGGTCCTCGCCGCGCTGGACGACGAA
>CAWCZG010000007.1:0-547128 GCA_963799945.1 uncultured Actinomycetota bacterium
CAGGGCCCGGAAGCCCGAGATCACGTAGGCCAGCGGACCGACCCGGCCCTTCAGGGCCTCCGGGGTGCTCTCCATGATCGTCGCGTCCAGCCCGGTGCCCGCCATGACGAGGAAGACCCGCTCGTCGTCGCCGTCGGCGGACAGGCGTCCGACGTCGATGAGGCGGTCGTCGCCGGTCAACGCCACCCGGGTCGCCGTGGCGACGTCGGTGGGCAGGCCCAGCGTCCTGGCGAGCAGGTTGCCGGTGCCCGCGGGCAGCATGCCCATCGCGACGCCGGTGCCGGTCAGCGCCTGCGCGACCGCCCGGATGGTGCCGTCGCCGCCACAGGCGATGACGACGTCGGCGCCGCGCTCGACGGCGGTCATCGCCTGGCCGGTGCCCGGGTCCTCCGGCGAGGTCAGCAGCCAGAGCGGCGGCGCCCAGCCGAGGCTGGTGCAGACCGCCACGACCTGGCCGCGGACCGACTCGTCGATCTTCACCGGGTTGACGATCACCGCGGCCAGCGGCCGGTCTTCCGGCTCGGCCTCCAGGACGTGCTCGACCCCCCGGTCGCGCCTGCGCAGCACGAGCCAGCCGCCCACCAGGAGCAGGACGACCACGCCGACCACCAGGACGGACCATCCGATGCCGGACACAGCCGTACCCTACGACCCGACGATCACCCGCGACGGGCGCACACGGGCGTTGCGGTCAGACCGCGAGCAGAGCACCCGGTTCGGTATAGGGCAGGCCGAGGTCGTGGGCCACCTCGAGGCTGTGCAGGGCGCCCCGGTGCGTGGAGAGGCCCGTGGCCAGCGCCGGGTCGGCGGCCAACGCGGCCTCCCAGCCCAGGTTGGCCAGGCGCAGCACGTAGGGCAGCGTGGCGTTGGTCAGGGCGTAGGTGGAGGTGTGCGGCACCGCGCCGGGCATGTTGGCCACGCAGTAGAACACCGAGCCGTGCACCCGGTAGGTGGGGTCGGCGTGGGTGGTCGGCCGGGAGTCCGCGAAGCAGCCGCCCTGGTCGATCGCGATGTCGACGAGCACCGAGCCGGGCTTCATGGCGCGCACCAGCTCGTTGCTGACGAGCTTCGGCGCACGGGCGCCCGGCACGAGGACCGCACCGATCACGAGGTCGGCCTCGCGGCACGCGAGCTCCAGCTCGTGGGCGTTGGAGACGACGGTGCGCACGCGGCCCGCGTAGCGGTCGTCGAGCTGGCGCAGCTTGGCGATGTCCAGGTCGAGCACGGTGACCTCGGCGCCGAGGCCGACGGCCATCGCGACCGCGTTCTGGCCCGAGACGCCCGCGCCGATCACCACGACCTTGCCGGGGCGGACCCCGGGAACGCCGCCGAGCAGCACACCGCGTCCACCGGCGGCCGCGAGCAGCGCGCCTGCGCCCGCCTGCGGCGCCAGGCGACCGGCGACCTCGCTCATCGGGGCCAGCAGCGGCAGCGTGCCGTCGGCGAGCCGGACCGTCTCGTAGGCGATGGCGGTGGTCCCGGAGTCCAGGAGCGCCTGCGTGCAGGGCAGCGAGGCGGCCAGGTGCAGGTAGGTGAACAGCACCTGGTCGCGGCGCAGCCGGTGGTACTCCTGCTCGATCGGCTCCTTCACCTTGAGCAGGAGGTCGGCGGCCGACCAGACGTCGTCGGGGGTGGGGGCGATGACCGCGCCCGCCGCCTCGAAGTCCGCGTCGGCGATGGAGCTGCCCACGCCCGCACCGCGCTCGACGAGCACGTGGTGGCCGGAGCGGACGAGCTCGCGCGCCCCGGCGGGGGTCAGCGCGACGCGGTACTCGTGGTTCTTGACTTCGCGGGGTACACCGATTCGCATGCCCCTAGCGTGAAGATGTCACCGAATCACGGCAACGATCGTGCAGGAAATTCTCTATAGTGCGCTTATGCCCTTGCCTCCTGCGGGCGCCGTCCCCGAGCGCCGGGCCGCGCCGAAGGATGTTCGGCCGCTCGACGCGATCGACCGCGCCCTCCTGCGCGCGCTCGTCGACGACGCCCGGATCTCCAACAAGGACCTGGCCGAGCGGGCCGGGATCGCCCAGTCCACGTGCCTGTCCCGCGTCCGGGCGCTGCGCGATGCGGGGGTGGTGCGCGGCTACCACGCCGACATCGAGCCCAAGGCGCTCGGCCTCGACCTCCAGGCGATGATCGCCATCCGGCTGCAGCCGCACGCGCGCGGGGCGATGGCGCAGTTCACGGCCGACCTGGCCCGGCGCCCCGAGGTGCTGGAGATCTACTTCGTCGCCGGGGCCAACGACTTCCTCGTCCACGTCGCCATGGACAGCACCGACGCGCTGCGCCGCTTCGTCGGCGACCACCTCAACCGCGACCCGGCCATCGCGGGCACGGAGACCAACCTGATCTTCGAGCACACCCGCGCCGCGGGCCTCCGGGCCTGAGGGCTGCGCAGGCCCGGCGCACGCGGCATCGTCCGGCGGGGTCGAGCTTCGCATGGCAGGGTGTGGTCGGTGAGGTTCTCCCCTGGTCGGGCGCGCGCGCCGGCGTTGCCACAGCCCGTCGCCGAGGCCGTGGCCGACGTGATCCCAGAGCCCGATGCCCATCCTGTCGCGGCCGACGAGGAGTCGGCGGCGGAGCTGCGCCGCAGGCGGCAGGTCGTGGCGGCGACCGCGGTGGTCGGGGCGAGCGTGCTCGGCGCCTCGCTCTCGACGACGCCGGGCTCGGCCCGGTTCTACGGCCTCACCGCCGCCACCGCCCTCACCTGGGTCGTAGGCGGCCGTGCGGCGCGGGCCGCTGCCCCGCGGCTGGTCGCAGGGCCGCAAGGGGCAACAGCAGCGGCCGGTCGTCGCGCCGATCCTCACCGGCGTCGGCGCGTTCGGCGCGTTCTACGGCGCGGCGGTGATCGCTCGGCGCATCCCGGTGCTCGACAACGCGATCTCCTCGGTGCTGCGCTACGCCGACCAGGGCTCGGGACCGCTGGTCCTGCTCACCACGTTGACCAACGGGGTGGCGGAGGAGGTCTTCTTCCGCGGCGCGCTGTACACCGCGGTGGGCACCTCGCCGCGGCGCGCCGCCGTCGCGTCGACCGCGGGCTACGTGCTCGCCACCACCGCCACCCGCAACCCCGCGCTCGTCCTGGCCTCGGGCGTGATGGGTGCGCTCTTCGCGTTCCAGCGCCGCGCCACCGGCGGGATCCAGGCCTCGACGCTGACCCACATGACGTGGTCGGCGCTCATGCTGTGGTTCCTGCCGCCGCTGTTCGAACAGCGGCTGCGCCGTCACCGGCTGCGCGCTCAGGCGCGCGTGCTGACGAACGCGCGTCATCGCCTCGAGCAGGCGGTCGACGTCCGCGGCGTCCACGTAGGGCGCGAGCCCGATCCGCAGCGCGCCGGTATCGCCCAGCCCCAGCCGCCGCGACGCCTCCAACGCGTAGAAGGACCCGGCGGGCGCGTTGACGCCGCGCTCGGCCAGGAACGCGTACGCCGCCTGCTCGCGCCCGCCCAGCCCGACCAGCAGGGTCGGCGTGCGGCGAGCCGCCTTGGAGAACACCGTGACGCCGGGCAGCTCGGCGAGGCCCTCCTCGATCCGCGCGCGCAGCCCGTCCTCGTGCTCCTCGACGGCCGCCAGCGACACCAGAAGCCGTTCCCGCCGCGTCGCGCCGACGCCCGCGATGCCCGCCAGGAACTCGACGGCCGCGGTGGTGCCCGCGAGCAGCTCGTAGGGCAGGGTGCCCAGCTCGAACCGCTCCGGCACGCGGTCGGTCGAGGGCGCGAGCTTGGCGGGCCGCAGGGTCTCCAGCAGCGCGGGGTCGCCCGCGACCACGCCGCAGTGCGGGCCGAGGAACTTGTAGGGCGAGCAGGCGTAGAAGTCGGCCCCCAGCGCCTCGAGGTGGACGGGCGCGTGCGCGGTGTAGTGGACACCGTCGACGTAGACGAGCGCGCCCGCCGCGTGCGCGAGGTCGGCCACCGCGCGCACCGGCGGTCGGGTGCCGAGCAGGTTCGACGCGGCGGTGATCGCCACGAGCCGGGTGCGGGGCGACAGGACGGCGGCGACGTCGTCCTCGGTGAGCTCGGCGGTGCCCGGGTCGAACTCCGCCCAGCGCACGGTCGCGCCGACCGCCTGCGCGGCGAGCACCCACGGCCGGATGTTCGCGTCGTGGTCGAGGCGGGTGACGACCACCTCGTCGCCGGGGCCCCACGTCGAGGCCAGCGTGCGCGCCATGTCGAAGGTCAGCGCCGTCATGCTGCGGCCGAAGACGATGCCGTCCGGGTGGGTGCCCAGGAGGTCGGCCATCGCGGACCGCGCGTCGAGCACGATCGCGTCGGCGGTGCGCTCGGCCTCGGTGACGACCCCGCGGTTGGCCATCGGGGCGGTCAACGCGGCAGCCACGGCCTCGGCCACCGCATGGGGGACCTGTGACCCGCCGGGGCCGTCGAAGTGCGCGAAGCCCGCCTTCAGCGCGGGAAAGCGGTCGCGGACCGCGGAGACGTCGTAGGACACCCCGTCAGCCTCGCACAACGGTCAGGGGACGCGCCCGCTCCAAGAGGGCTCGACCACGGCCCATTCCCGAGCCCACGCGGTGGCGTTGCTGCGCGCCGTCCACGCGCGGACGCCCGTCCACAGGAGGGCGAGCAGCGCCCAGCCCGCGAGCACGACGGCCACCCCCCACGTCCAGCCGACGACCGTCGCCGAGGCCCCGGTGATCGGGGCCGCGACGATGCGCCCGCCGTGGTCGAGCCAGACCGGTACCGAGTCGCCCGCGGTGTGCCGCGTCGCGACGATGACGCGGCCCTGGGTCTGGTGCCCGTCGGGCGCGGTCCACCGGGCCAGGGCGGTGCGCGGCCGGGAGCCGTCGGCGAGCATGGTGCCGTCGACGTCCTCGAGCAGTTGGGCGCGCGCGGGCGTGCGGGCCGCGGCCTCGATCTGCGCCCTGGCGAGGGTGTGGTCGTAGCCGAGCTGCCCGATCATCGCGGCCAGCAGGACGGTGGCGCCCGCGCACGTCGTCAGCATCCAGGCGACGAGGTCCTCGAACCGGTCGGTCCCACGGGCGCGCAGGCCCCGTGCCCGACGCCGTGCCCCGCGTCCGACCACGTCCGCATCCCTCCGTCCGGCCGCGCTCCTGCGCGCGTCATCCGAATCGTCGCACTCGCAACACGGAGTGTTAGCGGCGGTCACCACCGCGCGACGACCGGCAGCTCAGGCGCGCCGAGCAGCAGGGTCGCCGGGTTCACCAAGCGGCGGGATCGCCGGGATCGGCGGGCTCGGCCCGGTGCCGTCCCTGGCGGAGCCCGCGCTGGTAGGTGGCCAGCCGCTCGCGGACCCGGTCGGGCACGCGGTCGGCGGGGGCCGCGGGCTGCGCGTGGGCGCCACCGTTGCCGTCCTGGACCCGGGGCGGCACCAGCCGACCACCGGGACGACGGCGCGGCAGACCGCCCGAGGTGAACGTGGTGGCGGCCTCGGGCTGGGCGGCCCGCTCGGCAGCGGCGCGCCATTCCGGGTCGCTCGGCGACTCCCAATCGGAGGCGCCTGAGGGCTCGGCCTCCTCCCGGAACCAGACGGACGCGACGGCCTCGAAGATCGGCGTCTCCATCGGGAAGCTGTCGGACTCCGGCGGGAGGTTCGTCATCGGCCCGAAGAGCTCGTCGATCGGGTCGGTGTCGCTGCTCGGGTAGGACCGGCCGTTGGCGTACGGCGTCTCGAGCGGCTCCGCGAACCCCGAGGACAGCGGCGCGAAGGACTCCGAGGTCGCGCCCGCGCGGCCGAAGTCGTCGTACGGCGATCGGAACGGCTCCGGATCGGCCAGCGGCGAGATGGTGCTCTCCGAGGCCGGCTCGGCGAACTGGGCGTCGGCAGCAGGGGGACGCGGCGAGGGCCTGCGCTCGCCGAGCGGGTCGACGGGCAGGCCCTGCGGGGGCGTCTCGGCCTCGTCGTGGTGGGCGTAGCCGTTGGTCCCGAAGCTGCCGGTATCCGCACCGTTGGTCTCGGGGTGCCGGACGTCGAAGCGGTCGGTCTCGGACGGGCGTGGGACCGGTGCCTGCGGGAACGTGCGGTCGAGCGCCTCGAACGGGCCTGACGCGGACGTCAGCCCGGCCGTGGCCCACGGGTCGGGCCGCGCGTCGACGCTGCTGCGCGGCAGCGGGGCGTAATCCAGCTCCTGGATGCTCACGGCACGGGCCGGGCAGTGGATGGTGGCCATCGGCGCGCCCGAACCCGGTGGTCCCGGCGGCGGCGTGCGCAGGACGAGGCCGCTGCGCGAGCGTTGCGCGATCCGCGCCGCCGCGGCCATGCCGCGCCTGCCCGACGGGTCGTAGCGGGTGGTGCTGGCCGTGCGGACCTCCACGACGACCCCGCCGGGGGCCTCGGTGCGGCTGGACACCTCGATCCGCGCGCCGGGGTGGATCGCGGTGACGTGGTCGACGACCTCGGACACGACGTGCAGCAGGTCGACCGCCGCCGTCGGCTCGACCGTGGCGTTGGGCCCGACGCGGACGTCGACCCGCATGGGCTCCTCGGTCGCGTCGACCGCTTCGTCGAGCAGGGCCGAGAGCCGCATCGGGGCGCCGGGGCGGGCGTCCGCGGCGATCCCCGCGAGCAGCAGCAGGGTCTCGGCGTCGTGCCGCAGCCGCCGGGCGGTGTCGATCAGCTCCGGCAGACCCGGCGGTTCGGGGGCGAGCGGATCCGCCCGCATGCGGTCGATCAGGCGCACATTGCGGTCGACGCGCTCGCGCAGGCGGCGCAGCACGTCGACGGTGACATCGTCGGTGGCCACCGGCGCGAGGCCGCTTGCGCGGCCGTTCTCGCGAGTGGCCGTGCCCTGGCGCCCGACGTTCACCGAGTCACCCTCGGTTGCGAACATCTCGTCGCCCACCATCGGTCCTCTCGAGTGGGGTTCGGCTCTGCGGGCCCTTGCTACGCCGCTGGGGAGGCGCTGGCGGGGTCGCAATGACCGGTCCTTAGAGGCGCACGCTACCCGGACAGACCCTCGCTTCACCATTGGAGCGGCGCCAAGCACACGGGTGGCTGCGACGGGCGGCCGGTGAGGGGGTCGTGTCTGGCGGAGGCTGTCGATGGTGACGCTACCCGCAAGACTCCACTTGACGGCCGCGACGCGCCGCCGCGGCGTGGCCTGTCGGGGGGCCGGGAGCCCCCTGTCAGGCGCCGGGCGAGGACGCCGCCGCCGCGCGGCCCTCGGCCATGTAGGCCGTCACCGCCGCCGTGTCGGGCAGCTCGGACGCGGCGCGCACCGACCCGAACGACGCGTTCCAGAACGGCCCCGTCCGCTGGGCCCACGGCCCGATGTACGCGTAGGGGGCCGCGTGCCCGGCGTCGCCGAGCGAGATCCCGTAGTTGACCTCGTCGAGCGCGATGCCCAGGTCGAAGTGCTCCGGCCAGAGCACCGGCACCTCCTCGGGGGCGAACGCCCGCAGCCCGGCATCGCCGCGGGCGAACCACGCCGCGAGCTCGGCGGCCGCGGCGGGGTCGACCGCAAGCGGCAGGCTCTCGTCGAACTCGGCGTGGTCGGCGTAGATCTCCGGCACGCCCGCTTCGATGCCCGCGGCCCGCGCGACGTCGGCGATCGTTCCGGCGAGCGCCACCGAGGCCGCGTCGCCGACCAGCCGCGCGCCCTCGACCCGCCAGGTGCCCGCCACCTGCCCGAACCCGCCGGGCGTGACCTGCAGCCGGATGGTGCCGTGCGTGCGGTACTGCGGGCCCGCGAGCAGTTGCTCGGCCACCGCGTGCAGCGACTTGCGGGTCGTGGTCAGCACGTGCTCGTCCATCTGTCCTCCACAGGCGGGCCGACACTTCAGGGGGTCTGATGATTGGGCACCGCCGAGACCGGGCACCCCATCTTCGTCCGTACGACAGAAGGAGAGCGCCATGGGTCTCGACGACAAGATGGACAACAAGTCCGAGGAGCTCAAGGGCAAGGTCAAGGAAGGCACCGGTAAGGCGACCGGCGACGAGAGCCTCGAGGCCGAGGGCCGCGCCGACCAGGCCTCCGGCTCGGTCAAGCAGGCAGGCGAGAAGGTCAAGGACGCCGCGAAGTCGGTGTTCGGCAAGTAGGTCGCGGGCTGCGGCGGCGGGCTCAGGCGCAACGGCGCGCCGAGCTCGCCGCCCGCTGCCCGACCGCGCGGGTCAGTACATCATCCGCGGGTCGGCGTAGTACTTGAACTCGAGCAGGTTCTGCGACGGGTCCTGCAGCACGAACGACTCGTGCTCCTCGACCATCCCGGCGAAGCGGTGGAACGGCTTCTCGAAGAACCGCAGCCCCCGCAGCTCCGCGAGGTGCAGCAGGCGGGCCCAGTCGTCGCGCTGCCGGAACGTCACCCCGAAGTGCCGTGGGTAGAGCGTGGGCTCCCGCACGATCTCGTCGGAGAGGTGGCAGACGACCTGGTCGCCGAAGAAGTCGAGGGTGATCCGGTCGGCGTAGCGCCGGGCCAGCTTGCAGCCCAGCCCGGCCACGTAGAACTCCTGCATCGCGTCGAGATCGGCGGCCGGGATGGCCAGGTGGAACGCGTCATCGGTGGTCCGCATCGCTACTTCCCCGCGGTCCGGATTTCGGTGCGCATCGTGTCCGAGCGCAGGCCCAACCGCAGCGTCTCCAGCGACAGGATGTCCCTGGCGTGCACGTTGCCCAGGTTGACCGAGGCCCCGAGCCGCTTCACGAACCAGGTCTGCAGCTCCTTGGTCGGCGCCTCGAAGATCAGCTTCTCGACGTCGACCCCCGAGGTCAGCACGTCCTCGATGATGTCGCCGCGCAGCTGCCCGTCGGGCTGGCAGATCCCGCTCCGCCCGCTCTCGCGCGCCTCCGTGGTGACCAGTCGCGCCCCCGCGGCCAGGTCCTGCCCGATGGCGTCCACCCACTGCTGCGAGGACATGTCCCCCGCGCGGCCCGGGTCCTTGAAACCCACCTCGCTGATCACGGTGAAGTCCTGGGCGAGCTTCGCGACCCAGCGCGCCTTCTCGACGTTGCTCAGCGCGATCGTCCCGTTGGACACCTCGACGTAGCCTGCGCCGAAGCCCGCGCACATGTCGCGGAAGTCGCCGACCATCCCGTCGAGGGCGAACCGCTCGAACATGGTGCCGCCGAAGTAGAACCCGATGCCCGCCTCGCGGAGGACGTCGATCTTGCGTTTGACGTCCCGCGTGACGAGTGCCGTACACCAGCCGAACTTCACCAGGTCGACGTACTCTCCGACGCTCTCGACCATGTCGACGAACTGGCCGGTGAACAGGCCGGTGTCGATCAGCATGGTGAGCCCGGTCTGGCGGGGGGCGGACTCGCGAACGGGCAGGTCGAGCCTCGTGTCGATCATCTTCTTCTCCTGTCGCTCGATTTTCCGGTCAGAGGCATGCGCAGCGGGGTGGCCCGGAACAGCTCGACGAGAACGAGCGAGCCGAGCACCGCCACGACGTAGGCGGCGATGGTGGGCAGCGGCGGCGGCAGGTCCGCGGCGGGCGCCGCCGGGCCTTGGACGGTCATCGCCCAGAGGATCACCGGGTGCACGAGGAACACGCCGAACGACCGCTCGGACGCCCACGCGACCCAGCGCGGCGCCCGCCCCTCGCGCGACCGCGCCCAGACCAGGCCGAGCAGCGCGAAGCCGGCCACCACCGCGACCACCCAGGGGATCATCACGGGCTGGAAGACGTCGCTCGCGAACTGGGCGTCGGTGCCCGTCTGGACGGCCCACGCGTACCAGCCCTCGGCGGCCGCGCCGGTGACCACGACGGCCGCGGTGACCAGCACCGGGTGGCCACCCAGCGTGGCGAGCACACGCTCGCGGTGCAGCGCGACGACACCCCCGAGGACCAGGAAGAACACGTAGGACCCGACGAACGACCCGGCGTAGGGCAGCAGTTCGGCCTTCCAGGCCGCCGGGGCGGGGTCGTGGATCCAGAGGTCGACGAACACCTGGAGGACGAGCGCGCCCAGCAGGACCCGGCGGTGCCTGCCCGACCGTGCGCATCAGCAGCCGCTGGAACAGCGGGAACAGCAGGTAGAACTGCATCGAGACGAGCAGGAAGTACAGGTGGTACCAGGCCGTGCCGGTGATCAGGGCCCAGCCGAAGTCCGCCGCCGCGACCGCGAACGGCTGAGGGGTGACCGCCAGGCTCAGCCCGGTGTAGATCGCCGTCCAGACCACGTAGGGCACGCCGACGAGCAGGAACCGCCGCCGCCAGAACGGGCCGGACCGCGGCGGGGCGGTGCCGTAGCGGTGCATCAGCACGAACGCGGTGAGCACGAAGAACGCCTCGCGCGTGAAGTGCAGCAGCATCACGAACGCGTCGGCCCGCGGGTCGTCGAGCGGGTGCGTCGTCGACAGCGTGTGCACGGCGATCACGCAGGCGAACGTCAGCACGCGCACGACGTCGGCGGCCGGGACGTGCGGCAGCCGGGGGCGGGACGGCGCAGGGGTCGCGGCAGCGACGTCCGTCGCGATCGGGCCGGTCACGGGCTCCACCGCCGTCACGACACCGCCACCTCGGCCGTGAGGTCCGCGCGCACGGCGGCGCGGCGGACCTTGCCGGTGGGGCCGACCGGGAACCGCTCGACGACGCGGATCTCCACGGGGCGCTTGAACGGGGCCAGCTCGCCCACGCAGCGCGCCCCCAGCCGCCGGACCAGATCGGCGGGCTCGGCGTCCGCGACGCGCACCAGCGCGACCGGCACCGCGCCCAGCACGTCGTGGGGGCGGCCCACGACGACCGCCTCGGCGACCGCGGGGTCCCCCAGCAGCACCTCCTCGACCTCGCGCGGGTACACGAGCTCGCCACCCCGGTTGACGACGTCGTCCGCGCGGCCGGTGAGGTACAGGTGCCCCTCGGCGTCCAGCGAGCCGAGATCGGCGGTGTCGAGCCAGCCCTGCGGGTCGAACCGGTCGGCCGCGGCGTCGCCGACGTAGCCGCGGATCACCCCGGCGCCGCGGATCCGCACCCGGCCGACGACGCCCGGCGGGCACGTCCGTCCGGCCCGGTCGACGACCCGCAGCTCGACGTCGACCGGCCGGCCGACGGAGCCGGGGCGGTGCGGCCCGTCCAGCGCCGTGGCGGTGATCTGGCTTGCCGCCTCCGTCATGCCGTAGCTCTCGACAACGGGCAGGCCGGTGCGGGCCACGAACAGGTCGCGGACCTGCGGCGGCAGCGGCGCGGACGCGGACCGCACGAATCGGAGGTGGCATCCCACGACGGGCTCTTCGGCGTCGCGGGCGAGGATCGTCAGGATCGCGGGCGCCGCGTTCACCCAGGTGATCTCGCGCTCCACGAGCAGGCGCCAGAACCCCGTGCGGCGGAACCGGCGCTCCACCACCAGCTCGCCGCCGGCGACCAGGGTCGCGAGCAGCCCGACGACCTGTGCGTTCACGTGGAACAGCGGCAGCGGGCAGAACCCGCGGTCGGCGGGACCCAGCCGGTGGTGGGCCGCGACGGCGCGGCCGACGTGCAGGCACTGCGCCTCGCTCAGCTGGACGGCCTTCGGCGCGCCGGTCGACCCGGAGGTCAGCAGCAGCACCGAGCCCGGCCCCGCGTCGGCGCGGCTCGGCGAGCCGACCGGCGCGGCGGGCAGGCCACCGCGCGTGACGAGCAGCCCGGGCCGGTCGGCGCGGTCGGTGAGGGTCAGCGCGGGAGCCACCACGGCGCGGGTGCGGGCGGCCTCCGCCGCGGGCGCGCCCGGGTCCGTCGGCGCCGAGCAGCGGCCCGCCGCCACGACCGCCAGGTGCGCGACGGCGAAGGTGACCGGGTCGTCGATGTCGAGGAGCACCCGGGCGCCGGGATCCACAGCCCTGGCCGCGAGCTCGCCGCTCCAGATGCGCACCGCGGCGGCGAGCTCCCCGTGGCTCACCGCGCGCGGCGCTGCGGGCGTCGGAGACGAATGCGGTCGGCCCGGCCCGATCGGCGATCAGGGAGCGCAACCGGGGAGCCATGGCACCCGACGATGATCCGCGCAAGCTGTGTGTCTGCTGTGCGGGGAATGTGATGCTCCTCAGTCTCGATCACGCGCTTCGCCTGCTGCCGGGCCGGACCCGTTCCACAACGGACGGGTGAGGGCGCATACTCGCGATGTGGCCCGCCGACGCCGGAGAGCAGCGATCATCGGCGGCTTGTTTGCCCTGTTCACGACGTTGGTGGCGGTAGTGGTCAGCCTGTCCGGATCCGCCGGGGCGAGCGCGGCGCGCGGGGTGCCCGCCGCGGTCACGGCACCGGCACCCGCCACGCCTCCGGATCTGGTCGGCACGCTCGTCGCTGAGCACTCCCTCACCCTCGGCGGGGTGAAGCGAACGTACCGGTCGATCATCCCGGCCACCCCGGCGGCGCACCCACTGCCCCTCGTGATCGTGCTGCACGGCCGCGGCCAGCAGCCGTGGACGGCCGTGCGCTCCACCGGGTTCCTCCCTTTCGCCCGTAAGGGCCAAGCGGCGCTGGTCTACCCCGACGGCATCTCCCGGTCGTGGAACGCGGGGTCGGGCTGCTGCGGCCTCGCGGGCACCCGCGGCACGCCCGACACGGCGTTCGTGACGGCGGTGGTCGCGGACGCGCGTGCACGGCCTGCCCGTCGACCCGGCGCGGGTCTACCTCGTGGGCTACAGCAACGGCGGCAAGCTCGCCTGGCTGCTGACCTGCACCCACCCCGCCCTCTTCGCGGCGGTGGCCACCTACGGCGCCGCCCCGCTCGCACCGTGCCCGGCCACCCAGGGCCCGCCCTCGCTGATGGCCGTCGGCGTGCACGACCCCGTGCTGCCGATCGGCGGGGAGCCCAAAGCGCACCCCGCCCTGCCGTCGGCGCGGGTCGCGGCGGGCTGGCTGGCCCGGCGCGACCGCTGCACCGCGGCCCCGGCGACCTCGACCGTCGGAGGGGCGGTGCTGCAGCACTGGACGGGGTGCGGCGCGGGCACCGAGGTGGAGCTGGCCGTCTACCCCGGCGCCGACCACAACTGGCCCTCCGCCGTCACCGGACTGATGTGGTCGTTCCTCGGCTCGCACCGCGCGCCTGCTCCGCCGAGGCAAGTCCTGGCGGGGCCGACGCCAGCGCACGTGTGATCGCGCCGACGAGCGCCAGCGCGGCCTCCTCCGTGAGCTCGACGGCGACCCGCGCGGACGGACCCTGCTCCGGCGCCAGGAAGTCGATGTTGACCGTGTGCCCGTAGGGCGCGTGCACCGGGTGGTCGACGTAGGCCGTGGCGTGGGTCAGCGAGAACCACCCCTGCGCGCCCTTGCCGCTGCCCTCGACCGCGACCTTCTCGGTGATGTAGGTGCACATGCCGTCAAACCGCCAGGTGGGTGTCGAGAAACGTGAAGATCTTCGACCAGCCGTCGACGGCGGCTTCCGGTCGGTAGCCGGGCCGGTCGACGGCGAAGAAGCCGTGCCCCGCGCCGTCGTAGGTGTGGAACTCGTGCGGCTTGCCCAGCCGGTCCAGCTCCGCCGAGAGCTGCGCGGTCTCCTCGGGGCTCGGGTGCCCGTCGTCGGCGCCGAACAGCCCCAGCAGCGGGCACGACAGCTTCGGGGCGATGCCGAGCAGCGGCCGCACGGCCAGCGGGAAGCCCGCGGGCGGCTCGGCGACGACGAACGCGCCGTAGCAGTCGACCGCCGCGTCCAGCTCCAGCGAGCAGGCCGCGAGGAAGGTCTGGCGCCCGCCCGAGCAGTGCCCGATCACGCCGACCTTGCCCGTGGCGCCGGGGAGCCCCCGCAGGTGCCGGGCCGCGCCGTCGACGTCGCCGACCAGCCGCTCGTCGGGCACCCCGCCGTTGGCCCGGACGAACGCCGCGGCGTCGTCGGAGCTCGGCGCCGGGCGCCTCGCGGAAGTACAGGTTCGGGCACAGCGCCGCGTACCCGTTCGCCGCGAACCGGCGCACCATCTCCTTCGTCCCGGTGTCGTAGCCGGGCATGTGGTGGATCACCACCATCGCGCTGTGGGCCTGGCCACCGCTCGGACGGGCCAGGTAGGCCTCGATCTCGTCGCCGCCGTGGCCGGTGATCGTGACCGTCCCGGCTTCCATAGCATCGCTCACGATCCCAGTGTCCCCCACCGGGGTGGGTCCTACGCGCCGGCCCCGAGGAGGGCCGCATAGCGGTCGAGGTCGACGTTGCCGCCGCTGACGATGACCCCCACCCGCTGCCCGGCGAGGTCGTCGGCCGCGCGCACCGCGGCCAGGCCGAGGCAGCCCGTCGGCTCCACGACCAGCTTCATCGTCGCCGCGAAGACGCGCATGGCGGCGACCAGCTCGGCGTCGGTGGCCGTTCTGATCCCGACGGCGGCGCGTTGGATGATCGGGAAGGTGTGCTCGCCGAGGTGCGTCGTCTGGGCGCCGTCCGCGATCGTCGCGGGCACGTCGATGCGTACGATCCGGCCCGCGGCCAGCGAGCGCCGACCGTCGTCGCCCGCCTCCGGCTCGACGCCGTACACCCGGCACTCCGGCGCGAGCGCCTCCGCGGCCAGCAGCGTGCCCGCCAACAGCCCGCCCCCGCCGAGCGGCACGAACAGCGCGTCCAGCGCGCCGACCTCGCCGAACAGCTCCAACGCCGCCGTGCCCTGGCCCGCGAGCACGTCCGGGTGGTCGTAGGGCGGCACGAGGGTCAGGCCGCGGTCGCAGGCCAACGCCGCGCCGAGGGCCTCCCGGTCTTCGGCGAAACGGTCGTAGCGGATCACCTCGGCGCCGTAGCCGAGCGTCGCCGCCACCTTGGCCGCCGGGGCGTCGTGCGGCATGACGATGACCGCCGGGATCGCGAGCAGAGCCGCCGCCAGCGCGATGGCTTGAGCGTGGTTGCCCGACGAGTAGGCCACCACCCCCGTCCGGCGCTGCGCGGGCGAGAAGCGCGACAGGGCGTTGAGCGCGCCCCGGAACTTGAACGCGCCGACCCGCTGCAGGTTCTCGCACTTGAAGACGACGTGGGCGCCCACCTCGGCGTCGATCCTCGACGAGCGCAGCACCGGGGTGGTGTGGGCGTGTCCGGCGATCCGGGCGGCGGCGGCGCGGACGTCCTCGACGGTGGGTCCGGTGGGTTCGGTCACCGGCCCGCGCTGGTCCAGATCGTCACCGGTGTGCCCGCCGCGAGGTTGCCCTGGGGGCTCTCCCCGACCACCTGGCCCTGCGGCAGGCCGGACGGGATCGGCGTCGTCGTCACCGGGTAGCCCGCCGCCTTGACCGCCTGGGCGCCCGCGGTGCCTGCCTGGCCGACGACGTAGGGCACGACCGGAAGCCGGTCGCCCTCGTCCTGGTAGGCGTCGTCGGGCCCGGCGATGGGCATGTCGGGGTGCCCGACCAGCAGCTGGTTGAACGCGGCGAAGTAGGGCGGCGCGGCGACGGTGCCGCCGAACGCCCCGTGCCCGCAGTTGCCCAGGTGCACCGGGCGGCCGGGGCAGACCTCCTGCGGGTGGGCGCCGTCGGCGTAGACCATCGAGGCCGCGGCGTAGCCGTCGACGCCACCGACGAACGCCACCGACTCGCTTTCGTTGGTCGTGCCGGTCTTGCCGATGTCGGGCCGGTGCCAGCCCGCCGCGCCTGCGGCCGCGGCGGAGGTGCCGTCGGTGGTGTCCTTGGACAGGCCCGCGGCGAGCGTGTTGGCCAGGCCGGGGCTCACCACCTGCTCACAGGGCTGCTGGGCCACCGCGACCGGCTTGCCGTTGCGGTCGGTGACCGACTGGATCGGGTTGGGCGGGCACCACACGCCACCGGACAGGATCGTGGCCGACACGTTGGCCATCTCCAGCGGGCTGACCGGGGTGACGCCGAGGGTGAAGGACAGGAGCCCCTGGAAGTACTGCGACTGGGGCTGGTTGTACTGCGGGTTGTGCGACAGCGGGTCGGCCGGGTCGGTGATCGGGGTGCCGCCTGCGTCGTTGGTGGCCAGGGTGTGGCGCAGGCCCAGCCGCTGCGCCATCTGCACCACCGCGGGCATGCCGGTGCGCACCTCCAGGCCGACGAAGGCGACGTTCGGCGAAGTGGCCAGCGCGTCGGGCAGGCTGATCGGGTCGGCGTAGTTGCCGTCGTTGGAGACCGGGTAGCAGTGCGTGTACCGGTTGTTGTTGGGCGGGGTGAAGCAGTCCGAGCCCGGGTTGGGCAGGTCGGAGTTGAACCCGACCGTGCCCTGCTCCAGCGCCGCGGCCGTCGTGAAGATCTTGAACGAGGAGCCCGCCCCGAAGACGTTGCTCGCGTCGGCGACGATGTTCGTCGAGCGCTCCCCCGCAGCGGCGTCGGTGCCCAGGTTGCGGTTGGCCACCATCGCGACCACGTCGTGTGCGGTAGCGCCTGGCGTGACTACCGCGAACGTGTTGGCCACGCCGTCCTGGTTCGTCGGCACGTTGCGGTCGACCGCGTCCTTGATCACCTGGCTGACCGTGGGGTCCATCGTGGTCTTGATCGTGTAGCCGCCGGTGTAGAGCTGGTCTTCGGTGAACCCGGCCTGCTCCAGGTAGCTCACCACGTAGTCGCAGAAGAAGCCCGCATCCGGCGCGGCGGCCATGCAGGTGCTGCCCGGGGCGGCGGGCCCGCCCGCGACGACGCCGAGGGGCGACTGCTTGGCCGTGGCGGCGACCTGGGGGGTGAGCGAGCCCGTGGAGGCCATGGCGTCGATGACGGTGTTGCGCCGCTCGACGGCCTGCTCGGGGTGGGTGTACGGGTTGTAGGAGTTCGGGTTGTTCACCATGCCCGCCAGCAGCGCGGCCTGGGCCACGGTGAGCTTGTCGGCGGTGGTGCCGAAGTAGGCCTGCGCGGCCGCGGCGACGCCGTAGACGTTGCCGGAGAACTCCACGACGTTCAGGTAGCCCGCGAGGATCTGCTCCTTCGGCACGCTGTGGCCCAGCTGCAACGCGAGCTCGGCCTCCCGGATCTTGCGCGAGAGCGTGTCCGCGCGGTCCTCCCGCTGGGCCGCCGGGTCCGCCCGGTCGACCACGTTGATCAGGTAGTTCTTGACGTACTGCTGCGTGATCGTCGAGGCGCCCTGGGTGTTGCCGCCCGAGGAGTTGTTCACCGCCGCGCGCAGGACCGCGCGGGGGTCGACGCCCGACTCGCTGAAGAACCGGCGGTCTTCGATGGCGATGATCGCGGCGTCCATCGTCTTTGCGATCCCGCTGTAGGCCACGGGCAGCCGGTACTGGTCGAACAGGCTCGCGATCGGCGCGCCGTTGCGGTCGAGCACCGTCGTGACCAACGGCACCTGCGCGCCCGTGAGCTGGCCCGAGTTCGCGCTCGCCGCGATCGTCCCCACCGCGTCGGTGACCTGGTTCGACAGCACGCCCGCGCCGACCCCCACCGGGGCGAACACCGCCGCCAACAACACTCCCGCGACGACGCACGCTGCGGCCAGCCGCCCGAGCAGGCGCAGCTTCCCCCGGCCCCGGCTCATCCACGGCCCCCTTTCCTCGCCGTCGACGCTACCTGCGGCATGGTGCCGAGGATGTCAAGCGTCGAGCAGGTCGCCGCGCGCCGCGCCGCAGCAGCACCGCGACGGCCACCACCGTCTGCCCGCCCAGCAACGCCACGCCGACGCCGGTCACGCCCCAGACCGGCATGAGCACCCAGGCCGCGGGCAGGACGACGACCGCGACGGCCAGCGTGACGGCGAACTGCCCGACGCGGTCCTGGCGCACCCGCGCGGCGGCGACCGCGGCGAGGTTCACACAGGCCGGGATCGCGGAGAACGCGGCGAGGGCGAGCAGAACGCTCCCGGTGGCGGCGTAGTGGGGGCCGAACACCGTCAGCACGAGCCACGAAGCCGCCGCGAGGACGACCACGGCGGGCACCACCAGCGTGAGGCACTTGGTGAGCATCTGCCGGTGGGCCGCGTCGAGCCCGGACGGGTCGGCGGCCACGTGGGCCACCAGCGACTGCCCCATGCCGACGGGCACGAGGTACAGCGCGTAGGCCAGCTGCCAGGTGACGCCGAACGTCGCCGCGGCGTCCGCGCCCATGCGCGTGAACACGACCAACGGGAGCCCGAGGCTCACCAGCGTCGAGCACATGCTGCCCACCCAGTCGGCGGCGATGAACCCCGACATCGAACGCAGCGTGACCGGCGACGGCGTCCGGCAGCCCGCGGGCCCGCGCGCCGGCAGGACGCGCAGGAGGTAGACCCCGATGGCGACGACCGTCACCGCGGTGCCCAGTGCCCACGATCCCGCGATGGCGCCGGAGAGGCCCATGAGCCCGCCGACCACCAGGAGGATGATCTTGAGCAGCGCGAAGCCGAGGTTCTCGACCGGCACGACGGTGGCCCGCTTGAGCCCGGTGAGCAGGTAGTCCTGCATGTTGAACACGGTCCAGAACGGCGTCGACACCGCGAAGTACGCGACGAGCGCGCCCGCGCCGACCGCGGACTGCAGCGACGGCGCCCACCACTGCGCACCGAGCGCGAACACCGTCCCGATCACGACGGCCGCGCCGATCCCGGCGGCGTAGCAGGCGGCCACGAAGACCCGCGCGCCGCTGCCGACCACCGGCACGAACCGCAGCATCGCGCTGCCCAGGTTGAGCTGGGCGACGATGCCCAGCAGGCCGAGCGTCGAGACCAGCGTCGCGTTGACCCCGACGACCTCGGGGCTGAACATCCGCGCCGCGACCACCCAGTACAGGAGCCCGACCGCGGAGGAGATCGCCGAGCTCAGGACGAGCGCCATCCCGTCGCGGCTCTGCGGGTTGCGCCAGCCTGCGGCGAGCCCCTTCAGCCGGGTCACGGCGGAGGGCGCGGTGCGGGCCTCCGGGGGGATCACGCGGTCATCCTGCCGCGCGTCCCCCGTCACCCCGTCGGCAGGCTGATCGCCGCCAGCACACCCCGGTGGTCACTGCCCGCGATCGGCAGCACCGCGAACCGGGTCGTCGTCGCCCCGTCCGGGACGAGCACGTGGTCGATCTGGATGCCGCACCACGGCGGCAGCGCCGCGGGGAACGTGCCGACGAGCCCGTGGCCGGTGCCGTCGGCGGCGCTGTGGCAGCGGCCGAGCGCGTCGCGGAAGAGGGCGTTGTCGGCCGTGGCGTTGAAGTCGCCCGCCACGATCGGGGCAGGCGACTCCCGACACCACTGAGCGATGTGCGCGAGGTCGGCCCGCCACCGCTCGGTGCGCACCGGGCTCATCGGGGCCTCCGGGTGGACGGCGTAGAACCGACGGTCCCCCAGCGCGCCCCCGGTCGCCCGCAGGTAGCGGTGGCGCATCTCCCGTCCTGTGGTCACCGTCACATCGCCCATGCGGTCGGCCACGAGCAGCACCACGCCCTCGCCGTCGGACGTGCCCTGCGCGCTCGACGCCCACGCCCGGTAGCCCAGCCCGGCGACCAGCGGGAGGAGCTTGTCGCGGTAGTCGGGCCCGGCTTCGGGGAGCGAGACCAGGTCGGGGGCCTCGCGCTCGAGGACCGTGGCCAGTGCCCCGGTGTCGGCCGTGCCGACCAGGACGTTCGCGGCGAGCACGGTGAGGTCGGTGGCCACCTGCGGGACGGGCCGCGTGCGCGCCCGGCCCAGCAGGGCACAGGCGCTGAGGAGCGCGGCAGCCCCCATCCCCGCCGCCACCGGGCGGGTGCGCCGCGGCAGCGCCAACGCGGACGCCACGGCGACCGACGCGGCCGTCACGTGCGGCCGCAGGGCCGCCAGGTCGGCGCCGGGGAACCGGTGGCCGATGCCGATTCGGTCGGGCCGCAGCAGGGCGGCCGTCGCGGCCGCGCCGAGCGTGGCCCCACGGAAGGTGCGACGCCGACGATCGAGGTCCATGCGGCCCTCAACGGACCGACCCGCCGTGAGGTTCCTGAGGCCTCCGGTGGGGCGCGCCACAGGTGGGACGCGGCGATCCCGACATACCTCCCGCGGGCCGGGGGCCGTGCGCGGCGCCGGTCGCTATGAGCGACAATCGAGGGGCCGGGGAGGGTCGCCGCTGCCCCCGACCGTTCACCCGATCGGATGGAGAGTGACCGAAGAGATGCCATCGCTACGCAGCCTGCGCGGACTGCCGGCAGTGCTCGGAGTGGTGGTGCTCCTGCTCTTGGGCGGTGGCCTCGCCGTGGCCACCGCGTCTTCGCAGGCCGGGCACCTCGGGCTGGGTCCACTCGGCACGCCTGCGGCTCCGACCACTCCCCCGCCGCCGCCCCGCCCGGTGGTGTCGATCACCCCGGTCGCGCAGAATCTGAACCCGGTCGACCCCCTCGTCGTACACATCGCGCAAGGCGCCGCGACGAAGGTCACGGTGGCCAACAAGGCCAGCGGTGCCGTCGTCGCCGGAACCCTCGCCGCCGACGGCACGACCTGGTCGTCCACCCAGCCGCTGGCCTACGCCGCCCAGTACACGGTGGGCGTCGACGCCAAGGGCACCGACGGTGCGGCGAGCCACCAGGACGTCGCGGTGTCCACGATCACGCCCGCGGCCCAGGCCTTCCCCTCGTTCATCCCGCCGCCCGCGCAGACGACCGTCGGGGTCGGGCAGCCGATCGTGGTCAAGTTCAACCACGCCGTCCACGACAGGGCCGCCACGCAGCGCGCGCTGTCGGTCACCGCGACCCCGGCCCAGCCGGGCGGCTGGTACTGGCTCTCCGACACCGAGGTGCACTACCGCCCGCAGACCTACTGGACGGCGGGCTCGACGATCACCCTCAAGGCCAACGTCTACGGCGTCGACCTCGGGGGCGGCGTCTACGGCGAGACCGACCGCACCGAGACCATCCACGTGCACGACGCGATGGTCGCGAAGGCCGACGGCGGCGCCGAGCAGATGCAGATCTTCGACAACGGCGCGCTGGTCAAGACCATGCCGATCAGCCTGGGCTCGCCCGGCTTCCCCTCGCACCTCGGCCCGCACGTGATCTCGGACAAGCAGCCGAGCGTCATCATGGACTCCTGCACCTACGGCGTCTGCCAGGGCCAGCCCGGGTACTACAAGGAGAAGGTCGACCTCGACGAGCGGATCTCCGACGACGGCGAGTTCGTGCACTCGGCGCCGTGGTCGGTGGGTTCGCAGGGCGGGGCGAACGTCTCCCACGGCTGCGTGAACCTCAGCCCGGCCAACGCGCAGTGGTTCTTCGACCACTTCGGCATCGGCGACGTCGTCGAGGTCACCAACTCCGGCGGCAAGCAGCTTCCGCTCGACGACACATACGGCGACTGGGAGCTCACCTGGGCGCAGTGGCAGAAGGGCAGCGCCGTCTGACCGGCGGGCACCCCTACCGGTGGGCCTCGAACTCCGCGAGGACCTCGCCCGAGGTGTCGTAGAAGCCGTCCGGACCGATCATCTCGGCGATCCCGTAGCGGCTCAGCTCGTTGCGGACGGGCTTGATCACGTTGGACAGGACCACCCGCGCGCCCGCCTTCTGTTCGCGCTGCACGACCTGGGTGAGCACGGTGGCCGCGGTGTAGTCGATGTCCCCGATCGCGGCGGCGTCCAGGCACAGCCAGCGCACGGGGGTGCCCTGGGCGCTCAGCGTCGTCAGGTCGGAGACCAGCCGGGCGATGTTGGCGAAGTAGAGGCCGCTGCCGAACCGGTAGACGAGCAGCCCGTCGGTCGTGCGGGCGCCGGGCGTCACCGGTATCGATCGCCAGTGGCCCTCGGGTGACTTGGTCAGGACGTTGCTGCGCGGGTCGTAGCTGTGCCGCAGGTGGTCGATGATCGAGACGACGATGGCGACCACGATCCCGTCCTGCACACCGAGGAGCACCACGGCCAGCGCGGTGAGCACGGCGACGACGAACTCCGCCCTGCGCACCGCGAAGATCCGCCGCATGCCCGCGATGTCCACCAGGTCGACCCCGATGAGGAACACGACGGCGGCCAGCGCGCTGAGCGGCAGCCCACCCAGCAGGCCCGTGGCGACGAGGCACACCACCACCACGACGGCGACGGAGACGAGCTGCGCTAGCTGGGACCGCCCGCCCGCCC
Organism: uncultured Actinomycetota bacterium; assembly: GCA_963799945.1. Lineage (GTDB taxonomy): Bacteria > Actinomycetota > Actinomycetes > Mycobacteriales > Pseudonocardiaceae > Pseudonocardia. The sequence goes on from CAWCZG010000007.1 coordinate 21,795, forward strand.
CCACCACCATCTGGGTCTTCGTCGGGCTGCCGTTCACGACGAAGGTCCCGGTCACGGCGGCGGCGAGGTTCGCCCCGCCGAGCGCGACGAGGTCGTCGTCGGTGTCGACCTGCTCGTCGAAGCGCGCCGCGTAGGCCCGCGAGGTGGCCGCGCTCTGTGCCAGGATCACCACCACCATCGACGCCGCGATGGGCAGGACGGCGGCCAGGTCGGCGGGCGCCGGCCCCGGCAGGCCGACCCCGGGCAGGCCCGCGGGCACCGTGCCGAGCACCGCCACGCCGAAGCGGGAGAGCCCGAACACGGCCTCGGCGACGATCGCCGCGACCACGGCGAGCAGCGCCACCGGGATCCGCTTGTCGATCAGCCTGCCCAGCAGCACGATCGCGATCACCGCGAGGGCGATGAGCAGGGTGGGCAGCTGGGTCCGCGGCACCTCGCCCGCGACCCGCACGAGCTTCTCGGGCAGCGATCCGCTACCCGCGTCGACCCCGAGCAGGTCCCCGATCTGACCGAGCGCGACCTGCACGCCCACGCCGGTGAGGAACCCGACGAGCACCGTGCGGGACAGGAAGTCGGCCAGGAAGCCGAGCCTGATCACCCGGGCCGCCGCGAGCAGGACGGCCACGACCAGCGCCACGGTGCCCGCCAGGGCGACGTAGCGCGGCGACCCCGCCACGGCGAGGCCCGAGAGGCCCGCGGCCAGGATGGCCGCGGTCGCGGAGTCGGCCGCGACGACCAGGTGGCGCGAGGAGCACAGCAGCGCGAACACGACCATCGGCGCGAGCATCGTGTAGAGGCCGGTGACCACCGGCATGCCCGCGATCCGCGCGTAACCGAGCACCTCGGGGACGGCGAGCGCGGCCAGCGTCGCGCCCGCGACCGCGTCCGGGAGCCACCGGTTGCGGGGCACGGGGAGCAGGCCGCCCAGCATGACTTCCCCCGTTCAACACCGGTTAACAAGCGATCATCATTCACCCGCTCTGGCGTGGGTATAGTCCCCGGCGGCGGCAACCGCCAAAGGGCTGCCCCCGGAGGAGGATGAGCGTGACCGACCTGTCCGCAACCACCCCAATCGGCACCCCAGCCCCCCACGACCCCCAGACGATCGCCTGGCCCGCGCGGGCGAGGGCGCGCCAGCGCGGACTGGAGGCACTCGCCCCACACGTGATCGTGCTCTTCGGCGCCACCGGCGATCTCGCCAAGCGGAAGCTGATCCCGGGGCTGGGCTACCTGCAGCAGTCGCAGTTCGCTCCCGACGTCCGGATCGTCGGCACGGCGATGGACGACATGACCACCGAGGAGTTCCGCGAGCTGGCCCGTTCCGCCATCGAGAGCTTCGGCACCCACAAGCTCTCCAAGGAAGCGTGGACCGACTTCGCCGAGAAGCTCACCTACGTGCCCCAGGGGGCGGGCCCCGAAGGCCTCACCTCGGCGGTCAAGGCGGCGGAGGCGCTGCTGGGCGACGGCGTGCGACGGCTGCACTACCTCTCGGTGCCCCCGCGCGCCGCCCAGGCCGTGATCGCGATGCTGCGCGACGCCGGGCTCGTCGAAAACGCCCGCGTGATCATGGAGAAGCCGTTCGGCGACGATCTCGCGAGCGCGATCGCCCTCAACGATTTCGTGCACCAGACCTTCGCCGAGACGCAGATCTTCCGCATCGACCACTTCCTCGGCAAGGAGGCGGCGCAGAACATCCTTGCGTTCCGGTTCGCCAACGGGCTGTTCGAGCCGATCTGGAACCGCAACTTCATCGACCACATCCAGATCGACATCCCGGAGACGCTCGGGCTCGATCAGCGGGCGTCGTTCTACGAGCCGACCGGCGCCTACAAGGACATGGTCGTCACCCACCTGATGCAGGTGATGGCGTTCGTGGCGATGGAGCCGCCGACGGCGTTGGAGCCGCGGGCGATCAGCGAGGAGAAGAACAAGGTCTTCCGCTCGATGCTGCCGATCCACCCCAGCGACGTCGTGCGCGGCCAGTACAGCGGCTACCGCTCCGAACACGGCGTGGCGCCTGACTCGGACACCGAGACGTTCATCGCGCTCAAGGTCGGCATCGACAACTGGCGCTGGGCGGGCACCCCGTTCTACCTGCGCACCGGCAAGAAGTTGGCCGAGGGGATGCGGATCATCTCGATCGCGTTCAAGGAGGCGCCGCGCACGATGTTCCCCTCGGGGTCCGGTGTGGGAGCCCAAGGTCCGGATCACCTGACGTTCGACCTCGCCGACTCCTCCCGCGTGTCGCTCTCGTTCTACGGCAAGCAGCCGGGGCCCGGCATGCGCCTGGAGAAGCTGTCGATGCAGTTCTCGACGCAGGAGACCGAGCGCGCGGGCGACGTCATGGAGGCCTACGAGCGGCTCATCCTCGACGCGATGCGCGGCGACCACACCCTGTTCACCACGGCGGAGGGCATCGAGTCGCTCTGGGACCGCTCCACGCCGCTCCTGGAAGACCCTCCCCCGGTGAAGAACTACCCGCCGGGCACGTGGGGCCCCAACGCCATCCACCAGCTCATCGCCCCGAACGCCTGGCGCCTTCCGTTCGAGCGGGCGTGGCGGGAGAAGAAGAGCTGACGGGCTCGCCGAGGAGGTCGCCGAGGAACCGGCGCAGCGCCGCCGCCGAACGCTCATCGGCGTCCGCGTCGTAGGCCACCCCCGGAGTCGCGGACGGGTTCCGGTGGGTGAAGCCATGGGCCGCCCCGCGGTAGACGTGCATCTGCCAGTCGGCCGCAGCGGCGGTCATCTCGTCGACGAATGCCGCGACGTCGGTGGGCGGCACGTGCGGGTCGGCGCCGCCGTGGCAGACGAGCACCCTGGCCATGATGGGCGCGACCGGCGCGGCCCGGTGGCGGCGCAGCCCGCCGTGCACGCAGGCCACGCCCGCGACCGCAGCGCCCCCGCGCGCCAACTCCAACACGGTGGTGCCGCCGAAGCAGTAGCCGACCGCCGCGATCCGGCCGTCGACGCGCGGGTGTGCGACGAGCACGCGGAGCCCGGCCTCGGCGCGGCGGCAGAGCCGGTCCGGGTCGCCGATCAGCGCGGCGATCGCCGCCATTGTGCGTTCTCGATCGCCTGCGACGCCTTCCCCGAACATGTCGCAGGCGAACACCACATAGCCAAGGGCGGCGATGCGTTCGGCCTGAGCCCGGGCGTGGCCGTCGAGGCCCGCGCCGCCGTGGACGAGCAGCACCCCGGAAGTGGAACAGGTGCGGCTCCCGCCGTCGACGAGGAAACCGTGGAGAACAACGTCACCATCGCGATAAGAATGCATGGAACGACTTTAGCGTAAACCATTGTGACAATAGCACAAAATGCGAATTTCGGCTATCGCCCGAACTCGTGAGAATGCTTTACGCGGCGGCGCGGAAGGGGCTCGCGAGGAGGTCGCGGGTCGGCTCGGGCAGGTTGTCGTGGAAGGCCGCGGCGACGGCGGCGCCCCAGACGGCGTCGGCGAGACCGCTGTCCGCGGTGACCGAGAGCGCCTCGCCGAACAGGTACCGGGCGAGGAAGGGCACACCGCAGACGGTGGAGGCGTCGTCGACGGCGCCGCAGGCCGTGTTCCAGGTGTGCGCCGGGATGGCGGCGCGGGCGCGGTGGGCGCGCAGGCGGGCGGCGGGCGATGCCGCCCACGCGTGCCGCAGCACCTCCTCCACCTCCGGCGTCCTGGGCCCGTAGGCGGTGCCGGGGGTGAGCGTCGTCGGCAGGCACGCCTCGCTCCAGCCGCGCAGCAGCACCTCGGTCGACTCCGGGCCGTCCGGGACGCCAGGGGCGAGCGCGAGGCCCGCGTCGAAGACGGCGAGCACACCGCTGACGTAGGGCGCCAGCTTGCGGTGGACGTGGCCGACCGCGTCGTAGGGCGCGAGCAGGAGCCGCGCGGCGGGCGTCGGGGACGCGGGCAGGCCGGGCAGCCCGAACATCCGCGCCCACCGGTACCAGCGGGTCGCGAGCCAACCGTCGGGGTCGAGCCGGGAGATCCGGCCGACCACCGCGATGCGGGCGTCGGCCCGCTCCTGCTCGGACGCCGCGAGGCCGCCCATCTCCACGATCCGGTCGACGTCGAGGCGGGCGATGGTGACGTCGAGCATCGTCCGGCGCGCGGCGGGCTCCGGGACCGGAGCCGTGCGTACGGCGACGGGCAACAGGTCTAGAGACATCGAACACCTGGTCTCTGGCGGGGCTGGGGAGGTCGACGCAGACGTTAGGCAGGCGGCCTCGGCCAGTTGCACAACCTGAGGAAGAGGGTTGCCCAGCGGGAGTTCGGCGGCGGTCGAACGGCGATGGACGACCGCAACATCGGCCATTCGGACCACGTCCAACCGGCCTGATGGCCGATCCCCATTCTCAGCTTCCGGTCGTCGCACCGCTCGCCCGGCGGGCCGACCGCCGGCGGACCCTACGGGACGACGGCGACGAAGAGGAAGGACGCGAAGATCACCAGGTGGACGGCGCCGCCGAGCACGATGGCGGTGCCGCGGCCAACGGTCACGGACCCGACCAGTGCCGTGACCGCGAGCAGCACCAGCTCCAGGCCGGAGAGGCCGAGCAGCAGCGGCCCGTCCATCCAGATCGACGCCAGCGCGATCGCCGGGATCGTCAGACCGATGCTGGCCAGCGCGGAGCCGTAGGCGAGGTTGAAGCTCGTCTGGAGCCGGTTGCGGGCCGCCGCGTTCACCGCGGCCAGGGTCTCGGGCAGCAGGACGAGCAGGGCGATCGCCACACCCACGACGGTCGGCGGGGCCCCGATCGCGGCGACCCCGGCCTCGATCGTCGGTGAGATGGTCTTGGCCAGCCCGACGACGGCCACGAGCGCCACCAGGAGCAGGCCCAGGCTGATCAGCGCCGTGCGCCCGCTCGGCGGCTCGAGATGCGCCCCCTCGCCGTCCTCATCCCCGTCGGTGGCCGACGTCGGCTTGGCGACCGGCAGGAAGTAGTCGCGGTGGCGGACGGTCTGCACGAACACGTAGACGCCGTAGAGCACCACCGACACGACCGCGGCGAACGCCAGCTGCGGGCCCGCGAAGGTCGGCCCGGGCGAGCTGGTGGTGAACGCGGGCAAGCGCCAGGCAGAGGGTGGCGAGCGTGATGACGGCGGCCAGCGCACCCGCGCTCCCGCCTGCCTGGAACTTCACGACGTGGTGGCGCACCGCGCCGACGACCAGCGACAGCCCGACGATCCCGTTGCAGGTGATCATCACCGCGGCGAACACGGTGTCGCGGGCCAGCGATGCGGTCTGCGGGCCACCGGAGGCGGTGATGCTGAGGATCAGACCGACCTCGATGACCGTCACCGCGACGGCGAGGATCAGCGAGCCGTACGGCTCACCGACCCGGTGGGCGACCACCTCGGCGTGGTGCACCGCCACCAGCACCGCCCCGATCAGCGCGGCCGCGACGAGCGCGACCACCAACGGCGGGAGCGTGCGGTGCCAGACGAGCACCAGCAGGAGCAGGGCGACGATCGGCGTCCCGACGGTCCTGACCGCGGAGGAGGAAGGCACGCGCCGAGGCTGTCACATCGACCGCTCACAGCCCATGATCAGCCCCGGTCCTGTCGGACGACGGCTCATCAGCACGCCGGGCGCAGGTCGAGCGCCGCTCGTGGCGGCGGCGTCACCGGTTTGGTTGCAACGCCCGATCGCGGATGGAACGCTCGGTAGACATGGGGAGACACATCTGGGCGGCAGTCGCAATCGGCGCGCTCACGCTGCTCGCGGGCTGTGGGCAGCCGTCCGACCCCATCGGCGCGCCGGTGAGCGCCGCGCCCACCTCGGCACCGGCGGACGTGCCCTCGCCCCAGGCCGAGATGGTGTGCCAGCCCGAGGCGCAGAGCGACATCGAGAACCTCATCGGCGTCGTCCCGAGCCAGGTGGGCCCGATCCAGTACGCCAACCACGTCTCGACATGCCGCTACACCTACCCGAACGGCTCGTTCACGCTGATCGTGCAGGACCTGCCCAACGACCTCACCACGACGAAGGCCTACGAGGCGCTGGCGGGCAAGCTCGGGCGCGTCGACGCGATCGACCTGCCCGACGCCCAGGCGTTCAGCACCACCGAGGGCTCGATCGTGCTGCGCAAGGACACCAAGGTCATGCTGGTCGACGTCGACGGGCTGCCGAGCACGTTCGGCAGCCCGCCCAGCCCCCGCGCCGACGCCGCCCGCCTGATCATGAAGGCCGTGCTCGGCTGCTGGACCGGCGACTGACTAGCCCGCGGCGCGCTTGCGGATGTCCGGCGGGAACGCGCCCGCCTCGACGCAGCGCCGCGACCACGCGTCGGTCTGCTCCACCACCGCTCCGAGGTCGTCGCCCACGGCGGCGAGCAGGGTGTCCTGCGCGGTGTCGGTGGCGGCCTCGATCTGTTCGCGGAACGCCCGGCCTTCGGCGGTGAGCGCGTCGTCGGCGACCAGTCCGTCGGCCCGGAGCCGGTCGACGCCCGCGGCGGCGGCCTCCGGCGGCCAGGCCCGGGTGCCGCTGTACTCCCCCAGCGGGAAGCCGACCCAGAGCTCCGAGAGCACGCCCATCCGCACCGGGTCGAGGCCAGCCGCGACCGACGCCGCGATGTGGGAGTCCCCCGCGGTGCTCGCGCACCAGATCGGCGGCCCGCCAGAGCCGGGCGTACGGGTCGGCCGGGCGCGGCCGGGCCCGCAGGGCGGCGAACAGCACGCGGCCCGTGCCGTCGACCGCGTCGACCGCGCGTTCCAGCACCTGCGCCACCTCGGCGACGGCCGCCTCCGGCGCGTCCGACCCGATCGTCGCCCGCAGGCTCTCCGCCGCCGCCGCGTCCCGGATCGGCAGCAGCTCGGCCGGCGGGACCTGCGCGCGGCCCTCGTTCCACAGGCTGTCGATCAGGCCTGGCTCGAACACCGCGAAGGTGGCGGCGACCACCGCGGAGGGCACGTCCCCGAGCGCTCCGGCGCGCCCGCACACGTACGCGGTGAGGAAGTCCATGCCGTGCCCGGCCAGCGCGGCGTTCACCGACGACGACCAGACGGCGTGCATCGCTATCGGCTCCAGCGCGTCACGCAGGCGCCGGGCGGGGCTGGCGTCGGCGACAACCGACGGTGTCGCGACATCGGTGGGAGCAGGCGCGAAGAAGACCTCGACAGCGTCGGCGTAGTCCATGAGCTCGACCTTAGGTGGGATCGCCGCACTAGGGTCTGCGGAGACTCAACGGAGAGGAAATGCTGTGCCTGAACACACCTACCGTCTCGTCGAGATCGTCGGAACGTCGCCCGAGGGGGTCGACGCGGCCGTCCGCAACGGCATCCAGCGCGCGGGCCGCACCCTGCGCAACATCGACTGGTTCGAGGTCACCGAGATCCGCGGGCACCTCCAGGACGGTGAGGTGGCCGACTGGCAGGTCGGGATCAAGGTCGGCTTCCGCATCGAGGACCTCTGACGGCGGGCGCGGGCGGGGTCGCCACGGCCGTCCCGCCTGCGCGTTCCCGCGCTGAATCGTAGGGTCGCACGCATGCATCCGCGCGGACGCATCCACACCGACCTGCGGGCGCTGCTGAGGCGCGCCGAGGCGGCCTCGCCGGTCGAGGCGATCGACGTCATGGCCGACCACCTGGCCAAGATGCTCAACGCCGACGACCTGTGCTTCCTCATCATGGATCTGAGCGGCCGGGCCGTCGCCCGGTTCGGCGGCATCGACGCCAACGCCGCCCGCGAGATGCAGGAGGGCGCCGAGCACGCGCCGACCGTCCCGCTGGCGGGCACGGTGTACGAGACGGTGCTGCGCGCGCAGCGGCCCGACCTGCGGAGCGAAGGGGCCGGGAGCTGCACGCTGGTCGTGCCGGTCACCGACCGCGGCGACGCCATGGGCGTGATCGAGATGCGCCTGCCGTGGACCCCGGACGCCGACGACATCGAGGACATCGAGGAGTGCGCCCGCGCGCTCGCCTACGTCGTGGTCGGCTGCAGGCGCCACACCGATCTGTTCGAGTGGGCGCAGCGCTCGCTGCCCTTCTCCCTCGCCGCTGAGATCCAACGGAGGCTGCTCCCGGCCGCATTCACCTGTGAGGCGGGCCAGCTCACCGTTTCGGGGTGGCTGGAGCCCGCGAACGCAGTCGGCGGCGACACCTTCGACTATTCACTCGATCGCGACACCCTGCACGTCTCCATCACCGACGCCGTCGGGCACGACGTCCACGCGGCCATGCTCGCCACCCTGCTGGTCGGCAGCCTGCGCAACGGCCGCAGGCGCGAGCTGGGCCTGCTGGAACAGGCGGCGACCGCCAACGACGCGTTGGTCGCGCACTCGGGCACGGGCGACTTCGTCACCGGTCAGCTGGTGCGCATCGACCGGCACCGCGCGCGCATGGCCATTGTCAACGCGGGACATCCGTTTCCGTTTCGGGTGCGTTCCGGAATTGTCGAACGGATCGAGCTCGGAATCGACATGCCCTTCGGAATCATGCCCGGTCGCGGCTTCACCCTTCAGAGTGTTCCGTTGACGCCCGGTGATCGGATCGTATTGGTGACCGATGGCATGCTCGAACGCAACGCGGAACACCTCGACATCGCGACGCTACTGGCCGAGACGGCCGACCGGCACCCCCGGGAAGTGGTCTACACGCTGGGAGAAGAGGTGCTCAGAGCCACTGGGCGGGATCTACGGGACGACGCCACAGTGGTCTGCATCGACTGGCACGGAGGCCCGATTCACGGTCGGGAAACGACTCCGCTGAATGGGACCTCCTGATCGTTCCCGATCCGTTACCGGTTACGTTCCGCGTCGCAGGTTGGACGAGAACGGCAGGCCCGCATCATTCGGAATCGGGTCGGCCAGCTCCCCGCAACGTCTGACCATCGGGAGGAGCGTGCGCATGTCGAGGCATCGGACACCGGGTGCAGTCACGAATCGGTGGCAGAGCCAGGCGATGCGCCGCACGGCATGGGGTGGCGTCGCGATCGCCCTCGTGGCGAGCGGCGTCGTGGCGTGCACGGCGAGCAGCACGCCTTCGCCGCCCCGCACCTACGTCGTGCAGCGCACCTCGGTCACCAGTGGCGTGTCGGCCACCGGATCGCTCACGGCGGTCACCGAGCAGAACCTGGGCTTCGCCAAGGGCGGCCAGCTGACGGCGGTCGACGTCAAGGTCGGTGACCACGTCACGGCGGGCCAGGTACTGGCGTCGATCGACCCCTTCTCGGCGCAGCAGGAGCTCGCCCAGGCGCAGTCGCAGCTCCGCGCCCAGCAGGCCCTGCTGGACAAGATCACCAACTCGCCGGTCGTGTCGGGATCGCAGGACACGCTGGACCAGGCCCGCAAGATCCTCCAGCGGACCGAGGACCAGGCCGACGCGGTGCAGGCGGCCGACCAGACCGCGATCGACAACGCCGAGCGCCAGCTGGACCAGGCCCAGAAGGTGCTCGACCGGGCCAAGGACCAGCTGCGCCGCGACCAGGCGGCGTGCGGGATGGCGAACGCGGCGGCGTACACCCCCGGCACCGGGATGGCGGGCATGACGGGTACGGGCACGACCGGCACCGGAACGACCGGCACCGGAACGACCGGCACCGGGACGACCGGCACCGGCACGACCGGCACCACCGGGACCACCACCGGCACCGGGATGACCTCTCTGGCCGGAGCGCTGGCCCTCGGCGCCGCCTCGGCCATGAGCGCGGTGACGACTCCCCCGGCTGCGTGCACCGCGATCCCGACCGACCAGGCTGCCGTCACGATGGCGAAGTCCACCGTCGTCGCCGACCAGGGCGCCGTGGACGCGGCCGAGAGCAAGAAGGACGTCGACGACCAGAGCGGCAGGCTCGCGGTGGCCAACGCCCAGCAGGGTGTGGTCAGCGCGCAGAACGCCACGAACTCGGCGGCTTCCGACCGCCCGCCGTCGATCGCCCAGCAGGCGGCGGCGGTGGCCGCGGCCCAGTCCGTGGTCGCTTCGGCCAACCGCGACGTCGCGAACACGACGCTGCGCGCGCCCGTCGACGGCGTCGTCTCCGTGCTGAACGGTGCGGTGGGCGAGTTCGTCAGCCCCAGCACCGGCACCTCCGCCCTGGCGCCGGGCAGCGACGCGATCCTGCCCGGCACCGACGGGACATCGGGAGCCGCGGCCGCCGCGGCCGCCACCCCGACCCGCCCCGGTGGCACGCAGTTCCTCGTGCTGAACGACATCAACGAGTTCCAGGTGGTGCTGGCCTTCGCCGAGACCGACGCCGCGGGCATCACGCTCGGCCAGAAGGTGAAGGTCACCTTCGACGCCGTTCCCGATCTCACCCTCGACGGATCAGTGCTCTCGTCGGCCCCTACCGGCACCGCGATCTCCGGCGTGATTAGCTACTATGTGACTGTGGTTCTGCCGATGTCAGACCCGCGACTCAAGAGCGGGATGACGGCAGAAGCCGAGGTGCTCACCAAGGAGATACCCGATGTTCTCGCGGTGCCTAGCGCAGCCGTGCACACGCAGAGCGGGAGGAGCACTGTGACCGTGCTCGAGTCCGACGGCACGCAACGCGCGATCCCCGTCCAGATCGGCGCGACCGGCGACGGCAACACGCAGATCGTCACCGGTCTCACGGAGGGGCAGCAGGTCGTGCTGCCTGCCACGCCATGAGCGAGCAGACCACCGCGCCCCCGGCGCCCGCCGAGCCGCCCGCGGGCCGCCGCGGGATGAAGCGCAGCACGCGCATCAGCCTGCTGGTGATCCTGATCGTCGCCGTGCTCGTCGGCGCGGCGATCGGCGCGAGCTACTTCATCAACTCGCGCAACTACGTCAGCACGGACAACGCCCAGATCGACGGCGACAAGATCTCGATCAACGCGCCGACGTCCGGCACGCTCATCGACTGGTCCGCCACCCAGGGCACCGAGCTGAAGAAGAACGACATCGTCGGCCGGATCAAGATCCAGGGCGGCTTCGTGCAGCCGCAGCAGAGCATCCGCGCCCCCGCCGACGCCGATGTGGTGGTCGACAACGGCGTGGAGGGGGCGTTCGTCGCCGCGGGCACCCAACTGGCCGTCGCCTACGACTTCTCCAAGATCTTCGTCACCGCGCGCGTCGACGAGACCGACATCGACTCGGTGCACGCGGGCCAGAAGGTCGACATCTCGGTCGACGCCTTCCCCGACGCCAACCTCACCGGCACGGTCTCGGAGATCCAGGGCGGCGCCGCGGGCGTCTTCTCGCTGTTCCCCCAGGCCAACACCTCCGGCAACTTCCAGAAGGTCACCCAGGTCATCCCGGTCAAGATCGCGCTAGCGGGCACGGACAACCTCCAGCTCGTGCCCGGCATGAACGTCTCGGTGAAGATCCACAAGAACGACTGACGCAGTTCGCTCAGCTAGCCGATGTCCCCGCGGGCGCTCACCGCCTGCGGGGACATCGTCGTTCTGAGGGAGCTCGGAATTAGTGCGCCGCGCTCGCGGCCGCGCCCCCGTCGCCCCCGGTCTTGACGGCGGGTCCGTTGCGCAGCAGGAACGACAGCCCCACGCCGATCAGCGTCAGCACCGACGTGATGATCATCAGCTGGTCCAGCGCGGCCACGAACACCTGCGTCTGGGTCTGCGTGTAGGTCGCGTACATGCCCATCATCTGCCCCGAGGGGCCGGGGAGCAGGTTGGGCATCGGCGTGTCGTTGCCGATGAGCGCGGTGCGGTCGCCGACCATCTGGGCCCGCTGCGTCGTCATCAGCGCCGTGAGCACCGCAAGCCCGAGTGCGGCCGCGCTGCGCTGGACCACGTTGTTGAACGCGCTCGCCGCGCCGACCTTCATCACCGGCACCGCCCCCACACCGCTGGTCATGATCGGCATCATGGCCAGACCCATCCCGCTGGCGCGCAACGCCAGCAGCCAGGCGATCTCCGAACGCGACGTGTCGAGCGTGAGGTTGTGCAGCAGGTAGGTGCCGATCGCGACGACCGTCAGCCCGATCACGGCGGGCCATCGCGGGCCGATCTTGTCGTACAGCCTGCCCGCGATCGGCATCAGGACGGCCATCACCAGCGCCTGCGGCAACAGCAGCAGCCCGGCGGCGAACGCGCCGAGCCCCTGGGCCTGTTGGAGGAACAGCGGCACGTAGAACAGCACCGCGAACAGGCCGACCATGAGTACGGAGATCAACAGCAGCGAGTTGGTGAACGGCCAGTAGCGGAACACCCGCACGTCCAGCAGAGGCTTCTCCACCTGCAGCTCGACCACGACGAACAGCGCCAGGAGGATCGGTGCGGCCGCGAGCAGGATGATGATGCGGTACGACGTCCACCCCCAGTCCTCGCCCTCGGAAAGGGCCAGGAGCAGCGCGAACAGTCCACCGGCGATCATGACGAAGCCCAGCGCGTCGAAACGACCGGCCTTGGCGGCCGCGAACTTGGGCAGCACGAGCACGGCCGCGACGGCGCCGAGGATGCCGACGGGGACGTTGATGAAGAAGATCAGCCGCCAGTCGACGTACTCCACCAGGTAGCCACCCAGGGTCGGGCCGATCGCCGGAGCCACGATGATCCCGAGGCCGTACATGCCCATGGCCTGGCCGATCTTCTCCTTGGGCACGATCCGGTAGAGCATCGAAAGGGTCACGACCGGCAGGATGCCGCCCGGGATGGCCTGGATGATCCGGAACACGATCATGCTCTCGAGGCTCCACGCGAGCCCGCAGAGCGCCGAGCCCGCCGAGAACAGCAGCAGCGACCAGTTGTAGACCCGGGCCACGCCGAACTTGTCGGACAGCCACGCGCTCAGCGGCACGACCACACCCAGCACGAGCGTGTAGGACGTGGCGATCCACTGGATCTTGTCGGTGGTGGTGCCGAAGACGTTCTGGATCGTCGGGATGGCCACGTTGACGATGCTCGTGTCCAGGATCGACATGAACATGCCGACGATCAGCACGACCAGCGGCAGGCCCCACCCATGGGCCATGGTCTCGGACGCGGGGGCCTGCGGTGGCGCGGGCGCGCGGCGCTCGGGTTCGACGGGCGCGGGGGCACGCGGGGGCGCGGTCTGGACCGCGACCGGAGCCGTCACCGGCAGATCATCGACAGACACCTCCCGAGTGTCGCACGCGGTGAGCTGTCGCGTCGGCGTGTCTGTCGTCTGTAGAACGAAGGAATGACGCCCACCGCCGCTGACGGCGACTCCACTGTCCTGATCGGCACCGATGTCCGAATCGCGGGTGCCCTGGAGATCGACATCGTGGAGATCGACACGGCCGCCGGAACGGTGCGCGGCCGGTCGGTGGACGGCGTGGCCCGGTTCCTCGGCGTGCCGTTCGCGACGCCGCCGGTTGGCGCGCTGCGCTTCGCGGCGCCCCAGCCCGCGCGGCCGTGGACCGGCGTCCGCGACGCGACCGCCGACGGCCCGAACGCCCCCCAGCCGACGCGCACGATCCCCGGCATCGACCTCGGCCCGATCATCGGCCGGGGTTGGCGCAAGGGCGAGGACTTCCTGACCGTCGACGTCTGGACGCCCGAGCCCGGTGGGTCCGGGCTGCCGGTGATGGTGTTCATCCACGGCGGGTCGTTCATCGCGGGCGAACCGGGTGCGCCCGTCTACGACGGCACCGCACTGGCCCGCGGCGGTGTCGTGCTCGTGTCGGTCACCTACCGGCTCGGGATCGAGGGGTTCCTGCCGTTGGCGGGCGGGGCGACCAACATCGGCCTGCGCGACCAGCTCGCCGCGCTCGCCTGGGTGCGGGACAACGTCGCCGCGTTCGGCGGTGACCCCGGCCGGGTCACCGTGTTCGGCGAGTCGGCGGGCGCGATGAGCCTCGGCTGCCTGCTCGGCTCCCCGCTGAGCAAGGGCCTGTTCCAGCGGGCGATCGTGCAGAGCGGTGGCGCGGAGATGGTGCGCAGTGCGCCCCTGGCGGCCCGCTTCGCCGCCGCGCTCGCCGACGAGCTGGGTGTGGCGCCGGAGGCCGCGGCGCTGCGGGAGCTGCCATACGAGACGACCCTGGCCGCGCAGGAGGCCATGAGCGATCCCGCCCGACGCGGTGACCTGCGCGAGCCGGACGGGATCGACCCCGGGTTCGGGCTCGGCGGCTTCCTCCCGGTGCTGGGCGACGACGTGCTCCCCCGGCACCCGCTGGAGGCCATCGCCGCCGGGGCGGCCGCCGACGTCGACCTGGTCGTCGGCAGCAACCACGACGAGATGAACCTCTACTACGTACCCACCGGTGTCGGCGACGTCGTGACCGCGGAGCAGGTGCACGCCCTGCTCGCCGCCGTGCACCCGCGGCCCGACGAGCTGCTGGCAGGCGACGACCCGACTCCGGGCGCGGCGCTGACCAGGGTGATGAACGACCTGGTGTTCCAGGGACCCACCCGGCGGCTGGCCGAGGCGCACGCGGGCACCGGGGCGGGCCGCACGTACCTCTACGACTTCGCCTGGCGCTCCGCGGCCTGCGGCGGCCGCCTCGGCGCCTGCCACGGGCTCGAGCTGCCGTTCGTCTTCAGCACCCTGGCCGCGGCGACCGGGCCGGAGGGCATGCTCGGCGACGGGGGCCCGCAGGCCCTTGCCGACGAGCTGTGCGGGGCGTGGACGGCGTTCGCCCGCTCCGGCGACCCCGGCTGGCCCGCCTACTCCCCCGACGCACCCACCCCCCAGCGCCTCGACGCCTGACCACCCGCCGCTGGTCCGCTCGCCGCCGGTCAACCGCCACCGGTCCACCGCGGCCTGGTCACTGGCCGAGGAAGCCGCCGGACTGGCGCTGCCACAGCTGGGCGTAGCCGCCGCCGCGGGTGAGCAGCTCGGCGTGGCTGCCTTCCTCGACGACGCGGCCCTGGTCGAGCACGACCAGGCGGTCCATCCCGGCGACCGTGCTCAGCCGGTGGGCCACCGCGATCGCCGTCCGGCCCTCCATCACCGCCCAGAGGGCGCGCTGGATGTGGGCCTCGCTCTCCGAGTCGAGAGCGCTGGTCGCCTCGTCGAGCAGCAGGATCGGCGCGTCGCGCAGGATCGCCCGCGCGATCGCCACCCGCTGCCGCTGGCCGCCCGAGAGCTTCACACCACGCTCGCCCACGAGCGTCTCGAACCCCTCGGGGAGCCCGTCGACGAACTCGAGCACGTGCGCCGCCTCGGCGGCGGCCCGCACCTCCGCGGCCGTGGCCCCCGGCCTGCCGAACGCGATGTTCTCGGCCAGAGTGCGGTGGAACATCACCGGATCCTGGGGCACGTAGGCGATGCGGCCCCGCAGGTCGGCCTGCGTCATCCGGGCGATGTCCTGGCCGCCGACGAGGATCCGGCCGCCGTCGACGTCCATCAGCCGCAGCAGCAGCCGCACGACCGAGGTCTTGCCGCCGCCGGAGCGTCCGACCAGACCGACCCGCTCGCCGTCGGCCACCCGCAGGTCGAGCCCGTCGAACAGCGGCGTGCGGCTGCCGGAGTGGGTGAACCGCACCCGCTCCAGGACGACCGTCGCCGAGCCTGCCGCGACCGGCTCGGGCGACTCGGGGTCGAGCACCGTCGGCGGGTCGAGGAGCAGCTCGGCGAACTGCGCAGCCTCGGTGAGGGTGCGCTCCAGCTGCCGGAAGATCTGGTTGAAGTCGAAGAGGATCTTCGACGCCTGGATGAGGTAGGCGAAGGCCACCACCACGGCGGCCACGCCGGGACCGCCGGGCCTGGTCGCCACCGCGACCGCCAGCATCAGCCCGACCGCGTTGGTGATGATCGACATCGGCGCGACCAGGGTGTCGATCTTCAGATTGTGGTAGTCCCAGGTCAGCACGTTGAGCCTGCGGTGGTCCGAGACCCGCCGCCGATGCTCCGCGGCCTCGCGCAGCTCCGAGGCGTAGGCGCGCACCGCGTCCATGTTGCTCAGCGTGTCCGAGACGTGCCCGGACAGCCGCGCCCACGACGCCTCCCGCTCGTCCACCAGCGCCTGCCTGCGCCGGATCAGGGGCGTCACGATCAATCCGGTGAGCAGGAGGGTGCCGAGCAGCACCGCCACCAGCAGCGGCTCGTACTGCCAGAGCACCACCGAGGCGAAGGTCAGCGGCACCAGGTTCGCGACGATCTGGAACGAGAGCGTGTCGACGAAGTCCTCGTACTCCGACGCGTAGCTGAGCACGCGCTTCGTCAGCGACCCCGCGAAGTTCTCGTGGAAGAACGAGGCGTCCTTGGCCAGCAGCGCGTCCATGCCGCTGATCGACAGCCGTTCGATCCCCCATGCGTCGGTGCGGATGAGGCAGTGCGTGCCGGCCCGCCAGAGGATCTCCCCGGCCAGCAGCGCTCCGGAGAACAGAAGGACGTAGGGGGTCAGCATCGCGGTGTCGAGCTCGGCGCCGGTCGCGAGCCTGCCGACCAGCTGCGCGACGACCAGCGGCGGCAAGTAGTTGATGCCGATGTTGCCCAGCGCGGGCAGCAGCATCGCGCCGGTGGCGACGAGCCAGTGCGCGCGCAGCTCACCGGTGTAGAGCCGGAGCGCGAGGCGCAGCGCGGCCCGCCGCCGCGGGTCGGCCGCGGTGGCCACAACGGGCGTCGGACGCTCGGCCGTCGTCGTGGACACCGTGCACCCCTCCCCACGTGTTTGCCGGTTGCGACCCATGGTCGGCCGGGCGGGAAGCACCGTCCACCAGGTTTCGCGGCCGCCGTCGGCCACCGGCGGATGCGACCTTCGCCACGTGTCTCGCTCAGCGAGAACGCGGCCCTTCACCACCGCGCGACCCGTGGTGCATCGTGGCCCGACGACACAGGACGGGGGCCGGGATGGCGCAGCGCGGGATCGGGGACCGGCAGCAGGGCACCGCGGTGCCCGACGGGCCCGGGACCGTCTCGCGTGGGCTGGCGCTGCTGGTCGCCGGGAGCTTCTTCATGGAGATCCTCGACGGCACGGTGATCGCCCCCGCCGCCCCGCACATCGCCGAGGACCTCGGGGTCGCGGCCGTCGACATCAACGTCGCCATCACCGCCTACGTCCTGACCCTCGGGGTCCTGATCCCGGTGAGCGGGTGGCTGGCCGACCGCTTCGGTGCCCGGCGCGTGTTCCTGACCGCGGTGGCGGTGTTCACGCTGGCCTCAGTGGGCTGCGCGGCCGCCGTCGACCTCCCGATGCTGGCCGCGACCCGCGTGCTGCAGGGCGTCGGTGGGGCCATGATGGTGCCGGTCGGGCGGCTGGTCGTGCTCCGCACCACCGCGAAGGCCCAGCTGGTGCAGGCGATCGCCTACCTGACCTGGCCCGCGCTCATCGCGCCCGTGCTGGCCCCGGCCATCGGCGGCACGTTGAGCACGTACGCCTCGTGGCGGTGGATCTTCCTGATCAACGTGCCGCTCGGCATCGCGGCGTTCGTGTTCGCCCGCAGGCTGGTCCCCGACATCCGAGCCGAGCGGCCGGTCGCCCTCGACCGCCGCGGCTTCGCGTTGACCGCGGTGGGGGTGGCGGCGCTGGTGATCGGTCTGGAGGGCCTCGGCAGCGCCACCCCGCGGCCCGTGCCGGTCGTCGTCGCCCTCGGTATCGCCGCGGCCGCGCTCGTCGCGGCCGTCCGCTCCCTCCTGCGCACCGCGAACCCCCTGCTCGACCTGCGCATCCTGAAGATCGACACCTACCGGGTGACGGCGGCGGGCGGCACGGTCTTCCGGGCGATCATCAGCGCCATCCCGTTCCTCCTGGCGCTCTTCTTCCAGCTGGGCCTGGGCTGGTCGGCGGCGCAGGCCGGCCTGGTCGTGATCGCGCTCTTCCTCGGCAACGTGGCCATCAAGCCCACCACCACCCCGCTCATGCGCCGGTTCGGCATCCGCACCGTGATGCTCGCCGCGATCGTCGCCTCCGCGGCGTGCCTGGTCGGGATGGCCTTCGTCACGGCGGCGACCCCGCTGGTGCTGCTGCTCCCGCTGCTCGTGGCGAGCGGCGTCTTCCGGTCGGTCGGCTTCACCACCTACAACAGCGTCGCCTTCGCCGACGTCGAAGCGGCGCGGATGACCCACGCCACCACCCTCAACTCGACGCTGCAGGAGCTCGGAGCGGGCGTCGGGGTCGCCGTCGGCGCGCTCCTGGTGCGCCTCGGCGCGCCCGTCGGCCACGCGATCGGCCTCGGGGACGGCGCCGACCAGGCCTTCCGGATCGCGTTCGTGCTCCTGGCCGTTCTGCTCCTCGTCCCCTTGATCGAGGCGCTGCTGCTCGACCGGACCGCGGGCAATGCGGTGACGGGCCGGGCCTGAGCCGGGATGATCGCGGACGACACCGATCACGAGGAGCCGCCCCCATGCCCCTGCCTTCGGCCCCGCTGGAGAAGCTCGGCTTCCTCACCATCGGCTCGTTCGACGCGGACAATCCCCGGGCCGGGCACGAGACGACCCTCGACGTCATCGCGCTCGGCGAGCAGCTCGGCTACGACAGCGCCTGGGTCCGACACCGGCACCTGCAGTACGGCATCTCCTCCCCCGTCGCGGTGCTGGCCGCCGCCGCCCAGCGCACGAGCCGGATCGCGCTCGGCACCGCGGTGATCCCGCTCGGGTGGGAGAACCCGTTGCGGCTGGCCGAGGACCTGGCCACGGTCGACATCCTCACCGGGGGGCGCTTGAACCCGGGCGTCAGCGTCGGGCCGCCGATGCGCTACGCGGAGGTGCGCGACGCCCTCTACCCCGACACCGGCGACATCGAGGACTTCAGCTACGAACGCGTCCTGCGCCTGCTGCGGCTGGTCGACGGCGGGCAGGCCAGCCCGTTCCGCGGAACCGCGGGCATCGAGGAGTTCTCCGACCGGGTGCAGCCGCAGTCACCGGGGCTCCGCGAGCGCATGTGGTACGGCGGCGGGAGCGTGCGCTCGGCGCGGTGGGCCGGGGAGAACCGCATGAACTTCCTGTGCAGCAACGTCGTGCGGGCCGAGGAGCGCGAGGACTTCGCGGCCATCCAGCTCTCGCACATGCAGGCGTTCCGGGCGCACCACCCCGACGGCGCGGCCGCACGGATCTCCCAGGGCCTGGTGGTGATCCCCACCGACAGCGCGACCGCCGCCCAGCGGGCGAAGTACGCGGCCTACGCCGAGGCCCGGGCGGCCCGCACGGCGACCCCGCAGGGCCCGGCCCGGCTGATGTTCGCCAGGGACCTGGTGGGCACGGCCGCGCAGGTCGCCGAGCAGCTGTACGCGCAGGTCGGGTTCCAGCAGGTCCGCGAGGTCGTGTTCGCGTTGCCGTTCAGCTTCGACCACGACGACTACGTGCAGATCCTCACCGACATCGCCTGCGCCCTCGGCCCGGAGCTGGGCTGGCGCCCCTCCTAGGCGGGCCTGCGCGCCGGCGGTCGTCGTGCCGACGATCACCCGCTCGGGACGGCGACCCGGGCGCGGTCGCAGGCGGCGACCATGACGCACACGAGGGTCACCAGGGCACCCACGACGACGACCGCCCGCGGCCCGAGCCCGGCGGCCGCGCCCATGACCGCGCTGCCCGCGGAGCCTGCGGCGATCTTCCAACCGGCCAACGCGACGAACACCTGGGCCCGGCGACCGGGCGGGGCGTACGCGTCCCGCGCGTCGAGCGTGGCCGTGACCCACGGCGCCGTCAGCAGCCCGACGAGCGCGAAGGCGGCGACCGCCGTCGGGTAGCTGGGCGCGGCCGCGACGAGCAGGTAGGCGGCGCCGAGCGCGGCGGCCAGCCCGAGGCTCCGCCGGACGGCGTCGCCCCGCAACGGTCGGGCGAGCACCGCCAGCGAGCCCGCGAGGTTCCCCACCCCGAGCGCGCAGATGAGCCACGCCCCGCGGCTGCCGTCGCCGGACAGGTCGACGGCGAGCAGGACCGCGGCGACCCCGACCGCTCCACCGGTGGCGGCGACCGCCAGCGTCGTGAGCGTCACCCGACGCAGCGGCCGCACGGTCAGCAGCAGCGCTCCCCCACCCCCGGAGGCCTCCGACCGCCGCGGGGACCGCTCCGCGACAGGCAGGGACCGGATCAGCGCGGCGGCGAGCAGGATCAGCGCGGCGACGCCCCACAGACCCGCCATCGGCGACACGACAGCGGCGATCCCGGCCACGGCCGCAGGCCCCGCGCTGCCCGCGACGGCGTAGGTGAGCACGTCGATGCCGAGGGCCCGCTCGGGCGCCCCGCCGAGCCCCGCGACGAGCGAGCTGATCCCGCCGGTCAGGAGGGGTCCGCAGAGCCCCGCCACGAGCAGGGCCGCACCCGCGGGCCACGGCCACCCGGTCGCGAGGAGCCCGACCGCGACCGCCAGCGCGACGGCGTAGACCGCGCAGCCCGCGGCCAGCGGGCACCGCACGTCGCGGGCCCGGTCGACCGCACGTCCCAGCCGCGCGCCGAAGACGTGCGGCACCATCAGCGCGGCAACCAGCAGGCCCCCGACGAGGGCGCCGCGGCCGCCCATCCGGGAGACGGCGAGCAGGACGATGCCGACCCCCGCGCCCCCGTCGCCGACGCGGGCCAGCGTCGCCGCGACGGCGTACCTTCGCAGGCCCGCGCCACTCGTCACCGGTCTGACAGGTGATTGCGTCATGGCTACCGACCTTGCCCCGACCGACGTCACCTGTCAAACTGGTGACGTGAACCCCGTCCTGCTCGCCGACCACCCGGCGCTCGACTTCGTCGGCACCATCTCGGAGCGGACGACGGTTCGGCAGGAGCAGCTGACCGCCCCCGCCGACCTGGACATCTGGCTGGTACGCGCGGGCGTCCTCGACGAGGACCCGCACGCCACGGCGGCCGACCTGACCGTCGCCGTCCGGTTCCGCGAGGCGCTCTACGCCCTTCTCCGTGCGGCGTCCGAGGTGTCGGACGACGGCCCGCCTGCGTTGCCCGCCGAGGCGTTGGCGCTGGTCAACAGCACAGCCGCGGGGCCGACGGTCACCGTGCACCTCGCCGCGGACGGCCAGGTCCGCCGGACCGGCGGGGTCGGCGCCGCGCTCGCGCACATCGCCCGGACGGGCGTCGAGCTGATCGGCGGCCCGGACCGGGCCCGCCTGCGCTGGTGCGCCGACGCCACCTGCACCCACCCCTTCCTCGACCGCTCCCGCGCCGGACGACGGCGGTGGTGCGGCATGGCGGGTTGTGGCGACCGGGCCAAGGCGCGCGCCTACCGCGCCCGGCACCGCGAGCCCGCCGACGCGGGCTGACCGTCCGGCGCGGCGGGCCGTCGCGCTGAAATCCCGGCCGAACCCAGTCACGATGGGGGTCACGGCAACCGAGAGGACCGGCATGACCAGCCCCGACTACTACCTGCTCGACGATCTGCTGACCGACGAGGCCAAGGCCGTGCGCACCGCGTCCGCGCGTTCGTCGAGTCCGACGTCCTCCCGGTGATCAACGACTACTGGGACCGCGCCGAGTTCCCGTGGCCGCTGGTGCCCAAGCTGGCCGGGCTCGGCGTCGTCGGTAGCACGATCGAGGGCTACGGCTGCCCGGGGCTCTCGCCGGCTGGCGGCGGGCATGGCCACGCTGGAGATGTCGCGGGGCGACGGCAGCATCAACACCTTCCTGGGCGTCCAGTCCGGCCTGGCCATGGGCTCGATCGACCTGCTGGGCAGCGAGGAGCAGAAGCAGCGCTGGCTGCCCGGCATGGCCACGCTCGACCTGATCGGCGCGTTCGCCCTCACCGAGCCCGACCACGGCTCCGACTCGGTCGCGCCTGGAGACCACCGTCCGCCGCGACGGCGACTCCTGGGTGCTGAACGGGCGCAAGCGGTGGATCGGCAACGCCAGCATCGCCGACGTCGTCGTGGTGTGGGCGCGCGACACCGAGGACGGCGGGTCAAGGCGATCGTCGTCGAGAAGAACCCGGACGGCACCCACCCCGACGGCTACACGGCCGAGGTGATCACCGGCAAGATCGGCAAGCGGGCGGTGTGGCAGCCGGACGTGACGTTGCGAGAACGTGCGGGTGCCCGCGGACAACAAGCTCGCCGAGGCGCACTCCTTCCGCGACGCCAGCCGCGTCCTCACCGCCACCCGCGGCGGCGCGGCGTGGGAGGCGCTCGGCCACGCCGTGGCCGCCTACGAGATCGCGCTGGACTACGCGCAAGACACCGCGAGCAGTTCGGCCAGTCCGATCGCGGGCTTCCAGCTCGTGCAGCACCAGCTCGCGGGCATGCTCGCCGAGATCACCTCCATGCAGCTGTACTGCTTCCGGATGGCGGAGCTGCAGGAGCAGGGACGCTGGACGGGCCCGATGGCGTCGCTGGCCAAGATGAACCACGCCCGCAAGGCGCGCCAGATCTGCCTGGACGCCCGCGACATCCTCGGCGGCAACGGTCTTCTGATCGACTACCACGTCGCCCGCCACCTCACCGACATGGAGGTCGTGCACACCTACGAGGGCACCGACAGCATCCAGGCCCTCCTCGTGGGCCGCGACATCACCGGGATCTCCGCGATCACCTGACCACACGGCACCTGACCCACCAGACCACACGGCACCAGACCACAGTGGAGTGCATGAGCAGCGCCCGCTGCGGGTACGTGCACCCATGGACGTCCCGACGTTGCGCGTGCCATGAGCGAGCCGATGCCCGTCGGCCTCGTCCGCGCCGACCCGGCGGCTCCGGGCCTGACCCGGCGCAGGCGCGGCCGCGGGTGGAGCTACCTCGACGAGACCGGTGAGCCGATCACCGATCCCGACCTCATCGCGCGGATCAAGGCGCTCGTCATCCCGCCCGCGTGGCAGGACGTCTGGATCTCCCCCGACGAGCACGGCCACATCCAGGTGCTCGGCACCGACGTCGCGGGCCGCCGCCAGTACCGCTACCACGACGACTGGCGCACGGCGCGCGACCTCGAGAAGCACGAGCGGGTGCTGACGTTGGGCGCCGCGCTGGTCGACGTCCGCGCGACGGTGGTCGAGCGACTCGCGGAGGCGGGTCTGGGCCGCGACCGCGTGCTGTCGGCCGGCATCCGCATGCTGGACCTCGGCGTGTTCCGGGCGGGCGGCGACGCGTACGCCCCCGGCGACGACGACGAGGACGGCACCTTCGGCCTGGCCACCCTGCGCCGCGAGCACGTCCGGCTGCGCCGCGGGGCGGTCCTGTTCGCCTACCCGGCCAAGGGCGGCGTGCCCCGCGCCCTCGCGCTGCGCGATCCCCTGCTGCACAAGGTGGTCAACGCCCTGCTGCGGCGCCGCGGCGGTGGCGACGACCTGCTCGTCTACCGCAACAGCCGCCGTGAGTGGCACGACGTGCGGGCCGAGGACCTCAACGCGGCGGTGAAGGAGGTGGCAGGCGAGGAGTACACCTGCAAGGACCTGCGGACGTGGAACGCGACCGTGCTGGCCGCCGTCACGCTGGCCGCGGGCACGGCCGAGGGTGGGGTGCCGCGCTCGGAGCGGGCGCGCAAGAAGGTGGTGACCCAGGCCGTCACGCAGGTGTCCGAGCACCTGGGGAACACGGCCGCCGTGGCCAGGGCGTCCTATATCGACCCGAGGGTGCTGCACCAGTTCGAGGAGGGCCGCACGGTGCTGCCCGCGCTGCGGCGGCTCGGCGGCCCGATGCCGGACCTGACCGACGACACGACCCGCGCCGCCGTCGAGCGCGCGGTCGTGCGCCTCATCAAGCAGAAATGACCAGAACGGTCAGCCCAGGAAGGGCGCCGAGTCGCCGCGCACCCAGTAGCCGCTGCTGATCCACCGGTGGAAGCCCGTGGGGTCGCGACGCTCGATCTCGTCGAGCTGCTGTTTGCGGACGGCGCAGACCCGCTCGAGCGTGCCGCCGTCGTGGGCGGCGGTGAGGTCGGCGTAGCTGGCCTGCCAGGCCCGGGCGAGCTGGGTGTTGGACAGCGAGCGCAGCGGCGCCTCGGCCGTCGCCGTGGCGCGCGGCCGGTCAGGGCGTCGGGGCGAACCGCGGTGCAGCCACACGAGCAGCCCGCCGAGCGCCGCCGCCGCGGGCACCGCCGCCATCCCGATCACGGTGGCCAGGCCCGCCACCGCGAGCACCCCGAGGGCGCCCGCGCCCGCGCCGATCGCGCCGGCGGCGACGGTGCGCGAGCGGCTCTCCCCGCGGTGTCGGGCCAGCGCCCAGGCCACCAGCGCGCCCGCGACGGGCGTGACGAGCACCGGCACGATGACCGCGGAGCCCGCGGTGATCAGGCCGAGTACGGCGAGAGCGCAGGCGGTCATCCACGTTCCCACGCGGATGATGCCGATCACGGCGGCGGTCATGAGAGCGGAATACCCGGCCCGCCCGCGGGCGAAACGGCGTCACCGCAGGTCAACATGCTCTTTTCGGCAGATCGCCCGGAAAGGTCAACGGGCGCGCTCAGTGGCTTTCGCGTTGGCCTTGCGGATCGCCTCGACGAGGTCGGCCTTGCGCATCCGGCTGTAGCCCGTGACACCCACGCGGCGGGCGACGTCGACGAGATGGGCCTTGGTCGCGTTCGCGTCGACGCCCTCGGCCGTCTTCGCGGGCCGCCGCAGCTTGTCCTTCGTGGACTGCTCGGCGCGCTCGTCGGAGGGCCCGTTCTCGTCCTTGGGCTCCCAGTGGTCGCCGACCTTCTCGTGGGTGTGCTTCAGCGACGCGAAGGCGGTGCGGTGTGCCCGCCCGGCGTCGCCGTAGGTCTCCTCGGCCGACTCCAGCGTCTCCTTGTACGTGCGGACCGCTTTGTCGTCCGAGCGCGCGACCGTCGACGGGACGTCCTCGCGCATCCGGTCGGTCTTCGTGCGCTTGCCTGCCATCCCGAACCTCCTCCGGTGCTCCGTCCTGCGTGGACGTACCCGGAGCGGGGCGACCCGAACCGGGCTACGGCTTCGCGCTCAGTACCTCGCCCTCGAGGCCGTCGGGGTCGCGGAAGAACGTGCTGTAGACCCCGCCGAAGTCGTTGACCTGGCCGTCGCCCGCGCCCGCCGCGATGAGGCGCTCGCGGATGCGGTCGAACGCGTCGGCGTCGGCGGCCTGCAGTCCGAAGTGGTCGATGCGCCCCCGGCCCCACATCGGGGTCTGGCGGTCGGGCTCGGTGTTGCCCTCGATGGTGAAGATGTTGAGCTCGGTGTGCGGGCCGATGCGGATGACGGTCATGGTCTCGCCCGGCTCCTGACCATGCGGCCGGGTGGGACCGACCTCGGCGTCGAAGACCTCGGCGTAGAAGCGCCCGAGGCGGGCCACGTCCTTCGAGATCCAGGCGATGTGGTTGACCCCGTCGAGCAGCACGGCCGACTCCTCTCCCTCGCTTGCCGAGAGCTTACGACCGCAGGGACGCGGCGTCCGCCTGCCACAGCTGCGGAGCGGCCGGGTCGCCCGCGATGACGTAGACCGTCGGGCCGACCCGCACCGCCGCGCTGACGGTGCCTGCGGGTCCGGTGGCCACGCGGACCGACGGGGCCTGCTCCCCGACCGTGACGACCTCGACCTTGCCCGCGTCGGACACGACCTCGGTGAGGTCGCCGTCCGGGTCGATCGGGGCGGCGAGCCGGTCGTTGTCGCCGACGGGGATGGCCGGGACCCCCGCGACACGGCTCCACGTGCCGCCTGCCAGCCGCCACAGCGCGAGCTGTCCGTCCACCCGCCCGGCCACGGCGCACGTCGACGCCGCGCACCGCACGGCCTGGGCGGTGCCCGCCGACCCGGCGTCGGGTAGGACGGTCTTGGTCCACCCCGCGGCGCCGTGCCCGGACTGCCACACCACCGGGCCCTGGCCGCCGCCCTGGCCGGTCGCGAACTGCCACCCCGCGATCATCACGCCGTCGCCGAACCCGGTCGCGGCGGTGGCGAAGGCGACGTTCGCGCGGGTGCTCTGCAGCGGTGTGCCGGTGGAGGACTGCCGCACCCACGTGTCGCCGTCCGGCGTCCACACGTCGACGTCGAGGCCCGCGTCGTCGCTCTGCCACGAGCCCACGAGCGCCGAGCTGCTCGGCATGAGCACCGCGTCGATCAGGTCGCCCGCGCCCCAGCCGCCGAACGTGCTGAACGCTTGCACGTGCTCCGCCACACCCGCGCCCGACCCGGTCCAGACGCTCCACCGCACATTGCCGTGGGCGCCGCCGCGGTCGCCGCCGATGCCCAGAACCCGGGTGCCGTCACTGACCAGGGAGTACCAGTACGCCATCGCCCCGTAGCCGGTGGCGGCCTGGACGGGGACCTCGGCGAACGCGCCGTCCGCGCCGCGGCGCAGCAGCCCCGGCTGCGTGGCCTGCCCGTCGCGGTGCACCCCGACGACCAGCTGGTCGCCCGCCGCCGCGAGCACCTCGGGTACGGCGCCCCCCGCCAAGGGGACCGGGGTGAACGTGATGGCGGGCGGCGCCGGGGGCGCGGCCGCGGCGCATCCCGCGGTCACCGCCATGGTGATGAGCAGGATCAGTGTCCGCCGCCCCGGTCGCACCGGGGCAGTATCGCGCGGTCGGTGCCAGGGAAGGTCACCGCGAAGCACCGAAGTCGTCACCGAGTCCTTCCAGCCGTCCGATGGCCGCGCGCAGGGTCTCCGGGCGCTTCGGGAAGGCAAAACGCACCTTGCCCCGGCCCAGCGCGTCGTTCTCGGGGCGCCAGAACGAGACCGCAGGCACGCAGGAGACCCCGACGTCGGTGATCAGCCTGCGGGAGAACGCGACGCCGTCGCCTTCGGGCTGGAGCCGTCCGACGTCGCAGAGCACGTAGTAGGAGCCTTCGGGGCGGCGCAGGGCGAACCCGATCCGCTCCAGCGCGTCGCACAGCAGGTCGCGCCGCGCGCGGTACGCCGAGGCCAGGTCGCGGTAGTACGTGGCGGGCAGCCCCATGGCGGCGACGCCCGCGGCCTGCAGCGGCGCGGGCGCGGCGATGGTGAGGAAGTCGTGCACCTTGCGGATCGCCGAGGTCAGGGTGGGCGGGGCGACCGTCCACCCGACCCGCCAGCCCGTCACGGCGTAGGTCTTGGAGAGCGCGTTGACCGTGATCGTCCGGTCTTCCAGCCCGGGCACCAGAGCGGGCGGCAGGTAGCCGCCCGGCCCGAGCTGGTGGATGTGCTCGTAGATGGAATCCACTACCAGCACGGCGTTCCAGCGTTGGCACAGCTCCGCCAGGAGCGCGAGCTCGTCGGCGCTGTAGACCTTGCCCGTCGGGTTGTTGGGGTGGCAGAGGAACACCGCCTTGGTGCGCGGCCCGAAGGCAGCCCGCAGCTCGGCCTCGTCGAACGTCCAGTCCGGCTCACGCAGCAGCACCGGGCGGGGCACCGCGTCCGTCAGGATCGCGTTCGGCCGGTAGTTCTCGTACCAGGGCTCGAAGAGCACGACCTCGTCGCCGGGGTCCAGCAGCGCGAACGCCACCGCGACCAGCGCCTCGGTCGCGCCGCAGGTCACGCAGAGCTCGGTGTCCGGGTCGACCGACCAGCCGGGGTACGTCCGGGCCGTCTTCGCGGCGATCGCCGCGCGTAGCGCGGGCGTCCCGAAGGTCATCGGGTACTGGTTGTCGTCGGCCTCGATGGCCGCGCACGCGGCGGCCTTCAGCTCCGGCGGGCACGGGAAGTCGGGGAAACCCTGACCCAGGTTGATCGCCCCGTGCTCGGCCGCGAGGCGGAACGTCTCGCGGATCACCGACTCGGTGAACCGGGCCACCTTCCCGCTCGTCCGGACCACGCGCGCTCCCCTCGTCCGTCGACGAGCCGACCGTTGCGCATCAGGGAGCCGCTGTCGAGCGACAGGCCATCACGAGCAGCGCGCCCACGACCGACACCGCGGCGTCGACGACGACCGCCACGTTCCACCCCGCGACCATCGCCGCGGGCTCGGGGTGGGCGGCCAGCACCGCCACCACGGTGACGCCCAGCGCCGCGCCGAGGTAGCGGGCGGTGTTGTTGGCTCCGCTGCCGACGCTGGCCAACCCGGGCGGGGCACTCGCCACGGCCTGGCGCCCCAGCGCGGCGTTGAGCACGCCGCTCGCCGCGCCCGCCACCAGCAGACCGGGAAGCAGGCGCGCCACCCCGGCATGGGCGTCGATGCCCACCAGCATGGCCTGGCCCACCGCGACGCCGAGCAGCCCCGCGACCAGCTGCGCGCGCGGCGAGAACGGCAGGCGCCGGGCCAGCAGCGCCGTCACGACGCTGGTGGCCGACCAGCCGAGCAGCAGGAACGCGGCGTACGTCGCGCTGTGCCCCAGGGCGCGCTGGACGAGCGTCGGCAGGAACGACATGGTCGCGATGACGCCCGCGCCGGTGGCCACCGCACCCAGCGTCGCGCCCGCGAAATCGGGCCTGCGCAGCAGCCGCAGGTCGAGCATCGGGCCCGGGCTGCGGAGCTCGACCACGACGAACGCCGCCGCGGCGACCACCCCACCGCCCATCAGGGCGAGCTCGGACGGCCGCAGCCACCCCTCGCGCCCCTCCACCAGGCCCGCGAGCACCCCGGCCAACGCGAGGGCGAAGAGCAGGATGCCCCAGCCGTCCACCGCCTGGTGCCGGTCGGACGTCGACTCCGTCAGCCAGCCCCGGGCCGCGGCCGCCAGCAGCAGCGCCAGCACCGCGGCCACGGCGTACGGCGCGCGCCATCCCGCGCCGAGACCCGACTCCAGCCCCGCGGCCAGCAGCGGGCCGACCGCGATGCCCGCGCCGACGCCCGCGCCCCACATCCCGGTCGCGCGGACCCGCGCGGACCCGCCGGGGAAGGAGTGGCCGATCAGGCCGAGCCCGCAGGCGATCACGGCAGCGGAGCCGAGGCCCTGTCCGACGCGGGCGAGGACCAGGGTCAGGGTGTCGGGCGCGAACGTCGCGAGCACCGAGGACGCGGCCAGCACCACGGCGCCGATCATGAACATGCGGCGGCGGCCGTAGTCG
Organism: uncultured Actinomycetota bacterium; assembly: GCA_963799945.1. Lineage (GTDB taxonomy): Bacteria > Actinomycetota > Actinomycetes > Mycobacteriales > Pseudonocardiaceae > Pseudonocardia. The sequence continues at coordinate 50,416 of CAWCZG010000007.1, forward strand.
TCGCCGACCGCGCCGGAGGGCAGCAGCGCGACCGCCAGCCCGCAGCTCATCGAGCTGAGGATCCAGGCCTGGCCGCCGGGTCCCGCGTCCAACGCCGACGCCGTGGCGGCCAGCGTGCCGATCGGCGTGGTGTAGACGATCAGCGCGAGGACCGTGCCTGCCGTGGCGACGGCAAGCGTGCGGCCCTGGCCGGTCACCTCGCTCGTCGCGGTCATCCGACCCCCTTTCGGTCTGGTGATGAAACCACGCGTCGCTCGGTTCAATCAACAGACTGTGGCGGGTACCCTCGTGCCATGCCGCTGGGCTCCGACTACGACGGGCAGGACTGCTCGCTGGCCCGCGCCCTGGAGGTCGTCGGGGAACGCTGGACGCTGCTGGTGCTGCGCGACTGCCTCCTGGGCGTCCGCCGCTTCTCCGACCTGCTCGCCCACTTGGACATCTCCCGGGCGGTGCTCGCCGCCCGCCTCGCCGATCTCGTCGAAGCGGGTCTGCTGGAGCGCCGCGAGTACCGGCCGGGCAGGCACGAATATCTGATCACCGACGCGGGGGCCGACCTTTGGCCCGCCGTCCACGCGCTGATGCGGTGGGGCGAGCAGCACCGCTCCCCCGGCGGCCGCAGGCGGGTGTTCTTCCACGCCGGGTGCGACGCCGAGATCGACGCGATGGGCATCTGCCCCCGGTGCGCGACCCGCCCCGGTCCCGCCGACCTGGAGGTCCGGCCGGGCCCCGCCCTCACGGACCGCCGCGCCGACCCGGTGAGCGTCGCCCTGCGACGACCCCACCGCATGGTCACCCCCCTCCCCGGCTGAGCGCCGACCGGCGAGGTGGACGAGGACCGGGACCGAAACCGCCGCGAACCCGCCCAAGTCCACCTCGGGCGCGGCGGGACCGCACGCGGCGGGTGGGGCGGGCCAGGCCCCTACGGAGTCGGCGCGGGCGCATACCTAGGCACGCGCCGGGGCCGCGATCGATTCGCGATGGCGGAGGAGCATCCCCACCCGGTGCACGACCGGGTGGCGGTCCTCCTTGATCAGCAGGTCCGTGGCGAGGCGACCCATCTCGAAATGGGGCAAGGCGACAGAGCTCAAACCAGGCTGTAGCCATCCCGCCATGACCGAGTCGTCAAAGGCGACCACAGAAACATCCCACGGCACGCGCAGACCCACCTGTTGGATTGCTTGGTAGGCGCCGAGCGCGATGCGGTCGTTGAGGCAGATCAGGGCGCGCGGACGCTCCCGGGCCAGTAGCCGGGTCACCGCGGCGCGCCCGTCCTGCGGCGTCCAGTCGCAGTCCTCCATGCCCGCGAGAGCGCAGCCTGCGGCCGCGAGCTCGGTCTGGATGCCCCGGGCGCGCTGGCGGCCCGCGTACACGTCGCGGTAGCGGCGGCCGATCACGTGGATGCCGTCGCGGTGCCCCGCGTCGAGCAGGCCGCGCGCGGCCTCGCGTCCGGCCGCCGTCTCGTCCGGCACGACGGCGGGGCCGGGGAGCGGATCGGCCAGGCAGTTGAGCAGCACGACCGGCAGCTCGCGCACCGCGGGCGAGAGCTCGACCTTCCGGGTCGCGAGGCAGCCGTAGACCAGGCCGTCGACCTGCCGGTCGGCCATCCCGCGCACGAGGTCGTCCTCGACGCTGCGGCTCCCGTCGGTCTCGGCGATCACCAACAGCCTGCCGTTCGTCACCGCCGACGCGCACGCGCCGCGCACCATCTCACCGGCGTAGGGCTCCGCGGCGATCGCGTCCGACACGAGCCCGACGATCCGGCTCGTCCGCGACCTCAGGTTGCGCGCCGCGAGGTTCGGCCGGTAGCCCAGCTCCACGGCCGCGGCCCGCACGCGCTCCTGGGTCGGGGCGGCGATCCGCGCCTCGACTTCACGACCGTTCAGCACCGCCGAAGCGGTGGACGGCGCCACCCCGGCCCGGAGGGCGACGTCGCGCAGCCGCACCCGGTGACGAGCATCGCCCCGCGCCGCATCCATGCAGAACCCACCCACCCGTTCGGCCGCGCGCTGCGACACCAAGGACGTCGATACCGGTCATCGGACTCGACCGCAAGGATGACGGGTCCGGTGTGGCGGTCAGAACAGGGTCGCGGCGAGCCGACGGGCCGCCTCGATGCCGGTGGGCAGGCCGTCGGCGTGCAGCATCCGGACTTAGACGTGATCCAGTCATCCCGCGAGCACCCGGTTCAGCGCGGGGGCGACGTCGCGGTGGGTGGCGATCGGGGCGAAGCGGCCGTGGCCGAGCCGGGCCAGGTCCGCGCCGAGCGGGGCGTCGTGCTCGCCGTCGGTCTGCAGCAGCACGTGCAGCTCGGGGAAGAGCCGGGCCACGGTCCGGGGGTCGGGCCCCGCGTTGTGCACGGCGTCGGTCAGGAGGACGGCGCTGCGCCGCCGCGCGGCCGAACGGGCCAGCTCGGCGTGGGCCACGGTGAGCCCGAAGTGCACGTTGGTCAGGCCCCGGGCGGGGATGCGCAGCAGGCGGTCGAGCAGCCGGGCCGCGGGGACGTGCGCCTCCAACGGGGTGAGCAGCGCGGCGTCCGACCAGAACGCCACCACCGCGAGCTGGTCGTCGACCAGGTCGGCGGACAGTGCGGCGACGGTCGCGGCCGCCATCCGCACCTTCTCCCCCCGCATCGACCCGGACACGTCGACGACCAGCACCACCGCCCGGCGGGAGCGCATCCGCTCCCGCACGATGATGTCGGTGTCGTCGGGCACCGGCCGCTCCGTGAGCACCTCGATGGTGCGGTCGAGGTCGATGTCGTCGGAGCGGTACCGGTAGGGGACGCTCGCGAGCTTCCCCGCCCCGCGCTCGGCCCGGGGATCGCGGGGTCGGCGCCGGATCGACAGCCGCCGCGCGATCCGCTGGGCGAGCACCGCGACCTCGCGGTCGGGCTCGTGGTCCTCCACGAGCTCGGCCAGGTCGCGCAGCGTGGCCCGGCGCCGCGTGACCAGCACACCCTGACCGCCCGCGGGCTGGGCGAGGTCACCCGTGCCGCGGTCGGGCGAATCCAGCTCGATGACGAGCGGACTGCCCGTCCCCGGCTGGTAGAGCGCGGGCGCCTCCGTGAGCTGCTTGGGGCGGCGGCGCAGCGGGGCGAGGCCCCGACGGTCGTCCGAGCTGGGCAGCGCGATCGGGTTGTCGACGTCTAGCCGATGGGGCCCCGGCGCCGCGCGCCGGGGGAGGAGAAAAAATGGTTCTCCCAGATCTCGGTGATCACCGCCTCCGGCGTGGTCTCGCTCGCCTCGTCGACCCCGATCCGGCCCGAGAGCGCGAGCAGCGCCGCGTCCAGCACCATCCGCTCGCGGTCCGGGTAGGAACCGAGCAGCTCCAGCTCGGCCGCGATCGCCGTCAGGTCGATGGCCCCGCGGACCGACGATCCGCGCCGCAGCTCCGGGTGGTTCCGCGTGGCCCGGGTGATCGCCACGGCGTCGGCGACCAGTCGCAAGTCGGTGCTGCCGGTGCGGACCGCGACGATGTCCGCCTCCTCCCCCGCGTCCTGGTAGCCGACGGCCAGGCGGCACCAGCGGTCGTACACGGAGTCCGAGATCCGCGCGGTGCCGACGTTGTCGAAGGGGTTCATCGAGGCCAGCACCCGGAACGTGGGCAGCGCCGTGATCACGCCGACCCTCGGCACGGTCACCTCGCGCTCGGCCATGGCGCCGAGCAGGACGTTGAGGGTGTCCTCCGGTGCCCGGTTGAGCTCCTCGATGTAGAGGAACCCGCCCCCGCGCATCGCCTCGACCAGCGGACCGGGCACGAAGTTCTCGCTGCTGTAGTCCTCGCGCAGCACGCGGGCCGGGTTGTGGTGCCCGACGAGGCGGGCGGGCGTCAGCTCGGCGTTGCCCTCCACCAGCACGAACGGCACACCCCAGTTCGCGGTGATCGCGCGCAGCATCGTCGACTTCGACGTGCCGGGCGGACCTTCCAGCAGGATGTCCCGGCCCGCCGACACGGCCGCGAGCACCAGGTCCAGCTCGCGGCCGCGGCCGACGACGTCCCGCGCGATCGCGTCGCGCCGGGCCCGGCTTGCCGACGGCCGGGCCGCCGTCCCGATGCGTGACGGCGGCCCGCTCGGTTCTGCCATTTGCGCGCCCTGCTTACTTCTGCATGAACCCGGCGTCGACCGGGAGCGATATGCCGGTGACGTAGCGGGCTTCGTCGGATGCCAGCCACAGGACGGCGTTGGAGATGTCCACGGCCTCGACGAGCTCCACCGGCAAGAGGTTCATGATGTTGGCGCCGCCGGTGTCCGCATCCAGGAACTGCGCCATGTAGTCGTTGACGACCATGGGCGTGTTCACGCCGGTGGGGTGCACGGTGTTGACCCGGATCGAGTGCTGCGCCAGCTCGATGGCCAGCGTGCGCATCAGCCCGACCACGCCGTGCTTGGACGAGTCGTAGTGCGCGATGCCCGCCATGCCCTTGAGGCCCGCGGTCGAGCTGGTGATGATGATCGATCCGCCGTTGCCCGCGTTGATCATAGCGGGGATCGCGGCCTTCAGCGTCTTCCAGACGCCGGTGAGGTTGACCGCGATCGTCTCCTCCCACACGTCCTCCTCCATCGTCCACGCGTTCTCGGTGAACGTGGCGATGCCGGCGTTGGCGCTGACGATGTCGAGCCTGCCGAGCTCGGAGACGCCTTCCTCGACGACCGCGCGCACCGCCGCCGCGTCGCGGACGTCGGCCTCGCGCGCGATGATCCGCCGGTCGAGGTCCTCGACCTGCTTGGCCGTCTCCTTGAGGTCCTCCGGTGTCGCCATCTTGTAGCCGACGGTGGGGAGCTGCTGACACACGTCGAACGCGATGATGTCGGCGCCCTCCTGCGCCATCCGGACCGCGTGGGAGCGCCCCTGCCCCCGTGCCGCGCCGGAGACGAGCGCGACCTTGCCCTCGAGCCGTCCTGCCATGACGTCCTCCTCAGCCTGCGTTGTGTGCGTTGAACCCTGCGGCGACGGCCAGCGTCTCGCCGGTGATGTAGCGCGCCTCGTCGGAGCACAGGAACGCCATCGCGTTGGAGATGTCGATCGGCTCCACCCACGGGACCGGGATCGGGTTCAGCGACTGGAACGCCGGCATGGCGTCCTCCATCGTGGGGTTCTCCGCGTCGGGCAGGAAGAGCTTGTACGCGGCCTCGTTCTGGATCATGTCGGTGGCCACGTTCGTCGGGCAGATCACGTTGACCGTGATCCCGTGCGCCGCCACCTCGATCGCTGCCGACTTGGCCAGCCCGATCACGCCCCACTTCGCCGCGACGTAGTGCCCGACGTTGGCGAAGCCCAGCTTCCCCGCCATCGACGACGTCGCCACGATCCGCCCGTACCCCTGCTCGATCATGGTGGGCAGCACCGCGCGCATGGCGTGGAAGACGCCGGTGAGGTTGGTGTCGATCATGTCCTGCCAGGTCGTGTCGTCCAGCTCGGCGATCGTGCCGAAGGAGAAGATCCCGGCGTTGGCGAGCAGGAAGTCGACCCGGCCGAGCTCGGTCTTGGTCCGGTCCACGAACGCCTGCACCTGGCTGAGGTCACGCACGTCGGCCACGGTGCCCACACAGCGTCGGTCCAGCTCCTCGACGAGCTTGACGGTCTCCTCCAGGTCGGCCTGGCGGGACATCGCGTAGGGCACCGTGTCGATCTGTGCGGCGATGTCGCAGAAGGCCACGTCGGCGCCTTCGCTCGCGAACTTCAGGGCGTGCGAGCGGCCCTGGCCCCGCGCGCCTCCGGTGATGAGGACGACCTTGCCGTCGAACCGTCCCATGTCTCCTCCTTGAGCAGGGTGCTTCTCCAATGGGGACTAGCGGGCCAGCGCGCCTCCGTCGACGGCGAGGCAGTGGCCGGTGACGTGCCGGGCGGAGTCGCTCAGCAACCAGATCAGGGCGCCCGTGACGTCGGACGCGGGGATGACCTCGACGAGCAGCTGGTCATGCAGCCAGCGCTTGTGCACGTCGTCGGGGGTGAGGCCGAGCTCGTCGGCCAGCCCGTCGAGCATCGGCGACGACACGGCGCCGGGCAGGATCGCGTTCACGGTGACCCCGTCGCCCGCGAGCTCGATCGCCATCGCCCGCGTGAGACCGACGACGCCGTGCTTGGCCGCGACGTAGTGCGCGAACTCCGGGATCGCGCGCACCCCGCCGGTGGAGGCGATGTGCACGACGCGGCCGCGCGGGGATCTCCGCAGGTGGCAGGCGGCGGCCTTGGTCATCCGCCAGACCCCCGAGAGGTTCGTGTCGACGACCGCGCCCCACTGCTGCTCGGAGAGCTCCCAGAAGGGCGCGCTGGTGACCACGGCCGCGTTGTTGACCAGGATGTCGATCCGGCCGAACTCGTCGACGACCGCTGCCACGCCATCCTGCACCGACGCCGCGTCGCGCACGTCGGCGACGACCGGCAGCGCCCGTCCGCCCGCCGCCCGGATCTCATCGACGACACCGTCCAGCTCCTCGCGGGTGCCGAGCGGATAGGCCGGGACGTCCAGGTCGCGGCAGACGTCGAGAGCGGCCACCGCCGCGCCCGCCTCGGCCAGCGCCAGGCAGTGGGAGCGGCCCTGGCCGCGGGCGCCGCCCGTGACCAGCGCGACCTGCCCCGTCAGATCGGGGTGGAGTGCGGCCAAGGACACTTCCACCTCCGTCGCAGTGAATCCGCCACAGCGAACTGTTCAGAAACGTTTCCGCGTTGTGGCCTGTTCGCCCGGATCGATCCCTCGACGATGACCTTCCGTGAGGTGTACCACTGACCGTGAAGGCCCCTCAAACCGTTGTTGGACGGATCAGGCGGATTCCGGGATGGCGACTCCACGCTCGGCGGAGCAGTGGCTCACGGTCAGCGAAGCGGCGCGGGCGCTCGGGCTCAGCCGCACCAGCCTGCTCGCCGCGGAGGACGCGGGCCTGCTCACGCCGATGCGCACGCCCGGCGGCCACCGCCGCTACCGGCCCGCCGAGCTGCGGCGCTACCTCGATGCGGCGGGCGCGGGAGCGATGCCGCCCGAACGGGCCGAGGTCGGCGCGGGGCCAGGGGGCGACCCGGCCGGGCGGACCGCGCGGGAGATCGCCGCGCTCGACCTGGCCACGGCGCTGCGCGTCGCCGTGCGGCCGGTCGTCCGCGCCCTCGACGCCCAGTGCGGCGGGATGTACCTGTGCGCGGGGCGCGAGTTGGTGTTCTGCGCGGCGTTCGGGGTGCCGCGGTGGCTCACCGAGCGGCTGGCCGCAAGCGGGCCGCCCGCCGTGTTGACGCAGGCGGTCGACGCGGGCAGGCCCCGGCTGTTCGACCCGGCCGCCGAGGCCTTCCCCGAGCCGCGCTCCACCGGGCACGGGGTCGCGACGGCGGTGCGCCACGCCGAAGGGATCTTGGGCGTGCTGTTCCTCGTCTTGCCCGCCGAGCGCGCGCCCCTGTCCGGCGAGCTGCAGACCCTCGACGCGTTCGCGGAACTGCTGGCGGTGCTCGTCGCGGAACGGTCGCGGATCACGGAACTGGAATGCAGGCTGTCCCGGATCGCGACGCTCACCAGCGCGTGGATCCCCGCGCCGCCTCCGTCGTTGTCCTGACCGAACGGTAGGACGAGCCTTACCGAACCGGGCCCGGCTCCCTACCTCGCGGCGACTGCCGGGGGTCCCCTGTTGCCTCCAGACTCGTCAACGTGAACCGAGGAGGCAGGCCGATGACCAGGATGTCGATGGGCATGTTCGTGATGACGGCGGCAGCGGCCGCGGCGTTGCTCAGCGGATGCGCCGGGCCAACACCGACCGCGGGGTTGTCGTCATTGGCGAACAGCGCCGACGTGCGCGCCGCCACGGACGACGGGGGATCCGCACCGGCCGACGCCGACCCGTCCGGGCAGCAGCGGCCGACCGAGACAGCCGACCAGGTCGTGGACGGCGTCCGGACGCTGGTCGTCAGCGACGACGCGGGCAGCGTCGCCGTGACCGCCGCGCCAGGACCCGGTGTCCACATCGTCAAGAAGATCTACGCCAACCCGACCCGCCCGCAGGAGCAGGTCGTGCACACCGGCTCGGACCTGCGCATCACGGCGCCCTACTGCGCCGCCCCCGACTGGCGACGCCCCTGCCGCATCGACTACGAGATCCAGGCGCCCGCCGACGTCGCCGTCACGCTCACCTCGGCATCGGGCAACCTCACCCTCGCCGGGCTCACCGGGACCCAGAGCGCCGTCGCCGCGAGCGGATCCGTGCGGGTGACGGGGGCGGGTGGGCCGGTGACCGCCCAGTCGACGAGCGGCAATGTCGACGTCACAGCCACGGCGGTGGCCCAGACGCTGACCGCCACGTCGGTCAGCGGCAACGCCTCCGTCCACGTGCCGTCCGGGCGCTACCGCATCGAGACCTCGACGGCCACCGGCAACAGCGCCGTCACGCTCGACGACGATCCGGCCGGGAACGCGCTGGTGCGGGTCACCACCGTCACCGGCAACGTCACGCTGGGCGCGGTGCGCTGAGGGTCGTCGGCCCGGCCGAGGTGGACACGACGTCCCCTCGGCCGCGGTCGCGAGCGGGGTCGGTCGGCGGCACCGCGCGCTCACCGCGGCGGCGCTGACCCCACCAGGGAGGCGCTGAGCAGACGGTGGTCGCTGGGGCCCGCCGGGCCGACCCGGACGTCGGTGAGGCGGGCGTTGCGGACCAGCACGTGGTCGAGCTGGACCCAGGGCAGGCGGGCCGGGAAGGTCGGGCCCGCGCCCGCCGCGTGCCACCCCGTGCCCGCCACCGCGACGCCCAGCGCCCAGGCGGGCAGGTTCAAGTCACCCGCCAGCACGGTCGGCCGGTCGGCGGTGCACGCCTGGCCGAGCACCCAGCGCAGCTGGCGCCACGCCTGCCACGGCGCCCAGGACAGGTGGGTGGCGGCCACGTCGACGTCGCCGATGGCGGTGGCCACCGACGCCCGCAGCAGCACCCGGGGCTCGCGGTCGGCGACCGGACCTCCCGTCGGTTCGGGCGGCAGGACGATCCGGGCGGGGTCGCGCAAGGGATGCCTGCTGAGCAGGCCGATCCCGTAGGCCGGGCCCCCGTCGTCCACGTCCTCATAGGCGGCCGCGACCGGGTGTCGACGTCCACCGAAGATCGACGGCGCGAACCGGCCGTGCCAACCCAGCCGTTGCGCCAGCTCGGCGATCTGGTCGGCCCGACCGCTGCGGGTCTGGCCGCGGTCGACCTCTTGGACCGAGACGAGATCGCAATCCAGCGCCGCGATCATCGCGGCCGCGGCGCCGAGATCGACCCGGTCGGGGCCGCGCCCGTGCCGCAGGTTCCACGTCGCCATCCGGAAGGTGGCGACCGCCCCCTCGCGCACCCCGTCGCCGACAACGACCGGACGCGGCATCCCCATGTGACGGAGTTCGGCGCGGCGCGACGAAGTGGTTCGGGTCAAGCGACAGCGTTACCACTCTGTGGCCGGGCCGCCCTGGCGGGCAGGGGAGCGTCAGTAGGGTCGCGGGGGTGGAGAGCACCCGCACCGATGCGTGACGGGATCGCGTCACGCACGGCGCAGATCGTCGCCGCGTTCCGGCTCACCTGTCCCCGGCTGCCCTCGGACTTCGGCGATCCCGGGGCCGACGACCGGCTCGCGGCGGACGTCGCGGCCGGTGGCGCGGCCGGGCCGTCGCCGAGGATGGCCGACTACCTCCGCTTCCGCACGGCCTTCTTCGACCGGGTCGTGGTGAACGGTCTCGAGCGCGGCGCCACCCAGGTCGCGGTGATCGGCGCGGGCTACGACGGCCGGGCTCTGCGCTACGGGAAGCCCGACATCCGGTGGTTCGAGGTCGACCACCCGGCGACCCAGCGCGACAAGCGCGAGCGACTGGCGCGGCTGGGGATCACGACACCCGGCGTCGCCTTCGTCGCGGCCGATCTCGTCCACGACGACGTCGCGGCCCTCCTGACCACCGCGGGCTTCGCGCCCGACGCGCCGACGCTGATGCTGTGCGAAGGGGTCGCGGTCTATCTCCCGCCGACCGCGCTCGCCGCGCTCCTGACCCGTCTGCGGTCGATCGCCGCACCCGGCACCCGGCTGGCTCTCACAGCAGGGAGCCGCACGACCGATCCGGAGCGGCGCGCGCGGTTCGCGGCGCACGTCGCGGCGATGGGTGAGCCGATGGCGCTCGGGGACGCCGACGTGCGCGCGATGCTCACCGCCGCCCGGTGGCGCCCCGCCGAGCTGTCCGAGCGTGCGCTGCGGGCGGGCATGCTGGTGGGCGTCCCGGTCTGAACGGCCCACCGGCAGTCGGTCGGCGAGCTCGTCGGGCTCGGGTACCTGGAGCGGACCCCGGCCGTCGACGACGCGCGCGTGCGACTCGTCGGACTGTCCGACCAGGGACGGGCCGCTGTGGCGGCGACGCGGCGGATCCGGGCGGAGGTCGAGGCCGAGCTCACCGCGACGCTGGGCCCGGACCGGGCGTCCGTGCTGCACGGCGCCGCGGTGGCCGCACTGAAGTGGGCGGGCGGCGGCGACGGCATGCGGACGCGGCAGGTGCCCGAGCCGACCTGATCCCGGCGTTCTGGGTAGGCCCGGTCCGGGCACGGCCCAGCGACTACGTGCTCGCGTGGGCCGTGCGTCTGACTCCAACGGCGCGTTGCGTGACGTCGGAGGCGTGTCTATTCTTCATTAGAAAATGGAGGGCAGCATGGCCACCTCGCTCATCGTCGCCGACAACGACGAACGCGCCGCGCTGCGCGAGGCGGTCGGGGAGCTCGTCGCCAAGTACGGCCACGACTACTTCATGGACAAGGCCAAGCGGCACGAGGAGCCGAGCGAGCTCTGGAGGGAGCTGGGCGCGGCGGGCTTCCTCGGCGTGCACCTGTCGGAGGCCTACGGCGGGGGCGGCGGGACCATGTCCGACCTGGCCGTCGTGATCGAGGAGATCGCGACGCAGGGCTGCCCGCTGCTGATGATGGTCATCTCCCCCGCCATCTGCGGCACGATCATCGATGCGCACGGCAGCCACGAGCTCAAGCAGCGCTGGCTGCCGGGCATCGCCGACGGATCCCTGAAGATGGCCTTCGCGATCACCGAGCCGGACGCGGGCTCGAACAGCCACGCGATCACCACCACAGCCCACCCGGACGGCGAGGGGTGGCGCATCTCCGGCACCAAGTACTGGACCTCGGGCATCGACGAGGCCGACGCCGTGCTGGTGGTGGTCCGGGACGCGACGGCCCGGCCGGACGGGCGCCACCCGCTCTCGCTGCTCGTCGTCCCCACCGACGCGCCGGGCCTGTCCTTCACCCGCATCGAAGCCGCGCTCCAGCAGCCCGAGCACCAGTTCACCGTGTTCTTCGACGACGTCCCCGTCGGCCGGGAGGCGCTCGTCGGCGCCGAGGGCAACGGGCTGCGCCAGGTGTTCGCGGGCCTCAACCCCGAGCGCATCACCGCCGCCTGCATCAGCAACGGCATCGCCCGCTACGCGCTGGACAAGGCGGCCCGCTACGCCACCGAGCGCCAGGTCTGGAAGTCCCCCATCGGCGCGCACCAGGGCGTGGCGCACCCGCTGGCGGAGGCCTACATCGGCGTCCAGCTCGCTCGGCTCATGGCCTTCCGCGCCGCCGAGCTGTTCGACGAGGGCGCCGACGCGGCCGAGGCGTCCAACATCGCGAAGTTCGCCGCGGCCGACGCCAGCCTCAAAGCGCTCGACCAGGCCATGCAGACCCACGGCGGCAACGGCCTCGCGCTCGAGTACGGGCTCGCCGACCTGTGGTTCGTCGCCCGGATGCTCAAGACCGCCCCGGTGAGCCGGGAGATGGTGCTCAACTTCGTGGCCCAGTCGAGCCTCGGCCTCCCCCGCTCCTACTAGCGCCCCCATCGGGTGAAGCGCATCCACACGACGGCCCATCGCAGGCGGACCCCGCAGGTCCGTGGCACATTCGGTAGGTGTCCCGCGCTCGCCTGACAGCGATCCCCCTCGATGGCGAACCCGGCCCCTGAACGGCGCGACGACCGCCTGGACCGGCTCGTGGCGCTGGTGGTCGAGCTGGCCTCGGGCGACCGCGCGGCCCGCATGCTCCCCTCCCCGGCCGCCGACGACATCGACGCGGTGATCGTCGGCATCAACATGCTGGCCGAAGAGCTGCAGATGCTCAACGACGACCTCGAGTGGCGGGTGACCGAGCGGACCCGGCAGCTGGAGAAGACCCGGCAGCAGCTCCAGCAGCTGGCGCGGTACGACCCGCTGACCGGCCTGGCGAACCGGACGCTGCTCAACGAGCACCTGACGACGGCCCTGGGTCGCGCCGGCGGGGGCGCGCCGCGGCCCGCGGTGCTCGTGCTCGACCTCGACGGATTCAAGATCGTCAACGACAGTTTCGGCCACACCGTCGGCGACCACCTGCTGGTCGAGGTCGCGCGCAGGCTCCGGACGGTGGTCCGGGAGACCGACATCGTGGCCCGGCTCGGCGGCGACGAGTTCGCGCTCGTCGTCCTGGACGCGACGCCCGACCAGGTCGTCGCGATGGCCGAGCGGATCCACACCGCCATGCAGGCGCCGGTGCCGGTCGGGGAGCGCACCTGCTGGGTCGGCGCCAGTATCGGCGTGTGCTTCGCGGGGGACGGCCAGGACGCGAGCACGCTGTTGCGCAACGCCGACACCGCCATGTACGTGGCGAAGAGCGGCACGCGCGGCGCCGTACAGGTCTACGAGCCCGCCATGCACGAGGTCGCCCTCTCGCACGTGCAGCTGGCCGACGAGCTGCGCGCCGCGATCGCCGGGGACCAGATCGCCGTGCACTACCAGCCGATCGTCGACCTGGCGAGCGGACGGCCGACCGGGGTGGAGGCGCTGGCCCGCTGGCAGCACCCCACGCGCGGGCTGCTCACGCCCGCCGACTTCATCGCCGTCGCGGAGGACACGGGCCTGGTCACCGCCCTGGACCGGCTGATCCTGGACACCGCCGTGGCCGCGCTGGCCCGCTGGCGGGCCGACTGGTTGGGCGGCGAGCCGTTCGCCGTGCACGTCAACATCGCCCCGGTCGAGCTCCGCTCGCCCCGGTTCGCCGAGGACGTGCTCGCCTGCCTGGCGGTGCACGCCGTCGGGCACGCCGACCTCGCGCTGGAGGTGACCGAGACCCAGATGATGACCGACGACCCGCAGACCCTGGCCGCACTGAAGACGCTGCGGGCCGCGGGCATCGGCGTGGCGATCGACGACTTCGGCGCAGGCTACTCGTCGATCGGCTACGTGCGCAGGCGGCTCGTCGACATCGTCAAGATCGACCGCTCGCTCATCACCGGGCTGGACAGCGACCCGCAGCAGCGGCGGGTCGCCGCCGCGATCCTGGCGGTCGTCGACGCCTTCGGCCTGGACGCCGTCGCCGAGGGCATCGAGACCACCGCGCAGGCCGAGCACCTCCGCACGCTCGGCTGCCGCTACGGGCAGGGCTACCTGTGGGGCCGGGCCGTCCCGGAAGCGGGCATGGTCGCGCTGCTCGCATCAGGCCGCCGCGACCATCCGCAGTGACTGGTCGAACTGCCTCTCCAGGCGGTCGAAGACCGTGTCGACCACCGCGAGGGCCGCGGCGCGCTCCTCGGCCGTGACCGGGAGCGCGGTGAACGACACCGCATCGGCCTCGTGATCGGGCGGCAGGCTCGGGTGGGCGAGCGCGTGCCGGTCGGCGAGGTAGTCCAGGCGGACGCCGGTGCGGCGTTCCAGCTCCCGCGCCAGCGCGCCGCCGTGCTGGAAGAACGCCTCGCCGCTCGCCTGCAACGCCTCCACCAGCCAGTAGCGGACCACCGGGTTCGGGTACCGGAAGGCCGCACCCAGGAACGCGGCCATGCTCTCCCGCTGCAGATCGGTCTCCTCCCGGTAGCCCAGGAAGCGCAGCGTCTCCCCCGCGCTCCAGTTCAGCCGCCGGTCGAGGCCCAGCGCCGCGGCGTCCTCGGCGAAGAGCCGGTGGTGCGACCCCAAGAGCTCCAACCGCCGGTTCAGCGCCCGCTCGACCGGCCCGTTCGGCGTGGAGAACGGCAGCGCGTAGGTCATCAGGTCGGCGTAGCCCATGACGTCGGGGATCCACAGCGGGAGGAACCGCTCCAGCCGGTCCGCGGGCGCGCCGGGACCCCCGGAGATCCACGCCGGGAACGGGTGCGCCCGCAGCCGCTCGGTGCGCGCCCTGAGCTGCCGGGCGATCGCCCGGTGGCCCGGGCCCACCTCCTCCTCGGCCGCGGGCTCGGCCGCCGCGGACGACCGCGCCTTCGCGGCGGCCCGCGAGCGCAGCTCCGCCGCCGGGTGCGGCACGCGCTCGCCCCCGGTCATCCGCCGGGCGAACGCCAGGAGGTGGTGGTTCTTGACCGTGAACATGTCGAACACCTCGTGGACCAGTCGGATCGACGCGGCGCGCTGATCAGGGGTGAGCACCGCCGACTCGAACAGGTCGTCGGCGTCGATCAGCGCCCCGGTCTCCCGGCTGAGGTGGTACGGGCCGAAGTAGCGCAGCGACGCGCCGGTGCGCTCGGCCAACCGCTGCGCGAGCGGTGCGGTGTGCCCGAAGAACACGTGCCCACAGGTCTCGATCGCCTCCATGAACCCGAAACGGACGAGCGGGTCGCGGTGGTCGACGCACATCTGCATGATCCGCATCGCGTAGCGCCGGAAGACCTCGGTCTCCGGAGCCGCGTAGTACCACGCCATCGTGTCCTCGACGCCCCACCCGAGCAGCCCGTCGAGTCCCAGCTCGGCCCAGTCGTCGAGGAAGAGCGCGGAATGCGTCTCGTCCTCCGCGGTGTGGTGGTTGATCGCTTCCTCGTACCGCGTCGACGGCTCGGGGTAGCGCATGAACCACCGGTTCATGTCCCGGAAGCCGAGGATGAAGTTCGCGAACAGGGGGGCGAAGACGAACCGCTGCTCGAGCGGGGCCGCGTCGCTCTCCATCCAGCGGTACAGCGGATGCCGGTCGATCTCCGCGCGGCGCTCCGCGATAGCGGCCAGTACCTGCTGCACGGTCAGCCCCTGCCCTCTGGCCAGATGCGCAAGGTCCGCAGCTCCTTCCCCAACGGACGGAAGACGGTCCAGTCGGGGGTGGGATCGGCGGCGGCCATGTGCGGGCTCCTGGTGAGCATCGTCCGGAAGAACACCTGCCCCTCCAGGCGGGCCAGCGCCTGCCCCATGCAGCTGTAGGGCCCGACGGTGAAGCCGACGTGCCTGCCCGCGTTGGCCCGTGTCACCAGGAACGCGTCCGGGTCGTCGAACACCGCGGGGTCCCGGTTCGCGGCCAACAGCGCCAGCATGACGGTGTCGCCCTTCCGGATCACCTTGCCGCGCAAGGGAATGTCTTCCAGGGCCATCCGGCGGATGGTGGACACGGGCCCGTGGAAGCGCATCATCTCGTCGAACGCCGTGGCGATGGCCGCGTCGCCCCGCTCGACCAGGACGCGGCGCTGGTCGGGGTGGTCGAGCAGCAGCTGGATCCCGTTGGCCAGCAGGTTCGCCGTGGTGTGGTAGCCGACGACGGTGAACATGATCCCCTGGGCCACGACGTCGTCGTCGGAGTAGGGAAGCCTGCTGCCGGGCCCGGCCATCACGGCGAACAGGCCCGTGCCCGCGCCCTTGCGCGCGGCCGCCACATAGGGCGCCAGGAAGTCACGCATCTGCAGCATGCCCTGCTGCGACCGGCGCAGCTGCTCCAGCTCGCCCAGCTCCAGCAGCTGCGAGATGAGGTTGGACGCGCCGAGCATCAGGTCCATGTCAACGTCGGCGGGCGGGATCCCGAGGATGTGGCAGACCACCGACATCGCCAGCGGGTGGGCGAGGTCGTTCACCACGTCGACCGGTCCGCCGCGAGCCGTTGCGGCGCAGTACAACCGATCCATGATCGCTTCGATCATCGGGAGCTGCGCCGCCATCCTGCGCGGGGTGAAGTGCTTCTTCATCACCCGCAGGAACTCCTCGTGGGCGGGCGGGTCGTCGCCGCCCACCCCACTGGGTGAAGATCCGCCGCATCGGGTCCAGCTCACGCTGGGTCGCCCGCGGCAGGGCGTCGATCTTCTTGTTCTCCTCGACGGCGTGGAACCGGGGGTCCCGCAACGCGAAGCCGACGTCGTCGTACCGCGTGATCATCCAGGAGGCCAGCTCCGGGCAGTAGTACACCGGGGCGCTCTGGCGCATCTCGCGCAATACCGCGTACGGGTCGCGATAGAGATCAGGATCCTGGAGGTCGAACCACATTTCGGGAATGAGCTGGGTCGACATGACAGAGAGTCCCCTTCCGGACCGCCATTAGTCCAAGTGGCGCAGCGGGAGGTGCGTTAGATACCTGAAGGTAGTCAATTAGCTACACAATGGGTAGTACATAGGATGCACAACATTTTGATGATCTTACTTTTCTTCGCCTGCCCATGATCGTCCTTTGGCGATTAGGGTGCCGTGGTGTGAAGCTGCGCGAAGAGGTTGTGCGTGTTCCCGCACCGGATTGCGAGATCCGTTCCGTGGTCATCAGCCCGGTGGACGAGGGCCGTCGCCATGCCGTCCTGCTCTACACCGACATCTTCCAGCTCACCGAGTCCACCCTCCGGACGGCCCGCAGGCTGGCCGCCGAGGGGTTCCTGGTCTGCGTGCCCGAGATCTACCCGCGCGGCGACCTGGCCGGGGTGGCCCTCGCGTTCGACGACACGGGCAAAGCGGCGGGTCTCGCGGGCGCAGCCGCCACGACCACGCGGCAGTTCGACGCCGACCGCGAGGCGGTGCTCGACCACCTCCAGCAACGCCCGGACGTCGACCGGCTCTCGGCCGTCGGGTTCTGCATCGGCGGCCATCTGGCCTTCCGGGCGGCCTTCGACGCCAGGGTGAGCGAGACGGTGTGCTTCTACCCCACCGGGTTGCAGGACGGCGCCCTCGGCGCGGACGACGCCGGGTCGCTGGCCCGTGCGGCCGACATCGGGGGCCGCCTCATGGTCGTCTTCGGCTCCCGGGACCCGCACGTCCCTGCCGAAGCGCGGGCCCAGATCGTCACCGCGCTGTACGCCGCGGGCCTGACCGACCTCGAGCTGCACGTGTACGCGGGCGGCGAGCACGCGTTCATGCGGGACGTCGGCGCCCGCCACGACCCGGCGCTGACCGACCTCGCGCTGACCGAAGCGGTGTCGTTCCTGCACGGCCGCTCCTGACCGGCCCACACCGCCCCCACGACGACGGAAGGCGGGCTTCGCGCGGTGAGCGTGATGGACCGTTCCTCGGCACGCTCGCCGAGCTCCAGAGCGGGCAGGACGCAACGGTCCCGGCCATCATGACCCGATGGCGTCCTACACGGTCAACAAGCCTGCCGTCGAACACGCTCGGAAGCTGATCGACGCCCGCCAGTACGTCCTGCAGAGCCAATGGGGCGACGTCCAGCCCAGCGCGGCCGACGGCACCGCCTACCTCGAGGCGCACTCCTGGGACGAGTACGCCGCCTGGCACCTCGGGCTCACCGACGGCGCGACCGACGACACGAAGAGCCGCTACGGATTCGTCTACGGCGATTTCCGCAGGCTGCACCGGATGGGCCTCATCGCGTGCCACTACCGGGCCGCGGAGTGGGGTCACAAGGAGATCGAGCTGGCCGCCCACGACCTCCTGCAGTACCTGGACGGGTCTCGCGCCTGACCTGGGAAGCGGCGTGACCTCAGCCGCCTGCATCCATGTCTTCGGCGTATCGGTGGACACGAGATGCATTTTGTGAATAGTCGCGCGCCGCGCATCCTGGGCGGGTGGACATCGACGTGCGAGCTCGGCCCGCCGTGTCGCGGCCGTCGACCCGGCGAGCGGCACGCAGGGGCGCCTCGCCAGCATGGCGGTGATGCTGGGCAGCGGACTGGCCAGCCAGACCGGTGCCGCAGTCGGCGCCATGGCCTTCCCCGTCATCGGGCCGGTCGGGGTGGTCGCGGTGCGCCAGTGGGTGGCCGCGGTGATCCTGCTGGCCGTGGGCAGGCCGCGGCTGCGGGCCTTCACCCGCCAGCAGTGGCAGCCGGTGCTGGCGCTCGCGGCGGTGTTCGCCGCCATGAATCTCTCGTTGTACAGCGCGATCGACCGGGTCGGCCTGGGCCTGGCGGTGACGTTGGAGTTCCTCGGTCCGCTGGCCGTCGCGCTGGGGGGCGCTCTGACGGCGCGCTCGACCCGGGCCCGTCGGCTCGCGGTGCTCGTCTGCCCGGTGTTCGCCGCCGTCGGGGTCCTGGTGCTCACCCGACCCCAGCCGACGACCGATTACCTCGGGATCGGGCTCGGCCTGCTCGCCGCCGCGTGCTGGGCGGGCTACATCCTGCTCAGCCGGACCGTCGGGCGGCGCTTCAACGGGGTGGAGGGCTCGGCTGCGGCGGGCGCGCTCTCCGCGCTCGCCTACGTGCCGATCGGCATCGCGACGCTCGTCGCGCACCCGCCGACCCCGCCGCCCTCGCCTGCGCCGCGGTGGCGGGCCTGCTCTCCTCTGCGGTGCCGTTCCTCGCCGACCTGTTCGTGCTGCGCCGGATCCCCGCGCACTTCTTCGGGATCTTCATGAGCGTCAACCCGGTGCTCGCGGCCGTCGTCGGCGCCGTCGTCCTCGGCGAGGCGCTCGCCCTGCTCGACTGGTTCGCCATCGCGCTGATCGTCTCCGCGAACGCGCTCGGCGTGCTCCTGACGCCGACCGCGCAGCCCGGCCACGCGCTGGCCGAGCCCGCGCCGCTGTGATCACGGCGGGCGCTCCGTTTCGGGGCTGTGGGGCTTTCCGGGCAGTGGGCTTCAGGGTCCGGCCGGGGTCAGACCGCGCGCACACGGTTGTTGCGGGCGTCGTGCGTGAGCTCGGCCAGGCCGAGCGCCTCCAGCAGCGGCGGGAGGTACATGCCGAAGCGGCCGCGGTAGCCGTTGCGCAGCCCGTACCAGCCGCCGACCGGGTTGTCGGGCGCGCGTCCCCACGCCTCGACGGTGTCGAGGCGCGGCGGGCTTCTTCTCGTCGGCCGCGCCGAGGGGCACCCAGTCGCCCTTGCTCACCAGCCAGGCGTGCAGGTCGTCGACGGCCTGCAGGTGGTACTTGAGGGTGGTGGAGCCCACCTGGCAGATCAGGACAGGCGGGTCGGCCTGCTCGTCGCGGTACATCGTGTAGCTCGAGGAGCCGGGTGCGGTCGTGAGCACCCAGGGGTCGTCCTTCGTGCCTGTGGCCATGCGAGGTCTCCGTTCGTGATCGCCGTGCGGTGGTGCGGGCAACACAAACGTAACGAGGGCCCGGTGGTGGACCGCGGCGCCGTGCCGGACGATGGCGCCGGTGACGGTCAGACAGGTAGCGGTGGGTTGCGAGTTCCGGTACTCGGCGCAGGTGGACACCCCGACGGTGTTCCAGGTGCAGCCCCTGGCGGCAGGCGCCCGTCTCCGTGGTGAGCGCCGGGACCTCGATCGAGCCCGACACGCCCGTCCGCAGCTACGTCGATCTCTACGGCAACCCGTGCCAGCGGCTCGTGGTGCCCGCGGGCCAGTCGGTCTTCCGCTACGACGCCGTGGTCGACGTGCCGGACGCGACCGAGGACGTCGACCTCTCCGCGCCCGAGCAGGCCCCGGACGACCTGCCCGACGACGTGCTGCTCTACACGCTGCCCAGCCGGTACTGCCTGCCGGACATGCTCGGCGACGAGGCGTGGTCGCGCTTCGGCGGCCTCCCCCGCGGCTACACCCGGGTGCAGGCCATCTGCGACCACGTCAACGGCCACCTGGTCTTCCAGTACGGCAGCAGCGGCGCCATGAGCACCGCCAGCGACGTCAACGCCGCGGGCTTCGGGGTCTGCCGCGACTTCACCCACCTGGCGATCTCGTTCTGCCGGGCGCTGAACATCCCCGCCCGCTACGTCTTCGGCTACCTGCCGGACATGGACGTGCCGCCCGACCCCGCGCCGATGGACTTCGCGGCGTGGATGGAGGTGTGGCTCGGCGACCGCTGGTGGACCTTCGACCCCCGCAACAACCGGCCGCGCAAGGGCCGCGTGCTCATCGGCCGAGGGCGAGACGCCGCCGACGTGGCCATGGCCACGACGTTCGGCGCCCCGTTCCTCGAGTCGATGCTCGTGCGCGCGGAGGAGAAGCTCTGAGGAAACGCACATCGCCGGCTGCCGGACATCGCGCACCAAGGCACGTCGCACGCGGAGCTGTGCGGCATCAGCGCTGGGATTGAGGTCAGGCGGCGCGGCCACCGCGGCGGGGCGCGCTGCGCCGCGGTGCGCCTGACCCGCCCGGACGCCCACTGCGAGCGGAACGGGGACGCGCGGGACCGCGGCCCCCGCTCAGTGCGGCGGCGGGCGCCTGCTCGACGAGCGGCGTGCCGGACGGCAGGCGCGCTCCGGTGATCCGCGTCAGCTCCGCGTCACCCGCGAAGACCTCGGTGCTGGTGGTGCGCACCCCGGCCAGCCGGGTGAGGCGCTCGACGTCGCGCTTCTCCTGCGGCGTGACCATCGTGACCACGGTGCCGGAGTCGCCCGCGCGGGCGGTGCGGCCCGCGCGGTGCAGGTAGTCCTTCGGGTCGGCAGGCGGGTCGACGTGCACGACGAGGCTCACGTCGTCGACGTGGATCCCGCGGGCGGCCACGTCGGTGGCGACCAGCACCGGTGTGCGGCCTTCCTTGAACGCGGCGATGGCCCGGTTGCGCGCGTTCTGCGCCTTGCCGCCGTGCAGCCCACCCGCGTTGACCCCGTCGCGGCGCAGGATCTTCACCAGCCGGTCGACGCCGTGCTTGGTGCGGACGAACAGGATCGTGCGCCCGTCGCGGGCGGCGATCTCGGTGACGACCCGCGGCTTCGCCGTCGTGTCGACCAGGAGCAGGTGGTGCTCCATCGTCGACACCTGCGCGGTGGCCGAGGCGATCGACCGGGTGACCGGGTCGGTGAGGTACTGGCGGACCAAGCGTGCCGACGTCGCCGTCGAGGGTGGCCGAGAACAGCAGCCGCTGGCCGTTGGCCGGGGTCAGGTCCAGGATCCGGCGGACCTGGGGCAGGAAGCCCATGTCGGCCATGCGGTCGGCCTCGTCGATGGCCGTGACCTCCACCGCGGACAGGTCGCACGTCCGCTGGGTGGTGTGGTCGGTGAGCCTGCCCGGGGTGGCGACGAGGACGTCGACCCCGCGCTGCAGCTCAGCGACCTGCCGGTTGAACGACATGCCGCCGACCACGAAGGTGGTCGTGAGGCCCAGCGCCTTCGCGAACGGGGTGATCGCGTCGACCACCTGCTGGGCCAGCTCCCGGGTGGGGACGAGCACGAGGCCACGCGGCCTGCGGCTCTGGGAGCGGCCATCCGCGATGCGGGCGAGCACCGCGAGCCCGAAAGCGAGGGTCTTGCCGGAGCCGGTCTGGCCGCGGCCGAGGAGATCGCGGCCTGCGAGCGCGTCGGGCAGGGTCGCGGCCTGGATCGGGAACGGCTCGGTGAAGCCCTCGCGGTCCAGCGCGCGCAGAACCGGCTCGGGCATGCCGAGCTCGGCGAAGGACGGCATGCCCGATTCGGGCGCCGTCCAGATCACCTCAGGAGGGGCCGCCGCGACGAGCGCGGGGCGGGACTCCTGGCCGCGGGCGATGCCCGGGCGGCTACCGCTCGGGCGACGGCGACGACCCATCGGGGTCTGCGCACGGCGTGATGAAGAAGGGGATGACAAGAAAGAACCTCCGGGACGTGGCACGTCGCACGGAAAGGCAGCGCCGAGATGGCGGCAGCTGAGATTTCAGAGACGAGCCCGGGCGCGAACATCGCGCCCTGGTGGGATGGAGCAGGTGCGCCCTCTCCCGAATCCTTGTCGGTCGGGCGCTCTAGATCGAGTCTAGCGGACGGTCCGGTCTGCCACGGACGTCCGGGTCTGTGATGTTGGGGACCATCGTGGTCCGGGTCCGCCTCTGGATGGCGTGACCTGCGACGAGAGCCGCTGATCGGACGGGCAGGCTCAGGTCGGGCGGCGCAGCAGGGCCAGCGCGTCGTCGGCGTGGGTCGTCATCGACCTCTCGCTGGCGACGACGCCGAGGACGCGGCGGTCCTGGCCGATCACGAACGTCTTGCGTTGGGTGTGCATCCCACCGGGCAGCCAGCTCCGGTAGGCGCCCATCTCCCTGGCGAGCCGGTGCCCGGTGTCGGTGAGGAGCGGGTAGCCCAGCGAATGGGCCGCCGCGAAGGTGCTCTGCGCCGTCTGCCCGTCGCTGGAGACGCCGACGGCCTGGGCGCCGACCGCCTTGAAGTCCACGGCCAGGTCGCGGAAGTGGCAGGCCTCTTGCGTGCACCCGCCGCTGGAGGCGATCGGGTAGAAGAAGAGCACGACCGGCCCGTCCTGCAACAGCGTGGACAGCCTGCGCGGGGTGCCCGTCTCATCGTTCAGCGTGAAGTCGCTGACCTGGTCGCCGGTGTTCATGTCGGGCCTTCGGGGACGGGGCGGGAACGGTTCAGGTACCGGCCCGTCACATCTGCCGGCGCATCCGCTTGTGCTCGCGGCGGTCGATGATGCCGGTGATGAGGGAGAGGGTCCCGAGCAGCAGCAGGACGCCCGGGACGTAGAAGAGAACCGGCCAGTAGTGGGACACAGGTCACCCATCTGCGTGAGACGAACCAGAGCGCAGCGACCCTAGCAAGCCTCAGTGCACCGCGGTCTGCGGCCCGCACGTGGAGCACGGCGGCGACTCCGCGTCGCCGTGGGCCACGTGGCAGGAGCGCCAGGCGGCGTGCAGCTCCGCCGCCCCGATGCAGGCCGCCCCGCGGGAGCACTCCCTGGCCCCGTCCTGGTGCTCGGTCTGCAGCCCCCCGCAGATCGGCCAGCCCGCGGGCACCCGGCTCGCGACGATCGAGAACATGGCCACGACCTTTCCCCCGCTCCTGATGTGTTCACGACCGTAACGAGGGGATACGACGATTCGGTACGACGTTTCCCCAGCGATCCCCGATCGTGGGCAAACCGATTCCGAAGGGGCGGCCGCCGTCGGTCAGTGGGCGGTCTGCGCCTCGCGGTGCGGCAGCACCCAACCCGGCCGCACGTAGTGGCACGTGTAGCCGTAGGGGTACTTCTGCAGGTAGTCCTGGTGGTCCTCCTCGGCCTCCCAGAACGGACCCGCCGCGACCACGTCGGTGACGACCTTGCCGGGCCACAGGCCCGAGGCGTCGACGTCGGCGATCGTGTCGAGCGCGACCCGCTTCTGCTCCTCGGTGGTGTAGAAGATCGCGGAGCGGTAGCTGCGGCCGCGGTCGTTGCCCTGGCGGTCCTTCGTCGACGGGTCGTGGATCTGGAAGAAGAACTCCAGCAGCTCCCGGAACGAGATCACGTCGGGGTCGAAGACGATCTCCACCGCCTCCGCGTGGTCGCCGTGGTTGCGGTAGGTCGCGTTGGGCGTGTCGCCGCCCGAGTAGCCGACGCGGGTCGAGACCACCCCGGGACGCTTGCGCAACAGCTCCTGCGCACCCCAGAAACAACCGCCAGCGAGGATCGCCGTCTCAGTCGCCATTCTCTGCCTCCTCTGCGTTGGTACCGGTGGAAGAACGCCCCGTTCGCGGCCGATGTTCCGCGCGGTCAGGGGCGTGCCTCGTAGACCAGATTGAACGGGGTCGCGGCCACCTGGCGGAAGCGGGTGAACCCGGCGTCCGTGCTGACCTGCCGGATCGCGGCCTCGCCTGCCTGCGCCCCGAGCGCGTAGCCGCCCGGCTGGGAGAGCCCGTTGGGCACGCAGAGGAAGGTGGAGAAGCAGTAGAAGAGGCGGCCGACCGGGGTGAGGTTGCCCTCCACCGCGTCCGCCGCCGCGGGCTCGACGATCATCCAGGTGCCGTCGGGGGCGAGCGCTTCGCGGATGTGCCGGGCGGCGCCCACCGGATCGCCCATGTCGTGCAGGCAGTCGAACGTCGTGACGAGGTCGTAGCCGGAGCCGCCGAAGGTCTGGGCGGACGCCACCTCGAACGTGGCGCGGTTCCCGACGCCCGCGTCGACCGCGCGCTTGCGGGCGAGCTCGACGGAGGCGGCGTGGTAGTCCGAGCCGCTGACCGCCGAGGCCGGGAACGACCGGGCGAGCACCACGGTCGACGCGCCCAGACCGCACCCGACGTCGGCCACGCGGGCGCCCGCGCACAGCTTGGGCGTCACCCCGTCGAGCGCGGGCAGCCAGTGGGGCACGAGGTGGGCGAGGTAGCCGGGCCGGAAGAACAGCTCGCAGCCGTCGAACACGTCGGCGTCGTGCTCGTGCCAGCCGATGCCCGCGCCCGTGCGGAACGCCTCGGTGACCCGCGGCTCGGCCCGCAGCGCGCCCAGCGCCATCACGAACGCGCCGGGCAGGTAGACGGGCCCGTCCGGGTCGGCCAGCGCGAACGCCTGCTCCTCGCTGAGCGAGAACGCGCGGGTCACCGGGTCGTACTGCGCATAGCCGCCCGCCGCCTGGCCGCGGAGCCATTCGCCGAGGTACCGGGCGTCGCAGCCGGTGCGGTCGGCCAACGCGTCCGCGGTCGCCGGGCCCGACGCCAGGGCCTGGTAGAGGCCCAGTCGGTGGCCGATGACGATGTTGCCCGCCGCCATGGTGGCGCCGAGGTCGGCCGCGAAGCGGTGGATGAGGTCCGCGAGCGTGTCCCTGTCCATGCTCGGGCAGCATCCCGACCGGCGTTGCACCGCCGTCGCAGGCGACGGCAAGGACACTGCAATGCCGGTCAGCACACTCACCGCCATGCGCGCAATCGAGCCCGACGAGGCCGCCGTGACCCACCGGAACGGGCGGCGGCTGGCCTACGAGGTCGTGGGCGCGGGCGAGCCCGCGATCTTCCTGACCCCGCCGTGGGCGGTGGCGCACTCACGGCTCTGGAAGGGCCAGATCGCCGCGCTGGCCCGCCGCCATCGCGTCATCACCGCTGATCCGCTGGGCAACGGGGGCTCGGGACGCAGCACCGACCCCGCCGACTACACCCACGACGAGCTGATCGCCGACATGCTCGCCGTGCTCGACGCGACGGAGACCGAACGCGCGGTGCTCGTCGGCCACTGCACGAACGCGCTGCGCTGCCTCATGCTCGCCATCGACCATCCCGAGCGTGTGCTCGGCGTCGTCGCGATCGACCCCAACGCGGCCGCGCTCACGCCACCGCTGCCCGCGCGGGCCGTCCACTCCCACACCGAGCCGCTCGCCACCGACGAGGGCTGGGCCAAGGACAACTGGCACTACTGGCGCCGCGACTACCGGGGCTTCCTGGAGTTCTTCTTCGGCGAGATGCTCGTCGAGGCGCACTCGGAGAAGATCCTCGAAGACGCCGTCGCGTGGGGCCTGCAGACCTCGCCCGAGGTGCTCGTCGCGACCGAGCAGGCGCCCGACGCGCCGCTGTCGGTCGCCGACACGGAGGCGTTGCTGGGCAAGGTCGACCGGCCGGTGCTGGTCATCGTGGCCGAGGAGAACCGGTGCATCCCGTCCGCGCGCGGCGAGCGGATCGCCGAGCTGAGCGGTGCCCAGCTGTTGTCGCTGGCGGGGGCCGGACACCTCTGCATGGCCCGCGAGCCGGTGGTCGTCAACCGGGCGATCGCGCAGTTCGCGGCCCGGTTCGCGGACGAGCGGGGCCCGCGGCGGTGGCGGCGGCCGCTCGACCGGCCCCTCCGCGCGCTGCTGCTCTGCTCGCCGCTCGGGCTGGGGCACGTCCGGCGCGACCTCGCGATCGCCGCCGAGCTGCGGGCGCAGCGGCCGGGCCTGCAGATCGACTGGCTCGCCCAGCCGCCGGTCTCGGGCGTCGTCGCCGCGCGGGGCGAGCAGGTGCACCCCGCGGGTCGCCTGCTCGCGGCGGAGACCGCGCACATCGAGGCCGAGGCGGGCGAGCACGACCTGCGGGTGTTCGAGGCGTTCCGGCGGATGGACGAGATCCTGGTCGCCAACTTCATGGTCTTCGACGAGGTCAGCCGGGAGACCGCCTACGACCTGGTGATCGCCGACGAGAGCTGGGAGGTCGACCACTTCCTGCACGAGAACCCGGAGTGCAAGCGCAGTGCCTTCGCGTGGCTCACCGACTTCGTCGGCTGGGTGCCCATGCCCGCGGGCGGGGACCGCGAAGAACGCCTCGCCGCCGACCTCAACGCCGAGATGCTCGACCACGTGGCGCGGCTACCGCGCGTGCGCGACCGCGCGGTGTTCGTCGGCGACCCGGACGACGTCGTGCCGCGGACCTTCGGCCCGGGGCTGCCGTCCGTGCGCGACTGGACGGCCGAGCACTACGCCTTCAGCGGCTACGTCACCGAGCCGCAGGCACCGGTGGACCGCGAGGCGCTGGGCTACCGCGCCGACGAGCGGGTGTGCCTGGTGACGGTCGGCGGCTCGGCCGTCGGACGGCACCTCCTGACCAAGGTGGTCGCGGCGTACCCGGAGGTGGCGCGCCGGGTGCCGGGGCTGCGGATGCTCGTGGTGACCGGGCCGCGCATCGACCCCGCCTCGGTGCGCGCGCCCGCCGGGGTCGAGGTGCGCGGCTGGGTGCCCGACCTCGACCGGCACCTCGCGGCGTGCGACGTCGCCGTGGTGCAGGGCGGCCTGGCGACCACGATGGAACTGACGGCGGCGCGCCGACCGTTCGTCTACGTCCCGATCGGCGAGCACTTCGAGCAGAACGTGCACGTCCGGCACCGGTTGGAGCGCCACCGCGCGGGGCGGTGCCTGCCCTACGCGCAGTGCGCGCCCGAGCGGCTGGCGGCGGAGATCGCGGCCGCCCTGGAGGAACGGGTCGACTACCTGCCGGTGCCCACCGACGGTGCCCGGCGGGCGGCGACGCTCCTGGCCGAGCTGCTTTGACCCCGCGGCGCGGGCATGCCCAGCTCCACCGCCGACCGCACCGCCGCCTGCAGCCGCCGATCCGCATCGGCTTCGCCGAGCGCACCCGCCGCGCGGGCGTCGACGATGTCGGCCTGCGCGAGGACCGTGCGCCAGCCCTGCCGGGCCGCGGCGACGCGCAGCGGCCGCACGGTCGCGCGGGCCCGCTCCGGCTCGCCCTGGGCCAGCCACGTCCGGCCGATGGCGAGGTAGGTGTCGGCGCCGGGCAGCCACGCCGCATCGGCGGGGGCGCTGATCCCGGAGAGCAGCGTGGCGGCCTCGTCGAGCACCTCCCGCGACCCGCCCGCCTCGGCCAGCGCGGCCAGGCAGCGCAGGCGGTAGGCCTCCGCTCCCTGGCGTCCGATCCGTGCTCGGGCCTTCGTCAGCAGCACGCGGGCCTCCTCCTGCCCGCCCGCCTCGAGCAGCGTGGAGCCGAGCATCGCCTCGCAGACCGACAGGAACCACCGGTGCGCCAGTGGTGTGGCCATCGCGACCGCCCGACGGCCGTGCGCGACGGCCTCGTCGAGGCGACCCCGCTGCCGCGCGAGCCATCCGAGGTGGGCGACGAACCAGGCCGCATGCACGGTGTGCCCGCTACGCAGGTTCACCGCCAACGCCTCCTCCACCCGCTCCTGCGCGCGGTCCCACTCCCCCGCCGCGATGGGCGCGAACGCCGACTCGAAGACCGCCCACTGGAGGCGCTCGAGGTCGCCGACGCGGCGCAGGAGCGGCTCCAGCTCGTCGAGCACCGCGCCGAGCGCCGTCAGCTCGCCCAGGTAGGCGTGGACGTTCTTGAGCCCGTCCAGCGCGGCGGCCAGTGCCCGGTCGGTGCCCGCGGCGTGCGCTGCAGCCACGGCACGCGGAGCCCGGTCGAGCGCCTCGGTGAACCGCAGCCGGTTCGTGGCGATCACGGCGAGCCACCCCTGCAGCCCGGCCTCGTTCTCCCGGTCGCCCAGCGTCTCGGCGATGCGCAGGCCGCGCAGCAGCCGTGCGGCGCACTCGTCGATCGGCGTGTCCAGCGCCAGCACGGAGATGCCGCCCAGGGCGCGCAGGACGAGCATCTCGCTGCGGAGGTCACCGGCGTCGCGGGCGGCTTCCAGCGCGACCTCGTAATTCGCAACGCTCGCCGCGAACGCGCCCAGCCCCTCGTGGGCCTGGCCGCGGGCCAAGCGGGCGCGGGCCGTCAGCTCCGGGTCGTCGGCGTACTCCACGGCCCGGCCGAACAGCACCTCGGCGTCGGAGAGCGCGTACCGGCGCAGCGCGTTCTCCCCGGCCAGCAGCAGCGCGCGGGTGGCGCGCACCCGGTCCCCCGCCGCCGCGGCGTGCCGGGCCACCGCCTCGGGCGAACGCGTCAGCAGGTCCGCCGCGCGGCGGTGGTGGGCGATCCGCACCGGCTCCGGGGTGGTCGCGTAGAGCACCTCCTGGACGAGGTCGTTGGCGAACTCGTAGCTGCGCCCGGCGACCACCAACAGCCGGGCCGCGGCCGCCCGCTCGCAGCGCTGAAGGGCGACCTGCGGGGCCACGTCCAACATCGCGGCGACCACGGCGGGATCGACGGTCGCGCCGAGCACGGCGCCCGCGCGCAGGAGCTCCTCCGCCTCCGCGCCCGCGCGGCGCAGCCGCGCCAGCACCGCCGACTGCAGGGACTCGGGCACGCTGTGCTCGCCGGCCTGCAGCCCCCGCAGCGTCTCGACGACGAACAAGGTGTGCCCGCGGGTGCGGCGCAGGATCGTCGCCGCCAGCTCGGCGTGCCCGCCCGCCGCTGCGAGCCGGGCGACCGCAGGCTCGTCGAGCGGCCCGACGTCGACCCGGCGGCTGACGTCGGCGAGGGCGGCCAGCGCGGCACCGCCTTCCTCCGTGCGGACCGTGGCGAGGGTGAGCAGCCGCCTCCCGGTCGTGCGGCGGGCGAGGTAGGCCACGAGCTCGACGGTGGCGATCCCGGCGTTCTGCAGGTCGTCCAACACGAGCAGCACCGGGGCGGTGGCGGCGAGCGCGCCGAGGACGTGCGCGACGGCCTCGAACACCCGGCGCAGCTCCATCTCGGGGCTGCCGCGCTCCGGCGCGCGCGGCCCCAGCACCGGTACGAGCTGGGGCAACAGCCCGGCGAGATCCGCGGCGCACGGCCCGGCCAGCGCCACGACCTCGGCGGCCGGTCGGGTCGTCAGCGTCGGGGCGAGCGCGTCGACGAACGGCTGCAGGAACAGCGAGCGCTCGGCCGCGTAGCAGCGCGCGGCGAGCACGAGCCCGCCGGCCGACCGCGCGTGGTCGACGAGGGTGTCGGCAAGCCGGGTCTTGCCCATCCCGCCGTCGCCCGTCACCAGCACGACCGCGGCGCGGCCCGCCACGGCGGCGGCCCAGGCCCCGGTGAGGGTGGCGAGCTCGGCGGCGCGGCCGGTCAGGTCCGGTGGCCGTTCGCGCTGGGGTGCGGCACGCAGGATCGCCAGGTGCAGCTCCTGGGTCGGGGCCGAGGGGTCGACGCCCAGCTCGTGGGCGAGAGCCGCGCGCAACGTGTCGTAGGCGGCGAGCGCCTTCGCCTGCTCCCCCGCGGCGAGGAGCGCGGCCATGAGCAGCCGGTGGGCCTCCTCGTCGAAGCGATCGGCCGCGACGGCCGCCGATGCCGCGTCGACGGCGGTGCCCGCATCGCCCGCGCGCAACGCGGCCGACGCGAGGGCGAGCCTGCCCATCCGCAGGAGCCGGTCACCCTCCGCGCGGGCCCCCGCCACCCACTCCGCGTCCGGCTCGTCGATGAGGACGTCGCCGCTCCCGAGCAGCTCCAGCGCCCGTCGCGCGAGCCCGGCCGCCGCGTCGGGCGTCGCCCTGGCCCGGGCGAGCAGCCCGGTGACCTCCCGCAGGTCGACGCCCACCGCAGGGCCGATCGCGTAGCCCCGGCGACCGCCCACGATCACGTCGGCGCCGAGCGCGCCCCGCAGCCTGCTGACGAGCGTCGCCACGTTGTCGGACGGCCGCTGCGGAGGGCCGTCGGGCCAGAGCGCGTCGACGATGGCGTCGAGGGAGAGGACCCGACCGTCCGCGACGGCGAGGACCGCGAGCAGCCGCCGGGCCTTGCGGCTGCCCAGGCCCGCGTCCACCGGCGCCGATCCGTCGCCCCGGACGCCGAAGGCGCCCAGGAGCTGAACGGTCAGACCGGACACGAGCCGAGGATAGCCAGGACAAACCGGCGCTGACCCGCAATTCTCCATGCAAGGTTCACGGACGGCACGACCCCACAGGCGCAATAATCCGCGCATGGGAGTGATCGACACCACAGGCATCCACCACGTCCGGTTCGACCCCGACGGCGTGCACCTGGAGCTGACCGCACCCCTGTAGGGCCTCAGAAGCCGGGGAACACCCTCCGGAGCTCGTCGAGGGTCACGTCGCCGATGACCTCGACGCCCGCCGGGGTGTGCGCCGGGGTCAGCCTGCCGCCCACGAGGCGGATGGCGGCTTCGAGGGGACCCACGAAGGTGGCCGTCGGGTTCGCGACGTCACCGGTGACGGTCACCCCGTCGGCAACGACGATGCCGAAGGGCGAACCCTGGATCTCGACGACGGCGGGCTTGGGCAGGGCATCGGCCTTGCCGACGAAGCCGGTCATGAACGCGAGGGGTCCCGAGAGCTGCTCGGCGAGGATCTGCGCGGAGCTCTCGGGGATCGTCGCGTCCTCGTCGAGCCCGACGCGAGCGTCCCACGAGTGCTGCGCCGCCTCGCTCAGCCGCATGCCCGCCAGCGCCGCGAGGGGCAGCGTCGCGAAGCCCAGGTCGGCCTGCAGGCTCTCGCGCTGCTCGGCGGTCAGCGCCTCGTAGGCGGCCACGAGCCGGGCGTCGTGCTCGAGGAACCCGGTGGCCTGGTCGCGCGGGCTCAGCGCGTTCCAGCGGTCCCACACGCTCTGGTTGAAGCCCTCGGCGGGCGCCGGCGCGGCACCCGTGGCGGCCGAGAGGGTCGCGAGGCCGATCTCGGCGCCGCTGCCCAGGTGCGAGAGGACCTGCGCGACCGGCCACTCCGCGGCCCCGGACGGGCCGGTCAGCTGCTCGTCGGACAGGCCGGGCACCAGAGCGGCGAGGTCGTCGTGGGTGGCGCGGAGGGCGGCGATCGTGCGATCGGCCAGAGTCGTCATGGTCAACGGAACCGCCGAAGGGTCGCACTTCTTCCCGCGCGGCTCAGTGGTTGTCGCGGGGCACCCCCTGCTCGGAAACCCGCTGGTAGGCGACCGCAGGCCGCAGCACCATCCCGTCGCAGAGCTGGTCCACCATCCCGCGCTGGATCTCCTGCCACGGCGACTGGGAGGCGGGCATGGGGTAGCCGCCGTCGGCCTCGAGCGCGCGCCGCCGCTCGGTGAGCTCCGCGGCGGGCAGCAGGACGTCGGCGGTGCCGGCGCCGAGGTCGATCCGAATACGGTCGCCGGTGCGCAGCAACGCCAGACCGCCCCCGGCCGCCGCCTCCGGCGAGGCGTTGAGGATCGACGGCGACCCCGAGGTGCCCGACTGCCGCCCGTCCCCGATGCAGGGCAGCTCGTGCACGCCCCGCTTGATCAACGCGGCGGGCGGCTGCATGTTCACCACCTCCGCGCTGCCCGGGTAGCCGAGCGGGCCCGCGCCGCGCATGACCAGGATGCTGGACTCGTCGACGGCGAGCTCGGGGTCGTCGATGCGGTGGTGGTAGTCCTCCGGACCGTCGAAGACCACGGCCCGGCCTTCGAACGCGTTCGGGTGGGCCGGATCGTCGAGGTAGCGCGCGCGGAACTCCGGGGAGATCACGCTGGTCTTCATGATCGCGCTGTCGAACAGGTTGCCGCTCAGCACCACGAAGCCCGCGTCGGCCAGCAGCGGGTCGTCGTAGGGGCGCACGACGACACGGTCGCTCGGGGCGGCGTCGCGACAGTTCTCGCCGAGGGTGCGGCCGTTCACGGTGATCGCGCCCTCGTGGATGAGGCCGCGGGTCATGAGCTCGTTGACGACCGCGGGCACCCCGCCAGCCCGGTAGAAGTCCTCGCCCAGGTAGGCCCCCGCCGGCTGCATGTCGACGATCAGGGGCACCGCGTGCCCGACGCGCTGCCACTCCGTCAGCGGCAGCGACACCCCCGCGTGCCGGGCGATGGCCGTGATGTGGATGGGCGCGTTGGTCGAGCCGCCGATCGCCGAGTTGACCACGATCGCGTTCTCGAACGCCTCGCGGGTGAGCACGTCGGAGGGCTTCAGGTCCTCGTGCACCATCTCGACGATCCGCCTGCCGGTCAGGTAGGCCATGCGCGCGCGGTCGCGGTGCGGCGCCGGGATGGCCGCGCAGCCGGGGAGGCTCATGCCCAGCGCCTCGGCCAGCGCGTTCATCGTGGAGGCGGTCCCCATGGTGTTGCAGTGCCCCGGCGACGGCGCCGAGGACGCCACGAGGTCGACGAACCCGGCCTCGTCGATCTCGCCCGCCGCGAGCATCTCCCTCGCCGTCCAGACGATCGTGCCCGAGCCGGTGCGCTGCCCGTTGAACCAGCCGTTGAGCATCGGGCCGCCGGACAGCACGATGGCCGGGAGGTCGACCGTGGCGGCGGCCATCAGGCAGGCCGGGGTCGTCTTGTCACACCCGGTGGTCAGCACGACGCCGTCGAGCGGGTAGCCGTGCAGGACCTCCACGAGCCCGAGGTAGGCCAGGTTGCGGTCCAGCGCGGCGGTGGGGCGCCTGCCCGTCTCCTGGATCGGGTGCACCGGGAACTCGAACGCGAGCCCGCCCAGCTCCCGGATGCCCTCGCGGACCCGGTCGGCGAGCTGCAGGTGGTGGCGGTTGCAGGGGGCCAGGTCGGAGCCGGTCTGGGCGATCCCGATGATCGGCCGTCCGGACTGCAGCTCCTCCCGGGTGAGGCCCCAGTTCATGTACCGCTCGATGTAGAGCGCCGTCATCCCCGGGTTGTCCGGGTTGTCGAACCACTCCTGGCTGCGCAGGCGTCGGCCCGCTCCGCTGTCGTCCCTGACATCTCCACGGCTGTCCACGACCTACCCCCGTCCGATCGACCCGCCGTCGCGCGGCTCCGTGAGACAGGATGTCAGCGTGACCGGCACCCGTGCGACGACGCGCGACCCCGCGCTCCGCCTCCCCAGCACAGGACCCGATCCGATCCCGTTCGACACCGCCCTCGCCGCGGTCCTCGGCTACGCCCGCGGACGGCGGCCGATCCGGTTCCGGTCACTCGACACGCCGCAGGGGCGGTGGGTGCTGCTGCCCGCGTTCGGCTGGAGCCGGTTCGACATGCGGCCGGTCGAGCCGCCGGGCGACGTCGACGTCCTGATCGGCGAGGTCCTGCACGGCAGGCTCGACCGCGACGGCTGGCACGACGTGCACAGCGCGCTCGCCCGCGCGCGCCCGCTGGCCGACGCGGCCGCTCAGGCGGCGGGTGGGCGGGCGCTCTGGGAGCTGCCGGACGACGAGCTGTCGGTGCTCGGCGAGCCGGGCACCGTCGGGGCGGCGCTGCGCGAGATCGGGCAGGCGGCGGGCGCGCACCCCGGGCACGTCGTCGCCGCGCTGCACCACCGGCGCCCCGCGCTGATCCCGCACCTGACGCGGACCACCCGGCGGGCGATGCTGGCCCACGTCGAGGAAGGCGACAGCGGGGTGGAGGCGGTCGTGTGGCGCGAGCTGCGCGGCAACGCCGACGCGTTCGCCGCGCTGGAGGACTCCGTCGCGGCGCTGCTCGGCGAGCGGGCGACCCGCCTGCGGCTGCACGACATCCTGCTGTGGCTCACCACCACGCTGCGCATGACGCACGCCGTCCAGCTGGGCCGCGGCACCGACGAGTGGACGGCCCACCGCGACACCGCCTACCGGCCCGCGGCGGGCTGAGCGCTCACCGGAGGGTCGCGACCGCGTCCATGGTGAGCAGGCCGTCGTGGTCCTGAGCCCACAGGTGGACGGTGCCGTCGTCGCCCGGCTCACCGCTGACCTGGAAGGGGTGCAGGTCGAAGGTCGGCCGGACGGCCCGGAAGCGGAAGCCCGACCGGCCGCGGCACCCGACCCCACGACCCGGCCCGGCGCCGCGCCCGACCCGAAGCCCCGCCAGGCGCCGTCGGTAGCCTGCCGGTGTGGGGGTCAGCGGGCGGTGGATCGGGGCGGTGCTCGCGGTCGCCGTCACCGCGGGCTGCGCGGCCCCGGCCACCCACACCGCGGCCGACGGCAGCGACTTCGACGACACCGACGTCACGTTCGCCTCGTCGATGGTCCCCCACCACGCCCAGGCGATCGTGATGGCGAAGATGGCCCCCGCGCACGGGGCCTCGGCGCACGTCCGGGAGCTGGCCCAGCAGATCTCCGCCGAGCAGGTGCCGGAGATCGTCCAGATGCAGACGATGCTCGCCGACTGGGGCCGCCCGGCCGCGCCGACCGCCGCGATGACGCCGTCGGGCGGGATGGCGGGCATGGGCGGGACGGGCGGTGGCGACGCCGGCCAGTACCTGGCCCAGGGGATGATGACCGACCAGGAGATGCAGGCCCTCACGGCCGCCTCCGGACCGGCCTTCGACCGCCTCTTCCTGCAAGGGATGATCCAGCACCACCAGGGCGCCGTCGTGATGGCGAAGACGGAGCTGGCCGACGGCGAGAACACCGACGCGCAGGTGCTCGCCGAGAACATCAGCGACACCCAGCTGGCTCAGATCACACTGATGCAGCAGCTGCTGACGAGGGGCTGAGCGCGGCGCTCAGGCCGTCCGCTCGATCGTCAGCGAGAGGGAGCCGCGGTTGTCGCCGTACATCCCCCAGGCGTCGTTGGCGTAGGCGTAGAAGTACCCCTCGGCGCCCTCGGCGACGCGCAGGACCGTTCCGGTCGTCGGGATGGCGAACTGCCGGTAGGCCACCTGGCTGCCGTTGACGTCGAAGGCGGGTGCGGCCAGCGCGCCGACCAACGCCATCCACCGCACACCGCGCAGCCGCGGGGAGCCGAAGAAGGTCACCGCCTCGTCGCGGGTGAGGTTCTTCAGGCTCTCCTGCAGCCAGCCCGCGGCGGCGTTGGTGAGGTGGAACATGTCCGGCAGCGAACGGCCCGCCTGGGTCCCGTCGGCGTTGTGCGGTCCCGTCCGGTCCAGCCACTCCCCGGTCGCCCTCAGCTCGTACTCGCCCTCGACGAGGAAGAGCCCCGTCCAGTTCCAGGGTTGCACGGCGTAGACGTCCAGGCGGACCGTCTCGCCGAGGTCGGGGACCCGGCCCTTCCGGTAGTCGCCGATGGCGATCGGCGGGACGGCCTGGCGCCGGTAGGCCGAGACGTGGACGTCGTCGATCGTGTCCTTGCCCGGCCCTTCCGGCGCGTCGTCGGTCAGCCGGCGGGGGTCGACGAACGGCGTCGCCCGGGGGGTGGGCCCCAGGAACCGGTAGAAGCCGGTGGAGTCGTCGTGCATGACGTCGGCGGGATCGGGGCGGATCTGCGCGACGATGTCGGGGCGGAAGCGCAGCTCCGGCACGCAGGACTGGGCCTCCTTGATCATCCAGCTCAGCGCGCAGTCCGACAGCCCGGTCTGCGGGTGCCCGCCGCCGACGTCGCAGTGGTCGCCTGCGAACCACACCTGCTCGGCCGTGCGTCCCGGCTCCTCCAGCGGCAGGTTCGTCCAGAGCGTCGGCACGAAGGGGCCGCGCTTCTCGTCCATCGCGACGGCGTGGCGGGCGTGGCGTACCCGCTTGCCCAGGCGCGTGTCGTGGAAGTGCGGCGTGTGGCCGAGGTCCTCGGCGATCCGCAACAGCCCCATCGACGCGGGGACACCGAGCGCGCCGACCGTGTCCCACACGCCCAGGAACGTGATCGGCACCGCGCGGTCGTCGGGCACCACCGCTCCGGGGCGGTAGGCCGCGAAGAGCGCGTCGATGGCCTTCCAGCGCTCGGCGGGCTCGGCGTCGCTCAGGAACGACGGCAGCCCGCAGGCGCCGATCATGCCTGCCAGGCTGCGCACGGTGAACGCGCCGCGGCTGAACCCGAAGAGGCAGATCGCGTCGTCGCTGCCCGGCCGGTAGTGCTCGGCGAGCCACGCGTAGGCGCTCTTGACGTTGTTGGACAGGCCGGTGCCGAAGCTGCCGCCCGCGAGCTTGTCCATCAGCCCGGCGCCGGTCCCGACGCCGGGGTGGTAGTAGCAGAGCTGGTCGTCGCTCTGCTCCAGGGCGTGGAAGATCCGGACGACGTTGGTCGGGCAGGGCACGTCGCCCTGCATCTGCCCGGACGTGTTCCACGTGCCGTCACAGCACACGACAAGACGACGCATTCACCACACCTGTCCGATGGAGAGTCCACATTCCATCCCCCGCGCCAAGCAGAGGCGTCGCGGGGGTCCTCTGATACGTGTCGTGTCTCAACCTGAGCCGATTGTTCTCACCGGATCCCGCGCCGTGGTGGGATCACCTCTCGCAAGAGCGCGACGAACGCGGAGCGGGTGCCGATGTCGAACACCAACGGGCAGGTGACCACCCCGATCGCGGGCCCCTCCCGCGCGGCCACCTGGCACCAGGAGTTCTTCGCCGCGGTGGAGCGGTGGCCGTGGCTCGCCACTCTCAACGACAACGTGTCGGGCGTGGTGCAGCCCGTCTACGACCGCTTCCGCGGCAACCTCCTCGTCGAGCTGATGCACGGCGGTCGGTGGGCGGGCCACGCCCTGCACCCCGCGCTGTCCGACCTGCCGATCGGGTTCTGGTCGGGGTCGCTGCTGCTCGACGTCGTCAACAAGGACGACGCGGCCGATGGCGGCAAGTGGGGCCCCGCGGCGACGCTCAGCGCGGCGGGCCTCGCGGCGGCGGTCGCCACGGCCGCGACCGGCGTCGCCGACTGGACGGTCAGCGACAACGAGGACCGCCGGGTCGGGCTCTTCCACGGCCTGCTCAACGGCGCGGCGGCGGTCCTGCAGAGCGCCTCGCTGGCCGCGCGGCTGGCCGGGCGGCGCACCCCCGCGGTCGGGCTCGGCGCCGCGAGCATGGCGGTCACGGCGGCGGCGGGGTTCGTCGGCGGGCACCTCGTGCAGGGCCGCGGGGCGATGGTCAACCGGGCGGCGGCCAACACCGGGCCCACGCGGTGGGTCAAGACGGTGGCCGAGGACGACCTGGTCGACGGCGAGCCGAAGGGCGTCGACGTCGAAGGCCGCAAGGTGCTGCTCTACCGCGACCACGGCACGGTCTACGCGATCGACGACCTGTGCAGCCACGCGGGCGCCCTGCTCAGCCGGGGCCCGGTCGTGAACTGCGTCGTGACCTGCCCGCTGCACGAGTCGCAGTTCGACGTGCGCGACGGGCACATCGTGCGCGGTCCCGCGCACCACCCGCAGCCTGCGCTGCCCGCGCGGGTCCGGAACGGCTGGGTCGAGATCCGGGGCTCCCAGCCCGTCAAGAGACGTGCGAGAACCTAGGAGGATTCGTCATGGCGTGGGAAGCGGTCGCCGATCTGGACCAGCTCGAAGAAGGCGACATGATGCTGGTGGAGCTCGGCCAGCCGGTCTGTGTCGTCCGGCTCAGTGAGGACGAGGCGGTCGCGGTGCACAACACGTGCACCCACCAGCAGCAGCCGCTCAACGAGGGCTACCTGCAGGATGACGACACGCTCATCTGCCCCGCCCACAACTCCTGCTTCGACCTGCACACCGGCGAACCGCGCGGCATCCCCGCGGTGGCCCCGATCCCCGTCTACGCGTGCAAGATCGAGGACGACGCGATCTGGGTCGACATGGACCAGCAGCTCAACGACGCGGAGATCCCGCACAAGCCCTTCCACTGACGGACCCAGCTCGGGAAACCCTCAGGAAGCGCACAGATCGGACAGGCACACTGGGTTCCAGGGAGGTGCCGTATGAGTGCCCTGGGTGCCCTGCTCGGGCTGGTCCTGCTGGTGTTCCTGATCGTCCTCATCGTCCGCGCGGTGCTCGACTGGACGGGCATGCTCAGCCCCGGCGCGGGTGGAGGCGTGAGCCGGGCGCGGGAGATCTCGCACCGCCTCACCGAGCCCGTGATCGGCCCGGTCCGGCGGGTGCTGCCGCCCGTCCGGCTCGGCGGCGTGCAGATCGACCTGGCGTTCACCGTCGTGTTCTTCGCGACCGTGATCCTGCGCGGGCTGGTCTCGTACCTCTAGGCCGTCAGGTCTGGAGGCCGTCCCACGACCACCGGGGGATCCGGAGGCCGTCGGGCACGGCGGCGGCGGAGTGGTGGTAGCGCGACATCGTCGTGGTGGTCGCCCACGCGAAGTAGTCGTGGAGGGTCCGGCGCAGCGCGGTGCCCTCGGCGATGTCGACGTCGGCCAGCGCCTGGTCGAAGCAGGCGATGGCGCGGCGGTCCATCTCGTCGTGCGGTCCGTTGCCGCTGTGCATCCGGACGACCGAGGTCTCGTCCCCGAAGCTCGCGGAGTACGGCGTGCCCCCGCCGAGCGCCTCGGCCCAGTAGGCGGCGAGGCGCTCGCTGTGGTTCGGGTGGAAGCCGTGGCTGAACGCGTGGCTGACCACCTCGTCGGCCATCACGCGCTCGTGCCACGCGTGGGCCAGCCGGAGGAGACCCGCCTCGCCACCCGCCGCCTCGTACACGGTCTGCATGGCGTCCACCGTGGCACACGGCCCCGGTCAGGACCCCGGGAGCCGGGCTCCCCCCACGAACACGCCCGAGGCGTCGGTGAGCCGCACGTCCGTGGCGCCGTCCGGGTTCGGGCCGCCCCAATGCGCGTCGCCCTGCCGCACCATCAGCATCGCGGTGATGGCCGGTGACCCGTCGCGGCGCAGGAACTCGCACTTCAGGCGGTCGGCGCCGGACGGCGCGTCCACGTAGAGGTAGATCCACGACGGCGCCGCGGGCTGGACGAACAGCTGCCCAACCGGCTTGTCCCCCGCCGTCAGCTCCACGGCCAGCAGCGTGGACCGCACCTGCGGCGCGACCCCGGCGGGCGCCGAGGAGCCCGCCGACCCGCCGCCGGTCAACAGTCCACCGATGAACGCGGCCGCCGCGACCAGCGCGGCTCCGGCGCCCACCACGAGCCTGCGGACCCACAGCCGGGCGGGCCGGGGCTGCCCCGCGCCCGCGAGCCGGGCGAGCACCCTCGTCTCGAACCCCGCGGGCGGCTCCACCGGCGGCACCAGCTGCCGCATGCGCTCGTGCAGCCCGGTCAGGGCGGCGACCTCGTCACGGCACCGCTCGCAGTCCTGCAGGTGGGCCAGCACGGCGGCGCGCTCGTGGCCGCCCAGCAGGCCCAGCGCCAGCTCCGGCGCCAGCTCGCGACACGTGTCGCAGCGCAGGTCAGCCACGGTCGGCCTCCTGTTCCGCCACCGTGGCCCGCACACCGCGCAGGCCGGCCCGGATCCGCGACTTGGCCGTACCCACCGGGATGCCCTCCGCGCTCGCGACCTGCACCGCCGTCATCCCCCTCAGCGCGGCCATCACCAACGCCCTGGCCTGCTCGGGCGGCAGCGCCCCGATCGCCGCGCGGAGCTGCGCCCAGGACTCGCCGACCATCGCCGCGTGCTCGGGCGTCGTGGTCACGGCGGCGACCAGCGGATCGAGGGTGTGCGGGTCGACCGGTGTCGGCGGCCGGGCGCGGACGGCGTCGACCGCCAGGTTGTGGGTGATCGTGCCCAGCCAGGCGCGCACCGAGCCACGGCGGGGGTCGAAGAGCGCGGCGTGCCGCCACGCCCGCTCGAACGCCTGCTGCGCGACGTCCTCGGCGATCCGCCCGTCGCCGACGACGGCCACGGCGATCCCGAACACCGCGCCCTGGAAGCGCCGCACGAACGCCACGGACGACCGCGGCTCGCCTGCGGCCAGGCCCGCGAGCAGCAGGTCATCGGGGACCTCCTCGCTGCCTCCACCCCACACGGCCACATCTCCTCTACGCACGGCCCGCCGTCGGAGATCGCCGAACAGAGGTCACGATCGGATCACAAAGCCCGATCGGGTCATCCGGGAGCACCCCGGCCCCGTACTTCCCCCGCACCGCCGAACCGACTTGCCTTCGGCGCCGCGGTTACGGGGGGTGGCGCCGAGGGTGCATGAGCAACGGGCAGGCCCGCGTCCAGGCCACATCGCGAGGCCTGCCCGTTCCTCTGCGTTCTCCTCGCCCCGGGCCCGGGTCTCGAGCAGCCCGCGGCCGTCGAGGACCTCTACGACCGGGAGAAGGCGACCGCGCGCCGCGGTGGGAGCCGGGCACCGCCCCGGGCTACCACGCGATCAACTACGGGCACCTCGTCGGCGTGGTCGTGCGCCGGGTCACCGGCAGGTCGCTCAAGCAGTTCGTGGCCGAGGAGATCGCCGGGCCGCTGGGCGCGGGCTAGATGTTCGAGCCGTCGGGCGGGAGGTCGGCCGGGGGTTGTGAGGACCCGCCGTGGCCCGGGGTGTGCGGGCAGGAGAGGCCGAGCGTGTAGGCGGTCATCGACAGCGAGCCGTAGGCGTAGCCGTCGACCAGCACCTCGGTGTCGGCCGTCCCGTTCGCCCCGGCGAGGCCCGCGAGGTAGAGGGCCGGGATGAAGTGGTCGGGCGTCGGCACGGCGGCGCGGTAGTCGCGGTGGGCGTCGAGCGTCGCGAACTCGGTGGGGTTGCCCAGCATGAGCGCCTTGGCCTCTTCGTCGAAGCGCTGCGCCCAGTCGTAGCCGTCGTCGGCGAGCTTCCAGTTCATGCCGCCCAAGTTGTGCACGACGTTCCCGCTGGCGACGATCAGCACCCCGGCATCGCGCAGCGGAGCCAGCTTGGCGCCCAGCCCGAGGTGGTAGTCGAGCGGCTTGTCGGCGTTGATGCTGAGCTGCACCACCGGGATCGACGCATCGGGGAACGCGTG
Organism: uncultured Actinomycetota bacterium; assembly: GCA_963799945.1. GTDB lineage: Bacteria > Actinomycetota > Actinomycetes > Mycobacteriales > Pseudonocardiaceae > Pseudonocardia. The sequence goes on from CAWCZG010000007.1 coordinate 90,856, forward strand.
CACGAGCACCGACCAGGTGCCGTGGTCGATGCCCCAGCTGTCCTGGTCGGCGCCCACCCAGGTCGGCTGGACGACGTCGCTGACCTCGGCGGCGAGCTCGGGCAGGCCCGGCGCCGGGTACTCCACGTCGAACAGCTCGGGCGGGAACCCGTAGAAGTCGTGGATGGTGCGGGGTCGCGGCATCGCGGTGACGGCGGTGGCGTTGATGTACCAGTGCGCGCTGACCACGAGGATGGCGCGCGGGCGGGGCACCGCCTCGCCGAAGGCCTTCCACGCCGTCGTGTAGCGGTTGACCTCGAGGGCGTTCATCGGGTTGCCGTGCCCGATGAACGCCGCGGGCATCGGGCCGTCGGCCTTGGCTGCGCTCACGATCGCCATCCTAGGGCCCACCTGGGAGGCTGACGGTCATGAGCGACGAGGCCGACGCGGCGGTGACCTGGAAGTCCGAGCCCGACGACCACGACTACCCGGCCGCGGCGTCCTACCTGGCCCTCGTCGCGGAGCCGACGCAGGTCGCCGAGATCGTCAAGCGGCTGCAGAGCGCTCCGCTGCAGCACTTCAAGGCCAAGGACGTGCTGCGGGCGGCGGGCCTGCCGCTGCTGCCCGTGGACAACGTGCACGTCGCGGGCGACCTGGCGAAGGTGCAGAGGGGCAAGCCCCTGTCCCCGGTCCTGATCGTCCGGGGCGACCTGCTCACCGGGGTCGCCGCGCAGATCGCCGACGGGTACCACCGCATCTGCGCGGGCTATCACCTCGACGAGAACACCGACATCCCGTGCCGGATCGTCGCCGCGCGGCCGTGAACCGGACGTCCGGCCGCGACGCTGAGGTCGGACACAGCGCGAGGAAGAGGGTGTGAGCGTCCGGTAGGGGCGGGCCCGACCGGCGTCAAGATGGCGTCAACGCGCCTTGACCGGCGACCGCGCGGGGCGCCTGCTGCAGAGGTGCGCAACTTCGGCCAGAGGTCCCCGGTCCTGTCGGCCATCGCGGTCATCGCGCCGCTCGCGGTGTGCGGGGTGCTGGTGCCGCTGCGCGGCGTCGTGCAGAACACCAACGCCGCCCTCGTCCTGGTGCTCGTCGTCGGCGGCGTGGCCGCGACCGGGCAGCGGGTGGCGGGTGTGCTCGCCGCGCTCTCCAGCGCGGTCTGCTTCGACCTCCTCCTCACCGCGCCGTACGGCACGCTCTCGATCGCCGACCCCGCCGACGTCGAGACGGCCGTCCTGCTCACCGTGGCCGGGCTCGCCGTCACGGAGCTCGCGCTGTGGGGACGACGGCAGCAGGCCCGCGCGAGCGCCCGGGCGGCCTACCTGACGGGCGTGGTGGCCGCCGCCAGGATCGTGGCCACCGGCGAGACGTCATTGCCCGACCTCACCGAGCGGGTCGGCCGTCAGATCCGGGAGGTGCTCGACCTCGACGCCTGCCGGTTCGAGCCGGGCCCCGCCCACGATGGCGCCCGCCTCGACCGGGACGGGCACCTGATCTGGAACGGCCGCGCGGTGGACGTCGAACGCGAGGGGCTGCCCACCATGGACGAGATCCACCTGCCCGTCGAGAACCGCGGCGCGGTGTACGGCCACTACGTCCTCACCTCGGCGACGCGGACCAGGCGGCCCGGTCTCGAGCAGCGGCTGGTGGCCGTCACGCTGGCCGAGCAGGTGGGCTCCGCGATCGCCCGACCGGCGGCCGCGGGCGGTCCACGCACCGCCTAGCCGGGAAAAGCGTCGGGCCCACCTCCCCTCGCGAAGGTGGGCCCGACCCAGCCTGTGTCACCCGCTCCCCAGCGGCTACCAGGCACCGCGCGCAAAAGCCTGCGGTTATCTCTTAGGACGCCTCGCCCCCGCTGAGGTTGCATGCCGACCCGGATCGATCTGCTGAGCCAGGCCGGACGCCCCCCGCGGCGGGCACCTCGCCGCGATCCCGTCCCCGGCCGCAAATAGAATGAGGCGACTCCCCGCATGGAAAGGCGCCACACAATGGGCGATCGTCTCGTCAAGTTCTCCGACCTGAGCAATGCCATGATCGAGCCGGGATCGCCCTACGCGCGCATCGTCATCGAGCAGCACTCCGAGCTGCCGCCGGGCCGCAAGGTCACGCTCGACTGCCTGCCCGACGAGCTCAAGGGCCTCGACGACCTCGAGATCGACATGGTGGTGTTCACCGTCTACGAGGACGGGCGGGACCCGCGCCGGGTCACGATGCAGCGCGAGGACTTCGACGCCATGGCCCGCGGCGACGACGACATGCCGACGCTGATCACGAACGCGGCCGAAGCGCAGCCCGCCACCACCCGCACGCGGGCGCCGAGCAAGCGGATCGACTACGGCACCGTCGAGCACGCGGGCCGCCCGCACCGCGGCGTCACGACCGACGCCGAGAAGGAGATCGTCCGCGAGAACCTGGCGGCGGTCAACGAGCGGCTGAAGCAGGAAGGCAACCGGACCATCGACCCGACCGACGAGGCGATGATCGAGCGCTACGGTTTCGCCGCCGTCGCGGACGCCTAGACCAGGACGCCTAGACCAGCCGCACCCGGAGCCTGCGGAACCCGCGGCCCTTGTTCTCCATCTTGACCACCTCCATGCGTCCGATCATCGCGGTCGACGCGACATGGGTGCCGCCGTCGGCCTGGACGTCCAGACCGTTGATGTCGACGATCCGGACCTCCTCGAGGTCCTCGGGCAGCAGGTTCGTGGCGGTGCGGATGATGTCCGGGATTCCGAAGGCCTCGGCCCGCGGCAACACCCGAGCCTGGATCGCCCGGTCCGCCGCGATCTCCGTGTTGACCGCCTCGGCAACCAGGTCCTTGAAGCCGGGCGGCACCTCGGGCAGGTCGAAGTCCATGCGTGCCGTCAGGGGTTCCATGTTCCCGCCGGTGACGAGCGCGCCGAAGTCCCGGAACACCACGGCGGTCAGCACGTGCAGGCCGCTGTGGGTGCGCATGAGCTGGGTCCGGCGCTCGTCGTCCAGCGCGCCGCGCACGGCCGTGCCGACCGGCGGAACCGGATCGCCCTCGAACGGCACCAGGTAGAGGTCGTCACCCTTGGCGACCCCGGCGATCCGGGTGCGGACCCCGCCCCAGAGCAGCACCCCCTCGTCGGGCGGCTGCCCGCCGCCACCGGGGTAGAAAGCCGAGCGGTCGAGCACGATGCCGCGGTCGGGGTCGACGCCGACGACGAGCGCGTCCCACCCGCGCAGGGTCGGGTCGGCGAGGTCGAGTCGGTGGGTGCGGCCGTGCCGCTCGGACGGCGCGTCGGGCTGCATGTCGATCAGCATGCCCGCCGCTCAGCCCAGGGCGCTGACCCGGTCCGTCCCCAGGCGGCCGCCGAACGCGATGCCCTTGGCCTCCTTGCCGATCGCCGTCAGCACGATCACCGCTATGAGCACCGGCACGACGGTCACGACCAGCGCGAACGGATAGCCGTGCGACGACGCGATCGCCTGCTGGATCGGCAGGTTGAGCGCGGCCAGCAGGTTGCCGAGCTGGTAGGTCACCCCCGGGTAGAACCCGCGGATCGTGTCGGGCGACATCTCTGTGAGGTGGGCGGGGATGACCCCCCAGGCGCCCTGCACGCACATCTGCATGAGGAACGAGCCGAGCGCGAGCCACCCCGCCGTCGCGGACAGGGCGAAGATCGGCACGACGGGCAAGCCGAGGACGGCGGCCAGCACGATCGTGCGCCGTCGCCCGAACCGCTCCGACAGCGTGCCGAAGAGGACGCCGCCGATGGTCGCGCCGACGTTGTAGAGCACGGCGATCCAGGTGGCGGCGGCCGTCGACAGCCCGGCCCCGCCGTCGTCGGTGGCCTTGAGGAACGTCGGGTAGATGTCCTGGGTGCCGTGGCTGAGCCAATTGAACGCCGTCATGAGCAGGATGAGGTAGCCGAAGCGGCGCAGCACGGCCGGGTTGAACATGATGTCGCGGAACGACGACTGGCTCGAGCGCATCCGCTCGCGGGTGTCCTTCCAGACCTCCGACTCCTTCACCCTGGTCCGGATCAGCAGGCTGATCAGGGCCGGGATGATCGAGAGCGCGAACAGCCACCGCCAGGACAGGCCGAGCCCCGAGAGCACGACCAGAGACGCCAGCGAGGCCAGCAGGTAGCCCAGCGAGTAGCCCTGCTGCAGCACGCCGGAAAAGAAGCCGCGGCGCGCGGCGGGGATCTTCTCCATGGCCAGGGCCGCACCGAGACCCCACTCGCCGCCCATGCCGATGCCGTAGAGCAGCCGCAGGATCAGCAGGATCGTGAAGTTCGGCGCGAACGCGCAGAGGAAGCCGACGATCGAGTAGAACGTCACGTCGACCAGCAGCGGGATGCGACGGCCCGCCCGGTCGGCCCAGATCCCGAAGATCACGGCCCCGACCGGGCGCATGATCAACGTAGCGGTCGTCAGGAACGCCATCTGGGTCAGCGAGACGCCGAAGTCCTTCGCGATGTCGGCGTACACCAGCACCACGAGGAAGTAGTCGAACGCGTCCATCATCCAGCCGAGCAGCGCGGCGACGAACGAGTTGCGCTGGTCCGAAGTGAGCGGTTGCGCGGCCATCCCGATCCATCCTTCCCCCGACGGTGGACGGACGGTACGCCCGCTCGCCGCACTTCGCTGGGCTCGCGCGTCCGCTACGCCGGGGTGATCACCGCGAGCAAGGCGTCGGCGATGCTCTCCCCCAGCTCCGCGGGGGTGCAGGGGCCGGTCGGGCGGTACCACTTGTAGGTCCAGTTGACGGCACCGAGGCACATGTTGACGAAGACCGTGGGGGTCGTCGCCAGCCTGATCTCCGGGTGCGCGGCGAGGTGGGCCTCGAGCGCCCCCAGAGCGACCTCCTCGAAGGCGCGGCGGCGCACCAGCAGCTCCTCGGCGAGGTCGGGGCGCAGCTCGTCCTCCTCCTCGAAGCAGATCTTGAGCAGCTCCCGGTGCTCGCAGGTGTACGTCACGCGCGAGACGAGCAGGGCGCGCAGGCCGTCCAGGGGCGTCGGGGCGGCGGCGACGGTCGCCTGGGCCATCCGCAGGCTCTCGTCGAGCACCTCCGAGTAGATGCGGACGAGCAGCTCCTCCTTGTTGCGGAAGTAGTGGTAGAGCGTCGGCTTCGACAGCCCGACCCCCGCCGCGATCTCGTTCATCGAGGTGGCGCGGTACCCGCGGGTCCCGAAGATCTCGACGGACGTGGCGAGCACGCGGGCGCGCTGCGCGTCCGCGCGGGTCAGCGCATCGGGCATCGGACGTCCCCATCCCCTGGCTTGACAGGACTGTGGGGGGCAACTCTACTGAATCCCGACCGTCCGGTCGGTCGAAGAATGGGGATGCTCCATGAGTTGGGAGCTGGACAGCGACCACCGCGAGTTCCAGGCCGTCTGCCGGTCGTTCGTCGACCGCGAGGTGCGCCCGCTGGTGGAGCAGGCCGAGGCGGCGGGCACCTTCCCGGCGCAGCTCTGGAAGACGCTGGGGGCCGCGGGCCTGCTAGGGCTGGTGACGCCTGCCGAGCAGGGCGGCGGCGACGGCGACGGGCTGGCCGTCGCGCTGCTGGCCGAGGAGCTGGCCCACGCGAGCGGCGGCATCGCCGTCACCGCGCTGGTGAGCGCCTACATGGCCGCGCCGCACATCGTCCGGCACGGCTCCCCCGCGCAGCAGGAACGGTGGCTGCGTCCACTGGCCACGGGCGAAGCGGTGGCGTCGATCGCCGTGACCGAGCCGGGCACCGGCTCCGACGTGGCCAGGGTGCGCACGACCGCGCGCCGCACGGACGACGGCTACGTCCTCGACGGCCGCAAGATGTTCATCACCAACGCCGGGCTGGCCGACGCTGCTGATCGTCGCCGCGCGCACCGGCGACGACGGGCGCGGTGGCGTCACGCTGTTCCTCGTCGAGACCTCGACGCCGGGGATCTCGTTCGGCCACCCGCTGGCGCAAGATGGGCTGGCACTCCTCCGACACCCGCGAAGTGATCCTCGACGACGTCGCGATACCGGCTGATGCCGTGCTCGGGACAGGTCGACCGCGGCTTCTACCAGATCATGGAGGCCTTCCAGCTCGAACGCATCGCGCTTGCAGGCATGGGCCTCGGGCACGCGGCCGAGTGCCTGGACCTGGCCACGGAGTACATGAAGCAGCGCGAGGCCTTCGGCGCGCCGCTGACCCACCTGCAGACGATCCGCCACCGGCTGGCCCTGATGGACATCGAGCTGGAGGCGGCCCGGTTGATGACCTACCAGGCCGCGGCCCGGCTCGACGCGGGCCACCCGGACGCCGGTCGGTCGGTGGCCAGGGCGAAGTACCTGGCCGCGGTGGCGTGCAACCGGATCGTCGACGACGCCGTGCAGCTGTTCGGCGGCGCCGGGTTCGTCGAGGAGTCGCCGGTGGCCCGGCACTACCGCGACGCCCGCATCCTGCGCATCGGCGGCGGCACCGACGAGATCCAGCTGGAGATCCTGACCCGCGGCATGGCCTCGTGACGGTCGAGGCCCAGCGGTTGGACGGCCCCGACGGAGACACCGACGGAGACACCGACGGCGCTGCGACCGACGCGGCCGGGGCCGAGCGGGTCGACGTCGATGCGGTCGTCGAGGCCACCGAGCGGGCCCGCGCGGGCGGCGACCCGGCCCGGTGGCCGGACAAGCTGCCCGTGCGCGACCGGCTGGCGGTGCTGTTCGACCCCGGCACCTTCGTCGAGGACGGCCTGCTCGCGACCGCCGGCGACGACGCGCTGGCCGCCGACGGCGTGATCACCGGCGTCGGCCGGGTCGACGGCCGCCCGGTGGCGGTGATCGCCCACGACTTCACCGTGAAGGCCGGCTCGTGGGGCGCGCCTGACGTGCGAGAAGCAGATCCGGATCCTGGAGCGCGCCGACCGCGACCTGCTGCCGGTCGTCTACCTCGTCGACTCCGCGGGCGGGCGGCTGACCGACCAGATGGGCTTCTTCCCCGGCCGCCGGGGCGCGTCGGCGATCTTCCAGCTGCAGGTGCGGCTGTCGGGCCGGGTGCCGCAGCTGTGCTGCCTGCACGGGCCGAGTGCGGCAGGCGGGGCCTACATGCCCGCGTTCTGCGACTGGGTGGGGATGGTCGACGGGCAACGCCTCGATGTACCTGGCCAGCCCGCGCGTGGCGGAGAAGGTCACCGGCGAGCGCAGCACGCTGGAGGAGATGGGCGGCGCGATGATGCACGCCACCGTCTCCGGCTGCGGCGACGAGGTGTTCGACGAGGACTGGGAGGCGATCGCCGCGGTCCGGCTGCTGCTGAGCTACCTGCCCGACGACTTCCGGTCCGCCCCCGCGCCCGCCGCGGCGCGCGCACCGGAGCGCGACGACTGGCGACGGGCTCGTCCCGAGCGACCCCAACACCGCCTACGACGTGCGCGACGTCGTCGACCGGCTCGTCGACGCGGGCACGTTCTTCGAGATCAAGGCCCGGTGGGCGCAGGAGATGGTGACCGGCCTCGCCCGGCTCGACGGGCGGGTGGTCGGCGATCGTGGCCAACCAGCCGCAGCGTGCGCAGCGGCGCGATCTTCGTCGACTCCGCGGACAAGGCCACCCGGTTCATCTCGCTCTGCGACGCGTTCAACATCCCGCTGGTGTTCCTGCAGGACGTGCCCGGCTTCATGGTCGGCGTCGAGGTGGAGCGCCAGGGGATCATCCGCCACGGCGCCAAGATGATCACCGCGATGGCGAGCGCCGAGGTGCCCAAGTACACGGTCGTGCTGCGCAAGGCCTACGCCGCGGGGTACTACGCGATGTGCGCGCCGGGGTTCGAGCCCCGGGCCACGCTGGCGCTGCCCACCGCCACGATCGGCCCGATGGGCGCGCGAGGCGTCGGTGAACGCCGTGTACGCCAACAAGATCGCCGCCATCGCCGACGACGACGGAGCGCGCCGCGTTCGTCGCGGCCCGCACCGCCGAGCAGCAGGCCGACATCAACCTTCTGCGCATGGGCGTCCGACCTCGTCGTCGACGCGGTCGTCGAGCCCGGCCGCCTGCGGGCCGAGCTCGCCGCGCGGATGGCCGACGCCGACCGCTGGACGCGGACCACCGGCCGCCGCCACCATCCCGATCAGCCCCGTGTGAGGAGGACGCCGATGTCCCAGGACACCCTGACAGCCTGCGCGCAGCTGCTGGACGCGCCGATCGTCCCGCTGCGTCCGGAGTGGACCGTTTCCGAGCGGGTCGCGCAGCTCGCCGCGGCCCGCGCGCTGGACGGGCCGGACGCCTACTGGGAGTGGGTGGCGCAGCAGCAGCGCTGGCTCACGCCGTGGACGACGGTCCGCACCGGCGAGATCGACGACTTCCGCTACTTCGAGGGCGGGAAGATCAACGTCGCCGACAACTGCGTCGACCGCTGGGCCGAGGACCCGGCGACGGCGGACCGGGCCGCGGTGGTGTGGGAGGGCGAACCCGGCGACACCCGCACGCTGACCTACGCCCAGCTGGCCGACGAGGTGGGCAGGCTGGCCGCCGGGCTGCTGGAGCTGGGCGTGGCCAAGGGTGACGTCGTCGCGATCTACATGCCCAACCTGGTCGAGGCCTTCACCTCCATCCACGCCTGCAACCGGATCGGCGCGATCTACACCGTGCTCTTCTCCGGCTTCGGCGAGGAGGCGGTGGCGTCGCGGCTGCAGGCGGCGCGGGCGAAGGTCGTCGTCGTGGCGGACGCGATCTACCGCCGCACCAAGCCCGTGCCGCTGCTGGAGACGCTGCGGGCCGCGCGCGGCCGGGCCCCGAGCGTTGAGGCGACCGTGGTGGTCGACCGCACCGGCAACGCCGTGCCGCTGCGTCGACGGCGAGCACAGCGTACGCCGACGTGCTGGCAGTCGGGCGCCGCGGGCACGCCGGCCGTGCCGCTCGACCCCAACGAGCCGTCGTTCCTGATCTTCACCTCGGGCACCGAGTCGCGGCCGAAGGGTGTGGTGCACAGCGTCGGCGGGTTCCTCCTCGGCACGTGGGCCAACGCCCACTGGCAGGCGGGCTACGAAGACGGCGACGTCTACTGGGTGGCCGCCGACGTGGGCTGGCTGACCTTCCCCATCCAGGCCGTCGTCGGCGGGCTGGCCTGCGGGATGACCATCGCGTGCTTCGAGGGCGCGCTGGACACCCCGACCACGGCGCGGTTCTACGAGATCTGCGAGCGGCACGCCGTCACCAAGGTGCTGTGCGCGCCGACGCTGCTGCGGATGCTGCGCAAGTTCGGCGACGACCTCGCCGCCGCCCACCCGCTGCCCGGCCTGAAGCTGATCACCGTGCAGGGCGAGCCGCTCGACGGCGACACGTTCACCTGGACCACCGAGACGTTCGGACGTGCCGGTCGTCAACGCCTACGGGCAGACCGAGACCGGCTCGACCTGGACCTACCCGGTGTACGGCGTCGAGGACCTCAAGGCCGGTTCGGTGGGCACGCCGGTGCCGGGGCACGCGTACGAGATCCTCGACGACGACGGCGCGCCGGTGCCCGCGGGCGTCAAGGGCAACCTGGTGCTGACCAGCCCCTTCCCCACGCTCGCCCGCACCGTCTGGGACGACCACCAGCGCTACCTCGACACCTACTTCTCCCGCTTCCCCGGCAAGTACGCCACCAACGACGAGGCCGTGCTCGACCACGACGGGCACCTGTGGGTGCTCGGCCGCGCCGACGACGTGATCAACGTTGCGGCCCACCGGATCTCGACGATGGAGATCGAGGCGGTGGTGACCGCGCACCCGGACGTCGTCGAGGCGGCCGTCGTCGGCGTGCCGGACCCGACGAAGGGCACGGTGCCGATCGCGTTCGTCACGCTGCGGACCGGCGCGGGCGAGGACGCGGCCGAGCAGATCCGGGCACGGGTGGTCGGCGAGATGGGCGGCTACGCCCGGCTGGACCGGGTCTACGTCACCTCGGCGATGCCCAAGACGCGCACCGGCAAGACGATGCGGCGCCTGCTGCGCGACGTCGTGGTCCACGGAGCCCCGACCGGCGACACCTCGGCGATGGAGGACCCGGGCGCGCTGGATACGGTGGCCGCCGTGGTGAAGGGCGGATGAGCGCCGCCGAACTCGTTCCCGCGGAGGCGCGATCGTGAGTGGTCTGTGGTTCGAGGAGCTGACCGTCGGCCGGGTCGTGGAGGCGGCCACCCGGCGCACGGTCACCGAGACCGACAACGTCCTGTTCACCACGATGACCATGAACCCGCAGCCGTTGCACCTGGACGCGGAGTTCGCCGCGACCACGGAGTTCGGCAAGCCGTTGGTGAACTCGATGTTCACGGTCGCGCTGGTGGTCGGGCTGGCGGTGCCCGAGCTGACGCTGGGCACCACCATCGCCAACCTCGGGTTCTCCGGCATCGAGTTCCCCAAGCCGGTGTTCGCGGGCGACACGATCCGCGTGGTCACCGAGGTGGTGGAGGCGCGCCCGTCGTCGTCCCGGCCGGACGCGGGCATCGTCACCTTCCGGCACGAGGGCCGCAACCAGCGCGGCGAGGTGGTCTGCCGGGCGACCAGGGCGGCGTTCATGCGCCGCAGGCCCGCCTCGTGACGGCCGCGTTGCGCTCGCTGCTGTTCGTCCCGGGCGGGCGCGCGGACATGATCGCCAAGGTCGGCCGGGCGGGCGCGGACGGGGTGGTGCTCGACCTCGAGGACGCCGTCGCCGCGGGCGACAAGGACACGGCCCGGGCGACCGTCGTCGAGGCGCTGACGACGCTGGAGGTGCGCGAGGGCACGCTGGTGTTCGTCCGGGTCAACGCGCCCGGCGGCCCGTGGTTCGCCGCCGACCTCGCCGCGGTGGCCTGCACCCGCGCCGACGGCGTGGTGCTGCCGAAGCTCGAACACCCGGAGCAGCTGGCGGCGGTGGCGGGACACCGGCTCGCCGTCGTCGGCGGACTCGAGACGGCGCTGGGCGTGGCCGACGCACGCAGGCTGCTGGCCGCGGGCGCGGGCATGGGGCTGATCGGGGCGTACTTCGGGGCCGAGGACTTCATCGCCGACATGGGCGGCTACCGCACACCGGAGAACACCGAGGTGCTCTACGCCCGCAGCCAGGTCGCGCTCGCGGCGCGGCTGGCCGGGGTCGCGGCGCTCGACCAGGTGGTGACCGCCGTCCGGGACGACGCCGCGTTCCGCGCCGACGCCCAGCAGGCCCGCGCGCTGGGCTACGCGGGCAAGCTCTGCATCCACCCGGCCCAGGTCCCGCTCACCCACGAGGTCTTCACCCCCGGTGAGGCGGAGGTCGCCCACGCCCGCGCGGTGCTGGCCGCGTCGGAGAGCGGGGTGGGCCTGCTCAACGGCGAGATGGTGGACGACGTCCACGTCCGCATGGCCCACGCCACCCTGGCCCGGGCAGGCGCCCACCCCTGACCCCCGCTCCGCCCTCGCATCCCGCCCCCTCTCGCACCCCGCCGCGCCCCCGCGGGCACCCCGCGCTGTCGACGGGCGGGTGCGCACCCGCCGGCCACCCACCCGCACAGCCCAGCTCGCACCGGCTGCACCACCACGCACCCGGCCGGGCACCCTGCGCGGTCGACGGGCGACGCGCGGGCCGCCGCCCCGGTCACAGGCCGTGGCGGCGATCGCCGCTCACCACCTCGCTGAGGGCGGCCTCCGACTCCGCCGAGAACGGCTCGCGGTAGCGGGCGACCGCGGCACGGGTCTCCTCGGCGACCAGGTCGGCGTTGATGTGGGCCGCGGCCGTCGCCGCTCCCGAAGCTGCCGCGCCGACCTGCGCGAACAGGTCGGTGACGTTGCCCGCCACCCACACGCCCTCCACATCCGTGCGGCCGGTCGCGTCGGAGGGGACGTACTCGCCGCCGCCGCCGGGGTGCTCCACGGCCTTGAGCCCGAGCTCGGCCAGGAAACCGGCCCGCGCCACCATCCGGGGCGCCACCACCAGCGCATCGCGGCGGATGTGCCTGCCGTCGGCCATGCGGACGCCGACCAGGCGGTCGTCGACCACCTCGACCGACGCCACCTCCCCCTCGACCACCGCGATGCCGCGCGCCACCAAGGCTTCGGCCTCCTCACCGGTCGGCGCGGACCAGGTGTGGGCGAAGTAGGTGACGTCGTCGCTCAGCTGCCGGAACAGCTGCGCCTGGTGCGCCGACCGGGGCCCGCTACCCAGCACCCCGATGGCCTGGTCGCGCACCTCCCACCCGTGGCAGTACGGGCAGTGCAACACGTCGTGGCCCCACCGCTCGCGCAGCCCCGGGAGCTCGGGCAGCTCGTCGACCAGCCCGGACGTCACCAGGAGCCGACGGGCCCGCAGCGAGCGTCCGTCCTCCAGTGTCACGGCGAACCCGTCGCCGTCCCGCGCGGCCGACACGACCACGCCCGCCACCACCTCGCCGCCGTAGTGCTCGACCTCCGCCCGCCCGCGGGCGAGCAGCTCGGCGGGCGGCGTGCCGTCGCGCGCCAGCAGCCCGTGCACCCCGTCGGCGGGCGCGTTGCGCGGACCGCCCGCGTCGACGACCACCACCGACCGCCGCGCCCTGCCCAGCACCAGCGCTCCGCTGAGGCCCGCGGCACCCCCGCCGACCACCACGACGTCGTACTCGTTCCGTTGACCGGTCACCGTGACCACCTCCGGAACCGACCATGCACCCACTGATCGCGACTTGGCAAACATCTTTGCCGATATGGCAAACTGATGGCGTGGACGACGACCTCGACGAAGCCATCACCGCCGCCGGGCCCCGCCTGCGGGCCCTGCGACGGCAGCGCGAGACCACCCTGGCCGACCTGTCGACGGAGACCGGCATCTCCGTGAGCACGCTGTCCCGGCTGGAGTCCGGCTCGCGGCGCCCGACGCTCGAGCTGCTCCTCCCGCTGGCCCGGACCTACGGGGTGACCCTCGACGAGCTGGTCGGCGCCCCGCCCACCGGCGATCCCCGCGTGCACCTGCGCCCGATCACCCGCAACGGGATGACCATGCTCCCGCTCACCCGCCGGGCGGGCGGGATCCAGGCCTACAAGCTGGTGATCGCGGCGGGCAGCGGCCGCAACGCACCGGACCCGCGCACCCACGAGGGCTACGAGTGGCTCTACGTCCTCAACGGGCGGTTGCGGCTCGTCCTCGGCGACCACGACGTGGTCCTCACACCCGGCGAGGCCGCGGAGTTCGACACGCGCACGCCGCACTGGTTCGGCGCGGCCGACCGCGACGCCGTCGAGTTCCTCAGCCTGTTCGGCAAGCAGGGCGAACGCGCCCACCTCCGCGCCCGCGCAGGCGCAGCCCGCTGACGCGCAGTGCGGGCGTACGCGATCTACCTCGTGATCCGCGGCGTCGGCGCGTTCGCGGTGATCCCTACTTGCCGAACCCCGCGGTCAGGCCGCTGAGGAGCTGGCGGCGGCCCAACGCGTAGAGGACGAGGATCGGCAGGGTCGTCAGCACGACGGACGCGAGGATGGCGGGCACGTTGATGCTGTACTGGCCCTGGAACGACCAGAGCGCGAGGGGCAGGGTGCGCTGATCAGGGCTCTGCGTGAGGACCAGCGGCAGCAGGAAGCCGTTCCAGATGATCAGTCCGTTGTAGATGCCGACGGTGACGAGCGCGGGCCGGGTCAGCGGGAACGCCAGGTGCCACAGCATGTGCCAGTCGGTGGCCCCGTCGAGCCGCATCGACTCGAACAGCTCGTTGGGGATGTCCCTGATGAAGTTGGTGAGCACCAGGATCGACAGCGGGATGGCGAAGGCGATGGACGGCAAGATGATCGCCAGCAGCGAGTCGTACATGTGCAGCCGGATGATGATCAGGTAGACCGGGATGACGACGGCCTGCTGGGGGATCGCCAGCCCCATGAGGAACAGCCCGTTGATCGACGGTAGGAGCCGCCCACCCCCGCGCACGATCGCGAACGCGGCCATGAACGAGAAGAGCACCGCGGGCACGTCCGCGCCGAGCGCGACGATCACGCTGTTGATGAAGTAGCGCGGGAAGCTCGATGCGATCACGAGCTGGTAGTTGTCCAGCGTCGGGTTGGTCGGGGGCGCGAACGGGTTGGTGACGAAGTAGTCGCTCTGCTGCTTGAAGCTGGTGATCAGGATCCAGTAGATCGGCACCAGCACGACGAGCAGCCAGATCCAGCTGAACACGCCACCGAGCCAGTTCGGGCGGGCCCGAACGCTTCCCTTCGGCCCCCGCTGCGGGGGTTGCACCGCGTCGCCCTGCCGGGCACCGCTCGTCAGCGTCGAGGTCATCAGGCGCCTTCCAGCTGGCTGTCAGCGGCGTTGCCGCCGAGCCGCCGCATGAACAGTGAGAACCCGAGGCCGACGAACACGAGGATCACCGCGATCGCGCTGGCGGGCCCCATGAGGTTGGCCTGGAAGCCGCGCTTGTACATGTCGAGCGCGAGCACACGGGTGGCATCACCGGGTCCGCCCTCGGTCAGCACGAAGATCAGGTCGAACGCCGTCAACGACCCGATCACCATGAGGGTCGACGAGGTGATGATCGTGTACTTCAGCTGCGGCAGCGTGATGCTGAACAGCTGGCGCACCCGGCCCGCGCCGTCGAGCTCCGCCGCCTCGTACATCGACCGCGGGATCTGCCGCACACCGCTTTGGTAGATGAGCGAGTGGAACGGGATGTACTGCCACGAGACGACGAAGATGACCACCCCGAGTGCGAGGTCACCCTGGCCGAGCCAGTCCTGCTGCAGCAGCGGGATGCCCAGGCCCGCGCCGAGCCCGAAGTTCGGGTCGAGCAGCGCCTTATAGGTGATCGAGATCGCCGCCGAGCTGAGCAGGAGCGGGATGAAGTAGAGCACGGCGAGCAGGCCGCGGTAGCGCTGGCGGCCCGCCAGGAAGACCCCGATCAGGATGCACAGCGGCGTCTGGACCAGCCAGGACAGGGCGATGACGAGGAACGTCACCCACAGCGCGTGCGGGCAGGCCCGGGTCCGACAGGACGGCCATCCAGCTGGTGAGCCCGCTGAACGAGATCTCCCCGATGCCGTCCCACGAGGTGAAGCTCAGCAGGACCACGCCGATGAGCGGGACCACGGCGAACGCCACGAAGACGACCAGCGCGGGCAGCGTCATCCAGGCGAGCGAGCCACTCCGCCCCGTCCGGCCGACGGGCGGTGCCGTCGGAAGGACGATGGGCGGAGCGAGACCGGTCATTGGCCGATGACCTGGTTCATGTTCGTCGCGAACTGCTGTGGGGTGACGGAGAGCTGGAAGAGCTGGGCGATGTTGTCGAGCAGCTTCTCGGCGGCGGTGGGGCTGAGCGCCTGGTCCCAGGACTGCGGAAAGCTCTTGGCCTTGCTCGCGGTGTCGTAGACGAACTTCAGGAACGGGGCGTCCTTCGAGCTGCCGAGCTTGCTGTCGGCGCCGTTGGCGATCGGCACTCCGCCGGTGCCGATCCAGTCCTGGATCTCGGCGTCGGTGAGCACGCCGGTGGAGAAGTACTTCTTGGCGACGTCCTTCTCCTGGTCGGTGGCCTTCGAGGAGATCGACAGGTACTGCGCCGGGTTGCCGGTGGTGCTCGTCGGGTCGCCCTTGCCGCCCTCGACGGGCGGGAAGTTCATGTAGCCGAGGTTCCCGCCGGAGACGAAGTTGCCGCCGTTCGTCGACATGGTGCCGTAGGTCCACGAGCCGTGCAGCATCATCGCGGCCTTGTCGGTGTAGAGCAGGGCCAGGTCGGCGTTCGAGTCGGCGGTGATCGACGAGAAGCCCTTGATGAAGCCGTTGGCCTTCACCAGGTCCTGCACCTTGGTCAGCGCGTCGATGGCCGAGGGGTTGGACCAGGCGTTGGGCTGGCCGTCGGCGACCGCGCCGAACACGTCGGAGCCGCCGATGCGGTCGAAGAGGAACTCCAGCCACATCATGTTCGTCCACCGCGACTGGCCGCCGAGCGAGAACGGCGCGATGCCCGCCGCGTTGAACTTGGGCACGAGGTTCATGACGTCGCCCCACGACTGCGGGGGCTGGACGCCGACCTTGTCGAAAACACGCTTGTTGTAATAGAGGATGATCGGCTGCACCGTCTCGGCCGGCATCGCGTAGATCTTCCCGTTGACCGTCGCGGGCGCGAACGACGACGCGAACAGCTTGTTCTTGACCGCGGCGTTCTGGTCGAACCACGACGTGAGGTCCTCGACCTGACCGGCCTGGACGTAGCTGCGCAGCGTGCCGCCGCCCCAGCCCCAGATGATCGTGGGTGCCTGGCCCGCACCGATGGCCGTGCGGATGCGGGTCTTGTAAGCGTCGTTCTGGAAGGTCGTTCCAGTGATCTTGCTATCCGGGTTGGCCTGGTTGAAGGCGTTGAGCGCGTTGGTGCGGACGCCCTCGGCGGGCTGGCCCGAGAGGTACCAGTAGGAGGCGCCCGCGGCCCCTCCCCCGCCTCCGCCCGCCTGGCTGGGACCTGACGTGCCACACGCGGCGAGCGCTGAACCGATCAGCGGGGCGCTGAGCGCGAAGCGGAGGAAGGTACGACGCGACGTCGTCGTGGAGTCCACGTTGATCTCCGTACACGAAGCCGCGACACGCGCGGCGGGGCGGATCGTCCGGGTGTGCTTGCCAATCGTGCATTACGCCGGCGACCTCGTAAGAGTTTCGACCGGCACTCGGGACGTCAACGTAGGATTTCGAGCACTGAGGTGTCAAGATGCACGAGTGGAAGAGGCCGTGAGCGGCCAAATCGTGATAAATCCGCTGGGTGTCAGGCCGATTGACCTGTAGCTTCCAGAACGACAGCCGATATCGGCGACGTCGAAACATTTCGAATATCCGAGGCACCTCTGCACCGAGGAGACCGCGCCGTGTCGACAGCCGACCCGACCTCCACCGCCCTGCGCGGCCTGCCGTGGCAGGACCCGGGCCTGCCCGTCGCCGAGCGGGTCGAGCTCCTGCTGCGGGAGATGACGCTGGAGGAGAAGGTCGCCCAGCTCGGCAGCCGGTGGGTCGGCAACGACATGCGGCCCACCGACGCAGGGCCTGCCGAAGCCGATGCCGAAACGCTGAACGTCGCGCCGATGCAGGACGTCTTCGCCGCGGGCAGCGCGACATCGCTCGCCGAGGCGGCCAGGCACGGCATCGGCCACCTCACCCGGGTCTTCGGCAGCGGACCCGTCACCGCCGCGGAAGGCGCCGCCGAGGTGGTGCGCCAGCAGCGGACCGTGATCGACGGCTCGCGACTGGGCGTGCCCGCGATCGTCCACGAGGAGTGCCTCACCGGGTTCACCACCTACGGGGCGACGGTCTACCCCGCGGCGATCGCGTGGGGCGCCACCTTCGACCCGGAGCTCGTCGAGCGGATGGCCGCCGCGATCGGGCGCGACATGGCCGCCGTGGGCGTGCACCACGGCCTCTCCCCGGTGGTCGACGTCGTGCGCGACTACCGGTGGGGCCGGGTCGAGGAGACCATCGGTGAGGACCCCTACCTGGTCTCCGTGCTCGGCTGCGCCTACGTGCGCGGCCTGCAGAGCGCCGGCGTGATCGCGACACTCAAGCACTTCGCCGGGTACTCCGCGTCCCGGGCCGCCCGCAACCACGGGCCGGTCTCGATGGGCCGCCGCGAGCTGATGGACGTCGTGCTGCCGCCGTTCGAGGCCGCGGTCACCCTCGCCGGGGTCGGCTCGGTGATGAACGCCTACTCCGACGTCGACGGTGTTCCAGCCGGTGCCGACCCGTGGCTGCTCACCGACTTGCTGCGCGGCGAGTGGGGGTTCGAGGGCACGGTCGTGTCCGACTACTGGGCGGTGCCGTTCCTGGCCACCATGCACCGCGTGGCCGCCGACGCGGCCGACGCCGCGGCCCAGGCGCTCGAAGCGGGCATCGACGTCGAGCTGCCCGACGCCATCGGCTACCCCGGGCTGGTCGAGAAGGTACGGCGGGGCGAGGTGCCGGAAAGCCTCGTCGACCGGTCCCTCCGCCGCCTGTTGACGCAGAAGGTCCAGCTCGGTCTGCTCGACGCCGAGTGGACCCCCGAGGCCTCTGTGGCGGGCGCTGAGAGGGTCGACCTCGACTCCCCCGCCAACCGCGCGATCGCCAGGGAGCTGGCCGAGCGGTCGATCGTGCTGCTCGACCAGGGGTCGGCCTTGCCGCTGCTGCGGCGAGGGTCGCCCGACGCTGCGGAAGGTGGCGGTGGTCGGGCCGTGCGCGGCCGACGTCCGCACGCTGATGGGCTGCTACACGTTCCCCAACCACGTCCTGCCCCGCCACCCGGAGGCCGGGCTCGGCCTGCAGGTGGTGAGCCCGGTCGAGGCGCTGCGGACCGAGCTGGCGGGCGTCGAGGTGGTGCACGAGCCCGGCTGCGCCGTCCAGGGCGAGGACCGGTCCGGCTTCGCCGCCGCGACCGCCGCCGCCCAGGGGTCCGACCTGTGCATCGCGCTGGTCGGCGACCTCGCGGGGCTGTTCGGGCACGGCTCGTCCGGCGAGGGCTGCGACGTCGAGGACCTGCGGCTGCCCGGCGTCCAGGCCGAGCTGCTGGCCGAGCTGCTGGCCACCGGGACGCCCGTGGTCGTGGTGGTCGTCTCCGGGCGCCCCTACGCCCTCGGCGAGGTCCACGGCCGCGCCGCCGCGCTCGTGCAGGCGTTCATGCCC
Source organism: uncultured Actinomycetota bacterium (assembly GCA_963799945.1). GTDB lineage: Bacteria > Actinomycetota > Actinomycetes > Mycobacteriales > Pseudonocardiaceae > Pseudonocardia. The sequence continues at coordinate 109,351 of CAWCZG010000007.1, forward strand.
GGCGAGGAGGGCGCCGCCGCGATCGCGGGTGTGCTCTCCGGCAGGCTGCAGCCGGTCGGCAAGCTGCCCGTGCAGGTTCCGCGGCATCCGGGCGGCCAGCCGTCGACGTACCTGCAGCCGCCGCTCGGCAGCGCCGAGAGCGCGGGCATCAGCAGCCTCGACCCCACCCCGCTCTTCCCGTTCGGCCACGGCCGGTCCTACACCACGTTCGCCGTCGACGACCTGCGGATCAGCGCGAGCGAGGTGCCGACCGACGGCGCGTTCACCGCGACGGTGCGGGTGGCCAACACCGGGTCCCGCCCCGGCGAGGAGGTCGTCCAGATCTACCTGCGCGACGTGCTCGCCCCGGTGGCCCGGCCGGTCCGCCAGCTGGTCGGGTTCACCCGTGTCGCGCTGGATCCGGGAGCGGCCGCCGACGTCCGGTTCCGGGTGCACGCCGACCGCACCGCGTTCACCGGCAGGCGGTTCGAGCGCATCGTCGAGCCTGGCGAGCTGGAGGTCCACATCGGAACGTCGGCGGCCGATCTCCCTTGCCGCGGCGCGGTGCGGCTGGTCGGCCCCGTGCGCGTGGTCGGCGCCGACCGCGAGCTCCGCACCCCGGCCGAGGTCCGCCCCCGCGGAGGAGAACACGATGCCGACGGATGACGGGCGGCGGACCACCCTGGCCGCGGTCGCGGAGTCGGCGGGGGTCTCGGTGGCGACCGTGTCGAAGGTGCTCAACGGGCGCTGGGACGTGGCGCCCGCCACCCGGGCACGGGTCGCCGACCTCCTCGAGCAGCACTCCTACGTCGGACGGCGCCCCGCGGCACCGCGGCCCGACGCGCCGACCGTCGTGGAGCTCGTGTTCGACGGCGAGCTCAACGCGTACGCCACGGAGATCCTCCAGGGCGTCCTGGACGCCGCGGCCGAAGCGGCGGTCATCGTCTCGGTCTCCGGGGCGAGCGGGCGGAACGCGGGCGGGGGGCAGCCCGCCACCTGGGTGCGCGACCTGGTCGCCACCGGCAGGCACGCCGTGATCGGCGTCGTCAACTCCCTGACGCCGGGGCACGTCACGGCGCTCTCCCGCGCGCGCCTGCCGCTCGTGGTGATCGACCCCATCGACCTGCCCGGGGCCAGGGTCACCAGCGTCGGCGCCACCAACTTCGCCGGCGGGCTCGCCGCGACCCGACACCTGCTCTCGCTCGGCCACCGCCGCATCGGCTACGTCGGCGGCTCGCCGACCGCCGCCTGCAACCAGGCTCGGATGCAGGGCTTCCGGGCCGCGATGGAGGCCGAGGGCGCCCCCATACCCGAGGGCTACGTGCAGGCAGGCCGCTTCCGCTACGGCGACGGGGTCGGCGGGGCCACGACGCTGCTGACGCTCCCGGAGCCGCCGACGGCCGTGTTCGCGGCCTGCGACGAGACGGCGGCGGGGGTCGTCGAGGCCGCCCGCATCCGAGGCCTGCGCGTGCCGCAGGACCTCAGCGTCGTGGGGTTCGACGACACCCAGCTCGCGCGGCACTTCGCCCCCCCGCTGACGACCGTCCGGCAGCCGCTGCGGGAGATGGGCGGCGTCGCCCTGCGCACGGCGCTGCGGATGGCGGCGGGCGAGAAGCTCGACTCGCACCACGTCGAGCTGGCCACGGAGCTCGTCATGCGGCACTCGACCATGGCGCTCGATGGTGAGCGGGCCGCGCTACGGCCGTGAACGCGGACGGTCGGCGGGCGCGGTCCAGTCGAGAAGGGGCCCCGCGGGCACGATCCTCGTCGGGTTGAGCTGCGGATGGGTCATGTAGTAATGGCGCTTGATGTGGTCGAAGTTCGTCGTGTCGCCGAACGCCGGAACGCTGTACAGGTCGCGGGCGTAGGCCCAGAGGTTCGGGTAGTCGACGAGGCGCCTCAGGTTGGCCTTGAAGTGGGTGACGTAGACGGCGTCGAAGCGCACCAGGGTCACCCACAGCCGCACGTCGGCCTCGGTGATCGCGTCGCCGAAGAGGTAGCGGCGCTCCCCCAGCCGCGCCTCCAGCTCGTCGAGCCGGTCGAACAGCACGACCACGGCCTGGTCGTACGCCTCCTGCGACGGGGCGAACCCACAGCGGTATACGCCGTTGTTGACGTCGGTGTAGACGTGCTCGTTGAGCGCGTCGATCTCCGCGCGGAGCTCCTCGGGGTAGAGGTCGACCCCGCGGTCGGCCCACTCGCGGAACTGCGTGTCCGAGGTCGAGGGAGATGTCGGGGAAGTTGTTGCTGACGATGCGCGCCGTCTTCTTGTCCCACAGCAGCGGGACCGAGATGTGGCCGTCGTAGCCGGGCTCGGTCGCCTCGTAGGCCTCGCGCAGCAGCGCGAACCCGTTCACGGGGTCGAGCCCGTGGCCCGCCCCCTCGCGGAAGGCCCAGCCCCGGCCGTCGCGGACCGGGTCGACGACCGACATCGAGACGACGTCCTCCAGGCCGACCAGCCGCCGGACGATCGCCGACCGGTGCGCCCACGGGCAGGCCCAGGAGATGTAGAGGTGGTAGCGGCCCGGCTCGGCGGGGAAGTCGCCACTGCCGTCGGCGGTGATCCGTCCGCGGAACGGGTAGGGCGAACGCTGGAACCCGCCGTCGGGAGCGGGCCTGGTCTTCGCGCCGTAGGCACCGAAGCTGGCGAAGTCGACCGGGCTGGCAGCTGGCATGTCCTCAGGCTAGGCAAACATCGAGCCTCGTGGGGATGCGGTAAGAACTCCACGACACCGGCCGGAACAGAGATCGTGGAGGCAATGATGGGATCACTCACCGCGGGCGCCCGCGAGTGGCTCACCCAGCACCAACGCGCCGTACTGATCACGCTGCGGGCGGACGGCTCACCGCAGTCGTCCAACGTGCTCGCCGCGTTCGACGGCGACACCTTCCGCGTCTCCGTGACCGCCGAACGGGCCAAGACGCGCAACCTCGCCCGCGACGCCCGCGCGACCATGCACGTGCTGGGCGACGACTTCTGGAGCTACGCCTCGGTCGCCTGCTCGGCCCGGCTCGGCGCCATCAGCACCGAGAACGGCGACCAGCCCGCCCTGGACCTCCTGAAGACCTACGAGGACATCACGGGCAAGCCCCACCCGAACCGCGACGAGTTCTTCGGCGTCCAGGTCGCGGAGCACCGGCTGCTGCTCACCCTGCACGCCGAGTCGATCACTGGCTCCGGGTGGCAGAACTGATTACGGGAGCGGACTACGGGATGCGGATGGCGAACGCGACGACGTCGTCGGGCGAGTCGGACGCGAGCTTGTCGACGGTCGTGTCGACGAGCCCCCGGCTGGTCAGGTGGCGGTTCGCCGCGAGGAGGCCCAGGAGGTGGTCGGTGCCGTGGTCGAGGTCGTACCCGCGGTGCTCGACCAGGCCGTCGCTGTAGAGGAAGAGCGTGGAACCGGGCCGCAGGTCGACCCGGTGGTCGCGGCGGGGCAGGTGGCGGAACGACGCGAAGCCGAAGAGGTGGTCGTGGCCCGGTAGCAGCCGGGCGCTGCCGTCGGGCTCGACGACGATGGGCGGCGGGTGGCCCGCGTTGCTCCACGTCAACGTCCAGTGCCCGTCCGGTCGGGGCTCGAGGTGGGCGAGGACAGCGGTGCCGCGCGCATCCATCCCGAGCCCGGCCGTGGCGGTCTCGAGGGCGGCGATGATGCTCGACGGCGGCGCTCCCAGGCGGTCCCAGCCCGCCTGGCGGAGCATCGACCGGACCTGCCCCATGACCGTCGCGGCCTGCAGCGTGTGGCCGACGATGTCCCCGACGGTGACCGCCAGGAACCGCTCACCGGGCCGCTCGGCGTGGGGCAGGAGCACGGCGTCGTACCAGTCGCCGCCGACGTGTTCGCGGTTGTCGGCCGGCTGGTAGTGGGCGGCCATCTCCAGGCCCGGCACGTCGGCGAGCTCGGGCAGCATCGCCGCCTGCAGCTGGTGGGCCACCCCGATCCGGTGCTGGAGCAGCTGAGCGCGGTGCAGCGCCTGCGCGGCGAACCCGGCGACCGTGCTGATCGTCAGGAGCTCCACGGCGTCGATCCGGCGCGGCCGGTCCCAGCCCAGGACGAGCGCGCCGATCGCGCCGTCGTCGCCGATGAGGGGCGCGGCCACCACGGCGTGCAGATCGAGATCACGGATCAGCTGCCGCGACGCGGCCGGGTGGTCGGCGTCGAAGGCCGCCCGGTCCTCGTAATGCACGATCCGCTGCAGACGCGCGGCGGTGGCGGTGGGCAGTGGCGCGGTGAGGCCGTAGCTCATCCACGACCCGACGGCGAGCGCGGCGCTGGGGAAGCCGGGGTCGTCCTGCCGGTGCAGGACGCCTTCGCGCCCGAGGAGGGAGATACCGACGTAGGACGGTCGGAGCTCGCTCCCGGTCAGCTCGCTGACCTGGTCGCGGACGTCGGCCACGGTCGCGGTGTGGGTGAAGGCCTGCGAGGCGCTCAGCAAGGTCTGGCTCTGGTCGAACGAGCGGCGCAGCGCCGCCTCGAGATCGTCGCGGCGCGCGCGTTCCCGGTCGGCGTCGTGGCGGGCCAGCCGCAGCTGCAGCTCGGTCGAGCAGCCCACGGCGAGGTCGCGCAAGACCTCGATCTCGGTGGGGGTCCACCTCCGGGGGTGGGTGTCGATCGCGCACAACGAGCCCAGGACGCGCCCGTCGCCGTCGGTCAGGGGCATGCCCGCGTAGGCGACCACGCCCAGGTCGGCGACCGCGAGGTTGGCCCGCACCAGCGGGTGGTCACGGGCGTCCTCGACGATCAACGGGGCGGTCGTCGTGACCACGTGCTGACAGAACGAATGGCTCAGCGGCGTGCAGCGCCGGGACGCCCACGGCTCGGGCAGGCCCGCCATGCCCGGGAAGACCTGCTGGTCGGGCTGGACCAGCGAGACGAGCGCGACGGGCACGTCGAGCCAGCGCCTCACCCGCTGCGCGTAGCGCTCCATCCCGGGGTCCGAGGCGGCGCTCAACCCCGATTCGGCCAGGGCCTGCAGCCGCGCCGGATCGCTCAGCCCCCCGCCCGGCTCCGCGGCCTCCGGCTCCGGCCCGCCCCGACCCACCGCATCTCCGATCGTTCTCGCGCACCCGCACCTGAATCCTCGCACGCACCCGCGGTTGCCCTACCCGGATGGCGACGGCAAGGTGCGGAGCGTGCCCACCACCGTGAAGCTCCTCCCGGAAGCCCAGTAGCCATGGGCCTCGACATCGACGCGCTCCTGACGGAGCTGACCCTGGCGGAGAAGGCGTCGCTGACGTCGGGCTCCGGGTTCTGGTACACCGCGCCGGTCGAGCGGCTGGGGATCCCGAAGATCATGGTCTCGGACGGCCCGCACGGGCTGCGCGCCCAGCCTGCGGGCGGGGACCACCTCGGGCTCGGCGGCAGCATCCCGGCGACCTGCTTCCCCACCGCGTCGGCGGTGGCGTCGTCCTGGAACCCGGAGCTGCTGGGTCGGATCGGCGCCGCGCTGGCCCAGGAGGCGCGGGCGATCAACCTCTCGGTGATCCTCGGCCCGGGGATCAACATGAAGCGGTCGCCGCTCTGCGGGCGCAACTTCGAGTACTTCTCCGAGGACCCGTACCTGGCGGGCGAGCTGGGCCTCGGGATCGTCGAGGGCATCCAGACCCATGGTGTGGGCACGTCGGTGAAGCACTTCGCGGCCAACAACCAGGAGAGCGACCGGCTCCGCGTCGACGCCCGTGTCGACGAGCGCACGCTGCGCGAGATCTACCTGCCCGCGTTCGAGCGGATCGTCACGGCCTGCCCACCGTGGACGATCATGTGCTCCTACAACAAGGTCAACGGGCTCTCGGCCTCGGAGAACGCGTGGCTGCTGACCACCGTGCTGCGGGAGGAGTGGGGGTACACCGGCCTGGTCGTGTCCGACTGGGGCGCGGTCTACCACCGGGTGCCTGCCGCCGAGGCCGGGCTCGACCTGGAGATGCCGCCCGCGCTGCCCCGCAGTCCCGACCAGATCGTGGCGGCCGTGGAGGCCGGGGAGCTGGACGGGCGGGTGCTCGACGCCCGGGTCCGCAACGTGCTGACGTTGGTGGACAAGGGATCGGGTGTGCTGGACCTCGACGAGGACTTCGACGCCGAGGCCCACCACCGCTTGGCCAGGGCAGCCGCGGCGGAGTCGGTCGTGCTGTTGAAGAACGACCACGCACGGACGGCACCGCGATCCTCCCACTGGCGACCGGCAGCCGGATCGCGGTGATCGGCGAGTTCGCCCGCACGCCGCGCTACCAGGGCGCGGGCAGCTCCCAGGTCGTCCCGACGCAAGGTCGAGTCCGCGCTCGACGAGCTGCACTGCCACCTTCGCCGAGGTGACCTTCGCGGCGGGCTACAGCATCGGCGGTTCCGGCACGACCGACGACGCCGACGACGACGCCCTGCGCGCCGAAGCCGTGGCCGTCGCGGCCGCCGCCGACACCGTGGTCGTGGTGATCGGGCTGCCCGCCGCCGACGAGTCGGAGGGCTTCGACCGCACCCACATGAACCTGCCCGCCAACCAGATCGCCACGCTGCAGTGGGTCGCGGCGGCCAACCCCGACGTGGTCGTCGTGCTGGTCAACGGATCGACGGTCGTGCTGGGCGACGTCGTCCCGCACGCCACCGCGCTCGTCGAGGCGTGGCTCGGCGGCCAGGCCGCGGGCGGCGCCATCGCCGACGTCCTGTCCGGCGCGGTCAACCCCTCGGGCAGGCTCGCCGAGACGGTTCCCCACCGCCTGCAGGACAACTCGTCCTACCTCAACTTCCCGGGCGACTCCCAGACCGTGCGCTACGGCGAGGGGCTGTTCATCGGCTACCGCGGCTACGACCGCGCCGACACCGACGTCGCCTTCCCCTTCGGGTTCGGGCTGTCCTACACGACGTTCGCGCTGTCCGACCTGCGACGTCAGCACCTCGGGATCGGCCGCCGGCGGCGACCTCGCCGCCGAGGTCACCGTGACCGTGACCAACACCGGCCCGGTGGCCGGGGCCGACGTGGTGCAGCTCTACGTCCGGGACGTGGCCGCCTCGGTGAGCCGCCCCGTCCGCGAGCTCAAGGGGTTCGCCAAGCCGGTGCTGGAGCCCGGCGGCTCCCAACAGGTCACGATCACCCTCGACCAGCGCGCGTTCTCCTTCTGGTCCGACGTGCACCGGCGGTGGGTGGTCGAGGCGGGCGAGTTCGCGATCGAGGTCGGGCCACCATTCCCGCGACCTCCCGCTCGTCGAGGTCGTCGCGCTCGACGCCCCCTCGATCGCCGCCCCGGTCACCGCGGACTCGACCTTGAAGGAGTGGATGGCCGACCCGGTCGCCGCGGCGCTCATCGCCGAGGCCGTCGCCGCGGGCCAGAACGACCCGACCCGCGACCCGGAGCTGGTCTCGGTCATCGGCACGATGCCGATGTCCACGCTGGCCGCTTTCACCGGGATGGGCATCGACCACGACACCCTCGACGAGCTCGCCGCACGCTGGCACGAGCGCACCGGGCGCTGAGACGGGTCAGGCCAGCACGAGCGCGCGGATCCCGTCGGCGACGAGCTCCACCGCGATGGCGGCCAGCAGAAGGCCCAGCACGCGCGTGAAGAAGTGCAGCAGCGCGGGCGGGATCAGCCGGGCGATCGCGGTGGCCAGCAGGAGGGAGACCGTCATGGCGGCGAGGGCGGCCACCGCCCCGCCGATCACGGCGCCTTCGGGGCGTTGCCGGGCGAGCACGATGACGGTCGCGATCGCGCCCGGCCCGGCGACCAGGGGCGTGGCCAGCGGCACCAGCGCGACGTCGCCCTCCTCGTCGGGCTCCGCGTCGAACCCGCGCAACATCTCGAGCGCGACGAGCAACAGCAGCAGTCCCCCGGCGACGGACAGGCTCCCCAGCGAGACCCCGAGGTAGTCCAGGACCACCCCACCGAACAAGGCGAAGCCGATGATCAGCACCCCGGCAGCCGACATCGCCCTGACGGCCGCCCAGCGGCGCTCGCGCGGGGTCATCCGACGGGTGAGCGCGACGAAGAGCGGCGCCGTTCCGGCCGGGTCCATGATGACGAGGAGCGTCACGAACACCTCGGCGAACGCCCGCCACTCCATCCGGCGGACACTACTGACCCGGCCGCGTCTGCCCGACACCACACGCCGCCTCGACCAACGGCCAGGTGCCCACCGACCGAGTTGTCCGATGTGTCCACTGACGGAACGGATCCGACCACCGGTTCACCCGAATGACCGCTTAGCGGGGACCCCAGTCGGGAATTCCGCGCTATCGACCTGGAACCCAGGTCCCTTCCCGAGGTGGTGGCGTCGTGGGTCTGATCATCGCTCTGCTGGTGCTGTGGGTCGTCGTCGCGGTCATCGGCTTCGCCGTGAAGTCGCTGCTGTGGCTGGCGATCATCGGCATCGTCCTGTTCATCGCCACGGGCATCTTCGGCGCCGTCCGCCGCCGGGGCGCCGTGCGCTGAGGCCCCGGGCCGGACCGCCCAATCCGGTCAGCGTTGACGGGTGGCATGGCGCATGCCAGTGTCGGGGCCAGAGTTGATTTTCCTCCCACCGTCGAGAGGACCCCCTCATGGCCACTGCGAAGAAGGTCACCGTCATCCCCTGCGGAGCGATGACCGCCGACCTGACCTGGCTGTTGCTCAAGCCGGGCAAGTCGATCACCGACCGCAACCACAAGGACGGCCCCGCGCCGTGGGTGGACGTGCCCACGCACTGCGTGCTCGTCGAGACCGACGAGGGCAAAGTCCTGTGGGACACCAGCTGCCCGCGCGACTGGGAGGAGCGCTGGGGGCCGACCGGCCTGCAGGACTTCTTCCCCTACGACAAGGTCAACGAGGACGAGTACCTGGACTCGCGCCTCAACCAGCTCGGCGTCGGGCTGGACGAGATCGACTACGTGATCCTCTCCCACCTGCACTTCGACCACGCGGGCAACGCGCAGATGTTCAAGAACACCCGCGCCAAGCTCGTGTGCCACGCGAAGGAGAAGGAGTTCGCGCAGGGCTTCGAGGGCCTGTTCGCCGGTGCGCACCTCAAGACCGACTACGAGGGTCTCGAGCTCGAGACCGTCTCCGGTGACACCGAGTTCCTGCCCGGCGTGACGCTGCTCGAGACGCCGGGCCACACCGTCGGCACGATGTCGATGCAGGTCGACCTGCCCGACACCGGCACGATGATCTTCACGTCGGACGCGGTGTACATGGGCGAGAGCTACGGGCCGCCCGCGACGCCCGCCGCCATCGTCAACAACCTCGAGGACTTCTACCGCTCGGTGGAGAAGCTGCGCGGCATCCAGGAGCGCACCGGCGCCCAGATGGTGTTCGGGCACGACGCCGAGCAGATCCACCAGCTGCGGGTGGGCCCGAAGGAGTCGTACACGTGACCTACCCCGACGACGCGAACCTCACCGAGGAGACGATCTTCACCTGGGGCGCGCCGCCGCTGAAGTTCGGCGCGGGCGCGCTCGACGAGGTCGGTTTCGAGACTGTCGCAGTTCGGGGTGCGCCGCGTGCTCATCGTCACCGACGCGGGCATCAACGCGATGGGCGCGCCACAGCGCCTCGCCGACAACCTCAAGCGCTACGACATCGACTCCGAGATCTTCGACGGCGTGCACGTCGAGCCGACCGACGACTCGATGAACAAGGCGGTCGAGTACGCCCGCGCGCAGGGTGAGTGGGACGGGTTCGTCGCGATCGGCGGCGGGTCGGCGATCGACACCGCCAAGGCGATCAACCTGCTCACCAGCCACCCCGGCGAGCTGATGGACTACATCAACAAGCCGATCGGCCTGGCCAAGGCGCCCCCGGGGCAGCTCAAGCCGCTCATCGCGGTGCCGACGACGGCGGGCACGGAGTCGGAGTCCACCGCCATGTGCGTGCTGGACATCCTGTCGATGAAGGTGAAGACGGGCATCAGCCACTGGCGCCTGCGCCCGACGCTCGCGGTGATCGACCCGCTGCTGACCATGTCGCTGCCGCCCGAGGTCACCGCGGCCTCGGGCATGGACATCGTCTGCCACGCCGTCGAGAGCTACACGGCCCGGTACTACACGACGTTCGACCGCAAGAAGCCCGAGGAACGGGTGACCTACTGCGGCTCGAACCCGGTGTCGGACCTGTGGTGCGAGAAGGCGATGGCGCTGCTGGCGAAGTCGTTCCGCAACGCCGTTCACCGCGGCGCCGACGACCTCGACGCGCGGTCGGACATGATGATGGCCGCGACGTTCGCGGGCATGGGCTTCGGCAACTCCGGGGTGCACATCCCGCACGCCAACGCCTACCCCATCGCGGGCATGGTCAAGGACTACCGCCCCGCGGGCTACCCGCAGGACGAGCCGATGGTCCCGCACGGGCAGTCCGTGTCGCTCACGGCGCCCGAGGCGTTCCGGTTCTCGTTCGAGAGCGCCCCGGAGCGGCACCTGCGGGCGGCGGAGCTGATGGACCCGCGGGCGGACAAGGTCAACAACCCCAGTGAGCAGCTGCCCACGGTGTTGATCGACCTGATGAAGGACATCGGCATCCCCAACGGCATCGGCGGCGTGGGCTACAGCGAGTCCGACGTCCCTGATCTCGTCCCGGGCACGATGAAGCAGCAGCGGCTGCTCGCGACGTGCCCGAAGACGCCGACCGAGGACGACATCGCCGCCATCCTCACCAAGTCCGTCGAGAACTGGTGACATGCCGATCTACGTCTTCAAGTGCGAGTGCGGGACGCGGTTCGAACACCTCGCCCCGTTCGACGCGGCTCCGCCGGAGTGTCCGGCCTGCGGGGGCGCGACGCGCAAGATCCCGGCCGGGTTCCGGGTCGGCGGCCACGCCGACCCGGGCCTGGCCAAGGAGCAGATGCCGCAGACCTGGCGCGGCACCTACAACGGCTCGCGGGAGTACACCACGGGCCTTCAGCGGCAGTGGGAACGCCGGCAGCAACTCGAGGCCAAGCACCCCGAGCTGGCAGGCGACCAACGCCCGATCGTCGCGCACGAGGGGCGCTACCACGATGCGCCGCTGCGGCTGGGTGACCCGGTGATCGGCGGCCACGGTCATGGCCACGGGCACGGCCATGGGCCCACTCCTGGGCCCACTCATGGGCACGGCCCCGCACCCGCTCCGAAGGCGACGGAGCCCAAGAAAGAATGACCCGTCAAGAGCCATTCGGATAATCTGTATGGCTCATACACATTAGTGCGAATGACGTAGCAACGCCCGCAATTTGGTCAACGATGGCCCCGGGCAGCGCCTCCCCCAGTCGGTGGGGCCTGTCGGGGATCAGTACCTGCCATCTGCGGAGCGTTCATGCGTGCGTTGATCAGTGGTTTGCTCGCCGTCTTGATGGCCATCGGCCTCACGGTGGTCGTCCAGCTACCGGCGGCTGCGGCGCCTGCCAGGCACAAGGTCGCGAGGGTCTGCCCGGACAACGGCAAGAAGCTCGTCTGCTACGCGATCCGGCAGACCGACACCGTCCAGCCCGAGGCCTTGGCGCCCAACGTCTTCCCCAACGGCTTCGGCCCCGCCGACCTGCGCAGCGCCTACAACCTCACCGCCACCGGCAGCGCGTCCATGACCGTCGCGATCATCGACGCCTGGGACGACCCGAAGGCCGAGTCGGACCTGGCGACCTACCGCTCCACGTTCGGGCTGCCCGCCTGCACGACGGCCAACGGCTGCTTCCGGAAGGTCAACCAGAACGGCCAGGCCGCCCCGCTCCCCTCGGCCGACGCGGGCTGGGCCGGGGAGATCTCGCTCGACCTCGACATGGTCTCCGCGATCTGCCCCGGTTGCCACATCCTGCTCGTCGAGGCCAAGTCGCCGACCATCGCCAACCTCGGCACGGCGGTCAACACCGCGGTCAGCCTCGGCGCCGAGTTCGTGTCCAACAGCTACGGCGGATCCGAGAACGGCGCGGAGAACACCTACGACAGCCAGTACTTCAACCACCCCGGCGTCGTGATCACCGCGAGCAGCGGTGACAACGGCTACGGGGCCTCCTACCCCGCATCGGGCAAGGGCGTGACCGCGGTCGGCGGCACCACGCTGGTCCGCGACACGAGCCCCCGCGGCTGGTCGGAGACGGCGTGGAGCGGCGCCGGATCGGGGTGCTCGGGCTCCGTCGCGGCGCCCGCCTTCCAGGCCGGGCTGAGCACGGGTTGCAGCAGGCGGGCCGAGGCCGACGTCGCGGCCGTCGCCGACCCGCAGTCCGGCGTCGCGGTGTACCAGACCTACGGGGCCGAGCGGCTGGTCGGTCTACGGCGGGACCAGCGCCGCCGCCCCCATCATCGCGGGGGTGTACGCGCTGGCGGGCAACCCCGGCGCGGGCGACGCGGCCAACAGCTACCCCTACGCCCACCGGAGCAGCCTCAACGACGTCACCAGCGGCACCAACGGCTCCTGTGGATCACCGTTGTGCACGGCGGGCGCGGGCTACGACGGGCCGACCGGCCTCGGCACACCCATCGGCACCGCCGCCTTCACCAAGGGGACCACCACGCCGCCGTCGCCGGTGACGGTGGCCAACCCCGGCTCCCGGACCGGGACGACCGACACCGCAGCCACCCTGCAGATGGCGGCGACCGGTGGCACCGCGCCCTACACCTGGGTCGCGACGGGGCTGCCCACCGGGCTCTCGATCAACGCGACCTCGGGCCTGATCTCCGGCACGCCCACCGCGACCGGGACCTTCTCCGTCACCGTGACCGCCGAGGACGCCACCGCGGCGACCGGGAGCACCACGTTCCCGTGGACGATCGGCGCAGGCGGGTGCACCGGCGCCGGGCAGAAGCTGACCAACCCCGGCTTCGAGTCCGGGGCCACGAGCTGGAGCGCCTCCTCGGGCGTGATCGGCCAGCCCGGCGCCACCGAGCCTGCCAGGACCGGGACCTGGGACGCGTGGATGGACGGCTACGGCACCACCCACACCGACACGCTGTCTCAGACGGTCACCATCCCGACCGGCTGCTCGACCTCCACGCTGTCGTTCTGGCTGCACATCGACACCCAGGAGACCACCGCCACCGCGCAGAACGACAAGCTGACGGTGAGCCTCGGTTCTTCCACGCTGGCCACGTACTCCAACCTCAACAAGGCGAACGGCTACGTCCAGAAGACCTTCAACGTGGCCGCATTCGCGGGGCAGACCGTCACCCTCAAGTTCTCCGGAACGGAGAACAGCAGCCGCCGAACGTCGTTCGTCGTCGACGACGCCGCCCTCACCGTCGCGTGATCCCGCCCGGCCCGTCCGATGACCTCGGACGGGCCGGGCGCATTCCCGGACGGAATAGCGCGGATTGCGCGCAGCGCAGGACGGCAAATGCGCGCATCCTTGGCCGATGACCAATCTGAACGGGCACCGGAGCATTCCCGATCAGAATGACGACGACACGGCAGTCGACACCGACGCGCCGACCACGGCCCGCCCCGCCGCCGAAAAGCAGCGACCGGCGTGGCGCAGGCTGGTGGGCCGCACGCTGACCGGAGCGTGGGACGACGACATCTTCAGCGAGTCGGCGTCCTCGGCGTTCTGGCAGACCCTTTCGCTGCCGCCGCTGCTGTTGGGGCTCTTCGGCGCGCTGGGCTACGTCGGCCACTGGTTCGGGCCGGACACGGTCACCGCCGTCCAGCAGTGGATCGTCAGTGTCACCAGCGGGGTGTTCAGCAAGAACGCGGTGGAGCAGATCATCTCGCCGACCGTCGCCCAGATCCTGACCACCGCGCGCGGCGAGGTCGTGTCGGTGGGCTTCGTGCTCAGCCTGTGGTCGGGGTCCTCGGCGATGGCCTCGTTCGTCGACGCCATCACCCGCGCCCACGGCCAGTACCAGCAGCGCAACCTCGTCTGGCAGCGCATCCTCTCGGTTCTGCTGTACACGTGCGCGCTGGTCATCGGCATCGTCGTGCTGCCCGCCGCGGCCCTCGGACCCCGCCTCTTGCCGCTGCTCCCCGACGGCTGGGAACCGGCGGCGACGTTCATCCTCAGCTGGGTCTACCCGCCGGTCATCGCGCTCGCGCTGATCCTCGCGCTGACCACGCTGTACAAGATCGCGCTCCCGTTCAAGCCACCGTGGTACCGCGGGCTCCCCGGGGCGTTGTTCGCCGCGGTCGTCTTCCTCGTCGGCGCGACCGGCCTGCGGATCTACCTCGACTGGCTCACCGGCACCGGCTACACCTATGGCGCGCTCGCCGCGCCGATCGCGTTCCTGCTCGCGACGTTCTTCATCGCGCTGGGCATCATCGGCGGCGCGCACCTCAACGCGGCGGTGCAGACGCTGTGGCCCGCGCCCCTGCGGCGCCGGGGCGAGGTGGTCAACCGGGGCGCCGAGGAGAAGAGCGACGCCACCGTGGCGCTCGACGCGGCCGTCGGCCACGATCCCGAGGCCGCGGCCGTCGCGCTCGAACGGATGAACTACGTCGTCACCCGCCCCTGAACACCTCCCGCTCGACGCCGGTGTGGGTCGCGGGGCCTACGGGTAGAAGGAGCACATGATGTCGGAAACGGATCAGGGCAGCGCCGTCGTCGAGACGGCGGCGAAGATCGCCTACAAGCCGATCGGGCTGGTGTTCAGCGTGCTGGGTGGGGTGCTGGCCAACCTCATCTTCGGCCAGGTGTGGAAGCGGATCTCGGACGCCCCGACGCCGCCGAACGCCACCGACGAGGACTACACGACCCGGGAGGTCCTGCTCGCGGCGGTGTTGCAGGGCGCGCTGTTCGGGCTGATCAAGTCCGCTGTGGACCGGGCGGGCATGCGCGCCGTCCGCCGCGCGGTGAACCGGCCGCCCCACGGGTGAGCCCCCCAGGTGTGAGCCTTGAGTCCCGGGGTACCCGATGGCCATGAATCCCGAGACGACGCCACCGGCGCTCGAGCAGGCGACGACGAGCGAGCTGGTGAACCGGCTGGCCCAGCAGGTGTCCACCCTGGTCAAGGGCGAGCTGGAGCTGGCCCGCGTCGAGCTCGCCGAGAAGGGCAAGCGGGCAGGGGTGGGTGCCGGTCTGGCGGGCGCGGGCGGCCTGCTCGCGGCGTATGGCCTCGCCGTCCTTCTCGCGGCCGCGGTCGCCGCGCTCGCGCTCGTCTGGCCGGTGTGGTTGGCCGCGGTGGTCGTCGGAGTCGTCGTGCTGCTCGTCGCGGGCGTGCTGGCCCTGCTCGGCCGGTCGCAGCTGCGCCAGGCCACACCACCCACCCCGGAGCACACCGCCCAGAGCGTGCGCGACGACGTCGCGACCGTCCGCGAGGCGGTGAAGCGATGAGCGAGCTTGCGAGCGAATCATGGATACAGCGCCCCCCGCGGCGCCGACCGAGCGTCAGCGAGGGAAAGTGATGAGCGAGTCACCGGACGAGATCCGTGCCGAGATCGACGACGTGCGGGGCGAGCTGGGCGCCACCGTCGAAGAGCTGACCCGCCGCATGGACGTGCCCGCCCGTGTGCGCGCTTCCGGCACCGCCACGGTGGAGCGGGTGCGGGAGCGCGCGACCGCGCTGGCCTCGGCGCAGGTCGCGACCGCGCGCCAGGGCGTGAGCCGGTACCCGGTCCTCGTCGCGGCGGCGGGAGCGGTCGCCGTCGTGATCGTCGGGGTGCTGCTGCGCCGTCGCGTCGGTCGAAGGTGAGCAGGCGCACGCCGCCGAGGTGGTGCGCGCTATACCAATCATCCTGCTAAGCTGTGCGTACTATCCCGAACACCAACGATGGAGCGCACATGACCGCCGCACAGAACCCCTTCGCCGACTTCGCGGGCCTCGCCCAGCGGGGGCAGGAGACCGCGACCGACGTCTACGAGCTGTGGAACTCCACGCTCCAGACCGGCAGCGAGCAGGCCAAGAACATGCAGCGCGTGGCGGACGACCTGTTCAGCCTGGCCGATCACTCGCTCATCGCGGGCCGCGAGTACGTCAACTACCTGTCCGCCTTCCTCAAGGTCTCGGCGGCGGGTCTCGACACCTTCCGCGAGCTGACCAACGCCGGCATCAACGCCGTGCAGGCCTCGACCCAGTGGGCGGCCAACGCGGGCCGCTAGGCGGTCGCCTGCGCTCCGCGCGCACGCGCGTGTGTAACGATCGCCCCTGGCGGGGACTCCGATGTCATGTCGACGTCCGAACAGCGCACGTTCACCACAACCGATGCCGGGATCCCCGCCGAGAGCGATGAGCACTCGCTCACCGTGGGCGCCGGCGGGCCCATCCTGCTGCAGGACAGCTACCTCATCGAGCAGATGGCCCAGTTCAACCGCGAACGGATCCCGGAGCGCCAGCCGCACGCCAAGGGCAGCGGGGCGTTCGGACACTTCGAGGTGACGGCCGACGTCAGCGCCTTCACAAAGGCGGCGCTCTTCCAGCCGGGGGCGCGCACGGACGTCGCGGCCCGCTTCTCGACCGTCGCGGGCGAGCGCGGCAGCCCCGACACCTGGCGCGACCCGCGCGGGTTCGCGCTGAAGTTCTACACGCCCGAGGGCAACTACGACATGGTCGGCAACAACACGCCGGTCTTCTTCGTGAAGGACCCGATGAAGTTCCAGCACTTCATCCGGTCGCAAAAGCGGCGCGCCGACAACAACCTGCGCGACCACGACATGCAGTGGGACTTCTGGACCCTCTCCCCCGAGTCCGCGCACCAGGTGACGTGGCTGATGGGCGACCGGGGCATCCCGCGGACGTGGCGCCACATGAACGGGTACACCTCCCACACCTACATGTGGATGAACGCGGCGGGCGAGGAGTTCTGGGTCAAGTACCACTTCAAGACCGACCAGGGCGTGCAGTTCTTCACCCAGGACGAGGCCGACCAGATGGCCTCGGTCGACACGGACTACCACACCCGCGACCTCTTCGAGCACATCCGCGACGGCGAGTACCCGAGCTGGACGCTGCACGTCCAGGTCATGCCGTACGCCGACGCGAAGGACTACCGCTTCAACCCCTTCGACCTGACCAAGGTCTGGCCGCACGCCGACTACCCGCTGCAGGAGGTCGGGCGGCTCACGTTGGACCGCAACCCGACCGACAACCACACCGAGATCGAGCAGCTCGCGTTCCAGCCCAACAACCTGGTGCCCGGCGTCGGACCCAGCCCCGACCGGATGCTCCTGGCCCGGCTGTTCGCCTACGCCGATGCGCACCGCTACCGGCTCGGCGTGAACTACCAGCAGATCCCGGTGAACACCCCGCAGTCGCCGGTCCACTCGTACAGCAAGGACGGGGCGATGCGCATCCACGGGGTCACCGACCCGGTGTACGCGCCCAACTCCAAGGGCGGCCCCTCGGCCGACACCCAGCGCTACGGTCAGGTGCCCACCTGGCAGGCCGACGGCGACATCATGCGCAGCGCCTACGTCACGCACGCCGAGGACGACGACTGGGGCCAGGCGGGCACGATGATCCGCGAGGTCCTGGACGACGCGGCCCGCGACCGGCTCGTCGACAACGTCGTGGGGCACCTCCTGAACGCCGTCACCGAGCCGGTGCTGCAGCGCGCGTTCCAGTACTGGCGCAACATCGACCCCGGCGTCGGCGCCAAGATCGAAGAAGGGGTGCGGGCCAAGACCGGCGAGCTCGACCCGAAGGCCGCCGAACAGGCCAACCCGGCCCGCGAGGACATGCAGGCCAAGGCGTAGCAGCACCCGGGCCCGCCCCGGGCTCGGCCCGACGCCGTCCCATCAGGTGACGGTCGACGCCGAGCCCCGGCGGGCGCTACGTCCTAGAATCGCCCAGCTGATCGTGCGGACATGGCGGAGGGACCGATGGAAACGCCGGAGATCGTGGACACCACCGAGGTGGCAGAGCCGTGGTCTGTGGTGGAACACCTCGTCCAGACCTTCCGCCTGCACGACCGCGACCAGCTCAGCCTGCTGACCGTGCTCTGCCGGGAGTCGGTGCGGATCGTGGCGGGCGCCCGCGACGCCGGGGTCATCGTCGTCGGGCGCGCTGGGTTGGAGACCATAGCGGCCACCGGCCCGGTGCCCGAACAGCTCGACGCCCTGCAGCACCGGCTGGACACAGGGCCGTGCTTGACCGCGGCGCGCGAGCAGACCGTCATCCGGGTGGACGACGTCCCCGCGGACATGCGCTGGGAGGCGTTCCGTGTCGCGGCGACGCGGTGTGGCGTCGGCAGCATGCTCTGCCTCCCGTTGCACGTGGACAGCACCGTCGTGGGCACCCTGAGCCTCTACAGCGACCGCTCGGCCGCGTTCACCGAGGCCGAGCCCACCGTCCGGGTGCTCAGCGTGCTGGCCGCCAGCACGCTGTCGGATGTACGGCGGAAGGTGAACTTCGAGAAGGCCCTGGAGTCGCGCGACCTCATCGGTCAGGCCAAGGGCATCCTCATGTACGCGAACCGCGTCGACGCCGATGCCGCGTTCCGGCTGCTCGCGGAGCGGTCGAAGGCCACCAACACCAAGCTGGTCGAGATCGCGCGCTCGGTCGTGGAGACCGGCTCGCTGTAACCGCGCTCACCTGATCGGCCACGCGGCGTTTGAGTCTGCGCGTGATGGGAAGCGCTAGAAGTGGCCGCCGGTGCCCGGCACCGCGCGACCGCGGCCTCGTCAGTTGAACACCCAGCTGGCGGGGTCGCCCCCGATCAGAGTCGTGCCGCCCGCAACGCCGACCGGCGAACCTTGCCCGCATCGTCGCGCAGGGGCACCTCGACCCACTCGACCGAGCGCGGCACCTTGGCGGCCTCGATGCGCGAGCGGACGTGCTCGAGCAGCTCGCCGTCGCTGACCTCCGCCCCGGGCGTGAGCTCGACGATCGCGTGTGGCACCGCCCCGAGGTCCTCGTCCGGCAGTCCGATCACGCACGCCGAGCGGACCGCGGGGTGCTCCTCCAGCGCCGCCTCGACCTCCGCCGGGTACACGTTGGCCCCGCCGACCAGGATCATGTCCGTGTCCCGGTCGGTGACGTACACGTAGCCGTCCTCGTCGAGGAAGCCCATGTCGCCCAACGACTCCCAGTTGTCCTGTCCGGCCTTCGCGGTGGCGCCCACGTAGCGGTAGGGAATCGGGACGCCCGGTCCGCCGCGGCGCATCCACAGCTCCCCCACCGCACGCGGGGGCAGCGCGGCACCCTCGGGGTCGCGACACTCGATCTCCCCGACCACCGCTTTGCCCACCGAACCCTCGTGTCGGAGCCATTCGGTCCCGGTGACCACGGTGATCGCCTGCAGCTCCGTGCCGCCGTACAGCTCGAGCACCTTCTCGGGGCCGAGCCACCTGATCCACTCCCGCTTCAGCCACGGCGCGCACGGGGCCGCCATGTGGAACGCGATCCGCAGCGACGTGAGGTCGTGGGCCAGCCGCTGCTCCGGCGGCAGCCGCCAGATGCGCAACATCATCGTCGGCACGAGGTAGAGCCAGTCGATCCCGTGGCGCTCCACCAGCTCGAGCGTCGCCGCGGCGTCGAACCGCCGCATGGTGACGACGTGGTTGCCCAGCAGCAGCCCGGCGGCCATGAGGACGAACGGGGCGTTGTGGCTCATCGGCCCGGTGACGAGCGTCGCTCCGTCCGGCCGGACGTGCAGGAGCATCCCGAGCGCGCCGACCGCGTCGGCGTCGGCCGGGGTCGTGGCCACGATGAGCTTAGGGCGGCCGGTCGAGCCTCCGCTGGTGACGACCTTCCACTCGGGCGAGAGAACGGCGTCGGCATCCCACCGCGGCGCCGACGGGTCGGCCGCCAACCGGGCGATCTCGGCCGCCGACAACACCGGCCTGCCGCCCGCCTCCGCGTCCGGCGCCCCGACGACCAGCGCCGGGTCGGCCAGCTCGATGATCGCCTCGCGCTCGACGACCGGGAGCCGAGGGGAGATCGGCTGTGGCGTCGCCCCGAGCAGCCAGGCCGCCAGCGCCGACTGGACGAACTCGATCCCGTTCGGCATCGCGAGGGTCACCCACGACCCCTCGCCGACCCCGCGTTCGGCGAACACCACGGCGAGCCGCTCCACCGAGGCGACCAGCTCCGCCCGGGTCAGTGTTGTGTCCTCCAGGGTGACCGACGGCCGGTCGGGGAACGCTGCGGCGTGCCGTCGGACGGCGTCGAAGAACGGCGTGGGCATGTCCGGCAACATAGAGGACCGACGCCTGGCCCGACCCCCGCGAGCGTGCGAGGCTCGGTGCATGAACCTCGCCGATCTCGCCACCGCAACGTGCGTCGACCCGGCCGACGTCCGGGTCGTCCTCGCGTGGATCGAGGACGGCGAGGCGATCTCCGACGACGACATCCCGGTCTCCGTCGCGGCCGCCGTTCACCACGTCCTCAACCCCGACAGCGAGCGCACCGTCCTCCCGCTGTACTACAAGCAGCTCGGTCCCGGCACCTGATCAGGAGCCCGACGCCACCGCCTCGTCGTCCAGCACGTACCAGGGAACCATGTGGATCGCGCCGTTGCGGCCGGGCATGACCACACCCTGCGCGGTGAGGCCGCGCTCCGCGTCGCGGGCGACGACGACCCAACGGCCCGCCGTGTCCACGCTCATCTCGAGCTCCACCGTCTGGTCCTCACCGTCGGCGCGGGCCCGGAAGATCCGGCAGCGGTGGGCGATCCGCCAGATCTGGGCGTCGGCCAGATGGGGGACCTTCTCCAGGATCTCGAGAACATCATCGTCTTCAGGCACGACGGCACCGTATCTGCGCTTTCGCACAGAGGCCACGTCACCGACACTAGAGGCGCGCCACGGAGGTGAGTGATGAACCGCACGACGGATCAGAGCCACGTGATGGAGCTGCACGCCGCCGCGGAGGCCGCGCTCGCCGCGGGCCACGACGACAAGGCGATGGCGACGTTCGCCGAAGCCACCCGGCTGGCCTCCCAGGTGCTGGCGCCCACCGACCCCGTGCGCCTGGCCGCCGCCTGCGCCCACGGCCAAGCGTGGTTCGAGCGCAGGGGCGACCCCGACAAGGCGCTGGAGATCGGGCGGGCGGCCTACGACGAGGCGGTCTTCGCGATCGACGAAGCCCCGGGCGGCCAGTACCGCGAGACCGTCGCACAGCTCTCGGACCTGCGCGACTGCATGACCTTCTGGGCGTTCCGGCTGACGATCTCCGAGTAGCCGGAGGCGCTCACCCCTCCTGGGCGACGGCCTCGGCCGCGGTGACGATGAGCTGCGTGACCTCGTCGGAGTGCGACACCATGGCCACGTGCCCCGCCGCGACCTCGACGGTCGTCGCCCCCATGCGCGCGGCGAACTGGCGCTCGGCGTCCGGCGGGATCGCCTCATCGTCGGTCGCCACGAGGTACCAGGTCGGCGCCCCCTTCCAGGCGGGCACGCCCATGACGTCGCCGAGGGTGCTCGCGGCCAGCGGCTGCTGCACGGCGTACATGACCCGGGCCGTGGCGGGGTCGATGTCGCCCGCGAAGCGGGCCACGAACTCGTCCTCCGGCAGCCAGGCGAAGCCCAGGTCGTCGATGTCGAGGTGGGCGAGGGTGGGCGTCGGCGGACCCTGGGTCAGCAGCCGGCCGATCGACTCGCCCTCGTCCAGGCCGAACGCGGCGATGTAGACGATGCCGACGACGTTCGGCGCATCCGTGCCGAGCGAGGTGATGATCTGGCCGCCGTAAGAGTGGCCCGCGACGAGCGTGGGACCGTTCTGCCGCTTGAGCACGTGCCGCAGCCGCGCGACGTCGTCGGCGAGCGAGGTCTCCGGGAACTGCGGTGCGATGACGGTGTAGCCCGCGGCCTGCAGCCGCTGGACGACGCCGCTCCAGCACGAGCGTCGGCCCACGCCCCGTGGACGAGCACGATGTTCGGACGAGCACTCATCAGCGATACCTCTTCTTGACGACCGGATGCCGGCCGCCGGCGTGTCGCGGGGCCAGGGCGATCGTCAACGCCCTGTAGCGATCTTGAGGATGTCCGCTCCGTGACATCCCGCTATCGCCCTAACGGGGCGAGTCCTCCGTCGCGTCGAGTGACCTGGTGGTCGCGTCCGGCGAGATCGGGCGGACCTCGTGGTGCCCGTCGCGCGTCTCCGACGGCAGGAACCGGCCTTCCGGGTCGAGCTTCGCGGCCTTCTCGGCCCGCGACTGGGCCAGCTCCCGGTCGCGCTGCGCCATCTCGGCGAGCTCGGTGGCCTGGGCCTGCTCGCGTCGGGCGCGCTCGGCCCGCTCCGCCGCCTCGGCCTCCAGTCGCTCCGCGCTCGCCGTGTGGCTCGCCGCCTCCTCCCGGAAGCGGGTGGCGTCGAGCTGCCGCTGGGCGCCGTTCTTGCGCCGGAACACCATCAGCGCCACCACGACGGCCACGACCAGGACGAGCAGCACGACGACTGCGACAATCTGCCCAGTGCTCATGGGGTGGGCTACCCCACAGAGCCCTTCCGCAACCGGTCAGGTCAGCAGCGTCGCCGCATCCGTGTAGGCCATGTCGTGCGCCTCGGCCACCGGCTGGCTGACGATCTTGCCGCCCAGGGTGCTCAGGCCCGCGGCCAGCGCCGGGTGGGCCTTGGCCGCTGCGGTCACGCCCAGGTCTGCGACCTGCACGAGGTAGGGCAGGGTGGCCGAGGTCAGCGCCATGGTCGAGGTGCGGGCGACCGCGCCGGGGATGTTCGCGACGCAGTAGTGGATCACGCCTTCCTCGACGTAGGTCGGGTCGGAGTGCGTCGTGGCCCGGCTGGTCTCGAAGCAGCCGCCCTGGTCGATCGCGATGTCGACGACGACGCTGCCGGGCCGCATGCTGGCGATCATGTCGCGGGTGACCAGCTTGGGCGCCTTGGCCCCGGGGACGAGCACGGCCCCGACCACCACGTCGGAGTCGGCGATGTAGGCGCTGAGCCGGGCGCGGTTGGGGACGACGAGGTCGAGCCTGCCGCCGAAGATGTCCGAGAGGTAGGCCAGCCGGGTGGGGTTGGTGTCGAGGACCCGCACGATGGCGCGCATGCCGACGGCGATCTTCGCGGCCTCGGTGCCCGCCACGCCCCCGCCGATGATGGTGACCTTGGCCGCCGGGGTTCCCGGCACGCCGCCGAGGAGCAGACCCGCTCCCCCGGACGGGCTCTCCAGGTGGTGGGCGGCGGCCTGGATCGCGAGCCGCCCCGCGACCTCGCTCATGGGCGTGAGCAGCGGCAGCCGTCCGTCGGGCGTCTGGACGGTCTCGTAGGCGATGGAGTCGATCTTGCGGTCGGCGAGGAACTCGGTGAGCCCCCGGTCGGCCGCCAGGTGCAGGTAGGTGAAGAGCTGCTGCCCCTCGCGGAAGCGGTCGTACTCGGCCGGGATCGGCTCCTTGACCTTGACGATCAGGTCGGCCTCGGCGAAGACGGCATCGGCGTCGTCGACGATGGTCGCGCCGGCGTCGGCGAACTCCGCGTCGCTGAAGCGGGAGCCGTTCCCCGCGCCCGCCTGCACGAGCACCCTGTGGCCGTGGTGGGTCAGCTCGGCGACCCCGTCGGGCTGCATCGAGACCCGGTTCTCGTTGTCCTTGATCTCGGTCGGAACGCCAACCACCGCAGCGGCCATGACGGGTGTGCCTCCTCAGTACGTCGAGCGGACGACCGTAGGCTACTCAGGAGTCGATCGTCCCCGCTGCTCATCCGGCAGGCCCGGCGAAGAGACCAGCGCATCCGGCGCAGGTGGCGGTCGAGGTCGCTACGCTGCAGGAAGGAGGACGCCGGCCGCATGATGACCTCCACAGCACCCGGTTACCTCCGCGTCGAAGGCGCCTCGATCGTCGACGGCGCGGGATCGCCCGTGCGGCTGCAGGGGTTCTGCCTCGGCGGGTGGATGAACATGGAGAACTTCATCACCGGCTACCCCGGGTCGGAGACGCTCCAGCGCCGCGCCCTGCGCACGACCATGGGCCCCGACGCCTACGCGGCGTTCTTCGACCAGTTCCTGGACGACTTCTTCGCCGACGCCGATGCCGCGTACCTGGCCGACCTCGGCACGAACGCGATGCGCATCCCGATCAGCTACCGCCACTTCGAGTCCGACGACGAGCCGAAGGTCCTCATCGAGGCGGGCATCGAACGCCTTGACCGGGCCGTCGACACGCTGGCGGCCCACGGCCTGTACTCGATCATCGACTTGCACGCGGCGCCCGGGTTCCAGAACCAGCACTGGCACTCCGACAACCCGACCCACTGGGCGTTGTTCTGGGAGTACGCCGACTTCCGGGAGCGGGCGATGTGGCTGTGGGAGGTCCTGGCCGAGCACTACCGGGGCAACACGTGGGTGGCCGGGTTCAACCTGCTCAACGAGCCCGCCGACGAGGAGGGCGACCGGCTCGTCGCCTGGTACTCCGCGGCGGAGCGCCGGGTGCGGGCTGTCGACCCCCAACGGCTGCTCTTCCTCGACGGGAACCGGTACTCCACCGACTTCTCGGTGTTCTCCGAGCCGCTGCCCAACACCGTCTACACCGCGCACGACTACGTGCAGGCCGGGCTCGACCCCCACGGCCACTACCCCGGCACCGCGGGCGGCGAGGTCTACACCAAGGACACGATCTACGAGACGTTCCTGCGGCGCACCGCGTTCATGCGCGACCGCGGGCTGCCGATCTGGATCGGCGAGTTCGGCCCCCTCTACAACGGCACCCCGCAGCAGTCCGAGGAGCGCTACCGGCTCCTGGGGGACCAGCTCGACATCTACCGCGACCACGAGGCGTCCTGGGCCCTCTGGACCTACAAGGACATCGGGCTGCAGGGCGTGGTCCACGCGGCGGCCGACAGCCCCTACCGGACGTTGCTCGCCGATTTCCTGGCCAAGAAGCAGCGCCTGGGCGCCGACTCGTGGGGCGGCACCGGCGAGCACATCCGCGACGTCGTCGACCCGTTGGAGGCGCTGCTCGCCCGCGAGTTCCCCCGGTTCGACCCCTACCCGTGGGGCGCGCGGAAGTGGGCGTCTCGGCTGCTGCGGCACATCCTGATCTCCGAGGCGCTCCTCCCGGAGTTCGCCGAGCAGTTCCGCGGGATCAGCCCGGCCGAGGCGCGCAC
This sequence comes from uncultured Actinomycetota bacterium, assembly GCA_963799945.1. Lineage (GTDB taxonomy): Bacteria > Actinomycetota > Actinomycetes > Mycobacteriales > Pseudonocardiaceae > Pseudonocardia. The sequence goes on from CAWCZG010000007.1 coordinate 134,180, forward strand.
GCTGGCGGGCTCATTCCGCTGGGAGTCGTGCACCCGGCGCACCGGCCTGGAGCAGACGTTGCGCCGCGAACTCGGCAAAGGCTGACGGGAGCCGGGGCGGGGCGCTGCAACGGGATGGGCATAGTCGGGGGGTCGAGCGCGGCTCCCCCGGTCGCCACCGGTCGGGCTCGTCCGCACCGGCGGCGCGGTGATGCCGACCAGCGCGTAGGCCAGGAACAGCAGGGTGCTGGCCACCGTGACCAGCACCCAGGCGACGTTGACGCCCGGGGCCACCCAGTCGTTCAGCCCGTGCAGAACAGCCGGAACGCCGATCCCGAGCCCGGCCAGCGCCGCCCACGGGCCGGGCTCGCGGTGGCGCGTCGCCAGCCCCAGGAAGTAGCAGGCGGTCCCGGCCCAGCAGGCGTGCACGACCGGGTCGGTGACCAGCCGCCACACCAGGACCAGCGCGTCGCCGGTGCCCGCGACCGGGGTGTGCGCGATGTAGACGACCGCCTCCACCGCCCCGAATGCGAGCCCGCTCACCGCACCGAGGAACAGGTAGTCCCGCGGCGCGAGCGCCCGCCACGCCCGTCGGTGCACCACGGCCAGCAGCGCCACCGGCAGGAGCTTGGCCAGCTCCTCCGGGATGCCGACGGTGGCGATGCTGAGCAGCAGGTTGCCCGTGTCGGCATCCAGAGCCCGCTCCATCCCGATCGCCAGGGGCGATTCGACGATCAGGGCGAGCGCCACGACCTGGGCCAGGAGCGCACCCCGCACCCGCCGCGGGCGCACGACCACCCACAGCACGAGGAACCACGCCAGCGCGAAGTACGCCGCGAACGCGGTGGCCGCCGCGTTCGCGTTGCTCGCGTCCGCGGGGACCAGCGTGATCGCCAGCGGCGGTACCGCGACCAGTGCGACGAACAGCCAGGTCGTCCACGACCGCAGACGGGGGTGGGAGAGCCAGGCCTGCCACGGGAACAGGAGCGACGGCGCGGGCAGGCGTGGGCCGGACGGCTTCATGGATGTGTCTCCGCTGCGGTTCGGATCGAGCGCATCGAGACCGGGTCCGTGCCCGGCCGTTCGCTCTGCCCATCGGGCGGCGGATCCGGCCGTTATCACCCCGAGGCACCCACCTGGGGGAGTTCATCCTTCTTGGCGATACGGCGTAATGGACTAACGGGGTAGACCGATAGCTGAGCAACGAGGGCGCAAGTGGCGGCCAGTGACGTCGAGGACGGCCAGAGATGACCAGTACCACCGGGCACAAGTCGGTCGGCGCGGACGATCTCGAAGCAGGGCGCGCCGAGGCCGCCGCGGCGCTCCCGACCGTGCCTGCCCCGCGCCACGCCCCGGACCCCGTTGCGCCGCAGTGGGCTCCCCTGGTGCCCGCGCCCCGGGAGCCCGAGTCGTCGGAGACCACGCCCGGTCCGCGCCCCGTGCGAGCGGGCGGCGCGCGGCCGGGGTGGATCGGGATCGGTGTGGTCGGGGCCGTCCTCGTGGTGACGCTCCTCGTGGCGTTCGCCGCGGCCCACCAGACGATGACCGTGCGGGGCAGCGTGACCGTGCACGACACGTGGGGCACCCTGCGCACGGTCGGCTCCTGCACGGGCGCGGGGGCGAGCGCCTGGTTGCACCCCGGCACAGCGGTGACGATCTCCGACGCGAACGGCAAGGTCATCGGCACGACCACCCTCGCGGACGGCACCCCGCTCGCGAGCGGCGGCAGCAACTACGGCAACTACGCCGACAACTGCGTCTTCCCCTTCACCCTGACCGACGTGCCCAGCACCGCGGGCGCTTACCGGGTGGGCGTCGGCACCGCGCCCGCGGGCGGCGTCACCTACACCGCCGACGAGCTGCGCCGCAACGGCGCATCGATCTTCGTCGGCTGAGTCAGAGCTCGCGGCCGCCCGCGCGCTGCTGACGTCCCTGGGGGCCGTAGGGGTAGTCACCGATGATCGGCTCGCTGGCGGTGTCGAGCAGCGCCGTCTCCTCCTCGGAGAGGTGCAGGCCCGCCGCGGCCAGGTTGTCGTCGAGCTGCTCGACCGTCCGGGCACCCAGGATCACCGAGGTGACCGCGGGCCGGTCGGCCGTCCAGGCCAGCGCGACCTGCGCCATCGACACCCGGCGCGACTGGGCGATCTTGCCGACCGCCTCGATGACCTGCCAGGTGCGCTCCTGCGCGTTGCGCGGCGCGTAGGCCTCCATGCCGCGCTCCGGGTCGTCGCCGAGCCTGCTGTCTCCCGTCGGGGTCTGGTCGCGCTGGTACTTGCCGGTCAGCCAGCCGCCCGCCAGCGGCGACCACGGGAGGATGCCGATGTTCTCGTTCAGGCAGACGTCGGTCAGCTCGAACTCGATCTCGCGGACCAGCAGGTTGTACTGCGGCTGCAGCGTGACGATCGGGGTCAGCCCCAGGACGTCGGTGAGCATCGCGGCCTTCTGCAACTGCCAGCCGACGAAGTTGCTGACGCCCGCGTAGCGGATCTTGCCCGCCCGCACCGCGTCGTCGAAGAAGCGCAGCGTCTCCTCCAGCGGGGTCAACGCGTCCCACGCGTGCGCCTGGTAGAGGTCGACGGTGTCGGTCTGCAGCCGCTTCAGGCTGGCGTCGAGCGCGCGGGTCAGGTTCGTGCGACTGAGCCCGACGTCGTTCGGCCCGTCGCCCATCGGGAAGCGGCCCTTGGTGGCGAGCACGACCCGGTCGCGCGCGTCGGGGTGCTTGGCCAGCCACCGTCCGATGATCTCCTCGGAGACCCCGGCCGAGTAGACGTTGGCCGTGTCGACGAAGTTGCCGCCCTGGTCGAGGTAGCGGTCCAGCTGGTCGTGCGACACCTCCTCGCGTGCTCTCGTTGCCGAAGGTCATCGTGCCCAGGCAGAGCGACGACACGATCGTCCCGGTGCCCCCGAGCGTGCGGTATTCCATTTCCGTTCTCCTTATCCGAGTGCGCCGACCGCCCGCGCGACCACGATCAGCGAGGTGAGCAGCGCGACGGTGGCCTCGATCCCCATCAGGGACTTGGCGCGGTTGCTCAACGGCATCGTGTCGGTCGGGCTGAAGGCGCTCGAGTTGGTGGTCGAGACGTAGAGGTAGTCCAGGAAGGTGGGCACCCAGTCGGCGGTCTTGCTCGACCCGCGGGCCACCTCGACGACGGTGTCGTGGTCCTCGTCGTGGGTGAAGCGGAAGTCGGCCAGCGGCAGGTCGTCGCGGTCGGTCTGGGTGCGCGCCACGGGACCGCCCCGGTCGAGCTCCCAGAAGATCAGCGCGAACGCGATGACGTTCGTCGCCCAGACCTGCAGCGCGGCGAGCAAGAGCTCCCCGCCTTCGGCGTCCTTGTTCTTGACCAGCTGGGCGACCAGGAACACCAGGGCGGCGATGTTGGTCACGGCGATCACCACGGCCAGGCCCGCCGACACGACGCGCGAGATGCGCGTCTCGGCGGTCATCCTGCGCGGGCGCACGACCAGGACGGCAACCAGGAGCGCGGCCTCCAGCAGCGGGATGAGCAGCCGGGGGCCCAGCAACAGCTGCTCGGGCAGCAACGCGTACAGGGCGGCCGCGACGACGACCGCGACCGCCGCGGGGAACCGGGCCTCGCCCCGGCGACCGATCCGGTTGTCGTGGCCGGGGTGGGTGCGCTGGGAGATGCCCTGCGGTTTCATCGTGCCTCGGCTCTGAACGATCGGTGACTCGCGGGCGCGCCCGTGATGCTTCGGCCAGATCATGCACCGGCCGGGTGCGCACCACCGGACGTGACGCCCGCGATGCCGAAGTCGATCGCCGAGCGTGGCCTACCGGCGGCGCAGGCGGGCATCGAGGAGCGCCGGTGGCTCGGCCGCGTAGTTGTCCGCGGGATCGAGGTCGACGCCCGGAGCGACGATCGCGTCGATGCGGTCGAGGACGTCGTCGGACAGCGTGGCGTCGACGCCCGCGAGCAGACCGTCGAGCTGCTCCTGTGTGCGCGGGCCGATCAGGACCGCGGTGACGCCCGGGTGGGCGCGGACGAACGCGGTCGCCAGCGTGGGGAGCGTGATGCCCGCCTCGTCGGCGAGCGCCGTGAGGGCGGTCAGCGCGTCGACCTTCGCCTTGCCCGCGGGGCTGGAGAGGTCGTAGCGGCCCGGCTGCATCGCCGCGCGGTGGCTGGAGGCGATGTCGGCGTGGCCGGAGAGCCAGCCGCTGTTGAGCGGGCTGTAGGTCAGGACGCCCATGCCGTAGCGCTGGGTCGTCGGCAGGACGGCGGCCTCGAGGCTGCGCGTGAAGATCGAGTAGCGCGGCTGCTCGGTGAGGAACCGGTGGCTGCCGCGGGTCTGCGCCGCCCACTGCGCCTCGACGATCATCTCCGCGGGAAAGGTCGACGACCCGAACGCGCGGATCTTGCCCGCGGTCACCAGGTCCGACAGCGCGGAGAGGGTCTCGCCGACGTCGGTCTCGTGGTCGGGGCGGTGGATCTGGTAGAGGTCGAGGTGGTCGGTGTCGAGCCTGCGCAGGCTGTCCTCGACCGCCCGCATGATCCATTTGCGCGACCCGCCGCGGTGGTTGGGGTCCTCCCCCATCGGACGGCCGAACTTGGTCGCGAGCACCACGTCGTCGCGACGGCCCTTCAGCGCCCGTCCGACGATCTCCTCCGACTCGCCCGCCGAGTAGACGTCCGCCGTGTCGATCAGGTTGATGCCCGCGTCGAGGGCACGGTGGATGACGGCGGTCGCGGCGCCGTGGTCGGGGTTGCCCATCCGGCCGAACATCATGGCGCCCAATGCGAACTCGCTGACCGACATCCCGGTCGCGCCGAGGGTCCTGCGTCTCATGGTGGAGAGGACATCACGGGTGGTCGTCGGGGCGTGAGAACGATCGTGGCGCGCGGGTGCACGATCCTGTCAGGCTTCGGCGGATCGGGCGCTGAGGTGTTGGCCCGGACCCGGCCGCGTGCTTGGCTGGAGGCGTGCACCAGGACCTGCTCGCCGAGCTCAGCGCGCTGGTCGTCACCCATGCGGGCGGGCACGGACTGCGGAAGGTGCCGGTCTCCGACGGCGTGTACGTCTCCTTCACCGACGAGCCGTCGGAGCCGGTCCCGGTCATGGCGGAGCCCTCGCTCGCGGTGGTCGGCCAGGGCGTCAAACGCACGGTGCTCAACGAGACCGCCTACGACTACCGCGCGGGTCAGTACCTCGTGGTCTCGTTGGACCTGCCCGTCATGGGGCAGGCGCTCGAGGCCAGCGTCGAGGAGCCTTTCGTGGTGTTCACCATGGGGCTCAAGCCAGCGAAGATCGCGCCGCTGCTGCTCGAGACGACCGCCGCCGCCCGCCCTCCCGCCTTCTCCGGCCTCGCCGTCAGCGACGCCACCACGGAGCTGCTGGACCCGGTCGTGCGGCTGCTGCGCCTGCTCGACCACTCCGACGACCTGCGGGTGCTCGGGCCCGGGCTGGAGCGCGAGATCCTCTGGCGGCTGCTCACCGGCGAGCAGGGCGCCCTCGTCCGCCAGATCGGCCTGGCCGACAGCAGCCTCACCCACATCGCCCGCGTGATCCGCTGGATCCGCGAGCACTACGACGAGCCGCTGCTCATCGCCGATCTCGCCGCCGTCGCGGGGATGAGCCCGTCGTCGCTGCATCGCCACTTCCGGGCGGCCACCTCCATGACCCCGATCCAGTTCCAGAAGCAGATCCGTCTGCGCGCTGCCCGGAACCTGCTGGTCAGCAGGCCGGGCGAGGTCGCGGAGATCGGCTACCGGGTGGGCTACGAGAGCCCGTCGCAGTTCAGCCGGGAGTACCGCAAGACCTTCGGCGCTCCCCCCGGCCGCGACGCCGCCCGCCTGCGCCAGACGATCAGCGCCGCACTCTGAGGTCAGCGGTTCGCAGCGGCCACGGCGGCCAGCTCGTCGAGGGCGTGGAGCGTCTCGGTCTCGGGCAGGGTGTCGAGGGAGAGGGTGACCTCGTCGACGCCCGCCTCGGCGAACCCGGCCAGGGCCGCCTCGTCCGCGCCCGCCGCGAACACGGTGAACGGGATGCCGTCGCGGCCCTGCTCGGAGAGCCACCCCCGCACCCGCTTGATCTCCGCGGGCGGGGTGTGGGCGCGGGGCAGCCACGCGTCGCCGTAGGTCGCCAGCCGCCGCAACGCCGCCGGGCTCTCGCCGCCCAGGTAGATCGGCGGATGCGGCTGCTGCACCGGCTTCGGCCAGAGCAAGATCGGGTCGAAGTCGACGTGCTTGCCGTGGAACTCGGCCTGCTCCTGGGTCCAGATCTGCTTCAGCGCCGCCAGCTGCTCGTCCATGAGCGCCCCGCGGGTGGCGGGATCGGTGCCGTGGTTGCGCATCTCCTCGCGGTTCCACCCGACCCCGACGCCGAACGCCACCCGCCCGTCGGACACGACGTCGAGGCTGGCGACCTCGTTCGCGGTGTGGATGACGTCGCGTTGGGGCAGCAACGCGATGCCGGTGCCGAGCACCAGCTGCGACGTCACCGCGGCGACCGCGCTCAGCGCGACGAACGGGTCGAGCGTCCGGTAGTAGCGCCGCGGCAGCTCGCCGCCCCCCGGGTAGGGCGTTTCACGGCCGGCCGGGATGTGGGAGTGCTCGGCGAGGAACAGCGAGCTGAAGCCGCGCTCCTCCAGAGCACGCCCCAGCGCAGCGGGCCTGATGCCCTCGTCGGTGATGAACGTGGCGATCCCGAACTTCATGGTGTCGTCATACCCGACCGACGGCGAGGATGCTGTACCGACCAGCGTCGAGCCGGACCGGGTCGTCGCGACGAGCCCCGGCGGCGCGGGCGGCGGCCGGGGCCGGGCGGCCCGTCTCTCACGTGCCGCTGACGAGGGCGTCGATCCGCGGGTTGTCGATGTCGGGCGCGAGGAGGCGGGCGGCGTCGGCGTCGTCCGCGCTGCCGGTGGCCGCGCCGTGCAGGAGCGACCGGACCGTCAGCTCGCGCATGCCGGTGCGGGACGCGAGCCGCCGCAGCTGCTGGATCCACCGCTGCGTGTCCGGGTGGCCGTGGCGGCGGCCGAGCGCGCACTGCGTGTCGAGGATGTAGCCGTCCAGCCAGACGTAGGGGTCCGCCAGCCGGTTGGTCCGCAGCCGGGCGTCGGCCAGGATCCGGAACGCCCGCGCGGTGTCGCCTTCCGCCGCGGCCACCAACGCCAGGCCGCGCGCCGCCATCCCCTCCCAGCACGGGTCGCCGAGCTGACAGGCCCTGGCGAAGGCCTGCTCGAGCAGGACCGTCGCGGCCGCGGGGTCGCCGCGGGCCACCTCGACCTCCCCGCGCAGCGCCTGCGGCCACGGCAGGAACGCCAGCCAGTGCTCCTGTTGCGCCAGCGCCATCGCGGCGTCCAGCTGCACGGTCGCCTCGTCCAGCTCGTGCCGCAGCAGGTGCGCGCGGCCGAGCATGGAGAGCACGTAGGCGGCGCGCCTCAGGTCGCCCGCGGCGCGCGCCTGCGCGAGGGCCCGGTCGAGCAGCGCGCGGGCCGAGCCGTAGCGGCCACGGTCGCTCTCCACCGAGCCCAGGTAGGCGGTGGCCTTCGCGGTGATCAGCGCAGCACCGTCGCCGAACTCCATGGCCTGCGACAGCCACAGCTCGGCGCGGTCGTAGCGCCCGCGGAGGAAGTCGACGTAGCCGAGCTCGGCCCTGGCCTGCGCGACCAGCGCCCGGTTGCCGCGGGCCAGCGCGATGTCGTCGGCGCCCTGGAGGGTCGCCATCCCCTCCTCGTCCAGGCCGCCCATCGAGTGAATCAGGGTCTCGGCCAGCAGCAGCCGCGCGGTGATCCGCAGGTCGTCCGCGTCGGCGTCGTCGGCCAAGCGGACGGCGGTGCGCAGGAGATCGGCGCCGGTCTCGATGGCGCCTGCGGACACCGCGGCCCTACCGGATTCGACGACGGCCTCGATCGACGGCAGGCCCCCCGGTGCGTCCGCGCCTGCACGCCGCTCGCGCATGGCCGCCCGCACCACCGGGCCGGGCTCGATCCCCAGCTCTCGGGCCAACAGCTCGGTGCACGTCGCCAGCTGGCGCCGGGCGGCCGCGTCGTCGCCCGTCATCCGGTACAGGCGGATGAGCAGGGCGTGGTGGTTCTCGTCGGCGGGCGTCATCGTGACGAGCCGGACGGCGTAGTCGATCGCGTCGTCGAAGGCGCCCCGTGACATCGACGCCATGGCCGCCTCGTGCAGGACCTCCTCCGACGCGGCCATGAGCCGACGTTGCTCCGCCAGGAGCCAGGACTCGAACCCGGCCGCGCTGCGCACCGTGTGCGCTTCCAACAGCTCGGACCCGAGCCCCGGCAGGCCGATCGCCTCCGGCCACGAACCCTTGACGACCACGTCGACGTCCACCGTGGTCCCCTCGGGCAGCCGCAGGACGACCGGATCGCCTTCGACCACGGCGCCGCCGCCCAAAGCCCGGCGGATCTCCGACAGCCCCCAGCGCACCGCACCCAGCGGGTCCTCGGCCTCGTCGAACAGCAGACCCGCCAGCTGGCTGCGTGTCGGCGGGCGCTCGCTCAGGACCAGGTACGCCAGCAGCGCCCAGCTCTTGCGGCTGCGGATCCGGTACCCCCCGGGCCGCCCCTCGATGTGGGGGCGGCCCAGGAGGTGGACCACGGACGTCGACACGGTCATGAGGTCGCGTATAGCCCCGTTTCCGTGACGTCCCTGCTCAGCCGGGCCGCGGCCACGAGCACCGCGGGTTCGGGGAAGGCCTCGCAGTACGGGTGGACGTCGGGCAGCCGGACCCGACCGTCCGGGCCGACCACGAACTCCCCCACCGCCCGCCACGGGTCGTCGACCGGCGGGTTGCCCGTCGTCCTGCCCTTGACCGGACCGACCGTCCACCCGTCGAGCCAGGTCCTCTCCGCCGCCGCACTGAGCGTGTCGATGGTGTCCATCGCTGCCTCCTTCCGAGGCGGGCAGGTGATCAGGCGTGCTCGGTGACGGAGTAGATCTCGTCGGCGACGAGACCGTGTGCCTTGCGGTGCACCGTGTTCGCGGCGTCGGCGTCCGGGGCGTCGACCAGGCAGAAGATCTTGCCCGCCGCCTCGTCGACCCAGTACCGGAGATAGTTCACCCCGAACTCGCCCTGTGTCGCCAGGTCCGCGAGGTGGGCCGAGGCCACGTCCTCGGCGCCGACGCCACCCTCGATGTTGTGGACGTCCATGAACAACGACATTTCCTGCTCCTCCTGTTGAGGGCCCTGACTCCAGTCGAGGACCCGATGTGGAGAGCAAACCCGGCGGGCGTGTGACGCGGCGTGTAACGCCTCGAGGTCAGCGCGAACCCGTTGCGCGGGGCAAGGTGAAGATCGTGACGGGGGCCGGTTCGCCGCCCAGCGAACGGTAGAACGCGAGGGCGTGTGCGTCCTCATCGTCGGCGGGCACGAAGACCGTGGCGATCCCCGCTCGCGCGGCGGCCGCGCAGAGGTCGAGCACCAGGCGCCTGCCGATGCCCCTGCGCTGGTGGTCGGGGCGCACGGCGAGGTCGTAGATGAAGAGCTCGGACGACGGCGAACGCGTCATCGGCAACGTGTGGGCCGTGATGGCACCGACGACCTCATCGTCGACGGACGCGGTGAGGGCCCAGAACGACCCCAGGCTCAGGATCTGGACGAGGTAGTCGTCACCGAGCGGTCCGGCTCCCTCGTCGAACACCTCGACCAGTAGCGCGAACGCCGCCCGGGCGGTCGCGAGATCGTCGGCGGTGAGCCTGCGGATGCGCGCGTCAGTCACGGCGGCGCAGGCCGTCCAGGATGATGTCGAGCAGGTGGACGGCGCGGGCGTCGGCCTCCGCATCGTCGAGGCGGGACAGGTAGCCGATCAGCAGGATCACGTCGCGCGCGTCGACGTCGGGGCGGAGGGTGCCGTCGGCCTTGCCCGCGTCGAGCAGCAGGGTCAGCGCGTCGCCGATGGGTCCGCGGCTGTGGGCCGAGAGGTTCTGCCAGACACCCACCTCGACGGCCGCGAAGACGTCGCGCTTCACCCGCGCGTACCCGGCCACCCGCTCGAACCAGAGTGCCAGCGCCCGCGCCGGTCGATGGTGCGCGAGCAGGGCGGGCGCAGCTGCGACGAGCTCGTCGACCTCGTGGCGGTACACCTCGGCGAGCAGGTCCTCGCGGGTCGGGAAGTGGCGGTAAAGGGTGCCCTGGCCGACCCCGGCCTGCTTGGCGATCGCGTTGAGCTTCAGGTCGTCGGAGGACGCCACCGCCGCGCGGGCGGCCTCGACGATGCGGGCGCGGTTCTCCGTCGCGTCCGTCCGTCGCGTGGGCGTGTTCATCGGATCCTCGGTCGGTCAGCAAAGCGGACAGGTGTCCGGTACAGTCGGGCGCAGAAGCGGACACGTGTCCACCTCCATGCGACAGGACTGTACATGCCAGGGATCGAGAACAAGGTCGTCGCCATCACCGGAGCGAGCAGCGGCATCGGCGAGGCCACTGCGCTGCTGCTCGCGGAGCGCGGTGCCGCCGTGGTCCTCGGCGCGCGCCGCACCGAGCGCCTGGACGACATCGCCCGCGGTATCCGCGACCGTGGCGGCCGGGCGATCACCTCCGCCACCGATGTGACCAGGCGCGAAGACCTCACCCGGCTCGTCGAGTGGGCGGTGGCGGAGTTCGGCAGGCTCGATGTGCTGGTCGGCAACGCGGGCATCAGCAAGATCTCCCCCGTGGCCGACCTGGACGTCGACGGCTGGTCCGCGATGATCGACGTCAACCTGCGCGGAGTGCTGAACGGCATCGCCGCGGCGCTCCCGGTCTTCCGGCGCCAAGGCCGCGGGCACCTCGTCACGACGGTGTCGACGGCCGGGCTGAAGATCGTGCCGACCCAGGCCGTCTACGCCGCGACCAAGAACGCCGTCCGCACGCTGCTGGAGGGGCTCCGCCAGGAGTCGACGGACGGGGTGCTGCGCACGACGTCGGTCTCCCCCGGCTACGTCCGCACCGGGCTCGCCGACTCCATCGACGACCCGGCCGTCCGAGAGCAGATCCGCGAAGGCATGGCCGCGTTCGCCATCCCGCCCGAGGCCGTCGCCCGGGCCATCGCGTTCGCCATCGAGCAGCCCGACGACGTCGAGATCGGCGACATCACCATCCGGCCCACGGTCCAGGGATAGGCGCTAGCCCGTCGGCGTCGACCCGGCGGTCGGCACCACGCCGCCACCCGAGCCGTTGTCGGCCGCAGGTGACCGGACGGGGGCGGGCTGCTGGGTCTGGCTCACGACCACCGGCGGGGGCGCGACGAACGACGAGCGGGGGGTCTGGCCACCGGGCTCGTTCGCCGCGGAGGGCGCAGCGCCGGCACCGGCCCCCGAGCCTGCGCCCGTCGAGCCGCCCGCGCCGCCCGTTGACCCGTTCGTTGCAGCGCCACCGCCGCCGCCACCTCCGCCCGTCGAGCCCGAGGTGGGCCGATCCGAGGCCGCCGCCCCGCCCGCACTCCGCCCCACCGCGACGCCCCCCAGGAACCCGAGCGCGACCAGCAACAGCCCGACCAGAACCTTGGTGAGCGTGCCGGTCCGGCGCGGCTCGTCATCCGTCCAGTCGGCGTCCATGACGTCGCCGTCGTCGACAACGCCAACAGGCTCCGTGACCGTGTCATCGGTGGATGAGGTCATCCGCTCTGCTCCCAGCTCCATCGGCCCGCACACGGTAGCGCCGGAGCCGACCCGGTGCCGGGTGACCGCCGTTCGACCGCTTGATCAGCGAACCGGGGACATGGCGGCCATATGTGGCTGCCATGTCCCCGGTCTGGCGATCACCGGTCGGTATGGTCGCGGCTGTTGACCGCCAAGGAGGACCGCATCCATGCCGACGTCACCGGAGCCCCAGGCCGTCCTGGCGCCACTGAGCCGGGTCGCGCTCATTCTCGTCTGCTCGGTCGGCGCGGAGCCGGAGGATGCGGGGCAGGTCAGGGCGCTCTGCGCGGACCTGCCGGGGCTGGTGCGGTCCGTCGGGTTCCGTGATCTCGACGGGGACCTCTCGTGCGTCCTCGGGTTCGGCGCGCAGGCGTGGCCGCGCCTCTTCGGCGCCACACCGCCGCCCGGCCTGCACCCGTTCGTCCCGATCACGGGCGCGCGGCACGACGCCCCATCGACGCCCGGCGACGTCGTCTTCCACATCCGGGCCGCGCGCCTGGACCTGTGCTTCGAGCTCGCCACCCAGATCCTCGCGGCGGCGGGCGACGCCCTGGTGCCGGTCGTCGAGGTGCAGGGCTTCAAGTTCTTCGACAACCGCGACCTGCTCGGCTTCGTCGACGGCACCGAGAACCCGACCGGCTCCGCCGCCTCGCTCGCCGCCGTCATCTCCGACGACGGACCGGAGGCCGAGTTCGCGGGCGGCAGCTACGTCGTCGTCCAGAAGTACCTGCACGACCTCGACGGCTGGAACGCCCTCGACGTCGCCGCCCAAGAGCAGATCATCGGCCGGGGGAAGCTGAGCAACGTCGAGCTCGCCGACGACGTGACGCCCACGTCCGCGCACCGGATGCTCACCACGGTGACCGACGCGGCGGGCAACGAGGTGAAGATCCTGCGGGACAACATGCCCTTCGGCAGCCCGGCGGCGGGCGAGTTCGGCACGCTCTTCATCGGCTACGCCAGCAGCCCGGACGTGCTCGAGACCATGCTCCGCAACATGTTCGTCGGCGATCCGCCCGGCAACTACGACCGGCTCCTCGACTTCTCCACCGCGACGACCGGCGGACTGTTCTTCGTGCCCTCGGCCCCGATGCTCGACGACCTCGCCGACTCCGCACCCGGGGAGCCGACCGCCGCGGCACCCGACGAAGGAACACTGGCCATCGGTTCTTTGCGGTGACCGACCGCCATCCCGGCCGAGTCGTCGGCGCCCGGTCAATCGCGCCGCTCAGGCGGGCGCCGGGCCGGTGAACGCCGCGAGCTGCTGGGTGTACTGGAAGTCCTTCTGCGCCGTGCCGCTGCAGTCGGGCTGGGCCGCCACGCGCTTGGCGCAGGTGCCGCGGTCCCGGGCGAGGGACCAGATGCCGAGCCTGCCGACGCCGTGCGAGCGGGCGTAGTCCAGCACCGTCTGCGCGTCCCGCGGGGCGGTGATCACGCCGTTGTCGTTGCGCCCGATCATGATCGTGATGCCGAGCCTGCGGGTCTGCTCGGCCGGGGTCGCCTTCGGGTAGACCTTGCGCATCTGGCCGAGCATGGTCTGCGCCGCCGCGACCATGGCCTTGCCCCAGTCGCCGTCGGCGTGGAAGTCCATGTCCATGATGTTGACGGTGATGGGCAGGTTCACGGCCGCGGCCCGCTTCACCAGACCCAGCTGGCCGGGGCCGAGGCCGTCGAGGTCGACGGGGAGGGTCAGCGTGATGTCCGTGCCCCGCGCCTTGTGCACCTGGGAGAGGGCGTCGATCACCTTGTTGATCTGGACGTCGTGCTCGACGTCGATGTCGAGCAGGTTCGTCCCCGTCGCGTCGAGGATCTTGGTGTAGGCGGCCGCGAGGTCGGCGGGGGTGGCGCAGGCGTTCTCGATGTACGTGCCGTCGGCGCCCCCGGTCGCGATCGTGACCGAGCCGCCCGCGGCCTGGAAGGCGTCGATCGACGGCTTGAGCGAGTCGAGCGGGTCGCTGCCGTTCCAGACCGGGTCGCACGCCTTGCCCTGCGCGACGACGAAGGAGAGCACGACGTGCTTCAACCCGGTCTGCGTGGCGAGGGCGGCGAGATCGGGGATCGCCACCGAGGTGTCGACGTAAGGCCCGAACGCGGGTCGGGCCGCCTGGGCTGACGGTGCCGGGGTCGGGGCGCCGGAGGGGGTGTCGGACGGCGTTGAGGCCGCATCGCCGGGCACAGTGCTCGAGCAGCCCGCCACCGCGAGCAGCAGGGCGACGCCTGCCACCAGGAAGCGCAGACACCGGTCGCCCCCGAAAGCCACACCGCGCCGGGAGACCCGAGCCGCCTGGCCTGGCCGCCCAACCGTCATCGCCACGTCACCTCGCCTACGTCCGTTAACTCGAACGGATGCACCGCCGCTGGCATAGATGTCGGAGGGTAGTCGCCACGCCGACGTCCACCCGCGCGCGGTCCGGCAAAAGGATGAGCGGCCTGGTCAGCGCAGGAGTCAGACCTTGACCTCGAACGTCGTGGCCAGGTCGGCCGTCGAGTCGCCGCCGACCCACACGTCGAACGTCGAGGCGTCGAGCACCCAGTCGTGGCCGGCGGCGCTCCAGTAGCGCAGCTCCGCCGGACCGAGGGTGAACCGGACCGTCCGCGACTCCCCGGCGGCCAGGCCGACCCGTTCGAAGCCCTTGAGCTCCCGGACCGGGCGTGACGCCGAGCCGCTGCGCTGGTGGATGTAGAGCTGCACCACCTCGTCGGCCGCCCGTTCGCCGACGTTGGTGACCACGGCCGAGACCGTCACGGTGCCGCCAGGGGCGATGGTGGCCTGGTCGACGGCCAGGTCCCGGTACTCGAACGATGTGTAGGCCAGGCCGTGGCCGAACGGGTAGAGCGGCGTGCTCGGCGCGTTCCAGTAGCGGGCCGCCTGGTTCGCGGGCTCGTGCGACCGGGTGTGGGCGTAGATCAGCGGCACCTGTCCGACGTGCCGCGGCCAGGTGAAGGGCAGCTTCCCGCCCGGCGAGACGTCGCCGAAGAGCAGGTTGGCGACGGCCGTGCCGCCCTGGGTGCCGGGGTACCAGATCTCGAGCACGGCGGGCACGTTCTCCGCGGCCCACTGCAGGTCGAGCGGCCGCCCGTTCATCACGAGCAGCACGACGGGGGTGCCGGTCACCGACACCGCCTGCAGCAGCTCCAGCTGGCGGCCGGGCAGCTCCAGCGTCGACCGCGACGCCTGCTCGCCCACCATGACCTGCCACTCGCCCACCACCACGACGGCGACGTCGGCGGCTCGTGCGGTGTCGACCGCCCGCTGGAACTCGGCCTCGTCGTCGAAGTCCTGCGGGTCCTCGGGCCGGTTGTTGCCGTGCACGTCGAAGATCGACGGCGTGGGCCGCTGGGCGGGCCGCAAACCGGGGGCGTAGGTGACATCGGTCGCCCGCGCACGGATGCCGTCGAGGACCGTGACCGTCTCGGTGAGGTCGTAGTCGAAGCACCACGGGCCCAACGTGTCGCGGCGGGAGTCGGCCAGCGGGCCGATCACGGCGATCGAGCCCGACCCGGCCGGGTCCAGCGGCAGCAGGCCGCCCTCGTTGCGCAGCAGCACCGCGGAGCGCTCGGCGGCGACCCGCGCCACCTCGCGATGCGCGGGATCACCGAGCACGGCGCGGGCGCGGTCCTCGTCGACGTAGGGGTCGTCGACGAGGCCGAGGCGCAGCTTGGCCTCCAACACCCGCCGCACGCCCGCGTCGAGCGTGGCGACGTCGACGACGCCGTTCTGCACCGCCTCGGGCAGGTGCGCGTAGGCGGGATCGGCGATGGCCATCTCCATGTCGACACCGGTGTTGAGCGCACGGGCGCCCGCGTCGGTCAGGTCGGCGGCGAACCCGTGGGTCAGGAGATTGCGGACCGCGTTGGCGTCGCTGACCACGAAGCCCTCGAAGCCGAACGTGCCGCGCAGCACGTCGTGGAACAGCCAGCGGTTGCCCGTGGCGGGCACCCCGTTGAGGTCCATGTAGGCGGTCATCACGTTGCCCGCGCCCGCGGCCAGCGCGGCCTGGAACGGCGGGAAGTAGACGTTCCACAGCTCGTAGTCCGAGAGGTTGACCTCGTCGTAGTCGCGTCCGCCGATCGCGGCGCCGTAGCCCGCGAAGTGCTTGGGCCCGGCGATCACGTGCTCGTCGGCGCCCAGGTGGGTGCCCTGGAACCCGCGGACCTGCGCCGCGGCGACGACGCAGCCGAGGAACGGGTCCTCCCCCGCTCCCTCGATGATCCGGCCCCAGCGGGGGTCGCGGGCGATGTCGACCATCGGCGCGAACGTCCAGTGGATGCCGACGGCCCGTGCCTCGCGGGCGGCGACCGACTGACCCCGCTCGATCGTCGCCGGGTCCCAGGACGCCGCCATCGCGATCGGCACCGGCAGGATGGTGCGCAGCCCGTGGACGACGTCGAACCCGAACAGCGCGGGCAGCCCGTGCCGGTTGCCCTCGACGGTCAGCCGCTGCAGCCGGTTGGTCTCCGCGGGGTCGGTCACGAACAGCAGCGAGCCGACCTCGCCCCGCGCCAGCGCCGCCTCGACCGCCGCGGCCTGCCGGGAGGGCGGCAGCTCCGCCGTCGGGCCCGCGTCCGCGTCCTGCAGGCTCCCGAAGTAGAAGTACTGGGTGAGCTGACCCGCCTTCTCCTCGACGGTCATCGCGGCGAGGAGCTCATCAACACGGGCCGTGATCGCCGCATCCGTCATCGGGCTGACGCTACCCGCGCGTGGCGGCGGTGGAGTACCGCACGACGAGGTCCTTCTTGGAGACCTTCCCGATCGGTGAGAGCGGGAACGCGTCGAGCACCTCGAGCCGCTCGGGCAGCTTGAACGCGGCGATCTCGTGGCCGCGCAGGAACGCCACGAGCTGGTCGAGCGACAGGGCGGGCGCACCGGCCCGCGGCACGACGCAGGCGCACATGCGTTCGCCGAGCACGGGATCGGGCACCGGGATGCAGGCCACGTTCTGGACGGCGGGGTGGGCCAGGATGAGGTTCTCGATCTCCTCCGCGGAGATCTTCTCCCCGCCCCGGTTGATGAGGTCCTTGCGCCTGCCCGCGACGACGTAGTTGCCGGTCGGGTGCCGCCACATGAGGTCACCCGAGCGGTAGAAGCCGTCCGGCGTGAACGCCCGCGCGTTGTGCTCGGGCGCCCGGAAGTACCCGCGCAACGTGTACGGGCCCCGGCAGATGAGCTCGCCGATCTCCCCGTCGGGCACGTCGTGGCCGTCCTCGTCGACGAGCCGGACCTCGTCGTCGGGGCAGATCGGGCGGCCGACGGTCTCCAGGCGGACCTCGCGGGGATCGTCGAGGCGGACGAACATCAGCAGCCCCTCGGCCATGCCGAAGTTCTCCTGGACGGTGCAGTTGGGCAGCAGCTTCTCGGCGAGCAGCCGGGTCTCGGGCTGCAGGCGTTGGCCGCCGCTCTGGATGACCCGCACCGAGGAGAGGTCGAAGTTCCCGATCTCGGGGTCGTTCAGCCACTTGATCAGCAACGCGGGCACGACGTGGATGTGCGTGACGCGGTGCCGTTCGATGAGCGGGAAGACCTGGGACCCGCGGGTGCTGGGGTGCAGCACGACCCGCGCGCCCGCGAACCAGAAGCCCTGCATGCCCGGGCAGGCGAGAGGCAGGTTGTGGGCGATCGGGAGGACGTCGAGGAGGCAGTCGTCCCGGTCGTCGTCGCTGCGCACGTCGCACACCGACAGGGCGAGCCGGGAGTTGAAGGCGTAGTCGTTGTGCGTGCGCGGGATCAGCTTCGGGATGCCGGTGGTGCCTCCGGACAGCTGGAAGACCGCCGGGTCGTCGGGGTCGATCGTGATCGCGGCCAGGTCGTCGGCCGTGCTGACGGGCTCGCGGTCGAGCAGGTCGGCCAACGCGACGAAGCCCTGCGACGCCGGGCCGTCGACGATCGCCAGCCGCAGCGCGGGCGCGCCTGCCCGGAGCCGGTCGACGATCTCCCGGAAGTCGGCGTCCTTGGCCCGGTCGGGCACCACGCAGGCGACCGCGTCGGAGAGGCGGGCGAACTGCTCGATCTCCCGGTACCGGTGCTGGGGCAGTGCCATGATCGGGATCGCGCCGAGCTTCTGCAGCGCCACGTAGAGGTAGGCGAAGGGCGCGTCGTTGGGCAGCTGCACGATGACCCGGTCGAGCGGGCGCAGGCCCAGGTCGTGGAGGTTGCGGGCCAGTCGGTCGGCCTTCGCGTCGATCTCGCGGTAGGTGATGTCGCGGCCGCCCGCGTGCAGCGCCACGCGGTTGGCGTTGGCCGCGGTGTGGTCGGCGAGCACGTCGCGCAGGGGGCGGTCGCGCCAGTAGCCACGCTCGCGGTAGCGCGCGGCGTACTCGGCCGGGAAGGGAACGACTCCGTCGAGCGGCATCTGGGGCTCCTTCGGGGTCAGGTGGTCGCGGAGAAGCCGCCGTCGATGACGACGATCTCCCCGGTGACGAACGGGTTGGAGGTGATAAGCGAGACGACGGTCTTCGCGACGTCGTCGGCGGTGACGCAGCGGCGTAGCGGGGTCAGCCCGGCGCGGCGGTCCATCAGCCGGTCGTAGTCGGCGCCGAGCTGGTCTTCCATCCACTCCCCGACCATCCAGCCGGGCGCCACGGCGTTCACGCGGATGCCTTCAGGACCGAGGCGTCCCGCGAGGGTCTTGGTCAGCGCGACGACGGCGGCCTTCGAGGCCGCGTACGGGAAGGGCTGCGGGCCGGGTCGCAGGCCCACGATGCTGGCCGTGTTGACGACGGCCGCCTCCGCCGAGCGGCGCAGCAGGGGCACGGCGGCCCGGGTGACCTGGAACATGCCGCGGACGTTCACCGCGAACACCCGGTCCCAGTCAGCCATCGAGAGTCCGTCGAGGTCGGCTGGCGGGGTGCTGATCGTGGTCCCGGCGTTGTTGACCAGCGCGTCGAGCCGCCCGAACTGCTGCTCGACGACGTCGAGCAGCGCCGGCACCGCGGCCTCGTCGGCGACGTCGGCCTGCGCGGTGACAGCGCGGGCGCCGAGCTGCTCGGCCTCCCCGGCCACCTCTTCGGCCCGGTCCTTGCTGGACGCGTAGTTGATCACCAGGTCGTACCCGGAACGGGCCAGCTCGAGCGCGGCGCCGCGGCCGATCCCGCTGGACGCGCCGGTCACGAGGGCGACGGGCTTGCTCATCGAAATCTCCTCGAATCAGAGGCCGAGCACGCGCTCGGCGTTGCCGTGGAACACCGCGTGCATGACCTCGTCGGTGAAGCCGAGGTCGGCCCACTCCGACAAGATCCGCTCGTACGGCAGGGACGGGTGGTCGCTGCCGAACATGATCTTGTCGCGGAGCCTGCCGCGGATGTCGGTGCGCAGCTGCGGCGGGAAGTACTTCGGCGCCCAGCCCGACATCTCCCAGAACACGTTGCCCTTGTGCAGGGCGACCGCGGTCATCTCGTCGATCCAGGGCCACCCCGGGTGGGCCGCGATGATGGTCAGGTCCGGGAAGGTCGCGGCGAGCCGGTCGAGGGCGAGCGGGTGGGCGTGCTCGATCAGCGCGCCCATGCCGCCGGGCATCCCGGCGCCCATGCCCGTCGTGCCGACGTCGACCATCACGGGCACGCCGAGACCGGAGATCGTCTCGAACAGCGGGCGCAGCGCGGGGTCGTCGACCCGGAAGTGGCCCATGATCGGGTGGAAGTGGAACCCGATGACCCCGTGGACCTTCACGGCCTCCTCGGCGTCGCGTATCGCCTGCTCGCCCTTGAGCGGGTCGACCGCGCCCCAGGCCCCGATGAACGCCCGCGGGTGCCGGTCGCGCAGCTGGGCGACGTAGGCGTTGCTGCACGGCGGGGTGTGGGTGACCGACTCGATGTCGAACGCGACGAGCACGGCCTCGATGCCCAGGCCCTCGATCTCGGTCGCGACGTCGTTCTCGTCCTTGGCGACCCAGGGCTTGTTCCAGTACTCGGCCAAGGCCTCCACGTAGGGGCCCTGCGAGGCGATCCACGGCGCGGTGCCGGGATAGCAGTGCAGATCGATCTTGCGCATCGGTCCTCCTTCAGTTCGTCGGGCTTGCGGTGAAGACGTGCTCGCCGGGGCCCGCCACGGCCGTCTGCCCGTCGGGCAGCACGACCTCGGCCTCGGTGCCCGCGGGGACGACGACCCGCAGCGTCAGCGCGCCGTCGCCGTCGAGGTGCCACGCCGAGGTGATCCGTCCGTAGGGCGACTCGTGCGTGGCCTCGGCCGCCGTCAGTCCCCCGCCGGGCCGGGGCTGGACCCGGAAGCGGCGGTAGGCGGGGTCCACCGGCTGGATGCCTGCGGTGTAGCGGTGCAGGAAGGAGACGACCGCGCCCTTGGAGTAGTGGTTGAGCGAGTCGTGGGGCACGCCGTCGGCGTCGACGCCGTCCCACCGCTCCCAGACCGTCGTCGCCCCGCGGTCGACCATCGTCATCCACGACGGCTCGGTGTCCTGGCAGCAGGAGCTCGTAGGCCACGTCGAGGTGGCCGGTGTCGGCCAGCACCGGGAGCAGGTGGGGCGTCGCGAGGAAGCCGGTGCCGAGGT
This sequence comes from uncultured Actinomycetota bacterium, assembly GCA_963799945.1. Classification (GTDB taxonomy): domain Bacteria; phylum Actinomycetota; class Actinomycetes; order Mycobacteriales; family Pseudonocardiaceae; genus Pseudonocardia. The sequence continues at coordinate 154,254 of CAWCZG010000007.1, forward strand.
GGTTGCCCGCCTCGCGGATCAGCGTGACCAGCCGGCGGCCACGACGGCCCGCAGCGCGTCGGGCACGAGCCCGAAGGCGAGCGCGCGCACGTGGTTGGCCTGGGTGTCCGGCGTGAGGCGGCCGTCGGCGTCGAGGTACTCGGTCTGCCACGCGGCGCGGATGTCCGACGGCCAGCTCCGCGTAGCGGACGGCGTCGGCGTCGCGGCCGAGCACCGCGGGCGATCTCGGCCAGCAGCGCGGTGCTGTGGGCGTAGTAGGCGGTGGCCACGTCGCCCTTGTCGATCCGGGTGAAGGACTCCGAGGTCGTCCGCGCTGTCGTCGCCCGGCACGAGCCACTCGCCCCAGTGGAACCCGGCGTCCCAGAGGAACTGTCTCGTGCGGAAGCGGGTTCGGGGCGGCGGGCGACCCGGTCGGGGTGGCGCTGCGTGCGGGCGATGCGCTCGGCGCGGTCGTGCCAGGCGGTCATGGTCGGCCACAGCTCGTCGAGGATCTGGACGTCGCCGTAGGCGCGGTAGAGCTCCCACGGGCACGATCACGGCCGCGTCACCCCAGCCCGCCGACCCGTTGAGGAACGCGATCGGGCTCTCCCGACCTTCGGCGCGCGGGGTGGGGCTGATGTTGGCGACCGTGCCGTCGGGCCACTGGTCCGCCGCGACGTCGCGCAGCCACTTGGTGGAGAAACCGGCGACGTCGTAGAGGAAGGCCGCGGTGCGCGACGTAGAGCTGCCAGTCGCCGGTCCACCCGGCGCGTTCGCGGTGCGGGCAGTCGGTGGGGATGTCGCAGGCGTTGCCCCGCAGGCTCCACAGCGCGGCCTCGTGGAGCCGGTCGACCCGCTCGTCGCTGGAGGAGAACCAGCCGGTGCGGCGCATGTCGGTGTGCACGACGACACCGCGCACGTCGGCCGGCCGTGAGCAGCCGCGGGATGTCCCTCGATGCGCACGTACCGGAAGCCGTGGGTGGTGCGGCGCGGCTCGAACACCTCGCCCGGCTCACCACCGGCGATGACCTGGTCGACCTGGCCCGCGGGCAGCGGCTCGGGCAGGAAGGGCAGGTCGGGCCGCAGGTGCTGCATGGTGACGTCGCCGTCGGGGCCGAGCCACTCCCCGTGGGTCAGCGTGATCGTGGTGCCCGCCTCGCCGAGGTCGGAGAGCCGGACCCAGCCGTTGATGTTCTGCCCGAGGTCGACGATCTGACGACGGCCGTCGAGCCGCGTCACCGACACCGGGACGATCTCCTGCACCCGGCGGACGGGCGGCGCGGGCGAGTCGACGAGCCCGGCGAAGCCGTGCGGCGCAACGCTCACCGGCGGCCAGGCGGCGTCGTCGAAGCCGGCGCGGTCCCAGCCGCGCGGTGCGCGGCGCGAGGTCGACCCGCTCCCCGGCGATCAGGTCCGCCGCGACGACGTGGCCGGACCCGCTGCGCCACCCCGGCCCGGTGCCGACGACGGTGGTCGTGCCGTCGGCGTGCTCCAGGTGCAGCTGGCCGAGGAACGCCAGCCGGTCGCCCCACTGGTCGGCCGCGCGGGCGATGCCGACCTGCCCGCGGAACCAGCCGTCGGCCAGGATGACGCGCGATGGCGTTCGGGCCGACCCGGACCGCGGCGGTGACGTCGAACGTCTGCACCTGCAGCCGGACGTCGTACTGGGTGAAGCCCGGCGTCAGCTCGGCGTCCCCCACCCGCTCGGCGTTGAGGAAGGCCTCGTACAGGCCCTGGGCGGTGGCGTGCAGCCGGGCGGACACGACGGGACGGTCGACGGCGAACTCGAAGCGCAGGAACGCCGCGGGCCGCTCGCCCGGCGCGCCGTCGGGCATCGGGGCGGGCTCGACCCAGGTCGCCTGCCAGTCGTGCTCCCACAGCAGGCCCGTCTCGAACCAGGCGCTCTCCGACACGCGGGCTCGCGGCCCTGGTCGGTGCTCCACCTGCACCTGCCACTGCACGCGCTGGGCCGAGGTCAGGGGCGGCCCGGCGTAGGGCACCAGCAGGTTCTCGGTCGCTGGGCATCCAGCCGCTGTCCCACCCGTTGTCGGCGGTGATCCGGTAGGCCTTCTGCTCGCGTGCGCCCTCGGGCAGGTGCCAGGACAGCCGCGGGGCCGTGGTGCGGATGCCGAGCGCTTCGTCGAGGTGTTCGACGCGCAGGCGACGGGGTGCGGGTGGCATGGCTCAGCGGACCCGGCGGATGGGCAGGATGAACAGGGCGCCGATGAGGCCCGCAATCGCGCCGAAGAGGAACAGCGCCGTGAAGTTCTGCGGGTTCGTGGCCGAGGCCCCGATCGCCAGGACCAGCGGCGCCACGGCGGGCACGATCGTCGACGGGAGCGTGCTCGCCAGGTTCATGATGCCGAGGTCCTTGGCCGGGTTGGCGGGGTCGGGCAGGACCTGGGTGACGAGCGCGATGTCGACCGCCATGTAGATGCCCTGGCCGAAGCCGATCACGCCCATCGCGACGAGGAACAGCGGGAAGGACGCAGCGATCGAGGCGACGGCCAGGCCGACCGCGAAGATCAGCGCGGCGGTGATGACGAAGGGCTTGCGGCGGCCGATCCGGTCGGAGATCTTGCCCGCGATCGGCGCGAAGATCAGCGCCGCCGCCGTCAGCACCAGCGTCGAGAGGAAGACGGCGCCTGCCACCTGGTCGGGCGCGAAGTGCAGCACGATGATCAGGTAGAACGCCTGGTAGGCCTGGATCGCGGCGATGCCCAGGAACAGCAGCAGGCGGCTCCACCACGCCCAGGCGTAGTTCGGGGCGTGGGCGGGGTTCACCCAGAACGTGTTGAAGAACTGCGTCCAGCCGAAGTGGGGGCGCTCGGCCGCGGCCAGCTGCCGGTCGCCCAACCGGACGGCGAACAAGATGGCCGCGAGCGCCGCGATGCAGGCGGGCAGCAGGATCATCGCGGGCAGGTTCGGCGCCACCAGCTGGGCCACGAACAGGCCTGTGACCGCGCCGACCGGGAGGCTCAGCCCGACCAGGGCCGAGGCCGGACCGCGGCGGTTGGGCGCGAGCTGGTCGGGGATGGACGCCGTGAACGCCACCGTGGTCGAGCTGTAGCCGATCGCGGTGACGACGAACGCCAGCGGTCAGCGTCAGGGTGCTCGACGCCAGGACGATCGCGATGGCGCCGAGCACGAACAGCAGCGCACCCAGGAACAGGAACGGCCTGCGCCTGCCGAAACGGCCGGTCGTGCGGTCGCTGAGCCTGCCGAGCGCCGGGAACGCGATCAACGAGAACACCGACCCGACCCCGACGACGACGGACAGGATCGTGGTGGCCGACGCGGGGTCGATGATGGTCGCCTTGAGCGACAGCGTGAGGACCGCGGGCACCAGGTTCGCCATCCCGGCGCCGATCGCGGCGAAGCCGAGGAAGAACAGGTAGCCCCGACGCGGGTTGGGCCACCCGCCGCGTGGCATCCCGACGTCGTCGGTGCCGTCCTCGTGGGCGGGGCGGACCGCCGGTTCCTGCAGGCTCGCACCTTCCAAGGGCGATGTGGTCATGGGCTGCGCTCCTTCGGGCAACGGATGGCCGTGCTGACTTGGGCGCAAACGATGCGAGGAGCGGCGGTTGATCGGCAGACTGATTGCCGGTCAATGGCATAGTGTGATGTGTGTCTCAGCGCGAGGTGACGAGCGGTTCACCCCAACCGGCACCGGCCCGGGGCAAGCGGCCGCCGCAGGGTGATCCCGTCGTCGACCGGGCCTTCGCGCTGCTGGCCGCGTTCGACGCGAGCCACCGCTCGCTCAGCCTCGGCGAGCTCAGCCGTCGCAGCGGCATCCCGACCAGCTCGGCCCTGCGGCTGGCGGGCAGGTTGCTGGCGTGGGGTGCGTTGGAGCGCGGCGACGACGGCCGGTTCACCGTCGGGCTGCGGCTGTGGGAGGTCGCGTCGCTCGCGCCGCGGGGCCAGGGCCTCAAGCAGGTCGCCCTCCCGTACATGGGCGATCTCGAGCAGGTCACCCGCCAGCACGTGCTGCTCGCCGTCCGCGACGGGATCGACGCGCTGCTCGTCGAGCGGATCTCGGGGCACCAGGCGATGCCGGTGCTCTACCGCGTGGGCGGGCGGCTCCCCCTGCACTCCACCGGGGTCGGTCTGGTGCTGCTCGCGTACGCCGACCACGAGTTCCAGGAGGAGGTGCTCGCGCAGCCGCTGGTCCACCAGCCGGAGAACGACCCGGTCTCGGCCGCCGCGCTGCGTCGGACGCTCGCCGAGGTGCGTCGCGAGGGCATGTCCACGTTCCGCCGTCGGGCGCCGCAGGCGCTGGTGAGCGTGGCCGCGCCGATCTTCGACGCGGACGACCAGGTGGCCGCGGCCCTCTCGGTGCTCGTGCCGCACGAGAACGCCGAGCCGCGGCTGCTCGGGCCCGCCATCCGCACGGCCGCCCGCTCCATCTCACGAGGTCTGGGCGCCCGTCGGTCGATCGGGCACAGCGGAGCCTGAGCGGGTCTGCCGCTCAATGGCATTCGCCCTGGAGGCTTCGTCCGCGTTCGCCGATCCTCGACGGAACGCGTCGCGGCGGACCCTCGCCCGACCACCCGTGCCGGTCGATCCCGAGGAGTTCCCGTGCCCCTTCCCCCGTCGTCAGTCGGACGTGACGGCTTCCCCGATGGCTTCCTGTGGGGCGCAGCCACCGCCTCCCACCAGGTGGAGGGCGGCAACGTCAACAACCACTACTGGGAGTGGGAGCACGCCCCGAACACGCCGTTCGCGGAGCCCAGCGGCGACGCCGTCGACCACTACCACCGGTGGGAGGAAGACCTCGACCTGCTGGCGGGCGCGGGCCTGACGACGTACCGCTTCAGCCTGGAGTGGAGCCGGATCGAGCCCGAGGAGGGCGAGCTGTCGCTGGGCGCGCTCGACCACTACCGGCGGATGGTCGACGGCTGCCTCGAGCGCGGCCTCGCGCCCATCGTCACGCTCAACCACTTCACCACGCCGCGCTGGTTCCACCGCGACGGCTCCTGGCTCGGGCCGAAGGCGGGCGACCGGTTCGCCCGCTTCACCGAGCTGGCGCTGCCCGTCGTTCGCGACGCGGAGCTGGTGCTCACCTTGAACGAGCCGAACTTGGCCGCCTGCCTGCCGGTGCTGGCCGCGAAGGCCGCCCGCGGCGAGGTGATCGCCGGGCTGCCCCGACCCGACCAGCAGCTGACCGAAGCGCTGCTCGCCGCCCACCGGCGCAGCCTCGAGGTGCTGCGGGGCGCGGGCTCGCCGCCCGTCGGCATCGCCCTCGTCGGCCAGGAGTGGATCGCCGAAGACGGCGCCGACGACGAGATGGCTGCGCACCGCGCCGCGATGGAGGACCAGTTCCTCAACGCGGCGGCCGACTGCGACTTCGTCGGCATGCAGGTCTACAGCTGTATCCGCATCGGCCCCGACGGACCGGTCGCACCCGCCCCGGAACTCATGACGCTGGCGCACCTCGAGTACCGCCCGCAGGCGTTGGGCGCTTCCGTGCGCCGCGTGCGCGAGGTCCTGCCCGACGTGCCGATCGTCGTCACCGAGAACGGCATCGCCACCGCCGACGACGACCAGCGCATCGCCTACACCGACGGCTCGCTGCGCGGGCTCGCGGCGGCGATGGCCGACGGCGCCGACGTCCGCGGCTACATCCACTGGAGCCTGCTCGACAACTTCGAGTGGTTCGCAGGCTTCGCCCCCACCCTCGGGCTGATCGCGGTCGACCGCACCACGTTCGCCCGCACGCCGAAGCCGAGCCTGGCCTGGCTGGGCGCGATCGCCCAGCGCAACGGCATCCCCGCCCTCACCCACTGACCCCGACAGGAGCCGAACAATGACCATGGAGTTCATCACCCCGCCCAGCGCAGGCCCCCTGCCCGGCGGCCCGAAGCCCTACTTCCTCGCCCAGGGCGAGGGCGAGAAGGCGATCGTGATCGACAGCCTGTTCACGGTGCTGCTGTCCGCCGACGAGACCGACGGCCAGTTCGGCGTGTTCACGATGGACGGGCCCAAGGGCGACGCGATCCCCCCGCACTCCCACCGCACCCACCACGAGATCTTCTACGTCGTCCGGGGCGGCGTGACCGTGTTCCTCGACGACGCCGACGGCAAGCGCCTGGTCCGCGAGCTCGGCCCCGGCGACTTCGGCTACGTCCCCGCGGGCATCGTGCACGCATACCGGGTGGAGGAGAACCACACGCGGGTGCTCGGGGTCAGCTCGGCCGGGTTCGAGCGGTTCTTCCAGACCCTCGGCGAGCCCACGACGGCCGACACCTACCCCGCCACCCCCCTCGGCCTCCCCCCCGGCCAGCGGTTCGCCGAGGCAGGCCGCCGCTTCGACACCACCTTCCTGCCCGGCGTCCGGATGGACTCGTGAGCGGCCGGACCCAGCCGTCCCGAACCCCCACCGCTCCGGGTCAGCCCGGGCGAGCGGGCGGGCCGACCCGGTCGCACCCGGCGGCCGCCCCCGCCCAGCGTGGACCCGCGAGCGGATCGACCCGGATGCCCCCGGCCCCCGTCCCAGGCCCGCCCGGCCTCGTCCGGCCGGACACCGAGCCCCTGCCTGACCCCGTGCTGCTGCCCGGTGCGGCCGGACACCTGCGCCGGGCCGTCCCCTACGCCGCGCCGCCGGGATACCGGCCGCTGGAGCTTGACCTCTACACCCCCGTGCCGAGCGTGGCGGCGCCCGTGATCGTGTTCCTGCACGGGGGCGGATGGCGGATGGGCAGCCGCGCGGTGTTCTGCCCGACCTGGCGGGACTGGACGCCCGACCCGTTCCAACGGCTCGTAGCGGCCGGGTTCGCGGTGGCCTCGGTCGACTACCGGCTCTCCGCGGAGGCGGTCTTCCCCGCGCAGTTGGAGGATGTCGAGGCCGCGCTGGCCTGGCTCTGCGCCCGCGCAACGGAGCTCGAGGATCGACCCGACCCGCATCGTCGCGTGGGGCGAGTCCGCGGGCGGCCATCTGGCCGCGCTGCTCGGGCTGACCGCTCAAGCCGGCGGTGACTGCCGCGTCGCAGGTGTCGTCGACTGGTACGGGGCCGCCGACCTGGTCTCCCTTCCCGACCAGGCGCTGCCCAACGCCATCGCACGTTCGGACGCCCCGGACTCGCGGGAGTCGCTCCTGCTCGGTGCCCCCCTCCTCGACTCCCCCGAGCTCGCCCGCCGCGCCAGCCCGGTCACCTACGTGCACGCCGACGCGCCGCCGTTCCACATCGCCCACGGCGCCGCCGACCGCTTCATCCCGGCCGCGCAGAGCGCCCAGCTCGCCGACGCGCTGCGCGCCGCCGGGGTCGAGGTCGAGTACCGCCTCGTCCCGGGCACCGACCACCTCTGGATGGGCGCGCCCGATCCCGAGGGGCTCTTCGCCGCGGCCGTGACCTTCGCCCGCCGCGTCACGGCGGATCCGGCACCGTGACGCCATCCGGGCAGATCGACCGGGCGCAGACACTCGACGCCGACTGGCCGACCCTCGCCCGCACCTCGGCCACGATCATCCCCGTCGTCGCCCTGATGACCTGGGGCGTGATGCCCCGCCTGTCCCGCCTCCTCCGCCGCTGGCTCTACCCGTCCCCGCGTTAGCCGGGAACCGCCGGTGACGTCGTCGGCGTCCCGCAGACATCCCGCAGATCGGACGACCACGGCGGCCGGTACTGACCTCCCTCCCGGCCCCGAACGTCGCCGGAGCCGTGCCACGGTCGGATGCCGCAGGCCGCGACGCCGTCGAACGCGCAGGCGCCAACACCGAAGGGCATGTGCGCACTGCGGGGTCGCTGTGCAGGGCCTCCGTCTGGCGCGCTGGCCGCTCCGGCCGGGCCGACCCGGCTTCACACGGCTGCCTGCGAGGTCAACGGGGGGATCGGATGGATTTCGTACGGCCGACGCGGCGCAGGCGCACACGACCCTGCGGGCCTGCGGATCCTGACAAGCCCAAATGCCGGGTAAGGGGTGGGACGATGGAGCCGTGTTCGAGGGGTTCGGGGTGCGGTGGGTGGAGGTGGCGGAGGGGGTTCGGCTGCGGGTCCGGGTGGGGGGTGAGGGGCCGCCGGTCGTCCTGCTCCACGGCCACCCCCGCACCCACACCACCTGGCACCGGGTCGCTCCGCTGCTCGTCGAGTCCGGGTTCGCCGTCGTCTGCCCCGACCTCCGCGGGTACGGGCGCTCCACCGCGCCGCCACCACGGCCGGACCACTCCCAGGCCTCCAAGCGGGAGATGGCCGGGGATGTCGTCAACCTGATGGCCTCGCTCGGGCACGAGCGTTTCGCGGTGGTGGGGCACGACCGCGGCAGCTATGTCGCGTTCCGCCTGGCCATGGACCACCCGGGCACCGTCACCCACCTCGCGCTGCTGGACTGCGTGCCGATCGGCGAGGCGCTCGCGCGGGCCGACGCGACGTTCGCGCGGGAGTGGTGGCACTGGTTCTTCCTCGCCCAGCCCGACAAGCCCGAGCGGGCGATCCTCGCTGACCCCGACGCCTGGTACGGCGCCGGGCCGGAGCAGGAAGAGCGCATGGGCGCCGGGAACTACGCCGACTACCTCGCCGCGATCCACGACCCGCACGTGGTGCTCGCCATGATCGAGGACTACCGCGCGGGCCTCGGGTGCGACCGGGACGCCGACGACCTCGACCGCGCCGCCGGGCGCAGGCTGACCTGTCCGACGCTCATCGCCTGGTCGCTGCGCGACGACCTGGAACGGCTCTACGGCGACGTCCTGCAGGTGTGGCGACCCTGGGCGACCGACCTGCACGGACAGGCCATCGACAGCGGGCACCACATGGCCGAGGAGAACGCATCCGCCCTGGCCGGAGCCCTCATCACCCACTGCAGGCGGACAACCACGCCGGTGCGGTGACGGGTTCGGCGGAATACCCCACCGCCGGGACCGCGTTGTGCTTGTGTCTGGACGGGGCCGTCCCCACTTGCCCACGGTCGCAGGCCACGCATCGCGTCCAAGCGGTGCGGTCCCATCAACCCACCCTTTCCCGCCGCGGTTGCCCGCGCGCGGGCAGGACCTCGCCACGATTGGAGGCGGCACTCATGTACAAGGACGACTGGCGGCACCTCGCCGCCTGCCGGGACGAGGATCCCGAGCTGTTCTTCCCCGTGTCCGACACCGGTCCCGCCGCACGACAGGCGGAGCAGGCCAAGTCGATCTGCGCACGCTGCCCCGTGCGGGAGCGGTGTCTCGAGTACGCGCTGGACAACGGTCTGGATCACGGAGTCTTCGGCGGCACAACGGAATCCGAGCGTCGAGCACTCCGGCGCCGCGGCGCCGCGCTACCCATCGCCGGGTAACCGCGGGAAACACCACACGACGGTCCGCTGCCCTCAGGGGCGGCGGACCGTCGTGTTTGGTTCAGGCGCCTTCGCGCACTTCGAAGATCTGGTCCGCGACCAGACCGTGTGCGTCGCGGTGCACGGTGTCGGCCGTGTCGGCGTCGGGCGCCTCGACGAGGCAGAAGATCCGGCCCTCCCGCTCGTCCACCCAGTAGCGCAGGTAGTTGACGCCGTGGGCGCCCTGCGTGTCGAGATCGGCCTGGTGGGCCTTGGCGACGTCGTCCATCGTCACGGCTCCGCCGAGGTTGTGCACGTCCATGAACAGCGGCATCGGAGTTCCCCTCCCACGATGCGCCGCGATCGTCGCGGCGCTGGTTGATGCGATGAGACAGGTCTACCGACGCCGTGGGCCGCGCAGATGGGAGCGCACTACCCAATCTCCCGACGACCGGTACCCGGGTTGGCCGCCGCCACCGCCGCCTGGTGTCGCGACGTGACACCGAGCTTGGCCAGGATCGACGAGACGTGGTGCTCCACGGTGCGGGCCGAGAGGACGAGCCGCTCGGCGATGGCCGCGTCGGACAGGCCCTCCGCCACCAGCACCAGCACCTGCTCCTCGCGCTGGGTCAGGCCCGCCGGATGGGCGCGGGTGGTCGGGCGCAGCCCGCGGGGCGGCGCCCACCCGTGTGACCGGGAGATCGAGCGCGCCCGCGCGGCCGCGGCGGTGGCCCCGATGCGGTCGAAGATCTGCGCCGCCCGCGCCAGGCCCTCCCTGGTCTCGCTGCGCGCCAAGGCCAGCGCCTGCGCGAAGGGGCTGCCGAGCGTCTCCCACTCGGCGGCCGCGTCCTCCCACCGGCCGTCGAGCTCGGCAACGTAGGGGGACATCGCGAGCCGGACGTCGGCGCCGGGCGGTCGAGGCAGCCACGTGACGACGGCGCCGCGCCGCCAGGAGCTGCTGTCGCCGGTGATCGTCGGCCAGACCTCGGTAGCGAGGTCGCGGGCCGCGGACGGGTCGCCGGTGATCCAGGCGATCTCGCAGCGGGCCGCCGTCACGGGCCCGATCCGCTGCGGCTCGCCCGTCGTGGTGGCCAGCGCCGTCGCGGCGCGGAGCGGGCCAGCCCAGTCGGCCGCGCCCAGCCGGGCCCGGGCCCTGGCCAGCACGCTCAGCGCGACGAACTGGCTGATCGCCGATATCCGCGGCCGCCGCAGGATCCGCTCCGCGCGGTGGGCGGCGGCTTCGGCGTCACCGCTGTCGAGGACCAGCTGCGCCTCCCAGCCCAGCACGTACCCGGTCCAGGCGTCGAGGTCGCGTTCCGCGCAGTAGCCCAGCCCCGCGGCGATGTCCGCCTCGGCATCGGCGTGGCGGTGCTGCACCACCGCGGACGCGACGAGGTTGACGTAGGCACGCGCCGCGTGTTCATGCCGGTCGTCGGCGAGCGCCTTGTCCCGGCTCTCGGTCAGCATCGCCACGCCGGTCGCGACGTTGCCCGCCACCACCTCCGCCGTGCCCAGGTTCGTGAGCACGTGGATTCGGACCTCCTCCGCCTCGGCGTTTCGGGGCAGGCGGTCGAGGAGGTCGAACGTCAGCCGCGCCCAATGCCGGGTGCCGTTCAGGTCGCCGTCGAGCATGCGCAGCTGGGCCTGGTTGCTGTAGGCCATCGCGAGCGGGACGCCGTCGATCCCGGTGAGCGCCTCGACGGCCAGTGCCGCGTGCCGCTCCGAGAGGTCGTTGCGCCCGTCGAACCACCGCAGCCGCGAGAGCCAGCGGTGCGTCTCGCCGATCCGGACCGCCTCACCCGCGGACTCCCAGATCGCCAGCGCCTCCAGCCGGGCCGCAACCGCCTCCTCGATCTTGTCGGTGAGGTAGCACTCGTAGGCCAGCCCGGCCAGCAGCGTCGCACGTTCCAGAGGGGTGACGCCGTCGGCGTGGCGCAACGCCCGTCGGTACTGCTCGACGGCATCGAGGTGCGCGCCCAACGCGGCCGACTGGGCGGCGGCCGCAGGCGCGTGCCGCAGCACCGCGCCCGCGTCGCCCGCGCCCTCGGCGTGGTGGGCCATCCGCGCGTGGGTCGGCCCGCGCCCCGGCCCGACCGCGACGTCGTCGCTCGGCCCGGCGCGGGACTCCAGCTCGCTCAGCACCCGGCGGTGCAGCGCCATCCGCCGCAGCGCGGGCACCTGCTCCGCGACGACCATCCTGGCCAGCTCGTGCCGGAAGCCGACGGTGTCGCCGGTCAGGCGGAGCACGCCGCGTTCCAGGGCCTCGTCGAGCGCGTCGAACCGGTCGGGGAGCAACGCGGCCACCAGGTCCAGCTCGACGCGGGGGCCCGCGACCGCGGCGGCATCGAGAACCTCACGGGCGGCCGTGGACAGGCGGGCGGTCCGCGCCAGCACCGCGTCGCGGACGGTGGGTGGCACCCCGTCGCCGCCCGCGGCCAACACCTCGGTGACGAAGAACGGGTTGCCGCCGGTGACCCGGTGGATCTCGGCGGCGTCCCGCCCGACCGCCTGCGACTGCTCCACCAGCCGGGCCACCGCGTCGACCGACAACGGCGGCAGGTCGAGCCGCCGGGCGCCCGTCGCCGTCGCGGCGTCGCCCAGCAGGATCCGGAGCGGGTGGTCGGCGGCCAGCTCCCCCGGCCGGTACGTGACCAACACGAGCGCCCGCAGCGCGTGCACGCGGCGCACCAGGTAGCGCACGAGGTCGACGGTTGCCTCGTCGGCCCAGTGCAGGTCCTCGAAGACCATGATCCGCGGGCCCGCGGGCTCCCGCAACGCCGCCGCGAGCCGGGCGAAGACCTCGTGCCTGCCCGCTCCGGGCGGCCACACGCCCTCGGGGAGGTCGGGCAGCATGTCGACCAGCGGGCCCAACGGCGCAGGCGTCAGCGAGCCGTCGCACGCCCCGACCGCGGCCTCGACGCCCGCCTCGGCCATCACGCGCGTGACGAACGCCGTCTTGCCCGCGCCGGACTCCCCCGCCACGAACACCAGCCGACCGTGGCCCGTGGTGGCCTCGGCGAGGTAACCCGCCACGACCTCCAACAGGCGCGCACGCTCGAGGACCGGTGCCGACACGGCCGAAACCTTAGCCCGGGAAACGGACACGCCCCGCAAAATTGCAACGGTCAGCAGCCTGCCCGCGTCGACAGGTTGTCGGCCACGTCGTCGATCTGGTCGAGCGACCAGCACTGCTTGATCAGCGCGTCGGTGGCCCGGCCGCCGATCACCGGGTCGGCGGCGAGCACGAGCTTGTCCTCGAGCTCGCCGTCGAGCAGCGGGGCGCCCGGTGTACCGCGGTTCTCGACGACCCTCGACCGTGCGCACCTGACCGTCGCGCGTCGTGACCGTGAGCCTGTACCCGCGCTTCACGGTGGCTGCGTCGGAGACGACCGTGACGGTGTCCCGCAACGCCCGGACCTCAGGGTCGGCCGCGCTCTCGTCGGTGAAGTGCTCGGTGGGCGTGTGGCCGCGCTCCCCCGGCGACGCTAGCGTTCGGCCATGGCAGAGAACGTCGTGGTGATCACCGGCTCGGACCCGCACGAGGTGCTGGACACGCTCACCGCCCTCGACGGGGCGGGCGAGCTGGAGCTGCGGGCGGCGGCGATCGTCGCGCGGGACGCCGACGGCAAGCTCTCGCTCGACCACGAGACCGGCGACGCCATCTCGTTCTCCGAGCGGCACCCCCGTCTCGGCGCCGTGGTCACCCTGCTGCTCGGCCCGCTGGACACGCTGTTGTTCGGCAACCAGCTGGTCTCGCTGTTCGGCGCGAGCGAGCAGACCCCGGAGGAGCTCGCCATCGGACACCTGGCCCAGGCCGTGCCCGCCGGCGGTCAGGCCGTGATCGCCGACGTCGAGGAGTCGGACCTCGGCCTGCTCGGGGCCCGGCTCGCCGACGCCACCATCGCGCGCAGGCCGTACGCCGACGTCGAGCGGGAGATCGACGCGAGCCGGGAGGACGAGCGGAGCTAGAGCGCGCCGGGGTCGTCGGGGACGTCGACGGCGTGCTCGCGAAGCATGGCGATCGGCACGATCCGCAGGACGGCCTCGTGCGTCGAGGCCAGCACGACCGGCGCCGCGGCGCCGTCCTGGTAGGCGCGCGCCCAGTTCCTCGCCGTCACGCACCAGCGGTCGCCGGGCACGAGGCCGGGGAACTGGAACTGCGGGTGCGGAGTCGTCAGGTCGTTGCCGATGCTGCGCTGGTGGGCGAGGAACTCGGCCGTCACGACCGCGCAGATCGTGTGGCTGCCCAGGTCCTCGGGGCCCGTGCTGCAGCAGCCGTCCCGGAAGAACCCGGTCATGGGGTCGGTGCCGCAGGGCTCCAGGTCGGCCCCGAGGACGTTGCGCTCTGCCACGCGCCCATCCTCGCGCGCCCGCCGCGGCCGTGACCGGGCGGGGCGGCCCGCGGCAGCGGGCAGACTGGGCGCCGATGCGGCTCCCCGATCTCTCCCAGTTGCCCGACCTGCCGGTGCGCGGTGTGCTCGGCGCGGTCACCGACGCGCTGGCCGCCCACGGCAGCGCCGTGCTCGTCGCGCCCCCGGGCACGGGGAAGACGACGCTCGTCCCCTTGGCGCTGGCGGCCGCGGACCGGGGCCGGGTGCTGGTCGCCGAGCCCCGCCGGTTGGCCACCCGGGCGGCCGCGGCCCGGATGGCGGCGCTGCTCGGCGAACCGGTCGGCGAGACCGTCGGCTACGCGGTGCGCGGCGACGCCCGCCGGTCGGAGCGCACCCGCGTCGAGGTGGTGACCTCCGGGCTGCTGCTGCGCAGGCTCATGGCCGACCCTGAGCTGGCCGACGCGCACACCGTGCTGCTCGACGAGTGCCACGAGCGGCACCTCGACGCCGACCTCCTGCTCGCCCTGCTGCTGGACGCGCGCGCCGGGCTGCGACCGGACCTGCGGCTGCTCGCCACCTCGGCCACCGTGGCCACGGACCGGCTCGTCGAGCTGCTCGACGGGGCGCCGGTGCTGCGCGTCGAGGCGCGGATGTTCGCTGTGCAGACCCGATACCTCCCGCCCGCCCGTGGCGAACGCATCGAGAACTGCGTGGCCCGCGCGGTGCGGACCGCGCTGCGCGAGGGCGACGGCGACGTGCTGGCGTTCCTGCCCGGTGTGCCGGAGATCCGCCGCACGGCTGCGCTCCTGGCGGGCCTCGGCTGAGGTCGACGTGCTCCCGTTGCACGGCAGGCTCCGCCCCGCCGAGCAGGACCTGGCGCTGGCCCCCGGGCCGCGGCGCCGGGTGGTGTTGGCGACCGCGGTGGCCGAGTCGAGCCTCACCGTGCCCGGGGTGCGCGCGGTGGTGGACGCCGGGCTGGCGCGGACGCCCCGGACCGACCATCGGCGCGGCCTGGCCGGGCTGGTCACCGTGCGGGTGTCGGCGGCCGTCGCGGAGCAGCGCGCGGGGCGGGCCGGGCGGGAGGCGCCGGGTCGGGTGTACCGCTGCTGGCCCGAGGGTGAGGTGCTCGCCCGCTACCCCGAGCCGGAGATCCGCACGGCCGACCTCACCCGGCTCGCGCTGGACCTGGCCTGCTGGGGAACCCCGGACGGCGGCGGCCTGCGCTGGTGGGACCCGCCGCCGCCCGGGCCGCTGCAGGCCGGGCAGCAGGTGCTGCGCGCCCTCGGCGCGCTGGACGACGGCGGGGTCACCGACCGCGGACGGCGGCTGTCGGAGCTCGGCCTGCACCCGCGGCTCGCCCGCGCGCTGCTCGACGGGGCGGCGCGGATCGGCGCGCGGAAGGCCGCCGAGGTGGTGGCGCTGATCGACGACGACACGCTGGCCGAGGGCGTGTCCGCGGACGACGAGCTGCGGCGGCTGCGGTCCGGCGCGGCCCGCGGAGCGCGACGCTGGCAGGAGGAGGTCACCCGCCTGCGGCGCCTGCTCCCCCGGGCCTCCGCAGGCGCAGACCCGGGCGAGGGGACGGCCGCGCTGGTCGTCGGGCTGGCGTACCCCGAGCGGCTGGCCCGTCGACGCCCGGCGGGCACCGGCCCGCAGCGGATGCACCGCGACGTGTACCTGATGGCGGGCGGCACGGCGGTGGAGCTGCCCGCCGGGAGCCCGCTGGCGGGTCAGGAGTGGCTGGCGGTCGCCGTCGCCGACCGGACGCCCGGGGCGGAGCACGGCCGGGTCAGGCTGGCCGCCGCCGCGGACCGGGAGCTGGCCGAGCTCGCCGCGCCCGCTCTGCTCGTCGAGGAGGACGAGGTGGGCTGGGTCGACGGCGACGTCGTCGCCCGCCGGGTGCGCAGGCTCGGGGCGATCGTGCTGAGCGAGCGCCGCCTCGAGCACCCCGACGCCGTCGCCGTCGCGGACGCCCTGCGGGACGGGTTGCGCAGCGAGGGCCTCGGGCTGCTGCGGTGGAGCGAGCACGCCCGGCGGCTGCGCGACCGGCTCGCCACCCTGCACCGCGCCTTCGGCGACGACTGGCCCGACGTGTCCGACGCCGCCCTGCTGGCCGACCCCGACCGGTGGTGGGGACCCGCGCTGGCCCGTGCCCGCAGCCGGGCCGACCTCGGCCGGGTCGACGCCGCCGCCGTCCTGCGCGCGCTGCTCGACCACCGGCACGCCGCCCGGCTGGACGCGCTCGCCCCGGAGCGGATCGAGGTGCCCTCCGGCGCGCGGATCGCCGTGGACTACTCCGCCGACCAGCCGGTGCTCGCGGTCAAGGTGCAGGAGGTCTTCGGCTGGACCGCCACCCCCACCGTCGCCGACGGCAGGCTGCCCGTGGTGCTGCACCTGCTGTCCCCCGCGGGTCGACCGGCCGCGGTCACCGCGGACCTGACGTCGTTCTGGGCCACCGGCTACCCGCAGGTGCGCGCCGAGCTGCGGGGCCGCTACCCCAAGCACGCGTGGCCCGAAGACCCGTTGCGGGAGCCCTAGCCGAGACGATCTTGTTGCGCTTGGGAAGCTATAGCCCCCAAAACGCAACAAGATCTCCATGGTGGCTCGCGCTGCCGAGTTTGCCATTGACAACATTTCGGCGGGACGGACACGGTGCTCGCATGAGCTTCCAGGTCGACAAGGATGTCATGGTCGCGATGCGGGACGGCACGGAGCTGGCCACCGACATCTGGCGCCCGTCGGGGGTCGACGCCGCGCCGACGTTGCTCGTGCGCCTGCCGTACGGGAAGGACATGATCGGGCTCTACGCCTACGGTCTGGTGCCCAACCTCTTCCAGCTCGTCGAAGCCGGGTACGCGGTGGTGTTCCAGGACTGCCGCGGCACGTTCCGCTCCGGCGGCGAGTTCGTCCCGATGCTGAACGAGGCGGCCGACGGCACCGACACCATCGCCTGGCTGCTCGACCAACCCTGGTGCGACGGCTCCATCGGCACCTACGGCCCGTCCTACCTCGGCTTCGTGCAGTGGGCCGCCGCGTCCGGCAACCCCGGCGGGCCCGGCCTCAAGGCGATCGCGCCCGCGGTCACGACGACCGACTACTACACGACGCCGTGGTACTCCGAGGGCGGCGCGCTCTCGCTGCACACCATCCACAGCTGGACCACGCTGATGGCCACGGCCGACGCGCAGCGCGCGGTCGCCGCGGGCACCGGCGACCAGCAGGCCCTCTTCGACCTCGTGGGCATGTCGATCGTGCCAGGACCGCACCTCGCCGGGCTGCCCGTGCGCGAGCGCGCGCTGTTGGAGAAGCAGTGGCCGTGGTGGGCGGAGATCCTCGCCCACCCCAGCCGCGACCGGTTCTGGCAGGAGCTGTCGGTCGCCGACCGCTTCGAGGAGATCACCGTTCCCGCGCTGAACATCGGCGGCTGGTTCGACATCTTCATCTCCAGCACCACACGGACCTTCACCGAGCTGCGGCAGCGCGGCGGTAGCGAAGCGGCGCGGGAGGGCCAGCGGCTGGTCATCGGCCCGTGGGACCACCTGAACGCCACCGGGGTCTACCCGGACCGCCAGTTCGGACTGCTGGCCGACGCGCAGCTCTGCGACCTGACCGGGCTGCACGAGAAGTTCTTCGACCGCTGGCTGCGCGGCGAGGCCGACGCGCTCGAGGGCACCGCACCCGTCCGCATCTTCGTGATGGGCATCGACCAGTGGCGCGACGAGCAGGAGTGGCCGCTGCCCGACACGACCTACGTCGACTACCACCTCGTGAGCGACGGCCCCGCCAACACGGTCGCGGGCGACGGCGTGCTCAGCACCGACGCCGCCGCCGAGAACCGGGTCGCCACGTTCCTGTACGACCCGCTGCGGCCCGTGCCCACGCTCGGCGGGCGCGTCATGCTGCCCTCCACGGCCAACGCCGCGGGAGCCGTCGACCAGCGTGCGGTCGAGACCCGCGATGACGTCCTCTGCTACACCACGCCTTTGCTCGACGAGCCCCTCGAGGTCACCGGGCACATCGCGCTGCGGCTGTTCGTCTCCTCGTCGGCGGTCGACACCGACTTCACCGGCAAGCTGGTCGACGTGTTCCCGGACGGGCGGGCGATCTTCCTGACCGACGGCATCATGCGGGCCCGCTACCGCCGCTCACTGGAGGATCCCGAGCTGCTCACCCCCGGCGAGGTCTACGAGCTGACCCTGGACCTCTCGGTGACGTCCAACGTCTTCCTGCCCGGCCACCGCATCCGACTCGAGGTCTCCAGCAGCAACTTCCCGCGCTTCGACCGCAACACCAATACCGGCGCCGTCATCTCCGAAGACGGCGAGAGCGACGTCCAGACCGCGGTCAACCGGGTCTTCCACGGGCCCGAGCACCCGAGCAGGCTGACCCTGCCGGTGATCAGGCGCTGACCGCCCAGGACCGCAGCCAGACGGTGTGGGGTGAGTGCCGCAGGGCCGCCAGCGTGGACTCGGCCAGCACCACGTCGGTGTCGGTGACGACGTAGCCGAGCTCACCCTGGGTGGACAGCGACTGGCCGATCACGTTGGCCCCGGTGTCGGCCAGCACCTGGTTGATGCCCGCCAGCACCCCGGGCACGTTCTTGTGCAGGTAGCCCATCCGGAACGTGCCCCCGGGCTGGGGCGGCGCCACCTGCGGGAGGTTGACCGAGAGCGCCGTGGCGCCGTTCGTCACGAACCCGACGAGCTTGTTGGCGACGAAGTGCCCGATCTCCTCCTGCGCCTCCTGCGTCGAGCCGCCGACGTGCGGTGTGAGGATCACGTTGTCGAGCCCGCGCAACGGCGACTCGAAGGTGTCGCCCTGCGCCTTCGGCTCGATCGGGAACACGTCGATCGCGGCACCGGCCAGGTGCCCGGAGAGGATGTTCTCCCGCAGCGCGGCGTCGTCGACGACCATGCCGCGGGAGGCGTTGATGAACATCGCCCTCGGCTTCATCTTCGCGAACTGCTCGGCGCCGAACATCCCCGCGTTGCCGGGACGGCCGTCGACGTGGATGGTCACCACATCGGCCTGGGCGAGCAGCTCGTCCATCGTGCCGACGCGCCTGGCGTTGCCGTGGGCCAGCCGGTCGGCCGTGTCGTAGAAGATCACGCGCAGCCCGACGGCCTCGGCGACGTTGGACAGCTGGGTGCCGATGTTGCCGTAGCCGACGATGCCCAGGGTGCGCCCGCGGAGCTCGTGGCTGCCCTTCGCCGACTTGTCCCAGATCCCCTCGTGCATCCGCTGGGTCTTCTCCGGCAGGCGCCGGGCCAACGCGACGATCTCGCCCAGGACCAGCTCGACGACGCTGCGGGTGTTGGAGAACGGAGCGTTGAAGACCGCCACGCCCCGGTCGGCCGCGTCGAGCAGGTGGACCTGGTTGGTCCCGATGCAGAAGCAGCCCAGCGCGAGGAGGTCCTTCCCGGCGTCGAGCACGCGCGGGGTGACCTTGGTGTTGGAGCGGATCCCGAGCAGCGACACCCCAGGCAACGCCGCGACCAGCTCGTCTTCGCTCAACGAGCCGGGGCGCACCTCGACCTCGAACCCGGCGCGGCGGAACGCCTCCGCCGCGACCGGATGGATGGCTTCCAGGAGAAGAACTCGCACGGCTCTCAACCTAGGTTGCGCCCCGAACGGGTCCGGCGCCGGGCCGCTCAGCGCAGGGCGGGGGCGGCGGCGGTGCTCGCGCGGGTCGACTCGGCCAGCGCCGCGACGGCCGTCAGCACCCAGAGGACCTCCCAGCAGGCGAGGGCCCACAGCGAGGGAACCGTCGGCGGACCGCCCGACACGATGATCACGGGGGTCAGCACGACGAACACGTAGAGCCCCAGCACGAGGGGGACGGCGCGGTGCCAACCGCCCCAGTGGCCCGCGCGCAGCACCGCGATCCCGGTGAGGACCAGGCCGATGCCCGCGAGGGTCGGCGCGATGGCGAACAGGGTGTCGCTGAGCGCCGGGCTGCCCGCGGAGAGCAGTTCGGCCACGGCCAGCAGCACCTGGCCGAGACCGGCGACGCCGATCCCCACCTTGGCGAGCCACCCGGCGCCCGCCGCGCCGCCCAGCGCCAGCGCCACGAGGGCAGCGAGCTCGCCGAGGTGGATGACGCCGCGGGGCAGGTACGCCCAGTCCGGATCCGGCATCCCCACCAGGAGGGCGACGAGGTAGACCGTGGCCAGGCCGGTGATCACGAGGGCGACGACGGCGGCGACCCGGCTCTGGCGGAGGGCGGTCATGCCCGCGCTCCGGCGGCCGACTCGAACGCGGTGATGTCCACAGACGGGTCGTGCCGCACCCCGGCCCGTTCGAAGGCGGGGAAGAGGCGCTCGGCGGCGAAGCGGTCGGCGTCGGCGCGTGAGCTCCACACGTCGACGATCACCAGTGCGCCGTCGACGACCCCGACGTGGTGGCTCAGCTGTCCGGCTTTCGGCGTGGGCCCCAGCTCACGCTCGACGCTCTCGTACTCCTGCAGCCCGACGCCGGGACTGCGGCTGACGTGGACGTAGCTCATCGGGATCTCCCTCGGACGCCGGTGTGGCGAGGGATCCCACGCTAGGCAGACCGGCGGCTCGCGGCGTCGGGCGAAGTACTCATCCCGCTACTCATCTCCCGGGCTCCGCGCGCGCCGCCACCCAGGCCGCGATCTGGCTGCGGTTGGCGAAGCCGAGCTTGGTGAGGATGTGCTGGACGTGGTTGCCGACGGTGCGGCTCGACAGGACGAGCTCACCGGCGATCTCGCGGTTCGACCGGCCCAGCGCGACGAGTTCGGCGACCTCGCGTTCGCGCTTCGTGAGTGGACCCGCGCCCCCGCCGAGCAGGGCGTCGATCCGCCGGATCCACGGCGTCATGCCGAGCCGCTCGGCGCCTCCCCTGGCCCGGGTGAGCAGCCGTCGGGCCGCGTCCGGTTCGCGGAGCCGCAGCCGTACCGCGGCGAGCTCGCACGCCGCCTCGACGGCGAACCCGGGGGCGCCGATGCGCTCGCAGGTGGCGGCGGCCGCCTCCAGGTGCCGCGCGGCCTCGCCGAGGTCGTCCAGGGCCGCGGCGCAGCGGCCCAGCACCAGGTCGACGGGTCCGAGGTAGTTCGCGGCGCCCCCGCCCCCGACGACGTGCTCCGACGGCTGCCGCAACAGCTCAGCCCGGAACCAGGCGACGTCGGAGCGCAGGTCGAGCGCGATCGCGACCCCCGCGCCCACCGCCAACGCCTGGAGGGTGAAGTAGGGCGGGATGTCCCACTCGCCGACCGGCCCGGCCAGCCGGTAGAGGTCGGCGGCCTCGTCGAGGCGACCCTCGTCGGCCAGCGCGAACGCCGGACCCAGGCGGGCGAACAACGTCGCCCGGACCTCGCCCGCGTCCACATGGTGGTCGGGCGAGGGCCCCAACGACGGCAACGCGTGCCCGCGGTGGTGGCCGATCGCCCCCAGGAGCGAGAGGTGGGCGCCCGCGGCGGCCGCGTGCCCGGTCGCGGCCATCCGCGCGAAGGCCTCGGCGCCCAGGGCGAGGGCGTCGTCCAGCTCGCCGCGGGCCTGGGCCAGCGCGGCCCGCGTGACCAACAGGTGCCAGCCCGCCAACGGGCTGCGTTGCTGGTCGACGCACCAGCGCAGCCGCGTGATCTCGGTGCCGATCCCGGTGAGGTCGCCGCCCTCCCAGAGCACGTCGATGGCCCACAGCCGCCCCCACATCTCGACCGCCGGCCTGCGGAGCCGCTCCCCCAGCGCGGTCATGCGCTCGGCGAGATCGGCGCGGTCGGCGCGGTGCTCCGGTCCGCTGTGGGTCAGCTGACGCGCCCGCAGCGCGGCGACGAGCGCGTCGCCGTCGCCCCCGGACTCGGCCAACGCGAGCGCGGCGGCTGCCGCGGCGTCGGCGCCCGCGACGTCGCCGCTGTAGTAGCGCACCTCGGCCAACCGGGCCAGGAGCCGGGCCCGCAGGGCGTCGGACCCGCCGTCCTCGTCGAGGGCGTCGAGCGCGCTGCGACACCAGCCCTGCAGGCTCCGGTCCCACGCGCGGTCGCCGACGGCGTCGAGGGTGAGCGCGGCGGCCGCGACCAGGTCGGCGCGGCCCGCGTCCTCGGCCAGCGCGACCGCCTCCGTGCAGGCGGCGAACGCCTCGGCGAACCGGCCCGCCGCGACCTCGGCCGCGGCGCGCCCCAGCAGGAGCTCGGCCCGCTCGTCGGCCGTCAACGTGGTGCCCCCGCAGGCCAGGGCGGACGCGTAGAGCCGCGCCGCGTCCTCGTGCGCGAGCGCCCGGCTGGCGTCCTGCGCGGCCCGCCGCGCCCACATGACCGCGGGGGCCCGGTCGCCCGCGACCGCGGCGGCCGCCCAGTGCCGCGCGATGTCGCTCGACACCCGGGCAGGCGCGTCGCGGTGGAGGTCCTCGATGGCCTGGGCGGCCCGGATGTGCAGCACCACCGCCTGCTGGAGCGGGGTCTGCGCCTCCAGCGCCGTGCGGACGAGCCCGTGGGTGAAGCGGAACCGGCCTGCGCCCACGTCGTTCAGCAGGCCCGCGGAGAGTGCCTGGCTCGCCGCGGGCAGGCACGCGGCCGTGGGCAGGTCGAGCAGCCGCGCGACGACCGTCAGCTCGAACTCCTGGGCGAGCAGCGAGGCCGCCCGCAGGAACTGCTGCGCCGCGGGGGCGAGCCTGCGCACCCGGGCCATGATGATCTCGGCGATGTCGCCGCCCGCGGGCTTGCTGCCCGCGGCCAGCAGGCGGCCGACCTCGCGCAGGAACAGCGGGTTGCCCCCGCTCGCGACGGCGGCGTCGTGGATCTCCTCGGGGTCCAGCTCCCGGCCCGCGGCGGCCCGCAGGACGTCGGCGACGGCGAACTCGTCGAGCCCACCCAGCGGCACGCGCTCGACGTCCTGGCCGCTGAGCAGGTCCGGCCCGACCTGCTCCCAGCCGTGGCCCGTCTCGCCGCTGCGGCGGGTCGCGAAGCACAGCATCCCCCGGCACGCCGGGTCCCTCAGCAGCATCCGCAGGGCCAACAGCGACGGCTCGTCCGCCCACTGGACGTCGTCGACGACCAGCAGGCAGCCCTGGTCGGCGGCCAGCACCTCGCGGAGCGCGGCGAAGAGCGTGAAGCGGTCGCCGCCGGGTTCGGGCCGCACCTCCGGCACCGCCTGGCGCCACAGCCAGAACGGCGGGGCGCCCTCCTCCACGCACTGGGCCCAGCGCACCCGGCCCGCCACCGTGTCGGCCAGGGTCTGCGCCAGGGTGGTCTTGCCGATACCCGCCTCGCCCTCGACGACCACGAGCCGGGGGCGCACGAGCGACCGCGGCTCGGCCAGCGCCTTCAGCCGCGCCAGCTCACGCTCGCGGCCCAGGAGCCTGCTCGGCATCGGGTCAGGCTACCGGCAGCGCCACCGACCGAGGCGCAGGTTCACATCGGCCTCGAGGCCGGCGCCGGGCCTCCTCAGGGCGCGCCGACCCGGCGGGTCGAGACCGGCTCGCTCGCCGGGCGCCCGCCCCCGACGACCTGGCCGAGCAACGCCTTCAGGTCCGCCGTGGCCGTGATCCGCTGCGCCGTCTCCACCGCGATGACCGGCGCCACCTCCCGCAGCACCGCGACCATCCGCGCATCGGCGAGGTCGTGCGTGCCGTCGACGGCACTGGTGAGGATCACGTCCGGGCGCAGCGCCGCGACGGCGCGCGGATCCGGCACCCGCGGCGCGCCGACGACCGCGAGGTCCGCCAACGTCCCGGCGCACCCCACGAGGGGTGCGCCCATTCCGAGCAGGAGCGCGCCCACCTCGTCGTCGGTGGCCACGACGCGGCGGATCACCGGGGGCAGCGGCACCATCGCGCCCGTCGCGTCGACGAACGCCCGCCGCCCGCCACCGCCGCTGCCGACGAGGCCCGCGAGCACCCGGTTGCGTTCCAGCCGTTGACCGGGTTCGTCAGCAGTACGTGGCACCGCCGCAGCGTAGGCATGATCGGGCGACCGTCGCGAGACGGGAGGCTGCCGCCTGGCGCGACAACCCGATGACGTCCGGCGTGTCGTCACGGAATGTCGTGTGTGGCGTGCGTGTCGTGAGGGGCGCTTGGGGTTCGTGGGACTAGCGTGCTCGCCCTGTTGGGCTTTGTCCCGCTTTCCGGTGAAAGGGATCACGACCGTGCGGCTGATACCTCTGGTGACGACCGTCGCCACTGCGTTGTTCATCACCATCTCGGTGGTGGTGGCTCCCGCGGCCGTCGCCGCGCCTGCGCCCGGCCCGACCACCGCGCTGCTGGGCGACACCGACGCCCACGATCCCGCGCTGGCCCGGGGCACGACCGGCCACGACTGGTACATCTACTCCACCGGCATGTCGAACAGGAACGGCGGCGCGATCCAGGTCCGCAAGTCGGTCGACGACGGCCACACCTGGGCCTTCGCGGGCACGATCTGGAACGGCATCCCCGCCTGGGCCACGCAGATGGTCCCCGGCACCGACTCGATGTGGGCGCCCGAGATCTTCCGGCACGGCAACACCTACTACCTCTACTACGCGGTGTCGACGGTCGGTCGCAACAACTCCGTCATCGGGCTCGCCACGAACACGACGCTCGACCCGGCCGCGCCCGGCTACAAGTGGGTGGACCAGGGCAAGGTCGTCCGGTCGATCCCCGAGAGCGACTTCAACGCCATCGACCCCGACGTCATCGAGGACGCCGCGGGCACACCGTGGCTGGTGTTCGGCTCCTACTGGAGCGGCATCCAGATGGTGCAGCTGCAGTGGCCGACGGGCAAGCGGTCCGCCGACCCGGCCCGGCTGCACCTGGCCGACCGCAAGCTGCCCCTGAACGCCATCGAAGGCGCGTCGATGATCTCCAACGGCGGCTGGTTCTACCTGTTCACCTCGTGGGACAAGTGCTGCGTCGGTCTGAAGAGCACCTACCGGATCGTCGTCGGGCGCTCGAAGGCGGTCACGGGGCCCTTCGTCGACCGCGACGGACACGACCTCATGAACGGCGGCGGCACGACCCTGCTGGCGTCGACGGGCAACCAGGTCGGGCCGGGCGGCGAGTCGATCGCGGGCGGCCTCCTCGCCTACCACTACTACGACGCCAAGGCCAACGGCCTGACGCGCCTGGGCCTGCGGAACCTGACGTTCAGCCCCGACGGTTGGCCGCAGCTCTCCCCCGGACTCACGACGACCGGGGCAGTTCAGCCGCAGTGAGCCACGGGCGACCGCGGCGGGCGGAGAGCTGCAGGGCGATGACCGAGACGACCTGCACCGCGATGTAGCCGATGGCGAGGGGGACGAGCGCCTGCACGTCGTCCTCGCCCGCAGGCACCGCGAGGGCGACGATGAGCACCAGCACCGTGCTGCCCAGCTGCAGCCGCGCGTAGGCCAGGCCCGCCCCGACAGCCTGTCGCATGCCCAGCTCGTGCAGCAGGAGCAGCCGGAACGCGAGGCCGACGAACAGCAGCTGCAGGACGTGGTCGCCCTCGGCGTAGGCGTCGCCGAAGAGGGAGAGCACGGGACGGGCCAGGAGCGCGCCCAGCGCGAGCAGCGGGAGGAAGACGGCGAGGAGCCTGCGTCGCGCGGCCGCGGCCAGCGCGGCCGTCTGCTCGGGGGCGCGGGCCACGCCGACGGCCACCGAGTTCATGAAGAACACCGACGCTATGTCGATCACCGTGACGGCCTGCCACGCGATGAAGAACACGATCCCGACCTCGGGACCGAAGCGCAGGTTCACCACGACCGGGACCTGGTTGTACAACAGCAGGCCACCGAACTCGGCGATGCCGACGGGGGCCAGGTAGGCCGCGGCCGAACGCAGGCCCGGGAGCGTGCCACCGCGCGCGGCCGCGCCGACCTTACGGGCCAGCAGAGCGATGACCAGCGCGCCCACCGTGATCCACAGCACCACCGGTAGGACCCACGACAAGACGATGCCCTGGCCGCCGAGCGCGAAGACGCCGCCCAGGACGGTGAGCAGGCTCAGGCGGAGGACGGCGAACACGCCGTTGCGCCACACCGCCCACCACGGTTTGCCGAGCGCGACGAGCGCGAAGTCGTGCAGCGTGAAGACGCCCCAGCCCACCGCCACGAGCACGAACAGCAACAGCCCGAGGCCCGAGAACCCCTCCCCGCCGCCGGAGACGGCGGTCAGCCGGGGCGTGAGCAGGGCGTACCCGAGCGACAGCACCAGCGCCAACGTGACGATCACGGCGGTCGCTGTCCCGATGAGCCTGCCGGTCCGGTTCCCGGCCGCGGGCAGCCAGCGCATCACCCCGACGTCGAGGTTGAGCTGCGCGGCGCCGCCCACGAGCATGAAGGCCGAGACGACGAGCTGCGCGTCACCGGCCTCCGCGGGCGTCATGATCCGGGCGGTGATCAGCCAGCCGAGTAGGCCTGCCACCGAACCGAGCATCGAGCACAGCGAGAGCGCCAGCCCGTCGCCGAGCTGGCGGTCGCCCGCGACGCTGCCGAGGTCGTCCTCGGCCGCACGCCGCCGCAGCACCCTCAGCATGCCGCGCCCGCAGGCGTGTCCGTCACCACTACGCTCCGTCCGCTGTCGGGCCCGGTCCCCCTGGGTGAAGGACGCCTGACGCGGGC
Source organism: uncultured Actinomycetota bacterium (assembly GCA_963799945.1). Lineage (GTDB taxonomy): Bacteria > Actinomycetota > Actinomycetes > Mycobacteriales > Pseudonocardiaceae > Pseudonocardia. The sequence goes on from CAWCZG010000007.1 coordinate 180,343, forward strand.
CCTCCGCCCGGTGGAAGCTACCGAGTGGTGATCAAGGCCCGGCCCGCGAGACCCGGACGAGTGAGTCCGTTCCGGCCTTCGCTATCGTCGGCGAACCGTAACGGGTGACGCCGACCCCGCGAAGTGTCGAACATGTCTATCCAGCAAGGAGGAGGTGGCCAGTAGATGTCGCCGATCACCTCTCCTTCCGCTTCGGTCTGCATTCCGGTCTACAACGGAGAGCGCTTTCTCGCCGAGACCATCCGTTGTGTGCTGAACCAGACCTACCGGGACTTCGAGCTGGTTGTGCTGGACAACGCCAGCACCGACCGCACCGCCCAGATCGCGGCCTCCTTCACCGACCCGCGGATCCGCGTCGAGCGCAACGACGCCACGGTCCCGATGGTGGCGAACTTCAACCGGGCCGTTCAGCACTGCCGGGCTCCGTTGATCAAGATGGTGTGCGCCGACGACCTCGTGTATGCGCGGTGCCTCGAGCTCCAGGTTCCCCCGATGCAGGCCGATCCGCGGATCACGCTGGTGGCGAGCCGCCGGGACATGATCGACGAGCATGGGCGGGTGATCGCCCCCCGCCGGGGTATCAACGGCCTCGCGGGCGTGCACAGCGGGATCGAGGTCGCGCGCCGCGTGGTGCGCGACGGCGGAAACCCGCTCGGCGAACCCGGTGGGGCGATGTTCCGCCGCGAAGACTTCGATGCCGTGGGCGGGTGGCAGGCGGGCAACGCCTACATGAACGACCTGGATCTCTGGGTCCGGTTGCTGAGGCGCGGCAAGTTCCTCGGGCTTCGCGAAACGCTCGCGGCCTTCCGCATCGCAGGGGGCTCGGTGACCGCCGGGGGTGACCGGGAGATGTACGACGCCCATCGGGCCCTGGTCGACGATCTCGCCGCCGCACCCGAGTTCGACGTCCGCGCGGTCGACCGGCTCGTCGGCCGGGTGGCCAGGCCCGCGGCCCGGCTCCGACGGCGCGCGCTCTACCAGATCTCCGGCATGGCGGCCCGACGCACCGGCGACGATGCCGTCGCCATGCACGTCCCGATGCCCCGTACGGGCGACCAGGACGCGCAGACCGAGCGCCGGACAGAGCCGACAAGATAGGCGACGTGGTCGAGGGCGAGCGCAGGCGGCTGCGCCTCCTGCAGGCCTCGACGTTCACCAGCAACTTCGACCGGTTCGCGATCACGCCGCTGCTCGTGCCGATCGGGCTCGACCTGCACGCGTCGCTCGCCGCCGTCTCGTTCATCGCGAGCGGCTACTTCGTGATGTACGGGGTGGCGCAGCCGGTGTGGGGGATCGTGTCCGACCGGGTGGGGCGGGTGCGGGTGATGCGGATCAGCCTGCTCGGGGCGGCGGTGGCGGGCGCCTGTGCGGTCGTCGCACCGAACCTGGTGGTGCTCGGGATCACCCGGGTCGTGGCCGGGGCCTGCTTCGCGGGCGTCATCCCGACCGCGCTGGTCTACGTCGGGGACGTCTGGCCCGCAGCCACCCGCCAGCGGCCCATCTCCGAGGTGCTCACGGCGTCGGCCACCGGGATCGCGCTCGCGACCGTCGGCGCCGGGGTGCTCGCCGACCTGGTCGGGTGGCGGGCGGTGCCGGGTCTGGGCGCACTTGCGGGGCTCGCGCTCGCCGTGGCGTTGCGCAAGTTGCCCGAGCCCGACCGCCCACCGGCCGCGCGCAACCCGCTCCGTTCGGTGCGGACCGTGCTGCGCTCGGGCTGGGGCAGGCTGGTGCTGCTGATCGTGCTGGCCGAGGGCGTCGTGGTGCTCGGCGTGCTCACCTTCGTCGCGCCCGCGGTCCAGGCACTCGGGATGTCCGCGGCGGTGGCGGGCCTCGTCGCGGCGACGTTCGGGGTGGGGGCGGTGATCTGCTCCCGGCTCGTCCGGGCCCTGGTCGACCGGGTGACGCCTGCGGGCCTGGCCGCGATCGGCGGCGCGTGCCTGGTGGCGGCCTGGGCGCTGCCCGCGGTGACGGTGTCCGTCGCGACCCTGGCCGTCGCCGGGTTCGGGGTCGGCGCGTCGTGGGCCTTCCTGCACACGACCCTGCAGACCTGGGCGACGGAGATGGTCGCCGGGGAGCGCGCGACCTCGGTCGCCTTGTTCGCGACGGCGCTGTTCGTCGGCAGCGCGATCGGCACGGCGGCCGCGGCGCCGGTCGCCGAGGCGGGGGCGTTCGGCCTGGTGTGCGCGTGGGCAGCGGTCGGTTCCGTTCCGGTCGCGCTGGCCGCGTGGTGGGGTCGGCGGCGCTGGGCCCGCAGGGGCCCCTCAAGCGCCGCGGGCGGCCCTACGCCTGCGGTGTGATGCGGCGCTGAGCACCGACGACCTGCGCTCCTTCCCGCTCTACGACGGGCTCAGCGACGACCAGCCGGCCGATCTCGCCCGGGCGGGCGGCGAGGTGCCGATCGAGCCGGGGTCGACCTCTTCCACGAGGGCGCCTACACGGAGGGCTGGGGGTGCTGATCCACGGCTCCACCGACCTCCTCCGAGTCGCTCGTCGAACATCGCGCGGCGGATTTCGTGGAACGCCACGGCGGCGAGATCACCGTCGACGCCCAGCCCGGCGAGACGATCTTGCGGGTGCGCCTGCCCGAGCGCCCGCCGCGCTAGAACCCACATCGGGTGGCCGCGCTGTCGCCCGTCGCGGATGATGGGGATGTGGTCGATCTGCGGGTTCCGGGAGTCGGCTCGCTGACCGGACGGATCGCCGAGCTGCGCGCCCGGCTCGGGGCCGACGTCTTCCAGAAGGTCGCGGGCGACGAGGGGCCGAGCCGACGGGAGCGGATCCACAGCGCGCCCGGCCCGCGCTGGTTCGCCGAGGACCGCCCGATCCGGCGGGTGCACGGCGACGCGTCGATGTTCGTCGGCGGGCTGCGCGCGCTGCTCCTGCAGTCGCTGCACCCGCTGGCCATGGCCGGGGTCGCCGGGCACTCGGGGTACCGGGGCGACCCGTGGGGAAGGCTGGCCCGCACCAGCTACTTCCTCGCCGCCACGACGTTCGGGCCCGACGCCGAAGCGCGCGCGACGATCGAGCGGATCAAGGGCGTCCACGCGAGGGTCCGCGGCCGGATGCCCGACGGCCGGGTCTACTCGGCGGGCGACCCGCACCTGCTGGAGTGGGTGCACATCGCCGAGATCGACAGCTTTCTGCGCGCCCACCAGCGCCACGGCTCCCGCCCGCTCGACCAGGCGGGCCGCGACGGCTACGTCGCGGACACCGCCCAGATCGCGCGTGAGCTGGGCGTCGTGGACCCGCCGCGGACCGAGGCGGCGCTCGCGGACCGCATCCAGGCGTTCCGCCCCGAGCTGGAGGGCAGCCCCGAGGCCCGCTCGACGGCCCGGTTCCTACTGCTCAACCCGCCGCTGGCGCTTGTCGCCCGCGCGCCGTACGCGCTGTTGGCCGCCGCGGCCGTCGAGTTGTTGCCGCGCTGGGCCCGCGCGCCGCTGCGCCTGCCCTACCTGCCGATCGTCGAGCCGACCCTCGTCCGTGGCGGCGGCCGGGTCGTCACCCAGGGGATCCGCTGGGTGATGTCGGGCTAGGACGCGCTCCTAGCGCTCGAGCAGGGCGGGCCCGAGCTGGACGCGGACCACCCGGCCGTCCTCGAACTCGGCCTCGATGCGCCCCCGGGTGTCGGAAGCGAGGCGGACCGTCCACACCGCGCGCTCCCGGGTGAGCTGTTTGTGGGTCAGGTCCATGCGGACGTCTTTGCGCAGCTCACGGATGGCGTCATGCGCGTCCTGCCCGCGCAGGGTCGGGCGGACGCGGAACGGCGCGGAGGAGGTCAGCTCGGCGTCGGGCGCGAACAACGCCAGCACCGCGTCGTCGGCACCGGTCCGCCAGGCGTCCTCGAAGGCCCGTGCGGCCAGGAACTCCTCGACCTGCCGCTCGCCCTGGTCCATGAGCGAGCGGATGAACCGGGCGTCGCGGTTGAGCTTGGAGGCCGGTCCCATCAGCTTGGACGACAGGGGGCGGGAGAACTCCAGCACGCGGACCACGACCTGCTTGTACCGGTCGCCGACCAGCTGGCCTTCGGCGAGCAGCCGGTCGATCAGCTCGATGACGTGCAGCTCCTGGTAGAGGGAGAGGTTGCCCGCGAGCTCGTTGCGCCGGTCGGTGATATCCAGGACCGAGCGGGGCTCGGTGGCCCGCGCGGTCGGGTTGATCTGGATCACCCACAGCTCGTCGGGCTTGGTCTCGAGCAGCTCGCGCACCGGTGGGTTCTGGGAGAACAGGCCGTCCCAGAAGGCGCCGCCGTCGGTGTGCACGGTCGGGAACACCGTGGGGATGGCTGCGGACGCCAGGACCATGTCGGCGGTGATCCGGTCCCGGCGGCTGTGGAAGGCGCGGAACTGGCCGGACAGGACGTCGACGGCGCCCATCAGCAACAGGGGGTGCTCGCCCGCGCTGTCGACGTCGATGGCGTCGAAGTCCACCCGGCGCGTGAGCAGGTCACGGAAGGTCTGCAGCCCGTCGACCGGCAGGTCGTACGGGCTGGCGACCGGAACCATGCCAAGGCCCTGCAGGGTGCTCACCCACACCATCCAGGCGTTGACCGCAGCGTCCATCATCGACGACGCCGAGTTGTCCTCCCAGAACCCGTTGAGCAGCGCTCGGGCCCTGTGCCGGTCCCCCTCACGCAGCGCCGACCACGCCAGCAAGGCGCAGACCGCGCCGCCGGAGGTCCCGCTGAGCCCCACGACCTCGCACCCGTCCAGCTCGTCGCCGTCGAACAGGCGGGCCAGGACCCCCGCTGTGAAGGCGGTGTGGCTGCCGCCGCCCTGACAGGCGATCGCCACGCGACGCAGGGGTTCGCCGGTCATCGGTTCTCCTCACGGTCCGCCGCCACCGATGATGCGGCGAGCGACGGAAGCTTATGGGGCGAGCAGGCGCGCCTTTTGCTGCTGAAACTCGTCGTCGGTGAGCAGGCCCGCCTGCCGCAGCTCGCCGAGCTTGAGCAGCTGGGTGTGCAGATCGTCCACGGTGCGGGCGGGCGTGGGCCGGCTGCGCGCAAACGCGTCGGCGACGCCGCTCTCGATCCGGGCCTGCGTCTGCAGCTCTTCGAGCTGTTGTTGCGCCGCCGCTGCCTGGTGAGAGCGCTGCGCCGCCGCATCTTGACCCGCCGCAACCCGCCCTGCGACAGCCGAAGCCGTCCCCGCGACGACCGCCGTGCGGGCCATGGTGCCGAGCAGGCCCGGGCCGCCCCGCCCGCGACCGAGCCGCCGCCTCATGTTCCGCCCCCCGCAGATCCGAGACCCTGCCGTGCCCGCACGACGTCCGCAGCCGGAATTCGGTCGTGGGCCAGCAAGGTGCCGCCGCTCTCACGGACCGCGTCGGCGAACGCCGTCGCCCAGAGACTCTCCCAGACCATAACCAGCGTGGTGGTGTCGTAATCCAGTCGCTCGGCGATCCCGAGAAGATCGTCATGGCTCAGCAGCTCGAGGACCTCTCCGTCCACGTCGTCGAAGCCCACGTCACCCTCGTCTTCCAGCTCGGTGCCGGTCACCTCACCGTCGACGTCCTTGTGTACGACAGCCGCGTCGAGAATCCGAACCGTCCCCCGGCGAACCAGGTCGGCCAGCGGAGCGGCGACCGCGGGAGGCAGCTTCGGACCGGGGAAGGTCAGTGCCACCCACTCCACCGGTGCGCCCGGCGGGGGTTTCGCGTGCATGGGGATCCTCTCGGTTGACCGCAGTTCCAGCCTGCGCCGGGGCCGGGCCGCCGGGCTCACCCCCGACGGAGGAGATCTCACCGGCGGCGGCGCAGGAGCGCGCCGACCACGACACCCGCGAGCAGCACCGCGCCGAGGCCACCTGCGGACACCCCCGACCGCACGGTGACCTCCTGTCGGACAACGGCGGGCCCGGGAACGGCGACGGGGACCGGGAACCGGGCGTCGTTGCCGCGCGAGGTGGCCGCCCACGCCGTCACGAGCAGGACCATGCGCGCCACGACGTAGCTGAACACCAGCAGACCGAGCAACGAGCCGAACACCGCTCCGCTCGGCGAGCCCGAGATGGCGCCGAAGTAGATCGCCACGCCTTGCTTGAGCACCTCGAAGGCGACGGCGCCGAGCAGCGCGGCGCCTGCCACGCTCCGCAGACGGACGTCCGTGCGGGGCAGCCGGGTGATCGCCCAGGCGAAGATCAGCCAGTTCGCGGCGACGCCGAGCGCCACACCGACGACCCTGGTCAGAATCCGGGTCGCCTCCTCGTCCGGCGCCCCCACTAGGCCGAGCACCGTCTCGGTGAGGCCGGTGCCCAGCACCGTGAGGGCGAACGAGACGGCCAGTGCGACGCCCAGACCGATCAGCTCCCGCAGGTCGAACAGCAGCCTCTGCAACGCGGCCGGATGCGGGGCGGGCAGACCCCACTGCGCCGAGACCGCCTCGCGCAGGTTCGACATCCACCAGACCCCCGAGTACAGCGCGCCGGCGAGACCGACGCCCGCGACGGCGTTGCGCTGGTCGATCGCCGTCTCGATGATCGGGTTCAGCGACTCGGCGAGGCCGGACGGCACGGTCGCCGCGATGCTGTGCTCCAGGTCGGCGAGGAGCGCCGGGCTGAACCAGAGGACGTAGCTCGTCGCCGCGAAGGCGACCATCAGCAGCGGCACCGCGGTCAGCACGCTGAAGAACGCCACCGCGGCGGCGAAGTGGTTGCCGCGCTGCTCGAAGTAGCGCTGCCCGGCCCGCGACAGGTGGTCGACCCATTCGTAGCGCTCGCCCAGCCGCCCGAGCCAGGCGCGCAGGCGATGGATGACCCCGTCCTTCACGCCCCGAGCCTGCCCCACATGGAGTCGGCACGATTCACCCGCAGCGGAGGATGTGGGCCGCGGCCCGCGGGCGCACAGTCGTCCGACGTCGGATCGGGCGGGCTCCGCGGCCTCGGAGCGGGGAAAGGGTGAGCAGTGCCGCAAGGACATCTGCGTACCTCGATCGCGGTCGTCACCGGCGTCGTCGCGCTGGTCGTGGGGGCCGTAGTGGGGGTGGTCGTCGGGAGGGCAATGGCCACCCCGGCGGCCCCGGGCACCACGGCCGGCGCGGAGCCGTCGGTGTGCCCGGCGGCGGCGGTGGCGACGGCCGGTCTCCCGTCGGTCGTGACGATCTCGGCGCAGGCCCCCGGCGGCGCGGGGGGCGGAACCGGCTCCGGCGAGATCATCCGCGACGGCGGCTACATCCTGACCAACGACCACGTGATCTCGGTCGGGGCCAACGGCGGCACCGTCGCGGTCCGCTACAGCAACGGCCGGTCCTCCCCCGCCACCATCGTCGGTCGGGACGTTCTCACCGACCTCGCGGTGCTGAAAGCGGCCGACGGGGCGAAGGGACTGCCCGTCATCGCCTCGGGTTCGTCACAGGGCCTCGTGGTCGGGCAGCCCGTCGTGGCGCTCGGCGCCCCTTTGGGCCTTGTCGACACGGTGACATCCGGGATCATCAGTGCCATGGATCGTGAGGTCGCGCTGCCTGCCGATCAGGGTCAGACGGCGCATCTTGTGGGGGCACTCCAGACGGATGCGGCCATCAACCCCGGCAACAGCGGAGGCGCGCTGGTCAACTGCCAGGCGCAGCTGGTCGGGGTCAACACCGCGATCGCGACGGTGCCGAACTCGGCGGGACAGAGCGGCGGCGGCAGCGTCGGGCTCGGGTTCGCCATCCCGGTCGACCTGGCCAACCCGATCGCCGACGAGCTCATTGCGACCGGTTCCGCCGCCCACTACTCCGCGGGCCTCGAGGTCCGCGCGGTGCCCGCGGCGATCGCCGACCAAGTCGGCCTGCCGCCGGGCCTGGTGGTCGACTCCGTCACCCCAGGGGGGCCCGCCGCCGCGGCGGGCATCCGGCTCCTGGACGTGATCACGCTGGTCAACGGCAAGCCGGCGGTGAGCGCGGAACAGGTGACGGTGGCCGAGCTGGCGGCGCGGACGGGCCGGGGCATCGAGCTGGCCTACGTGCGTGGCGGCACGAGCACCACCGTCACGGTCACGCCTGCTCCCGTTGCGCTGTGAGGCGCAGCGCCGCGTCGGAGGCGATCCGCCCCAGCCTCCGCAACCGCATCGAAGTGCCGTGGCTGCGGTCGGGCCACGTCAACCGCCAACGGCTGCTCGATCGTCTCGACAAGGCAGGCCACGGGGACGTCATGCTGGTCAGCGCCCCGGCCGGGTACGGCAAGACCGCGCTGCTCGCGGAGTGGCTCCGCACCGACCCGGTGCACACCGCCTGGGTGTCGCTCTCCCCCATCGACGACAGCGACCGGTGGTTCTGGTCGATCGTGCTCAGCGCGTTGCGGACATGCGCGGCCGTGCCCACGGGCAACGGGCTGCACGACCTCGCCCTGCCGGACGAGCCCTCGCAGGATCCCGAGTTCCTGGCCGCCGTGGCCAACGGCTTGGCCGGCGTCGCGGAACCGCTCACCATCGTGCTGGACAACGTCCAGGAGCTCACCGCGCCCGCCGCGGTCCTGGGGCTGCGGTCGCTGCTGCGCGACCGGCCTGCCCACGTGCGCCTCGTGCTGTCCGGCCGACGGGACCCGCCCGTCGCGCTCGGCAGGCTCCGGGCGGCGGGACGGCTCCTCGAGGTCCGCGCCGAGCACCTCCGGTTCACCACCGACGAGGCGGCCGCGATGTTGGCGGCAACGGGCTACGTCTTCAGCGTCGGCCTGATCGACGTGCTCGTGGCCGAGACCGGGGGCTGGGCGGTCGGCCTCCGGCTGGCCGCGCCCGCCCTGGCCGCGGCCGAGCCGACCGTCTTCGTCAACGACCTGGTCGGCACCGACCGCGCGATGTCGGACTACCTCGTCGAGGAGGTCCTCCAGTCGCTGTCCGGGCAGGCGCGCCACGTCCTGGACGGGGTGAGCGTCTGCGAGGTCGTCTCGGCATCGCTCGCGGTGGCGCTGTGCGAACTCCCCGAGGCGGGTGACGTGCTCGACGTCCTCGAGCGCGAGACCGGTCTGGTGTACCGCACCGGTCCGGGTCGGGTCCGCTTCGTCGTCGAGCCGCTCCTGCGCGCGCACCTGCTGGCCGATCTCCGGCGGCGGCACCCAGAGACGGTGGCGGCGCTGCACGTGAAGGCGGCCCGGTGGTTCACCGGGCAGGACATGGCGGCCGCCGCCGTCGACCACGCGTTGTCCTCGGGCTCGGAGGCCGTGCTGGTCGAGGTCGCGCGCCGGCACGGGCTGCTCCTGCTGGCCGCGGGCGAGCACGCCCGGCTCCGCGAGGCCGCGGCGACGCTGCGGCGGGAGGTCGTGGACGGCGACCCCACGCTCGCGCTGCTGATGGCCATGGCCAACTTCGAGATCGGCGAGCTCGTCGAGGGTGACCGGCTCATGGCCGCGGCCGCCGAGGTCTGGCCCGCCGAACCCGCGGACGAGCCGCTCGCGCTGCGCCGGGTCGCCGAGGCCCGCCGCCAGTCGCTGACCTCGGGCAACAGCGCCGCGGAGCGCGCGACCGGGGACGAGACCGCGGCCGCCGAGCAGCTGGGCCTCGGGCCGATGGCGCTGCTCGAACGGGCCTTCGTGGCCCTCGTGGAGCAGCGCGCCGACGCCGCCCGCGAGCTCGCGGCGGCGGCGCAGGAGCAGGCGGGCGACAACGACTACCTCGTGGCACGGTGCCTGGCCGTGCTGAGCGGCGTGGCCGCGGTCGAGGGCAACTTCTCCACGATGGCAGCCCTCGCGGAGCGGGCGGACGCGCGCGCGCCCGCCGAGAACTGGCGGGGCACCAGCGCGGCCGCCGTCACCGCCTATATGCGGGCCTACCGGGCACTGCTGCTCGCGCAGCCCGCGGAGTGCCTGGCGCTGGCCGACTCCACGCTGGCCTTCGCCGACTCCCTCGGCCCCGCGTCCGGGCTCTTCGGCGCCGCCCTCAACGCCATCCGCGGCGCGGCGATGACCGAGCATGGCGAAGCGGCCAAGGGGCTGGAGCTGCTGGCCGCCGCGCGGGCCGCCGCCGAGCCGTGGCTGCCCCCGCTCTACCTCGCCCTGATCGCGGTGCTGGAGCACCAGGCCGCGATCGACCTCGGCTACGTCGACCGCGCACGCGAGATCCTCGAGTGGGCGGTTGATCGGCTGCCCGACACGGCCGAAGCGCAACTGCTGCGGGCCCGCCAACAGTTCCAGCTCGGGCGCAACGCCCCCGCAGGTCGACACCTCGCCGCCGTACTGCACGGGCAGACCGACCCGCCTCTCGTGCCGTGGATCGTGGTCGACGCCTGGGTCCTGGCATGCCGGTCGGCCCTACTGGCGGGCAACCGCGGTCAGGCCCTGCGCGCGGTCCGGCGGGCGGTGGACCTGGCGTCCCGTCTCGACGTCCTCCGCCCGTTGATCCACTCTGACGAAGTCGTCGAGCTGATCCGCCAGTTGCACTGGCCACCCGCGCTGGCCTCCTTCACCGCGCGCGTCCTCGACGCCGGGCGGTCCCGGCCGGTGGGGTCGCGGGTGGCGCTGACCGAGAGCGAGCGCGCCGTGTTGGGCATGCTCTCGACGCAGCGGTCGATCAGCGAGATAGCCGAGGCGCTGACGGTCTCACCGAACACCGTCAAGACCCACGTGCGCACGATCTACGGCAAGCTCGGGGTGCACACCCGACGCGAGGCGCTCGCGGCAGCGAAGGAGGGCGGCCTGGTCCCCGTTCTTCCTGAGAGGTGAGCAGCCGACCCTCAGCCGCTCGGGTGATCTGCTCCGGCCCATTCAGCTCAACCAAATGGAGTTGGGTCCAGGTAGCGTCCAACGTGTCATGGCGATCAACTCCCGACGTGGCCGTCCGGCGGTCGCCCACATCAGAACGGCAGTACCGCAGCTCTCGGCGCTGTACCTGCCGCGGCCGAGGCTGAGCTCGTTCCTCGACAACATCGCCGACGGTGAGGTCGTGCTCGTGTCCGCGCCCGCCGGATACGGGAAGACACTCCTGCTCGCCGACTGGGTGACCCGACACCCCCGCGTCGCCTGGCTGACGCTGGACCGCGACGACAACGCCGACCGACGGTTCTGGGCCGGTGTGCTCGCCGCCCTCACCACTGTCGCGGACATCCCGGCGTCCAACCCCGTGCACACCCTGGAACTGCCCGACGCGCCCAGCAGCAACCCGGACTTCCTCGCCACGCTGATCGACGGGCTGGCGGCTGCGCCGGGTCCGTTGCTGATGGTCCTCGACGACGTGCACGAGCTGACGCACCGACACCCCCTCACCGGCCTGGCGAACCTCATCGAGAACCGTCCGCCCGGCCTGCGGATGGTGCTGGCCAGCCGGTCCGATCCGCCGCTCCGCCTCGGGCGCCTGCGGTTGGCGGGCGAGCTGCGCGAGCTGCGGGCGCCCGAGCTGGCGTTCACTCCGGACGAGGCGGCAAACGTCCTGGCGCGGGCCGAGGTGCGGCTCAGCACCCAACAGCGTTCGGTCCTGCACGCGGAGACGGCAGGCTGGCCCGCGGCACTGCGGCTGGCCAGTCTGACGTTGCGCGAGACCGCCGACCCGGATGCGTTCTTGTCCGACCTCACCGGGAACGGTCAGGCGATCTCCGACTACCTCGTCGGCGAGATCCTGTCCCGCCTGCCCGGCGAGGTCACGGAGGTGCTGCTGGCCGTCAGCGTGTGTGACGCGGTCACCGCGCCACTGGCGTTCGCGCTCACCGAGCGAGCCGACGCAGGCGATGTGCTGGCCGACTTGGAGCAGCGGACATCGCTGGTGGCCGGCTACGGCGCGGGCAAGCGGTGGTTCCGGATCCACCCGCTGCTGCGCGCCCAGCTCTTCGCCGACCTGCGGCGACGACGGCCCGACCTCATCGCGGTTCTGCACCGGCGGACGCTCGACTGGTACGCGGCCGTACGCAGGCCGCTCGACGCACTGCGCCACGCGACGCTGGCCGAAGATCCCGCTCTCATCCGGGACGTCCTCCGCAGGCATGGGGCCGTGCTGGCCACCTCGGGTCAACACGCCGAGGTGTCCGAGGTTCTGGGCGTGGTGGACACCGCGGGCATGCTCCGCGGCGACGTCGAGCTCATGCTCGTGGGGGTGCTCGCCCACATGGAGCTGGGCCGGGCCGACGCGGCGGACGAGCTGCTCACCCGGGTGGCCGCCCGCTGGCCCGCCGAGCCGGAAGCGCCGCTGGTCGCGCTGCGCACGCTCGCGACGGCCCGGCGGTCGTGGTACGGCCCACCCGCAACGGCGATCGCGCAGCCTGACGTCGCGCCGATCAGTTCGGAGAAGGGCGAGCTGGGGGTCGCAGGCATGCTGCAGCGGGCCAACGTCGCCATGGCAGCCGGAGGATGGGCCGAAGCCGACGAGATCGCCCGCGCCGCCGTGGAGCAGGCCACCCACGAAGGCCGGCACTACCTCGCAGCACGGGCGTTGACGATCCGCGGGATCGTCTCGGGACTGCGCGGCGCGATCTCGAGCATGCTCGAGCACGCGGTGCGGGCCAACCGGACCGCGCCCGCCCAGTCCTGGAGGGGCACCGGCAGCGAGACGTTCTGCCTGGCGATGTGTGTCTACGGGGCATTCCTGCAGGGCAGGCCCGCCGAGGCCCTGCGCATCGCGGATGCCGTGCAGGACATCGCCGACCAGGTGTCGACGGGCTCGCTCGGGGAGATCGACCCGCTGCTGCCCATACTCGACGTGCTGCGTGCCGCGGCCCGCTTCGACCTCGGCGAACACCAGGTCGGTCTGGACGGGATGCGCGCGGCGCGGGCGCGCGTCGTCGACGGGCTGTGGCTCAACCGCCCGGCGGTCGCGCTCCTGGCGCTCGTCGAGCACGACGCGGCGCTGCGGCTGGGCCTCGACGCGGGCGCCCGCACCGTGCAGGAGTGGATGCAGGAGCGGGCCGCGGGCAGCGGCGACCTGACCTACATCCGCGCCGAGGCAGCCGCAGCACGGATCGGCTCGGACCCGACCGCCGTCGAACGAGCGCGCGATCTGCTCACTCCGCTGCTCGACGGCTCGTCGACGCCGGTCATGCGCTGGGTGCCCGTGGCGGCGTGGACGCTGGAGTGCGTGCTGGCGCTGCGCAGCGGAAACCGCCCGCGCACCCGCGAAGCCCTGCGGCGTGCGCTCGCCGATGCCGAGCGCTACGGCGTCCTGCGGCCGCTCATCAACGCCCCGGCCGAGCTGATCGACCTGCTCTCCCGCGAGCTGGGCAACCTCGGCGGCACTGACGAGCTCGCCAAGCAGGTCCTCGCGGCGCGGCGCACGCTCGAGCAGCACCGGCCCGCGGGGTCGGGAGCCCCGACGCTCACCGCCCGGGAGACCGCCGTGCTCGACCTCCTCCCGGGCCCGCTCTCGCTCGACGAGATCGCCGACCGGCTGGCCGTCACCACCAACACCGTCAAGACCCACCTGACCGCGATCTACGCCAAGCTCGGGGTCCGCTCCCGCCGCGAGGCCGTCGCCCGCGGTCGGATCCTGGTGTGAAGGGTCGTTGATCGGCTCAGCCGCCGATACGGCCCGCGAGGATGCTCGTGACGATCACCGAGGTGATGGTGACCGTGGCGAATCCGGCGACGATCATCTTCGGCAGGATGTCTCCTTCGATAGCGGCGACTTCCTCCGGGGTTTCACCTGCGCCCTTCGCCGCCTCCTGAGACAAGATCATCGTCCCGGGGAACCCGAACAATGCCGTCAGACCGATGGCAACAGACATCGAGACGGTGTATCCGACGAGTTTGCCGACGATCGTAGCGAACAGAACAATGCCGATGACGCCGAAAACAAAAGCGAGCAGTAGGGGCAGGGCGAGGCTTGCCACGTCGGAGGGCTTCACGGTGGCGAGTGGCCCGAAGACGAGGATCATGATCGACAGCATCATCAGGCCGAAAGCGTCGATGCCGGAGAGCACGGACGGTTTGAAGATCCCGAACGTCCGGAGGGCGATCCCGAAGACGAGTGCGACGACGAACGTGTTGAGGATCCCGTCGGTCACGTTGTCGATGAGGGTGGCGATGAGCACGACGACACCCACGAGCAAGAGCGTGCCCGGCGTGGTCCGCAGGGCGGCCGGAAGGCGACTTTCGTTCGCGGTCGTGTCTTCTGGGGTCGCGTCTTCTGGGGTTGTGGTGTCGTTTGTGTCCTCGGCGAGGTCCACCGATGTGAGGTTGCCTGCTCGGTACTCGGCTTTGAGGCGTACCGCCTCTCGACGCAGGATGATCGAGGTCAGCGGGAACCCGATCAGTCCTTGGAGTGCCGTGATGAGGACCGGGAACACCGCAAGGGACGTGAGGCCGACACTGAGGGCGGCTTCTTGGACGATCAGGACGGAGATTGTTCCGCCGCTCAATGCTCCGGTGCCTGCGATGACGAAGTCCAACGGGCGGGCGGCCGCCACGCCGTCATAGGCGCCGGGGCGGACACCGCCACCGAAGATCAGTCCGGCGATGAGCAGCGTGATCCCGATGCCGATCACGGTGGCGATACCGACGAGAAGTGTTCTCCACTGTTTCTTGAAGTCGTCCAGACTGATCATCGTACCGAGGTGGACGATGATGAATCCGACGACGACTCCGGCGAGGGCGAGCAGTGACGAGCTCGCGAGGAGATCTTCGGGGAAGACGTTGGTGAGGAACCCGATAAAGAAGATGATCGAGGCAACCAGGAGCGAGGACAGCAAGGACTTGGTCTTCTTCGCCACGAAGTCGCTGACCGTCCAAACGAGCATGACGATGACGAACGCCAGGACGGGATTCATCGGACGCGGCTCCTCATTGACGCGGCGTGGCGCCGAAGCCGACGGCGAAGTCGGCGAGCAGACGAGCCCCGAAGCCGCTGCATCCCGCGGGCCGCCACGATCCCGGACTGGCCACGTCGGCCACACCCGCGATGTCGACATGCGCCCACGGGAGGCCCGCGACGAACTCGGAGAGGAACAGCGCCGCGGTGATGGCGCCTCCGTTCGGGCCGCCGAGGTTCTGCAGATCGGCAATTCTCGAGTCGATGTCGCGTCGGTAGCGCTGTTCGAGGGGTAGCTGCCATAACGGCTCATCGACACGCGCGCCCGCGTCGATCAGCTGGTCGACCACGGCCTGGTCGTTGCCGATCACGCCGCCGAGCGAGGTCCCGAGCGCCCGCATCATCGCGCCGGTCAGCGTGGCGATATCGACGATGACGTCCGGCCTCGGGCTCTCCTCCGTGGCCAGCACCAGCGCGTCGGCCATCACCAGCCGACCCTCGGCGTCGGTGTTCTGGACCTCGACCGTGGTGCCGCCCCGCACCGTCAGGACGTCGCCCATCTTCACCGCGGAGCCGGAAGGCATGTTGTCGGTGCACATGAGGTAACCCGTCACCGCGCTCGGGCAGTCCAGCGCACTCAGGGTGCACATCGCGGCCAGTACAGCCGCGGCTCCGGACATGTCGTTCTTCATCATGGCGTGGATGGGGTCAGCGGGCTTCAGGCTGATCCCACCGGAGTCGTACATGATGCCTTTGCCGACCAGCGCGATCCGAGCCCGCTCCGTCGTCGCAGGCCGATAGGCCAGCTTGATCATGCGCGGAGGCTCGGCGCTGCCGCCGTTGACGGCCAACAGACCGCCACAGCCCAACTCCACCAGCGCGTCCCGGTCGAAGACCTCGACCTGCAAACCGTGCTCGGCGCCCAGCCGTTCGGCCAGATCGGCCATCCGTGCCGCGGTCAGGTGCGAGGGCGGACAGTTGGCAAGATCGCGGTTCAACGCCGTTGCCCCTGCCAGCACCTTGCCGCGCTCCGCGCCCGCGAGCGCCTCGGCCTGCTTATCCGCCGACACGACGACGGCGACCGACGCGAGCGGTTTCGGCCGCGACGCGCTGTGCAGCGAGAAGCGGTAGCGGGCAAGCAGGAACCCCTCCACGGCCGCCTGTGCCGCGGCCCCGGGCTCCATACCCGTCACCGCGGACAGGTCAACGGCAGCCCGGACGCTCCACTCGGCTGCGTTCGCAAGGGAAGCCACGGCGTCGCGCAACCCCGCGGCATCCAATGTCGCCATGTCGCCGACGCCGATCAGCACCCGCGGAGGCCCCGCCTTCGCGGGCAGAACCAGCGTCGTGCCCACAGCGCCGTCGAAACCCGCCCCGCGCAATGCCGCACCGTCGAAACCGACGTCGGCGACCCGACCGTCGGCGCCAACGAGGACGCCTACGGCGTCGGCGTCATCCGGGACCGTCGCGGACGCCGCGACTTCGACGGCAGCGATTTCCGCGACAGACGGCGCAGGATCAAAGCTGGACGGGACGACGATCGCCTGGATGCTCACGCGGCGCAGAGTCGGGCAAGGGGTGCGCCGCGGCCTCCCCTCCGGGAGGTGAGGTGTGCCTCGCACCGCCACCGCCGCTGAGCGGCCGGGCCGATCAAGCCGCAACGCCGACCGCCCGTCCGGGATACGGTGCTCGCGGCGTGATTCTGCCGGCGAGATGACCTGACGGAGGTGGGTGTGCGGGGGATCGTCGTACGGCTGGACCGCTACCAGCGGCAGCATCCCTGGCTGGGCGTCCCGCTCGCGGTGCTCGACAAGTTCATCGAAGACCGCGGCCCGATGTTGGCCGGGCTGATCACCTACTACGGCTTTCTATCGCTGTTCCCCCTTCTCCTGGTGCTCAGCACAACCCTGCGAGTGGTGCTGCGGGACCATCCCGAGCTGGCCGACGAGCTCCTCGGCAGCACACTGGCCCGTTTCCCTGTCGTGGGCACCGAAATCACCGCCACCGTGCATCCGTTGGAAGGCTCCGTAGTCGCATTGGTCGTCGGTGGTCTGCTGGCGCTCTACGGGGGTCTCGGGTTCACGGCCTCGGTCGGCCACGCGTTCGACCAGATGTGGGCCGTCCCGGTGGACAAGCGGCCCCATCCGGTCATCGCGCGGGTCCGCGGACTGCTGCTGCTGGTGCTGCTCGGCGTCGGGCTCGGCGTCACGACCGCGCTCTCCGTCCTCACCGCAGCACCGGTCGTGCCGCTCGGGTCGGTCCTTCCCGTGCTGGCCCCGCTGGTGTCGGTGCTGGTCAACGCGGCACTGTTCCTCGTGGCGTTCCGCGCTCTGACCGTCCGTGACCTCACGTTCCGCCAGGTAGCGCCGGGTGCGGTTGTTGCGGCGGTGGCGTGGCAGCTGCTCGAGCTGGGCGCCATCCGCTACGCCACCGACGAGCTCGCGGGCGCCGACCCGCTCTACGGGGTGTTCGAGCTGGTGTTGGCGCTCCTCGCGTGGATCTACCTGGAGGCGGTGGTGGTGGCGGCGGCCGCCGAGATCAACGTGGTGCTCGTGGACCGGCTCTGGCCCCGTGCGCTGCTGACTCTGACCCCGTTCGTCGGACCGGACGACCTGACCGACGCCGACCGACGCTGCCTCGAGGTCCTACGCCCACATCCAGCGCTACAAGAGCTTCGAACGGATCGAGGTCGCGTTCAGCCTGCCTGTGGAGGATCCTGGCCACCTCCGGCGGGTCGCTGAGCCGCCGCACCGCCGCGGGCGAGCCCAGCAGCGCGTTCATCCAGCCCGCGTCCGGATCGCTGTCGACCAGTAGCGCCTTGACCAACAAGGTCATCGGGACGGCCAGCACAGCGCCCACCGGGCCGAGCAGCCAGCCCCAGAACACCAGCGCGACGAACGTCACCGTGATCGAGAGGCCCACGGCGTCACCGACGAAGCGCGGCTGCAGGAGCGAGGTGAAGACGAAGTTCACGACCAGGTAGATCACGACGACGATGACGAGCAGGCGGGGACCACCGACCAGCAGACTCAGCACGCCGGGTGGCAGGACGCCCAGCCAGAACCCGACGTAGGGGATGTAGTTGGTGATGAAAGCGAGCAGCCCCCACGTAACCGCCAGCGGTATGCCCAGCACCGCCAGCGCGGCGGTGTCGAGCACACCGATGACCAACCCGAAGATCGTGGTCACCACCAGATAGCGCCGGATGCCCTTCGTGAAGTCGGCCAGCGCTGCACCGAGCAGCGGGCGGCCGCCGACCATCGCCTGCACCCGCAGGTCGGCGCCGCCCGCCTCGAGGCTGATGAACAGCAGCAGCGACAGGAGGAAGACGAGGTTCGTGGCGAGCCCGACGACACCGGCGAGCAACGCCCCGATGAACAGGGCGACCTTGCTGACGTCCAGCCCCGCTACCAACGCCCGCACCTGGTCCGGTCCGACACCGTATGAGCGGAGCGTCGCGCCGAGCGCGCCCAGCATGCCGTTGGCCTCTGCCGTGTACTGAGGGAGGACGGTGGCCAGCCGGGCGGCCGAGAGCACCAGCACCCCCGCCATCACCACCACGACGCCGTAGACCAGCAGGACCAGCACAACCGTCGAAAGCCATGCGGGCAGGCCGACGCCGCGGAGCCGTTGGCCGATCGGGGCGATCACGATCACGATCACCCAGGCCAGGAACGCGGGTGCGATGAGCCAGCCGATCGCGCCGATCCCGGCCGCGATGATGACCATCGAGGCGGCGCCGAGGAGGATGCGGAGCCCCCGGGGAAGCAGGCTCCGACGCGCGGTGTCATCCATCGCCCACCCGATCCATCCCCCCGGTCAGAACGACCACACCAGCGGTACCAGGCCGACCGCGACCACGAAGAACACCCCGACCATGGGCAGGCCGAGTTTCCAGTAGTCGCCGAAGCGATAGCCCGCGGGTCCCATCACCATCATGTTCGCGGGCGTCGCGACCGGTGTCAGGAAGGACGCCGCGGACGCGACGCACACGCACATCAGCACCGGCCGCGCCGACACGTTCAGCTGCGTCGCGGCGGACACCGCGATGGGGATCACGATCAGCGCCGTCGCCGTGTTGCTGATCATCTGCCCGAACACGACCGTGAGCAGGAACAGGGCGACGAGCAGCAGCAACGGGCCCGCGGTGCGCACCGCGCCGACGATCAGCTCGGCCACCAGCTCGCCCGCGCCCGATGTCCGTATCGCCGTCGAGAGCGGGATGATGCCCGCGACGAGCAGCACCGTCGTCCAGGAGATCCGCCGGTAGGCCTGCTGCACGGTCAACACGCGCAGGACGATCATCGCGCCCGCCGCGAGGAGCGTGGCGATGACGGGCGGGACCAGCCCGGTCGCGAGCAGCACCACCATCGCGGCCAGCACCGCGATCGCCCTCGTCGAGCGCGGTCCGAGCGGAACGCCCTGGCGGCGCACGAGCGGAGGCGAGTCGACCAGCAGCACGTCGGCGTACCCCACGAGGTCGTCCAACGCCGCCCACGGGCCCTCCAACAACAGGACGTCACCCGCCTGCAGCGCCGTTCCGGTCGCCGTGCGGTTGCGCCCCTGGCGCTGCACGGCGAGCACGACGATCGGCCCACCCGGCACCACCCGGCCCGGGGCAACGACCTCGCCGACGAGCCTGGACCGCGGCGGAACCACGACCTCGGCGACGCCGCCGCCCTGGCCGATCAGGGTCTGCTCGACCTCGTCGCGTCCCAGCACCGCATGCAGCTCCAGTCCGTGGTCCGCGCGGAACCGGCTGACGCCGTCGGGCTCGCCGACGACCGTGAGCCGGTCGCCGGGGGCGAGCGCACCGTCCGACGCGGGCTGGTCGGCCTCGGCGTCGGTCACGGTCACGACGCTGACGCCCGGGTAGGCCCGCAGGTCCCACGACCCGCGCGGGTGCCCGACCAGCGGTGATTCCGCAGGCACGGCGAGGTGGGCGACGTTGCCGAGCCGGTACTGCTTGGTCAGGGTCCTGGCGAGTCCACTGAGGTCACTCGGCACTGCGGCGCCGACCCGGTCGGGCAGCAGCCGATCGCCGAGCAGCATCACCACCAGCACGGTGCCCAGCACGAGCGGGACGCCGACGATCGCGAACTCCGCGAACCCGAAACCCCCGACGCCCGCTTCCGCCGCCGCGCCCGACACGATCACGTTCACGGGGCTGCCGGTCAGCAGCAACAGCGAACCAGCGCTCCCCGCGAACGCCAGCGGCATCAGCAGCTTCGAGGGCGAGATGCTGCGCTGCGCCGCCACGACCAGCAGCATCGGCAGCAGCGCCGCGACCGAGCCGTTCAGGTTGATCAGCGCGGTCACGACGGCCACCAGCAGCATCACCAGCACCAGCAGCTTCCGCGTGCTGCCGCCCGCCCCGGCCACCAGTCGCTGCCCGACCCACGTCGTCACCCCGGTGGCGTCCAGGCCTTCGCTGACCACGAACAGGGACGCGATGAGGATGACCGTCGGATCCCCGAAGCCTGCGACGGCCTGGTCGAGGTCGACGGCGCCCACGGCGTAGAGGAGCATGGCCGACCCGATCGCCACGACCTCGACCGGCAGCCGGTTCCACACGAAGAGGACCACGACGATCGCAAGGACCAGGAGGCTGACGACGGCGGCGCTCATCGGTGTGCCCCCCAGCGCCCGGTGACCGTCACGCGCGGAGTCTCGCTCCCCCGACCGTTCGGCTCCTCCCCCGCTGTGGGCGAGGCACCACGCGAGGGAGCCCACGAACGGCCCCAGGGCCGACGGCGGCGGCGCTGCCTCGTCCCCCAGCCCCCGTTCCGCACGCTGTACGGGCTGAGCCGGGCGCCACTTCTCACCCTGGGCGGAGGACGCCCGGGATGTGTCAGAGCGGCAACAGTGGGGGTGCGGGGCGGCTATCTCTTGGCCGTCGCCGGGTCTCTCGGCAACCCGCACGGAAGGGGTCGCGATGCCGGCACGACGCTACGAGTTCCGAGTGGCGGGACGCTTGTCCGAGCGTGCCCAGGGCGCGTTCGCCGACATGGCGGTGAACGACGCGCCGCCGGAGACGATCATCGCTGGGGACGTCATCGACGACTCCCACCTCCACGGTGTGCTGGCGCTGATCCAGAACCTCGGACTGCACGTAGTGAGCGTCAACGAGGTGTTGTCCGCGCCGTCGCCGGATCTCCGTGATCGGCGTACACCACAGCCGAACGCACCAGGAGATCTTGGAGAGAACGACGGTTGACGCTGACCGCTGACCACAGCAGGCCCAGCGGCACGAACACGCAGAGCACGGCGCGCAGCCCCGAGCGCAACCAGCCGAGCCTGCCTCCGCCGAGCGCGACCACCCGCACGCCGAGCACCGCGGCGCCGACGGTCTGTCCGCCGGTCGCCCAACCGACCGTCAGGTAGCCGACGGCGATGGTGAGGCCCAGGGCGGAGGTCTCCAGGGGCAGGTCGCGCGGCCAGCTGAAGGAGGCTGGGCTGGCCAGGAAGAAGGCCGCGGCCACGGCCCCGAACGCCCCGCCGGTCAGGCCGAGCACCACAACGAAGTCCAGAACCGCGGCGAGCGCCCTGGTGACGATGCCCGCGGGGGCGCAGACCTGCGCGGTCAGGCCGACCGGTCGGGTCACGGCATCACCGGCGCCGGAACCGTCGATCGCCGCAGCAGCCGGTCGACCAGCCCGGTCACCCGGTCATCGGCGCGGCGACCCTCCGCGCGGACGGCGCGAACGGCATCCGAGGACAGCGCCCCTGTGGACTCCCGCACGATCTCCGGCAGGTCGATCGCGTCGATGACCGACTGCGCGATCCCGATGACGTCGATGCGACGCATGATCGCGTCCAGGTCCACCCGCTCCACCACGAGATCGGCGTCGAGGCGCGCCGCGGCAGCGTCGAGGTCGAGGCGGTCGACAATGGCCTGCAGGTCGAGGCCTTCGACGAGCCGGTCGAGGTCGATCCGCGACGCGACGGCCTCCACGTCGATCCGGTCGACGATCGCGGCGAGGTCCACCCGGGCGACCACGGCGTCCAGGTCGAGCCGGTCCACGACGGCGTCGAGGTCCACCGCGCGACGGCGGCGTCCAGGTCCAGTCGCGCGACGGCGGCGTCGACATCCACCCGCGCGACGGCGGCGTCCAGGTCCAGCCCGGACGCTATCCGGTCGAGGTCGACGTAGGTCAGCACCAGCTCAGTGAGATCCAGCGCGGGGAGCACGATGCCCAGCACCTGACGGGTCGCCTGCTGCAGAGCGAGAGCCGTGAGCCTCGCGCACTCAGCGCGCAGCGCCCGGCCACGCTCGGCGGTCGGTCCCGATGCGACGGGCCCGACCACTGCCGAGAGCACGGCAGTAGCCGCGTTCCGTGCGGGCGCGGCGACCCGGCCGAATATCCGCCAGGCCACCACGGTGGTCCCCAGGACGACGGCGACGGCAGCCTCGACGGCGTCGGTGCCGGTGTCCCCACCGGCCCGGTCGGTCTGGCCGTGCATGCCGCCTCCTCGCGACGCCGCCGCCCGCTACTCCGCGAACGCCTCGCGGAGCACCTTCTCCTGGTCGTCGGACAGGTTGGTGAACATCAGGTGCGGCTTGCGGCCCTCGAACGCGGCGCTGACCTTGTCCAGCACGACGTCGCGGGTCAGCACGAACAGCGCCGACGTGCCCGGGGTCAGCTCCTCGCGCGCCTTCTTGATGAAGTCGTTGCTGATCCCGACGTCGGTGAGGGATCCGCTCAGCGCGCCCGCTGCCGCGCCGATCGCCATCCCGAGCAGCGGCACGAAGAACAGGAGCCCGAACAGCAGACCCCAGAACGCTCCGCCGAGCGCGCCCGCGCCTGCCAGGTTGTGCAGCTGGTGGGTCTTCGGCCGACGGTCACCTTCCCGCCACGAGACGATCGCCGCGTCGGTGACCGTGACCAGCTGCTTCTTCGACAGGTCTTCCAATGTCGCCACGGCCTGGTCGGCACCCTCGGCCGTGTCGAACCGCCACACACTCAACGTCGCCATCGCTCACCCTCCTCGTCCGGGCACCGTCAGCGGTGTCCGGACCCGATCGTCCGGGCGTCCGTGGCCCAGGTGCCTCACCCGCCGTGGGTGAGGCTGCGCCACGGTCGCCCGCGCGACCCTGTCCGTCCCCCTTCGTGAGGAGACGGCCATGGCGCGGGCGGACGAGACCTTCGTCTCCACGGGCTCGCTGCCCGCGGCTGCGGAGATCCGGCGGCTGGTGGACGAGGCCCACCGGCGCTACCTGCCGGTCCGCGACGGCACGGTCTCGTCGGTGTACCCCGCGCTGCGCTCAGCCGATCCGAGCCACTTCGGCGTCGTGGTGGCGGGCGTTGCGGGCGAGACCCACGCGGCGGGCGACAGCGCCGTGCCGTTCTCGATCATGAGCGTGGCCAAGCCCTTCGTGTTCGCCATCGCCTGCTCGGCGCTCGGCGTGGACGTCGTGCAGGCCCGGGTCGGGGCGAACGCGACCGGTCTGCCGTTCAACTCGCTGATCGCGGTGGAGCGCAGCCCGGACGGCCGCACCAACCCCATGGTCAATTCCGGGGCGATCGCCACTGCCGGGCTGGTCGGCGGCGGTGATGTCGACCAGCGGTGGGAACAGATCCTGGGTGGGCTCGCCGCGTTCGCGGGCCGACCGCTCGCGATCGACGAGGAGCTCTACCGTTCGGCGGCGGCGTCGAACCACCGCAACCGCGCCATCGCGCAGCTGCTCCACTCGCTCGGAGCGCTCGATGCCGACCCCGACGAGACCGTCGACCTGTACACGCGGCAGAGCTGCGTCTCGGTGACTGCGGAGGATCTGGCGATCATGGGAGCCACGCTCGCGGACGGCGGCGTGAACCCGCGCACCGGGGAGCGCGTGGTCGACCTGCCCACCTGCCGCGCCGCGCTCGCGATGATGATCATCGCGGGGATGTACGAGACCTCGGGCGACTGGCTGTACGCCATCGGCCTTCCCGGCAAGAGCGGGATCGGCGGCGGGATGGTCACGGTCTCCCCCGGCAAGGGAGCGCTGGGCACGTTCTCGGCCCCGCTCGACACCGCGGGCAACAGCGTCCGCGGCCGCCTCGCCGCCACCTACCTCTCGCGGACGCTGGGCCTGGACATCCTCGCGTGCCGCGCCTCCCTAGGCCTTCCATGTCGTGGGGGTGCAGCTTCGTGGTTCTCGGGCGGCGGGGCGCCACCTCGCGCGCGGCTAGCCCAGGTGCTCGCGGGCGACGGACTTCGGCACGCACATCGCCCACGCCTCGCAGATCCGCTCCTGCATGGTGGCCGTGTCGAGCCGGTCGAGCCGGGACTCGATCCAGTTGTAGCGCAGGTCCGACGGCACGGGCAGCAGGTAGATCTCGGGTTCGGCGGCGATCAGGGCGTTGCGCTCTTCCTTCGGGAAGGCGAAGCCCATCATGGTCTCGTCGCGGCTGAAGGCGCAGTAGACGATCTGCTTCACGCGGAACTTCACGCGGTCGCGGACGAGGTGCTCAGTGGTGCGCGGCAGGGTCATGGCGAGCGCCCGCACGTCGTCGACGGAGACCACGCAGCCATCCTCCCCGACCGCCGCGGCCGACCCTTACCGGAGGGTGACAGAACCCTGTCAGAGCGAAGGGTTGCCCTGCCCCTCACGGTGATGATGTTGGACGCCGAAAATCGGCAGTATTTCTCCCAACGGGGCGGACCTCACGCCCCCGGGAACGGGAGCCGAACACCATGAACGCAAACGCCGGAAACGTCGGACTGCTCCCCCGCCCCACCACCTACCCCGCCGCCCGCCCGGCCGTCCTGCCTGCTGATGGGGTCACCGTCTGCGTCCCCGGCGCCGTGCTCGCCCCCGCCCCCACCCCCCAGCTCGCCGTCGCAGGCGACGCCCCCGTCTTCGTCAACGACAGCGGCAGCCGCAAACGCCTCATGCGCATCGCAGGCGTCCTGATCGCCCTGGTCTCCATCGCCTTCCTGTCCATCGTCGGCATGGCCCTGGCCGTCCCCACCGTCGCCACCACCGTCGGCCTCGGCGACGTCGTCCCCTTCATCGTCCCCGGCGCCGCCGCCGCACCCCCCGCCAAAGCCCCCACCGCCCCCGCCCCCGCCCACCAGGTCAAGACCAAGACCCGCCCCGCCGTCGTCGCCAAGCCCCAGCCCGCCCCCAAGCCCCAGCCCGCCCCCGCCCCCCAGCCCGTCCAGGACGAGCAGACCCCCACCCAGCACCACAACCACACCAACACCCACGACACCACCGACACCCACGGCACCACCACCGACACCACGACCACCGACACCACGACCGACGGCAGCACCGACACCACGACGACCGGCACCACCACGGGCACGACCGGCAGCACCACGACCACCGGCACCACCACCACGGGCACCACGACGACCGGCACCACGGGCGGCACCACGACGACCGGCACCACCACGACCGGCACCACCGGCGGCACCGCGACCACCGTCGACACGCAGGCCGACGCCGGCCAGGCGAAGGCCGACACCACCGCCGCCGCCCAGAACTGACGGCCCCAGCCCCGCGATCCGGCCGACCGGCTCAACCGGTCGGCCGGATCCCGGCGTTTGCCGTCCCGAGCGGACCGGCACCACCGGCGGGACCGCGACCACCGGCGACACGCAGGCCGACGCCGGCCGGGCCGAGGCCAGGCCAACCCCGCCGACCAGGCCAACTGACCACCCAACGCCCCGCCGAAGCCGCTCCCTTGACGGCTCCGGGGAGGCGATGTGGTTGACTATGTCCCGGTCGTTCAGTTTCGTGTCCGTGTTTGCACGCCGCGTGAACCTGATTTGGTGACGAGGGCCTGCATCACGATGATGTCGTTCCCCTCGCTGCCGAAGGTCGGCCGGGCACCGCACGTTGCGGGCCCACCAACCTGCGAGGAGCAGAAATGGCACAAGGAACTGTGAAGTGGTTCAACGGCGAAAAGGGCTTCGGCTTCATCGCCACCGACGGCGGCGGACCGGACGTCTTCGTCCACTACTCCGAGATCGACGCGGGCGGCTTCCGCAGCCTCGACGAGGGTCAGCGCGTGGAGTTCGAGGTCGGCCAGGGCGCCAAGGGCCCCCAGGCCACCGGCGTGCGCGTCATCTGATCCAGCTTCCCTCACCAGCCCGCTCCCCCTTCCGGGTGAGCGGGCTCGTGTGCGTTCGGGGCCCTCAGCAGGCAGAGGTCAGGCCTTCGGCGCCCCCAGGTCGTAGACGGACCCCCGCCGACCGTCGTGGCCGTGTAGTGCTGTCGCACCCATTGCGTGATCGCCGCGCCCCTGGCTGCCGTCCCGGGGGTCGCGCCTGCGCCATCGGCCGCCGCCGTGCCTGCCGAAGCCGGGGTTCCGACGGCCGGGGTGCGCTCAACGTCGTGCTCATGCCGAAGTCTCCGAGGGCGAGGAGAGAGGTGTTTCCGGCTCCGACGGTCGACCCGGTCCGTGTCCGTTCGATATGAGGATCCTGTGCGCAGGCTGTGCGACCAGCGGAGGGCACGGCCCGCCCCGATGGACCATGCTGACGGGGTGACGCAGGCCGCGCGACGGCGCAAGCGGGGGGCGCCCAAGGGCATGCGGTTCGCCGTGGCGTGCCTTCTGCTGATCATGGTGGTGTTCTTCGTGATCCGGCTGGCCACCGACGTGCCGGAGATCGTCCGGGGCCTGACGCCGTCACCGCGGGCCTTCGAACGGCGCTACGTCCTGCATCCGATCCCGGCCTACGTCCACATCGTGCCGGGCATGGTCTACCTGCTCGGCGCGCCGTTCCAGCTCTCGAGGCGGTTCCGGGCCGGGCACCTCCCCCGCCACCGCGCGGTCGGGAGGGTGCTCCTGGCCGCCGGGCTCGTCGCGGGCGTGATGGCGCTGGTGGTCGGGATCTGGTTCCCCTACGGCGGACCCCTGGAGAGCGTCGCATCGGTGGTGTTCGGCCTCTACTTCCTGATCGCCCTCGTGACGGCGTTCCGCGCGATCCGCCGCCGCGACGTCGCCCGCCACCGCCGGTTCATGATCCGCGCCTTCGCGGTCGGGCTGGGCGTGGCCACCATCCGGATCTGGGTGGGCATCTTCCAGCTCGCGGGGCTACTGGCCATCCAGAACGGCACCGGAACGGTCTGGTTCGGGGTCGCGTTCTGGCTCGGCCTGGGCGTGAACGCGCTGGCGGCGGAGATCTACCTGCGCCGAGCCGCCGCCGAGCCGCGCCCGCGGGCCGGGAAGATGGCCGCATGACTTCCGGTGTCGCGGACGCTGCCCAGGTCGCCGATCCCGCCGCCGTCCTCGGTCTGCTCCCGACCAGGCCGCGGCTGCTCGCGCTGGGCGAGCCCACCCACGGCGAGGACGTCCTGCTCGACCTGCGCAACGACCTCTTCCGACATCTCGTCGAGCACGAGGGCTACCGGACGGTCGCGATCGAGAGCGACGCCGTCCTGGGCCTGGCCGTGGACGAGTACGTCAGCGGGGCACGGGCGAGCTCGACGACGTCATGGAGCACGGCTTCAGCCACGGGTTGGGGCGTCGGCGGCCAACCGCGAGCTGGTGCGGTGGATGCGCGCCTACAACGACGGCAGGCCCGCGGCCGGGCGGGTGCGGTTCGCGGGTGTCGACGGCCCGCTGGAGATCACCGGCGCCGCGAGCCCCCGCCAGACCCTCACCGGGCTCCACGGCTACCTCACCGCGTGGGTCGGCGCCGACCTGCTCCCCTGCTCCGCGGAGACGCTCGACCGTCTGCTCGGCGCCGACGACCGGTGGACCGAACCCGCCGCGATGCGCGACCCGACCCGGTCTGTGGGCCGTACACCCGAAGCCGAAGAGCTGCGTCTGCTCGCCGACGACCTCGCGGCCCTGCTCGACGCCCAGACGCCACGCCTGATCGCCGCGTCCTCGCGGGAGGACTGGCACCGGGCCCGGCTGTTCGCGCGCACCGCCGCGGGGCTGCTGCGCTACCACTCCTGGATGGCCGACACCTCGCCCGGCCGCCTCGCGTGGCTGCTCGGCATCAGGGACGCGATGATGGCCGCCAACCTGCTCGCCCTCGTCGAACGCGGTCCGACGCTCGCGTTCGCGCACAACGGGCACCTCCAGCGCGACGTGAGCTCGATGCGGATGGGCGGAGCGCCGCTGGAGTGGTGGAGCGCAGGCGCGATCGCGGACGCCCACCTGGGCACCGACTACGCCTTCCTCGCCACGGCCCTCGGCACGATCCGCCACCACGGCGTGGACACGCCGCCGCCGGACACCCTCGAAGGGATGCTGTACGCGCTGCCCGACGACCGCCAGCTCGTCGACGTCCACGCCTGGCGGCCGCATCCGGCGACTCAAGCCTGTGCCCGGGTGTCCCCCTGGTTCGGGTACGCCCCACTCGATCCGGCCCACCTGCCCGGCATCGACGGGCTCTTGTTCGTCAAGGACACCGGAACCTGAGCAAAATCTTGGTGGGCGTCAAAGTTTTGGCAGCGGCACTACTTCCCGGCCAAGCAGGACCTCGTGCTCGACCGCGCCGACGAGTTCGGCTTCGCGATCGCGGCCTGCCTGGTCGCCGCCGTGTCGAGCCTGTCGCGGGGGTCCCGATACGTGGCGGTCGAACCGACGCCGACCCCGACGAGGGGCATGATCACACGGCGTTGACGGCGAGCGGACGGAGGCTGCGGTGGAACTGCAGGAGCGGATGCGGGAGATGTTCACCAGGATGGTCGAGGCCAAGGACGCCTCGCTCGTGGACACCTACTACGACCCCGATTTCCGCCTCTCCACCAACGGCCAGGAGCAGGACCTCGCCGCGTTCCGGGCCGGTCACGAGCGGGTCTACCCGACCGCCATCACCTACGAGGTGGAGTACGACGAGGACAGCTGGGTGGAGTCCGGCAACCGGATCGCGGGTCGCATGTGGATCACCACCCAGCGCCCCGACGAGCCTGCACACCGGATCGAGGTCGATGCTGGTCGCCGGGTACCGCCAGGGGCGGATCCTGTGGGTCAAGGAGCTGACCTGGCCCGACTGGAGCCGCCTCGCCGAGTTCGACGACTACACCGTGGGCTGAACGGAAGGCTCCATCCGGTGTCGGGCCGCGGCGGTGCGGTGCACGGTCCAGCCGAGCGCCACGAGGCTGACGATGGCGACGACCGCCGTGCCGATCAGTGACGACTGGCTGTCCCACGCGGTGTGCAGGGCGATGGCGAGGACGTACGCGCCGATGAACGCGCCGACCTTGCGGCCCGCCCAGCCCGACTCCGCCGCGGCGTAGAGGGCGGTGGCGGCGATGCCCGTCCACGCCATGTGGCCCGCCGGGCTCATGATCCCGCGCAGGAGCAGGACGTCGACGGTGTCGGTGATGCTGCCCTTCGACTGCAGCAGGGTCACGAAGCCGTAGCCCATCGTCTCCAGTGCGGCGAATCCCGCGCCGGCAGCGACGCCGATCAGCAGGCCGTCGGCCCGGGTGCGGTACTTGCGGAAGAAGATCAGCACCACGATCGGGATGAGCAGCTTGCTGGTCTCCTCGATGAGCCCGACGCCCGCCATCGGCAGGAACCCGAGGTCGCGCTGGGCGTCGAACTCCAGGGTGCCCGCGACGACGGTGCCGATCACGCCGCCGAAGAACGCCGAGGCGGCGACCACCGAGGGGCTGACGTCGTAGGCGAGCCTGCGGCCCCAGACGAAGGTCAGGAACGCGGCCGGGACGATCGCCGCCCCGATCAGGATCGCCGACGGGACGAAGTTGGGGTTCCGCGTCGCGACGAGCGTCCGTTCGATGGCGATGAACAGAGCTGCTCCGACGACGAGCACGATGATCCACGCGTGACGACGGGCCGACGTCGGCGCGACCGCGGTGGCGGCGTAGGACATGGCGATCGTTCCTCTTCTCGGTGAGCATCCGGTTGCCGTGCAGGCGCACCCGCCTCGGCATTGTCACCGTTGCAACGGGTGTTTCTGAAGGTCATCGGCCGAATCGTGGACAGAGCGAGATGTGTCCGACCACGACGGCCGGCAGGGTGGTCGCCGTGCACGGACTGGCTGTCGACACCGGCGTCGCGATGACCACCCGGGACGGCGTGACGCTGCGCGCCGACCTCTACCGACCCGCCTGGCCCGACCCCTACCCGGCGCTGCTGCTCCGCACGCCCTACGACCGCACCGACCCGACGCTCGTCTCGGCGATCGTCGCCGACCCCGTGCGGCTGGCCCGGCAGGGCTATGCCGTGGTCGTGCAGGACGTGCGCGGCCGCTTCGGCTCCGGCGGCGACATGGACTTCTTCCACCAGGAGCAGGCCGACGGGTACGACGCCGTCGAGTGGGCGGCGACCCAGCCGTGGTGCGACGGCCGGGTCGGGATCTACGGCTCGTCCTACCACGCGATGGCCGTCTACCAGGCCGTCGCGGCGCAGCCGCCGCACCTGCGGGCCGCCGTCGCCATGGTCGGGGCGACCGACCTCGCCGCGACCACGCACCCTGGCGGCCCGTTCGAGCTGGGCTTCCTCACCTTCTACGGCCTGAGCCACAGCCTGGAGGTCGTGTCCCGACTCGACCTCCCCGACGACGCGAAGGCCGAACTCACGCGGCGGATCGGGGCCGCCTTCGCCGACCCGCTCGCCACGGTCGCGACCCTCCCGCTCGACGACCTGCCCGTGCTCTCCGAGCTCCCCTTCTGGCGCGACTGGCTCGACGGGGCCACGGGTCCGCCGACCCTGCGGGCGCGGCCCGACCTGGTCGACGTGCCGTTGCTCCAGGTCGTCGCCGCCCGCGACTTCATGGCGCCGACCATGCTGGAGCTCGCCGCGGCGGTCCGGGGGCCGCACCGCACGGTGATCGGGCCGTGGGCGCACGGCGGCACCTACACCGGCCACGTCGGCTCGCGGGTCTACCCGGGAGCGACCGGGGGCGTCGGGACGTGGGGGCCGCTGATCGCCGCCTGGTTCGACCGGCACGTCCGCGGCCGCAGTGAGATCACCCCGGGCCCGGCGACGCGGCGGCTGCTCGGCGAGCCCGACGGCGCCCCCGTCGTCTGCTACGTGACCGGGGACGACCGCTGGACCGAGCTGCCTGCGTGGCCGCCCCCCGGCGACCCGTTCACCCTCTATCTGACAGGCAGCTCCACGCTTGCCACCGCTCCCCCTCCCGACGACGAGCCGCTCTCCTACCCGAGCGACCCGCACGATCCCTTCCCCACCTGCGGTGGCGCGTCCAGCAGCGCCGCGCTCGGCCCGGACGGTGTGCAGGACCGGCGCCGCGTCGAGGCCCGGGCCGACTTGCTCGTCTACACCTCAGATCCGGTGCCGGAGCCGTTGCGCATCGCGGGCCCGGTCATCCTCGTCGTCCATCTGGCGTCGACCGCGGTCGACGTCGACGTGTGCGCGACGCTCGTGGACGTCGAGCCCGACGGGTTCGCGGTCGGCGTCAGCGAGGGCGCTCAGCGCGCCCGGTCGCGCACCGGGACCTCCGACGCGTTCCTCGTCCCCGGCGTGGTCACCGAGATCCGGGTGCGCTGCCACGACACCGCCCACACGTTCCGCGCCGGGCACCGGGTGCGGCTGGAGGTCGCGGGCGCCAACTTCCCGCGCCTGTCCCGCAACCTCCACACCCGCGACACCCCCGAACACGGGACGCTCGCCGACGCCGTGCTCGCCGAGCAGACCGTGCACCACGGGCCCACCCACCCGTCGCGACTCGAGCTGCACCAGCTCACGTGACCGGAAGCCCGGGTCAGCCCAACCCGGCCGAGGTGACCCGGTGCGGCACGCGCAGCGCGCTGTGCTTGCGGGCCGCGCCGAGCGTGATCGCCTCGTCGGCCTGCTCCCAGGTCCCGTCGGCGTAGCGGCGGACGAACTGCATGCTCGCGTGCCCGTCGAGCTCGGCGGCGGTGAACCGGACGCCGGACATGCCGAATGCGAGCGGGGCGCCGACGCGCTCCGCGACGGTGGCGGGCTCCCACCCGTCGAACCCGAAGTGCAGGGTGAAGGCGCGGTCGTCCTCCACGACCAGGTCGCACCCCGCGGGTAGCGCCGCGAAGGGCGCGGTCGTGCGCCAGTGCTGGGCGGCGACGACGGGCGTGGCCGCGCCCGGGTAGCGGTCCTCGACGACGGTCAGCCGCTCGAGCGGCCGTCGCGCACCCGTCGTCATCGTCACGGCGAGCTTGATCAGCTCGCTGTGCGCCCACGCCAGCGGCATGGCGCTACCGGTGGGCCGGTTCGTGGCGAGGTTCCGCCATGGCAGCGGGTTCGCGTCCCACACCTGCTCGGGCAGCAGCCCGCCCGGGCCGCGCAGCGCGAGCATGGTGTCGAGGTAGGGCGTCGCGTCCGCGCCCGCCAGCAGCTCGTAGTGCCCGCGCTCGCCGGTGAGCAGCGGCCACGGGCGACCGATCCCGAACGCGCGCACCGGCCACCCGCTGCCGTCGAGCCACTCCCCGTACCCGTCGAGGTCGTAGCGGTAGAAGGTCCGGCCGGTGGGGGTGTCGTGGGCGATCATCTGGTCGACGACGGTCACCGTGTCGGTCACCCGGCGGTCGTCGGGCGCGCGCAGGCCCAGGCGGACGAGGTAGAGGAAGTCCAGCCCGATCATGAGCTCGGCGGCGACCGGGTCGGTGCGGGCGGGCGCGTTGCTCAGCGTCAGCCGGTCGGCCGGGCCGCCGATGCGCACGTAGTGGCCCGCGGTGCCGAAGGCGCGGTCGAGGACCCCGTCTTCGACGTAGGTGAACTGCTCGAGCCGGGCGTTCCAGTCGTCGGCCAGAGCCAGCAGGTAGGACCGCTCCGGTTCAGCACAGTGCTCCGCCGCGGCGACCAGGGCCGCGACCTGCAATCCGAGGGTGAACGGGCTACCGCCGAACGTCTCCTCCCAGCGGTCGACGCCGGTCACCGGGCCCGACCGCGCCAGGTACCCGGCGGCCCGGACGACCATCGTGGAGACAGCGGCCGGGAGGGTCACGCCGAGCTCGGCCAGCTTGGCCGCGAGGACGATCGGCAGGGCGACCTCGTCGAGCTGGACTGCGCCGGGCATCGGGGTGCCGTCGAGGAAGTAGCAGCGCAGCCACGAGCCGTCGGCGCCCTGCAGCGTGGCCAGGTACTCCACCAACCGCACACCCGCATCGGTGTCGCCCACCGCCGCCAGCGCGAGCGCCGTCTCGCAGCTGTCGCGGCACCAGAGCATGTGGTAGCCGCCGGGGTCGTTCGTGCTGTCGCCCCACGGCACCGCCAGGCCCGCCACGATCGCGCCCACCGCGTCGCGGTCTTCGTTGCTCTTCAGCACGCCCGCGGACTGGCGGACGGCCGACACCGCCGTCGCCGAGAGGCCGTCGGCCGTGGTGGGCAGCCGCAGGCCGTCGGCCCAGCTCGTCCATTGGCCGGTCACCTTCTCCGCGGCCGTGGTCGGGCCGGCGGCCAGACCTGCGGTCGCGGCATCGCGCGCGTCCTGCGCGGTCGGGCCGAAGCCGAGCGCCAGGACCCCGGAGGCGGCGACCAGCTCGCCGGTGAGCGCGACGATCCCCGGCCCGGCGACGTCGATAGGTCCAGGTCATCTGGCCGTGCTCGAAGAGGTCGGTCCAGCCGTCGGAGGACCCGACGTAGCCCGCGCTGCCGCGGGCGAACCCGTCCCGGGCGAGCAGCGCCGCGAACCGCTGCCCCGCGCCGTCGCGGGCGATGAGGGCGCCGTCCGCGACCCACGCCACGTTGTCCGCGCCCAGCCCGGCCACCGCGTTGTCGGCCGTCACGGTGGACAGGCCCATGTGCGGCGCGAGCAAGGCGATCAGCTGCAGCTCCTGGCCCTCCGCCGGGCCGGTGCCGACCAGGTCGTAGGCGACGAGGACCGCGGCGTGGTCGGGGTCCGGGGTGACCGTGAGCGTGAGCTCGTAGAAGTCGCCGGTGTGCACGACCGTGGGCAGCGGGACCACGGGATCCTGGTTCGGGCGGACCTCGTACCGCCCGACCCGCTTCACCTCGCGCCAGCCCGACGGCCCCACCACGAGGAAGCCGAAGTCCTTGATCTGCGGCTGGTCGGCCGCGGGCCAGTAGACCTCGTTGACGATCCCCCGCCCCACCGTTGCCCACACGTGCCCGGTGAGCGCGGTCGTCACGTAGTCCTTGGCGCCAGATGTCCAACTCTGCTCGACCGTGCCGGTCGGCGCGGGTGCTGGCTTGCTCATCTGGCTGCTCCTGGAGTGCGGACCGGACCTTCGAGACGGTCACATCCTGGGGGATGAGCCCGAGGGCGGCCGAAGTCAGCTCCACCGAGCGCAGGCGGGCGGCGATGTCCTGGGCGTGGTGCGCGACGATCAGCTCGTCGGCTCGCACCGAGGCGGCGAACTGCTCCAGGAACCGCCGCACCTCGTCCGGGGTGCCGACGGCGGTGTAGCGCATCATGTCGGCGATCTGGTGCCCGTTGGGCGTGGTCAGGAACGCGTCGATCTCGGCGTCGCTGTACTCCCGGCCGCCGGGCTGGCGGGAGATCATCGAGCGCACCCGGCGCCTGCGCACCGCGGCGAACTGCTGCTGCGCGTCGGCCTCGTCGTCGGCGGCGACCACGTTCGCCCCGGCGATGACGTAGGGCTCGGCGAGCTGCTCGGAGGGCTGGAACTCCTCGCGGTAGCGGGCCACGGCCTCGTACAGCGCCTCCGGCGCGAAATGCGAGGCGAAGGCGTAGGGCAGCCCGAGGGCGGCCGCCAGCTGCGCGCCGAAGAGCGACGAGCCGAGGATGTAGAGCGGCACGTTCGTGCCGGCTCCGGGCACCGCCTGCACACCGGGGATGCGCGACCGGCCCTGCAGGTAGCCCTGCAGCTCCAGCACGTCCTGCGGGAAGCTGTCCGACGACGACGCGTCACGGCGCATCGCCCGCATCGTCACCTGGTCGCTGCCGGGCGCCCGGCCCAGCCCCAGGTCGATCCGGCCGGGGTGCAGCGTCTCGAGGGTGCCGAACTGCTCCGCGATCGTCAGGGGGGCGTGGTTGGGCAGCATCACGCCGCCCGCGCCGAGCCGGATCGTCGAGGTGTGGTCGGCCACGTGCCCGATCAGCACGCTCGTCGCGGACGACGCGATCGAGGCCATGTTGTGGTGCTCGGCGTACCAGACCCGGTGGTAGCCGAGCCGCTCGGCCGCGCGGGCGAGCTCCACACTCGCCGCGAAGCTCTCGCGGGGCGTCTCGCCGGGCCCGACGGGGGCGAGATCCAGGATCGACAAGGTGAGCGGCATGCGACCTCCGGCAAATCGATGAAGCGGGGGACGCATCCCCCGCCGGCCAACCGGCGCTCAGATCATCCGCTGCTTCGGGGTGGACTTCGCCACGATCTGCGGATCCCGCGTGACCACGTCACCCAGCGCCTCGTCGATGCGCTTGAGCGCGTCGTCGGGGATGCGCACGCCCGCTGCCTTGACGTTCTCGGCGACCTGCTCCGGACGCGAAGCGCCGACCAGCGCCGCGGAGACGTTGCTGTTCTGCAGCACCCAGGCGACGGCCATCTGCGCCATCGACAGCCCCAGCTCCTCCGCGATGGGCTTCAGCGCCTGCACCCGGCCCAGGGTCTCGTCGTTCATGTACCGCTTGATCATGTCCGCCCCGCCGCGCTCGTCGGTGGCGCGCGATCCCGTCGGGAGCGGCTGACCCGGCGCGTACTTCCCGCTCAGCACGCCTTGCGCGATGGGGGACCAGACGATCTGCCCGAGCCCCAGCTCCTCGCACGTGGGCACGACCTCGTCCTCGATCACCCGCCACAGCATCGAGTACTGCGGCTGGCTCGACACCAGCGAGATGCCGAGGTCGACGGCCAGGGTGTGGGCGTCGCGGATCTGCCCGGCCGTCCACTCGCTGACCCCGACGTACAGGGCCTTGCCCGCGCGCACGATGTCGGCGAAGGCCTGCATCGTCTCCTCCAGCGGGGTGAAGGAGTCGAAGCGGTGCGCCTGGTAGAGGTCGACGTAGTCCATCTGCAGCCTGCGCAGGCTGTTGTCGATGCCCGCCATCATGTGCTTGCGCGAGAGGCCCATGTCGTTCTTGCTCTTCGGGTCGGGCCCGGACGGGAAGAAGACCTTGGTGAAGACCTCGAGCCCCTCGCGCCGCTCCCCCTTCAGCGCGGCCCCGAGCACCTCCTCGGCCTTACCGCCCGCGTAGGCGTCGGCGGTGTCGAAGGTGGTGATCCCGTTGTCCAGCGCGGCGCGCACGCACTCGGTGGCGACGTCGTTCTCGACCTGCGAGCCGTGGGTCAGCCAGTTGCCGTAGGTGATCTCCGAGATCTGCAGACCGGACCGGCCGAGGTAGCGAAACTCCATGGTCCTGATCCTGTCACGGGCGCCTCATCCCAGCTCATCGATGAAGCCGACGAGCTTGGCCAACAGCCCTGGGGCCGATACGCTGCTCGTCCGCCGAAAGGCTCGCCCAGAGCTGCGCCAGCCGCTTGTTCAGCCATTCGCGGGTCTCGCTCACCAGCGCCTGCCCGGCGTCGGTCAGCGCCAGGAGCGAGGCCCGGCCGTCCCCGTCGGCGGGACGCCGCTGGACGAGCCCGGCCCGCTCCAACGCGGGCAGCGCCCGGCTCACCGTCGGCTGGCTCAACCCCGCCTCGGCGGCCACCGCGCTGATGCCGAGGGCTCCCGTGCGGCCGATGGCGTCCAGCACCACCAGCTGCGGCATCGAGAGCCGGGACGGCCCCGGGGCGGGCCGAAGACGCGTGCGGCGCGCGGCCCGCAGCACCTCGAGCACGGCCTCACCCAGCACCGGTTCGTCGGCAGCCGACACGTGCTCCCCCTTGCTCACGCGAACTACATTACATACTATGTAAATCGCAGGCCCGCCCGTTGACACCCAGGTGGCGATATCAATGACGAACCCCCTCCCTGACGTCAAGAGCGCGGTGCCGCCGGTGGTGGTCGCCGTCGACGGCAGTCCGGTCGGTCGCGACGTCCTCGCCTCCGCCGCCGCGTTCGCCGCCGCCACCTCCGCGCCGATGATCGCCCTTCACGTCCGCACCCGGCCGAGCCTGATGGAGTACCTCGGCATGGGCAGCGTGTGCGTCGACGCCGTCCGCTTCCCCGACTGGCGCGAGGAGCTGGAGCTCGACGCCTGGCTCGACTGCGTGAGCGTCCTGGGCCCGACCGCGTTGAGCTGGCGGTTCGTCGTCGCGAACGGCGATGTCGCGGCCGCGATCAAGAGCTTCAGCGAGCAGGCGGGCGCCGCGGCGGTGTTCCTCGGCACCCGTGACCAGGCCCACTCCCACCTGCACCGCTGCCCCGCCCGGGCGATCGCCCGCGCCTCCGGCTCGACCGTCCACCTCGTCGAGCACCCCTGACGGACCTACCGGTCGAGGTCCAGCAGCGCCTCGACGGCCCTGGCTGTCCCCTCCGGCGACCCACCCGGGCGTCGGCCGCGACCAGCCCCGCCCGCTGCGCCTGCTCGACCAGCGCCGTCCACCGCCGGGCATAGGCCTGGCGCAACGATCGGAACTTCGACGCCGCGGGCAACCGCGAAGTCGCGATCAAGCCCGCTCGTGCTCGTCCTCCAGAAAAACTGACGTTCCTTAGAATCTATCGCATGTTAAATTCGATGCCCATCTCTACACGAGAGGAAGGGCCGTGGACACCGCAGCCGACTTGGCCCGACGCCTGTACGAGGCTCTGGCCGCGGGTGACGGGCCTGCGCTCGACGCGCTGTTGACAGCGGACTTCCAGGGTGTGCTGGCCGACGGCATGCCGTTCGGGATCGGCGGCCACCACGACGGGGCCGAGGCGATGCGCCGCGACGGGTGGGGCGCGATCGGTCGGCACTTCGCCGCCGTCGCGGAGCCCGAGCGGTTCCTCCCGCTCGACGACGGCCGCCTGCTCGTCACGGGGCGGTACGCGGGCCGGGGACGTCGCGGCGGCGGTCCCGTCGACGCGGGCTTCGCGCACCTGATCACGATCGCCGACGGGCGGATCAGCGCGTTGGAGCAGTACACGGACACCGCACGCTGGGGCGCGGCCGCGTCGCCGTTCTCGACGCTCACGCTCACGGTCGCCGACGGCGTCGCCACCGTCCGGCTCGACCGGCCCGACCACGGCAACGCGATCGACCCGGCGATGACGAAGGACCTCTCCGAGGTGGGCACCCGGCTGGCCGAGGACGACGCCGTGCGGGTGGTGGTGTTCCGCGGCAACGGGCCCATGTTCACCGCGGGCGGCGACCTCGGCCTGTTCGCCGGGATGCCGAGTGACGACCTGGCGCCGGTGCTGCGCCGGATGATCGACGACTACCACCTCGCCCTGGAGCGGTTCACCGAGCTCGACGCGCCGGTGGTCGCCGCGGTGCACGGCGCCGCCGCAGGCGGGGGGTTGGGCCTGCTGCACGTCGCCGACATCGTCATCGCCTCCGAGGAGGCCACGTTCGCGCTCGGCTACGGCGGCCTCGGCCTCACCTCCGACGGCGGCAACAGCTGGTACCTGCCCCGGCTGGTCGGCATGCGCCGCGCCCAAGAGCTCTTCCTGCTCAACCGCCGGTTCACCGCGGCCGAGGCCCTCGAGTGGGGCGTCGTCACCCGGGTCGTGCCCGCGGCCGACGTCGACGCGGAGGTCGACGCCGTCGCCACCCGCCTCGCGGCCGGTCCCACCCGCGCCTACGGCGGGATGCGCAAGCTGTTGCGGCAGAGCTTCGAGACCGGCCTGCGCGACCAGCTCGCCACCGAGAAGCACCTCATCGTCGAGGCCGCTACCACCGAAGACGCGGCCGAGGGCATCGCGGCGTTCGCGCAGAAGCGCCGCCCCCACTTCACCGGCCACTAGCGACCGTCGAGAGTCACGTATGTGTTGTGGCGCCGACAGATCCGTGATTCTCGGCCGTCCGGGGCTCTATGTTTGACCCCGTGCCCGCGCACTCCCTGCTGCTCTCCCGTGCCGATCTCGATTTCCTGCTCTACGACTGGCTCGACGTCGAGGCGCTGACCGCGCACAAGCGCTTCGCCGACCACTCCCGCGAAACCTTCGACGCCGTCCTGGACGTCTGCGCGGAGATCGCCGAGGAGCGGTTCGCGCCGCACAACAAGATCAATGACACGAGCGAGCCCCAGTTCGTCGACGGGCGCGTCGCGATGAACGCCGAGGTCAAGCCCGCGCTGGACGCTGTGGCCGAGACCGGGCTCCTCGCCGCGACCGCCGACACCGAGGTCGGCGGCCTGCAGCTCCCCCAGGTGGTCCAGACCGCCTGCGTCTCGTGGTTCGCCGCGGCCAACATCGCGACCTGGGCGTACGCCTTCCTCACCATCGGCAACGCCAACCTGCTGCTCGCCCACGGCTCGCCCGAGCAGGTCGACCGCTACGTCCGCCCCATGCTCGAGGGCCGCTTCCACGGCACCATGTGCCTGTCCGAGCCCCAGGCCGGATCGTCGCTGGCCGACATCACGACCAGGGCCGAACCCCGCCCCGACGGCACGTACCGGCTCTTCGGCAACAAGATGTGGATCTCCGGGGGCGACCACGAGCTCGGCGAGAACATCGTCCACCTCGTGCTGGCCAAGATCCCCGGCGGGCCCGCGGGCGTGAAGGGCATCTCGCTGTTCATCGTGCCCAAGCACCTCGTGGCCGACGACGGTTCGCTCGGCGACCGCAACGACATCGCCCTCGCCGGGCTCAACCACAAGATGGGCTACCGCGGCACCACCAACACCCTGCTCAACTTCGGCGAGGGCGCCCACGCGCCCGGAGGCGAGGCCGGGGCCGTCGGCTACCTCGTCGGGGCTCCCCACCAGGGCCTCGCCTGCATGTTCCACATGATGAACGAGGCCCGCATCGGCGTCGGGGCGGGCGCGACCGCGCTCGGCTACACCGGCTACCTCAAGTCGCTGGCCTACGCGCGCTCCCGCACCCAGGGCAGGCCGCCGTCGGCCAAGGACCCGGCAACCCCGCAAGTGCCGCTGACCGCGCACGCCGACGTCCGCCGGATGCTGCTCGCGCAGAAGTCCTACGTGGAGGGCGCGCTCGGCCTCATCCTCTTCTGCAGCAAGCTGCTCGACGAGCAGCGCACCGCCGAGGACCCCGCGGAGCAGGCCCGGCTCGGCCTCCTGCTCGATGTCCTGACCCCGATCGCCAAGAGCTGGCCCTCCCAGTGGTGCCTGGAGGCCAACGACCTGGCCATCCAGGTGCACGGCGGCTACGGCTACACCCGCGAGTACGACGTCGAGCAGCACTACCGCGACAACCGGCTCAACCCCATCCACGAGGGCACCCACGGCATCCAGGGCATCGACCTGCTCGGCCGCAAGACCGCCATGGCAGGCGGGGCGGGCCTGGCCGAGCTCGAGTCGCTGGTGCGCGGGACCGTCGAGAAGGCGCGGGCCGCAGGTGGCGAGGCCGCCGAACTGGCCGCCGAGCTCGACGCGGCGCTGAGCAGGCTGGTGGAGGTCACCCGCCGGATCCACGCCGAGCCCGACCCGGACGTGCGGCTGGCCAACGCCTCGCTCTACCTCGAAGCGGCGGGCCACATCACCATCGCCTGGGTCTGGGTCGAGCAGCTCCTCGCCACCGCCGACCGCGACGACGCCCTGGCCCTGGGGAAGCGCCAGGCCGCCCGCTACTTCTACCGCTACGAGCTCCCCCGCACCGGACCCCAGCTCGACCTGCTGTCCCGCCTCGATCGGACGACCCTGGACCTCGACCCGACCTGGCTGTGACGGCCGAACGCGCTAGCGTGGCGCGCCGACATCCGTAGGCGCGGGCTGCGCGGGGATGGAGCGGGACCGGGGTCTGCGCACGAGGCCGAGGCCGACGTACATGCCGACCAACGCCACCGCGAGGCCCAGCACGGCCTGGAGGGTGAGCGGCTCCCCCAGCACCGGCACCGCCGCCAGCGCGGTCGTGGCGGGCACCAGGTTCAGCAGGGCGCTGACGTGCACGGTCGAGCGCCAGCGCAGCAGCAGGAACATCAGCGCGAACGCGCCCGCCGAGTTGAAGACGCCCAGCCAGACCAGGGCGGCCCAACCGGGGACGTCGTGCGGCAGCCAGCCCGCGCCGAGGAACGGCATGGCGACGACCGTCACGACCAGCGAGGTGAACATCTGCACGACCACGCTCGTCGCGACGGGCGTGCTGTCGTTGAACCGCTTCTGGTAGAGCGTCCCGGCGGTCAACGCCAGCATCCCCAGCACCGGGAAGACCACCTGCGCGCCCAGGCCGCCACCCAGCCCGTCGGCGAGCACGATGTAGACGCCGCAGGCGCCGATCAGGAGCCCCAGGACCGGCGCCAGGCCGAGCCGGGTGGAGAGCACGAGCGGCGTGAGCAGCCCGACCAGCAGCGGTGCCATGCCCAGGATCAGGCTGGAGAGACCGGCAGGGACCCCGTGCGATAGTCCGGTGTAGACGAACGAGAACTGGCCGACCTGCAACAGCAGCGCGGTCACCGCGAGGTGCAGCCACGCCCGTCCGCGCGGCAGGGCGGGCCGGGTGACCGCGACGACCACGCCCATCACGACCAGCGCGATGACGAACCGCCACAGCATCACGGTGGGCACCTGCATGTGCGCGGTGGCGATCTTGCCCGCGATGAAGCCCGACGCCCACAGCGGCACGAACAGCGCGCTGAGGCCCGGCACCACCCAGCGACCGGTGGGCTCCGATCCCGAGGGCGCGGCGCGCTGGTCACGGAGCATCACCCCAGTGCAGTGCATCGCTAAACAAGGCACAACCGGAAGTGGCGCACCTCCCGCGCCGGGCCACCCTTGACGCAACCACAACGTTGCGATAATGTCGCAATCAGTTGGTTGCTATAGGAGGAGGACGGACATGGGGTTCCCCGATCAGATCCAGCGGGTCGTCGAGATCGGCCACCCGCCTGCGAAGGTCTGGGCCGCGCTCACCACGGCCGAGGGCCTGGGCACCTGGTTCGGCAACAAGGCCTCGATCGACCTGCGGCCCGGCGGCGCGGCGCAGATGACCTGGACCGACGGTCCCACCGCCGAGATGCGCATCGAACGCGTCGAGGAGCCATCGGTCTTCGGGTTCACCTGGCACATCTACGGACTGCCCGAGGACGACCCGCGCCGCACCTACGTCGAGTTCACGCTCGAGCCCGTCGATGCGGGCACCCGGCTGACCGTCGTCGAGTCCGGCTTCGCCCAGCTGCCCGAGGACCGGTTCAACGAGGCCTTCGACGGCAACACGAAGGGTTGGGCGAGCGAGCTGGGCGAGCTCGTCGACTACCTCGATGCCGCCTGACAACGCGGCGCCCGAGTTCGGGGCGCCCGAGATGGAGGCGATCGCCGAACAGGTCTTCGTCGCGCTGGCCGACCCGAGCAGGCGGGCCATCCTCGCCACGCTCGCCTCGGCGGGCCCGGCCACCGCGACGGACCTGGCGGCCCGCCTCCCGATCACCCGGCAGGCGATCGCCAAGCACCTGACCCTGCTCGCCGATGCGGGCCTGGTAACGGCCGAGGCGGGCGAACGGCGCCGGGTGCGCTACCGGCTGCGCTCGGCGCCGATGCAGGTGGCCCAACAGTTCCTGGCCGCACTGGCCCGCGACTGGGACGGCCCCCTCGACGCGCTGACCCAGCACCTCAACCGATGAACCAGAAGGCGGAGACATCATGGGAACACCCCCGATCGTCACGGCACCCGAGTGGGAGGCCGCGCGGCTGGAGCTGCTCGTCCGCGAGAAGGAGCTCACCCGCGCCCGCGACGCGATGGCCGCGCAGCGCAGGCGGATGCCGTGGCTGGCCGTCGAGAAGGAGTACGGGTTCGACGGACCGGACGGCCGCAAGAGCCTCTTGGAGCTGTTCGAAGGCCGCCGTCAGCTGATCGTCTACCGCGCCTTCTACGAGCCCGGCGTGTTCGGGTGGCCCGAGCACGCCTGCCGCGGCTGCTCGCTGGTGGCCGACCAGGTGGCCGACGTCGCCCACCTGAACGCCCGCGACACCACGCTCGTGTTCGCCTCGCGCGCGCCGCAGGCCGACATCGACCGCATGAAGACCCGCATGGGCTGGACGATGCCCTGGTACACCATGACCGACGCCTTCGACGCCGATTTCGGTGTGGACGAGTGGCACGGCACGAACGCGTTCATCCGTGACGGCGACCGCGTGTTCCGCACCTACTTCGTCGACGCCCGCGGCGACGAGCCGATGGGCGGCACCTGGAGCTACCTCGACATCACCGCCCTCGGGCGGCAGGAGGAGTGGGAGGACTCGCCCGAGGGCTACCCCCAGACCCCGCCGTACGCGTGGTGGAACTGGCACGACGAGTACGCGGCCGCCGAGCCCGCCCAGGCGTGGGACAACCAGGT
The DNA here is from genome assembly GCA_963799945.1 of uncultured Actinomycetota bacterium. Taxonomy (GTDB): domain Bacteria; phylum Actinomycetota; class Actinomycetes; order Mycobacteriales; family Pseudonocardiaceae; genus Pseudonocardia. The sequence continues at coordinate 223,135 of CAWCZG010000007.1, forward strand.
CGAGCGCGGCCTGCGCCAGCAGGCCTAGTCGTGTTGCCCAGCTGGCTCGGTCTCGCGCTGGCCTGCGCGTTCGCGCTGGTGGCGGTGCACCGCGGCCTGGGCGGGGCGGTGCCCGGCGCGGTGATGGCCGCGGGCATGGCGGTGATGTCGCTCGGCATGGCGGGTATCGGCCCGGATGTGGTCAGCGGGCCGTGGTGGGCCGCGGGTTTCGCCGCGGTGACGATCTGGCCCCTCGTCCCGGCGTTCCGCGGGGGAACGGGCGGCGACACGGGCAGCCGCACGGGCGGCGGGCGGATCGCCCACGTGCTCGGCGGCGTCGCGATGGTCTACATGTGCGCCATGCCGAGCATGCCGACGACGGGGAGCGCCGTGCACGTCGCACCGGCGCCGGGCGGGCACGCGATGGCCGACATGGGCCCGGTCGACCTGCCCGTCACACCAGGCCCGCTCGGCGGCGCGGCCGCGCTCTTGGGCTGGGCGCTCGCCTGCTACTTCCTCCTCGGCACGATCACGGCCCTGACCCGCCGCACCGCCGACGGCGAACGGACGACGCCGTCGCTGGAGCAGGCCGCCATGGGCTTCGGGACCGTGGTCATGCTCGCCGCGGTGGCCTAGCCCGGCTCACCGACGGCCGAGGTGAACGTGGCAGGGGTTTCGGCGCGGCAAAACCCCGCTCCTGTCGCGCGCGGCCCCGCGGCGCGTCAGCGGCGCAGCTCGCGAATGTTGGTCACGAGCAGCACCACCGCGGCCAGGCCGAGGACGACGGCGAGGACGAGCCGCCAGTTGCTCACCAGCCCGGCCGCGAACGCGACCAGCACCGCGACGGTGAGCGCGGCGGAGACCAGTCCACCGGCGAACCCGAGCAGTCGGCCGCGGGCGGCGGCCTCGACGGCGAGGAACGCCACGAGGAAAACCCCCACGCTCGTGGCGAACGCCCACGGCGGGCCGATCAGCAGCACCACGATCGTCAGGACGAGCAGGGGCGTGCTGACGGCGGCCCACACCCGCAGGAGTCGGCGCCGTTCCCGCTCTTCCCGGTCGCGCACCAGGGTCGGCGGCGCGCCGCTCAGGTGCGCGTCCGGCGGTTTCGCGGGCCAGGGCTTCCGGAGGGTGTCGCGATGCACCGCCAGCTCCTCGACCACGCGGGACCGCCGCCGGTAGTCCGCGGCCAGATCGCCTTCCCGGCGGGCCAGCTCGGCACGGCGGGCGACGGCCGCCTCCCGCATGTCGGCGGACTGCGCGAACGAGGTGACCTGGGCCGCGAGCCTGCGCAGCTCGATCCGGGTCGACGCGATGGCCCCGTCGAGCCCGAGCAGCTCGCGCTCCAGCTCCTCGACGGAGGCAGCGAGGTGGGCCGGTTCGCCGTCCACCCCCAGCTCGCCACCGGGCGCGACCTTCTGCAGACCGGCCCAGCCCACCGGGTCGGCCCAGCTCGACCGGACCGTTCCGGCGCGCTCGTAGCGTGGCCCGGCCGGGGCGCGCTCCCCGCCGAACGCGTCGCGCGTGTCCAGGCCCCACAGCCCGCGGAAGTCGTGGACCCACGGCGTGGCGTCGTCGACGACGATCGCGTCCCACGTCTGCGGGTGCCCCGGCCCGATGATCAACCCGTCGCCGCGGGCGTAGTCGAGGAAGGGCAGCGCGAACGTCTCGCGCGGGATCGACTGCCGCGACCCCGGCGCGATCCGCCGCCACACCCGGGTGGCCCCGTCGACGATCCGGCGCAGCACGGGCAGCTCGATGGCGACGATCTGGTCCCCCGGCACGAAGTAGCCCGCGTGCGACCCGGCGCCTGCGAAGATCACCGGGTGCGCGCCCTCGCGGCGCAGCAGCGGGTCGTCCCACCGCCGGCGCAGCTCGTCACCGGCGTGGTCGTGCGAGGAGGCCGCGACCCACCGCGGCTCGGGGGCGCCGGGGAGATCGGCCAGGTAGACGCAGACCAGCTCCCAGTCGGCCTCGTGGTCGTTCACGCCCGCGAAGGTCGAACGCCAGTCGTTGAACACCGAGAAGTACCAGTACTGCAAGACGACGTAGCCCCCGTCCCGCACGACCCGGCCGTGGTAGGCGAACCGGTCGGTTCCGAGGTGCTCGCGGCTCGCGACCTCGGCCGCGGCGGCCAGCCCACCCGGGACGCGGCCGCGCAGCAGCAGGGAAACCCGCAGCAGGGAGTCGACGACCCGCGTGAACACCCCGACCGCGGCGAGCCGGTCGGACCCTTGGAGCCGGGGGCGCTCCTCGCGCCGCCACCGTCGCAGCGCCGCGCGGTCGAGCGGACCGTTGACGAACCGCAGGTGCAGCGGCCGGTCCCGGTGCACCCGACCCAGCCTGGCCAGTTCCTCCGCGCTGAGCTCCCCCGCCGGCACCAGTTGCTCGCCGCGGAGGTCGACGGCGTCGTCCGCCCACAGGCTGCACCGCTCGACGTAGGGGCCGACGGCGGTCGGGAAGAACAGCTCCCCCTCGGTGAAGGCCACCACGGGTTCGTAGGCGCGCAGGAGCGCGAGGTCGTCGGGCGCCGCCGGGACCTGGCCGTTTCCGGTCACGGGCGCAGACGATAGCTCTGCAGCAGGCGCTGGACGCCTGCCCGGGACACCAGCAGGACGACGATGAGCAGCGTCACCGAGAAGAAGCTACCGAGGCTGACCCGGCTGCCGAACACGAGCGCGACCGCCTCCAGCACGAGGAACTTGCTGCCGAACAGGACGAGCCACAGGAGGAAGCCCGCGACCACCTTGCCGCCCGGCGTGGACGCCGAGCGGAAGCGCGCCTTGGCCCGGTTCTTCGCGGCCACGACGACCTCGAGGATGACCTTCAGCAGCACTGCGGTGAGCAGCGACAGGGTGAACGACTCGCTGAGGACCCGGGGGAAGTACTCCACGAAGAGGTTGAGGACCACCACGTAGACGAGGACGTCGACGACGGCCGTGGCGACGCGCGGCTCCAACGGCGTCGCCTTATCCTCATCGAGGTCAGGCACGGGTTCCTCTCGGTGGTCGGCGTCGGGCGGGGCGGCTCAGGTCAACAGGCTGCCCCCGACGTAGGTCAGCAGCATCGTGGCCACGCCGATCGAGACGGTGCGGAACACGGTGCGGGGGATGTTCGTCCCGCCGATGGAGGCGATCAGCAGCGCGGTGACCGACAGCGCCACGACGACCGCCACCAGCGTGGCGGCGCTGCGCCAGGCCGCCGGGGCCAGCAGGATCACCAGCAACGGGATGCCCGCGCCGACGGCGAACGCCAGGCCCGCCACGACCCCCGTCGTCAACGGGGTGACCGGGCGGTCGCGGAGCACGATGCCGTACTCGGCCTCGGCGTGGGCGGCCAGCGCGTCGCCCGCGCTCAGTTCGGCGGCGACGGCCTGCGCGAGCTGCGGCGAGAGCCCCCTGGACCGGTAGAGCTCGGCCAGCTCGGCCTCCTCCTCCGCCGGGGTCAGCGCGATCCGGCGACGCTCGGCCTCGATGATCGCCTGCCGGGCGTCGCGCTCGTCGGCGCTCTCGGCGTAACGCATGCCCGCCAGGGCGAACCCGCCGCCGACCATCGCGGCCAGCGAGGCGACGAGCAGGATCGTGCTGCTCGCCCCCGCGCCGATCAGGCCCTCGACGATCCCCGCCGAGGCGATGATCCCGTCGTTGGCGTCGACGGCGTGCTCGCGGACCCGCCCGTGGTCGACCCGGGACCACAGCGCGCTCACGTCACCACCCGGGAGCGCCGGGCAGGCGGCCGGAGGCGACGGCGTCGACCAGCAGGCGGTGGTCGATCTCCGTCTGGTCGGCGTAGGCGACGGCGAACCCGCCCATGGCCGCGTCGAACGCCCCGCCCTTGCCGATGTAGGCGGCGATCGCCACGGGGTCGCCGGTGCGCGCGTGGGAGCGGGCCAGCACCTTGCCGCAGGCGGTGGCGAACGCCGCGAGGCGTGGGGCGATCAGCTCGCCGTTGGCGATGATCTTCATGTCGCGGAACTGCCGCACGTAGTAGTCGTGGCCCCGGCCCGCGGTCCACCCGACGAAGATGTCCGTGGCGCTCTGCACCAGCCGCTTGCCCTCGACGACGCGGCGGCCGTGGTTGTCGTAGCGGCTCGGCCCGCAGCCGGCCTCGTACACCGACGGGCCCGCCTGCTTGAGCTGGAGGAACAGCGGGTCGTCGCGGTCGCGGCCCACGAGCAAGGCCAGGTGCACCCGCATCCCGACGCTGCCCACCCCGACGACCTGGCGGACGGTGTCGACGAGCGTGAACCGGTCGAGCAGGTGGCGCCGCTCGTCGGGCAGCGAGTCGTGGTAGCGGCGGAAGAGCTCCTCGGCGAGGCCGTCGTCGCGGTGCTGCCGGATCGGCGGGTCTTCGGTGATCCGCAGCTGCCCGTCGCGGATCTCGGTGAGCTTCTTGAACGCGCCGGCGTGGGTGCGCTTGCGGGCCTTGCGCTCGATGTGGGCGGCGGCGCGGATCTTGTCGGGGTCGGTGAAGACGCCGAGGAACTGGTCGACGGCGATCAGGTCGTACCAGATGTCGAGCCGGCGGGCGGACGTGTAGCCGGTCATCCGCTCCCGGTAGGCGCGCAGGCAGGCCGCGACCGCCTCCTCGGCGCGGTCGACGACGTCGTGGGTGCGGGCGAGCACCACGATGCTCGCCACCAGCCGCGCGATGTCCCATTCGAACGGGCCGGGCAGGGTCTCGTCGAAGTCGCGGAGGTCGAAGGACAGGTTGCGTTCCGGGGTGGCCCAGAGCCCGAAGTTGAGCAGGTGGGCGTCACCGCAGAGCTGCACGGTCAGTCCGCTGTGCGGGCGGGAGCCGAGGTCGGCCGCCATGACCGCGGCGGCTCCGCGGTAGTAGGTCCACGGGCTGGCCGCCATGCGGCCGTTGCGGACCGGCAGGAGGTCCTCGGCGCGGATCGTGTTCTGCGCGAGCAGGATCGTCAGGGCGTCCCGGGTCGGGCCGCGGTCCCACCGGCCCAGCTCACGGCGCGGTGCGCGGTCCCGGGCCGCACGACCCGCCGAGCGGCGCGACCGCCTGTCCTGCACGGACGACGCCGCGGACGGCATGTGTTCCACCACTCCGGCGTTCGGGACCACTACCGGCTGTCGCGCTTGGCCTGGCGGCGGGCGCCGCTCGCCCTCGTCGCGGCCACGTTCTTCCGGGCGATGGGGGTTCTGGTCGAGGCCGCCCGGCCCTTGCCCCTGGGGGCCTTCGGGGCCGTCGCCGTCTGGTCGTCGGCGACAGCGCCGGGCCCCGTTCCGCCCTTGTCCCGCGCGGTCGCCAACCGCTGCGACCGCAGCTCGGCCGCGCTGAGCCGCGCCGAGGCGGCCAACGCGGTGCTCACCCGGGCCAACGCCTTCTCGAAGGCCGCCGCCTTGTCCGCCGCGCGGCGGTTCTTCGGACGGGCCTTGCCCCGGCCGCCGACCTCGGCCACCCGCGTGCTCGCGGCGCGGCGGTACTTCTTGACGTACTTGTTCCGGGCGCGGCGGACCCGGACGTGGAGCGCGATCAACGCGTCCTCGTCCAGGTCGACCAGCGCCCCACGTCGGGTCTCGGCGAGCAGCAACCACTCGGCCTCCGTCAGGGACCGCTCCAGACTCTTGCTCGCCATCACCGCAGCCTGGCACTCGGGCCGCCCATCAGCGTCCCCCCGACCGGGTGAGGCTTGGATGCGCGGTCCGGTGGTGGCCGCTCAGCCCGTCCTATGCGGTGTGGTGCACCTCCTGAAGGCGGTAGACCGGCGTCGGGATGCCTTCGGCGCGCGCCTTGAGCTGCAGCGCGAGGTAGAGGGAGTAGTACCGCGACTGGTGCAGGTTGCCGCCGTGGATCCACAGCCCCTCCTGCTGGGTGGGCTTCCACATGTTGCGCTCCTCGCCCTCCCAGGGACCGGGGTCCTTGGTGGTGTCCGAGCCCAGCCCCCACACCTTCCCGAGCTTGTCGGCCATCTCCTTGCCGACGATGTCGGCGGCGAGCCCGTTCATCGAGCCGTAGCCGGTGGCGTAGACGACGAGGTCGGCAGGCAGCTCCTCGCCGGTGTCGAGCTTCACGCCGGTCTCGGTCAGCTCGGTGACCTGGCCGTGCTTCACCGGGACGTCGCCGTTCGCGACGAGGTCGGCCGCGCCGACGTCGATGTAGTAGCCCGAGCCGCGTCGCAGGTACTTCAGGAACAGCCCAGACCCGTCCTCGCCCCAGTCGTGTCGGAAGCCCGAGGCCTCCAGCCGCTCGTAGAAGTCCTTGTCCCGCTCCGCGATCGCCTGGTAGGTCGGGATCTGCAGCTCGTGCAGGATCCGGTACGGCAGCGAGGCGAAGATCGTGTCGGCCTTGAACGTGGTGACGCCCGCCGCGAGCGCGCGCTCGGAGTAGAGGTCGCCGAGGGCGAGGTCCATCAGCGTGTCGGACCGGACGATGTGGGTGGAGCTGCGCTGCACCATCGTCACGTCGGCGCCGACCTCCCACAGCGCGCCGCAGATGTCGAAGGCCGAGTTGTTGGAGCCGACGACCACGACCCGCTTGTCCTTGTAGTCGTCCGGGCCCGGGTGCTGGGAGCTGTGGTGCTGCTCGCCCGCGGAAGACGTCCTGGCCGGGGAAGGTGGGCACGTTCGGCTTCCCGGACACGCCGAGCGCGAAGACCAGGTGCTTGGGGTGCAGCACGACCTCCTGCCCCTCGCGGTCGACGGTGACCGTCCACTCCTTCTTCTCGTCGTCCCACGTGGCTTCGCGGCAGGTCGTCGATCCCCAGTAGTTGATCTCCATGACCCGCGTGTACATCTCGAGCCAGTCGCCGATCTTGTCCTTCGGGGCGAAGGTCGGCCAGTTGCGCGGGAACGGCAGGTAGGGCAGGTGGTCGTACCAGACGGGGTCGTGCAGGCAGAGCGACTTGTAGCGGCTGCGCCACTGGTCGCCGGGACGGGCGTGCCGGTCGACGATCAGGTGGTCGATGCCGAGCTGGCGCAGCCGCGCGCCGAGCCCGATGCCGCCCTGGCCGCCGCCGACCACGAGGACGTAGGGGTCGCGGTCGCTGCCCATGCCCTCGACCTCGGCGGCGCGCGCCTCCTTCCACGTCACGCGTTCGCGGAGCGCGCCGTGCTGGACGCCCTTGGGCCGGGTCGTGCCCTGGTGCTCCTCGAAGCCCTTCAGCTCGTCCAACGTCGTGAGCAGCGTCCACGCGCCCTCGTCGTTCAGGCGCAGGAGCCCGGAGCCGCGCCCGACCGCCGTCTCGAACCGGATCCACGCCGTGACGACGCCGTCGGCTTCGGCGGGCTCCTCGCCTTCGGTGATCGTGAAGTTCGTGGCGTCGGTCGACTCCATCGTCTGCTGCAGCAGGTCGGCCACACCATCGCGGTGCTCGGCGGTCGTGATGTTCCAGGTGAACGCGATCAGGTCGCGCCAGAACGACGTCGGTGCGAACAGCGCCGCCGCCCGCTCGGCGTCGCGTGCCGCGAGCGCCTCGGAGAAATCGGCCAGCCACTTCTCCACGCGCTGCCGGGCCGGTGACGCCGTGGCCGCGCCCGGTTCGAGTGTCTGGGTCATGAACGCACCTCCGGTCAGGGCGCCTCGGCGGTGCGGCGCCCGCCTACAGACAACTCGATCTCGCCCGTTCCCGGAAGGGCCTGCTCACCCCTTTGCCAGGCCGGGCGTCACCACCCGTGTTCGTCAGGGCGCCGCGGCGCCGACCGACTCCCGCCGCGCCCGCATCATCGCCCGCGTCGCGAAGGGCGAGTACTTCGGCGCCCAGATCGTCAACGCGCCCGCGGCGAGCAGGCCGACGCCGCCGACGGCGGCGATCCCCGCGGCCAGCGCCCACAGGCTGGCGATCACCGACACGACGACCGGGCCGAGCGCGTTGCCGGTGTCGCTCATCAGCCGCCACATCGACAGGAAGCGCAGTCGGTTGTCGGGCGGGGCGACGTCGGCGCCGAGGGTCATGACGATGCCGGACCCGATGCCGTTGCCGAAGCTCATGACCATGGCCACCACCGTGAGCCCGACGATCCCGCCGGTCAGCGGCAGGACCGCCATCGCGCCGCCCAGGACCAGCATCGACGGCACCGCCACCGCGAGCCTGCCGTGCCGGTCCATGACCTTCCCCGACGGGTAGAACAGCGCCATGTCCACGGCGCTGGCGACGCCGAACACCAGGCTGGTCACCTCCGGGCTGAGCCCGATGTGCACCGCCCACAGCGGCAGCACGACCTGCCGCGCCGCACGGGCGGCGCCGATCGCCAGCACCGCGACGCCAAGCGTCATCAGGAGCCGCCGGTAGGTGCGCAGGGTCGCGCCGAAGCCGTCGCCCGCGGGTCCGGACGCCGCGCGCTGTCCCACGCGCGCCTGCGCCGCGCTGCCCGGGGGCTCGATGTCGGGGATCACCAGCAGGAGCAGGGCCGCCAGCCCGGCCGCGGCGATCGCGACGCCGTACGCGGCGCGCAACGACACCAGGCTGATCACGGCGGCGCCGACGAACGGGCCGATGAACAGCCCGATCCGGTGCGCGCCGCCGAGCATCGACAGCGCCCGCGCACGCAGGTCGAGCGGCGCCACCTCAGTCAGGTACGACTGCCGCGCCAGGTAGAACGTCGCGGTGCACATGCCGATGACGAACAGGCACACACCGAAGACCGGCAGCGACGGCGTGAGCAGACAGCCCGCCATCGCGGCCATCGTCACGCCGCCCGCGAGGACCATCGCGCGCCGGTCGCCCAGGCGGGCAGCCAGGGCCGCGGCCGGGACGTCGCCGACCAGTTGCCCGATCCCCAGCAGCGCGACGAGGAAGCCCGCCGTGCCCGGGGAGGCGCCGAGGTCGAGCGCGGTGATCGCGATCACCGGGGCGACGGCGCCGTTGCCGATCTCGAAGACCATGGCGGGCAGGAACACCGACGGGATCATCGACCGCAGCGTCAGCGGCTGCGTGAAATCCCTCGTTGTCCCCATCGCGCACCCACGCTACCTCTTGCTATAGCTAACGACAGAGTGACATTGGCGGCACCGGTGCGCCTCAGCCCGGCCCTCACCCGGCCATGGTGAGCCCGCCGCTGACGCTGAGCACCTGGCCCGTGATGTAGGCGGCCTCGTCGGAGGCGAAGAACAGCACGGCCGCCGCGATCTCCGCGGGCTGCGCCAGCCTGCGCAGCGGGATCGCCCTGATCAGCGCCTGCTTCAGGTTCTCGTCGACCCCGGACCGGAAGAGCGGGGTGTCGGTCGGGCCGGGGCACACCACGTTCACGGTGATCGCGTGCCGGGCCATCTCCCTGGCCAACGACTTGCTCATCGCGATCACGCCGCCCTTGGCCCCGGCGTAGATCGTCTCGCCGGAGCTGCCGACGCGGCCCGCGTCGCTGGCGATGTTGACGACCCGCCCGCCGCGGCCCGCCTCGACCATGCCGGGCAGGAAGGCCTGGCAGATGTGCACCTGGCCCAGGTAGTTGATCGCCACGACCTTGTCGGCGAACTCCGGGGTCGAGCTCAGGAACGGGCCGGTGCGGTCCCAGCCCGCGCAGTTCACGACCACCGACGGCGTGCCGAGGTCGTCGGCGACCGACCGGGCCAGCGCGGCCACGGAATCGGCGTCGGTCACGTCGACGGGCAGCGGGACGACTGATCCAGGCGACCCGTCGGCGGCGGCCTGCGCCGCCGTGGCCGCGGCGCCGTCGGTGTCGAGGTCCGCGGCCACCGCGGTCGTCCCGGCGGCGGCGAACGCGAGCGCTATCGCGCGGCCGATGCCCGAGCCCGCCCCCGTCACGACCGCGATCCTGTCTGCCATCAGTCCTCCTGCCCGTCCGCGAGCCGGTCGCGGAGCTTGAATTTCTGGATCTTCCCCGTCAGCGTGCGCGGGAGCGCGTCGACAACCTCGAGGCGCTCCGGCAGGTACTGCCGGGCCGTGCCCTGGGCCAGCAGGTGCGCGGTGACCGCACCCAGGGTCAACGGCTCCGCGCCCGCGCGGCCGACGACGAACGCGCAGACCCGCTCCCCCAGCCTCGGGTCGGGCATCGCCACCAGCGCCACCTCGGCGACGTCCGGGTGGCCGTAGATCAGGTTCTCGATCTCGACCACCGGGATGTTCTCGCCGCCGCGGATGATGATGTCCTTCGAACGGCCGGTGATGCGCAGGTAGCCCTCGGCGTCGATCCGGGCGAGGTCGCCGGTGTCGAACCAGCCTTCGGCGTCGAGCCCGCGCAGGTCGGGCCGTTTGAGGTAGCCCCCGAAGAGGCTGTCGGCGCGCAGTTGCAGCCTGCCCTCCTCGTCGGGCCCGGCGACGCTGCCGTCGAGGGCGAGGATGCGCAGCTCGACGCCGGGCAGCGGGGAGCCGTCGGTCTCGAAGACGCGCTCGTCGGGGTCGTCGGGGCCGGTCACCGTCACCGCGCCCATCTCGCTCATCCCCCAGCCCGAGCTGATCCGGGCGTCCATCGCCTTCGTCGCCCGCCGGACGAGGTCGCGCGGCACCGGCGCACCCGCGCACAGGAACAGCCGGAACGAGGCGAACGCGTCCGGGTCGGCCTCCGCCTGCGCCGCGAGGTCGGTGAGGAACGGTGTGGAGGCCATCGAGAACGAAACCGATTCGCTGCGGATGATCTCGGCGGCCCGGGCCGGACGCCAGACGTCCTGCAGCACCACCGGCGTGCCGCGCAGGATCGGCATCATCAGGCCGTAGAGGAACCCGGTCTGGTGGGCCAGCGGCGACGCCATCAGCACCGTGTCGTCGGCCGTGATGCCGAGCCGGTCGGCGAAGTCCCGCACGTTGCAGAGCGCGGTGTTGGACGTGACCATGACGCCCTTGGGCTCACCGGTCGTCCCCGAGGTGTAGGCGAGCTGGGTGACGTCGTCGGGCGACGGGGCGCGGCGGGCGAACTCCGCCCGGTCGGCCGCGGTGGGCGCGCGGGCGGCAAGCCGGTCGTCGAAGGCGCCGCCGCCCTCGGGCCGCACGGCGACGACGTGGGCCAGCCCGGGCAGCTCGGCCCGCAGCTCAGTGGCCAGCGCCGCGTGGTCGAAGCCGTTGAACGTCTCGGGGGTGAGGAGCAGGACCGACTCGGCCAGTCCGAGCATGAACGTCAGCTCGCGCTTCCGGAAGATCGACATCAGCGCGTTGGTGACCGCTCCGACGCGCAGGCAGGCCAGGTGCACCGCAGCGAGCTGCCACCAGTTGGGCAGCTGCGCGGAGACGACCTGCCCCGGCGCCACGCCCAGGTCGAGCAGACCCGCGGCGATCCGGTCCACCCGCTCCGCGAGCTCGGCGTAGGTGAGGGGGTAGCGCCCGCCGACGGCCTCGACGTAGCCGACCACGGCCAGTCGGTCCGGGTGCGCCGCGACCGCCTCGTCGAAGTACTCGAGCAGCGTCCGGCCCGGCCAGTAGGTGCGAGCCATCTCGGCGCGGTACTCGTCGCTGAAGTCCGCAGTGAGGTTCATGGGGCGGCTCCGGAGCAGAGGGGAGGTCAGATGTCGATCAGCTTGCGGGCGGCGGCCAGCCGCCGGTATTGGCCAAGTGGGTCAGAAGCTGCCGCCACAAGGACGAATCCCTCGACACCCGCGGCGCGCAGCTCGGTGAGCCGGGCCGCGACGTGCGCCTCGTCGCCGACGACCACCCACCGCTGGAGGCTCTCGTAGGGCAGCCCGTACTGGCCGCGGACGAACGCGGCGGCTTCGGCGTGACCGGCCGCCACGTCGTCGGTGACGTGCACGAAGACCATCAGGAGCGCGGTGACGGGCGGCCTTCCGTACTCGACGGCGAGCTCGTCGAGGCGGTGCCGCACCTCCAGCACCCGCCGCGGCGACATCCAGACGCCCAGCCACCCCTCGCCCGTCCGGGCCGCGCGGCGCAACGCGGCCTCCGACCGTCCGCCGACCACCACCGGCGGGGGCACCTCCGGCGCGGGCTCCAGCGCGGGCGAGCGCGTCGGCAGCAGCGGGCCGAGGTGGTCGACCGCCTCCCCGCGCAGCAGCCGCGTGACGATCTCCAGCCCCTCGTCGAGCCTGCGCCCCCGTTGCGCGACGGGCACGCCGACCGCCTCGAACTCCGCCTGGTTCTCCCCGCCCACCCCCACCCCGAACAGCAGCCGGTCCGGGGCGAATGCGGTCAGCGTCGCGAGCTGCTTGGCCGTCCAGACCGCGTCGCGCAGCGGGAGCAGCAGCACGCCGGTGCCCAGCACGAGCCGGTCGGTACGCGCGGCGACGGCCGAGAGCGAACCGAGCGCGTCCAGCACGGGCGGGTGGAAGCTCAGGTGATCACCCACCCAGCCGGAGTCGAACCCCAGCTCCTCGGCCAGCTCCGCGCCCGCCAGCAGCGGCGGCGCGCCTGTCCGGAACGGGTCGAAGCTCGGGAGCATCACGCCGAAGCCGGTGTCCGACACCCGCAGCACGCCGCCTCCTCGTTAGCCTCCGGTAGACACCTGAACGTAGCTGGCGGAAGGTGCACATGGACTTCGGACTCACCGCCGAGCAGGAGGCATTCCGCCAGGAAGTGCGCGCCTTCGCCATGAAGGAGCTCGCCCCGCACTACCGGTCCGACGACGCCGCCGGGGTGCTGCGCCCCGAGCTGGCCCCTGCGCTCGCGGCGATCGGACTGACCGGCCTGCGCATCCCGGAGCGGTTCGGCGGGCAGGACGCCGACGCCGTCACCACCGGGATGGCCGCCGAGGAGGTCTCGCGCGCCGACTTCAACGCGTGCTACCTGCTGCTCAACAGCGCCCTGGTCAGCGAGATCCTGCTGGCGGGCGCGGCCGAGGAGCAGCTGGCCCGGTGGCTCCCGCCCCTCGCGTCCGGCGCCGCCATCCCCGCGCTGTGCCTCACCGAGCCCGCCCACGGCTCGGACGCGGCGAACCTCGAGCTGCGGGCCGAGCCGGACGGCGACGGCTGGCGGCTCGTCGGGGAGAAGACGTCGATCTCGCTGGGCATGTCCGCGACCATCGGAGCGGTCTTCGCGCGCACCGGCGGGAAGGGCGCCCGCGGGGTGTCGGCGTTCATGGTCGATCTCGACGACCCGCGCCTGGCCCGCACCCCGCTCGACGACCACGGCAGCCGGGCCATCGGGCGGGCCAGCCTCTACTTCGACGGGCTGCCGGTGGCCCGCGAGCAGCTCATCGGCGGCGAGGGCGAGGGCTTCATCTCCGTGATGAAGGGCTTCGACTACTCCCGCGCGGTCATCGGTCTCATGTGCCTGGGCATCGCATCGGCGGCGTTGGACGACGCGTTCGCCTACGCCCGGCAGCGGGAGGCGTTCGGCAAGCCGATCGGCACCTTCCAGGGGCTCGCGTTCCCGCTCGTCGAGTGCGCCACGCACCTGCGCGCGGCCCGCCACCTCTGCTACGAGGCGCTGGCGCTCAAGGACGCGGGCCGGGACCACACCGTGCCGGCCAACATGGCGAAGTGGTGGGCGCCCAAGCTCGCGGCCGACATCGTCCACCAGTCGCTGTTGACGTTCGGCCACGCCGCCTGGTCCACCGACAACCCGCAGGGCCAACGGCTGCGCGACGTCATCGGCCTCGAGATCGGCGACGGCACGGCCCAGATCGCCAAGCTCGTCGTCGCCCGGCACCTGCTGGGCCGGGAGTTCGCCCCGTGAGCGCGGACGTCCTGCTGGCCCGCACCGAGGGCCGCGTCCGGCACCTGACGTTCAACCGGCCCGACGCCCTCAACGCCCTCAACCGGCACGTCCTCACGGCGCTGGAGGGCGAGCTCGCCGCGGTGGAGCGCGACGACGCGATCGGTGCCGTGCTGATCGACGGGGCAGGCGACCGGGCGTTCTGCGCGGGCGCCGACCTGAAGGAGCTCGCTGGGCTCGACGCCACGCAGGCCCATGAGCTCCTGCAGCGCGGGCAGCGGATCGTGACCGCCCTCGAGGAGCTCTCGGTGCCGGTCGTCGCCGCCGTCGACGGCCACGCCCTCGGCGGCGGGTTCGAGATCATGCTCGCCTGCCCGGTCGTGCTCGCCTCCGAGCGCAGCAGCTTCGGGCTGCCCGAAGCCCGGCTCGGCCTCATGCCCGGCTACGGCGGCACCCAACGGCTGCGCAGGGCCATCGGCCACGCGCCCGCGATGGCCATGCTGCTCACCGGCCGCCCGATCGACGCGGAGCGCGCCTGGCACTTCGGGCTGCTCTCGGGTCCGCCCGCCCCGGCCGCCGACCTCCCCCGCTTCGCCGACGAGCTCGCCGCGGACCTCGCCGGGCTCAGCAGGCCGAACCTGGCCCGGCTGCGCACCGCGGCGCGCTCCCCCGTCGACCACGTCGACGGCCTGCGACTGGAGGCCTCCCTAGCGGCCCTGACGATCGCCTCGGCCGACGGTCAGGAAGGGATCCGGGCGTTCCTCGGCCGGAGAACGCCGGTGTTCGGCGGCGGGTAGCTCGACCAACGGATCTTGTTGCGATCCGGGGGCTATGGGTGCCGAGACGCAACAAGATCTTCCGGGGAGCCTACGAGACCTCCGCCGCGCCGCTCTCCAGCAGGTTGCCCAGTTCCTTCAGGCGACTGCGCAGGTTGCCTTCCGGCTGGTCGGCCGCCGCCGTCTTCGCCATCTCACCGAGCCTGCGCATCAGGTCGGCGATGACGCCGGCATCGGGCGTGTCGCCTTCCAGCTCGCCGCGCAGCTCGGCCAGGGCCGCGCCGACCTCCTGGAGCGCGGGCGCCTCCGACCCGTCGATGCGGTCCTGCCAGCGCTGGATCTCGACCAGTCCCCCGGCGATGCCGAGGTCGGTCGGACCGTCCTTCAGCGCGCTGACGGTGAGTTCGAGGTCGTGCTCAACGGGGTCAGCGAAGTTGTCGTCAGCCACGTGCCGGACCGTACCGCCATCCGTCTCGTCACCCGGCCTGGAGGGGTGGCCGGGTGACGATAAGCGGCGGCCCTGGGCAACAGAACCCTTGCCGTACGTTCCGGGGTGCGGGTCCTGCGCAGTGACGGGCCTTGCGAGGCGACAACGTACAGTCAAACTGTTTGACCGTCAAAGTCTAAGCTGGAGGAAGGACGCGGTGACCACAACGTCACGCGGCAGCGTCGATTCGGAGCCCCGACCCGGCACCGACGACGGGCTGACCGCCGCCGACCTCCGACCGGACGGGGCCGCGCAAGACGGCGACGAGCTCACGGGCCGCCACGACGGCGCCGCCATCCTGACCGCCGTGCGGGCGATCGGGGCCAGGACCGACGCCTACCGCCGCGCCGTCGCGGCCGAGGTCGATCTGGGCACGGCCGATCTCGTCGCGCTCAGCCTCCTGCAGCGGCAGGAACCCCAGCGGGCCAGCCAGATCGGCGAGTGGACCGGCCTCACAGCGGGCAGCGTCACCGCGCTGCTGAACCGGCTGGAGGCCCGCGGCTACCTCACCCGCATGCGCCCCGACCACGACCGGCGCAGCCTCGAGGTGTGCCTCACGCCCGCGGGCCGGGCGCTGGGCGAAGCCGTCATCAACGGCCTGCTGCCCGTCATGGACAGCCTCGCCGACGAGTTGGGTCCCCGCGACTGCCGCATCGTGCTCAGCGCCCTCGGCAAGATCAACGCTGTCCTCGACGAGCTCGCCGCGGACCCGTCGCGCCTGCTGCCCGGCCACCCCGTCCAGGGAACGCGGCGGCAGCTCCCTCAGGACGCCGTGATCACCTCGTCGGCGACCCACCTGGCCACACCGGCCGGGTAGGGCGCGGGCAGCCCCAACACGATGTGGGTGAAGTGCGCCCCGGTCGCCGCGGCGATGGTCTCCCGCGCGGCCTCCGGCTTGTCGTAGTCGACCGACACGACCATCGAGCGGGTGATCGCGGCGGGGTCACGACCGATGTCGGCGCAGTAGCGGTCGAGCATCGCGCTCCGGCCGACGGCGTCCTCGATGGTGCCGCCGGGCATGTTCCAGATGTCGGCGTGCTCGGCCACCACGCGCAACGTGGCCATCGCGCGGCCACCGATCATGATCGGCGGGTGCGGGCGCTGGACGGGCTTGGGGTTGCCGAACGCTCCTTTGAGCGTGACGGAGGTGCCGTCGAAGTCGAACGGCTCGTCCTCGGTCCACAGCCGCCGGATCACGGTGCAGGCCTCGGCCAGGCTCGCCACGGCGTGGGTGGCGTCGTGGTAGGGCAGACCGTGGGCTTCGTACTCCCGCCGGGCCATCGGCAGGCTGGGCCGCGAGCCCGCGCCGATGCCGAAGTCCAGGCGCCCACCGGAGATGACGTCGACGGTCGTCGCGATCTTCGCCAGCATCGCGGGCGGCCGGAAGCGGTTGCTGGTGACGAGCAGGCCGAGGCGCAGCCGCCGGGTCTGGGCGGCCAGGGCCGCGAGCAGCGTCCAGCCCTCGAAGATCGGCCCATCGGGATCGCCGCCGATCGGCATGAGGTGGTCGAACAGCCACGCGTGCTCGATTTCGGGGATCGCATCCGCCTCGACCCAGACCCGCTGGATATCGGCGTAGTCGACCTGCATGGGGGCGGTGATGATCCCGAAACTGGTGTGCGACATGGGGTCGTTCGTCCTCTCACGCAAAGCGGAACATCCTTCCGGAAGTATATGGAGCATCGTTCCGCTTGAGCAAGTGCAGCCGGGTTGACCTGAACCCGGGTTCACGTCGCAGAGTGGAGCCATGACCGACGATGCGCTGCTCGACGCGCTCGACCGCCTGCGCGACACCGGCCTCGAGTTCGGCGGCTTCCTGGCCAACCACGGACCGATGGCCGCCGAGGCGCTCGTCCGGATGGGCGCGGGCGCGTCGCCACCAGCTGGGCGACGGTCGGCGGGATCGTGTCCGCCTTCGCCGTTCCCCGACAGCCCGAGGAGGCGGAGCCCGCGACCGAGAGCCCGACCCCGGACGAGGTGATGGCCCGCGGCATCGAGGACGGCGACGAGCACGCGATCAAGCTGGCCGAGGCGGCGGCGCGTGAGTACGCCCGCACGGCCGACCCCACGCTCCTCCTGGCGGCGGACCGGTTCCGGCAGCGCCTGCACCGGTGACAGAGCGACACATCGTGTTCTCGCTCGGTTAACCGGCGGACCGGTAGCGACGGGTGCGTGGAAGTGGCCGCCGACCGTCACTGTGCGGGACTGCAGCTCCTCCATCCCCACCGAGATCTGTACCCGTTGGATGGTGGGATGACACGATCCCGGCACCGCGCGTCGTAGGCTCCGCGGGAGACCGACGAACGTAGCGAGAGGAGGACGGGGGCCCGCCTGCGGCGGCTCCCGGACTGCCGGTGCCGGATCAGCGGAGCGCAGCCGCAGCGGGCTGGGTCGGGCACGTGCTGGCCGGTCACCGCATCGATGCGCTCATCGGCGAGGGCGGGATGGGGATGGTCTACCGGGCGACCCATCTGCAGCTACAGCGCACTGTCGCGCTCAAGGTCCTGCCTCCTTCGCTGGCCGCCGACCCGGACTACCGCCGCCGGTTCGAGCGCGAGGCCGCCATCGCGGCGAGCCTCGAACACCCGCACGTCGTGCCGATCTACGACGCGGGCCACGCGAACGGGATCTTGTACCTGTCGATGCGCTTCGTCGACGGAGAGGATCTCGGCGCCGTACTCCACCGAGAGGGCACGCTCGACGTCCAGCGGGTGTGCGCGGTGCTCGGGCCCGTGGCGGAGGCGCTCGACGCCGTGCACGAGGCCGGGCTCGTGCACCGGGACGTCAAGCCGGGCAACGTCCTGATCGCGCGGGCGGCGCGGGCCCGCGGTGGCGAGCAGGTGTACCTGTGCGACTTCGGCATCGCCAAGGGCCGGAGCGCGGCCGTCGGCGAGATCACCTCGGCGGGGCAGTACATCGGCACGCTGCAGTACTCGTCGCCGGAGCAGATCGAGGGCAAGTGGCTCGACGGGCGCTCCGACCAGTACGGCCTGGCGTGCCTGGTGTTCCGCACCCTCACCGGGCAGGTGCCCTACCCCCGCCCCGAGACGGCCGGGGTGCTCTACGCCCACCTCACGGCCGATCCCCCGCGCCCCAGCCTGCACCGGCCGGACCTGCCCGCCGCGGTGGACGCCGCCGTCGCGCGGGCGACCGCGAAGCAGCCCGACCGCCGGTTCCCCAGCTGCGCGGACTTCATCGCCGCACTGCGGGCTGCCGCAGAACCGGCCACACCCCGCCCCCGCTCCCCCCTGCCGAAGACCCTGCCCCTCCCCGCCCCCCGCGACCCGGACGAGGCGACCCAGAAGGTCGGCCGCCACGAACTCCTCGACCTCCCCTCGCGCCCCGCCCCGTCACCACGCCCGACGCCTGCCCCGAAACCCGCACCCGCCGCTGAGGCCGCGCCCATCCAGCAGGCCGCACCCGCGCCCACCCAGGAGCCCGCGTCCGCGACGAAGGCCGCATCTACTGGGGAGGCCGCGCCCGCGCCGCCGCTGCAGGTCGGGCCGATCGTGGCGGTGGCGGAGGCGGCGGGCGTGGCGTCGCCGGTGGACGTACGGGCCGAGCGGGGCGCCGACGACCGGTCGATCACCGTCACCTGGACGGCGGGCGGCGAGCAGGAGGTCGAGTACAAGATCACCCGGCGCGGCCAGGACGGGCGGTGGCACGTCGTCGGGCGAACCCGCTCGACCTGCATCGTCGACGGCGCCGTCCCGGCCGAGGCGGAGATCCCGGTGTACGGGGTCGTCGCCCGGCTCGGGTCAGTGACCTCCGACCTGGTGTGCTCCCCGGATGCGGCGGCGCGGCCGGACTCCGTGGCCCTCGCCGTCTCCGCCCCGGGCACGCTCGCCTTCGACTGGCCCGTGGGGGTCACCGAGGCGATGGTCGTGGTCCGCCACGACCAGCCCCCGGAGAAGCCCGACGACCCGGCCGCCACCGCTTGGAAGATCACCAACATGCGCTACCAGCTCGACGGCGGCCTGCAGCTCCCCACCTCGGTCGCCCTGCCCTGCCACGTCGCCGTGGCGTCCTGCCGTCGCGAGAGCGGCGCCCTGGTCGTGGCGGCGGAGTTCGACCTGGCCGTGCACCCCGCCGCTCGCCCCTAGCCTTGGGTGAAGGCGGCGTCGAAAGCAGCCGAGGGCGGGTCGAAGGCCAGCTTGCGCACGAACTCCAGGGCCTCCGGCGCCCCGACCAGCCGATCCATCCCCGCGTCCTCCCACTCGATCGAGATGGGCCCGGTGTAGCCGATGGTGTTCAGCATCCGGAAGCACGCCTCCCACGGCACGTCGCCGTGCCCGGTCGACACGAAGTCCCACCCGCGCCGGGGGTCCGCCCAGGCCAGGTGCGAGCCCATGCGCCCGTTGCGGCCGTTGCCGGTCTGGCGCTTCGCGTCCTTGCAGTCGACGTGGTAGATCCGGTCGCGGAAGTCCCACAGGAACCCGATCGGGTCCAGGTCCTGCCAGACGAAGTGGCTGGGGTCCCAGTTCAGGCCGAACGCCTCCCGGTGCCCGACCGCCTCCAGCGCGGCCACCGCCGTCCAGTAGTCGTAGGCGATCTCCGACGGGTGCACCTCGTGCGCGAACCGCACCCCGACCTCGTCGAAGACGTCCAGGATGGGGTTCCAGCGGTCGGCGAAGTCGCGGTAGCCGTCGTCCACCATGGATTGCGGCACGGGCGGGAACATCGCGACCGTCTTCCAGATCTTCGACCCGGTGAAGCCGATGACGGTGTCCACGCCGAGCTCGGCCGCGGCCCGCGCGGTGACCTGCATGGCCTCCGCGGCGCGCTGCCGCACGCCCTCGGGCTCCCCGTCGCCCCAGACCCGCGGCGGCAGGATGCCCCGGTGCCGCTCGTCGATGGGGTCGTCGCACACCGCCTGCCCGGTGAGGTGGTTGGAGATCGCGAAGACCTCGAGGCCGTGCTTGGCCAGGATCTCGCGGCGCCCGGCGACATAGGAGTCGTCCTCGACCGCGGCCCAGGGGTCGAAGTGGTCACCCCAGCACGCGATCTCCAGCCCGTCATACCCCCACTCCCCCGCGAGGCGGGCCACCTCCTCGAAGGGCAGGTCCGCCCATTGGCCGGTGAACAGGGTGATCGGTCGTGCCATCAGCTACTCCTCCTCCAGTGCCGCGATGTCGTGCCACCCACTGCCGTCCGCGGCGGACCGCGCGACGGCGTCGAGCACCAACTGCACCTGCAGGCCGTCGGCGAACGAGGGGGTGGGGTCCCGGTCTGCGGCCAGGTCGGTGACCAGGTCCACCACCTCGTGGGTGAACGAGTGCTCGTAGCCCAGCAGGTGCCCCGGCGGCCACCAGGCTCCGGCGTAGGGATGGGTCGGCTCGGTGACCAGGATGCGCCGGAAGCCCGCCGTCTGGGGATCCTCGGCGCCGTCGTAGAACGACAGCTCGTTCATCGACTCGAAGTCGAAGGCCAGCGATCCCCCGCTGCCGTTGACCTCGAGCCGGAGCGCGTTCTTCCGGCCGGTGGCGAACCGGGTGGCCTCGAAGCTCGCCAGCGCTCCCCCGCCGAACCGGCCGAAGAACAGCGCCGCGTCGTCGACGGTGACCGGCCCGCGTTCCGCGCTGCCTGTGGCGGCCAACCCGCTCGTCGCCGCGGCCAGCGGACGCTCCTTCACGAACGTCTCGGTGAGCGCGCTGACCCCCGTCAGCCGGTCGCCGATCACGAACTGGGCCATGTCGACGATGTGCGCGCCGATGTCGCCCAGCGCGCCCGACCCTGCCTTGTCCGCCTGCAGCCGCCACACCAGCGGGAACTCCGGGTCCACGATCCAGTCCTGGAGGTACTGCGCCCGCACGTGCCGGACCTGCCCGATCCGCCCTTCCGCCACCAGCTGTCGGGCCAGCGCCACCGCTGGGACGCGCCGGTAGTTGAACCCGACCATGCTGCGCACCCCGGCCGCCCGCGCCCGCTCGGCCGCGGCGACCATGGCGCGGGCCTCGGCCACCGTGTTGGCCAGCGGCTTCTCGCACAGGACGTGCTTGCCCGCGTCGAGGGCCGCGATGGCGATCTCGGCGTGCGTGTCGCCGGGGGTGCAGACGTCGACCAGCGCGACGTCGTCGCGGGCCAGCAGCTGCTTCCAGTCGGTCTCCACCGACCGCCAGCCCAGCTTCTGGGCCGCGGCGGCGACCGCGGTCGCGTCCCGCCCGCAGAGCACCGCGAGGTCGGGGCGCAGCGGCAGGTCGAAGAACCGGTTGGCCGTGCGCCAGGCCTGGGAGTGGGCCGCCCCCATGAAGGCGTAGCCCACCATCCCCACACCCAATGAACCACCCACGGCGTCAGGACTCGAAGCCGAGCGGCAGGTAGGTGTCGACGTTGTCCTTCGTGATCGTCGCCGAGGCCAGCGTGATCGAGGTAGGGACCGTCTTCTCCACCAGGTCGCTCATGCCCTTGTTCTGCGCCACCAGCCGGGCCAGTGCGATCGCCGACGACGCCATGGTCGGGCTGTAGGTGACGGTGGCCTTGAGCACGGTGTTGTCGGCCTTGATGTCGCGCATCGCGTTGGCCGAGCCCGCCCCGCCGACCATGAAGAACTCGTTGCGGCCCGCCTGGTTGATCGCGGCCAGCACGCCGATGCCCTGGTCGTCGTCGTGGTTCCACAGCGCGTCCAGCTTCGGGGCGGCCTGCAGCAGGTTGGCCGCCACCCGCTGGCCGCCCTGGGCGGTGAAGTCGGCGGCCTGCCGGGGCCCGACGGAGAAGCCGTAGGACGTCAGCGCGTCGGCGAAGCCCTTCGAGCGGGCCTGGGTGAGCGGCAGGCTGTCGATCCCGGCGATCTCACCGATGATGGGGTTGCTGACGCCCTTGGCCTTGAGCTGCTCGGCGACGTACGTGCCCGCGCTCACGCCCATGCCGTAGTTGTCGCCGCCGATCCAGGTCCGGTAGGCCAGCGGGGAGTCGAAGACCCGGTCCAGGTTGATCACCGGGATGCCCGCGGCCATGGCCTTGCGCCCGGTCGAGGTGAGCTGGCTGCCGTCGTTGGGCAGCATCACGAGCGCGCTGACCTTCTTGTTGATCAGCGTCTCGACCGCGGCGATCTGCTGGGTGATGTCGTTGGTCGGGTTCACCGCCTCGAACGTGACGTCGGGGAACTGGGCGGCCTGGGCCTTGGCGTTGTTGGCGATCGCGGCGATCCAGCCGTGGTCGGCCGCGGGGGCGGAGAAGCCGATCGTCACCGGCGTGCCCGACGCGGCGTTGGCCCCCGCGCTCGGGGCGGCCACGTTGCCGCCGCTCGGCGCCGAGGCGGCCGGGGTGTTGCTGGTGCACGCGCTGAGCGCGGCGCCTGCGCCCAGCCCGAGCGCGCCCAGGAGGACGCTGCGCCTGCCGAGGTCGGGAAGGGAGAACGGTTCGGACATGGATGAGCTCCTTCGTTGGAGGGTCAACCGGACGAGGACGAGGAGCGGCGCGCGCGGCTCTGGATCAGCACGGCGGCGACGATGATGGCGCCCTTGGCGATGTTCTGGACCTCGATGGGCAGGTTGTTCAGCACGAACAGGTTCGTGATCGTGGTGAAGACCAGGACGCCGAGGATGGAGCCCACCAGGGTGCCGCGGCCGCCGGAGAGCAGCGTGCCGCCGATGATCACGGCGGCGATCGCGTCCAGCTCGTAGAGGTCGCCGTGGGTGGAGGAACCGGTCGTGGTGAGCGAGGCGATCATGATCGCGGCGATGCCGCAGCAGAGCCCGGAGACGACGTAGAGCGCCACGGTGTGCCTGCGCACGTTCAGGCCCGCGAGCCGGGCCGCCTCCGGGTTGCCGCCGATGGCGAACGTCCGACGCCCGAACGTCGTCCGGTTGAGCACCACCCAGCCGACGACCACCACCGCGGCGAAGATGTAGACCAGCAACGGGATGCCCAGCAGCCGGGTGTTGGCGATGGCCACGATGGTCGGGTCGGTGACGATCTGGCTGCGCTTGCCCGAGATCTGCTCGGCCAGGCCCTGGGCCGAGATGAGCATGGCCAAGGTGACGATGAACGGCACGATCCGGCCATAGGCGATCAACAGCCCGTTCACCAGCCCGCAGCCGCCGCCGACGGCCAGTGCGCACACCACCATCACCACGGGCCCGTACGACTGGGTGGCCACCGTGGTGCTCCACACCGACGCCAGCGCCATCACCTTGCCGACGGACAGATCGATGCCGCCGCCGATGATGACCATCGTGGCGCCGACCGTGATCACGCCGATCACCGACGCCGAGGTGAGGATCGTCAGCAGGTTGGACCGGGTGAGGAACGTGTCGGCGGTCGAGACGCCCACGATGCCGAGCAGCACCAGCACCGCGACCAGGCCGAGGTTGCGGGCGGGCGCGCTGTCCAAGAGCCTGCTGAGCGGCGACGTGACCTGCCGCTCGGCTTCGCGGGCGCCCCGCTCCACCCGCCTCTGCTCGTCGACCGCGGGCACCGCCATCGGTGCCTGCGGGGTCGGTGCCTGCGGGGTCGCCGGTGGGTCAGCCATGCCCGGTCCTCTCCATCACGCGGTCCCCTCCATCACGAGGTCCAGCACGCGGCTCTCGTCGAGGTCGGCGCTCGGCGCCTCGTGCACCACCCGGCCCTCGCGGACGACCAGCACCCGGTCGGCCAGCCCCAGCACTTCGGGCACCTCGCTGGACACCAGCACCACGGCCACCCCGGAATCGGCCAGCCGCCGGATCAGGGCGTAGATCTCGCTGCGCGCCCCGACGTCGACGCCGCGGGTGGGTTCGTCGAGCAGCAGCACGTCGCAGCCCTGCAGCAACCAGCGGGCCAGCACCACCTTCTGCTGGTTGCCGCCCGAGAGCGTGCGGACCGGCCGGGTGGGGTCGGCCGGTCGCACGTCGAGCTGCGCGGTCACCGCGCCGACGGCCGACACCTCGGCGTCGCGGCCGAGGAACCCACCACGGGCGAAGCGGCGCAACGCGGGCAGCGACACGTTGCGCGCCACCGGTTCTTCGAGCAGCAGGCCTTGGCTCTTGCGCTCCTCGGGGCACAGGCCCATCCGGGCCCGGACGGCCGACGGCACCGAGCCTGCGCGCAGCGCGCGCCCATGCACCCGGACCGTGCCCGTTGAAGCCCGGCGGGCCCCGTAGACCGTCTCCAGGATCTCCGAGCGGCCGGAGCCGACGAGCCCGGCCAGGCCCACCACCTCCCCGGCGTGCACGGTGAAGGAGACGTCGGCGAACTCGCCGGGCCGCGTGAGCCCGTCGACCTCGAGCACGACCTCGCGGGTGGGGCGTGTCTCGTGCGCCGGGAAGACGTACTCGAGCGAACGGCCGGTCATCAACCGGATCACCTCGGCCGTCGGCGTGCCGCGGGCGGGTAGGTTGCGCGCCACCGTGCGGCCGTCCTTGAGCACGGTGACCCGGTCGCCGATCTGGCGGATCTCGTCGAGCCGGTGGGAGATGTAGACGACCGCAACGCCTTCCGCGGTGAGCTCGCGGATCACCCGGAACAGGTTCTGCACCTCCTCCGGGTCCAGCACGGCGGAGGGTTCGTCCATCACGATCAGGCGGGCGTCCCGCGACAACGCACGGGCCATGCTCACCACCTGCTGCCCGGCGGCAGACAGCCTGCCCAGCTCGCGACGGGCCGGGATCTCCGGGTGGCCGAGCCTGCGCATCAGCGCGCGGGTGCGCTCCTCGGCGTCGCGGGGTCGGGTGAAGCCGAGGTGGGCGGGCTCGTGCCCGAGCACCACGTTCTCCGCCACGCTGAGGCCGGGGACCAGGTCGAGCTCCTGGTAGATGGTGGCGATCCCCACCTGGTCGGCGGCCTGCGGGGAGCCGAACGACACCGGCTCCCCGTCGAAGGTGATCTCACCCGCGTCCGGTTGGTGGGCCCCGGCCAGCACCTTGATCAACGTCGACTTGCCCGCCCCGTTCTGACCGAGCAGGCAGTGCACCTCACCGGGCGCGACGTCGAGATCCACTCCGTCGAGGGCGCGGACGCCGGGGAACTGTTTGACGATGCCCCGCATCGTCAGCAGCGGCGCCATGGTCCCCCTCCCCACATCGGCGTGCGCGGTCGACCAGCGGGGTCAAAGTAGGAGCGTTGACCAGTGCCGTACAACGACGGAATAATGTGAATTGCCGTTATTTTTCCGACGAAATCGAGCTGTGATGCTGGCACCGTCGCCCCTGCCGCCGCTGCGCCTCAGCACGCCGCCGCTGGCGGGCAGGGTGGACGCCGAAGTCACCCTCAGCACGGTGGCGCGGCTGATCGCTTCTGGCGCCGCGCAGAGCAAGGCCGACCTGGTCCCGGCGGCGGGAATGGCCCGCACCACGGTGAGCGCCGCGGTCGACGAGCTGCTCAGCCGCGGGGTGGTGCGCCTCGCGGGCACCCGTCCGACGCCGGGTCGCGGGCGCCCCGCCGATCGGCTGGCCCTCTCGCCGCTGGGCGGCCACGTGCTGCTCGCCGACGTCGGCGCCCGCGGTGCCCACCTCGCGGTGGTCGACCTCAGCCAGCAGGTGGTGGGCCACGAGCACGTCGACCTCGACGTCCGCGACGGCCCGGAACGGGTGCTCGACGCCGTCGAGGCGCGGCTGGACGTGCTGCGCGCCCAAGGGCCTCCCGGGGTGCAGGCCCGGGCCGTGGTGATCGGGCTGCCCGGACCGGTCGACGGCCACCTCGGCACCCCGATCCGGCCGCCGATCATGCCGGGATGGCACGGCTACCCGGTGTCGGCCCGGCTGCAGGGCCGGTTCGACTGCCCGGCCGTCCTGGAGAACGACGTCAACCTGCGCGCGCTCGGCGAGGCCAGGGCGCTGCCCGCCGACCAGGCGCCGCTGCTCTTCGTCAAGATCGGCACCGGCATCGGCGGCGGCCTGATCAGCCGCGAGGGCGTGCTGCACCACGGGGCCGACGGCGCGGCGGGCGACATCGGCCACGTCCGGGTCCGCGGCGGCCCCGACGACCCGTGCGTCTGCGGCAACGTCGGCTGCATCGAGGCGGTCGCGTCCGCATCCGCCGTCGCCAGGAGGCTGGGCACATCGGACGCCCCCGCCGTGACCATCGCCGAGGTGCGGGCCCGGCTGGCCCAGGCCGACCCGACCGCCGTGGCGCTGGTGCGGGAGGCGGCCGCGCACATCGGCGAGGTCGTGGCCATGCTCGTGCACTTCTACAACCCCGCGCGCGTGACCATCGGCGGCTCGCTCACCGCGGCCAGCGACGACCTGCTGGCGGGCGTGCGCAGCGTCGTCTACCAGCGCGCGCTGCCCCTGGCCACCCGCAACCTGGTGTTGGCCACCAGCGTGCTCGGGGAGTACGCCGGGCTGGCCGGGGCCGCGGTGCTCGGCATCGAGCAGGCGCTCTCGGCGGGCGAGATCGGCACCCTCACCGCCTGACTGCGGCACACCGATGAGCAGGCGATCAGCGGACCCGTAAGTTCGTCATCCACCAGCCCATCGGGGAGCCACAATGCGTGAAATCGCCACCCTGCTCGCCGCCGAGCTCCCTGTCGCGGTCCACGTGCGGCACGAGCTGCACGCAGGCCCACGCCTGTCGGGCGACGAGGACGACACGGCTACGGCCGTGTGCGCCGCGATCGGCGACATCCCCGCCCAGCGCATCGCGAAGACCGGTCGCATGCTCCGCGTCGGACCGTCCACCGGGCCTGCGGTCGTTCTGCGCGCTGAGCTCGATGGGTTGCCCATCCAGGAACGCAGCAGCGTCGCGTGGGGATCCCGGTCAGGCGTGATGCACGCGTGTGGCCACGACGTGCACTGCGCCGGGCTGGTCGCCCTCGCCCGCGCGGCACAGCACGTCGACCTGCCCGCCGCACTGCTCGTCCTGCTCCAGCCCCGCGAAGAACAGCCCCCGAGCGGCGCAGCCGACGTCCTCGCCGACCCGGCGTTCCACGCGCACCGACCGGCCGCGGTGGTCGGAGTGCACGTGCAGCCGGAGCTCGACCGCCACCAGGTCGGGATCAGCCCGGGACCCGTCAACGCCGCGTGCGACATCCTGGAGATCACCATCACCGGTCGCGGCGGGCACAGCGCCTACCCCCACCGCACTGACGACCCGGTGCTCGCGCTGGCGCAGGTCATCACCGCGCTGAACCACCTGGTGTCCCGACGGATCGACCCCCTGCATGCCGCCGTCGTCACCGTCGGCGAGGTCCACGCGGGCACGGCGCCCAACATCACCCCGGAGACGGCGTGGGCCAGCGCCTCGTTGCGCACGCTGGACCCCAGCGACCGCGTGCCTCTCCACGCGGCCATCCGAACCGCCGTCACCGGCACGGCCGCGGCTTACGGCTGCACTGCTCAGATCGTCATCACCGAGCTCGACCCCATCCTCGACAACGATCCCGAGCTCGCCTCTGCGATCATCAGCGAGATCGGCGCGACCAGCCTCGCCCCGACGCAGTTCCGCTCGTGCGGCAGCGACGACTTCGCCATCTACACCGCCGCGATCCCGTCGGCAATGATCTTCGTCGGAACCGGCGACGGCACCGTGGGCGCGCCCGGACTCCACCACCCGCAGTTCGTGCCACCGGACGAAGTCATCGCCGATGTCGCCACCGCCTATCTGGCGGGCCTGCTCGGCGGCCTGTCGGTGCTCGGGAGGGTTGGGAATCACCGTCACGGGTAGGTGAGTGGGGTGAAGCCAGAAGTTGACACCGCATCCGCATTGCCCGAGTGGACCACCGCTGTGGCGCGCGAACTGGGCCTGGAGAGCTCCGCAGGCGGTTCCAACGCCGACACGATCACCCGGCTGACCTCGCGCGTCATCGACGGCGTCGACCCGGTCGCCGCACCCATGACGGCCTTCCTCATCGGGGTGGCGGCGGGCCGGGCGGACGACCTGGGGGTCGCCGCGCACGACTACGCCGAGACGGTCTCGCACCTGGCCGACGGGTGGACCAGCGACGAGGAGCGGGCCGAGCCCGCCAACGACCAGTCGGCGAGGGCCTGAACCATGTTCGACAAGCTGCGGGACAAGCTCGGGATGGACCCGTCGACCAGCGAAGACGACGTCGCGGGCGACGAGCACCTCGCCGAGAGCCGCGCGACCGGCGGCGACGACGGCGGCACCGGCGATGCGGGCTCCACCACCGGCACCGGAGCGAGCGAGGAGTTCGTCGGCCGGGTCTCCGGACAGGACGACGGCGCCGAGCGCCTCAGCGGCGCCGAGGCCAGGGCGTTCGGCACTGACGATGACGACGAGCCCTCGAACGGACGGCCCTCCCCCGCCTGACCACCCGTCGCCGGATGCCCGAGCGGAGCAGCCGGGAGATCAGCGGCTTCGACTGAGCCAGCAGCGGCCGGGCGCCCTACGATGCGGCGATGATCGAGGTCAGCCGCCACAGTTCGGCGAGCGCGGAGTCGGTGTGGGCGGTGTTGGCCGACGGGTTCCAGTACGCGGCGTGGGTGGTCGGTGCCGCCCGGGTCCGCGCGGTCGACGCCGACTGGCCCGACCCCGGCACCCGGATCCACCACTCCGCGGGGTCTTGGCCGCTGCTGCTCAACGACGTCACCACCGTGCTCACCTGCAACCCGCACCGCGAGCTGGTGATGCAGGCGCGCGGGTGGCCCGCGGGCGAGGCCAGGGTCGAGCTCGAGCTCCTCCCCTCCGAGGAGGCGGGCGCGGGCGGCTGTCAGATCGTCATGCGCGAGGACGCCACGCACGGCCCCGGCAAGCTCGTCCCCGGGCCGCTGCGTCAGCTCGCCATCGCCCCGCGCAACGTCGAGAGCCTCAAACGGCTCGCCTACCTCGCCGAACGCCCCCGCGGGTAGAGGAGGGCCAGCAGGGCCGACCGGGCGCCCCGTCGTCCGAGCGCGCTCCACCCCTGATCGGCCAGAGCGGCCCGGGCCGCGTTCGCCCCGCACGCGCCGTGCACCGACCCACCGGGGTGCACCGCGGCGCTGCCCAGGTACAGCCCCCGCACGGGCGTCTCGGACCGGCCCAGGCCCGGCACCGGCCGGAAGATCAGCTGCTGGTGCAGCTGGGCGGTACCGCCGTTCACGGCACCCTGCCCGAGGTTGGCGTCCGCGGCGAACAGGTCGCTGGGCCGCTGCAGGCTGCGCCCGACCACCAGGTCGCGGAAGCCGGGGGCATGCGCCTCGACGGCGTCCTCCATCCTGGCGCCGAGCAGTTCGGCGGCCTCGTCGTCGTCCATGCCCCGGGGCAGGTGGGTGTAGGCCCAGACGCTCTCCGTGCCCACGGGCGAGCGGCTCGGGTCGGCGGTGGTCATTTGCCCGAGCAGGGCGAACGGGCTCTCCGGGACGACTCCCGCGCTTAGGTCGGCCATCCAGCGCACCGTGCCTTTGGTGTCGACGCCCAGGTGTACCGTGCCCGCATCCCGGGCCCCCTCGGCCCGCCACGGAACCCGGCCGTTCACGGCCCAGTTCAGCTTCACCACGGGCGGGTCCCACTCGAACCGGGTCATGTCCTCGTGCAGCCGGGCGGGCACCGCGTCGTGGGGCAGCAAGCGGCCGTAGAGACTCGGCGCGGACACGTCCGCGATGACGGCCCGCCGCACCCGCAGCTCCCGCCCGCCCGCTGTGCGCACGCCCGCCACCCGCCCGCCGCGCACCACGATGTGCTCGACGGCGTCACCCACGCGGATCTCCGCGCCGCCGGCCTCCGCACGGGCACCGAGGGCGGCGGCGAACCGCCCCGCCCCGCCGACGGGCACCGGGAACCCCTCGTCCTGAGCCAACATGGCCAGCAGCCAGCCCAGCAGACCGCTGCCGGGGGCATCCGGGGGAACGTCGGCGTGCATCGCGAGTCCGGTGATCAACAGGCGCCCGGGCTCGGCGTGGAAGAGCTCCGCCGCCATCCGTTGCACCGGCAGCGCCAGGAACCGGGCCAGCCGCAGCGCTTCGCCCGTCCCGATCCTGGCGAGCAGCCGGAGGGGGCCCCGGACCGGCGGGAAGGAGCTGAACAGGCTCGCCAGCAGCGGGTCCTTGATCTGCTGCCATTGCGCCACCAGCCGCAGCCAGGTGGTCCCGTCGCGCGGGTCGGCCACCGCCAGACCCCGGGCCGTGACGGCGGGGTCGCGGTGCAGCACCGCGCCCTGCTCGTCGGCCGGGCTCGCCGGATGGGCCAACACGGTCGGGGCGTGGGCCCAACGCAGGCCGTGATCTTCCAGCCCCAGTGCGCGGATCACCGGGGAGGCCGCGCTCATCGGGTAGAACGCGCTGAACAAGTCCGACACGTAGCCGGGGAACAGCTCAGCGGAACGGACCGCCCCACCGATCTCCGGCTGCGCCTCGAGCAGGACCACCTCCCAGCCCGCGTCCGCGAGCGCAGCCGCCGCCACCAGCCCGTGGTGTCCCCCGCCGATCACTACGGCATCCACGGTCTCCGGCATGGCGCGACCATGGCAGACCGCGGTGCGGCCAGGCCACCCGGAACCGGTCGACGCGGCGCGACGGTCCGGCCGGTGGTGCCGCAGATCACCCGGCCCCGCTCGCCCCCACGGTCGGCCGACGCGCAGTATCCGACCGTGGATCCTGGCAGGCGGGCGCACTACGGTGACTTCTACAACGGCCCACCGGACGCGGGCCCGCTCGCCCTGGTGCACGGCAACTGCCAGGCCGAGGCCCTGCGGGTGGTGCTGGCCCCGGTGACGGCCGAGCGCATGGTGCGGGTGCCGCCCGCCCACGAGCTCACCGCCGACGACGTCGAACCCCTGCGCGCACTGCTCGCCCGCGCCACCCTGCTGGTGTCGCAGCCCGTCCGCGACGACTACCGCGACCTCCCGGTGGGCACCCGGCAGCTGGCGCGCCTCCTGCCGCGCGCCGCGCGGGTGCTACGGGTGCCGATCGTCCGCTACCTCGGGCTGCACCCGTACGCGGCGATCGTCCGGCACCCGTCCGATCGCGCCGCTGTGCCTCCCGTCGTGCCCTACCACGACCTGCGGACCATCGCGGCGGCCGCGGGCAGGCCGAAGGCACCTCCGGCGGACGCGGACACGTTGCGCGCCGTCGGCGCCGCCTCCGTCGCCGAGCTGATGCGGCGGGAGAACGCCGGTTGCGACGTCCGGGTCTCGGATCTGCTCGAAGGGCTCGGCGTCGACGCCGTGCACACGCTCAACCACCCCGGGAACCGGGTGGTCGTCGGGCTGGCCAACCGCGTCCACGCCGCGCTCGGCGGCACCGGCGAGGTGACCGACCCTGGCCGGCCGCTGCTCGGCGAGGTCGTCGCCCCGCTCGAACCCGCGGTGCTCGCCGCCCGCGGGCTGACGGCCGCGCCCCGCGAGCACTGGATCGTGCTGGGTCAGACCGTCACCGAGGAGACGGTCCGGGCCGCGCACCTGGCGTGGTACGCCGACCACCCGCAATGGGTGGGGGCCGCGTTCACCGACTCACGCCGACCGGATCGCCATGCTCGGTTTGTAGTGCACCATCCCGTGGGATGGTGTTAGGATGGTGGGCAGATGGAGATGGGTACGGGACCGGTCAACCGACCGACCTCCCGGCGTCTCCACTTCTCCCCGGAAGGGGCTCATCCATGGACGACAACCGCATTACCGGCATGCCCGAAGCACTGCGGCTGATCAACGCGGGTCGGTTGGACGAGGCGATCGCGCACCTCCAGCGCACGTTCACCACCGGACTCCCCGCCTCGGGCATCTCCGGGCTCCCGTTCGGCACCGCGCTCCCCGGCGCCCCCTCGGGACAGACCGGCGGCCTCCTCGACAAGCTGCGCACCGCGCTCGGCACGGCGTCGGGAGCAGGGGTGTCCGGGCTGCTCGGCAACCTCCCGGGCGCGGGCACCGGCACCGAACGGCCGGGAGCCGCCGCGGCGGCAGCGGCACCGGGCGGGGAGATCCGCCACCTCAGCCACACCGAGGCGGCGGGCACCCGCACCTACGACCTCTACATCCCGACCGGCTACCGCGGCGAGGCGGTGCCGCTCGTCGTGATGCTGCACGGCGGCAAGCAGAACGCTGTCGACTGCGCCGCGGGCACGCGGATGAACGACCTCGCCGAGGAGCACACCTTCCTCGTCGCGTATCCGGAACAGTCCGCTGCGGCGAACGCGGGCGGCTACTGGAACTGGTTCAACCCGACCGACCAGCAGGCGGGCGCAGGGGAGCCGTCGATCATCGCGGGCATCACCCGCCAGGTGATGGCCGACTACCGGATCGACGCCGACCGCGTCTACGTCGCGGGCCTCTCGGCGGGCGGGGCGATGTCGGCGGTCATGGCGGCGACGTATCCGGAGCTCTACGCCGGGGTCGGGGTGCATTCCGGGCTCGCTTACGGTGCGGCTCACGACGCCATGTCGGCCTTCGCCGCGATGCGCACCGGCGGTTCACCCGGCCGGGGCGAGCCCGGTGCCGCTCATCGTGTTCCACGGTGACGCCGATGCGTTCGTGGCTCCGGTGAACGCGGAACGGCTCGTGGCCGCGCGTCTCGCCGGAGCGGGCACCTCGGTGTCGAAGACCGAACGCGACGAGCGGGCGAGCCTCGCCGCCACCCGCACGGTGCACACCGACGTCGACGGCGCCGTCCTCGTCGAATGCTGGACGGTGCACGGCGGCGGGCACGCCTGGTTCGGCGGGAGCCCGGTCGGGTCCTACACCGATCCGGCCGGCCCTGACGCCTCCGCGGAGATGGTCCGGTTCTTCCTCGCCGACGACCGCCGGTCCTGACCCGTGCGCGGGACGGACGGTGCGCTCACCGTCCGTCCCGCCGACGGTCTCCTCAGGAGCTCTTCGCGAGGCTGCGGCGGCCTGCGGCGACGACGTTCTCGGTGGTGAAGCCGAACTCGCGGAAGAGCGTCTGGTAGTCGGCGCTGGCGCCGAAGTGCTCGATCGAGACGTTCTCGCCGAGGTCACCGGTGAACCGGTGCCACGGCATGGCGATCCCGGCCTCGACCGACACCCGGGCCCGCACGGCGGCGGGCAGCACGGACTCGCGGTAGGCGTCGTCCTGCTCGAGGAACCATTCGACGCACGGCATCGACACGACCCGCGTAGGCACGCCATCGGCCTCGAGGGCGGTCCGCGCCTCGACGGCGATCTGGAGCTCGGAACCCGTCGCGATGAGGATGAGCTGCGGGGTGCCGCCGCCCGCCTCGGCCAGCACGTAACCGCCCTTGGCCACGCCCTCGGTGGAGGTCCCCTCCAGCACGGGCAGGTTCTGGCGGCTCAGCACCAGGCCGTTGGGGCCTTCGGGCCGATCGAGGGCGGCCTTCCACGCGGCCGCCGTCTCGTTGGCGTCGCCGGGCCGCACCACCGAAAGGCCGGGGATGGCCCGCAGCGCCGCGAGGTGTTCGACCGGCTGGTGGGTCGGGCCGTCTTCGCCGAGGCCGATGGAGTCGTGGGTCCACACGTAGATGACCGAGGACTTCATCAGCGCGCCGAGCCGCACCGCCCCGCGCATGTAGTCGCTGAACACGAGGAAGGTTCCGCCGTAGGGGCGGGTCGGGCCGTGCAGCGCGATGCCGTTGAGGATCGCGCCCATCGCGTGCTCGCGGATGCCGAAGTGCAGCGTGCGGCCGTACGGGTGGGCGTTCCACATCTTCGTGGCGGTGGACGTCGGGCCGAACGAGTCGGCGCCCTCCATCGTCGTGTTGTTGCTCTCGGCGAGGTCGGCCGAGCCGCCCCACAGCTCAGGCAGGACGTCGGCCAGCGCCTTGAGCACCTCGCCCGAGGCCTTGCGGGTGGCCATGCCCTTGGGGTCGACGTCCCAGGTGGGCAGCGCCTTCTCCCAGCCCGCGGGCAGGGTGCGCCCGAGCATGCGGTCGAGCAGCTCCTTGCGGTCGGGCTCGCGCTCGGCCCAGGCGTCGAAGGTCTTGCTCCATTCCTTCCGCGCGGCGGTGCCGCGGTCACCCACCTTGCGGGCGTGCGCCAGCACCTCGTCGGCCACCTCGAACGTCTTGTCCGGGTCGAAGCCCAGCGCCTTTTTGACCGCCGCGACCTCCTCGTCGCCCAACGCCGAGCCGTGCGCCTTGCCGGTGTTCATCTTCGTGGGCGCGGGGTAGCCGATGATGGTGCGAAGGAGGATGAAGGAAGGCCGGGAGGTCTCGGCCTTGGCCGCCGCCAACGCCTCCTCGATGCCGACCACGTTCTCGCCGCTCTCGACGACCTGCACGTGCCAGCCGTAGGCCTCGTAGCGCTTGGCGGTGTCCTCGGACAGCGCGATCGTCGTGTCGTCCTCGATGGAGATCTTGTTGTCGTCGTAGACGAGGGTGAGGTTGCCGAGCTGCTGGGTGCCCGCGATGGACGACGCCTCGGAGGTGATGCCCTCCTCGATGTCACCGTCGGAGGCGAACACGTAGATCTGGTGGTCGAACGGGCTCTCACCGGGCGCGGCGTCGGGGTCGAAGAGGCCGCGTTCCCGCCGCGCGGCCATCGCCATGCCCACCGCCGAGGCGAGGCCCTGGCCCAGTGGGCCGGTGGTGATCTCGATGCCGGGGGTGTGCCGGTGCTCCGGGTGGCCGGGGGTCTTCGAGCCCCACGTGCGCAGGGCCTCGAGATCGGCGAGCTCCAACCCGTAGCCGCTGAGGTAGAGCTGGATGTAGAGGGTGAGGCTGGAGTGACCGCACGACAGCACGAAGCGGTCGCGGCCGATCCAGTCCTCATCGCTGGGGTCGTGCCGCATCACGCGCTGGAACAGCGTGTACGCCAAGGGCGCGAGGCTCATCGCCGTGCCCGGGTGCCCGTTGCCCACCTTCTGGACGGCGTCGGCGGCCAGCACGCGCACGGTGTTCACGGCGCGGGTGTCCAGGTCCGTCCAGTCGTCGGGCAGCGTCGCCCTGGTCAGCCTCTCGATGTCGGCATCAGCCACAGCAATCCCTTTCACAAGTCGGACGTTCGCGGCGGCGGGAGCTCGCACGCCCGGCTTGCGGGGCAGCGCGGGCACAGGCCGAATCGGTCCAGGCGCCCGCCGTGGGTCGACTTCCCCAACGATCTGAACCGCAAACCCTCAGGCGATCCGGTGCAGGCGGGTGATCGTGAGCCCGTTCTCGTCGATGAGGTCGCCGACCATGCCGCCGAAACGGGTCAGGTGCGGGGTCGTGAGGTGCGCGTCGAGCTTCTCGGCCGACTCCCAGTTCTCGTAGAAGTAGAACACCGACGGGTCTTCCGCGCCCTGGTGCAGGTCGTAGTTGACGTAGCCGTCCTCCTTGCTGGTCGGCTCGATCAACGCCTCCAGCTCGGCCTTCAGCTCGGCCTCCTTGCCCGGCGCCGCCCTCATGTGGGCGATGACGGTGAGGAGGTCGCGCCGGTCGTCGGTGGGGGTGGGCATCCTTGCTCCAGCCTGTGCGAGGGGGGCGCAGCAGACACTGCGGCCCGAACATTCGATCACACAGAACCGCAGTCCGCGGGCTAGGTTCACTGGGTGGCCAACGTCAGTGAGCACGAGGAATCGGCCCGCCGCGCGGTCGCCGGACGGATGGCCGAGGCCGCCCGCGCCTGGCTGGAGTCGCTCGACGACGGGCAGCGCCGCACCGCCACCGGTGCCGTTCCCGCGGGCGACGACTCCGACGCCGAACGTCGCCGGTGGTTCTACACCCCCACCGACCACGGTGGTCTGACGCTGCACGAACAGCTCCCGCCCCAGCAGCGCGGCGCGATGCGGCTCGTCGCGTCCGGCCTGTCCACCGCGGGCTACGTCACGGTGGCCACCACGATGGGCCTGGAGAACGTGCTCGACCAGGTCGAGGGCTTCACGGTGATGTTCGACCGGGACCGCGGGCGCGACCCCGGCCGCTACTACCTGCGGGTGTTCGGTGAGCCGGGCGGCGCGGCGCCGTGGGGCTGGCGCTTCGGCGGCCACCACGTGTCGCTGAACAACCTCGTCGTCGACGGCGCGCTGGTGGCCACCACGCCGTGCTTCATGGGCGCCGACCCGGCGTCCTCTCCCCTGCTCGGCGGCGCCGTGAACCGCCCGCTCGCCCGCGTCGAGGACCTCGCCCGCGACCTCGTGCGCTCGCTGGCTCCGCCGCTCGCCGCACGCGCCATCCTGCTGCCCAAGGCGCCGTCGGACTTCGTCACCGTGAACCGGACGACCATCAGCGAGGGCGACCGCGTGGCCCCGCTCACCGACATCTGGCGCGACGCCCGGTTCTCCAACGCGGTGGAGCAGGACAAGCTGCAGGCGCTGAGCGACCGGGTCGACGAGGCGGCGGGGTTCGACGACAGCGACCACGGAGCGCTCGAGTACACCACGACGCCGAAGGGCGTGGCCGGGGCCGAGCTGGATACCGCGCAGCGCGAGGTGCTGCGGCTGCTGCTCGACACCTACTTCGCCCGCGTGCCCGCCGAGGTGTCTCCGCTGCCGCGCTACGACGACGCCGCACTCGACGCCGTCCACGTGGCGTGGGCGGGCCCGACGGAGCCCGGGGAGCCGCACTACTACCGCCTGCAGGGTCCGCGGCTGCTCGTGGAGTGGGACAACACGCAGCGGGGCGCGAACCACGCGCATTCGGTGTGGCGCGACCCGGTCGCCGATTTCGGCCTCGACGTCCTCGCCCGCCACTACGCCGCGCATCGCACGGGACGAGCTGAGCGCCCGGCGGTCGCGGAGCGCGACGGATTCTCGCCGGTGCGCGAAAGCGCCAGATCCGGCGACTCTCGGGCTCGCCAGGCGGTCTCGGCCGGCACCGATGGCGCTCGCCTGTGCCGGTCGGTAGGTTGTCCTGCCGTGCCCATGACCGCCCGCTACGCCACGACCTGCCGCGTCTGCTCCGGCCCCGTCCAGCCCGGTGAGGAGATCGCCAAGGCCGCCGAGGGCTGGGCGCACACCGCGTGTGCGGCGAACGCCCCCGCCACACCGGAGGCCGCGGCGACCACGCCTGCGCCCGGGTCCGCGGCGAAACGCCCGGCCGCCGCGAAGAAGGCGCGGAGCGGGACCGGTGCCGCCAGGCGCGAGATGCCTGCCGCCGAGGGCGCACTGGAGGTGTGGACCGACGGCGCGTGCTCGGGCAACCCGGGGCCTGGCGGCTGGGCGTGGGCGACCCGCGACGGGCGCCAGGGCTCGGGCGGCGCACCCGTGACCACCAACCAGCGGATGGAGATCCAGGCCGCGCTGTCCGCCGTCGCCGAGCTGCCGGGGCCGCTCACCGTGGTCAGCGACTCGACCTACGTCGTCAACTGCTTCCGGGACGGCTGGTGGCGGGGCTGGCTGCAGCGCGGTTGGGTGACCAGCGGGCGCAAGCCGGTCGCCAACCGCGACCTGTGGGAACCGCTGATCACGCTGGTGAACGAGCGCGGCGACGTGGCCTTCCGCTGGGTGAAGGGCCACTCCGGCGACGCGATGAACGACCTGGTCGACCGGCTCGCGGTCGAGGAATCGGCCAAGGCAGCGGGTCGGACGCCTGCCGAGCCGGTGTAGGCCACCAGCGCACTCTGGGCGCACCTCGCGGCGGCGCACCTCACGTAGCCACGGCGCAAGGCTCGAGGTTGACACCAGCGGGGTCCAGCTCGGGCAGAATCCCGGTCAGGTCCACCTCGGCGGGCGAGCAGCGCAACGCGCGCCGAGGCCGCACGCCTTCCGCAGCTCAGGTCTGGAGGTCGGCGACGGCGTCGGCGAGCCCGGCGAGCTCGTCGCGCCAGGCAGCGGGGTCACCCGACTGCCCCGACGAGGGTGGGCGGAGCACGAACTTCGACATCCCGACCTCGATGTGGGACTGCAGCAGCTCGCGCAACGCCGGATAGCCGACCGGGACGAGGGTGCGGGGGTCGGCGGCGCGGTTGCGGGCGGCGAGCGCGGCGAGCTGCTCGTCGTCGAGCGGCTGGTGGCTGTAGGCGATGCTGAGGCCGAAGTGCTCGGGGTCGACCTCGCGGTCGGCAGCCGCGGCGGCCTCGTCGATCGTGGTCTTCGCCGCGGCCGCCTGGTCGGGCGTGCAAGCCGCGCCGAGCCAGCCGTCGCCGAGCCGCCCGCAGCGAATCAGCGAGGGAGTCGCGAGCCCGCCGAGCCAGACCTCTATCGGATCCTGAACCGGAAGCGGGGCGAGGGTGATCCCGTCGACCGGCTGCCCGGCCCACCACCGCCGCAGGCGCGGCAACGTGTGCTCGATGGCGGCGGACCGGTCCGGCACCGCCACACCGATGGCGTCGCGTTCGGGCCCGCGGGTCAGGCCGGGGACGAAGGTGAGCAGCAGCCGCCCGCGGCTGAGCACGTCGAGGCTGGCGAGCGCCTTGGCCAACCGGAGCTCGTTGCGCCCCGGCAACAGCAGGGTGGTGCCGAGCTTGAGCCTCGGGTTGAGCTGGGCCGCGACGGCCAGCGCGACCAACGGGTCGGGCCCGGGTCCGGTGAGGACCTCCGAGATCCACAGCGAGTCGAAACCCAGCGGCCCGAGCGCACCCACCACGGCCGCGAACGTGTCGGCATCCACTGCGGTGCCGCCGAGACCGACGGCGATGCGGACCTTCACACCCGGGAAGCTACCCGACGCCCGGCTCCCCGATCCGCTCCAGCGCGTCGACGACGAGGTCCCAGAAACGGGCGTGGTCGAGGTCCACCGCTACCTGGGTGCGGCAGTCCGGCGGCGCCGGGGCACGCCGGTCCACCACGGTCATGCCGCGGGTGTGCGTCCCCGAGAGCTCGACGGTGACCGGCGCCCGGCGGGTCGTCATCACGGCGGCGTCGATCACATGGGCGACCGCGCACGGGTCGTGCACCGGCGGGTGCGGGAAGCCCTGCTCGGCGCGGTAGGTCGTGCCGAAGAACGCCAGGACCTCGGTGACGAAGCGCGCCGGGGCGGTGCCGATCGCGGCGATGCGGGCCACGACGTCCGGCGTCGCGAGGGCCTGGTGGGTGAGATCGAGCCCGACCATCGTGACCGGCCAGCCCGC
This sequence comes from uncultured Actinomycetota bacterium, assembly GCA_963799945.1. Taxonomy (GTDB): domain Bacteria; phylum Actinomycetota; class Actinomycetes; order Mycobacteriales; family Pseudonocardiaceae; genus Pseudonocardia. Next base: position 261,630 of record CAWCZG010000007.1, read on the forward strand.
GCCGAACACGATGTGCGCGGCCTCCGGGTCGGTCGCGATGTTGAACTCGGCGGTGGAGCTCCAGTTGCCGCCCGCCACGGCGCCGCCCATGAGCACGACCTCGGCGACCCGCTCGGCGATGCGCGGTTCCTTCCGCACCGCCAGCGCGACGTTGGTCAGGGCGGCCGTCGGCACCAGCGTCACCGTTCCCGGCGCCTCCCGGAGCACCGTCTCGATGATCACGTCCACCGCGTGGCGCGGGTCGAGGGCCACCGTGGGCTCGGGCAGGACCGGGCCGTCGAGCCCGCTGTCGCCGTGGATCGTGTGGGCGGTCGCCAGCTCGCCGACGAGCGGCCGGGCGCACCCCGCCGCGACCGGCACCTCCCGCATGCCGCCGATCGTGGCGACGACCAGCGCGTTGCGGGTGACGTTGGCCAGCGTCGAGTTCCCCATCACCGTCGTGATCGCCAACAGCTCGATCTCCGGGCTGCCGTGGGCGAGCAGCAACGCGATCGCGTCGTCGTGGCCGGGATCGCAGTCGACAATGATCTTTCGGGGCATGCACCCACCCTCGGCCACGCGGCGCAGGCTGTCGAGGGTGCGGCCCCTCGGTACTGTGAGCCGCGATCAACGACCCGAGGCGAAGGCGATGGCACCCGTGTCCGACACATCCGAGCCGAACCCCACCGGCGGCGCAGGCCTCGACGAGGCGCTGGAGCGGCTGCGCTCCGACCGCCGCACGCTCGCCGCGGATCTCGCGGGCGAAGACCCCGAAGACCCCGTGGTCGGTGATGCGGGCGACCAGTCCCAGGCGCTGGAGGGCGGCGACGACCTGGCCCGGATCGACCGGCGCATCAGCGAGGTCGAGCGCCTGGCCACCGATCCGGACGCGGCGCAGACCCCGGCCGGGATCGCCGACGGCACCCGCGTCACCCTGCGGTTCCCCGGCGGCGACGTGTCGACGTTCCGCGTGGTCACGATCGCCGAGCAGGCGGGCACCGACGAAGAGGTCCTCACCACCGACAGCCCGCTCGGCCGGGCCCTTGTCGGACACGGCGAGGGCGACACGCTCACCTACGAGGGCCCAGACGGCGAGCTCAGCGCCGAGGTCGTCGAGCTGACGGCGCCCGCGTAGGGCCCGCTACGCGGCCGGGGTCAGGCGGACGAGCGGGATGACCCGGGTCGTCTTGGTCTGGTACTCACCGAATCCCGGCGACTTGGCGACGATCTCCGCCCACTTCGTCTCGCGCTCCGGCCCGGTGATCTCCTCGGCGACGACCGGGACGGTCGCGGTGCCCACCTCGACCTCGAAGCGCGGGTTGGCCTTGAGGTTGTGGAACCAGGCCGGGTTCGTCGGCAGGCCCGCCTTGGAGGCGACGATCACCATCGACCCGTCGTCCTGGGCGAAGTAGGCGACCGGCGACTCCCGCACCCGCCCCGTCTTGGCCCCGATGGTGTGCAGGATCAGCAGGGTTCCCCCCTCGAACGGCCCGCCCACCTTGCCGCCGTTCGACCGGAACTCCTCGATGATCTTGTTGTTCCAGTCGTTCCACTCGTCGCTCATGCTCTCCCCCTGGGTGCGCGGGCGATCGGCTCGGCCGATCGAAGATCTGCTTCAGCCAACCAGAGCACCGGCGCGGGTGTTCCGCAGGCCGCGGAAGCGGTGCGGGTGGGTGACCAACGGTGATCGCGTGGCCCCGCACAGCCGGTCGCGCGCGCTCACCGGGCTGTCCGCGCGGCGACCCGCCTGCAGCCCTCCGCACCGGCCGCCCCAGCGCGAAGATGCCCGCCGCCAGCCCCGCCCACACGATCGGATCCTCCCCCAGCCAGCGATCAGAACCTCCGGGTCCGGCGCGCCCCGTGGGGTGCGAGCGACGGGAAGCAGGTCAGGTCGGTCCGCGGTCGCGGGCGCGGATGGCGTCGAGGGTGCTCAGGGCCTCGGCGGCGGCCGCGCGGGTGGGGGGTGCCACCGTCGCGTGGGTGCCGCGCGCGATGCTCACCAGGGCCTCGCGGGCCTGGTCGGAGCCGATGCCTGCGAGGGCCTCGACGAGGGTGCGGTCGGTCTCCCCGGCCAGGATCGCGGCGGTCAGCAGGGGCACGGACCGGTCGCCTGCCTGCACCAGGAACATGCCCGCGAGCGTCTTCTCGTTCTCCGCGCCCGTGGCGGCGGCGGTGACCAGGGCACGGCCCGCGGTCGGCACGCCCGCCACGCGCCAGCTCGCGCCCGCGGCGAAGAGCTTGGCGGATGCGGCGACGCCCACGGCGGGATCCTAGTCGCGGGTCTTAGAGAGCGGCCGCGAGTTGGTGCTGGTCCCAGTAGGCGGGCTGGTGGGTGCTGCTGTGGTCGAACCACCCGTTGACGTGCGAGGTGACCTTGCCCTCCTGGCCCGGTGGCGGCGTGAACGTCTGGGCGCCGAGGTCGGCGATGATCACCAGGTCGAGGTTGACCCGGATGTCGATGATCCGGCTGACGTTCCCGAAGTCGGGGAACCACTGGTCGTGCACCGGCCAGCTGAGCAGCACGAGCCGGTCGAACTGCAGCCCGGCGCGGGTGGCGAGGTTGGCGACCGTGCCGCCGTGGCTGTGGGCGAAGAAGTCGGGCCGTTGCAGGTTCTGGTCGGGGATCCACGCGACGAGCTGCTGAGCGGCGAGCTGCCGCGCCCCGTCGGAGTAGAGGCCGCTCCACCGGAAGCTGGGGTCGTGCATCTTCAGCGGGGGCACCAGCGAGTCCAGGTAGACGTAGAAGTCACCGGTCGGCTGCCACCATTGCGCCGGAGCGCCCCACGTGCCGTGGGTCAGCACGGCGGTGTGGGACGGCTCGGTGCGACCCGTCAACGCCGAAGGGCGACCGACGAGGTTGCGCAGCACCGCGTTCTGCGGGTCGACCCGTGCCACGCCGATCCGCCCGATGTCCTTGGTCAGCTGGTCGCCCCGGGAGGCGCCCTCGACGAGCTGGGCCAGGACGTCGTCTCGCGGCCCGGTGGTGTCCAGCGCGGCCACGGCGGCGGCCGTGCGGACCAGCCGGCTGTCGCTGTGCAGGTTCGCCTCGACCAGCGCGGCGGCGGTGACGGGATCCGGGTCGTCCCCCAGGCGCGTGGCCAGCTCGACGCTGGTCTCCTGCGGGATCCGCAGCTCGCGGTTGTTGAGGTGCTCGTCCAGGTCGACGGGCAGCAGCGCCACCGCCTCCGCGACGGGGACGGGCTCGGTCTGGCCCAACGGCGCCAGGTCGGCCGGGAGGCCGATCGCCGTCGGCTTGTCCACCCGGTCTGGACGGCCGCGGGCGGCGGCCCCCAACGACAGGACGATCGCCGCCTGGCTCAGCCGGGCGTCCCGGCTGCGTCGGGCGAACGCGTCGGGACCGGGGATCGGGGTCGGGTCACGCCGCTCAGCCATCGGGTCCTCCACGTCCTCAACGGGGTGCGCACAACGAGGAGCCGCCGGACCGCCGAAAGATACCTAGGCGGCCGACCCGCTCAGTAGCCGGACAGCAGTGCCTGGAGGCGGGCCAGCTGAGGCTGGGTGAGGTCGCTGTGGATGCGGCCGCGGGCGTCCGGGCGGCGGCCCCAGATGAACAGCTCGCGGGCCGCGGGCTCGATCTCGACGACCGGCTCGCCGCTCGGGTCGTCCTCGCCTGCCCAGTCCAGCCCGGCGTCTCCGTCGGTGACGACGACGCGGAGGTCGCGCTGCCCCGTGGACCGCAGCCGCACCGCGAACGGGGCGTCCGGATCGGGGTCGTGGTCCCGCCCGGCCCTCAGCAGGATCCGGCCGAGCACCTCCACCGAGTGCTCGACCAGGTCGGTGCCCGCCAGCAGCTCGAGGCTGGTGTCGTCGTCGCCCGCGATGTCCCAGCGGTGCAGGGCGTGCTCGTTGCGCAGGTGGGGCACGAACTTGGCCACCGCCATCTGCCGCCCGGTCCACGGGATCACCGCCTCCCGGTCCTTCGCCAGGACGTCGTCGACCGCCGCCCGCATCCGCTGCTCCTCGTCCTCGAGCCGGGTCAGCAGGGCCTGGTGCTCCATCGCCTGCAGCGGCGCCTCCCGCTCCTCGAAGCTGCGGGTCGCGGGGACCGGGTCGCCCTGGAGGAACGGGTCCAGGTGCCGGATCACCTCGACCGCGATGCCCGCCACGTGGGCCGCGATCTCGTGGGTCGTCCAGCCGTCGCAGGCGCTCACCGCGTTGGGTGCCGTCGTGGTGACCGTGGCCAGGAAAGCGTTCGCCTCGGCGCTGCGTTCGATCATCGAGCATCCCTCCGACGGGCTCAGGGGCCGGCAGTTCCCCCGGGTCTACCCCGCACGGCCCGCGCGGCAACCATCGCCGGGCCCGACCACCGACCGTCACGCCCCCACTCCGAAGGAGGGCCGCACTGAGGGGTGTGCCATCCTCTTGGTCGATCGTCCCACTACTGCGGGTGATCATTTTGCCGCGTCACCACCCCAGCGGAGGCGCGGTGGCAACACCGGTCGATCACCATGGTCGTCGTCGAGCCAGGGCGACGACCTGCACCATCCCGGCCCCCACGACGGTGACCGAGGTGCTGGCACGGACAACGCGCCGACCTTGTGGAGAGACATGACCCGGATCGAGCCCACCTCGCGCAACCGCACACGCCATCGTGAGCGACCGGAGCCGCCCGGCGACGCACAGGGCATCCGCCCGGCGGTCGACGGCAACGGCCCGCCCGGTCCGCCGCAGGGCGAGGACGAGGCGATCCTGCACCGTCTGGGCTACGCCCAGGTGCTGTACCGGGAGATGGGCGGGTTCTCCAACTTCGCCATCTCGTTCACGATCATCTCCGTCCTCGCGGGCTGCCTGACCTCGTACTACCTGGCCTTCAACTACGGCGGTCCGGTCGCGATCACGTGGGGCTGGCTGGTCGTCGGCTGCTTCTGCGTGCTGGTCGCCCTGGCCATGGGCGAGATCGCCTCGGCGATGCCCACGGCGGGCGCGCTGTACTTCTGGGCGTCGAAGCTGGGCGGCCCGGCCTGGGGCTGGTTCACGGGCTGGTTCAACCTGATCGGCCAGATCGCGGTCACGGCGGCGATCGACTACGGCGCCGCGGTCTTCACCACCGCGCTGGTCAACCTGTGGCTGCCCGACCTGGTCGGCACCGACACCACGGCCATCTTCATCACCTACACCGTGATCATGGCCGCGCACCTCGCCCTGAACCTGCTGAACATCAACCTGTTGGCCGCGCTCAACACCTTCTCTGCGTGGTGGCACATGGCGGGCGTGGCGATGATCGTCGTGCTGCTGGTGGTCGTGCCCACCCACCACCAGTCGGTCGGCTTCGTGTTCGGCCAGACCATCAACAACTCCGGGTTCGGCGGCGACGACTTCGGCCAGATCGGGTTCTGGTTCGTGTTCGGCCTGGGGCTGCTCATGGCCCAGTACACGGTCACCGGCTACGACGCCTCGGCGCACATGAGCGAGGAGACGCGCGCCGCGTCGCGGGCGGCCGCCACGGGCATGGTCATGTCGGTCGTCGTGTCGGTGGTGTTCGGGTTCGTCCTGCTGGTGGCCGTCACCTTCGCGGTGCCGGACGTCCAGGGCACCCTCGACGCGGGCGCCAACGCCGTGATCTACATCTGGACCCGGTCGATGAACGACGCGTGGGCGGAGTTCCTCCTGCTCATCGCCGTGATCGCGCAGTTCTTCTGCGGCACGGCGTCGGTGACCTCGGCGTCGCGGATGATGTTCGCGTTCTCCCGCGACCGCGCGGTCCCCGGCTCCCGGCTGTGGCGCAAGGTGTCGGCCAACCGGGTGCCGGTGAACGCCGTCATCGCGATCGCCGTGCTCGCGTGGGCGTTGATGCTCCCGACGCTGGCCAACGGGGCCATCGGCTACCTGGTGGGCACCTCGATCGCGGTCATCGGGCTCTACATCGCGTTCGCGCTGCCGATCATCCTGCGGATCAAGGCCGGGTCGCGGTTCCAGGCAGGCGCCTGGAGCCTCGGCCGCCACTACCGGTGGGTGGCCCCCGTCGCGGTGGCCTGGATCGCCGTGGTGTGCGTGCTGTTCCTGCTCCCCGTCTCCCCCAAGGGCGTCCCGGGAGCGGCGGACTTCGACTGGAACGTCGTCAACTACGCCCCGCTCACCGTCGGCGCCGCGCTGGTCGGCTTCGGTGGCTGGTACCTGCTCTCGGCCCGACGCTGGTTCACCGGCCCGGTTCGCGACCCCGATGTCGCCGACGTCACCGACATCACCTTCGTGGGCAAGGTCGGACCGTCGACGATCCCCATCCCGCGGGTGCCGGAGCCTTCGGACTGACCCGGCGGCGTCAGCGCCCGAGGTGCTGCCGCAGATCGTGCGCGTAGGCGGCGACGGGGCCGAGGGTCAGCAACCCGCTGCCCGCGCCCGCCAGCTCGCCGTCGGCGGGTTCGAGGGCGGCGAGCGCGCGAGCGGCCACCGCACGGTCGTCGACGGCGATGGCGGCACGGGCGACGAGGCACCACAGCGCCTCCAGCAGGTGGTCGCCCGGCGGGTCCGGCACGGTGCGGACCGCTCGGGCGGCCTCCGCCCGGTGTCCCCCGGCCAGCAATACGAGGGGACGGGTCCACGGCGCGTACGGACCCCAGTCCGACCGCTCGGTCGGGGCGGATCCCGTGTGCCGCAGCCGGACGGTGAGCAACGCCAGCGGCACCAGGCCACCTTGCAGACCCGGCATGCCCGCGTCCTCGAGCCGGGCCGCGACGACCCGGTAGGCCGCCGCGGCCGCCGCCGGGCTGCCCGAGACGGCGATCCGCAACGCGCGGAACCCCTCGGTGAACACCCCGACCAGCGGCGACTCGTGCCGCCGGGCCAGCTCGTCCGCGGTCGCGGCGTGGACCTCGGCGCCGTCGAAGTCGCCGAGCGCGCTGCGGGCCTGCATGCGGACGAGCTGGCCGAGCAGCGCGGTGGTGGCCAACCCGTGGCGGCCAGCGAGATCGACGAGCTCCACCCCGACGGCGTCGCGGCGCCCGGCGAGCCCCGCGCGGTGGAAGGACTGCATGAAGACGGCGTTGAGGGCGAACGCCAGCAGCGCCGGATCTCCGGCCGCACGGGCGATCCGCTCCGCCTCCGCCGCCGCTTCACGGCCGCGCGTCCCGTCGCGCCCCGGGTCTCCAGCCCGATCGTGGCGAGCAGCGGGCCCGTAGCGTCGCCGGGGCGTCTGACGGCAACGCGGCGAGCGTGCGCTCCGCCGCCGCGACGACCTCGACCGCCTGGTCCGGATGATCGGAGCGGCTCCAGAGGGCGGGCACGTCGTACGCGCCGATCACCCCGGCGGTGAGCTCGGGGTCGTGCATCTCCTCGGCCGCGCGGATGGTCGCCAACCGCTGCCGCTGGGCGGCGTCGAGCCCGCCGCCGCCGGTGACGGCCATGGTGCGCATGAGGTCGACGGTCGAACGGAGCCGGGCCCGGGGGCCCGCGCCGACGCTGCGGTCGTAGGTGGTCGCGGCCTGGGTCCAGACCCGCGCGGCGGCGCCGGGCTCGGCCGTCAGGTGCGGGGCCTGGCGCAAGATGTCGGACTCCAGCTCCCGAAGCTCCGGGCCGGGATCCATCCCGAGCTGCTCGACGAGCTGGTCCCGGGCCCGGCGCAGCACCGCGGAGGCGTCCCCCTGGCGTCCGGTCCGGTACAGCGCGAGCGCCAGCAGCCGCCACCCCTCCTCCCGCCACGGGTGCTCGGCGACGTGGGCGTCGAGGTCCGCGACGGCCTCCGCCGCGCGACCGACCTCGAGCCGCGCCCCGGCCTGCAGCTCCACGGCCCGCAGCCGCAGCTCCGTCAGCCGTGCCCGCTCGGCCCGCGCCCACGGCTCGTCCGCGAAGTCGGCGTAGGCGGGCCCCCGCCACGCGTCCAGCGCCGGAGCCAGCACGGCGAGCACCTCTTGTGACGGCAGCGAGCGCGCGGCCCTGACGGACCGCTCGAACCGGACGGCGTCGACGGCGGCCGGGTCGGCCAGCAGGGCGTAGCCCGCGCCCTGGGTCACCAGCAGCCGGGCCGGCGCGCGCGGCGCCCGCTCCGGTTCCAGCGCCCGGCGCAGCGCGCTGACGAACGTCTGCAGCGCGCCGACGGCGTTGGGCGGCGGATCCACCCACAGGTCCGCGACCAGCGTGGCCATCGGCACCGTCCGACCCCGCGCGACGAGCAGCCGCGCCAGCACCGCCCGGTGCCGTGGGCCCTTGAGGGGTATCACCGCGCCGCCGGTCCACGCCGTCACCGGCCCGAGGACGCCGAACTCGGCCTGCACGCCACCCCTCCTCCCGCCGCGCCGCACGGTAGCGCGCTGATCCGTTGCTCAGTCGCCCGCGCCAGGCTCGTCTCAGCATCTCCTGTTCCCACCCCTGCAAGGAGCTCGTCGATGTCCCCCGCCATCACCGGTTTCACCTCCCACCGCGTCGAGGTCGCCGAGGACGTGGCGCTCGCCTTCGCCGTCGGCGGCTCGGGCCCGCCGGTGGTCCTGCTGCACGGCTTCCCGCAGACCCACCTGATGTGGCGGCACGTCGCCGCCGACCTCGTCGCCGACCACACCGTGATCTGCCCCGACCTGCGCGGCTACGGCGCGAGCGACAAGCCCGTCGAGACAGGGCCGCACACCTACGCCAAGAAGACCATGGCCGCCGACGTCGTCGCTCTCGCCGCCGCCCTCGGGCACGACCGGTTCGCGCTCGTCGGCCACGACCGCGGCGCGCTGGTCGCGTTCCGCGCCGGGCTGGACCACCCCGCCGCGATCACCCACCTGGCCTGCCTGGACGTCCTGCCCACCCTCGACATGTGGAACGTCCTGCACGGCGCCCCGGCCGCGGTCGCGTTCCACCTCTACCTCATGGCCCAGCCCCCCGGCGTGGCCGAGACGCTGATCGGCAACAGCCCCGACGCCTTCTTCGGCCACTTCCTCGACATCTGGACGAACGACCCGTCCGCGATCCCGGCCGACGTCCGCGCCGCCTACCTGCGCGCCTGCGCCGCCGCCGTGCCGTCGATCGTCGCGGACTACCGCGCGTCCGCGGGCGTCGACGTCGAGCACGACCGGGCCGACCTCGACCGCGGCGCGCAGCTGGGGATGCCGGTCGCCGTCGTCCAGCAGGACTGGGGCCCGGCGCTGGGCTTCGACGCCGCCACTGTCTGGAAGGCGTGGGCCCCCGACCTCGTCCACCGGACCACGCGCAGCGGGCACTTCATGGCCGAGGAGGCGCCCACCGAGATCACCGGCGTGATCCGCGAGCTGCTGACCCGCGGCGTGGGGTGACCGACCCGGCGCGCAACGACCATGGCGCGCGTCCACCCCGCCGTGTTGGGATTGACCATGCCTTCCCAGTGGGTGCTCGGCGAGGACGAGGCCCTCGAACTGCTCGCCTACCTCATCACCGCCGCCCGGACCCAGGTCGACGAAGCCGCCGAGTACGGGCCGATGCGCCTGCTCACCGCGGCCCACCGGCTCGCCGAGGGGATCGCGCCGCATTCCGCGACCGCGGCGGACCTCGTCGAAGGCGCGTTGGGCCGCATGCCCCTGCTCGCCCTCCCCCGGGAAGGCGCGGGTCGCGAGGACTACGTCACGGCGCTCGACGAACTGTGCCGGGCGCTGGCCTCCCGGCTCACCGCACGTTTCGCCGCCGAACCGGGAGAACGCGCATGACCGACGCCGGTGACGCCGTGCTCGCGACGATCCGCAGCCGTCGCGTCGTGCGCGCCATGACCGCCGAGCCCCTCCCCCGCGCCGCGCTGGAGCAGATCCTCGACGCGGGCCGCTGGGCCCCCACCGCGGGCAACCGCCACATCCAGCGCTTCGTCGCCACCGACGACCCGGCGACCCTACGGGTGCTGCGCATGGTGTCGCCGGGGATGCTCCAACGCCCGGTCGCCGCGATCACGGTCTGCACCGACCGGGCGCTCGCCGCGCGGTACGGGTTCCCGCCCGGCGCCGCAGGGCTGCACGTCGACGTCGGCACCGCCGCCGCGACCCTGATGCTCGCCGCCCACGCGCTCGGCGTCGGCGCGGGGCCGGTGACGTCGTTCAGCCGCGCCGCCGCGGAGGTCGTGCTCCGCCTACCGCCCGGGTGGACCGCGGAACTCATCCTCTGCCTCGGCTACCCGGCGCCGTCCGGGCCCGCGCCGGTCCGCTCCCGACCCCATCTGACCTGGCGCGACCTCACCCGCTGGGTGCCCGCCGCCGCCGAGCCGTGACCGCGGGCGGACGCACCAGCTGGACGAACTCGTGCCGGGTCGCTGTGCCGGTCTTGGCGTAGGCGTTGGACAGGTGGAAGGCGACGGTGCTGCGGGTGACGTAGAGCTCCTTCGCGATCTGCGCGTAGCTCAGCCCTTCCAGCAGCAGCGCCGCGACCTCGCGCTCCCGGTCCGAGAGCACGGCCAGCGGATTCCCAGGCCGAGGGGGCCGGCCACCACTGCCAGCCGCTGGCGCGCGAGCTCACCGAGCAGCGCATGCTCGACTGGATGGACGAGCAGATCGCTGAACGCCCGAAGTAGCCTCCCGGGAAGCATGCCCGACCGTCTGACGTTAGATGAGCGGTCAACTAGATGGGAAAAGGCGTGAAGAAGAAGATCGGGTTCCTCTCGTTCGGTCACTGGACACCGTCGCCGCACTCGCAGACGCAGTCGGCGTCCGACGCGCTGCTGCAGTCGATCGAGCTGGCCGTCGCGGCCGAGGAGCTGGGCGCGGACGGCGCGTACTTCCGCGTCCACCACTTCGCGCGCCAGCTCGCCTCGCCGTTCCCGCTGCTGGCCGCCGTCGGGGCCAGGACCAGCCGGATCGAGATCGGCACCGGCGTGATCGACATGCGGTACGAGAACCCGCTCTACATGGCCGAGGACGCGGGGGCGGCCGACCTGATCGCGGGCGGCCGCCTCCAGCTCGGCATCAGCCGCGGCTCACCCGAGCAGGTCATCGACGGGTTCCGCTACTTCGGCTACCAGCCCGCCGAGGGTGGCGACCACGCGGAGATGGCCCGTGAACACACACGGATCTTCCTCGACGTCATCACCGGGAAGGGGTTCGCCGAGCCGAACCCGCGCCCGATGTTCCCCAACCCGCCGGGCCCGCTCGCGATCGAGCCGCAGTCACCCGGCCTGCGGGAGCGGATCTGGTGGGGCGCGGGTACCCGCCAGACGGCCGTGTGGACGGCGGAGCAGGGCATGAACCTGATGAGCTCCACGCTGCTGAGCGAGGACACCGGCGTGCCGTTCCACCAGTTGCAGGCCGAGCAGATCCAGATGTTCCGCGACGCCTGGGCCGCGGCGGGGCACCCGCGCGAACCACGGATCTCGGTGAGCCGGAGCATCTTCCCGATCGTCGACGACGATGACCGCGCGCTGTTCGGCCGCGAGTCCCGCAGCCAGGACCAGGTGGGCTTCCTCGACGGGGGCCCGGCGCGGTTCGGCAAGACCTACGCCGGAGAACCGGACAAGCTGGTGAAGGAGCTGGCCGAGGACGAGGCGGTCGCCGCGGCCGACACCCTCCTGCTGACGGTCCCCAACCAGCTCGGTGTCGACTACAACGCGCATCTGATCGACAGCGTGGTGCGCCACGTCGCCCCCGAGCTCGGCTGGCGCTGAGGCCGAGCACCGGCCGCGGCCGGTCACCGGCGTCATCCCACAGCGCTAATTACACCGCTGCGATTCGGTTCCGCACCGTCGACATCGGGCCACCCGTCAGCGAACTACGCGCGTGTAACTGTCAGTCGATGGAGAAGCGCTTTCCGGCGCTCCTACGCTTCTCCTCAACCGCAACGGCAAGGCCCGCAACGACATCCGCTCGCTGCGGGCGCCGCCGATCTCGTCGGTCGACCATTCCCGAAACAAGCCGGAAGGACTTCCATGTCCGACGTCAGCACCCTCCTCGCCGGATCCACCTACCTGGCGGAGTCCCTTTCCGACACCCCGATCTACAGCGCGCTCGCCGCCGCGAACCCGTTGTTCGCGCCGGTGATCGTCGTGCCCCGCCGCCCAGCCCACCGCGCCCACAGCGCGGCCCACCGCCAGCCCGCCTCCCTCAGCCGCGCGTGCCTCGTCCAGCGCAGCCCGATGGGTGGGCGGCACCGCCTGGCGACCACCCCCGCGGAGCCCGTCTCGCGCACCGGTCGGCACCACCTCGTAGCCCCCAGCTACGTCTGAGCCCCCGGCCGGGCCGCGGCGGGATCCAGCCCCCGCCGCGGCCCGCGCCGGTTCAGCCTGCCCACGTCCCGCTACACAGCGTTGATTCTTCAGTCCGGATCGGCGGGCCGGGGACCGGCGGCCGGATCGACCGCGGCCGGGTCGGCATCAGCCGGATCGACGAGGGCAGCGGGCTCGGCGGCAGGCCGGTGCAGCGCGACGGTGGCCGCCGGGAGCACGAGCACGGTGAGCACCCCCGCGCCGACCAACGCGGCCGCGTTCTCGGGCAGCATCGTCCCGTTGCGCAGCCCGATCTCCGACAGCGCGACCAGCAGCGGCAGCGCCGTTGCGCTCACCAACGCCACCTGCAGGCGCGGGCGGAGCGCCAGCGCGCCCCGGTAGACGAGCAGCGCGGGCAGACCGCGCACCACCAGGAACAGGCCGAAGAACATCATCAGCCGCAGCGGCGCGGCAACGATCGAATGCAGGTCGATCGTCATGCCGGAGTAGACGAAGAAGATCGGGATGAAGAAGCCGTAGCCGACGACGTCGAGCTTGTCGTCCAGGTGCGGCGCGCCCGCGCCGGTCCAGCGACGCAGCACCATGCCCGCGACGAACGCGCCGAGCACGGCGTCGAGGCGGAAACGCTCGGCCACGACCAGCAGCAGCACGAGCAGCAGCACAGTGATACGCAGAGTGAGCTGCGACGTCTCGTGCCGTCCTTCGTCGATGACCCGCGCCAACCGGCCGGCGGTCCGCTCCAACGCGCGCGGGGCCGCGCTGAGCAGCGCCGCGATGAGCGCCACCCCGGCCAGGGAGATGAGCGCGACGAAGCGGTCGTCGACCCCGAGGAACAGCGCGATCGCCACGATGGGTAGCAGCTCCCCCACCGCGCCCGCGGCTAGCAGGTAGCCCCCCAGCGGCCCCCGCAAGAGCCCGCTCTCGCGCAGGACCGGCACCAGCGTGCCCAACGCCGTGGTGGTGAGGCCGATGGCGACCGGCACGAACGCCCGCACGACGCCCAGCGCCGCCAGGCCGCCGACGACCCCCGCCGCGAGCACCGCCGAGATCAGCCAGCCGATCAGCGCCCGCCGCCCCGCGCTCTGCCGGAACAGCCGCAGGTCGATCTCATAGCCGGCCAAGAGGAACACGAACCCGAGCCCGACGTCGGCCAGCACCTCGACCCCGGCGGGCGACGCCCACCCGAGCCCTTGCGGGCCGATCACCATCCCGCCCGCGAGCAGCAGCACGACCTGCGGCAGCCGCAGCGGCGACCTGCGCGGGATCAGCCCGAGCAGCAGCGGCGCGAGCACCGCCACGACGGCGACCGCCAGGAGGGAACCGAGCATCGGACCGGTGTCGTTCACATGCGTTCTCTCGTGCTCGGGCGTTGATCCGTCACCCCAACGCCGCCGACAGGCTGCAGAATCGAACCATGGTCACCGATGCGGACGCAGGCCCCGACCGACGGAAGGTGCGCGCGTTCGCCCGGCACCTCTTCGACGTCTACACCGCGGGCGGGCTGACGTTGATGATCGACATCGGGCACCGGACCGGGCTCTTCGAGACGCTCACCGAGGGTGACGGGACGGCGGCCGAGCTGGCGGAGCGCGCCGGGCTGCAGGAGCGCTACGTCCGCGAGTGGCTGGGCGCCATGGTCACCGGCGGCATCATGACCTTCGACGCGGGCCGCTATGCCCTCCCCGCCGAGCACGCGGCCGCGCTGACCGGTGACGGCTCGAAGAACATGGCGCCGATGGCGGCGATGGTCCCGCTGCTCGGCCGCAACCTCGACGGGATCGCCGAAGCGTTCCGCAGCGGCGGCGGCCTGCCGTACGCGGCGTTCGCGCCCGACTTCACCGGCGTGATGGACCAGCTCAACCGGCGCCCGCTGGACGAGCTCCTGGTCGAGGTCTGGCTGCCGCTCGTGCCCGGGCTGCCCGATCGGCTCGCCGCGGGTGCGCGCGTGGCCGACGTCGGGTGCGGGACGGGGCACGCGATGGTGGTGCTGGCCAAGGCTTTCCCGGCCTCGACGTTCACCGGTTACGACATCGCCGAGGACGCGTTGGAGCGGGCGCGCGCCGAAGCCGCCGCCGAAGGCCTCACCAACGTGCGCTTCGAGCGCGCCGACGCCGCGGCCTTGCACCCCGCCGAGCCACTCGACGTCGTGTTCGCCATCGACGCCGTGCACGACCAGGCCGACCCGGCCGCGATGCTGCGCGGGATCCACGACGCGCTGGCGCCCGGCGGCCGGTTCGTGATGATCGACATGGCCGCGGCGAGCGACCTCGCCGACAACGTGGGCAACCCGTTCGCCGCCTGGATCTACACGATCAGCACCCTGCACTGCATGACGGTCTCGCTGGCCCAGGGCGGCGCAGGGCTGGGCGCGGCGTGGGGCCGGGAGCTGGCCGTCCGCATGCTGGGCGAGGCGGGGTTCGACGCGGTCGAGGTGACACCCGCCCCCGGCCAGGCGCTGAACCTGATCTACGCGGCCGAGCGCCCCGGCTAGCGTCTGCCGACGGCAATGATCGACCCGGCAACGGTTTGGGGCCGGATGTCCCCCGGGACAACGGGGCAGTGCTTGTTTGCCGATCCGGCAACGGGACTTGGCACCGGCCCGGATCGTGATCCACCGTGGTCGGGTGACCACAGTGAACGGCGATGCCGAATGGGACGAGCGCTACGCGAGCATGGACCAGGTCTGGAGCGGCAGCCCCAACGGCGCGCTGGTCGTCGAGGTGGCGCAGCTGCGGCCGGGCCGGGCGCTGGACGTCGGCTGCGGTGAGGGCGCCGACGCGGTCTGGCTGGCGCGGCAGGGCTGGGACGTCACGGCGCTCGACGTGTCGCGGGTGGCGCTGGACCGCGCCGCGCTCCACGCCCGGCAGGCCGGAACCACCGTGCGGTGGGTGCACGCCGGGCTCGTCGAGGCGCGGCTCCCGGAAGCAACGTTCGACCTGGTCTCCGCGCAGTACCCGGCGCTGCTCCACACCCTTGGTGACGACGCCGAGAACGCCCTCCTGGCGGCCGTCGCCCCCGGCGGGACGCTGCTCGTGGTGCACCACGCCGACGTCGACACCGAACAGGCCAAAGCCCACGGCTTCGACCCCGCCGACTACGTGAGCCCGGCCGACGTCACCGCGCTCCTCGACGACTCCTGGCTGGTCGAGACGGACGAGAAGCGGGCGCGGGAGATCTCCGGGGGCTCCGGCGCGCAGCACACCCACGACGTGGTGCTGCGGGCCCGACGCCACGGCTGAGCGGACCGTTCAGGCGGTGCGCGGATCGACGTGGATCTTGGGCCCCGGACCCGCGCCCGCGGGGCGTTCCCCGGCCAACACCGCACCGACCTGGTCGAGCCCGACGGTCGCCGCGACGAGCGGGCGCGGGTCGACGGCGCCGCTCCCGTAGGCCGCGATGGTGGCCTCCAGCCCGGGTGAGGCGGAGAGGACCCCGACGGCGGTGACGTCCTTGAGGGCGAGCGTGCGGGTGTCGACGAGGCTCGGCCTGCCCGCCAGGCCCACGAACACGACCCGGCCCGCGGGCTCGACCAGCTCCAGCGCCCGGCCCGGGAGGTGGGCCGCGTTCGAAGCGTCGACGACGGCGTCGAACGGCAGGTCGGGAAGGCCGTCCTCGGGCCAGACGTGCGCGAAGCCCATACCGGCCGCGAACTCGAGCGACGCGGGCGAGCGGCCCATCAGGTGCACCTGCGCCCCCGCGGCGCGGGCGAACAGCGCCACCAGCAGCCCGATCGTTCCCGGCCCGAGCACCAGCACCCGGTCACCCGGCCCCACTGCGGCGGCCTGGGCAGCGCGCAACGCGTTGCCGCCCGGCTCGACCAGGGCACCGAGGACGGCGTCGACCGCGTCGGGGAGCGCGTGCAGCGAGCGGACGGGCACGGCCAGCTGCTCGGCCAGTGCGCCGGGCCGACCACCGCGGACGCCGACCTCCGTCCGGTCCGCGCACACGTGCTGGTGACCGCGACGGCACCGGCGGCACGTGCCGTCGCCGAGCATCGTGTCGCCCATGACGCGCAGGCCGACCCACCCGGGGTCGACGCCAGGACCGACCGCGCGGACCGTGCCCGCCCATTCGTGCCCCAGCCGCATGGGGAACCGGGCCTGCCCGTCGTGCAGGTAGGCCATCTCGCCGGTGAAGAACTCGACGTCGGTGCCGCAGACCCCGACCCGCTCGACGTCGATGACCGCTTCTCCCGGGGCGGCCGAGGGCGCGGGCACCTCGGCCACCGCGCACTCCCCCGGCGCCGTCAGCACCAATGCCTTCACCCGGAACCCGCGTGCGTCACGGCGCCGCAGGCAGAACGACCTCCTGGCCCACCGTCAAGCCCGAGAGCACCTGCGTCTTCCCGTCACCGGTGGCCCCCGTCTGCACGGTGACCGGGCGCTGCACGTTGCCCGGATCCACGACGGTCACCGTGGCGATGCCGTTCTGCCGGTGCACGGCCCCGCTGGGCACGGCCAGGACGTTGGGGATCTCCTTGGTGATGACCTCGGCCTGCGCGGTCATCCCGGCCCGTAGACGGGGGTCGCTCGTGGGCACCGCCACGGTCACGTAGTAGCTGATCACGCCGGAGATGGCGGTGCCGGAGGGCGACACCGACAGCACGGACCCGCTCAGCTGGAGGTCCGGGACGGCGTCGAAGGTCAGGTTGACCTTCTGCCCCGGCGTGATCCCGGCCGCGTCGGTCTCGGTGAAGGCCAGCACGGCCTGGAACGCGTTGATGCCGTCGAGCACCAGGAACTGCGTGCCACCCGGGCGGGTGGGGCTGGCCGCGGCCCCGGTCGCGGCGGAGGCTGCGGACACGCCGTTGGTGCCGGGCAGGCTGGCGTCGGTGCCGGGCGCGAGGGCTGACGTGTTCGAGCTCGGCGCGACGAACTCGCCCACCGCCCCGTTGAGCGCCGACACCACGCCGTCGACCGGAGCCCGGAGCGTCGTGTCGTCCACGCCGCGCTGCGCGGTGTTGGCCTGGGCCTGCGCGGCGGCCACCTGCGCCGCCTGCGCGGCGATGTCCGACGGCCGGTCCGACGCCGCCGAGTTCAACGAGTTCTGCGCCGAGACCACCTGCTGCTCGGCGTTGGCCACGGCGAGCTGGCCGCTCTGGTTGTCGACGTCCTTCTTCGCCTCGGCCGCGTCCACGGCGCCCTGGTCCGCCACGACCGCGCTCTTGGCGCTGGTCACCGCCTGCTGGTCCGCGGGCACGTTGGCGCACGAGCCCGGGGTGGTCGATGTGCCCAGCGTGGAGACCATGGCCATCATGGCCACGGCCACCTTGGTGGTTCCTGTCGACCCCGAGGCGGACGAGCCGCTGCTCGAGGACCCCGAGTGGGGTGAGCGGGTCGTCGTGGGCGTCGCCGCGGTGGTCGTCGTGGTCGCGCCTGACGAGCTGCTGCCGGACGGGGCGGAGCTGCAGGCGTCCTTGTCCCGGTCCAGCTGGTCCTGGGCCTTGTCCAGGACCTTCTTGGCCTGGCTGAGCTGGCGCTCGGCGTTGTCGATCGCCGTCTGGTCGGCCGCCTGCGTGGCGTCGGCCTGGTCCTCGGTCTTCTGCAGGATCTTCTTGGCCTGGTCGAGGGTGTCGGCCGCGCCCGAGACCACCGGCGAGTCGGTGACCTTCGTCAGGCCCGCTTGCTGGCCGTTGAGTTGGGCCTGGGCCTGGTTGAGGGACTGCTGGGCGGAGAACGGGTCGATCTGGGCCAGGACCTGGCCCGCGGTCACCCGGTCGCCGACCTTCACGTTCACCGCGGTCAGCTGCCCGCCCGTGGTGAACCCGATGTTCTGCTCGGTCAGCGGGGTCAACGCGCCCGTCGCCGCCACGCCGCTCGTGATCGACGTGAGCTCGACCGGTGCGGTCCGCGGCGTCGGAGGGGCGTTGGTGGTGGCGCAAGCCACGACCCCGCTGGCGACCAACGCGACCGCGACGCTGCCGCGCACGACGCGCAGCACCACGGGGCTCTCCCAGCCGGCAGCCAGCTGCCGCTGTACACGATGCCTCGACATCCGCACGCTCCTCACGATGGCCGACCCGGAACGGGGGGAGCCGGTCAGCCACGAAATCCGACGAATGCGGGACGACCCGCCGCCGAAGAAAGGATAGTCGATCACGAACAGGAAACGGGGAGGGGATTCCGATAACCGGTCAGGTGACCCCAGTCACCAGAGCCGAGCTGGTCAGATGCCCGAGGTTGCCGTTGGTTGCCCCGAAATGCATCACAGGCGAATAACGATATCGACGTTCTGATGACTTAGCCGGCCATTTGACGACTTCGCTCGAGACGGCCCTCGCGTACGGGCAAAAAGGACATGCTCGATCGGTCGGCGGAAGGGGTTTCAGCTTCCGGACAAGCTGTCGATCGTGTCGGCGAGCCGGGTGAGGACGCGCTCGACGGTGACGAGCCCGACGAGCCGGGCGCGCTCGTCGCACAGCACCACGGGAGCCAGGCGCTCCTCGCCGGGCCGGGACGCCATGCGGCGCGCCACATCGGCCAGCCGCTCCCCCGGCAAGACGTTGAGCGGCGGGCGCTTGCGACCGGTGCGGTCGACGAGGCCGATGGGCCGGTCGTGCTCGTCGACGACCGCGACCCACGCGACCGTCGGATCGGTGGCGAACACAGCGCACGCGGTCTCGACGGCGGCGACGTGGGGGGCGCGCTCGCCGAGGTCGAAGAGCCCGCCGTACGTGGCGACCGACCGGCGCTTCCTGCAGAGCGCGAGCGCGTCAGGGCTGGCCTGGCCCATGTCGGGCTGCGGTCGGCCGAGGCCGTAGCCCTGGGCCAACGGCACCCCCAGCGACAGGATGCGGTCGAGCTCCGCGGTGGTCTCGACGCCCTCGGCGACGAGCCACGAGTCGAGGCGCGAGGTGAACATCCCCAGCGCCTCCACCACCGCGGCCTTGGTCTCGTCGACGTCGATGCCCGCGATCAGGTCCCGGTCGACCTTCACGAAGTCCGGTCGCAGGACGGTGATGTGCTTGAGCGAGGCGAACCCGGCGCCCGCGTCGTCGACGGCGAGCAGCGCCCCGGCCGCGCGCACCGGCGCGATCGCGGCGGACAGGACGTCGTAGTTGTCCACCGCGGTCTGCTCGGTGATCTCGACGACGACCCCACGGAGGTCGCCCGCATCGTCGAACACGTCGGCGACCGGCGCGGAGAGCAACGCCTCCGGACCGACGTTGACGGAGAGGAAGCAGTTCGCGGGCAACGCGGAGCGGGCGTCGAGGGCGGTGCGCAGTGCTCGCGCCTCCAGCTCGTCGCCGACCCCTGCCGCATGGGCGGCGGCGAACCAGCAATCCGGCGAGGCGTGCAGTTGCCCGGCGAAGCGGGCCAGCGACTCGTAACCGACCACGGTGCCGCGGGCGGTGTCGATGATCGGCTGGAAGTCCATGCGCAAGAAGCCTGCCTGGACGGCGGCCGCCTGCGTCATGTCAGTGGAGGTTCGCCAGCACCTGGCGGACGACCTCGTCGGGGACCTCGGGCATGTCGTGGTCCTCGCGAGCGTGTCGAGCGACCTGTTCGAGGATTCCTTCCTCGGTTTCGGCCGTGAAAGATGCCGTGCAACCGGCCACCACAGCCCCGCACGTGAATGTCTTCATCTCGCTGCCCTCCGAACGGGTTGCCCGTTTGTCCACCAAGGGGTGACGGAGGCGTGCATCCCGGGGAAGACTCTCGCGCTCCGTGGCGTAACCGTCACTCTAGCGGTACGGCTTTCCACCGCTTCAGGCACGGGGACCGAATGCGCGCACGGACGCGGTCCGAACCCTTTGCCTGCCCTTCTGCCAGGAGCACACTCGGGGAATGCCCAAACCGGACGCCTTCGTCGGGAGGGCGGTCGAGCGGGCGGTGCTGGCCGAGGAGTTCGCGACCGTCCGTTCCGGCCAGGCGCGGGTGGTGTGGGTCAGCGGCGTCGCGGGGATCGGCAAGACCGCGCTGTTGCGGTGGTTCCGCCGAGACGCGGCGGCGGCCACGGTGCTGTGGGCCGGGGGCGACGAGACCGAGGCCGGCCTGCCCTACGGCGTCATCAACCAACTGTTGGCCGACGTCCCCCCGGCGCTCCTCGCGGAGCACCCGACCCTGGCGTCGGGTCCCGGGGCGGGCTCCGACTCCCTGCGGGTCGGGTCGGAGCTGCTGGGCGTGCTCGGCGAGCTGCAGGCGGGCGGGCCGGTCGTCCTGGTGGTCGACGACGCGCAGTGGGCCGACGACCCGTCCGCCCGTGCGCTCGTCTTCGTCGCCCGCCGGCTGCGGCACGACCAGGTCCTCCTGGTGGCCGGAGTGCGGAACGACGGCTCGCCGCTCCCCCAGTGGGACCGGCTCGTCGCCCAGGAGCACTTGCTCCGGAGGCTCCCGTTGGACGGTTTGGGAACCGACGACGTCGCCGTCATGGCCGCGGCGCTGGGCGGCCCCACGCTCACCCCCGCCGCCGCGGGCAGGCTCTGGAAGCACACCGAGGGGCACCCGCTGCACATCAGGGCCCTGCTCGCCGAGCTCCCCGCCGAGAGCCTCACCGACCCGTCGGGGATGTTGCCCGCGCCCCGGTCGCTGACCGCGCTGGTGCTCTTCCGGCTCTCCACGCTGTCGCGGCCCGCGCAGGACCTCGTCCTGGCCGCCTCGGTGCTCGGTACGCGGTGCGCGCTGTCGGACCTGGTGGTGCTCGCCCAGGTGCCGGACCCGCTGGCGGCGCTCAGCGAGGCCGTCGCGGCCGACCTGCTCGACGAGCGGCCGAGCACCGGGCGGCCCGACGTCACGTTCCGGCACCCGCTCCTGCGGGCCGCCGTGTACGACGACCTCCCGCCCGACCGGCGGCACGCCCTGCACCGCAGGGCCGCCGCGGTCACCGGCGGCGCCGCCGCACTCGCCCACCGGGTCGCCGCGGAGGCGGGACCCAACGCCGACCTGGCCGCCGAGCTGGAGGACCTCGGTGAAGAGGAGCGGGAGGCGCGGCGGTGGCAGGACTCGGCGGCGCACCTGCTGGCCGCCGCCGATCTCAGCCCGACCTACGAGGCTCGGTCCCGGCGGCTCGTCGGGGCGGTCGCGTCGATGCTGGCGGGCGGCGAGGTGGCGGGAGCGCTCAGGGCCGAGCCCGACCTCCGCGCCGCCGCGCCCAGCACGGGGCGCAGCCGCGTTCTCGGCCAGCTCGCCGCGCTGACCGGCCGGTTCCCGATGGCCCGCGCCGAGCTCTCGGCCGCCATCGACGGCGCCGACCTCAGCGACCGCCACCGCTCGGCAGCCGCGGCGAGCCTGGCCCTCGTGTCGCTCATCGAGGGCGATCCCGCCACCGCGGTGGTGTCCGCGGAGGAGGCGCTCGCGGGCACCACGGCGACGGACGTGCTCCCGCTGGCCCGGTTCGTCCGGCTCGTCGGCCTCGCCGCGTCCGGGCGCCACGCCGAGGCGGCGACGACGCTCGACCACCTCCCGTTGTCCGATCCGGACCGGTCGGGCGAGAGCCGGGGCCTGCAGGGGGTGCTGGCGCTGTGGACCGGCGACACCGTCACCGCCTACGCGACGCTTTCCGGCGTCGTCCGCGACGGGTCGCCCGGCCTGCCGATGCAGGGCCGCATCCTGGTCCTCGCGTGTCTCGCCGAGGCTCAGTACCGGGTCGGCGACTGGGACGGCGCGTCGGTGAACGCCGAACTCGCCCTCTCGCTGTCCCGTGACGCCGGGGTCGTCCTCGGCTCGGCCGTCACCCTGGCGATCGCGGCCTATGTGGACGCGGGGCGCGGGTCGTGGGACGCCGCGCGAGCCAGGGTGACCGCCGCCGAAAACGCCGCCCGGTTCCCGCCGTGGTGGGGAAGCCGGGCCTACGCGGCCGTCGCCGGGGCGACGCTGGCCCAGGCCGAAGGCGACCACGCCGCGGTGCTGGCGGCGCTGCGCCCGCTGGACGACCCCACCGTGCGCCGCCTCGTGGACGGCGTGGGGACGCTGTCCTGGCGGGTGCTGCACGTCGAGGCCCTGCTCGGGCTCGGCCGCGCCGACGAGGCCGACCCGGCCCTCGCGGAGCTGGAGGAGCGGGTGGCCGCGCGTCCGACCGGGTGGGCCACGCTCGACGCCGCGCGCCTGCGGGGGGGCCGCGAAGAGCTCCGGTCCGACGTGGACGCCGCGGACGCGGCCTACCGCGGCGGAATGGCGCTGGCCGACCACACGCCCTGGGCGCTGTCTCGGGCCCGGCTGGAGACCGCCTACGGGAGCCACCTGCTGGCCGTCGGTGAGCGCCGCCTCGCCGTCGACCTGCTGCGCGCGGCCCGTGAGCGGCTCGAGCAGCTGGGCGCCCTGCCGTTCATCGCGGAATGCGACAGGCTCCTGCGCGCCGCGGGACTGCACCCGCCAGGCGCCGACGACCCGCTCGGCCTGACCACGCAGGAGCTCGCCGTGGCCCGGTCGGTGGCGGCCGGGCGGACCAACCAGGAGACGGGCGCGGAGCTCTTCATCACCGGGCGGACGGTCGCGTTCCACCTCAGCAACATCTACGCCAAGCTCGGCATCTCCTCGCGTCGCGAGCTGAAGGGCCGCTTGGCGGGCCTGGCCGTGGAGGCGGCGCCGCGCACCTTCACCGGGAGGTCGGCCGGGCGGGCCTGACGCTAGGCGCCCGCGGGCGCTGTCCGCCGGGCACCGAGGAGCGGGCTGACGGCCACCCCCACCACGGCGATCATCCCCGCGGCGGCGAAGCCGTAGCGCAGCGCCGCCAGGTCCGGCGGCCCCGCCGCGCTGCCCGCCGCCACCAGGGGGACGACGAGCGCGAGGCCCAGTGCGGTGCCGATCTGGGCGGCCGCGTTGAGCAGGCCGGACACCGTTCCGCGGTGCGACGCGGGCGCGGCGTCCGTCCCGACCGCGGTGGACGCGGTCGAGGCCAGGCCGAGCCCCACGCCCATCGCCGCGAACGCCGTGATCAGCAGGGCGCTCGGCAGGCCGTCGGCGGGTAGCATGGTCAACACCGCGCAGCCGACGATGATCAGCCCGAACCCGCCCGCCGCGGTCCACCTGGCGGCGAAGGCGGCGATCAGCTTCGGCCCGAGGAACGAACCCACGATCACCGCCAGGTTCAGGACCGGGAAGTACAGGGCGGCCCGTCCCGGGGGCAGGCCCACGACGATCTGCAGGTAGAGCACCGCGAGGTACATGGCGGGGGTGGTCGAGGCCGTCACCGCCGCGGCGACCAGGTTGGCCCCGCGCACCTCGCGGACGGCGAACAGGTCGGCGGGCAGCAGTGGGTCGGCCAGCCGCCGCTCCCGGCGGAGCACCAGAGCCAGCAGCCCCGCGCCGAGAGTCAGCGGCAGCACGGTCCGGACGGGGTCCGCGGCGATCTGCGGCGCCTCGGTCAGCCCGTAGACGATCGCGGCCAGGCCGAGCGTGACGCCACCGATGCCGACGAGGTCCAACCGCGCCGAGCGCGCCCGCTCCCCGCGGGGCAGCACCAGCCCGATCAGCGGGAGCACCACGAGGCCGATGGGCACGTTGATCCCGAACACCCATCGCCAGTCGCCGTACTGGCTCAGCACCCCGCCCAACAGCCATCCGGTGGCTCCGCCGCACGCCGCCGCCGCGGTCCAGATGGCGACCACCCGTCGCCGCCCCGCGCCGGAATCGGCCGTCGCGGTGATCAGGGCGAGCGCGGCCGGGGACAGCAGTGCCGCCGCCGTGCCCTGCAGCGCCCGGAAGGCGAGCAGGAGCCCAGGTGTCCCGGCCAGGGCGCACAACAGCGACGCGCCGGTGAACCCGACCAGGCCGAGGGCGAACGCGCGCCTGCTGCCCAGCACGTCCGCCATGCGGCCGCCTGCGACCAGGAAGCCGCCGAAGCACAGCGTGTAGACGGTGATCACCCACGGCAGGCCCTGCGCGGAGAACCCCAGCTCGTGTCCCAGAGCGGGCAGCGCGGACGTGACGACGGTGATGTCGAGCACCACCACGAACTGGGCCACGCACAAGACCGCGACGGCCACGCCCCTGTTTCCGCCAAAGCTCCGCATGCCGGTAACCGTAAGCGCCGCCGAGCCCGCCCGCATCCGGTAAAGTGGGTTTTGGTGGAAACCTTCACGCGCGCCGACGCCCGCCCGCTCCTGATCGTGGGCGGACACCTCGCCCTGGACTTCGCCAACACGTTCGACGATCCCGGCGGCCCGGCCGATTTCGACCACCTCGGCGACGTCGAGCGCGCCCGCGCCTGGGCGCGTCATTACGGGCTCCTGAACGGGTCGGCCCCGCGGCCTGCCGACCCGGGCGACCTGGAGCACCTACGACGGCTCCGGGACACCGTCCAGTCGGGCTTCACCGCGGTCGCCCACGGCGAGCCGTTCCCCGACACCGCATGGCGGGAGCTGCGACCGGCCGTGGCGGAGGCCATCGCCCACGCCGATCTCGCCGCCGACCCCGACCGGGTCCGGCTGAGCTGGCCGGGCGGCGGCCTCGGCAGCGTCGGCGACGCCGTCGCGCACGCCGCTTACACCCTGCTCACCGAGGGGCGGCCGGAGCGCGTCAAGCGCTGCGCCGAGTGCCACTGGCTGTTCCTCGACCAGTCCAAGAACGGCAGCCGCCGCTGGTGCAGCATGGAAGACTGCGGCACCAGCACCAAGATGCGCCGCTACGTGGCGCGTCGCGCGGCCCGCCGCGCTACCGGCCCGTCGGCGTAGCCCCGCTCACCCCTCCTGGCGGCTGCCCCGCACCCGCGGCCGGACGACCCGTGCCGGCGCCTTCCCTCATCGGTCCGGCCGGGCACTTTCCCAACCATCTTGATCAGTATAGTATGCATGCAGGAAAATGTCGGACGCTCAGGGCAGCGAGACCGGTCAGGCGCGCGTCGGCCAGAACGACCACAGCATCACGGTGACCGACCCGATGAGCAGCAGCAGGGCGAGCGGGATGTGGATCGCGAGGATCCCCGCCTCGCCCACCGCGGCCTGCACGAACCCGACGATGAACACGATCACCGAGAGCACGGTGGGCCAGCGCGGCACGGACCCCTGGCGCATGACCAGGAAGGCGGCGATCATCGTGAGCCCGGTGAAGACGTGCACCACGATGGCCCCGTCGAAGTGCAGGGACAGGGCCACCTTGCTGCGGGACAGGATCTCCCCCGCGGTGACCCCTTGGAGCACGATGAAGACGACCGCGAGCGTCGAGACGACACGCAACGCCTTCGCCGCGGTCGAGGTGGCGGTCACGCTCTCGGTGGCGGCGTGCGAGTGGGTCATCGTTCTCCTCAGGGTCGGACAGGCGTGCGCAGGTGGTACGGCCATTCGGCCGGCACGGATGATCGCCCGCGCACACCGTTACCTCATCGTGATCAGGTGTTGGGCCAGCACTTGTTGTCGACGAAGAGCGGCTTGGGATCGACGGGCAGGTCGGCCGGCGGGTTGATGATGATCGTGTCCGGGTCGTCCGGGGTCAGGGCCGCTTCGCAGTCCTGCACCGCCGGGTCCTTCGTGCTGGACATCCACAGGTCGACGTGCGGGTTGCGGTTCGCGTTCCACTCGTCGATGCACGGGGCGCAGTCGTCCTCCATGACGAAGTACTTCCGGATCGGCGGGTAGTAGACGACCACCCCGGGCCGGATCTCGCGCGGATCGGTGGCCAGCGACAGCGGGTCGGCGAACGTGCCCGTGCCGCCCGCGGCGGGATGCCGCGAGTTGGGATAGGCGATGTCGGTGCTCCCGGGCGGGTCGTTGTCGGCCGCCGCGTAGAACGTGACCTCGACCTTCCGGGTCACCTGCTGCGGCGCCGCCGGAGCCGGAGCCGGAGCCGGTGCCGGGGCAGGCGCCGCCCCGGGCGCGGACATCGGCACCGCCGCCGGCGTCGCGGCCTGCGACACCCCCGCGGCGCACGCCGCGAGGGCGAGTGCCAGCACCGTCATCACGGCCGCCAAACGAAAACGGGCGGTCATGACGCGGGCCTCGCCAACGGAACCGCGCTGAAGTCGCCCGTCCGCGGGATCTTCTGCCAGCGCAGCGCGATGCCTGCGGCGGCCGTCGCGATGGACTGGATGAGCACCGCGTACATCAGCTGGCGGTAGACCAGCTGTTGGGCGGGCAGCAGCCAGAGCGCGCGCAGGCGCTCGCCTTCGAGCCGGAACGCGACCGCGCCCAGGAGCAGCTGCACGAACATCACGCCGCCCCAGGTGATCGCCGTGACGACCGGGTCGAGGAACACCAGCCCGTACACGAGGTAGATGTCCACGAGCGGCGCCAGCAGCGGCAGCACGATCTGGAACAGGGCGGTGAGGCCCAGCCCCACCCGGCCCATGTGCCCGGACGCGCCGCGTTCGACGACGGCGTGCCGGTGCTTCCACAGCGACTGCATGATCCCGTAGCTCCACCGGTAGCGCTGGCGCCACAGCTGCCCGAGCGTCGCGGGCGCCTCGGTCCAGGCCCGCGCGGCAGGCTGGTAGACGACCCGCCAGCCGTCGCGACCCAGCGCGATGGCCACGTCGGTGTCCTCGGCCAGCGTGTCGGCGCTGATCCCGCCGACGGCGCGCAGCGCGTCGACGCGGAACGCCCCGACCGCGCCCGGGATGGTCGTGACGACGTTCCACGAGTCCTGAACCCGGCGGTCGACGTTGAACCCGACCACGTACTCGATGTTCTGCAGCCGTGACAGCAGACCCGAACGGTTCGCCACGCGCGCGTTGCCCGCCACGGCGCCCACTGCCGAGTCCGCGAACGGCTCCAACAGCGCGGCCACCGTGCCGGTCTCGAAGACGGTGTCGCCGTCGATGAGGACCACGATGTCGTGCCGCGAGCGCTGCGATCCCGGTGTTGAGCGCGGCCGCCTTGCCCGCGTTCAGCTGCCGGATCACCCGCACGTTCGCCAGGCCCATCGCCTCGACGAGCTCGGCGGTGCCGTCGGTGGACCCGTCGTCGACCACGATGATGTCGACCGGGTGCGTCGACGCGGCGACCGACCGCACGGTGGACTCGATGGACACGGCTTCGTTGAACGCGGGCACCACCACCGTCACCGGCCTCGACGGCGGTCGGCGCAACGGCGACGCGCCCCGCTCGACGGCCCGACGGGCCCGGCGGATCCGACGGCCGTGCCGCACCGCGACCACCATCACCAGCAGCGTCCGCAGGACCACGAGCCCGCCGACCAGCAGCAGGCTCCACTCCAGTGCGCTCACGATGTTCTGGGCGATGGCCACCGCCACCAACATGATCTTGCCGAGCGTGAGGTCCACCGGACCGGCGGCGAAGTTGGCGGGCGGCAGGCCCGCGCCCTTGCTGACGGTCGTGAACGTGAAGCCGTCGCGCTGCATCTCGGGGATGAGCCGGTCCAACGCGGCGACGGTCTGGCTCCGGTCCCCGCCGGCGTCGTGCAGCAGCACCACGCCGCCGTGGCCGTCCTCGGGGACCGCGTTGTGCACGATCGCGTCGACGCCTGGGCGTTCCCAGTCGAGGCTGTCCACGTCGACCAGCGCGGTGACGTAGCCCTGCGAGCCCAAGCGCGAGATCACGCCGAAGCGCTGGTTGTCCAGCGCGTCGGGCTCCGAGGAGTAGGGCGGGCGGATCAGGTAGCTCAGCTCGCCCGTCGCGCCCGCCAACGCGTACTGCGTCTCGGCCATCTCGCGGTCGACCCGGTCCGGCGAGACCTCGGCCAGGTCCGGGTGGGTGAAGGTGTGGATCCCGATCTCGGAGCCCTCGGCGCGGATCTCGCGCACCAGCGCCGGATCCCGCGCCACCGACGAGCCGACGACGAAGAACGTGCCGGGCACGTGGTACTTCGCCAGCACCGCGAGCACCTGGGGTGTCCAGGTCGCATCGGGGCCGTCGTCGAAGGTGAGCGCCACGGTCTTGGGCGGGAGCGAGATGCTCTGCTGGCGGCCGTGCGTCAGGTCGATGACGGGGCCCCCCTCGGCCACCGATGCGGGCACCAGCCCGTCGGGCCCGTCGAGGCCCGCGCCGCGGGCGTCGATCCCGATCTGCGACCGGACCAGGCCGTTCAGCAGCAGGACGCTGCAGAACATCGCGAACACGAGCCCGATGAGCAACCACTTCGGACCGACGCGCCTGCGGTGTGGAGTGGCGGGCCGGAGATCCCGGTGACCCACCAGGCGCAGCGTCATCGCGACGTGCCCCGCATCCGCACCGGCGAGGACGACGCCGTCGACTTGGACCCTGCCGAGTCCGACGCCGTCGGGTTCAACGCCGTCGGGTTCGACGCCGTCGAGTCCGACACCGTGCCGGTTGACGCCGTCGACTTGGAGGTCGTCGCCTTCGCGGTCGTCGCCTTCGCGGTCGTCGACAGCGGCTGGGTCGCCTTCGCCGTCGCCCCGAAGGCCGTCGACGGGGCGGGCGCCGCCGTCGACGGCCTTGCGCACCTTCACCGGGTTCACGAGCGCCACCACCGGCGCGGCCGCCTGCTCCTGAACCGCGGGCACCGGATCCGGGAGCTCCAAGGCCCCCTGCGGCAGCGCGTCGACCTCAGAGCCGAACACCACTATGTTCGAGGCCACACTGGGCACCTCCAGCAGCGGGCCGACCGACGTGCCGCTCATGCTGACGCCGATGATGCCGAGGTAGGCGACGCACGACACGGCCACCAACCACCCCAACAGAGTCACGAACCTCCGCCGTCGGCCGGAACCGTCCACGAAAACCGGGACCACCGATTCGACCCTCGCGGGTTTGTCGGCGTCCTCACCCCTCACCACAACTGCCTGCTGGCTGTTCATTTCCCCCCGTTCACGAGACCACGGTGAATTCGTTCCGTAGCCCCGTTTAGTTCAGTGACCGCCCGACCGGTCTCGATCAGGGCGCAAGGCGCCCCACCTCGGTAGAAAAAGGCATGCGAATGCCCCGCCCGCGGCATTCTGAGATGCCACGACCGGACCGACCCCCCTGGCCGACAACGCGTCGCCAACCGTGTCGGCGGCGCGGACCCGCAGGTCTTACCGGACACGGTGACGAGCACCGGACGTTCACGTGTCCCTTCCCCCGAAGGCACACCAACGACGCTACGCGCCTCCTACCCGACGCCGCACGCAAAAAAATGTGTCCGGCCACACACGACGGTGCGATAACGGAAAAGCTTGATCTTGGCCGTTGATCTGCCGTTTCCGCCGTTCTCTTGATCACATCGCAAGCGGTCCCTGGCTGCGCATTGTCGCCAGTTGATCACACGACGCCGCCGACCCGTGATCGACCGCACGCACCCCACCGCGCCCTGCCCCCGGCAGCCGGGCCTACCCGCGTCCGACAACCCGAGGTGGTCGTGGGCGGGTTCGATCTCCCGTGGACCCCGCTCACGTCAGCTCGAGCGCCACGTCGTCGCTTCCCATCGATCGGCGGGGCGGCCCTACCTCGGGCACATCCTCGACGGCCTCGTGAGCACCCCGCAGCAGGCCCGCGCGACGCTCGCGGCCTACACCGACGCGGGCGCCGACGAGGTGGTGTTCTACTGCTGGGCGGGTGATCCCGACCAGGTCGACCGCCTCGCCGACGCCCTCTGAGACCGCGACCTCCCGAAGTCTCGCGCTGCGGGGGAGGATCTTGGCCATGACGCGCACCCCGCTCGACGGACTCGACGACGCCGAGCGGGGGCGCGTGCGGCCGTCCGCGGCGGGCTTCGTCGCGCCGATGCTCGCCACGCTCACCCAGGACCGGTTCACCGACCCGGCCTGGATCTTCGAACGCAAGCTGGACGGCGTCCGCGCGGTCGCCGTGCACGACGGGCGGGGCGCGTCGCTGTGGTCGCGCAGCGAGAAGCGGATGGACGCCACCTACCCGGAGATCGTCGACGCCATCGCCGCCCGCACGCCCGCGGGCACCGTGGTCGACGGCGAGATCGTCGCGTTCGACGGCGACCAGACCAGCTTCGCGCGCCTGCAGGGCCGCATCGGCCTGCACGACCCGAACGCCGCCCGCGCCAGCGGCATCGCCGTCTACCTCTACCTGTTCGACGTGCTCGTCGTCGACGACCACGACGTCACCGCGCTGCCGCTGCGCACCCGCAAACGTCTGCTGCGCGACGCCGTCGACTTCGGTGGCCCGCTGCGCATGAGCACGCATCGCAACACCGACGGCGAGGCCTACCTGCGCGAGGCCTGCCAAAAGGGCTGGGAGGGGCTGGTGGCCAAGCGCGCCGACGCGCCCTACCGTGCCGGCCGTCGCTCCCCCGACTGGCTCAAGCTCAAGTGCGTCCACGAACAGGAGCTCGTCGTCGGCGGCTGGACCGACCCGCAGCGTTCCCGCACCGGGTTCGGCGCGCTGCTCGTCGGCTATTTCGAGGACGGGAAGCTGCGGTACGCGGGGAAGGTCGGCACCGGCTTCGACCACCGGGTGCTCGCCGACCTCAGCGCCCGCTTCCGCGACCTGCACGCCGAGCGATCGCCGTTCGCCGAACCGGTCCGCGAGAAGGGCGCGCACTGGCTGCGCGCGGATCTGGTCGCGCAGATCGGGTTCAGCGAATGGACCCGCGACGGCAAGCTCCGCCACCCCCGCTACCTGGGTCTGCGCGAGGACAAGGCGCCGGAGGACGTCGTGCGCGAGGAGCCCGCATGACCTGGATCTTTCCGGCGATCACCGTCAAAGTGCTGAGCGGAGGTTCAGCGAGACGGAGCCGCGGGTCGCTTGCTGACCGGCTCGATCCCGATTCTCGAGCGGCCCTGAAGCCGTACTGGCTGAGCCGGGCTCAGATCTTCTCGGCGGCGGCGCGGAGGTTCTCCGCGGCCAGGGCGAGACCGTCGAGGCGGGAGAACGACGCGTCCTCGTGCTCGATGTTCACCGCCATGTCCGGGTCGATCTCGGCCAGCGCGCGCAGGAACTCGGTCCAGTACTCCACGTCGTGGCCGATCCCGACGGCGACGAACTTCCAACCGGGGTTGGCGGGCCAGGCGTTGCACCAGAAGCCGTAGCCGGTGGGGACCTTGCCGGGATCGTCGGCGGGCACCCGCTCGAACGAGGTGTCCAGCACGCCGCGGATGTCCACGCCGGGGGTGATCATCGCGTCCTTGGCCGCGGCGTGGAACACCAGCGGGCCCAGCCACTTGATCGAGGCGACGATGTCCATGCCCTGCCACATCAGGTGCGAGGGGTCCATCTCGGCGCCGACGTGGGTGGCGCCGACCAGGTCGACCAGCTTCTTCAGGGTGACCGGGGAGAACACCAGGTTGTGCGGGTGCATCTCGATGGCGACCTTCACGTCGTGGGCCGCGGCGAGCGCGTCGATCTCCTTCCAGAACTCAACGGCCACGCCCCACTGGTAGTCCAGGACGTCCATGTAGACCCCGTCCCACGGGTTGACCACCCAGGACGGGTAGCGCGCGTCGGGGTCGGAGCCGGGGGTGCCGGACATCGTCACCACGCGCTTCACCCCGAGCATGCCCGCGAGCTCGATCGTGCGGCGCAGGTCGTCGGCGTGCTTGGGGCCCACGCCGGGCAGCGGGTTGAGCGGGTTGCCGTTGCAGTTGAGCCCGGTCAGCTCCATGCCGCGGGAGGAGAACTCCGCCAGGTAGTCCGTGCGGGCCTGCTCCGAGGACAGCAGCAGGTCGACGTGGCAGTGCGGCGACGGGATGAACCCGCCGGTGTTGATCTCCACCGAGGTCAGGCCGTTGGACTTCAGCACCTCCAACGCCTCGCCGAGGGGACGGTCGTGCAGACAGGCGGTGTACGCGCCGAGCTTCAGTGCCATGGCGGTGCCTTTCGTGGGAGGAGGGAAGGGGTCAGACGACCGGGTTGATCGCGACGGCGGCGCCGTCGGACCGGGAGGACCGCACGACGGCCTCGATGATCTCCATGCTGCGCAGGCCGTCGGCGAACGACGCGTTCGGCGGCAGCGGGTCGGCGACACCGGCGATCTGGTCGAGGAACGCGCGGGCCTGGTAGTTGAACTGCTCCTGGTTGCCGATGCCGACGCCCGGGGCCTCCATCGGGTAGCCACCGGCGAAGTAGGGCATCTGCGGGCCGACGATCACCCGGCGCAGCCCCTGCGTGCGGGCCTCGGGCTGGGCGTCGTCGAGCAGGTACTCGGCGGGGCGGTGGAAGTCGAACGACGCCCGGCCGCCGGTGCCGTAGACGTCGAAGCCGAGGCCGTTCGGCATCCCGAAAGCCGTGCGGGACACGGAGAACGTCGCCGCCAGTCCCGACTGGAACCGGGCGGTGAACGTCGCGGTGTCCTCGTTCTCGACGGCGCCCATCTCGCTGCTCACCGGCGCGGCGTTGTGCCCGATGACGGCGCCGAGCGGGAGCGGGCGCTTGTCGATCTGGATGGACAGGTTGCCGCCCGCGACGGACACGATCGGGCCGCAGAGGTACTCGCCCTGGTCGATGATGTGGGCGCCGATGTCGCCGAGCGCGCCGGAACCCATCCCGCCCTTGAACCGCCACGACAGGGGGCCGCGCGGGTCGCAGGCGTAGTCGCACCAGTAGCGGGCGTGGAGGGTGGTGAGCTCGCCCAGCTCGTTCGCGCGGATGTGGTCGCGGATCGCGGCGATCGCGGGCGAGCGCCGGTAGCAGTACGCGAGGGCGGTGACGACGCCGCCGTTGCGCTCCAGCTCGACCATCGCCTGGGCGTCTTCCATCGAGCCCGCCAGCGGCTTCTCGCACAGCACGTGCTTGCCCGCCGCGACCAGCGCTTCGGCGATCGGGCGGTGCAGCGCGTTGCCGACCACGATGCTCACCGCGTCGATCGACGGGTCCTCGGCCACCGCCTCCCAGCTGGGCAGCGCCTTCTCGTAGCCGTACCGGCGCGCGCCGTCCTCGGCCAACGCCACGTTCGCGTCCGCGATCGCCGCCAGCCGGATCGGGGGCAGGCCGGGGCCGGACACCGACCCCGCCATTCGGTAGGCCGCCGCGTGGCTGCGACCTGCCATCCCGGCTCCGATCACGGCGACGGAGAGCTGCTCCGGCATTGTTCTTCCACCCTTCGTCGACGTGGATGACCCAGCGCTCAGGATTCGGCTCGGCGACTGATCGGCCGAGGAGATTTAAAGCGCTTTAATTCCGTCGAGACTCCGGCATCGAACGGGTTCTGTCAAGATGGCAACCGATGATCCTTCCGCCCGCTCCGGAGAGGGGCCGCGATGTCTCGACCTCGCCGTGAACCCGGCGGCCTGCGCGCCGCGCTGGCCCGCCGCGACCGGATCGTCGGGACGTTCCTCACCCTCCCCGAGCCCGCGCTGGCCGAGATGCTGGCGGGGGCGTTCGACCTGCTGGTGGTCGACCTCGAGCACGCGGCGCTGAGCGCGGGCGACGCGATGCGGCTGGCCATCGCGGCCCAGGGGGCGGGGGCCTGGATCGCCGCCAGGGTCCCGTCCGCGCACAGCGACGTGGTGGCCCAGGTCCTCGACGCGGGCCTCGACGGCGTCATCGTCGCGAAGATCAACGACGGCGCGGAGGCCGCGGCAGCCGCTTCGGCGCTCACTTACCCGCCCCACGGCTCACGCGGCTTCGGTCCCCGCCGCGCCAACGGGTTCGGCCGCGGGAGCGACTACCCCGAGACGGCCCGCGAGCGGATCGCCTGCATCACCCAGATCGAGACCGCGGCCGGGCTGCGCTCGGTCGTCGACATCGCGGGCACCCCGGGCGTCGACGCGCTGCTGATCGGGCCGTCCGACCTCTCCTTCGAGCTCGGCGTGCCGCTGCAGACCTTCGCCCCGGTGATGGTCGAGGCGATCGGCACCACGCTGACCGCCGCCGACCAGGCCGGGATCTCCTGCGCCTTCGCGGGCAACGTGCCCGCCGAGCGGCTGCCCGAGCTGCTCGACCGCCGCTGCAACGTGCTCCTGCAGTCCACCGACCTACGGATGTACCTCGCCGCGGCCGATGCCACGGCACAGGCGACCCGGGACGGCCTGGAGGCCTTGGCCACACAGGTCTGACAGGCGACGCGCCGGTCGGTGCGTCAGGCTGGGTTCCAATGGACCACCACGGGCACGCACCGACCATCCTGATCTCCGGAGCCAGCATCGCCGGACCGGCACTGGCCTACTGGCTGAACGCGCAGGGTTGGCAGACCACCGTCGTCGAGCGCTTCGCCGAGCTGCGCGACGACGGGCAGAACATCGACGTCCGCGGCGCCGGCCGGGAGGTCGCCCGCCGCATGGGCATCGAAGACGCCATCCGCGCGGCGGGCACCGGCGAGACCGGCACCGAGTTCGTCGACGCCGAGGGGCGCGCCGTGGCCCGTTTCGCGGCAGGCCGCTCCGACTCCGGCGGCGCCACCGCGGAGCTGGAGATCGTGCGCGGCCAACTGTCCCGCATCATCGTCGAGCGCACCCGCGACGCCACCGAGTACGTGTTCGGCGACCAGATCGTCGGCCTCGACGACGGCGATGACGGGGTGACCGTGACCTTCGCCCACGGCCCCGCGCGCACCTTCGACGTGGTGGCCGTCGCCGAGGGGCTGCGCTCCCGCACGCGGTCGCTGGTCTTCCCCGGCGTCGAAGCCGTCCGCGAGCTCGGGCTCTACATCGCCTACCTGACCATCCCCCGCACCGACGACGACACCACGCTCTGGCGGTGGCACAGCGCCGGGCGCGGCCGCAGCGTCACCCTGCGCCCGGACAACGTCGGGACCACCCGGGCCACGCTGACGTTCCTCTCCGACGTCCGCGGCCTCGACGAGCTCGACCGGGACGACGTGGTCACCATCCTGCGCCGCACGTTCGCCGACGTCGGCTGGGTGGGGCCGCGGGTGCTCGCCGCTCTCGACGACGCGCCGCTGCACTTCGACGCCGTCGGCCAGGCCCGCCTGCCGTCCTGGAGCAAGGGGCGGGTGGCGCTGGTCGGCGACGCGGCGTACTGCTCGTCCCCGGTCAGCGGCATGAGCACGAGCCTCGCGCTGACCGGCGCCTACGTCCTCGCGGGCGAGCTCGCCACCCATCCGCGCAGAACGGCGTTCGCGCGGTACGACCACATCATGCGGCCCTACGTGGAACAGGCGCAGAAGCTACCGCCGGGTGCGCCGCGCATCGCCAACCCGCGCGGCCGTTCCGGGCTCGCCGTCATGAACACCGTGCTGCGGATCGCGGCCAACCCGACGGTCGGGCGGCTGGGCGGGCTCTCGTCCAAGCTGTTCACACCCCCCGCCGAGGCGATCGACCTCCCGACCTACCGCGCTGCCGCCTCCGTGTGAGAGCTCAGTAGTGGGCGGCGCCGCGGTTGCCGCCGCCGACGCCGACCGCGTCGCCGGTCACGCAGGCCGCCCGCGGCGAGCACAAGAAGACCACGACGTCGGCCACCTCGGTCGCGGTGACCATCCGCCCGAGGCTGCTCGTGGCGCCGAGGTCCGCGCGCACCTGCTCCTCGGTCCGCCCGGTGCGCGCCATCCGGTCGGCCACGAGCTGGGCCGTGCGCTCGGTCTCGACCATCCCGGGGTGCACGACGACCGCGCCGATGCCGTGCGGGCCCAGCTCGTCGGCCAGGTTGGCGGTGAGGGCGGCGACCGCGACGTTGCGGATCGTCCCCGAGATCGACCCGGTGCGGCGCGCGTTCAGGCCGGAGATGTTCACGATCCGTCCCGAGCCCTGGCTCGTCATGTGCGGCGCGACCGCGCGCGCGGTGCGCAGGTAACCGAGCACCTTCGTGTCGAAGTCGGCCTGCACCGCGGCGTCGGGCAGCTCGGCCAACGGCGGAACCGGACCGCCGCCCGCGGGCTGCGCGGCCGCGTTCACCAGCACGTCCACGCCGCCCAGTGCGGCGACCACCCGCTCGACCATCGCCCGCACCGAGGCGTCGTCGGTGGTGTCGGCGGGGACCGTGAGCGTGGTGCCGTCGATGGTCCGCGCGGCGGCGGCCAGGTCGTCCGCACCGCGCGCCACCATCGCGACCGTCGCCCCTTCGGCGGCCAGCCCGCGCGCGACGGCCAGCCCGATCCCGCGCGAAGCCCCGGTGACGATCGCCCGTTTGCCGCTCAGCCCCAGGTCCATGCCCCACCCCCGTCTCGGGGATGATCCTGCCCGGCGACCCGTGGGACGGGGCGGCCGGGTCAGCGCTTGAGCAGCTGCAGCCGGTCCACCGAAGCCCCCGCCTCGCGGTAGCTCAAGGTCAGCGTGTGCGGGCCCGCAGCCAGGGCGAAGGTCGGGTTGCTGGTGACGTCGGACGTCCACGACCTCGTCGGCTGGGTGAGGTTCCAGACGGCCGTGGCGCCGGAGTCGAACCGGACACCGAACGAGTCGGACATGTTGTCGGGCGCCTTGATCCAGCCCGCGATCATGTAGGTGCCCGCCGTCGGGACCGAGATGGTGAACGTGGCCGTGCCGCCCGCGGACCGCGCGACGACGTAGCGCCCACCTGATGCCCGCGCGTCGGTGGCGAGCGCCATCCCGCCGGCGAGGGTGGCCGTCTCGGCCTCGAACGGCGACGTGCCGAGCGGGACGGGGGCCGTGGTTGGCGTCGGCGTGGCCACGGTGGTCGTCGGTGTGGGGACCGTCGTCGTCGGCGCGGTGGTCACCGGCGCGGTGGTGGGGATCGGCACTGGGGTGGTCACCGGCTCGGTGGTGGGCGTCGCGCCTGCGGTCGGCGTCGGGGCGAGTCGTCGGCGTCGGTGTGGCCGTCGGCGTCGGGGTGGCCGTCGTCGAGGTGGCGGTCGAGCCGCCGGGCGGGGTCAGCGTGAGCGCGTCGAGGCGCGCGCCGTTCTCGCGCTTGGACACCACGAGCTTGTGCGTGCCCGCGCCCAGCGTGAGCGTGGGGCCGTTGAACCACGTCCAGGCGGTGCGCGCGGTGCTCGGCAGGTTCAGGACCTGGGCGGAGCCGCCGTCGACGGCTGTAGCTGAACGAGTCGCTCGACGTGCTCGGCGCGATCACCCGCGAAGGCCAGGACGTACGCCGCGCCGACGGACACGGGGATCGCTGTAGGTGACCTTGCCCGTTCCCGAGCCGGTGGTCTGGACGACGTACTTGCCGCCCTGCGCCGCCGCGTCGGACGCGACGGTCATCGGCGACGGTGACGCTCCCCGACTCCGCCTCCAGGGCGATCGTCGAGGCGGCCTGCGGTGGTGAGCGACGGCGCTGTTCGACGCGGGCGAGACGTTGCCCGCCTCGTCGACGGCGACCACGGTGTAGGAGGCGGTGACGGCCTGCCGGTCAGGGTGGAGTCGGTGTAGGTCAGCGCGGTCGTGGTGGTGCCGATCTGGGTGCCGTTGCGCAGCACCCGGTAGCCGGTGACGCCGACGTTGTCGGTGGCCGCGGTCCAGGTCACCGTGGCCGAGGTGGGCGAGACGAGCTGCGCGGCGGCGCCGGTCGGCGCGGCGGGGGCGATGACGTCGGCGCCCCCGGTGACGGTCGATCTGCGCGGTGGCGACGTTGTCGGCGGCGTCGTGGGCGGTCACGGTGATCGTGTGCGGGCCGGGCACGGTCGGCACCGCCCAGTTCTGGGTCCACGGGGCGGCCGTGACGCTGCCCAGCGGCGAGCCGTCGACGGTCGAAGTCGACACGGGTGACGCCCCCGTCGTCGGTCGCGGCGGCGGTGATCGGGACCGTGCCCGCCACGACGGCGCCGTCGGTCGGGCGCGGTGATCGAGACGTCGGCCGTTGGGTGTCGACGGCGACGCACGGACTGGCGGGGGTCGCCGATGGCGCTCGCGCTGGAACCCTCGCGTAGGGCGTGGCGGCGAAGGTGTTGCCGCAGTAGGTCGAGCCCGTCGTGGGCTGGTCAGCGCGCAGCGCGGGTGCCGCGGCGCCGTCGAACGAGCTCAGCTCGATCGAGTTGCCGCCCAGGTTGTACTGCGCGGAGTCGGAGGCCAACTTGACGTTCCAGCTGTCGGCTGTCGTGCACGGCGGTGCGGCGGATCAGGTTGTGGTCGCCGCGCAGTTCGATGTTGCTGCCCTTGAACGAGAGCGGCTCGTCGTTGAACCCGCAGTCGCTGTCCTCGATCCGGTTGTCGTTCGCGTTCTCCTTCACCTCGAAGCACTCGGCGCCGAAGGTGTGCACGACGGAGTCGCGGATGACGACGCCGTTGCTCGTGTCGTTCGCGTAGTAGCGGCTGGTCGGTCGATTTGGGGCTCGTGCCGACGTAGACGCCCTCGCCGTTGTGGTAGCGGTACTGGGTCGCTGCCGTCGCCCTGCCCGTACATCCCGCACCACTGGATCACCGAGTTGACGACGAGCGAGGCAGCTGCGCGGTTGCGGAACCGCAGCACTCGCCGCCGGAGCCGTTGAGGAACATGTTGGAGATGCGCGTGCCGGTGATGTCGTGGGAGGTCGACGGTCGGCGCCGACGTAGACGAGCTTGCTGTTGACCGCCCGGCTCTGCACGGAGTCCTTGAACGCGCGCACCTGCGTCGAGGGTGGTCGGGTACTCGGTGTGGTCGATCCCCGGCTGGCCGTCGATCGTGAACCCGTCGAGCGTGTAGTAGCTGTTGTTGATGCTCGACCACGTTGCCGCCGCTGGTGCCGGACAGCACCGTCTTGTAGCGGCCGCTCGCGTCCTTCCCCGTCTCGGGGCCCTTGATCGTGATCGGGCTCGCGGCGGTGCCGTCGGTCTTCGTGACGATCGACTGGCGGTAGGCGCCGGGGGCCAGGGTGATCGTCGACCCCGGGTGCGGCCAGGTCGAGCGCCTTCTGGATCGACTTGAACGGCGCGGCCGCGCTGGTGCCCGCATTGGTGTCGAGGCCGGTCGGAGAGACGAAGTAGGCGGTGCCCGCGGCGTTCGCCACCGCCCACACCCCGGTGAGACCCATCAGAAGCGCCACCGCCGCCCCGATGCCGACCAGGATGCGGGTACGCCTACGGGCAGGGCGACGTTGCAGCATCGAGCAACTCCGGGGGAAGGACTGCGCGGGGAAGCAGTCGGTGATGCACTCGGGGAGCGAGCGTTGCGTGTTCAGCCCATTACTCGTTCGGGCTACATCCCCCGTTACGGAGAGGCAGAAGAATGGCGGACGTCAAGGACGGGTAACCCCCGCCATGGATAGCTCGAGCGTTCAGCCGGGGCCCGCCCCCACTCCACCGGTGCCGACACCCCCCGACCCCGGCCCGCTGCCGGGGCCCGAGCCCAACCCGGGCCCGGTCCCCGACCCGGCACCCCCGGTCCCCACTCCCCCGCCGGACCCGATCAACCCCCAGATCTGACCGCCGTCACGCGGTCGCGGCGGGCATCTGAGTGGCCAACGCCAACGCATCGAGGATCTCGGCCAGGCATTCGGCAGGTCGCGTGGTCAGGTCGTGCCAGGTGAACCGGAGCAACGTCCACCCCGCACGGACGAGCGCATTGACTTTGCGCCGGTCATTGCGGAACCGGGCGGCGTCCACGTGCCAGGCCCAGCCGTCCACCTCGATCGCCACCTTCGCGTCGGGGAACGCCACGTCGATCAGCGGCCTCAGCCCAACGGGCCGCCGTGCCCCGGGAGGCCGCGGTCCGGCGGGATCGACTCGACCACCGGGTTGTCGGCGGCGGTGATCCCGTGTCCACGGGTGTGGTCGGCCAGGCGGCGGTAGTAGAGGGACACCGCGTCGACGGCCCCCCGCAGGGCGGTCAGGAGATCGGGCCCTGCCAGCTCGACGACGTCGGCCTCGTGCTGCTCGAAGGCCCGGATCCCGCCCAGCAGAGCGTGTTTCACCTCGCGGAGGACCTGCGCGTCGGCGTGCATGTAGGTGCGGCAGAGCCCCGCGACCCGCCCGGGTTCCTCCCCGCTGCGCAGCACCTCCTTCACCGACGCCACCGAACCGCGGACGAGCACGTAGTCCGCCATCTCGCTCAGCCGGGTCAGGTCCGCGTCGTAGGACCGGACGTCGACCTGCGGGTCGCAGAAGCCGACCGTGAGCTGCCACAGCGTGCGCAGGTCGTCGTCGAGCAGCCCGTCGAGGTAGCTGACCAGGAAGCGGCGGTGGCCCTCCACCACGTACTGCGCCTTGAACGGGGTGAGCTCACGCGGGTCCTCGCCCCGGGTGGCCGTCATGGTGGTGAAGCCGAAGTCGGCGGCCAGCGCGTTCTCCATGCCGACGACGAGGTAGACGAACCGCACCCAGGCCGCGAACAGCTCGTCCAACGGCAGCGAGCGCAGACCTTCCTCGGTGAGGACGATCCCCCACCGGCCCTCGAACTGCAGTCTGCGCAGGTGCCCGAGCTCGTACATCGCCAGCTGGGCGTCGACCTCGGCGTGGATGTGGTGCAGCACCTGCCGGTAGGCGCCCGTCGCGTCCAGGCCGACGTGGTTGCGCACGATGTGCGGGCCGCCGACGTGCAGGTGGAGGAACTCGCTGACGTCGTAGACCGCCCCGCCGACGGCCATCCAGAACCCCGCCTCCGGGGTGTTGCGCGTCGCCAGGTCCGACACCTCGAAGGTGGGCCCCTGCTGGGCGTGCCCGAGGTAGGTGGTGAAGACGTCCTGACCCAGCCGCCCCTCCGCGACGAGCCGTCGCACGAAGTCGCGGGCCGCGGCCGCGGAGCCCGTGCCCCGGCGGACGACGTCGGTCAACGCCGTCATCACCGACGCCGCGAACCGGGCGCTCCCGCAGACGTAGACGTGGCCCCCGCGACCGCCTTCGGCCACGGGGCGCAGCAGCTCCCACAGCGCGGTGGCGTGTTCCTCGGAGCGGATCACGTCGTCGACGCGGCGCCGCTTTCCGGGCTCGACGACGTGCGCTGCGCCGTCGAACGTGACGGCCGCGTCGGCCTGGGAGAACGCGACCGACAACGCCAGCCGCCCGCCCGCGGCCGCCGCGTCGAGGTCTGCGTGCTCGACGAACTCCGCCGGTGTCCGAACGCCGAGGTAGAGGCGGTTCTCCCCCGGGCCGGTCCGCGCGGCGACGAACCCGTGGAAGGGCGCGATGCCCGAGCCCGCGGCGAACATCACGACCGGCCGCGTGGGATCAGCGGGCAGCCGGAACCGGGGCGTGGGCACGATCTGCAGGGACAGCTTGGCGCCCCGCTGCCCGCTGCTGACCCGGCGCAGGAAGTGCGAGGCGCTGCCGCGGCGTTCCCGCGGGTAGGACCACGGAGAGCGCGCCGACGTGTAGCGCAGCCCGCCGACGATCAGCCGCAGCGTCTTCGTCTCCTCGCCGGACGGGGCCGCCGACGCGATCGAGTAGAGCCGGAAGCGCTCCGGCGGCAGGAGGGCGCACAGCGCGTCGGGGTCGCGGGGGTCGGCCTTCCAGAGCCGCGTGACGTCGTAGCCGCCCGCATGCAGGAGGTTCAGCAGGTCCCAGAGCTCCCACTGGTCTTCCATCCTGGCGTCGACGACGCGGCGCAGCGCCCCGACGGCGGAGAGGTCCAGCAGCCGCTTGGCGAGCTCGCGGTCGACGGGCCGCAGCCGGGCGAACTTCAACAGCGTCGCCAGCGGGAGCACCTCGACGTCGGCCGAGTAGCCCGCGCGCCGCCGCAGCGCCGCCTGCCACGTCGGGGTGAGCCCGACCAGCTCGTCGCCGGTGGCCTGCAGCGCCGCCACCGTGCGCCGGACGAGCTCGTCGTCGTTCTCGGCGAGCACCCCCACCCGGTCGCCGGGCAGGTGGTGCACGCCCTGACCCGCGACGTCGATCTCCGCGTAGCAGGTCCACGCACCCGTCGCCGGGTCGGTGACCACCCGGCCCGTACGCGGGATGCCGAAGACGACGGGCTGGCCCACCGGCGGCCGCCGCTCCTCGCGCACGATGGCGAGCTCGCCGTCGACCTTGTCCCAGGTCTTGTCCTTGAACAGGCCCGGTGAACCGGGCGCCGGTGGTGACCTGCCTGCCGACCTTGAACGCCACCTCCAGGAAGCCGTAGGCCTTGATCCGGTGCAGGCCCATCCAGCCGCGGTCGCCCACATAGGAGTCGAGCATGGCGTTGTAGACGCCGCGCAGGGTGGCGCTGCGGGTGTCCTCGACGTACTGGCGCACCGACACCTGCCGCAGCGCCGCCACCAGCTCCTGCCAGTGCCGGGGGAAGAAGCCGCCGAGGTAGACGCTCTGCTGACCGACCAGCGACGCGTAGTCCTTGCGCTCCAGGAACGCGTCGAGGGCGTGGATCTGCGGCTGCGCGGTGCCGCTGGGGCTCGGGGCGCCGTCGAAGATCGGGACGCCCGCGGTGCCGACCGTCTTGGCCCAGAGAACCTGGTCGATGCCGTTGCGGCCCAACGGGTTGGGGTCGATCTGCGGGTAGATCGCCTGCGTGACGTGGTGCAGCCGGTCGTGGATGACCAGCAGCGCGGCTTCGAGGCCCGCGGGGTCGTCGGCGACCACGGCCTCCTGCGCGCGCAGCATCGCACCGAGCACCGGCGTCAGGCCCATGGCGAACTCGGTGGTGACGAGGTAGAAGACCCGCTCGGCCGCGTTGTTCCACGTGGGGACGAGCAGCTCCATGTTGTCCAGGCGGCGCGGGCCTGCCGGGTCGCGCAGCCGCCAGTTGTAGAGGAACAGGTCGATGTAGGAGACGGCGGGCATCTGCTTGCCGAGCCTGCGGGAGACGGTCGTCCACGGCCGCAGCAGCGATTCGGGCAGCGCGCGCGGCGGGTCGATCGCCATGTACTGGTAGGCGTGCGCGAACACGCCCAGCAGCGTCGATGCCCGCAGCAGGTAGCGGTCG
The DNA here is from genome assembly GCA_963799945.1 of uncultured Actinomycetota bacterium. Classification (GTDB taxonomy): domain Bacteria; phylum Actinomycetota; class Actinomycetes; order Mycobacteriales; family Pseudonocardiaceae; genus Pseudonocardia. The sequence continues at coordinate 304,130 of CAWCZG010000007.1, forward strand.
GGCAGCGCTTCGGGCCGGGCGTCGAGCACCGGCATCTGGTCGAACGCGCGGCGCAGCATCAGCCTGCGGAACAGGTCGGGCAGCCGGTCGACCATGTCGTCCCAGGCCCGGTGCGAGTCCGGGAACGCCTGCAGGGGCGGCTCCACCGGCAGGAAGCCGTGCGCGACGGACAGGAACCCGTCGAGCTCGTGCCCGACCCGACGGTTGTGCGCCTCGGCGGCCTCGACGACCTTGCGCGCGGGCACGTTCTTCGGCCCCGAGGACCGGAGGGCGGTCATGTCGGCGGGGTCGATCCGGTTGGTCACGTCCGCGTCGACGAACGCCCACGTCACCTCGAAGCGGCCGATCGACAGCCGGTCCGACGCGGCGAGCTGGTGGCGGCCGACGCGGTTGCCGTTGACGAGCGTGCCGTTGGCGCTGCCGAGGTCGATGACCACGAGCGCCCCGTCGACGAGCTCCAGGCGCGCGTGCCTGCGGGAGACGTTGCGGTCGTCGAGCACGACGGCGCTCGACGTGGCGTCCCGGCCCAGGGTGGCGGGAAGCGCGCAGACGCGCTCGCCCGCCTCGCGCGTGTGCCGGTCGGTGAGGACGAGCCGGATCTCAGGAATGGTAGATCACCGCACGACACAGGTCGGCGCGCGAGACGGTGCCGACGAGCGCTCCGTTGTCGACCACCGGCAGGCGTCGGATGCCGCGGTCGACCATCACGATCGCCGCCCTGGCCACCTCGTCGGTCGAGGCCACCGTCACGGTGTCCCGCACGACCAGCGGGTCGATCACCCGGTCCGCGAGGGTCCGGCCCCGCTCCAGGAACAGCCGGAACGCGTCCGCGAGGCTGCCGCCCGCCGCCGTCACGTCCTCGAACCCCGGCAGCATCGCCCGCACGAGGTCCTCTTCGGACAGCGACCCGACGAACGCGCCGTCGTGGTCGACCACCATGAGCTGACCGACCTCGGACACGCAGACGATCTCGGCCGCCCGCCTGATGTCCGCGCCGAGCCGGATGAACGCCGGATACGCGGCCATGATGTCGCTGACGAGCACGCCACCCCCCTTGATGTCCCGACCACTACTCGTGCGCGGGCGGCGCAACGCTACAGCGGCCGGAGGGTGACGGAACGTCGGGTGATCTCCCCGATCCGGGGTCCGAGAACACGGTAGAGGTAGGCCCGGACCTCGTCGGGGTCGGTCGCGCGGGTCGCGACGTAGCCGTCGGGTCGGACGAGCACGAGCTCGCCGGGGCGCGGGTCATAGGCGCGGGACGCGTGCCCGTCGGTGTCGACGACGTCGCCTGCGGGGTCCGGCCCGACGCCGGCGTCGGCGACGTCGGCCGCGGGATCGGGGCTGATGCGGAAGCCGCGGACGTCCGGGCCGCAGGCGGGCGGGGTGGTCGCAAAGCCGTAGAGCGTCCAGTGGGCTCCGCGCTGGAGGTCGAACAGCCGCACCGGGCTCCCGTCGCGACGGTGGCAGGGCGCGTCCGGCGCACGGTCCCCCGGCCGTGGGCCCGCCACGGCCGGCGCGGGCGCCAGCGGGCCGCCGCGGTAGCTGATGCCGAGCTGTCGCATCTCCTCGCCATTGTCCTCCCCGTGGGCGCCGTCCTGGACGGTGGCGCGGGTGGTCAGCCCCAGCACGGCCGCGGCGACCGGCAGCCGTTCGTCCTGATAGGTGTCGAGCAGGGCGGGGTCGGCCCCCTGCAGGACGGCGGCGAGCTTCCACCCGACGTTCGCGGCATCCTGGATGCCGGTGTTCATGCCCTGCCCGCCCGCGGGTGAATGGATGTGTGCGGCGTCGCCCGCGAGGAACACCCGCCCGACGCGGTAGCGCTCCACCATGCGCACGTTGAGCCGCCAGGACGAGAGCCAGGTCGCCTCGAGCAGGCGCACGACGCCGGGGCCGAGGACGGTGTCCACGATCGCTTGGAAGTCCGCGAGCGTGGCCCGGCTGGGGTCGTCCGGCTCGATCGGCGCCTGGAGTTGGAAGGCGTCGGTGGCCGGCAGCGGGCATAGGGCCAGCGTGCGGCCGTCCGGCCGGGTCCAGATGTGCCAGAAGTCGCGGTCCAGGCCGTCGAGGCGCACGTCGCCCAGCAGCATGCGGTGTGACTCGTCGGTGTCGCCGAGGAACGCGACCCCCAGGAGCCGCCGCACCGTGCTGGAGCCGCCGTCGGCGCCGATCACGTAGCGGGCGGCGGCGACGCTGCCGTCGGAGAGCCGGAGCTCGACGCCGTCGTCGTGCTGCGTCAGCCCCGTCACGGCGCGGTCGAACTCCACCGACACGCCCCACGACAACAGGTGCGTGCGCAGCACCTCCTCCACCCGCCACTGCGGGATGAGCAGGGTGCGGGCCCACGGCCGGTCGGGGGTGGGTTCGGCGTCGTCGCTCAGGTCCTCGACGGACCGGGTGCCGTCGGGTCGGTAGAAGCAGACCGGCAACCGGAAGCGGCCGGTGGCCACCAGCCGCCCGGCGACGCCGAGCCCGTCGAGGATCTCCAGGGTCCTGGGCTGCAGGCCCTTGCCGCGCGAGCCCACGAACGGCCGGTCCGCCCGGTCGACGACCCGGACGGTGAGCCCGCGGCGGGCGAGCTCGCAGGCCGCCGCGAGGCCGGTCGGGCCCGCTCCGACCACGAGAACGTCAACGGTGGAGGGCATGCGCACAAAAGTAGAGCTGTTCCATATTCGGTGTCAATACAACTTCAGATCCGTAGCACCTATCGCTACGGTGGGCGCGTGGTGGAAATGATGGGGCGGCGGGAGCGCAAGAAGGCGGCGACCCGGCAGGCGCTGGCCGAATCGGCCCTGCGACTGTTCCTCGAGCGCGGCTTCGACGCGGTCGGCGTGCGCGAGATAGCCGACGCCGCGGACGTCTCGACCGCCACGCTTTTCAAGTACTTCCCCACCAAGGAGGCACTCCTCTTCGACGAGGACGCCGACCAGGAAGCGGCCCTCGTCGCCGCCGTGCGCGACCGCGATCCCGGGCAGTCCGTCCCCGCCGCCCTGCGGTCGTACACCCTGCGCGAGCGGCTCGCCCGCGCCGCCGATCCGCAGGCGGCGGAGATGATGGCGCTCGTCCGGGCCACTCCCGCCCTCGGCGAGTACGCCCACCGCATGTGGACCCGGCACGAGGCGGCCCTCACCCGCGCCATCGCCGAGGAGTCCGGGCTGGACGCGGAGAGTCCACTCTGCGCCGCCCTCGCCCACCTCGCGCTCGAGGCACCGGCCGCCGGGCACGGCAGTCTTCAGTGGGTCGAGGCTGTGGGGTGCGCGTTCGACATCCTCGAACGGGGCTGGGCCGGGCTCAGTACCAGCCCACCCACGGCGAAGGCTCCAGGCGGCCCAGTCGGCGGTGGCGCCGCCACGCAGCCATCCAGCGCGCGGTGATGCTCTGCTTCTCGACCCCAGCTCGCATGAACATGATGCAAGACTACTACGTATCTTCCCAGGAAGCTATCTTCTAGGACGAAACGTCCTGCTACTCTTCCTCCGTGGCTCCCCCTGCCCGTGACGGCGTCGACGAGATCCTCGACCAGTGGCGCCGCGAGCGTCCCGACCTCGACCCCGCCCCGATCGGGGTGATCGGCCGCATCTCCCGGCTGGCGCGCGAGATCGAGGTGCGGTTGGAGGCCTGCTACCGCGAGCACGGGCTGGAGCCCGGGTGGCACGACGTGCTCGCCACGCTCCGGCGCTCCGGGCCGCCGTTCCGGCTGCGCCCCACCGACCTCACGACCGCGCTCATGCTGACCTCCAGCGGCACCACCAAACGCCTCGACCGGCTCGAACGGGCAGGCCTCGTCGAGCGCACCGCCGACCCCCACGACCGCCGCGCCGTCGCCATCAGCCTCACCGCGCAGGGTCTCGCCCTCATCGACCGCGTCACCGAGGCGCACCTGGCCAACGAGCGGACGATCCTGCAGTCGCTGCCCGTCGCCGACCAGGAGCGCCTCGCCGACCTCCTCCGCACCCTTCAACTCGGCCTGCCGCCGGCGGGAGACGAGCGCCCACCGGCCGGCTGAGGCAGGGTCGGGGCGGACGCCGCGCGTCACCTGGAGGTGGTCGGAGACGACCCGCGCGGCGGGCTGTGCCGGGCCGGGCCTGCGCGGCGCGCGACACCGTCCAGGGTCGACCGCGGGTCAGGGGCGGCCCGCGTGGGCGACGTCGACGCGTTCGGTGAGGACGACCCCGTCGCCCGCCCCACTGCCGCTCCAGACGTTCGCGACGATGTAGAGGGTGCGGCCGTCGTCGCCGCCGAGCATGCAGGCGAAGCACCCGCGGTCGGCCGACACCCGCTGCAGCACCGCGCCCCCCTCGGCAACGCGGACGCACTGCTGGTTGGGGACGTCGGCGTACCAGACCGCGCCCTCGGCGTCGACGCAGATGCCATCGGGTGCGGCACCCTCCCCCAGGTCCGCCCAGACCCGCCGGTCGACCAGGTCGCCGTCGGCCGCGATCGTGAACGCGGTGAGCCGGTGGGCGTGCGACTCGGCGAGGATCAGCGTGGACCCCTCCGGCGTCACCGCCATGCCGTTGGGGAACCAGACGTCCTCCGCGACGACGCGGCTGGTGCCGTCACCCGTGGCCAGCCCGACCACGCCCGGCCGCGACTCCTCCCACGGCATCGAGCCCGGCATGTCGACGTACACCCGCCCGGCCGGGTCCACGACGATCTCGTTCCAGCCGTGGCCGCCGTCCTCGTAGAGGCGTCCGTCCGGGAGCGTCACCACGCCCTTGGCCGTGGTGGCGAGCATGCCGCCGTCGGGGAGCCAGTCGATGGAGAACGGCAGGCCCTCGATCCGCGCGACCACCTCTCGCCCGCCCGCGTCGTCGAAGACCAGCACCTCGCCCGCCAGCCAGTCGCACATCCAGAACCGTCCGTCATGCCAGCGGGGTGACTCGCCCATCTGGATGCCGCTTGCGAAAACCTCGACCATGACCTTCCGACTCCCAACCCGCGGCGAACTCATCGCTGACCGATCGGAGGACGACGCTATCGAGGCGCGCCGGCAGGCGGCGCGGGCGTTACGGTCCCGGCCGGAGGGGGGTCTCGTGGAGTTCTTGATCGTGGGCGTCCTCGGACTGCTGGGAATCGCCGCTGCGAGCTGCTGTCCAAGCGGATCGGGGTCGCGGCGCCGCTGCTGCTCGTGTTGATCGCGTCGGGGTGAGCGTGCTGCCCGGGATGCCGCCGGTCGAGATCGATCCCGAGTGGATCCTGGCCGGGGTGTTGCCGCCGTTGCTGTTCTCGTCTGCGGTGGCCATGCCCGCCATGGACTTCCGCCGCGAGTTCGGCGCGATCGGCGGGCTGTCGGTGCTGCTGGTGCTGTTCTCCACCGCGGTCGTCGGCCTGGTGCCGGCCGCGCTGGTGCCGGGGCTCGGCCTCGCCGCGGGGATTCGCCGCGCTGCTCACGGCCCGGTCCGAGGGCACCTCCAGCTCCGCGGCCTTGACTTCGGCCCTGGACGACCTCGACGCCGACCAGATCAGCTTCGAGATGCGGCGGAACCTTTGACCGGTCAGCCAGTCCGACTGCGCAGTCGGTCGAAGACGTAGAGGCCACAGGTCAGGGCGAACAGGACCGCGCCGACCCAGGCCGCCCGGTCGCCCAGCACCGTGCTCGCGAACGCGCCCAGGAACGCACCGCCGACGAACCCGGCCAGCGCGGTGCCGTAGGCGCGGGCGACCTCCCGCCCTTCCGCGTCGCGCGACGTGAGCGTGCCGAGCAGGGCGTGGACCGTGCGCATCGAGTTGGTCGTCATCACCGTCGTCGTGAACGAGGCCGGGCCGACGTCGCGGAAGGCCGCGATCTGCATCCCCGCGACGAACGCGATCACCGGGACGACCACCACGGACGGGCGGCCGCCACCGACGAATCCCACTACCGCGAGCACCACGACCTGGATCGCGAGCGTCGCCGTCTGCGGCACCGGCACGTGCCGCCGCGACTCGACCCGCGACCAGGCCCACATCACGACCACGCCCGCGAGGAACGCGAGGTAGGCGACGAGGGGGCGCCAGAAGGCGACGATCGACGGGTCGAAGGCGCCGACCGCGACCAGCACCAGGTTCCCGGTCATCGCCTGAGCGAACACGTGGCCGTGCTGCAGGAAGGTGTAGGCGTCGAGGAAACCGGTCGCGACCATGAGCACCGCGCCGACGGGCAGCGACAGGCGGTCGGCCGTGGTCGACGGCCCGTCAGCGGAACTCATTACGGCATTCTGGCGGCCCCCCGCCGCAGGTGGCAGAACATCAGCCGGGCGCGTCATCATGGATGGGGTGGGGGTCTACCAGCGCTGCTACCTCGGTGAGACGGCCGAGGCCGATGACGGCTGAGCACCCGCCCGCAGCCGCCACCGCGCCGACGACCACCCTTTCTCGACCGGTCGCGGCGATGATCGGCGTGCTCGCGGTGTGGGCGGCGCTCGGGGTCGGCCACCTGGTGGCGGGTCTGATCTCGGCGGCGTCCTCACCGTTCCTCGCCGTCGGCGACGTGGTGATCCGCCTGTCCCCCGAACCGCTCACGGAGTTCGCGAAGACCGCGTTCGGCACGAACGACAAGCTCGTCCTGCTCACCGGCATGTTCGTGGTGATCACGCTCGTCGGCGCCATCGCGGGCCTGTTCTCGCGGCAGCGGCCGAACGCCGGTTTCTGGGCGGTCGGCGTGATGGGTGTGCTCGGCGTGGCCACCGTGTACTTCGCGCCGGTGTACGCCGAGCTGGACCTCGTCGCACCCATCACGGCGGCGCTGGCCGGTATCGGCGCGTTCCGCTGGCTGCACCACCTCGGCCTGCGGGCCCGGCAGCCCGCTGAAGATGCCGAAAACGGGGTGTCGCGGCGGGCCGTGCTCCGCGGCGGCTCCGCGGCGGTCGGGCTCGGCGCGCTGGCGTCGGCAGGCGTGGGCGCGTTGGTCGCGCGCGACGTCCAGGCCTCGCGGGCCGAGGTCACCGCCCAGCTGGCCCACGCGACCTACCTGGAGCGGGCACCCGCGTTGCCGGGCACTGCGGCCTTCCCGCAGCTCGGCACCCCGACGTTCCTGACGCCCAACAGCGACTTCTACCGGATCGACACCGCGCTGCGGATCCCCACGCTCGCCGCCGCCGATTGGCAGCTGCACGTGCACGGCATGGTCGCGCGGGAGCTCACGCTGAACTTTGCCGACCTGATCGGCCGTCCACTGGTCGAGCGGCCGATCACGTTGACGTGCGTCTCCAACCCGATCGGCGGCAACCTGATCTCCACGGCAAACTTCACCGGTGTCGCCTTGCGCGACATCCTGGTGGAGGCGGGCATCGACCCGGCCGCCGACCAACTGTTCAGCCGCAGCACCGAAGGCTGGTACACCGGCACCCCCACGGCCGTGGTGATGGAGCCGCAGCGCGGCGCGCTGCTCGCGATCGGGATGAACGGCGAGGCGCTCCCGCCCGAACACGGCTTCCCGGTGCGGATGGTCGTGCCGGGGCTGTACGGGTACGTGTCGGGTACCAAGTGGGTGGTCGACCTCGAGGCCACGACGTTCAACAACCCGTTCCGGCAGGGGTTCTGGCTCGAGCGCGGCTGGTCGCAGTTCGGTCCGATCAAGACGATGGCGCGGATCGACACCCCTCGCTCGGGCGCGACGGTCGGCGCGGACAGCGTGACGGTCGCGGGGATCGCCTGGGCGCAGCACACCGGGATCGCCAAGGTCGAGGTGCGCGTCGACGACGGGCCGTGGCGGGTCGCCGAGCTCTCCGACGAGGTCTCGATCGACGCGTGGCGGATGTGGCACCTCGACCTGCCGCTGCCCGAGGGCGACCACACCGCCGAGGCACGGGCCACGGACAAGAGCGGCTACACCCAGACCGGGAAGACGGCCCAGCCGATCCCCAACGGCGCCTCGGGGTGGCCGAGCGTCACCTTCAGCGTCGGCTGATGGCCGACGTCCAATCGGTCACCTGTTCCTGCTGATCCAGGTGGCCGCGGCCGGCGCGCTGTCGCGGGTACCGGCCGTCCCCCACCCCATCCTGCTGGTACCTACCTGGTCGCCGTGGCGGCGCACCTGGCGGTCCCCACGCTGCCGGGGCCGCCTGCTTCGCGCTGGGCGCCGTCATCTCCCTCACCGACCCGCTGGGCGCCACCCCGATCATCCGCACCCTCGGGCTGCCGAGCCGCTCGGTGACCGTCGTCGAGCCGTCGCCACGGAGCCGGTTCCGCCGACGACGGTCTGTGATGATCGTCGCTCTCGCGGACGGCTCCGCGCTGTATCGATCCGGGACGGGTCGTCGATGAACCGGAGTACGACCCGCGCACCGGGAACCCCGCCGCATCCGGCGGAGTTCTCAGGGCAGCGCGACACGAAAGGAGCCAGAACCGGTGTCCCCACACCACACCTCCCCGCAATCTGTGCCCGGAGGTTTGCGATGACCTACCTGACCGTCTCCGGCATTCTCATGATCATCGCTTTGGCCGTGATCGTCGGCGTGATCGACGCCCGGAACGCCCCGCGCTGGCGGGAGGTCGCCGCCGACCGCCGCCGCGCCTGGGAGTCGACCCACTTGCGCGACGAGTACCCCACCGGCCCGCAGCCGCTGTCGGGAAGCCGCTGACCACCACACCGGGAATCCGGGGTGGTGCGGATCACTGAACTCGTCTTGATTCGGGTATGCCCCGATCGTGAGAGATCAGAACACCCGCACGACCCCCGGTCAGCTGACCGGCCTGGTCATCGTCGTCGCCCTGGTGTCGGCCGTGTCCGGCATGCTCTACGGCTACGACACCGGAATCATCTCCGGCGCCCTCCTGCAGATCACGAAGGACTTCGGGATCGCGGAGGGCTGGAAGCAGGTGATCGCGGCGAGCATCCTGCTCGGCGCGGTCATCGGCGCGCTGACCTGCAGTCGGCTCTCCGAGCGGCGGGGGCGCAAGGGCACGCTGGTGATGTTGGCGGTCGTGTTCGTGATCGGCTCGCTGTGGTGCGCCCTCTCGCCCAACCCGGTCGTGCTCTCGCTCGGGCGGATCGTGCTGGGCTTCGCCGTCGGCGGCGCGACCCAGACCGCTCCTATGTACGTCGCCGAGCTCGCTCCCCCGAAGTACCGGGGGCGGCTCGTGCTGGCTTTCCAGATCGCCATCGGCGTCGGGATCGTCATCGCGACGATCGTCGGGGCCTCCGAGTCGATCGTGTGGCGGTGGTCGATCGGGATCGCCTCGGTGCCCGCGGCGATCATGCTCGGCCTGCTGCTGCGGCTGCCCGAGAGCCCGCGCTGGCTGGTCCGGCAGGACGACCGGGACGCCGCACACGACGTGCTGGAACGCGTACGCCCCTCGGGCTACGACATCGACGGTGAACTCGAGGAGATGGAAGAGCTCACCCGCAAGGAGCAGTCGGCCAGCACCCGCGGCTGGGCGGGCCTGCGGGAGCGCTGGGTCCGGCCCGCGCTGATCCTGGGCTGCGGTATCGCGATCTTCACGCAGCTGTCGGGCATCGAGATGATCGTCTACTACTCGCCGACGATCCTGACCGACGCGGGCTTCTCGGCTGACGTCGCGTTGGACGTGTCCGTCGCCTTGGGCGTGAGCTACCTCGTCGCCCAGCTCGTCGGGCTGGCGATCATCGACCGGGTCGGCCGCAGGCGGCTCACGTTGATCATGATTCCCGGTGCGGCGGTGGCCCTGTTCGCGCTGGGGCTGCTGTTCGTGACGGGTCACGCCGGGCGCGACTCGATCCTCCTCGTGGTCATCTGCCTCGTGGTGTTCATGCTCTTCAACGCCGGTGGCCTGCAGCTGATGGGCTGGCTGACCGGGTCGGAGACCTACCCGCTGGCCGTGCGGCCCGCGGGCACGGCCGTGCAGTCGGCCGCGCTGTGGGGCACCAACCTCCTCATCACCCTGACCCTGCTCAGCCTGATCAGCGCGATCGGCGTCGGCCCCGCCATGTGGCTCTACGCCGCCTTCAACGTCGCGGCCTGGCTCTTCGTGTTCTTCCGCATGCCCGACCTCACCGGCGCCAGCCTGGAGGAGATCGAGGGCAAGCTGGCCGACGGCAGGTTCCGCCCCGCCGACTTCGCCGAGTCCACCCACTGACGGGCATCCGTCACGCGCCCGCCCAGCGCGTCACGTTCGGCCGCGAGGCGCTCCCGGACACCGTGATGCCATGGGACAACGCAGCCGTCTGACGCCGCGCGGCCGGCCGCAGTGGTCGGAGGTCACGTCCGCTCGCGGTGGTGGTGCCCCGCGCGGAGGTCCACGATGGTCGTGCGCCTCAGCGCCCCTGCCCACTCGCCGACAACGGACGGACCCATGACCTACCCGAACACTTCCCTCTTCATCGACGACGCCTGGGTCGACGCGGCCGACGGTCGCACCATCCCGGTCCACAACCCGGCGAACGGGGAAGTGATCGGTTCGGTCGCGCACGCCTCGGTGCAGGAGCTGGACCGCGCCCTCGACGCGGCCCAGCGCGGGTTCGAGGTGTGGCGCGACCAGACGCCCGCGAAGCGCAGCAAGATCATGCGACGCGCGGCCCAGCTGCTCCGCGACCGGGCCGACGACATCGGCCGCCTCATCACCCTCGAGCAGGGCAAGCCGTTCGCCGAGGCCCGCGGTGAGACGCTGGCCGCCGCCGACATCATCGACTGGTTCGCCGAAGAGAGCTTCCGCATCTACGGCCGCCTGGTTCCGCCCCGCTCCAACCTCGCGCTCCGGCAGATGGTCATCAAGGACCCGGTCGGACCCGTGGCCGCGTTCGCCCCGTGGAACTTCCCGATCAACCAGGTCGTGCGCAAGGTCGCGCCCGCGCTGGCCGCGGGCTGCTCGATGATCGTCAAGGCCCCCGAGGAGACCCCGGCGGGCCCGGCCGCGTTCATCCGGGCCTTCCAGGACGCGGGCCTGCCCCCGGGCGTGCTCGGGCTGGTCTTCGGCGACCCGGCGGAGATCTCGGGCCACCTCATCCCGCACCCGACGATCCGCAAGATCACCTTCACCGGGTCGACGGTGGTCGGCAAGCAGCTCGCCGCCATGGCGGGCCAGCACATGAAGCGCGTGTCGATGGAGCTCGGCGGCCACGCCCCGGTGATCGTGTGCGAGGACGCCGACCTCGAGCTCGCGGTGAAGGCGCTGGGCGGCGCCAAGTTCCGCAACGCGGGCCAGGTGTGCATCTCCCCCACGCGCTTCCTCGTCCACCGGTCCGTCGCGAAGGACTTCGGCATCGCCCTGGCGAAGGTGGCCGACGACCTGACCGTCGGCGACGGGCTGACCGACGGGACGCAAATGGGACCGCTGGCCAACCCCCGGCGGCTCGACGCCATGCAGGTCCTCGGCGAGGACGCCGTGCAGCGCGGCGCCACCGTGCTCGCCGGTGGCCGCCGCATCGGCGACACCGGCAACTTCTGGGCTCCGACCGTCCTGGAGAACGTGCCCGCCGACGCCCGTCTGTTCAACGAGGAGCCGTTCGGCCCGGTAGCCGGGATCCGCGAGTTCGACCACCTCGACGAGGCGATCACCGAGGCCAACCGCCTGTCCTTCGGGCTGGCGGGCTACGCCTTCACCCGCTCGCTCGCCAACGCCGACCAGCTCACCCGGCGGGTCGAGGTCGGCATGCTGTGGGTCAACATGCCCGCGATGCCCACGGCCGAGATGCCCTTCGGCGGCCTGAAGGACTCCGGATACGGCACCGAAGGCGGTCCCGAGGCGGTGGACTGCTACCTGAACACACGCGCGGTCAGCATCATGCAGACCTGACGTCGTCCCGCGCCCGCCGGTTCTGACGGGAACCAGCTTCGGATCGCCCGACGGCAGGAGACATCGGTCCGGTCTGCCCATCTGGCGCCGCGACTGCCTACAACCCAGGCCGCCGCTCGCCGGGGCGCGCATCGGGCCCGCGCATACGGCAAGATCGGGCGACGTACGCCGAGGGCTCCGGCCCGTCCCACGAACGAGAGGAACGACCATGCCTGCGCGCACGTCGAAGGCGGTTTGGAAGGGCGACCTGCAGTCCGGGAGCGGACAGATGGTCGTCGGCAACAACGCCTACACCGGCGACTTCTCCTTCAAGTCCCGCTTCGAAGAGGGTGCGGGCACCAACCCCGAGGAGCTCATCGCGGCCGCGCACGCGGGCTGCTACTCGATGCAGCTCTCGGCGATGCTCGCCAACGCGGGCAAGAACCCGACCAGCGTCTCCACCAGCGCCCACGTGACGCTCCAGATGGTGGACGAGAAGCCGACCATCACCAAGATCGCGCTCGACACCGTCGGCGTGGTGCCGGGGCTCTCCTCCGACGAGTTCACCCAGTTCGCGCAGGACGCCAAGGCCGCGTGCCTGGTCACCCGCGCGCTGGCGGGCGTCCAGGACGTGACCCTCACGGCCAAGCTGGACGGCTGAGTCCGCGGCTGATGATCCGCAACGTCGTGGTGGGCAAGCTGCGGGCGGGGGTCGATCCGGCGGAGATCGAGCCCGCCCTGGCCGCGATCGTCGCGCTGGACCCGGAAGGCCTCCTGGAGTGCCACGTCGGCCGCGACCTGCGGCTGCGCGACGGGTCCTGGGACTTCGCGATCACGTCCGACTTCGTCGACGAGCAGGCCTACCGCGCCTACGACCAGGACGCCGAGCACAACCGGGTGCGCCGGGAGATGTTCGGCCCGCTCTGCACCGAGATCGCGAGGGTGCAGTTCGAGGTCTGATCGGGCCGCGCTGACGGCCCACCGGATCGGGTGTTCGGCGCGTACGATGCCGACCAGCCGAAACGGTGGGTCACGATGAACATCCAGTCACTGCGGTATGTGATCACCTTGGCCGAGGAGCTGCACTTCGGTCGGGATCCACCTCACCACCGACTGCGGGCAGGTCGCCTTGCCGCGCCAGATCGCGCGCGGCAAGCTCGCGGCCATGGCGACCGCGGCCGAGCAGCTGCGGTCGGAGATCGACTCGTAGGCAGGAGCGCGCGTGCGGTGGAGCACTTTCCAGAACCCGGACGGCACCCAGCAGGTCGGCGTCTGGCACGGCGCCGCGCTGCACCCGGTGCCGGGCGCGGCCCGGCTCGTCGACCTGCTCGGTGACGACGGCGCCACGCTGCGGGCGGCGGGCGAGGAGGCCGTGCGGCAGTCCGCCGCGGTCGACCCGGCCACGGTGGAGCTGCTGGCGCCGGTGCCGGAGCCGCCCTCGATCCGGGACTTCATGGCGTTCGAGGAGCACGTCGTCACCGCGAGCGCGGCGATCGGGCTCACCGTCGACCCGCTCTGGTACCGCCAGCCCGTCTTCTACTTCACCAACCCGGCGGCCGTGGTCGGCCCGCAGGTCGACGTCGCGATCCCCCCGGGGTGTGCCGCGTTCGACTACGAGCTGGAAGTCGCCGCTGTGATCGGCCGGGCGGGCGCGGACCTCACACCCGAGCATGCAGCGGAGCACATCGCCGGGTTCGTGCTGTTCTGCGACTGGAGCGCCCGCGACCTGCAGGGGGCCGAGATGCGGCTCAACCTCGGGCCCGGCGAAGGGCAAGGACAGCGCCAACGGCTTCGGGCCGTGGCTGCTCACGGCCGACGAGCTGACCGACCGCGCGGCGGGCCACGGCTACGACCTCGCGATGACGGCCTCGGTCAACGGCGCCGACTACAGCCGCGGCAACCTCTCCGACCTGTATTGGTCGTTCGGCGAGATGATCTCCTACGCCTCCCGAGGCACCCGGGTGCGGCCCGGTGACGTGTTCGGCAGCGGCACCGTCGGGACGGGCTGCATCCTGGAGCTCGGCCGGGTCCACGGCGCCGACGCCTACCCGTACCTGCGCGCGGACGACCGCGTGCACCTGGAGGCCGATCTCCTGGGGGCGATCGACGCCCGCATCCTGCCCGGCCGCCCCGCCACCCCGCTGCGCCCGCAAGAGGAGCCCTCGGCATGAGTGCAGGCCACCGCCACACCTTCGACGAGATCACCGAGCCCGGCAGGCCGGAGGTGCAGGAGGTCGCCGACGGCGTCTTCGCCTACATCCAGCCCGACGGCACCTGGTGGATCAACAACACCGGGTTCCTGGTCGGGCCGCAGGGCGTGATCAGCATCGACGCCTGCTCGACCGAGCGGCGCACCCGCGCCTACCAGCAGGCCATCGCCGGGGTGACGCCCGCGCCGGTGCGCACGGTGGTCAACACCCACCACCACGGCGACCACACGTTCGGCAACTGCCTGTTCCCGCAGGCCACGATCGTCGGCCATGAACGGGCCCGGGAGGAGGTCATCGCGTTCGGCCCGCCCCGGCCGCTGCCGTTCTGGGACCCCACCGACTGGGGCGAGCTCACGCTCGAACCGCCGTTCCTCACCTTCACCGACCAGATCGCGGTGCACTCCGGCGACCTGCGGGTCGAGCTGCGCTACGTCGGCACGCCCGCGCACACGACGAACGACGTGATCGCGTGGATCCCGGAGCACTCGGTGCTCTACTGCGGCGACCTGGTGTTCAACGGCGGCACCCCCTTCCTGCTCATGGGGTCGGTCACCGGCGCGATCGACGTGCTGGAGAACGTGCTGCAGCCGCTCGAACCGGCCGTCGTCGTGCCGGGGCACGGCCCGGTGTTCTCCGACCAGGCGCCGATCGAGGCGACGCTGGACTACTTGCGGTTCGTCGTCGACCTCGCCCAGCGGGGCCGCGCCGCGGGGCTCAGCCCGCTGGACGCTGCCCGCGACACCGACCTCGGCCGGTTCACCGACTGGCCCGACGCGGAGCGGATCGTCGGCAACCTGCACCGCGCGTACGCAGAGGTGGACGGCACGCCGCGTGGCGGCGCGATCGACGTCTTCGCCGCGCTCGGCGACATGGTCACCTACAACGGCGGACGCCCGCTCACCTGTCTCGCCTGAGCGTCAGCCGGTCGCGGCGAGGGCGGCGGCCCGGAGAGCCGGTCGGTTCGGCTTGCCCTGCTCCGTGAGGGGCATCCGGTCCACCGGCAGGACGTGCAGCGCGTCGGCGGCCGCCTGCCCGTGCTCCTGCGCGACGGCCGACCCGCACTCGTCGACGTCGACGGCACCGCCGGGCCACGCCTCGACGGCCGCGACCAGCACGCCGCGGTCGGGCTCGGCGACCAGCACGGCGTAGCGCACGAACGCCAGGCGGCAGAGCGTGTCCTGCAGGTCGACGGGCATCACGGTCGCCCCCACGCCGACGTCGGACACGCGCCCACGGATGCGCAGCATGTCCTCCTCGTCCAGCGCGCCGAGGTCGCCGGTGCGGTACCAACCCTCGACGAAGTGCTCGGACTCCTCCACCGGACGGTGCCGGTAACCCGAGGCCATCGCGGGCGACCGGACCTCGATCGCTCCCCCACGCGGGTCGAGGCCGCCGTCGGGTCGGCGGAACCGCACGTCGACTCCCGGCTGGATGCGGCCCGCGCAGCCGAAGCGGGACGGCCGGTCGTGCTCGGCGGGTGAGAGCGCGCTGACGATGCCGATCTCGCTGGCGCCGTAGGTGTGCGCGACGACGGGACCGAGCCGCTCGCGGGCGCGGCGGCGCAAGACGGGCGCGGCCATCGCGCCGATGTGGGTCAGCGCCCGGAGCGAGGACAGGTCGTGGTCGGGCACCGCCGGGTGGTCCATGAGCTCGAACAGCTGCGGCTCCACCAGGAACAGGTGGGTGATCCGTTCCCGCTCGAGCGCGTCCAGTGTCGCGACGGCCTCGTAGTGGTCCTGCAGCACCACGGTGCCGCCGCCGAGCAGGGTCTGGTCGACCAGGATCTGGGTGAGGTAGGCGAGCTTGCCGTTGGCGAGCTGGCGGCGGTCGGGTGCAGGCGTGGGCACGGCGACGGCGGAGGTGTAGGAGGCGAAGTCGCGCCTGCTGCCCTTCGGCACACCGGTGGTCCCGCCGGAGGAGATGACCACGGCCAGGTCCTCGGGCCGGGCCCGGCACGGCAGCGGCTGCGCGGACTGCGTTTCCGCCTCGACGTCGAGGCGGAACGCGACGCCTGCAACCGGCCCGACGGCGGCCAGCGGCGCCGTCACCCCGGTCGGGAGCAGATCGGCCGTCTCCGGGAAGACCACGACGAGCCGGGGGTCGAACTGGGCGAGCATCCGGGCACGCGTGTCCGCGGACGGGGGTGCGGAGAGGTACACGGCGCCCGCCCCGATCACGTGTGCGGCGTAGCGGACGGCCAGGGTCTCGACGCGGTTCGGCGCCAGCAGGGCGACGAGGTCGCCCCGGCCCAGCCCCAACCCGGCGAGCACGCGGGCGTAGCGGTGGATGGCGGCGAGCAGCTCGGCGCCGGTGGTCGCGACACCGTCGCGCCGCACGACCGGCCGGTCTCCCGCCTCGGTCAGCGCGGCGACGAGGGATGTGATGTAGGTGGTCACGCCCTCACCCTCCCGTGCCCGTCGCCAATCTCGCGCCAACCGCCCTCAACCCAGGTCGTCCAGGGTGAGGCGGGCGCCGTTCTGCCACGCTTCTTCGAAGTCGACGCGGTCGAGCGCGCCCGTCGCCTCCCGCATCAGCTCGGTGGTCACCGCGCGCATCGGCCACCGCATCCCCGCGCGCTGGTTGTGCGCCCGCGCCGCCGAGAAGAGCCGTACGGCGCCGGTGGCGTCACCGGCCAGCGCGAGCAGATCGGCGCGCAGCTCCAGCAGGCTGGGCCCCTCGCGCACGCGCAGCGTGCGGTGCTGGGCGATCATCCGGTCCGACCACACCATGCCGGTGGCGATGTCCCGGCTCGTGAGCGCCGCGTCGGCGGCCGCGTCGGACGCCAACCAGGCCGCGAAGGCGTTGCCTGCCGCCTCCGCTTGCGCGTAGATGTCCTCGGCGCGGGCGAGCAGCGTCGGCGGGGCGGTCTCGTCGGCCGCGGCCAGCATCCCCGCGAGCCTGGTCATGAGCCCGACGGTGGGATCGGGCGTCGCCTGCGCGACCTCCGCCAGCTTGGCCGCGTTGCGACGGCCCATCTCGTGGCGGCCCGACATGGCGAGCGCGCCCGCGATGACGGCGAGCGCGTCGCCGAAGCCGACCGTGAGCGCGTCGGGCGTGTCGGCGACGATCGCCCAGCCGTCCTGGACCAACGGCAACCCGAGGTCGGCGCGGTTCGCCATGCTGAGCGAGCCGCCGAGCATGAGCCGCACGATGGAGCGGTCGAGCGGCGCGGCGTCGGTCGGCGCGAGGGCCAGCTCCTGCCAGCGCCGCGCCTCGACCATCATCCCGCGGTAGTACCAGTACAGACCCAGCCGGGACGCGACCTGCACACCCAGCGACGAGGGCGTGTCGATGAGGGTGTGTTGCAGGGTGGCCCGGAGCGCCACCAGGTCGTCGTCGAGTGCGCAGAACCAGTCGGCCTCCCCCGCGCCGCCCAGGCGCGGACCCGCGGTGACCAAGCGCGGCGACCCACCGGTCGCGGGCCGCGACAGCGGTGTCGCGCTCCCCCGCCGCGGCGTGGGCCGCCTGCCCGCGGACGATCGCGAGCTGCGCGAACCGGGACGGGCGGCCCGGCCCGGCCGGGCCCAGCGGCACGAGCAGCGAGCAGTGCACCAGCCGGGCGAGCAGCGCCCGCGCCTCCTCGACCGGCTCCCCGATCAGCGCCGCCGCGCACGGGGCCGTCACCGGGCCGGGGATCACCGCGAGGGCCCGGTGCAACCGCGCCTCGTCGGGCGTCAGGGTCGCGTAGCTGCGTTCGACGGCGGCCCGGACGGTGCCGTGGTGCTCGGCGGGTCCGCGCCCGATCCGGCTGAGCGCGCTGGCGTCCGCGCGCACCTGCGCGGCGATCTCGTCGAGGCTGTAGGCCCTGGCCCTGGCGGCCGCCAGCTCGATCGCCAGCGGCACCCCGTCGACGGCCCGACAGATCCGGACCACGCGCTCGATGTCGTCGTCGTCCGGCGCCGGGCGGCCGATGGCGGCAAGGCGGTCGAGGAACAGCTCGACCGCGGCCGCGCTGAGCGGGTCGGCGCCCGGCTCCGGCACGGCTAACGGGTCGAGCGGCCAGATCACCTCACCGTCGACGTCGAGGGGTTCGCGGCTCGTCGCGAGCACGCTCAGGTCGGAGCCGTTGCACAGGAGGTCGTCGACCACGTCCGCGACGGCGTCGAGCACGTGCTCGCAGTTGTCGAGCAGCAGCAGCATCCGCCGGTCGCGGCTGAACGAGCGCAGCGCGTCGCGGGCCGATCCGCTGGCGGGCAACGCGAGGCCCAGCGCCGAGGTGACGGTCGCGACGACCTCGTCGCCGTCGCGGGCCGCGGTCAGGTCGACGGCCCACACGCCGTCGGGGAAGGCCGCCGCGACGCCCTGCGCCGCGTCGATCGCCAGCCGTGTCTTCCCGCACCCGGCGACGCCGACCACGGTCACCAGTCGATGGGCCGCCGTCAGCTCGGCGACCCGGTCGCGATCCCGGTCCCGACCGATCATCCGGCTCAGCCTGCCGGGCAGGTGGACTTCGGGGGCCGGGCGATCGGGCGCGCGGACCACCGTCGGGCGCGGCGCGGCGAGCGCGGGATCCCCGGCCAGGATGCGCGACTGGAGCGCGCGCAGCTCCGCCCCCGGCTCGAGGCCGATCTCCTCGAGCAGGACCTTGCGGACGTCCTGGTAAGTGGCCAGGGCGCGGTCGGTGCGTCCGCAGCGTTGGTAGGCGAGCATCCGCAGGGCCCAGAGGTGCTCGCGCAGCGGGTCGTCGGCGATGACGGGCAGGAGCTCCAGGAGGGCCCGTTCCGGGTCACCGAGGGCGAGCAGCGCCTCCACCTGCCGCTCGCGCACCTGGGCACGCAGCTCGTCGAGCCGGACGACGGCCGGACGGACCCAGGCCTCGTCGGCGAGCGCGGTGAACGGGCGGCCGCGCCACATGGCCAGCGCTTCTTCCGCGCGTCGCAGGGCACGGGCGTGCTGCCCGTCGGTCAGCAGGCTGAGCGTCTCGTCCGCCAGCACCGCGAACCGCGTCGAGTCGACGTCCTCGGTGACCGCGACCAGCCGGTAGCCGTTCGGCTCCCGCAGCAGGACGGTGGCGGGCTCGCCGCGCGCCCGTCCCGGCTCCAGGAGGTTGCGCAGCCGCCAGATGTGCGAATCCAGAGTGGACGGTGAGCGGGGCCCTGCCTGCTCGCCCCACATCGCCTCACCGAGGGCGTCGACGCTGACGACGCGGTCGGCGTGCACGAGGAGCAAGGTCAGGGCGCCCACCAGGCGGCCGCCGCCCAACGGGACCGGCTCACCGTCACGGTCGACGACCAGCGGGCCGAGGTCGCGGAACCGCAGCACACCCACGCGCCGGGCTGCAGCCGAGCTCGTGCGCGTTGCCATCCGGGCCTCTGCACCCCCTTGCCTGAACGCTCAACTGCCCCGACCACTGAGCGTACCGGCGCGACCACCGCCGTCCGCACGGCCGAACGGACGCCTATCTCGGCACCTACGCCAACGCCTACTACGGCGACGCCGAGGTCGTCAGCGGGGACGGGGGTCTCGCCCTGGTCCTCGGGCCGGACAAGCGCACGGTGGCGCTGTCCCACGTCGACGCCAACACCTTCGCGGGCGTCTTCTTCACCGAGTCGCCCAAGGACCGCACGGCGGTCACGTTCACCGTCGCCGACGGCAGAGCCACCGGCGTCGACATCGGCGACGGCGACGGGCCCGGCACCGGTCAGCTCACCCGGCGGGGCGGGCACCACCAGGGCCCGACCGGAGCTGACCGTGCTCAGCCCGCGATCGGCTCGACGACGGGCATGCCGACCGCCGCCCAGAACGCATTGATCTTGTCGTGGTCCATGTCCATCGTGCGCATCGACGCCCACTGGCCGTCGACGATCTTGCACAGGTAGATCGCGCGGTTGTCGAAGACGTGGCCCTGCCGGGTGCCGGTTTCGTGGACGATGGCGACGACGTGGTCGTCGTAGCCGATGATGTCCATGAGCTCCTGGCGGAAGGTGCCTTCGAGGTACTCGACGAACTGGCCGAAGAACGCGAAGAACGCATCCCGCCCGTGGACCTCGCGCCAGGGGCCCGCGCCGATGTCGTTGATGTTGACGAAGTCCTCGCGGGTGGCGGCGTACATGGCGGCGACGTCGCCGCGGGCGACGGCGTCCAGGACCTCGCGGAACTTGGTGGCGTTGGGGTGCTCCATGCCCGGCGACGGTAGAGAGCGCTCACGGCGGGAACATCGGCCGCGCGGACGAGGGAACTCAGCGATCACGCAGAGCCGCGGCGGCCGCGAGCCCGGCCCGGCTGGTCAGGCCGAGCTTGGCGAACACGCTCCGCAGGTGCGTCCGGACCGTCGTGGTGGACACCAGCAGGCTCGCGGCGATCTCGGGGTTGGACCGGCCCTGCGCGGCGAGCGCCGCCACCTGCCGTTCCGCCGGGGTGAGGCTGTCCCAGCCTGCCTTCGGCCTACCGCGGCGGCCACGGTTGCGCACGGCGTACCCGACCGCTCCCGCCTGCCCGAGTCGCGCACCCTCGACGACGGCGTCGGCGTGGGCGGCGAGGAAGGCGGAGTCCGGCCGCAGCAGCGCACCCAGCGGGGAGACCACCGCGCCCAGCTCCGCACGCAGTCGTTCGGCGGCCCCGTGCAGGCGGGCGGCGACGGACGGCCGTTCGGCGTCCCTGGCCAACGCACCCGCGAGGGCCAGTCCGTCGACCACCAGCGGGCGCATCCCGTGGGCGTGCACCACCGCCAGCGCCGCGAACGCCGCCGTCGCGTCGCGCCCGCGGTCGCGGTCCGCCGCCGCGCCGACCAACGCTGCCGCGGCCGCCCCGCCTGCGCCGCCCAGCGCGACCGCGGCCTCTTCCGCGGTGTCCGCCGCGCTGCGGGCACCGTCGGGGTCGGCCGAGCGCAGCCGCGCTGTCGCCAGCAACAGAGCGGACCCACCGGTGATGGACGGCAGCCCGGCCCCGGCCACCAGCGCCGCTTCCGCGGCCTCGACCGCGACGGCCGGATCGTCCGCCGACGCCACGACCGCCCGCGCGAGCGCAGCGAAGCTGTCGCTGCCCAGCCCGGGATGGGTGTCGAGGAACGCCAACCCGGCGTCCAGGAACGAACGCGCCTCGCCGCACCGTCCGGTGGCCACGAGGCACCGCAGCAGCGGGATCAGCGCGCCGAGCGCGCTCACGGGCTCACCGACGGCGACGGCGAGGTCGAACCCCCGGCGGCCGTGCTCCTCGGCGTCGGCGAACCGGCCCGCGGTCGCGGCGGCATCGGCCCGGATGGCCGAGTCCCACGCCCGCAGCTGCCCGTGCCCAAGCCGTTCCAGGGCGGGCAGCACCGCATCCGCGCAGGCCACGGCGTCCGTGAGCTGATCGCGGAAGAGGTGGGTGTAGGCCTGGACCTGGGCCGCCTCCACGTGGCCCCAGTCGTCTCCCGCCGCTCCCGCCAGCGCTGTGGCCTCGGTCAGAACGGACTCGGCTCCGGCCGGGTCGACGAATCCCTGCACCATCCCGGTCAGGATCCGGGCGCGGGCGGCCGTCCGGCGGTCGGTGCCCGCCCGCGCCACCGCAGCTGCGGCGAGCCCGAACCCGGCTTCGAGGTCGCCGGAGTAGACGGCGAGGAACGCGTGCGCCCACTGCAGCGCGGGCGGCGTGGGGTCCACCGCCGCGGCGAGGCGCTGCACCAGGGCGAGCCCCGCACCGCACCGGCCGCGCAGCGACCAGCCGAAGGCCAGGTCCACGGCGATCCGGGCGGCGACCTCGGCGCCCGCACCGGTGTCGAGCACGTGGTCCAGCACCGTGCGGACGGCCGCGTCGGCGTGCGCGACCCGACGCAGGGCATCCGGCTCGGCCCGCTCCAGCCCCTCGCGGACCTCGGCGGCGAAGGCTGTGCCCCACTCCAACAGCCGGGCGTGCGCGAGGTCGGCCGCGCCTTCCTCGGTGAGCAGCGTGGTCGCGTATTCGCGGACGGTCTCCAGCAGCACGTAGCGGCCGTCGGCGGCGTCGAACTGGAGCAGCGAATGGTCGACGAGCGTCTCCACCGCCGCCCGGTCGCCCCCGGTCACCGCCACAGCCACATCCAGCGGGAACCGCCCGTCGATGATCGACAGCGCGGCCAGCGCCAGCCGCGCGGACCCATCGACCAGTCGCAAGCTCCAGTCCAGTGACGCCGCGACGGAGCCGTGGCGGCCGAGCCCGCGCGAAGTCAGGAAGGCCAGCCGGTCGGCCATGCCGTCCCGGATGCCCACCAGGGGCAGCGATCGGGCGTGCGCGGCAGCGAGCTCGATGGCCAGCGGCAACCCGTCGGCCAACCGGCAGATCTCGACCGCGGCGGGCCTCCCGTCCGGGTCGACGGGCAGATCCGGCTGCACGTCCCGGGCCCGGTCCAACAGCAGCTCGACCCCGTCCCCCGCCGGGTCGAGGCCGTCGAGCGGGAACATCCGCTCCCCCGCCACCCCGATGCTGACCCGGCTCGTCACGAGCACCCGCAACGGCGGGCAACGCCGCAGCAGGTCCGCGACGAGCGCGGCGACCGCGTCACGGAGGTGCTCGCAGTTGTCCACGACGAGGAGGCCCTCCGCGCGCCCGAGCCGGTCGCGCAGTACCTCGGTCGCGGTGCGGGCCGGGTCCTCGCGCAGCCCGCAGGCGCCGAGCACGGCCGAGCTGACGTCGGCGTGCGGGCCGAGCGGAGCCAGCTCGACGAACCCGTGCACCGGAGCGTGCCAGCCCGCGGCGAACTCGGCCGCGAGGCGGGTCTTCCCGCACCCGCCCGGCCCGACCACCGTCACCAGGCGCTGACGGGCCACGACCGCGGCCAACGCGGCCAGCTCCGCCGTGCGGCCGAAGAACGACGACGCCGCCACCGGGATCACCGGCGGGCGTCCGGCGGCGGCCACGACCGTGAAGTCGTGCCGGGCCTGACCGGAGTTACCGCTCTCGCCCGGCTGGTGCCCCGGTGGCAGGCTGTCCTGGTGGACGGGCCCGCGGACCACTCGGGGTAACGCTAATCACCCGCATTGCCACCCAGGGTGTCCGTAGGGTTCGGACAATGACCGCGAACAAGCGCACGTCCAGTTGGTCGTTGCCCGGAGCGCAGTGGGTGCGGCCATGGATGCAGATCGCCGAGATAGCCATCTCGGCGCCGGTGGTGATCGCGTACCGGACGGCCCGCCTGGCGACCGGCGGGTGGCCGCCGAGTGCCAAAGACCGCCAGGAGTACACCCGCATGGTGCAGGAGAAGGCCCAGGCTTTCGGCCAAGCCGCCGTCGCCGCGGTGACGACGCCACCGAAGGACACCGCCAAGGTGGTCGGCAACGCCCTGGCGCCCATCCGCAACCAGGTGGTGGGCAACCGCCGCCGCCTCGGCCCGTAGTCCCGTCGGGTCCAGGAGATTGTGATCGACCGGCGTGGGTACGCCGGGGCATGGCAAGCATCGGCTACTTCCTGTCCTGCGAGCAGTACGGTCCCGCTGAGCTCATCGACCAGGCGCGCCGCGCCGAACGCGCGGGGTTCGAGCGGCTGTGGATCTCCGACCACTACCACCCGTGGAACGACGCACAGGGTCAGAGCCCCTTCGTCTGGTCGGTGATCGGCGCGCTCTCGGAGGCGGTGTCGCTCCCGGTGACGACGGCCGTGACGTGCCCGACGATGCGCCTGCACCCCGCGGTGGTCGCGCAGGCCGCGGCCACGTCGGCGGTGCAGCTGAACGGCCGGTTCGTGCTCGGCGTCGGCACCGGGGAGGCGCTCAACGAGCACATCCTCGGCGACGCGTGGCCGTCAGCCGGGCAAGCGCATGGACATGCTCGAAGAGGCCGTCGAGATCATCCGACTCCTGCACCGGGGTGAGCTCGTCAGCCACCACGGCACCTACTACGAGGTGCAGGAGGCGCGGATCTACACGCGCACCGAAGCGCCCGTGCCGATCTACGTGTCCGGGTTCGGACCCCAGGCCGCGGCGCTGGCCGGGCGCATCGGCGACGGGTTCATGACGGTCACCCCCGACAAGGACTCGATCGCGGCGTTCCGGGAAGCGGGCGGGGCGGGCAAACCCGTGCAGGCCGGGATGAAGGTCAGCTGGGACACCGACGCCGACGCGGCGCTCGAGGCCGCCCACCGGCTGTGGGGCAACGACGCGCTGCCCGGCCAGCTCGCGCAGATCCTGCCGCGGCCGCAGGACTTCGAGGCAGGCATGTCGCTCGTGCCGCCGGACGCCGTCGCCGAGACGATCGTGTGCGGCGATGACCCGAAGGCCCACCTCGACCGCGCCCACGAGTACCTGGACGCAGGCGTCGACGAGCTCTACGTCCACCAGATCGGCCCGGACATCGACGGGTTCTTCGAGGCCTGGTCGACGCAGATCCTTCCCGAGCTGCGCTGATGGCCCGTGCGGCGGGCGCGACCCCCGGAAGGGCCGTGGGCGCCTGATGGCAGCGCCCGACCTGGATCCCGCAGCGGTTCCGCAAGCAGGCTCGGAGCGGACCGACGGCTACGTCGAGCTGCGGTCCTACGCGCCCATCGGCGACACCCGCACGGTCGCGCTGGTGGCCAGGGACGGTGGGGTCGACTGGTGGCCGATCCCGCACCTGGACGCGACGGCCCCGTTCGCCCGGATCCTCGACGCGGCCAACGGCGGTCGGCTGGAGCTGGTGCCGGCCGAGGACGCGGAGACCACCCGGCGGTACCTGCCCGACACGGCCGTTCTGGAGACGACGCACACCACCGCGTCGGGCGTCGTCCGCGTCACCGACTCGCTCAACACCGGCATCGCGGGCCCGCTGCCGTGGACGGAGCTGGCCCGGCGGGTGGACGGGGTCCGCGGGCACGTCCCGATGCGCTGGGCGGTCGCGCCCGGCACCTGCCTCAACACGGCGGCGCCCTGGGCGCGCGCGACCCCGCACGGGCCGGTCCTGCGGGTCAACGGCATCACGATGATCGTTCTGCTGGACGGCGCGACCTGCGACGAGCTCACGGACCAGGCCATGTCCGGGACGCTGACGACCGCTCCCGGGTCGCGACACCTGGTGGGCGTCTCCGCGACCGCGGGCCAACCCCTGCACGTGCCCACCGCGCGCGAGGTCGACGACGGCGTCGACCGCACTATCGCCAACTGGCAGCGGTGGTCGGGCCAGTTCGACTGCACAGGCCCTTGGGATGCGGCGGTCCGCCGGAGCGCGATCATCTTGAAGCTGCTCATCCACGGCCCGAGTGGGGCCGTGGCGGCGGCGGCCACGACGTCGCTCCCCGAAAGCCGCGCCGGGGAGAAGAACTGGGACTACCGGTTCGCGTGGATCCGCGACACCGCCTACACCCTCAAAGCGCTCTTCCGGTTCGGCCTGCGCGAAGAGACCCAGTCGGCGGTGAGCTGGCTGCTCGACACGATCGAGCGGCACGGTCCCCGGATGCACGTCTTCTACAACCTCGACGGGAGCCTGCCCGCTCCCGAGCCGGAGCGCCCCGAAGTCCCGGGGTGGCGCGGGATCGGTCCGGTCGTGCTCGGGAATGCTGCCGCGAGCCAAGTGCAGCTGTCGGTGTACGGGGACCTGTTCGACACCATCCAGCTCTACGTCGACAACGGACACGTCCTCAACTCCGCGATCGGCCGCCAACTCGCCGCCATCGCCGATATGGCGTGCGACGCATGGCGAAGTCGCGACGCCGGGATGTGGGAGCTCGAGCGGCAGGAGCATTACACCTCGTCGAAGCTCAGCTGTTGGCAGGCGCTGCGCGCCGCGGTCCACCTCGCGGAAAGGAAGGAGATCCCCGGCGACTCGGCGCGGTGGGCGAGCGAAGCAGAGCACATCAGCGAGTGGGTGCACAGCAACTGCTGGTCGGAAGAACGGCAGAGCTACGTCTGGTATCCCGGCACGACCGACCTCGACGCGTCGATCCTGCTGCACGCGGGAAGCGGGTTCGACACGGGACCGCGAATGGCGGCCACGATCGACGCATTGCGCGCCGAGCTCGGATCAGGACCTTTGCTGTACCGCTACACCGGCGCGGACAAAGAAGAAGGCACATTCGTCGCCTGTGCCTTCTGGATGGCGTCGGCTCTGCACGCGGTCGGGCGGACCGACGAGGCCCGGACCCTGATGGACGAGCTGGTCCCCCTGACCAACGACGCGGGCGCGCTCGCCGAGATGATCGACCCGACCGACGGGTCCTTCCTCGGCAACCTCCCGCAGGGCCTGAGCCACCTCGCCCTGATCGGCGCCGCCCTGGATCTGGCCAGCTGACACGCCCGTGCGCCGTCGCGACGGCGCAGGCAGAACCGCGGCGCGGCAGACTTCCCGCCGCGCCGCGTTCCGCCTTCCGGTCTACTCGTTGTCTGATGTGGACGGATCGGTCGAGATGAGCCCAGGCTCGGTGGCGGGTTCGTCCGCGGTCGTCCCCGGACTCACCTTCTCCACGGTGTTCTGCTCTTCCAGGAATTCCTGGCTGTCGGGATCGGGAGCATCGTTCACGCTGTTCGTCATGAACCGGGGGTCCCCGCTCGTACCCCGATCACGCCGGGTGTCGCAAGATGAGATCAACCGAGACCTGCCGGCGGCCGCGGGGCGCTCGATGGGGTGCCTGCCGCGGGCCCTCGGGGGCCGGGACCGCGGGAGCCCGCGCGGTACTCCTCGAGCGGCACCTCGTCGTTCGCCCACGCCGTGAGCACCGGCTCGACGATCCGCCAGAGCTCCTCGGCCTCGTCGCCACGGATGGAGAGGGTCTTGTCGCCCTCGAGGACCTCCTTGAGCAGGAGGCTGTAGGGCGCCAGGTGCTGGGCGGGGAACTCGGCGTTGAGGAAGACCTGTTCCAGGTCGAACGGATCGCCTTCACCGTTGAGGTTGAGCTGCAGGGAGATCTTGTCGGGCGACAGCTGGAAGCGCAGCACGTCGGGCCGGTCCCGGTCGTGGAAGGGCTTGTGCGGCACCGACTTGAAGTGCAGCGCGATCTCCCGCCGCTCGGTGCCCACCGCCTTGCCGGTGCGCAGCCGGAACGGGGTGCCCGCCCACCGCCAGTTCGAGACGCGGAACGTGACATCGGCGTAGGTCTCGGTGCCCCGCGCCGGGTCGACGCCGTCCTCGTCGGCGTAGGCGGGCAGCTGCTTCCCACCGGCCGAGCCCGCCACGTAGCGGGCGCGGCGGGTCATCTTCGCCATCTCCTCCGGCCGCGGTGGCGACACCGCGCGCAGCACCTCCACCTTGCGGTCGCGCAGGTCGCGCTCGCCGATCGACCGCGGCGGTTCCATCGCGACCAAGGCCAGCATCTGCAGCAGGTGGTTCTGGATCATGTCCCGGAGCGCGCCCGCCTGGTCGTAGTAGGCCGCCCGACCCTCCAGGCCGAGCGACTCGTACCAGGTGATGTCGACGTGGCTGACGTGGATGCTGTTCCACACCGGGTCGAAGATGCGGTTGGCGAACCGCAACCCCAGCACGTCCAGGACGGTCTGCTTGGCCAGGAAGTGGTCGATGCGGAACACGTCCTGCTCGTCGAACGACCGCGCGATCAGGTCGTTGAGGGCCTTGGCGTCGGCCAGGTCGGCGCCGAAGGGCTTCTCGATGACCAACGTGGTGTGCGGCGGCAGGCCCGCCTTGGCCAGGGCCTCCAGCGTGGCGCGGAACAACACGTTGGGCAGCGCCAGGTAGACCGCCATCGGCCCGGCGAAACCGACCAGGGCGGCGTGCAGCTCGTCGGCAGAGGTGACGTCGGCCTTGCGGTAGGTGAGGCGCTCGATCAGCGCGGAGGCGGCCTTCTCGTCCCGGTCGGGCAGGTGGGCGTCGAGCTTGGCGCGGGCGTGCGCGCGGTAGGCGTCGTCGTCACCGGGGCTGCGGTCGACCGCGACCACCCGGGTGTCCTCGGGCAGGTCGCCATCACTCGCGAGCCCCACGAGCGCGGGCAGGAGCAGGCGGCCGGTCATGTCGCCGTTCGCGCCGAGGACGACGAGGGTATTGAGCAGCTCAGGCATATCCTGATGTGCCCAATCCGCGTCAGGTCGAACCCGGCCTGCCGCCGATGACCCGATCACTCCACATCGAACACGCGCATCCATCCCGGGGAGGTGGCCGCGCAGGTCAGCGGCCGGTCTGCGGCGAAGCGCCGCTCGCGCAGCACGACCGTGCAGTCCGGGTCGGCGAACCGCACCGACCACAGCGGGCCGTCGGCCGTGACGTCGGTGACCTTCAGCGCGTCCACGCCGAACGCCCCGGTCTTCGAGCCGGGCTTCGTGCTGGGCCGCCTGCACCGCGGGGGCGAAGCAGGACCGCCCGCGCACCCACCGCGGATCCACCGTGCCTTTCCGGTAGCCGCGCACCACGTCAGGCCCGTCCGCCGCCTCGACGCCGCCCAGGACGTAGCCGTGCGGCAGCAGCACGAGCGCGGGGGCGAACCGGCAACCGCCGATGTGGCTGCACTCCCACGTCGCCACCGGATCGGCCGCAGCCAGCCGCGCGGCGAGCGGGCGACCGCGCACCGCGCAGCACGTGTCGTGCCTGCCGTGCACGCACACCAGTGCAAGGGCGTCGTCGTACTCCGCACCGGGAGCCGCGACCGCGGCCACCAGCTCGCCCGCGTCGGCGAACGTGCCGGTGCGCACCGACTCGGAGCCCTGCCGGGAGTCGACGCGGAACCACTGGCGCGGGGTCGGCGCGGGCCTGCGCGCCGGCCTGCGGATCAGCAGCACCCGACCACCTTCGGCCACCGCCCACTCCGAGAGGGCGGACACCGCGGCGGGCCCGAGGCCGGATTCGGCGAAGCCCTGCCGCCCCCACGGACCCGGGTGCTCGACGAGGAACCAACGCTGCGCGGGCGCGGCCGTGCCCGGTCGGGGATCCGCCGCCGCATCGGCCAGGAAAGAGCAGCCCGCCCTTCCTCTCGTCTGCGCGGGGGTGCTCATGGGCTGGTGGCCGGGACGAGGACGCCCTCCCGCAAGAGACGGCGGACCAAGACGATCTGGTCGGCCTCGTCGAGGCCGGGTACAGCGCCGATCTGCAGGACGGCGCCGCTGAGGAGCGCGCCCAGTGCGGTGCCGGTGGCGGCGGGTAGCTGGATCCGGCGGTCCGGCAGCTCCAGCACGAGGTCGGCCTCCGGGTCGCCCCCCTCGACCAGCCGGTGCCCGAGCCCGAGCCGCAGCCGTACCGCGTCCCCCGTGGACAGTCCCTCGGCGAACGCCGCCCCGGCCACGGGACGCACCGGCTCAGGTCGTGATCCCATCCAGACGCGGCCCCGCACGCGGCGGGAGACGGCCTCGACCTGCACCCGGTCCAACGCTTCGTGCAGAGCGGCGCGAACGCCCTCCAGATGCGGGGCGAGCGCCGCCGGATCGGCCAGGTCGACGCCCACCGGCAGCGACGCCCGGAGCTCAGGATCGGCGCCCACGAGCGCGGTCAGCGCCTCCACCAGCGCGTACCGGGTGACGACGTGCACGCCCAGCGTGAGGTGGGCCGACACACCGCCCAGCGCCGTCGCCGCGTGGATCCACCCGCGCGGCAGGTACATGCACGTCGCCCGGCTCGAGCACCACGTCGATCGCGGGCTCGTCTTGTGCGCGGGCGGCGACCTGCGTCGCGTAGGAGTTCCACGGCTGGTCCCGCAGCGGATCCGGATGCACGGGTGCGTGCACCCGCCAGTGCTTGCGACCCGCCAACTGGAGCACGAACACGTCGTGCACGTCGAAGTGGGCCGAGAACCCCCGCGAGGACGGCGGTGTGACGTACGCGTTGGCCTGCACGGGGTGCCCCAGCTCCGCCGCGAGCCGGGTCCCGAAGTCGATCACTGGTGGCCACAGCCGGTGCAGCGCCTGCAGCACCACCGTGGCGCCCCCCGCGAACGCCGAGGCAACGGCGTCGTCGCGCACCTGGTCGCCGATCTCGGCGCCGACGCCGCCCGGGCCGGTGAAGGAGGTCGAGTCGACGACCGATCCGTTGCGCGCCAGGCGCAGGAAGGGCGTGCGCAGCCCGCGGCGCGAGAGCAGTTCGTCGACGCCGTCGAGGTCGAGGAGATCCGCGAAGCCACGCGCGTCGGCCCCGCGGACCAGCAGCGGCTCCCGACTCCAGTGACGGGAGTCGAACACCGCTTCGTACGGCCCGGTCAGGCGGCTGAGCGCCCGTGGCGGGGCCGCGGCGGCCGTTCTCCGACCGCCCGAGCCCCGTCACGGATCCCGGAACCTCAGCTGGCACCGCTGTCCGCGCCTCCGTCGGCCCCGCCGTCGGACACCCCGGGCGTTCCGGCCCCGGCTCCCGAGTCGGCAGGACCCTCGGCGCCGCCATCGGCGCCGCCGTCGGACTCGCCCGGCGTGCCCTGGCCCGCACCAGAGTCGGCGGGACCCTCGGCTCCGCCGTCGGCCCCGCCATCGGACTCGCCGGGCGTGCCCTCGCCTGCACCGGAGTCGGCGGGACCCTCGGCGCCGGTGTCGCCTGTCGTGGTCATGTCGTCATCGTCGAGCGCCATGCGTTCCTCCAGAGATCGTCGGATGGTGATGCCCGCTCATACCCCGTCTCGGGCCCGGCTAGTACACCTGATCATCGATCGTTACCTCCGCGCGGAGCCGCCTACCTCTTCGTGGTGCTCTTGGCGGCCTGTCCGGGGTTGTCCGCTTCCTTCAGCTCCAACTCGGCCGTGGCCTGGACGAGCTTGAGGAGGTCGGGGTCGAGGCCGGGAGCGAACTCCTCCGGCCGCTCCACCGCGATGTCCATCGGGAACCCCTCGGGCGCCACCTCGGTGGTCAGGGTCCCCCCGCCCACGCTCGCCGGGGCCTGTCCGCGGTAGATCTTGCCCGCCTCGGAGAGGTCGTCCGCGCTGAACGTGTACTGCTTCAGGTGCAGGCCCTGGTCGAGGAGCTTCTTCACCTCGGGGAAGCGCTCGGCGTCCGTCTTGGGAATGGGCAGCGCCGCGCCCCAGTTGATGCCCAACGATTCCAACGCTTTCGCGTAGGCGTTCTCGTGGGCCTGGTCGCGGACGATCAGATAGGCGATCGTGGCACGGGCCGTCTTGTTGTCGGTCATCTCGTAGATGCGGCACTTCTGCAGCCGACCGGTGGATTCGAGCATCAGGTTGTAAAGCAGGTCGAGCACCAGGTTGCCGCTGTTGTAGACATAGGATCCCGACCAGGGGTTCCCCGCCGCGTCGACCGGCAGCGCACCCTGTGCGCCCACGAGGTAGTGGTGGATGTTCCCTGCGCTCAACGCACTGGCCAGCGGTGTCGCGCCGCCCTTGCCGGGCTGGTCGACCGGCTTGGTCGCCGCGCCGTTGTACTGCGGTGCGCCGTCGGTGAGCCGCGCGATGGTGGTGGCGATCAGCTCGACGTGGCCGATCTCCTCGGTGCCGACGCCGTAGAGCAGGTCCTTGTACGGCTTGCCGGTGGCGCCGCGGAAGTTGAACGCCTGGAAGAGGTACTGCATCATCGTGCGCATTTCGCCGAACTGGCCGCCCAGACCCTCTTGCAGCGCATTGGCCGCTGCCGGATCGGGCTCGTCCGAGACGATTTCGTTGATCATTCGCTGCACGTGCATGAACATGGCGACCTCTGATCTGTCGAAGGAGGAAAAGGGAGCGCCGACCACCGTCAAGCGATAGGTCCCTGATCGCCGACGTACCCAGGCCACTCCGACCTACACCCCGAAATCTCGCGGGATTCGAGGTTCGAGGTCGGGAGACGGGGTAGGCCCTCCATTCATCCGAAGTGCGAGGAGCACCCTGTGTCTGAACGCAACACCGTTGTCCGATCGCTGCACGACCTCGGCCTGGCGGCCTGGTTCGGGGGCTCGCTCATGGGGGCCGTCGGCTTGAACGGCGCCGCCGAAAGCGAAGGCGGCAACCTGCGCACCGCGCGGATCGCCAGCGACGGCTGGGCGCGCTGGACCCCGGTCAACGCCGTCGCCATCGGCGCCCACCTCCTCGGCGGAGCCGGTGTCCTGGCGGCCAACCGCCGTCGCGTGGCCGGTCAGCGCGGCGTCGGGGCCTCCACCGTCGCCAAGACCGTGCTCACCGTCGCGGCGCTCGGCGCTACCGGGTACAGCCGGGTGCTGGGCAAGAAGATCGAACTGGCCTCGTCGCCGGAGCCGGAGCGGGCCGAGCGGGCCGAGGAGATGCCGGTCGGCGTCGAGCAGGCCCAGCGCCAGCTGCGGGTGGCGCAGTGGACGATCCCCCTGCTCACCGGCGCGCTGGAGATCCTCAACGCCCTGCACGGCGAGCAGCAGCGCCCGCAGGAGCAGGCACGCGGCGTCGTGCAGCGCGCAGCCCAGCTGCTGGCAGGCGCGGGCGCCGCGGCCGGCTGATGCGTCTGCTGGTCCGAGTGGCGCAATCCTGAACCACCAGGGTTGCGGGCCGCCACGTCGCCGGTACCGCGGCCGAGCAGGCGGGCCAGGTGGCGCAGGAAGCGAACCGCCAGGCTCGGCCGTGTTCGCCGCACCGTTCATCAGGCGGGCGGCCCCCTGGAGTGCTCGGCCGTCCGGCTCAGGTGATCGGCGACCCCCCGGTGACGCCCAGCACCTCCGAGGTCATGTAGCTCGACTCCTGGGAGGCGAGGAACACGTAGAACGGGGCGAGCTCGGCGGGCTGCGCCGCCCGGCCCATGGGCGTCTGCGCCCCGAACGACTCCAGCTTCTCCTCGTCCATCGTCGCCGGGATCAACGGCGTCCACACCGGTCCCGGAGCCACGGAGTTCGCCCGGATCCCCCGGTCGGCGAGGTTGCTGCCCAGGCCCTTGGTGAAGTTGACGATGGCGGCCTTGGAGGTCGCGTAGTCGAGCAGGTTCGGGGACGGCTGGAAGGCCTGCACCGACGACGTCGTGATCACCGTCGAGCCCGGCTTCATGTGCGGCACGGCGGCCTTGCACAGCCAGAACGTCGCGTAGACGTTGGTCTTCATCACCCGGTCGAACTGCTCGCTCGTGATGTCGTCGATCCCGCCGTCCTGCGACATCTGGTAGGCCGCGTTGCTCACCAACACGTCGATCCCGCCGAACTCGCGCACCGCCCGCTCCACGACGCGCACGCAGTTCTGCTCCTCGCGCAGGTCCGTCGCCACCGTCACGGCCGAACGGCCCGCCTGCCGCACCCACCGCGCGGTCTCCTCGGCGTCGTCCTTCTCCGCCTCGAGGTGGGTGATGAGCACGTCGGCGCCTTCGCGGGCGAATGCGATCGCCACGGCCCGCCCGATACCGGAGTCGCCCCCGGTGACGACCGCCTTCTTCCCCTCCAGGCGCCCGGTGCCCCGGTAGCTCTGCTCACCGTGGTCCGGTCGCATGTCCATGTCCCCCGTGCGGCCGGGGTGCTCGACCGTCCGGTCGCCGCTGCCGGGAGCGGCGTGCTGTTCGGTCGGGTCCTGCTGGGTGAACTGGTCCTGGCTCATGACGAGGTCCCTCCAGTTGTCGACGTCGGGACCGGGTACCCCGCGGCGCCGGATGAACACAGGCCCGACCGCTTCCTGCCGATCGCACCCGGCGGAGGGTGTTTAGGGCCGGCGCCGAATGCCTACTCGGTCCCATGCGTGACCCCTACGTCGAGGCACAGAACCTCATCGGCGGGCTCGACGACATGCACCGCCTCACACCGGCCGAGCGCGTGGCCCGCGCCCAGGTGTTGGCGACACTGGCGCAGGCCCAGGCCAGCCGGGCGGCGACGGAGACACTCGAGCGTCTCGCGCACGTCCTCGAGCGGGCGTACCCGGAGGCACCGACCGTCCCCGGCACCCTGGTGTCCCGCATGGTGCCCATGCCGGAGTCCGTCGGATGAAGCTGCGGTACTGCACGGAGTGCGCGACGCCGTTGACCCAGCGCGACGCCACGGAATACGTCTGCGCCAACGGCCACGAATACTGGAACGAGCCGCACGCCAGCGCGTCGGTCGCCGTTCTCCGCGACGGCGAGGTCCTGCTCGCGCGCCGGGGGATCGAGCCGCGCAAAGGCAAGTACGTCCTGCCCGGCGGTTTCGTCGAGTTCGACGAGACCCCCTACGAGGCCGCCCGCCGTGAGATGCGCGAGGAGACCGGACTGGAGTGCGCCGAGCTGGACCTGCTCGAGGTGCACACGATTCGCTACCGGGAGAACGAGGCAACGCTGAGCATCATCTTCCACGCCCGGCGCTGGCAGGGCGTACCGGAGGCCGGTGACGACGCCGCGGAGCTCGTGTGGCGGCCCGTCGAGTTCGTCGAGAGCGACGACTTCGCCTGGAAGATCCCCGGCCTCAGCGACAAGCTGAGGCATGTGGCGAAGGCGTAGGCACCCGGGTCGGGGGTCACCTCGCGGCCTGCCCGGCCGTGGGTGCGTCGGCGCTCCATGAGCTCGGCCTCGAAGACGTGGCGACGGCCGAGCATCGTCTCGTGGCGGACGAACCGTCGAGCCCACCACATCCGCAACGAGAGCAGGGCCGCGAACGACTCCCACACCATGATCTTGCCCGTGGCCACCGCGCGGCGCCGTCGTTCCCTCGTCGCCGCCACGGCCCTCGTCCTGTCCAGCGTCGCGTGCGCCGACGTCCCGATCGAGGGCCACGCCAGCCCGGCGGGCGCGAGCCCGAGCGCCGGGGGCCCGGCCACAGGCGCACTCTTCACCACGCCGGAACCGTGGACGAGGGACGTCTCGGGCCTGCCTCCTTCAGAACGTTCGGACCGCATCATCACGGCGCTGACCGCCCTGGGCGGCTGGGGCAACGCCAACCGGTTCCAGATCGACTTCTCCATGCCGCTGCTGGTAGCCGACTCCTCGACCCCACGCCAGACGATCACCGGGCCCGCGGACGGCTACTGCTATGACGGCCCCGACTGCGACCCGGTGCCCCTCGACGTGCCGATCCCGAGCGACGGCAACGCCGAGGGCAGCGCCGACTACACGTGCGACACGAGTAGCGACGACTGCCATGTGCTCGTCGTCGAGACCGCGCAGCAGCGCCTCTACGAGCTCTACAACACCACCCAGAACGGCGCGGCGCACACCGCCCTCGGGGCGTTCGTCTGGGATCTGACGAAGACCTACCCCGACGGCATGCGCGGCGATCAGTGCACCTCCGCCGACGCCGCGGGCTTCCCCATCGCCGGGCTCCTCCCGACGGCTGACGAGGTCGCTGCGGGCACCGTGGCGCACGCACTGCGCTTCATCCTGCCGAACGCACGGATGAAGGCAGGCGTCTACGTCCACCCCGCCGGGCACGCGGGCGGACCGACGAGCGACAACCCCGACGCCCCGCCCTACGGCGTGCGGTTCCGGTTGAAGCCGTCGTTCGACGAGACGCCGTTCAACCCGTCGGAGCGGGTCATCCTGCGCGCCCTCAAGACCTACGGGATGCTCCTGTCCGACGGCGGCGAGATCGCCCTGACCTTCGCCGACGACCGACGCTCCGTGGCCAAGTGGTCAGCGCTCGGCGTCCAGGCCCAGTCGTTCGCAGGCATCAGTCCGGAGAGCTTCGACGTCGTCGACCTCGGCGCCGAGATCGGTGTCACCTCCGACTGCGTGCGCAGCCCCTGACACCCGTCGCGCTCCGCAGGATTTCCGATGGCGACCGCAGCGGGGACCGTGCTCGCGGACACCGCCGCCGCCCGCCGAGGGAGCAGCGGAGGCGGCCACCGAGCGCGCCGCCGCAGCGACCGGGAGCTCAGGGCGCCGCCCGATCGCGCTGCCGGGTCGAACGGGCTACTTCAGGGCGGCGAGGACGAACTCGGCCGTGGCGACGGGCCGGCTGATGAACGCCACGTGGGAGGCGTCGATCGTGTCGACGGTGCCGCCCATCCGCTCGGCCATGAACCGCTCGGCATCGGGGTTGATGGCCCGGTCGCGGGCCGAGATCAGGTACGCCGTCGGCTTCGTGCGCCAGGCCACCGAGGTGCACTCCTCGCTCAGCGTCGCCGCGGCCACCGGACGCTGGCTGACGGCCATGACGGCGGCCAGGTCGGCCGGGAGGTCGGCGCAGAACGTCTCCCGGAACCTCGCGGGGTCGATGTAGAGATCCGGCCCGCCGACGGCGCCGACGGCGTCGTACGGGGTGGCGCGCCCGTTGGCCGCGAGCAGTGTCGGCTCGAACGGCTTCTGCACGCTCTCGACGCTCTCCCCCGCGTCGAGGCCGAACGCGGCCAGGTAGACGAGCCCGACGACGTTGTCCAGGTCGGCGCCCGCCTGCGTGATCACGGCACCGCCGTAGGAGTGCCCGACCAGCAGGACGGGACCGTCGACGGCGGACACGTGCGCGGCGATGGAGGACGCGTCGAAGGCCACGCCGCGCAGCGGGACGGGCGGGGCCTGCACGGCGACGCCCGCCGACTGCAGCTCGCGGATGAGGCCCGCGTAGCCGGAGGCGTCGGCGAAGGCGCCGTGCACGAGCACGACGGTGGGTGTGGAAGATCCTGACGGCATGACGCTCCTGGGATGGGGGACCCGAAGGCCCTGTGCTGTTCCTGGGGACGCGCCCAGTGAAGCCGGGCGCAGCGCGAGCGACATCCCATGAACAGGTGAGGGACGGGTCGCGCGCGCCCTCACCTGTTCATGGGGTGTGGCCTGCGCGCCCGGTCCCTAGCGTTGCCCCATGACGACCGTGGACGTGGCGACCTACCTGAGTCCGTACAAACAGATCCCGGCGACGGTGCCGGGCTGGGACGACGACCGGACGGCGACGTGGCCCGCCAGCACCGCGACGCTCCTGTCGAGCGGGGGGTCCGCGGTGCTCGTCGACGCGCTGATGACGCTGGCCGAAGGAGAGCAGCTGGCCGACTGGATCGAGGCGGCGGGCCTGGACCTCACCACCGTCTACGTGACGCACGCGCACGCGGACCACTTCTTCGGCGCCACGTCGCTGCTGCGGCGGATCCCCACGGCCCGACTGGTCAGCCGCCCGGAGATCGCCCGCGCGGCGGCCGAGCAGACCGCCGCGGGCTATCTGCGGGTGTGGAGCGGGTTCTTCCCCGGCCAGATCGCCGAGCACCCCGCGGTGCCCGCGCCGCTGGACGGCGACGAGCTGGCGGTCGGCGCAGGGACAGTGCGGACGGTGCCGGTCGGCTGGAGCGACGTCGAGGTGTCGAGCGTGGTGCACGTCGCCGAGCGGGCGACCGTCGTCGCGGGCGACGTCGCCTACAACGGCATGCACATGTGGTTGGCCGGTTCGACCCCGCAATCCCGGGCGGGTTGGCTCGCGTCCCTGGACGCCATCGAGGCTTTGGTACCGCGCGTCGTGATCGCAGGCCACCGGAACCCTGAAGCCCCCGACGACGACGCAGGCAGGGTTCTGGACGGGTCCCGCCGGTACGTCCAGGACTTCGGGGACGCGGTCGCGTCGAGCGGCGGTCCTGAAGAGCTGATCGCGGCGATGCTGGCGCGGCACGGCGCGCTCGGCAACCCCTACACGCTCTGGGTCGCCGCGCACAGCCAGTTCGGCTGAACCGGCAGCCGCGTCACGGGCCTGCCACGCCCGCCGCCCGCATGGCGTTGAGCAGCTGCACACGGGAACGGACGTCCATCTTGAGGAAGACGGACCGGACGTGGGTGGAGACGGTGTTCATCGAGACCCCCAACGCCTCCGCGGCCGACCGGTTCGTGTGCCCGGCCCCGATCAGGCGGGCGACCCGGGCTTCGGCGTCGGTCAGCGCACCCCAGCCGGTGACGGGCCGTGCGGCGGTCCGCGACCGGGACCGCATCGGCGCGCCGGACGCGTCGAGCAGCTCCTGGACCTGCGCGGCAGCGGTGCTCGCGCGCAGCCCTTCGAAGATCGTCCACGCCTCCTCGAGCCGCGAGACGGCCTCCCGCCGCCGCCCCGCCCGCAGCAACGCACTCCCGTGATCGCTGAGCGCCTGGGCCAGCATGAAGGCGCGCGGCGACCGCCGCAGCAGCTCCACCGCCGCACCGAGCGCCTCGCGATCACCGGTCACGTAGCCCCTGACCTGCAGGGCCACCCCCTCGAAGCTGGCCACGCCCGGGTTGAGCCGCGCGGCCGCTGCCGCCTGCTCGACCGTGTCCTGGGCGAAGGCCCTGTCGCCCGCCGCGACGGCGATGCCCGCGCCGAGCCGCGTCTGGTCGAGCAGCCGCGGCCAGTACCGCCGCGCCGTCGCGTCGGTGGTCAGGAGCGGCCGGAGCAGCCGCGCGCCCTCGTCGAAGTCGAGCTCGGCCGCGGCGATCCGCGCGCGGGCGAGCAGCAGGCCCGGCGCCTGGACGGCGTCGTGCGTGACCAGCTCGTCCTCGGCGAGCGCCACGATCGCGCGCGCCCGTTCGACGTCGCCGTGGACGACGGCGACGGTGCTCATGACCACGCGGGCGTCGAGGCGGTGGACGTAGGTGCCGAGCTCCTCCCCGACCGCGATCAGGGTCTGCGCGTCGGCGACCGCGGCGTCGAAGGAGGCGAGCTTGAAGTCCTGCCAGAGCTGGGCGCAGAGCAGCGAGGGCAGCTCGGCGGTCGAGTGCTGACCTGCGCCGCGCGACACCCCGGCGAGCAGCGTCTGCGCCTCGTCGAAACGGTCGATGAACTGCAGTGAGGTGATCTCGTCGGCGAGGAAACCCGGCCCGAAGTGCGCCCGCAGGCGGTGGAAGACCCGATAGGCGGCCACGTGGCGACCGCTGTTCTTCGCCACCTCACCGAGCGCCTGCAGGGCGAGGACCTCGGTCGGCCGGTCGTGCAGCTCGTGCCCCCGCGCCAGGGCGGCCTCGGCGGCGCTCGACGCCACCTCGCCGGGGTCGATCCTGCTCAGCGCCAGCGACCGGGACGCCTCCAGGCGGGCCCTCGGCGGCCCCGTGACCGTCGAGGACGACAGCTCGGCCGCGACGCGCAGCGCGAGCGTCTCCGCGGACCCGGTCAGCCAGAGCGCCCGTGCCGCGAGCACCTGCAGGCGGGCCCGTTGCTCGGGATCGTCGGAGCGGGCGAGCAGGTCGTCGATCACCGTGACGGCGTCGGCGCCGCGCTGGGCGCGGGTGAGCAGATCCGCGCACTCCTCCCCCAGGTCGAACCAGCCCGGATCGTCGCGGGGCAGCCCTTCGAACGCTTCTTGGACCAGTTCCGCCGCCGTCTGCGGCATCGCGTCGATGCTCTCCCGTGCGGCGCGGCGGAGGATCTCGATCGCGCCGCGGTCGCCTCGGCGAACCGCCTCCCGGGCGTGCGGCGCCGCCTCGATGGCACTGCGCCCGACCTCGACCAGGTGCGCCGCGCACATCCCGTGCAGGCGGATCCGGTCCGCGCCGGAGAGATCACCGTAGACGAGCTCGCGGACCAGATCATGGCGGAAGGCGATGGGATCGGCGGGCTCGTCCACGAGGCCCACCGCGGCCGCCCCCGACAGCGCCCGGCCGAGGACCACGGCGTCGGCCCCCAGCATGTGGGCGGCGTCGAGCACGTCCAACGGCCGCCCCCAGACCGCGGCGAGCTGCAACGCCGCCCGGACGCCCGCGCCGAGCATCCCGACGCGGTTGCGCAACAACGCCGTCAACGTGGTCGGCAGCGCGTCGCCGGAACGACCCATGGCGCGGTCCAACGCCAGGCCCTCGGCCAGCTGCACGGCCAGCAGCGGGTTGCCGCCGACCATCCGCAGCCAGTCCTCGGCCCGCCCGGTCGGTGGGCCGCCGAGGACGTCCGAGGCGACGGCCAGGACGTCGTCGTCGGTGAGCGGGACCAGTGCCACCTGCTCCACCACGGCGCCGTCGAAGTCGGCCACCGCGGCGAAGTCCGGGAACACCTCCGGCATCCGCCCTCGGCCTGCCACCACCCAGACGACGGGTGACGCGGCGAGGCGGCCCGACAGCACCCGCAGCGCGAAGCGGCTCAACCGGTCGGCCCACTGCACGTCGTCGACGACGATCAGCAACGGCACGTGGAGGGCGCGCGACTCGAGCAAGTCGGCGATGCCCTCCACCAGCCACAACGGCTTCTCGTAGAGGTCCGCGAGACCCCGGAAGGCCGCGTCGTCCAGCAACGGACGCGATCCCGACCGCAGGGCGTGCAGCACCGGGGCTCCGGGCGCGATCTGGCTGACCTCGTCGGCCTTGCCGTAGCCGACGGCGAAACCGAGGCCCTCGGCGTGCCGGTGCACCGCCCGCAGGAACGCGGTCTTGCCGATCCCGGCCTCGCCCGCCACCAGCACGACCGAGCCCTGGCCGCGCTCGACGGCGCGGCGCAGCACGGCGAGCGCCCGACCCAGCTCGTGTGAGCGGCCGCGCAAGACCAGCTCGGCCATCCCACCCCCGGTCGACGGCGGAACTCCGCCGAGTGTCGATCACGACGTTACCCAGAAATCCGCTGAACATCGCGGCACCGGCGCGACCTGGGTCGCTTCCCCCGAGGGATGTTCACGGCCATCCCTCGTTGATTGCCCATTTCCGCGCGGGCGGCAATTGTTGAGCCGTGGACGTGCGACTGATTACCCAGAATGGGGTCGAGCGGCACAAACCGGACGATATCGCGTCTTTGTTGGGTGGCCCGGGCCTGCTCTGGATCGACGTGGCGTACTGGGACGCGTGGACGGAAGAGATGCTGGTGAAGCTCCTCGACCTGCACCCGCGCGCCGCGCACGACTGCGCGGTCCGCAACCCGCTCCCCAAGGCGCACGCCTACCCGGAACAGGTCTTCGTAGTGCTGCACGGGCCCCAGCAGGGCACGCACGGCCACGTGCACTACGTCGAGCTGGACCAGTACATCGGGCCGAACTGGCTGATCACGGTGCACGGGCCGATGAACCCGGCGGTGCCGCTGGAGGCGGCCTATGTGGAGACCGGGGCGGTCGCCCGCAGGCTGGAGAGCGGACGGCTGCACCCGACCCGCCCCGACGAGCTGTCCGCTGCTCTGGTCGGCGCATTGACCGGCAGGCTGCGCGATTTCCTCATCGAGCTCACCCAGGACGTGTGGCGGCTGGAGCGCGAGGTCACCGGAGGCAGTATTGCCAATCCCGAGGACTTCCTGGAGGAACTGTTCGGGGTGCGCCACGGATTGCAGGCGGTGCACACCATGGCCGCGATGAGCCGCGAGGTGTACGGGCGGATATCACGGCTGGCGGTGTTCGGAATCGCGGGCGCGGCCGGACTGGAGGACCTGGAGGACCAGTTCCGCCGGGTCGCGGCGATGGCCGACAGCCAGCGCGAGTACCTCCAGGGCGTCATCGAGTTCTACCGGACCCGCACCGAGACCAAGATGACCATTGCCGCCGAACGGCTCGCCGTGATCGCCGCCGTGACGCTGCCGATCACGGCGCTCTCGTCGGTGCTGGGCATGAACGTGATCGTCAACGACAGCACGCACTGGGGCGCCCTCTGGGCACTGCTGGCGGTGATGGGCGTGATGTCGGTGTTGGTTTTGATCTGGGCCCGCAGGCAGGGCTGGTGGTGAGCAGCGGACGCCTCACCCGGATGGCCCGCTACCTCAGCGTCAGCGGCGCGAAACGGTGGTCCTTCCACATCCGGCGCGACTCCACCTCCGGGTAGGGCGCGACGACCGGCTCGGTGTCGAAGATCTGCACCAACCCGCTGTCGAAGGGGGGCCAGCCGGGATCGCCGCTGGTGGCGAACGCGACCCAGGCCGCGCGCATGTGGGCCGACACCGCCTCGGCGGCCTCGGGGTCGCTGATCAGGGTGGCGGGCAGCCCGCTGCTCAGGTTGCCGAAGACGAGCGGCACGTCCAGGCCGTGGCACGCGCCGAGCACGCCGGACCAGGTCAGCTCGTAGAAGTGCACCGACACCCGGTCAAGGGCGTGCTCGGCGAAGTGCAGCGACGGCATGCGGAAGAGCCAGTCGGAGAGCACCCACTCGAACAGCGTGTGGGGTTCGGCCTGCGGGTACAGACCCGGCGCGAACACCTCCACGACGGTGGCCAACTGCTCGTCCGTGACCTCCTCCAGCGCGGTGAAGAGCCGGTGTTCGTCACGGGTGTGGCCGACGAGCAGGGCGACGCCGGGCCGCGCCTCCCACGGCGTGGTGGGCAGGACCTCGCCGTCGACGACCGGCGCGAACGGGATCGACCGGTGCGCGGCCTGCCCCCACCTCCCGACGTGCGCGCCCATGGTCGCGGTGACCTCGTCGGCCGCGGCGGTCAGGAGCTCCGGGTCCACGGTGGACAGGTCCGTCGCCGTGGCCTTCAGCCCGAGCTCGGCGGCGCAGACCCCGGCGATGTCGCCTGCGAGCTCCGGGGTGAAGAAGGTGCCCGGGACGCTCTGGGCGATGGCCCGGCAGAACAAACCCGCCGCCCGCGGCATCCCCACCAGGGCCGCGACCGATCCCCCACCCGCCGACTGGCCGAACACGGTGACCCGCCCGGGATCTCCGCCGAAGGAGCCGACGTTGTCGCGCACCCATTCCAGCGCGGCGATCTGGTCGAGCAGGCCCCGGTTGGCGGGCGCGCCCTCGATCTGGGCGAATCCCTCGACACCGACCCGGTAGTTGAACGTGACAACGACGACGCCATCGCGCGCGAGCCGGGTGCCGTCGTACTCGGGGAGGCCGGACGCGCCGATCGCATAGGCCCCGCCGTGGACCCACACCATCACCGGCAGGCCCACGTCGCGGCCGGGATCGGGCGACCAGACGTTCAGCGTCAGCCAGTCTTCCCCGCCCACCAGCTGGTCCATGCCGAACGCGCCCGCCTGCGGGGGTGCCGGACCGAACGCCGCCGCGGCGCGCACGCCGTCCCACGGTCGGGGCGGTGCAGGCGCGGCGAAGCGCAGAGCGCCGACCGGGGGTTGCGCGAAGGGGATGCCGCGGAAGACCGCAACATCCCCTTCGACGGTGCCGCGCACCCGGCCCGTCGTCGTCCGAGCCTCGACCACGCGGCGATGCTAGCCAAGCGACCCGGTTGCCGAACCTGATTTACGACCGCTGCCGATCCCCTGCAATGCCGGACCGACCGGCAGGTCGGAGGTGCGGCGGGACGGGACGAGCAGGGTCAGCACGGTGCCGACCATGGCCACCGCGGCGAGGACGTAGAAGATGGAGTTCAACGCCAGTCCCGCGGCGATGAGCAGGCCGCCGAGCAGGGGGCCCCCGACGCCACCGAGTCTGCCGAAGCCCGCGCACCACGCCACGGCGGCACCGCGGACGTTCGTGCGGAAGTAGTTGGCTACGAACCCGTAGATCAGGGTCTGGGTGCCGCTGGTGCCCAGCCCGACGACCGCGACGAACAGCAGCAGGACCCCGAGCGGGAGGCTCAGCGTGAGCAGCCCGATCGACACCGCCCCGATCAGGAAGCTGCCCGCGACCACCAGCTTCGGCCCGAACCGGTCGGCAATCCGGGAGCCGAGCAATGCCCCGATGACGGCGCCGCCGTTGGACACCAGCAGGAACGACAGCGAGCCCTTGGCGTTGAAGCCCGCCCGCAGCATCAGCTCGGGCAGCCAGGTGTTGATGGCGTAGACCAGCACCAAGCCGAGCACGCTCATGAACCCCAGCAGGAGCGCAGGCAGCGCGTTCCCGCCGGAGAAGAGGCCGGCGAACCCCACGCGTTCGCGCCTGTCGGGCACGGCCGCGGCGACCGGCGCCGCCTGCTCGGTCAGCGGGACTCCGGTGCGCTCCGCGAGGGCACGGGCCTCCTCGATCCGCCCGCGGGACAGCAGCCAGCCGGGCGACTCGGGCATCTTGAAGAAGGCCAACGGCACCAAGGTGAGGATCGGCAGCGCACCGACCAGGAACATGCCCCGCCACCCGATCGTCGTGAGCAGGAGGATGGCGAGCAACGCGGAGAGCAGGCTCCCGAAGGGCACGCCGGAGTAGACGATCGCGTTGCAGAGGTTCTTCTTCCCGGCCGGGGCGAACTCCGAGACGATCGCGCCGGTGGTGGCCACCAGTGCGCCGACGCCGAGACCGGTGACGAACCGCAGCAGACCGAAGCTCGCGGTGGTGGTCGTCAGCGCGGTGACGGCCATGCCCACCGAGAACCACGCCGAGGACAACAGCATGAGCTTGCGCCGCCCCAGGACGTCGGAGATGGCCCCCGCGAGCAGGGCGCCGACCAGCACGCCCACCAGGGCGTAGCTCCCGAGCGCACCGCCCAGCGCGGGTGTGACCGGCCCGATCTGGCCGGGGTCGCGCAGGAAGGTGGACAGGACCGTTCCGTAGACCACGAGGTCGTAGCCGTCGAAGATGAGCCCGAGGAAGGCGAGCGAGACGACCCAGGTGACCGTTCTCCGTCGGCGCGCTTCCTGCTCCGGTGTCGTCGTGAGCGACGTCGCCATCTCAGTTC
Organism: uncultured Actinomycetota bacterium; assembly: GCA_963799945.1. GTDB lineage: Bacteria > Actinomycetota > Actinomycetes > Mycobacteriales > Pseudonocardiaceae > Pseudonocardia. Next base: position 348,033 of record CAWCZG010000007.1, read on the forward strand.
TCCCGTCCGGACTCGGCCTCGACCAGGATCCCGGCGAAGAAGTCGCTGAGGGCCTCGTGCCCCTGCAACGGGAGGACGTGCGCGACGTACTGGTCCGGGCGGACGACGACGACGGCACCCGTCTCGCGGTCGATCCCACGCAGGTCGAAGACGTCCTCGGCCTTCGGGTCGGGGCAGAACACCTTCTCGTAGTCGGTCAGGCCGAACGTGCCCTTCTTCGGCAGCAGGACGGCGGGCAGCGTGTCGACGTCGACATCCCGGTGCCCCTGCTGGAGCACGGCGCGGACGTCGATCACCGAGTCGGGGTCGGCCCCGGCAGGCGTGAAGCGCGTGATCGGCGAGGCATCGGACTCCAGGTACCGGCACAGGTCCCGGAAGTGGGAGGTGCCGGTCGCGGGGTCGTCGCGGTCGGCGAAGACGTAGACACGCCAAGCGCCGTCGGCCTTGGCGACGTGGCCGAGGTGGACCTGCTTGGCGTCGGCCAGCCGGACGACCGGCGCGGAGTGGAAGCGCATCCCGACCGGAAAGCCCTCGGCGAGGTGCTGGACCAGGGGCTCCGCCGTGATCATCGACGGCGCGTACTTCGTGGCGACGCCCGCCGTGAAGCGGCCCTGGGTGACGAAGTACTGCTGGAACTCGTCCGGGTCGATCCCGTCGCCCTCGGCACCCGTCTCGGTGGGGTGGGCGCTGAACATCTTCGCGAACTCGCGGTCGAAGTCGATGAGCTGCTGGGCCACCTTCTGCCGCTCGTCGGAGTAGGTGTGCAGCAGTTCCGGCTTGGCCCGGCCGCGCAGGACCGCGGCCAGCTTCCAGCCGAGGTTCCACGTGTCGTTCATGGACACGTTCATGCCTTGGCCCGCCTTGGCGCTGTGCGTGTGGCAGGCGTCGCCCGCGATGAACACCCGCGGGTCGCGGGTGTCCGTCTCGTCCGCGGGGACGTCGTCGAACCTGTCGCACAGGCGCTGGCCGATCTCGTACACCGACCACCACCCGACGTCCTTCACGTCGACCGTGTACGGGTCCAGGATCCGGTTGGCGACCGCCGCCAGCTTCTCCGGGGTGACGCTGCGGTTGACGAGCATGTCGTGGTCGCGGACGTTGTCCAGCTCGATGTAGAGCCGCACCAGGTAGCCGCCCTCGCGCGGGATGATGAGCATGTTGCCCGCGTTCGCGGAGTGGATCGCGCACTTCACCCGGATGTCGGGGAAGTCGGTGACGGCCAGGACGTCCATCACGCCCCACGACTGGTTCATCGGGTCGCCCGCCAGCTCACGGCCGATCGCGGTGCGGACACCGCTGCGGGAGCCGTCGCAGCCCACGACGTACTTGGCCCGGATCGTCGAGGTCTCCCCCGTCTCCTCGAACTCCTTCAGGTGCGCCACGGTGACCGTCACCGGGTACTCCGACGCGCCGCTGGTGTCGATGGCGATGTCCGTGGCGTGCAGGCCGTAGAAGGGCTTCGCCCTGCTGGGCGAGCGCTCCATGTGGTCGAGGAGGTAGTCCAGCATCCGCGCCTGGTTGACGATCACGTGCGGCATCTCGGACAGGCCCTCTTCGACGTCCTGGATGCGGCCGGTGCGCGCGATCTTCGTCCGGTCGCCCGCGCTCGGCTGCCAGAAGCTGACCTCGTTGACCCAGTAGCCCTCGTGCTTGAGCCGGTCGGCCAGCCCGAACGCCTCGAACATCTCCACCGTGCGGCAGGCGACGCCGTCGGCCTGACCCACCTCGAGCGGGCCGTCCTTGCGGTCGATGACCGCGGTCCGGATGTCGGGGAAGCCTGCCAGCTGGGCCGCCAGGACCAGGCCCGCGGGCCCGGACCCGACGATCAGGACGTCGACCTCCTCGGCGAGGGTGTCCGGGCGCCCGGCCACGGACGGGTCGGCTTCCGCGATGAACGGGTCTCCAGGCTTGTAGCCATCGAGATAGAACTGCATTGTCCCCACCTCTTCGGGTTGCGTGATCGTGTTCGGGGACCGCCGCTGCGAGCAGGCGATCGTCGTTGCGCCTGAAGAGGCGCCGTGCGGAAATCGTGACACTCCGCTCGTCCTACAGAACATAGAATTCTGCTGTGAAGAACCGGCCGTCCTACGCCATCGCCAGCGTCGACCACGCACTCCTGCTGGCGACGACCTTGCAGGTCGAGGGACCGCTCACCGTGTCCGATGCGGCCGAGCGCCTGGGCGTCGCCCGTTCGACGGCGCACCGCCTGTTGTCGATGCTGTGCTACCGGGACTTCGCGGTGCAGGACGGCGACCGGCGCTACAGCGCGGGCCCGGTGTTGTCCCTGGCCGCCCGGACGCACTCGCGGGCCGCGCTCCTGCGGACCGTGGCGATGCCCCATCTGCAGGCGCTCGCCGAGCGGGTCGTCGAGTCGACGAACCTCATCGTTCTGGCTGGCGACCACGTCCGCTTCATCGGCTCCGTGGAGGGGACGCAGGCGCTGCGCGTGGGCAACCGCGAGGGCATGGTCTTCCCCGCACACGAGTCCTCCGGCGGCGTGCTGCTGCTGGCCGACCTGCCGCCCGAGCGGTTCGACGAGATCTACAGCGACGAGCGGTGGGCGGACCGGGAGGACAAGCGGCCGGACCGGGCCGCGCTGCGCCGGGAGATGCGGCTGGCCCGCGGGCGGGGCTTCGCGATCAACAACGGGCGCACCGAGACCGGGGTCACCGCCATCGGCCGGGCGGTGCACGGCGGCGACGGCGTGGCCGAGGCCGCCGTGTCGATCTCACTGCCGACAGCCCGATACTCGCGGACGGTCCTGCCCCAGCTCGTCGCCGCGCTCGCCGTGACGACGGCCGACATCGAACGCGAGCTGGCCGCCTCGGTCGCCGAACAGGGCGGGTGAATCAGGAAACCATCTCGTCGACCACCGCGAAGTGGGTGGCCCCGATCCGGCCGACCCGGCCGTCCTCCCGCGCCGCGACCACCATCGGCAGGTGCTCCTGCCAGGCCACGAGGTTGTGGATCTGCATCAGGTCGACGTGGCCGTAGAGGTCGACGGCCCGGTCGAGCTGGCGCCGCCCCGGCGGGCGCCCGACGCCTCGACGTGCCCGGCGTCCGCCGCCGCGTCTCCATGCCCACAGCGTGCCCTGCGAGCGCCGTCACGTGCTGAACAGCCCGGTACTACTACTCGTACTAGTAGATGACGACCCACGATCAACCGAAACGAGATTCCGCCATGAAGATCTTCGTCGCCGGGGCGACCGGAGCCATCGGAAGCCGCGCTGTCCCGCGCCTCATCCAGGCCGGTCACGACGTCACCGCGCTCGTGCGCTCCGACGCTCTGGCCGTCCCGATGGAGGCGGTGGGTGCGCACGCGGTCAAGGCCAGCCTGCTGGACGAGGTGGGCATGCGGACGCTCATGGGCGGGCACGACGCCGTCGTCAACCTCGCCACCCACATCCCGTCCGGCGCGGACGCGATCAAGGCACTGGCGTGGTGGGAGGACGACTGGATCCGCACCGAGGGGAGCGCCGTCCTGGTGCGCGCTGCCCAGGCCGCCGGGGTCGGCTGCCTGATCCAGGAAGCGGTCAGCTTCGTCTACCCCGACAGCAAGAACGACTGGATCACCGAGCGGACGCAGCCCGCGCCCAACCCGAAGTCGCAGCGCGCCACGATGGCGGCGACCGCGCACGCCGTGCGGTTCGCCATCCAGGGCGGCTGCGGCATCGTCCTGCGCTTCGGCCAGCTCTACGGACCCGACCGCAACAGCCGTGAGGCGCTGGCGCGGGCCCGTGCGGGCAAGCCCGTCGTCCTGGGCAGGCCCGCCACCTGGCTCTCCCCGTTGCACGCCGACGACGCGGCCTCGGCCGTGGTCGCCGCCCTCTCGTGCGACTCCGGCATCTACAACGTCTGCGAGACCCCGGTCCGGCGGGCGAACTGGGCCGTGGCCATCGGCCGCGCCGCACGGGCCGAGAACGGCGTGGACGACGACGGCTTCTACCCGGCCGCGAAGTTCTACCCGGCGCTGCTGCAGCGCCTCGCCGGGCCGCGCGCCGAACCGCTCACCCGCTCCCACCGGGTCAGCAACGCCGCCTTCCGCGAAGCCACCGGGTGGCGCCCGCAGTACAACGCCCTGGGCGGCGGATGGCTGAACCAGGCGGCCTGACGGTCGCCGGCACGACCCGGTTTGCCGCGCAGCGGGCCGGAACCCGACGATGGGTTCATGCCGACACCGCTCGTCGTCGCCACCTCCCCCCACGACGTCAGTTCGACCGTCGCCAAGGTCGAGGCCGCCCTCCGCACCCGAGGGGTGACGCTCTTCGCCGTCGTCGACCACGCCGCGGGAGCCCGCGAGGTCGGTCTCGAGCTCGCCGACGAGGTCCTGCTTGTCTTCGGCAACCCGAAGGTCGGTACCGCCCTCATGCAGGCGGACCCCGGCGTCGGGATCGAGCTGCCGCTGCGGATGCTCATCTGGGACGAGCAGGGCACGACCCGCATCGGCTTCGCCGATCCCGGCGCGCTCGCGGGCCCCTACGACCTGGCCGGATCGCAGCCCGTGCTGGCACGGCTGCGGGGGTTGCTCGACGGCCTGGTCGCCGACGCCGTCGGGTAGCCCTTCCCATCCGGCGCACGGCCGCCGGGCCGGGAAGGATCGCGACGTGGCAACTCCGGACGATCTCGTCGTCGCCCCGCTGGCCGAGCTGCGGAAGCGACAGAGCGCGAAGTGGCGCACCTACACCCCGCCGACAATCCCGCTGACCGTCGCCGAGATGGACTTCGACCTCGCGGAGCCCGTCGCCGACGCCCTGCGGGAGGCCGTCGCCGCGAGCGACGTGGGCTATGCGATGCCGACCCCCGCCCTCGGGGACGCCCTCGCGGCCTTCGCGGGCGCGCGGTGGAACTGGCCGGTCGACGCCCGGCAGGTGACAGCCGTGACCGACGTCGGGGTCGGCGTGGTCGAGCTGCTGCGCGCCAGCACCCGTCCCGGGGACACCGTCGTCATCAGCCCGCCGGTCTACCCGCCCTTCTTCGACTGGGTGGAGGAGGCGGGCGCGCACCGGCGCGAGGTCCCGTTGACCCGCGACGGCTCGGGCGGGTGGCGGCTCGACCTGCCTGCGCTGGAGCAGGCCTTCGCCGAACGTCCTGCCGTGTACATCCTCTGCAACCCGCACAACCCGGTCGGCCGGGTGCACGGGGAGGACGAGCTGGCCGAGCTCGTGCGCCTGGCCGCCCGGCACGAGGTGACGATCGTCAGCGACGAGATCCACGGACCCCTGGTCCTGCCGGGCGCCGACTTCACCCCGATCCTCACCGTGCCCGGTGCCGCCGGGCACGCCGTCGCCGTCGTCTCCGCGAGCAAGGCCTTCAACCTCGCCGGGCTCAAGTGTGCCGCCATCGTGACCGGATCGGACCAGCTGGCCGGCCTCGTCGCCAAGCTCCCGGCCGACAACCGTTGGCGCACAGGGCACCTCGGCGTCCTGGCCACCGTCGCCGCCTACCGCGACGGCGGCCCTTGGCTCGACCGGCTGCTCACCACGCTGCACCACGGGCGCGAGCACCTCGACGCGCTCCTGCACGCCCACCTCCCCGCGATCAGCTGGGTGCCACCGCAGGCGACCTTCCTCGCCTGGCTGGACTGCGCGTCCCTGCAGGGTCACGAGGACCCGCAGCGCCACTTCCTCGACCGCGCCCATGTCGCCCTCGAACCCGGCTCCCGCTTCGGCCGGGCCTACGGCCGTTTCGTCCGCCTCAACTTCGCCACGAGCCCGGTGATCCTCGACGAGGCGGTCACCCGCATGGCGCGGTCTCTCTGACCACCACTGACGAGAGTCACGGATCTGTCGTCGAAAGTGCAGATCCGTGACTCTCGCGGCCTGTGGCAGCGCCTTCTAGGCGAAGATGTCCGCTACGTAGCGGGCGTGGTCGCGTTGCATCGCGGTGAGCCACTTCTCGGACTGCTGCTCGTCGGCGCCGGTCGCCTCGGCGTAGATGCGCGCGCAGGTGTCGAAGACCGCGGGGGCCATCCGTCTGCCGTCGCCGCAGACGTAGAACGTCGCACCCTGCCTCACAAGCTCGACGACGCGGGCGCGGTCGGCCCACAGGCGGTCCTGCACGAACGTCACGCCGTCGGCGGGGGCGGCGGAGAACGCGGGGTGGACCTCGACGATGCCCGCCTCGGCCCAGGCATCGAGCTCGTCACGGTAGAGGAAGTCGACGTCGGGGGCGTCACAGCCGAAGAACAGCAACGCGGGTGCCGGGGTGATCCCCTCGGTCTGGGCCCGCAGCGCGCGGTCCTGTAGGAAGCCGCGGAACGGCGCGAGGCCCGTGCCCGCGCAGGCCATCACGATCGGCGTGGCCAGCGACTCCGGCGGGTGGAACGCGACGTTCGAAGGTCGCACGTCGACCGCGACCCTGGTGCCGGGACGCGTGTGCGCGAGGTAGGTCGACGCCGCGCCCTCGTAGATGCCGCTGCCCGACAGGGCGGGCGCGGCGAGGACCGCGACGGTGAGCGTCACGTGGTCGGGGCTGAAACGCGGCGAGGACGAGATCGAGTACCGCCGCGGGGCCAGGGGGGCGAGCATCTGCAGGAACGTCGCGAACGCCGGGCGGCAGGCGGAGTAGCGCTCCAGCAGGTCGAGCACGCTCACCCGCTTGGCGAGGATCTCGGCGGCGTACGCGTCGGCGTCGTCGGCCAGCGACTGCATGGCCTTCTTGTCGGGCGGGCAGGGGGTGGCGTCGGCGAGCTGGCCGAGCTGGCGGCGGGTGGCGGGCTGGGCCAGCTCGACGTAGCTGGCCAGCAGCTCTCCCGCGGTCACGGGCGTGTCGACCGGCAGGAAGGTGCTGCCGTCGGGGCCCACGCGGATCACGGTGGTGGCGTCGTAGGACAGCTCGAAGTAGGTCAGCGCCCGGTCCACGAGCGCGGCCGGGTTGAGCGGCAGCACCGCGAGGTAGTCGCCGGTCCGGTAGGTCATCCCCTCCGGCAACGCGATCTCCAGGTGCCGCTTGGAGCGCGCACCCGAGGCGGACATCTCGACCAGCTCGCGGTTGGCGACGACCGTGCCCAGCTGCAGCTGGTTGCTGCGCAGGATCGGGTCACGCACCGCTCCGACGAACTCGACCTCGATCAGCGGCGACGGCGCCGGGGCGGCCCCGGCCTGGCCGAACGCGGCGCCGACCGGCACCCAGAAGCCCGCGTACCAGTCCTCGAAGTCCCCGTAGAAGTCGCCGCGCGCATTGGCTTCGCCGCGGGCCACGAGCCGGGTCGCACCCGCGCGGGCCATGTGCTCGTCGATGGCGGTGGGCACGGCTTGGTAGGTGCGGGCCCAGTCGCGGTTGCCGTTGCCGAACACGGCGTAGTGGACGCCCGCCAGCGCGCCCTCGGGCAGCTCGCGGAGCCAGGTGACGAACGCGCGGGCGTTGTCGGGCGGCTGGCCTTCGTAGGACGAGCAGACGATCGCGACCGCGCCGTCGGTCGGCAGGTGACCTGCGGCGCTGTCGAGCGGGTCGATGCTCGTGGTGTAACCGCGCAGCCTGGCGTCGTTCGCGATCCGCTGCGCGAACGACTCGGAGGTGCCCGCGTTGGAGCCGAAGAGCACGCGCAGCGGCACACCGTTGGCGGCCGCCGGGGTGGCGGCGGTCCGGCCTGCGGGCAGATCGCCGGGCTCCGTGCCCGCCACGATCGTCGTAGGACGGCGTCGCGCGGTGACGAACATCCCTTCGGGCTTGATCGTCAGTGTCTGCTTGATCTTCAGCTCGTAGTCGGGGTCGGTCAGGCTGAGCTCGAAGCGCTGCAACAGCATCGCCAGGAACAGCGCGGCCTCCTGCAGCGCGAATCCGCGCCCGATGCAGGAGCGCTGCCCGTTGCCGAACGGCTTCCACGCGTTGGGCGGCAGCGACTGGGCGCGGTCGAACGCGAACCGGTCGGGGTCGAACGCCTCCGGGTCCGGCCCCCACACCGCCGGGTCGCGGTGCAGCTGCGGCGTCAGCACCAGCAGGGTCTGGCCCGCCTGCACCCGGTAGCGGCCGCCGATCACGGTGTCCTCGTACGGCTTCACCGCGAACGCGGGCGCGGTCGGCCACAGCCGCAGCGTCTCCTTGAGGATCTGGTCGAGGTAGTCCAGCCGGACCAGGTCGGCGAACGTCGGCGCGCGGTTGCCCAGCACCTCCTCGACGTGGGCGCGGGCCCGCTCCAGCACCTCCGGGTGGCGCAGCAGCTCGTAGATCGTGAACGTCAGCAGCCCACTGGTGGTCTCGTGTCCCGCGATCAGGAACGTGACCAGCTGGTAGCGCACGTTCTCGTCCGACAGCCGGTCGCCGGTCTTCGGGTCGGTCGCGGTGAGCATCGTGTCGAGGATGTCGTGCTCGCCATCGGGCAGCGGGTGGCGGCGGCGGTCGGCGATCAGCTGGTCGACGATCTCGTACATGAGCCGCTTGTCCTCGTCGTACTGATGGTGTTTGCGCACCATCAGCCGGTTCTGGATCGGCAGCCGACGCCCGCGCTCACCGGCCTCCACCAGCGACCGGACCATCGCGCCGACGAAAGGGTGCATCTGGTCGGAGTACATGCTGTTGAAGCGGTAGGTGAACGAGCAGAGCGCGATGGTGTCCAGGGTCAGCCGCGTGGTGTTGTCGGCGACGTCGATGCGGTGCGCGGGTCCCTGACGCTCCCACTTGAGCAGGAGCTGCTCGGCGATGTCGACCATCCCGTCGAACATCGACCGCAGCGCCGCCGGACCGAAGGCGGGCATCAGGATGCGGTGCGCCGCGCCCCAGTTGGGCTCGTCGGTCTCGGCGGTGAACAGCCCGTCGCCCGCGAAGTCGCGCACACCCCGCAGCGGCGCGTGCAACGCCTTGTCGAAGCGTTGCTCGTCGCACAGCTCGTCGACCATGGATTGGGAGGTGACGATCACCATCTCGCGGCCGAACAGCTGCAACCGGAAGATCGGCCCGTACTGCTCGGCCAGCTCCATCAGGCCGAAGATCCCCTTCTCCTGGTCGACATCGGGCAGGTTGCCCAACAGCGGCCGGGGATGTGGCTGCGGGATCGGCTCTGTCGACGGCGCGGACGGGGTGGACTCGGTGGACACATGAACCTCCGGCATTGAGTGTCGACGCCGAGTCTGCACGCCGACCAGGTCCGCGGACGACCGCTCAGCGACACTTTGTGGATCAGTTCACCAGGTCAGGTCACCGAGAAGCGCGTAGCGAGGTCTGTCTCTATGTCGACGTTCCCGTCCGATGTGGCCGGTCCACCCTTCGACCAGGGGCGGCTGACCGGCGCTCGGCGGGCGACCGCCGTCGTCTTCCTGCTGCTCGGCGTCGTCCAGGGCTCGCTGGCCAGCCGGATGCCTGCGTTGAAGGTGCACGCCGGGCTGTCGGACAGCCTGCTCGGCCTGGCGTTGCTCGGCATCCCCGCAGGCAGCATCCTCGCGGCGCAGATCACCGGTCCGTGGATGACCCGTCGCGGCAGCTCGTCGGTCATGGTCGCGGGCGGTGCGCTGATGTGCGTGGCCCTGGTCGCGCCCGCCTACGCACCGAACTTCCCGACGTTCCTCGGGGCCATGATCCTCGTCGGGTTCGGCATCGGGCTGACCGACACGGCCATGAACGCCCACGCGGTCGCCGTGGAGACCGGGTACGCCCGGCCGATCATGTCCTCCTTCCACGCCTTCGTCAGCCTGGGAAACCTCGTGGGTGCCGCGATCGGCGCCGCGGCGGCCGGGCTGGTCATCGCGCCGCAGATCCAGTTCCCCGTCGTGACCGGGCTGACCCTCGTCGCGGGCGTCGCCATCGGCGGCGCGCTGCTGCCTGCCTCCGCCGATGTCGCGAGCGCAGGATCCCTCGACGCCTGCGGTCCGCCGCGGAGGTCCCGGTGGACCCTCACCCTGGCCCTGCTGGCGGGGATCGCGTTGCTGGCGTGGATGACCGAGCACGCCATCGCGGACTGGAGCGCGGTGTACCTCCGCGACCAATTGGCGGCCTCTGGCGACGTGGCGACCTACGGGTACGCCGCGTTCGCCGCGTTCATGGTCGTGACGCGCTTCGTGTCAGACAGGATGGTCGCCCGGCTCGGAGCATGGCGGGTGCTGCGGTGGGGCGGGCTGCTCGCCGGGGCAGGCCTGGCGGTCGGCCTCGCCACCGGAACGGTGGCCGGAACCGTTGTGGGCTGCGGCCTCGTGGGCGTCGGGATGGCCGGGGTCGTGCCGATCGTGTTCACGGCCGCGGGCAACTCGCCCGGCACCTCGGCAGGCTATGCCGTCAGCAAGGTCGCGGGCGTCGCCTTCGCGGGCAGCCTCGTCGGACCGCCGCTCATCGGGTTCACCGCAGGGCTGACTTCGCTGCGGACGGCCTTGTTCCTCGTCGCCGCGGCCGCGATCCTGATCGGTCTCGTCGGCCCGCGCGCCGTCCGCACCCGAGCGAGACCACGCTAGCGCTGCGTCCCACGCTGGTGAGAGTCACCGATCTGTCTCCGACACTGCGCATCGATGACTATCGGACAGCCAACCCGGCGGACCGGCCCCGCACCCGGTCTCTCACACCATCTGCCTTGATCACAGCCAGTCGTTACGCCGAGCCCAACACGATCGCGGCGCCAACGTTCCGCGCCGCGGGACTAGGACGTCTTCAGGCCGTCGATCATGAGGGAGAGCGTGAAGTCGAACCGGTCGTGCCCCTCCCCCGCACCGATCTCGGTGGCGTAGCGCGTGGTGAACGGGAAGGCGTCGGCAGGCAGCGCGGCGAACCGGCGCACCAGCTCGTCGCGGTCGAGGACCCAGGCGTCCTCGCTGTGGGCCGCCCGCTGGCGCACGATGGATCGCTCCAGGCAATAGCCCGCGACGTACAGCGAGAGAGCGTCGATCGTCCAGGCCGCCGCCTGCGGGGCGACACCGCCGATGAGCAGGATCCCGAACATCCCTTCGGTGACCCGCAGGATCTCCGGGTCCGTGGGCGCCATGGCGAGCGCGGCGCGGGAGATGCCGGGGTAGCGCAAGTACTGATCGCGCAGCTGGATGCACACACCACGGATCTGCTCCCGCCACGTCGCGGGATCGGGATCGGGCAGCTCGAGCTCCGCGCACAACCGACCGGTGAGCAACTCGTCGAGATCGGCCTTGTTGACCACGTGGGTGTACAGCGACGCAGGCCCGGTGCCCAGCTCGGTCGCGAGCCGACGCATGGTCAACGCCTCATACCCCTCGGCGGCCACGACTCCCAGCGCCGTGTCGATGACCTGCTCCACGGTGATCGGGGCCCGACGACGCCCGCTGTCGCCTGCCGGGTCCGGCGTCTGATGGCGCGCCGCGCGCCGGGCTCTCGGGTTCACCCGGCCACCCTAGCTTGACAACGACGCATGTTCGTAGTGTACGAATGGTGTTCGTGAACACCGAACAGCGTTCCGACGCGGCCGCGCAGCTTGCGCCCCTCGCGCTGCGCGCCGCCGTGGCGGTGCTCATCGTCGTGATGGTCGCCGACGTGATGGATCTGCTCGACTCCACCATCGCCAACCTCGCCGGGCCGTCGATCCGCGCCGACCTCGGCGGGTCCGAGACGACCCTGCAGTGGGTGCTCGCCGCCTACACCATGACCTTCGCGATCGGCCTGGTGACCGCGGGCCGCCTCGGGGACCTGCTCGGACGTCGCAGGCTGTTCCTGGCCGGGATGGCCGGGTTCACCCTGGCCTCGCTGGCTTGCGGGCTCGCCCCCGGCGTCGCGGTCCTCATCGGCGCGCGGGCGGTGCAGGGCCTGGCCGGGTCCGTGATGATCCCGCAGGGCCTGGCGCTGATCAAGGTGGTCTTCCCGCCCGAGCAGCTGCGGCGCGCGTTCATCCCGTTCGGCCCGATCATGGGCCTCGCCACCGTCGCGGGGCCGATCCTGGCGGGCTGGCTGCTGCAGCTGGACCTGTTCGGAACCCAGTGGCGGGCGATCTTCCTGATCAACGTCCCGATCGGGATCGCCGCCGTCGCACTGGCGTGGTTCGTGCTGCCCCGGCGAGCCGGGGAGGACCCCACCCTCCGCCTCGACGTGGCCGGGGTCGTCCTGCTCACCCTGGCCTCGCTGCTGCTGATCGTCCCCCTGGTCGAGGGCCGCGAGTACGGCTGGCCCGCTCTGGTGCTGGCTCATGCTGGCGGGTGCGGTGGTCGCGCTGGTCCTGTTCGTGGTCTCCGAGCGGCGCAGCAGGCACCCGGTGATCACCCCATCGCTGTTCCGGCGCCGCAGCTTCGTGGTCGGCCTGGTCATCACCGGAGCCTTCTTCGCCTCCTTCACCGGCTTCCAGCTCGCGTTCAACCTGCTGCTGCAGCTCGGCCTGGGCTGGAGCCCGCTGGACACCGGGCTCGCCCTGATCCCCTGGGCGCTCGGCCTCATGGTCGCCATCGGACTGGGCGGCGCCGTGCTGGCCGAGAAGTTCGGCCGCAGCTCCATGCAGCTCGGCCTCGCCGTCGGCGTGCTCGGGCTGCTCGGTCTGTGGTGGACCCTCGACCACTTCCAGGGCCAGATCACCGCCTGGGTCACCGCCCCCAGCCTGGCGGTCATCGGCTTCGGGTCCGGCATGGTGTTCATCCCGATCTTCGACTACATCCTCGGCGACGCCACGATCGACGAGGTCGGCACCGGGTCCGGGATGCTCAACGCCGTCCAGCAGTTCGCCAACGCCCTCGGCTTCGCCGCGCTGGGAACTGTGTTCTTCGCCCGCGCAGGCACCGGCGCGTTCTTCTCCGGCGCCCAACTCGTCATCGCGATCGCCGCCGCGCTCTACCTCGTCACCCTGCTCCTGGTCGGTCTGCTCCCGCGACACGCCCAGCAGGCCGGGCACTGAGCGACTCCATCCGCAACGAAGGGAACACCATGAAAGCAGCACAGTTCAGCCGGTACGGAGGCCCCGAGGTGCTGGAGATCGTGGACCTCCCCGACCCGCATGCCGGTCCCGGCCAGGTCCGGATCGCGGTGCACGCGGCCGGGATCAACGCGACCGAGTGGAAGCTGCGCAAGGGCGTTCTGAGCTTCGGCGACGAGCTCCCCCAGACGACAGGGCGCGACGTCGCCGGGGTGGTCGACGAGGTCGGCGAGGGTGTGACCGACGTGGCCGTCGGCGATCGGGTGTTCGGGGTCTCCGACGACGGCGCAGGTGCGGCCGAACTGGTCCTCGCGACCTACCGCGCGCCCATCCCCCCTTCGCTCGGGTTCGTCGACGCCGCCGGGCTGCCTATCGCGCTCGAGACGGCCACGCGTTCCATCGACCAGCTCGGCGTCACCGTCGGGAGCACGCTGTTCGTCAACGGCGCCTCCGGCGGGATCGGCAGCACGGCCGTCCAGCTCGCCGTCGCGCGCGGCGCACGGGTGATCGGCGCCGCGAGTGCCCCCAACCAGAACTACCTGCGCCTCCTGGGCGCGGAGCCTGTGACCTACGGCGAGGGCATGGTCGAGCGGGTGCGCGCCCTCGCCCCGGACGGCGTCGACGTCGCGCTCGACGTCGCCGGGAACGGCGTCCTCCCCGACCTCGTCGACCTCGCCGGTGACGCGCGGAACGTGCTGACGCTCGCCGACTTCGACGGCTCCGCCGAGCACGGTGTGCGCTTCAGCAACGGGTTCGTCGACGGCCACGCCTTCCACGCGCTCGCCGAGATCGGCGAGCTCATCGAGGCCGGGCGGTTCTGGCTCCCCGTCGACCGGACGTTCCCGCTCGCCGAGATCGCCGAAGCCCACCGCTTCAGCGAGAACGGCCACGTCCGCGGCAGGCTCGTGCTGGTGGTCCGGTAGGCGCTGTGGTCACCAGCGCGGGTGCACCGCGGCCCGGAAGTAGGTGTCGTAGAGGACGCGCACGCCGTCGTCCAGGTCCGGCGGGGCGGTGAGCGCCCCCGCCGCCGCGTTGGCTTCGGCCTGTGCGCGGTTGCGCGCGCCCGGGATGACGGCGCTGACCCCCGGCAGGCCCGCGATCCACGCGATGGCCGCAGCGGCCGGAGCTGTGCCGGGCATGGTCTTCTCGACGAGCGCGGAGAACTCCCGCGCCGCCGACACCCCCTGCTCGAAGTCGACGCCGGAGAAGGTCTCCCCGACGTCGAACGCGCTGCCGTCGCGGTTGTAGGTGCGGTGGTCCTCCGCCGCGAAGGTCGTGTCGGCGGTGTACCGCCCGCTCAGCAGACCCGAGGCCAGGGGCACCCGGGCGATGATCCCGACCCCGGCCTCCTGAGCGGCGGGGAGCACCGCGTCGAGGGGCTTCAACCGGAACGCGTTCAGGATGATCTGCACACTGGCCGTGCCCGGTCGGGCGATCGCCGCGAGCGCCTCGTCGCAGGTCTCGACGCTCACGCCGTAGTTCGCGATGGCCCCTTCGGCGACGAGGACGTCCAGGGCGTCGTAGACGGCGTCGGAGGAGAAGACCGGGGTGGGCGGGCAGTGCAGCTGCACGAGGTCGAGGGTGTCGACCCCGAGGTTGCGGCGTGAGCGGTCGGTCCAGGCGCGGAAGTTGTCGAGGGTGAACTCGCCCGGCTCCTGGGGTCCGCGGCGGCCCATCTTCGTGGCCACGGTGAGCGGCGCCGACGGGTTCTCGCGCAGGAACCGGCCGATGATCTGCTCGCTGCGGCCGTCGCCGTACACGTCCGCCGTGTCGAAGAAGGTGACACCCGCGTCGACGGAGGCTTGCAGCACCGCGAGGGCGTCCTCCTCGTCGACGGCACCCCAGTCGGCGCCGAGCTGCCAGGTACCGAGCCCGACGGAGGAGACGGTGCGGCCGGTTCGGCCGAGCGTGTTGTGCAGCATCGTCCGAACCTAGCGTGCCCCGGTAGCCGCCTCACACGTTGACGTCGCTGCCGCTGCGGGTGGCGAGCAGCGGGACGGGCCTGCTGGTCATGGTCATCGTGGTCCCGCTCGCGGTCCGACCGATCTTCACCCGGTCCATGCAGGCGCGCACCACCGTGAGGCCGAGTTCGTCGACGTCCCACCGGCTCGACGACTGCCCGTGGTCGCGCACGACGACGACGATCCGGCGCTCCTCGGCACCGACCATCAGCCGGGCGACGACCTCCACCTCACCCCGGTCCTCGCTCATGTAGGAGTAGCGCACGCTGTTGTCGCACGCTTCGTTGACCGCGAGCACGGCATCCTGGCGTTCGAGCTCGGGCCATCCCAGCCCCGTCAGCCACCGGTCGAGGCCGGCCCGGAAGAACGCCAACTCGACCGGGTCGGCGGTGAAACGGATCTGGAAGTAGCCTCCTTGCGCCGACATCACGCCAGCATGGCCGCCCGAAGCCCGCACCGCGAACGCTGGCACATCCAGAGGATCGACGCACGAGATGGACACCAGCGGGATTCGGTCACGGAGGAACCCCGCTCAGGTCGCGCTCGGCCGACATTTCCGCACTGTGCGCGGCAGAGCACGCGGGCGTCCTACCGCACCTCCCAGTACGGAACCCGCAGCACCTTCTTCAGGATCTTGCCGGATGCGTTGCGCGGCAACACCTCCACGAAGTCCACGGAGGTCGGGCACTTGTAGCGGGCCGGCCGCTCACGGGCGTAGGCGATGATCTCCTCCGGCGTGCCGGCATCGCCCTCGGCGCGCACCACGATCGCCTTCACCGTCTCGCCCCAGCGCGGCGAAGGCACACCGATCACGGCCAGGTCGGCGATGCCGGGGTGGCCCGCGAGCGCGTGGAACAGCGGAGAGGCCAGCACGCCGACTGGCTGGGCGACCTGATCGCGCACGCCCGCGCGCGCGGCAGCCGCCTGGTCGAGGCCGAGCCCGAGGCCGAGCGCCGCTGGGTCGAACACGTCAACGAGGCCGCCGCCGCCACGCTCTACCCGAAGGCCAACTCCTGGTACCTCGGCGACAACGTGCCGGGCAAACCCCGTGTGTTCATGCCCTACGTCGGCGGCGTCCGGGGCTACCGGCGCACATGCGAGCGCGTTGCTCAGGACGATTGCGCGGGGTTCGTCATGTCGTCTGCCGCTGCCCCCGCTGCGTCGCGGTGACCCGTGCCCACCAGGGCACACGGCTACGGGCGGGGCCCTCGTCGAGCAGCGTGAGGACGTCGGAGCGCAGCCGCGCCGCGTCGGTCTCCTCGGGCGCCTGGGGCACGCCGATCCGCACCTCCATCGGCGCAGGCCGCACCCGGCCGTGCTTGGGCAGCACGTCCCGGGTGCCCAGCACGGCGACGGGCACCAGCGCGACGCCGCAGTCGGCCGCCAGCCGCACCGCCCCGGAGTGGAACTCCCCCACCTGCCCGTCGGTGCTGCGGGTGCCTTCCGGGTAGACCACCACGGTGCGCCCCGCCGCCAGCGCGGGCCGGGCCGCCGCCAGCAGCGCCGCGTAGGCGCCGTGCTCCCCGCGCCGGACGGGCAGGATCCCGGCCAGCCCGCTCGCCGCGGCCCGCCGGAGCGGCACGTCGAACCAGTAGTCGGCGGCCGCGGCGAAGACCGGGCGGGAAGACGGGCGGCAGCGCGGCGAGCAGTGCCGCCGTGTCGGCGTGCGAGCCATGGTTGGCCACCACCACGTACGCCTTCTGGCGCGGCAGCTCCCCCGCCACCGTGAGGCCGCCGAGCACGCCGCACACCGCCCGCCAGAACAGCGACCGCACCCGGCTCGCACCCGTTCCAGCCGGCCGGACGGCTCAGCGTCGCGGCGGTCATGCCAGCACCGCCGCGAGCGGCAGGATCAGCAGCAGGGAGTCGACGCGGTCGAGCAGGCCGCCGAAGCCGGGCAGCCAGCCGCCCGCGTCCTTCACCCCCGCCTGGCGCTTGACCATGGACTCCAGCAGGTCGCCGAGCACCCCTCCGAGGGCCACGGCCAGCACCAGCCCCGGCGTCACCGTGCCGAGGAGGGCGAGCACGAGCACCGCCCCGAGCACCGCGCCGACCAGCCCGCCGACCGTCTTGTTCGGGCTCAACGGCGACAGCGGGCAGCGTGCCCAGCCGAACCGCCGCAGTCCCCGCCCGCCACACCACGCCGCTACATCGGTGGCCGCGGCCGCGAAGCAGACGAGGAACGCGTTCTCCCACAGCACCACCAGGTGCGCCAGCGACCAGCAGATCCAGATCGAGCCGAACGCGGTGAACGCGGCGCGCCGGATGCCGCCCTCGACGTCCCCGGACAGCACCGGCGGCAGCGCGCAGAGCAGCGCGGCGAGCGGAGCCAGGTCCAGCCAGCCGGGCACGAGCCACGCCAGCAGCGGGTAGGCGACGGCCAGCACCAGCAGCAGCACGACGTCGATGCGGGCGAGCGTCGTCAGCCGCGCGTACTCGAGCACGGCGAGCACGGCCAACGCCGCGGCCAGCGCGGCCGTCGCGCCCCGGCCCGACCAGATCGGCAGCCCGACCACCGGCACGATCAACGCCCACGTCGTCCAGCGGGTGATCAGCTCCCGCTTGCGGGACACGAACACGGCGATCCCGGCCAGCGCGAGCAGCGCCAGCGTGACCCACAGGAAGAACACCGCGCGCCCGGCCAGGTGCACCGCGACCGGCCCCCAGTCGAGGTCGATCCGGCCGGTGCGGTCGAAGTCGAAGACGGTCATGCCGTCAGCTCCCGGTGTGCCGCGATCAGCCGGACGACCGCGGTGACCACACCGCCGACCACGACGATCCCGCACACCGCCGCCAGCGTCGCGGGCCAGGCCGTGGCCACGACGACCAGCGCGCAGCGCTCGGTCTTGCCAACCGGGCCGCCGTTGCGCCGCGTGCCGCCCGCGCCCGCCGCGGCGAGCGACGCGAACGTCGGCAGCGTCGCGGCCACCGCCGCGCCGGCCACGAGCGCGACCGACCCGCCCGTCTGCGCGGCGAGCCAGGCCAGACCGGCGAAGACGACCAGGTCCGAGGCCCGGTCGCCCACCTCGTTGAGCACGAAGCCCCACGGCCGCGCGACGCCGCGCGCCCTGGCCACCGCGCCGTCGAGGTTGGCCCCGGCCAGCCGGGCGGCCAGCGCCACCAGCGCACCGAGCCACCACCCCCGGCCGACGCACGCCGCGGCGACCGCGGCGGCAGCCACCCCGACGAGCGTGAAGACGTCCGGCGAGATCCGCCGTGTCACGGCCAGGTCGACGAAGCGGCCCAACCGCCGCGTGTACCACGGCTTCACCGCGTAGAGCCCGTTCATGCGGGCCAGTTCACCGGGTGGACGGCCGCCGCGGATCCGCGGAACTACGCAGGCGGCCCGACTAGTGGGCCAGCGTCTTGAGCAGGACCACCAAGGCGCCCAGCCCGACCAGGGCCGCGACGAGCAGGGCGCGCTTCCACCACGCCAGCTCCGTGCGTCGCGCGGCGAGCAGGGCGAACAGTCCGAGCGTCACCACCGACACCCACACGCCCGCCCGGATGGCCCGCTCGGTCATCAGCACGCCGAACCCGCTCAGCACCAGCAGGATCACCGGGACGACGGCCGCTTCGAGGATCTGGCCCGAGGTCCGGAACATGCGGCCCGCTTCCGGGCCACGAGGTGCGGCGCCGTGCGCCGCGAGGTGCGAGACGACGTCCGCCAGGAGGCTCGCGGCCCACAGGCTGCCCGTCGCCACCACCACGTCGAGCACCAACGACCACGCGGACGACCCGTCGGCCGGATCGCGCAGGAGGAGCAACAGCGTGCTGAGGCAGGCGATGCCGCCGTAGATCCGCTCCCGCAGCAGCGACGCGACGTCTTCCGGCGCCGCCTCGTGGACGTCCTGGTTCCGGGTCACCCGCACACTCTTGCGGAGCAGGCGCGGCGAGCCCAGCGCGCCCCGCCGCTCACCCCTTCATCGCGCCCCCGAACGTGAAGGCGCCCCCGAGGCGGCGGGACAGCAGCAGGTAGAGCAGCACGGCGGGCAGCGAGTACAAGATCGAGTAGGCCGCCAGCTGCCCGTACACCACTTGCCCGTACTGGCTGAAGAACGTGTAGATGCTGACCGACGCGGGCAGGTTGTCGTTGGAGAGCAACAGCACGAACGGAACGAAGAAGTTCCCCCACAGCCCGATGAACGTGTAGAGCGCCACGACCGCCAGGCCGGGCCACATCAGCGGCAGCACGATCCGGCGCAGCGCCTGCATGGGCGACGCGCCGTCGGTCCACGCCGCTTCCTCGAGCTCGATCGGAACCCCGTCCATGAAGTTCTTGGTGAGCCAGATGGCGATCGGCAGGGCGGTGGTGGACATGAACAGGATCGTGCCGGTGTAGGTGTCGATGAGGCCGATCTGCACGAACAGCCCGTAGACGGGCACCATGATCGCGGTGATCGGCAGCCCCGTCATGAACAGCACGGTGAGCAGGAACGGCCGCTTCAACCGGGACCGGTAGCGGGACAACGGGTAGGCCGCCAGCACCGAGCACAGGATCGTGATGATCGTCGCGCAGCCGCACAGCACGATGCCGTTCCTGATCGGCCGGAACGTGATGTCCTCGGTGAAAACGGCACGGAAGTTGTCCAAGGTCCAGGAGCTGGGCCACGACACCGCCGGTCCGGCCGTGGCGTTGAACGCGGCCAGCACCAGCCAGACGAACGGGATCAGGTAGCCCGCGCCGATCACCACCGCCACCACGTTCACGGCTCCGCGGCCGGTGAGCCGACGACGGCCCGCGGCCGCGCCGCTCCCGTCAACGCCTGCCTCGGGTGGGTGCACATCCGCCACGGTCGTCATGGCCCCTCCGCGGGGAAGAGTGCGTCGGCGGCGGTCATGACGGGTTGTCCTCCAGTCGCAGCGCACGCAGGTAGATCAGCGAGAAGATGCCGCCGATCACCAGCAGGACCAACGCCAACGCGGTTCCGTAGCCGAGCTGCGAGAACTGGAAGGCCTGCTGGTAGGCGTACACGGGCAGGGTCGAGCTCTTGTTGCTCGGCCCGCCCTTGGTCATCGTCCAGATGAGGCCGAACACCGACAGGGTCTGCAGCGTGATCAGCATCAGGTTGGTGGCGATCGAGCGCCGGACCATCGGCAACGTCACCGAGATCAGCGTGCGCCACTTCCCCGCCCCGTCGACGACGGCGGCCTCCTCGATCTCCTTGGGCACCTCGGAGAGCGCGGCCGAGTAGACGAGCATGGAGAACGCGGTGCCGCGCCAGATGTTCGCGATCGACACCGCCAGGATCGGCGTGGTGTAGAGGATGTTCTGGGGCCCGATCCCGATGCCTGCCAGCAGGTGGTTCAGCGTGCCGTCGGTGCCGAAGAACGCCAGCCAGAGGTAGCCCGCCACCACCTCCGGCAGCACCCACGCGCCGATCACGATGGCGCTCACCACGGCCCGGACCACGGCATTCCCGGAGCGCATGAGCAGCGCCAGGATCATGCCGAGCACGTTCTGGCCGATGATCGCCGACACCACCGTGAAGACGATCGTGTAGTAGACCGACGCGCCGAACTCGGAGCTGGTGAACGCCGTGGTGAAGTTGTCGAACCCGACGAACTGGCTCCCGGACGATCCGGTCAGCGACATGTTGGTGAACGCCGAGTAGATGCAGTACAGGATCGGCCCCAGCAGGAACACCGCGATCAGCGCAACGGCAGGGGCCAGCGGCAGGCCGCGCACCAGTGTCGCCGCTGCCGGGCGGCGGGGCCCGGCAGCGACGGCGCTGACGCTCACGACCCGGTCGCGGTCATCACCGCATCACCGGCGATGGACTTGACCTGGTCGTTGTAGGTGTTGGCGGCGGTCGGCACGTCGGAAGACCCGGTCACCACCGACTCGGTCGCCACCTGGATCTCGTTGGAGATCCGCGGGTACACCGCGTACGCGGGCCGGTAGTTGGTGATCGGCACCAGGGACGAGAAGAACTTGTTGGTGGGGTTGGCGGCCAGGTAGGTCGGGTCGGACGCGACGTCCGTGCGCACGGGGATCTGCACGTTCGCGATGTCCCACTTCAGGTGGTGTTCCTTGTCCGAGACCATCTGGATGAACGCCCACGCCTTGTCAGCGTTGTCCGAGTTCTTCGGGATCGCCCAGGTCCAGCCACCGGACATGCTGACCTTGCCCGGGTCCTGACCGGTCTCGGTCGGCATGTACGCGGTGCCCATCACCGTGTTCCACTGCGCCCACGGCGCCGCGTCGCCGGGCAGCCAGTTGTGCGACACCCAGGACCCGTCGACGCTGATCGCGACCTTGCCCGCCGGGATCAGCTGCTGCGAGACGGTGTTGTTCCAGTTCGGGTCGAGCACCTGCTGCGGGGTCGGGCCGAGCTTCTCGTTGTAGACGGTCTGCAGGAACGACAGCGCGTCGGTGAAGCCCTTGCTGCCGACCACCCACTTCTGGGCCTGGTTGTCGTAGAGGGTCGCGCCGGTGCCGTAGAGCAGCATCTCGAAGCCCTGCATCGAGGTGGCCTCGCCGAGACCCTTTCCCGCGTAGATGTTCAGCGGGATGACGCCGGGCACGGCCGCCTTGACCGCGCGGGCCGCGGTGAGCAGGTCGTTCCAGTTCTTCGGCTGCCAGTCGGCTGGCAGGCCCGCCTTGGCCAGGATGTCTTTGTTGAACCAGATCGCGCGGGTGTCGGTGCCGTCCGGCACGCCGTAGGTCTTGCCGTCGAGCGCCTTGGCCGCGCCCTTGGCGGTGGGGGTGAAGCTGTTCCAGTCCTGCCAGCCGTTGAGGTGGTCGTCCAGCGGCTGCAGGTAGCCCGCCTGGATGTCGGAGTTGATCAGGAACGTGTCCTCGTAGACCACGTCCGGCGACGTGTTCGGGGAGCGCATCTGCAGCTGGAGCTTGGTGTAGTAGTCGTTCTCCGACGCGGTGATCGGTTGGAGATCCAGGGTGACGCCCGGGTTGGCCTTCTCGAACTCGGCCTTGACCCCGGTGAGGAACTGCTCCTGTGCGTGCGAGCCGCCGAACTGCTGGTAGGTGACCGTCACCTTCGACTTGTCACCACCGCCCGAGCCGCCGCCCGAGCCGCCGCAGCCGGTCAGGGCGAGCAGGCCGACCGCCGCCAAGGCGACGAGCCTGCGTCCTGTAGGTCGCAGCGCGGGGTTGTGCACCATCGTTACCGCCTCCGTTGGTCGGTCGTGCGCGACTGCACTGTGAATCTCAGGGTCAAGATCTGGAACGGGCGCAGGGTCAGGTCCAGGCCGCCGTCGGTGAGCTCCGGAGCGGGGTCGGGCAGGGGGCGTTCGAGCAGGTCGGTCACCGCGACGGCGGTGGCGTCGAAGCCCAGCTCCAGCCGGGCGTGGGCGCGGGCACCCAATGCCTCGTAGACCCGCACCACCACGTCGCCGCTGCCGTCGTCGGCCAGCTTCACCGCCGACGCGGGCACACCGTCGTTGTCCAGCGACACCAGCGGGGCCACCACGGCGTCACCGGGCACGCGGCGCGCGGGCAGGTTGATGCGGTAGCCCTCCCGGGTGGCGTCGGCCAGGTCGGCCCCGGGCACCAGCGCGAACCGCAGCCGGTGGGTGCCCTGGTCGGTCTCGGGGTCCGGGAAGCGCGGCGCGCGCAGCAGCGAGAGCCGCACGGTCGTCGTGGTGCCGCCGTCGGGGCGCACCGCGCGGGTCACGTCGTGGCCGTAGGTGGAGTCGTTCACCACCGCGACGCCGTAGCCGGGCTCCGCGACGTGCAGGTAGCGATGCGCGCAGATCTCGAACTTCGCCGCTTCCCAGCTGGTGTTGGTGTCGGTGGCCCGGTTCACGTACCCGAACTGGATCTCGGCGGCCGACCGGTCGGCGCGCACGTCCAGCGGGAAGGCGACCTTGAGGAAGGTCTCCGACTCGTGCCAGTCGACCTCGGTGTCGACGTCCACCCGCCCGGCACCCGGGGCCAGCGAGACGACCTGGGTCGCCGTGGACCGACCGAACTTCCGCACGATCCGCACCGCGGCGACACCGTCCCCGGCGTCCGCGACGGGCTCGAGCGCGTCGAGCTCGACCAGGTCGGTGACCCGGCGCCGGTAGGTGTGGTCGACGTCCCAGGCGTCCCAGTTCGCGGGCAGGTCGGGGTGGGTCTGGAGCAGGTTGCCCGCGGCGCCGGGCGCGATGGCCTCGCGCCGCGCCGCCAGGTCGAGCACCGACGTGAGCAGGCCGCGGGCGTCGATCTCGACCCGGAGAACGCCGTTGTCCAGGACGTAGCCGCCGTCCGCGGGCACGCAGGTCGCGGCGACCGCCTGTTCAGCCACACCCGCTCCCCCGGCGACGATCCCGTCGCGGGCGTGCGGAGCCGCGTTGAACACCACCTCGGTGTCCGCGGCCGGGTCCCCGGCCAACGTCTTCTGGGCGGCGGCGATGATCGCTTCGAGCTGGCCGGTGATCCGCCGGTAGGTCTCCCGGCTCTCGCGGTGCACCCACGCGATCGCCGATCCGGGCAGGATGTCGTGGAACTGGTGGAGCAGCACCGTCTTCCAGATCCGGTCCAGCTCGTCATGGGGATAGGAGTGGCCGGTCCGGACGGCGGCAGTGGCGCTCCACAGCTCGGCCTCGTACAGCAGGTGCTCGCTGCGCCGGTTGCCCTGCTTGTTCTTGGCCTGGCTGGTGTACGTGCCGCGGTGCAGCTCGAGGTACAGCTCGCCCACCCAGACCGGGGCGTCCGGGTAGTCCTCGTAGGCCTTCTCGAAGAAGGTCGCCGGGGCCTCGATCTGCACCCGGGCCGAGCCTTCGAGGTCGGCGAGGCGAGCCGCCCTGGCCAGCATCTCGCGGGTGGGCCCGCCGCCGCCGTCGCCCCAGCCGAACGGGACCAGCGAGCGGTTGGCCGAACCCTTGTCGGCGAAGTTGCGCACCAGGTGCGCCATCTCGGCCCCGGACAGCTCCGAGTTGTAGGTGTCCACCGGCGGGAAGTGGGTGAACACGCGGGTGCCGTCCAGCCCCTCCCACCAGAACGTGTGGTGGGGGAACTTGTTGAACTGGCTCCAGGAGATCTTCTGCGTGAGGAACCAGCGCGAGGCCGACTGCACCACGAGCTGGGGCAGGGCGGCGCTGTAGCCGAACGAGTCGGGCAGCCACACGTCCTCGGTCTCGACGCCCAGCTCGTCGAGGAAGAACCGCTTGCCGTGCACGAGCTGGCGGGCCAGCGCCTCGCCGCCGGGCATGTTGGTGTCCGACTCCACCCACATGCCACCGACCGGCACGAGCTGACCGGCCTCGACCTTCTCGACCATCCGCTGCCAGACGAGCGGGCGGTGCTCCTTCATCCAGGCCCACTGCTGGGCCGAGGACATCGCGAACACGAACTCCGGGTGGTCGTCCATCAGCGCGGTCACGTTCGACGCGGTCCGGGCGACCTTGCGCACGGTCTCGCGCAGCGGCCACAGCCACGCGGAGTCGATGTGCGCGTGGCCGACGGCGCTGACCCGGTGTGCACTGGCCACGGCAGGCGCCGCGAGGGCGGGGGCGAGTGCCGCACGGGCGGCGGCCGCGGTGCCCGGGATGTCGGGGAGGCTGAGCTCCCCGTCCAGGGCCCGCTCCAGGGCCCGGAGCAGGTTCCACCGGCGCGGATCGCCGACCGACAGCTCGTGCATCAGCTGCCAGGCGACCTGGACGTCGTTCACCAGCTCCCACACCTCGCGCTGGAACACCGCCAGCTCGACCCGACGGACCTGGTAGATCGGCGCGTCGCCCGCGGTCAGCACGTCGCCCATCGGGGTGCCGACGCCGACGATGTCCGGGTTGGCGGCCGCCTCCACGTACAGGTCGACCGCCTCGCCGCCCGACGCCGACTCGGCGATCGGGATCCAGAGGTTCATCGGGTTCAGGCCCTTGAGCGCGCTGCCGTCGGGGCGGTGCACGAGCGCCTCGGCGGAGAAGCCGGGGCGGTCGATGGCGAACCCGAGGTCGACGACGGCCTGGACGATGGCCCCGGTCCACTCCGCCGGGACGCTCCCGGTGAGGTGGAACCAGCTGGTCCCCCACGCCGGACCCCAGGCCTCGCCGATCGCACTCGGCCTGTATGACGCGTTCAACGCGTCGGCGACCTCCGGCGGCTCCCCGGGCGCGTGCCACACCTGCACCGACAAGGGCGCCGTGGCGCCGTAACAGGCCGGGAGCAGCCGTTCGAGCAGGATGCGATCGATCCGCCGCTCGACGAGCTCGCGGTCATCCAGCATGCCCTGCCGCCCTTCTTTGGGTCAGCCGAGACGTTAGATTCAACCCTTTAATGCGTCAATTCGCTAGCCCGAGACCCGTTACGGTTACGCCGTGTTGTCCGATGAGTCCGCTCCGCCGACGCCGCCAACCGGGGTGGCGTTGTTCGCGTGGGTGAAGCAGGAGCTGCTCGAGTCGATCGCCCGCGGCGAGTTCTCCCGCGACGAGCCGTTCATCACCCAGCGCGAGATCGTGGAGCGCTTCGGGGTCTCCACCACCACCGCGATCCGCGCGCTGAACGAGCTGGTGACCGACGGGATCGTGGTCCGCAGGCGCGGTCGCGGAACCTTCGTCGCCGAGCGGCCTGCCCGCGGCGCGCGGTCGCGCCGGATGCCGCCCGCCGGGGCGACCGGGTGATCACCTTCGTCAGCCCGGGGTCCGGCGGGGCCCACGGCGCCGAGCTGCTGACCGGGCTGGCCGCGGAGTGCGCGGAGCACGGCTCCCGCCTGGTCGTGGAGCACACGGACTCGGCGGCCGACGAGATGCCGGTGCTGTCCCGGCTGGCCGAGGACGGCACCCACGGCGTCGTGCTGTTCACGCACGACCGGTCGACGGCGGCGGGCGCGCTGGCCCAGCTGGAGGAGCGCGGCGTCGCGGTCGTGCTGGTCGACCGCTACCTGCCGAACCACCCGACCGACGCCGTGCTCTTCGACGACCTCTCGGTGGGCTACGAGGTCACCGCGGCGATGCTGGACCGCGGCCACCCGGCCCCGCTCATGCTGTGGAGCGAGGCCGACGCCACGAGCGTGCGGGACCGCCTCGCGGGACACCGCAGGGCGCTGCGCGACCACGGCTCCCCGGAGCTGCCCGAACGCTTCGTCCTGCGCCCTTACGACCAGCAGGAGGAGCAGACCCGACGGCGGCGGCTGCACGAGCTCCTGGCGGCGGCACCCCAACCCACCGCGATCATCTGCGGCAACGCGCCCACGCTCGCGCTGGCGGTGTCCGACCTGCTCGCGATGGAGACCAGCTTCCCGGGAGCCCTGGAGCTGGCCGCGATGGACCAGTTCCTGCCGCACGAGGCGTCCCCACTGGCGATCTCCCCCTTGGCCGTGGTCTCGGCCCGGCTCCCGACGCGGCAGATGGGTCAGCAGGCGGCGCGGCTCCTGCACGAGCGCCTCGACGGCGCCGACGGCCCCCGCCGCCACATCGTGTTGCCCGCACCGGTGCAGGTGGCCGACCGCGGCCAGAACACCCTGGGCGTGATCGGTGCCCAGGTCGGCGAGACGGCAGGCTCGCGCTGACGCTGTGACACCGCCCGGCGTCAGGTGCGGCGGCGGCCTGCGACGAGCCGGCCGAAACCGGACAGGGCCCAGGCGATGATCACGCCCACGACGACCCAGAACACCGCAGCCAGGCCGTCGTTCGCCACCAGCCCGATGCGGGGATCGGTGGGGACGAACAGATCCCGGAACCCCCACACCAGGACGTCGGCCGCCCGCACGATCCACACGACGATGACGTTGTGCGGGTTGGTGGCGAAGAACGCGAGACCGATCCGGAGGAGCAGGATCCCCGCGAACGCGCAGGTGACCAGCCGCACGAGGATGGCCAGCACGTTCATGACCGTCCACACCGCACGGCGGAGAGCGGCCACGGCCCCGCCCGGATGACCGGCGGGGCGCTCGACGGAGCGCACCGACGACGCCGGGATCGGCGCGGCGCTCGCCCCGTTTTCGGCGGGGCTCACCGGCCTCGGCGGCGCGGCCTGCTCATCGGAGGCGCCTACGCCCTCGCGGCCGTCGTCCTGCTCCCCCTGGTCCCCCATAGGACCATGATGCACGCGCGCGGCCCCGCGACCGAGCGCTATCCGCGACCGGGAGGTACTGCCATGGCTGCCGTCTCTGACCCGCTCGCCTGACTCGGCCCTGATCCCCTTGACGACGTCGTGCCCGCCGATCCCGGGGCGGTCCTGGTGGGAAGGCTCTTCGACCCTGCCGTCGGCCCGTGCGTGGTCACCGTCCGCGAAGGGCAGTTCGTGGATCTCACCGGGGTCTCGCCCACGGTGTCGGCGCTCCTGGAGCGCGACGACCTGCATGAGGTCCTCCAGACGGCGCCCGGCGGGCGGCGCTGGTCGGTGGCCGAGGTCGCGCGGGCCAGCCGGAACCGCGATGCCACCGAACCGCACCTGTTGTCCCCCATCGACCTCCAGGTGATCAAGGCCGCGGGCGTGACGTTCGTGCGCAGCCTGCTCGAGCGGGTGATCGAGGAACGGGCCAAGGGCGACCCCGCCGGAGCGGCCGCCGTGCGCCAACGGCTCGTCGACGCCCTCGGCAGCGCCCTCGGCGACCTGGAACCGGGCATCGGCCGAAGCCCTGAAGGTGAAGGACACCCTCGTCGCCGAGGGCCTGTGGTCGCAGTACCTCGAGGTCGGGATCGGACCCGACCCCGAGGTCTTCACCAAGGCCCCGGTGCTGTCCTCGGTCGGCTACGGGGCGGCGGTCGGCGTGCTGGAGCGCTCGACCTGGAACAACCCGGAACCCGAGGTCGTGCTCGTGGTGAACAGCGCAGGAGCCGTCGTCGGCGCGACCCTCGGCAACGACGTCAACCTGCGCGACTTCGAAGGCCGCAGCGCACTGCTGCTCGGCACCGCGAAGGACAACAACGCGTCGTGCGCGATCGGACCGCTGATCAGGATCTGCGACGACCGATTCGACCTTCCCGCCCTCCGCGAGCTCGACGTCGAGATGCGGATCGACGGCGACGACGGTTTCGTGCTCGTCGAGACCAGCAGCATGCGGGAGATGAGCCGCCCGCTGCCGCAGCTCGTCGGCCACGCACACGGCCGCCACCACGCCTACCCGGACGGCTTCGTGCTGTTCACCGGCACCATGTTCGCCCCGACGCGGGACCGGGACGTCGCCGGTCAGGGCTTCACCCACGCGACCGGCGACGTCGTCACCATCGCCAACCCGGCGCTGGGCCGCCTCGTCAACGTCGTGACCACGGCCGAGGACGCCCCACGCTGGGAGTGGGGCATCGGGCGCCTGATGGCCAACCTCGCCCAACGCGGGGTGCTGTAGCCGCGACTACTGCTGCGCCGCGTTCCACAGGGCGGTGTCGGTGATCTGTTCGAAGCGGGCCGCCCGCCCGTCGCGCAGCTGCCAGGCGTGCGCGAAGCGGGCGTCCAGCGCCCGGCCGGTCGGCCGGAAGACTCCGCGGTAGGTGCCGAGGACGACCGCTGTGTCGCCGTCGCACACGTACGTCTCGGGCTGGACCGAGAACTCGTCCCATTCCCCGCCGAGCGGGCCGAACACGTTCTCCAACACGGCGTTCGGACCGGTGTAGGTGCCCGCGAAGGGACCGCCCGCGGTCTCGGTCCACGCGATCTCCGGGTCCAGGTTCGCGAGCACCGCGGGGATGTCCCCCCGGCCGAATGCGGCGTAGAGATCGTGCAGGACGGCGCTGATCTCGGTCTGCGCACTGGTGGTCATCGTGTGCTCCTCTCGGGCTGATGGGAGGAGCTTCGCCGCGCTGAGGCGTCGCCGTGGAGGGCAACCGGGTACGTAACTTCCGACCGTCCGCTACGTACGCGGACCGTCGACCAGCCCGCGACAGCGAGCCGCTGGTGGCAGCGGAGGTGCCCGCCGCGCCCATCAACCCCGTCGACGTCGCGTTGGCCGACCCGCAGGCCATGGAGCGCGACATCCGTGCGGATGCGCCACCGCTCCGGTCGTGCCCGCGATGCGGCGCAACGGGTGGGGCAGGATCGTGAACATGTCGTCCATCGCCGGTCGGTCCGGCAGCGCCAAACAGTCGGCGTACTCGGCGTCGAAGGCGGGCATCATCGGGTTCAGCCGCAGCCTGGCCGAGGACGTCGCCCGCGACGGCATCACGGTGAACGCCGTGTGCCCCGGCGCGACCGCCACCTCGCGTGCGCAGAGCATCGCCCGCAGCAGCGCCCCGGACATCCCCGAGGAGCCGGCCCGCCGCGCCGCGGCGATCCCGGTCGGGCGGCTCGGCACGGCCGAGGACGTGGCCGAGCTCGTCGCCTTCCTGGCGGGCGAAGGGGCGTCGTTCATCACCGGGCAGGCCTACAGCGTCGACGGGGGTGTGTTCGCCGGATGAGCCACGGAGACTTCCCGCGGTACCGCGACCTCCCGATCGGGCCGCTCGGCGTCCGGTCGGCGTGGGGCCTGTGGGGCGACGACGAGTCGCTGGGCCGGGCCGCTCTGCTCGACGACGAGGTGACGCGGGCGGCGGCCGCGCTCGTCCGCACCGGGCGGCGGTTCCCGCTGGACGTGCCGGTGGGGACGATCGAGCCGCCGCTGTTCGCCCGCGGGGCGGCCCGGCACACCGTGCTGGAGCCGCGCCCCGGCAAGGGTCTCGACGACTTCGTGGACAACTGGTACCCGCAGGCGAGCAGCCAGTGGGACTCGCTCGGGCACGTCGCCGCCCACACGGACGCGTTCTACAACGGCGCCACCCGCGACGACGTCGTCGACCGACACCGCAACACCATCGACCACTGGGCCCGGCACGGGATCGTCACCCGCGGCGTGCTGCTCGACGTGGCCGAGGTCGTCGCCGAGCGGGGCGGCCCCGGCGCGTCGGTGCCCGTGACCGTCGACGACCTGGAGCGGGCGCGGGCGGCGACCGGGCTGGAGCTGCGGCGCGGCGACATCCTGATGGTGCACACGGGGTTCGTGGCGTGGCACGTCGAGCAGCCGCCCGCCCGCCGTGACGCCATGACGACGTCGGAGACGCTCACCGCGGTCGGGCTCGCGCAGGGCGAGGAGATGGCCGAGTACCTGTGGGACAGCGGGATCTTCGCAGTTGCGAGCGACGCGCCCGGCTTGGAGTGCTGGCCGCCCGACCGGAGCGACGAGGCGTTCCCGTTCGGCTTCATGCACCGGACCTTGATCGGACTGTTCGGGATGGCCATCGGGGAGCTGTGGGACCTGCGCGCGCTCGTCGCGGACTGCCGGGCCGACGGCGTGTGGGAAGCCATGGTCGCGAGCACGCCGGTGAACCTCGTCGGCGGCATCGGCTCCGCGGCCAACGCCGTCGCCGTCAAATGAAGGAGTCGCCATGAGCCGGGTCATCAGCGTCAACGGCGGCGTCTACATGTGACGAGGCCGTCCGCGGAGCAACCCGCCTGATCAGCCCCGGTTGCCGTTCGCGCCGCCGCCGGAGTTCCGCCGCCGCTCGACCTCCCGGCGGACGGCGCCGAGGTCGCCGATGAACGCGGTGGCGTCGAGGTCGCCGGTGCGCTGGTCGGGCAGCCGGACGGTCGCTTCGTCGAGCCCGCGGACGAGGGTCACGGTCGGACCCTCCGAGGGCGAGCCCGCGGGCACCCAGCCCGGCGCGGACGCCTCCGCGCCGAGACGCGCGGGCCGCGCCGAACGGATGACCTCCTGCGTCGTCGACGCGCCCTTGCCGACGCTCGGTCGACCCGCAGGTCGGAAGGCCACGGGCCCCGTGGCGGCCGCCGGAACCTCCGGGGGCGTCGGGGGTGCGGGCGGGCACCAGCCCGCCGGGACCGCCCCGAGGGGACGCTCCGGGAGCGGGGCCGGACCGGGACGGCCGGTCGGCGCGCCCGCAGGCCACATGGGCACCACCGGGCCGGAGCCTGCCATGGCGGCGGCGCGCTCCCGCAGCGCCTCGATGTCCTCGACGAGGGCGGTGCGGTCCGGGTCGTCCGACGCGCGCTGCGGCCGCGGCGCGCGGCCGAGCACCGCCTTCACCCGCCGCACCACGACGGTCACGTCACTCGCGTCCGCCGGGATCTCCGGCGCGGTCCCCCCGTCCACCGTGGCGCCGCGGCGACGGCGCAACAGGAACCCGACGAGCCCGGCGAGCAGCCCGAACGCCAGGACGGCGAGCGGGACCTCACCCAGTGGCTTGCCCGAAGCCGCCAGCGGCGCGGTGATCGGCGCCGCGTCGGCGGCCGCGGACGACGGTGGGGGCGGAGCCAGGACGCCCGGCCGGGCGGCGGGGGTCACCGGCAGCGGTGCCGCCGCGGGCGCCCGGGTCGGGTCGGGGACGACGGTCAGGCGTGGGCCGTCCGGTCCGTCCAGCACCACGAGGGTGCGCACGTCTCGTGCCCGCAGCGGCACGGTGGCCGTCGTCTTCACCGTTCCCGCCGTCATCGTGATCGCGACGTTGCCGGGCACGAGCTCGGCGTAGCCGGTGACCAGACCGTAGGAGATGTTCTTGGCCAGCGGTCCGATGCCTGCGACGTCCACGGTCAGGTCCTTGGCCCGGTCGTCCGCGTGGGCGAGCCGCACGATGCCGCGGATGCCGGGGCCCGGAACGGCCGGGTCCGGCACGAGCTGGCCCGCCACGCCGCCGCCCGCCGCGGCGAACAGCATCAGCGTGTAGGTCCCGCCGGGCGCGAGCGCGACGGCCTGGCTCAGCGCCGTGGGCGCGGCCGGGTCGGCGGCACCGATGGACAGGGTGGCGACCCCGGCGGGCACCGCGAAGTAGTTGCCGATGTCGCCGTACGGTCCGACGGCGATCGGCGCGACCCCCGTGCCGTCGAGTCCGGCGAGCCGCACCCGCTGCGGGCCGGAGCCGGGCACCAGGTCGAGCACGCGCAGGGCGGCGGGCTTGCCGGGTGCGGGCGGCTTGGCGGCCACCCCGAGCAGCCCCGAGGGCGCCGCGGGCGGGAAGGTGACGAGCACGCCATCCGGCCCGGACGTCACGTCCTGCACGGCGAACGCGCCGCGCTGGGCGCGGAACCACGCGACGATGCGCGCGGCCTGGTCGGCGGCCGCCGTGAGGAGCACCTCCCGGCGCGGCCTGCCCGCGGCGTCCTCGCCCGGCTCGGCGGGCAGGTCGGCCACCTTGAGCGGCTGGACGGTCGCGAAGTCGGACAGCGTGGCGAGCACTCGGGCGTCGACACGGCCTGCGCGCAGCAGGTCCGCGGCCGCCGGGGCGGCGTCGGGCCCGAGCCGCTGGGCCAACGCCGCACCGATGGTCACGCGCTCGGGCTCGGCCGCCGCGGGCGGCGGGGTCGTGCCGCTCGCCGTCGGGTCGATGCGCCGGACCTCGACGCGCTCGGTGCCCACACCGAACGACGCGACCGGCACCGAGCCGGTGAGCGCCCCGTGGATCTGCGGGAACGTCGCCGGGAACTGCCGCACGGCGGAGGTCGCGATGATGTAGTCGTAGTCCTTCCAGCCGTGCGGGTTGAGGGCCTGGACGGCCGGGTCGGTGTCGAGCTTGTAGAACCATCCGACGTCGTTGCGGTTCCAGCCCGCGGTCACCAGGTCGGCCCAGAACACGTCGTCGACGACGAGGCGGTCGGTGCGCGGCACGTTGTTCAGCACCCACTGCTCGGCGTCGCGAACGGGGGCGTCGCGGTCGACGGTGGTGAGGAAGTCGAGGGTGTCCCGCCAGCGTGGTTGCGCGACCACCCCCGCGGCGGCGACCGCGACGAGCACCGCCGCCGCGACGGCGCGCACGCCGTTGTTGCCGGTCAGCAGCCTGCGTCCGGCCTCGGCGGCGACGGTCGCCACGAGGAGCGCCGAGAGCGGGATCGCGGCGATCACGTAGGGAATGGGCAGGTAGCCCCCGCGCAGCAGCATCGCGACGAGGAGCAGGTGGCCGAAGGCGAGGGGCCGCAGGTCCTTCACCGCCATCGCGATCAACCCGGCCACCACCCCCGCGCCGAGCAGGACGCCGTCGAGCTGGATCCAGCCCGAGACGGTGGCCTGGTTGGGCGATCCCGCGGTGAACACGCTGCCGCCGGAGGTGCGGGAGAAGAGCTGGAACGTGACGCCGTCGATCAGGCTGACGTGCCCCGGGCCCGGGATGAGCTCGGAGCGGACCGCGGCGGCGAGCACGTAGGCGAAGACGAGCAGGCCGAACACCGTCCCGGCCACGGCCATCGCGTAGCGGCGGGTGCCGGGGTTGCCGCGCTGCCAGCCGAGCCAGACCACGGCGGGCAGCAGGAGCAGCGCGGTCTCCTTGCTCAGCACCGCCAGCGCGAAGCAGGCGCCCGCGCCCATGTAGGCAGCGAGTCGGCGGCGGGGCGTACAGAGGCAGACGGCCGCGGCCAGCACCCAGAGCGTCGCGATGTTGTCGAGGTAGACGGTGCGCTGGTACTGCACGGCCAGCGGAGACAACGCCATGATCGCGACGGCGGCGCCCGCGGCGACCCGGCCGTACCCCAGGCGGCGAACGAGCACCCACAGCAGCGCGGCCGTGGCGACGGCGAGGACGACCATGAACCGCCGCCCCGCGGCCACGGTGTCGTCGACCGGCCCGAAGAGCTCCGAGAACCCCAGCCAGCCCGCGATCTGCAGCCAGCCGACGGGCGGGTGGTCGTACCAGTACGTGTAGTGCGTGATGGAGCCCAGGTGCAGCATGGCGTAGGCCTGCGCGAGGTAGGTGCCCTCGTCGTCGA
Source organism: uncultured Actinomycetota bacterium (assembly GCA_963799945.1). GTDB lineage: Bacteria > Actinomycetota > Actinomycetes > Mycobacteriales > Pseudonocardiaceae > Pseudonocardia. The sequence continues at coordinate 381,334 of CAWCZG010000007.1, forward strand.
CGCGCTGCGGGGCGCCGACGAGGTTCACGAGCCGCATCAGTGCCGTGACCGCGAGGAGGGGCAGCAGCACGGAGGCCGTGATGAGCCGCTCGCGGAGAGTGGGACGGATGGTGTCCATGGTGAGACCTTTCGGATGGCTCGGAAGGGGGCGGCGTCAGCTCGACGCGGCGGCTTGGCGGTGGACGCCCGCGTGCTCGGTCTTCTCCCAGCCGACCTGCCCGCGGGCCTCGCGCACGACGGCGCGGATCGAGGCGATGGACAGCAGCACCTGGTAGGGGAAGGCGCCGAGGACGAGCCGCACGTAGTCCCAGGCGCGGATCTTCACCTTGAAGGACCGGCCGAACTCCTCGAGCCCCGCGGCCTCGACGGCCATGCTGACGATCGTCGGCACGAGCGGCACGAACGACAGCAGCGTCACCGGCAGCGGGACCTTCACCACCAGCATCGAGACCAGCGAGATCGGGATCATCACGCCGGAGTAGGCCTGCAGGAACGGCATCCACAGCGTGTAGCGGGCGAGCAGGCGCTGACGACGTGTCGGCAGCTCCTTCCACAGGCCCTTGCGCAGCACCTGGAGGAATCCCTGGCACCAGCGGGTGCGCTGCTTGACCCAGCTCTTGATGGTGTCGGGGGTCTCCTCGCGGGTGACGACCTCGGGGTCGTAGGCCACCGCGACCTGGTGCCCGGCCGAGGAGAGCCGCACGCCGAGCTCGCAGTCCTCGGCGAGGCATTCCTGGTCCCAGCCGCCGAAGTCGCGGAGCACCTCGGCCCGGGCGAACACGGTGTTGCCGCCGAGCGGGATGAACTTCTGCTCGCTGTGGAAGTGCAGGCGCGAGCGGAACCAGAAGTAGTACTCGAGGCAGTTGCGCATCGACCACCACGTGGTGTGCACGTTCATCAGCTGCACACCGGACTGGACGACGCTGGCCCCCGTCTCCTCGAACCGCGCCTCGACGAGCTTGAGCAGGCCGGGGTGCACCTCGTCCTCGGCGTCGAACACGCCGATGATCTCGCCGCGGCAGCGGGGCAGCGCGGTGTTGAGGCCCTTGGGCTTGTTCTTGGGGACGTTGTAGTCGATGACGACCTGCACGAGCTTCGGGTGCCTGCGCGCCGCCGCGTGCGCGACGGCCATGGTCTCCGGGTCGTCGTGCCCGATGATCACGATGATCTCGAACGCGTCGTGGTCCTGGCGGGCGAGCGCGTCGATGGTGTCGGCGAGCACCTCCTGCTCGTGCCGCGCGGGCAGCAGCAGCGAGAAGGTGTGGGTGCGGGAGGCGTTGCGACGCGTGAAGCCGGTGCCCTTGAGGGCGTCCGGCGTGCGCCAGGCGGTGAGCATCCACCAGGTGGTGGTGCACGCGACGAACGTCAGCGGCAACGACAGCACCAGCATGACGATCGAGAGGACGAGCGTGAGCGTGCCGCTCTGCGGCTCTTCGGGACCGGTCGGCAGCGGCGTCGCGCGGTTGTCGCGGGGCTGGTCCTGGCCCGCGGCCTGCACGCCGTCGGCGCGGGGCAGCAGTCCCCCGGACAGCCCGTGCACGTCGGGCGCGGCGGTCGCCGGGGCGGCCGCGGCCGGGATGACGCCCGCCGCGGGCGGGGTGGCTGTGCCGTCGGCGCCGTGCAGGCCCGAGACGAACGCCGGACCGAACAGCAGCACCAGCGGCACGAGGATCAGCAGGAGGCGGCGGGGCCGCCACGGGCTGCTGGTCTCCTGCGCGGGCTTGGGCTGGGCGGGCTTGAGCTGCACGGGCTGGGGCCGTACGGGCTGGGTCTGGGGCGGCGCGAGCTGGAGCTGGGGCTGGGCGGGTTGGGGCTGGGCGGCCGGGTCGATCACCAGCGGCGCCGGCGGGCGGGGGGCGGGCGCCGGGTACGACGGCGAGGGTGTCGCCCACACCGGCGTCGGCCGCGGCGCGAGCGCGAGCCCCCCACCCGCGGGTCGCGGGTCTTCCCACGCGGGGGGTCCCCCCGGGCCCCCACGCGTCGGCGGCGGCCCGGACACGAACGGTCCGGCCGGTGCCGGTCCGCTCGTCATGTGCTGCCGTCGTGTCTGCATGTCCGCTCCCCATCACCCGACGGCCGGGCACTCCGGACGTCCCGACCATCGTCGGCCGCGTGCGGGGCGGGCAGAATCGCTCCGCGGTCGGCAATGTGTTGTCCGACGGGGAAGGGCTTCGTCACCGTTCGGCAACCGTGCGGAGGCGGGCCCGACGTCCAGATGAGCCGGTCGGCGATGACGAAGCGGACCAGCACGAGCGCGCCGACGGCCACCAGGTTGGCCGCCACCGGTGGGACGCTGACGGCGATCAGCGCCAGCATCAACGGGCCGGTCACGAGGAAGCCCGCGGTGGCGACGGCGAAGAACGCCGGCATCCGCGCCCAGCGGGGCGAACGGGCCCGGCCCGCGAACACCGTCCGGTCCGACACGGCGAAGTTGAAGCCCGTGGCGATCTCCATCGACAGGAAGGCCGCCCCGAGGGTGGGGAGGCCGTTCCCCGTCGCGGTGGTGAACACCAGCGTGTTGACGACCGTCCCGAGCGCACCGACGAGACCGAACCGGATCAGCCGCCCGAGGGTCGGACCGAGGCGGTGCACCAGGCCGCGCACCGACCCGTCGACGACGGCGCAACGGTCGGTGTCGTGCGCGGGGGCGACCACGTCCACGTTCAGGCCTCCGGCCACGTCGGGGCCCGGACCTCCCGGGCGTCGCGACGATGGTCGGCGACCCCGACCCTGCGGGAGAATCGCCGCTGTGGCCCCAGTTCGCTGTCAACCGGAGCAGGACTTGCTCACCTCGGCGCAACCCCTCGCCACCGTGATCGGATGGGGCGCATGAGCACCTCGCCCGCAGGCCCGCCGAGGGTCGTCTACCTGATCCGGCACGGCGAGAAGCCCGATCACCAGGCGCATGACGCGGCGACCGGGGTCGAGCTCGACGGCGACCACAACAGCCACTCGCTCACCCCGCGCGGCTGGCAGCGGTGCGGCGCGCTCGCCGTGCTGTTCACCCGTCCACCCCGCCCTGGCGAGACCGCCCTCGCGGTGCCGGACCGCCTGATCAGCCCCGACTACGGCAACCGCGCCGACGCCGCGATCCACCGTCCGTACCAGACGCTGCTCGGGCTCGCGGGCGTGACAGGCCTACGGATCGAAACCCCCTACCGCGAGACCCACGAAGCCGAGCTCGCCGCCGCCGTCCTCGAGGGCGGCGCGGGCCCGGTGCTCATCTGTTGGGAGCACGCGCGCATCCCGGACATCGCCGCCGCCATCCCCACGACCACCCCCGCCCCCACCGCGTGGCCCGAGGACCGTTTCGACCTCATCTGGCAGTTCACGCTCACCGAACCGGCGGAGCCGAGGTACACCTTCCGGCAGCTCCCCCAGAACGTTCTCGGGGGCGATACCGCTTCCTAGCACGCGTGAAGGGCGTCGGCACTATTCAAGGACAACCTCGTGCTTGTATCCTTGCCGTGATCATCCAGATAATCAGCAAAGCCAACCAACGGGTTGCTGATCATCTGCGCAGCTCGCAGCGTAACCCCTCGATGTTGCAGGCCTGACAAAGGTTGATCGGCATTTGCCCGCATCCGACGGCCAGGGTGGGAACAAGATGGCGTCAGCGCAGAGCACGTCCAAGATGAGCGAAGGCTTGCGCACGACTTTCGGGGTGGTGCTCTTCGTCGCGTGGGCAATTGAGACGATCTTATGGGTCTACAACGCGATCCATTCCTTGATCGGCGGTGAACCCGGTGCCGCCATCAGAGGGATCTGCGCGCTCCTGCTGATGTTGCTGCTCGCAGGCATGGAGGGACTAGAGGTAGCCGTCATCGATCGCTGGAACAGCCTGTACCCGGATCGGTCGGCCTCCGATCTCGCGGGCTGGCTCGCGGCCGCAACTCTTCGTGGCATTGATCGTCACCACGGCGACGCTCCTCGCCGAGCCAGACTCGATTCCCATCCCCTTCACTTCGATGGAGATCACTGGTGGTATAGCGCTCAAGGCTTTCACCGTCACCTGGACGGGATTCACCGTGCTGTGGTTCATGCAGATCGTCCCGAAGCACATGGCAGCGACGAATCCGGACCGCTACCTACGACACGCGCGACCTTCGTTGTTCCCGCTCGTCGGGATCGTGCAGAAAAGCGGGATCTACAAGCCTGCCGTGTGGACCGCCACGGCCGTTGAGCGCCAGCTCGATTGGCATGCCGAAGAGTCCGGTACCGAGGAGTCGCGGGTGCGGACCGGTGAGTCCTTGGCCGAGGCGTGGGCCGCGTTGGTGCCCGAGCGCCCGTCGGCGATTCGGCGGCCACTCTCCGACGACGACCGGACGACGGGACCTACTGGAAGTTGACGCCACCCTCGGCCAGCAGCGGATCGTCGGTCAGCTTCCACAGCGCCACCGCATAGTTGCCACTGCGGTACTTCCCCCCGAAGTGCAGACCGATCACCTGATGGCTCGCCAGGTCGAAGACCGGCGATCCGGAGTTTCCGCCGAGCGTGGAGCAGTCGTATTCGAGAGTGGACAGCTGGTCGGAGTAGCCGATGGCCCGGCCGGGCTGCAGGCGTTTGCAGTCGTAGACGTTGCTGAAGATCCTGCGCATCGGTTCGGGCTCGTTGCGGCGACCGTCCACGCCGGATAGCCGACGACGTAGACCTCGCGCCCGCGGATGTGCGGGGGTTCCAGGGACGCGACAGCAAGCGGGTCAAGCAGCGCCTCCCCCGACGACGACGTGCTTCCACCCGCAGCAACGCCAGATCACACTCCTCGTGGATACCGATCACCCCCGTGATCGCGAACTCCGAAGACGCGCTGCTGCCGCGTTCCCTCAGGAAGTCGATCCGCGAGGTCATGCCGGGCGGAAGGTCCAACCGCCGCTCGCAGTGCGGCCTCGTCGGAAACGGTGCCTGCGCGGCGCGGCACAGAACTCCTGAGCGACGTGCCGATTGGTCATGATGGTCCGGGGCCCGACGAGCGAGGCGGTGCCGATCCATTCGTGGGCGGTGTGGCCTGTGACCTCGATACGACCAGCGCGGGCGATCGCCCCGCGGATCTCCGCGCGAGCGCGGTTCAGATGGCCCCGATTCCGGGGCGGTGGGAGGAAGTCGCCTCCGTGGATGAGAATCGCCGGTCGGCCCTCGAGGGCCACGATCGCTTCGAGGCCGAACAGCTCATCATCGTCGATCTCGTCGGTGCGGCCTCGGCCATCTTGACAAGCCCGTTGATGCCATCACCGACGACCCGATCGCGCTCCTGACGCGTCGAGGCGTCGATCGCTTCGCCTCGGCAGGCCCGGGCAGGCCCTCGAGGTAGGGCTCGCTCAATCTCCAGCGAGCTCACCGGGATCACCGAGCAGCTGTCGGACGTCGTCAACGACCCGACGGTCCGTCATTGGACGAGGCCCAAGCAATTCCGGTCATCGGGCAGGTTCATCGGTCAACACATTAGAAGATCGGCCATGGGATGGGAACCGCTGGGCGTGAGCATTGCGGGACGTCCTCGCCATGGCCACTCTTGTACGAAGAACACGGAACGAGGTGGTCATGCCCGACACGACCGACGACCCGCAGGAACCGGTCGGGAGAGCCCGTATCCAGCACATCATCGTGGTGATGATGGAGAATCGGTCGTTCGACCACCTTCTCGGATACCTGCAACACGAGGACCCGACCTATCCCCGCCTCGATCGCATAGACGTCAGCTGCCCCGAGGATCCCGAAAGCCTACCCAGCAGGTTGATCCCGACGAGCGCGGACGCCACTCGCGTGCTCGGCGTCAATCCCGACCACTCAGCCGCAGCGGTGATGGTGCAACTGTATGGACGGGCGAACGCCACGGCGACGGGGCAGCCGACGATGACCGGCTTCGTCCGCTCCTTCCGACTCAAGATCGATAATTCGTCACCACAGACGAAAAGCCTGCTGGCGCGGACCGCCGAGTCCTCTTCGGCAGCGTGGTCCCGCGTCCGACGCAAGCCGCACCGATCATGCCGTGCGGGACGGATATCATGAAATGCTTCGCGGAGAAAGATGTTCCGGTGCTCTCGCGGCTCGCCAAGGAGTTCGCGGTACTGGTCAATTGGCATTCCTCGGTGCCGGGCGAGACCTGGCCCAACCGCAACTTCGTCCACGCCGCCACCTCGGACGGCGAAACAGAGATCAGCGTGCGCTGGTACAACAACGAGACCATTTTCGAACGGTTGGCCGCCCACGGCTGACGCTGGGGCGTGTACCACGACGGCATCGCGCAGGTGTGGGCGTTCTGGAGGCTCTGGATCCGCGATCGGAGATCCTTCCACGGTCCGGCGGAGTTGCTCGACCACATCGCCCACGACAGTTTGCCCAGCTACGCCTTCGTCGAGCTGAACCATGGCTACGGCGCGAGCCCGGGCAACAGCCAGCACCCCGCCAACAACGTCACCGAGGAGGTGAGCTTCGCCGAGGGCGAAGTCCTGATCGGCGAGATCTACAACGCGCTGGTCGACCGGCCCGACGTGTTCGCGAAGACGCTTCTGTTGGTGACCTACGACGAGCACGGCGGCTTCTACGATCACGTGCCTCCCCCCAGGGTGCCCCCGCCGGACGCGCCGCTCCTCGGCAGGCTTCGACTTCAGCCTCAGCGGCGTGCGGGTTCCGCGGTCGCCATCTCCCCGTTGATCCCCCGGGGGACCGTGGACCACACGTTCTACGACACGCCTCGATCCCCAAGACCCTCCGCACGCAGTTCGCACCGGACAGTCCTGCGTTGACCGCTCGCGATGATGCGGCGAACGACCTCCTTGTGACACTCCCCCTCCTTCCGGAGGCCGAACCGACTACGCGGCCGTCGAACTGCCGCCGTGATGGCGCTGCCCGAGGCCGTGGCGCCCGGCCCGATCGACGGGTTCGAAGCGAGTCTTCTCGAGCTCGCCGGGGCGGTGAAGACGCAACTCGAGCAGCCTGAGTTAGAGGTCCAGAGGCCTCCCGAGTCCGCTGCACCACCGCCGTTCTCCCCCGACCTCGACCTGTCCGCCGCCGCCGGCGCGCGGAGGATGACCCTGCCCGCGCGTCAGGCCGCGCAGGACGTGGTGGGCATGTTCCAGCCCGGAGCACCGACCGATCCCGACGACGGCGAGTTCGGCCGATGACCGGGCGGAACTGGGTCAGGCAGTTCAGGGCGGCCGCGGCGGTGTTCGACTGGCAGGCCGTCAGCGACCTGTCGTCCGAATACGCTGCCCGCCTTTACGCGGTCCCCGTCCTGCCCGACAGCGTGGGACCGGTGCTCATGATCCTGCGACAGGCTCTGCGCTACGAGGAGCTCGAAGTCGTCGCCGATGCCGCTCTCGCGCATGAGGACGCTGGCCCCGCCGTCCGCAGGCAGTACGCCCAGGCGTTGGTGGACGGGCGGAACCCGGCGGTGGCGTTGCGGCTCTATGCCGAGCTGGCTGCCGACGACACGGTGCCGATGGCCGAACGGCTCGAAGCCGAAGGGGGAATCGGCCGCTGCTACAAGGAGCTGTACCTCGCCTGCACCGAACCTGCCGACGGCGCGTCTACCTCTCGCGGTCACTGGATGCGTATCTCGCCGCCTATCGCCAGGACTCGAACAGTACCTGGCACGGCATCAACGCGGTGGCCCTCCTGGCGCGCGCCGGGCGCGACGGCATCGAAGCCCTGTCCGAACCAGAATCGGTGGCCGAGCTGGCCGAAGCCATTCTAGGGACCGTCGACGCGGCACCTGTCTGAACCAGTGGACCGAGGTGACGGCGTGCGAAGCGGCAATCGCCCTCGGACACTTCGACGAGGCGATCGAGCGCGCCGAGGCGTTGATCGAGACCAAGCCGGACGGATTCACGGTTGCGGCGTTCCTCCGTCAACTCCGGACGCTCTGGCAACTCGACTCGACAACCTCACCCGGCAACGAACTGCTTCCCGTATTGCGCGCCGCGCTCCTCAAGTTCGATGGCGGCGAAGTCACGGTCGAGTCCAGCGACGTCCGTGCGAGCCGCCTCAACGACCACTTCGGCGGCGAACGGCTGGAACGGATCCTGGATCCGACGGGTTCCAGTCGCTGGCCTGGTACCGCACCGGACTGCAGCGCTGTCGGGCGGTGGCCCGCATCCAGAATGATCGCAGCGAGGGCTCGGCACGGGGTTCCTCATCGAAGGGTCCCGATCTGCACCCGGATCTGCCGCCCCTCGTCGTGATCACCAACGGCCACGTCGTTCCCGAGGCGTTGGACCCGTCCGAAGCCCATGTGGCGTTCCACGGCCTCGACGACGATCAGGGCCTCCAAGCCCGCTTCCGCGTCAACCGCCAGTGCTGGTACCAGCCGTCAAGCCGCGGCGGGCTGGATACGACAATCCTCGAACTGGACGGCTACCCCCACGACGTCATCCCCGTCGTCTTGGCCAGGGTGTTGCCCCGCAAGCCACTCGGGCACCGGCGGGCCTACGTCATCGGCCACCCCCATGGAATCGCCCAACCCCAGTTCTCCCTGCAGGACAACATTCTGCTCGACTACGACCAGCGGGTGCTGCACTACCGCTCGCCCACCGAGCCCGGCAGCTCCGGCAGCCCGGTGTTCAACGACCAATGGGAACTGATCGGCCTCCACCACTCGAGCAGCGTCCGGTTCCCGAGGCTCAACAACGCCGGTGGCACGTACGCCGCCAACGAAGGCATCACCTTCGAGGCCATCCGCGCCGGGCTGACCCAGCAACCACCGGATCGGCGAAGGGCTTCTGAGTCCGCACCAGGCGCCGGACGGGGCGGTCCGCTGTCTGTGACCTGCGCCGGTTGGGCCGCGGCGGCGGGGGGTACTCCGCGGCGGAGGGCGTGTGCGGCCGTCCAGGCGCGCACGGGCTCGCTGCCGGGACCGAGGGAGGCCGACGTCGTGAGCGAAGCTGCCAGACCACGTTCGGACGCGTCGCCCCCTCCGGCCCAGAGCCGCGCCCACACCCTCTTCGGAATCGGCTCCGGCAACGCGATGGAATGGTTCGACTGGGGCGTCTACACGACGTTCACGCCGTTCTTCGCCTCCCAGTTCTTCCACAGCGGGGATTCCGTTTCCGACGTCCTGAGCACGCTCGTCGTTTTCGCCGCCGGATTCCTCGCCCGACCCTTCGGCGGGTGGCTGTTCGGCTGGATCGCGGACAAGAGGGGCCGCAAGCTGTCGATGGCGCTGACGGTCGCGACGGCCGCCGTCGGCAGCATCGCCATCGGGATCTGCCCGAACTACGGGACCATCGGTCTGGCGGCGTCCGTCGTGCTGGTGCTGGCCCGGCTCGCGCAGGGCCTCGCGCACGGCGGCGAGCTGCCCTCCGCGCAGACGTACATCGCCGAGACCGCGCCGAGAGAACGGCGCGGCCTGTGGTCGAGCCTCATCTACTTCTCCGGCACGATCGGGCAGCTCGCGGGCACGCTCCTCGCCGCGCTCCTGTCCACCGCGCTGTCCAAGGACGCGATGACCTCGTTCGGCTGGCGCATCCCCTTCATCATCGGCGGCGTCTTCGGCCTGTACGCGCTCTACATGCGGTTGCGGATGTCGGAGACGGAGGTGTTCGCCGAGACCGTTCTCGACGACGACCCGACCGCCGCGGCGGAGCAGCCCAAGGGCAGCATCTGGCAGACGATCAAGGAACACCCCAAGCTGCTGTTCCAGGTCATCGGCATCACGGCGGGCGCCACCGTCCTCTACTACGCGTGGGCCATCTCCGCGCCCGCCTATGCGATCAACGTCCTGCACGCCCCCGCGGCGGCCACGCTCTGGGCGGGCGTCGCAGCGCAAGTGATCTTCCTGATCGTGCTGCCCCTCTGGGGGGTCGTGTCCGACCGGTACGGGCGCAAGCCCGTTCTGCTCGTCGCACTGGTCGGCATGGCCGTGCTGAACGTCCCCCTCAACGCGATGCTCGGTGCCTCACCGTGGTCGCTGTTCTTCGCCATGTCGATCGCCCTGGTCTTCCTGGGCGCCTACTCGTCCATCGGGCCCGCCGTGTACGCCGAGATCTTCCCGACCCGGATCCGGGCGACCGGGCTCGCGGTGCCCTACTCCATCGCCGTCGCCCTGTTCGGCGGCACCGCGCCCTACCTCCAGACCTACCTCGCCAGCCACAGCCTGACCAGCGCCTTCGCCTGGTACGGCGTCGCTCTCGGGGTGCTGTCCGGCGCGGTGGTCCTCACGCTGCCGGAGACCAAGGGGATCGACCTCAAGGACGCGTCGGTCGGTGCGCACGGTCGGCGCAAGTCCCTCCGCCCGATGCCGACCTGAGGTCGGTGTCGGCCGTCAGTCCGAGGGCGCGGACCAGAAGTCCTCGAGCAGCCGGGCGGCCCGGTGCGGGTCCTGCACCATCCACCAGTGCCCCAGGCCCTCCAGCACCGCGACCCGTGCGCCCGCGCGGGCCGCCATCCGGCGGCGCATCTCCTCCGTGCCGACGTTGCGGTCGGCCGTGGCCACCACGGCCAGGCCGGGACGGGCGGCCGCCGCAGGCAGGTCCGCGCCCAGCCGCGCCATCTTCGGCTGCGCCGCATCGCGGTACAGGCCCAGCACGCAGCGGACCATGGCGTCGTCGTACCCCCGGGCCATCTCCTCACCGACCGCGCGGTCCAACCCCCGCGACTGCATGTCGTCCAGCCGTGACGCCGGGTCGGCCACCATCGCGGCGAGCATCTCCTCGCCCTTCCCCGGTGTCTGCCAGCCCTGCGCGAGCGGGTGCCACACGTACTCCGGGTCGAAGCACCCCAGCAGGTCCGACACCCAGGTCCGCAACAAGTCGGGGCGCGTCATCGCCACCGTGGCCGTGTGGCCGCCGCCCCAGTCGTGGCCGACGAGGTCGACCGGCTCCCCGATCGCCTCCAACTCCCCGACGAGCCACCGCCGGTACTCCTCCACCGTGGCACCCCACCCGTCCGGGACCGGCCCACCCCAGCCAGGAGGAGAGAGCCGCACGACGTCCGCCCGGCCGAGCGCCGCGACCAACGGCCCCCAGACGGCATCGGTCTCGGGGTTTCCGTGCACCAGCACCACCGGCATGACGCCGACGCTAGCCATGAGTGCCCGCGGCTGCCCGTGCGACGCTCTTTCCGGACTGCGTCGAGGTCATAGCCGCAGTACCGTCGAGACCAGGAGAAAGGAGAGTTCCGTGTGGATGAACCTCCTGGTTTTGTTGCTGTTACTCGCCGGGATCTACTGTTTCGCCCGTCTTGTGGGTTTCCGGACGCAACGGCTCAGCAGCCACACCGACCGGACCGCTGAGTCGCTTTACGACAAGTACGCCGATTCCGAGGACGAGCAGGAGCGGTTCGCCGACCGCCACGGCGGATCATGGCGCACCGACGGTCCCGCGAAGAACCCGTGAGCCGCATCCGCCGTCGCCGGGTACCGTCGATCCCGTGACCACAGTGTTGGTGACCGCGATGGTGCTGGTCGCGGTGATGTTCGTCGTTGTCGTCGGCACCCTCGCGCTCGCGGCCGGTGCACACCGGCGCCGTCAGCTCGACGACGCCCGCGCCGAGGCCCGGCACTGGGTCGAACGCCTCGGCGGTGAGCTGCTCGTGCTCGACGCGTCCGCGGCGCGGTCCGCGACCGGGCACGCCGCGGGCCTGGCCGAAGCGGCTGAGCGGTTCACCGCCGCCGGCGCCGAGCTCGGGGCCGCGCGCACGCCGACGCAATGCCGCATCGCGCAGAACACGGCCGTCGAAGGCCTCCACCACGTCCGGACCGCGCGCCGCTCGCTCGGCCTCGACCCCGGCCCACGTGTCCCCGGTCAGGGCATCGGCAGCGTCCTGCGCGCGGCCTTGCAGGAAGGCAACTGGTCCATCCCGAAGCTGGTCGACGACGTGCTCGCCGAGGCCCGCGGCCGCACCCACGAGCTGCCCGCCGCCACGCCGGATTCAGCCGAGTGGTTCCGCCGCGGCCAGCAGCGCTGGAAGCACCCGCAGTTCGTTCGGCGCTGACCAGGGAGCACGGCGTCCCATGCCTGGCACCTGGTCCGCGGCGGAGCTCGCGCGCATCAACAGCGCCGACGAGCTCGAGATCGCCGTCCGACGTCGTGACGAGACGCAGGGGCGCTGGGTGCCGATCTGGGTCGTCTGCGTCGGCGACCAGGTCTACGTGCGCACCTGGCACCGTCGCGACACCGGCTGGTTCGGCCAGGTCCTCGGCTCGCGCCGAGCGCAGGTCCGCGTCCCTGGAGTGGACGCCGCCGTCGCCGTTCTCGACGTCAGCGACGACGCCGAGGTGCGCTCGGGCGTCGACGCCGCCTACCGCACGAAGTACGGGCGCTACGGCAGCAGCACGGTCGACCGCATGGTGAGCGACGACGCCGCGGCCACGACGCTGCAGCTCAGCACCGAGGCAGCACCCCCGGCCTGACCCCCGGGCCGGACGTCAAACGCGCGAGAGACGCCGCGGGGCCGTCGTCAGAACGCGATGTGCAGAGCCTGCGAGAGGACCAGCGCCGCCGCACCGCGCAGAGCGGCGATATCGTCGGCCGTGCCCAGGACGACCCGTGCGGGCCCGCCGGGGTGGGTGAACGCGCGGTCCCGCACCGCCTGCTCCACACCGGCCCGGAAGGGCTCGCCCGCGCCCGCCGGATCCCCGTGGAGGATGAACAGGGACAGGCCGAGCTGCTGCTGCAGGTTGGCGATCCCGAGCGCGATGTTCTCCGTGCACTCGGCGAGCACTGCCGTGGCCCGCTGGTCGCGTGGGGCGAGCGCCGCCAGCGACGCGAGGTCGGCCGACGCGGGGTCCGGCAGTCCGGCATCCGCGGCGGCGCGCTGCACCCACCGCCGGTTCACGAGCGCCTCCCAGCAGCCGCGCAGACCACATGGGCACTCCGGACCGCCCCGGTCGACGACGACGTGCCCGACCTCGCCGCCCGGCACCTCTGGACGCCCCGGTGCACCGCCCCGTCGAAGATGAAGCCCGACCCGACGCCCTCGCCGATGTAGACCGACGCGTACGTCCGCTCCCCGCGGCCCGCGCCGAAGAGCAGATCGCCGAGCGCCTGCGCCCGCGGCTGCAGATCGACGTAGGTGGGGACGTGCGTGTCGGCCTCCACGATCCGGCCGATCGGCAACCCGTTGAGCACGGGGGCGAGATCCATGCGGATGATCTCGCCCGCCTCCGTGTCGACCATGCCGCCGACCGCGATCCCGATCCCGTGCAGCGCCACGCCGGATTTCGCCGCCGTGCGCCGCAGGGTCGTGGAGATCCGCCGCGTGAGCTCCTCGGCGTCGGCACCCGCGGGGAAGGCCGAGGACGTCACCGCGCTGACCCGACCGCCCGCGGTCACCACCGCGGCCTTGACGCCGCGAGGCAGCACGAGAACGGCCCCGACCGGCCAGCCGTCGCCGGAGAACCACAACGGCCGGGCGGGCTTGCCCCCCTGGACACCGCTGGCGAGCGGTTCGAGCTCTTCCAGGACGCCGTCGTCGAGCAGGGGCTGGACGATCTGGCCGATCGTGGCGCGGGTCGAGCCGGTGAGCCGGGCCAGCTCGGGGCGGGGCAGCGGACCGTGCGCGTAGAGGGTCTTGAGCACCCGGGCCCGGTTCAGCTCGCCCGCGAACGAGGCTGAGACGATCCCGGAGCGGCGGGGGGCCGAGCGCGGGGCTCGGCGGGGGTCGGCGACGCCACGAGCGCTCCCAACTCGACAGGTTTGTCAACTAGTAGTGCAATCCTAGCGTGCTTCGTCGCAGGTGAGAAACCTTGCCGTTGGCAAATCGTGTCTTGCTCCCCCTAGGTTCGTATGCCAGTCTGGCAAACTAATCCAACCGGGTAGGCCCTCCGCTCAGCGAGGAGAGTTGCATGATCAAGCGATTGGTGGCGGCTGCCGCGGCGGGTGGTCTCGCGCTCGCGCTCACCGCCTGCGGCGGCGGCACCGGCGCGTCGAGCGCAGGCGGTTCCGGCGGCGACGGCGGGAAGGTCACCGATATCAAGCTCGTCGCCGCCGAGTACTCCAAGGACAACACCGCGGCGTTCTGGAACAAGTTCGCGGCCGCGTACAAGGCGAAGACGGGGATCAACCTCGACGTCCAGGTCGTCAGCTGGGACGACATCGACCAGCAGTCCAGCACGATGATCCAGAACAACGCGGCCCCGGACATCCTCAACCTCAACGCCTACGCCAGCTACGCGAAGGACGGCCTGCTCTACTCCTCCGACGACGTCCTCTCCGACTCGGTGAAGGGCGACCTGCTGCCGAACTTCGTCCAGAGCGGCACCTACCAGGGCAAGATGTACGGGATGCCCGACCTCTCGTCGGCACGGGCGCTCTTCTACAACACCGACCTCTTCACCAAGGCGGGCATCGCCGCGCCGCCGAAGACCTGGGACGAGTTCACCGCCGACGCCAAGAAGCTCACCGCGCTCGGTGACGGGACCGTCGGCTACGCGATGCCGTTGGGCCCCGAGGAGGCCCAGGCGGAGTTCTCCATCTGGATGTTCAACAACGGCGGCAACTGGAAGACCGACGGCAAGTGGTCGATCAACTCACCGCAGAACGTCGACACCCTGACGTTCCTCAAGTCCCTGTCGGTGACCGACAAGGTCACGCAGAACAACCCCGGCAAGACGAACCGGACCGACGGCGCGTTCCCGCTCTTCCAGTCGGGCAAGGCAGGCATGGTGGTCGGGTTCTCGCCGCTGGCCGCCACGCTCGACAAGGACGCCAAGGTCCACTACGCGACGGCGCCGATGCCGACCAAGGCGGGCGGCACGCCGTCGCACCTACGGCGTCACCGACTACCTGATGGCGTTCAAGAAGCCGGGCAACCAGGACGCGGTGAAGGCGTTCTACGACCTCTACTACTCCCCTGACCAGGTCAACACGTTCATCAAGGCCGAGGGCTTCCTGCCGGTCACGGAGTCCGGGGTCAAGCAGTTCGCGTCCGACCCGAAGCTCACCACCTACCTCGACACCCTCACCGGCGCCAAGCTCACGCCGACCGACGACCCGAACTGGGACCGGGTGAAGCTCGCCGTGCAGCAGAACATCGGCGCGGCGGTCGCGCCGGACGGTGACCCGAAGGCCGTGCTCGACAAGCTGCAGGCACAGGCCGAGTCCGGAAGCTGACGGTGAGCAGCACCTCGGACACCGGGACGGGCGCGGCCACCGCTGCGCCCGTCCCGCCGCGCAGGGACCGGAAAGCGCCCGCATCGGACAGCGGTCACGCGGGCGTGCGGTCGCTGGCCGCGCTGCCGTGGCTGGGTCCCGCCCTCGTCCTCATCGTCGCCGTCGTCTTCTACCCGGCCGTCGAGCTGGTCCGCGCGTCGATGTCGGACTACTCCATCACCGGTCTGCGCAAGGGCTCGGCGGGCCTGGACAACTACGTGAAGGTCCTCCACCACCCCGATCTGGGAACCGTGCTGGCCAACACGGTCGTGTGGGTGGTCGCGGTGCTGGTGTTGTCGATCCTCATCTCGCTCGGGCTGGCCCAGCTGCTGAGCAAGGAGTTCTTCGGTCGCAAGGTCGTGCGCTGGGCGGTGATCATCCCGTGGGCGGCGTCGCTGGTCATCACCGCCCGGCTGTTCACGCTCCTGCTCGACTACAACTACGGCATCGTCAACCGGTTCCTCATCGCCACCGGGATCCTCAGCACGCCGATCGACTTCCTCGGCGACGACCGCTGGACGATGCCGTCGATGATCGTCGTCGGGGTGTTCGTCACCGTGCCGTTCACGAGCTACGTCCTGCTGGCCGGGCTGAAGGCGATCCCGTCGGACGTCCACGAGGCCGCCCGCGTCGACGGCGCCTCGCCCGCGCAGGCCTACTGGCGGATCACGCTGCCGCTGCTTCGGCCGTCGCTCCTCGTCGCGACGGTCCTCAACATCATCTACGTCTTCAACTCGTTCCCGATCGTCTACACGCTCAACGACCGCAACCCCGGCTTCGCGCACGACACGACGATCACCTTCATGTACAAGCTCGCGTTCAAGAGCGCCGACAAGAGCGTGGGCATGTCGGCCGCGGCGGGCATCGCCAACGTCCTGCTCATCCTCGTCGTCGTGCTGGCGTACCTGCGGGTCTCCAAGTGGAAGGAGGCGACCGACGGATGAGCACCTCCACCGTCGTCGAGCCCGGACCGTCCAGGACGTCCGGTGGTGGTCCGCGGCCCGTCCCGCGGCAGACCGGCTACCGCGCGGTGCGGCCGTACGTGCTGTCCCTCGCGGGGCTCGTCGTCGCCGCGGTCTTCGCGCTGCCCTACCTCGTGATGCTCCTGGACGCCCTGCGCCCGGCGGGCGACGTCCTGACCACCCCGCCGACGCTCTTCCCCCGCACCTGGCAGTGGAACACCTTCGGCACGATCCTGGCCGACGAGCGCTTCCGCCACTGGCTCGGCTCGTCCCTGATCGTCGCGGGTGCGTCGACGGTCGTCGTGCTCGTCCTGGCGATCCCCGCCGCGTACTTCTCGGCGCGCTACCGGTTCCGGGGTCGGACGCTCTTCCTGCTCATCGTCCTGATGACGCAGATGTTCTCGCCGACCGCGCTGGTCGTCGGGCTCTACCGGGAGTTCTTCGAGCTCAACCTGGTCAACACCTACATGGCGCTCATCCTCACCAACGCCGCCTTCAACCTGGCGTTCGCGATCTGGATCCTGCAGGGCTTCTTCGCGTCGATCCCCCGCGAGATCGAGGAGGCGGCCGAGCTCGATGGATGCAGCAAGCTCGGCACGCTGTGGCGGGTCATGCTGCCGCTGACCCTGCCGGGCCTGGTGACGACGGTGACGTTCACCTTCATCGCCGCGTGGAACGAGTACGTCGTGGCCCTGACGTTGATCCAGGACGACGCCCGCAAGCCCCTGACCGTCGGCATCAGCTCCTACGTCACCGGCTACCAGCAGAACTGGGACCAGCTCTTCGCGGCGTCGCTCATCGCCATCGTGCCCGTCGTCATCCTGTTCGCGGCCATCGAGAAGCACCTGGTCGGTGGCCTCACAGCAGGCGCCGTGAAGTGACCGACACGGCGCTCAGCGAGACCGCCGCGGACCAGGGCGGGCCCGCGGATCCGCCCGTCGACCCCGCGAGCGTCCACCTCGGGCTGGACATCGGCGGCACGAAGGTGCTCGGCGTCGCCGTGCGGGGCGACGGCACGGTGCTGGCCAGCGTGCGGATGTCGAGCGAGCCCGGTCCGGACCAGGTCGTCGGCGTCGCCGCGGCGGCAGCGCGGGAGCTCGCCGACCGGATCGGGGCGCCGCTCTCGGCGCTGGCGGGCATCGGGATCGGCATCCCCGGCGTCGTCGACGCCCGCCAAGGGGTGCTCGCGCACGCCGTGAACCTCGGCGTCAGCGATCGGCTGCCGCTGGCCGCGCGCCTGTCCGAGCGGACCGCGCTGCCCGTCGCCGTCGAGAACGACGTCAACGCGGCCGCGCTCGGGGCCTCCCGCATCCTCGGGTTCGACCGCACCGACCTGGCCTACCTCTCGATCGGCACCGGGATCGCGGCCGGGATCGTCCTGTCCGGGCGGCTGCACCGCGGCTCCCGCGGCGGGGCGGGCGAGATCGGGCACGTCCCGGTCGACCCGCGCGGACCGACGTGCCTGTGCGGCCAGCGCGGCTGCCTCGAAGCCGTCGCGTCCGGCCGCGCGATCGCCCGGGCCTGGCCGGTCAGGACCCGCCCGGAGCCCTCGGACGGGCCGTGGGCGGGCGAAGGCCCGGCCGACGCGCTGTTCCGCGCCGCGGCCGACGGCGACCGGAAGGCCCGCGGGCTGTGCCTCGAGATCGCCGACCACCTCGCCGCCGCTGTGCAGCTCCTCGTCCTGACCGTCGACGTCGACGTCGTCGTGCTCGGCGGCGGGGTCGCCGAGGTCGGCGAACGTCTCCGGCTCGCCGTCGTGAACGCGCTGGCGCAGCGCGGCCGGACCTCGCCCTTCCTCGCCTCGCTCGACCTCCCCGCGCGCGTGGCGCTCGCTCCCTCCGGGCGTCCGGTCGCGGCCATCGGCGCCGCGCTGCTCGCGCCGGGCCGCGAACGCGCATGACCACGCCGGTGCTGGTGGCGGGCGGCGACGTCCTGGCCGCGGACGCCCCCCGGTTCCTGCGGCGGGACGTGCTGGTCGGTCACCGCGGGATCGTCGCCGTCGCCGCCCCCGGCTCGCTCACCGACGCTCCCCGCCGACGTCCGGGTCCTCGACGCCACCGGGCTGCTCGTCACCCCGGGCCTCGTCGACGCGCAGGTCAACGGGGCCGCCGGGGCCGATCTCACCCGCGAACCCGAGCGGCTGGCCGAGGTGGCCGCCGCACTTCCCCGGCACGGGGTCACCGCCTTCGTCCCGACGGTCATCACCTCGGCGCCGGGCACGGTCGAACGGGCCCTCGCCGCGGCGTCGGCGATCGCCGGGCGTCGCGCCGGACGGCGGGCCGCTCGCGCACGTCGTGGGCGTCCACGCCGAGGGCCCCTTCCTGTCGCCCGCGCGGCGCGGCGCCCATCCCGAGATCCATCTGCGCGCCCCCGACCGCGATCTCGTCGCCGCGTGGAGCCGCGACGGGGGCGTCGTCACCGTCACCCTGGCGCCCGAGCTCCCCGGTGCGCTCGACGTCATCGCCGACCTGACCGCCCGCGGTGTCGCCGTCTGGATCGGCCACTCGGAGGCGACGTTCGAGCAGGTCAGGGCGGCCACCGGCGCGGGCGCGCGGGCCGTCACGCACCTCTACAACGCGATGCCGTCGCTGCACCACCGCCAACCGGGGATCGTCGGGGCCGTTCTCGGCGGCTTCGGCGGTGACCCACCGGATCTCGTCGCGGGCGTCATCGTCGACGGCCTGCACCTGCACCCCGCCGTCGTTCGCGCGACCTGGCGGGTGCTGGGCGTCGAGCGGTTCGTCCTGGTCAGCGACACGACCGCCGCGCTCGACCTGCCCGACGGGCCGACCGTGCTCGGCGATCAGGAAGTCATCCTCCAGGGCGGCGCGGTCCGCCTCGCCGCGGACGGCCTGACCCTGGCAGGCAGCGGCGTCGGGCTCGACCACTGCGTCCGCAGCCTCGTCGCGGCCACCGGCTGCCCACCCGCGGAGGCGTTCACCGCCGCGACCCGCACACCCGCCACCCTGCTCGGCAGGCCGGACCTCGGCGTGCTGGCCGCGGGGGCCCGCGGCGATCTCGCGGTGTGGACCCCCGACCTGACCCTGCGCGCGGTCGTCACCGGCGGCCGCATCCACCAGGAGCCGTGATGGAAGTCGTCATCCTGCCCGACGCGGACGCGGTCGCCCGGCTCTGCGCCGACGCCGTCGAGGCGGTGCTCCGCGGACGTTCCGCGCCGGTGCTGGGCCTGGCGACCGGGTCGAGCCCGCTCGGCGCGTACGCGGAGCTGCGACGGCGGCACCGCGACGAGGGCCTGTCCTTCGCGCAGGCCACCGCGTTCCTCCTCGACGAGTACGTCGGCCTGCCCGCCGAACACCCCCAGCGCTACCGGGCTGTCATCGACGCGGAGCTCGCCGCGCACGTCGACCTCCGGCCGTCTTCCGTGCACGCGCCGGACACCCTCGCCGACGACATCCCGGCGGCCTGCGCCGCGTACGAGCGGGCCATCGCCGAAGCGGGCGGGATCGACATCCAGATCCTCGGGATCGGGTCCGACGGCCATCTCGGGTTCAACGAGCCCGGCTCGTCGCTCGCCTCCCGCACCCGCATCAAGACCCTCACCGAGCGGACCCGCAGCGACAACGGCCCGTTCTTCGCCGACCCCGCCGAGGTCCCCCGCCACGTCCTCACCCAGGGCCTCGGCACGATCCTCGCGCGCCCGCCACCTCGTCCTGCTCGCGCTCGGCGACCGGCAAGGCCGACGCCGTCGCCGCGGCGGTCGAGGGACCGCTGTCGGCCGAGCTGCCCGGCCTCGGTGCTGCAGCTGCACCAGCACGCCACGGTCCTCCTCGACGACGCGGCCGCCGCGCAGTTGCGGCTGGCCGACTACTACCGGGAGGTCTACGCGGGCAAACCCGCCTGGCAGCACATCTGACTCTCCCGCGCGGGCCTTCCCGTCCGGTCGGCGAGGATGGCGGGATGCGTGCGGTCGTCGTCGAGCGGTTCGGGGTGCTCCCCACGGTGCAGGAGGTCCCCGCGGCCCGAGGCCGCGCCGGGCGGGGTTGTCGTCAAGGTCGGGGCGACCGGGTTGTGCCGCAGCGACTGGCACGGGTGGCAGGGCCACGATCCCGGCATCGTGTTGCCGCACGTCCCCGGCCACGAGTTGGCCGGGACGATCGCGATGGTCGGGGACGGCGTCAGCGGCTGGGCGGTGGGCGACCGGGTCACCGTGCCGTTCATCTGCGCCTGCGGCGCATTGCGAAGCGTGCAGGCAGGGTGACCAGCAGGTCTGCCCGAACCAGCTCCAGCCGGGCTTCGACTACTGGGGTTCGTTCGCCGAGTACGTCGCCCTGCCGTTCGCCGAGGTCAACCTGGTCCGCCTGCCCGACGAGCTCGACTTCGGCACCGCCGCGGGGCTGGGCTGTCGGTTCGCGACGGCGTTCCGCGCGGTGCACCAGGTCGGGAGAGTCGTTGCGGGCGAGGACATCGTCGTCTTCGGCTGTGGGGGCGTCGGCCTCTCGGCGGTGATGATCGCCGCCGCGCTCGGGGCCCGGGTGATCGCCGTCGACACGAACCCCGAAGCCCTGGCACTGGCTCGCCGGTACGGAGCCGCCGACGTCGTCGAGGTCGGCCCGCACGCGGTCGACGAGATCCGCGACCTCACCGGCGGCGGTGCCCGGGTCACGATGGACGCGCTCGGCTCGGCCGAGGTCGTCGCGCAGGCCCTGCGCGCGTTGCGGCCCCGGGGTCGGCACCTGCAGGTCGGCCTGCTGCCCTCGGCGGTGCAGCTCGACATGTCCCCGCTGATCGCCCGGGAGCTGCAATGGTCGGGCAGCCACGGGATGGCCGCCCACACCTATCCGGCGATGCTCGAGCTGGTCGCCTCCGGCGCGCTGGATCCCGCAGGCCTGATCACCCGCACGATCTCCCTGGACGACGTCCCGGAAGCGCTGGCCACGCTGACCACCCGCACGCCTGCCGGGGTGACCGTCGTCCAGCCCGGCGGATGACCGACGGGCTATCCGACCGGTTGGTGTGAAGGCGCGGGCCGACGCGACGATTGGGCGATGACCAGCGCGCCTGCGACGAGGGTGGCGATCCCGATGCTCACCAAGCCGGTCGCGCTCGCGCGGAGGAAGGCGGCCAGCACGTCGGCGTGGGGCAGAACGGCGAACGCGGCCGCCACCGTGCGCGGAGCGCCGGCGGGGAGCGCGGCAGCGAACGCGCTCGTCGTCACGCTCCCGACCACGGCCACGCCGAGCGCGCTTCCCAGCTCGCGCGTCGTGGACTGCAGACCGCCCGCCACCCCGGCCTGGTCGTCCGGCAACGCCGCGGTCATCCCGGTGGACAGCTGCGGCAGCGCGATAGCGCACCCCAGCCCGACCACCACGAGGCCGACCGCGTAAGCGGGGTAGGGCGCCGCGACGAGCAGGCCCAGCCCGACGAGCCCCGCGCCGACCAGCGCGAACGCCGTCGCCATCGTCGCCACCTCACCGATGCGGCGGGCGAGGCGCGGCACGAACCGCCCGACGAGCAGCAGGGGAAGCGTCAACGGCAGGATCCCCAGCCCGGCTTCCAGCGCCGAGAAGCCGCGGCCGTACTGCAGCACCGAGGCGTTGACGTAGAACAGCGCGAACATGCCGAAGAACGCGACGACCATGCCCAGCGCCGCACCGCGCAGGCGCGGGATGGCGAAGAGCCGGGGATCGAGCAGCGGCCGCTCGGCGGTCAGCTCCACCCGCGCCCAGCCCACGGAGCAGGCCACTGCTGCGACGAACGCCCCGACGACGAGCGGGTCCGTCCACCCCCGCACCGAGCCCTCGATGATCCCCAGCAGCACCAGGAACGTGGCCGCCGTCAGCAGGGTCGTGGCGAGTGGGCGTAGCGGTCGCGCGGCCCGGCCCGATATCGGAACCGCGAGGGCCACGACGAGCATCTCGATCGCTCCGGCGACGACGACGGCCCCGAACAGCCACCGCCATCCCGCCACGACCAGCACCGCGCCGCCACCGACGTTGCCGAGCACGCCGCCGAGCCCCGTGGCCGACGCCCACACCGCGATCGCGGTCGGACGTCGCGGGGGCGGTGTGGCGTGCACCAGGCAGGCGAGCGTGTTCGGCAGCACGGCGGCGGCCCCGACCCCCGAGAGCACCCGGCCCATGACCAGCAGCGCCACCGAAGGTGCGAGGGCCGAGAGCAGGGCGCCTAGTCCGAGCACGCCCAGCCCGGCCATCAACACGCCCTTGCGACCGAAGCGGTCACCCGCCGCGCCGCCGGGGATGACCAGGCACGCGAAGACGAGCACGTAGGCGTCGACGATCCACAGCAGCTCCGGCGCCGAGGGGCGCAGGTCGCTGCCCGTGAGCGGCGGCAGGGCGAGGTTGACAGCGGCGACGAAGCCGACGACGAGCGCCGCGCAGGTGCTCACGGCGGCCAGGACAGCGGTGGTGCGACTCATGGGTTCGACGTTAAGAACGCGCGATCTATGCGTCTACTGCAATGTTGATAACGTGGAGTTGTGCCTGACGCAAACATTGACCTCAACCTGCTGACGGTCTTCGACGCGTTGCTCACCGAGGGCAGCGTCACGGGCGCCGCCGACCGCCTGCACCTGTCGGTGCCCGCGACGAGCCGCGCGTTGGGCAGGTTGCGCCGAGCGCTCGACGATCCGGTGCTGGTCCGGGCCGGACGCGGGCTCGTTCCCACCCCCTTCGCGCTGCGGGCCGCCCCGGGGGTGCGGGCCGTGCTCGACGCCGCCCGTGCGGTGTTCGCGGAGGAACGCGATCTCGACCTCGCCGCGCTGGACCGGACGTTCACCATCCGGATCAACGAGGGAACCGCGGCCACGCTCGCGCCGCGCCTCGTCGCGCTGATCGGCAGCCAAGCCCCCCACGTCACCGTTCGCCTGCTCAGCGAGGGCTCCGAGGATGTCGAGGCCCTCCGGGACGGTCCCGTCGACCTCGACATCGGGGTGCAGGCCCAGGCGGTCGACCTGCGCTCCGAGGTGCTCTACACCGAGCCACTGGTCGCCGTGGTGGGCACGTCCCGAACTCCGCCCGCCACGCTCGACCAGCTGTGCGCGCTCCCCCACGTCTCCGCATCCCGGCGGGGTCGGCTGCGCGGCCCGCTCGACGACGCCTTGGCCGAGCGGGGCTTCACGCGCACCATCGCGGCGGTGACGGGGTCGTTCCTCATCGCCGCGCTCATGGCCGGCGACAGCGACCTCGTCGCGCTCGTCCCGCGCAGGCTCGCCGCGTGCTACGGCCCCACCCTGGGCGTGCGGATCGTCGATCTGCCCCTGGACCTGCCGCCGGTCGAGATCGTCCAGCAGTGGCACGTGCGCCTCGACGCCGACCCGGCGCAGCGCTGGCTCCGGGCCGCCGTCCGGCAGGCCGCCCTCGACGAACCGGCCGCCCAGACCGGTAAGGCCGTCGTCGAACGCCTCGACCGACCCACCGCACCCCCACGGTAGATCGGCGTCCGGCGGGTCGGTTTGGCGTCGCCGCATACCTTGTGCTTCTATGCATACCGCATCAAGGCATGGAGGCGGTTGTGCACATCGACAAGGATCTGGTGGCGGCGGCCGCGACGCCGCTCGTGCTGGCGATCCTGGCCGAGGGCGAGAGCTACGGCTACGCCGTCCTCAAGCGGGTCCGCGAGCTCTCCGGGGGTGAGCTCGAGTGGACCGACGGCATGCTCTACCCGCTGCTGCACCGCCTCCGCAGGCTCGGCTACGTGACGACGGAGTGGCGGACGCCGCCCGAGGGACGGCAGCGCAAGTACTACGCGATCACCGACGACGGGCGGGAGGCGCTGGCGGTGCAGCAACGGCAGTGGATCACCGTCACCCGCGCGTTGGGCGACGTCTGGCGCGGTTCCGGACCGACGCCCCTGGCCTTCGGTGAGGCGTGACGTCGTGGAGGGTGTGGAGGCGCAGATCGCCGAGTGGCGGGCCTACGTCGCGAAGGCCCCGGCCGTCGACCGGAAGGACGTCGACGAGCTCGAAGCCCACCTCCGCGACCAGATCGCCGAGCTGGGCGCGGCCGACCTCAGCGACGACGAGGCGTTCCTGGTCGCCGTGAAGCGGATGGGCGATCTCGACACCCTGTCGCGGGAGTTCGCCCGCGAGCACAGCGCCCGACTGTGGAAGCAGCTCGTCCTGAACGACGAGGCCCGCGCGTCCAGCGGGGGGCTCGTGGCGTTCGGCTACGCCCTCGCCGCAGCCTTCACCGTCCAGGTCGTGCGCCTCGCCGCGCACTTCCCCGAGGACAGCCCCGGTTGGCTGTTCCGGAACGCCGGGCTGCTCGTGCTGCCGTTCCTCGCTGCCTACTTCGCCCACCGGCGCGGGCTCGACGCGCGGCGGTGGCTCGAGACGGCCGCGCCGTTCGCGCTCCTCGCGGTCGTGGTCAACCTCTACCCGTACGCGGCAGACTCCGGCACCCAGCTCCTCGTCGCGCTGCACCTGCCGGTCGCACTGTGGTTCGCGGTCGCCTACCCCTACATGGGCGGAAGTCTCGGGTCGCACGAGCGGCGCATGGACTTCGTCCGCTTCACCGGCGAGTGGGTCGTCTACTACGTGCTGATCGCGCTCGGCGGCGGGGTGCTGCTCCTGCTCACCCGGCTGGTGCTGGAGCCCATCGGGAGCGCGGGCCTGGCCCAGCTCGTCGAATGGGTGCTGCCGTCCGGCGCGGCGGCCGCCGTGGTGGTGGCCGCGTGGCTCGTCGAGTCGAAGCAGCACGTGGTCGAGAACATGGCGCCGGTGCTCACGATGCTCTTCACGCCGTTGTTCGCCGTGATGCTCGTGGTCGCCGTGGTGACCTACGCCGTCTCCGGGATCGCCGACGCCTTCGACCGCGAGCTCCTCGGGATCTTCGACGCCCTGCTCGTGGTGGTGTTGGGGCTCGTCCTCTACGCGCTGTCCGCGCGCGACCCGTCCCGGCCGCCCGGGCTGATGGACCACGTCCAGCTGCTCGCCGTCGCGAGCGCCCTCGTGCTCGACGTGATGGTGCTGTACGCGATCGTGGCCCGCGTCGGCGATCTCGGGTTCACCCCGAACCGCGTGGCCGTGCTCGGCCTCAACCTCATCCTGCTCGTGAACCTCGCCGGGGCGGCGTGGCTCGCGCTGCGGTTCCTCACCGGACGGGTCACGTTCCACCGCCTCGAGCGCTGGCAGACGGGCTATCTGCCGGTCTTCGCCCTCTGGACCGCGGCCGTCGCCGTCGTCCTGCCCCCGGTGTTCGCGTTCGCCTGACCGCGCATCACCGATCGGTAAGGTCGCAGACCGTCGATCGGGCCGAGGTCGCGCGCTAACCTCCCGCCGTGAGCGACACCACAATGGACTTCTCGGGTCTCACCGCGCTGTTCATCAACACGACGTTGACCCGGTCACCGGGGACGAGCCACACCCAGCTGCTGATCGACGCCAGCGCAACGATCATGGCCAAGCAGGGGGTGCAGGTCGACCAGTTCCGGGCGGTCGACCACCCGATCGCCACCGGCGTCTACCCGGACATGCGCGAGCACGGCTGGACCACCGACGCCTGGCCGGAGCTGTTCACGCGGGTGCTCGCCGCGGACATCCTCGTGATCGCGGGCCCGATCTGGCTCGGCGACAACAGCAGCGAGACCAAGAAGATCATCGAGCGGCTCTACGCCCACTCCGGCGAGCTCAACGACCGCGGCCAGTGGCTCTACTACGGCAAGGTCGGCGGCTGCCTCATCACCGGCAACGAGGACGGCATCAAGCACTGCGCGTCCAACGTGCTCTACAGCCTCCAGCACATCGGCTACTGCGTGGCTCCGCAGTCGGACGCCGGCTGGATCGGGGAAGCCGGGCCGGGACCGAGCTACGGCGACGTCCTCGAAGACGGAACACGCGCGGGCTTGGACAACGAGTTCACCCGGCGCAACACCACGTTCATGACCTGGAACCTCTTGCACCTGGCACGCATGCTCACAGCGGAAGGCGGTTTTCCCGCCTACGGCAACCAGCGCAGGGAATGGGACGCAGGCGCCCGGTTCGACTCCCCTAACCCCGAGTACCGGTCGTAGCGCCGGGCTCGTCGACGCGGCGGACGGCCGCCGCGCGAAGGGGCGTCATCAGCGTCGGTCGGGCGCCGCACGAGGCGGGCCGGGCGGCGTCGACCTCTACCCACTCGAGATCGACGTCCCACTGTTCGCCGGAAGCGGTGCGAAGACGGACGGTCTCGCCGCCCTCGTCCAGCACGACCACGGCGTCGGGCGCGCGGAGGCCGGTCGCGACGCGAACGGCGAGCTCGGCGACCTGCCCGCCCGGCGACCACGTGCAGCGCCCGCGGCACGCGTCGGTCACCACCTCGCCGGCCGCCGCGCCGCGGTGGACCGCCCTCGCCGACTCCGGTTCGAGGCGGCCGTAGAGGTAGCCGGTGGGCAGGACCAGGGCGGTGGGCGCGAACCGGTGGCCGCCGAGGTGGCTGCACGCGAACACGGTCGGGCCCGCGAGCGTCGCGGCAAGGGCCTTCCCCGCGAGCCCACAGCACGGGTCGCGCTGGTCGTGCGCGCAGATCAGGAGCAGCGGCTCGGGCACCGGCTCGCCGGGCAATGGGCTGTCGAGGTCGGGCAGCGGCAGAGCGCCGAGCTGATCCGACCGTCCGACGGTGAGCATCGTGGCTGCCGCGACGCCCGGAGCGGTGTCGACGAGGAACACCCGCCGCTGATGGTGCGGCGCGGGCACCGTGCCGCGGATCAGCAGCGGTCGGAATCCCGCCGCACCGGAGCGGGCCAGGAGCGTCCGCACCGCGGGATCGGGGTCTTTCGTGACGTCGCCCGGCCACGGGTCGGGGTGTTCCAGGCACAGCCAGCGCCGCGCCGAGGGCGCCGTTCCGGCCATCGGCTCATCCGCTGCGCGACTGATCTCCGCGCAGCCGTCCCGCGGCAGGACCGCCGTCATGGCCGGAGGCTACCAACGGCACTAGGAGGGTCCTGAAGAATCCGTAGCGAGCGGCGGTCAGGTGGGCGCATCGCAAGGCGGAGGAGCGATAAGGCGCGGCGAGGTGGCAGGCCCGGCGTCGCAGTTCTTCAGGGCGCTCCTAGGGCATTCGCGGGGGCGAGCGACGGGGTGGTCGACCTAGCATCGGCCCGCGCCGGGAAATCCGACGGCGGCCGTTCGAGTGCGAGGTGGTGGGGCGTGGCTCCAGAACGAGCTCCCGACGCCCAGCCGCTCCTCGAACGACCGCCCCGACCCCTGACCGGTCTCCGGCAGCTGCGCGACGACCTCGGCCCCGTCTACGCCGTCAACGGCCTCATCGGAGTGATCTTCGCGGCGACCGGACCGGTCGCCGTGATCCTCGCGGTCGGTACTCAGGGCAGGCTCTCGCAGGCCGATCTCGCGTCGTGGATCTTCGGCGTCTTCTTCCTCAACGGGGTCCTGACCGTGCTGGCGTGCTGGCTCTACCGCCAGCCCCTGGCGTTCTTCTGGACCATCCCCGGAACAGTGCTCGTCGGGCCCGCCCTCGGACATCTCCGGTGGCCGCAGGTGGTCGGCGCGTTCGTCGTCACGGCCCTGCTGATGCTCCTGCTCGGCGTCACGGGGTGGGTGCGGCGGGTGATGCGGCTGATCCCGATGCCGATCGTGATGGGCATGGTCGCCGGGGTCTTCCTCCGCTTCGGCACCGACCTCGTGCACGCCATCGGCTCCGACGTGGCCATCGCCGCGCCGATGGTGGTGACGTTCCTGCTGCTCAGCACGTGGGCAGCGCTCGGCCGCTGGCTGCCGCCGATCATCGGCGCCCTCCTCGTCGGCGCCATCGCCATCGCCGTGTCCGGCCGGTTCACCCCCGCGCCCACGACCGCGGGCTGGCTCGCCGCGCCCGTTCTGCAGGTTCCCGAGTGGTCGGCCCAGGCGATGATCGAGCTCGTCGTGCCCTTGGCGATCACCGTTCTCGTCGTGCAGAACGGGCAGGGCATCGCCGTGGTCCGCAGCGCGGGCCACGACGCGCCCGTCAACGCCATCACCGTCGCCTGCGGGATCTGGTCGCTGCTGGCCGCCGCCGTCGGCGCGGTGTCCACCTGCCTCACCGGACCGACGAACGCCCTGCTCGTCGCGTCCGGTGAGCGCTCCCGTCACTACGTCGCGGGCATCTTCTGCGGCCTGCTCGCGATCGTGTTCGGGCTGTTCGCCCCGCTGTTCACCCGGCTCATGCTGTCGGCCCCGGCCGCCTTCGTCGCCGTGCTCGCGGGCCTGGCCATGCTCCGCGTCCTGCAGGCCGCCTTCGTGACCGCGTTCAGCAGCCGGTTCACCCTTGGCGCGCTCGTGACCTTCGTCGTGACGGTCGCCGACATCACCGTGCTCGGCATCGGCGCGGCGTTCTGGGGCCTGCTCGCCGGTCTCCTCGTCTCCTTCCTTCTCGAACGCACCGACTTCGCCGAACCCGGCCGTTGAGGCCTCCCCCTCGGCCTAGCCGAGGTCCCCGCCCGCGACGGGCAGGCGGGTGCCGGTGATGTAGGAGCGCCTCGTCCGAGGCGAGGAACAGGATGGGCGCGACCTCCTCGTCCAACGTCCCGTAGCGGTGCATCAGCGACGACGCCAGCGTCTGGTCGACGTGGGCCTGCATCCACGCCTTCTGCTGCTCGGTCTGCGCCATCGGGGTGCCCCGGGAGATCTTCCGGGGCGGCGCCTCGATGCCGCCGGGCGCGGTGGCCACGACCCGGATGCCGTGCTCGGCGTACTCCCAGGCCAGCGACGCGGTGAGCGCGTTCACCCCACCCTTGGCCGCCGAGTAGGGGACGCGGTGGATGCCGCGCGCGGCGGCCGAGGACACGTTGACGATCGTCCCCCGCCCCTGCGCGACCATGGTCGGCAACACCGCCCGGCAGCACCACATCGTCGGGAACAGCGAGCGCTGGATCTCGGCGTGGATCTCGGCCTCGGTGAACTCGGTGTAGGGCTTGAAGTTGATCGCCCCGCCCACGTTGTTGACCAGGATGTCGATCCGGCCGAAGTGGTTGCGTGCCGCCGCCATCGCCGTCGACGCGCCGAGGTAGCGCTCCAGGTCTCCGGTCAGGGCGAGGGTGCGGGCGCCCTCGCTCGCGAGCTTCTCGGCCACCTCGTGCACCAGTTCGGAGCGGTCCACGAGGACGACCGCGGCGCCTTCGCGGGCCGCGCGGGTGGCCACGGCCTCACCGAGCCCCTGAGCAGACCCGGTGACGACCATGACCTTGCCTGCGAATCGGTCGGGATACACCGTGTCAGCCCTTACTTCCGGCCTTTTCGATGCCCGCCCGCATGGTCAGCTTGGCGTGTTCGTTGTGCTCGGCCATGACCGCGCGCAGCCGATCGAAGTCGCACTTCTCGAAGGCGTCGACGATGTCGCGGTGGTCCTGGGTGATGTCCCCGACCAGTTCGGTCGACAGGGTCAGCACCTCCCCCATGTACTCGGTGACCATCAGCTGGCGGTGTGCGTCGATCAGGGTCGGGTTGCCCGTGGCCTCCACCGGGAAGAGGTGGAAGGCGGCGTTGGCCTCGCGGAAGCCCGCCGAGTCGCTGAACTGGTTGCCCGAGACGTGGGTGGCGGTCGCCTCGGCCAGCCGCCGGTACTCGGCGATCTGCTCGACGGACAGCTTGCCGCACACCATGTGCGCGGCCCCCATCTCCAGCGCCATGCGGGCGTCGAAGGCCTCGTTGGACTCGGGCACCTTGACGTGGATCTCGCCGATCTCGGAGACGACGCCGGAGCCCGCGAACTTCTCGTAGTAGAAGCTCATGGGCTGCACGCCCTGGTCGGCCAGGTGCTTGCGCACGGCGTCGACCATCGGCGGCGGGCCGCACAGGTAGATGTCCACCGCGCCGTCGTTGAGCAGCTCGGGCCCCATGTGATGGGTGACGAAGCCCTTGTTCGGGTGGGTCGACTCCGCCGCGGCGACCACCGTGGTGAAGGTGAAGTTCCCCATCCGCGCGGCGTAGCCCTCCAGCTCGCCGATCCGCACGAGGTCCGGGTCGTTGGTGACACCGAAGATCAGGTGGATCGGGTGCTCGGAGCCGCCTGACTGCTCGATCTTGTGCAGCATCGACAGGAACGGCGCCAACCCGGTGCCGCCGGCCAGGAACAGCGTCGGACGCTGGATTGCGCGCAGGTAGAAGCTGCCCAACGGGCCGTTGAACTCGATCCGGTCGCCGATCTTCGCCCGGTCCCGCAGGTAGGTGGTGAGCACCCCGTGGGAGGTGTTGCGGACCAGGAAGGCCGCCTCGCCGGTGCCCGGGCCGGAGCTGAAGGAGAACGAGCGGGCCTGGTCGGTGCCCGGCACCTGGATGTTGACGTACTGGCCCGGCAGGAAGCCCAGCGCCGACGGGTTCTCCAGCTTCACGGTGAACGAGATCGCGGTGTCGGAGACCCGGTCGATCTCCGAGATCTCGCCCGCGTGGGTCGCGATGCTGGTCTTGGCCACGTCTGAGGTGGCCGGGATGCGCAGGATGAGGTCGGACTCGGGAACGGTCTGACACGTCAGCACGAAACCCTGCTCGGCCTCGTCGTCAGACAGGGCCTCGTCGATGTAGTCGCCACCGTCGTAGGTGCCGCTCTCGCAGAACGACTTGCACGTGCCGCAGGCCCCGTCGCGGCAGTCCAGCGGGATGTTGATCCGCTGGCGGTAGGAGGCGTCCGCCACCACCTCGTTGGGCCTGCACTCGATGAACCGGGTGACGCCGTCTTCGAAGTTGAGGGCGATCTGGAAAGTCGCAGCAGCCATGTGGATCGCCCCCTCAGACGTGGTAGATGTCGACGACGTGGTGGATGTAGTCGTTCTTCAGGACCACCTTTTTCTTCTTGATGAGCGGCGACGGCCCGGACACGTCGAGCGTGTAATAGGACGTGCCGAAATAGGGGTCGATGTTCTGGTAGCGGTAATACAGGGTGAGCCAGTTGAACCGCACCTCGACGACGTCGCCGGACTGGGACACGATCTCCACGTTGGAGATGTTGTGGCCGGTGCGGGGCTCGGGAAGGCTGGTCGCGCTGGACCGGTCGGTCTTGATCCGGAAGACCCGGTCTTCCAGGCCGCCGCGGTTGTTGTAGTAGATCAGCGAGATCTCCCGCTGCGGGTCGGTCACCAGCGTGTCGTCGTCGTCCCACGACGGCATCCAGAACTCGGCGTCGGGCGCGTAGCACTCCAGCCACTGCTCGAACTCGCGGTCGTCGAGGTAGCGCGCCTCGCGGTAGAGGAACTGCTCGACCTCGCTCACGGAGATGGCCATGTCACGCTCCCTGCAGTGCTGTGGCGTCAGCGGCTTCGGTGGCCTCGGCTTCGACGGCCTTGCGCAGTTCCTTCTTCCAGTAACCGTGCTGGACCAGGTAGAGCCCCTCGTCCTCGGTGCGGACCCCGCTCGAGACGGGCTCGAGCCCCAACTCCTTGGCGTCGTCGTCCGGGCCGTCGATCCAGTGCTGGGCGCCGCGGCTCATGTCGTTCCACGGGGCCGCGCCGGCCAGGTAGGTCTTCTGGCAGGACCGGAACTCCTCGAGGTCGTCGGGGGTGGCCATGCCGCTGGCGTTGAAGAAGTCCTCGTACTGCCGGATCCGCGCGGTGCGCGCCTCGTCGCTCTCGCCCTTCGGGGCGATGCAGTAGATGGTGACCTCGGTCTGGTCGACCGAGATCGGCCGGAAATGGCGGATCTGGGACGAGAACTGGTCCATGATGTAGACGTTCGGGTAGAGGCACAGGTTGCGCGAGTACTTCAGCATCCAGTCCGCGCGGGCCTGCCCGAACTGCGTCGCCCATTCCTCGCGGCGGTCCCACAACGGGCGGTCTTCGGGGTTGCCCCATTCGTTCCAGAGCAGCACGTGCCCGTTCTCCCAGGCGTAGTAGCCGCCGCGCAGCTTGCCCCACTGGCCCGCGTCCATCGCCTTCGTCTCCGTGGCGGACTCACCCGAGGTGCGCCGCGACGTCGTGGCCGCGTAGTTCCAGTGCGTCGCCGACACGTGGTAGCCGTCGGCGCCGTTCTCCGCCTGCACCTTCCAGTTGCCGTCGTAGGTGTAGGTCGAGGCGCCCTTCAGCACCTCCAGTCCGTCGGGGGACTGGTCGACGATCATGTCGATGATCTTCGCGGCGCCACCCAGGAACTCGGGCAGCGGCAGGACGTCGGGGTTGAGGCTGCCGAACAGGAAGCCGCGGTAGGACTCGAACTTCGCCACCTTGGTCAGGTCGTGCGAGCCCTCCGTGTTGAACTGCTCGGGGTAGCCCGCGCCGCGCGGGTCCTTGACCTTGAGCAGCTGGCCGTTGTTGCGGAACGTCCAGCCGTGGAACGGGCACGTGAACGTCGAGCGGTTGTCCTTCTTGCGACGGCACAGCATCGCGCCGCGGTGGCTGCAGGCGTTGATCAACGCGTGCAGCTCGCCGGTCTTGTCCCGCGAGATCACCACCGGCTGTCGGCCGATGTAGGTGGTCAGGTAGTCGTTGTTGTTCGGGATCTGGCTCTCGTGCGCCAGATAGATCCAGTTGCCTTCGAAGATGTACTTCATCTCGAGCTCGAACAGGTCGGGGTCGGTGAACGCCTCGCGTCGCCCGCGGTAGCGCCCCTGCGCGGGGTCCGCCTCCAGCGCCCCATCGATCTTCTGCCGAATCTCGTCCAACGTCAGCGTCATTGCTTGCAGACCTCCCAGGCCGTGTTGGTCGTCTGCGTCCAGGCTGGTCTGCGAGGCACCGGCTTCGCACCGGAGGAACGCCTAGGCCTGACACCAACCCGCTATTCGGGAGTCCAGGGGCGGAGCCGGGGGATCCACGCGGGCATCCCGGCCCGGTAGCCCGGCGGCCTCCGGGTTCGAGGCCTTCGCCGCAAATGCGGGCAATCGGAGGCGGCCCGTGCCCCGGGGAGCCGCGAATAGCTCCGATGGGAGGGGATGGGCACGGGCCGCCCGGCACAGGGTGTCGATCCCCTCCCCCGGCCACCTCACCCGCACGGGGTGGGCCGACGTGCCGCCTGTCCCGCCGGGTGCCCTCTGGCAGCATCGGCGCATGGCCGTTATCCACCGGACGACGCTGAAGCCGGGCAAGCTCGAGCTGCTCACGGCGTGGTTGCCGACGCAAACCTGGTACCGCGGCGCGGGCACGCCCGCGTTGGCGAAGGCGGGCGGGTTCCGGCTCGACGACCCGGCGGGCGAGGTCGGCATCGAGCTGATGATCGTGACCGACGCGGCGGGCCCGGAGGTCGAGGCCTACCTGGTGCCGCTGACCTACCGCGCGACACCGGGCGAGGGCACGCTGATCGACACGATGGAGCACGGTGTGCTGGGGCTGCGCTACGCCTACGACGGGCCGACCGACGCGGTCTTCCGCTCCCAGGTCGACGCCCTGCTCCGGGGCGAGGTGCCGCCGCAGTCGCAGTCCGAGTCCGACACCGTCGACGAGGCGGTCCGCGTCGCGGCCTGGCCTGGCGCGGCCGGTGTGCAGGTCGTGCGCAGGCTCGCCGACGATGCCGAGGCCGAAGCCGGAACGGTGTCGGCGCCCTGGCGCGACCCGGACGGGACGGCCCACCGCAGCGTGGTCCTGCGCGCCGTGTCGGCCTAGGACCGATCCGCTCCGTTCTCCGCTTCGACGGCGAGCGGCAGCCTGCTCGCGGCGTGGCAGGCCTCGATGAGCCCGCCGAGCTCGGCGCGCGGGGAGTGGGGCAAGACCGCGAGGTAGGTGGTCATGGCGGGCTCGGGGCTGCGCAGGGGCCGGAAGACCACGCCGGGCGAGGCGATCTGGCGGGTCTGCGCGGCGTAGTAGACCGTCCACGAGGGCGGCCCGAAGCCGATGGCGGCGAGGGTGTCCTGGTCGGTGGTGAACTCGTCGGCGAACGTCGGGGTGAAGCCCGCCTCCTGACAGCAGCCGACGACCACGTCGTGCAGCTGCGGGTTGCGCGCACGGGAAACGAGGCGCAGGGGCAGCCCGGCGAGCGCGGCCAGCTCGACGTCGCCGTGGACCGCGAGCTCGTGGCGGGCGGGGATCGCCGCGACGAGCGGGTCGCGCCACAGCGGTATCAGCTCCACGTCGGCGTCGTCGACGGGCAGGCCACGCAACACGGCCGCGTCGAGATCGCCCGACCGGACCCTGCGGACGCGGTCGGTCGACGTGGCGGTGACCAGCTCGAGGCCCGCCGCGGGCATGCGGCGCGAGAAGTCGTCGAGGATGGCGTCCAGCCGGGCCCCGAGCCCGGTGCTGGTGCCGAGGCGGACGGTGGCCGCGCGTGCGGTCCGCAGGTCGTCGACGGCGGCTTGGGCCTGGGCGACATCGGCCAAGATCCGTTCGGCGTGCCAACGAAGCCGCCGCCCGGCCTCGGTGAGCCGCACCGTGCGCGTGCTGCGCTCGAACAGGGAGAGACCGAGCTCGCGTTCCAGCCGTCGGATCTGCTGGCTCACCGCCGACTGCACGATGTGCAGCCGCTCCGCGGCCCGGCCGAAGTGCAGCTCCTCGGCCACGGTGAGGAAGTACTGAAGCTGACGGAGTTCCACGCGCCCGTCCATTGATCTGGATGTGTGATGAGTGTAGGCGCGGATCGCTCGTTGATGACCACCGGAGGCGCCGGTTGAGTGAACCGCAACCGAACCGGCGAGAGGCAGAAGCCATGCCCTATTTGAAGGTCAACGACATCACCGTCTACTACGAGGACGACGGCGCCGGACCGCCGCTGCTCTTCGTGCACGGGTGGGGAACCAGCGGCCGCGTATGGAGCGGCCAGCAGCCGGCGTTCGTCGAGGACCACCGCGTCGTGGTGCTGGACTGGCGGGGCTGCGGCCGCTCGGACCACCCGGCCACCGGCAACACGATCGACGGCGTGGTGGCGGATCTGGCCGAGACGATCCGTCTGCTGGACCTGGAGCGTCCGATGGTCATCGGGTCCTCGATCGGCGGCGTGTTCGCGACCGAGCTGGGCCTGGGGCACCCGGAGCTGGTCGGCGGGGTGGTGCCGGTGGACAGCCCGGCCTACTGGCCCGCGCAGGGGATGGACCTGGAGGCGATCATCACGCGCATCCGTGAGGACCGCGCCGGGTTCCTCACCAGCTGGGTGGCGAACTGGTACGCGCCGGGGAGCTCACCGGCCCTGGCGGCCTGGACGATCCGGCAGATCCTCGATTCCGGCACGTTCGTCGAGGCGCACTTCGCCGGGGTCGCCACGTACGACCCGCGGCCCGCGCTGCCCTCGCTGCGGGTGCCGATCCACTACATCCACGGCGCCCTGGACGCGGAGATTCCCGTGGCCGTCGCCCATGACTGCGCGGCCCGCACGCCCGGCGCCGAGGTCACCGTCATCGCGGGCGCCGGGCACATGGCCCAGCAGGACCGACCCGCCGCCTTCAACGCCGCGCTGCGGTCCGCGCTGACGACGCGGCTCGCGCCGGTGGCCGCGGCCTGACTCGACGTCGAGGAGATCGCCATGCCCTTCGCGCGCACGACCATCAGCTCCGGCGTCGCCGCTGTCCGCTTCGCCGTCACCGGGTCACGGTCGACCTCACCGACGCCCTCGGGCGGATCATCGCCCCGACCCTGGTCCTGGCCAGCGCCGACGACCGCGTCGTGCCCGCCGAGCAGGCCCACGCCCTGGTCTCCGGGATCGCGGGCGCCCGGTACGCGGAGATCTCCGCCGGACACGGTGCTCCGGTCGAGGACGCGGCAGGCTTCGTCGACCGCCTCACCGCGTTCCTCGACGAGCAGTCGGTCGGGCGGCTCGCGGGCAGGTCCTAAGATCGTCGTCGCCGCGCGCGGCCTGACGGGAGGCGATGATGGGTTCGTTCGACGTGCTGGTGGACGACGAGCGCATCCAGCTCGAGGCCTTCGTCGAGGAGTACCGACGCGCCCTAGAGGCGACGCTCGACGGCCTCACCGAGGAGCAGGCCCGCCGCAGGCTCGTCCCGTCGGCGACGACGTCGCTCGGACTGCTCAAGCACGTCACGTGGATGCAGCGGGTGTGGTTCGAGGAGTGCGTCGGCGGCGCGTCCCGTCAGGAGCTGGGCCTGGTCCGGACCCCGGACGAGTCGTTCCAGGTCGCCGACGACGACACGATCGCCGCCGTCACCGCGGCCCACCGGCAGGCCTGCGTGACAGCCCGAGCCATGGCCGCCGACCTGCCGTTGGACGCCGTCGTGACCGGCCACCGGGGCGGGCCCCGCACGCTGCGCTGGGTGTACCTGCAGGTCCTGCGCGAGCTCGCCCACCACTGCGGGCACGCCGACATCCTGCGCGAACAGGTGCTGTCGGCTCCGTGAGGGGTCGGAGCCGACGTCAGGTCGCGCGGGCCGGGAGTCAGGAGGTGGGCATCTCGGCGTCCGGGGCCCGCGGCGGTCCCGGCCTGGTGGACGCCGCCCCCGATCCAGGCGATGTGCTCCCGGGCCACGGCGTGGGCCACCCATCCAATGCTCACGACGCAACGCTAACGGCTGACGCGTAGGCCGGGAGCCATGAGCGACGATGAGGGGTCGCGGGCCCACGGAGAACGCCATGTCGTGCGCTGTCCGCTATGGGCGATTTGACGAGTGGGAGTGGTTGTGAGGGCATCACTGGTCGCGCAGAGCGCGCAGACGGGTTCCGCCACGGTCGCACAGCTCAGCCGGCGGGAGCGGAGGAGGCAGCGCAGGCGGCTGGCCCAGCAGGACGAGCTGAGCGCTCACCTTGCCGAGCTGCTCCAGATCCGCGCGCTCGTGAGCGCCACCCGTGACGTGGTGGCGACGGGCTGGGTGCAG
This sequence comes from uncultured Actinomycetota bacterium, assembly GCA_963799945.1. Lineage (GTDB taxonomy): Bacteria > Actinomycetota > Actinomycetes > Mycobacteriales > Pseudonocardiaceae > Pseudonocardia. The sequence goes on from CAWCZG010000007.1 coordinate 418,007, forward strand.
GACGCCTGGTACGTCCGCAGCGACGAGCGCGGCCACCTGCACTCGGTGGAGCGCTTGTGGGACCACCTCGGCGGCGGCCCCGTCGCAGGCGCCTGCGTGGTGGGCGCGATCCTGCACGCCAACGGCGGCGTCGCGACCGCGGGCACCCAGCTCGCGCAGCGCACGTTCGACCTCACCTGGCACACGTTGACCCGCAGCCCGCGGGATCCTGTGCGCTGGTGCCCCGCCCCGCCCGTCCGCGCGCAGCACCTCCGCGAGCTGGTCAGCTGGAACGACCAAGCCGTTCGCACCGCCGCCGACGTGGACGCGCTGCTCATCGCCGCCGAGCGAACGGTCGACCGGGAGGTGGCCCGCAGCCGTCACCAGCTCACGATGCTCGTATAGCTCAGATGCGGGTCGGCGCGACCGTGGGCCCGCAGTGGTACGGGTGATCACTCCGGGCGGTCGGCATGCCCGGCGGTGCGGCAGCCGACAGCCCGCAGAGCGAGAGCACTGAACGACTCGATGATCTCTTCCGGTCCGGATGGGCCGTTCGGCCGGTACCAGTGCTGCATCCAGTTGCACTGCCCGAGTATCGCCAGGGTGACGAGCCTCGGGTCGTCGTCGCACTCGTTGACCGACAGCGCATCCTGAACGAGTCCTTGGAGCAGATGGGCGTATTCCAGTCTCTTGGCGAGATACCAGTCCCGGGCCTTCGCATCACCGATCTGGTGAGCGAAGAGTGTGAAAGCCGCAGAAGCTCCCGGCTGCTCGAAGAATATCTGCACATGCCTGCGCACAGCTGTTGCAACCTTGACACAAGGATCAAGCGAAGAATCGTCGACGATCTTCTGAAGGTCCACCAACGAGGTTCCCAGCGCAATATCGCACAGCGCGATGAGGAGACTTTCTTTCGATCGGATGTGATGGTAGAGGCTCGCTTTGTGCAGGCCCACCTGCCGCGCAACGAGATCCATCGTCGCGCCCCGGTACCCCTCGCGCAGGAAGACGTGAGCGGCGGCCGCGAATATCTCCTCTCGCGTGACCGCGGGCCTGCTATCCCTCGACATGACGTCCTCGACTCCTCATCCCGCAACTCACGTCGCCGTCATCGACCACGATACCCGGGAACTTGACCAGGAGATCGCACCGGCAGTACCGTCCGGACAACTCTCACCCAACCGGTTGGTCGGGTGTTTGTCCGCCAGCCAACCGCAGAATGGAGTGGCTTGGTGCACGGTTTTCCCCACGACAACTTCCCGCGCGGCTGGTACCGGGTAGCGTGGTCGTTCGAGCTCGCCGAGGTGGTCCAGCCGATCACGTACCTCGAGCACGACTTCGTGGCGTACCGCACGAGCGACGGGGTCGCGCACGTGATGGATGCTTTCTGCCCCCACCTCGGGGCACATCTCGGGTACGGCGGCAGACTCGAGAACGATCAGGTCGTCTGCCCGTTCCACGGATGGACCTGGGATCGAGCCGGCCGCAACACCTCGATCCCGTACGAGCATCCCGACGTGCGGAAGAAGACGATCCGCACATGGCCGGTGCGGGAGATCGGCGGCGCGGTACTGATCTGGTGGTCGGACTCCCCCGGCGACCCCGAATGGGAGCCCGAGCCGATCGCGGAGGAGTCACTCGACGCGTTCCACGTCGTCGGCCCAGAGACGAGCATCCTGTGGGAGCGGAAACACCTCATCCCGCAGGCGCTCACCGAGAACATCGCCGACCCGGCCCACCTGAAGTACATCCACCTCGCCAAGAGCGTGCCGACCATCAACACGACGGAGACGGCGTCCACCTTCGTCTCATCCTTGGACTACGTCTTCGGCGAGGGACGGAGCTCCACCTGGCTCACTCCCGAGGGTCCCCGCGCTGTGCACCTCGTCGCGGAGGCCCACGGGCTCGGCTACACCATTTCCCGCTACGGCGGTCTGCACGGCGCCGTGCACGTTCTCGGCGCCACTCCGACCGACCGCCATCACGCCGACGTGTGGGCCTCCGCCGTCGTTCCGCGATCGGCCGACGACGCCGACGACTCCCTCGGCGCCTGGGGAACCCGCCTGGTCAAGGAGATGTTCAAGTCGCACGAGCAGGACTTCCCGGTCTGGGAGCACATGAGCTACATCGCCCACCCGCCGTACGCCCGCATGGAGGGATGCCACAAGCGGCTCCGGAGATGGGCGGAGAAGTTCTATGCCTGAACCGCCGACCTCACCCACGGCGTTGCTGGCCGGCTACCGCATTCTCGACTTCGGGCGGCTGCTGCCCAGCGGGGTAGCGACGTTCCAGTTGGCCGCGCTGGGCGCCGACGTCATCAAGGTCGAACGACCTCCCGCCGGGGACCACCTCAGGACCACCCCGCCATCGATCCGGTCGCGCGGCGACATGCACCTCGAGATCAACCGCAACAAACGCAGCGTCGGCCTGGACTTCGGCACCGACGCGGGCCGGGAGATCGCGCTACGGCTGGCCCGCACAGCGGACGTGGTGGTCGAGTCCTCGCGGCCCGGCGCTTACCGGCGCTTCGGTCTGGATTTCGACGCCGTCCGGGCCGTCAACCCCGCCGTCGTGTACGCGTCGTTCAGCGGCTTCGGCCAGTTCGGGCCGTACTCAGCGCTGCCTGCACACGGCCTCTCGGCCGACGCCTTCGGCTCTGTCCTCGCCGCGTCGCTCGCTGCGGCCGGAACAGACCGCACCTTGCCTGACTCCTACACCAGCGCAGGGGCATGGGCGGCGGGCATGTACGGAGCGTTCGCGATCACCGCCGCGCTGCTCGCTCGCCACCGATCGGCCGAAGGACACCACATCGACATCGCACAGGCCGATGCGGCCGCATCGTTCATGTTCCGCGACATTGCCCTTTCCGCGAACGGAGTGGACACCAGAGACGGCTCGTTCAGGTTCCTCGGCCCGCGCTACGACTCTTACACCTGCGCGGACGGCAGGGACGTCCTGCTCACCGCCACCGAGGCGAAGCTCTGGAACGCTTTCTGCGAAGCGGTGGAGCGCACCGACCTCTGCGCGCCGCCGGACGCACCGGCCGTTCTCCCCTACGGTCCTGACGCCGACCTCCACGACGAGCTGAGCAGCATCTTCCGCGCCCGCACCCGGGCGGAATGGATGACGCTGTCCGTCAACCACAAGCTCGGCATGTGTCCCGTCAACTCCGCCGAGGATCTCACCACCGATCCGCACGCCATTCAGCGGCGCATCGTGCAGACGCAGGACCATCCGCTCGGCGGAAGCATCACCCTGACCGGATATCCGGTCGTCGTCGACTCCTGCTTCGCCGAACTCCGCCCCGCGCCCGAGCTCGGCCAGCACACGGACGAGGTGCTCGCCGATTGCGGCATCGACACGTGATGCCGACGGCCGCGCGCCATCGCAGCGGGTCAGCCTCAGTTCCCCACCGACCATGACCAGGAGGCCAGTCATGCGGACCATCATCGACATCCTCGAGGGTGCCGTGGAGTTGTCTCGCGGACGCCCCGTGCTCGCGTTCGAGAACGGGACGGCTCATACGGCCGCCGAGGTCAGCGCGAAGGCGGCCGCATGCGCCGGTTTCCTGCAGACCTACGGGGTGCAGCCCGGTGACCGGATCGCGATCGTGATGGGCAACCGTTGCGAGTTCACCTGGGCGTTGTTCGGATGCGTCTACGCCGGTGTGGTGCCGGTGCCGCTCAACACCAGCCTCAAGGGCCCCATCCTCGACGCCATGCTGGGCAAGGTCGAGCCCCGCATCGTGATAGTCGACGCTACGACCACGGCCTCGACGCGGGACTCCCTGCAACGGATCGGGATGAACCCGCTCGTGTTCGACGTCGACGACGCGGCCGACTCCACCGACTCCGTGTTGCTGAACGCCGCGATCGATGCCGCGGACCCGGGTCGGCGACTGGTCTCCCGGGCGGACGAGCTGGCGATGATCATGTTCACCTCGGGCACGACCGGGCCGTCCAAGGGCATCATGTACTCGCACGGGATGGCCTTGGAGTTCGCGGATTTCGGCGAGTACCTGTTCGACTTCGACGCCGACGACACGATGTACAACTGCCTGCCGCTGTTCCACGGAAACGCACTGCTGCTGACGGTGTTGGGCGCTCTGCGCTTCGGCGGCCGGGCCGTCATCGGCGAAACATTCTCGGCATCGACCTACTGGCGCAGCGTCGCCGACAGCGGCGCGACGATCGTCTCGCTGCTCGGCATGATGTTCCCCATCCTGTGGGACCGGCCACCGTCGCCCGATGACACCAACCACCACGCCCGCATCGGCCTGACGGTTCCCGCCCCGAAGCAGTACGTGACGCATTTCCAGGATCGCTTCGGGCTGAAGCTGACGTCCCTGTACGGACTGACCGATGTCGGGATGCCGGTCGGCGTTCCGCACTGGATGGACGGGCGTCCGGGAAAAGCCGGCATCGTCCACCCCGATTGGGAATGCCAGGTGGTCGACGAGCACGGCGAGAAGCTGCCCGCCGGTGTGCCCGGTCAGATGGTCTTCCGGCCGCTGAGGCCGAACATCTCCCAACTCGGGTACTGGCGTGACCCCGAGGCGTCGCTGGAGCTGCGCCGGAACATGTGGTTCCAGTCGGGCGACATCCTGGTCGAGGACGAGGACGGCTGGTTCACCTTTGTCGACAGGCAGAAGGACGCCATCCGCCGGTCGGGCGAGAACGTGTCGTCGTTCGAGGTGGAGATGGTGCTGCAAGGCCATCCCGCGGTCGCGGAGGTCGCGGTCTACGGGCTGCCTGCAGACGTCGGCGAGGACGAGGTGGCCGCGGCGGTCGTGCTCGCTGAAGGCGCGACCTGCACCGAGCAGCTCCTCGTCGACTTCGCCGAGACCCACCTGCCCTACTTCGCCGTCCCCCGCTACGTGTTCCTCATGGAGCAGCTGCCGAAGACAGCGACCGCGAAGGTCCGCAAGGACGAGCTACGCCGAGCCGGGCTGGATCTCGGAACGTTCGACGCCGGCCCTCGCGGACGACGGTCAGTGGCCGCTATGAGGAGGTCGGAGAGGTGATGGCGGCGCACCATGGCCCTAGCCCGACGCCGAGATCCCCGGACTAGCGACCCCGCGCTGGAGGTGGTCTGCGAACGTTCATCCGCTCACCAGACCGGGAGAAGGTGCTCAGGATCTCGGCGGGCTCGTTCCCGTAGCTGCCGAACCAATGCGGTATCCGGGTGTCGAACCCGGCCACTTCTCCGGGGCCGAGCACCCACGACGTCGAAGGGGGCTGGGCGGTCGAGCCCGAACCCGATCGAGCGGCCCGGGTTTCCGCAGGGCGCAGCCGGGCTATGCCGGACAGGCACCCGCGTGACGGGTGGGCACGCGCGAGGCAGAAGGGCCGCCATGACCGGTGAGCGATTCATCCCGTTCCGCAAGTCTGATGTCGTCGCGATGTGCGCCGACGACCTGTCGGACGACGAGCGGGAACCCTTCCGCGCCTTCGTCGAACTGCTGGAGAGCCTGCTGCACCACGAGTTCCGGGCCAGGCTCGAAGCGCTGAAGGACGCCTACAGCCCGTTCAACCCCGACGCCGACGTGCACACCATCCGCGAGCCGAGCGCCGAGGAACGGGAGGCGGCGCAAGAGCGTCTGGTCGAGGAGCTGAGCGCGCTCGCCGAAGCCGCGAACTTCGAGCAGATCAGCTCCGACGACCTGGACCGGGCGTTCGCCGAGGAGTCGTTGGTCAAGGTGCGGCTGGAGGCCGACTTCGACGACTTCGAGCAGATCGCGTTCTACCGGCGGGGCGTGCGCACCCGCGACGAGGAGGTGAAGCGGTGGTTCGGGTTGCGCCGCTCGACCATCACCTTCACGAGCTACGGGAAAGTCCTCGTCTACGTGAAGTTCAAGGATGCGGCGCACTTCGAGGCGCTGGGCAGGAAGGTCGAGGACCTGCCGTTCGCGCCGGACTCGATGATCATCAAGCTGTTCCAGGACGTGCCCCGGGCCGACCTGGAGATGCTGTTCCCCAACGCGCGGGTGCGGATGCGGCCGGTCGACAAGCTGCTGATCGGGGTGCCCGCGGTCATTTCCGGGATCATCATGCTGGTCACCAAGCTCGTTGCGGCGCTGTTGCCGGTGGCGCTGTTGCTGGCGTTCTGGTTCGGGCTGCGTCACGAGCCGGTGCAGCTCAACCAGGGCCAGCTCGTCACGCTCGGGGTGGGCCTGGCCGCGCTCGGCGGATTCCTGGTGCGCCAGTTCGGCAAGTTCAAGAACCGCAAGATCCAGTTCATGAAGTCGCTGTCGGAGAACCTCTATTTCCGCAATCTCGACAACGACGCCGGTGTGTTCAACCACCTCCTCGACGCGGCCGAAGAGGAGGAGGTCAAGGAGGCGGTGCTGGCCTACCACTTCCTGCGCAACGCCGAGGAGGCGCTGACTGCCGACGAACTGGACCAACGCATCGAGGCCTGGTTCGACCAGCGGTGGGACACCGAGTTCGACTTCGAGGTTGCCGACGGCGTGGGCAAGCTGCGCCGGCTGCGTCTGCTCGACGACGCCGGGGGCAAGCTCTCCGTGGTGCCGCTGAGCGAGGCCAGCAGACGCCTCGACGAGACCTGGGACAACCTGTTCGTCTACAACACCTCGCCCCGCCCCGCCCAGGTCTGACCGGAACGGGGCCTCACCGGTCGGCGAGGACGTAGACCAGTTCGAGAACACCGCTCGGGAAAGCCGTGCTCTTCACCAGGCGCAGCGTGACGGCCTCGGCCATCTCCGGGACCAGCGGCGCGCCCTTGCCGGTGGTGGCGGGCTCGGCCTTAGCAATCGCCACCCGCACAGATCTCGACGCGGAGGCCGGTGCACCTGCACCGGCCTCCCCGTCGTCATATGTCCACGCTGATCACGACCAGGTAACGCAGCCGTCGGTGCCGTCGACCTCTCCCGAGGCCCGGCCGACAAGAGCCGTGTCGAGACCAGGAGATGATGACCATGCGACGTCAGACCCTGCTTATCCGCTACGAGCCCCAGGCCACGCCGCCCGCGGGCGACCCGCCGAGCTTCGACGTCACGTCCGGCCCCGGCACCGTGACGCTGCTGGAGGGCGACGACACCGGGGTGCCAACCGAGGCGTCCTACCAGACCCACATCACGATGACCAGCCAGACCACCTTCCGCGAAGACGGCGAGCTCGTCGTGGATGGTGGCGGTCTGCAGCTGGAGACGGTCGGCTCCGGAACCCTCGAACCGTCCGCCGAAGAGGGCACCTTCCGCGGCTCGGTGATCTGGAAGGTCGAGGGCACCGGCCGGTGGAGCGGCGCGACCGGCCTGCTCACGTCGAACTTCGAGGTCAATCCCAACACCGGCGCCGCCGTCGAACAGCAGGTCGTTCGGCTGTTCCTACCCTGAAGGGGAGGCGACTCGCTCAGTCGCCGTTGTCGTAGTACTGGGCCAGCCCCCAGAAATCGACCGCCTCGACAGCATTGCGGATGACGTTGAGGGCGTCCCCAGGGACCGGAGTCGGTCCGACGAACTGGTTCTCATCGAGGGTCCAGCCCGTCGGGAGGTTGTCGTTGACCACCTCGCGCACGTCAGCACACATTCCGTCCTGGTCGAAGTCGTCGCCCCCCGCTGTGCCCCAGCGCGCGTTCAGCTGCCCGGCCACCCATTCCTCGACCGTGCTCCAACCCGTGGCACTGGCCCACGTCAGTCCCGGCGATGTCACGGGATCAGGATGGCAGTACACAGCGAAGAGAACAGGCATATGGCCGACGATCTGCAGGAGTTGGTCTTCCTCGGCTCGCCGAGCGGGACCTGGCCCAGGCCGTCGCCGGACTGGTCGCGACACGGAGCGAGAACCCCACCGGTCAACCAGGTCAACGGCGGCACCGCGGTCGCCGACCTGCACACCGCGGCCCGCTGCTATGCCGCGCTGCTGATCGAACGCCCCCCATGAGTGATCGGCCGCTCTACGGGATCGCGGGTACCTGCTCGGGACCGTCGGGGTCGTCGGGCATGGGTTCTTCGGGCGCAGGCGGGAGCGTGTCCGGAGTGTCGGGTGACAGCTCGCCGGGGTCGTCGGGAACCGGCTCAGCGGGGTTGATCGGCGGGTACTCGGGCCCGAGGTTCGAAGTCACCGTCGCAGTGTGCTCGGTGGGGGCGGGAACCGCAGGCGAGCGGCACCGACCGGGTGGTCAGGACAGGACAGCCCAGCCGTGCGGCGCGACCGTCACCACGGTCCCGTCGAGCCGGGCCTCCCCCGCCACCACCCCGCTGATCCCCGGCACGTCCTGCTCGAGCGGCGCGTCGTCCAGGTTCAGCGCCGTGACCAGCCGCTGCCCGTCCACCCCGACCTCGTAGACGAAGGCCGTGTTGGTCAGGTGCAGCGTGCTGGTGCGGGCACGGTGCAGCCAAGGGTGGCGGCGGCGGAGCCCGATCAGCTCCTGGTGCAGCATGTGCGTGCCCTCCCCGAGCAGCGAGAGGTCGGCGGGACTCGCGGGGAAGGGCGGACGGATGGCGTCATCGCCACCCACGCGTTCCTCCTTGGTCCCGTGGAACGCCTGCTCGTCGCCGTAATAGACCACCGGGGTGCCCGCCACGGTGAACAGCGTGACCAGCGCGTGCGGCAGGTGCCGCTCGTCGTCGATGACGCTGGCGATGCGGGTGACGTCGTGGTTGCCGACGAACGTCAGCGGCACGAACGCGTCCAGCATGACGTTGTGGCGGCCGAGGGAGTGGTCGAGCTCGAAGAGGTTCCGCACCTCGACCGCATTCTGCATCGCCTTCCACAGCTCGTACTGGGTGACCGCGTCCATGCCCGAAGCCGTGACGATCTCCGCGTAGTCGCCGTGGATCACCTCGCCCACGACGTAGACGTCGGGGAACCGCTCCCGGACCCGGGGCAGCACGCGCGCCCAGAACTCCGGGGCCACGGCGTAGGCCGCGTCCAGGCGCCAGCCGTCGACACCGGTCGCGAGCCAGTGCTCCATCACGGCGACGACGTGGTCAGCGACGGCGGGTTCGTCGTGGTTCAGCGCGACCAGCAGGTCGTGGCCCTCGAACGTCGCCCACCCGCCGTTCTCGTCGCGCCGGAACCACGCCTCCTCCGGCCCGCCCGCCTCGGCGGCCACGAACGCCGGGAAGCCGCGTCCGACGTGGTTGAACACGCCGTCGAGCAGCACCCGCAGGCCGCGGTCGTGCGCAGCGGTGACCAACGCCTGGAAATCGGCGTCATCACCGAGCCGTGGGTCGATGCGGAAGGGGTCGACGGTGTCGTACCCGTGCGTGCCCGACGCGAACACCGGCCCCAGCGCGATGCCGGAGACACCGAGCTCGACGGCGTAGTCGAACCAGTCGACGACCTTACCGAGCCGGTGGGTGAGCTCCACCCCGTCGCTGCCGGCTTCGGCGCCGACGAAGCTCAGGGGGTGGACCTGCCACCAGATCGCGTGTTCCACCCAGTCCGGCTCCATGGCCCTACGGTCTCACGCGCCGCGGCTGCGCGCCGATCGTCAGAGCGGCACGACGAGGCGTGCTTTCCCCTGCTCAGCGGCGTAGTGGAGGATGTACCACGTTCCGCCGCCGACCGACTCGTCACCACGTGGGAAGCCGATCACCAGCCCGGTGTGGTCCACCATCCACCGGTTGCGCGCGTGGTAGGCCGCCTTGCCGAGCAGCGTCGCACCCAACTCGACGACGTCAGCCAGCCGGTTCTCAGCGCGCAACCGCTCGATGACGTCGATCGAGCCTGCGGGCTGGTCGACGACCCGGCAGGGCACGACCACCGTCAACGCGGCCTCGGTGCTCTTCGCGAGCCACTGCAGCGCGGCGGTATCCACACCCGAGGCCCCACCCACGTAGAAGTGCGACGACGAGTCGGCGAACGGGCCGAGGTAGGCAACGAACGCCGCGGCCAACTCGTCGACCGGAGCATCGCCGATGCTGCGGGTGCCGGTGACCGCCACACTGCGTTCCACTGGGCGCACGCTCCTCGGTGAGATGGGACTGCTGGGGATCTCCGCGATGAACCTAGCGCTATGGGCGGTCCGCGGTTCGGATCGAGCCCGCGGCCTACTAGTGGATCTCCGGGGGGCGCGGGAAGTCGGTGCGTCCAGGGATATCGGGCGGTCCGAGGGGCGGGTCGCCGAGGGGCGAGCGGCCCGGGGGCGGGGTCGGGTCGGGGAAGCGGGGCCGTGGGCCGTCGATGCGGACGGCGGCCTCGAGCGCGGCCAGGACCGTGTCCGCCGCGCCCTGCGTGCCGAGGGCGTGCGCGGCCGCGGCGAGCAGGGCGTCGTCGAGTTCGAGGGAGACCTTTGCCATGGGTCGAGTATGCAGTGCGGCTTCGGCCGGTCAGGCCGGTATCTCGGACGGGTCCGACGCGGCGGCCGGGCGAGTCGCGGCGGTAGGAACACTGCGCTCCAACGCATCCCAGCCGCTGTCCCGCTCACGCTCCGCCGCCTCGGCGCGGCCGCCGCCACGGAGCCCGAAGAGCCGCTTCGCGAACAACAGGTAGCCCACCACCAGCAGGTTGATGATCAGCGTGATGATCTTCGTGACGGTGATGGTGCCGGTCAGCTCGTACACCTCGGGGATCAACAGCAGCGTGGTCGCGATGAACGTGAGGTACTCCGCCCAGCGCTTCCCCCGCCAGAGCCCGATGGCTTCCAGCCCCTCCAAGAGTGCGTAGGCGGCAATGACCACTCCGATGAGCCACAGCGTCGACGGTTTGACGACGAACGCCTTCTGCAGCTCGCCGAGAATGCCGCCGCCGCTTTCCCCCGACGGGCCGCCGACCCCACCCTGGACCGCGTCCAGGATGCGGTAGAAGGTCTGGCTCAGCGCGTCCCGGTCGACGGCGAAGAGGAACACCGCGGCCGCGAGCACGCCGAGGACCAGGAAGTGCACGACCCGGTCCAGCGCGATCAACCGCAGCACGTACCGGTCCCGCAACGGGCGCCCCCGCAACGGCAGCGCGATGTGGTCGCGATCGGGCAGGTGCTCCTGGGTCGGGTGGGACGGCGGCGGCAGCGGCACCCACGCGTCACACCGCACGCACCGGTACCAGCGCAGCCCGTCTCCGGGCTCGCGCACCAGCAGCGCGTCCTCCGGTCGGATGTGCGCGGCGTCGGTGCCGACCAGCTCGTGCCCGTGCAGCCCACAACCGATGAGCTCGTAGTGGAAGCGCGGCCGGAACCGGGTCGGCCGCTGGGTCCCCGGCGGGTACTGCCGGTCGTCGTCGTTCACGGGTTCACCGCCTGGCGAGGCGGCGCACCCCGAGGTTCCCGACGGGCAACCCGAAGTGGGAGAACACGTCCGGTTCGGCCTCGGCGGTCAGCTCGCCGTCGGTGTCGATCGCGGGACCGTCGGCGACCAGCTTTTTCTCGAACTGCACGCGCAACGCGTCCGGTCGCACGGTGGCCCCGGTCAACGGCACGAAGACCAGCCGGTGCCGTCCGATGATCCCGATCTTGACCGTCGCGAACGCAGGCTCGTCGGTCGTGGTGTCGACGTAGATCGCCTCGAGCTCACCGATCTTCGAACCGGAGGGGTCGATCACGGACTTGCCCCGCCAGTCCCGCACGTTCTCCGCCGGAATCACCGTCATCGCGCCTTTCTTCGTCTCATCATCGCTATCACCGCCGACAGCGGGCCCACCTAACCAGGTACCCGCCATCCGCGTTGCGAATCCGGAGGTACCCGCCATGGGCCGACACGTCCGGTCCCGGGGCCACCGTAGGATCACCGGCCGTGATCCGGACGAGCGAGCGGGGGGCACGGTGAGCCGTACCAGGGTGTTGGTGGCGGGGGCGAGCATCGCGGGGCCCGCGTTGGCCCACTGGTTGCACCGGCGCGGCGCCGAGGTGACCGTGGTGGAGCGGGCGCCCGGGCTGCGTCCCGGTGGGCAGGCTGTGGACGCGCGCGGCGTGACCAGGGACGTCATCCGGCGCATGGGGCTGGACGCGGCGATACGCGCGGCCCGCACCGAGACCGCGGGCGCCTACACCGTCGACGTGGACGGCAACGTTCTGGAGACCCACCGCGCCGAGGACCACGGCGGCGACGGGTACATCGCCGACATCGAGATCCTGCGCGGGGACCTGTCCCAGGTGCTCTACGACGACACCCGCGACGACGTCGAGTACCTCTTCGGCGACCGGATCGCCGAGCTCACCCAGGACGCCGACGGTGTCGACGTGACCTTCGCGGGCGGCGACCGACGCCGCTTCGACCTGGTCATCGGGGCCGACGGGCTGCACTCGGCCCTGCGGGCGATGGTGTTCGGGCCGCATGAGCAGTTCGTCCGCCACCTCGGGCTCGTGCTGGCCTTCTACAGCGTGCCCAACGAGTACGAGCTGGACCGCTGGCTGCTCGAGTACCAGCACCAGGAGTCCGGGCGCTCGGCGCTGCTGCGGCCCATCCACGACGCCAGCCGGGCCATGGCCATGTTCTCCTTCCCCTCGGCCGACTTCGCCGTCGACTACCGCGACATCGACGCCCAGAAGCGGCTGCTGCGCGAGCAGGTGGACGGCCTGGGCTGGCTTACCCCGCGCCTGCTTGAGCACCTGGACGACACCCCGGACTTCTACCTCGACCAGGTCGCCCAAGTGGTGATGGAGAAGTGGTCGAGCGGCCGGGTGGGGGTGTTCGGCGACGCTGCGTTCAGCTCGTCACCGATGTCCGGGCAGGGCACCGGGCTGGCCCTGGTCGGGGCGTACCTGCTGGCCGGAGAGCTGGCGGCGGCCGGGTGGGACCCCGAGGTCGGGTTCGCCGCGTTCGAGGAGCGGATGCGCGCGTTCGTCGAGGCCAACCAGGAGATCGGCCGCATGCACGTGAGCAGCCTGGAGGCCCCTGAGCCGGACGCCGCGCCTGCTCCGGAGCCGGACATGGAAGCGCTCATGGCGCTGGTCGAACGGGCGATCAACGGCGTCGAGCTCCCCGACTACGCAGGGCTGCCGGACGCCAAGGCGCCGATCACGTCGTCGTCGGCCGGGCCGTCCTGATCTGAGGTCAGACCACACGGACGCGGCGCCGCAGATCAGCCATCGCCTTGGCGACCGGCCCGGGGCGTTCAGCGGCCAGGTGATCCAGGCGCTCGATGAGGGACGCGGGCACGACAAGGTGAAGCGCGCGCCGTCCACCATGTCGGCCACCTCCGTGGGCAGTTTTCACCACCGTCGCGGACATCCGTGCAGACTGTGCAGGTGCGCAGCGCCGCGACCGTCCTCCTCGGTGTCGCTGTCGCGGCCACGATGACCCTGACCGGCTGCTCCACCACCGTCACCGGCGCCCCGGCTCCGGTCGGCAGCTCGCCTGCGTCGGACGTTCCGCGGACCACCGATCCGGTGGCGTGGACCGACCAGGTCTGCGGCTCGCTGCTGCCGTTCGTCGAGGCCTCGACGAACGAGCCCCAGTTCGACCAGAGCAACCCCGGCGCCACGCTGAAGGTGCTCTCGGACTACCTCGGCCAGACGGTCAGCGCGATCGACCAGGCCCTGGCCGGGCTCGACGCGGCAGGCCCCGCCCCCGTCGCGGACGGTGAAGCGTTCGCCGCCAAGCTGAAGGACGCGCTCACCGTCGTCCGCGCGTCGTTCGAGAAGTCGAAGGCGGCGATCGACAAGGTCGACCCGAACGACATGACCCAGCTGCTCTCGGCCCTCCCCCAGGTGTTGGCGCCGCTGCGGGACCTGCCGCAGCTGCAGGACTCGACGACCGGGCTCAAGTCCAACCCCGAGCTCAAGGCGGCCGCGGCGAAAGCCCCCAACTGCCAGAAGCTCGACACGGCAGGCTGACGGACTATCCGATGTATGTCGGCTGAGCGCATGACGGAACCCACCCGGAAGGTCCTCCGCGCGCTGCTCGACCATCCCGACCGTGAACGCTACGGCCTCGAGCCGGCCAAACAAGCCGCCATCGCCAACGGCGCCATGTACGGCATCCTCGTCCGGCTCGAAGACCGGGGCTGGGGCGAGAGCCGCAGCTCACCGCCGTCGCCGACCTTCCAGGCCGCCTCGCTTCGTCGCCGACGTCCTCAACGGGCTACCAGCCCTGGCCATCCTCATCTCATGATCGCCTGCACACCGACGACGTCGGCTACAACGGCCGGCGGCGTCCCGATGTCCTCACCAGCCACGGTCACCGTCGCGCCGCTGCCGATCGAGGGCGGCACCGGGTCGCCGGTCAACCCGATCGCCACGTTCTGACGATCGGCTGAGCCGAACCAGTCACCGGGACTCGTTACCGTGCCACGCATGCCCATCAAACTCGAGAACGTCGCTATCGCCGTCCGCGACCTCGAAGCGACGATCGCCTTCTTCACCGATCTCGGGCTGAGCGTGCTCGGCCGTGACACGGTCAGCGGAGAGTGGACCGACACCGCCGTCGGCCTCGACGGCAACCACGCCAAGATCGCCATGCTCCAGACTCCCGACGGCAACGGTCGCCTCGAGCTCTTCGAGTACATCCACCCCGACGCGATCGAGACGGAGCCCACTCTGCCCAACGAGATCGGCATGCACCGCGTGGCGTTCTCGGTCGACGACATCGACGAAGCCCTCGCTATCGCCGCGAGGCACGGCTGCCACCCGTTGCGCGGCGTGGCGACCTATGAGGACATCTACAAGCTCACGTACGTCCGCGGCCCCAGCGGCATCATCGTGATGCTCGCCGAGGAGCTGAAGAAGAGCTGACCGCAGGCCGACGCGCCGGCCCGGCGTACCGAGGCCGTTGCTGAACCGGGCGCCGAAACCCGCCACGATGGGCGTGTGCTGGGACTGGAAATGGCGGTGGCCCTCGGCGTCGCCCTGGTTGTGTGCGGCGCGCTGGCGCGCAAGTACCCGATCGCACCGGCGATCTTGCTGGTGCTCGTGGGTGTGCTCATCGGTTTCGTGCCGCACCTCCGTCAGGCTGAGCTGCCACCGGAGGTCGTGCTGCTGCTCTTCCTGCCGGTGCTGCTCTACTGGGAGAGCCTGACCACCTCGCTCCGGGAGATCCGCAACAACCTGCGGGTCGTGGTCCTCAGCAGCACCGTCCTGGTCCTCGCCACCGCCGCAGCGGTGGCCGCCGCGGCGCACGCGATCGGCCTGCAGTGGGGGCCTGCCTGGGTCCTCGGCGCCGCGCTCGCGCCGACCGACGCGACCGCGGTCGGCGTCCTGGCCAGGAGGCTGCCCCGGCGGACCGTGACCGTGTTGCGCGCGGAGAGCCTCGTCAACGACGGCACTGCACTGGTGATCTACGGCCTCGCGGTCGGGGTCACCGTCGGCGAGGAGCAACTGACGCCGCTGCACGTGAGCGGCCTGCTGATCTTGGCCTACGGCGGCGGCCTGCTCACCGGCGCGCTGATGGGTCTGATCAGTTGGCAGGTGCGGCGCCGCATGGACGACCCGATGCTGGAGAACATCGCGATGCTGGTGACGCCGTTCGCGGCGTTCCTGCTGGCCGAGACGATCCACGCGTCCGGGGTGCTGGCGGTCGTCGTGTGCGGTCTGTTCATGAGCCAGGTGACCCCGCGCATCACCGGCGCGGTCACCCGGCGGACGTCCGACCCGTTCTGGACGGTCTCGACGACGGTGCTCAGCAGCGTCCTGTTCGTGCTCGTCGGGCTTCAGGCCCAGACCGCGGTCCGCGACCTCGCCAGCGTGTCGCTCATCAGCGCTCTGGTCGACGTCCTGCTGGTCACCGCGGTGGTGGTCGGCGTCCGCTGGCTGTGGCTCTACACCACGCCGTACATCATCCGCGCGCTCGACCGGCGGCCCGCGCAGCGGCTGCGCAGGCTCGGCGCCCGGCAGCGTTCGGTCAGCGGGGTGGCCGGGTTCCGCGGCGCGGTCTCGCTCGCCGCGGTGCTCGCCGTACCGCGCACCCTGGACTCCGGCGCGCCCTTCCCCGACCGCGACCTCATCGTGGTGATCACTTGCGGGGTGATCGTGCTGACGCTGCTGCAGGCGCTGCTGCTGCCGCGTGTGGTGCGGTTCGCGCGGCTCCCGGTGGACAACTCCGTCGCCGAGGAGCGGCAGTACGCCGAGGTGTTCATCACCGATGCCGCGATCGGCGCGATCGACGCCACCGCAGCCGAGTTGGACACCGACGAGCGGGTGGTCGAGCGGGTGCGGATGGAGATCGAGAAACGGCGGAAGGTGTTGGCCGCCGACGGCTCCGAGGGCGACCCGGTGACCCGGCACGACGACCAGTACACCAGCCTCTGGCTCGCCCTCATCGCCCGCAAGCGCGAGGCGCTCCTCGGGCTGCGCGACGAGCAGCGGATCGACGACATCGTGCTGCGCCAGGTCCAGAACCTGCTCGACATCGAGGAAGTACGGTTCTCCCGGGCCGACCCCGTGGACTGAGGGTCACTGCTGTACCGAACTCTCCTCCCGCCATAGGCTCGGCATGATCGACCCGAGCAGGAGGCGTGTCATGGATCTTCAGGAAGTGCTGTCGAAGGTGGCCGAGCTCAGCCGGGAGGAGCTCCACATCGTTCGCAAACGAGCCGAGGAGAAGACGGCTGCCCGCGACCACGGCAAGGACTTCGACGAGATGCGCGCCGCCGCGGACCGCCTCGACCACTACGCGCACCTGCTGCACCGCCTGCACGACAACGAGTTCGGCGACCGGTGGCGCCACGAGAGCCGCAGCGACCCGGCATCCTGAGCGCGCCTGCACGCCGGACGAAAAGCGATGACCGACCCTCCTCCACCGGCCGCTGACCGAGCTGCGGGGGGGTCCGACCGGGACGAGGCGATCGCACCCATCCCCGCCGCGTGCCGCACCCTGGCTCGACACGCGGAAGGGCGACGTGCTCGGTAGTCCCGCACTTCGCCACGAAGACGGCTGCGCGGGCGCTACCGTC
Source organism: uncultured Actinomycetota bacterium (assembly GCA_963799945.1). Lineage (GTDB taxonomy): Bacteria > Actinomycetota > Actinomycetes > Mycobacteriales > Pseudonocardiaceae > Pseudonocardia. The sequence continues at coordinate 434,773 of CAWCZG010000007.1, forward strand.
GTCCACTATGTCCGAGAGCGTCCCTCCGGGGCAGAGCGTGATGCTGGGCGGCGGCTTCTACAGCCACAACTCACGACCACAGCGCGCCGCGGCGAGCGTGGCCGACGCGGCCGTGGTGACTCGCTGTCTCCCCAGGGCTAGCTGAAGTCGACGACCTGCAGGTTCAGCGGCAGCTGTTTGGCGTGCGGCCCGGCGAGCTTCGCCGGGTCCACCGGGACGACCGGTGCCTGAGGCGGGAACGGCGAGCTGAGCTTCTGCTCGTCGGTGACGACGCCGCGGCCGGTGAAGCTGGTGAAGACGAAGGGCAGTCCGTTGGAGAGCAGCAACGACGGGCCGTCCATGATCTCGAAGTGCAGGTGGGGCGCGTCGGTGTTGCCGGTGTTGCCGAGCAACCCGAGGACGTCCCCGGCCCGCACCCGATCGCCGACCTTGACTTTGAAGGCGTTGGGTTGCATGTGGCCGTAGAAGGCGAAGCGACCGTTGCCGATGTCGATGGACACGTAGTTGCCGTCCCCGGTCTGAACGGTCTTGCCCACCGGCAACTTGCCCGGCGTCTCCTCGGGGTTGCCGTCCAGGACGCGGACGACGGTGCCGTCTGCCGCCGCCCGGATCTGCGCGCCGAAGAACGGGAACGATGCGACGTCGGCCGGATTGCCGGTGTACAGCTGCCCCGTCGGACCGAGTTGGACGAAGTCGATCGCGAACCGCTGGGCGACGTGGACGGTGCCGTCGACGGCGAGGGTGGCGCCCCGGTGCGCGGTGATGGCGTCGCAGCACCCGTTGCCCATGACCCAGCCGTTGCCCTGCAGGGGCGGAGCGACCTCGACGGCTTGCTGGTCGGAGACGGTCACCGGCACGCCGGTGAAGGTGACGCTCTGCGGGAGTGGCGGCGGCGGGTCGTTGCCCTCGGCGCCGGGATCTTGGGGCGGCGGTGCGCTCTGCATGGTCAAGGCGAAGCGGTGTCGGAGCAGACGCGGCACCGGTGATCCGGCAGGCAAGGTCGCGTCGAAGAACAGGTGGCCTGCCTCGCCGGGCGCCAGTCCGTCGCCCTTCTCCCCTCCCAGCGGCCGGAACAGCCGGTCCAGGTCTGCCCCCTGCAATGTCGTGATGGTGGCGTCGTTGTTATCGGCATCAAGGGTCGCGACGCTGCCCAGTTGCACGGTGGAGTGGCTCTGGTTGACGAGCAGCAGCTCGTAGGCCAGGTGGATGCGGTCGTCCGCGCCGAGCACGGGGTCGACCTCGGACAGCGGCGTCACGGCGAGCGCGGTGAACGCGAATCCCTCGTCGTAGGTCGACGACGGTGGCGGGGCGGTGGTCGTCGGTGTGCTCGAGGATGCTTCGGGTGTGGCGCACCCAGCCAGCGTGAGCAGGGCCGCGGCGAGCACGGCCCAGCCGCGGCGCGACCGATCCACCCGCCGGACATCTGCGGTGTCCACCACGAGAGCCTCCTCAGACGCCCGACGCATCGCCCAAATTCTGTGCGGCGATCGACGGTCCGGGAATGGACGCAGCTCCAACCCAGACCCTGGACCTAGGTCCAAAGTCCTCTGGGCGCATGAGGCTCGCCGGGGCCCCCTCCGAGGCGGCACGCGCGGCAGGCACGGCGATCGCCTGCCCGGTGGACGGGTGGCCCGCCACGGCGCCGAGGCAGCGCGGGACCACCTCCAGACCGCCGGCCGAAGATCCATGCCCCGGCCGAGTGGCGCGCTGGACCGACGTCGCGTGGTGCGCGACGATCTTACCCGGTGAAGGGATCACAGCCGTCCGAGCAAGGGCACCCGGCTGCGCGTCGAGCTGCCATGCGAGTCGTGATCGGCGAGGACGAGGCCCTGCTCCGCGAGGGCCTCGTCCTCCTGCTGCAAGGCGCCGGGTTCGAGGTGGCAGGGGTCGCGGACAACGCCCCGGCCCTCATCGAGCTGGCCGACCAGCAGCAGCCCGACCTCGTCCTGACCGACATCCGCATGCCACCCGAACACACCGAGGACGGCCTGCGCGCCGCCATCATCATCCGTGCGCATCGGCCCCAGACCGCAATCCTGGTGCTCTCCCAGTACGTGCACCGCCAATACGCGCGCGAGTTGCTCGGCGACCGCCCAGGTGGCGTCGGTTACCTGCTCAAACAGCGCGTCGCCGACGTCGAGGGCTTCTGCCGCGACGTCCGCATCGTGGCGCAAGGCGGCACCGTGCTCGACCCCGAAGTCGTCTCGGCGATGTTCGCCCGTGCCCGCACCGACCACGACGCGCTGACCCTCCTCACCCCCCGCCAGGCCGACGTCATCGCGCTGCTCGCCCAAGGCCGCACCAACGCAGGCATCGCCCGCAGACTCGGGATCTCCGAGAAGGCCGTTGTGCACCACGTCTCGCGCATCTACGACTTCCTCGGCCTCGCGATCAGCGACGACGACCACCGCCGGGTCCTCGCCGTGATCCGCTATCTGAACTCGTAGCCGGTGCCGACCGAGGAGGCTGACCACCGTGGCACCGCAGGCGATCAGACGTCCAAGCCGGTTGCTGCGGCAGGGCGGCACCATTCTCGACGGCGCCAGGATTGGGCGCTTTGCCAAACGCCCCGACAGGTCCCGGTGGTCAGTGCAACGGGACGGACAACCGACACCGCTCAGGCGGTGGTGATCGGGTACCAGTCGAGGCAGACCGCGGTCGCGTCGTCGGCGAGCGGCCCGGAGCGGTAGTCGGTCACGGCTCTGGTGAGGCGCCGGACGAACTCCACCGGCGGCAGGTCGGAGTGGGAACGAAGCATCTCGGCGACGCGATCGAGCCCGAACTCCGGCCCTCCCAGGTCGTGGGCCTCGTCGATGCCGTCGGTGAGCAGGAGCAGCCGGTCTCCGGGGAGCAACTCGATGGGCCGCAGTCGGTACTGCGTGTCGGGTGACAGGCCGAGGGGTGGGTCGACGGACTGGGTCACGCTGCTCACCTCTCCCCCACGCAGCAGCATCGGGGGCGGGTGCCCGGCGTTGATGAGGGACCCGCGACCGGTGGCCACCTCGACTTGCAGGATCAGACCGGTCACGAACTCAGAATGCGCGAACTGCTCGACCAGGTGCCGGTTCGCCGTCCGGGCCTGGTCCAGGATCGTTGCGCCGGAGCGGCGGGCGTTGCGCATCGCGGACACGGTCAGGCTGCTCAGCATCGCCGCGCGCAGGCCGTGCCCGACGGCGTCGGTGACCGACACGGTGAGCAGTTGGGCGCTGACGGCGTAGTCGAAGGTGTCACCGCCGATGTCGTAGGCGGGCTCGAGGGCTCCGGCGATCGAGAACCTGGGCAGCTCGTAGGCCAGCACGGGCAACAGTTCCCACTGGATCTCGGCCGCGAGGCCGAGGTCGCGGCGGCGGCGCAGCGTCTCGAACTCATCCGTGTAGCGCCGGGCACCGGTCAGGACGTAAGCGAGGATCTGCGCGACGTCGTTCAGGATGTCGAGGTGGTCCCCCTCGCTCGTCGTGCGCCGGGTGATCGCCAGGACACCGAGGCGCTCGGTCCGCATCGACACCGGCAGATAGGTCACCGTGGTATCGGGCGGCACGTCACCGGTGGTCGGCACAGCGACATGGACAGCGCGCTGTTGCCGGTAGGCGCGGCCCGCGTCGCTGTCGTTGACGTCGAGCCGCGGCATCTTCGTCGTGCCATCGGCACCGGGCACGGGTTCCAAGCTGGTCTCGCTGTAGTCGGCCAACAGCAGCTCACATTGCTGGACGCCAAGGTTGTGGATCACCCACGTGCGACAGACCTCGACGAGCTCCGACGGCGCAGACCGATCCAGCTCGCGCACCAGACCGCCGAGTACGGGCGATACGGAAGGCGCGCTCACCGCTGGAGCCTTGCACAGTGGCACGTCACGTCTGTCACTCCCGCCCGAGTTCGCGCAGCCCGGCCCGTCCACGATCGTGGGCGGACGGATCAGTGGAGGAGTTGGCTGCGCAGGCCCGCGATGACGATGTCCAATCCTTCGTCGAGCTCGGCGGCGCCATCGTAGGCGGCCAGGACCGTGGCGAGGGAGCGCAGCCGGGGGAACTGGGCGATGGGCAAGCGGTGGAGTCCGAGGCGCAGCACGTCCTCGGTCTCGTCGGGATCGGGAACCTGCTGCTGCAGTTCGTCCTGGATGTGGCCGTGGAGGAGGCCGACGAACAGCCGGGTGGCGTGCAGCGCACCGCGGGGGTCGAACCCGGCACCGATGAACACCTCGAGCAGCTCCTCCAGGGGCCGCAGCGTGCCCAACGGTCTCAGCGCGAGCGGACCGGTCACCGACCGGGCCACCAGGAGCGGCACCGCGTTGGGGTGGGCGAGGGCGATCCGGCGGAACGCGTGAGCGGTGCTCCGCAGAAGGGTCTCCCAGCCCCCGTGCTCGCCGCCGTCGCCGTCCGCCGTCGCCGCGAGACACGACCAGTTCAGACAAGACATGTTCCACGACCCCGTCGAGCAGGGCGTCCTTGTCCGCGGCGTGGCGGTAGATCCCCATCGGGTTGCGGTCGAGGGCCTGCCCGAGCCTGCGCATCGTGAGCGCTTCGACACCGTCTCGATCGATGATCTGCAGAGCGGCGACCAGCACCTGCTCACGGGTCAGCGCCGCCCGGCGCCCCGCCCGGGGCTGCACAGCCGACGGCCGGACCCGGGAGGCGTCGTTCGGCATCCTCGCTCCTCACTAGGGGGAGCGTCAGCATACGGCGTATTGCTAACTTGTCTATATACACCTACTGTGAACGAGGTATCGCACCGTGGATTCCGGGTCCACGAGGCGCAACCCCGACCTGGCAGGGTGCCGGGTATTGATTTGACCGACACCATGGTGAAGGCGCAGCAGGAAACCTTCGCCGGCATGATCGGCGCCGCCACCACCACGGCGAAGGATCTCTCCCTCGCCGTAGCGCGCACCCCATCGTCGACGCTGGACCGGATTGGGCAGGACCAGCGCTAACGCGCCGAGCAGACCGTTCGGGCCCGGCCGCTCGTCCAGGGAGTCTGGCGTTCGGCCGGGTCCGCGTCTGGTTGGACCCGGCCTTCAGCGCCGATATCTCGCTGTTGCAGGTGGCGACGGCACCAGCCCACGCCAGGGCAGGTCGAGACGGCTGCTCATCCACGAGAGCGAGGTGACCGGTGATGGTCGAGCGGTACGACTGGGAGGTCATGGCCGTGCGACTCGCCGCCATGGCGCGGGACCTGCTGTCGCAGGACTCGGTACAGGCAACGCTGGACCGGATCGTCCAGCACGCGGTCGAGCTCGTCGAGGGTTGCGATGCCGCAGGGATCCTGGTGGTGCGCAAGCGCGAGGTGCTGACCATCGCAGCGACCGACAACGTCGCACTGGTATCGGACCGGATGCAGGGCGAACTGCGCGAAGGGCCGTGCTTCGACGCGACGACGCAGAAGCAGCACGTCTACCGGATCGCGGACATGACCCTGGTCGGCGACCTCTGGCCCGACTACACGCCGCGCGCCCGTGCGCTGGGCGTCGGCTCGATGATGGGTTTCCTGCTCTTCACCACCGGCACCGACAACCTGGGTGCCCTCAACATGTACTCGTCACGCGTGAACGCGTTCACCGACGACTCCGAGCGCATCGGCCTGATGGTGGCCTCTCACGCCGCGGTCGCTCTGGCGAGCGCCCGGCAGGAGGCCAACCTGCGGATCGCGCTCGACACCTCGCGCACGATCGGTGAGGCCATCGGGATCATCATGGCCCGCCGCAAACTCACCGAGCCGGCAGCGTTCGAACTGCTGCTGCACGCGTCCCAGAGCACCAACACCAAGCTCCGCGACATCGCCGAGACGGTCACCCGAACCGGCGACATCCCCGACCGTGTCGCTTAGCTCCTCCGAGCATCACCCGGAAACCGACCAGCACAACGATGTGCGGTGGCCAAGTGCCAGAAGGCGCGCAGCACTACGGCGTCGAATCCCGGGTCCCCGGCCGCCCCGGCACCGAGAAGCGTGGACGGCGCCGATATCGGGTACGCCGTCGGAATCGGGAAGGGAACCTGATGGCCGCCGTCGCTCCAGTCGGTCACGACCGCCCACCGCCTTCGGCGGGTGGGCTGCCGTCGTGCCCGATCGAGCGCGCACTGACCCGACGCCGGTCTGAACGGCACCGCCCGAGGCTTCTGTCGGAGGTCGTACAGGGAGGTCACTGAGATGGCTACCGTCGCAGGCAACGAGGCACGCGTCGGCACCACGCGCTGGTCGCGGCTGATCCCGGTCGCGATCGTCGTCTACATCATCTCGTTCATGGACCGGACGAACATCGGCTTCGCGTTCGCCGGGATGGGTCACGACCTGGGGATCGACAAGACCCAGCAGGGACTTGCCGGCGGCATCTTCTTCCTCGGTTATCTGTTCCTGCAGATCCCCGGCGGCTACCTCGCCGAGCGGTGGAGCGCGAAGAAGTTCGTCCTGATCATGATCCTGGTCTGGGGTGTCTTCGCGGTGGCCTCCGGGCTGGTGCAGAACTTCACCCAGCTCCTCGTGGTTCGGTTCGTTCTCGGGATCGCAGAGGGCGGTATCTGGCCTGCCATTCTGGTGCTGATCAGCCATTGGTTCCCGGCGGGCGAACGGGCGCGCGCCTACGGCGTCTGGATGATGAACATCGCGATCTCCTCGATCATCACCGCACCGTTGTCGGGGTGGATCCTGTCCTTCTCGGACTGGCGGACGCTCTTCTTCGTCGAGGGTGCGTTGCCGTTCGTCGTCGCGCCGCTGTGGTGGTGGCTGGTCCAGGACCGGCCAGCGGATGCGAGGTGGGTCTCCACCGCCGAACGCGAGTACATCGAGACGTCGCTGGCACGGGACGAGCGCGATGCCCCGCAGGCCGCGGGTTGGCGCGACGTGTTCCGCAGCGGTGTGGTCTGGCGCCTCGTCGTCGTCTACTTCCTGATCCAGATCGGGTTCTACGGGTTGAACCTGTGGCTGCCCCACCTCGTGGCCACGACGACCAAGGGCAGCGATGTCCTCGTCGGATTCGTGACGGCGATCCCCTACGTCGCGGCGATCGTGGCGCTGTACCTCAACGCGCGCGCCGCCGACCGCAACGGTCGCTACGCCTTCCACGTCATGCTCTCGCTCACGATCGCCGCGGTCGCGCTCGTCGCCTCGGTGCTGCTGGGGGACATCGCCTGGCTGTCCATCCTGCTGGTGAGCCTCGCCATGGCCGGGGCACTGGCCTACGACGGACCCTTCTGGGCCAGCGCGTCCCGGGCGATGCCGGTCGCTGTGGCAGGCACCGCCATGGGGCTGATCAACGCTCTGGGCAACCTCGGTGGATTCGTCGGCCCCTACCTCGGTGGCTACCTGCAGGACGTCAGCCAGGGCAGCTTCCTGTCGACGTCGATCGTGCTCGCCGTCGCCCTGCTCCTCGGTGGACTGGTCATGCTGACACTCCGTGGACGCGCAAACCCGGCCCAACGCGTGGAGGCGCCGACACCCGCGAAAGGCAACCAGGGGTGAGCCGAGGTGCCGCCGCCATTTCAGCCCTGCGACGCAGCAGGCCACCAGATCACTGGGGAGGTGTCAAGATGACGAGCGATGCCTTCCCGGCCATTCCACTGAACTTATCCTCCGGTGATCGGGCGCGCCCGCGACTCAGGCACGGGCCAGGAACAGCAGGGCACCGAGAAGGCCCGTCTTCGTCGCGGCGACGTTGTTGGCGATGCGCTGCGCGAATCGTGGGCCGAAGACGACCGCGTTGCTGACCGGCCCCTGCGGCGGCGGTCCGAGCGTGGTGGGGGTGCGGTCCTCCTCGTCTTCGACCGCGAACCCCGCCCCTTCGAGGTGGGTCCGGTAGTCCGCGGCGGTCTCGACGAACGACGACCGCTCGTCCTCGGCCCACGGCAGCGGGTAGGGCAGCGCACCATCGCCCGTGCGCACCTGCTCGTACAGCGCGAACACGCCACCCGGCCGGAGCAGGCGGTGCGCCTCGGTGAACACCGCTTGCTTGTCCGGAAGGTTCATGCCGACATGGACCATGACGGCTGCGTCGAACGATCCCTCGTCAAGGGGCGTGGACTCACCTGCCGTAGCCAGGAACGCGGTCCGCTCCCCCAAGCCGACCTCGGCACTGAGCACCCGGGCGGTCTCGACGAACTCCGGGGTGAGGTCGATCCCGGTCACCGTGGCACCCGCCATCGCCGCCATCCGTGAGACCCCGCCGATCCCGCAGCCGATGTCGAGCAGTCGTACCCCGGGCACAACGCCGAGGCGGTCGAGTACGTGTTTGCTCGCCTGCGCGCCTCCCGCGTGCAGCTGGTCGACGGGAAACAGGTCCGCGACCCCGAGGTGGCCGGTGTCGACCCCGGCACCGGCCAGCGCGCGAAAGATCGTGGCGGCCAGGTCCTCATCGGCTCCGTAGTGGTCAGTGACGAGATCGCGGATGTCCACATCGCCCAAAATATGGCCTGCCCCGTCTGACGTCGACGGGCCTGAGCCGGGCGCGCCGTTCACGTCGTCGAGAACGCGCGGACGAATGCAGAGCCATTCTTGCGTCGCAAGCTGCTGTAGCGTCGCAGTTGTCGCTCCGGACTCTGGCGGCTCCACCTGGCAATGCCGCCATGTGGCCTACCGCCTCAGGGGCCGATCATGGCAGCGTCGCCGCATTCCGGTCACAGCCCACAACACGGCGGCCCGTCGCGTACGCGGAGCAGGCAGGCGTCGGACCGATGAAGGTCCTGAAGCGCGCGGTGGTTTGGGTCCTCCGCGCGACAGGCATCGGCACAGCTGCGGTCCTCGCCGCGTTCGGGCTGCTGGCGCAGCCGTTGGCTCTCCCGGTTTGGATCATGCTCGGAGCGATGGTCGGCGCGGGCATCGCGCTGCACCAGAACCACCGAGGCGGTGACGCGTCCGACAGACGCGGGAGCCTCGCCGTCGCCGCCGAGACCGCAGGAGTGCTGGTCATCGCGTGCCTCTCCCTGAACGGGCTGGCCGTCCTGATGGGGACGGGGAGTTGGCCGGTCCTGCTGGCCCTCCTGCTGTCCACCGCGGCGGTGTGGGGCTGGCGCCGGGTGCACCGCCGCGCGGAGCAAGAGCCGCCCGTCACCCGTGAAGCGCCGCCTGTCGAGGACGGTGTCGCCGCCGCGAGCCTCGAGGCGATGTCCACGTCCGAGCTGTGCCTGGCGTGGCGGCGCAGCTACCGCGCCTTGATGGACGCGCCCTGCGGAAAGGTCCACGACGACATGGTGATCATGCGTCGGACGATGCTCGACGAGTTCGAGCGCCGGGACCCCCAGGGCCTCCGCCGCTGGCTGGACGACGACGCGCGGGCCAGCAGCGATCCGGGTCGCTACCTGTCACCCCCCGCAGGCGACATCTGACGTCGACACAGCAGCGCACCGGCCGATACCTGACGAGTCCGCCGTGGTCAGCCCAGCGACGCGGACGCCGTGCGCAGCTCCTCCAACGCGGCCAGTGCGTGGTCCGCGAGCCCGGTGGCATCATCGTGGTCACCCTCGGACCACCGGGCATAGCCCCGCTTGAACGCGAGAACGCCCAACTCCCCCGCGAGCTGCGCGGTCGGGTCGGGCACGCCACGGGCGACGAGCGCAGCGGTCATGGCCGCCGCGAGACCGACGCTCTTGAGCGCATCACGCTCCTGGAGTTCGGTGCTGGCCGCCACGGCCGCTTTGAGACGGGGGCCGAGCTCGCGGTTTACCGGCCCCATCGCGGCGGATGCGCGCTCGAGACCGGCGGCGACAGCCTCCAGCGGACTGGCGCTTGCCTGCGCCTCGGTGATCCCGTCGGCGAGCAGCCTGCTCAGCGTCTCCTGGCCTGCGACCAGGAGCTCGCGCTTGTCGGGGAAGTGCCGGAAGAACGTGCTCCGGGTGACCCCGGCGCGCTCGGCGATCTGCGCAACCGTGGTGGCGTCGTACCCCTGCTCGGTGAACAGGTCGACGGCCGCGACCACGAGTCGCTCACGCGCCCCCGGTTGCCATCGCGCCATGCGGCCATCATAGGTGACGGGACAGGTGTCGCGTCACCCTGTACGGTGATGGGACATCAGTCCCATCACCCTCAGGAGAACCCGTGCACGTCTTCGTCACCGGCGGTACCGGCACCATCGGCTCCCCCGTCGTCGCCGAATTGCTCGGCAACGGCCATACCGTTCTCGCGTTGGCGCGCTCGGACGACTCCGGGCAGGCCGTGAAGGCCTTGGGTGCCGAGGTGCTGCGCGGTGGGCTGGCAGACCTCGAGGTCCTGCGAGCCGGGGCCGCGCAGTCCGACGGCGTGATCAGTCTGGCGTTCGGACGCGACTACAGCAGTCCGGAAACGCTCGCGCAGTCCATCGCCGAGGAGAGCGCCGCTCTCGCCACGCTCGGGCAGGAACTCCTCGGCAGCGACCGCCCGATCGTTGCGGTCTCGGGTACACCCTGGGTGCCGGGGCGCGCCTCCACCGAGGCTGACCCGTTGCCGACCGACGGACCGGTGGGCGGTCGAGGCCGTTCGGTGATGGCGTTGTTGGACCTGGCTTCACGCGGGGTGCGCGCTACGGCTGTCCGGATGCCGCGCACCGTCCACAACAACGGAAAGGGCGGGTTCGCGGGCCTGCTGACCGATGTAGCCCGCCGCACCGGGGTGTCGGGCTACCCGGGCGACGGCACGCAGCGTTGGCCTGCCGTGCACGCGCTCGACGCGGCAGTCCTATTCCGGCTGGCTCTCGAAACAGCACCCGCCGGGACGTCCTGGCACGCGGTCAGCGACGAGGGCGACGCGGTGCGGGACATCGCGACGGTCATCGGCCGACGGCTGGGCCTGCCGGTCACGACGGTGCCGCCGGACGAGTTCGGCCCGTTCGGCCCGATCTTCGCGATGGACCAGCCCTCGTCCAGTGCCCACACCCGTGAGGACCTCGGGTGGCTGCCGACACACCCGAGCCTCCTCGAGGACCTGGAGAACATCCAGCCCTGACACTCCTCCGCACCCGAGGTGGCCCAGGAGGTGACTATGCCCAGCAGGTGTTGCCCAGCAGGTGTTGCCTCGTCGTTCACCAGTGCCACGCGTCGCCGCCCACGTTGGTGATTGTCTTTTGGAGCACGGTGATGGTGGTGGCGAAGTCCTCCGCGCTGATGCCGCGCATCCGTTCGTCCTGCAGCGATTGCTGGATCGCCGCAGCCCGTTCGAACACCTCGACGCCTGCTTCCGACGCCCGTAGGAGCGTGCCTTCGGCCCGGATCCACCCCTTCTCGATCCCCGAGTCGACCGCGGACTCGATGGTGGTCGGGGTGTCGTTCGGGCCGATCGTCTCGACCACCTCGGCGCGACCAACCCCGTCCGGGTGCAGGGACAGCTGGTGCAGGACCCACCACTCCGGCTGTGTCACCCCGATCTCCCCCAGGGCACCGCGGGTACGGGCGCGAACTGCTTCGCCCGCGCGGATGGTCCAGAACCCGATCGGCTGACGGGACGGCGGCTGCATCGGTGCACGTCTCATGCCCCGCACGCTAAGAGCTCAACCAAGGATGAAGTCAAGCGCGGTGGCGGAGCGGGCGGCCGAGGCGCACCGCCGAGACGAGGTGCAAGCGACCATCGAGACCGAGCCGTCACCCGCCGACGCGCTGCGCGCGATCGGCGCCGCGATCGTCGACAGTCTGTCGGCACCCGAGTTCGGCGGGTGCGCATTCCTCAACGCCGCCGCCGAGTTCCGAACCCGGCAATCCGGTACGCGAGGTGATCCTCGATCATCGAGCCTGGTATATCGCCACGCTCACCAATCTGTTCGCGGACGTCTTCGGAACCTCACCGCGGCGTGGCAAGCCAGAGCACGCTGCGCAGCACTTCGTCATGATGCGCGACGGCGCCATGACCGGTGCCCACCTCGACGGCGTCCACAGCGTCGGAGACGCGTTCCCGCGCGGCGTCGAGGGCCTGCTCACCCTCCTCCACTGAGCACCCACTCAGTCCCCGCTCCTCGGACATCGACACCGCTGCAGCAGCAGACCCATCCTGCGGCCCTGACCGCCGACTGATGCGGGCGTTGACCGACTCGCGCACAACCTTGCGGATCAACTGATCGTGACGAGCACCTTGATGTGGTTCCCGGATGCGGAGAGGTCGAAGGCTTCGGCGACCTTCTCCATCGGCAGGGTGGCGGTGACGACGTCGGCGGAGCGGACGGCACCGGTCTGCAGCAGGCGGATGCTCTCGGCGTAGTCCTCGGGGAGGTAGGTCGCGCTGCCCTGGATGCGGATCTGCTGGTCCTGCACGAGGGCGAGCGGGATGGTGACGTCGGCGGCGGGCACTCCGACGATCACGACCGTTCCGCCTTTGCCGGCGAGGGCGATGGCTTGGCGCACGGTGGGTTGGATGGCGACGCAGTCCACGACGACGTCGGCGCTCTCGCCGAGCGCCGCGCGGACCTGCTCCGCGGCGTCGGAGGCGGCGGCGTCGACGGCGGCGTCCGCGCCGAGCTCCCGGGCTTTGTCCCGCTTGGCGGCCATGACGTCGGTGACGACGACCCGGCCGACCCCGTGGGCCTTGAGCACCGCCAACACCAGGAGTCCGATGGTGCCCGCGCCCAACACCGCGACGGCCTTGCCTTGCACGCCCGCCAGTCCGGCACCGAAGGCGTCGCCTGCCAGCCGGACGGCGTGCACGGGGGTGGACAGCGGCTCGATGAGCGCCGCGGTCTGGTCGTCGAGGTCATCGGGAACGACGTGCAAGCGGTCGGCGGCGACGGTGAACCAGTCGGCCATCCCGCCCTGAGCCCAGCCGCACCCGAAGAATTGCAGGTTCTCGCACAGGTTCTGCCTGCCCGTCCGGCACATCTTGCAGTTCCAGCACGGCAGGTCCGGCTCGACGGTCACGCGCTGCCCGACGGCGAGTCCCTCGACAGCGGAACCGACGCCTGCGATCACCCCCACCACCTCGTGGCCGGGGTGGTACGGGATGGGGATGAAGGGGTGCCTGCCGTGGGCGGCGTGGGTGTCGGAGCCGCAGACACCCGTCACGACGCTGCGCACCAACACCTCGTGAGGTTGGGGCCGAGGCACGGCGGCATCGGTGTCGACCGCGATGTGGTCGGCGTGCACGACCACCTGCCGCATCCGTCGAGGCGCCTCGGTGTCGGCCATGACACTTCCTTCCAGTCGCTCAAATGAGCAGTGAAGCGGAAAAGACTCAGCTGTTACCTTGGATGCTCAGCACGATTCCGGCAAGACGCGTGGAGGTGCTCAATTGAGCGGCAATCGAGCTCTCGTCACATCGCCGGCCGAGGACGTGCTGGCCACCCGCGTCGCCCGCCGCTACTACGTCGACGAGCACTCCAAGCTGCAGATCGCCGCGGAGCTGGGCATCAGCCGGTTCAAGGTCGCGCGCTTGCTGGAGCTGGCCCGCGACCGCGGCATCGTGTCGATCAGCATCACCGGCCCCGGCGCACGCGACCTCGAACTGGCCGATCGCCTCCGCGAGCGCTACGGCCTCAACCACGTCCTCGTCGCCACCACAACCGAAGACGACGACGCCGCGATGCGCCGCGACCTCGGCGCGGTCGCCGCCGATCTCCTCGCCGAGATCACCCACCCGCACGACGTCCTGGGCCTGGGCTGGGCCAGGACCGTCCTGCAGATGGCAGCACACCTGCGCAAAGTCAAAGTCGCCGAAGTCGTGCAGCTCACCGGCGCCCTGACTCGCCCGGACGTGGAATCCAGCGCGACCGAGCTCGTCCGCGACGTCGCCCGGCGCGTCGGCGCCCGCTCCTCGGTCTTCTACGCTCCCATGATCGTCAGCGACCCCGAAACGGCACGCGCCCTGATCCGCCAACCCCAAGTCGCCGACGCCTTCTCCCGCTTCCAGGCCGTCACCAAAGCCGTCATCGGCGTCGGCGGATGGAACCCGGGCACATCAACTCTCTCCGACGCCCTCACCCCCGCCGAGCGGGAACAGATGGCCCGCAGCGGCGTGCGCGCCGACCTCTCCGGAGTCCTGCTCGACGCAGGCGGCCACGCCACCGGCTCCCCACTGCACGACCGCATCATCGCCATCAGCGCCCCCGAACTACGCCGCATCCCCGAAGTCATCGGCATCGCCTACGGACTCGACAAAGTCCCCGCCGCGTTCGCCGCCATCCGCGGGCGCTACCTCGACTCCCTCGTCACCCACACCACCTTCGCCGAAGCACTCCTCAGCCTCGGATGACCGCCGACGTGGAGGTTGGTCGGCGAACGGCCGTGCATGATGCCGTCGGCCTTTACTGCGGTCAGCAGAGCACGCGACCCGCTCGCCGACGGTCGGCCCGCACGGCTTTCGCGGACACGGCTCCGCCGTCACGGCTCTCCTGCGATCTGTGACGGATCCCCCGCCGATCGCCCAGTGGACGTGATCACTCTCTCGCTCAGGTCGCGCACACAGCGTGATCGCGACTAGCATTCTGTTCCTGCCCTGGACCCCGGCGGCCCCTCTCGTGCAACGACAAGTGACAACAACGCCCGGTGCAGCACGGCATCCGGGTGATGAAGAGTCCTGGGAGCGGTGATGTCCGCAGGCGCAGGTCTAGGGGACGGTGCGGCGTGGGTGGCCCCTGACCGGATGGCGACGCCCCGGTTCGACGCCGCCTGTGCCTTGGCCATCGAGCACCTGACCCGAGTGGCGCCATTGGGGATGTGGGCGATCACCCGGGTGGTGAACGGGCGACAGTTGATGTTGACCCTGGACGCACCGGCCTACGACATCGTCGCAGGCACCCACTTCCCGTACGCCGACTCGTTGTGTCGGTTCATGGTGTCCGGCTCGGCGCCGCAGATCGCTCCACGGGTCGAAGAAATCGAGGAGTACGCGGCCGCCGCTGCCATCGCTCCCATCACCGTGCGCGCCTATCTCGGCGCGCCCATCGTCTGGGCTGCGGGCGAGTTGTTCGGCACCGTCTGCGGGTACGACCCGCATCCCCAGCCCGATTCCTTCCGTGAACACCAACAGGTTCTGGAGCTGGTATCAGGGCTGCTGTCGGCGGTGTTGGATGCCGACACCGCCGCCACCGCCGGCATTCAGGAGCTCGAGCTCGCCCGCCGGGCCTGCGAGACCGACCCGCTGACCGCACTCCTGAACCGCCGTGGCTGGGACGAGTACCTGCTCGCGGAGGAACGACGCTACGGCCGGTTCGGCGACCAGGCGTGCGTCATCGTCGTCGACCTCGATCACCTCAAGACCGTCAACGACACCCACGGCCACGCAGCGGGTGACCGCTACATCCATCGCGCCGCCCGCGTCCTGGCGGCCACTGTGCGGAGCGGGGATGTGGTGGCCCGCCTCGGCGGGGACGAGTTCGGGATCGTCGCCGTCGGCGCCTCCCCCACCCAGACCGGCGAGCTGGTCGATCGCCTCGAGACCGCCCTGCAGGACGCCGGGATCGAAGCCTGCGCAGGCTACGCCCCATACCAGCCTGCACAAGGCTTCTCCGCCGCGTGGGACGCGGCCGATCAGGCCATGTACGAGCGGAAACGACACAGACCCGCCATGTCCATTTCGACATCGAGGCGGTAGTCGGGTACGCCCGCAGACTTGGCGGCCACGCCGACCTGCGGCGCTCCATCGAGCTGCTCGACACCGGGGCCATCCCCCGTCTCGATGCAGCCCCTCAGCTCCCGAGCGCGTCGATCGCGGCCATCTCGTCCGCGGTGAGCGCGAAACCGTCGACGTCGATGTTGGCCGCGATCCGGTCCGGCGTCTTCGACTTCGGAATGACCACGACGTCGTGCTGCACGTGCCAGCGCACGACGACCCGCGGGACGGTCACGCCGTGCGCCTGCGCCGCGGCCACAAGGGCAGGAGCGCGCAGGTCGGTGCGCTTGAAACCGCTGTACCCCTCGACGACGACGCCGCGTTCGACGTGCGCGGCCACCAGGTCGGCGTCCCAGTCGTTCGGGCCGAACGGGATCTGGTTCAGCACGGGCGCCTCGCCGCCGGTCCGCACGAGCAGGTCGATCTGCGCCGGGGAGTAGTTGCTGACGCCGATGTAGCGGGTCAGCCCTGCGTCGCGGGCCTTGATGAACTCCGCCCACAGCGCGGCGCTCGCGTCGGCGCCGCTCGGTGGCCAGTGGATGAGCCACAGGTCGACGTGGTCGGTGCCGAGGCTGCGCAGGCTCTGCTCCAGCGTGCGGTGCGCCTTGCCTGCCAGCCGGGGCGGCAACTTGGTCGTGAGGAAGACGTCGTCGCGGGGCAGGCCGCTGTCCTGCCACGCGGCGCCGACCTCGGCCTCGTTGCCGTACATCGTGGCCGTGTCGACGTGCCGGTAGTCCGACCGCAGCGCGGTGCGCACGGCGTCCACGCAGGTCTGACCCTTGATCTGCCAGGTCCCGAAACCGATGACCGGGATCTCGCCGCCGTTCGCGAAGTTCACTGTCTTGGTCACCCGCCGAGTCCTACCATGTCGTGCGACGCCGCACGCGTTCGTCGCGAAGGTGGCAGGAACCTCGGGATCACCAGCCAACGTGGGGACGACCGTTGTTCACCACGCAGCCGCACGGCGCCCGCGCGCCAGAGCCGCTTGGCTGCCCGGCGTTGTCACAGCCGGGCCCGGGTCACGACGATGATGAGCGGGTGACCCTCGACGACCACGACATCCGGCTGCTGCGCCAGGCGATCGACCTTTCCCGCAGCGCCGTAGCACACGGAAACCACCCCTTCGGCGCCTTGCTCGCCGACCCGGACCGGCACGTCGTGCTCACCGCGGAGAACACCGTCAACACAGAACGGGACGTCACGGGCCACGCCGAGATCAACCTGGCCCGCCTCGCCGCCCGCACATACCCGGACCGGCGCACGTACAGCCTCTACACCAGCTGCGAACCGTGCGCGATGTGCGCAGGCGCCATCTACTGGGCGGGCGTCGGGCGCGTGGTCTTCGCGATGTCGGAGGCCGACCTCCGTGGGATCACCGGCGCCCACCCCGACAACCCGACGCTCGCCCACCCCTGCCGCCTGGTCTTCGCCGACGGCGCACGGCAAACCGTCGTCGAGGGGCCAGCGCTAGCGGAGGAGGCAGCCGAACCGCACCACGGCTTCTGGGGGTAGGCCGTGGCACCGGGCGATCCGCACAAGCTTCGCATGGGAGAGGCGGGAGAAATGGGCCTGAACCGGCCCGCACCTCACAGACCGTCGACAAAGACCGCTGCCGGAGCTGTGCGCGCCCGGTGAATCACCGTCTCGGTCGATCAGTCGTCTGTGCCACCGCCGTCATGTTGGCGCGGAGCTGCTGGAGGCTGCGTGTCAGCAGTCGCGAGACATGCATCTGGGAGATCCCGAGCCGCTGCGCGATCTCGGTCTGCGTCATCTCCCCGAAAAACCGCAGCACCACCACGGTGCGGTCCCGCTCCGGCAACTTGTTCAGCAACGGACGCAGCGCATGCCGCTCCTCCAGCTTCGCCAACTCCCCGTCGAGCACACCCAGGCGCTCGACCAGCGGGACACCGGTCTGCGGGTCGACGCCGTCCAACGCGCTCGCCTGATAGCCGGCCCGCGCATCCAACGCCGCAATGATCTCCGCTACCCCCACCCCGAGCCGCGCCGCCAACTCACTCGGACGCGGCGCCCGACCCAGCTCCTGCGACAGCGGCCCGGTAGCCCGGCCGATCTGGACGCTCAGGTCTTTGAGCCCGCGCGGCACCCGCAGCGACCAACTGCGGTCGCGAAACCACCGCAGCATCTCCCCCCGCACACACGGGATCAGATAGCCCAGGAAGTCCCCACGCGCCAGCTCGGGATCCCACCGGTCGATCGCCGTGATCAACCCGACCATCCCGACCTGCGTCATTTCCTCCACCGACACCGTGTTGCCGTTCGCATGCCGGTGAGCCAGGTTCTCCACCACCGGCACAAACGCCAGGATCAGCTCCTCCCGCAACACCCGCCGCCGGGGATCCCCCGCCTGCAGGCACGCGAACTCGCGCAACCTCGACATCTGACCGGCGTAGGCGCTCGGCGCGCCGATCGAGCTCACCGCAGGCGGAAGGAAGCCGGGCGAAGCTGACATAGGACGCCCTCCCTCCGCACAGGGAAACGCATGATCATTCTGCAGTGGTGACCCGTCGGTCAGGGGCGGGCGCCGCCGCGGCGGGCGTAGAGGTTGGCCGCGATGACCACGCCGATGGCGGCGATGACGATCTGGATGATCAGCAGCACCCACGGAATACCGCCGTTGGCGTTGGCGTAGCCCAACGCGCCCGCGATGAACGCGCCGATGAACGCGGCGATGATGCCGATCACGATGGTCAACCAGATCGGGATGGGTTGGCGTCCGGGCACGACCAGCCTGCCCAAGGCTCCGATGATGAGGCCGATGATGATCGCGGAGATGATCCCGGTGATGGTCACGAAGGGTTCCTTCCCGTCAATGATGCCGATCAGGGGTGCAGATCGCCGTCGATCCGCACCTTCGCAGCGAATCACCCCTGCGCAGGCACCGCTACACCCCTAGGGAGGTAGTGCCCTGCCCAGCGACGCTCGAGGATGGTCCCGGTGATCACGGTGGCGCTGGTCGACGACTACGACGTCGTCCTCCTCGGGCTGGCCCGCATGCTCGAGGGCTACCGCGACCGGATACGCATCGTGGAGATCGACGCGAACGAGCCCGTCGAGGACGTCGTGGACATCGTGTTGTACGACTCCTTCGCCCAGCCCGAGTCCGACCAGGCCGAAGTCGCGGTCCTCGCCGACAACCCGCGCGCGAACCGCGTGGTCGTCTACACCTGGAACTTCCACCCCGACCTCGTCGACAGCGCGCTGGGGCAGGGCGCCCACGGCTACCTGTCCAAGACGTTGACCGCCCGCGAGCTCGTGGAGGCGTTGGAGACGGTGCACCGCGGGGAGGTCGTGGTCAGCGACCACCCACCGCGCGCCCGCAGCGCCCCCGGCCTGGAATGGCCCGGGCGCAAGGAGGGCCTGACCGACCGGGAGTCCGAGGTCCTCGCGCTGATCACCCAGGGCAAGAGCAACGCCGAGGTCGCCGCGTTGACCTACCTCAGCCCCAACACAGTGAAGTCCTACATCCGGACCACCTACCGCAAGATCGACGTCGAGAGCCGCACCCAAGCCGTCCTCTGGGGCGTCGCCCACGGCTTCACCCCCGACCGCAACCGCATCGCCTCCTGGCGCACCGAAGAGTGACCGGGGCCGCCGGCCCGGCTCCACCGTCCGCGCCGTCGCCGGCCTGCAGGTCATGGCCGCCGTGCGCAACTTCGCTCTCACCGCGCTACGCCTGGCAGGCAGCTCGAAGATCGCCGCCGGACTCCGCCACCACGCCTGCGAACACCGACGACCACGGACCATCTACGCGATCACCTGACGACGCTGCACTGATCCTGGGGGTTGGGCCAGCATCTGCCGTAACGCTGTCACTGCGGGTGGGGTGTCGGAGCGGCGCCAGATGAGTGGCGTGACGACGTGGGCGTGGGAGCGAGGCAGGGCGTGGCGTTGCACGTTTGCGGCGTCGAGCACGTCGAGAACCGACTCGGGCATGACGGCTATCCCGGTGCCGGAGGCGACACAGGCCACGATGGCGTGGTACGAGGCGAGCTCGAGCACCCTTCGGCGCTGAAGGCTGCCGGGCCCGAGCCAGCGTTCGAGCACCCGGCGGTAGGCGCACCCGTGAGGGAAGGCGATGACCGAGTCGTCGCGCACATTGTGTGCCGAGGTCACCGGTGGATGGGCGAGCGCGGTGATGACGACCAGGGTCTCGGCGAAGAGCGGCAGGTGGTCGAACCCGGACGAAGCAGGGGTTTCGGCGACGAAAGCGGCATCGAGACTGCGCTCGGCCACGGCGGCGGTCAGGAAGTCGTTGGTACCGGTGATGAGCTCGACCCGCACATCCGGGCAGACGCGGTGAAACCGCGCCAGCACGGCAGGCAAGCGACTGGCCGTGGTGCTCTCCAGGGCGCCCAACCGCAACACCCCACCTGGCAGCCCGGCCACGGCACTGCGCGCCTCGTCGGCGAGCCGCAGTAGGCGGTCGGCGTAAGCGAGCAACCGTTCACCCTCGGCCGACAGGTGCAGCCGCTGCCGCTCCCGCACGAACAGCCGCACCCCCAGCGTGGCCTCGAGATGTTGCACCCGCGTAGTGACGCTCGACGGCACCCGGTGCAGCTTCCGCGCCGCAGCCGCGATACCACCCTCCTCGACCACGGTCGTGAACACCTGAAGGTCGGCGAGCTCCATGCCCGCACCTTTCTCATCTGGAGAACAGACAGTTCTCTGATCGTCGCTGTCGTCGAACGTTGACCGAACCTAGCATCCGGGGCGTGCCCGCCACCCTCGCTGGTTTCCTCGCGCTGGCCGCGGCCATGGGCATCGGCCGGTTCGCGTTCACCCCGGTGCTGCCGCTGATGCAGCAGCAGTTGGGCCTGTCGCTCGCTGGGGGCGGCGTGGTGGCGGCCGCGAACTACGCGGGTTATCTGGCCGGGGCGCTGGCGTGCACGCTGTGGCGACCGCACCCTGTGGCGCTCGTGCGCGTCGGCCTCGCGGCCGTGGCGGTGCTCACTGCCGCGATGGCCCTGGTGCCGACCTTCTCGGGCTGGGTGTTGCTCCGCTTCGGCGCCGGGTTCGCCAGCGCCGCGGTGTTCGTGGGCGTCTCCTTGCTCACGGTGGCCGCCGGTAGCTACGCCGGCGTGGGGTCGGGCATCGCGCTGGCCGGGCTGCTGGTCCTGGTGGTGGGGCGGCTGGCGGGGTCCGCGAATGCGGCCTGGATCGCGCTCGGTGCCCTCGCCGCGGTCCTGGCCGCGATGGCCTGGAAGCCGACGCGTGAACGTCCGCCTGCGCCGTCGCGAGCTCCCGGACCGCCGCCCTCGTCGGCTCGACCCACCCCGACCGCGACGCCGCGACGGCTCGTGTTCTGCTACGCCGCTCTCGGCCTCGGCTACATCCTGCCCGCCACGTTCCTGCCCGCCGCGGCGCGCGATCTGGTATCCGACCCCGCCGTCTTCGGCTGGGTCTGGCCGATCTTCGGGGTCGCCGCCGCCGTATCCACCCTTGCCGCGGCCCCGCTACTGCATCGCTACGGCCCGCTGCGGGTCTGGGCGCTCGCCCAAACGGTGATGGCCGCAGGCGTGCTGGCACCGGTGGCGCGGCCAGGCGTGCCCGCAGTCGCGCTGGCGGCGGTGGCCGTGGGTGCCACCTTCATGGTCGCGACCCTCGCCGCAATGCGAGCCGCCACGCAGGTCGCCCCCCGGGCCACCCGTCTCATCGCCGCCATGACCACCGCGTTCGCGGTCGGGCAGCTCGTCGGTCCGCTGCTCGTCCGCGGCGATGACCTCGCCGCCCCGAGCGTGCTCGCTGCCGCGGTACTCATCGCCGGCGCCGCCGCCCTGCTCCTCCCCCATCGGATGAAAGGACACCGCCGTGACGACCCCACCCACGACGCCGGCCATCGACCGGATGCCCCCGCTGTCGCTCGAGACGATGGACCCCGACCAGCGGGCGGCCGCCGAGGAGCTGATCGCCGGTCCGCGGAAGGCGGTACGCGGGCCGTTCATCCCGCTGATGCGCAGCCCCGAGCTGCTGAACCGGATACAGAAGGTCGGTGAGGTACTGCGCTTCCACAGCGTGCTGCCCGCCCGGCTCACCGAGCTCGCCACGCTCGTTGTCGCCCGCACCTGGACCCAACAGTTCGAATGGACCGTCCACGTTCCACTCGCCCTGCAGGCAGGCGTCGCACCCCAGACCGTAGAGGCGCTACGCCACGGCAGGCGACCGCCCGCACTGCCCGACGCCGAGCGTCGTGTCGTCGACATCGTGCACGAACTACTCACCCACCACGACCTCAGCGACGCCAGCTACGACGACGCCGTGACCGTCTTCGGCGAGCGCGGCATCGTGGAACTGGTAAGCCTCGTCGGCTACTTCACCATGCTGTCCATGATCCTGAACGTGGCACACACCCCACCCGACACCGCCGATGTGCCGCTGCTGCCGGCCTTACCAGCACAAGCGCTACTCCACCCGAGCCAACGGCGATGAGCGGTCGCTGAAGGAGCGGCGGTGGCCTGCGGCCCTCAGCCGCCGGTCAGCGCCCGGACCAACCGACCGCTCACGCGGCCTGACCGCACCTATCCACCCGAGTCAACGAAACTCGGGGCAGACCCGATTGCGTCACACGAGTTCGGCAAGTCCCACCGGCAGTTGCGGCACCTGCAGGTAGGTCGGTTCGAGGCTGCGACCACCCGGTCGCCTACCTTCTGCGGGCGACCGCCGACGTGGAGGCCCGCGTCGCGGATCGCGTCGATGACCCCGAGGTTCTCGTGTCTGTGAATGATCGGGAACGGGTCCCTTCCTCCGCGACGGCGGGCGGGTCAGCCCTGATGTGCGGCGACGCCGACCGGGCGCCGCTCGGCGCGGGAACGTTCGAGGGCGTCGGCGATGATGAACGCCTGCAGCGCGTCGTCGATGCTGCAGGGGTTCTCGCCACGACCGGAGACCAAGTCGACGAACGCGTTGAGCTCCGCGGCGTAGCTCGAGCCGAAGCGGTCGTAGAAGTAGCTCCATGGCGTCCCGGCCGGGAACTGGACGCCGGGCTCCGCTGAGCGGACCGGGGTGCGGTCCGAGAGCCCGACGGTGTAGGTCGCCTGGGTTCCGGCGAGCTCCATCCGGATGTCGTAGCCCGCCCCGTTGTAGCGCGAGGTTTGCGCAGTCACGAGAGTGCCGTCGTCGAGGGTGAGCAGGGCGGCAGCCTCGTCGACGTCACCGGCCTCGCCGAAGTAGGCGGCACCGCGGTTGGCGCCGGTGGCGTAGACCTCGACCACCTCGTGCCCGGAAACCCAGCGCAGGATGTCGAGGTCATGGATGGTGAAGTCCCGAAAAATCCCGCCCGAGGTCGACACGAACGTTGCAGGCACGGGAACAGGGTCACCGCTGATGAGGTGGACGCGGCGGAGCCCGCCCAGCTTGCCGGCGCGCAGCGCAGCCCGCGCAGCGACATACCCCGGGTCGAAGCGCCGCATGAAACCGACCTGCACCGCGGTTCCGGTCTCCCCCACGTGGCGCAGCACTTTCGCGGTGCGCGCCGAATCGAGCGCGACCGGCTTTTCGCAAAAGGTGGTCACGCCGGCGCTCGCCGCGCGCTCGACCAGCTCGGGATGCGAGGCCGACCCGGTCGCCACAACCAGCCCGTCGAGACCGGCGGCGAACAGCTCGTCCTGCCCCGCCACCGCCCACCCGCCCAGCTCGGCAGCGACCTTCTCGGCTCGTGCGACGTCCACGTCTGCGACCACGAGCTCGGTCACGTCCGAGTGTGCGGCGAGCAGGGCGGCGTGCCCGGCTCCGATCCGGCCGACTCCGGCAATACCGATTCTCATTGCAGGACTCCTCAGTCGTGCGCGCCCGCGACGAGCTGGTCCCAGTCCAGGACCGAGCCGGTCGCTACCCCGCTTGCCGGGGACAGCAGTTCGGCACGGCGGCCGGTGACGGCGATCGCCCTGGCCCCTGCGTTGACGGCGGCTCGCGCGGCCGCAGCACCGACTCCCGTCGTGCCGCCGCTGACGAGAATGACCATGTCATCGAGCATCGCGTTACCCCACAATGTCTCACCCTCGCATCCGTCTGGCCGATTGCGACGGCTCGTGGCACGTCGTTGTCCTGAAAGCGAAGCGTACGATCACGAAGTTGCGTCAGTCAAGACATGTAGAACTTCATGGTGCGCTATACGCATCGAACGCCCACGATCAGCAGATTCTGCCGTTGACCGCGTCATCAGTTGCGTGATAAGAAACATTCATGGCAACAGTCGGCTCGCTGGAACGGGGTCTTCGCATCCTCGACATGCTCGTCGAAGTGGAGGCCGATCCCCTTCGCAGGACCACGGGGTTGTCCGTCCAGCAGGTCGCGAACGAGCTCGGGCTGCACAAGAGCTCTGCGTCCCGGCTGCTGCAGACCCTGGTGGGCCGGGGGTATGCGGCCCCGTGTCGCCCGTCCGGGCGTGGCTTCCGACTTGGACCCGCAGTGCAGATGTACACGCAGTTGCGGGACGCGCAACAACAGTTCAGCGAGTTCGCCCGGCCATTGCTCACGCGGTTGGTCGGGGAAACGGGCGAGTGCGCGCACTCGGCGGTGTCAGCAGGCAGGTCTGCGCTGGTGATCGACGACGTCGAGACGACCCACCCGCTGCGGGTCGTGGCCGGCAGGGGCCGGAAGGTCCCGCTGCACTGCACATCGGCGGGGAAAGTTCTTCTCGCCCACGGCCTGGCGACAATGCCCGGAGAGCTGCAGGCCCGCACGTCACGCACGATCACCAATCCCGAGATACTCGCGCTGCACCTACAAGAGATCGTTACCCGCGGGTACTCGCTCGACGACGAGGAGAATGACCTCGGCGTCCGGTGTATCTCCGCGCCCGTCTTCGACGGAATCGGCGGCGAGGCTCTGGGCTGCATCGGTATCGACGGACCCGCGATTCGTATAACCCCGGACGCGATCGACGAGCTCGCTGCCCACGTGGTCAGGGCGGCGCGCGACCTCACCGAGATGCTCGGCGAGCAGCACCTCCCAGAGTCTGCCGCCATCTGACCCGGGGGCACTCGAGCACGGCAATTCCGCCGCCCTGGCACGGACGGCGCAGACGTCCACCGGCCGACCACAGCGTCGGTCGGCGGCACCGGGCGCCCCGGCGGGAGCGCCTCCCCACATCAGGAAGGGTTGATTCGTCGTGTCCACAATCAGACTGACCGCGGGTCAGGCACTCATCAAGTACCTCAGCGTCCAGGGCGTCGAGCGCGATGGGGAGAGGCACAACTTCTTCTCCGGCATCTGGGGAATCTTCGGCCACGGCAACATCGGCGGGCTCGCCCAGGCCATCCAACAGTTCGAGGACGAGTTGCCCTACCACATGGCGCGCAACGAGCAGGGCATGGTGCACGCCGCCATTGCCTACACCAAGATGCGCAACAGGCTCTCCGCCTACGCGTGCCTGTCCTCCATCGGCCCGGGCGCGACCAACATGGTCACCGGCGCGGCCACCGCCACGGTCAACCGGCTGCCGGTGCTCGTGCTGGCAGGCGACTCCTTCGCCGAGCGCGTGCAGGCCCCAGTGCTCCAGCAGCTCGAGAACGAGCACTCGCCCGAGACCACGGCCAGCGACACCTTCCGCCCAGTAGTGCGGTACTGGGACCGCATCAACCGCCCCGAGCAGCTGATCACCTCGCTGCCCGAGGTTCTGCGGACCCTGACCTCCCCGGCCGACACCGGTGCGGCATTCGTCAGCATGCCCCAGGACGTCGGCACCTTCGCCTACGACTTCCCGGCCCAGATGTTCCTGCCCCGGACCTGGCACATCGCCCGCAACCGCCCGGACACCCGAGCGATCGAGCGCGCCGCCGCCGCCATCCGCCAGGCGCGCCGCCCGCTCATCCTCGCAGGCGGTGGCGCCCGCTACAGCCAGGCCGAGGAAATCATCGCCCGGTTCGCGGAGCAGACCGGCATTCCGGTTGCCGAGACCCATGCCGGCAAGGGCACGCTGAACTATGAGCACCCGCTCAGCCTCGGCGGAGCGGGCGTCGCCGGATCCAAGGGCGCGAACGAGATGGCCCAGGCCGCCGACCTGATCATCGGTATCGGCACTCGCTACACCGACTTCGCCACCGCGTCGAAGACGGCGTTCCAGAATCCGGACGTCCAGTTCGTCAACATCAACGTCTTCGAGATGGACTCGCACAAGCACGGCGCTGTCGCCCTCACCGGCGATGCCCGCGCGGTGCTCGAAGAACTCATCGAGGCCGTCGGCGACTACGACACCGGCGCCGAGTACCGCGCCGAGGTCACCGCCCACCAGCAGTGGTGGAACGCCGAGGTCGACCGCCTCTACACCGCCACCAACGGCGCGCTGCCCACGCAAGCTTCGCTGATCGGCGCCGTGGTCAAGGCCAGCGACCCGACCGACGTTGTGGTCACGTCCGCCGGCAGCCTGCCCGGTGACCTGCTGAAGCTATGGCGGTCGCGGGAGTCGCTGAGCTACCAGGTCGAGTACGGCTACTCGGTGATGGGCTACGAGATCGCGGGCGGCATCGGCGCCAAGCTCGCCGACCCCAGCCGCGAGGTCTTCGTGATGTCGGGCGACGCGTCGTTCCTGATGATGAACTCCGAGCTGGCTACCGCCGTCCAGGAGGGCATCAAAATCACCCTGGTACTCATCGACAACCACGGCTACTCCAGCGTCGGCAACGTCTCCGAACAGGTCGGCTGCGAGGGCTTCGGCTGCCACTACCGGTTCCGCGGGACCGACGGCAAGTACTCCGGGGATCTGCAGCACCACGACCTCGGGAAGATCTGTGAGGGACTGGGCGCCCGCGTGCTGAAGGTCTCCGCCCTCGACGACTTCGAGAAGGCTCTCTTCGACGCCCGCGGCTCAGCGGAGAGCACCGCGATCGTTGTGGAGACCGACTGGCACGAGCGCATTCCGGGCTACTCCACCTGCTGGTGGGATATGGCGACTGCCGAGGTCTCGGAGATGCCGGCTGTGCAGACCGCCCGCCAGGAGTACGTCAGGAACAAGGGACAGCAGCGTTGGCTGAGTACTCTCGGCACGGACCCGGCCGACGCGTCGCGATGAACCTCGACACCGCCCCGACCCCGAATTGGACTCCGCGGCTCCTCACGGTCGGGCGCGTCAACCTCGACATGTACGTCGAGGGGCTCGGCGTTGCGATGGCGGATGCGTCCTCGTTCCGGGCATCGGTCGGGGGAAGCCCGACCAACATCGCTATCGCCGCCACGCGCCTCGGACTCCCCTCGGCGGTGCTCTCCGCGGTGGGCGCGGACTTCGCCGGAGAGTTGGTGCGCAAGCAGCTCGCCGCAACCGGTGTTCGCACCGACTGGGTGCTCACCCTGCCCGGTTCGACCTCGTTGGCGTTGCTGGCCACGCTGTCCGCCGACGTCGGTGAACGCCAGTTCTACCGCGACGACCCCGCCGACGCCCGTGTGGGCCGGGCGGTCGTGGCGGTACTTCCCTGGGGCTCGCTCGAGGCGATCGCAATCTCCGCGGACGCTCTCGCCCGCGGCGAGATGGCCGACACCATCACCGCGATCGTCGAGCAAGCGGACCGGCGAGCGATCCCCGTGTGGTGGGACCTCGATCTGCGCCTGACCACCTGGGCCGATCCGGGCCACTACGCCCGCATCGTCCGCGCCGCCGTCCAGGACGCTTCGGTCGTCATCGGGACCGAGAACGAGTTCGCTGCGCTGTTCGGCCTCGGCGCCGACGACGTCACCGGCGTAGAGAATGCGCTCGCCGAAGCGGCGTTTCCGCAGGCCGTGCTCAAGCGCGGCGGGGCCGGTGCCGCCCTGTTCATCGACGGGCACGAGCAAACCTCCGCGCCCGCCGAAGTCATCGACCCCGTTTGCACGGTCGGAGGTGGGGACGCGACCGCCGGTTCCTTGATCGCCGCGCGGCTGTGCGGCTTCGACTGGGAGCATGCCCTGCGACTCGCCATGCGGGTCGCGGGCCGGACCGTCCAACAGCCCTATTGCTCCAGCGGCTTCCCGACGCTCACCGACATCGGGCTCTCGGCCCTCGACCCGGATCAGCTCGACGAGGTGAGCGCATGACCACGCAGATCGCCAGGATCACCGCCGACGACGCAGGCTGGAAGTATCTCGGCGCCGAGATCGTGTCGCTCACGGCAGGCGAGCGGCTCGATGTTCACAGCGACACCCACGAGATCGCCGTCGTGCTAGTCGAGGGCACGATCGAGGTGCACGGTGCCGGGCTAGACGAGCGGGTCAGCCGCGGCAGCGTCTTCTCCGAGATGGCCGACGTTGCCTACCTGCCGCCCCACACCCCCGTCACCGTCGCCGCCCTCATCGACTCCGAGATCGCGCTGGGCACCGCTCCGGCCCAGGGCCGCCACCCCGCCCGTATGGTGCGCCGCCACGAGATGGCCAGTGTGATCCGCGGCGGCGGCAACGCCGTCCGTCAGGTCACATCACCGCTGGCCGATCCCATCCCGGCGGAGAGCCTGATCGTCTATGAGGCCTGGGTCCCCCGCGGGGGCTACGCGGGTTGGCCTCCACACCGGCACGACGGAGTCGACGATTCGCCCTATCTGGAGGAGACCTACTACTTCCGGTTCGACCGCGAGGTCGGCTTCGGCTGGCACCGGAACTTCGCCGCCGACCTCGATCTGGACGACTCGTTCTCGATCAGAAATCGCTCGCTCGTGCCGGTACCGGCCGGCTATCACCTATGTACGGCGGGCCCGGCCGCGAACATGTGGATCCTCAACTTCCTCGCCGGGGCACCGGGCGACCGTCCCCGCCCGCCGTGTTTCGACCCGGCGGAGACCTGGATCAACGCCGACTGGGAGCGCGGGATGCTCGCACTTCCGGCGGTCGACCCGGCCACCCCGCCACACTGATACCGCCCCCACGGCACGTCTGGGCGCCTCACCACGCAGGAGGTTCTCGACGACCCGACTGTGGACACCTGACCTGCCCGCAGCGGTTGCGACATCGCGCTGGACGCGATGCCCCCTACCCGTCCGGCGCCAATGGGGGTCGAGAGGCTGACCCGGCCGTGCTGCGAAGCGCGGATCCTGCTGCCGTGCGAGATCCGGGTTCCCTGGTCGTCGGGAGGCGACTGACAGTGGTGTGGGACCGGTTCTGCGGCCGCCGCGATAGCCGCGGGCGTCGCGCGACCGCGACACCATCAACACCGAGAGGAACGAGTCCGTGAGCGACGCAGTCGACGTCAGCGGTCCGCACGTGGCAGGTGCCCCGGTCTCCTGGGGTCTATGTGAGGTCCCGGGATGGGGCTATCAGATGTCCGCCCATCGGGTGCTCCGCGAGATGCACGAGGTTGGTCTCAGGGCCACCGAGTTCGGACCTCCGCATTTTCTGCCGGAGGACCGCGGCCATGCGAAGGAGCTACTTGCCGACCACGGCATGGCCGCGGTGGGCGGCTTCGCCCCGATCGTCCTGCACGACCCGAATCACGACCCCGTCGCCGAGTTCCGGAGCTTCCTCGCTGGCTGCCGTGCGGCCGGAGCCGACACGATGGTCATCGCGGCCGCGACCGGCACCGACGGCTACGACCGGCGCCCCGAACTCACCGACGGGGGCTGGCGGGCCCTGGTCGACAACCTCGCTACCGCCGAGATGCTGGCTGCGGATTCCGGCATCAATGCCGTGCTACATCCCCACATCGGCACCATGATCGAGGTGCCCGACGAGATCCACCGCCTCCTCGATCGCTCGTCCATCCCGCTCTGCCTCGACACCGGCCACCTGCTCGTCGCCGGCGGGAACCCGGTGGAGCTGGCCCGCCAGGCGGGCGATCGCGTGGCCCACGTTCATCTCAAGGACGTGGATCTCGGGCTGGCGCAACGGGTCCAATCCGGAGATATCGCCTACAGTTCCGCGGTCCGCGAGGGCATGTACCTCCCCCTCGGGGACGGCGACGTCGATCTCGAGGAGCTGATTCACCAGCTGGGCTGCTACTTCTACACGGGCTGGTACGTCCTCGAGCAGGACACCATGCTCGGCGGTGCACCCATCGGACAGGGTCCGATCAGCGACGTCCGCAAGAGCCTCGACTACCTGACCACTCTGGGCCTGTCGGGAGCGGAAGCGATCAAGGGTCCACCGGAATCGGCCCGGCCCTCGTCGTCGTTCCGTTAGGCCGGCGAAAGTCCGGTTAGATGGAGACCAGCTTGGGCAGGATTCGCCTGGCGATCCCCGCCAATTGTTGCGCGGTCAGAACCGGTTCACTGACCGCCGGCCTCTGCCGACGACGCGGACCAGGCGGCTGCCGAGCACACGGACCATGCGGGAGAGGACCGAACCCACGAGCAGGCCCGTCGCGATTGCGCCGGTCACCGCCAGCACATCGAGGCCCACGGTCAGGCCCTGCCCCTCGATCGCGACCTCGCTGACTCCGATCAACCCCAGGCTGCCCGGCACCAGCAGCCAGAACGAGGGCAGGAACACCACCAGCCGCGGCATCCGCCGGTCGACCAGCTCGGCCGTCGTCGCGCCGAGGCTCGCTGCGATGGCGCCGAGGAAGCTCCCCAGCGCGGGCGAGCCCAGGTGTTGCCCTCCCAGTTGAGCCAGGAAGGTCAGCGCCAGGATCCCCAGCACCCACGGCGTCAACCGCACGGGCACGCTTTGCGTCAAGGCGATTCCGATCCCGATCACGACCAGCCCTAGAGGCGCCGCCCAGCCGCCCAGCTCGGACACCCGGATGTTGGCCAGCACCATCGGCGGCGTCCGCAGCAGAGTGGCCGCTGCTGCGATGCCCAGAGCGAACAGCATCAGCTGCACTGTGCCGTAGAGAAGCCGCGACGATCCCGCGACCATTGCGCCCGCGGCCAGCTCGGACAGCCCGGTCACGATCAGCGCACCGGGTAGCAGCACCGCCAGCGGCGGCAGCACCGTGCGCAGCGCGCCCGTCAGCAGGCCGGCGTCGGCGGCCGCGAACACCAGAGATGACACCACGAAACCGGCCACCGTCGGCAGCAGCGCCAGCAGGGTCGGATGCCGCTGCGCGACCCGGACCAACCCGACGACGACCGCGCCGCATACCGCCGACATAACGACATTGGCCACGCCCGGCTGCAGGATGAGGCAGATGCCGACCGCGACCGGGACAAGGCCCAGATCGGCCACCCAGCTGGGGATAGAGGAGCGGCTTGCCGCGCAGCCCCGTCAGCCGGTCGATCGCCTGCTCGACGTCGATCTGGTCGGTGAGCAGCTGATGTCGGATGAGCCGCACATCGGCGGCCTGGTCGAGCCGTAGCGGACCCTCGACTGACTCATACGCTGCCGGTTCACCGCTGGCCAGGCCGACGTGCAAGCCGGTGGGTCCGGCCGCGATCTGAACGTCGGGCGCGCCGAAGCCACGACCCACCTCGCGCAGTTCCTCCTCGATCTCATCGACCGGCTGACCAGTGGCGATCATCGCCGAGCCGAGGAACGCGAGCAGCCGCCGCAGAGTGCGGTCAGGGTCCGCGGCCCCAATCCCTGGATCGGTCGTCATGACCTGAGGGTCCCAGCAGCGCGTCGGCCGACGCGGCGGCCGGGGACGAGTGGGGCCGCCGGGCCCGGCACGGCTTCGCCCACATGTCCAAGCGCGCGCTGTTCCGACAGTTGAGTGCGATCCTGGAAGACGCTGACACCACGTCAGGCGGGTTCGCGGCGAGTTCGCGACCGAGGTCAGACGGTGACGTCGCGGACCGGCCCTCGCCTCGCACAGCTGAATCTGGAGCATCCATGCCCGACACCGTGCACGCCTACACCGCGCGCGTGACCTGGACCGGCGACCGTGGTGTCGGCACGACCAACCGGCGCGCCTACAGCCGGGACACCGAGACCACCTCCGGTGCCAAGCCGGTGCTCGTCGGCTCGTCCGACCCGGCGTTTCGGGGTGACGCTGCCCGCTGGAACCCCGAGGAGCTGCTGCTGGTGTCGCTGTCGCAGTGTCACCTGCTGTGGTACCTCGACCTCGCTGCGCGGGCCGGTGTTGTTGTGGTGGCCTACGTCGACGACCCGGTCGGCGCCATGGCCGAGGATGCCGACGGCTCGGGCCGGTTCACGGGGGTGACCCTGCGTCCCACGGTGACGATCACCGATCCGGCGAAACCGGCCATCGCCGCCGCGCTGCATACCGAAGCGCACACCATGTGCTTCATCGCCCGATCGGTCAACTTCCCGGTCGGCACACAGCCGACGATCACCGTCGCGGCGTGACGGCGCCGACGAGCCTGCGTCAGGGCGTGCGACCGGTCTCGAGGGACGCGGCGTAGGCGGCGGCCTCGGCGCGGCTGCGCAAGCCCAGTTTGGTCAGGATCGCGCTCACGTGGTGCTCGATGGTGCGCACGGAGTTGTGGTGGCGCGCGGCGATGTCGGCGTTGCTGAGCCCGTCGCGGAGCAGGTCGAGCACCTCGGACTCGCGGCGGCTGAGCGCCGCGGTGGCGTCGGCACGCCGCGGGCGGGCAGTGGCGGGCACGCCGAGTGCATTGAGCAGCAATGCGCTGGCGTCGGCCAGTGGTGAGCCGAGACGGTCGTAGATCAGGTGCGCCGCGCGGGCCTCGGTGATCGCGGCGGGTGCGTCGCCATCGGCCAACAGCCGCGCCAACGCCAGGTGCAGCTCCGCCCATGCAGACGACCCAGGAAGTCGGCGGCGACAGCGGCCCGCGCCGGGCGTTGCGCCCCGAAGGTCTGCATGCTGTCGACGAGCGCGGCGATGGCCTGTTCGGACTGGTGGAACATCGCCCGACAGATGCCGATGACCAGCTGCCGTTCGGCGGCGTCGATCCGGGTGTCCTGCTCGGCAAGCGCGAAGGCGGCCGGGAAGTCGCGGCGCGCGAGCGCGTCGTCGAGCTCGGGCCATGGGGGCCCCCCGATGTAGGCGGGCATGCCCGAGATCGTCGCAGGCGCGCGCTCCTCCAGGGAGCCTTCGGCACGGAAATGGGTGGCGAATTGGGTGGTGGCACCGCTTTGCGGATCGCCGGACGAGCGCAGCCTCCTACTGCGGGGGCTGCGCGGCCTCCCACCACTCGAGGAGGAATCGCCATGACTCAGACAACGCCGGGCGTGTGCCCGGCTTTCGTCGTCGCCGCAGAGGGCTATGACCGGCTGATGGGCCGCTACCTGCCTCGCTGGGCCCGGTGTTCGCCGACGCCGCGGTCATCACCCCGGGCCTGCGGGTGCTGGACGTCGGGTGCGGACCGGGCGGGCTGACGGGGGAGCTGGTGCGCCGCTTGGGAGCGGCCGCGGTGGCGGCCATCGACCCGTCGCCGCCGTTCGTCCAGGCGTGCCGGGAGCGCTACCCCGATGTCGACGTGCGGATCGGCGTGGCCGAGCAGCTGCCGTTTGGCGACGGGGAGTTCGACGTTGCGCTGGCCTGCCTGGTCGTCGGGTTCCTGGACGACGCGCACGCGGGCGTCGCCGAGATGGCCCGGGTGACCAGGCCGGGCGGCACGGTCGCAGCATGCTTCTGGGATGTGGCGAACATGCCCGCGATCCAGCTGTTCTGGCGCGCCGCCGCGCACGTCGACCCGGACCGCAGCGGCGAGGTCGCCCGCCTGGGCAGCCGCGCGGGCGATCTCGCCGCGCTGCTCACCCACGCAGGCCTACGCGCCGTCGAGGAGACCACGCTGGCCGCTCGCGCGACCTACCGCGACTTCGACGACTGGTGGAGCCCGATCGCGCAGGGCATCGGACCCGCAGGCGCCTACTACCTCTCGCTCGACGACCCGCACCGTGCCGCCGTCCGCGGTGCCTGCGAGCAGCAGCTCGGACACCCCAACAGGCCCTTCGCGCTCGAAGCCAGCGCGTGGTGCGCCCGCGGCACCACATGAGCGCTCCACCACCGATCAGACCGCGACGGACCGAAATCTCGACAGCGATCGCTGGACAGCGGTCATCGCAGCGGACCGCTCACCTTCGCGTGGCTCGATAACGACGAGTCCGTGTCAACCGCGTGGCTCGCGAACAGCACGCCTGTCCGACCGGCGGACCGTGATCTACCTGCGCTCCCTCGACCGCGTACAGCCGAGCACCCCGGGAAGGCGTCCTACACGTCGACGCTGGGTGAGTCGCATCGGCGGCCACGGTTCAGCAGCGAGGCCGTCGACGACCTGGGCCTGAAACCCGGTGTGCTGGCGGGCGCAGCAGGTCCGGCGACGCGGTCGCCAGCTGATCGTGCAAGAAACGGGCAGGGTCGATGCTGCTCCGAGCGGTCATCGCGTAAGTCACTTTCTGAAGCACTGTGGAAGGTCTCCAGAAGATCGAACTCAGCGCCATCGTCTCCGCCGACATCTTCCAGCCCGCCCCCCGGCCGGCCCGGCGAGCTCGAGCCATGCGACCTGTGGTGGCCCGACGGGCCGAAACTGCGCCCGCTCAACCAAGTCGAGCGGTGCATCGCCGCTGCAATCGGCCGGAAAGCCCTGACTACGACCGGGTCGGCAGGCGACATCACCCCGGCGGGTGCCCAGAGCCGTGTCAGTGAGTCTGGCGGAGACGCGCAGAATTGCAGGGCCGTCAGTGAGTTTCGCAGTACGCGGGCGACTGGTGGAATCGCTCGTGCGGCCCGCTGTCGGGTCGCGTCCCCGCTGGTGGTGTAAGTCCCGGGTCCCGTTCGGCGTGCCTGAGCACGTAGAAGGGGCCATCGCGTGAGTCTCTGCAGGAACCCGCCAAGGAACCCGTAGAGAGGCACAACGCGATGGCCCTGGACCAGTCTGCCCTGCTCGAAGTCCTCGACGCACTCAAGGCCGCCGATGTCGGTGACCGTGTCCGCACTGCCGCCGAAACCGTCTACCAAGCACTGATCGAGGCCGAACTCACCGACACGATCGGCGCCGCCCTGCACGAACGCAGCGACACCCGCACCAACCTGCGCAACGGTCACCGCACCCGCACGCTCTCGACCACCGCCGGCGATCTGGAGTTGCGGATCCCGAAGCTACGCACCGGCTCGTTCTTCCCCAGCCTGCTGGAACGCCGCCGCCGGGTCGACCAGGCCCTGTTCGCGGTCGTGATGGAGGCCTACCTGCACGGCGTCTCGACCCGCAAGGTCGACGACCTGGTCAAAGCCTTGGGCGCCGACACCGGCATCTCCAAGATCGGAGGTGACCCGGATCTGCGCGGACCTCGACACCGAGGTCGGCGCGTTCCGCGACCGCAGCCTGGCCGAGCAGGCGTTTCCCTACGTGTTCCTGGACGCGACCTACTGCAAGGCCCGGGTCAACCACCGCGTCGTGTCCCAAGCCGTCGTGATCGCCACCGGCGTCCGCGCCGACGGGTGGCGCGAAGTGTTGGGCTTCGCCGTCGGCGACTCCGAGGACGGCGCGTTCTGGACCGCGTTCCTGCGCTCTCTCAAGGCCCGCGGGCTGGGTGGGGTGCAGCTGGTCATCTCCGACGCCCACACCGGCCTCAAACAGGCCATCAGCGCCGTCCTGCTCGGCGCATCCTGGCAGCGGTGCCGGGTGCATTTCCTGCGCAACGTCCTTGCCCAGGTCCCGAAAGGCTCCGCCGAGATGGTCGCTGCCGCGATCCGCACCATCTTCGCCCAACCCGACGCCGCGCACGTCCGCGAACAACTCGGCGTCATCGCCACCATGCTCGGCCGCCAATCAGCCAAGGTCGAGACCATGCTCCGCGACGCCGCCGAGGACCTACTCGCGTTCACCAGCTTCCCGACCGCGCACTGGAAGAAGATCTGGTCCACGAATCCGCTCGAGCGGCTCAACAAGGAAGTCAAACGCCGCACCGACGTCGTCGGGGTGTTCCCCAACCCCGAAGCCCTGCTCCGACTGGCCGGCGCCGTCCTGGTCGAAGCCCACGACGAATGGCAGGCCACCGACCGCCGCTACCTCGTCCGAAGCCACCATGGCCCTACTCACCCAGCCACCCACCACCGAGAAACTAGCGACCCCGGAACTCATGACGGCATGATCTGAACTGCAGAGCCTCCCGCGACAGGAGTTACACCACCCGGCGGGACGTGACACCACGGGCTGCCTGGTGCTGGTCACGAGCCGACGCAGGCCGGCAGGCCTGGGCACGGCTGCCCACCTCCCGCTTGATGTGTTCAGCCCGACCGACGCTCTGACGTTCCTGGGCCGAGCCGAGCTCGCCACGCCCGCTGGCCCCGACCCGAACGCGCCAGCCCGCATCGCAGCCCGCTGCGGGCACCTGCCACTGGCCCTCGGACTGGTCGCCGCCCACATCCGCCGGGCCTCCGGCTGGACTCTGACCGACCACGCCGACCGGCTCGACGAACGCCACCACGCCCGCCGTCTGGAGGTGGGCGTCGAGCTCGCCCTCGAGCTGTCCTATCGGCACCTGCCCGCCGAACGGCGACGGGCACTGCGCCTGGTCGCGCTCCACCCCGGCCAGGACCTCGACGGCTACGCCGCCGCGGCGCTCACCGGAAGTGACCGGCCTGCGCTCCAGGAGGACCTCGACCACCTCTGCCGCGACCACCTCCTGCAAGTCTCCGGGCCCGGGCGGTACACCCTGCACGACCTGGTACGCGCCTACGCGACCACCCGATCCGGCGACGAGGACTCCCCCTCCGACCGACGTGCCGCCCTCACCCGCCTCTTCGACCACTACCTGGCCGCAGTCGCAGCGGCCATGGACACCCTCCACCCGGCGGAAACGCATCTCCGCCCACGCATACCGCCGTCGACCACCCCCCTCCCCGCCTTGGCCGACCCGAACGCTGCCCGGGCGTGGCTAGACAGCGAACGCCCCAACCTGGTCGCGGTCGCCGCACACAGCGCTATCCATGGCTGGCCCACCCACACCACCCGGCTGTCCACCAGCCTGTTCCGCTACCTCCACGGCGGACACCTCACCGACGCCTTGATCATCCACACCCGCGCCCACGACGCCGCCCGGCTTACCGGTGATCTGATCGACCAGGCGCACGCACTCGAGAACGTCGGCGTCGCGCACAGTCGGCTCGGCCGCAACGAGCTGGCTGCTGAGCACCTCCACCAGGCGCTGAGTCTGTTCCGGCAAGCAGGCGACATCGCCGGGCTGGCCAGCGCGCTCAAGCACGCTGGGAACATCGACAAGCTGCTGGGCAATCACGTCCAGGCCATCGACCACTACCACCAGGCGCTGACGTATTACCGGGAGATCCGAGACCGGTCCGGTGAAGGAGCGGTGTTGGGCAATCTCGGGAGTGTCGAGGCCCGGCGAAGTCGATACGGAACCGCG
This sequence comes from uncultured Actinomycetota bacterium, assembly GCA_963799945.1. Lineage (GTDB taxonomy): Bacteria > Actinomycetota > Actinomycetes > Mycobacteriales > Pseudonocardiaceae > Pseudonocardia. Next base: position 471,397 of record CAWCZG010000007.1, read on the forward strand.
ATCGACTACTACGAGCAGGCCCTGGCGATATGCCGCGAGGCAGGCACGCACGATGATCAGGCCTGGGTGTTGAACAACCTCGGCGACACCGAGGTCCGCTCGGGCCGTTACAGGCAGGCGACCCAGCACCTCCACCAGGCCCTGACCCTGTTCCACCAACTCGGCAACCGCTCCGGCGAGGCCTGGACCCTCAACAGCATCGGCGAACTGCACGCTGCTCTGGAACAACCGGCCCAGGCGACCGAGCACTACCGACAGGCGCTTGCCCTCTTCGTCGAGACCGGTGACCGAGACGGTGAGGCCTGGGCCCTCAACGATCTCGGCGCGGCTGCGCACTCGGCTCGCCGATTCAACGACGCCCTCCACCATCATTCGGCCGCTCACGCCGTCGCCATCGACACCGGTGACCGCCAACAACAAGCCCACGCGCTCACCGGCCTCGGCCGCACCTACCACCTGCTCGACCAACTGACCCCAGCCCATGAGCACTACCAGGCCGCGTTGGCGCTCTACACCGACCTGGACCTGCCGGAAGCCGCCCAGATCCGCACACACCTCCACACCATTCACACCGTGCAGACCCGCAAAAACACCCACTCCGACCACGGAAGGGCGGAGTGACCAACCCCGCACCCGAAGCGAGGCGTCATGGACGTGCAATTCATCACCAGCGTCGCGATGATCACCCCTGACCCGGACGTCAGTCGTGGCTTGTACGTCGACGCACTCGGGCTGCCGCTGATCGCGGAGGGTGATGGCTACCTGCACAGCGAAGGCATCGACGGTTGCACGTCCTTCGGGGTCTGGCCGCTGACCCAAGCTGCGCAGGCCTGCTTCGGCACTCCCGATTGGCCTGCGGAAAGGCCGGTGCCGCAGGCGAGCATCGAATTCGAGGTCGCCGACCCTCACGCCGTTCAGGCCGCCGCTGACGAGCTGAAGGGCAAGGGCTTCGTCCTGCTGCACGACGCCCGTACCGAGCCGTGGGGGCAGACCGTCGCCCGACTGCAGTCCATCGAAGGAGCGATCATCGGCGTCTCTTTCGCACCGTCGCTACATCCCCAGCGGAAGCGCGCGTGAATGCGAGCGAGGCTGCGTTCGGGTCAGGCCCCGCTCGGCACAGGGAGTGAGATCGTATCTGAGCGACGGTCCATCGCACTGCCCGCCACCGCTCTGGCCGCACCCGGGCCAGGCGCCCCGGTTCGCCTGCCACCCTGCGCCTACCACCACGACGCTCCACGCTCCCCGAAGGAGAACCCATGACCGCGGTACACGCCGATGTCCGCCCCGAGCATCCCGTCGTGACCAAGCTGCGCGAGCGGCGCACCGCCAACGTCCAGCTCCGCATCGCCGACGCCATCACCAAGTTCGCTGGCTCGATGTGGTTCGTCTACCTCCACGTCGTCGCGTTCGCGGTCTGGATGCTGTTCGTCGAGAGCAGCCCGTGGCCCACGCTCACCCTCGTCGTGTCCCTGGAGGCGATCTTCCTCTCGACGTTCGTCATGATCGGACAGAACCGGGCCGCGGTCTTCCAACAGGCCAAAGCCGACCATGACTTCATCGAGCAAGAGACCGAACTGAAGACGAACACCCAAATCACCCGCGAGATCCACGCGCTCACCATCGAGCTACACCACCGCCTCCTCGACACACCGTGACCCTGGAACCGACGTGTCGCCGAGGGGTTAATTTTTCAGCCGCCGTAGACATTCATCCCGCCCCTTCCCTTTGGAACGGGGATGGGTGGTGTTTCGTAGGACCAGCCGAGTTGGCCTCGTTGGCCGGGCGGGGCACCGGGTCCCGATCTCGTCGACAGTGATGACAGACCAACCGCCACCACGACGGCGATGACGGCAAGACCGGGCGACCCTCCACGGGAGCCCGGAACCGGAGCCCCAGCTGGCAGCGGCGACACGCAGGGAGCCTCGTTCAAGCGCGAGCCAGACCAACAGAACAATACGAGCGGCCAGGACATGACCGGCTGCTCCCTGGCCGTGCCCGACGGAGCGACGAGCGCCATCGGTCGAGCTGAGCGCACAGAGGCCTGTCGTCATCAGACGAGGAGGCATCCGCTGATACAGGCCGAGGTTGTGACTATCCGGCACTGACACAGCGGTCAACCTCGAATAGCGAGGCTTACCCCTAGATGCCTAGGTTGCTAGGATCGGTCGTTGTGGCGTCGACACGACAGCAGTTCAACGTGAGCCTTCCCCCTGATCTCGTTCGCCAGGTCAAGCACCACGCCATCGACGTCCAGCTTTCACTCTCCGACCTGGTCGCGCACGCCCTGCACGCCGAACTCGCCCACCGGGAGAAACCCATGCCCGCCCCGCCCGAGCAGCACCCCGGGGTCAGACTCCGACCGATGGTGCACGTGCAGGACATGGCCACCGCGGTCTCCTTCTACGAGCACCTAGGTGCCGCGGTCGTGCACGGCAGCCGAGATGGGGACTGGGTCCTGCTCCGTCTCGGCGAGGCCCAGATCGGGCTACTGGCCCACCCGCCCAACCCCGAGCAGAACGAGGGAACGGTGGAACTGAACTTCGAAGCAACCGAACCGCTCGAGCAGCTGGAAGATCGATTGCGGGCCGCGGGGGTCACCATCGCCCGCCCGACGACCGACGAAGGATTCGGCCGCCAGCTTCAACTGGCCACCCCCGACGGGCTCCTGGTGAAGATCGACGAGACGGACCCGCAGCTCTACACCTGACCGCCGACCCGGCCGGAGCTCTTGCTCGATCTCAGCCGGTTTCCATCGGGCAGATCCGAACTGCGTGAACCGAGAACCTGCGCCGGAGGATCAGGGTGTCGATCCGCTCCGAGCGGGTCTGACCGCGTCCAGAGAGCGAGGATCACCAGGACCTACCGTGTTCGGCGAGGCCGTAACAGGCGCGGCGCGATCACCGAGTGCAGCTGGAGCAAAACCAGCGCGACGATGCTGACGAACGGGTCGATCAGGCAGAGCGCGGCGGCGACTGCGTATGCCACTTGGTAGCCGACGATGCGACGGCGCTGCGCGCCGATGGTGGCCATGTCCACGTCGTCGGTGAACAGGCCCGCACGCTCGGCATGGTCCAGCGCCAGGTAGAGGAACAGGCCCAGCACCAGCAAGTTGAGCCAATACACCGCGACCGGCAACCGGAAGTGGCTGAACTCGGCCAGCAACGCCGTCGAGAACGGCATCGTCGTGACAGCGCACAGGAAGCCCAGGTGCAACCACGACAGCGCTCGGTCCGCCCGTTCCAGATGGGTGTTGAGCTGGGTCTGCTGGCCGATCCAGAAGATCCCCAACGTGAGGAAGCTCGTCAGGTAGGGCAGCAGCCGCGGGGCTTGCTCGACGAGCAGTCGGGCGAGATCGGCCTCCGTCGCCACGCCGTCGGCGGGCGGCACCTTGAGGTCGAGGACGAGCAGCGTCATAGCGACCGCGAACACGCCGTCGGAAAGGCCCGCGAGCCTGCTGAGGCTGCGTCCGGCGAAGTCGCTGTAATGCTGAGGACTGGCCATGTTCGGCGAGGTTAGGTCAAGCCCAGCGCGCCGGCCGCGGCGCACCGGCCGGACAGGCCGACCTTCTGCAAAACGGCCAAGATGTGAGGGCCAATCGTGTAGTGATCATGGGGAAGACCGACGCGCTGCGCAGCCGACACTTCCGGCAGACCCGGCAAGCGCTGGACTGCGAGTACCCGAAACGCTTCTCAAAGCCGTTGTCGGTTGTTGAGGTGCGCCGGTTCGGTCATCATTTACTCCGAGAATCGAGTAATGGATACGACCTGCCCTCGCAGACATGGGCAAAGCTCGCGTCCCGTCGGGTAGCGGCGTCGCTCATGCCTGGTCGCCAAGGCGGCGGAACCCGGGATGCACCCCGGGAGTGAGGCCCTGCTGATCAGCTATCCGCCGCAACAGCTTCGCGAGCTCGGCGCGTTCGTCGTCGGTGAGCGCGGCGCACAGGTCGACTTCGTGCTCGGCGGCTGCGCCCCTCAGCGCGGCGAGGGCGGTCTGGCCGGCGTCGGTGAGGTGCAGGGCGTAGTTGCGACGGTCTTGAGGGTTGCGGCGCCGCTCCAGGATGCCGTCGCGTTCGAGACCGTCGAGCAGGGCGACGACTCTGCTGGGGTGCATGCCCAGCTGCTCGGCGACGGCCTGCTGACTGCGCCCGGGCGCACCGGCGACGGCGTTCATCAGCCCGGTCTGTGGCGGGGTGAACCCCAGCTGACCCACCCGGTCGGCGAATCGGGCTGCGGCGTGCGCGCCGATCTGGGCCAGCAGGAACGCTGCCCCCGTCGGCCTGTCCGCCGGTCGCGCCGGCGGCCGTGCCCCGCTCTCGGTCGTCACCCCACAACCGTAGCAACTTCTAATCGTTCATGCTATGAATTATTCATGACCACCACGAACTTGACGAAGAGGTACAGCGGCAGCCCGGCCTCAGTGACCCTGATCGCCGGTCTCCTCCTAGGGGCGATCGGTCTGGTCACCGAGGTGGCCAGCGGAGTGCCGGGCTTCCCCCCGATCCCGCCCGGCCCGATCATCCTGGCGGTGGCGGCGGTCTTCGTGGCGCTGGCGCCCTGGCGCTGGGCCCCGATCCTCGGCCTGGCCGCCGCGGTATTCCTCACCGCAGGCCAGGCGGTCGCGCCGAACTTCGGCGGTTCGCTCGATCGGCTGGGCGATGTCGGCGCGTTCGGGCCGTTCGTGGGCACCGCGCTGTTCGAGCTCGGGCTTCTGATCGCCTTCGTCGCAGGCGTCGTCGCATCCGTTCGTGGACTCCGTCGCCGCTGAGCGCGCTGCGGTCATGGATGCGACCTCAATGCAAGGGAAAGCGCGCAACCGGTGAAACGCCGGGCGGACAGCCAAGTGCTGCGTGATGTCGGCGCTGCCGTCGGCAGGAGCAGATCGGCGAGCACCGGGTGCCGAGCGTCACGACGACCGGCAACCACGTCGGTCATGCCTTGGTAGCGCCCCCACAGCACCCGTGCGGCCAGCTCCAGTCGACTGTCGGGATAGCCGTGCGAGCGGACGCGATCAGGTCCGTCCGCCGGGCCGTCAGCGGGTGAGCGCGTGTCCACCGCGACGAACCGGTTGCCCTTGTGCGGACAAACCCGACATGTGGTGGCAACAATAGGGGTCAAGAGTAGTGCGTTAGGTGCGCTTCGCTGTGGCATGCAGCTCGGTCGTCCGAATGGCATCGTATTCGGCCTTCGGCACCGGTATGGCGTCGTTCCGTCCGAGGTCGCCCAGATGGGTGCGGAAGGTCTCCCGGGCGCTGAAGGCGGCGATAGCCGCGACGACAGCCAGGGCCAGCGTGGTGCTGCCCACCGTCCAAACCACCTGGGTCTGTATGGCGTCTGCCGCAGCCCTGCAGCTTTCGCCGGAGGGGAGCGCGATACCGGGGGCGAATTTCTTGTCCACGACGCAGGCGCCGGGAGTCGGACCGGCGATTGCGGCGTAGATCGTGGGTAAAAAGGCAGTGATCAGCGTGCCGATGTTCTGCGCGACCGCGAAGGCGGTGACGCGGGTGCGGGTCGGGAACAGTTCTTGGTAGAACGCCGGGAAGACAGCGTTGTAGCCCTGGTACACCACGCCCCACATCAGCATGGCGATCAGGAATGACATCACCAGGTTGCCTTGGGCGACGAAGTACAGGTACGGGTAGGCCAGGACACCGGAGGCCAGCGAGCCGATGATCATCACCGGTCTGCGGCCGATCTTGTCCGACAGGTTGCCGACGAACGGGATGAGGGCGACGGCGATGATGTTCCCGACGACTGTGATCCACAGGTAGTTGGTGGTGGTCAGGCCGACGCCGTAGGCGGCGTTGGTCGCGAAGGTGGCGCCGAAGGTGGTGACCGCGATCGGCACGGCGTTCATCAGGGCCATGCACACGACCCGCAGCATGTCGGTGCCGTTTTCCTTCACGGCCAGGACGATGGGCGCCTCGGGCACCTCGCCGTGCTGCGCTTCTTCCTGGAAGGCGGGGGTCTCGCTGACTCGCCTGCGGATGATGTAGCCGGCGGCGACGACGACAGCGCTGAGCAGGAACGGGATCCGCCATCCCCAGCTGGCGAAAGCGTCGGCGGACATGACCGCAGAGAGTGGGAGGAACACGGCGGCCGCGATGATCTGCCCGGCCTGCACGCCTTGCAGGGTGTAGCTGGCGTAGTAGCCGCGGCGGCCGAACGGCGAGTGCTCCACGATCATCGCGCTGGCCCCGGACGCCTCACCGCCCACTGCGAAGCCCTGGATCAGGCGCAGCGCGACCAGCAGGACGGGCGCCCAGATGCCGATAGCGCTGTAGGTCGGCAGCAGCGCAACGAGAAAGGTCGCGAGGCCCATCAACAACATGCACAGCACCAGGACGTTCTTACGGCCGTGGGTGTCGCCCCAGTGACCGAGCACGAAGGCGCCCAAGGGGCGGGCCACGTAACCGACACCGAACGTGGCGAACGACGCGACAATCCCGACCTGTGGGTTGGCGGACGGGAAGAAGACGGTGGGAAAGACCAGGGCGGCGGCTTGGGCGTAGATGAAGAAGTCGTAGTACTCCAGTGCGCTGCCGATCCAGCCGCTGGCGGCGGCCTTCTTAGGTGTCTTGACGAACGCAACAGGTTCACCTGAACCGGTCGGACCGTTGGCAGTGTCGGACATTTCACTCCTTTAGAAAATAGCGGGCCGAGCTCGGGTCAGGCCAATGGCGGCAACGCGAGTTCCGAGGTCATCGGAAGTGTCAGTCGGGCGGGGCTCTCCGGGCCGAGGACCAGTCGCTGGTGCGCGGTCCGATAGCCCTCGGCCGGGGTCGAACCCGGTGGTGAGCCCGTTCCCGGGTTGCGGTCGAACCGGGGGTAGTTCGAGCTGGAGATGTCCAGGCGGAGGCGATGACCTCGACTGAACAGGTACGCGGTGTCCCCGAGGACGATCTCGACCTCGGCAGGCTCGCCTCGACCGGCGCCCTTCCCGTCGGGTGATGCAGCGGGTACGCGGCGGATGCCGTCGACGACGTTGAACGCGCGGCCGTCGGGGTGGACGTCGATGAGCTTCGCCGTCCAATCGGTGGATGCCGCAGACGTCATCGTGGACAGGGTCGCGGTGACGCGGCCGATCACCTCGGCATCTGCGGTCAGCGGCTCGGAGATGAATCGCAGGATGTCGCGGCGCTCGGCCAAGTCCCGTTGGTCCCATTGCCCCGTCAGGTATCCGCCGTCGGATCCGATGAAGAAGTTGGCGCCACCGACGGTGGGCACGGGATCCCACGGGTCGAAGACGAAACCCAGTTCGCGGGCTTCGGTTGACGCGGTGCGAGTCAGGCGACCGTCGGCCCGCAGGAACAGATCTCGACCACAGGTGCCCTCCGGCGGCCAGTGCTGCTCGCTGCGCCACCGGTTCGCGCCCATGACGAAAATGTCGACTCGGGCGCGGCGCGGGTCGGCACGCTCACCCTGCAGGTGGGCGAGAACGAAGTCGATCATTTGGCCATCGAGATCGACAGCAGCCGCCGAGGCGTCGAAGCCGTAGTTCACCTCGCCCAGCGCCGATCCCTTGGCTGTGTGCGCCCAGGGGCCGACAACCAATCGTGTGTCCGGGTGCGTGTTGGCGCTGAACGCCTCCAATGTCCCGGCGAGGAAAAGGTCGTGCCATCCGCCGACGTAGAGGGCGGGCACAGCGGTCTGCGGCCCGCCCGGTCGGTCGCGGGCCCGCCACCAGTCGTCATCGCGGGGATGCTCGAGCCACTGGCCCCAAGTCGGGAAGTACCGGTCGAGCAACGCGTTGGATGCGGTGGGAACACTTCGGAGTGTCTGGTCGAAGGACGCCATCTGGCGCCCCCAAGCCGCTTGATCGGCCGCGGTATCGGGCCCCGCGGCCGTGCGGGCCATGGCGGCGCGGGCGTGCCGCATCGACCAGTACAGCAGCATTCCTTGCAAGAACGCGCCTCCGGGATACACCCAGTCATAGGGACGGCCCGGTACCACTTCCAGGGCCATCGCCGTGACCGCTTCGGGGCACCGCGCGGCGCTGTAGTTCTGCGTCAACGCCAAATACGACCGGCCCAGCGAGCCGACGCTGCCGTTCGACCATGGCTGCACCGCGCACCACGCCACGGTCGCAGCGCCGTCGTCGGCCTCATGCACGAATGGCTCGAACTCGCCCTCGGACCGACCGGTGCCGCGGACACTTTGGACGACCACCGCGACGCCGCGTGCGGCGATGCCGACCGCATCGATCTCCACCGGCGTGAACGGCAGATACGGCGTGCGGATGAGCACCACCGGAACCGGGTGGGGCACATCGGGACGAGTCAGCGTCGCGCGCAGCCGGACCCCATCGGGCATCTCGATCCATTGCGACAGCCCGGCGAGCACCGTCGGAACCCCGGCCTCCCCGGCGCAGGCCGCGGCAGGCAAGTCGGCATCTCCTACGCCGACCGATTCGTCGGCGTCGTCCTGATACGCCATGCGATGACTGCCTCCCACATTCGGCGGGCCCGACGGGACGGTGGTCAACCAGGCCCGACTCGGAGCTACCGCCAGAAGGTAGGAGCACACCACTATAGTCATCAAGAAAAGATTGCCGATGATCCCATCGGATGGAGACATACTGCCATGTCAGAGCAGGGAAATGGCCGACCGGACCGGTTTCTGCCGATCCACCAACTTCAGCTGTTCGACCTGATCTACGAGACCCGCACCGTGTCCCGCGCCGCCCAGCTGATGCAGGTGAGCCAGCCCACCGCCAGCGCCTGGCTCGCCAAACTGCGCCGCCACTTCCAAGACCAACTGTTCGTCCGCGCCGGGGGGCTGATGAAGCCCACCCCGCGCGCCGACGACCTGGCCCCCGTCGTACGGGAGGCGATCGAGGCCCTGCGCACCCTCGGCTCCCCCAGCGCCACCTTCGACCCCGCCACCAGCCGCCGGGAGTTCCGCCTGGAATGCCCTGACGGCACCCACCTCACCATCCTCCCGCGGCTGCTGAACCAGCTAGGCCACATCGCCCCGAACGTGCAGATCAACGTCTCCAGCCTCACGGAGGCGCCCGAGGAAGATCTCCGCAACGACCGCATCGACCTGGCCGTCACGCTCGCCTCTCCGACCCTCAAACGCGAATTCCGCACCCAACCGGTTGTCGACCAGGGGTGGCTCTGCCTGACCCGTGCCGGCCATCCCCTGACCGACCTCGACCCGGACACTTATCGAGAAGCCCACCACGTCGACATCACACACAGCGGATGGTCCTCGATTCTCCATAAGCGGCTCGAAACCGAGAGCTGGCAGCGACACGTCACCCTCACCATGCCCGGAGTCCTCGGACTTCCCGAACTCCTCGCTTCCACAGACCTGATCGTGACCCTGCCCGAACAAATTGCCCGCGCACTCTCGGCCGATCGACGAGTACGCACCCGCCCCTGCCCACTACAGCTTCCAACCTTCACCGTCAGCATGTATTGGTCCCACCGACACGACGCCGACCCCGGACTCCGCTGGCTCCGCGAACTCCTCACCCGCTCATTCCCCGCGAACCTGGAAACGGTCGAAGCGGTATGACCGTTCGAGGCTGCGGATGTCCGAAAGGGGCGCTCGTAGCCGTTGAACTGCGCTTCGCCCGCGGCACATCTCCGGGATGAGCGCACCGGGGCCTGTCGCAATCAGACGAGGAGGCATCCGCTGATACAGGTCAAGGTTATGACCATCCGGCACTTCCCGTTGTCGCTTCCGACCGGGCGTGTTTTCTCTATCGCTCGTTGCCGGAGCGAAGCCAGGCGATGTAGTCGGCGGCTGCGCGCTCTGTGTCGTACTCGGGCCGGTAGCCGGTGTCGTCGTGGATACGGGTGATGTCGAGGTGGTTCGCCGGTCTCGAGCCGCCGCTGGGCAGGCTGAGGTCGGCGTCGGGCACGACGGTCTTGATCGCTGCGATGATCTCGCTGTTGGTCGTCGCTCGACCGGAGGCGACGTTGTAGGTGCGGTGATGGAGGCGGGGAGCCGTCTGCAGCAGCGCGATGGCCCGGCCGGTGTCCTTCACGTAGCAGAGGTCGAGAGCGTCCTCGGCGTGTACGGGCACCAGGATGCGGGAGAGGTCCGGGGCGGTGCCTGCGGCTGCCGCGTGGATGAGCGCGGGAGCGGCGAAGAACGGGTCCTCGTGGCCGAGCGGCCCCCACGTGCCCGAGATCCGAAGGTTGATGATCTCGAGACCACTCGTCTCGGCCAGTTGCTCGCCGAGCAACTCGTTGATCTTCTTGAACCGCGGGATCGGGTGCGGGGCCGACAGTCGCACAGGCGTGTCCTCATGCAGAGCGCCCGTGTCCGACAGCCCGCCGTAGACGCCGATCGTGCTGGCCAGTCCCACACGCGCAACGCCCCATTCCTCGGCGACCTGCACGATGTTGAACAGGCTGTCGAGCATCGCGCGGGCGCCCTCGACCGCCGGGCGAGGTGCCGCGGCGCGGTCGTACCCGGCGAGGTGGACGATGCCGGTGATGGTGTGGCGTGAGCCGATCTCCCGCAGGCAGGCGAGATCGGCGACGTCGCCGCGTTCGGCCACGACGGGCAGGTCGGCCAGCTGTGGCGGCACCTCGCCGGAGCGGCGCTGCACGACCAGTGCCTGCTCGCCCAGATCATGGAGAGCGCGGACGGTGTGCGAACCGATGAACCCGGATCCGCCGGTGACGAGAATCAAGGCTAGGCCTTCCGTCTGGAGTGCTGATCGTCAGCACTGCTGACGATCAGCATAGAGGTACTCTTCCAGCGTGTCGAACAACGACGGTCTGGGTCGCGAGGTGACAGGGCACCTGGGCTACCTGCTGAAGCACGCGCACGCCCAGCTCGAGGCCTCGACCACCCGCGCACTCGAACCGCTCGGCCTCGACCCGCGAGCCCTGGGCGTCATGCGTCTGCTGGCCAGCCGGGAACCGACGTCACAGCAACATGTCGCGCAGCTGCTGAGCGTCGACCGCACCACGATGGTCGCGCTCCTCGACACGCTCGAAGGCAAGGGCATCGTCTCGCGGCGGCCCCAGGTCGATGATCGCCGCCGGAACCTGGTCGAGCTGACCGCAGCGGGACGCGAGGTCTTCGCGAGGGCCCAGCGAGCGGCGGAGACCGCCGAGCGGGAATTCCTCGCCCCCGTCGGTGCCCGGGACGCCGACCGCCTCCGCGAAACTCTGCACGTCATCGTGGCTCACTGACAGCCCAGCGCCGGGCAGCTCAACGACATCAGCCGTCCACGCTGACTGCATCAGTCGTGTTTCGGGTCAGCGGCAGAGCCGTCCAAGCGAGCACGGTGCAATGCGGTGAGCCGGCCCGGACGCTCGGTCTGAATGTCGGGTCCGGCGCCCGCGACGCTCAGGTCCCTCGCAACCGAACCCGTGACGCCCATCCTCGTCCTCATCCACGCTGGCTGAACCCAAGTGGAAAAGGCTCAAATGCCTCGGCGACCGGGGACGACTCCAGTCCTCTCGTGGAGACGGTCTGAAAATCGAACGACCTGCGCCACGAGCACCTCCGACGGGGCGACAACCGCCTCGGCCTCGGCCTCACCGTGAACCTGACGGTCGGATCATAGGGCAAGCAAGATCACGCGGCGCCGAGTTCACTTGCCCTCTCAGCGCCGGAGCGTCGCCTGTGCGGCCTCAGCGCATCGGACCTGCACGAGCTAAGTGAAAGATCCGGTTCGAGCGCGTCGACCGATCCACATCGAGACGAGATGGCCGGCCGCGGCGACAAGTGGTTCGCATCAGACAACCTGAGAGTCTGCGTACTCGTTTCGGCCCAAGCCGAGCGGCGAAGAGTCGAAGATCTCACCGCTCGGCGCCGTACGCGGCGCTTTCGGCCCGCCTGAGCAACCTGTGACTCTCAGGTTGAACGCCGCTCGCGTGGGCTGGGTTAGCTTTCCTCTGCGCTGGTGAGCCGACGGTGTCGGCGAAGCACAGCGTTCCTGGCCGCGCACCGCTCCCCCGCACACGCAGGCCAGGCCTTGAACCGGAGGTTCTCCATGCCAACGTCACATGCCCGTTCACGAAGGCCGATCCGCTCGCGGATCACCGTCGCCGTAGCGGTCCTGTTCACAGGGTTGCTCGGCGGCGGAGGCGCAGCGCTCGCCGAACCGGTTGTGCACGGGCACGCCGAGGTCGACGCGACCCGCAGTTCGCGCGACTCATCCACCACACAAGACTCCCACCGGCACGACGACCGGCAGCAGCAAGATGACGACCAGAACGCCCCGCCGAACCCAAACTGCACACTGATCGTGCCGCCCGCTCCGTTGACCGCAGCCGGGCTCGGCACCCCCTACCGCCTCAAGGCCACCGACCGTGACGGCGGCCGCTGCCACGAAGCCAACCCCGACCAGTCGGCCTTCGTCGAGGCGACCATCCTCAACCCGGCCACCGGAACGCTCTCGACCTATCACCCCCTCGTCGTCGACGACGGCACCAGCCCGGCCGCGCCGGTGGTCTCGCCAGTACTGCCCACCGCAGCCGTCGTCGGGGTCTGGTTCGGCTTCCAGGGCGACGTGTTGACCCTGCAGACCCATTCCGCGGACGGGTGCGTGAACGGCCTGCACGGCTCACCCTTCGGACAATTCGGCTACTGCGGAGCGCCCCAGTTCTTCGCCGCGACGCGGACAGCCATCGCCACCAAGAAGCTGACCGTGCCTCCGCTCGGCACCGCCAACGACGGCAAGCCCTGCCCGTCCACCCGCGACTTCGCCGTCGTCGACCAAGACCAAAGCGACAACCTCACCACCTCCTACCTCGCCCTGCGCGACGGGCGCACCGCCCAAGACACACCGACCAACGCCGCACTCGCTCACACCAAGCGCCTCACCAACGCCTCCGACAACGGTCTGCTCGTCAACAGCATCGACCCGGCACTCGGCTGCAAGCCCTTCACCGCACCCGACCTGACCACCGGCGGCACACCGTCCACCTCGCTGGCTCTCAACGAGCTCCAAGCGGCCGCGCACCAGGCAGACCCCGTCGCGCTGGTCCCCCCGAACGACCCCATGGCACTCGACGACGACCACACCAGCAACGACAAGACGAACCTCTACCGCGTCGGCGTCGACATGCCCCCGCTGGCCCGCAACGCCGACGCAGACAACGCCAAGGCCTACTGCACCAACCTCGAGACCATCGCCCCACGCCGACTCGCCCTCGACCGCAACACCTTCAAAGCCGCCCCGTCGCCCGACCCGAAAACCGCGCACAACCTCGACGACTTCCTGATCCAACGGCTGAAGACGTCGTTGAAAGAACTGAACTGCCGCAACACCACCGACCACGACGCGCACTGAGCGAAACGGGTGCGGTGTCCGGTCAGGAGGACCTGGGCCCGGCTGTGATGTGATGTCCGGGCCCGGTGAGACACGCGACCGCAACGCGAGTGAGGGGCGCGCCCGCGCAGCGCCACCGGCCGCGGTCAACACGACTCGACCAGCCCACACGCGATCTCCGGCAACTCCGGTCCCGGCGCCGCTGTCAGGGCCGGGTGTCTGGCCCGGGTGAGGTGCGGCCGTCGGCGTCCGCGGTGTAGCTGCGCTCGGGCCAGGAGCCCCGCCAAGGGCAGTCACCTCCCGTTCCTCCGTCGATTCACCTCCGGTTTCCCCCGTCGAGCCGATGCCAGATGTGGGCACATGGTCGTCGTCGGGGCCGGGCTCTGGCCGGGCGCACCCGCCCTCACACCGTCAGCATCGTCACCGGTGAGGTTTGGTCGGGGCGCCACCGCCGTGGCGCCGGGCTGCGTCGGAGGTCGGTCCGTGACCCTCGGGACCCCGGTCGTGATCTGGGTGTCCGGGAGGCGTGCGCCGTTCGTTCACAACCGGTGCGGGCGGCGTGGGCGCGCCCTTGTGTGCACTCGGCTGGTTACCGGATGGCGCCCACGACGTCGGCGGGTTCTTGATGGTCATCATCTCTGCGACGGTGTTGTTGTCGTCGTTGTTGGTCTGGTAGGTGAGGCCATTCGGGCAGGTCGTCGCATTGGTGAAGGACATCGTCACATCGGGGTAGGCGCCGGCCGCGTAGCGCATCGTGGTCTTCGGAGTCAGCTTGCCGTTCATGTCGTAGTACTGCACGTCGATCGCTCCACGGGTATTCGTGATAACCGCGCCGGCGAGCTCGGCCCCACCCAATTTGACCGCGGTGAAGTCTGCGGCCTGGAGGCAGGCCGACGTGAGCGACGACGGTTTGGCGCCCATCTGAGAAGGCGTCAGGTCGGTGCCGTTGAGGACGACGTTGACCATGAACGCGTCGTCGAACGTCGTGCCCTGCAGGTTGGCCCCGCTCAGGTCGGCGTCGGCCAGGTAGGCGGCGGAGAAGTCGGCCTCCTCCATCGTCGCGGTGCCCTTGAGGACGTTCCCGCTCAGCAGCGTCGCGTTGGCGAACACGACGGCGTAGAGGCTGGCGCCGTCGAAGTTGCAGTTGCTCAGGAAGGCGAACGAGAACTTGGTGGCCTGCGTCTGCGCGACCCCGCCCAGCGTCGCGTTGGCGAACAGGGTCTGATCGAGTACGGCCTCGGTGAAGTCCGAGCCCATCAGGCGCGCGCCGGCGAACGTGGCCTTGGTGGCGCCGTTGGCGCCGAGCTTGGCCTGGGTGAACGTGGCCAGGTCAAGGGTGGCGGAAGTGAAATCAGCGCCGGCGAGGATGAGGCCGGAGAACTCGCCGTTGGGCCGTCGCAGCCCCGTTGCCTTGAGACCGGTCAGGTCGCTCGGCACGCCGGTGATCATCGTGGCAGTCAGGTCGAGGCACGACCAGTCCAGCCCGATCACCGTATACGGCAGCGTGCACTGCGCGAAGATCGTCGGGGCGTTCGAGTCGGTGGACCGGATGAACGGCGAGGAGAAAGTTGTGGCGGACAGGTCGCATCCGGTGAAGTCCGTGGCCGCCAGATCAGCCCCGGTAAGGTTCACCTTGGTCATCGTCGCGCCGCTCAGCTTGGCTCCGGTCAGGGTTGCGCCCTGTAGCGACGCGGGTTGGCGCAGGTCCATCCCCACGAGGTCGGCCCCGGTGAGGTTGGCCTGGTCCAGGCGGGTTCCGGTGAGGGTCGCGGGCCCGGGCGACTCCGGCAGCACGATCCAAACGACGTCGGACCCGGGACGGCAGAGGGCGAGCCCGCCGAGTGTGCCCGTGCCGGTCGGGTCGATGGCGACGGCCACGTCGCTCGGGTCACCGAAGTCGTAACCGCCGATGCCGCCGGGCTTGGTGTAGACCGGGACGAACGTCGTGGTGCCGGTCTGTCGGGCCAGGATGCGCACCAGGCCGGCGCCGGGGCGGTAGCAGAACAGGTGGTCGAGGCGTCCGGTACCCGCAAAGTCGTAGGCGATGATCCGGTCGGCCGGGTCGGACAGCGGGAAGTCGGCGATGCCGTTGCCGGGGTCGCCCTGCCAGTACACGTTCGCGAAGGTGTCGTCGCTGCGGTGCTGCATGATCGTGATGCCGCCGCTTCCCGGGCGGTAGATCGAGGGCATAGTCGAGGTTGCCGCGGCCTTCGTAGTCGTAGGCGATGATCTGGTCGTTCGCCCCCCCGAGGTCCCAGCCACCGATCCCCGTGGTGGAACTCCAGACCGAGGTGAACGTCCCGTCGGAACCGCGCTGCAGGATCGTCAAGAAACCGGCACCGGGCCGGTAGCACAGCAGGTGGTCGAGCCGGCCACTTCCGCTCCAGTCGAAGGCGATGATCCGGTCTCGGGAATCGGTGAGGGGAAAGTCGCCCATCCCGGCGGTGAACTTCTTCGCGGCGCTGAACGTGCCGTCCGTGCCCTTGGCCACGACGACAGCCAGACCGCTGCCGGGCCGATAGCACAGCAGGTGGTCCAGGTGCCCGTTGCCGGTGTAGTCGAAGGCGATGATCTCGGTCGCCGGGGTCGGACAAGGTGAACCCGCCGATCCCCGGGCCGGGGGCGCCCTCAAAGTAGACGTGCTGGTAATTGTGGGCCTCTTGGCGTTCTGCGATCACGATCGCGCTCGCGCCGGGCATGTAGCAAAGCAGGTGGTCGAGGTGTCCGGCGCTGTTGTAGTCGAAGGCCAGCACCCGGTCGCCTGCGACGAGGAGGAAGCCCGCGATGCCGTTGCCCTGGTAGTCAGGGTGAACACGGTGACGTCGGCGCCGCTGAGATTGGCCCGGACAGGTCGGTGGCGGGGCAACAGGTCGGCGCCGGTGAGGTTCGCCCCGGCCAGGACCGCGTCGTGCAGCTGAGCGCCGGTCCAGGAAATTCCCGCCGGGATGACGGCGTCGGCCAGTATCGCCCCGGTCAGCGTGGGTGGGGGCGACCCCGGGGTGAAGCCGGTGAAGTCAGCGCCGGTGAAGTCGGCGCCTGTGCAGTTCGCCGGAGAGCCCGAGCCCGGCCAGCTTCAGGCCCCCGAACAGCGCGCCTGCAGGTTCGCCCCGGCGAGCGAGGCGCTGGACAGTCCAGTGGCGCCGCGGAAGTCGCAATTGGTGAGGTTGACGTTCGGTCCGCCGATGTTCTTGCCCGCGAGGTTCGCGCCGCCGAAGCTCATATTGGTGGCGTTCTGGCCGACCGCACGATGTCGAGGATGCTGGCCTGCCACTTCCCGATCGCGCTGAAACGGGCTGCCGACGCGATGTTGCCATCGACGCCGTAAAGGGCGTTGCAGCCGGCCTGGCTGTTGGGGGTCGGGTTGATGCGTACGTACACGTGGAAGGTGGGTGAGTAGAGCGCGAAGAACCCGTCGCCGGTGGGGACGATCTGGAGGGTTCGTCGCCGCCGACACCGGTGATCCAGTCTCCGTTCGGCGACTGGAACTGCACCTGGTAGCCGTAGTCGTCGCGCATCGAGGCATAGGCATTGACCTCGTTACCGATTTGGAAGGCGATGTGGCCGCCGCCGAGGTCCCATAGCGACAGCTCGTTGTCCCCCTGCCAGGGCTGGACGCCCGGGGTGGGGTCGAGGCCGAAGACGGTGTAGTTGGTTCATCCAGGCGTGCGCGGTCCGGCCCTACACAGCAGCAGCCAGTGGTCGGGGACGCCGGTCATCGGTGATCTCCTTGGTGAGTGGCGTCGGGTCCGCGAACCCGGCCCCGGCGGGGTGGACTGCCAAGCGCGTCGGGGTCGCCCCGTCCGGTTCGAGCATCCCTTCGACACCGACGGTTCGGCGCCCCGGAGCCGGGCACGATCTCGTAATTGAGCGTGAACAGGTTGCGCCACAAGTCGACGTGTAGCCGGGCTGCGGCCAGCCCCGAGACCTGAGTCAGGAACGAGCCGTCGGGGTTGTAGAGGTCGAGCCGGTACGCGGTGGCCGGGACCGCGCCGGAGCGGGGCGCGAGATATTTGAGGACGTAGATGTAGTTCTTGGCCTCGACCGACACGTCGACGATCTGCACCGTTGCCGACCCCTCGGAGCGCAGTGCGACGCTCGAGGTGTTGCCTGCGAAGCAGGGCACCGGGTTGCCCTTCACGTCGAAGGCCGCGAGGGCGCCCTGCGGAACGGCATCAGCGTCAAGCACCACGATCCGGCTCGAGCGAGCAGGACAGCGCGACCGGCTCTGCAGGAGGCCGTCGCTGGCGCCCTGCCCGGCGAGGATCGCGGCCTGCGGCGCGGCCGCGTCGGCCACTGCGTCCGCGAGACCACGATCTGGAGCTCGC
Source organism: uncultured Actinomycetota bacterium (assembly GCA_963799945.1). Classification (GTDB taxonomy): domain Bacteria; phylum Actinomycetota; class Actinomycetes; order Mycobacteriales; family Pseudonocardiaceae; genus Pseudonocardia. The sequence continues at coordinate 488,964 of CAWCZG010000007.1, forward strand.
TGGTCGCCGTGCACAGCGCAACGGCGTACGCGGTGATGACGAGGTCGTTCTGCACTCCCTCGAAGCGGCTGACGACTGCCTGGGTGGGCACAAGCGGTTTGCCCGCACCAGCGGCAGCTCGCGCAGGTAGATGGCCGTCGACGACACTGCGGTTCGAGCAGGAAGCTGTTCGCGGGCGAGTTCGGCATCGTCTGCAGCGGGAAAGCGATACACGCCGGAGGGATGTAGGCCTGCTCGCAGAACGCCACGCTCTCGCGTCGCCGCGTCGTTCATGGTCTGGAAGGCGTACTCCTGGCCGGTGTAGGGCTTAGTCGTGTCCCCAGGGGTACCTTGCCCTGCGGCCTGCGACGCATAGCCGAGCGTCGACAGGCTCTCGATGAGCGTGATCTGACGGAGCGCGCTGATGACACTGCCCATGTTCGAGTCGTCGAGCTCGAGACTGTCGCGTGGGAGCGCAGGCGCGGCGGCTCGGCCGAGACCCGCTCGGACGGGCCGAACGTCAGCTTCTCGTTGAAGGTGTAGGTCGTGGTCGCCGACAGCGGACAGGTTCTCCATGATCTCGACTCTGGCACGACGACGTGGGTATATTAGGCGGCATCCTCTGCCACGGTGACGGCCTGCCGCGGCCACCAGCCGGTGCTCGCATACAGCGACACCAGCACGTGAAACTCCTGCCGGCAGCAGCCCGTGAAGGTGTGCGTGATCGGGTCTGTTCCTCGTGTCAATCGAACGGCGAGCCGAAGGTGTCGACCGGCCCGTCGGAGAGGTGATCGAGATTTCGTAGTCGGTAGCGTGGTCGGCCACTGGCACTGATGCTCGTGGTCGTCCTTCACAGCGACGGCGACGTCGATGATGGCGCTCGATGTCGAGCGACATCAGCGCGGGTCTGCTGGCCACCGCGACGTCGTCTCGATCATGTCGGCGAGGTCCGCGGCAGCCCCTATCGCGAGCGATGCTGAGCCGAGGAACGGTGTCGCGTCCTTGGCCGCCAACTCCCCTGCTGCGACGGTGATGTAGGCCTCGAGGTCCTCGCTGCTCGTGATCGCGGCGAGCAGCAGCCCGGCGGCGAGGTTGGCGATGCGATCATCATGCCTGCAGGCTGATGTCCGAGCCCCATGTCGCGTCGCCAGCGGTTCTCCTGCGCGTTCTCCACATCGCGAGGATCTTCGGCACGCAGACTTCGGGCGTCCGTCCAGGCTGTGCCGCTGATCGATGGCCACCGCCAACGCAACGAAGATCGTGGCATCGCGAAGTTGAAGACCATCGTGCAGCCGATGCCTACCGGTCATAGGTTCAGTCGAACGGCGCTGACCGAGCCGCTCATCGTGACTACGGCCTGCTGGCTTCTCGGCGAACCTGAAGCTGACCTTGGTCGGGTCGCTCGGCAGCGGCGCCGACATGATCGCGTTGGGCGTCGAGAGCATGCTCAGGTACTGCGCGGTGCTGATCTGGGCGCCGCGGGCGCGTACTGGTCGACGTCGATCTGCAGCCAGCGCAGGTAGGTGTTGTCCAGGCTCACCGTGGCATCGGAGTTGGACGGGTCGAAGGCGAACGTGTGCGAGACCCCGCTCTGCGGGGTGACGGCGGTGACGGCGAAGGTTGCTTCCGTCCGCGGCGCTCGCCGTGAGGCTCGGCCATTGCAGCGGGACTGCGTGACACCGGGGAGCACTGTTCAGCGTGGTTCTCCAGGTCTAGCTCCTTCCGTCTGCTTGAGTGAATCCAGCGGCAGCAGTCTCCAGCTCTTCCGCAGTTAGATGTTTTAGCTCCTTCCTCCTCCCCCTCCTTCTCTTCCTCGTGCTCTTTCTAGTGATTCGCGCTTTCGCTCTGAGTTAGTTTTGATGATGTCGGCCGCAGGCACACCGTTGAGCGTCATCAGCTCGCCGTGGTGGAAGATCAGCGCCGCCGCGGCGTCCATCGCGGTGTTCATGTCGCCGAGGTCGATGAGGTCCTGGTCCTCGGCAACTGGCCGGGAGGATCGTCGGGGTCACGCAGGGCGACGAGCTTCGGGTGCAGCCGGGGCCTCGTCGTGTGGGCGGCGCCGACGGCGAGTTTGATCGCGGTGGCGCGGTGACATCGCGGCAGGTAGAGCGACACAAGCGCGAGCCGGTCGAGCAGGTCGTCCGGGTTGCGCTTCGCCGCGGTCACGCGCAGCAGCATCGGGGCCTTGTCGGTAGCGCGGTCGGCTGAGCGAAGTGGGTGATCCGGCGGTCTTTGATCAGCCGCAGGGCCTTGTTGTCACGGCGGGCGCGGGTGAGGCTCTCGGCGTGTGCCGCTGCAGCACACAGCTTTCTGCCCGGCTCGCAGGGTGAACGACTGATCGGGCGTGAGATGACTGAGGTCGAAATGCAGCGTGGCGCTCTCGCGCATCGGCTTCCCCGCGGTACGGCGAATGCGCCACCCGTGTCAGGCAGCCGTGACCTTCTTAGAGGTATCCACGCCGCCGCACCTCGATGAGAATCCCTAATCGTGGAGTACGGCGGGGGCGCGGTCGGGCACGCCCTCGACCCGCTCGCCGGCCGGGCGACCGAGACGGAAACCCTGGAGCGTGTGCTGGATGCAGCCCGATCTGGTCGTCCTCAAGTGGTGGTCATCGAGGCCGAGCCCGGGATGGGCAAGTCCGCGCTGTTGCAGGCCTTCCTCGCGCGCCACCACACGCACTGCACCGTAAGGTCGGTCCGCTGCGCCGAGTTCGAACAGAACCTGGCCTTCGGGATCGCTGACCTGCTACTGGACGACAACGCGCCGTCGACGCGTTCGGAGATCGAGGTCGGGCGCCGTCTGCTGTCGATGCTCGGCGACCTCCGCAGCGCTCGGCACGGCTGCGTCGTCGTCACGATCGACGACGAACAGTGGATAGACGGCGCGTCGGCCAAAGCTCTCCGGTTCGCCCTGCGGCGGCTACGCACCGACCGAGTGCTCTGCCTCGTCGCCCGGCGCCCGGATGCACACGCCTCCGCGGTGGCCACGACCGACGTGCCGGTCACCACCACCGTGCTGCGACCGGGCCCGCTCGGCCCCGGCGCGGTGCGCGATCTGGCCCGGAGGTTGCGCTCCTGGGAGCTGCCTGACCAAACCGTGGAGCGGCTGATCAGCCGCACCGGCGGGGTGCCCCTGCTGGTCGCCGCGCTCGTGCGGGGCGTGGCCGACCCGGGGCAGTTCGAATCCGGGGCGGAGGTCCCAGCTTCCGTGACCGCCGCGGCGATCCGCTTGCTCGACGCCGTGGACGAACCGGCACGCCGGCTGACGGAGGCCGCGGCGGTTGTCGCCGAGCCGGCCGATCTCGTTGTGCTCGGCCGGACCGCCGACGTCGCCGACCCCTCCGCCGCAGTGACCGCGACCGTCTCGGGCGGCCTGCTCAGGATCGACGGCGCGGGCCGCGTCGAGTGTGCCCACGCGCTGCTCCGCGAGGCGTTCTACTGCACCCTGTCGCCCGTCCGGCGCCGTGATCTGCACGCGAGCGCCGCGCAATGGACGACCGGCGACCGGCAGCTCGCGCACCGGGTCGCCGCCGCCGACCGACCGGACCCGCGGCTGGTGGCCGACCTCCTCGACGCGGCGGCGGCCGCACGCCGGGAGCTCAAATACGGTCTGGCTGCCACGCATCGCCTCCGGGCTCGCACCGTCTGCGACGATCCGGTGCAGCGCGAACGGCTCCTGCCGGAGGCATTGATCGAGCGGGTCGAGGCCCAGGATCTCGCCGGCGCCCGCGACCTCGCGCCGGATGTGGTCGACACCCCCTCGACCGCGTGCCGCAGCCTGGCGTTGGGGCTGCTCGCGCGCGAGAGCGGCCAGGTCGGCCCGGCGCGGACCTGGCTGCAAGCGGCACTCGACCTGGCCACGTGCGCGGGGGACGCCACGTTGGCCGGTCGCGCCGCGCTGGCGATGGCGGTGCTGCACGTGCGGCTGGGCGACGGTGTCGCCGCCATCGAGGTGCTGACTCGCCCCGACTCCGTCGACGACCGCGAGCTGTCGATGGACATGCTCACCACCACGGCGCTGGGCCTATGGCAGACCGGCGAGCTCGGCCGGGCGCTCGACCTCGTCAACGCTGCTCCGATCAGCCGCGACCGCAGCGCCGCAGAAGCCGATCTCGTGGCGGTTCGCGCGATGATCCGCCTTTACGCCGGCCGTCTGCGGCCCGCCCTTGCCGACCTGGACCAGGCCGTCCGCCTAGCCCACCTGTGGCGCCCTTCAACCAATCAGAGCCGGATCTATGGACTGCGCTCGATGACCCGCTTCCTGGTCGGCGACTGGGACGGCGCGAGTGTCGACGCCGCGGCCGGACGCGCTCTCGCGCAAGGCAGCGTCGAAACCTGGAGTGCGGCGTTGGCCCTCGCCGTCTCCGTGCAGGTCCCCGCTCACCGCGGACAGTGGGACATCGCGAACCGGTATCTGGCGCGAGCCAGGAACGCGTCGGCGGGCTACGCCGAATTCCCGATCTTCGAGCGCCTGCTCAGTCACGAGGTCGCCGCCGCGGTTGCCCGAGACGACCACCGGGCCGTGCTCGATGCCCTCACACCCGTGTGGTCCGACGACTACCTGCGGAGGCTCTCACTCGTCCGGTACTCCCGGGAGCTCATGCAGGCCCGGATCGCGGCGCTGGCGAAGCTGGGGCGAGTGGCCGAGGCGCAGGCAGATCTCGCTCGCTACGAGGCCATGCTCCACGACTTCCCCGAGGGACCCGTCCCGCGCAGGCTGGGATGGCTGCATGGCCTGATCGCCGAGGCGCGGGCGCTGCCGCACCGTGCACGTGAACACTACGCGGCAGATCTCGACGACGACGACCTGAAGCAGGTGCCCTTCTTACAAGCGCAGCTCCTGCAGACATCCGGGCGGCTGGAGCGCGCCTTGGGCGACCGTCGAGAGGCGATTCGCAGGCTGAGCCAGGCGCAGGACATCCTCGCCAAGCTCCAAGCGACACCATCTCTTCAGCGCTGCCGGGCGGACCTGGCCGCGTGCGGGGTGCAATCACCCAGCACCGACCCGTTGGCCCTGACCCAGCGAGAAGAGGACGTCGCCGCTCTGGTGCAGCGCGGCTGCACCAACAAGGAGGTGGCGGCGGAGCTGTTCCTCACCGTCAAGACGGTCGAATACCACCTGCGGAACACCTACGCCAAGCTTGGCGTGGCCGGCCGACAAGACCTGCGTCGACTACGCAGCGCGGCGGCCTACGGGGGCGACGGATCCGTCGACATCGCCGGTCATCCCTGCGCCGGCAGCTGAGACGGCTCGCTTCGGACCGGAATACGGGCCGCCCCTGCCAACCGGCAAACCATCACAGATACGGAAGTCGACCTTGCCGACATCGCGGTCAGCCTCTTTGGTCGATGCCGCCGATCTGGACCGCGACCGAGGATCTCGTGGCGCGGGCGGCAACCCTCCTACGCGACGACCGTCACTCGGTGCGCTGATAACGACTACACATCAGCAGCCTGAAACCGCTGGTCGCACACCATAGCCGGATTCTGGAACCCGACAGGCGATCATGCACGTCGGTCGGGTGGCTATCTCAACATCTCGGCGACGGCGATGCGGGCCGCGGATGCGCAGCCTGCGGTGAATCCGTAGAAGGGGCCGAAGTCGCGTGTGGAGGCGAAGCCGGTGATGTACAACCCGTCCAATGACGACTCGAAGCCCGCGCTCAGGTCCGGGAACCCGTCGGTGATCGACAGCTGGTCGACAACGCCGGAGAGGTAGGGAACCCGAACCAGATCTGCTCGGTAGCCGGTAGCGAAGATGACGTGGTCGGCGGCCAGCACGGTGCCATTCGAAAGCGTCAACTTGACCCCCGGGCCATCGGCGCTCACCTTTGTGACCTCGGTGTTCGGGTGCGGGGTGACCACGTCAGGGTCGAGGCGTGACGCGAGCCAAGGCTCGAGCGTGAGCCGTCCCACCCGCCAGAACGTGGCCGCGATGGCCTGCTGCTGCTCGGCCGGGAGTTGGCGCCACCATCCCCGCTGGGCGAGCGTCGAGGCGATGTGGTCATCGACGAAGCGCCAGCTCGTCTTGGCGAACTCCGGAACGGGGTGGCGATGCACCACGTCCACGTGCTCGGCGCCGTGCTCTCCCAGCAGGGCCGCCCACTCGTAGGCGCTCTGACGGCCGCCGATGATCACCACGCGGGCGTCGGCGAGATCGTCGAAGGCGACGACGTCGCCGGTGTGTCCCCGCCGCGCCTGTGGCACCTGGGCGTGCCAGGCGGGCAGGTTCGCGAAGTGCCGGGTGCCCGGTGCGGCCAGCACCTTCTTCGCGGTGATCGTCGAACCGTCCTGCATCGACGCGACGAATGCCCCGTGGGCCGTTGACAGATCGCTGACCAGGCGCTGGTCGACATCCAGTCCCTTGCCGCGACGGAACCAGTCGGTGTAGTCGAGGAACACCCCGATGGGGATGGGGTCGTAGTCGCCGGGCCGCAACCCCTTCTCCTCGAAGTAGGCCTCGAACGTGTACTCGCCGCCTGCGTCGAGGTGCCAGTCCGCACCGGACCGAAGCAACATGTCGGCAGGCATGTGCTCGCGCCAGAACGCCATCGGGTGCCCGACGACGTGGGTGTTGATCCCGTTGTCGCGGGCAAAGGCCGCCGCGGAGCAGGCGTAGGGCCCCGCACCGATCACCAGCAGATCCACCTGAGCCGCCTGCACGTCCCCCGAGCCTTGGCTCGTGGCCGCATGCGCTGCGGTGGAGTCGGGGAGGTGACGGTCGTGGTGTTCCTGCCTGGGCGCTACCGCGAGGGGGCTGCGGATCGTCATGGTCGTTCTCCTTCGGAGGTGGTCGGTCGTTGCTCGCCACCAAGAACTCTGCTGTGCCTCCCCGCCGCGGTCTGTCGGTCCGACGGCCGACGCACGGGGGGATTCCCGTGTCGGGCGATCGGGGGAGCCGTGCTGTGTCCCGATGAGCACCGCTCACGATGGCCGCGCCGCCTGCCGACGGGTTCCTACTCGAACCCCAGCTGTCGGGCGACATGCTGCTGCGGGGACTGTCGCTGCAGTCCGGGCAACCGCTGGTCGGTGGCCTGCGCGCTGGACCGGGTCGTCGTGCTGCAGACCACGGGCGACCACTCGCAGGGCTGCGTCTGCGCGTTCGACGTCAGGGGCAACCCCGTGCACTGCTTCGCAGGCGACTCCTGGCTGAGCGGCCAGCGGAGCGAGGTATCGGCCCGCGTGGTGGATGCAGGGGCGTCTCACGGGATGGCTCGAGGTCGGCGGTGGGTTCGCGACGGATTGGGCGATGGTTCGTCCTACGCGACGCGGCCCTCCGGGGGGTTGGCGGACGCGGGGGCGCCGTCGACGAGCATGGTGATCGTCAGTTCGGAACCGTCGCGACGTACCCGCATGACGGGGAAGACGCGGCGCAGGGCCGCCAGGACAGCGGCATTGACCACCAGCATCTCGCCGACGAGCTCGCGGTATCCCAAACCCGCGGCCCGGTCCCGAGCGGCCCGCAGAAGTTGCGTGCCCACACCGCGACCCTGCCAGCGGTCGACCACTTCGACGGCGAGCTCCGCGCGCCCATCGCCGAGATCGATGATCCGCACGATGCCGATCGGACGGCCGTGGACGAAGGCCGCCAGCGCAACATGCGTCCTGCCGTCCAACGCGGTCAGGCTACGGCGGGTAGCAGCCGAGAGTTCGGCGACCGGGGACTGGAAACGCATGTGACGGCTACGCGGGGACAGACCTGCGAAGACCACATCGACAACGTCGCCGTCACCGGGGCCCAGCTCGCGGATGCGGACGAGACTCCTGATCGTGGCGGCAGGGGTGGCGGCGGTGTTCATGGGATCTTCTTTTCTCCTGGTCCCGGGGTGATTCCCCGATGACTGAAGAATGGGTGCCGCTGCGCGCTCGAACCGTCGATGGACCGGCCCTTTGACCGGATGATCCGACTGTCCCCTGTTCGCCCGACACCGCCTCCCCCACCAGGTCAACCGATCACCCGGTCCTGCCTGCGGCCGTCTTACGCGACCGTGGAACTCGGCACCGCAACCGGCGCCGACAACCACGAAGAGACAGGAAATCCGCATGCGTAAGATCATTCTCGCGGCCGCAGGAGCCGCAGTCGCTGTGGCCGGGATCGTGGGCCTCGCCGGGCCCGCCACCGCCGCAACAGCCGCCGAAACGGGCACGACCGCGACCATCACCATGCACACCACCGGCTACCAGTGGCCCAGCAAACAGTCCCCGGCCGTCATCACCGGGCTGACGCCCGGCCAGCAGGTCACCGCGCTCTGCTTCACCGACGACGGCGAGCCCGTGAACGGCAACCCCTACTGGTTCCGCATCAGTAAGACCGCCACCCCGGACGGCAACACCGCGTTCGTGCCCCGCGAGGCCATATCGGTGAGCAACAACCTCCCCAACTGCTGGCCGAACGGCAACTGACCGAAGATCGACGGTGCGCGCCCGACCCACCTGGGCGGGCGCGCCCAAACGGTCCGGACCTGCGCACGCACGGTCGCTCGGTTCAGCTTCTTCACCGACGACAATTTGCTCGACAGAGAGGACCTGTAGCGGACCAGGGAATTCGGATTCCGGCTCACAGCTGGCCGTGGTGCCAGGGATCAGAGGCGTGGCCGGCACCGAGCAGATCGATCTGCTGGTCTCGCTGCCGGCGGCATTCCTGGGGACTAGCGTTCACGACGCGGTGGGGTGACGAGGGGGCGAGCTCGAGCAGGGCGCGGTCCTTTCCGCCCGCCGGGTCGCCCTCGCAGACGTTGGCGACCACGACACGCGGGCCCCGCCCGGCCGCGACCGCGGCGAGCTTGCGGGCAGTGGGGAACGCTCCCCCGCCCCTCCCCCGCAAGCCCGCACGCGCCACGGTCTCGATCAACGCCGTCCGGGCGGCGCGACCAGACACCGGCGGCAGCGGCCCGTAACGCGCGCGATGGTCGCCGCCGTGGCCAGCCCCGTTGTCGAACGGATCCGCCTGCGGGTGTCGGCCACGGGCGGGTGGTTCGGGGCAACAGGATGAGATCGAGTCACGCCCACCAGCTCGGCCGACAACTTTGGCGATTCTTCAGAAAGGGGACCCGCCCTCAGCCCGCTCACAGAGTGCCCGGTCACCATGTCCGTCGTGATGCCCGCACGGCTGCTGCTCGTCGAGGACGACCCGGACCTGCGCTCGATGCTGAGCGAACTCCTCACCGACAACGGCTACGTTGTCGAGGCCGCAGCCGACGGGCAACGCGGCCTGCACCTCGGTTTGACCCGAACCTTCGACGTGCTGCTGCTGGACCGCCGTCTGCCCGCCCTCGACGGCGTGGACTTGGTGACCGGGCTGCGCTCCAGTGGTGTGACTACGCCGGTGCTGATGCTCTCGGCACTGGCCCAGCCGGGTGACCGGGTCGCAGGCCTGGACGCAGGCGCCGAGGACTACTTGGGCAAGCCCTTCGACGTCGACGAGCTGCTCGCCCGGCTGCGCGCGCTGCGGCGGCGCCACCTCGACTCCGCCCGGATCCTTCCGCTCGGCGACGACCGTCTCGACCTGGACACCCGCCAGGTCCTCGCGGCCGAGCCCGGAAGCGAACCGGTGCGGCTGTCCGACCGCGAATGCGCCCTGCTGGCCACGCTGGCCGCGCGACCCGGCCAGGTCTACACCCGCCACGACCTGGTCGCCATCGTGTTCCCCGACGCAGCCAGCGAGATCGTCGTGGATACCTACGTCCACTACCTGCGGCGCAAGCTCGGCCGCGACGTCGTGGCCACCGTCCGCGGCCGCGGATATCAGCTAGGACGACGGTGAGACGCCGAACGCGTCGCCATCCCGAGGGGGACGCTGCGCTGGTGCGCCGCGCCGCGCTCCGGTTGGGCCTGCAGGCGGCGGCCGGAACCCTCGTAGTCCTCGCGCTGATGATCACGGTGATCGGTGCGCTGCTGGTGCGCAGCGCCGCAGCCGACGAAAACGCCCGGCTCGCCGTCACCGCGGGCAACGCCGATGACGTCATCGATCCCCCGGACGGGATGTGGATCGTGCTGCAGACTCCGGGAACCACCGCCGCGTCGCCGGGCCTGCCTGCCGGGCTGCCCCTCACCGCCGCCCTCGCCAGAGTCGCCGCAGGTGGGGAACCCGAGAACACCGCGGTCACCGTCGACGGGCACGACTACCGCGTCCGCACCCAGGCCCGAACGGGCCGTCAACCCTTTCAGGTCCAGGTGGTGCTGAACGAAGCACCGGCCGAGGCGCAGCGCGCGGCGCTGTTGCGCGACTTGTGCGGGGCGGGACTGGTCGGGCTTGTCCTGACCGCCGTCGGCGGTGTCGTGCTGGGCAGGCGTGCGGTGCGTCCGCTCGAGGCGGCGCTCGCGGTGCAGCGACGGTTCGTCGCTGACGCCGGGCACGAACTGCGCACCCCGCTGACGCTGCTGAGCACCCGGGTCCAGATGCTGCGGCGCAAACTGCCGCGCGACGCCACCGCGTCGGAAACATCGGCGTCGGACGTCACAGCCGCGCAAGCATTGGCGCCCGAGGTAGACGCGGTCGTCGCCGATGCGCGACGGCTCGCCGCCATTCTCGACGACCTCCTGCTCGCCGCTGACCCGCGGTCGACAACCGACGGCGCGATCGTCGACCTCGCGCAGGTCGTGGCGCCGGCGGTCGACGCCGCCCGGCTCGGCGCACTCGAAGCCGGCATCACCGTCATCCTGACCGCGTCCTGCCCGACGCCCGTCAGGGGTTCGGATGCCGGGCTCCATCGCGCGGTCACGGCCGTCGTGGACAACGCGCTGCGCCACGCTGCGACCCGCGTCACAGTGTCGGTGCATATCGCCGGTCGCCGCGCGGTGGTCGAGATCGCCGACGACGGTCCCGGCATCGACGCCGCCGTGCTCCCGCGGGTCTTCGATCGGTTCACGACTACCGGAGCTGGGCGCCCCGGTGTGGCCAGGCGTTACGGGATCGGGCTCGCGCTCGTCGGCGATGTCATCGCCCGCCACGGCGGAACGGTCGACGCCCGCAACCAGCCCGACGGGGGCGCCGTGTTCACCCTCAGCCTGCCCGTCGCCTCCAAGACAACGCCAAAGATTCGTCGCCACCCTCGGCGGTGACCAACCGGCCTGCCCCGGTCCGACCGACTCCGAGGACGCAATGCCGACCTTCCTGGGCAACCTCCCCGTCCATCCGCTGGTGGTGCACGCGGTCGTCGTACTCGTTCCCCTGGCGATCCTCGGCGCGCTGACGGTGGTGGCGTGGCCTGCTGCCCGACGCCGCAACGGGTGGCTGGTCGTCGCTGTGGCCGCCGTTGCGACCGCCGCCATCCCGATCGCCACCTCGACCGGGGAAGGCCTGGAGCATCGGCTCCCGCGCACCTCTGCGATCGAGACTCACGCTCAACTCGGGGACGAACTGTTGGTGTTCGTCGCCGGGCTGCTCGTCACGCTGGCCGCGTTCGTTTACCTTCACCACCGAGGTAGCGCCAGAGGGCGACATCAGGGCCCGGGGACGGCGACCGCACCGGACCGGCTGGCGGGCGGCCCCCGTGTCGCCGCCGCGGTGCTGGCCGTTCTGGTCGCCGTGTTCGCGCTGATCTCTGCCGTGCAGGTGTATCGGATCGGCGATTCTGGAGCCCAGGCGGCCTGGGGCGACCGCCAGTACGTCACGTCGGCCGCCTCTCCGTCTGGCGCCAAGGGTTAAGCGCAGAGGAGCTGGGCGGACCGCGACGGGGCGGCCGCTGTTGTCGAGCCGATCTGAGGAGTCCGAAAATCCATGCCCCAGGAAGTGTTCGGCGGCGGCTTCGCGATCGGCGCGCAACAGGTCGATTACCGCGTCGTGCTGGTCGAGATCGTCGGTGATCTCGATCTGCACACCGTGCCCCAAGCCGAGACATTCCTGGTGCAGGCAACCGCTACGAGACCGCGGCACCTCATCCTCGACTTGTCCGCCGTGACGTTCCTGGGCTCGTCGGGGATGGCGTTACTGATCACCGCCCAGTCCGACAGCGACATGATTCACGGGCGGCTGCACCTGCTCGGTGTCATCGGGAACCACCCGGTCGAGCGCCCCTTGGACCTGGTCGGGCTGCTGAAACGCTTCGACGTCGCCTCGGACCTGGACACGTTGCTGGCCGACCTCGACACGATCGAACCCCCGACCGAGTGATCACCCACGCGCCGACCACAGCCAGGCGAAAGCCGGTAAACGCCATGCACCGTCCCCGCAGAGCGCCACAGGAAAGCACGCGGCGGAACCCCCGGCGTGAAGAGCCGCGACGGACGGGTTCATCAGCAATTGACGCGACCCCTGATCGCAACGGCGCCCGCCCGGTCGACATCGCCGGAGCGCCCGACACCCGGCGCGAGCCACTGGTCGACTGGCTTGCACACCGCGCCACCACGTGAGACATCGTGACCCATCTGCGACCGTGCTCCGGCAGTCCGGTCGGCCCGAGCGTGCCCCCGCCCAGAGCAGCACCCGCCAGATCACTGTGAGATGCCGTCAATCCCACCCTGGACCGCGAGCTGCGCCGGCCATGTTTCGAACCCAACCCGGTTCCTGATCATCTCGTGCGGTCCTGGTACTGCGCCTCTGTCATTGCGTGCGGTCATGGCGAGGTTGACGCGTGTACGGATCGGTCAGGGCGGGCTCTGCGGCAATCCGATGGCGTGCACGCCGCGGTCGTGACCAGCAGCCAGGGCACCGCAAACAATGCGCTCGCCAGCACATCAGTGGGGTAGTGCGCGCCGCGGTAGAGCCGTGCCGCCGCCACGGCCACGATCACCAGGACGGCCATGCCCAGCACCAACCACCGCCACCACGCCCGTGCCGCGCGCAGCACAATCATCGCTACTCCGCCGTACAGGCAGATGGCCGCAGCCGTGTGACCGGACGGGAAACTCGAGGTCGGCGGCAACGCCGCGTCCAGATGCGACACCGCAGGCCGCGGACGCCCCACCATGATCGCGGCGTTGAGGAACAGCACCAACTCGCCCACCAGCGCCACCGTCAACAGCACCAGCGGCCATACGCGACGCAGCACCAGCGCCGCCACCACCCCCGCCACGGCACCCGACACCAGCACCGTCGTGGTCGAGGCCAGGTCAACGACCGAAAGCGAGACCGTATCCACACTCGGCACCCGATGCGCGACAAGCCAATTCAGCACCCCGACATCAGTCGCGCCGACCGACGTACCCGGCTCGACGTGGGTACACAGCCATCCCAGCCCGAGCAGCATCCCGAACAACAGCAACCCCACCACCAACAGAACCGTCGCCGACCTCACTACCGGCAACACCGGCAAGCGTGGCGAACCGACCGCGGCGTCCGTCATCGACGCAGGATCCCGCGCCGACGGCCTCCGCGCTGAACAGGGCGCAGACCACACCTGTTCCGAGAGCGACGACGCACCCCCGCCGACGGACCGCGCGTGCATTACTGCGTTCAGGCACGAGCCGAGCCACCAGCCGGTCGTCCACCCTCCGACCCGTCAGCCATCGACGCGGTGACCACCAGGCGGCCGGTTGCGGGCGACCTGCCACCAACTCACCAGCAGCAGAACCGCCACCATGGCAGGCAGCACCCACCACGGCGCGACAACAGATCAAGACTGACCCGGACGAACCCCACCGGCCCAAGGAGGATCCAAGCCGCGCGCGCGTCGGCAAGGACAGCCGCGGAGTCCTTCGACGTGAAATTCGTCCGGGTGTCGTCCGCGTCCTTGCGTCGGACGTCTGACGATGACGCGTGTAACTTGCGACCTTCGCTGACAGGCAGAAGGGCTCGATGAGGAGCGACACGCCGACCCACGAAGCTGCGGGAACGATCGGACCCGCAGTGGGTCTACCGATCTCGGTGGTCGCAGCACGAACCGGGATCTCGCGGGCAACGCTGAGAGCTTGGCAAACCCGCTACGGACTAGGGCCCATCCGGCGAACCGAGGGCGGCCATCGCCGCTACAGCGCCGACGACATCCAGCGGCTCATCGCCGTGCAGGAACTGATGAGACAGGGTGTCCCTACCGGGGAAGCAGCCCGCGCCGTCTTGGCGAACTCGTTCAATCCGCACAGCCAACCCGATGAGTTGCCGGCGATACCAGATTCCAACACACAGGCACGCCGACTCGTAATGGCGGCGCTCGATCTGGACGCGACCGCCGTCCAACGCCAACTCCGCATCCACCTGGCCCGTCACGGTATCACCCGCACGTGGGAGGAACTGCTGCGTCCGGTTCTACACGCCATTGGTACACGCTGGGATCAACAGCCCCACTGCATCGCCGCCGAACACTTGATCTCCCACATCGCGACCGTGGCACTGGGCGCCGTCGCTCCGGCACCGCGGCCAGGCACATCAACGACGGATGCCTCGACAACGAGAATTTTGCTGAGCTGTGCGCCTGATGAACTACACGACCTCCCCCTGGTAGCGCTCGCCGCAGCACTGCGCACCACCGGAACCCACACCACGTTGCTGGGCGCACGCACGCCCGTGGCGACCCTGGGCGCTATCGTAGACGCCCAACCAGGCATGATCGTCGTCGTATTCGTTGTCGCCAAATACGCCGATCCAACCCTCCTCCATGCCCTTCGTCCCACCGCAATACCAATAGCGGCCGGACCCGGATGGGAACCCGCTGCGCTCCCACCGACCATCCCCCATGTCAACAGCCTCACCGGCGCCGTCGCTACTGTTAACCACTACGCTCGAATTCAGCGGTAATGCGCGCCCGGTGACGTAGCCACACTGGCATGAATTGACGCCCCGCGGACACCTGCACCCGCCCCCGACGTTCGCCCGCTCGACCGCGGCCGCGCTCGGCGAGCTCATCTCGTTCGAGTCGCGCATGGAGCAGTACCCGCCTGCCGGTGCTTCTCCACCACCGGCAGGCGGTGTGCTGCTCGATTGTGGTTCGCACATCGTCGACCAGGCGCGGCAGATGTTCGGCCGGATCGAGTCGGTATACGCGGAGAAGCACGACGTGCCCGGCCTCAACGGCTTCGACGACCGGTTCTTCGCGGCGCTGCACCACAGCAGCGGTGTGACCTCGCACCTGTGGGCGAGCTGGGCGCTGCAGGGAGCGCCAGGTCGCACAAGGTGCTTCGTCGGCACCCCATTCCCCCCGTCGTCGATCTCGTATCGGGCCTCTGCGCGGGCCCCGCGAGGCCATCTCCGTCAGCAACGACGTCCCCAACTGCCGGCCCAACGGCAACTGACCCACGAGCGACCCCGCGCCGCTTCGGCTGGCGGCTGGCGGCTGGCGGTCGGGCTGCCACACAACTACGGCGTCGCAGGCTCGGTGACGGGCCTGCGCAGGCGACGGAGCTGCTGGCGGCTGGTGATGTCGAGCTTGGTGTAGATGTTGCGCAGGTGGTACTCGACCGTCTTCACCGTGAGGAACAGTTCGGCGGCCACCTCCTTGTTGGTGCAGCCGCGCGCCACAAGGGCGCTGACGTCCTCCTCGCGGGGCGTCAACGCCAGCGGGTCCGTGCTGGGCGACTGCACTCCGCACGCCAGTAGTTCCGCCCGGCAGCGCGCCAGGGCCGGCTCCGCCCGCAGCCGGGAAAGGATGTCCCGCGCCTCGCCCAGCCTGCGGATCGCCTCCCTGCGGTTGCCCAGTACGCGCTCCAACCGTCCCGAAGTCAGGAGCAGCTGTGCCCGCAGGAACGGGACCTGGCGCAGTTGGGTGTCCGCGAGGTCGATCGCGTAGTGCTCGCGCGCGACGTGCGGCCTGCCCCGTGCCTCGGCGACCAGGCCGCGCAGCCAGCCAAGTCGACCCGGCACGGGTCCTTCAGGGAATTCGTGCAGTACGGCCTCGTACCGGTCGAGGCCTGCTTCCGCCTCGGCAAGCCTGCCGAGGTCGGCCAAGGCCGCGATCCGGGCCTGCATGACCTCGCGGGAGCACCGGAGGAGCGAGAGCCGGTGCAGGAGCTCCTCGGACCACACCGGCGCCACGGCGTCGAGCACCCCGTGCGGGTCGTCGCGGGCGGCGGCGAGCGCTGCCGCACGGCTGCACACCCGCTCCCCCGCCGCGAACGCAGGCAGGCTCGCGGCCGCCTCGGCCGCGCGCGCGAGGTAGCGGGCCGCGACGTCCCACTGTCCCCGCGCAGCGGGCACGTCCACCGACCCTGCCAACGCCAGCGCCGCGCTCCACGTCTCGGCGCCCCCCTGCGCCAACGCGCGGGCAGCCGCGGCGTCGACGCTCGCCCCGTCCCAGTCGCCGAGGAGGAACCGAGCCGTCGAGCGGAACAGGTGGATCCGGCTCTGGTTCGTCGAGGGCCGCCATAGGTGAGCGAAGCGGACCGCTGTGTCCAGGTCCACCAAGGCGTCGCGGAGCCGACCGGCCTGCAGCAGGATCATCGCGCGGACGGCGACGAGGTCGGCTTCCCACGGGGTGCCGTCCCGGCTCACCGGGACAGCACCGACGAGGTCGAGCGCCCGACCGAGTTCGCCGCACTGCCACAGGCCCAGTGCGGTCGTCGCAAGCGCGTCCGTGGCCAGCTCTCGGTCGTCGACGGGAGCGGGGCGCGCGAGCACCTCGGTCGCAGCGGCGCCCTCGCCGAGCCGCACGTGCAGCACGGCCGCCGCCAGGGCTGCCCGGGCGACCAAGGTGCGGTCCGCGCCCGCCGTCGCCAGGTCGAGCGACTCCCGCAGCCATGACCGCGCAGGCCCGACCTGGCCGCTCTCGCGGGCGAGCAGGCCCAGCGCCAGGCTGCGCTCGGCGCTGGGGGGCGCGTCGATCGCGGCAGGCACGAGCTCCCGGGCGCCTGCGAGGTCGAGGGCCTCGACACGCTCGGTCAGTGCCTGCAGCACGAGCCGGTCCCGTTGCGCGGGATCGCCGGAAACGGCGCGAGCGCGCAGGCGCTGCGTCGCGGCCTGGCCGTAGTGCAACGCGGCGCGCGCCGCAGTCGCCGCGGCGAGCAGGTCCGCGACGAGCGCAGGGTTCGGCCGGTCCGTGGCCGCGGCCCGATGCGCCAGGTTTCGGTCGCCGGTCGTCCCGGCCGCGGCCCGCGCGTGCAGGTCGCGTCGTCGGACGAGCGGCAGCGTGCCGTATATCGCCTCCCGGAGCAGGACGTGGGCGCATTCCACGCGCCCCGAGCCGTCGACCCGCACCAGGCCTGCCGCGGCGGCTGACGCCAGCGCGGCGGAGGGATCGTCGACCTCGGCGGTCCGGCCGAGCACAACGAGATCGACCGGCTCGGCCAGCACGGCGGCCGCCTCCGTCAGCCGACGCGCCGGGTTGTCCACCACGCTCAGCATCCGGGACGCCGCGACGGCCACGGACGCAGGCAGCTCCGCCATCGACTCGAGCTGCGCCGGGCCGTCCACACCCCGGACCGCTGCGGTGACCAGCAGGGGAACCCCGCCAGTGCGCTCGACGAGCCGCGCCACGGCGTCCGCAGGCAGCTCCCACGCCCGCAACCGCCGGACGAGGTCGCGGACCGCCTGGGGGCCGAGCGGTCCCGGCCGCAGCATCGTCCTGGCGACCTCGGTCATCGGGATGTCCCACACCGGTGTGGGTCGCCGGGCGACGAGCATGAGCACCCGGTCGGCCTGCAACCGTCGCAACGCGAACCGCAGCGCCCGCGCCGAGGCACGATCCATCCACTGCTCGTCGTCGATCGCGATGACGGCGACGCCCTCGTCGTTCTGGAGGTCGCCCAGGAGCGCGAGTAGCCGCCGCCCGACGTCGATCCCGGAGGACGTCGACAGGCCGCCGTCGCGCAGCAACAGGCCGGCCACGCCGAACTCCAGGCTCTGCTCGAACTCGGCGCACCGGACCAGCCGGACCGCGCTGTCGCGGTGCCGCGCGACGAACCCCTCCAGCAGGGCCGACTTCCCCATCCCGGGCTCGGCCTCCACCACCACGAGCTGCGGGTGGCCGGACCGGGCGGCTGCGAGCACGCGGTCCAGGACCGCCGTCTCGGCCTCCCGACCGGCAAGCACAACGGAGATGCCGAGTAGTGCGCCAGCGCCGTGCTCCACGACTAGGGATTCTCATCGGGGTGTGACCGCGCGCGTACCCCTAAGAAGGTCATTCCGTTCCGATTCAGGGGAGCCGATGCGCGAGAACGCCACGTTGCACTTCGACCTGAGCCACCTCGCGCCGGACCAGCAGTTCACCCTGCACGCCGGGTTGGAGCGCTACCCGCTCCAGCGGCACACACCGCAGACGCTGGCCGGGGCCAGGCGCGAGAACGCGGCCCTGCGCCTGGTGCGGGACGACCGGGTCACCCACTACGCCCAGCCTGCCCGCCTGCCGAGCGACGCAGTGGTGCTGCTGCGCGTCACCGCTCCTCCGCGCGACCCCGACGATCCGCTCGACCGGCTCGCGCTGGTGTCGATCTACCTCCCACGCCGCCACCGCGCCGCCGCGGTGCGCGCCCGGCAACGGCGCCTGCACGGTGCCCCGATGCCGCTTCATCCGAAGCTCGCCGCCCTGCGTGGCCCGGGCGCGGGGGTCCGGGACGATCCCGACCTGCCCGACGACGTCCTCATCGACATCCACGACATCACCACTGCTCAGGACTGCGCGGCAGCGCTGGTCTTCCACCACGGCGAGCTGATGACGCTGGTCGCCGACAAGGCCGCCTACATCATCGAGAACATCGTCTTCTTCGCCAAGGGCATGACCCCTCTGGCCAACTCGATCCTCAGTCAGGCGCAGGACCACGAGCACAACGGCGCGCCGAACTGGGTGAACCTGAAGCCGGGGACCGACTGGGCGACCGGGCAGCCCACCAGGCCGGTCTGGGTCTGGTCGGACGATACGCTGGCGCTCCTGGTCCAGCCGCTGCAGGACACGCTCAGGATGTCAAAGGACGACACAGCGCTCGAGAACTGGTGCTGGACCGTACTGCCGGGCATCACGCAGGTCCCACTCCCCCTGGCGCCGCCTGCCGCGGGCGCCGCAGGCGGGGAGGCGACCTACACGATCACCCCCGTCACTCCGCAGGGCGGGGTCTCGCAGACGTTCGGCTTCGACCCGTCGAGCGCCAAGGCGACCGTCAGCTTGGGCAACACGCTGCTGCGCTGGCTGCAGGTCAACGTCGACCAGTACGGACCGGGCGGCGAACAGGTGGGCACCACCGCCCGCTTGGGCCTGCTCTCACCACCCGACACGGTCATGGCGGTGCCGCTGCCGACCGACCCGACCGACTTCACCTTCACCTTCGACGAAAAGGCCAGCAGCGCTCTCGTCACCATGGGCGGCCTGGGTCAGGCGCCGTTCAGCTGGCGCTACGACGGCGACGGCATCGGCTGCACGATCCTGTTCAACTTCGCGATCCCCACGGTGTTCATCGCGATGGGCGTCGCCGTGGACCAGAACAGCCAGGAGTGGTCCGACCTCCAGAAATCGATCGTCCCCAAGATCCTCGCGACGCTGGAGGTCGGTGCAGGCGGGCCGCTGGCCACCCTGGTGGGCGGCGGTGACGTCGACCTGCACACCATCATGCTGATGATCGCGAACATCGCGGGGTCGCTGATGCTGGCCGCGCTCACGGGCAGCGAAGAGCTGGCGGAGTACATCACCGAGGCCGCAGGCCAAGAGGCGGCCGAGGCCGCGGAGCCGTTCCTCGGCTGGGCGTCGCTCGCGATCGGCGCCGCCGCGGACACCGCGGCCATCCTGGAGACCACGGTCGCGGTGGCGAGCAACCCCGCACAGATGACGCTCCGGATCGAGCGCGTCGTCGACGTCACCGTCTCCGTGCAAGGCGATCACCAGCACCAGCACCAGTGGCCTGCGACAGCGACCGACTACACGATCTCGATCACCTACGCCGACGGACCGGTCTACGCGTTCGAGTCGCCGTTCGACCCGCGCACGCAGGGGACGAACCCGATCACGCACACCTTCACCGGGCTGCCCGCAGGCGGGAGCTTCACCGTGCTGGCGACCTTCGTCGCGAAGACGGGCTGGCTGGCCGGGTCGGGCTGCAGCCCCTCGCAGACCTTCCCCCCGGACGTCTCCACGTTCGCCGTGCCCATGTTCGAGATCAAGGAGAACCTGGTCCCCCTGACCGCGACCACCACCTACACGTTCGACGAGAAGCTGACCTACGGGGCGTCCGGCCACGCCTGGAGCGAGCCCCCCGGCGTCCCCGCACCCACCGCGACCGTGTCCAGCCTCAGCCCCGACAACACGCAACCCGTCATCGGCGCGCTCGGCCAGATCACCCTCAACGAAAACCTGTCGACCCTGGCCTACTCCTGGCAGGCCGCGGACCAGGGCGTCCCGCTGGTGGGCACCGGGAACCAGCCCTACACCGGCCAGGAGCACACGTTCCAGGCCATCAGCGATGCGACGCCGACCCCCGAGAAGGAGCTCTCGTTCTGCACGCACGCCTACGTCGCGCCCGCCTGCCTCGCCTTCCCGCCGCCCACGATGCCGAACCCGCCCGCCGCAGGCTTCCTCCTCGAACCACAGACCTCGACGCCTGTGGTCATGCACCTGCGCGAACTCCCGCTGATTCCGGGCGAGCCGCTCGTGCCCGCCTCCAGGCTGTCGTTCGGCTGCTTCGCGGGGCTCCAGGACGACCTCGTCATCCACCCGTCGGGCTATGCCGTGGCGCTATGCACCGCGACCAGCAAGCTCCAAGTCGTGCGCCTCGCCGTGCCCCCGGTGCCCGACGCGGACGCCCCACAGGCCGTCATCCTCGCCGGTCAGGGCACCCGCCCCGGCCTTATGCAGAACCCCGTCGCCGTGTCGTGCTCGCTCGACCGGATCGTGGTGCTCGACTCCACCGACGACGACCCGCAGGGCGTCTTGACGGTCTTCGACGTGCAAGCCAACCCGGTGTACTGCTTCGCAGGCAGCGGACCGACCAGCGGCAAGGTCTCGAGGGTGCCGCTCCGCTCCGAGGAGTCGGCGGTGACCGTCGTCGACCTCGCCGTCGAGCCGAAGAACTATCTCTACGTGCTCAAGTACCTGGCGCCGCAGTCCGGCCCCGTGACGGCCGACGACTACCGCCTCGACATCTACAACCCCGACGGGTCGTTCCTGACCCAGGTGCCCGGGCTGGCCGCAGCGGCCCTGCACGTCGACCTGTGGCGCAACACGTTCACGCTCAACTACGAGATCGTGGCAGGCTCCGGGCGCACCGAGCCGTCGGTGTCGCGGTGGATCCCGTCCACTCCGGACGCGGTGGACATGGCGTCGCCCCGGCCGGGTCGACCACCCGGCCGGTACCGCGGCGACACCCCGCGCGACGGCCGCCGAGGAGGGCACCGATGACCCCCGTCGACAACTGGCTGCTCGCGTGCCAGGGCCGGACAGCCCAGGCCTGGATGAACCAGAACTACACGGTGTTCGGCCTCAACCCGACGCCGGGTGTCGGACCCTGGCAGGATGACAACCGGCTCTCGCTGCAGGACCTCGGAGGCGGCAACGTCGCCTTCCAGATCGGGAACGGGGCCGACGCGTACGCCTCGATGCGCGACGACAACTTCGTCAACCCCTTCCAGCTGTCGTTCCAGGTACCGAGCGGCTCCGCGCCGTGGATCACCACCGTCGGCGGTGACGAGACCTTCCGGATCGTCCCCACCGGGGACGGGTACTTCGCGCTCCTGTGTCCCAACTTCGGCCGCTACGTCGCCATCAACCCCGTCCCGAACAGCGTGGCGGGCTGCAACGCCCTGTACGGCATCGACGGCGACATCGCGCACGCCGCGCGCTTCAGCGCGTTCGGATGGGGGCAGGCCAGCATCTTGTCGATCATCGCGGTCAGCCGGGGCGCGAGCGGATTGAGCTTCCGCGGCGTGGACCTGACGGGCATGACCGTCGGCGGCGCAGGCGTGGACCTCTCGCACTGCGACTTCCGCGGCGTCCGCGGCCTGAAGGGGGCCTCGCTGGCGGGGTCGAACCTGCAGGGCGCGGTGTTCAGCGGGCTGAAGCTGGCCGGGCTCGGGCTCTCGGACGCCGACTGCACGGGTGCGGACTTCACCGGTGCGGACTTCACCGGCTTCACCCCCGGCTCCCCACCTCCGAGGCTGAAGGACGCGACCCTCACCGGTGCCGTCATCCCGGCCGGGATCTCCTGGACGGGTGCTCAATTGCTCGGCGCAGTGCTGGCGGGGGCCAACCTCGCGGGCGCCGACTTCTCGGGCCCGACCACGGACCTGACCGAGGCCAACCTCAGCGGCGCGGGCATCACCGCGCTCGTCCCCGATTACCAGGGCTCCGGCGTCGCGGGCTTCGACCTCGGCTCGCCCACCGACCAGGTACTCGCCTTCGACTACGCGGGCACCGGGAAGCTCGACCACCTGGTCTGCTATCGGCCGGGAACGGGCAAGATCGTGATCGCGCAGCGCCAAGCCGCCGGCAGCTGGGGGCACGTCTACCTGCAGAGCTCAGGCGGGATCGGCGGGTTCCCGCTGTCCGACCCCGCCGACCGGATCATCGCTTACGACTGGGACGACAGCGGCAAGCTCGACCACTTGCTCTGCTACCGCCCGGGCAGCGGCTGCATCATGGTGCTGAAGAAGGATGCGAACGGGTCGTTCTCCGCCGTGCTCGACAACCAGACCGGCGGCATCGGCGACTTCCCGCTGACCGACCGGCGGGATCAGATGATCGCGTTCGACTGGAGCGGCTACGGCAAGCTCACCTACCTGCTCTGCTCCCGGCCCGGCACCGGGTTCGCCACGATCCTCAACAGGACCGGCACCACCACCACGTTCGGCTCGGTCTGGAAGTCAACCAAGGGCATCGGCGGTTGGGACCTCCTGTCGGCGGACGACCACGTCATCGCCTACGACTACGCAGGCACCGGGCGCCTCGACCACGTCGTCGTCTACCGACCGGGCACCGGCGGCGTCGCCGTCCTCGAGCGCCAGGACGACACGTTCGTCCTCAAGTACGTCCAGGGAGATCCCGGCGACGGCATCGCCGACTTCCCCCTCACCGATCCCGCGGACAGGATCATCGCCTACGACTACGCAGGCACCGGACGTCTGGACCACCTGTTCTGCTACCGCCCCGGGATCGGCATCGTGCGGATCCTGGCCAAGCAGGCCGACGGCACGTTCGTCCCCGTCTACGTCGAACCGGGCGGCATCGCGGGCTACGACTTCGCCGTCTCGACCGACGTGGCCGTCGCGTTCGACCCCACCGGTACCGGCATGCTGGGTGGCCTCGCGCTCTGCAGACCCGGCCAGGGCACGGTGTGGATCGTGGCCCAGGAACCGCCCGGGCCCGCGACGCTCAGCGGAACCCGGTTCGCCGGGACTACCCTCACCGCCGCCGACCTCACCGGCATGGACCTGCGCGAGCCCGCGTCGCTGCAGGGCGTGAACCTGACCGGGGCGAAACTGGCAGGCACGACGCTGGGCGGGGTGAACCTCACCGGGGCAGGCCTCGCGGGTACCGACTTCACCGGCTGCGACCTGTCGACCACGACGTTCTCCTCGCCGTTCATCCGCTCCACGGACCCGAATACGCCGACCGTCTTCGCGCACTGCACGCTGCCGTACTCCGTGATCGAGCTCGACTGGTCGTGCCTCGACCTCACCGCGGCCACGATCACCGGGCTGCCGACCACCCTCGTCGGTCTCAAGGCCCACGGGCTGCGGCGGCCCCACGGCGACTTCACCGGCTTCGTCCTCGACAACGCCGACTTCAGCTCCGCCACCCTCGACCACGCCGTGTTCACCCAGGCGAAGCTGCGGGCGAACGGCGGCTCCCCGCCCAACTTCGCCGGGGCGCGGCTGATGGGGACGAGCTTCACCGGAGCCGTGATCAAGCAGGCCCTCTTCACCGCCGCCGCGATGGGCGGGACGTCCGACGACGACGCCTCCGCCGACCTCTCGTTGGCCTACCTCGAGAGCTGCGACTTCACCGGCGCCACCCTGGACGGCGCATTGTTCTCCGAAGCGACCCTGGCCAGCGGTAACCTGTTGTCCGCCACTGCTTCGATGTACGGGGTCGTCTTCACCAACGCCTACCTCGCCGGGGCGGACCTGACCAACGCGAACCTGACGGGCGCGAACTTCGATGGCGCCTTCATGGTCGGAGTCGTCCTGCACGGCGCCGACCTGACACCGTCCGGTGGGAAGCCCGCCTCGCTCGCCTCGGCCTTCCTCCAGGGCGTCGACTTCACCAAGGTCAAGCTAGGCAGCGCCAGCCTGCCGAGCGCGGTGATCACCAACACCCGCGGGTCGGTCCAACAGCAGTACTACGACGAGAACGGCCAGCTGACCCCGATGGGGGTGCTCCGGTACGCGCAGCAGGCCTTCCCCGCCGCGACGTCCTTCACCGACGCGACCACCTGCCCGAACCGCAGGACCTACGGGACCAACACCAGCGCCCACCTCACCATCGCGCAGATGATGGCCATCACGGACCCGCCGACGTCGTGGACGCCACCCAAACGGCTGGCCGCCCCGCGGCACCACAGGCCTCTGCCTCCAGGCCGGGACGGCCGTCCGCACCAGAACAGGGAGCCTGACCGGGCGGAAGGATCGGACCGCGACGCACCTCCGCGGCACGATCAGGACGGGCCACGCGACCGCGGTCGTTGGTGAGGGACGGGCCGGCCTGTGCGGTCGGCGAAACGCGCCCAGCCGGTGCGGGGAACACGGAGCTGCGGCCGGCGATGATGTCGGCGCCATGCGAGTGACCGGGCGCCTGTCCTTCTCAGACACCCGCGTCGCCAACCCCACCCGCCCCGGCACGGGCCGCAAGCCCTCGTCGTGCTGGTCCTTGGCGGCGGACGTGCGGCCCGTCAGTAGGGCCAGTCCGAGCAGTCGCCGGAAGATCCAGTACAGCAGCCGCAACGACCCGTCGGGATCATGCCCACCCGCCGATCACCGCTCGTCAGCGACCCTCGACGTCGTTCCAGTTCAGCGAGGTGCTGTAACCGTCCGCGGCGGCCTCGCGGATCTGTTATCGCATGCCTTGACGCTGCCACATCTCATAGTTCCCACATTCTGCTGTGATCGCGGCCGCGGCTTGGGCCGCGGCGACGAAGTCGTCGACCAGCGGCGAGGTGCGCGATGCTGCCACGGCGAGACACACCTGGTCATGCGCGACGTCGGAGACAGGTACGTAGCTGATGTTCGGGTGCGAGTAGAAGACGGTCGCCGAACGCGCCAGGAACGAGATGCCGCGGCCTGCCGCGACGTGCTCGAGGGTCTCGTCCACTCCGCGCACCAGGTACCCGGCGTTGGGGTGCGGACGTCGTGTGGGCTGTGTGCTCGAGTCGGAGTCCCACAGCAGAGGCTCACCGGCCAGGTCGGCCTCGGTGATCTGTTCCTTGCCTGCCAACCGGTGGGCGGTGGGCAGGACCGCTACCCGTGGCTCGGTGTATACCGGGATCACGCGCAGCCCGGTCTCATCGATGGGCAGCCGTACGTAGCCGATGTCGATGCGGCCGTCGAGCAGCTTTACGGCCTGGTCGTCTCCTTCGATCCGTTGCACGTCCACGATCACGTCTGGGTGCTGGATGGCGAACTGTTGGATCGCGGGAGCAACCGCGACGCCGGCGCGGAAGCCGACCATGAGCCGCAGGCCGCCGCGGGCGGCGAGGGTCACCCGACGGCGGGCCGCGTCGGCGGAGGCCAGCAACGGACCGGCGTCGGCCAGTAGCTGCTCGCCGGCGTCGGTCAAGGTCACTCCGTGGCTGTCCCTGGTCAGCAGCGGTGCGCCGAGGTCGTGTTCGAGTGCGCGGATCTGCCTGCTGAGCACCGGCTGGGCGATGTGGAGGTCGTCGGCGGCCCGGCCGAAGTGCAACCGGTCGGCCACGGCGACGAAGTAGCGCAGTTTGCGCAGGTCCAAATCCACGGAGCCTCCTCGAACGGCGATGCTCCCAGGGTATCGCCGTGATCGAAAGAGGTCTTGGACTCACTACACGGGCCGGTGGCAACGTCAGGTGGTGAACGCCCTGCATCGCGCGTCGGGCGCGATCGGAAACGGGCCTCTCACCCTGCCGCAGAAAGCAGACACACCATGAGCAGCATCAGCATCATCGGTCTCGGGGGCATGGCCCGCGCTCTGGCCGAGCGGGCGCTCGCAGGCGGCTACGCAGTCGAGGTCATCGGCCGCGACCCGGCCAAGACCGAGGAACTCGCCGCTGCACTCGGAAGCCGCGCCACAGCCGGGACCTTCGGCGCCGGCCCGGCCGGTGACATCGTCATCCTCGCTGTGCCACACGCGGGCGGCGTACCGGTCGTCCGCCAATACGGGGACGCATTGGCCGGCAAGGTCGTCGTCGACATCTCCAACACGTTCATCGGCGCCGACGACACGAAGCTCGTCACCCCGGAGGGCACATCCGGCGCGCAACAGATCGCCGCCGCCCTGCCGGCGAGCGCGCACGTGGTCAAGGCGTTCAACACCGTCTTCGGTCACGTCCTGGCCCGAGGCGGCAGGCTCGATGTCTTCTTCGCAGGCGACGACGCGGCGGCCAAGGCGGCTGTGGCGGCCTTCATCGAGAGTCTGGGCCTGTCGCCGCGGGATGTCGGCGGCCTGGAGATGGCGCACTGGCTGGAAGGAGCGGGCCTGTTGATGATGGGCCTGGCTCGCAGCGGCGCAGGTTTCGACATCGCCCTCGGCGCCGAGCTCCTCGGCTGACTGCGCCTGCACTGCCACTTCCCCGCGACATCACAGCAGCCGGTCGACGGCACGGGAACAGCAACTCCGTCAACCCGACAGGGAGCATCGATGCGCGTCTTCGTCACCGGCGGAACCGGCCATACCGGTTCGTTCATCATCCCCGAGCTCATCGCCGCAGGCC
This sequence comes from uncultured Actinomycetota bacterium, assembly GCA_963799945.1. GTDB lineage: Bacteria > Actinomycetota > Actinomycetes > Mycobacteriales > Pseudonocardiaceae > Pseudonocardia. The sequence continues at coordinate 515,624 of CAWCZG010000007.1, forward strand.
ACGAGGTCACGGGCCTGGCCCGCTCGGACACGGCCGCTGCCGCGCTGACCGCGCTCGGCGCGACGGTGCGACGTGGCAACCTCGACGAACTCGACGGGCTCCAGGAAGCGGCCGCGGACTCCGACGGTGTCATCCACGTCGCCCACCGGCAGGACCTGCTCCCCACCGGCGGCATGAGCGCCGTGGCCGCAGCGGAGCTCCCGATCATCCACGCTTACGGTGAGGCGCTCACGGGCACCGGCAAGCCGCTGGTCGTGGCCGGGAGCATCGGATCACCCGGCAACCTGGGTCGAGCGATCGTCGAGGCGGACCCGGCGCTGCCCAGCAGTGATGAGCACCAGGGCACCCTGCGGGCTCGAAACATCGTGGAAAGGGCCGTGATCGACCTCGCCGAAAGGGGAGTGCGGTCGTCGGTCGTGCGGATCGCCACCATCGTGCACGACACGACCGATGATGCCGGCTTCCTCCCCCTGCTGATTGCCCTGGCGAAGGAGAAGGGTTTCGCCGGTCATCCCGGAGACGGCACGAACCTGTGGAACGCGGTACATGTCCGCGATCTCGCCTCCCTGTTCCGCCTGGCGCTGGAGAAAGGTCCGGCAGGCAGCTACTGGCACGCGGTCGAGGATGGCGGAATTTCCTTCCGCGAAATTGCCGAAGCCATCGGCAGCCGCCTGGACCTGCCGGTCGTGAGCATCCCCGTGGACGAGTTGATGACGCCGGGATACTTCGGCTTTCTCGCGAACATCGCCACCCGAAGCTACCCGGCGTCCAACCTCATCACCCGCCGGACCTTGGGCTGGGAACCCGGACGGCCCGGCCTCCTCGCGGATCTGGACAACGGCCACTACTTCCCCGCCGCCACCTCGCCAGCTCACGACGACGTGGCCACGCTGGAGAAATTCCTCCAAGGCGGAGACGAGGCCTTCGCGATGGTCGACGAGATCGCCGTCTGGCGGGAGGCGGAGAGCTTGCCCTGGGGCGGGGAATGGCGAGGGCCCGACGGGTTCGCACGTCTGACCCGTGAGATCGACGCGCTGGCAGAACTCACTGTGCGCGGGCACGAGATCGTCCGAGCAGGCGACACGGTGGAGCTGCGACTCGACGCCGTGTTCACCTCCCGAAAGAGCAGGCGTCAAGTGCCGATGACCGTCGTTGAACACTACCGGGTCCATGACGGAAAGATCTACGGCGCGGACGCCTTCTACAAAGACACACAGACTGTCAACGACCTGGTCAAGAACGGCTGACCGCCCGGCCTTCATCCGCGACCCAGCCGGGAACGACCTCGAACCCACGTGCCGCACCCCACCCGGCGCTGGTGCCCCCGAGCAGCCGAACCCGAGGTCGGCGACGACGTTTGTCGTGACTGGCCGCGCACGAATGACTGAAGGAGACACCGATGCCTGACTATGGCCATCCTCTGCGTTTCGCCACGTTCATCTCTCCCGCCAACTCCCCAGCGCACCGTCCGGTCGAATTGGCGCAGCTCAGTGAGCGGCTCGGTTTCGACTTCGTCACCTTCCAGGATCATCCCTACAAGGCCGACTTCCTCGACACCTGGACATTGCTGAGCTGGGCGGCCGCGCGGACCGAGCGCATCGGCCTGTCGGGCAACGTGCTGAACCTGCCGCTGCGCCAGCCCCCCGCCGTGCTCGCCCGCGCGACTGCCAGCCTCGACCTGCTCTCCGGTGGACGAATGAGCCTCGGGCTCGGGGCCGGCTTCTACTGGGACGCCGTGCACGCGATCGGCGGACGGCGGCTGACCCCGCTGCAGGGCGTGACGGCCCTCGGCGAGGCAATCGACGTGATCCGCGGGGTTTGGGACGCCGAGGTGCCCGGCACCCTCACTGTCGAGGGCGAGATCTACAACGTCCACGGCGCCGAGCGCGGACCCGCACCCGCACACGACATCCCGATCTGGCTCGGCGCCCACAAGCCGAAGATGCAGGACCTGGTCGGACGCAAGGCCGACGGCTGGCTGCCCTCCCTGCCGGTCATGCAACCCGGCGGCCTGCCCAAAGGAAACGCCATCATCGACGACGCCGCACGAGCCGCAGGCCGCGACCCCCGCGACATCACCCGTCTGCTCAACATCTTCCCAGGCCGGCAGACCCCGGAAGCACTAGCCCAGATGACCCTCGAGGACGGCGTCAGCACCTTCATCCTGGCCAGCGACGAGCAGGATGTACTCGAACGCTTCGCCGCCGAAACGATCCCCGCCGTACGCGAACACGTGGCCCGCGGACGCACATAACGCTGTTTGGATCAACGACGCCCACGAACCGCCGCCCGGCAGCGACCAACAGACCGGATCGCGGCAGCATCGCCGCGACACCAGGCCGATCACCCACCCGCCGGTCATCGCCATCCGCACGACGGCGACGACACCATCATTGCCGGGGTTGGGGTGTGCGCTGAGCTCGTCGTGCTCGTCGGCGAACAGCTGCGAGGTGGCTGCCCCGGCGAACCCGAGGAGGATCGCGTACGGCATCCACAGCTGCGTCGAGAACGCAATGCCCGGGTCTTCGTCGACCCCGACGGTCTGCGTGGTTCCGCACTGGACGAGAGGCCGCGACACACCCCGTGAGATAACGAACACCATGCGTAGCACGAGTGCATAGTTGGTCGCCGCTCACCCTCCCCGCGGCGGCTAGCGTCCCCCAGGGCTGCGATTGCCCCCGCAGCCCTGGGGCCACCAACGAATCGGGTGTCGCGGTGAAGGCTCGCGCTCGACTACGTGATCGGACCGCATCACAGTTGTGGACGGCGCGCTTGTTCAGGAGAAGGGCGTGTCGGGCCGGTCGAGGCGTCGCCCGTCGAGCACGATGTCGACCTTCTCGTTGTAGAACGCGACCAGGCCCGCGATGGGGAGCATCTCCTTCGTGGTGAGCGCGTAGGTCCAGGCGATGTCCGGATACGTCGTCGCGCCGAGCTGAGCACTCCAGTAACCGCTGGTCATGCCCTTGTAGGGGCAGACAGTGACGGTGTCGGTGGCCGTGAGGTGGGCGAAGTCCACCTCAGTGCGGTTGACGTAATAGCGCGTCGGCAGCCCCGTCTCGAACACCAGCACCGGCGAGGTCGACTCCGCGAGCACCACGCCGTCGAGCTCGACGCGCACAGCCCGCGTGGAACGCAGCGCATCGACGCGGATGTAGGGGTCACGGGGATGCAAGAAGACCTGCTCGTCCTCCTCGTACCAGGCGTCGGCCGCCGCCCACTCGATGCGGGCGTACCCGGCCAGCCCGAGTCGGGCGTCCTCGCCGTAGACATGCAGCGCCGCCGGACGCACCTGCTCGCCCACTCGAAGGCCGTAGCGACACGCGGTGCCGCGGTGGAGTCTGCGCTCGTGCTGCTCGTCGACGAGCACGTCGGGGTCGATGTCAGCGACGGGGATGTAGTAGTGCGGGTACCGGGCCGACTCCCAGACGTAAAGCGCCGCGGTCGTGTCGAGTACGACGTGGCCGCCGATGACGGCGCGGATCCGGCGAGGCACGGCCGCCGTCATGTCGACCTGCGGCAGAAACGGTGGATAGTCGTTCACGGTCGGACTCCTTCAGATCACCACAGCGCCCCTCTACATATTGTTCGCGGCCGAGGTCGGCGACCGCTACATGCCCGTCCTGGGCGTCACCGCACACCTCGGCGGCTGTAGCTAGCCCGACCGGCGCGAGGGACAAACCCACGTCCTTACTGAGACTTCCTGACACCCCCTGGCAGTCCTGGCAACCGGTCTCCGCATTGCTGGGAAGATCTCCGCGACGTGCTCCGCCGCGCCCTCGGGCGGATCGCAGCAGCGGTGTCGCCCTTGAGCGCGGCGAGCACGATGTCGAGATCTCCGCAGTCACGACCGTCGCGCCCAGCCCGATGGGAAGGCTTCAGGCGTTCGCCCGGCGATGATCACTGCGAGGGCCAGATGGGCGTTGTGCGGGCAGCGCTCACGTGGCCCTGGTCGCGATCCACACAGTCCTGAACGGACGGGTGGCGCCGACCGGCGGCAGCCCGGGCCCGCTCTGCGGTGGACCAGGTCTCAGGTCAACTCGTCGGAGCGGCCGGCTTCGATGCGCGACCACTGGGCGATGGGACGTCCGTCCGACCGCCAGACCTCGGGGTTCCTGGCGTCACCCCAGGGTTGGGGCCAGCCGTCGGGAGAGTCCTCCCACGTCTCCTGACGTCCGTGGACGGTCATGTCCAGCAGCCCGTGGGTGGGGGCCATGATCTCGACGCCGCGACCGCCGGTGTAGTACGTCTCGAACACCCGCTCGCCGTCGCGTACGTAGCAGACGAGGTGGTGGCGCTGCCAGTCCCGACCCTCCAGCAGTTCCGCAGCTGACTTCTCCACCGAGTACCACGGCATGTCCAGGCCCATGAAGTCCCGGTAGCGAACGCTCGCCTCGTACGGTCCCTTGCAGAGCGTGGCGTACGTCGCGTCACGGGAATGGATGTAGGACAGCTCACGGACCTGGCTGTTGAAGAACGTGCAGCCTTCGCACTGCTCCGCGGCGGGCCTGCCGGGCCACCAGGCGTGGAAGTACGCGATGAGCTGACGGCGGCCCTCGAAGACGTCAAGGACCGTCACCGGTCCGTCTGGACCGATGACCTCGATGGTGGCGTCGACCTCCACCATCGGCAGCCGCCGCCGGGCCGCGGCAATGGCGTCCCCTTCGCGGGTGTGCGCCTTCTCCCGGGTGAACAGCGCGTCCCGCGCGTCCTGCCAAGTCTTCCTGTCGACCACGGGCGGGAGAGCCGGGCCGGATGTCTGGGCGTACATGAGTCGCCTCCATGCGTCGGTTGAACCACATCGACCGGAGCCGGCGGGACCAGGCAGGCGCCTGCACCAGGCCGATCGCAACTGGTTGATTGCAGTAAAGTATCGCAACCAAGAAGTTGCGTCAAGGTCGCGCGGCTTCCCGCTGTGCCCCGGCTGGATGGCTGGGCGCGAGCTGGGCGGCGGTCGACCTGGCGTCGGGTTCAACGAACGGCGAGTGGCTGCGCCGCCAAGCTCGCCGGGCCGAGGCCCGCACCCAGTTGCGCGCCGCCTACGACATGTCCTTCGCGATCGGCATGGAGGCTTTCGCGGAGCGGGCGCGTCGTGAACTGCAGGCGACGGGGGGAGACGGTTCGCAAACGCTCCGCCGAGGCCGCCGCACATGACGAGCTGACCGCGCAAGAACGACAGATCGCGCCGATGGCGCTGGAGGGACTGACGATCAATCAATGATCATCATCAGATCGTCCAACTGTGCATTTCCCTGGTCAGGACACAAATCGGGCGGCGTCCCCAGTGAGGAACACCGCCCGATCTCGCCGTCGGGACGACAGGATTTGAACCTGCGACCCCTTGACCCCCAGTCAAGTGCGCTACCAAACTGCGCCACGTCCCGGCACCCCAACGGGGCCCGATGAGCCTACCGCACCGCGCTCCCGGGCCGGCCGCACGGGTCAGGGCTTGCGGCCCCGCTTCTCCCGCACTCGCACCGAGATCCGGACAGGGCTGCCCCTGAAGCCGAACTCCTCCCGCAGCCGCCGTTCGAGGAAGCGGCGGTAGCCCGCCTCCAGGAACCCGCTGGTGAACAGGACGAAGGTCGGGGGGCGGGCGGAGGCCTGGGTGGCGAAGAGGATCTTGGGCTGCTTGCCGCTGCGGACCGGCGGAGGGGTGGCGGCGACGACGTCGGAGAGCCACGAGTTCAGCTGGCCCGTGGGGATGCGCCGATCCCAGGACGCCAGCGCCGTGCGCATCGCGGGCGCGATCTTGGCGATGGACCGGCCGGTGAGCGCCGAGACGTTGACGCGCTCGGCCCACGGCACGCGCACGAGGTCGCGCTCGAGCTCCCGCTTCATCGCGAGGCGGCGGTCCTCGTCGACCAGGTCCCACTTGTTGAACACGAGGACGAGCGCGCGGCCCGCCTCCTCGACCATCGTGATCACGCGCTGGTCCTGCTCGGCGATCGGCTCGCTCGCGTCGATGAGCACGAGCGCGACCTCGGCGGCCTCGATCGCGGCCTGGGTGCGCAGGCTGGCGTAGTACTCCATGCCGCTGGCCGTCTTGACCCGCTTGCGCAGGCCCGCGGTGTCGACGAAGCGCCACACCTCGTCGTCCAGCTCGACCAGCGAGTCGACGGGATCGACGGTCGTGCCCGCCACCTCGTGGACGACCGAGCGCACCTCGCCGGAGACCCGGTTGAGCAGGCTGGACTTGCCGACGTTCGGCTTGCCGATCAGCGCGACGCGTCGGGGGCCCGAGGCGGCGCTTGGCGCCGAAGTCGTCGCGGGGGGTCTCGGGCAGCACCTCGAGGATCGCGTCGAGGAGGTCGCCGGTGAGGCGGCCGTGCAGGCCTGACACGGGTCGGGGCTCGCCGAGGCCGAGGCGCCACAGCGCCGTCGTGTCGGAGATCAGCCGGTCGTCGTCGACCTTCGTGGCCGCGAGCAGCACCGGCACGTCGACCGGCGCAGGATCCGGGCGACGGCCTCGTCGGTCGCGGTCGCGCCGACCGTCGCGTCGACGACGAGCAGGATCGCATCGGCGCGTGCGCATCGCGTACTCGGCCTGCGCCGCGACGGCCGCGCGCAAGCCGGTGGCGTCGGGCTCCCATCCGCCGGTGTCGACGAGGGTGAAGCGACGGCCGTTCCACATCGCGTCGTAGGCGACGCGGTCGCGGGTCACGCCCGGAACGTCCTGCACCACCGCCTCCCGGCGGCCGATCAGCCGGTTGACCAGCGTCGACTTGCCCACGTTCGGCCGTCCGACGACGGCGAGCACCGGCGTGGGCGGCGGTCGCCTCCACCGTGAACTCGTCGGGGTCCAGACCGAGCTGCGCCATCGCGGCCCGGTCGTCCTGTCCTGCACTCACGTCGTTCTCCGTAAATCGTCGATATCCCCGACCAGCCCGGCCAAGGTGGCCCGGATGGTCTCGGTGGCCGCCGCCAATCCGGCGCGGCCACCGCCTGCCGCCACGGTCAGCGGCTCCCCCACCAGCACGTCGACCCGCGGGCGGAGCCGTCGGCCGCTCCCAGCGGGCCGTCGCGTGCCCCGGCACACGACCGGGAGCACCGCCGCTCCCGCCGCGCGGGCCAGCCACGCCGCCCCGTGCTGGGCCGCCGCGACGTCGCCGCCTTCGGTGCGGGTGCCCTCCGGGAACACGGCCACGAGGCCGCCGCCGCGCAGGACGTCCAACGCCAGTGTCAGCGGGCGACGGTCTGCGGCACCGCGCCGCACGGGAACCTGCCCGATGCGGGGCAGGACCCATGCGAAGGGCCCGTGGAACATCTCCTGCTTGACCAGGAACACCGTGCGCCGCCCGAGCAGCCCGAACAACAGCGGACCATCGACGAACGCGCTGTGGTTGGCGACGACGACGACGGGCCCCTGAGCCGGAACGCGCTCGAGGTGGTGCACCCGCAGCCGGTACATCGGGCGAAAGCACCAGGTGCCGATCCATCGTGCGAGATCATGCATCCGCGGCGACGATCCGGCGGGCAGGTCCCCAGTGTACCCGCGCTCCACCGACGGCCCGCGCGTGCTCATCGCACTCCCTCGCTGACGCTCGGTCGACGCTTCGCGAAACACCTCAGCGCAGAGCGCTGTATCACGGTTCGCTCGCAAGCTCGCTCACCTCAGCAGACCCCGCTCCTCCACCAGCCGCAGCAGCTCGGTGAGGACGGCGTCGACGGGCAGCTCGTCCGTGTCGAGGACGAGCGCGTCGGCGGCGGCGTGCAGCGGTGAGGTCTTGCGGGTGGAGTCGAGCTGGTCGCGGCGGCGGACATCGGCCAGGACGGTCTCCAGATCGGCTTCGCGCCCGGCCTTGCGGTCCTGGGCGCCGCGCCGCGCGGCCCGGATGTCCTCCGACGCAGTGAGGTACACCTTGAGCCGGGCGTCCGGGACGACGACGCTGCCGATGTCGCGCCCCTCGACGACGATCCCGCCGCCGCCCGCGTGCACGGCCTCGTCGATCACGGCCCGCTGGTGCTCCACGAGCGCGGCCCGCACCGGCGGCTGGGCCGACACGGCGCTCACCGCCCGCGTGACCTCGGGACCCCTGATCTCGGACTCGACGTCCTCACCGTCGAGCAGGACGGCGGGGGCGGCCGGGTCGGTGACCGAGCGGACGGTCTTGGCCGCCGCGATCGCCACCTGCTCGGCGTCCGGGCTGTCGGGTTCCAGCCGCGAGCGGAGCACGGCGAGCGTGACGGCCCGGTACATCGCACCGGTGTCGAGGTAGGCCGCGCCGGTCGCCTGGGCCAGCCGCCGCGACACCGTGGACTTCCCGGTGCCCGAGGGTCCATCCATCGCCACGACCCCGCGCAACCTGCCCGTCACCGGTGCCCCTCCCCGGCCCACCGAGCGCGGACCAGGGCCCATCATGCCGGGCGGTCCGCGCAGGCAGGAGTACCGGGTCAGCGCGGCAGGTCGGATCGCAGCGCCGCGGCGCCCCTGAGGTAGACGTGGCGGACGTCGGCCCGCGGCGAGTTCGGTCTCCACGTGCGCCAGCAGCCGCAGGACGCGGGGCATCGCACCCGGCACCGCGATCTCGGTGGCGCACATCAACGGCACGTCGGTGAGCCCGAGCAGGCGCGCGGCGTAGGCGGGGAACTCCGCGGTGAGATCGGGCGTCGCGGTGAAGAGGATCGAGATGATGTCGTCGGCGGTCAGGGTGTTGCGTTCCAACACCGCCCTGACCAGTTCGGCCGAGCCTTCCAACACCGCGTCGCGGGAGTCGTCGTCGACCTGGATGGCCCCCCGGATCGCGCGGACGCTCATGTCAGAGACCCACGGACCGGTACAGCGAGCCGATCTCGGTGTGCGACAGCCTGCGGAAGCGGCCGGGGCGCTGGTTGCCCAGCTCCACGTCGCCCACGGCGGTGCGCACCAGCCGCAGCACGGGGTGCCCGACCTCCTCCAGCAACCGGCGCACGACGTGCTTGCGACCCTCGTGGATCACGAGCTCGACCATCGACTTGCCTGCGTGCGCATCGACGAGGCGGAACCGGTCGACCGTCACGACCCCGTCTTCCAGCTCGACGCCGTCGCGCAGCCGCCTGCCCAGGTCGCGCGGGATCGAGCCGTGCACCTCGGCGATGTAGGTCTTCTCGACCTCGTAGGACGGGTGCATGAGGCGGTGCCCCAGCTCGCCGTCGTTCATGAGCAGCAGCAGGCCCTCGGTGTCGGCGTCGAGGCGGCCGACGTGGAAGAGCCGGGCGCGCGCGCCGCCTTCGAAGTGCTCGTCCATCACGCCGTGCTCGACGAGCAGGTCGCCGACCGACATGCGGCCCTGGTCGTCGGACATCGTCGAGAGCACCCCGCGCGGCTTGTTCAACGCGAGGTAGGTCAGCTCCTCGTCGAGCACGATGCGCAGCCCGTCGACGTGGATGACGGCCGTCTCGGGATGCACCCGCCGACCCATCTCGCGGACGACCTCGCCGTCGACCGTCACCTGCCCGGCCGCGATCAGCTCCTCGGCGGCCCTCCGGGACGCCACGCCCGCCTGGGCGAGCACCTTCTGCAGCCGGACCCCGTCCGGGTGCGCCTCGGTCATCGTCACATCACTCACAAACTCACAACTCGTCGATGGCATCGATGTCGGGCAGCAGCGGGGCCAACGGCGGAAGATCCGCGAGGGAGGCCAGGCCCAGCCGCTCCAGGAACATCTCGGTGGTGGCGAACAGGGTGCCCTGCGTCGCCGGGTCGGTGCCCGCTTCCTGGATCGAGGCCGCGGGTGAGCAGGGTGCGCAGCACGCCGTCGCAGTTGACGCCGCGCACCGCCGCCACCCGCGCCCGGGTGACCGGCTGGCGGTAGGCGACGACGGCCAGCGTCTCCAGCGCCGCCCGGGTGAGCCGGGCGCGCTGCCCGTCGAGCAGGAGGCGCTCGACGTAGGGCGCGTAGGTGTCGCGGGTGTAGAACCGCCAGCCGCCGCCGGTGCGCCGCAGGTCGATGCCGCGGCCGGGCGGCGGCGTAGCCGTCGGCGAGCCGCAGCAGCGCCTCGCGCGTCCTGGCCACGGGCTGGTCGAGCGCCTGCGCGAGCTGCTCCTCCTCCGTGGGCGCGTCGACGACGAGCAGCAGCGCCTCCAAGGCGGCGTCGAACTCGGCGTCGTCGAGCGTAGGGAGCTCCTCGACGGCCGTGCCGGCCGGGAGAACCTCGTCAGGAGCGGTCATCAGGAGTCCAGCGTACGGTCAGCTCGCCGAACGCCTCCGGCTGCTCCAGGTCGACGGCGGCGTTGCGGAACAGGTCGAGCACGGCGAGGAAGCGCGCGACGACCTCCAGCGGCCCCGCGCAATCGGCCGTGAGCGCGGCGAACGTGGCCGAGCCGAGGACGGCGAGGCGCTCGGCCAGCAGCGCGGCCTGCTCGGCCACGGAGATCTGGGGTGCGTGCAGGTGGTCGAGGCCGACGGTCGGCGGCGGCTTGGGCCGGAACACCGCGGCGGCCAGCTCGGCGAACGTGGCCGGGTCGACCCCGAGCAGCACCTCGGGCAGCAGCACCGCGAAGCGCTCCTCCAAGGCGACCGACCGCGGGAACCGCCGGGCCGCGCCCGCCTCCAGCTCCACGAACAGCCCCGCGACCTGCTTGTAGGCGCGGTACTGCAGCAGCCGGGCGAACAGCAGGTCGCGCGCTTCCAGGAGAGCGAGGTCCTCGGCGTCTTCGACCTCGGCGTCGGGCAGCAGCCGCGCGGCCTTGAGGTCGAGCAGCGTGGCCGCGATGACCAGGAACTCGGTGGTCTCGTCGAGGTCGGCGTCGTCGCCGAGAGCGGCGAGGTGCGCGATGAAGTCGTCGGTGACGCGGTGCAGCGCCATCTCGGTGATGTCGAGCTCGTGCTTGCCGATCAGCTGCAGGAGCAGGTCGAACGGGCCCTCGAAGTTGTGCAGCCGGACCGTGAACCGCGGCGGGGAGGCAGGCGACTCGTCGACCAGCGTCACCGGGCGATGACCTCACGCGCCAGCATGCGGTAGGCGTTCGCCCCGTTGGACGTCGGCGCCCAGGTGGTGATGGGCTCGCCTGCCACCGTGGTCTCCGGGAACCGGACGGTGCGGTTGATCACCGCGTCGAACACGAGCTCCCCGAACGCCTCGATCACCCGCTGGCGCACCTCGCGGGCGTGCATCGTGCGCGGGTCGAACATCGTGGCCAGGATGCCGATGATCTTCAGATCCGGGTTGAGCCGGTCCTGGACCTTCTCGACGGTGTCCATCAGCAGCGCGACGCCACGCAGGGAGAAGAACTCGCAGGCCAGCGGGATGAGGATCGCGTCGGCGCAGGCCAGCGCGTTGATCGTGAGCAGGCCCAGCGACGGCTGGCAGTCGATGAGGATCACGTCGTAGCGGTCGAGCACGGGCTTGAGCGCGCGGCCCAGCGCCTGCTCGCGGCCGACCTCGGTGACCAGCTGCACCTCCGCCGCGGAGAGGTCGATGTTCGACGGCAGCAGGTCCATGTTCTCGACCGACGTGGAGCGGATCACCTCGTCGATCTCCACGCCCCGCTCCATGAGCAGGTTGTAGATCGTGCGTATCGAGCTCGTGGGCCTGCACGCCGAGGCCGACCGACAGGGCGCCCTGCGGGTCGAAGTCCACCAGCAGCACCCGACGGCCGTACTCGGCGAGCGCCGCCCCGAGGTTGATGGTGGACGTCGTCTTGCCGACGCCGCCCTTCTGGTTCGCGACCGCGATCACCCGCGCCGGGCCGTGCTCGGCCAACGGAGCCGGTTCGGGCACCATCAAACGGTGTCTCCCCACGGAGGCGGCCGCATTGACCGGCTCCTCCTCGTCGTGCGGCTCCGAGCGGGGGGCGAAGGGCCGCGGGGTCTGCATGCCGGGCTCCGGTCTGTCGCGGGCGTCCTTTCCGAGGACGTTCCGCGCAGACTAAGAGCACCCGACGACGACCGGCAACGCGCCCCGCCGTGTAACGGCCGTCGAATTCCTTCGGAGGCTACCGGTTGTTGCCGACGCCCCACCGATCGGGTGTCGTGCCACGTCACGCCGGGCGAACAGAACGAAGGATGATCAGCGACGGGCGCGCGGATGGGACGTCGCGTAGACCTCTCGCAGCGTGTCGACGGTCACGTGGGTGTAGATCTGGGTGGTGGTCACGGAGGCGTGGCCGAGCAGCTCCTGCACGACGCGGACGTCGGCCCCGCCCGCCAGCAGATGGGTGGCGAAACAGTGGCGCAGGGTGTGCGGGGAGACCTCGGCGACGAGCCCCGCGGCGTCGGCCGCGGCGCGCAGGGTGTGCCAGGCGCTCTGCCGCGACAGCCGCGCGCCCCTGGCGTTGACGAAGAGCGCCGCTCCCCCACGCCCGCGTCGGGCCAGCTCCGGGCGGGCGCGCACGCGGTAGGCGTCCACGGCGGCCAGCGCGGGGCGGCCGACCGGCACGATGCGGTCGCGGCCGCCCTTGCCGTGCAGGCGGACGATCCGCTGCTCGACGTCCAGGTCGTCGATGTCCAGCCCGACGGCCTCGGAGATCCGCGCGCCCGTCGAATAGAGCAGCTCCAGCAGCGCACGGTCGCGCAGGGCGACCGGCCCGTCGCCGACGCACCCGGCCAGCAGCTGCTCGACGTCGTCGGTGGTCAGCGTGCGCGGGAGGCGGGAGGGCAGCGCCGGGCGGGGCGACATCACGCGCGACGTCGTCGGCGACGAGGCCGTCGCGCGCGGCGAAGCGGTGCAGCCCGCGGACCGCGGCCAGCGCGCGGGCCGCCGAAGATGCCGCGAGCGGCGGCTCGCCCTGGCGCAGCGCCACGACGAACCCGGTGACGTCGGCCTCCCGGACCTCCGCGAGGTCCCCCCGGCCCGTCTCGTCGAGGTGCTCGACGTAGCGGCGCAGGTCGGCGGCGTAGGAGCGCAGCGTGTTGGCTGCGCTCCCCCGCTCGACGGCCAGGTGGTGCAGGAACGCCTCGACGGCCTGCTCAGGCGGGGCCAGGGCCGACCTCGTGCTGAGGCGACCCGACCCCGGTCGCGGCGGAGCGCATGGCGCCGACCCTATCGCCGCTAGCGCTGCGCGAACCGGGTGGAGCGGTCGGTCCAGGGAGCGTCCGCGGGCCGCGCGGCCGCCGGAGAGCCCGCCAGGGCGTGCGCCGCCAGCACAGCGGCGACCGTGGCCGCGTTGACGATCGTGCCCGCCAGGACCATCCGCACCGCCACCGACAGCGTCACCCATCGCGTGGTGAGGTCGGCCTCCTCGTCGTCGCCCAGCTCAGGGCGTCCGACCTCGGTGAGCCCACGGGCCAGGAACACGCGGATCGCCTCGTCGGAAAACCCCGGCGAGGGCACGAGATCCAGGAGCGTCGACCACTCCGCCGCCTCCAGACCCGCCTCTTCCCGCAGCTCGCGGCGGGCTGCCTCCACCGGATCCTCGCCCGCGACGTCGAGCAGCCCGGCGGGCATCTCCCAGAGCCGCCTGCCCACCGCGTGGCGGTACTGGTAGATCATCATGATTCGGTCGTCGGGATCCAGCGCGGCGATCGCCACGGCACCGGGGTGCTCGATGATCTCCCGACGGGCCAGGCGGCCGCCCGGCATCACGACCTCGTCGGCACGCAGCGCCATCACGTGACCCTTGTAGATGTCGGTGCTGGAGTCGACGGGGAAGTCGTGGCGTGCGGCCGTCATGCGCTCGTTCCGTTCACGCTCACGGGCTCCCGTGTGCTCTGGTCGAAGGGCAGCCGGTCGGCTGCCCGGTAGATCAGCGCCGCGCGCACGAAGGCGGCGAAGAGCGGGTGCGGCCGGGTCGGGCGGCTCTTGAGCTCGGGATGCGCCTGCGTGCCGACGAAGAAGGGATGCGTGGACGGCGGGAGCTCGACGAACTCGACGAGCGTGCCGTCCGGCGAGGTGCCGCCGAACACCAGCCCGGCCTCCTCCAACCGGCTCCGGTAGGCGTTGTTGACCTCGTAGCGGTGCCGGTGGCGCTCCGACACCTCGCGGGTGCCGTAGGCGGCAGCGGCGACCGTGCCCGCGCCGAGGACCGCCGGGTAGGCGCCCAGCCGCATGGTGCCGCCCATGTCCCGCTCCCCCGCGACGACGTCGCGCTGGTCGGCCATCGTCGAGATCACGGGGTGCGGCGTGCGCTCGTCGAACTCGGTGGAGTTGGCGTCGTCGAGCCCGGCCAGCGAACGCGCCGCCTCGATCACCATGCACTGGAGCCCGAGGCAGAGGCCGAGCGCGGGGATGCCGTTGGTGCGGGCGTGCCGGACGGCGCCGAGCTTGCCCTCGATGCCGCGCACGCCGAATCCGCCGGGGATGAGCACCCCGTCGACGCCTTCCAGCGCGGCGGCCGCCCCCGCCGGGGTGCGGCAGGCGTCCGAGGGCACCCAGTCGATCTCGACCCGCGCGTGGTGGGCGAAGCCGCCTGCGCGCAGGGCCTCGGTGACCGAGAGGTAGGCGTCGGGCAGGTCGACGTACTTGCCGACGAGCGCGATCCGCGCCGTCTCGCGCGGGTGGTGCACGCGGTCGAGCAGGTCGCCCCACACCGTCCAGTCGACGTCGCGGAACGGCAGCGCCAGCCGCCGCACGACGTAGGCGTCGAGGCCTTCGCGGTGCAGGACGCGGGGGATGTCGTAGATCGACGGCGCGTCCGGGGCGGCGACGACCCCGTCGACCTCGACGTCGCACATGAGGCTGATCTTGCGCTTCATGTCGTCCGGGATCTCCCGGTCGGCCCGCAGTACCAGCGCGTCGGGCTGGATGCCGATGTTGCGCAGCGCGGCGACCGAGTGCTGCGTCGGCTTGGTCTTGAGCTCGCCCGACGGCGCGAGGTAGGGCACCAGCGAGACGTGCAGGAAGAAGCAGTTGTCGCGGCCGACGTCGTGGCGGACCTGGCGCGCGGCCTCCAGGAACGGCAGCGACTCGATGTCGCCGACCGTGCCGCCGACCTCGGTGATCACGACATCGGGGACGACGCCGTCGTCGTCGGGAGCGGCCATCGCCAGCACGCGCTCTTTGATCTCGTTGGTGATGTGCGGGATGACCTGCACGGTGTCGCCGAGGTACTCGCCGCGCCGCTCCTTGGCGATCACGCTGGAGTAGACCTGGCCGGTGGTGACGTTGGCCCGACCGTGCAGATCACGATCGAGGAACCGCTCGTAGTGGCCGATGTCCAGGTCGGTCTCTGCGCCGTCCTCGGTGACGAACACCTCGCCGTGCTGGAACGGGTTCATCGTGCCGGGATCGACGTTGAGGTAGGGATCGAGCTTCTGCATCGTCACCCGCAGACCGCGGGCGGTGAGCAGCTGACCGAGGCTCGATGCGGTGAGACCTTTGCCCAGCGAGGACGCTACCCCGCCGGTGACGAACAGATGACGCGTGGCGCGAGGCTGCACGGAACTTCAATCTACATGCCCCGGCCGCCGTCGACGTCAGGGCGTGGTCTCGCGTGTCACGTGCGCGGGGAGGAACCGTCGGCCGCGGTCGCCGCCGTGCCGTAGCGGCCCGAGTGCCCGTCGGCCTGTTCGCGCAGCGCCAGCACCGTGCTGATCTGGCCCGCGCCGCTCTGCACGTCGTCGACCGTGGAGAGGGCCGCGGTGACGGTGGGATCGGCCCGCGCGACGCCCACAGCGCCCGTCGGGTCGCTCGATCCGGTCGAGCCCGCCAGAACCGCGCCGCCGCCCGCAGCGTCGAGCTGGGCGGCCATGCGCATGACCACCGCCGCGCCGTCGCCCGCGTCGACCCCGTTGAGCGAGCCGCCGGTGAGCACGAGCACGAGACCCGCCGGAGCGGGCGGGGCGCCCGCGGTGGTGAAGCCCGCGGTCGTGAGGCCGGTGAGCACGCCGGCGGCCGGTGCTCCGGTGACGGGCGCCTTCCCGCCGGGCCCGGTGAGGATCCCGCCCAGGAGACCACCCAGCAGGCTGCCGGTGTCGGAAGCCGCCGGGAGCTGGGCGCCCGCGGGCAGCAGCGTGCCCGTGAGCTGGCGGAGCTGGTCGGCCCTCGCCGGGTCGGTGACGGCAGGGGTGAGCTCGACCGTGCCGCTGACCGCCGCGCCCGCCTGCTTGAGCAGGCCGATCACCGCGTCACGGGTGGGCACGTCGGCGCCCGCGGTGACGATCGCGACGCTCTGGCCCTGCAGGACACCGCGCACGGCGGCGGGCCCGATGCGGCTCGCGAACTCGTCGTTCGCGCGCTGGGCGGCCGCGAGCGCGTCGCGCTGGGCGCTGAGCTGCTGGACCTGGCCGCTCAGGCCGTCGGCCTTCGCGGTGACGGCACCGAGCAGCCGGTCGGACACACCGCTCGCGCCGAGCACGACGCCGACCGCGAGCGCGAGGAACACGGCGGCCATCGAGACCGCGTGGTAACGCAGGGAGATCACCCGAACCAGCCTTTGATCGCTTCGAAGAGCCCGTTCCAGGACTGTTGGAGCCAGACGAACAGCGCGTCGCCCGCCGTGGACACGAAGAGCGCCGCGACCACCGCGACGAGCGCCGCGACGATCATCAGCAGGACCGCGCCCATCGAGACCCGGCTGCGGTACAGCGCGGCGATCACCCTGCTGTCCACCACCGCGCCGCCGACCTGCAGCCGGGTGAGGAACGTCGACGCGTTGCTGCCGGAGCGGCCGCGGTCGAGGAACTCGGTCATCGTGGCGGTCAGGCCGACGGTGACGATCATCGAAGCGCCGTGGTGGGCCGCGAGCAGCAGCGCGAGGTCCTCCGCGTTGGCCGTGCTGGGAAACGTGACCGCGCTCGCGCCGAGGTCCTGCACGCGGTGCAGACCGGGGGCGTGGCCGTCGCTGAAGGCGGGCACCACGATGTCGGCGCCGCTGGTGAGGGCCTGTGTGGAGATCTCGGACGGGTCGCCGACGATCAGCGCGGGGCGGTGGCCCGCGGTGAACAGCGCGTCCGCGCCCGCGCCGACGCCGACCAGGACCGGGCGGTACTCGCGGATGTAGCTCTTCAGCCTGCCGAGCTCGGCGGCGTGGTCGAACCCCGCCGCGACGACCACGACCTGGCGCCCGGCCAACTCGACGTCCACCGCGGGCACGCCGACGCCGTCGAGCAGCATGCCCCGCTCCTGGCGCATGAACTCGGTGGTGTTGGCGGCGAAAGCCTCCAGCTGGTGGATGAGCCCGGCCTTCGCCTCGACCAGCGCATCGGCCACCGACTCGACGTCCTGGTGCACGCCGCGGGCGAGCTCGAGCTCCCCGGCGTAGACGACGCCGTCGTGCAGCCGGATCTTGCTGCCGTCCTTGATGGTGTGCAGGGCGTCGGCGCCGACCGCGTCCAGCAGCGCGATCCCGGCGTCGACGAGGATCTCGGGGCCCAGGTTCGGGAACCGCCCGGAGATCGAGGGCGACGCGTTGACGACGGCCGCGACCCTGGCCGCGACGAGCGCGTCGGCGGTGGCGCGGTCGAGGTCGACCTGGTCGAGGACGGCGATCTCACCCGCCTTGAGCCGACGGAGGAGCGCGTCGGTGCGGCGATCCACCCGCGCGATGCCGGAAAGCCCCGGCAGCTCTGGCCGCGAGCGCTGCAACAGGCCGGACAACTTCATGCGCGCACTGTGACATCTGCGGCTGCCAATCCCGAGAAGGCACGCCGATCCGGTCACCCACCGTCCCCACTCAGCGCGTCGAGAGGGTGGACTTCCTCTTGCGTGGACGGTCGGCGGCGCGGTGGGCCCGGGCGGACTCCAGGAGCTCTTCGGCGTGGGCGCGGCCCGTGTCGGTGTCGTCCAGCCCCGCGAGCATGCGGGCGAGCTCGACGATCCGCTCGTCCGCGTCAAGGGTGCGCACGCGGCTGCGCGCCGCTCCCCCGTTGACCCGGGACTTGTCGACGACGATGTGCCGATCGGCGTAGGCGGCGACCTGGGGCAGGTGCGTCACGACGATCACCTGGTGGCGCGCGGCCAGGCGGGCGAGCCTGCGCCCGATCTCGACCGCGGCCCGGCCGCCCACACCGGCATCGACCTCGTCGAACACCATCGTCGGCACGGGATCGGCGCCCGCGAGCGCCACCTCCAGGGCGAGCATCACCCGCGACAGCTCACCCCCGGATGCGCCCTTGTGCAGCGGCTGCGGCGAGGCGCCCGCGTGCGCGACGAGGCGCAGCTCGACCTCGTCGACCCCCTCCGGCCCGGCCACCAGCTCCCGGCGTCCGAGGCGGATGGCATCGGTGGCACCGTGCGCGGCTTCCCGCGCGCTGACGGACACGAGCAGCCGGGCATCGGGCATCGCGAGCCCGGACAGCTCGGCCGTGGTGTCGGCGGCCAGTCGCGCCGCGGCCTTGGTGCGCGCGGCGGTGACGGCGGCGGCGTGCTCGGCGAGCTCCACCGCGAGCCCGTCGCGGCGGACGGTGAGGGCGGCCAGCGCGTCGTCGGAGACGTCCAGGGAGCCCAGCCGCTCACGGGCGGCCGCGGCCCACGACAGAACGCCATCGACGTCGGCGGCGTACTTGCGGGTGAGCGCCTTCAGCTCGGCCTGGCGGGCCAGCACGGTGGCGAGCCGCTCGGGATCGGCGTCGAGGCGGTCGAGGTAGCCGGTGAGCTCGGCGCCGACGTCCCCGAGCAGCGCCAGCGCCTCGGCCAGCCGCGCGTCGAGGGCGGACAGCTCGCCATCACCCGCGCCGGCCAGCCGGTGGCGCGCATCCCCGACGAGCGCGAGGGCGGCGGGGGCATCGGGGACGTCCTCGTCGCCGACGAGCGCGGAGTGCGCGGCGAAGGCGACGGCCCGCAGGTCGTCGGCGGCCGCGAGCCGCCGCGCCTGGGCGATGAGCTCGACGTCCTCCCCCGGCTGCGGATCGACCGCGGTGATCTCGGTGAGCCCATGGCGGAGCAGGTCCGCCTCCTGGGCCAGCCGCCGTGCGCCGTCGCGCCGATCGACGAGCTCGGTGCTCAGGCGCAGCCACTCGGCCCGCACCGCGCGGTAATGGCCCAGCGGAACGGCGACGGTCTCCCCCGCGAACCGGTCAAGCAGTGCCCGCTGCTCGGCCGGTCGGAGCAGGCGGAGCTGGTCGTTCTGGCCGTGGACGGCCAGAGTGGTCTCGGCCAGCCTGCTCAGCACACCGACCGGCACCGAGCGGCCGCCGAGGTGCGCCCGGGAGCGGCCATCGGCGCTGACCGTGCGGACGGCGATGAGGGTGCCGTCCTCGTCGGGCTCGGCCCCGACCTCGTCGGCCACCGCGAGCGCGGCGGGTTCGGCGCTGAACCGGCCTTCGACGACCGCGCGCCGCGCTCCGTCCGCCACGCGCGACGCCTCCGCGCGACCGCCGCCGAGCAGCGTGAGGCCCGTGACCACCATCGTCTTGCCCGCGCCCGTCTCGCCGGTGAGCACGGTGAGCCCGGGATCCAGGTCGAGGGTGGCGTCGTCGATCACGCCGAGCCCCTGGATCCGCATCTCGGCCAGCATGGGCGGCAGCCTACGACGGCTCGTCGTCGCCGGAGGGCGCACCGCGCCAACCGCGCACCGGGAGGTCGAACTTGCGCACCAAGCGGTCGGCGAACGACCGCCCGTCCAGCCGGACCATGCGCACGGGTGTGCTGCCCCGCGTGACCTCGACGCGCGCCCCCGGTGGGAGCTCGAAGATGCGCCGCCCGTCGCAATCCAGCACAGCGGGGGGACCCGACGAGGAGACCTCCACCGCGACCCGGCTGTCCGGTGAGATCACCATCGGCCGCGCGAACAGGGCGTGGGCGTTGCTCGGCACCAGCAGCAGCGCCTCGACCTGCGGCCACACCAGCGGACCGCCCGCGGAGAACGCGTAGGCCGTGGACCCCGTGGGGGTGGCGCAGAGCACGCCGTCGCAGCCGAAGGCCGACACCGGCCGCCCGTCGACCTCCAACACGACCTCGAGGATGCGCTCGCGCGTCGACTTCTCGATCGCGGCCTCGTTGAGCGCCCATGTTCGGGCGAGCACATCGCCGTTGCGGCGCGCCACCGCGTCGATCGTCATGCGCTCCTCGACGGCATAGTGTCCGCAGGCGATCGCATCCAGGGCGCCCGCCAGGAAGTCCTGCTCGGCCTCGGCGAGGAACCCGTAGTGGCCGAGGTTGACGCCCAGCAGCGGCACTCCGGTCGGGCGGGCCAGCTCGGCCGCGCGCAGGACGGTGCCGTCGCCGCCGAGGACCAGCACGACCTCGGCGCCTTCCGCGCAGCCGGGCCTGCCCTCTACGAGCCGGGGTTCCAACCCCGCGGGGAGATCAGCGGCGAGCACCTCGGCCCATTCGTCGCCGATCACCCGCAGCCGGATGCCTGCGGCGGCCAGCCGCTCGACGACCGACTCCGCCGTACGCAGGTTGGTCTCGCGTCCCGCATGCAGGACGAGCAGCACCTCACGCGTCACTCGGGACCCGCCTCCACGGCCGCCGCCAGCACATCGTCACCGGCGTCGGGTTCGACGCGGCTCAGGCTCAGGAAGAACTCCACGTTTCCCGAGGGCCCCGGCAGTGGGCTCGCGACCGCACCCACGAGGCGCAGGCCCAGCCCGCGGGCCGCCGCCGCGACGTCACGGAGGGCGCTGAGCCGCAGTGCGGGATCGCGGACGACGCCGCCCGTGCCCAGCCGCTCGCGCCCGACCTCGAACTGCGGCTTCACCATCGGCAACAGCGCGCCCTCTTCCGACGTGCACGCCGCGAGCGCGGGCAGCACGGTGCGCAGCGAGATGAACGAGAGATCGGCGACGGTGAGCTCGACCGAGCCGCCGATCGCCTCGGGCGTGAGCGCGCGGACGTTCGTGCGGTCGTGCATCTCGACCCGTTCGTCGCTCTGCAGCCGCCACACCATCTGCCCGTAGCCGACGTCGACCGCGACCACGTGCGCCGCGCCCCGCTCGAGCAGGACATCGGTGAAGCCGCCGGTGGAGGCGCCCGCATCGAGGCAGCGCTTTCCGGCCGGATCGACGCCCAGCCCATCGAGCGCGCCGATCAGCTTGTGGGCGCCCCGCGACGCCCACTCCCGCTCGGTGGTGGCGCGGACGGTGACCGGGGTATCGCGATCGACCACGGTGGCGGGCTTGCCCGCGGGCACGCCCCGGACCACGACCCGGCCCTGCTCGATCAGCTCCGCGGCCTGTCCGCGGGAACGGGCCAGCCCGCGGCGCACCAGCTCGGCATCCAGCCGGGCCCTGGTGACCACGATCGTCACCCCTCGCCCGCGGCGAGCGCCTCACCGAGCGCCGTGTGCACCCGTTCGAACGCCGCGACGTGCTCGGCGAGGGGTTGCTCGGCGAGCCCATCGAGCCCCGCCATGGCCCGGCCGACGACCTCGACGGGATCAGCGGGGCGGGGCGGCGGCCCCGGGACGGGAGCGTTCATGACTTCACGGTAGCCGAGGCCCCCGACAGTCCGAGGGCATCCAGCACACTCGCGGCCCCGCTGTCGACGCCGCGGACCGTGGTCGGTCCCCCGCCGGCGGCCCAGTGCGCTCCGCAGAGTGCCAAGAGTGCGTCGATCGGATCGTCGCCGCCGTCCGAGGTCAACGTCCAATGCCCGGCCTCGCCGTCGACCGACCACCCCGGACGCGGGCCCGGTTTCAGGTCGTCGGCCTCGCGGGTGAGCGCGCCGAGATCGGCGGCGACGTAGTCGGGACGGCGTTCCGGCGGGGCGGCGAGCAGCTCCGCGGCACCCGAGACGCCGGTGAGGACGAGCAGCGTCGGCATCCCCGCGACGCGTCCGCCTTCGATGTCGGTGTCGAGCCGGTCGCCGATCATCAGCGGGCGTCGGGCCCCGGTTCGCCGCACGGACGCGTCGACCAGCGCGGCGGCGGGCTTGCCCGCCACCTGGGGCTCCCTGCCGGAGGCGATGCGCAGAACGGCGACCATCGAGCCGTTGCCCGGAAGGGGGCCGCGCTCGGTCGGCAGCGTCGGATCGAGGTTGCACGCCACCCAGACGGCGCCCGCCCGCAGGGCGACGGTCGCCTCAGCGAGCTTGCGCCACCCGGTGTCCGGGCTGTGGCCCTGGACGACCGCGTCAGCGGAAGCAGCCTCCGTGGTGACGGTCAGCCCGACGTGCGTGATCTCTTCACCCAACGCGTCGGTGCCGACGATGAGCACCGCGGACCCCGAGGCGAGCTGCTCGGCGAGCATGGCCGCCGCCGCCTGCGAGCTCGTCACGACGTCCGCCTCGGTCGCGGGGAAGCCCAGCTCGGCCAGGTGCGCGGCCACGTCGGACGGGCGTCGCGAGGCGTTGTTGGTGACGTAGGCGGTGCGCACCCCCCGCGCGGCCGCCCCCTGGATCGCCTCGACCGCGCCCGGCACCGCCTCCGCACCCTGGTACAGGGTGCCGTCAAGGTCGGCGAGCAGGACGTCGTGCTGGTCGAGGAGGTCGGTCACCGACCGGCCGTCCGATCCGGAACCGAGCCCTCGACGTCGGTCAGCGTGGTCAGGTCGTTCGGCACGTCCGGTGCTCCGTCGCCGTGGGCCGAGCCGTTGACGTCGCCCGCAGCCGAGCCTGTCTGCGGCTCGTCCGGCTCAGCGGCTGCGGCATCACCGACCGCTTCGCCGGTCGGTTCGTCGTCAGCAGCATCGACAGTTCCAGAACGAGCATCGTGCTCGGAGTCGTTGACAGCGGAGTCCGTGGCGCCGCGTCGACCGCCGCCGGCAGCCGCCGCTTCATCGTTCGCGGAATCGCTGACCGCTTCGCCGGGATCGACGACGACGGCCTCCGTAGCGCCGCCAGCCGAGTCGGTGGCGCCCGCAGGCTCGCCCTGGCTGACGGCTGACTCATCGAGAGCGCCAGCGGATTCCGGCGCGCTAGCGAGCGACTCGTCGTCGACCGACGCCTCGTCGAGACCGCCCTCCGCATCCCCGACCGCGTGGCCGGGAGCGGGCTCGGAGGTGTTGCCGCCAGCGGACTCCGTGACTCCAGCAGGCGCGTCGTGGTCGCCATCAGCTGCATCGTCGAGGACACCGGCAGGCTCCGTAGCGCCGTCGGGCGCCTCGTCGTCGGCGGCCGTCTCGTCGAGAGCGGTCGCCGCACCGCCGAGCGCATCATCAGACGTGGGGGCAGCGGGCTCCAGGGCATTGTCGCCCGCGGACTCCGTGACACGCGCAGGCGCGTCATGGGCGGCGGCCGCCTCGTCCAGAGCGTCGGCGGACTCCGTCGCGCTGTCCGGCGCCTCGTCGGCGGTGGCGTCGAGTGCGTCGGCGGGCTCCGATTCGCTGTCGGGCGCCTCGTCGGCGGCGGCGTCGAGTGCGTCGGCGGGCTCCGATTCGCTGTCGGGCGCCTCGTCGTCGGCGGCGTCGAGTGCGTCGGCGGGCGTCCGATTCGCTGTCGGGCGCCCCGTCGGCAGCGGCTGTCTCGTCGGGAACGTCGTCGTGCTCGTCGTCGATGCCGAACTCGATGCCGTCGTCGGGCAGGGGCTCGCCGGTCAGATCGGCGACGCGGGCGTCGGCGTCGGTCTCGCCGTCCGCGTCGGCGTCCATCGCGTGCACGAACCACTGGAGGGCGTCGGACTCGCGGCCTGCGGCCAACAGGTTGTCGGCGTAGGCGTAGAAGAGCCGGGCGCTCCAGGGGTCGCGGCGGGCCGGGTCGAGCTCGGGGATCTGCAGGCCGACCACGGCGGCGTCGAGCTCGCCGAGGTCGCGGCGCGCACCGGCGACGACGATCGCCAGCTCGACCTGGGTGTCGCGGGCCAGCTCCCGCGCTTCGGGGCCGCGGGCGACCTCGATCGCGCGCTCCGGACGTCCCATCGCCCGCTCGACGTCGGCCATCACCGCCAGGTGCCCGGGCCCGCCGCCCATCCGCCGCGCCGCGCGCAGCTCGGCGAGGGCCTCAGCCCACTCACCGGCGTGGTAGGCGGCGATGCCTGCCGCCTCGCGGACGACGGCGATCCGCGACGCACGCCGTCGGGCGTAGCGGGCGTGGGCCAGCGCGGCCTGGGGGTCCTCGTCGACGAGTGAACCGGCCGCCACGAGGTGCCGGGCGACCGCCTCGGCAAGATCCTTCTGCAGGCCACCGAGATCGCGGCGAGCGGCAGGGTCCAGCGCGGTGGCCACGATCGAGTCGGCGAGCGGCGGGGCGCTCACGAAGGCGGGGCGGTCGGAACGGCTGTCCGAGCCACCCGCCGAGTCCTTCCTACTGCGGTCGGACCAGTTGTCCGACCAGCGCCCCTCCCGGACATCCCCGGTCCGCCCCTCCTGGGACCGCGGGCCGCCCGAACGCGCTCGGTCGTCACGCGACTGACTCCCACCGCCGTGTCGGCGATCGGCATCGTCGCGGTCGCGCGGGCCACGCCGGTCGTCGCCGTCACGGCTGTGGCGGGACCCGGAGCTCTCGGGGCGGGCGTAGCCGCTCGTCCCATCACGGGAGGTCCGGTCGTCGCGGCCGGAGAACCGACTTCCGCCTTCGCTGTCGAAGCGGCGGGGAGGGCGGCTGTCGCCACTGTCGCGACGCTGATATCCACTGGCCGAGCGAGCGCTGTCGGCGTTGTCGCGACGCTGGTAACCGCCTGCCGGACGGCTGCTGTCGGTGTTGTCGCGACGCTGGTAACCGCCCGTCGGGCGGCTGCTGTCGTCGCGTCGGTACGAGGATCGACGGTCGTCGGTGCCGTACCCGCCGCGGTCGTTGTCGCGGCTGCGGTCGTCGCCCGCATCGCGGTTCCACGTGCGGCCAGCGTCGTCGGCACGCCTGCTCGAGCCACGATCGTCGCGACGCGGTCCGCTTTCCGCCTTGTCGCGCCAACCGCCACCTGAGCTGGTCGACCGCGAGTCGCCGTCACGCGTGGCCGCGGGACGACCGCCATCGCGATCGCCGTAACGACTGTCCGACCGTTTGTCGCCCGAGTCCTGCGACCGGTCCTTCCAGCCGTAGCCACGCCCGCTGTCGCTGCCTGAGCTGCGTCGATCTCCGCCGCGGTCGTCGCGGCGCTCGTACGGTTTGCCGCTTGAGCTCGATCCGGAGGGCCGCCGCGACGTGTAGCCGCCGCGATCTCCCCCGTCGCTGCGCGAAGACCCCCGGCTGTCGCCGCCACGGCCGCGGTCGCCGTCGGTCCCGTCGTTGCGATCGCGCCAAGACGGGCGGTCACCGCGGTAGCCACCACCGCTGCCCGTCGACTCGTTCCGATCGCGCCAGGACGGACGATCGCTGCGGAACCCACTACCACTGCCGCCGGTGCGGTCGCCGCTTCCGGATTCGTTGCGGTCGCGCCCGGACGGCCGGTCACCGCGGTAACCACCACTGCTGCCGCGGTCGCCACCCGACGAGTCATTGCGGTCGCGCCAGGACGGGCGGTCGCCGCGATAGCCACCTGTCGAGTCGTTGCGATCACGCCCCGACGGGCGGTCGCCGCGATAGCCACCACCGCCGCGTGCCGCGATCACTACCTACCGAGTCATTGCGGTCGCGCCCGGCAGGGCGATCGCCGCGGTAGCCGCTGTTGCCGCTGCCCGTATCGCTGCGGTCGCGCCAGCCCGGGCGATCGCCGCGGTAGCCACCACTGCTGCCGCCGCTGCGGGGACCGCTAGTGCCGCCGCTCCGCGGACCGCTGGTGGAGTCGTTGCGATCGCGCCACGACGGACGGTCGCTGCGGTAGCCGCCGCTGCTCGAACTGCCGGAATCACGCTGACCCCGGCTGCCCCAATCGCCACCACCTCGGCGATCCGAGCTGCCGCCACGACCTTCGCGGTCCTGCGGGCGGGAACCACCACGCTGGTTGTCGTCGCGGCGGTAGCGGTCTCCGCCGGAGGGGCGATCGTCGCGAGCGCCGCCCGAACGTCCTCGGTCGTCGCCGGAACCGGACCGCCGGGGGCCGTTGGACCAGCCGCTACCGGTTCGCTCCTGGCCGCGGTCGCCACGCCCCTTGCCGCTGGGCCGGTCTTCCGACCCGCCGCTTCCCCGCTCGTTGGAGCCATCATTCGCGCGGGGCGCCGAACGATTCTGATCACCATCGCCATCATGTCGGCGCTGGTGATCGCCGCCGGAACCATCCGCCATACTCACTACACAAGGATACAGAGCACTGATGTGCCTCAACCCGCGGCCAGCGCCGCTCGAGCACGCACGAGCTGGACGACAGCGGGTTCGATCACGCCGTGACTCCCAGGGGTGTCCACCTCGACCGCGTCGGCCCGGCGGGATCGTGCGCCGACATGCGGAATAGGCAACCATTCCGGAACGCAAAAAAGCGAGGGGCCCACCGGTGATGGTGGGCCCCTCGCATTAGGGGTTTGATGTCGGCGGTGTCCTACTCTCCCACACCCTAACGAGTGCAGTACCATCGGCGCTGGAAGGCTTAGCTACCGGGTTCGGGATGGGACCGGGCGTTCCCCCTCCGCTAAAACCACCGACAACACAATCAATTCACTTATCAACCCTGCATCGAACAAACCACACCACCCAACACACCCCCGGTCGTGCCGGGTGTGCTGGTGGTGGTGTGCTCAGGGTCACACAGTGGATGCGAGACTTCTCATTCAATGTCTACGTTTATGGGCAAGCCCTCGGCCTATTAGTACCGGTCAACTCCACCCCTCACAGGGCTTCCATACCCGGCCTATCAACCCCATGGTCTCTAGGGGGCCTTACTCTCACAAAGGAGATGGGAGACCTCATCTTGGAACGAGCTTCCCGCTTAGATGCCTTCAGCGGTTATCCCTTCCGAACATAGCCAACCAGCCGTGCCCCTGGCGGGACAACTGGCACACCAGAGGTCCGTCCGTCCCGGTCCTCTCGTACTAGGGACAGCCTTCCTCAAGTCTCCAACGCGCGCGGCGGATAGGGACCGAACTGTCTCACGACGTTCTAAACCCAGCTCGCGTACCGCTTTAATGGGCGAACAGCCCAACCCTTGGGACCTACTCCAGCCCCAGGATGCGACGAGCCGACATCGAGGTGCCAAACCATGCCGTCGATATGGACTCTTGGGCAAGATCAGCCTGTTATCCCCGGGGTACCTTTTATCCGTTGAGCGACACCCCTTCCACCAGGAGATGCCGGATCACTAGTCCCGACTTTCGTCCCTGCTCGACCCGTCGGTCTCACAGTCAAGCCCCCTTGTGCACTTACACTCGAAACCTGATTGCCAACCAGGCTGAGGGAACCTTTGGGCGCCTCCGTTACCTTTTAGGAGGCAACCGCCCCAGTTAAACTACCCACCAGGCACTGTCCCTGAACCCGATCAGGGCCCGAGGTTCAGACACCACATTCGACCAGAGTGGTATTTCAACAACGACTCCACAACCACTGGCGTGGCCACTTCACAGTCTCCCACCTATCCTACACAAACCGAACGCAGCACCAATACCAAGCTGTAGTAAAGGTCCCGGGGTCTTTCCGTCCTGCCGCGCGTAACGAGCATCTTTACTCGTAATGCAATTTCGCCGAGTCTGTGGTCGAGACAGCGCCCAAGTCGTTACGCCATTCGTGCAGGTCGGAACTTACCCGACAAGGAATTTCGCTACCTTAGGATGGTTATAGTTACCACCGCCGTTTACTGGCGCTTCAATTCTCCGCTTCACCCCGAAAGGCTGACAGGTCCTCTTAACGTTCCAGCACCGGGCAGGCGTCAGTCCGTATACATCGTCTTACGACTTCGCACGGACCTGTGTTTTTAGTAAACAGTCGCTTGGGCCTGGTCTCTGCGACCACCCACCCCCAGCCCGCGAAGGGCTTCAGAGCAGACGGTCCTCCTTCTCCCGAAGTTACGGAGGTATTTTGCCGAGTTCCTTGACCACAGTTCACTCGATCGCCTCGGTATTCTCTACCTGACCACCTGTGTCGGTTTAGGGTACGGGCCACAACAGTACGTGACCCCCGAAGGGGCACTCGCTAGAGGCTTTTCTCGACAGCATGGGATCACCCTACTTCGCCACAACGGCTACGCATCACCCCTCACCCCCGTCATCCAAGACAGCCACCCGGATTTACCTGGGCAGCGGGCCACGAGCTTGCACCAGGACAACCAACGCCTGGCGGGACTACCCTCCTGCGTCACCCCATCGCTTGCCTACTACCGGATCGGGTCCCACGCTCCACCCACCCCGTCCCCGAAGGAACTAAGACAGGCTTCGGATGGTCAGCATCACCGGCCTCGACACGGACGCACCATCACGGGCACGGGAATATCAACCCGTCCTCCATCGACTACGCCTGACGGCCTCGCCTTAGGTCCCGGCTCACCCTGGGCGGAACAACCTGGCCCAGGAACCCTTGGTCATCCGGCGGCAGAGATTCTCACTCTGCATTCGCTACTCATGCCTGCATTCTCACTCCCACACCCTCCACCCCACGATCACTCGGAAGCTTCTCTGGATGCAGGACGCTCCCCTACCCAACACCCCCAGCCGAACTGAAAGGTTGTTGCCGCGGCTTCGGCGGTGTGCTTGAGCCCCGCTACATTGTCGGCGCAGGACCACTTGACCAGTGAGCTATTACGCACTCTTTCAAGGGTGGCTGCTTCTAAGCCAACCTCCTGGTTGTCTCAGCGATCCCACATCCTTTCCCACTTAGCACACGCTTAGGGGCCTTAGCCGGCGATCTGGGCTGTTTCCCTCTCGACCACGAAGCTTATCCCCCGCAGTCTCACTGCCACACTAGGAATACCGGCATTCGGAGTTTGGTTGAGTTCAGTAAGCTTGTCGGCCCCCTAGCCCATCCAGTGCTCTACCTCCGGCACCCACCATGCAACGCTGCACCTAAATGCATTTCGGGGAGAACCAGCTATCACGGAGTTTGATTGGCCTTTCACCCCTACCCACAACTCATCCCCCAGGTTTTCAACCCTGGTGGGTTCGGGCCTCCACGACCTCTTACAGCCGCTTCACCCTGGCCATGGGTAGATCACCCCGCTTCGGGTCCATACCCCGCGACTCCAGCATCCGAAGACACACACGCCCTATTCGGACTCGCTTTCGCTACGGCTACCCCACAACAGGTTAACCTCGCCACGGAACATGACTCGCAGGCTCATTCTTCAAAAGGCACGCCATCACCACCCCCACAACACCCGAAAGCACTATGGAAGCATCGGCTCTGACGGCTTGTAGGCACACGGTTTCAGGTACTCTTTCACTCCCCTCCCGGGGTACTTTTCATCATTCCCTCACGGTACTATCCGCTATCGGTCATCAGGGAGTATTCAGGCTTACCGGGTGGTCCCGGCAGATTCACAGCACATTCCACGAGTGCGCTGCTACTCGGGCATACCAACCATGACGCGCGTAGAGTTTTCGTGTACGGGGCTCTCACCCACTACGGCCACCCATCCCAGAAGCATTCCACTAACCCCACGCAACACCATCAAAAGTCCGGCAGAACCTTTACGTCGATACCCCACAACCCCCGCTCCGCAACCCCTGCCGGGTATCACACGAAACAGGTTTAGCCACCATCCGCTTTCGCTCGCCACTACTCACGGAATCACAATTGTTTTCTCTTCCTGTGGGTACTGAGATGTTTCACTTCCCCACGTTCCCCCCACGCACCTATTTCATTCAATGCGCGGTAACACCCCATGACGGGTGCTGGGTTTCCCCATTCGGACACCCTCGGATCACAGCTCGGTTGACAACTCCCCGAGGACTATCGCGGCCTCCCACGTCCTTCATCGGCTCCTGATGCCCAGACATCCACCGCATGCCCTTAACTACTTGACCACAAACACAACACAAAACAAGATGCTCGCATCCACTATGCAACACTCAACACACCACCACACCCCAACCCACCCAACCACCACCACACCCACCACACACCAACCAGAACCCAACAACAGTTCCAGCTGCGCGCACAGATGCGTTAGACGGTCCAGGCCAGGAGCAGCCAGAAAAGAACACCATCAACAGGTGTCTTCTCAGGACCCAACAGTGTGTCTCACCCGACCCCCACAAAGGGAAGTCGACGTCTTCTCGGCTGAACTGCCCTGTGTTCCACCCAGCCCCACACCCGCCAGCCCCGAAAGGACCAACGACAATGCGAGGTATTTGAGAAAAGGAGCATCCCGACCTTCAGAGCCGGAATGTCACCCCCCCAACACGGGAAGGCTCCTTAGAAAGGAGGTGATCCAGCCGCACCTTCCGGTACGGCTACCTTGTTACGACTTCGTCCCAATCGCCGGTCCCACCTTCGACCACTCCCCCCCACCGAAATGGGTTGGGCCATGGGCTTCGGGTGTTACCAACTTTCGTGACGTGACGGGCGGTGTGTACAAGGCCCGGGAACGTATTCACCGCAGCGTTGCTGATCTGCGATTACTAGCGACTCCGACTTCATGGGGTCGAGTTGCAGACCCCAATCCGAACTGAGACAAGCTTTAAGGGATTCGCTCCACCTTGCGGTCTCGCAGCCCTCTGTACCTGCCATTGTAGCATGTGTGAAGCCCTGGACATAAGGGGCATGATGACTTGACGTCATCCCCACCTTCCTCCGAGTTGACCCCGGCAGTCTCCCATGAGTCCCCGCCATCACGCGCTGGCAACATGGAACGAGGGTTGCGCTCGTTGCGGGACTTAACCCAACATCTCACGACACGAGCTGACGACAGCCATGCACCACCTGCACACCAACCACAAGGGAACAGCCATCTCTGACTGCGTCTGGTGCATGTCAAACCCAGGTAAGGTTCTTCGCGTTGCATCGAATTAATCCACATGCTCCGCCGCTTGTGCGGGCCCCCGTCAATTCCTTTGAGTTTTAGCCTTGCGGCCGTACTCCCCAGGCGGGGCACTTAATGCGTTAGCTGCGGCACAGAGACCGTGGAATGGCCCCCACACCTAGTGCCCACCGTTTACGGCGTGGACTACCAGGGTATCTAATCCTGTTCGCTCCCCACGCTTTCGCTCCTCAGCGTCAGTATCGGCCCAGAGACCCGCCTTCGCCACCGGTGTTCCTCCTGATATCTGCGCATTTCACCGCTACACCAGGAATTCCAGTCTCCCCTGCCGAACTCCAGTGATGCCCGTATCGACCGCACGCCCACAGTTAAGCTGCAGGTTTTCACGGCCGACGTGACACACCGCCTACGAGCTCTTTACGCCCAATAATTCCGGACAACGCTCGCACCCTACGTGTTACCGCGGCTGCTGGCACGTAGTTGGCCGGTGCTTCTTCCACCCCTACCGTCACCCCCAAAGAGGCTTCGTCGAGGTCGAAAGAGGTTTACAACCCGAAGGCCGTCATCCCCCACGCGGCGTCGCTGCGTCAGGCTTCCGCCCATTGCGCAATATTCCCCACTGCTGCCTCCCGTAGGAGTCTGGGCCGTGTCTCAGTCCCAGTGTGGCCGGACGCCCTCTCAGGCCGGCTACCCGTCGAAGCCTTGGTAGGCCATCACCCCACCAACAAGCTGATAGGCCGCGGGCCCATCCCCCACCACAAAAGCTTTCCACCCACAACCATGCAGTCATGAGTCATATCCGGTATTAGACCCAATTTCTCAGGCTTATCCCAGAGTAGGGGGCAGGTCACCCACGTGTTACTCACCCGTTCGCCACTCGTGTACCCCAAAGGGCCTTACCGTTCGACTTGCATGTGTTAAGCACGCCGCCAGCGTTCGTCCTGAGCCAGGATCAAACTCTCCAACAAAACCCTGACAAACAAAACAACAAAACCGGCACAAAACAAAAAAGCCAAAAAAACAAGCTCGACACACTGTTGAGTTCTCAAAAGACACC
>CAWCZG010000008.1:0-480628 GCA_963799945.1 uncultured Actinomycetota bacterium
CGAGGTCGTCGACGGGGCGGCGTGGGGGTGCCGGCACGGGCCATCCGTGCCCGATGCGCAGTACCGCCTGCGGCGGGCGGGTTCCGCCGATCAGCCTGCGCAGCTCCTCCCGGGCGTCGGGCACCTCGACCACGTGCGAGAGGAACGACGTGGCCAGCCCGGCGACCGTGGCGGTCAGCAGGACCCGCTCCAGTGCCTGTCCCACCCGCACCTCCGCGGACGGACCGCTGAGGTGCGAGCTCAGCACGGCGATCACTGGCTCGGTCTCGAAGTTCTTGCCGAGCACCCGGTCCGCTCCCGTGCCCGCGGCGAAGTCGCGCAGCACCCAGGCATCCTGCGGTTCGGGCCGGGCGCCCGCGGCGCTGGCAGGCACGCCGTCCGTGCGCGGGGGCGCCGTGGCGGTCCAAGCGGCGAGCTCGGCGCGGAAGGCCGGGTCGGCGGACTGCTCCCGATGGGCGCGGGCCGCGATCGTGCGCAGCGCCGACCGCTGCTCGGGGTCCAGTACGACGTGCAGCCACGCCCCCTCGTCGAGAGCGGCCCGGCGCAGGGCCTGCAACGACGGGGTGTCGACGGGTTCATCGGTGAAGGGATGGCGGTTGGTCCGCCGCAACGCGACCGCGCGGAGGAGGTCCTGCTGTTCCGGGGTCGGTTCCTTCGTGCCGCCGTGCCGGACCGCCGCGAGCAGGCCAGGCCGGGCCCGGTCCGGCAGGATCGTGACGATCGGCCGGATGCCGTGGTCGTGCAGGGCCAGCTGAAGGTTGAACAGAGCCGCCCCACACGCGATCCGCAGTTCGCGGCCGTCGGGGTCGGCGACGACCAGGCTCCGCCGAGGATCGGCGTGCAGCTCGATCGCGCGCGGCGTCACGTGGAACTGCCACGGCTGGCTGTTGTGCAGCGACGGCGCCCGGCCTGCGGTCGCCAGCAGTGCCTCGATCGTGGGGGAGGGCAGACCGAACGACGGCGGGGATCCGCGCCGGGTCACGCGTCCCTGTTGGTCCCTGCGTCACCTGCATCACTCCGCCCACCGATGACCGGCCTCGATGTGTCGACCCTGCCCCCCCAACGTGGTGCGGACTACGGGCGAAAGGCCCGTTTGTGCGGGCGACGGGCATCTCCCGGCCATGGACACCTCACGGCTGTTGTGGGCGCACCTCGGCCGTGACACCGTTGGCGTGTTCGTCCGGACCTTCGCGAACCCTGAGTAGGACGGGGGTCGACTTGCCGGACGAGGTTCACCCCGATCCGCCGACGCGGCCGATATCGGACGTCCAGTCGGGCCTTCGGCTCGACGAGCTGCTGCGCGAGCTGCAGCAGCGGCTCGCCGAGGTGGTGGCGACCCGTGGCCGGATGCAGGGGCTGCTCGACGCCGTCCTCGCCGTCGCCGACGGCGTGGAGTTGGACACCACGCTGCAGCGCATCGCGCAGGCCGCGGTGGACCTCGTCGACGCCAAGTTCGGCGCGCTCGGCGTCCTCGCGCCGGACGGCAGCATCTCGCGGTTCATCCATGTCGGCCTGGACGAGTCGACGCGGGCGCAGATGGGCACGCTGCCGGAGGGCAGAGGCCTGCTGGGTGAGGTCATCCTCCGCGGCCAGCCACTGCGGCTGCCCGATCTGAGCGAGCACGAGGCGTCGGTCGGCTTCCCTGCACACCATCCGCCGATGCGCACCTTCCTCGGGGTGCCGGTCCGGGTGCGGGACGCCGTGTTCGGCAACCTCTACCTCACCGAGAAGAACGGGGGCGGGGAGTTCACTGCGGACGACGAGGTGGTCGTGGCCGCACTGGCCACGGCGGCAGGCATCGCCGTGCACAACGCGGACCTCTTCGAGCAGGGACGCCTGCGCCAGCAGTGGCTGGAGGCATCCGCCGAGATCCGCAACGAGCTGCTCGCGGGCGCGAGCGAAGAGGACGCGCTGCGGCTGATCGCCCAACGCGCGCAGGAGCTCATCCGATCAGACGCCACCGTCATCGCGATGGGTTCCGGTGAGCCGGACGCGGGGTTCATCGTGCGCGCGCACTGCGGTGCGGAGGAGCCCGGATTGTTGGGTTCGGCGCTCGATCTGCATGATCCGCTGGCGCAGGAGGTGGTCGATGGGCGGGTCGGCGTCGTCGCGGAGTCGCCCGGCGGCCTACTGGCCTGCGCCGGTGCCGAGCCTCCCGGCCTACGGCTCGACGGTCGCCGTCCCCGTGCACTCCCATGGGGAGGTGATCGGGCTGCTGGTCGCGCTCCGCGGCCGGGGGGCGGGCCCCTTCCGGTCCGGCGACGTCCCAGTGCTGGGCTCGTTCGCGGAGCAGGTCACGCTGGCGCTGGAACTGGGGCAGAAGAACCGGGCGGCGCGGCAGCTCGACGTCTTCGCCGATCGCGACCGGATCGCGCGGGATCTGCACGATCAGGTCATCCAGCGGTTGTTCGCCACCGGCCTGCAGCTGCAGAGCGTGCTGCGCCGCAGCGCTGACCCCGACGTGCAGGACCGCGTACGGCGAGCGGTGGAAGAACTCGACGAGACCGTCCGGGAGATCCGTACCGCCATCTTCGACCTGCATGCCACGGGTACCGACGAGGCGACGAGCCTGCGCCGCCTTCTGCTGGACACGGCGGCCGAGGCGGCCCGGGGCTGCGGGCTGGTGCCGTCGGTGCGGTTGGCGGGCGCGATCGACACCCTGGTGCCGCGACAGATCGGCGTTCACGCGCTGGCGGTGGTGCGCGAGGCGGTGAGCAACGCGGTGCGCCACGCAGGCGCCGAGCGCGTCACCGTGACCGTCGAGGTGGGCGATGACCTGCTCATCGACGTCGTGGACGACGGCGTCGGGATCGACCCGACTGTGGCGCGCAGCGGGTTGCGCAATCTGGATGAGCGGGCGCAGGAGTGCGGTGGGGAGCTGGTCGTGCGGTGCGAGCCGCGCGGTGGCACCCGGCTCAGCTGGCGGGTTCCGCTGGCGTGAGGTCTCAGCGGTGGGTGCGTTTCAGCTCGGTGGCA
Organism: uncultured Actinomycetota bacterium; assembly: GCA_963799945.1. Classification (GTDB taxonomy): domain Bacteria; phylum Actinomycetota; class Actinomycetes; order Mycobacteriales; family Pseudonocardiaceae; genus Pseudonocardia. The sequence continues at coordinate 2,977 of CAWCZG010000008.1, forward strand.
TAGACGGCGGCCTCGGTGCGGCGGGCGTAGCCGAGCTTGTGCAGCAGCGAGGAGACGTAGTTCTTGACGGTCTTCTCGGCCAGGTACATCTCGGCGCCGATCTGCCGGTTGGTGAGCCCGTCGGCGATGAGCCCGAGGATGCGCCGTTCCTGGGGGCTGAGCGACGCGTAGCGCGGGTCGATGGGCTCGTCGCCCCTGCGCAGCCGTTCCAGCACGAGGGCGGTGGCCCGCGGGTCGAGCAGTGAACCGCCCGCGGCGACGGTGCGGACGGCGCCGATCAGATCGATGCCCGCTACCTGCTTGAGCAGGTAACCGGATGCGCCGGCGACGATCGCTGCGAAGAGAGCCTCGTCGTCGAGGTAGGAGGTGAGCATCAGGCACGCGGGCGGCGGGGTGACGGCGGATCGCACATCCCGGCACACCGAGACGCCCTCGCCGTCGGGCAGCCGGACGTCGAGGATGGCGACGTCGGGGCGCAGGGCCGGGATGCGGGCTATCGCCTGGGCCGCGGTGCCCGCCTCACCGACAACCTGGATGTCGTCCTCGGTCTCGAGGAGCGCAGCGATGCCACGCCGCACGATCTCGTGGTCGTCGAGGAGGAACACGGAGATGGTCATCGGGCGCGGGCTCCTCCTCCGCCTCTCCGCTTGGAGAGACGGTCCGGTTCTCGGTCAGGCGTCGTAGGGCGGGCGGGGGCGCAGCTCGACATGTGCGGGTGACTCGGCGAGGTACTCGGGATCAGTCACCTTGACGTCGTCAACCCGAACCCAGCCGCGCTTCAGGTGGGCCCGAGCCCGCTCCGGCGTGATCCCCGCTTCCTCCAGGCGCTGCAGTACCGTCCGTCGGAGTGTGGTAGCCGCTGGGTCACTCATGATCGCCATCTTTGCCTCCCTGTTGTCTCCCCACCCTCCACGGTGGTGCGCGAGGTTCGCAGGGCCGAAGGTCCCGAAGTCGCAGGTCCGTCAGTCCCCGGTGATGTGGTCATGGACGCGCTTTCCGGGCGGGATGGGGGGCGAGTACGACGGTGGCGAGGCTGGACTCGATGATCTGTCGGGCGACGTCGCCGAGTTTGAGGTTGTGGTCGCGGGAGTAGCGCCGGATGCGGTCGAACGCGACGTTCATGTCGATGTTGCCGCGTTCAGCGAGGACACCTTTTGCCTGCTCGATGACGACGCGGCTGTTGAGCGCGACCTGGAGCTGTTCGTTGAGCACTTCGCCGCGGTTGATGGCGCGTTCGGACAGGATGCCGATGGTGGCCACGTCGGCGAGTGCTTGTCCGAGGGCCAGGTCCGCAGGGGGTAACGGCCCGGGCTGGTGGTGGAACAGGTTGAGCGCGCCGATCGGCTCGCCCCGCAGACGGAGCGGCAAAGCGTGTACCGAGCGGTACGGCTCGCGGTCCGGGAAGTCGGCGGTGATGGCGGTGGCGAATCGGGGCCATCGGTGTCCGGCCTCGACGAGGTCGACGACGCTGATGGCGGTGGCGGTGCGGAAGCACTCGACGCACGGGCCGTCATCGGCCTGCAGTTGCAGGAGCTCCATCCATGCGGTCTGTTCGTTGGTGGAGGCGACCACCCGGAGCTTGCCGCTGGGGTCGGCGAGCACGATGCCTGCGGCGTCAGCGGCGAGCAGTTCGACGCAATGACTGGCGAGCCGGTCGAGAAGGGCGATGATGTCGTAGTCGGCGACGAGCGTATCGGCGACTTCGACGAACGCCTTGATCAGCAGGGTTTCCCGGCTGGGCTCTGCATTGTTCATTTCCGTCCTCCCGCTTGAGGGGGCACCATGGCGTCAGGTGTCCTCGGTGAATCGCAGACGCCTGGCCACCACGTCGCGGGCGACGTCGCCCAGGAGTTGGTGTTCGGTGAAAGCGTAGGCGCGCAGCCATGCGAAGGCGTCGGCGGCGCTGAGGTTCAGCTGGGCCACCACCATGCCGGTGGCCTGGTGGATTTCCGCACGGTGGCCCCATGACCGATCCCAGATCTGGTCGTCGCCGGGATCGGTACGAATCCCGAGCAGCATGAGTGCGGCGATGTCGGCGGCCGCCGTCGCATCGCGCAGCTGAGCGATCGGCAGCGAGCCTGGGGCTTTGCGGTACAGGTCGAGAACTCCGAGGTGGATCGTGGCCCACTGCAGGGGCAGGGCGAACACGGCCCCCACCCCCGCCCGCTCGACCACCGCCTCCGCGTAGACGGGCCAACGGACGGACTCGACGACGTCGGTCATGTCGGGCACCAGCACGGGGTGACCTGTGCGCGCGGCGTCCATGCAAGCGCCCTCGCCGAGGGTGAACTGCAGTTCTTCGAGCAGGTCCGCGGTGACGTCGCTGGCGTAGAGGGTCTCGCGCAGGTTGCCCGCGGTGTCCAAGGAGATCGCGGCTCCGTCGATGTCGAGCTCCGCGATGCACGTCTGGCAGATCCGCTCGGCTAGCCCGCGCTCGTCGAAGCCCGCACTGCCGATAGCCAGCAGCGCCTGCGTGACCTTGCCGTCAGGCACACCGCTCCGCGGCGAGATACCGGCCGAGGTCGCCGCCTGCGTCGGCGCCTGCGTCGGCACCGGAGTCGAGCCTGCGGCCGAACCCGGCGGGGTCGCGTCGTTCGAGCTGGTCGAGCATCGACCGGCGCGGCGTCACCAGCTCGCTGCGGTCCGGTACGGAAGGAAGGTCTTCCAGCGCGAGGTAGCTCAGCGCCGTAGCGAGCTGCGCCACCAACCCGGCCGTCGCCGGCGTGACCCCGGTGGAGGTTCCCGCACCGCGCAGGCTCGGACCCGAGCGTGGACGGTAAATGATCATCAGCCGAGGGACGACGGCGGCGACGGAACCAGCAGGGCGCGGCGCTCGGCCGCGGTCGTACCGCCCCACACCCCGGACATCTGACCGTTCGCGAGGGCCCAGCGGAGGCAGTCGGACTCGACCGGACAGCCGTGGCACACCGCTGTCGCCGCGGCGAGCTGCAGGTGGGCACCCCGCCTGCCTGCCGGGAAGAACAGCTCGGGATCCACACAACGGCACGCCGCGTGGCGACCCCAATCGGATTGTTCCCGCACCGGCGTTGACATCCGAAACCCCATTTCGGGTGGCGGCGCGGAGATCACCTCACCGCGTGCGTCGCCGGGATTTCTGGAGCAACGTCTCGAAGCGTACAGGCCACCGGCGCGCCTGCCGTGCGATAGTCGACGCCTCAAGCGCGCCAGGATCTGTCCGGACCTCGTGCTCCCTCGCCGCTCTCCTACCGCCGTTGAGCGGGTTGGTCGGGGTGGGATACCGCGGCTGACCCTGGCGCGGTGTCTTCGAGCTCGTCCAGGGCCGCGGTCCAGCGTTCGCGGCGCGTGTCGGAATCCTGCTCCCACCAGGGGGTGCCGCGTTCGCCGAGACCGTGTTTGGCGGCCCCGACCCTTGCCCGTGCCGTGGCCAATGCGGCGTCGTCGTCGCTCTTCCGCGCAGTGCGCACCGCGGAGCGGGCGGCCCCGAGGTGGTGCAGCAAGCGGTCGCGGACCGGCTCGGGAAGCTCGGGATCGGCTGCCCTCCACCGCCTGCCGCCGACGACGATCCACCGACCGTCGGGGGTTCGTGGCGTGGGCATCCGTGCATCGTGCCAATGAGGCGGGCATGTTTGCTGGGCGGCAGTCAGACCAGCGAGGTCGAGACTGCCGTCCGTCGCCAACCAGATCGGCCGGTGGAGATCTACACGACCCGCCAGTGGGTGACCAGGTGCCCGTCTTCGACGATGTGCAGCGCGATCGTCGGAGGTTGGGAGTAGTCGAGTCGGGGCAGGTCTTCGGCGTCGGTGGGGACCGTCGAGACCAGACCGCCGCCGACCAGGACGGGGACGCCTGCGAACGTGGTGCTGGCCATCGTGTGTGCGTGTCCGACCAGCACGGCGACGACATTGCGGTGTCGGGCGAGCACCTCGGCCAGCCTCTCCGACGCGGTCAGCCGGATCGGATCCATCAGGTCGACGTGCAGGTCGACCGGCGGGTGGTGCAGCCCGACGAAGGTCGGGCGCTGGGCGGCGAGAGCGTCGTCGAGCAGCTGCAGTGAGGCATCGGTGAGCGCGCCGTGGTCGATCCGCTCGCCCTCGGCGGCGTCCACGAGCGAGTTCAGGGCGACAAGCCGGTAGTCCGCGATGTCGATGACGGATTCGGCCGGGCCGAGGTGGCGCACGAAGCGGGCGCGTACGTCGTGGTTGCCCGGGTACCGGACGAGGGGAATCGTGGCGCTCGACAGCAGCTCGGCGACGACCTCGTACTCGACGTCGAGCCCGTGGTCGGCCAGGTCCCCGCTCAGCACCATGACGTCGGGCTGCGGCGAGCAGGCGGCGATGTGGTCGAGGGCCCGACGGAGTCGGGCGGGTGCTTCGTCGGTGGCGCCGATGTGGCAGTCGGTCAGGTGGGCGACGACGAAGCGTGTCACGTCCGCGAGCGTAGCCAGGCCGAGTCGCAGGGGTGGGCATGGCCACCTCATCCACGCCGGACCGGTCGGCTGGGGTCAGCCGGTCCACGTGAGGGTGTTCCAGGCGGTGTCGAGCACGTCGCGGTAGGGCGCAGTGGTGATGCCCTGGCCGTGCAACCAGTCTTCGTCGCAGAAGGTGGTGGTGTAGCGGTCGGCGCGGTCGCACATGAGCGTGACGATGCTGCCGGGACGGCCCGTGGCGTGCATTTCGCAGGCCAGGTGTAGGGCGCCGTAGAGGTTGGTGCCGGTGGAGGGGCCGGGGTGCAGGTCGAACCGGTCGGCGAGGAAGTGCATGGCAGCGACCGAAGCCGCGTCGGGGACGCCGATCATGCGGTCGACGACGCGGGGGATGAAGGACGGCTCGACCCGCGGTCGGCCGATGCCTTCGATCCGGGACCCGGGACTGTCGGTCGTGGCGCCTGCATAGGCGGGGAGGAAGGCAGAGCCTTCGGGATCGACCACAGCGAGTCGTGTGGTCAGTCCGCGGTAGCGCAGGTAGCGGCCGATGGTGGCGCTGGTACCGCCGGTGCCCGCGCCCACCACGACCCATTCCGGAACGGGGTGGGGTTCGTCGGCCAGCTGTTGGAAGATCGACTCTGCGATGTTGTTGTTGCCGCGCCAGTCGGTGGCGCACTCGGCGTTGGTGAACTGGTCGAGGTAGTGCCCGCCGCGCTCCTCGGCGATGCGGCGGGCGGCGTCGTAGACCTCGCCCGCGGACTCCACGAACGCGCACTGGCCGCCTTCGCGCTCGATCAACGCCACCTTCGCCGGGCTGGTGGAGCGCGCGACGACGGCGATGAAGGGGAGTGCGAGGAGCCGGGCGAAGTAGGCCTCGCTGATGGCGGTGGAGCCGCTGGATGCTTCGACGACGGTGGTGTCGGGGCCCGATGTCGCCGTTGCAGATGGCGTAGAGGAACAGGGAGCGGGCGAGGCGGTGTTTCAGGCTCCCGGTGGGGTGGGTGGACTCGTCCTTGAGGTAGATGTCGACGCCTGCGCCGGGGGCCATCGGGAGGTGGATCAGGTGCGTGTCGGCGCTGCGGCGGGTGTCCGCGCGGAGGCGGGCCACGGCCCGGTCGACCCAGCCGCGGTCGATCGGCGCCTTTGCGGCGATGTCCTTGATCGGTTCCACCTGTGCTGGCATGGCCGCAAACTAGGACAAGCGACCTCGCCGTGGTGCGTCTGGTTCCCCGACGGTGGTGTGGTGCGTCCCAGGGATGGTGAGGTCCGGTCGAACTGGCGATCCGGTTTCGCTGACGGCGCACTTTTCGCCGTCGGCGTACACGACTCCCGGGACGCCGCCGCAAACCTAGGGTGGGCCGATGAGTGAAGTGATCACGGGCATGGCTGCGGGTGTGCCGTTCACCGCGCTGCCGCCCGCCGGTGGCGGCCCCGCGCCGCTGATCGTCACGTGGCACATGTTGGACGCGCCGCGGTCAGACGCCGCATTCGCGGCTGCGCTGCCGATGGCGGGCGTCCCCGCGTGGCGGGTGCACCTGGGCATGCCGATGTGCGGGGCGCGCATGGTCGACGGCAGCATGGACGCCGGTCTAGAGCTCATGCGCAAAGACGTGCTGATGTCATTCCTGTACCCGTTCGTCCGGCAGGCGAGCGAGGAGTTCCCGGCCGCGCTGGCCGCGATCCGGGCGCAACTGGGGATCGAGGACGGCCCGATCGGCGTTCTGGGTGGATCGCTGGGCGGGGCTGTCGCGCTGCGGATCCTGGCCGACACCGAGATCCCGGTCTTCGCGGGCGCGGTCGTGAACGCCGCGATCCGCGTCCGGTCGGTCGTCGACATGTTCCCTGGCGACTACCCGTATGACGCCGAATCGACGCGGGCGGTCGACAGCCTGGACTTCATCGCCAAGGCCGCCGTCATCGGCAGTCGGGCGCCGCTGCTGGTGGTCAGCGGTGAGCTCGATCATCCCGGGCTGCGTGCCGACGCGTTCGCTCTGGTGGAGGCGTCGGGGGAGCGGTCCGAGCTCGTGTCGATCCCGGGTCTGGCGCACCCACTCGCCGACGAGCCGGGTATCGAACCCGCGCCGCAACTGCCCGTGGCTCGCGCGGTGGACGCCGGCCTGACCGCATGGTTTCAGCGTCATCTCCGATGACCGCTTTGGTGACCGGGCGATTGCCCCTTGCCGGGATCAGCTCAGCCGCGCTGCCGCGAAGGAGACGTGGAAGCGCTCACACCACACGCTGATACTGGGCAGGGTCGCGAGGTCGGCGTCCGGTGGGATCGGGTAGTTCGAGCTGCCGATGTTGCCTTTGAGCTCGCCGAGATCCAGGTACCGCCCGTCGTCGAACACGCCCCATCCCGCCGTTCCCTCGATGACCGGGGCGTCGGAGAGCCAGACGTGCAGCGCAGGACCGTTGCTGGTCTGCAGGTCTTCCAGGCGCAACACCCGGGATCCGTCCGGCAGACGCAGGACGGCGACCGACCCGCTGCTGTGGTGCTCGTGGCTGATCAGTTGGCCCCGGGCCAGCACGACGGGTTCGGTCGTCGACCCACCTGCGACGGGCGCGGCGGCGGCGGGCGGCGCTTCGTCGACGCGCTGGTCGATGAACAGCTTCCACGGCTCGAACACCAGGGCGCCGGCGACCGGTGATCGCTAGGTTGACCGCGTGGATCTGGAGCTGCGCCACCTGCGCTGCCTGATTGCGATCGTCGACGCGGGCGGCTTCACGGGCGCCGCGTCGGCGCTCGGCGTCACCCAGCCGTCGGTCTCCCGTTCCCTCGCGCAGTTCGAGGAGGCTCTCGGGGTGCGCCTGCTCCGTCGCACCAGCCGTGAGGTGGTGCTCACGTCGGCGGGAGAGCGGGTGCTCGCCCGTGCGCGGCGCGTGCTCGCCGAGGTCGACGACCTCTCCCGGGAGGCGCGCAGCGGCCACGGCACGCTGCGCGTCGGACACGCCTGGGCGGCCGCCGGTGCGCATACGGTCGGCTTCCAACGACGGTGGGCCGCGCTGCACCCCGATGTGCCCCTCACACTGGTGCGCACCAACTCCTCGACCGGCGGCCTCGCCGAGGGTGCCTGCGATGTCGCGATCGTGCGGACTCCGGTCCAGGTCCGAGACGGCGCGTCCGTCCGGTTCGACAGCCGGTTCGGCAGCGCCGTGGTCGGCCTGGAGTCGCGCTACTGCGCGCTGGCCGTGGACGATCCGCTGGCGGCGCACAAACAGCTGCGCCTGGCCGACCTCGCCGACCGCGTCCTCGCGGTCGACCCGCGCACGGGGACGACGACCATCGACCTGTGGCCGGCCGACGCCCGCCCCGAGGTCGAGCACGTCCGCGACGTCGACGACTGGCTGGCCGTCATCGCCGCCGGACGCTGCGTCGGCGTCACCGCCGAGAGCACCCTCGCGCAGTACCGACCCCACGGCGTCGCGTTCCGCCGGTTGCGGGGGGCGCCGCCGGTCCCGGTACTGCTGCTGTGGTGGCGCGACGATCCCCATCCGGCCACCCACGACCTGGTGGAGCTCCTCGCGGAGCTCTACGGAGGTGCGCTCGCCGACGTGCCGTGGCCAACGGGCGAGGTCAGAGGAAGCTGACGTTCTGGGCCAGCGCGAGGGTGCTGGAGTAGTTGATCGTGTTGGTGGCCCGCCGCATGTAGGCGCGCCAGGCATCCGACCCTGACTCCCGCCCGCCACCGGTCTCCTTCTCCCCACCGAACGCGCCGCCGATCTCGGCGCCGGAGGTTCCGATGTTGACGTTGGCGATGCCGCAGTCGGACCCGTCGGCGGCGAGGAAGCGCTCGGCCTCCTGCTGATCGCGGGTGAAGATCGACGACGACAGCCCCTGCGGCACGTCGTTGTGCAGGGCCACCGCCTCCTCGAACGCGTCGTAGGTGAGCACGTACAGGATGGGCGCGAAGGTCTCCTCCCGCACCACACCGCCCTGCTCGGGCATCCGCACGATCGCGGGCTCGACGTAGGCGCCTCCGGCCGTGGCGACGCGGCGGCCCCCTGCCACGATCTCGCCGCCCTCGGCCTCGGCGCGTTTGAGCGCGGCGGTCATGGCGTCGGCGGCCGTCTCCGAGATGAGCGGGCCGACGAGCGTGGCCTCGTCGAACGGGTCGCCGATCGGGAGCCGTCCGTACGCCGAGGTGAGCTTCGTGACGAGCTGGTCGGCCACGTCGCGGTGCACGATCAGCCTCCGCAACGTGGTGCACCGCTGGCCTGCCGTGCCCGCGGCGGCGAACACGATGCCCTGCAGCGCGAGGTCGAGCTCCGCCGACGGGGCGACGACCGTCGCGTTGTTGCCGCCGAGCTCGAGCAGCACGCGGCCGAAGCGGGCGGCGACGCGCGGACCGACGGCGCGGCCCATCCGGGTGGAGCCGGTGGCGCTGATGAGCGCAACGCGCGGGTCGTCGACGAGCACCTCGCCGACGCTCCGGTCCGCCAGCAGCAGCCGGTGCAGCTCGCGGGGCGCGCCGACCTGCTCGATGGCGCGGTCGAGCAGGCGGCTCGCCGCCAGCGAGACCAGCGGGGTCAGCTCGCTCGGCTTCCACACCACCGCGTCTCCGCAGACCAGCGCGATCGCGGTGTTCCACGACCAGACCGCGGCCGGGAAGTTGAACGCGGAGATGACGCCGACCACCCCGAGCGGGTGCCAGGTCTCGGCGAGCCGGTGGCCGGGCCGCTCGGAGGCGATGGTGCGGCCGTAGAGCTGGCGGGACAGCCCCACGGCGAAATCACAGACGTCGATCATCTCCTGGACCTCGCCCAGCGCCTCCGAGCGGATCTTGCCCGCCTCGATGGTGATGAGCTCACCGAGATCGGCCTTGTGCGCCCGCAACAGGTCGCCGAGCGTGCGGACCAGCTCGCCGCGCACCGGCGACGGCGTGGTCCGCCAGGTCTGGAACGCCGCGGCCGCCTCGCCGATCGCCTGCCGCGCCGCCTCGGCGGTGGTGGCCCGCAGGCCGAAGAGCTCCTCGCCGGTGATGGGGGTCCTGGCCGCCAGATCTGTGCCTTCGGGGACGTCGACGCCGATCCGGTCGAGGGCCGCTCGGGCCTGCTCGCGCAGCTGGTCGGTGGTCGGCAGGGAGATGGTGCGCTCAGTCATCGCTGTCCTCGTGGGTGGGTGGTGCCGGGTGCGGTGCTCAGACGATGTGCGACTCGGGCCGTGCCGCTCCGCTGCGGGTGAAGCGCTCCGCGCTGAGCGGGGCGATGTCGACGAACGGTGCGCGGTCGAGGTGCAGGTCGCGCAGGACCTCGCCGACGGCGGGCGCCTGCAGGAAGCCGTGGCCGGAGAAGCCGGTGGCGTACAGGACGTTCGGCGTGGTCGTCGAGCGTCCGATGATCGCGTTGTGGTCCGGCGTCACCTCGTAGAGGCCCGCCCATCCGTCGCGCAGGCCGACGTCGAGCAACTGGGGAGTGCGGGCGCCGATGGCCTTGCCGAGGCGCGGCAGCCAGTCCTCGGAGTAGCGCAGGTGGAAGCCCGGCTCCTGGTCCGGGTCCGACATGCCCAACAGCAGGCCGCGCCCCTCCCGGTGGAAGTAGTAGGTGGTGGCGAAGTCGATGGTGAACGGGACGACCTCGGCCAGCTCGGTGAGCGGCTCGGTGAAGATGATCTGGCGGCGCACGGGGGTGACGGGCAGCGGGGTGTCCAGCATCTCCCCGAGCGTGCGCGACCAGGCGCCCGCCGCGCAGACGACGGTGCCGGTGGTGATCGGGCCCCGGTCGGTGTGCACGGTGCGGGCTTCGCCGTCGATGACGTCGACGCCGGTGACGGTGACGCCGGTGAGCAGGGTCGCGCCGTGCCCGCGGGCCCCCGCGGCGTAGCCGAGCACGACGGACTCCGGGGTGCAGTGGCCGTCGTCGGGGGAGTAGGTCGCGGCCAGCAGGCCGTCGGTCTCGATCAGCGGGGACAGCGCTTTGGCCTCCGCCACGTCGATCATCCGGGTGGTGACGCCGAGCTCGTTCTGCAGCGCGACGTCGCGCTCGAAGGAGGCGACGTGCTCGGGGGTGGACAGGAGGAACAGGTAGCCGACCCGGTGCAGGTCGATCTCCTGACCGGGGCGCACGCCGAACCGGCCGAAGGCCTCCAGGCTGCGCGCACCGAGCTCGATGTTGATCCGGTCGGAGAACTGGGCACGGACGCCGCCCGCGGCCTTGCAGGTCGAGCCCTGGCCGAGCTCGTCCCGTTCGAGCAGCACGACATCGCGGACGCCCGCCTCGGCGAGGTGGAAGGCGATGCTGGTGCCGATCGCCCCACCTCCGATGACGACGACGTCGGCGGTGGGCGGAAGGGCCCGGGCGGAGCGGTGCACGGTCAACGCTCGGCCTCCTCTCCTGGATGCATGGTGCATCGAGCGTTCGTGCGCGTCCAGCGCGGCGAGGTAAGAACGGTGCCCACCGACAGACGAGGTGCTGGTCGCCAAAGCTCCGCTCAGCGCGTCCCCCAGGCGCCGTCGACCAGGACACCGGCGATCTCGTCGAGCACGGCGTCGTCCCCTGCGTACGCCCCGGACGGGCGGGGCCAATGCAGGACGGCGTCGGTGAACCCGAGCTCGGCGGCGCGGCCTGCCGCGTCGGTGAACGCGCCGAAGCTCGTGAACGACGGGATCGGGCCCCGCGTCCAGGCTCAGCATCCGGGGCATCGCCGCCGGATTCCGGCCTGCCGCGGCGGCGGTCTCCTCGAAGGTGCGCACGAGGTCGGCGAGCCCCGACCACCACCGGTCGGGGTCGTCACCCGCATCGGCGGGCCCGGTGGTCGCCCAGCCGTCGGCGCGGGCGGCGATCCGGATCGTCCGCGGCCCGGAGGCGGCCACAACGAGCATGATCCGCTCCCGGCTGCCCGCGGGGATCATCTTCGCGTTCCGGGCCTGGTAGTGGTGCCCAGTCCAGGTCGTGTCCGGCTGCCGCAGGAGCAGGTCGGTCAGGGTGACGAACTCGTCCAGCCGGGACACCAGCTCCCGCGGCGGGAGCGCTTCTCGGCCGAGCACCCTCGCGTCCCAGCCCGGTCCGCCCGCACCGACGGCCGCGATGAGGCGTCCCCCGGAGACGTCGTCGAGGGTCATCAGGTCCTTGGCGGTCGTCACCGGGTGGCGGAAGTTGGGGGAGGCGACCCACGTGCCCAGGCGGAGCGTGCTCGTGGCGGTGGCCGCGGCGACCAGCGTCGGGATCGTCGCGTACCAGGGTTCGTCGGCCAGGTCCCGCCAGGCCAGGTGGTCGTAGGTCCAGCCGTGGGCGAACCCGCGCTGTTCCAACGACGCCCATCGCGCCCTGGCCTCGGGCCAGCTGAACTGGGGGAGGATCACGACGCCGACGCGCATCGCCCGATGCTGCCTTCCGCCCCGCGCGCTCCGTTCAGCGGGTGCGGAACCCGCCGTCGACGACCAGTTCGGTGCCGGTGACGAAGCCGGCGTCGTCGCTGACGGGGGAACGCGACCGCGGCGGCGAGCTCGTCGAGCGTGCGCATCGGCGACCGAGCGGGGTCTCGTCGAGGACGCCTGGGCAGCCTCGTCCCCGGCAAGTGACGAGGGCCATCGCGACCCCTAGCCGTGCCGTACGGTCCTAGGCATGGCAGCGGTCGACGGGCAGTCCGGACCGGGGTCTCCTGGCTCCCTGCGCACGGCCAACCGTCGCCGCGTGGTCGAGACGGTCCGCGATCTCGGTCCGCTCACGCAGACCGAGATCGCGCGGGCCACCGGCCTCTCGGCCGCCACGGTGTCGAACCTCGCCCGTGAGCTCACCAGGTCCGGGGTGCTCGTCGCCGTCGGCGCTGCGCCCGGCGGGCGGCGCGGCCGTCTGCTGAGCGTCGCCCCGCCCGAGGGGTGTGCGGTCGGGATCGACGTGGGCCATCGCCACCTCCGTGTCGTGCTGGCCGGCTGGACGCTGACCCCGATCGCCGAGCGCCGCGTCGACTCGTCGCCCGGGCAGACCGCCCGCGAGACGCTGGCCTGCGCGGCCCGGCTGATCGAGGAGGTGCTGGCCGAGGCCGACGTGGATCGCTCGGTCGTCGCGGGCGTGGGTCTCGGCCTTCCCGCGCCGATCGACAGCGGCACCGGCAAGGTCGGTGCGCCGGTGATCCTGCCCGGCTGGGAGGGCGTGCATGCCGCACAGTTGGCCACCGAGGTGCTGGGCATGCCGGTGGCCGTGGACAACGACGCCAACCTCGGTGCGTTGGCGGAGACCCTCCAGGGAGCCGCGCAGGGCACGCGGAGCGCGGCCTATCTCAAGATCTCCAGCGGTGTGGGTGCCGGGTTGGTGATCGACGGGCAGATCTTCCACGGACCGGACGGCACGGCGGGCGAGATCGGACACGCTTCACTCGACGAGTACGGCGCGCTGTGCCGCTGCGGCAACCGCGGCTGCCTGGAGACACTGGTCCGCACCCCGGTGCTGCTCGGGCTGTTGGAACCCACCCATGGGCCTGACCTGACCGTCGCGCAGATGGTGGCGATGGCTCACGAGGGTGACAACGCCTGCCGCCGACTGATCACCGACGCCGGTCGGCAGATCGGGCTGGCCGTGGCCAACATGTGCAACCTGCTCAACCCGGAACGGATAGTGCTGGGTGGTGAGCTGTCCCAGGCCGCCGATCTCCTGATCGCGTCGATGCGTGAAGTGATCTTCCGACATGGCATCCCGAGCGCTGCACGCCGGGTGGACATCGTCCCGGCGGCATTGGGATCGCGCTCGCAGGTGCTGGGCGCGGTCGCGTTGGCCCTGCGGGCGCCCGAGAGCTTCCCGGGCCGTGTCGCCGCGATCCGCACGCCGTCGACGAAGGCGGCAGGCGCCGGAACCTGAGATCGCGGCTACGAGCGGCTCAGTGGCCGCCCTTGTGCAGCGGGCCGCCCTCGTCGATCTCGGCGATCTCGTCAGGCGTGGGCGCCACCGGCGGCTTCATGAAGGCCCAAGCGTAGAAGATCACTCCGCCGAGCAGCATGACCAGACCGGTCCACAGGTTCAGGGCGATACCGCCTGCCTTGGCCAGCTCCTCGGGTGTCTCGCCGATGATCCCGAGGATCGTGAGGACGACCCCGTAGACCACGAACAGAAGCCCGATGACCGAGCGCAGGTCGAACAGGATGGCGGAGAGCGGCGGCTTGGCTGGGCGTTCGGTGCGGTTGGACATCTCGCTCACCACCAGATGATGTAGAGGACCAGCGTGATGACGAGCACGATCGTGCCCATGATCACCGGATTCTTGTACCAACCTGCGTCAACGGCCGCGACGGCTCCCTGGCCGCGTTGTTCCTTGTTGGACGTTGCCCAGGTGAGCCCGGACAGCTCCTCGTCGGTCTTGCCCGGGGTGAACTGCGAGACGACGAAGGCGATGAGACAGCCGACCACGAACGCTGCGCTGGCCCCGACGAAGCTGCCTGCCTGCGACGAGATGTGGATGATGCCTGTCCGGACGAGCACGTCGACGAGCACCGCGGTGACCACGCCGCCCAACAGGCCGGTCCAGCCCGCCGTACCGGTCATCTTCTTCCAGAACAGGCCGAAGATGAAGATCGCGAACAGCGGGGCGTTGAAGAAGCTGGCCAACGCCTGGATGTAGTCCATCAGGTTGGAGAAGCTGCCTGCCAGGTAGGCGGTGAAGATGGCGACCACGCACCCGCCGATCGTGACCGCGCGGCCCACCTTGAGGTAGTAGAGGTCGGGCTTGCCCGGCCTGACCCAGTCCTGCCAGATGTCGTAGGTGAACACGGTGTTGAACGAGCTGATGTTGGCGGCCATGCCCGCCATGAACGCGGCCAGGAGACCTGCGATGGCCACACCGAGAACGCCGTTGGGGAGGACTTCCTTCATCAGCAGCGAGAGCGCGTTGTTGTAGGTGACGTCCGAGGGGTTGCCCGACTTGACCGCGACCAGCTGCGGGATCAGGACACCCGCGACCATGCCGGGGATGACGATGACCAGCGGGACCAGCGTCTTGGGGAAGGCTCCGATGATCGGGGTCATCCGTCCGGCGTTCATGTTCTTGGCCGACAGCGCCCGCTGGACTTCGGCGAAGTTCGTGGTCCAGTAGCCGAAGGAGAGCACGAACCCGAGCCCGAACACGATGCCGAACACCGACAGGAACGGGTTGGCGATCTCGGTGATCGGTGTGCCCGGCCACGAGGAGAGCTGCTCGGCCCCGCCGGGTCCGGCCGTGACCTTCTCCACGAGGCCGGAGTAGCCGCCGACCCGTGCGAGACCGGCGACGGTGACCGGGATCAGCAGCGCGAGGATCACGAAGAACTGCAGCACCTCGTTGTAGATCGCCGCCGAAAGGCCGCCGAGGAAGGTGTAGCTCAGCACCACCAGCGCCGCGACCGGGATCGCCAGGCCGAGCGGCCACCCGAGCAATGCCTCGAGCACCAGGCCCAGCGCGTACAGGTTCACTCCGGCGATCAGCAGCGACGCGAGCGCGAACACCACGGCCTGCACCCGTTGGGTGGTCCGGTTGAACCGGATCGCCAGGAACTCAGGGACGCTACGCGCCTTGCTGCCGTAATAGAAGGGCATCATCACGATGCCCAGGAAGACCATCGCGGGCACCGCGCCGACCCAGTAATAGTGCGCGGTCGGGATGCCGTATTGCGCTCCGTTGGCCGTCATCCCGATGAGCTCGATGGCCCCCAGGTTGGCCGAGATGAACGCCAGGCCGGTCACCCACGCGGGCAGCGAACGGCCGGAGAGCAGGAAATCCAGGCTCGTGGAGATCGAACGCCGGGCCACCAGGCCGATCCCCAGCACCAGCACGAAGTAGAAAACGACCAGCACGTAGTCGAGGCCGTTTGCGTTCAATCGAAGGTCGGTTTGCGCCAACACCATTGTTGAGTCCCCTTAGGAGCCGCCGCCTCGTGGGTCTCCGGATCATTCATGTTCTGAAGCCCCTGCACCAGAGAAGCTGTGAAAATCCGGCAGAGTGCCCCCTCTTGGCGGAGCCACGGGCCTCACTAGTTCAAGAGGTGAACACAGGGTGAAGGTCTGGGTCGTCACGGCCACTTGTGGGTGACGGGTCCGGGGCATATGGTGCACAAAAAGAGTTAGTCTCACTCTTTTTATGGTCGAGAAGCGGGGACGGACGTGAGCCCCACCTCCACCGGCCTTCACCACCTGAAGTTCCCCGTGCGCGACGTCGCCGCCGTCGCTGACGCGCGTCAGTCCACCTCCGCCACGAAGCCGTCGTGCCGGACCCGCGCCTTGCGCCGTCCTCGAGTACCGCGGCCGACCACGCGAGGCCGACGGCGGGGGATCGGTGATCGGCAGGCGTCGCCCGACCGGCTCGGGCCGCCGGTCTTTCGGGGTGCGGTGGCCGACGTCGAGAGGGGAGAGCTCGGCGGCGAGAGCGCGGGGCGCCGCTTCGGGTGCGGCCCGAAGACGTGCGTGCCGGCGGTCCCGGCGTAGACCCTTCGTGAGCGGTGCACTCTCGGTCACCCTTCAGGGCACAAAAAGATATGGGCAACTCTTCTTGTAGCCGTTCCTCGGGGAACTCGTGCGGCCGGGGCCGTCGATAGGATCGCCGAATGCCGAAGCTCAGCGACGAACTCTGGGCCGTGCGCAGGCGCCACGTCCTGGAGAGCGCGTTCCGCTGCTTCGCGCGCAACGGCTTCCACGCCACGACGATCAACGACGTGGTCGTGGAGAGCGGCTGGTCCTCGAGCGTCGTCTACCGCTACGTCCGGACGAAGGAGGAGCTGATCGCCGCGTCGATCGACGAGTCGCTGGGCCAGTTCTCCGCGATGGTCGACGACATGATGTCCGGTGATCCGGTGCCGACCCCGCGGCAGGCCGTCCAGGCGATCGTGAACAACCTCGACAACGACCGCAGCGGCCGCAACTACGACCTGCGCGGGCTGGTGATCCAGACCTGGGCCGAGGCGCTGCGCAGCCCGGAGATCGCCGAGCAGGCCCGCGATGCGCTGGCCAAGGGCCGTCGGAGGCTCGCAGCGCTCGCCCGGCGGTGGAAGCAGCTGGGCTACCTCCCCGAGGCGATGCAGCCCTCCGACGCCGCGTCCATGTTGCTGATCACGGCGCTCGGCATCGTGGTCGACCAGGCCCACCTCGGCGGCGAGGCCACCCGGGGCGTCCTGCGGCGGATGACCCTCTTCGAGAGCTGAGGGTCTAGCCGACCATTCCGGCGATGAGCCGCCGCTGCAGCGCCGCGGTCGGGCGGGCCTGGGCGGACCACGTGGCGGTGGGCCGGGTCTCGGCGGACCAGGCGGCGACGAGCTCGGTGCGGAGCAGCTCGTCGGCCTTCTCCGGTGCGGTGGCGGCGGGGCGGACGTCGTCGAGGGTCATGGTGGTCATCGGAGTTCTCCTCCTGAGGTGATCGGGCGCTTCCCGGTCAAGGAGAACTCTGCTGCAGATCCCGGGCGCGCTCTGTCCGCACGATGGCCGATGCGCAGGGGGATCCCCGTGTCGGTCGATCGGGGGAACGCGGGTTCGTATCTCTTCGCCTGCCGGACGGCTCATCAGCCCGGAGCTGCGAGGATGCGGACGGGCTTTCCGTCCAGGAACGCGGCGATGTCTTCGACGGCGTCGCGGTAGAAGGTGGTGTACAGCTCGCGGGTCACGTAGCCGATGTGCGGCGTGGCCAGCAGGCCGGGCGTGGCGCGCTGCGGGTCGTCGACGGGGAGGGGCTCGGTGTCGTAGACGTCGACCGCGGCGCCTGCGATGCGGTGGTCGCGGAGAGCGGCGAGCAGGGCAGGAGCGTCGACGATCGGGCCTCGGGAGGTGTTGACCAGCAGCGCGGTGGGCTTCATCGCGGCCAGCTCGGCGGCGCCGACGAGGCCGCGGGTGCGTCCGCTGAGCACGAGGTGGATGGAGACGATGTCGGCGTTCGCGAACAGCTCGTGCTTGTCGACCGCACGGACGTCGTGCTCGGCGGCCTTCTCGGGGGTGAGGTTGGCGCTCCAGGCGATCGTGTCCATGCCGAAGGCCTGCCCGATGCGGGCCACGCGGGAACCGAGCCTGCCCAGGCCCAGCAGCCCCAGGGTCTTGCCGTGCAGGCCGATGCCGAGCGACTGCTGCCACTGTCCGGTGCGGACCCGCTCGGCCTCGGCGGGCAGGTCCCGCGCGGCGGCGAGGATCAGCGCCCAGGTCAGCTCGAGGGTGGGGGAGGAGTCGTAGCCGGTGGCCGAGACGGTGATGCCGAGGCGCCGCGCGGCGTCGAGGTCGATGGCGGCGTTGGCGGAGCCGGTCGTCACCAGCAGCCGCAGGCCGGGGAGACGTTCGAGCACCTCGGCCGGGAATCGGGTGCGTTCGCGCATCGCGACCAGCACGTCGAAGCCCTTCAAGGCCGCGACCGCTTGATCAGGGCCGCCGAACGGCTCGGTGAAGACGACGACCTCGCCGGGCAGACTGCCCCAATCGGCGAGCTCGGTCGCGACGCCCTGGTAGTCGTCGAGTATCGCGATGCGGGGCTGGTCGGTCACCCCGCTACCTCACACGAGGAGGCCACGTCGGGCAACCCGTCACGCCTGCGCCACGAGGACGACGACGGGGCCGATCGGTCCGTCGGCGGGGAGCCGGAGCTCGGCCGTCGGCGTGAGCCCGGCCTGCTCGACCAGCGTGACGAGCTGCTCTGGCTGCCACTGATGGGTCGTCCAGCGGACCGGGACCCCTCCGTAGGCCTCGGTGCGGAGCACGTCGTCGTCGCCGACGTGGGTGCCGATGATCAGCTGGCCACCGGGCACCAGCGCACGGGCGAAGGAGGCCAGCACCTGCGGCAGGACGTGCCGCGGCAGGTTGAACAGCGACCACCAGCCCAGCAACCCTCCCCACGATGCGTCGGCCAGGTCCAGCTCGGTCGCCGACCCCACACTGAACGTGCACTCCGGGTGGAGGCGGCGGGCGTGCTCGATCATGCGCGGTGACAGGTCGACCCCCGAGACGTCGAGCCCGCGTTCGGCGAGGTAGGCGGTGACCGTGCCCGGACCACATCCGACGTCGAGCACCGGACCCAGACCGCCGACCGCGTCGGCGAACACGTCCATCGCGGCCCGCAGCCAGGGCCGGCGGCGGATGTCGCCGAGGGCGGTCGTCGCCACCATGTCGACGTAGTTGTCGGCCACGCGGTCGTAGGAGTCGCGGACGACGTCGAGATCGTCGGGCTCCGCTACGCGGCTGGGGACTCTGGTTCAGAGGGCACGGAGTACGGATAGCACCCGCCACCGACGATTTACCGCGGCACGGCGGCGAGGCGGGCACCGCTGTGCAGGGCTGGGCCATCTCGCATCCGCCAGATCTCCATGACGCCGTCGACCAGCGGCGCAGTCCGGTCATGACTCGGTCGGGGACGGAGGTTGCCTCGATGGTCCGGACCGCGCCCAGGCTGTTCGCCATGTGGGTGCTCGCTTCTCGGGGGGCGACCTCCAGGGTGTTAGCACAGTCGCGGGCCGCGGCATGAGCGCAGCCACCCGGGTGTGACGCGCGCCGGGCCCGGTATGGGTCGGCCGTCGTCTAGGGTTGCGCCCAAGTAGTTGAGCGTTAAACCAGGAAAGGGAGATCGCATGTCGAGGCTCGAGATCATCGTGGCGAGCACCCGGCCGGGGCGGGTGGGCCTGCCGATCGCGCGCTGGATCGAGGCCGAGGCCATCGAACACGGCGGGTTCGACGAGGTCGTGTTGGTCGACCTGGCCGAGGTGAACCTGCCGTTCATGAACGAGCCGAACCACCCGCGGCTGGGCCAGTACGTCCACCAGCACACGAAGGACTGGAGCGCGACCGTCGCGGCGGGAGACGCCTTCGTGTTCGTCATGCCCGAGTACAACTACGGTTACAACGCCGAGTTGAAGAACGCCATCGACTACCTGCACAAGGAGTGGGCGTACAAGCCGGTCGGGCTGGTCAGCTACGGCGGCGTCGCGGCGGGCACCCGGGCCGCCCAGATGATCAAGCAGGTGGTCACCACCCTGCGCATGACGCCGGTCCCCGACGCCGTCTCCCTCCCGTTCGTCGGGCAGATGATGAAAGACGGCGACTTCGTCCCCAACGAGGTCGCGGTCGGCGCGGCGAAGGTCATGCTCGACGAGTTGGTGCGCGTCGCGGAGGCGCTGGCACCGTTGCGCTGAGCAGCTTGCGGATCGGCCTGGCCATCCTCGGGTCGCGCTCGTCGTCCACGTGCTGCGGATGCTGCTGGCCCAAGCCGTCGCGTGCGACGTCGAAGCGGCCCAGATGCAGGCCGAGCTGGACGAGGTCGGCTGATGCCGATCGCCGTCACGCGCTCCCTCAGGGGAGGATCTCGACGTAGCCGTCGGTTCCGTTGACGCGGATCCGCTGTCCGTCGGGGATGAGCCGGGTGGCGTCCACGACGCCGACGACGGCGGGGAGGCCGTATTCGCGCGCGATCACCGCGCCGTGGGTCATCAGCCCGCCCACCTCCGTGACCAGGCCGGTGATCGCCACGAACAGCGGTGTCCAGCTGGGGTCGGTGTAGGCCGTGACCAGGATGTCGCCCGCTTCGAGATCGGCCTGGGCCATGTCCAGGATGACCCGGGCCCGCCCTTCGATAGCCCCGGCGGAGACCGGGAGGCCGACCAGGGCCCCGGGCGGCGCGTCGTCGCGCCGGTAGGACCCGGTGATCGCCTCGCCGTCGGAGGTCAGCACCCGGGGCGGCGTGAGCATCTGGGACGCCCGGAACGCCTCCCTGCGCCCAGCGATCAGCTCGTGATCCGCCTGGCCGGTGCGCACGATGTCGTGGAGCTCGGCGAACCGCAGGAAGAAGAGGTCGTCCTCCGCGCGCAGCACCTGGGCCCCGACCAGGCGCTCGGCCTCGTCCAGCAGGGCCTTCTTGTAGACGAAGTAGCGGCAGATCATGGCGTACTTCGGGTACTCGCGATAGCCGATGTAGGTCCGCACCCGGTCGATCTTCTGCTTGGTCTCCCCGGCCTTCTGCTCCCCGTCCGGCAGGGCCCACAGCCGCTCCAGCACCTCCTGTTCCTTCGCCCACGCCTCCTGCCGTCCTTCCTCGAAGCGCCGCGGGCCCGCGCCCGGTTCGAAGTTCTTGATGTTGCCGAGGATCACGGGGACGAGCGTGGAAGGTCGCTCGCTCCACCGGGGCCGCGTGATGTCGATCTCGCCGACGCAGCGCATGCCGTACTTCCCGAGCCACGCCTCGATGGCGTCGCGCGCCTCCGTTCCGCCCGGGAGCGTGGCCAGCTCGGCCGGGAACCCGTCGTCCTCGACGTGCTGCAGGAACTCCACCACGTCCCGGTGCGGGCGGATCGCGTCGGCGACGTCCAGGAGCGCCAGCCCCATCTCCGAGGTGACGTTGTGCGGAACGGACTGCGTGAGCGTGTCGGCCACGTTCTTCTCGCCCAGCCACTCCTGCAGGTGGTCGTTGAGCCACCACGCGGCCTCCATGGCCGACATGAACACCTGGTGGCTGCGCGGGTCGAACAGCACCCGCCGCATCTCCTGGATGTCCTCTTGGATGAAGTCGAGAAGCGCCGCGCCGGACAACGGGGCGATAGCGCGTTCCGTGGCGGCGACCGATGCCCGGCTGTGCTCGATCAGCTCGGTGACGATGGCCGGGTCGGTCTCGATCGGCGCCGCGTCGCGACCGAACAGCGGCCCGGGAGGTGCCTGGTCCGGGAGCGGGCGGAGGAAGCCCTCGCGTTCGAGGACCGTGTTGAGCGCGTCCCCGGTCAGTGGATCGGATCTCCCGATCGCTTCCAGGAGACCGTCGCGGGCCGCGGGCGAGGCCAGCCTCTGGGTCACGTCGACGAACAGGCGGGCGCCCGCCTCGGCCATCGGCGCGGGGGTCGTCATCTGCCAGAACGACAACCCGAGGGGCTTCATCGCGTCGGTCATCATCTGCTGGTGGCCGACGGAGATGTAGATGTGGTTCTCCCGGTCGCCTGACTCCGGGATGGGGAACAGCGTCGTGATCGGCCTGCTCTGGACGATCGGGAAGTCGCCGTCGACCAGGCACCACTCGATGTCCTGCGGGCGCCCGAAGTGCGCTTCGATCCGCCTGCCGAGCTGCACGAGCCGCACGACCTGCGCATCCGTCAGCGCGGGCTGGTCCTGGCGCTCGGGCTCGACCGCCTGCGCTTGCGTACCGCCGCCCGGCACGGCCTGGATGGCGAGCTTCTTGGTGCCGATCGCCTTGCTGACGACCTCGTCGTCGCGCACCTTGTAGACGTCCGGGTTCACCAGGCCGGAGACCAGGGCCTCGCCGAGGCCGAAGCCCGCCTCCACGGAGGCGACCTTCCGGTTGCCGGTGATCGGGTCCGCCGTGAACAGGATTCCCGCCGCCTGCGGGAACACCATCTGCTGCACGACCACGGCCATGCCGACGGCCCGGTGGTCGACGCCGCCGCGCCTGCGGTAGGTCACGGCCCGCTCGGTGAAGAGCGAGGCCCAGCACCGGCTGATGTGCTGGAGGATCGCGGCCGGGCCCACGACGTTCAGGTACGTGTCCTGCTGGCCGGCGAACGAGGCCGTCGGCAGGTCCTCTGCCGTCGCGCTGGAGCGGACGGCGTACGGCGTCGTCTCGCCGAGCCGGACGACAGCGTGGGTGACGGCCGCGGCCAGGTCGTCGGGAATGGTGATCTCTTCGAGCGGTGCGGCGGATCTCGGCGCTGAGCGTGCGGGTCGCCTCCCGGTCGTCCGGGTCCAGGCGGGACAGCCGCTCGAGCTGGTCGTCGATCGACGGCGCCCCGGCCATGATCCGACGGAAGGCTTCCGTCGTCACGACGAAGCCCGCGGGCACGCGGATGCCGTCGATCCGCGCGAGCTCGCCCAGGTTCGCACCCTTGCCGCCGACGAGCGCGACCTGCTGCTCGTCGATCTCCTCCAGACCCACCACGGACTTCTCGATCATCGCGCTACCTCCGGGGGCGACACAGCATTGCCCCTGTCTTCGTCCGTTCACGGTCCGGCCGAAGATTCTGCGGCCTGCCCCGGGTCTTGCCGCAAGCCCCCCGGACCGCTATACGTTGAAGTGGGAAGACGGCTCGACGGTGTTCACCGATTCGAGGTCGCGTCCCGTGCTGCGCGGTCCGAGCAGGCCGATGTCGAGGGCGACGACGACCATGGCCAGCGAGACGACCGCGAACATCGCCACCGGCCCGAAGGCCGCGAGCACCGGCAGCAGGATGAACGGCAGCAGCGCGTTCGAAAGGCGGGACAGCCCGTAGGTGCTGCCCGAGGCGGTGGCGCGCAGCCGGGTCGGGAAGATCTCGGCCTGGTAGATGTGGAACGAGTTCGAGAACACGTTGCTGATCACGGTGTAGAGGAAGCCGAAGATCACAATGGCTACGGGGGCGTCGGAGAGGCCGAACAGCAGGCCGAAGACCGCCATCGCCAGCCCGGACCCGACGAGCAGGAACTTGCGCTCGACCCGTTCGACCAGCGGGAGCGACAGCAGCGAGCCGACCGGGTAGCCGAGGAACGTCAACGCCGCGAACCCCAGCGACGTCACGATCGGGAAGCCCTTGGCCACCAGCACCAGCGGCACGAGGGTGCCGAAGCCGTAGTAGCCGAAGCTCTGCAGCAGGTGGAACAACGCCATCATCCCCATGCGACGGCGGTACGGCGGCACGAGCAGCTCGCGGAACGACCCGCGCTCGCGGGCGGGCGCGGCGTGGACAGCGTCCGGCTCGGCCAGCTCGGCCTGCGGGACCTCGCCCTCGAACCGGCGCACGACCTCGTCGGCCTCGTCGACCCGGCCGTGCGCGGCCAGCCAGCGCGGCGACTCCGGGAGCGAGCGGCGCAGGAAGGCGACGATCACGGAGCCGAGCGCGCCGATCACGAACATCCAGCGCCAGCCTTCGACGCCCGCGACGACGTTGGCCGCCAGACCGCGGGCGAGGAACCCGGATGCGGGCACGCCGAGGAAACCGATCGTGTACGCCCACGCGATGTAGCGACCCCGCTTGGCGGGCGGCAACAGGTCGCTGAGATAGGTGTCGGCGATCGGCGGCTCGGCACCGATTCCGATGCCGGCGAAGAAACGGGTCACGACCAGCATCGCCGGGCCCGGGCTGAACGCCGAGAGCAGCGAGAACAGCGAGTAGATCGAGAGGCTGAGCAGGAACGCGCGGCGTCGTCCCAGCCGGTCGGCGATCCCGCCCAGCGCGATCGCGCCGACGAACATCCCGATGAAGGCGGACGCGAGCAGCAGCGCCACCACGCCCTTCTCCAGCTTGAACTGGCTGGCCAGCACGCTGCTGAGCACGCCGGCCAGGAAGATCTCGTAGAGGTCGAAGAACTGGCCGAGCCCGATGACGACGACGGCGCGGCGGTGCAGCGGCGTGATGGGCAATCGGTCCATCCGCGCGGCAATGGAGGCCTCTGAATGGCGCGAGGACGTCGATGGACCCGCGGTTTCCGCCATGGACCGACGCTAGATTCGGGCGCGACGACGGGCAAGTTGTGGCTAATTCGGACGATTCCGGCAATTCCCGTACAAATTCCGCGGCGGAAACCCGATTCGGAATGGCAGTACCTCCTGCTCACCGCCCGCCGAGCCGGCTGAGGACGACGGCGGCCCCGGCCACGTCCTGGATCGCGACGCCGACGGACTTGTAGAGGGTGCGCTGTTGCTCGTCCGTCCGGCCGTCGCGGGTGCCCGCCACCAGCTCGCCGAGCTCGACGACCGCGCTTGGGTCGACCGCGCCTGCCTCGACCGCCTCGACGAGGTCGTTGGACCCCACCGGGAAAGGCGCGAGCGCCGTGCCCCGGTGTTCCACGGCCACGAGCGCGTCGACGTACAGGCGCGGCTCGACCTCCCGCCCGTCCGGGTTGTAGCCCACCGAAGCGATGTGCACCCCGTCGCCCAAGCGGTCGGCACGGATGATCGGCTCGACCGTGCTGGTGGCCCCGCAGACGACGTCCGCGCCGTCGAGCGCCTCGTCGAGCGTGCAGGGGCGGACGTCCAGATCGGGCAGCGTGTCGAGCACGGCGGCGACCTTCGCGGGATCCCGGCCCGCGAGGCGGATCTCGCGGAAGTCGCGGACCCGCGCGACCAGACGCAGGTGGGGGTGGGCCTGGGGACCGGTGCCGAGCACGGTGAGGACGGCGGCGTCGGCGCGGGCCAGGAGCCGCGTGGACAAGGCGGAGCCCGCCGCGGTGCGCCACGCGGTGATCACGTCGCCGTCCATGAGCGCGGTCGGGGCGCCCGTCGTGGGGTCGAAGGTCGCGATGAGCGCCTGGTGGACGGGGTGTCCCGCCGCGGCGTTGTCCGGGTAGACGGTGAGGAGCTTCGCCGCGAGCACGTCGAGCGACGGGCTGTAGGCGGGCATGGTCGCGAGGAGTCCCGCCGCTGTGTGGGCCGCGATGCGTGGTGGTGAGGACCCCCGCCCGGCGCTGAGATCGGCCATCGCGACGGCGACGGCGTCGATCAGCGCGTCGGGGTCGAGCAGTTCGAGCACCGCGGCGTGGTCGAGGAATCGCACCAGCCGACAGTGGCGGTGCCGGGCACGGGCGTCAACGACCCGGCTAGCTCCAGATCGTCACCTAGACCGGAGGGCGGAAGCAGGACGGGGGAACCCCCGATCCCGGGGAGCGGAGCAGCTTCATCGTCTCCGGTGTGCCGAGGAAGTGCCGCAGTGATCCTGCGGCACGTCGGCGACGTGTACTTCTGCGGCGCGGGCTGCCTGGCCGAGCCTGCGGGGCAGCCGCTGACCTAGGTGCAGCCCGCGGCGCGGGAGCGGGCCGGGGTCTCGACGACGACGTTGGTCGACTTGACCACGACGACCGCGAGCACGCCGGGCGCCAGCCCGATGTCGCGCACGGCCTCGGTGCTCATCAGCGACACCATGCGGTGCGGACCGCACTGGATCTCGACCTGGGCCATCACCTTGTCCTCGACGACCGAGGTGACCAACCCGACCAGCCGGTTGCGGGCCGAGCTCTGTCCCGGTGAGGGGTCGGGCACCGACCGGGCGTGGTCACGGGCGAACTCGGCGAGCGCGACGCCGTCGATCACGCTGCGGTTGGACGCGTCCTTCGCCACCGGCAGCGTTCCATGCTCGACCCAGCGTCGGACGGTGTCGTCGCTGACGCCCAGGAGCCCGGCGACTTCGGAGATCCGGTACTGCGGCACGCGGGGAGCATAGGCCCCGAGATGGGGAGCGGCGCCGCCCCCGACCCGGCGCCTGCCGACCCAAGGATCAGTGCATCGGCGACAACCGACTGATCGTCGCGGGAATGTGGCAGGGTTTGCCCGTGCCGGACGGTTCGGAGGGCGTGGTCCGCGGTCCGGCCGCGCCCGTCCCGAGCCTGCACCGCGCGGCCCGGGTCGAGGACGCCGTCCACGAGTTCCTCGAACCACGGATGCGGCAGCGCGGCTGGCGCGACACGGTCGTCGCGTACGCGGGCTACGGATCACCGTCGTGGGTGCGGGTCATGGCGCGGTTGCTGCTGCGCAAGCCGGAGCAGCGGCCCGCACGCGTGCACGCGGTCCGCGGGTGGCGCAGCTTCGCGACGCTCCCCGTCACCGACGAGGTCGTCGTCGTCGAGGTCGGGGACCGGCGGCACGAGGTGCGCACGGACCGCGGCGGCTACATCGACGCCGTGGTGGACGCCGACCTGCAGCCGGGCTGGCGCACCGTCCGGCTGCTCCGGTCCGGCGCGGAGCCCGTGGAGGCGCCCGTGCGCATCCTGGATCCGGATCTGCGGTTCGCCGTCGTCTCCGACATCGACGACACCGTCATGGTCACGGCCCTGCCGCGGCCCCTGCTCGCGGCGTGGAACACGTTCGTCCTCGACGAGTACGCGCGCTCGCCTGTGCCGGGGATGGCGGTGTTGTACGAGCGCCTGGTGACCGCCCATCCGGATGCGCCGGTGTTCTACCTGTCGACCGGGGCGTGGAACGTCGCACCCGCGCTGACCCGCTTCCTGTCGCGCAACCTGTACCCGCCGGGACCGCTGCTGCTCACCGACTGGGGTCCGACGAGCGATCGCTGGTTCCGGAGCGGGCACAGCCACAAGCGGGCGGCGCTCGAACGGCTCGCTGGGGAGTTCCCGAACGTGCGCTGGCTGCTCGTCGGCGACGACGGGCAGCACGACCAGGAGATCTACGGCGACTTCACGGCGTCGCACCCGGACAACGTCGCCGCGGTGGCCATCCGGCAGTTGTCGGCGACGCAATCGGTGCTGGCAGGCGGCCTGCCGGTCGCTGTCGACGGCTCCGCTGCGCCGGATCGGCACGGGCGGCCCTGGATGTGCGCTCCCGACGGCGCCGGGCTGGCCCGCCAGCTGGGCGAGACCGGTCTGCTGTGAGCTAGTGCGGTGACCGCGCCCGGCAGACGGGTGGGGTCACCGCGCTAGGGCGCGCCCGCCACCGTGCTCAGGACGTCGGTGGCTTCTTGGAGGGAGCTCAGCCGCGCGATCTGGGTCGGCAGGGTGACGTCGGTCCAGCCGGGGCCCGCGACGAAGGTGCGGAACCCCGGTCGGGCCCGGGGCAGGGACTCGAGCAGGCCCGGGTCGGCGGTGTCGGGCAACTCCGACCACATCAGCACCGCGACGGGTGCGGTGCGGCGGATCGCCGCGACCAGCGCGTCGGCGGGCAGGTCGGCGCCCAGGAAACGGCAGGCCACGCCCCGCTGGGCCAGGGTTGCGGCGAGCACGACGATGGGCAGGCGGTGCTGGTCCCCGGCCATCCCGGCGAGCAGGATCGGGCGAGCGGTGGCCGGAGGCGGAAGAGCTGCGGCGAGCGCGTTGAAGACCGCGGTCACGCACTCGCTGAGCAGGTGTTCGATCTCGATGCCCGTGCCGGTGTCCGCCCACCGCTTGGCGATAGCGCTCAACACCGGGCGCACCACCGTGTCCCAGGTGGCCTGCGCGCCCACCGCGGCGAGCGACTCGTTGAGCACGCCGCGGACGGCCTCGGCGTCGAGCGCCGTCGCCGCCCGGGCCAGGCCGCGCGCCTGCCAGCCCGCCCGCGGGATCGGCAGGTCCAGCCCGCCCCGGTCGGCCGGAGAGGGGTTCGGGGTCGGGGGGTCGTCCGGGTCGGGCAGCGGACCGGCGAGGGCGTAGGTGGCGGCGGCCGCGGGGGTCGCGCCGTGAAGCAGCGCGTCGCGCATCCGCTCCAGGCGGGCGACGTCGTCGGAGGAGTAGCGGCGGTGGCTGCCGGGGGTGTGGTCGGCGGGACCGATGCCGTAGCGGCGGTCCCAGGTGCGCAGGGTGGCGGGAGCGATACCGAGCTTGCGCGCCACGGCGGCCACGCTCAGCTGCGGCCGGTCGTCGGGGGATATCGGGCGGTCCTCGGGGTCGGGCAGCGGGCGCGGATCGCTTGGGGCGGAGCGGGCACCCGGGGTCTGGGGCAGCACAGCTCATCGTGCGGGCGCCGGTTGATCGCGGCAATTCGGCTGAGCCGGATGCCCGCTGTCCCGATTTGTGAACAACCTTTGGCGCGGTTCTAATGGGAGGGACCGTGACGCAGCGAACCGGAGACACCATGACAGCGGAGCAACACCCGCACGACCACCCTGACGACGCCGGGTCCGCCACCGACGAGCGCCCCGACATCTTCCCGGCGCAGTTCCTCACCCCCGAGGACGCAGCCGATGCGACCGCGCTCGCCGAGGCCGAGCGGGCTGTGGCCCGCCACGGCGGCACCCGTGAAGAGCTCGAAGGCGTCGCCGAGGCGGGGAAGGCCCGCCGCTCCGAGGACCGGCTCGAGGGCTGGCGACGCCGCGACCGCGGCTCCGAGGAGTAGGCGCGTCCCCTGCGGGTAAGACTGGCACCGTGCCCGTCCCCGCCGGTCCGCTGCCGAGCTCGATCCTGCTGTGGCACGCCGCCGAGCTCCACGACCCGCCCGCCGCTCCCTGCTGCCTCCGCACGACCCGTGCCGGGTCCCGGGCGGCGGTGTACCGCACCGGCCCTGGTGGGGGTGTCGCCGCGTTCTTCGACTTCACCGCCGACGCGGAAGCCCGCCCCGAGGGCGGTTGGGCCGCGGCGGGCGTCGTCCACCTGCTCGACCGTCCGCTGACCCGCCCCGACCTGCTCGCCGACGCCGTGCTCGGGCCGGTGTTCCGGCACCTCCGGGGGCGCCGCACCCTCCCCGCGTCGGCGGCGGCCCGGCTCGGTGGCCTGGCGGCCTGCCCGCCCCTGAAGGGTCGCACCGCCATAATCGCCGGGTCGGGCGCGTGACCCGGCCCGAAGGGGAAGGCAGCCCGTGAAGATCCTCATCCCGGACACCACCGTCGTCGATCCGGCCGAGCTGCAGGGCGTCGATGCCGTGGTCTATCCCGTCGGCGAGCCGGTCCCCGACGAGCACACCGATGCGGAAGCGCTGGTCGTCTGGGGGAACGGCCCGGACCAACTGGCCGACGCGGCCCGCAGGCTGTCGCGCCTGCGCTGGATCCAGGACCTGGCCGCGGGCCCGGCTGCCGTGCTGAAGGCCGGGTTCGCCGACGACGTCGTGATCACGAGCGGGCTCGGCTTGCACGACGCGACGGTCTCCGAGCACGCGCTCGCGCTGGTCCTGGCCGCCGCCCGGCACCTGCCGCGGGCCGTCCGCGCGCAGATCGGCCGTCGTTGGGCGACCGAGCTGGGTGGGCTCCAGCCGCTGGACAACGCCCAGGGCTTCACGACCTTGCGGGACGCCACCGTGGTCATCTGGGGGTTCGGGGGGATCGGGCGCACGCTGGCTCCGCTGCTCTCCGCGCTGGGGGCGAAGGTCGTCGGGGTGGCGCGCAGCGCCCGCACCGAAGACGGCTACGAGGTCGTCGACGACATCGATGCCGTCCTGCCGACCGCCGCCGTGCTCGTGATGATCCTGCCGAGCGCCCCGTCGACCGATCACGCGCTCGACGCCCGCAAGCTGGCGCTGCTCCCGCCGAGCGCGTGGCTGGTCAACGTGGGGCGGGGCAGCACCGTCGACGAGGACGCGCTGGTCGACGCGATCAGGACGGGTGCCCTCGCGGGGGCGGCCCTGGACGTGACGGCCACCGAGCCGCTGCCCGTCGACTCCCCGCTGTGGGACCTGCCCGAGGTGCTCATCACGCCGCATGCGGCAGGCGGCCGCCCGCTCGGGGCCGCTGCCCTGATCCAGAAGAACGCCCGCGCGCTCGAGGCGGGCACTCCGCTGACCAACCTGTTCGAACGCCCGCGCTAGGAGCCGCCCGTCGTGCCCCGACGGGAAGTGCGGCTCGAGTGACGCGTCGCCGAGGGTCGCGGCCAGCGCGTCACAGCAGCCCGAGCCGGTTGGCGGGACGCCTGCCCAGGCGACCGGCTGGACCAGGACCCAGGTCCTGTCGGCGGCGGAGCTGAGTCGATTGTCCAGCCGCGCCGCTCCGGACAGCATTCGACGGCAGGGGGCCAGGCCTCGGGCACCGAGGGGGAGTTCGAGGACGGAGCGGGAGGCGGCGGGGTCGCGATGGGACGAGACCGGGGGCCGGTGCGCCGGGGAGTGCGGACCGGCCGGGTGGTGCTCGCGGCGGCGCTCGCCCTACTCGCCGCCTGCGCGCCCCCGGCGGGGGTTGGCGCCCCGCCGTCGCCCCCGGCAAGCGCCGTCGTCGCGTCCGCGAGCAGCTACGCGGCGGCGCCGTGCCCCAACCCGATCTACCCGGGGGTCCCGCAGCTCGACCTGGGGGCCGGGGTCGAATGCGGCTACCTGAGCGTGCCGGAGGACCGCGCCCACCCCGACGGTCGACGGATCCGGCTGGCCGTGGCCCGCGCGAAGGCGACATCGCCGACACCCGGGGCGGACCCGTTGCTCTACCTGGCGGGAGGTCCCGGGGGCAGCGGGCTGATCAGTGCGGGTTCGCGGATCGCGGCGGGCTGGAACCGGGACCGCGACGTGATCTTCCTCGACCAGCGGGGCACCTGGAAGTCCGATCCGCTGCTGTCCTGCCCGGAGATCGACGGGTTCCTCGCCGACTGGGCGGAGCTGAACACGTTCGATCCGTCGACCGCGACCCGCAGTGCCGCCGCGACCCGCGCGTGCCGTGACCGGCTGACGGCCACCGGCGTCGACCTCGCCGCCTACGCGACGACCGAGAACGCCGCCGACGTCGCCGATCTGCGGACAGCGCTCGGCATCAAGGAGTGGAGCCTGTACGGGGTCTCCTACGGGACCGATCTCGCCCTGCAGACCCTGCGCGACCACCCCGACGGCATCCGCAGCATGGTGCTCGACTCCGTGGTGCCGCCGCAGACCAACACCGTGCTGAGCTTCTGGCCCTCGGCCGCCTCCGGCCTGAATGCGATGTTCGCCGCCTGCGCCGCCCAGCCTGCCTGCCACAGCGCCCACCCCACCCTGCGTGACGACTTCTTCCGGCTCGCCCGCGACCTCACGACCACTCCCCGCGTCGTGAACGTCGTCGACAAGGCGAGCGGCAAGACGGCGGCCGTCGTCGTCGACGGCTACAAGCTGGTCAACTACGCGATCACCGCGAGCCTGATCCCCGGCACGATCGCGACGGTGCCCGCGGTGGTGGAGAACCTGGCCCGTGGCGACGGCAGCGCCATCGCCGCCGCGCTGCTGGCAAGCGCGCCGCCCCCCGGGGTCACCGGGTACGGGCTCGCCCTCGGGGTGTTCTGCTCGGAGGGAGCGGACACCATCACCAGCACCGACGTGGTCGCGGCCGGGCGGGCCGTGCTCCCCGAGCTGCCCGATGCGCTTCTCGCCCTGAGCCCCCAGGCGCCCTTCATGCTCAGCGACTGCCGGAGCTGGGACGTTCCCGCCGCGCCCGCGTCCGTGTACACCGCGGCGAGCGGCGACCAGCCCGTCCTGATCCTCGACGGCGGCCTGGACGCGATCACCGCACCGCCCAACGGCGACCTGGTGGCGCGGTCACTGACCCAGGCCGCCGGCGTGCGGTTCGCCGACTCCGCGCACGACGTCGCGCTCTGGTCGACCCCCTGCGCCCTCTCGGTCATGCGCAGCTTCCTCGACCAACCCACGGAGACCGACACGGGGTGCGCGGCGACGCTCACCCCCGCGCAGTTCTCCTGAGGACGTCGGCAGGCACGGCGACGAGCCGGTCGAGCTCCCCGGGGCGCCCACGGTCCGGTGGCCTCGACGGGGTCGGTGCCCAGGAGCGCGAGCCGGCGTCCCGCAGGGTGCCTGGTCGTGGCCCGCGGCGTAGCGCCCGGCGCTGCTCGGCACACCGACCACCGCCAGGGAGACGATCGCGTCAGCGACCATGGCGGGAGCGTCGCACCTCTGCTCCCGCCCCGCCGGTCGGGCGCCGTCGACTCAGGTCTGGGTGGCCACCCGGTCCCCGTCGTAGAGCACGACGCCCATCCCGTTGATCCACTCGTAGACCGCCTCGTACGCCAGCACGTGCCCAGGGGCGCTGCCCATCGCCGCGGCCAGGGCGATCCACGCCCGGACCTCGCCGGTGCCGTTGCCCGCTTCGGCGAGGACGTCGTTCGGGAGGGCGAGGATCTCGCTGAGGTCGCCGGAGGCAAGCTGGTCGAGGAACCACCGGTCGAACTCCTCGTCGATGTCCCCGACCCGGGGCTCGCCGACGAAATGGGAGAGGCCGCCGCCCGCGACCAGGCCGACCCGTTCCAGGCCGTCGTAGGAGCGGATCGCGTCGCCAACGGCCACCCCGAAGTCGTAGAACTGCTGCGCCGTCATCAGCGGCGGCGTCGTGCAGTTGAGCACGATCGGCACCATCGGCAGTTCCATGGTCGGGTCGAGCCAGTAGTAGACGGTCATGAAGCCGTGGTCGATCTTCATGCCGTGCGAGAGGGCGGGCTGTTGACCCTTCTCGATCAGCTTCGCCGTGATGTGCGCGGCCAGCCCGGCGTTGGAGGGCACCATCTTCTTGGGCACCTGCAGCCACACCTCGGGCGGGCCGAGGTGCTCGTCGTCCAGGCCGATGGCGATCTGCGGCAGGCCGTCGAGGAAGAAGTTGGTGAAGTGCTCGCCGGTCATCATGACGATGGCCTGCACGCCGGTCTCGGCTGCTGTGTCGCGCACCTTCTCCAGCGCGGAGAAGAAGTTGTCGGCCTGCTCGCGCGGTGCCGACCCGGGGTCGGCCGTCATCATCGGAGCGTGGGAGGCCGAGTAGGCCATCACGATTTCTGCCATGGAGTCCTCAGTCTCGACGTGTTGGAGCCCGCGGCCTGCAGGAGGGGGCGGTAGTCGGCCCGTTTGTACCCCAGGGCCCGGCAGAACCCGTTGATGAGCACCGGGTGCGTGCCCATGGAGAAAATGGCGCCGATGTCGGGCTCGGTGACCGCCCGCCGCTCCTCCGACGTGAGGTCGTATCCGTCGGTGACGATCTCCGGCCGCGGCCCGTCTCCGGCCGCCTCCAGGCGGCGCAGGTGGTCGAAAAGGCATCGTTGAACCATGTAGAGGGTCATCCGGCTCCTCTCGTGCTTGATCCCGCAGGTCAGGCTAGCCCGCGCCGGGGCACGACGGCCCGCTTCCACGGGCGGCTTTCCGTCGAGCGGATAACGGTGGGCGTCGTCCACCCGCCACAGGGAACCGCTCGGCGGTTGCCGCGCATCCTCTGGCGCCCTGCGGGGTTGAACCCGGAGAAGGTCGGTTCCGGGCAGGAGCGGTGGCAGTGGGCTTTGGGTTGTGCAGGTCGAACGGTGTCCGCAGGGCGGTTGTGCTCGCGGGCGTGACGGTGGTCGTGGCGACCAGCGCGGTGGTAGCGGGGCAGGCGTTCGCTGACGCGCCCGCCGCGACGCCTGCCGCACGGGCCGCGCGGGCGGAGGCGCTCGTCGCGGGAACGCCGTGCTCGATATCGGCGAAGGCGTGCGTCGATCTCGACTCGCAGCGGTCCTGGCTGATCCAGAACGGCAAGATCTTCCGTGGTCCGGTGAAGATCGCTTCGGGTGGCAACGGCGAGGCGACGCCCATCGGGCATTCGCTGCGCGTCTACCGCAAGGACAAGGACCACCTCAGCCAGGAGTCGCTGCTGCCGAACGGCAAGCCCGCCCCGATGCCGTGGTCGGTGTTCTTCGAAGACGGCGGGATCGCCTTCCACAGCGGCAGCCCCAGCCGGTCTTCGGCGGGGTGCATCCACCTCGATCCCGCCGACGCCGAGGCGTGGTTCAACTACCTGCAGATCGGCGACCAGGTGCAGGTCGTCAGCGCCGCGGCGGAGTTGGCGGCGCGCAAGGCGCCTGCACCCGCCCCAGCGCCCACCACCTCGGCCGCGCCGACGACGACCGACGCGCCGCCGCCCCCGGACAACAGCGACACCAGTGGCGACACGAGCAACGACACCGGCGGGGGCACGGGCGGCGACACCGGCGGCGACGGCTGATCGTCGTCCCGGTGGTTCAGCGGACGCGGGGGAGAATGGGCCCACCGCGTCGAGCCGAACTGGAGACCCGATGGAGTCCGCGATCCCGCAGCACCTGGCCGTCGCGCGCACCCGTCAGAATAGGGTGCCCGAGGACTTCGTCCCGGCCTATCCGTCGTTCGTCGCGCGGACCCCTGGCGCCGTGCGTCAGGTGGTGATGGCCTACTTCGGCGTCATGGACGGACCTGTCCCGCAGTTCGACACGGGGCCGGACGGGCCGCGTCACCACGACCGCGCGCGCCAGCACGACACCGGCGCCGTCGTCATCGCCGCGTACTGGGACGACGTCGCGGCGTTCGAGCGCTGGTTCGCGCGGTGCCGCGAGCCCTGGCTGGCGGGCGCGGGCGGCCGCTGGATCGAGGTCATCACACCGACCGTCGAGCGGTTCGAGACGATCTTCGGTCGGCGCAGCAGGCCGGAGGGGGTCGCGGTGCTGGCCGAGGGGTTCAGCGACGCGGTGCGGGAGCACGCGTACTGGGGCGGCATGCGCGACCGGATGCCCGCCTCGCAGACCGATCCGCTGCACGACCCGGCCGGGTTCGCCGTCGAACGCGACGGTGAGCGGGTGCGCGTCCGGCCGCGGGGCAGCCTCTGCCTCATCCGGTCGGGACAGGACTGGAGCGACTGCGGCGAGGACGAAAGCCGCACCTACCTCGAGCGGGTCGAGCCGAACCTGCGGCGGGGCATGGAGTTCCTCTGCGATGAGGGCCGGGACGTCGGCTGCCTGGCCAACCGCTACCTCACCCTGCTCGACGGGGACGGGCGCCCGACAGCGAAGACCTACGGCCTGAGCTGGTGGCAGACCCTCGCCGACCTGGAGCGGTGGTCGGAGAGCCACCCGACCCACCTGGCCATCTACGGGGCGTTCATGAAGATGGCGACCCGCGGCGCGCCGACCCGGCTGCGCCTCTACCACGAGGTCGCGGTGGCCGGGCCGGACGAGCAGTGGTTCGAGTACAGCGGGTGCCCCGACCGGACGGGTCTGCTCGGTCTGGCGGGTCCGGTCAGAAGCCCTTCTCCGCCAGCCAGTTCAGCGTGACGTCGGCGACGTCGCGCCATCCGCTGTCCATGGTGAGCGAGTGGCCGCGGCCGTCGAACTCGTGGAACTCGGTCACGGCGGGGCCGTCGGCGTAGAGCTTGTAGACCTGGCTGGTGACCTTCAGCGGCACGGTGTGGTCTTCGGTGCCCGAGGTCAGGAGCAGCGGCCCCCGGTCGGCAAGGTGGGTGTCGACCGCGGCGGGCGAGTGACGGGAGAAGGCGGCCGCGGCGTCCTCGAAGAGCGGCAGACCGGGGCCCGGGATGGTCCAGCGCGCGTGCAGGTCGTCGGACTCCTCCTCGGTGAGGGTGTTGCCGAAGGCGTAGCGGAACTGCTTGGCGTTGAGCGACACGGTCCGGTGCTTGTTGGCCGGGTTGCCCAGCACCGGGAAGGCCGAGCGCAGCTGCGCGATCGGCAGCGCCGTGACGCCCTTGATCGGCGCCGGGTCGATCGCGACGGCGGCGGCCGCGAGCCCCTTGGCCAGCAGCTCCTGCGCGATGAGACCGCCGAACGAGTGTCCGACGATCACCGGCTTGACCTCCGGTGAGCCGATCAGCCCGGCGTAGTGCTCGACGATCTGCGCGATCCCGACGTCGTCGAGCGCCGCCGCGTTCTCCCGCGTGGCTTCGACGGTGTCGGCGTCGCCGGGCCAGCCGGGTGCCGAGACGGCGTAGCCGCGCTCGGTGAACAGGTCCATCCAGGGCTGCCACGCGCTGGAGTGGATCCACAGACCGTGGATGAAGACGACCGGGTTGGGCTTGGTGGCCATGGCGGTGTTCCTCTCGGATCAGGGTGGGTCAGAGGGTGGTGACGTAGCCGCCGTCGATGCGGACGTCGGAGCCGGTGATGTTGGCGGCCCGGTCGGAGGCCAGGAAGACCGCGAGGTCGGCGACCTCCTGCGGGGTGGTGAACCGGCCGGTCGCGGAGCCCGCCACCGCGGCCTTGGCGACGTCGTCGGGTGCGCCGCCGCCCGCCGCCGAGACCTGGGCGGCGATCCCCTTGTCGCCGAGCCACAGGTCCGTGGCCACCGGGCCGGGGCTGATCGTGTTGACGCGGACGCCCTTGGGGCCGAACTCCTTCGACAGACTCTTCGCGAAGCTGGCCAGCGCCGCCTTCGCCGCGCTGTAGTCGACGATGTTCCACTCGGGCTGCGTCGCGTTGACCGAGCTGACGACGACGATCGAGCCGCCGCCGCGGGAGAGCATCGACGGCAGCGCCGCCCGCGTCGTGCGCACCGCGGCAAGGAGGTTCAGCGCCAGGGAGGCCTCCCACTGCTCGTCGGTGACGGAGAGGATGCCGCCGAAACGGGGGACCACGAGCCCGGCGTTGTTCACCAGCACGTCGACACCGCCGCGGCGCTCCGCCTCGGCGACCAGCGCGCGCGGCCCGTCCGGGCCCGCGAGATCGGCTTCGATGAAGGTGGCCGAGCCCGCCGCTTCCAGCGCGGCCAACTCGGCGCTGTTGTGCCGGGCGCCCGCCACCACGTGGGCGCCCGCGGCGGCGAGCGCCTGGCTGACCGCGAGGCCGATGCCCTTGCTACCGCCGGTGACCACCGCGACCTTGTCGGTGAGGTGCAGGTCCATGCCGCCCACGGTGCCGTGAAGACAAACCCGTCACAACAGTCGTACGACTCCACGGTGACTCCATGGTCGACCTAGAGCGTCCGGCGAATGAGGGTCCCGGCCCGCGCCCGGACGCCACGGGCTCGCGGAACCCTCACTCACCGGACCCTCTTCGCCCGCCGTGCCGTAGAACAGTCACGTGCACAGCGGGATCGGCCTCGTCGGCCGCGAGGAGGAGCGGGCCGAGCTCGACCGGTTCCTCGACGGCGCGGGCTCGGGCGCGCTCGCGGTGCGCGGTGACGCGGGCCTCGGTAAGTCGGCGCTGTCGGGCGAGCTCTGCCGCCGGGCGGCCGCCGAGGGCTGGCGGGTGCTGCGGGCCATCGGCGTCGAGGCCGAGAAGCCGTTCACGCTCGGCGGCCTCAACCAGATGGTGTTCGGGCTGCGCGAGCTCGTCGCCGGGCTCGACCAGCACAAGCAGGACGTGCTCGCCCCGGTGTTCGGCGCCGACCCCACCGACGCGCCGCAGCCGATGCGGCTCGCGCTGGCGCTGCTCGAGCTGCTGGATGCCGCGGCGGCCGAGCAGCCGGTGCTGCTCGCCGTGGACGACGTCCAGTGGCTCGACGAGCTCAGCGCCGTCACGCTCAGCGTGGCGGGGCGCCGCGTGACCCACCCCCGCGTGCGGATCCTCGCGTCCTACCGGCCGCACGCCGGGGCCGGGTTCTCGCCCGCGGGCTGGACCGAGATGGTGTTGGGCCCGCTCGGCGCGGCCGAGGCCGCGCGGATCGTCGAGCGGACCGCGCTGCCGTTGAGCGCGGGCACCCGGCAGGCCATCCTCGACGCCGCGGCGGGCAACCCGCTCGCGCTGGAAGAGCTGCCACGACACGCCGACCAGATCGACGCCTGGACGTCGTCGATGCCGCTCACGGACCGGCTCGTGACGGTGTTCGGCGGACGGCTGCAGCTGCTGGAGCCCCGCGTGCGGGCCGAGCTGCTGCGCGCCGCGCTCGACGGCGCGCGGTCGGGCGCGGCGGGCGACACCGGGCCGCGCTACACGATGACCGACGTCGCGACCGCCATCGAGGGCGACCTGCTGGCGGTGGACCCGTTCGGCGCGGTCGTGTTCCGACACCCGCTGGTCCGCGCCGCGGTGATCCACCAGGCGGCCGCGGCCGAGCGCCGCGACGCCCACGCGCACCTGGCCCGGCTCTACGACGACGTGCTCGTCCGCCGGGCCGCTCACCTCAGCGCCGCATCGACCGAGCCGGACCAGGCCGTCGCCGACCTGCTCGACCAGGCGGCGCGGCTGTCGATCCGACGCGGGGGCGCGGCCGTCGCCGTCGACTGGCTGCGCCGCGCCGCCGAGCTCTCACCCGTCGCGGACCGGCGGGAGACGCTTCTGGCCGACGCGGCCTTCGTCGCCGCACAGGCCAGCCGCTTCGACGACGCCCAGGCACTCGTCGACAGCGGGGACGGCTCGGTCGCCACCGTCCTGACCAACGCCTACCTCGCGCTGTACCGCGACGGCGAGGTGCTCGGTGCGCACCGCAGGCTGCTCATCGCCCTCGGCGACGCCCGTCGGCTCGACGACGGGACCGTCGTGCGGGTGGCCAAGCTGCTGCTCGCCATCTCGATGTACGCCGGTGACGCCGCGCTGTGGCGGCGCACCGATGATGCCATCGACCGGGTCGCCGACCGCCTCGACCCCACCGCGCTGCTCTACCGCGACGCCTGGGGCGACGTCGCCCGGCGCGGGCACACCGTCGGCGCCCGGCTGGCCGAGCACCGCGACAGCACCTCCGGGCTCGAACCGTGGGAGGTCATGCGGCTGGGTGTGGCCGCGTACTACGTCGACGCGCTCGCTGACTTCCGGGCCGAGCTGGCGCGCCGGTTCGACCGCGAACGGGACCGCGGCGCCGTCACCAACGCCATGACGATGCTGCACCTGCTGCTGCTCGACCAGATCGCATCGGGGCGCTGGGCCGACGCCCAGGAGTCGGCCCGGCTCGGCCAGGAGCTGGCGGCCACCCACCACAACGAGCTGTTCAGGGTGCAGTACACCGCCTACGAGGGCCTGCGCGCCGCGTCGGCGGGTGCGGTCGAGGCGGCCCGCCGGTGCGCGGCCGAGGTCCAGGGGTGGGCCGCGCCGCGACGGCTCGGGCTTCTGCTCGGGTTCGTCGACCGCATTGCTGTGCTCACCGCCCTGGCCGAGGCCGACTACCCCGCGGCCCACGCGGCGGCGGCCCGGCTCGCGCCCGCGGGGGAGTTCCCGCCCTACTCCCACGCCGCCACCGAGGGACTGCTCGACGTCGTCGAGGCCGCGGTGCACGCGGGACACCTCGATGCGGCGCGGGCGCACGCGGACGCCGCGGTGGCGCTCCGGCTGGACGAGCTCTCGCCGCGGTTGGACGCCCTCGTCCTCGCGGTGCGGGCGATGACCGCGGGCGAGGCCGAGGCCGATGGGCGGTACCGCGCCGCGGTCGAGCACCCGGCGATCGCCGCGTTCCCCTTCGAGCACGGCCGGATCCGGCTCGCGTACGGCCGCTGGTTGCGCAGGCAGCGCCGCACCACCGAAGCCCGTGCCCAGCTCACCATGGCCGCCGAGGGGTTCACCGCGCTCGGGGCCGACCCGTGGGCCGAACGAACGCGATCGGAGCTGCGGGCCGCGGGCGTGACCGTGCAGCGGGCCGAAGCCGTAGCGCTCAGCGCCCAGGAGCGCCGGATCGCCGAGCTGGCCGCCGCCGGGCACACCAACAAGGAGATCGCCGCGCAGCTGTACCTGTCGCCGCGCACCGTGGGCGCCCACCTCTACCGGATCTTCCCCAAGCTCGGGGTGACGCACCGCGCCGGGCTGGGCGCCGCGTTGCGCGCTCTGGAGCCCGGCTGACGTCCACCGATGAGGACCCGGTGCCGCACCGGTCTCCCTACCGACACCGTTCGAGGTGAAAGGACCACCGCGATGGCAAAGGTCATCTCCACGCTGTTCGTCTCCGCCGACGGGGTGGCCGAGATCGATCCCGACTGGCACTTCCCCTACTTCGACGAGAACATGGGCCGCGCCGTCGGGGAGGACTACGAGACCTCCGACGTGCTGCTCCTCGGCCGGGAGACCTACGACAGCTTCGCCGGGGCGTGGCCCGACCGCGAGGCCGCGGGCGGCGATGACGCGTCGTTCGCCAAGCAGCTCGGCGACACCCGCAAGGTCGTCGCCTCGCGGCAGCCGCTCGAGTTCTCGTGGCGCAACTCCGAGCTGATCGAGGGCGATTTGACCGACGCCGTCGCCGCGCTCAAGGCCGACGCGGACATCCGCGGGATCCTCATCCCGGGATCGATCTCGGTGGTGCAGCAGCTGCTCGCCGCGGGGTTGGTCGACGAGCTGCGCCTGCTGGTGCACCCGGTGGCGGCGCGCAAGGGCCGCAAGCTCTTCGACGACGGCACCACGCCCTACCACCTGCAGGTGGTGGCGACCGAGGTGTTCCCGACGGGCGTGATCCGCGTGATCTACGCCCCGACGGAGTCCCCGGCCAAGGTGGGCTACGACGAGGTGAAGGACCAGGTGCCTGAAGGGAACCAGTGACCGTTTCGCCCTGATCGCCCCGGCCCTAGGCTGGCCGGGTGCTCGTAGGCCGCGATGCCGAGCTGCGGGAGCTGCTCACCGCGATAGCGGGTGCTCTCGCGGACGGCCGTGGCTTCACCGCGCTGATCGGGGGCGAGCCCGGGATCGGCAAGACCCGCCTCGCCACCGAGTGCGCGAGCCGCCTGCGGGCCGAGGGCGTCAGGGTGGCGTGGGCGGCCTGCCGCCAGGACGGCGGTGCGCCGCCGTACTGGCCCTGGGTCCAGCTGCTGGACCGGCTGGGGCGCTCGGCGGCGTTCTCCGCAGCCGGGCAGGTCGAGCCGGAGTTCGCCCGCTTCCTGTTGTTCGACGCCGTCGCGGGCGCGCTGCGGGCCGCCGCGCCGGTCGTCCTCGTGCTCGACGACCTGCACTGGGCCGACCACCCGTCGCTCATGCTGCTCGACGCCCTCGGCGCCCACCTCGGCATCGCCCCGGTGATCGTGCTGGGCACCTACCGCGACACCGAGGCCGGGTCCGTCGCCGGGCTCGCCGCGGAGCGCCGGATCCTGCTGCGCGGCCTCCTCCTGGACGACCTCGGGCCCGCCCTCCTCGACCTCACCGGCGAGGCGGTCACCCCGGCGACCGCGGCCGCACTGCACCAGCGGACCGGCGGCAACCCGTTCTTCGCCGCCGAAGTCGTGCGGATGCTGCGGGCCGAGGGCGCCTTGCAGGCCGCGGCCGCGGGCGCCGTGCCCGGCGGCGTCCGCGCCGTGCTGGAGCGGCGGCTCGACCGGCTGCCCGCCGACACCGAGACCGCTTTGCGGGGCGCGGCCGCGCTCGACGCGGGCACCACGACGGGCGTCGACACCGTCCTGCTCGCCGCCGTGTCCGGGGTCGCGCCCGCGGGCCTGGCCGAGCTGCTGGCGCCCGCCCTCACCGAGCGGTTGCTCGTGGCCGACGGAGGGCGCTACCGGTTCCCGCACGCGCTGGTCGCCGACACCGTCACCCTCCGGACCCCCGCTGGTCAACGCCTCGACCTGCACCGCAGGGCCGCTGCGGCCCTCACACTGCGGATGCGCAACGGCACGGGCGACCGGGCCGAGGTCGCGCACCAGCAGCTCGCCGCGGCGCGGCTCTCCGGCGACGCGGCCGAGGCGTGCACCGCGGCGACGGCAGCGGCCTCGGCCGCGGGGACGGCGATGGACGGCACGGCCTACGAGGACGCCGTCGGATGGCTGGAGGCCGCGCTCGCCGTCGTCCCCGGCGACGCCACCGAACCCGACCGCGGCGAGCTGCTGTGCGCGCTCGGGGACGCCGCACTCGCGGCAGGCGAGCCGGAACGCTCCCGGCGCGCCTTCCACGCGGCCGCCGGGCAGGCCCGTCGTCGCGACCGGGTCGACCTGCTCGCCGCCGCGGCGCTCGGCGTCACGGGCGGAGCCACCGGCTTCGAGGTCGACCTCGCCGATCCCGACCGCCTCACGCTGCTGGAGGAAGCGCTGGCCGCGCTGCCCGCCGTCGACTCGGTGCTGCGGTGCGCGGTGTCGGCCCGGCTGTCGGTGGCGCTCGCCTTCACCGTGGCCGAGGACCGTCGGGTCGACCTGGCCGACGACGCCGTCGCGATGGCGCGCAGGCTCGGCGACCCGCGCGCGCTCGCCGTGGCCCTCGCCGCGTGGTGCGACGCGGTCGCGGGCCCCGACCACGTCACGGCCCGGCGGGCGGCGGCCACCGAGATCATCGCGAGCGCCCACGCCGCCCGTGACCGCTCGCTGGAGCTGCTCGGCATCCGGCTCGAGGTCGTGGCGCTCGCCGAGGCGGGTGACTGGGCGGGCGTCGATCGCGCGGTCAACGGCTACGCCAGGGTCGCCCGCAGCGTCCGGCAGCCGGGGCTGATGTGGCTCGAACCGCTGTGGCGGGGCGCCCGCGCGACCATGCGCGGCGACCACGCCGCCGAAGCGGAGCACGAGAGCGAGCTGACCCGGCTGGCCGAGGCGTCCGGCAGCTCCAACGCCGAGCTGCTGCAGCTCACCCAGCGCTTCGTCCGGGGTGTCCTCTCCGGGTCGTCGCCGCAGGTCGGGGTCGCCCGGTTCCTCGAGCTGGCTCCCGACCTCGCCGCCGCCTCCTACTGCACGCTCGCGTTGCTGCGCGCGGGCGCCGGCGACCTCCCCGAGGCGCGCGGGATGCTCGAGGCCTACCTCGTGACGAGGGCCGCGACGGCGCGGGACAGCGAGTGGCTGCCGGAGATGGTGCAGGCCGCCCAGACCGCCGAGCTGACCGGGCACGGCGCCGCCGCGGCCGAGGTCTACGACAACCTCGCGCCCTACGCGGGCCTCTTCGCCGTCGAGGGCATCCTGGCCGCGACCTGGGGTTGCGTCGACGCCTACCTGGCGGCGCTGGCCCGGATGCTCGGCAAGGCGGAGGCGGCCCGCCGCCATCTCGAGGACGCCCTGACGCTCAACGCGGCCGCGGGCGCCGCCCTCCTCACCCGCACCCAGCGTTCCTCGGGCGGCGCGGCGGAAGCGACCGACGCCGCCACCTTCCGGCGCGACCACCACCAGCATCGACCGTCCCACCGAGGACGTGACCGGAGCGCTCGCCGAGCGCCTGTTCGAGGCCGGGCTCGGCGCCTTCGAGCTCATCACGGTCGCGCTCGGCGAGCGGCTGGGCCTCTACCGCGCGCTGGCCGACCACCGTCTCGCCACCGCGGCGGAGCTGGCCACGGCCGCCGGGGTCGACGTCCGTTACACCCGCGAATGGTGTGAGCAGCAGGCCGTGGCGGGCCTGGTGGCCGTCGACGACGCCGACGTGCCTGAAGAAGACCGGCGGTACGCCCTGCTGCCGGGCAGCGCCGCCGTCCTGCTGGACCCAGAGAGCCCCACCTACCTGATCCCGATCGGCGGCTTCCTCGAGGCGGTCGGACGGGTGCTCCCGGCGCTGGAGACGGCGTTCCGCACCGGCGGTGGTGTCTCCTACGCCGAGTACGCGGTGCAGCACGCCCAGGGTGGGTTCAACCGGCCCGCCTACCTCGGGCAGCTCGTCCAGGCCTGGATGCCCCAGGTGCCCGATCTCGACGCGCGGCTGCGCGCGGGCGGCGCCGTGGCCGAGTTCGGCTGCGGCGAGGGCTGGGCGGCGGTCGCGCTCGCGCTCGGCTACCCGGGGCTGCGGGTCGACGCGTTCGACGTGGACCCGCCCTCCATCGCGACGGCGCGGCGCAACGCCGAGGCCGCAGGGGTGGCCGATCGCGTCCGGTTCGCCGTCGCCGACGTCACCGACCCCGCGCTGACCGGCAGCTACGACGCGGTGTTCGCCTTCGAGATGCTGCACGACCTGGCCCACCCGGTGGCGGCGCTGCGGACCGCGCGCCGCCTGACCGGCGACGGTGCCGCACCCGTCATCGTGGTGGACGAGCGCGCCGCCGAGGCGTTCACCGCGCCCGCCGACCCCATCCAGCGCTTCTTCTACGCCGCCAGCGTCCTGCACTGCCTGCCCGTGGGGCGGTGCGAGGAGCACTCGGCGGCGACCGGCACCGTCATGCGCCCCGAGACGCTGCGCCGCTACGCGCGGGAGGCCGGGTTCCGCGAGGCCACGGTGCTGCCCATCGAGAACGACATGTTCCGCTTCTACCGGCTGGAGGGCTGACGTGCACGCCACGACCGTCGAAGAGCCCACGCGCCCCGCCGTCCTCATCTCCAGCGACGACGGCATCGGCAGCTACCGCGCGCATGGGGTACCTCCCCCTGAGGCGGTGGACGCTCTGGGTCCGCCCTGACGGGCTGTGC
Source organism: uncultured Actinomycetota bacterium (assembly GCA_963799945.1). Classification (GTDB taxonomy): domain Bacteria; phylum Actinomycetota; class Actinomycetes; order Mycobacteriales; family Pseudonocardiaceae; genus Pseudonocardia. Next base: position 46,510 of record CAWCZG010000008.1, read on the forward strand.
GCCGACGGGACCGCCGCCGCATAGCCTGTAGCCGTGCTGTGGCCCCGTCCCGTCCCCGTCGTGGGGGACCAGACGTCGGCGGCCGAGCGCGCGGACGCCCCCGACGGCTGGCGGTTCGCGCAGGCGGCCAGGGACGCGCTGCACGCCGTGGTGCGGGCCCGGCGCGACGTGCGCCGGTTCCGTCCCGACCCCGTCCCCGAGGACGTGCTCGAGCGGGTGTTGGCGGCGGCGCACGCCGCGCCGTCGGTCGGCCACTCCCAGCCGTGGCGGTTCGTGGTGGTCGACGACCCGGCGCTGCGGGACCGGGCGGCGGTGATGGCCGACGGCGAGCGGCTGGCCCAGGCCGAACAGCTGGATCCCGGAGTCGGCGCGCCACCTGCTGGACCTGCAGCTGGAAGGGATCCGGGAGGCGCCGCTCGGGGTGGTGGTGTGCTGCGACCGGCGCGTCCCCGCCGCCGGGGTGTTGGGCCGGGCCACCTTCCCCGACGCCGATGTCTGGTCGTGCGCCTGCGCGATCGAGAACCTGTGGCTGGCCGCGCGGGCCGAGGGGCTGGGCGTCGGCTGGGTGACCCTGTTCGAGCCCGCCGCACTGGCCGGGCTGCGTGGGCCTGCCCGAGGGCGTGGTGACGCTGGGGTGGCTGTGCCTGGGCTGGCCCGACGAGCGCCCGCCCGAGCCGGGCCTGGAGCGCGCGGGCTGGTCGCGGCGGGCGCCGCTGCACACCGTCGTCCTGCGCAACCGCTGGCCGGAGGCGGGCGATCCGGCCGCGCCGCCGTCCCGGCTGCGGGCGCCGGACCAGACCGCGGTCGTCGGGGCCCGCGACGACGCGGACACGATGCTCACGCCGCTGGGCTCGCTGGGTGTGCTGGATCGGGCCGTCGACCGGGTGATCGCGTTGGGGCTCCGCGACCTGCGCGGCGGCAGCCTGGTCGTGGCAGCGGGCAGACACCGGGTCGTCGAGCTGGGGGTGAGCGCGTTCGCGGCCTCCGTGACCGACGACGTGCTGGCGGCCGCCCGCGCCGGGCGCGCTGTCGGCGCGGTGGCGGCGCGCACCGCCGGGCTGGACGTCGTGGTGGTCGACGCGGGCGCGGGCACCGGCAACCTGCGGGATGACGATCCGTTGACCACGGCGGCGGCTGAACGGCTGCTCGGTGAGGGCGAGGAGCTGGGCGCCGCGCTGGCCGGGGCGGGCCTGGTGGCCTTGGGGGAGGTCGGCGTCGGCAACACCACGGTCGCGGCGGCGTTGGCGGCAGGCGTGCTCGGCCTGGACGCCTGCGCGGTCGTCGGCCTCGGCGCGGGCGCCGACAGCGCGATCCTGCTGCGCAAGTCCGAGGTCGTGAGCGCCGCGCTGCTGCGGTGGCGCCGCAGCGTCGCCGACGCGGATCGTCCCTCGGCCGCGCGCTGGATCGCCGGGCTGGGCGGTCCGGAGCTCGGGTTCCTGGCCGGGGTGGTCCGGGGCGTCGCGCGCGCCGGGGGAGTGGTGGTGCTGGACGGTCTGGCGACGAGCGTCGCCGCGCTCGTCGCGGTCGAAGCGGAGCCGGGCGTCGCGGCGCACCTGGTGGCCGGGCAACGCAGCCGCGAACGGGCTCACGGTCTGGTCCTGCAGCGCCTCGGCCTCGAGCCGCTGCTGGATCTGCGCCTGCGGGCGGGCGAGGGTGTGGGGGCCGCGCTCGCCGCCCAGCTGTTGATCAGCGCGTTGACGGTGCGTGATCAGGGGGCCCGCACCGCCCCCTGATCACCGGGACGGCTCGGTGAGGCGGGCGTTGACCGCCGCCGCGATGTGCTCCCGCGCCGCGGCCAGCGTGTTGAGGTGGGTGACGGCCGCCGGGAGCCGGTCGGGGCACCACCCCGGGCCGAGCGCGAACAGCACAGCGGCGTCGGGGAAGCGCGCGAAGGGAGCAGGATCGGCGGGCTGGTGGTCGAGGGCGTGCAGAGCGATCACCGGCCGTTCCTGTCCGGCGGCGGCCTCGTGGAGGGTCGCCAGGGGAGTGGACGCCGGGTAGCGGGTGACGCCGAGCGCGTCGGCGCGCAGCGCGGCGTCGAGGACGACGAGGGGCAGCTCGTGCTGCTCACCCGGCGCGCACGCCAGCAGGATCGCCTGCGTGGTGGCGCCCGACGCATTGCCGAATTCGTCGCCCCGGCGGCAAAGCGCTTCGCTCGCGATATGGGAGAGGAGGTGTTCCACGGCGATGCCGAACGATAGTTGGGACCAGCGCTGGCCGATCGCCCCGAGAACGGGGCGCAGGACGCTCTCCCACGTGGTGGTGACGTCGCCCCGGCGGAGGTGCTCGTCGATGAGCCTGCGCGCGGTCGGGCCGTCGAGCTCGAGCGCGGCGGCGCCGAGGTGGTGCGCCACGGGGTCGGCGTCGGGTTGCAGACCCAGATCACTGCGGGCCGCGGCCAGCACCGCGTGGACGGCCTCGCTGGTGGTGAGCCCTTCGGACACGAGACGCTTCACCCGCCGCAGGCGTTGGACGTCGCCCGCGGTGTAGCGGCGGTGGCCGCCGGGTGTGGTGAGCGCGGGGCCGAGGCCGTACCGGGCCTGCCACACGCGCAGCGTGGCGACGCTGACGCCGGTCTGGTGCGCGACCGTCGAGATCGACAGCGTGGCGCCGGTAGCCGCGTGCGGCGAGGGCGATTCGCTGATCATCCTGGCTTCATTCCTCGAATGTCTTTCGATGGCATTGTTCATTGCTGCGCGCGGACCCGTCCGCGCGCTGTCGGAATTCTTACATGAATATTCGACGAAACTTCGACACGGCCACGAATGGGTGACCCCCGCCTGGTCGGTAACAGAGCGTCGGGGGATCACGATGAGATCAACGAAGCTTCGTCGGGGTCGAAGAGGGTGACGATGACTGTGCAGCGGCCGTATCCACCGGGCCAGCCGCCCTACCCACGGCAGCCCCAGCTGCCACGCCAGTCCCAGCAGCCACCTCCGCCTCAGCGTCCACTTGCGCCCCCGCCGCCACGGCAACCCGCACGTCAGCCCCAGAACCCGCCCCAGAACGCGGTCCCGCCTCAGAACCAGGGCCCGCCCCAGCGCCAGGGCCCTCCGGCCGCGCCCCCGCGGGGCCAGGGCAATGCGCACTGGTACACCCCGCACTCGCCGACCGGCGGCTGGCCGGTGCTCCTGCCCGCGGTCGCGGGTGACAGGAGGCGGCGGCGGGTCTGGCCGTGGTTACTCGCTGTAGTGGTGCTCATCGCGGCGGGGGTCGGCGCCTGGCTGTACTGGCCCACCCAGACAGCGCAGGACCAGCAGGTGGCGGGGACGGTGCCGATCGGCTCGAGCTTCACGTACCCGTCCGGCCTCGTCGTCACGGTGTCGGACATCAGCCCCTACACCTCGACCAACCCGAGCATCGTCTCTTCGGGCGACGCCGCGTTCCGCGGCACCGTCACCCTGGTGAACGGGTCGTCGGCGCCGATCAACAGTGCAGTGATGACCATCGACGTCGCCACCGGCGCCCATTCCGACGACCGCATCTTCGAGAACGCCCTCCCCCCGACCAAGGACATCGCGCCTGGTCAGCAGCTGGCGGTCCCGTTCGCGTACACGGTGGTCAAGCAGGCGACCGGTCAGCTCCAGGTCACGGTCACCGCGGTGCCCGACCACCCGGCCGTCTTCGTCGGGCCCGCGACCTAGCGTTGCCCGCGTCACAGTCGGCGCGGTTCGGGGGAACAGCAGCGGACGTACCGGACTTAAGCGATTCATGAGCCCACGTCTGACGATGATCCTTGTGCTCGGGGCGTTCGTCGCACTGGGTCCGCTCACGATCGACACGTACCTGCCGTCATTGCCCGCGCTCACCGCCGACCTGCAGTCGACGTCGTCCACGGTGCAGCTGACCCTCACCGGCACCCTCCTGGGGTTGGCCCTGGCCCAGCTGGTGATCGGTCCGCTGTCGGACTCCCTCGGCCGCCGACGCCCGCTGCTGGCGGGCATCGCGCTGCACATCGCGGCCTCGCTGGCGATCGTCGTCGCTCCGAACGTGGCCGTCCTCGGTGCGCTGCGGTTCGTCCAGGGCGCGGGTGCGGCGGCCGGTTCGGTCATCGCCCTCGCGATCATCCGCGACCTCTACTCCGGGCGCGAAGCCGCCACCATGTTCTCGCGGCTGATGCTGGTCATGGGCGTCGCGCCGGTGCTAGCGCCGACGCTGGGCGGGGAGCTGCTGCGCATCACGTCGTGGCGGGGGGTGTTCGTGTTCCTCGCGGTCTACGGCGTGCTGGTGCTGATCGCGGGCGCGCTCGCGCTGCGCGAGTCGCTGCCGCCCGAGCACCGCCGCGCGACGGGCATCGCCCCCACGCTGCGGACGTACGCCGGCCTGCTGCACGACCGCGTGTTCGTCGGCCTCGTGCTGGTCGCGGGCCTCACGATGGCCGGTCTCTTCGGCTACGTGGCGGGCAGCTCGTTCGTCTTCCAGCAGCAGTTCGGGCTCGACCAGCAGCAGTTCGGCCTCGTGTTCGGCGCGGGCGCGATCTTCCTGATCGCCGCCACCCAGCTCAACGCCTACCTGCTGCGCACCTTCGAGCCGGGCACGCTGCTCCTCGCCGCGCTGGTCGGCGGTTCGGCGGCGGGCCTGGTCCTGGTGGGCATCACCCTGACCGGTTTCGGCGGCATCGTCGGCGTGCTCCTGCCGATGTTCGGGGTGCTGTTCGCCGTCGGGCTGGCGCTGCCCAACGCCCCCGCGCTGGCCCTCGCGCGCCACGGCGACGCCGCAGGCACGGCCGCGGCCCTGGTCGGGGCGGTCCAGTTCGGGGTGGGTGCGCTGGTGTCGCCCATGGTCGGGGTCCTCGGCAACAACGCGGCGGCGATGGGCGCGGTCGTCGCGGGCGGACTGGTGCTGGCGCTGGTCGTCCTGGTGGTCGTCGTCCGGCCGTGGCGGCTCACCGACGCCGACACCGATGCCGAGCTCGTCCTGGCCGACCCGGTCGTCGAGCCCACCGTCGCCCTCGACGCGCACTGACGCCGGGCTCAGACCTCCACGTGCACGGCGGGGCCACCGGTGGCCTTCGCCTTGCCCGAACGCATCATGAGCGCGAGCACGGCCCCGCCGACGCACAGCAGGGCGCTGATGAAGAAGCCGTTCGCGTAGGTCTGCGTCGTGGCCGCGGCCTCGAGCTGCTGGTAGACCGCGTAGATGCCGGTGCTCCCCTGCGACTGGAGCTGGGTGAGCTGGGGCAGGCCCTGGGGCCCGGTCTGCACCAGCGACCCCCAGTCCGTGGTGATCTGGGCGGCGGCACCGATGTTGATGGCGCCGAACAGCGCGACGGCGACGCTGCCCACCACCCGCTGGACCACGTTGTTCATGGCGCTGCCCGCGGACGTCAGCGCCGGGCTCAACGCGGAGACCCCTGAGGTCATCATCGGCATCATCGCGAGCCCGATGCCGATGTTGCGGATCGAGGTCCAGAGGATGATGTCGCCGCGGGGCGTGCTGGTGGTCATCTCGGCCAGCAGGTAGGAGCCGAAGGCGATGATCAGCAAGCCGACGACGACGGGGTAGCGCGGTCCGATCGCGTCGTAGAGCCGCCCGGCCACCGGCATCAGCACGGTCATCACCAGCGCGGAGGGCAGCAGGGTGAGCCCGGCCTCCAACGCGGTGAGGCCCTGGACGACTTGCAGGAACTGCGGCAGGAAGTACAGGCCGGTGAACAGCGCGGTCATGGTGACCGCCAGCAGGATCAGCGACAGGCTGTAGGACCACGTGCGCAGGATCCGCAGGTCGATCAGGGGATGCGCGACCTCCAGCTCGATCACCACGAACAGGGCCAGGCTCAGGACGCCGGAGGCCAGCAGGATCAGGACGCGGTAGCCGGTCCACCCCCAGTCCTCGCCTTCGGAGAACGCCAGGAGCAGCGCGAACAGGCCGTAGCCCGCGGTCACGAAGCCCAGCACGTCCAGCCGGGGCCAGCTCGTCGGCCGCACCCGGGGGAACACCGCCAGCGCCGCCGCCGCGCCGAGGATGCCGATGGGCACGTTGATGAAGAAGATCACCCGCCAGCTGATCGAGTCGACCAGCAGGCCGCCGAGCGTCGGGCCGATGGCGGGCGCGACGATCACGCCGAGCCCGTACATGCCCATCGCCGCGCCGATCCGTTCCCGCGGCACGATCTGGTAGAGGATCGTCAGGGTGATCACGGGCAGGATGCCGCCCGGGATGGCCTGCAGGATGCGGAAGGCGATCAGGCTTCCGAGGTTCCACGCCAGCCCGCAGAGGGCCGACGCTGCCGCGAAACCGGCGATGCACGCCACGTAGAGGTTGGTCTGGCCGATCCGGAGGCCGAGCCAGCCGCTGACCGGCACGATCACGCCGAGGGCGAGGCTGTAGCCGGTGACGATCCAGGCCACGGACTGCGCGGTGGCGCCGAGCTCGAGCTGGATCTTCGGGATGGCCACGTTGACGATGCTGGAGTCCAGCACCGACATGAAGCTCCCGACGATCAACACGATCAGCGGGACGACCCAGCTCGGCCTGCCCTCGGCCTGCGCGGGCGCGGCCACCGCGGGCGGCGCCGGAGCGACCGGCGCCGGTGTGGCGGCGTCGGCCGTCGGTCCACGCGAGGTGACGGCGGTCGCTCCGGAGGTGGACCCGGGCTGGGTGACCGGCGCTGGTGCGCCGGTGGCGGGGGCGGCGGACGCGGACGGGGTGACCGCCGGTGCGGCGGTGGATGCCGGCGGGGCGGCGGTGATGCGGTCGGTCGGCGGGGCGGCGGCGTCGGCGCGGCGGGGTGGTGCCGTGCCGACGCCGGTGGTCACGAACGACGCGGAAGCGTCGCCCAGCACCTCGTCGTCGAGCAGATCGTCCTCGACCACGGCGGCACGGGACGTGTCGCCGTTGCCAACCCCTCGTCTGGCAGCGGCCACCGTTGCTCACCCCACCCGTGCAGATGTCGTCGACTGACGACATTCACGCTACGACTGCCGTCGAGACCAAGTCAACATACGATTACTTATGTGTCAACGATCACTAGCGGCCGAGGTGGGACGCCCTTTACCCTCAAGTCGTCAACTGACGATTCGTGGGTGGGGGCATGACCGTGAACGCCGACTGCACCGACGTCGCCCCGCGGTCGCCGCGGCGTCGCGACGCCGCGGCGACCCGGCGCGACCTGCTCGCCGCCGCCCGCCGACAGATCGCCGAGCACGGCTTCGCCGGCACGACGACGCGGGACGTCGCGGCGGCCGCAGGCGTCAACCAGGCGCTGGTCTACCGCTACTTCGGGTCGAAGGAGAAGCTGCTCGCCGAGGCCGTCGGCGGTGACGACGCGGTCGACACCCTGGCCGACCTCTACCGCGTGCCCCTGGCCGACCTGCCCCACCTGCTGCTCGAGCGCGCGATCGACGCGAGCGTCGCGGCCGGTGAGCGGGGGAGCAGCTTGGCCACGCTGGTCACCGCGGCCAACGACGCGACCCTGCGCGTCCTGATCCGCGAGCGCATCGAGAACGGCTTCGGCAAGGTGCTGGCCCGGCGGCTCGAAGGCCCCGACGCCGTCCTGCGCGGCGAGATGATCGCGGCGCTGGTCACCGGCGTCGTCCTGCTGCGCCAGAAGGTCGGCCTCCACGCGCTCTCGGAAGCCGACCGCCAGACCCTCGGGGCCTGGGTCGACCGCATGGCCGCCCCCCTGCTCACCCCGCCCGCCGAGCCGAGCGTCGGGGACGGCAGCTGAGCCTGCGGTCGAGGCACGCCCTCGCGATGATGGGGCGGTGATCGGCGACGGAGGCGGGTTGACGCTGCGCGGGGTGCGGGTGCGCACGGTGCTCGTGCCCTTGGATCCGCCGATCCAGACCTCCAGCGCCGAGGTGCCGCAAGCTCCGCTGGTGTTGCTCGACCTGGAGACCGGGCAAGGGATCACCGGGCGCAGCTACGTCTTCTGCTACACGCCGCTCGTCCTCGGGGCGCTGGCCACGCTGCTCCTCGACCTCTGCGCGAGCCTCGCCGACGTGCCGCTGACCCCGGTGGCGGTGCGCGCGGACATCGAGCGGCGCTTCCGCCTGCTGCGTCCGCAGGGGCTGGTGACGATGGCCGCGGCCGCGGTGGACATCGCGATCTGGGGCGCGCTGGCGCAGGCCGCGGGCCGACCGTTGGTGACCGTGCTGGGCGGGCGTCCCGAGCCGGTGCCCGGGTACGCGAGCCTGCGGTCGATGCGGCCCGCCGCCGCGGCCCGCGAGGCCGAGCAGCAGGCCGCTCTGGGCTTCACCGCGTTCAAGGTGAAGGTCGGGCTGGCGGGCGTCGACACCGACGTCGAGGCCGTGCGCGCCATCCGGTCGGCCGTCGGTCAGGACGCCAGGGTCGCCGTCGACTACAACCAGTCGCTCGACGTGCCCGAGGCGATCCGCAGGATCCGCATCCTGGGCGGCGAGGACCTGCTCTGGGTGGAGGAGCCGACCGCCGCCGACGACGGCCCTGGCCACGCCCGGATCCGGAACAGCGTCGACACCCCGATCCAGCTCGGCGAGAGCTGGTGGGGCCTCCCCGCGATGTCCGCTTCGCTCGCCGCGGGCGCCTCGGACCTGGCGATGGTCGACCTCATCCGCATCGGCGGGGTGTCGGGCTGGACGGCGGCCGCCACGCTCGCCCACGTCCACGGCCTGCCCGTGTCGTCCCACCTGATGCCCGAGGTCAACGCCCACCTGCTGGCGGTCTCGCCCAGCGCGCACCTGCTGGAGTACCTCGACGTCGCCGCGCCCCTGCGCACCGAGCCCGCGCGCGTGGTCGAGGGTGCGCTCACCCCGTCGAGCCTGCCGGGCAACGGTCTGGTGTGGGACGAGGACGCCGTGGCCCACCTGATGCGGCCCTCAGGGGAGACGCGCACCTGGACCCGCTAGCCCGGGCCGGTTGTGTGGCGGGGGCGGGTGGCACAGGCTGAGGGGGTGGACCGGATCTCCGCTCTCGCGGCTGCGCTCGACGCCGCGCACCGCGAGCGCAAGCTGCTCGACGCGACGGCTCAGGAGCCCCTGGACCTCGAGGCCGCGTACGCCGTGCAGGGTGCCCTGACCGCCGCACGGATCGCTCGCGGCGCGCGGCGGATCGGGGTGAAGCTGGGCTACACCTCGCAGGTGATGCGGGAGCAGATGGGCATCGAGGCGCCCAACCACGGCCCGCTGCTGGACGTCATGCGCATCGAGGACGGCCGGATGCCCGCGGCGCTGGTCCAGCCCCGCGTGGAGCCGGAGATCGCCCTCGTCCTCGGCGCCGACCTGCGGCCTGCGGCGGCCCACGCGGCGCTGGAGGTGGTCGACTCGGTCTGGCTCGACTACCGCTTCACCCTGGAGCTCAACACCGCCGATGGTTCCTCGGCCGCGGGGGTGGTGCTCGGCCCGGCCCTGCCGTTCGACGGGCTCGACGCGCTCCCGGTGCGCCTGTCGCGCAACGGCGAGACGGTCGGGCAGGGGACCGGAGCGGCCGCGATGGGCCATCCGCTGCGCGCGCTCGAATGGCTGGTGAGCGCGCTGCGTGACGGCGACGCCCTCCGGCCCGGCGACGTCGTGATCACCGGCGGGCTGACAGCCGCGGTGCCCGTCGAGCCGGGCGACCGCGTCGACGCCGTCTTCGGGGAGACCACCACGGTGGGCCTCGTGCGGGCGCCCGCTTCAGTGGCCGGAGGTCCGGTCGGCCGGTAGCCGCTCGGCGAAGGCGAGCCACACGTACGAGAGCGCCCATTTCCCGTCGGCCCGGGCGGGGCCACCTAGGTGACGGTCTCGGCAGATCGGCGGCGGAACCGCGGCGTGGGCCGGATATCGTTGGCCGTGATGAGCGGACACGCCCCTCAGGGGTTTCGGATTTCCGCCGGCCCAATCGGGGTCGTGCGGTTGTGCTGGACCCCGGGGTTGCGCATCACGGGCGCGCTCGCGGCGGCGGCGATGACCGCGGTCGACGAGCTGAACGGCGACCAGACCCGGCCGCTGCTGGTGGAGATGACAGGCGCGGACACGCCGACCCGCGAGGCGCGCGAGCACTTCGGACGGCGGTGCACGGCGTCGCGCATCGCGCTGCTGGGCGCGTCCGCGGTCGACCGGGTCCGCGCCTCACCCGGCGTCGGGAGCCGAGGCGTGCCGGTGCCGACGCGCTTCTTCACCTCAGAGCCTGCCGCGCTGGAGTGGCTGCTGGACAGCTGACGGCCTACGCCGTCGCCTCCCGGGCCCGTTCGCGGAGCAGGAACTTCTGCACCTTGCCGGTCGCGGTCACCGGCAGCTCGTCGACGATCATGAGCATCTCGGGCAGCTTCTGCATCGAGATCCGGCGGTCCGCGAGGAACGCGGTGATGTCGGCCAGCGTCGGGGCGGTGCCGGGCTTCGGGACGACGACCGCGCACGCCTTCTCGCCGAGCCGCTCGTCCGGGTAGGCGACGACGGCCACCTGGGCCACGTCCGGGTGCGCGGCGACGTAGCCCTCGACCTCGGCCGCGCTGATGTTCGTCCCGCCGCGGATGATGATGTCCTTGAGCCGCCCCGACACCCGCAGGTAGCCCTGCCCGTCGAGGCGGCCGAGGTCGCCGGTGTGGTGCCAGCCTCCGGCGTCGATCGCCGCGGCGGTGCGCCAGGGGTCGCGCCAGTAGCCGAGGACGGCGCCGGGGCCCCGGTAGCAGATCTCGCCCTCCGCGCCGACCGGGACGTCGTCGCCGACGGGGTCCACGAGCTTGATCTGGATGCCGTCGAGGGCGGGGGAGCCGTCCGAGCCCGCCCGGCGTTCGAGCGGGTCGTCCGGGTGGCAACACGTGCCCGCGAGGAACTCGGTGCACCCGTAGAGCGGCATGAGGACACCGCCGTCGAAGGCCTGGTCGAACTCGGTGGCCAGCGCCTCCGGGATGGGGGCGCCCGCGCAGAGCCAGAACCGCATCGACGACAGGTCCCGTCCCGCCCCGCGCTGGGCGTCGAGGGCCATCCGGACGAAGGGGGTGGCGGTGGCGCTGGCGGTGCAGCGGTACTGCTCGATCCGGCGCAGCCCTTCCGCCGGGTCCCAGATGTCCAGCAGGTGGGTCTCGGCGCCGGTGCACAGCGGCACGAGTACGCCCACGACCAGGCCCGTCGCGTGCGCCACCGGCGACGGCATGAAGACGACATCGGACGGGCGGGTCTGGAAGACGTCGTGGGCCAGGCCGCGTCCGGAGAAGTCGAGGGTGTTCCAGGTGTGCACGCAGCCTTTGGCGGTGGACTCGGTCCCCGACGTGTAGACGATCACGTGGGGGAGGTCCGGGTCCGGGTGCGCGCCGAGCTCGGCGTCGTCGGTCGTGGTGGCGCAGGCCTCGTCGAAGGCGAGCTCGCCCTCGGCGGGTGTGGCTCGGGCGATCACCAGCGTGGCCGGCGCCGGGCAGGTCTGCCGCAGACCGCGGAACATCTCCGCGTGGTCGAACCCGCGGAACCCGCCGGTGGTGATGGCCGCGACCGCGCCGGAGTTGCGCAGCACGTGCTCGACCTCGGTCTGGCGGTAGACCGTCATGATCGGCACCATGACCGCGCCGATCCGGGCGAGCGCCAGGTAGGAGACGACGAACTCGGCCCAGTTCGGCAGCTGCACGGCCACCCGGTCGCCGGGCCGGACGCCGCGGCGCAGCAGGGCGGCGCCGAGACCGTGGGCCCGATCCCGGACGGTGCTGTAGTCCAGCTCGGTGGTGCCGTCGGAGACGAACCGGCGGGTCGGCGTGGTGTCCGCCCAGTGGTCGAGCAGCGCCGCCGCCGAGCCGTCGCGCCACCACCCCTGCTCGCGGAACCGCCGTACCGACTCCGCGTCGTACCGGTCGTCGACGGTGCGGGTCGGGGTCTCCGCTGTGACCATCGGGTGCTCCGCTTCGTCGCGAACTCCGCCGCGCAGCGCGCGCGTCACTGGCCCGCGATCGTAACGTTCACCGGCGTGCCTTCTCAATGGTCAGGCCAAAGCGCCGACCGGTCAGTCGTCCGCGTCGACCGTGATCGCCGTGCGGTCATCCACCGCGAGCGCCGCGGCCGCGTAGGCGTGCACGTGCCGGGTCATGCGGCGGACGGCCGCCGCGGGGTCGCGCTCGCGGATGGCGCGGGTGACCGAGCGGTGCGCGCGGGCGGTCACGGCGCGGACCTCGTCGTCGACGAAGCCCTCGTTGTTCGTGGTGGTGTAGATGGCCCGGGACAAGGCGGACATGATGCCGATGAGGATCTCGTTGTGGCTCGCCGTCGCCACCGCGACGTGCCATTCCACGTTGGCCTGGAGGAAGTCCTCGAGGCCCGCGCCCGCGACGATCGCCTCGTCGGCGTCGTCGATGCGGGCCAGGTCGGCCGCCGTGCGGTGCCGGGCGGCCAGGCCCGCGCACGACGGCTCGATGGCCTCGCGCGTCTCGTGCACCGAGGCGAGCCGGATCTGCCTGCCGCGGATCAGCAGCTCCAGCGACTTCGCCACGGACTCCTCGCCGGGGCGCTGGACGAACGCGCCGCCCGCGCGGCCCGCCTTGATGCGGATGAGGCCCTGGACCTCGAGGATGCGCAGCGCCTCCCGCACCGTGGTGCGGCTCATCCGGGTCTGCACGACGAGCTCGCGCTCGGGTGGGAGCGGGGTGCCCTCCGGGTACTCGCCGGAGAGGATGCGTTCGCGCAGCGCGTTGGCCAGAACACCGGACGCTTTGGGGACCTCCAGCGGCGGGAGCCGGATCGCCGACCGAGCGGTGTTCGCCGTCATGAGACCCCCCTTCGCACGGTGGTGAGCGTACCGGTTTGGTCAGGCCGTTGTTACGCTCGGACCGGAGCCGGGAGGTGCGCGGTGGACTTCGAGCTGACCGACGACCAGGCGACCATCCGCAAGGCGGTCGCGGAGATCGCGCGCAAGTTCGACGACCAGTACTGGCTGGAGTGCGACCGGGACCACGTGTTCCCGACCGAGTTCTACAACGTCCTGGCGTCCGGCGGGTGGCTGGGCATCACGACCCCCGAGGAGTACGGCGGGCACGGGTTCGGGATCACCGAGGCGTCGATCCTGCTCGAGGAGGTCGCCAGGTCCGGCGGGGGGATGAACGCGGCCAGCGCGATCCACCTGTCGATCTTCGGGATGCAGCCGGTGATCAAGCACGGGTCTGAGGAGCTGAAGCGGCGGACGCTGCCGCGCGTCGTCGACGGCAGCCTGCACGTCTGCTTCGGGGTCACCGAGCCGGGCGCGGGCCTGGACACCACCCGCATCACGACGTTCGCCCAGCGGGAGGGCGACACATACCGGATCAACGGCCGCAAGGTGTGGATCTCCAAGGCGCAGGAGTCGGAGAAGGTCCTGCTGCTCACGCGCACGCAGAAGATCGACGAGGTCGCGAAGAAGACCGACGGCATGACCCTGTTCCTCACCGACCTGGACCGGTCGAGGATCGACATCCGGGCGATCCCGAAGATGGGCCGCAACGCCGTCACGTCCAACGAGCTGTTCATCGACGACCTCGTGGTGCCGGTCGCGGACCGGGTGGGCGAGGAGGGCAAGGGCTTCACCTACATCCTCGACGGGCTCAACCCCGAGCGGATGCTGATCGCGGCGGAGGCGCTGGGGCTGGGCCGCGTCGCGCTCGACCGGGCCGTCCGCTACGGGAACGAGCGCGAGGTGTTCGGGCGTCCCATCGGGATGAACCAGGGGCTGCAGTTCCCCTTGGCCGATTCCCTCGCCCACCTCGATGCGGCCGAGCTCGTGTTGCGCAAGGCGACCTGGCTGTACGACCGGGGCCTGCCGTGCGGGCGGGAGGCCAACACGGCCAAGTACCTGTGCGCCGAAGCCGGCTTCCAGGCCGCCGACCGCGCCCTGCAGACCCACGGCGGGATGGGCTACTCCGAGGAGTACCACGTGGCCCGCTACTTCCGCGAAGCCCGGCTGCTCAAGATCGCCCCGCTGTCCCAGGAAATGGTGCTCAACTACCTCGGGTCGCACGTGTTGGGCCTCCCACGGAGCTACTGAGTGGGCGGCCTGGATCTCGCCGGGCACATCCGCGCGGGCGACGGGGTGTGGTGGAGCCAGGCGGGCGCCGAGGCCGTTCCGTTGGTCGACGCACTGTTCGACCAGGTCGCCGCGATCGGCACCGTGCGCGCCTTCTGCGGGCTGAGCTTCAACCGCAGGCTCCGTGCGCTGCCCGCGCAGGTGCGCCTGACCTCCTACGGCGCGATGGGCGAGCTGCGGGCGGTCAGCCGGGCGGGCAGGCTCGACGTGGTGCCCGCGCACTACTCCGCCCTGCCGAGGCTGTTCGCCGAGCGCCTCCTGCCCGGTGACGTCGGGCTGGTGCAGGTCGCGCCACCCGGGCCCGACGGACGGTGTTCGCTGGGCATCGGAGCCGACTACGCGGCCGATGCCGTCCGGCACAGCCGGATCCTGATCGGTGAGGTCAACCACCGCATGCCGGTCACGACGGGAACGGAGGGGATCCCGCTCGACCGGTTCGCGGCCGTGATCGAGACCGAGCGGCCGATCCCGGAGCTGCCGACGCGGGCGCCCGACCCGGTGGATGCGGTGATCGCCTCCCGGGTGGCCGAGCTCGTCGATGACGGCGACACCGTCCAGATGGGCGTCGGCACGCTCCCGACCGCGATCATGGACGGCCTGGCCGGGCACGCCGACCTGGGGTTGCACTCCGGAATGCTCACCGACGGCGTGCTGCGGCTGGTCGAGAAGGGCGTGCTCACCGGGCGGCGCAAGGAGATCGACACGGGCCTGGTGGTGACGGGCACGGCGATCGGCAGCGCGGACCTCTACGCCCGGCTCGGCGAGATGCCGGTGGTCTTCCGGCCTGCGAGCTACACGCACAGCGCGCGCGTCCTCGCCCGGCTGGGCCGCCTCGTCGCGATCAACGCCGCGATGGAGGTGGACCTGACGGGGCAGGTGGGCGCCGAGGTGGCCGGGGGCAGCTACCTCGGCGGCATCGGGGGCCAGGCGGACTTCTCCGGCGCCGCCGCCCGCACCGGCGCCCGCTCGATCATCGCGCTGCGTTCCACCGCGGGCGGCGAGTCGACGATCGTTCCGGTGCTGCACGGCGGCGTCGTCACCACCGCCCGCGCGGACGTCGACGTCGTGGTCACCGAGCACGGCGTGGCCTGGCTGCGCGGGTGTCCGCTGTCCGAACGCCCCACCCGCCTCGCCTGCCTCGCCGCCCCCGAGCACCGGGACGCCCTGCTGCGCTCCTGAGGATGGGGCCGGGGCGCCTCAGTGCGTGCGGTAGCTGGAGAACTCCGGCTTGCGCTTCTCGTTGAAGGCCGCGATGCCCTCCTGCGCCTCCGGGGTCTCGCCGAACAGCTTCAGGGCGGAGAAGGCCATCTGGCCGATGCCCGCGAAGTGCTCGGTGTCGGCGTTGAAGGCCTGCTTGAGCACCTTCAGCGCGGTGGGGGACAGGTTCAGGATCTCGTCGGCCCACGCGCGCACCTCGGCGCGCAGCTCGGCCGCGGGCACGACCTTGTTGACCAGGCCCCAGGCCTCGGCCTGCTCGGGGCTGTACTTGCGGCACAGGAACCAGATCTCGCGGGCCCGCTTCTCGCCGATGGCCCGGGCCATGAGGCCGGTGCCGAAGCCCGCGTCGAACGACCCGACGCGGGGCCCGTTCTGGCCGTAGACGGCGGTGTCGGCGGAGATGGTGAGGTCGCAGAGCAGGTGCAGGACGTGGCCGCCGCCGATGGCGAACCCGTTGACCGCCGCGATGACGGGCTTGGGCACGTCGCGGATCACCCGGTGCAGGGACTCGATCTCGAACAGCCCGGTGTCGGACGGGCCGTAGTCGCCGGTCTCCATCCGCTGCTTCTGGTCGCCGCCGGTGCAGAACGCCTTCTCGCCCGCCCCGGTGAGGGCGATGACCCCGACCCCGTCGCTCGCCCAGGCCAGCTTGAAGGCGTGGACCAGCTCGTCCACCGTCCTGGCCCGGAACGCGTTGTAGCGCTCGGGCCGGTTGATCGTGATCCACGCGAGGCCGTTGTCGACCTCGTAGGTGATGTCGGTGAACTCGTCAGGCTTCATCGTTCCCCACTTCCTCGCTTTGGCCAGACCTTCTTATCATCGGCCCGAACCGTCGGGAACCTGCGCGGTGGTGCCGCGGACGATGAGGCGCGGCGGCGTGACCAACTCCCGTTGGGCGACGGGGCCCGCCTCGAGCCGGGCGATCGCCCGGCCGACGGCGAGCGTGCTGATCTGGTCGGTGTCCTGCGCGACCGTGGTGAGGTTGACGTGGGTCAGGCGGGCGAGGCGGTCGTCGTCGTAGCCCACGACGCTGATGCGCTCGGGCACGGCGATGCCCGCCCGGTGCAGGACGTCGAGCACGCCGGTCGCGTTGCGGTCGTTGAAGGCGCTGATCGCGGTGGGCGGGTCGTCAGACGCCAGGAGCGCGCGGGCCGCGGTGGCGCCGTCGTCCTCGGTCAGGCCGCCGGGCTCGATGTGGATGTGGGCGGCGAGCCCGTGGCGGCGCATCGCCTCGCGGTAGCCGCGGCGGCGTTCGGCCGCTCCGGGGGCGCGTCCGCCGTCGATGTGGACGATGCGCCGGTGGCCCAGCCCGACCAGGTGGTCGACGGCCTGCTGCACCCCCTCGTCGTCGGCGGTGCGGACGACGTCGAGGGCGCGGTGGCGCGCGGCGCGGGCCACGACGACGACGGGGAGCCGCGCGGCCAGCGCGGCGAGCTCCGACGTGGGGGCGAGGGGGCCGAGCAGGATGAGGGCTTCGCAGCGGTCCTGCATCAGGCTCGCGAGCGGCATGCCGCTCGTCGCGGGCGGGGGTGACGGCGCTGAGCGCCAGCTCGTAGCCCGCCCGGTCGGCGGCGGTGTAGAGGCCGGTCACGAGGTCGCCGTGGAAGGCGGCCTGCACGTTGAACACCACGCCGAGCAGGCGGCTGCGGCTGCTGCGCAACAGCCGCGCGCGGGTGTCGGGCCGGTAGCCGAGCTCCTCGGCCGCCTGCAGGACCCGCCGCCGCGACTCCGCGCTGGCCCCCGGAGCCTCCCTGATCACGATCGAGACCAGCGCCACCGACACCCCGGCGCGCGCCGCGACGTCGGCCAGGGTGGGCCGCCGGTCACGGCCGGGCTGCTCCGCGGAGTTCACCGCTGCATCCTACGCGTGATGTGTAGAACGTTCTAGGCTGTACCGCTTGACAGGGCGCAGTCCGCGCCCGCAGCCTGCACGTACGACATAGAACGTTCTATACCAAGGAGAGTTGATGGGTGTGGACGCGAAGCCGGGACGATCGGGGTGGCCCTGGTCGGTTCGGGCCGGATGGGCTCGTTCCACGGGGCGGCGCTGGCCCGGCTGGTCCCGGGTGCGCGGCTGGCGGCGGTGGCCGACCCGGCGCCGGGCGCGGCGCAGCGGCTCGCCGCCGAGCTCGGTGCGGACCGGGCCTACACCGACCCGGCCGAGGCGTTCGCCGACCCCGCGGTCGACGCGGTGGTGATCGCCGCCCCCGCGCGCTTCCACGCCGACCTGGTGGTGGCGGCCGCGGCGGCGGGCAAGGGCGTGTTCTGCGAGAAGCCCATGGCGCTGTCGCTGCCCGACGCGGACCGGGCCATCGACGCCGCCCGCGCCGCCGGCGTGGTGCTGCAGGTGGGGTTCAACCGCCGCTTCGCCCCGGACTGGCAGGCGGCGCGGGCGCTCCTGGACGACGGCACGCTGGGCACCCCGCGGCTGCTGCGCTCGGTCACCCGCGACCCCGGCGGCTTCGACCCCGCGAAGGTCGCGCCCGACACGGTCTTCAACGAGACGCTGATCCACGACTTCGACGCGCTGCGGTTCCTCAACCCGGGCGCCGAGGCGGTCGAGGTGTACGCCACCGCCGACGCGCTCGTCGAGCCGACCTGGCGCGAGCGGGGCCTGCTCGACACGGCCGTGGTGACGGTCAAGTTCGACAACGGCGCCATCGGCGTCGCCGAGGCCTGCTTCGAGGCCGCCTACGGCTACGACGTGCGCGGGGAGGTGCTCGGCTCCGGCGGGATGGCGACGATGGGCGACGGGCGGCGCACGGGCATGGCGTTCTCCGGTGCCGCGGGCCGCCTCGTGGCCACGGTGCGCGGTGACCAGGAACTGCTGGCCGCCGCCTACGTCGCCGAGCTGGCCGCTTTCGTCGACGCCGTCCGCGCGGGCACGCCCGCCGTCGTGGATGGTGAGGACGCGCGGGCCGCTCTCGCGATCGCGCTGGCCTCGGCCGAGTCGGTGCGCACCGCGCGTCCCGTCGCCATCGAGGAGGTTGCGAAGTGAGTGCGATCCGCCTGGCCGCCTGCGCCGAGATGGTGTTCACCGACCTGCCCATCGAGGAGCGGGTGCGGCGCATCGCCGACCTCGGGTTCGAGGTCGAGATCTGGGACTGGACCACCAAGGACCTCGCGCTGCTGGCCAAGACGGGCGCCACCTTCTCGTCCATGACCGGCTACATCCGCGGCACCCTGGCCGACGCCGAGGGCGCCCGTGAGCTGCTGGCCACGGCGGAGCAGTCGCTGCGGGCCGCCGAGGAGCTCGACTGCCCCCGGCTGAACGTCCACGGCACCGGCCTCGACGGCGAGGGCCTGCCCGTGCTGGCGTCCGACGTCGTCACCCCCGGGATGTGGCTGACCGCGGCGCGCACGCTCGAGCAGCTCGCCGCGCTGGGGGAGCGGGCCGGGCGGGTGTTCACGCTGGAGAACCTCAACACCGCCGTCGACCACCCGGGGGTGCCGTTCGGCAAGGCCGCCGACACGATCGCGCTCGTCGAGGCGGTCGGCAGCCCGCACCTGCGGCTCAACCTGGACCTCTACCACGCCCAGATCGGCGAGGGGAACCTCATCCAGCTCGTCGAGAGGGCGCTGCCGCTCATCGGCGAGATCCAGGTCGCCGACGTCCCCGGCCGCTGCGAGCCGGGCACCGGCGAGATCCACTACCCGGCGATCGCCGCCGCGCTCGACCGCCTCGGCTACGCGGGCGTCGTCGGGCTCGAAGGCTGGGCCTCCGGCGACTCCACCGAGGCGCTGGCTCGATTCCGCAACGCGTTCACGCCGCGGCGCTAGAACCGGACCGGCGGATCGCTTCCAGACAGCGGGAACGCGGCCGGTGAGCGCCGCTCCCACTTCTCCGACAGGTTGAACTAGGCCACGCTGGGGCACGCTCGTCGAGACCGACGCCGCGTCCGCGGCCTGCTGAAGGGAGTCCTCCGGTGACGGAGCGCGTTGTGGTGGTCGGTGGTGGTTTCGGCGGGTTGAACGTCGTGCGGGCGCTGGACGGCGCCGATGTCGAGATCACGGTGGTGGACCGGACCAACCACCACCTGTTCCAGCCGCTGCTCTACCAGGTCGCGACCGGGATCCTGCCGCCCGGACTGATCGCGCCCGCGCTGCGGAGTGTGATCAAGAACCAGCGCAACGCCCGCGCCCTGCTGGCCGATGTGCACGAGCTGGACCTGACGGGGAAGGTGGTGCACGCGCTCGGCCCGGACGGCCGGGCGGTGGACCTGCCCTACGACACGCTCGTCGTGGCGGCCGGGGCGACGCACTCCTACTTCGGGAAAGACCAGTTCGCCGAGTTCGCCCCGGGCATGAAGACGATCGAAGACGCCCGCTACCTGCGTGACGGCATCCTCTCCAAGTTCGAGATGGCCGAGATCGCCACCGACCTGCAGGAGCGGTCGGAGTGGCTGACGTTCGTGGTGATCGGGGCCGGGCCGACCGGCGTGGAGCTGGTCGGGCAGATCGCGGAGCTGGCGCACGTGGTGCTGCCGCGGGACTACCGGACGGTCAACACGAAGGAGGCGCGGATCATCCTGCTCGAAGGCGCGCCCGCCGTGTTGCCGCCGTTCGCGCCGAAGCTGCAGGCCTACACGCAGCGCAAGCTGGAGAAGGAAGGCGTCGAGGTCCGGCTCAACTCGTTCGCGGTGGACATGGACCACGAGTCGGTCACGATCAAGGGGCCGGACGGGCTGGAGACGATCCGGGCCCGCACCCGCATCTGGGCCGCGGGGGTGCAGGCTTCGCCGCTGGCCAAGATGCTGGCCGCGCAGGTCGGCGCGGAGGTGGACCGGGCGGGCCGGATCCCGGTGAACGCCGATTGCAGCCTGCCCGGCCATCCGGAGGTGTTCGCCGTCGGGGACATGGTGTCGTTGAACGGGCTGCCCGGCGTGGCCCAGCCCGCGATGCAGGAGGGCAAGTACGTCGGCAAGCTCATCGGCTCGCGGATCAGCGGCGCGCCGCCGCCGGACCCGTTCAAGTACTTCGACAAGGGATCGATGGCCACGATCGGCTACCGGTCGGCCGTGGCGGACGCGTTCGGGGTGAAGGTCACCGGCTTCATCGGCTACGTCATGTGGGCCTTCATCCACGTGCTCTACCTGATCGGTTGGGGCAACCGGTTCGGCACGATCTACACGTGGGCCCGCGGTCTGTGGTTCGGGCACAGCCGCGCGCACCGGATCATCACGTTCGAGAGCGCACGGGAAGAGGTCTCCGAGGGCAAGATGGCCTCGGGCCGACCGGCGGCGATCGTCCCGAGCCCGGAGGCGGGCAAGGTCGTCAACCCCGCACCATCCGCTCCCGCCCCTTCCGCCACGGCTGACCAGGTCGACCGGGCCGCGTCGACCTGACCGGCGCCGTCTGGTCCGGGAGGCTGAACGCGCCGCGGGCGGTCGAGTTGACGCACATGTGGGTCATGAACCCGACCAGGCTGCGCAGTGTGGTGGGCTCGGACAACGTCGTCCTGTCCTCCCGCTGACAGTGATCACGCCCCCGGCGGGGGCGTGATCGACGACGCTAGGCACCCGTTCGTTGCCTCGATGTTGCAGGCGCGGCGCTCACTCCGGCACCTGGTAGCCGGTGAGCCACAGGCGCAGGTCGAGCAGCGCGTCGATGTCGGCGCGGTAGTGCGGGATCAGCGCGGCGTAGCGCGGGGTGGTGCCCTTGGCGCGCGCGTGGAGAGCGGCGATCTGGTGGTCGATGGCCGCGAGATTCTCCAACGGGTCCTCATCCATCTGGACGGTCTCCGCATTCGACAGCTCGGTCATGACTGAGCGTTCCCGGTCCGCCGGACCGGAAACCCGCCGTTTGGAGCAATGTGGACGGAGGCTGCCTAGGCGCCGGAGTCGATCCAGACGGTCTTGGCGTTGACGAACGACCGGGGGCCGAACTCCGCGAGCTCGCGGCCGTAGCCGGAGTTCTTGGCCCCGCCGAAGGGCACCTCGGGCGTCGACTCCGTGATGTGGTTGATGTAGATCATCCCGGTCTCGATCTCGTTGACGAACCGCTCCTGCTCCGCGGGGTCGGCGGTCCAGGCGCTCCCGCCGAGCCCGAGGTCGGAGTCGTTGGCGATGCGGATCGCGTCGTCGACGTCGCGGGCCCGCCACACGAGCGCGACCGGGCCGAAGAACTCCTCCCGGTGCCCCGGCGAGCCGTCGGGGATGTCGGTGAGCAGCGTCGGCGGGTAGAAGCTGCCCGCCCCGTCGAGCGGCTTCCCGCCGGTGTGCAGGCGGGCGCCCGCCGCAACCGTGTCCTGCACCTGCCGGTCGATGGTCTCGACGGCGTCGGGGCCGGACAGCGGGCCCATGTCGGTCGCTTCATCGGCCGGGTCGCCGATCTTCATGGCCTCCAGCTTGGCCACCATGCGCCGCACGAACTCGTCGGCGATCTGCTCGTGCACGATGAACCGCTTCGCGTTGACGCAGGACTGGCCGTTGTTGAGCGTGCGGGACTGCACGGCGGAGGCGACCGTGGTCTCGAGGTCGGCCGAGGGCATCACGACGAAGGCGTCGGCGCCGCCCAGCTCCAGCACGCTGGGCTTGATCATGCGGCCCGCGGTGGCCCCGACCGCACGGCCCGCGTCCTCGCTGCCCGTCAGCGTCACCGCGCGGACCCGCGGGTCCTCGATGATCTTCTCGATCGCGCCCGACCCGACGAGCAGGGTCTGGAAGGCGGCCTCGGGGAACCCGGCGCGGCGCAGGACGTCTTCGATGGCCAGCGCGCACTGCGGCACGTTCGAGGCGTGCTTGAGCAGGCCGACGTTGCCCGCCATCAGCGCGGGGGCGGCGAAGCGGAAGACCTGCCAGTAGGGGAAGTTCCACGGCATGACGGCCAGCACCGCCCCGAGCGGCTCGTAGCGGGTGAACACCTTCGCCCCGGCGAGCGGGTGCGGCTCGTCCGCGAGGAGGCTCTCGGCGTTGTCGGCGTACCAGCGGCAGCCCTTCGCCGACTTCTTGACCTCGGCGATCGCCGACGCGAGCGTCTTGCCCATCTCCAGAGTCGCGAGGCGCCCCAGCGGCTCGGCCTCGGCGTCGAGGATGTCCGCGGCGCTGCGCAGCCAGCCTGCCCGCTCGGCGAACGTCGTGGTCCGGAAGGTCCGGAAAGCCTCCGCGGCGGCCTGCAGCTTCTGCTCGATCTGCTCCTCGGTGAGGGCGTCGAACGCCTTGATCTGCTGTCCGGTCGCGGGGTTCGTCGATGCGATGGCCATGCCTGACGATACCCACGCCGAGGCCGCGCGGAACACCGTCACCAGCGGACGGGCAGCGCCTTCAGGCCACCGGTGAGCACGTCGGCGCGCAGCTCGAGCTGGTCGACCGGCACAGCGAGCTCCAGGGTGGGGAAACGGGCGGGCAGCGCGGCGAAGACGGCCTGCAGCTCGACGCGGGCGAGCGCCGCCCCGATGCAGTAGCGCGGGCCGTAGCCGAACGCGAGGTGTGCGCTCGCGTCGCGCGACGGGTCGAACGTGGTCGGGTCGGTGAACACCGCCGGGTCCCGGTTGGCCACCGAGGGCCCGAGGATGACGGCGTCGCCCGTGCGGATGGTCACCCCGCCCACGGTGATGTCGGAATGCGCGTAGCGCGGCAGCCCGCTGCCGCCGCCCGGCGCGGCCAGCCGGAGGATCTCCTCGACCGTGGCCGGGACGAGCGTGGGGTCGTGGGCGAGCGCCCGGTAGTGCTCGCTGTGGGTCAGCAGCAGGACGGTGCCGACGTCGATGCGGGTCACGGTCGTCTCGTGCCCGGCGAAGAGCAGCATCGCTGCGAGCCCCGCCGTCTCCTGGTCGTGGTGGCCCTCGGGGTCGCGGGCGACCAGGTCGGAGATGACGTCCTCGCCAGGCTCGCGGCGCTTGCGGGCCACCAGCTCGCCGATGTAGGCGATCAACGCCTGTATCGCGCGGGCGGATGCCGCGCGGTCGTCGAGCCCGCCGACGCCCTCGGACAGCGCGCGGAACGTGGTGCGGTCGGCGTACGGCACGCCGAGCAGCTCGCAGATCACCAGCACCGGGATCGGGACCGCCAGCAGGTCGTGCAGATCCACGGGGGAGCCGTGCCCGGCCATGTCATCGAGGGCGGCCGCGACCAGCTCGGCCACGTGGTCGCGCAGCCGGTGCATGCGCCGCGCGGAGAACGCGGGGGCCAGCAGCTTGCGCATGCGCGCGTGGTCCTCGGCCTCGTCGTCCGCGTCGCCCATCGGGCCGCCGAGCAGGGCCGAGCCGGAGATGCGGGTGGCCCGTTCCGGGTCGGGGTGCGAGCGGCCCAGCCGCGGGTCGGCGAACAGCTCGCGGGTCAGCGCGTGGCCGGTGACGAGCCACGCCGGGTCGCCCGCCACGGTGCGCACGGCGCAGATCGGGGCCTCTTCGCGCAGCCGCGCGTAGAGCGGGGCGATGTCCAGGACACCGGGGCGGGGGAACGGGAGCTGGGGGGCGGTGGCGGTCATGGTGACTCCTCGGTGTCGGCGCGGGTGGAGCGGTGACGGTCAGGCGGTCGCGGCGGCGGGGCGCATGTGGGCGCGGCGGCGCATCGTCCAGATCGCGACGGGCCCGATGACGGCCGCGGCGAGCAGCGGCGAGACGAGCAGCAGCACGGCGGGCGGTACCAGCAGGGACAGCACGACCCGGGCGGTGGCCTCGGCCAGCAGCGTGATGCCCCAGATGGCGGTCATGCGGCGCAGGGCGTGGCGGAAAGCGGGCTCGGCCCAGCGGCGGTCGAACACGTCGGCGCGGCCCGGCGCCTGCGACCGGCCGATCGTGAAGATCAGCGGTCGTTCGGCGAGCAGCGAGCCGAGGAACACCAGCCCGATCGTGCCGGTCACCAGCGAGTCCTTCACGAGCAGGAACTCGGCGCTGTGCAGCAGGAGCCCGCCTGCGAGGCCGACGACGATGGAAGCCAACGAGATGGCGCTGATCGCGTCGAGCTTGCGGGTGCGGGCGAACCCGAGCGCGATCCCGATGAGCGGGAACACGGCGCCCCACGCCAGCGCGGCCAGGTCGGACGCGCCGAAGCTGGTCGCCACCTGGTACACGGCGAACGGGGCGACGACGCCGAGCAGGACCGGGCCGCTCAGCAACGCCCGCACCTTGGCAGCGGGGCTGGTCGGGAGCTTGGTGGCGGCGTTCACGGCGGTCCTCCTGGTCGTGGTCTGGGGCCTGTCGACCCTCGATGAAGACGCTAGGAGCGGGCCGGTTCCGACGCGTCAACCCGCGGGTCGGACCTCCTCCACCCGCGGGTGGAACCGCGACGGGCCCCCCGGGGTTGACGTCGTCTGCCCGGCGGTGTGGTCTGGAGCACGTGGCTGTTGCGGACGTGCGGATCGGGTCGGCGAGCTCCAACGGCACCGGGGGTGCGGTGAGCGCCCCCGCTGCGGGGCTCCTCGGGCGGGTGGCGGGCGTGGCGGCCAACGTTCCCGTCGTCGCGGCGGCAGGCGGTCGGCTGGCGGGCGAGCTCCTCGGGGTCGTCGCGGGGCGCTCCGAGCTGGCGCCTGCCCGGGCCGACCGGCGGTTCGCCGACCCCACGTGGACCGACAACCCCGCCTACCACCGGCTGATGCAGGCGTACCTCGCGGCGTGCCAGGCCGTCGGCGAGGTCGTGGAAGGCGCGGAGCTCGAAGACTGGCGCTCCCGCGAGCGCGCCCGGTTCGTCGCCGGGCTGCTGACCTCCACGCTCTCCCCGACGAACACGCTCATCGGCAACCCCGCGGCGATCAAGCGCGCCTTCGAGACGGCGGGCTTCAGCCTCGGCCGCGGCGCCCGCACGATGATCTCGGACCTGCGCCACAACCGCGGCATGCCGCGCCAGGTGCGGCCGGACTCGTTCGAGGTCGGCGCGGACCTCGCCGTCACCCCCGGCGCCGTGGTCTACCGCGACGAGGTGCTCGAGCTGCTGCAATACCGGCCGACCACGGACAAGGTGCGCCAGATCCCGGTCGTCGTCGTCCCGCCGCAGATCAACAAGTTCTACTTCATGGATCTCGCGCCGGGCCGTTCGCTGATCGAGTACGCCGTCGGCAAGGGCCAGCAGGTGTTCGCGATCTCGTGGTGCAACCCCACCAAGGAGCAGCGCGACTGGGATCTCGACACGTACGGCGCCGCGATCCTGCGCGCCCTGGACGCCGTCGCGGAGATCACCGGATCCGCGAAGGTCAACCTGTTCGGCCTGTGCGCGGGCGGGATCACCACCTCCACGGTGCTCAACCACCTCTTCGCCACCGGCGAGGGCGACCGCGTGCGCAGCGTGAGCTTCGGCGTCACGCTGCTCGACTGGTCGGCGCCCGCGCCGATCGGGATGCTCTCGGTGCCCTCGCTGCTCCGGTTCGCGACCTGGCGCTCCAAGCGCGCGGGCGTACTGGACGGCCCGTCGCTGGCCTCGGTGTTCACCTGGATGCGGCCCAACGACCTCGTCTGGAACTACGTGGTCAACAACTGGCTGATGGGCGAGGACCCGCCCTCCTTCGACATCCTCGCGTGGAACGCCGACGCCACGAACCTGCCCGGCGCGCTGCACGGCCAGTTCCTGCGGATCTTCGAGCAGAACGCCCTGGCCACGCCGGGTGCGCTGACGGTGCTGGGCTCACCGGTCGACCTGGGGCGGGTCACGACCGACACCTACATCACCGGCGGGACCACCGACCACCTCACGCCGTGGAACGGCTGCTACGCCTCGGCAGGCCTGCTCGGCGGCGACGCGACGTTCGTGCTCACCAACACCGGGCACATCCAGACCCTCGTCGCCCCGCCGGGGAAGGCGAAGTCGCGCTACTGGACCGGGCCTGCGCCCGACCTGGAGCCCGACGCCTGGCGGGAGCGGGCCGTCGAGCACGAGGGCACGTGGTGGGGCCACTGGGCCGACTGGATCAAGTCCCGCTCCGGGCCGCTGCGCGCTGCGCCCGCGGCGCTCGGCAGCAAGCTCCACGCCCCGTTGGGCGCGGCGCCCGGCACCTACGTGCACACCGCCGCTTCACCCTGAGCGCGGCTCACGTCGAGCAGGGAAGCAGGTGCAGCGCGTCCTTCGCGGTGAGCACGCGGCGGGTCGCCGCGCGGACGGTCGCGGCGAACGCCGGATCGGCGGTGGCCTTCGCGACCAGGCCGTCGAGCATCGCGGGGGCAGGCGTCGGTGACGCGGTGAGCACGATGTCGCCGCCCGCCGCGACGAACCGCACCGCCCGGTCGGCGGCGGGCACGGACGCGACGGCGACGGCCCGGCCCAGGTCGTCGGAGATGACGACGCCGGTGAAGCCCATGCCCTTGCGCAGCAGGTCGGTGATCACCGAACGGGAGAACGCGGCGGGCTGCGTCGCGTCGATCTTGGTGTAGACGGCGGAGGACACCATCACGACCGGGACGCCCGCGGTGACCGCGCGGCGGAACGGGTCGAGCCACGGGCTGTCCGCGGCGGTGGTGGTGTCGCGGACGTTCGCCGTGGTGTCGGTGTTGGCCCGCACCCGGCCGAGCCCCGGGAAGTGCTTGACCGCCCCCGCGACGCCCGCCCGGCCCAGCCCGGCCGTGAACGCGAGCACGCTGGCGCCGACCGGATCGGGCTCGGTGCCGAACGTCCGGTGGCTCACCCCGACCGCCAGATCGGCCGGGCCGAGCTGCGCGGACAGCACGTCGGAGACCGGCGCGAGATCGAGGTTGACCCCGGCCGCCTTCAGCTCGCCACCCCACGTCGCCGCCGCGTCGGTGAGCCGCTGCCCGCTCCACCCGCCCTGCACGGTGGCCGTGGGGATCGCGGAGAAGCCGGGGCCGGTGAGCGTCTGCACCTGCCCGCCTTCCTGGTCGGCGGCGACGAGGAGGCCCGCGCGGGCGCTGCTCGCCTTCTGCAGCGCCGTGTTCCGGGCGGCCACGGCCTTGACGCCCGCGCTGCTGCGTCCGGTCAGCAGCACGCCGCCCACCGGCAGCCGTTTGACGAGGTCGAGGCTGGGCGCGGTGGCCCCGCTCAGCGGGGCACCGACGACGAGGAGCTGGCCCGCCGCGCTCCGGACGTCCAGGCCGCTCAGCACGGTGTCGACGCAGGAGGGCGGGGCCGGAGCGGCCGAGGGTGGCAGCTCGGTCGTCGCCGGGGCCGAGCTCGCGGTGGCCGCCCCCGGGACCGCGCACGCCGCCAGGAGGAGCGGCAGCGCGCCGAGCAGGAGGCGACGGAGCACGCGCCCATCATCCCGGCGCCCTCCCCGACCGCAGGCACGCGGGTCGGGGTGTCAGTCCTGCGTGCGCCGACCGGTCCACTTCGACAGGTCGAGCAGCTTCGACGCCGAGCGGATCTGGCGCAGGAGGGCGTTGAGGCGGTCGGTCGGCATCGGCTTGCGCCATTCCCGCAGGACACCGTGCAGGTGCAGCACACCGGGACCGGGCTCGACCCGCGTGAGCTGCAGCCCGGACGGCAGCCGCCGCAGCCGCACGGGATAGGCGGGCAGCCTGCCCGTGACCGGCGTGCGGCGGCCGCGGGCGTCGAGCGCGCGCAGCTTGATCCAGAGCGTCGACCCGTCCGGTCGGACGTCGACCTCGGCGCGCCCGAGGCCGGGGTGGCGCCGCCACGCCACGGTGGGGACGGCGTCCGGCCCGACCGCCGCGACCAGCCAGGGCAGCCGGGCCTGCACGAGGGCGGCCACCGCCGCGGCGGACACCGTCGCCGTCAGCTCGATCGGGGCGGCGACCAGCGCGGGGACGCGCCCGGGCCGCACGTGGACGTTGCGCGCGAGGACGACGGCCCGCTCGACCCGGTACTCGGCCCAGGCCAGGCCGTCGGCGACGATCCGGACGTCGCCGAGCTGGCCCACCGAGAGCGTGAGCGGATCGAGCTGGGCCTCGAGCTCCGCGAGCGTCAGGCGGACGGCGGCGCCGCTGGTGCGCACGGTGAACGTCCGGCCCACCAGCTGCCCGCGCGCGGTCTCGAACAGCGACCGGTACATCGCGGCGGGCCCGGCCGTCTCCGACGTGGCCGACCACAGCGCCGCGAAGCTGTCCAACGGCCGCAACGGGTCCCAGCCGCGGAAGGCCCCCGCGTCGGTCATCCGCCCGTCATTCCGCGAGGTCGACGGCGGGCAGCGCGCCCAGCATGGCGAAGGCCTGCAGGTACGGCCCGACGTCGCCGCGGGTGGTCCAGGCCCGCAGCTGACGCTCCGACCGCCGGGTGACCAGCGCCCGCGCGATCTCGAAATCCGGGGCGGTCACGACGACCTCCGCTGCGTCCGGGCGCGCCCGTCGAGACCCACTGCCAGCCCTCGCCGACGAGCGCGATCGGCGGCAGCTCGTCGAGGCGTTCGGCGAAGCGGAGGAGGAAGCGGTCGCGGATCGCGCGTACTCCGCCCGAGTCCTGGCCGCCGGGCACGCCGAGGGCGCCCCGCAGGTCCTGCTCGTGGATGATCACGTCGCCCAGCGGCCGGGTGCCGCGCGTGACGCATCCACTCCTGCAGCGGGGCGGTCACCGTCTGCCACTCGCGCCACGAGCGCGGGGAGGTCGTGCGCCGCGGCGCTTCGTGACCTGGGCCTCGGTCCACGTGCTGTTGTGGTCGTCCGGCTCGTCGCCCGCGAGGACGTCGACGCCGAGGCCCACCATGTGCGAGAACAGGTCGCGCACCGTCCAGTCGGGACACGCGGGCACGTGGAGCTCGGCCTGCTCCGGCGTTGCGGCCGACACCAGCTCGATCACCCGGGCCTGGGCCAGCGTCCACTCCTCGATGAGATCCACGGCCCTATCCTGCCCTGATGGCGGCTCCCCTCGTAGCGCTGAGCGCGGTCCCGGTCGGTGGCGGCGTGATCGTGGCCGGGCGCGGGGTGGTGGTGGCCCGGCCCGCCGAGGACGAGGTGGTCGCGTTCCGCACGCTGTGCCCGCACCGCGGCTGCGAGGTGCGGGCGGTGGCCGCGGGCACGATCAACTGCTTCTGCCACGGCAGCCGGTTCCGGATCGCCGACGGGGCGGTGGTCGGCGGACCCGCGACCGAGCCGCTCACGCCGGTGCCCGTGACCGTCGTCGACGGGGCGGTGCTGGATGCTTCTGGCTGACGAGCGGGCGGCGGTCGTCGACGTGTGCCGGACGCTGCGGCGCGAGCGGCTCGTCGTCGGGACGGCCGGGAACGTTTCGGTGCGCGCGGGCGAGCTCGTGGCGGTCTCGCCGAGCGGGGTGGCCTACGAGACGCTCACGCCCGACCGGGTCGGCGTGCACCGTATGGACGGCGGACCGGTCGAGGCGCCGCTGCGCCCCTCCAGCGAGCTGCCGCTGCACCTCGCGATCTACGGCGCCACGACGGCCCGCGCGGTCGTGCACACCCACGGCGTCGCCTCGACGGCCGTCTCGACCGTCCTCGACGAGCTGCCCGCGTCGCACTACTACACGGCGATGTTCGGCGGCCCGGTCCGCGTGTCGCCCTACGCCACGTTCGGCACCGCGGCGCTCGCGGACAGCGTCGTCACCGCGCTGCACGGGCGTTCCGCGGCGATCATGGGCAACCACGGCGCCGTCACCGTCGCCGACACGCTGGGCCAGGCCTACGCCCTCGCCGAGTACCTGGAGTACCTCTGCGACGTGCACCTGCGCGCGCTGGCCACCGGCCTCCCGGTGCGCACGCTGCCGCCCGCGGAGATCGCCGCGGTGGCCCTCAGAATCGCTCCGGGTGCCAGTACACGTCCTCCGGGCTCCCCGTCATGATCGCCTCGACGGCCTCGACGCCCTGCTGGAACGCGTAGTCCTGGTTGCACGACTCGTAGCGCCACCCGCCGAAGCGGCCCCGCGAGCGCACCCCGCAGCGGATCAGCCCGGCGTCGACCTCGTGCAGCAGGTCGTCGCGGCCCAGCGTGGGCACCGGGTAGCCGCGGGGGATGTCGCGCACCCAGGTGCTGACCAGCGCGGCGGGGTTGGCGCCGAGCTTGGCCATCTCCTCCCGGCAGCTGGCGACGGCGGTGGCCCGGTCGACGACCCGGAACGCGCTGTGCCCCACCTCGCACAGCACCGACCAGCGGCCCCCGCCCGCGTTGCGCGGGGTCGTAGTTCGACAGCACGGTCGCCCGGTGCCACGCCACGTCCTTGTCCGGGCAGTACAGCCAGGTCTTGTCGGCGAGCGCGGGCGGCGGCGTCCCGCGGTAGCCGAGGCCGACGAGCAGCGTCGCGTTGGCCACCAGGGACGTCGAGCGGGCCGCCCAGTCCCGTCGGCCGACCGACCGCAAGAGCGTCGTCAGCGGCATGCTGGACACGCAGTCGACGAACCGGATCACATCGCCGTCGGCGAGGTGGGCGGTCCGCGTGTCGAGGTCGATCGCGCACACCCGGGCCCGCGTCTGGAGGCTGTCCGGGTCGAGCCGGGACGCGATGGCGTCCCACAGCGCGCCCGTGCCGCCCGCGGGGTAGGGGAACGACGCCCGGGAAGGGGCGGGCGCGTCGGCCTTGACGCGGATGGTCGGCACGTTGCGCTCGGCCGAGCCGTTGCGCATCGAGGTCCAGGTGTGGTCGATCCGCTCCAGCGGCGCGGCCCACATCTTCTCCGTGAACGGCTTGAAGAACGCCCCGTGCAGCCGGGAACCGAGGTGGTTGCGGTAGTAGTCGTCGAGGGTGGCCGCGGGCGCGTCCGGCCGCAGGTCGTCGGGCAGCTCGTCCACCTGGTGCTGGATCGGGGCCGCGACGAGCTCGCCGTCCATCCACACCCAGCCGTTGCGCACCGGGGCCAGCATGCGCACGCCCGAGTCGGCGATCGCCTTGTCGAAATCGGCGAAATGGCTGTGCAGCACGTGGCCGCCCAGGTCCCACTTGAACCCGGCGTCGTCGGTGACCGTGCCCGCCATCCCGCCGAGGTTGTCGGCGGTCTCGACGAGGTGCCAGTCGGCGGCCCGTTCCTGCAGGCGGGTCGCCGCCCCCAGACCGGTGGGCCCACCGCCGATCACCAGGACGTCCACCCTGCGTGTCGCGCTGGTCATCCTGGAGTAGCCCCTTCCGGCGAAAGGAGCAATGACATCACGTCTCCGGCGGGCCGCGGAGGACCGTCACCGACCCGGGTGAGGCCGGTGTGTCGAGCGGGCGCCGCGATAGCGTGACCCGGTGGACCCGGTCGCTGATCCCGTCGCGCGGTGGGCGGCCCTCGACGATCCCGCCGGGCGCGAGCTGATGGGCCTGCTGCGCACTGAGCGGGTCACCGACGACACCGCCTTGGCGCTCACCGACCGCCTGCGCACGCGGTTCCCCGCTCAGCTCGTGGCCGACGGGCTCACCCTGCAGCGGCTGCGCGACCGCGCCGAGGCCAAGTTCCCCCGCGCGCAGGAGATGCTGCTGACGCGGGACGGCGCGGAGCAGGCCTCGGGTGAGGTGGTGGCCCGGCACCGCGCGGCCCGGCTCGCCACCGGCGCCCTCGTGGCCGACCTGTGCTGCGGGATCGGCGGCGACCTCGTCGCGCTGGCCGCGCACGGGCCGGTGCTGGGCGTCGACCGCGATCCCGTGCACGCGTGGATGGCCGCCCGCAACGCGACGGAGCTCGGGGTGCCCGGGCCGGTCTCGACGCAGGTCGCCGACGTGCGCGAGGTCGACCTGAGCGGGGCGGCCGGGGTGTTCGTCGATCCCGCCCGCCGGACCGAGCGCGGCCGCACGCGCGAGGGCGAGCCGCCGCTGGCGTGGTGCGTCGGGCTGGCCGACACCGTGCCCCGCGTGGCGATCAAGGCCGCGCCCGGCCTGGACCACGACACCGTGCCCGCGGGCTGGGAGGCCGAGTTCGTCGCGCTCGGGACGGACCTGAAGGAGGCGGTGCTGTGGTCGCCCGCGCTGGCCGGGGCGACCACCCGGGCGACCGTGCTGCCCGGCGGGCACACGCTCCTGCCCGACGGGGCCGCGGTCGAGGTCGGCGAGCCGGGGGAGTACCTGCTGGACCCGAACCCGGCGGTGACGCGCGCCGGGCTCGTCGCCGAGCTGGGCCGGTCGGTGGGTGGGCGGAAGATCGACGAGCGGATCGCGTTCCTGGCCGTGGACTCGGCCGTGCGCACGCCGTTCGCGCGGACGCTGCGGGTGCTCGAGTCCCGGCCGTGGCGGGAGAAGGAGCTGCCCGCCCGGCTGCGCGCGCTCGACATCGGCGCCGTCGACATCCGCCGCCGCGGGCTCGCGGGCGACGTCGACCTGCTGCGCCGCCGCCTGGCCCTCAAGGGCTCGCGGCGGGCGACGCTGGTGATGACCAGGGCCCGCGAGCGGCCGTGGGCCCTGATCTGCGTCGACCCCGACTAGCCGCGGGCGTCAGAGCGGCTCCAGCTCGTCCAGGGCGGGCAGGTCGGGGCGGGCGGAGGTGGGGTGGTCGAGGTAGAACAGTGCCGTCGACGCCAGGTCGTCGTGCAGGGGCAGGTAGCGGCCCCCGGCGCGCCAGCCGAGCGCCTGCACGGTGACCTTCAGGTCCTCGGCGAACCGGATCGGGTCCGGCACGTGCCAGCGGTACATCCCGAAGCGCAGCTGGCTCTCGTAGAGCCCGTCGGGCCGGATCACCTGGTGCAGGCCCAGGTACGGGGTCGAGTAGGGGGTGTAGCCCTGGCCGGGGACATCGAAGTTCCACGCGCCGCCGAAGTAGTCCTCGGTGCCGGTGCCGCAGATCGTCGGGAACTCGTCGTCGCCGTCGAGGAAGAACTTCATCTCGCCCTCGCCCCACCAGCCCCGCGAGTTGCTGCCCCACGCCAGGTAGGTGCCGACGTACTGGCCCGCGCCCCGCACGCCGTCGACCAGCGTGTGCACCGACCCTGCGGTCACCGGGTTGGACCGCCGCCAGTGCGCGTGCAGGTAGGCGCTCTCCGACTCGTCACCGCCGGTCTCGTAGGTGACCTGGAAGTAGACGACGGCGGGGGAGTCCGCGAGGTTCGACAGCGTGAGGTGCGCGCCCCGTCGGAACGGCATCGGCCAGTAGCAGTTCAGGCCGCCGTGCGGGTTGACCGCGATCATCGCCGAGGAGAGCTGGGCGAAGCGGCCCCAGCCCTGGCCGAAAAGGTCGCCGACCGGCAGCTCGATCGCCGGGGTCCGCGCGCCGTCCCAGCGGGCGCGCAGGATCAGGGCGCGCCAGTGGTCGGGGTGGGTGGTGAGCCAGATGTGGGTGATCCGGCCCGGCCCCTCGATGGCGGCCAGGTCGACGCTCCCGCGCGCCGGGATCTCGATGCTCGGCGACACCTTCCAGCCCCGCCCCAGCTCGCGGGCCGGACCCGCGCCGGTGCCCTCGACGGCCATCCCGCCCGCGCCCGCGGCCCCGGTGGGGTTCTCCGGGCTGATCGAGCGGGTGACGACGCCGGGGCGGAGGCGGGCGATGTCGTTCATGCCCGCAGCTTGTCAGGCCCGCAGGTCGATCGTGTAGGTGAAGTCGGGGGCGGTGGCGCGCACCTGGACGGCGTCGGTCAGCACCCGGTGCAGCGTGAGGAACTCGGTGTCCAGCCCCCGGTCCTTGGCCTGGGTCACCGTCTCGGCGCGGCTCGCAGGAGTCAGCTCACAGCCTTGCCCCACCGTGAGGCGGGCGGCCCCACCACCGTCCATCGCGACGGTGACGCCGGTGGCGTCGCAGGTGCGGGAGAGCAGCAGGCCCTCCTGCGCGCCCGCCCACAGGTCGACGCACAGCTCGTTGTCCACGAGGTGCCCGGGCGCCACACCGGTGTAGGCGACCTGGAGCGCGGTGCCGGTGAGCGTGAACGTCTTGCTGAACGTCGTGTCCTCGTGCCAGGTCATCCGGTCGGCCGTGCCGGTCCGCCGCGCGAGCCCGTCCCGCTCCCACAGGTCGACCAGCTCGGCCTCGGACGTGCCCGCGGGGGCCCAGCCCCGGTCGTACGTGCACCGCACGCCGTCGCCGACGATCCCGCAGCTGTAGGCGTTGAAGTTGTCCGGGACGATCCGGGTCACCGGCGCATCGCCGGGATCACCCGTCCGCACCGGCCGCGCGTAGTTCCACTGCACCCGCCGCTGCGTGAGCAGGTCGACGTCGGCGCCGATGTAGCGGTGGTTGGGCGTCCAGACCGTGTTCTGGAGCATGTGCCCATCGCACTCGACGCCTGCGCCGTCGCGGTACTGGTAGCTCTTGAACGTGCCGCTGACCGTCCGCGGCACGCCGTCGCGCATCACGAAGGCGTGGGTGACGCGGCCCCCGTTGCGGTCGACCACGACCAGCGCGTCGGGGTTGTAGAGCACCAGGGTCGAGCTGGGGTCGGCGTCCCAGTGGCGCGGGTCCACCCGCAGCTCCGAGGGCAGCGCGGCGAGCGCGTCGAGCACGGGGCCGTCGTCGACGAAGCCCTGCCCCGCCGGTGCCGTCGCCGCCCAGTCGGCCCACACCGTCGCCGCGAGCCACACGAGCGCGTTGCGCACCTGCAGGCCCTCGACGATCGTGAACTCCTCCGGATCGCCGGTCGCCTTGGCGTTCGGGTCGTCGCCCTCCAACGCCTGCATGTTCCAGGCGTTCTCGTGCTGGGCCATGAGGAAGGCGAGCCACGCGGTGTCGTAGAGCTGGTCGCGGTGCTCGTCGGGCCATAGCCGCAGGGCGTTCTCGACGCGGTCGGTGATGCCGCCCAAGGTGTCGCACAGCCAGTAGGCGGGGGTGTCGCGCCAGCGCTGCTCCCACGTGTCGTAGTGGAAGACGTTGCCGTCGAGGTCCACCGAGGCGAGGCCGCCGGGGTCGAGCGTGGCGTCGATCGAGGCGCAGACGTCGATCGTGCCGACGGAGTCCACCGCGGGATCGAGGTCGGCCGTGGTGACGACGTGCAGCCACGTGCGGTGCGCGGCAACCCAGCCGAGGAACGCCGCCCACTTCTCCCGCATGGCGGGCGCGGGCTCGAACCAGCCGTTGTTGCAGGCCTTCTCGAAGTCGTCGCCGTAGGTCAGCAGCGTGCGGTCACGCAGGTGCGGGTCGAGCGCCAACCGCATGAACCGGCGGCGGACCGCGAGCGGGGGCTTCCACGGGGACGGCTGCTCGGGGTCGAGGTTGGCCCCCAGCGCCTGGTCCTTGAGCGTGGTGTCGATGAACAGCACGTGTGCGCCGCTCGTCTTGTCGGTCCAGAGCATGCCGGGCCCGAGGTCCTGGCCGGTGCCGGTGGGCTCCGCCGACGCCGCGTTGTCGTAGTAGCCGGTGGCGGAGTCGAGCACGACGTAGCGCACGGGCGGGGTCTGCAGCGCCGCGACCGTCGACGGGCGCTGCCGGTAGAGCCGCTGGTCGGGGTAGAAGACGTCGACGCCGTTCGCGGACCCGAGGTAGGCCTTGATCACGTCGACGTCGGCGGTGATGTCGCGGACGTTGGCGTCGGCCGAGTAGTAGGGGATGCGATGCGAGCCGTAGCCCGCGATCGCCGGGTGCAGCAGCCCGGTGCCGACGTCGATGCGCATGTCGGCGAGGTCGTCGGGGCAGTCGTGGCGGGTGAGGACGAGCACGCCTGCGTTGAGTGCGAGGTGGTAGGGCACGTCGAAGCGGCGCTGCATGGTCAGGCCGTCGCGGTAGCCGCCGGGGTTGATCCGGTCGGCGCCGGGGCGGGAGGAGTACACCCCGCGTTCGTCGGCCATCGTGACCTGCATGTACGTCCGCGGCGGGGAGTAAACCCCGCCGGAGAAGGGCACCTCGAGCAGGTCGTTGATGGCCTGGATGCAGAAGTGGGCGATGAGCATCCGGCTGCGGCCGGGGCCACCGGCGTCGGCTTCGGCGACCCGCCTGCCGCTGACGTCGATCACGACGGGCGCGTCGTCCGGGTCGGGCGCGCTGAAGGTCACGGTGTCGGCCGACCAGTCCAGCGCGGGCAGCACGCCCTCGGGGTTGTCCCGTGCGGCGGCGTAGTCGGCCGAGAGCCAGGTCGTCCCGATGCGCACCCGCACCGGCAGTGGGCCACCGGCCGGGATGTCGTCGAGGTCCACCCGCACGTGCGTGAGGTCGCCGTCCCTGCGGACGTGGCCGACCCACGTCGGCTCGGGATCGACGAGGTCGCCGCACCGGCCCCCGATCACGTCGGACGGCCCGAACTCGGGCAGGACGGCCAGGATCGAGTAGGGGCCCAGCGCGACGGCCGGACCGGAGGGTGGCGTCACGGCGACGGAGTACCGGACGGCGGCGCCCTGCGGCACACCGCGGATCACCGCCTCGACGTAGCGGTTGCCGTGCGACCGATGGGCCAGCGCGAGCCGGTAGGGCGCGACGGCGAGCGGGCGCGGCCCGGTCACCGGCGCGGCGTCCTCGGCCTCGAGCGCGGCCGCCAGGGTGTCGTCGACCGCGACCACGTCGGCGGCCGGGACGATCGTCTCCGGGCCGCCGCCGACCGACCACGCGACGGTGACCGTCTCCCTCGTGGGTATGCGCGACCAGACCCCGACCATCACGCGGACGTCCATCGTGGCCTGGTCACCCCACGTGACGCGCGCTAGTGCGTCAGGGGCATAGTGCCAAGCGGAGTAGTCAGACCCTGTCACAGGGTAATGGTTCGTCACAGTGACCCCATCTGTTAACACTGGTCACCGGGGATGGAAGCCCTTGCGCCGATCGGGCAGGGCGACTCGACGTCACCCGGAGGAGTTGGTAGGAAGCAACCCTTCGGGTAACTGGCGGCGGGAGGGGTCACGGGTGCCAGGACACGCGATGGCTTCCGCCATGCTGCGCGTATTGGGGACGTTCGACGCCACCCAGGACGGCAAGCCGCTGCGGCTCGGTGGCCCGATCCAGCGCGGGGTGTTGGCGCGGATCGTCGTCGCCGGGAGCCTGCCGGTCTCCGCCGAGCACATCGTCGAGGACGTCTGGGGCGAGCGCACCGGCCCGGAGGCCGTCCATCCGCAGGTGTCGCGGCTGCGCGCGGTGCTGGGCAAGGAGGCGATCCCCAAGCGGCCCGGCGGGTACGTCGTCGACCGTTCGGTCTGGGCGGTGGACGCCGACGCGTTCGTCGCCGAGGTGGACGAGGGGCGCCGGGCGCTGGCCAAGGGCGCCGACGCGGAGGCCGCGGTGGCTCTGGAGTCGGCGCTGGCGCGGTGGGTGGGGGAGCGGGCGTTCGCAGGCATCGTCGACATCGCGCCGGTCGAGGCGGAGGCAGGCAGGCTGGCCGAGCTGCAGGTGGTCGCGGCCGAGGCGCTCGCCGACGTGCACGTGCGGCTGGGCCGCGGCGCCGAGGACGTCGAGCTGCTCGGCGGGCTGGCGCAGCGGCACCCCCTGCGGGAACCGCTGGCGGCGCGGCTGGTGACCGCGCTCTACGCGGCCGGACGGCAGGCCGACGCCCTGGACGCCTACGAGACCTGCAGGCGCCACCTGGCCGAGCAGCTCGGGGTGGATCCCGCGCCGCCGCTGCGCCGCGTCCACCAGGCGGTGCTGGACCAGGACCCGCTGGTGTCGGTGTCCGTCGCAGGCCCCGTCGTGCGGTCGAACCTGCCGCAGCGCACCCGGGCGTTCGTCGTGCGGCCCGAGCTGACCGCCCGCGTCGACGCCGCGCTGGACGACGCGGGCCACCGCCCCTCGGCCGTCGTCCTCTACGGCATGCCGGGCGCGGGCAAGACCGAGCTGGCGTGCGAGCTCGCGCACCGCCGCAGCCGGGCGGGCCGGGTGGCGTGGTGGGTGCCCGCCGAGGACCCCGCGGGCACCGCGGCCGCGCTGGCCGACCTCGCCGCCGCGCTGGGCATCGGCAGGCACACCCGCGAGGAGGACACCCGCGCGGCGCTGTGGGCCGAGCTGGACCGCACGCCGGGCTGGGTGCTCGTGTTCGACAACGCCGACGAGCCCGCCCGCCTCGAGCCCTTCCTGCCCGCCGCGGTGCACGGCGACGTGATCATCACTTCCCGCGACCAGGCCTGGCGGCGGCTGGCCCGGCCGATCCCCGTCCCGTCGCTGAACCGCACGGAGTCGGTCGCCTACGTCGTGGA
Organism: uncultured Actinomycetota bacterium; assembly: GCA_963799945.1. Lineage (GTDB taxonomy): Bacteria > Actinomycetota > Actinomycetes > Mycobacteriales > Pseudonocardiaceae > Pseudonocardia. Next base: position 84,441 of record CAWCZG010000008.1, read on the forward strand.
GCGCAGCGGCGATCCGGACGCCGAGGCCGCCGGGGAGCTGGCCGAGCTGCTCGGCGACCTGCCGCTCGCCCTGCAGCAGGCGTGCGCCTACGTCGAGCAGACCGGCATGTCGGTGCCCGACTACGTGCGGCTGTTCCGGTCGCACCAGGACGTGCTGCTGCGCGACCCGGGCACGGTCGCGACCACCTGGGGGCTGGCCTTCGACCGCCTGCGCCGCCGCTCGACGCTCGCCGCGGGTGTGTTGGAGACGATGTCGTTCCTCGCCGCCGACACCATCGCCGTCGAGATGCTGTGGCCGTTGGCCGAGGGTGACGAGCTGGACGTGCAAGAGGCTATCGGCGAGCTGCTGCGGCTCTCGCTGGTCGAGCGCAAGGGCGCCACGCTGCGCGTCCACCGGCTCGTGCAGGACGTGGTGCGGGCAGGCCTCTCCGAGACCGCGGCACGCGAGCGGCTGGAGAACGCGGCGGCGCTGTGCGTGGGCGTCCCGGACGGCGAGGGCGACGGCGCGGCCCACCTCGTGCAGCTCGCGGCGCACAGCGCGACGCTCGCCTGGGTCCCGGCCGGGCTCGTCGACGCACTGGCCGCGGTGGCCCGTCGCTTCGCCGAGCGCGCGCTGTACCCGGCCGCCGAGCAGGTGCTCGTCGCCGCGTTGGAGCTGGTCGAGGTGTCGGGCACGGCGATCCAGCGCGGGGCGCTGCTCTGCCAGCTCGGCGAGGTGCTCGACCAGGCGGGCAGGCTGAGCGACGCGCTCGGGCTGCACCGACGGGCCGTCACGCTGCTGGACGCCGAACCGGACGCCGACGACCTCGTCGTCGCGCACGCGTACAACCGGCTGGGCCACGTGCTGAACTGCGCCGACGAGACCACGGGCGCGATCGCCGCCCACGAGCGCGCGCTCAAGACGCTGCGGGACGCCGACCGCACCGACCTCATGGCGCCCGTGCTCGTCGACCTCGGCTACACCCTGTGGGCCGACGGCCTGCTCGACCGGGCCGCCGAGGCCCTGCACGCGGGCCGCGACCTGCTCCGGCCCGGCGACCGCACCTGGGCCCACGCGACCGCGGGCCTCGGCATGGTCGCGCAGGACCGGGGGCACGTGGACGAGGCGGTCGAGCTGCAGCGCCGAGCGATCGACGAGTTCACGGCGATCAGCGGCCCGGACCACCCCGACACCGCGCAGGCGATGGACAAGCTCGGCTACGCGCTGCGCCTGCAGCACCGGCCCGAGGAGGCGATCCGGCAGCACCATCGGGCGGTCCGGCTGCTGGAGCGGGTGCTGGGGACCGACGACCCCCGGGTGGCGATGACGCTGTCCAACCTGGGCCTCGCCCTGCGCGAAGCGGGCCGCATCGACACCGCCGTCGACGTCCAGACCCGGGCCCACCAGCTGTTCCTCACCGCGCTGGGCCCTGCGCACGCGAGCACGCTGATGGCGGGACGCAGGCGCGCGGTCGTCATGGCGATGGCGGGGCGGCCCGCGCAGGCGCTGACGCTGATCCAGGAAGTCGTGGCCACGCTCGTCGAGCGCGGCGGGGTGGCCGAGCTCGCGGCGATCGCCCCCGACGTCGCGTTCATCTTCGCCGCGGCGGGTGACGAGGACGCTGCCCGAATCTGGCGGGCCCGCGCCACGGCATAGGGCTGTGCCCTGATCCCGCCCGGCACCTAGCCGTTCGGTCTGCTCTGCAAGGTCGCTGCAAGACCGACCGACCACAGTAGATCGCATCGCCGCGTGCCCCGAGGAAGTCACCATGCGCCCGTCGACCGACTGTCCGGCCCACCGCCCTGCCGATCTGACCCCTTCGGCACTCGTCGGTGCCGCCTGCCGCGGGGACGAGCGGGCGTGGGCCGAGATCGTGCGGCGCTACGGCCGCCTCGTCACCTGCGTGGTCGGCTCCTACCGGCTCCAGGAGGCCGACGCGGCCGATGCCGAGGCAGGCACCTGGCTGCACGCCGTGGAGAAGCTGCCGACGCTGCGCGACCCGGAACGGCTCGGCGGCTGGCTGCGCACGATCGCCCGGCGGGAGTGCCTCGCGGTGCTGCGGCAGACGGTGCTCGAAGAGCCCAGCGACGACGCGGCCGCCGCGATCGTCGATCTCGGAGCGGGCCCGGAGGCCGCCGCCATCGCGGGGGAGGTGGGCCGGGCGCTCGACGACGCGATGGAGCACCTGCCGCGCAAGGGACGGCGGCTGATCCTCGCGCTCTTCTACCTCCCCGAGATGCCCTACGCCGCGATGGCCACGCACACCGGGATGCCGGTCGGCAGCCTCGGCCCGACGCGCATGCGGGCGCTGCGGACGATGCGCACCGGGCTGGAGGGCGCGGGCTTCGGCGCCGACGCGCTGGTGGCGTAGTCGGTCCGTCGAGCGCGCCCTGAGCGGGGTTCGCGCGAGCTCTGACCCCGCTTGTCGCCATCTCGCGCGCTCGGCGATCATCAGCGCCGACTCGCGTCTGAAACGCTGGGCGCGTGGAGATCCTCGTGCTCGTCGTCGGGCTGATGCTGGCCGCGGTGCTGCTGGTCGGGGTCGGCGATCGGCTGAAGCTGCCCTGGCCGGTGCTGATGCTCCCGCTGGGGGTGGTCGTGGCGTTCATCCCCGGCCTGCCCGACCACTTCGACCTCGAGCCCGAGCTGATCCTGCCGCTCTTCCTGCCGCCGCTGCTGTTCGCCACGGCCCAGCGCACCTCGTGGGCGCTCTTCCGGGCGCGCTGGCGCAGCATCGCGTTCCTCGCGGTCGCGCTGGTCGTGACGACGGCCGCCGCCGTGGCGGGCACGGCCGTGCTGCTCGTGCCGGGCATGGGGATCAGCGCGGCGATCGCGCTCGGCGCCATGGTGGCGCCCCCCGACCCGGTGGCCGTGGAGGCCGTGGCCGGTCCGGTGCGGATGCCGCGGCGGCTGCTGTCGGTGCTGCAGAGCGAAGGGCTGTTCAACGACGCCACCGCGCTGGTGATCTTCCAGACCGCCGTGATGGCCACGGTGCAGGGCAGCACGGTGTCCGCGCCCACGCTCGTCCTGCGCTTCCTGCTCGGCGTCGCGGGCGCGGTGCTGATCGGTCTCGGGGTCGCGCGGGCTGGCCCGGTGGATCACCGCCCGCGTCACCGACACCGCGGGCCGCAGCGCGCTCACGCTCGTGCTGCCCTTCGCGGTCTTCCTCGCGGCCGACGAGATCGGCGCGTCGGGCGTCGTGGCCGTCGTCGTGCTGGCGTTGGAGCTGCGTTCGGCGAGCGCGGTCGACGAGGCCGAGGAGCGGCTCGTGCAGCGCTCGTTCTGGGAGGTCGTCGAGCTGCTCGTGACGGGCGTGGCGTTCGGCCTGGTGGGCCTGGACCTGCGGCAGGTGCTCGAAGCGGGCGGCGCCACCCTGCCCCGGATGCTGCGGGACGCGGCCGTCATCTGCGCCGTCGTGGTGGTGGTCCGCGCGGTGTGGATGGTGGTGGCGTGGATGACCGTCCGGCGCTCGGCGGACCCGGAACGGGCGCCGCGCACCGGTCGCGAAGCCGTGGTGCTGGCGTGGTGCGGCATGCGGGGCCTGGCCACCCTCGCGTTGGCGCTCGCCCTGCCCGCGACGACCGAAGCCGGAGCGGAGTTCCCGGCGCGCGCCGAGCTCGTGCTGATCGCCACCTCGGTGCTGGTGGTCACCCTCGTCATCCCCGGATTCACCCTGCCCGTCCTGGTCAGGATGTTGGGGGTGGCCGCCGATGCGGACGCCGAGCACGCTGTCGAGCAGGCGATCGCCGCCCGGGCCCGGGCGGCCGCGCTGGCCACCCTCAAGGCCGACGACCGGGTGGACGCGCTGCCCGAGGAGGTCGGGGCGAACCTGCGGCAGCGGATGGACCGGCTCGACGGGCTGCTGCGCGGTGAGCCCGCCTCCGCCGAGGACCGCGAGCAGATGGAGAAGGCGCGCCGGTACCGCAAGATCTCGTCGGTGGCCCAGGCCGAGGCGCTCGCGGCCGCCCGCGCGGAGGTGCTGGCCGCACGCCGCGAGCCCGGGGTCGACCCCGAGGCGGCCGACCGGGTGCTGCGGCGGCTCGACCTGCGCACTGTGCTGCTCGATTGACCCGGCCCCACCTCGACTGAACCGATGACGAACGGGTACACCTTTGCCATGACGGCGACAGATCGGACTTCGCGGCTGCCTTGGGTGAGCCCCGCTGTGGAGCGGCGCGAGGCGGAGAACGTCGTCGACTCCGTCCCGAGGGGGCTGCGGTTGGCGGCCGCGCTCGGTTGGCGGCTGCTCGTGGTGGCGGTCGCGCTGTGGGTGATCGGCCAGATCATCGCCTACCTGTCCGGCATCTTCATCCCCGTCGCGATCGCACTGCTGCTCGCCGCCCTGCTCGCCCCTGCGGTCAAGAAGCTCACCGAATGGCGCGTGCCGCGGGGGCTCGCCACCGCGATGGTGCTGGTCGGTGGGCTGGCCGCGCTGGGCGTGCTGATGACGTTCGTCGTGCGCACGGTGATCGGTGGCGTGCCGCAGCTCGGCGCGAGCCTCAACCAGAGCATCGGGGAGCTCACCGACTGGTTGGCCAACGGCCCGCTGCACGTCAGCGCGTCGCAGTTGCAGGCGGTGCAGCAGCAGGTGCAGAGCTTCCTGCAGTCCAACGTGGCAGGCATCACGACGGCCACGTTGACCACGGCCGCGACGATCGGTGAGCTGCTCACCGAGTTCCTGCTCGTCGTCTTCACGCTGATCTTCTTCCTGCACGACGGCGGCGGCATTTGGGGCTTCCTCACCAAGGCCGCGCCGGACCGGATCCGGCAGCGGGTCGACGTCGCGGGCAGGCGCGGGCTCGCCGCGCTGGTGCACTACGTGCGGGCGACGGCCGTGGTGGCGGCGGTCGACGCCATCGTCATCGGGATCGCGCTGGGGATCCTGCACGTCCCGCTGGCGGTGCCGCTGGCGACGCTGGTCTTCCTCGGCGCGTTCATCCCGATCATCGGCGCGGTGACCACGGGCGCGGTGTCGGTCCTCGTCGCGCTGGTCGCGCAGGGTCCGATCACCGCGTTGATCGTGCTGGCGGTGATCATCGGGGTCATGCAGCTGGAGAGCCACGTCCTGCAGCCGCTCCTGCTCGGCCGCGCTGTGGCGCTGCACCCGCTGGCGGTGGTCCTCGCGATCGGCGCCGGGCTGTTCGTCTGGGGGATCGCGGGAGCGCTGCTCGCGGTGCCGCTGCTGGCCGTGCTCAACGCCGGGATCCGGTCGCTGTCCAGCCCGGCGGACGCGCTGGTGGCGCCGGAGGACGTGCACCTGACCGAGCCGGAGGACTCCGCCGCGGCCGACACCCCGGATTCCGAGCTGGAATGACGGGGTGGGCGGTTACGGTCTCCCCGTGACCGACCTGCATCCGCTGGACCCGCTCACCGCCGACGAGATCCGGCACGTCCAGGCGTTGCTGGCGCGCGAACGCGACGTGCGGCGCCCGGAGTGGCGCATCGCGTCCATCGAGCTCGCCGAGCCGCCCAAGGACGTCGTGCGCGGGCACCGTCCGGGCGACGCGGTCACCCGGTCGGCCCGGGTCGTGCTGTGGCGCACCGACGAGGGGCAGGCCTTCGTCGCCGTGCTCTCGCTCACCGCCGACGCCGTCACCGCGTGGGACGCCGCAGCCGGGCCGCCAGCCCGCCGCGACCGTCGACGAGTGGCACGACTGCGATGCTGCGATGCGTGCCCACCCCGAGGTCCTGGCCGCGCTGGCCGGGCGCGGGATCACCGATCCCGCGCTCGTGCTGATCGACATGTGGACCTACGGCGCGCACCTCGTCCCCGAGCAGTACGCCGGGCGGCGCATCGGCTGGTGCGACGTCTGGCTGCGCGCCACGCCCGGCGGCAACCCGTACGCGCACCCCGTCGCCGGGCTGAAGCTGATCGTCGACCTCAACACGATGGCGCTCCTGGAGATCGACGACAGCGGCGACCCCGGACGGCCGCCGGTGCAGGGTGAGTACGACCCCGCGCTGGTCCCCGGCCTGCGCGAGCGGAGCGACCGCAAGCCCCTGCACGTCTCCCAGCCCGAGGGCGTTTCGTTCACCCTCGACGGGCACGAGCTGAGCTGGCAGCGCTGGCGGATGCGCCTCGGGTTCACCTACCGAGAGGGGCTCGTGCTGCACACCGTGTCCTACGACGGGCGGCCGATCGCCTACCGGATGTCGTTCTCCGAGATGGTGGTGCCCTACCGCGACCCCACCCCCGACCACTACCGGCGCACCGCCTACGACATCGGCGAGTGGGGCCTCGGCTTCATGACGACGTCGTTGGAGCTGGGCTGCGACTGCCTGGGCGAGATCCGCTACCTCGATGCCGTCCTGCACGACTCGGCGGGGGAGCCGCAGCTGATCCGCAACGCGATCTGCGTGCACGAGGAAGACGACGGCGTGCTGTGGAAGCACGTCGACGGGCACACCGGCGCCCAGGTCCGGCGGCGGCGACGGCTGGTCGTCTCGTTCCACGTCACGGTGGCCAACTACGAGTACCTCGTCTACTGGCGGTTCTTCGAAGACGGCGGGATCGAGTGCGAGGTGCGGGCCACCGGCCTGATGGTCACCACGCCGTTCGTGGACACCCCGCCGCCCTACGGCACCGTGGTCGACGCCAACACCTACGCGCCGATCCACCAGCATTTCATCGTGGCGCGGCTGGACATGGAGGTCGACGGGCCCGACAACACCGTCGTCATGGCCGAGACGGCCCAGCTGCCGATCGGGCCGGACAACCCGCACGGGCTCGCGCTCACCACCGTCACCACGCCGTTGCGCACCGAGCAGGAGGGGCGCCAGGACGTCAACTGGGCCACCCAGCGGGTGTGGAAGGTGACCAACCCCGGCAGGCGCAACGCGGTCGGCGCCCCTGCGGCCTACACCCTGGTGCCGGGTGGGGCGATCCCGCCGATGCTCGACCACGCGTCGCCGGTGTTCCAGCGGGCCCAGGTGCTGGGCCACAACCTCTGGGTCACGCCGTTCGACGCCGCGGAGCGCTGGCCGTGCGGCGAGTTCGTGAACCAAGGCGCGGAAGACCGCGGGCTGCCGGTCTGGACGGCGGGCAACCGGTCGATCGAGGGGGCCGACGTGGTGCTCTGGTACGTGTTCGGCATCCACCACGTCCCGCGGGTGGAAGACTGGCCGGTGATGCCGGTGGACATCGTGTCGTTCCACCTCAAGCCCACGGGGTTCTTCGACGCCAACCCAGCGCTGGATGTGGCGCCGTGAGCCGCTACGGCGCCCAGTTCGGGCCGGACATCACGTTCCTCGGGGTCGGGCGCTGCGACTGGGCGGAGCCGTCCACCTACGCGGGTGCCGATGTCGTCATCCTCGGCGCGCCCTTCGACGGTGGCACCTCGCACCGGCCGGGCACCCGGTTCGGCCCGCAGTACATCCGGCAGACCTGCTACCTGCCCCACGACGGGTCGCGCCCCTCGTTGGCGTTGCGGGTCGACGGGCTGGGCACCGACCTGCGCGTGCTCGACGCGGGCGATGTCGAGATGTACTCCGGCGACGCCGTGCGCTCGGTGCGCGATCTGCAGACCGCCGTGGCCGCGGTTGCCGCGACCGGCGCGATCCCGCTCGTGCTCGGCGGCGACCACACGATCGCCTGGCCCGACGCGGCAGGCGTGGCGGAGCACGTGGGGCAGGGCCGGGTCTCGATGATCCACTTCGACGCGCACGCCGACACCGGCGACATCGAGTTCGGCTCGCTCGTCGGGCACGGGCAGCCGATGCGGCGGCTGATCGAGTCCGGCGCGGTCCGCGGCGACCGGTTCCTGCAGCTGGGCCTGCGCGGCTACTGGCCGGGCCCGGAGACGCTGGACTGGATGGCGGAGCAGGGGATGCGCTCCTACGAGATGACCGAGATCGTCGCGCGCGGGTTCGAGGAGTGCCTCACCGAGGCGTTCGCGATCTCCGTCGACGAGTGCGACGGCGTGTTCCTCTCGGTGGACATCGACGTCTGCGACCCCGGCCACGCCCCGGGCACCGGCACCCCGGAGCCGGGCGGCCTCTCCGCCCGCCAGCTGCTCGATGCGGTGCGCCGGATCGCCTACGAGCTGCCGGTCGTCGGGGTGGACGTGGTGGAGGTCTCGCCGCCCTACGACCACGCGGAGATCACCTCCCTCCTGGCCAACCGGGTGGTGCTGGAGGTGCTCTCGGGCCTCGCCCGCCGCCGCCGCGACGCCGCCGACGGGCCGACGTGGGACCCTCGCCGACCCCTCCTTTCCGAGCGGCGATCGGAAGTGAGGCCGCCCGCCGCCGTCGCTGCACCTGGCATGAGTTCGAAGATCTGGTTCATCACCGGTGCCTCGCGCGGCTTCGGCCGCGAGTGGGCCATCGCAGCGCTGGAGCGGGGCGATTCCGTCGCCGCCACCGCCCGCGACACCGCCACCCTCGACGATCTCGCCGAGAAGTACGGCGACCGGCTGCTGCCGATACGCCTCGACGTCACCGACCGCGACGCCGCGTTCGCCGCCGTCGCCGAGGCCCACAAGCGGTTCGGCAGGCTCGACGTCGTCGTCAACAACGCGGGCTACGGCCACTTCGGCTTGGTCGAGGAGCTGTCCGAGGCCGACGTCCGCAACCAGCTGGAGACCAACCTCTTCGGCGCGCTCTGGGTCACCCAGGCGGCCCTGCCGTTCCTGCGCGAGCAGGGGGCCGGGCACATCCTGCAGGTGTCGTCGATCGGCGGTATCTCGGCGTTCCCGATCGTCGGTGCCTACCACGCGTCCAAGTGGGCCCTCGAAGGCCTGAGCCAGTCGCTGGCGCAGGAGGTGGCGCAGTTCGGCATCCACGTCACGCTGATCGAGCCCGGCGGCTTCGCCACCGACTGGGCGGGCCCGTCGGCCAAGCACTCCGAGCCGCTGCCCGCCTACGACGCGTACCGCGAGGAGGTGCAGCGGATGCGGGCGAGCCGCAACCCCACGCCGGGCGACCCGCAGGCCAGCGCGAAGGCCGTGCTCGAGGTCGTCGACGCCGAGGAGCCGCCGCTGCGGATCTTCTTCGGCGACGGCCCGCTGGCCATCGCGACCAAGGACTACGAGTCCCGCCTGGCCACCTGGCGCAAGTGGGAGCCGGTGTCCATCGCCGCGGGCGGCCAGGGCTGATCCCGCGCCTGGCCGTCCGGCGGGAGATTCCTGATCACGGTGCGTGGGAGAGCTCCACTGCACGGGCGATCGGAACTCCCGGCCGGTAGGCCAGGTGCCGGTGACTCGGGGCGTCCAGCACCGTGAGGTCGGCGCGGGCGCCTGCGGTGATCACCCCGATGTCGGTGCGGCGCAACGCCTGCGCCGCACCCGCGGTGGCCGCCCAGAGCGCCTCGTCGGGCGTCATACCCATCTCGCGCACCGCGAGCGCGACCATCAGTGGCATCGAGGACGAGTAGCAGGTGCCGGGGTTGCAGTCGGTGGCGAGCGCGACGGTGACGCCCGCGTCGAGCAGCCGCCTGGCGTCGGGGTAGGGGGAGCGGGTGGAGAACTCGACGCCGGGCAGCAGGGTGGCGACGGTGTCGCCGTCCGCCAGCGCGGCCACGTCCGCGTCGGTGAGGTAGGTGCAGTGGTCGACGGAGGCCGCCCCGAGCTCCACGGCCAGCGCCACCCCCGGCCCCGGCCCGAGCTGGTTGCCGTGCACCCGTAGCGCAAGGCCCGCGGCCCGTCCGGCGGTGAGAACGGTGCGGGCCTCGTCGCCGTCGAAGGCGTGGGGGCTGCCCGGCTCGCAGAACACGTCGACCCAGCGGGCGTGCGGGGCGCAGGCCGCGAGCATCGGGCCCACGACGAGGTCCACGTAGTCGCGCCGGTCGGCGCCTGAGGGGACGACGTGGGCGCCGAGGAATGTCGTCTCCGGCGTCACCTCGCGGGCGAGCCGCAGCGCGCGCTCCTCGTCGGCCACGGTGAGCCCGTAGCCACTCTTGATCTCGACGGTCGTGGTGCCCTGCGCGCGCATCTCGGCCACCCGGGCCGCCAGCAGGGCGCGCAGGTCGTCGTCGGACGCGGCGCGGGTCGCGGCGACGGTGGAGGCGATCCCGCCGCCGTCGTAGCGCTCGCCCGCCATGCGCGCGGCGAACTCGGCCGAGCGGTCGCCCGCGAACACCAGGTGGGCGTGGGAGTCGACGAACCCGGGGACGACCGCGCGGCCGCCGACGTCGACGCGGCGGTCGACCGACGGCGCGACCCGCTCGCCGACCGACCCACACCACCCGCCCATCGGCCACGACGAGGGCCGCGTCCGTGAGCGTCCCGAGCTCCGGGTCCTGGGTGGTCAGCTCGCCGATCCCGGTGACGATCGTGGCGCTCACAGGCACCTCCGGAAGGTCGCACACGGATGCGGGCTCCCGACGGTGGGGGTCGCCGCGGGGAGTGTCGCCGCGGGGAGCGTCGGCGCGGGGACTGTCACCGCAGAGCTTCGATCGCCGAGGTCAGCAGCGCGCCGATGTCGCCGAGGCGGTGCACGCCGCCTTGGACCACGGTCTCGCCGCCGATCATCACCGTGTCCACGTCGGCGGCCGTCGCGGCGAACAGGATCTGCGCGGGATCGGTGCCTGCCGTGCGGACGCTGTCGAGCCGGACCGCGACGAGGTCGGCGGGCGCCCCGACGGCCAGGCGTCCCGGGCCGGGGGTGCCCAGCGGGGTGTGGTTGGTCAGGGCGTCGAGCAGCTGCCTCGGGGTGAACCGGCCGCGTTCGCCGGTCGCCAGGCGCTCGTGCATCTCCAGCGCCCGGGCTTCTTCCACCAGGTCGACCACGGCGTGCTGGTCGCTGCCCAGCGACAGCGCGACGCCCGCGTCGGCCAACGCGCGCGCCGGGCCGATGCCGTCGGCGAGGTCGCGTTCGGTGGTCGGGCAGAAGCAGGCCCCGGTGCCCGACGCGCCGAGCAGCGCGATGTCGTCGCCGGTCAGATGGGTGGCGTGCACGGCGGTGAGGTCCGGCGACAAGACGCCCTCGGCGGCGAGCAGCCCGGTGGGGGTCAGCCCGTGGCGCTCGAGGCAGGCGGCGTTCTCGGCGGGCTGCTCGGAGAGGTGGACGTGCACCGGGCGGCTCCCGGCGGCCTTGGCCACCACGGCCAACGCCTCGCGTGGCACCGCGCGCACCGAGTGCACCGCGACGCCGTCCGCACCCGCCGCGCGCTCGGCCCACGCGTCGACGTCCCGGTCGCCGAAGCGCAGCTGCGGACCGGACAGCGGCGTGTCGAAGCCGCCCGCGAGGTAGCAGGTGTCCAGCAGGGTCAGGCGGAGGCCCGCGTCGGCCGCCGCGGCCCGCAGCGCCTCCCGCATCGCGTTCGGGGAGGCGTAGGGCGCCCCGCCGGGCCCGTGGTGCAGGTAGTGGAACTCGGCGACCGCCGTCACCCCGGCCAGCGCCATCTCGGCGTAGGCGGCCGTGGCGAGCGCCCGGTACGAGTCGGGGTCGAGGCGGGCGGCGACGGCGTACATCGCCTCCCGCCAGGTCCAGAACGTGCCGCCGTCGGCGTGGGTGCGGCCCCGCAGCGCCCGGTGGAAGGCGTGGCTGTGCGCGTTGACGAACCCCGGCAACACCACGCCGGGCAGCAGACGCGCCGTCGCCCTGGGCGGTGCCGGGGCGCACCGCGGTAAACCGGCCGTCCTCGATTTCGAACGCGACGTCGGCCGCGACGCCGTCGGGCAGGTGGGCCGCCGCGGCCCAGTAGCGGGTCACGGTGCCGCCGAGCACGCGCAGTCGGCGGTCGGTGCCGGTGCCCCGCGGAGGTGCGCGGGGGTGTCCTGGCGGGGCACGGGGCCGGGCCGGCGCCGGGCGGCGGTCGGTGCCGGTGCTCCGCGGAGGGGCCCGGGGGCGGGGAGGCGCCGGGCCGTCACCGGCCCGCTCCGGGGCTCGTGAGCGTGCGGAGGACCGCGGTGAGGGCCGCGACGCCCGCCGCGCAGTCGGCCTCCTCCGCGTGCTCCTCGGGGCTGTGCGAGACGCCGGTCGGGTTGCGGACGTAGAGCATGGCCGTCGGGATCCCGGCGGCGGCGAGGATGCCCGCGTCGTGGCCGGCGCCCGTCGGCAGCAGGGGCGCGTCGTCGAGCAGTGTGGCCAGCCGTGCGGCGAGGGCGGGGTCGAACGCGGTGCGGTCGGTCCACGACTCCTCGGTGAGCGTCCCGCCCGCGGCGGCGACGTCGGCCACGACGGCCCGCACCCGCCCGGCGTCCTCGCCGCGGGCGTCGAGCCAGGCCGTGACGTGCGACGGGATGGCGTTGACCCCGTTGGGGGCCACCCGGACCTTGCCGCAGGTCGCGACGGCGTCGTGGCGCTCGGCCGCGGCACGGGCCGCCAGGACGACGTGGGCGAAGGCGAGCATCGGGTCGTCGCGGTCCGCGAGCCGGGTCGTGCCCGCGTGGTCGGCCCGCCCGGCCAGGTCGATGCGCCAGCGGCCGTGCGGGTTGATGGCCGTGCCGACCGCGACCGCCCGGCCGAGGTCGACCAGCGCCCGGCCCTGCTCGACGTGCAGCTCGACGAACGTCCCGATCCGCCGCAGTGCCTCCGGATCGGGGCCGAGCGCCGGGTGGCCCGACCGGGCCACGGCCTCGGCCATCGTCGTGCCCTCGGCGTCGGTGAGCCCGGCCGCCCGCTCGGCACTCAGTGCGCCGGTGAGGATGCGCGACCCGGCGCAGGCGACGCCGAACCGCGCACCTTCCTCGTCGCCGAAGAGCGCGACACCGAGCGGCCGCGCGGGGGTGTGGCCCTCCGCGCGGAGCGCATCGACCGCGGCGAACGCGGAGACCACGCCGAGCGGGCCGTCGAAGGCGCCGCCGTCGGGGACGGAGTCCAGGTGCGACCCCGTGACCACACCGGGCCCCTGCGCGTCCGGGCGGCCCCACCAGGCGGTGAGGTTGCCCGCCCGGTCGGCGGCGACGTCCAGGCCGCGGTCCGCGGCCTCGCCCACGAACCACTCCCGCAGCGTGGCGTCCTCGGCGGTCCAGGCGAACCGCCGGTACCCCCCGCTGTTGGCGTCGCGCCCGAGGGCGGTGAGGTCGTCGAGGGCGGCTGCGCTCACCCCTCCGCCATCGGGATGCGCACGTTCTGGGCGGCGGCGGTGGCGCGGGCCTCCTCGTAGCCGGCGTCGACGTGGCGCAGCACGCCCATCGCCGGGTCGTTCGTGAGCACCCGGGCCAGCTTGGCGGCGGCCAGCGGCGTGCCGTCGGCCACGCTCACCTGCCCGGCGTGCTGCGACCGGCCGATCCCGACCCCGCCGCCGTGGTGGATCGACACCCAGGTCGCGCCGGACGACGCCGCGGTCAGCGCGTTGAGCAGCGGCCAGTCGGCGATGGCGTCGGAGCCGTCGGCCATGGCCTCGGTCTCCCGGTAGGGGGAGGCGACGGAGCCGGTGTCGAGGTGGTCGCGCCCGATGACGATCGGCGCCGACACGCGCCCGTCGGCCACCATCTCGTTGAATGCCAAGCCCGCCTTGTCCCGCTCGCCCTGCCCCAGCCAGCAGATGCGCGCAGGCAGGCCCTGGAACGCGACGCGCTCCTGGGCGGCGCGGATCCAGCGGTGCAGGTGGTCGTCGTCGGGGAAGAGCTCGAGCACGGCCTCGTCGGTGGCGGCGATGTCGGCCGGGTCACCGGAGAGCGCGGCCCACCGGAACGGACCCTTGCCCTCGCAGAACAGCGGCCGGATGTAGGCGGGCACGAACCCCGGGAACGCGAACGCGCGGTCGAAGCCGCCTTGGCGGGCCTCGTCACGGATCGAGTTGCCGTAGTCGAACACCTCCGAGCCCGCGTCGAGGAACCCGACCATGGCCTCGACGTGGCGGGCCATCGACTCCCGCGCCCGGTCGGTGAACTCCTCGGGCTTGGCCGCGGAGTAGTCCGGCCAGTCCTCGACGGACACGCCGCTGGGCAGGTAGGACAGCGGGTCGTGGGCCGAGGTCTGGTCGGTGACGATGTCGATCGGCACCCCTCGACGCAGCAGCTCCGGCAGCACGTCGGCGCAGTTGCCGACCACCCCGATCGACCAGGCCCGCCGCTCGCGCACCGCGGCTTCGCAGCGGGCGATGGCGTCGTCGAGGTCGGCGGCCAGCTCGTCGAGGTAGCGGTGCTCCACACGGCGCTTCAGCCGTGCCCCGTCGACGTCGACGACCAGGCAGACGCCCCCGTTCAGGGTGACCGCGAGGGGCTGCGCGCCACCCATGCCGCCGCAGCCGCCGGTGACGGTCAGCGTGCCCGCGAGCGTCCCGCCGAAGCGCTTGACGGCCACCGCGGCGAACGTCTCGTACGTGCCCTGCAGGATGCCCTGCGTCCCGATGTAGATCCACGAGCCCGCGGTCATCTGGCCGTACATGGTGAGGCCGAGCTGCTCGAGGCGGCGGAACTCCGGCCAGGTCGCCCAGTCGCCGACCAGGTTGGAGTTGGCGATCAGCACGCGCGGCGCCCACTCGTGGGTCTGCAGCACGCCGACCGGCCTGCCCGACTGGACGAGCATCGTCTCGTCGTCGGCCAGGGTGGTCAGCGTGCGCACCATGGCGTCGAAGCTGCGCCAGTCGCGCGCGGCGCGGCCGGTGCCGCCGTAGACGACGAGGTCGTCCGGCCGCTCGGCCACCTCCGGGTCGAGGTTGTTCTGCAACATCCGCAGCGGTGCCTCGGTCTGCCACGACCGGGCGGTCAGGGTGGTGCCGCGCGGCGCGCGGACGGGTCGTGCGCCCTCCATGTCCGAGTCTCCTAACTCAAGGGTCCGGTGACGGTCTCGGCGGCGGCCAGGGCTGCGCCGGTCATGACGTAATCATGGGCCGCGTCGATCTCGGGGCCCAGATGGCGGTCCGGACCCGGGCCCGCGACCCGCGTGCGCAGCCCCGCGACGACGGCGGCCGTGGCGGGGGCCGGGGTGACGGGCGCCCGCAGGTCCAGTCCGCGGGCCGCGGTGAGCAGCTCGATCGCGAGGACCCGGCCCAGCCCGTCGATGGCGCGGCGCAGCTTGCGGGCGGCCGACCAGCCCATCGAGACGTGGTCCTCCTGCATGGCGGAGGACGGGATCGAGTCGACGGAGGCGGGCGCGGCCAGCCGCTTGAGCTCCGACACGATCCCGGCCTGGGTGTACTGGGCGATCATGTGGCCGGAGTCGACGCCGGGGTCGTCGGCGAGGAACGGCGGCAGGCCGCTGGAGCGGGCCACGTCGAGGAACCGGTCGGTGCGCCGCTCGGAGATCGACGCCAGGTCGGCGACGGCGATCGCGAGGAAGTCGAGCACGTAGGCCAGCGGGGCGCCGTGGAAGTTGCCGTTGCTCTCGACGCGCCCGTCGGGCAGCACGACCGGGTTGTCGATGGCCGACGCCAGCTCGCGGGCGGCGACGGTCTCGGCGTGCTCCAGCGTGTCGCGCACGGCCCCGTGCACCTGCGGCGAGCATCGCAGCGAGTACGCGTCCTGCACCCGCGTGCAGTCCGGGTTGCGGTGGCTCTCCATGATCGCCGAGTCGCGCAGGAGGCCGCGCAGGTTGGCGGCGCTGGCCGCCTGACCGGGGTGGGGGCGCAGGGCCTGCAGGTCGGCGGCGAACACCGCGTCGGTGCCCATCAGGGCCTCCACGCTCATCGCGGCCGTGATGTCGGCGGTGCGCAGCAGCAGCCGCAGGTCGTGCGCGGCGAGCACCAGCATGCCGAGCATGCCGTCGGTGCCGTTGATCAGCGCGAGGCCCTCCTTCTCGGCCAGCGCGACCGGCGAAATCCCGGCGGCGGCGAGCGCGTCGGCGGCCGGGAGGAGTGCCCCCGTGGCGTCGTGGACCATGCCCTCGCCCATCACGGCGAGCGCGCACGCGGCCAGCGGGGCGAGGTCGCCGGAGCAACCGAGCGAGCCGTACTCCGGTACGACCGGCGTGATTCCCGCGGAGAGCAGCCTGGCGTACGCGCGGGCCGTCTCGGAGCGCACGCCCGTGCGGCCGGTGGCCAGCGTCGACAGGCGCAGGAGCAGGAGCGCCCGCACGACCTCGCGCTCGACCTCGGGCCCGTTGCCCGCCGCGTGCGAGCGCACGAGGGAGCGCTGCAGCTGGGCGCGTTTGGCTGGCGGGATGTGCCGGGTCGCGAGAGCGCCGAAACCGGTCGAGACCCCGTAATGCGCGACGGTGTCGTGCGCGAGGGCGTCGACCACCTTGCGGCCGACCTCCAGCTCGTGCTCGGCCTCGGCGGACAGCGTGACCGGGGCGTCACCCCGGGCGACGGCGAGGATCTCGGCGGGGGAAAGGGGGGCAGGTCCGATGCTCACGGTCTCAGGCACACGGACCATGTGACACCCGCGCCCACCCCCCGCACCATGCCGCTGAGCGCGAAGTCATCCGGAATCCGGCTCGACATCCGCGTTTCCTGGGCCGAATGGCGGAACCGATCCCGAGATCGGTCCAGCTACATGTCCAGCCCGCCGTTGACCGAGATCACCGATCCCGTGATGTAGCCCGCGTCGTCGTCGACGAGGAACTGCACGGTCCGGGCGATCTCGCTGGCCTGGCCGAGGCGCCCGACCGGCACACCCGTGAGCAGCTTCTTGAGCACGTCCTCCGGGATCGCGGCGACCATCTCGGTTTCGATGTAGCCCGGCGCCACGCAGTTGACCGTGATGCCCTTGCGGGCGACCTCCTGCGCGAGGCTGCGGCTGAACCCGATCAGCCCCGCCTTGGACGCCGAGTAGTTGGCCTGCCCGATGGCGCCGGTCTGCCCGATCACCGAGGAGATGTTGACGATGCGGCCGAAGCCGTTGCCGAGCATGTGGTCGAGGACGGCCTTGGTCATGTAGAACGCGCCGGACAGGTTGATCCGCAGCACGGCGTGCCAGTCGTCCACCGTCATCCTCCGGACCGTCTTGTCCACCGTGATGCCCGCGTTGTTGATCAGGTAGTCGATGCGGCCCCTCTGCTCGAGCACCTCGTTGATCACGCGCTCGCAGTCGGCCGGGGCGCCGACGTTGCCCTGGTGGACCGAGACGGACGCGCCCTCGGCGCCGAGCTTGCCCGCCAGCTCGTCGGCGGCGCTGCTGTTGGAGCTGTAGCCCGCGGCCACGTGGATTCCCTGCCGCGCGAGCGTGGTGGTGATCGCGGCACCGATGCCGCGGGCTCCGCCGGTGACGATCGCGACGCGCTGCTCGGGACGGTTGTCGGTCGATGCGGTCATGGGTTGGCTCCTCGCGTTGGTGGGACGGGGGTTGCGCTAGTCGCCGAATGCCGTGGCGATGTCCTCGCTCGTCGTCGGGGCCGTCGTCGCGGTTTCCGGTTCGGGGCCCGTCAACGTCACTTCGGGTGCGACGATCGACGGGTCGACCGTCATCACCGCGTAGCCCCCGACCGCGCCCGCGCCGAAGCCGGGGCCGAACACGCAAGTGGGTTTGGTGATCACTTTGTCGCGCACCGCGTCGGCGATGGCGATGGGAATGGACGCCGACGAGACGTTGCCCATCGTCTCGATGTTGAAGTAGAGCTGGTCAGCACTGACGCCTGCCTTCGCGGCGAGCTGCAGGATCATCGTCTTGTTGGCCTGGTGGGGCACGATCAGCTCGACGTCGTCCAGCAGCGTGCCGCCGTTCAAGCCGGGCTCCCTGCCTAGCTCCTCGATCATCTGGATGAGGTAGCGGCCCGCGAGCGCCTTCACCTCGGGCCCGTAGACGGTGATGTCGTTGTCGAACTCCGGGTTCGGCCAGATGATCGAGTTCACCTGCGTCCACGGGCCGCTGGCGTAGGTGTTCAGCACGTGGACGTTGCCTGGTTCACCTTCTGGCGCCGGCCCGATGACGAGCGCGGCCGCGCCGTCTCCGAAGATCATCCTGGACGTTCGGACGGCGCCGATCTTGTCGGAGAACTTCTCGACGCAGACCAGCAGGACCGGCCGGTCGACCTCCTGCAGCTGGCGCACGGCCTCCGAGAGGCCGTACGGCAGGCCCGCGCACGCCGCGACGATGTCGGCGGAGCAGTGGGTCTGCATGATGCCGAGCTCGCCCGAGAGCCAGGTGGACAGAGAGGGGATGAGTCGGTCGCTCGTGCAGGTGGCCACCAGCACGGCTCCGATCTCGTCGGCCGTGCGCCCGGCGTGCGCGAGCGCGCCCTTGGCCGCCCCCAGCGCGAGGTGGCCGATGTCGTAGGCGGTGTAGCGCCGTTGGGCGATCCCGGTCTTGGTGCGGATTTCGTCCGCGCTCATCGGGGACCACGAGAAGCTGGCGTTGCGCACGACGTCGGCGTTGTCGCAGATGATCTCGCCGCGGGCCACCGCCAGCGACTCGATGCGGGGCTGTACGCGGAAGGCCTCCCGCACGTGGACCGCCGGGTAGGGCCGTATCGGAGCGACCGCGGTGATCTTCGGCTGGGCCGGGGCGCGCACCGGATCCGCGCCGGTTCGCACCCGGTCGAGGAACGCGATGACGTCGCGGTTGTGCGGGTGGAAGGCGATCACCCAGTCGTCGTCGCCGATCTCCGACACCGGGCGCAGCTCGGTGCGGGAGCGGTCCCAGGGGTACTGGTTGTGCAGCACCATGGCCCAGCGCTGCAGCGCCTCCAGCTCGGGCACGGGCCCCTCGGCGTCGAGGATGTCGTTGAGCCCGAACACCGGGTAGTCCGCGTCGTGCTCGGGGACGACCCAGGTGAGCGCGCCCGGGCGGGCCAAGAACTCGGCGACCGTCGGCTTGACGGCGGGCAGTTCCGTCGCGTGGTGGCGCTTGTGCCGGTAGAGGTCGAAGAGCAGGTCGAAGATGTGCTGCTCGGCTGCGGTGTCCCAGGTCGAGGGCAGCGCGTTCCACGCCTGCTCGACGGCCGCGACCTTCGCCTCGCCGTCCTCCCACGGGGTGAGCACCGGGAGGAAGACGTCGTCGCGGCGGCGGGGGAGATCCCGCCACCGGGTGGGCCGCTTGTCGAACATCGTCATCGAGTAGCGGTTCACCCAGAAGAGGTTCTGCCCCAGGTCGCGCAACAGACCGAAGCGGTCGGTGTAGGCGCCGGTCTCGACCCGTTTGCGGATGTCGGTGCCCGTGGGTGCCTTGGACTCGAAGTCGCGGCCGATCACGGCGGTGAACTGGTCGAGGGTGTGCAGGACCGAGAAATCCAGCTCGCCGAGGACCGTTGCCGGGAAAACCAGCCTGCCGTGCTTGTTGATGACGAACGGTTTCACGCGTGTTCCCCCGTCGGACTGGCGATCAAGCGGCTGTTTCACCCTAGTCAGTGTCGACCCGTGATCGGTACGTGATCGGGCCGCGCTACCGACGGGTAACCCGGATTACGTAGTGAGTACGCGCTCATCTAAACTGTGGAGCATGGCCGTCCGCCCCGAGCGCGCCCGCCGCATGCCGCCCGCCGAGCGCCGTGAAGCGTTGATCAACGCGACGCTGCCGCTCGTGCTCTGGCACGGCCCCGGCGTCACCACGCGGCAGATCGCGGAGGCCGCCGACGTCGCCGAGGGCACGATCTTCCGGGTCTTCGACGGCAAGGAAGCGCTCATCCGGGCGGTCACCGAGCGGGCCTTCGACCCCGCGCCTGCGCTGGCCGAGATCGCGGCGATCGATGCCGCCCTGCCGTTGCGGGCCCGGCTGGTCGAGGTGGTCGCGATCCTGCAGGGCCGCCTCGGTACCGTGTTCGCGCTCATCCACGCGCTCGGTATGCAGCGCCCGCCGAAGGAGCACCGGGCGCCGCGGATCATGAACGACGAGTTCCGGGAGGCGATCGTCGAGCTCATCGGCGACGACCGGGCCCAGCTCCGGGTGCCGCCGGTCGAGGTGGCCACGACGCTGCGGATGCTCGTGTTCTCGGCGACGCACCCGTTCTTGGGCGACGGAAACCAGCTGACGCCCGAACAGATCGTCGGCATCCTGCTCGACGGCCTTGCTGCTCGGGACACGACCGGGGGGAACCGAACGTGCTCATCCGCCTCTTGAGCAACCACTTGCGGCCATACCGCAATGCGTTGCTCGCCGTGCTCGGGCTGCAGCTCGTCGGCACGATGGCGTCGCTCTACCTGCCCAGCCTCAACGCCGACATCATCGACACCGGCATCGCCCGCGGCGACACCGGCTACATCATGAGCACCGGCGGCTGGATGCTGGCCGTCACGCTGCTGCAGATCGTCTGCTCGATCGCCGCCGTCTACTTCGGCGCGCGCACGGCGATGGGCTTCGGCCGGGACGTCCGGTCCACGATCTTCCACCGCGTCGGCGAGTTCTCCGCGCACGAGCTCAACCGCTTCGGCGCCCCGTCGCTGATCACCCGCAACACGAACGACGTCCAGCAGGTGCAGATGCTGGTGCTGATGTCCTGCACGATGCTGGTCGCCGCCCCGATCATGTGCGTCGGCGGGGTGATCATGGCCCTGCAGGAGGACGCCGGGCTGTCCTGGCTGATGGCCGTGAGCGTGCCCGTCCTGATCGTCGCGATCGGCATGGTCATCGTCCGCATGGTGCCGAAGTTCCGCCTCATGCAGGAGCGCATCGACGGCATCAACCGCGTGCTGCGCGAGCAGATCACCGGGATCCGGGTGGTCAGGGCGTTCGTCCGCGAGCCGGTGGAGACCGCGCGGTTCGACCGGGCCAACACCGACGTCACCGCGGTCGCGATCGCCGCCGGGCGGCTGCAGGCGCTCATCTTCCCGATCGTGATGCTCGTGTTGAACGTCTCGAGCGTCGCGGTGCTGTGGTTCGGCGCCGCGCGCATCGACGCGGGCCAGATGCAGATCGGCGCGCTCACCGCGTTCCTCGCCTACCTGCTGCAGATCCTCATGGCCGTCATGATGGCGACGTTCATGGCGATCATGATCCCGCGGGCGTCGGTGTGCGCCGACCGGATCATGGAGGTGCTGCAGACGCGCGGCACGGTCGAGCCGCCGCTCGCCCCGGTCACGCCGCTGCGCTCCGACGGCCAGCTGATCTTCGACGACCTGACGTTCTGCTACCCGGGCGCGGCCGCGCCGGTGCTGCGCGACGTGTCGTTCACCGCGCTGCCCGGGCAGACGACGGCGATCATCGGCAGCACCGGCGCCGGCAAGACGACGCTGGTGTCGATGGTGCCGCGGCTCTTCGACGCCACTTCCGGCGCCGTGCTCGTCGACGGCGTGGACGTGCGCGAGATCGAGCCGGACGACCTGTGGCGGCGGATCGGGCTCGTGCCGCAGCGGCCCTACCTCTTCTCCGGGACCGTCGCCAGCAACCTGCGCTACGGCAATCCCGACGCCTCCGACGACGAGCTGTGGGCCGCGCTGGAGGTGGCGCAGGGGGCCGACTTCGTGCGGGAGATGCCCGACGGCCTGGCCGCGCCGATCACCCAGGGCGGCACCAACGTCTCCGGGGGCCAGCGCCAGCGGCTCGCGATCGCCCGCGCCCTGGTGCGGCGGCCCGAGATCTACCTCTTCGACGACTCGTTCTCCGCGCTCGACCTCACCACCGACGCGCGGCTGCGGGCGGCCCTGCGGCCGATCACCGCCGCGGCGACGGTGGTCATCGTCGCCCAGCGCGTCTCCACGATCGCCGACGCCGACCAGATCGTCGTGCTCGACGACGGCCTGGTCGTCGGCATCGGACGCCACGAGGAGCTCCTGGCGTCCTGCCCGACCTACGTCGAGATCGTCGAGTCGCAGCACGCAGCGGAAGAGGTCGTGGCATGAGTGCTCCCGCCCGGACGCAAGGGAAGGGGCCGCAGAGCCCGCGGCAGGACGCGGACACCGTCTCGGCCGCGCGCGGGATGGCCGCGCAGCGCCGCGGCGGTGGACCGCCGTGGGCGGGCGCGGGCCAGCCCGTGGAGAAGGCGTCGAACTTCGGCCCGTCGGCCCGGCGGCTGGTCGGCCTGCTGCGGCCCGACCGCTGGGGCGTGCTCGCCGTGCTCGCGCTCGGCGTCATCTCGGTGGCGCTCAACGTGGTCGGGCCCAAGATCCTCGGCACGGCCACCGACGTGATCTTCGCGGGCATCATCGGCAAGCAGCTCCCGGCGGGCATCACCGCCGAGCAGGCCGCCGCCGCGGCGCGGGCCGCGGGCAACGCGACGGTCGCGGGCGTGATCGAGAGCCAGCACGTGGTGCCGGGCGTCGGCGTCGACTTCGGCGCGCTCGCCATGGTGCTGATGGCGGTCGTCGGGATCTACGTGGGCGCGGCCGTCTTCGGCTACCTGCAGGGCTACCTGCTCAACGGCATCGTCCAGCGCACGGTCTACAACCTGCGCAGCGAGGTGGAGGACAAGCTCAACCGGCTCCCGCTGTCCTACTTCGACGGGCGGCAGCGCGGCGAGGTGCTCTCGCGCGTCACCAACGACATCGACAACGTCTCCACCAGCCTGCAGCAGACGATGAGCCAGCTCATCACGTCGATCCTGACGGTGATCGGCGTGCTGCTCATGATGGTCGTGGTGTCGCCGCTGCTCGTCGCTGATCGCGCTGGTCACGATCCCGCTGACGCTGTGGCTCACCCGGGCCGTCGGCAAGCGCAGCCAGAAGCACTTCGTGGCGCAGTGGCGGCACACCGGCGCGCTCAACGGGCAGATCGAGGAGGCGTTCACCGGGCACGAGCTGGTGCGGGTGTTCGGGCGGCGCAAGGAGATCGAGGAGACGTTCCGGGCGAAGAACGAGGAGCTGTTCGGCGCGAGCTTCGGTGCCCAGTTCGTCTCCGGGATCATCATGCCGTCGATGATGTTCATCGGGAACCTCAACTACGTCGCCGTGGCGGTCGTCGGCGGCCTGCGGGTGGCGTCGGGCGCGATGAGCCTCGGTGACGTGCAGGCGTTCATCCAGTACTCGCGCCAGTTCACCCAGCCCCTCACGCAGGCGGCGTCGATGGCCAACCTGCTGCAGTCCGGCGTGGCGTCGGCCGAGCGGGTGTTCGAGCTGCTGGACGCGCCGGAGCAGTCGCCGGACCCGGCCGTTCCCGCGGTGCGCGAGCAGAAGCGCGGCCGCGTCGCCTTCGAGCACGTGAAGTTCGCCTACCGGCCCGACCAGCCGCTGATCGAGGACCTCTCGCTGGTCGCGGAGCCGGGCCAGACCGTCGCGATCGTCGGACCGACCGGAGCGGGCAAGACCACCCTGGTCAACCTGATCATGCGGTTCTACGAGCTGGACGGCGGCCGGATCACCCTCGACGGCGTCGACACGGCCACGATGACCCGGGCCGAGCTGCGCTCCGGTGTCGGGATGGTCCTGCAGGACACCTGGCTGTTCGGCGGCACGATCCGCGACAACATCGCCTACGGCAACCCGTCGGCCACACCGGAGCAGATCCTGGCCGCCGCCGAGGCCACCTACGTCGACCGGTTCGTCCGCAGCCTCCCCGAGGGCTACGACACGAAGATCGACGAAGAGGGGTCGAACGTCTCGGCGGGGGAGAAGCAGCTGATCACGATCGCGCGGGCGTTCCTCGCGGATCCGTCACTGCTGATCCTCGACGAGGCGACGAGCTCGGTCGACACCCGCACCGAGGTGCTGGTGCAGCGGGCGATGGCCGCGCTGCGCAGCGACCGCACCAGCTTCGTGATCGCGCACCGGCTCTCCACGATCCGCGACGCCGACCTGATCCTCGTCATGGAGGCGGGGTCGATCGTCGAGCAGGGCACCCACGAGGAGCTGCTCGCCGCGCACGGCGCGTACTGGCGCCTGTACAACGCCCAGTTCGCGGGCAACGCGACGTAGCCCGATGTTTTGGCCGTCATGGCTGCCGCAGCGGGCGACGACCAGGTCCTCCTGCGCGGCGAAGTCGACGGACAGGTCGAACCGGCGCTCGCGAAACATCCGCTGTGCGTTGGCCGCGAGCGGCCATGACGCCGAGTTCGGGACATGCGGGCCATATATGGCGTCTATGTCCCCAACGCGACGATGCACCCATCACCGCCCGACCACGCGGTAGCGGAGGTGGGTCGCCCACGGCGAGCGCAGGGCGTCGGTCTGCTCCAGCTGGACGATCTGGCCGAACCCGTCGAACAGCCGCTTGCCGCCGCCGAGGATCACCGGCGCCACGGAGATGTCGAGCTCGTCGACCTCCCGGGCCGCGAGCGCCTGGCGGATCACGTCGGCCCCGCCCATGACGACGACGTCCTTCTCGCCCGCGGCCTCCCGCGCGCGGAGCAACGCGGTGGCGAGGCCGTCGACGAACGTGAAGCCGGGCGGGGCGTCGTCGCTGCGGTGGGTGAGGACGAAGAACGGCACGTCCCAGGGGTTGCTCCCGCCCCACCGGTCGGCGGCCTCGAAGGTCCCCCGTCCGCCGATGACGGCGCCGAGCCTGGCCAGCGACGCGTCGAGGTAGTCCTTGTCGACGCCGGTCACCCCGCCGGTCGGCTCCGCGTCGTAGGTCCACGGGCCGCCGAACACCCAGTAGTGCAGCTGCTCACCCCCGACGCCGAGGCCGCAGCCCGGCCCGTCGCCGGGTCCGGTGACGTAGCCGTCGAGGGATGTGGTGATCTGCGCGATGGTTGCCATGGGGGGCAGACCGCGACACGCCGCCCGACTCATCGGCGCGCTGGTGCGGGCAACCCGCCGCCCCTACCTGGCGCGGTGGTGGCACAGGCCCTCGGGCGGGTGTGGCGGCAGGCCTCGCCTGCCTGGGTGGGGGCCGTCGTCGCGGTCCGCGGCATCGTCGGCTTCGCCTGCGGGCCGGATGCGGTGATCGCCCTCTCGGGCGGGATCGCCCCGGGCGCGGCGCTGCTGGCGGGCAGCTGGTGGGCGGCGACCCGGCCGATGTCAGCCGAGATTCACTAACGGTTCAGGCGGCGGGGCGGATCCCGAGGCAGGCGTGGGCCATCTCGTCGAGGAGGGCGGCCTGCCGCTCGGGGGCGAGCCCGCTGCGGTAGAACAGGGTGGATTGCACGGCCCCGAGCGAAGCCTGGACGGCGAGGCGCAGCTCCCCATCGGCGAGGTCGCGGCGCAGGGGGGCGAGCAGGTGCACCCAGTCTTCGATGTAGTGGCGCTGCCGCCTCCGCAGCCGTCGCCGGTCGTCCTCGGGGAGGGTGTGGATCTCGCGGTGGTAGACCGCCAGCACGGCCCGGTCCTCGATCGCGACCGTGATGTGGTCCCTGACCAGCGCGGACAATGCGGCGTGGCCGTCGGGCTCGGCCGCGAGGATGCGTCGCGGCGCCCTCGGCCAGCCGGTCCATCACCCGGTCCAGGAGGGCCACGAGGAGCGCGTCCTTGCTCGCGAAGTGGCGGTAGATCCCGGAGCCGACGATGCCCGCCTGCGCCCCGATGTCGGCGAGCCCGACGGTGTGGAACCCCCGGCCCGCCGCGAGCTGGGCCGCCGCGGCGAGGATCCGCTCACGCCGCGCGGGATCGCGGCGACGGCGGGTCTCGGGCGCGACCATCTGGTCATGATGGCAGCGCGGCGGTACCGTCGCCACAAGTGAACCGGAAATCACTGGAGTCGCCGTGGACCTCCTGGAGAGCGACGAGCATCGCGATCTCCGTGCCGCCGTCAGGGCGATAGCCGCCTCCTTCGGCGGCGCGTACTACACGGAGCACGCGCGGACCCGCACGCCCTGCGACGAGCTGTGGAAGGCGCTGGGCGACGGCGGCTTCATCGGCGTGAACGTCGCGGAGGAGTACGGCGGGGGCGGCGGTGGGCTCGTCGAGCTGGCCACGGTGTGCGAGGAGCTCGCCAACCAGGGCACCCCGTTGCTGCTCCTGCTGGTGTCCGCGGCCATCTCGGCCGAGGTGATCGGCGAGTTCGGCTCCGCGGAGCTGCGGAAGGAGTGGCTGCCGGGCCTCGCGAGCGGGCGCACCAAGGTCGTCTTCGCCATCACCGAGCCGGACGCGGGCTCCAACACCCACCGGTTGGCCACCACCGCCACCCGCGCGGGCGACGAATGGGTCCTGCGCGGCACCAAGCACTACATCTCCGGGGTCGACGAGGCGGCGGCCCTCATGGTGGTGGCCCGCAGCGGCCGGACGGCGGAGGGAGCGCCGCAGCTCTCGCTGTTCGTGGTGCCCACCGACGCGCCGGGCCTCGTCGCCACGCCGCTGCCCACCGACATCCTGCTGCCGGAGAAGCAGTTCGTGCTGCACTTCGACGACGTGCGCGTGCCCGCCGAGGCGCTGGTCGGCGAGGAGGGCGCGGGGTTTCGGCAGGTGTTCCACGGCCTCAACCCCGAGCGGATCACCGGCGCCGCGCTGGGCGTGGGCGTCGCCCGCTACGCCTTGGCGCAGGCGGCCGAGTACGCCACCACCCGCAAGGTGTGGGACGTGCCGATCGGCGCCCACCAGGGCGTCGCGCACCCGCTCGCCCAAGCGAAGATCGAGACCGAGCTGGCCGCCCTGATGACGCATCGGGCCGCCTGGCTGCACGACCGCGGCCTGCCCGCGGGCGAGGCGGCGAACATGGCCAAGTACGCCGCCGCCGAGGCCGCCCTGCACGCGATCGACGCGGCCATCCAGGCCCACGGCGGCAACGGGGTGGCGTCGGAGTACGGCCTCCTGCCTTACTGGGGCCTCGCCCGGCTGCTGAAGATCGCACCCGTGAACCGGGAGATGATCCTCAATTACGTGGCGCAGCACAGCCTCGGCCTGCCCAGGAGCTACTGATGACGGATTTCGTCCACCGCGTCAACGTCGGCGACTCGCTCACCCGCAGTGCGGCCGCCCGGCCCGATCACCTCGCGCTCGTCGACGGCGGTCGCCGCCTCACCTACGCCGAGCTCGACGACTGGGTCAACCGGATCGCCAACGGCCTGGCCCACGCGGGCTGGGTCCGTGGGGACGCGCTCGGCCTCGCGTCGGGCAACAGCGCGGAGTTCCTCGCCGTCTACTACGCCTGCGCGAAGCTCGGCGTCGTCTGCGTGCCGATCAACCTCGGCTGGCGCTCCGACGAGGTGGCCTACGTGCTCGGGCACTCGGGGGCGAAGGGCCTGGCCGTCGAGACCCAGCTGGCCGACGTGATGGGCGAGGCCCTGCTGAAGGCCACGGGTGTCACCGAGGTCATCGTGCTGCCCGGGACTGCACGCCGAGTACCGCGCCGAGCCCGCCGACCGCCTGTGGGTCACGCTCGCCGATCGCGAGGCCGAGGACACGTTCACCCCGGACGCCGAGGTCGCCGACCGCGACCCGCTCACCTACCTCTACACGTCGGGCACCACGTCGTTCCCGAAGGGCGTCGTCGCGAGCCACCTCGCCATCTACCTGGAGTCGATGTCCGCGGCGCTGGACTCGGGGTGGTCGGCGGCCGACCGGTTCGCCGCCATGATGCCGATGTTCCACACCGCGCAGCTCAACGCGTTCTGCACGCCCGCGGTCATCGTCGGCGCGACGATCCACGTCCTGCGCGGCTTCGCCCCCGAGCCGTTCCTCGACCTCGTCGAGCGGGAGCAGATCACGCAGGTGTTCGGGCTGCCGATGATGTACCGGGCGGCGTTGGAGCACCCTTCCTTCGCGGGCCGCGACCTGGCGTCGTTGAAACGCGCGGTCTACGCGATGGCGCCCATGCCCGACGCGCTCATCCGCGCGTGCCTGGAGGGCTTCCGCTGCGACTTCGCCCTGCTCTTCGGGCAGACCGAGATGTCGCCGATCACCACCCTCTTCCGCCCCGAACACCAGCTCACGCACATCGGCGCGGTCGGCACGCCGCTCACCGGCGTCCAGGTCGCGATCATGGGTCCGGGCGGCGAGCTGCTGCCGCCGGGCGAACTGGGCGAGATCGTCTACCGCGGTCCCTCCACGATGACGGGCTACCTGGACAACCCCGAAGCCACGGCGGCGGCCTTCGCCCACGGCTGGTTCCACTCCGGCGACGTCGGGCGCTTCGACGACGATGGCGTGCTGTGGTTCGCCGACCGCTTCAAGGACGTCATCAAGACCGGCGGCGAGAACGTCGCGTCGATCGAGGTGGAGAAGGCGGTCTACGCGGCCGATCCGTCGGTGGCGGAGGTGGTGGTCGTCGGCCTGCCGCACGAGCGCTGGACGGAGGCGATCACGGCGGTCGTCGTGCCGAAGGAGGGGGCGACGGTCGACGCGGACGCGCTGCTCGCCGCGCTGCGGGCGCACCTGGACCCTTACAAGATCCCCAAGTCGGTGATCGTCGCGGACGTGCTGCCGCGCACCTCCACCGGCAAGATCCAGAAGAACCGGCTGCGCGAGGAGCACGCGCGCCACTACGGGGGTGCGATGGCGACCGCTAGCTCGCACACACCCGTGGGGCCCCACACACTGCCAACAGTGTGTGCGAGCGCCGACGGTGTGTGCGGGCCGCGGGGAGGGGACTGCGCGTGCCCCGTCTGACGTCGCACGTCGACCCGTCCGGCGACGACTTCCGGGCCAACCGGACCCACCAGCTCGCCCTGGTCGAGCGGCTCGACGAGCAGATCCGGCTGGCCGTCGCCGGGCGGCGGTGAGCGCTACGTCGCCCGGCACCGGCAGCGCGGCAGGCTCACCGTGCGCGAGCGCGTCGAGCTGCTGGTGGATCCGGACAGCCCGTTCCTCGAGCTGTCGACGCTGGCCGCGTGGGGCACGCCGTTCACGGTCGGCGCGACCGTCGTCACCGGGATCGGGGTGGTGTCGGGCGTCGAGTGCGTGGTGATCGGGCACGACCCGACCGTCCGCGGCGGCGCGATGAACCCCTACTCGCTGCGCAAGACCCTGCGCGCGTTGGAGATCGCCCGGCTCAACCGGCTGCCGGTGGTCAACCTCGTCGAGTCCGGCGGCGCCGACCTGCCGACCCAGCTCGACCTCTTCGTGCCCGCAGGCCGGATCTTCCACGAGCTCACCGAGCTGTCCGCGATGGCCATCCCGACGGTCGCGCTCGTGTTCGGCAACTCCACGGCGGGCGGCGCGTACGTACCGGGGATGTGCGACTACTCCGTGCTCGTGGCGGAGCAGGCCAAGGTGTTCCTCGGCGGCCCCCCGCTGGTCAAGATGGCCACCGGCGAGGACGCCGACGACGAGGCGCTCGGCGGCGCCGACATGCACACCCGCGTCTCCGGGCTCGGCGACCACTTCGCCGTCGACGAGCACGACGCGATCCGCATCGGCCGCGCCATCTTCGCCCGGCTCAACTGGCGCAAGCTCGGGCCGCCGCCCGGCCTGTCCGTCGACCCGAAGTACGACCCCGACGAGATCCTCGGCATCCTCCCGCCCGACCCCAAGGTGCCCTTCGACCCCCGCGAGGTGCTCGCCCGCACCGTCGACGGCTCGGAGTTCGACGAGTACAAGCCGCGCTACGGCACCTCGCTGGTCACGGGGTGGGCGAGCGTGCACGGCTTCCCGGTGGGCGTGCTGGCCAACCACCGCGGGGTGCTGTTCAGCGAGGAGGCGCGCAAGGCCACCGAGTTCATCCTGCTGGCCAACCAGACCGACACCCCGCTGGTCTTCCTGCAGAACACCACCGGGTACATGGTCGGCACCGAGTACGAGCAGGGCGGCATCATCAAGGACGGCGCGAAGATGATCAACGCCGTCACCAACAGCGCCGTGCCGCACCTGACGATCAACATGGCGAGCTCGTTCGGCGCGGGCAACTACGGGATGTCCGGGCGGGCCTACGACCCGCGGTTGATGTTCGCGTGGCCGGGGGCCAAGCTCGCGGTCATGGGAGCGGCCCAGCTCGCGGGGGTGCTGTCGATCGTCGGCAAGGCTTCCGCCACGGCGCAGGGCAAGCCGTTCGACGAGGACGCCGACCGGGCCCGCACCGCCGCGGTCGAGGCGCAGATCGAGACCGAGTCCGACGCGTTCGCCGTCACCGCGCGGCTCTACGACGACGGCATCGTCGACCCCCGCGACACCCGCACGGTGCTGGGGCTCGCCCTCTCGGCCGTCCACTCGAACACCGTCGCCGGTCGGCGCGGCTTCGGCGTCTTCCGGATGTGAGATGATCAAGAAAATCCTGGTCGCCAACCGCGGGGAGATCGCCGCGCGGGTGTTCCGGACGGCGCACGACCTGGGCATCGCCACCGTCGCCGTGTTCTCCGACGCGGACGCCGACCTGCCATATGTCGCGCTCGCCGACGAGGCCGTGCGCCTCCCGGGAGCCGCTCCCGCCGACACCTACCTGCGCTCCGACGCGCTCATCGCCGCGGCCCGGGCGACCGGCGCCGACGCGGTGCACCCCGGCTACGGGTTCCTCTCGGAGAACGCGGGCTTCGCGAGCGACTGCGCCGCGGCGGGGTTGACGTTCGTCGGGCCGTCCCCGGACGCGATCGCCTCCATGGGCTCCAAGACCCGGGCCAAGGCGTTGATGGACGCGGCCGGGGTCCCGGTGCTGCCCGGCGTCACCGTCGAGCCGGGCGTCGATGTCGCGGCCGCGGCGGCACGGATCGGGTTCCCCGTGCTGGTCAAGGCCGCGTTCGGCGGCGGCGGGCGCGGGATGCGGATCGTGCAGGCCCCGGCCGAGCTGGACGAGGCCGTCGAGAGCGCCCGCAGGGAGGCGGCCTCGGCGTTCGGCGACGGCACCGTGTTCTTGGAGCGCTACGTCGTCGACCCCCGCCACGTCGAGGTGCAGATCCTCGGCGACACGCACGGCACCGTCGTCGCGCTGTTCGAGCGCGACTGCTCCATCCAGCGGCGACACCAGAAGATCGTCGAGGAGTGCCCGTCGCCGGTCGTCGACGACGCCCTGCGGGCCGAGCTGAGCGCGGCCGCCGTCGCTGCGGGCAAGGCCATCGGCTACACCGGCGCGGGCACCGTCGAGTTCGTGATGGACGGGGCCGGGTCGTTCTGGTTCCTCGAGGTCAACACCCGGCTGCAGGTGGAGCACCCGGTGACGGAGCTGGTCACCGGGCTGGATCTCGTCGAGCTGCAGCTGCGGATCGCCGAGGGAGCCCCGCTGCCGTCCGCGGTGACCCAGGCACGCATCGACGGGCACGCGATCGAGGTGCGGCTCTACGCCGAGGACGTTCCCGCGGGCTACCTGCCCGCCACCGGCACGGTGCAGCGCTTCGCCATCGCTGAGGCGCCCGGTATCCGGGTCGACGCGGGCGTCGCCGACGGCTCGGTGGTCGGGCCGCACTACGACCCGATGCTGGCCAAGGTGATCGCGCACGGCGCCACCCGCACCGAGGCCGCCCGCAGGCTGGCCCGGGCGCTGCGGGGGGCGCGGATCCACGGCGTGACGACCAACCGCGACCTGTTGCTGGCGATCCTCGACGACGCGGACTTCCTCGCGGGCCGGTACGTCCGGCTGGCGCCGTTGGTGCGCACCGACCCGGTGGATCCGGTCCGGGCGGCGGCCGCGGCGCTGGCCGGGTCGGCGCCGCACCGCGGCGCCGCGTCCGTCCTGGCGACGCTCCCGACGGGCTGGCGCAACGTCGCCGCCCACCCCCAGCAGGTGGCCTACACGGCGGGGGAGCAGACCGTGGAGGTCGCCTACCGCTTCGCCCGCTCCGGCGTCGACGTCCGGGTCGACGGCACGCCGCTCGCGGTCGTTCCGGTGTCCGTGGCCGCCGACAGCGTCGTGCTGGAGATCGCGGGCGTGCGGCGCGCGTTCGACGTCCACCAGACCGAGGCCGCCGTGTACGTCGACGACGCCGCGGGCTCGGCCGCGCTGACCCGCGTGCCGCGCTTCCCGGATCCCGACGCCGTCGGCCACGCCGGGTCGCTGCTCGCCCCGATGCCGGGCTCGGTGGTGCGGGTGGCGGCCGAGGTCGGCGCGAGCGTCACCGCCGGGCAGGCGCTGGTAGTGCTGGAGGCGATGAAGATGGAACACACGGTGGCCGCGCCGCTCGACGGCGTGCTCACCGCGTTGCACGTCGAGCCGGGGGACCAGGTCGAGAGCGGGCAGCCGCTCGCCGTGGTGGAGGTGCCGGAATGAACATCGCGACGCTGCTGCGCCGGGCCGCGGCCGACCACGCGGGCCAGGTGGCGCTGCGCCTCGGCGACGACGTCGTGCGCTACGCCCGCCTCGCCGACACCGCGGCCCGCTTCGCCGCCTACCTGCGCTCCGAAGGGCTCGCGCCGGGCGACCGCGTCGCGTTCTTCCTGCCCAACGCGCTGGAGTACCTGCCGGGCCTCTTGGGCGTTTGGCAGGCGGGCGGCGTCGGGGTGCCGCTGAACTACCTGTTCCCCGAGGCCGCGCTGCGGCACGCGATCCTGGATTCCGGCGCCACGCACATCGTGGCGCACCCCGGCGACGTGGCCCGGCTGGAGCGGTTGGTGGCCGAGCAGAAGGTCACGCTGCTCAGCACCGGGCCCGACGGCACCCTCACCAGGGCGCTGGCCCGCCACGAGCCGTCGACGCGGGTCGAGCCGCGGCTGGACGGCGACGACGCCCTGCTCATGTACACCTCGGGCTCCACCGGCGTGCCCAAAGGCGTCCGGCAGACCCACCGCAACACGATGGCCGAGGTCGAGGGGGTCATCGACGTCTACGACCTGACGGCGGAGGACCGCGCGCTGGTGCCGATGCCGCTGTTCCACGTCGGCGGCCTGCAGCTGTGCACGTTGCCGGTCCTGATGCGCGGCGGCGCAGGTGACGTTCATGGCGAAATGGGACGTCGTCGCCTGGATCGAGCTCGCCCAACGGCTGCGACCCACCTACGGCGGCCTGATCTCGACGATGCTCATCGACGTCGGCAACCGGACGGTCGAGGCGCCGATCCTGCTCGACTCGTTCCGCGTGCTGATGTTCGGCGGCTCCCGCACACCGAGCGCGCCCATCGACCGCCTCACCGCGGGCATCGGCGTCGAGCCGACCGAGATCTACGGGCAGACCGAGCAGAGCGGGCTGGCCGATCACCTACGCCGTCGGGGTGCGGCGGCGGCCCGGCTCGGCAGGCCTGCCGCTCGACCAGATCGTCCGGGTGCGGCTCGTTCCGCCCGAAGGCGGCCCGGACATCGCGCCCGGCGAGGACGGGGTCGGCGAGCTGTGGGTGCGCGGCGACGCCGTCACCCCGGGCTATTGGAACCGGCCCGACGCCGACGAGGAGAAGTGGAGCGAGGGGTGGTTCCGCACAGGCGACCTCGTCTCGCGGGACGCCGACGGCTTCGTCTACTACGTCGACCGGATCGACGACATGATCGTCACCGGCGGGGAGAACGTGTTCCCGCAGATGGTCGAGGAGCACCTGGCGAGCTGTCCCGACCTGGCCGAGGTCGCGGTGATCGGCACGGCGCACGAGCGGTGGGTGCAGCAGGTGACGGCCGTGGTGGTGCCGAGCCGCGAGGGGGTGACCGTCGACGACCTCGCGGCCTGGTGCGCCACCAACCCCAACCTGACCGGCATGCACCGGCCGCGGCGGATCGAGATCGTCGACGCGCTGCCGCGCACGGGCAGCGGGAAGCTCAACCGGCCTGAGCTGCGGAAGCAGTACCCGTGACCGTCCGCTACTCCCGCGAGGGGCCGGTGGCCTGGCTGACCATCGACCGGCCGGAGGCCCGCAACGCGCTCTCGGCCGCCGTCCGCGAGGGTCTGTGGGCGGGCGTGCGGCGGTTCAACGCCGACGACGCGGCCGTGCTCGTCCTGACCGGGACGGGCGACAAGGCGTTCTGCGCGGGCGGGGACCTGAAGGAGATGGCCGCGTCGGAGCTGACCGTGCCGCCGCCGGACTTCCTGCCGCAGTTCGGGCGCAACGTCGAGGTGCCCAAGCCGACGATCGCGGCGGTCAACGGCGTCGCGTTCGCGGGCGGTTTCCTGCTGGCCCAGCAGTGCGACCTGGTGGTGGCGGCTGAGCACGCGACGTTCGCGGTGAGCGAGGTCAAGGTGGGGCGGGGCTCGCCGTGGGCCGCGCCGCTGCCGTGGCTGGTCGGGCCGCGGGTCGCGGCGGAGATCCTGCTCACCGGCGACCCGGTCACGGCCCAGCGGGCGTACGAGATCGGGTTGGTCAACCGGGTCGTCCCGGCCGACCAGCTGCACGGGCACGTCCAGGGCCTGGCCGAGCGCATCGCCGCCAACGCGCCGCTGTCGGTCGCGGCGGCCAAGCGGACGGTCTACCTGTCGGCGCCCGTGGCGTGGGACCGGGCCGAGGAGATCTGGGCGCCGGTCTACCACTCGGCCGACGCCCAGGAAGGGCCGCGGGCGTTCCGGGAGAAGCGGGCGCCGGTGTGGGAGGGGAGTGCTGAATAGGACGATCGCGGAGGGGACCATGCCCGTCTCGATGGCTGATCTCGCCGACGACCTGGCGGCGGAGTCTGCGGTGCTGCGCGCGCTGCTCGTCCCGCTCGACGAGGCGGGCTGGCGGCAGGCCACGCCTGCCGCAGGCTGGTCGGTGCTGGACCAGGTCACCCACCTCGCACATTTCGACGACGTCGCCGTCGAGTCGGCCGTCGATCCGGACGCGTTCCGGGCCGGGCAGGCGGTCCCCGATCCCGACGGCGTCGCCGCGTCCTATCGCGGCCGCACCGGCGCCGAGGTGCTGGTCTGGTTCGACGACGCGCGGGCCCGGCTGATCGCCGCGTTCCGGCCGTTGGACCCGGCGCTACGGGTGCCCTGGTACGGGCCGCCGATGAGCGCCGCCTCGTCGCTCACCGCCCGGATCATGGAGACCTGGGCGCACGGGCAGGACGTCGCGGATGCCGTCGGGGTGCGGCGGGAGCCCAGCGCGCGCCTGCGGCACGTCGCGCACATCGGCATCGGTGCGCGGGCCTACAGCTACCTCGTGAACGACCTGCAACCGCCGACCACGCCGATCCGGGTCGAGCTGGCCGCGCCCGACGGCAGCACCTGGAGCTGGGGTCCGGCCGACGCCGAGAACCGGGTCACCGGGCCCGCCCTGGACTTCTGCCTGGCCGTCACCCAGCGCAGGCACCCGGCCGACGTCACGCTGGAGGTGACCGGGCCGGTGGCGAAGGAGTGGATGGGCATCGCCCAGGCCTACGCGGGCGCCGCCGGGCCGGGTCGGGCGCGGATGGAGCAGCCCTCGTGAAGCGCGCCGTGCGGATCGCCAACTGCTCGGGCTTCTACGGCGACCGGCTCGCGGCCGCGCGGGAGATGGTCGATGGGGGCCCGATCGACGTCCTGACCGGCGACTACCTCGCCGAGCTCACCATGTTGATCCTGGCCAAGGCGCAGGCCAAGGACCCGGACGCGGGGTACGCGCGCACCTTCCTCGCCCAGCTGCAGGACGTGCTCGGCACGTGCCTGGAGCGCGGCATCCGGATCGTCGCCAACGCGGGCGGGCTCAACCCGGCCGGGCTCGCCGCCGCGATCGACGCGCTCGGCCTTCCCGCGCGCGTCGCCTACGTCGAGGGCGACGACCTGCGCGGATCCCTCGACGCGATCACGCCCACCGGTGGCGGGCAAGCCCGTGTCGGCCAACGCCTACCTGGGCGGCTGGGGCATCGCCGCGGCGCTGGCGGCGGGCGCAGACGTCGTCGTCACCGGGCGCGTCACGGACGCCTCACTCGTCGTCGGGCCTGCGGCGTGGTGGCACGGCTGGGGCCCGACCGACTGGGACGCGCTGGCGGGCGCGGTCGTCGCGGGGCACGTGATCGAATGCGGCCCGCAGGCGACCGGCGGCAACTACGCGTTCCTCGACGAGATCACCGACCGGCGCTACCCCGGCTTCCCGATCGCCGAGGTCGCTGCCGACGGCACGTCCGTGATCACCAAGCACGCGGACACCGGGGGGCTCGTCTCCGTCGGCACGGTCACCGCCCAGGTGCTGTACGAGATCGCCGACCCCGCCTACCTGGGGCCGGACGTCACGACCCACTTCGACACCATCGCGCTGACGCCGGACGGCGAGCACCGCGTGGCGATCACCGGCGTGCGGGGGAGCCCGCCGCCGGAGACGCTGAAGGTCGCGCTCAACGACGTCGGCGGCTTCCGCAACACGATGACGCTCGTGCTCACGGGGCTGGACATCGAGGCCAAGGCCGCGCGGGCCGAGGAGCTGCTGTTCGACGTGCTGGGCGGCAAGGAGCGCTTCGCCGACGTCGACGTGCGGCTGCTGCGGTTCGACCGGCCGGACGCGGCGTCGAACGAGGAGGCGACGGCCCACCTGCGGGTCACCGTCAAGGACCCCGACCCGCGCGTGGTCGGGCGCGCCTTCTCCAACGCCACGATGGAGCTGGCGCTGGGCGGGTACGCGGGCTTCCACACGACGACGCCGCCGTCGAGCGAGTCGGCCTTCGGCGTCTACCGCCCCGCATCAGTGCCCCGCACGGCCGTCACCCAGACCGTCGTGTTCGACGGGGAGCGGCAGGTCATCCCCGACCCCCCGACCGACGGCCCCGCCGAGGCCCCGCCCGCAAGGGCCTCCGGTTGCTCCGGGCGACGTGCCGCGCGACCGTCCGACGTCACCGTCCGCCCGCCGACGAACCGTCGCGCGAACGTGCGACGCAGCCGTCTGCTCCCGCCGCGGCTGATACCCAGCGGGCGCCGTTGGGCCGGGTCGTCGGCGCGCGGTCGGGCGACAAGGGCGGCAACGCGAACATCGGGGTCTGGGCCCGCGACGACGCGGGCTACGCCTGGCTCGCGTCCTTCCTCACCGAGGGCCGGGTGCGGGAGCTGCTCGGGTCGGAGGCGGCCGAGCTGCCGATCGACGTCCACCTGCTGCCCAACCTGCGGGCGCTCAACGTCGTCGTCCACGGCCTGCTCGGCGACGGCGTCGCGTCGTCGACCCGGCCGGACCCGCAGGCCAAAGGGTTGGGGGAGTACCTGCGCAGCCGGGTCGTGGACGTGCCGACGGCGCTGCTGTGAGCGAGCTGCCCGATCTCGACGCGCTGGAACTGGGCAGGCTGATCGCGCGCGGGGAGGTGACGAGCGTCGAGGTCGTCACCGCCCACCTCGACCGGATCGACGCACTCAACCCGCAGGTCAACGCGATCGTCGCGCGCCGCGACCGCGACGCGGTCCTGGCCGACGCCGCCGCCCGCGACGCCGAGGAGCCCCGGAGCCCGCTGCACGGCCTGCCGATCGCGGTCAAGGACCTCACCGAGGTGGCGGGCCTGCCGTGGGCGGCGGGATCACCGGTCTTCCGCGACCGGGTGGGCGCTGTCGACGAGCCCGTCGTCGCGAGGCTGCGTGCGGCGGGTCTGGTGATCGTCGGCAAGACGAACACACCCGAGCTCGGCTTCGGCTCCCAGACCTACAACCCGGTCTACGGCGTCACCCGCAACCCCTACGACCTCGAACGCACGATCGGCGGCAGCAGCGGGGGAGCTGCGGCCGCGCTCGCGGCCCGGATGCTGCCGGTCGCCGACGGCAGCGACTACATGGGTTCGCTGCGCAACCCCGCGGCGTTCGGCAACGTGCTGGGCTTCCGCCCGACCGCGGGCACCGTCGCACCCCACGGTCCGGTCGTGCAGCTCGTCGAGCTGGGTCCGATGGGCCGGACCGTCGACGACGTGGCCGCGCTGCTGGCGGTGATGGCCCACCCCGCCCACCGCCCCGCTGGCTCCCTCGACACCGACCCCCGCCGCGACGACGTCCGCGCCGTCCACGTGCGCGGCGGCCGCCTCGGTGAGGGTGGCGTCCGGGGGACGCGGGCTCGCGTGGGTGGGCGATCTCGGTGGCCACCTCGCGGTCGAGCCGGGCGTTCTGGAGCTCGGGCGAGGGGCCGCGAACGTCCTCGCCGAGCTCGGTTGCGTCGTCGAGGAGCTCGTGCCCGCCTTCGACTTCTCCGAGCTGTGGCAGGCGTTCCTGGTCTGGCGCGGATGGAACGCGCTGGAGCTGGCGCCCCTGCACGCCGACCCGACCCTGCGCGCCCAGCTCAAGCCCGAAATCGTCTGGGAGATCGAGCGCGGGCTGGAGCTGTCCGCGCTGGACGTCAGCCGGGCCGTCGCGGTGCGGCAGCGCTGGATCGACGCCGTCGCCGCCCTCTTCCAGCGGCACGACGCGGTGCTGGCGCCCAGCACCCAGGTCTTCCCCTTCGCTGTCACCACGCCCTGGCCGGAGACGGTCGACGGCCGCCCGATGGACACCTACCACCGCTGGATGGAGACGGTGATGCCCTGGTCGATGGCGGGCACGCCGGTGCTGGGCATGCCCGCGGGCTTCGACCCCCGCGGCCTGCCCACCGGCGTCCAGCTCGTTGGCCCGGTCGGCGCCGACCTCGCCGTCCTCCGCCTCGGCCGCGCCTACGAGCAGGCGACCGAACTGGGTGGCCCGCCGCCCGCCACCCTCGTCCGCGACGGCGCCGCTCAGCTGACGACGGCGGGGGTCTTGGGCTCGTGGTGGGTGCGGGCCAGGACGGTGAGGCCGACGATCGTCGCGGCCAGGCCCGCGAAGCCCACCGCGCCGCCCGCGATGCCCAGGCGCAGGTGCTCGCCGAGCAGCACGATGCCGATGAAGGAGGCGGTGACCGGGTCGACGATCGTGCAGGTGGCCAGCGGCGCGCCGAGGCCGCCGTCGCGGTAGGCGGCCTGGATCATCAGCATGCCGGTGACCGCGAAGACGGCGCAGGCGATCATCGGGAACAAGATGGGGCCTTCGCCCGCGACCACGAGTCGGGCCATGGCCGAGGCGAAGCCGAAGCACGCGGCCGACCCGACGGCCCGCACAACGGGGGCGGCCTTGCGCGGCAGCCAGGTGCTCACCAGAACGCAGAGGAGCAGGAACGCCAGGACGCTGGCCACGGCGACGGCCAGGGCCACCGGCGGGACGGCGGGGGGCGGCACGTGGCGCGGCGCGAGCGTCAGCACGGCCAGCAGCCCGAGGACGACGGCGCCCGCCGCGGCCCATTCCGCGCGCAGCACCTTGCGCTCGCCGAACC
The DNA here is from genome assembly GCA_963799945.1 of uncultured Actinomycetota bacterium. Lineage (GTDB taxonomy): Bacteria > Actinomycetota > Actinomycetes > Mycobacteriales > Pseudonocardiaceae > Pseudonocardia. The sequence continues at coordinate 122,893 of CAWCZG010000008.1, forward strand.
ACGCACCCAGCGGCAGTGCCAGCACCAGCGCCGACACCCCCAGCGGCTGCACGAGGGTCAGCGGTCCGAAGTGCAGCGCGACGACGTGCAGGGTGGCGCCGGTCACCGTCGAGGTCACCGCGAGCCACCAGCGCGGCCGCCGCAACAGATCGAAAATCAGCTCGAGACCGTGCTTGTCGTGGCGGGACGCCTCGCGCTGCTGCAACACCGCGGCGATGGCGTAACACACCGCCGAGACCAAGGCGATGCCGATCGCGATCAGGTGCTGCACCTCTACAAGGTAGATGGAGCCCGCCCCTGCGTGCACGGACGGTGCTCCTGCCCGCACAGGATTCCCACAGGACGGACACAGGAACGCGACAGAGCGGTCGACGACGCTGGTTCTCGACGCTGACATCGACCCTGGGAGACCTTGTGAGCACCGCGACGCTGTCGCCGACCCCGTCCGGGCGCCACCGTTCGGCACCACCGCCGACGGCCTCGTGGTCGCGCCGGATGCTGCGCGGCCCGGCCGATCAGCCCGCGTGGGTTCGACCCGCCCTGCTCGTCCTGCTGGCAGGCACGGCCGTGCTGTACCTGTGGAACCTGTCGGCTTCGGGCTACGCGAACGAGTTCTACGCGGCCGCCGTGCAGGCGGGCACGCAGTCGTGGAAGGCGTGGCTGTTCGGCTCGCTCGACTCCGGCAACGCGATCACGGTGGACAAACCGCCCGCGGCGCTGTGGGTGATGGTGGCCTCGGCGCGGATCTTCGGGTTCTCCTCGTGGAGCCTGCTCGCGCCGCAGGCGCTGATGGGTGTCGCCTCGGTGGGCCTGCTCTACGGAGCGGTGCGCCGTTGGGCGGGACCGGTCGCGGGGCTCGTCGCAGGCGCCGCGCTCGCGCTCACCCCGGCCGCCGTGCTGATGTTCCGGTTCGACAACCCCGACGCGATGCTCGTGCTGCTGCTCGTCGCAGGCGCCTATGCGGTCGTGCGGGCGGTTGACGCCGCCTCGACCAAGGCCTCTACGTGGTGGCTCGTCGCCGCGGGCACGGCCGTGGGATTCGGCTTCCTGACGAAGATGGGCCAGGCGTTGCTCGTCGTGCCCGCGTTCGGGCTCGTCTACCTGGTGGCCGGGCCGACCCGGCTCCGCACGCGCATCCTCCAGCTGCTCGCGGCGCTCGTCGCCATGGTCGTCTCGGCGGGCTGGTTCATCGCGCTGGTCGAGTTGTGGCCCGCGGCCGACCGGCCCTACATCGGCGGCTCGACGAACAACTCGCTGCTGGAGCTCGCGTTGGGCTACAACGGCATCGGGCGGCTGTTCGGTGGAAGCGGCAACGGCGGTGGCGGCGGTGGCAACGGCGGGGGGAACACCTCGTTCGGCGGTGCCGCGGGCATCACGCGGCTGTTCACCGGCGAGATCGCGCTGGAGGTCTCCTGGCTGCTGCCCGCCGCGCTGATCCTCCTGCTGGCCGGGTTGTGGGCCACGCTGCGCGCGCCACGGACCGACCGGCTCCGTGCCGCCCTGCTGCTGTGGGGCGGGTGGACGCTGGTCACCGGCCTGGTGCTCAGCTTCATGAGCGGCACGATGCACCCGTACTACACGGTCGCGCTGGCGCCGGGCATCGCTGCGCTCGTCGGGATCGGGACGGTCGCCCTGTGGCGGCGCCGGTCGTCCATCGCGTGGCGCGGCCTGCTCGCGCTCGCCGTCGCGACCACCGCGGCCTGGGACTTCGTGCTCCTGGCGGGCTCGGGCGAGTCGTTCGCCTGGGTGCGCTGGGTCGTCCTCGCCGCAGGTGTCCTGGCCGTCGTCGGGCTCATCGCGGGCTCGATGCGGCGGGCAGCAGTTGTCGGGATCGCCGCGGCCGCGCTGGTCGGGCTGGCCGGCACGAGCGCGTACGCCGTGACGACCGCGGCCACGGCCCACAGCGGGTCGATCCCGTCGGTGGGGACGTCGGCGAGCGCGATGGGCGGCCCGGGCGGCGGCTTCGGCGGCGCGGGCCAAGGCGGGCCGGGCGGCACCCCGCCCGGAGCACCCGGCTCGACCACGGCGGGTTCGACCGGGGACACCGCAACGGAGACCGCGGACGGGCCCGGCGGCGGCGTGGGCGGGATGGGTGGGGCGACCAATGCCGAGCTGACCGCGCTCCTCACCACGACCACCTCCACGTGGTCGGCGGCCGTGTCGTCCTCGCAGAGCGCGGCGTCGCTGGAGCTGACGAGTGGCACCGCCGTGATGTCGACGGGTGGCTGGTCTGGCTCGGACGCCGCCGTCACGCCGGCCCAGTTCCAGACCGACGTGGCCAACGGCGAGATCCACTACTACATCGGCGGCGGCCAAGGCGGCGGTCCTGGTGGCGGTGACTCCGACAGCACCAGCTCGCAGATCTCGGCCTGGGTGCAGAAGACCTTTACCTCGACCACGGTCGGCGGCCAGACCGTGTACGACCTGACCTCACCGATCGCCGGATAGGCGAAGACTCGACGGCCGTGTCGTTGTGGGTGCGCCGAGAAGTACCGATTTGTCGGTCTGACGACGAAAACGTGCTTCTCGTCGCCCCGAAGCCGCCCCGCAGTTAGACGTCGAACGGATAGAGTCCAGGGGTGCCCCGACCTGCGAAGCCACCGATCGGCCTGGAGCTCGCCGGGGTGGCCCGCGACGTCGGTCGGGCGTTCGACGCGGCCCTCGCCCGCGCGGGCGGCTCCCGTCCGACGTGGCTCGTGCTGCTGTCGCTCAAGGCCCGTCCCACGTCGAACCAGCGGGAGCTGGCCGCCGCCGTCGGCATCCAGGACGCCACCCTCACCCACCACCTCAACGGCATGGAGTCCGATGGCCTGCTCACCCGGCGCCGGGACCCGGCCAACCGCCGCGTGCACGTCGTCGAGCTGACGCCTGCCGGGGAAGCGGCGTTCAACCGCCTGCGCGCCGTCGCCCAGGACTACGACGAACGCCTCCGCACAGGCCTGACCGAGGCGGAACTGGACGTCCTGCGTGCGTTGCTGGGGCGGCTGCGTTCGAACGTCGCAGATCCCGCAGAAGCCATCCCCTGATCCTCCTCCCGGAGACTCAGACCTCGGGCCGAGCCGCGTAGTTGCGAACGTGCTGGGCGATCAGGCCGGGGTTGTGCCGCACCACCCAATGGCCGCCGTCGACCGCGTGAAACGTCAGGTCCGACGTGAAGGGCTCGGCGCAGCGCTGGAGGGCGGGGGTCACGTAGCGGTCCCGGCGGGGCGCGAGCACCTGCACGGGCACCGTCGTCCGGCGGACCTCGGCCGCGGCCATCCGCGCGGCGATGTTCTCCCGGTAGAGCGCAAGTCCGTTCACCGCGTTCCGGACGTCCGGCCGCGGCACCCCCTGCGACCGCGCCACCACCCGACCGAACACCCCGGACCGCCAGACCAGCTCGGGAAGCACGGGGAGCCGGAACAGGGCCGTGTACCAGGACCGCAGCGCCTGGCGGGCGATCTCGCCGCGAACCCCGGGCCCTCGCCGCCGGTACCAGGCGGCGACGTGGTCCAGGCACGGCCCGGAGATCGACGTGAACGACGCGACCCGGCCCGCGAACCGCTCATCGGTCACCGCGTGCCACGCCTGGATCGCCCCCCAGTCGTGCGCCAGCAGGTGCACGGGAGCGTCTGGGCTCACCGCGTCGAGCACGGCGCCGAGGTCGGCGGCCAGCTGGTCGAGGCGGTAGCCCGCGCGGGTCAGCGGCCTGCCGGACGCGCCCGCACCTCGGACGTCGTAGGTGACCACGCGGTGGTCGGACCCGAGGTCGGCGGCCACCCCGTCCCACACCGCGTGGTCGTCGGGGTACCCGTGGACGGCGACGACGGTCGGGCCGTCGACGAACCCTCGGACCTGCGTCGCGAGCCGGACCCCGTCGCGGGCCACCACGACCCCGTCGGTGATCATGGAAATCATCGTAGGGTGCCGCGCGGGCACAGCGTTATATTCAGGAGCCATGCCCGCCGTCCGCGCACCTTCGCCGTGGCGCCGTGGTGCCCGGACGGGCGCGGACGCCATGGCCACCCTCGGCACGGCCCGGCGGATCGCGGCCGACCTGCGCTCCGGGCTGACCGGCCCTGGCGTCGCCGCGGCCGCGGGCAGGCTCCGGACGCTCCTCGATGTGACGGCCGTCGGGATCGGCGGTCTGGACGGCGACCCGGTCTGGTCGGGACCTCCGCCGGAGGTCGCGGTTGATCTGGTTCAACGCGTCCGGGAGCGCGACGCCCGTGCGGCCAAGGGCACCGTCGCCGCGCTGCCCGTGCACGTCCGCGACGGCCTCGCGGGCGTCCTCGTGATCGACGGCGACACCTCCGGGAGTGCGGCCCGGGAAGCGGCGGCCTGGGTGGGGGAGGCGTTGGAGCGGGCCCAGCTGGAGGCCTCCGCCGTCGTTGCGGAAGAGGCCGAGCTGCGCGCGCTGCGGGCGGAGATCTCCCCGCACTTCGTCTACAACAGCCTCACCACGATCGCGTCGTTCGTCGAGTCCGACCCCGAGCGCGCCCGCGACCTCCTGCTCGACTTCGCGGCCTACACCCGGCACAGCCTGGCCCGCCACGGCGACTACACGACCGTCTCGGGCGAGTTCGCCGCCATCGAGGCCTACCTCGCGCTCGCCCGTGCCGTCCACGGTGAGAAGCTGCGCGTCCAGGTCCGGATCGCGCCGGAGATCCTCCCCGTCGCGGTGCCCTACCTGGCCCTGCAGCCGCTCGTCGAGAACGCCGTGCGGCACGGCGTCGAAGCGACCGGGTGCGGGGGGCTCGTCCAGGTGGCGGGCGAAGCGCGGGGGAGCGAGTGCGTGATCACTGTCGAGGACGACGGGCCGGGGATGGACCCCGCCTACGCCGCTGAGGTGCTGGCCGGACGGGGGCGGCCGGGCCACCTCGGACTGGTCAACGTCGATCGCAGGCTGCGCTCGGTCTTCGGGCCCGGGTACGGGCTCGTCGTCGAGACCGCGCTCGGCGAGGGCACCCGGGTCGTCCTCCGGCTGCCGCGGTTCCAGCCGGGGGTGGTGGCCCGGTGACCGGCCTGCAAGTGCTCGCGGTCGACGACGTCGCGCCGGCTCTCGACGAGCTCAGCCGCCTCCTGCTCGCCTCGGCGGGCGTCGACGAGGTGGCGACGGCCCCCGACGCGCTCACGGCGCTGCGTCTGCTGCAGGCCCGCCAGTTCGACGTCGTCTTCCTCGACATCGCCATGCCCGCCATGGACGGCATGGAGCTGGCGTCGCTGCTCTCCCGCATGAACGACCCGCCCGCGATCGTCTTCGTCACCGCGTTCGACGAGCACGCCGCGGCCGCCTACCAGATCGGCGCGGTCGACTACCTGCTCAAGCCCATCGGTCGGGAGCGCCTGGCCGCGGCGCTGGACCGGGTCCGCCGGTTCGCGGGCCCCGACCCCACGCCCCGTCCGCCCGTCGACGCCCTCGCCGCGGTGCCCGTCGAGCTGGGCGGCCGCACCCGTTTCGTGCGCCGCGACGACGTGCGCTTCGCCGAGGCGCAGGGCGACTACGTCCGCCTGCACACGCCCGACGGCTCCCACCTGCTGCGCATCCCGATCTCCCGGCTGGAGACGCACTGGCGCGACGCGGGCTTCGTGCGCGTGCACCGGGGCTTCCTGCTCGCGGTGGCGCGGGTCCGGGAGCTGCGCAGCGACATCGGCGGCGGACTGCTCGCGCACACCGACGTCGGCGACGTGCCGGTGAGCCGCCGCCATGCCCGTGAGCTGCGCGAACACCTCCTCGACGCGGCGACGAAGGGGGCCTTCGAATGACCCCCCGGCGGACGGGCCCGCGGTGACCCGGCACAAGCGGGTGGCGGTCGCCAGCCCGCAGACCCGCCTGGCCATGGCGCGCCGCTCGGCGGTGCGCGGCGAGCCGCCGCACCTCGCCCGGGCCGACCTGGAGCGCGCGCGCCGGATCCACCGGGCCCAGCTGCGTGCAGCGGCGTTCGCCCTCGCCCTGCTCACGGCGGTCGTCGTCGGCCTGCCGCTGCTGCTCGCGTGGCTGCCGGGGCTCGACGGCATCCGGCTGTTCGGCGTCCGCGTCTCGTGGCTGGCGGTCGCGGTGCTGCCTTACGCCGCGTTGGTCGCCCTCGCGGTGACCCAGCTGCGCCGAGCCGAGCGGATCGAGGCGGCCGGGGCCCGCGAAGGCGAGGAGCTCTAGTGCCCCCCGTCGCCGATCCGCCCCGCCGCGGGGTCCACCCGCCCAAGATCGCCGGCTGCGGTGGATTCCGTGCGCCGACGCACGAAATCCGCTGTATTCGGCGATCAACGGGGTTTGGGCACCAGTGATCGGCTCCGCGATCCTGCTCGTGGTCGCCGTGACCCTGCTGATCGGCGCGCGCGGGGTCGCGGCCATGCGCAGCACGTCCGATTTCCTCGTCGCGTCCCGCCGCATCTCGCCTGCCCTGAACGCGGCGGCGGTGTCGGGGGAGTACCTCTCGGCGGCCTCGTTCCTCGGGATCGCGGGCCTCGTCGTCAAGGACGGGATCGGAGCGCTGTGGTACCCGGTCGGCTTCACGGCGGGCTACGTGGCGATGCTCGTGCTCGTGGCCGCGCCCATGCGGCGGACGGGCGCGCTGACCGTGCCCGACTTCGCCGAAGCCCGCCTCGGCGCCCGGCGGCTGCGCACGCTCTCCGCGGTGGTCGTGCTCGTGATCGCCACGCTGTACCTGGTGCCGCAGTTCAAGGCGGCGGGCCAGGTGCTGACGGTGGTGAGCGGGACGCCCTACTGGGTCGGCGTGGTCGTCGCGGGCGCGGCGGTGAGCGTCACCCTCGCGCTGGGCGGCATGCGGGCGGCCACCTACGTCCAGGCGTTCCAGTTCGCGCTCAAGCTCCTGCTCTTCGTCGTGCCCGCGATCTGGCTGGCCACCGCCGTCGGACCCGCGGTGCGCGCCGCGGCGCTGGCCCCGGTGGAGTTCACCCACTTCGAGCACGCGACGCCGGTGCAGTTCCGCCTCGACACCCGGCTGACCATCACCGAGCCGACCACCGTGACCGTCGACGGGGTGCCGCGCGCGTTCGCCCCGGGCGTCTACCCGGTGGAGGCGGGCACGGCGTGGACGTTCCCGGCGGGCGCCGACGTACCGGACGTCGCCGGATCCATCGCGCCGGGCGGGCCGGGGTGGGCGCGGCCGCTGCTCGACCCCGGCGGCACCGGCTACCCGGTGTTGTCGACGCTGTCGCTGCTGATGGCGTTGGTGCTGGGCACGATGGGCCTGCCGCACATCATCGTCCGCTTCCACACCAGCCCGGACGGTCGCGCGGCCCGGCGTACCGCGGCGATCACCGTGGCGCTGCTCAGCGCGTTCTACCTGTTCCCCGGCGTCTACGGCACGCTCGGCGCCGTGCTCGTGCCGGAGCTGTACCTCTCCGGGGACACCGACACGGTCGTCGTGGCGCTACCGGGGCGCGTCGACGGCGGCCCGCTCGGCGTCGCGTTCACCGCGATGCTGTCGGCGGGAGCGTTCGCGGCCTTCCTCGCCACCTCGCTCGGGCTGCTGCTCGCCCTCTCCAGCGCCGTCGCGCACGACCTCCTGCCCGGCGCGGGGCTGCGCAGGCTGCGGCTGGCTCCGCTCGCCTGCGCCGTGGTGATCGTCGCGCTGGCGTTGCCCGCGGTGAACCTCGACGTCGGCGTGCTCGTCACGGCGGGGTTCGCCGTCGCCGCCTCCACGTTCTGCCCGCTTCTGGTGCTGGGCATCTGGTGGCCGCGGCTGACGGCCTCCGGGGCCGTCGCGGGGCTTGTCGTCGGGCTCGTCGCGTCGGTCGGCGCGATCGGCGTGGACCTCTTCCTCGGCGCGCCCGAGGGGCTGGCGTCGATCCTGTTGGCCCAGCCCGCGCTCTGGACGGTGCCGCTCGCGTTCGCGGTGATGGTGGGCGTGTCCCTGCGCGGGCGCCCTCCCGCCTGGGCGGCCGCAGCCACCCTGCGCCTGCATCTCGACGAGACGGCCTCCTGACCGTTCGTCGCGGCCGCCGACCGCTCGTCGGCCGCTGGTCGCCCCGTCCGACGGTGTGTCGTGGGCCACTTCCGCCGCCATCTGCCATCTCTTTACCTGTGCCCCTGCAGACAAGTGCGAGGAGGCACCGTTGAGCACGACCGACCCGTCACCGCCGCCGGAGGTCCGCGACTGGGAGTCCGTCCAGTCGTCTCCGGAGTTCCAAGACCTGCGCCACCGGCTCCGCTCGTTCGTCTTCCCCGTCACCGGCCTGTTCCTGGTCTGGTACCTGCTCTACGTGCTGCTCGCGAGCTACGCACCCGCCTTCATGTCGGCGAAGATCGGCGGGAGCAACATCACGGTCGGGCTGATCTTCGGCCTGCTCCAGTTCGTCTCGACGTTCGCGATCACGATCTGGTACGTCCGCTACGCCGACCGGCGGCTCGACCCTCTGGCCACGCAGCTGCGTGAGGAGATCGAGGACGGTGAGGGCAAATGACCCTCGCGGCGGGCGTGGAGGGCAGCAACCCCACCCTCAACATCCTGATCTTCCTCGTGTTCGTCGTGATCACGCTCGCGATCGTGGTCAGGGTCAGCAGGCGGGCCCGCTCGGGCGCGTCGGACTTCTACACCGCGGGCGGCGGCTTCACCGGCCAGCAGAACGGCATCGCGATCTCGGGTGACTACCTGTCGGCCGCGTCGTTCCTGGGCATCGCCGGTGCGATCGCGCTCTACGGCTACGACGGCTTCCTGTACTCGATCGGCTTCCTCGTCGCGTGGCTCGTCGCCCTGCTGCTCGTCGCGGAGCTGCTGCGCAACACCGGCCGCTTCACGATGGGTGACGTGCTGGCCTTCCGGATGCGGCAACGCCCCGTCCGCGCGGCCGCCGCCACCTCGACGCTGGTCGTCTCGTTCTTCTACCTGCTCGCCCAGATGGCGGGCGCGGGCGGCCTGGTGGCCCTCCTGCTGGACGTGACGTCCAAGACGGGCCAGTCGCTCGTCATCGCGGTGGTCGGCGTCATCATGATCGCCTACGTGCTGATCGGCGGCATGCGCGGCACGACCTGGGTGCAGATCATCAAGGCCGCACTGCTCATCATCGGCGCCGCGGTCATGACGATCTGGGTGCTCGCCTCCTACGGCTTCAACCTCTCCGCGCTGCTCGGCGACGCCGTGGCCAAGGGCGGGGCGGCGGGCGCCAAGCTGCTCGGGCCGGGCGCGCAGTACGGCAAGTCCGGGCTCACCAAGCTGGACTTCATCTCGCTGGCCATCGCCCTGGTGCTCGGCACAGCGGGTCTGCCGCACATCCTGATGCGCTTCTACACCGTGCCGTCGGCGAAGGAAGCCCGTCGCTCGGTGCAGTGGGCCATCGGCCTGATCGGCGTGTTCTACCTGTTCACGCTCGTGCTCGGCTACGGGGCGGGCGCGCTGGTGGGACCGGCGGCGATCAACGCGGCACCGGGCAAGGCCAACTCGGCGGCGCCGCTGCTGGCCTACGCCCTCGGCGGCACCCTGCTGCTGGGCATCATCGCGGCGGTCGCGTTCGCGACCATCCTCGCCGTGGTCGCGGGGTTGACGATCACCGCGTCGGCGTCGTTCGCGCACGACATCTACGCCAACGTGATCAAGAAGGGCGAGGTCGACGGCAAGAACGACGAGGTCAGGGTCGCGCGCATGACGGCCATCGTGATCGGCATCGTGGCGATCCTCGGCGGCATCCTGGCCAACGGGCAGAACATCGCGTTCCTCGTCGCGTTGGCCTTCGCCGTGGCCGCGTCGGCCAACCTCCCGACGATCCTCTTCTCGCTGTTCTGGAAGAGGTTCAACACCGCGGGCGCGCTCTGGAGCATCTACGGCGGCCTGGCGATCACGATCGTGCTGATCGTCTTCTCGCCGGTGGTGTCGGGCAAGAAGGACGCGGAGGGCCACCTGACGGCGTCGATGATCCAGGGCGTCGACTTCCACTGGTTCCCGCTGGAGAACCCGGGCATCGTCTCGATCCCGCTCTCGTTCCTGCTCGGCTACCTCGGCACCGTGCTGAGCAAGGACAAGGCCGACCCCGCCCGCTACGCGGAGATGGAGGTGCGCTCGCTGACCGGTGCCGGGGCGGCGAAGGCCACCGCGCACTGAGCCAGGGACGAAGGGGCACGACGCAGGCGCTTACCGGGTGGGCAGGGTTTCCTGCCCACCCGGTTCGCAATCCGTAAGCGTGAAGAAGAGTCCACGGGTCGAACCGGGGCGCGATAGTGGACGTATCACAGAGCATCAGTCCACCTCGCACCATCGGAGATCGCCATGACCACGACCAGCACGCTCAGCGGACGGGACAGGGCGATCCTCCGCGCTGTGGCGGCAGGCGGTGCCGAGCTGGCGATCGGGGCCGAGCCGGACCTCTTCTTCGACGGCCGCTGCTGCTGCGACCAGGCCGCCGCCCACCGCCTCGTCTCCGCGGGCTACATCGCCGCCATCGCGCTCGGTGTCGCGGGCCAGCGCGTGGCCGCCGCACTGACCACCAGCGGACAGCAGGCGCTCGGCGCGACGCCGGTCGTCGCGGCGTGACCTGAGGGCCCCGCGAATCGCCGATCCACCCGCCATGGCCTAGGTTCGGCGGCGTGAACGGCCGCGACGATTTGGACGACCTGGACGACACCGCCCAGCTGGACCCGAGCGACACCCTGGACTACCGAGGCGTCGACGACCCGCTCGACGAGGGCATATCGCCCGCCGAGCGTCCCTGGGCCGTGAACGACTGGGGCACCACCGCCGAAGAAGCGGCAGGGCACGAGGACCTCGACCACCGCCTCGCCCGTGAGCTCCCCGACGTCGACGCCGAGGTGGCCGAAGACGGCGACGGGATCGGCGACAGCACCGACTCCGATGGCGAGGAGTGGGACGACCAGGTCGGCGAGGACCGCGCGGGGCGGCTCGTCGCCGAGGACGAGGGTGGGGTCAGCGACAACGACCCCGACGCCTGGGCGGAGGACATCGGCATCGACGGCGCGGGCGCGTCGGCCGAGGAGGCCGCCGTGCACGTGGTGGACGAGCCGTAGCGATCTAGCTCTCCGCGCGCCGCCTGAGGCCTGGCAGGTCGCGGAGCAGGATCACCTGACCGTCGACGGCGATCAGGCCGCGCGCGACGAAGTGCTGCAGCACGCGGTTGACCGCGGGCCGGGTGGCGCCGACCATCGCCGCGAGATCGGACTGCGACAGCCCCAGATCCAGCACGACGGGGCTGCCGGTGACCTGTTCGCCGTCGGTGTGGTCCTGGGCCAGCCGCAGGAAGACCTTGGCCAGGCGGCCCGCCAGGTCGAGGTGCATGAGGTCGCCGGTCTGCTCGCTCAGCCGGCGCACGAGCTGACCGAGCGAGCGCAGCATCCCGTCGAGCACCGCGGGGTGGCGCGACATGAGCGCGACGACGGTCGCCCGGGTCAGCATGACCACGGTGGTCGGCTCGACGGCGATCACCGAGGCGGAGCGCGGCGCTCCGTCGAGCACGGCCAGCTCGCCGACGGTCTCGGACCGCCCGAGGGTCGTGAGCACGACCTCGTCGCCCTGCGCGGAGCTCATCACGACCTTGAGCAGGCCGGAGACGACGACCAGGAGCCGATCGCCCTCGTCGCCCTGGTACCAGAGGTACTGCCCGCGCCCGAACGTCCGGCTGGTGCAGATCTCCGCGAGGCGTTCGAGGTTCTCGTCGGAAAGGCTTCCGAAGATCCGCGTCGCGCGGAGGACCTCGACCGTCTCTGACCGGTCGTGGGCGCCACCAGGCATGGCGAAGCGCCGGACCGGGGCAGTGGACACATGCCGACGATACGGCCCGGATCTCTCCGTCGGAAGCGATTTCAGCACAGGACGGGCGGCGGGGCTGTCACCTGGATGACACCTCGGCTGTCGCGGGCCACGCATCACGGTCGGTCGCGCATTCCTATTTTCGGTGGCGTCGGGGACTTTCGCTTATGTCGAGGCAGGAACGGGGAGACATGACTGCCGACGCCCTCACCCCAGACCAGTTCATCGAGACCACCACCCGGTCCGCAGGCACGCTGGCGGGCGAGGTCGCCGCGCTGATCCGCCGCTACCGGACGGGCGACGCGGCCGCCATGACCGAGCTCGTGCGGCTCGTGACCCCGTACCTCTACCGCATCGCCCTCTCGTGCAGGCTGACCACGTACGCGGCCGACGACGTCGTGCAGAGCACGTTGGAGTCGGCGCTCACCCACCTACCCAGCCTGCGCGACGCCGATGCGGGGCTCGCCTGGCTGTCGGTGATCGCCCGGCGGGAGGCCGTGCGGGTCAGCCGCGAGGAGCGGCGCACCGATCCGCTCGGCGACCGCGAGGACATCGGGAGCGAGGACGCGGATCCCGAGCGGACCGCGCTGGCCCACCTCGCCCGGGAGGCGCTGCTCCGCGCGCTGGTGCGGCTGCCGGACCGCTACCGCAAGCTGCTCGGTCTCCTGTTCTTCGACGACGGGCTCGACTACGCGTCGATCTCCCGCGAGCTCGACATGCCCATGGGCAGCATCGGGCCGACACGGCAGCGCGGCCTCAACAAGGTGCGGGCGCTGATGGTCGAGGAAGAGGAGCGGGGCTTCGCGCGCTGCGCGTGACGATCGGGCCTGATCCTCAGCGCGCCCGGAGGTCCTTGAGGCGCTGGAGCTTGCCCACCGAGCGCTCCAGCGTCTCCGGCTCGACGATCTCGCAGGCGACGGTGACCCCGACCGTCTCCTTCACCGCGCGCACGACCTCGGCCGCCGCGGGGGCACGGCGGTCCACGGGGGTGTCCGGGCGGGCCTCGACCCGCACCGTCAGCGCGTCCATCCGGCCCGCGGCCGACAGCACGAGCTGGAAGTGCGGCGACAGGCCGGGCGTCCGCAGCACGACCTCTTCGATCTGCGTCGGGAACACGTTCACCCCGCGCAGGATGATCATGTCGTCGGACCGACCGGTGATCTTCTGCATGCGCCGCATCCCGGGCCGGGCCGAGCCCGGCAGCAGGCGCGTCAGGTCGCGCGTGCGGTAGCGGATGATCGGCAGCGCTTCCTTGGTGAGCGAGGTGAACAGCAGCTCGCCCTCCTCGCCGTCGCGCAGGGGCGTGTCGTCGAGGGGGTCGACGACCTCGGGGTAGAAGTGGTCCTCCCAGATGTGCAGGCCGTCCTTCGTCTCGACGCACTCCTGGGAGACGCCGGGGCCCATCACCTCCGAGAGCCCGTAGATGTCGACGGCGTGCATGTCCATGCGCTCCTCGATCTCGGCGCGCATCTGCTCGGTCCACGGCTCGGCGCCGAACACCCCGACCTGCAGCGAGGTGCCGGCCGGGTCCAGGCCCTGCTTCTCGAACTCGTCGATGATCGTGAGCATGTAGGACGGGGTGAGCATGATGACCTCGGGCCGGAAGTCCGTGATCAGCTGGACCTGGCGCGGGGTCATCCCGCCGGAGATCGGGATGGCCGTGGCGCCGAGCCGCTCGATGCCGTAGTGCGCGCCCAGCCCGCCGGTGAACAGGCCGTAGCCGTAGGCGTTGTGCACCTTGTGCCCCGGCCGGGCGCCCGCGGCGCGCAGCGATCGGGCCATCAGGTCGGCCCAGGTGTCGATGTCGCGGGCGGTGTAGCCGACGACCGTGGGCTTGCCCGTGGTCCCCGAGGACGCGTGGACGCGCCGCACCTGGTCCTGCGGCACCGCGAACATGCCGAACGGGTAGTTCTCCCGCAGGTCGGCCTTCGACGTGGTGGGGAACTTGGCCAGGTCCGACAGATCGCGGCAGTCGTCGGGGTGCACGCAGGCGGCGTCGAACGAGCGGCGGTAGTGCGGCACGTTCGTGTAGGCGTGGTGCAGCGTCTGGCGCAGGCGCTCCAGCTGCAGGGCGCGCAGCTCGTCGAGCGACATGCGCTCCGCCGGGTCGAGCGACTCCGGTGGCGGAGCCTCCCCGAGCCGCGCGCTCACGGCTGCGCCGAGTTCTGCCGGGCCACCAGGGTCAGCACGTCGTAGCGGGCGACCGACTCCCCGTCCTGCCGGGTGACGTCGGCGTCCCACCGCACGTCCCCGTAGGGCTGGCTGCCGTGCGGGGTGATCTGCTTGCAGGTGAGCGTCACGGTGATCTCGTCGCCGAACCGGACCGGCGTGAGGTAGCGCAGCCGGTCGAGCCCGTAGTTCGCGAGGACCGGGCCCGGATCGGGATCGACGAACAAGCCCGCCGCGAACGCCAGCGTGAGGTAGCCGTGGGCCACCCGTTCGCCGAAGATCGGGCTCTTGGCCGCGGCCTCGGCGTCCATGTGCGCGTAGAAGGTGTCGCCGGTGAACGCGGCGAAGTGCTCGACGTCCTCCTGGGTGACCGCCCGCGGCCCCGCGACGACCGTGTCGCCGATGCGCAGCTCCTCCAGGTGCTTGCGGAACGGGTGCACGTCGGTGGGGGTGCGCGCCGAGCCCGCGACCCAGCGCCCGGTGATCGCGGTGAGGGTGTCGGGGTCGGCCTGGACGGCGGTGCGCTGCATGTGGTGCAGCACGCCGCGCAGCCCGCCCATCTCCTCGCCGCCGCCCGCCCGGCCCGGGCCGCCGTGCACGAGCTGGGGCATCGGCGAACCGTGGCCGGTCGACTCCTTCGCGTCCTTGGCGTTGAGCACCAGCAGCCGCCCGTGCCACGGCGCCGTGCCCAGCACGACGTCGCGGGCGAAGCCGGGATCGGCGGTGACGACCGAGCCCGCCAGGCTGCCGAGGCCGCGGGCGGCGAGCTCGACCAGCTGCCCGGTCGACGTGTAGGGCAGCACGGTCGAGACCGGGCCGAACGCCTCCACCTCGTGCGGCTCGGCCCGCTCGGGCTCGCCCACCAGGAGGATCGGGGAGACGAACGCGCCCCGCTCGGCGTCGGCGTCGACCAGGTCGACCTTCTCCGGGTCGCCGAACACGATGCGGCCCGCGTCGACGAGCGCCTTGACGCTGCGGCGGACCTCCTCGCGCTGCTCGAGGCTGGCCAGTGCCCCCATGCGGGCGGTCGCCGGGTTGCCGACGGTGATGTCGCGCAGCTTGGCCGAGACGGCCTCCACCACGGCGTCGACGTGCTCGGCGGGCACGAAGGCCCGCCGGATGGCCGTGCACTTCTGGCCCGCCTTGACGGTCATCTCGGTGACCAGCTGGCCGACGTAGAGATCGAACTCCGATGTGCCGGGTGCGGCGTCCGGGCCCAGCGCGGAGAAGTTGAGCGAATCGGCCTCCGCGGAGAACCGGACGCTCTGCCGGACGACGTTGGGGTGCGACCGCAGTGTCGCCGCCGTGGCCGCCGAGCCGGTGAAGGCGACGAGATCCTGCCCGGTGAGGTGGTCGAGCGCGTCGCCGAGCGAGCCCGCCACGAACTGCACCGCGCCCGGCGGCAGCAGCTCCGACTCGACGATCAGCCGCACGAGCTCGGCGGTGAGGAAGGCGGTCGGGCTGGCCGGCTTGATCACCGACGGGACCCCGGCCAGGAACGCGGGCGCGAGCTTCTCCAGCGGCCCCCACACCGGGAAGTTGAACGCGTTGATCTGCACGGCGACCCCGTGCAGCGAGGTGGCGATGTGCTGGGCCACGAACGTGCCGCCCCGGGAGAGCGCCTCGACGTCGCCCTCGACGTAGACGGTGTCGTCGGGCAGCTCGCGGCGGCCCTTCGAGGCGTAGGCCTGCAGCACGCCGATGCCGCCGTCGACGTCGAACCGCGAGTCGTAGAGGGTGGCGCCGGTCTGCGCCGAGACCGCGTAGAGCTCCTCGCGGTGCTCGCGCAGGTGTCCCGCCAACGCCTTGAGCAGAGCCGCTCGCTGGTGGAAGGTCAGCTCGCGCAGCGCCGGGCCGCCGACGCGGCGCCCGTGGTCGAGCACGGCCGCGAAGTCGATCCCCGCCGAGGACAGCCGGGCCACCTCGGCGCCGGTGACCGCGTCGAAGAGGGGCCGACCCTCGTCGTCGGGGGTGTGCCAGGCGTCCAGGACGTGACTGCGCAGGACCGCTCCCATGCGGCGCCTCCTCCGGTGATCTACCGACCGTTCGTTCGGCTCGCAACGTAGCACGGCCGCGGGGTGGGCGGGATGGGTCAGGCGAAGAAGGCGCGGAGGTCGCCCGCCAGCTGCTCGGGCGCCTCCATCGCCGCGTAGTGGCCGCCCTTGTCGAAGTAGCTCCAGTGCACGATGTTCGTGTTGTCGCGCTCCGCGAACGCCTTGATCGTCCGGAAGTCGTCGGCGAACACCGCGACGCCCGTGCGGGCCGCACTGACCCTCGGCTCGGCCCCGCTGTGCGGGCTGCGGGCGGGGGATGGCGTCGCGGGCATCGAGGAGGCCAGTGCCCGCGCGTCGGCGAAGCTGGAGCAGGTGAGCGGCCCGCCCGAGCTGGTGGAGCACCTGCGCGTGGTCGGCGAACGCTACGCCCGCGCCGTCAGCCGAGGTCGATGATCGGGGCGAGGTGCACGTCACGGGTGGGCGCACCGCGCTGGTGTGTGCCTCGCGGCGATCAGCGGGGCCCGGATCCGGGCACGAGGGCGCGCACGAGGCTCGCGGCGCGGCGGCGGGGAGGTACGGCGACCCGGCGCTGCAGCACCGCGTAGCCCGCCAGCTCGATCTCGTCGAGGATGCCGCGGTAGAGGGTGAACGCACAGGCGACGCAGGCCCGGGACACCGGCTCCAGCATCGCGACCCCCGGCGCCGCCCGGCGGTAGATCGCCCGGGTGTGCGCGACCAGGTGGGCGAGCGCGCGGGTGATGCGGGCGTCGGGGCGGCGGGTCCGGCGCGACCACAGCAACAGCTCGCGGTCGACGCCGAAGGTGGCCAGCTCGTCGGTGGGGAGGTAGAGCCTGCCGCGGTCGAGGTCCTCGCCGACGTCCCGGAGGAAGTTGGTGAGCTGGAACGCGACCCCGAGCGCGGAGGCGGCGGGCTCGGCCTGGGCCCGCGGCACCGTCGTGCCCAGCACCGGCAGCATCTGCAGCCCGATCACCGCGGCCGAGCCGTGGACGTAGCGGCCGAGCTCGGCCAGGCTCGCGTAGCCGGTGACCTCGGTGTCCATGCGCATCGACGCGAGGAAGTCGACGAAGTGGGCTCGGTCGATGTCGTAGCGCCGGGCGGTGTCGGCCAGCGCGGCGAGCACGGGGTGCGCGGCCGGTCCGCCGTCGAGCGCCGTGACCATTTGTGTGGCGAGCAGGTCGAGCTGCGCGGCCTTCTCGGGGCCGGGTCGGCCGTCGCCCAGGTCGTCGACGATCTCGTCGGCGTGCCGGGCGAAGCCGTAGAGCGCGTGCACGGCGGGGCGGCGGGCGCGGGGGAGGAGGCGGGTCGCGAGGAAGTAGGTGCGGCCGAAGCGGGCGTTGAGCGCCCGGCAGATCGCGTAGGCCTCCCGCAGCGCGGGATCCCCGATCCCGGCCGCGTCCAGCTCAGCCTGCGCGCTGCTCGGCACCGGCGCGGGTGGGGGCAGGGGTGGCGTCCTCGGCAGCGTCGGCGGGATCTTGCGCATCCGAGGCAGGCGCGGCGGCAGACATCGAGGAGGGCGCGGACTTGGAGGCAGGCGGCGACATCGAGGCTGCAGACGCCGCGTTCGGCGCGGACCCCGCCGTCGAGGAAGGCATGGGCGTCGAGTCGACCGGAGCCGTGGCGGGCGCGGATGAGGTGGGTGCGGACGCGAGATGGGCGGGCACGCAGGCGCTTCCGGGTCGGGGTCGGTCGGGGTGGGCGCGGGCTCGGGGGCGGCCCGGCGGCGCCTGGCGCCCGCCGCGAGCTTCAGCGGGTCGGGGTGGGCCAGCGACCAGGCCGCGAGCACCGCCACCGCCAGGCACCCGCCGAGGTAGCCCCAGTTGTAGAGGCCGTCTTCGCCGTTGGGGTAGTAGGCGATGATCAGCATCAGCGAGACGACGACCATGTACTGCAGCTGCCGCAGCGTCCACGGCGACATGGCCAGCAGCGCCATGCCCCAGCTGACGTACCAGGGCAGGGTGGCCGGGCCGAGGACCGAGGCGGCGAAGAGCACGATGCCCGCGCGGCGGATCGCGTCGGGACCCCCGTCGCGGGCCGCCCACCACTGCCGCACCGCGATCCACAGGAGCAGCAGCGCGCCGATCGCCCGGAAGATGTTGATGAACAGCTGCATCGACCCGCCGAACAGGAACGCGATCCCGCCGACGATCTGGCCGACCGCGGTCGGGATCGACATCCAGTTGACGATCATCGAGGGGGCGCTCAGCGCGGGCAGCCAGCCGAGGTCGACGCCGGCGATCAGCGTGGTGACCCCGAAGACGACGGCGAACACGGCGATGCCCGCCGCGGCCGCCTTGGCGATGCGGACCCACCGGGTGCCCGTCATGTCGGCGGCCCACACGAGCACCAGGAAGGGCAAGGCCAGACCCGCGCTCGCCTTCACGGCCATGGCCAGGGTGACGAGCGCGATCCCGCCCATGTGCTGTCGGCGCAGCGCGAGGAGCGACCCCGCCGCCAGCAGCCCGACGACGAGCAGGTCGTTGTGGCCGCCGCCGATGAGGTTGACGACCATCATCGGGTTCGCGATCGCGATCCACAGCGCCACCGGGACCCGGCCGCCGAGGCGCCGGGTGAGCTCGGGCAGCGCCCAGACCAGCAGCGCGAGGCCCGGCAGCAGCGCGAGCCGCATCACCAGGACGCCCGCGATGATGTTGTTGCCGATCAGCCAGGCGACGGCCTTGGCGATGATGATGAACAGCGGCCCGTAGGGCGCCGGGGTGTCCTGCCAGAAGTAGTGGACGTTGTCGGTGAGGATGCCCGGCATCGCGTCCGGCCCGACCGCGTACGGGTCGAAGCCGTGCAGCGGCAGCGCGCCCTGAGCGAGGTAGCTGAAGATGTCGCGGGTGAACAGCGGGGGCGCCAGCAGCAGCGGCGCGGTCCACACGGCCGCGGTGGTGAGCACGCCCCGACCGCTGACCCGGTTGGCGAGCACCTCGCGCCCGAGCACGATCCACGCCCACGCCATCAGGCCGACGCCCGCGTACATGAGGGTGGTGGCCAGGTCGTGGCCGTGGCCGTAGCGCCAGAAGCCGATCGGCGAGTTCGTCATGATCGGATCGCGCACCAGCACGCCGCCCGCGCCGAACCCGCCCACCAGCAGCAGCACCGAAGCCGAACAGCCCCATCAGCAGCGGTCGGCGCGGCGGATTGCCGAACCGGGCGGTGCGGGGAGCGTCGGTCGGTGACGGCTCGGAGCGGGAGTCGGGGTCAACCGTTGCAGAGGCGCTCATGACGCGCTCCATGCTCCCACGCGGTGCCTCACCCGGCAGAATGACCCCTCTGGTCAACCGGTGATCCGCTGCGCCGCGAGCTTGCCGCTCAGCACCACCGGCGGGATGCCGACGCCGGGCGTCGTGCCGCAGCCCGCGAGGACCGCGTTGGCCAGGCCTGGAACGAGGTTGCGGGTGCGGAACGGGCCGGTCTGGGCGAACGTGTGGGCCGCGGAGAACGGGGTGCCCGCGCCCATGCCGTCGGCCGCCCAGTCGGCGGGCGTCACGAGGCGGGAGACCTCGATGTCGCCCGCGATGTCGGTGAGCCCCGGGTGCGCCCGCTTCTCCAGGACGGCCAGCAGTTCGTCGCGGTAGGCGGGCGCGATCCGCCGCCAGTCGAGCCGACCCCGTTCGAGGTTGGGGCAGGGCGCGAGCACGAACATCAGGTCGGAGCCCGCGGGGGCGAGCGTCGGATCGGTCGCGGTCGGCCGGGTGACCAGCAGCGAGGGGTCGCTCATCAGCCTGCCCGCGTCGATGATCTCGTGGAACGTCCGCTCCCAGGCCGCACCGAACGAGATCGTGTGGTGCGCGGCGGCGGGGCGCGCCGTGCGCAGGCCCGCGTGCAGCACGACCGCGCTCGGCGACCAGCGCATCGGGACGGGGCGTCGTCGGGCCCGCCCGACCAGCTCCGCGACGACCGGCAGGTCCGGCGTGAGCACCACCGCGTCGCACTCCAGGCGCTCGGTGGCGCCCGCGGGCTCGGCGGTGGCCCGGTGCCGCACGGCGGTCACGCGGTCGCCGCAGCGGGCGAGGCCGGTGACGGTGCGCCCGTAGTGGATCTTCGCGCCCGCCGCGGTCGCCGCGTCGGCCAGCGCCTGCCCGACCGCCCGCATCCCGCCGCGCGGGAACCACACCCCCGCGACGGTGTCCATGTAGGCGATCACGCCGTACGCCCCGAGCGCCTTGGCGGGCGCGACGCCCGCGTAGAGGGACTGGAAGGAGAAGATCCGTTGCAGGCGCTCGTCGGGCAGGAAGCGGGCGACCTGCGGGCCGAGCCTGCCGAAGCCGCCGAGCCGGGCCAGGCGGACGAGATCGGGCCCGAGCAGGGACAACGGGGAATCCATGTTGGCGCCGATGAAGGTGTCGATCTCGGTGCGGTACAGCTCGGTCAGCCAGTTGCGCAGGTCCCGGTAGCCGGACGCGGCCGCGCCGCCGCACACCGCGGCCACCTCCGCCTCCATCGCATCGCCGTCGGTGTGGACGTCGATGGTGGAGCCGTCGGCGAAGTGCGCGCGGTAGGCGGGATCGAGTGCCACGAGGTCGAGCCGGTCGGCCAGCTTCTCGCCGACCGCCGCGAACGCCGCGTCGAGCAGCTCGGGCATCGTGAGCACGGTCGCGCCCGTGTCGACCTGGTAGGTGCCGCGCTCGGTGGTGAGGTCCAGCCGCCCGACGCGGCCGCCGGGGTGCTCGGCGCGCTCGACGACCGTGACGCTGCGCCCCGCCCCCAGCAGGTGCAGGGCGGCCGTCAGTCCCGGAGATGCCTGCGCCGACGACGGTGACGTGGTCGGTGGCGCCGTGTACCCGGCGAGTCAACGGCGACGCCTCGTCGCGGTGACGGCCAGCTCGGCCAGCTCCGTGGCCGCAGGCTCGGTGACGGGCGCCGCGGCGAGCGCGTCGAGGGCGGAGCCGGTGAGCGCGGCGATGCGCTGCTCGACGGCCTGCACGGCGCCGAGCTCGACCAGCACGGAGCGGACGCGCTCGACCTGCTCGGCGGTGAGCTCGGGATCGCCGATCGCCAGCTCCACCGCGGCGCGCGCGGCGGCGTCGCCCCGGCGGTCGGCGCGCTCCAACGCGATCGCGAGCAACAGGGTGCGCTTGCCCTCACGGAGGTCGTCGCCCGCGGGCTTCCCGGTGACCGCGGGATCGCCGAACACGCCCAGGAGGTCGTCGCGCAGCTGGAACGCGACGCCGATGTCGGCGCCGAACCGGCGGTAGCCGTCGACCAGCTCGGGCGGCGCGCCCGCGAGCGCCGCACCGAGGTGCAGCGGGCGCTCGACGGTGTAGGCGGCGGTCTTGTAGCGGTCGATGCGCAGCGCGGCGCTCTGCGACGCGTCGCGGGTGGCCTGGTGCAGGACGTCGAGGTACTGGCCGCCGAGCAGCTCGGTGCGCATCGAGCGCCACGGGAGCGCCCGCTCGCGCCATCGCCTCGGGCGGCAGACCGCAGGTGTGGAACATGTCGTCGGCCCAGACGAGCGCGAGATCGCCGAGCAGGATCGCGGCCGCCGCTCCGAACCGCGCGGGCCTGCCGTGCCAGCGCGCCTCGGCGTGCTTGCGGGCGAACGCCACATGCACCGTCGGCTTCCCCCGGCGGAGCGCAGAGGCGTCCATGAGGTCGTCGTGGACGAGCGCGCACGCCTGGATCAGCTCCAGGGAGCTCACGGCGCGGAGCACGGAAAGGGCCTCGGGCGCGTCGACCGAACCGCCCGCGCCGCGCCAGCCCCACCACGCGAAGGTGGGACGGATCCGCTTGCCGCCGCCGAGCACGAACGCGCTCAGCTCATCGGCGGCCGCGGCGTAATGCGGGTCGATCGCTGACGCCTCGGCCGTGCGGGCTTCCAGGTAGACCGCCAAAGCGGCTTCGATTCCGCCGGTCAAGCCGACGTCGGTGGGGCCGGGCTCGCCGGGACCTGACGCCGCGGAGGTGTCGAGGGTGCCGGTGTGGGTCACGCCTTGGAGCGTATCGGGGGGGCCGGGCGGCGGCGCGTCGACGCCGGTCGGCCTGCCATGGGCTTGTCGGCATGCGGACGGCTGCGAAGATCGATGAACGAATCCCGGCGGACCGTCCGGTCTTTTCGTCGAGTTCTTCCCGCCCAAGACGAGGCGGGTGAGGTGTCGGGGCTGCGCTTCCCCACGCTGAACCGGTGGCCCGCGACGGCCGATCACGTG
Source organism: uncultured Actinomycetota bacterium (assembly GCA_963799945.1). Lineage (GTDB taxonomy): Bacteria > Actinomycetota > Actinomycetes > Mycobacteriales > Pseudonocardiaceae > Pseudonocardia. Next base: position 144,925 of record CAWCZG010000008.1, read on the forward strand.
AGCAGGCTCGGCCTGGGCGCCAGGCAGCCCGTGGGCGTCAGCGGATCGGCGGGCTGACCGGGGGGTTGCGGGTCCTGCGGGCGGCGACGACCACGAGCGCGCCCGCGATCAGGACCACCCCGCCGAGGCCGAGCGCCCAGTTGAACGGCGAAGGCGCGTCGGGGTCGGCGTAAGCCACGGTCGCGCTGATGTCGCCGACCTCGCCCGGGGTGAACGTCCAGCTCACGGTGCCGGAGTCGACGGAGCCGTTGGATTCGACGACGCGGCCGGGGAAGCTCATCTTGAGCTGGAAATCGGCCTTGTCGACGGAGACCGTGGTGAGGTCGACCGAGCCCTTGACCAGCACCCGGCCCCCGGCCCGACGCAGGGTGAACTGCACGCGGTCGCCCGAGGGGAAGGCCGCCCGGGTGAGCGCGGTGACCTGGTCGAACGTGAGCCGGGTGAAGCGCAGCAGCTGGCCCGTGTAGCCGTCCTGGCGGTAGGTCGAGACGTCGATGCTCTTCGCGAGGTCGGGCGGAAGTGCCACGGTGGGCCCGGCGTCGTCGGCCGACTTCGCGGGGGTCGCGAAGATCAGCTCGCCGGTGACGGTGTCGTCGGGCTGCAGGGCCATCGCCGCGCGGACCCTGGCGCAGCCGCCGAGCAGGGTGCTGAGCAGCAGGACGGCGACGACCAGTAGCGCCGCGGCGCGGGACCTGCGGATGATCATCTGCGCCTGCACGGGCTCATCGTGCCACCCGCGCTTCGGTCAGCGGGGGACCGGTGGCTCGAGCGGGAGCGCGCGTCCGAGTACGGCGAAGGGGCGCGAGTCGCCGGTGAAGCGGTGCTCGCGCAACACGTCCTGGAAACCGGTGCGGCGGTAGAGGCGCCAGGCGCGACCCGGCGCGCGGGGGCCGTACTCCGGGGTCGAGAGCAGCACCGTGGACTGGTCGACGCCGTCGAGCAGCGCGCGCAGGAGCCCTTCGCCCAGGCCCGTGCCCTGGGCGTCGGGGCGGACGTGCAGCTCGGTGAGCTCGAAGTAGTCGCGGATCCAGGCCTGCGTCTCCGGGGGCGCTCCGCGCAGCCCCCTGCGCACCTCCTCGAACCACCACTGGCCGGGCCCGCCGGTGTAGCCGTAGGCGACGCCGATGAGGGCGCCCGTGGCGCCGAGCCAGCCGACCGCCCGCCAGCCGGGCCGGTGCACGTGGTCGAGCCACAGCGCCCGCCGCTGCCGCGCGGTGCTGGGCGGGTAGCCCATCGCCGACACGTAGACCTGCAGCGCCTCGCTCAACCGGTCGGCGAGATCGCCGGGGCCGAGCGTGACGAGCTGTCGCGCCGGAGCCGTGGTCACCGCGACATCACACCACGCGGGCGCGGCCCGCGTCCCCTCCGGTGACGACTTGACGGCGCCGTCCGTGGGAGGTCTACTGGACGGGTCGAACAACAGTTCGATTCAGGTGCCCGGTGGCTGGGCGGGGGAAGCGTCCCGCCATCGGGTGGCCGTCGGATCCAGGGTTCGGTCGGCTCGCCCGGGGAGGGAGCACGCACGTGGACGAGGCTGCTGACGGGCGGGCCGGGCCAGACCACCGGACCGAACCCTCGGGCGGTGTCGCGTGACGCCGCTGGGGTGGCCGTTCCGGGGGCGCGGGCCGACACCGATCCAGGTCCGCTGGAAGGACGGCGAGCCGATCGAGTTCGAGCGGTCGGCCCGGCGCGGTCCGCGGTTCCTGGTCACGGGCATCCGCGAGCGCTGGATCGAGGAGTCGCCGTGGCCGTTCCCCTCGCCGATGCCGGTGGGCGGCGACCGCCTGCGGTGCTGGCGGGTGGAGGCCCGCTCGGCGGGCGCGCCCGAGGGCCCGGCCGCGGGAGTTCGTCCTGCGGATGCGTGCGGGCCCCGGCGTGTGGGACCTGGTCAGGGCCGCGGAGTGAGCCGCGTCACGGGAGCCCCCTGCCAGACCCCGGAACTGTCGGGGTCCGCGGGCACGATCACCTCAACGAACGGAGGGAGTCCACAGATGAGCACCGCCACGATGGCCACCGACCTCTTCACCACCGCCGAGGGTGCGACCGCGGCCCTGATCCCCGCGCAGCGCCGCGCGCCCCGGCTCGCGGGCGCACCGACGCCCCGCGCGGCCCTCGCCCTGCTCCGCCAGGCGGCCGAGGGGTTGGCCGAGGCCCACCGCAGGCCGGAGCCGATGCTGCGCTACCCGGCGGCCTACCTCGCCGCGCTGCGGGCGGGCGCCGCCGTGCTGGCCATGCGGGCCCGGCCCGCGCCGCGCCGGGGAGCGAGCCGCAGCGTCTGGCAGCTGCTGGCCGATGTCGCGCCGGAGTACGGCGAGTGGGCGGCCTACTTCGCGTCGTGCTCGGCCACGCGCGCCGCCGCGGAGGCGGGCATCGAGCGGCTGGTGGGCAGCCGCGACGCCGACGACCTGCTGCGCCAGGCCGAGCAGTTCCTCGAGCTGGTCACCGAGACGGTGGCGGGGCGCTAGCGGGTTCCAGCCCGGCTCAGCGCACGGCGCGGGGAGCCGCGGGCACGACGGCCGCGGCCCGGCGGTCCGAGCGGAGCACCCGGCCCAGGAGCGTCGAGAACACCGCCGAGACCTCCCGCGCGCCGGGGGTGTCCCACCGCTGGATGGGCAGGCACGCGCCCTGGGCCTGCTGGACGGCCGTGCGGTCGGGCAGCACGCTGCTGAGCACCAGTGGGCCGAACAGCTCGCGCAGCTCCGCGATGCGGAACTCGTGCTCGGTGTTGCGCGGGCGCACCCGGTTGATCAGCACCCCGAGCGGCTGCAGGTCGGGGTTACCGCGTTGGCGCTCGGTCTGCACCGCGTCGAACGCCCGCTGCACGCCCGAGACCGCGAACATCGTCGGATCGGTCACCAGCACGGCCCGGTGGGCCGCGGCGAGCGCGCTGCGGGTGAGCTGGCCCAGCGAAGGCGGGCAGTCGATGATCACCAGCCGGTAGGGCTCGTCCTCGTCGGGGTCGTCGCTCTCATCGCCTGGATCGCCCAGCGCGCCCGAGGGTGGTTCGCGGAGGCGCTGCAGCGCCCGGCCCAGCCTGCTCAGCTGCTTGCCGCTGGGATCGGGGTGGTTGTGCCGCTCGGCCTGCTCGTCGCCCACCAGCACGTCGAGACCCTCGCCCCAGCCGCTGGGGGTGATCGCCCGCTCCAGCACCGAACGGCGCGGCTCGTCGAGCACATCGGCGATGGTGGCCGTGGTCGGCGCGGTGTCGAGCGCGATCGTGGCGTTGGCCTGCGGGTCGAGATCCACCACCAGTGCCCGCAATCCGTGCTGCAGCGCGGCACCGGCAAGACCCAAGGCCACTGTGGTCTTGCCCACTCCACCCTTGAGGCTCAACGTGGCGACGACCTGCACGCGATCAACCTACCGTTCGGGTGCCACCACTACGCTGCGCGTGTGGCAGCGGCTCGACGAACGGCGAAGTGGCTCCGGTGACGGGCACGGGGGTGGGCTCGCCCGCGGCGGATCCGGTCGGCGCGACCGCCGTCCGGCCGGATGGGGCGGGCGACGGCGGCACGGTCACCGGCGGTGCCGCCCACCGTGCCGTCGCGGCCGAGCTCGCCGCCGTCCGGCGGCGCTCGCCGGGCCGCGCGCCGAGGGTGCTCGACGTCGGCGGCGGCAGCGGCGCGTGGGCGGTGCCGCTGGCCAAGGCCGGGTGCGCGGTGACGGTCGTCGACCCCAGTCCCAACGCGCTGGCCGCCCTGGTGCGCCGGGCCCGCGACGCGGGCGTGCACGACCTCGTGACCGCCGTGCCCGGCGACGTCGACGCGCTCTCGGACGTGGCCCCGGCGGCCCAAGCCGATCTCGTTCTGGGCCATGGCCTGCTGGAAGTCGTCGACGACGTGGCTTCGGCCGTGCGCGCGATGGCCCAGGCCGCCGCGCCCGGGGGCGCCGTCTCGGTGCTCGTCGCGGGCAGGCTGGCGGCGGTCCTCGCGCGCACCCTCGCGGGCAAGCTGGCCGAGGCGCGGGCGGTGCTCACCGACCCCGATGGGCGCTTCGGGCCCGACGACGCGCTGCGCCGACGGCTGGACGCGGCGTCCCTGCGGAAGGCGCTCGGGGCCGAGCCCGAGCTCCACCTCGAGCTCCTCCAGGGCGACGGCGTGCTGGAGGGCTGGGTGCCGGGGGCCGTCCGCGACGGCGGCCCCGCGACCGCCGGGCCGATCGGCGAACTCGAGGAGTGCGCGGCCGCGGAGCCCGCGCTGATCGACGTCGCGGCCCGGCTGCACGCGCTCTCCCGACGGGTGTCATGATCGCCCCCTGGACGGGTGACGCAACCGCACGGGAGCGTCGCGATGATCGCTCCGCGACGTGCTTCGGAGGCCCCTCCGGATTTTCGTTGAACCCGCTTGACGAGTCCGGGTAGTCGGCGGGCCCGCGGACTCGTATCCTCGTCACTAGACGCCCTCCCTGGGCGCTCGTCGCGTCGTTCCGGCACCATGGACGATGACCCGACAGGACGAGACAGTGCCGGAGGCGAAGTCATGCCCCTCTCCGAGCACGAGCAGCGGCTGCTCGATCAAATCGAGCGCGCTCTCTACGCCGAAGACCCCAAGTTCGCGTCCACCGTGCGCGGTGGACGGTTGCGCAAGCCCACCCGGCGCCGCCGGGTGCAGGGCGTAGCCCTGTTCGTCGTCGGCCTCGTCTTGCTCGTACTGGGCATAGCGGTCCAGTGGACCTGGCTCGGGGGCATCCCCGTCGTCAGCGTGGTCGGGTTCCTGGCGATGCTCGGCGGCGCCGTGCTGGCCGTCACGTCAGTCGGCGCGAGCAACGCAACCGCCCCTGCGAAGGCCGAACCCGACAAGAACGGTTTCACCGGTCGGATGGAAGAGCGCTTCCGCCGCCGGTTCGAGCAGGAATAACGCCAAACCCCGTTTCGCGCCTGATCGCTAGGTGACGCCGCCGCCCCGTCCCGTCGGAGCGGCGGCGTTGTCGTGCGTCGTCGTGGAGTCGTCCGGGGCCGGGGGCTTCCGGGACAGCCTGCGGCCCAGCCCGCTCAGCACCGAGCGCGGGAACAGCCGGCCGCGCCACGACAGTGGGGTGCCCGCCGCGACCGCGGCCAGCAGGGCGGTGAGCGGTTCGTCGAGCTCGCCCGGCCCGAGGTGGGTGTCGCCGTACCAGCTGGCCTCGACCGCCCCCACGACGCGGCGGAGCTCCTGCTGCGCCGGGCCGCCGAGGTTGTGCTCCCGCACGAGGCGGCGCGCGGCCACCCGCACCGTGTCGCTCTCCCTGGGCGGCACACCGCGGTCGCTCGACTCGGCCAGCAGCTCCGCCCATGCCGCGGCGGCCGCCTCCGGCCCACCCGCCGCGGCGGCCGCGAGCCTGCCCCGGCGTTCCCGTCGGCGCAGCGCGGCGGGCAGGAGCGCAGCGCCGACGACCAACAGCACCACCGCGACTAGGCCGAGCAGCCCCACCGGCGTCTCGCTGGGCGGCGTCTCGGGCGCGGCCACGTCCGGTGTGGCGGGCGTCGGCGTCGGCGTCGCCTCGGGGGTGGGCGTCTGCTGCGCGTCGTCCCGGGGATCGGCGCCCGACGCCTGCGACGCGTCGCCAGCCGCCTGCGCCTCCGCTTCCGCGACGTAGGGCGGCACGATGGTGCGGCCGTCGGTCAGCGGGGTCGGGTCGAAGATCATCCAGCCGTACCCGGGGAACCACGCCTCGACCCACGCGTGCGCGTCGGAGGTGCTCACCGTGCGGTGGTCGCCGGTCTCCGCGCCGCCGGTGAACCCGACCGCGACGCGCGCGGGCACCCCGACCGAGCGGAGCATCACCGCCATCGCCGCGGAGAACTGCTCGCAGTAGCCGGTCTTGCCGACGGTCAGGAACTCGACCAGGGCGTCGTCACCGTTGCCCGGCGCGGTCTGCAGGCTGTAGTGGAACTCCGAGTCCGTTCCCGTGAAGTACTCCTGCAGCGCCATGGCCTTGTCGAACGCTGTGGGCGCGCCGGACGTCACCCGCCGGGAGAGGTCGATGACCCGCCGGTCGACGCCGCCGACGTCGAGGTAGTCGGCCACGGGCCCGGAGCCGCCGGTCGCGGCCCTGAGCTGGTCGGCGGTGGGCGCCGAGAAGTCTCCGACCTGTTGCCAGCCCGGCTCGGCCCGCGGCCGCTCGGCGTAGGCGGTGCCGCTGCGCTCGTCGTAGATCCAGCGGTTCGCCAGGCCGGTGACGGCGATCGGCTCGCCGTACACCGGCAGCCAGTAGTCCTTGAACCCGACGTTCTCGACGTCGACCGACGCGATCCGCACGTTGGGACCCGAGACGACGCCGAGCGTGCCGGGCAGCGTGGGGCCCGAGCCCGGCCGCGTCGCCTGCCACCCGACGTCGCGCACGTACGTGCTCAACGTCAACGCCCGCAGGTAGGCGGGCTGGGGGAGCCCGCGCACGTGGAACAGCTCGGTGGGGGAGCTCTGGGTGAGCTGGCCGCGCAGTGACGTGAAGGGGCTCAGGCCGATGGCCCCGCTGGCGCCACCGGCCGCGCCCGTGAAGCGGCCCGCGGTGCCCACGAACCCGGAGGCCGCCCCGATCCCGATCGCGATCGCGACGGCCGCCGCGACCAGCGCGACCCCGCCCACCCGCTGTCGGCGGGCGCCGTCGCGGGTGATCAGCAGGAGGCCGAAGCCCGCCGCGGCGCACACCAGGGTGGGCCACGGGAGCAGCTTGTCGTCGAGGGCGGCGGGCACCGCGAACACGGCCAGCAGCGGCACGCCTGCCGCGGCGGGCGCCTGTGCGATCACCGCCGCGAGGTAGACGGCCACCGTGACCAGGCCGAACGCCGCGGTGACCAGGAAGAGGATCTCGGGTGACGCGGCCACCGGCGCGATGCCCGCCGCGATCTGCGCGCCCGCCCCCGCGGCGAGCGCCCCGAACGAGGCGAACGCGCGCGGGCCCGGGAGCACGCCGAAGATCGCGCCTTGGGCGAACTGCGCGGTGACCAGCAGCCAGCACCCCGACGCACTGGCCGACGAACACCGCGACCGGGCCCAGGCGGTGCAGGGCGAGCCCGACGGCGACGACGACGAGCACGACGGTCGCCCGCGTGCCCGAGCCACGTGTAGCCCTGGATGATCGCGCTCACCGGGGCGCCTGCGAGCAGCACGGCGAGCCCCGAGCACACGGCGGCGGCCCACGGTGTGCCGCGGCGCGAGGGACGCGTCGGCGCGATCGGCGGCGGTGCGAGCGGCCGCGGCGGCGCGACGGTGCTCACAGCGCGTCCCACACGCGCTCGGCGGGGGTGCTCGCCGTCGCGACGGCCACCGTCCAGCCCGCGTGCCGCAGTGCACTGGCCGCGGCGTCCGCACTGCCGGGCCTGCCGTCGGCCGGGTCCCAGGTCGCGGTGTCGAGCAGCACGGCGTACCCGCCACCGGGTCGGCGCGCGGCCAGGCTCTCGCGGTGCGGAGGCGCGAGCGCGCCCAGCACAGCGATCAGGTCGCTGCCCGACGGCAGGTCGGGACCGGTGAGATCGGCGCGGGCCGAGGGGCGCAGCGCGGCGAGGGCGTCGAGGACCGCGTCGATCCCGGCGGCGTCCGGACCGGGCAGCGCTGCGCCGTCCTCCGTGACGAGCCGCACGGGCTCGCCGCGGGCGATCAGGTGCGCGCAGATGCTCGCCGCCATGCTCACCGCGAACTCGAGGCTGGAATCGGCGCCGCGCCCGCGGTGGGCACCGTCGCGGTGGTCGAGCAGCACCGTCGTGCCCGCGCGCCACGGCCGCTCCTCCAGCCGCACCATCAGCTCGTCGTGCCGCGCGGTGCTGCGCCAGTGCACGCGGCGCAGCTCGTCGCCGATGCCGGTAGGGCCGCACGAGGACGTCCGAGCTGCCCTGGCCCTGGTGCGCGAGCGCGGCGCCCGACGTGCCCTCCCCGGCCCCGAGCGCGGCGGGCAGGCCGCTGAGCGCGACGACGCGGGGCAGGACGGTCAGCCGGTCGGGCCCGACGATGGAGCGCTCGAACTCGGCGAGCCCGAGCGGGTCGGTGGCGCCCGCATGCAGCGGCCCGATGGCGTGGACGCCCCGCAGGAGCGGGCGCAGCGGGTAGGTCAGGTGCGCCCCGCCGCGGCGGGAGAGCCGGTGGACGGTGAACCCGGGCGGCGCACCCAGCTGGGGGCCCGCGGCGTCGGGCACGGTGTCGATCAGCCGCAGCGAGCCGACCAGCGCCGACCCCCGCACGTGCAGGCCGACCTCGACCGTGCCGCCGACCGAGAGCCTGGACGGCGTGAGCTCGCGGGTCACCCGGACCATGCGCCGGGTGCGCGCGGCGAGCACCACGGCGAGCAGGGGGAGCACCGCGACGAAGACGCCGACGCGCAGCAGGTCCCGCTCGTCGAGAACCACCGAGCACGCCGCGGTGGCCGCGCCCCCCGCGAGCAGGCAACGGCCGCGCGTGGTGAGCCCCGAGAAGCGCGCCACCCGGCTCAGCCGCCGGGGCGGGCCGGGGTGGGCACCGGCGTCCGCGCGACGAGCGTCCGGACGATGTCGACGGGGGACCGGCGGTTGGCCTGCGCGTCGGGGGTGAGCAGCAGCCGGTGGGCCAGCACCGGGACGGCGACGGCGTGCACGTCGTCGGGCACCACGAAGCTGCGCCCGGACAGCGCGGCCTGCGCGCGCGCCGTGCGCACCAGCTGCAGCGTGGCGCGCGGGGACGCGCCGAGGCGCAGCTCCGGCAGCCGCCGGGTGGCCGACACGAGGTCGACGCAGTACTGGCGGACCTCCTGGCCCATGTGCACCTTGCGGACGGCGTCGATGACGGCCTGCACGAGACGGGCGTCGGTGACCGGGCGGAGCACGTCCAGCGGGTCCGTCGCCGCGTGCTCGTCGATCATCGCGAGCTCGGCGGCCGGATCGGGGTAGCCGATGGAGACGCGAGCGGTGAAGCGGTCGCGCTGCGCCTCCGGGAGCGGGTAGGTGCCGTCCATCTCGATGGGGTTCTGGGTGGCCACCACCATGAACGGGCTCGCCAGGGGATAGGTGGTGCCGTCGACCGTCACCTGGTCTTCGGCCATGCACTCCAGCAGCGCCGACTGCGTCTTCGGCGACGCGCGGTTGATCTCGTCGGCGATCACGACGTTGGCGAACACGGGCCCGGGGCGGAACTCGAACTCGGCGCTCTGCCGGTTGAAGATCGACACACCGGTGATGTCGACGGGCATCAGGTCGGGGGTGAACTGCACCCGGCTCACCGAGCCGTCGATCGAGCGCGCCAACGCCTTGGCCAGCGTGGTCTTGCCGACCCCCGGCACGTCCTCGACCAGGAGGTGGCCCTCGGCGAGCAGGGTGACGAGCGCGATGCGGACCACCTCGGGCTTGCCGACGATCACCCGCTGGATGTTGCCCGCGATCCGCGCGGCGAGCTCCGCGACGTCGGGGACGCCCAGCGGCGCACCAGGCGGACCGCCGTCCACGCGGCTGCTCGTGGTCGTCACCCGGAGACACCTCCTTGCACGCGGGTGTTGGGCAACCCGTCGGACCCCAGTCTCTCAAACGACGCGGGCGTCCATCGCCCGGTCGTCCCCCGAGTTCCCCACCATGCCCCACCGCGGAGGCCGAATCCGTGCTCGGCGACCGTGGAACGGGGTCCGCGACTACGCAACGTCATCAGTCTGGGGGTACCGCAGCCGGGTGGAGCCACGACCTCCCCACCTCGCCCCACCCCTGGTGAGCTGCGGCTTCGCGAGGAAATGCCGGACAAGCGGGGGCGCGTAGGAGTTGACGGTGGAGGGAAGTGGGGTAATGTGGTGATCGCTGGGGCGCCGAGGGGCCTCACGCCATCCAGTGTGTGGAGGTGGGGCCGGTGTTCCTCGGCACCTACACCCCCAAATTGGACGACAAGGGGCGGTTGACGCTGCCCGCGAAGTTCCGCGACGAGCTGCGAGGCGGTCTGATGATCACGAAGGGGCAGGACCACTGCCTGTACGTGTTCACCAGGGAGTCTTTCGCCGAGGTGGCCACCAAGGTCGCGTCCGCCCCGTTGACGAGCGAGTCGGCGCGGGTCTTCCAACGCAACCTGTTCTCGGGCACCGACGAGCAGAACCCCGACGCGCAGGGCCGCATCGCGATCACCCCCGAGCTGCGGCGCTACGCGGGACTCACCAAGGACTGCGTGGTCATCGGGGCCTTCACGCGCGCCGAGATCTGGGACGCCGAGGCGTGGCAGCGCTACCAGGACGACCACGAGGACACCTACGCGAAAGCGCAGGAGGAGGTGCTTCACGGGCTGATGTAGCTCGGCATGACCCCGCCGGTGTCTCCTCCCGGCAGCCCTGGCGCACCTTCCCCGGTGCCAGGTCTGCCGGGAGGGGGCATCGGAGAAAGCCCGGAGGAGCTCCTCGGGCGCGGATGGCTCGGCGACTCGGGGCAGGGAGGTGGGTGGCTGTGGGGCAGCACCCGCACGGAGATGGGCCTGCTGGGGCTAGGCACGTTCCCGTATCCCTGCCTCGTGTCGTCGAGTTGCTGCGTCCGGCGCTGACCGGGCGGCCCGCGGTCATGGTCGACGCGACGCTCGGGATGGGTGGCCACGCCGCCGCCCTGCTCGCGGAGCACCCGCAGCTCACGCTGGTCGGGCTGGACCGCGACCCGGAGGCGCTCGCGCTCGCCGGGCGGCGCCTCGCCGCGTACGGCGACCGGACCCACCTGGTGCACGCCGTCTACGACAGCGTCGCCGACGTGCTCGCGGAGCTGGGGCTTCCGCGGGTCGACGGCGTGCTGTTCGACCTCGGCGTCTCCTCGCTGCAGCTCGACGCGGAGGAGCGGGGGTTCTCCTACTCCCGCGACGCCGATCTCGACATGCGCATGGACCCGAGCCGCGGACCGACGGCGGCCGACGTGCTCAACACCTATTCGGTGCCCGAGCTCGCGCGGGTGCTGCGGGAGTACGGCGAGGAGCGGTTCGCCGTCGCGGATCGCGTCGGCGGTGGCGCGCCGCCGCGAAGCGCAGCCGTTCCGGCGCAGCGGCGAGCTCGTCGAGCTGCTGTACGAGGCGGTGCCCGCGGCGTCGCGCCGGACCGGGGGGCACCCGGCCAAGCGCACGTTCCAGGCGCTGCGGATCGAGGTCAACGGCGAGCTCGCGGCGTGGGCGGCCGCGCTGCCCGCCGCGCTCGACGCGCTGCGCGGTCGGCGGCCGGATCGTCGTGCTGGCCTACCACTCGCTGGAGGACCGCATCGCCAAGCGCGAGCTCGGCGCGCGGGCGGCGTCGACGACGCCCGTCGGGCTGCCGGTGGAGCTGCCCGGGCACGGGCCGTCCTTCCGGCTGCTGGTGCGTGGGGCCGAGCAGGCGGGCGACGACGAGGTCGCCGACAACCCCCGTGCGGCGTCGGTGCGCCTGCGGGCGGCTGAACGGATCGGGGAAGGGGAGTCCACCATGGGGGGGACCGCATGAGCGAGCCTGCGAGCGAATCATTGACGCAGCGTTCGCGAAGCGCCGAACCGAGCGACAGCGAGGGCAGGCGATGAGTGCGCTGGTTACCGAAAGGGCGCGGACGTCGGCCCGGTCGGCAACCCGTACGCCGACCCGGACGACGGGGGCCGTCCGGGCCGGGGATCGCGCGGGCGCACCGCGACGGTCCCGGCTCAGCGGGGCGCACCCGCCGTCGAACGGGGCAACGCGGCGGGCCGGGCCTACGCCAAGCGCGACGACCGGCTGCGCAGGCTCGTCGGCGGCGCCCGCACGCAGCGGGCCGCCGCGCCCGCGGGCCGGGCGCAGTTCGTGCTGTTGGTGATGGGGCTGCTGGCCGTCGGGCTGGTCGTGACGCTGTGGCTGTCGACCGCGGCGGCGGCCGACTCCTACCGGCTGCAGGACGCCCGCGACGCCGCCCGCACCCTGACCGAGCAGAGCGAGCAGCTGCGCAGGCAGGTCACGGCGATGGACTCGGCGCCTGCGCTCGCCCAGCGGGCCGGGCAGCTGGGCATGGTGCCGGTGCAGGACTCGGCGAGGCTGGTGGTCGCGCCCGACGGCACGGTCACGCTCGTCGGGGTGCCCAAGGCGGCGATCGCCGCGCCGGTGGCCGCACCTCCGCCCGCGGCTGCTGCGGCGGGCCCTGACGCGCCGACGGCCGACGCCGCGCTCGAGTCCCAGCCCGACGCCACGCCCCGGGGCGGGCGCCCCGGCCGGGGCCATAGCGGGCGGTACCGGCGTAGCAACCGGCATGGCGACGACCGGCACGGGCACGGCGGCCGGGACCGGTGCCGCGACCACCGGCACGGGCACCGGCACGGCCGTCACTGGAACCGGCACGGGCGCCGCCGGCACCGGGCCGGCACGGCGCACGGGCACCGGGCACCGGCACCGGCGCTGCGGGCACCGGCACGGGCGCTGCGACGCACCGGCACCGGCGCGGGCACGGCGCAGCCGGCACCGGCACCGGTACGGGCGGAGCCGGCACCGGTACGGCACCGGCGGCACCGGAACCGGCGCGGGCGCCGCCGGCGCGGGCGCAGGTGCGGGCACGGGCACAGGTGCCGGTGCTGCGGCCGCACACCCGGCGGGCGCCGGGGCAGGGACGGTGCGGCGGGCGCCCCGCCGCAGGCGGCACCACCACCCCGGCCGGAGCCGCGCACACCGCGACCCCGACCCACCCCGCCGCGGCCCACACGGCGACGACCCCGGCGGCAGGCGGAGCGGGCTGATGACGACCGCCCCGCCCCGCCCACGGGTGCGGGTCGCCGTACGCGCGGCCCCGCCGCACCGTCGCCCGGCCGCGCGCCGCGCCGCGGCGTCCCCCGGCAAGCGGATCCGGGTCGGTCGCATCCTGCTCGTCGCCATCCTGGGCATCGCCACGCTCAAGCTCGTCGTCGTCCAGTCCTTCCAGGCGCCCGACCTGAACGCGGCGTCGGCCCGGCAGCTGCTCACCGAGATCCCGCTGCCCGCCGAACGCGGCGCGATCCTCGACAGCGCGGGCAAGCCGCTCGCGTTCAGCACGGAGGCCAACGCCCTGGTCACCAACCCGCGCACGATCGCGCGGACCCACGGCACCGGCACCGCCGGAGTACGTCGGCCGGATCGCCAACGTCGTCGGGACGGCGACCGGCCAGGACCCCACGGCCCTGCTCACGCTGCTGACCAGCGACAAGGGCTACGTCGTGCTGGCCAAGCTGGTCGACCCCGACGTCGCCGCGCAGATGCACCAGCAGTTCCCCGAGATCGCGCTGGAGCGCCGGGAGGCGCGCGTGTACCCGGGCGGGTCGCTGGCCGCGAACGTCATCGGCTCCGCGACCTGGGACGCCACCGACACCCCGGGCAAGCTGACCGGGCGCATCGGCCTGGAGAGCTCGCAGGACAACCTGCTCTCGGGCTCGAACGGCGTCCGCGAGGTCGACACGGCCGAGGGCAGCAACGCCGAGATCCCCGGCAGCGTGCGCTACGAGCGGCCCGCGGTGCCCGGCTCGACGCTGCAGCTCACCCTCGACTCGGACCTGCAGTACACCGTGCAGCGCGACCTCTCGGCGTTCATCGCCAAGACCCGCGCGAAGCCCGACAGCTCCGTGGTGGTGCTCGACGTCGCCACCGGCGAAGGTCAGGGCGCTGGCGACCGGCGAGACCTTCGACCCCACCAACCCCGGCGCGGCCACGACCGACCAGCTCGGCGACCCCGCCGTCACCTCGCCCTTCGAGCCCGGCTCGGTCAACAAGATCGTGACGATGTCGGCGGCGATCGAGTACGGCGTCACCAAGCCCGACGACGTGCTCGACGTGCCCGGCAGCATCAAGGTCGCCGACCGCACGATCAACGACGCCTGGAAGCACGGCCTGGCGCACTACACGCTCACCGGCGTGCTCGCGAAGTCGTCCAACGTCGGCACGATCATGACGGCGCAGAAGGTCGGGCCCGCAGCGGTTCGACGACATGCTGCAGCGCTACGGGCTGGGCGTGCGCACCGGCGTCGGGCTGCCCGGCGAGAGCGCGGGCGACGTGCCGCCGATGGCGAGCTGGTCGGGCTCCACGTTCGGCAACCTGCCGATCGGCCAGGGCCTCTCCATGACCGTGCTGCAGATGGCGGGCATGTACCAGGCCGTCGCGAACAACGGGTTGCGGATCCCGCCGCGGATCGTGGAGTCGACGACCGGCTCCGACGGGGTGCGCACCGACATCCCCACCCCGGCAGGCGTGCAGGTCGTCTCGCCGCAGACGGCGGCGACCCTGCGCACGATGCTGACCGCGGTGACGCAGGACGTCCACAACCAGCGCGGCACCGGCCCGACGGCGGCGGTCCCCGGGTACCAGGTGGCGGGCAAGACCGGCACGGCGCAGCAGGTCAACCCGGTGTGCGGCTGCTACTCGGCGTCGACGTACTGGATCACCTTCGCGGGCATGTTCCCCGCCCAGAACCCGCGCTTCGTCGTCGGGATCATGCTCGACGCGCCCGCGGGCGGCTCCAGCGCTGCCCCGCTGTTCCACGACATCGCCACCTACGTCGCCCAGCGCGACCACATCCCGCTGACGACCAACCCGACCCCGCCCGCGATCCTTGCAGCTGCCCTGAACGAGCGCGGGGCCTTCCCACCGTCGAGGGGCCGCAACCGGTTCGCGTCCGGCAGGTGCCAATCGAGCATCGGCGGCGCGTCGGCGCTGACACGCGAGCGTCCCGTCGCGGGCACGCTCGGGCGCGGTGACCGGTGGTCCCGCGCGCCGAGCGGCCGAGGAAACGCTCGCGCGATCGGCGGTGCGCGTCCGGGTGACAACGGCACCGCCGGTAGCCTCCGCGGCATGTCCGCTGCGGGTCCTGCTCCGGTCGCCGCTCCGGCCGCGTCCGCTCTTCCGCCGCGTCCGCGCGAGGTCCGGCCGGCCGCCCTGGGCGCCGTCGCCGCCGCTGCGGGCGCCGCCCGCCGCGGCAGGCGATGTCCTGATCACGGGGGTCACGCTCCGGGCCGCCGAGGTCCGTCCCGGCGACCTGTTCGCCGCCCTGCCCGGCGCGCGCGCCCACGGCGCCGATTTCGCCGCCGACGCCCTCGCGAGAGGCGCGGCCGCCGTGCTCACCGATCCCGACGGGGCCGCCCGCCCGGCGCTGCGCGACGTCCCGGTGCTCGTCCACGCCCACCCGCGCGACGTGCTCGGCGCCATCTCCGCTCTCGTCTACGGCGACCCGACCGCCCACCTCGCGGTCCTCGGGGTCACCGGCACCAGCGGCAAGACGACGGTCGCGCACATGGTCGAGGCCGGGCTGGACGCGGCCGGGCGCACCGCCGGGCTGCTCGGCACCGTCGGCGTCCGCATCGACGGCGCCCGGCTGCCCAGCGCGTTCACCACGCCGGAGGCGCCCGACCTGCAGGCGCTCTTCGCGGTGATGCGTGAGTCCGGCGTCACCGACGTGGCGATGGAGGTGTCGAGCCACGCGCTCGCCCTCGGCCGGGTGGCGGGCACGCGGTTCGCGGTCGGCGCCTTCACCAACCTCTCCCAGGACCACCTGGACTTCCACCGCGACATGGAGGACTACTTCGCGGCCAAGGCCACCCTCTTCGACGGACGGGCCGAGCACGCCGTCATCTGCGTCGACGACGAGTGGGGTGTCCGGCTGGCCGCGCGCACCCCCGGCGCCGTCACGGTCGCGACGACGGGCCCCGCCGACTGGTCGCGCCGCCGACGCGGTGACCGAAGCCGACGGCAGCCAGCGCTTCACCGCGCGCACCCCCGGCGGCGCGATCCCGGTCCGACTGCGCCTGCCCGGGGCGTTCAACGTGGCCAACGCGCTGGTCGCGCTGGCGAGCCTGGCCGCGGTCGGGGTCGACCCCGCGGTGGCGGCCGAGCGGTTCGCCGAGGTCACCGTGCCCGGCCGGATGCAGCGGATCGCGCTGGGCCAGCCGTTCCTCGCGGTGGTCGACTACGCGCACAAGCCCGCCGCCGTCGCCGCGCTGCTGGACACGCTGCGCGCCCAGGTGCCCGGACGGCTGATCACCGTTCTGGGCTGCGGCGGCGACCGCGACCGCGGCAAGCGCCCGCTCATGGGGGCCGCCGCGGCCGCGCCGCTCGGACGTCCTGGTGGTCACCGACGACAACCCCCGCTCGGAGCGGCCCGCCGACATCCGGGCGGCGATGCTCGCGGGTGCGCTCGAGCGAGCCGGGCCACGGCGAGCTGCACGAGATCGGCGACCGACGTGCGGCGATCGTCGCGGCCGTCGACGCGGCCCGCCCAGGCGACGCCGTCGTGATCGCGGGCAAGGGACACGAGTCGGGCCAGGAGATCTGCGGCGTGCGGCACCCCTTCGACGACGCCGCCGAGCTCGCGGCGGCGATCACCGCGATCAGCGGTGCAGGCGCGCTCCGGGCCGCCCGTCGATGATCCACTCCCGCATGATCGGATGTGCACCGTGATCCCGCTGTCACTGTCGGAGATCGCCGCGGTCACGAACGGGCGGCTCGCCGGGGCCCGGGGTGACGAGGTGGTCACCGCGGTCGAGTTCGACTCCCGCGCGATCCGGGCAGGCGGTCTCTTCCTGGCGCTGCCTGGTGAGCACGTCGACGGGCACGACTTCGCCGCGGCCGCCGCCGACCGGGGCGCCGCAGGCGTGCTCGCCGCGCGCCCCGTCGACGCGCCCGCCGTGGTCGTCCCGCCCGCCCCCCGCGCCGACGGCACCTACCTCGGCGACACGGATCCCGACGGCTCGGGTGCGGCGGTGCTCGCCGCGCTGGCCCGGCTGGCCACGCACGTGGTGGGACGGCTGCCCGACCTGGCCGTCGTCGGGGTCACCGGCAGCTCCGGCAAGACCTCGACGAAGGACCTGCTCGCCGCCGTCCTCGCCCCGCTCGGCCCGACGGTGGCGCCGCCGGAGTCGTTCAACAACGAGCTCGGCCTCCCATGGACCGCGCTGCGCGCCGACGCGGACACCCGGCACCTCGTGCTGGAGATGTCGGCCCGCGGGCCGGGCCACATCGCCGCGCTCGCCGCCACCGTGCCGCCGCGGATCGGCGTCGTCCTGAACGTCGGCAGCGCGCACCTGGGCGAGTTCGGGTCGGTCGAGGGCATCGCGCAGGCGAAGGGCGAGCTGGTCGAGGCGCTGCCCGCGGACGGGGTCGCGGTGCTCGAACGCCGACGACCCGCGCGTCGCGGCGATGGCGCGGCGCACGGCGGCCAGGGTCGTCACGTTCGGCCGAGGCGCCGAGGTGCGTGCCGACGCGGTAACCCTCGACGCGGGGCGCGCGCGGTTCCGGCTCGGCACGCCCGCGGGCTCGGCCCCGGTCGCCCTGCGGCTCGTGGGCGCCCACCACATCGGCAACGCGCTGGCCGCCGCCGCGGTGGCGATCGAGCTCGGCGGCACCCCCGAGGGTGTCGCCGCGGCGCTGTCGGCCGTCGTCCCGGCGTCCCGGTGGCGGATGGAGGTCACCGACCGCGCCGACGGCGTGACCGTCGTCAACGACGCCTACAACGCCAACCCGGACTCGATGGCCGCCGCCCTGCGCGCGCTGCGCGCCCTCGGCGACAGCAGGCGCACCTGGGCTGTCCTGGGCCCGATGCGCGAGCTGGGCGGCGACGAGGCCGCCGCCCACGCCGGGGTCGCGACGCTGGCCCGGGAGCTGGGCATCGACGAGCTGGTCGCGGTGGACAGCCCCGCCTACGGGGCCCGCCGCGAGGTCCCCGACGTCGACGAGGCCATCGCGCTGCTGCACGCTGAGCTGGCGCCCGGCGATGTCGTGCTGGTCAAGGCGTCCCGGGCGGCCGGGCTCGAGCGCATCGCCGCCGACCTGCTGGACGGGAGCACAGGCGTATGAGAGGTATCTTCATCGCGGCGGGGGTCGCTCTCGCGATCTCCATCCTGCTCACGCCCTACCTGATCCGGTTCTTCGCCCGGCAGGGGTTCGGCCAGGAGATCCGCGCCGAAGGTCCGCAGAGCCACCAGGCCAAGCGCGGCACCCCCACCATGGGCGGCGTCGCCATCATGATCGCGATCTGGCTGGGCTACCTGCTCTCGCACGTCGTGACGGGGGAGCAGGTCACCCCGTCCGCCCTGCTCGTGCTGTTCCTGACCACCGCGCTGGGCATCGTCGGCTTCCTCGACGACTTCATCAAGCTCCGGCGCGCCCGCAACCTGGGGCTCAACAAGACGTCCAAGATCGTCGGCCAGGTGCTGACCGCCACGATCTTCGGGATCCTCGCCCTGCGCTTCGTCAACGCCGACGGCCTCGCGCCCGCGTCGGACAGCCTCTCGTTCGTGCGCGACATCGCCGTGCTCTCGTTCGGGCTCGTCGGGTTCATCCTGCTGGCCAACCTGATCATCGCGGCGTGGTCGAACGCGGTGAACCTCACCGACGGGCTCGACGGCCTGGCCGCGGGCACGGCCGCGATGGTGCTCGGCACCTACGTGATCATCTGTTTCTGGCAGTTCCGCAACAACTGCGCCCTCGTCTCGGCCGCGGGCTGCTACCAGGTGCGCGACCCCCTG
Source organism: uncultured Actinomycetota bacterium (assembly GCA_963799945.1). Taxonomy (GTDB): domain Bacteria; phylum Actinomycetota; class Actinomycetes; order Mycobacteriales; family Pseudonocardiaceae; genus Pseudonocardia. Next base: position 163,276 of record CAWCZG010000008.1, read on the forward strand.
GACATCGGGGTGATCGCCGCCGCGGCGATGGGCGGCTGCATCGGCTTCCTCTGGTGGAACGCCGCCCCGGCCCGGATCTTCATGGGCGACACGGGCTCGCTCGCGCTGGGCGGCCTCGTGGCGGGCCTGTCCATCGTCACGCGCACCGAGCTGCTGCTCGTCGTGATCGGCGGGGTGTTCGTCGTCGAGGCGCTCTCGGTCGCGATGCAGATCCTGGTGTTCCGCACCACCCGGCGGCGGGTGTTCCGGATGGCTCCGTTCCACCACCACTTCGAGCTCGCGGGGTGGGCCGAGACCACGGTGATCATCCGGTTCTGGCTGCTCGCGGCGATGTGCGCGGCGCTGGGGCTCGGCCTGTTCTACAGCGAGTGGCTCACCGCCTCCGCGGGCGGCTGAGGAGATGAAGGTCGACGAACTGCGCGGCGCGCACGTGCTCGTCGCGGGCGCCGGGATCTCCGGGCGGGCGGCGGCTGGAGCGCTGCTGCGGCTCGGCGCCCGCGTGACCGTCACCGACGCCCGGCCGGAGGCGCTGACCGACCTGCCGGAGGGGGCGGTCGCGGGGCCGCAGGAGCTGTCGGCCGATCTCGCGCTCGTCGTCACCGGACCGGGGCGGCGGCCCGACGACGCCCTGGCGGTCGCGGCCGCCGCGGCCGGGCTGCCGGTCGTGGGGGAGCCGGAGCTGGCCTGGTGGATCGCCCGCGAGCAGCGCAGCCCCGCCCCGTGGCTGGCCGTCACCGGCACGAACGGCAAGACCACCACCGTCAGCATGCTCGAGGCGATCCTGCGCGCGGCCGGGCAGGACACGGTGGCGTGCGGCAACATCGGCCACCCGGTCGTCGCGGCCGTCGACGAGGGTCGGGACGTGCTGGCCGTCGAGCTGTCGAGCTTCCAGCTGCACTGGTCGCCTTCGGTCGTGCCCGCCGTCGGGTGCGTGCTCAACGTCGCCGAGGACCACCTCGACTGGCACGGGTCGATGGCCGCCTACGCGCACGCCAAGGCGCAGGCCCTGCGCGGGCCGGTCGCGGTCGCGGGCGTCGACGACCCGGCGGCGGCCGCCCTCCTCGCCGCCGCCACCGCGCAGCGCCGCGTCGGGGTCACCCTCGCCGTGCCCGGCCCCGACCAGCTGGGCATCAGCGGCGGCGCCCTCGTCGACCGCGCCTTCGGCGGCGGCGAGCTGGCCGACGCCGCGTCCGTCCGGCCCACGGGCCCCTCCGGCCTCACCGACGCGCTGGCCGCCGCTGCGCTGGCCCGGGCCCACGGCGTGCCGCCCGCCGCCGTGGCCGCCGGACTCGCCGCGTTCGAGCCCGGTGGGCACCGCGGCGCGGTCGTCGGCCGGGTCGACGGCGTGGCCTACGTCAACGACTCCAAGGCCACGAACCCGCACGCGGCCCTCGCCGCGCTGGGCGCGGTACCGGGCCCGGTCGTGTGGATCGCAGGCGGTCTGCTCAAGGGGGCGTCGGTCGACGCGCTGGTCGCGGAGCGCGGGCCGGGGCTGCGGGCGACGGTGGTGATCGGCACCGACCGTGCGGAGATCGTCGCGGCGATGCGACGACACGCGCCCGATGTGCCCGTCCTCGAGGTGATCCCAGGCGACGATGGCGCCATGGACGGGATCATGACAGCAGCCCTCCGCCTGGCCGCCGCGCACGCCAGGCCGGGTGACACGGTGCTGTTGGCACCCGCCGCCGCCTCGATGGACCAGTTCGTCGACTACGCCGCCCGCGGTCGCGCCTTCGTCGACGCCGTCGCCGAGCTGCCAGGGAGCCGGGCATGAGCACGGCGACCGGCCGGGCGGTCGGGGCCAGGCGCCCGCGACCCGCGGCCACGCCGGTCTCGGGCACGCGGGCCGCGGTCGGCCGGGGTGTCGCGGCGCTGGGGCTCTGGCTGCGCCGCCCGCTCACCTCGCTGCACCTCGTGCTCGGCGTCTTCGGGCTGCTCACGCTGTTCGGGCTGGTGATGGTGCTCTCGGCGTCGTCCGTCGAGGCCTACACGGCCAACGGCTCGTCGTACTCGATCTTCACCAAGCAGCTGCTCTTCTGCGTGCCCGGGCTGTTCCTGTTCTACGTCGGGCTGCGGATCCCGCCGCGACGGCTGCGCGCGCTCGCGCCCGCTTTCCTGGTGCTGTGCCTCGCGATGCTGATCGCGGTGCTGGTCGTCGGCGTCGACCGCAACGGCTCGCGGGCCTGGTTCGCCGTCGGCTCGTTCACCGTTCAGCCGTCCGAGGCGGCCAAGGTGGCGCTCACGCTCTGGGGCGCCCACGTGCTGGTGGCCCGCCGCGCGGTGATGCACCGGTGGAAGTACGCGTTGTCCCCGGTGGTGCCGGTGACCGTCGTGCTGCTCACGCTGCTCGTGCTCGAACCGGACCTGGGCATGTCGGTCACCTTGGGCATCGTCCTGGTGGCGCTCCTGTTCTACGCGGGCGCGCCGATGCGGCTGATGGCCGCGCTGTGCGGCGGCGCGCTGGGCGGCGCGCTGCTGCTGGCGATGTCGGCCAGCTACCGGATGAGCCGGGTGCTGTCCTTCCTCTCCCCGGGCGCCGACACGGAGGCCGCGGGCTTCCAGTCCCGGCAGGCGCTGTACTCGCTCGCGGGCGGCGGCCTGTTCGGCCAGGGGCTGGGCCAGGGCAGCGCGAAGTGGGACTACCTGCCCAACGCGCACAACGACTTCATCTTCGCGATCATCGGCGAGGAGCTCGGGTTCGTCGGCGCGTTCGCGGTCCTCGCGCTGTTCGCCACGCTGGCCTACGCCGGTCTGCGGATCGCGTCCCGCAACTCCGATCCGTGGCTGAAGCTGGTCGTCGCCACCTCCACCACCTGGCTGGTCGCCCAGGCGGCGATCAACATCGCCTACGTCGTGGGGCTGCTCCCCGTCACCGGGCTGACGCTCCCGCTGATCTCCTCGGGCGGCACGTCGCTCGTCGTCACCATGTTCGTGTTCGGGATGCTCGCGAACGCGGCACGCCACGAGCCGGAGGCGATCGCCGCACTGCGCCACCACGGCCAGGGCAGGCTGGCCAGGGCGCTGCGGCTGCCGCCGCCCGAGCCCTACCGCCCCGGCGACCGCCCCGCCGCGGGACGGGGTGTGAAGTGAACGCCCGCAGAGCTGTCCGCGCGACTCTTCGGCGCGCCCGTTCGTTGGAGGCGCATGGTGAACGTCGTGGTGGCCGGGGGCGGCAGCGCGGGCCACATCGAGCCCGCGATGGCATTGGCCGATGCCGTGATGCGCCTCGCGCCCGATGCACGGGTCACCGCGCTCGGCACCGCGCGCGGCCTGGACAGCACGCTCATCCCGGCCCGCGGCTACCGGTTGGAGCTGATCCCGCCCGTCCCGCTGCCGCGGCGTCCCAGCGGCGACCTGCTGCGCCTGCCGGGCCGGGTCCGCACCGCGGTCCGCCGCGTGCGGGAGGTGCTCACCTCCGTCGACGCGCAGGTGGTGGTCGGGTTCGGCGGCTACGTGGCGCTGCCCGCCTACCTGGGCGCGCGCGGGCGGGTGCCGATCGTCGTGCACGAGGCGAACGCCCGTGCGGGCCTGGCCAACCGGGTCGGCGCCCGTTTCGCCGCCCGCGTCGTGGGCGCCGTGCCCGGCAGCCTCCCCGGCGCGGAGATCCTCGGGATCCCGCTGCGGCGCTCGGTGACCGAGCTCGACCGGCCCCGGCTGCGCGCCGAAGCCCGCGCCCGGTTCGGGCTGCCCGCCGAAGGGCCCGTCCTGCTCGTGTTCGGCGGCTCGCAGGGGGCCCGCACGCTCAACGCGGCGATCGCCGCGGCCCTGCCAGGGCTCCTGCACGCCGGGATCGGCGTGCTGCACGCCTACGGCAAGACGGGCACGCCCGCCGAGCCCGCGCCCGGGTACGTCGGGGTGCCCTACATCGACGCCATGGACCTGGCCTACGCCGCCGCCGACGCGGTGCTGGGCCGCTGCGGGGCGATGACGGTCGCCGAGGTGTCCGCCGTCGGGCTGCCCGGCGTCTACGTCCCGCTGCCGCACGGCAACGGCGAGCAGGCGCTCAACGCCGCTCCGGTGGTCGCCGCGGGCGGGGGAGTGCTGGTGCCCGACGCCGAGCTCACGGGTGAGCGCGCGCTGGCCGAGCTGGTGCCCCTGCTCACCGACCCCGGCAGGCTCGCGACAATGAGCGCGGCGGCGCGGGCATCGGGGCACGCGGACGCCGACGAACGACTGGCCCGCCTCGTACTCGACGTTGGCCGCGCGGGACACCCGCTCCCGCGCGCTGGAGCAGGAGGCTCGGCGTGACCGACCTGGAAAAAGCCGTGCACCTGATCGGGATCGGCGGTGCGGGCATGAGCGGCATCGCGCGGATCCTGCTCGCCCGCGGCACGAGCGTCTCCGGTTCCGACGCGCGGGAGTCGGCCTCCGTGCTGGCGCTGCGGGCGCTCGGCGCGCACGTCGACGTCGGGCACGACGCGGACCATCTGCCCGACCCGCCCGCGACGGTCGTGGTGTCGAGCGCGATCCGGGAGACCAACCCCGAGCTGGCCGCGGCGCGGGAGCGCGGCCTGCCCGTCGTGCACCGGGCCGAGGCGCTGGCCGCGCTGACCAAGGGGCGCAGGCTCGCGGCCGTCACCGGCACCGCGGGCAAGACGTCGACGACCTCGATGCTCACCGTCGCGCTGCAGCACTGCGGGCTCGACCCGTCGTTCGCGATCGGCGGCGACCTCGCCGCGTCCGGGTCGGGCGCGCACGAGGGCACGGGCGAGATCTTCGTGGTCGAGGCCGACGAGAGCGACGCGTCGTTCCTGGCGTTCTCGCCGGAGGTCGCCATCGTCACCAACGTCGAGGCCGACCACCTCGACCACTACGGCAGCCCGGCGGCCTACGTCGCCGCGTTCGGCGAGTTCCTCTCCCGCATCAACCCCGGTGGCACGCTCGTGACCTGTGCCGACGACCTGGGCGCCGCCACGCTCGCCATGACCGCCCGCGAGCGGGGGATCCAGGTGCGCACCTACGGGCGGGCCGAGGACGCCGACGCCCGCCTGCTGGCCTTCCGGCCGGACGGCCCGGGCGCCCGGATCGTCCTGTCCGTGGACGGGGCGGAGCACAAGCTGCGGCTGCCCGTGCCCGGCGAGCACATGGCGCTCAACGCGCTGGCCGCGCTGCTGGCGGGTGAGCTGCTCGGCGCGCCGGTCGACGGTCTGCTGGAGGGGCTCGCCGCGTTCGACGGTGTGCGCCGCCGCTTCGAGTTCCGCGGGCGGGCGGCGGGCGTGGCCGTGTACGACGACTACGCCCACCACCCCACGAAGGTCGCCGCCCAGCTGCGGGCCGCGCGCGACGTGGTCGGGTCGGGCCGCGTCGTCGTCGCCTTCCAGCCGCACCTCTACTCGCGCACCCGCGACTTCGCGCTCGAGTTCGGGGCCGCGCTCGGCCTGGCCGACGAGGTCGTGGTGCTGGACGTCTACGGCGCCCGGGAGGACCCCGAGCCCGGGGTGAGCGGGGCGCTGATCGCCGGGCACGTGCCCCTGGCGCCCGAGCACGTGCGCTTCGTGCCGCGCTGGGCCGACGTGCCCGCGGTCGTGGCCGGGGTGGCGCGCTCCGGTGACCTGGTGATCACCATGGGCGCGGGCGACGTCACGGTGCTCGCACCGGAGATCCTGCTGGAGCTCTCGCGGTGACGCGCGCGGCGCCGGCCCGGCCCGTCCGGCGGGCGCCGGGGGTGTATCGCCGTCGACGGCTGGCCGCTGCGCTGATCGTCGTCTTCCTGGCCGTCTGCGTCGCGTTCCTGGTGCGCGTCCTGCTCTACGACACGCACCTCTTCAACGTCCAGGACGTGCGGGTCGAGGGCGGCACCGCGGTGCCGACGGCCGACGTGCTGGCCGCGGCCGCCGTGCCCGACGGCGCCCCGCTCGCCTCGATCGACACCGCGGCGGTCGCCGCGCGGGTGGCCGCGCTGCCCACCGTCGCGACCGTCGTGGTGGCCCGGTCGTGGCCGCACACGGTCACCGTGACGGTGACCGACCGCGTGCCCGTCGCCAGCGCCTCCACCCCGACCGGGGTGCAGCTCGTGGACGGCGGCGGCGTCGTCTACCCGGGGACACCGCCGCCGGGGCTGCCCAAGCTGACGTTCGGTGCCGTCGGCCCCGACGACCCGTCCACGCGCTCGGCGCTCGCCGCGCTGGCCACGCTCCCGCCCCCGATCCGGTCGCAGGTGCTCACCGTGGACGCGACGGTCGCGGGCGCGAACGTGCCCGGGCAGGTGACCTTCGGGCTCACGAACGGGCGACAGGTCGTGTGGGGAACCGACGACCGCGCGGCCGACAAGGCGGCCGTTCTCGTCCCCCTGCTCACCCAACCGGGCCACGTGTTCGACGTCACGAGCCCCGACCTGCCGACCATCCGCAGGTGAAACCCGTTTGGGCACTTGCCCAACACGCGGCGCGCCTGCTGGACCGCGCCGCGGGCGCAACCTAGCGTTTCGCCGTGAAGGCCCGGACCCCCGGGGTCGGACCCGAGCTGAGCTGGAAGGTGCGCCCTATGACGCCCCCGCACAACTACCTCGCAGTAATCAAGGTCGTCGGCATCGGCGGCGGTGGTGTGAACGCCGTCAACCGGATGATCGAGGTCGGCCTCAAGGGCGTCGAGTTCATCGCGGTGAACACGGACGCACAGGCCCTCCTGATGTCCGACGCCGACGTCAAGCTCGACATCGGCCGTGAGCTGACGCGCGGGCTGGGCGCGGGGGCCAACCCTGAAGTGGGTCGGAAGGCCGCGGAGGATCACCGCGAGGAGATCGAGGAGGTCCTCAAGGGGGCCGACATGGTCTTCGTCACCGCGGGCGAGGGCGGCGGCACCGGCACCGGTGGTGCGCCGGTCGTCGCGTCGATCGCGCGGAAGCTCGGCGCGCTGACCATCGGTGTGGTCACCCGGCCGTTCACGTTCGAGGGCCGCCGCCGGGCCGGGCAGGCCGAAGAGGGCATCTCCGGGATGCGCAACGAGTGCGACACCCTGATCGTCATCCCCAACGACCGGCTGCTGCAGCTCGGCGACGTCGGCGTCTCGCTGATGGACGCGTTCCGCTCGGCCGACGAGGTGCTGCTCTCCGGTGTGCAGGGGATCACCAACCTGATCACGACGCCCGGCCTGATCAACCTCGACTTCGCCGACGTCAAGAGCGTGATGTCCGGAGCGGGCAGCGCGCTGATGGGCATCGGCTCGTCGCGCGGCGAGGGCCGCGCGGTCCAGGCGGCGGGCAAGGCGATCAACTCGCCGCTGCTCGAAGCGTCGATGGACGGGGCGCAGGGCGTCCTGCTGTCGATCGCGGGCGGCTCGGACCTCGGGCTCTTCGAGATCAACGAGGCCGCGTCGCTCGTCCAGGAGGCCGCGCACCCCGAGGCCAACATCATCTTCGGCACGGTGATCGACGACTCGCTCGGCGACGAGGTGCGGGTCACCGTCATCGCCGCCGGGTTCGAGGCGGGCGGGCCGACCCACAAGAAGCTCGAGCCCAGCGCGTACGGGTCGCGTCCTGCAGGCCTCATCGCAGCCGGGGTCAGCGGCAACACGTCGGGCGCGGCGCAGAACGGCAACGGCAACGGCAACGGCGGCAGCACCGGGAACGGCAGCAACGGCAACGGGTACGGCGCGGGCACCACGAACGGCCGCGGCGGGTACAACCCGGGTCAGGTCGCCGCCGGATCCGACGGGCCAGGGCGACAGCTCCGGGCGGGCCGCCGGCGGCTACGGCGCAGCGCAGGGGAGCCCGGCCAACGCGGGCTACAGCAACGGCTCCGGGCACGACGGCGGCTACGTCCAGGCGGGCTCGAACGGCTCCACGCCGGGCCAGCGCGACGGTTACGGACACGGCGGAGGCTCCGCGGCGAACGGGAACACGGCAGGCGACGGCGGTTCGGCCCACCAGCCCGGCGCGCCACCAGGCCAGCCCGCTGCAGACCGGCACGCTGCCCCCGGCCACCCCGCCGCCGACGGCCTACACGCCGCCGACCCCGCGGATGCCCGACCCCGGCGAGGTGCCGAGCGCGGCGCCGGAGCGGACCTCGCTCTACACGCCGCCCACGGCGCACACCCCAGCACCGACGACCTACGCGGCGCCGACGATCGACCTCGACGACGAGGTGGACGTCCCGCCGTTCATGAAGCGCTGACCGTGGCCCGTGTCCGCCGGGTGGTGAGCACCCGCGCGGGCGGGCGGTCGGGCGGCGTGTACTCCTCGTTCAACCTGTCGACGGGCGTCGGCGACGACCCGCGCGCGGTCGCCGCCAACCGCGCCCGCGTCTCGGCCCAACTGGGCGTGTCGGTCGTGTACCTGCAGCAGGTGCACGGCACCCGGGTCGCCGTCGTCGACGGGCCGCCCGACGAGGGCGACCCCGACGTGGAGGCCACGGACGCCGTCGTCACCGCCGAGCCCGGCATCGGCCTCGCCGTGCTGGCCGCCGACTGCGTCCCCGTGCTGCTGGGCGACTCCCGCGCGGGCGTCGTCGGCGCGGCCCACGCCGGACGGCACGGGGCGGCCGACGGGGTGCTGCCCGCGGTGGTCGCCGCCATGGAGGAGCTCGGTGCGCGGGCGGGCGACATCGAGGTGCTGCTCGGCCCCGCCGTCTGCGGAGCCTGCTACGAGGTGCCCGCCGCGATGCGGGCCGAGGTCGACGCACGGCTGCCCGGCAGCGCCGTCCGCACCCGCAAGGGCACGCCCGGCCTGGATCTGCGCGCCGGTCTCTACCACCAGCTCGTCGCGCTCGGGATCGGCAAGGTCGGCGCCGACCCCCGCTGCACGATGGAGGACAAGGCCCTCTACAGCTACCGCCGCGACGGCCGCACCGGCCGCCTGGCCGCGATCACCTGGCTCGACCCCCGCCCGCGCTAGTAGCCACCCCCGCCGTCGACTTCGCAGGGGTTGGGGCGTCCTCGCACATGGTCGGGCCCCTGCGAGGACGCCGGAAGGTGTGCGAAGTCGGGCCGGGGCATGGCCGTTGCCGGGCTGGCTCGGGCTTCGCAGACCGGCCTGGCGCTTCGCAGGGCCGGGGGTCTGCGAGGTGCACGCTGGGTCTGCGAGGCCCTTCTGGCTGGGCCGAGATCCACGCGGGCGGGGTTGACGGGCTCCGCGACCCCGCTGATGTCGACCTCGCCTGCGCTGCCTGGGATGTCGGACATGCGGCCGGGACTTCGCAGAGGTTGGGGCGTCCTCGCACATGGTCGGACCCCTGCGAGGACGCCGGAAGGTGTGCGAGGTTGAGCCGGGCGGTGTCACCTTGCTGGGCGGGCGCGGGCTTCGCAGAGCGGGTGGGCGCTTCGCAGGGTCTGCGAGGTGCACGCCGAGTCTGCGAGCCGGGGGTGGTGCGGCGCGGGAGGATGGCGTCATGGGGGCTGACGTGACGGAGACGGTGGGGGCCGAGGTGTCGCCCGCGCGGCGGGCGGAGCTCGCGGAGCGGCTCGCGGCGGTCCGCGCCCGGATCGCCGCCGCCTGCGCCGCGGCAGGCCGGGAGCGGGACGAGGTGGCGCTCATGGCCGTCACCAAGACCGTGGCCGCCGCCGACGTCGCGGCCCTGCTCGATCTCGGCCTGGACCGGCTGGGGGAGAACCGGGTGCAGGAGGCCACCGCCAAGGTCGAGGCCGTCGCCGCCCTCCGCCCGGACGCCCGCCCGCGCTGGCATGTCATCGGCGGCCTCCAGCGCAACAAGGTCCGGGCCGTCGTGCGCTGGGCCGATCAGGTGGAATCCGTGGATTCGGTCCGGCTGGCCGACGCCTTGGACACCGCCGCCCGGCGCGCCGTTGATACCGGCGAACGCGTGTCGTCACTCTCCGTTCTCCTGCAGTACAGCGTGGACGGCGACCCCGGCCGCGGCGGCGTGCCCCTGGCCGGGCTCGACGAGCTCGCCGAGCACGTCGCCGGGTGCGCGGGCCTGCGGCTGAGCGGGCTCATGGCGGTCGCGCCGCTGGGCGTCGATCCGGAACCGGCGTTCGCGGACATCGCGGCCGCCGCCGCGCGGCTGCGGGCCGCTCACCCGCAGGCCGAGACGTTGTCGGCGGGCATGAGCGGAGATCTCGAGGTAGCGATCCGGCACGGTTGCGATGTGGTGCGTGTCGGAACGGCCCTTGTGGGGGACCGGAGGTTAACCTCCCGTTGATCGCTGGTCGTGAGGCCGAGCGGTTGGGTTGCGGGCCACGAGGATAGGGGCGCGGATGGGCGCGATGTACAAGCTGAAGGCCTACTTCGGCATGGTGCCCGCCGAGGAGCTGGCCGAGTATGCCGATGAGCCCGAGCGCTACGCACCGGCCGCTCGGCGCACCGTGCGTGACTACGCGGCCGAGCACGAGACCGATCTGCGCGATCGTGACTCGAGCACCCGCTGGGACGACCGGTTCGCTGGCGACGACGACCGGTATGAGCCCGAACCGGCCTGGGAGCGTCGCGCGGCCCGTACCGCGGTAGCTGAGCGGCCCGTCGAGCGCGCGGTTTCGAGCGTTCCCACGCGGCCCGTCGCGGCGGCCCCGGTGCGCGGCGCGCTCGCCATCGACCCCGACGCCGTGCGGCTGCCGACCCCCTCGAACGTGCCGGAGCAGCGGGAGCGGTCCACCGGCCCCGCCGCGCTGGCGAGGATCACCACACTGCAGCCGACCAGCTACAACGAGGCACGGACGATCGGGGAGCGCTACCGCGACGGCATCCCGGTGATCATGAACCTCACCGAGCTGGACGACGCGTCGGCCAAGCGCCTCGTCGACTTCGCGGCCGGGTTGGTCTTCGCTCTCCGCGGGGGCTTCGACAAGGTCACCAACAGGGTGTTCCTGCTCACTCCCGCCGACGTCGAGGTCTCCGCGGACGACGCCCGCAAGCTCGTGAGCCGGGTCGGCAACGTCGTGGCGGACCGGCCCCGCCACTGATCGACTGGGTGCCTGCTGATTGTCGGCGCTCCATGCCAGTATGGAAGGCGTGCTCGTCATCCAGTTCGTCGTCTACTACGTGCTGTTCTTCTTCTGGCTGCTCCTGATCGGTCGCATCGTGGCCGAGCTGGTTCGCAGCTTTGCGCGGCAGTGGGTTCCGGCTGGAACGAGCGCGGTGGCGTTGGAAATGATCTTCACCGCCACCGACCCTCCCGTAAAACTGTTGCGGAGAGTGATTCCCGTCGTCCGGATCGGCGGCGTGGGTCTGGACCTGTCGATTATGGTTCTGCTGCTGGTCGTGTTCATACTCATGAACGTTGCCCAGCCGACACCGTAGCGAGCCCCAGTCGCGCGGTGCCGCCGCCGAGGACTGCATGAGGTGATTCGATGCCGCTGACGCCCGCTGACGTCCACAACGTCGCGTTCAGCAAGCCCCCCATTGGGAAGCGGGGGTACAACGAGGACGAGGTCGACGCGTTCCTCGATCTGGTCGAGGCCGAACTGGCCCGGCTGATCGAGGAGAACGACGACCTCCGCGAGCAGGTTTCCCAGCTCGAGCAGCGCCTCGGCAATGTCCAAGCTGACTTGGAGGACGCGCGTTCGCGTCCGCCTGCAGCATCGATGGGCGCCATGTCGCCCCCGACGCAGCAGATCCAACGGCAGGTCGAGCCGCCGCCCATGCAGCGGCCGATGGAGCCGCAGCGTGCGATGGCCGCCCCGCCACCGCAGCTCGCGGAGCCCGCCGAGGTCAGCGGCGACCACCACGTCCAGGTGGCCAAGGTCCTCAGCATGGCGCAGGAGATGGCCGAGCGGCTCACGTCCGAGGCCAAGTCCGAAGCAGACACCATGCTGACCGACGCCCGCACCAAGGCTGAGCAGCTGCTTTCCGAGGCGCGCACCAAGTCCGACGGCCTGGTCAACGACGCACGTGCGCGTGCGGAGACCATGCTGAACGACGCGCGCACCCGCGCCGAGACCCTCGAGCGCCAGTCCCGCGACAAGGCCTCCAAGCTGGTCGGCGACGCCGAGCGGCAGCAGTCGGAGATCATCGGCAGCATCACGCGCGACAAGTCGGTCCTCGAGAAGAAGATCGACGAGCTGCGCACGTTCGAGCGGGAGTACCGCACCCGGCTCAAGACCTATCTTGAGTCGCAGCTGCGGGACCTGGGCGAACGGGGTTCTGCTGCGCCTTCCGACAGCCGGGCGGGAGCCGGTGGCGGGTACGCGGCCACGGGATACGGCCAGCGTGCCGACGCCGGTAGCTGACGAGCCTGCCATCGATGGGTGGCGCGGTGCGGCACCGCCACCGCGCCACCGCACACGGAGTGAAACGTGCTGCTGCTAGTCCTGATCCTCGTGCTCGTCGCCTTCGGGCTGCTGGTCGTCGCACTGCTCACCGGCAACGTGCTCTGCGCGTGGCTGTCGGTGGCGGTGAGCGTCGCAGCGGCTGTCGTCCTGGTCGTCGACTGGCTCCAGCGCCGGTCGGCGCTCAAGGCCGGGGCGGCGGCGGGGGCGCCGATCGCGTCCACGCCGCTCGAGCCGAGGCCGGTCGCCGACCTGGACCCGGTCACCGAGGTGCTGCCGGTCGTCCCGCACCGCTCCGATGTCGACGGCGAGGACGTCGGCGGGGCTGACTTCGGTGAGGGCGACACCAGCGGGGGTCGGGCGAGCGAGGCCGACACCCGTTACGAGCCTCGTCCCGACGGCCAGCAGACGGTCAAGCTGTCCGCGATCCAACCGTCTGGCTCTGCAGCGCGACCGTCTGGCGCTGAAGGCCCAACCGCCTCATCGGGTGGACCTTCGTCACAGAGCGTCACCGAAGAGCGGTCGGAAGCGGCGGTCGGGTCGGCGTCCGAGGCGCGGCATACCGACGCCGAGTCGACGGTTTCGGTCGACATCCGCAAGGGGTCCGACACCTCCACCTCCGGCGGCCCCACCGCCGGGCGGGAGGACCGCGACGCCGACGCGACCGTCGTCCAGAAGGCCGGGTCGCCGTCCCAGACCGACGGGCCGACCATCGGGTCCGCCGCCGCGGGGGGTGCCGCGGCCGCCGGGCTGGCGGCCGCCGCCGCTTCAGCGCGCGGCGACACGAGCCGTCAAGCGGACGACAAGGACAACAGTCCCGTCGCTGAGGGCCTCGACCACCCCTCGACGAACGGCAGCACAGCCTCGTCGACGGCCGAAGCCGCCGCGCCGAGCCTGGACAAGCGCACCCCGAACCTCGACAAGAGGTCGACCCCCGATCCCTTCAGCGACTGGAGCTTCGGGGACAGCGACCGCGCGGACGCCGCCGGGAAGCCGTCAGACCCGCAGACGTCCACGTCGGGCCAATCAGGTTCGTCGGGGTTGTTCCAGTCCGCTCCGGCCCGGTCCGCTTCGGCCCAGTCGGAGTCGGCCCAGTCGGAGTCGGGCCGAGTCAGGGTCGGGTCAGTCAGGGTCCGGCTTGGGTTCGTCCGGCTTCGGTTCGACTCAGGTCGGTTCGGCGCAGTCAGGGTCGGGCCAGCCGGATTCGACGTCGACGGGGTCCGCTGACGTCCCGGTCGCATCGTCGGAGTCCGCGGCCGAGCGGACGACGGCCGAGGGCTCGGCCACGGAGAAGGCGGCCGACGCGACCGCCACCGCGGGGGGCCCGGGGGAGCAGTCCGCCCGGTCGACCTTCGGCGGCCCGGTGTCGTCGGGTCACGAGCTGTTCGACCCGGTCGACCACTCCGCGGCCGCCGCCACCCCGCCACCGCCCCCGAAAGATTCGGCGGAGGCCACGGCGGTGATGAGCGCCGCGTCAGGTCCGTCGCAGCCCTTCGACTTCGACGAGGACCCGCCGGAGGAGCCGCACGACCAGTCGGCGGCAGGCCTGGTCGCCGGGCTGGACGACGAGGTCCTCGTGATCGACGAGCAGCCGCGCTACCACGTCGACACCTGCCGGGCGGTCGCGGCGCAGCCGAGCATCCCGCTGCCCGTCCGCGAGGCCGTCGAGCTCGGCTTTACCCCGTGCGGCTGGTGCACACCCGACACAGTCCTCCACGAGCGGCACCAGGCCTCGGCCCGTCCCTAGGAGCGCCCTGCGGAATATCGGGATGCGCGGCGGCGCTACCCTGGCACTACGAGCTTCGATCCGGCCATCACCGGGGAGCTTCCGGAAGAAACGGGCTGCGCCGCTCCGCGGTGGGGCCCGGAGTAGAACCGGACGGGCGCGGCCCGTCACAGCCGTGAGTCGAGTGGCCGTCCTCCGGGACGGCAAGCGGGGTGGTACCGCGGCGCCCGAGCCGAGTGGCGAGGGCCGTCGTCCCCGTGCGGCAACACACAGCGCACGAGGAGCACGATCATGGCCTACCCGGTGGTTCCGGCCCACCCGTCGTTCCCGCAGCTCGAGACCGAGGTCCTCGAGTTCTGGGCCGCCGACGACACGTTCGTGGCGTCCGTCGACGCCCGACCCGCGGGGGACAAGGGCGACAACGAGTTCGTCTTCTACGACGGGCCCCCCTTCGCGAACGGGCTGCCCCACTACGGGCACCTGCTGACCGGCTACGTCAAGGACGTCGTGCCCCGCTACCAGACCATGCGCGGGCGGCGGGTCGAGCGCCGCTTCGGCTGGGACACCCACGGCATGCCCGCCGAGACCGAGACCGAGAAGCAGCTCGGCCTGAAGAGCAAGTCCGAGATCGACGAGCTGGGCGTGGCAGCGTTCAACGCCGCCTGCCGCGAGTCCGTGCTGCGCTACACCGACGAGTGGCGGGCCTACGTCACCCGGCAGGCCCGCTGGGTCGACTTCGAGCACGACTACAAGACCCTCGACCTGGACTACATGGAATCGGTCATGTGGGCCTTCAAGTCGCTGTGGGACAAGGGTCTCGTCTACCAGGGCTTCCGCGTCCTCTGGTACTGCTGGCACGACGGCACCCCGCTGTCGGCCACCGAGACCAAGATGGACGACGTCTACCTCAACCGGCAGGACCCGGCCGTCACCGTCGGGTTGCGGCTGTCGGCGCCCGACCCCGATCTGGACGGCGCCCTCGCCCTCATCTGGACCACCACGCCCTGGACGCTCCCGTCCAACCTGGCCATGGCGGTCAACCCCGATGTGGATTACGTGCTCGTCGCCGCCCGCGGCGAGCGCTGGCTGCTGGCCGCGGCCCGCCTCGCCGCCTACGCGCGCGAGCTCGGCGACGACCCGGAGGTCCTCAGGACCTTCCGCGGCACCGACCTGGTCGGCCTGCGCTACACCCCGCCGTTCGACTTCTTCCTCGGCCGGGAGAACGCCCACCGCGTGCTGGCCGCCGACTACGTCACCACCGAGGACGGCACCGGCATCGTCCACATCGCCCCCGCGTTCGGCGAGGAGGACAAGGTCGTCACGGACGCGGCGGGCATCGAGGTCGTCGTGCCCGTCGGCACCGACGGCACGTTCGACGCCACCGTGCCCCCCTACGAGGGCATGCTCGTCTTCGACGCCAACCACCAGATCATCCGCGACCTCAAGGAGCAGACCGCGCCGTTCGTGCACGGCGTGCTCCTGCGCCACGACACCTACGACCACCCGTACCCGCACTGCTGGCGCTGCGGCAACCCGCTGATCCAACGGGCGGTGGACTCCTGGTTCGTACAGGTCACGACGTTCCGCGACCGGATGGTCGAGCTCAACCAGGAGATCACCTGGGTGCCCTCGCACATCCGCGACGGCCAGTTCGGCAAGTGGCTGGGCAACGCGATCGACTGGTCGATCTCCCGCAACCGCTACTGGGGATCGCCGATCCCGGTGTGGATGTCGGACGACCCGAGCCACCCGCGGGTCGACGTCTACGGCTCGCTCGACGAGCTGGAGCGCGATTTCGGCGTGCGCCCGACCGACCTGCACCGGCCCTTCGTCGACGAGCTCACCCGGCCGAACCCGGACGACCCGACCGGCCGGTCCACGATGCGCCGGGTGCCGGAGGTGCTCGACTGCTGGTTCGAGTCGGGCTCGATGCCGTTCGCCCAGGTGCACTACCCGTTCGAGAACCGCGAGTGGTTCGAGGAGCACTACCCCGGCGACTTCATCGTCGAGTACAACGGCCAGACCCGCGGCTGGTTCTACACGCTGCACGTGCTGGCCACGGCCCTGTTCGACCGGCCGTCGTTCCGCTCCTGCGTCGCCCACGGCATCGTGCTGGGCGACGACGGGCTGAAGATGAGCAAGTCGCGCAAGAACTACCCCGACGTCGACGAGGTGTTCGACCGCGACGGCTCGGACGCGATGCGCTGGTTCCTCATGGCCTCGCCGATCCTGCGCGGGGGCAACCTCGTGGTCACCGAGCAGGGCATCCGGGAGGGCGTGCGGCAGGCGATCCTGCCGCTGTGGAACACCTGGTACTTCCACTCGCTCTACGCGGGCGCGGCGGGACGCACCGGCACGTTCCGCACCGACTCGACGCACGTCCTGGACCGCTACGTCCTCGCGCGCACGGCCGCGCTCGTGGACGACGTCACCGCGGCGATGGACGTCTACGACATCGCCGGGGCGTGCGAGCGGGTGCGCGACCACGCCGAGGCGCTCACGAACTGGTACGTCCGGCGCTCCCGCGACCGGTTCTGGGCGGGCGACGCCGACGCGATCGACACGCTGCACACCGTCCTGGAGGTCACGGCGCGGGTCGCCGCTCCGCTGCTGCCGCTCACCATGGAGCAGCTGTGGCGGGGCCTCACCGGTGGCCGGTCGGTGCACCTCGCGGAGTGGCCCGCCGCCGATCTGCTCCCGCACGACGACGCGCTCGTCACGGTCATGGAGCGGGTGCGGCAGGTGGCGTCGGCGGCGCTCTCGCTGCGCAAGGCGCGGGGCCTGCGGGTGCGGCTGCCGCTGGCCGGTCTGACCGTCGCCGCTGCGGACGCAGGCACGCTTGCACCCTTCGCCGACATCCTCCGCGACGAGGTGAACGTCAAGGAGGTCGCGCTGACCACTGACGTCGCGGCGCACGGCCGGTTCGAGATCGCCGTCAACGCGCGGGCCTGCGGGCCCCGCCTCGGCGGCGACACCCAGAAGGTCATCCGCGCGGTCAAGGCGGGGGAGTGGTCCGCGGAGGCCGACGGCACGGTCACCGCCGCGGGGATCGCGCTGCTCCCCGGGGAGTTCACCGAGCGGCTCGTCGCGGTCGACGCCGACAGCACCGCCGCGCTGCCCGGCAACACGGGGCTGGTGCTGCTCGACACGGCCGTCACGCCCGAGCTGGCCGCCGAGGGCACGGCCCGCGACGTCGTGCGGGTCGTGCAGCAGGCGCGTCGGGACGCGGGCCTCGACGTCTCCGACCGGGTCACGCTCACCCTCGACGCCCCGGCCGACGTCGTCGACGCCGTCCGGGCGCACGAGGCGTTCGTCGCGGGTGAGGTGCTGGCCACGTCGGTGACCTACGGTCCGGTCGAGCAGCCGACCTCGACCGGACCTGTCGCGGTCTCCGACGGCCGCACGGTCGAGGTCCGGGTCGGACTCTGACCACCGCGGCGGTAAACGTTGCCATCGCGACGCTCTCCCTGCTGCCGCCGCGCCTATGACGGGTCCGGCGGCGGCGGGGTGGGCGGAGCTGCAAGCGGGGCGCGGCATACCGCCGGAGATCTTGGCCCGTGTCGACTGGGATCCCTGGCACCACAGCCCGATGTGGTTCGCGCCGCCCGCGGTTCCGGTGGACACCCCCTCGCGGGCCGCGGCGCTGGCGTTGCTCGCCGAGCCGGGCACGGTGCTCGACGTGGGCTGCGGCGGCGGCGACGCGGCGTTCGCGCTGGCCGAGCGGGCCACGGCGGTGATCGGCGTGGACCGCCAGCAGGACATGCTCGACGTCTTCACGGCCACCGCGGGGGAGCGGGCGCTGGCGGCGCGGGCGGTCCGCGGCGTGTGGCCGGACGTCGCGTCCGAGGTGGGTCGGGCGGACGTGGCGGTCTCGCACCACGTCCTGCACAACGTCGTCGACCTGCCGCCGTTCCTGCGCGCGCTGACGGCCGCCGCCCGGCGCGGGGTGGTCGTCGAGATGTTCGGGGAGCACCCGATGGCTTGGCTCGACCCGTTGTGGGAACGCTTCCACGGGCTGCACCGCCCGCCGCCCGCGACGACCGACGACGCCGTCGCGGTCCTCCGTGAGCTGGGCGTCGAA
This sequence comes from uncultured Actinomycetota bacterium, assembly GCA_963799945.1. Lineage (GTDB taxonomy): Bacteria > Actinomycetota > Actinomycetes > Mycobacteriales > Pseudonocardiaceae > Pseudonocardia. The sequence goes on from CAWCZG010000008.1 coordinate 181,236, forward strand.
CCCGAGGTGACCGGCTGGGAGCGGACCAACCCGCCGCGCCAAGATCCGGTCTGGGTCACCCGCCGCCTCTGCCTGCCGCCCGAGCGGGTGCCCGAGATCGCCGCCGCGCTGGACGACCTGGCCCGCCCCCGCACCGTCGCCACGCTCGTCTGGCGCCCCTGACGCGGGCCGACCCGGCTGGGGGAGATGCGGGTCACTGCGGGACGAAACGCGGGACTCACCTGCGGGGACGGGTCCCGGCGATCGTTAGGGTGGGGCATGCCGAGCCTGGAAGTGCTGCTCGGGATCGCGGCTGCCGTGGTCCTGCTCGGCGTCGTAGCGGTCCGGCTCTCCGTCCGGCTCGGTCTGCCCTCGCTGCTGCTCTACCTGGGCATCGGGATCATCCTCGGCGAGTCGGTGCTGGGCATCCAGTTCTCCAACGCGCCGCTCACCGAGGAGCTCGGGCTCACCGCGCTGGTCCTGATCCTCATCGAAGGTGGCCTCACCACCAGCTGGAAGTCCGTGCGGCCCGCGCTCGGCGTCGGCATCGCCCTGTCGACGGTGTCGGTGCTGGTCAGCATCGGGGTCGCGGGGACCGCGCTGCACCTGCTGCTGGATCTGGACTGGCGCACCGCGCTGCTCTGGGGCGCCGTGCTGTCCTCCACCGACGCGGCGGCGGTGTTCAGCGTGCTGCGCGGGGTCGGCGTCAGCAGGCGGCTGGCGGGTGCCCTGGAGCTGGAGTCGGGCATGAACGACGCGCCCGTCGTGCTCGCGGTCCTGCTGCTCTCCTCCGACGACCCGTTCACGTGGGTCACGCCCCTGCTCGTCGTCTACGAGCTCCTGGCGGGCGCAGCGATCGGGGCCCTGCTCGGTCTGGGTGGGGCGTGGGCGCTGCGGCGGGCCGCGCTGCCCTCCACGGGTCTCTACCCGCTCGCCGCGATCGCCGTCTGCGTGCTCGCCTTCACCTCCGGTCAGCTCGCCCACGCTTCGGGCCTGCTCGCGACGTACGTGGCCGCGCTCGTGCTCGGCAACTCCGCCCTGCCCCACCGCGGCGGTGTGCGCTCCTTCGCCGAGGGCACCGGCTGGCTGGCCCAGATCGGTCTCTTCGTGCTGCTCGGGCTCTACGCGTCGCCGCAGCAGCTGGTGACGGCCGTCGTCCCCGCGCTGGTGGCGGCCGTGGTCCTGCTGCTGGTCGCCCGGCCGCTCTCGGTGATCGCCGCGGGGCTGCCCTTCCGCCTGCCGTGGCGCGAGCAGGCCTTCCTGTCGTGGTCGGGGCTGCGCGGCGCGGTGCCGATCGTGCTCGCGCTCATCGCGCTGACCGAGGGCGCCCCCGGCGCGACCATGCTGGTCAACGTCGTCTTCGTGCTGGTCGTCCTCCTGACGCTGCTCCAAGGCACGACGCTGCCCTGGGTCGCACGGCTGCTGGGCGTGGCGCGGGCGGGGGAGCCGAGGGAGCTGGAGGTCGACGCGGCGCCGCTCGACGAGCTGGGCGCCGACCTCCTGCAGGTCCGCGTGCCGGTCGGCTCCCGGTTGAAGGGGGTCTACCTGCGGGAGCTGCGGTTGCCGCGCGGGGCGACCGTGAGCCTCGTGGTGCGCGACGAGGAGGCGTTCACCCCGTCGATGGAGACCCGGCTGCGCGAACGCGACCAGCTGCTGGTCGTCACGACGGCCACCGTGCGGGGCGCGGCGGAGGACCGGATCCGCGACGTCGACCTCCGCGGCAGGCTCGCCCGCTGGTCCGGACGCCAGTGACCGGAGCGGCTACGTCATCATGGACGGGTGAGTGACCAACCCGATGCCGCTACGGCCACGGCGACCCGCGTCTGGCTCCTGGCGTCCATCGCGGTGTTCGTGCTCGTGGCCGACATCGTCACCAAGACGATCGCCGTGGCCCAGCTGGAGGGTCAGGAGCCGGTCCCGATCCTCGGCGGCCTGATCTACCTGCAGCTGCTGCGCAACCCCGGCGCGGCGTTCTCGATGGCCACCGGCTTCACCTGGATCCTCACGGTCATCGCGATCGCGGTCGTCTTCGTGATCATCCGGGTGGCCCGCAAGCTGCGCTCCACCGGGTGGGCCGTGGCGCTGGGCCTGGTGCTCGGCGGCGCGCTGGGCAACCTCACCGACCGCATCTTCCGCGCCCCGGGCCCGCTGCAGGGCCACGTGGTGGACATGGTGTCGCCATTCGCGCCCAACGGCGAGGCGTTCGCGGTGTTCAACCTGGCCGACTCGGCCATCACCTGCGGCGGCGTGCTGCTCGTGCTGCTGGCGTTGCTGGGCCGCGAGCTCGACGGCACCCGCGCGGGCAAGGAGCGCACCGGTGAGTGACGTCCGCCAGCTCCCCGTGCCCGACGGCCTGGACGGCATGCGCGTCGACGCCGGGCTCGCACGGCTCCTCGGCCTGTCCCGCACCGTCGTCGCGACGCTCGCCGAAGGCGGTCACGTCGCGGTCGACGGGCGCGTGGCGGGCAAGTCCGACCGGCTGACGGCGGGCGCGTGGCTGGAGGTGTCGCTGCCCGAGCCGGAGCGGCCCACCGCGATCGCAGGCCCGGAGGAGGTCGTCGCCGGGCTGGTCGTGCTGCACGTCGACGACGACATCGTGGTGGTCGACAAGCCCGTCGGCGTGGCCGCGCACCCGAGCCCCGGCTGGACCGGGCCGACGGTCGTCGGCGGCCTCAGCGCGATGGGCTACCAGGTGGCGACCTCCGGCGCGGCCGAACGGCAGGGCATCGTGCACCGGCTGGACGTCGGCACCACCGGCGTGATGGTCGTCGCCCGGTCCGAGCGGGCCTACACGGCGCTGAAGCGCGCGTTCAAGGAACGCACGGTCGACAAGCGCTACCACGCCGTCTGCCAGGGCCACCCCGACCCGTCCAGCGGCACGATCGACGCCCCGATCGACCGCCACCCCCGCCACGACTACCGCTTCGCCGTGGTGGCCGACGGGCGGCCGAGCGTCACCCACTACGACACGCTGGAGGCGTTCCGCGCCGCGTCCCTCCTGGACATCCACCTGGAGACCGGCCGGACCCACCAGATCCGCGTCCACCTCTCCGCGTTGCGCCACCCCTGCGTCGGCGACCTCACCTACGGCGCCGATCCCGTCCTCGCGAAGCGGCTGGGCCTGACCCGCCAGTGGCTGCACGCCCGCTCCCTGGGCTTCGCCCATCCGGCCGACGGGCGGTGGGTGGAGTTCGTGAGCACCTACCCTGCCGATCTCGACCACGCGCTGGACCTGCTGCGCGAACCGAACGGGTGACCACCCGCGGGCGCCTTGCCGTGCTCGCCGCCTGTGCCGTGATGGCCGCGCTGGTGGCCTGGTACGCGGCGGCCCGGTCGCCCGCGCCTGCCGCGGGGCCGCCGCCGGGGTCGGTGCGGCTGGGCCCCGAGCCCGGCGAGGCGGTGTCGACCTACTTGACGCGGGCGGTGACGACGCTGCCGCCGCAGGCGACTTCGGCGTTGGCACTCGTGCAGCTGACCGACGAGCGGACCGTCGGCGATCCGCTGCCGCAGGGCACGCCGGTCGAGGCCGTCTTCCGGGTCGACCTGCCCCGCGTCCAGACCGCGCTGCGGTTCATGCCGCTGGAGCCGGACGTGCCGACGGCTACGGCGCTGGATTCGGCCCGGCAGCGCGCGGCGTCCGCGGCCACCGGTGACGCCGCCCGCCTCACCGGGCGGCCGAAGGACGTCGCGACCGCGGAGGCGGACGCACTGGGCAGGCCCGACTGCGCGTGCCTCGTCGCGCTCGTCGTCTCGGCCGACGGAGCGGCGCTGCGCCAACCCGGAGCGGGCGTGCGGGTCGTGGAGGCGGCCCCGCCGGGCGTGACGCTGCCCGAGCTGGCGCTCTCGCCACTGTTGCCCGAGCAGACCGAGCGGGCCGATCCGCTCCCCGACGACGGGCCCGTGTCATGACGGGCATCAGGGTTACCCCTGATCGGGGCATGCGGGGTACCGCCCGATGGACTAGGTGGAGATCCTGATGTCTGTCTCAGTCGGGGCCTGGCACGGTGGACCCATGACGACATCCGGGGCCGATTGCCGGCGCAGCGGGATGTGCGCGCCCAGTCATGGCCTGATCGTTATCGGGGCGTCATCGCGATTTACCCTGCCCGGCGGGGTTCACCGGGCACCCTGGCCCGCGATGACGCCGCCGCTGGACGTTCGGACATCCGGGTTCGTGGGCACCGCGCCGCGGGCCCGGTCCGGCTTTGTGGGTGAGGCGGCGTGACCGAGCTCCAGCTCGTCGAGTCGCTGCCCTCGATCGTGCTCGCGGTCATCGCGGCGTTCTGCTTCGCGGGCGCGGCGCTGCTGCAGCACCGCGCGGTGTCGGCGGAGCCCGCAGCGGGCACCGCTTCCGGCACGCTCTCGCTGCGCGGCCTGCGCGACATCTCGCGCACACCCGGCTGGCTGCTCGGCCTTCTGCTCGCCGTAGGGGGTTCGACGCTGCACGCGGTGGCGCTCGTGCTCGCGCCGCTGTCGGTCGTGCAGCCGATCGGGGTGCTCGCCGTCCCGATCGCCGTAGTCCTCACGGCCGCGCGCACGCACCGCAGGCCCGCCGCGGGCGTGCTCGTGGGTGTGCTCGTGTGCGTGACCGCCGTGGTCACGTTCGTCGGCACCGCCGCGGGGTCGGCGGTCAGCACGCCCGCACCCGGGCGGGCGACGCTGCTCGCCGGGGTCGTCGTCGGCCTCGTGGTGCTCGTGCTCGCCGGTGTCGGGCTCGCCCGCACGGGCTGGGCGCGCTGCGTGGCCTGCGCGATGGCGGGCGCCGCGGCGTTCGGGCTGGTGTCCTCGCTGGTCAGAGCGGTGTCGCAGGCGATAGCGTCCGGGCAGATCGGCATCTTCGACTCGGCCGTGCTGGCCACGATCGCGGGCGTCGTCGCGGCCATCCTGGTGGGCGGATGGCTCGTCCAGCAGGCGTTCACGTCCGGGCCGCCGGAGGTCGTCGTCGCGTGCCTGACGGTGGTCGACCCGATCGTTGCCGTACTCTTCGGCGTCGTGCTGCTCGGCGAGGGCCACGCGACCTCGGCCGGCCACTGGGCCATCCTCGGCGCCGCCGCGCTCGCCGCCTCTGCGGGAGTGGCCGTGCTGGCCCGCCACCACCCCGACGCCACCACCCGCGCCGCAGAGCGTGTCCGGCCCCGGAACGCGCCGGTCACCCCGCCGCACCTGCCTCGATCACACCGCCGGTGACCCCAGCACCGACGCTGACACACCCTCCGAGAGGAACCACCTCCCATGCCCTCGTCGCTGCGCGTTCTCATCGCGGCCGAGACCTACCCGCCTGACGTCAACGGCGCCGCCCGGTTCGCCGAGCGGCTGGCAGGCGGCCTCACCGGCCGCGGCCACGACGTGCACGTCGTCGCGCCCTCGGTCGAGGGGCCGCCCGGCAAGGAGGTGCACGACGGCGTCACCGTGCACCGCGTCCGCTCCCACCGCTACTTCATGCGCCCCGACTTCCAGGTGTGCATGCCGTGGGAGACCGGCCCCGCGACGGCGGCGCTGCTGGAGGAGATCGACCCCGACGTCGTCCACACGCAGGCGCACATGGTGGTGGGCCGCTACGTCGTGCGGGCGGCCGCGCGCACGGGACGGCCGCTGGTGGCCACCAACCACCTGATGCCGGAGAACCTCGCCGCGCACGCCCCCGTCCCGCGGGCGATGCAGCGGCTGGGCTACCGCATCGCCTGGAAGGACCTCGGCCGCATCTTCGGCCGGGCCGACGTCGTCACCGCGCCCACACCCCGCGCCGTCGAGCTCCTGCACCGCCTCGCGGGGCTCACCGAGGCCTTCCCCGTCTCCTGCGGGATCGACGCGGACCACTACCACTCAGCGCGCCGAGCCCGACGCCGTTCCGTCCGTGCTGTTCGTCGGCCGGATGGACCAGGAGAAGCGGGTCGACGAGCTGATCAAGGCGTTCGCCGCGCTGCCCCCCGGCCTGCCCGCGACGCTGGACCTCATCGGCGACGGGCCCGAGCGCGGCGCGTGGACCGCGCTCGTCGCCGAGCTGGGCATCGGCGACCGCGTCCGGTTCCACGGCTTCGTGCCGGAAGAGGCGCTGGTGGAGGCCTACGCCCGCGCGGCGGTGTTCTGCATGCCGGGCATCGCCGAGCTGCAGAGCCTCGTGACGCTGGAGGCCATGGCCTCGGGCACGCCCGTGATCGCGGCCGACGCCATGGCGCTCCCGCACCTCGTCCGCCCCGGCCGCAACGGGTGGCTGTTCCGCCCGGGCGACGTCAGCCAGCTCACCGCGCAGTTGAGCACCCTGCTGGGCGACGCCGACCTGCGCAGGCGGATGGGCGCCGCGAGCCGCGAGTTGGTCGGCGAGCACGCGATCGGCGCCACGATCGACCGCTTCGAGGGGATCTACCTGGACGTCATCGCGCGCAGCGGCGTCATGTTGCGCCGCGCCGCCTGAGGTCGACCACCCGCTCCAGCAACGCGAGCAGGACGCGCGCCGAGCGCTCCCAGGAGTAGAACTCGGCGCGCTCCCTGGCCGCCTCCGACGCGCGGGCGAACACCGCGTCGTCGTCGAGGGCGCGGATGGCCCGGACGAAGCCCGCGACGTCGTCGGGGTCGACGTAGGTCGCCGCGCCTCCGCCCACCTCGCGGAACACCGGGATGTCGCTCACGACCACCGGCGTGCCGACGCCCATCGCCTCCACCAGGGGCAGCCCGAACCCCTCGTCGCGCGAGGCGGTGACCAGTGCGGTCGCGCCGCGCAGGACGTCGAGGTAGGTCGCGTCGTCGGCGCCGTCGTGGAAGACGAGGCGGGCGCCGGGCCCGAGCGCGGCGAGCCGCTCCCGGTCGGGGGCGGCGATCCGGCTCATCAGGTGCAGCTCGTGGTCGGGCAGCAGCGCGGCCGCGCGCACCAGCGTCTCCACGTTCTTGTACGGCATCGCCGTGCCCATGTAGACGAGGGCTCTGGTGCGGGGGAGCCGGGACGGGTCCGGCGCGGGGTCGGCCGCGTTGGGCACCACCGTGACCGGGCGCTTGGTCAGCCGGTGGGCCGCGATGAGCGCCGCCGAGGTCTCCGACACGGTGACGACGGCGTCGGCGCGGTCGAGCAGCATCCGCTGCGGCCACCACGCGAGGTGGTAGAGGCGCCAGAGCAGGCGGATCGGCGCGGCGAACTCCGGCGGCGGCGTCGGGTGCCGGTAGTAGATGAGGTCGTGCAGCGTGAGCAGCACCGGGTAGCGACGCCGCCAGGTGCCCATGGTCTGCATCGGGGAGAAGACGACGTCGGGCGCGAGCCGGTTGACCTGCCGGGCGACCAGCGGCTCCCGGATGCTCGTCGGCGCGCTGACGGCCACCCACGGCACGGCGGGCAGCTGGTCGAGCTGACGCTCGTCGGAGATCAACATGGTGATCGGGTGCAGCTTCGCCAGCGCGTGGACCAGCCCGGCGGTGTAGCGGCTGATGCCGTTGTGCCGCCCCGGCGTGACGTACCGGCAGTCGACCACGATCTTCACAGGAACTCCGCGATGGCCGCGGCGACCGCGCCCGGCGCCTCGTAGTGGGCCAGGTGCCCGGTGCCGGGGACGACGACCAGCCGCGCGTCGGGGAGCTTCCGCAGGAGGGCGTGCTGGGCGGCCACGGGGGCGATGTCGTCCCGCTCGGCGGCCACGAGCAGCGTCGGCACGGTGATGGCGGCGGCGTATTCGGCGACGTCGTGGCCGATCGAGGCGTGGAAGGCCGCCAACAGCACCCGGCGGTCCGCGAAGCCGGAGAAGTACCGGCCGTGCTCCGCGTGGATCCAGCGCCGCAGCTCCGGGTCCGTCGTGGTCGTCATGGCGGAGCTCGCGATCCGGGTGACGAGCGGGTGGCGCAGCAGCGCCGTACCCGCCCGTTCGGGCAGCGCCGCCGCGAGCCGGTGGTAGCCGACGGTGATCCGCGTCATCGCCTGGCGAGGGCCGCTGAGCGCCGCCGTCGCGATGGGGTTGACCAGCACCAACCGCGCGATGTCCGCGGTCGGCGCGGCGGCTGCGGCGATGATGGAGCCGAACGAGTGCCCGGCGAGCACGGGGCGGCCGCCGACCGCGGCGACGAGCTCCCCGGTCCACGCCGCGTACCCGGCGATGTCGTGGGCGTCGTGGTGCAACGGCGGCGAGACGCCGAACCCGGGCAGGTCCGGCACGACCACCCGGACCCCGTCGAGGTGGGCGACGATGGGCTCCAGCCCGTGGTGGTCGCCCCGCAGGCCGTGCAGGAACACGACGGTGCGCGCCGCGTCGGGCGGCCCGTACGTCCAGCACGCGGTCGGCCCGCCCCGCAGCCTGAGCTCGGTTCGTCGCACCGGCATGCGCTCGACGCGCGCGGCGTAGGGGGAGCGCTGGGTCATCGGGGCGTGGTGCCCAGCAGCGCGTGCCAGTGCCGCTGCGCCGGGCCGTCCCAGCGCGCGTGCTGGGCGCCGAACAGCTCGGCCGCGCGGGCACCCGCCCACTCCGCGGGCAGCAGCTCGCCGGGCAGGGCCGGGTCGAGGAAGGGGAAGCGGCGCCAGGAGTGCACGAGGTGGATCTGCGCGGTCATGACCTCGGCGGGCGTGGTGGGGGTCGCCGTGGCGAACGTGTCGAGGAAGTCCGCGTAGGCGGCCTCGATGCCCGCGAGGTCCCAGGCCTGCGCCACGACGTCCTGCTCGGCCCCGATCGCGCCGAACGGCCCGACGAACGAGCTCGTCACCTCGGCGAGCTGCAGCTCGGTGATCACCCGCGCGACCTCGTCCTGCTTCGCCGGATCGGGGGTGACCCAGACGCCGGGGGTCGGCGAGCCCAGGCCCGCCCAGGCCAGGCGCGTGCGGAGCCGGTGGCGCAGCTGCCGCCGCGACTCCGGGACGCTCACGAGCAGCACCAGCCACCGGCCGTCCCACGCCGCGGCGGGGGCGCCGAAGCCGTAGATCCGCGCGGCGCCGTCGGTGAGCAGCCGTCGGCCGCCCGCCGAGAGCGACCAGCGCACCCTGCGGCCGGAGCGGTCGGACTCCAGCAGGCCCTCGGCGGCGGTGCGGGCCAGCGCCTGCCGGGCCGACTTCTCCTCGACGCCCAGCGCGGCCAGCACGTCGATCAGCGTCTGCGTCCAGACCGGCTCGGTGCGGGGGAGCACGAACTCGCCCAGCACCGTGAGCAGCAGCGACCGCGCGCTCGTGGCGCCGAGCTCGCGCCGTCGCGACAGCGCGGGGTGCGCGGCGCCGACGCGGCTCAGTGGCAGGGGAGGCCAACGATGTCCCGCTCGTCGACGGCGCCTGCTCGGCCCGCTAACCACACTGACATGGTCATTGACCTTAGAGGGCCCAGGGAAGGAGGGCGCCGCGATGGGGTCGCCTGGGCGCCGCGGGCCGGGGCTCTCCTTCGCCGGGTCCTCCGGGGACGGATGGCTACGCTCGCCGACCGTGGACGTCGAACGGCTGCTCAGCGAGGACCGACGCCGGGTGTGGCACCCCTACGCCCCGATGCCCGCGACGATCGCGCCGCTGCCCGTGGTGTCGGCGGAGGGGGTGCGGCTGCACCTGGCCGACGGCCGGGAGCTGGTGGACGGCATGTCGTCGTGGTGGGCGGCGGTGCACGGCTACGCCCACCCGGTCCTGGACGCCGCGGTGCGCGACCAGCTCGGCGCCATGAGCCACGTGATGTTCGGCGGGCTGACCCACGCGCCCGCGGTCGAGCTGGCCCGCGCCCTCGTGGAGATCACGCCACCGGGGCTCGAGCACGTGTTCTTCGCCGACTCCGGGTCGGTCTCCGTCGAGGTCGCGATCAAGATGTGCCTGCAGTACCAGCGTTCGCGGGGGCGGTCGGGCAAGCACCGGCTGATGACCTGGCGCGGGGGCTACCACGGCGACACCTTCGGGGCGATGAGCGTCTGCGACCCCGACGGCGGGATGCACGGGCTGTGGCGCGACGTCCTCCCGCAGCAGGTGTTCGCGGGCATCCCGCCCGCCGCGTTCGAGCCCGCATACGTGGCCGAGCTGGCCCGGCTGGTCGAGGAGCACGCCGACGAGCTGGCCGCGGTGATCGTGGAGCCGGTCGTGCAGGGCGCCGGGGGCATGCGCTTCCACGACCCGCGCTACCTGCACGTGCTCCGGGAGCTGACGTTGGCGCACGACGTCCTGCTGGTCTTCGACGAGATCGCCACGGGCTTCGGTCGGACCGGTGAGCTGTTCGCCGCCGACCACGCCCCGGTCGCGCCGGACGTCATGTGCGTCGGCAAGGCCCTGACCGGCGGGTACCTGACGATGGGGGCGACGCTCTGCACGTCCGCCGTCGCGCGGGGGATCAGCGACGGCGAGGCGGGCGTGCTCATGCACGGGCCGACGTTCATGGGCAACCCGTTGGCCGCGGCCGTCGCGGGGGCGTCGGTCGGCCTGCTGCGGGAGCGCGACTGGCGCACGGAGGTGCGGGGGATCGAGGCGGCGCTGCGGGCCGGTCTGGCCCCGGCCCGGGAGCTCCCGGGGGTGGTGGACGTGCGGGTGCTCGGCGCGATCGGGGTCGTGCAGCTCGACCGGCCGGTGGACATGGCGGCGGCCACGGCGGCCGCCGTCGACGCCGGGGTGTGGCTGCGCCCCTTCCGCGACCTGATCTACACGATGCCCCCGTACATCTGCGGGCCCGCCGACCTGGCGACGATCACCGCCGCCGTCGTCCGGGCCGCCGGTGCAGGCTGAGACGACCGCCTCACCCACGGGAACGGCAGGGCGCCTAGCGTGACCGCCGTGCCCGATCCGCTTCCGCACCCCCTGGCCTGGCTCGACGCCCACGCCGACGACCGCCGGGCGGCGGGGCTGCGCCGGGAGCTGCGGCCCCGGCCCCCGTCCGACGGGCTGCTCGACCTCGCGGGCAACGACTACCTCGGGCTGGCCGCCGACCCCCGCGTCCTCGCGGGTGCGGTCGACGCGCTGCGGGCCTGGGGCGCGGGCTCCACCGGCTCGCGGCTGGTCACCGGCACCACCGAGCTGCACAGTGAGCTGGAGGCGGAGCTCGCCGCGTTCGTCGGTGCGCCGTCGGCGCTCGTGTTCTCCTCCGGGTACCTGGCCAACCTGGGCGTCATCACCGCGCTCTCGGGCCCCGGCACCCTCGTCGTCTCCGACGCGGCCAACCACGCCTCGCTCGTCGACGCGTGCAGGCTCTCCCGCGCCCGGGTCGCGGTCGCCCCGCGCGACGACCCCGCCACCGTCGACGCCCTGCTCGCCGCGCGGACCGAGGAGCGCGCGCTCGTCGTCACCGACAGCGTGAACTCCGTCGACGGCGCCCTGGCCCCGCTCGGCGAGCTGCACGCGGTGTGCCGGGCGCGGGGTGCGCTGCTCGTGGTGGACGAGGCGCACGGGCTCGGGGTGGTCGGGCCGGGCGGTCGGGGGCTGCTCGCCGAGCTCGGCCTGGCAGGCGCCGACGACGTCGTGGCCACGGTGACGCTGTCCAAGGCGCTCGGCAGCCAGGGCGGCGCGGTGGTCGGACCCCCCTCGGTGATCGCGCACCTGGTGGACGCCGCCCGCTCGTTCATCTTCGACACCGGCCTCGCCCCCGCCTGCGCGGGTGCGGCGCTCGCCGCGCTGCGGGTGCTGCGCGCCGAGCCCGAGCGGCCCGGCCGCGGTCCTGCGTGCCGCGGCACTGCTGGCCAGGACGGCAGGCGTTCCGGCGCCCCCATCGGCCGTGGTGTCGGTGGTGCTGGGCGAGCCCGAGATCGCGTTCGCCGCCGCCGCGGAGTGCGCCGCCCGCGGGATCCGGGTGGGGTGCTTCCGGCCGCCGTCGGTCCCCAAGGGCACGAGCAGGCTGCGGCTGACCGCCCGCGCGACGCTGACCGACGCCGAGCTGGAGCAGGCCGCGACGGTGCTCACCGAGGTCCTGGCCACGCACGTGGGGCGCCGGTGAGCCTCCTCATCGTCACCGGCACGGGGACGGACGTCGGCAAGACGGTCGTCACCGCGGCGGTCGCGGCCCTGGCGGCCGGTCGGGTCGCCGTGCTCAAGCCCGCCCAGACCGGCGTCGGCCCGGACGAGCCCGCCGATCTCGCCCAGGTCGCGCGCCTCGTCCCCGGCGTCACGACGCGGGAGCTCGCGCGCTACCCGGAGCCGTTGGCGCCCGCCACCGCCGCCCGTCGTTCGGGTCTGACCCCGGTGACGCCCGCCGATGTCACGGCGGCGGCCCTGGAGCTGGCCGCCGACCACGATCTCGTGCTCGTCGAGGGTGCGGGCGGCCTGCTCGTCCGCTTCGACGACGAGGGCGGCACGCTCGCCGACGTCGCCGCGAAGCTCGCCGCGCCCGTGCTCGTCGTCGTCGCGGCGGGGCTGGGCACCCTGAACCACACCGAGCTGACGGTCGCCGAGCTGCGCCGTCGGGGCCTGACCTGCGCGGGCGTCGTCATCGGCGCGTGGCCTGTCGAGCCCGATCTGGCGGCGCGGTGCAACCTGGCCGACCTGCCCGCCGTCACCGGTGTGCCGCTGCTCGGCGCGGTCCCCGATGGGGCGGGCGCGCTCGACCCCGCGGAGTTCGCCCGTCTCGCCGATCACGCTTTGGCCCCCGCGCTGGGCGGGAGATGGCAGACTCCCCACCCGTGACGACGACCCGTTTCGAGATCCTCGACAGCGCCAGGGAGCAGGTCCTCGAGCACGGCGACGGGCTGTCCGAGGCCCAGGTCCTCGAGGTGCTCCGGCTGCCCGACGAGGCGCTCGACCCCCTCCTGCAGCTCGCCCACGAGGTCCGGATGCGCTGGTGCGGACCGGAGGTCGAGGTCGAGGGGATCATCTCGCTGAAGACCGGCGGGTGCCCGGAGGACTGCCACTTCTGCAGCCAGTCGGGCGTCTTCGACTCCCCGGTGCGCGCCGCGTGGCTCGACATCCCGATGCTCGTGGAGGCGGCGAAGCAGACCGCGAAGACGGGCGCGACGGAGTTCTGCATCGTCGCCGCCGTGCGCGGGCCGGACGCGCGGCTCATGGCGCAGGTCGCCGCGGGCATCACCGCGATCAAGGACGCCGTCGACATCAACGTCGCCTGCTCGCTGGGCATGCTGACGCACGAGCAGGTCGACGCGCTCGCCGCCATGGGCGTCCACCGCTACAACCACAACCTGGAGACGGCGCGCTCCCACTTCCCGAACGTCGTCACGACGCACACGTGGGAGGAGCGCTTCGAGACGCTCCGCCTGGTGCGCGAGGCAGGCATGGAGGTCTGCTGCGGCGGGATCATCGGGATGGGCGAGACGGTCGAACAGCGCGCCGAGTTCGCGGCGCAGCTCGCGGCGGTCGAGCCCGACGAGGTGCCGCTGAACTTCCTCAACCCGCGCCCGGGCACCCCGCTCGGCGGCCGCGAGCCCATGGCGGGCTCGGACGCGCTGCGCACGGTGGCGGCGTTCCGCCTGGCGATGCCCCGCACGGTGCTGCGTTTCGCGGGCGGCCGCGAGATCACCCTCGGCGATCTGGGCGCGCGGCAGGGGCTGCTCGGCGGCATCAACGCGGTGATCGTCGGCAACTACCTCACGACGCTCGGCCGCGCGGCGGAAGCCGACATCGACCTGCTCGGCGAGCTCCAGATGCCGATCAAGGCGCTGAACGAGACGCTGTGACCGCCCCGTCCACCGCCTACTGCGACCGCTGCGGCAAGCCGGGGCAGCACCCGGCCTGCCGGGCGCAGCGGGCGTTCGAGCCGCCGCGGTACTGCCCGGAGTGCGCGCGGCGGATGGTCGTGCAGGTCACGCCGACGGGGTGGACCGCCCGCTGCAGCAGGCACGGTGAGCAGGCGGGCGAATGAGCCTCGCATGGACGTCGGTCTGGGAGGACGACGTCGAGGACCACGAAGGCATCACCGCGCTGCTGGGGCGGGCGTTCCCGCGCTCGCGGACCCCGTTCACGGGTGCGCGGAGCTGGTCGAGCGCGCGACCGGAGCTGCGGCTGCTCGGCCTCCTCGACGGCCTGCCGGTCGCCCACGTCGCCGTGTTGCGGCGGTTCCTGCAGATCGACGGGCGCCCGCAGCTCGTCGGCGACGTCGGGCTGGTCGCGGTCGACCCCGAGCGGCACGGCAGCGGCCTCGGGGCCGAGCTCCTCGTCCGCACCCGGGCGGAGCTGGCGGCCCTCGACATGCCGTTCGGCTTCCTGACCTGCGGCGAGCAGGTGGCCGGGTTCTACGCCCGCGGCGGGTGGTCGCGGGTCGAGGGGCCGACGCGCATGGTGCGGGCCGACGGTGAGGTGCAGGTCTACGGCGGGGTGTCCATGGCGCTGGGCGTCGCCACCTCGTTGGACGCGTGGCCGTGCGGCCGGATCGACCGCAACGGCCTCGAAGTCTGATCGCTGCGGGCGCGGTCTCGGCGATCTTCGGCCTGCGGCATGCTGACGGGTATGGCGAACTGGGGGCAGCTGCTGCGGCAGGCGGTCGAGGCCGGGCTGAAGGTGCTGGGATCACGGCAGGCGCCGGCCCGGGACCGGGCCGGTCGGGCGCCGACCCGGCCGTCGTCCGGGGCGCGCTCGGCGCCCACCGCCGATCGTGCCCGCACCGTCGCCTACGCCCCTGACCTGGACGGATCCGCCGACCCGGGCGAGGTCGTCTGGGCGTGGGTGCCGTTCGAGGAGGACGACGGGCGGGGCAAGGACCGGCCGCTGCTCGTCGTCGGCCGGGGCGGGGGCGACCTGCTCGCGCTGATGCTCTCCAGCCAGCACAAGCGCGACGGCGAGCCGGATTGGGTCTCGATCGGGTCCGGTGCGTGGGACCGGGAGGGGCGGGAGTCGTTCGCCCGCCTGGACCGGGTGCTGGAGGTGGCCGAGCACGGTATCCGTCGGGAGGGCGCCGTGCTCGACCGCGACCGGTTCGAACGGGTCGCCGCCCAGCTCCGGAGCCGCTACGGCTGGACCTGACCTAGTTGGTGCTGTGCTCCACCGCGTAGGTGGTGATCGGAGCGGGGACGGCGCGCAGCTGCGACAGCAGGCCCGTCTCCCGCGCCATCAGGGCCCGGACCATGCGCAGCCGCTCGGTGGGCGAGGTCTGCTCGAGCAGGCGCTGCCGGTCGGACATCGGGAGCAGACAATCGGCCGCGAGCACGTGGGGGAGGGTGGCCGCGGCGACATCGGCGTCGGGCTCGGTCCAGTCGCCGGTCTTCCACGCCGTGTTGCAGTAGCGCCGGTGCGCCGCGCGGGCCGACACGCTGAGCATCCGCGTCATGTCGGAGGCCTGCGCGCCGCGCTCGGCCTCCGTCTCGACATCGGGCAGGAACTCCACCGAGCCCATCAGGTAGGGCTTGGACTCGGCGTCGAGATCCAGGAGGCGGAACCGCCGCGAACCGCGGGTGACGATGTCGTAGCGCCCGTCGGGGAGGCGGCGGACGTCGCGCAGCTCGGCCATGCACCCGACGGTGTGCAGGGCGGCAGGCCCGTCGTCGTCGGGGGTGAAGCCCTCCCGCACGGCGACGACGCCGAACTCCTTCTCCGGCACCGCGCCGGTGACGAGATCGACGGTGAGCTGCCGGTAGCGCGGCTCGAAGATGTGCAGCGGCAGGGTGGCCCCCGGCATCAGCACTGTGCCCAACGGGAACAGCGGAACGGTCTCGGCCACGGGCCTACGGTACGGGGCCCCGCGTCTGATCGCCCGGTGGTTTGAGGACGGCGAACGCGTCCGTCACGCGCAGGGTCCTTTGCGTGAAGCGGAACACCGCGGCGGGCCGACCGCCTGCCCGTCCCGGCGTCGCGACGTCGCCCGTGGGCTCGAGCACGCCCCGTCGGGTGAGCACCCGCTGCAGGTTCGTCGCCGAGACGGGATGGCCGAGCGCGGCCACGTAGAGATCGCGCAGCGCGGAGATCGTGAAGGTCGCGCGGCGCCAGCGCGAAGCCCAAGTTCGTGTAGGAGAGCTTGGCGCGCAACCGTTCCCGGGCCGCGGCGACGATCACCGCGTGGTCGAAGGCGATGGGCGGGGGTGTCGCGACGGGGTGCCACGCGGTGTCCTCCGGCACGGCGGGCTGGGCGTCGGACGGCACCAGCCCGAGGAAGGCCGTCGCGACGACACGGGCGCCGGGCACGCGGTCGGGCCGGGAGAACACGCCGATCTGCTCGACGTGGGCCACCTCGCGGACGTCGACCTTCTCGGCCAGCTGTCGCAGCACCGACGCCTCGACGTCCTCGTCGTCGCGCAGCCTGCCGCCGGGTAGCGCCCACCGCCCCGCGTCCGGGGGCGAGCGCCCGCCGCCACGCGAGCACGCTCAGGGTGTCGTCGCGGATCTGCAGCACCGCGGCGAGCACCTCGTGCTCGGTGTTCACCGCCGTGCGCGGCGGAGGTCGTCGGAGCAGCACGGCGCCATCGTAGGCAGTCCCTTGCGGGTGAACGCCGCGTTGCCGCCAGGTGAGGTCCCGGTCACGCGGAGGGTGTGCGCCCGGGCTCCGCACGCTACGATCGCCCTGTTTACGACTCGTAGTCGAAAACAGGGAGGTCGGGATGACCGTCACCGTCGAGACGCCGATCGGCGCGTGGGCCGACGAGGTGCGCGCGCTCGCGCGCCGCCACGACGCCGTGCTGCTCGCGCACAACTACCAGCTGCCCGAGATCCAGGACGTCGCCGACCACACCGGCGACTCGCTGGCGCTCTCGCGCATCGCCGCGCGGTCGTCCGCGTCGACGATCGTGTTCTGCGGCGTGCACTTCATGGCCGAGACCGCGAAGATCCTCGCCCCGGACAAGACCGTGCTCATCCCCGACGCGGCGGCCGGGTGCTCGCTGGCCGACTCGATCACGGCCGACCAGCTGCGCGCCTGGAAGGCCGAGCACCCGGGCGCCGCGGTCGTCTCCTACGTCAACACGACGGCGGCCGTGAAGGCCGAGACCGACGTGTGCTGCACCTCGTCGAACGCGGTGGAGGTGGTGGCGTCGATCCCCGCCGACCGCGACGTGCTCTTCCTGCCCGACCAGTTCCTCGGCGCCCACGTGCGGCGGGTGACCGGCCGGACGAACATGCACGTCTGGGCGGGGGAGTGCCACGTGCACGCGGGGATCAACGGCGCCACCCTGGCCGCGCAGGTCGACGCCCACCCCGACGCCGAGCTGTACGTGCACCCGGAGTGCGGCTGCGCGACGTCGGCGCTCTACCTCGCGGGCACCGGCGTCGTCCCGCAGGACCGGGTCAAGATCCTCTCGACCGGCGGGATGCTCGACGCGGCGCGCCGCTCGTCGGCCAAGGAGGTGCTGGTCGCCACCGAGGTCGGGATGCTGCACCAGCTGCGGCGCGCGGCACCCGACGTCGAGTTCCGGGCGGTGAACGACCGCGCGTCCTGCCGCTACATGAAGATGATCACCCCGGACAAGCTGCTGCGGGCCCTGCGCGAGGGCCGCGACGAGGTGCGCGTCGAGCCCGAGCTGGCGGCCCGTGCGCGCCGCGCGGTGCAACGCATGATCGAGATCGGGACGCCCGGGGGTGGCGAATGAGCGGCTGGGAGGCCGAAGCCGAGCTCGTCGTCGTCGGGACGGGCGTCGCAGGCCTCACCGCGGCGATCGAGGCGAGCCTGCTCGGGCTGCGCGTGGTGGTCGTGACCAAGGACGCGGCCGACGCCGGGTCGACGCGGTGGGCGCAGGGCGGGGTCGCCGTCGTCGTGGGCGACGTGCCGGGCGACAGCGTCGAAGCGCACATCGCCGACACGCTCGCCGCGGGCGTCGGCCTCTGCGACGAGGTGGCCGTCGCGGCGATCCTGCGCGACGGGCCTGCCGCCGTGGCCCGCCTGCGGGCGCGGGGCGCGGTGTTCGACGGGGACGGCGACCGCCTCGCCCGGACCCGGGAAGGCGGCCACTCGGCGTTCCGGGTGATCCACGCGGGCGGCGACGCGACCGGGGCCGAGATCGAGCGGGCGCTCGTGCGGGCGGCGGCGGGCCTGCCCCTGCTCACCGGCCACGTCGCGGTCGACGTGCTGCGCGACGCGCGGGGCCACGTCGTCGGGCTCAGCGTCCTGGACGACGCCGGGCGGCCCGGCGTGCTCCGCGCTCCCGCGGTCCTCCTCGCGACCGGCGGGTACGGGCAGCTCTACGCCTCGACCACCAACCCCGAGACCGCGACGGGCGACGGGATCGCGCTGGCCCTGCGGGCCGGGGCCGCCGCGGCCGATCTCGAGTTCGTGCAGTTCCACCCGACCGTCCTCTACACCGGCCCCGCGGTCGGGCGGCGCCCGCTGGTCACCGAGGCGGTCCGCGGCGAGGGCGCGGTGCTGCTCGACCGCGCGGGCCGCCGCGTGATGGCGGGCGTTCACCCGCTGGCCGACCTGGCCCCGCGGGACGTCGTCGCCGCGGCGATCAGCCGCCGGATGGCCGCGACCGCGACGGACTGCGTCTACCTCGACGCCCGCGCCCTCGACGGCTTCGCCTGCCGCTTCCCGACCGTGTACGCGGCGTGCCGGGCCGCGGGCGTCGACCCGGTGCGCGAACCGATCCCGGTGACGCCCGCGGCGCACTACGCGTGCGGCGGCGTCGTCACCGATCTCGACGGCCGCACCGGCGTTCCGGGGCTCTACGCCGCGGGCGAGGTGGCGCGCACCGGTCTGCACGGGGCCAACCGGCTCGCGTCCAACAGCCTCCTGGAGGGCATCGTGATCGGTGGACGGGTCGCGCGGGCCGTTGCCTCGCGCGAGGTGCTCCCGCAAGGGAGCGCGGCCACGGCGGACGGCTGCCTCGTCCCCATCGCCCCGCGGGGCGTGGTGCAGCGGTCCATGAGCGCCGCGGCCGGGATCGGGCGGGATGCCGCGGGGCTGGCGGCCGCCTCCGACGTGGTCGACGCCGTCGCCGCGCTCGGCGTGCCCGTCGACCGGGCCGGGGTCGAGGACGCGGCGTTGACGCTCCTCGCCCAGGCCGTGCTGGCCGCGGCGGGCACCCGCACCGAGAGCCGGGGCGCGCACGTGCGCACCGACTTCCCGTCCCGGGACGACGTCTGGCAGCGCGTCAGCAACGAGATACGCCTCGACGCCACCGGTCGACCGACGGTCGCGACACACGCCCTGGAAGGCGCGGCATGACCGACACGGACCTCAGCCCCACCACGATCGGCGTGCCCGATGCCGACGACCTGCGCCGCGTCGTCGATACCGCGCTCGCCGAGGACCTGCGCTACGGGCCGGACGCGACGACCACCGCCACGGTCGCCGCCGACGCCGTGGCGGTCGCCGACCTGACGGCCCGCTCGGCCGGGGTGCTCGCCGGGCTCCCCGCCGCGCTTGCCGTCCTCGACGCCGTGCTCGGCCCCGACGGCTACACCGTGCTGGCCGCCCGCGCCGATGGCGACGCGTTGGCCGCGGGCGACGTCGCGCTGTCGGTCCGCGCGCCGGTCCGCGGCCTGCTCACCGCGGAGCGGACGGCGCTGAACCTCGTGTGCCACCTCTCCGGCGTCGCGACCGCCACCCGGGCGTGGGTGGATGCCGTCGCGGGGACGGGCGCGCGCATCCGCGACACCCGCAAGACGCTGCCGGGCCTGCGGCTGCTGGAGAAGTACGCGGTCCGCTGCGGGGGCGGGGTGAACCACCGGCTCGGCCTCGGCGACGCCGTCCTCATCAAGGACAACCACGTGGCCGCCGCGGGCTCGGTCGGCGCCGCCCTCGCCGCGGCCCGCCTGCACGCCCCCGACCTGCCGTGCGAGGTGGAGGTCGACACGCTCGACCAGCTCGACGAGGCGCTGGGCCTGGGGGCCGAGCTGATCCTGCTGGACAACTTCTCCGTCGCCGACACTGCCGAGGCCGTCCGGCGCCGGGGGAGCGGCCCGACCGGGCTGGAGTCGTCGGGCGGTCTGCGCCTGGAGGTGGCCCGCGCGTACGCCGAGACGGGCGTCGACTACCTGTCGATCGGCGCGCTGACCCACTCGGTGATGGCCCTGGACCTGGGCCTCGACCTCCGCTGATCCGACCGCGCTGAGCCTTCTGCGGACGGCATGGCGCTCGAGGTCGACACGACGGGGGTTCCGCCCAAGCAGAACCCCGCTCACGTCGATCTCGGACGTGGTCGCCGCGCTCGCCGCCGGGTGCGGCGCGTCCCGTCGAGGTCGGGCCTGCGCGGCTGCCGGTAGCGTCACGCCAGGCCGCTGACCGGCACGCTCTACCCTGAAGGCCATGCTCCGCCGTCTCGACCTGCGTTCCGCGCCCCTGCCCCGCACTGCCCGCCTGCGCGGACTGCTGCCGCGGGCCGAGGTGGACGTCGATGCTGTGCTGCAACAGGTCCGTCCGATCGTGGAGGCCGTCCGCGAGCGGGGGGTCGAGGCCGTCATGGAGCTGTCCGAGCAGTTCGACCGGGTGCGCCCCTCCGCGATCCGGGTGCCCGCCCAGACCCTGAACGGTGCGCTGGCCGCGTTGGACGCGAGCGTGCGCGCCGCGCTGGAGACCTCGATCGAGCGGGCCCGCGCGGTGCACGCCGACCAGCGGCGGGTCGACGTGACGACGCAGGTCGTGCCGGGTGGCACGGTCACCGAGCGGTTCGTGCCGGTGCGCAGGGTCGGGCTCTACGCGCCCGGTGGCCTGGCCGTCTACCCGTCCAGTGTGATCATGAACGTGGTCCCGGCGCAGGAGGCGGGCGTCGCCTCGCTCGTGCTGGTCTCCCCGCCCCAGGCCGAGCACGGCGGCCTGCCGCACCCGACGATCATGGCGGCCGCGGCGCTCCTCGGCGTCGACGAGGTCTGGGCGGCGGGCGGGGCGCAGGCCGTCGCGCTGCTCGCCTACGGCGGCACCGACACCGACGGGGCCGACCTGGAGCCGGTCGACATGGTCACCGGGCCGGGCAACATCTATCTCACCGCCGCCAAGCGCCTGCTGCGCGGGCTGATCGGGATCGACTCCGAGGCGGGCACCACGGAGATCGCGATCCTCGCCGACGACAGCGCCGACCCCGTGCACGTGGCCGCGGACCTGATCTCGCAGGCCGAGCACGACCCGAACGCGGCGTCGGTGCTGGTCACCGACTCGGATGCGCTGCTGGAGGCGGTCGACGCCGAGCTGGCCCACCAGGTGCCCGAGACCAAGCACACCGAGCGCATCCGCACAGCGCTCACCGGGCCGCAGTCCGGAGCGGTGCTGGTGAGCGGCGTCGAGGACGGGCTCACGGTGGTCGACGCCTACGCCGCCGAGCACCTGGAGATCCAGACGCGCGACGCGGCCGACGTGGCGGCGCGGGTCCGCAACGCGGGCGCGGTGTTCGTCGGCCCCTGGTCGCCGGTCTCGCTCGGCGACTACTGCGCGGGCTCCAACCACGTCCTGCCGACGGGCGGGTGCGCACGGCACTCGTCCGGGCTCTCGGTGCAGACGTTCCTGCGCGGCGTGCACGTGATCGACTACACCGAGGCGGCGCTGCGGGAGGCGGCCGACGCGGTGCTCACGCTCTCCGCGGCAGAAGACCTGCCCGCCCACGGCCAGGCCGTGTCCAGGCGGTTCGCGTGACGGTCACCGTGCCCGCCGACGCACTCCTCCCCGCGGAGGCGGCGTGAATACCGTCACGCTCGACCAGCTCCCCCTCCGCGAGGACCTGCGCGGCAAGACGCCCTACGGCGCTCCCCAGCTGGACGTCGCGGTCCGGCTGAACACGAACGAGAACCCGTACCCGCCGCCGCCGGAGCTGGTCGCGGACGTCACGGCGGCCGTCGCCGAGGTGGCCGCCGACCTGCACCGCTACCCCGATCGCGATGCCGTCGCCCTGCGCACCGACCTCGCCGCCTACCTGACCGCGGCCACCGGCGTCACCCTCGACGCGAGCGGCGTGTGGGCGGCCAACGGGTCGAACGAGATCCTCCAGCAGGTGCTGCAGGCGTTCGGCGGCCCGGGACGGCGCGCGGTCGGCTTCGAGCCGTCGTACTCGATGCACCCGATCATCGCGGGCGGCACGCGCACCGCGTGGCTGCCCGTGCCGCGGCTCCCCGACTTCTCGATCGACATCCCCGCCGCCGCCGACCTGCTGCGGGCGGGCGCGGCCGACGTCACGTTCCTGACCAGCCCGAACAATCCCACCGGCCAGTCGTTGGAGCCCGCGGACCTGGCCCGGCTGATCGACGCGGCGCCGGGCATCGTCGTCGTCGACGAGGCCTACGTCGAGTTCTCCGACCGGCCCTCGGCGATCACGCTGCTGGGCTCGCACGGCCACAAGCTGATCGTCTCCCGCACGATGAGCAAGGCGTTCGCGTTCGCGGGCGGGCGGCTCGGCTACCTGGCCGCGGCCCCCGCGGTCGTCGACGCGCTGCAGCTCGTCCGGCTGCCCTACCACCTCTCGGTGCTCACCCAGGCCGCCGCGCGGGCCGCGTTGCGCCACGCCCCCGCCACCCTGGGGTCGGTGGCGCTGCTGCGGGCCGAGCGGGAGCGGGTGGTGTCCGAGCTTGCGGCCATGGGTTACGCGGTGGTGCCGAGCGACGCCAACTTCGTGCTGTTCGGGCGGTTCGCCGATGCCCCCAGGGCGTGGCGGGCGTTCCTCGACAGCGGCGTTCTGATCCGTGATGTCGGCATCTCGCAACATCTGCGCGTCACGATCGGAACGCCGGAGGAGAACGATGCGTTTCTGCAGAGCGCATCGGGAATCGTGGATCGGGAGGCAGTCGCGTGAGTCGGATCGGCCGGGTTGAACGGGTCACCAAGGAGACCAAGATCGTCGTCGAGATCAACCTGGACGGCACGGGCATCACCGACATCTCCACGGGTGTGCGGTTCTACGACCACATGCTCGACGCGCTGGGCAAGCACGGGGCGTTCGACCTCACCGTGCACGCCGCGGGCGACGTGGACATCGACGCGCACCACACCGTCGAGGACGTCGCCATCGCGCTGGGCCAGGCGCTGCACCAGGCGCTGGGGGACAAGAAGGGCATCCGCCGCTTCGGGGACGCGATGATCCCGATGGACGAGGCGCTGGCCCAGGCCGTGGTGGACGTGTCGGGGCGGCCCTACATGGTGCACGTCGGCGAGCCGGACGTGATGCAGGGCTTCATCGTCGGCGGCCACTACGCGACCGTCCTCAACAAGCACGTCTTCGAGACCCTCGCCATGCACGGCCAGCTCGCCCTGCACGTCAGGGTCTTGGACGGGCGGGACCCGCACCACATCACCGAAGCGCAGTTCAAGGCCGTCGCCCGGGCGCTGCGCGCGGCCGTCGAGCGCGACCCCCGGATGACGGGCGTCCCCTCCACGAAGGGCGCGCTCTAACCCGCAGACACCGGTCGCCCCCCGTCGGGACGGGTGTGGCGGCCCCAACGGGTGGGTGTGCGCGGCGCGGCGCCGTGCCTGCGCCCGGTCGCACGTAGGCTGGTTCCCGTGTCGGGGATCGTGGTGCTGGACTACGGGTCGGGGAACCTCCGCTCGGCCGAGCGTGCGCTGCGGCGCGTCGGGGCCGACGTGGTCGTCACCGCCGACGCCGACGCCGCTCTGAACGCCGATGGCCTGGTCGTGCCGGGGGTCGGGGCGTTCGCCGCGTGCATGGCGGGCCTCGCCGCCGTCGACGGGCCGCGCATCATCGGCCGCCGCCTCGCCGGGGGACGACCGGTGCTCGGCATCTGCGTGGGCATGCAGGTGCTGTTCGACCTCGGCGTGGAGTGGGGCGAGCGCACAGAAGGCTGTGGCCAGTGGCCGGGCACCGTCGAGCGCCTCAAGGCCGATGTCCTGCCGCACATGGGGTGGAACACCGTCCGCCCGCCCACGGGCTCGACGCTGTTCGCGGGCATGGACCCGGCCACCCGCTTCTACTTCGTGCACAGCTTCGGCGTGCGCCGGTGGGAGATGGAGGAGTCCGACGTCCTGCGGCCGCCGCTGGTCACCTGGGCGCACCACGGCGAGGACTTCGTCGCGGCCGTCGAGAACGGCGCTCTGGCCGCCACCCAGTTCCACCCCGAGAAGTCGGGCGACGCGGGCGCCACCGTGCTGCAGAACTGGCTGCGCGACATCGTCGGCTAGAGGCGGGCCTGGTCCGATAACGGCGTCGCCGCCCCGAGTAGGGTGCCCGGCGTGACCTTCACGTTGCTCCCTGCTGTCGACGTCGCCAACGGCCAGGCCGTGCGGCTCGTCCAGGGCGAGGCGGGCACCGAGACGACCTACGGCGAGCCCCGCGACGCGGCGCTGGCCTGGCAGCGCGATGGCGCGGAGTGGGTCCACCTGGTCGACCTCGACGCCGCGTTCGGCCGTGGCTCCAACGCCGAGATGCTCGCCGCCGTCATCGGCGAGCTCGACGTCCAGGTCGAGCTGTCGGGCGGGATCCGCGACGACGCCTCTCTGGAGCGCGCCCTCGCCACCGGCTGCGCCCGCGTCAACCTGGGCACGGCCGCGCTGGAAGACCCCGAGTGGTGCGCTCGCGCCATCGCGGCCAACGGTGAGCGGGTGGCCGTCGGCCTGGACGTGCGCATCCTCGAAGAGCGCGATGGGACGGTCCGGCACCGGCTCGCCGCGCGCGGCTGGACCACCGACGGCGGGGACCTCTGGGAGACCCTCGACCGGCTCGACCGCGACGGCTGCGCCCGCTACGTCGTCACCGACGTCAGCAAGGACGGCACGCTGCGCGGGCCCAACATCGAGCTGCTGCGGGAGGTCGCGAAGGTCACACCGGCCCCCGTGATCGCCTCCGGCGGCATCGCGGAGATCGCCGACCTCGTCGCGCTGGCCAACGCCGCCGCCGAGGGCGTCACCATCGAGGGCTCCATCGTCGGCAAGGCGCTCTACGCCGGTCGCTTCACGCTGCCGGAGGCGCTGGCCGCCGTCCGCGAGGTCGGCGCCACGGCCAGGACGGCGGGCTAGTGGCCGTCGCGGTCCGGGTCATCCCCTGCCTCGACGTCGACGCCGGGCGCGTGGTCAAGGGCGTCAACTTCCGCGAGCTGCGCGACGCGGGCGACCCGGTCGAGATGGCCCGCATCTACGACGCGGAGGGCGCCGACGAGCTCACGTTCCTCGACGTCACGGCCTCGTCGGGGGAGCGGGCCACCATGCTCGACGTCGTGCGCCGCACCGCCGAGCAGGTGTTCATCCCGCTCACCGTCGGCGGCGGCATCCGCAGCGCCGACGACGTCGACATCCTGCTCCGCGCGGGCGCGGACAAGGTCAGCATCAACACCGCGGCCATCCTGCGCCCGACCCTGCTGCACGAGGCCAGCCGCCGGTTCGGTGCCCAGTGCATCGTGCTGTCGGTCGACGCGCGCACCGTGCCGGAGGGCGAGCAGCCCACTCCGTCGGGCTGGGAGGTCACCACCCACGGCGGCCGCCGGGGCACCGGGATCGACGCCGTCGAGTGGGCGGCGCGTGGTCAGGAGCTGGGCGTGGGGGAGATCCTGCTCAACTCGATGGACGCCGACGGCACCCGCGCGGGCTTCGACCTGCCGATGATCGCCGCGGTGCGGGCGGCGGTCGACGTGCCGGTGATCGCCTCGGGTGGGGCGGGCCGGGTGGAGGACTTCGCGCCCGCCGTCGCGGCCGGGGCCGATGCCGTCCTCGCCGCCACCGTGTTCCACTTCGGACACTTCCGGATCGCCGACGTCAAGGCCAGCCTGCGCGCCGCGGATGTGGAGGTCCGGTGAGCGAGTTGGATCCGGCCATCGCCGATCGGCTCAAGCGCAACGCCGAGGGGCTGGTCTGCGTGGTCGCCCAGCAGCAGGGCACCGGCGAGGTGCTGATGGTCGCCTGGATGGACGACGAGGCGCTGCACCGCACCCTGACCACCGGCCGGGCGACGTACTGGTCGCGCTCCCGCCAGGAGTACTGGGTGAAGGGCGAGACCTCCGGCCACATCCAGAAGGTGATCGAGGTGCGCCTCGACTGCGACGGCGACGCGGTGCTGCTGGTGGTCGACCAGACCGGCCCGGCCTGCCACACGGGCGCCCGCACCTGCTTCGACGCTGATCTGCTGCTCGGCTGACCAAACGGCCATTGCCCACTTCGCAGACGGTGTGGTGTCGTCGCAGACCGCCGACCCTCTGCGAAGACGCCCGATGGTGTGCGAAGTGAGCCGGCTTGGCCCGCTCACCGGGACCGCCGCGCGGCTGCGCGCGGTTGTGCCGGGTTTCCCGGACACGTACACCGTCGAGACTTGCGGTGCCGGACGAGCCCGGCTGGTCGCGCCTCGACGCCGTCCCGACGGCCCAGTGGTGCGCGGAGGCCCTAGTCCGCGGCAACCCCCATCACCTCGCCTCCGTTGCTGCGATGGCCGTGGGCGGGGCGGTCACCCACGCCGTGCTGGCCAGGGTGACGGCCGCGCTCGCGCTCGACACGCGCGCCTGGGACGTCGCGCCCGACGCACTCGTCGTCCACCGTGCCCCGTGGGGCCACATCGACCGCGTCGCCCTGCGCCACCCCGTCGCGTGGGTCCTCGAAGGGGATCCGGGACCCGCCCGCGTCTTCCCCGACGAGGCCGCGCTGCTCACCGCCGTCGCCGCGGCCGCGGTGGCCACCCTCACCCCGCTGCTGCGGGAGGTCCGCGTCCGCGACCCGCTTCGGGCTCGTCCCGCTGTGGAACGCGGCCGCCGACACGGTCCGCCTCACCGCGGACCAGGTGCTCCGCTACGCAGGGCGACCGCCGGACGCGGGAACCGCGCTCGCCGCCGCGCTCCTGGACGCGCTCGTGGCGCACGGCGCCCCCATCCGCGGCCGCGGGGTTCGAGCAACCCCTGCCGGGCGAGGTCGGACCGCATGCCCGTCCGCGCCTCCTGCTGCCTCGCCTACCGCACCGACCCGCCGGTGGCCCGCCCCGCCCGCCGAAGCGCTGTGCACGAGCTGCCCGCTCCTGCCCGCCCCCGAGCGCGCCCGCCGCTACATCGCGTTCGTCGAGAGGATTTAGGAGCGCGCCGCCCTGCCTGCGAGAGGGACACCAGCGGGGTTCGATCTTGAACAGAGCCCGCTCACGTCGAGCTCGGCCTGCCGACCTCTCGTCCAGCGCGCCGGTGAGGTAGCGCTGCAGGGTCGGGGCGATGGCCGCCACCACCACGGCGTGCTCCGCCGAGGCGAGCGGCTCCAGCTTCAGCACGTAGCGCACCATGCCGAGGCCGACCAGCTGGGAGCCCATCAGGCTGCCCCGCAGCTCCAGCCGGTCCGGGGCGACCGCCCGCACGATGGGCCCGACCAGCACGTTCGTGACGAACTCGCGCAGCATCCTGGCGGCGTCCTCGTGCCCGGCCACGCTCTGGAGCAGCGCCGCGAGCGGTCCACCGCCGGTCGCGTCCCAGACGGTGAGGAACCGAGCGACGATGCGCTCGCCGAGCTGCTCCGGATCGCCGGGGACGACCTCGGCCTGGATCTGCGCCGGGCGACACCGGGATGGCCAACGCGGCCGTGAACAACGCGTCCTTGCCGCCGAACCAGTGGTTGACCATCGCCGGGTCGACGCCCGCACGCTCGGCGATGCGGCGGACGGTCGCGCCCTCGTAGCCGCGCTCGGCGAACTCGGCGCGGGCCGCGTCGAGCAGCTGCGCGCGGGTGTCCGCGCCGCCGGGACGGCGCCCCCGCCTGCGCTCCGGTCGGGTGGCGGTCACGCGACCATCCTCGCACCCGGGGCGGAGACCGGGGCTGGGACACTGACGCGCATGACCGTCTCTACCGCCTCCTTACTCGGTGCGGTCACCCCCAGCCGCGCGGAGTTCCGCGAGCTCGCCGCCGTGCACCGGGTCATCCCGGTCACGCGGCGGCTGCTCGCCGACGACGAGACCCCCGTCGGGGTCTACCGCAAGCTGGCCGGTGACCGACCCGGCACCTTCCTCCTCGAGTCGGCGGAGAACGGACGGTCCTGGTCGCGCTGGTCGTTCGTCGGGGCGCGCTCGGCCGCCGCGCTGACCGCCGTCGACGGCGAACTGGTCTGGACCGGCGACGTCCCCGCCCAGCTGCCCACCTCCGGCGACCCGCTCGCCGCGCTGCGCACGGTGATCGAGGACCTCAACAGCGAGGCGCTGCCGGGCCTGCCCCCGCTCACCGGCGGCATGGTCGGCTACCTCGGCTACGACGTGGTGCGGCGGCTGGAGCGGCTGCCCGAGCTGGCCGAGGACGACCTGCAGATCCCCGAGCTGATGATGCTGCTGGCCACCGACATCGCCGCCGTCGACCACCACGAGGGCACGATCACGCTGATCGCCAACGCCATCAACTGGGACGCGAGCGACGAGCGCGTCGACAACGCCTACGACGACGCGGTGGCCCGGCTCGACCGCATGACCGGCGAGCTGGCCGCCCCCGCGCCCTCCACCGTGGCCGTCTACAACCCGACCGAGCCCGAGTTCACCCGAAGGCGTACTCCGGAGCAGCACCACGCCGCCGTCGAGATCGCGAAGGAGCAGATCCGCGCGGGCGAGGCGTTCCAGGTGGTGGTGGCCCAGCGGTTCGAGACGCCCTGCCGGTCCGATCCGCTGGACGTCTACCGCGTGCTGCGCGCCACCAACCCCAGCCCGTACATGTACCTGCTGCGCCTCGAAGCGGTCGGCGGGCAGCGGTTCGACATCGTCGGCTCGAGCCCGGAGGCCCTGGTCACGGTGGCCGACGGGCTGGTGACCACGCACCCGATCGCGGGCACGCGCTGGCGCGGGGTCACCGAAGAGGAGGACCTGCAGCTGGAGAAGGACCTCCGCTCCGACGAGAAGGAGCGCGCCGAGCACGTGATGCTCGTCGACCTCGGCCGCAACGACCTCGGCCGCGTCTGCGAGCCCGGCTCGGTGAAGGTGCAGAGCTTCTTCTCGGTCGAGCGCTACAGCCACGTGATGCACCTGGTCTCGACGGTCACGGGCCTGCTGCGCCGCGACCGCAACGCCTTCGACGCGGTCACCGCCTGCTTCCCGGCGGGAACGCTGTCGGGGGCACCGAAGCCGAGGGCGATGGCGATCATCGAGGAGCTGGAGCCGACGCGCCGGGGGCTCTACGGCGGGATCGTCGGCTACCTGGACTTCGCGGGCAACGCCGATACCGCCATCGCCATCCGGACGGCGCTGGTGCGCGATGGCGTCGCCTACGTCCAGGCGGGCGGGGGGATCGTGGCCGACTCGGACCCCGTCGCCGAGGACACCGAATGCCTGAACAAGGCCCGCGCCGTCCTCGCCGCGGTGGCGACGGCGGCCACGCTGCGGCCCGCGGGGGAGATCGGGTCCACCGGGTGAGCGCGGCGGCCCGAGCGCCCCGGTGTGGGAGCGCTGTCACAGTGCGGCGACACGCGGTGACCCGGTGACGCGCGACCGGCCGCGGGCGCTGGGGCTGGCGTGCGTCGGGCTCGCCCTCGCGGCCGCCCTGCTCTGGGGCGCCTCCGCGGCGGTCTGGTTCCGGGCCACGCCGCCTGGTCGCGCGCCGGTCGTGGCCGCCGGGGCGGCGGTGCTGCCGTCGCTCACCGGGGTCGCGCTCGTGGCGCTGGCGGGCATCGCCGCGGTCGTCGCGACGGCCGGGCTCGTCCGGCGCGCCCTGGCGTGTCTTCTGGGGCTCGCGGGCGTGGCGGTCGCCGGGTTCGCGGTCGCGGCGGCGCTGGCGCCCGCCTTCCCGGCCACCGCGCTGCCCGCGGGCGCGGCCGACGCGGGGCGACCGGCCGTCACCGCGGCCCCGCTGCTCGCCGTCGCGGGCGGGCTCGTGCTCGCGGGCGTCGGCGTGTTCGTGCTGCTCAGGGAGCCCCGCATGGCCCGGCTCGGCGCACGCTACGCGGCGGCGGGCACCCGTCCCACGGTCACCGATCCGGACCGGGCCGCGTGGGTCGCGCTCGACGAGGGCAGGGACCCCACGGTCGACCCCGCTGTCGACCTCACCGCTGATTCCGACGATCCTGGCGGCAGCCGTGCCGGCGGGGCTGTCTAGCATGGCGTTCCAGCACGCTCCGTAAGGGAAGGGGGAGCACCTCGTGGAGAACGGCAGAGGAAGCGTCCTCGATTCCATCGTCGAGGGCGTCCGGGCCGACATGGCCGCGCGCGAGGCGAAGGTCGATTTCACCGAGATCAAGCGGCGGGCGGCCAAGGCCGCGCCGCCGAGGGACGTCATGGCCGCGATGCGCGCACCGGGCATCGGCGTGATCGCGGAGGTGAAGCGGCGCAGCCCCTCGAAGGGCGACCTCGCGGTCATCCCCGATCCGGCCGACCTGGCGGTGGCCTACGCGCAGGGCGGTGCCCGCGTGATCAGCGTTCTCACCGAGGAGCGCCGCTTCGGCGGGTCGCTCACCGATCTGGCCGCGGTGCGGGCGGCGGTCGACGTGCCCATCCTGCGCAAGGACTTCATCGTCAGCCCCTACCAGGTCCACGAGGCGCGGGCGTTCGGAGCCGATCTCGTGCTGCTGATCGTCGCGGCGCTGGAGCAGAACGCGCTCGACGCGCTGCTGGACCGGGTCGAGTCGCTCGGCATGACCGCGCTGGTCGAGGTGCACACCGAGGAGGAGGCCGACCGCGCGCTGGAGGCGGGCACGAAGCTCCTCGGGGTCAACGCGCGCAGCCTGCACACGCTCGAGGTCGACCGCACGATCTTCGGCCGGATCGCGCCCGGCCTGCCCAACGACGTGCTCCGCGTGGCGGAGTCCGGCGTGCGCGGCCCGGCTGACCTGCTGACCTACGCCGGTTGGGGCGCCGACGCGGTGCTCACCGGCGAGAGCCTCGTGACCAGTGGCGACCCGGAGGCTGCCGTGCGCAGCCTGGTGGCTGCGGGCTTCCACCCGTCGTGTTCCAGAATGGTCCGGTGAACGTCTCCGTCAAGCCGAGCGACGGCATCGAGTTTCCCTCAGACCACGAACCGGACGAGCGCGGCCATTTCGGCCGCTACGGCGGGAGGTTCGTCCCTGAGGCGCTGATCGCGGCGCTGGACGAGCTCGAGGCCGCCTACGACAAGGCCCGCGGCGACCGCGAGTTCCTCGACGAGATCGACCGCCTGCACCGCGACTACACCGGTCGCCCCTCGCCGCTGACCGACGCGGCGAGCCTGGCCGCGCATGCGGGCGGCGCGCGCATCCTGCTCAAGCGCGAGGACCTCAACCACACCGGCTCGCACAAGATCAACAACGTGCTGGGCCAGGCGCTGCTGACCAAGCGGATGGGCAAGACCCGGGTCATCGCCGAGACCGGCGCAGGCCAGCACGGGGTGGCCACCGCCACGGCCTGCGCGCTGCTCGGCCTGGAGTGCGTCGTCTACATGGGCGAGGTCGACACCCAGCGGCAGGCGCTCAACGTGGCCCGCATGCGGCTGCTCGGCGCCACCGTCATCCCGGTCACGACGGGCGCCCGCACCCTGAAGGACGCGATCAACGAGGCCCTGCGCGACTGGGTGTCCTCGGTCGACACGACCCACTACCTGCTGGGCACCGTCGCGGGGCCGCACCCGTTCCCGACGATGGTGCGCGACTTCCACCGCGTCGTCGGCATGGAGGCCCGCGAGCAGGTGCTCGAGCGCGTCGGGCGGCTGCCGGACGCGATCGCGGCCTGCGTCGGCGGGGGCTCGAACGCGATCGGGATCTTCCACGCCTTCCTCGACGACCCGGGCGTGCGCCTCGTCGGCTTCGAGCCCGGCGGCGACGGGATCGAGACCGGGCGGCACGGCGCCACCCTCTCCGAGGGCTCGCCGGGCGCGCTGCACGGCGCCATGAGCTACCTGCTGCAGGACGAGGACGGCCAGACCGCCGAGTCGTACTCGATCTCCGCGGGCCTGGACTACCCGGGCGTCGGCCCGGAGCACGCCCTGCTCAAGGACATCGGCCGCGCGACCTACGAGTCCGTGACCGACGCCGAGGCGATGGACGCGTTCGCGCTGCTGTGCCGCTCCGAGGGCATCATCCCGGCCATCGAGTCGGCGCACGCCGTGGCGGGCGCGCTCCGCCTAGGCCGCGAGCTCGGGACCCGAGGCGGTCATCCTGGTCAACCTGTCGGGCCGGGGCGACAAGGACGTCGACACCGCCGCGAAGTGGTTCAAGCTGTGAGGGGGCACGCGGTGGTCGAGGAGATCTTCGGCAAGGCCCGCGCGCAGGGGCGGGCCGCGCTCGTCGGCTACCTGCCCGCCGGGTACCCGACGGTCGACCGGTCGGTGGAGCTGCTGTCGGCGATGGCCGAGGGCGGCTGCGACCTGCTGGAGATCGGCGTGCCGTACTCCGACCCGGTGATGGACGGCCCCACGATCCAGGCCGCCGCCGACACCGCGCTGCGGGCGGGCATGCGGCTGCGCGACGTGTTCCGCGTCGTCGAGCGGGTGGCCGCGGCGGGCGGCTCACCGGTCGTGATGACCTACTTCAACCCCGTGCTGCACTACGGGGTCGACGCCTTCGCACGCGACCTCGCCTCGGCGGGCGGCCTCGGCCTGATCACCCCGGACCTCATCCCCGACGAGGCCGACGAGTGGCTGGCCGCGTCGGAGGAGCACGGGCTCGCCCGGATCTTCCTGGTCGCGCCGTCGTCGTCGGAGGAGCGCATCGCGTCGACGGTCGCCGCGTCCCGCGGGTTCGTCTACGCCGCCTCGACCATGGGCGTCACCGGAGCGCGCGAGGCGGTGGGGGAGGGTGCTCCGCTGCTGGTGCAGCGTTGCCACGAGCACACCACGCTGCCCATCGGCGTCGGCCTCGGCGTCCGCTCCCGGGAGCAGGCTGCCCAGGTGGCGGGGTTCGCCGACGGCGTGATCGTCGGCTCGGCGTTCGTGACGGCGGCGGAGCAGAGCGGTGTCGACGGCGTCCGCGCGCTGGCCACCGACCTCGCGGAGGGGGTCCGCGCGAGGGCTACGGTGGTGGGGTGAGCTCCACCGTCCTGGCCTACATCCCCAGCCCGTCGCAGGGGGTCTGGTTCCTCGGGCCGATCCCGATCCGTGCCTACGCGCTCTGCATCATCGCGGGCATCGTCGTCGCGGTGTGGTGGGGCGAGCGGCGGTTCGTCGCCCGCGGGGGCAAGCCGGGCATGGTCACCGACATCGCCGTGTTCGCCGTGCCGTTCGGCCTGGTCGGCGGCAGGCTCTACCACGTCGCCACGGACTGGCAGACCTACTTCGGGCCCGGCGGCGATCCGCTGCGCGCCTTCATGATCTGGGAGGGCGGCCTCGGCATCTGGGGGGCCGTCGCGCTCGGCGCGGTCGGCGCCTGGATCGGCTGTCGACGACACGGCGTGTCGCTCCCGCTCTTCGCCGACGCCGTGGCGCCCGGCATCGTCGTCGCGCAGGCCATCGGACGGCTGGGCAACTACTTCAACCAGGAGCTCTACGGTGCGCCCACCACGCTGCCGTGGGGCCTGGAGATCTACCGCAGGGTCGATCCCGGCACCGGGCTGCCCGACGCGCTCAACGGGGTGGCCGTCGACCACACCGCGATCGCGGTCGTCCAGCCCACGTTCCTCTACGAGCTCCTCTGGAACCTGGTCGTCGCAGGTCTCGTCGTGTGGGCCGACCGCCGGTTCCGGCTCGGGCACGGCCGGGCGTTCGCGGTGTACGTCGCGGGCTACACCTTCGGCCGCTTCTGGATCGAGCAGATGCGCACCGACTACGCGACGCGGGTGTTCGGCGACATCCGCATCAACGTCGTGGTCGCCGCCGTCGTCTGCATCGCGGCGCTGGTCTACCTCGTGGTCGTGCGCAAGCCCCGCGAGGCGCTGCCGGTCGAAGCCGAGGAACCCGCCGAGGATGCCGACGACGAGCAGGCCGCGGTCGTCCTCACCAAGCCCGGCACCGTGGACGAGGACTCGTCGGACGGGCCATGACCGAGGGGTTCTCAGGGTTCGGTGAGGGGGCCGTCGAGTTCTACGACGGCCTGGAGGTCGACAACTCCAAGGCCTACTGGACCGACCAGCGCGCCGTCTACGAGAACGACGTCAAGGCGCCGATGCTCGCCCTGCTCAGCGCCTGCGAAGCCGAGTTCGGCCCCGGCAAGATCTTCCGGCCGTACCGGGACGTGCGCTTCTCCGCCGACAAGACCCCCTACAAGTCCCATTGCGGGGCCACCGCGGGCCCGTTCTACGTCCAGCTCGGCGCCGATGGGCTCATGGCCGCGGGCGGGTACTACATGATGGCTCCCGACCAGGTCGCGCGCTTCCGGGTAGCCGTCGACGACGATCGCCGCGGCACCGACCTGCAGAAGCGCATCGCCGCGGCCGAGGCCGACGGCATCGAGATCGGCGGCGAGCAGCTCAAGACCCGGCCGCGCGGCGTCGACCCGGGCCACCCGCGCCTGGAGCTGCTGCGGCACAAGGGCCTGTACGGGCACCGCGGCTGGGCGCCCGACGACGTGCTGCACGAGGCGGGCGCGCTCGAGCGCGTCATGGCGACGTGGCGGTCGGTGCGGCCGCTCGTCGAGTGGTTCGACGACCACGTCGGCCCGAGTGAGCAACCTCGTCGGTAAACGTTTCCGTGGGCGCCGCCTGATCGTTCAAGAAAGCGCGCTATGCTCACAACTGTGAGCCGTCGCACAAAGATCGTCTGTACCATCGGTCCGGCCACCGCAACGCCAGACCGCATCCGGGAGCTCGTGCAGGCCGGAATGGACGTGGCGCGTCTGAACTTCAGCCACGGCAGCCGCGAGGACCACAAGCAGGTCTACGACATGGTCCGGCACGCGGCCGACGCCGAGGGCCGCGCCGTCGGCATCCTCGCCGACCTGCAGGGTCCGAAGATCCGCCTCGGCCGGTTCGCCGCCGGGCCGGTGGAGTGGCGCACCGGCGAGGAGGTGCGCATCACCGTCGACGACGTGGCGGGCACCCACGACCGCGTCTCCACCACCTACAAGGGCCTGGCCGACGACGCCCGCCCCGACGACCGGCTGCTCGTCGACGACGGCAAGGTCGGCCTGCGAGTCACCGCCGTCGAAGGCCTCGACGTGGTCTGCCGCGTCACCGAGGGCGGCCCGGTCAGCGACAACAAGGGCATCTCCCTGCCGGGCATGAACGTGTCCGTGCCCGCGCTGTCCGAGAAGGACATCGGCGATCTGGAGTTCGCGCTCGACCTGCGCGTCGACGTCATCGCGCTCTCGTTCGTGCGCAGCCCGGCCGACATCGACCTCGTTCACAAGATCATGGACGGCCGGGGCTGCCGCCTGCCGGTCGTCGCGAAGCTGGAGAAGCCGGAGGCGGTCGACAACCTCGAGGCGATCGTGCTCGCCTTCGACGCGGTGATGGTCGCCCGCGGCGACCTGGGCGTCGAGCTGCCGCTCGAGCACGTCCCGCTGGTGCAGAAGCGCGCGATCCAGATCGCCAGGGAGAACGCCAAGCCGGTGATCGTCGCGACCCAGATGCTGGAGTCGATGATCACGAACTCGCGCCCCACACGCGCGGAGGCCTCCGACGTCGCCAACGCCGTCCTCGACGGCGCCGACGCGGTGATGCTCTCCGGTGAGACCGGCGTCGGGCGCTACCCCATCAAGACGGTGCGCACGATGGCCCAGATCGTCGAGGCGGTCGAAGAGGGCCCGGTCAACGTGCCCGCGCTGATGCACGTGCCGCGCACGAAGCCGGGTGTGCTGTCCTACGCCGCGCGCGACATCGGCGAGCGGCTCTCGGCCAGGGCGATCGTCGCGTTCAGCCAGTCCGGCGACACCGTGCGCCGCCTCGCCCGGCTGCACACGCGCCTGCCGCTGCTGGCGTTCACGCCGACGCCCGAGGTGCGCAGCCAGCTCGCGATGTCGTGGGGCGTCGAGACGTTCCTCGTCGATTCCGTCACCTCGACCGACGCGATGTTCCGGCAGGTCGACCAGGCCATGCTGTCCATCGACCGGTTCGAGCGCGGAGACCTCGTGGTGATCGTCGCGGGGGCCCCTCCCGGCACCGCGGGTTCGACCAACCTCGTCCGGGTGCACCGCCTGGGCGAAGACGACCTGGGCTGACGTCACACGGCGGAACGCCGGCAACCTGAGAGGATGCCGGCGTGACGACCTCGACCGAGCCCGGCGCCCCCTCCGAGCAAGTGAGCGGGCAGTACGCGCTCGACGGGCTCGTGCGGCTGCTCGACCTCGAACAGCTCGAGGTGAACCTCTTCCGGGGGATCAGCCCGCCGCACAGCGCGCCGCGGGTGTTCGGTGGCCAGGTGGCGGGCCAGGCGCTGGTCGCCGCGGGCCGGACGGTGCCCGACGACCGCGAGGTCCACTCGCTGCACGCCTACTTCATCCGCCCCGGTGACCCGAGCATCCCGATCGTCTACGAGACCGAACGGGTCCGGGACGGGCGGTCGTTCACCACCCGGCGGGTGCTCGCGATCCAGCGCGGCGAGCCGATCTTCGCGTTGTCCGCGTCGTTCCAGCTCCAGCAGGCGGGCCTGGAGCACAGCGATCCCGGCCCGCTGGACGTCCCGGCGCCGGAGACCTTGCCCGACCTCGCCTCCCGCATGGCGACCGGTGACATCGGCTGGCTCGGCAACGGCCCCCGCCCGCTGGACATGCGGTTCGTCACCGAGCCCGCCTGGTCGGCCGACCGGACCACGGCGTCCGACGCCCCGAACCAGGTGTGGATGCGCGCCGACGGCACCCTGCCCGACGACCGCCTGCTGCACGTCTGCCTGCTCACCTACGCCAGTGACATCACGCTCTTGGGCTCGGTGTTGACGCGCCACGACAAGTCGTCGCGGCCGGTGCAGATGGCGAGCCTCGACCACGCGATGTGGTTCCACCGCCCGTTCCGGGCCGACGAGTGGCTGCTCTACACCTGCTACTCGCCGACGGCGGGCGGCTCGCGCGGCCTGGCGACGGGCCGGTTCACCAAGCTCGACGGCACGCTCGTGGCCACCACCGTTCAGGAGGGGCTGGTGCGCCTGCCCGGCTAGGCTGCCCGGATGCAGGTGGAGATCGTCTTCCCGTCCTCGGACGGCAGGCCGCTGCCCGGCGTGCTCACCGTGCCCGACGGCGCCGAGGGGCCGCTCCCCGCCCTCCTGATGATCTACGAGGTCTTCGGGATGAGCGAGGAGATGCGCCGGGTCGCCCGCGACCTCGCCGCCGAGGGCTACGTCGTGCTCATCCCCGACCTGTTCGCGCGCGGACCGGTGAAGCCGCTCTGCGTGGCGTCGACGATGCGGGCGATGACGCGCGGCGCCGGTGCTGCCCTGGACGACCTGGAGGCGGCGCGCCGCTGGCTCGTCGACCGGCCCGAGGTGGACGGCACGCGCATCGGCACGATCGGCTTCTGCATGGGCGGCAGCTTCGCGCTGCTGCTGGCGCGCACCGGCCTCTACAAGGTCAGCGCGCCCTTCTACGGCGGCCAGGGCGTCGATCTGCCGAAGGCCTGCCCGGTGGTGGCGAGCTTCGGCGGCCGCGACGCCTCGATGCGGGGCGTGCCGGAGAAGCTCACCGCCGACCTCGAGGCGCTGGGCGTGCCGCACGACGTGAAGGTCTACCCCGAGGCGGGCCACTCCTTCTTCAGCCGGACCCCGGGGCTGCTCGGCAAGGCCGTCGCCCACTCGCCGATCCACGGCGAGTACCACGAAGCGAGCGCGCAGGACGCCCACCGGCGCATCATCGCCTTTTTCCGGATCCATCTGGACGCCTGACCGGGCAGAATCGGGACATGACTGAGCGCAGCTGGGGGTTCCGGACGCGCGCGGTGCACGCCGGTGCCGTTCCGGACCCGGCAACCGGCGCCAGGGCCACGCCGATCTACCAGTCCACGAGCTTCGTCTTCGAGAACACCACCGACGCCGCGAGCCTGTTCGCGCTGCAGAAGTACGGGTTGATCTACAGCCGCATCGCCAACCCGACCGTGGCGGTGCTGGAGGAGCGGATCGCGAGCCTGGAGGGCGGGCTCGGGGCGGTGGCGACGAGCAGCGGCCAGGCCGCGGAGTTCCTCACCTTCGCCTGTCTGGCGGGTGCGGGTGACAACATCGTCGCGACGGCGGGCCTCTACGGCGGCACGATCACCCAGCTCGACGTCACGCTGCGGCGCTTCGGGGTGGACACCACCTTCGTGCCCGGCCGGGAGGCCGCCGACGTCGCCGCCGCGATCACCCCGTCGACCAAGCTCGTGTTCACCGAGGTGATCGCCAACCCGTCGGGCGCGGTCGCCGACCTGGCCGGGCTCGCCGAGGTCTGCCGGGGCGCCGGGATCCCGCTGGTGGTCGACGCCACGATGGCCACCCCCTACCTGTGCCGCCCGATCGAGCACGGCGCCGACATCGTCATCCACTCGGCCACGAAGTTCCTCGGCGGCCACGGCAGCACGCTGGGCGGCGTCGTCGTCGAGTCCGGGCGGTTCGACTGGGGCAACGGGCGGTTCCCGTCCATGACCGAGCCCGTCGCGTCCTACGGCGGGCTGTCCTGGTGGGGCAACTTCCAGGAGTACGGCTTCCTCACCAAGCTGCGCGCCGAGCAGCTGCGCGACATCGGGGCCACGCTCTCGGCCCACAGCGCGTTCCTGCTGCTCCAGGGCGTCGAGACGCTGCCGCAACGGATGGAGGCGCACGTCGCGAACGCCCGCGCGGTCGCGGAGTGGCTGAACGCCGACCCCCGCGTCTCCTACGTGCGGTGGGCAGGCCTGCCCGACCACCCCGACCACGCCCGCGCGCGGCGGTACCTGCCGCTCGGCCCGGGCGCGGTGTTCGCGTTCGGCGTGGCGGGCGGCCGGGCCGCGGGGGAGCGGTTCATCGAGTCCGTGCAGCTGTGCAGCCACCTCGCCAACATCGGCGACGCCCGCACGCTCGTGCTGCACCCCGGGTCGACCACCCACCGCCAGCTCACGCCCGCCCAGCTGCAGGACGCGGGGGTCCCGGAAGATCTGGTGCGCATCTCCGTTGGACTGGAGGACGTCGAGGACATCCTCTGGGACCTCGACCAGGCACTGGCCGCGGCCGCGAAGGAGACCTGATGGGCTGGTCGAACCCGGATGCGGGGGAGCGGCAGCGGATCCTGCGCGCGACCCGCACAGTCGCGATGGTCGGCGCCTCGCCGAACCCGGCGCGGGCGAGCAACTTCGTCGCCACCTACCTGCTCTCCAGCAGCGCGTACGAGGTGTGGTTCGTGAACCCGAACGCCACGGAGATCCTCGGGCGGCCGGTGTACCCGACGCTCGCCGACCTGCCCGCCGTCCCCGATCTCGTCGACGTGTTCCGGCGCCGCGAGGACCTGCCCTCGGTCCTGGAGGACGTGCTCGCCCTGCCGTCGATGCCGCACACCCTCTGGTTCCAGTTCGGCCTGTTCGACGAGGACGTCGCCCGCCGGGCGGAGGCCGCCGGGATCCAGGTGGTGATGGACCGGTGCCTGAAGGTCGAGCACGCCCGTTTCCACGGCGGTCTGCACCTCGCAGGCTTCGACACCGGAGTGATCACCTCGCGCCGCCGCGCCTGACCGGGCCCGGTGGAGGTCTCACAGGCAACTGCGCACCCCGGAGGTGGACTGAGCACGGCGCCGGCGGGGTGCGAGGTCGACCTGCGGGGTGCGAAGAGCGTCGTCCCGCCTGACGCGCTCACGGCGGGAAGTGTGGCGCCGCCCACGCGTGTGGCGCCCGTCGCGGCGCCATCCGGTACCGGGGACTAGCCTCCCGGACGTGTCTGCAGCGTCGAGCGCACCCGTCACCGTCACCGTCACAGGAGCGGCAGGCCAGATCGGCTACGCCCTGCTCTTCCGCATCGCCTCCGGGCAGCTGCTGGGCCAGGACACCCCCGTCCGGCTCCGCCTCCTCGAGGTACCCCAGGCCGTCCGGGCCGCTGAAGGGGTCGCGCTGGAGCTGCAGGACTGCGCGTTCCCGATGCTCAGTGGCGTCGACATCACCGACGACGCCACGAAGGCCTTCGACGGCACCAACGTCGCGCTGCTGGTCGGGGCGCGCCCCCGCACGAAGGGCATGGAGCGCGGCGACCTCCTCGAGGCCAACGGCGGCATCTTCGCCCCGCAGGGCCGGGCGATCAACGCGGGCGCCGCTGACGACATCCGCGTGCTCGTCGTCGGCAACCCGGCCAACACCAACGCTTTGATCGCGCAGGCCGCCGCTCCGGACGTGCCCGCCGAGCGCTTCACCGCCATGACGCGGCTGGACCACAACCGGGCCGTCGCGCAGCTCGCGGCCAAGCTCGACGTGCCGCTCACCGACGTCAAGCGCATGACGATCTGGGGCAACCACTCCGCCACCCAGTACCCCGACCTCTACCACGCCGAGGTCGGCGGCAAGATCGCCGCTGAGCAGGTGGACGACGCCTGGCTGCGCGACGAGTTCATCCCGCGGGTCGCCAAGCGCGGCGCGGAGATCATCGACGTGCGCGGCGCCTCGTCGGCGGCTTCGGCGGCCAACGCGGCCATCGACCACGTCTTCGACTGGGTCAACGGCACGGCCGACGGCGACTGGACCTCCGCCGCCATCCCGTCGGACGGCTCCTACGGCGTCGCCGAGGGCGTCATCTCCAGCTTCCCCGTGACGTCGGAGAACGGCGTCTGGAAGGTCGTCACCGGCCTGGAGATCGACGACTTCTCCCGCTCGCGGATCGACGCCAGCGTCACCGAGCTGCAGGAAGAGCGCGAAGCGGTGAAGGCCCTCGGCCTGCTGAGCTGAGCCCGTTCAGGTTGTCTGGAGGATCGCGAACGACTCCGGCGGGAGCTTCAGCTCGCGTTCGGCGCCTTCCACCGGCTCCGAGGCGAGCAGGATGCGGGTGATCGGGCCGACCGGCACCACGGCGGCCTGACCGGAGAGGTTGCAGACCACCCGGAGCCGACCGCGGTGCACGACGACGGTGCGCGCCGCCTCGTCGATCTCGACCTCCACCTCGTCCAGCCACGGGTCCGACAGCTCAGGCCACGCCTTGCGCAGCGCAATCAGCTCCCGGTGCACGCGCAGCAGCGTGGCGTGCGGCTCCACCGTGGGCTCCGACCAGTCGAGCTTGGACTCGAGGAACGTCGATTCGGCGTTCGGGTCGGGCACCACGGTCTCGGCGTCCCAGCCGTGCTCGGCGAACTCCGCCGTGCGGCCCGTCCGCACCGCCTCGCGCAGCTCCGGGTCGGGGAAGTAGGAGAAGAACTGCCACGGGGTGCGCGCGCCCCACTCCTCGCCCATGAACAGCATCGGGGTGAACGCCGAGGTGAAGACCAGCGCCGCGCCCGTGGCGAGCAGCCCGGGGGACAACGTCTGGGTCAGCCGGTCGCCCGCGGCGCGGTTGCCGATCTGGTCGTGGTTCTGCAGGTAGACGACGAACCGGTGGCCCGGCACCCTGCGGGTGTCGACGGGCGCGCCGTGGTTGCGCTGCCGGAAGCTCGACCACGTGCCCTCGTGCAGGAACGCTCTGGTCAGCACGTGTCCGAGGCCGGTGAGGTCGGCGGTGGCGAAATCGGCGTAGTAGCCCTGCCCCTCGCCGGTGAGGGTCGAGTGCAGGCTGTGGTGGACGTCGTCGCACCACTGGCCGGTGAGCCCGTACCCGCCGCCCTCCCGCGCCGTGATCAGCTTGGCGTCGTTGAGGTCGGACTCCGCGATGAGCGAGAGCGGCCTGCCCAGGTGCGCCGACAGCGCCTCCACCTCGACGGCCATCTGCTCCAGCACGTGCGTGGCGCGGGTGTCGCGCAGCGCGTGCACGGCGTCCAGGCGCAGGCCGTCGACGTGGAAGTCGCGCAGCCACATCAGCGCGTTGTCGATGACGTAGCGGCGCACGGGCTCCGACCACGCGCCGTCGAGGTTGAGCGTGGGGCCCCAGATCGTGCTGCCCGGCGAAGTAGGGGCCGAAGCGGTCGAGGTAGGCGCCCGAGGGGCCGAGGTGGTTGTAGACGACGTCGAGCACCACGCCGAGGCCCCGCGCGTGGCAGGCGTCGACGAACCGCTTGAACGCGTCCGGGCCGCCGTAGTTCTCGGTGACCGCGTACCAGCCCACCCCGTCGTAGCCCCAGTTGCGCGGGCCGTCGACGGCGTTGAGCGGGAGCACCTCGACGAGGTCGACGCCCAGCTCGGCCACGTGGTCGAGGCGCGTGATGGCGGCGTCGAAGGTGCCCGCGTCGGTGAACGTGCCGATGTGCAGCTCGTAGAGCACGCTGCCCGCCATCTGCTGCCCGGTCCAGGAGCGGTCGGTCCAGAAGAAGGCCTCCTGGTCGTACAGCTCCGAGGACCCGTGCACCCCGTCGGGCTGGCGGCGGGAGCGCGGGTCGGGCAGCGGCGTCGCGTCGTCGTCGAGCAGGTAGGCGTAGTGGCTGCCCGGCGCCGCGTCGACGTCCGTCCGCCACCAGCCCGCGCCGTCACGCACCATCGTGTGCGTCACGCCCTCGACATGGACGCGGACGCGATCCCGCTGCGGTGCCCACACCGCGAAGTCAGCCACGGACCGATCCTGCCCGGCCGGGCCGCGGTCCGCCCAGCCGACGCCCCCTGAATGTGACTAGGACGGTGTGACTAGGACGGTGTGGCTAGGACGGCCGTACGAGCAACGCCACCGGGTAGCGGGCCAGGAGCGCGTCCAGCCGCGGGGCCGCGCCGACCACCGGGGTGTCGGTGACGACGTCGTGCCAGTCGGCGGCGCCGTCGGGCAGGGCCAGCACCGTGTCGCCCCAGCCGCCCCGCCGGGTCAGGCCGACCGGCAGCCGGGTGGCGACGGCGACGAGCGCGGACGAGCGCTGGAACGCCACGACGTGCCCGGCGGCCTGCCCGTCCGCGATGAGCGGCCGGTAGCCCGCGAACACCTCGGGGCGGAACCGGCGCAGGCGCAGCGCGCTGACCGTGACCAGTAGCTTGGCCGCCCCCTCGGCGTCGACGTCGGGCAGCCAGCCTTCGTCGAGCCGGGCGAGCAGCGCGCGTCGGGCCGCCCAGTCGATCGGTCTGCGGTTGTCCGGGTCGACCAGCGAGTACTCGAAGAGCTCGGTGCCCTGGTAGACGTCGGGCACGCCCGGACCCGCCAGCTGGAGCACCTTCTGGCCCAGCGAGTTCGACCAGCCGGGTCCGCTGATCCCGGCGACCAGCTCCTCGATCTCGGCCACCAGCTCCGCGTCGGCGAGCACCGCGGCGGGCCACGCGGCCACGGCCTCGTCCACCGCGGCCACCGGCTCGACGTGGCTGGTGACGAGCTTGGCCTCCTTCGACGCCTTGCCGAGGTAGCCCGCCATGCGGTCGACGGGGATCGGCCACGCGCCGATCAGGTTCTGCCAGGCCAGCAGCTCGAGCGAGCGGTCGGGCAGCGGGTGGCGCGCCGACCAGCGGCGCACGCACGCGGCCCACTCGCCGGGCATCTCGGCCAGCACGGCGAGCCGGGCGCGGACGTCCTCCGAGCGCTTGGTGTCGTGGGTGGACAGCGTGGTCATCGTGGTGGGCCGGGAGGCCTCCCGGCCCGCCAGCTCGGCGTGGAACTCAGCGGGGGAGACGCCGAACCGGTCGGGCGCCCCGCCGACCTCGTTGAGCGCGACGAACCGGTTCCACCGGTAGAAGGTGGTGTCCTCCACGCCCTTGGCCATCACCATGCCGGAGGTCTGCTGGACCCGGGTGGCGAGCTCGCCGCAGGGGTCGGCGATCATCGCGGAACGGATCGCGTCGAGCACGTCGGCCAGGTCGGGCCGGTGGGTGTGCGCGACCGACACCGCGGTGTCCAGCGCCTCCTGACCCTCGGGCAGGTACGACCGGTAGACGGGGAACCCGCACAGCAGTTCGGCGACGGCGTCGCGGGCCCGCCCGGTCTCGGCCGCTGCCTGCCAGGGACGAGGGCGGCGATGCGGCGCACCTCGGCCGCGAGGATCGTGTCCGCGATCTCCCGGCGGGCGGCGTGCTCGGCGGCGTGCAGCGACTCACGCACGCCGGTGTGCTCGGCGGCGAACTGCGTGAGCAGCCCCGCGCCGTCGGGGTCGACGAACACGCCTTGGATCTCGCGCAGCGCCTCGTAGCCCGACGTGCCGTCGACCGGCCACGAGGCGGGCAGCGCCTCACCGAGGCCGAGGATCTTCTCCACCACCAGCCAGCGCTCCGGCCCGATCGCCGCGCGGAGGGCGCGGGCGTAGCCGCCGGGGTCGGAGAGGCCGTCGGGGTGGTCGACGCGGATGCCGTCGACCGCCCCCTCGGCCACCCACCGCAGGATCTCGGCGTGGGTGGCCTCGAACACGGCCGGGTCCTCGACCCGCACCGCGGCGAGCGTGGAGACGTCGAAGAAGCGCCGGTAGGTCAGCTCGGCCGCGCCGCGCTTCCACGAGCAGAACCGGTAGGCCTGCCGCTCGTGCACCTCGAGCGCCGTGCCGCCCTCCGTGCCCGGCGCGACGGGCGCGGCGTGCTCGTAGTAGCGCAGCTCGGTGCCGTCGTCGGAGAGCGCCAGCTCGGAGAGGGCCTTCTCCTCGTCCGCGTCCAGCACCGGCAACAGGATCGGG
The DNA here is from genome assembly GCA_963799945.1 of uncultured Actinomycetota bacterium. Lineage (GTDB taxonomy): Bacteria > Actinomycetota > Actinomycetes > Mycobacteriales > Pseudonocardiaceae > Pseudonocardia. The sequence goes on from CAWCZG010000008.1 coordinate 225,249, forward strand.
CCCGCGTCCCACGCGATGTCGAAGTACGTCGCGTAGGCCGACTCCCGGCCCAGCCGCAGCACGTCCCACCACCAGGGGTTCTCCTTCGGCACCGCGACGCCGAGGTGGTTGGGCACGATGTCGAGCACGAAGCCCATCCCGTGCTCGCGGACGCCTGCGACCAGCGCGCGCAGCCCGTCGGGCCCGCCCCGCTCGGCCGAGATCCGGGTGGGGTCGACCACGTCGTAGCCGTGGTTCGAGCCCGCCCCCGACTCCAGCAGCGGCGAGGCGTAGACCGCGCCGACCCCGCACGCGTCGAGGTAGGGCAGCAGGTCCTGGACCTGGGCGAAGGTCTGGTCCTTCGAGAACTGGATGCGGTAGGTCGAGGGCGGGAGGGGGGAGCGTTGCCGGTCCGCGGGCACGCGGCCTCCTCGGCGATCGGGTGCAGTCGGTCGGGGGCAACGCTAGCCGGTCGCCCGACCCGCCGCCCGGCTGCGGCCGGGTGGGGGTCAGAGTGCCCGGCGCGCCACCGTCAGCGGTCGCGCGGGCCTCAGGCGCGCGGCCCTGCCGGTCGCCACCGGCGTGCTCCGCGGAGCGCGCGCGGCGCTCGACGGCGACGATCGGGTTCCCCGTCCACCGGGTGCCCGCGGGCACGTGCTCGCCGCGCATGACGAGCGATCCGGCGCCGATCCGGGCGCCCGCCCCGATCGACGTGCCCGGCAGGGCGATGCTCTTCGGACCGAGCGACGACCCGGCGCCCATGTGGACCGGGCTGATCCGCATGAGCCGGTCGTGGAACAGGTGCGTCTGCAGGACGCAGCCGCGGTTGATGGTGACGCCGTCGCCGAGGCGGATCAGGTCGGTCTCGGGGAGCCAGTGCGACTCCAGCCAGACCCACTTGCCGATCTTGACGCCGAGGCTTCGGGCCCAGACGTTGAAGACGGGGGTCCCGAGGAAGGCCCCCGCGAAGAGCGGGACGCCCACCACCTCGTAGAAGACGTCGAACAGCTCGTTGCGCCAGACGAACGAGCTCCAGAGGGGATGCCTGCTCTCCTTGAAGCGTCCGACGAGCACCCACTTGGCCAGGGTCGTGACCAGCGCGGCGACGAGGCCCGCCGCGAGCATGATGACGCCGCAGGCAGCGATGGCGATGCCCCAGCCCCAGGTGCTGCGGACCAGCTCGATGGCGTAGAAGACCCCGAGCCCGATGGTGGCGGTGACCAGCCAAGGGATCACCCGCAGCACCTCGATCACCGCGCGGGCGAGGACGAGGCGGCGGGGCGGGTCGAACGTGCGCGCCGCGTCGACGGCCTCGGCGACCCGCGGGAGCTGCATCGCGGGCCGTCCCATCCACGAGGAGTGCGGCTCGGCGTGCGCGGGAGCGTTGGCGAGCACCGCGATCAGCGAGTGGTCGGGAACCGTGCGGCCGGGGCTGACGATGCCCGAGTTCCCGACGAACGACCGCTCGCCGACCGACGCCTTCCCGAGCCGCATCCAGCCGCCGCCCAGCTCGTAAGGGGCGAGCTGGGTGTCGTCGGCGAGGAAGCTGCCGTCGGCGGCGGTCATGAGCTTGGGGATTCCGGTGACAGTGGACGCCTCGACCCGCTTGCCGATCGTGGCGCCGAGGCGGCGCAGCCAGAACGGGGTGATGAGGCCCGCGTAGAACGGGAAGAGCACGCTGCGGGCGCCGTCGGTGAACGTCTCGACCAGCCAGGCGCTCCACCCGGCGAGGCTGTCGACCTTGTGGAAGCCCGGCGTGATCGCGCACGAGAGCAGCCGGATCGTGAGGGCGAGCAGCGTGGTGTAGGTCAGGATCGACACCAGCGTGCCGAGCGGGGCGATGGCCAGGATGTGCCAGGCGAGCCCGTCCAGGGTCGTGTCGTTGCGGACGACGTACCCCAGGAGGACGAGTCCGGGGACCGCCGCGAGGAGCGGGACACCGCTGAAGGCGAACAGCGAGACGGTGTAGACGAACCCCCACCACCAGGAGCGGCGGTCGACCGGCGCGGGCCAGGAGTCGTCGGCGATGCCGACGCACTCGGCGGGCGAGCCCGCCCAGACCTCGCCCGCCGGGATGCGCCCGTCGACGCAGGTGCCCGGCTCGACCACCGCGTCGTCGCCGACGTGCGTGCCGGGCAGGAGGGTGCTGCGGCCGCCGATGCGGGCGCGTTCCCCGATGTGGATCGGTCCGACGTGCAGGACGCCGCCGTCGATCCAGTGGCCCGCGAGGTCGGCGCCGGGCTCGATGGCGCAGTCGTCGCCGAGCGTGGCCCAGCCGGTGACGGGGACCGTGGTGCGCAGGTCGACGTGGCGTCCTACGCGGCAGCCGATCGCGCGGGCGTAGCGCGCGGCCCACCGCGTGCCGCTCAGCGAGCGGATCCCGAAGGCGCCCGCGAGGCGCTCGCACGCCGAGAGCTGCAAGTGGACGCGACCGCCCCGCGGATGGCGGCCGGGGGTGATGCCGATCCGCAGGATCCGGATGCCGACCGCCATGACCAGCACGCGGCCGGGGGAGCTCGCCAGCAGCACGTAGCCGAGGATGATCGTCCACCAGGGCACGGGCGTGGCCAGCGGGTACTGGAAGAGCAGGTTGACGAGGTTGTGCAGGATCGCCAGGCCGAGGACCCAGCGCAGGGCGCCGAGCGTCTGCGCGAGCGTGAGCGTCACGAACTGGATCAGGGTCGTGCGCAGCTTCGTCTTCGGGACCGTCAGCGGCTCGATGCCCGCCGGGTCGACCGGGGTCGAGGCGTCGAGGTGGGCGGCGAGCGCGCGCAGGGTCGGTCGCTGGTAGACGTCGGCGACCGCGACCGTGGGGTAGCGCTCGCGCAGCCGCGAGACGAGCGTCGCGGTGGCGAGGCTGGTGCCGCCGAGGGCGAAGAAGTCGGAGTCGTGCTCGACGGGCACCCCCAGCAGGTCGTGCCACGCGCGCGCCAGCCAGCCGGTGGTCCCGGCGAGGAGGGTGGCGTTTCCGCCGCCCGTACCCTCGGTGTCGTCCTGGCCGGGTGGCGGCCAGGGGAGCGCCTTCCGGTCGACCTTGCCGGAGGTCCGGGTCGGGATCAGGTCCACGACCGCCAGCACCGGCACCAGTGCGGCGGGCAGCCGCTGCGCCAGCGTGGCGCGGGCGGCGGCGAGGTCCGGGACCGCGCCTTCGACCGCGAGGTAGCCGACCAGGATCTCCCCGCCCGCCTTCGTCTTCTTGACGGCGGCCGCGGCGGCCGTGACACCGGGCAGCGCGAGCAGCGCGGTGTCGATCTCGCCCAGCTCGATGCGCCGCCCGCCGAGCTTGACCTGGTCGTCGGCCCGGCCGACGAACAGCAGGCCCGCACCGTCGGAGCTGACGAGGTCGCCGGTGCGGTAGGCGCGGGGCCAGCCCAGCGCGGGCACCGCCCGGTACTTCTCGGCGTCCTTGTCGCGGTCGAGGTAGCGGCCCAGGCCCGCGCCCGCGATCACGAGCTCGCCGGTCCCGCCGCGGCCGACCGGGTTGCCCGCCGCGTCCAGGACGGCCAGCTGCCACCCGCGCAGCGGCAGGCCGATGCGGACCGGCTCGCCCGGCACCAGCGGCGCCCCGCACGCGACGACGGTCGCCTCGGTGGGCCCGTAGGTGTTCCACACCTCGCGCCCGGGCGCCGCGAGCCGCTCCACGAGCTCCGGCGGGCACGCCTCGCCCCCGAAGATGAGCAGCCGCACCCGTGAAAGCGCCTCCGGCGGCCACAGTGCCGCGAGCGTCGGGACGGTCGAGACCACGGTGACCTCCCGCTCGACCAACCACCGGCCCAGCTCGGCGCCCGCCTTCACCAGCGACCGGGGGGCGGGCACCAGGCACGCGCCGTACCGCCAGGCGAGCCACATCTCCTCGCACGACGCGTCGAAGGCGACCGACAGGCATGCCAGCACCCGGTCGCCGGGGCCGATCGGCGCGTTCTGCAGGAACAGGTCGGCCTCGGCGTCGACGAAGGCCGCGGCCGCCGCGTGGCTGATGGCCACGCCCTTGGGCTTGCCCGTCGAGCCCGACGTGAAGATGATCCAGGCGTCGTCCGTGGGCGTCGGTCGGCGCACCGTGCCGGAGGCCGCTCCGCGACGCGCGAGGAACCGCATGCCGTCCGTGAGCACCCCGCAGACGTCGGCCTCCTCCCAGATCGTCGCCGCCCGCTCCTCGGGGTCGTCGGCGTCCACCGGCACGTAGGCCGCGCCTGCGGCGAGCACGCCGAGGATCCCCAGGTAGAGGTCCGCCGTCCCGGACGACATGCGCACGCCGACCCGATCGCCCGTGCGCACGCCGCAGGCCTGCAGCATGCCCGCCACCCTCTCGACCCTGGCCAGCATCTCGCGGTAGGTGAGGGGTGTTCCCGCGTCGAGGGCGGGCGCTCCCGGGTGGAGCAGAGCGGTCGACTCGACGACGTCGAGCAGGGTCCGCTGCACGTGCGGCTCGGGGGTGCGGAAGACGGCGAGGTCGGTCGGGGCGGACCGGACGAGCGCGGGTAGGGCGATCGTCGGCAGGCCCTCGGTGAGGGCGACCTCGGGGAGGCGCGACGTCGCCGCCTCGGCCGCTCCGACCGTCGGCAGCCGGGTCGTGGCGTCGATCGCCGGCAGCCGGGTCGTCACGGCCTCGCAGTCGGGGGCTGCGGGCCACTTGCCGACCACCGGCAGCTGCATCGTGGCCGCGTTCTCCGGGAAGACCGCCAGGATCCGTGCCGTCTCCTCGACCACGCGGCGAGCGGGGAACGGCCGGGTCGCCGAGTCGAGGGCGAGCGAGGGGACCGGCCGGGTCGGTGACTCCAGGCCGAGGTCGAGCGCTTGACGGGCACCCGGGACCGCGGACTGTGGTTCGGGGTCGAGAAGGCGGTGGCGCATGGCGGGTCTCCTCGCCGCCCGCGCGTCGACCAGACCGGAGACGCGCAGGCGAAACTGCCGCCCGTGGCGTGCGAGGCCTGCCGCCAGGCGGGGGCGTGACGGGCCCGGGGAACGGCCCGTGGTGGCAGCGGCGCTGAGCCGCGCTGGGGGAGGACCGCTGAGGTCCGGCGCTCCTGGAGAAGAGCCGTTGGCCGCCCACACGGGAGAGGAGGGGCGACGAAGCCGGTCAGCGGATGCAGAGAAGCGACGCGGCGTCGGACGACTCCGCGGGGTGACCGGTTTATGTCATGTGTGTTAACTCGGACAGACTACGCAGCGCGTTACCGGCTACGCACCGTCAAGTCGCTGCAGCACCAGCATCGCGCGGGCGGGCACGAGGTGCACGGCGCCGCCCTTGGCCACCGGGGGGTCGGCGGCCACGATGCCCGGGGCGTTCGACAGCGTGATCACCTCGCCCGCCGCCGTGTCGACGACGATGCCCCAGCGCGAGCCGTACTCCTCGCCGGGCAGCGTGACCTCGATGTCCTCGTAGTGGGCGTTGTAGCAGAGCAGGAACGAGTCGTCGGTGACGCGGTCGCCACGCGGGTCGACCTCGCTGATGCCCTGTCCGTTCAGGAACGCGACCACGCACTTGCCGAAGCCCGAGTCCCAGTCCTGCTCGGTCATCTCCTCGCCCGAGGGCTGGAACCACGCGATGTCCGGCAGGCCCGACCAGCGGTTCTGCGCGTCCGTGCGCCGCGGCCGGGCGATCGGGCGGCCCGCGAAGAAGCGGCGGCGGCGGAACACGGGGTGCCCGTGGCGCAGCGCGATGACCCCGGCGGTGAACCCGACCAGCCCGGTGTTCTCGGTGAGCAGCGACCAGTCCACCCACGCGGTGGGGTTGTCCTGGCAGTAGACGTTGTTGTTGCCGTTCTGGGTGCGGCCCATCTCGTCGCCGTGCAGGAGCATCGGCACACCCTGGGAGAGCATCAGGGTGGTGATGAAGTTGCGCTGCTGGCGGTCGCGCAGCGCGAGCACGGCCGGGTCGTCGGTGGGGCCTTCGACCCCGCAGTTCCACGACCGGTTGTGGCTCTCGCCGTCGTTGCCGTCCTCGCCGTTGGCCTCGTTGTGCTTGTCGTTGTAGCTGACGAGGTCGTGCAGCGTGAAGCCGTCGTGGGCGGTGACGAAGTTGATCGAGGCGTAGGGGCGGCGGCCGTCGTTCTGGTAGAGGTCGGAGCTGCCCGCGATGCGCGAGGCGAACTCGCCGAGGGTGCCGGGCTCGCCGCGCCAGAAGTCGCGCACGGTGTCGCGGTACTTGCCGTTCCACTCGCTCCACAGGGGCGGGAAGTTGCCGACCTGGTAGCCGCCGGGCCCGACGTCCCACGGCTCGGCGATGAGCTTGACCTGGCTGATCACCGGGTCCTGCTGGACGAGGTCGAAGAACACCGACAGGCGGTCCACGTCGTAGAACTCGCGCGCCAGCGTGGAGGCGAGGTCGAACCGGAACCCGTCGACGTGCATCTCCGTGACCCAGTAGCGCAGCGAGTCCATGATCAGCTGCAGCGTGTGCGGGTTGCGGACGTTGAGCGAGTTGCCGGTGCCCGTGTAGTCCATGTAGTACCGCTCGTCGTTCTCGACGAGGCGGTAGTAGGCGGCGTTGTCGATGCCGCGCATGGACAGCGTCGGGCCCATGTGGTTGCCCTCGGCGGTGTGGTTGTAGACCACGTCGAGGATCACCTCGATGCCCGCGTTGTGCAGGTCGCGGACCATCGCCTTGAACTCCTGCACCTGGTTGCCCGGCCGTTCCTGCGCGCGCGTAGGCGTGGTGCGGGGCCAAGTAGGCGATGGTGTTGTAGCCCCAGTAGTTGGAGAGGCCCTTCTGCTGCAGGTGGTGGTCGTTGAGGTACTCGTGCACCGGCATGAGCTCGACGGCGGTGATGCCGAGCGCGCGTAGGTGGTCGATCATCACCGGGTGCGCCAGGCCCGCGTAGGTGCCGCGCAGCGCCTGGGGGATCTCGGGGTGGCTGATGGTGAGGCCGCGGACGTGCGCCTCGTAGATCACGGTCTCGTGGTACGGGATGCGCGGTGAGCGGTCGGTGCCCCAGTCGAAGAACGGGTTGACCACCACCGACTTCGGGACGAACTTCGCGGAATCGGCCGCGTTGCGCTCGTCGGGGTCGCCGAACTGGTAGCCGAAGACCGCCTCGTCCCAGGTGACAGGCCCGTCGAGGGCCTTGGTGTAGGGGTCGACGAGGAGCTTGGCCGGGTTGCACCGCTGCCCGCGGGTGGCGTCGTCGGGGCCGTACACCCGGAAGCCGTAGCGCTGGCCGGGCTCGACGTTGGGCAGGTAGCCGTGGTGGACGAACCCGTCGACCTCGGTGAGCGTGACCCTGGTCTCCTTGCCGCGGCTGGAGAACAGGCACAGCTCGACCCGGTCCGCGACCTCGGAGAAGAGCGCGAAGTTGGTGCCCGCACCGTCGTAGGTGGCACCCAACGGGTAGGCGTGGCCCGGCCACGGCCGCATGGCAGATCCTCGTTTCTGGCGCGCGCAGCGCTCGACATTCACGGAGCGGGCCGTCTCCCACCCGCGCGATGAGGCTACCTGTGGCGCCGGAGCGCCCGGCCCCTCAGCCCAGGCGGGCCGGGAAGCCGCCGGTCGCGATCGGTCCCCACCGGGTGGGGGTGATCCGGATCAGCGCCTTGCCCTGCTCGGTCATGGCGCTGCGGTACTCCGCCCAGTCCGGGTGTTCGCCCGAGATCGAGCGGAAGTAGTCGACGAGCGGCTCCAGCGCGTCCGGCAGCGTGATCAGCTCGGCGTCCCCGTCGACCTGCACCCAGGCGCCGTTGAACTCCTCCGAGAGCACGATGACCGAGGCCTTGCCCTGCCGCGCGACGTTGGTGGACTTCGCCCGCTCCGGGTAGGTCGCCACCACGATGCGCCCCTCCCCGTCGACCCCCGCGGTGACGGGGGAGCCCTGCACGCCGCCGTCGCGCCGCCAGGTCAGCAGGATCATGTGGTGTCGGTCCCGGAGGAACGCGAGGAGCTCATCCCGGTCGACGGCTGTGTTCGATGCGATGGTGCGCGCCATGATCGGAAGACTAGTGTGCGCGCTCGATGAGCACCGTGTTCACGAAGATCATCGACGGGACGCTGCCGGGCCGGTTCGTCTGGTCGGACGACGTCGCCGTCGGCTTCCTCACCATCAACCCGCTCGGGCCGGGGCACACCCTCGTGGTGCCGCGCGCCGAGGTCGACCAGTGGGTGGATGCCGACCCCGGTCTGCTGGCCCACCTCACCGAGGTGGCGCACGCGATCGGGGCCGCGGTGCGGACCCTGTGGCAGCCGCCCCGGGTCGGCCTGCTGGTGGCGGGCTTCGAGGTGCCGCACCTGCACATCCACGTGTTCCCGGCGTGGGACATGGCGGCTTTCGACTTCGCGAACGCGGCCGCCACCGTGGACGAGGACGAGCAGGACGCGCACCGCGACGCGTTGCGGGGCGCGCTGCGCGACGCGGGCCACGGCGCGCAGGTGCCCGACTGAACGAGCCCTCGAGGGTCGGGCGGCTGTCGGGGCGGTGCGCCCGCCGCCGGTGTGCCGGACACCGGGGATGCGCGCCTCCTCGGCATCGCCCGACCGCTCGTGGGCCGCGCTCGCCTAAGCGGCGCGTACCCGATCTTCTTCGACGCTCACGTCCATTCCTTTCCACTCATGGCTGCCTCCTCTCACCGTGTGCCGATGCGGTGGCAGCCCCGGGCGCGGACCCCCGGGGCCGCCCGTGCCGAGCCAGCGTGACATGCCGTCCATGCCTTCCGTGGCTGTTCGGGAAACTTCCCAAGCCTGATGTGGCGAACGCCCACGCGCAGCGGAACGCGCTGGTCCACGCGGTGTAGCCGCGCTGGGATGACCGGAGTGTCAGGTCGGCAGACGGGGTAACCGTGCCCAATCGTGTCGTCGGCGCCCCGATCGTGGCTTAGCCTGGTCCGGCCCCCCGACGATCAGGACACGCATGTCGCAGAACGCGCAGCGGACCCTGCTCCCGCGCTGGAAGCTCTGGAGCCTCCCCGTCCCGCTGGTCACGGCCCTCTTGGCCGTCGAGTTCTGCGCCGGGCTGCTCGTGGTCGGCGGATTGCTGCTGCCGCCCGCCGGTTTCGACACCGCCGCGGCGCCCCGCACCGCGGGCCTGCTGGTCGTGGTGGCGCTGCTGCACACCGAGCTGGGCCGGGGCGTCGAGCGGGTGCGCAGGCAGACCCTCGTGTCCGACCTGCACGTCAACATGGTGTCGGTCTGGTTCTTCGCCGCCGCTGCGCTGCTGTCGCCGGGCTGGGCCGGGTTGTGCGCCGTCGTCGTGCAGGGGCACCTGTGGTGGCGTTCGGTCGGACGCCGGGTGCCGCCGCACCGGCAGGCGTACACCATGGCCGTCTTCGTGCTGGCCACCGTGGCCGCGTCAGCGGTGATGGCGTGGCTGCGCACCGATCTGCCGAGCGGGCTGGGCGTGCTGGTCCTCGCTGCGGGGATCCTGGTGTTCTTCACGGTCAACTCCGCCCTCGTCGCCGGAGCGATGGCCGCCTCCGACCCCCGCACGGGGGTGGGGGAGGTGCTGGGCACGGCCGACGAGAACCTGCTGGAGATCGCCACCCTCTGCGTCGGCGCATTGGTCGCCGCCGCGATGGCGGTGAACCCGTGGCTGGTCGTGCTGGCCGTCCCGCCCCTGCTCGTGCTGCAGCAGGCCGTGCTCGTCCGCCACCTGGAGAAGGTCGCGAGCACCGACGCCAAGACCGGCCTGCTCAACTCGGCCGCCTGGCACCTGCGGGCCGAGCGCGCGGTCGTCCCCCGCGGGCGCCACCCCGCCGCCGCGGCGCTGCTGGTCCTCGACCTCGACCACTTCAAGAACGTCAACGACACCTATGGCCACCTCGCGGGGGATGTCGTGCTGGTCGCCGTGGCCGATGCGCTGCGCGCCGAGGTGCGCGACGACGACCTCGTCGGCCGGTTCGGCGGCGAGGAGTTCGTGGTCCTGCTGGCCGGACGGGCCGACCAGCCCGATGCCGAGACCCTGGCCGCGGCCCAGCGGGTGGCCGACCGGATCCGCCGCAGGGTGTCTTCGCTCGCGGTCGGGATCGAGACCCCGGATGGTCCGCTGACCATCGCCGGGCTGAGCATCTCGGTGGGCGCCGCCGTGCGTCCTGACGGATGTGGCGACCTGCGGACGCTGGTGCAGGCGGCCGACACGGCCCTGTACGCCGCCAAGCGGGCGGGGCGCAACCGCGTGCGGGTCGGCGCGGTCCCCGGTCCGGGCCCCGATCTCGGGGCGGCTCCCGGGCCGGTCACCGCGGCCGCCGAGCCGGTCTTCCTCCCGTACCCGCCGCCGTTGCCGCCGTCCACCTGACCCCCGCTCCGCCGAGACCGCCCGCCCGCGCGCACGCGTCAGTTCCACTCCTTGTTCCGCATGGCCGTCTCGCCCCCTCCCCCTCCAGACCGCCGCTATCCCAACGCGGAGAGCTACCTACTTTCGCACGTGCGGATGTACGTGCGACTCCACCGAGTGATGGAGGACTTGCAGTGGGTATTACTCTCGGTGGGTGCTTTCGTGGCCGTTTTGGGCGCAACCGCGCCCCATGCAGGCCACCGTCCTCAGCGTCGACGTTGCTGCGGCCGTGCTGGTGCTCGTATGGGCGAGCGGCGATCCCCCAACTGGCGGAGCAGTCGCCGACGCCCTCGTCCTCGTCCTCCTCGGCGTCGTGCACACCGAACTGGCCGTCGGCTTCGAGCGGGTCCGCCTCCTGGTCACCCGTCCCGCCCACGTCGGCCTCACCTCGGTGTGGACGTTCGCCGGGGCGCTGTGCCTCCCATTGTCGCTCGCCGCCGCCGTCGCGATCTGCGTGCAGGCTCACATGTGGCTGCGGACGGGGAGCGCCCGCGCTCCGCTGTACAAGCACGTCTACAGCACGGCGACCGTCGTGCTCGCGTGCTCCACGGCCGCGCGGGTCAGCGAGGTCGGGATCGGTGGCGGGGGGCTGCTCACCGTCGTCTGCGCCATGGCCGCCTACACCACGGTCAACAGCCTGCTCGTTGCGGCGGCGGTGCTGCAGAGCGCCACCGGACCGGATCTCGCGGCGCTGTTGGGCGACGCGGACGACAACATCCTCGAGATCGCGACCCTGTCGCTGGGCGCGATCGTCGCCACGGCGCTCGGCACCAACCCGTGGCTCGTGGCGCTCGTCCTGCCGCCGGTGCTCGTCCTGCACCGGGCCGTCCTGGTGCGCCAGCTCAAGGAAGCGGCCTCGATGGACGCCAAGACGGGGCTGCTCAACGCGCACACGTGGAACGCCCGCGCCGAAGACCGGCTGCGCCGGGCGACGCGGCAGGGATCGCCGCACGCAGTGCTCGTGCTCGATCTGGACCACTTCAAGGCGGTCAACGACCAGCACGGCCACCTGGCGGGGGACCAGGTCCTCGCGGCCGTGGCAGGCGCTCTGCGGGCCGAGGTCCGCGACCGCGACCTCGTGGGCCGCTTCGGCGGGGAGGAGTTCGTCATCCTGCTGGCCGGTCCGAAGGGCGGCAGCGAGGCCGAGCTGGCCGCGGTCGCGGACCGGATCCGCGAGCGGGTGGCACGGCTGCGGGTGGACGTCGCCACGGAGGAGGGCAGCACGCCGATCGGCGGGCTGAGCGTCTCGGTCGGGGGCGCCCTGCACCCCGGTGGCCGGGCCGATCTCGGCGGCCTGCTCCGGACCGCCGACACCGCCCTCTACTCGGCGAAACGGGCGGGACGCAACCAGGTGCGCATGGCGCTCGTGCTCCCCGACGCCTGACCAGGGGACACCGCCGCCCGGCCGTGGCGCAGATCATGTTCTGTAGCGGTACCGGTAGCGCAGGGTGATCGAACGGTCGCGCATGACCACCCCGATGTGCGACCGCCGTCCCACTGACACACCGCGTCTCCGTCACTAGCCTCGCCAGGAGCAGTGCCGGTACCGATGTCGTAGGGGGGACCCGGTCGTGGATCTGCCGCCGCGCGCGATCGCGTGGGTGCTCGCAGTGGAGCTCGCCGCAGCACTTGTCGTCGTCGCCACGATCGACGGTCCGCCGTCCACCTCGGCGATCGGGCTCGCGGCGCTGCTGGCCGGGCTGTCGGTGGCGCACACCGAGCTCGCCACCGGCATCGAGCGCACCCGCAGACGGGTCGCGCAGACCTCCTACTTCGACCTCAGCTCGGTCTGGACGTTCGCGGCCGCGCTGCTGCTGCCCCCGCCGCTCGCCGCCGCCGTGGTGGTGGTCGTCTACGCCCACCTGTGGCAGCGCGTGTGGCGGCCGTCGAAGGTGCCGCTGCACCGGCACGTCTACACGACCGCGACCGTCGTCCTCGCCGCCACCGCGGCGCACGTCGTGGTGGACAAGGCAGGCGGCCTGCCGTCCGGGCCCGCCGATCTCGCCGGGGTGCTGGGCGTCGTCGCCGCGCTGCTCGCCTACGTCGTGGTGAACACCGTCCTGATCGCCGCGGCCATCGGGCTGTCTCGCCGCGGCGGGATCGAGCCGCGCGAGGCCCGCGAGCTGATGGGCCGCTGGGACGACAACGCGCTGGAGATCGCGACGCTCTGCATGGGCGGCCTCGCCGCCGTCGCGCTGGGTGACGCACCCGGGATGGTCGCGCTCGCGCTCCCGCCGATCCTGGTGCTGCACCGCGCGGTCCAGGTGCGCCACCTCGAGCAGGCGGCGTGCACCGACGCCAAGACCGGCCTGCTCAACGCCACGGCGTGGCAGACGCAGGCGACCCGGGCCGTCACGGCGGCGCGGCGCGGCGGCACCGGCACGGGGGTGCTGATCCTCGATCTCGACCACTTCAAGGCGGTGAACGACGAGCACGGGCACCTCGCGGGCGACGACGTGCTGGCCGCGGTGGCCACGGCACTGCGGGCCGGGGTTCGGGCGCGCGACCTCGTCGGCCGGTTCGGCGGCGAGGAGTTCGTCGTGTTCGTCGAGGCGCTCCCGACGGGGGACGCCGGGCGGGTGGAGCTGGCCGCGGTGGCCGAGCGCCTGCGCCGGGAGATCGCCCGCCTCGCCGTGCCCGCGGCCTGCGGCGGCGGCATGATCAGCGGGCTGACGGCGTCGGTCGGCGCGGCCTGTTTCCCGGCCGACGGCGCCGACCTCGACCAGGTCCTCAGGGCGGCCGACGCCTGCCTGTACGCGGCCAAGCGCGCCGGGCGCAACCTCGTCCGGGTCGCCGGTGTGGCCGAGGTCCCGGCCCCGCGGGCCGCGGGTGACGTGCTGGGCGTGTCGGTCGAGCTGTGAGCTGCGCGGCCCGAACCGGTCGAGGGGTCATCGCGCCTCCCGCGTTTCCGTAAGCTGGCGGCGTGAGCGAGCCATCCAGCGAACCGGTGCGGCACGTCCTGAGGTCCGTTCGCGGCCCCGCCGAACTGCGCAGGCTCAGCTCCGAGCAGCTCGTCGCCCTCGCCGCGGAGATCCGCGGCGAGCTGGTGGCGTGCGTGTCGCGCACCGGCGGCCACCTCGGACCCAACCTCGGCGTGGTCGAGCTGACGATCGCGCTGCACCGCGTCTTCGACTCCCCGCACGACACGTTGATCTGGGACACCGGTCACCAGGCCTACGTGCACAAGCTGCTCACCGGTCGGCACGACGGCTGGGAGCGGCTCAAGCTCACCGGCGGCCCGTCCGGCTACCCGAGCCGCAGCGAGAGCCCGCACGACCACGTCGAGAACAGCCATGCGTCCACCTCGCTGTCGTGGGCTGACGGCATCGCGCGGGCCTACGCGCTCACCGGCAGGCGCAGGCACGTCGTCGCGGTGATCGGCGACGGCGCGCTCACCGGCGGGATGGCCTGGGAGGCGCTCAACAACATCGCGGCGGCCAAGGACCGCAACCTGGTCATCGTCGTCAACGACAACGGCCGCTCCTACTCCCCGACGATCGGCGGCGTGGCCGAGCGGCTCTCCTCGCTGCGGCTGCAGCCCGGCTACGAGCGGGCGTTGGAGGCCGGGAAGCATGCGCTGGCCCGCACCCCGCTGGTCGGCGGCGCGGTCTACGCGGCGCTGCACGCGCTCAAGGCGGGCGTCAAGGACGCGCTTGCCCCCCAGGAGCTGTTCTCCGACCTGGGGATCAAGTACTTCGGGCCCGTCGAGGGGCACAACGTCGCCGCCGTCGAGTCCGCGTTGCGCCGGGCCCGTGGCTTCGGCGGTCCGGTGATCGTGCACGTCGTCACGCAGAAGGGTCGCGGCTACCCGCCCGCCGAGAACGACGAGGCCGAGCAGATGCACAGCCCGGCCGCGTTCGACCCGATGACGGGCCTGCCGACCGCACCGCCGAGCGTCGGGTGGACCGCGGTGTTCGCCGAGGAGCTGGTGAAGATCGGTGCGGCCCGCGAGGACGTCGTCGCGATCACCGCCGCGATGCTGGGCCCGACCGGCCTCGTCCCGTTCTCCGAGGCGTACCCGCAGCGCACCTTCGACGTCGGCATCGCCGAGCAGCACGCGTTGACGGCGGCCGCCGGGCTGGCCTACGCGGGCATGCACCCCGTGGTCGCGCTGTACTCGACGTTCCTCAACCGGGCCTTCGACCAGCTGCTCATGGATGTGGCGCTGCACCGGCAGGGGGTCACGCTCGTGCTGGACCGGGCGGGCGTCACCGGCAACGACGGGCCCTCGCACAACGGCATGTGGGACCTCTCGCTGCTGGGCATCGTCCCGGGCATCCGGGTGGCCGCCCCGCGTGACGCCGCCACCCTTCGGGAGGAGCTGGCCGAGGCCGTCGCCGTCGAGGACGGGCCGACCGCCATCCGCTACCCGAAGGGCGCCGTGATCGAGTCGGTGCCCGCCGTGCGCCGCGTCGACGGCGTGGACGTCCTTCACGAGGGCGGCGCGCCCGCGGTGCTGCTGGTGTGCGCGGGGGCGTTCGCGCAGCTCGGTGTGGCGGCGGCTGACCGGCTCGCGCACCAGGGCGTCTCGGTCACCGTGGTCGATCCCCGCTGGGTGCTGCCGATCCCTTCGGCGCTGGTGTCGATGGCGCGCGAGCACCGGCTCGTCGTCGCGCTCAGCGACAGCGGGCGGCACGGCGGGTTCGGGTCGGCGCTGGCCGACGCGCTGCGGGCCGCGGAGTGCGATGTCCCGCTGCGCGACCTGGCGATCCCGCAGCAGTTCCTCGACCACGGCAGCCGATCCGACGTGCTGGCCGCGGTCGGGCTCGGCGAGCAGGACGTCGCGCGGCGTATCACGGAGTGGGCGGCGGCGTTGTTGCCCGAGCGTGAGACGGAGGAGACGCGCTGATGCGGGTGCTCGTGGTGGAGGACGAAGCGGCGTTGGCCGACGCCGTGGCCCGCGGGCTGCGCCGCGAGGGGATGGCGGTGGACGTCGCCTACGACGGGGACGCGGGCTACGAGAAGGCTACCGTCACCCGCTACGACGTCGTCGTGCTCGACCGGGACCTGCCCGGCATGCGCGGCGACGACCTGTGCGCGGAGATCGTGGCCTCCGGCGCGACCACGCGGGTGCTGATGCTCACCGCGAGCGGCACGCTGGCCGACAAGGTCGACGGCCTGTCCCGCGGCGCCGACGACTACCTGGCGAAGCCGTTCGACTTCCCCGAGCTGGTGGCCCGCTGCCGGGCGCTCGGCAGGCGGGCGACCCCGGCCGCGCCGCCCCTGCTGATCGCCGACGACGTCGTGCTGGATCCGGCCCGCCGCACCGTGAGCCGTTCGGCGCGCTCGCTCGACCTCACCCGCAAGGAGTTCGGCGTCCTGGAGGTGCTGCTGGCCGCGCAGGGTGCCGTCGTCAGCAGCGAGGAGCTGCTCGAGCGGGTGTGGGACGAGAACGCCGATCCGTTCACCACCACCGTGCGGGTCACCGTGATGACCTTGCGCAAGAAGCTGGGCGACCCCGGGGTGATCGAGACGGTGGTCGGCGCGGGCTACCGGGTCCCCACCGCGGGCTAGGACGCAGGCATGCGCGCGCCCAACGGCGTGGGGCTGCGGCCACGGCTCACGGCGGTCTGCACCGGCGTGGTCGCCCTGGTCGGCGCGCTGCTGTTGTGGATGTGCTGGCTGCTGGTCGGCGGGGTGGCGCAGGTGCCGTCGCTGCCCGCGGGGAGCACGGTGCTGGTCGGTGGTCGCTTCGTGCCCTCCGAGCAGGTCTCGGCCGCGGTGGGGGCCGCCGCGCGCGACGAGGTCCTGCGTGCGGGGTTGGTCGCGTTCCCGCTGGTGATCGTGGCCGCGGCGCTCGTGTCGTGGTGGCTGGTCGGGCGGGTGCTCAGCCCGCTGCACGCCGTCACGGCGACGGCGCGGCGGCTGACGGTCGAGTCCCTGGACACCCGCACGGGCGTGCGTGACGCGCGGGGCGAGGTGGCCGAGCTGGCCGCGGGCTTCGACGCGATGCTCGACCGGCTGCAGGCCGCCTTCGAGGCGCAGCGCCGGTTCGTGGCCAACGCCAGCCACGAGCTGCGCACGCCGCTCTCCGTGCTGCGCACCGAGGTGGACGTGACGCTGTCGGATCCGGCTGCCGACGTCGAGGAGCTGCGGCGGATGGGTGCCGTGGTGCGCGACGCCACGCGCCGGGCCGACGACCTGGTGGCGGGCCTGCTCATGCTGGCCCGCGCCGAGAGCGGGGCCGAGCTGGGGGAGCGGGCGCCGCTGGAGCTGGCCGACATGGTGGTGCCCGCGCTCGCCGCGGTGCGCGCGGACGCGACCGCGCGCGGTCTGCGGGTGCTGCTGAACACCGCCCCCGCCGCCACCCACGGCGATCCCGTGCTGGTGGAGCGGGTGGTGGGCAACCTGCTGGAGAACGCGGTGCGGCACAACGTCGCCGGGGGATGGCTCGAGATCTGCACCGGGACGACGAACGAGGCCGTCGCCGGGGATGGCGCGTTCGTGGGCGGCGCCGAGCTGCGCGTGGCCTCGAGCGGGCCCGAGGTGGCT
Organism: uncultured Actinomycetota bacterium; assembly: GCA_963799945.1. Taxonomy (GTDB): domain Bacteria; phylum Actinomycetota; class Actinomycetes; order Mycobacteriales; family Pseudonocardiaceae; genus Pseudonocardia. The sequence goes on from CAWCZG010000008.1 coordinate 241,976, forward strand.
CCCGACCGGGTGGACGAGCTGTTCGAGCCCTTCCGTCGCGGCCCGGTGGAGCGCACGGGGGCGGTCCGAGGCTCGGGCCTGGGCCTGTCGATCGTGCGCGCCGTCGTCCTCGCCCACGGCGGCTCGGTGGCCGCCCGCCCCGTCGTCGGCGGCGGCCTGTCGGTGACGGTCCGCCTGCCTAAGTAGCGGTCCCATCCTGCGGGGTGGCCGTCATGGCGGGCTCCAGCAGCGGGGTGAGCAGCTCCACCTGCCATTCGCGGGCGCCGCCCTTGCGCAGGGCGGCGGCGACGTCGCCGTCGGCGGGCGGGCTCCAGCACAGCCTGCGCAGGAGATCGGGCTGCAGCAGGTTCTCCACCGGCACCGAGCGCTCCTCGCTGACCGCGGCCAACGCGGCTCGGGCGGCGGCCAGGCGGGCCGCGGCGGGCGGGTCGCGGTCAGACCACCGGGAGACCGGAGGTGGCCCGTCGTTCGGCGGGGACGCGCGCGGCAGGTCGGCGACGTCCATCCGGCCCGCGAGCGCCAACGCCGAGAACCAGTAGGCGGTGAGCCGCCGCTGCGCCCGTCCGCGGAACACGGGCAGCGCAGCGAGATCGCCTGCCGTCTCGGGCGCCGCGGTGGCCGCGTCGACGATCGCCGCGTCGGGCAGCACCCGTCCGGGGGCGATGTCGCGCTCGGCCGCGAGCCGGTCGCGGGCCTCCCACAACGCCCGCACGGCCGCCAACGCGCGCGGCTTGCGGACGCGGTGCACACCCGAGGTGCGGCGCCACGGCTCGGCCCTCGGTCCTGCGGGTGGGGCGGTGCGCACGGCCTCGAACTCCTGCCGCGCCCACTCGAACTTGCCCTGTTCGGTGAGCATCTCGGCCAGGACGTCGCGCAGGCGGACGAGCACCTCGACGTCGAGTGCCGCATAGATCAACCAGTCTTCGGGCAGCGGGCGCCGCGACCAGTCCGCGGCCCCGTGCCCCTTTTCCAGCGAGAGGCCGAGCAGCTGCTCGACCATCGGCCCCAGACCCACGCGCGGCAGTCCGAGGAGCCGCCCGGCGAGCTCGGTGTCGAAGAGCGTCGCCGGGACGAGCCCGACTTCGGCGAGGCACGCCAGGTCCTGGCTGGCGGCGTGCAGCACCCATTCGGGTCCGGTGAGGGCTGGGGACAGTGCCGACAGGTCGCCCCGCAGCGGGATCGGGTCGACCAGTGCCGTTCCGGATCCCTCGCGTCGCAGCTGCACCAGGTAGGCGCGCTGCGAGTAGCGAAAGCCTGACGCCCGCTCCGCGTCGACGGCGATCGGCCCGTGGCCCGCGGCGAACGCGGCGGCGGTGCGCGCCAGCGCTGCGGGATCGGTGACGACCGGAGGGAGCCCGTCGGCGGGGCGGAGCAGAGGTGTGGGAACCGGGATGTCGGACACGTGCGTATCGGTCAGCGGATGACCCCGGCACGCATGGCGAGGGCCACCATCTGGGCGCGGTCGCCCGTGCCGAGCTTGCGTCCGATGCGCGAAAGGTGGCTCTTCACCGTGAGCGCGGACAGGCTCAGCGCCTCGCCGATCTCCTTGTTCGACTGGCCGTCCGCCACCAGTTGCAGCACCTCGACCTCGCGCGCGGAGAGCTCACGCGGGGTGTTGTCGGTGCCGGGAACCCGGGTGCCGGTGGCGAGCAGCGGCGCGACCGTCGGATCGGCGTAGACGCCGCCGTCGAGCACCCGCTTGACGCCGTCGGTGACGATGGCCGCCGAGGCCGACTTCAGCAGGTACGCCTGGGCGCCCGCCTGGAAGGCCGACCGCACCGCGTACGGGTCGTCCGACGACGCGAGCACGACGAGCCGGTTCCAGCCCAGCGCCCGCAGTTCGGTCACCAGGTCCAGCCCGCTGCCGTCGGGCAGCCCGAGATCGAGGATCGCGAGATCGCACGGTCCGTTGGCGTGCGCCCGCGCTCTCGCCTCCGCGACGGAGGCCGCCTCGTACACCGTGCCTGCGCCCATCGAGCGCAGCCGGGCGGCGATCGCCTCACGGAGGAGCGGGTGGTCGTCGACCACCAGCACCGAGAACAGTTCCTCCCGCGGGTGCGGGACCATCGCTGGCGACAGCACGGGTTGGTGCGGGGACCCTTGTCCCATAACACCGCGCACGGGCGCGCCTTGGCCTACTACGGCCACGTTATTACCTCCCTGGTTACGGTCGTTTGCCCCCGACCAGCACCAGATCCCCGGTCGTGCAAAGCGTTTCCTTGACCGCCCGGGGAGGTGTCCAAGGAGGAAGCGTAGACCCCCAAGCGGTCTAACGTCGTGTATCGGTTCGAACTTGCCCGGGTGAAAGTTACAGCGTTGTCGACCGTTTAGCACCCGTACGGGTGACGCATTCGATCACTGAAAGCGTTGTACCTGCAGGTGAGAGCGGCAATCACACCGTCCGATGGACCAGTGGAACTGCTCCGACCGGAGGTAGTCCGGCTGCTACCGCGACGAGCTGACAGAACGCGTCGGCGTGGCGTGTCAGCTCTGTGTCCACCGGTGTCCAGGACGCGCGCAGCTCGACGTCGTCGTCCCGGCGGGGTCCGGAGATGTCGCCGAACCGGACCGAGGACGTCTGGGTGACCGTCCCGCCGAGCGCGGTGTAGCGGGCGCCGTTCTGCTCGAGCGCCTCGGTCAGCCACGACCACCCGACGACCGGGAACATCTCGTCACCCAGCTGCTCGGGCTCGAGCCGGGCCTGGACGAAGCAGACGAGGCGGAACGTGCCCTCCCACGCGTCCTGGCCCGCGGGGTCGTGGAGCAGGATCAGCCGTCCCGAGGTGTCGGGCTCGTCGAGGTCTTCGCCCGACGGCCGACCCGCGTCGGCCTCCACGCTGAACGCCCAGGTGAACGGGGCCAGGCGGGGTGGCGCGTCGAGCGCCGCGACGAACAGTTCGGAGCGGGGGTGCATGGCGTTCAGCGAGGCCACGGCGTGCCGGAACTCTGGGGGAGGGACGGTCGTGTCTGGCACGAGCGGGGACTCTAAGGTCCGACCGGGGCCCGGCCGGGCAGGCGCGCCGGGGGTAGGCCCCCGTGGGATGCTGTACCCGTCATGCATCCGATCGCCGCTACCGCCACCCGCCGCGACCTGCGCCACGCCGCGTTGCTCGTCGCCGCCCGCGGGGGCAGGCCCGAGCGCACCCCGGTGTGGCTGATGCGCCAGGCGGGCCGCTCGCTGCCGGAGTACCGGGCGCTGCGGTCGGGCACTCCCATGCTGCAGGCGTGCCTCGATCCCGGGCTCACCTGCGAGATCACCCTCCAGCCCGTGCGCCGCCACGGCGTCGACGCCGCCATCCTGTTCTCCGACATCGTCGTGCCGCTCTACGTCGCGGGCATCGGGGTGGACATCGTCCCGGGCACCGGCCCGGTGGTCGGGCACCCGGTGCGGACGGCGGCCGACGTCGCCGCCCTGCCCACGCTCGCGCGCGAACAGGTCGCGCCGGTCACCGACGCGATCGGCCTCCTGCTCGGCGAGCTGGGGGAGACCCCGCTGATCGGCTTCGCGGGAGCGCCGTTCACCCTCGCCTCCTACCTCGTCGAGGGCGGGCCGAGCCGCAACCACGAGCGCACGAAGGCGCTCATGTACGGCGCTCCGGAGGTCTGGCACGCGCTGATGGGCAAGCTGGCGGACATCACGGCCACCTTCCTGCGGGCGCAGGTCGACGCGGGCGTCGACGCGGTGCAGCTGTTCGACTCCTGGGCGGGCGCGCTGTCCGAGCGCGACTACCGGCGCTTCGTCCTGCCGCACTCGGCGCGCGTGCTCGCCGCGGTCGCGGACGCGGGGGTGCCGCGGATCCACTTCGGCGTCGGCACGGGCGAGCTGCTCACGGCGATGGCCGAGGCGGGCGCCGACATGGTCGGGGTCGACTGGCGGGTGCCGCTGCACGAGGCCGCGCTGCGCACCGGGCGCCCGGTGCAGGGCAACCTCGACCCGGCGGTGCTGTTCGCCGATCCCGGTTCGATCGAGGCGGAGGTGCGCCGCATCCTCGCCGAAGGGCGGCGGGCGTCCGGGCACGTGTTCAACCTCGGCCACGGCGTGCTCCCCGAGACCGACCCGGACGTCATCACGAGGCTGGTCGAGCTCGTTCACAGCGTGGCCTGTTGAGCATGCGCGTCGCGGTCGTCGGGGCCGGGATCGCGGGACTGGCCGCCGCACATCGCCTGCGGGTGCTGCTGGGACCGGAGGCCGTCATCACGCTGCTGGAGCAGCGCGACCGGATCGGCGGCGTGCTGCGCACGGTCGACCTGGCCGGGGTGCCCTACGACGTCGGCGCCGAGGCGTTCCTGGCCCGGCGCCCCGAGGTCCCCGCCCTCCTGGACGAGCTCGGGCTCGCCGAGCGGCTCGTGCACCCGACGGGGGCGCACGCCTCGATCAGGGCGGGGGGCCGGACGGTGCCGCTGCCCGGCGGCACGGTCCTCGGTGTGCCGACGAGCGCGGCCCGGCTCTCCGGTGTGCTGTCGGACGCCGGCGCTGGCGGCGGTGGCTGCCGAGCCCACACGCCCCCTGGCTTGGACCCCCGGGTCCGACGTCGCGCTCGGCGGGCTCCTGCGCGCCCGCTTCGGCGACGAGCTGGCGGAGCGGCTCGCCGACCCGCTGCTGGGCGGCGTCTACGCGGGCCGGGTCGACGCGCTGGGCCTGCGCCCCACGATGCCCGCTGTCGCCGCGGCGCTCGACGCGGGCGCCCCGTCCCTCACCGCCGCCGCCGACATCGCCACCGGCACCCCGTCGCACTCCGCGGCGTCCGACGGCTCGGCGTCCAACGGCGCGGCGGGTCGCGCACCTCGAAACGGTGAGTCGTCCGAGCCGGCACGGCGGGAACGGGGTCCCGGCTCACCGTCGCCGGTCTTCGGGGCGCTGCGCGGCGGCTACCGGGTGCTGCTCGACGCATTGGCCGACGCCGCCCGGCCCGACATCCGCCTCGGCACGACGGTGCGCGCCATCGAACGCAGCGCGACGGGCTGGCTGCTGGTGCTCGGCCCGGCCAACGCGCCCGAAGCGCTCGAGGCCGACGCGGTCGTGCTGGCCGTGCCCGCGCCGGCCGTCGCCCGGCTGCTCGGGCCGATCGCCCCGGCCGCGGCGACGGCGGCGACCGGCATCGAGCTGGCCTCGTCCGTCGTCGTGGCGATGGCCTTCGAGGCATCGGCCGTGCCGGGGTTCGCGACCTCGGGTGCCCTCATCGCGGTGGGGGAGCCGTTGTCGGTCAAGGGCGTCACGCACTCGACCACGAAGTGGCCGCACCTGCACGGCGACGGCCTGGTCCGGCTGCGGGCGTCGCTGGGCCGCTTCGGCGAGGCCACGGCCTTGCAGGCCGACGACGCGACGCTGGTCGAGCAGGTGCGGGCCGATCTCGCCACCCTCGACGGCATCACCGCGCCGCCCGTCGCCGTCCACGTCCAGCGGTGGGGCGGCGGCCTGCCGCAGTACGCGGTCGGGCACGTCGCGCGGATCGCGACGCTCGAAGCGGCGCTGCCCGACGGCGTCGCCGTCGCGGGCGCCGCGCTGCACGGCGTCGGGGTGCCCGCGTGCATCGCCACCGGCCGGGCCGCCGCCGACCGCGTGGCCCGTCCCGTCGTTAGGATCGGGTGATGGCCCGCCTCGACTACTCCGAGCTGAACAGCATGATCCGCTACACGATGTGGTCGGTGTTCCGCATCGAGCCGGGTCGCCTCGACGACGACCGCTCGAGCGTGGCCGCCCAGCTCACGGAGTACCTCGAGGCGCTGGCCGACAAGGGCGTCGTCGTGCGCGGCGTCTACGACCTGGCCGGGATGCGGGCCGACGCCGATTTCATGATCTGGTGGCACGCCGAGACCGTCGAGGCTCTGCAGGCCGCCTACAACGGGCTGCGGCGCACCGCGCTCGGCCGGGCCAGCGCGCCGGTCTGGAGCCAGGTGGCGCTGCACCGGCCCGCCGAGTTCAACAAGAGCCACGTCCCTGCCTTCATCGCGGGCGAGGAGGCCAAGGCGTACGTGTGCGTCTACCCGTTCGTCCGGTCGTTGGACTGGTACCTGCTGCCCGACGACGAACGCCGCACGATGCTCGCCGAGCACGGGCAGGCCGCGCGGGGCTACAAGGACGTGCGCGCCAACACCGTGCCCGCGTTCGCCCTCGGCGACTACGAGTGGATCCTCGCGTTCGAGGCCGACGAGCTGCACCGCATCGTCGACCTCATGCGCGACCTGCGCGCCACCGAAGCCCGCAGGCACGTGCGCGAGGAGGTGCCGTTCTTCACCGGCCCGCGCGTGGAGCCCGGCGACCTGGTGGCCACCCTCCCCTGATCGCGCTCGGCTATCGCGTCAGCTCTCGTCGGGCTCCAGCGTGAGCGAGATCGAGTTGATGCAGTAGCGCAGGTCGGTGGGGGTGCCGTAGCCCTCGCCCTCGAACACGTGGCCCAGGTGGCTGTGGCAGTTGGCGCAGATCACCTCGGTGCGCTTCATGCCCATCGCGTAGTCGGTGCGCTCGATGACCGCGTCGCCCGCCAGCGGGGTGAAGAACGACGGCCACCCGCAGTGCGAGTCGAACTTGGTGTCGCTGCGGAAGAGCTCGGCGCCGCACGCCCGGCAGCGGTAGACGCCCTTGGTCTTGGTGTCGGTGTACTCGCCGACGAACGGAGCCTCGGTGCCCGCCTGCCGCAGCACGCGGTACTCGGCGGGGGAGAGCTGCTGCCGCCACTCCTCGTCGGACTTGACGACGTGCGCGGGCTGGTCGGTGACGGGATCCATGCCTCCCAGGCTACGTCGGAAGCGGCCGAGCAGTCCTTTCAGAACCATGTCGCCATGACGAACAGGATCACGTCCCAGACGATGCCCGCGACCACGGCCAGCAGCATCACCACGATGGCGACGGCGGCCAGGCGGCGCTCGCCTTCTGCGCGGTTGGCGGAGTCGGCGAAGACGCCCACGCCGTCGAGGTAGCCCTCGACCGTGAACGCCGGGCGCTCGCGGTGCATCCGGTCGAGGTGGGCGGCGAAGGCCTGGGCCTCTGGATCATCGCGGTCGAGCCCGATCAGCTCGTTGTCGAAGCGATCCGCCATGTTGACCACCCTAGGCCGTAGAGCCGGTAGCGTGCGACGGCGTGGCGACCAAGGCGGCGGAACTGATCACCGTGCCCGGCCCCGACGGGCCCCGCGAGGTGCGGCTGACCAGCCCGGACAAGGTGTACTTCCCGGAGCGCGGCATCACGAAGCGGGAGGTCGTGGACTACTACCGGGCCGTGGTCGAGCCGCTGCTCGGGGTGCTCAGGGAGCGGCCGACCAACCTCAAGCGCTACCCGGACGGGGTCACCGGCGAGCCCTTCTACTCCAAGCGCCTCCCCAAGGGCGCGCCGCCGTACACCGAGACCGTGCGCGTGACCTTCCCCAGTGGACGCACGGCCGACGCGCTCTGCCCGACCGAGCCCGCGGTGCTGCTGTGGGCGGCGAACATGGGCACCTTCGACTTCCACCCGTGGCCGGTGCGCCGCGCCGACCCCGACCGGCCCGACGAGCTGCGCATCGACCTCGACCCGCAGCCGGGCACCGACTTCGCCGACGCCGTCCCCGTCGCCGCCGTGCTGCGGGAGGTGCTCGTGGAGGCCGGGCTGGTCGGCTGGCCGAAGACGTCAGGCGGCCGGGGGATCCACGTCTTCGCCCGCATCCGCCCGGAGTGGGACTTCATCGAGGTCCGGCACGCGGTGATCGCCATCGCGCGCCGCGTCGCGGAGCGGCTGCCGGAGCAGGCCACCGTCGCCTGGTGGAAGGAGGAGCGCGGCGAGCGCGTCTTCCTCGACTACAACCAGGCCGCGCGGGACCGGACGGTGGCTTCGGCGTGGTCGGTGCGCGGGCGCCCGCGCGGCACCGTCTCGATGCCGCTCACGTGGGACGAGCTGCCCTCGGTCGAGCCCGAGGACTTCGACGTCCGCACGCGCGCCGGGGCACTACGCGGAACGCGGCGACGCGCACGCCGACATGGACGCCCACGCGGGCGGCCTGGAGACGGTGCTCGAGTGGTACGCCGCCGACCCGCGCGGCGACCTGCCCTACCCGCCGGAGTACCCGAAGATGCCGGGCGAACCGATGCGGGTGCAGCCGTCGCGGGCCCGCAACCCAGAAGCCCGGTAACCCGGCTAGTCCCGAGGCCCGGTAAACCCGGGGCTCAGTTGCTCGGGGAGACGTCAGGGGCGGGGTCGTCGGTGGCCGCTGCTCCGGTGTTCATCGGTCCGCCGTCGATGCCGACGGCCGTCCAGACCCCGTCGACACCCTGACCGGTCACGTTCCCCGGCCCGAGGTCCTTCGCGTAGCGGTAGATCGGCCACCCGTTGATCGTCAGCTGTTCCGTGCCGTCCGGACGCTTGAGCGTGCCCATCATCGAGGGGTCGATCACGTTGGTGCCGATGGGCTTGTCGCTGACGACCGGTGGCCACGTCGCGGTGCACTTGCCGAGGCAGCTGCTCTTCGACGGCTTGGCGCCGTCCTTGCTGTTGCGGTACAGGGTGAACCCGCCGCTCGTCAGCACCGTTCCGAGAGACGTGATCGTCGTGGAGATGTCGGTGGCCGACTGCGTCTTCTGGGCCTGGTCGTTCACGTTGAGGGGGACGCCACCCCCGACCGCGACCGATTGGCTGGCCGGAACGCCGGACTGGGGGAGCGCGCAGGCTGACGAGAACACGAGAGGGGCAGCGACGAGCAGCGCCACGCCGGTAGCCCGCAATGGGGAGCGAGAGGGCATGACCCGCACGGTAGGGGAGGGACGGCGCGTGCCGGGGGAGATGGGGCCGCCCGGGGCGATGGCCGGCCGGTTGGGCGCGTCGGGCGGACGAGCGTCCCGCCGAACGGCGGGAAGATTGACCTGCCGAATGGTCGAGACCACCCCGCTGCCGTCGCGTAGCTTGATCACTGAGGGACGCTCGTCGCACGATCTGTCCGTTCGCCCTCCGGTCGTCGCCTGCCGCGGTGACCGGTTTGCGACGGGCGGAAGGGAAGTCCCATCGGATCGCTGAGCGGTCGCGCGTCGCGGTCGGGCTGGTTTCGCGGCGGAAAGCCTGAAGACGTTAGCGGGCGTTCGGACTAATATTGGCTGCATTCAGAGCAGTTGTCCGCCGCTTGTCGCGCCCGATGCTCATGTGGGCCCACGGACTTCTCAGCTTGGCAACCCAGGCAACGGATGCACTCTTACGGTCGCCGCCATGAACGACCGGTTGCTGCGCACCGCGTGGCTCACAGGCCTAGGCGCCATTGTGGCGGGTCCTCCGCTGCTGTGGCTCGCCACGGCTCCCCGTGAGCCGTTGTTGTCCCGGCTCGCTGTGGTGTCCGGTTTCTTCGCGCTCACCGTGCTGGTCTGTGCGGCGATCCTGCCGAGCAGGCTGCGCTCCCTGAACCGCGCGTTCGGCATCGAGAGCGTCATGGAGGTGCACCGCTTCTTCGGTGTCTCGTCGGTCGTGCTCGTGCTCGTGCACCTCGCGGTGGTCGTGGCCAACGACCCTCGTTCGGTGGCCCTCCTGAGCTTCATGAGCGCCCCGCCCCGCGCCCAGGCCGCGACGGCCGCGACGGTGGCGCTGGTCCTGCTCGTCAGCGTCGTGTCCCTCAAGGCGCGGCTGCGGCTGTCCTACGAGTCGTGGCGCTGGATGCACATCGGGCTCGCCGGCGCCGTGCTCGTGTTCTCCGCGCTGCACGTGTTGTGGCTGAACCACGCGCTGCTGGTGCCCGCGATGTCCGCCGCGTTCCTCGTGCTCGTCGCGATCGTCTTCGTCGTGGCGGTCTACCGCTGGGTGTGGCGCGGACTGCTCGACCCCTCCACCGAGTTCGTCATCCACGAGGTCCGCAGCGAGAGCCCGACGATCAGCACGGTCGTGCTGGCCCCGCTGAGCACGGACGCCGCGTGGAACTTCGCCCCCGGGCAGTTCGCCTGGGTGCGGATGGGCCGCTCGCCCGCCGCCGAGGAGCACCCGTTCACGATCTCGTCGAGCTCCCGTGACCACTTCACGACGTTCACGGTGCGCCACGCGGGGGACTTCACCCGGACGCTGACCGCGCTGGCCCCCGGCACCCCCGTCTGGATCGACGGCCCGCACGGCGCGTTCTCCGGCGACGTCGGCGAGTGCTCCGGGTTCATCCTCCTCGCGGGCGGCGTGGGCATCACCCCGATGATGAGCATGCTGCGCACCGCGGCCGACCGCGGCGACCGGCGGCCCTACCGCCTCGTGGTCGTCGCCTCCCGCCAAGAGGACCTGCTGTTCCGCGAGGAGCTCGGCTTCCTGCGCGGCACGCTCGACCTGGTCGTCACGGAGGTGATGCGCCGCCCGAGCGACGACTGGGAGGGCCACTACGGCGCTCTGAGCCACGGCCTGCTCTCGCTGGTGCTCGGCAGCACCGAGAGGCCCGAGTCCGTCGACTTCTTCCTCTGCGGCCCGCCGGCCATGATCCACGACGCGCTCGAGGTCATCGACGACCTCGAAGTCGACCCCGAGCGCGTCCACACCGAACTCTTCGACTTCGTCTGACGCTCCCCCTCCGTCTGACTCGAAAGGCAACACCATGCTTCGCCGGATACCCCGGTTCCTGCGTGTCTCGATCGTGCTCGCGATCGTCGCCGCCGTGGCGATGACCGTCTACCAGTCCTGGCAGTCCGGCGTCGTCGGCACCGGTGGTTGGACCCAGACCCAATGGGGTCCGCTCGGCCCGGCCGACCGCGACCTGCTCGTGAAGGTCCGCCAGGCGAACCTCTGGGAGGCGCCCACCGGCCAGCAGGCGTCGCAGCAGGCCAGCTCGCCCGCCGTCCGCGAGGTCGGCCAGCACCTCGCCACCGAGCACGCCGATCTCGACGCCCAGACCCGCAAGGTCGCCGACCAGCTCGGTGTGCTGCTCCCCGCGGCGCCCAACGCCCAGCAGCAGGGCTGGATGGCCGAGATCTCCGCGGCGACCGGCTCGGACTACGACCGGATCTTCGTCCAGCGCGTGCGCCAGGCCCACGGCATCGTCCTGCCGCTCCTTGCCCAGGTGCGCGTGAGCACCCGCAACTCGCTCATGCGCGACTTCGCCACCGTCGGCATGCAGTTCGTGAACCGGCACATCGGCTACCTGGAGGCGACGGGACTCGTCGACTACAACGCCCTCCCGGCGGCGCCAGACCCCAGCGTGTTCACCTTCACCGGCGCTCCCGGCGGCCAGGACCTCGTGATGCCGACGCTGATCATCATCGCCTGCGTCATCGGTGCGGGCGGGTTCGCGGCCGCGTTCCGCCGCCGCCGGAAGCAGAAGGTGGCCTCGCCGCTGATCGACCCCCCGCGGCGCGCCCCGGCGCCGCTCCCCGAACTCGTGGCCTTCCCCGGGCCACGACCACCGTCCTTCGACCCGCACCCCTCATTGCCCCTCGTACTACCCGTCGAGGCCACCGGCCCTCGGCATGCGGTCCGCCCCCGAGTCCGCAACTGATCCGCGCTCCCCACTCGAAACGGAAAACCCATGTTCTCGAACGCTCCCCAGAGTTCGACAAAGCGCCTCGTGACGGCGGCCGCCGCCGCCATCGCCTGCCTGCTCCCCGCAGCCTGTGACGCCGCGGCGGCCAGCCCGAGCTACCACAAACCACCGGCCACGGCGAAGCCGACGGCGAAGCCGAGGCCGACCTCGCGGCCGACCAACAACCACGGCTACCACCACGGCGGCGGGACCAGGACCACCACGAACGCCGCCGACCCGACGACCGACGAGGCGGCCTCGACCGACTCGGCGGACCCGACGACCGACCCGGCCGCCACCGACACCGCGGCCGCCACCGACACAGCGGCGGCGACCGAGACCGCGGCCGCCACGACCACGGCCGCGGCAGGCGGCGGCATCGCCAACAACAACGGCCTCGACGTGCTGGCCCGCGACTGCTCCAAGAGCAAGCTTGCCGCCGCACACCGGCTTCCAGGTTGCGCCCGCCTGCGTCTCGACCGCCTTCGGCGAGGTCGCCGATCAGGACAAGGACCCGTCGCTGCTCATCACCGACGCGCCCGACACGGTCGCCGCGAACACCGCCTTCACGCTGAAGGTCAGCACCCGCAACCTGATCAGGGACCGGTTCCTCGGTGCCGCGGCCGGTGGCTACTACCTGGAGAGCTCCGTGCTCAACGGCGACGGCCTGCAGCGCGGCCACTTCCACACCGCCTGCCGCATGCTGAGCAGCGAGACCGAGGCGCCCGAGCCCGGCGGCTGTGCCCGCCTTCTTCCTGGCGACGCAGGACAACGGCGGCGGCTCGACCCCGGACACCGTCACGATCAGCGTCACGGGCATGCCGACCGCGGGCGAGGCGCAGTGCACCGTGTGGGCCGGTGACGGATCCCACCGCGTGCCGATGATGGAGCGCGCCAACCAGACGCCCGCCATCGACTCCGTCCGGATCAAGGTCACCTGAGCATGACGCTGCTCACCGACCGCGAGAGTCGGGTCGCGGAAGATCCGGGCCCGGCCGCCGAGCTCGCACCGATGGTCGAGGTGTGGTTCCGCATCCTCGGCGACCACGTGCCCGACGCCGACCGGCGCTGCCGGGCCTGCTCCGGAGTGCGCCGCACGGCGTGGCCGTGCCAGGTGCGGGCGCTGGCCGAGCGGGCCCGCCAGTGGCACGCGCTGGGCCTGTCCAACCGGGGGCGACGCCTCCCCGGGATGCGCGGCTCGTCCTGTCCGCTGACGCTGCGGGAGCGCGAGTTCCTCCAGCTGGCTGCGGACGGCTGGCGGGACATGGAGATCGCTGAGCGGCTCGACGTCCCCGAGCCCACGGTTCGCACGTCCATCCGGCGCATCGGACGGGCGGTCGGCGCGCCCGACCGGGCGGCTCTGCTGGTGCTCGCGCTGCGGGCCGGAGTCGTCGTCTGAGCGTCGGGAGATCGTCGACGTCGCGGTAGGGGCGCCGGGCCTGCGGGCTCGGCGCCCCTCTGCGCGTTCTGCCTCGACCCGGTGGCGGCCGCCCACCTCCGCCCGCTCCGCGGACCGTCCCGGTCAGGTCGGGCAGATGGTGCCCGGGTCCGGCAGGGCGGCGTCCACCAGCAGGTTGTCGACGAGCGAGGTCACGCACAGCGTGCGGGGGAACGCGCCGGTGCCCGCGCCCTGCCAGCTGAGGTAGACCGACGACGGCAGCGACTGCGCGACGCGCTGCGACCCCTCCACGGGATCGCGGGGCCCGGCCGCGGTGCCGATCACGACGACCGGCGGCAGGTCGGGCGGCGCAGGCGGCAGGTCCGCGGCGCCCCCGGTCGGCCACGGCGCGCACGCGACCAGATCGGCGGCGAGCGTGCCGCCGAACAGCGGGTAGGCCTTGCGCCACTTCTGGGCGAGCGTGTCGATCTGAGCGGGCGCGATGCGGTTCTGCGCGTCGTTGCAGTCGGTGGCCAGCACCGCGTCGTAGCGGCCGCGTTGGCCGATCAGCGGGGTGAGCAGGGTGAGCACCGGCGTCGGGTTGCCTGCAGCGGCGGCGGCCAGCGCGTCGGTGAGCCCGCTCCACGTCGCGGGCTCGCCGAGCGCCGTCCGGATCACGTTCAGGGTCGCGCCGGCCGTCAGCTGGTCACCCTCGGGGGAGACCAGCGGCTGTGCGCGCAGGGTGTTCACCAGCGCCGTGACGGTGGCCCGGGGGTCCTTGCCCAGCGCGCAGGTGGTGCGGGCCGTGCAGCTCAGCGCGAACGCGTCGAACGCCGCCTCCGCCGAGCGGGCCCGCGCCTCGGAGCGGTCCGGCTCGTCGGTGGCCGGGTCCGGCGGCCCGTCGAGGACCAGCCGCCCGACCGCGCCGGGGTGCGTCTTCGCCCAGTCGGCGAGCGCGGCGGCGCCGTCGCCGGTTCCGATGGCCGAGAGCCGGGGCACCCCGAGCGCCTGCCGCACCACCTCGACGTCGGCCGCCGTCGATGCGCTGGAGAAGCCGTTGAGCTGGCCGTCGAGCGCGACGTTGCACGCCTGCACCACCGCACGGGCCTGTTCGAGCAGGGCCGCGGCGTTCAGGGCGACCGGGTCGGCGTCGACGAGCGCCTCCCGGGCGTCGGGATCGGCGCAGTCGAGGGTGTCGACGCCGGTGCCGCGCCGGTCCAGCCCGATGATCGCGAAACGGGAGAGCAGGTACTCGGGCACCTGCGCGGCCAGGCGCGCCGCCCGCGAGGCGGTGGGATCGGTGGCGGTGTCGCCCAGCACGAGCAGTGGAGGGCGGGTGGCGAGCGGAGCCCGGCCCGGCGCGTCGGCCAGCCCGATCCGCATGACCCCGAGGGTCACGGCGCCCAGCACCGGCTGGGCCGGGTCGAGCGGCACGGTCAGGTTGCCGCACTCGGCCTGCAAGGCGCGGCCCGCGGGCACGGGGACGCCGATCGCGGCCAGGGTGCCCGACGTGCAGTCGGCGAGCGGCAGCGTCGTGTGCTGGGCCTGCAGCGGCGGCAACGGGGCGGGCATGGTGGCCGAGGGCACGGGAGCCGGGGACAGGTCGGCGCCGCGCACGGCCACCGGCGGCCGGGCGGAGGGCCCGACGGTGCAGGCCGCGGCGAGCCCGGCGACCACCAGGAGGGCGCCCACCGCCCGTCGTGCCACGTGCGCCTCCGGGTGAACGAAACCGCAGGGAGATTGCGGGACACCGAGCGTGCCGCAGGGTCGGTGTGGCAGTCGTGAGGCGTGCGCCTCAGGCGACCCGCGGTGTGGGCTGCGGGCGTTCCAGCTCCAGCCGCACCGCCACCGGGAGCGCCGGGAGGTCGAGCGCGGACCGCGCGGTGGCGAGCACCTCGTCGTGCAGGCGCTGGAGCACCGCGCGGACGTCGGCGTCGTCGGCGAGCCAGAGCGTCACCCGCATGGCGGGCGCCGCGGCGGTCCCGACGAGCCGCGCCCGTGCCCGCGCGACCCCGGGCAGTGCGCCCGCCTGCGCCGCCACCGCCTCGCCCGCCGCGACCGCGCTGACGAGGATGGTGGTGTCCGGGCCGCCGTCGAGGGTGACGTCGGGGCGTGGCTCGGGCCGGACCGACCGGGCCACCCAGGCCAGGCCGAGCACCGCCAGCACGATGCCGCCCGCGATCGCGACCACGCGCCACAGCGACGGATCGGCGGCGACGGTGGTGAGGATGATCGGGTCGAGCAGCGGGCGGCCCGCCCGCGCCACGCCGAACACGCCATAGGACAGCAGCGTCACCCCAGCGCCGACCACCAGCAGGACGAGCCCGATGAGCACCGCGAGCCACCGGTCGCCGCCGACGGAGCGGGCGACGGCCGACCGCGACCGCCGCCGGAGCCGGGCGTCGACCTTGCCCGTCGGCGCCGCCTTCTCCGGTCCGTCGGGCTTGCTCGTGTTCACGGTCACTGCAGGCCCTCCTGCTCCTGCACCGACACCGCGACGCGGGGGCGGCGGCGGAGCGGCAGCTCGTCCAACAGCTCTTCCACCCGGCTGACGACGGTCTCCCGCAGCTCGGGGGAGGCGTCGTTCCAGGACCGGGCGGTCACCGCCACCCGACGGGTCGATGCGGTGACCGAGGCGGAGAGGACGTCGTCCGAGGCCCGCACCCGCGTACCGATGAGCCGGGCCAGCACCCGCGGCGTCGTCATCACCGTCATGTCGGCCGCGGGCGCCTCGAGCGGGACGTCCGCACGGCGGGCGGCGAGCCCGACGATGACCAGGAGGAGGCCGACCACGCCGACGCCGATCGCGATGCCCGGCACGGGGTTCTCGTTCCAGGACAGGTTCGCGAGCGTGGCGCCCCAGTCGGCCCACGGGACGAGCAGGCCGCCGTCGATCTCCGGCCGCACCCAGGCCGAGACCACCTCGATGACCACGAGCACGCCCACGACCGCGAGCACGAGGCCCAGCAGCGGGGCCAGCACCCGCAACAACACACGCATCGGTCGCCGCCCTACCGCAGCCGGGCGGGGGTGGTGCCCGCGGCGCCGCGCAGGCCGGTGACCGTAACGGCCATGGCCCGCACCCGGTGGCCCGCGAACCGGGCGAGGTCGTCGGCGACGGCGGCGCGCACGGCCGCGACCACGGTGCGCACGGCCGCGGGGTAGCGCAGCGTCAGCTCCAGCCGCACGTCGACGGGGGCGGGGTCGCCCGTGCCGACGGTCACCCGCGCGCTCGCCCCGGACTCCCCGACGTCGATGCCCGCCAGCCTGCGCTCGTTGCGCAGCGTGCCCGGCACGCCGTCGGCCGCGTGCTCGACGATCTTGCGCAGCACCACGGGGTGGATGTCCAGGCTGCCGCGCTCCGCGGGGTCGACCGCCGTCGGCTTCACCGGTCGCGCCCGCGCCCGAGGAGCGCGGTGAGGTCCAGCTGACCGTCGACCGCCATGCCGATGAGCAGGCCGACGATGCCCACGACCAGCGTGATGAGGAACGGGCCGAAGCCGCCGATCGATCCGGCCGCGCCGAGGATCAGACCCGCCAGCAGACCGGTCCGGGTGGCGTTCATGCGTCTCTCCGTTGCGTCAGGTCAGCCGACGGCTGCGGTGCCGTCGGGGGGTGTCGACAGGTCGCTCATTCGACGCGCGCGGGCATGGGGGTGACCAGCGCCTCGGTGCCGTCCTCGGCCTCGGGGAGGTGGATGTCGTTGACCGCGATGTTGACCTCGATCACCTCGAGGCCGGTCATGGCCTCGACGGCCGTGATCACATTGCGCCGCACGGCCCGTGCCAGGTCCACAATAGACGCGCCGTACTCCACGACGAGGTCGAGGTCGACGGCGGCCTGCTTCTCGCCCACCTCGACCTGCACGCCGGAGATGTTCGAGACGCCCACGCCACCGCCGGGGATCCGCTCGCGGATCGCGCCGAACGCCCGTGAGACGCCGCCGCCCATGGCGTAGACGCCGGAGATCTCCCGCGCGGCGATGCCCGCGATCTTCTGCACCACCGAGGCCGCGATCGTGGTCTTGCCCTGCGCGGTCTCGTCGGCGAGGCGGGCGGGTGCGCCGACGGTGGTCGACGGGGTGGTGACGGTGGTGGTCGTGCTGGTTCGGGGGGCGGTCATCGTCGGGCTCCTCCTGCTGTTGTGCCGATGGTGTGTCCGTAGGACGCGGCCAGACCAGCGTGGCTCACGCGAGGTCACCCGTTCGGGTGTAGCGCAGCAGTAGCGCGCCGTCCTCGTGCAGGGCTCCGGCGAGCGTCAGCGACCGCGCTGCCGAACCGACCGGGCCGACCGCGATGCGCCCCGCGTCGCCGCCCACGAGCAAGGGCGCGACGGTGAGGCACAGCTCGTCGACGAGATCGGCGGCGATGAGGTCGCCGAACAGCTTGGGACCGCCTTCGCAGAGCACGCGGCGCAGGCCCCGGCGGTCGAGCTCGCCGAGCACCGCCGCGGGCGTGAGCGGGTCGAGCACCACGACGGCGGCCCCGGCCGCGGTCAGCGCCTCGAGCCGCTCCTGCGGCGCGGAGGACCCGGTGAGCACGATGGGCGCAACGTGGGTGTCGGTGAACAACAGCGAGCCCGGGTCGAGGTCGGCCGATCCCGTGACGACGGCGATCGGCGGTGGAGTGGAGGTGCCGAGCGTCGGCTTGCGCGCGCCCCGGTAGTTCTCGGCGCGCACCGTTCCCGCCCCGACGAGGACGACCTCGGCGAGTTGGCGCAACACGCCGAACACCTGGCGGTCGGCCGGGCCCCCGAGCCCGCCCGACCGGCCGTCGGCGGTGGCCGCCCCGTCGGTGCTCGACACGAAGTTGACGCGGACGTAGGGCGTGTTCAGACCGCTCGGGTAGGCGTAGTGCGCGGTCAGGTCGGGGGTCTCGGAGTCGGTGGCCGGAGGCGTCGGGAGCAACATGCGCACCGCGACATCCCAGCACGTCCGGACACCCGCGCACATTCTGGTGACGGTGTGTCTCGCTCGGGTACCACGTGGGTGAGCGTGGGACGATAACGGACACCAGTTGACCGGGAGGTGGCCGTGGACGACGCCGAACGCTCAGACGTCGAGGGCGACGAGGTCGGGTCCGACCACCGCGCGGTCGACGAGTCCTCCGGCCCCTCCGGTCTCGACCTCCCGGAGACCGGTTCCCCCGCGTCCGTCCCCCAGCCCCGTGACCCCCAGCCCGGTGACCCCCAGCCCCGTGACCCCCAGCCCGGCCAGACCCCGCGCCGCCGAGGACCCGGTCCTCGACCACGACGGCCCGTGGAGCGAGGAGGACTACCGCACCCTCACGGCCAAGGGCATCGCGCACGGCGACGGCCGCGCCGAGCTGATCGACGGCGCGCTCGTCGTGGGCCCCGGCTCGACCGCCGCGGGCAAGCGGATGATCACCAGCACCCGTGCTGCGCTGGCCGCCGCGATCCCTGACGGCCTGTGCGTGGTGGGGCCGGTCGCGCTGCGGATGGGCACCGACTGCGTGCTCGTCCCCGACCTCGTGGTGATGCGGGCGTCCGCGGAGCCCGACGGGGCGCCGGACGCGGTCGTCGACGCCGAGGAGGTGCTGATGGTCGTCGAGATCGTCGGGCCCGAGCACGGCGCCGTCGACCGCTCGTTCAAGCCGCAGATCTACGCCCGCGCCCGCCTGCCCTACCTGCTGCTGATCGACCACGACGCCCCGTACGCCGCGGCCAGCATGGTGATCAGCGGTCGCTACCACGAGTTCGCGCGCGCCTCCGGGGCCGAAGACCTGCAGCTCGAGGAGCCCTTCCGCCTGCAGGTGCCGCTGGGAGCCGGACCCGCTAACCCAGCAGCGACCGGCCGATGATCTCCTTCATGATCTCGTTCGTGCCGCCGTAGATCGACTGCACGCGGGAGTCCACGAAGGCCTTCGCGATCGGGTACTCGAGCATGTAGCCGTAGCCGCCGTGCAGCTGGACGCAGCGGTCGACCACGCGGTTCTGCACGTCGGTGGCCCACCACTTCGCCTTGGCCGCGTCGGGGGCCGCCAGCTCGTGCTCGACGTGCCCGCGGATGCACCGGTCGACGAACACCTGGGTCACCGTGACCTCGGTGTCCATCTCGGCCAGCTCGAACCGGGTGTTCTGGAAGGCCGACACCGGCGAGCCGAAGGCGGTCCGGTCCTTCGTGTAGTCCACCGTCAGCTCCAGCGCCCTGCTTGCGCCCGCGATGGCGCCGACGGCGATCGACAGCCGCTCCTGGGCCAGGTTCTGCATGAGGTAGCCGAAGCCGCGGCCTTCCTCGCCGAGGAGGTTCGCCGCGGGCACGTGCACGTCGGTGAAGGAGAGCTCGGCCGTGTCCTGCGCCTTGAGTCCGACCTTCTTGAGCCGCCGCCCGCGCTCGAAGCCCGCCATCCCGCGCTCCACCACGAGCAGGCTGAAGCCGCGCGAGCCCGCGTCCGGGTCGGTCTTGGCCACGACGATCACCAGGTCGGCGAGGATCCCGTTGGTGATGAACGTCTTGGCTCCGTTGAGCACCCAGTCGCCGTCGGCGTTGCGCTCGGCGGTGGTCTTGATGCCCTGCAGGTCCGATCCCGTGCCCGGCTCGGTCATGGCGATCGCCGTGATGATCTCCCCGGAGCAGAACCCCGGCAGCCACCGGCGCTTCTGCTCCTCCGTGGCCAGCCGCAGCAGGTAGGGCGCGGTGACGTCGTTCTGCAGCGAGAAGCCGAGGCCGGTGGTGCCCGCGCGGCAGATCTCCTCGGTGACCACGGCGTTGTAGCGGAAGTCGGGCACCCCGCCGCCGCCGTACTCCTCCGGCACGTCGGTGCCCAGCAGCCCGGCCGCGCCCGCCGCCTTCCACACCGCCCGGTCGACCTGGCCGTCGGCCTCCCACTGCTCGTGGTGGGGGATCGCCTCGCGCGCGAGGAACGTCCGGACCGTGTCGCGGAACGCGTCGTGCTCGGCCTCGAAGATGTCGCGCTGCATGCGATCGAGTGTCACACAGGCCCCCCTGCGCAGGGGTAAGACTGGATCCATGCGCTACCTGGATCTCGCGACCCGCAAGCGGTACTCGGTCATCGGGCTGGGCACCTGGCAGTTCGGCTCGCGCGAGTGGGGCTACGGGCGCGAGTACGCCGATGGTGCCGCGGGCCGGATCGTCGCGCGGGCCCGCGAGCTGGGCATCACCGTGTTCGACACGGCCGAGGTCTACGGGCTGGGGCGCAGCGAGCGCATCCTCGGCTCGGCGCTGCGGGCATCGGGCGGCACGGACGACGTCGTGGTGGCCACGAAGATCCTCCCGGTGCTGCCGACCGCGCCGATCGTCGAGCAGCGGGGCGTGGCCAGCGCGCAGCGGCTCGGGGTGCGCACGATCGACCTCTACCAGGTCCACCAGGCCAACCCCGTCATCGGCGACACCACGACGATGCGCGGCATGCGGGCGTTGCGCGACGTCGGCCTCGTCGACGACGTCGGCGTCTCCAACTACAAGCTCGACCGCTGGCGGCGCGCGGAGGCCGCGTTGGGCGCGCCCGTGCTGTCCAACCAGGTCCAGTTCAGCCTGGTCGCGCGCGCCCCGATGGCGGACCTGGTGCCGTGGGCGCAGCAGACCGGGCACGTCGTGATGGCGTGGAGCCCGCTCGGACAGGGTCTGCTGTCGGGCCGCTACAACGCCGCCCAGCGCCCGACGGGCCGGGTCCGCGCGGCCAACGCCCTGTTCCTCCCCGAGAACCTCGACGCCGCCCTCCCGCTGCTGAGCCTGCTGCGCGAGGTCGGCGAAGCGCACGACGTGACACCCGCCCAGACCGCACTGGCCTGGCTGGTGCACCAGCCGAACGTGCTCGCGATCCCCGGCGCGTCCAGCGTCGAACAGGTCGAGAGCAACGCCGCCGCGGCCGAGGTGAAGCTGGCCGACGACGAGTTCGCGGCGCTCACGGCGGCGGCGGAGGCGTTCCGCCCGAAGACCGGTGCGGCCGCGCTTCCCGGCCTGGTCCGCGCCCGCCGCTGACCGTTCCACCGCGCCGCGGGGTGAAATCGCCGGGCCGCCGGGGTGCTGCAGCCGTTTGACCGATATGCCGTTTTCGGTGCCGCGACGGCCTTCCGGATCGCCGACCGGCGACGTGTGCAGCACCACCCATGTGACGAAACGGTCCCGCGATCAGGGCTGCAAGAACGCCTTCTCGCGGACTAGCGTCCGTCCTATGAGCGTGATCAGTCCCGCGCTGGTGTCCCCGCACCAGCACGCCGCGGCGGTCGATGATCTCGTTCGGCGCTACCGCGCGGTTCCGCAGGGCACCCGGGTGCGCCTGGGCAAGCGGACGTCGAACCTGTTCCGCTTCGGACAGCAGCAGGCCGAGCGGCTCGACACCGCCGCCTTCACCGGCGTGATCGACGTCGACGCGGCCGCCCGCACCGCCGAGGTACAGGGGATGACCACCTACGAGACCTTGGTGGACGCCACAGTGGCCAGAGGCGTCATGCCGCTGGTCGTCCCGCAGCTCAAGACCATCACCCTCGGCGGCGCGGTCACCGGGCTCGGCATCGAGTCCTCGTCGTTCCGCCACGGGCTGCCCCACGAGTCGGTGCGGGCGATGGACGTGCTGCTCGCCGACGGCGACATCGTCACCGCCCGGCCGGACAACGAGCACGCCGATCTGCTGGCCGCGTTCGCCAACTCCTACGGCACGCTGGGCTACGCGCTCCGCCTGGAGATCGACGTGCAGCCGGTCACCCGGTACGTCCACCTCGAGCACGTGCGCGTCGACACCGCCGACCTGGCCAAGGTGATCACCGACGTCTGCGACCTCGGCGCGGGCGGCCCGGACTTCGTCGACGGCACCGTGTTCCGCCGCGACCACCAGTACCTGACGCTGGGCCGGTTCACCGACGACCCCGGCCGGGCGGGCACGAGCGACTACACCGGACAGCAGGTCTTCTACCGGTCCATCGACGAGCGCACCGAGGACGTCCTCACCGTCGAGGACTACATCTGGCGCTGGGACACCGACTGGTT
Source organism: uncultured Actinomycetota bacterium (assembly GCA_963799945.1). Lineage (GTDB taxonomy): Bacteria > Actinomycetota > Actinomycetes > Mycobacteriales > Pseudonocardiaceae > Pseudonocardia. Next base: position 263,754 of record CAWCZG010000008.1, read on the forward strand.
CTGGTGCTCGCGCGCGCTCGGCGTCCAGAACCCCGCGGTGCGCAGGCTGTGGCCGCGCAAGTACCGCCGTTCCGACGTCTACCGGCGGATCGTCGCGCTGGACCGGCGCTACGGGCTGTCGGACCGGGTCCGCCACCTCGCGGGGCGGCCGTCCGAGGAGCCGGTGATCCAGGACGTCGAGATCCCGGTGGAGCGGCTCGCCGAGTTCCTCGACGTGTTCCACCGCGAGGTCGGCATCGAGCCGGTCTGGCTCTGCCCGATCCGGCTGCGGGGGGAGCGCACCTGGCCGCTCTACCCGATGGCCGCGGGCGAGCTGTACGTCAACGTCGGCTTCTGGTCGGCCGTGCCCCAGCGGCCCGGCGACCCGGAGGCGCACAACCGGCTGATCGAGCGGCTCGTCGCCGATCTCGGTGGCCACAAGTCGCTGTACTCAACGGTGCACTACAGCGAGACGGAGTTCTGGGAGCACTACAACGGGCCTGCCTACCGCGCGGTCAAGGAGCGTTACGACCCGAGCGGGCGGCTGCCCGATCTCTTCGAAAAGGTGACCGGATCAGGGAGGGCATGATGCAGGTCGCTGAGATCATCTCCAATGTGGTCGGGACGGAGGTCCCGATCCGGGTGATCGGCTACGACGGCAGCAAGGCGGGACCGGACAGCTCCGAGCTGGCGTTGCGGATCAACTCGCCGCGCGCGCTGGCCCGCCTGGCCACCGCGCCCGGCACGCTCGGGCTGGCGCGGGCTTACGTGACGGGCGAGATCGAGGTGGAGGGCGACCTCTACGAGTTGCTCAACGCGATAGCCGACATCACGATCAACGACATCACGCGGGCCGACCAGCTCCGGCTCGCGCGCAAGCATGCTGCCGATCTGGCTGCGGCACCGGCAGCCGCCGCCGGACCTCGAGTACCGCCCGCCGGGTCGTCTGCACTCGAAGACGCGCGACTCGAAGGCCATCTCGCACCACTACGACGTGTCCAACCGCTTCTACGAGTGGGTGCTCGGGCCGTCGATGGCCTACACGTGCGCGGTGTACCCGACGGCGACGTCCACGCTGGAGGAGGCGCAGACCGCCAAGCACGAGCTCGTCGCGCAGAAGCTCGCGCTGGAGCCCGGGATGCGGCTGCTCGACGTCGGGTGCGGGTGGGGCGGCATGGTCATGCACGCCGCGGCCGAGCACGGCGTCAAGGCGCTCGGGGTGACGCTCTCGCGCAACCAGGCCGAGTGGGCGCAGGCCGAGATCGAGCGCAGGGGCCTCGGCGCGCTGGCCGAGGTGCGCTACTGCGACTACCGCGACGCGCCCGAGTCGCAGTTCGACGCGATCAGCTCGATCGGGCTCACCGAGCACATCGGCAAGAACAACCTGCCGTCGTACTTCGCGTCGCTCTCGGCGCGGCTGCGGCCGGAAGGGCGGCTGCTCAACCACTGCATCACGCAGCCGCGCACGCCTGCCAAGCGCAAGCTCGACCCGTTCATCGCCCGCTACGTCTTCCCGGACGGCCAGCTGGAGCCGGTCGGCCTCATCGTGACCGAGATGAACGACGCCGGGTTCGAGGTGCGCCACGAGGAGAACCTCCGTGAGCACTACGCGCTGACGCTGCACGCCTGGGGCCGCAACCTCGCCGACAACTGGGACGAGGCCGTCGCCGAGGTGGGGATCGGCCGGGCCCGCGTGTGGCGGCTGTACATGGCCGCGTGCGCGCTGGGCTTCGAGCGCGACAACATCCAGCTGCACCAGGTGCTCGGCGTGCGGGTGTCCAGCCATGGCGGATCGGGCTTCCCGCTGCGCGGCTGGCGGTGACGCTGGAGGCGCACCTCACCACCTGGTTGGGCAAGTGGCCCGGCGACGGACAGGGGCTGACCGTCGTCGGGTCGAGCAGGCGCACCGAGCCCGGCTGGGACGGCCAGGTGCACGCCGTCATCGGCGTGTCCGCGGCCGACGGCCGGGGTGTGCTCTCGGTGCCGCCCGCGGTCGTCGACGCGGTCTCCGCGGCGCTCGCGCAGCGGAACCCGGAGGGGGTGCCCGCGGCCGCGGGTGTCGGCGGTCGGCTGTTCACCGGGGTGTTCCGCTGGAGCACCGCACCCGCCGCCCTGCCCGACGCGGGGGAGTGGGTCACGGCCGACGACCCCTCGGTGCCGGAGTGGCTGCGGCCCTTCGGCGGCGAGGTGCTCGTCGCCCTCGACCCCGACACCGGCGAGCACCTCTCGGGCGTCGGCATCAAGCGCCACGACGCCTACGGGCAGGAGTTGGCGGTGGTCACCCGGCGGCCGCAGAAGGCCGTGGCCTCGGTCGGCGGCTGGTGGCCCAAGCCGCGCGCCGGGTGCTCGACGAAGGCGCGGTGCCCACCTACCTGCACGCAACCGACAACCACGCCTCCGCGCATCTGGCCACCGCAGCGGGATTCCCCGACGTCGGATGGGCGATCCACGGCGCGGGCGGCGCGCTGACCATCGCGGCTGAGCAGATGGGCGGACGGGGTCCTCGGGTGACGCGGAGGGACCGCATGCCGCACGTTGCCGTGGTCGGCGGCTCGCTCGGCGGCCTGACCGCCGCACTCGTCCTCGCCGACATCGGCTGTGACGTCGTGGTCCACGAACGGTCGGCAGCGGCGCTGGAGGCGCGCGGGGCGGGCATCGCGGTTCTGGACGAGACGGTGCGCTGGTTCGCGGAGAAGACCGGGACGAACCCGGACGAGCTCTGCAGCGCCACGCACCACATCCGGTTCGTGGACGCCGAGGGAACGACGATCCACGACCGCGCACACCGCTACCGGTTCTCCTCGTGGAACACGATCTACCGGGCGTTGCTCGCCGAGCTGTCGCCCGAGCGCTACCGGCTCGGGCAGGAGGTGGTGGCGCTGCACCCGCGGGACGACGGCGTCGAGCTCGAGCTGCGCTCGGGGCAGCGGCGCCGCGCCGAACTGGTCGTCTGCGCCGACGGGATCGGCTCGGCCACCCGCGCGACCCTGTTGCCCGACGTCGCGCCGGCCTACTCCGGGTACGTCGCGTGGCGGGGCACCGTGGCGGAGGACGAGCTGTCGGCGGCGACGTTCGAGGCGCTCGCCGACGCCATCACCTACCAGGTGCTGGCCAACAGCCACATCCTCGTGTACCCGATCCCGGGCCCGTCGGGGTCACTGCTGCCGGGCGAGCGGCTGATGAACTTCGTCTGGTACCGCAACGTGGCGGCAGGCGCGGAGTTCGACGCCCTGATGACCGACCGCGACGGGGTCCGCCGCCCGGTCTCCCTGCCACCCGGTGGCGCTCAGGACGAGTACATCCGGGGACTGCGGGCCGATGCGGCGGCCGCGCTCGCCCCGGTGATCGCCGAAGTCGTCTCCCGGGTCGCGCAGCCGTTCGTGCAGGCCGTCTTCGACATCGAGGTGCCGTCCATGGCGCTCGGACGGGTGTGCCTGATCGGCGACGCCGCTTTCGCGGTGCGGCCGCACGCCGCGGCGGGCACCGCGAAGGCCGCCGCCGACGCGTGGGAGCTCGCCGCGCAGCTCACCGCACACCCTGGCGACCTGGGCTCCGCGCTGCGGGAGTGGGAGCGCCGCCAGCTCGCGCTCGGGCGCGACCTCGTGGCCCGCAACCGGGCCATCGGCGAGGCCTCGCAGATCCACGGCACGTTCCGGCCGGGGGACCCGGCGCTGATCTTCGGGCTCCGCGGACCCGGTCGCTGAGGCCCGACCGTCAGTCGACCAGGGCGACGGCCCGCGTCGGGCCGCCGTGCGCCCCCTGGAGCTTGAGGGGGAACCCGACGAAGGTGAACCGGGTGTTGACGATCTTGTCGAGGTTCGCGAGGTTCTCGTAGTGGGTGATGTGCTCGCGGCGACACATCATGTGGCACGGGTAGCTCGTGCTGGCCGGGTTGTCGGGGGTCGGGCTGTCCACCCCGAACGTCTTGATCCCGCGCTGCACGATCCACTCGCTGGCCGAGGCGTCCAGGCCGGCGAACTCGCTGAGGTAGCGCTTGTCGCCCGCGTACTTGTTCCAGGTCGCGGTGTGGAACAGCACGATGTCGCCGCGCTGCACGTCGACCGGCGCGTCGGCCTCGATGCGTTCGAGGTCCTCGGCGGTGATGTCGGTCTGCGGCTTGAACTCGGTGATGTCCAGGCAGACGGCGGTGCCGAAGAACAGCTCCAGCGGCATCTTCTCGATGGTCTCCGCGGACGGGTCCGGGTCGAGGTGGGAGAAGGAGTCGACGTGGGTCGGGCCGTTGTCGTTCAGCATGAACCCGGTGGTCTGGAACGAGAACCCGCTGTCGAAGCGCGGTGCGGTCTCCTCGTGCGTGGCGTGGTCGAACTGCACGGTCTTGAGGTGGCCCGGGTAGACCTTCATGCCCTCGTAGATGTCCTGCGAAAGATCGATCAGCTGCATGTCCACTCCTAGTACATGACGACGCCTGCGGTGACGTTCAGGTCCTCTCCGGTGATCGACGCGGCCGCGTCGGAAGCGAGGTAGGCGCAGGCCGCGGCGACTTCGCCTGCCTCGACCAGCCGCCCGAGCGGCGAAGCCTCGGTGAACGCGGCCAGTGCCGCGGCTTCGGTGATGCCGCGGGCCGCGGCCTGGCGGGCGATCACGTCCTCGATCCGCGGGCCCGCGACCGCGCCGGGGCACACCGCGTTCACCCGGATCCCGTGCGGCCCCAGCTCCAACGCGAGCGTGCGGACCAGGCCGATCACCCCCATCTTCGCCGCCGCGTAGGGCGTGCGGCCGTGCAGCGGCCGCTTCCCCGTCATCGACGACAGCGCGATCAGCGATCCCGCCCCGGCGGCGATCAGGCCGGGGACGAACGCGCGGAAGGTCAGGAACACCCCGTCGAGGTCGGTGGCGAGGCAGTCGCGCCAGTCGGCGAGCGCCGTCTCGTGCAGCGGCGCGGTCGGCCCGGCCACCCCCGCGTTGGCGACGACGGTGTGCACGGGCCCGAGCGCTTCCGCGGCGCGGGCCATCGCCGCGACGGACTCCTCGTCGCGCACGTCGCAGGCCAGGGCGGCCGCGGTGGCGCCGACCGCCTCGACGTCGTCGATCGTCTCCTTCGAGCGTCGCGGTGTCCCGCGCGGTGACGGCGAGGGTGAAGCCGTCCGCCGCCAGCGCGACGGCGATCGCCCGCCCGATGCCCCGGTTGGCCCCGGTGACGACGGCGACGCGACCGTTCACGCCTGTGCGGCGCGGATCGCCGCCCGCAGCCGCTCCGGGGTCATGGGCAGCTCGGTCACCCGCACGCCCAACGGGGCCAACGCGTCGTTGACCGCCACGTTGATCGCCGCGGGCGCCATCATCCGGCCGCCTTCGCCACCGCCCTTGATGCCGTGCAGCGTGTACGGCGACGGCGTCTCGTGGTGGCCGATCCGCAGCTCCGGCACCTCCATGGCCGTCGGGATGAGGTAGTCCAGGTAGCTGGAGGCCAGCAGCTGCCCGTCGTCGTCGTAGACGAACTCCTCGTAGAGCGCGGTCCCGATGCCCTGCGCCGTGCCGCCGACGATGTGCCCGGCCAGCGAGCGGGGGTTCACCAGCGTGCCGCAGTCGTGCACGGCGGCGTAGGCCAGGAACGTGACGCTCCCGGTCTCCACGTCGACCTCGATCACCGGCACGTGGCAGGCGTGCCCCATGAACGGGTAGAAGACGCCGAGGTCCTTGCGGTCGGCCGACGGCATCGTCGTGTACGGGTGGTCGAAGACCTTGGAGTCCTCGAGCCCGGACTCCATGTCCTCGGGGAAGCTGTGCTTGAACAGGTGCAGCATGATCGCGATCTCGGCGAGCGTCTTGCGTTGCTCGGGCACGCCCTTGACCTGGAAGCCGCCGTCGACCCATTCGAGGTCGTCGGGGTCGGCCTCCATCAGGTGGGCGGCCGCCCGGCACGCCTTCGCCTTGATCTTCGCGGTGGCGCCCTCGACGGCGCCCGCGAGCATGACCGTGGTGCGCGAGCCGCCCGGACCCGTCGCGGGAAGGCCGTTCTTGCTGCCCTGGTAGACGATCGAGACGTCGTGCGGGTCGCAGTCGAACTCCTCGGCCACGAGCTGCGCCACCATCGTCTCGGGGGAGTTGCCCCAGAACGCGCAGGAGTACAGGGTCGCGGTGATGCCGCCGGTCGCGTCGACCTTCAGCGTCACGCTCTCGGGCATCGAGGTGACGGGCGCGCCCGGCTCGTCGAACCAGAACCAGAACTCCGTCGCGGAGAACACCGACCGCTCCTGGGCGGTGATCAGCCCGATCCCGATGTAGCGCCCCTCCTCGCGCGCCTTCGCCTGCTCGGCGCGCCAGTGCTTGTACTCGGAGAGCTCGAGCGCCTTGTCGAGGACCGTGTCGTAGTCACCGGAGTCGTAGACGTTGCCGGTGGGGATGAAGTGCGGGAACTCGCGGATGAAGTTGTGGCGGCGGATCTCGACGGGGTCCATGCTCGAGCTCGCGGGCGGCCTTGTCCACCATCTGTTCCAGCATCCAGTTGTTCACCTCGGAGCCGAAGCCCCGGTAGGCGCCCTGCTGGTTCTTGTTGGTCAGCGCCGCCCGCACCCGGTACTCGACGCTCGTGATCCGGTACGGCCCGACGACCTGCGCGAGCGCGTTCCCGTGGTGACCCACCCCGAACTGGATGTAGGCGCCGTAGTCCTCCACGGTGTCGATCTTGATGCTGCGCATCGTCCCGTCGCGCATGACGGCGAGCTGGACGTCGTAGACCCGGTCGGAGCCGTGGTGGTCGCAGTTGGAGATGTTGTCGACGCGGTCCTCCAAATACTGGACCGGCCTGCCGACCTCGCGCGAGCACATGCCCGCCAGCACCGCGGGCTTGGTGGCGAACAGCTTCGAGCCGAAGCTGCCGCCCGCGGGCATCGGCCGGATGTCGAGCTTGTTGTTCGGGATCTTCATCGTCCCCGCGACCATGAAGAGGTAGCTGGTGAACGACAGCGAGTTGGTGTGCACGGTCAGCTGACCGGTGGCGAGGTCGAAGTCGGCGACGGCACCGACGGTCTCCAGGGGCTGGCCGCCGGAGCGGTGCCAGCGCAGCCGGTCGGTGACCACGAGGTCGGCTTCGGCGAAGTCGCGGTCGACCTCGCCGAACTGGAACGTGCGCTCGTAGGCGCAGTTGGAGCCCAGGTCGTCGTGCACGAGAGCCGCGCCCTCCTGCAGGGCCTGCTCGGGGTCGACCAGAACGGGCAGCGGCTCGTACTCCACATCGATCAGCGCGAGCGCGTCTTCGGCGAGGTAGCGGCTGTCGGCGACGGCCACCGCGACGCCTTCGCCCACGTAGCGCACCTTGTCGACGGCGAGGCAGCGCCAGGTGTGCTGGGCCGGGTTGGGGCCGAAGTCGGGCAACGGATCGCAGAGCTCGGCGGCCTGCGCTCCGGTGATCACGGCGTGGACGCCCGGCGCGGCGAGAGCTGCGGTCGTGTCGATCCGGGTGATCCGGGCATGGGCGTGCGGGCTGCGCAGCACGGCGGCGTAGAGCATGCCGGGCAGCGTCATGTCGCCGATGTAGCCACCGCGCCCGCGCAGGAACTTGGGGTCCTCGACGCGGCGGATGGACTTGCCCACCCATTTGCGGTCGGCCTTGTGGGTGCGTACCGGGGGTGCCGCATCCGCACGGTCCATCGTGGTCATGCCTGGGCTCCTGTCGGCGCCTCGGTGTCGGCCTTCATGCGCACGGCGGCGGCGCACACGGCCTCGGTGATGAACTGGTACCCGGTGCACCGGCAGAGGTTGCTCGCGATGCCCTCGCGGACCTGAGCGGGTGTCACGTCGGGATTCCCTTCGATGATCTCGCAGGCCCGCATGAGCATCCCCGGCGTGCAGTACCCGCATTGCAGGCCCTGCTTGTCCCAGAACTCGTCCTGCAGCGGGTGCAGCTGCGCGCCTGTGGCCAGCCCTTCGACGGTGCGGATCTCCGCGCCCTCGGCCTGCACGGCGAAGGTGGTGCAGGACCGGATGCTGTGGCCGTCCAGCAGCACCGTGCACGTGCCGCAGACGCCGTGTTCGCACCCGATGTGGGTTCCGGTGAGCCCGAGGTCCTCGCGCAGGACGTCGACGAGCAACTTGCGGGCTTCCACCCACACGGTCGACGTGCGGCCGTTCACGGTCAGTGTCACCTCGTGCCGCTCCACGCGACTCACCTCCGGTCCTGGGCGCGCCGCAACGCCAGCTCGATGCCACGGCGGATGTAGCTGCGGGCGATGTCGATGCGGGTCTCGGCGCCGCCGTGCACGTCCCCGGCGGGGGAGAGGGTGTCGGCCCCGGCGGCGGAGCGGATCACGTCGGCGTCGACGACGACGCCGGTCAGCGCCTGCTCGGCCGCGGTGGCCCGCACCGGGGTGGGCGCCACGCCGCTCAGTGCGATCGACGCGGCGGCGACGGAATCGCCGTCCAGCTCGATCACCGCGGCGACGCCGACGAGGGCGAAGCTGCCGTGGGTCCTGGCGAACTCGACGAACGCCTGCCCCCCGGCCTTCCGGGGGATGCGCACCTCGGTGAGGATCTCGCCCGGGCCGATGGCCGTCGAGAACGGGCCGCGGAAGAAGTCGGCCGCCGCAACGGTGCGGGGACCCTGCGGTCCGGTCACCACCATCTCGGCGTCCAGCGCGAGCACCACGGCAGGCAGTTCGGCGGCCGGATCCGCGTGGGCGATGCTGCCGCCGATCGTCCCGCTGTTGCGGATCGGCGTGTGCGCGACGTACCCGAGCGCCTCGGCGAGCAGCGGAGCGCCGATCGCCACCTCCGGCGCGTGCTCGGCGGTCGACTGGCGGACCATCGCGCCGATCACCAGCGTGTCGCCCTCGGTCCGGATCCGAGCCAGCTCCTCGATGCGGCGCAGGTCGATCAGGTGGGTCGGCTGGGCCAGCCGGAAGTTCATCAGGGGGACGAGGCTCTGCCCGCCCGCGAGGACCCGCGCCTCGTCGTCGGCGTGCGCCGCCATCAGCTCGAGGGCCTCGGCGACGCTCGTCGGAGCGGCGTACTGGAAAGGTGGCGGTTTCACAGCGACCTCCTCGTCGGGGCTCGTCGGCGATGCTCGTCGGTGCGGCACGGGTTCGACCATGGGAAAGCCCACAGAAGAACCGGGCAGATCCTGGGTGCAGCGCCAGGGTTGCCGGACTAGGCCCGGTCGAGGCGCACGATGTCGCGAACCGTCAGCGCGAGCTGGAGGTCCAACCGGGTGTCGAGCCCACGCAGGCTGCGGCCGGTCAGCTGCTCGATGCGCGCGAGCCGGTAGGACACGGTGTTGGGGTGGACGACCAGGGCCCGCGCGGCGGCCTGCGTCGAGCAGCCTTCGGCCAGCCAGATCCGCAGCGTCGGCAGGAGGTCGCCGTTGCGGACGGCGTCGTTGGCCACGAGGGGCTTCAGGAGGTTCCTGGCGAACCGGCGGAGGGTGTCGGGCGCACCGCTCTCGAGCAGCAGCGCGGCCAGGCCGAGATCGCGGACGTCGACGAACCCGCCCGGCTGCGCGGCCCGGCGCAGCATGAGCGCGCCGCGGGCGACCCGGTAGGCGGCGGCGTGCTCGGCCGGCCCGCTCGCGACGGGTCCGACGGCGATCGTGGGGACGCGGCCCGGGAGCACCTGTTCGACATGAGCCAGGACCGCCCGCAAGGCGTCGGCGGCTTCGGGTGCCGCGGGGAGGACGATGACGGTGACGTCCTCGTGCGGCCCGATCAAGGGGTGTCGTCCGACCGCGGCGCGCACGAGGTCGGCGAGGCGGGGAGCGGGGCCCGGCGGGTCGAGCGCGAGCACAGCGACGTGGTGCGGGCCTGCGAGATCGTGGCCGAGGGCCGCGGCCCGGTCCAACACGCCCTGCGGCTGTTGCGGACCCCCGTGGCGCAGCAGGTCGCCGATGAGGTCCCCCGAGAGCCGCTCCTCGACCTCGATGCGATGGCGCTGCTTGAGTAGCTCCAAAGCCACCACCAGCGCGAACCGCTCGATCACCCGGCGTTCGACCGGCTCGGGCGCAGCGCGACGGGTTGGTGACCCACAGCCGCGCCGCGAGCTCACCGCCGAGCACGACCGGCGCGACCCACACGCCTTGTCCGGGACCCGGCGGATGGCCGACCGCCGCCGCTCCGGGTCTTCCCGAACGCTCCGCCGGCAGCCGCATGACCTCGTTGGTGCGGGCCAGCGCTTCGAGCGCGGCCTGCACCGGGCGCCGCCGCCGCGCTGCCGCGCTGGGTGGGGGGTGGTAGCCGGTCTCGGGGGCCTTCGCCAGCACCTGGTTGTCGGGGCTCTCGACCGTGACCGACGCGCCGAGCGAATCGGCCAGCGCCGTGACCAGCCCGGCGAGGCCGACTTCGGCCAGGACCAACCGCATGAGGCTGCGGTGCTGCTGCTCGGCCCATTCGGTCACCGCGCGGCTGCGGCGCAGCTCGGCGTTGGCGACGGAGAGCTCGGTGATCACCGCCTGCTGAGCGCCGCGCAGCCGTGCGGTCTCCAGCGCGAGGGCGGCCTGGTCGGCCAACAGCTCGACCAGTTCCACCTCGGGCGGTCCGAACGCCCGCGCCGCCACCGAGTACGCCACGATCACGCCGACCAGCCCCGCGTCGGGCGCCCGCAGGGGCGCCGCGATGAGTGCCCGGTACCCCTGGCGTGGCGCCAGGTGGCGCAGGCGTCCGTAGCGGGCCGCCGTCCCCACGTCGGGCACGGCCACGGTGCGGCCTTCCCGGAAGGCTTCGGCAGCGGGGGAGTCCAGCTGCGGACCCGCCGGGCGGATCAGCAGCGAGCCGGCGTCGCTGACCAGCGCGACGTAGTCGGGCGAGAGGCCCCACGACCCGGCCACCCGCAGGTGTTCGCGGTCCGGCTCCGCCAGCATCACCGCGCAGTACTCGAAGCCGATCAGCGAGCAGGCCTGTTCGGCGACCATGGCGAGCACGTCGTCCAGGGGTTCCGCGGCGTTCACGGCGCGGGCGATCTCGCCCACCACGCTCATCCACGACCGCAGCGAGGACGGCACCTGTGGCGCACCCACACCAGCACTCTGACGATCAGCGGTCGGTAGGGCAAGGGGGTGCGCCGCACACGGGGCTACCGATTCGCCCCCACCCACTCCAGGAGGCCCGGCATCGCGGCCTCGATCATGGTGAGGACTTCGGCGAACTGTTCCTCCTCGCCGTAGTAGGGGTCGGGGACCTCGGCCCGCACGGGCGCGGCGGGGTCGAACGAGCGCAGGAGGCGCAGGCGCGCGGGATCGGGCACCAGGCGACGCAGCTCCCGTTCGTGCGACAGGTCGAGCGCCACGATCAGATCGGCGTCCAGCATTTCCGCGTCGATCTGACGGGCCCGGTGCCGCGAGGGGTAGCCCGCGGCCCGCAGCACCGCGGCGGCGCGCTCGTCGGCCGGGTACCCGACGTGCCAGTCGCCCGTGCCCGCGCTGCTCACCCGCACACCGTCGGCCAGCCCGGCCCGCTCCAGCTCGGCGGCGAACACCTTCTCGGCGATCGGCGACCGGCAGATGTTGCCGGTGCACACGAAGACGACATGCAGATCCGGCGTTCGGGAAGGCATGAGTTGACGGTAGCCAGTGCCCCGGCCATCGGTCTCCGGTGATCGCCCCGGGCGCCCGGCCTGATGATCGCGGCGAGCCGCACCCATGGCTGTTCACACCCCATGTGTGCGGATGATCGCGATCATCGCGTCGGCGCAGGCCCGCACCACGTGGCCGATCCGTGGGAAATGGTCATCTAGGGTGCCGGGCATGGATCCCCTGCGCCATCACGGTGACGTCGACGCCGCTCCGGGGCTGCTGGACTTCGCCGTGAACGTCCGGGGCGGGGTGCCGCCGCGATGGCTGCGGGAGCGGCTGGTGGCCGCGCTGGACGACCTGGCCCGCTACCCCTCCGCGGCGCACGATGCGCGGGCGAGGGAGGCGGTCGCGGCCCGGCACGGCCGTCGGCCCGACGAGGTGCTGATCCTTGCCGGGAGCGCGGAGGGGTTCGCGCTGCTCCCGGCGCTGCGGCCGGCCCTGGCCGCTGTCGTGCACCCGGGCTTCACCGAGCCCGAGGCGGCGCTGCGGGGCGGTGGGGTGCCGGTCGAGCGGGTGCCCACCGACCTCGCCGACGGGCACCGGCTGCGGCCTGACGCCGTCCCGGCCGACGCCGATCTCGTCGTCGTCGGCAACCCGACCAACCCGACCGGTGTCCTGCACCCGGCGGCCACGCTGCGCGCCCTCCGCGCGCCCGGGCGCATCGTGCTGGTCGACGAGGCGTTCGCCGACGCGATCCCCGACGAGGCCGAGTCGGTGGCGGGGGAGCCGGGGTTCCTGGTGTTCCGCAGCCTGACGAAGACGTGGTCGCTCGCGGGGCTGCGGGCGGGCTACGCGCTCGGCGCGCCCGACGTGCTGGCCAGGCTCGCCGCGCCCCGGCCGCCCTGGCCGGTGTCCACGCTCGCGCTGGAGGCCGTGATCGCCTGCTCGGCCCCGGAGGCGGTGGCGGAGGCCGCCGAGGTCGCCCGCGCACTGGTCGTCCGGCGGGCGGAGCAGGCCGCGGCGCTCGCGGCGGTGCCCGGTGTGGCGGTCCTGCCCGGTCAGGCGCCGTTCCTGCTGCTGCGGCTGCCCGAGGGCCGGGGCGAGCGGGTGCGCGGGGCGCTCCGGGACGGCGGCATCGCCGTCCGCCGGTGTGACACGTTCCCCGGCCTCGGTCCCGATCACCTCCGCGTCGCGGTCCGGGACGCGGACGCCGTCGCCCGGCTCGTCGCCGCCCTGACCACCGCCCTGGCCGCGCGGGCGGCGGCATGAGCCCCACCGTCGCCGTCCTGACCACCGCGCCCGCCGCGGGCGACGGCATGAGTGCCACCTCCACGCCGCGGCCGCGCCGGTGGCGGCATGAGCCCCACCGTCGGCGACGCCATCGCCGCGCTCCAGAGCGCCTACCCGCCCGACTTGGCCGCGGATTGGGACGCCGTCGGGCTGGTGTGCGGCGACCCCACCGAGCCGCTCCGGTCGGTGCTCATCGCCGTCGACCCCGTCCCCGAGACGGTGGCGGAGGCCGTGGACGAGGGCGCGCAGCTGCTCGTCACCCACCACCCCCTCCTGCTGCGCGGGGTGCACGGCGTCGGCGCCGACACCCCGAAGGGCGCCCTCGTGCACCGCCTGATCCGCGCGGGTGCGGCGCTGTTCACCGCGCACACCAACGCCGACGCGGCCGACCCCGGCGTCTCCGACGCGCTGGCGGCGGCGATCGGCCTCACGGTCACCGGCCCGCTCGAGGGCGCGCCGGAACCGCCGCTCGACAAGATCATCACTTTCGTGCCGACCGGCCCGGACCTCGGCGCCGTGCACCGCGCCCTCGCCGACGCGGGCGCGGGCAACATCGGCGACTACTCCCACTGCTCCTTCGCGACCGCGGGCACCGGCCAGTTCATGCCGCTCGCCGGGGCGCACCCGGCGATCGGCCAGGTCGGACGGCTCGAACGGGTCGCCGAGACCCGCCTGGAGATGGTGCTGCCCCGGGGGCGGCGCGCCGCCGTCGTCGCCGCGCTAAGGGCGACGCACCCCTACGAGGAGCCCGCGTTCGACCTGCTGGAGCTCGCCCCGGTGCCGTCCGCGCGCGGTCTGGGCCGGATCGGCACCCTGCCCGGTCCCGAGTCGCTGTCGGCCTTCACGGCCCGGGTCGCGGCCGCGCTCCCGGCGACGGCATGGGGGGTGCGGGCCGCGGGCGACCCCGACCGGCCCGTAGAGCGGGTGGCGGTCTGCGGCGGTGCGGGCGACTCCGCGCTGGACGCCGCGCTCGCCGCCGGGGTCGACGCCTACGTCACCGCCGACCTGCGCCACCACCCGGCCGCCGAGCACCTGCTGCGCGCGGACGCGCCCGCGTTGGTCGACGTCGCGCACTGGGCGTCGGAGTGGCCGTGGTGCGCGCAGGCGGCGGACGTCCTACGAGCGGCTCTTGGCGGTAGCGTCGGAGTCCGCGTTTCCACACTGCGCACAGACCCTTGGACCATCGGGAGCATCACATGAAAGCCGAACCCGCCGTCCAACGGCGGCTGCTCGACCTCGCCGCCGCCGACGGTGAGCTCGCCCGGCTCGCGCATCGGCGTCGGACGCTCCCCGAGCACGCGCAACTGGACGACGCCGAGGCCGCCGTCCGCAAGGCCAAGGACAAGCTGGTGGAGGTGGAGACCGTCGCGGGTGACCTCGACCGCGACATCCGCCGCCTCGAACGCGACGTCGAGGGCGTCCGCGCCCGCACCGACCGCGACAACAAGCTGCTCAACGGCGCGGGCATCGGCGCCAAGCAGGCCACGGAGCTGCAACACGAGCTGGAGACGCTCGCCCGCCGCCAGACGGTGCTGGAGGACGAGCAGCTCGAGGTCATGGAGCAGCGCGAGGCGGTCGGGGTGGACGTCGAGCACTCCCAGGGGGTGCTGAGCACCGCCGAGAAGGCCGTCGGCGAGATCGTCGAGCGTCGGGACACGGCGCTGGCCGACATCGACGCGGCCGAAGGGGGCCGTCGTCGCGAGCGCGGCGAGATCGCGGTGAACCTTCCGTCCGACCTGCTCGTGCTCTACGACAAGCGCCGTGAACAGCGCGGGACGGGTGCTGCCGCCCTCCTGCAGCGGCGCTGTCAGGCATGTCGGCTGGAGCTGGACCGCGTGGCGCTCTCGGAGCTGCGGTCCGCGCCCGCCGACGAGGTCGTGTACTGCGAGGAGTGCGGAGTGATCCTGGTGCGGACCCCGGAGTCGGGCCTATGAGCTCCGCGTGGACCGGCCAGGTCGGCGCGCCCACCAAGCTCCTGCTGCTGCGGCACGGGCAGACCGTGCTGTCGATCGACCGCCGCTACTCCGGCCACGGCGATCCCGAGCTGACCGCGGTCGGCATGGCCCAGGCGGCGGGCGCGGCCGCCCGCCTCGGCGCGGTCCCGGAGATCACGGCCGTCCTGACCTCGCCGTTGCGGCGGGCGCGGCAGACCGCCACCGCGGTCGCGCAGGCGACGGGCGCGCCGCTCGTCGTCCGACGCGGACTGATCGAGACCGACTTCGGCGAGTGGGAGGGCCTGACCTTCGCCGAGGCCCGCGACCGCGACCCGGAGCTGCACGCGAAGTGGCTGGGCGCCGAGGACATCGCGCCGCCCGGCGGGGAGAGCTTCGCCGCCGTCCGGAGAGCGGGTGGCCGACGAACTGGCCTCGATCGTCGCCGAGCACGAGGGTGAGACGCTGGTCGTCGTCACGCACGTCACCCCGATCAAGATGATCCTGCGCCACGCCCTCGGCGGGAGCGCCGAGATCCTCTACCGCATGCACCTCGATCTGGCGGGTCTCTCCCAGGTCGACGTCTTCCCGGACGGCGGCACCTGCGTCCGGCTGGTCAACGACACCAGCCACCGCACGATCTAGGTCACCAGCCAGAGCACCGCCGTCGCCCCGGCGAGGGCGAGCGGCACGGTGAGCAGGCCCAGCGCGGTGAACTCGCCCAGCCGGGGGCGGCGCTCCGCCCCGAGGACCTGGCGCCACAGCAGCGTCGCGAGGCTGCCGACGTAGGTCAGGTTCGGCCCGATGTTCACCCCGAGCAGCATCGCGAGCACCAACCCCGGTGGCGCGTGCGGGCCCAGCACGGTGAGCAGCAGCAGGGTGGCGGGCAGGTTGTTGACCACGTTGGCGAGCACGGCGGCGATGCCCGCGACGGCCAGCAGGCCGGGCAGCGTCGCGGCGTCGGGCACGACCGTGCGCAGCGCCGACGTCAGGCCCTGCGCCCCGACAGCGGCCACCACCACGCCCAGCGCGAGCACGAACACGCAGAACAGCGGGGAGGCCGCCCGCACCACGCCGAACGGGGTGATCGTCCGCCGGACCAACGCGCGGGCCACCAACACCAGCGCGCCCGCCGTCGCCACCCAGACCGGTTCGACGCCCAGGGGAGACGACGCCCCGAAGCCCACCAGGGTCAGCCCGAGCACGATCAACGCGAACCGGGGGGCCGGACGGTCGTCGGCGGCGGGCCGGGGCGCGGGCTTGCGCAGCTCCGCGCGGAACCACCAGCGCAGCGCCGCGTACTCCACGGCCAGGCTCACCGCCCACGGCAGCACCATCAGCGCGGTGAACCCCAGGAACGTCAGGCCCGAGGCGGCGAACGCCAGCAGGTTGGTGAGGTTCGAGACGGGCAGCAGCGACGACGACGAGTTCGCCAGGTGCCCGCAGGCGTAGACGTGGGGGCGCTCCGGCAGGCGCAGGCGCGCGGCCGTGGCCAGGACGACCGGGGTGAGCAGCACGACCGTGGCGTCGAGGCTCAGCACGGCGGTCACCCCCGCGGCGGCCGCGAACACCAGCGCGAGCAGGCGCCGCGGGTTCCCCGAGGACGCCGTGGCGAGCCTGCCACCGAGCCACGCGAAGACGCCCTCGCCGTCGATGAGGTGCCCGAGCAGCAGGATCGCGGCGAGGAAGCCGACGGTGGGGCCGAGGTCGGCCGCCTCCGCCACCGCCGCGGCCGGCGTGACCAGCCCCGCCACGATTGCCACGGCGGCCGCCGGAACCGCGGCCGCCGCCTCGGGGACCCCCCACGGCCGCAGGATGGCCACGACGAGCACGACGGCCAGCAGGCCGAGGGCCAGGACGAGGCTCATGTCAGCAGCAGGTAGATGCCGACCGCGAAGCCGAGCACCACCACCGACCAGCGCAGCACGTTCTCCGGCAGCCTGCGGGCGAGCTTCGCGCCGAGGAAGCCGCCGACCAGGGTGGTCGGGGCGAGGAGCGCGACCGCGAGCCAGTCGACCGGCGCGTCGAGGGCGAAGATCACGACCGTGACCGAGGCGATCACCAGGGACAGCAGCCCCTTCAGGGCGTTCAGGCGGATCAGCGTGTCGTGGGCGCACAGCGAGAGGGTGGAGATCACGATGACGCCGAGCGCGCCGCCGAAGTAGCCGCCGTAGACCGCGGCCAGGAAGATCGCGGGGAGCAGCACGGCGGTCCGGTCGGGCGCGCCGGGCTCCGGCGCCCCGATCCACCGCTTGATCTGCGGTGAGATCGCCAGGAGCGCGCTGGCCAGCAGGACCAGCACGGGCACGACGGCGTCGAACACCGATCCCGGCAGCGTCAGCAGCAGTACGCACCCGACGGCCGAGCCGACGATGGCCACCGCGGAGGTCTGCACGATCCGACGGCGCTGGCCCTTGAGCTCGGCCTGCGCGCCCAGCACGATGCCGAGGTAGCCGGGCCACTGCGCGACCGAGTTGGTGACGTTCGCGGCGAGCGGGTTGAAGCCGACGGCCAGCAGCGCCGGGAACACCAGCAGCGACCCGCCGCCCGCGACCGCGTTGACCGCTCCCGCGACCAGCCCCGCGAGCAGCAGGAAGACCAATCCTCCCGGCGACGCATGGATCACCCGCGCACGCTATCCCGCCGGACCCCGCCCTGCTCGGGGCCACCCGGAGTGGTCAGGGGAGGGCGGGGTGGTGGTGCCATTCGCCGTCGACGCGGATGAAGCGCGTCTTGGCCGCCGGGGTGTCGTCGTCGCCCGCCTGCCAGAAGTCGGCCTGGTCGGGCTCCAGGCAGATGGTGGTCCAGCTGGGCGGCATGGTCTGCGCCGCACCGGCCGCCGCGAAGGACCGCTCGACGTCGCCGGGGGCGAGCGGCGTGTCCACCCCCAACGCCTCGTAGGCCCAGGCCAGGCGCCGCAACCCCAACGGCCGGGTGGGGTACGCCGCCCGCGAGACCTCCGCGTCCAGCTCCGTCGCCACACCCGACACCACCACCTGCCGCCCCAGCGCAGGCCAGTAGAAGACCCCCGAGACCCGCGGTCGAACGGCGATGTCGCGCGTCTTCGTGGTCGGGGTCGACGAGTGGAACCGCACCGAGGTCGGGTCGACCGCGGTCACGAGCACCGTGCGGGCGTGCGGCGTGCCCGAGGCGTCGGCGGTGGCGAGCGTCATCGTCGGCTGCCCCGACTCGGCCACCCACCGGGCCAGCACGGCCAGCGGATCGCCGCTCGAGCTCCTCACGCGCCACTGTGCACCATCACCACGACGCACGAGCCCGCCGCGACCCGCCGGAACCGGTGCGGGACCTGACCGCCGTACCCGATGCTCTCCCGCGGCCCGAGCGTGCTCAACCTGCTGCTCCCGTCCTCGCGCAGCTCTAGCTCGATCCGGCCTTGCGCGACGTAGAGCAGCTCATGCCGTGCGTGCGCGTAGAAATCGGAGAACTCTGGGGGGATGTCGGCGAACTCGGTGACGTCCGCGCCTCCGGAACCGTGCAGCAGCAACCGCCCGCCCGCCGAGCCGTCGCCGCCGCGCGACAGGAGCGCGGCGGTCTCGGCGAGCCCCAGCAGCGCCTGCTGGGTCGTGCCCAACGCCGCCGCGATCCGGAAGAGCGAGCGCATCGACGGGCGCGAGCGGCCCAGCTCCAGCTGCGAGAGGAACGGCTGCGACAGCCCCGTCGCGGCCGCCAGCTGGACCAGCGTGAGGCCCCGCTCGCGGCGGAGCGCACGGATGGCGCCACCCAGCCGGGTATCGGCCGACCGTTGCGCCTGGTGGCCGCCGCCGGTCACGATCGTCATGCGTAACCCATCCGCGGAGAGGTCGATACATCACCGAAACACAGCATGTCTACTGTCCAGCGAATAGTACCTGGATCAATAACGTGCAGGTGAGGAGGAGCGTGACGGTCGCGTTACAGACGGTGGGACCGGTGGACGGCACGGCGCACCTCGCGGGGAGGACGGTCGGGGCGCTCCGCGGGGTCCGGCTGCCCGACGACACCCTCGGTGACGTCCTGGTCAACGGCGGCACCGTCGCCGACACCCCGGGCGAGGGCGTGGACCTCGACGCGACTGGCTGGCGCGTCCTGCCCGCCGCCTGCGAGCCGCACGCCCACCTCGACAAGGCCCTCAGCGCTTCCCGCCTCCCGCCCGGCGTGGGCAACGACCTCGTCGCGGCTTGCGACAGCTGGCGCGCCATGCTCCCCACGATCGACCGCGCCGACATCGAGGCGCGGGCGCTGGCCACCGTCCGCCGCTACGTCGCCCGCGGCATCACGGCGATCCGCAGCCACGTCGACCTGCACGACGGGCCCGACCCGTTCCGCGCCGTCGACGCGCTGATCGCCCTGCGCGAGCGGCTGCGCGGCCGAGTGACCCTCCAGGTCTGCCTGCTCGCGGGCTCCGAGACCGCCACCGAGCTGGTCGCCGCGGCGGCGGCCCGCGGCATCGACGTCATGGGCGGCTGTCCGCACCTCGCGTTCGACCCACCTGCCGAGCTCACCCGCATGCTGGACGTCGCGCAGGCGCAGGACCTGCCGGTGGACCTGCACGTCGACGAGGCCACCGACGTCCACCTGCCCGACGCCGACCTCGACATCGTCGGGCTGGCCCGGCAGACCATCAGCCGCGGCCTGCGCCTGCCGGTCGCCGCGAGCCACGCCGTCCGGCTCGGCATGCTCCCGCCGCCGCGCCGCGACGCCGTGCTGGAGGTGGTGGCGCGGGCCGGGCTGGGCATCGTCACCCTGCCGATCACCAACCTCTACCTGCAGGGGCGCGACGCCACGCATGCCGCACCCCGCGGGCTCCCGGCGCTGAGCGCGATCCTGGCTGCGGGCATCCCGCTCGCCGCGGGGGCGGACAACGTGCGCGACCCGTTCAACCCGGCCGGCCGCGCCGATCCCTTCGAGACGACCGCCCTGCTGCAGACCGCAGGCCACCTCACGGCCGAGCAGGCCCTGTACGCCGTCACCACGGGCGCGCGCACGGTTCTCGGCCTGCCGAAGGCGGGCGTCGAGCCGGGCGACGCCGCTGATCTTCTGCTCGTGCCCGACGTCGATCTCGGTGACATCCTGGCCGGGACCGAAGACGCCCGCGTCGTCCTGCACGGCGGCCGCGTGGTCGCCGACACCCGCATCCAGCGCACGGTTGACCTGTGAGGCCCGCGTGACCGCTCCCGCTCCCACCACCACGCCGACCCTCGTCCTCGACGGCGTCGGCAAGCGCTTCGCCACCGGCACGCTCGCGCTCACCGACGTCAGCCTCAGCTTGGCGCCAGGCGACTTCGTGTCGGTCGTCGGCCCCTCGGGCTGCGGCAAGTCGACGCTCCTGCGCCTGGCGTCGGGCCTGGAGACGGCCACGAGCGGCAGCATCGACGTCAACGCGGCGGACACCAGCTACGTCTTCCAGGACCCGACGCTGCTGGAGTGGCGCAGCGCCGCCAGCAACGTCGAGCTCGTGCAGGAGCTGCGCGGCGCGTCCCGCGAGGCCCGCCGCACCCGCGCGCAGGAGATGCTCGACCTCGTCGGGCTCACCGGGTTCGAGCGACAGCACCCGCGGGCGTTGTCGGGCGGCATGCGGATGCGGGTGTCGATCGCCCGCGCGCTGGTCGCCGAGCCCGATCTCGCCCTGTTCGACGAGCCGTTCGGCGCGCTCGACGAGATCACCCGACTGCAGATGCAGACCGAGCTGCAGAAGATCTTCGTGCTGAAGAGCTTCGCGGGGCTCTTCATCACGCACTCGGTGTCGGAGGCGGTGTACCTGTCCACGCGCGTCCTCGTGATGAGCGGACGGCCGGGCCGGATCGTCGCCGACATCCCGGTGCCGTGGTCCTATCCCCGCGAGCCGTCGCTGCGCTACGACCCGGAGTTCGCCACACTCACCGGGCGCGTGTCCCAGGCGTTGGGAGAGCACTCATGACAACGACCCAGCCGACCCAGCCGACCCAGCAGCAGTCCGTCGGTGCGCTGCCGGTCGAACCCGGGTCCGCCGCCGCCGACGCCAGGCCGTGGTGGCGCACGGCGATCGCCCGCTCCACGCCCATCGTCGTCGCGGTGATCGGCGTGCTGGCCATCTGGTACCTGCTCAGCTACGTCGTGCTGCCGCCCGAGCAGCGCTTCCTGCTGCCCCCTCCGCACCAGGCCTTCGGCGTGGCGCTCTCCAACCCCAGCATCGCCGTCCCGATGTTCGAGGCGTTGGGGCGCAGCATCCTCGTCGCGATCGTCGGGCTGGCGATCTCGTGCGTCATCGGCATCGGCTGGGCCGTGCTCATGGCGCAGTCGTCGTGGGCGGAGAAGATCCTCTACCCGTACGCGGTGATCCTGCAGACGATCCCGATCCTCGCGCTCGTCCCGTTGATCGGCATCTGGATGGGCTACTCGTTCGCCGCGCGGGTGGCCGTGTGCGTGCTCATCGCGATCTTCCCGATGATCTCCAACACGTTCTTCGGGCTGCAGTCGGCCACACCCGCCGCGCACGACCTGTTGACGCTCAACCGGGCCACCAGGATGCAGCGGCTGTTCAAGCTGGAGTTCCCCGCGGCGGTGCCCGCGATCTTCACCGGCCTGCGCACCGCGGCGGGCCTCGCGGTGATCGGCGCCATCGTCGGCGACTTCTTCTTCCAGCAGGGCGCACCGGGCATCGGCAGCCTGCTCCGCGTCTACACCCAGCGGCTGTCGATGGAGCCGCTGCTCACCGCGGTGACCCTGACGGCGCTGTTCGGCGTCCTGTTCTTCACCGCGTTCGCCGCGCTCGACCGCGCCGTCGTCGGGCGCTGGTACGGCCGCACCGCCCGCTGAGAAATGTGACGCTTCCCCGAGAAAGCGAGAGAACCCCCGTGAACCGTCGTCCCCTCCTGGTCGCGAGCACGCTCGTGACCGCAGCGCTGCTGGCCGCCTGCGGCTCCGGCGCGACCGACACCGCCCCGGCCACGGCCGGTGCCCCCGCCGCGCCCGCAGGTGGTCCGCTCGACCTCAAGGGCGTCTGCCCCGACACCGTCGTGATGCAGCAGGACTGGCAGCCCGAGGCCGAGCACGGCGCCATGTACTCGGTCGTCGGGCCGAACTACACGGTCGACACGAACACCAAGGCGGTCACAGGGCCGCTGGTGGCGCAGGGCGTCGACACGGGGGTGAAGGTCGAGGTGCGCGCGGGCGGCCCGAACACCGGCTTCAAGCCCGTGCCCGCGCTGATGTACACCGACGACAAGATCGTCTTCGGGGCCGTCAACACCGACGACGCCATCGTGCAGGCCGCCAAGCAGCTCCCCACGGTGGCCGTCACGTCGCAGCTGACGGTGAGCCCGCAGATCCTCATGTGGGACCCGGCCTCCTACCCGGGCGCGACGACGATCAAGCAGGTCGCCGCGGCGGGCGCGACGATCGTGACCTCCGGCGAGGTCCTGCCCTCGCTCCTGGAGTCGCAGGGGATCATGAAGAAGTCGCAGTCCGACCAGAGCTACGACGGCTCGCCGTCCCGGTTCGTCTCCGACCCCAAGATCGTGCAGCAGGGCTTCGCCACGGCCGAGCCCTACATCTACGAGAACGAGATCGCGCAGTGGAAGAAGCCGATCGCGTCCGAGGTGTTCGCGAACTACGGCTACACGATCTACCCCGAGCCGCTGGCCGTGCGCGCGGACAAGGTCGCGGCGCTCACGCCGTGCCTGAAGAAGCTCGTGCCGATCATGCAGCGGGCGCAGGTCGACTACATCAAGAACCCGGCCGCGACCAACGACCTGATCGTCAAGCTGGTCGACGCCTACCAGACCGGCTGGACCTACACCGCCGGTGACGCGGACTTCTCGGTGAAGACGCAGGTGTCGGGCAAGTTCGTCACCAACGACCCGGCGTCGGGGGTGTTCGGCAAGTTCGACCCGAAGCGCATGACCGACACGGTGGCGCGCTTCGTGCCGCTGCTGCAGGCCGCAGGCACGCTGACGGGCACCGCGCCGACGGCCGAGAGCCTGTACACCAACCAGTTCATCGACGACTCGATCAAGATGTCATGAGCGCCGCCGACGCACTCCTCTCCGCGGCGGCGCTGTGAGCGCCGCGATCGAGCGGGCCTGCGCCGAGATCACGCGGCTCGGCGCGGGCTCCGTCTCGCTCGACGAGGCGTTGCGCACCAAGACGTCCTCGGACTGGTCGCGCATGTCCCCGGTGCTGGCCGAGAAGGTGCCGCCCGGCCGCTACCTGGCCGACGCCGTGGTCCGGCCCGGCACACCGGGCGACGTGGCGACGGTGCTGCGCGTCGCCTACGAGAACGACGTGCCGGTCACGCCGCGGGGGGCGGGCACCGGCAACTACGGGCAGGCCACGCCGTTCGACGGCGGGATCCTGCTCGACCTGCGCGGGCTCGCCGACATCCGGGTCAACGACGAGACGGTGACGGCCGGGCCGGGCGCCCGGCTCTCCGCGATCGACAAGGAACTGCGGGCGGTCGGCCGGGACATCTGGATGTACCCGTCCACGAAGACCTCCACGATCGGCGGCTTCCTCGGCGGGGGGAGCGCGGGCACCGGCTCGATCGAGCACCTCACGACGTCCGACGGCTACGTCGTGTCGGCGACCGTCGCCCCGATGGACGGGTCGGGGGAGCTGTTCACGGTCTCCGGGGACGACCTCGTGCCCTACATCCACGCCTACGGGGTGACCGGCGTGCTCGTCGAGATGGAGGTGCGCACCGACCCGGCGCGGGACTGGACGGCCGTTTACGCGGCGTTCGACTCCTACGCCGAGCTGGCCGTCGGGCTCCGGGCGATGCTGGAGCTCGACCCGCTGCCGCGGCTGGCGTCGGCCGACGAGCCCGCGCTCGTGCCGTCGCTGCCCGCGTCCGTCACGCTGGATCCGGCGCGCTACAGCATGCGGGTGATCGCGGCGTCGTCGACGGTTGAGCAGCTCCGGGCGGCGGTCGACGCTGCGGGCGGGTCGATCGTGGCCGAGCTGACTGACTACGTCGAGACCGACCGGCTGTCAGGCATGTCCTACAACCACCCGGTCTACTTCCTCCAGCGCGCCCAGCCGGAGATGGCCTGGTTCCACATGGAGACCTCCGGCGAGGTGATCCTCGACGACCCCGACGCGGTGCGGGCTGTCTACGACGGCCCCGTCCACTTCCACCTGGAGCTGTTCGCCCGCGGTCCCGGGGCGATGGTGGTGGCCCGCTACCAGTCGGAAGCGGCGATGCTGGCCGGGATCCCGAAGATGGAGGCGCTGGGGATGGGCGTGCACTCGCCGCACCAGTGGTACGTCGACCGCAACGTCGCCCTGGCGATCGAGACGGCCCGGCGCACGGACCCGAAGGGCCTGCTCAACCCGGGCAAGCTCACCGCGAACCCGCCCGTCGACTCGCGGGTGAACATCGGGGTGGCGCGGTGAACCTGGCCGACCTCACCTGGCCCGAAGTGGCCGCGCTGCCCGCCGACACGGTGGCCGTCCTGCCGCTCGGGGCGATCGAGCAGCACGGCCCGCACCTGCCGCTGTCCACCGACTACGTCTGCGCCACCGAGATCGCGAGCGCCGCCGTCGGGCTCGTGACCGACGTTCCCGCCGTGCTGCTGCCCGGCCTCGCGTTCACGAAGTCCGACGAGCACCACGCGTACCCGGGCTCGATCTGGCTGTCGTGGGACACGCTGATGAGCGTGCTCGTCGACGTCGGCCGGTCGCTGGCCGCGTCGGGGATCACGCGGCTGCTGTTCGTCAACGGGCACGGGGGCAACTCCGCGCTCGGGCAGGTGGCCAACCGCGAGCTGCGCCGCCGGTTCGGGTTGCGCACCTTCTTCACCCACCCCGGACTGCCGGTCGACCAGGGTGGCGGCAGCTCGGCCCCGTCGGAGTTCGGCATGGGGGTGCACGGCGGCCACGGCGAGACCTCGCTGATGCTGCACCTGCGGCCCGAGCTGGTGAAGATGGAGCTCGCCCGGCCCAACGTGCCGACGGCCCTGCGGGAGTTCCGCCACATCGGCTTCGGCAAGCCCGTGTCGTTCGGCTGGACCAGCGACGACTTCGGCGCCGACGGGCACATCGGCGACCCCACCGGGGCCACCGCGGAGCACGGCAAGCGCTTCGTCGAATCGGCGGTGCCGCACCTGGCCGAGGTGATCGGGGAGGCGCACCGCTTCCGGACGGTGTAGGCCGGGCGATCTTGTTGCGCTGGGGCAGTCATGGCCGCCAGAACGCAACAAGATCCACGGCCACGTAAGTGGCTGCGGAACCAGGCCAGCACGCGGGCGTAGGTCTGGGTGGCGGCGGGTTCGTTGAACCGCGGCCCGGTGTCGTTGAAGAACGCGTGGTCGACGCCGGGCACGGTGACGAGCTCGTGGGTCAGGCCCGCCGCCGTGAGCGCCGCGTCGGCCCGTCCCATCCCGGCGTTCACCCGGTTGTCGAGCCCGGCGAAGATCCCCAGCACCGCGGCGCGGTTGCCGGTGAACGTCGGGTTGTCCGGCACGGGCCCGTAGAACGGCACGGCGGCCGTCAGGTTGGGGGCGCCCGCGTCCAGCAGCTGCCAGACCATGCCGCCGCCGAAGCAGAACCCCACGGCGGCCAGCGGCACGCCGGGGAGGCGGCGGCCCAGCTCGTCCAGCCCGCTGCGGAGGTCGGCCACGAGGTCGGCGGCGCTGATGTTGCCCAGCGCGGCGGTGGCGTCCGGCGCGGCGGCCGTGCCCCCGACCCGGGAGAGCAGGTCGGGAGCCAGTGCGGCGTACCCGTCGCCCGCCAGCCGCCCGGCGACGGCGCGGATGAAGTCGGTGAGCCCCTTGTTCTCGTGGACGACGAGAACCGCGCCCGGAGGGGTGCCGGTGGGGGAGGCAAACGCGCCGGTCACCGTGCCTGCGGTGCCGGGGAACGTGACCGTCGACGTCCGGGCGATCGCGGCGGCGACGTCGTAGCCCGGGTTGGCCGCCGGTGTGGCCGGGCCTGCCGGTGCCGCGGCGGAGGGCGTCTGCTCCGCGCACGCCGCCAGCAGGCCGGTCGCCGCCACCGTGGACAGGCCGAGCAGGCCGAGCTTCTTCAACGCCTCGCGACGGGAGAGGTGGCCTTCGGCGTGGTCGAGGGCGACTTCGGTAGCCAGGTAGTCGCGCAGTGCCATATCGGAACCGTAGCGCCAGATATGTCGTATTCCGGTGCGGCCGACGGCGGCGCGGTCAGCGCTGTTCGGCCCAGCGGGGGATCGCCCGACGACGTGCGCTCCTGACCCCTGCGTACGGTGACAGGTCCTGGCCGGGAGGGGCCGCGCATGACCCGCTCGAACGTCTCCCACACGTCGAGCATCGTGTTGCGCACACCCGGCGCCGGTCCACCGGAGTCCCGCCTCGACGGTTCGGCAGGCGCGCTCGGGCGGCATGCGGTGTCGCGGCCGGTGCGCTGGCACCGTCGGGTGCTGGTGGCGGTCATCGCCGGTGCGCTCGCCGCGGGTGGCTCGATGATCGTGATGCGGACGCCTGCGCCCGTCGCGTGCGCCGCCGTGCAGGTCGTCGCGGCGCCGGAGATCGCGTCGCTGATCGGACAGGTGGCGCGTCAGCTCGACGGCTGCGCGGTCACGGTCGTGCCGCGCTCCGCCGCTGACGAGGCCGAGGCGCTGGCAGGCGGCAGCGTCCCGCCGCACATCTGGCTGCCGGAGTCGTCCGCCTTGCTGGCCCGCGCGCGCAGGTCGGGCGCCACCGAGGTGCCCGCGTCCGGTGTGTCAGTGGCCACGTCGCCGGTGGTCATGGCGGTGACGGGGGACGCGGCGGCGCGGTTGGGCCCGGGCAGGTTGACGTGCGAGGCGGTGTTCACCTCCGACCGGGTCGTGCTCGGCGCCGCCGATCCGACGCGTGACCCGGTCACCCTCGGCGCGCTGATGGAGGCCCAGGCCGATCTCGGCAAGGCACCGGGTGCGGAAGCGGCGCTGCCTGCCCTGCTGCGGAAGCTGGAGGGCCATCTCGGGCCGACGGGTGACACGCCGTCCGCCCCTGTCACGGCGTTCCCCACCACCGAGCAGAAGGTGGTGCGGCACAACGCGACCGATCCCGGGAGCGCGCTCACCGCCGCCTACCCGGACGAGGCGCCGACCTGGATGGACTACCCGTTCACCGTCCTCGGATCGGCCACGACGGCCGAGCGGGACACCGCGGCGAAGCTGCTGGCCGCCTTGCGCGACCCCGACGGTCAAGCGGCGCTGGCCGCGGACGGGTTCCGCGCCCCCGACGGGCACGCTGCCGCGGGCCGCTCGGCCGACGGCCGCACGGTGGCCGAGCTGCCCGCGCCGCAACCGTTCACGGAGTCGGCGGCGACGGATGCGGTGTTGCAGCGGTGGGCCGCGGCGACGCGGAGCGGGCGCGTCGAGATGCTGATCGACGTCTCGGGCTCGATGAACGCGGTCGTGCCGAAGCAGCGCAGAACCCGGCT
Source organism: uncultured Actinomycetota bacterium (assembly GCA_963799945.1). Lineage (GTDB taxonomy): Bacteria > Actinomycetota > Actinomycetes > Mycobacteriales > Pseudonocardiaceae > Pseudonocardia. The sequence continues at coordinate 290,790 of CAWCZG010000008.1, forward strand.
CGCGGTCGCGCTGGACGCGGCGGTGCGCGGGCTGACGATGTTCGAGCCCACCACCAACCTGGGCCTGTGGACGTTCGCCTCGCGGCTCGACGGCGACCGGGACTACCGGCAGGTCATGCCGGTCACCCCGGTCCCGCAGCTGGTGCAGGGGCCGACCGCGCAGGTGCTGCGGTCGATCCGGGCGGTGCCCGGTGGCCGCACCGGGCTGTACGACTCGATCCTGGCGCTCTACGAGCAGGCGCGGCAAAGCTGGGCGCCCGGCAGGCTGAACGTCGTGGTCGTCATCACCGACGGCCGCAACGACGACCCCGGGGGCATCAGCGCCGCCGACCTGCTCACGCGTCTCCGCGCCGAGGCCGATCCGCGGCGCCCGGTGACGCTCGTCGGCGTGGCGATCGGCCCGGAGGGCGACACCGCCGAGCTGGGGCAGCTCGCGCAGGCCACCGGCGGCCGCTCCTTCGTGGTGACCGACCCGAGCCGCATCGACACCGTCTTCTCCGCCGCACTGGGTGCCCTGGCCAAGACGTGACGGTGGGTGCCCGTAGGCTCTGGGTCGCGGACGAGCAGGCCGGGCGACCGCGTCGGGACACCCGTCCCGCCGAGGAAAGTCCGGACTCCGCAGGGCAGGGTGGTTGTCAACGGCAACCCGGGGCGACCCGCGGGACAGTGCCACAGAGAACAGACCGCTCCCCGCGCAAGCGGGGGGTAAGGGTGAAACGGTGGTGTAAGAGACCACCAGCGCCCCGGGCGACCGGGGCGGCTAGGTAAACCCCACCCGGAGCAAGACCAAGAGGCCCTCGCAAGGGGCTGCGCAGGCGTTCGAGGGCGGCCCGTCCGAGTCTGCGGGTAGGTCGCTCGAGCCCGTCGGCAACGGCGGGCCTAGATGGATGGTCGCCGAACCGCACGCCGTGAGGCGGCGGGGAACAGGATCCGGCTTACAGGCCTGCTCGTCCGCCTCGACCCCCGCCCCCGGCCACCGGATGCCCGCCCGCGGGGCTTCTCCGCCGCCGCCCGGCCCATTCGGTCGAGGACCGTCCGGACGCGCGTGATCAGCCGATGGCGCGCGCCAAGGCGGCCTCGGCCCGTGCCCGACGTCCTGCAGCTCCTCGGCCTCGGCCTTGGCCGGTAGCGAGCAGCGGTACGAAAGAGCCATCGGATCCCCCCACGAGAGCACGCTTCATCGGCGTGCGGGTGGGGGCAGCAACGAGCTCACGCTCGGTGCCCGTCGGGCCGCGGGGATCACATCAGGCGACCGACTCAGTCCGCCTTGTGACCGATCGGTGGGTCGCGCGAATCGCGGTCGGCGACCTCCTGCGTCACGGGGCGACGGTGGGTTCGCCCGCGGCGGCGTCGAGCGCGGCCATCGTCGCGGCGTCGAGGTGGAGGTCCGCGGCGGCGACGTTCTCCTCCAGGTGGGGGACGCTGGAGGTGCCGGGGATCAGCAGGATGCCCGGGTCGTGGGCCAGGAGCCAGGCGAGGCCGACCTGGGCGGGGGTGCGGTCCAGCGCCGTCGCGGCGGCCTGGACGGCCGGGTGCTCGGTCACCTTCGGAGCGCCGGGGAAGGCTGACCCCAGGGGGAAGAAGGGGACGAAGGCGATGTCGTTCCCGTGGCAGGCGGCGAGCAGGGGCTCGGCGGTGCGGTCGAGCATGTTGTACAGGTTCTGGACGCACACGATGCCTGCGGGCAGGGCGTGGCGGAGCTGGTCGACCGAGACCTGGCTGAGGCCGATCGCGCCGATCTTGCCCTCGTCGCGGAGCGCCACCAGCTCGGCCAGCTGGGCGTCCAGGTCGACGACCTGGTCGCCGGTCGCGACGAGTCCCGGCCGGGTGTCGACGCGGCGCATGTTGACGACCGGCAGGCACTCGATGCCGAGGGTGCGGAGGTTGGCCTCCACCCCGGCGCGCAGCTGCGCGGGCTGCTGGGCCGACACCAGACGTGCCCCTTCGCGTTCGGCACCGACCTTGCTGACGAGCACCAGGTCCTCGGGGTAGGGGTGCAGCGCGTCGCGGATCAACCCGTTGGCCACGCTCTGGCCGTAGAACTCGGCCGTGTCGACGTGGTTGACGCCGAGCTCGACCGCGCGGCGCAGCACGGTGACCGCCGTGTCGCGGTCGACCGGGCCGCGCTGTCCGCGCTCCGCGAGCTGCATCGCCCCGAAGCCGACCCGGGCCACCGTGTGGTCCGCGAGCTTCCCGGTGACGTGGGTTTCGAGCATCACGAGTCTCCTGCCGGCATAGTGTGGGCCGAAAGGCGGAGGTTCCTCCGCTTCTGCCCACAGTACCGAAACGGAGGAACCTCCGCATGGCCGAGGCGAGTGCGTCGCCTGCTGGGCGGGCCGACGCCCAGCGGAACCGTCAGCGCTTGATCGACGCTGCCGTGGCAGCGTTCTCGGCGGGGCGGGACCCGGTGGCGCTCGAGTCGATCGCCCGGGACGCAGGTGTCGGCATCGGCACCCTCTACCGGCACTTCCCGTCGCGCGCGGCCCTCGTCGAGGCGGTCTACCGCAGCGAGCTGGATCGCCTGTGCCGCGGCGCGGCGGAGCTTCTGACGAGCCTTGATCCCGCCGCCGCCCTGCGCGCCTGGATGGAGCGCTACGTGGACTTCGTCCGGACGAAGCGGGGGATGGCCGAGGCACTCCGGGAAGCGGTCGCGTCGGGGTCGATCACGTCCTCGCAGACGCGGGCCGGCCTGAACACGGCGATCGAGATGCTGCTCGGCGCAGGCGCGGCCGCCGGAACGTTGCGGGCCGACGTACCTCCCGACGACATCTGCTCCGCGATGGCGGGTGTCGCCTTGACGGCGGGCGCGCCACGGCAGCACGAGCAGGCCCTGCGCCTGCTCGACCTGATCATGGCGGGCCTGCGGGTTCCCGAGATTGTCGGCGTCAGGTCGTAGCCTCCGGGGGTGGTCCCGAACAAGAAGTACGTCGAGGTGCTCGGCAGCCGGATGGCGTACGTGGAGGCGGGCGAGGGCGATCCGATCGTCTTCCTGCACGGCAACCCGACCTCCTCGTACCTGTGGCGGGCGGTGATCCCGCACCTCGAGCCGTTGGGGCGGTGCCTGGCTCCGGATCTCATCGGCATGGGCGACTCGGACAAGCTGCCCGGGAGCGGGCCGGGCAGCTACCGCTTCGTCGACCACCGGCGCTACCTCGACGCGCTGCTCGACCGCCTCGACGTCCGCGAACGGGTCACGCTGGTGATCCACGACTGGGGGTCGGCGCTGGGCTTCGACTGGGCCAACCGGCACCGCGAGGCCGTGCGCGGCATCGCCTACATGGAGGCGATCGTGCGCCCGATGACCTGGGCGGAGTGGCCCGAGTCGGCACGTGGCATCTTCCAGGCGATGCGCTCGCCCGCCGGGGAGGCGATGGTGCTGGAGAAGAACGTCTTCGTCGAGCGGATCCTGCCCGCCTCCGTGTTGTCGCCCTTGGCCGACGAGACGATGGCGATCTACCGGGCACCGTTCGCCGAGCCGGGGGAGGGGCGCCGTCCGACGCTGACCTGGCCGCGGGAGATCCCGTTCGACGGTGAGCCAGCCGATGTGCACGCCATCGTCGCGGACTACGCCGAGTGGCTTCCTATGTCGCCGGTGCCGAAGCTCTTCGTCGACGCCGACCCCGGCGTGATCCTCACCGGCGCACCGCGCGAGTTCGCCCGCACCTGGGCCAACCAGCGGGAGGTCCGGCTGCCGGGCAGTCACTTCCTGCAGGAGGACTCCGGGCCGGAGATCGGGCGGGCGGTCGCCGAGTGGTACCGCGGTCTCTGACGCCGATCCGGGCGATCAGGCGAACGCCGCGGTTCCGGTGATGTCCCGCCCGACGATCAAGGTCTGCATCGTCTCCGTGCCCTCGAAGGTGTGGATCGCCTCGATGTCGGCCATGTGCCGGATGACGTGGTTCTCGAGCAGGATCCCGTTGCCGCCCAACAGGTCCCGGGCCTCGGCGAGGATCTCGCGCGCCTTGCGGGTGTTGTTCATCTTGGCCAGCCCGGCCACCGTCGGGCCGAGCTTGCCCGCCTCCGCCAGCCGCCCGATCTGCATGCAGTACAGCTGCATGCCGGTCAGCTCGGCCAACATCCGCACCAGTCGCTGTTGGACGATCTGGAACGCGACCAACGGCTTGCCGAACTGGACGCGCTGCTTCGCGTAGCTGAGGGCGGCGTCGTAGCCGGCGGTGGCATGGCCGAGCGCCATCCACGCGCACGTCGAGCGGGTGGTGGCCAGGACGCGGCCCGTGTCGCGGAAGGTCTTCGCCAGCGCCAGGCGGTTGTCGTCGGGCACCCGGACGCCGCGCAGCCGGATGTCGGCCTGCCAGATCGAGCGCAGGGACACCTTGCCGGTCATCACCGTCGCCTCGTACCCCTCTGCCGGGGTCTCGACGACGAAGCCCTTGACCTCGCCGTCCTCGACGTCGCGGGCCCACACGATCACCAGGTCGGCGATCGAGCCGTTGCCGATCCAGCGCTTGTCCCCGTCGAGCACCCAGTGGTCGCCGTCGCGGCGGGCGGTGGTGGCCAGCGCGATCGAGTCGGACCCGTGGTCGGGCTCGGTCAACGCGAACGCGCCGATCGACTCCATCGTCGACATCCGCGGCAACCAACGGGCCTTCTGCTCCTCCGAGCCGCACATCGCGATCGACTGCATCGCCAGCCCGGCGTGGACGCCGAGGAACGTGCCGAGGCTGCCGTCGCCCCGGTGCAGTTCCATGTGCACGAGGCCGCACGCCATCGGGCTCATCTCGGCGGCGCCGTAGCCCTTGATCGTCTCGCCGACGATCCCCAGTTCCGGCAGCTTGCGGATCAGCGGCCAGGCCAGCTCGGCCCGCTCCCAGTAGTCACCGACGACCGGCAGCACCTCGGTGTCCACGAAGCGCCGGGTGGTGATGAACCGGTCCCACTGCTCGTCGGTGAACTGATCGCGCACCAGGAAGAAGTCGGTGCCCAGGGCTTCGCCGAGATCGTCTGTCATGGTGGCCTCCGGGCTCAGGGAACCCCCAGGTTCCCGTGCCGCGGGGTAGCGCGCCAGGGCTGGCCGCGGTCGGCCCTGGCGCGCTGGACGATCAGCACTCGGATTTCGGGATCGCACCGGCCCGGCAGAGGGTCTGCCGCTGGATCTCGCCGCTGGTCGGCTCCCGACCGCCTGCGGTGCCCGGGTCGAGGTAGCCCTGGTACTCGTCGCACGCGGGGTTGAAGATCCCCTTGGCCATGGCGCGGGCCGCGCAGCCGGGCTTGCTGTCACCGTTGACGTCCAGCCGGGCGGACGTCGAGGGGACGGGCGCAACGGCGGCGGGAGCCGAGCTCGCGGCCGCCGAGGTCGTCGCCGCGGCCGACGTGGAGGGCGCGGCCGCCGCCGTGCCGTTCGCGCACCCGGCCAGCAGCAGCACGAACCCGACCACAACGGCCGACAGCGCATGACGCTGGTGCTCAACCTTCATGCTCGCCCCCGAGGTGAGCGCCGCTCCGAACGACGCCGACACCCGGAGCATCGATCCTCGGGTGGTGCGGTGTTGCAGGTGCGGCACCAATATCATCACATTGAGGTACCCGTGGTTGAACGGAAAGTAACGCCCTGCGGCGACTGCGTTGACACCCCGTACGGCGGCTCCTAGCGTTGCCCCGCTCCAACGCCTGCTTCGGGAGGACCTTTGGCATCCCCCCGTCCGGGGCGCACGCAGCAGCGTCCGACGTTGGAGACGGTCGCCGCGCGAGCCGGGGTGTCGCGGTCGCTCGTGTCGCTGGTACTCCGTGGGTCGCCCAAGGTCAGCCCGAGCAGCCGGGAAGCGGTGCTCCGAGCCGTCGCCGAGCTCGGATACCGGCCCAACGCGGCCGCCCGACGGCTGGCGGAACGGCAGTCCCGCACGATCGGGGTGCTGCTCAACGACATCCGCCAGCCCTGGTTCGCCGACATGCTCGACGGGCTGACCCCGGCGCTCTACGCGGGCGGCAAGCACATGTTGCTCGGTGACGGCCGGATCGACCGCCTGATGGGCGACACGCTGACCTGGTCGTTCCTCGAGCTCGGGGTCGACGGGCTCGTGCTGGCCGGATCGTTCCCGGTCTCCGCCGCGATCACCGACGTGGCGGGTCGGATCCCGACGATCACGGTCGGCGGGGCGGACCTCGACCTGCCGCACGTCGACGTCATCGACTACGACAACCGGCGGGGCGCCGCGATGGCTGTCGAGCACCTGGTCGGACTCGGGCACACCCAGATCGCGCACATCTCCGGCCTCCCCGGCCGCACGGGGATCGTGCGGGCGCAGAGCTACGAGGACGCGATGCGGGCCGCGGGCCTGCGCGGCGACGTCGAGGCGGGGGACATGACGGAGGAGGGCGGGTTCCGCGCGGCGGTCCGGCTCCTGAGCCGACCGGAACGGCCGACGGCGATCTTCGCGGCCAACGACCTGTCCTGCGTGGGCGCGTTGTCGGCGGCCACCGAGCTCGGCATCCGCGTGCCCGACGAGCTCTCGCTGGTGGGCTTCGACAACTCGAGCCTCGCCCGACTGCGGGCGTTGTGGCTGACCAGCGTCGACGGCTCCGCCCACGACATGGGCGGGCAGGCGGCGACGATGCTGCTGAGCCGAATCGACCGCCCCGACGCCCCCGCCGAGACCCGCCTCATGGCCCCCAGCCTGGAGGTCCGCGGATCCAGCGGCCCCGCACCGTACGCCCGCGCCCCGTCCCGGCCCTGAGCTCGTCGACAGAGCCGCGGATCGGCCGGTGAGCGGCGAGCAGGTACTGGTCTAAAGGGACCTCGGCGAGCGATCTACCAGGGGATGGTGCCGGTCGAGAGGGCTTGACAGCCGCCGAACGGTGTCGCACGCTCAGACGCGTTGGAGCGCTCTAATCGGAGGTCGGTATGGGCAAGGAGCGACGGGAGCGGTACAGCCTCGCCGGGCCGGAGAACCAGGCGGCCGTGGAGGCGGGGCTGGCGGGGGGTGACTGGTACCGGTCGCCGGTGCCCCGCAAGCGCATGAAGGAGCTCATGCGCCGCTCCGACCACCCGGCCGTCCGCGACACCGCGATCTGGGTCGGGCTCATGATCGCGTGCGCGGGGACCGGGATCGCGCTCTGGGGCAGCTGGTGGGCCGCGCCGTTCTTCCTGGCCTACGGCGTCCTCTACGGCTCGGCGTCGGACTCCCGCTGGCACGAGGCGGGCCACGGCACCGCGTTCAAGTCGCGGCGGCTCGACCAGGCCGTCTACCAGGTCGCCTGCTTCATGATCATGCGCGACCCGACGGCCTCGCGGTGGAGCCACACCCGTCACCACACCGACACGCTCGTGCTGGGGCGGGACCCGGAGATCCAGGCCATGCGCCCGGCCCGGCTCGCCCGCATCCTGGCCAACTTCTTCGGCCTCTACGACGTGCCGGTAGCCCTGAAGACCATGGCCCTGCACGTGACGGGGAGGCTGACCGCCGACGAACTCGACTACGTGCCCGAGGTGGAGCGCTCCAAGGTCTACCGCACCGCCCGCATCTGGATGGCGATCTACGTGGTGGCCGCCGCGGCGGCGATCGGCTTCGGCTCCTGGCTACCGCTCGTGCTGGTCGGTGGCCCGCGCGTCTACGGCACCTTCATGCACATCGTCTACGGGTTGACGCAGCACTCCGGGATGGGCGAGGACGTGCTCGACCACCGGCTCAACACCCGCACCGTGCGGATGAACGTGATCAACCGGTTCCTCTACTGGAACATGAACTACCACGTCGAGCACCACATGTTCCCGATGGTGCCCTACTACCGCCTGCCCGAGCTGCACGAGGAGATCAAGGACGACCTCGCCCCCGTGTACCCGTCGATCTGGGCCGCGTTCAAGGAGCTCGTGCCCGCCATCCTGCGCCAGATGCGCGACGAGACCTACTTCGTCAAGCGCGAGCTGCCGCCGACGGCCAACGCCTTCAACATCCCGACCGCCGTCAGCGACGGGCGCGCGCTGCCGCTCGTGGGTGTCGCCGCCTCGTGAGCATGGTCATCGTCGGGGCGGGGGAGTGCGGCACCCGCGCCGCGCTCGCCCTCCGGGAGAACGGCTGGGAAGGCCCGGTAACCCTCATCGGGGCCGAGCCCGGCGCCCCGTACGAGCGCCCGCCGCTCTCGAAGACCTGGACCCTGAAGTCGATCACCGACCCGGAAGGCCTGCGGGACAACGCCATCACGTTCGTGCCCGGCGTGCGGGTGGTCGACGTCGACACCGTCGCCCACCACATCACGCTGGCCGATGGGCGACAGCTCGGCTACCAGCGCCTGCTGCTGGCGACGGGCGCACAGGCCCGGCCGCTGCCGTTCGACGGCGCCGCGGTGCACCTCGTCCGCACCCACGCCGACGCACAGGCGTTGCGCGCCCGCCTCACGCCCGGCACCCGCGTGGGGATCATCGGCGGCGGCTTCATCGGGCTGGAGCTGGCCGCCGCGGCGTGCGCACTGGGCGCCGCGGTGACGGTCCTCGAGCTCGGGCCGCGGCTCATGGGCCGGGCCGTGCCCGCCCTGATCGCCACCGCAATGGCCGCCCGTCACGTTGCCGCGGGCGTCGACATCCGTTGCGGCACAGCGGTCACCGGCATCACCACGGCTCCGGGGGGCAGCCGCATCGCGTTGGCCGACGGGACCTCGGTGGAGGTCGACGTCGTCGTGGCGGGTGTCGGCGCCGTGCCCGACACCGCGTTGGCCGAGCGGGCAGGCCTCGCCACCGACGACGGGATCCTCGTCGACGCGCGGCTCGCCGCCTCGGCGCCCGACGTGTTCGCGGCAGGCGACTGCGCCCGCTTCCCGCACCCGCTGTACCCGGGCCGTCCGTTGCGCCTGGAGTCGTGGCGCGCCGCGCAGGAGCACGGCACCCTCGCGGCCCGCAACCTGCTCGGCGCGGCCGCCGAGTACGACCGCGTCCCCTGGTTCTGGAGCGACCAGCACGACCTGTCGCTCCAGGTGAGCGGGCTGACGACGGCCGCTCGCGACGAGGTTGTGCGGGTGCGGCCCGACGGGGTCGAGATCTGGTTCGGGCTCGGCGCGGACGGGCGTCTCGTCGCCGCGGCCGGTGTCGGCGTGGGCAACACGGTGGCCCGCGACATCCGGCTCGCCGAGATGCTCATCGCCAACCGGGTCGCGCCCGACCCCGCCGTCCTGCGCGACCCGTCCGTCACGCTCAAGTCGCTCCTGCGCGCCCGGGCGCACGCCTGAGCACCCGGCAGGGGTCGCTCGGAGAGTCGCGAGAACGCGCGACCGTCCGCGGGGTCAACCGGCGGGGGCGCCGAGGGAGTCGATCAGGGTGTCGACCACCGCGCCGACGTCCTCCGCGGCCTTCGTGCGATCCGTCGCCAGGGCGAGGTAGAGCGCCGCCTCGCGGAGCGCGCCGAGCAAGGTGTGGGCCAGCGGCTCGACCGGCTGTGGGGGAATCCGGCCGACCTCGATCGCGTGCGCCAGCAGGGCCAGGACCAGGCCCATGTTGTGCCGGTTGCCGATCTCCCGCCAACGCTCCCAGCCCAACACCGCGGGGGCGTCGAGCAGCACGATGCGGTGGATCTCCGGCTCTGCGCTGGCCGCCAGCCAGGTGCGGGCGCCGAGCCGCATGACCGCGAGCGGGTCCGTCAGCCCCGCCGCCGCGATGGCTGCGCCGATGCGCCCGGTGACCTCGGCCTCCACCGACTCGAACACGGCGGCGAACAGCTCGGTCTTGTCGGCGAAGTGGTGGTAGAGCGCGCCCCGCGTCACGCCCGCCGTCCGCACGATGGTCTCGGTGCTGACGTCGTTGTAGGCCTGCCCGGAGAAGAGCGACCGCCCCGCGGCGATCAGCGCATCGCGGGTCGCCGCCGTGCGCTCGGCTTGGGTCCGTCGATTGTCTTTCATACAAACGGTATGTATGTTGAGGCCGTCACAGCCACAAGGTAATCCACGGAGGCCATGATGCCGACTGTCGATGTTGCCCAGGGACGCCTCCACTACCGCGTCGCCGGGCCGCGGGACAGCTCCCGGCCGCCGGTCGTGCTGCTGCACGGCCTCCTGGTCAACGGCGAGCTGTGGACGGGCGTGCTGGACGCCCTCGCGGCCGAGGGGATCCGCGCGTACGCGCCGGACCTGCCGATGGGGGCCCACCCGATCGCCCTCGGGCCCGACGCCGACGTCAGCCCGCGCGGCATCGCCCGGCTGGTCCTGGACTTCCTCGAGGCGCTCGACCTCACCGAGGTGACCCTGGTCGGCAACGACACGGGCGGCGCGATCTGCCAGTTCGTCGTGGACATCGACGCGTCGCGGGTCGGACGGCTGGTGCTGGTCAACTGCGACGCCTTCGACCAGTTCCCGCCCGCACCCTTCGACATCCTGGTGAAGGCGGCGCGGCGGCCGGGACGGATCCGGTTCCTGATGGCGACGATGCGGCCCACCGCGGCCCGCCACTCCGTTCTCGGCTACGGCCCGCTCGTGCGCAAGCCGCTGGATCCCGCGCTCACCCGCCGCTGGATCACCCCGGCGCTCACCGATCCGCGGCGTCCGCCGCGACACCGCGCGGTTCATGCGGGCCATCCGGCCCAGCGACCTGCTCGACGTCTCCACGCGGCTCTCGCGGTTCGCCAAGCCGGTTCTCGTGCTGTGGGGGGCCGCCGACCGGTTCTTCACCCTCGACCTCGCGCGGCGCCTGCAGGGCGCGTTCCCGAACGCCCGCCTCGTGCCGGTCGAAGGTGGCCGCACTTTCCTGCCGCTGGACGAGCCCGCCACGGTGGCCGCGGCGATCACCGCCGAGGTCGGGGCCTCCGCCGTCGAATGAGCTCGGCCCTGGATGGAGCAACGACCGCCACGCCGGCACCTGCCCGGCGGCCACTACGAAGCCTATGCGGACGGCTTCGACGAGGCGAGCGCACCGGCGCGGGACTTCTTCCGCGAGCACCTCTGACACGTCGCGGTTGAACTCGTCGCGCAGTGGGAACACTCGCCCAACCGGGGAGGTCAGCCTCCCCGGATGGCCGAGAAGGTGACCACCGTGATCGCGTTCGTGGTGATGTGCGTCGGGTTCCTCGTCCTGCTTGCGCTCGTCCTCCCCGTCATCGACGCGGTGAGCGCTTCGTCGTGCCGTTCGCGGGCCGCTGAGCGCCGCGCGCAGTGGGAGGTCCGCGCAGTGGCCGCCCGCGACGCGGTGATCGCGCGCGGGCGGCCGAGCCGTACCGCCTGAGCCGCTCCCGAACTCGGCCTACTTGGACGGCTGGGGAACCGCGCAGTCGATCTTGGGGTTGACGCCGAAGTAGTTGAGCGGTCCGGCGACGATCGTCAGGAGGACCGTTCCGGCCTGTGCACAGCTGCCGGGGTCGTTGGCGAAGTACCCGCGCTGGTAGGCCGCGAAGGCGCCGATGAGCAGCCAGACGACGAGGATGACTGATCCCAACCTCATGTCAGTGCCCCCCGGCCATTGTCCTGGTGCCCACGCCTGTGAGGTGCAGCGCGAGAGGGGCGAGGTGTGGGGGGAGAGCGACGGCGAGCAGGACGGCACCGACGATCGCGGTCATCCGGGGGCTCCTTCCGGTTTTGGGGATCGCAGTGTGGCGCGCGGGCCGCGGGCGCGCAGCACGGGGGCGAGACTGGAGGTTGCCGTCGTGTTAACGACGAGTCATCATTCGGGATAACCGCGATGACGAGGAGTGTTCCGTGGAGCAGCCTGGTCACCACGTCGTCAACCTGCCGGGCCGCGGACGCGTCGTGGTCCACGAATGGCCTGGTCCCGTCGGCGCGCCCGTCCTCGTCCTCGTGCACGGTGTCGCGCTGGACGTCGAGATCAACTGGGCGCCGGTCGCGCCCATGCTCGCCTGTCGGTTCCGGGTGCTCGCCATGGATCTGCGCGGCCACGGCCGCGGTCTGCCCGTCGCGGGCACGTTCAGCCTGGAAGACTGCGCCGACGACATCGCCGCCGCGCTGCGCGTCCTCGAGGTCGGTCCGGTGATCCCCGTCGGCTTCTCGATCGGCGGCATGGTCGCCCAACTGCTCTGGCGCCGCCATCGCGACCTCGTGACCGGTCTGGTGCTCTGCTCCACGGCGCGCAACGTCACCGGCTCCCCCTGGGAGCGCATGCTCGCCATGGCGATGCCGTGGGCCGTCTTGACCGCCACGTGGCTCTCGCCGTTCTCCGGGGTGGGGACCGACGCCATCGCCGGACCGCTGCTCGACAGCAGGCTCGCTCCCGCCCAGCGTCGTGCGGCACTGGCCCACATGCGGCGGATGCCGCTGGCCACCGCGTTGGACGCGATGCGCGCCTGCTGCGCGTTCAGCTCTCACCTGTGGATCAGCTCGGTGGACGTGCCGACCTCGGTTCTGGTCACCCGCGACGACCGCATCGTCGCGCCCCGGCGCCAGCACAAACTGGCTGCGGCCGTGCCCGGCGCGGTGGTGGTGGAGATCGACGGCGACCACGGTGTGTTCCTCGCCGATCCCGAGGGCTTCGGCGACGGGCTGCTACATGCGTGTGCGGAGGTCACCCTGCCGGTCGCACCCACCTCGACGACGGCCGCCTGAGGGCGTCACCGAACGGCGGTGTGCCGACGCCGCGTAGCCGAGAACCATGGGCCGTTCTGTCACGCTGTCGTGACCTGCTCACCGTGCGTCGACCCCCATGAGGCTGCCATGTCCCTTTCTCCGTCCGCCTACGCCCGCGACGCCGCGGAGTACGACACCCGTACCGCCACCTACGCGCAGTACCGCCGGATGATCGTCGACGAGCTACCCCTGCGGCGCGGTGACACCGTGATCGACGCCGGGTGTGGCACCGGCCTCTGCTTCGAGCTGCTCCAGGACCGGATCGGGCCCGAGGGCGTGCTCATCGGGGTCGACGCGGCGCCGGACATGCTCCAGTTGGCCGCCGAACGCGTCGCCGACGCCGGCTGGTCCAACGTCGTCCTCACCTGCGCTCCGCTGGAGGAAGCCGAGCTCGCGCAGGCCGACCACGCCCTCTTCTGCGCGGTGCACGACATCACGCAGTCCCGCCCGGCGCTGGAGAACGTCCTGCGCCACCTGCGCCCCGGGGCCTCGGTCGCCGCGGGCGGCGGTAAGTGGGGCCCGGTCTGGGCGATCGGGATGAACGCCGGCGTGCTCGCGTTGCACGCCCCTTACGTGCGCGACTTCACCGGCTTCGACCGGCCGTGGGGCCCGCTGTCCGAGCGCCTCACCGACTTCGATGTCCGAGAGGTCGCGATGGGCGCCGGTTACATAGCCCGTGGACGGGTGGCGCAACCTCCGCGGCGCTGAGACGTCGTTATGGGTGAGCGGCATGTGTCGCCGCTCACCGAGAGGGGGCGCGAGGCCCATGAGGCGATCCGCTGCTGGTGTCCACGAGTCCGGCGTGCAGGTATGACGCTCACCACCGTCGTGACGCAGGATCGAGTCGGCGACGACGAGCAGCAGGCCGCCGACCTCGTCGCGGCAGCGGTGGCGGGTGACCGGGTCGCGACCTACCGGCTGATGGCAGGCCTGCAGCCCGCGGTGATGCGCTACTGCCGCGCGCGGCTCGGCAACGGGGAGCTCGCCACCGAGGTGGCCCGGCGGGTGTGCCGATCGGTCGCCGCCACGCTGCCGGACCTGCCCGGGTCCGGGTCGACGGTGCACGCGTTCGCGCACCGGATCGCCCTCGACGCCGTCGACGCCGTGCCTGCGCCCGAGGGTCTGCCGGGCATGGCCGGGATGCTCGCGCTCCTCTCGGCCGACGAGCGCGAGGTGCTCGTTCTGCGCGTCGCGGTCGGGCTGTCGGCGGAGGCAACGGCGGCGGCGCTGGGCTCGACCCCCGCCGCCGTGCGCCACGCGCAGCACCACGCGCTCGCCCGCCTGCGCATCGCGGCCTGACGCCCGACCTCACGCGACGGACGGAGCGCGCCCCGGGGTCGGGAGCGTCACCGTGAAGCAGGCCCCGCCCTCCGGGGCGCGCTCGGCCTTGATCGTTCCGCCCATGCGGGTGACCAGCCCCTGCACCAGCGCGAGGCCCACACCGCCCGCGCCGACCGGGCGATGGCCGCGGTAGCGCTCGTGCAGCGCGCCGCGGTCGAAGACGACGGCGTAGTCGTCCGGCGCGAGGCCGGGCCCGCCGTCCCGCACCTGCATGACGCCGCCGGGGAAGACGGCGAAAGCCAGTGGCGCGCCCGCCGGGGTGATGCGCAGGGCGTTCTCGGCCAGGCCGTCGACCACCTGGCGCAGCCGCCGCGGGTCGGCGGTCACGGCCACCGGCTGCTGGGGCGCGTACAGGGTGAACACGACGTCGGCGGCCCGGCACCGGGCGTCCCAGACGGTGGCGGCCTCGCGGGCGAGCGCACCGAGGTCGACGGGCATCAGGTCGAGCCGGAAGTCGTCGGCCTCCAGCCGGGCCAGCTCCATGAGGTCCCCGACGAGCCGGTCGAGGCGCGTCGCTTCGGCCACGATGGTCGCGCCGGTGGGGACGACGTCCCGGCCCGTGACGACGCCGTCGGCCAGCGACTCCGCGAAGCCGCGCACAGCCGTGAGCGGCGTCCGCAGCTCGTGCGACACCGACAGCAGGAACTCGCGCTGCCTGCTCTCGCTGCGCACGAGCGCGTCGGCGAGCTCGTTGACCGCGGCCGCGACCTCGGCCACCTCGGCGGGCCCCCGCACGGGCACGCGCACATCGCGGCGCCCGGTGCGCAGCAGGTGCGCGGCCGCCGCGGTCCGCCGCAGCGGCCGGGCCATCAGCGTGCCGACGACCAGGCCCACCAGGAGGGCGACACCCGCGCCTGCGAGCAGCGCGAAGCCGAGGTTGCGGCGGATCAGTCCGGTGCCCACCGGGCCCATGTCGGAGCGGCGCACCAGCGCGAAGGCGCTGTTGCCCGCCGGGCGTGCCTCCACGACGTACGTGCGGCCCGCGACGTCGACGCTCGCCGAGACGGAGGTCCCCGAGAGGGCCTGGTCGGCGTTGGCCTCCGAGAGCGCGGTGGCCACCGGTCCGGTGCCGGTGCGCACCCGGCCGAGCAGCACGATGTCCGCCCCCTGCGCCTGCAGGGTCTGGACGAGCTTGCGCGACGCCGCGGCCTGCCGCACCGGCCCCGGGTTCCCGACCAGCGCCGGATCGGCCAGCTGGGCGGCGATGATGTCCGCCTCCTGGGCCAGCACGTCCTGGGTGACCTGGCGCGCGGTCGTCGACACCAGCCGCAGGGCGACGATCGCCGCCACCGCGACCGCCACGAGTGCGACGGCGAGGCAGGCCGCCGCCACCCGCCAGGCGAGCGAGCGCCGGACGTCGGCCCGCGGCACCGGCGCGGTGTCGGCGCTCGCCGCCGGATCCTCAGCGGCGGCGGTCACTGCCGGTCCGCCGCGTACCCGACGCCCCGCACCGTGCGGATGGGGCTGGCCGCGCCGAGCTTGGCGCGCAGCTGGGCCACGTGCACGTCGACCGTGCGCGTGCCCGCCGACGCCGTGTACCCCCACACGGCCGACAGCAGCTGTTCGCGGGTGAACACCCGACCGGGGGCGCGCATGAGGTGGGTGAGCAGGTCGAACTCGGTCGAGGTCAGCGTCACCTCCCCGGCGCCCGCGTGGGCGCGCCGCCGGTCGACCTCGACCCGCACGTCGCCCAGCGCCAACACCTCTTCCCGCTCGGCGACGCGCTCGGCCCGCCGCAGGACCGTCCGCACCCGCGCCACCAGCTCGCGTGGGCTGAACGGCTTGGTCACGTAGTCATCGGCGCCCATCTCCAGGCCCAGCACCCGGTCGATCTCGTCGTCGCGGGCGGTGACGAACAGGACCGGTGTCCAGTCGCCCTCGGCGCGCAGCCGTCGACACACTTCGACGCCGTCCATCCCGGGGAGGCCGACGTCGAGCACGACGGCGGCCGGGCGCAGCCGCCGCACGGCTGCGAGGCCCGCCGCGCCATCGGCCTCCACCTGTACCCCGAACCCGTCGCGGCGCAGGTAGAGGCCCACGAGGTCGGCGATCGCCCGGTCGTCCTCCACGACCAGGACGAGCCCCCGACCCGCGTCCTTGCCCGGCTCCGGCACCGGCCTCACCTCCGTAGCAGATCGTGCCACCGGCACGGGACCCCTCAGCCCGTGCCGTCCTGGTCGACCTGCTTCTCGATGGCGGAGATGCTCGACTCGATGCTGCCGAGCGGGTCGGCCGAGGCACTGCCGCCTGCGCCGCCTGCGGGAGCGGCCGCCGCCGGGGCCCGGCACCCGCCGAGCGCGAGCGTCCCCGCGGCCGCGACGAGCAGCACGGCGACCGGGAGCGGACGGCTCATGAAGCGCAGTCCGTCGACTGGACGTGCTGGACCTCGGTCTTGAGCTTGGCCAGCTCGGAGAGGCGCTCCGGCCGGTTCGACGCACGCTCGGAGAGCAGGTCGGCGAGCGCGGTGTAGCCCGCGGAGCGGGCCTTGTCCGCCTTGGCCTGCAGCCACGCCGTGGAGCCCTTCACCGAGTCGTCCCCGTTGATCCGCGCGGTGACCTTGTCGATGCGGGCGAGCGCCGCCGGGACCCGCTTCGTGCAGATCGCCGAGTTCGCGTGGTCCGCCGACGGGGCGG
The DNA here is from genome assembly GCA_963799945.1 of uncultured Actinomycetota bacterium. Classification (GTDB taxonomy): domain Bacteria; phylum Actinomycetota; class Actinomycetes; order Mycobacteriales; family Pseudonocardiaceae; genus Pseudonocardia. The sequence goes on from CAWCZG010000008.1 coordinate 307,271, forward strand.
GCGTCGGGGCCGGGGTGTCGGCCATGGCCGCCCCGGTGCCGAGCACCACGCCCCCTGCCGTGACCGCGCCGACGGCCAGTCCGGCGATCCATCGCTTGGTGCGCATCGTGTTCTCCTTGGTCGGGGGCCCGGCCACAGGCCGGTCGAGAACGACGATGCCGAGCCGCGGTGAGCCGCCGATCCGGACGATGTTCGGATCACGTAAGCGCGCTCCAGACGCGCGGCGCGGTCCTGCCGCGGTTACCGTCGAGCCATGGAGCTGGTGGTGCTGGTCGACGACGAGGGCCGACCCATCGGCACCGCGGACAAGGCCGCCGTCCACGGCGCCCGCACCCCCCGTCACCTCGCGTTCTCCTGCTACGGGTTCGACGAGGGCGGCCGCCTGCTGGTCACCAGGCGGGCCTACGACAAGGCCACGTTCCCCGGCGTGCGCACCAACACCTGCTGCGGCCATCCCGCGCCGGGGGAGCGGCCGCACGACGCGGTGCGCCGCAGGTTGCGGCACGAGCTGGGGCTCGCCGTGGCCGACCTGCGGCTGGTCCTGCCCGAGTTCGCCTACCGGGCCGCCCAGGGCGGGATCGAGGAGAACGAGCTGTGCCCGGTCTTCACGGGCACGCTCGTCGGCACCCCGCAGCCGCGCCCGGACGAGGTCGAGTCCTGTGAGTGGTGGACCTGGGAGCGCTTCCTCGCGGCGGCGGCCGACCCGACCAGCGACGTCTCGCCGTGGGCCCGGCTGCAGGCGCCCCTGGTGGACGCCTGCCTCAGGGACGGCAGCGGCTCAGATGTTCTTTCGCCGCTTCGTGCAGCAGGATCGCGTCCGATGGCCCCGAGACGAACGTGACGCCCAGGGCGCGGAACCGGTGGGCGTGCTCGGGCGACGCCGTGAAGATCCCGACCGGCATCCCGGCCGCGCGGCACGGCTCGGTGATCGAGCGCACGAGGTCATCGTAGGCGGGTTCGCCGTGCTGGGCCGCGACGGGCATCCCCGCGCTCAACGCCAGGTCCGACGGGCCGATGAAGATCGCGCCGACCCCCTCGACCTCCAGGATCTCGGGCAGCGCCGCGACGGCCTGCGTCGTCTCGACCATCACCACGCAGACCGGATCCTGCCGCGGGGGGTGCCACGGTTCGCGGACGGGCCCGTAGCTGCGGATGCCCCGTGGCGGGTGGTGGCAGGCGGCGACCGCGGCCGCGGCTTCCTCGGCCGAGTCGACCAGCGGGACGACCACGCCGTCGGCGCCGCGATCCAGCACGCGGCAGATCGGCTCCGGTGCGTTCATCGGCACGCGGACCAGCGACGGTGTGCCGGTGGCCGCCAGCGCCTGGAGCATCGGCAGCACCACGTCGTCGTCGATCGCGCCGTGCTGCAGGTCGATGCAGACGAAGTCGAAGCCGACCGAGCCCATCAGCTCGGCCGCGGCCGATCCGGGGAGGTGTAGCCACGCACCCACCGCGTCGCCGTCCAGCCGAAGGTCACGCATACGGCGACTCTGCCAGACGGCGTACGCGGTGTCAGTTCGCGGAGGCCTTTGCCCGCTCCAGGGCGTGTTCGACCAGCGTGACCAGGGTCTTCAACCCGGTGTCCGCCGCACGGGCGTCCATCCGGACGACCGGTGTGTCGGGGCTGAGCGCCAGCGCGTCGCGCACCGCGGGGATGGCGAAGCGCTCGGCGTCGGGGAACCCGTTGACGGCCACGACGAACGGCACCCGCCGGTTCTCGAAGTAGTCGATGGCCGGGAAGCAGTCGTCGACCCGCCGCAGGTCCACCAGCACGACCGCGCCGACCGAGCCCCGCGCCAGCTCGTCCCACATGAACCAGAAGCGGTCCTGGCCCGGTGTGCCGAACAGGTAGAGGATCAGCGAGTCGTCGACGGTGATGCGGCCGAAGTCCATCGCGACGGTCGTCGTGTGCTTGTCGGGCACCACCGCGATGTCGTCGATGCCGAGCGACGCGCTGGTCATCGTCTCTTCGGTGAGCAGGGGCGGGATCTCGGAGAGCGCGGTGACCAGCGTCGTCTTGCCGACGCCGAAGCCACCCGCGACGAGGATCTTGAGGGGGACAGGACCCGTTTCAGCGTGCACGCAACCCCTCCAAAAGGCGGGTGAGGATCTCGGGCGTGGGGTTGCCGTCGAACGTGGGCGGCGGCGCGTGCAGCACGAGGTGGCCGGAGTCGGCCAGATCGCCGACCAGCACCCGCGCGACGCCGACCGGCACGCCGAGCGCGGCGCCGATCTCGACCAGCGACACCGGCCGCGTGGCCAGGCCGACGATCGTGCGGTATTCCGGCTCCAACCCGACGGCACTGCGGTCGGTGGCGGTGACGAGCGATTCGATCGGCAGATCGCGATCGGCGGACCGCGTCCGCCCGCCGGTCATGGCGAAGATCGGCACGACGCGCCCGTTGGACTGGCTTCCCGGGCGCTGCTGCGCTCCGTTCACTGACTGGTTCCCGCCCGCACACCCGGGGACAGCGCGTGTCCCGCCCTGGTGGCGAGCATCGTCATCTCGTAGCCGACCATGCCGAGATCGGCGCGGCGCTCGGTGTGCACGGCCAGCGTCGCGCCCTCGGCGATCGCGGTGACGAAAAGGTAGCCCCCCGCCATCTCCAGGATCGTCTGGGTGACCGGGCCGGCCTCGAGCAGCCTCGCGGTGCCCTTGGCCAGGCTGACCAGCCCGGACGCCGCCGCCGAGAGCTGATCGGAGAGCGTCTCGGACATCCCGGCCGAGGTGGCGAGGCGCAGTCCGTCGGCCGAGACGACGAGGGCCTGCGTGACGCTCGCCGTCTCGCGGACGAACTCGGCGAGCAGCCAGTCGAGCTTGGATGCGCTCATGAGCGGTTCCCCTTCTCGGCCGCGGCCTGGGCGGCGGCCCGGCTGGCCTGGTAGCGCGACAGGGCAGCCGCGGTTTCGGCGGTGGTGCGCTCCGGGCCCTGGCTGAAGGCGGGCTCCGGCTCGGGCGTGCGGAGCTGCGCGGAAAGGTGGGACTGCGGCACCCGGCGACGCAGGCCGCCTGCCGTCGGGGACGAGGTGGGCCGCTGCGAGGGCACCGGGCCACCCTCGATGAGGGCCGGGCGCGGGGACGGCGAGGGCCGTGGGCGGCCCGGCTCGCTCGCGCCTGCCGGACCGCTCGTGTCGGCGGCGGGCATCGAGCTCCGGTAGGTGGGCGCGGCTACCGCCACCGACGAGCCGTGGACGGGTGCGGGCTCGAACGCGGGCAGGGCGGAGGCGACCATGGGGTCCCACCACCCGCTCCAGTCGGCGCGCTCGGGCGAGCTGGGCACCGCGGGCGGCGGCGTGGGCACGGGGACGTGCTCGAGCTGGACGATCCGCGGCGTCTTCGGACGCTCGTCGGCCTGGTGCCTGCTCGCCCCGCCGTTCGTCGCGAGCGACGGGTGCAGCGGCGCGAACATCGACGGCGGCAGCGTGACGAGCGCGGTGGTGCCCGAACCCGCCGTGACGCTCAACGAGACCTTGACGCCGTGCCGGGCGGCGAGCCGCGCGACCACGTGGAAGCCCAGGCGCTGCGAGATCGACAGGTCGATCTCCAGGGGCGTCGCGAGGAGCGCGTTGTACTCGTCGATCTGCTCGGGGGGCATGCCGAGGCCCCAGTCTTCGATCGCGATCAGGCGTCCGCCCGGCTTGGCGCGGTCGGGCCGGGCGCGGATGGTCACCGTGGTGTCGGGCGGGGAGAAGCGCACGGCGTTCTCGGTGAGCTCGGCCAGCAGGTGCGTCAGGTCGGTGACCGTGTGCCCCACGACCGCGCTCTGCTCGTCGACCACGAACACGACGCGCTCGAGGTTCTCGGTCTCGGCGATGGCGGCGCGCAGCACGTCGCGCAGCGGCACCGGCTCGCTCCAGGTGCGCGGCGGCTGCTCGCCGGAGAGCACGAGCAGGTTCTCGGCGTTGCGCCGCACCCGTGTCGCGATGTGGTCGAGCGCGAAGAGCTCGGCGAGCGCGTCGGGGTCCTGCTCGGACTCCTCGAGCTGGTTGATGATGTCCAGCTGGCGGTGCAGGAGGCTCTGGTTGCGGCGCGCGAGGTTGGTGAGCAGGTCAGAGGTGAACCGGCGCCGGTTGATCTCGGTCTCGGCGAGCCGCCGGGTGAGCACGTCCTTGTCCCACTGCGAGTCCTCGGTCAACCGCCAGAACAGCACCATGCCCACGCAGGTGAACAGCACCGCGACGCCGTGGATCCCCGACCAGAGCCACGGGTTCGTCTGGCCCGCGCTGTGGTCGAAGAACAGGCTCCGCTGGTAGGCCGAGCCGATCCCGTGGCTGAGCACCGTGAAGATGATGTTGAACAGGAACGGCGCCCAGTCCTGGTAGAGCGCGATGAAGCCGATGATGATGAAGAAGTGGAAGTGCGACTCGATGGTGCCGTGGGTGAGGCCCACGAGGGCCGCCGAGCAGTACACGAGTCCGCCGGTGACCGTCACCGACGCCGTGCGCCGGTGGTGGTTCAGCAGGTGGCCCAGCGCCACCGCGACGACCGGCAGGATCAGGACGAGCACCATGGTCTCGGGCGTGTAGCCGAGAGCGAGCCCGAACACTCCCAGCGCCGGGACGTGCAGGCCCAGGAGCCACAGCATGATCCGGTGACGGCGCTGCCAGTCCTCCTCGGTGAGGCTTTGGGCGTGGGGTAGTGCGTCGAGGAACTTTCGCCACATCGTGTCGTGCACCATTTCTCTGCGCAACGGTCGCTCACGGAGCCAGGGGAATCCGGGAAGCACGGGGGACGGAAGGGTACCGCCCCCATGACGGCCGGTGAACACCCGACTACCCAACGACGAGCGCAAAGAGCCGAACGGCGCAAGCGAATACGCCAGACGTTTGAGTGATCAGCTGGCCGTGACTGTGCCGGACGCGCCGTCCACCGTCACCGTCTGGCCGGTGTGCAGGCGGGTGGTCGCCTCGGGGACGCCGACGACCGCGGGGATGCCGTACTCCCTGGCGACGACCGCGCCGTGCGAGTTCGCGCCACCCATCTCCATCACCAGGCCCCCCGCGGTGAGGAACAGCGGGGTCCAGCCGGGGTCGGTGGAGGGCGCCACCAGGATCTCCCCGGGTTCGAGCGTGGCCTCGGCGGGGTCGAGCACCACGCGGGCCCGCCCGGAGACCGTCCCGGCCGAGGCGGGGGTGCCGATCAGCGCGCCCTCGGGCGGCGGCGCGGCCAACGCCTCCGGCTCGGTGCCGTCGGAGAGCAGCACCCGCGGGATGTGCCGGCGGCGCAGCTCCCGGTCGTACTCGGCCCGGCGTGCGGCGACCACGGCCGCGCTGGTCGGCCCCGTCCAGCGCGCTCGCCACGTCGCGCAGTTCGAGGAAGAACACGTCGGCGGCTTCGGCGAGCAGGCCGCGCTCGGCCAGCTCCGCGCCGATGAGCGCGAGCTGGGCGCGGACGTGGGCGAGGACCCGGATCAGGTAGTCCTTGTGCGTCTCGCGCATCCCGGTGAGCTGACGGGTGCGCCGGAGCCCGAAGCCGGTGACCGCGGCCCGGATCCGCGACCGGCGCCGCACCCTGGCGACGACCGCGGCGACCGCCGCCTCGGCCGCGGCGGCCCCTCGGGAGAACCGGACGTCGGGGTGCTCGGCCGGGTCGGCGTCGGCCAGGCGCCGGTAGTTGGCCAGCGATCCCAGCACCTGGGTCGGGTCGTCGGACCAGCGCGGCATCCCGAGGTCGATCTCGGCCACCGTGCGGTGCCCGTGCTCGGCGAGGAACGCGGCGAGCTCGCGCTGCAGCACCGCCGGGAGCGTGCCTGCCCGGTACCGGAGCGCCAGCTCGGCGGGCGGATCGGCGAGCGCCTCGGCGGACGCGGCGTCCAACCGCATCGCGGCGGCCCACAGCGCCAGGTCCATGTCGGTCGTCACGTTGTGCGGCAGCCCGCGCAGCACGTCGTGGACGGACTGCGCGTCGAGGTCGGACCCCGCGGCGCGGCGGGCCAGCCCCAGCGCGAGGAAGCCCGCCGCCGCCACCGGCACCGTTCTCGGCATGATCGGGAAGATCTCCCGCAGCGTTTCGACGACGTGGGCGAAGCGGGCGCGCCCGTCGCCGGGGACGGGCTCGGCGAGCGAGGCCCGCAGCCGGTCGCCGATGCGGGCGACGTGCCTGCGCGCGGCGGCGGGCCGCACGAGCGACAGCACCAGCAGGGGCGGGACCCGGTAGCGCGACCAGCACCCGCAGCACGGGCCGGACGAACGACCACACCGTTCCCGACGGGCCCAGCGTGGGTTCGTCGGCCAACAGCCCACGGACGACGACGGCCGAGCGCGCCTCCATGACGTCGAAGATCCGCGGCACGAGCCTGCGGCCGATCGGGTTGCGCACGGCCACGGTGATGTCGGCGAACGCCCGGTCGCCCGCCACGCCGAACGCAGCGGGGCCGACCATCGGGTCGACGGACCGCCGCAGGGCCACCTCCGCCATCCTGGCGCCGACCACCCGGAACGCCGAGAGGCCCATCGGGGTCATCGGCCGGGTCAGGCCCTGGGCCAGGGTGGCGTTGAGGTGGACGCGCAGCCCGGGCCGCTGCGCGGGCGGCACGGGGTAGAGCGTGGTGATCGCGCGCGACTGGGTGAGCCAGAGCTTCCCGGCGCCGTCGACCGCGAACTCGATGTCCTGCGGCGCCCCGAAGTGCGCCTCCACCCTGCGGCCCAGGTCGACGAGCGCGCGCACCTGGCCGTCGTCGAGGCACGCCGCGTGCTCCGGGCGGGTGCGGAAGCCTGCGCGCCGCCCGGCGTCGTCGACGACCCAGTGGTCCGGGTCGACCGCGCCGGAGACCACCGCGTCGCCGAGCCCCGGCGCGGCGTCGACCACGCTGCTGGTGCGGCGGCCGCTGATCGGGTCGGCCGTGAACAACACGCCCGCCACCTGCGCGTCGACCATCCGCTGGACGACGACCGCGAGCTGGGTCGTGGCGTGGTCGATGCCCGCGTCGGCGCGGTAGGCCACCGCGCGGTCGGTCCAGAGCGACGCCCAGCAGCGGCGCACCGCGTCGAGCACGGCGTCCGTGCCGACGACGTTGAGGTAGGTGTCCTGCTGGCCCGCGAAGCTCGCGCCGGGAAGGTCCTCCGCGGTCGCCGACGAGCGGACGGCGACCGGCACCCGGTCACCGAGCGCGGCGTAGGCGGACGGTGACCGCGGCGGCGACGTCGTCGGGCACCGGCACGGCGAGCAGCGCCTCCCGGGCGCGACCCGCGAGGTCGGGGGTCGGCCCCGCGAGGACGGCGTCGAGGTGCGCGGCCGCCGCGGCTTCCGCGTAGGCGGGGGTGCCGACGCAGAAGCCGTCGGGCACCGCGAAACCGGCCCTGAGCAGCTCCGCGAGGTTGACCGCCTTGCCCCCGGCGAGGGTCAGCTCCGTGGCGTCGGCGAGATCGAGGACGACGGGCTGGAGAACGGTCATGCCGCAGGTTAGCGTAAACTCAACGCAAAATGAATAGTTGGTCGCGGCGGGGCAGGACCAGCGGGGTGGCCAGCAGGAGAAGGCCCGCGACGACGATCGCGGTGCGCGGGCTCGTCAGGCCCGCGAGCAGGCCGAACAGCGCGGTGATGGCCGCGGTGGTGGCCTTGCCCGTGATCGACCACGCGGACGTGGTGCGGGCGACCCGGTCGGGCGCCGTCTGGCTCAACCGGTACGTGACGGACACCGGGTTGAACACGCCCGCGCACGCGATCAGGCCGAGCTCGACGGCCATCACGATCACGAGCCCCGGCACGCCGGGACGGATGAAGGCCAACCCGATCGGCCAACAGGCGCGCAGAATCCCTGCCGTGCGCAGGACCGTTCCCAGCCCGTAGCGGTCGACGAGCCCGCCCGCCAGCCGCGAGCCCACGAGCCCACCGAGACAGGGCACCGCGAACGCGAGGCCGTACTGCCACGGCGCGAAGCCGAGGGGACCGAGCATGAGGACGGCGAGCAGGGGCGCGCCCGCCATGATCAACCCGTTCACGAGGAGCGTGTTGAGGAGCAACGGGCGGAGCGCGGCGTGCCCCAGGATGTAGCGCCAGCCTTCGAGGAGGTCGACCACGCGCGGACGCACCACCTCGGGTCGGGTCGGCCGGGGCTCGTCCGAGCCCATCGCCCGGATCCCCGCCGCCGACAGCAGGTAGCTCACGGCGTTGGCCACCACGGTCGTCAGGGGACCCAGCAGCCCGATGGCGGCGCCGCCGAGAGGGGGGCCGAGGACAGTGGCCGTCCAGGTCGTCGACTCGAATCGCGCGTTGGCGACGAGCAGGTCCGCGGGGCGGACCAGCGCCTTCAGGCACGCCCCGGCCGCCGCGGTGAAGGTGATGTCCGCCGCGGCGACGAGCGCCGACACCACGAGGAGCTGGGCGAAGCCGAGCAGGCCGAGCAGATAGGCGACGGGGACGCTCAGGATGGCGACGAACCGGGCCAGGTCCATCGCGATCATCACGGGCCGCTTGCGCCGGAACTCCACCCACGGCCCGAGCGGCACGGCCAAGACGGCCCCGATCGCGGGTCCCGTGGCGGCGAGCGCCGACACCGCCACCGCGCCCGCGTGCATGACCAGGATGGCGACGAGCGGGAAGGCGTCGAAGGCGAGCCAGGTGCCCAGCGTGCTGACCGCGTAGGCGCTCCAGAGCCAGCCGAACTGCCGCCCCGACGACCGTCTTCGCATCGGGGTCGGCCGGTCGGGATCGGTCGTCAGATCTGGGGGGTGACCGCGGAGAGCGCCTTCGACGACCGCACCGCGGTGGCCAGGTCGACCAGCGCCGCGCCGTGGGCCGCGGCCAACGCCGCGCTCGCATCGGTGAGCGTGCCGCGGTCGACGTAGCCCGCGTGGTCGAAGTAGAGGCCGGGGGAGAGCACCTGGACGGCGAAGAACCCCGCGAGCACCCCGCGCAGGTCGTTGAGGGCGAGGTAGTGGTGCCCGCTCGCGCCGGTGAGCACGATGGCGGCGGCCTTGCCCTGCAGGGGCGCGGTGGTCTCGCCCCACTTGCCCCGCTCGGTGCGCTCCAAGAGGTCCTTGAGCAGGGCGCTGTAGGTGGCCCGGTACACGGGGCTGCCGAGCACCACGGCGTCCGCCTCGGCGATGGCCGCGATCACGTCGGGCACCGCGGTGGCCGACAGCTCGAGCAGTGAGGTGCTCGCCCCCGCCTCGGCCGCCCCAGCGAGCAGGCCGGAGATCGCGGTGCTCGTGCGGCCGCCCGCCTCCGGGCCTGCCGCGATGCCGAGGATGACCGGTGCCGTCATGACGTTCCCTCCCCATCGGCGGTGACGCCGTAGCGCCCGCGGTAGTAGAGCAGTGCCGGACGCGTGGGGTCGGACGCCGAGGTCGACCACCCGCCCGACCGCGATGGTGTGGTCGCCGCCGTCGTACTCGGCCCACAGCTCGCAGTCGATCCAGGCGCTCACGCCGTCGAGCACGGGGGCGCCACACGGGCCGGGCTGTCCACGCGACGCCCGCGAACTTGTCCACACCGGACCGGGCGAAGCCCGCGCTGACGTCCTCGTGGCCCGCGGCCAGGACGTTGACGCAGAACGTGCCCACCGCCCGGATCCGCGGCCAGGTCGTGGAGGTGCGCGCGGGCGCGAAGCTCACCAGCGGCGGGTCGAGCGAGAGCGAGGCGAAGGACTGGCAGGTGAAGCCGAGCGGGCCCTCGGGACCCGCCGCGGTGACGACGACGATGCCGGACACGAAATGCCCGAGCACCTCGCGCATCACCGCGGGCGAGACCGGCCCTGGCGGAGCGTCGCGCGCGTCATGCCCCGACAGTAATGCGGCGGCCACCGACGTTCACGTCGATGGCCGCCGCGTCGCATGCGTTGCCCGGGCAGCGTTGCCTGGGTCAGCTGGCGTAGGCGCGCAGCCGGTCGGCGCGCTCGCCGATGCGCAGCTTGGCCATGACCTCGCGCTCGATCTGGCGCACCCGCTCGCGCGAGAGGCCGAACCGGCGCCCGATCTGGTCGAGCGTGCGGGGCTGGCCGTCGTCGAGGCCGTAGCGCATCCGGATGACCTGCTGCTCGCGGTCTTCCAGGGTGGCGAGCACCCGGCGCAGGTCCTCGTGCAGCAGGTGCGAGATCACCGTGGTCTCGGCGTCGGCGGACTCGCCGTCCTCGATGAAGTCGCCGAGCGGGGCCTCCTCGTCGGAGCCGACCGGCATGTCGAGCGACACCGGGTCGCGCGCGTGGTCGAGCAGATCGGCGATGCGCTCCTCGGGGATGCCCGACTCGGCGGCGAGCTCCTCCTGGGTGGCGTCGCGGCCCAGCTTCTGGTGCAGGTCGCGGCGGATGCGGGCGAGCTTGTTGACCTGCTCGACCAGGTGCACGGGCAGCCGGATCGTGCGGGCCTGGTCGGCCATGCCGCGCGTGATCGCCTGCCGGATCCACCACGTGGCGTACGTCGAGAACTTGAAGCCCTTGGTGTAGTCGAACTTCTCGACCGCGCGGATCAGGCCGAGGTTGCCCTCCTGGATGAGGTCGAGCAGCGGCATGCCGCGGCCGGTGTAGCGCTTGGCCAGCGACACGACCAGCCGGAGGTTGGCCTCGAGCAGGTGGTTGCGCGCGGAGTGGCCGTCGCGAACGACCGTGCGCAGGTCGGCGGCGTACTGGCGCTCCAGCTGCGCGGCCCTCCTCGACGGCGGTGTCGAGCACGTGCTGGGCGAAGACGCCCGCCTCGATGCGGCGCGCGAGGTCGACCTCCTGCGCCGCGGTGAGCAGCGCGGTCTTGCCGATGCCGTTGAGGTAGACGCGCACGAGGTCGGCGGCGGGGCTCTGCGCGTCGAGGTCTTCCGCAGACATCTCGGGCCGGGCGGATGGACAAGCGGGCCTGTCCGCCCGTCGAACCGGTACGCTGGACCGGGACGGCTGGCGCGCTCTGTGGTCCGGTCACAGTGGTGATCGTCATCTGGGTGCGTTCCTCCCCCTGGGCGACCCGGGTGGCTGGCGTTGGCCTGCGCCGCCGGGGCTCTCATGGATTCGAACGCCATGGACCGCCGGATCGTTCCCGATGTCACCCATGCCCTTCTGAGAAGGATCTCAGCGCAGATCACGGCGCCGCGGTGGGCCATGATGGGCACATGAGCAGCGAGGGCAACGGGAACGGCCGCTGGAGCGCGCAGGTCAATGCGCTGGGTGGCTTCATCCGCGCTCAACGACAGCTCGCGAACCTCTCGCTGCGCGAGATGGCGCCATGACGAGCGTCTCCAACGCCTACCTGAGCCAGGTCGAGCGCGGGCTGCACCAGCCCTCGCTCAAGGTGCTGCGCTCGATCGCCGACGCGCTGCAGCTCTCGACCGACCAACTGCCTGACCCAGGCGGGCTGGGCCCGCGGGTCGAAGGAGGCCGACGGAGGACGAACGGCGAGGCGCCGCGTCGGCGGTCACCACCGAAGACGCGATCCGCGCCGACCCCCGGCTCTCGCCGGAGCAGCGCACCGCGCTGCTGGGGGTGTACCGGAGCTTCGTCGAGGGATAGCGGCGAGGGTCACAGCCAGCGTTTGCTTGACATACTTAACGACTCTGCGCAGTATGGGTAGCGACAGCTCCCCGGACCGGGAGAGCTACCCAGACCCCTCAGGAGGGACACACCATGACCGCTCCGACCGACACCCTCATCGACAGCTTCGTCGAGGGCGCCCAGCGCACCCAGGAGGCCGTCACCGGCGCCGTGACCGGTGCCGTGCGCACCTGGGTCGACAGCGTCCAGGGCCTCAGCGCGGGCCGCACGAACGTGCCGGACGCCCAGGTCGTCGTCGACCGCTGGTTCGAGGTCGCGCAGACGCGTGCTCGACACCCAGAAGGCGTTCGCCAAGACCGTCGTCGGCGCAGGCGCGCAGGCCGCCGAGATCGTCTCCGAGCAGGCCAGCAAGGCCGCCGAGACCGTGACCGCGCAGACCGAGAACGTCGTCGGCCAGGCCACCAAGGCCGCCAAGGCCGCAGGCGAGCAGGCCGCCTCCACCGCGCGCGCCGCCCGCAACTCCAAGAGCTGACGCTCGACCTTCGCACCACAACAGGGCGACACCCCTCCGACCTGGTCGGAGGCGTGTCGCCCTGTTGTCGTCTCCGGCTATCCGACGGGCTTGCCCGCCTCCCAGGCGCCGTCGCCGCGCAGGTCGAGCCTGGTGTCGTGGAACCGGCCCAATCTGCTGCGGTGCCCCACGCTGACCACGACCGCATCGGGCAGCTCCGCGCGCAGCAGCGTGTAGAGCGTGTGCTCGAGGCCCTCGTCCAGCGCCGAGGTCGCTTCGTCCAGGAACACCAGGCGGGGCCGCGCGAGCAGGATCCGGGCGAATCCGAGACGTTGCTGCTCCCCGGGTGAGAGCTGCTGGGACCAGTCGATGTCCTCGTCGAGCCGGTCGGCGAGCTGGGGGAGCTGCACCTGGCGCAGCACCGCCTGCGCCTGCCCGTCGTCGACCTGGGTGGCCGGGTAGGCCAGCGCGGTGCGCAGCGTTCCCAGCGGCACGTAGGGCTGCTGGGACAGGAAGAACGACCCGTCGTCCAGCGGCCTGCGGACGGAGCCCTGCGCGTAGGGCCACAGGTCGGCGAGGCTACGCAGCAACGTGGTCTTCCCGCTGCCCGACGGCCCGGCGATCAGGAGCCCGTCGCCCGGCGTCAGGCGCAGGTCCAGGGCGTCGATCAGGAGCCGGTCGTCGGGCAGGCGCACGGTCAGGTCGCGCACCTCGAGCCCCTCGCCCTCCTCGGTGCCGACGGTGGGCAGCGCGCGGGCCTGGGCGTCGACGTCGAGCAGGCCCGTGAGCCGGATCAGGACCGCCCGGTAGGTCGCGAAGTCGTCGTAGGCCATGCGGAAGAACGACAGCGCAGTCATGGACCTGGCTGAACGCGGACGCGGTCTGCTGGATGTCGCCCAACGTGATCTGCTGGGCGAAGTAGCGCGGGGCCTGGATGACCAGCGGGATGATCTGCGAGAACTGGGTGATCACCAGGTTGAAGCCCTGGAACTTCAGGCTCCGGAACACGATCGCCCAGGCGTTGTCGATCACCGGGGCGAACCGCGCGAGCAACCCGGCCCGCTCCACCGCCTCGCCGCGGTGGAACGCGATGTTCTCGGAGTTGTCGCGCAGCCGCACCAGCGCGTAGCGGAACGAGGCGTTGTACCGCTCCTGCAGGAAGTTCAACCTGATCAGCGGGCGACCGATCCGGAACGCGATGACCGAGGCGATGATCACGTAGAGGTAGGCGCTGAACGTCATCGCGCGGGGGATCTCCACGCCGAACAGCGTCAACGGCCCGGACAGCTCCCACAGGATGATCGTGAAGGACACCAGGCTGCATCAGCGCGGTCACGGCGCCGACAGCGAGAGTCACCGAGTCCTGCGGGAGGCTGCTCGACGTCTTCCTGGATGCGCTGGTCGGGGTTGTCCACCGGAGCCGGCGGTGTAGCGGCCGCGGTGATAGGCGCGGCCGTCGAGCCAGTCGTGCAGGACGTCGGTCGTTGAGCCACACGCGCCAGCGGATGACGAGGCGTTGTTGCAGGTAGAACGCGAGGAGCACCTCGGCCAGCGAAGAACACCGAGAGGATCGCGAAGATGCCGATGTACTGGAGGAAGGCCGCGACGTCGTACTGCTGCAGAGCGGTGTAGAGGCCGTTGATGACGTAGGAGCAGCATCACCTGCAGCCGCACCGAGCAGAATGGCCATCACCAGGATGCCGAGCGTGTTCAGCAGCGGCCGCCACTCCGTGCGGGCCCCGCGGCGAGAAGTAGGGCCCGGCCAGCCGTCTGAGCTGGCGTCCCCACACGGTCCACCTGGTCAGTGCCCACCCGATGAGCAGCACGGCGACGGCCGCGGCGACGGTGACGCCGAGGACCCACAGCAGGCTGGTCAACCACTCGGTCGACCAATCAATGTCGGACACGCGGCCTCCCGGGACGTGATCGCGTCGGCTGAGTCGCGGAGCGTAGGGGCTCCGCCGTTGTGGTCAGGTCAAGGCCCGACTTCGACCAGCACCGTGAACGGGCCGTCGTTCACCGAGGTCACCGCCATGTCCGCGCCGAACACCCCGGTCGCCACCGTTGCCCCGCGCGCCCGCAGCGCCGCGACGACGGCGTCGACCAGCGGCTCCGCGATCGCGGGCGGGGCGGCGGCCTGCCAGGTGGGGCGGCGGCCCTTGCGGGTGTCGCCGTAGAGCGTGAACTGGCTGACCACCAGCAGCGGCGCGCCGAGGTCGGCGCACGAGCGCTCGCCGTCGAGGATCCGCAGCTCGTGCAGCTTGCGGGCCATGACGTCGGCGGCCGCGGCGGAGTCGTCGCGGTGCACCCCGAGCAGCACCAGCAGGCCCGGTCCCTCGATGGCGCCGACGACCTCGCCGCCGACCCGCACGGACGCCTCGGTCACCCGTGCGCCACGGCCCTCATGCCGGCTCCGCGGAGCGGTCCGCGGGCAGCGCAGCAGACCGTGGCGGACGAGCTCGCGCACCGCGGGCAGGGTGGCCGCGACGAGCGCGTCGGTCGGCCCGGTCGTGCGCGACCGCGAGCAGCTCCACCAGCTCGCCCAGCGGCAGCGCGCCCTGGCACCCGGCGAGCAACGCCGCCGCGGGCCCGTCGACCTCGTGGCGCCAGCGCGGCCCGTCCTGGCGGACCACGGAGGCGCCGACCTCGGCCCACCCTTCGGCGCCCGCCTCGGACCAGCGCTCCAACAGCACGGACGGCGCCAGCGTCAGCCGTGCGCTCGAGCAGGGCGGCGTCGTCGGCGTGGGCGCGCAGCCAGTCGACGCGGTCCAGCCAGCCCTCGGCCTCCGGCCCGAGCGGGTCGTCGAACGGCTCGGCCAGGTCCTCGAACACCACGGTCGGTGCCCCGTCGGTGCGGCGCAGGGTGATCATCCCGAACCCGACCGCCTCGACCCGTTCGGACTCCATCCAGCTCAGCCACGCGCGCGCCTGCGCCCGGGCGGCCGGGGACGGCCGGGTCGAGGCCCGCGTCGCGCTGCCAGGTGCCGACGTGCAGCGCCGGATCGGCCACCTCGCGCTGCACCACCCAGGCGTCGCAGTCGGCGGGCAGCCACGCCCGCACCCGGTCGGGCCAGTCCTGGCCGCGCACGTGCAGCCACGACCCGAGCAGCTGCGCCACCCCGCCCGGCTCGAGGTGGCCGGCCAGGTCGCCGACGAGCGCGGCGAGGGCGGCGTCGCCGTCCTGCGCCCGAGTCGCGGTAGACGAAGTCGACCCGGGCCGGACCGGGCACGAACGGCGGGTTGGACACGATCTGGTCGAAGCGGCGGCCCGCCACCGGCTCGCAGCCACGGCCCGTCGAGCAGCTCGACGTCGAGGTCGTTGACGCGCGAACGTCGCCCGCGCCAGCGCGAGGGCGCGAGGCGCGACGTCGGTGCCGGTGACCCGACGGGCGTGCCGGGTGCCGTGCAGGGCCTGCACCCCGCAGCCGGTGCCGAGGTCGAGCAGGGAGCCCACCGGCCGCCGCACGGTCGCCGCGGCCAGCGTCACCGAGGCCGCCCCGACCCCGGTGACGTGGTCGCGCTGCTGGCGCCGGGCGTCGAGGTCGGAGAGCACCCACCAGTCCGGCTCGTCGGCCACGCCGTAGGGGCGCAGGTCCAGCGCGGCCCGCCAGCCGCCCGTCCCGCTGGCGGCGAGCAGGCCCGCCGCCGCGGCGTCGGCCGGAGCCAGCGGGGCGAGCGCGGCGGCGACGGCGGCGTCCGACTCGACCGCGCCCAGCAGCAGCAGCCGGACCAGCACGCCGAGCTCGCCCGCGTCCGCCGTGGCCAGGAACGCGGGCTCCGGCTCGCCGCGGCCGAGCGCGGCGTGCGCGCCCGCGCCGAGCAGGTCGCGCACGCCGTCGGTGGTGTAGCGGACGCGGAGCAGCGCCTCGCGCAGGGCCTTCGCGGCATCGGGCGGGAGATGGGGCAGCACGGCGGTGCGAGTCTTCCCGACCCGTCGGGCGGCAACGGCGCTACCCTCGGCGGGTGCCGCTGCAGCTCTCCCAGGACCCGGACGCCGACGCGCTGCTGGACCGCGACCCGCTCGCGCTGCTGATCGGGATGCTGCTCGACCAGCAGATCCCGATGGAGCACGCGTTCTGGGCGCCCGCCGAGCTCGCCAGGCGGCTGGGCAGCGACACACCTCGACGCGCACGTGATCGCCGACCCACGACCCCGAGGCGCTGATCGCGCTGTTCGCCACCCCGCGGGCGCTGCACCGCTACCCGAAGGCGATGGCGGGTCGGGTGCAGGCGCTGTGCGTCGCGCTCGTCGAGACCTACGACGGCGACGTCACCCTCGTGTGGCGCGACGTCGCCGACGGCAAGGAGCTGTACTCGCGACTCGTCGCACTGCCCGGTTTCGGCCCGCAGAAGGCGCAGATCTTCACCGCGCTGCTGGGCAAGCAGCGCGGGGTCACGCCGCCGGGCTGGCGCGAGGCGGCGGGCGGCTACGGCGAGGACGGCGTGCACAAGTCGGTCGCCGACGTGCGTGGACGCCGCGTCGCTGGCCAAGGTCCGCGAGTTCAAGCAGGCGGCCAAGGCCGCGGCGAAGGCAGCGAAGGCCCAGTGAGGGCGGATCGCTAGTGCACCAGGTCGACACGGCCCGTCAGGGCGAGCGGATCATCGACCCGGACCAGGTGTGCGACGCGATCGCCGTGCTCGCCGACCGGTCCGCCGTGCAGCGCACGGCCGGCGTTGCTCGACGCGCTGGGCGACCCCACCGGCTCTCGCTCCTGCTCGCCCTGCACCACGCAGGCGACCTGTGCGTCTCCGATCTCGCCTTCGCCGTCGGGATGACCGACAGCGCGGTCTCGCACGCGCTGCGGCTGCTCCGGGCGCACGGCATGGTCACCGCGCGACCGCCACGGCCGGCTGGTGCGCTACCGGGTCGCGGGTGACCTCACCACCCGGCTGCTCGACGTCGTCTCCGCCGAGGCGGTCGGCGACGTCGCGCTGCACGCGAGTGGCGCCGAACACGCGGCACTGAAGGCCATCGCGCCATCCGGGGATCCAGGTGGCACGATGGGCTGGTGACTGAGGAACGGCGTCCGGATCCTGTGCTGATCACCGACGCCCCGATGTCCTACGAACAGCAGCTCGCCACCCGCAAGTCCCGCTACAAGATCATGATGGCGATGCGGATCCCGCTGATGATCGCGGCCGCGGCCTGCTACCAGTTCCCGTGGGTCGCCGTGGCCCTGCTGGTCATCTCGATCCCGTTGCCGTGGATGGCGGTGCTCATCGCCAACGACCGGCTGCCGAAGAAGATCGTGGACCCGGCCCGCTACCGCGGTGACCACCAGGCCATCGAGGCGCGCGAGCACACGGTCGTCGACGAGCAGCCCGACCAGCACGACACTGACCGCACCGTGCGCGGATCGTTGTCCACTGCGGCATCCGCGCACGGGGCGGTGGGACGCGCGCCGATCCGGCCGACGGCCGCCGCGCCCGGCCGCGCAGCCCGCGCGTCGAGCGCCGCCTCCCGGTCCGCGCCGCCCAGCCAGGCCACGAGGACGCCCGCGTCGAAGGCGTCGCCCGCGCCGGTCGCGTCCACCACGTCGACGGTCGGCGCGGACACGGTCCACCGGCCGGTCCTGTCCGCCCAGCTCGCCCCGTCGGCCCCGGCGCTGCTCGCCACCGCCCCCACCGACCGCAGCACCGCCTCGGCGCCGCCCAGCGCGTGCAGCTCGTCGGCGTTGGGCAGGAGCAGGTCGACGCCGCGCACGTCGTCGAGGAACGCGGCGGCCCGATCCGCGGCGGCGAGGGCGGGGCGACCTGCGGGTCCACCGACGTGCGTGAGCCCCCCGGCGCGGGCGGCGGCCAGCGCGGCCAGCCCCGCGGGCCGCGACGAGGCCGACGAGCAGCACGTAGCCCGAGAGGTGCAGGTGGTCGAAGCCGGCGACGTCGGGCAGGTCGGCGGGGGAGAGGCGGGCGGCGGCGCCGCGGTCGGACAGCAGCGTGCGGTCCGCCGTCGCCGAGCAGCGCGACGACCGTGCAGGTCGCGGCGTCCGGGTCGACGGCGAGGTGGGTGGCGACCCCCGCGGCGGCGAGGTCGGCGGCCGCCGCCCGCCCGGCGGGGTCGTCGCCGACCCGCGCCGCGAGCGTCACGTCGGCGCCGAGGTGGGCGAGCCAGGCCGCGGTGTTCGCGCCCGCGCCGCCCGGCCGGGTCCGGATGCGCGCGGGCACGTCGGCGCCCGGGACCGGGGCGGCCGCGGGCGCCACGAGGACGTCGAGCGCCACGTCCCCGACGACGCACCGCAGGACCGCTCACGCCGGCGAGCGTCGACCGCGACCTGCGCGGCGAGCGCGGCGTTCGCGACGCACCAGCGCGAGGTTGGTGGCGAGGCTCGCGCCGCCGCTGCCCTCGTGGAAGTGCGCGAGCAGGGCGGGCGTCACGTCCTTGCCGGTGATGCCGCGCTCGGCGAGCAGCGCGAGGCCCTCGGCGAGCAGCCGGTCGTGCACGTCGGCGGCCAGCTCGTCGGCCGCGGGCACGGGCTGGGCCAGCACCATGCCCGGCGCCGCCGCCGAGCGCCGCGTGCGCCCGCCACACGGCGGCGACCTGGGCGGGCGTGTCGACCCGCCAGGGCACCGGCAGCGCCGGCGTCGCGCCGGTAGAAGCCGGGGAAGGCGTCGGTGCCGTAGCCGAGCACGGGCACCGACGCCGTCTCCAGCACCTCGAGCGTCGCGGGCACGTCGAGGATCGACTTCACCCCGGAGCAGACGACGAGCACGCCGACGCGGGCGAGCGCGCCGAGGTCGGCGGAGACGTCCCAGGTCTCCCGGGCGCCGCGGTGCACCCCGCCGAGCCCGCCGGTGGCGAAGAGCGGCGATGCCCGCGGCATGGGCCAGCGCGGCCGTCGCCGCCACCGTCGTCGCCCCGTCGCGGCCCAGCCCGACCGCGACGCCGAGGTCGCGCACGGACAGCTTGGCCAGCCCGCCCGCGCACACCCGGTCCAGCTCGGCCGCCGACAGCCCGACCCTCGGCACGCCGTCGAGCACGGCGACGGTGGCGGGCACGGCACCCTGCGCCCGGACGGCGGCCTCGATCTCGTCGGCGGCCTGCGCGGTTGCGCGGGGCGGGCAGGCCGTGGGCCAGGATCGTGCTCTCCAGCGCGACGACCGCGCCTCCCGTCCCGCAGCGCGGCGCTGACCTCGGGCTGACGGCGAGAGATCGGTATCGACACGTGCGGCATGATGACCCACCCGGCACAATGGTGCGGCATGGCCACCCAGGTGCTGCCCGATGTCGAGACCCGGCCCGAGGGCAACGACACCACGGGCACGACGAACCGAAGATGTTCCACTACGTGCTCAAGAACAAGATCGCGGAGAGCGCGGTGCTCGGCAACCTGGTCCAGGCCCTCTGCGGGGAGACGTTCCCGGTCACGCGCGCGCCGAAGCCCGGCTCGCCGGTGTGCCCGGACTGCAAGAGGATCTACGAGCGGCTGAAGCGCCGCCTGAGCCAGCGTGGCCGCCCACCGGGGCTGGCTCTACGACCGGCTCGTCGCCGGGATGACGAGCGGCTGGTATCGCGAGGTGCTCACCCGGCTCGCCGCGCGGCACCCGGCTGCTCGATGTCGGCATCGGCACGGGCGCGGCGCTGGTCCGCTGCGCCGACCTGGTGCGCGAGCGCGAGCTGTCCGATCGTCGGGCATCGACGTCGACGCCGATTACCTCGCCCGTTGCGAACGCGCCGTGCGCCGCGCCGGGCTCGCAGGGCGTCGAACCGCGTGTTGGAGTCGGTCTACGACCACGCGGGCGGCCCGTACGACGCGGCGTACTTCAGCGCGAGCCTGATGCTGCTGCCCGACCCCGCCGCGGCGGTCCGGCAGCGTCGCGGGGCTGCTGCGGCCCGGCGGCGCGGTGTACGCCACCCAGACCTTCCAGCTGCGGCGCTCCCGGCTGGCCGAGCGCGGCAAGCCGCTGATCCGGCACCTCACCACGATCGAGTTCGGCCGCGTGACCTACGAGGACGACTTCCGGGCGTGCCTCGCCGCCGCGGGGGTGGAGCTGACCGAGCTGCACACGATGCGCGCCACGCGGCACCTCGCGCACCGGCTCGCCGTCGCCGCCGGTGCCCGAACCCGCGGTCGAGCCGCGTCGAGCGGGTCTCGACGGCTTAGCGCGCCGCGAGGAACGCGTCGATCACCGGGGCGAGCTCGGCCGCCTCCGTCACGAGGGCCAGGTGGCCGCCCCGGTACAGGTGCAGGCGCGCGTGCGGGATCCCGCGGGCGAGGATGCGGGCGTTGACGGTCGGGATGAGCGGGTCGTCGTCGCCCGACAGCACCAGCGTCGGCTGCCGGATGAGGCTGAGCGCGTGGCAGGCTCGTCCAGCCGCCGATGGCCAGCAGCTGGTAGAGGTAGCCGCGGGTCGACCCCGAGCGCGCGTGCGCGCGCAGCGCCTGCCCCGCCTGCTCGGGGTGCTCGCGCATCGTGCCGCCGTAGAGCTGTCCGGCGATGCTGCGGGCGTAGGCGGGGTCGCGGTGGCGGCGCGGGGTGAGCATGCGCGCCGAGCACGGAGGGACGGGCGGGCACCATGACCGCGCCGGTGCCGGTGGCCGCGAGCACCAGCCGCCTGCACTGCCGCGCCTGCGTCACCGCGAACTGCTGCGCGAGGCCGCCGCCCCACGAGAACCCCAGCACGTCGACGCGCTCGTGGCCCGAGCGTGCGCACCAGCGCGCCGACGAGCGACGCGAGCGTGGCGTAGTTGTAGGGCAGGTAGGGCGCGGGGGAGCCGCCGACGCCCGGCACGTCGAAGCGGATCACCTCGAGCTCGGGCGGGAGCTGGTCGACCAGGGGCTGCAGCACCTCCAGCCGCGCCCCCAGCCCGTTCATGAGCAGCAGCGGGGTGCGCGGCGGGCCGGACCCGGTCGCGGGGCGCACAGCCACCCGCAGCCTGCGTCCGCGCACCGTGATCTCGGTCGCGCCTGCCTGGGTGGACGTCACGAGGCGGGCACCGGCTCGGTCACGTCGGCTCGCGTGCTCGGCGGACGGCGGTCACGATCGAGCACTCACATGTAGCCGTCAGCAGCGTTGCGCGGATCGGCGCGTCACGCGGCGCATGTCCGGACTACGCCTGCGCAGTGATCGACTCGGCGCGGGTTACCCTGGTCGCGCCCCGCGGCGCCCCGAGCTCCGCGTCGCCGAACGTGCAGGGAGTGGAGTGTCGCAGGCCCACCAGCCGATGCCGTCCGTTTCCCCGGCTGAGCGTCCCTTGCGGGCCTGGCAGCGCAGCGCGCTGGCGCGCTACCTCGCTGCCGCCCCGCAGCGACTTCCTGGCCGTCGCGACGCCCGGAGCGGGCAAGACGGCGTTCGCCCTGCGCGTGGCGGCCGAGCTGCTGGCCGACCGGGTGATCGAGGCGATCACCGTCGTCACGCCGACCGAGCACCTCAAGCACCAGTGGTCGCAGGCCGCCGCGCAGGTGGGCATCGCGCTGGACCCGGATTTCCGCAACTCCACCGGCGCCACGTCCGCGGACTACCGCGGGATCGCCGTCACCTACGCGGGCATCGCCGCCCACCCGCTGCTGCACCGCGCACGGACCGAGGCCAGGCGCACGCTCGTCGTGCTCGACGAGGTGCACCACGCCGGGGACGCGCGGTCGTGGGGCGAGGCGGTGCGCGAGGCGTTCGAGCCCGCCGCGCGACGGCTGACCCTCACCGGCACGCCGTTCCGCTCCGACGACAACCCGATCCCGTTCGTCGACTACCTGCCCGACGGCGACGGGGCGCTGCGCAGCCGGGCCGACCACGCCTACGGCTACGCGGAGGCGCTCGCCGACGGCGTCGTGCGGCCGGTGGTGTTCCTGGCCTACTCGGGGCTGTCGAGCTGGCGCACCAGCGCGGGGGAGGAGTTCACCGCGCGGCTGGGCGAGCCGATGACCGCCGAGCAGACCGCGCGGGCGTGGCGCACCGCGCTGGACCCCGGCGGCGAGTGGATCCCGGCCGTGCTGGCCGCCGCCGCACAAGCGGCTGAACGGCCACCGCGACGGGCGGGATGCCGGACGCGGGCGGTCTCGTCATCGCCTCCGACCAGACCACCGCGCGGGCCTACGCGGCGATCCTGGCCGACATCACGGGCACGCCGCCCGCCGTCGTGCTCTCCGACGAGCCGGGCGCGTCCGCGCGCATCGCCCGGTTCGCCGCGTCCGACGAGCAGTGGATGGTCGCGGTGCGGATGGTGAGCGAGGGCGTCGACGTGCCCCGCCTCGCCGTCGGGCGTGTACGCCACGAGCGCCTCGACGCCGCTGTTCTTCGCCCAGGCGGTCGGCCGGTTCGTGCGGTCGCGGCGGGCGGGGGAGACGGCGTCGGTGTTCGTGCCCTCCGTGCCGGTGCTGCTGGGGCTGGCGAGCGAGCTGGAGGCGCAGCGCGACCACGTGCTTGGGCAAGCCGCACCGCGCCGACGAGCAGTGGGACGACGAGCTGCTGGCCAGGGCGCAGCGCACCGAGGACGAGCCGGGTGAGGACGAGAAGGCCTTCACCGCGCTGGAGGCGCACGCCGAGCTCGACCAGCTGATCTACGAGGGCACGTCGTTCTCCGCCGACGAGGAGGACTACCTCGGCCTGCCCGGGCTGCTGGCGCCCGAGCAGGTGCGCACGCTGCTCAACCAGCGCCAGAAGGACTGGATGTCGCGCTCCCGGCGGCCCGAGCGCACGGCTCCCGCGGCGGCTGGCCACGCCCCGGCAGCAGCTCTCGGTGCGGGAGCGGATCAACAAGCTCCGCAAGGAGCTCAACACGCTCGTGTCGCTGCACAACCACCGCACGAAGAAGCCCCACGGGGTGATCCACAGCGAGCTGCGCGCCCACTGCGGCGGCCCGCCGACGGCCATGGCGACCATCGAGCAGCTCGAGGAGCGCATCGCGACCCTCCGCAGCTGGAACTGAGGAGCCGGGTCCGGAAGACGACGAAGGCGGGCACCGCGCGGTGCCCGCCTTCGTCGTGTCGTAGCGCTTGGGTGCGGCGCGCTCCGGCCGGGTCAGCGGCCGGTCTGCACGTCCGCCTGCAACTCGCGGAGCTTGTCGGCGTGCGCCTTGGCGTGGTGTCCGCAGAAGAGCAGTTCGCCGCCCTTGGGCAGGACAGCCCGCACCTTGGCCGCTGCTCCGCAACGGTCGCAGCGATCGGCGAGGGTCAACTCGGGCCGGGTAAGGGTTCCAGGCTGCATAGCGGTCTCCCTCCGTTCGGCTACGGGTGGCCCCGTAGCCGCTATCTGTGACGACCGCTTGCGCGGTTCCTACACCATCCCAGACGTTCTGAGCCCCTGCATGTGTTCCCGCGGCGCGTCGCGACGCGCGTCACGTTCGCCCGCGGTGTGTCGGGCGGACCCCTCAGCCGGTGACGCTGTGGTGTCCGCGTTCTTGAGTCAACGAGTGAATGATGAGGTGGTTCCGAGTGACGTGGCAAGCGCAGGATTGTTAACTCTGGTCTGCCGCCGATTACGGTGAGCAGTCATGAGGACCGGTCTCCGGCATCGCGTGCCTGCGCCGGTGCTCTTCGTGTTCGGCGCGCTGTCGATGTACGCGGGCGCCGCGCTGGCCGTCGGGCTGTTCGGGCGGCTCGCTCCGGCGTCGGTCGCGGTGCTGCGGATCCTGGGCGCCGCGGCCGTGCTGCTCGCTGTGGCGCCGACCCGCCCGCGGCGGCCTGGCGGGGGCCCCGCGCGCTGCGCGCCGTCGCGTTCGGCCTGGCGACGGCGGGGATGAACATCGCGTTCTACGAGGCCATCGCCCGGCTGCCGCTCGGCACCGCGGTGGCGGTCGAGTTCTGCGGCCCGGTGGCCGTCGCGGCGGTCGCGTCGCGCCGCCCGCGCGACGTCGCGGCCGTGGTGCTGGCCGCGGCCGGCGTGGCGCTCATCGCGGATGTGCGCTGGTCAGGGTCCCCTTCGGGGGTGCTCTGGGCGCTCGGGGCCGCCGCGCTGTGGGCCGCGTACATCGTGCTCGGCAAGCGCGTGGCGGGTGCGGGCAACGGTCTGGACGACATGGCGGTGGGCTTCGCGGTGGCCGCGGTGGCGCTTTCCCCGGTGCTGCTGCTCGGCGGTCCGGACGGCCTCGCGGCGCTGGCGGACCCGGTGGTGGTGCTGCTGGCGGTGGGTGTCGGGGTGCTGTCGAGCGTGGTGCCCTACGTCATCGACCAGATCGTCCTGCGCAGGGTGGGCCAGGCGCGCTTCGCCGTTCTGCTCGCGCTGCTGCCCGCGACCGCGACCATCGTCGGGCTGGTCGCCCTCACGCAGATCCCCAACCTGCTCGAAGGGGTAGGCATCGCCGCCGTCGTGGCGGCGGTGGCGCTGCGGTCGCGCGAGGGCGACACCCCGGAGCCACTGCGCTGACGGTGGCGTCGATCACTGCGGGTGACCGCGTTATCGGTCACGCAACGTGGTCAATATCCATGCTAACGAGTGTCCCACCGCCGAGTGGGTGAACCTTCCGGCGGCGCGTGCCGGGCGTCGGACGACGGCCGAGCGTCGCCCGATCGGGGGGTGCGGCAACAAATCACGGATCGGGTTCATCGAATCGTGACCGTTTCGGGACTACTTGAACGATCCAGTGTGCTTGGCGCCACTCCCTCCTGGGCCATACGTTGTCAGCCGCAACATTTACCCCCGAAGACGTGGAAGGACGACCATGCGCATCAGAAAGGCCGCGCTCGCGGCATCGGGAGCGGGGCTCGCCCTCGCGCTCGCTGCCTGTGGACAGAACGCCGCTGCGCCCAGCTCGGGCGGCGGTGCGACGAGCGCCGCCGCTTCGGGCGGGGTCAAGGTCGGTGTGATCCTCCCGGAGACCGCCAGCTCCGCTCGCTGGGAGGGCTTCGACAAGCCCCTGCTGACCGCAGCCGATGGCGGCCGAGGGTCTGCAGGCCGACATCCAGAACGCCCAGGGTGACGAGCAGAAGTTCTCCACCCTCGCCGACGGCATGATCTCCAGCGGCGTCAAGGTGCTGGTGATCGCGTCGATCACCAGCGACGGCGGTGCCGCGGTCGAGGCCAAGGCCAAGGCGCAGGGCATCCCCGTGATCGACTACGACCGCCTCGACCTCGGCGGCACGGCCGACTACTACGTCTCGTTCGACAACGTGAAGGTCGGCGAGCTGCAGGGCCAGGGCCTCGTGCAGGGCATCGGCAGCAAGCCGGGCGCGCAGGTCATCCAGATCGAGGGCGCTCCGACCGACAACAACGCCACCCTGTTCTACAACGGCCAGCAGAACGTGCTGAAGCCGCTGTTCGACTCGGGCACGCTGAAGCTCGTGCCAGAAGCAGGCCATCCCGAACTGGGACAACCAGCAGGGCGGCACGACGTTCGAGCAGATCCTCACGTCCAACGGCGGCAAGGTCGACGGCGTGGCCGCGGCCAACGACGGCCTCGCGGGCGCGATCATCACCGTGCTGCAGAAGTACGGCCTCAACGGCAAGGTCCCGGTCACCGGCCAGGACGCCACCCCGGACGGCCTGCAGGCGATCCTGCGCGGCGACCAGTTCATGACGGTCTACAAGCCGATCAAGCAGGAGGCCGACTCGACCGCCAAGCTCGCGGCCGCGCTGGCCAAGGGCGACACCGGCGCCGCCGACGCGCATCGCCACGCAGACGTCGCAGGACCCGAAGGGCAACCGGACGGTCAAGTCGGTGCTGCTCACCCCGCAGCTGATCACGAAGGACAACGTCAAGACGGTCATCGACGACGGCGCGGTCAAGGCGAGCGAAATCTGCGTCGCCGCCACCCAGGCCGCCTGCACCCAGCTCGGCATCAAGTAGCCCGTCGATCTTTCGCGGATGCGCGGCCGGGACCCGGCCGCGCATCCGCGCACGAGGAGGTGTGATCGTGACGGACCCCATCCTGGAGCTACGCGGGGTGAACAAGAGCTTCGGCCCGGTGCAGGTGCTGCACGGGGTCGACTTGACGGTGCGCGCGGGCGAGGTCACCGCGCTCGTCGGCGACAACGGCGCGGGCAAATCGACGCTGGTCAAGTGCGTGGCGGGAATCCACCCGATCGACAGCGGCGAAGTGCTGTTCAACGGCGAGCCGGTGGTGATCCACGGTCCGACCGACGCCAGCAAGCTCGGCATCGAGGTCGTGTACCAGGACCTCGCGCTCGCCGACAACCTCGACATCGTCCAGAACATGTTCCTCGGCCGCGAGCGCGGGAAGTCCTGGCTGCTCGACGAGGCCGACATGGAGCAGGCGGCGCGGGACACGCTCGCGTCGCTGTCGGTGCGCACCGTGACCTCGGTGCGGATGCCGGTGTCGCGGCTGTCCGGCGGTCAGCGCCAGACCGTGGCGATCGCCAAGGCCGTGCTGTGGGACTCGAAGGTCGTGCTGCTCGACGAGCCGACCGCGGCGCTGGGCGTCGCGCAGACGCGCCAGGTGCTCGACCTCGTGCGCCGGCTGGCCGAGCAG
The DNA here is from genome assembly GCA_963799945.1 of uncultured Actinomycetota bacterium. Taxonomy (GTDB): domain Bacteria; phylum Actinomycetota; class Actinomycetes; order Mycobacteriales; family Pseudonocardiaceae; genus Pseudonocardia. The sequence continues at coordinate 333,556 of CAWCZG010000008.1, forward strand.
GGCCTCGGCGTCGTGCTGATCAGCCACAACATGGCCGACGTCTTCGAGGTGTCCGACCGCATCGCCACGCTCTACCTCGGCCGCATGGTGGCGCAGGTGCCCACCAAGGAGGTCACCCACAGCCAGGTCGTCGAGCTGATCACCGCGGGCCGATCCGGCGACCTCGGCCTGCAGCGTCCGGAAAGCGTGGTCGTGTAGATGACATCCATGGAGAAGACCCCTCGGCCCGACAGCGCCGAGAAGGCCGCCGAGCGGCGACGGCTCCGGCTCGGGCCGCGTCGGCCGACTTCGGCATCGACACCACGACGAAGTCGACGAGCGAGGCGATCCGCGGCTACTTCACCGGCCTGCGCGGCGGCGAGCTGGGGGCGCTGCCCGCGCTGCTGGGCCTGCTCGCGCTGTTCATCCTCTTCACCGCACTGGCCAGCGACACCTTCCCGAGCCTGCTGAACCTGGCCAACCTCCTCCAGCAGGGCGCGGGCCAGACCGTCATCGCGATGGGCCTGGTCTTCGTCCTGCTGACCGGCGAGATCGACCTGGCGGCGGGCACGGCGTCCGGCCTCACCGCCGCGGTGATGGCGTTGCACCTCGTGTCCAAGGGCAACCTGCTCGGCGCGATGGGCACCACGGTGTTCATCGCTGTTCGCGGTCGTGCTGGCGGTGGCGGTCGCGCTCGGCGCGATCCTGCGGATCTGGTCGGGCACCGCCTTGGCGGCGCGTGGCGCTGCTGCTGCTGGTGATCGGCTTCCCGCCGAACCCGTGGCTGGAGATGCTGCTCGCGATCTGCACCGGCGTGGCCATCGGCTGCATCACCGGCTACCTCGTCTCCAAGGTCGGCATGCCGTCCTTCGTGGTGACGCTGGCGCTGTTCATCGCGTGGCAGGGCGTGATCCTGCAGCTCATCGGCGACGGCGGCACGCTGGGCCTGCGCGACCCGGTGATCAACGCCGTGGCCAACGGCAACCTCTCGACCCTGGGCAGCTGGATCCTGTTCGTCGTGGCCGCGGGCGGCTACGCGGCGGTGCTGCTCAACCGGCAGATCTCGCGGCGCAGGCTCGGACTGGTCGCGCAGCCGACCGGCCTCGTGCTGATCAAGATCGGCGCCGTCGTGGTGCTCGCGGCGATCGCCACCTTCCTGCTCACGCAGAACCGGTCTCCTGGAGCCACGCAGATCTCGGGCGTGCCCTACGTCGTGCCGATCGTGCTGGTGCTGCTGGTGGTGGGCACGTTCGTGCTCGACCGCACGCGGTTCGGCCGCCACATCTACGCGGTCGGCGGCAACCGGGAGGCGGCCCGGCGCGCGGGCATCGACGTCGTCAAGATCCGGGCCGCCGTGTTCGTCATCTCCTCGGCGTTCGCGGCGATCGGCGCGATCATCTACTCGTCGAAGGTCGGCTCGGTGTCCCCCTCGGCCGGTGGCGGCAACACGCTGCTGTTCGCCGTCGGTGGCGCGGTGATCGGCGGCACCTCGCTGTTCGGCGGGCGCGGACGGATCAGCAACGCCGTGATCGGTGGCGCGGTGCTGGCGACGGTCAACAACGGGATGGGTCTGCTCGGGCCAGCCCGCCTCGGTGGTGTTCCTCGTCAACGGCATCGTGCTGCTGCTGGCGGCAGGCGTCGACGTGCTCTCGCGGCGGCGATCGGCCGAAACGGTCCGGTGAGCCGGGCCTGGGGCGCGGACGGCGGGGGCCCCGGGACCAGCACCGCAGGCGCACGCCCCGACGAGGTGCGGCGGCACAACCGCGCGGCGCTGCTGCGCCGCCTGCACGTCGACGGTCCGTGCACGCGGGCGGTGCTGGCCACCGAGCTGGGGCTCAACCGCAGCACGATCAAGTCGGTCGTCGACGGGCTCGCCGAGACCGGCGTCGTCACCGAGGCCGTCCCGGCCCAGCGCACCGGGGCCGGGCGGCCCTCGCTGATGGTGCTGCCCGCGCCGGAGGCGGCGGTGGTGTTGGCCATCGACGTCCGGGTGGAGCAGGTCGCGATGTCGATCGTCGGCATCGGCGGCCAGGTGCTCGGGCGGCACAGCTGGAACCTGCACCGGCGCACGCGCACGCCCGGCGAGGTGATCACCCACGTCGCCGAGACCGCGCAGCTGCTCGCGGAGGACCTCGCGGTCACCCCGCAGGGCGCCGGGGTCTCGGTGCCCGGCGTCATCCGCCGCGACGACGGGTGGGTGCACGAGGCCCCCAACCTCGGCTGGCGCGACGTCGCGCTGGGCACCCGCCTCAGCTCGGTGCTGCGGATGCCGGTCCAGGTCGGCAACGACGCCGAGCTGGGGGCGCTGGCCGAGCACCTGCGCGGGGTGGCGCAGCGGGGCCACCGACCTCGTGTACATCTCGGCGGACTTCGGGGTCGGCGGCGGCGTCATCTCCGAGGGACGGCCGTTGCGCGGCGCGCGGGGCTACGTCGGCGAGCTCGGGCACATCGCGGTCCGGCCGGGCGGCAGGCCCTGCTACTGCGGCTCGCGCGGCTGCTGGGAGACCGAGGTGGGGGAGGCGGCGCTCTGCCGTGCGCTGGGCCTGCCGGAGAGCACGCCCCGCGGCGTCGTGGTGGCGGAGCTGCGCTCGCTGTCGACGAACACCTGGCCCGGCCCGCTCGACGAGTTCGCCGAGTGGCTCGCCACCGGCTTGGTCACGGTGATCAACATGCTGGCGCCCGAGCTGGTGGTGCTCGGTGACCTCTTCACCGCGCTGCCGCGCCCGGTCGTCGACCAGGTCCGCACGGTGGTGCACGAGCGCAGCCTGGTCAGCCGCGCGACCGGCGGCACCCGGATCGAGACCAGCTCGCTGGGCCGCGACGCCAAGCTCGTGGGGGCGGCCGAGCTGGCCTTCGAACCGGTGCTCGGCCGCGTCTGATCCCGGCCCCGCCGGGCTGACCTGCCCCCGTAACCCGCAGGTGCCGTACTATCGGCTGACCCGCGGGAGCCCACGATCCGAGGCTGAGAGGGCGGCAGGACCGGCCGTCGACCGTTCGAACCTGACCCGGTTAACACCGGCGTAGGGAGGAACGTCATGGCCGATACGTCTGCTCTGATTTCCCGACGCACGATCCTGGCCGCGCTCGCGGCGGCGCCCGCGCTCGCGGCGGTGGGATGCGGCAGCGGGAGTGGGGCCGCCGCACCCGCGGCAGGCCCGACGACCGTCCGCTTCGCCATGGACTGGACGCCCAACACGAACCACACCGGGCTCTACGTGGCCCAGCAGCAGGGCTGGTTCCGCGACGCCGGGCTGGACGTGCAGATCCTGCCCTACAACTCGACGTCGCCCGACACCCTGGTGTCCTCGGGCGCGGCCGAGTTCGGCATCTCGTTCCAGGACTCGTTCACGGTCTCGAAGGCCGCGGGCGCGGAGATCACCTCGGTGCTGGCCGTCCTGCAGCACTGGGGCAGCGCGATCGGGGTGCGCGCCGACCGGGCCGACATCCGGTCGCCCCGCGACCTGGACGGGAAGACCTACGGCGGCTTCGGCGCCGCGTACGAGGTGCCCAAGATGCAGGCGGTGATCCGGGGCGCCGGGGGCAAGGGCGACTTCAAGACCGTGGTGCTGGGCACCTCGGCCTACGAGGCGCTCTACTCGGGGCAGGTCGACTTCACCGAGCCGTTCCTGGCCTGGGAGGGCATCGAGGCGCAGCTGGCCAACGAGCCGCTCAAGACCTTCGCCTTCGCCGACTACGGCTTCCCCGACGCCTACAGCCGTGATCGTCATCGGCAACGCGCCCTGGCTCGCCGCGCACGCCGACGCGGCCAAGGCGTTCGTGGGCGCGTTGCAGCGCGGCTACCAGCTCGGCGCGGACGACCCGGCGCAGGGGGTGAAGCTGCTGACGGCCGCCAACCCCGGCGTGTTCACCGAACCCGGACCTGGTCACGCAGTCCCAGCAGATGCTGGCGCAGCGCTACCTCAAGGACGGGTCGGGCAAGGTCGGCACCCAGATGGCGGGGACCTGGTCGGGCTTCTCCGGGTTCCTCTACGACGCGGGCGTGCTCACCGGGGCGGACGGGAAGCCGCTCACCGCCCGGCCGGACTTCGGCACCTGGTTCATCGCAGCCGGGCGCCTGACCGTGTTCGACCGGCGGACTCGGCGGAGCCGGGCGCGAGCCGCACCCGGGGTGGTGGGGCGGAGCGCGCCCGCGGTGGTGCTCGTGCTGGTCGGGCTCGTGGTCTGGCAGGTGGCCGTCGACGTCTCGGGCGTGCGGCCGCAGGTGCTGCCGTCGCCGCTGCGGGTGGTCGAGCAGGGCTGGGCGTTCCGCGGCGCGCTGTGGACCAACACCGTGCCGACGCTGGAGGTGACCGCCGTCGGGTTCGCCGTGTCGCTGGCCGTGGGCTGGACGATCGCGGTCGCCGTCGACTTCCTGCCGTGGCTGCGGCGGGCGGTGACCCCGCTGCTGGTCGCGTCGCAGACACTGCCGATCGTCGCCATCGCCCCGCTGTTGATCATCTGGTTCGGGTTCGGCCTGCTGCCCAAGGTCGTGGTGATCGCGCTGGTGACGTTCTTCCCGATCGCCATCGGCCTCATCGAGGGGTTCGCCGCCACCGACCGGCAGGCCACGAACCTGCTGCGCAGCATGGGCGCCTCCCGGCTCGACCAGTTCCGCTACGTGCGGCTGCCGGGCGCGATGCCGTCGTTCTTCACGGCGCTGCGCATCGGCATCACCTACGCCGTCACCGGCGCGATCTTCGCCGAGTACGTCGGCGCCACGGCCGGGTCTGGGCATCTTCATGCAGGTGCAGAAGAACTCGTTCCGCACCGATCTCGTGCTGGCCGCGGTGGTCGTGACGGCGGCGGTGTCGGTGGCGCTGTTCGGCCTGACGTTCGTGGTGCAGCGGATGGTGGCCCCCTGGAGCAGAGCGGGGCTGGCGCGGTGAAGCTCGTCGTCGACGAGGTGTCGAAGGGGTTCCCCGGGCTGCCGGTGCTCGACGGCATCGCCTTCGACGTCGCGCCGGGGGAGTTCGTCTCCGTGATCGGGCCGAGCGGGTGCGGCAAGTCCACGCTGTTCGACATCATCGCCGGGCTCGAGCGGCCGGACGCCGGACGGGTGCTGGTCGACGGGGCGGACGCGACGGGGCAGGTCGCCCACGTCGCCTACATGCCGCAGCGGGACCTGCTCTTCCCGTGGCGCAGCGTGCTGGAGAACACCGCGCTCGGCCTGGAGGTCGCGGGGGTGCGACGACGGGAGGCCCGCGAACGGGCGCGGGCGCTGTTCGGCCCGTTCGGGCTGGCCGGGTTCGAGGACGCCCGCCCGCATGAACTCTCCGGCGGCATGCGCCAGCGGGCCGCGCTGCTGCGCACCGTGGTGCAGGACCGGCCGCTGCTGCTGCTGGACGAGCCGTTCGGCGCGCTGGACTCGCTGACCCGCTCGGACATGCAGGCGTGGCTCGCCGACGTGTGGGCCCGCTACGGGTGGACGGTGCTGCTGGTCACCCACGACATCCGCGAGGCCGTCTACCTGTCCGACCGGGTCATCGTGCTCGCACCCCGTCCGTCGAAGGTCCGGGCGCAGGTGAGCATCGACCTGCCCCGCCCCCGGACCACGGGCGTCGCGCTCACCGCCGCCGAGGAGGAGGTGCACGCGGCGCTCACCGCCTGACGCGCGGGTCAGTTGCCGTCGTCGCTGCTCTTGGCCTTCTTCGTGTCGTCCGTGCTGCCCGAGTCGCTGCGCTCGGTGGTCTTCTCGGTGGTCGTGGTCTCGTCCGCGCTGGTGGTCTGCTCGCTCGACGCGGTCGGGTGGTGGTGGTCGCCTCGGTCGTGGTCGTCTCGACCGTGGTCGGCGTGGTCGTCGTCGTGGGCGGCGTCGTGGTGACCGGCGGCGGCGTGGTCGTCGTCGGGTCGGTCGTCACCGGTGGCGGCGTGGTGGTCGTGGGCGGATCGGTGGTGGTGACCGGCGGGGTCGTGGTCACCGGCGGCGGCGTGGTGGTCGTGACCGGCGGGCGTCGTGGTCGCGTGGTGGTCGTGCGCTCGCGCCGGGGCCGTGGGATGCCGGGCGACCGCTCGCGGCGGTGCTGCCGATCCGCCGTGCCGCGCTCCCGGTCGGCCACCGACGCGGCCGTGCGACGACGACCCGCGAGGACGCGGCCCCGGACGAGCCTCCGGCCGCTACGACGCGAGCCGCTGGCGTCTCGACCCTGAACCGACCCGGAGCTGCCCGGCTCTCGCTCGCCGATGGGTTGAGCAGCGCGGTGAGCGCGACCGACCGCAGCCGCACCGGAGCGATGCGCTGCAGCGGCGAGCCGGCATCGGCGGCCGGACCGCGGAGGACAGGCTCGGGTCGGGTAGCATCGGCGCGCCGCTGTCGCGTTGTCGTTCTGCGCGTAGATCGTCGGGCAGTCCCGGTTCGGAAGCGAGTGAGGCGGGCTGGGCGGCGACGACGACCGCGGCGACGCCGACGGCCGCGACACCCGCCCCACCGGGACGGCCTGGGCGACCAGCGCACGAACGCGGCCCGGCGCAGCATCGCGGCCGGGGAGGGGGCGGTGAACTGCTGGGGGAGCCGGGCGGCGGCGTCGGCGAGCGCCGCGGCCGTCCAGTCGAAGCGGAGGTCGTCAGGTCGTCGTCGTGGCTCGCGGGTCACGGCGTCAGCCCTCGTCCGGGTGCGTCTGGCGGGGCGTTCGTCGGATCCCAGTCGAGGGTGTCGGCCAGCGTGGTGAACCCGTCGTCGAGCAACAGCTCGATGTGCTCCGCCGATGAACCGCTGAGCGCCGCAAGGTCGGTTGACCGAGCACGTCTGCCCATGTAGTGCAGAACGAGCGCCCGGCGTTGGACGGGTGGCAGCAGCTGCAGCGCGTCGACGACGACGGCGGGCTCGCCGGTGACCTCCTCGCCGCCGCTCCGGCTGAGCGGGTCGGCCGCCTGCGGTCCTGTGCTCGGCGCCGACGAGGACCGCCATCCACCGCGCCTCGCACGAGCGGGTCGGCGGCCTGCGCAGCGACGGCCAGGAGCGCCACGCCTTGGCCAGCGTGGCGTCGGTGCGCGGACTTGGCCGAGCGCGGCATCTCCGGTGATGGCCAACATCTGCGCCACCAGCTCCGGATAGGCCGACAGCGTAGAACGCGCTGAACTCGTCGCGTAGACCGCGGCCCGATCGCACCAGGACCCCCTTGTGGTTGCGGACGGTGAACTGCCCCCGACCTGCTGCTCGTCCGAGGAGTGTGAGGTCCGTTACGCCGACTCAGTGGGCGAAGTTCTCGGATCGATCAGTGACAGGCAGGGTCAGTCGCGCCTCCACGAACGTGGTGGACGACCGGGACCAGGCCGGTGGCGGCTTCGGGCGGTTCGCCGGTGCCGTTGTTGCGCTGGAAGCGGGGATAGGCGCCGCCTGCCACGAGCAGGCTCAGGCGGTGGCCTGCCGCGACCCGGTGGAAGCAGGGGTCCAGCGTGATCTCGACCTCGCCGGTGGCCGGGTCGCGCCGGAGCATGCCGTCGGCCACGTTGCCGGAGCGGCCGTCGGGGTCGACGTCGCACAGCCGCAGGAAGACGTCGGCGTGCGTGGGCTCGGCCGCGTGCTCCAGCACCACGGTCGGCGTGCCTGCCAGGACCAGGTCGGCCTCCAGCGGCGGCGTGGTGAAGGCGGCGACGTCCGGGCGGGCGGCCAGGGCGCGGTTGTCGCGGACACCCGCGTCGGGGGTGAGCAGGCGGCCGCCGACGGACGGGGTGGGCTCGGCCGGGTCGTACAGGAACTGGACGGAGACGGTGTCGGGTGCGGGCTCCTGCTCGACGAGGCCGCCCGCGGGCCCGAGCCACCACGTCTGCGGGGTGGTCGCGGGCGGCCACTCCGGCAGCTCCCGCCACTCGCGCGCGCCGGTGAGGTAGACCCGCACCGGGGCCCGCCGGGGCGGGACGGCCGCGCCCGCGAGGTGCTCATCGAGCCAGCCGAGCGTCTCCCGCGCCACGACCCCGGCGCCCCGGATGCCGACGCCGACGTGGGTCCACGGCCCGACGGTGAGCGCGACGTCGACGTCGCGGGCGTGCAGCGCCGCGTACTGGGCGAGCGTCTGCTCCACGAACAGGTCCTGCCAGCCGCCGACGAGCAGGGTCGGCACGGTCGTCTTCTCCAGCGCCCGCGTGGCGCGTTTCGCGTCCCAGAACGGGTCGGCGAGGTCGGGGTGGGCCAGCCACTGCCGAAACCACGGCGCGCGCCCGCCGAGCGCCTTGTCGACGGACTCGCCCAAGGGCAGCCCGGCGAACGCGGGCGCGAGCCTGCGCGCGGCCGTGAACCCGCCTGCCAGGGTCCGCCACGGTCCCGCCTCCTGGCGCAGGATCAGGTCGCTCCAGCTGAGGAAGCCGTGCAGGGAGAAGGTGCCCGCCCCGTACACCGAGTAGGCGAAGTCGTGCGGCCCGACCAGCACCACGGAGGCGCGCAGCTCGGGTGGCGGGTCGGTCATCAGCGTCCACTGCGCCCACCCCAGGTAGGAGGCGCCGTGGGTGGCGAGGCGACCGTCGAACCAGCTCTGCTCGCGCAGCCACGCCACTGTGTCGTGCCCATCGCGCTCTTCGTCGACCATCGGGTCGAACACGCCGCCGGAGCCGAACGTGCCGCGCACGCTCTGGACGAGCACGTGGTAGCCGCGGGCGGCGAACGTCTTGGACGTCAGCGCGTCCAGCGGCGATCGGCGGCCGTACGGGGTGCGGATCAGCACGGTGCCCAACGGGTGGTCGGTCGTCGGGATGTGGTGCTCGGCCAGCAGCACGGCGCCGTCGCGCATGGGGACCCGTTCCTCGCGGCGCGTGTACTCGGTGCGGGCGGGCGGCAGGCCGAGCAGGCGGGTGGCGACCCGGTCGATGATCACGGATCCGACGGTACAGTCGGCCCCGTCACGACAGGAGCGCGCTGATGGACGAAGCACCGGAGCTCGTCGAGAAGACCGCCCGCCAGGTGGTCGAGGCCCACGATCCCCGGGCGACACCGCGCACCGAGTTCCTGGGCGCCGTCTTCGACGCGGGCCTCGCCTGGGTGCACTTCCCCGTCGGGCTGGGCGGTCTGGGCGTCTCCCGGGGACTGCAGGCGCGGGCCGACGAGGTCCTGCAGGGCGCAGGCGGGCCGAACCCGTTCTCCCTCAACCCGATCGGGCACGGGATGGCCGCGCCCACGCTGCTGGAGCACGGCTCACCGGAGCTGGCACGGCAGCTGCTGCGACCGCTGGCCACCACCGAGCACATCTGGTGCCAGCTGTTCAGCGAGCCGGGCGCGGGCTCCGACCTCGCGGGCCTCGCGACCTCGGCGGTGCCCGACGGCGACGAGTGGGTCGTCGAGGGCCAGAAGGTGTGGACGAGCCTCGCGCACGTGGCCCGCTTCGCGCTCCTGCTCGCGCGCACCGATCCCGAGCAGCCCAAGCACAAGGGCCTCACCTACTTCGTGCTCGACATGCACGCGCCGGGTGTGCAGACCCGCCCGCTGCGCCAGATGACCGGGCAGGCCGAGTTCAACGAGGTCTACCTCACCGGCGCCCGCATCCCGGACTCCTACCGGCTCGGCGCGGTCGGCAACGGGTGGCGCGTCGCGATGACCACGCTGATGAACGAGCGCTCGGCCATCGGCGGCTCGTCGTCGGTGCGGGGGGCGGGCGCGATCGCGGACGCCGTGGACCTGTGGGCGCGCTACCCGGAGCGCCACACCGCGGTGCTGCGCGACCGGCTCGCGGCCCTGTGGACCCGCGCCGAGGCGCAGCGGCTCACCGACCAGCGGGCCCGCGCGGCGGCGGGCTCGGGCTCGCCGGGGCCGGAGGGCTCGATCGCCAAGGTCGTCACCGCCGAGCTCAACCAACAGGTGTACGAGTTCTGCATGGACCTGCTCGGCGAGCAGGCCACCCTGTACGGCTCCTACGCCGAGCGCGACCTCACCCGCGACGAGGACTACCGCGGGCCGGTGCAGCAGCGGTTCCTGCGCGCGCGGGCCAACTCCATCGAGGGCGGCACCTCCGAGGTGCTCCGCAACATCCTCGGTGAGCGGATCCTGGGGCTGCCGGGCGACCTGCGCGCCGATGCGGGCAAGCCGTGGAAGGACGTGCCCCGTGGCTGAGTTCGTGTTCACGGCCGAGCAGAACGACCTGCGCACGGCGGTGCGCGGAGTTCCTGGCCAAGGCCTGCGACGAGAGCGCCGTGCGGCGGGCGATGGAGGCGGGCTACGACCGGGCCCTGTGGGCGCGCCTCGGCGGCGAGCTGGGCGTGCTGGGGCTCGCGGTGTCCGAGGACCTCGGCGGGGCGGGCGGCACGCTCGTCGACCAGGCCATCGTCGTCGAGGAGTGCGGGGCCGCGCTGCTCCCCGGGCCGGTCCTCGGCACCGTCGGGCTGGCCGTCCCGGCGCTCGCCGCGGTGGGCGAGGACGTCAGCGCGTACGCCTGCGGGCAGCGCACGGCGGCGCTCGTCGACGGGCCGGGGATCACCGTCTCGGCGGACGCGGTGACCGGCGAGGCCGCCCAGGTGGTCGACGGCGAGGCCGACGTACTGGTCGTCGCGGCGCGGGACGGGGACAGCACGGCCCTGCTGCTCGTCGAGGGCGCCGAAGCCATCCCGCTGTCCACGCTGGACCCGACCCGGCGGCAAGCCGGGGTGCGGTTCGCCGCCACGCCCGGCCGCCTGCTCGCCACGGGGGACGACGCGGAGCAGGCGCTGACGGTCGCGCGGCGCACCGCGGGCGCGCTGCTCGCGGCCGAACAGGTCGGCGGCGCCCAGCGGCTGCTCGGCATGACCGTCGCCTACGCGGGCACCCGCCTGCAGTTCGGCCGCCCCATCGGGTCGTTCCAGGCCGTCAAGCACCGGTGCGCGGACATGCTGGTGCGCGTCGAGCACGCGCGCTCCGCCGCCTACCACGCCGCGTGGGCGCTGAGCGACGGCTCCGACAACCCCGATCTCGCCGTCTCCGTGGCTCAGGCCGTCTGCTCGGAGGCCTACCGCGAGGTCGCGCTCGCCGCCGTCCAGCTGCACGGAGGCATCGGGTTCACCTGGGAGCACCCCGCGCACCTCTACGTCAAACGCGCCGTCACCGACGCGGCGCTGCTCGGCAGCGCCGAATGGCACCGTGAGCGCATCGCCCGGCTCGTCCTCGACGGCGCACGGCCACAGTCGGTGACGGTCGCGGTCGCAACCGGCTGACGCTCGGCGCGTCCGGCGCGTATCACCGCGTCGCCCACCTCCCTCCAGCTCTTTGGGGGGGACCGGAAGCTCGGTTCAGGGAGGGGGCGGCAGTGTTCCTGCCGCAGTTGATGCGGCCGTTGCCCGGGGCAGGTCCCGCTCCGGACGGCGGCGGAGTCGCGCGGATCCGCGACGTGCCCTGCTCGTTCGTCGTCGGACCGGCGGGATCGATCCTCGGGGAGCGGCTCGCCGCCGCGGTGAGCGCGTGGGGCCGCTGGGACAGCTGTGTGTGGCTGCGCGTCCCCGCGTCCCGGGTGGCGCTGCTCCCCGGCCTGCTCGCCACGGCGTTCGCGCACCGCTGGGGGCTCGACCCGGACACCCACCCCGAGCGGCTCATCGGGCTGGCGCCGGAGGGCGCGGTGGTCGTCATCGAGATCATCGGGCCGCTGCGGTCCGGCGCGGAAACGGGCCTCACCACGTTGCGGGCGCGGGCGGCCGACCGCGGGGTGAACCTCGTCGTCGTCGCGGAAGGGCGCCTGTCCACGGACGTGCCCGCCGACCACGTGGTCGGGGCGGCGGAGCTGGCCTGCGTCGAGAGCGGTCCCACCGATCGGCTCGACCCCGCCACCCTGCGGAGGATCATCCGGCTCACCCAGCGCCACCCGGCGATCAGGCAGGACGTGCTGGACGCGGCGGTCCGGCACCCGGACGCGGTCGCAACGGCGGTGCAGGGCACCTGGCGGCGGGGCACCATGCTCGACCGGCTCACCGCCGATCTCGTCGGCCGCTGCGGCCACGCCGAGCGGGCGGCCCTCGAGGTCAGCCTGGCCACGGGCTACTGGCACCCCCAGTTCGCGGCGACGCCGCTGGACGCGGGCGGCCTCCGACCGTGGCTCGTCGCGCTGGAGAACCAGTGGACCTGGATGCGGCCGGTGTGGCGACGTTCGCTGACCCGCGTGCTGCACGCGGCGGAGGCGCCACCCCTGCCCGTGCTGGACCCCGGCCGGGCGCCGCCCCGGCCCGCGTCGGCCAACCGCCCGGTCCTCGAGGTGCAGATGCTCGGCGGCTTCGAGTGCAGGCTCGACGGGCGTCTGGTGAGCCGCTGGAACGGCCCGCGCGGGCTGTCGGTGCTGCGCTACCTGCTCTACCGCCCGCGCCACGAGTGCTCCCGCGACGAGCTGCTGGAGGAGTTCTGGCCGGGCGTGCCCGAGGCGGCCGCGCGTAACCGCCTGCAGGTGGCGGTGAGCGGGGTGCGCCGCGCCCTGCTCGCGGTGAGCCCGGCGCCGGTCGTCGAGTATGCCGACGGGGGGTACCGGATCGTCGAGGGCGTGCGCGTCGAGATCGACATCGAGCGCTTCGCCGCGCGGACGGCCGCCGCACGGGCCGCCGAGCGCGCCGGTGAACCTGACGCGGCACTGGCCCGCTACGGCGAGGCCGTCGCCCTGTACCGGGGCGAGTTCGCCGCGGACGCCCCCTACGAGAGCTGGACGATGCTGCCGCGCGAGTCCCTGCGGATCGAGCACCTCGACGTCCTGGACCGGTGCCTGCGCCTCCAACTGGCCGCCGACCGCGTGGACGACGTCATCGCCACCGCGCACAAGATGCTGGACGTCGACCCGTGTCGCGAGGACGCCCACCGGGTGCTCATGCGCTGCTACGCCCGGCAGGGTCGGCCCTACCAGGCCCTGCGGCAGTTCGAGTTCTGCTCGCGCGTGCTGCGCGCGACCCTGGACCGGGCCCCTGAGCCCCGCACCGCGGCCCTCTACCAGGAGATCCGGGTCGGCCGGGCGGGCGCGGGCTCTGTGCGGCGCTGAGCGGACACAGAGGAGCACCCCGTCCGGGAGGGGATGGCCGGGCGGGGCGCTCGTGATGGTGCGGGTTCCCCTGCGCACCATTCAGGAAGGTCAGATCGGGTTCTCGACCTGGACGTACGGGCCCTCGGAGAACCCGATCATGTCGAAGCCGGGGGCGCCCAGGGTGCTGTCGAGGAAGACCGAGGTCACGAGCTTGTAGATGCCCGAGATCTGGCTGTTCGGGTTGCCCTCGGCGAGGGTGTTCGCGGGCACGACCACGTCGGCCGTGTACACCCGCCCGTTGACGTGACCCGGGGTCGTGTCCGGTGCGAAGTTCGCCTTGTCGACGGTGAGCTTGCCGATCAGGCGCTCGGGGCCCGCCGCCAGGCTCTCGCCGTACAGCGACACGACCCACGGGTTGTCCAACGCCCCGATCCACAGCGGCGTGAACACGCCGAAGACGTTCCACACCACCCGGACGGTGAAGTCCTTGGTCGGGTCTACGACCCGGTTGGGCAGGCCCTCGGTGATGCTGCCCGGCTCGACGACGGTGGCTGACGTGATCGCGCCCTCGATGTAGCCGGGGAAGTTCGAGTCGAACTGGTCCATTGCCGGCTCCTCCAACGGTGACGCCGGACCGTTCTCGATCCGACCACCACGACGTTGAGAACCAGGTCTGAGCGAGCACCCCCGTGCGCGCGCAGCATCCACACTCAGCATCCGCTAAGCACGTCAGCGCAGGTCAGCGCCGATCTGCAGGCCCTCGGAGCCGCCGGAATGCAGGGCGAAGAAATCGCCGCGGTTGAGCCCACCATCCCGCGGACCGCGAACACCACCCGCCGTCCGCATCCGCCCTCCGGGCAGGCGAACGTGATGTCGTTGCCGTCGTCGTGCTCGATCGTCATGCGATGCGTCGGCACGGCGCTCTCCCTTGATTGGGATCCTCGCTGCGCATGGTCCTCGACCGTCCACATTCACGCAATCGGGGCGTAACTCTTCACGCATTTCCGACGAAAGACGGGCATGACCACGATCGCTTCCGGCCCCCAGACGGCCAGGGACAGCGCCCTCGCCGAGGGTCGCCTGGCGGGCAGGCTCATCGGCCTCGTCTTCACCGCCGTCGTCATCGCCTTCCTCGTCGGCCTGTTCCTGCTCTGATCGCCCGACAACCCGGCGCGCCTGCGGTTCCCCGGTCCGGGGGCGGTCGCGTAGGAAGAGCGGGTGACCGCCACGCCTTCCGTCCGGGTGCCCCCAGGGCAGCTCCTCGCGCTCGGCGGTCTCTCCGCGCTCGGCCCGCTCTCGCTCGACCTCTACCTGCCCGCCCTCCCCGCGCTGACCGCCGACCTGCGGGCCAGCGAGGCCGAGGGCCAGCTCTCGCTCTCGCTCTGCATGATCGGCCTGGCGCTGGGCCAGCTGTTCGTCGGCCCGCTCACCGACCGGGTCGGCCGTCGGATGCCGCTGCTCGTCGGCGTCGCCCTCTTCTCCGTCGCCGCGGGCCTCTGCGCGATCGCCCCGTCGATCACGCTGCTGCTGGTGCTGCGGCTGGTCGGTGGCCTCGCGGGCGGCGCCGGGATCGTGATCGCGCGGGCCATGGTCCGCGACCTCTACGACGGCCCCATGCTGGGACGGGTGTTCGCGCTGATCACCCTGGTCCTCGGGGTGGCGCCGATCGGCGCTCCGCTGCTGGGCGGGTTCCTCCTGCAGTTCACGTCGTGGCGCGGACTGTTCGCCGCGCTGGTCGTGTTGGGCGCCCTCCTGTTCGTCGCCGCGTTGACCCTCGGCGAGACCCTGCAGGCCGACCGTCGCCAGGCAGGCGGGCTGCGGACGACGGCACGCGGGGTGCGGGCCGTCCTGCAGGACCGGGGCTTCCTGCTGCCCGCGCTCGTCGGCGCCGTCGGGGTGTGCGGCATGTTCGTCTACATCGCGATGGCGAGCTACGTGCTGCAGTCGACGTACGGCCTGTCCGCGCAGCAGTTCTCGCTGGTGTTCGGCGCGAACGCGGTCGCGATCCTCGTCGTCGGGCGGGTGTCGGCGAGCCTGGTCAGCCGGGTCGGGGCGCTCGCGCTGCTCACCGCGGGGGTCGTGGTCGCGCTGGTCGCCGCGGTCGTGATGCTCGTCGGCGTGCTGGTGTCCGGCTCCGTCTGGGTGCTGCTCGTGCCGCTGCTGGTGCTCGTCGCCTGCACCGGTGTGCTCCTGCCCAACTCCACCGCGCTGGCGCTCGACGGTCAGGCCACCAGGGCGGGCGCCGCCTCGGCCGTGTTCGGGCTGCTGCAGTTCTCGATCGGCGCGGCGGTGCCGCCGCTGGCCTCGCTCGGCGGGGTGACGGCGTTCGTGATGGCCGCGACGATCCTGGGCACCGCGCTGGTGACCGCGCTCATCCGGTTCGGGCTGGGTCCTCGTCCAGCCGCGCGCTCCGCCGCCGGAGGTGCGTGAGCTGGGCGTCGTCCTGCGGCAGGGCGGTCGCCGCGGCGTAGGCGCACCGGGCTTCGCCGAGGCGGTCCATGCGGGCGAGCAGCTCGGCCCGGGCGGCGTGCCACAGCGGGTAGCCCGCGAGGTCGCCGATGGCGTCGACGGCCGCGAGCCCGGCCGCGGGGCCCTCCAGCTCGCCGACGGCGACGGCCCGGTTGAGCCGGACGACGGGCGTGTCGGCCACGGTGAGCAGCACGTCGTACCAGGACAGCACCGCGGCCCAGTCGGTGTCCGCCCACGTCGGGGCCAGCGCGTGGCAGGCGGCGATCGCGGCCTGGACGACGTAGGGATCGGGCCGGTCGGGGGTGCGGCGCAGGCCCTCGCCGACGAGCCGGACGCCCTCCGCGATGAGGTCGTGCCGCCACCGGGCGCGGTCCTGGTCGGCGAGCAGCACGGGGGTGCCCTCGGCGTCGTGCCGGGCGTCGCGCCGCGAGTCCTGCAGGAGCTCCAGCGCCAGCAGGCCCAGCACGGAGGGTTCGCCGGGCATCAGCTCGCGCAGCAGCCGGGTGAGCCGCACCGCCTCGTCGACGAGCCCGCCGCGCGGTGCCCCCGTCGGCGCGTACCCGGTGGTGAAGAGCAGGTAGACGGTGGTGAGCACACCGCGCAGCCGGTCGGGTAGCTCGTGGTCGGCGGGCACGGCGTAAGGGATGGCCGCCTTGCTGATCTTCTGCCGGGCCCGGGTGAGCCGCTTGGCCATCGTCGGCTCCGGCACCAGCAGCGCCGCGCCCACCTCGGCCACGGTGAGCCCGCACAGCGTGCGCAGGGCCAGCGCCACCTGGGACTCGAGCGCCAGCGCCGGGTGGCAGCAGGTGAACACGAGCCGCAGCAGGTCGTCGCGCACGGTCTCCGGGGGCGGCGGGGGCTCGTCCGGCTCGATCACCGCCTCCGCCTCCTTCCCGGCGCGGGCCGCTTCACGGCGCAGGACGTCGATGGCGCGCCGCCGCGCCGTGAGCGTCAGCCAGGCGCGCGGCTCGGCGGGCACGCCGTCGCGCGGCCACGTCTCGAGCGCCCGCACGGCCGCGTCCTGCACGGCGTCCTCGGCGAGGGGGAGGTCCCCGGTGATGCGGACAAGGGTGGCCAGCACGCGCCTGCCCTCGTCGCGCACGAGGCGGACGAGGGCGGCGTGCGGGTCCCGGTCCGCTGCGGTCATCCGCCGAACTGGATGATGGGACGCAGCTCGATGGCGCCGTCCCAGGCGCCGGGGATGGTGGCCGCGATCTTGATGGCCTCGTCGAGGTCGGCGCATTCCAGCAGGTAGAAGCCGGTGAGCGCCTCCTTCGTCTCGGCGTAGGGGCCGTCGGAGGTCACGACGTCGCCGCCCTTGCCGCCCTCGACGCGGACGGTCGTGGCCGTGCTGGTCTGGTAGAGCGCGGCCCCGCCGCGGATGACGGCGGCCGCGGCTTGACCGAACTCGGCGTACTCCTTCGTCTCGAGGGCGTACTCGGGGAGCGACCAGTCGACGTCCCTGCTGTAGATCATGGCGGCATACGTGGGCATGAGGAGCTCCTCTCGGGGTGGACGCCGGGTTCGGCGTCACCCTAGGAACGAACGGGGGCTCCGGGAAAGGACACCCCACTAGCATTCGGTTTTGTGACCGTCGACGACAGACCCGCTCCCGCGGAGGCCGAGGCGTGACAGGGCCCGCGCACACCGTGCTCGCCGAGGCCGACGGCACGGCCTACGCGTCGCTGCGGCAGCCGCCCCGTCGACCGGGCCGAGCGGTACGCCCTCGGGAAACGGCTGCGCGAGCGCGTGCCGCGCAGCTCGCTGGGCGAGTGGAGCGCGCCCGTCGGCCGTCCCGACCCGGTCCAGCAGATCATGGACTCGCACGAGGGTCGGGTCGGGCGGCTGGTGCCCGATCCGCGTCGGCCGCATGATCGCCTCGCCCTACGGGTTCCTGCGCGGCACCGCCGTCGTCATGGCCGAGGACGTGGCCCACCTGCCCGCCACCGGCATCACCCCGGTCGTCTGCGGCGACGCGCACCTGGGCAACTTCGGCTTCTACGCCTCGCCCGAGCGCGACCTCGTGATCGACCTCAACGACTTCGACGAGGCCCACCCGGGCGGCTGGGAGTGGGACCTGCGCAGGCTGGTGGCCAGCATCTGGGTGGCGGGCCGCGGCAACGGCATGACCGAGGAGCAGTGCGCGGCGCGCGGTGCGCACCTGCGTGGCCGCCTACCGCGAGGAGGTGCGGTTCCTGGCCGACCAGCCGCTGATGTCGCGCTCGTTCGGGCGCATCGACGTCGACCGGCTGGCCGACGAGAGCTCCGCGGGGCTGCGCCACGAGATCGTCCGGGCCGCGCGCCGCGCCCGCCACCGCACGAGCGACCGCGCGCTGCCCCGTTTCACCACGGAGGTGGCGGGTCGGCGGCGGATCGTCGAGGAGCCGCCGCTGATCACGCGGCGTGTCCGACGCGCGAGGCCGAGATGTTCGGCGAGGCGCTCGACGAGTACCTGCTCACCCTCGCGCCGCACTGGCGTCGGGTGCTGGGCGGCTACACGATCGTCGACATCGCGCACAAGGTCGTCGGCGTCGGGCAGCGTCGGGCTGCGCGCCTACGTCGTGCTGCTGGAGGGGTCGTCCGCAGACGACGTGGTGTTCCTGCAGCTCAAGCAGGCGCGACGGTCGGTGCTGGCGCGCTACGTGCACGGCGAGTCGGCCTGGCACGCCCACCAGGGCCAGCGGGTCGTGGAGTACCAGCAGGCGCTGCAGACGGTGAGCGACCCGCTGCTGGGCTGGACCGGCTTCGACGGGCGGCAGTACTACGTGCGCCAGTTCCGCAACATGAAGGGCAGCGTGGAGCTCTCCGGCATCGACGCCGACGCCCTGGTCGACTACGCGGGCGTCGTCGGGCACCTGCTGGCCAAGGGGCACGCCCGCACCAGCGGGGCGTCGATGATCGCGGGCTATGTCGGGCGGTTCGCCGAAGCTGGACGAGGCGCATGGTCCGGTTCGCCCGTGCCTACGCCGACCAGACCGAGGCCGACCACGCCGCCCTCGTCCGCGCCGTCGACCGCGGGCTGCTGCCCGTCGAGCGGGGCGTGTAGAGCGCCTCTCGCACCGTCCATAGGGAGGGGCATCCCACCCCGACGATCGGGTCGGGGAGGAGCAACGGCGCGCGCACCGGCTTAGGCTCGGCCCATGGCGAGCAGCAAGGACTGGTTCGAGTCGGTCGCCGAGGCGCAGCGGCGGGCCAAGAAGCGGTTGCCCAAGTCGGTGTACCTGGCGTTGGTCGCGGGCTCCGAGCTCGGCATCACGCTCGACGACAACGTCAAGGCGTTCAGCGAGCTGGGCTTCCGCCCGCACATCGCGAACCTGCCGCAGAGCCGCGAGCAGGCCACCCGGGTGATGGGCATGGACATCTCGCTGCCGGTGATCATCTCGCCGACCGGCGTGCAGGCCGTGCACCCCGAGGGCGAGGTGGCGGTCGCACGGGCGGCGGCCGAGGCCGACACCGCGATGGGCCTGTCGTCCTTCGCCAGCAAGCCGATCGAGGAGGTCGCGGCGGCCAACCCGAAGACGATGTTCCAGATGTACTGGGTGGGCACCCGCGAACGGCTGGTGGAGCGGGCCGAACGCGCCCGCAAGGCCGGTGCGCAGGGCCTGATCGTGACGCTGGACTGGACGTTCGCCACGCGGCGCGACTGGGGCAGCCCGCCGATCCCCGAGAAGATGGATCTCAAGGCGATCATGCAGTTCGCCCCGGAGGGCGTGGTGCGCCCGCGCTACCTCCTGGAGTGGGCGCGCAGCGGCGGCCTGCCCGACCTCACCACGCCCAACCTGGCTGCCCCCGGTGAGCAGCCCCCCACGTTCTTCGGCGCCTACGGCGAGTGGATGGGCACGCCGCTGCCGACGTGGGAGGACGTCGCCTGGCTGCGCGAGGAGTGGGGCGGCCCGTTCATGGTCAAGGGGATCATGCATCCCGACGACGCCCGGCGGGCGGTGGACGCGGGCGTCACCGCGATCTCGGTGTCCAACCACGGCGGCAACAACCTCGACGGCACGCCCGCGTCGATCCGCGCGCTGCCCGCCGTCGTCGAGGCGGTGGGGGACCAGGTCGAGGTGCTGCTCGACGGCGGCATCCGGCGCGGCGGCGATGTCGTGAAGGCGCTCGCGTTGGGCGCGAAGGCCGTGATGATCGGTCGGGCCTACCTGTGGGGGATGGCGGCGGGCGGCCAGGCGGGCGTCACCAACGTGCTGCAGATCCTGCGAAGCGGCATCGACGAGGCGCTGCTCGGCCTGGGCCGGTCCTCGATCCACGACCTGGTGCCCGAGGACATCATCGTGCCCGAGGGCTTCGAGCACACGGTGCCCAAGGTGCGCGTCTGACCCTCAGGGGACGCGCGCCCGCTCGGGTTCGGGTCGGGGCGCGCCCAGGTCGGTCGCGAAGCCGACCACCGACTGGTCCATCCGCCGCAGCAGCCGCGCGGCCACCAGCATCTGGCGGCGCAGCGGGGTGTCAGGGCGCCGGGCCGCGGCGACCTCGGCCGCGTCCACCTCGGGTTCCGCGGAGACCACCTCGGGGCCGTCGACGTGCATCAGGAGCGCGCGCAGGCCGTCGATGTTGTCCCGGATGCGTTTGACGGCCGGGGTGAGCGTGTCGGCCCAGTCCGGCGCGCGCACGGTGTCGGAGAGACGGGCGAGCAGCCGCGCGTAGTGGTCGACGCTGGTGAACACGCGCAACGCCCTCGCGTAGCTGGAGCGGCCGCGGCGGCGCGGGAGCGGGTTGTCCAGCGGGCGGGCCCGCTGCCGCAGCACGCCGAGGGCGGCGTCCATGTCGCGCGCGAGATCCACCGGCGCGGTGGGGACGAGCCGCCCGAGCAGCCGGTCGACCGCCGCGTCCAGCACGGCGTGCACGGCGTCGACCATCGCGTCGAGGGCGGTGCCGAACGCCGCGCGGGTGCCCGCGGGCAGCACGAGGAAGCCCGCGAGCATGCCCAGCACCGCGCCCACGGCGGTCTCCTCGACCCGCAGCAGCAGGGTCTCGATGCTGAACTGCCCGGTGAGCCCGTAGAGGAGCGCGAGCACGGCGGTGATCCAGAACGCCATCAGCCCCGGCGACACCCGCACCAGGTAGATCGCCAGGAACAGGCAGAGGCCGAGCAGCACCAGCGTCGGCACCACCGCCCCGTTCACCAGGAAGGCCAGTGCCATCCCGGCCACGACGCCGCCGATCGTGCCGAACACCCGGTCGCGGCCGCGCGTGAGCACGTCGCCGCGGCTGCTGGTGCCCGCGAACACGACGAAGGCCGCGATCACCGCCCAGTACCAGCGCGCAGGGGAGAGGAGCTCGCCGCCGATGATCGCGAGGCTGGTGGCCACCCCGACCTGCACGGCCTGGCGGGTGGTGAGCGCCAGGCCCGGCTTGGCGGTCGTCTGCGGCTCGGGTTCCGCGTCGGCGTCCGCGTCGTCCGGTCGGCACGTCGGGTCCGGCGTCCGTGGTCTCGTCGGCCGGTGTGGTCGGGTCGTGCTTGCGGCCCTCGGCGAGCGCCTCGGCCAGCCGGGACACCGCGAACGCGACGCGCTGGCCGTCGTCACCCAGCCCGTCGACCTTGGTCACCAGCGGCTCGACCCCCCGCCGGGCGGCGTCCAGGTGGTCCATGACCCGGGACGGCGTGGTGCCGGTGGCGGTGGCCGCGCCGAGCGAGCGCAGCCCGGCCAACAGGGGGCGGCGCAGGTCGTCGGCGGGCCGCCCGACCGAGATGACGAGGTGGCGCGCGGTGTCGGCGAGCCGTTCCGCGGCCAGTTCGGCGTCCAGCACGTAGACCTCGAGCTCGCCGCGCTCGTCCTGGCGCTCCATCTGGTCGGCGATGAGCAGCGCCGACTCGTTGAGCCGTGCGCGGCTGCGGCCGACGTCGCGCCGGGCGTGCTCGCGGTCGTCCTCGTCGGCGTCGATCAGCTCGGCCACGGCGTAGGCGAGGGCGTGGACCCGCGCGCGGAACGCGCGGACCAGGCGGGCCAGGGCGTTCTGCGGCTTCTCGACGAGCAGGAAGCCGCGCACGAGCAGCGCCGAGCCGACGCCGATGGCCGCCGCGCCGATCAGCCACGGCAGGCCCGAGACCTGCGTGCCCAGGAACTGGGAGAAGAAGTAGCCCATCACCGCGGCCATGCCGATGGAGAACCCGCGCGGACCGAAGCGGCGGATCCAGACCCCGCCCATCATGATCGCGACGAACACGATGTCGGCGACCACCCGGTTCGCCGCGAGCACCGTGCCCAGCGAGACCGCGGCGGCGGCGGGCAGGATCAGCAGCGCCGTGGTGGCCCGCAGCCTGCCGATCAGGGGTCTCGTTGACCGCGATGTTGCTGACCATCGCCAGCACCGCCGACATGATCACCACGGTCGCCGGCTCGCCGGAGACGTGCTGCAGGACGGCGGCCAACCCGACGGCCACCGCGATCGACAGCAGCGCACCGGCGGCGAGCCGCAGACGGACGAGACCGGGGTCGACCCCGGTCGCGGCCGTCCGCAGCTCGGCCCAGCGGGTCCGCCACAGCGCCCGCCAGCGCGCCTGCCGGCTCTCCCGCCCTGCCACGGCGGAAGTCTGTCACGCGGCCGCGGGTCTCAGAGCGGGCGCGCGGAACCTTCCGCTCGGGTGAAACCGGTGCCGCGGCCGCGCGACGACAACGGGGACGCGATGTCCTCGAGCGACTTGCCTTCGGCGTCGACGGCGAGGAAGAACGCCACCACACCACCGGCGATCATGATCACGGCGCCGAGCAGGTAGCCGAAGAACAGCTTGATCGGCTGCGAGCCGTCGCCGATCAGCGCGCCGTAGATCGCCGGGGCGATCGCGCCGAAGCACTGGGCGATGGCGAAGAACACCGCGATCGCCTTCGACCGGACCTCCAGCGGGAAGATCTCGCTGACCGTCAGGTAGGCCGCGCTGGCGCCCGCCGAGGCGAAGTAGAAGATCACGCACCAGGCGATCGTCTGCGTGACGGCGTTGAGCACGCCCGCGTTGAACAGGAACGCGGTGATCGCCAGCAGGAGCCCGGAGAGCACGTAGGTGCCCGCGATCATCTTCTTGCGGCCGATGGTGTCGAACAGGTGGCCGATCGTGAGCGGGCCCGCCAGGTTGCCGACCGCGAAGGCGATGAGGAAGACCGGGGCGGCTGTCGAGTCGACGCCGTAGAACTTCGCCAGCACCAGCGTGTAGGTGAAGAAGATGGCGTTGTAGAGGAACGACTGGGTGATCATCAGCGAGGCCCCGAGCACGGCGCGGGACGGGTAGTCGCGGAAGAGCACCCGCACCAGCGCCAGGTAGCCGATGTCGGTCGGTCGGCTGGAGGTCGATGGTCTTGCTCTCGTCGACCTTGCGGCAGGGTGACGCCGGACTGCTCCACCTCGTGCTCGATGTAGGTGATCGACTCCTCGGCCTCGCGCTCGCGGCCGTTCATGACCTGCCAGCGGGGGCTCTCCGGCAGGCTGCGCCGCACGAAGAGGATGACGAGCCCGAGGACCGGCCCGAGCAGGAAGGCGAGGCGCCAGCCGACGGAGAGGCTGAAGACGTTCAGGAAGATCAGGCTGCCGAGCGTGCCGAGGATCGCGCCCGCCCAGTAGGTGCCGTTGACCATGATGTCGACCCGGCCCCGGTAGCGGGACGGGATGAGCTCGTCGATCGCGGAGTTGATCGCCGCGTACTCGCCGCCGATGCCCATGCCCGCGATGAACCGGGTGAGGTAGAGGAAGCCGACCCAGCCCACGCCGTTGCCCAGCGTCAACGCGGTGAGGCCGCTGCCGACCAGGTACACCCCAGGGTGATCATGAACAGGTTGCGGCGGCCGAGCTTGTCGGACAGCCGCCCGAAGAACAGGGCTCCGACGACCTCGCCCGCGAGGTACACCGAGGCGACGAGGCCCGCGGCGGCGGAGGACAGCCCCAGCGTCTCCGGCTTCGTCAGCACATCGGTGACGGAGCTGGCGACGGTGATCTCCAGCCCGTCCAGGATCCAGGCCACCCCGAGGGCGACGACCATCCTCGTGTGGAAGGGCGACCACGGCAGGCGGTCGATGCGGGCGGGGATGAGGCTGCGCACCACACCGGGTGCCGGAGCTGCGCGTGGTCACCCGGCGGTGGATACCCACTTCTTGCTCATGCTAATCGTCCAATCGGGGGACTTCCAGGGCCGGACGCAGCCGCAATTGGGTGGCTCGGGTGACCGAACGGGCGCCGAACCGTTGCTGCACCGCATCGAGCGCGCCGTCGATCGCGGGCCCGCTGCGCGTGTCGAACGGGAGGGCGAGCTGCGTGCAGCGGTCGTCGTCGAGGCCGGAGAGCGACACCCCGAGCAGGGTGAGGCCACGCTCGTCGATCATCGGCAGCGCGGCGCGCAGCAGCACCCGCGCGGCCGCCAGCAGGGTGCTCGGTGTGTGCGGTCGCCTCCGCGATGCGAGTGGGAGCGGGTGGCGCGGGAGAAGTCGTCGAAGCGCATCCGCAGGACGACGGTGCGCGAGGTGCGGTGCGCGGACGCGCAGGCGGCGGCCGAGCCGGTCGAGCGTGCCCGCCAGGATCGCGTCGAGCTCCAGGTGGCTGCGCGCGCGCCTGCCGAGCGCCTGCTGCGAGCCGATGGAGCGGCGGCGCCGGGTGGTGTCGACCCGGCGGGGGTCCAGCCCGAGCGACAGGGCGTTGAGGTGGCGGCCCGCGGCCCGTCCGACCACCGACACGAGCCCGGCCTCGCCCAGGGCCGCGGCATCGGCCACCGTGCGCACGCCGAGCGCGTGCAGCTTGGCCGACGTCACCTTCCCGACCCCCCACAGCCGCTCGACGGGCAGCGGGATGCAGGAACTCGCGCTCGCGATCGGGCGGCACGACCAGCAGCCCATCGGGCTTGGCGACCCCGCTCGCCACCTTGGCGAGGAACTTCGTGCGGGCGACGCCGACCGTGATCGGCAGGCCGACCTCCTTCGCCACCCGCTCCCGCAGCCCCTGCGCGATCAGCAGTGGCGGGCCCGCGATCTTGAGCAGGCCACCGACCTCCAGGAACGCCTCGTCGATCGACAGCCCCTCCACGAGCGGGGTGGTGTCGCGGAAGACCTCGAACACCGCCTTGCTCGCGTCGGTGTAGGCCCGCATCCGGGGCGGCACGACGATCGCCTCCGGGCACAGCGCGCGCGCCTGCCGCCCGTTCATCGCGGTGCGGACGCCCGCGCCGCTTGGCCTCGTAGCTGCAGGCGAGCACCACGCCGCCGCCGACGATCACCGGGCGGCCGCGCAGGCGGGGCTCGTCGCGCTGCTCGACCGAGGCGTAGAACGCATCGAGGTCGGCATGCAGGATGGTGGCTTCGCCGTTCACGAACGCATGTTCGCATCGAGCACCGACAAACGAAAGATCAGGGACGGGTAGGGCTGAGGATTCGCTCCGCGAAAGTGTCGGTGGCGCCGGCTAGCGTCGCGGCATGACCGCAATCGCCAGTTCGTCTGCCTCGCCGTCGACTGCCGCGAGCCCCGCAAGCTCGCCGAGTTCTACGGCGCGATCCTCGGCGTCCCGATCGCCCGCGACGAGCCCGACTGGGTGCAGCTCGAGCCTGTCAGGGGGCTTCGTGCTGGCGTTCCAGCTCGCGCCCGATCACGAGCCGCCGGTGTGGCCGAGCGCGGAGCACCCCCAACAGATGCACCTCGACCTCGACGTCGCCGACCTGGATGCAGGCGAGGCTGCGGTGCTCGCGCTGGGTGCGCGCAAGCACGAGCACCAGCCGGGCACCACGTTCCGGGTCTTCCTCGACCCGGCGGGCCACCCCTTCTGCCTCTGCCAGATCTGACGATCCCGCCCGAGGTCGGTGGGGGTGCGCTAGTGGGTCGCCTGGGGGTGGCGCAGGAGGACGTCCACGGCGTCGCGCCAGGCGGTGAGGCCGGTCGAGCGGGTCGGACGCCTCGTGCCCGTTCGCCGCGGCGCCGCCGGGTGTGTCGCCGATCGCCACCGGCACCTGCGGCGGGAGGGTGGCGAGCAGGCCGGGGGTGGGGTCGGCGGCGAGCTCGTGGGCGGGCACCCGCACGTAGCCGAGCTTCTCGCCGAGCTCGACCACGGCCTCCTCCACGTCGGTGGGTGAGTCGTCGTGCGGCGAGACGTCCAGCACGATCCCGCCCCGCGTGCCGTCGACGATCGCGGCCGCCGCGGCGAGCGTCGCGGCGGGCGTGCCGGGGACGACCGCCAGCAGCGGGCGCAGGCGGTAGCGGCCGGCCAGCTCGTCGAGCACGGCGAACAGCTCGGCGGGGTCCTCGTCGACGTCCGCGGCCGCCCGGGCCGTCACGAACTGCGCGCCCAGGCGCACACCGAGCTCCAGCACCCTGGCGTAGGCGTGGCGCCCGTCCCACACCCGCAGCTCCGGGCCGAGCCGCACCCGGCCGACGTCCAGCACCGTCACCCGCGAGGCGAGCAGCGCGGAGACCAGGTCGCGCAGCATCTCCGAGCCGATGCCCTTCACCCACCAGGGCTCCACCTCCTCCACGGAGGCCACGTGCAGACCGACCGAGTCGATGCCCGCCCGCTCGGCCATCTGAACGAGCCCCACCGGGTCGAGGGGATGCACGATCGACTGGTGCACGGCGATCCGGTTCACCCGCGACAACCTAGTGCCCCGTCTCCCACTGAGCAGGAAAGCCCGCGCCGCCGTCGTACCCGGTGCTTGACTCGCGCCTGAGTTGGAAAGGGGAGCTACATGGGCGGCGAGCCGATCATCCTTCGGGGCTACGACGGCCTGGCCGAGCGGGTCGGCCAGAAGGTGGGGACCAGCAGCTGGCGCACGGTCCAGCAGGACGACATCGACCTGTTCGCGAAGCTCACCGGCGACGAGCAGTGGATCCACACCGACCCCGCGCGGGCGGCGGATGGCCCGTTCGGCGCGACGGTCCAGCACGGCTTCCTCACCTTGGGTCTGGCCACCGGGCTGCTGTGGGAGGTCTGCACGGTCGAGGGCTTCAACGTCGTCCTCAACTACGGCCTCAACAAGGTCCGGTTCCCCGCCCCGCTGCGGGTGGGGCGGCGCATCTGCATGCACGTCGAGGTGGCCGAGGTGAAGGCCCTCGACGGCGGCGCCGAAGCGGTCTATCGCCTCACCTACGAGATCGAGGGTGAGCCCAAGCCCTGCTGCGTCGCCGATCTCGTCTTCCGTTACTACAGCTAGGAGCGCCATGACCACGACCGAGAAGCCGGAGATCGGGCAGAGCGCGCTCGCGAACGGCATCCAGCACCAACTACCTGGAAGACGGCAAGGCGTCCGCCGACACCGACACCGTGGTGCTCGTGCACGGCTCGGGCCCCGGCGTCACCTCCTACGCCAACTGGCGGCTGGTGATCCCGGCGCTGGCCGAGAACTTCCACGTCGTGGCCCCCGACATGGTCGGCTTCGGCTACTCCGAGCGGCCTGAGGGCGTCAACTACAGCCTCGACACCTGGGCCGACCAGACCGTCGGGCTGATGGACACCCTCGGCATCGAGAAGGCCCACCTGGTGGGCAACAGCTTCGGCGGCGGCATCGGCCTGCGCATCGCCACGAAGCACCCCGACCGGGTCGACAAGCTGGTGCTGATGGGCAGCATGGGCGTGCACTTCCCGATCACCGAGGGCCTCGACGCCGTGTGGGGCTTCGACGGCACGCTGGAGGACATGCGCCGGGTGATGGGCTTCTTCGCCTACAACCCCGCGCTCACCAGCGACGAGCTGGCCGAGGTGCGCTTCCGCGGCGCCACCCAGCCCGGGTTCCAGGAGTCGTTCTCGTCGATGTTCCCGGCCCCGCGCCAGCGGTGGGTCGACGCGATGAGCGTGTCCGAGGACGAGATCCGCGCGCTGCCACACAAGGTGCTGATCGTGCACGGCCGCGAGGACAAGGTGATCCCGGTGTCGAACTCCTACAAGCTGATGGAGCTGATCGACAACGCCGATCTCTCGGTGTTCTCGCACTGCGGCCACTGGTCCATGATCGAGCGGACGGCCGACTTCAACCGGCAGGTCCGCGACTTCTTCCTCGGCGACTAGCGCCATGGCCCCGAGAACCCGACGCAAGGCCGCGTCCAGCAACTCCAGCGGCCCGGCCATCGCCGACCGCGATCCGCAGCTGCTGCGGCGCATCCACGAGATCATGGTGCTCACCCGGGCGGTCGAGGACCGCATGGTCGCCATGTACAAGGGCGGCGACCTGCTCGGCTCGCTCTACACCGGGCACTGGCACGAGGCGATCAGCGTGGGCGCGGCGTCCGCGCTGCGCCCCGACGACTACCTCGCCCCGATCCACCGCGACCTCGGCGCGCACCTGTGGCGGGGCATGGAGCCGTGGCAGGTGATGGCGAGCTTCATGGGCAAGGCCACCTCGCCCACCGGCGGCCGCGACGGCACCCTGCACTACGGGCGGCTCGACCTGAACATCTACAACCTGCCCAGCCACATCCCGGCCAACTTCCCGGTGGCCACCGGGATGGCGTTCGCGGCGAAGTACCGCGGCGAGGACAAGGTGTGCCTGGCGTTCTGCGGCGACGGCTCGACGTCGCGGGCCGACTTCCACGAGTCGCTGACCATGGCCAGCGTGCTGAAGCTGCCGAACATCTTCGTGATCGAGAACAACCAGTACGCCTACTCCACGCCGCTGAGCATGCACGTCCGCGTCGGAGACGTTCGCGGCCAAGGCCGTCGCCTACGGCATGCCGGGGGTCAAGGTCGACGGCACCGACGCGCTGGCGGTGCACGACGCCGTCGCCGAGGCGGTCGCGCGGGCGCGGGCGGGCGAAGGTCCGTCGCTGGTCGAGGCCGTGACGATGCGCATGCACGGCCACGCCGAGCACGACCCGGCCGACTACGTGCTCAAGGAGCTGTACGAGGAGTACGCCAAGAAGGACCCGGTCGAGCTGTTCGAGGGCGTGCTGATCGACGCGGGCGTGCTCGACGTCGACACCGCCAAGCAGGTCCGCGAAGACGCCCGGCAGTACGCCATCGCCGCGCGGCGCAAGGCGCTCGCCGACCCGATGCCCGATCCCAGCAACATCGAGGACGGTGTGTATGCCGACTGAGTCGAGCTTGCGAGACGATCATGCCTACTGACAGTGGCAACGCCACTTACCTGGAGGCCGTCGGGCTGGCGCTGGACGCGCGAGATGGACCGCGACCCTGACGTCTTCCTGATCGGCGAGGACGTCGGCCAGTTCGGCGGCGCGTTCAAGGTGACCAAGGGGTTCCTGGACAAGTTCGGGCCGCGGCGGGTGGTCGACACCCCCATCGCCGAGACCGGGTTCACCGGGCTGGCGGCCGGCGCGGCGCTGGTCGGGCTGCGCCCGGTGGTGGAGTTCCAGTTCGCCGACTTCATCTCCTGCGCCTTCGACCCGATCATCAACGTGCTGGCGCGCCACCACTGGCGCACCGGCGACGCGATGCCGGTCACCATGCGGGCGCCGTTCGGCGGACGGCTGCGCGCCGGACCCACCCACAGCCAGAGCGTGGAGAGCTACTTCGCGCACGTGCCCGGGCTCAAGATCGTCATGCCGGGCACGCCGGAGGACGCGGCGGGCCTGCTGGTGAGCTCGATCCGGGACAACAGCCCCACGCTGTACCTGGAGAACAAGTACCTGTACCGGCGGCTGAAGGCCTCGGGCCAGCTCTCGCTCGACCCGATCCCGCTCGGCGTGGCGAAGGTCGTGCGCGAGGGCCGCGACGTCACGCTCATCACCTACTCGGCCGGGGTGTCCCAGGGCCTCGAGGTGGCCGCTGAGCTGGACAAGGACGGGCATCTCGGTCGAGGTCGTCGACGTCCGCACCCTGGTGCCGCTGGACGTCGAGACGATCGTCAAGTCGGTGCGCAAGACCTCGCGCGCGGTGGTGCTGCACGAGGCGGCCAAGCGGCTGGGCTACGGCGCGGAGATCGCGGCGACGATCCAGGAGGAGTGCTTCTGGCACCTCGACCAGCCGGTGGTGCGGATCGCGGCCAAGAACACCCCCACGCCCACCAGCCCGCCGCTGGAGGACGCGGTGATCCCGCAGCCCGCGGAGATCGCCGAGACGCTGCGGAAGGTGGCGAGGGCCTGATGCGCGCCGACGTACTCGTTCCGCGGAGGCGAACCATGGCTGACTACGACCTCGTCGTCCTCGGCGGCGGGCCCGGCGGCTACGCGGCGGCGCTGTACGCGGCGTCGGCCGGGCTCGACGGTGGCGATGGTGGAGAAGGAGAAGGTCGGCGGCACCTGCCTGCACCGGGGCTGCATCCCGGCCAAGGCGCTGCTGCACGCGGCCGAGGTGTTCCGCACCGTCAAGCACGCCGGCGAGCACGGCGTGAAGGTGTCGGCGGCACGCCGGAGCCCGACTGGCCCGCCGCGAACAAGCGCAAGGCGGGCATCGTCAACAAGCTGCACCGGGGCCTGTCCGGCCTGCTGAAGCGGCGCAAGGTCACGGTCGTCGACGGGCTTCGGCACGCTGACGGCCGACGGCGCGGTGTCGGTCGACGGCCAGACACGCTGCGCGGCCGGGCCGTCATCATCTGCACCGGCTCGGTGCCGCGGGCGATCCCCGGCATGGACGTCGACGGCGACCAGCGTGGTCACCTCCGACCAGTCGACCAACAGCACCGACGACGCAGCTGCCCGAGCGGGTCGCGGTGATCGGCGGCGGCGTGATCGGGGCCGAGTTCGCCTCCGTCTACACCGATCTCGGCGTCGACACGACGCTGCTGGAGGCGCTGCCCAACGGCGTGCTGCCGATCGGGCCCGACCGCGACTGCGCCGACGTCCTGGCACGCTCGCTGAAGAAGCGCGGCACGAAGATCCACGCCGAGGCCCGCGTCGGCACGCTGGAGCACACCGACCACGGGATCGTGGTGCCGTTCGAGACGCCCGAAGGGCTCGGAGAAGATCGAGGTCGACCAGGTCCTGGTCTCGATCGGCCGCCGCCCGCTCACCGACGGGATGGGCTTCGAGGCGGCGGGCGTCGCGCGTCGACCAGCGCGGGTTCATCGAGGTCGACACGACCACCATGCTGACCTCCCGGCCCGGCGTCTACGCGATCGGCGACTGCGTCGGCACTCCCGGGCTCGCCCACGTCGCCTACGCCGAGGCCGTGCTCGCGGTCGACCACTTCCTCGGCGAGAACCCGGTGCCGGTCGACTACGGCGGGGTGCCGTGGGTGGTCTACACCCATCCCGAGGTGGCGTGGTCGGGCATGACCGAGGCCGCGGCCCGCGAGGCGGGGCACGACGTCGTGGTGCACAAGCACGCGTTCGCGGGCAACGGCCGGGCCATGATCCTCGGCGAGACCGACGGCATGGTGAAGGTCGTCGCCCAGACGCGACGGGCCGATCCTCGGGTTCCACCTGGTCGGCCCGTGGGCGAGCGAGCTGCTGCACGAGGGCTACCTGGCCGTCAACTGGGAGGCGCTGCCGTCCGACGTCGGCAGGCTGATCCACGCGCACCCGAGCCTGTCCGAGGCCATCGGCGAAACCATGATCACCTTCTCCGGCCGATCCCTGCACGGCTGAGCTACCCGACCGAAGGCATTGAAAGGCGCTGGCGATGAGCGACGAGTGGGTCGTGACCATGCCCAAGCTGGGCGAGACGGTCACCGAGGGCACGATCGGAAGCTGGCTCAAGCAGGCCGGCGACACGGTCGCGTTCGACGACCCGCTCTTCGAGGTGTCCACCGACAAGGTCGACTCGGAGATCCCCAGCCCGTACGACGGCGTGATCGTCGAGATCCTGGTGCAGGCGGGGGAGACCGTGCCGGTCGGCACGCCCGCTGGTCCGCATCGGCGCGGCCGGGCGCCGAGCCCGCCGCGTCCGGGGCGGACCGACTGCCGTCGGCCGCGCACGGCGTGGCCGCCGCGGGCGGTCCCGCGCTCGGCGATCCGGCGAGCCCGTCGATGGGCGGCTCGGAGGGGATGGCGGGCGAGGACCCCGCGCTACGGCGTCCCGGTCGGCGTGGTGCACGACATCACGATGCCCAAGCTGGGCGAGACGGTCACCGAGGGCACGATCGGGAGCTGGCTCAAGCAGGTCGGCGACACGGTGGCGTTCGACGACCCGCTGTTCGAGGTGAGCACCGACAAGGTCGACTCGGAGATCCCCAGCCCGTACGACGGCGTGCTGGTGGAGGTCCTGGTCGGCAACGGCGAGACCGCCCCGGTCGGCGCCGTGCTGGCCCGCATCGGCGAGCCCGGCGCGGCGCCCGCGGGCGGCGCTCCGGCCGCCACCCCGGCACCCGCGGTCGGCGGCCCCGGCGGCCGCGCCCGCGACGGCCGCCGGCGGATCGGCACCGCGCCGCCGACCGCAACGGCCGGATGCTCTCGCCGCTGGTCCGGCGCCTCGTCGCCGAGGCGGGCCTGGACGTCGCCGCGATCCCGGGCACCGGGGAGGGCGGCCGGATCCGCCGGGAGGACGTGGAGCGGGCCATCGCGAGCGGCGCCGGCGACGCCTGCCGCCGCACCCGCCGCCCCGGCCGCACCCGCGGCCCCGCCCGCACCGGCCGCGCACGCCCGCTCCGGCCGTCGCCACACCGCGTCCCGCCGCACCCGCGGCCGCGTCGGGCCCCACGGACCCGCGCGACGAGGTCGTCCAGCTCTCGCGGATGCGCCTGGCCGTCGCGGCCGGGATGAAGGCGTCGCAGACGCTCGCCGCGTCGGTGTGGACCTCCGTCGAGGTCGACTTCGACAACGTCGAGAAGGTCCGGCAGAAGCTCAAGGACCAGTTCAAGGCCGAGACCGGCTCGTCGCTGTCCTACCTGCCGTTCGTGGCCAGGGCCACCGTCGACGCGCTGCGGGCGCACCCCACCGTCAACTCCTCGATCGACGTCGAGGCCAAGACGATGACGCTGCACCCCTACGTCAACCTCGGCATCGCCGTCGACCTGGACCAGCAGGGCCTCGTCGTGCCGGTCGTCCGCGACGCCGACGGGCTCAACATCCGCGGGATCGCCAAGAAGATCACCGAGATGGCGGGCGCGGCGCGGTCCAAGAAGCTCGGCGATGTCGGACATGCAGGGCTCGACCTTCACGATCACCAACCCGGGGCCGTTCGCCAGCTGGGCGTCGGCGCCGATCATCAACCAGCCCAACACCGGCATCCTGTGCACCGACGGCGTGAAGCGGCGGCCCGTCGCGGTCGGCGACACCATCGCCATCCACCCCACCGGCATCATCGGGCTGGTCTACGACCACCGCGCGTTCGACGGGTCGACGGCCTCGCTGTTCCTCCGCGACATCCGCGACGCCCTCGAGCAGCGCGACTGGGAGGCCGAAATCGGCTGAGCAGCGGCGAGCCCGGTCACGGTCACCATCGCCCGCAGCGTCGCGCCCGGGCGGGAGGACGAGTTCGAGGACTGGAGCGCCGAGCTGACCCGTGCGGCGTCCCGGCGGCCGGGTTTCCTCGGCGCGGGGCTGCTGCGGCCGGGCCACGTCGGGGACGCGTGGCACGTCGTCTTCCGCTTCGCCAGCGCCGCGGACCTGGCGGAGTGGGAGTCCTCGCCCGAGCGGGCCGAGCTGCTGGCCTCGGGTGAGCCGCTCGTGCACGCCACCGACATGCACCGGGTCTCCGGGCTGGAGACCTGGTTCGCGCTGCCCGGTCGCACCGCGCCCGCGCCGCCGCGCTGGAAGATGTTCCTGGTGTCCGGGGCCGGGATCTACCTGCTCAACGTCCTGCTCACCACCCTCTACGGCGGCTACATAGCGGGTTGGTGGCCCATCCTGCGCGTGGCGCTCGTCTCACTGCCGGTGACCGCGCTCATGACATGGTTCGTGATGCCCCGTGTCGCCCGTGCGCTCGCGTCGTGGCTCTACGCTCCTTCGCGCCGTCCCTGATCCGACTGGAGAACCCCTTGCCGCACTTCCTGATCTCCGGCATCGCCGCGCTCGGCTCCGAAGTCACGGCGGCGCTGGCCGCCGAAGGCAGCACGGCTGTGCGGGTCGACGACATCGCCGACGTTGCGGCCGTGTGCGCCGACGCGGGGCCGGGGGCGTTCGGGGGCTACATCCAGCTCCCGGCGACGTTCACGGTCAGCGGCGAGACCGCCGTCGACCGCGTCCACCACTTCTTCAGCGACGGCGTGCTGGCCCGCTTCCCCGCGGTTGCCGCCGCCCTGCCGACGCTGGTCGACAGCGCCCGCATCACCTTCGTCATGGGTGTGCTGCCGCCGGAGGTCTCGACCGACGACGACGTCGCGGCCCGCGCCGCGCTGGTCCGGGTGCTCGGCCGCGGCGCCCGCGCCGACGGCCCCAAGGACCTGCGCATCAGCATGCTGGCCTCCGGCGTCTCGGCCAAGGAGATCGCGCTGACCGCGCTCGGCCGGAACCCCGATCTGGAGCAGCTCGCCGACGGGCCGGAGGGCGAGTCCTACGCCGACTGGCGGGTCGAGCTGCTGGGCATGATCTCCGCCGAGATGTGAGACCTGCGGGTCAGCGCCGGGTGACCGGCAGGCCCAGCAGGCCGGCGGCGTTGCCACCCAGGATCGCGCGGGTGGCCTCGCCGTCGAGCCCGAGCGCCCGCACGGTCTCCAGCGGCGCGCGGTCGCCCAGCTCGAAGGGGTGGTCGGTGCCCATGAGCACGTGCCCGACGCCCACGTCCTCGACCAGCCGCCGCAGCAGGACCGTGGAGAACACCGCCGTGTCGTAGTAGAGCCGGTCGGTGAACTCCGACGGCCGGACCTTGGTGGTGTGCGCGACGTCCTTGCGGTCCCAGCCCATGTCCAGCCGCCCGCGCAACGACGGGAGGCAGCCGCCGCCGTGGGCGAGGCACAGGTTGAGGGGATGGCGCTCGAGCACCCGGCCGAACGTCGAGACGGGCGACGGCCAGCGCCGTCTCCATCGGGTAGCCGACCAGCTGCGGCATCCAGAAGTCGGCCTGGCGGTGCGGGTCGGGCACGCCGCTGGGGTGCAGGAACACGAACGCCCTGCGCTCGGACAGCAGCGCCCACAGGTCGTCGTTGACCGGGTCGTCGAGGTCACGACCGCCGCCGCGGCTGCCGATCGCGATGCCCGCCATGCCCAGGTCGTCGAGACACCGGCGGGCCTCCTCGGCGACACCGCGCCAGCCCAGCGCCACCGAGCCGAGGCCGACCAGCCGCTCGGGGGCGTCCGCGACGTAGACGGCGAGCTCGTCGTTGCCCTGGCTGACGATGCCGGTGGCGAACGCCTCGTCGTCGGCGGTCGAGCAGAACAGGAACGGCGGCAGCGAGACCGCGTGCCGCTCCACGCCGACCTCGTCCATCTCCGACAGCCGGACATCGACGTCGTACATGCGACCGGGCCAGCGGGAGGGGGGCGAGCGGGCCGACGCCGCTCACCCGGGTGTCGAGCCGGACGATCCCGTCGGGCACGCCCGTCGAGATCGGCCAGGCCGCGGTCGGCCAGGCGCTGCAGCAGGGGCAGCGGCATGGCATGCGCGTGGACGTCGATCGTCCCGGCCAGGGCGGTGCCGTCCGCGGTGGGTCGGGCGGAGCCGTTGATCGCCATGTGCGCAACTGTCGGCGCGTACCGACGCCGGGGCTACCCGCTCTCACTGGTCGGAAGGCGCCGTTTGCGCCATCGTGAGCGCCTGCGGGCAAGGGGGAGGAGACACATGACAGCGGAGACCGCCGAGGTCGCTCCGGGCGTCCACCGGTTGGCCCTCCCGCTCGGTATCCAGGGCATCCCGACGCTCAGCGCCTACCTCCTGAAAGACCCCGCGGGCGACACGCTCGTGGACTGCGGCATCGCCACCGGGACGGGCGAGGAGGCGTGCAGCGAGCTCGACGAGGCGCTGCGGGCCTGCGGGAGCAGCGTCGAGGGCGTGGCACGGCTCGTCGTCACCCACGCCCACATCGACCACTTCGGCCTGGCGGGCGAGGTGGTGCGGCGCAGCGGCGGCGAGCTGTGGATGCACCGGCGCACCGAGCTCGACCTGGAGAAGTACGCCGACCCCGACGAGGCCGTCGACAACCGTGAGCTGATGCTCGCCGACCACGGGCTGTTCGGGCCCGAGCTCACCGTCTCGTCGGTCGGGCTGCGCGACTGGATGCCGGTGATGCCGTCCATCGGGCAAGCCCAGCGTGCTACTCGACGGCGGGGAGCGCATCGCCGCGGGCGACCGGACCTGGGAGGTGGTGTCGACGCCCGGGCACTCACCTGGCCACGTCTGCCTCTGGTCGGCGACCGACCGGATCCTGTGCTCCGGCGACCACCTGCTGCAGGTGGCCTCCCCGCCGGTGACGTTCGAGCGGGGGTTCGAACGCGACCCGATGGGCTCCTACCTGGAGTCCCTGGAGCGGGTGGCGCAGCTCGATCCCGTGCTGGTGTTGCCGGGCCACGGGCCGCCCTTCGCCGACGGGGTGCGGCGGGCGCGCACCATCGCGCGGGGGAAGCAGCGCCGCCTCGACCAGGTGCGCGAGCTCGTCGCCGCGCGCCCGCAGACCGCCACCGAGATCACCGAAAAGCTGCACCCCGGATCGCTCACGGGCGCGCAGCGGCACTTCCTCATGGCCGAGCTGTTGGCCACCCTCGCCTACCACGAGGTGCGGGGGGTGCTGGCGCGCGAGCGCCGCGCCGACGGGGTTTTCGTCTGGAGCGCGCTCTAGGCCTGGTTCACCTCACGTCGATGCGCTCGCGGCACCCGACGCAGCCGCGCCTGCAGCCCCGGCAGGGGCCGCCCACGGGCGGCGACCTGCATCCCCGCGCCGCCCGGGCGGGAGAGGTTCCACCAGAACGCCGTGACGGCGAACGTGATCGCCAACGGCGCGGCGATGAGCGACCCCGCGCCGAACGCGAGGAACGTCAGGAATCCCGACAAAACGGTGGCGGCCCCCACGACACGATGCACGCGACCAGTGTGAACCCAACCTGTTACCGGACCGTGACCAGGGGTCGGAGCGGCGTGCCGTCCAGCGGAAACACGCCCGTCACGCGTTGACCGTGCGCGTTGTGACGGTTTGCACTGACTCCATCAGCGCTGGAGCGCGCCGCAGGCTCCGCCCGAGGAGGACAGATGGCTGACGAGATTGTCGAGCCGCCCGGCTCACACGAACCGACCGAGCATGCCAAGACCCCGAAGAAGGCGGCCGCGAGCGGCTGGATCGGCAGCGCGCTCGAGTACTACGACTTCTTCATCTACGCCCAGGCCGCAGCGCTGGTCTTCCCCAACATCTTCTTCCCGTCCACCAACCCGCAGGTCGCGATCGTCGCGGCCTTCGCGACGTTCGGTGTCGGCTACGTGGCCCGGCCGATCGGCGCGTTCGTGCTCGGCCACTGGGGTGACACCCACGGCCGCAAGAACGTGCTGGTCCTGTGCATGCTGTTGATGGGCGGGTCGACGTTCCTGGTCGCCTTGTTGCCCACCTACAGCGCGGTCGGCGTCCTCGCGCCCGATACTGCTGGTGGTCCTGCGACTGATCCAGGGCTTCGCGGTCGGCGGAGAGATCTCCGGGGCCAGCGCCATGATCCTGGAACACGCGCCCTTCGGGCGTCGCGGCTACTTCGGCAGCTTCACGCTGCAGGGCGTGCAGGCCGGGCAGATCATCGCGGCCGCCGTGTTCCTGCCGCTCTCCGCGGTGATGTCGCCCGACGCGTTCCAGTCGTGGGGATGGCGGATCCCGTTCCTGCTGTCCGCGGTCGTGGTCTTCGCGGGCTACATGATCCGGCGCCGCGTCGACGAGACCCCGGCGTTCCAGGAGGAGGCCGAGCACGGCGAGGTGCCCGCTGCGCCGATCGTCATGGCCGTGCGGGAGAACGGCGCGGACATGCTGCGCGTGATCTGCATGGCCCTGATGAACGCGATCCCCACCGCCGTGACCGTGTTCGGCGCGACGTTCGCCACGAGCGCGTCCTACGGCGTCGGGCTCACCACGACCAACTACCTGTGGATCTCGGTGGCAGGCAACGTCGTGGCCGTCATCCT
Source organism: uncultured Actinomycetota bacterium (assembly GCA_963799945.1). Lineage (GTDB taxonomy): Bacteria > Actinomycetota > Actinomycetes > Mycobacteriales > Pseudonocardiaceae > Pseudonocardia. The sequence continues at coordinate 370,713 of CAWCZG010000008.1, forward strand.
CATCCCGTTCGTCGGCAACCTGACCGACCGGATCGGCCGTCGACCCGTGATCATCTTCGGGTGTCTGGCGTCGGGCATCCTGGCCTACGCCTACCTGTACTTCGTCGCGCAGGCGGACCTGGTGCTGGCGTTCCTGTTCGCGATGCTCATGTGGGGCGTGGTGTACCAGGGCTACAACGCGGTGTTCCCGGCGTTCTACCAGGAGCTGTTCCCGACCAAGACCCGTGTGACGGCGTTCGCGGTCTCGCAGAACATCGGCACGCTGATCACGGCGTTCCTGCCCGCGATCTACGCCGCGCTGGTGGGCCCGACGCCTGGCGCGTGCGTGGTGAACAAGAAGTTCGCCCCGAACGTCGCGTTGCCCAGCGGGCCAGACGTGTCGGCAGCTGGCGGACGCCATCGAGATCGACGTCGTGTGGGTGGTCGGCAGCATCACCTTCGGTCTGGCCATCATCGCGGCCATCGCCGCCTTCAGCGCCCGCGAGACGTTCCGCATCCACCTGAACGACCTCGGGAATGAAGGACGCCGTGCCGATCCCGCGCGAGGAGTACGACCGGCTGCGCGAACGCGCGCGGGTCTGAGTCCGGAGACGATGCAGCCATGACCTCCGTTCTCGTGCTCAACGGTCCCAACCTCAACCTGCTCGGCACCCGCAAACCGGAGGTGTACGGGCACACGACGCTCGCCGATGTCGAGGCGATGTGTCGTGAGGAGGGCGGCAAGCTCGGGTTGGACGTGGAGTTCCGCCAGTCCAACCACGAGGGCGCGCTCATCGACTGGGTCCACGAGTACGGGGCGGAGGTCAAGGCCGGGCGGTGCATCGGCGCCGTCTTCAACCCGGGCGCGTTCACCCACACCTCGGTGGCGTTGCACGACGCCATCGAGGGGGCGAGCCTTCCGGTGATCGAGTGCCACATCTCGAACGTGCACAAGCGCGAGGAGTTCCGCCACCACTCGTTCATCTCGCCGGTGGCGGCGGGGATCATCGTCGGGTTCGGGGTGCACGGCTACGTGCTGGCGATGCAGGGACTGCACCACATGACAGCCGCGGCGGTCTGAGCCGTGCCCGGTGGACGCATGCTCCAGTGCGCGATGTGCTTCGGCACGGCCGTGCTCGGCCTGCTGATCCTGCTCGGGGCGGGGTGGAACTCCGAGCTGGGCCTGTTCGGGTGGGTGTTCCTGCTGCTGGGCGCGCTGGGCGTGCTCATCTGGTTCCTCGCGCCCGCCGGCACCCGGCGCTGAGGCCGCTAGCCGCTCAGCGGGCGGGCCGGATTCCGGCCCGTCCTGGGCGAAACCCACGCACCAGCCGTTGCGGGTGACGCTGTGGCGTCGCCCGTCGGCGGGCGGGGCGAGCGTGCCGTGCAGGTGCCATTCCTGCCCGTCGAACGCCCAGTGCAGGAACTCCTCCTCCCACGGCCGGTTCAGGAGGCGCTGGCGTTCGTGCAGCTCGGTGAGCTCGGCGTCGAACTCACGGAGGGACCGGCCGAGGCGACGGAGACGGTCGCTGAGTGACATGGCTCAAGGCTCGTGGCTGAGGGGCGGGGGCCTGCCATACGAACATCACGTCGGCCGGGGGCCGCCCGCTCTTAGGGCGTGATGTGGTTGGGGCGCAGCCGCCACGACACCCACAGCACAGCGGACTCGAACCAGCGGGCGACCTCCAGCGCGCCGAGCGCCTGCGGGCTGCCCCGGCGGCCTGCGCGCGGCGCGCAGGCTCCGCTCCATGGTCGTGCGGTCGAGCGCGGCCTCGGTGCCGAACCTCAGAAGCGCCTCACTCAGGCGTTCGCGGAAGGCGAGCATGGCGCCGAGCGTACGCCGCGGCTCACCACCATCCCTGCCTGCGGGCCCAGATGAGCAGCGCGATCGACATGATGATCATGCCGGTGAGCAGCACGCCCAGCCAGCCCCAGTGCGTCTGGTCACTGACGATCACGTTCATGCCCATCACCGACGAGATGGCGGTGACCGGCAGCGTCACGGCCGCGATGACGGCGAGCCGCTCGGCCGCGATGGTCATCTTCGTGTTCGTGCGGGTCTGGTAGAACTCGATCACGCCCTGCAGGTACTCGCGCTGGCTGTCGGCCATCGCCGCGATCCGGCCGAACTGGTCCTCGGCGTCGCGCAGCAGCTCCGCGTCGTCGGTGGGGAACACGCCCCTGGTGCACATCCGGCCGTAGACCTCGCGGGCCAGGGCCGCCATCGTGCGGGCGGCCAGCAGCCCGTGGCGGGCGCGGAAGAGCTCCTCGAGGAAGTCCTCGGCGTTGCCCATGTGCCCCGCCGTGACGGTCCGCTCCAGCCGCCAGACCTCTTCGGTGACCATGGACAGGAAGTTGCGCAGGCGCCCCGTCAGCGCCGTCACGAGCGCGTGCGAGAGCTCGGGCGCCGTCGCGGCGGGCAGCCGCCCGGCCTCGATGCGGCGCATCACCGCACGGGTCTCGGTCTGCGCGGCGGCGGGGTCGACGCCCACGCCGAGCGGGCCGTGCACGGTCACCAGCCAGTTCGGCCCGATGAACTGGTCGAGCTCGATGTAGTGCACGTGGCCCTGGCGCCCCGCCTCCGGCGCGTGGAGGACGACGAAGACGTGATCGGGGTAGATGTGGACCTTGGGCAGAGCGTTGCGTTCCCCACATTCGCTGCACCGCGCCCGCGTGCAGGCCGAGCGGCTTCGACGAGCGCGGCCGCGGCCTCCTCGTCCCACAGGGGCACATCGATCCAGACCGGGTCCGGCCCACGTAAGAGGGCGGGAGCTCGTCGACTTCGCGCGTCTGCAGCCCGTCGCGCGTCACCACTCGGACGTCCACGGCCGTACCGTCTCCCGCCGCGCCGGACCGCGCGCGGCGGCTTCCGGCCAGCGGAACGGTTGTGCCTGATGCGCCGGGTGTTCACGATAGGGACATGGACATCTCGGATCCGGCACGTGACGTCGCCGAACGCGCCGCTGGTGTGCTGGCCCCGGAGTCGGGCCTGGTGCAGGACATGGACGCGGCAGGGTTCGGGGACGCGCTGCTGCGGGCGATCCGGGCGACGGTGACCAACCCGATGGAGCCCGCCCGCGCGGCGATGCAGCTGGCCACCGACCTCGCCCGGATCCCGCTGGTGGCAGGCGCCAAGGCGGTGGGCGCCGAAATGGAGCCGCCCGTGCGCGGTCGACCCCAAGGACCGCCGCTTCGCCGATCCGGCGTGGTCGGGCAACCCGCTCTTCTACGGCACCCGGCTGACCTACCTGGCGGCGTGCAGGTGGGCCCGCGAGGTCGTCGGGGCCGCCCAGGTCGACGACAGACGTCGGCGTCAAGGCGCGGATGGCCGTCGACCTGATGCTGGACGCGCTGGCGCCCACCAACTTCCTGGCCGTCCAACCCGGCGGCGCTCAAGCGGGCGTTCGACACGGGCGGCGGCAGCCTCGTCGACGGCATGCGCGGCAGTTCCTCGACGACCTGCGCAACAACGGCGGCAGGCCGCGCCAGGTGGACACGAGCGGCTTCGAGGTGGGCCGCAACCTCGCGGTGACCCCGGCGAAGGTGGTGTTCCGCAACCACCTGATGGAGCTGCTGCAGTACGAGCCCCAGACCGAGCAGGTGCACGCCGCGCCGCTGCTGGCGAGCCCGCCGTGGATCAACAAGTACTACGTCATGGATCTCGCGCCGGGCCGCAGCTTCATCGAGTGGGCCGTGCAGCACGGGCGCACCGTCTTCGCGATCAGCTACATCAACCCGACCGCCGACATGGCGAAGACGACGATGGACGACTACCTGATCCACGGGCCGCAGACCGCGCTCGACGTGATCAGCGAGATCACCGGGGCGGAGACGATCGACATCGTCGGGCTGTGCCTCGGCGGCGCGATGACCGCCGTCACCGCCGCCTACCTGCAGCAGTCGGGCGACAGCCGGATCGGCACGCTGACGCTGATCAACACGATGCTCGACTACGCGGAGCCGGGTGCGCTCGGCACGTTCACCGACCTCGCCACCGTCGAGAAGCTCGAGCGCAAGATGCGCCAAGGAGGGCACCCTCGAGGGCGCCTCGATGGCGGGCACTTTCGACATCCTGCGGGCCAACGACCTGATCTTCAACTACGTCGTGTCGAACTGGCTGATGGGTCAGAAGCCGCCCGCGTTCGACATCCTGGCCTGGAACGCCGACAGCACGCGGATGCCCGCCGCGATGCACGCGTTCTACCTGCGGAACTTCTACGTGGAGAACCGGCCCGCCAAGGGCACGCTGGAGATCGCGGGACGCACGGTCGACCTCGGCGTGATCAAGTCGCCGACCTACATCGTGTCGGCGATCAACGACCACATCGTGCCGTGGGACCACGGCGTACAAGTCGGTGGGCCTGGTCAGCGGCCCGGTCCGGTTCGTCCTGGGCTCGGGCGGCCACATCGCGGGCATCGTCGCGCCCGCCCGGGCCGAAGGTGTGGCACATGACGGGCGCGGAGAACGTGCCGACCGCGAAGGAGTGGCGAGGAGACCGCGGAGCGGCAGAGCGGCTCGTGGTGGGAGGACTGGGCGACGTGGTCGGCGGAGAACTCCGGCCCGATGGTCGAGCCCGCCGCGCACCGGCAGCGACGTGCACCCCGTGCTCGGCGACGGGCCCGGGCACCTACGTCAGGACCTGATCCCCGAAGACCGAAGGGCCCGTCGCCGCGGCGACGGGCCCCCTTCGTGTGCTCAGTGCCCTGCGGCGGCGACCAGCACCGGGTCGGGCGTGTGCAGCGCAGCGCCGGGCTGCGCGACTGGCCTGCGAGCTCGCGCGACAGGCTGCGGGCGGCGATCGTCAGTGCCGCGAGCACGGGCGCAAGGTGGCGCCGAGGTCGGGCACGGTCAGCTCGATCGCGGCCACGACCTCCCCGCCGGGGCCGAAGACCGGCATGGCGACCCCGCAGGCGCCCGCTTCGAGCTCGAAGCGGGTGACGGCGACCCGCGTGAGCCGGGTGACGGCCAGCGCCCGGCGGAAGCGGTCGGGCGAGGTCACCGTGTGCGCGGTGTAGGGGCGCAGGCCCCGCATGATCGTCATCTCGACGACGCCGGGCGGCGAGAACGCGAGCAGCGCGCGTCCGAGGGCGGTCGGGTGCACGGGCAGCATGGCGGCCGGGCTGAACCCGGTGACGGGGCGGTGGCCGGGCTGCTTCTCGATGTAGGCGACCTCCAGCTCGTGCAGCACGCCCAGCCGGGCCCGCCTGCGGGTGGCCGCCGCCAGGTCCTCCAGCACGCACGGAGCCCGCTCCTGGATGGTCGGGCACCGGTCGGGGCCGCCGGAGATCATGCGCAGCGGCAGGCCCGCCCGGTAGAGCCCGTCGGCGGTGCGTTCCAGCATCCGCCACGAGGTGAGCTCGGAGGTCAGCCGGTGGGCGGTGGAGATGGGCAGTCCGGCCAGGCGGGCGATCTCGGTGAGCGAGTGCTCACTGCCCTCGGTGAAGGTCATCAGGATCGAGGTGATCTTGCTGGTGACCGATCGGCCGGACTCGGTCGAGTTGCCTGCCACTGCGCTGTCCTTCCCACGTCGTCGTGTGATCTCCGCGTAGGCTCAGGAAACACAGCGCGTGACCGTCTTACCAGCGCGTCATTCCGCTGACAGCATCCGGATCACGCATGCTCGTCCGGGCAACCCAGGGTCAGCGATGCGAGACCCCAGGGTGCATCATCGGGGCGAGTGCACAGTCCCGCGGGCAAGATCCCAGGGTGGAGTTGGACTGGCTCGAGACCTTCCTCGCGGTCGCGGATCGCGGGGGGTTCACGGCTGCGTCCGAAACGGTGCACCGCTCGCAGTCGCGCGTCAGCGCGCACATCGCCGCCCTCGAACGCGACCTGGGCGTCCGCCTCGTCGACCGCACCCACCGGCCCGCCCGGCTGACGGCGGCGGGCCAGGTGTTCGCCCGGCACGCCCGCGAGGTCGTGACCGGCATCGGCGCGGCCCGCTCCGCCGTCGGCGCGCTGCGGGGGATGGACGCCGAGCCGATGACGGTCCTCACCACGCCGTGCATCGGCGCCACGCTGTTCCCGGACGTCCTCGCCGAGCTGGTGGACCTGCACCCCGGTCTGCGGGTGACGATGATCGAGCGCGCGGGCGCGGACGTCGAGCGGCGGCTGCTGGGCAACGGGCCTGCGCTCGCGGTGCTGCCCCGCCTCGCGCCGCCCCTGCCCCCCGGCCTGCGCGAGCGCGTCCTGTGGCAGGAGCCGCTGCAGGTCGTGGTGCCCGTCGGGCACGAGCTGGACCTGGCCAACAAGCCGGTGCTCTTGGAGACGCTCGCGGCGGGCCCGCTGATCGTCGGGGGCACCCAGGCGGAGACCGGTCCCCGGGGCTCCGCCGCGGAGGTGCTGGGCCTGCTCGCCGCGCGCGGCCTCGCCGTGCAGCCCCGCGCCGCCGTCGACACCCCGCAGACGCTGCTCGCACTCGTGCGGGCCGGGATCGGCATCGGCGTGGTCAACGCCGTCGCGCTGGATCCGGCCGACGCTGACCGGTCTCGTCGTGCTCGACGTCGACGACCCGTCCCTCGTGCGGGAGGTCGCCGCCTACTGGTACGACGTGCTGACCAGCGGCGGCCTCGGGATGGAGCTGCACCGCGCGGTGATCACGGCCTCGCCGCCGCCTGGTGGAAGGGCTCCCGAGGAGTAGGGTCGGGCGACCTCACCCCGGGCCCGAAGGGAGGGTGCGCCATGTCACCCTTCGTCGGGCGGGTCGCCGAGCTCGCGCTCCTGCGCGACGTGCTGGCCGATGCGGTCGCGCGGCATCCGCACGTGGTCCAGATCGAAGGGCCCGCGGGGGTGGGCAAGACCGCGCTCATCGAGCGCTTCCTCGCCGATCCCGGCCTCGACCCCCCGCCGACGGTGCTCCGGGCGGGCGGCGACGAAGCCGAGACGCTGTTGGCCTACGGGATCGTCGAACAGCTGGTGCGCTCGGCAGGCCTCGACCCGCGCACCGTCACCGGGGCCGAGGAGCCGTTGGACGACCCGGTCACCGTCGGCACCCGGCTGCTGGAGCTGCTCGACCGCAGCGAGGGCGCGGTGATCGTCGTCGTCGACGACGCGCACTGGGCTGACCGGTCGTCGCTCTCGGCGCTGTTGTTCGCCCTGCGCAGGCTGGTCGCCGACCCGGTGCTGGCGCTGATCGGCGTGCGCGACGCGGTCACGGGGCTCCCGGAGAGCATGCGCAGGCTGGTCGGCGGGCCACCAGGGCACCGTCATCAGCCTGCCCGGCCTCGCGGAGCCGGAGCTGCGCGACCTCGCCGCGCAGCTGGGCGCCCCGCTGTCCTCGGTCGCGGCCCGGCGTCTGCACGACGGCACCCAGGGCAACCCGCTGCACGCGCGGGCCCTGCTCACCGAGTTCCCGCCGCAGGCGTGGAGCGCGGGCCAGAGCCCACTGCCCGCGCCGCGCTCGTTCCGGCTGCTGGTGCGCGACCGCTGGTCGGCGTGCTCGACGGCGGCCCGCAGGTTCGTGGATGCGGCGTCGGTCCTCGGGATGCACAGCCCGCTCCCGCAGGTGGCGGCGTTGGCCGAGCTGGCCGATCCGCTCGCTCCCGTTCGACGAGGCGGCCGGGGCGGGGCTGCTGGCCGAGCCTGCGACGGGCACGCCGCTCACGGTGTCGTTCCCGCACCCCCTCGTGCGGTCGGCCGTGCATGATGCGCTCGGCGTGGCGCGCCGCAGCGCCCTGCACGCGGCCGCGGCCACGCTCGTCGGGGACGCGGCGGCCGCCTTGCGGCACCGCGTCGCCGCGGCGGTCCTGCCCGACGAGAAGCTCGCGGCCGATCTGGAGACCTTCGCGCAGCACGAAGCCCGCAGGCAGGCGTGGCCCGCGGCGACGGCGAGCGCTGGTCGAAGCGGCGCGGCAGAGCCCGACACCCGCCGACCGGCAGCGGCGGCTCCTCGAAGCGGTCACCTGGATGCTGCAGAACGGCGACGCGGCGAGCGCGGCGCAGCACCGGACGGAGATCGCGGCCTTCGCGCCGGGGCCCGACCGCGACAGCGTGCTCGGGGCGCTGTCCATGGCGGCCGGGCGCTCGGCCCAGGCCGAAGCGCTGCTGCACCGGGCCTGGACGGCGTGCGTCGACGCCGAGGAGAACATCGACCCCGAGCTGGCGGCCACGATCGCGCTGCAGAACGCCATCCACACCTACGGCCGCCTCGATGGCGCGGGCACCGTCGCCTGGTGCACGCGGGCCCTGGCGCGCACCGGCCCGGACACCGTCACCCGGTGGGCGGCCAGCACGTACCTCGCGCACGGCCTCGGCTACGCGGGACGCACGGCCGAGTCGTTCGCTGTGGTCACGGCGGCCGACGGACCCGATTTCGCGTGGCTGGAGCCGCGGTCGGCCCGCGGCACGCTGCGCCTGGTGGAGGACGACCTCGACGGCGCCCGCGCCGATCTCGCCGCCGCCGCGATGGCCGCGTCCCGGCTCGGGGTGCTCAACACCGCGGCCTTCTCGTTCGCGTTCCTGGCCAGGGCCGAGTACCTGGCGGGGGAGTGGGACGACGCCGTCGTGCACGCCGACCGGGCCGTCTCGATCAACGTCGAGTCCGATCTGGACTTCGTCCGCTCGATGGTGGTCGGCGTCGCCGCGCTGGTCCCCGCCGCCCGCGGCGACCGCGAGGGCGCCGAGCGGATCCTGGAGGGGTCGCTGCACGACGTGGGCGACTACGAGCGGTCGGTCGTCGCGGTGTCCATGTCCCGCGCGCGGATCGGCGAGGCGGCGGGCGATCCGGAGGCCGTGCTGGCGGCGTTGGAGCCGGTGCGCCGCTTCGCGTTCCGCGACGGCGTCGACGAACCGGGCTTCTGGGCGTGGCCGGACCTGTACGCCGAGGCGCTCGTCGCCGTCGGCCGCGCCGAGGACGCCGATGTGCTGCTCGTGCCGCACGAGCAAAGGGCCGCCGCGCGCGGACGGCAGTCGTCCATCGCGCGGATGGCGCGCGCCCGCGGCCGGGTGGAGGCGGCGTTGGGGCGCACCGAACGGGCCGAGGCGGCGTTCGCCCACGCGCTGGCGGCCGTGGAGAAGGTGCGCATTCCCGTTCGACGCGGCTCGCACCCGGCTGGCGGCGGGGGAGTTCCTGCGTCGCTCGGGGCAGCGGCGCCGGGCCGCCGAACTGCTGCACGCGGCCCAGCGCGGGTTCCTCGAGCTGGGCGCCACCCCCTACGCCGAGCGGTGCGCGCGGGAGCTGGCCGCGTCCGGCCTGCGGCCCAGCCCCCGCCGGGACCGCGACGACACCCGGCTCACCGCGCAGGAGCTGGTCGTGGCGCGGCGGGCGGCCGCGGGCCTGTCCAACCGGGAGCTGGCCGCCGAGCTGGTCGTCAGCGTCAAGACCGTGGAGTACCACCTGCGCAACGCGTTCGCCAAGCTCGGCGTCACCTCGCGCCGCCAGCTCGCGGCCCGCCTCGATTCCCACTCCCCGGAAGGCGCCTTGTCCGGCCCGCGCTGACGGGCAACGCTGCGGGGGTGCCCACCTCCCTGCAACAGGACCTCGCCGACGAGCTGTGGGAGGCCGACCGCACGGCGGTGCCGGTCTCGCCGCTCACCGAGCGGCATCCCGATCTCGAGCTGTCCGACGCCTACGCCATCCAGACGATCAACATCGACCGCCGGGTGGCCGACGGCCAACGGGTGATCGGTCGGAAGGTCGGGCTGACGTCCAAGCCCATGCAGCGCCTCCTGGGGGTGGACGAGCCGGACTTCGGGGTGCTGACCGAGGTCATGGTCGGTCGAGGACGGCGACGAGGTCGACCTCTCGACGCTCGTGCAGCCCCGCGTCGAGGCGGAGATGGCGTTCGTGATGGGCCGCGACCTCGCCGGGCCGGGCGTCACCACCGGCATGGCGCTGGCCGCGATCGCCGGGGTGCTGCCCGCGATCGAGATCGTCGACAGCCGGGTGGCCGACTGGAAGATCAAGCTCGTGGACACGGTCGCGGACAACGCGTCGTCCGGGCTGATCGTGACGGGCGGGCGGATGACGCCGGTCAACGACGTGGACCTGCGGCTGGTCGGTGTCGTCGTCAGCCGCGGCGGCGAGGTGCTGCACACCGGGGCGGGTGCTGCGGTGCTCGGCAACCCCGCGCGGTGCGTGGCGTGGCTGGCCAACAAACTCGGCGCGTTCGGCGCCGGTCTGCGCGAGGGCGACGTGATCCTGCCGGGGTCGCCGCACGCGATGGTGAGCGTCAACCCCGGCGACGTGTTCCGCGCGGAGTTCGCCCACCTCGGCCCCGTGACCGTCCGGTTCTCGAAGGAGACGTCATGATCGACGCGGCCGATGTGGCGAACGACCTGATCGCGGCCGAGCGTGAGCACAAGGGCATCGCACAGTTCTCCGACACCCACTCCACCGCCGATTTCGACGTGGCCACGGCCTACCGGGCGCAGCAGCTGTTCGTGGCGTCCAAACTGGAGGCCGGCGAGCGGTTCGTCGGCTGGAAGCTGGGCCTGACCAGCCGCAACAAGCAGCAGGCGATGGGTCTCGACGCGCCGTTGTACGGTCGGGTCACCAGCGGCATGCTCGCGACCTTCGGCGACCCCGTGCGGCTCGACCAGTTCATCCACCCCCGCGTCGAGAGCGAGATCGCGTTCCTGCTCGCGCGCGACATCGAGGCGCCTGCCACGGTGACGTCCGTGCTGGCGGCGACCGACGTCGTGTTCGGGGCCGTGGACGTGCTGGACTCCCGCTACGACAGTTTCAAGTTCACGTTGGAGGACGTCGTCGCGGACAACGCGAGCGCCGGTGCCTTCTTCCTCGGCCCGGTGGCCCGCAAGCCCAGCGAGCTGGTGGACCTGCGGCTGCTGGGCTGCGTGGTGCGGGTCGACGGCGATGTGGCGATGACCGCGGCAGGCGCCGCGGTGATGGGCCACCCCGCGGCGTCGGTGGCGTGGCTGGCCAACCAGCTCGCCGCCGAGGGGGAGAGCCTGAAGGCGGGCCAGCTGGTGTTCTCCGGCGGCGTGACGGCGCCGGTGCCGGTGGTGGCTGGTGGCTCGGTGACGTTCGAGTTCGACGGTCTCGGCGTCATCGACGTCTACGGGGTGTGAGCGATGCCGACCTCCCAGGCGAAGGTGGCGACCGACGCCGCGCCGCGCTACGCCAAGCAGCTGCTCTCCCACCTCGGGCACCGCGCGCAGGTGGAGGCGTTGGAGGGCGTGCCCGACGGCGGCAAGCTGGTGTTCGCCTACGGCACCGGCACGGTCCAGCCCGCGGGCGACCACATCCTGCTGGTGGCGGAGGCCGGTGACGAGGAGTCCCTGCGCCACGTCGAGGACGTGCTGGCCCGCCACCTGGAGCGCTTCGGCGCCCGCCGCGAGCTGGTGGTGACCTGGGAGGAGGCCTGACGCTCACCCGCGCGGCGGCGGAGGTGCCGTCGAGGCGCGGATGCGCAGCTCGGTGGGAAGGGTGACGCGCTGGGTCGGGTGGTCGCCGAGGAGGAGGTCGACCAGGGCCCGGCCCGCGTCCTCCACCGGGCTCGCGACCGTGGTGAGCGGGGGATGGCAGAAGTCGGCGCCGAAGATGTCGTCGTAGCCCACCACCGAGATCGCCGAGGGCACCGCCACGTCCCGCTGCTCCAGCCTGCGCAGCGCGCCGATCGCCATCAGGTCGTTGAACGCCACGAGCGCGGTGGCCCCTGACGCCAGGCCGACGTCCGCGGCCGCGACCCCGCCTTCCAGCGTCGGGGGGAACGGTCCGAGCCGGGCGATGTCGACGCCCGCGCGCCCCGCGTCCGCGGAGAGCGCGCCCCACCGCTTGCGCTCGCTCCAGGCGTTGCGGGGGCCGCCGAGGTAGGCCAGCGACCGGTGGCCGAGCGCCACCAGGTGCTCGACGATCTGGCGGCTGCCGTCCGTCGTAGTCGGTGACCACGCTGGGGAACCCGGCGAGCTCGCGGTTGAACAGCACCACCGGGCGCCGCCCGCGCAGCTCGACGAGCTCGGCGTCGGGGCGGCGGCTGGAGGCGAGCACGAACCCGTCGACCGTCGATCCCAGCTTGGCGGTGAGCTCGGCCTCCAGCTCGGGGCGGCCGCGACCGTCGGCGAGCAGCAGCGTGTAGCCCGCGGCACCCGCCTGCGCCTCCGCGCCGCGGATCAGGCCGAACTGGTGGGGGTTGGTGATGTCGGAGACCAGGATGGCCAGCATCCGGGTGCGTCCGGACGGGAGGGCCTGGGCGAGCAGGTTGGGCCGGTAGTCCATCCGCTGGGCCACCGCCTGGACGTGCTCGCGCGTGCGGCGGCTGACGCGCTCGGGGTTGGAGAGCGCCCGCGACACCGTCGACACCGCGACGCCCGCCTCGCGCGCGACGTCCTCCAGCGTCACCGCGCGCACGTGATTCATGCCGCAGATTTGTACTCCACGTTGGCAAATCTGGCAAACGTTTGCCACAGTTGACAGGTGACGCGAAAGGGATGGCTCATCTGGTCGATCGGCGTGTCCGCCTACATCTTGGCGGTCATGCAGCGCACGACGTTCGGCATCGCGAGCCTCGACGCCGCCGCGCGCTTCGCGATCACGCCGGGCGCGCTCTCCGCGTTCGTCTTCGTGCAGGTGGCGGTCTACATCGCCGCGCAGATCCCGGCGGGTCTGGCGGTCGACCGGTTCGGCTCGCGCGCGATGCTGGTCGTCAGCGGCTCGTTGCTGGCCGCGGGGCAGCTGCTGCTCGCCGTGGCGCCGAACCTGGCCCTGGCCGTGCTCGCGCGCGTGCTCGTCGGGCTGGGCGACGCCGTGGTGTTCGTGGCGGTGCTCGCGCTCGTGCCGCGCTGGTTCCCCGCGCCCCGCGTGCCGCTGGTCACCCAGGTCACGACGATCCTCTGCCAGCTGGGCCAGGTGCTCTCGGCGCTGCCGTTCGCGTGGCTGCTGCGCGACGCGGGCTGGACGGCGGCCTTCGGCGCGGCCGGCGGTGGCCAGCGCGCTCGTGGCCGTCGTGGTGTTCACCGTGGTGCGGGACGCGCCGGTCGGCGTCGGTCGTCCGGACCGGCGGGGCGTCGGCCCGCGAGCTCCTCGGCCAGGTGCTCGAGGTGTGGCGGCGGCCGGGCACGCGGCTGGGCTTCTTCGGCCACATGGGCACCCAGTTCTCGATGATGGTGTTCACGCTGCTGTGGGGCGTGCCGTGGCTGGTCGGCGCCCAGGGCCTGACGACGGCGGAGGCGGGCGGCCTGCTCAGCCTCTTCGTGGTGTGCACGATCGCGATCGGGCCCGCCTTCGGGATCGTCACGATGCGCCACCCGCTGCGCCGGTCGTGGGTCGTGCTCGGCGTCATCGCCGCGGAGGCCTCGGTATGGACCGCCGTCCTCGCTGCAGGCGGGCCCGGCCCCGCGCTGGCTGCTCATCCTGCTGATCGTGGTGCTCGCGGCCGCAGGCCCCGGCTCGGTCGTGGGCATCGACATCGCCCGCACCCACAACCCCAGCGTCAACCTGGGGGTGGCCCAGAGCATGGTCAACATGGGCGGCTTCCTCGCCTCGCTCGTGGTCCTGGTGGCGATGGGTGGCGTGCTGACCGCGTTGGGCGGGTACAACCCCGAGGCCTTCCGGGCGGCGTGGCTGGTGCAGTACCCGGTGTGGGCGCTCGCGGTCGTGGGCATCCTCGTGGCCCGACGGCAAGCGCGGCGGGTCGACGCCGATCGCGGTGTGGTGCCGCGCCCGCTGCGCGAGGTGGTAGCCGGGGCGTTGGGCCGCTGAAGGTGCGCGGGTCTCGTCAGATTGCGGCGGATCGAGGATGCTCGACGCAATGAGGCGTGCCCGCGTGGCGTCCTGACGGGCAGGAGGTGCCATGGAGTTCGCCGAGCTCGCCAGGCAGCAGCTGCCGCGGTTGTACGCGCTCGCCCGCCAGCTCGTCGGCGAGGACGCGGAGGATCTCGTGCAGGAGTGCCTGCTCAAGGCCTGTCGCGCGCAGGACGACCTGCGCGACGTGCAGGCCGCGCCCGCGTGGCTGACCCGCATCATGGTCAACTGCGCCCGCGACCGCTACCGCGGCCCGGGGGCGGCGTCCCCGCGAGGCGCCGCTGCCCGACGTCGAGGACTTCTCGCTCTACCGCGTGATCGCCGCCGAGGACCCGTTCCCGTACTCGGACTCCCTGCACCTGGACTTCCTGCACCGGTTCGGCCCCGAGGACGTCTGGGCGGTGCTCCGCGGCCTGCCGGAGATCTACCGGGTGCCGCTGGTGCTGGTGCACATGCACGACGTCAGCACCAAGCACGCCGCCCGCATGCTCGACGTCCCGCTGGGCACGCTCCTGGCGCGACTGCACCGCGGCCGCAAGCAGTTCGAGAAGGACCTATGGGTGTACGCCGAGCACCACGACCTGCTCCGTGAACCCGTGCGGGAGGGCACATGATCCGCTGCGAGGACGCTCTGCGTGAGCTGTGGGGCTACCTGTGCGACGAGGTGACGCCCGAGAGCCGCGCGTTGATCGACGAACACCTCGACGCCTGCCGCCGCTGCTGCGGCGAGATCGCCTTCCTCGGCGAGCTGCAACGGGTCGTCGCGACGGCGACCCCTGAGCTGCCCGCCGACGTCGGCGTGCGCATGGAGGCATTCCTGGCGACCCTGGAGGGGGGCACCGGTGACCGACCTGATGCACAAGGCTGAGATCCAGCAGCTCGTGCGGGACGCCTACAGCGCACTGGACGCACCCGGGGCGCCCGCCGCGGCCTACTACGACGCCGAGCAGCTCGCGTGGCTGCCGCCGGGCGCGGTGGCGTGGGCGCTCGGGGTCGGCAACCCGATGGCGCACGCGGTGCTGCCACCCGGGTCCACGGTGCTCGACGTCGGCTGCGGCGTCGGGCATCGACGCGCTGCTCGCCGCCCGCGCGGGTCGGGCCCGACGGGCCGCGTCATCGGCCTGGACCTGCTGCCGGAGATGTGCGAACGCGCCCGGGCCAACGCCGCGCGCGGCGGGACTGCGCGAACGTCGAGGTCGTCGAAGGCGAGATGGAGGCGATCCCGCTGCCCGACGACGCCGTCGACGCGATCATCTCCAACGGCGTGATCAACCTGTCGGCGCGGAAGATGCGGGCGCTGTTCGAGTGCGCGCGCGTGTTGCGTCCCGGCGGGCACCTGTGCCTCACCGACGTCACGCTCGACGAGCGCGACCTGCCGCCGGAGGTCCTGCTGCACCCGGCCGCGTGGTCGGGGTGCGCGGCGGGGGCGATGGCCGAGCGGGCGTTGCTGCGCGCGCTGGGCCGCGTCGGGCTCGTCGACGTCGAGGTGCGCGAGCGGCACCCGTTCGGGGTGGAGGACTGCGCGCGCTTCCCGCTCTTCACCCCCGACCTGCTCGAGGTCATGCGGGCGGCGATCCCGGCCGAGAAGCAGCCGAGGATCGCGACCGTCGTCACCGTCACCGCACGCCAACCCCTTCAGGACGCCGCGCGGCCCGAAGTTGTTGCATCGCGCCCGGTGCGCAACATCCCGGCTCCGGCCCCCGTCCTGACCGACATGGAGAACACGATTCGGGAGTTCAGCGCGGGTGACCGCGCCTGCGGTGAGGGTGTGGGTCGCGACCTGCGCGCGTGGTGGGCGTCCGTCCCTCCCGGCACCCGCACCGTGGTGACCATGCGCGACCCCTCGACGAAAGCCGATGTTCCGTCGTTGGCGCGGATGCTCGGGCACAGCGTCGAGGCCATGACCGAGACCGGTGACACGCTGCGCGTGACGGTCCGCACCAAGGGAGACCCGGCATGACCAAGATGATCTTCGGCTGCTCGCACGGCCAGGACGACGTCGAGCGCGCCACGTTGCCGTTCATCGCCGCCAACGTCGCGGCGGTCTCGGGCCAGGAGGCCTACGTCCTGCTCACCGTCGAGGGGGCGTGGCTGGCCACCAAGGGCTACGCCGACGACATGCACTTCCCCGGCATGCCCGCGCTGCGCGGGCTGATGACCGAGTTCCTCGACAACGGCGGCACGATCTGGGCCTGCGGCGCGTGCACGAAGCCCCGCGAGATCACCGAGGACCACCTCATCACGGGGGCGAGCATCATCGGCGCGGCGAAGGTCGTCGAAGAGATCGCAGCGGGCGCGCAGAACATCACGTTCGCCTGATAGGCCCGGCGCGGGAAGGGACGCTCCCGTGACCCTTCCCGCGCCCGGCAGGCGGTCGCCCTCAGGCGACCAGGTCCTCGGGGCCGTAGCCGCCACGGCGCATCCGCCCGCGCAGCTCGACCAACGCTCGTCCGCGGGTCGGCCCGATGCTCCCGACCGGCATCCCGATGCGCTGGGACACCTGGGAGTAGTCGCTCTCGGCGCCGTCGAAGATCGCCTCGACGAGCGTGCGGCGGCGGTTCGGCAGCTGGGCGACGGCGAGGTTCATGGCGTAGTTGCGCTCGGCCCGCAGCACCCTGGTCTCGGGGCTGGGCGCGGCGCACGCGACCTGCTCGACGAACGCGTCGACCGGCTGCTCGCGCTTGGAGCGGCGCAGCACGGCGAGGCACTCACGGGCGGCGGTGGTCGCGAGCCAGCCGCCGAGCCGCTCCGGGTCCCGCACGGTCCCGAGCCGCTCGACGGCGCGCAGCCAGGTGTTCTGGGTGGCGTCGGCGGCGTCGGCCTGCTGCAGCCGGAACCCGGCCACGGTGGCGCGCACGAGGTCGCCGTAGCGCCGGACGATCTCCGCCCACGCCGCCCTGTCGCCCTTCGACGCCGCCCGGACCAGGTCGGTGACGGTCTGCTCGCGCACCTGCTCGTACATGTCGTGTCCCCTCCATCGGCTCGGTACCGACGCTAGGAAGACGCGACCCCTGGCGGATCCGAGCAAACCCTGGCCGATACCCCTGAGCCAGCGCAGCGCAAATGATGCTGGGGGAGATGGGGTCGGCGGACTCTCCGCGGACGGCAGGAGTCAGGGACGCGGACAGCAGGATCGCCTTGCCGTTTGGCAAGGGTCAGGGGCTCAGGCGGCGAGCATCCCGCGCGCCCGCTCCTCCAGGGCCAGCGCGGCCGGGGTGGGCAGGCGCCAGCCGGTGCTGCGCTCCAGGTCGCGCAGCTTGCGGAGCGCCTTGCGGAGCGCCGTGTGCCGCTCGTGCTCGAACGGCGAGGACCCGACGACCTCCAGGAGCCGCCGGGCCTGCTCCAGCACCGTGCGCTCGTCGGGCGTGAACCGCGCGTCGCGGCTGCGCTCGGCCGCTGCGACGGCCGCGGCCCAGGCCCGTTCCTCCCGCTCGACGGCCTCGATGAAGCGGCCCGCGAACTCCGGGGCCGGGTAGCGCTCGGTGGCGAGCGCTACCGGCCTCGGCGAACGCGTCGACGAAGCGGGCGGTGGGGGGCTGGCGCACATCCGCGAGGGCCGGCGTGGCGAGGACGGCCTGAGCGTCGCATTCGAACCGGGCGAACGCTTCGGCGACGGCGTGGTGGCGGGCGACCGCGGCGCTCCACAGCGCCCGCGTAGTCGGTGCGCTGCTCCCGGTGACCCGAGCGCAACGCCTGCGCGAGCAGGAGGCCGTACCCGGCCAGCCAGAGCCCGGCGATGATGCTCAGGACCATCAGGAGGCTGCCGACCGCGGGCCACCAGTTCATCGCGAAGGCGAAATGCGGTGGGCCGTGGTGGAAGTGGGGCCGTCCGGGCCGTAGCCTGGTCCGCCGGGTCCGAAGTCGGGTTCCATGGTGTGCTCCTCCCGCAGGCAGGAGCACCGTAACCCGATCGGTGCTCGTCCCGGGGTGAAGTCGTTGCTCAGCCGATCACGACGTTGGTCGTGAAGAGACCGGCCGGGTCCACCCGCTCCCGGATGGCCAGCAGCCGCGCGCGGTCGGCCGCACCCCAGAGCTGTCCGACCCGGTCCGGACCCGCTTGACCGAGGAAGTTGATCAGGCCGCCACGGGCCCACGGGCGCACGGCATCGACGACCTCGGCGCCCGCCGCTGCGACGACCTCGACCGGAACCGCGGCCACCACGCCGACGGTGAAGACGGAGAACGCGGCGTCGCGGCCCGCCACGGCGTTCGGCACGCGCGGCGCCCTGGCGAGCGCGCCGCCCAGCAGCCGGACCTCGACCATCGCCAGCGGGGACACCACAGCGGGACCCGCGACGGCGAGCAGGGCGTCGACCGCCTCGGCGGGCAGCGCGCCCAGCGCGGTCCCGCGGTCCCACGACGGCATCGGCGCTGTCGGGTCCATGTGCACGGCGTCGACGGCCGGGTAGGGCATGTCGGCGACGAGGTCCATCAGAGGCGTGGCGGCCGCGCGCATCGGGGCCAGGAGCGCGGGCCCGTCGACGCCGAGGTGGGTGAACCGCAGGGACACGACGAACCGGCCGCGCAACGGCTCGGGCAGGTTCGGGTCCGGGGGGAGGCGCAGCAGCGCGACGGACGTCGTGGTGTCCTCGGGCAGCGTGGGCGCCCACTCGCGCCAGGTGTGCAGCAGCGTGGCGGCGTCCTCGCCCGCGAAGAAGATGGCGCCGCCGTGGAACCCGGCCACCTCGACCAGCTCGAACGTCATCTCGGTGACGATCCCGAAGCCGCCCTTGCCGCCGCGCACCGCCCAGAAGAGGTCGATGTCGTCGGGGTCGGTGCTGTCCGCGTGGACGTCGCGGACGATGCCGTCGGCGGTGACGATGGTGAACCTGGTGACGTGGTCGGCGGCGAAGCCGTAGCGCCGGGCCATCGGGCCCAGGCCGCCACCCGTCGTGTAGCCGACCACGCCGACCTGCGACGACGAGCCGTTCAGCGGCGCGAGGCCGTACGGGGCGGCGGCGTCGATGACCGCACGCCACCGCACCCCCGCCTGGACGCGGGCGGTGCGGGCGACCGGGTCGATGGCGACGTCGGTCATCCGGCGCGTGGTGACGAGCACGCTGCCGTCGAGATCGGCCATGAGCCCGTGTCCGGTCGCCTGGACGGCGACGCGCATGCCGTTGTCGGCCGCGTAGCGGACCGCGATCGCGATGTCGGAGGTGCTCGTCGCGCCGACGACCACAGCGGGCGTCGGGCTCCAGGCCAGGTTGAAGCCTGCGATCTCCTCGGCCCACCCGGGGTCTCCGGGGCGCAGGACCGGGCCCGCAACGGTGGTCAGGTCAGCGGGGGGCAGGAAGGTGGTCATCTCGGTGGTCTCCTCGGGGTGGTGTCTCACCGAAGAGCCTGGCCAACCCCCGCCCGCCACACGATCGTCCTGCCTGGTGTCCCGGGGTGTGGCTAACACCCCATAGGCCCGGGTGCTGCCCGCGTAATCGCGGGAGAGCACGCCGCGCGAACCGCGAATGTCGGCCGAACGCGACGCCAGCGGGGTTCGATCATGATCGAACCCCGCTCATGCGCATCTCGGACGTCAATCGTCAGTGATCTGTGCCGGGCTCTCTAGACGCGGGTGAGGTAGATCCCGAAGGCCAGAGTCGCGACGAACCAGAGCACGCCCACCATGTCGGCGTCGCTGCCCCCACCCGCCCCACCGATTCGCCTCTTGAAGAACCAGGCAGGTAGACAGGCCAACCAGCTTCGGCCGAGCAAGGTGGATCATTACAGATCAATAGAACAGCGCACACAGCCCGACGTTCGGACTGTGTGCGCTGAACCTGAGCGGGCTTGCCGAATGTCAGTCGAGGTAGTCCCGGAGCACCTGGGACCGGCTCGGGTGGCGCAGCTTCGACATCGTCTTCGACTCGATCTGCCGGATCCGCTCGCGGGTGACCCCGTAGACCTGGCCGATCTCGTCGAGGGTGCGGGGCTGGCCGTCGGTGAGGCCGAACCGCAGCCGGACGACGCCCGCCTCGCGCTCGGACAGCGTGGCCAGCACCGACTGGAGCTGGTCCTGCAGCAGCGTGAAGCTCACCGCGTCGACCGCGACGACCGCCTCGGAGTCCTCGATGAAGTCGCCGAGCTGGGAATCGCCCTCGTCGCCGATGGTCTGGTCGAGCGAGATGGGCTCCCGGGCGTACTGCTGGATCTCCAGCACCTTCTCCGGGGTGATGTCCATTTCCTTGGCCAGCTCCTCCGGCGTGGGCTCGCGGCCCAGGTCCTGGAGCAGCTCGCGCTGGATGCGGCCGAGCTTGTTGATGACCTCGACCATGTGCACCGGGATGCGGATGGTGCGGGCCTGGTCGGCCATGGCGCGCGTGATCGCCTGGCGGATCCACCACGTGGCGTACGTGGAGAACTTGTAGCCCTTGGTGTAGTCGAACTTCTCGACCGCGCGGATCAGGCCGAGGTTGCCCTCCTGGATCAGGTCCAGGAACGCCATGCCGCGGCCGGTGTAGCGCTTGGCCAGCGACACGACCAGGCGGAGGTTGGCCTCGAGCAGGTGGTTCTTGGCGCGCTCGCCGTCGCGGACGATCCAGCGCAGGTCGCGGCGCAGCTGTGGGGAGACCTTCTCGCCCGCGTCGATCGAGCGGCGCATCCGCTCCGCGGCGTAGAGGCCCGCCTCGATGCGCTTCGCGAGCTCGACCTCCTCCTCCGCGTTGAGGAGGGCGACCTTGCCGATCTGCTTGAGGTAGGCGCGGACGGAGTCGGCCGACGCCGTGAGCTCGGCGTCCTTGCGGGCCTGCCGCAGCGCCTCGGACTCCTCCTCGTCCCAGACGAAGTCGCCCGACTTCTGCGGGGTGCCGGAGCGCTCGCGGGGGGTGCGACGGTTGGCGCCGGTGTTGGCGACCTCCTCGTCGTCGTCCTCTTCGGCGTCGTCCTCGTCGTCGTCGGCGGCCGCCTCGTCCTCCACGACGACCTCGACGAGATCGCCCTCGAGGTCCGCGGTCAGATCGGCGTCGTCGAGCTCGACCTCTTCAGGGGCGGCGTCGAGCTCCGCCTCGCCGTCGAGGTCGACGGGCTCGTCGACCCGCGGCCTTCCCGGCTGTCGCAGCCTTCTTGGCGGGTGGGGAGACCCGCGCCTTCGGCTCTGCCTTGGTGGCGGTCTTCGCCGCCGCAACCACCCGCGAACGGGGGCGCGCCGGGACGGGCGCCTGCTGGTCGACGGTGATGTCGCTGCGGCTTACGGGATCTGCGGCTGCCACTGGGCCCTCTCGCTACGGTGCGCTTACCGGAAACCGGACGGCTGACGCCCGACTCCGGCTGCCTATCGAGATCTGTCGCCCCGCCAAGCGCGTCCGACGGCTTGTGTCGGAGGCCCTCTCGCTGCGGGTACCCCGACATTGTAACGGCGCGATCAGGGACATACTCCCTGTCGGCTTCCCGCGCGTCATGAAGTGCCGTCATATGGTCGGATGACACTGTGAGCGAGCAGCACCGGCCGGGCAAGGTCCACCGAGGACACCACGGACGCCGACGACCCCCGCGAGCTGCGCCGGATCGCCGAACGCGTCGCCATCGAAGCCGCTGACGCACCTGCGCGATCTGCCCCGCCCGTGGGACGGCGGAAACGGGTCGGACCGCGTCGGGGTGAGCACCAAGAGCACCCCCACCGACGTCGTCACGGCCTCCGACCACGCCGTCGAGACGCTGGTGCGCGAGCGGCTCGCCGCGCTGCGGCCCGGCGACACGGTGCTGGGGGAGGAGCACGGCGGCAGCGCGGTCGGTCCGGGCGTGCACTGGGTGGTCGACCCGATCGACGGCACCGTCAACTTCCTCTACGGGCTGCCCTGGTACGCGGTGTCCGTGGCCGCGGTGCGCGACGGACGGTCGCTTGGCGGGCGCGGTCGTCGAGCCGGCGTCCGGACGGGTGTGGAGCGCGGCGCTGCGGCTTGGGCGCGACGTGCGACGGGGTGCCGCTGCGGGTCTCGGGCTCGACGGGACGTGGCGCTCTCGCTGCTGGGCACCGGCTTCTCCTACCGGGCCGAGCGGCGTGCCCGGCAGGTGGCGATGATCGCGGGACTGCTCCCGCACGTCCGCGACCTGCGCCGCACCGGATCCGCGGCGTTGGACCTCTGTGGCGTGGCGGCGGGCTGGCTCGACGCCTACCTGGAGCACGGGTGCAGCTGGTGGGACTGGGCGGCCGCCGCGTTGGTGGCGCCGAGGCCGGGGCCGTGGTGCGCACGCCCGGGGCGGCGGGCCAGAGCCCGCCCGAGGACGGGCTCGGCGCCGACGCTCTTTACGCGGCGACGCCGGGCATCGCCGACGAGCTGCGCGCGCTGGCGGTCGAACACGGCGCAGGCCGGGTGTAGACGCTCAGCTGCAGGTGGCCTGGCGCGCGGCCGCGAGCGTCGCCGGGTCCACGACCGGCGCGCCCGAGGGCGGGGCGGCGGCCGCCGCGGGATCGGCGTTGCCCGCGCCGTCGGTCCCTGACCCGGACGCCCCGAGCTGGTCGAGGGCGTCCCGGACCGGGCGGCCGGGGTTGAGGTCGCCGAACGTGGTGCCCACCGCGACGTCGACGGTGTTGTCGGCCCGTCCGTCGCGGATGAGCTCCGCGCAGGGCACGAGGAGCGCGACGGTGCTCGCGCCGCCCTGCCCGGCCTCCCCGAACCGGATCTGGCCGGTGCACGTCATGTCGCCGTCGGGGAAGAACGTGTCGTTGGTCGGCTGAGCGGCCTGGGCGAAGCCGAAGTCGCTGAACTGGGCGGCCACCAGGTTGGCCTGGCCGCGCTGCCCGCCCGCGTTGAGCACCCGCACCTTGACCGCCGACGGCGGGGTGGGCGGCACCTTGTCCAAGGCGGAGGGCGCCACCACCGCGCCGGGAGCGGGACCGGCCGCGGGGCGGGGGCACGACGTCGCGCCCGCCGTGCCGCCGGTGCTGACCAACACCGTCGTCCACGTGAGCGCCGCCGCCGACCGCGAGCACGGCGACGACCAGGAGCACGGGACCGCGTCGGCGGCGCTGGTAGGGGCGGTTGCGCACGGTCATCCCTCTTCCTGCGCAGCGGTCACGGCACCAGACCCTACTGGCGCCCGCATCCCGTGAACGGGGCGCCGGGCGCCCGCTGCTGCATTGAGCTACCCTCTGCGCGCCCAGGGGGGACCCAAGCACGCCCGGTGGGAACCAAGATCGGGACCCGAGCTGAGACCTGCGTCACTCGGATGCCGGGCACAAACACCGTCGCTGTGACGTTCTTCAGCGGCACGACACGACAGAGCGCATGTCACGAGGCATGGCAAGAGGGTGGGAACGATGGCGACCGACTACGACGCGCCACGGCGCAATGAGACCGACGACATGGCTGAGGACTCGCTCGACGAGCTGAAGGCCCGCCGCAACGAGGCACAGTCGTCCGTGGTCGACGTCGACGAGACCGACACCGCGGAGAGCTTCGAGCTGCCGGGTGCCGATCTCTCCGGCGAGGAGCTCACTGTCAAGGTGCTCCCGAAGCAGGCTGACGAGTTCATGTGCGCCAGCTGCTTCCTGGTGCACCACCGCAGCAGGCTGGCCGAGTCACACGGCAACCAGTTCATCTGCCGCGACTGTGCCGCCTGAGCACTGATCAACCTTTCAGCGCAGCGAGCAGCTTTGGGGCGTTGCGCACGCTGAAAACCCAGTAGGGCGTCGGGTCGTCCGGGTCGGTGTTCTCGACACGGACGACCGGGCGCACCCACGCACGCAGCATCAGGTAGGCCGCTGGGTCCAGCTCAGGACCCAGTGCCACCTGCCGCTCGGCCTTGGGCACGAGCTCCGCGCGGCCCAGGTGGCGCAGCTCTTTCGTCGCGCCGCCGACTTGGAGCGTTTCGTCGGTGACCCGCACCCGGGACCGTCCCAGCAACAACAGAGCACCCACCGCGATCGGCACGCAGACGAGGTAGGGGAGCCACGCCGGCAGGTCGGGATAACCCGTGTGGATCTCGAGCCCGAGCACCCCGGCGATGACGACGGCGACGACGTACCACCACAACGGCACCGACAACCGCTCGTCGAACCGGGAGCGGCCGGACGTCGATCCAGGAGCCGGAACCGGGCTGTCGCTCACGACCCGAGGGTAGCGTTGCCCGTCGTGTCCGGCTCCGTCGATGCTCCCCCTCACGAGCCGTCCACCGCAGGTCCGCCGGTCAACGGCGAGCGCCCGACGGTGGACGTGCTGCTCACCCGCCTCGATCCCGGCCTGCCGCTCCCGTCTTACGCCCGTGCAGGCGACGCGGGCGCCGACCTGCACGCCGCCGG
Organism: uncultured Actinomycetota bacterium; assembly: GCA_963799945.1. Classification (GTDB taxonomy): domain Bacteria; phylum Actinomycetota; class Actinomycetes; order Mycobacteriales; family Pseudonocardiaceae; genus Pseudonocardia. The sequence goes on from CAWCZG010000008.1 coordinate 394,620, forward strand.
TGATCTCGTGCTGGAGCCCGGCGAGCGGGCGCTCGTCGGAACAGGCGTCGCCATCGCGCTGCCGTTCGGCTATGCGGGCTTCGTGCATCCGCGCTCGGGCCTCGCGGCGCGGGCGGGCCTGTCGATCGTGAACGCGCCCGGCACCGTCGATGCGGGCTACCGGGGCGAGATCCTGGTCTGCCTGGTCAACCTCGACCCCCGCCAACCGATCCGCATCAGCCGCGGCGACCGGATCGCGCAGCTGGTCGTCCAGCGCGTCGAGCAGGCGAGGTTCGTCGAGGTCGACGAGCTGCCGACGTCCGATCGCGGGGTCCGGGGGCCACGGCTCCACCGGCGGCCACCACGGACTGCACGGGGAGGCGCGCTAGTGGCCCGCGCCCGCGGCACAGCCGCTCTCGCCTCGACCGGCGCCACGACGACGGCCGCCACCGAACGCCTGCGCATCCCGACCAACGGGCCGCACGACGCCGAGACGCTCGACGCCAAGTTCACACCGCCCAAGGGCACGGTCGATTTCGGCGCCGTCCGCGTGCCGGTGCCCGCGGAGGGTTCGGTCGTGGTCGAGCCCGCCTCGGAGGGGCGGATGCAGGCGGTGCACGTCTCCGTGCCCGAGGGGCGGTTGTCGGTCAGCGCGCTGGCCGCGCCGCGCAACGGTGGTCTGTGGCCCGACCTGGCGGGCGAGATCGACACGTCGCTGCGGGAGGGCGGTGCGCGGGTCCGTTCGTTCACGGGGGAGTGGGGGCGCGAGCTCCACGCGACGACCGACGGCGCCACCTCGGTCTTCGTCGGCGTTGACGGGCCGCGGTGGATGCTCTACGGCGTCGCGACCGGCCCGACGCGGGACGCGGTCGCCCTTGACGCCCGCCTTCGCCGGATGCTGCGCGGCACGGTCGTCGTCCGCGGCAAGGCTCCTTACCCGGTGCGAACCGTCCTGCCCCTGACCGCTCAGACGCCGGTAGACGGCGCGGAGCCGGGAGCTGCGGCCCCACCCACGATGACCCTGCGCACGAGCGCTGCAGTGGCGGCGGAGGAGCCGGTGAACGGCGCCCTGCCTGCAGGCACCCCGGTTCTCGCCGGGCTCCGCGGCCCCGAGACCAGCGGATCGGCCCCCTTGGCTGCCGGGACGAACGGCTATCCCGCGGCGCCGAATGGCGGGGCCCCCGACAGCGCGGCGGCCGCGGCGGCGAACGGCTGGGCGCCGACCGGCGGATATCCGGCGGACGCCACCCCCGCGCTAGGCGCACCCGCCCTCGGCGCAAGCCCCTACGGCGCCCCGGCCGGAGACGGCACAGGCACGTACGGCGTGCCCCCCAACGGGACGGGCACCTACCCGCTGCCCCCCAACGGGACGGGCACGTACGCGGCGCCGCCCAACGGGACGGGCACCTACGCGGCGCCGCCCAACGGGGCGGGCACGTACGCCGTGCCACCCAACGGGACGGGCACGTACGCGGTACCCCCCAACGGGACGGGCACGTACGCCGTGCCACCCAACGGGACGGGCACCTACGCCGCGCCGCCTAACGGAACGGGGACGTACGCGGTCCCCCCGGCGGGCCAGCCGAGCGGGTCCTATGCGTTCGGCCCGGGTGGGTCCGGCACGCAACAACCCGGTCCGTCGACCAATGGCACGGCGTCTTACGGCACCCAGCAACCCGCCGCGGCCATCAACGGCTCGAACCCCTCCAGCACGCAACAGCCCGGTTCGACGACCAACAATGCGGCCCCCTACGGCACCCAGCAGCCCGGTGCGGCGTCCAACGGCGCGACCGCCTACGGCACAGGCCAGTCGGGTGCGGAAGCCTACGGCGCGCAGCCGGCGGCCCTTAACGGCTACGGCGTGCCACAACCGGGCTCGACGACCAATGGCGCGCCCATCTACGGGGCGGGCCCGACGCCGCAAGAAGCGGTCAACCACGGCGCACGCCCGGCAGACCCGGCGAACGGCGCGGCCCCCTACGGCCTGCCGCCTGCAGGCTCGGCGATCGGCGCGGCCCCCTACGGCGCTGCCACCGCAACCTGCGGTCAACGAGACGAGCACCGGCAGCGTGCCGCCGGCCGGTCAGCCGACCGGCGCCAATGCGTACGGCACGGGCGGCTACGGCGCCCAACAGGCCGGTCCGGCGACCAACAGCACCGGCAGCTACGCCACCGGCACCCATGGCGTGCCCTCCAACGGAACCGGCACCTATGGGATCGGCACCTACGGCGTGCCGTCCACTGGGACGGGCGCCTACGACGCGGGCGGCTACCGGCCGCAGGCGGATGCGGCGGCCGATGGCACGGCCTCCTACGGCGGGACCCCGGTGGGCGGCAACGCCTACGGCACTGGCAGCTACGGCGTCCCGCAGCTCGGGCAGGTTGCCAACGGCGCGAGCACGTACGGCTCGTCCGCGCACCGTGCTGCGTCCGCTGATGCGACGGCGGGTGAGGCGAGCGGGTGGAAGCTCGGATCGGCCCCCAGCTCAACCGGTGGACATTCCCGCCCGGCCGTTCCCCCGGGTTGGGAACACGAGACGGGGAGTCGGCGCCGCCGGTCGACCGCGGAGTCCGAGCAGGTGGCGACCCCCGCATGGCCGTCGGAGCAGGCGTGGACGCCGTCGTCGCCTGCCGAATCAGCCGACCAGACGTCGCTCGTCGCACCGCACAGCACCTCCGCGCCGATCGAGCCGCCCCTCGATTGGCGGCCCTCGTGGGCCGATCAGAACTCGCGCCCTGCGGATTCCGCTTCCGCGTCATCGGATTCGGCTTTGTCAGATTGGCGACCTTCGTGGGCTGAGGAGAGCTCGCGCCCCGCGGGGTCGGTTTCCGGGTTGTCGGATGTGACAGCCTCGGATTGGCGGCCGTCGTGGGCCGATCCCGAGCCCGCGGCACCCGCGCCGAGCGCGGACCCGCTCTTCGGCCCGCTCACCGGCAGGCTCGATCCGTTGCCCGAACCCGCCGCCACCTGGTCCGATGTCGCCGAGCGTCCGCAGCGGTCCGCAGCGCCCGACGATGCGGGCACTCCGTTGTTCGACGCCGCGTACGGAACCGGAGTGTCAGCGCCCGTCAGCGGACGGCGGCGCAGGGCGGCCGGGTCGGAGTCGCCGGGGCACGGCGCAGTGCCCGAAGACGCCGGACGGGCGCGGCGGCGCCAGGAAACCTCCGACGACCGCCTGGGCGCCTCGGCGTCATCGCGGGCCGCCCGAGTGCCGCGCTCCGCGCGGCGACAGGCCGAACCTGCAGCCGAGGGCCGACACGACGCAGGCACCACCCCCAGCAGACACGACGCAGGCGCTGTGACCGGCACCCACGACGCAAGCGTTGTGTCCGAGAGGCACGACGCAAGCGCCGTGACCAACAGCTATGACGCCGGCACCGTCTCCAGCAGGTACGAACCGGACGCTGTGCCCGGCAGGCGCGATGCAGGCGTGGCGACTAGTAGGCGCGACGCAGGCGGCGCCTCTAGCAGGCATGACGCAGGCATCGCCCCCAGCAGGCATGAACCGGGCTCTGTGACCAGCAGACATGACACAGGCGGCGCCTCTAGCAGGCATGGCGCGGGCGCCGTGACCAATGGTCACGATGCAGGCGCTGTGACCAGCAGTCGCGAACCTGGTGCTGTGACCCGCAGGCGCGATGCGGGGGCTGCGACCAGCAAGCGCGACGCGGACGGTGTGACCGGCAGGCGCGATGCGGGCGCCTTCCCCAACAGGCACGACGCAAACGCCGTGGCCGGCAGGCGTGGCGCGGGCGTCGGGAGCAGCCGGCACGACCCGGGCGCCGTAGCGGGCAGGCAGGGGGGTGCGGGGGAGGCGCGGCACGCCGAGCCCGGGAGTGGGTATGTCGCTCAGCAGGGGACGAGCCACCGCGTCCCGCCGACCCAGTGGGCGTGGCCGAAGGATCCTGCGGCGCTCGACGCGGAAGCCGTGGAGTCGACCGGCAGGCGCGGTGCGGACACCGGGCAGGCGTCGTGGTCGGCGGCGGAGCTGGTCGACAGCCCCGGCTACGGCGGACGTCGGCGGCGCAGCGAGAACGGGCGCCACGGCGAGCCCGACGACGTGGAGCCGGGCAAGCATCACCGACCGTGAGCCGCCCGTGAGCCGGGCGAGCGCGGCAGCCCGGACAACCACCTCGGGGTCACGCCCGAAGGCGGCAGGCCGGGGGGCGTGGCAGCCCGGACAACCACCTCGGGGTCACGCCCGAAGGCGGTCGGCCGGGCGCCCGTGAGCCGCCCGTAGCCAGGCGAGCACGGCGGCCCGGCCGACCGCCTCGGGGTCACGCCCGAAGGCGGCCAGCCGGGCCGTGACGAGCGTCGAACGGGGCAGCAGCCGCTGCCACTGCTCGGCGACCGACGAAGGGTGCACCGGGTCGTCCACGAGCGCAGCCACGCCGACGGGCACGTCCAGCCCGGCCAGCTCGTCTACCGTCGGGCCGGGCTCGGCGGCCGCCGCCTCCAGTGCGGGAGCGAGCCCGTCGCCGTGGCGGGGCCACGCCCGTCCGAGCTCGGCGGCGAGCCACGGAGGCGCCGCCGCGGCCGCCGACGCCAGCGCCGCGGCCACTCCGCCCGACCGCACCTGCGCCGCGGTCAGGCGGGCCGCCAGGGCCGCGGGAGCCCCTTCGGGGGGCCCGGTCCATGCCGGAAGGGCGAGCAGCAGCCCGGCGAGGCGCCCCGCGGGAGCGCGGGCCGCCCACCGCGCCGCCACATGGGCGCCGAGCGAGATCCCGCCGACCAACAGCGGCTCCGGAACGAGCGCCGCGCGGTCGAGCGCCGCCCGGTAATCCGCGACGACATCCGCGCCGCGCCGCAGCGGTGGCACGATCAGGTCGATTCCCGACCGCGGCGAGCGGCGCAGCGAAGACAGAACGGACGAACCGGTCGTCCGAACCTGTCCCCGGCAGCACGATGGCGCAGGTCACGGGCCCTTCCGGCGGTTCGAGGACCCCCGGGATGGAGGCAGGTTGAATGGTTTCGTCCGGGTTACAGTGGAGCACGGCTGCGCCTCGAACGGACGGTCGGAGAACCGACAGGGAGATGACTTCGATGGGCGGCACAGAGCGTGGAGCCTTCAAGCGCATGCTGCGCAAGCTGACCAGCGACGTCGATGCGCTCGACGCCGACGACCTCTCCGAGCACGCGGAGAAGACCGGTGCGCATCGGGCATCGGACTGTGCCTGCGGTCAGGACGTCACCGTGTTCGGTAGGCTACGCAGCGTCGAGTTCTGCCCCCAGGACGCCGACGCGACGCTCGAGGCCGAGCTGTTCGACGGCACCGAGGGCGTCACCCTCGTCTGGATGGGCCGCCGCCGCATCCCGGGCATCGAGCCCGGCCGTACCCTTCGGGTGCGGGGGCGGATCGCGGTCCGCGACGGACGCAAGGTGATCTACAACCCGTTCTACGAGATCTGTCAGGCCCACACCACGTAGGAGACCCGTGACGGCCGGTCCGCCCGAGGAGTCCCCGCCCACCGAGCGGCGCACGTCGCCCACGCTCCTCGACCAGATGGGCGGCGTGCCCGGGATCGTCGCGTCGACGATCCCGGTGGCCGTCTTCGTCGTGGTCAACATCGTCACCTCGCTGCAGCCCGCGCTCATCGCCGCGCTGGCCGCCGGCGTGCTGATCGCCGTCGGTGCGGCTCGTCCGGCGCCAGCCGCTGCAGCCCGCGATCTCCGGCCTGTTCGGCGTCGGCATCGCCGCGTTCATCGCCTACCGCACCGGCGAGGCCCGCAGCTTCTACCTGCCCGGCCTGATCTACAGCGCCGTGCTCGACGCTGGCGTTCCTGGTGTCCGTGCTGGTGCGCTGGCCGCTCGCGGGCGTCATCTGGCACGGCATCAACGGCGACGGGCAGTCGTGGCGCAGCGATCCCCGGCTCCTGCGCGCCTACACGTGGGCCAGCCTGCTCTGGACGCTCGTGTTCGCCGCCCGCCTGATCGTGCAGGGCCTGCTCTACAACGCCGACGCCACCACCTGGCTCGGCATCGCCCGGCTCGCGATGGGCTATCCCCTCGTCGGCGTAGCGCTGCTCGGCACGATCTGGGCTGTGGCCCGCGCCCGTCGCTCTCCGCACCCTTCGCCGAATCTGGGCGACTGACCGCCACCTGTATGGTCTAGAGGGGCTTGATCTCAGAGATTGATCTGCGATCATGGCTCCTCCCCAGGTGAAGGTGCGTGGCATGGCAGGACGGTCACTAGGCACGAATGGGACGACCCTCGACGTCGAGGACCTCGCCGCGGACCACGCGGACGCAGTTGCGCTCTGCTCGAACGGCAGGCACAAGGACGCGGCCGTGGTGTTCGCGCAGACCCTGCGCGGCTGCCGCGAGGTGTTCGGCGCCCACCACGACGCGACGCTGACGGTGGCGGGGAACCTCGCGGTCACCCAGCTGCTCGCCGGGCGCCGCCGCGACGGCCTCTCGCTGCTGGAGTCGAACCTCTCCGACCGGGTCCGCGCCTGGGGCGACGAGGATCCGCGCACGCTCACCGCGCGCGACGCCTACGCCGTCGCCATGCGGCTCGCGGGCAAGGTCGACGACGCGGTGAACCTGTCGACGCTCGTCACCGCCCAGCGCACCCGGGTGCTCGGCCCCACGCACCCCGACACCTTCACCTCACGCATGGGGCTGGTGCAGGCCCGCGCCGCCGCGGGTGACGTCGGATCGGCCAGCGCGCTGCTGACGGCCGCGCTCGCCGACGCGGAGCAGGCGCTCGGAGTGCGGCACCGCAGCACCCGCGCCCTCCTGGATTGCGGCCACCACCTGGGGCTGATCCGCACCGACCCGTAGCGGCAGGCGTCAGAAGCCCAGCGCCGCGTGGATGTCCTCCTCGACGGCCGACGTCGCCACGAACAGCAGCTCGTCGCCGGGCTCCAGCGCGTCGTCGGCCTGCGGCACGATCACCCGGCCGCCGCGCAGGATCACCACCAGCGCCGAGTCGGCAGGCAGCTTGAGCACGCCGCACCGGCTGCCCGGCCAGCGGCGTGTCCTCGGGCAGCGTGACCTCCACGAGGTTGGCCTGGCCCTGCCGGAACGTCATCAGCCGCACGAGGTCGCCGACCGCCACGGCCTCCTCGACGAGCGCGGCGAGCAGGCGCGGCGTGGACACCGCGACGTCGACGCCCCAGTTCTGCCCGAACAGCCACTCGTTGCGGGGGTCGTTGACCCGCGCGACCACCCGGCGCACCGCGAACTCGGTCTTGGCCAGCAGCGACACGACCAGGTTGACCTTGTCGTCGCCGGTGGCCGCGATGACGACGTCGCAGGTCTCCAGCCCGGCCTCCTCCAGCGAGGCCAGCTCGCAGGCGTCCGCGTGCACCCACTCCGCCGCCTCGACCGACTCGGGGTCGATGTGCGACAGCTCACGCTCGATGAGCATCACCTGGTGGTGGTTGTCCACCAGCTCCAGGGCGATGGAGCGGCCGACGGCCCCCGCTCCCGCGATCGCGACCCGCATGCGCTGCTCAGCCCTCCTGTGGTGGCGGCGCGGCCGCGGCGGACGTGACGTCGCTGACCGTGCCCGACACCGCCGCGACGTAGATCGTGTCCTCGGCCTGCACGTACGTCTCGGGCCGCGGCAGCACCCCGGTGCCGAACCGGACGATGAACGCCACGCGCGCCCCGGTGGCGGTCTCGAGCTCGCGCGACCGGGCGGCCCACCCAGTCCTCGTTGCACCGGCAGCGGCAGGATCGCCACGGTGCCGGTGGGCTCGCGCCACGCCGAGGCCACGCCGTCGGGCAGCAGCATGCGCATCAGCCGGTCGGTGCTCCACGGGCACGGTGGCCACCGTCGGGATGCCGAGGCGCTCGTAGACCGCGGCGCGCTTGGCGTCGTAGATGCGGGCGACGACGCGGGCGATGCCGAACGTCTCCCGGGCCACCCGCGCGGCGATGATGTTCGAGTTGTCGCCGCTGGAGACGGCCGCGAACGCCTGCGCCCGCTCGACACCGGCCTCGACCAGCACCTCGCGGTGGAAGCCCTGGCCCGACGACCTGGCGCCCGGAGAACTCGGCGGAGAGCCTGCGGAACGCCTGCTGGTCCTTGTCGATCACGGCCACCTCGTGGCCGAGCCGATCGAGGCTCGCGGCGAGCGAGGACCCGACCCGCCCACAGCCCATGATGACGACGTACACGGCGGAACGCTATCGCAGGCAGCCCGGTGCGGCGCCGCTGAGGCGCGCCGAGCCCCGCACCGCATACGCTTCCGCCGTGTCCTCGTTCCGCGTCGCCGCTGAAGCGCATCGTCGTCGGGCGTCCCCAACGCAGCGACCGCCTCGCGCACAACCTGCTGCCCAAGCGCATCGCCCTGCCGGTGTTCGCCTCCGACGCGATGTCCTCGGTCGCCTACGCGCCCGAGGAGATCTTCCTGACGCTGTCGGTGGCGGGGGTCACGGCGTACGCGCTCTCGCCGTGGATCGGCCTCGCGGTCGTCGTCGTGCTGCTCACGGTCGTCACCAGCTACCGGCAGAACGTGCACGCCTACCCGTCAGGGGGCGGCGACTACGAGGTCGCCACCACCAACCTCGGGCGCAACGCGGGCCTGACGGTGGCCAGCGCGCTGCTGGTCGACTACACGCTGACCGTCGCGGTGTCGATCTCTTCGGCGGCGGCCAACATCGGGGCGCTCGTCCCGTTCGTCGCCGAGCACAAGGTGCCGTTCGCCGTCGTCGCGATCGTCGCTGCTGACGGCGGTCAACCTGCGGGGCATCCGCGAGTCGGGCGCCGCCTTCGCCGTTCCGGTCTACGCGTTCATGATCGGCATCGGCGCGATGATCATCTGGGGGCTGGTGCGGATCCTGCTGCTCGGCCAGCCCGTCCTGGCGGCCAGCGCGAACCTGCACGCTGCTCGGGCGAGGGCGACGCGTTCACCGGCTTCGCGCTCGTGTTGCTGATCCTGCGCTCGTTCACCCAGGGCGCCGCGGCGCTCACCGGCGTCGAGGCGATCAGCAACGGCGTGCCCGCGTTCCGCAAGCCCAAGTCGCGCAACGCGGCCACCACGCTGCTGCTGCTCGGGCTGCTGTCGGTCACGATGTTCATGGGTCTGATCGCGCTGGCCCGGCTGGCCGGGGTCAAGATCGCCGAGGACCCGGCGACGCAGTTCGCCGAACGCCCCCGCGGGCTACGTCCAGCAGACGATGGTGGCCCAGCTCGCCGACGCCGTGTTCTCCGCCTTCCGGCCGGGCTTCTTCTTCGTCATCGTGATGACCGCCCTGATCCTGGCGCTGGCCGCCAACACGGCGTTCAACGGCTTCCCCGTGCTCGGCTCGATCCTCGCGCAGGACCGCTACCTGCCCCGTCAGCTGCACACCCGCGGCGACCGGCTGGCCTTCTCCAACGGCATCCTGGTGCTCGCCGCGTTCGCGGTGGTGCTCGTCGTCGGCTTCCAGGCCGAGGTCACCCGGCTGATCCCGCTCTACACGGTGGGCGTGTTCGTCTCGTTCACGCTCTCGCAGACGGGCATGGTGCGGCACTGGAACCGGCTGCTGCGCACCGAGACCGAGCCACGGCCGCGCGTCGGAAGATGCGCCGGGCCCAGCTCATCAACGGTTTCGGCGCGATCATGACCGGGGTCGTGCTGCTCACGGTGCTCGTCACGAAGTTCCTGCTCGGCGCCTGGATCGCGATCGCGGCGATGGCGGCGTTCTTCGTGCTGATGAAGGCCATCCAGCGGCACTACGACCGGGTGGCGGCCGAGCTGGTGATCGGCGAGGTCGACGCGGTGCTGCCGTCGCGCAACCACGCGATCGTGCTCGTCTCGACGCTGCACAAGCCCGCGCTGCGCGCGTTGGCCTACGCCCGCGCCACGCGTCCGGACGTGCTGGAGGCGCTCACGGTCAACGTCGACGACGCCGACACGAAGCGGCTGATGCGGGAGTGGGAGAAGCGCGCTATCCCGGTGCCGCTGAAGGTCATCGAGTCGCCCTACCGGGAGATCACCCGGCCGGTGCTCGAGTACGTCAAGCGGGTGCGGACCAAGAGCCCGCGCGACGTCGTCTCGGTGTTCATCCCCGAGTACGTGGTCGGCCACTGGTGGGAGCAGCTGCTGCACAACCAGAGCGCGCTGCGGCTCAAGGGCAGGCTGCTGTTCCAGCCCGGGGTGATGGTGACGAGCGTGCCGTGGCAGCTGGCGTCCTCGGAGCGGGCCATCGCACGCCGTCCGGAGATCCCGCCGGGCTCCATCAGGCGCGGGTACGAGGCCGCCGACGCGAGAACAGGACGCCGGTGGCGAAGCCGTGAGCCGATCTCGCGAGTCCCGTGCTGGACTGGACCGACCGGGTCCTGGAGCTGGAGGTCGGCGCCGTCGCCCACGGCGGCCACTGCGTCGCGCGGCACGAGGGCCGGGTCGTGTTCGTCCGGCACGCGCTGCCCGGCGAGCGGGTGCGCGCCGTCGTCGACGAGGACACCGGCGGATCGTTCTGCCGGGCCGACGCCGTCGCCGTGCTGGAGCGCCTCGCCCGAGCGGGTGCCCGCGCCCTGCGCGTGGGCGCGGGCGGGCGGCTGCGGCGGGTGCGACCTGCAGCACGTCGAGCCGGCCGCGCAACGGCGGTGGAAGGCCGCAGGTGCTCGCCGAGCAGCTGCACCGGCTCGCGGGCATCGAGCGCGACGGTCGAGGTGGAGGAGCTGCCCGGCGGCCCGCTGGGCTGGCGCAGCCGGGTGCGGCTCGCCGTCGACGAGGAGGGCCGGGCGGGTCTGCGGGCGCACCGCAGCCACGACGTGCTGCCGATCGCCGACTGCCCGCTGGCCCCGCCCGGCACGCTCGCGCCGGTGCTGACCGGCCGGTTCGCGCCGGGTGAGGTGGAGGTGTCGGTCGACGCGCTCGGCGCGGTGCACACCGGCGACGACGGACCGGTCGTGCAGCGGGCGGCCGGACGCGAGTGGCGGCTGTCGCCGGGGGTGTTCTGGCAGGTGCACCCGGCGCTGCCGGACGTGCTGGCGCAGGTCGTGGGGGAGTGGGCGGCCGCGCCCCGCGGCGGCACGGCGTGGGACCTCTACGGCGGCGTCGGGCTGTTCGCCGCCGTGCTCGGCCGGGCAGGTGGGGCGCGACGGCTCGCGTGACGGTCGTCGAGTCGGCCCAGGCCGCGGTCGACGACGGCCGCGCGGCCCTGGCCGACCTGCCGCAGGTCGGCTGGCGGGTCGGGCCGGGTGGAGAAGGTGCTCGACGGGCTGCCCGCCGAACCCGGACGTCGTCGTGGCCGACCCGCCGCGCAAGGGGCTGGGCCGGGACATGGTCGACGCGCTGGCCGCGCACGGGCCCGCCGCGGATCGTGTACGTCGCCTGCGACCCGGCCTCGCTGGCCCGCGACCTGGCCCTGTTCGCCGACCGCGGCTACCGCCTCGGCGCCCTGCGCGCCTTCGACGCCTTCCCGATGACCCACCACATGGAATGCGTGGCCCTCCTGCAGCGCGCGGCGTGATCAGCGGAGGCGTTCGGCCAGCCCCGCGAAGAGCGGCGCGACCGTCGCCTCGTCGACCAGCCCGGCGAACGTCGTCACGAGCTTGGGGGCCCGGCGGCCCAGCGCGCTGATCCGCAGGCGGAGGTGCAGGCGCGTGCCCGCCGCGACGGGGGAGAGCACGAGCGCCCAGCTGATCCGGATCGGGTCGCGGTCGGGCCGCCCGCGCGTGGAGCGGTGCACGAGCGCGCGCGGCGGGTCGAGCGTCACGATCTCGAACGTCGCCCCGGGGCCGCCCCAGTCGGGGATGACGTCGCCGACGGCCAGGCCCTGCCAGCGGGGCTCGATGTGCCGCAGGCCGCGGCGGTCCCGGGGGATCACCGCCTCGATCCACGCCGGGAAGTACCAGCCCGCCCGCCGCTTGCCCAGCTGCACGATCCACGGCCACACGCGCTCGGGCGGAGCGTGCAGCGTGGTGGCGCGGTCGATGACGACGCGGGCGTCGGGCACCACGTCGTCGCCGGGGAGGGCGGCGCGCACCTCCGCGTCGGTCACGCCCGAGCGCCTGCCGAGCCGGGCCGCGCCGACCAGGGCCGCGCCGAGCACCGGGAGGATCAGGATCGCGCGTCGCATCACCTCAGTCTGCTCTGAACTGGTTCACTCGCGCGATGAGCGCCGGGCCTTGCCCTCCCGGGCGCGCTGGCGGAGATCGCGGCGACCGCGGCGGTGCCGCCCCGCTGACGGGCCGGGGGCGGTCGGCGCCCACCAGCGGCTTCCCCTCGATGTTCCGCCCGGCGGTACCGGCCGTGAACCCAGCAGGGACGATATCCCCGTGACCGGTACGACCTCAGCGCCTTCCGCACCGCCTGCCGCATCAACCCCCGGGTCGCCCTCGGGATCCACCGTCGGGGCCCACACGATCCGCCAGCGCATCGCCGACGAGCTCGGCGTCCGCCCCAACCAGGTCGCCGCGGCCGTCGAGCTGCTGGACGGGGGCGCCACGGTGCCCTTCATCGCCCGGTACCGCAAGGAGGCCACCGGCACCCTCGACGACACCCAGCTGCGCACCCTCGAGGAGCGGCTGGGCTACCTGCGGGAGCTGGAGGACCGCCGCGCCGCGGTGCTGGAGGAGATCCGCCGCCAGGGCAAGCTCGACCCGGCGCTGGAAGAGCGCATCCGGGCCGCCGAGTCGAAGGCCCGCCTCGAGGACATCTACCTGCCGTTCAAGCCGAAGCGCCGGACCAAGGCGCAGGTCGCGCGGGAGAACGGCCTGGAGCCGCTGGCCGACGCGCTGCTGGGCGACCCGACGCTCGACCCGCAGGAGACCGCCGCGGGCTACGTCACCGAGCAGGTCGCCGACGTCGCCGCCGCGCTGGAAGGCGCGCGGGCGATCCTCGTCGAGCGCTTCGCCGAGGACGCCGACCTCATCGGCGGGCTGCGCGAGCGCATGTGGACGCCGGGGCAGGCTCGTCACGACCGTCCGGGCGGGCAAGGAGGCCGAAGGCGCGAAGTACAGCCGACTACTTCGACTTCTCCGAGCCCTTCACCAAGCTCCCCTCCCACCGCATCCTCGCGGCGTTCCGCGGCGAGAAGGAGGAGGTCCTCGACGTCGCCCTCGAGCCGGACGCGACGCAGCGCCGAGCCCGGCGTCGTCACCGACTGGGAGCGGGCCATCGCCGCGGCGGCGGGCATCCGCGACGAGGGCCGCCCCGGCGACCGGTGGCTCGCCGACTGCGTCCGCTGGGCGTGGCGCACCCGCATCCTGTTGCACCTCGCGATCGACATCCGGGTGCGGCTGCGCACCGTCGCCGAGGAGGGCGCCATCGGCGTCTTCGCGAGCAACCTGCGCGACCTGCTCCTGGCCGCGCCCGGCGGGCAGCCGCGCCACGATGGGCCTCGACCCGGGCCTGCGCACGGGCGTGAAGGTCGCCGTGGTCGACGCCACCGGCAAGGTCGTCGCCACCGACACGATCTACCCGCACGAGCCCCGCCGCGCGTGGGACGCCTCGCTCGCCACGCTGACGAAGCTGGCCGCGCGCGCACGACGTCGAGCTCGTCGCGATCGGCAACGGCACCGCCTCGCGCGAGACCGAGAAGCTCGCCCGCGAGCTGGCCACCCGCAACCCGGCGCTCAAGCTCGTGCCGGTCGTGGTCAGCGAGGCCGGGGCGTCGGTCTACTCGGCGTCGGCCTACGCCTCGGCCGAGCTGCCCGGCATGGACGTGTCGCTGCGCGGCGCGGTCTCGATCGCCCGGCGCCTGCAGGACCCGCTCGCCGAGCTCGTCAAGATCGACCCCAAGTCGATCGGGGTCGGGCAGTACCAGCACGACCTGCCGGAGTCGGCGCTGTCCCGCTCGCTCGACGCGGTGGTCGAGGACTGCGTGAACGCGGTCGGCGTCGACGTCAACACCGCGTCCGCGCCGCTGCTGCGCCGGGTCTCGGGCATCACCGAGTCGCTCGCCGCCCAGATCGTCGCCCACCGCGACGCCAACGGCCCGTTCCGCACCCGCACCGCGCTCGGCGACGTGCCGCGCCTGGGCCCGAAGGCGTTCGAGCAGTGCGCGGGGTTCCTGCGCATCCGCGGCGGCGACGACCCGCTCGACGTCTCCGGCGTGCACCCGGAGGCCTACCCGGTCGTGCGCCGGATCCTCGACCAGCGGCCAAGACCGACATCGCCACGCTGATCGGCAACGCGCCCAAGCTGAAGGCGTTGTCGCCCAAGGAGTTCGTCGACGAGCGCTTCGGGCTGCCCACGGTCACCGACATCCTCGACCGAGCTGGAGAAGCCCGGCCGCGACCCGCGCCCGGCGTTCCGCACCGCCACGTTCGCCGAGGGCGTCCACAAGATCTCCGACCTGCGGCCGGGCATGCTGCTGGAGGGCCAGGTCACCAACGTGGCCGCGTTCGGCGCGTTCGTCGACGTGGGCGTGCACCAGGACGGGCTCGTGCACGTCTCGGCGATGGCGAAGCAGTTCGTCGCCGACCCGCGCGAGGTCGTCAAGTCCGGCGACGTCGTGCGGGTGAAGGTGCTGGAGGTCGACGAGGCGCGCAAACGGATCTCGCTGACCCTGCGCCTTGACGACGAGCCGGCCACCGGCAAGCCTGAGCGCACTCCGCGGCGCGGCGGGCCCGGCACCGACCCGTCACGTGGCGCGAAGCCCGACCAGAAGCGGGGCGACCACAAGCCCGGCGAGCGGCCGCGCGGGGACCGGGGCCGGGACGACCGGGATCGGGGCAAGCAGGACCGGGGTCGGGACGCGCGGGGCCGCGGCGAGCGGACCGGCGGGTCCGGTGGCTCGGGTATGGCGAACAGCGCCATGGCCGACGCCCTGCGGCGGGCCGGTCTGGCGGGCGGCGACAAGAAGTGAGGTAGCGGAGCCAGCATGGGCAACAAGAACGGCGCAGCCCCGACGAAAGCCGACCGGGTACCCAAGGGCCTGTACGAGGCCGAACTGCTCCGCCTGCAGGTGGAGCTGGTCGAGATGCAGGAGTGGGTCAAGACCTCGGGCACGCGCCTCGTCGTGGTGTTCGAGGGCCGGGACGCCGCGGGCAAGGGCGGCACGATCCAGCGCGTGGCCGAGTACCTCAACCCCCGCGTCTGCCGCATCGTGGCGCTGCCCGCGCCCACCGAGCGGCAGCGCACCCAGTGGTACTTCCAGCGCTACGTCGAGCACCTGCCCGCCGCCGGGGAGATCGTGCTGTTCGACCGCAGCTGGTACAACCGCGCGGGCGTCGAGCGGGTGATGGGTTTCGCCACCCTCGCGGAGTACCAGCGGTTCCTGCGCCAGTGCCCGATCTTCGAGCGCCTGCTCGTCGAAGACGGGATCCTGCTGCGCAAGTACTGGTTCTCGGTGAGCGACGGCGAGCAGGAGCGCCGGTTCAAGGACCGCCTGGGCGATCCGCTGAAGCGGTGGAAGCTCTCGCCGATGGACCTGGAGTCGCTCACCCGATGGGAGGACTACTCCCGCGCCAAGGACGACATGTTCGCCGCCACCGACAACCCCGACATCCCGTGGATGGTCGTGGAGTCGGAGGACAAGCGCAAAGCGCGCCTCAACATGATCGCCCACCTGCTGTCCAGCGTGCCCTGGAAGCCCGTGGAACGGCCTGAGCTGCGCCTGCCGAAGCGGCCGAAGACCACCGGCTACGTCCGGCCGCCCAGGGAGCTGTTCCACGAGGTGCCCGACCACGCGGCCGCCCTTATGGCGAAGTAAGGCCCTTCCTGTCCGGAACGGCGTGATCGCCTGACGCGCCGGGGCCGCCCTTACGCCGACGATGGAGCCATCGGAAACGGTGCTTCATCGAAGGCAGTGGGAGTGGTTCAGATGGTGGCTCTGGTGATCTTGGCAGTCCTCGTCCTCATCGCGGCGACGGCGCCCCGCTACGGCGTCGACAGCCGCAACGGGATCGGCGTGCGGCGGGCGAGCCCGCTGGGTGATCTCCGCAAGATCGGGCACCTGCTGAGCGAGGTGGGAGCGCACATCCCGCGGTGATCGAGGGGGCCGACGTGACAGTGGTGGCGGTCACCTGGGACTATAGACGCAGGGTGGTGCGTTGAGTGCCACTGGAGACCGCGTTTGGCCAGGCAGAAGTCGTGCAGTGGGCCTAGCGGGCTCAGCGGGGCACGCAACCGTGCCGCCGCCACTGCGACGAAAGTACGACGTGACTTCCACTGAGTTCGACCTGCCCACCTTTGCCGACCTCCCGCTCCGCTCCGAGCTCCTCGCAGTCGTCGAGGAGCTCGGCTACACCCACCCCAGCCCCGTCCAGGCCGAGGCCATCGCGCCGCTGGTCGACGGCCGCGACCTGATCGGCCAGGCCGCCACCGGCACCGGCAAGACGGCGGCGTTCGCGCTGCCCATGCTGGAGCGCCTCGCCGAGATCCGCCCGCAGCGCGGCCGCGGCGACGCGCCGTTCGGAATGATCCTCGCCCCCACCCGGGAGCTCGCCCTCCAGGTGTCCGAGGCGGTCAGCCGCTACGGCGCCCACCTCGGCGCGCGCGTCGTCACCGTCTACGGCGGCGCGCCCGCCGGTCCGCAGTGGAAGGCCCTGCAATCCGGGCGTCGACATCGTCGTCGCCACGCCGGGGCGCGCCATCGACCTGATGAACCGCGGCGCCCTGCGCCTGTCCGAGCTGGAGACGATCGTCCTCGACGAGGCCGACGAGATGCTCGACATGGGCTTCGTGGAGGACATCGAGACCCTGCTCGACGCCACGCCGGACACCCGTCAGGCGGTGCTGTTCTCCGCCACGATCCCGCGCCGCATCGAGGCGCTCGCGCAGAAGTACCTGCGTGAGCCGGTCACCGTCCGGATCGCGCCGTGAGGAGGTGCCGGAGGGCGAGGCGCCGCAAGGTGCGCCAGACCGCCTACCTCGTCCCGCGCTCGCACACCACCGCCGCGCTCGGACGCGTGCTGGAGGCCGAGCGCCCCCGCGCCGCGATCGTGTTCTGCCGCACCCGGCTCGACGTCGACGCCGTCACCGAGACGCTCACCGCCCGCGGGCTGCGCGCCGAGGCCCTGCACGGCGGGATGGACCAGGAGCACCGCACCCGCGTCGTCGACCGGCTGCGCAGCGGCCGCACCGAGCTGCTCGTCGCCACCGACGTCGCCGCCCGCGGTCTGGACATCGACCTGCTCACCCACGTCGTCAACCACGACGTGCCGCAGTCGTCCGAGGACTACGTGCACCGCATCGGCCGCGTGGGCCGGGCGGGGCGCGAAGGCGTCGCGATCACGCTGGTGCCGCCGTCGAAGATGTACGCGCTGCGCAACGTGGAGCGCCTCACCGGGCAGCCGATCACCATCGCCGCCGTGCCCGACCGCGGCCGATCTGCGCGCCGCGCGGCTCGACCGCACCCGTATCGCGCTCGAGGAGACCCTGCTCGGGGTCGACGGAGCCGAGCCCGGCGACGCCGAGGACGTGCGGGCCATGCTCGCGGGTCTCGCCGCCGAGCACGACCTGCTCGACGTGGCCACCGCCGCGGTCGTGCGGCTGCAGTCGGTGGCGGGCACGCCCGACGACGGCGAGGACATCCCCGTCGTCAGCGCGGGCCGTGGCGGCGGCGGTCGCAACGACCGGTTCGACCGCTCTGACCGCTCCGAGCGGCCCGGCAAGGGTCGCGGCGCCGGTCAGCGCCCGCCGAAGTCCGGCATGACCCGCCTGTTCGTCAACGCGGGCCGGGCCGGTGGCGTGCGCCCGCAGGACATCGTGGGCGCGCTGGCCAACGAGTCGAACCTGTCCGGGCGCGACATCGGGGCGATCCAGATCCACGAGCGCCACGCGCTGGTGGAGGTCCCCGAGCACGCGGCCGACGACGTGCTGCGCAGCCTGCGGGGGAGCACCACCCTGAAGGGCCGCCGGGCCAACGTCCGCCGCGACCGCGATTTCGCGGGCGCGGGTCGCGACCGCGCCTGACGGGCGCCTCGCTCACAACGACAGCAGGGTGACACCCCGGACCGGGGTGTCACCCTGCTGTCGTATGCGCTGTGTCAGTGCACCTGGACCTCGTCGCCGACTTCCAGGTCGTTGAACCACGCCTCGGCGTCGGCCTGCGCCAGGTGCACGCAGCCCGCCGACGGGTTCTTCGGGTTGCCCTGGTGGAAGGCGATGCCGCCGTCGGCGAAGAACACCGAGTACGGCATCGCCGCGTTGTTGAACTCCGCGCTCTTGTGGTCTTTGTCCTTCCACTGGACGTGGAAGGTGCCGGTGGGCGTCTCCTTGCCCTGGCCGCCGTGGCTGATCCCCACCGGGCCGCGGGTGACGTGCCCCTCGTGGATCAACCAGGCCTGGTTGTCGCGCCAGGTCCACGCAGGCCCGTGCCGTGTCGCTGCACGGCGTGCCGTCCACCTGGTGGTGCGAATGGCCGCCGTCCCCGTGCCCGTCGCCATCCCCGTCGCCGTGGCCACCGGTCGTCGGCCGCGAGGGCCGTTCCGGTCACCACCGCGGCTGCGACCAGTCCGATCCCGGCGATCGCCGCCGTCCGTCGCAGCCGCCGTGTCGTGCGCGTCATTCCGTTCCCTTCACCCCTGAACTACCAGCGCGCCAACGAGCCCGCGGGACGCGAGGTGACGGCCACGTGGCGAAGCGGTCCGGTTACGGAACGGATGCGTGGCGTGTCCGGCTCCGGATGCGGAAGGGTGTGTCCATGACTGATCTCAAGCCCCGCAGCCGCGACGTCACCGACGGGCTGGAGCGTGCGGCCGCCCGCGGCATGTTGCGCGCGGTCGGCATGCGCGACGAGGACTTCGCCAAGCCCCAGATCGGCATCGCGTCGAGCTGGAACGAGATCACCCCGTGCAACCTCTCGCTGCAGCGCCTCGGCATCGCGGCGAAGGAGGGCGTCCACCGGGCGGGCGGGTTCCCGATGGAGTTCGGCACGATCTCGGTCTCCGACGGGATCTCGATGGGCCACGTCGGCATGCACTACTCGTTGGTCAGCCGCGAGATCATCGCCGACTCCGTCGAGACGGTCGTGCAGGCGGAGCGCCTCGACGGCACCGTCCTGCTCGCGGGCTGCGACAAGAGCCTGCCCGGGATGCTCATGGCCGCCGCCCGCCTGGACCTCGCCGCCGTGTTCGTCTACGCGGGCTCGATCCTGCCGGGGCACATCGGCGACCGCGAGGTGAACATCGCCGACGCCTTCGAGGCGGTCGGCGCCTGCGCGCGGGGGCTGATCAGCCGCGAGGAGGTCGACGCGATCGAGCGGGCGATCTGCCCGGGCGAGGGCGCCTGCGGCGGGATGTACACCGCCAACACCATGGCCGCCGCCGCGGAGGCGCTCGGCCTCGCGCTACCCGGGCTCGGCCGCGCCGCCCGCCGTCGACCGGCGCCGCGACGGGATCGCCCGGGCTTCCGGCGAGGCCGTCATCGGCATGATCGAGAAGGGCATCACCGCCCGGCAGGTGCTCACCCGTGAGGCCTTCGAGAACGCGATCGCGGTCGTCATGGCGTTCGGCGGGTCGACCAACGCCGTGCTGCACCTGCTGGCGATCGCGCACGAGGCCGAGCGTGCCGCTGGAGCTCGACGACTTCACCAGGGTCGGCGAGCGCGTGCCGCACCTGGCCGACGTCAAGCCGTTCGGCAAGTACGTGATGAGCTCGATCGACCAGGTCGGCGGCGTCCCGGTGGTGATGAAGGCGCTGCTGGAGGCGGGACTGCTGCACGGCGACGTGCTCACCGCGACCGGCTCGACGGTGGCCGAGAACCTCGCCGCGATCGACCCGCCCGACCTGGACGGGGAGGTCCTGCGCTCGCTCTCCAAGCCGATCCACCCCACCGGCGGGATCACGATCCTGCGCGGCTCGCTCGCCCCCGACGGCGCCGTCGTCAAGAGCGCGGGGTTCGACGAGGCGACGTTCGAGGGCACGGCCCGCGTCTTCGACGGCGAGGCGGGCGCGATGGCCGCCGTGCCCGACCTGCAGCCCGGTGACGTCGTGGTGATCCGCTACGAGGGCCCGAAGGGCGGGCCGGGGATGCGCGAGATGCTCGCCGTCACCGCCGCGATCAAGGGCGCCGGGCTCGGGAAGGACGTCCTGCTGCTCACCGACGGCCGCTTCTCCGGCGCGACGACGGGCCTGTGCGTCGGGCACGTCGCGCCGGAGGCGGTGGACGGCGGGCCGATCGCGTTCGTCCGCGACGGCGACCGCATCGTCCTGGACGTCGCCAACCACACCCTGACCCTGGACGTCGACGACGCCGAGCTGGCGCGCCGCCGCGAGGGCTGGAGCCCGAAGCAGCCCGAGCTGCGCACCGGGGTCCTGGGCAAGTACGCCAAGCTCGTGGGCTCGGCGTCGGGCGGCGCGGTCTGCGGCTGACCGAATCCGACCGCGCCGATGGCATCGCCAATCGACGCTCGAGGGTCACACGAGCGGGGTTCGTTCCTCTGCGGACCCCGCTCAGGTCGCGCTCGACCGACAACCGCCAGGGGTCAGGACGGCTACGCGATGCGGTTGAGCGGGACGATCACCGGCGGGCCCGCCACCAGCGGGCCGAGCACGGCGAGCCCCTCGGTGATCGTCGGGCCCGCGAGGTGGGTGTCGAGCGCTTCCTGGCTGGTCCAGAACTCGGTGAAGATGAACGTGCGCCGGATCCGCCGCGCCCTGGTGCAGCGCGTAGGCGACGCAGCCGTCCTCGCCCCGCGTCGGCTCGACGATCGAGCTGAGCAGCTCCTTGACCTCCTGCTCCTTGCCCGGTTTCGCGGTGATCGTCGCGACGACGACGAGCAGCTTCGGATCGTCGTCCGTGGGAAGCGTCATGTGATCACCGTATGCGATCAGACGGCGCTCCGCGCTAGCCCGATCAGCCGCGTGCCGCCACGGCCGCGTCGAGGGCGGCCCGCATCTCGGTGACCGGACCCGGCTTGCCGGTCATCAGCTCCACCTGGGCGACACCCTGGTGCAGCAGCATCTCCAGCCCGCTCTCGACGCGCGCGCCCGCGAGCCATCGCCGCCGCCGCGAACCCCGTGGGCCACGGCGCGTACTCCACGTCGAGGACGACGGAGCCTTCGCCGGGCGGGGTGAACACGTCGGCCCCGCCGTGCGGGAGCGTCGAGATCACGACGTCGGCGTCGGCGAGGAGGGCCGAGGCGCCCGCGATGTCGGTGAGCGCGTCGTTGATCCGCGGGCGCACGCCGAGGCGCTCGGCCGTGGTGCGCAGCTCCCCGGTGCGCGCGAGGTCGCGCACGAGCACCTCGATGTCGTTGATCCCGAGCTCGGACAGCGCCGCCAGCGCCGCCTGGGCCGTGCCGCCCGCGCCGAGGACGACCGCCCGGCCCGTCACGGCGCCGAGGGCCCCGCAGATCCCGATCACGTCGGTGTTGTGCGCGGTGCGGCGGCCGGTCGTCAGCACCAGCGTGTTCGCGGCCCCGACCGCGGCGGCCAGCGGGTCGACCTCGTCGGCCACCTCCAGCGTGACGCGCTTGAGCGGCATCGTCAGCGAGAGCCCCGCCCACTCGGGCCCGAGCCCTTCGACGAACGCGGGCAGATCCGGCCTCGCCGACCTCGTGCATGCCGTAGGACCAGCCCGTCGAGCCCCAGCGCCTTGTACGCCGCGTTGTGCAACACGGGGGACAGGGAGTGGGCGACCGGCGATCCGAGAACGGCGGCGAGCATCGGCCCAGTATGGCGGCCCCGGCTACCGGTATCGGCTCACCGTCGGAAGCGCTGGACGACGACCTCGCCCTCGGCGAACGCGGACGCCGCGCGCTCGATGCTCGCCAGCGACGCCTCGGCCATCGAGCACGGCATGCCGAAGGCGGCCCGCAAGCGTCTCGCTCGCCTGCCGCAGCGCCTCGCGGCTGCGCCCCAGGAAGTCGGTGAGGGATAGCTGCGGCCGGGCTCGAGGTAGTCCTCGACCACGAGCGACGGCGAGTAGTACTCCCGGCGCGACCCGTCGGGCCAGCGCACCTCGAACCGCATCTCGGGCACGGTACCGACGGTAGGATCGGCCATGTTGCCGTCATGTGACAGTCTTGCGCCCCGTGGGAGAGACAGTCGTCATACTCGGCGGCCGTAGCGAGATCGGTCTCGCTGTGGCCCGCAGGCTGGCACCGGGCGCGACGGTCGTGCTCGCGGCCCGCCGCAGCGCCGACCTGGCCGCCGAGGTCGCCGCGTCTGAAGGACAGCGGCGCCGCGGCCGTCGAGACCGTCGAGTTCGACGCCGACGACCTCGCCGCCCAGCGCGGCGTGCTCGACGGGATCGTGCGCGAGCACGGTCCGCTCGACGTGGTCGTCCTCGCGTTCGGGATCCTCGGCGACCAGGCGCGCGCCGAGCGGGACGCCGAGCACGCGGCCGCGCGATCGTGCACACCGACTACGTCGCCCACGTGACGGTGCTGACCCACCTCGCCCAGATCCTGCGGGCCCAGGGCCGCGGCACCCTCGTCGTGTTCTCCTCGGTCGCGGGGGCGCGGGTGCGGCGGGCCAACTACGTCTACGGGTCGGCCAAGGCCGGGCTCGACGGCTTCGCGTCTGGGCTCGCCGACGCGCTGCACGGCACCGGCGTGCGGCTGCTGCTCGTGCGGCCCGGCTTCGTCGTCGGCCGGATGACCACGGGCATGTCGCCCGCGCCGCTCTCCTCGACACCCGACCAGGTGGCCGACGCCACGGTCGCCGCGCTGCGGTCCGGCCGCGCCGAAGTGTGGGTGCCGCGGGCGCTTCGCCCGCTTTTCGCCGTCCTCGTCACCTCCCGAGAACGATCTGGCGGCGTATGCCGCGATGATCCTAGTTGGCAACCCGGAGGTAACGCTACGGTCATGCCCGGCTCGCAGGATCGCCACATCGCGGGGCGGGGGAGGGCATGACATGGCGGGACGGACCCGGTCGGTCGTCACGACCGTGGCCGCGTTCGTCCTGCTCGTGGTGCTGTGGGAGCTGGTGAAGCTCGTGGTGCCCGACGACGGGGTGGTCGTCGGCGGCGTGCGGATCCTGCCCCGCACCGACGACGCGGCCATGCCCCACGTCTGGACGGTGCTGGCCCGGCTGGGCAGCCCCGAGGTGGCGGGCGCGACGGACACCCGCACGGTCGGCGCGGCCGTCCTCAGCGGCGTGCTGTTCACCCTCGGCCTCGCGCTGGGCGGCCTGGTGCTGGGCGGCGTGCTCGGGATGGTGCTGGCGCTGGTGATGCTGCGGTTCCGGCTGGCCGAGCGCGCGGTGCTGCCCTACATCGTCGCGTCGCAGACCGTGCCGCTGATCGCCATCGCGCCGCTCGTCGCGGGCTGGGGCGGCAAGATCGCCATCCTCGGGTGGGCCTGGCAGCCGTGGGCGAGCGTCATGGTGATCTCCTCCTACCTGGCGTTCTTCCCCATCGCGGTCGGTGCGCTGCGCGGGCTCGGCTCGCCCCCGCAGGCCGATGTCGAGCTGTTCCACTCCCTCGCCGCGGGCTGGTGGCCACGCTGCTGCGGCTGCGGCTGCCCTGCGGCGGTGCCCTCGCTCATCCCGGCGGTCCGGCTGGCCGCCGCGGCCGCGGTGGTCGGCGCGATCGTCGCGGAGATCTCCACCGGCACCCGCGGCGGGATCGGAAGGTTGATCATCGAGTACGCCCAGACGGCCACGGGTGACCCGTCGCAGATGTACGCGGCGATCCTCGGCGCGGCCGTGCTCGGGCTCGTCGCGGCGGGCGCGGTCGGGCTGCTGGACCTCGCGCTGCGCCGGTACCGGGGAGCGCTCGGATGAGCGGGCCGTCGACCGGTGCCCCAGCGGTCGAGCTGGACGGGCTGGACAAGCGGTTCGGCGACGTCGTCGCACTGTCGGGCATCGAGCTGACGCTGGACGAGGGCGAGTTCGTGTCGCTGATCGGCCCGTCCGGCTGCGGGAAGTCGACGCTGCTGCGGGTCGTCGCCGATCTGGAGGAGCCGACGCGCGGGGGTGGTGCGGGTCGGCGGGAAGCCCGCGCGGCCAGGCGCGGCTGCGACCAGGACTACGGGATCGCGTTCCAGCAGGCGGGCCTGCTGGAGTGGCGGACGGTCGCGGAGAACGTCGAGCTGCCGCTGCAGGTGCACGGCGTCGACAAGGCGCAGCGCCGCGCGCGGGCGGCCGAGCTGCTGGAGCTGGTCGGTCTGGCCGATTTCGCCGGGTCGCGGCCCGCGCAGCTGTCCGGCGGCATGCAGCAGCGGGTGGCGATCGCCAGGGCGCTGGCGGCCCGGCCCAAGCTGCTCCTGATGGACGAGCCGTTCGGCGCGCTCGACGAGATGACCCGCGAGCGGATGCAGGCCGAGCTGCTGCGGATCGCGGGCGAGACCGGCGCGGCGGTCCTGTTCGTCACCCACTCCATCCCGGAGGCCGTCGTGCTGTCGGACCGGGTCGTGGTGATGACGCCGCGCCCGGGCCGGATCACCGAGATCGTCGACGGGCGGCGGCCGGGGCGCGGCGCGACCG
This sequence comes from uncultured Actinomycetota bacterium, assembly GCA_963799945.1. GTDB lineage: Bacteria > Actinomycetota > Actinomycetes > Mycobacteriales > Pseudonocardiaceae > Pseudonocardia. The sequence goes on from CAWCZG010000008.1 coordinate 418,862, forward strand.
AGCTCGAGCCCGACGACGTGGAGGACGTCCGCGAGACGGCGTCGTTCTTCGCGGCGGTCACCGCCGTGCGCGAGGCGCTGCGCAAGGGCGGACACCCGTGACGGCCCGCGCCGCGGCGGAGGGTGCTCGCGCCGGTCGTGCTCGGCGATCCTCGTCCTCGTGGCGTGGCAGCTGCTCGTCGTCGCCGCCTCGCGTGCCCGCGTTCCTGCTGCCCGCGCCCAGCGCGATCGCCGAGCAGGTCGGGGCCCAGCTCCCGGTGATCCTCTCCACGGCCGCGCGTGACCGGCGGCAACGCGCTGGTCGGGCTGGTCGCCGGGTTCCTCATCGGGGTGGTGCTGGCCGTGCTCGCGGCGTCGTCGCGGCTGGTCGCCGAGCTGACGACGCCGGTGGTGCTCGCGGCGAGCGCGGTGCCGATCGTCGCGCTCGCGCCCGTCTTCACCACGATGTTCGGCTCGACCACCGAGATCCCGCGCAGGCTGGTGGTGACGGTCGTCGTGATCGTGCCGGTGTTCATCTCGGCGGCCGCGGGCTGCGGGCGGTGCGCGCCGGTGCACAGCGAGCTGATGACCTCGCTCGCCGCCACGCCGTGGCAGCGGGCCCGGTTCGTGCGGCTGCCCGGCGCCGTGCCGTTCGTGATGACCGGCCTGCGGCTCGCGGCGCCCGCCGCGGTGATCGCCTCGATCGTCGCGGAGTACTTCGGCGGGCCTGCAGAACGGGCTGGGCAGCCGCATCACCTCCGCGGCCGCCAACACCGCCTACGCGCGTGCGTGGGCCTTCGTCGTGGCCTCGATCGTCTTGGGGCTGCTGTTCCACCTCGCCGGGACGCTCGTCGAGCGGCTGGCCACCCGCGGACGTCCCGCAAGAACCTAAGAGGAGATCTCCGATGTCCAGACGCCCCTTGCTCGCGGCGGTTGCGGCCGTCGCGCTGGCCGTCACGGCCTGTTCGACGACGCCCCAGGCGGGCAGCGGCTCCGGCGCCAGCACCGCGCCCGGGCGCCCGACCAAGGTGACCCTGCAGCTGCAGTGGGTCGCCCAGGGCCAGTTCGCGGGCTACTACGCGGCCGATCGACCAGGGGTACTACAAGGACGCGGGGCTCGACGTCACGCTCAAGGAGGGCGGGGTGGACATCGTCCCGCAGACCGTCCTCGCCCAGGGCCAGGCCGACTACGCGATCGCCTGGGTGCCCAAGGCGCTCGCCAGCCGTGAGCAGGGCGCGGGCGATCACCGACGTGGCGCAGGTCTACCAGCGCTCGGGCACCCGGCAGGTGTCGTTCAAGAACAAGAACATCACCAAGCCCGCCGACTTCAAGGGCAAGAAGATCGGCAACTGGGGCTTCGGCAACGAGTTCGAGCTGTTCGCGGGCATGACCACGGCCGGGCTCAAGCCCGCTCAGCGACGTCACGCTGGTGCAGCAGCAGTTCGACATGCAGGCGCCTGCTCAGCCGCGACATCGACGCCGCGCAGGCCATGTCCTACAACGAGTACGCGCAGGTGCTGGAGGCGAAGAACCCGGCGACCGGGCAGCTGTACCAGCCCTCGGACTTCAACCTCATCAACTGGAACGACGACGGCACGGCGATGCTGCAGGACGCGATCTGGGCCAACACCGACAAGCTGTCCGACGCCGGCCTACCAGGACCAGACCGTCAAGTTCATCGCCGCTTCGCTCAAGGGCTGGATCTACTGCCGTGACCACCTCGACGTCGTGCCGCGACATCGTCGTCAAGGCCGGGTCGAAGCTGGGCGCGAGCCACCAGCTGTGGCAGGTCAACGAGGTCAACAAGCTGATCTGGCCCTCGCCCGCCGGCGGGCGTCGGGCACGATCGACCCCGCCGCGTGGGCGCAGACGGTGAAGGTGGCGCGCACCGCCGTCAACGCCGACGGGCAGACCGTGCTCACCAAGGACCCCGACGCGAAGGCCTACACGAACGACTACGTCACCAAGGCCATCGACCAGCTCAAGGGCGAGGGCGTCGACGTGGTCGGCGCGGGCTTCAAGCCCGACGACCGTCACGCTGAACGCCGGGCGGCGCCTGATCGACCGTGCGCGGAGGTGGTGCCCGCCCCACCTCCGCGCACGTTCAGCGGCGCAGCAGCTCGTACCAGGCGCCGTCGTCGAGCTCGCCCTCGCCCGACGATGCCGTCGGAGTGGAAGTGGCCGACCATCGTGAAGCCCGCGCGCTCGGCGACGTGCCTGCTGGCCGCGTTGCCCCACGCCGTCCCGATCTGCAGGCGGTGGCGGCCCAGGCCGCCCTCGGCCACGGGCGTGAACGCGTGGGCCACCACCAGCTCGACCGCGGCGCCGACGACGCCGCGCCCGCGGGCGTCGGGATGGGCCCAGTAGCCGATCTCCCCACCGGCCGGGTCAGCGGCTCGTCGAGGCGGAAGACGCTGATGTGGGCGAGGAGCCGGTCGTCGCCGCGGCTCGGCGACGGCCCACGCCACCCGCTGCCCCAGCGAGGCCTGCAGCGGCCCTCGGCGGGCGAACGCCCGTGCGTCGTCCTCGGTGTAGGGGTGGGGCAGCGTCGGGCAGCCAGTGCCGCGTACGCGGGTCGCTGCAGGCCTCGGCGATCCGCGGGGCGTCGGCCTCGCGTGACGGGCCGCAGGCGCACCCGCGGGCCCTCCAGCACCGGGACGGGCCACCAGGTCGTGCGCGGCCTGCCGTCGTCGGTCGGGCGCAGCGAGGCGAGCCAGATGTCGCGGAGCTCGCCGCGGTGCAGGAACGCCATCGGGAGCTCCCCGTGGAAGGTGAAGCCGCACGCGTGCGCGACCCGCCAGGAGGCGAAGTTGCCGACGTGCGCGTTCCAGTGCACGACCGGCAGCCCGGCCTCATCGAACGCCCAGCGCGTCGCCAGCCGGACGGCCCGGGTCATCAGCCCGCGACCCCGGGCCCAGGGCGCGAGCAGATAGCCGATGTCCGGGGTGGGCCCGTGCGGATGTCGATGTTGCCCGCGAACCGGGCCGCGCCCGTGTCGTCGGCAGCCTCGATCGCCCAGCTCCGCTGCGTCCCCTGGTCCTGTCCGGCTTCGGTGATCCAGCGCTCGGCGTCCGCGCGCTCGTAGGGGTCCGGCACCGTCGTGTACCGGACCGCCTCGGGATCCCGGCACATCACGACCATCTCGTCCACGTCGTCGGAGCGGTACTCCCGCAGGGTGACGACGCCGTCGGTGCAGGGGGGCCATCGACCCATGATCGCCGGGTCGGCGGCTCCGCCGCTCGCCTTTTCCGGCCCTCGGCGCCGCCCCGCAGGGTCGAGACTGGGCGGCATGGCGACCTCCCGTGATCGTGCGCTCGACCTCCTGGCGGCCTCGCCGCTCGTCGACGGGCACAACGACCTCCCGTGGGCCCTGCGCGAGCTGGATCGCGACGCCGACCTGGCCGCGGGCGTGCCCGGGCTGCACACCGACCTGCCTCGCCTCCGCGCGGGCCGGGTCGGCGCCCAGTTCTGGTCGGTGTACGTGCCGTGCTCGTTCACCGGACCGGCCGCGGTCAGCACGGTGTTGGAGCAGGTCGACCGGGTGCGCGCGTTCGTCGAGCGGTATCCCGACGCCCTGCGCCTCGCCGAGACCGCCGACGAGGCCGAGGCGGCGTTCGCGGCAGGCCGCATCGCGTCGCTGATGGGCGCCGAAGGCGGGCACGGCATCGCGGGCTCCCTCGACGCCCTGCGCCACCTGCGGAGCGGTCGGCGTCCGGTACATGACGCTCACGCACAACCGGAACACCGAGTGGGCCGACTCGGCCACCGACGAGCCGGAGCACGGCGGGCTCGCCCCGTTCGGCCGGGAGGTGGTGCGCGAGATGAACCGGATCGGCATGCTCGTCGACCTCTCGCACGTCGCCGCCACGACCATGCGCGACGCGCTCGCCACCGTCGCGGCGCCGGTGGTGTTCACCCACTCCTCGTGCCGGGCGGTGACCGACCACCCCCGCAACGTCCCCGACGACGTGCTGGCCGCGCTGGCGGGCAACGGCGGCGTCTGCATGGTCACGTTCGTGCCCCAGTTCGTCTCGTCGGCCGCGCTGGAGTGGGACCGCGCGGTCCGGGCCGAGATGGCGGCGGCCGGGCTCGACCCGCGCGACCTGGAGGCGCGCCCGGCCTTCCTCGACGCCCGCGGGGGGCCGCCGTGCCCGTCCGCGACGATCGCCGACGTCGTCGCGCACGTCGAGCACGCACGCGAGGTGGCGGGCATCGACCACATCGGCATCGGCGGCGACTTCGACGGCACCCCTGAGCTGCCGGTCGGGCTCGAGGACGTCTCCACCTACCCGGCGCTTTTCGCCGCTCTGCTCGACCGGGGGTGGAGCGAGGGGGAGTGCGCGAAGCTCGCAGGCGGCAACGTGCTGCGGGTGCTGCGCGCCGCGGACGGGGCTTGATCAACGCGTACGTCGAGCTGTTGTCGATCTTGTCGACGCGACGTGCCCCCGGTGGGATTCGAACCCACACTGGACGCTGTTTGAGAGCGCTGCCTCTGCCGTTGGGCTACAGGGGCGTTGTGTCGCGGAAAGCATAGCGGCCGCAGATCACACTCCGGCGCGGCCGGGCCCCGGCTATTCTGAATCCTTACCGAAAGCCACCGCAGGTGCAGAGGAGTAACCCGGTGACCCAGCAGGTGTCCGAGGACAGCAAGCCCGTTCAGGCGAGCGCCGAGCCAGGCGTCGGCCTGCGGGTGCTGGTCGTGGAGGACGAGGCGTTGATCCGTCTCGACCTCTCCGAGATGCTGACCGAAGAGGGCTACGTCGTCGCGGGTGAGGCGGCGGACGGCGAGCAGGCGATCGAGCTCGCGCGCTCGCTCTCCCCGGATCTGGTGATCATGGACGTCAAGATGCCGAAGCTCGACGGCATCGCCGCGGCCACCTCGATCGTCGACGAGCGCATCGCCCCCGTCGTGATGCTCACCGCCTTCAGCCAGCGCGAGCTCATCGAGCAGGCGCGCGACGCGGGCGCGATGGCCTACCTGGTCAAGCCGTTCGCCCGGCACGAGCTGGTGCCCGCGATCGAGCTCGCGGTGTCCCGTTTCGCCGAGCGCCGCGCGCTGGAGGACGAGGTCGCCACGCTGACCGACCGGCTCGAGACGCGCAAGGTCGTCGACCGGGCCAAGGGCCTGCTGATGACCCGCCAGTCGATGTCGGAGCCCGACGCCTTCCGCTGGATCCAGCGCACCGCGATGGACCGCAGGACGACGATGAAGGCCGTCGCCGAGGCCGTCGTCGACGGGCTGGCCGCACCCCGTTCCTGACCTGCGCGTGGCATCGCCCCCCGGAAAATGTGGATCAACCTCGGCCACGGCCGGGTTGCGGTCCGGTAAAGACCGGGGGCCGATGCTGCCACCGTGCTAGGGGGTGGCCTAACGTCCCGATCGCTCTCGACAGTCGAGACAGTTCGGGCGTGGTCGGGCACCCCCGGCGCGGTAGGGAAGGATTTGAGCATGACTCGGAGGCGGACGATCGCCACCGCCGCGATCCTCGTCGGGGCCCTCGGGCTCACGGCCTGCGGTACCAACAGGAACGAAGCAGGCGGAACGGGCGGCGGCAGCAGCTGCGACACCAGCAAGGGCACGCTCGTCATCGGCATGGTCGCACCGTTGTCGGGCAGCCTTTCTGCGCTGGGTCTCGGCATGCGCAACTCGACCAAGCTGGCCGTCGACCAGGCCAACCAGAAGTGCACGGTCAAGGGCTACAAGCTGGCCTTCCAGCCGGAGGACGACCAGGCCACCGCGCAGATCGGCGGCCAGGCGGCCACCAAGCTGGCGTCCGACCCCACCGTGGTGGGCGTCGTCGGCACCCTGAACTCGTCGGTGGCCCAGACCGTGGCGCCGATCCTCGCGGGCAAGAGCATCGTGCAGGTCTCGCCCGCCAACACCAACCCCACGCTGACGTTGGGTGACGCGGCCGCGACAGCGCCGAAGCGGCCGTTCCCCACCTACTTCCGCGTCGCCACCACCGACCTCGTGCAGGGCCCCTTCGGCGCCCAGTACCTGGTGCAGAAGGCGGGCAAGAAGAACATCGCCGTCATCGACGACGGCAAGACCTACGGCGCGGGCCTGGCCGACCAGGCCGCCGGCCGAGATCACCAAGCTCGGCGCGAAGGTCGTCGCGCGGGAGAAGGTCGGCGAGAAGGACACCGACTTCTCCGGCGTGATCGGCAAGATCCGGGCCGCTCAACCCGGACGCCGTCTACTACGGCGGTGAGTACCCGGCAGCGGGCCCGATGTCCAAGCAGCTCAAGGACGCCGGTCTGGACATCCCGCTGATGGGTGGGGACGGCATCGTCGACAAGCAGTTCGTCGCGCTCGGCGGTCGTGAAGGCGACCTCGCCACCAGCGTCGGCGCACCGGCGGAGAGCCTGCCCAGCGCCAAGCAGTTCACCGACGACTACAAGGCCGCGGGCTTCACCGAGGAGTTCGGTGCCTACGGCGTGCTGACCTACGACGCGGCCAACGTCATCATCAGCGGCCTGGCCAAGACCGTGGGCGACAGCGGCACCTGGGGCGACTCGTCGCGTGCGACGCTGATCACCAACGTGCAGGCGACGTCGTTCGACGGCGCGAGCGGCAAGGTGGCCTTCGACCAGTACGGCGACACCACCAACAAGGTGCTGACCGTCTACCAGGTCAAGGGCACCGACTTCGCGCCGGTCGAGACCGGGGCGTTCCAGGCGAGCTGACGCTCGCCACCTAGATCGCGACGGTGGGGGCAGGGCCGGGATCCGGCCCCGCCCCCACCTTTCGTGGAGAGGAATCCGGTTGCTGTCCACGTTCCTGTCGCAATCGTCAACGGCCTCGTGCTCGGCTCGTTGATCGGGCTGATCGCGCTGGGCTACACGATGGTCTACGGCATCATCCAGCTGATCAACTTCGCCCATGGCGAGATCTTCATGGTCGGCGCCTACGGTGCGCTGGCCACTTTCACCTATGTGCTGCCGACGGCATGGCAGTCGCAGTGGTACCTCACGTTGCCCATCCTGCTGGTGGCAGGGGCGGGCGTGTCGGTGCTGATCGCGATAGCCATGGAGCGGTTGGCGTACCGGCCGCTGCGCGGCGCTCCCCGGCTGGCCCCGCTGATCACGGCGCTCGGCGTGTCGGTGGCGCTGCAGGAGGCGGTGCGCGTCTTCTACCCGAACGCCACCGCGGCGCTGCCGTTCCCCAACGTCTTCATCGACGGCACCTGGATCATCCCCATCGGCAACGGCGTGCCCTTCCGCTACGCCGGGATGCTGCTGATCGTCGTGTCGCTGGTGCTGGCCTACCTGCTCAACATCTTCGTCGAGCGCTCCCGGATGGGCCGCGCGATGCGCGCCACGTCCAACGACCCCGACGTCGCCCGCCTGATGGGCATCGACCCCGACCGCGTCATCGTGCTGACCTTCGTGCTCGGCGGGGCGCTGGCAGGCGTCGGCGGCGTGCTGTACGGCAACTACCTGAACAACATCAACATCGACATCGGGTTCCAGAACGGGATCTTCGCCTTCACCGCCGCGGTCCTCGGCGGCATCGGCAACATCCGCGGGGCCGTCGTCGGCGGCCTGGTGATCGGCCTGGTCAAGTCGCTCGCGGGCCAGTACCTGCCCGGCGGGACGGCCTACGACTACGTCTGGATCTTCGTCGTGCTGATCGGGGTGCTCGTGTTCCGGCCGCAGGGCTTCTTCGGCGAGACCGACCGGGTGCGGGCATGATCGCCCGGCTGGCGCCGGTCGCCACCGCGCTGCGCATCGCGGCCGGTGTGCTGACGATCATCGGCACCTACCTGCCGTGGGCGACGTTCGTGCTCAACGACGGCCCCTACCCCGACAAGGCCACGCTCAACTTCTTCGTCGACCCGCTCGGGGTCACCGGCTTCCGCTTCCACCTGCTCCTGCTCGGCCTCGCGATCATCGTCGTGACCGTGGCGAAGGTGCCGCCCACCGGCCGGATCGTGCGCGGCCTCGGCTGGGGCGTGACCGCCGTCTCGGTGGTCAACGGTCTCTACATCATCGTCAAGGGCGGTGGCCTCGGCGCCATCACCGTTGCGGACGGGGCCGCCTTCGGCGCGATCGTCGCCCTCATCGGTGGTGTGCTGGCCATCGTCGGCGGCACCGCGGGCGGGCTCGGAGAGCGCCCGGTGCTCACCTGGAAGCTGCCGCGCCTCGTCGAGTGGCTGCTGCTGCTCGTCGTCTTCGTGCTCGTGCTGTTCCTCGTGGCCGGGGTGCTCACCAGTGGTGGGCAGGGCGGCGTGGTCAACCCGTACGCGGGTGCCGCCTTCCTCTCCGTGCTGGCCGCGCTGGGCGGCGCCTTCGCGGCGCCTGAACGCCTCCGGGCTGCTGACCTGGATCGCCGCGGTCTCCGAGCGCCACCGCGGGTTCAGCGTGGTCGTGCTGCTCCTCGTCGCGCTCGTGTTGCCGCTGACCAGCGCGGGCACCGAGTACTGGATGACGGTGGCCGCCAACATCGGCGTCTACGCGGCCACCGCGATCGGGCTCAACATCGTCGTCGGGCTGGCCGGCCTGCTCGACCTCGGCTACGTCGCGTTCATGGGCATCGGCGCGTTCACGGCGGCGAACCTGTCCGGCGCGGCGGCGTCGAAGGTCGGGATCCACGCTGCCGTTCCCGCTGGTCATGGTCGATCTGCGCGCTCGTGGCGGGCGTGTTCGGCGCGATCGTCGGCTCGCCGACGCTGCGGGTGCGCGGCGACTACCTGGCCATCGTGACGCTGGCCTTCGGTGAGATCTTCACCCGCACCGCGCAGAACAACATCGGCGGCCTCACCGGCGGCGCGAACGCGATCCCGAACATCCCGCAGGTGTCGCTGTTCGGCACGGCGTTCAACGAGTCGATCGAGATCGGCGCGATCAAGCTGCCCGCGGGCGTCCTCTACTACGTGATGATCGTGCTGCTCGTCGCCGCGGTCATGCTGGTCTTCGCGCAACCTCAAGAACTCGCGGCTGGGCCGGGCCTGGATCGCGATCAGGGAGGACGAGGACGCCGCACGGGCGATGGGCATCCGCACCGGGCCGATCAAGATCCTGGCGTTCCTCACGGGGGCCATGCTGGCCGGCCTCGCCGGGGCCTTCTTCGCGCACAAGACCTCGGTCGTGGCCTACGACAGCTTCCGGTTCACCGAGTCGGTCACGCTGCTGGCCGCGGTCATCCTCGGCGGCATGGGCACGATCCCCGGCGCGGTGCTCGGGGCGTCGATCCTGTTCGTGCTGCCCGAGAAGCTGCGCGAGTTCGCCGACTACCGGCTGCTGCTGTTCGGCATCGGGCTCATCGTGCTCATGCGGCTGCGCCCGCAGGGCCTCATCGCCGACCGGCACCGGCAGGCCGAGCTGGCGGGTGATCCCGAGCCGCCGCCGGTGATCGAGGAAGAGGAGCCGGAGATGAAGGCCGGGGTGTCCGCATGACCGCGTCCGTGTTGGAGGCGTCCGGCGTCTCGATGCAGTTCGGCGGCCTGAAGGCGCTGAACGAGGTGTCGTTCTCCCTGGCCGAAGGCGAGATCATCGGGCTGATCGGCCCGAACGGCGCGGGCAAGACCACGCTGTTCAACTGCCTCACCGGCATGTACGCGCCGACCTCCGGCCAGGTGTCGCGGGCGGGGGTGCAGCTGCCCCAGGACCCGGCGAAGGTCACCGAGCAGGGCGTGGCGCGCACGTTCCAGAACATCCGGCTGTTCCCCAGCATGACCGCCGCGGAGAACGTGCTGGTCGGACGGCACGTGCGGATGAAGCAGCACCCGCTGTCGTCGCTGCTGCACGGACCCGGCTACCGGCGCAGCGAGGCCGAGGCCGCGAACCGCACCGAGGAGCTGCTGGAGGTCGTCGGGCTCACCCGCTTCGCCGACGAGCTGGCCCGCAACCTGCCCTACGGCGACCAGCGTCGGCTGGAGATCGCCCGCGCGCTCGCGACGGATCCCAAGGTGCTGCTGCTCGACGAGCCGACCGCGGGCATGAACGCGCAGGAGACCGAGGGCACCCGCCAGCTGATCTTCAAGATCCGCGAGCTCGGCATCTCGGTCGTGGTGATCGAGCACGACACCAAGTTCATCTTCACGCTGTGCGACCGGGTGCTGGTGCTGGTGCAGGGGGCGTTGCTCGTCGAGGGCACGCCGGACACCGTGCGCGGCGACCCGCGGGTCATCGAGGCCTACCTCGGCGCTCCGCCGGAAGAGGTCGAAGAGCAGATCCACGCCGCGGAAGGAACCCAGTCGTGAGCTTCCTCGAGGTGCGCGACCTGACCGTCGCCTACGGGGCGATCCAGGCCGTGCGGGGCGTGTCGTTCACCGTCGAGCAGGGCCAGATCGTCAGCCTGATCGGCAGCAACGGGGCGGGCAAGACCACGACGCTGCGCACGATCTCGGGCCTGCTGCGCCCGGTGTCGGGCGAGGTGCTGCTGAACGGCGACCCCATCCACAAGCTGCCCGCCCACGCGATCCTGCGCCGCGGTGTCGCGCACAGCCCGGAGGGCGCGCAGGCTGTTCGCGCGCATGACCGTCGAGGAGAACCTGCGCCTCGGCGCCTACACCCGCGACGACGAGGCGGGTGTTCTCCAGGACATGGAGCGGATCTACTCGCTGTTCCCGGTGCTGGGGGAGCGGCGCAAGAACAAGGCGGGCCTGTTCTCCGGCGGCGAGCAGCAGATGCTCGCGATCGGCCGCGCGCTGATGTCGCAGCCGAAGCTGCTCATGCTGGACGAGCCGTCCATGGGCCTCTCGCCGATCATGACGCAGCTGATCTTCAACACCGTCAAGGAGCTCAAGGCCGAGGGCACGACCGTGCTGCTGGTGGAGCAGAACGCCCTCTCGGCGCTGGCCCTGTCCGACTACGCGTACGTGATCGACCTGGGCGCGACCACGCTGTCGGGCACCGGCCGCGAACTGCTGGCAGACCCGAGAGTCCAAGAGGCGTACCTAGGCGAGGGCGTGTCCAGCTAACCCCCGGCGATCTTGTTGCGTTTGCGGCGGTCATAGCCCCGGAAACGCAACAAGATCCGCGGCGTGGGCCGCCCGTCCACAGGTTGTCCACCGGTCGATGCTTCCGGTCGACGTGTTCACCGTTCTCCCGGCAGCGTGGACGGCGTGTTCACCGCCGCGGCTCAGCGCTCGCGTATCGGGCTCGGAATCGGTGGTCCGCGCGGTCGATCTCCGGCGTATCGGCTGGTCGAGAGGACGCCCTTCGCGCCCAACTCGCTGCGCGGCGCTGGCAGCGTTGCGGTCGGGCGGTCGTGCTGCACGGCGGCCCGCTGACGCCGGCGGATCGGCGCGCCATCGCGCTGCTGAACTGCGGCGACCGCGCGCTGCTCACCGCCTTCACGGCCGCGGAGCTCCACGGCCTGCGCGGGTGGGAGCGGCACGACCATCCACGTCCTGCTGCCGGCGGGCACCCGGGTGCGCGACGTCGTGCGGCCGGTGCGTCTTGCACTACTGCGGCGACTGGACGCGCGTCGAGCCCGTGCTGGGAGCGGCGACTCGCATCGCTGCGCACCCGCGCTCGTGATCGCGGCGAGCACGTTCGATCATCCGCGGTCCGGCGTGCGGGATCCTCGCGGCGGGTGTTCAGCAGCGGCTCGTCACCGCCGACCAGCTGCGGGTCGCACTCGCGCAGGCCTCACGGACGCGGCACCGGAAGCTCCTGTGCGCAGCGGTCGACGACATCGCGCAGGGTTCCCACGTCCATGAGTGAGATCGACTTTGTCGGCCTGTGCCGCCGTGCGGGCCTGCCGGCACCCGTCCGCCAGGCCGTCCGGGTCGAGCCCGGCGGCCGCCGCCGCTACCTCGACGCCGAGTGGACCCGATGCCGATGGCCGCCGGGTTGTCGTCGAGGTGGACGGCGCACTGCACCTCTCACCGCGCCGCTGGTGGGACGACCAGCTCCGGCAGAACGAGCTCGTGATCGCCGACGACATCGTCCTGCGCTTCCCGAGCGTGGTGATCCGCACCGACCCCGACCAGGTGATCGGCCAACTGCGCCGCGTCCTTCTCGTGAGCGATCTTGTTGCGTATGCGGAGTCATAGCCGCCCGGAACGCAACAAGATCCGTCAGGGCTTGCGGCAGCAGAAGATCGCCGTGCCCGGGAAGAGCTCGCCGCGGAGGCGCGACCACTGGCCCCAGACCGTGTCGCGGCCCTCCGGCCACTCCGGCTCCACGAGGTCGACCAGCTCCAGGCCTGCGCCGACGATGTCGCGCACCCGGTCGCCGAGGGTGCGGTGGTGCTCGACGTAGGTGGCGGCGCCCTCCGCGTCGACCTCCAGGTAGGGCGTCCGGTCGAAGTAGGACTGCTGCACGACCAGCCCGTCCGGGCCCGGGTCGTCGGAGAACATCCAGCGCATGGGGTGGTTCACCGCGAACACCCACCGCCCGCCCGGCACGCAGCACCCTGGCCACCTCGCGCATCACGCGCTCCGGCTCGGCCACGAACGGCACGGCGCCGAACGCCGAGCACGCCAGGTCGAACGTCGCATCGCCGAACGGCAGGTGCTCGGCGCCCGCCTGCACGAGCGGAACGGGTGTCCGCGTGGAGCGGCCCAGCGCGGCGGCGTGGCGCAGCATTCCCGCGGAGAGGTCCAGCGCCACCGGATGCGCACCTTGCCGGGCCAGCCACCGCGAGCAGGGCGCGGAGCCCGCGCCGACCTCGAGGACGCGGCGACCCGCGGTTTCGCCGAGCAGGCGGGCGTCGGCCTCCCGCAGCCCCTCCGGGCACCAGACGAAGTCGACGTCACCGATGTCGGCGCCGTGTTCGGCCAGGTAGTCGTCGGCGTCGGCGTCCCACCACCGCAGGCTCGCGCGCTCCGATTCGGCCGCGTCGACGGGCCTCCGCGCGACACCGGCCGTGCCCAGCGTCTCCTCGGCGCTCGTCGCCGGTCGCTCACGCCGCAGATCGTGACACGTCTGCGACCGGCACCCGCGTTGCCCGGGTGATCGTGGTCCCCGTAACATGGAGGTTGTTCCGGGGTCAATGTGGCTGCTCGCAGCGGTTCGGGTCGGCCCCGGGAATCAACGATCACAGGGTGACTGTCAAGCCGTCACACAGCAACTCCTGCACAACCCCATTCATCCCTACCGGAGCACCCCACTACATGTCCACCGACACCACCGCCGCCCCGACCACCACGCCGCAGGTCGCCGTCAACGACATCGGGACGGAGGAGGACTTCCTCGCCGCCATCGATCTCACGATCAAGTACTTCAACGATGGTGACATCGTTGAGGGCACCATCGTCAAGGTCGACCGTGACGAGGTCCTGCTCGACATCGGCTACAAGACCGAGGGTGTCATCCCCTCTCGGGAACTCTCCATCAAGCACGACGTCGATCCCGCTGATGTCGTCTCGGTCGGTGAGTACGTCGAAGCCCTCGTTCTCCAGAAGGAGGACAAGGAGGGCCGCCTGATCCTGTCCAAGAAGCGCGCGCAGTACGAGCGCGCCTGGGGCACGATCGAGGAGCTCAAGGAGAAGGACGAGCCCGTCGAGGGCACGGTCATCGAGGTCGTCAAGGGCGGCCTGATCCTCGACATCGGTCTCCGTGGCTTCCTCCCGGCCTCGCTGGTCGAGATGCGCCGCGTGCGCGACCTGCAGCCCTACGTCGGCCGCAAGATCGAGGCCAAGATCATCGAGCTGGACAAGAACCGCAACAACGTGGTCCTGTCCCGCCGCGCGTGGCTGGAGCAGACCCAGTCCGAGGTCCGCAGCGAGTTCCTCAACCAGCTGGCCCGCGGCCAGGTGCGCAAGGGCGTCGTGTCCTCGGTGGTCAACTTCGGTGCGTTCGTCGACCTCGGTGGGGTCGACGGCCTGGTGCACGTCTCCGAGCTGTCCTGGAAGCACATCGACCACCCGTCCGAGGTCGTCGAGGTCGGCCAGGAGGTCACCGTCGAGGTCCTCGACGTCGACCTGGAGCGCGAGCGGGTCTCGCTGTCGCTCAAGGCGACGCAGGAGGACCCCTGGAGGCTCTACGCCCGCACCCACGCGATCGGCCAGATCGTGCCGGGCAAGGTCACCAAGCTGGTGCCGTTCGGCGCGTTCGTCCGCGTCGAGGAGGGCATCGAGGGCCTGGTGCACATCTCGGAGCTGGCCGAGCGCCACGTCGAGATCCCGGAGCAGGTCGTCCAGGTCGGCGACGACGCGATGGTCAAGGTCATCGACATCGACCTCGACCGGCGCCGCATCTCGCTGTCGCTCAAGCAGGCCAACGAGGGCATGACGGTGGAGACGGAGTTCGACCCCACCCGCTACGGGATGGCGGCCGAGTACGACTCCGAGGGCAACTACATCTACCCCGAGGGCTTCGACGTCGACTCCGGCGAATGGCAGGAGGGCTTCGACGTCCCAGCGTGAGGCCTGGGAGAAGGAGTACGCCGAGGCGCACGCGCGGTACGAGCAGCACATCACGCAGCTGAAGAAGTCGGCCGAGGCCGACGCGGAGGCGGCGGCCGATGGTGGCGGCACGAACTACTCGTCCGAGGGCGGCGCGCCCGCCGAGACGGGTGGCTCGCTGGCCAGCGACGAGCAGCTCGCGGCACTGCGGGAGAAGCTCTCCGGCGGGGCCTGATCCACGACCCGAACGGGCCGCTCGTCGCGTTGCACGCGGCGGGCGGCCCGTTCGTTATTCAGGTGAAACCTGCAGTTCGGCGCGCCGACACCACTGTACGGAGTTGCGCTACTACGGTGTTTTCGTGCGCAGGGGGCCGTGGATCGCGCGCCCGCTCGTCGGTGCTGCGCTCGTGTTGATGGCGGGGTGTTCGGGTGCTGCCGCGCCCGGTCCGGGCCTGCCGACCTTCGCCGATTCGGCCGCCGCGTCGGCCAGTGGCGGGCCCGCCGTCCACGACGTCGGCGTGGTGCCCGACGACTGTGCGCGCGTGCTCCCGCCCGGCGAGCTCGTCGCGGTGCTCGGCCTGCCGCTGAACACCGTGGTCGTGCGCACCACGATCGGCGTGCCCGCCCCCTCCGTCGAGCGGCTCGAGCGCATCGACTGCGCCTACAACGGCACCCCCGGCGCGGGCCGGGCGAACACGCGGTCGCTGCTGGACATCAACGCGGCCGCGTACGCCACCCCGGCCGCCGCGCACGCGCAGTGGGAGCTCAACGCCGCCGCCGAGGACGGCGCCCACCACGACCTGCCCGTCGGGATCGCCCCCGGCGTGCTCGTCGAGCGGCCCGGCGAGGCGCTGCTGACGGTGCTCTACGGCACGGGCACCGTCACGCTGACCCTCCCCGCCCGCCCGCTGCCCGGCGGCAGCACGCCCGCGGTGATGCTGGTCGACCTGGCCCGCCGGGTGCTGCCCACGATGGCCGGCGCAGCCCCACCGGCGAAAGCCGCACCCCCCACCCCGACCACCACCCCCGCCCCGGGCCCGGTCCGGGCCGCCGGAGCCCCCTGACCTCTGCCGGTGCTGCCGGCGATGGCCAGGTCCGCCCACTCGACCGCCGCGTGCGCGGGCCCGGTCCGGGCGGGCGGGTCCGGCGGGTGCTGCCGGGGTCGAGCACCCACCCCGACCTCCACCCAGGCGCCGGGGTCGGGGCGGCGGGGTCACCTGATCTCTGCGGGTACGGTGGCGGCGTGCTGCGGGTGGGGCTCACCGGGGGGATCGGGTCGGGCAAGTCGTCGGTCGCGGCGCGGCTGGTCGAGCGGGGTGCGGTGCTGGTCGACTCCGACCGCATCGCCAGGGAGGTCGTCGCTCCGGGCACCCCGGGCCTCGCTGACGTGGTCGCCGCATTCGGCGACGGCGTGCTCGACCCGGCGGGCGCCCTCGACCGGCCTGCGCTCGCGGCCATCGTGTTCGGCGACCCCGAGGCGCGCAGCCGCCTCAACGGGATCGTGCACCCGCTCGTCAGGGCGCGTTCGGACGAGCTGATCGCGGCCGCGGCCGACACCAGCATCGTGGTGCAGGACATCCCGCTGCTCGTCGAGGGCCGGATGGGAGCGCGCCTCCCGCTGGTCATCGTCGTGCACGCCGACGTCGAGGAGCGGGTGCGGCGGCTGGTCGAGCACCGCGGCATGGCCGAGTCCGACGCCCGGTCCCGGATCGCGGCCCAGGCCGATGACGCGGCGCGGAGGGCGGCGGCCGACGTGTGGCTGGACAACTCGGGCTCGCCGGACGCGCTCACCACGGCCGTCGACGCGCTCTGGGACGGACGGTTGTTGCCCTTCGCCGAGAACCTGCGAGCCGGCCGGGCGGCCTCGGCGCAGCCCGAACCCGTCGAGCCTGACGGGGAGTGGCCCGCGCAGGCCGAACGCTTGGCCGCGCGGGTAGCCGCGGCAGCGGGGGAGCGGGGTGAGGTGACGCACATCGGCGCCACGGCGGTGCCCAGCCTGCCCGCGGTCGACGTCATCGATCTCCAACTCGCCGTCGCAACGCCCGACGATGCCGCGGCGGTGCAGGATCGGCTGTCCGCAGTGGGGTTCCCGGCCTGTGCACCGGACCAGGCGTCGGTCGCCTGGGACGCCCCGCCGCGCTGCCACGCGTCGGCGGACCCCGGTCGACCCGCCCGCGTGTTCGTGCAGGTCACAGGCTCGCCTGCGCTGGCGGCAGGCGTTGCTGCTCAGGGACTGGCTGCGCAGCGACCCCGCCGGGCGTGCGTCCTATGTGGATGCCGTACGCCGTGGTGCCGCGGAGAGCGGCGGCCCCGATCGCTACGCTCGGGCGGAGGCGGCCTGGTTCGAGCGGGCCGTGACACCCGCGGAGACATGGGCCGCATCGTCGGGATGGTCGCCGTCGTTGGACAAGGTGGAGTAGACCCGACGGCCGCGACAGTGCGTAACAACCCGGCAAAGTCGCGCGATGGTCAAGCAGGTCCGGTCCACGACCGGGCGACATCTGCTCGCTGAACGTGACCGCGGGTACACCGCTGAGGGAGGACGAGGTGAGCGCACTGGTCGACGAAGCCGACCGGCCTGCCACGCCGCCGTCCGCCGCACCCGCTGACACGCCCTCCGACGCCGCTCTGGATGCCGCTGCGAGCGATGGCGCTGCGGTGGATAGCGCGGCTCCGGACGTCCGCATCGGACACGCCGCGTCCGTCGACGCCGCCTCCGAGCCCGACCTCTTCACCGACCGCGACGCTGTGGACGAGAGGGGCGCCGCGGGGGGTGGCGCCCCTCTTGATGACCACGTCGAGGCCGACGCCCCCGTGGCCGGGCACGACCTCCTCGGCAGCCGCGCCACTGTGGACGCGAGCACCGCCGACAGCGGCATTTCGGACGTGAGCATCGCCGACCCGAGCATCGTGGACGAGAGTGCCGCGGGCGCCGGTGCTGCGCACGAGAGCGGTGCGGACGTGCGCGCTGCGCACGAGGGCGGCGTCGGCGGCGGCCCCGCGGACGAGAGTGCGGGCGGCGCAGGCGGCGCCACTGGATATGACGACCTGAGCGACATCGACGGCGGAACACCCGAAAGCCACGCGAGCGACGAGGCGGAGGATGACGCGATGGCGGGCGACGAGGCCAGCCAGAACGGCCGGGCGTACGACGGCGTCGGGTCCGTGTCGGACAGCCCGGCCTACGACGGCCACGCGTACGAGGGCGCCGAGTACGAGGGCGCCGAGTACGAGTACGAGGACGCCGGGTACGGAGATGCCGAGCACGACGGCGAGTTCGGCGACCGCGACGAGGTCGAAGAGACCGTGTTCGTCGCCTCATCGTCCAACGACCAGGTCCCCTACATGCGGGCCGCCGAGGCCATCCGCCACGCCACCCCGCCCACCCGCGCCGACCTCCGGATCGACTTCGGCGCCCACCTCGAGGCCAACTACCGCCGCCTCGTCGCCCAGCTCTACGCGATCACGCTGGATCCGGCCGAGGCGCACTCCGTGGTCCAGGACGCCTACTCCCGGGCCTGGCGCTCGTGGGCCTCGATCAGCCGCACGCCCGACCCCACCGGCTGGGTGCGTCGGGTGGCCGTCCGTTCGACGATGCGCAGCTGGCGCCGGTTCCGTTTGAAGTCCCGGCAGCCGCTCGGCCCGGGCCCCGACACGAGCGTCGGCGCTGTTCTGGCCGCGCTGCGCAGGCTGCCGCCCTCGGAGCGGCGCTGCGTCGTTTTGCACCACATGGCGGGGGCGCCGTTGCCGGAGATCGCGGCCGTCGAGGGTCTGTCCGTCGGCACCACCGCGGCCCGGCTCGCCCGCGCCCAGCAGGTCGTCAGCGCGGGGCTGCTGTCCGATGTGCGGGTCCCCGAACCGCAGGCACTCGACGGGTGGGCGTCACCGGAATGGGACGGCCACCGGGTCGCCGCGGCCGCACACGACCAGGAGGACCAGCGGTGACCAGCACCCAGGGGCGGTTGAGCCACGAGTTCCACCGCTTGGACGACGAGCTGTCCGCAGGCGTCCCGCTGCCTTCGGTCGACGCCGTCATCGGTCGTGCCGCCACGCTGAACCGCGCGAGCATGGCCGCGGCGATCGCCGTGGTGGCGGTCGGCGCGCTCGGCGGCGTGACCGCGATCGCGCACGCGGGCGTCCACCCGGCGCTCGCCGCTGCGGCCGAGACGATCCCGCCGGCCACCACCACCGTCGCGCCGACCACGACGACCCCGCCGCCGCCACCTGTCGTCGCCCCGCCGGTCACGACCGTCGCGCCGGCGCCGGTGCGTCCGCGCACGCGCGTCGTCCCCACCCGCCGCAAGACGGTCGCTCCCGTTCCCACCACGGTCGCGAAGCCGCCGCCGGTCGTCGAGACCACCACGGTGGCCCCCACGAACAGCGAAGGCACGCCGGATTCGCCCACGAGCAAACCGAGAAAGACACCCAAGCCGAACAGCGGCAACAACGACAATGCCGCAGCCGGTTCGCCGCAGCCGGTCGCCGCAGCCGGTTCTGCCGCCGCCGGTGCCGCCGCTGGGAACACCCCGGCCGACGACCCTTCACCCGGCACTGTGTCCGGCGGAACGCCGACCAGCTGATCAGGGTCGGGCGCGCCAGGCGAGGGTGATGCCGAAGCCCGCGAGCCACGCGTCGAGGTCGTGCCCGTGCGCGGCGATCCCGTCGACCGCCCGGTGGGTGCGGTGCATCGCCGCCTCGGCCGTCGGCGCATCCAGGAGTCCGAGCGCGACGGCCGCGACGAACTCGTCGACGTCGATCACCTCGGCGCCCTGCCCGGTCCGCACGCACGATGTCGAGGTAGTGGTCGGTCAGGGTCCAGCGCTCCGCCGTCCCGGACGATGTCGCAGATGTCCAGGTAGAAGTCCTGGTCGCGGCTGTGGCCCGGCTTCCACCACCAGTCCGTCACCGCGATCCCCAACTCGGGCAGCAGCCACGTCTGCATCCAGTCGGCGGTGGGGCGGTTCACCATCGGACGGCTCATGTAGAGGCCGAAGGGGGTCTCGCGGTACTCGTCGACCGGGCGGACCAGGCCCTTGTTGTCGATGTTCACGCGGCGCTGGGACGTCGAACGTGGAGACCTTCGGCGGGTGCACGGCGGCAATGCTCGCAGCTCCGGTCAGAAACTGTCGGTGGCCCCTCGTACCCTGGAACCGTGGCCTTCGCGACAGAGATCCCCGGCAGTGCGGCCCACCAGGACGTACCGCTAGCCCATTCCGAGTTCCGCCCGATCGGGGAGATCCCCCGCAAGTCGGGCCGGTTCGAGGTGGTCAGAGCCCCCACCAGCCCGCGGGCGATCAGCCTGCCGCCATCGAGGAGCTGGAGCGGCGCATCCGCGATGGCGAGCAGGATGTCGTCCTGCTCGGCGCCACCGGCACCGGCAAGTCGGCCACCACCGCGTGGCTGATCGAGCGGCTCCAGCGGCCCACCCTCGTGATGGCGCCCAACAAGACCCTGGCCGCGCAGCTGGCCAACGAGCTGCGCGAGATGCTGCCCAACAACGCCGTCGAGTACTTCGTCTCGTACTACGACTACTACCAACCCGAGGCGTACATCGCGCAGACCGACACGTACATCGAGAAGGACTCGTCGATCAACGAGGACGTCGAGCGGCTGCGCCACGCGGCCACGATGAACCTGCTTTCGCGGCGCGATGTCGTCGTCGTGGCCTCGGTGTCGTGCATCTACGGCCTCGGCACACCGCAGAGCTACCTCGACCGGTCGGTGAAGCTGAAGGTCGGCGGCACCGTGGAGCGCGATGCGCTGCTGCGGGCGCTCGTCGACGTGCAGTACACCCGCAACGACATGGCGTTCAACCGTGGCACGTTCCGGGTGCGCGGCGACACGGTGGAGATCATCCCCGCCTACGAGGAGCTGGCGCTGCGGATCGAGTTCTTCGGCGACGAGATCGAGGCGCTGTACTACCTGCACCCGCTCACCGGCGAGGTGGTCCGCCAGGTCGAGGAGCTGCGGATCTTCCCCGCCACCCACTACGTCGCGGGGCCTGAGCGCATGGAGCGCGCGGTCCGCGAGATCGAGATCGAGCTGGCCGAGCGGCTGGCGGAGCTGGAGAACCAGGGCAAGCTGCTGGAGGCCCAGCGGCTGACGCATGCGCACCCAGTACGACCTCGAGATGATCCGCCAGGTCGGGTTCTGCTCGGGCATCGAGAACTACTCGCGCCACATCGACGGCCGCGGCCCCGGCTCCGCCCCCGCCACCCTCATCGACTACTTCCCCGACGACTTCCTGCTGGTCATCGACGAGTCCCACCAGACCGTCCCGCAGATCGGCGGCATGTACGAGGGCGACATGTCCCGCAAGCGCAACCTCGTCGATTTCGGGTTCCGGCTGCCCTCCGCCGTCGACAACCGGCCGCTGACCTGGGAGGAGTTCGCCGACCGGATCGGGCAGACGGTCTACCTCTCGGCCACCCCCGGTCCGTACGAGCTCACCCGCACCGGGGGCGAGTTCGTCGAGCAGGTCATCCGCCCCACCGGCCTGGTCGATCCGAAGGTCGTGGTCAAGCCGACGAAGGGCCAGATCGACGATCTGGTCCACGAGATCCGCGAGCGCGCCGAGCGCGATGAGCGCGTGCTGGTCACCACGCTCACGAAGAAGATGGCCGAGGACCTCACCGACTACCTGCTGGAGCTGGGCATCCGCGTCCGCTACCTGCACTCCGAGGTCGACACGCTGCGCCGGGTCGAGCTGCTGCGCCAGCTGCGGCTGGGGGAGTACGACGTGCTGGTCGGCATCAACCTCCTGCGCGAGGGGCTCGACCTGCCCGAGGTCTCGCTGGTCGCGATCCTCGATGCCGACAAGGAGGGCTTCCTGCGCTCGGGCACCTCGCTGATCCAGACGATCGGCCGCGCCGCTCGTAACGTGTCCGGCGAGGTGCACATGTACGCCGACAAGATCACCGACTCGATGCAGTACGCCATCGACGAGACCGATCGGCGCCGGGCCAAGCAGGTCGCCTACAACGAGGAGCGCGGCCTCGATCCGCAGCCGCTGCGGAAGAAGATCGCCGACATCCTGGACCAGGTCTACCGGGAAGCCGAAGACGTCCCGGTCGGCGGATCGGGCCGCAACCAGTCGCGGGGCAAGCGCGCCGCGGGCGAGCCCGGCCGCGCCTCCGCGCAGCTCCGGCGTCGTCGCCGGGCGCGACACCAAGAACATGCCGCGCGCCGAGCTGGCCGATCTGGTCCAGCAGCTGTCCGACCAGATGCTCGGCGCCGCCCGCGATCTCCAGTTCGAGCTCGCCGCCCGGCTGCGCGACGAGATCGCCGACCTCAAGAAGGAGCTCCGCGGCATGGACGCCGCAGGCATCCGCTGACCCGACCAGCGCCCGGTGGGCGCCCCAGGGCCGTGGTCCGGGGCGGGGGCCGTTACCGTTGTGTCGTGACGGTCGTGGAGCGCGCGCCACGGGTGCTGGAGTGGTTGCGCACCCCGAGCCGGGTGCTGCCGTTCACGGTGCCGCTGCTGGCGCTCGCGCTGGTGGGGGTTGTGGTGCACACCGGCGGGCGGCACATCGACCTGGAGGTCTACCGCTTCGGCGTGCAGGCCTGGCTGTCCGGCGGCGACATGTACGGCACGCTGCCCGAGACGTCCGACCACATCACGCTGCCCTTCATCTACCCGCCCTTCGCCGCGCTGGTCCTGGTGCCGCTGACCGTCGTGCCCTGGACGGCGGCATGGATCGGGCTGCTCGCGCTCTCGACGGCCGCGCTGGGGATCACGTTCTTCGTCGTCACGCGCAGGCTGTGGCCCTCGGCCGGGTGGGGTGGCGCGTTGTCGGTCGCCTCGATCGCGCTGCCGCTGTCGCTGCTCGTCCAGCCGGGCAAGCCCATCGACTTCAGCCGCCCGCGCCGCACATCCCGGCGTTCGCGCTCGAGCCCGTCATGCAGACCCTCGAGTTCGGCCAGATCAACCTGATCCTCATGGCGCTGGTCACGGTCGACGTGCTGGCCGTCCACCCGCGGTGGCGGGGCGTGCTGATCGGGATCGCGGCGGCGATCAAGCTGACCCCGGCCGCGTTCGTCCTCTACTTCCTGCTGCGCCGCGACTACCGCGCCGCCGCCGTCGCCGCCATCTCGTGCGCGGTGGCCACCGGCCTGGCGTTCCTCGTGGCGCCGGGCCCGTCCTGGACGTTCTGGCTGGACAACCCGGCAGGCGGGGTCAGTGGCTCGCCCTTCTTCACCAACCAGACGTTCCAGGCCGTGCTGGTCCGCGCGGGCGTCGAGGGGACGCTGAAGACCGTCCTGTGGCTGGTGCTGTCGGCCGGGCTGCTGGTGCTCGCGATCCCCGCGATCCGCCGCGCGCCCGCACCGCTGGCGTTGGTCGCGACGGCCGGGGTGGCGCTGCTGGTCTCGCCCACGTCGTGGTCGCATCACTGGGTGTGGGTGGCGCCGGCGCTGCTCGTCGCCGCGGCCTCGGCGTGGCGGGCCCGCTCCCTGGTCTGGCTCGCGATCACCGTGCTGTCGGCGGCCGTCTTCGTCGTCGCGCCCCACGAGCTGGACCTGCCGCACGACGGCACCGACTGGACCGTCGGCCAACAGATCTTCGGCAGCACCTACGTCTGGTTCACCGTGATCCTCTTCGGGGCGCTGTGGTGGCGGTGGAGAGCCCGTGAAGCACGCTGAGGTGGTGGAGTACTGCCTGGCCAAGCCGGGCGCGGTCGCCGACACGCCGTGGGAGGAAGATCTCGTCGCCAAGGTCGGCGGCAAGATCTTCGCCTTCCTCGGCGGCGAAGGGGTCGGGCTGAAGTGCGGCCGCGACGCCGACGAGGCCGCCGAGCTGCGGCAGCGCTTCCCCGACGAGGTGACGGTCATGGCCTACATCGGCCGCTACGGCTGGAACAGCATCGCCCTGGGCGCCGCGCTCGACGACGACGAGCTGCGCGAGCTCATCGACGCCTCCTACGACGCCGTGGTCGCCCGCCTCCCGAAGCGCCTGCGCCCGACCTGAAGATCGCCCGCTCAGCTCTCCTCGGCGGCGCGGGCCGCGGCCCGGCGCCGTCGCTTGCCTTCATGCATCGCCACCACCCGCGGCACCGGGATCGTGTGCCCCTCGGCGACCAGCTCCGCGGGCAGGGGTTGGGGGGCGGGGAGGTGCGCCAGCCAGGGGTCGGCGCCGTCCAGTGCGGCAAGGGCGGTGTGGACCGTGAAGTCGGCGGGCGTGATGGTGTCCAGGTCGTCCCAGGACACGGGGAACGACACCGGCACCCCGGGACGGGCGCGGGGGCTGTAGACCGCGACGAGCGTGGCTCCGCCCGCCCTGGTCGGGTCGACGAAGACCTTGCCCCCGCGGTCCTCCTTGATGAACGCCGTGGTCGCGACGTCCGGGTCCAGCTTCGCGGCGCGCGCGGCGACCGCCCGGGTCGCGGCGGCGGCGTCGTCGAGCGGCACCTCACCCGCCAGCGGGACGATGACGTGCAGGCCCTTCGCCCCGCTCGTCTTCACCGCGGCCGCCAGGCCGAGCTCGTCCAGCGCGCCTTTGACCAGCCGGGCCGCGGCAACGGCGGCCCCGAACGCCGCACCGGGCGGGGGGTCGAGGTCCAGCACGAGCTGCGTGGCGTGGTGCTCGTCGACCCGCAGGAGCGTCGGGTGGTACTCGACGGCCCGCTGGTTGGCGAACCACAGCAGCGTCCGCCGGTCGTCGCAGAGCGCGTAGGCCACGTCCCGCTGCGAGGCGTGCGCCCACACCGATGTGCGTGCGATCCAGTCGGGCGCGTAGCGGGGCAGGTTCTTCTGCATGAACGGCTGCTGCCCCGGCCGGACGCGGACGACCGAGAGTGGCCGCTGGGTGAGCGCCGGGACGATCCGGTCGGCGACCGCGTCGAGGTAGTCCACCACGTCCCGCTTGGTGGCCTCGGCGCCGTCGAACGCCGGTCCGTCGAGGCTGGTCAGCTCGACCCCGTCGCGGGTCTCCTTCGCGCCTGCCATCAGCTCGTGATGTCCTTCGTCGCGAACCGCCAGAGGGCCAGTGACCCGAACACCGCCGCGTAGCAGAGCGCGGAGAAGATCCCGCGCGTGATGTTGCCCCAGTCGATCTGGGTCGCGAGCAGGTTGGCCCATGCCGTGGCGTAGTGGGTGGGGAGGTAGTCGCGCAGGGTGTCCAGCGCCGTGATCTGGTCGAGGATCTGGGACAGGATCGACACGAGCACCGCGCCCCCGACGGCGCCCAGCGGAGCGTCCGTGCTCACCGACAGCAGCAGCGCGAGCGCGGCCGTCCAGCTCAGGTAGACGGCCACGTAGACCGCGCCGAGCAGGACCCGACCCGCGCCCGCGACGAACGTCAGCGACTCGCCGGTGGGGCTGACCAGGTCGCCCGTCCCGTACGCGAGCGCCCCCACCAGCAGGGCGACCAGCGGCAGCAGCAGCACCGCGGCGAGCGACAGGAACGCCGCCACGATCGCCTTCTGCCGCACCAGCCGGGACCGCGGGACGGGCGCGGCGAGCAGGTAGCGCAGGCTCGACCACGACGCCTCCGCCGCCACCGTGTCGCCGAAGAACAGCGCCACGACCACGACCAGCAGGAACGACGCCGAGGCGAACAGCGCGAAGACCGCGAAGTTGCCGCCGCTGCCTTTGGCCAGGTCGACCAGCGTGACGGAGTTCGACGGCGGGACCGGCAGGGGCGAGGGAGAACGCGACCCAGAGGATCACCGGCAGCAGCACGATCAGGCCGAACACGATCTGCGTGCGGCGGCGCTGGAGCTGGCGCACCAGCTCGATGCGCACCGGCAGCGTCCGCCCGGGCACGTATCCCGTCTGACGCAGCGTCACATGCTCGCTCACGGTTCCAGATCCTCCCCTACGAGCTGGAGGAAGGCGTCTTCGAGACGGCGCCGCGGTCCGGCGGCCGTCACGTCCAACCCGGCCGTCACCAACGCCCGCACGGCTTCGGCCCGCGGCGTGCCGTTGAGCTCGGCGTACACCGAGCCCCCGTCCACCCGCACGGCGTGCACGCCGTTCAGCTCGCCCAGCACGGACGCGGCGCGCTCCGGAGCGTCGACGGTGAACGTGGCCGCGCCGCCACCGGCGATGATCTGCTCGACGGTGCCCGCCGCGACGACCTTCCCGTGGTGCATCACGACGACGTGCGAGCAGGTCTGCTCCACCTCGGCCAGCAGGTGGCTGGAGACGAGCACGGTGCGTCCGTCCGCGGCGTAGCGGCGCAGCACCTCGCGCATGGCGTGGATCTGCGGCGGGTCCAGGCCGTTGGTCGGCTCGTCGAGCACCAGCAGGTCGGGCAGCCCGAGCATGGCCTGCGCGATCGCGAGCCGCTGGCGCATGCCCTGGCTGTAGGTGCCGACGCGGCGGTCGATCGACGCGCCGAGCCCCGCGATCTCCAGCGCCTCGGCGACGTGCGACTCCTCGGTCGGGCGCCCGGTGGCCGACCAGTACAACGTCAGGTTCTCCGCGCCGGACAGGTGCGGCAGGAACCCGGGCCCCTCCACGAACGCCCCGATGCGGGCCAGCACCGGCGCGCCGGGCCGGATCTCCTCGCCGAACGCCGTGATCGTGCCCGCGGTGGGCCGGATCAGGCCCATGAGCATGCGCAGCACGGTGGTCTTGCCCGCGCCGTTCGGGCCGAGCAGACCCAGCACCATGCCCTGTTCGACGGTGAACGAGACGCCCTTGACCGCGCTGAACCCGCCCTTGTACGTCTTCGCGATGTCTGTGACGCGCAACGGCGGGGCGTTCGGATCGGGCTCACCCGCCGACGGTCGACGGCGCAGGCGCGCGATCAGCCCGGCCGCGAGCGCGCCCAGCAGGATCACGCCGATCCCGACGGCCGGGACGAGCGGCACGGTGTTGGCGGTCTGCGCCTCACCCGGCACCATCGGCACCGTCACCCCGCCGGACACCGCGACCGACCACACCGCCGGGTCCGTTCCGCCCGCATAGCCCTGGTCGGTCGTCGTGATCCCGACCGCGAGCGAGTGACCCGCCTCGATCGGCGCGACCACCCCCGGGAGCGTCACGGTGACGGTGGCGGGCGAGCCGTCGGCAGGCGCCGTCACCCGGATCGGCGCGACCGAGCTGCCCAGCAGGGTGCGGGTGCCGTCCGGCGCGACCTCCGACGTGCCCACGAACAGCACGGCCTCGGCGGGCGCGGGCTGACCGGGGATCCGGGCCACCCGCAGCTGGACCCGGGGCGCGCCCGCGAGCGTCACGGGGGCGGCGAGCGGAGCCGTCCGGAACTGCGCGGACTGGCCCGGCAGCGCGCCGGAGATCGCGGTGAGCCGCCCGGCCACGGCGCCGAGCGCCGAGCCCAGCCCGGGCAGCGAGGTGATCGCCGTCGGGCTGCCGCCCGCCGGGGTGATGATGGTCTGGGTGTCGCCGGTCAGCGGGAGGTCCTGCGTGGGCGTCGGCGCACCGGCGAGGCCGGGGTAGGCGGGCGCGACGACCGTGCGTCCGGTCGGGGTGCTGCTGCCCGCCCGCACGCCCGACTGGACGGCGTAGGAGAACGTCGATGCGGGGACGGAACCGCTGCCCGCGAGGTAGTGGTCGAACCACGTGCCGATCTGGTCGCGCACCGCCTGGTCGGGCGCCCCGCCGTCGTGCCCGCCCGCGTACCAGGTGACCGACACGGGCGTGCCGTGCGCGGCGATCTGGCGCGCGTTGGCGTCGGCCTGGTCGAGGCCGAACAGCGTGTCCTGCTCACCCTGGACGAGGAGCGTCGGCGCCGTGATCCGGCTGGTGATCGACGCGGGGGAGGAGCGTTCCAGCAGCGCCGACGTGGCGGGGGAGATCCGCCCCGTCGTCGCGGCCTCGGTGTAGGCGGCGCAGACGGCGGCGGTGAACCGCCCGCAGGTCAGCGGCACACCCGGCACCGGCCGGCCCGCCTGGCCCGACGAGAAGAAGACCCCGGCCCATCCCCGCTTGAACACCCCGTCCGGGGCGAACGCGCCGCGGGCAGGCGTGTCGACGGGCGGCACGGTCGCCGCTGCGGCGTTCGGGAACAACGCCTGGGCCAGGTCGTTCCACGTGATCACGGGTGCGATCGCGTCGATCCGCTTGTCGTACCCCGCGAGCATCAGCGACAGCGCCCCGCCGTAGGACCCGCCGGTGACGCCCACGCGCGGATCCCCGGGCCCGTCCTGCCGCACCTCGGACCGCTGGGCCAGCCAGTCGACGAGCTTGCTCGCGTCGGCGACCTCCGCGTCCGGCGCGTCGAGCGCGATCTGCCCGGTGCTGGTCCCGAAGCCGCGCGCCGACCACGTCAGCACGACGAAGCCGCGGGCGGCCAGATCACGGGCGTCGGCGTCGACGGAGGCCTTGGTGCCGCCGAACCCGTGCGCGACGAGGACGGCGGGCGCGGGGATGGTGGCCGGGAGGTAGAGCGACGTGTCGAGCGAGACGCCCGCGCCGTCGATCCGCTGCTCCTGGACGCGCACCGGCTCGGCCGCGGCCGCCGGGCTCGCGATCCCGACCAGCGCGAGGAGCGCGACCGCGAGCGCGAGCAGGGATCGGCGGGCCACCTGCCGACCGTATGTGAGGCGCACGCCGGTCCGAGCCGCTCGCCTCAGGAGCTTCTCAGCACGTCAGCCGCGTGCTCGACGTACGGGTCGCCGTCGAAGTACGGGCCGATGAGCGCGCGCCACTTCGGGAACCGGTCCGACGCGCGGAAGCCTTCGGTGTGCGCCTCGACCGACTCCCACTCGATGAGCAGGACGAAGCGGCTGGGGGACTCGATGCTGCGGGTCAGCCGTGCGCCCAGGAAGCCGGGCGTCGCGGCGACGTGCGGCAGCGCCTCCTTCACGGCTGCGGCGAACTCGTCCTCGGTCCCGGCCTTGATCGTGAAATCGGCGATCTCCAACACCATGGGCGCCATCCTCCCACCCGCCACGGCGCCCGCGGTGATCACTCCAGGTGGTGCAGCGTGGTCGTCCGCAGGACGCCGTCGCTGATCTCGACGGTCATCCAGGTGTGGGTCGGCTGCCGACGCCGGTCGGTGGGCGAGCCGGGGTTGAGCAGCCGCAGGCCGCCGGGCCCGGTCGTGTCCCACGGGATGTGGCTGTGCCCGAACACCAGCACGTCGACGTCCGGATACGCCGCGGCGCACCGCCGCTCGCGACCCGCCGCCTGGCCGGTCTCGTGGACGACGGCGAAGCGCACCCCGTCGAGCGCGACGCGCGCGACCTCGGGCAGCCGCGCCCGCAGGTCATCGCCGTCGTTGTTGCCCCACACGCCCACGAGCCGGGCGGCACGGTCGGTGAACAGGTCGAGCAGGTCGGCGGAGACCCAGTCGCCCGCGTGCACCACGACGTCCGCCGCCTCCACCGCGCGCCACACGGGCGCGGGGAGCTCCCGCGCCCGCACGGGCACGTGCGTGTCGGAGACCAGCAGGAGCTTCAGGAGACGTCGACCAGGTCCACGACGAAGATCAACGTCTCACCCGGCTTGATGACGCCGCCCGCGCCACGGTCGCCGTAGGCCAGGTGCGGCGGGATCACGAGCCGCCGTCTGCCGCCGACCTTCATGCCCGCGACGCCCTGGTCCCACCCCGCGATCACGCGGCCCGTGCCCAGGGGGAAGCGCAGCGGCGAGCCACGGTTCCACGACGAGTCGAACTCCTCGCCCGACGAGTGGGCGACGCCGACGTAGTGCACGTCGACCGTGTCGCCCGAGCCCGCCTCCTGCCCGTCGCCGACGGTGATGTCCTCGGCCACCAGCTCGCTCGGGGGCGGGCCCTCGACGGGGTCGACTTCGGGTCGCTGCAGGGCCACGTGCGGTCTCCTCGGATCGTCGGGAGCTGCTCACCCTGCCAGAGCCCGCGGCGCCGGGTAGACAAGGGTTCGTGACCGACGCCGCCACGGCCCCCGATCGCGCGAGCGACTACGAACCCGATCCCCGACGCTGGAAGGCCCTCACGGTCACCCTCGTCGCCGGGTTCATGAGCCTGCTCGACGTCAGCATCGTCGCGGTGGCGCTCCCCTCGATCCAGCGCGGTCTCGGGACCAGCGCGTCCGGCGTGCAGTGGGTGGTCTCGGGGTACGCGCTGGCGTTCGGCCTCGCGCTCGTCCCCGCCGGTCGCCTGGGCGACGCGATCGGGCGGCGCACGATGTTCCTCGCGGCCCTGACGGCGTTCGTCGTGTTCAGCGCCGCGGCGGGTGCGGCCCCGACCACCGCGGTGCTCATCGCGGCCCGGCTCCTGCAGGGGATCGCCGCGGGGTCGCTGGCGCCGCAGAACTCCGCGTTGATCCAGCAGCTGTTCCGGGGCGCCGAGCGCGGGCGGGCGTTCGGCTTCTTCGGCGCCACGGTGGGCATCTCGACGGCGGTCGGGCCGATCGTGGGCGGCGTGATCCTCGCTCTGGCGTCCGGGCCGGAGGGCTGGCGCTGGATCTTCTACGTCAACGTCCCGATCGGTGTCGTCGCGCTGGTCCTCGCCGCCCGGCTGATCCCGCGGGTGGAACGCGGGCCCCGCGAACACACCGACCTCGTCGGGGTCGGGCTGCTCGGCGCGGGCGTGCTGGCTCTGATGCTGCCGCTCGTGCTCGCCGAGGCGGGCGGCCTGAGCAGGCTCTGGTGGCTCTTCCCGCTGGGCGCCGTGGTGCTGGTGCTCTTCGTCCGCTGGGAGCGCCGCGAGGTGGCGGCCGGTCACACCCCGCTCCTGAACATTCGGCTGCTCACCGACACCCCCGGGTACGGCACCGGAGCGCTGCTCGGCACCGTCTACTTCATCGGCTTCAGCGGGATCTGGCTGGTCTTCGCGCTCTACCTGCAGGCGGGGCTCGGCTACACGCCGCTGCAGTCCGGGCTCGCCGTCACGCCGTTCGCGGTCGGCTCGGCGGCCTCGGCCGTCGTCGGTGGCCGCCTGGTCGCCCGCTGGGGACGCCGCCTGACCGTGACCGGGCTGACGATGGTGGTGCTGGGTCTGGCCGCCGCGGCGGTGATCCTGCGCGTGGCGCCCTCCGGATCGGTGGGCTGGTGGGTCGCGCCCGCGCTGCTCGTCGCGGGCATCGGCGGCGGCTGGGTCATCTCGCCCAACACGACCATGACGCTGCGCTGCGTCCCGGTGGAGATGGCCGGGTCCGCGGGCGGGGCGCTGCAGACCGGCCAGCGCATCGGCGGGGCGATCGGCACGACGGCGCTTCCGGGCGTCTTCTACGCCGTGCTCACCGCGAGCGGCCGGGATTACCCGGTGGCGGCGAGCGTCGCGGTCGGGGTGGCGGTCGTGTCGCTGCTGGTCGCGCTGGCCGTGGCGATCGTCGAATGGCGGACGGGGGTGCGCCGGGCCGAGGCGGGCGGGGCCGAGCCGGAGCGCATCCCCGACGCCGCCTAATCGACGTTCAGCGCCTCCTTCAGGAACCGCACCTGCAGCAGCAGGAGGTTCTCCGCGACGACCTCCTGCGGCGTCATGTGGGTCACCCCGGAGAGCGGCAGCACGCTGTGCGGGCGCCCCGCCGCGAGCAGTGCGGACGACAGCCGCAGCGTGTGCGCGACCACGACGTTGTCGTCGGCGAGACCGTGCACCAGCAGGAGCGGGCGCTCCAGCTTCTCGGCGTCGTCGAGGAGGGAGCTCCGCGCGTAGGCGTCCGGGTCGGTGTCGGGCCGCCCCAGGTAGCGCTCGGTGTAGTGGGTGTCGTACAGCGACCAGTCGGTGACGGGCGCGCCCGCCACCGCGGCGTGGAACACGTCCGGCCTGCGCAGCACCGCCAACGCCGCGAGGTAGCCGCCGAACGACCAGCCCCGGATGCCGACCCTGGACAGGTCGAGGTCGGGGTGCTGGGCGGCCGTCGCGTGCAGGCCCGCGACCTGGTCGTCCAGGACCGGGCCCGCGAGGTCGCCGTGCACCGCGCGCTCGTGCTCCGGCCCGAGCCCCGGGGTGCCGCGGCCGTCGACGACCAGCACGGCGAAACCCTGCTCGGCGAACCACTGGCTGGTGAGGTGGGCGTTGCGGGCGGCGACGACGCGCTGGGCGTGCGGGCCGCCGTAGGGGTCCATGAGCACCGGCAGCCGGGTGCCGGGCCGGTGCCACGAGGGCAGCAGGAGCGCGCTCGGCAACCCGCGGTCGGCCACGCGCTGGAGCGTGACGCGCGGGACGAGGCCGGGCCCTTCGGCGTGCGACGCGATCGTGGTCGTCGCGGACCCGCGATGGACGGTGGTGACCGTCCCGTCGACGTCGAGGTCCTGGCGCGCGACGACCAGCGTGCCGCCCCGCAGCCGCCCGCTGTGCACACCGCGCTCGGCGGTCAGCGCGACGAGCCCGTCCGGGCTCCACGTCCACAACCCGACCGACTCCGGCGTCTCACCCGCCCGCACCAGGACCGTATCGCCGTCGACGTCGACGACGCCCCTGACCTGCAACGACGGCGGCGTCACGGGTTCACCGGCGACGACGAGCCGCCGCGCTCCCTCCGCATCGACGACCGTGACGAGGGCGCCGGACGCCGTGTGCGCGGGAACGCCCGGGACGATGTCGACCCACACCGGGTCCGTGCGTTCGTGGTCGAGCGTCGTCGTGCCGGTGGCCGGGTCGACGCGCAGCGCGCGCAGCGCCGTCTGGTCCCGCGGCTGGACGACGACCAGCAGGCCGTCGGTGTCCCACACGACGTCGGCCAGGTACTCCTCGTCCCACCGGATCGGCGTCCGCCGCCCGTCCAGGGTGATGATCTGGGCGGTGACGTGCGCGTTCGGCGTTCCTGCCGCCGGGTAGGCCACGGTGGCGGGCTCGCGGTCAGGGTGGGCCGGGTCGGCGATGTGCCAGCGGTGCACCGGCGCGTCGTCGACCCGCGCGACGACCAGCGCGTCGCCCTCGGGCGACCACCAGTAGCCGCGCATCCGCTCCATCTCCTCGGCCGCGACGAAGTCGGCGAGACCGTGGGTGACCGCCGGTCCGTCCGGCGCGGCGAGGGTGCGCGTCGTGCCTGTGTCCAGGTCGTGCACGTGCAGCGCGCGGTCGCTGACGTAGGCGACGTGGCGTCCGAGCGGGTCCGGCCGGGGGTCGATCACCGCGCCGGGCGTCTCGATCGGCCGGGGCGCCGAGCCGTCGACGAGGTCCACCACGTACAGGCGCCCGGCCAGCGTGAACGCCGCGGTCGTGGCCGACCGGTCGGTGCCGTAGCCGACGATGCCGCCCGCCTGCTCCCGGCTGCGCTCCCGGCGCCTGCGCTCTTCCGGCGGGAGGTCCTCGTCGGCGGCGTCGAGCGCCAGCGGGTCGGCGACAAGGCGTTCTTCGCCGGTCGCGAGGTCGAGCGACCACAGGCAGGTCACCGGGTCGGTGCCGCTTCGGCTGCGGAGGAACACCACCCGGTCGCCGTCGGGGGACAGCGTCAGGCCGCGCGGGGCCCCGAGGGTGAAGCGGCGGGTGCGGGCCTGGCGACGGGGAAAACTGTCGGTCACGCCTGGCAGTCTGCCGGTTGGGGCGCCGTCAGTTCACACACGGAACCCCGCCCGCGGTGATCACGCGGCTGGTGGTCGGAGCCGCCGCCGAGGGTGTGGCGGGGGAGGGGGAGGGGGTGGCAGGCGGGGGTGCGCCGCCGAACTGCTCGTTCACGAAGGTCCGCACGGCTGCCGGGTCGATCTGCACGGCCACGCCGTCCACCGGCGTCTGGAGGTCGGGCCGTCCGGTCGGGATGGTGCGGAAGGAGAGGTCCGCGCCCGCGAGGCGGCCCACCTGGGCGAGGGCCTGCTGCAGGTCCCAGCCCTTGTCGATCACGACGTGGTCGGTCACCACGGTGAGCAGTTGGGAGAGGGTGGTCGGGTTGGTGAGGGTGCCTTCGCTCTCCACGCGCTGGGCCAGCCCGGCGATGAACGCCTGTTGCCGGGCGATCCGGTCGAGGTCGCCGCCTTCGAGGCCGTGGCGCTGCCGCACGAACGCGAGCGCCACCGGGCCGGTCACCGTCTGGTACCCGGCGGGGAGATCCACGCCGGAGTAGCTGTCGTGCACCGGCTTGTTGAGGCACACGGGCACACCGCCGAGTGCATCGGTCAGTCCGACGAACCCGGCCAGGTTGATCTCGGCGTAGTGGTCGATCTGCGTGCCCGTCAGCGACTCGACGGTGGCGATCAGCGCGGCGCGGCCCGCTTCACGCCCGCGCTTGTCCAGCTCCGGCCCGGTGACGCCCTGCGCGGTCAGGCCCTTCTCCGCGGCGATCACCCCGCGGTCGTACGCTGAGTTGATCTTGTGTTTGCCGCTGCCGTCGGCGAGCGTCACGAAGGAGTCGCGGGGGATGGAGATCGCGACCGCGGGCTCGCCGGGCAGCGCGGGCACGTGCAGCAGGATGATCGTGTCGGTGTGCAGCTGCCCGTCGTCCGGGCCCGCGTGGAGCGCGTCGAGCACCGATTGCGGGAGCGGGTTGCCGTTCGCGTCCGTGCGCGCGTCGAGGCCGACGAGCAGCGCGGTGAACGCCTGACCGATCAGCACGGGGTGCGGCGGAAGCGCGTCGCTGGTCACGATGCTCGCGCTGACGTGCTGTTGGAGGGTCCACGCGACGCCGGAGGCCACCAGCGCCCCCGCGGAGACCAACGCCACCACCACACGGGCCGCTGCCCGCGCGAGGGTGGTCATCTGCATCACGGGGCTCCCGGAGGCGCGGTGGTTCGCCGCGCCGCATCCGGCCAGGCCCCCTGACTCTAATTCGGCCCGCGGCGTTCCGCAGCACGTCAGCGGGGTGATCGTGATCATTTCGCGATGTCACGGACACCCGCGGGTCGCGCGGTGCCGCGGTGCCGCGCCCTGAAGTGGGCCTCCTGGCCGAGGCGGCTCACCAGCCGCGGGCGCGCCATTCCGGCACCGAAGGGCGCTCCTTGCCGATCGTGGTGTCGTCGCCGTGGCCCGGGTAGACCCAGGTCTCGTCGGGCAGCGGGCCGAACACGCGCTCTTCGAGGTCGTCCATGAGCGTGCCGAACTCCGCGGGGCCCGCCGTCTTCCCCGGTCCGCCGGGGAACAGCGAGTCGCCGGTGAAGATGTGCGTGCCCGCTGAGTCGCGGTAGACCAGCGCCACGGAGCCGGGCGTGTGCCCGCGCAGGTGGACGACGCCCAGCTCGATCTCGCCGAACCGCACGGTGTCGCCGTTGGACACCAGCTCGTCGGTGGGCACCGGCAGCTCCGGCGCGTCGAGGGGGTGGGCGATCTGGCGGGTCTGGAACATCCCCGCCACGGCGCCGAGCGCCTGCCAGTGGTCGTAGTGCCGGTGCGTGGTGACGATGTGGCGCAGCTCGGGCCGCTGGTCGCCGGACCCCACGAGGTCGGCGAGGCGTTCGGGCTCGTTGGCCGCGTCGACCAGCAGCGCTTCGTTCGTCGCGCGGCAGACGAGCAGGTAGGCGTTGTTGTCCATCGGTCCGACGGACACCTTGGTGATGCTCAGCGCGTCGAGGTCGCGACGGGCCGCGGGGCCGCCGGGGTCGGTGTGCCCGCTGTAGGAGTCGAGTACGTCCACGTCGCCACAGTAGAACGCCCGGCAAGTGCGGGTCCCGACCCGCGTCGCCCGGGCGGCCCCATCGCGGCGTTGCCCCCGCGCCCGAGTGCGCCTGCACGAGGGCGCGGGGGCGCCTTGCGCTGCGACCACCTGGACGCCACGGGCGCACGGAAGCCTCCTGCGCCGGACCCTCTCGACCGAACCGACCCCCGCGACGGCCGGTCTCCGGACATGCCGGACCCTTGCCGGAACGATCCGTGCGATCCGGACCCGCAGTGTCGACGAGGAGTATGTGCTGTGCCTGACCGTCCGACGATCAGCAGGCGGCGGTTGCTCGGCCTGTTCGCCGCCGGCTCCGCCGTCGCCGCCTGCGGTGAGGCCGCGACGCCCGCGCTCAAGCCGCCCGCGGCCGCGGCCCACGTCAAGGTCGGGCTCGTCTGGCCGCAGTCGGGACCCAACGCCGCCATCGGCACCGACATCAAGCGTGGCTGGGACCTGTGGCTGACGCAGAACGGCGGCAAGCTCGGCGAGTTCGTGGCCGACGTCGTCCCCGCCGACGAGGGCGCCACCCCGGCCACGGCGGTGGCGGCCGTCCAGAAGCTGCTGCAGACCGACAAGGTCGACATGCTGGTCGGGCTCGTGGACAACGCCGCCACCCTCGCGGTGATCCCGGTGGTGGAGGCGGCCAAGAAGCTCATGCTCGTCGCGGGCGCGAGCGCGATCGACATCACCCGCAAGGCCCAGACCGGCTACGTCTGGCGCACGTCATTCAGCGACCCCCAGCTGGCGGCGCCGATGGGGGCGCAGCTCGCCCAGTCGCCCGCGCGGGACGGGCTCTACGTGGTGGCCCCCTCCGACGCCGAGGGCACCGCCACGCTCACGGCCTTCCAGACCGCCTTCGTGTCGGGTGGCGGCACGATCGCCGGAACGGGCAGGCCCGTCGCGGGCGCCACCGACTACCAGCGGTTCTTCCCGCTGATCCAGCGGGCGAAGGCGAAGGGCACGTACTGCGCGCTCCCGGCGGCCGACGGCGCCGCCTTCCTCACCCAGTACGCCAAGGCCGGGCTGGCGGGATCCATACCGCTCTACGGGTCGGGGCCGCTCACCGAAGGGGGCGTGCTCGCCCAGGAAGGGCAGGCCGCCGTCGGGGTCCAGAGCACGCTGCACTACTCCGACCAGCTCACCACGCCGGCGAACACCGCCTTCGTCGCCGCCTACAAGGCCGCCTACCAGGCCGCACCGAGCTGCTACTCGGTGCAGGGCTACGACGCGGGCATGGTGCTGGACGGCGGCCTCGGCGAGGTCGGGCAGCTGCTCGACGGCGACAGCATGTCCAACCAGATGGGCAAGGGCAACAACTACAAGAGCCCGCGCGGCCGGTGGAGGTTCTCGGAACAAACGCCGCTGCAGGACGTTTACCTGCGAAAGGTGCAGGACTCCGGCGGCACGCTGGTGAACGCGGTGCTGTACGACCTCGGCCCGTCAGGACAACCTCTGGGCTGATTCGTGCCCGGGATCATGCGCCGACCCCCGCCGGGTGATCCTCGAACGTCCGTGCGATGCTGGGATCGGCGCATTCCCCGCCCATCCGGTTCTGTCGGTGGCCGCGCCTAGCATTGGTAGCAGGTACCCCGACGCCTGGAGGAGGCATCCGGTGGCGGATCGTTTGATCGTTCGCGGTGCCCGCGAACACAACCTTCGTGGCGTCGATCTCGACATCCCGCGCGACAGCCTCGTCGTGTTCACCGGCCTCTCGGGATCGGGCAAGTCCAGCCTCGCGTTCGACACGATCTTCGCGGAGGGCCAGCGGCGCTACGTCGAGTCGCTGTCGGCCTACGCCCGCCAGTTCCTGGGCCAGATGGACAAGCC
This sequence comes from uncultured Actinomycetota bacterium, assembly GCA_963799945.1. Lineage (GTDB taxonomy): Bacteria > Actinomycetota > Actinomycetes > Mycobacteriales > Pseudonocardiaceae > Pseudonocardia. The sequence goes on from CAWCZG010000008.1 coordinate 455,379, forward strand.
CGATGTCGATTTCATCGAGGGCCTCTCCCCGGCCGTCTCGATCGACCAGAAGTCCACCAACCGCAACCCGCGCTCCACCGTCGGCACGATCACCGAGGTCTACGACTACCTGCGCCTCCTCTATGCCCGCGCGGGCATACCGCACTGCCCGGTGTGCGGGGAGGTCATCGAGAAGCAGACCCCCCAGCAGATCGTCGACCAGGTGCTGGCGATGGAAGACGGCTCGCGCTTCCAGGTCCTCGCGCCCGTCGTGCGCACGCGCAAGGGCGAGTTCGTCGATCTCTTCGCCAACCTGCAGGGGCAGGGCTACTCGCGCGTGCTCGTCGATGGCACGGTGCACCAGCTCACCGATCCGCCGAAGCTCAAGAAGCAGGAGAAGCACGACATCTCCGTGGTCGTCGACCGGCTGTCGGTGAAGGCGAGCGCGAAGCAGCGCCTCACCGACTCGGTGGAGACGGCGCTGCGGCTGGCCGATGGGCTGGTCGTCCTCGATTTCGTCGATCTGCACGACGATCACCCGCATCGCGAGCGCCGGTTCTCCGAGCGCATGGCCTGCCCCAACGGGCACCCGCTCTCGCTCGACGACCTCGAACCCCGCACCTTCTCCTTCAACTCGCCCTACGGCGCGTGCCCCGAGTGCTCCGGCCTCGGGATCAAGAAGGAGGTCGATCCCGAGCTGGTGGTGCCGGACGTCGACCTGAGCCTGGCCGATGGGGCGATCGCGCCGTGGGCCAACGGGCATAGCGCGGAGTACTTCGGCAGGCTCCTGGAGGGCCTCGCGAACGCGATGGGCTTCCGCATGTCCACGCCGTGGCGCAAGCTGCCCGCCGAGGTCCAGAAGGCCGTGCTGCACGGCAGCGACGACCAGGTCCACATCCGCTACCGCAACCGCTACGGGCGCGAGCGCGCCTACTACGCCAACTACGAGGGCGTCATCCCGTTCCTCGAGCGGCGGATGGACCAGACGGAGTCCGATTCGCAGCGCGAGCGCTACGAGGGCTACATGCGCGACGTGCCGTGCCCCGTGTGCAAGGGGGCCCGGCTCAAGCCGGAGGTCCTGGCCGTCACCCTCACCCACCGGGAGCAGGGCGAGCGGTCGATCGCCGAGGTGTCGGCGATGAGCGTGGCCGAGTGCTCGGCGTTCCTCGCGGGCATGGAGCTCGATGCGCGGCAGGCGATGATCGCCGGGCGGATCCTCAAGGAGGTCCAGGCCCGCCTCGGGTTCCTGCTGGACGTCGGGTTGCACTACCTGTCGCTCTCGCGGGCGGCGGGATCGCTCTCCGGTGGCGAGGCCCAGCGCATCCGGCTCGCCACGCAGATCGGGTCGGGCCTGGTCGGCGTGCTCTACGTGCTCGACGAGCCGTCGATCGGGCTGCACCAGCGCGACAACCGCAGGCTCATCCAGACCCTGGTCCGGCTGCGCGACCTCGGCAACACCCTGATCGTCGTCGAGCACGACGAAGACACGATCCGCGCGGCCGATTGGACGGTCGACATCGGCCCCGGCGCGGGCGAGCACGGCGGCTACATCGTGCACAGCGGCACCGTGGCCGGGCTGGAGTCGCACGACACGTCGCTCACCGGCGCGTATCTGTCCGGGCGCCGCTCGATCCCGGTGCCGGACATCCGCAGGCCGATCGACCGCAAGCGGCAGCTCACGGTCGTCGGCGCGCGGGAGCACAACCTGCGCGGCATCGATGTCGCCATCCCGCTCGGCTGCCTGGTCGCGGTCACCGGTGTGTCCGGCTCGGGCAAGTCCACCCTGATCAACGACATCCTGGCCACGGTGCTGGCCAACAAGCTCAACGGCGCGCGGCAGGTGCCGGGCCGGCACACCCGCATCACCGGTCTCGAGGAGCTCGACAAGCTCGTCCGGGTCGACCAGTCGCCGATCGGGCGCACCCCGCGGTCCAACCCGGCCACCTACACCGGCGTCTGGGACCAGGTCCGGAAGCTGTTCGCGGCCACCACCGAGGCGAAGGTCCGCGGCTACCAGCCCGGCCGCTTCTCCTTCAACGTCAAGGGCGGGCGCTGCGAGGCGTGCTCCGGCGACGGCACGATCAAGATCGAGATGAACTTCCTCCCGGATGTCTACGTGCCGTGCGAGGTCTGCAAGGGCGCGCGGTACAACCGGGAGACCCTCGAGGTCCACTACAAGGGCAAGACGGTGGCCGAGGTCCTCGACATGCCCATCGAGGAGGCGGCGGAGTTCTTCGCGCCGATCTCCTCGATCGCCCGCTACCTGCGCACGCTCGTCGATGTCGGGCTCGGTTACGTCCGGCTCGGTCAGCCCGCGCCCACGCTCTCCGGCGGCGAGGCCCAGCGCGTCAAGCTCGCTTCCGAGCTGCAGAAGCGCTCCAACGGCCGCACCATCTACATCCTCGACGAGCCCACCACCGGGCTGCACTTCGAGGACATCCGCAAGCTCCTGCTGGTGATCAACGGGCTGGTCGACAAGGGCAACTCGGTGGTCGTCATCGAACACAACCTCGATGTCATCAAGACGTCCGACTGGATCATCGACATGGGCCCGGAGGGCGGGTCGGGCGGCGGCACCGTCGTCGCGGAAGGCACGCCCGAGCAGGTGGCCGCCCACCCCGAGAGCTACACCGGCGAGTTCCTGCGCGGTCTGGTCGTGCCCGAAGCGGCACCGGCCAAGCGCAGGCGCAAGGCGGCCGCGGCGAGCTGACCGTCGCCGCGGCCCGTCCCGCGGCGGCGCTTCCGAAGAGGACAACCAAGAATGAGCACCGACACCACCCCCCGCCTCCGTCTCACCGTCATCGGCACCGGCTACCTGGGTGCGACGCACGCGGCCTGCATGGCGCGGCTCGGCTACGACGTGCTCGGCGTCGACGTCGACCAGGAGAAGGTCGACGCCTTGGCGCGGGGCGAGCTCCCGTTCTACGAGCCCGGTCTCGAGGACCTGGTCAAGGAGCAGGTGGCCGGGGGCCGGTTGCGGTTCACGACCTCGATGGAGGAGGCGGGCGCCTTCGGCGACGTCCACTTCCTGTGCGTCGGCACGCCCCAGAAGAAGGGGGAGTTCGCCGCCGACCTGAAGTACGTGGATGCGGCGATCATGGAGCTGGCCAGGTACCTCACGAGGCCCTGCGTCATCGCAGGCAAGTCCACCGTTCCCGTCGGCACGGCGGCGCGGCTGGCCGAGATGCTGCACGAGACCGCCCCGGCGGGCACGGATGTCGAGCTCGCGTGGAACCCGGAGTTCCTCCGGGAGGGCCACGCGATCGACGACACCCTGCGCCCCGACCGCCTGGTCATCGGCGTCCGGGAGGGCCGGGCCGAGGAGGTGCTGCGCGAGGTCTACGCCCCGCTGCTGGATGCGGGCGTCCCCCTGCTCGTCACCGACTACCCGACCGCCGAGCTGGTGAAGGTCAGTGCCAACGCGTTCCTGGCCACCAAGATCTCGTTCATCAACGCGATGGCCGAGGTGTGCGAGATCGTCCACGCCGACGTCACGCAGCTCGGCCAGGCGCTGGCGCTCGATCCGCGCATCGGCGGCCGGTTCCTGTCGGCCGGTCTCGGATTCGGCGGCGGCTGCCTGCCCAAGGACATCCGGGCCTTCATGGCCAGGGCGGGGGAGCTGGGGGCCGATCAGGCGCTGAGCTTCCTGCGCGAGGTCGATGCCATCAACATGCGGCGCAGAGCCAGGATGGTCGACCTCGCCCGCGAGCAGTGCGACGGCACGTTGCTCGGCAAGCGCGTGGCGGTGTTCGGCGCGGCCTTCAAGCCCGAGTCCGACGACATCCGCGATTCGCCCGCGCTCAACGTCGCGGCGTCCATCCAGCTCCAGGGCGCCCAGGTGACGGTGTACGACCCCAAGGCCAACGACAACGCCCGCAAGATGTACCCGACCTTGTCCTACGCCGATTCCGCGATGGAAGCGGCCGAGCGTGCGCACGTGGTCCTGCACCTCACCGAGTGGGCGGAGTTCCGCCAGATGGATCCCGAGGTGCTGGGCGGGGTCGTCACCTGCCGCCGGATGGTCGACGGCCGCAACGTGCTCGACCCGGAGGCCTGGCGGGCCGCGGGCTGGACCTACCGCGCACTGGGCAGGCCCTGACCCGCACCTCGGCCGTAACACCCCCTGCGGGTCGTGTACCCTTCGGAATGCGACCACCCCGTCGCGCGTTGACTCGCGTGTCAGGGCGCTCAAGTGGAGCCCCGCTCCCACCCGTTCCGCCCCAGGCGGCCGGGTCCGGTCAGCCCGCGAGCCAGAGGCTCGTGGGCCAGATCGATATGGGTCTCCGCTCCGTCGCGCCACACGACGTCGAAACGAGGAGACCCCATCACCACTGAGACACGCATCAACGACCGTATCCGCGTTCCGGAGGTCCGCCTGGTCGGGCCGAACGGGGAGCAGGTCGGAATTGTGCGTATCGAGGACGCCCTGCGGCTTGCCCAGGAGGCCGAGCTGGACCTCGTCGAGGTCGCGGCCCAGGCCCGGCCGCCGGTCTGCAAGCTCATGGACTATGGCAAGTTCAAGTACGAGAGCGCCCAGAAGGCCCGGGAGTCCCGCCGAAACCAGCAGCTCACCACGATCAAGGAGCAGAAGCTCCGGCCGAAGATCGACACGCACGACTACGAGACGAAGCGCGGGCACGTCCGCCGCTTCCTCGAAGGCGGCAACAAGGTCAAGGTCACGATCATGTTCCGTGGTCGCGAGCAGTCCCGCCCCGAGCTGGGGTTCCGGCTGCTGCAGCGGCTCGCCGAGGACGTGAGCGATCTGGGTGTGGTCGAGGCGACGCCCAAGCAGGACGGTCGCAACATGACGATGGTGATCGCACCCACCAAGAAGCCCCAGCCGAAGCCCCGCCAGGCGACGGCTGCGGCGTCGGAGGCCGAGCCCGCGGCTGCGCCGCAGGCCTGACCAGCACGCTGAACTGCCCACGGGTTCTCTCCTCTCGAGGAGGGGCCGCCAGCGAAGGAACCGCCATGCCCAAGAACAAGACGCACTCCGGGATCTCCAAGCGGATCAAGGTGACCGGAAGCGGCAAGCTCATGCGCCAGCAGGCGGGTCTACGACACCGCCTCGAGGTGAAGTCGAGCAAGGAGACGCGCGACCTCTCCCGCGTCGTGCCCGTCGCCAAGGCCGACGTCAAGCGCGTCAAGAAGCTCCTCGGCCGCTAAAGCGCGCGCGCCGAGCGCAGCCGCTTCCCCTCTCCCGACCTACGTAAGGACTGATCCCCATGGCACGCGTCAAGCGCGCGGTCAACGCGCACAAGAAGCGGCGCACCACCCTCGAGCTGGCCAGCGGCTACCGCGGGCAGCGGTCGCGGCTGTACCGCAAGGCGAAGGAGCAGGTGCTCCACTCGCTGAACTACGCCTATCGCGACCGCCGTGCCCGCAAGGGTGACTTCCGGCAGCTGTGGATCACGCGCATCAACGCCGCGGCCCGCGCGAACGGCATGACCTACAACCGCTTCATCCAGGGCCTCAAGGCCGCGGGTGTCGAGGTCGACCGCAAGGTGCTCGCCGAGATCGCCGTCACCGACGAGGCCACCTTCGCCGCGCTCGTCGTGGTCGCCAAGGAGCACGTGCCCGCCCAGCCCGCGAAGGACTCGGCAGCCTGACCCCGATCCGCGAGCGCCGCGACCTCCCGCCGGGGGCCGCACCGTCTTCTGATCCGCCCCGCACCGAGCGTGCCCCCCACGTCGTCGCAGCCCGCAAGCTGTTGCGCCGCACGGGCCGCGATCGGGCGGGGCGGTTCCTCGTCGAGGGCGCGCAGGCCGTCCGCGAGGCCCTGCGCCACGGCGGCGTCCGCGAGCTGATCGTCACCGACGCGGCCGCGCAGCGCCATCCCGAGCTGCTGCTCGCCGACGTCCCGGTCGTCCGGGTCACCGAGCGCGCCGCGGCCACGCTCTCCGACACGGTCACCCCGCAGGGCATCCTCGCCGTCTGCGACCTGCTCGACGTGCCGCTCGAAAGCGCGCTCGCGGGGGAGCCGAAGCTGGTTGCCGTGTGCGTCGCGATCGCCGACCCGGGCAACGCGGGCACCGTGATCCGGGTAGCCGACGCCGCGGGCGCCGACGCCGTCGTCCTCGCGGGCGACACGGTCGACCCGCACAACGGCAAGGCCGTCCGGGCGTCCACCGGTTCGGTCTTCCACTTGCCGATCGCCCGCGAACGCGATGCGCTGGCCGCCGTCGCCGCGTGCCGGGCGGCAGGCCTCACGCTGCTCGTCGCGGACGGGCACGGCGAGCTCGACCTGCACGAACCCGCCGCGGCCGCGGTGCTCGCGCAGCCGGTGGCGTGGATATTCGGTGGCGAGGCCCATGGGGTCCCGGCCACCGTTGCGGAGCAGGCCGACCACCGCGTGCGCGTGCCGATCCACGGCCGGGCCGAGAGCCTCAACCTCGCCACCGCCGCCGCGGTATGCCTCTACGCGAGCGTTGCGGCGCGTCGCCCTACGATCGGACAATCATGACCCAGACGAGGACTGACGCACCGGGCCGTCGCCGACGCCGCCCGTGGCCCGGTCAGCAGGAGAGCCAGTGGCGGAGACCGTGACCACCGTGGAGCCTGAGGCGCTGGGCGCCGCCGTCGAGGCGGCCAAGGCGGCGTTCGCGGGTGCGGGCGACCTCGCCGCGCTGGCCGCCGTCAAGCCCGCCCACCTCGGGGAGCGGGCGCCGCTGCTGCTGGCCCGCCGGGAGCTCGGGTCGCTGCCGGGGCCGGACCGCGCCGACGCGGGGAAGCGCGTCAACGCCGCGCGCCAAGAGGTGCAGCAGGCGTTCGACGAACGGCACGCCGCGCTGGTGGCCGAGCGCGACGAGCGCGTGCTCGTCGAGGAGGCCGTCGACGTCACGCTGCCGTGGGACCGCAACCCGCGCGGTGCCCGGCACCCGCTCACGCAGCTGGCCGAGCGCATCGCCGACGTCTTCGTCGGCATGGGCTGGGAGGTGGCGGAAGGCCCCGAAGTCGAGTCGGCGTGGCTGAACTTCGACGCGCTGAACTTCAAGAAGGACCACCCGGCCCGCACCATGCAGGACACGTTCTACCTGGGCGAGAAGGACGACGACGAGAGCATCGTCCTGCGCACCCACACCTCGCCGGTGCAGATCAGGGCCCTGCTGGAGCGCGATCTGCCCGTCTACGTCGTGTGCCCGGGCCGCACCTTCCGCACCGACGCGCTGGACGCCACCCACACGCCGGTGTTCCACCAGGTCGAAGGCCTGGCCGTGGACCGCGGGCTGACCATGGCCCACCTCAAGGGCACGCTCGACGCGTTCGCCCGCGCGATGTTCGGCGAGACCTCCAAGATCCGCCTCCGCCCGTCCTACTTCCCCTTCACCGAGCCCTCGGCCGAGCCCGACGTCTGGTTCCCGGAGAAGAAGGGCGGCGCGGGCTGGGTCGAGTGGGGCGGCTGCGGCATGGTCCACCCCAACGTCCTGCGCGCCTGCGGCATCGACCCGGAGGTCTACTCCGGCTTCGCCTTCGGGATGGGCATCGAGCGCACGCTGATGTTCCGCAACGGCATCCCCGACATGCGCGACATGGTCGAGGGCGACGTCCGGTTCAGCCGCGCTTTCGGTATCTGAGGAGTTCACCTTGCGGGTCCTGCAGTCCTGGCTGTCCGATCACGTCGCCGACCTGCCGTCGGTCGACGCGACCGCCGAGGCGTTCGTCCGGGTCGGGTTCGAGATCGAGGAGATCCATCCGGCCCCGGAGATCACGGGTCCGCTGAAGGTCGGCCGGGTGCTGGAGATCGAGGAGCTCACCGGCCTGAAGAAGCCGATCCGGTGGTGCCAGGTCGACGTGGGGGAGCAGGCCGCCCGCGGGGTGATCTGCGGGGCGACCAACTTCGCGGTCGGCGACCTCGTCGTCGTCACGCTCCCGGGCACCGTGCTGCCGGGCGGCTTCACGATCACTGCTCGCAACACCTACGGGCACGTGTCCGACGGCATGATCGCCTCGGTGCGGGAGCTGGGCATCGGCACCGACCACGCGGGCATCCTCGTGCTGCCGCCGAACACGGCCCGGCCCGGTGACGACGCGCTGCCGTTGATCGCCAACGATCCGGTCATCGAGCTCAACATCAACCCCGACCGGGGCTACGCGTTCTCCGTCCGCGGACTGGCGCGCGAGATCGCGACGGCCACCGACACCGACTTCACCGATCCCGCCAGTCGGGTCGCCGTGAAGCCCGCGCAGGGCGACGCGTGGCCGGTCACGCTCGCCGACGGCGGGTGCCTGCGGTTCGTCGCGCGGCGCGTCAACGGCGTCGACCCGCGCGCGGCGTCGCCGTGGTGGATGCAGCGGCGGCTGCTCGGCGCAGGCATGCGGCCGATCTCGCTCATCGTCGACGTCACGAACTACGTCATGCTCGAGCTCGGACAGCCCCTGCACGCTTACGACGCCGGAGCGCTGTCCGGGCCGATCGTCGTCCGTCGGGCGACCGTCGGCGAGTCGCTCACCACGCTGGACGACGTCGTCCGCAGGCTGGACCCCGACGACCTGCTGATCACCGACGACTCCGGCCCCATCGGCCTGGCCGGGGTGATGGGCGGGGCCTCCACCGAGATCCGGCCGGGCGATGACCCGATCGACGTCCTCATCGAGGCGGCGCACTTCGACCCGGCGACGGTCGCCCGCGGAGCCCGTCGGCACAAGCTGCCCAGCGAGGCGTCGCGCCGGTTCGAGCGCACGGTCGATCCGCAGCTCCCGCCGGTGGCGGCCGAGCGTGTCGCCGACCTGCTCGTCGAACACGGCGGCGGGACGACCGCCGACGGCCGCACCGATGCGGGCGCCGCACCCGTCATGGCTCCTGTGCGGATGGCGCTCGACCTGCCGGACCGGGTGGCGGGTGTCGCCTATCCGCCCGGCGCGACGGTGCGGCGCCTCGGTCAGGTCGGGTGCTCCGTCGAGTTCGGCGCGGGCACCGACGGTCGCGGCCAGGTCGTCGCGACCCCGCCGTCGTGGCGCCCTGACCTGCTCCTGCCCGCCGACCTCGTCGAGGAGGTGCTGCGGCTGGAGGGCTACGAGGCGATCCCCTCGGTGCTGCCGAAAGCGCCCGCGGGACGGGGTCTGACCGCAGCCCAGCGTCGGCGGCGCGCGGTGGCGGTCGCGTTGGCCGAGGCGGGCTACGTCGAGGTTGAGCCGTTCCCGTTCGTCGGACCGCAGGTGTGGGACGCGTTCGGGCTCGCGGCCGACGACCCGCGCCGCCAGACCGTGCACGTCCGCAACCCGCTCGACGCCGACCGCGCCGAGTTGGCCACCACGCTTTTGCCGGGCCTGCTCGACACGCTCGTGCGCAACAGGTCCCGTGGCGCGATCGATCTCGCGCTGTCCACCATCGGGCAGGTCGTGCTGCCGCACCGCGAGCGGGTGCCGATGCCCGAACCCACCGTCGGCGGCCGCCCGTCAGCGGCCGAGATCGCGCAGATCGCCGCCGCCCTGCCCGCCCAGCCCGTGCACGTCGGCGTGGTGCTGGCGGGCGACCGGGAGCCCCGGGGTTGGTGGGGGAGCGGTCGGCAGGCGAACTGGGCGGACGCCGTGCAGGCCGCGCGGCTGGTGGGCAACGCCGCGGGCGTCGAGCTGCGGGTCACCGCGGGCGACAACCCGCCGTGGCACCCCGGCCGGTGCGCGATGCTGCGGGTCGGCGACTTCCCGGTCGGCTTCGCGGGCGAGCTGCACCCGAAGGTGATCGACGCGCTCGGGCTCCCGCCGCGCACCTGCGCCATGGAGCTGGACCTCGACCTCCTGCCCCTTGACGACGCCCGTCCCGTCCCCCTCGTGTCGCCCTACCCGCCCGTGGCCGTCGACGTGGCGCTGGTCGCCGACGCGGGCGTGCCCGCGGGCCAGCTGGCCGACGCCCTGCTGGACGGCGGCGGCGACCTGCTGGAGGACGTCCGGCTCTTCGACGTCTACACGGGGGAGCAGGTGGGCGCGGGCAACCGGTCCCTGGCCTACACGCTGCGCTTCCGCGCCCCGGACCGGACGCTCACCAGCGAAGAGGCCAACACCGCCCGCGACGCCGCGGTGGCCGTGGCCGTCCAGCGCCACGGCGCGCACCTGCGCTGACGCCCCGTCAGACTGCCGCGGGTGTGCGTCGGGCGAGCTCGGCGCGCACCAGCGGGGCGACCTCGGTGCCGAGCAGCTCGATCGCGCGCAGGACGTCGCGGTGCGGGACGTCGCCGAGCGCCACCTGGATGAGCGTCCGGTCGTGCCCGAACAGACCGTGCTGGAAGAGGATCTTCTCCGCGACGGCTTCGGGATCGCCGACGACATAGGCGCCGCGCAGCTCGGTCTGGGCGTCGAAGGCCTGACGGTTCGTGGGCCCCCAACCGCGCTCGCGGCCGATGCGGTTCATCACACCGGAGTGCGCCGGGTAGTAGACGTCGGCGGCCCGTTCCCGGGTGTCGGCCACGAAGCCGTGCAGGTTGAGGCTGACCGGCAGGCGGTCGTACCCGGCCTGGGCCAGCGCGCGGCGGTGCAGCTCGGCCAAGGGCGCGAACCGCTCCGGCTGACCGCCGATGATCGCCAGCGCGAGGGGCAGGCCCAGCAGCCCGGCGCGCACGACCGACTGCGGGTTGCCGCCCACCGCCACCCACACCGGCAGCGGCTGCTGCACCGGCCGCGGGTACACCGGCTGGTCGACGAGCGCGGCCCGGTGCGCGCCCGACCACGTGACCCGCTCCTGGGCGCGCAGCGCGAGCAGGAGGTCGAGCTTCTCGGCAAACAGGTCGTCGTAGTCGGCGAGGTCGTAGCCGAAGAGCGGGAACGACTCGGTGAACGACCCGCGGCCCGCCATGATCTCGGCCCGGCCGCCGGACAGCAGGTCAAGGGTGGCGAAGTGCTGGAAGACGCGCACCGGGTCGTCCGAGCTCAGCACGCTGACGGCGCTGGTGAGGCGGATGTTCGCGGTGCGTTCCGCCGCGGCCGCCAGCACCGTCACCGGGGCGGAGGCCGCGTAGTCGGCGCGGTGGTGCTCGCCGACCCCGAACACGTCCAGTCCGACCTGGTCGGCGAGCGCCGCCTCCTCGACGACCTCCCGCAGCCGCTGCGCGGGTCCGACGCCGCCGGGGTCGAGGCTGACGTCAGCGAACGTGTAGACACCGAGCTCCATGTCGTCGTCCAAGCGCCTGCGACGCGGTGTTGTTCCCCTGCTACGCCCGTCCGACCCGCACGAGCTGCCGCAGCGGCGTGTCGGGCAGGTAGGCCCGGGTGAGCGCGAGCCCGATCCGCGGCAGGTCGGCCTCGTCGCGGTAGACCAGGTACATCGGCTCGAACCGGGGCGCGAACTTGTTCTTGAACGCGTGCAGCGACCGGAACCCGTACATCGGCTCCAGCGTCTCGCCGAGGGTGTCGAGCAGGCGGTCCAGCGCCGCTGTGGCCTCGTTGTCGCCCGCCCGGGCGAGCGGCGCACCGGAGAGCGAGACGAACTGCGCGCCCTCCGACTGGAACGTGAGGCAGCTCGACGCGATGAGGAACTCCACGACCGGCCGAAACCCGTCCTGCCGCCGCCGCATGACGTCCAACGTCCAGCCGTGGATCTGCCCCTCGCCGCCGTAGACCGGCAGCCACGACGTGACCCCCTGCACCTGGCCTTCTGCGTCCTCGGCGAGCCCGACGCGGACGTGCGGGTCGAGTGCCTCGTCGACACCGCCCAGCGTGAAGCCCATCTCGGGCAGCGCCTTGTCCCCCGCCCACTCCTCGGAGATGGCCCGCACCTGCGTCACCAGCGACCAGCGCTCCTCGGCCAGCGTGACCATCCGGAAGGTGATGCCCTGCTTGCCCGCCTTGTTGAGCGCCGAGCGGACGTCCTGCCACGACTTGCCCCGGAACTGCAGGTCGGGGAGATCAACGAGGGTGTCCTCGGCGACCTGCACCCGCTGCCAGCCGAGCGCGGCCGCCGCCTCCGCGGTCTCCTCGGTGACGGAGAACAGGCTCGGCACCCAGCCGCTGCGTTCGCACAGCGCGGCGAACGCGCGCACCGCCTCCGCGCGTTCGGACGCGGGCCCCACCGGGTCGCCGAGCCCGACCGCCACGCCGGAATGGCGTTGGTAGGTCACGTACGAGTTCATGCCCCCGGGTCGGAACCAGGTGTTCTCCGGCCAGGTCGTCATCCACGACAGCGTGCTGCCGCCGTGCTGCTGCAGCATCCGCAGCGCGGTCGGCTGGTCGATCGTCTCGTCGGCGACCGAACGCCGCAGCCGCCGTCGGGTCGGCACCCGGAACGCCCGCCGCCCGACGATGAGCACGACGAACAGCACGGTCCAGAGCAGCTCGTCCGCGGCGAAGCGCGGCACCTGGTCCACGACGATGTCGCCGCCGAAGGTGCCCACGACGACGAGGAGTACGACGAGGAGGACGCCGACCGCGACGTTGATCCCGGCGACGACGATGGCGACCCACCACGCCAGCCGCTTCCCGTGGCGCAGACCGCGGACGAGCAGGAGGACGAAGACCAGGGTGATGCCGAGGTCGACGAGGTCCTGCCGGTCGCTCGGCCCGGGCCCGAGCGGCCCGTTGTCGGGGAGGAAGAACACGACCGCCGAAGTCACGGCGACCATCACGAGGCCCGCGACGGCGATCAGCCGCCATTCGCGGCGGCTCGGACGACTGAGGGCCAGCGGGTGCAGCGAGCGGGTGATCCGGGGCCCGAACACCAGGCCCGCCCCGGTCGCGAGCATGTGTTCGAGATCGGCGACGGAGCCCATGTAGAGCGCCGCGACGACCACGTAGATCCCCAGGACGAGCCGCACCCGCAGCCGCCACGGGGGTCGCAGCAGCGCCGATGCGACCGCGGCGGTCCCCAGTGCTCCCGCCGAGAAACCGACGTCGAGCAGGTTCGCGGTCTGCGCCGCCCACGCCCAGTTCGGGTCCCGCAGGATGAGCAGCAGCAAGCTCGCCCCGAGCACGCCGAACAGATGGCCGCCGACGGCCACGGCCACCGTGAGCCGCGTCCCCATCCGCCACTCCGCCCAGCCGACGAGGAGCGCGAAGCTGCCCGTCATGGGCAGGTAGTACAGGGGCTTGACCGCGAAGAACGCGCCCGTGACCAGCGTCCACCACCGGCCCGCCTCGAACGACGGCAGGCCGAAGGCGACGTAGGGGTACCACGATGCGTCCTCGGCGGCGTGCCACAACGCACCGGTGGCGATGCTTGCCACCAGCATGACGAGCACCACCGTCGTGGTGAACGGCAGTCGCCGCCAAACGGCGAGAGCGTCGTGCGCCGCCCGCGGGATGCGTCGACGCTCAGGGATCGCAGCGGTCTGCTCGGCCATGTCGGGACCTCCGTGATCACAGTCCCCTTTCGACGATCGGCGGAACAGGTCCGTTCGGTCGACGAGTTTGCATTGAATTTCGCTATAGTGCATAGTCATGCGCATGGTTCGGATTGCTGTCGCGGGCGCCAGCGGCTATGCGGGAGGCGAGCTGCTCCGGCTGCTCCTCAGCCATCCCGACGTGGAGATCGGAGCATTGACCGCGGGCGGCAGCGCGGGCAGCAGGCTGGCGCAACACCAGCCCCACCTGCTGCCGTTGGCCGACCGGGTGCTGACCGAGACGACTCCCGAGACGCTCGCGGGTCACGACGTCGTGTTCCTCGCGCTGCCCCACGGCCGTTCCGCCGAGGTGGCTGCGGAGCTCGGCGACGACGTCCTGGTGATCGACTGCGGCGCCGACCACCGCCTCACCGATCCGGCCGCGTGGAACCGCTGGTACGGCGGCGCGCACGCGGGGAGCTGGCCCTACGGGCTGCCCGAACTGCCCGGCGCTCGCGACGCGCTGCGCGGCGCCCGTCGGGTCGCCGTGCCCGGCTGCTACCCGACGGCGGCGAGCCTCGCACTGTTCCCGGCGCTCGCGGCGGGCCTGGCCGATCCCGAGGTCGTCGTCACGGCGGTGAGCGGCACGTCCGGCGCGGGCCGGTCGCTCAAGCCGCACCTGCTCGGCGCCGAGGTGATGGGATCGCTGTCCGCCTACGGCGTCGGCGGGGTCCACCGGCACACCCCCGAGATCGTCCAGAACCTGTCGGTGGCCGCTGGTAAGACCGTCGGCGTGAGCTTCACCCCGGTCCTCGCCCCGCTCCCGCGGGGCATCCTCGCCTCCTGCTCCGCGCCGACGTCCGCGTCCGCCGACGAGGTGGTCGAGGCCTACGCGAAGGCCTACGCCGACGAGCCCTTCGTCCACCTCCTGCCGGAGGGCGTATGGCCGACCACTGCGGCCACGCTCGGGGCCAACACCGTGCACCTGCAGGTCACCGTCGATGCCGATGCCCGGCGGCTGATCGCGGTCGCTGCGATCGACAACCTCACCAAGGGCACCGCGGGCGGCGCCATCCAGTGCATGAACCTCGCGCTCGGCCTCCCCGAGACCGCGGGCCTGCCGATGACGGGGGTAGCGCCATGACCATCACGGGACCTTCCGGCTTCCGGGCCGCCGGGATCGCCGCGGGCATCAAGGACGGCGGCAGGCTCGATCTCGCGCTCGTCGTCAACGACGGGCCGGGCCGCGCCGCCGCCGGGATGTTCACCACCAACCAGGTGAAGGCCGCGCCGGTGCTCTGGTCGCAGCAGGTCCTCACCGGTGGTGCGCTGCGCGGCGTCGTCCTCAACTCGGGCGGCGCCAACGCCTGCACCGGCCCGGAGGGCTTCCAGACCACGCACGCCACCGCGGAGAAGGCCGCCGAGGTGCTCGCGAGCGGCGCCGTCGAGATCGCCGTGTGCTCCACCGGCATCATCGGCGAGCAGCTGCCGAGGGCCACGCTGCTCATGGGCGTCGAGAAGGCCGCGGCCGAGCTCGCCGCCACCGGGGAGGCGGGCACGGCCGCCGCCACCGCGGTGCTCACCACCGACACCCACCCCAAGCAGGCCCACGTCACCGCGCGCGGCTGGAGCGTCGGCGGCTTCGCCAAGGGTGCGGGCATGCTCGCGCCCGCGATGGCCACGATGCTGGTCGTGCTCACCACCGACGCGATCGCCGATGCCGCCGCCTGCGAGGCGGCGTTGCGGGCCGCCGTCGAGCCCACCTTCAACCGGCTCGACGTCGATGGCGGCACGTCCACCAACGACACCGTGCTGCTCCTCGCGTCCGGCGCTTCCGGGATCGCGCCGAGCCTCGAGGAGCTCACCGCGACGGTCCGCGCCACCTGCGCCGATCTGTGCCTCCAGCTCCAGGCCGACGCCGAGGGCGCCACCAAGCACGTCACGATCGCCGTGCGCGGGGCCCGCACGGATGCCGATGCGCTCGCGGTCGCCCGCACGGTCTCGCAGGACAACCTGGTGAAGACCGCCTGCTTCGGCGCCGACCCCAACTGGGGCCGCATCGCGATGGCGGTGGGCCGCGCGCCCGGCGAGGTCGATCCGCAGCGGCTCGGCATCACGATCAACGGTGTGCCGATGTGCCGCGACGGGGTGGCGGCGGGCGATCGGCACGCCGCCGATCTGTCCGGCGTCGCGATCACCGTCGAGATCGAGCTGGGGCTCGGCGCGGGCGCGGCCGAGATCCTCACCACCGACCTCTCACACGCCTACGTCGAGGAGAACAGTGCCTACTCCTCTTGACGAGAAGCTCGCCCGCGCGGGGGAGAAGGCCGCCGTCCTGGCGGAGGCGCTGCCCTGGCTGCAGCGGTTCCACGGGCAGGTCGTCGTGGTGAAGTACGGCGGCAACGCGATGGTCGATGATCGGCTCAAGGCCGCGTTCGCGCAGGACATGGTGTTCCTGCGGCTCGCGGGCATCCTGCCGGTCGTCGTACACGGCGGCGGTCCGCAGATCACGGCCATGCTCGACCGGTTGGGCCTGCCCGCCGAGTTCCGCGGCGGCCTGCGCGTCACCACGCCGGAGACGATCGACATCGTGCGGATGGTGCTCGTCGGCCAGGTCGGGCGGGAGCTGGTCGGGCTGATCAACCAGCACGGTCCCTACGCGGTCGGGCTCTCCGGCGAAGACGCGGGCCTGTTCACCGCCGAGCGGCGCACCGCGCTGGTGGGCGGGGAGGCCGTCGACATCGGATTGGTCGGCGACGTCACCACCGTCAACCCCGATGCCGTGCTCGACATCGTCCGGGCGGGCCGCATCCCGGTGGTCGCGGGCGTCGCCCCCGACATCGAGGGCACCGTCTACAACATCAACGCCGATAGCGCGGCGGCCGCTCTGGCGGCGGCCCTGGGTGCGGCGAAGCTCGTCGTGCTCACCGACGTCGAGGGCCTGTTCGCCAACTGGCCCGATCGGGAGTCGGTGATCAGCGAGCTCACCGCGGCCGATCTGGAGCCGCTGCTTCCCGGTCTGGCCAGCGGAATGGCGCCGAAGATGGAGGCGTGCCTGCGGGCGGTCCGGGGCGGCGTACCGCGTGCCCACGTGATCGACGGGCGCGTGCCGCATTCGGTGCTGCTCGAAGTGTTCACGTCCGAAGGAGTCGGAACGATGGTGGTGCCGTAATGACTACGCTCGCCACGCGGTGGCAGGCCGCGATGATGGACAACTACGGCACCCCGCCGCTCACCCTCGTGCGCGGGTCGGGCGCCGAGGTCTGGGACGCCGAGGGCCGCCGCTACCTCGACCTGCTCGGCGGCATCGCGGTCAACGCGCTCGGTCACGCCCACCCGGCGGTCGTCGAGGCGGTCACCCGGCAGATCTCCACGCTGGGCCACACGTCCAACCTCTACATCACCGAACCCCCGGTGGCGCTGGCCGAGCGGCTGATCGAGCTGCTGGGCCAGCCGGGTCGGGTGGTGTTCTGCAACTCCGGCGCGGAGGCCAACGAGGCCGCGTTCAAGATGGCCCGCCGCACCGGCCGTCCGAACATCATCGCCGCGGAGAACGCCTTCCACGGCCGCACGATGGGCGCGCTCGCGCTCACCGGCCAGCCGAGCAAGAGAACGCCGTTCGAGCCGATGACTCCCGGGGTGTCGCACGTCCCCTACGGCGATGTCGCCGCGCTGGCTGCCGCCGTCGACACCGACACCGCGGCCGTCTTCCTCGAACCGATCATGGGGGAGGCGGGGGCGGTCACGCCGCCCACGGGCTACCTCGCCGCCGCGCGCGAGATCACCGCGCGGCAAGGGGCCTTGCTCGTCCTCGACGAGGTGCAGACGGGCATCGGCCGCACCGGCGCCTGGTTCGCCCACCAGGTCGCGGGCGTCGTCCCGGATGTGGTCACGCTGGCCAAGGGCCTCGGCGGCGGCCTCCCGATCGGCGCGTGCATCGGCATCGGGGCGGCGGGCGACCTGCTCGAGCCCGGGCAGCACGGCACGACGTTCGGCGGCAACCCGGTGTGCGCGGCGGCGGCCCTGGCGGTGCTCGACACCATCGCGTCCGACGGGCTGTTGGAGCACGTCGCGCTGGTCGGCAAGGGCATCGCCGCGGGCGTCGAGGAGCTGGGCCACCCGCTGGTGCGGGGGGTCGATGGGGCGGGCCTCCTGATCGGCATCCTGCTGGCCGAACCGGTGTCGACGGCGGCTGCCGTCCACGCCCGCGCCGCCGGGTTCCTGATCAACAACGCGGTGCCGGACCGGATCCGGCTGGCGCCACCGCTGGTGCTCACGGAAGGCCAGGCCGCGGAGTTCCTCGCCGCCCTGCCCGCGATCCTCGACGCCGCTGCGGAGCACTCGGCATGAACATCCGGCACATGCTGCGTGACGACGACCTCGCACCGGCCGAGCAGGCGGAGGTGCTGGCGCTCGCCGCGGCGATGAAGGTCGCGCCGTTCGCCGAGCGCCCGCTGGAGGGCCCCAAGGCCGTCGCCGTGCTGTTCGACAAGTCCAGCACCCGCACGCGCGTGTCGTTCGAGGTCGGCATCGCGCAGCTCGGCGGCACCCCGCTGATCATCGACGCGCAGGCGAGCCAGCTCGGCCGGGGCGAGACCATCGCCGATACCGCCCGGGTGCTGTCCCGCTACGTCGACGCGATCGTCTGGCGCACGGGCGACCAGTCCCGGATCACCGCGATGGCCGAAGCGGCCACCGTGCCGGTGGTCAACGCGCTCACCGACCAGTTCCACCCGTGCCAGGTGCTGGCCGATCTGCAGACGGTCCAAGAGCGCTTCGGCCGCCTGGCCGGGCTCACGCTGGTCTACCTCGGCGACGGCGCGAACAACATGGCCCACTCGCTGCTGCTCGGCGGGGCCACGGCGGGCCTGTCGGTGCGGGTGTGCGCGCCCGAGGGCTTCCAGCCCGATCCGGAGGTGCTGCGCGACGCGAAGGCCCGCGGCGCGGAGACCGGCGGGGGTGCCGAGCTGATTGCGGATCCGCAGGCCGCCGTGGAGGGCGCGCACGTCGTCGTCACCGACACGTGGGTGTCGATGGGCCAGGAGCACGACGGCCTCGATCGCACGGCACCCTTCCGGCCGCTGCAGGTCAACGCCGCGCTGATGGCCCGGGCGGCGCCTGACGCGATCGCTCTGCACTGCCTGCCCGCCCACCGCGGCGACGAGATCACCGACGAGATCCTCGACGCACCGGAGAGCGCGATCTGGGACGAGGCCGAAAACCGACTGCACGCGCAGAAGGCGCTTCTGACGTGGCTGCTCCGGCGCTGAACCGTGCGGGCCGCCACGCCCGCATCGTCGAGCTGATCAGAGACCGGGCGGTGCACAGCCAGGCCGAGCTGCTCGGTCTGCTCGTCAGCGAGGGCATCGAGACAACCCAGGCCACCGTGTCCCGCGATCTCGACGAGCTGGGCGCCATCAAGGTCCGTGGCGCTTACGTGATCCCGGACGACGGCAGTCCGGTCCGCGGCGTGGAGGGCGGCACCGCCCGGCTCGCGCGGCTGCTGGGTGACCTGCTCGTCTCGGCCGATTCGAGTGGCAACCTGGCCGTGCTGCGCACCCCGCCCGGCGCCGCGCACTACCTGGCCAGCGCCCTCGACCGGGCCGCACTGCACGATGTCGTCGGCACGATCGCGGGCGACGACACCCTCCTGGTGGTGGCCCGTGAGCCCGTCACCGGAGCCCGACTCGTCGCGCTGCTGCGCGAACTCTGACCCACCCCGACCAAGGAGCACCCATCCCGTGAGCAAGGTCCTGACCTCCCTCCCCAAGGGCGAGCGCATCGGCATCGCCTTCTCCGGGGGCCTCGACACCTCCGTGGCGGTCGCCTGGATGCGCGACAAGGGCGGGATCCCGTGCACCTACACCGCCGATCTCGGCCAGTACGACGAGTCGGACATCTCCGGCGTCCCCACCCGAGCGAAGCAGTACGGCGCCGAGATCGCCCGCGCGGTCGACATCAAGCCGCAGCTGGTCCAGGAAGGTCTCGCCGCGCTCGCCTGCGGCGCCTTCCACATCCGGTCCGGGGGCCGCACGTACTTCAACACCACGCCGCTGGGCCGCGCGGTCACCGGAACGCTGCTGGTGCGGGCGATGCAGGCCGACGAGGTCAACATCTGGGGCGACGGCTCCACGTTCAAGGGCAACGACATCGAGCGGTTCTACCGCTACGGCCTGCTGGCCAACCCCGAGCTGCGCATCTACAAGCCGTGGCTCGATGCCGATTTCGTCCAGGAGCTGGGCGGTCGCGACGAGATGAGCCGGTGGCTCACCGCCCACAAGCTGCCTTACCGGGATTCCGCCGAGAAGGCGTACTCCACCGACGCGAACATCTGGGGGGCGACCCACGAGGCCAAGACGCTCGAGCACCTCGAGGTGTCGCTGGAGACGATCGAGCCGATCATGGGCGTCAAGTTCTGGGACCCGTCGGTCGCGATCGAGACCGAGGACGTCGCCGTCACCTTCGAGGCGGGCTACCCGGTGGCGATCAACGGCGAGCGGTTCGACGACCAGGTCGCGCTCGTCCTGGCGGCCAACCGCATCGGCGGGCGCCACGGCCTGGGCATGTCCGACCAGATCGAGAACCGGATCATCGAGGCGAAGTCGCGCGGCATCTACGAGGCGCCCGGCATGGCGCTGCTCTTCGCCGCCTACGAGCGGCTGCTCAACGCGATCCACAACGAGGACACCGTCGCCAACTACCACAACGAGGGCCGCAAGCTGGGCAGGCTGCTCTACGAGGGCCGCTGGCTCGACCCGCAGGCGCTGATGGTGCGCGAGTCGATCCAGCGGTGGATCGCCTCGCTGGTCACCGGCACCGTCACGCTCCGCCTGCGGCGCGGCGACGACTACACGATCGTCGACACCCAGGGGTCCGGCTTCTCCTACCACCCCGAGCGGCTCTCGATGGAGCGCGTGGAGAACGCGGCCTTCGGCCCGACCGACCGGATCGGCCAGCTCACCATGCGCAACCTCGACATCGCCGATTCCCGCGCCAAGCTCGAGGCCTACGCCGGGCAGCCGATGGAGCAGGGCACGGTGCTCGTCGAGCACGGCACGCTCTTCGGCGAGCTGCCTCCCGGCGGGTTCGACCCCATCGCCGCGGCCGAGAACGCCGGGGAGCGCGATCTCGCCGCGTCCCTCGACGACGCCGCTCTGGAAGCGGGCACCGACTGATGGCGGGGTTGTGGGGCGGCCGGTTCGCCTCCGGGCCCGCCGACGCCCTGGCGGCGCTGTCCAAGTCCACGCAGTTCGACTGGCGGCTCGCGCCGTACGACGTGCGCGGCTCGATGGCGCACGCGCGGGTGCTCCACCGGGCGGGTCTGCTCACCGACTCCGAGCTCACCGGCATGCTCGACGCCCTGGCCAAGCTCGCGGCCGATGTCGAGTCCGGGGCGTTCACCCCGGCGCCGGACGACGAGGACGTGCACAGCGCCCTCGAGCGGGGGCTCATCGAGCGCGCGGGCCCGGAGCTGGGTGGCAAGCTGCGGGCCGGGCGGTCGCGCAACGACCAGGTCGCCACGCTCTTCCGGATGTGGTTGCGCGATGCCGGGTCGCGGGTCGGCGCGGGGTGCTGGACGTCGTCGACGCCCTGGTCGCCCAGGCCGACGCCCATCCCGATGCGCCGATGCCGGGCCGCACGCACCTGCAGCACGCCCAACCGGTGCTCCTGGCCCACCACCTCGCCGCGCACGCGCACGCGTTGCTGCGCGACGTCGACCGCCTGGCCGATTGGGACCGGCGCGCCGCCGTCTCGCCCTACGGGTCGGGCGCGCTCGCGGGCTCGTCGCTGGGCCTCGATCCCGAGGCCGTCGCGGCGGAGCTCGGCTTCGCGGCGAGCGCGGCCAACTCGATCGACGGCACCGCGTCGCGGGATTTCGCGGCCGAGGCGGCGTTCGTGCTGGCGATGATCGCGGTCGACCTCTCGCGGGTGGCGGAGGAGGTCATCATCTGGTCCACGGCCGAGTTCGGCTACGTCACGCTCGACGACGCGTTCTCCACCGGCAGCTCGATCATGCCGCAGAAGAAGAACCCCGATGTCGCCGAGCTGGCCCGGGGCAAGGCGGGGCGGCTGATCGGCAACCTGGCGGGTCTGCTCGCCACGCTCAAGGGCCTGCCGCTGGCCTACAACCGCGATCTGCAGGAGGACAAGGAGCCGCTGTTCGATTCCGTCGAGCAGCTGGAGCTGCTGCTCCCGGCGGTCGCGGGGATGATCGCGACGCTCACGTTCCACACCGGGCGCCTCGCCGAGCTGGCGCCCGCAGGCTTCAGCCTGGCCACCGACATCGCGGAGTGGCTGGTGCGCCAAGGCATCCCGTTCCGGGTGGCGCACGAGGCCGCGGGTGGCTGCGTCCGCGCGGCCGAGGCCCGCGGCGTCGGGCTCGAGGAGCTGACCGACGACGAGCTGGCCGCTGTCCACCCGGCGCTCACGGCCGGGGTGCGGGAAGTGATCACGGTGACGGGCTCGATAGCCTCGAGGGACGCCCGTGGTGGCACGGCGGCCGTCCGCGTCGCCGAGCAGCTCGCCGGGCTGCGCGCCGCGGCCACTGCCGCCCGCGCCGCACTCAGATCCGGAGGATTGGCATGACTTCGCCCGCCGACCTGGCGCGCTCCGACCTCGACCAGGCCCGTGCCGAGTACGACGCGCTCGTCGCCCAAGGCATGAAGCTCGACCTCACGCGGGGCAAGCCGTCGGCCGCGCAGCTCGATCTGTCCGCGGAGCTGCTGCACCTGCCGGGGGATCGCTACAAGGCCGCCGACGGCACCGACACCCGCAACTACCAGGGCCTCCAGGGCCTGCAGGAGCTGCGGGAGATCTTCGCCCCGGCGCTGCAGGTGCCGGTGGAGCAGCTCATCGGGTTCGGCAACGGCAGCCTCGAGCTGATGCACGACACGCTGGCCAACGCCCTGCTCAACGCGATGCCCGGCTCGCCGCGCCGGTGGATCGAGGAGGAGCGGGTCGCGTTCCTCGCCCCCGTTCCGGGCTACGACCGCCACTACGGCGTCTGCGAGCGTCTCGGGGTCGACCTCGTGCCGGTCGCGATGGACGACAACGGACCCGACATGGACGAGGTCGAGCGCCTGGTCGCGGCCGATGCGTCGATCAAGGGCATCTGGTGCGTCCCCAAGTACTCCAACCCCACCGGCACCGTCTACTCCGACGAGACGGTCCGCCGCCTCGCGACGATGACCACGGCCGCGCCGGATTTCCGGATCATGTGGGACAACGCCTACGCGGTGCACACGCTCACCGACGAGCCCGCGCCGATCGCCGATCTCCTCGCGCTGGCCACCGAGGCGGGCAACGCGGATCGGGTGTTCGTGTTCGGCTCGTCGTCCAAGATCACCCTCGCCGGGGCGGGCGTCGGGTTCCTCGGCGCCTCACCGGCCAACATCGCCTGGTGGCTGGCGTTGGCGAGCAAGCGGACGATCGGCCCGGACAAGACCAACCACCTGCGGCACGCGATGTTCCTGAAGGACGCCGCCGGGCTCACCGAGCACATGCGCAAGCACCAGGCGATCATCGCGCCGAAGTTCGCCGCGCTCGAGCGGATCCTCACCGAGAACTTCGCCGACACCCCCGGTGTGTCCTGGTCGACGCCGAGCGGCGGCTACTTCGTCACGCTGCGGGTGCCGGAGGGCTGCGCCTCGCCGATCGTTCGGTTGGCCAAGGACGCGGGCATCGCCCTCACCCCGGCCGGGGCCACGCACCCGTACGGCAAGGACCCGGAAGACGCGATCATCCGGCTGGCGCCGACGTTCCCCGTTCTCGACGAGGTGGAGAAGGCGATGGCGGGCGTCGCGGTGTGCGTGCGGCTGGCTCTCGCCCAGCGGGCATGACCCAGCGGAGATGACACTGATCGACCGCGAGGAGCTCGCACAGGACGTGCTCCTCGCGGCCGTGCGGCTGCTCGGCTGCACCCTGGAGGCGGACACCCCGGACGGCCCGGTGGCCGTCCGGCTCGTGGAGGTCGAGGCGTACCGCGGCGCCGATGATCCGGCGTCGCACAGCTTCCGCGGGCGCACGCCGCGCAACGCGGTGATGTTCGGGCCGCCGGGGTACCTGTACGTCTACTTCGTCTACGGCATGCACTTCTGCGCCAACGTCACCTGCCTGCCCGACGGGGAGCCTGCCGCGGTGCTGCTGCGGGCGGGCGAGGTCGTCTCCGATGTCGGTGCCGCCCGCGCGCGGCGGCCGACGGCCCGGCGCACCGACGACCTGGCCAAAGGCCCCGCTCGCCTGGCGGCTCTGCTCGGTCTGGGCCGGGCCGATACCGGGCTCGACGTGACCGATCCGGGCTCGCGGGTCCGCCTGCAGGCGGGCGAGCCGGTGGATCCGCTCTGCGTCAGATCGGGGCCGCGCGTGGGCGTCGCCGCGGCCCACGACACGCCTTGGCGGTTCTGGCTGGACGGGTCGCCGGCGGTGAGCGCCTACCGTCCGGGCAGGGGAGCGACCCCGGGGCCGCGAACTCGCTCGTCGCGTGCGGGAGGCTTGTGACGTACGAAAGGATGGGTCGCGTGAGCACGGACGTCCTCGACGAACTGGAATGGCGCGGCCTCATCGCGCAGAGCACGGATCTCGACGCGCTGCGCCGCGACCTCGCGGCAGGGGTGCTGACGCTCTACTGCGGGTTCGACCCCACCGCGCCGAGCCTGCACGCCGGAAACCTGATCCCGCTGCTGACCCTGCGACGCTTCCAGCAGGTGGGCGCTCGGCCGATCGTGCTGGCGGGCGGGGCCACGGGGATGATCGGCGATCCGCGCGACACGGGGGAGCGCACGCTCAACAGCGTCGCGACCGTCACCGATTGGGCCGACCGGATCCGCGGTCAGCTGGAGCGGTTCGTGCAGTTCGACGGGTCACCGAGCGGCGCGGTCGTCGTCAACAACCTGGATTGGACGCGTGGGCAGACCACCCTCGAGTTCCTCCGCGACGTCGGCAAGCACTTCTCGATCAACGTGATGCTGGCCCGCGAGACCGTCAAGCGCAGGCTGGCCACCGACGGCATGTCCTACACCGAGTTCAGCTACCTGCTGCTGCAGAGCCAGGACTACCTGGAGCTGCACCGGCGGCACGGGTGCAAGCTGCAGATCGGCGGCTCCGACCAGTGGGGCAACATCATCGGCGGGGTCGAGCTGATCCGCCGGGTCGATGGCGCTGTAGCGCACGCGCTCACCACGCCGCTGGTCACCGACGCCGAGGGGCGGAAGTTCGGCAAGTCGACCGGCGGCGGGAACATCTGGCTCGATCCGTCGATGACCTCGCCCTACGCCTGGTACCAGTACTTCGTGAACGTCGCCGACGCCGACGTGGGCCGCTTCCTGCGGATGTTCACGTTCCTGCCGCCCGCGGAGATCGAGGAGCTGGAGAAGGACGTCGCCGACCGGCCGCACCTGCGCGCGGCGCAGCGGCGGCTGGCGGCCGAGCTCACCACCCTCGTGCACGGCCGGCGCCAGACCGACCAGGTCGTGGCGGCCAGCGGTGCGCTCTTCGGACGCGGCGACCTCCGGGATCTCGACGCGGGCACGCTCGATGCGGCGCTCGCGGAGGTGCCGACCACCACGTTCCAGCTCGCCGACGGGCTCACCGTCGTCGACCTGCTCGTGGCGACGGGCCTCTCGGACAGCCGGGGCGCCGCACGTCGGGCTGTGGCCGAGGGCGGGGCCTACGTCAACAACACGAAGGTGCCTGACGCGGAGTGGGTCCCGGGCGAGGCCGATCTCCTGGCAGGCGGATGGCTCGTCGTGCGGCGGGGCAAGCGGAACCTTTCGGGCGCGCGAGCGGCGTAGGACACCGCGCTGACCTGCGAGGACGCGCAAACGGACCCCCGTTGTAACCCGACCGGAGGGCGCGTGTAACTTAATCCAGGTCGCCACGGCAGGCAGCAAGACCGCCCGCCCGGCGCACTGGAAATCTTGAGGGTTGAAGTTGCCTCAGGAACCATGTACCTTGGAAAAGTTGTCCCGGTTCTCACCGGCGGCGACGCAGATGATCAGCCCCGATGCTTCGGTCTCGCGACCGCGGCCG
>CAWCZG010000009.1:0-195780 GCA_963799945.1 uncultured Actinomycetota bacterium
TGTTGTCGGTGCGGCCGCGTTCCTTGCCGGCGACCAGGTCGACCAGCCGCGGCATGCCGATGATCTCGGGCGGCAGCGTCAGCTTCGGCACCGTGGCACGCTCCTCCGGCTGGCCGGCGACATAGCCGAGAAAGCCGGCGCGGTAATAGTCGGCTTCCGGCGGCAGTTTTTCGAGCCGCGGCGTCGCTTCGCCGGCGCGCATGGCGACATCGACGATGCGCGGCAGATTGGGCTCGATCTCGCTCGACGTCAGGTTGGTGACATGCATGCCGGGCTCGAGCCAGTCGTTGAAGAACACCGGCTCGTTGGTCGAGGTGCAGCAGGAAACAATATGCGCGCCGCGCACCGCCTCGCGCGCCGAAGGCGCGGGTTCGACTTCGATATTGTGCAGCTCGGCCATCTCGCAGGCGTAGAGCTTGGCGTTCTCGGTGTTCGGGCTCCAGACTTTGACCTTGCGGATCTTGCGCGACTGCAGGAAGGCATCGAGATAGGTCCGCGCCATGCCGCCCGAGCCGATCATGCCGACCACTTCGCTGTCGGGGCGCGAAAGATATTTGACGCCGAGTCCGGCGCCGCCGCCGACGCGGTAGTGCTGCAGGAAGCCGTCGTTGATCATCGCAACCGGCGTCGCATCTTTGGCGCTGAACAGGAACAGCAGGCCGAGGAAAGTGCCGGGCTTTTGCGCGTATTTGTTCTCGCGGATGCGGCCGTGTTCGCGCGGCCAGTTCACCATGTCCGAGAGCATGCGGGCGCAGACCATGCCGTCCTTCTTGCTGCCGCCGGTCATCACCGCCCAGCGGTAATAGGGCGCCTTGGTCTCGCCCGAGGGCACATAGACGTCGATGCGCCCCATGCCGACGGAGTCGCCGATCGCCATCTCCTTGAACACGCCATCGAGCGCGGACATGGTGAGCTTCATGTCCAGCACCTTGGCGACGTCGGCATTGTTGAGCAGCAGCAAAGTTCAATCCTCCCGGCGTGGGAAATGAAAGCGGAGTCAGGTCGTTAGATATGCGGGTCAGGCCGCGGCGTGCGACGGCGGCTCGTTGAACAGTCCGCGCTCGCCGAGCCACGCCTGCGTGCTCGCGTAGGTCGCCTCCGAGTACGGCAGGAACACGATGCGCTCGCCGGGCGAGAAGCGCCGCACGTCGACGCTCGACTGGTAGCGCTCCGGAATCTCGTTGCGGTAGTAGTCCTTGAATTTCTCCGGCGCGAGATCGAGGTCCATCTGCGCGCGCTTTAGCGCCTCCATGTATTTCTTCACATCCGCCGGATCGACACCGGCCGGAAACATGAAGCCGATCATGAACGACGTGTCGACCACCTTGCGGAAACCGAGCTGGTCAAGCACCTGGTAGGTCAGGCCCCACACGCTCGTCGCCGGCACATCGCGGTCGACGCCAACGTCGACCCGCGCCCACACCGAACCGACGAATTTCGGCTTGATCTGATCGCGCGGCAGGAACGCCTCCAGCGCCTGGATGGTGGTGAAATGGCTGCCGGAATGGTAGCCGACCGCGATCTCCTGCCCGGCAAGCTCCTCCGGCTTCCTTATCGGCAACTCCGGCGGCACCATCACGCCACCCGGCGTCACCACATAGGCGTCGCGGTACATGGTGCCGATCTTGAGTTCGTCGGCATGGCTCACCGCCCAGTGGCAGGCGCACGAGATATCCGACTTCACACCCTTGTTGCCGCCCGCATCCTTGTAGGACTTGAAGGCGCCGGTCATCACGTCCGCGACCTTGCCGGCGGCGTCGACAAGCTTCGCGTTCACCGCCGGACGGCCGTGCCCGAACTCGTAGTCGAGGCCGGCGTCACGAAAATAGCCCCGCTCATGCGCGATCCATTCCTGCAGCCGGCCGTGCGGCTGGATGACGAATTTTCCCATCTCGAACTCCTTTGGTTTCTTCTTCAGTTGCCGGTAACGTAGGCGGCGCGCACCTTTTCCAGCAGGTTCGGCGGCAGGTCGCTCACTTGCGCAACCTCTTTCTGCAATTCCTCTCCGGTCATCGGACTGACGGTGAGCCGCGTCTTCTCGACGTCCGCGAGGAATTCGGGGTCCTTCATCGTCTCGTCGAAGGCCCGTCGCAGCGCGTTGAGCCGGTCGGGCGGGACGCCCGGCGTGGTGAAGAAGGCCGAGCCGACTTCGGCCGCCGCCATGATGGCGCTCAGCACCTGCCGCTCCTCGTCGTTGCGCCCGAGATCGACGGCGGTGGGCACGTCGGGCATTTCGGGATGCCGCTTGATCGGAGAACTGCACGAAGATGTTGATATCTTGTCCCTGATCCAGTCCGGATGCGCGACCTTGAGCGCCGTGTAGGAGGTCGAGTGGCCCTCGGTCTCGCCGCGCTCGACCGCGAGCATGGCCTCGTTCGAGCCGCGATAGCCCATGATCAGTTTGAACTTGGTGCCGAAGACGTGGTTCATCACGGTCGGATAGATCGAGACTGTCGAGCCGGCGCCGGTGCCGGCCAGCGTCGAATTCGTATTTCAGCGAATCCTCGTAGGTCTTCACCTTCGATGTGTGCCAGGTGAACACCATGTTGATCAGCGAGTCGACGCGGCCGACCCAGTCGAACTCCGCGGTCTTGAAGCGCACGCCCTGCGAGCCGAGCTTCTCGTCGAGCGCCGCCGTCGGCGCGACGATGACGAGCACCGTGCCGTCCTTCGCCGCGACGGTGTAGACCTGATTGAGCGCCTGAAAGCTGCCGGCGCCGGGCGTGTTCTTGGGCACCACGCTCGGCTTGCCCGGGATGTGCTTGCCGAGATGGCGCGGCGAGAAGCCGCGCCCACACGTCGTTGCTGCCGCCCGGCGGATAGCCGATCGATGAAATCGATGGTCTTGCCCTTGTAGAACTGCTCGGGCGTCTGCGCCGAGGCCGCCGTGTTGGCTATCACAAGTGCGGCCGTCAGCGCGCCCGCATACCGAAAACCGTGCATGTCGTTTCCTTCCTTGCAATCCCTGCTAGCCGCCCCGGGTTGTCCCATCATATCCAAAGAATTGGCGGATTTTGATAGCCGCCGGACCCGCGACCAGTCGCCACTGCCGTTCGCCAAGATGACCCGCACCGCCGCCGCCTCGTCCGCGCAAACGCCGGTCATGCTAATATCGCGCGATGTCCGCGACGTCACCGGCCGCCTCCCCTACGCTGCTCGGCCACCGGCCGTTCCTGCTGTATTTCCTGGCGCGCGGATTTTCCGAGTTTTCGTACCAGATCACCGCCGTGGCGGTGGGTTGGCAGGTCTACGCACTGACCAGCAGCGCGTTCGATCTCGGCATCGTCGGGCTCGTGCAATTCCTCCCCACGGCGGCGCTGGTCTTGTCGCCGGCCATGCGGCCGACCGCTATGACCGCCAGCGCGTCTTGCAAGCCTGCCAGATCGCCGCCGGACTGGCCGCGGCATTCCTGGCCGTTGGCAGCTTCGCTGGATGGCTCAGCGTCCCGCAGATTTTTACCGCGGTTGCGGTCCTCGGTGCTCACCACCGCGTTTGAAGGCCCGGCTAAGGCGGCCTTGCTGCCCGGCGTCGTGCCGGAGGCGATGCTTCAGAAAGGCACGGCGCTCTCCACCGGCGCGTTCCAGGTCGCGATGATCTCTGGCCCGGCGCTTGGCGGCCTCGCTTACGCGCTATCGCCGGGCGCGCCCTACGCGCTGGTGGCGGTCTTCTGGACCATTGCGGCCGTTCTCAACGGCGCGATCCGGCTGCAACGGCCGGTGGAAGCGAAAGCGCCTCCCACCTTTGCGAGCGTGTTCGCCGGCGTCGGCTTCGTGCGCCGCAATCCGGCCATCCTGGGCACGATCTCGCTCGATCTGTTCGCCGTGCTGCTCGGCGGGGCGACCGCGCTGCTGCCGATCTATGCGCGCGACATTTTGCACACCGGCCCCTGGGGACTGGGATATTGCGGGCCGCCCCCGCGGCGGGCGCGCTCCTGATGGCCACGATGCTCGCGCGTCACACGATCAAAAGCCGCGTCGGCCTGCGGATGTTCCAAGCGGTGATCGTCTACGGCATGGCGATCGTGGTGTTCGCGCTCTCCCAGACGATCTGGCTCTCGCTTCTCGCCCTCGCCGTCATGGGAGCGGCCGACACCGTGAGCATGGTGATCCGCATCTCGCTGGTGCAACTCGCCACCCCCGACGACATGCGCGGGCGCGTGGGCGCGGTGAACTACCTGTTCGTCAACGCCTCCTACCAGCTCGGCCAGTTTGAAAGCGGCGTCACGGCGGCCCTGTTCGGCGCAATGCCGGCGGCCGTGCTCGGTGGAGTTGGCACCATCCTGGTGGCGCTCCTGTGGATGGAGCTGTTCCCGGCGCTGCGGCAACTGGAGCGCCTGGAATGAGCCGTGCGCCGCGGAAATGCGCGCTTTTGCGCGCAAAACGCGCCCTTTCTTTCGGGCCGGTTTCGGGACATGATCCGGCCCGCAAAGTTCACCTGAAGCAGGAAGGGTTTGGGGAGTCGTAATGGCTGATGTGAGATACGAGGCTCCGGAAACGCTGCAGGCGGCGGTCGCGCTGCTGGCGGGCGCCTGCCGGAGCCGCCCGCGTGCTGGCCGGCGGCACCGACGTGATCGTGCAGATGGAAACCGACCTGATCGAGCCGGCAGCTCCTGGTCGACATCAAGAAAATCCCCGAGGTCCGGCAGATCGCCGCCGAGAACGGCGGCTTTCGCATCGGCGCCGCCGTCCCCGGCATGGAGATCATGCGAGCATGCCGGCGCTCTGCAAGGCCTGGCCGGGCGTGATCGACGGCGTCAAGCTGATCGGCTCGATCCAGGTCAAGGGCCGCGCCTCGATCGGCGGCAATCTGTGCAACGGCTCGCCCGCCGCCGACAGCGTGCCGGCCATGATCGCGGCCGGCGCGATCGCCCGCATCATCGGCCCGAACGGCACGCGCGAGGTCCCGGTCGAGGAAATTCCGACCGGCCCGGGCAAGACCTCGCTCGCGCAAGGGCGAGATCATCGTGTCGTTCTTCCTGCCGCCGCGGCCGGCGCATTCCGGCGACGCCTATCAGCGCTTCACGCCGCGCACCGAGATGGACATCGCGGTCGTCGGCGTCGGCGTCAACCTCACGCTCGACGGCGGCGGCACCTGCACGGCCGCGCGCGTCGCGCTCGGCGCGGTGGCGCCGACCGTGCTGCTGGTCAAGGAATGCGCGCGACGCGCTGATCGGCACGCAAGGTCGACGACGCGGCGCTCGACAAGCTGGCGAAGGCGGCCAGCGCCGCCTGCCGGCCGATCGACGACAAGCGCGGCACCAAGGAATATCGGATCAAGGTCGCGGGCGTGCTGGCGCAAGCGCACGGCCCAGCAGGCGCTCGAACGGGCAAGGCAGAACTGATGGCGAAGAAATATCACGTCACCACGACCGTCAACGGCGACGAATACGAGTTCCTGTGCGAGCCGCAGCAGACGCTGCTCGACGTGCTGCGCGACGAACTGATGCTCAGCGGCACCAAGGAAGGCTGCGCCACCGGCGATTGCGGCGCCTGCACCGTCATGATCGACGGCGTGATGGTCTGCTCCTGCCTCGTGCTCGCGGTCGAGACCGACGGCGCCAAGATCGACACCATCGAGGGCATGGCGAAGGGCGACGAGCTGCATCCGCTGCAGCGCAAGTTCCTCGAGCTGAACGGTCTGCAATGCGGCATCTGCACGCCCGGCATCCTGATCGCCGCGCGGGCGCTGCTCGAGCGCAATCCCGATCCGACCGAAACCGAAATCCGCTACTGGCTCGCCGGCAATCTGTGCCGGTGCACCGGCTACGACAAGATCATCCGCTCCGTGCAGGCGGCCGCCAAGGAAATGAGAGGAGAGTGACCATGACGACACATCCTGGAAAAGCAGCGGCTTCAATCCGCGACAAGAAGCTCAAGATCGTCGGCACCTCGCCGGTCAAGCACGACGGCATCGACAAGGTGACCGGCCGCGCCAAATTCGGCGCCGACATGTTCCTGCCCGGCATGCTGGTCGGCAAGATCCTGCGCAGCCCGCACGCGCACGCGATCATCAAGTCGATCGATATCTCGGCGGCCGAGAAGCTGCCCGGCGTCAAGGCGGTGGTCACGCGCGACGACTTCCCCGAGATCAAGGCCGGCACCGCCGACGGCGACATGACCCGCAACGCCATGGCGCGCGAGAAGGCGCTCTACGATGGCCATCCGGTCGCGGCGGTCGCGGCGACCTGCGAAGTCGATCGCCAAGCAGGCGCTCAAGCTGATCAAGGTCGATTACGAGGTGCTGCCGCACGTCATCGATCCGGTCGAGGCGATGAAGCCCGACGCGCCGATCCTGCACTCCGCACGTCCGCACCAAGGGCGTGAAGGGCGCCGACGCCGAACGGCCCTCGAACGTGATCGAGAAGCTCGATCCTCAACATGGGCGACGTCGACGCAGGGCTTCGCCGAGGCCGACGTGATCGTCGAGCGCGAATACGACACCAAGCCGATGCATCAGGGCTATATCGAGCCGCAGAGCTGCGTCGCCACGGCGACCGAGGACGGCCAGATCGAGCTGTGGTGCTGCACCCAGGCGCCCTGGGTGTTCCGCGACCGGCTCTCCGAAATCCTCAAGATCGACACGGCGAAGATCCGCGTCCAGCAGTCCGAGATGGGCGGCGGCTTCGGCGGCAAGACCGGCTTCTACGGCGAGCCGGTTGCGATCCAGCTCGCGCGCAAGGCCAAGCGCCCGGTCAAGATCACGCTGACCCGCAACGAGGTGTTCCGCGCCACCGGTCCGGTGTCCGGCACCAAGTCGCGCATCAAGATGGGCGTGAAGAAGGACGGCACCATCACCGCCGCGGAGGCCGAGCTGATCTTCCAGACCGGCGCCTTCACCGGCTCGGCGTTCTCAATGCGCCGCAGGCGATGTTCACGCGCTATGCGCTCAAGAACGTCAAGACGACGTCCTACGAGGTCGTGTCGAACCGGCCGAAGGTGAACTCCTTCCGCGCGCCCTGCGTGCCGCAGATCGTGTTCGGGGTCGAAGGCGTGATCGACGAACTCGCCCGCAAGATCGGCATGGACCCGATCGACATGCGCCTGAAGAACGCCGCCACCGAAGGCTACAAGACGATCTACGGCGAGACCTTCGGCCCGATCGGCTTCGTCGAGACGCTGGAAGCCGCGAAGAAGTGCGAGCACTACAATTCGCCGGTGCCGAAGGGCCAGGGCCGCGGCGTCGCCGCCGGCTTCTGGTTCAACCGCGGCGGCGAGACCACCGGCACGCTCAACATCGCGACCGACGGCTCGGTCACGCATCATCCTCGGCACCACCGACGTCGCCGGCTCGCGCATCTCGATGAGCATGATGGCGGCCGAGGAGCTCGGCATCCCGGTCGACAAGGTGCGCGCCGTGCATGGCCGACACCCATTCGCTCGGCTTCAACCGCGTCACCGCCGGCAGCCGCACGACCTTCTCCAGCGGCATGATCGTCGTCGATTCCGCCCGCAAGGCGATCGGCGAACTGTGCAAGCGCGCCGCCGGCATCTGGGGCGTGCCGGAAGATGCGGTGACGTTCGAGGACGGCTATCTGCAAGCCGGCGAGCTCCAACGTCGGCAACTTCGAGCCGCTGTCGATCGAGGAGATCGCCGTCGAAGACGACCGCCACCCATGGCGCCATCGCGGGCCACTCCGAGATGAACGTCACCGGCGCCGGCCCCGGCTTCGGGCTGCACATCGCCGACGTCGAGGTCGACCAGGAGACCGGCCGCGTCGACGTCAAGCGCTACACGGTGGTCGAGGACGCCGGCAAGGCGATCCATCCGCTGCAGGTCGAGGGCCAGTTCCAGGGCGGCGCCGTGCAGGGCATCGGCTGGGCGCTGAACGAGGAATATTGCTACGGCGAGGACGGCCGGCATGCAGAACGCCGAGCTTCCTCGATTATCGCATGCCGGTCGCCTCGGACGTGCCGATGATCGGCACCGCAGATCGTCGAGGTGCCCAATCCGAAGCATCCCTACGGCCTTCGCGGCGTCGGCGAAGTGCCGGTGGTGCCGACGATGGCGACGATCGCCAATGCGATCGGCAACGCCATCGGCATCCGGCCGCAATCGCTGCCGATGTCGCCGCCGAAGCTGCTGAAGCTGATCGACGAGCGCGCGCCGGCAAGAACGGCGGGTAGCGTTCAGCGCATATCTTGCTCCGTTCGTCCCCGCGAAATCGGGGACGAACCGCCAGTTTTTCTCACTCCGGCACGATGCCGGCGTCGGTCACGACCTTCTTCAGCAACTGCAATTGCTGCTTCACGAACGCACTGCGAGTCGTCCGGCGTGCTGAATTTCATGCCAAAGCCCATCTGGCGGAATTTCTCCGGCGTGTCCGGCCGATGCAGCATGTTGTCGACCGCACGGTAGAGCTTGCCGGTGATGTCCTTGGGCGTGCCCGAACGCAGCATCAACCCTTGCCAGCCGACGATCTCGTAGCCCGGCACCGCCTCCCCGATCGAGGGGACATCCGGCAGGTCCGGATCGCGCGTGCCCGAGGTCACGCCGAGCGCCTTGAGCTTGCCGTCGCGCACAAGCTGGATCGATGACGCGATGTCCATGATGCACATCGTGATCTGGCCCGACATGAGGTCGACCAGCGCCGGCGCGTTGCCGCGATAGGGAATGTGCCGCATCTTGATGCCGGCGGTCGTGTCGAGCAGTTCGGGGTAGAGATGCGGCGCGGTGCCGACGCCCGCCGAGCCGAAGGTCAATTCGTTCGGCCTCGCCTTGGCGCGCGCGACCAGGTCGCTGACGCTGGCGATGCCGGATTGCGGAACTCACCACCATCATGAAATTGGTGGTGGCGAAGATCGAAACCTGCTCGAAATCGGTCTCCGGATCGTAGCTGATCTTCGATGTGTAGGGCGACACCGCGAACGCCGACACGGCAAGCAATAGCGTGTAGCCATCGGGCGCCGACTTCGCCACCGACGTGGTGCCGATCACGCCGCCCGCGCCGGTGCGGTTCTCCACCACGAACGGCTTGCCAAGCTCGCGCTGCAGCAACTTCGCGGTGAAGCGGGCGAGGATGTCGCTCGAACCGCCGGCCGGAAACGGCACCACGATGGTGACGGGCCTGTTCGGGTAATCGTCGGCGGCGAGCACAGCCCCGGCAAGCATCGCGGCGGCCACGAATGCGGCTGCGATTACAATGACTTTCCGCTTCATCACCGCGCCCCGTGATCGGTTCAAACAGGTCCTGCTTATATCACGACTTGCAGCAACCCAAGCCATCCGCCGATAGCGTGCGTTCCGCGCGCGGCCGCCTAGATCAGCGTCTCATACAGCGCCGCGTCGACCAGCGAATTTTCCGTCAGCCCGCGGATAGCGGCGGCGCACATGGCAATGCGGGTTTCCTCGGTGGCGGCGCCGATATGGGGCGTCGCCAACATGCGTGGGTGGCGCAGCAGCCGGTCGTTGGTCGCCGGCTCGATCGCGAACACGTCGAAGCACGCGGCGGAAAGCTTGCCGGCTTCGAGCCGTTCGGCGAGCGCGTCCTCGTCCACGATCTCGCCGCGGCAGGTGTTGACGAGAAGCGCATCCGGCCGCAGCTTGCCCAGCACCTCGCGCGAATAGAGCCCGCGCGTCTTCGATGTCTTCGGCAGGTGCAGCGTGAGCACTTCCGACTCCGCCAGCAGTTGCTCGAACGAGACCGGCGTCACATCATTGGCCCGGTAGAAGTCGCTGTAGTCCTTGATGTCGCAGGCGAGCACCCTGCAATGGTACGGCTTGAGCAGCCGTACCACCTCCTTGCCGATATTGCCGCAGCCGTGGATGCCGACGGTGCGGTTGGTGAGCAGCCGCCCGATGATCCAGCCCGGCCGCGTGCCCTCGCGCATCAGGAGGTTCTGCGTGTTGACGAGGCGCAGCCCCGACACCATGAACGCGACCGTCAGCTCCGCCACCGACAGCTTGTTGACGCCAAACGTATAGCCGAACCGGATCTTGTGCTTCTCCAGCGCCTTGAAGTCGATCGACTCGCAGCCGGCCGCGAACTTGCTCAGGACTTTCAGCGCCGGCAGCGCCGAGAGCACGCGGTCGGTGATCGGCTCGAACGCGATGATGGCGGCTTCCGCGCCGCGCAGGAATTCGATGGTCTTGTCCTCGCTGGTGAGGCGCGGACCCTCGTAGAGGACGGCATCCGGATGGGCGTCGAGCACCATCTTCTTGAGCGCGGGAAACTGCGTGCGCGGGCGGCGGGCCCGGGTCACGATCGTCATCGACGGCGGGGAGCCGCTGCGCCGCAGCACGCGCATGGTCGTCGTCGGCAACACCGGCACACTGGGCGGCGGCGTCGCCCTCATGCCCGAGGCGGCGATCGACGACGGGCGGCTCGACGTCGTGAGCCTCGCCCCGAAGGGGCTGCTCGGCTGGGTCGCGGTGGCCACCCGCGTGGCCACCCGCAACCACCGGGGCAGCAGGCGCATCGAGCACTGGCAGGCGAACGACGTCGTGGTGACCTCCGACGCACCCCAGCAGGCCCAGGTCGACGGCGACCTCATCGGCGAGGCCCGTGAGCTGCGCATCAGCATCGACGCGGGCGCGTTGGTCGTGCGGGTGCCCGGGGCGGCCGCGCGCGGTATGTAGCGTCGCATGGTGCGAACGGTCCAGGTCATCGGAATCGGGGCGGGCGACCCCGACCACCTCACGCTGCAGGCCGTCGCGGCGATGCGGCGCACCGACGTCTTCCTGACCGTCGACAAGCGCGAGGCGACCGCGGACCTGGCCGGGCTGCGCGCCGAGCTGCTGGCCCGGCACGTCGACCCGCCGTACCGGATCGCGGCGGTGCCCGACCCCGAGCGCGACCGGTCGCAGGAGACGACGGGCGCGGCGTACGAGGAGGCCGTGCGGGACTGGCAGCGCCGTCGGGCCGGGCACTACGCCCGTGTGCTCGCCGACGAGGTGCCCGAGGGGGCGGTGTGCTCCTTCCTCGTGTGGGGCGACCCCGCGATCTACGACGGCACCCTGCGCATCCTGGAGGGCATCGCCGCCGAGATCCCGATCACCGTGGTGTCGGTGCCCGGCATCAGCGCGGTCCAGGCGTTGGCGGCCGCGCACGGGCTCGTCCTGAACCGGGTCGGCGGCCCGTTCACCGTCACCACCGGCAGGCGCCTGGCGCGCGACGGGATGACCGGCGACGATGTGGTGGTCATGCTCGACGCCCGTTGCGCGTTCCTGGGCCTGCCCGACACCGGCGTCGACATCTACTGGGGCGCCTACCTCGGCTCGCCGGAAGAGGTGCTGGTCGCGGGCGACCTCGCAGCCGTCAAGCACGAGATCGCGGATGTGCGGGCGCGCGCGCGGACCCGCAAAGGATGGATCATGGACACCTACCTGCTGCGGCGGCGGTGAACGTCCTGCTGCTCGGGGGGACGGCCGAGGCACGCAGGCTCGCGGCCGTCGTCGGCCGGGATCCCGAGATCGCGCTCACCTCGTCGCTGGCCGGGGCGGTGGCCGTCCCGCTGCTGCCGGAGGGCGACGTGCGGATCGGCGGCTTCGGCGGGGTCGACGGGCTGGTCGCGTGGCTGCGCGACCACCAGACGGCGGCGGTGGTCGACGCCACCCACCCGTTCTCGACGCGGATGACCGCGACCGCGATCACCGCCGCCGCCACGCTGGACATCCCGCTGCTCGCGCTGCGCAGGCCGGGCTGGACCGCGGGGCCGGGCGACCGCTGGCACCGGGTGCCCGACGTCGCCGCGGCCGCCGCGCTGCTGTCGAGCCTGGGGAGCGGGCGTTCCTGGCGATCGGGTCCGGCGGGCTCGCGGCGTTCGCCGATCGGCCGGGGTGGTTCCTCCTGCGCGCCATCGACCCGCCCGCCGGGCCGCTGCCCGCGCGGCACCGGCTCGTGCTGGACCGCGGCCCGTTCACCGCCGACGCGGAGCGCGCGCTGCTGCGGGAGCACCGCATCGATGTACTGGTCTGCCGGGACAGCGGCGGCGACCTCACCGCGGCGAAGCTCGTGGCGGCCCGGGAGCTCGGCCTGCCGGTGGTGCTGATCGACCGGCCGCCCGCGCCCCCCGGCGTCCCGACCGTCGAGACCGTGGACGAGGCGGCGGTGTGGCTGACCTCCATCGCTGGTCGACCGATCACCTGATCGCCGAACGCGGCGGATTCCGTGCGCTCGCACACGGTATCCGCCAGCTGCGGCGATCATGGAGGTGTGGCAGGGGCGCCGCGGTCCCCTTCACCGGGAACTCGGCCCGCACCCCGACGAGCCGGACCGGGCGACCGGCGCTGAAGCGGCCCAGCACCTGCAGCGCCGCCGCTTCCAGCTCGGCGGCGTCGGACGTCGGCTCGTCGAGGGTCATGCTGCGCGACCGCGTGCTGAACGGAGCGAAGCGCACGGTGACCGCGACGCGCGCCGCGGGCCTGCCCTCGGCCACCACGTCGTCGGCGACCCGCCTGGCCAGCACGGCCGTCGCGGCCTGCACGTCGGCCCACTCGGTGAGGTCGGCGGGGAAGGTCTCCTCGCGGCCGTGCGACCGGGCCACCCACGGCTCGCCGCGCACCTCGACCCGCCCGAGCCCGCGCCCCAGCTGGACGTACCAGGGCCCCATCGCCGGACCGAGGTCGGCGGCGAGCGCCTCCGGATCGGCCGCGCCCAGCTCCGCGACCGTGTGCAGGCCCCGCTCGGCGAGCTTCGCGGCGGTCTTCGCGCCGATGCCCCACAGCGCCCTGGTCGGCCGGTGGTCCATGACCTCGGACCAGTTCTCGGCCGTGAGGGTGAAGCGGCCGCCGGGCTTGCCGAACTCCGTCGCGATCTTGGCCCGGAGGAGGTTGTCGCCGATCCCGACCGCGCACGACAGGTGGGTGCGCGTCCGCACCGCCTCCTGGATCCGCGCGGCCAACGCCTCGGCGTCGGCGGGCCCCTCGACCGTGGCGCCGACGAACGCCTCGTCCCAGCCCATGACCTCCACCACGACCCCGTCGATGCTCCGCAGCACCGCCATGACCTCGGCCGACGCCGCCTCGTACGCCGGGTTGTCGGCGGGCAGGAACACCGCCTCCGGACAGCGGGCGAGGGCCGTGCGCAGCGGCATCCCGGACCGGATGCCGAATTCGCGCGCCGGGTAGGAGGCCGTGGCGACGACGCCGCGGCGCGTCGGGTCGCCGTGCCCGCCGACGACGACGGGCCGCCCGGCCAGCTCCGGGACGGCGCAGCACCTCGACCGCCGCGATGAACTGGTCGAGATCGACGTGCAGGACGCGGTACACGGGGACGTTCTAGCGCTGCGAGGGCGGGTTCACCAGCCGCACCACCGACGAGGCCGTGCGCAGCGAGCCGACGCCCGTCGGGTGGAACGGGTACGGGTCGGCCATGCCCTGGATGTCGGGGCCCAGCCCGTCGGCCTCCGGGTCGCACAGCAGCGAGAGCTCGGGCCGGGCGACGGCGAAGCCGTACTTGTCCGCGCCCGCCGCGAGGACCGCGTTGAGCTGCTCGTTGCGCGCGGTCAGCAGGGCGATCTTCGTGGGGTCCAGCCCGGGGAAGCCCGCCGCCTTGGTGTCGGCGCAGTCGGCTTTCGGGGCGAACGCACCGTAGGAGGTCACGACGATCACCTGCGGTCGGCCGGGCAGGTCGTTGAGGTCGACGAGCAGGTCGCCGTAGGCCCGGTCGAACGCGGCCAGCCGGTAGTCGAACTCGCCCTGGGTCAGTGCGTCGGCGCAGTCGGGGACGCCGTAGCAGTAGCGCAGGAAGTCGGTCCAGCCGACGTCGTTCGGTCCGATCTCCAGGACCACGAACCGCAGGCCCTGCACCTGGCGCAGGACGCCGACCTGCGCGGGCACCTGCTGACCCCCGATGTCCTGCGGGCCGCGCAGCCCCGCTGTGACGGTCGCGTCGGGGCAGGCCAGGTTGAGCACCTTCGCGGGCAGCAGGTCGCCGATCTCGGAGGCCAGCGAATCGGTGCTGCGCTTGCACACGGCGTCGTCGGGCTGGGCGGCGGCGCCGGTCGTGGGGACCGGGGGGCCGCCGAGGCGGGCCGCCCGCGAGTCGCCGATGACCGCGCCGGAGAAGCCGGTGAGCGGCGGCCCGACCGGGTCCGGGGAGAGGTGGTAGGCCCCGACGAGCTGGGCGAGCGAGGTCACCCCGCGCAGCCCCCGCACGGCGCCGGTCCAGGCCAGCGCCCCGCAGCCCGCCCAGACCAGCACGGAGACGGCGAGCGCGATGGCCGTCATCCGCCGGGTCGCCCGGACGCTGCGCCGCCACAGGTCCGGCGGCGGCGCGAGCCCCGCCTGCGTGACGCGGCGCAGGATCGACCAGGCTGCGGATCCCCACCGCCGCGACCGCCGCGACCAGCGTGAACGCCAACAGCCCCACGCCCGCCCAGATGTACCAGTCGACGAAGCCGTCGATGATCGCGGCGACGGCGGCGTCGCGGGCGGCCGGGCCGCGGTCGGCGTCGAACACCGCGGCCGCCCCGGCGTTGCGCTGCACCGGGCCCATCGTGAGCTGGGGCCGCAGCGGGCCCCACACGGTGAGCGGTGCCAAGTCCAGCGCCGTGTTGCCGACCTGGACGAGCCGCGCGGGCCCGGCCGGCGTGAGCTGGACCGGGCGCGCGCCCACCGTGATGACCTGCCCGAACGCGACGACGTCACGGCCGGGGGTGAGCGCGATCGTGGTCGGGATGCCTGCGACGAGGCAGAACAACACAAGCGCGGCAGTCGGCCAGTGACGCAGGGCTCGGCGGGGCCTGCGTCGGTCGTACAGGGCTTGCCCCCTCTGCTGCTGCAACGATCCGGTGCGACCTCCAGCATGCGCGCGCATCGGCGCGGGGGGAAGGGCCCCCCGTCACGGGACGGCGCGGACCGCCAGCAGGGCGACGTCGTCGGTCATCGGGTCGGGGGAGAAGCGCTCGACGGCCTCGCGGACCGCCGCGACCACCTGCCGGGCGGGCCTGCCCGCGGTCTGCGCCGCGACCCCGAGCAGCCGTTCCGGGCCGAACTGCTCGTTTCCGCGGCGCCGTTCGGTGACCCCGTCGGTGTACAGCAGCAGCGCGTCGCCGGGCGCGAGGTGGTGCGAGGTGACCTCGACCATGACCCGCGGCAGCAGCCCGACCGCCGTGCCGAACGCCCCGACGTGCTCGGCCCGGCCGTCGGCGTGGACCAGGACGGGGCGCTCGTGCCCGGCGAGCAGCAGGTCGACGTGCAGGCCCGCGGGCTCGCCCATCGCGGGCCTGCGCACGATCGCCGCGGCCAGCGTGCAGTACTGCAGCGGGTCGGCCGCCTCCATCATGACCTCGTTGAGCAGCTCCACCGTCTCGACCAGCCCGCGGCCGCCGCGCACCAGCACGCGCAGCACGTCGCGCACCAGCCCGGTGCGGGCGGCGGCCCTGGCGCCCTTGCCGCAGACGTCGCCGATGGAGACGAGCCAGCCGCCGCGGGTCGACGGTCAGGACGTCGTAGAAGTCGCCGCCGACGTCGGAGCCGCGGCTCGCGGGCAGGTACTCGGCCGCGAGGTCGAGGCCGGGCGCGATGGGCAGCGCGCGGGGCAGCAGGGCCCGCTGCAGCGCCTGCGAGACGGCCACCTGGGCGGCGGCGCTCTGCGCGTTCTGCACGGCGAGCGCGGCCCTGCCGGGCGATGTCGGAGACCAGGACGACGTCCTCGGGCGAGTGCGGCCTGCCCTCGGGCCGCCCCACCAGCAGCGTGCCGATGGTCGCGCCGCGGGTGCGCAGCGGCGCCGCGAGCCCGTCGGTCGGGGTGGCGATGCGCACGGGGCTCGCGTCACCGCCGGTCATCGCGCCACGCCCAACCACCTGGGCGAGCACGGCGCGCAGCTCGCGGCTCGGGCCGGGGTCGGCTGCGGGGTCGAGTGCCGCGCGCAGCTCGGGCAGCTCGTTCTCGTCGGCGTGGGTGAGCGCGGCCAGCGTCAGGACGCCCGTCGGGTCGACGAGGTGGACGGCGCACCACCGGCCCAGCCGCGGCACCACGACCTGGGGGACGACCGCCACGGCCAGCTCGACGTCCAGCGATTGGCCCAGCAGCTCGCTGGCCTCCGCCAGGTAGGCCATCCAGGCCCGGCGGTGCTGGTCGACCGCCCGCAGCCACCGCGTCTCGACGGCCATGGCGATCCGGTAGGCGACGAGCTCGACCAGGTCCCGCGCCTCCTCGGCCGCGCTGGCTGCCCAGCAGCCGGATCGCGCCGCGCAGCGGGTGGCGTGACGGGCAGGGCGACGTCGAGCACGACCGCTCCGCCTTCGGGGCCTGCTCGCGCGACCTCCGTCGCGCCCGCCCCGTCGCCTTCGTCGACGACGACCGCGACCGCCTGCACGTCGAGCACGTCGCGCAGCCGCCGGGCCAGCTCCGCCACCAGCTCCTGGGGCTGCAGCCGGTCGGTGAGCCCACCCGGCGGCACGGAGAGCAGCCTGCGCGCCTGCTCGGCGCTCACCCGCTCCGGCGCGTGGTCCGGCGGCGCGGCGCTGGCCTGTGGGTCGGCGGTCGGGGTGCCGGACAGCGTGAACCAGACCGTGTGGCGGCCGTCGGCGTCGTGGCGGGTGCCCCAGGCCGAGGCCAGGCGCCCCACCAGCTCAAGGCCCCGCCCGTGGCTCGCGGCGCGGCCGTAGCGGCGGCGCGGCTCGGCGAGGTGCGCTTCGAGCGGGCCCGAGCCCCGGTCGGTGACCGAGATGGTGATCCCGTCGGCGTCGATCTCGAGGCCGACCTCGAACTCGGTGCCCGCGTGCAGCACCGCGTTCTCGGCGAGCTCGCTGGCGAGCAGCACCGCCGTGTCGGCCACGTCGGGGTCGAGACCGGCGAGGTCGTCCAGGGCGTCCTGCAACATCCGGCGCGCCTGCCGGGCGGATCGGGCGTCGGGCGGGAGCCGGATCCGCCGCTGCAGCGAAGCGGGCACGGGGTGCAGTGTGCACGGTGTCGCCCGGGTCTGCTTGGGCAGCCGTGCTACCGGGGGCTCTGCCGGTGGGACGCGCCGGTGAGTCGGTCTACTACCCTGGCGAACCGGCGCCGGGGCGTCCGCCGTTTCGGCGCCCAAGACGGAAGGCGGGCGGGATGACGACAGCCCGAAAAGTGCGCACGGTCGAGTCGGACGACGGCGACGAGCCGGTGCTGGCCGAACTCGCGGCCGGGTTGGCCGAGCTGCGGCGCGGGCGGTTCGACGTCCGGCTGCCGCGGTGGGACGGCGCCGCGGGCGCGATCTCCGACCAGTTCAACGAGATGGCGGCCACCGCGCAACGGCACAACCGCGACCTTCTGCGCATCGGGCGCAGCGTGGGGCGCGAGGGCCGCATGGGCGACCGGCTCGACGAGGAGTCCTACGACGGCGCGTGGGCCGATGGCGCCAGGGCGGTCAACGCGCTGGTCGACGACCTGGCCGCGCCGACCGCGGAGATCTCGCGCGTGATCGAGGCCGTGGCCGAGGGCGACCTGTCCCAGCACATGGCGCTGGAGATCGAGGGCCGCCCGCTGCGCGGCGAGTACCGGCGCATCGGCCGCACGGTCAACACGATGGTCGACCAGCTCTCGTCGTTCGCCGACGAGGTCACCCGGGTGGCCCGCGAGGTCGGCACCGACGGGCGGCTGGGCGGCCAGGCCGACGTCCGGGGCGTCTCGGGCACGTGGCGGGCGCTCACCGACTCGGTGAACACCATGGCGTCCAACCTCACCAACCAGGTGCGGTCGATCTCCGACGCGGCCACGGCGATCGCGCAGGGCGACCTCTCGCGGACGATCACGGTGAGCGCGCGCGGCGAGGTCGCGGGCCTCGCCGACACGATCAACGCCCTCACCGCCACCCTGCGCCTGTTCGCCGACGAGGTCACCCGCGTGGCCCGCGAGGTCGGCACGGAGGGCCTGCTCGGCGGCCAGGCGACGGTGCCCGGCGTCGCGGGCACGTGGAAGGACCTCACCGACGCGGTGAACGTCATGGCCGCGAACCTCACCTCCCAGGTCCGCGGCATCGCGCACGTCGCCACGGCGGTGGCCCGCGGCGACCTCTCGGAGAAGATCACGGTCGGCGCCCAGGGCGAGATCCTGGAGCTGAAGTCGACGGTGAACACGATGGTCGACCAGCTGCGCTCGTTCGCCGACGAGGTGACCCGCGTGGCCCGCGAGGTGGGCACGGAGGGGCGCCTCGGCGGCCAGGCCCTGGTGCCCAACGTGGCGGGCACGTGGCGGGACCTGACGGTCAACGTGAACGAGCTGGCCTCGAACCTCACGGTGCAGGTGCGCAACATCGCCCAGGTCACCACGGCGGTGGCGCGGGGCGACCTGTCGCAGAAGATCACCGTCGACGCCCGCGGGGAGATCCTGGAGCTGAAGTCGACGGTCAACACGATGGTCGACCAGCTCGGGTCGTTCGCCGACGAGGTCACGCGCGTGGCCCGCGAGGTCGGCATCGAGGGCAAGCTCGGCGGGCAGGCCTCCGGTGCCGAACGTGGCGGGCACGTGGCGGGACCTGACGGTCAACGTGAACGAGCTGGCGTCCAACCTCACCGGGCAGGTGCGCAACATCGCCCAGGTCACCACGGCGGTGGCGCGGGGCGACCTGTCGCAGAAGATCACCGTCGACGCCCGCGGGGAGATCCTGGAGCTGAAGTCGACGGTCAACACGATGGTCGACCAGCTCGGGTCGTTCGCCGACGAGGTCACGCGCGTGGCCCGCGAGGTCGGCACGGAGGGCAAGCTCGGCGGCCAGGCCCAGGTGCGCGGGGTGTCGGGCACCTGGCGCGACCTCACCGAGAACGTCAACCGGCTCGCGCTCACCCTCACCTCGCAGCTGCGGGC
This sequence comes from uncultured Actinomycetota bacterium, assembly GCA_963799945.1. Taxonomy (GTDB): domain Bacteria; phylum Actinomycetota; class Actinomycetes; order Mycobacteriales; family Pseudonocardiaceae; genus Pseudonocardia. The sequence continues at coordinate 18,725 of CAWCZG010000009.1, forward strand.
GATCTCGGGCGTGGCGACGTCGGTGGCCAGCGGCGACCTCACCCAGCAGATCCGGGTGGCGGCCGCGGGCGAGGTCGCGGACCTCAAGGACAACATCAACCGGATGATCGCGACGCTGCGCGAGACGACGGCCGAGAACGCCCAGCAGAACTGGCTGGATTCCAACCTCGCCCGGATCGGCGAGCAGCTGCAGGGCCAGCGCGACCTCGTCGAGGTCTGTCAGATGATCATGAACGAGGTGTCGCCGCTGGTCGACGCCCAGGTCGGGCGCGTTCTTCCTCGCGGCGCCCGACCGCCGGTTCGTCATGGTGGGCGGCTACGCGCAGGCCATCGGCGAGCCGCCCGTCGCGTTCGCGGCGGGCGACGGCCTCGTCGGGCAGGCCGCGGCGGGCAGGCGGGTGCTGCACGTGCGCGACGTGCCCGAGGGCTACCTGTCGATCCGCTCGGGCACCGGCTCCACGGCGCCCAAGGCCGTCATCGTGCTGCCGGTGCTGTTCGAGGGGGAGTGCCTGGGCGTGATCGAGCTGGGCTCGGTCACCCCGTTCTCCCCGCTGCACCTGACGTTCCTCGCCCGGCTCGTGGCCACCATCGGCGTCGCCATCGCCACCATCCAGGCCAACGGGCGCACCGAGGAGCTGCTGGTGCAGAGCCAGCGCCTCACCACCGAGCTGCAGGACCAGTCGGCCGAGCTGCAGCGGGCCAACGCGGAGCTGGAGGAGAAGGCCGAGCAGCTGTCCCGGCAGAACCGCAACGTCGAGATCAAGAACATCGAGCTCGACGCGGCCCGGCGCGGCGTCGAGGAGAAGGCCCAGCAGCTGTCGCAGGTCAACCAGTACAAGACCGAGTTCATGGCCAACATGAGCCACGAGCTGCGCACCCCGCTGAACTCGCTGCTGCTGCTCGCGCGGCTGCTCGCGGAGAACAACGACGCCAACCTCTCCCCGCGGCAGATCGAGTTCGCCACCACCATCCACGGCGCGGGCTCGGACCTGCTGCGCCTCATCGACGACATCCTCGACCTCTCGAAGATCGAGTCCGGCCGGGTCGACGTCGACGCCGCCCCGGTGGTGCTGTCCGAGGTGCTCGGCGACCTGGAGCAGGCGTTGGGCCCGCAGGCCGAGGAGAAGGGCCTGCGGCTGGCCGTCGAGATCGGGGCGGACGCCCCCGCGACGATCACCACCGACACCCAGCGGCTGCAGCAGGTGCTGCGCAACCTCCTCGCCAACGCGGTGAAGTTCACCGACACCGGCGAAGTGACGCTGCGGGTCGGGCGGTCCGCGGGTCTGGTCGCCTTCGCGGTGCACGACTCCGGCATCGGCATCCCGGCGGGCAAGCTGGAGATGATCTTCGAGGCGTTCCAGCAGGCGGACGGCACCACCAGCCGCAAGTACGGCGGCACCGGCCTGGGGCTGTCGATCTCCAAGGAGCTGGCGCGCATGCTGGGCGGGCGCATCGAGGTGACCTCGACCGTCGGCGAGGGCTCGGTGTTCACGCTCCTGGTCCCCGACGAGCTGGCGGGCGGGAGCTCCACGGCCGCCCGGATGGCCCAGGCCGCACCCCCCGCGCCCCTGCGCGGACCGGCGCTGCAGACCGCGCCCGCCATCCCCGCGCTGGACGGCGCGACGGTGCTGATCGTCGACGACGACGTCCGCAACGTGTTCGCCCTGACCAGCGCTTTGGAGATGCACGGACTGAGGGTGCTCTACGCCGACAACGGGGCCGCCGGGATCGCGCTGCTCACCGAGCACCCGGAGGTGGACGTGGTGCTGATGGACACGATGATGCCCGATCTCGACGGCAACGAGACCACGCGCCGCATCCGGGAGCTCCCGCGCGGACGCGACATCCCGGTCGTGTTCCTCACCGCGAAGGCGATGCCGGGCGACCGCGAGGCGAGCATCGCCGCGGGGGCCACCGAGTACGTCACGAAGCCCGTCGACCTCGACCGGCTGCTGGCGCTCATGGCCACCTGGGTCACGCCGCGGCGCCTGCGCAAGGTGAGCCGGTGACGGCCCGTCCCCGTGTCCTCGCGGTCGACGACCGCAAGGAGAACCTGCTCGCGCTCCAGGCGATCCTGGAGGGCCTCGCGGTCGAGGTCGTGTCGGTCACCAGCGGCGAGGACGCGCTCAAGCGGCTGCTCACCGACGACTACGCGGTGATCCTGCTCGACGCCAACATGCCGGGCATGGACGGCTTCGAGACCGCGGGGCACGTCAAGCAGCGCGAGCGCACGCGGCACATCCCGATCCTGTTCCTCACCGCGGTCGACTACGACCCGCACCTGGCCTTCCGCGGCTACCAGGCGGGCGCGGTCGACTACATCACCAAGCCCTTCGACCCGTGGGTGCTGCGGTCGAAGGTGGGGGTGTTCGTCGATCTCTGGCTGGTGCACGCGCGGCTGGCCGAGCAGGCCGCCGAGTGCGCCCGGCTGCGGACGGTGATCGACGACGCCGTCGAGCTCATCGACGCCGATGGCAGCGCGGCGACGTTGACCCAGGTGCGGGCGCGGCTGACCGCCGTCCGCGAGGTCGGCACCTGAGCTGATCACCGACCGCCCGGCCGGGAAGGATGTCCTCCGTGGTGGAGAGCATCGAGCCGTTCGGGCTGACCCTGCTGTTGGTGGGGGTGGCGGTGGCGGTCGCGCTGTTGTCCAACCGCATCGGCACCCGCCTGCGCATCCCCGCTCCGGCGATCTTCCTGCTCGGCGCTGCGCTCGCCTCCGATCTGGTGCCCGCGCTCGGCGGGCTGTCGATCGTCGCGGTCGAGCAGGTCGTCACCGTCGCGCTCGTGTTCATCCTCTTCGACGGCGGGATGGGCATCGGCATCCGGCGGCTGCGGGTCGCGCTGGCCCCGGTGCTGGTGGTCGGCGTGGTCGGCACGGTGCTCACCGCCGTCGCGGTGGCGGCGCTGGCCCACCTGCTCTTCGGCCTGCCCTGGACGGTGTCGCTGCTGCTGGGCACCGCGTTGGCGCCCACCGACCCGGCCGTCGTGTTCTCCGTGCTGGGCAACCGCGAGGTCCGCGGGCGGGCGGGCGTCATCCTCGAAGGCGAGTCCGGGGCCAACGACCCGGTGGGGATCGCCCTCCTGCTCGCCCTGCTGACCGTGGGCAGCGCCCTGGACGCCGCGGCGGTCGGGTCCATCGCGCTCACGTTCGTCGTGCAGATGGTCGTGGGCGCCGCCGTCGGCGTCGGGGGCGGGTGGCTGCTGCTGCAGGCGATGCGCCGGATTGCCCTTCCCGGTGAGGGGCTCTACCCGTTGCGCACCCTCGCGCTGTCGTTGGCGATCTACGGCGTGGCCACCGTCGCGCACGGGTCGGGCTTCCTCGCGGTGTTCGTGGCCGGGATCGTGATCGGCGACGCGTCGGCGCCGTTCAAGCGGGAGATCGAGCGCTTCCACTCCTCGCTGGCGGGCCTCTCGGAGATGGTGGCGTTCGTCGTGCTGGGTCTCACCGTGTCGCTGCGCGACGTCGTCGGGACGGGCGCGTGGTTCATCGGGCTGGTGCTGGCGGTGCTGCTGGCGTTCGTCGTGCGGCCGGTGCTGGTCGGGCCCCTGCTGCTGGCCGTGCGGCTCACGGTGGGCGAGCGGGTGTTCGTGCTCTGGTCGGGGCTCAAGGGGGCGGTGCCGATCCTGCTCGGGACGTTCGTGCTCTCCGCCGACGCCACCAGCGGCGCGCTCGTCTACGACGTGATCTTCGTCGTCGTGCTGTTCTCGGTGGTGGTGCAAGGTGGTCTGGTGCCCGCCGTCGCCGCCCGGGGTGGGGTGCGGATGCGCGACGTCGAGCCGCGGCCGTGGTCGATCGGCCTGCGCCTGCGGGAGGAGCCCGACGGCGCCCGCAGCTACGTCGTGCTGCCCGGCTCGCCGGCCGACGGGCAGGAGGTGCGCGAGCTGCACCGGGAGCACGACGTGTGGGTGGGCATCGTCGTGCGGGACGGCCGTCCGCTGCGGGTGCGGCCGGACACGGTCCTGCAGGCGGGCGACGAGCTCCTGCTGATCGCCGAGCCGGGTCGGGGACCGGATCCGGGCTACGAGGCGGTCGCGGACCGCGGTGGCGGCGGTGGTCATGGCGCGCAGCTTGGCGCGGGCGGCCGAGGCGGGCAGGTGCCGCAGACCGCAGTCCGGGGTGACGAGCAGCCGCTCGGGCGGCACGACCGCGCAGCGCCCGCTCGATCCGCCGCTCGATGGTCGCGGCCGGTCTCGACCTCCGGCGTCTTGACGTCCAGCACCCCCACCCCGAGCACGCGGTCCCAGCCGTACCGGGTGACCAGCGCCAGGTCGTCGTCGCCCTTGCGGGCGAACTCCAGGAGCAGCTGGTCGACGTCGGCGTGCAGGACGGCGGGGAACAGGAAGTCGTAGTGGCCCTCCCAGAGCGGGCGGGCGTAGCGGTTGCCGTAGCAGACGTGCAGCGCCCACGTCACCGGCACGTCCTTGACCACGATGTTCACCGCCTCGATGGCCAGCTCGACGTGCTCGGGGTACCCGGCGAGGAACGGCTCGTCGATCTGCAGCAGCTCGGCGCCCGCGTCGGCGAGGGCCCGGGCCTCCGCGTTGAGGACGCGGGCGAGGTCGCGCACCAGGTCGGCGCGCGTCGGGGTAGGCGGGCGCGCGCAGCCGTCGGGACAGCGAGAACGGGCCGGTCACCGAGAACCGGACCGGCCTGCGGGTGTAGGTGCGGGTGAAGGCGAGGTCGGCGGCGAGGCCGAGCGGGGCGGGCTCGACGTCGGCGATGCGGGTGGGCAGCTCCAGGTCGAGGTAGTCGAAGTAGAACGCCTTCACCGGCTCGCGGACCAGCACGCCGGGCACGCGCGCGAGCAGGTGGTCGACGTCGTTGTCGCGGCGCAGCTCGCCGTCGGTCACCACGTCGACGCCCGCGCTCTCCTGGTCCTTGAGCGCGGCCTTCACCGCCATGTCGTGCATGTCGGCGAGCTGGGTGTGGCTGACCGAGCCGTGGTAGACGCCGGTCTTGGCGCGCTCCAGCCAGTCGGGCACCGACCAGGACCCGATCACGCTCGTCGTGAGCGGGCGGGGGAGGGCGGCGTCGGCACGGTCGGTCAGTCCCGGACGTCCGCGGTCATGGTCACGATGTTGCTGCCCGGCCGGGCGAACGGGGCGAAAGCGACGTCGAAGCCCTTGCGCGCGCCGATGTGCGCGAGCAGGGGCCCGTTGACCCAGTTGACCACCGACCCGTCGTACTTGCCGGGCCCGCGGAAGCCCGTGCGGTAGTGGTCGGCGGTGGTGGCGAAGATGTCGTGGCACTGCAGCCTGCCGAAGGGGTGCAGCAGCGGGAGGGTCTCGGCGAAGCTTGCCGCGGCTCCGTTGGACGCGTGCAGGCGGATGTCGCCGCCGGTCGCCGTCATCGGCCGCAGCAGCTCGCCGCTGATGCCGGGGGCGATCGCGTAGGTGTCGAGGCCGAAGAGCGGCACGTAGCGCTCCTGCAGCCGCAGCGCCGACCAGCAGGCGCGCCAGAACGCGACGGCCGCGGCCGGGTCGGGGACGTGCTGTGGGGCCGCCTCGGCGAGCAGCGCCGGACCCAGGCGCAGGAGCTTCTCGATCAGGCCGCCGAGCGCGTCGGGCGTGGTGGCGACGGACGCGGCGATCGCGGCGGCGTCGGTGTCGTCGAGGTAGGCGCGGGTCTGCACCAGGTGCTCGCGCTGGCCGATCGTCGCGATCTCGTCGCTGGGCAGGTTGTCGTAGACGTTGGAGATGTAGACCAGGAACACCTTGAACCGCAGGAAGCCCAGCGAGGTCATGGGGTGCTGGGCGTCGAGGACGAAGGAGCTGACGTGCTCGGCGTGCGCGGCCACGGTGGCCCGGGCGAGCTCGAGGACGTGGCCGGAGTAGTCGCCCATGAGGTAGTGCAGGCGGCGGTAGTAGCCGCGCCCGTGTGCGGCGTCGAGCTCGCGGAACGCGTCGAGCCAGGTGCGGGCCTGGTTGCCGTTGCCGACCCCCAGCTCGAGCACGTAGAGCTCCTCGGGCAGCGCGCGGCGCTCGGCGAGGGAGTCCCACACCGCGAACAGGCCGCGGATCGTGGCGCGGACCGGCTCGTCCTCGCGGGCGTCGCTCTGGCCGCCGGGCAGCGCCGACTCGTAGCCCTGCCCGGTCGCCTCCTCCCAGGCGCGCAGGTGCTGCCAGTACAGGGCGTTGAAGCGCCAGATCAGGCTGCGGCTGGTGGGGGCCCACTCCTCGAGCGTCACGTGCCTGCCCGCCGCGCCGCCGGTGCGGTGGGCGCGCAGCACCGCGGCCACCGCGCTCGCGGTCGCGTCGGCGTCGCCCGCCCGGCGCAGGTCCAGCGCCAGCTCCAGCGGCTCCCCACCGGCGACGGGCCGCAGCGCGACCGGCGGGCGGAAGCTGTGCCGGTACTGCACCCAGTCGGCCGTGATGCGCAGCCGCGCGAGGTCGACCTCGCCGTCGGCGACCACCGCGGCGAGCGCGGGCGCCAACGCGGGCGCGAGGTCGATGGCGTTCTTGCCCCGCAGGCGTGCGGCGGGCCGGATCTCGACGAGCACACCGACCCCCTCCCGGACGGCTTGGCCTCCCCACCGTACATGATCAACTTTCGTTGACGTGACCCACATCACGCAGTACGTTCGCGACCCGTGGTACAGGCTCCGTTGCCCTGCGCATCGCCTGGCGGGTGACGGCTGCGCCACTTGCCCCAGCAGCGCATCCAACCTCGGGAGCAGAAACACATGGCCGACTACGACCCGCGCACCGACACCGGAATCCCCACCGAGCCGGTGGGTTCGCTGCCGCGACCGGCGAAGCTGCAGGAGGCGTACGCGAAGTTCGACGCGGGCGAGATCGAGCGAGTCCGACCTCCAGGAGCTGCAGGACGAGGCGGCCAAGGACTCCGTGCAGCGCTCGGAGGCCACGGGCGCGCCGATCGTCTCCGACGGCGAGCAGCGCTGGTCGAGCTTCGCCACCTACCCGATCGCCACGACGCTGGCGGGCACCGGCCTCGCGCCGATGCTCGGGCCGGGCGGGCAGTTCTTCGCGATCTTCGCCGACGGGCACGGGCGGCAGCTGCCCAAGCTGGAGAGCGGCCCGTTCGCCTACAACCAGTACGCGGCCGACGCCCTGCGCAAGTCCATCGCCTACGCGACGAAGCCGATGAAGCAGGCCGTCATCGCGCCGTCGATGCTCGCGCTGCTGTACCCGCTGAAGGACCCGGTGGAGGGCTACAGCCGCGAGGACTTCGAGGCCAAGCTGATCGACGAGTGCGAGAAGGACATCCGCGAGGCGTTCGCGGCGGGGGCGGCGCGGGTGTCGGTGGACTTCACCGAGGGCCGCCTGGCCACCCGGGAGGACCCGCGGAACCCGTGGACGGGCGCGGGGCTGCTGCCGCACTTCATCGAGCTGAACAACCGCGTGATGGCCCGGTTCACCGCCGAGGAGCGCAAGAACATCGGCATCCACACCTGCCCCGGCGGCGACCGCGACTCCGTGCACTCCGCCGACGTGCCCTACAGCAACCTGCTGGGCTCGATGTTCGACATCAACGCCGGCTACTTCCTCATCCAGATGAAGAGCGAGCGCGACAAGGACCCGGTGCTGCGAGACGATCGGCAAGAACCTGCGCTCGGACGCCGACGGGGTGACGCAGATGGCCTACCTGGGCGTGTGCAACGTCGCCAGCCCGCGGGCCGAGACGCCGCAGGAGATCGCCGACCAGCTGATCCGGGCGGCCAACTTCATCGACAAGAACCAGATCGGCTCCACCGACGACTGCGGCTTCTCCCCGTTCTCGATCGACGAGAAGCCCAACTACGGCTCACCCGACTACGCCCGCGACGTGGCCTTCACCAAGATCAAGGCCCGCGTCGAGGGCTCCCGCTTGGCGGCGGAGAAGCTGGGCCTCTAGCCCCACACGACGGCGCAAGATCGCCGAATGGGGGACATGGCGGCCATATATGGCCCTCATGTCCCCACTTCAGCGATCACCGCGTTGGCGGGGCCACCCCACCTTGGCGATCACCGCGCCGGACGGGCGGAGCGGTGGGCCGGGCTTAGCGCGCGGGGTGAGGGGGCGTTTGACGGCGAGGCGGGTCGGCGGATCGTGCTCGCCGGGGGCTCCTGCACTGAGCAAGATCGCCGGAATGGGGACATGGCAGCCATATGTGGCGTTCATGTCCCCATTCCGGCGATCACAAGGTGTGCCGGTCAGTGGCGGCGGTACTCCGTGAAGCCCGCAGCTTTCGCGTCCGCGGGAGTGCGGAACCAGGCCTCGGCCTTCGTCTGGTTGTAGGAGGGCGAGTCCGTGGTGTGGAACAACATCGAGTCGGCGTTGCCCTTGACCGTGAACTCCGGGCTCGGCGCCGAGCCGTCCGCCGCGGGCAGGGCGGAGCCGGGGTAGGGGCCCGGCGCGAACGTCGGCGGCTCTGCGGTGAGTCCCTGTATGGCGGCCGCCCGACGGCGGTGGTTCCACGGCGCGAACCCCGCCGCCTCGGCCGCCTCGACGCTCGCGAACCAGGCCTCCGCCCGCGTCCGCACGTAGTACGGCGACTCGGTGGTGTGGTAGAGCATCGAGTCCGCGTTGCCCTTGATGGTGTACTCCGGCCCGGGAGACCCGCCGTCGGCGAGCGGACGCGCTGAGCCAGGCCCAAACGGCTCTCCACCTTCCGCCGGTGCGCCGCCGGTAGCGCCCCGCGCCACCCCCGCCGCCCCGACCAGGCCGAGCGCCGCAGCACCCCCACCCGCGGCGACCGCACCTGCCGAGGTCGACGGCCGGGCCTCGTCGTGGGCCGCCTCGCCCGCGCCCGACTGGCCCGCGTGATCAGCCGGATCCCCAGGCTGCGCCGCCACGGCTGCACTGGTGTCGCCGGCCGCATCTCCGTTCTCCGCGGTGCTGGCTCCGTCCCCGGTGAGCGGGGCCGATTCCGGTCCGGAGCCTTCGGGCGGTGTGCGACCACCTGCCGAGCCCGCCTCGGTCTGCTCGCCCGTGGTGCTCTCGCCGACTGTGCCCGCACCCCCAGTGACGGCCCCCGCCCCCGCGGCAGTTACCCCCGCGGCGTCGGCCCCGTTGGCGTCGGCCCCGGTGGCGTCGGCCCCGGTTGGCGTCGGCCCCGGTGGCGTCGGCCCCGGTGGCGTCGGCCCCGGTGGCGTCGGTCCCGTTGACGTCGGCCCCGGTGGTTTCCGACCCGGTGGTGGTCTCCGACCCGGCTGCGTCGGCCCCCGCATCGCGAACGTCGGGGCCTGCGGCAGATGCCCCAGCGGTGGACGCCCACGAGGGCGGCGTCGGCGAGACGGCGTCGGCCGGGGATTCGTCCGCCGCGGAGGCGCCTTGAGATGTGGTGGCCATGAGCCCGGCCCGTGACGTGTCGAACTGCGCCGCCTCACCTGCCGGGGTCGCCCCGTCTGGCGGTGCCGCCTCATCGCCGGGGCCGCCCCACCTTCCGGGTTCGCCCCTCCTTCCGGGGACTGCACCGGTGGAAGTTGCCCACGACGGCGGTGACTGCGTAGCGGCATCGGCCGGGGAAGCGCCCCCCGGCGTGGTGTCGACGAGTCCGGCTCGTGACGTCTCGGTCTGCTCGGTTCCACTGGCCGGGCCTGCGTCACCTGCCGGGCTGTCCGAGGCGGGGGCCTCGCCCGCAGCGACAGCTTGGCCTGCTGACGTGCTGCTTGCCGCCTCTGCGTCGACCGGCGAGGTGTGGGTTCGGGGTCGGCCGGCGTGGCTTCCGAGGGATGGGCCGCGGCGGCAGCGACTCCTACCGCCCTGCACCCGCTGCCCCTGCGGCCACCGCGGCGCCGGTGGAGCTGGCGGTCCCGGTGCCTGCCGTGCCGGTGTCTGCCGTGCCGGTGTCTGCCGTGCCGGTGTCTGCGGTGCCGGTGTCTGCGGTGCCGGTGTCTGCGGTGGGGGCGTCTGCGGTGCCGGTGCCCGCAGTGTCGGAGGCGGGGGCGGCTGTGGTGCCGCTGTCTCGGTGCCGGTGCCTGCCGCGGCGTCGCCCGGTGCGCCGGTGCCTGCGGTGGCGGTGTCGGCCGTGCCGCCACCTGCCGTGGCGCTGCCCACCGTGTCGGCGGTCGGGGTACTGGCGGCTGAACTGTCGACAGCGGGGGTGCCGTGGGGCGGGGTCGGGGCGTCGGCGGGGACGCCGGCGGCGGCGGAGGTGCTGTCCGCTGGGGTGGTGCGCGCGGGGTCGACGGCCGGGGTGCCTTCAGGCGGGGTGGTGGCGTCGGCGGGGAGGTCACCGGCGGCTGAAGTGGCCCCGACGGCTGGGGTGTCCTGGGGTGGGGTGTGCGGTGGTGTCGGCGCCAGTCACCGTCGCGGTGTCGAGGGTGCTGAGGGCCGGGTCGACGGCGGGGAAGACCTCGGTCGGCGCCTCCGACTCCGGGTGGATGACGGGGATCGAGTCGGTGGGGACGTCGCCTGCCGGGTTGACGACCGGGAAGGTCTCGGTCGGCGGGTCGGACATGTCGTGCGCGCCCGCAACCGCTCCGGCGGCCTCGTCGGACTCGGCGTGCACGCCGGAGATCGACTCGGTGGGCTCATCCGCCGTGGCGTGGGCGGCCGGGACAGACTCCGTGGGTTCGTCGGCGCTCGCGTGGGCGCCCGGGATCGACGTGGTGGCCTCGTCGTCGGCCGTGGAAGCGTCCGGGGTGGTGCCTTCGCGGTCGCCGGACGACTTCGCCGCAGCCGCGGCGGCCAGTGCAGCGCCTCCCGCGACGGCTGCGCCTCCCGCCGCTGCCGCGGTGCCGGTCGAGACGGTGGGTTCGTCGCCGGTTGCGTGGGCGCCGGGGATCGACGTGGTCGTCTCGCCGTCGGGCGATGATGCGTCCGGGGTGGTGCCTTTCCGATCGCTGGACGACGTCGCCGCCGCGGCGCCACCCGCCGCGGTCGCGCCGCCCGCCGGTGCTGCCGAGCTGGTGGAGACGGTGGGTTCGTCGACGGACGTGTGGGCGCCGGGGATGGAGGTGGTCGTCTCGTCGTCGGCCGTAGAGGCGTCCGGCGTGCCTTCTCGGTCGCGTGACTTCGCCGCGGCGGTGGCAGCCAGGGCGGCGGCTCCTGCCGCGACCGTGCCCCCTGCCGCCGCGGCGGTGCCGGTGGAGATGGTGGGCTCGTCGGACGTGGTGGCGTCCCGGTCGCTCGGCGACCCCTTGCCCAACGAGACGGTGGACTCGTCTGGGCGGTGGTGGCCTTGCCTGCCCCCGCAGCAGCGGACGTGCCGGCGGACGTGGCATTGCGGGCGTCCGCCGCGTCAGAGCGCTGGCGGGTGGCGGGGGAGCGGGACGCCGGATTGCTCAGCCTGCGCTGTTGGGGACGGACGAGCAGCAGCCAGGCCAGCAGAAGGCCGACGAGGAAGGCGATCAGGTACCAGAGCCAGGTCTGGCCGTAGAGCCACGACACGGAAGCAGTCCTCCAGGGTGGGGTCGGTCAGCCTGCGGCGTCGAGCTCGTCGGCGCGGCGGCGCAGCGGCCGCGCCCAGAACAGCCAGCCCGCGAGCACGCCGAGGGCGAGCGCGACGATGACCCAGACCCAGATCTGGGTGAACAACCAGAGCACGGCGACTCCTCAGACGACGGTGATGTCGGCGCGGCGGCCAAGGGCCCGGTCCGCCGAGGCGGTGTCCTCGCCGCGCCCGCGGACGGTGAGGTGGTCGGCGGGCACCCCGCCCGCGACCATGGCGTCGCGGACGACGGCCGCCCGCTGGTCCGACAGCTGCTGAGCGGTGAGCCTGCCGTCGCCGCGGCCGGTCGCGACGAAGCCGTCGATCTCCAGCCGGGCGCCCGGTGCGGCCAGCACCAGCGGCAGGACCTTGGCCAGCGTGGCCTGTCCCTGCGGGGTGAGCTGCGGGCTGTCGCCGCGGAACGAGATCGGGGCGGCGCTCGTCAGCGCGGTGATCTTGGCCTGCAGCGCTTGCTTCGCGGCGGCGTCGAGATCTCCGCCCGCAGGCGCCGGAGTGGCAGGAGCCGACGAGGTCGCCGCAGGCGCGGACGTGGGCGCCGCCGCGGACGCAGCAGTCGCCGTGGGCGCCGACTCGGACGTCGCCGCCGCCGCGGACGTCGGGCCGCCTCGGACGTGGCCGTCGAGGTCGGCGCGGCCGCCACCCCGCCGCCCGCCCCGCCTGCCCCGGTCACCTGCGCGAACCGCACGCCAGTCGCTCCTTCGACCGCCTGGACCGCCTGGGCGGCCTCGGCGGCCGACACCCCGCTGATCGTCGCGTCCCGGCCGTCGAAGCTCACGGTCGCGCCGTTGATCCCCGCCGCGGACAGGGCCGCGCCCGCCCGGGTGGTGAGCGTGTCCTGGATCTGGGTACGCGGCCAGAGCAGCGTGAACCCGGCTAGCACGGTCGGCACGACGATGGCCGAGGCGACAAGCGGGAACCACGGCGTGCGCGGTGTGGAGCGATCGGACGGTCCACGATCGGGTGACACGGAAGTCCTCGCATCTGCCGGAAGTGATCAGGGCAACCGCAGTGCGCCCGAGCCGGCTCACACCGGCCACTGCGGCCTCTGATGATCACGCAACGATGTCACAGAACGGTGACGGCGTGGACACGGCTCGCAGTGGGACGATCGTGATTCGCCGAACGGTCGAGCTGCGCACGTCAACGGCGGATCTTGGCACCCCCGTCTGGCGCGGGCCGACGCGGCGGGAAAGACTCGCCGGAACGAGCTGCATCCGACCCCGTCGACGCGGAGGAGCCCCATGACCGACAACACCCAGCGCGTGGCGATCGTCACCGGAGCGGCGAGGGGCATCGGTGCGGCGACCGCGCAACGGCTGGCCACCGACGGGCTCGCGGTGGCGGTGCTGGATCTGGAGGAGGCCGGCGCCAAGTCCGCCGTCGACGCGATCGAGGCGGCGGGTGGGCGGGCCCTGGCCGTCGGCGCGGACGTCGCCGACGCCGACCAGGTCACCGCCGCGGTCGAGCGCGTGACCGAGAGCCTCGGGGCGCCGACGGTCTTGATCAACAACGCGGGCGTCACCCGCGACAACCTGCTGTTCAAGATGACCGAGACCGACTGGGACACCGTCATGGGCGTCCACCTGCGCGGCTCGTTCCTCATGGCGCGCGCGGTGCAGAAGCACATGGTGAACGCCAAGTGGGGACGGATCGTGAACCTGTCCAGCACCTCGGCGCTCGGCAACCGCGGCCAGGCCAACTACGCCACCGCGAAGGCGGGCCTGCAGGGCTTCACCAAGACCCTGGCGATCGAGCTGGGCAAGTTCGGGATCACCGCCAACTGCATCGCGCCGGGCTTCATCGTCTCGGACATGACCCGCGCGACGGCCGCCCGCATCGGCGAGGACTGGGACACCTACGTCGGCGTCCGCGCCGCCCAGATCCCGGTGGCCCGGGCGGGCCAGGTGGAGGACATCGCGCACGCGGTGAGCTTCTTCGTCAGCGAAGGTGCGGGCTTCGTGTCCGGCCAGGTGCTCTACGTGGCGGGCGGCCCGAAGGCCTAGATCGCCGGAGCCGATACTGGCTCCGTGAGGTTCATCTTCCGGCCGCCCGCGTCCCACGCGGCGGGGCTCCTGACGTTGCCCTGGGACGTCCCGCTGGAGGAGTGGGTCAACGACCAGCTCCTCGAGGTGGCCCACCGCGGCATCTCGCGGCACGTGGTGCGGTTCGTCGAGTCCGACGGCATGGTGTTCGCGCTCAAGGAGATCGACGAGCGGCTGGCGCGGCGGGAGTACCGCCTGCTGGGCGAGCTGGAGACGATGGGCATGCCCGCGGTCTCGGTGCTCGGCATCTGCGTGGAGCGCGCACCGGTCGACGGCCACCCCCAGGACGCGATCCTGGTCACCCGGTTCCTCGACTACTCCATGTCCTACCGCTACGTCTTCTCCCACCGGCACCTGAGCCACGCCACCGACCAGCTCATCGACGCCATGGTCGAGCTCCTCGCCCGGCTGCACCTCGCGGGCCTGTACTGGGGTGACTGCTCGCTGTCCAACACGCTCTTCCGCCCCGACGCGGGCACGATCGCCGCCTACCTCGTCGACGCCGAGACCGCCGAGATGCACGAGAGGCTGTCGGACGGGCAGCGCATGGGGGACATCGACTACGCGGCGGAGCGGGTCGGGGGCGAGCTCTTCGACCTGCAGGACGGCGGCCTGCTGCCCGCCGACGTCGACCCGATCACGGTCGCCCGCGAGCTCCCGCAGCGCTACCACGCGCTGTGGGAGGAGCTGACCCGCGAAGAGGTGTTCCGGCCCGACGAGCAGCGCTACCGCGTCGCCGAGCGCATCGACCGGCTCAACGAGCTCGGGTTCGACGTCGACGAGCTGGAGCTGGTCACCGCGGGCGATGGCACCCGCCTGAGCGTCCACACGCGGGTCGCCGAGACCGGGCGAGACCGCCGCCGCCTCTTCGCCCTCACCGGGCTGGAGGTGACCGAGAACCAGGCGCGCCGCCTGCTCAACGACGTGGTGAGCTACCGCGCCTACCTGGAGCAGAAGGAAGGCCGCGCGGTGCCGGAGACGGTCGCGGCCCACCGGTGGCGCGCGGAGGTCTACGACCCGGTGATGGCGATGGTGCCCGAGGGCCTCGACGACCGCCTCGCGCCCGCCGAGATCTTCCACGAGATCCTGGAACACCGCTGGTTCTTGTCGGAGCAGGCGGGCACCGACGTCGGCACGACGTCGGCGGCCCACTCCTACATCGCGAAGATCCTGCCGCAGATCTCCAGCACGCTCACGATGCTGCCCGCGTTGGACGGCGCCGACGCGGAGTGATCAGGTCTGGCTGCCGGTGAGCACGACGCTCCAGGCCGGGATGGTCTGGGAGCCCGCCGTGACGTCCTTGTCGCTGGTGTTCAGCACGAGCGCGCCATCGGGGGCGCGGAAGGCCAGCAGCGACTGGGTGGGCGAGTGCCCGATCTCGACGTTGCCCTGTGCGAGCCGCGGCACGAGCCACTGCCACGGCGCGGTGAGCGGGGTCGCCTTGCCGCCGCCGTCTTGGGTGGCGTCGGTCCAGAGCGAGGCGAACTTGAGGCTGTCGCTGCCCTGCGGTCCCCACTTCAGGGCCCCTGCGGCGCCGGACTTGGCCATGGCGGCGATGGTCGCGAGGTCCGAGGCCGCGCTGGCCGGGCTCGACGGGCCGGCGTCGACGCCACTGGGCACGTCGGAGTAGAACTCGGCCCACCAGATCGGCAGCTTCGTGTGCTCGCGGATCCAGCCGTCGACCGCGGCGAACTTCTGCGAGCCCTCGTCGATCGACGACGGCTCGGTCTTCTGCTGGGTGCCGGTCGACCCGTCGACGGCGATGAAGTCGGCGCCGACGTTGTTGGCCAGCCAGTAGGTCAAGATGTCGAGCGAGCGCTGGTCGACCACGCCCCAGGGACCCTGCAGCGATGACGCGTTGTCCTGGCCGGGATCCATGCTGGTGATCACCGCGTACGGGCCGCCGACCAGGACGTCGGGCCGGACGGCCTTGATCGCCTTGTAGACGTCGTTGTAGAGCGTGGTGTAGCCCTCGTAGTCCCAGCGGTTCTGGTCGTCGTTGTAGAAGCCCTTGAGCTCGTTCCAGACGAGGACGCGCTTGACCTGCGGGTAGCGCTGGACGGCGGCGGCGGCGAGGTTGGCGTAGTCCTGGAAGTGCTCGGGGACCGGGGCCTTCTCGAGCTTGTCCCAGTCGGTGACGCCGTCGGGGCCGCCCTTCATCCAGTCGGGCGAGCAGCACAGCGTCAGCATCGGCTCGCTGCCGGTGTCCTTGGCCAGCTGCATCCGCGCGTCGAGGCTGCTCCAGTCGAACTTGCCCGGCGCGGGCTCGGGGTTCAGCGTGCCGAAGCCCATGATGTGCTGGTTCTGGTAGATCGCGCTGTTGTCGGCCAGGATCGCCGTGCCGCTCTGGCGGGCTGCGGCGGGCTCGCCCTCGTTGAGGCTGTCCTGGGTGTGGGTGACGCCGAGCTCGGTCTTGACCGGCTGCTTCACCCAGCCCCAGTCGCCGTCGAACGGGATGCTCTGCTTCGTCACGTCGGACGGGGCGGATGGCGCAGGGGCGGCACTGCCGGAGCAGGCCGTGAGCGCCACAGCGAGCGCGGCACAGACGGCGGCGAGCGAGCGGACACGCACGTTGGGAAACCTCGTCACAACAGGGAAGCGGTAGGCGTCGAGACTACCGAGGGACGTTGACGAGAGTCGCAGCGCGTCGCTGTGGCGCAGCTGAGAGGCCGTCACACGACCGCGCGTACGAACTCCTTGCCCGCTTCGTTCTGCACGGAGACCGCGGCGACGTCAGGCAGCGCCACGGCGGCCGAGCCGTCCAGCGTGACCCCGCCGGGGGCACCCGACACGACCCAGGACCCGGCGACCTCCTGCGACCCGTCGCGGGCCACCACCATGATCCGGCAGCGCTCCCCGGCCGGGATGCCCGCCACCGAAGCGGTGAGCCGCACCCAACTGGCGGCGGGTCCGAGCGTGGCCCGCATCGTCACCCCGTCAGGCCCGGAGCCCGCGAGGACGACCGCTCCCGCCGAGGTGCCCGGTGGCGGCACCAGCGGAACGCTCGCCCGCCCGATCGCCACCCCACCTCCGGCGATGGCGGCGACCACGACGGCCGCCGCGGCGACCATGCCGAGCACCCTGCGGCGACGGCGGGCACCGGTCTCGGAGCGGATCTGCCGAAGCGTCCGCTGCAGGACCAGATCACCGTCGGGGGGACCGTCGAGGAATGCCTCGGGGGGCAGCTCGCCGAGCACGCCGGTCATCTCCGTCAGCTCCTCGTACTCTCGGCGGCACATCGCGCAGCCTGTCAAGTGCTGCCGCGCCGCGCGGGTCTGCTCCGGGGTGAGCAGACCGAGCGCGAGCGCACCCAGCTCGATCGGGTCGTGGCGCGGGTCGGGGCCCGTCATGCGCGCACCCCCTCGGTGTCGGTCAGACGCTCGCGCAGCGCGCGGAGCGCGTAGTAGGACCGGGACTTCACGGTTCCGGCCGGGATGCCGAGCGCGCTGGCGGCCTCGGCGAGGCTGCGGCCGTGGAAGTACAGCTCCTCCAGCACGCCGCGGTGGTCTTCGGACAGCCCGTCCATGGCCCGCAGGACGGTCACCGAGGCGACGACGCGGTCGGCGTGGTCGCGCTCGACGGGGGGGAGCGCCGGATCCTCCGGCACCTCCCGCGGGCGGGCGGCGCGGGCGCGGACCCGGTCGGTGATCAGGTTCCGCGCGACGGTGAGCAGCCAGCCGCGGGTGGAGCCGCGGCCGTTGGTCATGACCTCCGGATGCCGCCAGGCCCGGATCAACGTCTCCTGGACGATGTCCTCGGCCGCGGCGCGGTCGCCGAGCAGCCGCGTCGCGTAGGCGAGCAGCGCCCTTCCGTGCTCGGCGTAGACGGCGTGGATCAGCGCTTCGTCCACCGCCTGTTCGCGACCCATGCCCCTCCTCCGGTGACCCGCGGCGCGACGGTAGTCGGAGCGGGTCGACGCATACACGGACGCGCCGGGCGGACGGTTCAGAGCGATCTTGAAGAAACTCGCGGATCACGGTGAACCGCGGCGGCGCGCCTTCCGTGAGGGATGCATGAGGAGATTTGCGCCGCTGCTGACGCTGCTCGCCGTCGTCGTGCTCGGCGGTGCGCTGTTCACCCTGAACATCCTGGGGGACCCCGGCAGCAAGAACGCCCAGCCGAGCGCGGCGGCCGGTGCGGCGCCTGCCACCGCCGCCGTCGCCGCGCCCCCGACGTCCGCCCCCGCCGCGGCGCCCGCCGCCGAGGCCCCCGCCGTGGCCGAGAAGGCCTACGCGGGCCGGTCGTCCGGCAACGAGGTCACGGTCGCGATCGCGGTGAAGAACGGCCGCGCGGTCGGCTACATCTGCGACGGCAAGCGCGTCGAGGCCTGGCTGGAGGGCAGCGTGTCCGGCTCCGACCTCTCGCTCAAGAGCGCCGACGGCAAGTCGACGATCGTCGGCACGGTCGACGAGGCCAAGTCGCTCGGCACGGTCGCGGTCGGCGACAAGGAATGGCCGTTCGCGGCCAAGGACGCCGCGTCCCCCGCCGGGCTCTACGAGGGCCGGGCGTCGGTCAAGGGTGTGCTCAACCGGATCGGCTGGATCGTGCTCCCCGACGGCACCCAGACCGGCGTGCTGAAGGCGGGCACCACGGAGGTCCCCGCGCCGGTGCTCGATCCGGCGAACCCGGGGTCGGTGGTGGTCGACGGCGTGCCGGTGGCCGTCCGCACGATCGGCGGCGGCGACGCGGTGATCGGGTCATGAGCGTGCTTGCGAGCGAATCGACGACACGGCGCCCCGCGCAGCGCCGACCGAGCGTCAGCGAGGAAGTGCGATGAGCGCCCCGAACCCCGCGGACAGCTCCGCGCGCACCACGACCGTCGTGCTGGCCTTCGGCGTCGGCACGCTCGTCGCGGTCGGGCTGGGGGTGTACGCCCGTGCCCACGACGCGTCGTTCTTCGCGTTCAACGTGGCGGGCTTCTCCTCCGGCACGGCGGCGAAGGCGTGGCTCGCCACGATCGCGTTCCTGCTGGCGCTGGTCCAGCTCGTCTCGGCGCTGATCATGTACGGCCGGATCCGGATCGCGGCGCCGCCGTGGATCGGCACGCTGCACCGCTGGTCGGGCCGGGTCGCGGTGCTCGTCACCGTGCCCGTCGCCGTCCACTGCCTGTACGCGCTGGGCTTCGAGACCGACGCCACGAGGGGGCTGGTGCACTCGGTGGCCGGGTGCTTCTTCTACGGTGCCTTCGTAGCGAAGATGCTCGTGCTGCAGCGCCACCAGGCGCCCGGCTGGGCGCTTCCCGTGCTCGGCGGGGCGGTGTTCACGGGGCTGACCGTCCTCTGGCTGACCGCGGCAGGGTGGTTCTTCACCACCTCCGGAATCCACTTCTAGACCCCTCCGACTCCCCGGGAGATCGACTGATGACCACCACGGTGAACCGCCGCTCCGTCCTCGTCGGCGCGTGCGGCACCTGCGCCGTCGCGCTGGCGGGCTGCGCCGCGTACGGCCCCGGCCAGCCCGCGGCCGCCCCCGCCGCTCCCCAGGCGGGCAGCACGGCGGCGGCAGGCGGCGCCGGTGCGGCCGCGGCCCCCGCCGGGGCGCTCGCCTCGACCAAGGACATCCCGGTCGGCGGCGGGGTCGTGCTCGCCGACGCCGCCCTCGTCATCACCCAGCCGAAGGCGGGCACGTTCAAGGCCTTCTCGGCGATCTGCACCCACCAGGGCTGCACCGTCGGCACCGTCGACGGCGGGACGATCAACTGCCCGTGCCACGGCAGCCAGTTCGCCGTCGCCGACGGCTCCGTGGTCAACGGGCCCGCCACCAAGCCGCTCGCCGAGAAGAAGATCAAGGTCTCCGGCACCTCGATCACGGCCGCCTAGCTACATCCGCAGGCGCGCCCGCAGCACGTTGCGCCGCACGGTGCCCGCGGCCGTCACCGGCATGGCGTCGACGAACAGCCAGCGCAGCGGGGTCTTGTGGCCCGCGAGCGTGCGGCGGCACCACGTGTGCAGCTCGACCTCGGTCGGGGCGGTGCCGGGCGCGGGGCGGACGAACGCGGCGACGGTCTCGCCCCACCGCTCGTCCGGCCTGCCGACCACGGCCACCTCAGCGACCGCGGGGTGGGTCGCCAAGACGTCCTCGATCTCGCGGGGCGAGATGCTCTCCCCGCCGCGGACGATCACGTCGGTGAGCCTGCCCTCCAGCCGGATGTTCCCGTCCTCGTCCATCGCCGCGAGGTCGCGCGTGTTGTACCAGCCGTCGGCGTCGACGACGGCGGCCGTGGCCTCGGCGTCGTCGACGTAGCCCGCCATCACCAGGTAGCCCCGGACCCGCAGCTCGCCGACCGTGCCCAGCGGCACGGGTCGTCCGCTGGCGGGGTCGGCGACCAGCACCTCCGTGTGGGGCAGCGGCGAGCCCGCGGTCGTGGCCCGCACCTGCGGCGGGTCGTCGGGCCGGGTCGCCGTGACGACCGGCGAGCACTCGGCGGCCGCGAACACCACGCTGAGCGGCACCCCGAGGCGGCGCCCGCCCTCCTCGACCAGCCCCGAAGGCACCGCCGCCCCACCCGTGCCGACGACGCGCAACGCCTGCAAGGGGTGATGGCCCCGCCCCATCTCGGCGAGCAGCGCGGCCAGCACGACGGGCGAGGCGAACGCCACCGTGGCGCGGCCCGTGGTGAGCAGCTCCAGGTGCAGGGCCGGATCGACGACGGTCGGGAAGACGAACGTCGCGCCCGCGGCGAGCGCGCCCAGCAGGCCGAGCCCGCAGCCGGTGGGCAGGAACAGCGGCGCCGCCCACACCGCGACATCGCCCGCCCTGCCCCCGAGCCGCTCCCACGCGAGGCGGGCGTTGGCGACCAGCGCGCCGTGGCGGAGCAGCACGCCCTGCGGAGCGCCCGTCGTGCCCGCCGTGTAGTGGATCTGCGCATCGCCTGCGGGGGAGACCTCGCGCGGCGCCCGGTGCGGGCCCGCGGCCGCGGCGACCTCATCGAGCCCGTGGACCTCACGGAGGTCGGGCAGGTTGGCCCGCACCGCGGCGACGACCGCGCGGGCGGCCGGGCTCGTCGCGTGGACGAGCCCGACGCTGCGCGAGTGCCGCAGGACGTACGCCAGCTCGGCCGCGCCGTAGGCCGGGTTCACCGGCACGAGGACCACTCCGGCCAGCGCCGCGGCGTACGCGAACACCGCCCATTCCAGGCTGTCGGACGCCCACAGCGCTACCCGCTCGCCGAGGCGGAACCGGGCCTGGAGTGCGCCCGCCACCCGCGTCGAGCGGCTGAGCAGCTCCGCGAAGGTCAGCTGCCGCCGCAGGGCGGCACCGGGGGAGCCTTCGACGACCGCCGCCTGCTCAGGGGCGGCGGCCGCGGCGGCCCGCAGCACGCCGCCGATGGTCTCCGCGCGCAGCGGGACAGCGGTGTCGCCGCGGCGGTACGACGGGGGGTGAACGTCTTTCCGCGTCGTCATGACCCACCTCGTCCCCGCCGTCTGCCCGGGGAATCGCGACTGATCTTCGCCCCGTTAACGGATCGTGATCTTCAAGAATGCGTGGTGCGTGCGTGGTCTCACCATTCTCGAACCGCATCCGGAGCCCTTTCGCTCACTAGGATCCCCCCATGGTCGACGCGGACACGCCCGCCCCACCCCCGCCTGACGAGCTCGTGTTGGCCGGGGAGTTCCCCGCGGCGACCTACGAGCAGTGGAGCGCGCTGGTGGACGGCGTGTTGAAGAAGTCGGGCCGGATCGGCGCCGACGCCGAGACCGGCGCCGCCGTCGCCAAGCTGGTGCGGCGCACACCGGAGGGCATCCCGGTGAAGCCGCTGTACACGGCGGCCGACGTCGCGGATCTCCCTGAGACCGGCGTTCCCGGCCGACCGCCCTTCGTCCGCGGGGCCACGACCGACGGGCCCTCGCCCGACGGCTGGGACGTGCGCCAGCGCCACGAGGACCCCGATCCGCGCAGCGCGCACGACGCCGTGCTCGCCGACCTGGAGAACGGCGTCAACTCGCTCTGGCTGGCCACCGGCGACGGCGCCGAGCTGGCGACCGTGCTGGAGGGGGTGCTGCTCGACCTCGCCCCGGTCGCGCTGGACACCGGCGGGATCGACACCGGCGCCGCCGCCGCGTTCCTCGCGCTCGCCGCCGATCCCGCCACGCTGCTGGGCACCCTCGGGCTCGACCCGGTCGGCGTGCGCGCCCGCACCGGCACCGGCCCCGAGGTCGCGTCGGTCGTGCCGCTCGCCCGGCGCGTCGCGGCCGAGCACCCGCTCGTGCGGGCCATCGTCGTCGACGCGCTCCCGGTGCACGCCGCGGGCGCCGCCGACGCCCAGGAGCTCGGCTTCTCCCTCGCGTCCGGGGTCGCCTACCTGCGCGCGCTCACCGACGCGGGCCTCGACGTCGCCGCGGCGGCGGGGCTGCTGGAGTTCCGCTACGCCGCGACCGACGAGCAGTTCCCCACGATCGCCAAGCTCCGCGCCGCCCGGCGGCTGTGGGCGCGGGTGCTCGAGGCGAGCGGGGCGGCCGAGGCGGGCGGGCAGCGCCAGCACGCCGTCTCGTCGCCGACCATGCTCACCCGCCGCGACCCGTACGTGAACCTGCTGCGCGGCACGATCGCCGGGTTCGCCGCCGGGGTGGGGGGCGCCGACGCGGTCACCGTCGCCCCGTTCGACGCCGCGCTGGGCGCATCGGTCCCGTTCTCGCGGCGGGTCGCGCGCAACACCCAGGCCCTGCTGATCCAGGAGGCGCACGTCGCGCGGGTGATCGACCCGGCGGGGGGCGCGTGGCTGGCGGAGTCGCTCACCGATGCGCTGGCCCGCGCCGCGTGGGCGTTCTTCCAGGAGATCGAGGCGGCGGGCGGCGTCGTCGCCGCACTGGACAGCGGGATGGTCGCCGAGCGGGTCGGGCAGGTGCGGGCGGCGCGGGAGAAGGCGGTGGCCACCCGGCGGACCCCCATCACAGGGGTGAGCGAGTTCCCCGACCTCGCGGAACGCCCCGTCGAACGGGCCCCGCTGGCCGCCGCACCGTCCGGTGGGCTGCCGGTCTACCGCCCCGCGGCGGCGTTCGAGGCCTACCGCGACGCGCTCCGACGCCACGCTGGCCGCGACCGGCGGACGACCGACGGCCTTCCTGGCGACGCTGGGACCGCTGGCGGTCCACAGCACGCGGGCCTCGTTCGCCCGCAACCTGCTGGCGGCGGGCGGCATCGACGCGGTCGAGGCCGGACCGACCGAGACGGCCGATGACGTCGCCGCGGCGTGGGCGGCCACCGGGGCCACGACGGCCGTGCTCTGCTCGTCCGACGCGCTCTACGCCGAACGCGGCGCCGCGACGGTCGAGGCCCTGCGCGCCGCGGGCGCCACGCACGTCCTGGTGGCGGGGCGCGTCGAGGTCGCGGGCGTGGACGGCCGGCTGTACGCCGGGTGCGACGCCCTCGCGGTGTACCGCGACATCGCCGCCCGGGGCGGGCTACCGTCGTTCCCACCGCTGGACCGACGCAACGACACTGTGGGCACGAGCGCCGGAGGTGCGTCATGAGCCTGCCCGACTTCACCACCGTCGACCTGGGGTCCGCGCCCGGCCCGACCACGTGGGGGCCAGGGCCCGCGGTGTGGGACTCGCCGGAGGGCATCCCCGTCTCGCCCCTCTACACCGCCGCCGACCTGCGGGGCGTCGACTTCCTCGACACCTACCCCGGCATCGCGCCCTACCTGCGCGGCCCGTACCCGGCGATGTACGCCACCCAGCCCTGGACGATCCGCCAGTACGCGGGCTTCTCGACGGCCACCGAGTCGAACGCCTTCTACCGGCGCAACCTCGCCGCGGGGCAGAAGGGCCTGTCGATCGCCTTCGACCTCGCCACCCACCGCGGCTACGACTCCGACCACCCGCGCGTCGGCGGCGACGTCGGCATGGCGGGAGTCGCGATCGACTCGATCTACGACATGCGCCAGCTCTTCGACGGCATCCCGCTCGACCGCATGTCGGTGTCGATGACGATGAACGGCGCGGTGCTGCCGGTGCTCGCGCTCTACATCGTGGCGGCGGAGGAGCAGGGCGTGGCGCCCGCGCAGCTCACCGGGACCATCCAGAACGACATCCTCAAAGAGTTCATGGTCCGCAACACCTACATCTACCCGCCCGCGCCCTCGATGCAGATCATCTCCGACATCTTCTCCTTCACCTCGCGGGAGATGCCGAAGTTCAACTCGATCTCCATCTCCGGCTACCACATCCAGGAGGCCGGGGCCACCAACGACCTGGAGCTGGCCTACACGCTCGCCGACGGCGTCGAGTACCTGCGGGCGGGCATGGACGCGGGGCTCGGCGTCGACGTGTTCGCCCCGCGGCTGTCGTTCTTCTGGGCGATCGGCATGAACTTCTTCATGGAGGTCGCCAAGCTGCGGGCGGGCAGGCTGCTGTGGGCCAAGCTCGTGAACCAGTTCGCGCCGAAGAACCCCAAGTCGCTGTCGCTGCGCACGCACTCGCAGACCTCGGGCTGGTCGCTGACCGCGCAGGACGTCTACAACAACGTCATCAGGACCTGCGTCGAGGCGATGGCCGCCACCCAGGGCCACACCCAGAGCCTGCACACCAACGCGTTGGACGAGGCGCTCGCGCTGCCCACCGACTTCTCCGCGCGGATCGCCCGCAACACCCAGCTGCTGCTGCAGCAGGAGTCGGGCACCACGCAGGTGATCGACCCGTGGGGCGGGTCGTACTACGTCGAGCGGCTGACCTACGACCTCGCCCGCCGCGCCTGGGGGCACATCACCGAGGTCGAGAAGGCGGGCGGGATGGCGCGGGCCATCGACGAGGGCCTGCCGAAGCTGCGCGTCGAGGAGGCCGCGGCGCGCACCCAGGCCCGCATCGACTCGGGCCGCCAGCCCGTCATCGGCGTCAACACCTATCCCTTGGAGACCGACGAGCTCATCGAGGTGCGGGCCGTCGACAACGCCGGTGTCCGCGCCGAGCAGCTGGCCAAGCTCGCGCGGCTGCGGGCCGAACGCGACGACCGGGCCGTCGAGTCCGCGCTCGCCGCCCTCACCGGGGCCGCGGCGGCGATCGCCGAGCGCTCTCCGCGGGAGGACGGGCAGAACCTGCTCGCGCTGTCGGTGGCCGCGGCGCGGGCCAAGGCGACCGTCGGGGAGATCTCCGACGCGCTGGAGAAGGTGTTCGGGCGCCACTCGGGCCAGATCAGGATCATCTCCGGGGTGTACTCCGAAGAGGCAGGCGCGAGCCCCGCCGTGGCGCGGGCCCGCGAGGCGGTGGACGAGTTCGCCGAGGCCGAGGGGCGCAGGCCGCGCATCCTCGTCGCGAAGATGGGCCAGGACGGGCACGACCGGGGGCAGAAGGTGATCGCCACGGCGTTCGCCGACCTCGGCTTCGACGTCGACGTCGGCCCGCTCTTCCAGACCCCGGCCGAGGTCGCCCGGCAGGCGGTCGAGGCCGACGTGCACGTCGTCGGGGTGTCGTCGCTCGCGGCGGGGCACCTGACGCTCGTGCCCGAGCTGCGCGAGGCGCTGGCCGCGCTGGACCGCCCGGACATCGTGGTGATCGTCGGCGGGGTGATCCCGCCCGCCGACGTGCCGCGGCTCAAGGAGATGGGCGCCGCGGCGGTCTTCGGCCCGGGCACGGTGATCGCGGAGGCGGCGGTGGAGCTGCTGGCCGCGCTGGAGGAGCGCTGACACGCCTCCGCGCGGAGCCGGGCGCCGCGGTGCCCGGATCCGCGCCGGACCACGGGCGGGGCCGTGGCTGAGCGGCGGGCCCGCCCGGTCGACGTCCCGGCCCTGGTGAAGGGCGTGCTGGACGGGTCGCGGTCGGTGCTCGCGCGGGCCATCACGCTCGTCGAGTCGGCGCGGCCCGAGCACCGCGAGGCGGCCCAGCAACTGCTGCTGGAGCTGCTGGAGCACGCGGGTGGCGCGCACCGGGTGGGCATCAGCGGGGTGCCGGGCGTCGGGAAGTCGACGTTCATCGAGGCGCTGGGCACCCGCCTGACCGGCGACGGCCACCGGGTCGCCGTGCTCGCCGTCGACCCGTCCTCCACCCGCACCCGGGGTTCGATCCTGGGGGACAAGACCCGCATGGCCGCGCTGGCCGTCGACGACAACGCGTTCATCCGGCCCTCCCCGAGCGCGGGCACCCTCGGCGGCGTCGCGCGGGCCACGCGGGAGACGATCGTGCTGATGGAGGCGGCGGGGTACGACGTCGTCCTGGTCGAGACGGTCGGGGTGGGCCAGTCCGAGGTGGCCGTGGCGGCGATGGTCGACACGTTCCTGCTGCTCACGATCGCGCGCACCGGCGACAGCCTGCAGGGGATCAAGAAGGGCATCCTGGAGATCGCCGACGTCATCGCGGTCAACAAGGCCGACGGCGAGCACGCCCGCCCCGCGCGGGCGGCGGCCCGTGAGCTGGCCGGGGCGCTGCGGATGATGGCGCCCAGCTCGCCCTCGTGGCGCGCGCCCGTGCTGGCCTGCAGCGCGCAGAGCGGGGCCGGGCTGGACGAGGTGTGGTCGGCGGTCACCCGGCACCGGGCCACCCTCGACGAGCACGGCGAGCTGGCCGCCAAGCGGGCCACCCAGCAGGTGGACTGGATGTGGGCCACCGTGCGGGACGCGCTGATGGACCGGCTGCGCGCCGACCCGGAGGTCCGGGCCGCGATCCCCGACCTCGAACGCGACGTGCGGTCCGGCGGCGCTCACCCCGACCCAGGCGGCACAACAGATCCTCGACCACCTGGGGCTCTAGGACAGCCACCCGCGACCCTGCCGGGGCACGTGTCGGCGCGCCTGTGCGGCACCGGGGCCGGGGCGTCCTGTCGGTCGTCGTCCTGACCGCCCTCGTCGTACCCGGCGTGGCCCCGGTGCTCCTCGACCTGCGCGACCACCTCCGCGACCTCCTCACCGGCGTGTGAGCCTCCCGCGCGCCGACGGCAGGGGCCGGGGCGGCGCTGTAGGGTCGCGCGCGTGCTGCCCCCGCGCCCGGTGATCGGGATCCTGCATCCGGGCGCCATGGGCGCCGCCGTCGGTGCCGCGCTCAAGCCCGCGGCGGGAGCGGTGATCTGGGCAGCCGCCGGACGCAGCGTCACCACGTCGAAGCGGGCGGAGACGGCCGACCTGATCGGCGTGCCCGACGTCGCCGAGCTGGCCCGGCGCGCCGACGTGATCATCTCCGTGTGCCCGCCGGACGCCGCCCGCGCCCTCGCGGAAGAGGTCGCCGAGCACGTGGACCGGGCGGGGACGCGCCCGCTCTTCGTCGACGCCAACGCGGTGTCGCCCGCGACCGTGGAGGGCATCGCCGAGCTCCTCGGGCCCGAGCGCGTGATCGACGGCGCGATCATCGGCCCACCCGCCTGGGAGCCGGGGCGCACCACGCTCTGGCTGGCGGGTCCGGAGGCGGCGGTCGTCGCCGAGCTGTTCGCGGGCTCCCCGTTCACCGCGCACGTCCTCGACGGTCCGGTCGGCGCGGCCAGCGCGCTCAAGGCGTGCTTCGCGCTGCAGAGCAAGGCGTTGCCGACGATCTGGGTCACCCTCGACGCGGCGGCGCGGGCTTATGGCGTGGCCGACGAGCTCCGCGCCGAGCTGTCCCGCACCGGCGTCGACCTCGACGCGCACCTGGCCAAGGTCGACGCCCAGGCCTCCGGCAAGGCGTGGCGCTGGATCGGGGAGATGCGGGAGGCGGGCGCCACCTTCGCCGCCGCCGGGCTCCCGGACGGCTTCTCGCTGGCCGCGGCCCAGACCTACGAGCGGATGGCGGCGGCCGACCCGACCGACCTGGCCAACCCGTGGGGCCTGCGCGGCCGCCAGACCTGACCGGGGCGCCTACCAGCCCCGGTTGCCGCCGTCCTGACGGAAGCCACCCGGCAACGGGCTCGCGGAGGTCTGCGTCACGGACGAGCGCGGACGTGCCGATCAGTGCTGTGACGATCACCGCCGCCACCACAGCGGCGACGACGGGGACCAGGACGGCCATCGCGACGAGTCGTGTGCGGTGCATGCTGATCAGCTTGGCGCGCCGTGCAGGCTCGGTCGCGGCCGCGCCCGTGGAATCACCGGAAGGTGTCCCTCCAGCCGTTCCCGATCGGGTGGCGCGGTGGGCCCAGCGTGACCGCGCTCAACCCGAAGGGCCGAACCGCTCGAGGCGGATCAGCGCGTCCGGCACACCGGCCTCCCGCAGGCGGGCGGTGGCGGCGTCGGCGAACGCGGGCGAGCCGCAGACGAAGACGTCCTCGCCGCCGCGCACGAGCGGAGCGACGTCCTCGACGGTCATCCGGCCCGCCCCGCGCGGGTCGTCCGCCGGGGCCGACCGCGTCCACACGATCTCCACGCCCGCGCCCGGGAGCTCGTCGGCGTAGTACAGGTCGGCGGGGGAGCGGGCCGACACCAGCATGCGCAGCAGGTCCGCCTGGCCGTCGCGGCGGGCCTGGCGGAGCATCGCCATCAGCGGCACCACCCCGGACCCGCCCCCGATGAGCAGCGCCGGGGCACCGCCGTCCCACACGAAGAACCCGCCGATCGGCCCGCGGACCTCGAGCTCGTCGCCGGGCGACGACGACCTCGTGCAGGAACTCCGACACCTCGCCGTCGACCAGCCGCTCGACGGTCAGCTCGATCTCGCCCGAGTCGTCGGGCGGCGAGGCGACCGAGTAGGAGCGGGACGCCGTGTAGCCGTCGGGCGCGGTGAGCCGCACGACGTAGTGCTGCCCGGCGAGGTGGCGGCGCGGCTCGGGCAGGCGCAGCCGGTAGGTGCGGGCGTTGGCCGTCTCGTCGCGGACGGCGAGCACCCGGGCGGCCTGCCAGCGCAGTGTGCGGCGGTGGGTGGTGTCGCCTGGGGTCGCGGTCACGGCCTCAGTCTCCCTGGTAGCGCTGTTCCTTCCAGGGGTCGCCCCGGTCGTGGTAGCCGTTGCGCTCCCAGAAGCCGGGCTCGTCGTGGTCGAGCAGGCGCAGGCCCGCCACCCACTTCGCGCTCTTCCAGAAGTACAGGTGCGGCACGAGCAGCCGGGCCGGGCCGCCGTGCTCGGTGGTGAGCGGCGCGCCGTCGGCGTCCCAGGCCACCCAGGCCTTGCCGCCGGTGACGTCGGCCAGCGGCAGGTTGGTGGTGTAGCCGCTGTGGGAGTGCGCGACGACGTGCGTCGCCGTCGGGAGCACGCCCGCCGCCTCCAGCAGCGTGTCGACCGAGACGCCGTCGAACGTCATGCCGAGCTTGGACCACGTGGTGACGCAGTGGATGTCGCCGGAGTAGCGCGCGCGGGGCAGGGCGTGGATCTCGTTCCAGGTCCAGCTCGTCTCCCGCTCGACGAGCCCGGAGACGGTGAACGTCCAGCGTCTCGGTGCGGAGCCTGGGCGTGGCCTCGGCGTGCAGCACCGGCCACTCGTCGCGGGCGTCGTACTGCCCAGGGGGGAGCCGGGGATCCCGTTCGCGTCGCCGTCCGAGGAAGCCGCGCGTTGCCGTCGCCATGTCGGGAGAAAGTACCCCTTTTCGCGCTTCATTCCCGGTGCTGCGCAAAGCGGTCAGAGGCGGTCCAGGAAGGCCTGCTGGCTCTTGACGATCTTGCTTCGGGCGGTGTCGAGGTCGAACCACGCGGCCCGGTCGACCTCGGGGAAGGACTGCTCGGCGACCGGAGCGGGGCGGCCACTCGATCTCGAAGGTGTTGCTGACGATGTGCTCGGCGTCGAGGTCGCCCGCCAGCGCGAACGCGGCGATGACCTTGCTGCCCGAGCGCACGGTGCCCAGCGGCCGCAGCTCGCCCTCGGGCGCGGGGGAGCCGAGCTCCTCGGCGAACTCCCGCCGCGCGGCGTCCCGCGGATCCTCCGACGGCGGGTGCTCGCCCTTCGGGATCGACCAGGCGCCCTCGTCCTTGCGGGCCCAGAACGGGCCGCCCATGTGCGCGAGGAGCACGTGGACGGCGCCGTCCGGGCCGGTGCGGTGCAGCAGCACCCCTGCGGAGAGGACGCCGCATCGGGCCTTCGTCAGGCCGCTAGGTCGTCACGCTTCGGTCGTCCCGCCAGGCGATCCAGTCCTTGAGCAGGCCGAGGTCGTGGTGGGGCCCGCCGAAGCCGACGGTGAACAGGGTCGCGCCCGCGGCCACCAGCTCCGCGGCCACCTGTCCGGCGGCTTCTGCACGCCGATCGAGCGCTCGATCTCGGCGGGGTCGCGGCCCACGTCGGCGCAGTGGCCGTCGAGGATCGCGTTCTTGCGCTTGAGCGTCTCGACGTCGCCGAAGCTGTGCCAGATCGTGGCGTGCTCGGCCGTGTAGCGCAGGGTCTTCTTCTCCCCGCCGCCGCCGATGAGGATCGGGATGTCGCGGGTGGGTGCCGGGTTGAGCTTGCTCCAGCGGCTCCTGATCCGCGGCAGCGCCTGGGCGAGGTCGGCCAGCCGCGAGCCCGCCGTGCCGAAGTCGTAGCCGTACTCGTCGTAGTCGCGCTCGAACCAGCCCGCGCCGATGCCGAGGATGAGGCGGCCGTCGGAGATGTGGTCGACCGTGCGGGCCATGTCGGCGAGCAGCTCGGGGTTGCGGTAGCTGTTGCAGGTGACCAGCGCGCCGATCTCGACGCGGCTGGTGGCCTCGGCCCAGGCGCCGAGCATCGTCCAGCACTCGAAGTGCTTGCCGTCGGGCTCGCCGTAGAGCGGGAAGAAGTGGTCCCAGTTGAAGACGATGTCGACGCCCGCCTCTTCGGCGGCCGCGACCGTGTCACGGATCTGGGCGTAGTCGGCGTGCTGGGGTTGCAGCTGAAGGCCGATCCGGATGGGGTGGGTCATACCTCGATCTTGGCATCGGGCCGTGCGCCCTGCTGGGTCGCCCGTCGGGTCAGGAGCCGGTCGATCCCGGCGTAGCAGGCGGCGAGCACGAGGAACAGCAGCGTGATCCCCGCGCAGTTGAGCGCGACCCGGCCGTAGCCGAGGTCGCCGACCTGCAGGAACGGGTAGGGGTACCAGCCGATCACCGCGCCGCGGACCAACGTGAACACCAGCCAGGCCACCGGGTAGAGCACCGACAGCGCGAGGACCCGGCGGTCGACGAGCCCGCGCGGGCCGACCACCAGCCAGCCCACGACGGCCAGCACCGGGGTGACCGTGTGGAAGAGCTGGTTGGCGACCGCCTCCGCGCCGACCTGGTGATCCAGCGGCGCGAGGAGCACGTGGTAGACGACGCCGGTCACGGTGATCGCCAACACCGCGTCGAAGCGGGCGACGCGCAGCAGCAACGAGCGCGCGCGCGGACGCAGCGCGAGCACCGCGTCGGTCACCGCGACCAGGACGTTGGACAGGATCGTGAAGTAGGCGAAGAGGTTGCCCACCCGCGTGGCGGGCGTCGCTGAAGAACCCGCCCGCGGTACGGGCGGTGATCGGGATCTGGATGCCGAGCGCGACCACGACGACCGCCGCGCCGACCAGGAGGGAGGCCCGGGCGGCGGGGCGTTCGGCCGAGAGCACAGGGCGACGCTACGCGGAGCCGGGAGCGACCAGGAGCGCCGCGACGGCGTCCGCGGCCAGGGGAGGGGCGAAGTAGTAGCCCTGGCCGGTGTCGCAGCCGAGCGCTCTGAGCTGCGCGTAGTGCTCGGCGGTCTCGATGGCCTCGGCCACGACCGTCATGCCCAGCGTGTGCGCGAGACGGATGAGCAGCCCGGAGATCTCGGCGTCGATGGCGTCACCGCCGGGGCCGCTGACGAACGGCGCCGCGAGCTTGAGCGTGTGGATGGGCAGGTGGCGCAGGTAGGCGAGGTTGGAGTAGCCGGTGCCGAAGTCGTCGATGGCGATCAGCACCCCCATGTCGGCGATGGCCTGCAGCGTCTCCGCCGAGGCGCCGCCGCCCATGGCGTCGCTCTCGGTGAGCTCCACCTGCAGGTCACCGGCGGGCCAGCCGGTGTCGGCGAGCACGGCGGCGATGTCGTCGACGATCCCGGGCTCGCGGACCTGCCGCGCCGCGAGGTTGACCGACAGCAGAAGCGGCGCGCCGCCCCGGCGCGCCACCCAGGCCCTCGCCTGCGTGCACGCCTGGGTCAGCACCCAGCGCCCGAGCGGCACGATGAGGCCGGTCTCCTCGGCGATCGGCACGAAGCGGTCCGGGCCGACCCGTTCGCCCGTGGGCAGGTTCCACCGCACGAGCGCCTCGACCCCGACCACCGCCCGATCGGCCAGCCGGACGAGCGGCTGGTACTCGAGCACGAACTCGCCTGCCGCGAGCGCATCGGCCATGCGCGCGGCCAGCGCGAACCGGCTGACCGCGCGCCGGTGCAGCTTCGGGTCGAACTCGGCGACGCCTCCCCGGCCGTGGCGCTTGGCCCGGGTCAGGGTGGTGTCCGCGGCCTGGAGCAGCGCGCCCGCGTCGGCGAGGCCGGTGCCGTTGCCCGGCACGATGCCCACGGTCGCGGTGACGACGATGCGGTGCCCGTCGACCGTGAACGGCCGGGCGATAGCCCCCAGCGCCCGCCCGGCGACGGCCCGCAGGCCCACCTCGTCGACGTCGACCGCGAGCAGGACGAACTCGTCGCCCCCGGTGCGGGCGACGAGATGGCCTTCGGGGCGCAGCTCGTCGGTGAGGCGCTGCGCCACGGCCTGCAGCAGCTTGTCGCCGACGGGGTGCCCGAGGGTGTCGTTGACCCCCTGGAACCCGTCGAGATCCAGGGTGGCGACGCCGAGGCTCGGCTTGTCGTGGCGCTCCAGCGCGTCCTGCAGCCGCTGCGCGAGCACGGCGCGGGTGGGCAGGCCGGTCAACGGGTCGTGGTCGGCGGGGGAGCGGAGGCTGGACGGCAGCCGGAAGCGCTCCGCGGACCGCAGCGCGTCGGCCCGGTCGACGTCCCGGGAGAAGTCGCGCAGGGCCCCCGCGTAGCCCGCCGCCACCGCGGCGATGAGCGCGGGGCCGCGCGGGTGGGTGCCGACCTCTCGATGGAGGCGGACCAGCAGCGGCTCCACCTCGACGTCGTCGATGCCCGCCGCGACGAGCGCGGCACCGATCGCGCGGACGGCGGCGGGGCCCGTCTGGCCCTTGAGGAACGCGAGCAGGCCCGTGGCGAGGGGCGCCATGCGGAAGCGGAGGCCCGGGCCGGGAGGGATGCCCTCCAGCGCGGCGTTGAGCCGGCCGAGGCGGAGATCCGGTCTGATCGCGCGCTCGGTCGGAGGACAATCTTCGGCCGTCATCCCGGCGCGCCCCTCCACACCGCCCGGGCCGTGCCCTGCCCTGGCGAACGTGTCCTCGTGCGGGCACAGCGTAACCGGCAGGAACCCGACACGCCGATCGTCAACGCGCCTCCCCGGCTACGTGCCGGGGCGCCGCCCTCCGCGGCGCATGTCGCCGGTGGTGACGCGGCGGGCCGGGTCCACCAGCCGCTTCCACTTCGCCTGGGCGGCCTGCCTGCTCGACAGCTGGGCCTGCACCGCGTCGGCGACCTGGGCCCAGGTCATGCCGTCGGCGCGGAGCTTGCGGATGAGGTCGCGCTCGTAGTAGTCGGCGAGCCTGCGCATCTCGTGGACCAGCGCGTACCAGGCCGCGGCGGCGTCGCCGGTGAGCGGGCCGCCCGCGCTGCGCTGCTTGAGCTCCTCGAGCAGCGCCTGCGGCGAGCGGTCCTTCGTGATGGCCGGGTCCACGCGTTCCAGCCACCGCCGGGCGTCGTCGTAGTCCATGGTGTCAGTGAATCATTGACGCCATCGTTCCGTCGCCCAATCGACGACGACACGCCACACGAGGTCCTCGAACCAGGAGTCTGCCCGGCGTCAGGCGGGGGCGACGTCGGTGACCCAGACGACGGCCGCGCCCTCGTCGTCGGACGCGCTGAGGTCGACCTCGGCGGTGATGGCCCAGTCGCGGTCGCCGTCGGGGTCGTCGAGCACCTGCCGGACGAGCCAGCGCTCCGGCTCCTCGGTGATCGTGATCATCGAAGGACCGCGGGCGGCGGGGCCGGTGCCGATCGCGACGAAGGTGTCGCCGTACTCGGCGAAGTAGGGCAGCAGCGCGGCGCGCCAGGCGTCGGCGTCCCAGCCCGACTCCGCGTCGAGCTCGCCGAGCAGGTCCCACCGCCGCAGCGCGGCCAGCTCCACCCTGCGGAACAACGCGTTGCGGACGAGCACCCGGAACGCGCGGGCGTTGCGGGTGACGCCCGCGGGGCCCTGCTCCAGCGGTGGGGGAGCGGAGTCGCCGCCGCCCTCGCCCGCGGCGAGCGCCTCCCACTCGTCGAGCAGCGACGAGTCGACCTGCCGCACCAGCTCGCCGAGCCATTCCTCGATGTCGGTGAGCTCCTCGGTCTTCGCCTCGTCGGGCACGGTCTGCCGCAGCGCCCGGTAGGTGTCGGCCAGGTAGCGCAGGACGAGCCCCTCCGAGCGGGCGAGCTGGTAGTGCCCGATGTACTCGACGAAGGTCATGCGAGCGCTCGTACATGTCCCGCGCCACCGACTTCGGGGACAGCCGCGCGTCCTCGACCCACGGCGCGCCCTGCCGGTAGGTCATCAGCGCGGCCTCCAGCAGTTCGTCGAGCGGCTTGGGCCAGCTGACCTCCTCGAGCCGAGCCATCCGCTCCTCGTACTCCAGCCCCTCGGCCTTCATCGCGGCGACGGCCTCGCCCTTGGCCTTGCTCTGCTGGGCGTACAGCACGGGGCGGGGGTCGTCCAGCGTCGCCTCGACGACGGACACGACGTCGAGCGCGTAGGTCGGGGACTCCCGGTCGAACAGCTCCACGGTGGCCAGCGCGAACGGCGAGAGCGGCTGGTTGAGCGCGAAGTCCAGCTGCAGGTCGCCCACGAGCCGCACGGTCCGGCCGTCGGCGTCCGGCTCGGGCAGGCGCTCGACGACCCCGGCGGCGAGCAGGGCCCGGTAGATCGCGATGGCCCGCAGGATGTGGCGGCGCTGGCGCGGCCGCGGCTCGTGGTTGTCCTCCAGCAGGTGCCGCATCGCGGTGAACGGGTTCCCCGGCCGGGAGATGACGTTGAGCAGCATCGCGTGCGTCACCTTGAAGTGGCTGGTCAACGCCTCGGGCTGGGCCGTCTGCAGCTTCTCGAAGCTGGTCGACGACCAGCCGACGAACCCCTCCGGCGGCTTCTTGCGCACGATCCGGCGCTTCTTGCGCTCGTCGTCGCCCGCCCTGGCGATCAGCCGCGCGTTCTCCACCTCGTGGTCGGGCGCCTCGGCGACGACCGTGCCGACGGTGTCGTACCCGGCCCGCCCGGCCCGGCCTGCGATCTGGTGGAACTCGCGCGCCTTGAGCGGGCGCGTGCGCTGGCCGTCGTACTTGGCCAGCGCGGTGAACAGCACGGTCCGGATCGGCACGTTGATGCCCACGCCGAGGGTGTCCGTGCCGCAGATCACCTTGAGCAGCCCGGCCTGGGCCAGCGTCTCGACCAGCCGCCGGTAGCGGGGGAGCATCCCGGCGTGGTGCACGCCGATGCCGTGGCGCACCAGCCGCGAGAGCGTGCGCCCGAACCCCGCGGTGAAGCGGAACGCCCCGATCAGGTCGGCGATGGCCTGCTTGTCCTCCTTGCTGGTGACGTTGATGCTCATCAGCGCCTGCGCCCGCTCGACCGCCGAGGCCTGCGTGAAGTGGACGACGTAGACCGGCGCCTCGTGCGTGGAGAGCAGCTCGCTGATCGTCTCGTGCAGCGGCGTCAGGACGTAGCGGTAGTGCAGCGGCACGGGCCGCTCGACCGACGTGATGACCGCCGTCTCCCGGCCGGTGCGGCGGGCGAGGTCCTCGCGGAAGAACGTCGACGTCCCCCAGCGTGGCGCTCATCAGCAGGAACTGCGCCTGCGGCAGCTCGATCAGCGGCACCTGCCACGCCCACCCGCGGTCGGGGTCGGCGTAGAAGTGGAACTCGTCCATCACGACCGAGCCGACGTCGGCGCCGCGGCCCGCGCGCAGCGCGATGTTGGCGAGGATCTCCGCCGTGCAGCAGATGATCGGCGCCTGCTCGTTGACGGCGGCGTCGCCGGTGAGCATGCCGACCTTCTCCGGCCCGAACGTGTCGATCAGCTGGAAGAACTTCTCGCTGACCAGCGCCTTGATCGGCGCGGTGTAGAACGTGCGCTGGCCGCGCGCCAGCGCCGCGGCGTGCGCCCCGACCGCGACCAGTGACTTCCCCGAGCCGGTGGGCGTCGAGAGGATCACGTTGCCGCCCGTCACGAGCTCCAGCAGCGCCTCCTCCTGCGCCGGGTAGAGCGAGAGCCCGCGCTCCTCGTACGCCCAGTCGGCGAAGGCCTCCACCAGGCCGTCGGGATCGGGGGTGGGCGGGAGCCGGTCGGTGAGCGTCATGATGGCGTCCATCGTCCCTGTGTTCGCGGGCGGAGAGTTGCGGCAGGGTGACCCGCTCCGACCGGGTTGGAGCAGTGTCACCCCGCTGCGGGCCGCGCTCGCTCGTTAACGACTACCGTGAGCACCGTGACGAAGGGTCCGCGTTCCTTGCCGGATCTCGTCTCGCCCATGCAGGTCGCCGCCGGATCAGGGCAGGCGCCGGTCGGGCCCGACTGGGTGGTCGAGCTGGCCTGGACCGGACACCGCTGCATCGCCTACGTCGAGCCCGGCCGCCGGACGCGGCTGCTCAGCTCGGGCGGGGTGTCCATGACCCCGGCCTACCCCGAGCTGGTGCCGGAGCTCGAGCGCCGGTGCCCGCCGCGCGGCATGATCCTCGACGGCACGCTGGTGGCCCGCGGCGAGGAGCACGCCCCGCGGATCGCCCGGCTCCAGCGGCGCAGCGCCCGCTACCGGCCCACGGAGCGGCACATCCGCACGGTGCCGGTCGACCTGCAGGTGGCCGACCTGCTCTGGCTCGACGGCCACAGCATCGTCGACCTGCCCTACCGCGAGCGCCGCGCCCTGCTCGAGGGCCTCGGCTTCGCGTCGGCCCCGGTGTGGACGACCTCGCCGATGCCGATGTCGGAGCTGCCGTCGCTGCTGAGCATCGCCGAGGCCAAGGGGGTCGAGGCGCTGCACGCCCGGCACCTGGGGTCGCGCTACCGGCCGGGCCAGCGGTCGCCGCTGTGGGTGCGGGTGCCGGTGCCGCGCATCGGCCGGGTGCTCGTCGGCGGCTGGAGCCCGGTCGACCCGCGCCGCCCCGACCACATCGCGAGCCTGCTGGTCGGGGTGCCCGGACGGGACGGGCTGCGCTACGTCGGCCGGGTCGGCGTGAGCGGCGACGAGCGCCGCCGCCCGGTCGCGGGCTTGGCGCAGCTGCGCCGGGAGGCCCCGCCGTTCCGCGGCGACGTGCCGCCCGACATCGCCCGCGACGCGATCTGGGTCGAGCCGCGGCTGGTCGGGCTGGTCGACTACACCGGCTTCACCGCCGATGGCAGGCTGCGGCTCCCGCATTGGCGGGGCTCGGTCGCGGCGGGCTCGTCCGCGGTGCCCTGGGCGCGCCGCGAGGACCCGCCGGGTGCGCAGGCCCGGCCCGCCGCACCTGCCGCCGCCGAGCCGCCCACCACCGGGCCGCCCACCGCCGAGACGCCCACCGCGAAGCCGCCCACCAGCGAGCCGCCCGCTGCCGATCCCTCGGCTGAGCCGCCTGGCGCCGACCTGGCCGTGGTGCCCGCCGCCGATGCGGGGCCGACCGTCGCAGCGGACCTCCCCGACGCCCAGCGCGCCGAGGTGCGAGCCCGTCGAGGTCATCGACGCGCCGGAAGTCTCCGAGCCCGCGGCGGAGGTGGCCGACCGCAGGCTGGAGCAGCACTTCGTCTACAACTCGCTCAACGCCATCGCCTCGCTGATCCGCACCGACCCGATGCGGGCGCGGGAGCTGCTCGTCGGGTTCGCCGACCTGAGCCGGGCCACCGACCGGCCCGCGGGCACCCCGAGCACCCTCGGCGACGAGCTGAGCAGCGTCCGCGACTACCTGGCGCTGGAGCAGGCCCGGTTCGGCAAGCGGCTGCGGGTCGAGATCGCCGTCGACCCGGCGCTGCACGGCTCCCCCGTCGAGCCGCTGCGGCTGCTCAGCGCCGTGCGCGACGCCGTCCAGCGTGAGATCGAACCGCGCGCCCAAGGGGGTGTCCTGACGGTGACGGCCGCGCTCACCGGACGACGGCTGCACGGTGACGGTGGGCACCGGAGTGGGCGAGCCCAGGGTGCTGGCGCTGCCCGCTCCCGCCACTGTCTGACGAGGTCCGCGTAGCGACGCAGGTGAATATCCGGCGGACCGCCGCATCCGGTGATCGTCGGGTCGGTACCGTGCGCCCATGCTCGGCCTCCCCGATGACGTGCGCGCCTGCCTCTTCGACCTCGACGGCGTGCTCACCGACACCGCCAGCGTCCACGCCGCGGCGTGGAAGCAGATGTTCGACGACTACCTGCGCGCCCGATCAGAGCGCGACGGCACGCCGTTCAAGGAGTTCGACGTCCAGGCCGACTACGTGCCCTACGTCGACGGGCGTCCGCGGCTCGACGGCACCCGCGGCTTCCTCCAGTCGCGCGGCATCGACCTGCCCGAGGGCTCGCCCGACGACCCGCCCGACGCCGAGACGCTCTGGGGTCTGTCGACCCGCAAGAACGACCTCGTGCAGGAGAAGATCCGCACGGTCGGGGTGGACGTCTACCCCGGCTCGGTGCGCTACCTGCACGCGGTGAAGGAAGCGGGCCTGGCCACCGCCTGCGTGTCGTCGTCGGCGAACGCCGAGCAGGTGCTGCAGGTCGCTGGGCTCACCGACCTGATCGACCACCGGGTCGACGGCGTGGTGGCCAAGCAGCGCGGCCTGCCCGGCAAGCCCGCACCCGACACGTTCCTCGCCGCGGCCGCCGACCTCGGCGTGGCCAAGGAGCAGGCGGTGGTCTTCGAAGACGCGCTGGCGGGCGTGGAGTCGGGCCGGGCGGGCGGCTTCGGCTACGTGGTGGGGGTCGACCGCGTCGGGCACGCCGACGCGCTGCGGGAGCACGGCGCCGACGTCGTCGTGCAAGACCTGGAGGAGTTGCTCGATGAGTCCTGATCCCGGGCGTCCGTTCACGGTGGAGCCGTGGCACGTGCGCGAGCCCAGGTTGGACATGAGCGCCCTCGGCCAGGTCGAGTCGGTCTTCGCCCTCTCCAACGGCCACATCGGCCTGCGCGGCAACCT
Organism: uncultured Actinomycetota bacterium; assembly: GCA_963799945.1. Classification (GTDB taxonomy): domain Bacteria; phylum Actinomycetota; class Actinomycetes; order Mycobacteriales; family Pseudonocardiaceae; genus Pseudonocardia. Next base: position 57,117 of record CAWCZG010000009.1, read on the forward strand.
CGACGAGGGGGAGCCGCACGCCACGCCGGGCACCTACCTCAACTCGTTCTACGAGAAGCGGCCGCTGCCCTACGCCGAGGGCGGCTACGGCTACCCCGAGTCGGGTCAGACGATCATCAACGTCACCAACGGCAAGCTGATCCGCCTGCTCGTCGAGGACGAGCCCTTCGACCTGCGCTACGGCGAGCTGCGCCACCACGAACGGCTGCTCGACCTGCAGGCGGGCACGCTCACCCGCGAGGTCGAGTGGGCCTCGCCCGCCGGTCGCGTGGTGAAGGTGCGCAGCGTGCGGATGGTGTCGCTCACCCAGCGGGCGATCGCGGCGATCCGGTACGAGGTGCAGGTGCTCGACGCCCCGGCCCTGCTGGTCCTCCAGTCGGAGCTGGTGGCCAACGAGCAGCTGCCCTCCCGCGACGAGGACGACCCCCGCGTGGAGGCGGCGCTCACCGACCCGCTGGTGTCCGAGCAGCACGGCACGCACGACAACGGCGCCTGGCTGATCCACCAGACGCGCCAGTCGGGCTTGCGGGTCGCGGCCGCGATGGACCACGAGGTGGAGGGCCCGGAGAAGCTCAAGGTCATGTCCGAGGCCACCGAGGACATCGGCCGCAGCACCGTCATCACGCGGTTGGAGCCCGGGCAGACCCTCACGATCATCAAGTACCTGGCCTACGGGTGGTCGGCGCGGCGCAGCCCGCCCGCGCTGCACGACCAGGTGCGCGCGGCGCTGGCCGCTGCCCGCTTCACCGGCTGGGACGGCCTGCTCGCCGAGCAGCGCGACTACCTCGACACGTTCTGGGCCACCGCCGACGTCGAGATCGACGGCGACGCGGAGCTGCAGCAGGCCATGCGCGTCGCGATCTTCCACGTGCTGCAGGCCGGGGCGCGGGCCGAGCGGCGGGCGATCGGGGCGAAGGGCCTCACCGGCGAGGGCTACGACGGCCACACGTTCTGGGACACCGAGACCTTCAGCCTGCCCATGATGTCGTTCCTGGCGCCGGAGGCGGCCGCGGACGCCCTCCGCTGGCGGCAGACGATCCTGCCGCTGGCCTACGAGCGCGCCGAGCAGCTCGGCCTCTCCGGGGCGGCGTTCCCGTGGCGGACGATCCGCGGGCAGGAGTGCTCGGGCTACTGGCCCGCGGGCACGGCCGCGTTCCACATCAACGCCGACATCGCCGACGCGGCCCGCCGCCACGTCGCGGCGACCGGGGACACCGCGTTCGAGCGCGAGGTCGGGCTGGAGCTCCTGGTGGCCACCGCGCGGCTGTGGCGGTCGCTGGGCCACCACGACTCGTCGGGCAGCTTCCGCATCGACGGCGTCACCGGCCCCGACGAGTACACCGCGATCGTCGACAACAACGTCTACACCAACCTCATGGCCCAGCTGAACCTGCGCGTGGCCGCCGACACCGCGGCCAAGCACCGGCGGGCCGCACAGGCCCTCGGCGTGAACGCGGAGGAGATGGCGAGCTGGCGCGACGCGGCCAAGGCCATGACGATCCCGTTCGACGAGGTCTTGGGGGTGCACCCGCAGTCGGAGGGCTTCACCCAGCACCAGCAGTGGGACTTCGAGAACACCCCGCCCGAGCACTACCCCCTCCTGCTGCACGTGCCCTACTTCGACCTGTACCGCAAGCAGGTGGTCAAACAGGCCGATCTGGTGCTGGCGATGGCGCTGCGGCCCGATGCGTTCACGGCCGAGCAGATGGAGCGCAACTTCGCCTACTACGAGGCGATCACGGTGCGCGACTCGTCGCTGTCGGCGTGCACGCAGGCCGTGATGGCCGCCTGGACGGGGCACCTCGACCTGGCCTTCGACTACCTGGCCGAGTCGGCGCTCGTCGACCTCAACAACCTGGCGGGCAACTCCGACCACGGCGTGCACATCGCGTCCATGGCCGGCACCTGGACGGCCGTCGTCACGGGCTTCGGGGGCATGCGGTGCGACTCCGACGGGCTGCGGTTCTTCCCGCGGCTGCCGCCCGCGCTGTCGCGGATCTCGTTCGGGCTCAACTGGCACGGCAGGCAGCTGCGCGTCGAGATCCGGGCGGAGGAGGCCGAGTACCAGCTCGTGAGCGGCCCGCCCATGCGGCTGCAGCACCACGGTGAGTCACTGGCGCTCGCCGATGCGCCGGTGGTGCGTCCGATCGCGACCGCGGAGCCCGTGGAACCGGTGGAGCAGCCCTACGGAAGGGCACCGCGGGCGCGGCACCCGGGCGGGTGAGGCCGCTGCGCTGGTACGGTCGTAGGTCGCTTCTTCCACAAGACCTGCGGCGAAGGTGATCGGTGTCAGAAAGCACGGCCTCAGCAGAGAGTGACCGCGACGGGATCGAGCACGAGCGTCGATACGTCGCGATGCTCTACGAACGGCTCGACCGGCGGCGCGCAGAGACGGCCCAGCGGTTGCAGGAGGTGCTGCACGACGAGACCGTCGGCACCCCCCAGGCCCTCACCGAGCGCGACGTCGCGGCCCAGATCTACACCGACCGGCTGGCCGCGCTGCGGGCAGCGGAGCACGGCCTCGCGTTCGGCCGCCTCGACACGGAGGACGCCGAGGTCCGCTACATCGGCAGGCTCGGCATCCTCGACGAGGACGACGAGTACAACTCGCTGCTGATGGACTGGCGCGCCCCCGCGGCCCGCCCCTTCTACACGGCCACCGCGGCGTCGCCCGAGGGCATCCGGCGGCGCAGGCACCTGCGCACCCGGCGCCGCGAGGTCACCGAGATCGATGACGAGATCCTGGATCTCGACGCCGCGCGCGCCGCCGGCGGTGCCCAGTCCAGCGGCCTGACCAGCGAGGCCGCGCTGCTGGCCGCGGTGGGCGCGAGCCGCACCGGGCACATGTCGGACATCGTCGCGACGATCCAGGCCGAGCAGGACGCGATCATCCGCTCGAAGCCCTCGGGCGTGCTCGTCGTCCAGGGCGGCCCGGGCACGGGCAAGACGGCGGTCGCGCTGCACCGCGCGGCCTACCTGCTCTACACCCACCGCGACCGGCTGGCCCGCCGCGGCGTGCTGGTGGTCGGGCCCAACCCGACGTTCCTGCGCTACATCGGGCAGGTGCTGCCGTCGCTGGGGGAGACCAGCGTCGTGCTCGGCACGATCGGCCAGCTGCACCCCGGGCTGGACGCGCGGCGCACCGAGTCCCCGCAGGTCGCGGAGGTCAAGGGGCGCGCGGAGATGGCTGCCGTGATCGCGGCCGCGGTGCGCGACCGGCAGCAGCTGCCGCGGCGGCCGGTGCACCTGGTGGTGGAGCAGCAGCAGGTCCGGGTGGACCGCGACGTCGTCAACGCCGCCCGCACCCGCGCCCGCCGCTCGCGCAAGCCGCACAACGCGGCCAAGCGGGTCTTCCACACCGAGGCGATCCGGCTGCTGGCCGAGCAGGTCGCCCGCTCGATCGTGCCGGGAGGGCGGCGGCTGCTCGACGCGGGTGACCTCGCCGAGATCCGCGACGAGCTGCGGGAGAGCCGGGAGCTGCACCGCGAGCTCGACGCGCTCTGGCCCACGCTGTCGGCCGAGCAGCTCCTCGGCGAGCTCTACGCCGACCCCCGCAGGCTCGCCACCGCCACCCGGCGGCTGCCCGCGCAGGACCGCGAGCTGCTGGCCCGCCCCCTGCCGTCCGAGGACGTCCCGCCGGGCCAGCGCTTCACCCCGGCCGACGTCCCCCTGCTCGACGAGGCCGCCGAGCTGCTCGGCGACGACGGGGCCGAGGCCGCCGCGCGCGAGGCCGCGGCCCTGCGCGAGGAGGTCATGTACGCCCAGGGCGTGCTCGACGTGCTGGACCTCGAAGAGGACCTCGACCCGGAGCTCCTGCGGGCCACCGACGTCATCGACGCCGACCGGCTCGCCGAGCGCCAGGCCGTGCGCCGCTACGACTCGACGGCCGAGCGCGCCGCGGCCGACCGCGAGTGGACCTACGGGCACGTGATCGTCGACGAGGCGCAGGAGCTGTCGCCCATGGCGTGGCGGCTGGTCATGCGCCGCTGCCCGACCCGGTCGATGACGCTGGTGGGCGACATCGCGCAGACCGGCGACCTGGCCGGGGCGTCGGCGTGGGACCAGGTGCTCGCGCCGTACGTGGCCAACCGGTGGCGGCTCGAGCAGCTCACGGTGAACTACCGCACGCCCGCCGAGATCTCCGCCGTCGCCGACGACCTGCTCGCCGAGATCGAGCCCGGCCTCGCCCCGCCGCGGTCGGTGCGCAGCACCGGCGTGCCGCCCCGTGCCGTCGCCGTCTCGGCGACGGCGCTCGACGAGGAGGTCGCCAAGGTCACCGCCGAGGAGGCGGGCGCGGTGGGGGAGGGGCGCACCGCGGTGCTGGCCCCGGTCGCCCGGCTCGCGGGGCTGCGGGAGCGGCTGATGGGGGTGGTCGAGCCCGGCCCGGACACCCCCGACGGCCCGGCCGATCCCGAGGTCGACCTCACCTCACCGGTCGTCGTCCTGCCGATCAGCAAGGCGAAGGGCCTGGAGTTCGACGCCGTGGTGCTCGTCGAGCCCGCCGAGGTGCTCGCCGAGAGCCCGCGCGGCGCCAACGACCTCTACGTGGCCCTCACCCGCGCCACGCAGCGGCTCGCCGTCGTCCATGCCGAACCGCTGCCCGAGGTCCTGCACCGCCTGTCCGAGAGCTGACCCGAGCGACATCGGGCAGGTGGCTACAGGGGCGTGACGTAGGCGCCGCTGATGCCGCCGTCGACGAGGAACGTGCTCGCCGTGATGAAGCCCGCGTCGTCGCTGGCCAGGAAGGCCACGGTGGCCGCGATCTCCTCGGCCCGGCCGAAGCGGCCCATCGGGATGTGCACGAGCCGCCGCTGCGCGCGCTCGGGGTCGGCGGCGAACAGCTCCTGCAGCAGGGGGGTGTCGACCGGGCCGGGGCAGAGCGCGTTGACCCGGATGTTCTCGCGGGCGAACTGGACACCCAGCTCGCGGGTCATCGCCAGCACCCCGCCCTTGGACGCGGTGTAGGAGATCTGCGAGGTCGCCGCGCCCATCACGGCGACGAACGACGCGGTGTTGACGATCGCGCCGCGCCCTTGCCGCTGCATGATCGGCAGCACCGCGCGGCAGCACAGGTACACCGAGGTCAGGTTGACCTCCTGCACCCGCCGCCAGGCGTCCAGCCCCGTGGTGAGGATCGAGTCGTCCTCGGGCGGGGAGATGCCCGCGTTGTTGAACGCGACGTCCACGGCGCCGTAAGCGTCGACGGCCGCCGCGAAGAGCGCTTCGACGTCGGCTTCGGAGGTGACGTCGGTGCGCACGAACAGCCCGTCGACCTCCTTGGCCGCCGCGTCGCCCGCGTCGGTGTCCACGTCGGCGATGACGACGCGCGCGCCCTCGGACGCCAGCCGTCGCGCGGCGGCCAGGCCGATGCCGCTGCCGCCGCCGGTGATCACAGCCGTGCGGCCTTCGAACCGGTTCACACTTTCTCCTTCGTAGAAGCTCTGACCAACGCGGCGAAGATCCGGGGATCGTCCTGCTCGGGGTGCCATTGGACGCCGATGACGAACGTGCGCCCGTCCAGCTCCACGGCCTCGATCGTGCCGTCCGGGGCCCGCCCGGTGACCTTCAGCCCGTCGGCGAGCCGGGCGATGGCCTGGTGGTGGTGGCACTGCCCGGTGACGCCCGCGCCGAGCGCGGCGCCGACCAGCGAGCCGTCGTCGAGGGCGATCTCGGTGGCGCCGAACACCCCGGGCTCCGGGTTGTGCCCGAGGTGGCCGACCACGTCGGGGACGTGCTGGATCAGCGTGCCGCCGAGCCCGACGTTGAGCACCTGCATGCCCCGGCACACCGCCAGCACCGGCTTGGAGAGCTCGAGCGCGCGCCCGAGCACGGCCAGCTCGGCGGCGTCGCGCTCGGTGCGGGGCACCCCGGTGAGCGGTTCGGGCTCGGCGCCGTAGCGGTCGGGGTCGACGTCCGGGCCGCCCGAGAGCACCACGCCGTCGAGCCGGTCGACCACCGCGGCGGACTCCTCGCGCGGGGCCAGCAGCACGGGCAGCCCGCCCGCGGCGATCACGGAGTCCGTGTACGTGCGCGGGAGCAGGACGGTCTCGGTGCCCCGCCACACGCCGTACGTCGCAGGCTCGCAGTACGCCGTGATGCCGATGAGCGGCCTGTGCGCGGACGCCGTCGCCGGGGCGGCGGCGTCCGCGCGCGAGGGGTCAGTCACAGGCGTTCGAAGCCACGCCGCCGCTCCCAGTCCGTGACGGCCGCGTCGAACGCCTGCAGCTCGATGCGGGCGGCGTTGGTGTAGTGCTCGACGACGTCCTTGCCGAAGGCCTCCGCCGCCACCTCGGACGTCGCGAACAGCTCAGCGGCGTCGCGGAGCGTCGAGGGCACGCGCGGGCCGTCCGAGACGTAGGCGTTGCCCTGCAGCTCGGGCGGCAGCTCCAGCTCGTTGTCGATGCCGTGCAGGCCCGCGGCGATGAGCGCGGCCACCGCCAGGTAGGGGTTCACGTCCCCGCCCGGCACCCGGTTCTCCACGCGCAGCCCCTGCCCGTGCCCCACCACCCGCAGCGCGCACGTGCGGTTGTCCATGCCCCACGCGACGGCGGTCGGCGCGAAGCTTCCCGCCGCGTAGCGCTTGTAGGAGTTGATGTTCGGGGCGAACAGGTAGGTCAGCTCGCGCAGGCAGGCCTGCTGCCCGGCGAGGAACTGCTCGAACAGCGGCGAGAAGCCGTTCGGGCCGTCCCCGGGGAAGACGTTGCCGTCCTCGCCGCGCAGCGAGATGTGGATGTGGCAGGAGTTGCCCTCCCGCTCGTCGAACTTGGCCATGAACGACAGCGCCATCCCGGCCTGGTCGGCGATCTCCTTGGCGCCGTTCTTGTAGATCGAGTGGTTGTCGCAGGTGGTGAGCGCGTCGGCGTAGCGGAACGCGATCTCGTGCTGGCCGAGGTTGCACTCGCCCTTGGCCGACTCGACGACCATCCCGGCGCCCGCCATGCCGTTGCGGATGCGCCGCAGGATCGGCTCGACGCGGGCGGTGCCCAACATCGAGTAGTCGACGTTGTAGAGGTTGGCGGGCCGCAGGTCGCGGTAGCCCTTCTGCCACGCCGTGTCGAACGAGTCGGTGTAGAGCAGGAACTCCAGCTCCGTCCCGACGTCGGCGGTGAGGCCGCGTTCGGCGAGCCGGTCGAGCTGGCGGCGCAGGATCTGGCGCGGCGAGGCGACGACGGGGGAGTCGTCCGACCAGACCGCGTCGCAGAGGACCAGCGCCGTCGCCTCCTGCCACGGCACCAGGCGCAACGTCGTGAAGTCGGGGCGCAGCACGAAGTCGCCGTAGCCCCGCTCCCAGCTCGACATGGCGTAGCCCTCGACGGTGTTCATCTCGACGTCGACGGCCAGCAGGTAGTTGCACGCCTCCGCGGCGTGCGGCACGACCTCGTCCATGAAGTAGGGGGCCGCACAGCGCTTGCCCTGCAGCCGTCCTTGCATGTCGGTGAAGGCCAGGAGCACGGTGTCGATCGATCCGTCGTCGACGCGGACGCTCAGCTCTTCGACCGTGAGCATTCCGGTGAGGGGTCGCGGCATCAGTTCGGCAGCCGTTGCTCGATGTTGGCGAGCTCTTCGTCGGTGCTCGCCTCCCGGACCGGTCCGGTGAACCACTTCCTGGCCGAGATCACGTACCAGCCACCGAACAGGATCAGCGCCCCGAGGACCGTCAGCGGCGCGTAGTTGACCACCGTCCAGTCGAAGTCCGGACCGGGAATGCCCTTGGGCGAGATCGGCAGCAGGAAGATGATGCAGATGATCACGATCCAGACCACGGCGAGCGGGGAGATCCACTTGTAGTGGTTGCCGAGGCTCCACGCGCCGCGCTGGAAGCTTTCGCCCGCCCGGATCCGCAGGAAGATCGGGATGGCGAAGGCGATGTAGAGGCCGATGACGGCGATCGAGGTGCCCACGAGGTAGCCGATCGCGGCGTTGATCAGCGTCGGGATCATGAGCGCCCAGGCGAGCACGACGATGGCGGTGACCGCGTAGACCGGGACGCGGTTGGCCGAGACGCGCCGCCAGATGCGCGAGCCGGGCACCGCGCGGTCGCGGGAGAACGCGAACATCATCCGCGACGCGGAGGTCACCGAGGCGGTGCCGCAGAAGAACTGCGCGACCACGGCGATGAGCAGCAGGAACTCCGCCCAGCCGTCGCCGAGCGAGGTCGTCCAGATGTAGACGACGGCGTTCGCGACGGCGTCCAGCGTGCCCTGCACGTCGGGCACCGCGAAGGTCACGGCGACGAGCAGGATGAAGCCGAACACGACCGAGACGACGACCGACATGACCATGCCCCAGGCCGCCGAGCGCGAGGCCAGGCGGGTCTCCTCGCTCATGTGCGCCGAGGCGTCGTAGCCGGTGATCGTGTACTGGGCCATCAGCAGGCCGAGCCCGAACACGAGCCAGAACGGGGCCCCGTCGAAGCCGGAGTTGTCGATGGTCTGCCCGAACACGAAGGCGGCCGACTGGTGGTGGGTCGGCACCACGATCAGCACGACGACGATCAGCAGCACGCCGACCATGTGCCACCACGCCGAGATGTTGTTCAGCGCCGCGAGCAGGTTGACGCCCAGCAGGTTCAGCGCGAGGTGCAGCGCGATGATCACCGTGTAGGTGATGAAGATCGCGGTGGCGTCGGTGCCGATCGCGCTGGGGAACCAGAGGTTGAGCAGCGCCGTGGTGAAGATGGCGGCGCCGTAGTCGATGGCGGCGGTCACCGCGATCTGGCCGATCAGGTTGAACCAGCCGGTGAACCAGCCCCAGCCCGGGCCGCCCAGCTTGGACGCCCAGAAGTAGAGCGCGCCCGCGGTCGGCATCGCCGAGGCGATCTCGCCCATCGCCATGGCGACGAGCACGCAGAAGACGCCGACCAGCAGCCAGCCCCAGGTGATGGCGACCGGGCCGCCGTAGTTGAACGCGATGTAGTACGAGGTCAGGCAGCCTGCCAGGATCGAGATGATCGTGAACGAGATGGAGAAGTTGGCGAAGCCACCCATCTCCCGGTACAGAACCTGGGCGTAACCGAGGCGGTGCAGGACCGCCTCGTCCTCATTCGGGGTGGACATCAGGCCTCCTTGTCAGGCGAACGCGCCGCGGTCAGCAGCGCGTCGAACTCGTCACTGTCGAACTCCGCCACAGCGCGGTCATACTTCTCCATCCCCCACGACCAGAAATCGAACTCCATCGGACTACTGCCGTCCTGAATGGACGCCCAGAGTGTCCACCCGTACTTCGACATCAACCCGAACAGCCGAGCCCTCGCGACCTGGGACGGTCGAGGTTGCCCAAAGTAAGCGGTGACCAGGACGTCGAGCAGATCGGGGGGTAGCGTCGCCTCGCTCCAGATGTTCCCCAGCTCGAAACACGGGTCGTTGTTGCCCGCGTACTCGTAGTCGATGATCCGGACGCGTTCCCCGTCGTCGAGGAAGTTCTCGGCCAGCAGGTCGTTGTTGCACGGCACCGTCACCCGCGGCCCCAGCGCCTCGCGGATCGCGGCGACGGCGGGCGCGAAGTCGTCGTAGCGGGCCGGGAGCCGGAAACCGTGCTCGGCGACGATCCGCCGGTAGCGGGCCTGCACCGCGAACATGTCGAAGTCGTTCACGAAGCGCGGGCCCGCGTGCAGCTGTCGGCAGGCCGCGGCGACGCGGCCCAGCACCGCCGGGTCGTGCAGGTCGGCGTCGGACAGCGTCCGACCGGGCAGGAATGCGACGGTGAGTCCCTGGCCGGGGCGGTGGTGCAGCACGGGCGCCCCCACGCCCGATTCCGCGGCCGCGACCGAGTTGGCGTACTCGTGCTCCCGGTCGATCCCGAGCAGACCGGGACCCTCCGCCGGGATGCGCACGACGCAGACGCCGTCGGCGTTGGTGACCTTGAGGTTGTGGTTGGTCAGTCCGCCGGGCAGCTCCTCGACCGTGCGGGGGTGTCGAGCGGCAGGCGGGATCGCGTCGAGCAGAGACTCGACGTCCGGAGCGAGGTTCCCGACCTGCACTCCGGCGACACTAGGGGTCGCCCGGATACTTGAGAAGATCGTAAAGTCGCGTATGTGCCCGATCTAGCAGACCGTGCCCGGATCGTGATCGTCGGTGGAGGCGTGGGCGGGGCGAGCGTCGCCTACCACCTGGCCCGGCGGGGGGTGCGTGACGTCCTGCTCGTCGAGCGGGCCGAGCTGACCAGCGGATCGACGTTCCACTCCGCGGGCCTGGTCGGACAGCTGCGCTCGGACCCGGCGCTGACCAGGATGAACGTGCACTCCGTCGAGCTCTACCGGGAGCTGTCGAAGGGTGAGCACGACCCCGGCTGGGTCGAGTCCGGCTCGCTGCGGCTGGCGTCGTCGCCCGAGCGGCTGGTGGAGATCCGGCGCCAGCACGGCTGGGCCCAACGGGCGGGGCTGCCGCTGGAGCTCGTCTCGGCGGAGGAGGCGAAGGAGCTCTTCCCGCTGATGTCGACCGAGGGGGTGCTGGGCGCGGCCTACACCCCGACCGACGGCCAGGTCGACCCGGCGCGGCTCTGCTACGCGCTCGCCGCGGGGGCGCGGGAGGGCGGCGTGACGATCGCCCAGCGCACGCGGGTCCTGGGCTTCGCCACCGTGGAGGGCCCGCACGGGCGCCGGGTGACGGGCGTGCACACCGACCGGGGCGACGTGGAGTGCGAGATCGTCGTCGACTGCGGGGGCATGTTCGCCGCCGAGATCGCGGCGCTCGTGGACGTCCGCGTCCCGGTGGTGCCGATGTCGCACCAGTACCTCGTGACGACCGCGCTCCCCGCGGGCAGCCTCCCCGCGCGGCCCCTCCCGTCGCTGCGCGACCCCGACCTGCTCGTCTACTACCGCCAGGAGATCGACGGCCTGGTCATGGGCGGCTACGAGCGGGAGTCCGCCGTCGCGTGGCCGGGGCACGTGCCGCCCGCCGACTTCAACGGCAAGCTGCTGTCGCCGGACTGGGACCGGTTCGGCGAGATCCTGACCAACGCTGCGCTGCGGGTGCCCGCGCTGGCCGACGTCGGCGTCACCTCGATGATCAACGGGCCCGAGGCGTTCACCCCGGACAACGAGTTCTGCCTGGGCGAGACCGAGGTTGCAGGCTTCTTCGTCGCCGCGGGGTTCTGCGCGCACGGCATCGCGGGCGCGGGCGGCATCGGCGACGTCATGGCCAACTGGATCGTCGACGGCGACCCCGGCATGGACCTGTGGCACATGGACATCCGCCGCTTCGGGCCGCACTACCGCTCGCCCCGCTACACGCTGGCCCGCACGCGGGAGAACTACGAGAGCTACTACGACATCCGCTTCCCCGGCGCGGAGCGCACCTCCGGCCGCCCGCTGCGGACCTCGCCCGCCTACCCCTGGCACGCCGCGCACGGTGCGGAGTTCGGCGAGAAGGCGGGCTGGGAGCGGGTGAACCACTACGCCATGGCGGGCGATGAGGACCTGCGGCCGCACGGCTGGTCGGGGCGGCACTGGTCGCCGTGCGTCGAGCCCGAGCACCGCGCGACGCGCGAGGCGGCGGCCCTGTTCGACGAGAGCTCGTTCGCCAAGATCGAGATCGAGGGACCGGACGCGGCCGGGTTCTGCGCGCAGGTGTTCGCCGGGCACGTCGACCGCCCGCCCGGCGCCGTCGTCTACACGCAGGCGCTGAACGAGCGCGGCGGCATCGAGATGGACGTGACGGTCACCCGGCTCGCGGCCGACGGGTTCCAGGTCGTCACGGGCACGGCGTTCGGGACGCACGACCTCGCCTGGCTGCGCCGCCACGCCCGGCGCACCGGCGCCGACGTGCGCATCGCCGACGTCACCGGCGGGTGGGCGTGCTTCGGGCTCTGGGGCCCGCGCTCGCGTGAGCTGCTGGCCCCGCTGACCCCGGCGTCGCTGGAGAACGCCGAGTTCGCGTACCCGTCGATGCGCAGGACGACCGTCGCCGACGTGCCGGTGCGGGCGCTGCGCGTGACCTACGTCGGCGAGCTGGGGTGGGAGCTGTACTGCCCCACGGAGTACGGCGCCGCGCTGTGGGCCGAGCTGGCGGCGACGGGCGCGACACCGGCAGGCTACCGCGCGATCGAGAGCCTGCGGCTGGAGAAGGGCTACCGCGCCTGGGGGAGCGACATCGGCCCGGAGACCACACCCGCCGAGGCCGGGCTCTCCTTCGCCGTGCGGCGGACGGGCGGGTTCGTGGGGGCGGACGCGGCGCTGCGGACGCCGTCGCGGCGGCTGCGGTGCCTGACCCTGGCCGATCCGCGCGCGGTGGCGTTGGGCGGGGAGCCGGTGCGGGTCGGCGGCGAGGTGCTGGGCCAGGTGAGCTCCGGCGGCTACGGCTACACGGTCGAGCGCTCGATCGCCTACGCCTACCTGCCCGTCGACCGGGAGGGCGCGGTCGAGGTGGGCGTCGACGGCGACTGGATCCCCGCCGAGGTGGCGAAGGGCCCCCTCTACGACCCGCAAGGCACCCGCATCCGCGCCTGACAGCGGAGCGGGCGCTGCCGGAACAGCCGAGAGCGACCTGACGGGGTTCTGCCGCGCCCGAGACCCCCGTCAGGTCGATCTCGGCCATGAGAAGCCCGCGCGGACGCGGCCTGGGGGCCGACTTCCCCACCCGCGCCCGGGCGGCAGCGCCGCCGCCTACCATCGGGCCCGTGCTCCCCGACACCGCGGCAGGCCCGCTCGAGGTCCTGCGGCGCGTGTTCGGCTACGACGGGTTCCGCGGCGAGCAGGCGGCGATCGTCGAGCACGTCAGCGCGGGCGGCGACGCGGTGGTGCTGATGCCGACCGGTGCGGGCAAGTCGCTGTGCTACCAGATCCCGGCCCTGGTGCGGCCCGGCGTGGGCGTCGTCGTCTCGCCGTTGATCGCGCTCATGCAGGACCAGGTCGACGCGCTCACGGCGCTGGGCGTCCGCGCGGGGTTCCTCAACTCCACGCAGGACCCGGACGAGCGGCGGATGGTCGAGGCGCAGTTCCTCGCGGGCGAGCTGGACCTGCTCTACCTCGCGCCCGAGCGCCTGCGCGTGCCGTCCACCATCAGCCTGCTGGAGCGGGGCCGGATCGCCCTGTTCGCGATCGACGAGGCGCACTGCGTCGCCCAGTGGGGCCACGACTTCCGCCCCGACTACCTCGCCCTCTCCGCAGCTGCACGAGCGCTGGCCCGACGTGCCGCGCATCGCGCTCACCGCCACGGCCACCCGCGCCACGCACGCCGAGATCAGCCAACGGCTGGGGCTGCAGGAGGCCCGCCAGTTCGTCGCGAGCTTCGACCGGCCCAACATCACCTACCGGATCGCGCCGAAGAACGAGCCGCGCCGCCAGCTGCTCGATCTCCTGCGCACCGAGCACGCGGGCGACGCGGGCATCGTCTACTGCCTCTCGCGCAAGTCGGTCGAGCAGACCGCGGAGTTCCTCGTCGCCCAGGGCATCTCCGCGCTGCCCTACCACGCCGGGCTCGACGCGCAGACCCGCGCGACGAACCAGAAGCGGTTCCTGCGCGAGGACGGCGTGGTGATGGTCGCGACGATCGCGTTCGGCATGGGCATCGACAAGCCCGACGTCCGGTTCGTCGCCCATCTCGACCTGCCCAAGTCGGTGGAGGGCTACTACCAGGAGACGGGCCGGGCGGGCCGCGACGGGCTGCCGTCCACGGCGTGGCTGGCCTACGGCCTCGCCGACGTCGTCCAGCAGCGGCGGATGATCGACGAGTCGGCGGGCGACCGGGACCACCGGCGCAGGCTCGGGCCAGCACCTCGACGCGATGTTGGCGCTGTGCGAGACCGTGGAGTGCCGACGCGTGCAGCTGCTGGCCTACTTCGGCCAGGAGGCGCCGTCCGTGCGGCAACTGCGACACCTGCCTCGTGCCGCCCGGAGTCGTGGGACGGCACCGTCGCCGCGCAGAAGCTGCTCTCCACCGTGTTCCGGCTCGACCGCGAACGCAACCAGCGCTTCGGCGCGGGCCAGATCATCGACATCCTGCTCGGGAAGCGCACACCGAAGGTCGAGCAGTTCCGCCACGACGAGCTGACGCGTGTTCGGCGTGGGCGCCGAGCTGGCCGAGGGGGAGTGGCGCGGAGTCGTCCGGCAGCTGCTCGCGCAGGGCGTGCTGGCCGTGGAGGCGGCCCACCAGACGTTCGCGCTCACGGAGGCGAGCCGCGCGGTGCTGCGGGGCGAGCGGCGAGGTCCGGCTGCGGCGCGACCCGGTGAAGGTCGCGCGCACCCGCCCGTCCCGCACGCCCGCCGTCGAGCTGCCCGCCGCGGCCGCGCCGCTGTTCGAGCAGCTGCGGGCCTGGCGTGGAGCGGCGGCGCGGGAGCAGGGCGTGCCCGCGTACGTGATCTTCCACGACGCGACACTGCGGGAGATCGCCACCCGCCGCCCCACCACCCTCGCCGCGCTCGGCCAGATCAGCGGCATCGGCGAGGCCAAGCTCGCCCGGCACGGCCAGGCCGTCCTCGACACCTCGCCGCCGCCGACGGCGGCTGAGCGGGGGACGCCAGGCGTCCGTGCCGAAACCGGCTCTTCCGTGCACAGGCGCACGAACCCGCCGCCGTCGGCGATCACCGGCCTGCGCGGGTCAGCTGAGGCTGTCGCGCCAGGCCGCGTGGAGGTCGGCGAAGGAGCCGCCGTCGGCCAGGAGGGTGGCCGGTGCGCCGTCCTCCACCACCCGGCCGTCGGCCATCACCAGCACGCGGTCGGCGATGAGCACCGTCGAGAGGCGGTGGGCGATGATCAGCGCGGTGCGGTCGGCCAGCACCGTCTCCAGTGCCGCTTGCACCGCGCGCTCGCTCGGCACGTCCAGCGACGACGTGGCCTCGTCGAGCAGCACCACCGCCGGATCGGCCAGCACGATCCGGGCCAGCGACACGAGCTGGCGCTGGCCCGCCGAGAGCCGCCCGCCCCGCTTGCGGACGTCGGTGTCGAACCCGTCCGGGAGCGCCTCGACGAACCCCCGCGCCCCCACCGCCTCGGCCGCGGCGACGACCTCCGCGCGCGATGCGCCCGGCCGTCCCAGCGCGATGTTGTCCGCCACCGAGCCGGAGAACAGGAACGCCTCCTGCGTGATCATCGCCACCGCCCGGCGCAGCTCGGCGTCGGCCAGCTCGCGCAGGTCGGTGCCGTCGAGGGTCACCGCGCCCGCCGTCGGGTCGTAGAACCGGGCGGCGAGCTTGGCCAGGGTCGACTTGCCCGCGCCGGTCGCGCCGACCAGCGCCACCGTCTGCCCCTCCGGCACGTCCAGCGTCAGCTCCGGCAGCACCTCGCGCTCGGCGGCCGAGCGGTAGGCGAACCGGACCGCGGAGAAGCGCAGGTGCCCCCGCGCCGGTGACGGCAGCGCCGTCGGCCGCGCGGGCTCCGGCACGCTCGGAAGCGTGTCGAGCACGGTCGCGATCTTCTCCAGCGCGGCGGCGGCCGACTGGTAGGAGTTGAAGAACTGCGCGAGCTCGTCGAGCGGGTCGTAGAACCGCCGCAGGTAGAGCAGGAACGCCGTGAGCGCGCCGAGTTCGAGCGCGCCGCCCGCCACCCGCAGGCCGCCGACGAGCAGCACCAGCACCAGCGTCAGGTTGCCCACCCCGCGCAGCCAGCCGACGTAGCGGGCGACGGTGCGGACCGTGTCCGCGTTCGCGTCGCGGTAGGCCGCGCCGAGCTCGTCCATGATCTGCTCGTTGCGCGCCTCCCTGCGGTAGGCCTGCACCGCGCGGATGCCGTTCATCGACTCGACGAAGTGCACGATCAGCCGGGCCACCGTCGTGCGGGTGCGCCGGTAGCTCGCCCGGGTGCGCCGCTGGAACCAGCGGGTGAGCAGCAGCAGCGGCACGAAGCCCGCGAGCACGATCGCGGCCAGCACCGGGTCGAGCCAGATCAGCAGCGCGGAGATCCCCACCAGCGAGAGCACCGCCCCGCCGAACCCGTCCAGACCCCGCTCCAGCAGCTCGTTCAGCGAGTCGACGTCGCTGGTCAGCCGCGAGATCAGGCGGCCGGAGGTGAAGGCCTCGTGGAAGTCGAGCGAGAGCCGCTGCCCGTGGGCGAACACGCGGCGCCGCACCTCGAGCAGGAGGTCCTGGCCGACCCGACCGGTCAGCAGCAGGAAGCCCGCGCGCAGGCCCGCCGCGGCGGCCGCCGTGCCCGCGTAGCCCGCGATCGCCCAGGCCAGCGGGCACGGCGTTGCCCGCCACCGCGGCCGGGATGCCCGTGTCGATGGCGGTCGCCACGAGCAGCGGGCCCGCGAGCTCGGCGGCGTTCTGGGCCACCAGCAGCGCCATCGCCCAGCCGACGGCCCGCCGGTGCGGCCGGATGAGGTCGCCCAGCAGCCGCCGCGCCCTGGCCTGCAGGCGCAGCCCGGCGCCGGGTGGGAGGACGTCGGCGTCGTCGTCGTCCTTCGCGATGCCGCGCCAGCCGTCGTCGACCTGCGTCATGTCCGCACCCCCCTTTCTCTCGACATGTCCGGACTCGACAGGAGCGCCCGGTACTCCGGGTCGCCCGCCAACAGCTCGCGGTGGGTGCCCACCGCGGCGATGACGCCGTCGCGCAGCATCGCCACGCGGTCGGCGAGCTGGACCGTCGAGGGCCGGTGGGCCACCACCAGCGCCGTGACGCCGCCCAGCACCCGCCGCAGCGCCGCCTCGACCTCGGCCTCGGTGTGCACGTCCAGCGCCGAGAGCGGGTCGTCCAGCACGAGGACCGGCGGGTGCCCCAGCACCGCGCGGGCCAGCGCGAGCCGTTGGCGCTGCCCGCCGGAGAGCGAGAGGCCCTGCTCGCCGATGCGGGTGTCCAGGCCCCACGGCAGCGCCGCGACGAACCCGTCGGCGCTGGCCACCCGCAGCGCCTCCCAGACCGCGTCGTCGGGCGCCGTGGGCAGGCCCAACGCCACGTTCTCCCGCACGCTCGCCGAGATCAGCACCGGGTCCTCGAAGGCGGTGGCGACCGCGCGACGCAGCTGGGCCAGCGCCACGTCCCGGACGTCGACGCCGTCGAGCGTCACCCGGCCACCCGTGACGTCGTACAGGCGCGCCACGAGCGCGGTGAGCGTGGTCTTGCCCGAGCCCGTGGCCCCGACCAGCGCCATCGTCTCGCCGGGCCGCACCACGAGATCGACCCCGCGCAGGATCTCGCGGTCGGCCCCCGGGTAGCGGAACCGCACGCCGGTCAGGGCCAGCTCGCCGCGTACCGCGGTGAGCGGGATGGGCCGCTCCGGGTCGGTGATCGCGGGCTCGATGTCGCGGACCTCGAAGTAGCGCACGGTCGCGCCCGCGGCCGTGCCGGCCTCGGCCAGCAGCCAGCCGATCGACTCCATCGGCCAGTACAGGTAGGTCACGACCGTGGCCGCGGCGACGAGGGTGCCCAGCGTCATGCTGCCGTTCGCGACGCCGTAGGCGCCCAGCCCGAGGATGACGGCGATCGCCGCCTCGGGCACGAGCACCACCACCGTCCACAGCGCGGCGAGGATGCGCACCTTGGCCAGCTCGGTGCCGCGCAGCTCGCGCGCGTCGGCGAGGAAGCGGGCGGTCAGCTGCCGCCCCCGGCCCAGCGACTTCAGCACCCGGATGCCCAGCGCCGACTCCTCGACGATGGTGGCGAGGTCGCCCACCTGGTCCTGGGCGCGACGGGCGGCCCGGGAGTAGCGCCGCTCCAGCAGGAGCGTCACCACCGTGAGCGGCCCGGCCACGACCGCGAGGACCACGCCGAGCCAGGGCGAGAGCCACACGAGCACACCCACGCCGACGACCACCGTGACCGCGTTGACCACCAGGAAGATCCCGGAGAAGGCGACGAACCAGCGGATGGTCGTCAGGTCCGAGGTCGCCCGGGAGAGCAGTTGGCCCGAGGCCCAACGGTCGTGGAACGCGACGGGGAGCCGCTGCAGGTGCGCGTACAGGTCGCCGCGCATGGTCGCCTCGACCTGGTTGCTCGGGCCCGCGACGAGCATCCGGCGCAGGAAGATCAGGCCCGCCTCGACCAGCCCGAACGCCAGCACGCCCAGCACGAGCGGCGGCAGGACCGACAGGTCGCCCCGCGCGATGGGCCCGTCGACGATCGCCCGGGTGACCAGGGGGATCCCGAGCCCGGCCAGGGTCGCGGCGAGCGCGGCGACACCGCTGCCGAGCAGTGCGGCGCGGTGGGGACGGACGTAGGGCGTGAGCCTGCGAAGAGCACCGAGGGTGGGGCGCTGGTCGCCTGTGGCGGGAGGTTCGCTCATGGCCCGGAGAACGGTAGGCGCACCGCACGGGGAGGTCATCCGACTTTCCGCCCGCGGCGACCGGGCGCAAGTGGCAGGCTGTGGACCATGACGTTGCGGATCGGATACAAGGCGTCGGCGGAGCAGTTCGGGCCGCGCGAGCTGGTCGAGTACGCCGTGCGGGCCGAAGAGGTGGGGCTGGACAGCGCGGTCGTCTCCGACCACTTCCTGCCCTGGCGCCACGAGGGTGGCCACGCGCCGTCGGCGTTGGCCTGGATCACGGCGGTGGGGGAGCGGACCTCGCGGATCCAGCTCGGCACGTCGGTGCTCACGCCGACCTTCCGCTACAACCCGGCCGTGCTGGCCCAGATGTTCGCCACCCTCGGGCGTGCTCTACCCGGGGCGGGTGATGCTCGGCGTCGGCACCGGCGAGGCGCTCAACGAGATCGCGGTGTCCGGGCGGGAGTGGCCGGAGTTCAAGGAGCGCTTCGCCCGCCTGCGGGAGGCCGTGAAGCTGATGCGGGAGCTCTGGACCGGCGAGGAGGTGTCGTTCAAGGGCGAGTACTACACGACGGTCGGCGCGACGATCTACGACCGTCCCGAGCAGCCGATCCCGGTCTACATCGCCGCCGGGGGACCGGTCGTCGCCAAGTACGCCGGGCGCGCGGGCGACGGCTTCATCTGCACGTCGGGCAAGGGCATGGATCTCTACACCGACAAGCTGTTGCCTGCGTGCGCCGAGGGCGCCGAGGCGGCGGGGCGCGACGCGGACGCGGTCGACCACATGATCGAGATCAAGATGTCCTACGACCGCGACCCCGAGACGGCGCTGGAGAACTGCCGCTTCTGGGCGCCGCTGTCGCTCTCGGCCGACCAGAAGAACAGCGTCGACTCGGCCGTCGAGATGGAGCGCCTCGCCGACGAGCTGCCGATCGAGCAGGTAGCCAAGCGGTGGATCGTGGCGTCGGACCCCGGCGAGGCGCTCGCCCAGATCAAGCCCTACGTCGACGCCGGCCTCAACCACCTGGTCTTCCACGGCCCCGGCGCCGACCAGGAGCGCTTCCTCGCCCAGTTCAGCGAGGACGTCCTGCCCGAGCTGCGCAAGCTTAGGCCCGCGGGCCGCACCCGCGGCAGCCGAGATGGACACCACGGGAGTTTCGGCGTGGCTGAAGCCCGCTGGTGTCCATCTCGAGCGAGCTGATCTGCGAGAGCGCTAGCCGACGTTGATCATCCGGTCGATCAACGCGGTGAGGGTCGCGCGCTCGCCCACCTCCAGCGTCCCCGTGAGCGTCAGCAGTCGGGCGGCGACCTCGCGGTGGACCTGGGCGGCGAGCGCGGCCCCGCGCTCGGTGATGATCACCTGCACCCCGCGGCCGTCGCCGGGGCGCCGGGTTCGTCGGACGAGGTCGCGGGCCTCGGCCCGGCCGACCAGCCCGGTCACGCTCGACTTGTCCAGCCGGAGGTACCCGGCGAGCTCGCCCATCGAGCCCGTCCGGTCGCGCAGGATCCCCAGCAGCCGCACCTGGGTCACCGACAGGTCGTGCTGCGCGCCCACCTCGGTGAGGACGAACTGGACCGCGAAGCTCAGCTGCACGATGGCGTCCACCAGTGCGTCGCCTGCCGCCGTCGGCGCGGCCTGCCGATCCACCTCCGGTGATCCCGTCACGGCGACGACGATACTCGACAAAGTTGGTGACGCCAACTAGATTGGTTGGTGTCGCCAACTAGTTCAACGGGAGCCCCGATGCACGCCGCGCTCGTCACCAGCTTCGACCAACCGCCGCGTTACGCGGAGGTCGCCGAACCCGAGCCCGCGCCTCACGAGGTCGTCGTCGACGTCTTGGCCGCGGGTCTGCACCCACGCGTCCGGTCGCAGGCCGACGGCTCGCACTACACGAGCACGGACGAGCTGCCGCTCGTCCCGGGGATCGACGGGGTGGGGCGGCGCGCCGACGGCACGCTGCTCTACTTCGTCCTGCCCGACACCCGGTTCGGGACGATGGCCGAGCGCGTCGCGGTCGACGCCCGGCGCGCGGTGGAGTTGCCCGCCGACGCCGATCCTGTCGTGTTGGCCGCGGCCATGAACCCGGCGATGTCGTCGTGGGTGGCGCTCCGGCGGCGCGTCGCGTTCCCCACCGGGAAGAGCGTCATGATCCTGGGCGCCACCGGCAACGCCGGGCAGCTCGCCATCCAGGTCGCGCGGCAGCTCGGGGCCGCGCAGGTGGTCGCCGCGGGCCGCGGCCCCGCACTCGGGCTCCTGCCCGATCTCGGCGCCGACGTTGTGGTGCCTCTCGACGGCGATCCGCATCAGGTGGCCGCCGACCTGGGCAAGGCCGCAGCGGACGTCGACGTCGTGCTGGACTACCTGTGGGGAGCGCCCACGGCGAACGCGATCGGCCCCGTGGTCGTCGGCCGCACCGATTCGGCGAAGAGCCTCGACTGGGTGCAGATCGGTTCAGTGGCGGGCCCGGACATCACGCTGCCGTCGGCGGCGCTGCGGGCCGCGAACCTCCGGATGCTCGGCAGCGGCCAGGGCTCGGTGAGCCCGGCGGACATCCTCGCCGAGCTACCCGAGCTCGCGCAGCTGATCACCACCGGCGCGTTCGCCGTCCACGCGGAGGCGACACCGCTCAGCGACGTCGAGAAGGCGTGGACCGCCGCACCGGTGGCGGGGAACCGCGTTGTCCTACATCCCTGAGCCGTCATCGTTCACCACGCGCTGACTTCGCACAGCAAACGACGTCCTCGCAGAAGGTCGAACCCCTGCGAGGACGCCGGAAGTCGTGCGAAGTAGAACGGGGTGGCGACTAGCGCGGGTTGCCCGAGGCCGAGCCGCCCGCCACGAGGCGCCGGCCGGTGCGGATGGCCCGGACACCGCCCGGGAGCTGGACGGCCGAGCGCGGCATCACGCTGCGCGCGCGCAGCACCGGCCACGCGGGCGCGATCGGGAACAGGCCCTCGAGGCCGTGCCCGACTGGGCCCGCCGAGGCTGGAGCGCAGCAGCTCCTGGTACTCGTCGTACTCGGCGACGGCGGCGGCGAGATCGCCCTGCGCCACGTACGCCTCCATGAGGGCGCGGCGGGCGCTCTCGCGGCTCGGCGCGGTGCGCACGGCGATGCGCGCCATGCCGACGGCGTCGTCGAACCGGCCCGCGGTGATGAGCCGCTGGCTGCGCTCCTCGATGGAGTGCAGCCGCAGCTGGCGGAACCGCTCGCGCTCGATCGCGATCCACGAGGCGGTCCACCCCGGGAGGAGGTCTTCGGTGAGCAGCGTGGTGTCGACGGTGGCGGCTGCGGGCAGGCCGGGGAGCGCCCGGATCAGCCGCATGGCCTCGGCCAGGTCGACCTCGACGTCGGCGGAGAGCGCCAGCGGGCCCTCGGCGTCGTCCAGCAGCCCGGGTACGTCCACGGCGGCGAGGGCATCGGCGAGCAGCCGCTCGGCCGAGGCGACGCCCGGCCACAGGTCAGCGGCCAGCGTGGCGCGCGTCTGCGGGCGGGGGTGGATCGCCAGGTAGGCGACCAGTCTGCGGGCATCGACGCTCAACGCGACGGATGCGCCGTCCACTGTGAGGGTGAACGCGCCCAGCACCGTGATGCGGTGCGGGAGGGCCTGCGCTGTGCGAGATCGTCGCTGATCGTCAGACATGGTCGTCCCGGAGAAGAGTAGTGCCCGTGTGTTTGGCCCGCGCATTATCCGCCGAGTCCGCGAAAGAGTGTTCTCCGCATGACGCCGCTTGTGAAGGGCCAAGTTCGTCACACTTGGGCGGAAATGGCGTCCGCCCGGGTGACGTTCCGTAGCCATCTTACTGTGAAGGATGATCCTGCGCTGGGGTGATGCTAGTCATGGGGCCGCGCGCAGACGCACGTGGGTCCCGCCGCCATCGGACCAGACGTGCAGCGAGTCGCACAGCTGGCGGGCGATCCAGACGCCGCGCCCGCGGGGCTCGGCCGGGTGCGGGGCGACCAGCCCGGGCAGCGGGTTGTGCAGGACCCCGCCGTCGTGCACCTCGACCACGAAGCCGTCGGCGTCGGTCCACACGCACAGCTCGGCGTCGCCCGGCCCGTGCTCGACGGCGTTCGTCGCGATCTCGTTGACGGCCAGCACGACGTCCTCGGCGCGGTCGCGGCCGAACCCGGCGGTGAGCATCGCCGTCTCGACGCTGTCCCGGACCTCGTTGAGCGCCCACGCGCCGAAGGTGCGGCGCTCATCGGGCGGCCCGAGCACCAGGGGCGCGGGGGCGGGCGTGGCCAGCAGGACCTCGGTCGGCGGGAGGTAGGCGTCGTTGGCGCTGAGCAGCCCGTGCCGCAGCAGCGTGCGGTGGTTGCGCAGCGCGCCCTCGACCACCGACCCGTGCAGGGGGTAGGCCGGGTAGAAGCAGGTCATGCTCACGGGGAGCGCCGAGAGCGCGATGTTGGCCGCCGCGTCGAGCTCGGTCCAGAAGCCGCCGTCGGCGCCGTCGAAGGCGCTCCAGTGCTCGGTGATGACGTTGATGGGCTGCCGACCCGACGTCGTGAGCTCCCGCAGCTCACGGGCCCAGCGGGCGGCCAGGGTCTGGCCGGAGGGGCCGTCCGGGCCGTCCGGCCGGGCGAGCACGAGGACGTCGGACGGGCACTCCACGGCGGCGCGCAACGCCGTCTCCGTGGTGGGCCGCAGCGCCAGCGCCAGCGCCTCACCGGCGTCGACGGCCGCCGTGACGACCGGCACGAGCTGCTCCATCAGCTCGGACTCCGAGTCGTGGAACGCCACGCTGTGCCGGGCGAGCGTCGCCTCGGGCGGGCTGGTGATCCTCACTTGGCCTCCCCGCGGGGGCGCACGTCCAGCCGCGCGGCGAACGGGGCCCCGCAGCGGTCGAGCACGCGCTGCACGCGCGGACGGGCGCCGACCAGCACCATCCGGTGGGTCTCGGGGAACGACTCCGCGGCGTGCACCAGCTCGACCGCCCCGGCGACGTCGATGAACCGCAGCGAGGACAGGTCGATGGTGATGTCGGTGTCGGCGTGGGCGGAGCGCAGCGCGTCGTCGAGCGCACGGTCGAGGACCCGGCGGATCTGCGGCCGGTTGGACATGTCGATCTCGCCGGCGAACCGCAGGCTGGTGGGCCACGCGCCGGTGACGCGCAGCAGGGTGTCGTCGTAGATCGCGGGGACCACCAGCTCGGTGGTGTGCAGGGCGCGCATCGCGGCGACGGCCTCGTCGTCGAAGAAGCGGCGGTTGAAGCGGCACAGCATGCGGGCGCCGGGGTGCTCCGTCAGCAGCTCGTCGACGGCCCGCTCGTACTCGACCACCTTGCGCAGCCCGCCGATCGGCAGCATGGCCGCCGACTCGCCCGCGAGCCGGACGCCGGGCCAGCCGTCGATCTCGGACTTCGCGATCTCCGTGCGGACCAGGTCGACGATGTCGGGCACCGGGAACCCGCAGGCGAGCCGGGTCTGCGCCGTGGGCACGATGAGCAGCTCGCCCTCGGCGATGGCCGCGTCCACCGGGACCCGGTCGTCGTCGAGTCGGCTCAGCAGGGCATCGGCGGTGTCGTCTTCGAAGTAGACGACGCGCTCGCCCGCAGCCAGGCCGCCCGCCACCCAGCCTGCGGTGACCTCCCACAGATGATCATCGCTGTCGGGGATGAGACAGGTGTGACCCACGCGCTCCAAGTCGTCGATCGTGCTGGTCACGTCATGCCGCACTCTCTTGGCGACCCCGTCGGGCTCCCCGCTCCGTACGTCGCGATCGCCTAGACGGCAAGACTACGTCGCCCGACCGGAAGAACCCCCTGGTCGGGCGGGTACGCCCGCGCCGAGGCGACGAACACGCGCGATGAGCGGCAGGTGTCATACGACGGGCGGCACCTGCGCCTGGACCAGATGCGGACCCGGTTCGGCGGCCGCCCTGCGCAGCGCGTCCGCGAGGCCCTCGGCGGTGTCCACCGCGACGGCGGGCACGCCCATCCCCGCCGCGAGGGCGACGAAATCCAACCGCGGCGCGCCCAGGTCGAGCAGCGAACGGGCGCGCGCGCCGTCGCCCGCCACGGCCGCGCCGACCTGCATCAGCTCGACGCGCAGGATGGCGTAGGCGTTGTTGGCGTAGACGACCGTGGTCACGTCGAGCCCTTCGCGGGCGTGGCACCACAGCGCCGCGATCGTGTACATCGCGCTGCCGTCGGCCTGCAGGCACCACACGGGCCGGTCGGGGCAGGCGACCGCGGCACCCGTCGCGGCGGGCAGGCCGTAGCCGATCGCGCCGCCGGTGAGCGTCAGCCAGTCGTGCCGGGGCGCGCCCGCGGTGGCCGACGGCAGGCCGACCCCGGAGGTGTTCGACTCGTCGACGACGATCGCGCCTTCCGGGAGCAGCGCGCCGATCACGGCGGCCGCGGACGCGACGGTCAGCGGCCCGGTCGGCAGCTCCGGGCGTGCTGCGGTGGCCAGGGCGGCGACGGCGTCGCGGCGCGACGAGGTCCGCGAGCTCCGCGGCCGCGGCGGCGGCCCGGCCGGTGGGCAGCGCGACCTCGTGCACGACGCAGCCTTCGGGGACGAGGTCGCCGGGCTTTCCGGGGTAGCCGAAGAACGCGACGGGGGAGCGGGCTCCGAGCAGCACGAGGTGGCGCGAGCCCGCGAGCTGCTGCTGGGCGTGCTCGACCACGTAGCCCAGCCGCCCGACCGGCGCGACGCCCGCGCCGCGCTCGAGCCGGGCCGGGAACGTCTCGGCGAGCAGCCGCGCGCCGGTGCCCGCCGCGATGCGGCTCGCCGCGGCCAGGCCGTCGGCCCGGCACGCGTCGCCGCCCAGCAGCAGGACCGCGGGTTCGCCGCTGCGCAGCGCGTCGGCCGCGGCCCGCAGCGCCGCCGGGTCCGCCGCGGGCCGCTCGGCCACCCGCACGGGATCGGCCACCGCGCCGCCGTCGGTCCAGCTCACGTCGGCGGGCAGCACCAGCGTCGCGACCTGACCCGCGCCCGCCGCGGCCACGGCGTCGGCGGCGTCACGGCCCACGTCGGCCGGGGAGGCGCTCGTGCGCAGCCACCCCGAGACCGAGCCCGCCACAGCCGCGATGTCGGACTGCAGCGGCGCGTCGAGCTTCTGGTGGCCCGTGGCGTGCTCGCCGACGACGTTGACGATGCCGGTGTGGGCGCGCCGCGCGTTGTGCAGGTTGGCCAGCCCGTTGCCGAGACCGGGCCCGAGGTGCAGCAGCGTGGCGGCGGGGCGGCCCGCCATCCGCCCGTACCCGTCGGCGGCGCCCGTCGCCACGCCTTCGAAGAGCGTGAGGACCGGGCGCATCGCGGGCACCCCGTCCAGCGCGGCGACGAAGTGCATCTCCGAGGTGCCCGGGTTGGCGAAGCAGACGTCGACGCCCGCGCCGACGAGCGTGCCGAGCAGCGCGTGGGCCCCGTTCATCAGGAGGCGTCCGCGCCGTGGCCGCTCTCGACGGCCACCGTCATCGCGGGGGACTGCGCCAAGGTCTGGAGCACGACGCAGTACCGCTCGGTGAGCTTCATCAGCGTGGCGACCTGGTCGGCGTCGGCGGACGTGGCGAGGTCGAACGTCAACCGGATCGCCCGGAACCCGACCGGGGCCTCCTTGTCGACGCCGAGCGTGCCCCGGAAGTCCAGGTCGCCCTCGGCGTGCACGGTGCCCGCGACGTCGAGCCCCATCGAGGTCGCCACCGCCCGCAGCGTGACCCCCGCGCAGGCGACCAGGGCCTCGAGCAGCATGTCGCCCGAGCACAGCTGCGTGCCGTCGCCGCCGGTGGCGGGGTGCAGGCCCGCCTCGGCGAGCGTCGTGGCCGTGCGGACCCGGCAGGCGACGCCCGTGCCGTCCAGCTCGCCTTCGGCGGTGAGCGTGACGAGCGCCGCGGTCGGGTCCTCGCGGTAGCGCTGCTTGAGCGGAGCCTGCTTCGCCCGGAGGTCTGTCGTCGCGGTGCCGCCATCGGTCATGGCCGCATCGTGCCACCACCTCCAAGAAGGTCTGGCAAATGCGGGTTCCGCGAGCCCGTGGGCGGCGCGGGCCGGGACCCGCATTTGCCGGGCGCTCTAGTGTCACGGCGTGGTCGAACGTGCGGACCAGCACACCGGCAGCCGGCGGGTGCTCACCGTCCCCAACCTGCTCTCCGTGCTGCGCCTGGCCGGGGTGCCGCTGTTCCTCTGGCTGCTGCTGGGCCCACGGGCCGACGTCTGGGCGATCGTCGTGCTGGCGCTGGGCGGGATCAGCGACTGGGCCGACGGCAAGCTCGCCCGGCTGCTCGACCAGTACAGCAGGCTGGGGGAGCTGCTCGACCCCGCCGCCGACCGCCTCTACATCCTGGCCGCGCTCCTCGGCCTCGGGCTGCGCGGCATCGTGCCGTGGTGGGCGGTCGCGGTGCTCGTCGGCCGCGACCTCGTGCTCGCGCTGTGCCTCCCGCTGCTGCGCCGCCGCGGCTACGGCCCCCCACCGGTGGTCTACCTCGGCAAGGCGGCCACTTTCCTGCTGCTGTGGGCGTTCCCGCTGCTGCTGGCGGGTCTGCAGACCGGCTGGTTCGCCGATCTGTGCCGTCCCGACGGGCTACGCGTTCGCCATCTGGGGCAGCGCGCTGTACCTCTACACAGGGGCCCTCTACCTGGCCCAGATCTCGCTCGCGCTGCGGGCGCCCCGAACGTCGGTGGACCGGGCACCTGGCTAGGCTCCCGCCGTGATCCCCGACGACCTGCGGTACACCGAAGCCCACGAGTGGGTGCGCGACCTCGGCGACGGGGTCGTCCGCATCGGCATCACCGACTACGCCCAGAACCAGCTCGGCGACGTGGTGTTCGTCCAGCTCCCGGACGTCGGGGCCGACGTGGCCGCGGGGTCCGCGGTGGGCGAGGTGGAGTCGACCAAGTCGGTGTCGGATCTGTTTGCCCCGGTCAGCGGTACCGTCGTGACGGCGAACGAGGCACTGTCCGAGACGCCCGAGCTGATCAACTCCGCGCCGTACGAGGGCGGCTGGATGCTCGAGATCAGGGTGCAGGACACGCCAGAGGGGCTGCTCGACGCCGCCGCGTACCGCGAGCTCGTCGGAGACTGACCGGCCCCGTTGCCGATCCGGTCGGCACGGTAGGTTCGACCGGCACCGATACGAAGATGTTGCTGCAGGAGGAGACCCCGAGGTGACCATGAACGACGGGCCCGGCGTGCCCCCGGAGCGTGCCCCGGAGACCACCTCGGTCTTCCGCGCGGACTTCCTCTCCGAGGCCGAGCCCCCCGCGAAGGACCCGTCGGTCTCCGGCGTCGACGCGCTGCCTGAAGGCGCCGCCCTCTTGGTGGTGAAGCGGGGTCCGAACGCGGGTTCGCGGTTCCTCCTCGACCGGGCCGTCACGAGCGCGGGGCGCCATCCCGACAGCGACATCTTCCTCGACGACGTCACCGTCTCCCGGCGCCACGCGGAGTTCCGCAGCGACGCGAGCGAGTTCGTCGTCGTCGATGTCGGCAGCCTCAACGGCACCTACGTCAACCGCGAACCGGTCGACACCGCGGTGCTCGTCGACGGCGACGAGGTGCAGATCGGGAAGTTCCGCCTGGTCTTCATCACAGGTCCCCGCAGCTGACCGCTGAGCCATCGGCGACACGTCTGGGCCGCCCGTCCGGAGGTGGGCGCGGCGCCAGGGGTGCCGTGTAGCGTCGGAAGGCAGCAGGACCGTCAGGAGGAGGGACCGCATGAGCGAGATGCGTGTGGTGGGCGTCCGGGTCGAACTGCCCGCGAACCAGCCGATCCTCCTCTTGCGGGAGACCAGCGGTGATCGCTATCTCCCCATCTGGATCGGGTCGGTCGAGGCCACGGCCATCGCGCTGGAGCAGCAGGGCGTGAAGCCCGCGCGACCGTTGACGCACGACCTCCTGAAGGACGTGATCGCCGGTCTGGGGCGCAGGCTCGAGCAGGTCCGGATCACCGATCTGCAGGAGGGCACCTTCTACGCCGAGCTGATCTTCGACGGCGGCGTGAAGGTGTCGGCGCGGCCGAGCGATTCGGTGGCGCTGGCGCTGCGGATCGGCGTGCCGATCCATGCCGACGAACGCGTCCTCGCCGAGGCCGGGCTGGTCATCCCGGACGAGCAGGAGGACGAGGTGGAGAAGTTCCGCGAGTTCCTCGACAGCATCTCCCCTGAGGACTTCCGCGGCGCCCAGCCGTAGCCTGCTGCCTGCGTTCGGCCCTCGACACACCGCCGCTGGTCGTAACACCCCGGCGCGGCGCGTTGACCCTGCGCTCCTCCCCGCATAGGTTCGAACTCCCAGCATGTGATTCTGCGAAGGGAGCGAGGTGGACGAGGCAACGCCGTCCGGCACACCCGAGCAGGGTGAGCTCTTCCCTGATCCCCTCATCGGGTCCGGGTTCGACGGGATGCCCGACCAGCTCGTCGGCTTCCGCGGCCCGACCGCCTGCCAGGTCGTCGGCATCACCTACCGGCAACTTGACTACTGGGCCCGCACCGGTCTCGTCGTTCCCTCCATTCGGGGCGCGGCGGGCTCCGGTTCGCAGCGGCTCTACTCCTTCAAGGACATGCTCGTCCTCAAGGTGGTCAAGCGGCTGCTCGACGCCGGGGTCTCGCTGCAGAACATCCGCGTCGCCGTCGAGTACCTGCGTCGCCGCGGCGTGCGCGACCTCGCGGGCGTCACCCTCTTCTCCGACGGCACCACCGTCTACGAGTGCAGCTCGCCCGAGGAGGTCGTCGACGTGCTGCGCGGCGGCCAGGGCGTGTTCGGCATCGCGGTGTCCGGGGCGATGAAGGAGATCAGCGGCTCGATCAAGGACTTCCCGGTGGAGCGCGCCGATGGCGGCTCCGTCGACGAGACCCCGGAAGACGAGCTGTCCCGCCGCCGGTCCCGCCGCGCGATCAGCTGAGCGCGTGCGGCGCGCCCGACGCCCGCTGTTTCACGTTGTGGGACTAGAGTGGTCGGTGCAGTCGCCGAACCAGCGCGGGAGAGTCCGGTGCAAGCCGGGCGCCGAAGGAGCAACCCCTCCCCGGAATCTCTCAGGCCCCAGGACCGCACTGGCGAGACGCCTCTGGAAAGTGACCACCGCGGTGATGCAGCCGTAGGTCCGCCGACGGGGAAAGCCCTGGTCCCGGCCAGGGTGAATCTCTCAGGCGCCCGGGCACCGGGCACGGACAGAGGGGGAGGGCGTATTCGCCCTGCCCGCGCCACCCCGGAGGCCACCGTGACCGTCAGCCCGTCCGTCCGGCACACCGACACCCAGCACGCGGAGTCCCTGGCCGCTCTCGAACACGGCGTGCCGTTCGCCGAGCGCCACATCGGCCCACGGCCCGGCGAGCTCGCCACGATGCTCGAGGCGATCGGCGCCGGATCGCTCGACGAGCTGGCCGCCGCGGCCGTGCCCGCGAGCATCCGGGACACCGAGCCGGTGGCCTCGACGCTGCCGCCCGCGGCCACCGAGACCGAGGTGCTGGCCGAGCTGCGCGGGCTGGCCGCCGACAACACCGTCACCGTCCCGATGATCGGGCTCGGCTACCACGGCACGATCACCCCGCCGGTGGTCCGCAGGCACGTGCTGGAGAACCCGGCCTGGTACACCGCCTACACGCCGTACCAGCCCGAGATCAGCCAGGGGCGGCTGGAGGCGCTGCTGACGTTCCAGACCACGGTCGCCGACCTCACCGGGCTCCCGGTGGCGGGCGCCTCGCTGCTGGACGAGTCCACCGCGGCCGCCGAGGCGATGACGTTGCTGCGCCGGGCCAACCGCTCGACCAGCCCGCGGTTCCTCGTCGACGCCGACACCCTCCCGCAGACCCTGGCCGTCCTGCGCACCCGCGCCGAGCCGCTTGGGCATCGAGCTGGAGCTGTTCGACCCGGCGGCCGAGCTCCCCGCCGACGACGCCTACGGCGTGCTGCTGTCCTACCCCGGCGCGTCCGGGGCCGTCCGCGACCTGCGGCCGCTGATCGACGCGGCCCACGAGCGGGGCGCGCTGGTGGCCGTGGCCGCCGACCTGCTGGCCCTGACGCTGCTCACGGCGCCGGGCGAGCTGGGCGCGGACGTCGCGGTGGGCACCACCCAGCGCTTCGGGGTGCCGCTCGGCTTCGGCGGCCCGCACGCGGGCTACCTCTCGGTGCGGGAAGGACTGGCCCGTCAGCTGCCCGGGCAGGCTCGTCGGCCTGTCCCACGACGCCGACGGCCGCCCGGCGCTCCGGCTCGCCCTGCAGACCCGCGAGCAGCACATCCGGCGCGAGAAGGCCACGTCCAACATCTGCACGGCCCAGGTGCTGCTGGCCGTCGTCGCGGCCTGCTACGCCGTCTACCACGGGCCCGACGGGCTCGCCCGCATCGCGCGCCGCGCCCACCGCATGGCCGCGGTGCTCGCGGCCGGCCTGCGCGAGGGCGGCGTCGACGTCGTGGGCGAGGCCTTCTTCGACACGATCAGGGTGCGCGTGCCGGGCCGGGCCGCGGCCGTCGCCGATGCCGCGCACGCCGCCGGGATCACGCTGCACCGCGTCGACGACGACACGCTGGGCATCTCCTGCTCCGAGCTCACGACCGCCGCCCACCTCGAGGCGCTCTGGGCGGCGTTCGGCGTCGCAGGCCGACGCGACCGCGCTCGACGCCGACACCGCCGACGCGCTGCCCGCCGCGCTGCTCAGGACGAGCGAGTACCTGACGCACCCGGTGTTCCACGAGCACCGCTCGGAGACCTCGCTCATGCGCTGGCTGCGCCGCCTGGCCGACGCCGACATGGCGTTGGACCGCACGATGATCCCGCTGGGCTCGTGCACGATGAAGCTGAACGCCGTGGCCGAGATGGAGCCGATCACCTGGCCCGGCGTTCGCCGACCTGCACCCGTTCGCGCCGGAGGCGGACGCGGCGGGCACGCTGCGAGCTGATCGCCGACCTGGAGCGTTGGCTCGCCGAGCTCACCGGCTACGCGGCCGTGTCGCTGCAGCCCAACGCGGGCAGCCAGGGCGAGCTCGCGGGCCTGCTGGCGATCGCGGCCTACCACCGCAGCCGGGGCGAGGGGCACCGCGACGTCTGCCTGATCCCGGCCTCGGCGCACGGCACGAACGCGGCGTCGGCGGTGATGGCCGGGATGCGCGTCGTCGTGGTGGCCACGGGCCCCACCGGCGACGTCGACCTCGACGACCTGCACGCCAAGATCGAGCAGCACGGCGCCGACCTGGCCGCACTGATGATCACCTACCCGTCGACGCACGGCGTGTACGAGGCGGGCGTGCGGGCGGTCTGCGAGGCGGTGCACGCCGCCGGCGGTCAGGTCTACGTCGACGGCGCGAACCTCAACGCGCTGGTCGGCGTGGCCCGGCCCGGGGCGTTCGGCGGCGACGTCAGCCACCTCAACCTGCACAAGACGTTCTGCATCCCGCACGGCGGCGGCGGCCCGGGTGTCGGCCCGGTGGCCGTGGCCGAGCACCTGGCGCCGTTCCTGCCGGGCCGCGGCGTGGTCGGGCCAGGTGTCGGCCGCCCCGCACGGCAGCCCGGGCGTGCTGCCGATCCCGTGGGCGTACCTGCGGCTCATGGGGGTCGACGGGCTGCGTGCGGCCACGTTGACGGCCGTCGCCGCGGCCAACTACGTCGCGAAGCGGCTGGGCGACCACTACCCGGTGCTGTACGCGGGCGAGGGCGGCCGCGTGGCCCACGAGTGCATCCTGGACCTGCGGGGGATCACGAAGACCTCCGGCGTCACCGTCGACGACGTGGCCAAGCGGCTGGCCGACTACGGCCTGCACGCGCCGACGATGTCGTTCCCGGTGGCGGGCACGCTGATGGTGGAGCCCACCGAGAGCGAGGACCTCGCCGAGATCGACCGGTTCGTCGACGCGATGATCGGCATCCGGGCCGAGATCGACCGGGTGGCGGCGGGGGAGTGGCCCGTGGACGACAACCCGCTGCGCGGGGCCCCGCACACGGCGGCGTGCCTGGTCGACAAGTGGGACCACCCCTACAGCCGCGAGCTGGCCGCGTACCCGGCCGGGGGCACGCCCGGCGTGCACGACCGCAAGGTGTGGCCGCCGGTGCGGCGCATCGACGGCGCCCACGGCGACCGGCAACCTCGTGTGCAGCTGCCCCGCCCCCGAGGCCTTCGCCTGACCGGGAACGGCGCCTGATCTGAGGCGGACGGCCGGGCGGATCAGCACATCCCCTCCAGGTGCGCCACCGCCCGTCCGCCCGCGGTCTGAAGAGCAGCGATCAGCCGCACTGATACATGCGCTCGATCTTTTCTCTCGGCCTGCACTCCTTTCATCGTCAAGCAATCATTGACGCCAGTCCTCACGTCAATCGATCAACGACAACAGATGCCGAGACCAGCGAAAGGCCGCCGGGGCGGGTTCAGGCGAGGTGGGCGCAGACGTCGAGCAGGCGGGAGCGCAGGGGAGCGGCCCGGGTCGCGAACTCCACCTGGGCGCGGACGTAGGCCGCCCGGCCTGCGGGGGTCTCGATGCGGACCGGCGGGTAGCCGAGGTCGGCGAGGTCGTAGGGGCTCGCGCGCATGTCGAGCTCGCGGACGGCCGCGGCCAGCTCGAAGCAGTCGGCCATCAGCTCGCCCGGCACGGCGGGTGCGAGCTTGTAGGCCCACTTGTAGAGGTCCATGGTCGCGTGCAGGCAGCCGGGCTGCTCCTGCTCCACCTGGTCGTCCCGGGCGGGCGCTACGGCGTTGAGCGGGCGCGCGGCCGGGGTGAAGAAGCGGAACGCGTCGTGGTGGGTGCAGTGCACGGGAAGCGACTCCACGACGGCGTCGGTGCCCGCGGAGCCGAGGCGCAGCGGCACGGCACCGTGGCGGGGCGCGGGGCTGCGGTAGACCATCGCCCACTCGTGCAGCCCGAAGCAGCCCAGCCGGGGGGCCCGGGCGGCGGTCGCGGCGAGGAGCGCCGCGACGAAGGATGCCGTCGTCGCGAGCCGGGGGAGTGCGGAGGGGTCGAGCCGGACCCCGTCCTCCTCCTGCAGCGTACCCGGGGTGGGCCAGGTACTCCGCGCCGCCCTCCAGCACCACGCCCGGGCCGGGGTGCCACTGCTCGAGCCGGTGCGGGCGGTGGGAGTAGTAGGTGAACAGGAAGTCGAGCACGGGGTGCGCTCTCGCCGCCGCCGCTTGCGCTCGCGGTGCGGCTCGGTGAAGCGCCGCATCCGGGCCCGGTGGGCCGCCGCCCGCTCCCGCCACTCCGCCTCCGCCAGCACGCTCCAGTCGGCGCCGCCAGGACGGCCCGGGCGGGCGCCGCGGCGCCCTCAGGGCCTCCGGCACGCTCCGGGCGGGCGCCGCGGCGCCTCGGGCCGCCGGCATCCGGCGGGCGCCGGGTGTCTCCGGTAGGCCACGTCGACGGTACCGCCGCGGTCTCTGACAGGTCAGCTCACCGTCCGCGCGGCCGGGGCGCCCTCCTCGATGCCGAACGCCAGGATCCGCCGGGGTCGGATGCGGATGACGCCCGGCGCCGCGCCTTCGAACGCCCCGACCGGCCTGCTCGTCCGGCAGCACCTCGGCGTCGCCGCGGATCTCGAGCGCCCGCGGCTGCCACGGCGGCAGCACGTCGTCGACGACGAGCGCCACCCGGCCGTCGCGGGCGACGTTGCGCCACTTCTGGGTGCTCGGGTTGCGCATGCCCGCGATGTCGATCGTGCCCGCCACCGCGTCGACGAAGAAGCCCGACCGGGCCGGACCTGCGGTGCGCCGTCAGGACCGATCGTGGCCAGCCTGGCGAGGCGGGCGTCGCGGAGGTAGGCCAGCTCGGCGTCGCTGAAGATGCTCATGGGCGCAGCCTGCTCCCTCGAGCCGGGTTCAGGTCAAGCCCGGTCGTCGCGGGCGTGGGTGGCGTCGCGGACGGTGCCGACGTAGTGCTCGATGAGGTCCTCCAGGGTCACCAGCCCGGCCGTGGCGCCCGCGGCGTCGACGGCCCGGCCCAGGTGCGCCCCCGCCCGGCGCAGCACCGCCAGGGCGACGTCGAGCCGGTCGGTCACCCGGACCTGCGGCAGCGGTCGCACCCGCTGCGGCGGCACGGCCGCGCCCGGGGCGTCGGCGATGTCGAGGATGTCCTTGACGTGCAGGTAGCCCGAGAAGCCCGCGGACGGCGCGGACCGGGAAGCGGGAGAAGCCGGTGTCGGCGACCGCCCGCGCGACGTCCCCGACGACGGGGCGCTGCGGCAGCGACACGAGGTCGCGCGGGCCGCACCAGCACGTCGGCGACGGTGTGGCCCACCGAGGAGAGGGTGCGGGAGAGCCGCCGCGAGCCGTCGGTGTCCAACAGGCCCTCGCGGCCGGACTCCGCGATGAGGTCGGCCAGCTCGCCGGAGGTGAACGCGGTCTCCAGCTCGTCGCGCGGCTCGACGCGGAAGAGCCGCAGCACCCCGTTGGCCGCGTGGTCGAACAGCGCGATGACCGGCCGCATGACCGTGGTGAACACCAGGAACGGCGGGACGAGCCAGATCGCCGTGCGCTCGGGGCCCGCGATCGCGATGTTCTTCGGCACCATCTCGCCGATCACCATGTGGGCCACGACCACGATCGCGAGCGAGATCGCGAAGGCCAGCGGCTCCAGGACCTCGATCGGCAGCCCCAGCCACGTGAAGGGCACCTCGATGAGGTGCGCCACGGCAGGCTCGCCGAGGCGGCCCAGCAGCACCGAGCAGATCGTGATGCCCAGCTGGGACGCGGCGAGCATCCGGGAGAGGTCGGCACCCGCCCGGAGCGCCGTCGCCGCGCCGGCGGTACCCGCGTGGGCCATCGCCTCCAGCCGGTCGCGGCGCGCCGAGACCAGCGCGAACTCGGCGCCGACGAAGAACGCGTTGAGCAGCAGCAGGAGGATGGCGGCCGCCAGGGCCAGGAAGTCGCTACTCACCGACGGCCTCCGCAAGAGGAGCGGCGAGGCGCAGCTCGGCCACGCGGTTGCGGTCGCGGCGCATCACCGTGAGGTGCCACCCGTCGACCTCCACGTCGTCGCCGACGTCGGGGATGCGGCCCAGCCGTGCACAGCACGAGCCCCGCGAGGGTCTCGTAGTCACCCGGCGGCATCGCGAACCCGGTGGCGTCGGCCACCTCGTCGTCGCGGAGCAGGCCCGACACCAGCCAGCTGCCCTGCCCGAGCGGGCGGACCCGCGCCTGCTCGGCGGCGTCGTGCTCGTCGCGCACGTCGCCGACGATCTCCTCGACCAGGTCTTCCAGCGTGACGATGCCCGCGGTGCCGCCGTACTCGTCGACCACCACGGCGAGCTGCAAACCGGAGCCGCGCAGGCTGGTGAGCAGCACGTCGCCGCTCAACGACTCCGGCACGGTCGGCACGGGCTGGGCCAGATCGCGCAGCGTGACGCTCTCCCAGTGCGCGGCAGGCACGCCGAACGCCTGCTTGACGTGCACGACGCCGACGAGCGCGTCCGGGTCGCCGTTGTCCACCGGGAAGCGGGAGAACCCGCTGCGCCGAGACAGCGCGACGAGATCGCCCACGGTGTCGTCGGCGTCGAGGGACTGCACGCGGACCCGCGGCGTCATGAGCTCCTCCGCGACCCGGTCGACGAAGCGCAGGGAACGGTCGAGCAGCGTGGCGGTGCCTTCGTCGAGGGTGCCGTGCTCGGCGCTGGAGCGGACCAGCGAGCTCAGCTCGCGTGGCGAACGCGCCGAGCGCAGCTCCTCGGCGGGCTCGACCCCGAGCCTGCGCACGATCGCGTTGGCCATCGCGTTGAGCGCGCCGATCAGCCACCGGAACGCGTGCGCGAAGCCGCTCTGCAGGCGGCACGACGGCCCTGGCGGTGCGCAGCGGGTCGGCGATCGCGAGGTTCTTGGGCACCAGCTCGCCGAACACCATCGACAGCGACGTGGCCAGCACCAGGGCGAGCACCGTGGCCGTCGTGTCCGCGGCGCCCTCGGACAGGCCGAGCGCGGACAGCCCCGGCACGAACAGCGTGGCGATCGCGGGCTCGGCGATGTAGCCGGTGACCAGCGTCGTGACGGTGATGCCGAGCTGGCTGCCCGACAGCTGGAACGACAGGCCGCGGTGGGCGCTCTGCACGGTGTGGGCGCGCCGGTCGCCACGCTCGGCCGCGTGCGCGTCGACCTGGCTGCGCTCCAGCGCGGTCAGCGCGAACTCGGACGCGACGGACACCGCGGTGCCCAGCGTCAGCGCCACGACGGCGAGCAGGCCGAGCAGCGAGAAGAGGAGGGTCATGACGCCGCTCCCGAACCGGGGCGGGCGGGACGAACGATGCGCCGGGGCAGGCCCGGCGCCCTACTGCAGCCCGGCTCTGCGGGGCGTGCGGTGGGCACGGTGCGACTCCTGGAAAAGGGGCGAAACACCAGTGTACGGGGCACCGATCAGCGCGCGACCACCTGGGACGCGCCGCGGACGACCCCGAGCCGCTCCGCCTCGACCGCCACGGCGGCCCACTCCGCGTCGGCGAACGGTCGGAACCGGGTGACGGCGACCTCCAGCTTCGCGCCGCGCTGCGTGGTGCGCCAGGTGCCGACGACCTCGGTGCCGGACACGACGACGCCGGGCGCGCCCAGGGACGTCCAGATCTGCTTGCGGTGCTGCGGCTCGGGGACGAGCAGCTCCCGGTCACGACCCTGCAGGAACGGGTCGGACGGGGGCAGCAGCCGCACCACGTCGCGGGCCTCCGCTCCCCGGAGGGCATCGAGATCGGCCTCCGCGACCACGCCACGCCGACCCTCGACCTCGATCTCGACCGTGCCCGTCGGGGCGTCGGCGGCCGCGGCGGTACGGGTGGTGGCGAGGAAGGCGGCGAGGTCGGCGTCCGACGCCGGAGCGAAGAACCGCACGTAGGCGGTCTGCACCGGCCGGGACGACGCCGCGTCGTCGGCGGGCGGCCCGGGCCAGCCCGGGATCGGCTCGAACAGCAGCGGGCGCGATCCCGGCACCAGACGGGCCCCACCGGGCAGCGCGGCGAGCCGCAGCAGCTGCTCACCGACGTGGTGCACCCCGCACGGCTTGCAGAACGGCGAGAGCTCGGCGGGCACCCGCTCGGTGACGGCCCGGCTGAGCGCCGCCTTCGTCATCGGCACCACCAGCACGGCGCGCACGGCGGCGGCGACCGTCCGGTACGCCCAGCGGGCCGCGCCGTCGACCTCGGCGAGCCGCTTGCGCTGCCAGCCCAGCCGGGCGGCGGCGTCGGCGTCGTCACGTGGCCAGCACGCCGCCGCCACGACCGGGAGATCGGCGGTGCGGTGCAGGTGCGGCGCACCGCGCAGCGTCCAGGCCAGCGTGAGCGCGCCGTCCGCGGTGAGGTCGGCGTCGGGCGTGAGCGGGGTCTGCCAGGCGGGCCGACAGCGCGGCGACGAGCGCGCCCGGCGGCGTGTTCTGCACACCGAGGTCGAGAACCGCGAGATCGCTGAGCCGTGGCCGCCGCGCGGCGAGCCCGTGCACCTCCTGCCGGTGGGCGAGCACCTGCTGCCGGGTCACCTGGATCACGACGGCCAGCCTGCCGCACCGGGTGACGTCCACGACTCGCGCGGGGCACCCTCGCGCGGCGCCGTCTACGTTCACTGCTCATGCCCGTCAGCGCGCTGCACTCGCCCTACGTCGACCTCGACAGGGCCGAGTGGGCGAAGCTGGGGGAGAGCACTCCGCTGCCGTTGACCGCCGAGGAGCTCGACGAGGTGCGCACCGTGGGCGACACGGTGGACCTCGACGAGGTGCGCGAGGTGTACCTGCCGCTCTCCCGGCTGCTCACGCTGCACGTCCAGGAGGGCGGGCGGCTCTACCGCGCCTACCGGACGTTCCTCGGCGCGACCAACGCCGCGGACGCCGTTCGTGATCGGGATCGCCGGGTCGGTCTCGGTGGGCAAGTCCACCACCGCGCGGCTGCTGCGGCTGCTCCTGGCCCGCTGGCCCCAGCACCCGCGGGTCGAGCTCGTCACCACCGACGGCTTCCTGTGGCCGAACGCCGAGCTGGAGCGCCGCGGGCTGATGGCCCGCAAGGGCTTCCCGGAGTCCTACGACCGCAGGGCCCTGCTGCGCTTCGTCACCGACGTGAAGGCGGGCAGCGCCGCGGTGAGCGCGCCGGTGTACTCCCACCTGGTCTACGACATCGTGCCGGGTGCGCAGCTGACCGTGCACCGGCCGGACATCCTGCTGGTCGAGGGGCTCAACGTGCTGCAGCCCGCCGGGCGCGCGGCCGTCGCGGTCAGCGACTTCATCGACTTCTCCGTCTACGTCGACGCCGCGGCCGACGACATCCGCCGCTGGTACGTCGACCGGTTCCTGCGCCTGCGCGAGACCGCGTTCCGCAATCCCGAGTCCTACTTCCGCCGGTACGCCGCACTGGACGAGGCCCAGGCCATCGAGCGCGCCGAGAGCATCTGGGCGGAGATCAACGGACCGAACCTGGAACGCAACATCCACCCCACCCGCGGCCGCGCCAGCCTGGTGCTGCGCAAGGGACCCGACCACAGCGTCACCGGAATCCGCCTCCGCAAGGTCTGACGCGTGCCGCGATGAGTCGTCACCGGCGGTGATGGCAAAATGAGACGATGGAGGGCCACACGGGGGGCACCGCGGTAGCGGACGAGGCGCTGGCCGAGCTGGCCACGCGGCTCCGGCTCGCGGTCGGGCGCCTCAGCAGGCGGGTGCGGATCGACGGTGGCGAGTCGGTGCCCCCGCTGCAGCTGTCCGCCCTGGTGACGATCGAACAGCGTGGCCCGCTGCGGCTCTCCGAGCTGGCCCGCCGGGAAGCCGTCACCGCGCCCACCATGAGCCGGGTGCTCAGCTCGCTGGACGAGCAGGGCCTGGTGGTGCGCGCCGCCGACCCGCAGGACGCCCGCGGTGTGCTGATCACCTTGTCCGAGGACGGCGCCCGGCGGCTCGACGAGGTGCGCACCCAGCGCACCGCCCTGATCGCCCGGCGGCTGGCCCGCCTGGACGAGGGCCAGCTCGCCTTGCTGGCCGACGCCCTCCCCGCATTGGAAGCTCTGCTGGTCGACGACGAGTAGCCCGAACCGCGCCTGGCCGTTGTCCTTTCGTGACCTGCGCGGTGCCATAGTGGTGTGACGTGAGGCGGCCCCAGGGCGGGTCTCCGGGGAGGGGTGCTGCGGCGTGGAGGGCGTCACCGCGCTGGTCGCAGGCCTGCTCACGGCGCTGCACCGGTCACTCGCGCCCGATTTCTGCCCCGGCGGCTGGCCGTGGGCGGTGTCGATGCTGGGCGTCGTCGTCGGGCTGCTGCCCGCCGTGGGCGCGGTGCTCATCGCGCTGCTGCGCAAGGTCTCCGGCAACACCGGTTCCGTGCTGTTCGCCGCGATCGGCTTCGTGTTCGCGGGCCTGGTGCCGCTCGTCGTGTTCGCCGCCACCGGGCGCATCTTCGCCGCGGCGGCGGCGGGCACCGCGGTGCCCGGGCTCGCCCGGACGGGCCTGCGCACCGACGCCTGCTTCGCCGTGGTCGGCAGCCAGGCCGACTACCTCGGGCGCGGCACGGTCGCGTCCACAGCTTCTCGGGCGCGAGCCCCCTGCGCCTCGGCGTCGGCCTGGTCGGGCTGGGCCTCGTGCCGGTCATCGTCGCGACGTTCACCTACGTGCAGGCCCGCATCGCGCTGCGGCGGGGGCCGCGCTGGCCCGCCACGTTCTTCTGGCTGCCCACGCTCGCCATCGCCGTGCTCACGATGACCGCGCCCGCGCTCACCGTCGTGCACCTGTGGCTCGGCGCCGCGTTCGGCGCCCTGCTGGGGATGGCGTTGCCGATGCTCATCGGACCGCCGTCGTGGGCGACGATCGGCAGGCCCGACACCAAGTCGGCGCCCGCCCGGCCCGACCGCAAGGCCAAGCAGACCCCGATCCGCAGCCCCCAGCCCGCGGCGCCGACGCGGACGCTCGGCGCCCGCTTCCGCCGCCCGCCCGGTGCAGCCTCCGTCCGGCGCCGCCCGCGGCTACCGGCCGACGCTCGTCGCCCCGGCCGTCGGTGTCACCGGCGCGCCGCCGCTGCCGCCCGGCCGCCAGCGCTTCCACCTGATCCGCAGGCTGGGCTCCGGCGGGTTCGGCCGCGTCTGGCTCGCGCAGGACGCCCAGCTCGGCCACGTCGTCGCGCTCAAGGCCGCGCACGCCCCCGACGCCGAGACCGAGCAGCGCATCCAGCGCGAAGCCCGCGCGCTGGCGGCGGTCCGCCACCCGAACTGCGTGCGGATCTACGACATGGTGCCCGCCCGCAGCGATCCCGGCCTCGCCGACCTGGACGGCATGGTGATCGTCATGGGCTTCGTCGAGGGGCAGTCGCTCGGTGACCAGGTGCGTGACCACGGCGTGCTCGACGACATCGCCGCCGCACGCGTGTGGGTCAACCTGGCGGGCGCGCTCGACGCCGCCCACTCCCGCGGGGTCATGCACCGCGACGTCAAGCCGGGCAACGTGGTCGTCGACCCGCACGGGGTGGCGCACCTGATCGACTTCGGCATCGCCAGGAAGACCGGCGACGCCACGATGACCCAGACCGGCTTCGTGCTGGGCACCCCCGATTTCCTCGCTCCGGAGATCGCGTGCGGGGAGCGCGCCTCGGCCGCGTCGGACTCGTGGCAGCTCGCCGCCACGATCTCCTACGCCCTCACCGGGCACCCGCCCCGCGGCGGCCACGCGGACGCGGTGTCGGGGCTGCGGGCCGCGGCCACCGGCGCCGCGCTCAGCCACCTGCCCCGCCGCACCGCGCATCTGGCGCTGCTGCGGGCGGCGATGGACAACGACCCCGCACGCGGCCTGCGCTGCGCGACGTCCAGCGGGCGTTGGAAGACTGGCTGCGCCGCACGGGCGCGATGTCGATGGGTCAGCCCGCAGCCAGCGCTCGACCCCGCTGACGTCGGTCACGCACACGACGCGGGACTCGTCTGCCGAGGATCACCGATCCGCACCGGCCGCAGCAGATCGATGACTCTCACCGGACCGGTCCCGAGCGAGAATCACCGATCTGCTCGCACACCAGCAGATCGATAACTCTCGCCAGCCCCGCTACCAGGCGCCGATCGCGAGCACCGACGGCCAAGCCCGAGGCCCGCCAGCGCGATCCCGACGCGCAGTGCCGTGGCGGGCAGGTGCCGGGCCACGACCGGGCCGAGCCGCGAACCGACCAACGCGCCCGCGGCCAGCGGCAGCACGGCCCGCCAGTCGACCGGCGCGAAGATGGCGAAGCCGATCGCCGCGACCGCGTTGGAGACCCCGAGCAGCACGTTCTTGATCGCGTTCCCCTGCAGCAGCGAGACCGGGAGCGCGACGAGCAGCAGCGCCAACAGCATCACCCCGGCGGCGGCGCCGAAGTACCCGCCGTAGATGGCCACGGCGAAGACGGCCGGCGAGCACCACCGGCCCACCCCGGTGGTCGTCGGCCGCCCCGCGCAGGGCGGCCCCGCGGATCTGCGGCTGGAACAGCAGCACCACCGCGGCGCCCCCCACCAGCACCGGCACGACCTTCTCGAACGCGCCCGGCGGGGTCACCAGCAACAACCCGGCCCCCGCCGCTCCGCCCGACCGCGGTGAGGAGGGCGAACCTCCCGACGGTCGGCCACTGCCCGGAGAGCTCCTGCCGCGACCCGGCGACCGCGCCGACGGAGCTGAGCGTCAGCGCCACGGTGTTGGTCACGTTCGCCGCGACGGCGGGCAGCCCGGCCGCCAGCAGCGCGGGGTAGGAGAACAGCGAGGCGAGGCCCGCCATCGAGCCGGACAGACCCGCCCCGATCCCCGCCGCGACGAGCAGCAGGAAGGTCGCCATGGCATGACACTCGCACAGCGGAGCCCGCCCCGGCACACGGACGACGCCGTGATCACACTGCGATCGGTCAGGCCTGCTCGACCCGGAACACGGCGCAGCGCCCGGCCAGGCGCGCGAACGACTCCTGGCTGGTGTCGGGCACGACGCCCGCGTCGAGCATGACCTTGGCGCCCTGCGGGATGCGCTCGGGCCACAGCGCGCAGGATCGGCTCCGCGGCGGCAGCGCTCCAGCTCGACCAGCCGGACGGCCTCGCGGCGCCTGCCGCGGGCGAGGGTGGCCAGGCCCCCGGCGGCCCGGACGTTGCGCGGCCACTCCGCCGTCGGGTACCCGGCCAGCAGGTAGCGGTCGCCGTCGAGCCGCAGCACCGAGACGGGGGTGTTGCGCGCAACGCCGGAGCGGCGGCCCGGCACGGTCAGCACCGCCCCGTTCTCGATGACGATGCCGAGCCGGTTCATCGCGATGATCGCCCGGTTGACGTGCTTGAGCCAGCCCGGCGGGCGGCCGTCCTTTGCCATCTCCGCCAGGCTAACCACGCCGTCATCACCCGATCGGGGCCTCCGGCCCCGCCGGGACAACGGTCACCCGCGGTCGGACGTCCTAGGGTGCAGCAGACCGTGATGGGGGGAACGCCGTGCGGAGCACGTCGAGAGTGCTGGTGGTGGTGCCGTGGTCGCGTGTGCGGTGACGGCGTGCGGGTCGACGCCGGGACGCCGCCCACGCCCACGTCTGCGGCGCCGCCGCCGACCTCGGCCGCCCCGGCGTCGACCACGGCGCCGCCCCCGACCGCCCCGCCGACCTCGACGGGCGGGATCACCAACTGCGCGACCGCCGAGCTGAAGGGCTCGCTCGGCCAGGAGGAGGGCGCCGCGGGCTCGGTCATCGCACCCTTGATCCTCACCAACATCGGATCGCGCACCTGCGAGGTGCGCGGTTTCCCGGGCGTCTCCTACGTCGCGGGCGACGACGGCCACCAGGTCGGGCCCGCCGCGGCGATGAGCGGGACGCGCGGGGGAGAGGTGGTGCTGAAGCCGGGCGCCGCGGCCGCCGCCCCGCTCCAGTTGGTCAACGTGGCCAACTTCGACGCGGCCGCCTGCAACCCCACGCCGGTGCGCGGCCTGCGCGTCTACCCGCCGGGCGACACCACGTCGCTGTTCATCCAGCGGGCGGGCACCGGCTGCGCGGCCACCCCGCCGGGCAACCAGCTCAGCGTGCAGACCCTGGCACCCGCCTGACCGCAGTCAGCGGTGCAGCTGCGCGCCCTTGAACACCTTGTCGACGGCGTTGCGCGGCCCGTGCACGGCGATCCCGACCAGGTCCAGCCCGGCCCGCGGCACCGCGGCGACCGCCGCGCGGTTGGCCTCGTCGTGCCCGGTGCCGAACAGCTCGGCGGTGAACACCGCCATCGGCAGCCCGCGGGCCACCGCGCGCTCGTGCGCCGCCGTCAGCACGGCCTTGTCGGCGGAGAAGACCATCACGGGCTGGCGGAACATCGGCGTGTAGAGGGTGCCGTCGGCGTCGCTGTAGGGCTCGCCGAGCAGCTCGGGGTTGGCGGCGACCCCGCTGGCCAGGAACGCGGTCACGTTCAGCTTCTGCCAGGTCTCCAGGTCGTCGCGCAACAGGATCGCGATCTTGGTGTCGAAGCGCACCGGACGATCGTCCCGCCCGAGGTGGCGGCGGCTTTCTTGTACGTTCGGCGCATGGCCAACCGGGTGCGGGCGTGGGCTCCCGGCGTGCCCGGGATCGTCGAGGCGCTGCA
Source organism: uncultured Actinomycetota bacterium (assembly GCA_963799945.1). GTDB lineage: Bacteria > Actinomycetota > Actinomycetes > Mycobacteriales > Pseudonocardiaceae > Pseudonocardia. The sequence continues at coordinate 100,639 of CAWCZG010000009.1, forward strand.
CGCCAGGTTCACCGACCACGCCTACCCCGAGCACACCCACGACGTCGTGGACGCTGCTCCTGGTCGACGAGGGCGCCGTGCGCTACGACCTCGACCGCCACGAGCACGGCGCCTTGCGGCCCGCGGATCACCCTGCTGCCACCGCACGTCGCGCACACCGGGCGCCCTGCCACACCTGCGGGCTTCCGCAAGCGGGTGCTCTACCTGGACACCGCTGTCCTCGACGAGGACCTCACGGGAGCGGCGGTCGCCAACCCGAGCCTGCCCGACGACCTGCTGCGGGTGCGCGTCGCCCAGCTGCACGCCAGCCTCGACGACCACCTGGCCGCCGAGAGCCGCCTCGCGCTGGTCGGCGACCGCCTGCGTCGCGCACCTCGGCGGGGCCGATCCCGCTCCCGCTCCGGACCGCCTCGCCGTCGACCTGCGGGACCTGCTCGACGCGCACCTGGTCGACGGGCTGACGCTGCGGGCCGCCGCGGACGTCCTGCACGCCCACCCCGCGCACCTCGTGCGCCGCTTCAGCGCCGCGTTCGGGCTGCCGCCGCACCGCTACCTGACCGGGCGCCGCATCGAGGCCGCCCGGGGCCGCCTCCTGGCCGGTCAGCCCATCGCCGACGTCGCCGCCGCCGTCGGGTTCCACGACCAGGCCCACCTGCACCGGCACTTCACGCGGCTCGTCGGCACGACGCCAGCGCGCTTCGCGGGGCACCGGGCAAGATAGCCCGATGACCTACCTCGCTGAGCCCTCCCGGTACGACAGCGCCGATTCGGGGGCCACCTTCCGCCGCTGCGGGCGCAGCGGCCTCGACCTCCCCGCGATCTCGCTCGGGCTGTGGCACAACTTCGGCGGCGAGCAGCCCGCTCGAGACCCAGCGGGCCATCCTGCGCCGCGCGTTCGACCGCGGCGTCACCCACTTCGACCTGGCCAACAACTACGGGCCGCCCTACGGCAGCGCCGAGAGCAACTTCGGCACGATCTTCGCCCAGGACTTCCGCCCCTACCGCGACGAGCTGATCCTCTCGACGAAGGCCGGGTACGACATGTGGCCGGGCCCGTACGGCCAGGGCGGCGGCTCGCGCAAGTACCTGCTGGCCAGCCTGGACCAGTCGCTGGCCCGGATGGGCGTGGACTACGTCGACATCTTCTACAGCCACCGGTTCGACCCGGACACCCCGCTCGAGGAGACGATGGGCGCGCTCGACGCGGCCGTGCGCGCGGGCAAGGCGCTGTACGTGGGCATCTCGTCGTACTCCGGGCAGCGCACCCGCGAGGCCGTGGCGATCCTGCGCGAGCTGGGCACGCCGCTGCTGATCCACCAGCCCTCGTACTCGATGCTCAACCGCTGGATCGAGGAGGACCTGCTCGACGTGCTGGGGGAGACCGGGCGTGGGCTGCATCGCGTTCTCCCCGCTCGCGCAGGGCATGCTGACCAGCAAGTACCTCAAGGGCATCCCCGAGGGCTCGCGGGCGGCGCGGGACTCGTCGCTCTCGCCCGACCTGCTCAACGAGCAGGCGCTCACCCACGTCCGCGCGCTCAACGAGATGGCGTCCGGCCGTGGGCAGACCCTCGCGCAGATGGCGCTGGCCTGGGCGCTGCGCGACGAGCGCGTCACGTCGGTGCTGATCGGCGCCAGCAGCGTGGCCCAGCTCGACGACAGCCTCACCGCGCGGCGAGTCGCCGCAGTTCACCGCGGACGAGCTGGCGCAGATCGACAAGCACGCCGTGGAGGGCGGGATCAACCTCTGGGCGACCTCCAGCAACGCCTGACGGCGTGACGCGTACCCGGATGCGTACACATCCGGGTACGCTCCGGGTCATGAGGACCCCCGAGGTGCTTTCGTTCCGCGAGTTCCGCGCAGGCCTGTCCGCCACGCTGAAGCGCGTGCAGGGGGAGGGGCCGGTGTTCGTCGGAGCCCACCGCAAGCCCGAGGCCGTGATCATGTCGGTGGCGCACTACCGCGACCTGGTCGAGATGTCCGAGCGCCGCAACGCGGTCGCCGAGGCGTTGGCGTCCGTGCGGGCCGAGGGCCTCGAACCCGGCCCGGATGACGCTCGGCCTGTTCACCGCGCTGGCGGGCGGCGAGATCTCCACCGGTGAGCTCCGCGACGAAGTGCTGCGCCGCTACCCGCGATGACGTGGGATCCCTACCTCGATCTCGAGAGCGGCGTCCTGCGCAACCGGCTCGGGATCACCGACGCCGCCGAGCTCCGGCAGGTCGAAGCGGCCCTCACCGCGTCCCGCATCTACGACCTGGTCCGCGAGCCGATCTCCGGCGATTACGACCTGGTCCACCTGCAGGTCGTCCACCAGTACGTCTTCCAGGACGTCTACGAGTGGGCCGGTGAGCTGCGCACGGTGCCGATCGGCCGGGGCACCGCGCTGTTCAGCCGTCCCGAGCACCTCCGCGCCGACGCCGAGGAGCTGTTCTCCTGGCTGGCGCGCACCGACCACCTCCGCGGGCTCAGCCGGGCGGCTTTCGTCGACGGGCTCACCGAGCTGCACTCCGACCTGAACGCCCTGCACCCGTTCCGCGACGGCAACGGCCGGACCCAGCGCGCCTTCCTGGGCAGGCTCGCCCGCGACGCGGGGCACCCGATCCGCTGGGTGGGCCTGGACGCCGAGGAGAACGCCATGGCCTCGAAAGCCGCCCACGAGGGCGATGACCAGCCGTTGCACGCCATGCTCGATCGTCTGGTCGAACGCCGCTGAGGTCGCCGGATGCCGACACGATACGGTCGCCCGGTGACCGAAGGCGACCCGCTGATCAGCCTGACAACGACCAGGATCGGTTCCGCGGCGGTCGTCACCGTGGCGGGGGAACTGGATCTGCATACAGCCCGCACCCTGATGGGCACGGTGGACGAGACGCTAGCGTGGCCTGACCTCGACTCCATCGTCATCGACCTGAGCGCCGTGACGTTCCTCGGCTCGTCGGGCCTGGGAACGCTGGCCGAGCTCGCCACCCGTACCCCGGCCGCCGTGCGCCACGGCGACGAGCGGCCCGCGCCCGTGCCGGTGCGCCTGGTCGCGCCGCCGAACAACCGCGCCGTGATCCGTCCGTGGGAGGTCATGAAGCTCGAACCGATCCTGCCGCTCTACCCGGACGTCACCGCCGCCCTCGACGTCGCCTGAGCCGGTCTGCGGGCCCGGCTACCAGCCCGCGTCCGGCTCGTACCGCACGGGGGTGAGGGCGATCGCCGCCACCGGCGCGGCGGCGGCCACGACGAACCCGATCGCGTAGCCCGCCGTCCCCACCACGGCGCCCAGCGCGATCGGCGTGAGCGACGAGGCGATGTTCTGCCCGGTGTTCTGCACACCGAGCGCCCGCCCCGCCCACGCCGATCCGGCGATCTCGGCCACCGCGGTGAACGCCAGCCCGTTGTCGGCCACCGTGACGATCCCGCCGACCGCCAACGCGACGATCGCCAGCCACGGCGCGAACGCGGCGCCGAGGGCGAAGGCGAGCAGCACGAGCGTGGCGCCGACCGCGAGCTGGCGCATCGGCCGCAGCCGCGACCCGACCCGGTCCGACCACACCCCGGACCCGATGCGGGAGACGGCGCCCGCGATCTGGATCGCCGCGACGAACGCGCCCGCCGAGATGGTGCTCCAGTGCTGCTCGCGCACGAGGTACTCGGTGGCGAAGGCGGTGATCGCGAACTGGGGCACCACGAGCATCGCGCTGGCCGCGTGCAGCCGCCACAGCACCGGGGTGCGGTAGGGGGAGCCGATCTCCTCGCCCGCGGCCCGCGGCGGGCGGACCGGGTTCGGCGCGAAGCCGATCACCAGCAGCGCCGAGAGCAGACACAGCGCCGCGGGCACCGCGAAGGCGCCGAACGCCCCGGTCCGGCCGGACAGGGTCGGCAGCACCAGCCCGGCGAGCGCGACGCCGAGCGGCTGGGCGGTCTGGCGGATCCCCATCGCCAGACCGCGCTCGGTCTTCGGGAACCAGCCCATGATCATCCGGCCGTTGGCCGCGAACACGCTGGCCGCGGCCGCACCGCCTGCCGCGAGCAGCGTCAACGCAAGGCCGTAGCCGGGGTGGGGGAGCAGCGCGAGAGCGCCGACGGCCAGCGCGGCCAGCAACAGGCCCGAGGCCATCACCTTGCGCTCGCCGAACCGGTCGGCGGCGGCCCCCCACGCGATCAGGGTGAGCAGCAGGCCGGTCGTCGGTGCGGCGACGTACGTGCCCACGGCCGCGAGCGACAGGCCGAGCGTGTCCCGCAGGTCCGGGACCAGGAACGGCACGCCGTAGACGAACGCGCAGGCCGAGGTCTGCGCGAGGACGCCGATCGCGAGGACCACCCAGCGTCGACGGGACGTCTGCTGAGCGGTGACGACGGCATCGGGCATGCGGGAACCCTACGCCGGAGATACCACGAACTGAGAATGGATGACCACCATGCGAGACAGGCGCGATTCTTGACCTGACGTTACAGAATGGCCTAACCTCCTCCACATGGCCCGCCCCAAGGAGTTCGACCCCGACGTCGCCGTCGAGGCCGCCATGAACCTCTTCTGGGCCAACGGCTACGCCGCCACCACCCCCGGCGAGCTCGTTGACCACCTCGGCATCGGCCGCGGCAGCCTGTACAACACCTTCCACAGCAAAGGCGCGCTCTACCAGCGCGCGCTCGGCCACTACCGCGACGCCACCACCGCCCAGCTGCGGGCGGCGCTCGACAGCGAGGGGAGTCCGGCGCAGCGGCTGCGCCACGCAGTCGGGCTCATCGTGGCCGCCTCGAGCTCCGAGGACGACCGGCGAGGGTGTCTGATGACCAACGCGGCCATCGAGACGGCCCACCGGGACCCGGAGACAGCCGAGGTGGTCGCGCGCGTCCTGGAGGCGCAGGTGGAGGCGTTCCGGGCGGTGATCGTCGAGGGTCAGGCGGCCGGCGAGATCGCCAAGGACCGCGATGCCTGCGAGCTGGCCCGCTACCTGGTCACCTTCCTCAACGGCATCCGCGTGATGCAGCGGGCCAGCGCCGACCCCGCCGCGCTCCGCCCCTTGGCCGATCTCGCGGTCGCCGCGGTGCTCGCCACACGCTGAGCGCGTTCCGGAGACCCAGACCTCTGCATGTCCCCGTTTTGTACCTCTGATTACAGAAAGAAGGCACATGATGGATCTCGAACTGGACGGCAAGCGGGCCGTGGTCACCGGCGCGGGCAAGGGCATCGGTCTCGCCACCGCCCGCCGCCTCGCCCAGGAGGGCGCCGACGTGATCGCCGTCGCCCGCACCAGCGCACCCGATGAGCCCGGCATCAAGCCGGTGCTGCTCGACCTGACCGCACCGGAGTCCGCCGCCGCGCTGGCCGACGTCGTCGGCGAGGCCGATATCCTGGTCAACAACCTCGGCGGCGTCGTGCCGGGCAGCGCCACCGCGCGGAGCTTCCTGGACGTCGACGACGCCATCTGGCAGTCGACGTTCGAGCTGAACCTCTTCAGCACCGTGCGGATCACCCGGGCGCTGTTGCCCGGGCTGCTGCGCCGCTCCGGCGTGATCGTCAACGTGTCGTCGATCGGGGCGCGGGCCAGCTTCCGCCCGGTCGACTACGGCACGGCGAAGGCGGCGCTGAACAACCTCACCAAGGCCTTGGCCGAGGAGTTCGGCAGCCAGGGGTCTGCGGGCGGTCACGGTCAGCCCCGGCCCGACCCGCACACCGATCTGGACCGACCCGCAGGGTCCGGCCGGACTGCTCGCCCAAGCTGCCGGCGTCACGATCGACGAGATCATCGCCGGCCTGCCCGCGGCGATGGGCATCACCACCGGACGGCTCACCGAGCCCGAAGAGACGGCCGCCCTGATCGCCTTCGTCGCCTCGGCCCGGGGCGGCAACCTCACCGGCGCCGACTTCGTCGCCGACGGAGGCGCGCTCAAGGCCGTGTGAGCGCCGCCGTGGACCTGCGTGCGCTCGGACGCCACACCGAGGCCGACGCGCTGGGCCCTGCGACCAGGGGGCGATTGACGATAACTGTCATAACGTCGATTATCGGATGTCTGGCGGTAGCCGAAGATCGAACCTCAGCGCCGGAGCCTCAGCGCAGTTCCTGAATGCGGATCATGTTGCCCGCGGGATCGCGGAAGGCGCAGTCGCGGACGCCGTACGGCTGTTCGGTCGGCTCCTGGACGACCTCGGCGTCGCCGGTCTGCACGCGTTCGAACGCACTGTCGAGATCCTTGGTCGCCAGCAACAGCGTCGCGAAGGTGCCCTTGGCCATCATCTCGGAGATCGTGCGGCGCTCGTCGTCGGTGAGGCCGGGCGTCGCGGTGGGCGGGTACAGCACCACCGATACTCCAGGCTGGTCGGGCGGGCCCACCGTGACCCAGCGCATCCCGGCGTAGCCGACGTCGTTGCGGACCTCGAAGCCGAGGGTGTCGCGGTAGAAGGCGATGGCCGCGTCCGGGTCGTCCTGCGGGAGGAAGCTCGAGTGGATGCTGATACTCATGGCGGTCACGCTAGAGGCGGCGCGACGGCCGGTGCTTCTCGATTCCTGATCGGTCTGGTGACCTGCTTCGCCACGCACGGCGGCATGCCCGCGGTCGCGCTCGCCGCCTCGCGCCGGTAGGTGCTGGGCGGCACACCGACCAGCTCGGCGAAGCGGGTGCTGAAGGTGCCCAACGACGAGCACCCCACCGCGAAGCAGACCTCGGTGACGCTGAGGTCCCCCCGGCGCAGCAGTGCCATCGCGCGCTCGATGCGCCGGGTCATGAGGTAGCCGTAGGGCGATTCGCCGTACGCGGCCCGGAACGCCCGGCTGAGGTGCCCCGCCGACATGTGCACGCCGCGGGCCAGCGCCTCGACGTCCAGCGGCTGCGCGTAGTCCCGATCGATCCGGTCGCGCACACGCCGCAGCCGCGCGAGGTCGCGCAGGTGCTGCGTCGCCGCGGACGTGCTGGTCACCTCCGGGATCGTGCCACAGACGCGGGGGCCGTCCCACCTACCGATCCGCGACCGGGTACCCCGCTTCGGCGAGCAGCGCGCTCGACAGCAGCCAGAGCCGTTCGGCGTTCGCCGGGTCGAGCGCGTGCTCGGCGACGCCACGGCGCACGCCCGGCGTGAACGGCTCGGCCTCCTGCCCGTCCTCGAAGTACACGCCGGTGAGCCCTTCGACCAGCGGCGAGCCCGCGAGCAACACCGACGTGGCGGCGCCCTGCGGGATGTCCTTGACCGAGACACCGGTGCTGCCGGACGGGTCGAACGCGGCAGGCGGGCTCGCCATGTGCCGTCCGAGGTTCGTCGTCGCGATCCGGCCGGGGTTGAGCGCGTTGACCGCGATCCCGTCGGGCGCCCAGCGCTTGGCCGCCTCGACCGCGAACAGCACGTTCGCCGTCTTCGACTGGCTGTAGGCCACCCACGGGTCGTAGGGCGTGCGCAGGAAGTTGACGTCGTCGAAGAGCACCCCGCCGTTGACGTGCCCCACCGAGCTGACCATGACGACGCGGGCGTGTCCGGCCGCGGCGAGCGCGGGGTGCAGGCCGGTCGCGAGCTGGAAGTGCCCGAGGTGGTTGGTCGCGAACTGCAGTTCCCAGCCCTGGGCCGTCCGCCGCTCCGGGGTGGCCATCACGCCCGCGTTGGCCACGAGGATGTGCAGCGGTCCCTCCCATCCCGCCACGAACGCCGCGACCGACGCCGGGTCGGCCAGGTCGAGCGCGGCCACCTCGACGCGGCCGCCGATCGCGCCCGCCACCTGCCTGCCTGCCGCCGGGTCGCGAACGGCCAGCGTCACCTCGGCGCATGCCGCGGCCAGCGTTCCAGCCGTCTCCGCGCCGATGCCGGACGCCCCGCCGGTGACGATCGCGCGCCTGCCCGACAGGTCGATCCCGGCCAAGACCTCTGCCGCCGTCGACGTGGCTCCGAAGGGTGTCCGCACCCGCTGTGTCATCGCTGCACTCCCCTGCTACGGTCATATGTGGAGCCGGATCCACTTAAAGGACTATAACCGGAGCCGAATCCACTTAGCAAGGAGGGACCACCGATGCGGGCGGACGCCCAGGAGAACCAGGACCGCATCCTGGAGGCAGCGGCGCGGGTGTTCACCCTCGAAGGGGCCGACACATCGCTCAAGGCCATCGCCAAGGCGGCCGGGGTCGGCATCGGCACCCTCTATCGCCGCTTCCCCGCCCGCGAGGACCTCATCGAGGCGACCTACCGCAGCGAGACGGCCCGCCTGGCAGGCTCGGCGGAGGAACTGCTGGGCACGCTTCCCCCGGACGCCGCGCTGCGGGAGTGGATGGACCGGTTCGTGGAGTACACGCTCACCAAGAACGGCATGGCCGAGGCGCTGCCCGCCATCCTCGCCTCGCGGACGGGGCTGCGGGCGCACAGCCGCGATCTGCTGCGCGCGGCCATCGACCGCATGCTCCGCGCGGCAGCCGAGGCGGGCACGCTGCGCGCGGACGTCCCCGCCGACGACGTCATGATGGCCGTCGGCGGCGTCACCCTGATCGCGGGCCACGAGCACCAGCGCGATCTCGCGTCCCGGCTCCTCGACCTGGTGATGGCCGGGCTGCGCCGCGGCTGACCCGGAGCCCTCCGCCGCACCGCCGCGCGCGCTCGTCGCTACCGACCGCGACGGGTGTGGCCGGGCGTCACCCGGGTGGCTCTAGGCTCGCGCCCGTGGAGCCCCTCCAGGCCGACGATCCGCAACAGGTGGGTCGCTACCGGCTCGTCGGCCGACTCGGTCTGGGCGGGATGGGCCGGGTCTACGCCGCGGCGGCCCCGGACGGCCGCCGGGCGGCGGTCAAGGTGATCCGCGATGACCTCGCCGACGACACCGGCTTCCGCAGGCGGTTCCGGCGGGAGGTGGCGGCGGCCTCGGCCGTCGCGGGCCTGTTCACCGCCAGGGTGTTGGACGCCGACCCCGACGGCGACCCGCCGTGGCTCGCCACGGAGTTCGTCGAGGGCCCCTCGGTGCGCGACGCCGTCCTGCGCAACGGGCCGATGCCCGAGCCCGCGCTGCTCGACCTCGCGCGGGGCCTCGCCGAGGCGTTGGGCGCCATCCACGCCGCGGGGCTGGTCCACCGCGACCTGAAGCCCGCCAACGTGCTCCTCTCCCCCACCGGCCCGCGAGTGATCGATTTCGGGATCGCGCGGGCGGTCGACGCCTCCCGGCTCACCGTGACCGGCCAGATCATCGGCACGCCCGACTTCATGGCGCCCGAACAGACCGTCAGATCGGGTAGCGCGGCCTCGACCGTCCCGATGGTGCGGTCGGCCGCGGCCAGGTAGTCGCGCTTGAGCTGGGCGGGATCGGTGCCCGGTCGGGGCGCGATCGCGGTGTCCCCGAGCGTGTTGCGCGACGAGGCGCCGACCCCGCAGATCCGGGGCCAGTTCGGCCTCATCGTCGCGGAGTTCGACAAGGCCCGCGACGCGTTCACCACCGGGCGGGGCCGGGTGGCCGCAGCGGAGCCGCTCACGGTCGCCGCGTACACCGCCGGGGTGGACAGCTACCTGGACGGCACGCGCAGCCTGGCGCTGGCCGCGACGCTCGTGAAGGGGGTCACACTGCCGTCGACCTACACCGCGGCCTCGGCCACGGCGCCGCACTGCGGGGCGACGTAGGGCCCGGACTCAGCCCGGGGTCGGCGGCTGGTCGACGAGCTGGGCCAGGTAGAGCTGGTCGCCGAGCTTGTCCATCAGGTCGAGGTTGGTCTCGATGTAGTCGATGTGGTGCTCTTCGTCGGCCAGGATCTCCTCGAAGAGGTTGGCCGTGGTGGCGTCGCCCTTCTCACGGCAGGCGATGATGTTCGGCCGGAGCCGCTCGACGACGCTCAGCTCGATCGCGAGGTCGGACTGCAGCTGCTCACGGACCGTCTGACCGATGCGCAGGGTGCCGAGGCGCTGGTAGTTGGGCAGGCCCTCGAGGAACAGGATGCGGTCGGTGAGCTTCTCCGCGTGGCGCATCTCGTCGATCGACTCTTCGCGGGTGTACGCGGCGAGCTTCGTGAGGCCCCAGTTCTGCTGCATCTTGGCGTGCAGGAAGTACTGGTTGATCGCCGTGAGCTCGCTGGTGAGCTGCTCGTTGAGCCAGCTGATGATTTCGGGGTCGCCACGCACGGAGCGACCCTAGCCGCGCGACACGGACGGGTGTCAGGCGGCCAGCTCCGACGGCGACTCCGCCGCGAGCAGGAAGACGTCGATGTGGTCGTGGCAGGAGCCACAGCCCGTGCCTGCCGCGCAGGCCTCGCCCACTTCCTCGACGCTGCGTGCGCCGCAGGCCACAGCCGAACGGACTTCGGTGTCCGTCACCCCAGCACAGATGCACACGTACATCAGGATCCCCTTCGATCAGGTAAGGCTATGCTCGCATCGAGAGGGGTCGGGCAGCAAGAGGGCACTACGGTGACGGCGTGCCGCTCGACGAATACCGCCGCAAACGCGATGCGGCGCGCACCCCCGAGCCGGTCCCCGAGGCCGACCCGCTTCCCGGCAACGACGACCGCTTCGTGGTGCAGGAGCACCACGCCCGGAGCCTGCACTGGGACGTGCGGCTCGAGCGGGACGGCGTGCTCGCGTCGTGGGCCGTGCCCAAGGGCCTGCCGACCGAGCCCGACACCGTCCGGCTCGCCGTGCGCACCGAGGACCACCCGATCGAATACCTGGAGTTCAGCGGCGACATCCCGGCCGGCGAGTACGGCGGCGGGAGCATGACGATCTGGGACACCGGCACCTACGAGACCGAGAAGTGGAACCCGCGCGAGGTCATCGTGCGGCTGCGCGGGCGCCGGGCGCAGGGCCGCTACGTGTTCATCCGCACCGGCAACGACTGGATCCTGCGCCGGTCGGACCCGGCGCCCGACCGCGATCCGCTCCCCCGCGACACGCGCCCGATGGAGGCCACCCCCGGCCCGCTCCCCCGCGGCGACCAGTGGTGGCTGCAGGTCGGGTTCGGCGGGCGCCGCGTGATCGTCCGGGTCGACGGGGGCCGGGCGCGGCTCACCGACGCCGAGGGCACCGAGGTCGAGGCGCCGACGCTGCGCGAGCTCGGCCCCGCGGTGGGCGCCACACCGCTCCTGCTGGACGGTGAGCTGGTCGGCAAGGACCTGTGGATCGACGATCTCCTGCACCTCGACGGCCGCGACGTCGCCGCCCTGCCCTTCCGGGAGCGGTACGAGCTGCTGAGCGGCCTCGGGCTGCAGGGCCCGCACTGGCGCCTGGCCCCGGTGTTCCCCGGCGGCGGCCCCGAGGTCGTCGCCGCGGTGCGCGAGCAGCGGCTGGGCGGCGTGGTGGCCAAGGACGCCGACGCGCCCTACGAGCCGGGCGTGCGCAGCCCGTCGTGGATCGCCGTCGACGCGCCCGCGCCACCCCCGGCGGCCGTCGGCCGGTCGAAGCTGACCAACCCGCGCAAGGTGCTCTACCCGCTCACCGGCACCACGAAGTCCGACGTGCTGGCGCACTACCTCGCCGTCGCCGACGTGATGCTGCCGCACCTGCGCGACCGCCCGGTCACGATGGTCCGCTGGCCCGACGGCGTGGAGAAGCCGTCGTTCTTCGAGAAGGACGTGTCGCGCCACGCCCCCTCGTGGATCCGCACCGCACGCGTCGGCACCCCCGGAGGCCGGTCGGAGAACGCCGACTTCCCACTGATCGACAACGAGCAGGGCCTCGCGTGGGCGGCCAACCTGGCCGCGCTGGAGCTGCACGTGCCGCAGTGGCGCCTCGGGCCGCGCGGCGCGCACCACAACCCCGACCTCGTCGTCTTCGACCTCGACCCGGGCGAGGGCACGACGGTGGTCGACTGCGCGCGCGTCGCGGAGCGCCTCGCCGACCGCATCGCCGCCGACGGCCTCGCCTGCTACCCGCGCACCAGCGGCGGCAAGGGCATGCAGCTCTACCTCCCGGTCACGGTCAGCAGACCGGAGCGCACGTCGGAGTACGCGAAGGCGCTGGCCGAGGAGCTGGCGGCGGAGACGCCCCGGCTGGTGACGGCCGTGATGGCCAAGGCGCGCCGCCGGGGCCGGATCTTCGTCGACTGGAGCCAGAACAACCCGCACAAGACCACGATCGCGAGCTACTCGCTGCGCGGTCGCGCGCGCCCCACCGTCGCCACCCCGCTGACCTGGGACGAGGTGCGGGCCTGCAAGAAGCCCGAGGACCTGGTGTTCACCGCGGCCGACCTGCCCGCGCGGTTGGCCGAGCACGGTGACCTGCTCGCCCCACTGCTCGTCGATCCGCAGCACCTGCCGCGCTCCGGCCCGGTCGACGACGCGCCTGAATCGTCGGATCCTGGCTGATCCGCGCGGGCGCCGGCACGATCCGCCCGTGCACCCCTACCTGGCAGGGCCCCGTCCACGGGCGTACGCGCACCGCGGCTGGCACACCGGCGACCTCGCGGGGTGCGAGAACACGCTCGCCGCGTTCACCAGGGCCGTCGAGGAGGGCTTCGGCTACCTCGAGCTGGACGTGCACGCCAGCGCCGACGGCATCGCGGTGATCCACCACGACGCCCGGCTGGACCGCACCACCGACGGGACCGGGCGCGTCGGACGCGCACACGGCCGACGAGCTGGAGAAGGTGCTGGTGCGCGGGCGGGAGCCGGTCCCGCTGCTGGAACAGGTGCTGGCCGCGCTGCCCGACACCCGCATCACGATCGAGCTCAAGTCCGCGGCCGCCGTCGCCCCGACGCTGGCCGTGGTGGAGGCGGCCGACGCCTGGGGCCGGGTGTGCGTCGGCGGGTTCGAGCAGGCTTGGCTCGACGCGGCCCGCCGCGGCGGGGGCGAGCGCCTGTGCACGTCGATGGCGAAGCGGGACGCGCTGGCCCTGCGCTCGCGGGCCTGGCTGGACGCCCTGCCGCGACCTCTGTCGGCCCTGCCGTCGTTGCCGCTCGCCGGGGACATCGCGCACGTGCCCGTCAAGGCGGGCCCGCTCCGGGTCGTCGACGCGCAGCTGCTCCGCACGGCCCACGCGCGCGGCCGCGAGGTGCACGTCTGGACCGTCGACCGCGCCCGAGCAGATGCGGGAGCTGCTCGACCTGGGCGTCGACGGGCTGCTGTCGGACCGGCCCGACCTGCTGCGTGAGGTCCTGCGGCGAGCGCGGCCAGTGGCCGGGATGAGCCCGCCGTCGACCACGGGCCACCGCGGCCGGGTGTTCGCGTGGGGTCTGTGGGACTGGGGCTCGTCGGCCTACAACGCGGTGATCCTCACGTTCGTCTTCTCGGTGTACCTGACCGACGCGGTCGGGAAGGGCCTGCCCGGCCCCATCGACGCCGGGGCGTGGCTCGGCTACGCGATCGGCGCGGCCGGGCTGCTCATCGCGCTCGCCGCGCCGGTGCTCGGCAGGCGGGCCGACGCGGCGGGACGGCGCAAGCGCTCGACCGGCCTGTGGACCGCGTTGACCGTCGTGACGATGGCGGGCCTGTTCGCGGTGCGGGAGGACTACCACTACCTGTGGCTCGGCCTGGTCCTGCTCGCCCTCGGATCGATCTTCTTCGAGCTGGCGTCGGTGTCCTACAACGCGATGCTGGTGCAGGTCTCGACCCCGTCGACGATCGGGCGGATTTCCGGTTTCGGCTGGTCGATGGGCTACTTCGGCGGGATCGTGCAGCTGCTGGGCGTCTACGTGGCGCTGATCGCGGGCACGGCGGCGCGTTCGGGGTGTCGACGGCCGACGGGTTGAACATCCGGCTGGTCGCACTCATCGCCGCGGCCTGGTTCGCCGTGTTCGCGATCCCGCTGCTCGTCGTGGTGCCCGAGCTGCCGCCCGCCGATCCCGACGCCGTCCGTCTGGGCGTCATCGGCTCGTACCGGAAGCTCGTGACCGACCTGCGCGAGCTGTACCGGACGAGCCCGCACACGGTCTACTTCCTCGGGGCCAGCGCGCTCTTCCGCGACGGGCTGGCCGCGGTGTTCACGTTCGGCGCGGTGCTCGCCGTGACCGTCTACGGAATCGACAAGGGCGACGTGCTGATCTTCGGGGTGGTCGCCAACGTGGTGTCCGCCGCCGGGGCGCTCACCGGCGGCGCGCTCGAGGACCGGATCGGGCCCAAGACGGTGATCGTGATCTCGCTGGTGCGGGCTGCTCATCGCGGGCGTGATCCTGCTGTTCGTCTCCGGCCCGGCGATGTTCTGGGTCTTCGGGCTGTTCCTGACGCTGTTCGTCGGGCCCGCCCAGTCGTCGTCGCGGACGTTCCTCGCGCGGCTGGCGCCGCCCGGGCCGGGAGGGCCAGCTGTTCGGGCTCTACGCGACGACGGGCCGGGCGGTGTCGTTCCTCGCCCCCACGTTGTTCGGTGTCGCGATCACGGTGTTCGGCGCGCAGCGGGCCGGGATCGTCGGCATCCTCGTGGTGCTGGCAGCCGGGCTAGTGGCGTTGGCCCCTGTGCGCGCCCCGCGTGCGGTCGGTAACGCCGAACCGGCAACCACGTAAATACTGGGTCGCTTTGTCGTGACCTAAGTCACAAGAGCGTGACACGTCACTTCAGGATGTGTGTTTGGCCCTGATGAGGGACACTAACTAACCGGGACAGCAGATGCCCGGTGGCCGTCGTGTGTCCAGGCCACCGCGGGATGGATGCTCTCGGCGAGGAATGTGCGTCAGTGCTCACGACGTTACACCTCGTGTAGTCACCGGTCGGGAGAGGCTCCCGACCAACCGAACGGAAGGAAGACGCATGGCCGACCGCGTGCTCCGTGGCAGCCGGCTCGGGGCTGTCAGCTACGAGACCGATCGCAACCACGACCTCGCGCCGCGGCAGTCGATGCGCTACGCGTGCCCGCGCGGGCACGACTTCGAGGTGCCCTTCGCGAACGACGCGGAGCCGCCCGCCACCTGGGAGTGCCGCCTGCACGGCAGCATCTCCCGTCTGGTCGACGGCAACGAGCCGGAGCAGAAGAAGGTCAAGCCGCCGCGCACCCACTGGGACATGCTGCTGGAGCGTCGCTCCGTGGCCGACCTGGAGGTGCTTGCTCGCGGAGCGCCTGGAGCTGCTGGCCGAGCGGCGTGCCGAGATCGCCTGACGCGCAACGAGAACGGGCCGTCCCCCATTGCGGGGGCGGCCCGTTTTTCGTGTCCGGGTCAGGCGTCGAGCACCTGGCCGTCGCGCCGCACGACCGGCGGCTGCGTCGACCACGGGAAGTTGATCCACAGCCCGGTGCGGCGCCAGACGTACTCGCACGACACGGTGCTGTGCGGCTTCTCGTAGACGACGGCGCACCGCACGTCGGCCACGTGGCCCATGCAGAAGTCGCGCACGAGCTTGAGGGTGGCGCCGGTGTCGGCGACGTCGTCGGCCACGAGCACCTTCTGCCCGGAGAGGTCGATGACGTTCGGCAGCGGCGGCAGCATGATCGGCATCGGCAGGCGCTCGTCGACACCGGTGTAGAACTCGACGTTCGTCACGTGCAGGTTCTTGACGTCCAGCGCGTAGCCGAGCGCGCCCGCCACGAAGAGGCCGCCGCGGGCGATCGACAGGATGATGTCGGGCCGGTAGCCGTCTTCGGCCACCATCTCGGCCAGCTCGCGGGTGGCGGTGCCGAAGAGCTCCCAGGACAGCTCTTCGCGGGCTGTGGTGACCGTGCTCATGCCGCCTCCGCGGGAAGAAGGTACGTCGGCGGGCGCCGTCACGCGCGGACCGGCCCGTCGGAGGGCATGTCGGCGCCGCTGCGGCGCAGCAGCCGGTTGGCGCCCCAGCGGGTGACCCGCCACAGCGCCTCGGCGACGATCGTGCTGCTCATCTTCGACGCGCCCCGCTCGCGCTCGGTGAACGTGATCGGCACTTCCTTGACCCGGAAGCCCGCCAGGACGGCGCGCCACGCCATGTCGACCTGGAAGCAGTAGCCCTGCGAGGACACCGACCCCAGGTCGAGCTCCTCCAGCACCTGCCTGCGGAAGACGCGGTAGCCGCCGGTGATGTCGCGGATCGGGACGCCCAGCGCGAGCCGGGAGTACACGTTGCCGGTCTTGGAGATCCACCAGCGGTGGGCGGGCCAGTTGAGCACCTGCCCGCCGGGCACGTAGCGCGAGCCGAGTACGAGATCGGCGTCGGCCGCGGCGTCGAGCAGCGCGGGCAGGTCCTCCGGCGCGTGCGAGCCGTCGGCGTCCATCTCGACGACCAGTTGGTAGTCGCCGCGCAGCGCTTGGGCGAACCCGGCGAGGTAGGCGGCGCCGAGGCCGTCCTTGCCCGGCCGGTGCAGCACCCGGATCCGGGGGTCGGCCGCGGCCATCTCGTCGGCGAGCTTGCCCGTGCCGTCGGGGCTGGCGTCGTCGACGACGAGCACGTCCGCTTCGGGGACAGCGGCCTGCAGGCGCGTCAGCACCGGCCCGAGGTTGTCCCGCTCCTGGTAGGTCGGGATCACCACCAGCACCGGCCCGAGCTCAGCCATCCTCGTCCTTTCCTGCCCTACGTCGCCGTGAGACCGCCGTGGCACCGATGGCCCCCACTCCCAACGCGACCAACACCCATTCGGGTGCGGCGCCCAGTGCAGTGGCGAGGGTAACGGTGTCGCGCAGCACCGTCCGGTTGACCAGGACGGCCGCGGTGAACTGCTTGGTGCTCTGCGTGACCGTACCGTCCGGGTCGATGGTGGCGCTGACCCCGCTCGTCGTCGCGATGATGGACGTGCGGTCGTGCTCGACGGAGCGGACCTGCGACATGGCCATCTGCTGGTAGGTCATCTGCGTGAAGCCGAACGTCGCGTTGTTGCTCGGGACGGCCAGCACCTGGGCGCCGTTGTCGACCGAGGCCTCCACGAGGTCGTCGAAGGCGACCTCCCAGCAGATCGTGACGCCGACCTTGGTGCCCGCCATGTCGACCACGCCGGGCCCTGTGCCGGGCACGAAGTAGCCCGCGCGGTCGACGTAGGAGGAGAGCAACCGGAAGAAGGGGCGCCACGGCATGTACTCGCCGAAAGGCTGCACGCGGCGCTTGTCGGCCCGCTCGACGACGCCGACCCCCGGCTCCCACACGAGCGCCGAGTTGCTGGTGGTCTGCCCGTCGGGGTTCTGCAGCACCGCGCCGACGAGGATCGGCACCCCGACGGCCTGAGCGGCCCGGTTGATCTGGGCGGCGGCGTCGGGGTTGCGCAGGGGGTCGATGTCGGACGAGTTCTCCGGCCAGATCACCAGGTCCGGTTTGGCCAGCTTGCCCGCGGCCACGTCGGAGGCGAGCTGCTCGGTTTCCTTCACGTGGTTGTCGAGCACGGCCCGGCGCTGGGCGTTGAAGTCGAGGCCCAGGCGCGGGACGTTGCCCTGGACGGCGGCGATCGTGACGGTGGTGCCGGGGCCACCCGAGAGCGTCGGCACCAGCGCCGCGAGCGGGCCGGTCGCGAACGCCACCAGGCCGATCACCAACGGCACGGCGAGCGCGCGGGGTCCGGCCCTGGCCACGGCCCGGCGGACCAGCTCACCGAGGGCGAGCCCGACCAGCACCGTGACGAACGACAGCAGCGGCTCGCCGCCCAGCGCCGCCAGGTGCACCAGGGGGCCATCGGGCTGGCCGAAGCCGACGCGGCCCCACGGCAGCCCGCCCCACGGCACGCGGCCGCGCAGCGCCTCGCTGGCGACCCACACGGCGGCCGACCAGACCGGCGCGGCGGGCAGCCGAGACACGTAGCGCCATGCCCGCGCCGCCGAGCCCGACGAAGAGCGACTCGATGACGACCAGCGCCACCCACGGCACCGGCCCGACCAGCGACCCGATCCAGGTGAGCAGCGGGAGCAGGAAGCCCATGCCGAAGAGGAACCCGTAGCCGAAGCCCGCCCGCGCCCTGCGGCCGTAGACGAGCGCGCCGAGCAGCGCGAACGCGGGCAGCGCGAGCCACCACAGCGTGCGCGGCGGGAAGCTGGCGTAGAGCAGCAGCCCGGCCCCGACGGCGGCCACGGCGCGCCCGGCGACGACAGGTGCGAACCTGCGGCGGCGCGGGGGTGCCGGGACGGGATCGGCGGTCGGTGCGGCCACCCTGGAGAGACTACGGTGCGGGTGCGACACGCTGGTGAAGTGGCGCTCGCCGTTACGCCCGCCGGCCGCCTGCACCCGCCCGGCGCGCACCGCGCACCCCGCGACCCACCTCACATCCCGCCGACAGCATGCACAGACGCCCTCCGGGGTGCGCAGTCGGCAGGCGGGGTGCGCAGTCGTCCCGAGAGGCGCGGAGTCGGCGGGGCGGGCGCGCCAGGGACCGGCCCACCCCACCTCACACCTCGCGACCCCACCTCACACCCCGCCGGCAGGGTGTGGAGTCGACGCGCGGGCTGCGCAGTTCGGCAGGGGCGTCGGGGGCGGGGGTCGTCAGCGGGCGGTGGCGAAGATGTGGGCGTTGCCCAGGGCGTCGAGGACGCCCGGGGCGCCGGTGCGGCGGAACCACTCCAGGCCGTAGGCGTCGCCGAAGCCCTCGGCGGGGACGTCGGCCTCGTCGACCTGGCTCGCGTGGGCGGTGATCGCGGCGCGCTTGGTCGCCAGCTCCGCGGGCGAGCCCGCGATCGCGAGGGGGATCTCCGCGGTCATCCGGCCGAACGCGACGGACGCCGCGCGGGCCGCGCCGTGCACGAGGTGCCGGTCGCGGGCGCTGATGTGCAGGTGCTCCCGGTCGACGGTCATCCGGTAGGCCGTCGCGCCGACCAGCTCGGCGGCGGTCGTCCCGATCCGGAACGTCGCCTGGTGGTCGGGGTGGCCGTAGATGCCCTGCTCGTCGTCGTGGACGAGGGTCGCCGCGCCCTCGTCGTCGGCGATCCCGGCCACCGTGGCGGCCAGCCGCAGCGGGTCGGCCGCGGCCAGCGCGCGCGAGTGCGCGCCGCTCGACCAGCCCGGCAGGCCGGAGTCGCGGCAGCCGAGCAGCACCAGGCGGGACACGCCCAACAGCTCGGCCGCCCGTTCCAGCTCGGCGATCCGCCGCTCCGGGATCGTCTCGCCGACCCGCAGCGGCACGCGGGACTCGCCGAGCTCCCCCGCCGTCGCGGCCACGAGCACGGTGCGGGCGCCCGCATCGGCCAGCCTGCGCAGCGTGACGCCGGTGAAGATCGCCTCGTCGTCGGGGTGGGCGTGCAGGACGACGACGGTCTCGCCGCGCAGGTCGGGTCCGCGGTCGGTGTCGGTCAGGAGCTGGTGAGCCACAGGAGATCCCAAGAGGTGAGCGCCGCAGAGGCGGCGACAAGCGGAAGGGCCGGAGGGTCAGCTGCAACAGCAGCGACAACACTCCGGACAGCTCGCCCACATGCTCACGGGCGAGATCTTCGCACACCCGTCCGCGGCTCTGACACTTGCCGTTCGTTCACAGTTCCGTGTGCAGGACCCGGCCGTCCTGGACGGTCTGCAGGCAGCGCGGCTCACCGCTGAGGTCCCACACCGCGTACGAGGCGGGCGCGCCCGCGACCAGGCGGCCCGCGAGCGGGGAACGGTCGCCCGCGGCGCGGTGGCCGCCCGCGGTGTGGGCCGCGAGCGCAACCGCCTGCGCCACACCGGATCCTGCCGTGTGGTGGTCGACGGCGGCGCGGACGGCGGCCCACGGGCCCAGCGGCGTGACCGGCGCGTCCGAGCCGAACGCCAGCGTCACCCCGGCCCCGTCCAGCGCCGCGAAGGGGTTCATCCCGCGCGCCCGTTCCGCGCCGAGCCGCTGGACGTACATCCGGTCCGCCCCGCCCCACCAGGCGTCGAACAGCGGCTGCACGCTCGCGACGACGCCCAGCTCGGCGAGCACGGCCCGCTGGCGGGCGTCGACCATCTCGAGGTGCTCGACGCGGTGGGTGCGGGCCCGCACCGCCGCGGGCGAGGTCTGTGCGGCCGCCAGGGTCAGGCCCTCGACCAGCGCGTCGGCGGCCGCGTCGCCGATCACGTGGAACCCCGCCTGCACCCCGGCGAGCGTGCACGCGGCGACGTGCGCGCCGACCTGCCCGGCGTCGAGGTAGGGATGCCCCACGCAGTCCGGCGCGTCGGCGTACGGGCGGCGCAGGGCAGCGGTGTGGGAGCCGATCGAGCCGTCGACGAACAGGTCGCCCGCCAGGCCGTGGGCGCCGGTGGTGGCCAGCAGGTGCCGGGCCTCCTCGGCGCTCGTGACGGCCGCGCCCCAGTACGGCACGACACGCGGGGCGGTCGGATCGGCGGCGGCGCGGGCGACGAGCGCGGTGAGGTCCTCGACCGAGGAGATGTCGGGGCCCGCGCACTCGTGCACGACCCCGATCCCGACCGCGGCGGCCGCGCGCAGGAACGCGTGCTGGGCGGCGTCGCGGGTGGCCGGGTCGACGGCGTCGAGCGCGGCTCTGCGGACCGTGTGGTGGGCGTCGGCGGTCAGCGGGCCGTCCGACCAGCCCGGCGCACCGACGGCGTCGGGTGCGCGCCCCAGGAGGGCGGAGGACACGAGCGCGGAATGGACGTCGACGCGGCTGAGGTACACGGGACACCCCGCCGCGGCCCGGTCGAGCGCGGCCCGTTCCGGCACGGCGTCCCAGCCCAGCTCCTGCCATCCGTGGCCCCAGATCAGGGCGCCGGGCCGGGCGGCCGCTCTGGCCGCGACGGCGTCGAGGAGCGCGTCGGGCGACGGGCACCCGGCGAGGTCGAGCCCGTCGACGAGCAGGCCGGTCGCCGTAGCGTGCACGTGGGCGTCGACGAACGCGGGGGTGATGACGAGGCCGTCGAGCGTGCCGTGCCCGACGGCCGGACGGACCGACACCACCCGGCCCGCGCCGACCCGCAGCTCGGCCGGGCCCGGCGGGGCGGCGGGATCGAGGATCCGCGCGCCTGTGAGGAGAGTGTCGACCGGCCGAGTATGGCGAATCAGAACTGGCGGGCGGGCATGAGCACCCAGAGCACGATGTAGATCACGAACTGGGGGCCCGGCAGCAGGCAGGACAGCAGGAAGAGCAGCCGCACGAGGTTCGCGTTCCACCCGAACCGCTCGGCCAGCCCCGCGCACACGCCCGCGATCACCCGGCCCTGCTTCGGTCGGGTCAGGGTTGTCGTTGCCACGGGTTCTCCTTCGTCTCACGCGGCGGATCTCGCCGCTGACGTCCAGTCTGCGCGCATCGGCGGCGCCACTCCCTCGGGGAACGCCCGGAGACCACCCTGAGGTTCCACGGAAGGGTGATGACGGTGGCAGCTGCCACCGGGTGACGTTCCTGGTCAACCGGCACCGGCCTCCCTACGGTCCTGGTCGTGCCCCGGTCCCGCGCCGCTCTCGTCGCGCTTCTGGTCCTCGCCAGCGCCGTCGTCGTCGTTGTGGGCGCGGGCCCCGCGGCCGCCGCCACCCGGCAGGCCGCGGTCGTGGTGCTGGGCGACAGCGCCGCCTCCGGCGAAGGAGCGGGCGACTACGAGGCGGGCACCCGCGGCGAGCACGGCGACTGGTGCCACCGCTCGCCGCACGCCTACATCCACGCTGACCCGCCTCGCGCCCGTCGCGATCGACCTGGCCTGCTCGGGCGCCAACGCGGCCGACATCGACGCCGGAGGCAGCCAGTACGGCGAGCCCGCCCAGTCGACGCAGCTCGCGGGCGTGGCCCGGCGCTACCGGGTGACGACCGTCGTGCTGCAGGTCGGGGCGAACGACGACGGCGGCGCTCGTCGACACGGGCGTCACGTGCATCAAGGCGTTCCTCGACGTGCTCGTGCCGCCCTGTCGGCAGACCGTGGGCCCGCTCGTGGCGCAGCGGATGGCGAGCACCGCGGCGGCGGTCGAGCAGGCCGTCGGCGACGTCCGCGGGCGCGATGCGCGGCGCGGGCTACGCCGACGGGGCGTGGCGGCTCGTGCTGGCGTCCTACGCGGCGCCGGTCACCGGACGCATGATCGCGCTGAGCGGGCCTGCAGCGGCTGCCCGTACAGCCGGGCCGACGCGGAGTGGGGACGCACGGTGCTGTTCCCGGCGCTGTCGACCGCGCTGCGCGGGGTGGCGGCCCGCACCGGGGCGGCGTTCCTGGACCTCGACCGGGCCACCGAGGGCCGCGAGGCGTGCACCCACGAGGACCCGGCGCAGGACTGGCAGCGTCGCGTCACGGTCGATCCGCACGCGCTGGCGTTCGGCGGCCTGGACGCGGTGGGCTTCCACCTCGCCCAGGAGTCGTTCCACCCGACGGCGGCCGCCCACGCCGCGATCGGCGGCTGCCTGGGCGCGTTCGTGCGCTCGGGCGCGGCGACGGGCGCCTGCCTGCCCGGGCCCGGCTCGACGCTGGCCCTGCGCCCGGACCGCGCCTGAGTCGCGCCGAGGGCGCTCGGCCACGCCCGGCGCGGCCTCAGCCCAGGACGACCAGGTCGCGCGGGCGCTGGTTGAGCCGCTCGACCCCGTCGGCGGTGACGACGACGATGTCCTCGATGCGGGCGCCCCACTCGCCGTCGAGGTACACGCCCGGCTCCACCGAGAACGCCATGCCCGGCTCCAGCGGGCGGGCGTTGCCGCCGACGATGTAGGGGTCCTCGTGGACGTCGAGCCCGATGCCGTGGCCCGGTGCGGTGGATGAACCGCTCCCCCAGCCCGGCGTGCGTGATCGCCAGGCGGGCGGCGGCGTCCACCTCCTCGGCGGTGACGCCGGGCCGCACGCTCGCGACCGCGCGCTCCTGGGCGTCCTGCAGCACCGCGTAGGCCTCGCGGACCGACGCGGCGGGCTCGCGGCCGACGGCGTAGGTGCGCGTGGAGTCGGAGTTGTAGCCGCTGGGCAGCGGGCCGCCGATGTCGATGACGACGACGTCGCCGCTCTCGATCACCCGCTCGGACACGTCGTGGTGCGGGCTCGCCCCGTTGGGCCCCGACCCGACGATGACGAACGCCGCGACCGTGTGCCCCTCCTCGACGATCGCCTCGGCGATGTCCGCGCCGACCTGCGCCTCGGTGCGGCCCGCCTTGAGGAACTCGCCCATCCGCGCGTGCACGCGGTCGATCGCCGCCCCGGCCGCGCGCAGCTCGTCGACCTCGGCGCTGTCCTTGCGCATCCGCAGCTCGCGGAGCACCGGACCGGCCAGCGTCTGCGGCGGCGTCGGGCAGCGCGTCGCGGACGCCGAAGACGTGCGCCGCGGGCATCGAGTCCGCCACCGCGATCCGGGTCGGGCCGCCCGGCCAGGTCGCTGACCAGCAGGTAAGGGTCCTCCCCGTCCTGCCAGGTGATCACCTCGACGCCGAGGTCCTCCAGCGCGAGGTGCGCGAGACCGGGCGCCTCGAGGCGGGGGACGACCAGCGCGGGCGGCGCGCGGTGGCCCGCCGCGGGCAGCACGAGGCAGGTGAGCCGCTCGTGGGTGGAGCCGTCGGCGCCGACGAGGTAGCGCAGGTCGGTGCCCGGGGTGATGAGCAGCAGCTCGACGTCGAGGTCCGCGGCGACCTCCCCGGCCCTGCGGATGCGGTCGGCGAAGAGGTCGAGATGACGCCCGGGTGTCATGCCCTCCAGCGTATTCGGGCAAGCTCTTCTGGTGTGACCGCACCTGCGCCGCTGATGCTGCTGGATTCCGCGAGCATGTACTTCCGCGCCTACTACGGGGTGCCCGAGTCGATCACCGCGGCGGACGGCACGCCGGTCAACGCGGTGCGCGGGTTCACCGACATGATCGCCCGGCTGGTCACCGAACGGCGGCCGTCGCGCCTCGTGGCCTGCCTCGACCTGGACTGGCGGCCCGCGTTCCGGGTGAAGGCGCTGCCCTCGTACAAGGCGCACCGGGTGCCCGGCGAGCCGGCGACCGCGCCGGTCGGGATGCCCGAGGAGGTGCCCGGACACGCTCGCCCCGCAGGTCCCGATCATCCTCGACGTGCTGGCCGCCGCCGGGATCGCCACCGGCGGGGCGGAGGGCTACGAGGCCGACGACGTCATCGGCACGCTGGCCGCGACCGAGCGCACCGACCCCGTGCTGGCCGTCTCCGGTGACCGGGACCTGATGCAGATCGTGCGCGACGAGCCGGTGCCGGTGCGGCTGCTCTACGTCGGGCGCGGGCTGGCGAAGGCCGAGCACCTGGGGCCCGCTGAGGTCGCCGAGAAGTACGGCGTGCCGAAGGCCAGGGCGGGCGAGGCCTACGCGGAGATGGCGATGCTGCGCGGCGACCCCTCCGACGGGCTGCCCGGCGTGCCCGGGGTCGGCGCGAAGACCGCCGCCACGCTGGTGCGCCGGTTCGACTCGTGGCTGGAGCTGTGCGAGGCGGTGATCGACCGCACCGACACCCGGCTCGCCCCGCCGGTGCGGGCGAAGCTGGCCGCGGCCGCGCCCTACCTGGCCGTGGTCGAGCCGGTGGTGCGGGTGGCCGTGGACGCCCCGGTGGAGCTGGACCGGCCCGACACCCTGCCCTCGGCGCCCGCGGACCCCGACCGGCTCGCCGAGCTCAGCGAGCGCTGGTGCCTGGGCGGCTCGGTCGACCGCCTCATAGCCGCGTTGGCGCGCTAAGGCGCAACTTCGCAGACGGCGTGGCGTCCTCACAGAGGGCCGGCCGTCTGCGACGACACCACAGGCTCTGCGAAGTCGGCCTAGAACATCGTGCCGCACCACGGGACGACCGGCGGTGGCGAAGGCGGCGTCGGCCCGTTCGAGCGCGGCCGGGTCGTGCGCGGTCCACCAGCCCGCGGCGGCCAGCTGGGAAGGGCGCCGGTCGCCGAGGTAGGCCATGGCCAGCGCGGCGACGTCGCACTCCAGCTCCGGCGCCACCGGGCCGCCGAGCGGCTCGACGCGCTCCGCGGTGCCGCCCGCGATGCGGTAGACGCCCGCGTTGCGCTCCAGCAGCGGGTCGTGCACGGCCGAGCAGCACCGGACCCGCCTCGCCGTAGCTGCGGGCGGCCAGCGCGGTCGGGACGTCGACCAGCCGCAGCCAGAGCTCGTCGTCGATGCGGTCGACCGCCAGGTCGCGGTGGTCGACGAGCAGCAGGTCCAGCGGGTCGTCGAGCGGGCGGGCCCAGGAGGTGACCGCGCCGACGAGGTCGACGTCGAGCAGGAAGCGCCAGAGCGCCGCGGTGGCCTCCACGCTCTCGGCGTGCAGGTCCTCGACCTGGAGTGGCCGCGACCCGAACTCCCCATCACCCGGGGTCGCGACGACGTAGCCGTCGTCGCCGTCGGGCCCGGTGTGGACGGCGGCGATGAACCGCCGCTTCTCGCGGCTGGGCGCGCTCGACCGGCGAGCGCCACCACTCGCCGCGCGTGATCATCCCCGGACGGGTCAAGGCGATCCGCTCGTGCACGGCCGCGGGCACCGCGCTGATCTCGTCGGGGCTCAGCACCCGCACGACGCCCTCGACGGGCGCGGTGGGCCGCAGACCGCGCCCGCTGCGCCGCACCTGGACGCTCTGCGCGCGGGTGGCCACGCCGTAGCCGAACCGGCCGTAGATCCGCGCCTCGGTGGCGTGCAGCACGGCGAGCTCCTCACCCCGCTCCGCGATGTCGTCGAGCTGGGCCCGCATCAGGGCGGTGAGCAGACCCCGTCGGGTGTGGTCGGGCCGCACACCGACCTGGGTGACGGCGGCCGCGTCGAGCACGGCACCGCCCGGCACGACCATCCGGCACGCGAACGAGGTCGCCGTGCCCACGAGCTGCTCCGCCGGCGTGCACACCCCACGTGCGACCGGGCTCGAAGGCGCGGCGGGCCCGCTCCCAGCGCTCGTCGTCGAGCGGCGGCTGCAGGATCGCGCCGAGGAACAGGTCACGGGCCGCCCTCAGCTCCGAGGAGCCGAGGGCGCGCGGCTCGTGGCTCAGGTCGGCCTGCCGACTTCGTAGTCGCCCGCGCTGGACGTGATCTTGATCGGCACCGTGACCGGCTTGTTGTCGACTGTGGCCGAGCAGGTGAACGTGGCGCCCTGGGTGACCTTGATGTTCTGCCCGCAGCTGACCCCGGTGACGTTGGCGAGGCCGTAGTCCTGGGTGAGGATCTTCGTGACGCCGGTCTGCAGCGCGGCGCTGTCGAAGACCTTCGTGACGAAGAAGCCCGGCTTGTAGAAGCCCAGCACACCCACGGCGATCGCGATCAGCACGACGAGGAGGCCGAGGATCATCGGCATCTTCGACTTCTTCTTGGGCGGGGGTGCCGCGTCGGGCAGCGCCGGGTAGCTCGGCGCCGCGACGGCGCCCTGGCCCGGCGCCTCGGCCGCTCCGTAGCTCTGGGCGGCGTAGTTCTGCGCCGGGTAGCTCTGGTCGGGGTAGGCCTGGTCGGGGTAGCTCTGGGCCGGGTAACCCTGGGCTGCGGCCTCCTGGCCCGCGTAGTTCGGGGCGCCGTACTGGGGTGCGCCGTACTCCGGCGCGGCGCCGTAGCCCGTGCTGGGCGCCCCGTACTCCGGCGCGGCGTGCTCGGGGGCCCCGTAGTTCTGGCCCGCGTAGCCCTGGCCCGCGTACGCCTCGGGCGCGCCGTACTCCTGGGCGGGCGGTCCGCCCTGGGCGGGCGGGTAGCCGGGCGCGGCCCCCCAGGCGGCCTGCGGGTCGTTCCACTGCTGCTGCTGCGGGGGCGGCTGCTGGCCCCAGTTCTGCTGCTGGGGAGGCTGGGCGGGCGGCTGCCCCCAACCACCTGTTGGGGCGGCGGCGGGTTCCAGCCCGGCGGGGAGTACTGCTGCGGGTCGGGCTGGCCATAGGGCTGCTGCTGCGGCGCGCCGTACGGGGCCTGCTGCCCGTACTGCGGCTGGCCGTGCTGGCCGCCCTGCTGCGGCTGACCCTGCTGGCCGTACTGGGGCGGCGCCTGCTGCGGCTGTCCGTACTGCGGCTGGCCCTGTTGGGGTTGACCGCCGTAGGGCTGCGCGCCGTAGGGCTGCTGGCCGTAGGCCTGCTGGCCGTGCTGGGGCTGCGCTGGCCACCGGACGGCGGCGCCTGCTGGCCGCCGACGACCTGTGTGCGGTCGGGATCGCCGGACTGGCCCGCGGCGGCGTTCTTGAACATCTGCGGATCGACCCGCTGGGTCTTGTCATCCTCCGACGTGGGCGCACCCCAGCCGCCTGCGGGCTGTTTACCCCAGGCAGGCGGCTCGCCAGGCGAGTCGGCCCGGGGCCCCTCGGGCTCGCTCATGCGTGGTCCCCCTCGTCTCGATGGTCGGATCCAAGCACACGCGGGCCGCGGGCGGACAGTGGAAAGGAAACTACGCGGTGCCTACGGCGACCACGCCGCGCCGGATGGCGCTCACCGCGCCGGCCGCGGCACGTCCCACGCCCTCGCCCCGCCCGGCGACATCGGCGATCTGGTCGAGCAGGTCGACGACCTGCCGACACCAGCGCACGAAGTCGCCCGCCGAGAGCTCGGCGCCGTTCTGCTCGGCCGCCGTCAGCACCGCGGCCAGCGACTCGCCCCGCGCCCACCGGTGCATCGGCCAGGCGAAGCCGAGATCGGGCTCGCGGGTGCGCTCGACGCGGTGGCGGTGCTCGTCGGCCTGCAGCTCGCTCCAGAGCCCGACCGTCTTGGCCAGCGCTTCGGACACCGCGCCCGACGGCACCCGGGGCACCGGACCGACGTCCCGTCGCGACTCGTACACCAGCGCCGACACCACCGACGGCCAGCTCGGCGGGCTCCAGCGCGTCCCAGACGCCGTGGCGGAGGCATTCGGCGGTCAGCAGATCGGACTCGCCCCACAGCCGCGGCCAGCCGGGTGCCGTGCGCGGTGACGGTCTCGCCGTCCGAGGTAGCCGCGCTCGCCCAGCAGCGCCCGGATCCGGTCGAACGCGCGGGCCAGCGAGTGCGTGGTGGCGCGCACCTTCTGCCGCATCTGCTCGGTCTCCCGCTCCAGCCGGATGTACCGCTCGGCCCAGCGGGCGTGCGCCTCGCGGTCGGCGCAGCCGTGGCAGGGGTGCGCGCGCAGGGCCCGCCGCAGCGTCGCCAGCTCCGGGTCTTCGCCCGCGACCGCCGTGCGCGGCGCCGCCGTCGCCGCGCCGCCTGCCGGGCGTCGGCGCGACGATGCCGGTCTCGCGCAGCGCCGAGGCCAGGTCGCGACGGGTCCGGGGGACGCGGTGGTCGACGTTGCGCGGGCAGCCGCATGCGGCCCAGCGCCTCCACCGGCACGGGGAAGTCGGCCGCCGACAGCCGCCCGGCCCAGCGGTCCTCGGTGAGCACCAGCGGGCGGGGATCGGCGTCGCCCCCGATCCCGGGATCGAGCACGACCGCCAGCCCGGCGCGGCGCCCGCCGGGGACGGCGATGACGTCGCCCGCCTTGAGCTTGCGCAGCGACGCCCGCCGCCGCGTCTCTGCTGTCGGCGATGCCCTGCCGGGAAAGCGCCTTCTCCCGCTCGCTCAGCCTGCGCCGCAGCGCGGCGTACTCGGTGAAGTCGCCCAGGTGGCACTGCATCGAGGCCGCGTAGCCCGCGAGGGTCTCGGCGTTGCGCTCGATGCGCCGGGCCAGCCCGACGACCGAGCGGTCGGCCTGGAACTGACCGAACGACTGCTCCAGCAGGTCCCGCGCCGCCTCCGCCCCGAGCCGCCCGACGAGGTTGACCGCCATGTTGTAGCCGGGCCGGAACGAGCTGCGCAGCGGATACGTCCTGGTGGAGGCCAGGCCGCCGACCTGCTCCGGGTCGACGCCCGGCTGCCAGACCACGACCGCGTGCCCCTCGACGTCGATCCCGCGCCGCCCGGCCCGCCCGGTGAGCTGGGTGTACTCCCCCGGCGTCAGCTCGGCGTGGCTCTCGCCGTTGTACTTCACCAGGCGTTCCAGCACGACGGTGCGGGCGGGCATGTTGATGCCCAGCGCGAGCGTCTCGGTGGCGAACACCGCGCGGACGAGGCCGCGGACGAACAGCTCCTCCACGGTCTCCTTGAACGCGGGCAGCATGCCCGGCGTGGTGGGCCGCGATGCCGCGCTCCAGCGCCTCGCGCCACTCCCAGTAGCCCAGCACGGCCAGGTCGGCCTGCGGCAGCTCGGCGGTGCGCCGGTCGATGGTCGCGCGGATCTGGCCGACCTCGTCCTCGGTGGTCAGGCGCAGCCCCGAGCGCACGCACTGGCCGACGGCGGCGTCACAGCCCGCCCGGCTGAACACGAACGTGATCGCGGGCAGGAGGCCGTCGCGGTCGAGCCGGTCGATCACGGTGACCCGCGACGGCGGCCGGAAGCGGGTGTCGCGCCGGGACGGTCCCCGGCCCCGCCCGCGGTCCCACACAGCGCTCTGCCGCTCCACGTCGGAGGTGTGGCGGACCAGCGCCGGATCGACGACGAGCGCGCCCGCCGCGTCCTCTCCCGCGAAGAGGTCGAACAGCCGGGAGCCGACCATCATGTGCTGCCACAGCGGCACCGGCCGGTGCTCGTCGACGACACGGCGGTGTCGCCGCGCACGGTGACCAGCCAGTCGCCGAACTCCTCGGCGTTGCTCACCGTGGCCGAGAGGCTGACCAGCGCCACGTGCTCGGGCAGCTGCAGGATCACCTCTTCCCACACCGCGCCGCGGAACCGGTCGGCCAGGTAGTGCACCTCGTCCATGACGACGAAGCCCAGATCGGCCAGCTGCCGGCTCTCCGCGTAGATCATGTTGCGCAGCACCTCGGTGGTCATCACCACCACCTGGGCATCGCCGTTGACCGCGGTGTCGCCGGTGAGCAGCCCCACCGCGGCGGCGCCGTAGCCGCGCGACGAGATCGGCGTACTTCTGGTTCGACAACGCCTTGATCGGCGTCGTGTAGAAGCACTTCAGCCCCATGGCGAGGGCGAGGTGCACCGCGAACTCGCCGACCACGGTCTTGCCCGCGCCGGTGGGGGCGCACACGAGCACGCCGTGCCCGTCCTCGAGCGCGGCGCACGACCGGAGCTGGAACTCGTCGAGCTCGAAGGGCAGCTCGGCGGCGAACTCGGTGAGCCGCGGGTGGGCGGCACGCCGCTTCGCGGCGGCATAGGCATCCGCGGGAGGCACTGCTTCGGACGCCGGGGTACTACGGACCACCCGTCCAGGTTGACACACCGCACCGACAACGCGGTGCGGCGGCCGCTCAGGTCACGTCGTCGAGGCGGTGGGCGGGGTCGGGCGGCGGGATCGCGCTGGGCGCGGCATCCAGCGCGCTGGGCGTGGTGTCGATGGGGCTGGGCTGGTCGGGGTCCCAGTCGTCCCAGCCCTCCACGGCGCGCTGCCGCGCCTTCCGGCCGTCGTGGACCCGCGCGAACTGGATCGCGACCTCGAACAGGCCGGTGAGCGCGAGCGCCAGCGCCGTCATGGAGATCGGGTCCTGCCCGGGCGTGGCGATGGCGGCGAACACGAACAGGCCGAAGATCAGGCCGCGCCGCCACGCCTTGAGCCGCGCGTAGGTCAGCACGCCGACGAGGTTGAGCATGACCACGAGCAGGGGCAGCTCGAAGCTCACCCCGAAGATGATCAGCAGGGCGATCAGGAACGAGAAGTAGGCGTCGCCCGACAGGCCGGTGACCTGGACGTTCGACCCGACCTGCAGCAGGAACGACAGGCCCTGCGCGACGACGTAGTAGGCGAGCACCGCGCCCGCGACGAAGAGGACGGCGGCGCACGACACGAAGCTCAGCGCGTACTTGCGCTCCTTCGCGTACAGGCCGGGCGTGATGAACGCCCAGATCTGGTAGAGCCAGATCGGGCAGGCGAGCACGACGCCCGCGGTGGCGCCGACCTTCAGGCGCAGCGCGAACTGGTCGAACGGGCCGGTGCCGAACAGCACGCACGCGTTGGGATCGGCGGTGAAGACGGCGCGCGAGGACGCCGGGATCGAGCAGTACGGGCGCCTTGAGGACCTCACCGAGCGCGGAGAAGCCGAACAACGGCACACCGAACCAGATGTAGCCGAAGACCGTGGTGATCACGATCGCGACGAGCGCGATCGCCAGACGGTTGCGCAGCTCGTAGAGGTGCTCGACGAGCGTCATCGTGCCGTCGGGGCTCTTGGGCTTGCGCTCGCGCGGGCGCAGCGGGATCCGGACCACAGCTGAGCGGCTACTGCGCGGCGGGGCCCGGAGTCTCGGTGCCGCTTCTCGACGACCGGCTCCTGGTTCGTCTCGGTGCGCGGTGCTGCGGGGCCTTCTCGTCGTCGTCCTTCAGGCCCTTCATCTCGCCCTTGAACACGCGGGCGGACTGGCCGATGGAGCGCGCCATGTCGGGCAGCCGCTTGGCGCCGAAGAGCAGCACGAGCACCCCCAGAATGATCACGATCTCCCAGCCACCGAGGTTGCCCATGCTCACACTCCTTCTCGTCGCGTTCTCGCGCGCGCCTACTCGGCGCGCCAGGCCTGTCTGCGTCAGCTTACGCGGCAGCCTAGCTGTGCAGACCCGGCAATCAGCGCGTGCGCGGCCGTCGCGTCGCCCGCAACAACTGCAGCCGCGCCACGCGCCGGGTGACGTCGACGGTCATGGCGGCCCGCTCACGGCCCAGCCGCCGCACGTGGCCCACCACCGCCACGCGAGCACGACCATCAGCACCACCCCCACCGCCACCAACACCCAGGCCACCAGCTCGGCGTCCACCGGTCATCCCCTCCCGTCGCTCATGGCCAACGCTGCCTGCGCCCGCCGCGCCACCGCCGCGGCGAGCTCGGGTGGCTCGACCACCCGCGCACCGCCCGCCCAGCCCCAGCACCAGCCGCACGAGCCACGCCGGGTCGGCGTAGCGCATGACGACCCGGATCGCGTCGCTCCCCGGCTCGTCGACGATCGTCGTCCACCGGGTAGTACTCGGCCACCCAGTGCGCCTCGGGCTCCAGCACGAGCACGGCGCGGCGGTGCTCGGGCGCGGGCTGGAACAGCCCGGCGGAGAGGTCCGTCGGCTCGCGCGTCGGGCGGCGGGGCCGCGGGCTCGTCGAGGACATGACGTCCTCGACCCGGTCGAGGCGGAACAGCCGCACCCCCTCCGCGCGGCGGCACCACGCCTCCAGGTAGCCGCGCCCGCCCACGAGCAGCAGCCGCATCGGGTCGACCGTGCGCTGCGAGACCGCGTCGCGGCCCGCCGTGTAGTAGCGGATGCGCAGGGCCCGGCCGGAGGCCAGCGCCTGCTGCACGGTGGCCGTCGCGGTCTCCTCCTCGCGGGACAGGTCGACCGAGATGCCGCCCGTGTCCGCGTCGCCGACCGCCCGCTCGATCTTGACGGTGGCCCGCCGCACCGCCGCGGTGTCGACGACTCCCGGGCACGTCGGCCAGCGTGCGCAGGGCCACCAGCAGCGCGGTCGCCTCCGCCGTGGTGAGCCGCAGCGGCCGCCGCATGCCCGCGTCCTCGGTGACCGTGACGGTGTCGCCCGCGAACGAGAGGTCGATGAGGTCGCCGGGCCCGTAGCCGGGCAGGCCGCACATCCACAGCAGCTCGAGGTCGCGGCGCAGCTGGCGCTCGGAGATGCCGAAATCGGCAGCCGCCTCGGCGACCGGGATGCCGGGCCGCGCGAGCAGGTAGGGCACGAGCGACAGCAGCCGGGCGAGGCGGTCGGTGACCCCCCCGGTGCTCACGCCGCCTCCGCGGCGACGAGTGCGTCGGCGGCGTTCACGCCGCCTCCGCGGCGACGAGTACGTCGGCAGCGTTCATGCCGCCTCCGCGGGGACGAGTGCGTCGGCGCGCGCGCTCGATGCCGACGCGGCAGGCGCGGCCGACCGGTCCGCTGCTGCCGCGGCCGAGTGGACGTGCGCGGCCGCCTCCCAGTTCGCCCGGACCCGGTCGATCAGCGCCTGCGGGCCGAGGACCACGATGTCCGGGCCGTGCCCGGCGAGCCAGCGGGCCACGGTGTCGATGCTGCGCAGCTCCAGCTCGAGCTCGTCGCCCGGCCCGCCCGGCGTGCAACCGCGGGCCCGATCACCCGGCCCGAGCCGCCGCAGCCCGTTGGCCCGGCCCGTCGGCCACCCACACCCGCGCGGTGCCGACCACCGGCGGCGGCTCGACCCCGCGCCGCACCATGGCCATGAGGTCGACGTCCGGGGGCACCGTGACCGCGCCCGTCGGCCCGATCGCCCGCACCGGCCCGACGATGCGCGACACCCGGAACGAGCGCGGGGCGGCGCGGTCGCGGTCGTGCCCGACGACGTACCAGCGGCCCCGCCAGGACACCACGCCCCACGGCTCGACGGTGCGGCGCACGACCTCGCCGCCCGGACCGCCGCGGCGGTGCTCGAACGTGACCGCGCGCCCCGCCTGCACCGCGGCGAGCAGCGGCGCGAACGCGGGCTCCCCGCTGCGCACCCTCGGCTGCACCCGGCCCTGGTCCTCGTCGACCTCGACGCCCGCCGCGCGCAGCTTGAGCAGCGCCCCGTGCGCGGGCCCGGCCAGCTCGGGCGAGTCCCACAGCCGCGCGGCCAGCGCCACGGCGGCGGCCTCGTCGGACTCCAGGTCGATCTCGCCCAGCTCGTAGTCCTGGCGGGCGATGCGGTAGCCGTCGGCGGTGTCGATCGCGCGGCGGCCGCTCTCCAGCGGGACGCCCAGCTCGCGCAGCTCGGTCTTGTCGCGCTCGAACATCCGGAAGAACGCCTCGTCGTTGGCCGCGTCGGCGTAGCCGGGCACGATCGAGCGGATCCGCTCCGCGGACAGGAACTGGCGGGTGGACAGCAGGCAGAGCACCAGGTTCACCAGACGCTCTGCCCGTGCGGAGGACACGTCCGGCATCGTACGGCGGCGGTCGCGGGCCCCGCGGGCGACCGGGAGAACCGGGCGGGCGTCTCACCTTGCGACACCCCGCGCCGTTGCGACTTGACCGCGGTCGACGGCGGTCCCAGGCTCCGGGCATGGCCGAGCAGGAGACGTTCAACCCGTGGACCGTCGTCAACCTCGTGTTCCACCACCTCGCCGACCACGGGCTGCACCCGGTGCTCGGCGAGGCGGGCGACCCGGCCGTGCCCGCCACGGCGCTGCTGCGCGCGATGGGCATCGAGCCCGGCCGCAACGACGAGACGGTGAGCTCGGCGACGGTGCAGGACCAGCTCGCCGAGATCCGCACGCGGATGCTCGGCGAGCCGTCGGAGACCTAGACCCCTGAGGGCGCCTACAGCGAGGCGATCAGCCGGTCGACCCGCTCGTCGACCGACCGGAACGGGTCCTTGCACAGCACGGTGCGCTGGGCCTGGTCGTTGAGCTTCAGGTGCACCCAGTCGACGGTGAAGTCGCGGCCCGCGGCCTGCGCGGCGGCGATGAAGTCGCCGCGCAGCTTGGCCCGCGTCGTCTGCGGCGGGGTGTCCTTGGCCAGCTCGATCTCGCCGTCGTCGGTCACCCGGTCGACCAGGCTCTTGCGCTGCAGCAGGTCGAAGAGGCCGCGGCCGCGCCGGATGTCGTGGTAGGCGAGGTCGAGCTGGGCGATGCGCGGGTTGGCCAGGTCGAGGCCCGTCGCGGGCCCGGTAGCGCTCGACGAGCCGGTGCTTGATCGCCCAGTCGATCTCGCGGTCGATCAGGGAGAGGTCGCCGGAGTCGACGGCGTGCAGCACGCGGCCCCACAGCTCGACGACGCTGCGCCATCGTGGGGTCCTCGCTGCCCCGCGCGGCCAGGTGCTCGACGGCGCGGGCGTGGTACTCGCGCTGGATGTCCAGCGCGCTGGCCTCGCGCCCGCCCGCCAGCCGCACCGTGCGCCGCCCGGTGAGGTCGTGGCTGATCTCGCGGATCGCCCGGATCGGGTTGTCGAGGGTGAAGTCGCGGAACTGCACCCCCGCCTCGATCATCTCGAGCACGAGCGTGGCCGATCCGACCTTCAGCAGGGTCGTGACCTCGGACATGTTCGAGTCGCCCACGATGACGTGCAGCCGCCGGTAGCGCTCGGCGTCGGCGTGCGGCTCGTCGCGGGTGTTGATGATCGGGTCGGGAGCGGGTGGTGGCGCTGGAGACGCCCTCCCAGATGTGCTCGGCCCGCTGGGAGAGGCAGTAGACGGCGCCGCGCGGGGTCTGCAGCACCTTGCCCGCGCCGCAGATCAGCTGGCGGGTGACGAGGAACGGCAGCAGGACGTCGGCGATGCGGGAGAACTCGCCTGCCCTGGCGACCAGGTAGTTCTCGTGGCAGCCGTAGGAGTTGCCCGCCGAGTCGGTGTTGTTCTTGAACAGGTAGATGTCGCCGCCGATGCCCTCGTCGACGAGCCGCCGCTCGGCGTCGACCAGCAGGTCTTCGAGGATCCGCTCCCCCGCCTTGTCGTGCGCGACGAGCTGGGCGAGGGAGTCGCACTCGGCCGTCGCGTACTCGGGGTGGCTGCCCACGTCGAGGTAGAGCCGGGCGCCGTTGCGCAGGAAGACGTTCGACGAGCGTCCCCAGGACACCACCCGGCGGAACAGGTAGCGCGCCACCTCGTCCGGGGAGAGGCGTCGCTGGCCGTGGAAGGTGCACGTGACCCCGAACTCGGTCTCGACACCGTATATCCGCCGCTGCATCCTCCTAGCGTAAGCGGAGAGCGGCCCCTCGTGGCACGCCTGAGCGAGGTGCTTCACGACGCGTCGCGTGTCGCGCCCCTAGGGTCACCCCGTGACGCATTGGTCCCGCCGCCCGGCCCACGGGGTGAGCGACGCCGACCGCGCGATCTCCCGCGCGGTCGCCTCGCTGCCCCCCACCCCGTTCGACACCGCCATGAAAGGCCTGTCCCGGGCCGCTGACCACGGCGTCCTGTGGTTCGCCCTGGCCGCGCTGCTGGCCGCCCGGCGCGGGACGACGCGCAAGGCCGCCATGCGCGGGGTGCTGTCGATCGCGCTGACGAGCCCGGCGGCGAACGCCGTGCTCAAGCCGCTGCTGCCGCGCCGGCGGCCCGCCGCCTCCGAGCTCCCGGCGTACCAGACGATCGCCGCACCCGCCCACGTCGTCGTCGTTCCCCTCGGGGCACGCCGCGTCCGCGGCCGCGTTCGCGACCGCCGTGGCCATGGAGAGCCCCCGGACGGCGCTCGCCATCGTCCCGCTGGCCGGAGCGGTCGCCTACTCGCGGATCCACGTGGGGGTGCACTGGACGTCCGACGTGGTCGTCGGCGCGGCCGTCGGCACCGGGGTGGCGCTGGCCACCAGCCGCTGGTGGCCGGTGCGCGAGCAGGACGAGGCCCGCGCGCGCCCGCTCGACGCCGTGCCCGAGCTACCCGGCGGCGCGGGCCTGGTGTTGCTGTCCAACCAGCGCTCCGGCGGCCCGGACACCGACCCGACCGACGAGCTGCAGGCGGCGCTGCCGCAAGGCGGTGATCGTGCGCGCCGACCCGGAGCGCGACCTGGAGGAGCAGCTCGACGACGCCGTGGAGCAGGCAGGCGACGCCGCGCTCGCCGTCGGCGTCGCCGGGCGGTGACGGGTCGGTGGCCGCAGCGGCGGCGGTCGCCGGACGCCGCGGGCTGCCGCTCGTCGTCGTCCCGACCGGGACGCTCAACCACTTCGCCCGCGACGTGGGCGTCTACGACCTGCAGGAGGCCGTGGACGCCACCGGCGCCGGGCCAGGCGGTGGCGGTCGATCTCGCGCTCGTCGACGTCCACCCCGGCCACGGCGGCGAGGCGAACGCCCGTCCGTGATGCGGCTGCGCTACTTCCTCAACACCGCGAGCCTCGGCTCCTACCCGGACCTCGTGCGGCTGCGTGAGCAGTGGGAGCCGCGGTGGGGCAAGTGGCCCGCCTTCGCCGCCGCCCTGTTCGTGACGCTGCGCCGGGCCGAGCCGGTGCAGGTGAAGATCGACGGCCGCTGGTCGGAGGTCTGGTTCCTCTTCGTCGGCAACGGCCCCTACGCCCCGCGGGGGATGGTGCCCGCGTGGCGGCCCTCGCTGGACTCCGGGCTGCTGGACGTGCGCTGGCTGCGCGCCGACCTGCGGTTCTCCCGCCTGCGCGCACTGCTCGGACTGCTCACGGGCGCGCTGGGCCACAGCCGCGTGTACGGGGAGCGGCAGGTCAGCGAGCTCGACGTGGAGCTGTCGGTGCCCGGGCACCTCGCCACCGACGGCGAAGTGGTGGAGAAGGCCGGGCGCTTCACCTTCCGGGTGGCGCCCCGCCCGATCCCGGTCTACCGCCGCCGCGAGGAGGAGTGGACCGGCCGCTACCGCCCCTACCAGCGCGTCTAGTCACCGCGGCGAGAGGCGCGGGCGCGCGTAACCTCGCGGTAGCTCCCCGTGGCGCCCGCGCCCGCCGGGGCGTCGTCGCCGCCCGCCGGATCGGCCGAGGCGGCGGGGGCGTCGACGGCGCGGTTGGCCTCCGGGAGCAGGCCGCGCAGCGTGGGCCCGGTGATCCGGCGGAAGGTGCGCCGGGGCCGGGCCCGGTCGAGCACCGCGACCTCCAACGCGGAGACGCCGATGACACGCGCGGCACTCCCGTTGCCGCCGGGGTGGCCGGCGTGGCCGGGCCCGCCTGCAGGCCCTCCACCGCGATGCCGATCGCCGCCGCGAGGTCGAGGCCGCTCTCGGTAGGTGTCCTTGAGCTTCGCGCTGATCGGGTCGGTGGTGCCGCCCATGACGACGAACTGCGGCTCGTCGGTGATCGAGCCGTCGTAGGTGATGCGGTAGAGCTCGTCGTCGTCGGCGGTCTCGCCGACGCCCGCGAGGCACATCTCGACCTCGTAGGGCTTCTGCTGCTCGACGAACGTGCTGCCCAGCACCTGGGCGTAGAAGTTGGCCAGCATGCGGCCGGTGACGTCGCGCCGGTCGTAGGAGTAGCCCCGCACGTCGGCCATGCGGATGCCCGCGTTGCGCAGGGTCTCGAACTCGTTGTAGCGGCCGACGGCCGCGAACCCGATGCGGTCGTAGATCTCCGACACCTTGTGCAGCGTGCTGGAGCGGTTCTCGGCGACGAACAGCACGCCGCCGGTGTAGGTGAGCACCACGACGCTGCGGCCCCGCGCGATGCCCTTGCGGGCCAGCTCCGAGCGGTCGCGCAGCAGCTGGTCGACGGAGGAGTAGAACGGCATCGTCACGGGAGGCGCTCCTGCTGCTGAGGTGGGGAGGCGGACACCGGGCTCAGCCGCCCGGGTTCTCGGTGCGGCCCGCGACGACCTCGCGGACCACGGCCTCGATCTCCTCGTCGGGGCGGCGGACGGCCCCCTCGGCCCCGGTGATGCTCACGACCACCGGGTAGATCCTGCGGGTGAGGTCGGGGCCGCCGGTGGCGGTGTCGTCGTCGGCGGCGTCGTAGAGCGCCTCGATGGCGTTGCGGATGGTGGTGGGGAGATCGGCGTCGACCGAGTGGCGCTTCTTCAGCGCCGACTTCGCGAACACCGAGCCCGACCCGACGGAGTGGTAGCCCAGCCATTCGTCGTAGCGGCCGCCGGTGGCGTCGTAGGTGACGATGCGCCCGGCCTTGGACGGCTCGGCGTCGGTGTCGTAGCCGACGAACAGGGGCACGACGACGAAGCCCTGCATGGCGGCGCCGAGGTTGCCCGCGACCATGCTCGCCAGCTTGTTGGCCTTGCCGTCGAGGGAGAGCGGGACGCCCTCCATCTTCTCGTAGTGCTCCAGCTCGACGGTGTACAGCCGCACCATCTGCAGCGCGATCCCCGCGGCGCCCGCGATGCCGACCGCCGAGTACCCGTCGGTGATGAAGACCTTCTCGATGTCCCGCTGGGCGATGACGTTGCCCGCGGTGGCGCGCCGGTCGCCCGCGATGACGACGCCCTCGTTGCACACGAGCGCGACGATGGTGGTGCCGTGCGGCACCTCGAGCCCGGCCGCGCTCCGCGCGCCCGCGATGCGCGCGGCGGGCTCCTCCGGGAGCCGTCCGGGCAGCAGGTGCGGCGCGTTGGCGGTGACGAAATCGGTGAACGACGATGGGCCGGGCGCGAGGTAGGCGCCCAATCCGGGTGCGGGAAGCGGCGGCCGGAACTCCATGGTCAGGTGCGTGCCTCTCTCCGTGCAGGGGCCCGCGCCGGGGACTCGCGGGTGAAGCGTGGTGCCGGACGGACCGGCGGGCGGGAGGTTACTCGCCGCCCTTCTGGACGTAGGCGCGGACGAAGTCCTCCGCGTTCTCCTCCAGGACGTCGTCGATCTCGTCGAGGATCGTGTCGACATCCTCCCCGAGCTTCTCGCGGCGCTCTTGGCCCGCCGCCGCGGCGTCGCCCGACTCGTCGTCGTCGCCGCCCCCGCCGCCCTGACGCTTGGTCTGCTCCTGCGACATGACGCCTCCTGTCGTTGTCGTGCAGCTCAACCCTAGCTCAGCCGACCGACAGAACGGGCCGGATCAGACCGGGACGATCTCCATCGTCAGCTCACCCACGGGTGAGGGCCTCCACCAGCTCCTCGGCCGTGCGGGAGTTGTCGATCAGCTCGCCGACGTGGCGGCGCGTGCCGCGCAGCGGCTCCAGCGTCGGGATCCGCACCAGCGACTCCCGACCCAGGTCGAAGATCACCGAATCCCACGAGGCCGCGGCGACCTCGGAGGGGTAGCGCTCGAGGCAGCGGCCGCGGAAGTAGGCCCGCGTGTCCTCGGGCGGGGTGGACATCGCCGCGGTGACCTGGTCTTCGGTGACCAGCCGCTTGATCGAGCCGCGGGTGGCCAGCCGGTTGTAGAGGCCCTTCGCCATCCGCACGTCGGTGTACTGCAGGTCGACCAGGTGCAGCCGCGGGGCGTCCCAGGCCAGCCCGTCGCGCTCGCGGTAGCCCTCCAGCAGGCGCAGCTTCGCCGTCCAGTCGAGGCGGTCGGCGGTGGAGAGCGGGTCGCGGGCGAGGTCGTCGAGCACCTCGCCCCAGAGCGCGAGCACCTCGGCCGTGGCGTCGTCGACGTCGGCGCCGAGGGTGTTCTCGACGTGCTTGCACGCCTTCTCGAAGTAGGCGCGCTGGACGTCCAGCGCCGTGAGCTTGCGGCCGTCGGCCGTGTCGACCAGCAGCTTCAGGCTCGGGTCGTGGCTGATGCGGTGCACGGAGCGCACCGGCTCGGACAGGCGCAGCTCGTCGAAGCGGACGCCCGCCTCGATCATGTCGAGCACCAGCGCCGCCGTGCCGACCTTGAGCAGCGTGGAGTACTCGCTCATGTTGGCGTCGCCGATGATGACGTGCAGGCGGCGGTACTTGTCCGCGTCGGCGTGCGGCTCGTCGCGGGTGTTGATGATGCCGCGCTTGAGCGTGGTCTCCAGGCCGACCTCGACCTCGATGTAGTCGGCGCGCTGGGAGAGCTGGTAGCCGGCCTCGTCGCCGGACGCCCCGCGGCCGACCCGGCCCGCGCCGCACACGACCTGGCGGGTGACGAAGAACGGGGTGAGCCCCGCCACGATCGACGGGAACGTCGTCTGGCGGGCCATCAGGTAGTTCTCGTGGGAGCCGTAGCTCGCGCCCTTGCCGTCGACGTTGTTCTTGTAGAGCTGGATCCGCGGCGCGCCGGGCACGGTGGCCGCGCGCATCGCGGCCTCCTCCATCACCCGCTCCCCCGCCTTGTCCCAGGTGACGATGTCGCGCGGGGTGGTGACCTCGGGCGTGGAGAACTCGGGGTGGGCGTGGTCGACGTACAGGCGGGCGCCGTTGGTGAGGATGACGTTGGCCGCGCCCAGGTCGTCGAGCTCGGAGTCGACGGGGTTGTGCAGGGTGGGCGCCGAAGGTCGAAGCCCCGGGCGTCGCGCAGTGGCGACTCGACCTCGTAGTCCCAGCGCGCCCGCCGGGAGCGGGGGATGTCGGCGGCGGCCGCGTAGGCGAGCACCACCTGGGTCGAGGTGATCACCGGGTTGGCGGTGGGGTCACCCGGCACGGAGATGCCGTACTCCACCTCGGTGCCCATGATGCGGCGCGCGGTCATACCCCGAGCCTAGCCCGGCGGGCACCGGCGAGAATGGCGGTCGTGCGCGCCGAGGACGAGCAGGTTGCCGTGTACGACGCCGCGGGCGGGTCACGGGCGCCGCGCCGCGCGCGGGTCGTCTACGCCGACGGGCTGTGGCACGCCGCCACCGGGGTGCTCGTGCGCAGCGGCGACGGCGAGCGCATCGTCCTGCACCGGCGCACCGCCGGAGAAGCTGATCTTCCCGGACACCTGGGACTGCTGGGCGGGTGGCGTGGTCGGGCCGGGCGAGGACCCCGCCGACGCCGCGGTCCGCGAGCTGGCGGAGGAGCTGGGCATCACCGGGGTCGCGCTGGCACCGCTGCCCGCCGCGGTCTTCGACGACGGGCAGGTGCGCTACCACCGTTCACCTTCGAGACGCGCTGGGACGGGCCGCTGCGACCGCAGCCCAGCGAGGTGGCGTGGGTGGGCTGGGTGGGCGTGGACGAGCTGGTCAGCAGGCTCGCCGACCCGGTGCGCTGGCCGTTCGCCCCGGACGGCCGGATGGGCATCGAGCGCTGGCTCGCAGCGCGGGGCTGACCCGCGCCTCAGGGCCCTTCTTCGGCCAGCGGCGCTGTGATCGCATCGCTGATCTCGCGCAGGGCCCGCTGCTGCTCGGCAGTCAGGACGTCGAACAGCAGCGTGCGCACCTCCTCGACGTGCCCGCGGGCGGCGGTGTCGAGGCGTTCGAAGCCCGCGTCGGTCAGCTCGGCGAACTGCCCGCGCTTGTCGGTCGGGCAGGCCCGGCGGCGCACCCAGCCCGCCTCCTCCATGCGCGCGACCGCGTGGCTGAGCCTGCTGCGCGACGAGAGCGAGGTCGCGGCGAGCTCGCTCATCCGCAGGGTCCGGTCCGGGCGCCTCGGAGAGCCGCACGAGGATCTCGAAGTAGGCGTGCGGCAGCCCGGACTCGGCCTGCAGCTGCCGTTCGATGCGGTCGAAGAACAAGCGGTTGCGCGGTCAGGAAGCTGCGCCAGGTCCGCTGCTCCTCGCCGTCGAGCCAGCGGGTGTCATCCACGTCACCCTCCCCACGAAATAGTTGAGCTCTCAACTCGTTTCATCTAGTGTCACTCTCAACACCTGAGAGTTCAACTAAAGCAGGAGGTTCTTCATGACCGCGGCGATCCAGATCCCCAGCTACATCGCAGGAACGTGGGACATCGACCCGGTGCACTCCGACGTCTCCTTCAGCGTCCGGCACATGATGGTGAGCAAGGTACGCGGCCGCTTCGGCATCTTCAGCGGCGAGATCACCACCGGCCAGGACATCACCGGCTCGACGGTCACCGCGACCATCGACGCCACCTCGATCGACACGAACAACGAGCAGCGCGACAACCACATCCGCTCCGCTGACTTCTTCGACGTCGCCACCCACCCGACCTGGACCTTCACCTCCTCGGCCGTGCGCGTCGACGACGGCGACCTGTTCCTCGACGGCGAGCTGACGATCAAGGGCGTGACCCGCCCCGTCTCGATGTCGCTCGAGGTCACGGCTTCGGCCCGGACGCCTACGGTGGCACGCGCGCGGGCTTCTCGGCCAGCCACCACGATCAACCGCAACGACTTCGGCGTCGACATCTCGATGCCGCTCGACGGCGGCGGCGTGGTCGTCGGCGACAAGGTGACGATCACCCTCGAGATCCAGGCCGTGCTCCGCAAGGCCTGATCCCCCGCACGGGCGGTACGCGCCCGTCGCGCCCGAACACAGCGAACAGCCCCCGGCACCCCGATGCCAGGGGCTGTTCGCTGTTCTGACCTATCCTCGGGACGTGGCCTACCGGGAGCTGCGCGCTCCCCAGCCGCTCAGCGGGCTGGTGGAATGCGGATGGGTCGACGCCGCCGAGGCCGACGGTGTCCAGGCGGTGCTGCCCGACGGCTGCATGGACCTGCTGTGGACCGGCTCAGAGCTGCTCGTGGCGGGCCCCGACACCGTCACCCGCACCGCGCCGCGGCAACGGGGTCTGACGGCGGCGGGGCTGCGCTTCGTGCCCGGCGCCCTGCCGTCGCTGCTCGCCGTGCCCGCGGCGGAGCTGCACAACCGCAGCGTCCCGCTCGTCGACCTCCTGCCCGCGCCCGCCCGCGCCGCCGTCGCCCGCATGGAGGCGGGCGAGGCGGCGTTGCCGGTGCTCGCCGCGTTGACCATGCGGCTGCCTGGCGCTCCCCCGGACCCGTCGGTCGCCGCGCTGCGCAGCGCCCTGGCCCCCGACGACGCCCCCACCGCGGGCGAGTCGGTCGCGACGCTGGCCGACATGCTGGGCTGCACCACCCGCTCGGTGCACCGCCGCTGCCTGTCCGCGTTCGGCTACGGCCCGGCCGTCCTGCGCCGGGTGCTGCGGTTCCGCCGCGCCGCGGCCATGCTGCGGGCCGGGGTGAGCCCGGCCGAGGTCGCCGCCCGCACCGGCTACGCCGACCAGCCGCACCTGTCCCGGGAGGTCAGGGCGCTGGCGGGGGTGTCGCCCGGTCAGCTGGCGAGCGGGGCGAACAGGTCCACGCCGTTGCCGTCGGGATCGTGGACCACGGCGTAGCGCTGGCCCCAGAACGCGTCGAACGGCGCCAGGGCGCTCTCGTGCCCGGCCGCGACCAGCTCGGCGTGCAACGCGTCGACCCCGGCCCCGTCGGGCAGCGCGAACGCCAGGTTCGTGCGGCCGCCGCGCACCGCCGTCCACTCCGGGTAGAAGGAGCGGATCACCTCCTCCGTGTCGAAGGTGAGCCGCAGCCCGCCCGGCACCTGCACCTCGACGTGCGGTTCGGTGTCCGCGGACGCGGGGATGGACAGCCCGACCGCGCGGTAGAAGGCCAGCGCCTTGGCCATGTCGCGCCACGATGATCCCGACGACGTCCAACCGTGCCTGAATGCTCATGACGATCAGGCTAGGGGCCCCGACGGCGGCCGTCGTGAACGAATCGGACAGACCCGCGGGCCCGGTCGCCAAGGCGATCCGGGCCCGCGGGACGGTGGGCTAGAGGTACTGGCCGGTGTTGCTGGCCGTGTCGATCGCCCGGCCGGACTCGGCGTTCTTCCCGGTGACGAGCGTGCGGATGTAGACGATCCGCTCGCCCTTCTTGCCGGAGATCCGCGCCCAGTCGTCCGGGTTGGTGGTGTTGGGCAGGTCCTCGTTCTCGGCGAACTCGTCGACGATCGCGTCGAGCAGGTGCTGCACGCGCAGACCGGGCTGGCCGGTCTCGAGCACCGACTTGATCGCGGCCTTCTTCGAGCGGTCGACGATGTTCTGGATCATCGCGCCGGAGTTGAAGTCCTTGAAGTAGAGCGTCTCCTTGTCGCCGTTGGCGTAGGTGACCTCCAGGAACCGGTTCTCCTCCGTCTCGTCGTACATCCGCTCGACGATCCGCTGGATCATGGCGTCGATGCACGCCTTGCGGTTGCCCCCGAACTCCGCGATGTCGTCCTCGTGGATCGGCAGCGTGTTGGTGAGGTACTTGGAGAAGATGTCCTGAGCCGCCTCGGCGTCCGGTCGCTCGATCTTGATCTTGACGTCGAGCCTGCCGGGTCGCAGGATCGCCGGGTCGATCATGTCCTCGCGGTTGGAGGCGCCGATGACGATGACGTTCTCCAGGCCCTCGACACCGTCGATCTCCGCCAGCAGCTGCGGCACGATCGTGGTCTCGACGTCGGAGGACACGCCCGACCCGCGGGTGCGGAAGATCGAATCCATCTCGTCGAAGAACACGATCACCGGGGTGCCCGCGCGACGCCTTCTCCCTGGCCCGCTGGAAGATCAGCCGGATGTGCCGCTCGGTCTCGCCGACGAACTTGTTGAGCAGCTCCGGGCCCTTGATGTTGAGGAAGAACGCGCGGCCCTCGTTGGGGTCGTCGCCGCGAACGGCGGCTACCTTCTTGGCCAGCGAGTTGGCCACCGCCTTGGCGATGAGCGTCTTGCCGCAGCCGGGAGGCCCGTAGAGCAGCACGCCCTTCGGCGGGCGCAGCTCGTACTCCTTGAACAGCTCGGCGTGCAGGAACGGCAGCTCGACGGCGTCGCGGATCTGCTCGATCTGCCGGAACAGGCCGCCGATGTCGGAGTAGTCGACGTCGGGCACCTCCTCCAGCACGAGGTCCTCGACCTCCGCCTTGGGCACCCGCTCGTAGGCGTAGCCCGCTTTGGTGTCGACGAGCAGGGAGTCGCCCGGCTTCAACGGCACCAGGTCGGGGTTGTCGGTGTCGAACAGCGGAGCGGCGAGCCAGACGACGCGCTCCTCGTCGGCGTGCCCGACGACCAGCGCGCGACCGGCGATCTCCCCGGTGGGCTCGGCCAGCACCTCGCGCAGCGAGCAGACCTCGCCGATGCGCTCGAAGTCGCCGCCTTCGACGACCGTGAGCGCTTCGTTCAGCC
This sequence comes from uncultured Actinomycetota bacterium, assembly GCA_963799945.1. Taxonomy (GTDB): domain Bacteria; phylum Actinomycetota; class Actinomycetes; order Mycobacteriales; family Pseudonocardiaceae; genus Pseudonocardia. The sequence goes on from CAWCZG010000009.1 coordinate 145,412, forward strand.
GCACGGTCTGGCCGCTGCGCAGCTCAGCCGTGTCGACCGCGGGCGACACCGCGACGCGCATGCGGCGGCCCGAGGTGAACACGTCGACCGTCTCGTCGGGGAACCGGGCCAGGAACACGCCGTAGCCGCTGGGCGGCTGGGCGAGGCGGTCGACCTCCTCCCGGAGCGCGATGAGCTGGCCGCGCGCCTCCTTGAGCGTCTCGGTGAGCTTCTCGTTGCGTGCCGAGAGCTGCGCGAGGCGGCTGGCGGACTCGGCGAGCCGCTGCTCCAGCACACGGGCGTGGCGCGGCGACTCGGTGAGCTTGCGGCGAAGTAGCGCGACCTCTTCTTCGAGGAAGCGGATCTGCGCGGCGGCTTCTGACGGGTCGAGCCCGCCACCATCCCCGCCACCATTTCTGCCGGGACCATCGTAGGGGTTCACGGCATCCTCCCTCCGTGTTCCGTTTCCATACGGTACCCGCCCGTACGCGCGGTTACCGTGCGGCGAACCGGTGATCCACCCCTCAGTGGCAATGCTCGCTGCGCAAGCATCCCTCATCCGGACGGCACCTTGACGGTTTCACGTTCGTCCGTTCCGGGGCCAACGAGTTCCGCCAGGGCGTCACCGACGGTACCCATCGGCGGACGCTCCCGCTGGAAGCTCACCGCCCGGGGATCACCGGGTGGGGTCACCTGCTCGTGGGACGGCGCTGCGGGCGGGGTGGCATGACGCCGTCGGCCAGCCTGCGCGCGGTGCACAGGAACGCCGTGTGCCCCTGCATCCGGTGGTCAGGGCGTACGGCGAGCCCCACGACGTGCCACGGGCCGCATCAGGCACTCCCACGCCTGGGGCTCGGTCCAGCACTGCTGCTCGCGCAGGTCCTCGACCAGCCGCGAGAGCTGCGTGGTGGTGGCCACGTAGCCGACGAGGACGCCGCCGGGCACCAGGGACTTGGCCACGGTGTCGAGCTGCTCCCACGGGGCGAGCATGTCCAGCACCACGCGGTCGACGGGCTCGGCGACGCCGTCGTGGGTGCTGAGGTCGGCCACGCGCAAGGTCCAATGGGGTGGCAGCTCGCCGTAGAAGCGCTCGACGTTGCGCAGGGCGTGCTCGGCGTGGTCGTCGCGCACCTCGTAGGACAGGACGTGCCCCTCGGGCCCGACGGCGCGCAGCAGCGAGCAGCTCAGCGCGCCCGACCCGGCCCCGGCCTCCAGCACGCGGGCGCCCGGGAAGATGTCGCCCCACATGAGGATCTGCGCGGCGTCCTTGGGGTAGATCACCTGGGCGCCGCGGGGCATCGAGAGCACGTAGTCGGCGAGCCGGGGGCGCAGCGCGAGGTAGGGCGTGCCGGTCGGCGAGACGACGAGGCTGCCCTCGGGCTCGCCGATCAGGTCGTCGTGCCGCAGCCCCCCTCGGTGGGTGTGGTACTCGGCCCCGGCCTCGAGGGTCACGGTGTAGTGGCGGCCCTTGGGGTCGGTGAGCTGGACGCGGTCGCCCGCGCGGAACGGCCCGTCGGGGCGGCGGGTCTCGACGTCGGACACGATCGGGAACGGTACCGGGGCCGCGTCGACCGCTCAGGGAGTCGGTGCCGATCCGCCGACCAGCCGCAGGATCTCGACGAGCATGCCGGTGTGCTGGTCAAGGATCGCCGAGTGCCGGTCAAGGGTTGTCGTGTGCTGATCGACGGTTCGCTGGAGCTCACCAACGGTTCCGCTGAGCGTGTCGACGTTCCCACTCAGGACGTCGAAGCGGTCCATCAGGTCGACCAGGGTGTCGCTGATCGCGCGCTGCGACTCGTCGTGGGCGTCGGCATGGGTGGTCAGCACGTCGACCCGGTTCTCGAGCCTCGCGACGTCGGATGCGGCCATGGCGGAGGGTAGCGGCTCGCCGCCTCCTCGGGGCTGATTCGATGAAGTGCGCGGTCGCTGCGCCACGGGTCCGCCGACGGCGGGACTGTCGGTGGGCTCGCCTACCCTCGCGGCATGACCGACAGCACCACCGAGCCGGAGGCGCCAGCGGCGCGCCGGCGGCCTGCGCTGTCGCCGTCGCGGGCGGGCGATTTCAAGCAGTGCCCGCTGCTCTACCGCTTCCGGGCGATCGACCGGCTGCCCGAGCTGCCCACGCGCGCCCAGATCCGGGGCACGCTCGTGCACGCCGTGCTGGAGCGCCTCTACGACCTGCCCGCCGCAGGCGCGGCGGCCCGAGGCGGCGCACGCGCTGGTCGCGCCCGAGTGGGCGCGGCTGTGCGCGGAGATGCCGGAGCTGGTCGAGGGGCTCTTCGCGGGCCCGGATGACCCCGAGCTCGCCGAGTGGCTGGCCTCGGCGGGGCCGCTGATCGACACGTACTTCCGGCTGGAGGATCCGCGCAGGCTCGAGCCCGATGCGCGCGAGCTGCTCGTGGAGACCGAGCTGCCCGTCCGGGCTGCTGCTGCGCGGCTACGTCGACCGGCTCGACGTCGCGCCCGCGGGCCAGGTGCGGGTGGTCGACTACAAGACCGGCGCCGCACCCCGGCCGGTCGCCGAGACCAGGGCGCTGTTCCAGATGAAGTTCTACGCGCTGATGCTGCTGCTACCTGCGCGGCGCGGTGCCCGCACCAGCTGCGGCTGCTCTACCTCACCGACGGCGAGTCGCTCACCTACGAGCCCGAGGAGACTGGAGCTGCGGCGCTTCGAGCGCACCCTCGACGCGATCTGGGCGGCCATCCTCGCCTCGGGAGCCACCGGCGACTTCCGGCCCAACCCCAGCCGGTTCTGCGAGTGGTGCGGACACCGGGCGGTGTGCCCGGCCTGGGGCGGCACCCCGCCCGCCTACCCGGGCTGGCCGGGCGATCCGGTCGAGGAGACCCCGGCCGACCGGGCCGGGTGAGCGCCCGATCACCTGGTCCGATGATCGGCTCTGCCCCTTGGCGGGGCATGATCAGGGCGTGTCCGAGCCGTTCTACCTCCCCCTCGACGGGCCCGATGGCGAGCGCTTCCACGCCACGTTCGCCACCACCGGCCCGTGGTTCGCCGACGCCCAGCACGCGGGCCCGCCGTCGGCGCTGCTCGCACGGGCGCTGGAGCGGTGCGCGCCGCAGCCCGGCACCCAGATCGGCCGGATCACCGTCGACGTGCTCGGCCCCGTGCCCGCGGGCGAGGTGTCCGTGCGCGCGGCCGTCGAGCGGCCGGGGCGCTCGATCACCCTGCTGGTCGCCGAGCTGACCGCGGGTGGCCGCGCGGTGATGCGGGCGCGGGCCTGGCGGCTCGCCACCGGCGACACCGCGGGCGTCGCGACCGGCCGACGACGCCCCCCGCTGCCCGGCCCGGACACCGCGCGCGCCGCGCACTGAACGCCCGCCGGGGTGGCTGCCCGGCTTCATCGACGCCCTGGAGTGGCGGTGGGTGCACGGCTGGCTGGGCGACCCGGGCCCCGGCGCGGTGTGGACCCGTCAGCGGGTGCCGCTGGTGGAAGGCGAGGAGCCGACACCGTTGCAGCGCCTGCTGCTGGTGGCCGATTCGGGCAACGGCGCGGCCGCGCCGCTGGACATCCGCGAGTGGCTCTTCGTCAACACCGAGCTCACGGTCCACCTGCACCGGCCGCCGTCGGGTGAGTGGATGGCGGTCGACGCGCGGACCACGCTCGGCCCGTCGGGCATGGGCACGGTGGCGGGCCTGCTGTTCGACGAGCCAGGGCCAGGTCGGCCGGTGCGCGCAGTGCCTCACCGTGCGCCGCAGGCCCACCCAGCTGCCTGCTAGCTGATCATCGAACGGCCGTCGACCGCGCGACAGGACCGGATCTCCGAGGTCAGGATGGCCCGTGCGCCCAGGGTGGCCAGGTCGTCCATGATCCGGTTGGCGTCGCGCTTGAGCACCATGGTCCGCACGCCCCACCAACCCTCCTCCTGCAGCGCCGACACAGTGGGCGCCTGCATGCCGGGCGCGATCCGCTTGGCGGCGTCGAGCGCGGCGTTCGGGCAGTCGTAGTCGACCATGAGGAACTGGCGGGCGTAGACCACGCCGCGGATCCGCTCGGTGAAGACCACCTTCTCGGCCTTCGTCTCGACCGTCTCCTCCCGGTCGGGGCGCGGTTCGCGCTCGATCAGGGTGGCCTGCGACTCGGCGATGGCGTCGCCGAAGGCGGCGAGGTTGTGCTGGCGCAGCGTGCGACCGGAGGACACGACGTCGGCGATCGCATCGGCCAGCCCGAGCTGGACGGAGATCTCCACGGCGCCGTCGAGCTTGATGATGTCGGCGCGGACCCGGCTGCGGGCCAGGTGGGCGCGCACCAGGCGGGGGTAGGAGGTGGCGATCTTCTTGCCCTCCAGGTCCTCCAGCTTCCACTCGCGCCCGTCGATGCCCTTGTCCGGCGCCGCGAAGCGGAACTTGGAGTTCCCGAAGCCGAGCTCGATGACCTTCTTGACCTGGCTGCCCGACTCGTCCATCAGGTCGGCGCCGGTGATGCCGAGGTGCAGGTCACCGGATCCGACGTAGGTGGCGATGTCCTTGGGCCGCAGGTAGAAGAACTCGATGTCGTTCTCTTCGTCGAGCATCGAGAGGTCGCGGCTGTCGCTGCGCTGGCGGTAGCCCGCCTCCCGCATCATCGTGGCGGCAGGCTCGGCCAGGGTGCCCTTGTTGGGCAAGGCGATCCGAAGCATGCGCCCTCCTCTTCCGTACTGCGGACGGTTCCGACGTTACCGCCGCAATGATGATCTACAGGAACTTGTACACGTCTTCGAGGCCCAGGCCGCGGCCCAGCATCAGGACCTGCAGCCGGTACAGCAGCTGCGAGATCTCCTCGGCGAGCGCGTCGTCGGCCTCGTGCTCGGCCGCGAGCCACACCTCGCCCGCTTCTTCCAGAACCTTCTTGCCCTGAGCGTGGATGCCCGCGTCGAGCGCGGCGACCGTCGCCGAGCCCGCGGGGCGCGTGGTGGCCTTCTCGCTCAGCTCGGCGAACAGCTCATCGAAGGTCTTCACGACTTGTCACCCCTCACGGTCTCAGTCTGATGGGTCGTGTCCGACCCAGCCGTGCGCGTCCAGCGATGTGCTGCACCCGGTGGCCATAGTGCGCCCAGAGGGCCACCGGACAAGGGCGGGCCCGCGGGCAGCGAGCCGAACGGATCGGAGCACACGACCAACGGTCTCACGCCGCGCGACCCTCCCGTGCCTCGGCGTAGTCGGACCGCAGGTCGTCGAGGGTGAGTCCGGTGAGCGACGCCCGCAGCACCCGACCCGGCCCGGACGGCACCGGCACGTCGCACGGCACGACGAGCACGGGAGCGCCCGCCCGCTGCGCCGCCAGCGCCCCGTTGGGCGAGTCCTCGATCGCGAGGCACTCCCCCGCCGCCAACCCCAGCAGCTCGGCCGCGCGCAGGTACGGGTCCGGGTCCGGCTTGCCGCGGGGCACCTCGTCGGCGCACACCGTCGCGGCGAAGTACTCGCGCCCGATGCTGTCGAGCGCCGATTCGGTGAGCGCGCGGCCGGTGTTGGTCACCAGGGCCATCGGCCAGCCCGCCGCCTCGACCAGCCGCAGCGCCTCCTGCGCGCCCGGGCGCCAGGGCAACCCGCCCGCGAACAGCTCGGCCGTCCGGTCCGAGAGGTACCGCTCGGTCTGCTCCCGCTGCGCGCCGTGCGGCGTCATGCCGAGGTCGTCGAACATCAACGTGAGCGTGCGGGCCATGTTGGAGCCGACCATGTCGTCGCGCGCGCTCTGGGACAGCTCGCCGCCGAGCCAGTGGGCGGTGTCGGCCAACGACACCGTCCACAGCTTCTCGGAATCGACGAGCGTGCCGTCCATGTCCCACAGGACAGCGGCGGGACCGCTCATGTTCGCTCAGCCCGCATTGAAGTACTTCGCCTCCGGGTGGTGGGCCACCATCGCGTCGGTGGACTGCTCCGGGTGCAGCTGCAGCTCCTCCGACAGCGTGACACCGATGCGGCCCGGCTGCAGCAGGTCGACGATCTTCACGCGGTCGTCGAGGTTCGGGCAGGCGCCGTAGCCCAGCGAGTAGCGCGCGCCGCGGTAGCCCAGGTCGAAGAACTCCCGCACGTCGGCCGGGTCCTCCGCCGACACGCTGCCGCCCGCGGGGAACACCAGCTCCTCCCGGATCCGCCGGTGCCAGTACTCGGCGAGCGCCTCGGTGAGCTGCACACCCAGTCCGTGCACCTCCAGGTAGTCGCGGTAGGCGTCCTTGGAGAACAGCTCGTTTGCGTACTCGGCGATCGGGCTGCCCATGGTGACCAGGTGCAGCGGCAGCACGTCCACCTCGCCGTGCTCCACCGCCAGCTCGCGGGGTCGCCAGAAGTCGGCGAGGCACAGGTGCCGGTCGCGGCGCTGGCGCGGGAAGTTCAGCCGGTACCGCTCGGGCCCGTCGGCCTTGGGCTCCTCCAGGATCACCAGGTCGTCGCCCTCGGCCACGGCCGGGAAGTAGCCGTAGACGACGGCGGCGTGGGCGAGCACGCCCTCGGTGGCCAGGCGGTCGAGCCAGTAGCGCAGCCGCGGACGGCCCTCGGTCTCCACCAGCTCCTCGTACGACGGACCGGAGCCGCCCCTGGCCCCGCGCAGGCCCCACTGGCCCAGGAAGAGGGCGCGTTCGTCGACCATCCCCGCGTAGTCGCCCGCCGCGACGCCCTTCACCACGCGAGTGCCCCAGAACGGCGGGGCCGGGATCGGGTTGTCGCTCTGGACGTCCGACCGCGTGGGCAGCGGGCCCGCGGCCTCAGCCTCGGCGGCCTTGCGCCGCGCTCCGACGCGCACGTTGCGCTGGTGGCGGGCCTTGCGCTCGGCCCTGCGCCGCCTCCTCCGCCGCGTCGTCCTCGGGCGCCGTCCCCCGACGGCGGGCCATGGTGGCGTCCATCAGCCGCAGGCCCTCGAAGGCGTCGCGGGCGTAGGAGACGCGGCCCTCGTAGACCTCCGAGAGGTCGTTCTCGACGTAGGAGCGGGTGAGGGCGGCCCCACCGAGCAGCACGGGCAGCTGCGCCACCCCGCGCGCGTTCATCTCCTGCAGGTTCTCCTTCATGATCACCGTCGACTTCACCAGGAGCCCCGACATGCCGATCGCGTCGGCGCGGTGCTCGGTGGCGGCGGACAGGATCGTCGAGATCGGCTGCTTGATGCCCAGGTTGACCACGGTGTAGCCGTTGTTGGTCAGGATGATGTCCACGAGGTTCTTGCCGATGTCGTGGACGTCGCCCTTGACCGTGGCGAGCACGATGGTGCCCTTGCCCTCCCCGTCGGCCCGCTCCATGTGCGGCTCGAGGAACGCCACGGCCGTCTTCATGACCTCGGCCGAGGCGAGCACGAACGGCAGCTGCATCTGGCCGGAGCCGAACAGCTCGCCGACGGTCTTCATCCCCGCCAGCAGCGTGTCGTTGATGATCTCCAGGGCGGGCCGGGAGTTCAGCGCCTCGTCGAGGTCGGCCTCCAGCCCGATGCCGCTCCCCGTCGACGATCCGCCGCTCCAGCCGCTCGAACAGCGGCAGCGCGGCCAGCTCCTCGGCGCGCCCGGCCTTCGCCGACGACGTCGAGACGCCCTCGAAGAGCTCCATGAACCGGTTGAGCGGGTCGTAGCCCTCGCGGCGGCGGTCGTAGACCAGGTCGAGGGCGACCGAGCGCTGCTCGTCCGGGATCTTGGCCATCGGCAGGATCTTGGCCGCGGACACGATCGCGGTGTCCAGGCCCGCGTTCACGCACTCGTGCAGGAACACCGAGTTGAGCACCTGCCGGGCGGCCGGGTTGAGCCCGAACGACACGTTGGAGACGCCCAGCGTGGTCTGCACGTCGGGGTGGCGGCGCTTGAGCTCGCGGATCGCCTCGATCGTCTCGAGCGCGTCGCGGCGCACCTCCTCCTGCCCGGTCGTGATCGGGAACGTCAGCGTGTCGACGACGATGTCGGCCACCCGCAGCCGGTGGTTGGTGGTGAGGTCCTGGATCAGCCGGTCGGCCACCCGGACCTTCCACTCCGCGGTGCGGGCCTGGCCCTCCTCGTCGATGCACAGCGCGACGACGGCCGCGCCGTGCTCGTCCACCAGCTCCATCGCCCGCTGGTAGCGCGAGCCGGGCCCGTCGCCGTCCTCGAAGTTCACCGAGTTGATGATCGAGCGGCCGCCCAGGCGCTCCAGGCCCGCGCGCAGCACCTCGGGCTCGGTGGAGTCGAGCATCACCGGCAGCGTCGACGCCGTGGCCAGGCGCCCGGCCAGCTCGGCCATGTCGGCGACGCCGTCGCGGCCCACGTAGTCGACGCACAGGTCGATCAGGTGCGCGCCCTCGCGGGTCTGCTCGCGCGCGATCCCGACGCAGGCCTCCCAGTCTTCGGCGAGCATCGCGTCGCGGAACTTCTTCGACCCGTTCGCGTTCGTCCGCTCGCCGATCATGAGCACCGAGGTGTCCTGGCGGAACGGCACCGGGGCGTAGAGCGAGCTGACGCCCGCCTCGGGGCGCGGGTGGCGCGCGGGCCGCTGCAGGTCGCGCATCGCCTCGACCAGGGTCGCGACGTGCGTCGGGGTGGTGCCGCAGCACCCGCCGACGAGCGCGACGCCGTAGTCCTTGACGAACGCGGTGAGCGCCGCGGCCAGCTCGTCGGGCGAGAGCGGGTAGACCGCCCCGTCCGGGCCGAGCTCGGGCAGACCCGCGTTGGGCATCACCGACAGCGGGATCCGCGCGTGCTTGGACAGGGTGCGCAGGTGCTCGCTCATCTCGGCGGGCCCGGTGGAGCAGTTCAGCCCGATGAGGTCGATGCCCAGCGCCTCCAGGGCGGTGAGCGCGGCGCCGATCTCCGAGCCGAGCAGCATGGTGCCGGTGGTCTCGACGGCCACCTGCGCGACGATCGGCAGGTGGCGGCCCTCGTCGACCATCGCCTGGCGCACGCCCAGCACGGCCGCCTTGGCCTGGAGGAGGTCCTGGCAGGTCTCGACGACGATCGCGTCGGCCCCGCCCGCGACGAGACCGCGCCCGCACTCGGCGTAGGCGTCGCGGAGGCGGGCGAACGACTCGTGGCCCAGCGTCGGCAGCTTCGTGCCGGGGCCGACCGAGCCGAGCACGAACCGCGGCCGGTCCGCCGTCGACATCTCGTCGGCGACCTCGCGCGCCAGGACCGTGCCCTTCTCGGCAAGCTCGCGGATCCGCTCCGGGATGCCGTACTCGGCGAGGTTGGGCAGGTTGGCCCCGAAGGTGTTGGTCTCGACGGCGTCGGCGCCCGCCGCGAAGTAGCCGCGGTGGATGTCGCGCACCACGTCAGGACGGGTGTCGTTGAGGATCTCGTTGCAGCCCTCGAGGCCCGCGAAATCATCGAGCACCAGATCGGCCGACTGCAGCATCGTGCCCATGGCACCGTCGGCGACGACGATCCGTTCGGCGAGGGTTTCCAGGAACGTGCTGGTCGTGCCCGGGGATGCGGCTGTGCCCTTGACGGTGTGCGGCTGCACGGTGTCCTCCTACGCGACGGATTCCTTCCCCACGGTAGTCGCTGCGGGGTGGCGATCCGTCACACTCCGGGCGGCGCCCCGTAGTCTGGTGCGATGACCGAACGCGACCCGGAGCCCGGAGCGGAGACCGAACTCCCCCGCCTCGTCGAGCCGGTGATGATCGCGTCGTTCGAGGGGTGGAACGACGCCGGGGAGGCCGCGAGCGCCGCGTTGGAGCACCTCGAGCTCATGTGGGACGCCGAGCCGCTGGCCTCCATCGACCCCGAGGAGTACTACGACTTCCAGGTCACGCGCCCGCACGTGCGGCTGACCGAAGGCGTCACCCGGCGCATCGAGTGGCAGACCACCAGGCTGTCATGGGCGCAGCTGCCGGGCACCGAGCGGCACGTCGTGCTGGTCAACGGCATCGAGCCGAACCTGCGGTGGCGCAGCTTCTGCGGCGAGCTGCTCGGCTACGCGAAGCGCCTGGGCGTGACGAAGGTCATCACGTTGGGCGCGTTGCTCACCGACACGCCGCACACCCGGCCCACCCCTGTGAGCGGCACCTCCTACGACAAGGCGTCGGCCGCGAAGCTCGACGTCGAGCCGAACACGTACCAGGGGCCCACCGGGATCGTCGGGGTGTTCCAGAACGCCTGCGTCGAGGCCGGGATACCGGCGCTCTCGTTCTGGGCGTCGGTGCCGCACTACGTGTCCCAGGCCCGGGTGCCCAAGGCGGCCGTGGCGCTGCTGCACCGGGTCGAAGAGGTGCTGGACGTCGAGGTGCCGTTGGGCGCGCTGCCCGAGCAGGCCGAGGAGTGGGAGCGGACCGTCTCGGAGATGGCCGAGGCCGACGACGAGGTCCGCGAGTACGTCCGGCAGCTCGAGGAGCAGGCCGAGGAGAGCGAGGAGGCCCCGGAGGCCGACGGCGACACGATCGCCGCCGACTTCGAGCGCTACCTGCGCCGCCGCGGCACCGGCGGCGCGGCCCACTGAACCGTCGCCGGCCGTCTAGCGCCCTGGCCCCCGCGGGCCGGATCAGGGGCCGAGCACCGCGAGCAGCGCGCGGGCGTAGGCGCGTTCGGCGTCCACGTCCAGCTCGCGGATCTCCCGACCGCTCCGCTCGACGGTCACGACCCAGCCGTCACCCATCGGCTCGAGCCGTCGGAAGGCGGAGCCGAGCGCGGTGCGCAGCTGACCCTCGTGCGGGAGCCAGATGACCGCCTCCTGCTCGACGCTGTCCAACGCCCACTCGGTGGTGCCGTTGAACTGGAAGAGCGGGCCGGTCGGGGTGTCGCGCAGCTCGATGGTCAGCTGGCTGACCACGAAGACCTCGGCGTCCATGTCGCGGTCGGCGATGACGAACCGGTCGCCCGACGCAGGCTTCCAGGTCAGCCCGGCGTCCCGCAGCCGCCGGGCCAGGTCGATGGTGATCAAAGGGCCACCCCGAGGAGCGCGTCGACGGCGGAGCGGACGAGCGCAGGCGCGTCGGTGTCGTTGCCGCGGCGCTCCAGGGCCTCCCTGGCCCAGGCGTCGACGGCGGCGAGCGCGGCGGGCGTGTCGAGGTCGTCGGCGAGGTGGGTGCGCAGGCGTTGGACGAGATCGGCCGCGGGTGGGGCGGCCTCCAGGGCGACGGCCTCCCGCCACCGGGCCAGCCGCTCCTGCGCGGCGGTGAGCACCTCGGGGGTCCAGGCCCGGTCGGTGCGGTAGTGGCCCGAGAGCAGCCCGAGCCGGATCGCGTTGGGGTCGACGCCCTCCGCGCGCAGCTTCGAGACGAACACCAGGTTGCCGCGCGACTTCGACATCTTCTCGCCGTCGAGCCCGATCATCCCGGTGTGCGTGTAGTGCCGGGCGAAGGGGTGCACGCCGGTGAACGCCTCGGCGTGCGCGGCGCCGCACTCGTGGTGCGGGAAGATCAGGTCGGAGCCGCCGCCGTTGAGGTCGATCTGGGTGCCGAGGCGGTTGAGCGCGATCGCGGCGCACTCCACGTGCCAGCCCGGCCTGCCCGCGCCGAGGTCGGACTCCCACGACGGCTCGCCCTCCCGCGCCATCCGCCACAGCAGCGGGTCGAGCGGCGCGCGCTTGCCCGGCCGGTCGGGGTCGCCGCCGCGCTCCCGGGAGTAGGCCAGCATCGTGGCCTCGTCGTAGTTGGACTCGTAGCCGAACCGACCGGTGACCGAGGAGTCGAAGTAGACGTCGGGGAACTCCGGATCGTCGACGCGGTAGGCCGCGCCCTGCGCGAGCAGCTTGCCGACCAGCTCGGAGATCTCCCCCATCGCCTCGACCGCGCCGATGTAGTGCCGCGGCGGCAGCACCCGCAGCGCCTCCATGTCCTCGCGGAACAGCGCCGTCTCCCGCATGCCGAGCACGACCCAGTCGTCGTGGTCGCGGGCGGCGCGCTCCAGCAGCGGGTCGTCGATGTCGGTGACGTTCTGGACGTAGTGCACGTCGTGCCCCAGATCCCGCCAGACCCGGTTGACCAGGTCGAAAGCCAGGTAGGTCGCGGCGTGGCCCAGGTGCGTGGCGTCGTAGGGGGTGATCCCGCAGACGTACATGGTGGCCGTCGGGCCGGGCGCGGTCGGGCGGATCCGCCCGGTGGAGGTGTCGTGCAGACGCAGCGGCGGTCCACTCCCGTCCAGCAGCGGGACGTCGACCGGGGCCCAGGTTTGCATGGCACAAACTTACGCGTCGGGAGCCCACCATTCGGGTGCGAGCTTCGCCTCTATGTCCCGCACGTGGCGGCGGGCACATCCCGGACAGATCCACCGGCGCCCGTCCACGCCGACCTCGTGCACCCAGGCCAGGGCGGCGACGTCGGTGTCGTCCCGCTCCCGACCACAGGTCCGACAGGCGTCCACGGCGTCAGCGGCGGGTGCGGAGGTAGTCGGCCACCACCTCGGCGCCGAGGCCGTCCAGGGTGGGCGCGACCACCCGGCCGCCGCAGCGGCGGGCGATGCCGTCCATGAACTCCGCCAGGCGGGGGTCGTCGCCGAGGACGAAGAACGTGAACGCGGCGTGCAGGGCGCTCAGGCGGTCCAGCTCGGCGACCGTGGCGTGCAGGGTGGCCGGGCTGGTCGGGTAGTCGAAGACGGCGTGGCCATCGGGCTCCAGGTGGGCCGTGGGCTCCCCGTCGGTCACGACCAGCACCACCGGCTGGGCGTCGGGGTTGCGCCGCAGGTGCTGCCCGGCCAGCGTCAGCGCGTGGTGCAGGTTGGTGCCCTGCTCCCACACCCCCTCCAGCCCGATCAGCTCGGCCAGGTCGACGTCGCGGGCGTGGCGGCCGAACGTGATCAGCTTCAGGTCGTCGCCGCGGAAGCGGGTGGAGATCAGCTGGTGCAGCGCGAGGGCGGTGCGCTTCATCGGCACCCAACGGCCGTCCTGCACCATCGACCACGAGGTGTCGACGCACAGCGCGACGGCCGCGCGGGTGCGCTGCTCGGTCTCGACGATCTCCACGTCGGTGACGTCGAGCAGGCGCGCATCGCCGCCCGCCCGGCGCAGCTGGGCGTTGAGCAGGGTGCGCGGCACGCTCCAGGCCTCGGTGTCGCCGAACGCCCAGGGCCGGGTGGCGCCGGTGGCGTCGCCCGCGGCGCCGGAGCGGTGGGTCTCGCGCTCGCCGCGCCGGGCGCCGAGCCGGTCGGCGATATCGCGCAGCGCCGACTCCCCCAGCCGCCGCAGCGCCTTCGGCGACAGCGACAGCGTGCCGTCGGGGGCCCGCTCGAACAGGCCCTGGCGCTCCAGCTCGCGCTGCAGCTCGGCGAGCGCGCGGGCGTCGACGCGGGCCTCGTCACCGAGGTGGCGGCCCAACGACTCCAGGTCGATGTCCTCCAGCCGGGCGCCCGGGTAGCTCTGCGCGAGCTGCTCGGCCAGCGCGTCGAGCTGCCCGAGCTGCTCCATCGCCCGGGTGGCCTCGCCCATGCCCATCGGGTTCTCGCCCCGGAAGCGGCCCTGCCCCTCCCAGTCCTCCCCCGGGCGCAGGCCCTGCAGCTGGGCGTCCAGCTGGCCGAGGGCCTCCGCGAGCCGGGGATCGCCGAACGCCTGCTGCGCCAGCTCCATCAGCTCGTTGCGCTGGGCCTCGGTCATCGAGTTGAGCATCCGCTGGGCCGCGGCGGCGCGGGCGGCCAGCAGGTCGACCAGCTCGTCGGTGTTCTGCGGGTCTTCCGGGAAGAACTCGCCGTGGTTCTGCATGAACTGCTCGAACTGCTGCTGGGTGTCCTGCCCGGCCGCGTGGTTGGCCAGCAGGGAGTTCAGGTCGTCGAGCATCTCCCTGATCCGCTCGACGTCCTGCGGCGTGGCGTTCTCCATGGCCTGCTTCATGCCCTGGAAGCGCTGGTCGAGCAGCTCACGGCCGAGCAGGTCGCGGATCTGCTCGTAGGCCTCGCGCGCGTCGGCGGAGCGCCAGTCGTACTCGTTGAGCTCGCGCACGGCGCCGCCGGTGTCGGACGGCAGCGCGTCCAGCTGCATCTCGCGGAAACGGGCGTCGTCGCCGTCGTCGCGGCCCAGCGCGTCGCGTTCGGCGTCGAGGGCGCGCTGCAGCAGCTCGCGGACCTCCTGCAGCGTGCCGTCGAGCCGGTTCTCCCGCTGCAGCTTGGAGCGCTGCCGCCAGATCTCGCGCGTCAGGTCGTCGAGCCCGCGCCGCTCACCCATGCCCCGCCGCAGGAGCTCCTGCAGGGCCGTGCGCGGCGACGAGCCCTCCATGACGTCGCGGCCGATCTCGTCCAGTGCCGCCCGGATGTCGACCGGCGGGGCGAGCGGATCCGGCCCGTCGGTGTAGGGGCCGTAGGCGTAACGGCGACCTCGTCTGCTCACCCCTCCACGCTACGTCGCCCGCCGCGACTCTGCGATCGACGACGTCCGCTGCGGGTCAGGCCGTTCCGGCGAGGTTGAGGACGGTCACGGTGCCGTCGGCGAGGTTGGTGACGTAGCCCTGCCTGCCGTCGTGGCTGACCGCGATGCTGGTGGGGCTGCGGCCGACCGGGACCCGCGAGACGATGGCCATCGTCTTCATGCTGAACACCTGGATCGAGTTGTCGTCGACCGCGGCGATGTAGAGGTGCTCACCGTCGGCCGAGAGCGTGATGTCCTGCGGGTGGCTGCCCGTCGGGATGGTCTTGATCACGGTGTTGGTGTTGGTGTCGATCACCGACATGGAGCTGCTGTCGTAGTTGACGTTGAACAGCAGCGGCTTGGTGGGGTGCTTCAGGATGCTGTGCGGGCTCTGCCCCACCGGGATGGTCTTCAGCACCTTGTCGGTGGCCGTGTCGATCACCGAGACGAGGTTCGACTCGTGGTTGGCCGCGTAGAGGGTCTTGCCGTCGGTGGAGATGTCCACCCAGTGCGGGTTGGGCGCCACCTTGATCGTGTCGACCACGTCGTCGGTGGCCGTGTCGATCACCGTGATCGAGCCCGAGTCGTGGTTGGGCACGTACACGCGCTTGCCGTCGGGCGTGACGTCGAGGGCGAACGGCCGCACGCCGACCGGCACCATCTTGGTGAACGTGCTGGTGGCCGTGTCGAGCACGCCCATCAGGTTCACCGTGCGCTGGTTGTTGAAGATGCTGACGTAGGCGGTCTTGCCGTCCGGCGCGAACGCGACGAACTGCGGCCCGCCGTCGGGCACCTTGATGGTGCCGGTAACGGTGTTGCGGGTGGTGTCGAAGACGCTCAGCACGCCAGCCTCGCGATTGGCGATGTAGGCGAACTTGCCGTTCGGCGCGATCTCCATGTAGCCGGGGGTGGCGTTGGCCTGCACGGTCGGGCCGACGGTCGGCGTATCGATGCTGCGCGCGAGGGGCGACACCGGCGACTCGATGATCGCAGGTCCGTTGCCGGTGGGCACGCCCGGCGACGCGGCGGGCGGGCCCGCCTCCGGAGCGGGCGCGGTGCCCCGGGAGAGCAGCCAGATCGCGCCGCCCGCGGCCACCGCCACCAGGAGGGCGACCACGGCCAGCAGCACGGTCATCGTGCGCCGCGAGTTCGACGGCGATGCGGCGGGCACCGGACCGGGCGGCCCGAACGGCGGGAACGGGCCGTTCGGACCCGCCGGGGGCGGCCCGACGGGCTGGGGGCGCTCGGGTTCGAGCGCGACGCCGACCGTGGGCGCCGTTCCGGGATCGTCGTGTCGCATGTCCGGACCGCGACCGCCACCGTGTTCCATCAGACCCACTCCCATCCCAGCGCCTACCGCGACGGGCGCGGCCACCAGCGGGCGGGCGGCGGTGGTCTCCTCATCGCCGCCCGCGTCGACCCGTTGGGTGATCTCTTCGAAGTGTTCGACGTACTCGACGTGCTCGGTCTGCTCGCCCGCCGTCGTCAGCGCCGCGCGGGCGGCCGCGGCCAGCGCGCCCGTCGTCGGGTACCGCTCGCGCCGGGTTCTTCGCCATCCCCTTGGCGACCACGCCGTCCAGCGCGGCGGCCGCCCGGTTGACGGCGCCGACGCGCGGCGGGGACGAGTAGAGGTGCGCGTACATGAGCGCGGGCAGGTCGTCGCCGGTGAACGGCTTCCGCGCAGTGAGGCACTCGTAGAGCACGCATGCCAGCGAGTAGACATCGGTGCGCGGATCGGCCGGGTAGCTCTCGAAGCGCTCCGGGGCCATGTAGTCGAGGGTGCCGAGGGCGGCGCCGGTCATCGTCACCCGCGACCGGCTGTGCTCGACCGCGTGCGCGACCCCGAAATCGACGACGTGGACGAAGTCGGTGGGGGTGACCAGCAGGTTGCCCGGTTTGACGTCACGGTGCACCACGCCCTCGGCGTGGGCGGCGTCGAGCGCCTCGGCGGCCTGGGAGATCAGGTCGACCGCGCGGCCCGGCGCCATCGCTCCGCCCTCGGCGATCACAGATCCGAGGTCGGAACCCTCGACCAGCCGCATGTCGACGAACAGCCTGCCCTCGACCTCGCCGAAGTCGTGGATCGGGATGACGTGCGGCTCGCGCAGGTGGGCGACCACGGAGGACTCGCGGTGGAAACGGCGCTGGTACTCGGGGTCGTCCGAGAGCGAGGTGGGCAGCAGCTTGAGTGCCACCCAGCGGTCACGACGGGTGTCGTAGGCGCGGTGGACGGCGCCCGTACCCCCGGGGCCGAGCAGGCCTTCGATGCGGTACTGGCCGAACTCCGCCATGCGTGCGCCCCCACCAGACCCGCCGCCGCTCCCGGCGGTCGGCACCGGGTTCGTGCTGGGAGTCGAACAGATGACGGCAGATGTTACGCCGCTGCGGGAAGGGTGCGAAAAAGGCCGAGCGGGCGCTCTTACATGAGGACGATGGTGCCGTCGACGACGGTGACCGGGCGCTGGGTCAGGGCCCGCGGAGCCGGACCCCGGGCGACGGTTCCGTCCAGGTGGTAGCGGCTGCCGTGGCACGGGCATTCGATGAGGCCCGCCGCCACCTGGTCGACGATGCACCCGGTGTGCGTGCACACCGCGGACAGGCCTTCGAACCTGCCCGCGGTCGGCTGCGTGACGACGACTTCGAGGTCCTGGTAGACGACGCCACCGCCGACCGGGACAGCTGCGACGGGGCCCAGCTTCGTGCCCGCCGCGCCGTTGCCGACAGGGGCGCCCGGCCCCGCGGTGGTCTCGGGCTGGGGCGTCAGCCCGGAGCCGGTGGTCGGCGGGGCGGTCGCGGGCGTGGCTCCCCCACACGCGGCGACGGCGCCGCCCGCGGCCACCACCGCCGCGCCCACGACGACCGTCCGTCGACCCAACACTGCTCTGTCCGTTCGCACGTGCGACTCAGCCGTAGCGGACGGTGTCGTCGTCGCTCTCGTCCTTGGCCAGCCGCCGCGTGAGGAACAGCAGCTCGAGGGCGAGCTCGGCGGCGCTGGCCATCGGGCCGGGCTGCTCGGTGCCCGCGGCGTCGAGCCGCTTGGCCACCTCGGTGAGCACGGCCTCCACCCGCCTGCCGGTGGGCAGTGCCGCCACCACCTCGGCGGCGGGCACCCGCTCCCCCGTGCGCACCGGCGCCTGGGAGACGGCCTCGGCGAGCGGGGTGAGGTCGAGCCCACGCAGACGGGCCCGCGCGGTGTCGGCGGTGGCCCGGCGCAGCAGGTGCTCCAGGTGCTCGGTCTCGCGGCCTTCCTCACCGGAGGCGAACTCCAGCTTGCCGCGCAGCACGTCGGGCACCGACTCCAGATCGACGGGACGGGCGACCGCGTGGCCCTCGCCCGTGATCGCGGCCCGGCGCAGCGCCGCGGCGGCCACGGTCTCGGCCGCGGCGACCGCGAAGCGGGCCGACACCCCCGACCCCTGGTCGATGGCGCTGGACTCGCGCAGCGACCGGGTGAAGCGGGCGACCACCTCCAGCAGGTGGCGCGGGACGTCGGCGACCAGCTCGGCCTCCTGGTCGACCAGCGCGATCTCGTCGGCCAGCTCCAGCGGGTAGTGCGTGCGCACCTCGGCGCCGAACCGGTCCTTCAGCGGCGTGATGATCCGGCCGCGGTTCGTGTAGTCCTCGGGGTTCGCGGACGCGACGAGCAGGACGTCCAGCGGCAGGCGCAGCGTGTAGCCGCGGACCTGGATGTCGCGCTCCTCCATCACGTTGAGCAGCGACACCTGGATGCGCTCGGCCAGGTCGGGCAGCTCGTTGATCGCCACGACCCCGCGGTGGGCCCGCGGCACCAGCCCGTAGTGGATCGTCTCGGGATCGCCGAGCGAGCGGCCCTCGGCCACCTTGACCGGATCGATGTCGCCGATGAGGTCGGCGACCGCCGTGTCGGGCGTGGCGAGCTTCTCGGTGTAGCGCTCGTCGCGGTGGCGCCAGGCGACCGGCAGGTCGTCGCCCAGCTCCTCGGCCCGACGCCGGGACGCGGGTGTGATCGGTTCGTAGGGGTGCTCGCCCAGCTCGGAGCCCTCGATGACCGGCGTCCACTCGTCGAGCAGCCCGACGATCGAGCGCAGCAGGCGGGTCTTGCCCTGGCCGCGCTCGCCGAGCAGGACGACGTCGTGGCCGGCGATCAGGGCCCGCTCCAGCTGGGGCAGCACGGTGGAGTTGAAGCCGACGATGCCGGGCCACGGGTCGCGGCCCTCGCGCAGCGCGGCGATGAGGTTCTGGCGGATCTCGTCCTTGACGCCACGGAGCTCGTGGCCGGACGCGCGCAGCGCGCCCAGGGTGCTGGGAAGATCGTGAGGCACGCGTTCCACGCTACGCCCGGACGGTGGGTGCGGCGCGCCACCGCCGCCGCCGCGTGCCGACCACCCGGGGTCGCTACACGCCGCCCGTGGCGGGCCAGACGAGCGGCGTCGTCGCGCGGCCCGGCCAGCGACCGACCTCGTGCCACCCGCCGTCGACGCCCACGAGCCGGGCGCCCATGCCGAGCTCGGCCAACCACCCGCCCGCCGCCGCGCCGCGCACCATCGCCCCGGAGGCGGCGGCGTTCGCGGCCGGAGCGCTGCGGCCCAGCACGACGACGTGGCGCCACACCGGCTGCAGCGGGCGCGCGGTCGCGGTGACGACGAGCTTGCGCAGCGGGCCGTCGGTCGGGAGCCCGAACGTGGACAGCGCGCCGCCGTCGACCGCGAGGACGGTGGGCACCGCCTCGGGCGCCGCGGGGAGCTCGATGCGCCAACCGCCCGCCGGGGCGAGGCCCGACGTCGCGACCTCGCCGCCGAGGGCCACGAGCACGCCGCACCGGGTCGTCTCGGCGACGGCCTCGGCGCACCGCTGGGCCGCGATCGCCGACAGCGAGGGGGCGAGATCCAGGCGCAGGGGCTTGCGCAGGCCGCGCCCGACGTCCAGGCGGGTGGGCGCGCAGATCCGGTGGTGCACGACGCCGTTGGCCGGAGCCGTGGTGACGCCGTAGGGGTAGGACGCGGCGGGCGCGGGCGTCGGCGGGCGGACGGCGGCCGTCGGGCGCAGCTTCCGGACGACGCGGGCGCGCGGACGGACGGTGTGGTCCATCGCTTCGAGCTCGTGGCGCAGCACCTCGCGGGCATCACGCAGCTGCCACGGGTCGGTGAGGACGAGCCGGAAGGGCATGTCCCACACGCTGAAGTCAGCGCCGATCGTGACCGTTCGCGAGCTGGTGTGGAGCGGGACCGTCATGGGGAGCCTCCGGTCAGTGGCCCGGTTGTCTTGCTGTGAGCACCATCGCAGAGCGTCCCTGTGAGGAGGCTAAGAGCGCTCAGACCAGCACTGCGACGACCGGGAGCGCCACGAGCGCCACCGCCGAGAGCCGCACGAGCACCCCCACCCCGACGGGCAGCGGCGCGGGCGGGTCGGTGATCCGCACCAGCCTCCGGTCCAGCGCGGAGGTGAACGAGCTCAGCGCCGCGGCGGGCGCGGAGCCGCCCATCGCGGTCAGTGCGTCCGAGAGCTGCTCGGGGCTGGCCCGGCGCGCGGCGACGTCGTCGGCCCGCATCTCGATCAGGGCGGCCACCGCCAGCTGCGCGCACACCATGCCGCGCACGAACGGCGCCGTCGCGCCCCACGCCACGAACGGCAGCACCACCAGGTCGTGCCGCTCGCGCAGGTGGGTGCGCTCGTGCGCGAGCACCGCCCAGACCTGCCCGACGTCGAGGCAGTCCAGCACGCCCGCCGAGACGACGAGCCGCGAGCGCAGGCCGGGCAGGCAGTAGGCGACCGGGACCGGGTGGTCCAGCACCCGGGCGCCCGGCACCGCGGGCCACGGGGTGCCCAGCAGGTCCAGCAGGTCGCGGTGGCGCGCCCGGACCCGCAGCGTCCGCAGCGCCACGGCCGCCAGCACGCTGAGCAGACGCACGACCAACGCCACCGTCAGCAGCAGCGCGACGACCTGGGGCACGCCGATCCCCGCGGGCAGCCGACCGCGGGCCAGCGCGTCGAGGAGCGTGACCGTGGCGGGCAGCGGGGAGCCCAGCGGGGCGAGGCCATAGATGAGGCCCGCGCCGAGCAGCGCCAGGCCGCCCGCGAGGCCGATCGACTGCCAGAGCAGCAGCGCGGTGACCGGGTCCCGCTCGGGCCAGCGGGCGCCCGCGAGCCGACGGCTGGCGGGCTCGGCGAGGACGAGACCGAGTCCGAGCAGGCCGAGCGCGACCAGCTCCATCGCGGTCGGTGCGATCAGTCGAGCAGGTCGCGCAGCGCGGCGCGCTCGTCGTCGGGGATCGAACCGAGGAAGCGGGCCAGCGCGGCGCCGCGGTCGGGGGTCGCGTCGAGCGCGTCGCGCATCAGCTCGGCGACGTGGTCGGCCCGGCTCGCGACCGAGCGGTACCGGTGGGCCCGGCCGCTGCGTTCGCGCGTCACCAGACCCTTGCGCTCCAGGCGGCCCAACACCGTGAGGACAGTAGTGGTGGCCAGCTCACGCCCGGCGAGGGCGTCCTGCACCTCGCGGGCCGTGACGGCTCCGTCAGCGGACCACAATGCTTCCATCACGGCGCGTTCGAGCTCACCCAATGTCGGCACAGTTCTCATTCTACTCGAAGTAGAAATGTGTGGCGGGGCTTCGTGGCACCGCTCAGTGCACCTGGACCTCGTCGCCGACCTGCAGGTAGTTGAACCAGGTCACGGCGTCGTCGTGCATGAGCTTCACGCAGCCCGCCGAGTAGGTGTCCTGGGGACCCTCGTGGAAGGCGACGCCGCCGTCGGCGAAGAAGACCGAGTACGGCATCTGCGTGAGGTACTGCCTGCTCGTGTACTGCTCGGCCTTCCACTGCACGTGGAACGTGCCGAGCGGGGTGGGGTCGTCGTTGTCGCCGGTCATGACCTGCACCGGCCCGCGGGTCACCACACCCTTGTCGATCAGCCACGCCTCCCGGTCCGCCACGTCGACGCACGCCTTCGCGGTGGAGGTGCACGGGGTGCCGTCGACGGTGGTGGCCGCGGCGGAGGTCGGGCGCGCGGTGGCGCGGGGCGCGGACGTGGCCGTCACCGGCGACGTCCCCTGCTTGCGGCTCGACGCGACCGTGCGCACCGTCGGGACCGTCGCGGGGTCCGCGACGTCGGCCGTGTCGTCGGGAGCGGTGTCCGCCCCGTCCGGTTCCACGGCGGTGGCGGCGGGGAGACCCGCGGGCAGCGCGGCGTCGGCGACCGCCGTGGCGGCGGCGTGGTCGCCGATGCCCGTCAGCATCACCGCGGCCACCGCGACCACCGCGGCGGCAGCCGTCGCGGCCAGCACAGCGGCTCGCGCGCCACCGCGGCGCGTGCGAGGTCGAGCATGAGATCCCACGGTCAGGTCCCTTTCCCGGTACTGCACTGAGCAACGAGGCGGAGCGCCGAACGTGACGACCGGTGATCCACCTGCCACGTCGCGTCGCCGTGCGGTGCAGTGGAAGCGATCACCGGGAGACGCGGGTCAGACGCCCGCATACAGTTCGCGCATGGCCGAGGCTGGCGAGCTGCGCATGGGCACCACCGCGGGACGGTGGGTCCTCCTGACGACCGTCCTCGGCTCCGGGATCGTCATGATCGACGGGACCGTGGTCAACGTCGCGCTGGCGCGGATCGGGCACGAGCTGGACGCCGGGTTCAGCGACCTGCAGTGGACCGTGAACGCCTACACGCTCGCGTTGGCGTCGCTCATCCTGCTCGGCGGCTCGCTGGGCGACCACGTCGGCCGCAAGCGGATCTTCATCATCGGCGTGGCGTGGTTCGCGCTGGCGTCGCTCGTGTGCGGGCTGGCGCCCAACGTGCAGGTGCTCATCGCCGCGCGGGCGCTGCAGGGCATCGGGGGCGCGCTGCTCACCCCCGGCAGCCTCGCGTTGATCTCCGCGTCGTTCCACGGGCCCGACCGCTCGGCCGCCGTCGGTGCCTGGTCGGGGCTCGGCGGCATCGCGGGCGCGATCGGCCCGTTCCTGGGCGGATGGCTCGTCGAGTGGTCGTGGCGGGCGGTGTTCCTGATCAACCTCCCGCTGGCGGCGCTGGTCATCGTGGTGGCGGTCCGGCACGTCCCGGAGAGCCGCGACGTCGAGTCGGCTCCGGGCCTCGACATCGCGGGCGCGGTGCTCGGCGCGCTCGGCCTCGGCCTGCTCACCTGGGGGCTGACGCTGCTCGGGGCGAACGGGCTGGGCGTGCTCAGCGTCGCGACGGCCGTCGTCGGCGTACTCACGCTGGTGGCGTTCGTCCTGGTCGAGCGGCGCTCGCCGCATCCGCTCGTGCCGCCCGCGCTGTTCAACAACCCGATCTTCAGCGCGGCCAACGTCGCCACCTTGCTGATCTACGGCGCGCTCAGCGTCGTGTTCGTCCTGCTGGTGCTCCAGCTGCAGACCGTGGCCGGGTTCAGCCCGCTGGCCGCGGGCACCTCGCTGCTGCCGATGACCGCGATCATGCTCCTGTTCTCCGCCAGGGTCGGCGGGCTGGCCGGGCGGATCGGCCCGCGGCTGCCGATGACCGTCGGCCCGCTGGTGTCGGCCTGCGGGCTGCTGCTCCTCCTGCGGATCGGTCCGGGCGCGTCGTGGTTCACCGACGTGCTCCCCGCGATGGTCGTCTTCGGCGCGGGGATGACGCTCACCGTCTCGCCGCTCACCGCGACCGTCCTCGACGCGGCGCCCGACCGCTTCGCGGGCTCGGCCTCAGGGGTCAACAACGCGGTGGCGCGCGCCGCCGGGCTGCTGGCGGTGGCGATCATCCCGGGGCTCGCGGGTATCGCGGGCGAGGACTACTCGGTGCCCGCTGTGCTCGACCGCGGCTTCCACATCGCGATGATGATCGCCGCCGGGTTGCTCGTCGCGGCCGCCGTCGTCTCGTTCGCCCTCGTCCGGCGTCCGCGACCGGCGCCCGCGACCGAGCGCGTGCGCGTCGAGGACTGCTTCCGCTGCGAGCTTTCGGCGCCTGCGGCGCACCCCGCCGACGGCTGACCGTTTCAGCCGAGCTCGAGCGCCTCGGCCAGCGCCCGCAGCGCGGGCACGGGGTCCGCGCCGGGTTCGGTGAGGATCTGCGCGCACACGTGGTCGGCGCCCGCGTCGAGGTGCTCGTTCAGCCGGGCCGCCACCGCGGCGGGGTCGCCGTGCGCGACGAGGGCGTCGATCAGCCGGTCGCTGCCCCCGTCGGCGAGGTCGGCGTCGGTGTAGCCGAGCGTCCGCAGGTTGCTCGTGTAGTTGCGCAGGCCCAGGTAGGGGCGGGCCACCGCGGGCCGCCCGATCGCGCGGGCCCGCTCGGGGTCGCTCTCCAGCACCACCTTGTGCTCCGGGGCCAGCAGCACGCCTGACCCGATCAGCTCCCGGGCCGAGCGGGTGTGTTCCGGGGTCGTCAGGTACGGGTGCGCACCCGCCGTGCGCTCGGCCGAGACGGCCAGCACCTTCGGCCCGAGGGCGGCCAGCGCCCGACCCTCCTTCGGCACCCGTCCGGCGTCCAGCTCGTCGAGGTAGGCCAGGATCGTGGCGTAGGGGCTGCGGTACTCGGCCGTCGCCTCGGGATGGCCGATCCCGACGCCGAGCAGGAAACGCCCCGGGTACGCGTCGGCGATCCGGTGGTAGGACTCGGCCACCTCGGCCGCCGGGCTCGTCCACATGTTGACCACGCCCGTGGCGACCGCGATGTGCTCGGTGCCCGCCAGGAGCTCCTCGACGCCCCGCAGATCGGCGGGCGGAGAGCCGCCGACCCAGATTGCGCCGTAGCCCGCCGCCTCGATCTCGGCGGCCAGAGCCGGGGTGAGGGCGCGCAAAGGCCGCCAGATGCCGTACCTGCCGAGTTCGACTGCCATGCCACGCCAACCCCGCACGGCGCGCTCCCATTCCGCGGACCCGCGTCCGTAGGGTCGACGGTGTGGATCAGAACTCCCGCGCCGCTCCCCTGCGCATGCGTCCGCGCGTGCTGGTGCCCGCCGACCCGCTGCGCCCGCGGACCGCGCCTCCCGGCACCGAGGCGGTGGTCGTCGGGGGCGGGATCGCGGGCGTGAGCGCCGCGGTGGTGCTGGCCGAGCGCGGTGTGGCCGTCACGCTGCTCGAGGCGGCGCAGACCCTCGGCGGCAGGCTCGGCGCGTGGCCGCACACGTTGCCCGACGGCACCGAGCAGGTCGTCGAGCACGGGTTCCACGCCTTCTTCCGGCACTACTACACCTGGCGCGCGATCCTGCGACGGGTCGATCCGCTGTTGGCGTTCCTCCGCCCGGTCGGGGGCTACCCGGTGATCTCCCGGCAGTGGCCGCCTGAAGACCTCACGGGCCTGCCCGGCGCCCCGCCGTTGAACCTGCTGGCCCTGTTCGCCCGCTCCCCCAGCCTCGGGCTGCGCGACCTGCTGCGCTCCGACCAGGCGTTGGCGGCCCAGCTGCTGGCCTACGACCGGGAGGCCACCACCGCCGCGTTCGACGACGTGCCCGCCGAACGGTTCCTGCGCGAGCTCGGCATGTCCGACCGCGCCCAGGCGATGTTGTTCGAGGCCTTCGCGCGGTCGTTCTTCGCCCGGCCCTCGGCGCTGTCGGCCGCCGAGCTGATCGCGATGTTCCACTACTACTTCCTCGGCAACCCGGAGGGCATCGGCTTCGACGCGCCCGACACGGACTACCTGAGCTGCATCTGGGCGCCGCTGCGGGCCTACCTGGCGGAGCGCGGCACCGACGTCCGCGTGGGCACGCCCGTCCAGGCGATCGCCCCGACAGCGGACCGGCGGTGGCGGGTCGAGGTCGGGACCGGTTCGGCGCCGACCACCCGGCACCTGGTGCTCGCCCTCGACCCGGGCGCGCTGCGGTCGCTCGTCGCGGCGTCCCCACAGGTCGGGGAGACCGCACCGGAGCTGGCCCGGCGGGCGGCCGCCCTCGCGGTGGCGCCGCCCTTCGCGGTCACCCGGCTGTGGCTCGACCGGGACGTCGCGCCCGAACGTCCGACGTTCAACGCGGTGAGCCGCGAGCCCACGCTCGACTCCGTCACCGTCTACTCGCGCCTGGAGCGCCCGTCGGCCGAGTGGGCCGCGCGCACCGGCGGCTCGGTGATCGAGCTGCACTCGTACGCCTGCACGGCGCCGGACGCGGCGACGGCCACCGCCCGCATGCGCGCGGAGCTCGCCGCACTGTGGCCCGAGACGGCCGGGGCGCAGGTGGTCCACCAACAGGAACGGATGGAGGCGACCGCCCCCACCTTCCCGCCCGGCGCCTCCGGCACCCGGCCGCGCGTCACCGGAGACGGGCCGGGCATCCGGGTGGCGGGCGACCACGTCGAGCCGCCCTACCTGTGCGGGCTCATGGAACGCGCCGCGCTCACCGGGGTCCTCGCGGCCAACGACGTGCTGGCGGAGGTGGGGGCCGCTCCCGAGCCGGTGCTCGGGGTGCCCCAGCGCGGGCTGCTGGCGGGATGGGCGCCGCGCCCGTCCGCGTCGGTCAGCTGAGCTGCGCGTCGCGCACGACGGGCACGAGGTTGCGCCGCACCCACACCGGGTTGGCCGCGTAGGACGGCGACTTCGCGAGGTTGTGCGACACGTGCTGCAGCCAGGCCAGCAGCGTCAGCAGGTCCGCCCCGAGCACGTCGCCGCCGAGGTTGCGCTGCACCCGCACCAGCAGGTCGCCGCCGGGCTTGCGGGCGTCGGCGAGCCGGTCGAGGACGACGGCGCCCAGCTCGGCGCCTCCGGTGGCGACGTCCGTCGTGAGCAGGAAGGACACGACGTCGAGCACGGCGAGGCCTGCGGGGTCCCCGTCGCACCAGTCGACGACGGCGACGATCCGCCCGTCGTCGTCGGAGAGGAGGTTGTCGGCGGTGTAGTCACCGTGCGCCCACGCCGTGGCCACGAGCGCGCCGCGGAGCCGATCGGCGAGCGCCGCCTCCAGGGCGAGCGCCGCGGCGCGGTGGGCGCGCGGTAACGCCGAGGCGACGATGGCCATCGGCTCGCGCACCCAGCGGCGCAGCTCGTCGTCGCCGATCCGGCGCAGCTCCGCCGTGGCCCGGTGCATCTCGGAGATCGTGGCGATCGCGCTCGACCGGTAGGTCCGCCTGCGCGCCGGGTCGGTCAGGGCGTCCAGGCCACCCGAGCCGGGCAGCCGCGACTCGAGCACGTAGTACGAGCCGCCGACCTCCCCTTCGCCGACGATGGTCGGCAGTAGCGCGTGCCACTCCCGCAGGCGCTCGTCCTTGTGCAGCGCGCGCAGCACCTCGGTCTGCTTGCGCAGCTGCACCTGGCCCACGGGGCTGTCGCTCGCCTTGAGCAGCGCGCCGCCCGCGGCGTCGGCACCGCTGGGCCCGAAGCCGACCACGACCGAGTCCGAGCCGCCGGTGAGCCGTTGCCCGATCACCCAGCCTGCGTCTGCGTAGGTGTCGGCCAGCGGCAGGACGCGGCGCAGCAGCGCGGCGGAGCGGACGGCGTCGATCCGCGTCGAGAGCAGCGGGGGCAGCCACGGGGCCGTCGCGACGAGGATCCCGGCCGCGACCAGGGTCTGCGCCAAGAGCCAGGCGATGCCCACCCCGACGGTCCCCAGGTGCGGCATCAGCAGCCACGACGCGACGATGACGATCACCGAGATGGTGGCGGGCACCCCGAACAGCACGCCCATCCGCTGCCGCACGCGGGCGGCGTTGACCGTCGAGGCCGTCACGACGTTGGGCACGGCCGAGAGCGCGAGCAGCACCAGGGTGCGGCTGCCCTCCTGGGCGTAGTGCGGGCCGAACAGTGACAGCACCAGCGGCGAGGCGACGAGCAGCACCGCCACCACCGGCGCGACCAGCGTCATCGCCCGGCGAATCATCGCCCGTCGGGCCGCCTCGATGCCCGTCGGGTCGGCGGACGAGCTGTGCGCCACCATCGACTGGCCCATGCTGGAGGAGACGGTGTAGAGCGCCTGCGCGATCGTCCACACGATGCCGTAGACCGCCGCGTCCTCCGCGCCGAGCCGGGCCAACACCAGCGCGGGCAGGCCGAACAGGGCGCACTGCCAGAACACCGCACCGGCGTAGTCGGCGCGGACGAACCGGGCGATCCCGCCGATGGTGATCGGCACCGCCCGCGCAGCTGACTCGCGGCTGAACTGCGGCAGGCCGCGCAGCAGCAGCCAGCCGTTGATCCCGATGACGATCAGCGCCGTCGACACGACCCAGGACACCGCGATGCCCGCGGGCACGGCCAGCAGGGCCGCCAGTACCAGCAGCATGATCTTGAGGAGCGCGAAGACGAGGTTCTCCCCCGGCACGATCGCCGCGCGGCGGATGCCGGTGAGCACGAAGTCCTGGATGACGAAGATCGACCAGAGCGGGGTGGCGACCACGAAGAACAGGACCAGCCGCCACGGGCCTGCCGCGTCGACCAGCTCCTCCGACCAGAGGTCGGCGCCGAGCGCGAACAGCCCGCCCACCAGCGCGGCGGCCCCCGCCCCGACGACGTAGCCGCTGATCACCAGCCGCCGTGCGGCCGCGCCGGAGACAGGCACGAAGCGCAGCAGCGCGTAGGTCATGTTGAGCTGCGCCACGCCGCCCAGCAGCATCATCGTGGAGAGCGCGACGTTGTTGACGCCGACCGCCGCCGGGGAGAAGAGGCGCGCCGCGAGCACCCAGTAGCCGAGCCCGACGGCCGAGCTGAGGCCGTTGGAGAGGACGAGGGCGAGGCCGTCGCGCAGTGACGGCGAGAGCTTCCCGAGCAGTCGCTTCCGGGCGCTTCCGGGTACGTCGGCAATCGGGTCAACCGACCGACCACCGAGCAACGTCATGCCCCGAAGATTAACAACCCAGTGTCACCACCCAATGGAGGAACTCCGCATGAACAGCGAGCGACGAGCCCCCGGATGGACGCAAGTAAAACATCGGCGTTCGTCGGAGCGGAACGCAGACCTTTCGTGATCGCGGGGATCGCTCGTAGCGTCCCGGGACCATGCGCCGCAGCACCGACCGGATCCTGACCACGCACGTCGGCAGCCTCGGCAGGCCGCACGACCTGCTGGAGATGATGCGGGAGAAGGAACACGGCCGCCCTTACGATCCCGACGCTTACACCAAACGGGTGACCACCGCTGTCGCCGACGTCGTGACGGAGCAACTCGAGTCGGGCCTGGACATCGTCACGGACGGTGAGCTTGGCAAGGTCAGCTTCCTGACCTACGTGAAGGACCGGCTCGGCGGGTTCGACGCGTCGCAGGGCGAGCGGCTGATGCCGCCGTCGTGGCAGGTGGAGATCGACGCGTTCCCCGAGTACTACGCGGGCTATCTGGGCAAGTACAAGGACCAGGTCAGCCCGATGATGACCATGGTCTGCACCGGGCCCGTCACCTACCGGGGGCACGCGCAGCTGCAGACCGACATCGACAACCTGCGCGCCGCGCTCGCGGACCACGACGTCGTCGAGGCGTTCCTGCCCTCGACCAGCCCGAGCGGCTTCGGCCGGAACGCGTTCTACGCGAGCTACGGCGAGTACCTGGCGGCCGTGGCGGAGGCGCTGCGCGAGGAGTACCTCGCGATCGTCGACGCGGGGTTCCTGCTGCAGGTCGACGACCCGTGGCTGATCGAGTACCTGTCGGAGAACCCGGAGACCACGCCGGAGCAGCGTCGCCACGACGCCGAGCAGCACATCGAGATCCTCAACCACGCGCTGCGCGGCATCCCGCCGGAGAAGATCCGGCTGCACACCTGCTACGGCCTCAACCACGGCCCCCGCGTCCACGACCTGGCCTTCCGCGACATCGCCCCGCTGATGCTGCGGATCAACGCGGGCGCGTACTCGTTCGAGGTCGCGAACCCGCGCCACCAGCACGAGTGGAAGATCTGGCGGGACATCCCGCTGCCCGACGGCAAGATCCTCATCCCGGGGCTGCTCGGGCACGCGAGCAACTACGTCGAGCACCCGGAGCTGATCGCCGACATGATCGAGCTGTACGCGGGCGTCGTCGGCAAGGAGAACGTCATCGCGGGAGCGGACTGCGGCTTCTCCTCCCGCGCCTCCTTCCACCCCGAGGTGCACCCGACGGTCGTCTGGGAGAAGTTCCGCGCGCTCGCCGAAGGCGCCCGGCTCGCCTCGGCCCGCCTCTGGTGAGCCTCCCGCGGCCGGTTGCCGTCGACCGGTGAGCGCGGTGTGGCCGTTACCGTCGACTAGTGACCGCACTCCGTCCTCAGCGCCGTGCCCGCGCCATCGCCATGACCCCCGACGAGGTCGACACCTTCCTGCAGGAGCAGCGGACCTGTCGGGTCGCGACGGTCGGCGTGGGCGGCCCGCACGCCACGCCGCTCTGGTACGCCTGGATGGACGGAACGTTGTGGCTGACGTCGCTGTCGCGCAGCCAGCGCTGGAAGGACCTGCTCGCCGATCCCCGGATCGCCGTCGTCGTCGATGCGGGCGAGGCCTACGACGAGCTGCGCGGGGTGGAGCTGCGCGGGCGGGTAGAGGTGGTGGGCGAGGTGCCGCGCACCGGGGAGGACGTGCCAGAGCTGGTGGTTCCGGAGCAGGCGTTCGCCGACCGGTACAGCGGCGGCACGATCGTCCGCGACGGCCGCCACGCCTGGCTGCGGCTGGTGCCGGAGAAGATCACCAGCTGGGACTTCCGCAAGATCGGTCAGAACAGGTCGTAGGTGGCGCGGGAGACGCGGAAGCCGTGCCCGGAGGCGGCGTTGACGCACCGCACGCCGGTCTCCTGGCTGTCGCAGATGATGCCGCCGTAGGACACAGCCTGCCCGTAGTCGAGCACCTGCAAGCCGGGGTCGGCGACGGTGTCGGTCGCGCAGGTCAGCTCGCCCTTCCCGGTCCCGGAAACGGCAGCTCCCCCGCCGTACTCCCCCGCGCAGTCCGCGGGCTTGGTCCCGATCTGCCAGGTGCGCTGGGCGACGTCGCAGCGGGCGGCCCCGGCGCCCGTCGAGGACGGGTCGGTCATCTGGCAGGCGATGTTGCGGGTCGGCGTGGCGAAGCGCGGGCTGTCCGCGCCGAACTGCCCCGCGTCGACCAGCGTCGCCCCCGTGCCGGGATCGACCGCCCCGCTCGCCGTGCCCGCAGGCGCCGCGGCCGATGGCGCCACCGCCGAGGGCTTCCCCCCGACCCGCGCGGTGAGCGCCACCACGGCCACCACCGCGACGACGAGGATCACCCCCACGGCGATAGCGGCGAAGAGCATCCCCCGCCGCCTGTCCGACGGCAGCACCTGACCTCCCAAGGGCGAGCCCGGAATGACCGGCGGCATCCCAACCAGCGTCCCGGAGCCCGGAGCCTCATACGGCCCTGCCGGTCCCGGAGCCGCCCCACCCGGCGCCGTGGAGGCCGGAGCGCCGTACGGCCCGCCGGTCCCGCAGCCGCCCCACCCGGCGCCGCGGAGGCCGGAGCGCCGTACGGCCCTGCCGGTCCCGGTGCCCCGACCAACGTTGCTGGGGCGGGAGTGCCGTGCGGCACCGTAGGTGCTGGTTCCGGTGACGTCATCCCGACCAGCGTCGCCGAGGCCGAAGCGTCGTCCGGCCCTACCGGCGCCGGCTGCGACATGAGCGCCGTCGCCGCGCCGTCCGTGTCGAGCATCGCCACGACCTGCGCCGCGGTCGGCCGCCGCCGCGGGTCCTCCTGCAGGCACGCGAGCGCAACGGCGCGCACCGGCTCGGCCAGCGTCGCCAGACCCCGCTCGGTGTCGGCCGCGAGCGTCGCCCGCGCCGAACCTTCCGCGAACGGCGGGCGCCCGGTGGCCGCGAACCCGAGCACACAACCGAACGCGAACATGTCGACCGCGGGGTCGGGCACCTCATCAACAGGCGGCGCGGCCCCGGTTCCGGTCTCAGCGAGTTCCGGCCTCGGCGGGGGCTTCCTCGGGCCGCACGACCTCGGTAGCCGCGGGATCCGGGGGCGGGGGCGCCTGCTCGGGGGGCTGGTAGCCGGGGGTGGCGTGGCCGGGGCCCGCCGCGCGGGCGAGGCCGAAGCCGGTCAGGCGGGGGCCGTCTTCGGCGAGCACGATCGCCGAGGGTGAGAGGTCGCCGTGCACCAGGCCGTCGGCGTGGAGGGCGGCGAGGCCCGCGGCCATCCGGGTCGCCAGCGCGGCCGTGCCCGCCTCCCCCAACGGCCCGCGCTCGTCGACGAAGCGCTGCAGCGTCGACCCCGGGACCTGCGTGGTGACCAGCCACGGCCGCTCCGCCGAGACGTCGAGGTCGACGACCGTGGCGACGAACCACGGCGGCGCCGCCGCGGCCGCCCTGGCCTCCCGGCCGAACCGCTCCCGGAAGCCCGCGGTCGCCGCGAGCGCCGGGTGCGCGACGGTGATCACGACGGAGCGGCCGAAGCCGTCGGCGCCGAGCAGCACGTCGCCCACCGGTGTCTCGCCGAGGCGCCGCAGGACGCGGTAGGCCCCGAGCCGGGTGGGATCGTCCTCGGGCGCGGGGGGCACGGGGCCCGAGGCTACAACTCGATGCGTGATCCCATGATCACCGTCCGGTCGACCGGCAGCTTGAAGTAGGCGGCCGGAGTGGCCGCGTTGTGCGAGAGCCCGATGAACACCCGCTTCCGCCAGCTGCTCATGCCCGGCTCGCGGCCGCGCTCGATCGTCATGCGGGAGAGGAAGTAGAAGGCCGTGTCCGGGTCGATGTCGAGCTCGTCGCGACAGGCCGCAGGCCTGCCGCAGCACCTCCGGGAGGTCCTGCTCGTCCTGGAACCCGAACCGCGCCGAGAGGTGCAGGATGCCGTCGTCGCGCGTCGCCGAGCTCGTCGATCGCGAGCCGCTCGCCCAGCGGCACGTGGGGCACGTTCTCCGACAGCACCGACACGATGACGACCCGCTCGTGCAGGACGTGGTTGAACGCGACGTTGGCCCGCAGCGCCAGCGGCGCGGTGAGCTTCGTCGGGTGCGGGAAGACGGCGGTGCCCGGCACCCGCGGGATCTGCTCGCGCGTTGAGCATCGCCGATGAACTCCGGCAGCGGGCCTTCGACGTCGATGCGGCGGGCGGTGATGATCCGCCTGCCGCGCTGCCAGGTGGTCATCACGGTGACGACGATCGCCGCGACGAGCAGCGGCAGCCACCCGCCCTCGACGATCTTGATGAGGTTGGCGCCGAGGTAGGTGAGCTCGACGCCGCCGAACACGACCCCGGCCAGCACCAGCTTCCACGTCGCCCACCGCCACGCGATGGCCGCGTACATGAGGAACAGCGTGGTGGTGAGGAGGAGGGTGCCGGTCACCGCCAGCCCGTAGGCGCGTGGCCAGCTTGGTCGAGGACTGGAACACGAGCATGAGCACCAGCACGCCCGCCGAACAGCAGCCAGTTGACGGCGGGCACGTAGATCTGGCCGCTCTCGACGCGTCGACGTGTGGCGCACGGTCAGGTGCGGCAGGTAGCCCAGCCGCACCGCCTGCCGCGACACCGAGAACGCGCCGGAGATCACCGCCTGCGACGCGATGACGGTCGCGACCGTGGCCAGCACGACCAGCGGGCAGCCGCGCCCAGGTCGGGGCCAACAGGTAGAACGGGTTGGTGACCGCGGCCGGGTCGTCGAGGATCAACGCGGCCTGGCCCAGGTAGTTGATGATCAGGGCCGGGAAGACGACGGCGAACCACGAGACCCGGATCGGGTCGGCGCCCGAAGTGGCCCATGTCGGCGTAGAGCGCCTCGGCGCCGGTGATCACCAGCACGACCGCGCCCATCGCGATGAACGCCGTGTAGGGGTGGTCGGCGACGAACGACACGGCGTAGGTCGGCGACGAGCCCCAGAGCACGCCGGGGTGCGCGACGATGTGCGGCACGCCCAACACGGCCAGCACCACGAACCACACACCATGACGGGCCCGAACAGCCGCCCCACCTGGTGCGTGCCGAAGCGCTGCGCCGCGAACAGCACCGCCAGGATGACGACACCGATCGGCAGGATCGCGTCGGCCAGCTCCGGCTGCGCCACCTCGAGGCCCTCGACGGCCGACAGCACCGAGATCGCGGGCGTGATGAGCGAGTCGCCGTAGAACAGCGACGCCCCGAGCACGCCGAGGGCCAGCGCGAACGCCGGCCCGCCGGGCGGTGGCGCCCGCCACCCCGCGCACGAGCGCGGCGAGCGCCATGATGCCGCCCTCGCCGTCGTTGTCGGCGCGCAGGATGAACGACACGTACTTGACCGACACGACGACGCGTGATCGACCAGAAGATCAGCGACACGACGCCGTAGACGTCGGCGACCGTCGGCTGCACGGCGCCGTCGTCGATCGAGAAGACGGTCTGCACCGCGTAGAGCGGGCTGGTGCCGATGTCGCCGAACACGATGCCGAGCGCGCCGAGCGCGAGCCCGTACAGGCCCGAGCTGTGCGCGGCCGGGTGATCGGGGTTGCCGCCCATGGCGGGCCGCGGCGGGGTCGCCTGCGCGTCCGGCCGGGCAGCGTCCTGGTTGCCCGCAGCAGGGACAGCGGCCTGGGCGTCGGTCACGGCGTCAGTCTGCACCCCGCCCGGCCCTGGCAGCGTCAAGCGCCGCGGCCCGTCCGGGTGGCGCGCCTTCCCCACCTCCATGATCGGCGAAGTTGGGACATCAGCGCCGCATATGGCCGTCATGTCCCCCGGTTGGCGATCACCGACCACGCCGCAGGCCCCGAGCCGAGCACGGCCGGAGGACACCCGCGGAGCTCCGCCTGCGCCCAGCTCGGCCGCCTAGGGCGTGCCGGTGATCAGGGGCCAGAGGCCGTCGGGGCCCGCGGCGAGCGCCGCCGCGCCGACGGTGTCGTGCCACTGCGCCTCCGAGCCGTCCTCGTCGCGCCAGGCCCAGAGCCGGGTCGTGGCCAGGCGGAGGTCGTGCTCGCGGGTGAACCCGATCGCCCCGTGCACCTGGTGGGCGATCCGGGCGACGGTCCCCGCCGCCTCGGACGCGCGGGCCTTCGCCATCGCGATCGGCAGCTCGGCGCCGAGCACCCCGTCGGCGTCGGCGGCGCGGGCGGCGGCCTGCGCGGCGGCCGAGGCCGCAGCGACCTCGGCGGCCGCCAACGCCAGCTGCTGCTGGACGGCCTGGAACCGGCCGATCGGGCGGCCGAACTGCTCCCGCTCCCCCGCGTACCGCACCGCGGACGCGAGCGCCGACGCGCAAGGCCCCTGCGAGCAGCTGGGTGCGGCCGAGCGCGGCCCGCAGCCGCAGCTGGGTGCCGACGTGCTCCTCGACCGAGGACGCGGTGACCGGCCCGTCGACGCGCACGAGGTCGCGCGGCTCCTCGGCGAGGTTGGTGCCGTCGGTGATGGTCGTCGTCGGCGGGGTCGATCAGCAGCGCGTGGTCGCCGGCGAGCACGACGATCCCGGCGACCGAGCGCGCCCACGGCACCCGGTGCAGGACGCCCGCGGCCCGGCGGACGGTGCGGGCGACGTCGAGGTCGCCCGACGGCCAGGGTGAGCGGGCCCGCGGGCAGCGGGATCTCCGCGGCCTGCAGCAGCCAGCCCGCGAGCAGGTCGGTCTCCACCAGCGGGACGCGCGCCGCGTGGGCGCCCGCCGCGGTCAGCACGACGGCCGCGTCGGCGAAGGACGCCGTCGCTGCCCCCGACGTCGGCGGGCAGCGTGAGGCGGGCCAGGCCCGTGTCCTCCAGCGTGGCCCACAGCGGCGGCGTCGAACCCGGTGCCCGCGGCGGCGTTGCCGAACACGTCCTCGGCCAGCTCGGCCAGCTCGGTGTTGATCGCGACGGTCATCAGCGCAGCCCCAGTCCGCGCGCGACGATGCCGCGCAGCACCTCGTTGGTCCCGCCGCGCAGGGTGAACCCCGGCGCGTGCAGCACGGCGTCGGCCAGCAGCCGCGCGAACCCCGGCTCGGCCCCCGGGTCCGGTGGGATCGCGACGAGCAGCCGCGCCGCGTCGATGATCTCGTTCTCGTAGCGGGTGCCGAGGTCCTTGACGACCGCGGCCGCGAGCTCGGGCGCCGCGCCCGACTCCAGCGCGCCCGCGATGGCCAGCGACATCCGCCGCAGCGTCCACAGCCGCGACACCAGCGCGCCGACCTCGCGGCGGGCACCCGGCGTCGGCCGTGCGGCCCAGCTCGCCGACCAGCGCCGCGAGCAGCGGGTAGGTCGAGAGGAACCGCTCGGGCCCGCTGCGCTCGAACGCCAGCTCGCTCGTCACCTGGTGCCACCCGGCGCCGATCTCGCCGAGCACCATCGCGTCCGGCACGAACGCCTCGTCGAACACGACCTCGTTGAAGTGGTGGGCGCCGGTGAGCAGCGGGATCGGGCGGATCGTCACCCCGGGGCCGTCCAGCTCGACGATGAACTGCGACAGGCCCGCGTGGCGGTGCGCGTCGTCGCGCGGGGCGGTGCGGGCGAGCGCGAAGAACGCGTGGGCGTGGTGCGCACCCGACGTCCAGACCTTGGTGCCGGTGAGCTCCCAGCCGCCCGTCGACCCGGTCGGCACTGCGTGCGCACGCTGGCGAGGTCGGAGCCCGGAGTCGGGCTCGCTCATCCCGATGCCGAAGTACACCTCGCCCGCCGCGATGCCCGGCAGGAAGCGGCGGCGCTGCTCCTCGGTGCCGAAGCGCAGCAGCGTCGGGCCCGATCTGCCGGTCGGCCACCCAGTGCGCGGCCACCGGGCGCGCCCGCGGCCAGCAGCTCCTCGGTGACGACGTAGCGGTCGAGCGGCGAGGCGCCGTGGCCGCCGTACTCCACGGGGATCGTCATGCCCAGCCAGCCGCGGCGGCCCAGCTCCTTGGTGAACCGCTCGTCCCAGCCCGAGAGCCACACGTCCGCCCGCGGCGTCCACGGCCCGGCGGCGCGCTCGGCGGCGAGGAACTCCCGAACCTGCGCGCGCAGCTCCGCCGCCCGCGGGCGGCAGATCGGCCGGAGGCGGGACCAGCGCGGGCAGCCGCGCGACCGTCGACGTCACGGCGCCCATCCTGCGCCATCCCGGCCCCCCACGTGGCACTACGCCCGCCACCCGGTCGCCGCGCCGTGCGGCGAGCTCACCGTGGTCCGAGTCAGCGGACTCCGTCCGGTCGCGGGCTCGGGGGCGGGGGTGCGCATCGCGAAGGCCGCGACGATCGCGACCAGGGAGAGCGCGGCCGCCACGAGGAACGCGACGTGCACGCCGCCTGCGGTCGCGACCTCCGCCGCCGCACCCGCGGCGGTGAGCCGGGCAGCGCCGACGCTCAGCACGCTGACCAGCAGCGCCACCCCGGCCGCGCCCGGCGAGCTGCTGGGTGGACCCGAAGATCGCGCTGCCGTAGGAGTACAGCTTCGGCTCCACCGCGCCCAGCCCGGCGGTGAACAGCGGGGTGAAGACGAACGCCAGCCCGACCGACAGCAGCACGTGGAAGACCAGGACGAACCAGGCCGGGCTGTCGACGGAGAACAACGTGCTCGACCACAGCGCCAGGCTGGTGACCACGGTGCCGGGCACGAGCAGCGCCCGCGCGCCGAGCCGGTCGTAGAGCCGCCCGACGACCGGCCCGAGCAGACCCATCACCAGGCCACCCGGCAGCAGCAGCAGGCCGGTGGACAAGCGGCGTGAGGTGCAGGACGTTCTGCATGTAGATCGGCAGCAGCGTGAGCGAACCCAGCAGCGTGGCCATCATCAGCATCATGATCACCGACGCCATGGTGAAGGTGCGCGAGCGGAACGTGCGCAGATCCAGCAAGGCGCGATCGGTGCGCTGGAGCCACGAGCTGGCGTCCGACGAACGCGACGATGCCGAGCCCGCCGAGGACGAACGGCAGCCAGGCCGGGACCGCGGCGCTCGCGCCTGCCCGCACCGATCGAGCTCAGCCCGTAGACGAGGCCGCCGAAGCCGACGACCGACAGCGCGACCGACAGCGCGTCGATCGGCGTGCGGGTGGGCTCGCCGATGTCGACCATCCGACGCAGGCCGAGCACCAGCGTGGCGAGCGCGATGGGCAGCACGACCAGGAACATCGCCCGCCAGCCCAGGAACGACAGCACGACCCCGGACACCGTGGGCCCGACCGCGGGCGCCACCGAGATGACGATCGACAGGTTGCCCATGACCGCGCCCCGACGGGCGGGCGGCACGAGCGTCATCACGGTGGTCATCAACAGCGGCAGCATGATCGCCGTGCCGCTGGCCTGGACGACCCTGCGCGGCGAGCAGCACGCCGAACCCCGGCGCGAGCGCCGCGATCAACGTGCCGAGGCTGAACAGGCCCATGGCCGTGCCGAAGAGCGCGCGCGTGGGGACGCGGCGGATCAGGAACCCGGTGATCGGGATGATCACCGACATCGTGAGCAGGAACCCGGCGGTGAGCCACTGACCCACGCTCGGCAGCACGCCGAGATCGGTCATCAGCACCGGCAGCGCCACGGCCATGATCGTCTCGTTGAGGATCACC
Source organism: uncultured Actinomycetota bacterium (assembly GCA_963799945.1). GTDB lineage: Bacteria > Actinomycetota > Actinomycetes > Mycobacteriales > Pseudonocardiaceae > Pseudonocardia. Next base: position 182,825 of record CAWCZG010000009.1, read on the forward strand.
ACGAACGTGGCCACCAGCAGCACGCTGATGACCGTGCGGTCACGCGGGCTCAGCGCCCCCGACGAGGCGGCCGCCTCACTCGGGCGGACGTCGATGCTCTCGGTCACGGTGAATCCTCTTCGTCTCGATCGTTCCCAGCCTATGGGTGACGACCGACAGAACGCCTCCGGTTAATCGGTCGATCGAGAACTCGGGCGAGTTTCGGGTCACACCGGAGCGCGAGGACTCAGTTCGGAGCGGCGGGCTGGGGCGCGGCGGGCGCGGCCGGTTGCGGTGCGGCCGGTTGCGGTGCGGCCGGTTGCGGTGCGGCCGGTTGCGGTGCGGCGGGCTGCGGCGCCGCCGGTTGCGGGGCAGCGGGCACAGCCGCCGGGGCCGCGGGCTGGTTCGGGTCGAGCACGACGTTCGGGATCTGCGAGGGATCCGTGTGGTGCACGATCGAAGAGAACAGCAGCGTGCCGCCCTGCATCGCGAGCAGCCCGCCCAGCGCGAGGAGGACGACGACGATCCCCCCGTTGAGCGTGCGGACCATCGTGGGCGTGCGGCCCAGGCGCACCTGACCCGTCTCCACCACGTAGGCCCTGGCCCCCATGAGCAGCAGGAACAGCACGGCCGCCGCCCACACCCACACGTCATACGCCGGATTGATCACGGGGCGGCCACCTCCGGGATCCTGCGGAGGACCCAGTCGAAGCCGTCCTGGTAGGTCAGCGTGTAGTGCCCGGTCGCGAGCATCTGCTGCATCGTCACCAGCGACCACCCGGGCTGCTTGCCGTAGAGGTACACGCCCTCCTTCTCGATCGAGAGGAAGGACACCAGGACGTCGGGAGCCATCTCGTCGAGGCAGGCGGCGGTCAGCACGTCGTCGGTGTCGGTGTTGCACCCGGGAGGTGTGTCGCCGCCGCGGGGATGGTCGTTGATGCCCGTCACGCCGCCGGGGCCGACCCCGCTCAGCGCGATGATGCTCTGGCCCGCGGGGGTGTCGGCGACGGTCTGCCGGTACATCGCCACCTCCTGCGGGAAGACGACCTGGTAGGAGTCGTTGCCGCCGCGGATGACCACCAGCAGGCACATCAGCACCGACCATGCCCGCGGCGAGCACCCACTCCAGCGACCGGCGTTTGCGGACGAGCGCCCGGAGGGCGTCGGCCCCGAGCACCGCCATGATCGGCAGGCCGTAGAGCACGATGCGCAGGATCAGCTCGCCGCCGTAGCTCTGCACCGCGGCGAAGAACATCGGCACGATGGCCAGGCCGATCGGCACCAGGTCGCGGCGGCGCTTCCAGTAGATCCAGGCGCCCGCCGTGCCGAGCAGCCAGGTCAGCAGCGGCATGGCGACGCGGAGGTACTTGACGACGATCTGGCCTGCGTCACCGGTGAGCCGGTTGGCCACGCCCGCCTGCAGGGCGCCTTGGTCGCCGGACCCGATGATCAGGCCGAGCTGGTTGATCCAGAACTCGCGGCCCGCGATCAGGATGAAGACGGCCGAGGACAAGATCGCGACGAGGACCAGCCCGCGCCCGCGGAACCGGCCGACGACGGCCAGCAGCCCCAGCTGACCCATGATCGCGAACGGGGTGATCTGGTGCTCCGGCGCCGCTGCCATCAGGCACAGCGCCGCGCAGAAATAGATCAGCAGGAGCTGGCGCGGGGGCAGGGTGGGTCGGTTGGGCGGCGTCAACGCCGCCACGAACCATCTTCGGAGCAACGAGTTGCGTCGTGCCTCCGGATGCGGGAACGGCCATCCCGGCACGCCCGCCGCGTCGGTCCGGCGGGTGGCCAGCGGGCCGAGCGCGAACGTCAGGACGGTGAGCATCAAGACGATGCCCATGGCCTGCGGGGAGAAGTAGTCCTGCTCGATCCAGTTCAGGCCGACGAACAGCCACGCGGCCACCCACGGCGCCCGCGTGCCGCCCAGCATGGAGCGGGCCAGGGCGTAGATGCCGATCGTCCAGACCGTGACGATCACCGGGGGGAACCAGCGCAGCACCGTGTCGAGCTGGGTGGCGCCGCCCGCGTCGCGGAAGAAGGCCCACTGGGCGAAGAACGCGGGCCAGTAGAAGCGGGCGTCGACGCCGTCGGGCGTGTGCCCGGTGACGGCGATCGCGTCGCTGAAGCCCGCGATCAGCCAGGCCGTGGCGAACCGGGCGACCGGCTCGACGACCGAGGGCATGCCCGTGGTGCAGAGGATCAGCACGCCGGTGGCGGTGCCCAGCATCGGGATGCGCGGGCGCGGCGACTTGAGCTCGGTGACGCACGCGGCCACCGCGCAGAGGATCGCCGCCCAGCCCGCCGCGCTCAGCACCCGGCCGAAGCCCCAGCCGTCGAGCGCGTACAGGTTCGTGGTGAGCGCGGCGACCGGCAGCAGCGCCACGGCGAGGACCGCGAAGACCGGGGAGAGCCAGCGGAAGGCGTCGGAACGGCTCCGCTGCGACTGCTGCGCGATCGGCGGCCCCTGCGTGGGGAGCGCGGTGGTGGGCTCGGCGCCGGGCTCGATGACCGGGATCAGCGTGGTGGCCGGGTCGGCCTCGACATCGCTGTTTCCGCCGTCACCCGACGAGCGGGTGTCCGTCGACGTCACGGCGAGACCACCTCCACATCGGTTGGGCGGCGACGAGCAGGCGCCAAGAGTACGGCGGCGGCACAGAGCGCTTGCACGGCGATGTACCCGAACGCCACGGGCAGCAGCGCGGTGACGTCCGCCGCTCCCACCGGGACGACAGCGGCCACCACGATCACGGCGGTGGTGCTGATCAACTGCAGGCGGGCGTAGGCGGCGCGCGCCCGATCGCCTGCCGCACCCCCAGCTCGTGCGGGACCACCAGCCGGAACGCCAGCCCGACGAGCAGGAGCCGCAGCGACAGCGCCAGCCCGTCGTCGAGCCCTTCGGCCCGGCCGCTCTGGACGGTGTCGGTCGGGTGGGGCCCACCCTCACTGGGCGACCACCGCATGCCTCAGCAGGAACGGGACGCTCACGGTGGTGAGGATGTAGAGCGCGGTGGCGGGCTGCCACACACCGCTGCTGACCATGATCTGTCCCGCGAGCAGCGTGGCGGCGACGCCGGTGCCGATGGTGAGCAGCCAGACGTGGGCGGCGGGCGCCCTGCGCAGGAACCCGGCGGCGGCCCAGCCGGGGCCGAGGATGAGGAACGCGAGCGTCACCGAGAAGCGGACGTCGCCGAGGACCCCGCCGGTGACGTTGAGGATGCTCATGACGCAGGCCATGAGGCCCGCGACCACGAGGAGGAGGGCGACCACCCGCCGCGCGACGCGCGCACGCGTCAGAACAGCGTTGGACGGGACGCTCACCGTACAGCTCCGTTCGTCACCGGATCGGCACCGGATCCGTGTCTGCCGGCCACCGCTGGACGCAGTCCGATCAGACCCAGTCTAGTCGGGACGCGTCGCCCGACCCCGGCGCGCGCTCAGGAAGCCTCTTCTTCCAGCGCAAGGCGGATGTGCGAGGTGTCGCGGCGGCCTTCGGTCGACCGCGAAGGCGACGGCGTGCGCCGGGCCGGCGGCGCCGGATCGGCTCGGCGGTACGACCGGGATGCCCCCGGGCGGGGTGAGCGCACGGGACTGCTCTTCCATGCGCACCCGCTCCACGCGCTTGCGCGAGGCCCGCCGGTGCTCGGCAGCCAGCGTGCGCAGCACGCGGGTGCCGTCGGCGAAGGTGCGCAGGTTGGTCTGGCCGAAGATGCGCTCCCGCTCCATCGACGGCACCTCGGTGATCTTCATGCCCGGCCGCGGCGACGCGGCAGTTCAGTACGGTCTCGATCTCGAACCCGTCGCCCCAGAGCATGCCGCCCTGCGACGGCGCGGGGAGGCTGATGTCGGGCAGGTCGAGCACCGGCAGCAGGTCGGTCCAGAAGGCGTTGTAGCCGTAGCAGAGGTCGGTGTACGACGTGCCGAAGAGCGCGTTGGCCACGCCGTTGAGGCCCGCGTTGCCGGACTTGCGCAGCAAGGTGATGTCGTCGCTTCCGCCTCCCCGGACGAAGCGGCTCCCCTTGGCGAAATCGGCGCCCGCCACCAGCGCGCGCACGAACGCAGGGATCTCGGCCGGATCGGCCGACCCGTCGGCGTCGAACATGACGATGACGTCACCGGTGGCCGCGGCGAACCCGCACGCCATCGCGTTGCCCTTGCCTTTGCGGGTCTGGGTGATGACCTTCACCCAGGGCAGGACGCGCTGCGCGGTCTCGATCGTGCCGTCGACCGAGTTGCCGTCGACGACGATGATCTCGTGAACGGCAGGCCGGACGGCGGCGATCGCCGGGAGCACGACCTCCAGGTTCCGGGCCTCGTTCCGGGTCGGCACCACCACGGACACCCGCGGGTTGCCGTTGCGCTGCATCGATGAACTCCCCCCCACCGCCGCCAGGCGATGTATTGCCCCGTCATGCCGGTACGTCCGTGCCGTGTCCCGTGGCCGCGCCGCCCGGGTAGCGGACCTCGTCGGGCTTATCTGCGTCGACGTCATGAGCGTTACGTAGCGTACTCAGAAACTTCGATTACTCTAAATGGAGTCAGTAGTACTGCTCTTGCCGGCCACGCTGGACCCGGCGTCCGCCGCAGCGCACTCTACGGAGCCGCCTCACGGATCGTCGATTTCTCCTGGTCACCCGCGACCGCGTGCCCCGGATCACCGATGCGAGACGGCCCGCCGGCTACGATCCGACGTGCTGCTGGCCATGCCGAGCGTCTCCGTGTGCATTCCTGTGTACAACGGCGAACGTACCTCGGGGAGACGATGCGCAGCGTGCTGGATCAGACCTACCGCGATTTCGAGCTCGTCGTGCTGGACAACGCCAGCCCCGACCGCAGCGCCGCGATCGCCCGCTCGTTCGGCGACCGCGGATGCGGATCGAGCGCAACTCCGACCGTCTTGCCGCAGCCCGACAACTGGAACCGGCCGTGCAGCTCTGCCGGGCGCCGCTGATCAAGCTCGTGTGCGCCGACGACCTCATCCATCCCCGCTGCCTGGAGCTGCAGGTCGGACCGATGGAGGCCGACCCGGGCCTCGCCGTCGTCGCCGCCCGGCGCCACATGATCGACGAGCAGAGCCGCGTGATCGTGCCGCGGCGCGGCTGGGCGGTCTCGTCGGCGTGCACAGCGGCGTCGAGGTGGCGCGCCGCGTCGTGCGCAACGGCGCCAACCCGATCGGCGAGCCGGGCGGCGTGCTGTTCCGCCGCGAGGACTTCACGGCCGCCGGTGGCTGGCGCGCCGACCGCAACCACATCATGGACCTCGACCTCTGGATGCGGCTGCTGCAGTACGGCGAGTTCCTCGGGCTCCCCGAGACGCTCGCCGCGTTCCGCATCGGCGTCGGATCGGTCTCGGCGACGAACGAGCGGCGATCTACCGCGAGCAGCGGGCGCTCATCGACGAGCTCGGCAACTCCCCGCTCTTCCAGGTGCGCGGCATCGACCTCGCCGTCGGCCGCCTCCTCGGCCCGGCGGCCAGGGTCAGGCGCAAGGCACTGTTCGCGACCTCGCGCAAGGCGGCCAAACGGGCCGAAGAGGCCGCCCCCGCGGCCTGACCGCTACTGCTGCGGCGAACGCGGTGGCGACGGGTACCCGGGTCGGGCCGGGTTGACGTGCTCCGCCTCGTCGCGCCCGCGCGGAACGCCCTGAGGCGGGGTCGGCGCCGCGTGCTCGCCGCCGGGCTGGGCCGGACCGCGCGGGGGCAGGGGCCGCGGAACGTGCTGCTCGGACGGCAGGCGATCAGCCGTCGACGGCCGGGGTGGCAGCGGCCCCGCGGGCGTCGGGCGGCCGGGGGCCTGACCCGCGGGCAGACCGGCCCGGTCGGTGTCGGCGGGCGCGGCAGCCCCTTCGCCGCGGACGGTCCGACGGCGGGCGCGGGCGTGTAGGGCGGCGGGATCTCGGCGCGGGCCTGGGCCTGCGCGTCGGCGACCACCCGCGCGATCTCCGGGTCGGACGACGTGTCGAACCAGTCCTTGACCGCCTCGTCGTCGTCCTCGGGCTTCGACGCCACGTCGTCGACCGGTGAGGGCTCGAACCGGAACACACCGTCGCCACCCGGCGCGCCCAGCATCTTCGTGAAGCCCTCCAGCGCCTTGCCGAAGTCCGACGGCACGATCCACACCTTGTTCGCGTCGCCCTGCGCCATCTGCGGCAGCGTCTGCAGGTACTGGTAGGCCAGCAGCTCCGGGGTCGGGCGCCCCGACTTGATCGCCGCGAAGACCTTCTCGATGGCCTTCGCCTCGCCTTGGGCCTGGAGGTACTGCGCGGCCCGCTCGCCCTGGGCCCGCAGGATGCGCGACTGCCGGTCGGCCTCGGCGTTGAGGATCGCCGCCTGCTTGGCGCCCTCCGCGGTGAGGATCTGGCTCTGCTTGTTGCCCTCCGCGCTGCGGATCGCCGACTCCCGCTGGCCCTCCGCGGTGAGGATCATCGCCCGCTTCTCCCGGTCGGCCTTCATCTGCCGCTCCATCGACTCCTGGATGGAGGCGGGCGGCTCGATGGCCTTGATCTCGACGCGGGCGATGCGGATGCCCCATCCGCCGGTCACCTTGTCCAGCTCGCCGCGCAGCTGGGAGTTGATCTCATCGCGCGCGGTGAGCGTCTCCTCGAGGCTCAGGCCGCCGACGACGTTGCGCAGGGTCGTGGTGGTGGTCTGCTCGACGCCGTTGATGTAGTCGGCGATCTCGTAGACGGCCGACTTCGGGTCGGTGACCTGGTAGTAGACGACGGTGTCGATGTTCACCGTCAGGTTGTCCTTCGTGATCACCGGCTGCGGCGGGAAGGAGCGCACCTGCTCACGCAGGTCGATCCGCTCGCGGACCTTGTCGACGAACGGCACGAGGAAGACCAGGCCCGGCTCCTCGACGGCCTTGAACCGGCCCAGCCGCTCGACGACGGCCGCGGTGGCCTGCGGGATGATCTGCACCGCCCGCACGATCGTCGTGACGACCAGCACGACCAGCACCAGCACGGCGATGACGAGCAGCGTGTTCGCGTCCACCCCGAGATTCACTCCCTCCTCCTAACCCGCGGTGACGACGAGCGCCGTCGCCCCGCTGATCTGCATCACGGTGACCGCGGTGCCTGCCTCGATGACGTCGTGGTCGTCGAGCGTGCGGGCCGACCACAGCTCGCCGCCGATGCGCACCTGGCCGCCGTGCCCGTCGACGCGCCCGACCGCCACCGCGCCCCGCCCGACCAACCCGCGCGAGTGCAGCGGCGGCTGGTCGGACATGCCGCGCTCCAACCGGTGGCGCAGGGCGGGTCGCACGGCGAAGAGCAGCAGCACCGCGGCGATGGCGAAGGTGACGCCGCCGACCACGGGCGAATCCGGGACCAGGAACGACGCCCCGGCCGCCGCGAGGGCGCCGCCGCCGAACATGAGCAGGACGAACTGCCCGGAAAGCACTTCCCCGGCGATCAGCAGCACGCCGGCGATCAGCCAGAGCACTGCGGGCCACATGCTCGATCCTGCCAGAATCCGGTGCCGCGGCGTGATCAGCCGGTCACGAAGTCGATGAGCTGCTCGACCGCTCCGATCAGGGGCGTTTCGAGATCACGGAAGCTGCGCACGGCACCCAGCACGCGGCGTGCTCCGTCGGCGGGCTCGCCCCAGCGCAGTGCCGCGCAGACGCCGGTCTTCCAGTCGGTGCCCCGCGGGATCTGCGGCCACGCCCGGATACCGACGGTGGCGGGCTTCACCGCCTCCCAGACGTCGACGTAGGGGTGGCCGGTGACCAGCACGTGCGGCCCGGCGACCTGGTGCGGCAGCCCGGGTCTCCTTCGTGCCCGCGACGAGGTGGTCGACCAGGATCCCCAGCCGCCGCTGCGGGCCGGGGTCGAAATCGGCGACCGCGGCGACGAGGTCGTCCATCCCGTGCATCGGCTCGACGACGACGCCCTCCACGCGCAGGTCGTGGCCCCACACCCGCTCCACCAGCTCGGCGTCGTGCAGACCCTCGACCCAGATGCGGGCCGCCCGCGCGGTGCGCGCCGTGTGGCCGGCGACCTTGACCGAGCCCGACGCCGACCGGGCGGGCGCCTGCGGAGGCCGCTGCGCCGCCCGCTGCGGCGCGACGAGCGTGACCACCGCGCCGTCGAGCAGGAACGCGGCGGGCCGCAGCGGGAAGACGCGGCGTGCCGCCGCGGCGGTCCTCCAACGTCACCTCGCGGATGTCGGCCGCGACCACCGCGCCGCAGTACCCGCTCGCCGGGTCCTCGACGACCAACCCGGGCTCGGCAGGCACCTCGGGGATCGCTTTGCGGGTGACCCGGCGGGTGCCGTCGGCGGTGAACACGTCGCGGTAGTCGTGCCCTCGCACAGCGGTTTGTACCGGTGCGGGCACCGCCGTCGGCGGCGCGACACGCGCCTCGCCCACGACCTGCGGTGACACACCCCGGATGGGGCTCACCCGCACGGCAGGCGTGCCCGTCGGTGGCCTCGTGGCTAGCCTGCGAGGTGCCCTGCCCCTCCGCGACGTTCACCGTGTGGGCCTCGGCGTGGCTCGTCGGAGCCGCGGCGCCCGACGACGTCCTCGATGCGCTCGCGCCATGGGCCGACGCGCACGACGTCCAAGCGGCCGACGACGCCACCGCGGCCGCCACCGCCCTCCCGCCGCCCGGCGCCCCGGTGAGCTCGCTGCCGTTCCTGATGGCGGCCCTGCGGCGGGCCGGGCCGCAAGCCCCCGCGCGGCTCGTGCTGCCCGCGCCCGGCGACATCCGCGGTCTCCCCGGCCCCGGCGCGTTCAGCCGTGAGGCCACGGCGGCGGGCGAGGGTGTGCTGTTCGCCGACGTCGGGCATCGGCATCGTGCCCACCCCCATCGCCGACGGCGTGGTGCGCTGGAGCGTCTACCGCGTGGCGGAGCCGGGGCCCGCCCCCGAGTTCGTCGCGCTGTCGCACGCCGAGCGCGACCTGCGCGACCAGGTGCGCCAGTCCGCCTCGGTGCTCACCGACCTCGGGGTCGCGCGGCACCGGCCGGGGGTGCGCGAGGAGATCGCCGCGTCGCTGCGCGCCCGCCCGGCCACGCTCTGGCCCGCCGGCATGCCCGCCCAGGCGCTGCGGGTGCTCCAGCACGCCGACGAGGTCGAGGCGATCCTGTCCGCCGCCTCCGTCGACGAGCCCGGCGGCGCGCTCTCGGCCTCGGCGGCCACGGCCCGCCGCGACGCGCTGCGCCCGATCGAGACGGCGGTGCGCGTGGCCCGCCGGGCGGCGGTCGCCGAGGCGGTGCGGGTGCTGGCCACGAGCCCCCTGGTGTGAGGTGGCCGTCCGGCGGTGATCAAGGGGTCGGGAACCCGCCGATCACGGGCTAGGCGTACGCCGTCGACAGGGAGAGCGCCTCGGTCACCTCGATGTCGGCGAGCTGCCGTTCCAGCTTCCCGCGGATGCGCGCGATGGCCTCCTTACCGAGCGGCAGCCGCAGCGGGGCGTCGCTGGAAGCGAATTTGGCCCCAATCCAAACGATCCTATCTGGGCCTCTGCAGTCGGCAGTTCGGTGCCTGCAATCACTCGTCGCTCGAGTTCCTGGGCTCCCGTAGAACAAACGTCGTCGTCGTCGTCGTCGTCGTCGTCGTCGTCGTCGCTGCTTCCTTTGTTGCACGACCAGCCGCCCAACCTTCATATTCCAATCTTCACAGCTTCGCCTGATCCATCGGCAAACTGGGTCGAGTTGCCTTCTTCAATAGACCCTCTCCCTCCCCTTCCTCTTCCCCTCTTTCCCCCCTCTTCCCCCCTCTCTCGTCCTCGCGCCATCTCTTACTCTTTTTGACAACTCCTCCCCCCTCACTTCGACTCAGACTACCAGCAAGCTCCTCAAGCTCTACTTCAAGCACGTCCATCCCATCGTCCCTGTCCTTCACCGTCAAACCTTTAATCCCTCTGCCGCCTCTCCCCTCCTCCTCCTCTCCATGCAGGCCGCCGCCTCGCGCTTCCTCCCTCGCACATCAGCCTCGCTCCGCTACTCGGCTGCGCTCTTTGACCAAGCCCAACGTCTTATCATGCCCTACCTCGTCAATGCTGAACCCCCCGACTTGAGCACAACAGTCTCGCTTCTTTGTCTTATTGTCTACGTCTCGAACTCTGCCCGCCGTCGCCATGCGGATCTCGCTGCGCACTGGTCTTTCTCTCTGCCGATCCTTGCTCGTCGTCTCCGTCTTGGAATCAAGACCTTGCTCCGACCTCACTGCAGCCGGGGGCATCGGCAGCTTTACAGCGGAATCCACCTTCTCCCCTCCTAACCCTCGCATTCCCTCCTGGATCTACGCAGAAAACCGTCGTCGATCTTGGTGGTGCGCCTATCAAGTCGACGCCATAATGTCTATCATAACTAATACCCCTCCCGTGGTCGGCCCGACCGAATCCCGTCTCCGTCTCTTCCTTTCCCCGAAATTTGGGAATCTTCTCTTCCACCTCCCCTTCCTTCTAATCCCCCCTGCGATCCTATGCCCCTTTATTCGACGCTTTTTGAGCCGCCCTCTTTCCCAAGCTGGCCTGCGCGTCTAATCGGCCTATTCCGTCTTCTGCGTCTCTCGCACGCCTGGCACTACAACCTCGCGTTCAGCCCAGACTCTCGGCCGACCCCAGCGCGCTCTGAAATCGAGATCCTCCTAAATAAGTGGATGGACTCGGAGTGCGCCGAGCCCCTCCCGAAGAGTTATCCGTTTGGGGTGTATGGTGTGTGGCGGGTCGTGTTCTGGTTCTTGGCCTGGATCCTTTTGCACGCGCCGCGCGGGGAGATGGAACGTGTCATCGGGATGGTAGCATCTCGGCCAGCCACTCAAGCCGACATCGATATCGTCAAGATATGGACCACGACAGAGAGCTTTGGCATCTGTGTGGACAAGGCCAGAAGGGCTGCCCGGATGCTCAGGAGGGCCATGGAGTCAGCAAAGACAGAGGGAAAAGAGGTGGATTTCGGGCTTGCGTTTATGCATTTTTCAATCTTCTTGATCGGAGGAGTACATCTTGTCGCAATTAGAATGATCCAATGGGATCCAGCCGACAAGGTGCGGTCGGAGGCGCAAATAGCGTATCGAGATGCGAGGACACATCTACGAGCGCTCAGGGCTTCGTTGGAGAGGGATCTGGCGGATTATGCGAGACTGTACGAGAAGCTGCTAGTGAAGGCGTTGGAAAGCATCAGAGCCGAGCCCAAGGATTTGAAGGTAGGGGGGGTTGTCGCGCCGGAAGAGGCGAGAGAGGAAGAAAAGTCGAAATATGTAGGGTTTGGGGGGTGGGTGTATATAGATCCGTGAGCCTAGAATCCTAGAATCCTAGAATCGAGCGGTTATTTGTCTCTGAATGAGTGATATTTAATGTACAGTATTCTTAATGTACAATACTTTTATGATGTAAGTAACCCCAATTTCCTGTTATCGCTCTTCTCAAGAGGGGATTACCAATCCCCCCTCCCTCTTCCCCCCTCTTCCCCCCCCCCCCTCTTCCCTATTACCACTCAAGTAAATGTATGTACAGATGAAAGTCTAACCATTAATTTCTATTACAGTTTTCCACATATATATATAAGCAATCCATCCAGTCAATACCGTTCCATTTCCTCTACCTGCCGCCTAACCTCTTCGACGGCCTGTCAAACAGCCTCTATGTAATCAACACTCTGGCCTCAACCTCCCCCAGTTCTCCCTCTTTCCATCGTTGCACCAATCTTCCATCTCGACGGGTTCCCCAAACGCGATGACAATCTTCCTTCCCAATCTGGGCCTCCACCATGTTCTCTCAGGATACACTTTCTCCAGGCCGCGATGCCATATGGGGAACGACGGAGTGGGCAGCCGTTTCGCCTGCCATCACTAGCCGCGCAACGCCCCACTTGAACTTTATCATTTTCCCCGTCTGGTTGACCCTTGCCTCGGGAAACACATGAACCCACTTGTTGTCATCCAACAGGGTTGAGATTGTATAGTCCATCCCAGATTGATGGATCCCCATGCCCCTGACGATCGGTACGATCTGGCCCAACGAAAAAAAGACCGAATAGACTGGATTCTTGAAACAAATTTCCGCCGCGCCTAAAACCCAACGCATTTTCTCCAAATTTGAAAATTGGCCAACGGGTAGAATCCCCAGAGGAATGGGTCATCGACAACGGAAATGTGATTCGACACCGTGATGAGTGGTCGTCTATCACGTGTGGTAGCAGTATTAGGTGTAGCGGTAGTAGTAGTGGTTGATAGTAGTAGTAGTAGCAGTAGCAGCAGCAGCAGCAGCAGCAGCAGCAGCAGCAGCAGCAGCAGTAGTAGTAGTAGTAGTAATAGTAGTAATAGTAGTAGCACTACTACTACTACTAATCATATGAGTAGGAGAGTTTAGCAGAGCCAGAAACACATCGAACCGTAAACGGTGGTGGTCTTTGTGCATAGGGTCAAGAACATCTTGCTGAGCAGGCGGCTACGCCCGTAATGGTAGCTGATGAAGCAAAGTTCCACAAGGCATTTTGGGGAGGCGGATAAAAAAAAGTTTCGCGTGAAAGCCCAGGTTGGGGTTGGATCTAGAAGAGGAAGTTCCTCCAGAGAAGAAGTGTTGTCAGGTGGATCTGGCTGTCGCTCAGAAAGGCGGTAGGTGATATAGGCCGTCGTAGAGAGTGTCGTGAATTTGAATGCGCGTGTGAGAAAAGGTGAGACGGCTCATCATCACCATCATCACACTCGGAGGGTGGGAACGTCGGAAGAGTTAGAGCTTGGCGGCGGCGAAGAGGGTGCTAATTATTCCAGCTTACTGATCAAGCTATGGTGGTGGCTTGTTTCCTGCTTCTTGCTGCGACTTCAGACGTGATAAATAGTAAATAGACTACAACATAGATATATATATATATAGGTAGATAGAGATAATACATAAATACATGAAGAGGATTCCGTTGTGCCCCTTCGACGACGTCTGGCTCGTCAGTTTACCCCGCAATTCCGGCGGCCGCTCCTACATTACGACGTATACGACCTCGACATTTCCGGCGTTTGACCCCTCG
>CAWCZG010000010.1:0-52042 GCA_963799945.1 uncultured Actinomycetota bacterium
CTCGCCGTCCGGCCCGACGACCTCTTCAGCCGACGTGCGCGCGTAGACGCTCGTGCGGATGTAGCGGTGCGGGATGCGGCGGCCGTCGGCCGTCTCCTCCGTGACCGGCATCGATGATCGAGCGCTCGGTGCCGCAGTCGACCTCGCGGACGATGACGTCCTGCGACACGTCCACCAGACGCCGGGTGAGGTACCCGAGTCGGCGGTGCGCAGCGCGGTGTCCGCCAGGCCCTTGCGGGTGCCGTGCGTGGAGATGAAGTACTCCAGCACCGACAGGCCCTCGCGGAAGTTGGACTTGATCGGCCGCGGGATGTACTCGCCCTTCGGGTTGGCGACCAGGCCCTTCATGCCCGCCAGCTGCCGGACCTGGGCCATGTTGCCCGCCGCGCCGGACTGCACGATCGTCGGGATCGGGTTGTCCGGCGGGAAGTTGGCCTCCATCGCCTTCGCGACCTCTTCCGAGGCCTGCGTCCAGATCTTGACGAGCTCGTCGTTGCGCTCCTGGTGCGACAGCGCGCCGCGCAGGTAGCGCTTGTTGATCTGCTCGGCCCGACCTCGTAGCCGTCGAGGATCTGCTGCTTGTTCGGCGGGACGACGACGTCGGAGACGGCCATCGTGACCCCGGAGCGCGTGGCCCAGTAGAAGCCCGCGTCCTTGAGCCGGTCGAGGCACTGCGCGACCTCGGTCATCGAGTACCGCTCGGCCAGGTCGTTGATGATCGCGGCCTGGCGCTTCTTGGGCAGCGGCTCGTTGACGAACGGGTAGTCCGACGGGCAGCAGCTCGTTGAACAGCACCCGCCCGAGCGTGGTCTCGGCGAGCCACGGCTCCCCCGCCGACCAGCCCTTGGCCGCCAGCGTCGGGTAGACCGCAGCGGGCGGCACGACGTCGTCAGCCGGATCTTGATCGGCGCCTGCAGGTGCAGCACCTTCCGGTCGTACGCCATGATCGCCTCGGCGACCGAGGAGTACACGCCGCCCTCGCCCATGGCCCCCTCGCGCAGGCGCGAGAGGTGGAACAGGCCGGTGACCATGTCCAGCCGCGGCATGGCCAGCGGGCGGCCCGACGCGGGCGAGAGGATGTTGTTCTACGAGAGCATCAGCACCCGGGCCTCGGACTGCGCCTCGGCCGACAGCGGCAGGTGCACCGCCATCTGGTCGCCGTCGAAGTCCGCGTTGAACGCCTCGCAGACCAGCGGGTGCAGCTGGATGGCCTTGCCCTCCACCAGCTGCGGCTCGAAGGCCTGGATGCCGAGGCGGTGCAGGGTCGGTGCGCGGTTGAGCAGCACCGGGTGCTCGGAGATGACCTCTTCGAGCACGTCCCACACCTGCGAGCGGCCCCGCTCGACCATGCGCTTCGCGGACTTGATGTTCTGCGCGTGGTTGAGGTCGACCAGCCGCTTCATGACGAACGGCTTGAACAGCTCCAGCGCCATCTGCTTGGGCAGGCCGCACTGGTGCAGCTTCAGCTGCGGGCCGACCACGATGACCGAACGGCCGGAGTAGTCGACGCGCTTGCCGAGCAGGTTCTGGCGGAACCGGCCCTGCTTGCCCTTGAGCAGGTCGGACAGCGACTTGAGCGGGCGGTTGCCCGGTCCGGTGACCGGACGGCCGCGGCGGCCGTTGTCGAACAGCGCGTCGACGGCCTCCTGCAGCATCCGCTTCTCGTTGTTGACGATGATCTCGGGCGCGCCGAGGTCGATCAGTCGCTTGAGGCGGTTGTTGCGGTTGATCACGCGGCGGTACAGGTCGTTCAGGTCGGACGTGGCGAACCGGCCACCGTCGAGCTGCACCATGGGGCGCAGGTCCGGCGGGATGACCGGGACGCAGTCGAGCACCATGCCCATCGGCGAGTTGCCGGTGGTCTGGAACGCCGCGACGACCTTGAGCCGCTTGAGCGCGCGCAGCTTCTTCTGGCCCTTGCCGGTGCGGATGATCTCGCGGAGGTTCTCCGCCTCGGCCGGGATGTCGAAGTTCTGCAGCAGGGTCTGGATCGCCTCGGCGCCCATGGCGCCGGTGAAGTAGTCGCCGTACCGGTCGTACAGCTCCCGGTAGATCGACTCGTCGGCGATCAGCTGCTGGACGTCGAGCTTGGTGAAGGTGGTCCAGATCTCGTCGAGCCGGTCCAGCTCGCGCTGGGCCCGGTCGCGGAGCTGGCGCATCTCGCGCTCGCCGCCCTCCTTGACCTTGCGGCGGACGTCGCTCTTCGCGCCGTCGGCCTCGAGCTCGGCGAGGTCGGTCTCGAGCTTCTGCGCACGCGCCTCGACATCGGCGTCACGCCGCTGCTCGACCCGCTTGCGCTCCACGCCCATCTCGTTCTCGAGCGTGGTGAGGTCTTCGTGGCGCTGGTCCTTGTTGACCGACGTGATCACGTACGCCGCGAAGTAGATGATCTTCTCGAGGTCCTTGGGGGCCAGGTCGAGCAGGTAGCCCAACCGGCTCGGGACGCCCTTGAAGTACCAGATGTGGGTGACGGGCGCGGCCAGCTCGATGTGGCCCATCCGCTCGCGCCGCACCTTGGCGCGAGTGACCTCGACGCCACAGCGCTCACAGATGATGCCCTTGAAGCGGACGCGCTTGTACTTGCCGCAGTAGCACTCCCAGTCGCGGGTCGGACCGAAGATCTTCTCGCAGAAGAGCCCGTCCTTCTCCGGCTTGAGGGTGCGGTAGTTGATGGTCTCCGGCTTCTTGACCTCGCCGTGTGACCACTGCCGGATGTCTTCCGCCGTGGCCAGGCCGATGCGCAGTTCGTCGAAGAAGTTGACGTCGAGCACGTGTGTCCTCAGTTCCTTCGTATGCCTCGGGCGGGATCAGTTGACGAGATCGTCGACGGTCATCGAGTCGGATCCGGGGCGGCTGGACAGGTTGATGCCCAGGTTCGCCGCGGCCCGTTCGAGGTCCTCGTCGTCGGTGTCGCGCATCTCGATCGCCGCGCCGTCGCTGGAGAGCACCTCGACGTTCAGGCAGAGCGACTGGAGCTCCTTCAACAGCACCTTGAAGGACTCCGGGATGCCCGGCTCGGGGATGTTCTCGCCCTTGACGATCGCCTCGTAGACCTTGACCCGGCCCACGACGTCGTCCGACTTGATCGTCAGCAGCTCCTGCAGCGTGTAGGCCGCGCCGTAGGCCTGCATGGCCCAGCACTCCATCTCGCCGAACCGCTGGCCACCGAACTGGGCCTTACCGCCCAGCGGCTGCTGCGTGATCATCGAGTACGGGCCGGTGGACCGTGCGTGGATCTTGTCGTCCACCAGGTGCAGCAGCTTCAGGATGTACATGTAGCCCACGGCCACGGGGAACGGGTAGGGCTCGCCGGAGCGGCCGTCGAACAGCTGCGCCTTGCCGTCGGAGCCGACCATGCGCTCGCCGTCGCGGTTGGGCAGCGTGCGAGCCCAGCAGGCCGATGATCTCGTTCTCCTTGGCGCCGTCGAAGACCGGCGTGGCCGTCTTCGTCCCGGCGGGCACGGAGTAGAGCTCCTCGGGCAGCTTGGCCGCCCAGTCGGGGCGTGCCGCTCGATCTCCCAGCCGGTCTTGGCGATCCACCCGAGGTGGGTCTCCAGGACCTGGCCGATGTTCATCCGTCGCGGAACACCGTGGGTGTTCAGGATGATGTCGACCGGCGTGCCGTCGGGCAGGAACGGCATGTCCTCCGCGGGGAGGATCTTGCCGATGACGCCCTTGTTGCCGTGGCGGCCCGCGAGCTTGTCGCCGTCCTGGATCTTGCGCTTCTGGGCGACGTAGACGCGCACCAGCTCGTTGACGCCCGGCGCCAGCTCGTCCTCGTCGTCGCGGGAGAAGACCCGGATGCCGATGACCTTGCCGTTCTCGCCGTGCGGCACCTTCAGCGAGGTGTCGCGCACCTCGCGCGCCTTCTCGCCGAAGATCGCGCGCAGCAGGCGCTCCTCGGGGGTCAGCTCGGTCTCGCCCTTGGGCGTGACCTTGCCGACCAGGATGTCGCCCGGCTGCACCTCGGCACCGATGCGGATGATGCCGCGCTCGTCGAGGTCGGCGAGGACCTCCTCGGAGACGTTCGGGATGTCCCGGGTGATCTCCTCGGCGCCCAGCTTCGTGTCGCGGGCATCGATCTCGTGCTCCTCGATGTGGATCGACGTGAGCACGTCGTCCTGCACCAGGCGCTGCGAGAGGATGATCGCGTCCTCGTAGTTGTGGCCCTCCCACGGCATGATCGCCACGAGCAGGTTCTTGCCCAGCGCCATCTCGCCGTTCTCGGTGCACGGCCCGTCGGCGAGCACCTGGCCCACCTCGACCCGCGCGCCCTCGTCGACGATGGGCTTCTGGTTGGTGCAGGTGCCCTGGTTGCTGCGGCGGAACTTGTGCAGCCGGTAGGTCTGGCGGCTGCCGTCGTCGGCCATCACCGTGATGAAGTCGGCGCACAGCTCCTCGACGACGCCCGCCTTCTCGGCCACGACGACGTCACCTGCGTCGACCGCGGCGCGCAGCTCCATCCCGGTGCCGACCAGCGGCGAATCGGAGCGGAGCAGCGGCACCGACTGGCGCTGCATGTTCGCGCCCATCAGCGCGCGGTTGGCGTCGTCGTGCTCGAGGAACGGGATCATCGCGGTGGCGACCGAGACCATCTGCCGCGGCGAGACGTCGATGTAGTCGACGCCCGTCGGCGGGATGTAGTCGACCTCGCCGCCCTTGCGGCGGACGAGGACGCGCTCCTCCTGGAACGAGCCGTCGTCGTTCAGCGGCGCGTTGGCCTGCGCCACGACGAAGCGGTCTTCCTCGTCGGCGGTGAGGTAGTCGATCTTCTCGGTGACGACGCCCTCGACGACGCGCCGGTAGGGCGTCTCGATGAAGCCGAACGGGTTGACCCGCGCGAAGCTCGACAGCGAGCCGATCAGGCCGATGTTCGGGCCTTCCGGCGTCTCGATCGGGCACATGCGGCCGTAGTGGCTGTGGTGGACGTCGCGGACCTCCATGCCCGCCCGCTCACGCGAGAGGCCACCGGGGCCCAGCGCCGACAGGCGGCGCTTGTGCGTGAGCCCGGCGAGCGGGTTGGTCTGGTCCATGAACTGCGACAGCTGCGAGGTGCCGAAGAACTCCTTGATCGCCGCCACGACCGGGCGGATGTTGATCAGGGTCTGCGGCGTGATCGCCTCGACGTCCTGCGTCGTCATCCGCTCGCGGACGACGCGCTCCATGCGCGAGAGGCCGACGCGGATCTGGTTCTGGATCAGCTCGCCGACCGTGCGCAGGCGCCGGTTGCCGAAGTGGTCGATGTCGTCGGTCTCGACCGGGATCGTGACCGCGTTCTCGCCCTCGCCGACCGTCATCTCGGTGTCGCCCGCGTGCAGCCGGACGAGGTACTCGATGGTGGTGGCGATGTCTTCTTCGGTGAGCGTGCCGACCGACGGGTCGCATGCCGACGCCCAGCTTCTTGTTGGCCTTGTAGCGGCCGACCTTGGCCAGGTCGTAGCGCTTGTCCTTGAAGAACAGGTTCTCCAGCAGGGCCTGCGCGCTCTCCTTGGTGGGGGGCTCGCCCGGGCGCAGCTTGCGGTAGATGTCGAGCAGGGCCTCGTCCTGCCCGGCGGTGTGGTCCTTCTCCAGCGTGGCGAGCATCGTCTCGGAGAAGCCGAACCGCTGCTGGATGCGCTCGGCGTCCCAGCCCAGCGCCTTCAGCAGCACGGTGACCGGCTGGCGGCGCTTGCGGTCGATGCGGACGCCGACGGTGTCGCGCTTGTCGACGTCGAACTCCAGCCACGCCCCGCGGGAGGGGATGATCTTGACGGAGAAGACGTCCTTGTCGGTGGACTTGTCGATAGCGGTGTCGAAGTAGACACCGGGCGAGCGGACCAGCTGCGAGACGACGACGCGCTCGGTGCCGTTGATGATGAAGGTGCCCTTGCGGGTCATCACGGGGAAGTCGCCCATGAAGACCGTCTGGCTCTTGATCTCACCGGTGGTGTTGTTCGTGAACTCCGCCGTGACGAACAGCGGAGCCGCGTAGGTCATGTCCTTGTCCTTGCACTCCTCCTCGGAGGCCTTCACCTCGTCGAACCGAGGGTCGGAGAAGGAAAGGGACATGGATCCGGAGAAGTCCTCGATGGGGGAGATCTCGGTGAGGATGTCCTCCAGGCCGCCCATCGGGTTTTCGTCTCCGGCCTCGATCCGCCGCTGGAACCACGCCTCGTCGCCCACCAGCCACTCAAAGGACTGGGTCTGCAGGTCGAGCAGATCGGGCACCCGGAGCGGCTCGCGGATCTTCGCGAACGAGACGCGTGTTGGCGCCCCAGGGAGATTCAGGTGGTCGGAGGTGGTCGCGAGGGTCTTGGTGGCGTGCGGCGATGCCAAGATGCGTCCTTCCGGAACTGCGCTCTCATCTGGCGGGCGCCGGGGGACTCGCGATATCGTCTGCCCACGCGCCCCGGGCGGGAGGTCCGGAGCGAGCGGGCGACGCACGAGGCCTGGCCGGTGCACGCCGTCTGTTGTCAGGGCACGGCCATCAGCCCAGCCATCGAGCGCGATCCGCGGAATCTCGACGGTGAGACCCGATCTGAGCGCGCGCGAGCTGGATGAAGGCAGCGCAAAGAGGCAGTCTAGCTGCAAACGCAGCGGCTGTCGAGATGGGTCACCAATGCACACCATCGAGACCTAAGAGTGACCTGGCAGGCGCACCGAGTCAAGGCCCTACGCGTCGGTAAGTGGTTCTCTTTGCGGGACGACCGGCGAGTACAGCGGCGTGACGAGGGCCGCCCGCCCGCTTCCCGTCGCCCTCGGCCCCCTTCGGCGACCGTCGGACCCGCTGCAGCGGGCTGAAGTGGTGATCAGCTGCGAATGGGCCAGTTCGGTGGACGGTCGTCACGCAAGCGTGGCGCGAGCGCCGACGCACGCTGTGTAGCGGGTCCCGAAGTCGCCCGATCGGACGCACGGAGCTGCGGTTGACAGCGCCCGGGGGCCGCCGAACGATCGGTTCGCGGCCGAAGTCGCGTCGACGACGACGAGGAGACTCCCATGCCCGACGTCCCCACCATGAACGAGCTGCTCGGTGCCGACGCACCGAAGAACTGGGGCAAGTGGGGTCCCGACGACGAGCTCGGCGCGCTGAACTACCTCGACGCGAAAGAGGTGCTGCGAGGCGCCCAGCACATCCGCACCGGCGACGTCTTCACGCTGCAGATCCGGATGGGCAGCACCGAGGGTCCCGGCGACCCGGTGTGGCCGGGGCGCTCGCCGATGGAGAAGCGGATGGAGCTCGACGAGTCCACGTGGGACGGCGAGGGCGCGCCCGCGTTCCCCGGCGGCCTGCACTACGCCGACGACACCGCCACGATGTTCCTGCAGGGCTCCACGCAGTACGACGCGCTGGGCCACGTCTGGTACGACGGCCAGCTCTGGAACGGCTACGACGCCCGCACCACGGTCGGCACGCTGGACAAGGCCTCCGTGCTGCCGATCGCCGAGAAGGGCGTCGTCGGGCGCGGCGTGCTGATCGACATGGCCCGCCACCGCGGCAAGCAGTGGCTGGACAAGGGCGAGACGTTCGACCACACCGACCTCGAGGCCGCCGCCGCGGCGCAGGGCGTCACCATCGAGCCGCACGACGTCCTCTGCATCCGCACCGGCTGGATGAAGTACTGGTACGAGCTCAACGACCCGGAGGAGTTCTACGACGGCTTCATCGAGCCGGGGCTGACCTACTCCCGCGAGCTGGTCGAGTGGTTCCAGCAGCGGGAGATCCCGAACCTGGTCACCGACACGATCGCCAACGAGGTCACCGCCGACCCGAACTCCGGCGTGGCGCTGCCGCTGCACTGCGCGCTGATGCGCAACCTGGGCGTCGCGCTCACCGAGATCGCCTGGCTGGACGACCTCGCCGACGCGTGCGCCGCAGGACGGTCGGTGGAGCTTCCTCTACGTCGCGGCGCCGCTGAAGGTCGTCGGCGGCAGCGGGGCGCCGGTGAACCCGATCGCGATCCGCTGATGGGCATCTACGGCGAGCGGCCCTGGCTGCACCTCTACGCCCAGGGCCAGCCCCACGACATCACGCCCGAGTTCACCGACGCGCTGGCCATGTTCCGCGCGGGCGCGGCGCGCAACCCCGACGGCGACGCGATCCGCTACTTCGACGGCGCGCGTCACCTACCGCGAGCTGGACGCGCTGAGCGACGCGTTCGCCGCCGCCCTGCTCGACGACGGCCTGGCCAGCGGGCGACCGGGTGGCGATGTACCTGCAGAACGTGCCGCAGTTCGTCATCTGCCTCGTCGGCACCTGGAAGGCGGGCGGCATCGCCGTCTCGATCAACCCGATGAACCGGGAGCGGGAGCTGTCGCTGCTGCTGCGCGACTCCGGCACGACCGTGCTGGTGTGCCTGGAGAGCCTCTACCGCGACGTCGCGAAGGACGTCGTCGGCGAGCACCGACGTGCGCACGGTGATCACGACGTCGGAGCTGGAGTACCAGACCCGCAACGACGAGCGCGCGTTCCCGGGGACGGAGCGGCTGGAGCTGGAGGGCACGGTGGACCTGGCCGGGCTGCTCGAGCGCTTCCGCGGTCAGACACCGCCGCCGGTGCAGTTCGAAGCGGCCGACACGGCGTTCCTGACCTACACCTCGGGCACCACCGGGCCGCCCAAGGGCGCGATGAACACCCACGGCAACGTCACGTTCAACAGCCAGTTCTACCGCGACTGGTGCGGCCTGACCGGCTCGGACGTCGTGCTCGGCGTGGCCCCGCTGTTCCACATCACCGGGCTGATCGCGCACGTCACCGTGGCCTCCTGACCGGGATCCCGCTGGTGCTGTTCCACCGGTTCGAGCCGAGCCTGGGCATCGACGTGATGCGGGAGCACCGGCCGACGTTCACCGTCGGCTCGATCACGGTGTTCATCGCGCTGATGAACGCCCCGAACGCCGAGGCCGACGCGCTGAAGTCGCTGACGACCATCATGTCGGGCGGCGCGCCGATCCCGCCGTCGACGGTGAAGGCGTTCTCGTCCACGTTCGGCCACTACATCCACAACATCTACGGGCTGACCGAGACCACCTCGCCGTCGCACGGCACCCCGCTGGGCGTCGAGGGGCCGGTGGACGAGGCCTCGGGCGCGCTGTCGGTGGGGGTGCCGATCTACAACACGGTCGTGCAGATCCTCGACGACGACGGCGCGGAGCTGCCGCCCGGGGAGATCGGCGAGATCGTCACGACCGGCCCGCAGGTCGTGGCCGGGTACTGGAACAAGCCGGAGGAGACGGCCAACGCGCTCCCCGGCGGCTCGCTGCACACCGGCGACGTCGGGTACATGGACGCCGAGGGCTGGTTCTACATCGTCGACCGCAAGAAGGACCAGATCAACGCGGGCGGGTACAAGGTGTGGCCGCGCGAGGTCGAGGACGTGCTCTACGAGCACGAGGCGGTGCGGGAGGCCGCGGTGATCGGGGTGCCCGACGAGTACCGGGGCGAGACGGTGAAGGCGTTCGTCAGCCTGCGGCCGGGCAAGACGGCGACGGCCGAGGAGCTGATCGCCTTCGCCAAGGAACGGCTGGCGGCCTACAAGTACCCCCGCCAGGTCGAGTTCCTCGACGAGGTGCCCAAGACGGTCACCGGCAAGCTCCTGCGCCGGGAGCTGCGCGGACGCTGACCGGACGCAGAACGGCCCTCCCCGGGTTCGCCGGGGAGGGCCGTCTGCGTTGGAGCGGGGATCAGGTCAGGCTGACCTTCGCGCCCGCCTCCTCCAGCTTCTTCTGCGCGGCGTCGGCCGCGTCCTTGGCCACGCCCTCGAGGATCGGCTTCGGGGCCGACTCCACGAGGTCCTTGGCCTCCTTCAGGCCCAGGCCGGAGACGAGCTCGCGCACGACCTTGATGACCTGGATCTTCTTGTCGCCAGCGGCCTCGAGGACGACGTTGAACTCGTCCTTCTCCTCCTCGGCGGGGGCGGCGGCGGCAGCCGCGCCCGGGGCGGCGGCGACCGCGACCGGAGCGGCGGCGGTGACGTCGAACGTCTCCTCGAACTTCTTCACGAACTCCGAGAGCTCGATCAGGGTGAGGTCCTTGAAGGCCTCGAGCAGTTCGTCGGTGCTGAGCTTCGCCATGGTGGCGGTTCCTCTCAAAAGATGGTGATGGTGGTGGTCAGGAGTCGGTCGGCTCGGGGCCGGCCTCTGCGGTGGGCTCGGCGTCGGCCGCGGCGGTGGCTTCGGCGGAGGTGTCGGCCGGTGCGCCGCCCTCTTCCTCGGCCCGCTTGTCGGCGAGCGCCTGCGCCAGCCGGGCGACCTGCGACGCCGGAGCGGCGAACAGGCCCGCGGCCTTCGACAGGTTGGCCTTCATCGCGCCTGCCAGCTTGGCCAGCAGGACCTCGCGCGACTCCAGCTCGGCGAGCTGGTTGACCTCGGTGACGGTCAGCGCGCGACCGTCCATGAAGCCGCCCTTGATCACCAGGCCCTGGTTGGTCCTGGCGAAGTCGCGGATCGCCTTCGCGGCGTCAACGGGCTCGCCGGTGATGAACGCGATCGCCGTCGGGCCGATGAGCATCTGCTCGAGCCCGTCGATGCCCGCGTCCTCCGCCGCCCGCTTGACCAGCGTGTTCTTGGCGACACGGTAGGTCGTGCCCTCGCCGAGCGAACGCCGCAGCGTCGTCAGTTGCGCAACGCTGAGCCCGCGGTACTCGGTGACCACCGAGGCTGACGAGCCCCGGAACTCCTGGGCGATCTCTGCGACCGCCGTGACCTTGTCGGGTCGAACCATCGGTGTGCCTCCTCTCGGGGGTGCCAGGTGGATGTGACAGCCCACCGCCGGAGGAAGCCCGGACACACGAACGCCCCGGGCGCAGGAGCGCACGGGGCGTGGACGGGCGCATGCTGCGCCCGGTTGGACCTCGTCCTCCTGCGCGGGCCGCCCGCCTGTGCGGGACACCTTCGTGCGCTTCCCGGTTGCCCGGGCGGCGCAGACCTGCGGTCTTCGGTGGAACCACTGATGAGGATACGTGACGCGCGGAGCGGGGCGCGCCGGGGTGGCCCCGGCGGTCAGCGGGGCTGGACGTCGGCGATCTTCCACTGGCCGTCGACGCGGCTGGCGGTGACGGTGAGGCGGCCCGCGGCCGCCAGTTGCTCGGGCTGGGTGCCGGACTGGGCGCGGGTGGCCTGCTGGTCGAGGAAGACCAGGAGCTCGGCGGTGTCGCCGTTGATCGACTTGACCGCGGAGAGGTTCACGGTGGCCGTCACGACGGCCTGCTGCTGCGGCGCGAGCTCGCGGACCTGCTTGAACAGCGCGTCGAACTGGCCCGCAAAGCTCGGGGTGATCACCGCGCGCGCGGCCGTCTCGTTCTGGTCGAGGCGCGTGTAGTCGAACGAGTAGATCGTCTTGAGGGCGTCGTCGACCTGTTGGGTGACCTGCGCGGTGGCCCCGATGTCCACCAGCGCGGTGTTCTGCGCGGCCGGGGTGCCGCGGAGCTGGGCGTTCGCCACCCCGAAGAACACGGCCGCGCCGACCAGGAGCGCCAGCGCTGCCGCGAGCACGGGGACCGGGATCGGCCGTCGTGACCTCGGGGTGTCGATGGGGCCGCCCGCCTCCTCCGCGGCCGGGACCTCGGGAGGGGGAAGCGGCCGCTCGGCCGCGGGGACGGCGGCGGGTCGGCCCGCCACGCGGGGGCGGCGGATACCGGTGGCGCGGCGGCGGGACAGGCCGGGCTGGGAAGGGGTGGACATGCGCTGACCTCCTGGGCCGCCTGGTTCGGTTCCCACCTCAGCTGCCGCCGGTCGTCGGGGAGCGGACGGGGCTGAGCTTGCTCACCTTCCAGCCCTCCGGCAGGCGGGTCATCTCCAGCTGCAGCCGCTGCCGCGTGACGGCCGGGGGCTGCCCCTCCGGGGTGACCGTCACGTCGACGGCGACGAGCACCCGCGCGACCCCCGCGTGCTCGTCCAGCTCGGTGACGGCCGCGTCCGGCGCGGTGGCGACCGTCGTGCGCTTGGAGTCCTGCACGAGCTTCGCGTACTGGTCGCGGTTCTGCTGGAACTCCGTGAGGACCGAGCCGGTAGAGGACTGCTGCCACAGGTCGAGGCCCGCGTCGACGTTGCGGTAGTCGAGGGTGTTCAGGTTGATCGCCGCCTGGCGGGCGTCGACGAGCACCGCGTCGCGGTCGCGGGCCAGTGCGAGCGCCGCGCTGTTCAGCGTGAGCACCCACAGCACGCCCAGGACGGCCGCCACCAGCGCGGCGGCGGCCACGGCGATCGTCAGCGGACGGCGCACGGCGCGCGGTGGGGCCGGGGCGTCTGCGTCGGGGGCGGCGCCCGCGTCGAGCGTCGTGGTTTCGTCCGTCGTGGCGGTCATCGGGGACTCCACCTCTGGGTTGGGCAGGAACGGCTAGGGCAGGAGGATCTGGGCGGCCGTGCTCATGGGGATCAACGAGCTCTGCAGGGTGAGCGTGATGCCCGGAACGGGATCGGCAGCGTTCTGTCGCTGACCCGCCGCGCCGCCCGGGCGGCCGGCGCGCGGCACGTTCTGCGACCCGCGGACGTCGACCGGGCTGCCCTGCGGCTCGGCGCAGAAGGCCTGGGGGTTCACCGACGTGTCGGCGACCTGGTTGCCCGCGCGCCGTGGGGTGGCCTCGTAGCCCTTCGTGCAGGGCAGCGGGTCGAAGATGTTCAGCGCGAGCCCGAGGTGGGCAGTGCCGTCGTCCGGCACGACGGTCGGCGCCACGGAGGCGATCTGCGGGTAGGACACCAGGATCTGGGCGAGGTTGCCCTGGCGCGGCTCAGCGATCCGGGACACGGTCAGCAGGTTCGCCACCACGTCACCCAGTCCGGAACCGCTCTCGTCGAGCAGCCCGCTGATCTGGTCGGCCGCGCGCGGGCCGTTCTGGATCAGCCTGCGCAGGTCCGGGTCCGACGCCTTCAGCTGGGCCGCGAGCTGGGCGAGGCTGTGGCTGAAGTCCGCGAACTGGCCCGCCGTGGCGTTCTGCGTGGTGAGCACGGTCCGGCCGTCGTGCAGGAGGGCCACGGTCTGCGGCAGCGCGTCCTGGGCGGCCTGGGTGAACGTCGAGGTGGTGTCGAGCAGCTGCTGCAGCGGCTGGGCGGTGCCCGCGAAGGCGCTGCCCAGCTGCGCGACGACCGTGCGCAGGGCGTCCAGCGGCACCGACTTCACGAAGGTGTCGAGGTTGGTGACGACGTCTTCCACGCCGACCGGGGTGGAGGTGCGGGCGAGCGGGATCGTCGCGCCGCTCTGCAGGGCGGCGCCGCTGGTCCCGGCGGGCTGCAGGTCCACGTACTGCTCGCCGATCGCGGACAGGTTGCGCACCGATGCGTCGACGTTCGCCGGGATGGCGGGGGCGCTCCGGTCGATGTCGAGCTGGACGTCGACACCGGTGGCCGACAGCGTCAGCGGCCCGACCCGCCCGACGCTGACCCCCCGGTAGGTGACGTCGGCCCCGGTGAAGATGCCGCCGGAGTCGGCCAGCTGGACGCGCACGGGGTAGGTCGTGGCCCCGAACACGCTGCCGAAGCCCGCATAGCGGAACCCGACGTAGCCGACGCCGAGCACGGTGATCAGCAATAGCCCGACGAGCTGGATGCGCACCGTCCTGGTGATCATCACAGGCCTCCGAGCAGCTTGCCGACGATCCCCGGGGACGGCGTCCGGGTCGGCGTGGCGGGCACGTGCTTCGACGGCGGGTGGGTCTTGTCGACGCCCGAGAGCGGCACCGGAACCGCGCCGAGGACGGGGAACGTCGGCTCCTGGGTCGGGGTGTCGCCGCCGATCAGCGGGCTGAGCAGCTGCGCGGTGGGCGGGAGCCGGTTGAACAGCGGCGTGTCCGGCCCGGGGAAGGGCTGGTTGGAGCGCGCGAGGTTGTCGAGCAGGTCCTTCAGGTCCAGATCGACGGTCAGGTACAGGTTCGCGTAGTCACCCGCCACGGCCTGCTGGGCGGCGTCGGTGAACGGGAAGCTGCCCAGGATCTGTAGCGAGTCGGGCAGGTTCTGGCCGGACGCGGCGAGCTTGGCCACGGTGGGCTGCAGCGTGCGGAGGTCGGCGAGCAGGTCGTCCCGGCTCGCGTTGACGACGCGCGTCGCCACGTCGGAGAGCCGATCCAGCGAGCGCAGCATGTCCACCAGCTGCGTCCGCTGGGTCTCCAGCTCCTTGATGCCGGGGGCGAGGTCGTCGAGCGCGGTGGTGATCTGGCCACGGCGGTCGGCGAGGGTCGCCGAGAGCCGGTTCAGGCCGTCGAGCGCGCGGGTGATCTCGCCCTTGCGGCTGTCGAGCCCGCCGACCAGCGTGTTCAGGTTGGCCAACAGGGCCCGGATCTGGGGCTCGTTGCCCTTCAGCGCGTCGTTGAGCTGGGTCGAGATCGTCTGGATCTGCGCGACGCCACCCCCGTTGAGCAGCATCGACAAGGCGCCGAGCACCTCCTCGACCTCCGCGGCCCGACCCGTGCGGGCGACCGGGATGTCCGCGCCCTGGGCCAGGGTCCCGGTCGCGCCCTTGGTGGGGGCGGCCAGCTCGACGAACTTCTCCCCCAGCAGACTCGTGGTGCGCACCCGCGCCGACGCGTTGGCGGGCAACGTGACGTCGCCGTTGAGGTCGACCGTGACGCGGGCGTTCCACGTCGCCGGGTCCACCGCGATCGACGAGACCGCGCCGACCGGCACGTCGTCGACCTTCACCAGCGACTGCGGCACCAGGTCGACGACGTCGGCGAACTCGATGGTGACCGAGTAAGGGTGGTCGCCGAGGTCGGCCCCGCCGGGCAGGTCGATGCCGCGCAGGCCGCCCGAGAGCACCCCACAGCCGCTCGTGAGCAGGCCGACGACGGTCGCCGCCGCCACCACCCGGACCGTCCCGCGGGTCACCGGCCGCCTCCCAGCAACGACAGCAGTGGCGAGAGCACCGGGGCGTCCGGCGTGGCACCCCGCGGGGACGGGGCCGTCTTCGCCGACGGCGGCCGGGGCACCGACGCCGGGGGCGTCGAGCCGACACCGGGGGCGGGCCCGGCCACCAGCGGGAGGGCCAGCCCGGGCACCGGGAGCGGCTGGTCGCCGTACAGGGCGGTGAGCACGTCGGCCGCGCTCGGCAGCGGCGCCGCGCCCGACACCACGGAGGACAGCGACGAGCACGCGTCGGTGACGGAGGCCGGGATCCCCGGCGGCGACGCGGCGCCGGGCGTCCCGAGCAGCTTGCACAGCGTCACCAGCGGCGGGTTGGCCAGCTCGTTGATGTCGGGCCGGGTGTCGAGGGTGCCCGACGAGCCGTTGTAGGTGTTGATCAGGTTGGACGTCGCCGCGGGGGCGACGTCGAGCACCTCGGTGAGCGCCTTCTGCTGGTCGACGAGCGTCGCCGTGACGTCGGTGAGGCCGTCGACGTCGTGCTTGAGCGCCCCGCGGTTGTCCTTCACGAACGCGGCGACGTCGCCCAACGCGGTCGCGAGCTGGGCGAGCGCATCGCCGAGCTCGCCGCGCTGGCCCGCGAGGAACCCGCTGACGTCGGCGAGCCGCCCGTTGAACGTGCGCACCTGGTCGTCGTTCTTGGCCAACGCCGCGGTGAACGTCTCCAGCTCGGTGACCGTGCCGAACAGGTCCGCGCTCGATCCCGACAGCGTGCCCGACAGGTCGCCGAGGCCCGTGATGGTGTCGTTCACGGCCTGGCCGTTGCCGTCGAGGTTGCGCGCGCCGACCGTCAGGACGTCTGACACCGCGCCGTTCTTGTTGGCCCCGTTCGGCCCGAGCGCCTGGGCGAGCTGCGTGGCGCTGCGCGCGAGGTCGTCGACGCCGAGTGGAACGGCCGTGCGGCTCAGCGGGATCACCGCGCCGTCCGCCAGCTCCGGACCGCCGGTGTAGGGCGGCAAAAGCTGCACGTAGCGGCCGGTGACCAGGCTGGGCGACACCACCGCGGCCTTCGCGTCGGCGGGGAGCCGCACGTCCGGGTCGGTTATCGTCATGTCGACCCGAACCTGGGTGCCCTCCGGCGTGATCGCGTCGATCGTGCCGACGGGGACGCCGAGCACCATCACCTGGTTGTCCGGGAACAGCGCCGAGGCGTTGGTGAAGTACGCGCTGACCCGCCTTCCCACAACGGGTGTGCCCGCAACCCAGACGCCCGCCGCGACGAGGACGACGAGCACCGAGGCGAGGCCGACGACCTGGAGCTGACGCTGCATCAGCAGCCCCCCGGGTTCAGCGGGCCGATCGTCGGGGTCGGCAGCAGGCCGCAGATGTAGCTGTCGAACCAGCGGCCGTTGCCGACGGCGTTGGTGAACAGGCGGATGAACACGGCCTCGCTCTTGATCGTGTTGGCGAGGTTGTCCTGGTTGCGCTGCAGCACGTCCACGACGCGGCCGAGCGTCTCCAGCGTCGGGCGCAGGCGGGCCTGGTTGTCCGCGACGAGCCCGGACAGCTGCTGGGAGAGCCGCCTGGTGCCGTCGAGCAGGCTCGCGATCGCCTGCTCGCGCTGCTGCAGCTCGGCGAGCAGCTCATTGCCGTCCGCGAGCAGGGTCGTGACGTCGCCGCTGCGCTGCGCCAGCACGCCGGAGAGCTGGTGGGTGCCCGCGAGCAGGCTGCGGATCTGGTCGTCGCGGCCCGCGATCGTCGTGGAGAGGCGCGACAGCCCGGAGAGCGCTCCCCGGACATCGTCGGGGGTGTCCTGGAACGTCGTGGCGAGCGTCTCCAGGCTCGTGGCCAGCTGCTTGGTGTCGAGCTGGTCGATCGTGCTCGACAGGCCGTCGAACGCCGCGACGACGTCGAGCGGCGACGCCGTGCGCGCCAGCGGGATCGGCACGCCCGGGTCGAGCGGAGCGCCGCCCTGCGGGTCGAGGGCGAGGTACTTCGCGCCCAGCAGCGTCCGGATCTGGATCGACGCGCTGGTCTGGTCGCCGACCCACGCGTCGTCGACGGCGAATGCGACCCGCACGTGGTCGCCGTCGAGCTTCACCGCGCCGACCCGGCCCGCCTCGACGCCCGCGATGGTCACCATGTCGCCCGCGTGCAGGCCCGCGGCCTCGGTGAAGTCGGCCAGGTAGGTCGTGGCGCCGGAGAAGAGCGTCGTGGCGTTGAAGGCCAGCGCCGTGAGCAGGGCGATGACGACGATGCCCGTGATCGCCAGCGGCACGGGACGGCGGGACCCGGACGCCACTAGCGGCCCCCCGACAGCGGCCCGAGCACGGGCAGGTTCGACGGCAGGGGCGGGAGGCCCGGCAGGAGCGGCGGACTCTGGCCCCCGGTGCCAGAGGGGTCCGGTCCGCAGCGTGGCGAGTCCGAGCGGAACGCGGGGATGTCGGTGGCCGGGACGATGCTCCCGATGCCGATCTTGCCGTCGACGCCGCAGAGGTAGAACTGGAACCAGCTGCCGTAGCTCGCGGCGCGGGCGATGGTGTTCAGCTTGCCGGGCGCGGTCTGCAGGTACTTCTCGATCGTCGGGCCGCCCGCGTCGAGCCCGCCTGCGAGGTCGCCCAGCGCCGCGATGTCGCCGCGCAGGTCGGGCCGGGCGTCGGTCAGCAGCCCGGCCGTCACCTGGGTCAGGTCGCCGATCGAGGAGAGCGCCTGGCCGATCGGCTGCCGGTCCGCGTTGAGCCCGGAGACGAGCTGCCGCAGCGATGTGACGAGGTCCGACAGCTCGTCGTCGCGGGCGTTGATCGTCTGCAGCACCGCGTCGAGGTTGTCCACGACCTGGCCGATCACCTGGTCGCGGTCGGCGATCGCGCTGGTCAGCGACGACGTGCTGGCCAGCAGCGCCTCGACGGTGCCGCCCTCGCCCTGCAGCACCTGCACGATCTCCATCGACAGCGAATTGACCTGCTGGGGGTCGAGCGCGGCGAAGAGCGGCTGGAAGCCGTTGAACAGGGTCGTCAGGTTGAGCGGGGCCCGCGTGTGCGCGACGGGGATGGTGTCGCCCGCCTTCAGCACCGCGCCGGTGGGGCCCGCTCCCTGGCCGAGCGACAGGAAGCGCTGGCCGATGAGGTTCTTGTAGAGGATCGCGGCCGTCGCCGACGCGGGCACCGGCTGCCCTGCGTCGACGCTGAAGTCGACCTTCGCCAGGCGCCGGTCCACGATCGCGACGGCGTCGACGCTGCCGACCACGACGCCCGCGATCCGCACGTCGTCGCCGGGCAGCAGGCCGGAGGCGTCGGTGAAGGTCGCGCTGTAGCCGGTGCGGGCGCCGCCCTGGGCGCCCGCGATGGTCAGCCCCAGCACGGTCGTGGCCAGCGCGACGACCACCGCGAACGTGGCGAACTTGAGCAGCGGGGCGAGCGGCACGGTCCTCATGCGACCTGCACCTCCGTGCCGCGGTAGAGCGGCCCGACCAGCATCGAGCTCCACGCGGGGACGGCGTTCGGGGTCGTGCCGTCGCGCAGCGCCACCAGCTCGGCCACCACCTGGCGCTCACCGGGCGAGTTGGGCACGCCCATGTCGTAGGCGGACGGGATCATCCCCGAGCCCGCGAAATCGGGCCCCGGCTGGCCGACCGGGGCGGCCGGTGCCTGCGTGCCGTCGCGGAACGGGCCGTCGGGCGGGTACTGCGGCCCGAGCGGCAGGATCGGGTAGCAGCGCGGCCCGCGGTTGTCGGCGTACCTCGGCTCCTCGCCGGGCTGGTACTTGCCCCGGTTGACGACGACCTCGGCCGTGATGTGGATGCCCGGCTCGGCGGTGCCCTTGCCGAACACGCGGTCCACCCGCGGGATGGCGTCGACGAGCTGGCCGAGCAGGCACGGGAACTCCGGCGCGTAGCGGGCCAGGGTGGCCAGCGTCGGCCTGCTCGTCGCGGTGAGCGAGATGAGGTTGGACCCGTTCGCGTCGAGGAAGCCGCGCAGGTCGTCGGACGCGCCCGTCACCGAGGAGAGCAGCTGGTGCACCCCGGCGCGCTGGTCGACGATCGTCCGGGTGGTGACGCTGAGGTCGCTCAGCGCGTTGAGCAGGTCGGGCGCGGCGTCGGAGAGGTGCTCGGAGAAGTCCGCGACCTGCGTGATGTCGGCCTGCAGGTCTGGCAGCGCGGGCTTGACGCCCTCGGTCAAGGTGTTGAGCCGCACCAGCGTCCGCCCCAGCTCGGTGCCGCGCCCCTGCAGCGCCTGGGAGAGCGCGCCGAGTGTGGTCGCGAGGTCCTGCGGGCGGACGTCCTGGAGCAGCGGCAGCAGGTCGTCGAGCACCTGCTCCACCTCCAGCGCGGACCGGCTGCGGTCTTCGCCGATCACGTCGCCCGCGGCCAGCCGTCCCGGGCCGGGCTCGGCGGGCGGAACCAGCGAGACGAACTTCTGCCCGAACAGCGTCTTGGGCAGCAGCCGCGCGGTGACGTCGGCGGGGATCTGGCCGACCAGGTGGGGGTCGAGCGACATCGCCACCGTGGCCCCGGCGCCGTCGGTGCTGATCGACGTCACGCTGCCGACGATCAGCCCGCGCACCTTGACGTCGGCCTTCGGGTCGAGCTGGGTGCCGACGCGGTCGACCTTGAGCGTCACCGGGATCCCGGAGCCGAAGGCGCCCTCGTACTTGCCGACGGCCAGGCCGACGAGCAGCACGAGCACGCCGAGGAAGGCCAAACCCCGCAGAGCCCTCATCCCGCCACCCGCACGGAGGTGTCCGTCCCGTAGATCACGAGGGTGAGGAAGAAGTCCATGACCGCGGCCGCGACGATCGACAGCCGCACCGCCCGCCCGACCGCCACGCCCACGCCCGCGGGCCCGCCCTTGGCGGTGTAGCCGTAGTAGCAGTGGATCAGGATGATCACCATCGCGAACGCGATGACCTTGAGGTACGAGTACAAGATGTCGCTGACCGGCAGGAACAGGTCGAAGTAGTGGTCGTACGTGCCGCCGGGCAGGCCGTTGAGCAGGGTGACGTTCAGGCGCGCGGACGCGAAGCTCGCCAGCAGGCCGATCGTGTACATGGGGATGATCGCGATGACGCCCGCGACCACCCGCGTGGTCACGAGGAACGGCACCGACGGCACCGCCATCACCTCCAGCGCGTCGATCTCCTCGGAGATCCGCATCGCGCCGAGCTGGGCGGTGAAGCCCGCGCCGAGGGTGGCGGTGAGGGCGGCCGACGCGACCAGCGGGGCGATGTCGCGGGTGTTGAAGTACGCGGTGATGAAACCGGTGAGCGCCTCGACGCCCAGCGAGTCCAGCGCCCGGAAGCCCTGCAGGCCCACCAGGGAGCCGACGAACAGCGAGAGCGACAGCATGACGCCCGCCGTCCCGAGGATGACCACGAGCGCGCCGGACCCGAACGCCACCTCGGCCAGCAGCCGGGCGATCTCCTGTCGATACCGGCGCACGGTGCGCGGGATCCAGGCGATCGCCCGCGCGTAGAACGAGAGCTGGTCGCCGAGGTCCTCCAGCGTCGAGCGGATGCCGAAGATCGGGGCAGCCATCTCACGAACCCTTCGGCGGGACGAGCTCGAGGTAGAGCGCCGTCACGACCAGGTTGATCAGGAAGACCAGTACGAAGGAGATGACCACCGACTGGTTCACCGCGTCGCCGACGCCCTTCGGCCCCGGCGGCGGGTTGAGGCCCCGGTAGGCGGCGACGACGCCCGCAACCGCGCCGAAGAGAAGGGCCTTGAGTTCGCTGACGACGATGTCGGAGACCTGCGCGATCGCGGAGAAGCTCGCGATGTACGCGCCGGGCGTGCCGCCCTGGACGATGACGTTGAAGAAGTAGCCGCCAGCCACCCCGACGACGGTGGCGAGGCCGTTGAGCACGAGCGCCGTCGTCGCCATGGCGAGCACGCGGGGCACGACGAGGCGCTGGATCGGCGAGATGCTTAAGCCCTCCATGGCGGCGATCTCTTCGCGGATGGTGCGGGCGCCGAGGTCGGCGCAGACCGCGGACCCGCCCGCGCCGGAGATCAGCAGCGCGGTGACGATCGGCGCGGCCTGCTGGACGATCGCGAGCACGCTGCCCGCCCCGGTCTGGCTCTGCGCGCCGAACTGGCCGGTGAGGTTGCCGAGCAGCAGGGCGATCGTCGCGCCGAAGGGGATCGTGAACAGTGCCGTCGGGAGCGCGGAGACCTTGGTGACGAACCAGGTCTGCTCGACGTACTCGCGCAGCTGGAACGGCGGGGTGAAGGTGGCGCGGACGACGTCGATGGCCAGCCCGAACAGCTGCCCGACCGGGGTCAGGACGCGGGTCAGCGGCGTCGTCATCGGCCGACCCGCGGCATCGGCCGGGTCCACGCGGAGTCCGCCGATCCGGGGTCGACGGCCTCGTCGGCGTAGCTCGCGCGGATCGCGTCCTGCGCGGCAGGCGGGAGCCGGTGCAGCATCTCCATGACCCGTTCGCGGCGGCGGCCGACCGCGGCCCGCTCCCCCACGCCGGGGCTGGTGCCCAGCTGGGGCTTGAGCGGGGGCAGGCCCGCCAGCTCACCATCGGTCTCGGCCAGCTCGCGGGCGGCCTGCGCGGCGTCCTTCTCCTCGGACATGCCGATCGGGCCCTGGCGACGGCCGTTGAGGAACTGCGCGACCACCGGCTCCTCGGAGGTCAGCAGCACCTCGCGGGGCCCGAACATCGCGAGGTGCTTGCGGTAGAGCATCCCGATGTTGTCCGGCACGGTCTGCGCGGTGTTGATGTCGTGGGTGACGATCAGGAACGTCGCGTCGGTCTGCGCGTTCAGGTCGATGATCAGCTGGTTGAGGTAGGCCGTGCGGACGGGGTCGAGACCCGAGTCCGGCTCGTCGAACAGGATGATCGCCGGGTCGAGCACCAGCGCGCGGGCGAGCCCGGCCCGCTTGCGCATGCCGCCGGAGATCTCGCCGGGCAGCTTGCCCTCGCTGCCGGTGAGCCCGACCATCGCCATCTTCTCCCCGACGATGTCGCGGATCTGCGCCTCGGAGCGCTTCGTGTGCTCGCGCAGCGGGAAGGCGATGTTGTCGAACAGGTTCATCGACCCGAACAGCGCGCCGTCCTGGAAGAGGACACCGAACAGCTTGCGCAGCTCGTAGAGCTTGCTCTCGCTGCAGCGGACCAGGTCGACGTCGTTGATGACGATCGAGCCCTTCTCCGGCTTGAGCAGCCCGATGAGGGTCTTGAGGAACACCGACTTGCCGGTGCCCGACGGCCCGAGCAGGACGCTGACCTCGCCGGGCGGGAGCGTGAGCGTGACGTCGGACCAGATGTTGGCGCGCCCGAACGACTTCGAGAGGCCCTCGACCCGGACCTCGACCCCCCTCATCGCGGGGCCCGCCGAATCGTGCGCACGTGGGGCCAACGAGGCCGGGGGCGCCCGGATACCGAGGGGTTGGCGGCGAGGCCGAAGTTCCACCGAAAGGGGTCGGATTCGCTGTGGGTGGACATTCCGCGCCTGGCGAAACGGGGTCCTCAGCGCGTTGATCCACTCCTACGGTCGGGGTATGTCGAACACCTCCCTCACCACTCTCGACGATGCCGTCTTCGACCGCCTGCTGCGCGAGCGGATCATCGTGCTCGGGCAGGAGGTGGACGACCCGGTGGCCAACCGGATCATCGCCCAGCTCCTCCTGCTGGCCGCCGAGGACCCCGGCTCCGACATCACGCTCTACATCAACTCACCCGGCGGCTCGGTGTCGGCCGGGCTCGCGATCTACGACACGATGACGGCGATCGCGCCCGACGTGGCGACGATCGCCACCGGGTTGGCCGCGTCGATGGGCCAGTTCCTGCTCACCGGTGGGGCGCCGGGCAAGCGGGCGGCCCTCGCCCACGCGGAGATCATGATGCACCAGCCCTCGGGCGGCATCGGTGGCGTGCAGAGCGACATCCGGATCCGCGCCGACATGCTGACCCGGCTGAAGCGGCAGATCAATCGAAATCACCGCGGAGCACTCCGGGCAGCCGGTCGAGCGGGTGGCGGCCGACGCCGAGCGCGACCGCTGGTTCACCCCGCAGCAGGCGGTCGAGTACGGGCTGGTCGACCGCGTGCTGCAGCGCACCTGAGCAGTGGTTACCCGCGCACGGCCCGCACGAGGCTGCGCAGGTCACCCCACGGGGTCGGGACGGGCCGTGGAGGTGGCGGGTCCTCCCCGATGCGGGGGAACCGGCTGTCGACGCCGTAGCGCGGCGCGGCGAGGGCGATCAGGACGAGGACCGCGAGCAACAACCAAGGTGACATTTCCATGCAGGCCAGTGTGCGCCGGATTGGCCTTCTCGGGAAAGTCCAATTCTGGCAGAGTGGACCACATGGCCGGAGATGTGGACCACGTGGACGGTCTCGATCGACGGATCGGGGCCCGGAGCGTCGCACGGATGCTGGGCGACTGGCGGCCGTCGGACGGACGCGGGCTGACGGGCGCGTTGGCCGACCGCGTGCGCCTGCTCGTGCTCGACGGCAGGCTGCCGCTGCAGACCCGGATGCCCGCGGAGCGCGAGCTGGCCACGGTGCTCGGGGTCAGCCGCACGACGGTGGCCGCCGCGTACGAGGCCCTGCGCGGCGCGGGCGTCCTGCACAGCAGGCGAGGCGCGGGCAGCTGGACCCACCTCGACGCGCGCACGCCGGTCGGGCCCGGCACCCCCTTCTCGCCGCACGGCACCGAGGCGGGCATCGACCTCGCGCACGCCTCGCTCGCCGCCCCGCTCGCCGCGGCCAGGGCCGCCGCCGCGGCCGCCGCCACCGACCTGGACGCGCTGCTGACCGGGCACGGCTACGACCTGCTCGGCCGCATCGAGCTCCGCACCGCCATCGCCGACCGCTACACCGCGCGCGGCCTGCCCACGCGGGCCGACCAGATCCTCGTCACCTCGGGCGCACAACACGCTTTCGCGCTGGTGCTCATGGCGCTGGCCGGGCCGGGCGACCGCGTGCTCGTCGAGCACCCGACCTACCCCAACGCTCTCGACGCCATCCGCACGCGGGGCGCACGGCCGGTGCCCGTGCCGATGGGTCCCGGGCCGGACGGCACCGGCGCCTGGGACCTCGACCTGCTCACCGCGTCGGTCCGGGACGCCGCCCCGCGGCTGATGTACCTCATCCCCGATTTCCACAACCCGACCGGCGGCCTGCTCGACGCCGCGGGCCGGGAGCGCCTCGTCGCGCTCGCCCGGCGCACCGGCACGCTGCTCGTCGTCGACGAGACCCTCGCCGAACTGGCTCTCGACGTCCCCGCGCCCCCGCCGGTCGCGGCCTTCGGCGGCGCCGACTCGACGCACGTGCTCACCATAGGCTCGGCCAGCAAGATCTTCTGGGGCGGGCTGCGGGTGGGCTGGATCAGGGCGTCCGCCCCCGTCGTGCGCAGGCTCGCGGCGGCGCGCGCCGCGTTGGACCTCGGCGGCCCCGCGTTGGAGCAGTTCATCGTCGCGCGGCTGCTCGAGGACCTCGACGCCATCATCGCCGATCGGCAGACCGAGCTGACGACCGCCCGCGACCACCTGCTGAGCCGGGTCGCCGCGGTGTTCCCGACGTGGCGCGCCTCGCGGCCCGCGGGCGGGCTGTCGCTGTGGGTGGACCTCGGCGCGCCGGTGTCCAGCAGGCTCACCCTGGCCGCGCGGCGCCACGACGTGCTGCTCGCGGCCGGGCCGCGGTTCGGGCTGGACGGGGCGTTCGAGCGCTACCTGCGGTTGCCCTACACGGTGCGCAGCGACCGCGCCGACCTCGCGCTCGACCGCTTGGCGGCGGCGTGGCGCGACCTGGACACCACCGCCGTGACCGGGGAGGGGGACCCGGCGGCGGTGGCATGAGCGACCTCGCCCGCCCGGCGAGAGTCACCGATCTGCCGCGGCCGGTGCGGATTGGTGACTCTCGGCCGACGAGAGCCTCGCCCCCCGGGCCGGGGTCTGCGAGGGCGGGGTGTGCCGCGAACCGGGTCGCCGAGTGCCCCGACGCGGCGCGGGGCCGGCGAGAGTCACCGATCTGCCGCGGCCGGTGCGGATTGGTGACTCTCGGGGGGCGAGGGGTTGGGTGCGGTCGGCGTCACCCGCGAGCGGTCAGAACTGACCGTATGCTCCGGGCGTCGAGCACGCGGAGGTGTCGGGTGGGACCGTTGCACGGGTTGAAGGTCGTCGAGTTGGCCGGGATCGGCCCCGGCCCGCACGCCGCCATGATCCTGGCCGACCTCGGGGCCGAGGTCGTGCGCGTCGACCGGCCGGGCGGGCTGCGCCTGGGCGACGAGTCCCTGCCGGACCCGACCCTGCGCGGCAGGCGGCGGGTGGCCGCGGACCTGAAGGACCCGGTGGGACGCGAAACCGTGCTGCGGCTGGTCGAGCGGGCCGACGTGCTGCTGGAGGGCTACCGGCCGGGCGTCACCGAGCGCCTCGGCGTGGGACCCGAGGACTGCCACGCCCGCAACCCGCGGCTGGTCTACGCCCGCATGACCGGGTGGGGCCAGGACGGGCCGATGGCCCAGCGCGCCGGGCCACGACATCAACTACATCTCGCTCACCGGCGCCCTGCACGCCATCGGCCGGGCGGGCGAGCGGCCGGTGCCGCCGCTGAACCTGGTGGGCGACTTCGGCGGCGGCTCGATGCTGCTGGTCATCGGCGTGCTGGGCGCGCTGTGGGAGGCGCAGCGCTCGGGCCAGGGCCAGGTCGTGGACGCGGCGATGATCGACGGCGTGAGCGTGCTCTCGCAGATGTTCTGGGGCTTCCTCGCGCACAAGATCTGGGTGGACGAGCCCGCGTCCAACCTGCTCGACGGGGCGGCGCCGTTCTACGACACCTACACCTGCGCCGACGGGAAGCACGTGGCCGTAGGGGCGCTCGAGCCGCAGTTCTACGCCGCGCTGCTGGCCGGGCTCGGCCTCGCCGACGCCGACCTCCCCGGCCCGGGTGACCGCGAGCGCTGGCCGGAGCTGCGCGAGCGGTTCGTCGCGGTGTTCGCCACCCGCACGCGGGACGAGTGGGCCGCGGTGTTCGCCGACGTCGACGCCTGCGTGACGCCGGTGCTGGCGTTCGGCGAGGTGGCCGCGCACCCGCACGTCGCGGCGCGCGGCACGGTCGTCGAGCGCGACGGGATGGCCCAGGCCGCGCCCGCCCCCCGCTTCAGCCGCACACCGGCGGAGACCCCGGACGTGGCGCGCGCACCCGAGCCGGTGGAGGCCGTCCTCGCCGACTGGTCCTGACGCCGGAAACGGCGCGAGCCGCACCCCCGCCCGAAGGCGGTGAGGTGCGGCTCGCGTGCTCCGGGAGGTCAGGCCTCTTCGGAAAGCAGGTTGCGGGTGCGGTTGGGGTCGACCGGGATGCCGGGGCCCGTGGTGGTCGTCATCGTGATCTTCTTGACGTACCGGCCCTTGGCGGCGGACGGCTTGGCCCGCAGGATCTCGTCGAGCGCCGCGCCGTAGTTCTCCACCAGCTTCTCGGTGGGGAACGACGCCTTGCCGATGACGAGGTGCAGGTTGGCCTGCTTGTCGACCTTGAAGTTGATCTTGCCGCCCTTGATGTCGGCGATGGCCTTCGTGACGTCCGGCGTGACCGTTCCCGTCTTCGGGTTCGGCATCAGGCCGCGCGGGCCCAGGATCCGGGCGATCCGGCCGACCTTGGCCATCTGGTCCGGGGTGGCGATCGCGGAGTCGAAATCGAGCCACCCGCCCTGGATGCGCTCGATGAGGTCCTCGGCGCCCACGACGTCGGCGCCCGCGGCCTCGGCCTCGGCGGCCTTGTCGCCGGTGGCGAACACGATCACCCGAGCGGTCTTGCCGGTGCCGTGGGGCAGGTTGACGGTGCCGCGGACCATCTGGTCGGCCTTGCGCGGGTCGACACCCAGCCGGAGCGCGACCTCGACGGTGGCGTCCATCTTCTTGCTGGAGGTGCTCTTCGCGAGATCGGCGGCCTCGAGCGGGGTGTAGAGCCGGTCGGCGTCGATCTGCTCGGCGGCGGCGCGGTACACCTTGCTGCGCTGTGTCATGTGCTTCTGTCTCTCTCTCAGTGGTACGAGCGCACGCTCTCCCACGCGAACATCGGGCTTGCTCAGCCCTTGACGGTGATCCCCATGGACCGGGCCGTGCCTGCGATGATCTTCGCGGCGGCGTCGATGTCCTGGGCGTTCAGGTCGCGCATCTTGGTCTGCGCGATCTGCCGCACCTGGTCCATGGTGATCGCGGCGACCTTCTTCGTGTGCGGCTCGCCGCTGCCCTTGTCGATGCCTGCCGCCTTGAGCAGCAGACGGGCGGCGGGCGGGGTCTTGAGCTCGAAGGTGAACGAGCGGTCCTCGAACACGGAGATCTCGACCGGCACCACATCGCCGCGCTGCGACTCGGTGGCCGCGTTGTAGGCCTTGCAGAACTCCATGATGTTGACGCCGTGCTGGCCGAGCGCGGGGCCGACGGGCGGGGCGGGCGTCGCTGCGCCCGCCTTGATCTGGAGCTTGATGATCGCGGAGAGTTTCCGCTTCTTGGGAGGCATCTCGTCGTTCCTTCTAGATCTTGGACACCTGGCTGAACGCCAGCTCGACAGGGGTCTCGCGGCCGAAGATGGACACCAGCACCTTGAGCTTCTGGGCGTCCACGTTGACCTCGTTGATCGTGGCCGGGAGGGTGGCGAACGGGCCGTCCATGACGGTGACCGACTCGCCGACCTCGAAGTCGACCTCGACCGACGACTTGCCCGAACCGGCGGCGACATCGGACTTCCCGCTCGCGGCGGCCTGCTTGGGCTCGACGCGGGGCAGCAGGAACTTGATGACCTCGTCGTGCGTCAGCGGGGAGGGCTTGGAGGTGGCGCCCACGAATCCGGTGACGCCGGGGGTGTTGCGGACCGCGCCCCAGGACTGGTCGTTGAGGTCCATCCGCACCAGGATGTAGCCGGGCAGCACCTTGCGCTGCACCTGCTTGCGCTGGCCGTTCTTGATCTCGGTGACCTCTTCGGTGGGCACCTCGACCTGGAAGATGTAGTCCTCGACGTCCAGGGTCTGCACGCGGGTCTCGAGGTTGGTCTTGACCTTGTTCTCGTAGCCCGCGTAGGAGTGCACGACGTACCAGTCGCCGGGGGCCCGGCGCAGCGCCGCCCGCATCTCCTCGATGGGGTCGAGCTCTTCCTCGGGCACGACCTCTTCGGCGGAGACCTCGTCGGCCGGGGTCTCGTCGACCTCGTCGACCTCGGTAGCTTCCGCGTCCTCGGCGACCTCGTCGGTGGCGACCTCGTCGACGTCCTCGACGTCAACGGTCTCGTCGACCTCGCCGTCGGACAGCCCGGCGCCGTCGTACTGGGTGCTCACCTGCGTCTCGCTTTCCTTGTCGATCTTCCGTGGTGCGCGGTCACGCGCCGAACAGGGCGTTGACGCCCTGGCCGACGAGGAAGTCCAGCAGCGCCACGAGAGCAACCATGAACGACACGAAGACCAGCACGACGAGCGTGTAGCTGACCAGGTTCCGCCGCGACGGCCAGATCACCTTGCGCAGCTCGGCGACCACCTCCCGGAGGAAGATGACCAGACGCTTGGGCAGGGACACGCGGGGCGGACGCGCCTCGCGCACCGCGGTGGCGCGGCCCTTGCCCACCGCCGCGCCTGCCCCGGGCGCGGGACGCCGACCACGACGGTCGGCAGCGGTGCTCGGGCGCTCGCGCCCCACACCGCTGTCCTCGCGCTCCTCCGTCACTGAGGCACCCTTCGACTCGCTGACGGCCCGGCGGACCGTCACCCATTCCTACATCCTGCACAGTGGCAGGGGCGACAGGACTTGAACCTGCAACCTGCGGTTTTGGAGACCGCTGCTCTGCCAGTTGAGCTACACCCCTAGACCGACCCCGGCTCAGCGGCCGGAGGGGCACACCGCATCAGCGCCGTGCCCAGCAGATCGAGTGTACGACACCCCCGCGGAGCGCCGGACACCCGACCCGGGCCGCGCTACTTGTCGAGATCGGCCAGCGCCACCAGGGCGGCCGCACGCGAGGCGTACTTCCAGTTGCCCAGGTCCGCGACGGTCTTGATGCCGAGGCCCTGGAGGATCTCGTCGTGCCGCTCCGAGAGCCCCTCCAGCGCCGACGGCGGAGCGGCCAGGATCTCGGCGGCCGTCTTGTCTTCCCACGCCTTGTCCACGAGCTTGCCGAACTTCATCTGCTGCCCCTTCTGATCGAGATCCGACGGGGGGCAGCATCGGCCTGTCCGGCGGGCGCAGCAACCCGGCAGGCCGGACGGGGCGCTATCGGGGCAGCACGACCTCGGCGATCGCCCGGCCGAGCACGGTCTTCCCGTCGAACACCGCGGTGACCGCCACGGTGGCGATGCCGTCGGCGACCGAGCGCACAGTGCCGCTGATCTCCACCAGCACGCCCTCGTCGTCATCGGGGACGACGACCGGGCGGGTGAAGCGCACCCCGTAGCTGCGGACGGCGGCGGGATCTCCCGCCCATTGCGTGACCAGCCGCCCGGCGAGCGCCATCGTGAGCATGCCGTGGGCGATCACGCCGGGCAGGCCGACCGAGCCCGCGACGCGGTCGCTCCAGTGGATCGGGTTGAAGTCGCCCGAGGCGCCGGCGTAGCGGACCAGGTCCGCACGGGTGACCCGGAGCGACAGCGGGGGCAGCTCGGTGCCCTTCTCGACCGCCGTGGGAGTGCTCATGCCTGGGTCACCAGGAGGGCCTTCGTGGTGGCCACCGGTTCGCCCGCCCCGTCGACGATCTCGCAGCGCAGCGTGAGCATGTGGCTGCCCGCGCGGGTGGCGAGGTCCGCCACGTGGATCGTCGTGACGAGCTCGTCGCCGCCCCGCACCGGCCGGTGCAAGGTGATCGACTGGTCGCCGTGGACCATGCGCGCGTAGTCCCAGCCGAACGCCGGGTCGCGCAGGAACTCCTCGATCAGCGGCATCGTGAACGTCACGCAGAACGTGGGCGGTGCGACGACATCGGGGTGGCCCGCGGCGCGGGCGGCCTCGACGTCCAGACACACGGAAGCGCCCTCGCCGATGGCGAGGGCGAATTCGCGGATCTTCTCCCGGCTCACGCGGTAGGGCGCCGACGGTGGCAGCGCCTTCCCGACGTAGGACGCGTCGGGCACGCGCTCAGCGCGTCTCGCGGTGGTCGCGGTGAACCCGGCAGTTCGGGCAGAACTTCTTCAGCCCGAGCCGGTCGGGGTCGTTGCGCCGGTTCTTCTTGGTGATGTAGTTGCGGTGCTTGCACACCTCGCACGCCAGCGTGATCTTCGGCCGGATGTCCGTGGCCTTCGCCATCGCGGCTGCCTCCTGCTCATGTGTTCTGGTCGGTGTTCGGTAGCGGCGGCCGGACTTGAACCGGCGACACAGCGATTATGAGCCGCTTGCTCTACCGACTGAGCTACGCCGCTGCGAGATGGCCCTCAGGCTTCCCCCGTCGAGCCCCTTTACGGAATCGAACCGTAGACCTTCTCCTTACCATGGAGACGCTCTGCCGACTGAGCTAAAGGGGCGGCATCGGCCGCCGTAGCGGCCCCATAAAGAGTACACACCCGCCCGCGTGGCCCGGAAACGGGTGGACCCCTTACACCGGCGGCGGCGGGCGGCCCACCTGCTCGACGTGATCGCCCGATGCGGGTGGCCCGGCCTCAGCACGAACCTCGTCCACATGATCCTCCACAGCTCGCTCGCCGCAGCCACCGCCGACACCCACCGCCGCGACCTCATCGTCGCCGCCGAGCGCTACCACACCGCCGCGGTGATCCGCAGGGCCCGCCGGGCGCTGCGCTCCGCGGTCCGGTGGCCCGATCCGCCACGCGAGATCCCGCGCCAGGACGAAAACACCACCGCGAATCGTCGGTACGCCGTGTCACGATGACCGACGTGGCGCGGCTGGGGATCGGGATCGGGCTCATCGGGCGTCGGGCGGAGATGAAGGCGCTCGGCGCCGCGCTCGATCGCGCCG
Organism: uncultured Actinomycetota bacterium; assembly: GCA_963799945.1. Lineage (GTDB taxonomy): Bacteria > Actinomycetota > Actinomycetes > Mycobacteriales > Pseudonocardiaceae > Pseudonocardia. The sequence goes on from CAWCZG010000010.1 coordinate 30,665, forward strand.
CCGACGGCCACCCCACCGGCCTGCTGATGGCGGGCGATGCCGGCGTCGGGAAGTCCCGGCTGGTCGCCGAGACGATGGAGCGCGCCGCGTCCGCGGGGTACGCGGTGCTCACCGGCCGGTGCCTCGATTCTTCGGCGGCGCTGCCCTACCTGCCCTTCACCGAGGTCGTCGGGCAGCTCGTGGCGGCCGCGCCCGAGCAACTCGCCGCCCATCCCGAGCTGCAGCGGCTGCTGCCGGGCCGCCTGTCCGATGGCGACACCGTGCGGGAGGACCGCGAGCTGGGGCAGCTGCGGGTGTTCGACGCGACGCTCTCGGCGCTCGACTCGTTCACCGCCGGGTCGCCCGCGCTGCTCGTCGTCGAAGACCTGCACTGGGCGGATCGGTCGAGCCGCGATCTGCTGGTCTTCCTGCTCTCCCGGCTCACCGCCCAGCGGCTCGTCGTCTTGGCCACCTACCGCAGCGACGACCTGCACCGGCGGCACCCGCTGCGGCCGGTGCTCTCCGAGCTGGTGCGCCTGCCCGCCGTCGAGCGGCTGGATCTGGCGCCGCTGGATGCCACGGACACCCTCGACCTGGTTCGGAAGCTCGCCGATGGCAGCCTCTCGGAGTCGCTGCTGCGGCGCGCGGCCGAGCGCAGCGAGGGCAACGCGTTCTTCGCCGAAGAGCTGGTGTCGGCCTCGTCCGACGGGCTGCCCCACGGCCTGGCCGAGGTGTTGATGGCCAGGGTCGAGTCGCTCCCGGCCACCACCCAGCAGGTGTTGCGGCTCGCCGCCGTCGCGGGCCGCCGCGTGGCGCACGACCAGCTCGCGTCGGTGTCGGGCCTGCCCGACGACGAGCTGGAGCAGGCGCTGCGCGATGCGGTCACCCATCACGTGCTGGTCGCCGATGCGGGCTCCGCCGCCGAAGACGCCTACATGTTCCGGCACGCCCTGCTGCGCGAGGCGATCTACACCGAGCTGCTGCCGGGGGAACGCAGCCGCCTGCACGCCCGCTACGCCACCCTGATCGCCGAGCAGGGCGAGGCGGCGGGCGATGCCGCCGAGCTCGCGCACCACGCGATGGCCGCCCACAACCTGCCGCTCGCGTTGGAGGCGTCGGTGCGGGCCGCCCAGGAGGCCGATCGCCGGGCTGCCCCCGCGGAGGTCCTGCTGCAGATCGAACGGGCCCTGGAGCTGTGGGAGGCGGTGCCCCACCCCGCGCAGGTGGCCCACATCAGCGAGATCACCCTCACCCGCTGGGCGGCGTGGACGGCCAGCGCCACGGGCGATCCCGATCGCGGCATCGCCCTCGCGCGCCGCGCGCTCGATCTCGCGGAAGCGGGCGAGGATCTCGCCCTCACGGCCAACCTCAGCCGCCGCTACGCCCAGAGCCTGCTGGATCTCACGGGTCGCGAGCAGGAGGCGATCGACGCCATCTGCCGGGCGCTGGAGCTGCTCGCCGATCTGCCCCGGACGTCCGAGACCGCCTGGGCGCACGCCGTCCACGCGCGGGTGATGGCCCGGCTCGACCGCTGGTCGGAGGCACGCACCAGCGCGGAAGCCGCCCTGGCCGTCGCCGCAGACCTGCCTGCCGACGACCGCTACGTGCTGGGCGCGCGTGCCGACGCCCTGGTCACCCTGGCCGTGTGCGACGAGCGGGCGGGCGATCCCCAGCGGGCGCGGCAGCGGTGGGCCGAGGCCCAGCCGCTCGCCCGCCGGGCCTCCAACCTGGCCGTGGAGCTGCGCACGCACTTCAACATCGGCATGTCGCTGCTCGACGAAGGGCGGCTGGCCGAGGCGAGCGCCGCGTTCGGCGCGGGCGAGGCGCGGGCCGACGAAACCGGCATCACGTGGAGCGGCTACGGGCTGGATCTGCGGGTCGCGCACGTGATGACCCAGTTCATCCGCGGCGAGTGGAACGCGGCGGAGACCGCGGGCGAGATCGCGGGCGAGTCGGTGTCGGCCACCGTCTCCAGCAGGCTCGCGGCCGCGGGCCTGCTCGTCGCCGTCGGGCGGGGTCGTTTGGAGTTCGCCGCCCGCCGCGCCACCGAGCTGCGCGATTCCCACCCCGCCGATGAGCAGGTCGTGATGCTGCTCGGGCAGGCCGGGGCGGAGGCCGCGCTGTGGCGGGGCGACGGGGTGGCCGCGGCGCGCCGGGTCGACGACGCGCTGACCCGCCTCGACGAGCTCTTCCCCCACCAGCTCGGCGGCATCATGCTCTCCGCGCTGGGCGTCGCGGCGCACGTGCAGGCGGCGCTGCCCGATCCGCCCGGCGCGGCGTCGGCGGAGGAGCGCTCGGTCGCGCTGGCCGCCGCCCGCGCGCTCACCGCACGGGCGGAGGAGACCGCCGAGCAGGGCGCACCGCGGGCGGGCACGCTCGGCCCGGAGGGCCGGGCCTGGCTGCTGATGGCCCGCGCCGAGCTCACCCGGCTCACCGGCCCGGATCCGGCGGCGTGGAGCGCCGTCATCACCGCGTTCACGTTCGAGACCGGCGGGGAGGGGGTCGGCTACCGGCAGGCGTACGCGCACCTCCGGCGGGCCGAGGCGCTGTTGGCCAGTGGCGCGGCCCACCAGGAGGTCACCGCCGATCTGCGGGCCGCCCGCGACGTGGCCGCGAGCCTGGAGGCGGAGCCGCTGGGCACGGCCGTCGCGGCGATGGCGGTGCGGGCGGGGGTGCGCCTCGAAGACGGCTCCCCCGTCGTCGTGCCCGACGTGCTCACCCCGCGCGAGCGGTCGGTGCTCGCGCTCGTCGCCGATGGGCGCACCAACCGGCAGGTGGGCGCGGAGCTCTACATCAGCGAGAAGACGGTGAGCGTGCACCTGTCGCGGGTGATGGCCAAGCTCGGCGCGGGCAGCCGCACCGAGGCCGTCACCATCGCCTACGCCCGCGGTCTGCTCGATCCCCGCGTCCTGACGTGACCCGCGGCCCCCGATGACACAGCCGCCCGCGACCCACCGGATCGTCGCCCTGGGCGGCGGCGGGTTCTCGATGGAGCCGGATAACCCCGCGCTCGACGACCACGTGCTCTCGCTGGCCGGGGTCCCCCGGCCGCGCGTGCTGTTCGTGCCCACGGCGAGCGGCGACTCGCCGGAGTACATCGCCCGGTTCCACGACGCCTTCCCCGCCGAGCGGGCCGAGGCTTCGGTGCTCACGTTCTTCGAGCGCACGGTCGAGGACCTGCGGGCGCTCGTGCTGGCCCAGCACGTCGTGTACGTCGGCGGCGGCAGCACGGCCAACCTGCTCGCCGTGTGGCGCCTGCACGGCCTCGATGCCGTGCTGATCGAGGCCTACGCGGCGGGCGTCGTCCTCGCGGGCATCAGCGCCGGGATGAACTGCTGGTTCGCCGCGTCGGTCACCGACTCGTTCGGCCCCCGGCTCGCGGGCCTGCCCGACGGGCTCGGGCTGCTGCCGTTCAGCGCGTGCCCGCACTACGACGGCGAGGAGCAGCGCCGTCCGACCTACCGCCGTCTGGTCGCGGAAGGCTTCCCCGGCGGCTACGCGGCCGACGACGGCGCCGCGCTCGTGTTCACCGGCGGCACGCTCACCGAGGTCGTCGCCTCGCGGGCCGGGGCGCGCGGCTACCGGGTCGAACGCGTCGACGACACCGTCCGCGAGACCCCGCTCCCCGCCCGACTCCTGACCCGTTAGGCATCTTGAGGTCTACCGCCCGGTAACTAGGCTGAACGCATCAGCGCCGCGCGTCGAAAGGCTGGGGAATGACCGCGACCACCTGGACCGACCGCCCGAACCTGTCGGACATCGAGCAGTTCTGGACCGCGCCTATCGCGGAGCGGGCGGCCGCCTTCGCCGCGCTGCGCGAGCGGGAGCCGGTGCCGTTCTTCGCGGAGCCCGCGTTCGGGATGCTGCCGCCGGGGGCGGGCTACTGGGCGCTCACCCGGCTCGACGACGTCGTCGAGGCCAGCCGCAACCCGAAGGTCTTCACCTCGGGCGCGGGCTCCACGAACATCGCCGACATGCCGCCGGAGTTCCTCGAGTTCTTCGGCTCGATGATCAACCTGGACGACCCCCGGCACAGCAGGCTGCGCCGCATCGTCTCGCGCGGCTTCACCCCCCGACGGCTCGCCGCGCTCACCGAAGACGTGCAGCGCACCGCCACGCAGATCGTCGACGACGCGCTGGCCATGGGTGAGTGCGACGCCGTGCGCTCGATCGCCGCGCGCCTCCCGTTGAAGATCGTCTGCGACATGATGGGCGTGCCGGAGAGCCAGTACGACTTCGTGTTCGAGAAGTCGAACGTGATCCTGGGCGCGAGCGACCCGGAGTACGTGCCGGACGCGGAGAACATCGTGATGGCGGTGCTCCAGGCGGGCAACGACCTGGCCGAGCTGATGCGCGAGCTGGGGCGGGCCCGCGAGCAGTCGCCGACCGACGACGTGACGTCAGCGCTGGTCAACGCCCACATCGATGGGGAGCGGCTTACGCCCGACGAGCTGGCGAGCTTCTTCATCCTGCTCGTCGTGGCGGGCAACGAGACCACCCGCAACGCCATCACCTGGGGCCTGCACCTGCTCACCGAGAACCCCGAGCAGCGCGCCACCTGGCTCGCCGACATCGACGGCGGCACACCGGGCGCCGTGGAGGAGATCGTCCGGTGGGCCTCCCCGGTGATCTTCATGCGGCGCACGCTCGCCACCGACGCCGTGCTGGGCGGGCAGCCGATGGCCACGGGCGACAAGGTGGCGATGTTCTACTGGGCGGCCAACCGCGACCCCGCCCATTTCGCCGAGCCCGACGCGTTCGACATCCGGCGCACGCCCAACAACCACGTCGGCTTCGGCGGCCCGGGGCCGCACTTCTGCCTCGGTGCGCACCTCGCCCGCCGCGAGATGTCGGTGATGTTCCGCGAGCTGCTCACCCGCGCGCCGGACGTGCACGCCACCGCCGCGCCGCGCCGCCTGCAGTCGATGTTCATCAACGGCATCAAGGAGCTGCCGGTCGCGCTGCGGTGACGAGGGCGCAGCCCAGGAGCTAGGCGGCGGCCTCGGCCTGCGCGAGCGGCGTCTTGAGGACGTGGTCCACCAGACGCATCACGAGCTGACCCCCGCCGAGGCGGTAGCCGAACTCCTCCCACGTCAGCAGCTCACGCGAAAGCACCTCGCCGACCGGCCCCGGGTAGAGCCGGGTGACCCGGAAGGCGGCTGCGCGCAGCCGCATCTTCTCGTGGTGGTCCATGGGTACAGGAGTCATAGCAACGACACCTCCGCGGTCTTGAGCCACTACGGCGCGCTCTGCGCTGAGTCGCCAATCCGGGACCTACCCGCTCATCCTGAACGAAGTGCGGGGTAGACCTGACTCATCATACCCGAAGAGTGACTGAAGTCTCACGTTCTGACACATAGAGTGGCCGCGGGGTCACCCGCCGACGGCTAGCGGCGGTCGAGCCGGTCCGGGACGACGAAGTGCAGCACCGCCCCGACGACGGCGACCACGATCGCGCCCCAGAACGCCGCCCAGAACCCGCTGACCGTGAACGGCAGCCCCAGCCTGCCCGCGAGGTAGCCGACGAGCAGGAAGAGCAGCGCGTTCACCACCAGCCCGATCAGCCCGAGCGTGATGAGGTAGAGGCAGCCACCGACCACCTTGATCAGCGGTTTCAGCACGGCGTTGACCAACCCGAAGATCAGCGCGACGCCGATGAGCGTGCCGACCCTGGCGCTCGACGTGCCCGCGGAGTCGTCGATGCCGGGGACGACCAGCGTGGCCACCCAGAGCGCGACGGCGATCACCACCACGCGGAGGACGAACGCGACGAGGGTGCCCATCAGTCCACCACCGCCGCGCGCACGATCCCGCGCAGGTGACCGCGTATCGGGTAATCCGGGCCGGGCAGCAACTGCGTGAAGAACATCGTCGTGATCTCCTCGACGGGGTCGACAAAGAATTCCGTGCGCGCGAGCCCGCTCCAGGCGAACTCACCGGGACTGGACAGCACCTTCGCCGCGGCCGGGTCGACCAGCACGGAGAACCCGAGCCCGAACCCCTGCCCCTCGAACATGGAATCGGCGGAGATCGGACGGCCGAACGTCGCCAGATCGGCCCCGCCGGGCAGGTGGTTGCGGGTCATGTAGGCGACCGTGCGCGGCGAGAGCAGCCGCACGCCGTCCACTTCGCCGCCGCGCAGCAGCATCTGGGTGAAGCGGTGGTAGTCGGCCGCGGTGGACACCAGGCCGCCGCCACCGGAGAAGAACGTGACGGGCTTCGTGACGGCCTCGCCCATCCGGACGCTGCGGGTGAGCGCCCCGCCCTTGCCCTGCACGTAGAGGCCCGCCAGCCGGTGCAGGTCGTCGGCCCCGACGGTGAAGGCCGTGTCGGTCATCCCGAGCGGCTGGAAGATCCGCTCGGCGAAGTAGCGGTCGAGCGGCAGGCCGGACGCGACCTCGACGACCCGACCGAGCACGTCGGTGGCGACCGAGTAGTTCCACTGCGTGCCCGGGTCGAACAGCAGCGGGAACCCGCCCCACGCCGCGCAGGCGCCCGCGAGGTCGACCCCCGCGGGTGCGCCGAACTCGTAGCCGTGCCCGCGGTAGATCTCGTCGACGGCGTGGGCGTGGTGCCACCCGTAGGTGAGGCCCGCGGTGTGGGTGAGCAGGTGCCACACCCGGACCGGCTCCGCGGCCGGGCGGGTGCCCGGCGCGTTGGCGGAGCCCGCGACGTAGACGCGGGCGTCGGCGAACTCCGGGATGAAGCGCGACACCGGATCGGTCAGCTCGAACGCGCCCTGCTCGTACAGCATCATCGCCGCGACCGAGGTGATCGGCTTGGTCATCGAGTAGATGCGCCAGATGGTGTCGTCGTCGACCGGGCGCCCGGTGTCGAGATCGGACACCCCGTAGTGGCTCAGGTGGGCCACCCGGCCGCGGCGGGTCACCACGGCCGTCCACCCGGCCAGCCGACCATCGTCCACATAGGTCCGCAGCGCGTCGTCCAGCCGCTCCAGCCTGCCCGCGTCCAGCCCGACCTCGCCCGGCTCGGCGTCCACCTTGAGCATGGTTTCGACCCTACCCGTGGACGATCTCCCCCATGGGATGATCGGAGGGTGGATCGCGGTACCGGGCTGGCGGACGACGCCGAGGTGCTGCGGGCGCTGGTGCGTCGCCGCGACCGGGGGAACCGCGACGACGGGCACCGGATCGCCGCCGTCGTCGGCGGCGGGGGCATGCGCGGCGCCTACACCGGCGGCATGGCCTGCGCGCTCGACGAGGCGGGCCTCTCGGCCTGGCTCGACGTCGTCTACGGCAGCTCGGCCGGCGCCTACGTCGGGGCGGCGCTCGTGGTGGGCGACGGCCGCGGCGCCGGGCTGATCTTCCACGAGGACATGGCCTGCCGGGCGTTCGCCGATCCCCGTCGGCTGGGGACGCGGCGGCCCGTCGTCTCGCTCGACCACCTCATCGACGAGATCATGGTGAGCGCCAAGCCGATGCGGTGGGAGCACCTGCGCGATGCCGCGGTGCCGCTGCGGGTGGTGGCGACCGCGACCGACGACCTCACCCCGCACGTCCTCGATCCCCGCACGGTCGACGAGTGGCGCGCCGCCCTGCGGGCCACCGCCACCATCCCCTACCTCGCGGGGCCCGCCGTCGCGCTGCACGGGCGGCGGTGGATCGACGGGTCGGTCACCGAGCCGCTGCCGGTGCCGCGAGCGTTGGCGGAGGGCGCGACCCACGTGCTCGCCCTGCTCAACCGCACCGCGGCCCAGATGCTCCTGCACGATCCGCAGGCCGCGCAGGCGCGGTGGGCGCGGGCCCTTGACCGCCTCGTGCCGGGCCTCGGCGGGATGGCCCAGCAGAGCCACCGGCTCGGCCCGGTGCTGGCGGTGCTGGGCGACGCCGGGCACCCGGCCCGCGCGGGCAAGCACGTGCTGGCCGTCGCGCCCGCCGGGGACGCGGGGGTGCGCGGCCTCACCACCGACCGGGTGCGGGTCGAGCGGGCCGCACGCCTCGGCTACGCCGCGATGCGCGCGTCACTGCTCCAGGCGGTCGGCGGTCACGCGTCCGTCTGACGGCGGACACACCCGCCCAGCGTTACGCCACTTGGCGTCCGCGGACGATAGCCTCGCCGGGTGGTGGGGCCTGACGAAGATATGGCACGCGCGGTCCGGGCGGTCGTGATCGCGGTGGAGAGCTTCCGGCTGCGCGCCGCACGCCAGGTGCTCGGGATCGGCCCGACCGAGATGATCGCCCTGTTCCACCTCTTCGCGGAGGGCACGAGCACCCCGACCGAGCTGGCCGCCCGCCTGCAGATCACCACCGCGTCGGTCACCGAGCTGGTGGAGCGCCTGAGCCGGGTCGGGCTCGCGCAGCGCACGCCGCACCCGCACGACCGCCGCAAGGTCGTCCTCTCCCTCACCGCGTCGGCAACCGAGCGCGTCGGGGAGATCTTCGGCCGCGCCGCCGTCAGCACCGCCCGGTGCACGAGCCTGCTCTCCGCCGACGAGCGCGCGACCGTGCTGCGGTTCCTGCACGACCTCACGCTCGCCTACTCGGCCACCAGCCCCATCGCCGAGACGGGTGGGGCGGTGCTCAACCCCTGACGGCGGGGATCAGCGCTTGACGCGCATGTCGGCGTCGAGCTCGCCCGCGCGCTGCCGCGCCGAGAGCACGGCCAGGCGGGTGAACCGCTGGTCGAACTGCTGCTGCGTGAGGTCGCGCTCGCGGTACTCGCGCGCCAGCTGCTCCGCCCCGTCCGGGATCGCCCACGTCGCCTCGAAGCCGAGCTCCTTGCGGGCACGGGCGAAGTCGACGCGGTAGGAGCGCGGGTCGTTGCCGTTCTCGCCGGTGATCGACAGCTTCGAGCCGTCGGCACCGCGTCGCACACGGCCTGGGCGATCTCGGCGACCGTCAGGTTGTTGCGCTCGGTGCCCACGTTGAAGGCCCGGGCGCGCACGGCGTCGGCGGGGGCGCCGCCAGCGCGGCGACCACGGCACCGGCGATGTCCTCGGCGTGCGCCAGCGGGCGCCACGGCGTGCCGTCGGAGAGCACCTTGACCACGCCGGTGAGCACGCGCGTGCCCGACCAGGTTGTTCAGCACGATGTCGGCGCGCAGCCGCGGCGAGAAGCCGAACGCGGTGGCGTTGCGCATGGAGACCGGGCACGAAGTCGGCGTCGGCGAGCTGCGGCGAGGTCGTCCTCGACGCGGACCTTGGAGATCGCGTACGGCGTCACCGGGCTTGCAGCGGCGCGTCCTCGTCGACGAGCTCGTCGCCGGACTGCGCGCCGTACACCGAGCACGTCGAGGCGTAGACGAAGCGGCCGACGCCCGCGTCCTTGGCCAGGCGGGCCAGGCGGGTGGACGCGTGGTGGTTGATGTCGTAGGTGATCTCCGGGGCGAGCGAGCCCAGCGGGTCGTTGGACAGCGCCGCCAGGTGCACGACGGCGTCGAACCCGGCCAGGTGCTCGGCCGTGACGTCGCGCAGGTCGACGGCCAGGCCGGGCACGTCGGCGGGTGTCGAGGCACCGAGGACGCAGTCGGCGAACAGCCCGCTGTCCAGGCCGATGACCTCGTGGCCCGCGGCCGCGAGGACCGGGGCCATCACGGTGCCCAGGTAGCCCTGGTGTCCGGTCAGCAGAACGCGCACTGTGCTTCCTCCTAGGAGCTAGTCGGTGGGTCGAGGCCGGCAGCGGGGCCACCCCGAGCACCATCTTGACGGCGTGGAAGGCCTCGGCGTAGCGCGCGTGGCACTGCACGCCACGGATGCGGGCGAGCCCGCTGAACGCCTCGGCGTCGAACCAGGTGCGGTCCCGCTGGCTGACGCGTAGTGCTCGCAGCAGCTTGGCGACCTTCTCCCGCAGCACCGGCTCCGCCAGCGGCAGGAAGACCGTGGGCTGGGCGAGGTCGCTCTCCCACTTGAGGATCTCGTAGCCCAGCGTGAGGTGGTCGCGGAACGACCGTCGGCACGAGCTTGGCGAGCGCGCGGTGGTCCTGGTGGGCGTCGTGCGCGGTGCGGGGCGAGGATCAGGTCCGGCTCGCCCGCGACGCGCAGCTCCTCCAGCGCGCCCTTCGCCCGCTCCCAGCGCGTGGGCAGCCGGCCGTCGGGCAGATCGAGCACCGTGACCTCGAGGTGGGCGCCCGGGCAGAACGCGGCCAGCGCCGCCCGCTCCTCCTCCTCGCGCAGCGAACCGCCGCCGGTCAGCACGAGCGCGGCCACCGTGACGCCGGGGTGGGCCCGGCACAGCTCGAGCAGCGTGCCGCCCGCGCCGATCGCGATGTCGTCGCAGTGGGCGCCGAGCAGCACGAGCCGGTCGAGGCGTCCGGGAAGGAGACTGAGCATCAGCGTTCGTAGTGGGTGTCGCGCATGGCCGCGATGGTGGCCTGCAGGGGATCGCGGTCCGAGCTGCGTCCGCGGTCCCAGAGCATCCACGGCCTGCTGCCGCCCTGGTAGGCGGCTTCGAGCGCGGTGCGCTCCTTGACCGTGTCGGCCGGCTGCCAGAAGCCGCGGTACGGGTAGGCCATCAGCCGGCCCTCGCTTGGCCAGCGCCGTCGCGCCGTCGGCGACGAGGTCGCCGTTCTCCGGGATGTGGTCGAAGATCTCCGGGCGGAGCACGAAGTAGCCGCCGTTCTCCCAGATCGGCATCTCGCTGCAGCGTGGTGATCGAGGCGACCGAGTCGTCGTCGTCGACGTCGACGCAGTGGAAGCGCCGACTGCGGCGGCACCGCGAGCAGCGCCGCGACCGCGTCCGGCTGCGCGCGGAACCGGTCGACCATGTCGTCGAGCGGCACGTCGGTGAGGACGTCGGCGTAGTTGGCGAGGAACATCTCCTCGCCCTCGACGTGCTCGCGGACCCGGCGCAGCCGCTCGCCGATCGGCGACGTCAGGCCGGTGTGCACGAACGTGATCTTCCAGTCCGCGATGTCGCTGCCGAGCAGCTGGACCTTCCCGCCGCTGCAGCACGAAGTCGTTGGACGCCGTCTCCTCGTAGTGCAGGAAGTAGTCCTTGATGTGGTGCGCGCCGTAGCCGAGGCACAGGACGAAGTCCTTGTGCCCGAAGTGCGCGTAGTAGCGCATGACGTGCCAGATCAGCGGCCGCGGCCCGACCTGCTGCATCGGCTTGGGCACGTCGGACTGTGCCGTCGCGCATCCGCATGCCGTAGCCGCCGCAGAAGAGCACGACCTTCATGCGACTCCGACCTCGAGGGCCGGGATCGGGAACACGAGCTTGCCGCCCCACTCGCGCACGTAGGACAGCTGCTCGACCAGCTCGTCGCGCAGGTTCCACGGCAGGACCAGCACGTAGTCGGGCTTGTCCTGGGCGATCCGCTCCGGCGCCAGCATCGGGATGCGCGTGCCCGGGGTGAACCGGCCGTGCTTGTAGGGGTTGCGGTCGACGGTGTAGGCGAGCAGGTCGGGCCGGATGCCGCAGTGGTTGAGCAGCGTGTTGCCCTTGCCGGGCGCGCCGTAGCCGACGACCTTCTTGCCCGCGCGGCCGCGCCTCGATGAGGAACGCCAGCAGGTCGTCGGCGGACCCGGGCGACCCGGCCTCGGCGAACCCGGTCGTAGCCCCGCCGCGGTCGTGCAGGCCGCGCCTTCTCCTCGGCGGCCAGCACGTCGAGCACGCGCGCTGGCTGGGCTCGCCCGCGACCTCGGTGGGCCGCGCCCACAGGCGGATCGAGCCGCCGTGCGTGTCGAGCAGCTCGACGTCGACCAGCGGTCAGGCCGCCGGTCGCCAGCGCCCGCTGCGCCGGTGAGCAGCGTGTAGTACTGGAAGTGCTCGTGGTAGATCGTGTCGTACTGGTTGCGCTCCACAGGGTGAGCAGGTGCTGCACCTCGATCGACACCCAGCCGTCGTCGGCCACCAGCGCGCGCAGGCCCTCGGTGAACCCGACGACGTCGGGGATGTGGGCGTAGACGTTGTTCGGCCACCACCAGGTCGGCCGGGCCGTGCTCGGCGCGCACCTGGGCGCCGGTCTCCGGGGTGAGGAACGCCGTGAGGGTGGGCACGCCCTTGTCCCGCGCGGCCTCGCCGACGTTCACCGAGGGCTCGATGCCCAGGCACCGGATCCCCCGCCCGACGACGTGCTGCAGCAGGTAGCCGTCGTTGCTGGCCACCTCGACGACGAAGGAGCCGTCGTCGAGGCCGAGCCGCTCCACCGCGCCGTCGACGAACCGGCGTCGCGTGCTCCACCCAGGACGTCGAGAACGAGGAGAAGTAGGCGTACTCGGTGAACGTGTCCTCGGGCGTGATCAGCGGCGGGATCTGGGCCAGCAGGCAGCGTTCGCAGACCCGCAGGTGCAGCGGGTAGGTGGGCTCGGGCGCCTCGGCCGCCGCGGCGGTGAGGAAGAGTTCACACGGCGGGGTGGCGCCGAGATCGAGGAAACTGCGCAGCTGCGTCGAGCCGCAGAGCCTGCACGTGACCGTCGGGATGGCGGTCGGGTCGGTCTGCGTGTGAAGTGCACTGTCAGTAGTCATGCGGTTGCCCCGATCGGGTCGGCGAGTGGGCCGTCGTCCGGTGGGGATCCTCGCTAAACACGGCCGGAGTGTTTCACGCGTGGTGCATCCGGGGCCGCGAGACCCCGGCGGCCAGACCCCCACTTGGCGGCACCGCGGACGCCCCGGCGAGCGGGTAGGCGGGCCGACGACGGCTCGGCCGGACGTGTCAGGATGGAAGCCTGTCCGCCGTGGTGTAAAGGCAGCACCTCAGATTTTGGTTCTGATGGTCCAGGTTCGAATCCTGGCGGCGGAGCAGGCATCTCAGTCACCTTTCGACACATCGGCCTGCTGGGGCTGGTTCAGCACGCCTCCGGTCGCGTCGGGCCGCATCTGCACCGACGAGCACAGGTGCAGCGCGTTCATCCGGTCGGCGACGGCCTGCAGCGCCTGCGTGTCGACGTCGGCCGACGCGGGCTCGCTGTCGTGCAGCGCGATGATCGACTCGGCGCGGAGCTGCGGCACGATGTACTGCACCGCCTGCGCCGCCGTGACCCCCTCCGTGTCGTGGCTGTCGATGATGTTGTCGCGGTCGTCGTCGGACCACGGCATGACCAGCCGCAGCCCCAGCCGTTGCGCGATCGCGTCGACGTCGCGGTCCACCGATCCGTAGGGCGGGCGGTAGAGGGTCGGGCGCGGCACGCCCGCGGCGACGATGGCGTCGGTGGCCCGCACGAGCTCGGTCTCGATCTCGGGGTCGCCCCACGGGCTGCGCTGCACGTTGTCGACGTCGACGCCGGTGACCAGGTTGGGGTGGTGGAACGTGTGGTTCTGCAGGCTGTCCCCGTCGGCAATCTCGCGCTGCAGGATGCTCTCGTTGCCTGCGATGTGGTCGCCGATCAGGAAGAAGGTGGCCTGCAGGTGCAGCTGTTCGAGCCGTTCGAGCACGAGCGGGGTGCCTGCGCCCGGGCCGTCGTCGAACGTCAGGTAGACCCGGCCACCGGAGCAGTTGTCGGCCACCGGGCGGGCGACGCCCGGGAAGTGCGCCGCAGCCGTCGGGGTGGACGCGGCCGCCGCGGCCGTGGGATACACCGACCGCACGTTGACGATCACCGCGCCCGCGACGAAGGCCAGCGCCAGCCCGAAGACCAACCAGGAGAGGAACGAGGATCGGCGCACGTCAGCGGGCCGCGATCGGTCGGCCGACGAGCGTCGCGAAGCGCCAGCCCGCCGACTGGTCGGCGGGGAGGCTCCAGAGGTTGGCCCCGCGCAGCGCCGGGTGCGGGCCTGCGACCGCCTTCCAGGCGGCCGCGCATTGTTCGGGCGTCATGTAGTCGCCCGACGTGCCGACCCCGAAGCCGACGCAGAGGTGCTCCGCGCCGACGAGGTCGACCCATTCGGCGATGCCGCCGCTGATGGAGTCGACGGTGGCCAGGCCGACGCCGTCGTAGAACTGCGGGCCGCAGAGGTCGAGCGTCCCCGCGGCGACCATCTGCTTGCAGAAGACCTTGTCGGCGTCCCGCCACGGTGCGGGCGGGCAGACCACCGCGAACTGCGACCCGTAAGCGTCCTTGAGCTTGCCGCTGATCCAGGAGTACTCGCGGACGTCGGGCACCTCGTCGCCTTCGAACGTGTTGAGGTCGACGCCGTCCACCCCGCCCAACGCGTCGACCACGCGGCGGACGCTGTCGACGAACGCCGTCGACACCGCCCTCGACGTGAACCCGACCCCGGCTTCGGCACCGCCGAGGGAGAGCAGCACCGAACGGCCCTGGACGGTGCGGCAGTGCGCCACGTCGTCCGCGAGGCCGGTCACGGTCTGGTCGGCGTTCCCGAACGGCCGCAGCACCATCTCGCCGGGCGGCCCGCTCGGCATCGCTGAGAAGAGGTAGATGACGTTGTACTCGGCGGGGACGTCGCGCAGGGACGGCCCGTCGGTCTGCCAGAGCGGCCAGTACCCGCCCACCACGTTCTTCGGGAGCGCCGCCCGTCGCCGCGGCGCGGGCGAGCTCGTCGCGGCGGGCGTGGGGGCCGCGGCGCTCGATGCCCCGCTGGTGGAGACCACCGCCGCGGGCTCGAGGGTCCCGGTGACCGAGGCCGCCCGCGGTGTGCCCGGCAGCTGCGCCGTGCACGCGCTGGTGGCGAGCCCGCACGCCGCGGTCAGGAACAGCCTGCGCGAGAGGCGCGCGGCAGTTGCGGGAGATCGGGCGGGCATCGGTCGCTCGCCTCAGACCGTCACGGTGACGAGCCGGTAGACCGTCCAGCGCTGCGCCGTCGGGTCGGTCGGCCGGGGCAGCGGGTCCGGCTCGTAGTCCGGGCTGAGCCGCAGCGCGGTGGCCAGGTCGTCGTGCGCGGTCCCGCCGGTCGAGGCCAGCACGACCACGGCGTACCGCCTGCTGCTGATCGCCTCCTGGATCGCTCTGGGGCCCTGCAGGGCGAGCCCGTCCGACGCGTCCCAGGACCGATCGGGTGCGTAGTAGGCGAGGACGTCCGCCGCCTCCGCGAGGTAGCGCCCGGGCTGGGGGTGGGCCCGGAGGTCGGCGACCACGTCCGAGACGTCCGCCCAGGCGTGGAACTTCTCCAGCGAGCGGGCCGACGCGGGCAGCAGAGCGACGGCGAGGATGACGACCACCGGGATCATCCGGAAGAGGCGCTGCGCGAGCCAGGCCATGCCGTGCCCGGCCGGCGGCGCGAGCCCGAGCGCCGCGTAGGCCGCGGCCTGGTCCACGCCGGTCGAAGCGGCGGCGGCGACGTGCAGCACCGGCAGCAGCACGGCGATGAGCAGGCAGCACGCACCCACGGCCACTCGCGGGCCCGACGCCCGTCCGGACGCGCCCGTCGTCGACGGCGCGACCGCCGTGACGCCGCACAGCGCGAGGACGACGAGCAGGGCGAGGTCCAGCACCATCGCCACGCCGAGGGCGACGGGGTCGGCTCCGTTCGGCGTCAGCGTCGCCATGAGGAGGCCGATGTTCGCGCGGAGCCCGTTGCCTTCCGAGAGGAGGACGAAGGCGCAGGCCACCCCCGCCACGGCCACCGCGAGGAGGAGCCGCATCGCGCTCCGGCTGTCCGGTCGGACCGCCACCGTCAGCACGAGCACGAGCGGCACGAGCACCGCCGAAGCCGGGCTGAGCACGACGGCGAGGACGAGGAGCAGTCCGACCACGACGGCCGAGGCCGGGCCCCGGAACCGCGCCGCGCACCACCCGGCCACCGCCGCCGCCGCGATGGCGGGGGCGTCCGGCGTGGCGAGGTTCGCGACGAGCACGACGGGCGGGGCGAGGGCGAAGACCGCGGCCGCGAACACCCCCGCCCGGTTCGCTCCGAACGTCCGGGCCGCGGCGCCCCGCACCGCGCAGATGGCCACCACGACGCAGACCCAGCTGAGGAGCCGCCCCAGGGTCAGGCCGCCGATATGGTCCAGCGTCGCCGCTACCACGGGGTAGCTGCCCGAGACGCCCGCGAACGGCCCCGTCGTCGGCGGCGCCGCCGCCCCGTACCACCAGGCGATGTAGAGACGGCCCGCGTTGACGGCGCGGGCCTCGTCGACGAACGCGGTGTTGCGCAACGGGACCGAGAGCGCGGCGAACACGACGAGGACGGCCAGCATCGGCAGCCGGTCGACCCACCGCTCGGCGCCGCTCCCCCGGTAACCCGAGGGCAGGCTGTCGAGGATCGCCTGCCGCCACGTCGGGCGGACGTAGCCGCCCCCGCCGAAGGGGCCGACCGGTGCCCGGAAGGTGGCCGTCATCGGCGCTCGGTGGGCGGACGGGTCCGCGCGGGCGGCGCGACGGGCTGGCGGACCCGACGCGGACGCAGGCGCAGCAGGCAGAGGGTCACGATGACGACGGTGATCGCGGTGAAGATCCACGACATCGCCGTGAACCCGTCGTGGGCCAGGCGCAGCACGGGGTCGAGGGCGTTCGCGGCGAGGTCGGTGGTCACGGGGGCTCCCTCAGGTGACCCAGGTGGCTTCGGCGCTGCGCAGGCTGTCCCGCAACGCTTTCCAGTAGACGGCCAGCTGGACGGTGTCGTAGATCCACATCGGGACGAGCAGTACGGCCAGGAGCCGTCCGCGCCAGCCTGCCCGCCACGCGGCGACGAGCTGGTCGAGCACGAAGACGGGGA
This sequence comes from uncultured Actinomycetota bacterium, assembly GCA_963799945.1. Taxonomy (GTDB): domain Bacteria; phylum Actinomycetota; class Actinomycetes; order Mycobacteriales; family Pseudonocardiaceae; genus Pseudonocardia. Next base: position 47,155 of record CAWCZG010000010.1, read on the forward strand.
GGATCGCCAGCCAGGCCAGGTTGAAGTGCACGGACTCGAACAGCTCCGCGTAGCCCCAGAACAGCACCATGAGCAGGGGCAGCACCGAGCGGAAGTACGTCCAGATCTGGATGAACCAGGCGCTGCGCACCGGCGGCACCCAGCCGTACATCGCCAGCGTCTCCAACGTGCCGCGCTGCCAGCGCAGCCGTTGGACCGCCCACTCCCGCCACGTGCCCATGACGTCGGTGACGACGACGCAGTCGCGCGCGTTCAGCGGCTCGTACCCGATCCGCTTCAGGGCGACCGTCAGCTCGTAGTCCTCGGTGAGCGACTCCTCGTGGTAGACCCATCCGCGAGGTCCGGGCAGCGCGGCGGACCCGCGGGCCTCGGCCACCGCACGCAGCGCCTGGGCGGTGGCCATGCAGGCCGCGCCCGAGAGCACGTGGACGCGGCCGCCGCGGCCGTGCACGACGTGCAGGCCCTGGGCGAACTCGACGCGCTGCATCAGCCCGATCACGCTCGCGTCGGAGCGGGCGGTGTACGACCCGCTGACCGCGCCCCGGCGGGGGGAGAACGCGAGGTAGCGCAGCCCGACCTCGACGAAGTCCTTCGCCAGCTCGCTGTCGGCGTCCATGGTGAGCACGACGTCGTCATCGGCGAGGTCGGGCAGCAGGACCCGGAGCGCCTGGTTCAGCGCGCCCGCCTTCTTATGGGTGTTGCGGACGGTCGACAGCACCTGCGCGCCCGTCGAGAGGGCCAGCGCGGCGGTGCGGTCGGTGCAGTTGTCGGTGATCACGACGACCCGGTCGGGGCGCCGTGTCTGGCGCTGCAGGGAGCGGACGGTGTCGACGATCCCCGCCTCTTCGTTGTGCGCGGGGACCAGCGCGACCACCCTGGCCGTCCGCGGCGCGCTCGACGGGGGCGCCGGGCGGCGGCCCGTGGCGCGGTCCGGCGGCATCGTCGGGCAGTGCGGGAGGCGCTGGGTCGGGAAGCCGACCGTCGGAGGGTCGACCCTTGCCGACCGCGGAGGGTCGACCCGCACGGGGCGCGCGGAGCCGCAGCGTCGGGATGCCGACGGTCGGCTGATCGACATCAGCCCGGCGGGCGGTGGCGAGGCCTCCGCGCGCCGGGGCGGAACGGGGCGGTGCGGGCTCGCGCGGCGTGACCGGCAGCGTGAACGTCGGGATGGCCACGGTGATGTGGCGGAGGGGCTGCGGGCGCGGCCCCCCACCCTGGCGATGATCCACTAGGCGCCCCTTCCGCTTGCCGGTCCCCGACTACAGTCGGTACCGACCCCGCGGCGACACCACCCCGACTGTCGCCATCGGAGGCGCCGTTGTTACGCATAGGTTAACTACTGTTGACCTTACGTAGCAGAGCCATCACTCGTTCGTCCCGCGCCCAGCCACCGGGCCGCGGCGTCGAAGGTGTCTACGGGCGAGGTGTTGAAGGCGATCGCGGCGTCGGGCGCGTGGCGGCGCACGAGGTTGACGACGCTCTCGAACAGCTCGACCAGCTCCTCGGGCTTGCGGACGCCCCCGCCCACGACGACCACCTCCCACCGGTGCCCGGCCAGGGCCGCGGTGACGACCGCCTCGATGTCGTCGCTCCCGTCGAGCCCGAACAGGCAGCTCTCGACGCCGACCCCGGCATCGGCGAAGCGCGCCATGCCCGCGGCGAGCGCCTCCGCGACCGGGGCGGGATCCCAGGGCCCCGGCACCCGGAACGGATCGACCCCGATCACCAGGACCCGCGCCTCGACGTTGGTGGTGTCCACCGCCTCACCATAGGTTGCCGGTTGACGTCGCAGAACCTGCGGCCTGCTCACTCCACGCGGGCCAGGCGGAGGGCGGTGGTGAGCTGGTCGAGCGTCGTGTCCGGCAGCATCCCGAGCTGCTCGACCAGGCTCTCCCTGGTCAGCGTGACCAGCCACGTGCAGAAGATGCGGCCATCGCGAGGCAGGCCCACCCGGACAACGCCACCGGCCGGGAGCCCCTCAAGAGGGCCGATCTCGATCTCGACCCCGACCACGCCTGTGCCCGCCGAGTCCACGACCTGCCGCAGCACCCGGGGGTCCGCCGCCTCCGCGCCGGACATCACGACGAACCCCCGTTTCTCGGCGGCCGTGGCTGCGACCACGACGTGCATCGCGCGGAGATCGGACCCCTCGGCGCCGGAGAGCAGGACGACCGGGCGCAGCTCGTCCAGGAGTGCCCACCAGACTTCGCCCCTCTGCACGTGCCGTCCTCCCGTCCGCTCGAGTCGGTGTCGGCGACCGCTGCCACCGGCGTGTTGATCTGCACCTACAGGCCCGCGGGCGGTGATCCCCGCCCCGAAGACGACGACGGGGCGGGACCATCCGGTCCCGCCCCATGCGTCGTGATCTCGCTCAGCGACCGTTCGGTCGCGGCTGCGGCGGCTCGGGCGGCCGCCCGTTACCTGTGCACCTCATCGTTCCCCCTCATTACCCCTCGCCGACCTCGAGCCGAGGTCTGCTTCCAGCGTGTTCGTGGCGCCCGTGAGGGCCGTGCCGACCGCGGGTGGGCCGTGAATTCCGCCTCCGCGATCTGCGCTGTCCGTAACCTAAGAACGTTGGGGCCCCCAGAACGTTCGTGTTCTTACACACGGTGAGCCGACCGGTGCCGATGTGACGGCAAACGGTCAAGGAATCCCGAGCCACCTCACCCATTCGGCGGTAGCTGACCGCTGAGCGCGAGCGAACGGGCGAGGTCTGTGCGGTTACACCACATTCCTTCGCCGCAGTGGGGGACTGCGTACGATGCAACCGTCCGCCACCCCGGTGGACGCGCCGTAGAACCAGGGAGTCAGGTCTGATGACCGACCGCTCGCGGCCCGGCGCCGCGCTCGTGCTGGCCGCGGGTGAAGGCACCCGGATGCGCTCGGCCATTCCGAAGGTCCTCCACCCGATAGGGGGACGCAGCCTGCTCGGCCACGCCGTGCACGCCGTCTCCGAGCTGGATCCCGAGCACCTCGTGGTGGTCCTCGGCCACGGCGGCGAGCAGGTGAGGGAGGCCGTCGAGGCGCTCGCCGACGAGCTGGACCGCCCCGTGCTCACCGCCGTCCAGGAGAAGCGGCTGGGCACCGGCCACGCCGTGGGCTGCGGCCTCGACGTCCTGCCCGGGGGAATCACCGGGCCGGTGCTCGTGACCTACGGCGACGTCCCGCTGCTGCGCGGCGACACGCTGGCCACCCTTCTGGCCGAGCACACGGCGTCGGGTGCGGCCGTGACGCTGGTCACCACCGAGCTCGCCGACCCCACGGGCTACGGCCGCGTGCTGCGCGAGTCCGACGGCGCCGTCACCCGGATCGTCGAGCAGGCCGACGCCACCGCCGAACAGCTCGCGGTCCGCGAGGTCAACTCGGGCGTCTACGCGTTCGACGGCGCCTTCCTCGAATCCGGGCTGGGCCGCCTGTCGACGTCCAACAACCAGGGCGAGCTCTACCTCACCGACCTCATCAAGATCGCGCGGGACGACGGCGCCGAGGTGCGCGGCGTGCTCTGCGACGACGAGTGGCAGGTGCGCGGGGTCAACGACCGGGTGCAGCTCGCGGAGCTGCGCGCGGAGCTCAACCGCAGGGTGTTGGAGCGGTGGATGCGGGCCGGGGTCACCGTCGTCGACCCGAACTCCACCTGGGTCGACGTCCAGGTGCTCCTCGAACCCGATGCGGTGCTGCACCCCGGCACCCAGCTGCACGGCCGCACCGTCGTCGGGGGCGGTGCGGCGATCGGCCCCGACACGACGCTCACCGCGTGCGAGATCGGGCCGGGCGCCCAAGTCGTGCGCACCCACGGCAGCGATTCCGTGGTTGGCGCGGGCGCGTCCGTCGGCCCGTTCGCGTACCTGCGGCCCGGGCGTCCGCCTCGGCGAGCGCGGCAAGATCGGCACGTTCGTCGAGGTGAAGAACTCCGAGATCGGCGAGGGCACCAAGGTGCCGCACCTGACCTACGTCGGCGACGCCACGATCGGCGAGCACTCCAACATCGGCGCGAGCTCGACGTTCGTCAACTACGACGGGGTGCGCAAGCACCGCACCGTGATCGGCTCGCACGTCAAGACCGGGTCGGCCACCAAGTTCATCGCGCCCGTCCAGGTCGGTGACGGCGCCTACACCGGAGCGGGCACCGTGCTGCGGAGCGACGTGCCGCCCGGCGCACTGGCCGTCTCCGGCGGACCACAGCGGAACATCGAAGGCTGGGTCGAGAAGAACCGACCGGGGACGTCCTCCGCAGAGGCCGCACGGGCCGCGACCGAGGAGGTTGGATCAGCAGTGAGCGTCATGCCGGGCCTTCCGAAGAAGCACCTCATGCTCTTCTCCGGCCGTGCCCACCCCGAGCTGGCCGAGCAGGTGGCCAAGCAACTCGACGTCACGATCACCCCGCAGTCGGCGTGGTCGTTCGCCAACGGCGAGATCTTCGTGCGCTTCGAGGAGTCGGTGCGCGGCAGCGACGCCTTCGTGCTGCAGAGCCACTCCGCGCCGATCAACGACCAGATCATGGAGCAGCTGATCATGGTGGACGCGCTGAAGCGCGCCTCGGCCAAGCGCATCACCGTGGTGATGCCGTTCTGGGGCTACTCGCGACAGGACAAGAAGCACCGCGGCCGCGAGCCGATCTCGGCACGGCTGATCGCGGACATGTTCAAGGTCGCGGGCGCCGACCGGATCATGACCGTCGATCTGCACACCGCCCAGATCCAGGGCTTCTTCGACGGCCCGGTCGACCACCTGTTCGCCATGCCGGTGCTCGCCGAGCACGTCAAGCGGACCTACGCGGGCCAGGATCTGACCGTCGTCTCGCCCGACTCGGGGCGCGTGCGGTTGGCGGAGCGGTGGGCCGAGACGCTCGGCGGCACCCCCGTGGCGTTCATCCACAAGACGCGCGACC
>CAWCZG010000011.1:0-282806 GCA_963799945.1 uncultured Actinomycetota bacterium
CGGGTCGAGAGGTCGCCGGTGGCAGCCAAGATTGACTTCAAGCGGGAACTGCCGTGCTACTCCGCGAAGCGCGATGTGCCCCGGATCGTCGACGTGCCGGACCTGCAGTATCTGATGATCGACGGGCACGGCGACCCCAACACCTCCGCCTACGCTTCAGCGGTCTCGGCGCTCTACCCCGTCGCCTACACGCTCAAGTTCGCCAGCAAGCGACAACTGGACCGCGACTACGTCGTGATGCCGCTGGAGGGGCTGTGGTGGGCCGACGACATGGCCACGTTCACCGCGGCGAGGGACAAGTCCCGGTGGGACTGGACGCTCATGATCATGACGCCGGGGTGGATCACGGTCGAGATGTTTCGGGACGCCGTGGAGCAGGTGGGGTCGAAGCAGCGTCCGGAGCGTCTCGCTGACGTCCGGCTCGAAGCGCTGTCGGAGGGGCGCTGCGTCCAGGCCCTGCACGTCGGCGCCTTCGACGACGAAACCGGGTTGCTGCGGCACATGCACGAGGAGTTCATCCCGCAGCAGGGATTGACCATGGTCGGGAAGCACCACGAGATCTACCTCAGCGATCCGCGGAAGACCGAGGCGGCGAAGCTCCGGACGATCTTGCGCCAGCCCGTCGTCTGAACCCCCCGGGACAGCGAGAGTCACCGATCTGTCGCGGGCGCAGCGGATCCGTGATTCTCGAGGGCTTCCCTGGCGATCCGGGCCAGGGCGATGCGGTAGAACGCGGGCACCCGGCGGGGGGTGCGGCCGTGGCGGGTGAGGGCCTCGGGGGTGGACAGGTCGTCGACGAGGTCCCAGCCGCGCTCGCCCAGGTACGCGGGCAACTCGGCGGGATCGAAGCCGAACACGAACGGCTCGCCCGCCGCGGAGACCGACGCCACCCAGGGGTCGGCGTGCGGGAAGCGGACCGTGCCGTCGATCAGCCCGCGGTGCACGTAGGTCAGCGCGAGCTCGCTGCCTGCGCCGGAGATCTCGGCCGCCCAGCGCACCGTCGCGTCCACTGCCGCCGGGGTCAGGTAACTGGCCACGCCCTCCCAGAGGACGAACGTCCGGCGTCCCGCCACGAGGCCTGCCTGCTCGAGGGCGGCGGCGAGGTCGTCGTGGTCGAAGTCGACGGCGACGAAGCGCACGTGGGCGGGCAGGCCGCCGAGGACGTCGCCGACCACCCTCCGCTTGACGGCCTGGGTGTCGGGATGGTCGACCTCGTAGATCGGGACCCGGCCCGCGCCCGCGAGCCGGTAGGCCCGGCTGTCGTAGCCCGCGCCGAGGACCACCAACTGCTCGGTGCCCGCAGCCAGGGCCGCTTCGACGGCCTCGTCGAGGACCTTCGTGCGCGCCACCGCCGAGGGCAGCGGGCCGGGGACCCGCCGGTCGATCGCCCAGGGCACGATGGCGCCGACACCCGGCACCCGGGCCAGCGTTGCCACGGCGGCCAACGGTCGGGTCAGGAAGGCCGAGGCGAGCGGATCGGCGAACAGCCGCCGTCCGGCCGGGCGCTGGGTCTCCAGGGCCCGGAAGAGCGCGACGTACTCGGCGGTGCGGCTGCTCTGCCCCTTCTGCACGTCAGGAGTCTTCCATCGGGATCACGCTCGTGAAGGGGTCGGCGTAGCGGAACGGGCCGCGCGGAGCGTCGTCGACGAGCGCGAGCACTTGGAAGTGCTCACCCCAGCGCGGGTCGGGCGCCGCGACACCCCACTCCGCGGCGGGCCGGAAGCCGAAGCGGCTGTAGAACGCGGGGTCGCCGAGCAGCGCCACCAGCGTCTCGTCGCGGGCCTGCGCCGCCCCGAGCAGCGCGTGGACGAGCGCGCTACCGCAACCGCGCCCCTGGTGGTCCGGGAGGACGCCCAGCGGTCCGAGCCCCAACGCGGGCGCACGGTCGACCCACCCGCGGGTGGCGATGACGTGCCCGAGCACGCCCCCGTCCGCATCCGTCGCCACGAGGGCGAAGTGCGGCAGCCACCACGGCCCCTCGTGCAGACGGCGGTTGAGCTCGTCCTCCAGCGGCCTGCCGAACGCGGCCCGGTGCACCGCGCTGACTGCTGCGGCATCACCCGCTCGCTCCCTCCGAACCCGCATCGCCCGGTCGCTCGCTTCCCTCGTCGCCGCCGTGGTCAGCGGTTGGTCGCTCCTCCACGACACCACCGCCAACCGCCCGGAGCATGGACTCGTGCGGGTCAGCTGACGGCGACGGGCAGGCCGGTTCGCGCGGCCTCGACGACGGCGTCCACGACCTGCATGGTCTTGAGCCCGTCCCGTCCGCTGCAGACGGGCTGGACCTCGCCGCGGATCACAGCGGCGAAATGGGTGATCTGGTTGGCCAGGGGGTCGCTGCGCTCGACGTCCTCGGTGGACGTGGTGAACGGCTCCCACCAGGAACGCTCGCCTTCGAAGACCTTGAGCCGCATCGTGGGCACCGAGAGCGAGCCCCGGGTGCCGACGATGTGGTAGGCGTCTTCGTCGCCGTAGCTGGTGTAGCTCGTGTTCTCCTGCGAGGTCTGCTCCCAGCTGCGCGCTGACGCCGCCGTGTCGGAGAGCAGGAACGTGCCGAGCGCGCCGCCCGCGAACCGGAAGATCATCGCGGCGGTGTCCTCGACCGGGAAGCCCCGGGTCGCGGTGGACGTCGCGGCCTGCACGCTGGTGATGTCGCCGACGAGGGAGAGCAGGTTGTTCACCTCATGGGTGAGGTTGAGCAGGATGGGCCCGCCACCGGGCTCACGGCGCCAGCCGCCGTTCTCGTCGAAGTACGTGTCGGGCTTGTAGAACAGCGCGGTCCCGGTGACGCCGACGATCGGGCCCAGCCGTCCGCTGCTGATGATCTCCCTGGCCTTGGCCATGATCGGGCTGTAGTTGCGGTGGTGCCCGGTGAGCACGGGCACTCCGGCCGCCTCGCCCGCTTCGACCAGACGGCGGGCCGCGTCGACGGTGTCCCCGATGGGCTTCTCGACGATCACCGGCACGCCCGCCTCCACGCATTCGAGGCCGCCGTCGACGTGCATGCGGTTGGGGGTGGCGAGGATGACGCCGTCGGGCTTGGCCGCCACGAACAGATCGGCCAGCAGCGGGTAGAGCGGCACGCCGTACTTCTCGGCCACCGCGGCCCCCGCGGGTCCGGGATCGACGACCGCGGTCAGCTCGGCCACGTCGCTGGCGTCGACCTCTTCGATGTGGCGCTTGCCGATCATCCCGGCGCCCGCCACCGCGATCCGGACGCGGCTCACGGGTGTCAGCTCGCCTGGGCGAGGTGGACCAACCCGTTGAGGGCCAGGACGTAGCCGTGCACGCCGAACCCGACGATGATCCCGGCGGCGACCGGCGAGACGAACGAGTGGTGGCGGAACTCTTCGCGTTTGTGCACGTTCGAGATGTGGGTCTCGATCACCGGCAGGCTCGCGCCCTCGATGGCGTCGTGGATGGCGACCGACGTGTGGGTGTGCGCCCCGGGGTTGTAGACGGCGCCGATGCACGTGCCCGCCTTCGTCGCGGCGCCGTACTCGTGGATCCAGTCGATGATCTCGCCCTCGTGGTTGGACTGGCGGAACACCACGTCCAGGCCCAGCTTCGCGGCTTCCTCGCGGCATAGCCCTTCGACGTCGGCGAGGGTGGTGGTGCCGTAGACCTCCGGCTTGCGGGTGCCGAGCAGGTTCAGGTTCGGGCCGTTGAGCACCAGCACGTCAGTCATGGCTCTCACCCAATCGTGACGTCCGAACGCCGATCAAGATCGTCCGTCGGGTTTCCGTCCAGCAGGGCGGCCGCACCTCACCGAAAGTGGTCATTCGGAGCTACGCCGGCACCGGCGAGGCGGACCCGACCGGCGGGACGGGCTGGGCGCCGAACTCGGGCAACCAGATCGGCCGGGGCTGGTCGGCGGGCTTCCGCAACTTCTTCGGCACCCACGGGGCGATCTTCGCGGTGCAGGACGACGGCCTGCTGCGCTGGTACCAGTACGACGGCAACGGCCAGCAGGACCCGACCGGCGGCACCGGATGGGCAGCGAACTCGCGGAACCCGATCGGACGAGGCTGGACCTGACCTCACCGTCTTCGGCACCATGCGGGTGGTGACCGCCGCGCGCCCCGTCCTGATGCCACCCACGAACATCATCGACCACTTCTACCGGGGCGGTGAGCGGCTGGCCGCCCTGCGGGGCGTCCCACTGCCCTCGCCGCGCAGGCCGGAGGAGTGGCTGGCCGCGACCGTGCACCGGGCCGACGAACCCGACATCGGGCTGAGCAGGCTGGCGGACGGATCCCTGTTCGCCGCGCTCGTCGAGGCCGACCCGCACTCCTGGACGGGCTCGGCGCACGGCGGACCCGGGGCGGGGCCCGCGGACACCGGCCTTCTCGTCAAGCTGCTCGACGCCGGGCAGCGCCTGCCCGTGCACGTCCACCCCACCCGCGGCTTCGCCCGCGACCACCTGCACTCCTGCTACGGCAAGACCGAGGCCTGGTACGTGCTGGAGACCCAGGGGGAGGACCCGTCGGTCTGGGTCGGCTTCACCGAGGACGTCGACCCCGACGAGCTCGCGAAGCGCGTCGACGCCCAGGACTCCGAGTGGATGCTCGGCCACATGAACAAGATCAGCGTGCGGCCGGGCGACGGCATCGTCGTTCCGGCCGGAGAGCCGCACGCGACCGGGGCGGGCGTGTTCCTCGTGGAGGTCCAGGAGCCGACGGACTTCTCCATCCTCCTCGAATGGTCGGTGACCACGGCGTCGCGCGAGGAGTCCCACCTCGGCCTCGGGTTCGGGCGGGCGCTGGGCGCGGTCAACCACCGCGCGCTCGGCGCGGCCCGGCTGGACGGCCTCCAGCAGCACCGGGACCTGAAGGCGCGCGGCGCAACACCGATGCGGGCGCTCTCGCAGGCGGCCGACCCGTTCTTCCGGGTCGATCTGGTCGCCCCGGTCGACGACGAGACGGTGGTCGTCCCGCACGGCTTCGCGGTGCTGGTCGTCCTGGACGGCGATGGGGTTCTCGGATGGGCGGGCGACGAGGCACAGCCGGTCGAGCGCGGGCAGGTCTACGCCGTCCCCGACGCGCTCGGCGACTGGACCCTCTCCGGCGCGGCCACGGTCGTCGTGTGCAGGCCGAGCGCAGAATGGCCTGAGGTTCCGGCAGACGCCTGAGGAGTGCTGTTGTGGATGTTTGGTTCGAGGGTCTGACGCTCCCCACGAGCGATCTCGGCCGGTCGATCGAATTCTACGAATCGCTCGGGTTCGTCACCGAGATCCGCACCGAGCAGTTCGGCCTGATGCGGTTCGGAACCGGCACACTGGGCCTGCTCTCGCTGGGTTCCGGCGTCGCACGGGACACCGCGGCGGGCGGCGGACGGATTCGCGGCTTCATCCAGGTGGAAATGGGCACCGACGACCTCGACGGCCTGTACGCCGAGTTCCAGGCCAAGGGGATACCGGTGCACAGCCCGCCCCGCGACCGCGGTTTCGAGCGCCAGATGCAGCTGCGCGATCCGGACGGGTTCACCGTCGAGTTCGCTGAGGGGGACCGCGGGCACAACAGCACCCGCTAGCGCGGCTCGCCGCGCCCGGGCGAACACCTGACATCCTGGCGGACATGACGGCGAGACCGGCGGGCCGCGCGGCGCCCACCTTGGAGTCCGTCGCCGCGCTGGCCGGGGTGTCGCGGGCGACGGCGGGTCGGGTGCTGTCCGGCTCGACGACGGTCGGCGCGCAGGCCAGGGAGGCCGTGCTCGCCGCGGCGGCTGAGCTCTCCTACGTCACGAACCGGGCGGCGCGCTCACTGATGACGCGACGCTCCGACTCGATCGCGTTCGTCATCGCCGAGCCCGAGGAGCGTTTCTTCTCCGACCCGCACTTCTCACTCATGCTGCAGGGGGCGCACGCCGCCGTCGCCGACCACGACGTCCAGCTCGTGTTCAGCGTCCTGCACGCCCCCGCGCAGCGCGAGCGGTTCGAGCGCTTCGCGGGCGGCGGCTACGTCGACGGGGTGATCCTGGCCTCGGTGCACGGCGACGACACACTGCCCCGACACCTGGTCGACGCCGGTGTCCCGGTGATCCTCTCCGGGCGGCCGTTCACGCCGGTGGAGGGGCTGGCCTGCGTGGACGTGGACAACGCCGGGGGAGCCATGGCCGCCGTCGCGCTGCTCGTCGAGCGGGGGCGGCGGCGGATCGCGACGATCACCGGGCCGCCGGACCTCACCGCGACGATCGACCGTTCCGCGGGCGTCGAGGCCGAGCTCGCGGCTCAGGGCCTGCTCGGTCACGGTGCGCTCAGCGGCGATTTCACGTTCGTCGGCGGCCGACACGCGATGCGGGAGCTGCTGGCCCGCGACCCCCGACCGGACGGGGTTTTCGCGGCCAACGACCTCATGGCGCTCGGGGCCCTGCAGGCGATCGAGGAGGCCGGGCTTCGGGTGCCGGAGGACATCTCGGTGGTGGGGTTCGACGACTCCCCGCTCAGCGCGGAGGCCCGGCCACCCCTCACCACGGTCCGTCAGCCGATCGTCGGGATGGGCACGGCGCTGGCGGAACGGCTGCTCGTAGGCATTGAGAAGGGCGAGCCCCTCGAGTCCGTCCAGCTGCCGACAGAGCTCGTCCTGCGGGCCACCCACTGACCAGCTGAGGCAGTCGAACGGGGATCACGAGCTCGGAGCGAAAGGCGGCCGAATCCGCCGGAGTTGCACCGCGGCGGGGATCGAAGCGTTCTGAGAGCGCTCTCTTGACAGGTCGGTCTGCGTGCGGGACCCTCCTGACATCCCACGTGAGAGCGCTCTCTCACTCCATGGATCCAGCGGAGGAGTTCCATGTCCAGTCCCCGGAGGACCGCGTCGACGATCGCGGCCATCGTCGCCAGCAGCGCTCTGGTGCTCACCGCGTGTGGGTCGTCGCCTGCCGCCCCGCAGGCTGCGAACGGGCCCGTCGAGCTCTCGGTGAGCCTCTTCGGCACGTTCGGCTACGACGAGGTCGGGCTGTTCAAGAAGTACGAGGCCGCGCACCCCGGTGTCACGATCAAGTACGAGTCCACGCAGGGCGAGGACAAGTACTGGCCCGCGTTGCAGACGCGGCTGGCGTCCGGGCAGGGCGTCGCGGACGTCCAGGGGATCGAGGTGGGCCGCATCGCCGACGTGACGGCCAACCAGGAGGACCTCTGGACCGACCTGCGCAACACCCCGGCCAAGGACGGCATCGCGGGCTACCTGCCCTGGAAGGAGTCGGCCGCCACCGCGAAGGACGGCGCCGTGCTGGGGATGGGGACCGACATCGGTCCCACCGGTATCTGCTACCGCAGCGATCTGCTGGCCAAGGCGGGCCTGCCCACGGATCCGACCGCGCTCGCCGCCGCCATGCCCGACTGGAACGCCTACCTCGCGCTCGGGGCGAAATACAAGGCGGCCGGGGTGCCGAACAGCGCCTGGACCGACTCCGCGGGCGGGCTCTACAACACGATCATCTCCACGCAGCAGCAGATCTACTACGACGGCTCGGGCAAGCTGATCTACCAGTCCAACCCGGCGGTCAAGTCGGCGTTCGACCTCGCCGCGGGTGCGGGCCAGCGGGGCCTCACGGCCAAGCTCGAGCAGTTCGTCGACCCCGGCTGGGACGCGGGCTTCGCCTCCGGCACGTTCGCGACGATCGCCTGCCCGTCCTGGATGATCGGCTACATCAAGGGCAAGGCCGGTGACGCGGGCTCCGGCAAGTGGAACGTCACGACGCTGCCCGGCGGCAAGGGCGGCAACTGGGGCGGCTCCTATTTGGGCATCCCGGCGGCGAGCCGGCACAAGGAGCAGGCCGCTGACCTCATCGCCTACCTGACGGCGCCCGAGCAGCAGGCTGCGGTGTTCGAGGCCAAAGGCAACTTCCCGTCCACGACGGGCGGCATCGCGATGGTCGGCGCAGCCACCGACCCCTACTTCAACGGGGCGCCGATCGGGAAGATCTTCACGGAGTCCTCGCAGGCCGCCCCCGTGCAGGTACTCGGGCCGGACGACGGCGTCGTCAAGTCGGCGCTGGTGCAGGCGCTGCTCTCGGTGGAGACCGGCGGGGTCGCGCCCGCCGACGCCTGGAAGGCCGCCCAGACGACCATCGGCAACCAGGTCGGATGAGCCGGTGACCCTGTCGGTCCCACGGGCCCCCGCACACCCCGCCCCCGAGGATCTCCCCTCGTCCTCGGGGGCGGTGGTTCCCACTTCTCCGCTGACCTGGCGCTCCCGGCTCTTCCGGTTCGAGGAGCGGGCTGCGCCCTACGCGTACGTCGCCCCGTTCTTCGCGGTCTTCGCCGCGTTCGGCCTCTTCCCGCTCGCCGACACGGCGTGGATCAGCCTGCACTCCTACAAGCTGGGGTCCCGGGCGCACTGGCTGGGCCTCGACAACTTCACCTGGCTGTTCACCAACCCGGCCTTCTACAACGCGCTGTGGAAGACGTTCACGATCGGCGTCCTGTCGACCGTGCCGCAGCTGCTGATCGCGCTGGGCCTGGCACACCTGCTCAACTACCGGATGCGCGGGCGGACGTTCTTCCGCGTCGCGATGATCATGCCGTATGCCACGTCCGTCGCGGCGGCGACGCTCGTGTTCGCCCAGCTCTTCGGGCGCGACGCGGGACTGTTCAACTGGCTGCTGGGGCTCGTCGGCATCGACGCCGTGGATTGGCGCAACGGCGACTGGACCGCACAGATCGCCATCTCGGTGATCGTCATCTGGCGCTGGACGGGCTACAACGCCCTGATCTACCTCGCAGGCATGCAGTCGATCTCCCACGACCTCTACGAGGCGGCCGCATTGGACGGGGCGAGCCGCTGGCAGCAGTTCCGGCACGTCACGCTGCCCGGGCTGCGCCCGACGATCCTCTTCACGATCGTGGTCTCCACGATCGGCGCCTCGCAGCTGTTCGGCGAGCCGCTGATCTTCGGTGGCGGCCAGGCCAACGGCGGCCCCGTGCACCAGTACCAGACGCTCGGACTGTTCCTCTACCAGCAGGGCTGGCAGTACGGCAGCCTCGGGCGGGCCGCCGCCGTCGCATGGGTGACGTTCGTGCTGATCATCGGGCTGGTGCTGGTGAACGCAGGCATCGCGCGCAGGAGGGCCCGATGACGCTCCTCGCTGATCGGCGCCGGCCGTTACCGGCTTCGGGGGTGGGCCGCGGCCCGCGGGCCACCGACGGGGCAGGCAAGCTGACCTACGTCCTGCTGGTCGGCACCGCGGTGCTGTTCCTCGCGCCCTTCTACTACACGCTGGTCGCGGCGAGCCACCCGATGTCCGAGATGAACCAGACGCCGCCGCCTCTGCTGCCCGGCCCCGATCTCTGGTCGAACATCGTCAAGGCGGTCCAGCAGCAGGCGATCGGGCTTGCGCTGGTCAACTCGTTCATCGTCTGCTCGATCGTCACGGTGAGCACCTGCGTGCTGTGCACGCTGGCCGGGTTCGCCTTCGCCAAGCTGCGGTTCCGCGGCCGCGGCCCGCTCTTCGCGGTGGCGCTTGGGACGATGATGGTGCCGCCCAGCCTGTCGGTCGTGCCGTTGTACGCGATCATGGCCGACCTCGGGCAGGCCGGGCACCTCAGCTCGGTCATCCTGCCTTCGCTGGTGGCCGCGTTCGGCGTGTTCTTCATGCGCCAGTACCTGATGCAGACGCTGCCCGACGAACTGCTCGACGCCGCGCGGGTCGACGGCGCCACGTCGCTGCGCACCGTCGTATCCGTGGTACTGCCGATCGCCCGCCCCGGCATGGCAGTGTTGGGCATGCTCACGTTCATGGCGGCGTGGAACGACTTCTTCTGGCCGGTCATCGCGCTGAACTCGTCGAACCCGACGGTGCAGGTGGCGCTCAACAACCTCGGCAGCGGGTACGTCCCGGACACTTCGGTGATCATGGCGGGCACGTTGATCGGCACGCTGCCGGTAGTGGCGGTCTTCGTGCTGCTGGGCCGTCAGATCGTCGGCGGGATCATCGCCGGGGCGGTGAAGGGATGACGACGACGCAACCCCGACCCGCCGACGCCCTCCTGACCTTCCCGGCGGACTTCCGGTGGGGTGCCGCGACGGCGGCGTACCAGATCGAGGGGGCCGTCGCCGAGGGCGGGCGCACCCCGTCCATCTGGGACACCTTCTCCCACACCCCCGGCGCCACCGCGAACGGCGACACCGGCGACGTCGCCGTCGACCACTACCACCGCTTCCGCGACGACGTCGCGCTGATGGCCGAGCTGGGCCTCACCGCCTACCGCTTCTCGGTCGCGTGGCCGCGGATCACCCCGCAGGTCACGGCCGAGCGGCTCGGCCCGGTGAACCCCGAGGGGATCGCGTTCTACTCCGCAGCTCGTGGACGCCCTGCTCGCCGCCGGGATCAGTCCCGCCGTCACGCTCTACCACTGGGACCTGCCGCAAGCGCTGGAAGACGCGGGCGGGTGGACCGCGCGTGCCACGGCGGAACGGTTCGGCGAGTACGCCGAGGTGGTGGCGGCCGCGCTGGGCGACCGGGTGCCGATGTTCACCACGCTGAACGAGCCCTGGTGCAGCGCGTACCTCGGCTACGGCAGCGGCGTGCACGCCCCCGGGCGCACCGACGACGCGGCCGCGCTCACCGCCGTGCACCACCTCAACCTCGCCCACGGCCTGGCCACCGCCGCGATCCGGCGCGCCGCCCCCGCCGCGAGGGTCGCCGTCACGCTCAACCTGGCCTGGGTGCGGCCCGAGACGCCGTCCGCGGCCGATGCCGACGCCGCCCGCAAGGTCGACGGGCTGCAGAACCGGGTGTTCCTCGACCCGATCCTGCACGGGCGCTACCCCGCCGACGTCCAGGCGGACACGGCCGCGGTCACCGACTGGGGTTTCGTCCGCCCCGGTGACCTCGAGGTGATCGCCGCCCCGATCGACGCGCTGGGGCTGAACTACTACTCGCCGACCATCGTGCGGCACTGGACCCGTGAGCGGCCCAAGGAGCACGCCGACGGGCACGGCGACGGGGCGGCCAGCCCTTGGGTGGCCGCGGACGACGTCGAGTTTCCCCGGCGTCCCGGCCCGTACACCGACATGGGCTGGACCATCGACCCGCGCGGGCTCACCGAGCTGCTGCTGCGCCTGGCGGACGAGCGCCCCGGCCTGTCGCTCCTCGTCACCGAGAACGGCGCGGCCTTCCCCGATGCCGTCGGGCCCGACGGGCGGGTCGCCGACGTCGACCGCGTCGAGTACCTGCGCGCCCACCTGGCCGCCGTGCACGCGGCGATCGCGGCCGGTGCGCCGGTGCACGGGTACTACCTGTGGTCGCTGATGGACAACTTCGAGTGGGCGTGGGGGTACGGCAAGCGCTTCGGCATCGTGCACGTGGATTACGCCACCCAGCAGCGCACGCCGAAGGCCAGCGCGGCTTTCTACGCCGAGGTGATCCGCAACAACGCGGTGTGACCGCCCTCAGGGGGCGAGGGCAGGCGTGGGCACCAGGGTCGCCTCGAGCGTGGTCACCGCACGGCCGGTGAGCAGCACGCGGTCGCCCCGCAGGCGCGTTTCGATGACGCCGGTACGGGCCGAGACCTGCAGGCCGACGAGGTCGTCGCGGCCCAGCCGGGCCGACCAGAACGGGGCCAACGCGGTGTGCGCGCTGCCGGTCACCGGGTCTTCCGGCACCCCGACGGCGGGTCCGAAGAAGCGGGAGACGTAGTCGTAGCCGCCCGACCCCGCCGCCGTGACGATGATGCCCCGGTAGCGGAGCTCGCCGACCCGGGAGAAGTCCGGCGTCAGCCCCCGGACCACGGCCTCGTCCGTGAGCTCGGTGAGCAGGTCGCCGAGGCTCCCGGTGCGGAACGTCCCGACGACGGGCGACCCGAGCGCGTCCGCGAAGCCGTCCGGCGGGTCGATCGGCGTGATCTGGGCGGTGGGGAAGTCGAGGGTGATCGTGCCGTCGTCGGCGGCCTCCGCGGTGAGCACGCCGGAGCGGGTGGCGAAGCGGACGGTGCCGGTGAGCAGGCCGTCGGCGCGCAACGCGTGCGCCGTGGCCAGGGTGGCGTGTCCGCACAGCGCGACCTCGACGGTGGGGGTGAACCAGCGCAGCCGCCACTCCGCCTCGCCGTTGGTCTCGGGGAGGGCGAACGCGGTCTCCGCCAGGTTCATCTCGGCGGCCACCTGCTGCATCCACGTCTCGTCCGGCCAGTGCGGCCCGTCGAGGAGGCAGACGGCGGCGGGGTTGCCCGCGAACGGCCGGTCGGTGAAGGCATCGATCACTCGGAGGCGCATGCCCGCCACGCTAGAAGCCGAGGCCGCCCGCCGGGCAGGCCAATTCAGACTTGTCGGCCCGCGCGCCGGGCCAGCGCGACCAGCTCCAGCTCGTCGACGCCCGGGTTGTGCAGCGCGGTGAGGCCCAGTCCGTCGAAGAAGAGGATGGCGCCTTCGGTGAAGCGACGGCGACCGCCACGGTGGCAACACAGGTCGACCGAGCCCCGCTTGACCAGCACGAGCGCGCCGTGCCACTCCTCGGCCACGAAGGCCACTGTGCCCTGCGCGGGGATCGTCACGGCGCGCCGCCGGAACGTCGAGCCGGGGCGCGTCGGGATGGGGGCGTGGTCGTCGTCCACGCCTCAACCGGGGCCGACATAGAGGTCCATGGAAGGAAGACAGCCCGCGGACCCCGAACTCATCGGTCAGCCGCGCGCCAACCCCCTGCTGATCACCAGCCGCTGGATCTGGTTGGTGCCTTCGAAGATCTGGGTGATCTTGGCTTCGCGCATGTAGCGCTCGACGGGGAAGTCGCGGGTGTAGCCATAGCCGCCCAGCACCTGCACCGCGTCGGTGGTCACCTTCATCGCGGCGTCGGAGGCGATCAGCTTGGCCACGGACGCCTGACGGCTGTAGGGCAGGCCCGCGTCCCGGCGCCGCGCGGCGTCGAGGTAGGTGGCGCGCGCGGAGTCGACGGCGGCGGCCATGTCGGCCAACAGGAAGCCGAGGCCCTGGTGGTCCATGATCGTCCGACCGAACGCCCTCCGCTCATGGGCGTAATCGACGGCCGCATCGAGCGCGGCCTGCGCGATGCCGGTGGCGACCGCGGCGATGCCCAGCCGACCGGAGTCCAGTGCGCTGAACGCGATCTGCAGGCCCTGACCCTCGTCGCCGATCAGCCGGTCGGCGTCGATCACGGCGCCGTCCCAGTGCGCCGTGACCGTCGGGATCGCGTGCAGGCCCATCTTCTCCTCCGGGCGGCCGAACGACAGGCCGTCGGTGTGCCCGGGCGCGAGGAAGCAGGAGATCCCGCCGCTGCCCTCGCCGGTGCGGGCGAAGAGCGCGTACAGGTCGACCTTGCCGCCGTGGGTGATCCAGGCCTTGGTGCCGGTGATCCGGTAGCCCGCGTCGACCCGTTCGGCCCGGCAGGCCAGCGCGGCGGCGTCCGACCCGGCCTGCGGCTCCGAGAGCGAGTAGCCCGCCAGCAGTTCGCCCGAGAGCAGCCGGGGGAGCCACCGCTCCTGCTGCTCCGGCGAGCCGAACGCCGCGACGGGGTGGCAGGCCAGGCCCTGCACGCTGACCGCCACCGCGACGGCGGCCCAGCGCATGGCCAGCTCCTCCAGCATCTGGAGGTAGACCTCGTAGGGCTGCCCGCCGCCACCCCACTGCTCCGGATAGGGCAGGCCCAGCAGCCCCGCCTCGCCGAGCGTCGCGAACAGGCCCTCCGGGTAGGTCTCGGCCCGCTCGTGCGCCTCGACCCTCGGCGCGAGCTCCTTGTCGGCGATCTCGCGGACGAGGGCGAGCAGGTCGCGGGACTCCTGGGTCGGCAGTAGGCGCTCGACGGCCATGTCGCTCCAAACGGTACTGGCGGAGGTACTTCAGTACCGTCGAGCGTAGAGCAGGCCCGCTAAGCTGGCCAGATGCCGCGCACCCTCGCCCGCCGCGCCGAGCTGTTCGACGAGCTCGTCGGCCTCCTGTTGGCCGAAGGCTTCAGCGCCCTCACGCTCGACGATCTGGCGGCGCGGCTCCGGTGCTCGAAGCGCACGCTCTACGCGCTGGCCGAGAGCAAGGAACAGCTGGTCAGGGCGGCCGTCGTGCACTTCTTCCGCGGGGCGACCGAGCGGGTGGAAGCAGCTGTATCGGGAGTGTCGGGGGCGGCGCCGAAAGTGCAGGCGTACCTGCACGCGGTGGCCAGGGAGCTGGCCCCGGCGTCGCCGGAGTTCCTGGCCGACGTGGCGGGGTTCACGCCCGCGGCCGAGGTGTACGGGCGCAACACCCGCGCCGCCGCACACCGGGTGACCGAGCTGGTGGACGCCGGCGTGGCGGCGGGGGAGTTCCGCGCGGTGCACGCGGGCTTCGTCGGCGACGTCGTCAGCGCGACCACCGTGCGCATCCAGCAGCGCGAGCTGGCCGCCGCCACCGGCATGGCCGACGCCGACGCCTACCGCCACCTCGCCGACCTGCTGCTGCACGGCCTCACCCGCTAGCGCCCGGTTGCGGGCGCGCCGATCTGCTGCTGCACGGCCACCCGCTGCCCCCGGATGCGGGCGCGCCGATCTGCTGTTGCACGGCCACCTGCTGGCCCACGGATGTGGCCGCGTCCGGACCCGCGAAGGGGTCGGCGGCCGCGTCCGCGTCGACATGAGGTCAGCGGGCCCCGTCCGCTCGAGATGGGTCAGCGGGCGGGGGCGCCTGCGTCCCGGACGCTCGTGGGATCGGCGCCGCGGCGGGCGAACGGTCCGGTGGACCAGTTCTGCAGCCAGCGCCGGAGGGTCTGCAGCCGCGGCTGGCGCGGTTGGACCCTTGCCGGGCCTCGATGGCGTCACCGATCCGGCCCAGCGCCCACGCCGCCAAAGGCACGCCGATCGCCAGAATCAGCCACATCCGCAGCCGTCGTGACAGGAACACCCACATGGTCAACCCCGATCTGTTGCGCCGGAGTTTCCCGTCTGCGGGCGTCGCCAAACCGGGCGGGGTTCCCCGTCACGGCAACGATGGTGTGACGTCTGCACAGGCCTGCTGGTCAGGGGGCGTATTCTGGAAACGTGCCGGGGAACGGCTCGGTCCTTCGTGGGCCTGCTGCTCTACATACTGGTCGCCGCCACCCCCACTCTCTTGGTCTGGGTGGCCGTCCGGCTGATCCCTGCTGCCGTCGCCCGCGCCCTTGATCTTCGCGCGCAACGCCGCAGGCCACCCGGCCCGTCGCTGGAGTCGGTCGTGGGCAACCTGCGCAGGTTGCGCCGCGAG
Organism: uncultured Actinomycetota bacterium; assembly: GCA_963799945.1. Classification (GTDB taxonomy): domain Bacteria; phylum Actinomycetota; class Actinomycetes; order Mycobacteriales; family Pseudonocardiaceae; genus Pseudonocardia. The sequence goes on from CAWCZG010000011.1 coordinate 15,156, forward strand.
GTGCGCGGTCGCCCGCCCACCCAGGTCCGCCACCTCGCGCTGCTGGCCGCCTACGACGACACGCTGGTGCAGGCGTGCAAGCTCGTCGGGGTCGATGCGCCGCTCTCGGCGGCCACGGATGCGGAGCGCCCGTTCGCCCGGCTCATCGCCGAAGCGCAGCTGGAAGAGGCGGGCATCGCACTCGACCCCCCGGGCGGCGCGGCTGCGGCATGATCTCCCATGCGGGCTTCCGCCGACGGTAAAATAAGCTTTACCCTGCGGGGAACGACCCGGCCCGCTCGCGCGTTGGACGGGATGTCAGAGGTTCGACGAGGAGGACCAGGTGCGCAGCAGTAGCAACCCGGCGTTCCGCTCCCTTTCGCGGGGTCAGGGATACGCCACGTTCGACCAGCCCGGAGGCGCGGGCGCCGCGTTCGGCGGTGCGCAGACCGGGCGGATCGACCCCGGCCGCGCGGCCACCGACGAGCGTCCTCTCACGGTCGACGACGTCGTGATGAAGACCGGCCTGTCCGCGGGCACGGCGATCGTCACCGGCGTCCTCACCGCGTGGTCAGGGCTCTACGGGCTGGCGCTCCCGGCGTTCCTGGTGGGCTTCGTCGTCTCCCTCGCGCTGATCTTCAAGCCGCAGTGGGCGAAGGCGCCGCTGGTGCTGCTGTACTCGGCCGCGATGGGCGTCGCGCTCGGCGGCATCACCGGGCTGCTCAACAACGTCTACCCCGGCATCGCGCTCCAGGCGATCGTCGGCACCGCGGGTGTCTTCGTCGGCATGCTGGTGGTCTACAAGACCGGCGCGGTGCGGGTCACGCCGCGGTTCACCAAGTGGCTGCTGGGCGCCATGGTCGGCGTCATCGTGCTGATGCTGTTCGACCTGGTGATGAGCCTGTTCGGGGTCAACACCGGCCTGCGCGACGGCGGCCCGCTCGCGATCATCTTCAGCCTCGTGGTGATCGGCGTGGCGGCGTTCAGCCTCCTGCTGGACTTCGACCAGGCCGACCAGGCCATCCGCGCGGGCGCCCCGGCCCGTCTGGCGTGGTACATCGCCTTCGGTCTGATGACCACGCTGGTGTGGCTCTACATCGAGATCCTGCGCCTGCTCAGCTACCTGCGCGACAACTGACGCGCAGACGCCCGACGGCCCGGCACCCTTTCGAGTGGGGGAGCCGGGCCGTCTCTCGTTCTGGGCTTTCCTCAGGAGCTAGCTCAGCCGCTCCAGCACCATCGCCATGCCTTGGCCGCCGCCGACGCACATCGTCTCGAGACCGATGGTCTTGTCGTGGGTACGCAGGCCGTTGAGCAGCGTGGTGGTGATGCGGGCGCCGGTCATGCCGAACGGGTGGCCGATCGCGATCGCGCCGCCGTTGACGTTGAGCTTGTCCTCGTCGATCCCCAGATCCCGGGCCGACGGGATGACCTGCGCCGCGAACGCCTCATTGATCTCGACCAGGTCGATGTCGTCGATCGTCATGCCCGCCCGGGCCAGCGCCTGCCGGGACGCCGCGACCGGGCCGAGGCCCATGATCTCGGGCGAGAGCCCGGTGACGCCGGTGGAGATCACCCGGGCCAGCGGCGTGATGCCCAGCTCGGCGGCCTTCGTGTCGGACATGATCACCAGCGCCGCCGCGCCGTCGTTGAGCGGGCAGCAGTTGCCCGCGGTGACCCGGCCATCGGGGCGGAAGACCGGCTTGAGCTGGCTCACCGCCTCGTAGGTGACGCCTGCGCGGGGGCCGTCGTCGGTGCTGACCACGGTGCCATCGGGCAACGTGACCGGGGTGATCTCGCGGGCGAAGAACCCGTTGGCGATGGCCTTCTCGGCCAGGTTCTGCGAGCGGACCCCGAAGTGGTCCATGTCCTCGCGGGTGACGCCCTTGCTCCTGGCGAGGTTCTCCGCGGTCTGGCCCATCGCGATGTAGACATCGGGCAGGTGCTCGTCGTCGCGCGGGTCGTTCCAGTCGTCGGCGCCGTTCTCCGCGACGTGCCGCGACCGGTCTTCGGCGTCGCCGAAGATCGGGTTGTGCGTGTCGGGCCACGCGTCGGAGCTGCCCTTGGCGAACCGCGAGACGGTCTCGACCCCCGCCGAGATGAACACGTCGCCCTCGCCCGCCTTGATCGCGTGCAGCGCCATCCGCGTGGTCTGCAGCGACGACGAGCAGTAGCGGGTGATCGTGGTGCCGGGGAGCTTGTCGTAGCCGAGCAGCACGGCGACGACCCTGGCCATGTTGAAGCCCTGCTCGCCACCGGGAAGGCCGCAGCCCAACATCAGGTCGTCGATGTGGGCGGGATCGAGCTGGGGCACCTGGGCGAGCGCCGCGCGCACCATCTGCACGGTGAGGTCATCGGGCCGGATGCTCGTGAGCGAGCCCTTGAACGCACGGCCGATCGGCGAACGCGCCGCTGCGACGATCACGGCTTCCGGCATCGTCCAACCTCCTCGGTGTCCAGGAAGGTCGACTCTACGCGCGGCCACCGACGGTTCCGGAAATGTCGGCGGGCTGTGGGACGGTCGTCACTATGGCCACCTGGAGTGAGGTCGAGGCCGCCGAACCCGCGTTCGCCGCGCGGGTGAAGGCGCTCCTCGATGCGCAGAAGCACAAGACGATCGCCACCTTGCGCGCCGACGGCTCGCCGCGGATCTCCGGCATCGAGGTGGAGTTCGCCGATGGCGAGCTGACCTTCGGCTCGATGCCCAACGCGCGTAAAGGCGCCGATCTGCGCCGCGATCCGCGGTTCGCCCTGCACAGCACCTCGATCGCCCCGCCGGAGGGGCAGGAGGCCACCTGGGAAGGCGATGCCAAGATCGCAGGCCTCGCCCTGGCCGCGGGTCTCCTCGAGGGCATGGAGGGCGAGCTCTTCCGGGCCGATCTCCGGGAGGTCGTGCTCACCCGGCTCAACCCCGAGGCCACCGCGTTGCGGATCGAGTCGTGGACCCCTGAGCGGGGGCTGCGCTGCGTGGAGCGGGAATGACGGCGCTGTGCGGTCCGGTGAATCGGGGACCCGGCCAACGGGGATCTGGCGAACGCGGGTTCGGCGAACGGGGGTTCCGCGGGTGGGCCGGGGCCCCCGTTCGCCGAGGCTCTCATTCCACCTCGGTCGCCCGCTTCTCGAGCAGCGCCCGCAGCCGGATCATCGCCCGGTGCTGGGTCACCCGCACGGCGCCCGGCGTCGAGCCGACCGTCCGTGCGGTCTCCTCCGCCGAGTAGCCCATGGCCACCCGGAGCACGAGCACCTCCCGCTGCGGCTCGGGGAGCTCGTCGAGCAGCCCCTGCAGCAGGGCGAGATCAGCGGAGCGCAGCACCGCGGCCTCGGGTCCCGCGCGGTCGTCCTCATCGATGTGGTCGGGCAGCTCTTCCATGGGCTCCGAGCGGTCCCGTCCCGCTGCGCGGTACGCGTCGATCACTTTGTTGCGGACGATGCCGTAGACGAACGCCATCCAACGCGTCTCGTTGGGGCGGAAGCGGCTCAGTGCGCCACAGACGGCGATGAGCACTTCCTGGGCGACGTCTTCGGGTGTGTGCTGGCCGACGGTGCGCCCGCTCATGCGGGCGCGGCACTGCCAGACGACCGGACCGTGGATCCGGTTGAGCAGCTCACCGAGTGCCACCTGGTCGCCGCGGCTCGCCCGAAGGGCGAGCTCGTCGAGCTCAGCCTCCGCCCGCGCGGCCTTGCCCGCGGGCGTCAGATCGCCATCAGTGAGGTCGTACCCGGCGCGAGCTCCGTCTTTCCCTTCGTCGTCGCCGCCGGTCTCGTCTCTTCGCTTGTCCACCTGCCCGTACTCGGCAACAGGCACCGAGCCACGCCCCTCCTGCTGTTGTGCCCGTGATCTGGCCCGGAACGGGTGGGTCCCGGATCGGTGCCGCCGGGGAGGGACGCTGGGTGTGGCGCCCGGGAGACGGCAATGGGTGGGGTCACGGGAACGCCTTCGCCGACGAGTGTGCCCTCTCCTCGGCTTGGGGAGCTCCTGAGTGGCGGTCAGATTAGACCCGCTGTGGCGGGTCCCCTCGACCGGAGGACCCCATTGGGAGCGATGCGTGCCAGCCCGGGCACCCTCCGCTATCGGCCGCTCAGGGTTCGTTCCGCGTGAGACGGGCCGTGAGCAGCGACAACGGCGAAAGTCCTACGAATGGGTGAGATCGTTATCGGCGTTGTCGTCATCGCTGACCGCCTGCCCGGTCCGCACGCGGTGGTAGCTGAAACCCAGCAGCACGAGCAGGACGACCCCGGAGAGGATCAAGCTCGAGCCGGTGGGCCACCCGCCGAGCCACAACCACTTGTTCAGGCCCCAGAAGATGCCCGCGCCGATGAGCAGCAGACCCGCGAGCACCGATCCGGCGATCCGGAGCGGCGACGACACGCTCTCCTCGGTCGCCTTCATCGCGCGCTTGCGCACCGGGTCCACGTACTTCTCGATGGCCGGGAACTCGTTGGCCAGGATGAGCAGGCCCGCGAGCACGAGCAGAAGGCCCGGCCCGGGCAGGATGAGCAGGGCGATGCCGACCAGCAGCACAATGCCGCCACCGACCAGTGCTGCCACCCGCTTGACGGGGTTGGACGAGCTCATCGGGGAACCTCTCCGGTGATCGGTGGGCGTTGCGCCCAGAACGCCAACGCGTCCCTTTCGTCGGGGGTTCCCCGTTGCCGCCGCCGCGACACATGCCCCGACCGTGCGCAGGCCGGGGTGCGAGGATGACGCCCATGCAGTTCGTCGAGCACGTCGCCGACCTGGTCGGGAACACGCCGCTCGTGCGGCTCGGGCCGGTCGCGGCGGGGATCGCGGCGCCGGTGCTGGCCAAGATCGAGTACTTCAACCCCGGTGGCAGCGTCAAGGACCGCATCGCGCTCCGCATGATCGAGGCGGCGGAGGCGTCGGGCGAGCTCCGCCCCGGCGGCACGATCGTGGAGCCCACCTCGGGCAACACCGGCGTCGGGCTGGCCATGGTCGCCCAGCGCAAGGGCTACAGCTGCGTGTTCGTCTGCCCGGACAAGGTGAGCGAGGACAAGCGCAACGTCCTGCGCGCGTACGGCGCGCGCGTGGTCGTCTGCCCGACGGCGGTCGAGCCCGATCACCCCGACTCCTACTACCAGGTCTCCGACCGGCTCGTCACCGAGATCGACGGCGCCTGGAAGCCCAACCAGTACGCCAACATGCACAACCCGGAGTCGCACTACCTGGAGACCGGGCCCGAGATCTGGGCCCAGACCGACGGCCGGATCACCCACTTCGTGGCGGGCATCGGCACCGGCGGCACGATCAGCGGCACGGGCCGCTACCTCAAGGAGGTGTCCGACGGGCGCGTCCAGGTGATCGGCGCCGACCCCGAGGGCTCGGTCTACTCCGGCGGCTCCGGTAGGCCGTACCTGGTCGAGGGCGTCGGCGAGGACTTCTGGCCGTCGACGTACGACAAGGACATCTGCGACCGCATCGTCGCGGTGACCGACGGCGACTCCTTCGCGATGACGCGGCGGCTGGCCCGCGAGGAGGCGCTGCTGGTCGGCGGCTCGTGTGGCATGGCGACGGTCGCGGCGCTGCGGGTGGCCGCGGAGCTGCCCGCCGACGCGGTCGTGGTCGTCCTGCTGCCCGACGGCGGCCGCGGCTACCTCGGCAAGGTCTTCAACGACGCCTGGATGGCGGGCTACGGCTTCCTGCCGCCCGCGGCGGGCGCGACGGTCGGTGACGTCCTGCTCGGGAAGGACGGCGCGATCCCGGCCCTCGTCCACGCGCACCCGAACGAGACGGTCGCCGACGCCGTGCACTACCTGCGGGAGTTCCACGTCTCCCAGATGCCGGTCGTGCGGGCCGAGCCGCCGGTGATGGCCGCGGAGGTCGTCGGCGCGGTCGTCGAGCGCGATCTGCTCGACGCCCTGTTCACCGGCCGGGCCGAGCTGCGCGACCGGCTCGAGAAGCACATGTCGGCGCCGCTGCCGACGATCGGGGCGAACGAGGCGCTGGATACGGCGATGACCGCGTTCGCGTCGGCCGACGCGGCGTTGGTGCTGGTCGACGGCAAGCCCGCGGGTGTCGTGAGCCGCTCGGACGTGCTGGCCTTCCTGGGCTCATGACCGGATCGGGGGCCGCGTAGCGTGGTCTCATGCACGGCTTCTCGACCAAGGCGATCCACGCGGGCCAGGAGCCCGACCCCACCACCGGTGCGGTGATCACGCCCATCCACCCGTCGTCGACGTTCGCCCAGGACGGCGTCGGGGGCACGCGCGCGGGCTACGAGTACTCGCGCAGCGCCAACCCCACCCGCACGGCGCTGCAGGAGTGCCTCGCCGCGCTCGAGGGCGGCAGGCACGGGATCGCGTTCGGCTCGGGCATGGGCGCCTACCGACGTCCTGCTGCGGCCCCTGCTGCGCCCCGGCGACCACATCGTCATCCCCCACGACGCGTACGGCGGCACCTTCCGGCTGGTGGACAAGGTCCTCGCGCCCTGGGGCGTCGAGCACACCTCCGTCGACCTGGCCGACATCCCCGCCCTGCGCGCCGCGCTCCGCCCGCGCACCCGGGTGATCTGGTGCGAGACGCCGACCAACCCGTTGCTGGGCATCGCCGACATCGCCGCGGTCGCCGACGTCGCGCGCACGGCGGGTGCGCGGCTCGTCGTCGACAACACCTTCGCCTCGCCCTACCTGCAGTCGCCGCTCGCGCTGGGCGCCGACGTGGTGCTGCACTCCACCACGAAGTACATCGGCGGCCACTCCGACGTCGTGGGCGGTGCGCTGATCACCTCCGACGACGAGCTCGCCGAGCAGCTGACCTTCACCCAGAACGCGGTCGGGTCGGTGCCGGGCCCCTTCGACGCGTGGCTGACGCTGCGGGGGGTCAAGACCCTGGCCGTCCGGATGGAGCGGCACAGCGACAACGCCGAGCGGGTGGCCGACCTCCTGGTCGGGCACCCCGCCGTCGCCGAGGTCCGCTACCCGGGCCTGCCGGAGCACCCCGGCCACGAGATCGCCGCGAAGCAGATGCGCCGCTTCGGCGGCATGGTCTCGTTCCGCGTGGCAGGCGGGCGGGAGGCGGCGCTGCGGGTCTGCGCGGCCACGGAGCTCTTCACGCTCGCCGAGTCGCTCGGCGGTGTCGAGTCGCTGATCGAGCACCCCGGGCAGATGACGCACATGTCGGTGGCGGATTCGGCGTTGGCCGTGCCGGACGACCTCGTGCGGCTCTCGGTGGGCATCGAGGACGTCGAGGACCTCCTGGAAGACCTGCGCACCGCCCTCAAGAGGGCTTAGGAGCGCCCTGCAGAACTCGGGCCTGCTGCGCTGCGGCCGGAGTTCTTCAGGACTCTCTCAGGAGCGGGTCGGGGCTTCGTCGCCGACGGTCGGGCCGGGGGTGCGGTCGGGCATCACGATGTCGCCGGGGGCGACGCAGCCACCGACCAGGACGTAGCCACCGCCGCCGACCGACACGTACCGGCCGGGGTCGGCGCACGCCGCGTGCTGCACGGTGAACACCGCCGCCAGCGCCAGCACCGTGGCCACCAGCAGCGGCGCGACGGTGCGGAGTCGCGACGACATGGGAACGAGGTTACCCGCCGTGGCGGCATGATGGCGGCCCGCCCATCCGTGCGAGGGGTGCGAGGATGCGCCGGTGACCGCGACAGCACATCCGGTCGGGCTCGCCGACATCCAGGCCGCCCGCGAGCTGCTCGAAGGGGTGGTCTCCACGACGCCCGTCGCCGGGGCGCGTGCGCTGAGTGAGCTGTGCGCCGGGCCGGTGTGGCTGAAGTGCGAGAACCTGCAGCGCACCGGGTCGTTCAAGATCCGCGGGGCCTACACGCGGATCTCCCGCCTGGACGACGGCGAGCGCGCCCGGGGTGTCGTGGCGGCCAGCGCGGGCAACCACGCGCAGGGCGTCGCGCTGGCCGCGCAGATGCTCGGCATCCACGCCACGGTGTTCATGCCGGTGGGCGCGGCCCTGCCCAAGGTCGCCGCGACCCGGGGCTACGGCGCCGAGGTGCACCTCGAAGGGGCCACGATCGAGGGCAGCCTGGCCGCGGCGCACCGCCTGGCCGCCGAGACGGGTGCGGTGCTCGTGCACCCGTTCGACCACGTCGACGTCATGGCCGGGCAGGGCACCGTCGGGTTGGAGATCCTCGAACAGGTGCCGGACGTCCGCACGGTGCTGGTGTGCACCGGCGGCGGCGGACTGCTGGGTGGCATCGCGGCCGCGGTGAAGGGGTTGCGGCCCGACGTCGCGGTGGTCGGGGTGCAGGCCGAAGGGGCCGCGGCCTGGCCGGTGTCGCTGGCCGAGGGCGGCCCGGTGACGCTGGCATCCATGCGCACGATCGCCGACGGCATCGCGGTCGGCCGTCCGGGCGACGTGACGTTCCCGCAGGTGGCGACGCTGGTCGACGAGATCCTGACCGTGCGCGACGACGCCTTGTCCCGAGCCCTCCTGCACTGCCTCGAGCGCGCGAAGATGCTCGTCGAGCCCGCGGGGGCGGCGGCGGTCGCGGCGTTGATGGAGTACCCCGACCGGTTCGCGACCCCCGCGGTGGCCGTGCTCTCCGGCGGCAACATCGACCCGCTGGTGCTCCTGCACGTGATCCAGCACGGCATGGCCGCGGCAGCGCGCTACCTGGCGCTGCGGGTGCGCATCGACGACGCGCCCGGCGCCCTCGCGGGCCTGCTCACGCTCGTCGCCGAGCACGGCGGGAACGTGTTGGACGTGGCGCACTCCCGCACGTCGCTGGCCCTGCCCCTGGGCGACGTCGACGTGCACCTCTCGATGGAGACGCGCGGACCCGAGCACTGCGCCGAGCTCGTGGCGGCCCTCCACGCCGCGGGCCACACCGTGATCGACGAGACGGCCGAGCGCGGCTAGGCGTCGCGAACGGTCAGGAGCGGAACGGCTCCGCGGAGACCAGCGTGACCTTCATGCCGCCACCGTTGGGCAGCTGGTACTCGCGGGTGTCGCCGACGTGGGCGCCGATCAGCGCGGCACCGAGCGGCGAGCTGGGGGAGACGACCTCCAGGCCGCCGCGGACGCCCTCTTCGCGGGAGCCGAGCAGCACCGTCTCGGTGTCGTCGTCGCCCTCGTAGCGGATCTTGAGGACCATGCCGGGGGACACCGTGTCGGTGCTGGTGGGGGCCGTGCCGACCTGCGCGGTGCGCAGCAGCTCCTGCAGCTGGCGGATGCGCGCCTCCTGCTGGCCCTGGTCCTCGCGGGCGGCGTGGTAGCCGCCGTTCTCCTTGAGATCGCCCTCTTCGCGGCGGGCGTTGATCTCGGCAGCGATGACGGGCCGGTTGTCGATGAGCTCGTCCAACTCGTGCCTGAGCCGGTCGTAGGCCTCCTGGGTCAGCCAGGTCACCGACGCGTCCGTCACGGTCATCACTCCTCCAGCCTGTAGAACCGCGTGGCCACGGTCCATTGCGCCCGCGAACTCGAGAGGTGCGACCCGGCGCGGGACCTCACCTGATCTCGTGGGCGGCATAGCCCCGAGTAAGGAAAAACACGACCCGCCTGCGGGCCGTGTGCTGCTCACGGTAACACGCGGTCTGCCGCTCGTCGCCGTCTTTCGACGAACGGTCAGCAGGGCTGTGGAGTTCCGCGTTCACCATCTACGCTGGTCACAGCCGTGCCGAAGCAGCAGCCACCGCCGCGGCGACGCTCGGCCGACACGGCGGCCGCCCAGGATATCGACATCGGCAGCCGTGTGCCATGTCTGAGCGGAGCCCGATCCGCCCGGTCGCCTCACGTGTTCAGCCGAACGCCCATCGTGATCGGGGAAGGCGTGGGCGGTCGCCGGCGTTCCCACATGTCGACGAGAACTTGTCGGTGGGCTCTGCGACGATCGCAGGCGCCCGATCGGCCAGGAAGGACTGCGAACCACCTCATGTCCCCCCACGAAACGACGTCCCCCATCGAGGGACCGCTGCGGATGATGACCGTGCACGCGCATCCGGACGACGAGTCGAGCAAGGGCGCGGCCACGATGGCCCGTTACGTCTCCGAAGGCGACGAGGTCATGGTCGTCACCTGCACGGGCGGCGAGGCGGGCAGCGTGCTCAACCCGGCGATGGATCGGCCCGAGGTGCGGGCGAACATGCCCGCGATCCGCCGCGAGGAGATGGCCCGGGCCGCCGAGATCCTCGGCGTCCAGCACCGCTGGCTCGGCTTCATCGATTCCGGGCTGCCCGAGGGCGACCCCAAGCCCCCGCTGCCGGAGGGCTGCTTCGCGCTGGTCGACGACGAGAAGGCCGCCGCCCCGCTCGTCGCGCTGATCCGTGAGTTCCGGCCGCACGTGCTCGTCACCTACGACGAGAACGGCGGCTACCCCCACCCCGACCACATCAAGACCCACGTGATCTCGATGCTGGCGTTCGAGGCGGCGGGCGATCCCGACCGCTTCCCGGATGCGGGCGAGCCCTGGCAGCCGCTCAAGCTCTACTACTCCCACGGCTTCTCCCGGGCGCGCATGATCGCCTTCCACGAGGCGATGCTGGCCAGGGGTCTGGAGTCGCCCTACGCCGAGTGGCTGGCCAACTGGAAGGACGACCGGCCCGATCCCGGCACCCGCGTCACCACCCGGGTCCAGTGCGCCGATTGGTTCGAGGTGCGCGATCGCGCGCTCGTCGCCCACGAGACGCAGATCGATCCCACCAGCCGCTGGTTCCTCGTTCCGCGGGACCTGCAGCGCGAGATCTGGCCCACCGAGGACTACGAGCTGGTGCGCAGCCTCGTCGACACCAGCGTTCCCGAAGACGACCTGTTCGCGGGCATCGACGCCCGGGTGGGCGGCGCCGTCGGCCGGTAGCGCTCTCGGTCACCACCCCGGCCCGCGAGGGGCACCGACGACCGCCAGGCGAGAGTCCTCGATTTGTCGTGCGGAGTGCAGATCCGTGATTCTCGGGCACGGGGTGGCCGGCTCGGGCTGCCGCGCCGGTGCGGGCCCCGGGCGCGTAACCTCAGCCGCGTGAGCGCGGTACTGGTCGGGATGGGCCCGGCGTCCACCGGCGTGGCGATCGTCGCGCAGGATCCTGCCCCTGCGCCCGGTCAGGGGCCGGAGTTCGGCGAAGCCTCGCCGATCGCGCTCGTGGTCGTCATCCTCCTGGGCGTGGCGTTGATCTTCCTGGTCCGTTCGATGACCAAGCACCTGCGCAAGATCCCGGTCAGCTTCGACGAGCAGCCGGAGCAGAAGCAGAAGCCCGACCAGAAGCCCTGATCCCTGCGGGGTCCCATCCGACCCGGCAGGCTGGCGGTCGTGGCAAACCGGCTCAGCGGCGCGACGTCGCCCTACCTGCTCCAGCACGCCGACAACCCGGTCGACTGGTGGGAGTGGTCGGACGAGGCGTTCGCCGAGGCGGCACGTCGGGACGTGCCGGTGCTCCTCTCGGTCGGCTACGCGGCCTGCCACTGGTGCCACGTCATGGCGCACGAGTCGTTCGAGGACGCGGCCACCGCCGAGCAGCTGAACACCGACTTCGTCGCGATCAAGGTCGACCGCGAGGAGCGGCCCGACATCGACGCGGTCTACATGGCTGCGACCCAGGCCATGACCGGGCAGGGCGGCTGGCCGATGACCTGCTTCCTCACCCCGACGGGGGAGCCGTTCCACTGCGGCACCTACTACCCGCCCGAGCCACGCCACGGGATGCCGTCGTTCCGCCAGCTCCTCGACGCCGTGTCGCGGGCCTGGCGGGAGGACGGCGAGCGGGTGCGGGGGGCGGCAGAGCAGATCGCGGGCAGGCTCGCCGAGGCCGCCGCCGCGGCGCTCCCGCCGGACACGGTCGACGCCGCCGCGCTCGCGGAGGCCGTCACCGCGCTGGCCGAGGCGTTCGACGGCCGGGTGGGCGGGTTCGGGGGCGCCCCCAAGTTCCCGCCGTCGATGGTGCTGGAGTTCCTACTGCGCCACCACGAGCGCACCGGCTCCGCGGCAGCGCTCGGGATGGCCACCCTGACGTGCGACCGGATGGCCCGCGGCGGGATGTACGACCAGCTCGCGGGCGGCTTCGCGCGCTACAGCGTCGACGCCGGGTGGGTGGTGCCGCACTTCGAGAAGATGCTCTACGACAACGCCCTGCTGCTGCGCGTGTACGCCCACCTCGCCCGGATGACCGGGTCGGTGCAGGCCCTGCGCGTCGCGGACGAGACCGCCGCCTTCCTGGTGCGCGACCTCCGCACGGCCGAGGGCGGCTTCGCCTCCGCGCTGGACGCCGACACCGACGGCGTCGAGGGCAAGACCTACGCCTGGACACCCGCCCAGCTCGAGGAGGTCCTCGGCGCCGACGACGGGGCGTGGGCGGCCCGGCTGCTCTCGGTCACCGCCGAAGGCACGTTCGAGCACGGCGCCTCGACGTTGCAGCTGCTCGTCGACCCGGACGACCCCGCGCGGTGGGTCCGGGTTCGGGCTGCGCTGCTGGCCGCGCGGGACGAACGCCCGCAGCCCGCCCGCGACGACAAGGTGGTCACCGCCTGGAACGGGCTGGCGATCGTCGCGCTGGCCGAAGGCGGGGCGGCCCTCGCCCGGCCCGGGTGGGTCGAGGCCGCCGTCACCGCGGCCGAGCTGTTGCTCTCCCGCCACGTCGTCGACGGGCGGCTGCGCCGTTCGTCGCGCGGCGGCACGGTGGGCGCCGCGGCGGGCGTGCTGGAGGACCACGCCGCCCTGGCCGACGGCCTGCTCGCGCTGCACCAGGCCACCGGCGCCGCCCGATGGCTGGATGCCGCCGTCGAGCTGCTCGACACCACGCTGGCCCACTTCCTAGCGGACGGCGTCCTCTTCGACACCGCCGACGACGCCGAGACCCTCCTGCACCGCCCGCGCGAGGTCGCCGACAACGCCACCCCCTCGGGTAGCTCCGCGCTGGCCTCGGCGCTGCTCACCGCGTCCGTGCTGACCGAGGACGGCGGCCGCTTCCGGTCCGCGGCCGAAGCGGCGCTGCGCGGCGCCGGGACCGTCACGCGACGGTACCCGCGGTTCGCCGGGCACTGGCTGACCGCGGCGGAGGCGGCCGTCGCCGGACCCCTGCAGGTGGCGATCGCCGGGTCGGGGCCCGCCCTGCTCGCCGAAGCCCGCCGCCTCGCCCCCGGCGGCACCGTGATCGTCGCGGGGGAGCCCGACGCGCCCGGCGTGCCGCTGCTGGCGGGTCGGCCGCTGGTCGGCGGGGGCGCCGCGGCCTACGTGTGCCGCGGTTTCGTCTGCGACTTCCCCGTCACCACCCCGGCCGCGCTCGCCGCCGCGGTTCGCCCCCGGTGAACATGTCCGCGTAAGCACCGATGGTGTGTAATCTCGTAAGCATCGAGGTTGTGACGGGGTCACCCCGCGGCAACGGGTTACATCGCAGTAGGAGGTCAACATGGCCGGACGGATGCACAGGGGATGGCACGGCGGGCGCGGCCACGGGCCAGGGCGCGGTGGGTGGCAGCAGGCCGATCTGCCCGGCGCCGACGACGCGGCCGCGTGGCTCTCGGGGCGGCTCCCCGACGGCTGGTTCACCGGGGCCCCTGAGGTCACCGTGGACCGCGAAGAGATCCTGATCGTCGGCACGCTGCCCGCCGTCGAGGGTGAGTTCGCCGAAGGCGACGCGGGCGGTGCCGAGCGCGCCGCCGCCGAGCTGGGTCGGATCTCCCGGTTCCGCGAGACCACCCGCGACGAGCGCATCGAGATCGCCCGCCAGGCCGAGCACCGCTACGGGCGCAAGGTCGCCTGGGGTGCGCGGGTCGGCGACACCGAGGAGCTCTTCACCGTCGCCTCGGTGCCGGTGATGACGCGCCTGCGCCAGCCGGAGCGGATCGTGCTCGACACGCTGGTCGACGCCGGGGTCGCGCGCTCCCGCTCCGACGCGCTGGCCTGGGCGGTCAAGCTGGTGGGCCAGCACGCCGACGAGTGGCTCGGCGAGCTGCGCGCGGCGATGGCCAAGGTCGACGAGCTGCGGACCAAGGGTCCGACCGGCGAGTAGCCATCCGTGCGCGGAGGTGGTCGCGCCGGCGGCCCCTCCGCGCGCTACCCCTCCCCGCACGGCTCAGCGCAGCAGGACCAGCCAGATCGCGACGAGGTGGCAGAGCGCGGCGAGCACCGTGGCCGCGTGGAAGAACTCGTGGTAGCCGAACGTGCGCGGCCACGGGTTCGGCCACTTCGTGGCGTAGAACAGCGCGCCGACGGTGTAGAGCGCGCCGCCCGCGATCAGCAGCACGAACGCGGCGACCCCGCCGTTGACCAGCAGCTCGGGGAAGACGAAGACGGCCACCCAGCCCAGCGCGACGTAGATGGGCACGGCCAGCCACGACGGCGCGTGCGGCCACACCATCTTCAGCACCACGCCGAGCAGGGCTCCACCCCAGACCACCGCGAGCACCCACCGGGCGCTGCGGGGATCCATGCGCGAGGGCGGCCACCGGCGTGTAGGTGCCCGCGATGAACAGGAAGATCATGGAGTGGTCGAGCCGCTTCATGACCGCCCGCGAGCGCGCCGTGCGCCAGGTGTGGCGGTGGTAGAGCGCGCTGACGCCGAACAACCCCAGGATCGTGACGCTGTAGACGGCGGTGGCCAGCGCCGCGCCCGGCCCGACCAGCGCGGCCGACACGGCGACGAGCGTGATGCCCGAGGCGATCGACGCCGCGAACGACCAGAGGTGCAGCCAGCCCCGCATCCGTGGCTTGACCAGCGGCGCGGGGTTCGGGGGAGCCATCCCGGCGGTCACACCCCGAGGTTACGGCACCGTGGCGACGGCCTGGGCCGTCCACGGGTGAACCGGACCACGCCCGCCGGGCGGCGTAGGCTCACCCGCCGTGGGCGCCCGCGACCTGCTCTATTCGCTCTACGCGCGCAGGTTGTCGCGCATGCTGCGCTCCGTCGATGAGCGTCCCCGACACGTCGCGGTCATGCTGGACGGCAACCGTCGCTGGGCGCGTGAGGCGGGCTTCGTGGACGTCAACGACGGCCACCGCGTCGGCGCCTCCCGGATCGCCGATCTCCTCGCCTGGTGTGAGGAGGAAGGCGTGCAGGTCGTCACGCTCTTCCTCCTCTCCACCGACAACCTGACCCGGCCCGCCGACGAGCTCGACCCGCTTCTGAAGATCATCGCCGACGTCGTCGACGAGCTCGCGGGTCCCGCCGCCCGCTGGCGGCTGCGGATCGTCGGTGCGCTCGACCTGCTCCCACCGGACATCGCGCACCGGCTCGCCGCGGCCGCCGAACGCACGGTCGGCCGTCCGGGGCTGGAGCTGAACGTGGCCGTCGGCTACGGCGGCCGCCAGGAGATCGCCGACGCGGTGCGCAAGCTGCTCCTGCAGCACGCGGAGTCCGGCACCTCGATCGAAGAGCTCGCGGAGGTGCTCGACGTCGACCACATCGCGGAGAACCTCTACACCTCCGGCCAACCCGACCCGGACCTGGTGATCCGGACGTCGGGCGAGCAGCGGCTGTCGGGGTTCCTGCTCTGGCAGTCGGCGCACTCGGAGTTCTGGTTCTGCGAGGCGTACTGGCCCGCGTTCCGCAAGGTGGACTTCCTGCGGGCGCTGCGCGACTACGCCGCCCGCCATCGCCGCTTCGGCTCCTGACCCCGCACCCGCTACTGGTCGTCGCCAGGGGTGGCGGCGCCGGTGTCGCCCGACGAGTCGGCGGCAGAAGCGCCGTCCGCCGCGGTGTCGTTGGTCGAAGAGCCATCAGCCGCGGTCGCGTCGGTCGCCCCGGCGTCCGCGGTCGCCTCCTGCTTCGGCAGCGGGGTGATGCCGATCCTGGGCAGCACCCCCACCACGGGGACCTTCGACAGGTCCGGCGTGGTGGCCGAGTGGATGCTGCCGCGGCGCATGCCGAGCAGCCCGTCGGACGCGTCGAGGGGGTGGAGCAACGGCGATGCGGGCGCATCGGACGTCGAGGGGCGTTCGGGCGTCGCATCCGCCGACGAGGGCGCTGACGACGCCGGGGAGGGGTACGTGGGTGCGGCGGCCGCCACACCCGAGATTCCTGCCCCGCAGACGACGAGGGCGGCCAGGGCCGCGACGGTGTAGGCGGTACGACGCAGTTGCCGAGACATGGGTACTCCTTCGCTCATATCGGGAAATGGCGATGGCCCGGACCCCCTGAGGGGATCCGGGCCACCGTCACCTAACGCCTTGCGGCGTCAATGGTCAGTTGTTGCCCGACCGGTCGATCCGCGTGCTGGTGCGGCTGTTGTCCTGCAGGTTGTCCGAGATGCGGGTGTTGAGGACGTCCTCAACGTTGTTGCAGCTCGCGATCGGGGCCTGCGCCTGGGTGGAGACAGGGGCAGCGGCGTTGGCCGCAACGCCCAGCAGGCCCAGCAGCGGCGCGGTGACGCCGGTTGCCGTCTGCGGGTTCTCGTTGCCCACGACCTGCTTGGCGAAGTCGCACTTGGGCGAGTGGTCGGTACCGTGCGCCAGCGCGAGGGGAGCGGCCGCGAGGATTGCGGCAGCCGACGCGGCGACGATGATTCCAGCCTTCTTAAGCACAGTGTCTCCTGACGGGGGTGGTGCGGACTTGAGATCCGCATCCTCTTCATTCGGGCTAGCTTGGAAGGGGAGCCGTGCTAGCCAAAAGAAATGTATCGGACGGCCGAGGGAGAAAACAAATCCCTTACCACTATTGAGTGACCGCACTTCGGCTCGAAAAAGGTTATTCCCCATTCCGGGTGAAGCTCCATTCTTGCAGGTCGGAGCGGCTGCGAGAGCGAAAGCCCCATGTCCGACGCCGAGGGCGCTCGCAAATGCCCGGGCACGACAAAGGCCCGGACCCACGAGGGGTCCGGGCCTTTGTCAGGCGCGGTGAGCTCAGCCGTTGAACGAGCGGTCGACGCTCGAGCGGGTCCGGCTGTTGTCCTGGAAGTTGTCGCTCACGTTGACGTTCGCGATGTCCTGCAGGTTGTTGCAGCTCAGGATCGGCGCCTGGAGCTGGGTGGTGACCGGCGCAGCCACGTTGGCGGCGATGCCCAGGATGCCGACGAGCGGCGAAGCGACACCGGTTGCATTCTGCGGGAGGTTGTTCCCGACGGTCTGCGGCGCGGCGTTGCAGGAGGGCGAGTGGTCGTAGTTCGTCTCGTAGTTCTTCGAGTACGAGGCGCCCTTGTCACCCTTGTGACCGTGGTCGTGGCCACGGTCGTGGCCGTAGCCCATGTCACCGGCGAAGGCGAGCGGGCTCACGGCCAGCAAGCCAGCAGCGGCCGTAGCCACAACGATTCCAGCCTTCTTCAGCACAGTTCATCTCCTGTTGGTCACGCGGATTCGACCGGAGTCGATTCCTTTCTGAGTCGGCGAGTGACTGGGGAGCCCGCGCCGACCGAGGAAAAAGCTAGCGGGTTCCCGGCGCATTGACAAAACCCCGTAACACGATCGGATGAAGGCAATACTTTCCGTTCGGATACGCTCCTTTTCGGGTGACCGGTTCACGGCTCGATTTCCCGGCGACCACTCCGAATTGTCGACGCTGGGTAGTCGTGCATCACCCGATCCGGGCCGTATCTTTTCGTCGCCACACGCTGCGTGATCCCGCGCTGGGGCTACCGTCCCTTGACGTGGACGCCGCACAGCGGTACTTGGGCATCGCGGCGGCCCTCGACCGGCATCTCCCGGGGACGTTCGCGACGGCCGGAGCCGTCCCCTGGGTGCCCCGCTCGGCGGCTGCGCTCGTCCGCGAGGCGGGCAGGCTGCTCGACGGACTGCCGGGCGACCTCCCCGAGGAGCGGGCCGCGTTCCTGGCCGCCCAACTGCGGGCGCTCGAGGTCACCGCGCGGCGCCTGGCGGGCCAGCGCATCGGCTTCGTCGACGAGCTCCGCGCCACGTTCGACCTGCCGGTGGGCTGGGGTGCGCAGGACGACTACCGGGCCGCGCACCGCGCACTGGACGCGGTGCTGCCGGGATCGGGACCGCTGGGCCCGCGCTTGGCCGCTCACCGGGAACGGGAGCAGGTGCCGCCGGGGCGGATCGGGGCGGCGGTCCGGGCGCTGTCGGAAGGCCTGCGGGAGCTGACGACCGCGGAGATCGGCCTGCCCGCGGGCGAGGCCGTCGGCTACCGGATGGTCGACAGCGCGCCCTGGGCGGCGCTGCACCACTACACGGGCGGCTTGCGTTCGGTCGTGACGCTCAACGTCGCGGATGGCTTGACGCCCGCCCAGCTGGTCCGGCTCATCGCGCACGAGGCCTACCCGGGCCACCACACCGAGCGCTGCCGCAAGGAGGCGGGCCTCGTCGCGCGGGGCTGGGTCGAGCACGCCGCCGTGGTCACCGGCTCGCCGCAGAGCGCGATCGCGGAGGGGGCGGCCGAGATCGGTCTGCGGGCCGTCGTGGGGCCGCGGTGGGGCCGGTGGGCGCAGGACGTTTTGAGCACGGTCGGCGTCGCCTTCGACGGCGAGCTCGCCGAACGTGTCGGAGTGGCCACGGCCCGTCTGGCACCCGCGCGGCTGGACGCCGCGCTGATGCTGCACGCCGATGTGACGCCCGTCACAGAGATCACGGCCTATCTTGCGCGGTGGGCTCTGCTGGAGGGACGCCCCGCGGCCCGACTGCTGGGGTTCCTGCGCCATCCGCTGTGGCGCGGATACACCGCCGCATCGGTCGCCGGGCCCGCGCTCGTGGGCCGGTGGTGGGACGTCCGACCGGGTCACGACCGGTTGCGCCGGTTGCTCGACGACCCCTTGACACCATCGGACCTCCGCCGCGAGCTGGCGGCCGAACGTGTCATGCGGGTGGCCGAGCCGGCGACGGGCGGTATCCGAGCAGCGACGAACGGTAGGCCGTTGTGTTAAATCTGCGGATGCGACACGGCGACGACACGGCGTTGCAGTTGACCGCACCCGGGTGACCGCCGGTAGCGTTCTCCTTGGCGGATCCGTACCCGATGCGGGACCGCCCGGGAGGCCCTGGTCGTGGTGTCAAACACCCGAAGGGGCCGGCAACCGGCCCTCGCGGGCGTCCGCGGCGGTGTTGTCGCGGAGGTCCGGGTCAGGGCAGGCCGGCCCACCGGAGAAGTGGGTGCGGTGCCGCGCCCACGAGGGAGCACCCGTGATCGACCCTGCTGCTGTTCCGCAAGGCTCGGAGTCCACGCGCTGCTACGTGCTCGACACCTCGGTACTGCTGTCCGACCCGTGGTCGCTGACCCGGTTCGACGAGCACGAGGTTGTCCTGCCGCTGGTGGTGATCTCTGAGCTGGAGGGCAAGCGGCACCACCCCGAACTGGGGTGGTTCGCCCGCACGGCGCTGCGCACGCTCGATGACCTGCGCATCGAGTACGGCCGGTTGGATGCACCTGTCCCGATCGGCAACGCAGGCGGCACGCTGCACGTCGAGCTCAACCACACCGACCCGGAGGTGCTCCCCGCAGGTTTTCGAACCGACTCCAACGACTCGCGGATCCTCGCCTGCGCGCTGAACCTGGCCGCGGAGCGCAAGGCGGCGGGCCAGGGCGAGGTCGTGCTCGTCAGCAAGGACATGCCGCTGCGGGTGAAGGCCGCCGCGGTCGGGCTCGCCGCCGACGAGTACCACGCGCTGGACATCGTCCCCAGCGGGTGGACCGGGATGGCCGACGTGGACGTCACCCCGTCCGACGTCGACGCGCTGTTCCGCGACGGTGTGGTCGACATCGACGCGGCGCGCGACCTGCCCTGCCACACCGGGCTGCGGCTCACCGGGCGGCGGATCGGCGGCGTTGGGCCGCGTGACGGCCGACAAGCGCGTGCGGATCGTGCGCGGTGACCGTGAGGCCTTCGGGCTGCACGGCCGCTCGGCCGAACAGCGGGTGGCGTTGGACCTGCTGCTGGATCCCGACATCGGGATCGTCTCCCTCGGCGGTCGGGCGGGCACCGGCAAGTCGGCGCTGGCGCTCTGCGCCGGGCTGGAGGCGGTGATGGAGCGCCAGCAGCACCGCAAGGTCGTGGTGTTCCGGCCGCTCTACGCCGTCGGCGGGCAGGAGCTGGGCTACCTGCCCGGCAGCGAGAGCGAGAAGATGGCCCCCTGGGCCCAGGCCGTCTTCGACACCCTCGGTGCGGTGGTCAGCCCCAACGTGATCGAGGAGATCATCGCGCGCGGGATGCTCGAGGTGCTCCCGCTCACCCACATCCGCGGCCGGTCGCTGCACGACAGCTTCGTGATCGTCGACGAGGCGCAGTCGCTGGAGCGCGGTGTGCTGCTCACGGTGCTGTCGCGGCTGGGCACGGCGAGCCGGGTGGTGCTCACCCACGACGTGGCGCAGCGGGACAACCTCCGCGTCGGGCGGCACGACGGCGTCGCGGCGGTGATCGAGAAGCTGAAGGGCCACCCGCTCTTCGCCCACGTGACCCTCACGCGCTCGGAGCGCAGCCCGATCGCCGCCCTGGTCACCGAGATGTTGGAGGGGCCCGGCGTCTGACACCTGCCAGCTCGCACACCTGCGGGGTGCCGCACACATGCTGGGACGTGTGCGCGGGCCACCGAGGGTGTGTGCGAGCGGGCTCTCACAGGCCGTGCGGCGTGCCTTCCGTGAACCCCGCCGGGGTCTGGATGCCCACCATCGCGCGCTCGGAGAGCTCGGCGACGGTGCGGGCGCCGACGTAGGTGGCGGCGCTGCGCACGCCCGCGCAGATCCCGTCCAGCACGTCCTCGACGCCGGGGCGTTGCGGGTCCAGCAGCTGCCGTGCTCGCCGAGATGCCTTCCTCGAAGAGGGCCTTGCGGGCGCGGTCGAACCCGCCGTCGCCGCGGGTGCGGGCGCTGACCGCCCGCTTGCTCGCCATCCCGAACGACTCCTTGTACGGTCTGCCCGCCTCGTCGCGCAGCAGGTCGCCGGGCGACTCGTAGGTGCCCGCCAGCCAGGAGCCGATCATCACCGCGGACGCGCCCGCGGCCAGGGCCAAGCGCCACGTCGCGGGGATGGCGAACCCCGCCGTCGGCCCAGACGTGCACGCCCAGCTCGCGCCCGGCCGCCGCGCACTCGGCCACGGCGGAGAACTGGGGCCGTCCGACGCCGGTCATCATCCGCGTGGTGCACATCGCGCCCGGGCCGACGCCGACCTTGACGATGTCCGCGCCCGCGGCGGCGAGGTCGCGCACGCCCTGCGCGGTGACGACGTTGCCCGCGGCCACCGGCACGTCGGGACCGGCCACGGCGCGGACGGCGGCCAGCGCGTCGAGCATCTTGTCCTGGTGGCCGTGCGCGGTGTCGACGACCAGCACGTCCACGCCCGCGTCGAGCAGGGCCTTCGCCTTCACGGCGACGTCACCGTTGATCCCGACGGCGGCGGCGGTGCGCAGCCTGCCCGTCGCGTCGAGGGTGGGGTCGTAGATCCCCGCACGCAGAGCACCAAGCGCGGTGAGCAGCCCGGCGAGCCTGCCGTCGGCGTCGAGACCGAGCGCCGTGCCGCGTCCGCCGAGCGCCTCGAAGACGTCGCGGGGTGGGGTGTCGACGGGCAGCGTGACGGTGTGCGGGTCGAGGACGTCCGCGAGCCGGGTGAACCGGTCGACCCCGGTGCACGCGGCCTCGTCGACGGTGCCGATGGGCCGTCCGCCCTCGTCCACCACGACCACGGTGCCGTGGGCCCGCTTGGGCAGCAGCGACAGCGCCTCGGCCACCGCGTCGCCCGGGCCGAGGATGAGCGGGGTGTCCCAGACGACGTGCCGCGACTTGATCCAGGCGACGATGTCGGCCACCGCCTCGGGCGCCACGTCCTGGGGGAGCACGGTGAGCGCCCCCGCCGGGCCAGCGTCTCGGCCATCCGCCGCCCGGCCACCGCGGTCATGTTGGCCGCGACCACCGGCACGGTCGCCCCCGACCCGTCGGGGCTGCGGAGGTCGACGTCGAACCGCGACGCCACGCTGGACCGCGCGGGGACGAGGAACACGTCGTCGTAGGTGAGGTCGTGCTGCGGGGCCTGCCCGTCGAGGAAGCGCACGATGAAGAGACATTACGCCCCCACCCCCTCTTCAGCCCGCCCTCACACCCCGGGCGGCTGCGCGGAGGTTCCGGACGGCGCGCGACTGCGCACCCCGCGGGTGGACTGCGCATGGCGCGGTGCGAGGTGGGGCCGGGGGTGTGAGGTGGGCGGCGGGGTCGGGGTGGGCGCGCTACTCGCGGAGGAGGGCGCGGACCGCGTCGATCGTGTCGGCCTCCGCGGGGGTCTTGTCCGGGCGGTAGCGCAGGACGCGGGCGAAGCGGAGGGCGACGCCGCCGGGGTAGCGGGGGCTGCGTTGGGCGCCGTCGAGCGCGATCTCGACCACCAGCTCGGGCCGCAGCAGGACCGCGTGGCCCTGCTCCTCCCTGGCCAGCTCGGGGAAGGTGGCGGTCTGCCAGGCCAGGAGCTCGTCGGTCATGCCCTTGAAGGTCTTGCCCACCATGATCGGCTCGCCACCGTCGGGGTCGCGGGCGCCGAGGTGGATGTTGGAGAGCGAGCCGGTGCGCCGCCCGTAACCCCACTCCGCGCCGAGGACGACGAGGTCGAGCGTGTGCACCGGCTTGACCTTCTGCCACGCCTTGCCCCGCCGCCCCGCGGCGTAGGGCGCGTCGAGCGCCTTGACCACCACGCCCTCGTGCCCCGCGGCCAACGCGTCGTCGAGCACGGCGGCGGCCTGCTCGGGGGTCGGGCGGCGGACGCCGGGCATGCGCAGGGGCGGGTGCCCGGCCAGCAGCCCGGCCAGCGCATCCAGCCGGACGGAGAGCGGCTCGTCGATCAGGTCGGTGCCGTCGAGGTGCAGGAGGTCGAAGAAGAACGGCGACAACAGCACCTCCGCGCTCCCGTCGCTGCCGAAGCGGCTCATCGTGTCCTGGAAGGCGCGGGGACGGCCGTCGTCGTCGAGCGCGAGGGTCTCGCCGTCGAGCACGAGCGCGTGGCCGGGCAACGCCCGCACCAGCCTCGGCGATCTCGGGCGTCGCGGCGGTGATCTCGCGCAGGGTGCGCGTCCACACGCGGACCTCGTCGCCGTCGCGGTGCACCTGGATCCGCGCGCCATCGAGCTTGTACTCGACGGTGACGTCCTCGCCGAGCGCGGCGAGCGCGGACTCGAGGGAATCGCCCGGCGAGGCGAGCATCGGCCGGACCGGGCGGCCCACCTGCAGCGTCACGGCCGCGAGCGCGGGCTCGCCGCCGTCGAGGGCGAGCCGTGCGGTCTCCGGGAGCCGACCGGAGAGCATGAACGCGCGCCGCACGGTGGCCGACGCCACGGCCGCCGCCTCCGCGACCGCCTCCAGCATGACCCCCTCCAGCGCGCCGTGCCGCAGCTCGCCGCCGAGCAGCGCGGTGAGGAACCGCTGCTCGTCGCGGGTGGCGGCGCCGAAGAGCCCACCCAGGAGCTCGGCCCGCCTCTTGGTCGACCCCGCGCCCGCGGTGGCTGCGAGCGCCTCGAAGGTGGCGTCGACCTCGGCGACGGTGAGGGTCGGCGCGTCGGCCGGGGGAGCGTCGAGCGCGGAGAGCGTGCGCCACCCCGTGCCGATGCGGCCCTGCCGCGCCTCGCCCGACAACCACGCCGTGGCGGGCTCGATCTCCTCGGGCGCCGCGGACCTCAGCAGCGCCGCGATCGTCGCCGCCTTCGCGAGCCGCGCGCGGGTGGCCCCCACAGCGGCAGACGCGGCGACGACCTCAGCGAAGAGCACGATCCGATCCTCGCATCGACCCCCGACAATCCCGCCCCACCCACGCCACACCGACGGCACCCCCCGGGCCGCGGTGTGGCGTGGGTGGGGGTCAGGCGGCGACGAGGGCCTGCTTGACCAGGGTCTCCTTGATGATGTCCGCGTGGCCCGCGTGCTGCGTGGTCTCCGCGAGGACGTGCAGGAGGACCTGGCGGGCCGACCACGAGGTGTTCGGCGGGTACCAGGGCGCTTCCGGCAGCGGATGCGCGACGTCGAGATCGGGCAGCGCGTTGATCACGTCGTCGGTGCGCCGCGCCGTGGCCTCGTAGGCGGCCAGAAGGCTCTCCACCGACTCACCCGGCTCGACGCGGAAGCTCGCGGCGTAGCGGTCGAGGTCGTCTTCCTTCTTGCCGTCGACGATGAAGTCGACCCAGAGCGCCTCGGCGTAGGTGACGTGCTTGAGGAGCCCGCCGAGGCACAGCGCGCTGACCGTCGGGCGGGCCACGGCCTGCTCGTCGGTGACGTCCGACAGCGCCTGCCGGAACGCACGGCGATGGGTCTCGAGCATCTGCAGGATCTGATCCTTCTCGCCCATCGCCGTCACCCCATCGTCTTCTGGCCGTCGAGGGTCTCGCGGAGGATGTCGGCGTGCCCCGCGTGCTGCGCGGTCTCGGCCACGATGTGCACGAACACCCGACGCGCCGAGCGGGTGCCGTTCGGCGGGAACCACGGCGCCTCCGGCAGCGCCTGGACGGCGTCGAGGTCGCAGGTGCGCACGAGCTCGTCGGTGCGCGCGGCGATCTCCGCGTACTCCGCGAGCACGCCCTCCAGCGTCTGGTCTTCGCGGAGCACGAACCCGTCGGCGTGCTCGGCGAAGCTGTCCTCGGTGAACTCCATCGTCTTCGGGCCGTCGACGACGAACTCCGCCCAGCCCTTCTCGATCTGCGCAACGTGCTTGACCAGCCCACCGAGGGTCAGCTCGCTGACCGTGAGGCGCTGCCGGGCCTGCTCGTCGGTGATCCCCTGGACGGCGAAGCGGAGGAAGCCGCGGTGGGCGGTGAGGGACTCGAGGAGGTCATCGCGCTCTGTCATGAGGAGGAACTCTAGGACCCGCAGCGGTCACTTCCTGACCGCAATTCGGCGACACTGGAGAAATGGCGAACACGAGCTCGCGGACGCTGCGCCTGCTGTCGCTGCTGCAGACCCACCGCTACTGGCCCGGGCCCGAGCTGGCCGAGCGGCTGAGCGTGTCACCGCGCACGCTGCGGCGCGACGTCGACCGGCTGCGCGAGCTCGGCTACCCCGTCGACGCCCACCGCGGCGTCGAGGGCGGCTACCAGCTGGCGGCCGGCGCGGCGCTGCCCCCGCTCGTCGTCGACGACGAGGAGGCGGTCGCGCTGGCCGTCGGGATGCAGGCGGCGGCCCAGGGCGCGGTGCCGGGGATCGAGGAGCCCGCCGTCCGGGCGTTGACGAAGGTGGTGCAGGTGATGCCGCCGCGCCTGCGTCGACGGGTCGAGGCCCTGCGCGCGGTCACCGTGCCGACCACCTGGAACACCGGCCCCGCGCTGGACGCCGACGCCCTCACGACCCTCGCCCAGGCCTGCCGGGACGACGAACGCGTCGAGTTCGGCTACACGACCCAGGCGGGCGACCAGGCCGAACCGGCTGGTGGAGCCGCACCGACTCGTCCCGCTGGGCCGCCGCTGGTACCTGGTGGCCTACGACCTGCACCGCCACGACTGGCGCAGCTTCCGCCTCGACCGCATCGACGGCCCGCGCCGCACCGGCGCCCGCTTCCGCCCGCGCACCCTCCCGACCGCCGACGCCGCGGCGTTCGTGCAGGCCGGGATCCGGAACATGCCGACGTCGTACCAGGTGGAGGTGCTGGTGCACGCCCCCGCCGAGCGCGTGCGGGCCCAGGTGGGGCGATGGGCTGAGGTCACCGACGCGGGCGAAGGCGGCTGCGTGCTGCACATGACGGCGGACGTGCTCGCCTGGCCCGCGATGGCCCTCGGCCTGGTGGACGCGGAGTTCGAGGTGCGCTCGCCCCCCGAGCTGGCGGACCTGGTGCGCGACTGGGGCGCCCGGTTCACCCGCGCCGGGAGCGCCTGAAGCAACTCAGGCGAGGTCGACCGTGGTCGTGTCGCCGATGCCGGGCAGACCCGGGTGGCTCACGGTGTCGACGGTCAGCTCCCCGACCTCCGTGGTGACCACCAGCCGCGTGACCGCACCGAGGAACGTGCTGGTCAACACCGTGCCCTTGACGCCCTCGGCGCCGCCGACCCGCAACGACTCCGGCCGGACCTGGGTGCGTTCTGCGGCGGCCGGGTCGATCCGGCCGTTCGCCACCGGGATGGTGTTCATGACCCCGACGAACTCCGCGACGAACGGCGTGGCCGGATGCGCGTAGACGATCTGCGGGACGTCGACCTGCTCCAGACGACCCGCGTTGAGCACCGCCACCCGATCGGCCACGGCCAGCGCCTCGGACTGGTCGTGCGTCACGAACAGCGTGGTGATCCCCTCGGCGAGCTGCACGCGCCGGATCTCGTCGCGCAGCTGGACGCGCACCCTGGCATCGAGCGCCGACAGCGGCTCGTCCAACAGGAGGACCGACGGCGAGACGGCGAGCGCGCGGGCCAGCGCCACCCGCTGTTGCTGGCCGCCCGACATCTGGTGCGGGTAGGACCCGCCGCGCGCCCCGAGGCCCACGACCTCCAGCAGCTCGGCCGCCCGCTTCGCCCTGGCCGCCGCGCCGACCTTGCGCATGCGCAGCCCGAAGGCGACGTTCTCCGCGGCCGTCATCGTCGGGAAGAGCGAGTAGGCCTGGAACACCATGCCCGTGTCGCGCTTGGACGCGGGCACCCCCGTGACGTCCTTGCCTCCGATCAGCACCTGCCCCTCGGTGGGCGAGTCGAAGCCCGCGAGCAGCCGCAACGCCGTGGTCTTGCCGCATCCCGACGGGGCCGAGCAGCGCGAGCAGCTCCCCGGGACGCAGCTGCAGATCCAGCCCGTCGAGCGCGTGGGTCGACCCGAAGCTGCGTCGGATGCCGCGGAACTCCACGGCCGTTCCGCTCTCGGTCATGCTCTGGCCCTTCTCCCACCGGCGAACGACACGGCCAACAGCAGCACCCACGTGAGCACCAGGCTGGCCAACGTCAACGCGACGGAGATCCCGGCGTTGCTCTGGCCGACGACGACCACCGCAACCGGGAACGTGTTGGTGTACAGCAAGATCCGCGCGATCACGACCTCGCCCAGCACCAGCGCCAGCGTGAGGAACGCCGAGCCGAGCACCGCGCTGCGGATCGCGGGCAGCACCACGCGCAGGAGGGCGGAGGTGAGGCTCGCGCCCAGGTTGCGCGCGGCCTCGACGAGCGTGCCCAGTGGCACCGCGGCCAGCCCGTTGTCGACGGCGCGGTAGGCGAACGGCAGCGCGAGCACGATGTAGAACGGCGTGAGCGCGCTGATCGGCGACGAGAACAGCGCGTTGAACAGCGGTGTGTTCAGGTTGGCCTGCACGAACGCGATGCCCGCCGCCATCACGACCGGCGGCACCACGATCGGCAGGATCGTGGCCGTTTCCAGCAGGCCGGCGACCGACGGGAGCCGCAGGCGCACCCACACCGCCGTCGGCACGACGAGCACGAGCACCAGCACGGCGGTGACCACGGCGATCTCCATCGACACCCGGAGCGCGTCGAGGAGCACCGGATCGTCGGCGATCGCAAGGTAGTTGGCCACGCCGTAGCCGCCGCCGGGCTTGCGCAGGCTGAACTCCAGCGCCGACAGCAGCGGTACCAGGAAGTAGAGCCCGGCCAGCACGAACACGACCACCCGCCAGCGCCTGCCTCTCATCGCCGTGTCCTCACTTCCGGCCCACCGCGACGCCCGGCGCTGCAGGAAGAGGTAGAGCACCATCACGACGCCGATGACGATCACCATGTCGAAGCCGAGCGCGAGCCCGACGTTCTGCTGGTTGGCCAGCACGTTGCCCGACAGCGCCGAGGCGATCGCCGTGGGCACCAACGGGATCGAGCCGCTGGTGAGCGCGAGCGCGGTGGCGTAGGCGGCGAAGGCGTTGCCGAACAGCACGAGCGTGGCCCCGGCGAGCGCGGGGGCGAGCACCGGCAGGGCCACGTGCCGCCAGTACGCCCACGCCGACGCACCCAGGTTCTCCGCGGCCTCGCGCCACTGCGGCAGCAGCCCCTCCAGCGCCGGGGTGATCAGGATGACCATCAGCGGGATCTGGAAGTAGACGTAGGTGAGCCCGAGCCCGGTGAGCGAATCGATGCGGAAGCCCGCGCCGTAGAGGTCGACGCCGACCCCGCGCAACGCGATGGTGGCCAGGCCGGTCTGGCCCAGCGCCGCGATGAACGCGAAGGCCAGCGGCACGCCGCCGAAGTAGGCCAGCACGCCCGAGGCCGTCGACACGATCCGGCGCAGCGCGCTGCCCGGGCGGCTGGTGAGCACGGCCTGCGCCAGGAAGACGCCGAAGATCGCCCCGATCACGGCCGTGATCAGCGAGATCTCCAGGCTGGACGTGAACGCCAGCAGGTACTGCGGCTGGGTGACCGAGGCGACCAGGTTCTCCAGCGTGGGCCGGCCTGACGCATCAGACAGCGCCCCACTGATCACGAAGTACAGCGGGCCGCCGAGGAAGATCAGCAGGTACAGCGCGAACGGCAGGACCCCCAGCGCGGCCCGCCACGAGCGCCCCGGCCGCCGTTGCTCGACCGGGGCGGCCGGGGGCTCGAGAACGCCCGTCACGACGTGGCGGAGGCCCAGTTCTGGGCCACGGCCTTCTGGGCGGTGTCGGTCTGCGCCTGGGTCGGGAACTGCGGCTCGCCGCTGACCTGCGGGAGCGCGGCCAGGCCCGCCTTGTCGGCCGTGCCCGCCTTCTGCATCGCGTCGAGCCGCACCGGCCGCGACTTGCCCGCGAGCCAGAGGTTCTGCCCCTCGTCGGAGTAGAGGAACTCCTCCCACAACCGGGCGGCGGCCGGATGCGGCGCGCTCTTGTTGATCGCCTGCGCGTAGTACTGGGCGAACAGCCCGTCGGACGGCACCGCGACCTTCCAGTCGAACGACGCCTTCACCTTGTCGGCCTGCGTGACGTTGAGGTAGTCCCAATCGAGCACGATGGGCGTCTGGCCGCTCTCGATCGTGGCCGAGTTCGGGTCGACCTTGAGCAGGTTGCCCGCCTTCGCGACCTTGCCCCAGAACGTGACACCCGAGCTGATGTCGTCGAGGCTGCCGCCGTTGGCCAGCGCGGCCGCCCACACACCCGCGAACGCCGACGCCGCCTGGGTCGGGTCGCCGTTGAGCGCGACCTGGCCCTTGTACTCGGGCTTCAGGAGATCGGCGAACGTCGTGGGGCAGTTCGGGACGATCTTGGAGTTGCAGCCGATCGAGACGTAGCCGCCGTAGTCGTTGACCCAGGCGCCGCCCGAGTCCTTGTTGGCCGCGGGGATCGTGTCCCAGGTGGCGACCTGGTAGGGCGCGTAGAGCGTGGTGTTGGCGTTGGCGAAGGACTGCCCGACATCCAGGACGTCGGGTGCGCGGTTCTGCGTGCCGAGCTGCTTGACCGCGTTGATCTCGTCCTGGCTGGAGCCATCGGGGTTGGCCGAGCTGATCTGGATGCCGTACTTGGCGGTGAACGCCTTGAGGATGGCGCCGTAGTTGGCCCAATCCGGCGGCAGCGCGATGACGTTGAGCGTGCCCTCCTTCTTGGCCTCGGCCACCAACGCATCCATGCCGCCGCCCGCCTGCGCCGACGTGGCCGCCGCCCAGCCGGTGGCGCCGTTGCCCGAGGTGCTTCCCCCGCCGCCGCCACCTCCCCCTCCCGAGCTGACGCATCCTGCCGCAGCCATGGCGACCGCGGCGCCGACGCTGGCGAGCATCAGCAGGCGACGTGAACGGATCATGAGATGAGCTCCTCGGTGCCGGTGCAGCACTCTGCGCCGGGCGCGACATGACGTGCGGGTGACGATCACCCGTTCGCGGAATGTATCGCCGGTGTACGACAGAATCGAGGCTCGATCAGGTCACGACCCGGTCAGCGACCGCCTCTTGTCATCGCCAGCACGTCCAGCGCCGCGTCGAGCTGCTCCTCTGTGAGCGTGCCGTCCTTGACGTGTCCGCGCTCGAGCACGACCTCGCGGATCGTCCGCTTCTCCTTCAGCGACTGCTTCGCGATGGCCGCCGCCTCCTCATAGCCGAGGTACTTGTTCAGCGGCGTGACGATGGCGGGGCTGGACTCGGCGAACTCGCGTGTGCGTTCGACGTCGGCCTCGGCCCCGTCGACGACCTTGTCGGCCAGCAGCCGCGCGGCGTTCGCCAGGAGCCGCGCCGATTCCAGGATGTTGCGTGCCATCACCGGCATCATGACGTTGAGCTGGAGGTTGCCCTGGGTGCCGGAGAACGCGACCGTCGCGTCGTTGCCGATGACCTGCGCGGCCACCATCATCGTCGCCTCGCAGATCACCGGGTTGACCTTGCCGGGCATGATCGAGCTGCCGGGCTGCAGGTCGGGAAGGTGCAGCTCGGCCAGCCCCGTGCGGGGGCCCGAGCTCAGCCAGCGGATGTCGTTGGCGATCTTGTAGAGCGACACCGCCACGGTGCGCAGCGCGCCGGATGCCTCGACGAGCCCGTCGCGGGAGGCCTGCGCCTCGATGTGGTCGGACGCCTCGCTGAGGACGTCGAGCCCGGTGGCGGCGCGCAGCCGCTCGACCACGGCGGCGCCGAAGCCGGACGGCGCGTTCAGGCCCGTGCCGACGGCAGTGCCGCCGATGGCGAGCTGGGCGACGCGGGGGAGGGCCTCGCGGACCCTGGCCACGCCGTACTCGACCTGCGTGGCCCAGCCGCCCGCCTCCTGGCCGAGGGTGATCGGCACGGCGTCCATGAGGTGGGTGCGCCCGGCGGTCACGACGTCCGCCCAGTCGGCCGCCCGCCTGCGCAGCGCCGCCGCCAGGTGCTCGAGGGCGGGGGCGACGTGGGTGGCCAGTGCTTCGGTCGCGGCGAGGTGGATGGTCGTCGGGAAGACGTCGTTGGACGACTGCGACGCGTTGACGTGGTCGTTCGGGTGCACCGTGACGCCCGCCTTGGCGGCGAGGGTGGCGATCACCTCGTTGGCGTTCATGTTGGAGCTGGTGCCGGAGCCGGTCTGGAACACGTCGACCGGGAAGTGGTCGTCGTGCAGGCCTTCGGCCACCTCGTCCGCGGCGTCGGCGATGGCGTCGGCGACCGAGGCGTCCAACGAACCGATCTCCTTGTTCGCCCGCGCCGCGGCCGCCTTGACCAGGCCCAACGCCCTGATCTGGGCCCGCTCGAGCCCGCGCCCCGAGATCGGGAAGTTGTCGACGGCACGCTGGGTCTGCGCGCGCCACAGCGCGTCGACGGGCACCTGGACCTCGCCCATCGTGTCGTGTTCGATCCGGAAGCCGTTCTCCTCGCCCATGGCGCCAGTCTTCTCCGGTGTCGGGTGCGGCGCAGGCAAGGGGAGCAGTGAGTCAGCGCACGGCCTGCACGGCGTCGCCCACCCGCAACGAGTTGTAGAAGGTGATCGCCGCGCGCCTTCGAGAGGTGGATGCAGCCGTGGGACGGCACGCCCAGGCTGCCCTGGTGGAAGGCGATGCCGGGGATGAAGAACACGGAGTAGGGCATCGGGGCGTTGTCGAACGCCCGGCTCAGGTGCAGCCGCTCGCGGGACAGGACGTTGAACGTGCCGACCGGCGTGCGGTAGCCCGCGCGCCCGCTGGTGATCGGGACCGGCCCGTACTGGACGACCCCGTCCCGCAGGAGCCACGCCTTGTTGTGGCTGAGGTCGATGCAGGCCCGGACGGTCGATGCGCACGGAACCCCGGCGGAAGCGGATTTCGCCGGGGCGGCAGGCGCCGCCGGGCGGGCGGCCGGGGCGCGGACGGCTGCCGGCGCGGGTGCGGCGGCCCGCGGAGCCTGGCCGGCCGCAGCTGCGGCGGCCGGGGCGACCGCAGGCGCTGCGGCGGCTGGTGCTGCGGCGACGGCCAGGGTCTGCGCGGCCGCCACGTCACCACCCGCCGTGACCGTGCCCGACAACCCCGTCGCTGCGACGACCAGGACGACACCGAGAAAGAGCGAACCGCGCATGATTCCCCCCGAGCGTCCGCAGTGGACTCATCGATCATCCGTCAGCGGTCGTACGAGGGCAATGCACTCTTTCGGGCGACTCTCCCGGCCTACGGGAGGGGCGGGATCGGCTCCGCCGACGAACTGCTCGTCGGTCAGGTCGAAGTCGACGGAGGAGTACTCGCGCAGCTTCGTGAGCCGGTGGTAGCCCTCGATCATGCGGACCGTGCCGGACTTGGACCGCATCACGATCGACTGCGTCGTGCACCCGCCCGCCCGGTAGTGCACCCCGCGCAGCAGTTCGCCGTCGGTGATGCCCGTGGCGCAGAAGAACACGTTGTCGCTGCGGACGAGGTCGTCGACCGTGAGCACGCGTTCGAGGTCGTGCCCGGCGTCGAGCGCCTTCTGCCGCTCGGCGTCGTCGCGCGGCCACAGCCTGCCCTGCATCGCCCCGCCCATGCACTTCATCGCGGCGGCGGTGATGATCCCCTCGGGGGTGCCGCCGATGCCGTAGAGCAGGTCGATACCGGTGTTGGGCCGGGCGGCGGAGATGGCGCCCGCCACGTCGCCGTCGGAGATGAAGTGGATGCGCGCGCCGGTGCGGCGGATGTCCTTGACCAGATCGGCGTGGCGTGGCCGGTCGAGCACGCACACCGTGACGTCGTGGACGTCGGTGCCCTTAGCGGCGGCGACGCTGCGGATGTTCTCCGCCACCGACTTCGTGATGTCGATGGCGTCGGCCGCCTCGGGCCCCGCGGCGAGCTTCTCCATGTAGAACACGGCCGACGGGTCGAACATCGTGCCGCGCTCGGACACGGCCAGCACAGCGACCGAGCCGGGCATGCCCTTGGCCATCAACGTGGTGCCGTCGATCGGGTCGACGGCCACGTCGCACCACGCGCCCTCGCCGTTGCCGACCTCCTCGCCGTTGAACAGCATGGGCGCCTCGTCCTTCTCGCCCTCGCCGATCACGACCACCCCGCGCATCGAGACGCTGCCGATGAGCTGGCGCATCGCGTCGACGGCCGCGCCGTCGCCGCCGTTCTTGTCGCCGCGCCCGACCCACCGTCCGGCGGCCATCGCCGCGGCCTCGGTGACCCGGACCAGCTCCATCGCGAGGTTGCGGTCGGGTGCCTCGCGGCGGCGCTCGGCGCTGTCGGACGTTGGCATGGGTGGCCTCCTTCTCTTGTGCCGATCCTCGCAGATCCCGGGCCGCAGATGCTGGGATGATGGACACGTGGGTGAACCGATGGAGAAGCCCGCGCGCTCGGCGTTGACCATGCGACACATGGTCGCCGCCGTGGGCGCGCTGGTCCTCGTCGTGCTCGTGCTGGGCTTCCTGTCCAGCGGCGCCGGGTTCACGCCCACCGGGCCCGTCGCGGATCCGTCCGCGGTCCGGGTCGTCGACGCGCCCGCCCAGCTGCACGACCTCGCGACCGACGTCCCGTTCGCGCTGCGGGTGCCCGCGACGCCACCGGGGTGGCGGGCCAACTCGGTCGGCAAGGACGTCATCGGCGGCAAGCAGGTGGCCCGCGTCGGCTACCTGACGCCGTCGGGGACCTACGTCCAGCTGCAGCAGAGCGACGCCACCGAAGACGCACTGGTGGCCGCCGCGGCCGGGGCGCGGAACATGGTTGCCCAGGGCGCGCAGAACGTGGCCGGCCTCAGCTGGGTCGTCTACGGGACGCGGCCGGCGGAGCCCGTCTGGATCGCCGACACCGGGGGCGTCCGGTTGGCGATCACGGGCAGCGGCTCCGACGACGACTTCCGCACGTTGGCCGCCGCACTGAACCCGTAGCCCGACTTCGCAGACCCTACGGCGTCGTCGCAGGTGTTCGGCCCTCTGCGAGGACGCGCGAAGGTCTGCGAGGTCGACCCGACGGCCTCACTCAGCCGCGTCGAGCACCTTCTGCACGCGCTCCCTGGCGCCCGCCAGCTGGTCGTCGCAGCGGCGGGCCAGCGCTTCGCCGCGCTCCCACAGCGCCACGGCGTCGTCGAGGGAGAGGCCGCCCGCCTCCAGCTTCCGTACGACGTCGGCCAGCTCGTCGCGGGCCTGCTCGTACCCCAGGCCGTCGACCGGCTCGCTCATGGCTCAACCGTAGCGGGCACCGCGCCGTCGGCGACGCGGACGCGCAACCGGTCGCCGGGGCGCACATCGTCGACCGAGCGCAGCACCGGGTACACGGCGTCGTCGGTCACCCGCTGCACGATCGCGTAGCCCCGGGCCAGCGTCGCGGCCGGGCCGAGCGCGCGTGAGCCGGGCGCGGACGTGCTCCAGGTCGACCGCGCGGCGGTCCAGCCCGCGCACCACCGAACCCCGCAGGTCCTCGCGCAGCCGTTGCACCTGCTCGGCGCGCAGGTCGATGCCGCGCAACGGATCGGCGAGCACCGGACGGGCGCGCAGCGCGACCAGGAGCCGGTGCTCGCGGTCCACCCAGCCGCCCAGCGCGCGCCGGGCCCGGTCGCGCAGGCCCGCGATGCGCGCGGTCTCCTCGGCCAGGTCGGGCACCAGCCGCCGCCCGGCCTCGGTGGGGGTGGAGCAGCGGAGGTCGGCGACGTGGTCCACCAACGGCGTGTCCGGCTCGTGCCCGATCGCCGAGACCACGGCGGTGCGGCACTGCGCTACCGCCCGGCACAGCGTCTCGTCGGAGAACGGCAGCAGGTCCTCGACGCTGCCGCCGCCACGGGCGAGCACGATCACGTCGACGTCCGGGTCGCGGTCCAGCGCCTCCAGCGCGTCGACGATCTGCGGGACGGCCAGCGCGCCCTGCACGGCGGTGTTCTCGATCCGGAACGCCACGGCGGGCCAGCGCGCCTGCGCGTTCGTGACGACGTCGTGCTCGGCGGCCGAGCCGCGGCCGGTGATCAGCCCGATGCGGCGCGGCAGGAACGGCGGGCGGCGCTTGCGGGCCGCGTCGAAGAGCCCCTCGGCGGCCAGCAGCTTGCGCAGGCGTTCGATCCGGGCGAGGAGCTCGCCGATGCCGACCGCGCGGATCTCGTCGACGCGCAGCGAGAGCGTCCCGCGGCCGAAGAAGAACGCCGGCTTGCCGTGCACGATCACCCTGTTGCCGTCGACGACGGCCGGGTTGCCGCGCACCAGCCCGACCGGCGCGGTGAGCTGCAGCGAGACGTCCGCGGCCGGGTCGCGCAGCACGAGGAACGCCGTGCCGGTGCCCGCGCGGGCCGTCACTTGCGCGAGCTGGCCTTCCACCCACACCGCGCCGAGCCGGTCGATCCACTCGGCGATCTTGCGTGCGACCGTCCGCACCGGCCACGGCTGCTCGGGCGTGGTGGTCACCTCGCTCCGCTCATCCTTCCTCGAGGACCGTGGTGATCCGGTTGGTGAGCATCGTCACGAAGGGGGGCCGGTTGCCGTGCTCGGCCTCCCACGCCAGCAGGACCTGGAGATCATCCAGGGAGAGGAAGCGCAGCCTGCCGCGGAGCTGGGGGATGGTCATGTTGGCGAAGCCGGGCAGCACGGACGGCTCCGACTCGTCCCCTTCGGGCTCGGCGGACTCGTCGAGCCCGATCGGCTCCACGTCCTCGGCCAGTTGCTCGGGCATCGCCGTGGGGCGCGGGGTGGGCCGCAGCTCCGTGACCCTTCTCGCCCCGTTCGAACGAGGTCGGCTCGTCCTCGTCGAACGTGGCCCAGCTGGGCTTCTCCTCCACCGGACGCAGGGTCCCGAGCACCCGGTCGCCCTTGATGGCGAGCTCGGTCACCCGCTGCTGCACCCGCATCGACGCCTGCAGCGCCTGGCTGACCGCGGTGACGGGGAACTCGACGACCAGGCGGGGGAGGTCGCGGGCCTGCTCGACGGCGGTGGCCACGAGGCCTGCGGCGATCCGCACGGGGAACGGCAGCGGGTTCATGGTGCCCATCCTGCCGGGCCGGGCGCCGCAGCGCCCACCGGTGCCCACCGCGAAGGCCCGTACGCTGAAAGTCATGACCTCCAAGCGAGTCCTGGTGGCGAAGCCCCGCGGCTACTGCGCAGGCGTCGACCGGGCCGTCGAGGCCGTCGAGCGGGCGCTCGAGCAGCACGGCGCCCCGGTGTACGTGCGCAAACAGATCGTGCACAACGTGCATGTCGTGGAGACGCTCACCGAGCGCGGCGCGATCTTCGTCGACGACACCGACGACGTGCCGCGCGGCGCGATCGTCGTCTTCTCCGCCCACGGGGTGTCCCCGGCCGTGCGCGAACAGGCCCGCGAGCGCGAGCTCCGCACGATCGACGCGACCTGCCCGCTGGTCACGAAGGTGCACCAGGAAGCCAAGCGCTTCGCCCGTGAGGGCTACGACATCCTGCTCGTCGGCCATGCGGGCCACGAAGAGGTCGAGGGCACCTCCGGCGAGGCGCCGGAGCACATCCAGCTGGTGGAGACGGCCGCCGACGCCGAAGGCGTCACGGTGCGCGATCCGGAGAAGGTCGTCTGGCTGTCGCAGACCACGCTCTCGGTCGACGAGACGATGGAGACGGTCAACGCCCTCCGCACGCGCATCCCCGGCCTGCAGAACCCGCCGAGCGACGACATCTGCTACGCCACGCAGAACCGGCAGACGGCCGTCAAGGCGATGGCGCCGCAGTGCGATCTCGTGCTGGTGGTCGGGTCGGTGAACTCGTCCAACTCGGTGCGGCTCGTCGAGGTGGCGCTGCAGGCGGGCGCGGGTGCCGCGTACCTGATCGACTACGCCCGTCAGATCGACGACGCGTGGCTCGAGGGTGTGTCCACGATCGGCGTCACCAGCGGTGCCTCGGTGCCGGAGGTGCTCGTGCGCGGCGTGCTGGAGTACCTGGCCGAGCGCGGGTTCCCCGAGGCCGAGGAGCTCACGACCGCCGAGGAGACACTGACGTTCGCGCTCCCGCGCGAGCTCAGGCCCGCGCGCGGTCGCTGACCCGGACGCGCTGGGTGAGGAGCCGGAACAGGCCCACCGCCAGCACCAGGCCGGTCGTCCACGCCATCATCGGGAACCCGTTGACCAGCGGCGCGCCGATCACCAGGAGTCGCTGCGCGATGCCCGCCCCCGGCTTTGTGGCGCCCGCGATGAGCACCACGAGCGGTACCGCGACGGCCATGAGCAGCGGCGGCGCGACCATCGGCCAGAACAGCCCGCTGCGCCGCACCCAGGCCACGGCGAGGACGCACCCGGTGAGGTAGCAGATCGTGAAGACGGTGCCGAGGGTGCCGGTGCGGAGGAGGTCGACCGCCACGCCGATGCCGGTGAGCACCGCGGCCCCCCCGAACGCGGTGGCGGGGTGCACGCCCGGCACGCTCGCCATGATCGAGCGCTCTTCCACGTCCAACTGCCCGCTGAGCCGCTCCTTCGCGACCTCTCGGGCCGGTGAGACGGGCTTCCCCGCCGCGGAGGCCGACTTTCCTGTCTGAGAGGCAGGCTTTCCGGTCGCCGAATCGAGTTTTCCCGCCCCGGAGGCGGCCTTCGCTGTCTGGGCGGTCGGCTTTCCCGTTGCGGAGCCGGGCCTTCCCGCTGATGAGGCGCCCTGCGCCCCCGCGGAGCCGGGCCTTCCCGCTGATGAGGCGCCCTGTGCCGCCGCGGAGCCGGGCCTTCCCGCGGGGGAGGCGCTCTTGGCTGAGGAGACGGGCCGCCCCGCCGAGGAGGCGGTGTTCCCCGCTGGGGAAGCGGGCTCTGCTCCGGAGGCGGGCCTGCCCGCTGAGGGGGCGGTCTGTGGGGGCGAGGAGGCGGCCCTTCCCGCTGAGGAGGCAGGCCTTCCGCCCGAGGACGCGCTCTGTGCTGAGGAGGAGGCGACCCTGTCCGCCGGGGCGGCGGTCCTTGTCGACGGGAGGACGGGCTTGTCCTCTGAGGGAGAGGTCTGTCGCGTGGGGGAGGCGCCCTCTGTCACCGGAGCGGCGGCCGCGTCATCCGACGTCGGGGCGCGCCGGGACGCCGCGGGGTCTGGCGTCTCCTGCGTCCGACGCCGCCGCGCCGGATCCGCGCTGTCCGCCGCATCCGCGGTGCGCTCACTCACCCCGTCACGGTAGCCCGGGATCCATGCTCTCCGTCGTCGCCACGCCCCCTCTCATCGAGCGCGATCAGGTACTCCTCCGCTGACGCGACCAGCTCGGGCGCCGACACCGTGCGCGGCGCCCGCTCGACCTGGCTGGGCTCGGGCAGCTCCTCATCGGCCACCTGGAGCTCGGTGAGCTTGCGCGCCGTCACCAGCACCCGCGCCTCCAGCGACGAGACGGTGCGGTTGTAGCTGTCGACCGCCCCGTCGAGGCTGCGACCCAGCTTGGCCACGTGGGTGCCCATCGTGGCGAGCCGCCCATGCAGCTCGCGGCCCAGCTGGTGCACCGCGGCGGCGTTGCGGGCCAGTGCCTCCTGACGCCAGCCGTAGGCCACGGTGCGGAGCAGGGCGATCAGCGTGGTGGGCGTGGCGATCACGACGTTCACCGAGAACGCGTGCTCCATCAGCGCCGGATCGGCCTGCAGCGCCGCTTCCAGGAACGGATCGCCCGGCACGAACAGCACGACGAACTCGGGCGACGGCGTGAACGACTCCCAGTACGCCTTGGCCGACAGCGCATCGACGTGTTGCCGCAGCTGCCGCGCGTGCGCGGTGAGGCGTTCGGCGTGAGTGGCCGCATCACGGCTCTCGACGGCCTCCAGGTACGCCGCGAACGGCACCTTGGCGTCGACCACCACCTGCTTGCCGCCCGCGAGGTGCACCACCATGTCCGGCCGCACCCCACCCTCGGCGCCGCGCCCGACGACCTGCGTGGAGAAGTCGCAGTGCTCCACCATCCCCGCAAGCTGGACGACCCGTTCGAGCTGCAGCTCGCCCCACCTACCGCGCACCTGGGGCGCGCGCAGGGCGTTGACGAGCTGCCTGGTCTCGCCACGGAGCTGGTCGGAGCTGGTGGCCATCGCGCTGACCTGCTCGCGCAGGCCCGCGTAGGCCGACGCCCGCTCCTGCTCGACCGTGCGCAGCTGCCCCTCGACGCGCTGCAGTGCCGACGCCATCGGGTCGAGCAGCTGGCCGATCGCACTGGCGTGGGCGACCGCATCGCCATCCGCCTTGGCCGCCAGCGCCGCTGTCGCTTCCTTGAGCCTGCCTTCGGCCAACACGACGAACTGCTCGTTGTTGTGCGCCAACGCATCGGCCGAGAGGGCCTGGAACGCCTGCTTGAGCTCGGCATCGCGGGTGGTGAGCAGCTCCTCGCGCCTGGCCTGCGCCGCCCGTTCGCTGTTCAAGGCGGCGTGCGACGACGCGGCCGCTGCCTCCGCTCCGCGCAACAGCTCGACGGACCGCGTGTGCGCCTGCGTCAGCTCCTCGAGCCGCGCGAGCAGCCCGGCCCGCTCGGCCCGCAGGCCTGCGGCATCCGCGCGGAGCATCGCGGACGCGTCGGCCGCGGCCCGCGCGGCGTCGGCGACCGTGGCCCGGGCCCGTGCGCCCGCCAGCAGCCAGGCGCCCAGTGCGCCGAGCCCGATGCCCATCGCGAGCCCGAGGAGGAGAACCGGTACGACGTTCACACGCCCCAGCGTGCACCCGGGCTCCGACAAATCCGGAGAGGCACGCCGAACGGATGATCGAAGACCTGCCTACCGCGCCGACTCGTGGTCCAGCAGGGCCCGCTTGACCGGCAGGCCCCAGCGGAAGCCGCCGAGCGTGCCGTCGGTGCGCAGGACGCGGTGGCACGGGACGAACAGGGCCGCCGCGTTGCGCGCGCACGCCGAGGCCGCGGCGCGGACGGCGGTCGGGTTGCCCGACTTCGCCGCGTACTCGGTGTAGGTCACCGGAGCGCCGGCGGGCACCGCGCGCAGGACGTCCCAGGCGTGTTCGAGGAAGGCGCCGGAGCGCTGCCGGACGGGCACGTCGTCGATCGCCGACAGGTCTCCGTCGTGGTAAGCGACGATCGCGTCGCCGACCGCGCCCAGTTCGCCTTCCTCGACCGACGTCGGCCGGAGCGTCGGGTGGATCAGGGGGAGCAGCTCGTCCAGCGTGGCCGTCCAGCCCGAAGCCAGCACGGCCCCGTCGACGTCGACGACCGCGGTGAACGGGCCCATCGGGGTCTCGTAGGTCTTCCACGTGCTGTTCACGCGTTCCTCCACAGGTGGGTAGCGGCGTAGGACCGCCAGGGTCGCCAGGCCGCGGCGCGCGCGGTCAGGCCGGGGATGTCCGAGGGAAGACCCAGCGCCGCGGCACCGCGCCGGACGCCCAGGTCTTCGGCCAGCAGCTCGTCGGGGTCGCCGAGCACCCGCATCGCGAGGTAGCCCGCCGTCCACGGGCCGATGCCGGGCAGCGCGACCAGTTCGGCGCGCAGGTCGGCCGGTTCGCGGCCGGGATCGAGGACGAGCGAGCCATCCGCGATCGCTGCGGCAACGGCCAGAATGGTCGCCGTCCGCCGCGCGGGACCGGCCAACACCTCGGCTCCGCGCTCGGCGAGTGTCGCTGCGGTCGGGAACAGCAGGTCGGCGTCCTCGGCGGCGAGGGCGGGCGGCAGCCGTTCACCCAGCGCTGCGGCCAGCCGGGACGCGGCCGTGCGGGCTGCGGCCACCGACACCTGTTGGCCGAGCAGCGTCCGGATGGCCGTCTCGGCGCCGTCGACCGTGCCGGGCAGCCGGATCCCCGGCACCGCAGCGACCGCGGGGGCCAGCGTCGGATCCGCGCTGAGCAGCTCGTCGACGGCAACGGGATCGGCGTCGAGGTCGAGCAGCCGCCGCACCCTGGCCACGGCGGGGCCGAGGTCGCGGGGGTCGGCGAGCCGCAGCGTCGCCGTCACATGCGGTGCCGTGGTCACGTGGTCGGGGACAAGACGCGGGAGGTCGAGCGCGACCGTCGCGGGTCCGTGAGGCAGCCGCAGCGTCCGCGCGTAGCCGTCGCCCTCGATCCGCTCCACCCCCGTGACGGCACGCGCCGCGAAGAAGCCGAGCAATCCCTCCGCGTCGAACGGCGGCCGCAGCGGTAGACGGAGCACGAGCGTTCCGGCGACGGTGGGCAATGTTCCCCGCCGCTTGCCCGCCTCGGCGCGCAACGTGGTCGGCGCGACCCCGTAGACGGCGCGGACCGTGTCGTTGAACTGCCGCACGCTCGCGAAACCCGCCGCGAACGCCACGTCCGCCATGCCCAGCGGCGTCGTCTCGATCAGGAGTCGCGCCGTGTGGGCGCGGTGGGCGCGGGCCAGCGCGAGTGGGCCTGCCCCGAGCTCGGCGGTGAGCACGCGGTTCAGCTGCCGCTCGGAGTAGCCGAGCCGGGTCGCCAGCCCCGGCACGCCCTCACGTTCGACGACCCCGTCGGAGATCAGTCGCATCGCGCGGGCCGCGAGATCGGCGCGGATGTTCCACTCGGGCGAGCCGGGCACGGCGTCGGGCAGGCAGCGGCGGCAGGCGCGGTAGCCGCGCTGTTGAGCGGCCCCGGCGGTGGCGAGGAACTCGACGTTCGCCCGCTTCGGCGTGGTCGCGGGGCACGACGGCCTGCAGTAGATCCCGGTCGTGCGCACCGCGGTGATGAAGTGGCCGTCGAACCGCGCGTCGCGGGAGGCGACGGCGCGGTAGCAGCGTTCCTGATCGAGCAGCACAACGACGACTCTGCCACCGGTCCGACCGGCGCACTGGCGGAAATCAGACGCGAACGCTCAGTCGTCGCCGAGGTTCTCCAGACGGCTCAGGTGGGAGTCGACCCTGGCTGTGATCCGCTCGCCGAGCGTGCTGAGATCCGCGCGCACGGACCGCGGTTGCGCCACCTCGACCTCGGCCTCGACGACCACCGGGGCCGGGAGTGGCGCCGGGATCGGGGCCGGACGCGCCGCGGGAGCGGGAGCAGGTGGCTTCGGCCGGGGTGCCGCGGCGCGCACGGGGACGGGTGCGGGCTTCGGCGCGACGACGACGCGCTTCTGCTGGCGGGTAGGGGCGGGCGCGGCGGGCGGCACCGGATGCGCGGACGTATCGGCGACGGCGGGCGGGAGCGGCGACGGCACGGGCATCGGCACCACTGGCTCAGCGAAGCGCGGCAGCCCGACCGTCGTCGGCGCTGCGGCCGGTGGGGCGCCCAGACCAGCGCCGTGCCCATGCCTGCCACGACGAGACCGAACGTCACCGCCATCAACCCGAACCGCGACCCCGTCCGCAAGCTCCACCCCCGGTTCCGCCGACATGGTCATCATCAGGCGGCGAACGGCGACGGCGCTAGCCACGGGAGGGTGACACTGACCGCTCTCCGTCACACCCCGCGCTCGACAGCCGGACCGATGCGGTTCGGATGGATCAGGCTGGAGCCGGTGCTGGGGCCCCAGGCGGGAGGAGTGCAGCCTGCGCGGGGTCCGGCACGGCCGGTTTTGCCGGACCAGGAACGACCGCCGCCCCGGCCGTCGCTCCTTGTGCGGCGACCGCCTGTTTTGCGGAAGCCGCAGGCTTGGCTTGCGCTGCGGCAGGCTTCATTTGCGCTGCCGCGGGCTTCGCTTGTGCGGCCGTTGCGGGCTTGGCCTGCGCTGCCGAGGCCGCAGGCTTCGCTTGGGCTGCCGAAGAGGCAGGCTTCGCTTGCGCGGCCGTTGCGGGCTTCGGCTTCGCGGGCTCGGCGGCGGCCGCCTTGGGTTTGGTCTGCTCAGGTGCGGCATCGGGCTTCTTGACGGCAGCTTGCCCCGCACCCGCACCCGCACCCGCACCCGTGCTCGCGGGCTTGGTCCCTTGTCCGGTGCTCGCAGTGGCGTCGCTCTTGGGGGTGGTAGCAGGCTTGGTCTCGGCTCCGGTGGCCGCTGGTCGGGCTACTTGCGCGTTGCCCGCAGGCCGGCTGGTTCCGCCGTTGGCAACAGGCTTGGCGTTCTGGCCGCCTGCCGGATCGCCCGCCTGGCCGCTTCCGGCGGGCTTGGCTGTTTGGGACTTCCCGCCGGGACTACCCGCCTGGCCGTTTCCGCCAGGAGCGCCTCCCTGGCCGTTTCCGGCGGGACTGCCTGCCTGGCCGTTTCCGGCCGGTTGAGTGCCGGTCTGGCCTGTGCCGCCCTGACCGGCGGCCTGCCCCGCTGCGCCAGTGGACACGGCGCCCGCGGGAGTGCCAGGGTTGGCGGAGCCATTGCCTGCACTGCCGCCGCTGGTGGTGCCGCCGCCGCTGGTGCCACCGCCGCTCGTGCCACCGCTGGTAGGGCCACCACCGGCTGTACCCCGCCGCTGGTGGTGCCGCCGCCGGTCGGACTACTGCCGGTCGGGCCACCAGCCGGGGGGTCGCACGGGATCGCGCCGGTGCCGGTGCCGCCCGTTGTGCCGGTGCCGCCACTGGTGCCAGCGCCGGTGCTGCCAGTGCCGCCGGTCGTACCGCTGCCACCGCTACCGCTGCCACCGGTACCGCTGCCACCGGTACCGCTGCTGCCGGCGCCAGTGGTGCCTGTGCCGCCCGTTGAGCCGGTGCCAGGTGTGCCGCCGGCGCCGGTCGTGCCGCTGCCGCCAGTTCCGGTTGTGCCTGTGCCCATGGTGTCGGTGCCCGTGCCGCCTGTGCCGGTGCCGCCAGTCGCGCTCGTGCCGGTGCCTGTGCTGCCGGTTCCCGTGTTGCCGGTGCCGGGTTGG
This sequence comes from uncultured Actinomycetota bacterium, assembly GCA_963799945.1. Taxonomy (GTDB): domain Bacteria; phylum Actinomycetota; class Actinomycetes; order Mycobacteriales; family Pseudonocardiaceae; genus Pseudonocardia. Next base: position 58,247 of record CAWCZG010000011.1, read on the forward strand.
GTGCCTCGGGTTGGCGGCGGGGGCGGACTGGTTGCCGGGGCCCGACTGACCGGCGGCGGCCTGGTCTGCCCCGCTTCCCGGCACTGCCGGCGCAGGCTCGGGCTGCGCCACGGCGGCCGGAACCTGAGCCGGGGCGTCAACCTTCGCGGGCTCCTGCTGGGCGGGCTCGCGGTCGGCGCGGTCGCTGTCGTTGTCGCTGCGGTTGTCGTCGTTCGAACGATCGCGGGTGGAGTCGTTGTCCGTGGCGGACGGCTTCGAACCGCTGCTTCCGTTGTCGTCAGACCCCGAAGGGTCGACGTACTTGGCCGACCGCTGCTGGGCGAAGTCAGCCGAGGAGTTGTCCGAGGCTGCAGGCGCAGGCGCAGGGGCAGGGGCCGCGACGACGGCGGCGCCACCCACGGGCCCGGCCGCGTCGACCACCTGCGGCGGCGCCGGAGCCGCCGGCTTCGCCGCCGCGAGGGCGGGCGGGGGTACGGACGGGGCGGCGGGCGACGCGAGCAGCCCGAGCGAGACAGCGTCCTTCCCGGGCGATGCGTGCGGCACCGAGAGGTAGACCGTCGTCAGGCTGCTCGCCGCGAGGACGGAAGCAACGCACACCACCGAAGCGACGCGCAAGCTCGGAGGCACACTCACCTCCTTGTCAACGGCATACCCATCACCCGATGGACTGACAACAGAGCCGACGGTAGCTCATCGATGTCCGGATGCCCACCGATCGGGCAACGGATCGCCTGCCGGCCCCACACGACTACCCTGGCTAACCGTGTCGCTCACCCTGGGGATCGTCGGGCTGCCCAACGTCGGCAAGTCGACCCTGTTCAACGCCCTCACCCGCAACGATGTGCTCGCCGCCAACTACCCGTTCGCGACGATCGAGCCCAACGTCGGGGTCGTCGCGCTGCCCGACGCACGCCTCGACGTGCTCGCGAAGCTGTTCTCCTCGGCCCGCACCGTGCCCGCCACCGTGTCGTTCGTCGACATCGCGGGCATCGTCAAGGGCGCGTCGGAGGGAGCGGGGCTGGGCAACAAGTTCCTGGCCAACATCCGCGAGGCGGACGCGATCTGCCAGGTCGTGCGGGTGTTCGACGATGCCGACGTCGTGCACGTCGACGGGCGGATCGATCCGGCCGAGGACATCTCCGTCATCGAGACCGAGCTGATCCTCGCCGATCTCCAGACGCTGGAGAAGGCCGTCCCGCGGTTGGAGAAGGAAGCGCGCACCCACAAGGACCGGCGTCCGCCGTTCGAAGCGGCCCAGGCGGCGGCCGCGATCCTCGACGAGGGCCGCACTCTGTTCTCAGCGGGCGTCGACCGGGCGCCGCTGCGCGAGCTCTCGCTGCTCACCACGAAGCCGTTCCTCTACGTCTTCAACGCCGACGAGGCCGTCCTCACCGACGAGGCACGCCGCAAGGAGCTGACCGAGCTGGTCGCGCCCGCGCAGGCCGTCTTCCTCGACGCGAAGGTCGAGGCCGAGCTGCTCGAACTCGACGAGGAGTCCGCGCTGGAGCTGCTGGAGTCGATCGGGCAGGAAGAGGCAGGCCTGCGCGCCCTGGCCCGCGCGGGCTTCACCACCCTGGGCCTGCAGACCTACCTGACGGCCGGGCCGAAGGAGTCGCGCGCCTGGACGATCCACCGCGGCGACACCGCCCCCCAGGCCGCCGGCGTGATCCACACCGACTTCGAGCGCGGCTTCATCAAGGCCGAGATCGTCTCCTTCGACGACCTCGTCGCCGCAGGCTCCATGGCCGCGGCCAAGGCGGCGGGCAAGGTCCGCATGGAGGGCAAGGACTACGTCATGGCCGACGGCGACGTCGTGGAGTTCCGCTTCAACGTCTGACCGGCCGCCGGTCCTCGGTGCCGAGCAGGAAATTCGGACCTACCGTGACGAGAGCGCTGTTTCGGGTGTGATCACCGGGAACGACGCGCTCCTGGCGATCATGGCTGGCGCCCATTCCGCCCGGGTTGCTGTTCGTCACTGCGACCCCGCGGCCACCAGTGTCGCGGTGATGGGTTCGAGCTCGGCGATCAGCTCGTCGAGCTCAGCGCAGGGGAGGGCATCGTAGGGCGGGGCGGCGAGCTCGTCGGTGAGGGCTTCGATGCGTTGCTTGGTCTCGCGGCCCGCGTCGGTGAAGGAGCCGTCGGCGTCGACGAGCCCCCGCTCGCGCAACCCGTCCATGACCGCGGCCAGCCGCTTCTTCGGCAGGTGGTGGATGCGCCCGAACGACTCCGGCGGGTGGATGCCCTGTTCCAGCGCGGACAGCACGTGGGCTTCTGTACCGCCGATGCGCGCTCCGACGAGAGCGGCGACGTGCCCGTCGCCGCGGTGCTCCCGCAGCATGGTCGCGGAGTGCCACAGCCGGGTGACGGGGTCGCTGGGCACCGGAAGGGCACGCCATCCGGCGAACATCACCCGACCCGCTGTGGGCGCGCTCGTCGCGGCCTTGGTGGTCAGGTCGGCGGCACGCGCCAGGCCGGGGGAGTTGGCCAGCTCCTCACCGAGGATCCGCCGTACGGATTTCGCGCTGCCCCGTCGCCACGCGGCGAAAGAGGTCTCGGGCGGGATCGTCTCCCACGCGCTCGGGATGTGCCGCGCGACCTCCCCGTGGGCGAAGCTGTAGAAGGCCGCGTGCACGACCTGTGCGGGCACCCTCCCCAGCGGTGCGGCGCGGCTGGCGAAGTAGCCGTCCCAGTAGGTGCGGTGGCCGAGCGCCGCCAGCTCCTCGTTGGACTCGTCGGCGAAGAAGGTGACCAGGCAGATCGGCTCGAGGAGCTCGAACATGCGGCGGGCGGTTCCCGTGGCGGTGAGCATGACTGATCGACCCGGCGCGATCCCCGGACTCATCGGTCCCGTCGAGACCTCGCCACCTATCGGCCTGCGTCGACCCTTGGCTTTGACACGGTGACAACGCCTTCACTGTGGTCGAGGGGGTGGTCCAGATGACCGCACAAGCCTCCAGGCGCTGGGGCGCCGACGGCTGACCCAGGCGCTCGCGGACATCCCGGGCGACACGGCCGCACACGCCCTCGCGGACCTGTCCCACGACGAAGACCGTGTCGTCGCGCGCACCGCGACCTACGTCCTCGGACTGCGCTCGACGTCGTGATCACCGGCCGCTTCAACGCGCGTTGGAGCGAAATTCCAGTCGGGCCGCGCACGCTGCTGGGCATGATCAGTGAAACCACCCTCGACGATGCGCGGCCGGTGCGTGCGGACGACCCGTCCCGGAGCCTGTGGCGTTCGGTCGGAACCCTGCAGGGACTCGTGACCTTCCTCGTCGCGATGAACGGGCTCTACCTGCTGCTCGTCGCGTTCGGCAACATCACCGACTTCCCGGCGAACCAGGCGTTCGTGCAGCACGTGCTGGCCATGGACACCACCAACTTCGGAGCGCCCGCGGGCACGGGGCTCGATCCGCGGGTCATGTGGCGGGCCATCACCAGCCCGGGCCTGCAGAACGCCGCCTACGTCGGCCTCATCGCCTGGGAGACCGTGGCCGGGCTGGTCCTGGCCACCGCCGTGGTCGCCCGGCTGCGGGGGAGCGACCCGCAGCGGGCGCAGTGGCTGGCGACGGCGGGGCTGCTGATGATGCTCGCGCTCTTCTTCGGCGGGTTCATCGTCGTCGGCGGCGAGTGGTTCCAGATGTGGCGCTCCACCGCGTGGAACGGTCTGGACCCCGCCTTCCGCAACACGGTGATCGCCCTCGCAACCGTGGCGCTGGTGCACATCGACGGACGACGCCCCCACGCGGAAGGCCGGGGACGTGATCGCTGAGACGAGTTCGGGGCCGGTCGAGTACGCGGTCGTCGGCACCGGCGCGCCGGTCCTCGTCCTGCACGGCAGCCCCGGGGGCATCGACGCCGCCGAACTGATGGCAGGCTTCCTCCCCGCGTGACGGGATCGCCGCGATCGTGCTCTCCCGGCCCGGCTACCTCGGCTCCGAGCTGGGCGACCGTACGACCATCGACCAGCAGGCCGATCTGCTCGCGGCCCTGCTCGACCACCTGGGCATCGAGCGGGCGGGCGTCTTCTCCTGGTCGGGCGGCGGCCCCTCCGGCTACCGGCTGGCCGTCCGCCACCCCGGCGGGGTCGGCGCGCTGGTCGCGTTCGCGGCGGTGAGCGAGGCCTACCACCTGCCGGAGACCGACCTCGCCACCCGCCTGATGTTCACCACCGGCGCCGGGCGCTGGCTGATGCGTTTGCTCGCCGCCCATCAACCCAAGCAGTACATCTCCGGCGCGCTGGCGGGCGAAGGCGACCTGCCACCTCGCGCTCTTCACCCACCCGGAGGCCGCCGCCGCGCAGGCCCGCGTCGTCGACTTCCTGCTGCGCCGCTAGGCCACGCAGAACTCATTGCCCTCGGGATCGCGCATGACCCACCAGTGACCGACCGGGCCCTGGTCGAACTCCTGGACCCGGCTCGCGCCCAGGTCCTCCAGCCGGGCCACCAGCTTGTCGAGACCGTCGGGTTCACCGTGGACGTCGATGTGCAGGCGGTTCTTGCCGGACTTGCCCTCGGGCACGTCCTGGAAGAGCAGTCGGCGGCCGCGGCCGATGCCGCTCAGCGCGTCGAACGGGTCGTCGGGGTGGCGGATCCCCGCGTAGCCGCGAAAGGTCTTGCGCCCGTTGCGCTCGACGACCGCCTCCGCGCCGATCCGCCCCGCGGCGAGCAGTTGGTCGATCAGCGCGGTGGGGTCTTCCACCTCGTACTCCAGCGCTGCCGCCCAGAAATCGGCGAGGACGGGCGCGTCTGCGGTGTCGATGACCAGCTTCCAATTCAAAGCCACATAACAGTCCTATGGGTGCACCGGCTGCGCCGCAACCGGTGACATAGGGTCGCGCGTCGTGGGCGTCAACGGCATCGGTGGAATGTTCTGGCGGGCAAGCAATCCGTCGACCATGCGGCAGTGGTACGCGGACGTGCTGGGCGTCGTCGACCCGCCCGACGGGGTCTGGCGCCAGGACGCGGGCCCGACGGTGCTGGCCGCCTTCGACCGGGACAGCGACTACTTCCCGATCGACCAGCAGTTCATGGTCAACTTCCGCGTCGCCGATCTCCCCGCGCTGCTCGAACGGCTGCGCGCCAACGGGGTCGAGATCCTGGGCGAGCAGCGCGAGGACGGCATCGGCGACTTCGCCTGGATCGTCGATCCCGAGGGCATCCGCATCGAGCTCTGGGAGCCCGCCCCGGGCGACTGACGCTGCGTCAGCGCCGGACGCCGCGCAGTACGGCATCCCGGACCCGGACGGTGTTGCCGTCGGGATCCGTGGCGTCGCGGTCGGGCGCTGCCGTCTCGATGTCCCACTCCGCCGGGTCCAGCACGACGGCCATCTGCTCGGCGGTCGCGAACCGGTCGGGCAGGTTCGGCCGCTGCAGGCTCTCGATCTCCATGTCGGCCGGGTGGTGGCCGACCACGAGGAGGGTGCCGCCGGGTCGGACGGCCGCGGCGAGCCTGCGGTGCAACGACTCCCGCTCCGGCCCCGGCAGGTGCATGAACTGGGCGGAGACCAGGTCGAAGTGCCCGGGCTCCGGCGTCCAGGTGAGGACGTCGGCGTGCTGCCACGTGATCCGGTCGGCGAGCTCCGGGGCGCTGCGCGCGACCAGCTCCGCGGAACGGCGGAGCGCGACCTCGGAGACGTCCATCCCGGTCACGGTCCAGCCGTGCGTCGCGAGCCAGACGACGTCGGCGCCCTCGCCGCTGCCCACGTCGAGCGCGGTGCCTGCCGGGAGGTCGGCCACGTACCGGACCAGCAGCGGGTTGGGGTTGCCCGACCAGATCTGCTCCCCGCCGTAGCGCTCGTCCCAGTACTCCTGGCTGAGAAGGCGCGCCTGGTCGATGTCGTCGCCGTCGCCGTGTCCATGTGCATGCCCGTGGCCGTGGGTCATCGGCCCATCATGTCGGCGGGAGATGAGCTCCGCCTCGCCGGGGACTCCCTGCGGTCCGGGGACGAGCTGAGCACGGCCTAGGCTCACCCCGTGGCCCGCCGCGCGACGAAGACCCGGCCCGACCCGCCCGACCTCGCGCCCCGCCGCGACCCGGCGCCCGCCGTTCTGGATGCCGGGGACGTCTGGGACGGGGTTGAGGCAGGCCCGGACGTCGAGGTGGCCGAGCACGTCGCGGGGGTCCGGCTGCAGGAGACCCGTTGGGCGGGAGCGGATCTGTCCGGTCGGCGGCTGAGCGGCCTGCACTGCCGCGACACCCATTTCGTCGGCTGCAACCTCTCCGGGGCGGTGCTCGAAGGCGCGGCGCTCACCCGGGTCGCGTTCACCGACTGCAGGCTCACCGGCATCGTGCTCTCCGGGGCCGAGCTGGCCGACGTCCACGTCGTGGACAGCCGGGCCGATCTCGCCTTGCTGCGCATGACGAACGCGCGCCACCTGTGGATCGAGAACACCTCCCTGCGCGGTGCGGACCTCTACGCGTTCAGGGGATCCGGCTGCGCGTTCCTGGGCTGCGACCTCTCCGACGCCTCGTTCGCGGAGGCGCAGCTGTCGGGGTTGCTGCTGCACGGCTCGACGGTCGACACCGTCCGCGGCGCCGGGTCGCTGCGCGGTGCGCGGATCAGCGCCGACCAGGTCGTCCCGCTCGGCGCGGCGATGCTGGCCGAGCTGGACGTCGAGGTGTCACCCACCCCGAGGAGCTGATCGCATGATCGACATGGCGCGGGCCAGGGAGATGGCGCTGGCGCTTCCCGAGGCGGTGGAGCAGGACCACCACGGCATGCCGTCCTTCCGCGTCCGCGGGCGGATCTTCGCCACCGTCCCCGACGAGGTCACCGTGCGGGTGATGCTCGATCCCGAGGCCGCCGACGAAGCCGTCGCCGCAGCGCCGGGACAGTGCTCGCTGCTGTTGTGGGGGACCAAGGTCAGCGGCGTGGCCGTGCACCTGCCCGCCGCCGACCCCGACACCTTGTCCGACCTGCTCGCCGACGCCTGGCGTCGCCGCGCGCCCAACCCGCTGCGCCGGGCGTTCGACGCCGGTCAGACCGCGTAGTACCGCGTCCAGGCCACGTTCATCGACGACGGCGTGGTCGGCGTCGAGCCGCTTGGGAACCAGTCCAGTTGCATCGTCTGGTGCATCGACCGCGGCGGCAGGTGCGCCGCGTTGGTGTCGGTGAACGTCAGCACGCCGTCGATGTAGCCGCGGATCCCGGTCGAGGTCCACTCCACCGCGTAGTTGTGCCACTGGCTGATGTCGAGCTTCGTCGACGCCTGCGTCTGCTGGTTGGACGAGCTGTAGTGCAGGAAGAACTCGGCGTTCGTCGAGGCGCAGGTCATCTCCGCGTAGTCCACCTCACCGCCGGTGGGCCAGTCCTCCTTGTCCGGCCAGAGGAGCACCACCGGGTGGTAGCGGGAGTCGCCCTTCGGCACCTGCATGCGGGTCTCCCAGCGGCCGAAGAGCCTGCCCGGCTTGAACTCCATGCCGCCGGTCGTGCCGTCCGCGGTGCCGGTCATGGTCATGACGCCGTTGGCCACCGCGATCTGGGACGGGCGCCGCAGACCCTTGTTGTTGTGGCCCGGGCTGTTGTAGGGCGCCCACTTCGCGGTGTTCAGCGCGGCGCCCTCGAACTCGTCGCCGTCGGCGGGCGTTCCCCAGCCCAGCACGGTCGCCGCCTGGGTGCCGTCACCCGGGCCGGACGGGGTGGTCGTGGGCGGCGGTGTGGTCGTCGTCGTGGGCGGAGTCGTGGTGGTCGTCGGCGAGACCGTGGTGGTGGTCGGTGGCGACGTCGGGGGAGTGGCAGCAGTCGGCGCGTAGTCGCAGCCCGTGCTCGACCACTGCGCTCCCCTGGTCACCGTCGCAGTCTGGCTCACCACGGCCCGGACGGCGCCGGAGGGCACGGTGGTCGAGACCGACGCCCGGCTCCAGTTCGCCGCGCCCGCGTTCACCGCGGTCCCGGCGACGTGCGCGACGCGGAGGTACCAGCTGTTGTAGAAGTCGACCGCCATCGTCACCCGCCCGCCGCTGGTGATCTGCGAGTCCGCCGCGAACGTCAGCTTCTGGCCCGCGGCAACGGCCGGGGCGGGCAGCGTCATCGTGGCTGCCGTGGAGGACGCCGTGACCCGGTAGGCGAACCGGGCGGCGGCGTGGTCGCTGATGGCGACGCGGGACCCGCTGCCCCCAGAGCTGACGCTCCACCCGGCGGCGTTCTGGGCGAGCACCGGGTTGGCACACGCGTTGTGGGGCGAGAGCGACGAACCAGTGGCGGCGGTCGCGGGGAGCGCCGCGACGACCACCGCGAGCGATGCCGCGAGGAGTACCCCCGTGGACTTGAGCAATGCGTTCACAGTCGATGACTTCGAGTGATCGCAGCGTGAGGTTACGGCCGAACGGCACAGTCATCAGTCCGAATGACGTAGTGAAACGAGCGGCGCGGCCCCGGCGATCACGCGGCGCGGGACCCGTCAGACGCAGAAGAGCCCGCCCCTTGCGGGGCGGGCTCCTCTAGTGGCGACGACGATCAGATGACGGTGACGCCCTGGGCCTGCGGGCCCTTCTGGCCCTGGCCGATCTCGAACTCCACGCGCTGTCCCTCGTCGAGGGTGCGGAAGCCGGCCCCGTTGATCTCGGAGTAGTGGACGAAGACGTCAGCGCCGCCCCCGTCGACCGAGATGAAGCCGTAGCCCTTCTCGCCGTTGAACCACTTGACGGTTCCCTGTGCCATGCAACTGCTCCCTGCAGGTGGTGATGGGGCCCGCACCGTGCGGTCCCCGGTCGCACCCGTTCCCCGCGAGCGTGCATTGCCACGGACCCCGAAATCACGACCGCTCGACAACTCTTCCACGTCGCTACCCGGCTCGTCGAATGGGGGCGGGTATTACCCCTGCTCACACCCGCTTTGTGACGCTCTCCGTAGTCAGTCCGTACCTCGATGTGATGAAGGGCCGCCCGATTCTGTAGCGACCTGGGCTGATACCCCGAGGAACGGGGTGTCCGACCAGTTCAGCGCTACCTCGGGGAGCAAGCGATGACCATCTCGACCCAATGCCGTTGCGGCCACGTCGCAGAAGCCCACGAGCACTTCCGGCCCGGCGACGACTGCGGCACCTGCCGGTGCGGGCGCTTCACCGGGGTGGGCAAGGCGGACGCCTCTCCGGCCGTCGGGCTCGCCACGATCCTGCTGACGGCCTTCACGTCGCTGCGGGTCAACCCCCGGCGGCCTTGACCTCCATCGAGATCGACGCCGCCAGCCTGGTGTCGAGCTCGGTGATGCCACCCTCCGAGTGCGTCGAGCAGCGGAACGTGAGGGTGCGCCACCGGACGTCGATGTCGGGGTGGTGGTCCATCGCCTCGGCCTGCTCGGCCACCCGGTCGACCACGCCGATGGCCGCGGGGAAGCTCGGCAGTTCGGTGGTGAGCACGATCGCGTCGCCGTCGCGGGTCCACCCGTCGAGTCCGGCCAGGGCCTCGGTGATCGCGGCATCGTCCAGGAGTTTCGGCATCCGCCCATCCTGCCGCGATCGTGGGTCAGCCGTCGCGGCGGAGCATGCGGAACGCGGTGAGCCCGCCGCCCAACGCCAGGTAGCACAACGCACGGAGTGAGCTCTGCACGAGCCCGTGTGCGGGCATCGGGTCGCGCAGCACGTCGACACCCGCCGTCCACCCGGACGTCAGCAGGTAGGGCTGCAGCCAGTCGAGCGCCGGGATGGTGCTCAGGACGCCGAAGACGATCACCATGCCCAGCACGCCCGCGAGCACGATCAGCGGGTGTTCCGTCCACGCCGAGATGGCGAGCGCGACCGCGCCGATCGCCGCGAGCTGCAGGATCGCCCAGACGACGACGAGCGCGATGCGGCCCAGCGCACTGCCCACCCCCAGCGTGGTGCCGGAGAGCGTCACGAGGTGGCCGGTGCCGCCGACGAGCACCATCCCGGCGAGCGCGCCGACGACCGCGATCAAGAGGACCGCCAGCGTCGCGACGACCAGCACTCCGAAGGCCTTCATCCCGACCAGGCGCAGCCGCGAGACGGGAGCGATCAGCAGGCCCCGCAGGGTGCCCGCGGCGGCTTCGCCCGCGATCGCGTCGGCCGCGGCCATCCCCACCGCGAGCGGCAGTAGCAGGGCCAACGCGAGGATCAGCGTGACGACGGGGAGCACCAGGCCGTTGCCCAGGACGTTCCCGATCAGACCGCCGCCGCTGCGCCCGCTCGCCACCACCCCGATCGCGATCAGGATCGGCATCAGCGCGAACAGCCCGAGCATCGCCAGCGTGCGGGGGCGGCGCAGCACCCAGCGCACCTCGGAGCGCAGGAGCCTGCCCAGCGGGGCCCGCTGCGCGGAGATCCGCTGCGGCGCAACGGGTTCCGCCACCGTCATGACTCCTCCGTCAGCCGGGCGAACAGTTCCTCGAGGTTGGTGCGGCTGCGGCGGGCCTCGTGCACGGCCACCCCGGCCCGTACGAGCAGCGCCACCACCTCCGGAGCGGGCGGGCCTTCCGCGACGACGATCTCGTCGGCCGTCCCGTCCGCCCGGTACGCGGTGGCACCGACCCCGCGCAGCGCGCTCAGCGCGAGCTCGACGTCCGGCGTGGCGACGACGAGGCCGCCCGCTCCGGTGTCCAGCAACGAGGCCAGCTCGCCTGCCGCGACCAGCACGCCTGCCTGCAGCACGGCCACGTGGGTGCAGGTCGCCTCGACCTCGGCCAGCAGGTGCGACGAGACGATCACCGTGGCGCCGTCGGCGTGCAGCTCGCCGATGATCCGGCGGACGTCGCGGGTGCCCGCGGGGTCCAGGCCGTTCGTCGGCTCGTCCAGCACCACGAGCCGTCGGGGCACCAGCAACGCGGCGGCCAGCCCGAGCCGCTGCTTCATGCCCAGCGAGTACCCGCGGTAGCGCCTGTCGGCCGCGGCGGTGAGGCCGACGCGGTCGAGCGCGGTGCCGACGACCTCCGGGATGGCCCGCGTCGCCAGGTGTGGTTCGGCAGCCGCGGTCCGCAGCAGGTTCTCCCGGCCCGAGAGGAACGCGTGGAACCCGGGTCCCTCCACCAGCGCGCCGACGTCGGGCAGCGCTGCCGCGGGCACCGCGTGGCCCAGCAGCTCGACCGAACCCGACGTGGGCGGGGTGAGCCCGAGCAGCATCCGGATCAGCGTGGTCTTGCCCGAGCCGTTGGGGCCGAGCATGCCCAGCACCGACCCGGTCGGCACCTCGAGGTCGATGCCGTCGACGGCCACGGTCGTGCCGAACACCTTGCGCACCCGGCGGGCCCGCGCGGCGATCGGGACCGACAGGCCTGCCGTCGCCGGAGCGGCCGTAGTGCTCGTCACTTGGAGAGTGTCTCGGACAGCACCTGTTCGGGGACGGCGCCCACCGCGATCCGTCCGTCGTCGGTGACGATGGCCGTCGCGACGGCGGTGCTGATCAGGTGTCCGGAGCCCCACGACCCGCTGATGGGCGTGCCCATCCCGGCGAGCCCGTCGCCCGGACGCTGACCCTGGCCCTGCTGGGCGGGCAGCTTCTCGACGACGACCGTGTCCCACCCGTCGCCGACGACGGTCGGCTTGTCCGGCTTGGCCCCCGCCGACGGGGGCTGCGCGGGCTTGTCGGTGACGGTGGCGCCGTCCGGCGGCGTGAACGTGAACAGCGACGCGTCCTGCGCGCCGAACGTGAGATCGCTGTACCCGACCTGCAGCGCCGGGGTGGTCGAGCCCTGAGCCATGACGGTCAGCTGCAGCGGAATGCGCGACTCGGCGTCGACGGCGATGCGGACCTCGCGCAGCAGCGTGCGCTCGGTCGGCTTGGGCGTCAGCACCAGGTCGTAGGCCGGGCGTCCGGCGACCTCGGCGGTGCCGTCGACGCTGATCACGCTCGTCGGCTGGAGCTTCGCGAGCGCGTCGGTGGCGGCGGCCGTGGGATCGGCCGGAGCGGAGTGCGCCTGGCCCGCCTGCTTCGTGGCCTTCGTGACGGTCTTGTCGGCGGAGTTCCACGACCAGAACGTGGTGCCGTCGGAGACGAGCGTGCGCTCACCGGTCGAGGACGGGATCTGGACGCGGCCCTTGCCGTCGCCGCCCGACCACACCTGAGCCGTGCTCGTGCCGTTGGCGGCCTGCGGGAGGTTGGGGAGCGCGGGCAGCCCCAGTGAGTTGTCCAGCTCGACGGAACCGTTGAACGGTCCGGGGTGGGCCGCGATCACCGACGCCACGAGATCCTGCGCCGACACCGGCGGCAGCTGCGGGGCGGCACCCGCGCCGCCGGGCAGGGCCAGCAGCCCCAGCCCCACAACGCCCGCGACCGCGATCCCCGCCGCGAAGCCGCGACCCGACCGTCTCATCTCCATGGCGTCAGCTTCGTCCACGCGACCTGAGAGTGCTCTTATCGGACAGCGGTAGCGTCCGCGTGTGGCGCGGGTGCTGGTGGTCGACGACGAGCCGGGTATCCGGACGGCCGTGGCGCGGGGTCTCGCGGCCGAAGGCATGGAGGTCGAGGCGGTCGGCGACGGCAACTCCGCCCTGCAGGCGGCCCTCACGGGCGGGTTCGACGCGATCGTCCTCGACATCATCCTCCCGGGGCTCTCGGGCTACCGCGTGCTGGAGCGGCTGCGGGCCGCGGGGGTCGACACGCCGGTGCTGCTGGTCTCGGCGAAGGACGGCGAGTTCGACCAGGCCGACGGGCTCGACCTCGGCGCCGACGGCTACCTGGTCAAGCCGTTCGCATTCGTCGTGCTCGTCGCGCAGCTCAAGGCGCTGCTGCGGCGGCGGGACGCGGCGCTGGGTCGCACGGGGCAGCGGGTGCGCCTCGGCGCGCTCATCGTCGATCCGGTGGCCCGCTCGGTGAGCTGGGACGGCGAGGCGATCGAGCTGTCGCCGCGCGAGTTCGGGCTGCTGCACGCGCTCGCCTCGCGGCCGGACACCGCCGTGTCGAAGGACGACCTCCTGCGGCTGGTCTGGGGCGACGAGCAGGCGGCGACCCGCAACGTCGTCGAGGTCTACGTGGGATACGTGCGCCGCAAGCTCGACGCCGTCGGCGCCGGCCACGTGCTGCGAACGGTGCGGGGGTACGGCTACCTCGTCGGGTCCGCGTGACCCGGGCGGCGCTGCCCGCAGCGGTGGTCGCGTCGAGCGCGACGTTGTCGGGGTTCGGATCACCGTGAACGCCCGGTCCGGGACGCCCGGTGACCGAACGTCGCGGTCGTCTGGGGCGCTGGTGGTCGCGGCGGACGCTGCGGGTGAAGATGGCGCTGGTCGTGGGCGTAGCCGCGGCCGTCGTGCTGCTCGTGCTCGCCCGGCTGGGCGTCGGGTTGCTGGCGTCATCGCTGCTCGCGGCGGCCGACGCGGAGCTGGGGCGGCAGGCGGACGCCGCCGTGACCCAGCTCGCCCGGGGAGAGCCGCCTGCCGAGGTAGCGGGGGCCGAGATCCGGATCGTCGACACCACCGGGCGGCCGGTCGACGACCGCCCCGTGCTGCCGTTGAGCCCGTCCCAGGTCCGTGAGCTGGCAGGCGGGCAGCCGATCCTCGCGGGGGGCGCCAGCGGCCTGCGGCGGTGGCTCGCCGAGCCCGCCGTGCTGCCGGACGGCACAACGCGGTTGGTGATCGCGACCGGCGATGTCGTCGGCGGCTCGACGCTGGTGGGGCGCGCGGCGGCCGCGTTCGTGCTCGGGGCGCTCGGAGCCGCGGTGATCGTCGGCTGCGCGGGTTGGCTGGGCACGAGGGCCGCGTTGCGCCCGGTCGACCGGCTGCGCGCCTCGGCCGCAGCCCTCCCGCCCGGTCAGCGGCTGCCGGTGCCCGAGGCCCGCGACGAGGTGCGTGACCTGACCGAGGAGCTCAACCTGCTGCTGGTCCGCCGGGACGAGGCCGTGTCCCGGTTGGAGCGGTTCACCGGCGACGCCGCGCACGAGCTGCGGTCGCCGGTCGCGGCCATCCGGGCGCAAGCTGAGGTCGCCGTCGCGCACCCGGACCCGGCGTTGGCCGCCGAGACGCTGCGCTCGATCGCCGACGAGGCCGTCCGCCTGTCCGTCCTGCTCGACGACCTCCTGGTGCTCGCCCGCGCCGACGCGGGGGAGCGCCCGGCCGCCGTGCCGGTCGATCTGGTCGCCGCGGCCGGGGCGGCGCTGGGGCGGGTCCGCGGCGACGGTCCCGTGGTGGAGCTCGTCGCACCGACCCCCGCATCGGTGGCGGCGAGCCCATCGGAGGTCGCGCTGGTGCTGGACAACCTCGTGGCCAACGGCCGCAGGCACGCCTTCTCGATCGTCCGGGTGGTGGTGCTGCCCGCCGGGCGGTGGGTGCGGCTCGTCGTCGAGGACGACGGGCCGGGCATCCCCGAGGCCGACCGCGAGCGGGTGTTCGACCGGTTCACCCGCCTGCGGCCCGAAGCGGGCGGCGGCTCCGGCCTCGGCCTGGCCCTGGTGTCCGCCCTGGTGCGGGGCCGGGGCGGCACGGCCACCGCCGGCGCAACGCTCTCCGGCGGCGCCCGCATCGAAGTCCGCTGGCCCGCCCCGGGCTGACTCCCTCTGCCACGCGTTGGCCTGCGGCGATGCGCGGTGCCGAATTTGCTGGGCCCGCCGTGTCCGCCACCCCGGCCACCGGGTCGGCCTGCAAAGACCGCGCAGTGTCAGCCGCTGGCGCCCGCCAGGTGGGTGCGCACCGCTGCGGGGAGTCGATCATGCGAGGCGCCAAGTCCGGGCCCGCAGCGAGCTGAGCCACGCGCTCGCCCGCCGTGTTGGCCTGCGACGACCGCCCGGGTACCGGGTCCGCAGGCCCCGCTGAGTCCACCACCGCGGCCCGTCTCGTCGGCCTGCGACGATCGTGCGGTGCCGGTCCTCCGCTCCCGCGTCCGACTCGAGGCCGACCGGCGCGCGGTCGCGGGCATGCTCAGGGACACGCAGCTGACGAAGACGGCGCTGAACCGGGCCGGGCACGGTCTTCACGCGGAACGGCGCCTTCTCGTTTCCGGCGACGAGGTCGGCTTGACGGTTCGCCTGGCGCCCGGGGTGGTGGTGTCGCTGCGCGTCAGGGTGCACGCCGTCTCGCTGGGCGGACTCGCCTCTTCGCTGGCCGCAGGCCCGCTGCGCCTAAACCACGTCGTGTCGATCGCGGACGAGGGGGCAGCAGTCGAGGTGTACGAAGAAGTCCGCTGGAGAGGACCGGTCAGCCAGCTCACGGCCCGCTTGGTCCGCGCCGCGTTGGCCGCCCGCGCGCAGGCCTTGCGCGACCGCGTCGCTGCGCTTCCGAACCAATCCATCGTCGTGGCGACGGCGCTGGTCCGCGACGGCCGTGTCCTCGCCGCACAGCGCACCCGACCGGCGGCGTTGGCCGGGCGCTGGGAGCTTCCCGGAGGACGCATGGAGTCCGGCGAGTCGGAGGCCGCAGCCGTGGTGCGGGAATGCCGCGAAGAACTCGGCGCCCACGTCATCGCCGCCACCAGGCTGGGCACCGACCTCCCCATCGATGCGGGTGTGCTGCGCGTTCACACAGCCCGGCTGGCGCCCGACTCACCAGAACCCACCGCGCTCGAACACTCGGCCCTGCGTTGGCTCAGCGCGGCGGAGTTGGCCGCAATCGACTGGGTCGACGCCGATCGCGCGGTCCTCGCCGACCTGCGGGCCCTGCTGACGGCAGGCAGCTCCTGACGTCGGCGACGGCCGGTCGGGCGGTCATCGATGAACGGGTGCGCTGCCAACGACAGGCGGCCGCTGACGTCGGCGGTCAACGGTGCGGGCGGTCGTGACGGCCCGCGTGGCCTCCCTGATGTCGGCGACCACCGGCGGACCACGCCCGTTCGCGTCTGCAAACTTCTCGGCGGCCGACGGAACCGGCGGCGGGTGGGTCTCGTCAATGCCGGCATGTCTCTCGACGCCGTCCTCGCCCGGCAAGCGGGCGTCATCAGCCGCGATCAGGCGCTCGGCGCGGGGCTTTCCCGCGACAGCATCGACCACCGGGTCCGCGCCCGCCGGTGGCGGCCCCTGCATCCTTCCGTCTACCTCGCCGCGGGCCACCGGCTCGACGACGAGGTGCGCGTCCGCGCCGCCCTGCTCTGGGCGGGCGAGGGGGCGATCTTGTCGGGTCGGGCGGCGGCGTGGTGGTGGGGGCTGGCCACCGAGCCACCGCCCGCGGTCGTCCTGACGGTCCCCCGGATGCGGCGGCTGCGACGGCGACTCGACGTCGACATCCGCCGCCGCGACGTGCCCCGAGCTCGACCGGGCCGTGCACAAAGGGCTGGCGGTGACGGCGCCCGCGTTGACCGTCCTCGAGACCGCCGTGGACCTCGGCGGTCCCGGCGCGCGTTTCCTCGACGACGCGCTCCGGCGCGGCACCGTTTCCTACGCCGCCGTCCACGCCGCGTACTGCCGCAATGTCGGCGCGGCGGGCTCAGCCACCGCGGGGCGCATGCTCGCCGCCGCGGCCGAGCGGTCCGCGTCCGACGCGCGGCGCAAACTCCATGCGCTGCTTCGCAGCTCGCGGGCATCGGGGTGGACGGACTCCTCTCCGCATCGATGGGCAGACGCTCGACGTGGCCTTCCCGGCCGCCCGCGTCGCGATCGTCGTGTCCGGGTGGGCGGGCCCGGCGGGTCCTCCGCGCACCAACGCCGATGCCCGGCTCTGGCAGACGTTGACCGCGCGCGGGTGGACGCTGCTGCACTGCACCTGCCAGGACCTCACCGAGCGCCCGAGAGCCGTGCTGGCCGAGATCACGCGCCATGTCACCCGTGGTCTGGGGACGACGTGCGACCGATGAGGTGCCGGTGCTCCGCGGCAGCAGACCAGGTCGGGGTCGAGCGGTCAGCGTCGGCAGGCCCGGTCAGGGTCGAACGTTCAACGTCGGCAGGCCCGGTCGGGGTCAGACACCCGGCGTCGGCAGGCCCGGTCGGGGTCGAACGCTCAGCGGCGGCAGACCAGGTCGGCGTCGAACCCGCTCCCGTCGGCGTACTGCGCCAAGCGGGTGGGGCCGCCGGTGAAGCTCGTGCCGCAGGCAGATGTGGCGGCGGCGCGATCGGCGCCGGTCGCGATCCACAGCGGCGCGGTCTCCAACGTGTAGCGGGGAGTGAAGGCCGAGCGCCAGGCGGTGCGGTAGCCGTTCGCGGTGCTGCGGCTGTACCCGCCGGTGATCGTCGTCCACTGGCGCGCCGCGGAGTAGATCCCGACCTCGGCCACTCCGGAGCTGCGGAGGCGGTCGAGCATGCCCTGCAGGTCGGCGGTGTTGGCACGGGCGTCGCCGTTCCAGCTGTTGACGGTCTCCACGTCGAGCCACCACGTGATCGTCCGCGGCACACCTGCCTTCGCCGCGACGGTCAGGGCGTCGCCTGCGGCGTGCCAGCCGTAGTCGTAGGCGCACCCGGCATCGGTGACGGACGTGCTGTCCTTGCACAGGACGGGGTCACGGGCGCCGGAGACCGGCCAGTAGTAGGCACTGCGCGGCGCCGGGTTGCCGGTGTTGACGTAGGCCCCCGCGGTCGACGGGCGCCCGGCGGCCCACGTGTACTGGGTGGCCAGGCACGGGTTGGCGGAGAACGCCCGCCCCCGCCCACGCCGACGATCGCGAACGCCGCCGAGGTGGGCAGGCCGGTGCTGCATTGCGGGTACGAGACATCCCGCCCCACCGACCCCGCGGAGGCGGGCGCAGCCGCCGCAACCGACACGCCTGCCGCCGTAGCCGCCACGGCGACGATCGCGATCGCGGCCAGGCGAAGCCGCCTGCGGCCCGATCGGCCGGGAGCAGCCCGCCTCGTCGCCTCACCACCTACGGCGAGCGGGGTCTCGGAAGCGTCTGCACGGCGGTGTCGGGCGTGCGGCATTCGTTGGTTCACAGTGCGTCCTTACGGGGGAGCGGATACGCACCGTCATCGCGTGCTCACTTGCGAGCTGTTACCAGTTCGCGTGAGTTTGGCCACCACCATCGGGTGAGGGAACGCCGTCGCGGCCGGTCAACGGCCGTATCGGTTCAGTTGCCCGTGCCCAGGTCACACCCACCGGGAATGTCCGACCTCCCCGACGGGCTACCCTGAGACGTGAGCACTTCCACCCTTGCCGCGCACGCGGACTCGTCCCTCGCAACCCGGGGGGCCCGCCCGCGCCTGCGCAACGTCGCCATCGTGGCGCACGTCGACCATGGCAAGACCACTCTGGTCGACGCCATGTTGCGCGCGTCAGGCGCCTTCGGCGAGCGGGCCGCCGTCGTCGACCGGATCATGGACTCCGGCGATCTCGAGCGTGAGAAGGGCATCACGATCCTCGCCAAGCACACGGCGATCGCGTGGCAGGGGATGACGGTCAACGTCGTCGACACGCCGGGCCACGCCGATTTCGGCGGCGAGGTCGAGCGCGGCCTCTCGATGGTCGACGGTGTCGTCCTGCTCGTCGACGCCAGCGAGGGCCCGCTCCCGCAGACCCGCTTCGTGCTGCGCAAGACCCTCATCGCCGGGCTCCCCGTCGTGCTCGTGGTCAACAAGACCGACCGGCCCGACGCCCGCTGCGCCGAGGTCGTCGACGAGAGCCTCGAGCTGCTGCTGGAGCTGGCCGACGAGCTGGAGCTCGACGAGACCCTCACCGCGCACCTGCTCGACCTCCCCGTCGTCTACGCCAGCGGCCGCGCGGGCCGCGCCTCCCGCAACCGCCCGGCCGATGGCGAGATGCCCGACGAGCCCGGCCTCGAGGCGCTGTTCGACGTCATCGCCAGCACCGTCCCGGCGCCCGCGGACGACCCGAACGCCCCGCTGCAGGCCCACGTCACGAACCTCGACGCCACGAGCTACCTCGGCCGCATCGCGCTGTGCCGCGTGCGTGCGGGCGTGCATCCGCCGCGGCCAGCAGGTCGGCTGGTGCCAGGCCGACGGCCGCGTCACCCGCGTCAAGATCACCGAGCTGCTGCGCACCGTCGCCCTCGAGCGCGTGCCCACCGACGAAGCCGTGGCGGGCGACCTGGTCGCGGTCGCGGGCATCGCCGAGGTGACCATCGGCGACACCCTGGCCGACCCGGACAACCCGGTGCCGCTCCCGCGCATCCACGTCGACGAGCCCGCGATCTCGCTGACCATCGGCATCAACACCTCGCCGCTCGTCGGCCGCGACCCGCACCCGGGCAACAAGCTCACCGCGCGGCAGGTCAAGGGCCGCCTCGACAGCGAGCTCGTCGGCAACGTGTCGCTGCGCGTGCTGCCCACCGAGCGCCCCGACGCCTGGGAGGTGCAGGGCCGCGGCGAGCTGGCGCTGGCCATCCTGGTGGAGACGATGCGCCGCGAGGGCTTCGAGATGACCGTCGGCAAGCCCGAGGTCGTCACCAAGATGGTCGACGGCAAGCTGCACGAGCCGTTCGAGCAGCTCTCCGCCGACGTCCCCACCGAGAGCCTCGGCGCGGTCAGCCAGCTGCTCGCGGGCCGCAAGGGCGAGCTGGTCAACATCGTGCACGGCGACACCCGCGTGCGCATGGACTACCGCGTGCCCTCCCGCGGCCTCATCGGCTTCCGCACCGAGTTCCTGACGATCACGCGCGGCGCGGGCATCGTCAGCCACGTCTTCGACGGCTACGGCCCCTGGGTCGGCGACATCCGCGCCCGGCTGCGCGGCTCGCTGATCGCGGACCGCACGGGCCCGGTCACCGGGTACGCCGTCGACCAGCTCGCCGACCGCGGTGAGCTGTTCGTCGGGCCCGGCACGCTCGTCTACGCCGGGATGGTCATCGGCGAGTACACCCGCGCCGAGGACCTCGAGGTCAACATCGTCCGCGAGAAGAAGCTCACGAACATGCGCAGCTCCACCGCGGACGAACTGATCAAGCTCACGCCGCCGACGCTCTTGACGCTGGAGCAGAGCCTGGAGTTCTGCGCCAACGACGAGTGCGTCGAGGTCACGCCGGAGTCGGTGCGCATCCGCAAGGTCGAGCTCGACTCGCCACAGGAGGGCCCGCCTGCGCTCGCGCGCCCGCACTGCGGCAGGCTGAGGCGGCCCTCGGCGTTTCACCCGCCGGTGGGAGGATGTCCGCCCGACCGAGCGGTCGGACCGACCTGGCGCGGCGGTGCGCTGCCCGCGCACAGCCGAAGGGAGGCCTGGGTGACGCGCGCGCGGATGCTGCTCGTAGCGCTCCTCGCGCTTCTCGCGACGGCGTGCTCCAACGAGCCCGTCGCGGGCCCGGCCCCCACCACCCCGACGCCCACGCCGAAAGCGGAGCCGACCAGCCTCGTCGTCGGCATCGGCGACATCCCGCCCGGGTTCAACCCGCACCTGGTGGCCGACCGCTCCCCGGTCACCACCGCGCTGTCGACGCTCGTTCTGCCCTCGCCGTTCCGGGTCGCCGCCGACGGCACCCTCCAGATGGATCCGACGATCGTCACCAGCGCCAAGGTCGTCGACAGCGCGCCCTTCACGGTGAGCTACGAGCTCAACCTCGAGGCGTCGTGGTCGGACAACGCGCCGATCGCGGCGGAGGACTTCGTCTACCTCTGGGAGCAGATGCGCAGCCAGCCCGGTGTGGCCGACGCCGCCGGGTACCAGCTGATCACCGATGTGCGCTCCCGCGCGGGCGGCAAGGCCGTCGACGTCGTGTTCTCCCAGGCCTACCCGGCGTGGCAGCAGCTGTTCTCCGGCCTCCTGCCCGCGCACCTGCTCAAGGACGCGCCGGGGTCGTGGATCGGCGCCACCACGGGCGGCCTCCCCACCTCGGGCGGCCCGTTCAAGGTCGCGACGATGGACCGCGCCCGCGGCGAGATCGTGCTGGCCCGCAACGACGCCTACTGGGACATCCCGACCGTGCTCGACCAGCTCGTGCTGCGCCGCGTCGCCGCGGGCAGCGTCGCGTCGAGCCTGTCCAGCGGTGACGTCGACGTGGCGCTGACCGAGTCCACCCAGACCATCCGGTCCGCGCTCACCGCTCTCGACCCGCCCCCGCACGTCCAGCAGGCACCGCAGTCGAGCGTCACCCAGCTGGCGATGCGCACCGACACCGGCCCACTGCGTGACGTTCACGTGCGCGAAGCCCTCGGCGAGCTGATCAACCGGGACGCGCTGCGGGCCGCCGTCGCCCCCGAGGCGCTCCCCGCCAACGCCCTCGGCCTCGCCCCCTCCGAGCCCGGCTACGCGGCGACCGCCCCGCCGACGGTCGCCCCGGACCCGGCGGGGGCCGCCCAGCTGCTCACGACGGCGGGCTGGAAGCGCGACGTCGTCACGGGGCGCTGGGACACCCCCGACGGGCGGCTCGCGCGCCTCGTGATCGCCGCCGCCGCCGAACGCCCCGAAGACCTGCGCGTCGCCGAGGCCGTGGCCGCCCAGCTGACGGCGGCGGGCGTGGACGCGTCCGTCATCGCCCCGGCCGCGACCGACCTGTTCGCGCAGCCGACGGTGCCGCCCACCCCGCCGACGGTGCGGGCCTCGGCCACCGTGACGCCCACGGCCACCCCGGCGCCGACGTCCACCGCCACCGCGGCGGCGAGCGTGGCGGCCGACCTCATCGTGGCGCCCCGCGCGGTCGGCGGCGACCTCGGCACGTCCCTGGCGAGCGCCTACGGCTGCCCCGCCCCGACGGCGCTCGTCCCGAACCCGCCGCGCCAGCCGACCGGCTTCTGCGCCCCGGCCATGCAGCCGCTGTTCGAGGAGCTGATGTCGGCCTCGCCCCGCGCGGACACGGCCGCCGTCGTCGAGCGGATCTTGTGGGAGCAGATGCCGGTGCTGCCGCTGTTCCAACCCGTCACGCTGGTCGCGAGCACCGTGGCGGCGGACGCGGCGACGTCGATCGGACCCGGTTCGCTGGTCGGCGGCCCGCTCACGGGCGCCTCCCGGTGGCGCCCCGTCGCGCACTGACCCATCCTCGACGCTGACGGTCACCCTTTGGTCACGATCGGCGGTCCGGATGTGCTGACCGGACACCGGGTTCCTACGGTGCCCAGAGCCGACGAGCCGTTCTTCGACGTGGACGCGGGCGTCGCCGTGGCGTGACGGGAGCGTCCGGCCGGGACGGTCCATCGAGGAGAGGACGGGGAGTCGATGAGGAGAACGAGGGCGTCGCTGATCGCGATGGCTACTTCCGCGGCGCTGGTGATCGCGGCCTGCGGCACCGCCGACACGAGCGGCGGCGGGGCGGGCGGCGCAGGCGGAGCGGGCAGCGAGCAGCTGGCCCGCAACGGCACCGCCGACGGCGCCGTCAAGGGTGGCACCCTCAACATCCTCGGCACGAGCGACGTCGACTACCTCGACCCCAACGTCACCTACTACTCCACCGGCTACACCGTCGCCCGCCTCATCCACCGCCAGCTGTTCGCCAACCCGGCCGACCCCGCGACCAAGGCCAGCGCGCAGCCCGACCTCGCCGAACAGATCCCCACGGCGCAGAACGGCGGCATCAGCGCCGACGGCAAGACCTACACGATCACCATCAAGCAGGGCGCGCAGTGGAACTCCACCCCGCCCCGCCAGGTGACCGCGGCCGACGAGGTCGTCGGCGTCAAGCGCTCCTGCAACCCGGCGCAGCCCTTCGGCGGCCTCCCGGACTACCAGAACCTGATCGCGGGCTACGTCCAGTTCTGTGACGGCTTCTCCAAGGTCGGCCAGGACGCGGCCGCCATCAAGAAGTACATCCAGGACACGCCGTTGTCCGGGGTCACCGCGAAGGACGACCACACGGTCGTCTTCACGCTGAACCAGCCCGCCACCTACTTCGTGGACATGCTCGCCCTCCCGTCGCTCTCCCCGGTCCCCGTCGAATGGCTCGACCACGTGCCCGGCAGCACCGACCTCGGCCAGCACCTGGTCGTCGACGGGCCCTACAAGGTCGACACCTACGATCCGACCAAGCGGATCGAGCTCTCGCGCAACCCGTCGTGGAACCAGGCGACCGACTCGCTCCGCGGCGCCTTCGTCGACAAGGTCGTCATCGACGAGACGCAGAGCCAGGAGTCGATCCAGCAGCAGCTGCAGACCGGCACGCCGAACGCCGACATGATGTTCGACATCGGCACGCCGCCGTCGCAGATCCCCGGGCTGCTGGCCTCCGACGACCCCAACCTCGCGCTCGCGGCGACCAACTCCTCGTCGCCCTACCTCGTTTTCAACACGCGCTCACCGAACAACAACAAGGCCCTGTCCAACGTGAAGGTGCGGCAGGCACTGGCCTACGCGATCAACCGCAACAACATCATCCAGGTCCTGGGCGGCCCGGACGTCGCGCCGCCGCTCACCCACGTCCTCCCGCCGAGCATCCTCGGCTCCCAGGACAACGACCCGTACCCGTACGACCCGAACAAGGCCAAGCAGATGCTGGCCGACGCGGGCTTCCCCAACGGGTTGACGCTGAAGTTCCTTTACCGCAACGCCTCTGAGGGCAGCAGCAAGGCGTTCGCCACCGTGCAGCAGGACCTCACGAAGGCGGGCATCACGGTGCAGGGCGTGCCCTCGCCGAACGCCGACTTCTACACGAAGTACCTGCAGGTGCCCGACGTCGCCCAGCGCGGTGTGTGGGACATCGCGAGCCTGAGCTGGGGTGCGGACTGGAGCGGCAACGCGGCGTTGTCCTACTTCGGCCCGCTCCTGTCGGGGCAGCCCTCGTTCCCGCCGGTCGGCAGCAACTACGGCTTCTACGACAACCCGACCACCAACGAGCTGATCAAGCAGGCCGTCTCGGCGACCGACGAGCAGACCGCCACCGACGCGTGGGCCAAGGCCGACAAGCAGGTCATGGACGACGCCGTGTTCTACCCGGTCTCGAACCTGAAGTGGGCGACCTACCACGCCGCCCAGGTGCACAACGCGGTCTACCAGGACGGACTCCAGTCCTTCGACCCGGCCAACGTGTGGCTCGACCCGGCCAAGAACGGCGGCTGAGCTCCTCTGATGGGCAGGCACCCTGGCGGCCATGCTGTCGGGTCACCGCTGCTCGACGTCGACGACCTGCACGTGTCGTTCCCCACCCCGGACGGCACCGTGCGCGCGGTGCGCGGCGTGTCGTTCTCCGTGGAGCGGGGACGCACGCTGGGCATCGTCGGGGAGTCGGGATCGGGCAAGTCCGTGGCGACCCAGACGATCGTCGGCCTGACCCGCGGCGCCCGCGTCTCCGGTCGGGCCACCCTCGACGGTGAGGACCTGCTCGGCGCCAGTCCCGAGGCGTTGCGCAGGATCCGCGGCGCGAAGATCGGCATGATCTTCCAGGACCCGCTCTCGAGCCTGCACCCGTACTACAAGGTCGGGTGGCAGATCGTCGAGATGATCCGGGAGCACGAGCACGGGATGTCGAAGTCCGCGGCGCGCGAGCGGGCGGTCGAGCTGCTCGACGCGGTCGGCATCCCGAGCCCGCGCACGCGGATCGACAGCTACCCGCACGAGTTCTCCGGCGGCATGCGCCAGCGCGTCATGATCGCGATGGCGATGGCCCTGCGGCCCGCGGTGCTGGTGGCCGACGAGCCGACCACCGCGCTGGACGTGACGGTGCAGGCCCAGGTTCTCGACGTCATGCGCGGCATCCAGCAGGAGTTCGGCACCGCGATCATCCTGATCACCCACGACCTCGGGGTGGTCGCCGACATGGCCGACGACGTCGTCGTCATGTACGGCGGCCAGGTGATGGAGCGGGCGCCGCGGCGCGAGCTCTTCTACCGCAACCACCACCCCTACACCGAGGGTCTGCTGCGCTCGCTGCCGACGACCGGGCGGGGCGGCAAGCTCACGCCGATCGGCGGCACCCCGCCGAGCTTGATCACCCCGCCGCCGGGGTGTCCCTTCCAGCCGCGGTGCGCCTACGCGTTCGACAAGTGCGGGGAGAAGCCCCCGTTCCTCGCGATCGGCACCGCGGGCGACCACGAGTCGGCGTGCTGGCTGCCCGCCGACCGCGCGGAACGGCAGATGGAGAGCGCACGATGACTGCTCTGCTCGAGGTCGTCGACGTGCGGAAGTACTTCCCGGTCGGGCGGCGGAAGCTGTTCGGGGGGCCGCCGCCGTCGCTGCGTGCGGTCGACGGGGTGACCCTCGAGGTCGAGCGCGGCGAGACGCTCGGGCTGGTGGGGGAGACCGGCTGCGGCAAGTCCACCCTCGCCCGCTGCATGACCCGGCTGCACGACCTCACCTCGGGCAGCGTCACGTTCGACGGCACCGACATCAGCACGCTCTCGCGGTCGGACCTGCGGCCGCTGCGGCGCGAGATGCAGGTGATGTTCCAGGACCCGTACGGCTCGCTGAACCCGCGCCGCCGGGTCGGGTCGATCATCGGCGACCCGTTCGCGATCCACGGCATCGCCGAGGGCGACGAGCGCAAGCGCGAGGTCCAGAACCTCATGGAGCTCGTCGGCCTCAACCCCGAGCACTACAACCGCTTCCCGGCCGAGTTCTCCGGCGGCCAGCGCCAACGCATCGGCATCGCCCGTGCGCTGGCGCTCAAGCCCAAGCTGGTCGTCTGCGACGAGCCGGTCTCGGCGTTGGACGTCTCGATCCAGGCCCAGATCATCAACCTGCTCGCCGAGCTGCAGGAACACCTGGGCCTGACCTACGTCTTCATCACCCACGACCTCTCGGTCGTGCGGCACGTCAGCAACCGCATCGCGGTGATGTACCTCGGCAAGATCGTCGAGATCGCGGACGTCGAGGGCTTGCACGAGCACACGCGCCACCCGTACACCCGCGCGTTGCTCTCGGCCGTGCCCACCGCCGACCCCGACGCGCTCGCGGGCCGGGAGCGGATCGTCCTGCGCGGCGACCTGCCCTCGCCCGCCGCCCCGCCCTCGGGCTGCCGCTTCCACCCGCGCTGCCCCAAGGCCCAGGAGCGCTGTCTCACCGACGATCCCGAGCTGGTGCCGCGGCGCGACGACGGGCCGGAGCACCGCGTGGCCTGCCACTTCCCGCTCGCCGACGGCGAGCTGCTGACCCTCTCGCGTCCGGCGATCGACGACCTCGCCCCCGACCTGTCCTTCGACCCGGCCGCCGCCGAGGAGGGGACCGCGCCGTGACCACCGATCTGAGCAAGCGCGACCCCGATGGACCCGTCGTCCCGGACGCCACCGACCTGCAGGGCGAGTCCCGCATCCAGGGCCGCAGCCCGCTGCAGCTGGCCTGGGAGCGCCTGCGCCGCGACCGCGCCGCGATGGTCTCGCTCGTGGTGATCGTGCTCATCCTGCTGATCGCCCTCGGAGCGCCACTCATCGCGGCAGCGGTCGGCCACGGGCCCAACGAGCAGTTCCGCGACATCGGGCTCACCCCGCAGGGCCTCCCGAAGGGGCCCACGCGCACGTTCCTGCTCGGCACCGACGACCTGGGCCGCGACCTGCTCGTCCGCATCGTCTACGGCAGCCGGATCTCGTTGTTGGTCGGCGTGGTCTCGACGCTGCTGGCGGTGATGGTCGGCGTGGTCATCGGGGTGGTGGCGGGCTACCTCGGCGGCATCGTCGACACGATCCTCGCGCGGCTGATCGACGTCGTGCTCTCGATCCCTTTCCTGTTGGCGGGCATCGCGATCGTGTCGATCTCCGGGCCGACGCTCACCGTGACGATCATCGTCATCGCGTTCTTCGCCTGGTCCTCGATCGCCCGCATCGTGCGCGGTCAGGTGTTGTCCATCCGCGAGCGCGAGTACGTGGAGGCGGCGCGCTCGCTGGGCGCGAGCGACTGGCGGATCATGTTCGTCGACGTGCTGCCGAACGTGCTCGCGCCCGTGATCGTCTACACGACGCTGCTGATCCCGTCGTCGATCGTGGCCGAGTCGACCCTGTCGTTCCTCGGGCTCGGCGTGCCCGCCCCGACCGCGACCTGGGGCGGCATGCTCGACGGCTCGCTCGGCTACTACCGCTTCGCCTGGTGGTATCTGCTCTTCCCCGGTCTCGCGCTGCTGATCACGACGTTGGCGTTCAACCTGTTCGGCGACGGCGTGCGGGACGCGTTCGACCCGCGCACCGACCGGCTGTTCGCGGCGGAATCGACAACAGCCGAGTCGACGACCGAGCCGCAGGAGTGAGGCGGCGATGATCCGTTTCCTGGTCCGGCGCGTCCTGCAGGGCCTGCTCGTCATCTGGCTGATCACGCTCGTGCTGTTCGGCATGTTCTTCGTCGCGCCCAGCAACGTCGCGCAGACCCTCGGCGGCCGCCAGGCCACCCCGGCGACCATCGCGCTGATCAACCAGCGCCTCGGCCTGGACCGGCCGCTGTGGGAGCAGTACCTGAGCTTCATCGGCAACGCCCTGCGCGGTGACCTCGGCTACGACTACTACAAGCAGATCCCGGTCACGTCGATCATCGGGGAGGCGCTGCCGAAGACGATTTCGATCGCGGTCGGCGCGGCGATCATCTGGATGCTGCTCGGCGTGTCCAACGGCGTGATCTCGGCCGTGCGCCCGCGCTCGTTCACCGACCGCAGCCTGACGGCGATGGCGCTGTTCTTCTACTCGATGCCGACGTTCCTGCTGGGTCTGCTGCTGCTCTACTACCTGTACTTCCAGCTCACGCTCGTCGGGATCCGGATCTTCCCGGCAGGCGGCTACACCGACCTGTCGGCGAGCCCCGGCGGCTGGCTGCAACACATGATCCTGCCCTGGATCACCGTCGCGCTGGTCTCGGCGGCGGCCTACACACGGCTGACCCGCACGTCCATGCTGGAGGTGCTGAGCGAGGACTACATCCGCACCGCGCGGTCCAAGGGCATCTCGGAGCGGCGGGTGGTGCTGCGCCACGGGTTGCGCAGCGCGCTCACGCCGGTGGTCACCCAGTTCGGCATCGACGTGGCCACGCTCCTGGGCGGCGTCATCGTCACCGAGACGGTGTTCTCCATCGACGGCATCGGCCGCACCGCGGTCGTGGCGATCGACCAACAGGACCAGCCGGTGATCATCGGTATCGTGTTGCTCGGCACGGTGGCCGTCGTCGTCGCGAACATCGTCGTCGACATCGGCTACGCGGTTCTCGACCCGAGAGTGCGGCTCAACTGACCAGAAGGCTGCTGTTCGTCCACGCCCACCCGGACGACGAGACGCTGTTCACCGGCGGCGCGATGGCGCGCTACGCCGCCGGTCCGGATACCTCGGTGACCCTCGTGACGTGCACGCTCGGCGAGGAAGGCGAGGTCATCCCGCCCGAGCTCGCACTGCTGGCGCCGGGGGAGTCCGACCAGCTCGGCGGCTACCGGATCGCCGAGCTCGCCGAGGCCTGCGCCGCGCTCGGCGTCACCGACCACCGGTTCCTCGGCGGCGCGGGCCGCTGGCGCGACTCGGGGATGGCGCTGGCCGGGCACGGCGTCCGCGCCGCGCCGCTCCCGGTGCTGCACCCCCGTGCGTTCGCCGCGCCCGACGCGTTCGACAAGGAGGTCGAGGCGCTGGTCGCGCTGCTCGAGGAGGTGCGGCCCGAGGTCGTCGTCACCTACGCGGCCGACGGCACGTACGGGCATCCCGACCACGTGCGCGCGCACGAGATCACGGTCGCGGCGGTGGCGCGGGTGCCCGCTCGGCTGCTCTTCGCCGTGATCGGCCGCGACAGCCTCGACGCCGGGCTCGCGGCCGTCCGCGAGACGCCGTTCCGGATGCCGGATCCCGACGACCTGCCTGCCGTCCCCGAGGCGGCGGTCACCACCCGGCTGGACGTCCGCGGGCAGCGGGCGCAGCGGATCGCGGCGATGCGGGCGCACGCCACCCAGGTGCTCGTCGCGCCGGACGAGCAGACGTTCGCGATGAGCAACCTCGTCGCCCAGCCGATCCTCGACGTCGAGGAGTACGTCGCGGCGGACGGGCGCCCCAGCTCAGGGCTTCTGGGGGACGACGATGGATGAGGCGCGCGGCAGTGGGGCGGCGGTGCTCACCCTGCTCGTCCTCGACGGCATCCTCGTGGGCGGCGTCGGGCTGGCGTTCACCCCGCTCTACCTCGGCGGCGTGCCGGCTCCGCTGGGGGTGCTGCTGACGATCGCGGTGCTGCCGTGGCTGGTGCTGCGCGCGGGGGAGGTCGACCGGCGGTTCGCGGCGGTGCCCGCCTTCGCCTGGTTCGCCACGGTGGGGGTGCTCGGCCTGGCTGGACCCGGCGGCGACGTGCTGCTGCCGGGCACGTGGCAGTCGGCCCTGCTGTTCGTCGCCGGGGTCGGGGCGGCGCTCTGGGCGCTGCGCCGCCTGGGTCACTGAGCGGGGATCAGGTAGCGGTAGCGGTGGTGCTCGGTCCAGCCGGTCCGGGCGTAGAGCGCGAGCGCTGCCGTGTTGTGCACCGCCACCTGCAGAACCCCCCAGCGGGCACCACGCTCGCGGCCCCACACGGCGGCGGCCGCGAGCAGCCGCGAGCCGTATCCATGGCGGCGCAGCGGGGGAGCGACGGTGAGCACGGACAGGTGCAGGTGGTCGTCGACGACGACCGCGCGGCCCGCCCCGACGGCCGCGCCCGCGTTGTCGCGCACCACCAGGAAGCCCGTCCCCCCCGGACCCTTCAGCACGTGGCGCTGCGCCGGGGTCGGCGGCCCACCGAGCACCAGGCGCCACCACGCGTCGCCAGGCTCTGGCCGCCCTGCCGCCTCCCTGGGCGGAGCGGCGCCGTCGGGCCACGTCGCTCCGCGCGCCCACTCGGCCCGCGCCGTGCGTCCCCGCGCCCGCCGACGGCGGCGAGCAGGCTCAGGTCCGCCACTTGCACGGACACCACGGCCCCCGCCGCGTGCCCCGCGTCGAGCACCCAGCCCTGCGCCGCGACCGCCCGGTCCCAGGGCGAGCCGATCGGCACCTGGACCCGCGGTTGCACGCCGTTCCGACCGGCGAACGCGCGCACGACGTCCAGGGCGGCGTCGACGGGCACCTCCGGGCTGCCGATCGCGAGCGCGGCGTTGGCCCGGCCGGTGTAGCCGTCCGCGGCGCGGAGCCGCCAGGCGCCGAGCCGCTCCTCGACGAGCGCGGGCCACGCGTCGGCGCACAGGCCCTCCAGCCGTGCGATCGCCGACAGCGACGCCCGCCGCGGCACGGCAGGCGGCACCGCGCGCATCGCGGTGACGGCCGTGCGCCGCACCCGCACCGGCCCGCGCCGGGTCTGCACGACGAGATCGGCGCCGTCGACGGCCAGCTCGCCGATCGCGTCGGACAGCTTCGCCCCGACCCGGTGGCGCACCACAACACGCCGTCCGATCAGCTCCTCGACCTCCGCGGAGTTCCCGTTGTCACACTGCCCCGACTCCCCCATGGATCACCTCGCGATACATACTGTGCGACGTCTCTGTCAGCGCCTGTGGAGGATGGCCCACCCGTGACCTACGTGATCGCCGAGCCCTGCGTCGACCTGCTCGACAAGGCGTGCATCGAAGAGTGCCCGGTGGACTGCATCTACGAAGGTGCCCGGATGCTCTACATCCACCCCGACGAGTGCGTCGACTGCGGCGCCTGTGAGCCGGTCTGCCCCGTCGAGGCGATCTACTACGAGGACGACGTGCCCGAGCAGTGGGCCGCCTACACCAAGGCCAACGTCGATTTCTTCGACGAGCTGGGTTCGCCGGGCGGCGCCTCCAAGGTCGGCAAGGTCGACCGGGACGTCGAGCCCGCGCTGAGCCTGCCGCCCCAGCAGCACGACGAGTGAGGGCCGCGGCGCTCCCCGACTTTCCCTGGGACTCGCTCGCCGCCGACAAGGCGCTGGCGGCGGCCCACGTCGACGGGATCGTCGACCTCTCGGTGGGTACGCCCGTCGATCCCGTGCCGGACGTGATCCGCGCGGCGCTCGCGGGACCCGCCGCCGCTGAGCCGGGCTACCCGACGACGCACGGGACGCCCGCGCTGCGCACGGCCATCGCGGGTGCGCTCGACCGCCGTTTCGGCGTGCCGGTCGACCCGGCCGCTGTCCTGCCGACGATCGGCTCCAAGGAGCTCGTGGCCTGGCTGCCCACGCTGCTGGGCCTCGGCGCGGACGACACGGTCGTGATCCCCGAGCTCGCCTACCCGACGTACGAGGTGGGGGCGTTGCTGGCGCGGGCGTCGTTCGTCCGCTCCGACTCGACCATCGCGCTCGGGCCCCGCCCGGTGGGGCTGGTGTGGCTCAACTCCCCGTCGAACCCGACCGGACGGGTGCTGCCGCCCGATCACCTGCGCAAGGTCGTCGCGTGGGCGCGGGACCGGGGGGCGGTCGTCGCGTCCGACGAGTGCTACCTGTCGCTCGCGGGGGACACCGGCGCCGTCTCCGTCCTGCACCCGGACATCTGCGGCGGCTCCCACGAGGGACTGCTCGCCGTGCACTCGATGTCGAAGTCCTCGAACCTCGCGGGCTACCGCGCCGGGTTCGTCGCGGGCGATCCGGCGCTGGTCGCGAGCCTGCTCGAGGTGCGCAAGCACGCGGGCATGATCGTCTCGTTCCCGGTGCAGGCGGCGATGACCGCGGCCGCGTCGGACGACGCGCACGTCGTGGCGCAGGCCGCCGTGTACGAGCGGCGCCGGGCCATCCTGCGCCCCGCGTTGGAGAAGGCGGGCCTGACCGTCGAGCACTCGGCGGCCGGGCTCTACCTCTGGGCCACCGCCGGGGAGCCGGGCCGGTTGACGGTGCGCCGCTTCGCGACAGAAGGTGTGCTGGTGGCACCGGGGGAGTTCTACGGTCCGGCGGGCGAGCGGCACGTCCGCGTCGCCCTGACCGCATCCGACGAGCGGATCGAGACGGCAGCCCGGCGCCTCGCCCCGTCGTGACCTCCCCGGCCCCGGGTCGGATGCGGCCGCGGAACGTGGAGTGGGGCGGCGGTGCGGTGGCCACCCCAACGGCGCACCGGCCCGACTGCGCACCCCGCATGCGCCATGTGCGGTGCGGGGTCGTGGCCTACAGCGCGGTGATGTCATGAAGCGGGAGGCGGCGCGGACGGGGGTGCGACCTGCGGTCGTGCTGCTCGGGCGTCCTCGCGATCGCTGTCAACCTGCGTGCCGCGCTGGCGGGCTATCCGCCGCTGCTGGAGACGGTGCGGGACCAGCTGCGGGTGTCGGCGGGTGTCGCCGGGCTCGTGCAGGCCGGTGCCGTGCTGATGATGGCGGTCGGTTCGTTCGCGGGGCCCGCAATCGGGGTGCGGTTCGGCCGGGAGCGGGCGCTGGGCCTGGCGGTCGGGCTGGTCGCCGCGGGCAGCCTGGTCAGGGGCGTTCCCGCGCTCGTCCCGCTGATCGGCGGCAGCCTCGTCATCGGGCTGGGCATCGGCCTGGCGGGCGTCCTGATCACCGGGGTGGTGAAGGAGCACCTGGTCGAACGGACCGGCGCGGCGACCGGCGGCTACGTCGTGGCGATGATGGTGGGCGCGACGATCGCGAGCGCGGTCGCCGTTCCGCTGGCCGCGGGGCTGGGCGGTTGGTCGCTCTCGCTCGCCATCTGGGCGGTGCCTGCGATCCTCGCGACGGCGGTGTGGGTGCCCATCGCCCGTCGGGTTCCGGCGGTGGCCGAGCCGGTCCGCACCCCTCTCCCGTGGAGCCATCCCTTCGCCCGGATCGTGGCCTGTTATCAGGCGGGCACGTCATTGATGTTCTACGGCTGGCTGACCTGGCTCGCGCCCTACTACCAGGGCCTGGGCTTCCCACCCGCCCGCGCCGGGTTGCTGCTGGCCGTCTGGAGCGTGGCGCAGATTCCCGCGGCGCTCCTCGTGCCGATGCTGGCCGAGCGGCGCAGGCGGTGGAGCTTCTGGACGGGGCTCACGTTGCTGTGCGGCATTGCGGGCACCCTCGGCGCGCTGCTGCTGCCCCTGCCGCCGGTGATCGGGCCGTGGGTGTGGGCGGTGCTGATGGGCATCGGGGTGGGCGCCGGGTTCCCGATGGGGCTGACCGCCATCGCGTGGCGCACCCCCAACGGCGCGGCGAGCGCGGCGACCAGCGGCCTGGCCCTCGGCGTGGGCTACACGACCGCCGGGCTCGGCCCGCTGCTGATGGGCGTGCTGATCGACATGACCGGCGGCTTCACCGCGGCGATCGCGCTGCTGTTGCTCGCGGGCCTGGTGCAGGGTGCCGCGATCCTCGCGATCGGCGACCGCTGACCACCTCCGCGCGTCAGTTCGCGTGCAGCGCCGCGTTCAGCGCGACGCCGTTGCCCGTGCGGGGGAGGACCTCGCACCGCACCCGTCACGGAGTTGCGGCGGAACAACATCCCGTCCTGTCCCGCGAGCGACCGGGCGGACGTGACGCTGCCGTCCGGCCCGGTGACCTTCGTGCCGGACGTCAGGTAGAGACCCGCCTCCACGACGCAGTCGTCGCCGAGGGGGATGCCGATCCCGGAGTTCGCCCCCAGCAGGCAGCGGCGGCCGATCGAGATGACCTCCTTGCCGCCACCCGACAGCGTGCCCATGATCGAGGCGCCGCCGCCGACGTCCGAGCCGTCGCCGACGATGACGCCCGCCGAGATCCGGCCCTCGACCATCGAGGACCCGAGCGTTCCCGCGTTGTAGTTGACGAAGCCCTCGTGCAT
Organism: uncultured Actinomycetota bacterium; assembly: GCA_963799945.1. Classification (GTDB taxonomy): domain Bacteria; phylum Actinomycetota; class Actinomycetes; order Mycobacteriales; family Pseudonocardiaceae; genus Pseudonocardia. Next base: position 91,492 of record CAWCZG010000011.1, read on the forward strand.
GACGGTGGTGCCTTCGGCGAGGTGGGCGCCGAGCCGGACGCGGTCGGCGTCGGCGATCCGGACACCGGTGGGCACCACGTAGTCGACCATCCGGGGGAACTTGTCCACGCCGTAGACGGTCACCGGTCCGAGGGTGCGCAGCCGGATCCGCACCTGCTCGAAGCCCGCCACCGCGCACGGACCGCGGTCGGTCCAGACGACGTTGGCGAGGAGCCCGAAGATGCCCTCCATATTGGCCTCGCGCGGCGCGATCAGCCGGTGCGAGAGCAGGTGCAGCCGGAGGTAGACGTCGTGGGCGTCGGCGGGGGGATCGGCGAGCGACGCCACGGTGGTGCGCACGATCGCGGTCGTCACGCCGCGCGCCGCGTCGGAACCGACGAGCGGGCCGAGGTCCGGGGCGGTGTCGTCGGCGTCGGGCCCGAGCGCGGGGGCGGGGTACCAGGTGTCGAGCACCGTGCCGTCCGCGGCGAAGGTGGCAAGGCCTGTGCCGGAGGCGCCGTCCAGGCGCAGTGCGGTGCTCACGCCTCGACCGTAGCCGGGGACGGGTTCGCGCTGGTCACGCGGCAGGTGGGGGGCCGGTTTGACGGTGCTGAGAGGCGAGGCGTACTGTTCTTCAGGTCAGCGAGAGCCGGACAGAACGACGCCCCCTCTGAGGGCCCGGTCAACAGGCCAACTGACCATCCGCCAGACCCGCAAGGGTATGGTGGGACCTCCGCTCCGGAAGTCGCTTAGCAGCGGTGGATGGTGTGCGGGTGTCTTTTGAGAACTCAACAGTGTGTCGAGCTTGTTTTTTTGGCATTTTTTGTTTTGTGCCAGTTTTTTGTTGTTTTGTTTGTCAGGGTTTTGTTGGAGAGTTTGATCCTGGCTCAGGACGAACGCTGGCGGCGTGCTTAACACATGCAAGTCGAACGGTAAGGCCCTTCGGGGTACACGAGTGGCGAACGGGTGAGTAACACGTGGGTGACCTGCCCCCTACTCTGGGATAAGCCTGAGAAATTGGGTCTAATACCGGATATGACTCATGACTGCATGGTTGTGGGTGGAAAGCTTTTGTGGTGGGGGATGGGCCCGCGGCCTATCAGCTTGTTGGTGGGGTGATGGCCTACCAAGGCTTCGACGGGTAGCCGGCCTGAGAGGGCGTCCGGCCACACTGGGACTGAGACACGGCCCAGACTCCTACGGGAGGCAGCAGTGGGGAATATTGCGCAATGGGCGGAAGCCTGACGCAGCGACGCCGCGTGGGGGATGACGGCCTTCGGGTTGTAAACCTCTTTCGACCTCGACGAAGCCTCTTTGGGGGTGACGGTAGGGGTGGAAGAAGCACCGGCCAACTACGTGCCAGCAGCCGCGGTAACACGTAGGGTGCGAGCGTTGTCCGGAATTATTGGGCGTAAAGAGCTCGTAGGCGGTGTGTCACGTCGGCCGTGAAAACCTGCAGCTTAACTGTGGGCGTGCGGTCGATACGGGCATCACTGGAGTTCGGCAGGGGAGACTGGAATTCCTGGTGTAGCGGTGAAATGCGCAGATATCAGGAGGAACACCGGTGGCGAAGGCGGGTCTCTGGGCCGATACTGACGCTGAGGAGCGAAAGCGTGGGGAGCGAACAGGATTAGATACCCTGGTAGTCCACGCCGTAAACGGTGGGCACTAGGTGTGGGGGCCATTCCACGGTCTCTGTGCCGCAGCTAACGCATTAAGTGCCCCGCCTGGGGAGTACGGCCGCAAGGCTAAAACTCAAAGGAATTGACGGGGGCCCGCACAAGCGGCGGAGCATGTGGATTAATTCGATGCAACGCGAAGAACCTTACCTGGGTTTGACATGCACCAGACGCAGTCAGAGATGGCTGTTCCCTTGTGGTTGGTGTGCAGGTGGTGCATGGCTGTCGTCAGCTCGTGTCGTGAGATGTTGGGTTAAGTCCCGCAACGAGCGCAACCCTCGTTCCATGTTGCCAGCGCGTAGTGGCGGGGACTCATGGGAGACTGCCGGGGTCAACTCGGAGGAAGGTGGGGATGACGTCAAGTCATCATGCCCCTTATGTCCAGGGCTTCACACATGCTACAATGGCAGGTACAGAGGGCTGCGAGACCGCAAGGTGGAGCGAATCCCTTAAAGCTTGTCTCAGTTCGGATTGGGGTCTGCAACTCGACCCCATGAAGTCGGAGTCGCTAGTAATCGCAGATCAGCAACGCTGCGGTGAATACGTTCCCGGGCCTTGTACACACCGCCCGTCACGTCACGAAAGTTGGTAACACCCGAAGCCCATGGCCCAACCCGCTTTTGGTGGGGGGGAGTGGTCGAAGGTGGGACCGGCGATTGGGACGAAGTCGTAACAAGGTAGCCGTACCGGAAGGTGCGGCTGGATCACCTCCTTTCTAAGGAGCCTTCCCGTGTTGGGGGGGTGACATTCCGGCTCTGAAGGTCGGGATGCTCCTTTTCTCATATACCTCGCATTGTCTGTGGTCCTTTCGGGGGTGGCGGGTGTGGGGCTGGGTGGAACACAAAGCAGTTGGATGTCAAGAAGATGTGGGCCTCCTTTGGGGGGTCGGGGTTCGGCACGCTGTTGGGTCCTGAGGAGACACCTGTTCGAGGTGTTCTTTTCTGGCTGCTCCTGGCCTGGACCGTCTAACGCATCTGTTCCTGCTGGGGCTTGTTTCTGGTGGGTTGTGGGTGTGGTGGTGGTTGTGGTGGGTTGGGGTGTGGTGGTGTGTTGAGTGTTGCATAGTGGATGCGAGCATCTTGTTTTGTGTTGTGTTTGTGGTCAAGTAGTTAAGGGCATGCGGTGGATGTCTGGGCATCAGGAGCCGATGAAGGACGTGGGAGGCCGCGATAGTCCTCGGGGAGTTGTCAACCGAGCTGTGATCCGAGGGTGTCCGAATGGGGAAACCCAGCACCCGTCATGGGGTGTTACCGCGCATTGAATGAAATAGGTGCGTGGGGGGAACGTGGGGAAGTGAAACATCTCAGTACCCACAGGAAGAGAAAACAATTGTGATTCCGTGAGTAGTGGCGAGCGAAAGCGGATGGTGGCTAAACCTGTTTCGTGTGATACCCGGCAGGGGTTGCGGAGCGGGGGTTGTGGGGTATCGACGTAAAGGTTCTGCCGGACTTTTGATGGTGTTGCGTGGGGTTAGTGGAATGCTTCTGGGATGGGTGGCCGTAGTGGGTGAGAGCCCCGTACACGAAAACTCTACGCGCGTCATGGTTGGTATGCCCGAGTAGCAGCGCACTCGTGGAATGTGCTGTGAATCTGCCGGGACCACCCGGTAAGCCTGAATACTCCCTGGTGACCGATAGCGGATAGTACCGTGAGGGAATGATGAAAAGTACCCCGGGAGGGGAGTGAAAGAGTACCTGAAACCGTGTGCCTACAAGCCGTCAGAGCCGATGCTTCCGTGATGCTTTCGGGTGTTGTGGGGGTGGTGATGGCGTGCCTTTTGAAGAATGAGCCTGCGAGTCATGTTCCGTGGCGAGGTTAACCTGTTGTGGGGTAGCCGTAGCGAAAGCGAGTCCGAAAAGGGCGTGAGTGTCTTCGGATGCTGTAGTCGCGGGGTATGGACCCGAAGCGGGGTGATCTACCCATGGCCAGGGTGAAGCGGCTGTAAGAGGTCGTGGAGGCCCGAACCCACCAGGGTTGAAAACCTGGGGGATGAGTTGTGGGTAGGGGTGAAAGGCCAATCAAACTCCGTGATAGCTGGTTCTCCCCGAAATGCATTTAGGTGCAGCGTTGCATGGTGGGTGCCGGAGGTAGAGCACTGGATGGGCTAGGGGGCCGACAAGCTTACTGAACTCAACCAAACTCCGAATGCCGGTATTCCTAGTGTGGCAGTGAGACTGCGGGGGATAAGCTTCGTGGTCGAGAGGGAAACAGCCCAGATCGCCGGCTAAGGCCCCTAAGCGTGTGCTAAGTGGGAAAGGATGTGGGATCGCTGAGACAACCAGGAGGTTGGCTTAGAAGCAGCCACCCTTGAAAGAGTGCGTAATAGCTCACTGGTCAAGTGGTCCTGCGCCGACAATGTAGCGGGGCTCAAGCACACCGCCGAAGCCGCGGCAACATCTGTCCCAGCGTGCTGGGGGGTGTTGGGTAGGGGAGCGTCCTGCATCCAGAGAAGCTTCCGAGTGATCGTGGGGTGGAGGGTGTGGGAGTGAGAATGCAGGCATGAGTAGCGAATGCAGAGTGAGAATCTCTGCCGCCGGATGACCAAGGGTTCCTGGGCCAGGTTGTTCCGCCCAGGGTGAGCCGGGACCTAAGGCGAGGCCGTCAGGCGTAGTCGATGGAGGACGGGTTGATATTCCCGTGCCCGTGATGGTGCGTCCGTGTCGAGGCCGGTGATGCTGACCATCCGAAGCCTGTCTTAGTTCCTTCGGGGACGGGGTGGGTGGAGCGTGGGACCCGATCCGGTAGTAGGCAAGTGATGGGGTGACGCAGGAGGGTAGTCCCGCCAGGCGTTGGTTGTCCTGGTGCAAGCTCGTGGCCCGCCAGCTAGGTAAATCCGGTTGGCTGTCTTGGATGACGGGGGTGAGGGGTGATGCGTAGCCGTTGTGGCGAAGTAGGGTGATCCCATGCTGTCGAGAAAAGCCTCTAGCGAGTGCCCCTTCGGGGGTCACGTACTGTTGTGGCCCGTACCCTAAACCGACACAGGTGGTCAGGTAGAGAATACCGAGGCGATCGAGTGAACTGTGGTTAAGGAACTCGGCAAAATACCTCCGTAACTTCGGGAGAAGGAGGACCGTCTGCTCTGAAGCCCTTCGCGGGCTGGGGGTGGGTGGTCGCAGAGACCAGGCCCAAGCGACTGTTTACTAAAAACACAGGTCCGTGCGAAGTCGTAAGACGATGTATACGGACTGACGCCTGCCCGGTGCTGGAACGTTAAGAGGACCTGTCAGCCCTTTCGGGGGTGAAGCGGAGAATTGAAGCGCCAGTAAACGGCGGTGGTAACTATAACCATCCTAAGGTAGCGAAATTCCTTGTCGGGTAAGTTCCGACCTGCACGAATGGCGTAACGACTTGGGCGCTGTCTCGACCACAGACTCGGCGAAATTGCATTACGAGTAAAGATGCTCGTTACGCGCGGCAGGACGGAAAGACCCCGGGACCTTTACTACAGCTTGGTATTGGTGCTGCGTTCGGTTTGTGTAGGATAGGTGGGAGACTGTGAAGTGGCCACGCCAGTGGTTGTGGAGTCGTTGTTGAAATACCACTCTGGTCGAATGTGGTGTCTGAACCTCGGGCCCTGATCGGGTTCAGGGACAGTGCCTGGTGGGTAGTTTAACTGGGGCGGTTGCCTCCTAAAAGGTAACGGAGGCGCCCAAAGGTTCCCTCAGCCTGGTTGGCAATCAGGTTTCGAGTGTAAGTGCACAAGGGGGCTTGACTGTGAGACCGACGGGTCGAGCAGGGACGAAAGTCGGGACTAGTGATCCGGCATCTCCTGGTGGAAGGGGTGTCGCTCAACGGATAAAAGGTACCCCGGGGATAACAGGCTGATCTTGCCCAAGAGTCCATATCGACGGCATGGTTTGGCACCTCGATGTCGGCTCGTCGCATCCTGGGGCTGGAGTAGGTCCCAAGGGTTGGGCTGTTCGCCCATTAAAGCGGTACGCGAGCTGGGTTTAGAACGTCGTGAGACAGTTCGGTCCCTATCCGCCGCGCGCGTTGGAGACTTGAGGAAGGCTGTCCCTAGTACGAGAGGACCGGGACGGACGGACCTCTGGTGTGCCAGTTGTCCCGCCAGGGGCACGGCTGGTTGGCTATGTTCGGAAGGGATAACCGCTGAAGGCATCTAAGCGGGAAGCTCGTTCCAAGATGAGGTCTCCCATCTCCTTTGTGAGAGTAAGGCCCCCTAGAGACCATGGGGTTGATAGGCCGGATATGGAAGCCCTGTGAGGGGTGGAGTTGACCGGTACTAATAGGCCGAGGGCTTGCCCACAAACGTAGACATTGAATGAGAAGTCTCGCATCCACTGTGTGACCCTGAGCACACCACCACCAGCATACCCGGCACGACGGGGGTGTGTGGGTGGTTGGTTTGTTCGATGCAGGGTTGATAAGTGAATTGATTGTGTTGTCGGTGGTTTTAGCGGAGGGGGAACGCCCGGTCCCATCCCGAACCCGGTAGCTAAGCCTTCCAGCGCCGATGGTACTGCACTCGTTAGGGTGTGGGAGAGTAGGACACCGCCGACATCAAACCCCTAAAGCGAGGGGCCCACCATCACTGGTGGGCCCCTCGCTTTTTTGCGTCCCCTTTTTGCAGTGGCGGCGGTCGAGGTGGACACCACGGGTGCCACCGCTAGATCGAACCCCGCTGTCGTCCACCTCGAGCGCAATTCTTTCCTGCTGAGAAGGGGTGGGGGTTGGCTGTGTGGTTGGGTGGCTCGTGTGCTCGAACTGACGGAGGACCCGGTCCAGCTGTGCGCCGCCCTCGTGGACGTTCCCAGCGTCTCCGGGGAAGAGGCGACGCTGGCGGACCTCGTCGAGGACGCCCTGCGCAAGCAGGCTCCCCACCTCGAGGTGCTGCGCAGCGGCGAGGCCGTGCTCGCCCGCACCCACCTGGGTCGGCAGCGGCGGGTGCTGCTCGCGGGCCACCTCGACACCGTCCCGATCGCCGACAACGTGCCCAGCAAACGGGACGGGGATCTGCTTTACGGCTGCGGAACGTCGGACATGAAGGCGGGCGACGCCGTTTTCGCCTATCTGATGGCGACGCTGACCGATCCCCGCCACGACCTGACGGCCGTTTTCTACGACTGCGAAGAGATCGAGGCGGCCCGCAACGGCCTCGGTCGGATCGAGCGCGACCACCGGGAATGGCTCGATGCCGACCTCGCGGTGCTCGGCGAGCCGACCAACGGCGCTGTCGAGGCCGGCTGCCAGGGCACCATGCGGGTCCAGATCACCGCCCAAGGCCGCCGCGCGCACTCGGCGCGGTCCTGGTTGGGCGACAACGCCATCCACGCGGCAGGTGAGGTGCTGGACCGCCTGCGGGCCTATGCGGCGCGCACCGTCACGATCGACGGCTGCGAGTACCGCGAGGGCCTGCAGGCCGTGCGGATCGCGGGCGGTGTGGCGGGCAACGTCGTGCCGGACGAGTGCGTCGTGACGGTGAACTTCCGCTTCGCCCCCGACCGCGACCTGGCCGCGGCGGAGCAGCACGTTCGCGACGTGTTCGACGGCCTGCCCGTCGCGGTCACCGATGGCTCGCCAGGTGCGCTGCCCGGCCTGCAAGCCCCTGCGGCGCAGGAGTTCCTGGCGGCGACGGGCACCGCGGCGACGGCGAAGTTCGGCTGGACCGACGTGTCCCGCTTCGCCGCCCTCGGCATCCCCGCCGTCAACTACGGGCCCGGCGACCCGAATCTGGCGCACACGCGCGAGGAGCACGTCGACGTCCGCCGCATCGTCGAAGCCGTCGACGTGCTGCGCAGGTTCCTGACCTGAGGTCCGCCGATCGCGGTTCCTGCACGTGAGGATGGCCCGATCGGCGGTCGATCGGCGTCATTACCCTGGTTTCCATGAGTACGAACGGGCCGGATGGGCCTCCGGAGGAGAAGCAGCGCGGTGCGACCGTGTTCCGCCGGGAGCGTCGCAACGAGTCCACCACCACTGACCAGCGCCTGTTGGATTCCCGCGGCCCGAGCGACTGGGTGCACACCGATCCCTGGCGGGTGCTGCGGATCCAGGCCGAGTTCGTGGAGGGTTTCGGCGTCGCTGGCCGAGCTCCCGCGGGCGGTCACGGTGTTCGGTTCGGCCCGCACCCCGCGCGACCACCCGGAGTACGCCACTCGGGCGCGCGCTGGGCACCGCACTCGCGGAGGCGGGCTACGCGGTGATCACCGGCGGCGGTCCCGGCGTGATGGAGGCGGCGAACCGGGGCTGCTCGGAGGCGGGCGGCTACTCGGTCGGTCTCGGTATCGAGCTGCCGTTCGAGCAGGGTCTCAACGACTGGGTCGACGTCGGCATCAACTTCCGCTACTTCTTCGCCCGCAAGACGATGTTCGTGAAGTACTCGCAGGCCTTCGTGTGCCTGCCCGGCGGCTTCGGCACGCTCGACGAGCTGTTCGAGGCGCTCACGCTCGTGCAGACGAAGAAGGTCACCAAGTTCCCGGTCGTGCTGCTGGGCAGCGACTACTGGGGCGGGCTCTACGACTGGATCGAGAAGACCGTCCTGGACAGCGGCAAGATCGGCGAGAAGGACATCACGCTGCTCTACGTCACCGACGACGTCGACGACGCCGTACGCGTCGTCCACGACGCCTACCGGGCCTGGGAGGACGCGCACTAGTGACGGCCGTGTGCGTGTACTGCGCCTCCGTGGAAGGCATCGACCCGCGGCACGTCGCGTTGGCGGCCGAGGTGGGCACCCAGATCGCCGCGCGCGGCTGGTCGCTCGTGTCCGGCGGTGGACGGCGCTCGATGATGGGCGCCGTCGCCTCGGCGGCCCGCGCGGGTGGGGCGCACACCACCGGTGTCATCCCGCGCTCGCTCGTCGACCTCGAGTGGGCCGACCACTCGTCCGACGAGCTCCTGGTCGTCGACACCATGCGGGAGCGCAAGGCGGCCATGGAGGCCAGGGCCGACGCGTTCCTCGCGCTGCCCGGCGGCCTCGGCACGTGCGAGGAGCTGTTCGAGATCTGGACGGCGGGCTACCTGCGCATGCACGCCAAGCCCGTGGTGCTGCTCGACCCCGACGGGCACTGGTCGGGGCTGCTCGAGTGGGTGCGGGGCATCGCCGAGAAGGGGTTCCTGCACCCGACGGCGTTCGCGCGGCTCGTCGTCACCACCGAGGTGGACGCGGCGCTCGACGCGTGCGCCGCGCCCGTGCCTGCATGAGCGAGCCCGCGCCGCCGGGGCTGCTGCGCTTCGGCACCCGCGCGCCCGCCCAGGACCGCGCGCTCGTGATGGCGATCGTCAACCGGACGCCCGACTCGTTCTACGACCGCGGCGCGACCTTCACCGACGCCGCGGCGATGGCCAGGGTCGACGCCGCCGTGGCAGAGGGCGCCGACATCATCGACATCGGCGGCGTGAAGGCGGGCCCCGGCGAGGACGTCGACATCGCGGAGGAGGTCCGCCGCGTCGTGCCGTTCGTCGCCGCCGTGCGGGCGCGCCACCCGGATGTCGTGATCAGCGTCGACACCTGGCGGGGCGCGGTGGGCCGCGCGGCCGTCGCCGAGGGCGCCGACCTGCTCAACGACACCTGGGCGGGCGCCGACCCGAGCTCGGCGACGTGGCCGCCGAGCTCGGCGTCGGCATCGTCTGCTCGCACACCGGCGGCGCCGTGCCGCGCAGGCGGCCACACCGCGTCCGCTACGCCGACGTGGTCGCCGACGTGATCGCCGAGGTCACCGGGCAGGCGGAGCGCCTGGTCGCGCGCGGCGTGCCGCGGGAGGGGATCCTCATCGACCCGACGCACGACTTCGGCAAGAACACCTTCCACGGGCTGGCGCTCCTGCGGCACTGCGACGCGCTCGTCGCGACGGGCTGGCCGGTGCTGATGGCGTTGTCCAACAAGGACTTCGTCGGCGAGACGCTCGGCGTCGGCGACGTCACCGAGCGGCTGGAGGGCACCCTCGCCGCGACCGCGCTGGCCGCCGCGGCCGGGGCCAGGGTCTTCCGCGCCCACGAAGTGTCGGCCACACGACGTACTGTGGAGATGGTCGCGTCCATCGTCGGCACCCGGGCTCCGGCCCGCACGGTGCGTGCGTGCTGAGCCGCGGCAAGACCTCCGCGCGGCAGCGGCGCCGCTCCCCACCCGCTGTGAGGAGAGGCCCATGGACGACGTCATCGAGCAGCTGGTTCGCCCGCCGCACCTGGCAGGAGCCGCCCTGGAGCGTCGCGGAGCTGGTAGCGGCCAAGCGCGGGCGGCGGGTGTCGGTCGTGCTGCCCGCGCTCGACGAGGAGGCCACGGTCGGCGCGATCGTCGCGGCCATCGTGCCCTTGACACAGGGCCCGAGCCCGCTGGTCGACGAGCTGGTCGTCATGGATTCCGGCTCCACCGACACCACAGTCGAGGTCGCCGCCGCCGCAGGCGCCAGGGTCGTGCGGCGCACCGAGGTCGTCACGGACCTGGAACCGCTGCCCGGCAAGGGCGAAGTGCTCTGGCGGGCGCTCGCGGCCACCACCGGCGACGTGCTCTGCTACATCGACTCCGACCTGGTCGACTTCGATCCCGCCTTCGTCCCGGCCCTGCTGGGCCCGCTGCTCGTCGAAGACGGCGTGCACCTGGTGAAGGGGTTCTACCGGCGCCCGTTGCGGCTGGAGACCTCCGAGGTCGACACCGGTGGCGGGCGGGTCACCGAGCTCCTGGTGCGGCCGCTGCTGGCTGCTCTGCGGCCCGAGCTGGCGAGCGTCGTCCAGCCGCTGGGCGGTGAGTACGCGGGCACGCGGGAGCTGCTGGAGTCGCTGCCGTTCGCCGCGGGCTACGGCGTGGAGATCGGCCTGCTGCTCGACACCCACGCCGAGCGCGGCCTCGACGCGATCGCCCAGGTCAACCTCGGGGTCCGCAAGCACCGCAACCGCTCGCTGCTGCAGCTGGGCGCCATGGCCCGGCAGATCCTGGCCGCGACACTCGCGCACTGCGGGATCCCCGATTCAGGCGCCGTTTTGACCCAGTTCGTCCAGGTGGGTGGCGAGTGGTTGCCCTCGGTCACCCCCGTCGCGGTGGCGCAGCGCCCACCGATGCGGGAGCTGCGCGTGCGGTGAGCCCGGCCCGTGGTGGGATGACGGGGTGGGCACCGCGTTGGTCTACCTCATCGTCGTCACGGTGGTGGCGGCCGTGTTCTTCGGCGTCGCCGCCGTGGTGTTCGGGCGCGGCGAGGAGCTGGCGCCGCTCGCGCCCGACGCCACCCCCACCCGTCTGCCGTCCCACGGCATCCGCGGCGAGGACATCCGCGACCTGCGCTTCCCCCAGGCCGTGCGCGGCTACCGGATGACCGAGGTCGACTGGGTGCTCGACCGCCTCGCCGAGGAGCTCGACCGCGTCACCGCCGAGCGCGACGAGCTGGCCGCCCAGATCGACGAGCGAGAAGGTGCCCAGTGAGCGAGCTCGGGATGGAAGTGCGGAGCAGGCGGGGTGGGTGGACACAGGCAGCGAACCATCGGCACAGCGCTGGCGGGGCAGTGTCCGACCGAGCGTCAGCGAGGGCGGGCGATGACCCGAGTCGAGCTGACGATCCCGGTCGAGGTGAACGCCCCCGCCGACGTCGGTGTGGCACACCGTCACCGACTGGCCGGGCCAGAGCGAATGGGTGATGGGCACCCGGGTCGAGGTCGAGGGGGGCGGTGAGGGTCGACACCTCGGCGCCCGCCTGCGGGCCTTCACCGGCGTGGGTCCGGTCGGTTTCCTGGACACGATGGAGATCGTCGAGTGGGACCCGCCGCGCTACTGCCTCGTCCGGCACACCGGCAAGGTCGTCCGCGGCGACGGCGTGTTCCGGGTCGTGCCGAACGGTCCCGAACGGGCGCGGTTCCTGTGGACCGAGCTCGTCGACCTGCCGCTGGGTGCGGCCGGTGTGCTGGGCTGGCGGGCCGCGGCGCCCGCCGTCCGCTGGGGGATCGCGCGGTCGTTGCAGACGATGGCGCGCCGGTGCGAGGCGGAGTACCGGGCCCGTGGGTGAGGCCGTCGACGACCGCATCAGGTGCGGCTGGGCCACTTCGGCCCCGGAGTACGTCGCCTACCACGACGACGAGTGGGGCAAGCCGCTGCACGGCGTCGTCGCGCTGTTCGAACGGATGACGCTCGAAGGCTTCCAGTCCGGCCTGTCCTGGCTGATCATCCTGCGCAAGCGGCCCGCGTTCCGGGCGGCGTTCGCCGGGTTCGACCCCGAGCAGGTCGCCCGCTTCGATGACGCCGACGTGGCCCGCATGCTCGGCGACGCGGGCATCGTCCGCAACCGGTCCAAGATCGAGGCGGCCGTGGCGAACGCCCGCGCGGTGCTGGAGCTCGACACCCCGCTCGACGAGCTGATCTGGTCTTTCGCGCCCGCCACCCACGTCCGGCCCGCCACCCTAGCCGACGTCCCGGCCACGAGCGACGAGTCCAAGGCGATGGCCAAGGAGCTCAAACGGCGCGGCTTCCGCTTCGTCGGACCGACGACCTGCTACGCCCTCATGCAGGCCGCCGGACTGGTCGACGACCACATCCGAACGTGTTGGCGTGCCGCGTCCACCGGGTAGCCGAGCGTGACGCGTTGGACCGGTTGATCGCTCCGATTACCGGCCTGTCCGATCGATGAGGAAAGATGGACGTCAGGCAGCCCGCCGTGCGCTCCCCATCGCGCTGCGGAGCGCTGACCCGATCCGCAACGGCTGGACCCGGTAAGAGAACGACGGAGGGAGCAGGAGATGGCCGCGATGAAGCCCCGGACCGGAGACGGTCCCCTGGAGGTGACCAAGGAGGGTCGGGGCATCGTGATGCGCGTACCGCTCGAGGGCGGTGGTCGTCTGGTCGTGGAGATGTCGGCCGAAGAGGCCAGCGACCTCGGCGATGCGCTGAAGGCTGCTTCCGGCTGACGACGCACAGAACCTGCAGACGGCACCGTCTCCCGATCGAGGAGCCGGTGCCGTCGTGTGTGGATCCGTGAGGGTCAGACCAGCGTGCGGTAGATCTCGACGGTGCGCGCCGCGGCGGTCTCCCACGCGAACTCACGCACCGCGCGCTCCCGGCCCGCCACGCCCATCTCGGCGGCCCGTGCGGGATCGGCGAGCAGCTCGTTGACCGCGGCGGCCAGCCCGGCGCGGAACTCGTCCACACCGTGCTCGTCGAAGTGCACGAGCAGGCCGGTGCGCCCGTCGTCGACGACCTCGGGGATGCCGCCCACGTCCGACGCGACGACCGCCGTACCGCAGGCCATCGCCTCCAGGTTCACGATCCCCAGCGGCTCGTAGACCGACGGGCAGACGAAGACGGTGGACGCCGAGAGCACCTGCCGCACCGACGTCGTCGGGAGCATTCCGCGCACCCACACGACGCCCGACCGCGCGGCGGCCAACGCGGCCACCGCCTTCTCGGTCTCCTCGGCGATCTCGGGGGTGTCCGGCGCGCCCGCGCAGAGCACGATCTGGGCGGCGGGGTCGATGTCGTGCGCCGCCGCGATCAGGTGCCCGACGCCCTTCTGCCGGGTGATCCGCCCGACGAACACGACGCTGGGCCGATCCGGGTCGATCCCGTTGGCCGTCAAGGCGTCGCGGGCGTCGTCGGGGTGGTAGAAGTCCGTGTCGATGCCGTTGTGCACCACGTGCACGCGGGCGGGGTCCAGCGCCGGGTAGCAGTCGAGCACGTCGGTGCGCATGCCCTCGCTCACCGCGATCACGGCGTCGGCGGCCTCGTAGGCGGTGCGCTCCACCCACGACGAGAGCCGGTAGCCGCCGCCGAGCTGCTCGGCCTTCCACGGCCTGCGCGGCTCCAGCGAGTGCGCCGTGACGACGTGCGGCACCCCGTAGAGGATCTTGGTGAGGTGCCCGGCCATGTTGGCGTACCAGGTGTGGGAGTGCGCGAGGTCGACGCCGTCGAGCGCGGCGACCATCGACAGATCCACACCGAGGTACTGCAGGGCGGCGTTGGCCGCCGCGAGCCCCTCGGGCACGGCGTGAGCCTGCGCACCTTCGCGCGGCTCGCCGAAGCAGTGGACGTCCACGTCGACGAGCGCGCGCAGCGCCGGGACGAGGTGCTCGACGTGCACCCCCGCCCCTCCATAGACGTCAGGCGGGTATTCGCGGGTGAGCAGGCCGATGCGCACGTGAGCACCGTAGTCCCTTGAAGGCCCTCCGCCGAACGGGAAGTTCATGTGGTGTCGAGCGTCCAGCGGTGGTCAGTCACGCCGAACGCACACTAGTGTCGGCCCTGTGACCGGCGTCCGCATTTCGCCCGCTTCGCCCCGCGGGTTGACCGCCAACGTCCTCGGAATCGTTCTTGCCGGCGGTGAGGGCAAGCGGCTGTGGCCGCTCACCGCCGACCGTGCGAAGCCTGCTGTGCCGTTCGGGGGCAACTACCGTCTGATCGATTTCGTGCTCTCGAACCTCGTGAACGCCGGGCTCCACCGGATCTGCGTGCTCACCCAGTACAAGTCGCACAGCCTCGACCGGCACATCTCCACCACGTGGCGGCTCTCGAGCGTGCTCGGGCAGTACATCACCACGGTTCCCGCCCAGCAGCGGCTCGGCCGCCGCTGGTACACCGGCAGCGCCGACGCGATCTTCCAGAGCCTCAACCTCGTCTACGACGAGATGCCGGACTACATCGCGGTGTTCGGCGCCGACCACGTCTACCGGATGGACCCGGGCCAGATGCTAGCGGCGCACATCGAGTCGGGCGCGGGCTGCACGGTCGCCGGGATCCGGGTGCCGCGCGCCGAGGCCAAAGCCTTCGGCTGCATCGCCTCTGACGAGACCGGGCGCATCACCGACTTCCTGGAGAAGCCCAGCGAGCCGCCTTCGGTGCCCGACGACCCCGAGGTCACGTTCGCCTCGATGGGCAACTACGTCTTCACCACCGACGCCATGCTCGAGGCGCTGCGGGCCGACGCCGAAGACGGCGACTCCGACCACGACATGGGCGGCGACATCATCCCGCGCATGGTCGCCCAAGGCGACGCGCACGTGTACGACTTCGCCGAGAACGTCGTGCCCGGCGCCACCGACCGGGACCGGGGCTACTGGCGTGACGTCGGCACGATCGACGCCTATTACGAGGCCCACACCGACCTCGTCTCCGTGCACCCGATCTTCAACCTGTACAACCAGCGGTGGCCGATCCGCACGGCGATGGCGCCGCTGCCGCCCGCGAAGTTCGTGGAGGGCGGGATCGCCCAGGACTCCATCGTCGGCGCGGGCACGATCATCTCCGGGGCGATCGTGCGCCGGTCGGTGATCAGCCCCAACGTGCGGATCCAGGCGGGCGCGGAAGTGTCGGACTCCGTGGTGATGCCCGGCGTGCACGTCGGGCGGGGCGCCGTGGTGCGGGGCGCGATCCTGGACAAGAACGTGCAGATCCCCGACGGCGCGCTCGTGGGCGTGGACCTCGCGACCGACCGCGCGCGCTACACCGTCAGCCAGGGCGGCGTGGTGGTGCTCGGGAAGGGCGTCACAGCCCTCTGAGCGGCGTCAGATCCTGATCGCGGCGAGCAGGCCGTCGCCCAGGGGGAGCAGCGTGGGGGCGAGCCGCTCGTCGTCGCGCACCTGCCGGGTCACGTCGCGCAGCGCGAGTGTGACCGAGTCGGTCGCCTCGGGGTCGAGCACTCCGGCACCGAGCACACCGTGCAGCGCGACAATGCCGCCCGGCCGCAGCAGCCGCAGCGCCTCGTCGAGGTAGCGGGGGTGGTCGGCCGGGCTGGTGTCCACCAGCACGAGGTCGTAGCCGCCGTCGGTGAGCCGCGGGAGCACCTCCAGCCCCATACCGTTGATCAGCCGCACCCGTGACGGGCCGAAGCCGTGTGCGGTGAAGGCGGCACGGGCGATGCGCTGGTGCTCGGGATCGGCGTCGATCGAGGTCAGCACGCCGTCGGGGCGCATGCCGCGCAGCAGCCACAGCGCCGAGAGGCCGGTGCCGGTGCCGATCTCCACCACCGACCGCGCCTTGATCGCCGTCGCCAGGAAGCGCAGCGCGGACCCCACGCCGGGCGAGACCGGGACGCAACCGAGCACCCCCGCCGCGGAGCGCGCGTCCAGCATCACGTCGTCCTCCGCAAGGTAGGACTCGACGAGATCGGCGGTGCCCTGGCCGTTCATGGTCGCTGAGGCTACTGGGCGGACCAACCGTCTGCGCTTTCACAGGCATCTCTCAGACACTTCTCACCCGCCGTTCACGGGCGTCAGGCACCGTAGTCAGCATCGGTCGGGGTCGTAGGCCGATGGCGGGTCGGGAACACAGAACCCCGGTCCGCCGTTGTCGGGAGCGGTACGACCCGCCGCAGGAGGTGCCACCCCACGATGACCGAAAGCCCCGCCACGTCGACTCATCTGTCGGCAGAGACGGTGCTGCCCGGAGACGGCGCCGAATGGACGCCGCCGAGCTGGGACGATGTCGTCCGGGAGCACGCCGATCGGGTCTACCGACTGGCGTACCGGCTCACCGGCAACCAGCACGATGCCGAGGACCTCACGCAGGAGACCTTCGTGCGGGTGTTCCGCTCGCTGTCCTCCTACAAGCCCGGCACGTTCGAGGGCTGGCTGCACCGCATCACCACCAACCTCTTCCTCGACATGGTCCGCCGCCGCGCGCGCATCCGCATGGAGGCGCTGCCCGACGACTCCGACCGCATCGCGGGCCGCGGCCCCGAGCCCGAGCAGGTCTTCTCCGACACCCACCTGGACCCGATGCTGCAGGAGGCGCTCGACGAGCTGCCCCCGGAGTTCCGCGCTGCGGTCGTGCTCTGTGACGTCGAAGGTCTTTCTTATGAGGAGATCGGCGCCACGTTGGGCGTGAAGCTGGGTACTGTGAGAAGCAGGATCCACCGCGGACGCGCGGCGCTGCGCAGCTCCTTGGAGCGGCGCCGGGCCGAGGTCGCGCAACAGCAGGAGTTGCAGGAGGTCGGCGGGTGAGTTCAGGCGGGCGGCGCTTCTCGGTCCAGGTTCCCGATTGGGGCCAGGACCACCTCTCGACCGAGGCCGTTGCCGCTTACGTCGACGGCGAGCTCGGTGAGCGCCCGTACGACCGTGCCACCCGGCATCTCGCGGAATGCGGCGAGTGCGCCGCCCAGGTCGTCGCGCAGGGCCAGGCCCGCGCCGCCTTGCGTTCCGCGCGCTGTCCGAGCCTCCCCTCCTCGCTGATCTCCAGCCTGCGCTCGATCCCGCAGGATGCCGATCTCCCGCCCGCGCCCAACGGCCTGGCGATGGGCCGCGACGGCCAGTTCGTCGCCATGCTCGATTCCGCACCGCCCCGCTCGAACTCCGCCCGTCCCGCCCCGCCGTCGTCGATGCTGGCCGCCGCCCCGCCCGCCGGGCTGGCCGAGCCGCTCGCGCCGAGCAAGTCCCGCCGCGGCCGGTTGGGTGCCGGTGCCGCGATGTCCGGGTTGGCCCTGGGTGCCCTCGCCATCGGGGCCGCCATCATCGCAGGCGACGCCGCCAGCTCGCCCACGTCCGGTCCCGTGACCGTCGACGCCCACCTGCAGTCACCGGGCGCGCCCTGATCGTTCAGGGCACCCCGGATACGCTCACTTCACTGCTCCTGCGGCAGGCTTAGGATTTTCGTCCGCCCGCATCCGTCCAGGAGTGTTCTGCCGCAATGACCGAGCACACCGCGGCGAAGCCTGACGTGGAGCGTGAGGAGCCCGTCGCGCCGGAGGCAGGCTCGGCCGAGGCTGCGTCGCCGCCCCGGCCCGAGCCGCCGCGGCTGACGCCCCGTCCGCTCGACCGTCCCGCGGTGGATGCCGCGGCCGCGGCCGCGTTCGGGCGACCTGAGGGCATCGACGGCGGGTTCGCCGTCCCCACAGCGAAGTCCAACGGCTCGGCCCACGCCGGCACGGCCACGCTCACGGAACCGTCGGAGCTCCCACACAACGGCTCGGCCGTCAACGGTGCGGCGTCGGTGCGCACCGGCCCGGCGCCGCACGCGGCGCTCGCGAGCGCGTTCGGCAAGCCCGACACCGCCGCTGATCCCCTGCAACGCCCGCCGGGGACGACCGGCGCCGCCGACGGTGGCGCGGCGCCCTTCTGGGACGCGCAGGCCGCTGCCGACCCGTGGCGCAACCCCGAGAGCCCGGTGGGCCTCGGTCCGCCCGCGGCCACCGAGGCCCCGTCCGTCCCCGTCGCCCGTGGCCAGGGCGCCCGCCTCAGCTTCCGCGAGCTGCTGTTCGGCGGCCGGGTGCACCCCAGGGCGCTGGCGGCGCTCGCCGTCGTCGTGCTGCTGATCGGCGCCGTCGGCGGGGTGGTCGGCAGGCTCACCGCGGAGGACGCCTCCCGCCTCACCTCACCCGACCCGACGATCACGCAGGCCATCGCGGCGAAGGAGCGGCCCGCGGGCTCCGTGGCCGACATCGCCCAGCGCACCGTGCCCGCGGTCGTGTCCATCGAGGTCAAGGTGGGCGACCAGGGCGGCACCGGATCGGGCGTCGTCATCGACCCCGCGGGCTACGTCGTCACCAACAACCACGTCGTCGCCCCCGCGGCGGACACCTCGGGCGCGCTGATCGACGCGGTCTTCCACGACGGCACGCGGGTGCCCGCGCGCATCGTCGGGCGCGACCCCAAGACCGATCTCGCGGTGCTCAAGGTCGACGTGGCCAACCCCGTCGTCGCCACCATCGGCGCAGCGAGCAGCCTCGCCGTCGGCGACGGCGTGATCGCCATCGGCTCGCCGCTGGGCCTGGCGGGCACCGTGACCTCCGGCATCGTCAGCGCGCTGCACCGGCCGGTGCGGCTGGACGGCACCGGCAACACCGTCGCCGTGATCGACGCCATCCAGACCGACGCCGCGATCAACCCCGGCAACTCCGGCGGCGCGCTCGTCGATTCCACCGGCGCCGTCGTCGGCATCAACACCGCCATCCGCAGCCTCGGCCAGAGCCAGGGCGAGGGCGGCTCCATCGGGCTCGGCTTCGCGATCCCGATCGAGGACGCGCGAGCGATCGCCGACGAGCTGATCCGCACCGGCACCGTCACCCACGCCGAGATCGGGATCAACGCCCGCTCGGTGAGCGATTCGACTACCGACGGCGCCCAGGTGCAGAACGTGCAGGCGGGTGGCGCCGCCGCGGCCGCCGGGATCGTCGAGGGCGACGTGGTGGTCAAGGTCGGCGACCGGACCATCGCCGGGGCCGACGAGCTCGTCGTCGCGGTGCGGGCGCACAACCCCGGCGACATCGTGCCGGTGACGCTCGTGCGCGACAGCCGCACCCTCACGGTCTCGGTTACGCTGACGGCCGACTGATGTCCGCTGGACACAGGCCGGGGTAGAGTCGATTTCGTGTTCGACAGCGTCGGCTGGGGGGAGATCCTGGTCCTGATCGTGGCCGGCCTCTTCATCCTCGGCCCCGAGCGGCTGCCGGGTGCGGCGGCGTGGGTCGGCCGGTCGATCCGTCAGGTCAAGGAGTACGCCAGCGGAGCGCGCGATCAGCTGCGCAACGAGCTGGGACCGGAGTTCGACGAGCTGCGCAAGCCGTTGGAGGAGCTGCGTGGCCTGCGCAACTTCAACCCCCGCGCCGCGGCCACCGCCGCCTTCTTCGGCGACGACCCGCCCGTGAAGCCCAACGGTTTCGCCCCCGGCCCCAACGGGGCCGTGTCGAACGGTGCCGCGCAGAACGGCACCACGCCCGACCTCACCAAGCCCGAGAAGCCCTCGCTGATGAAGAACGAGCTGCCCCCGATCGACGACGACGCCACCTGATCACGGGGCGGTCGGTCAGCCCCGCAGGGTCGGGGCGTGCAGGTGCCAGTCGGTGGCCATCTGGAAGGCGTGGGCGAGCGCGAGCACTTGGGCGTCGCCGTGGCGGGGCCCCACGATCTGCAGCCCCACCGGCAGCCCGGAGGCGAACCCGCACGGCACGCTGGCCGCGGGCTGCTGGGTCATGTTGAACGGGTAGGTGAACGGCGTCCACGTCGTCCACCGCTCCCGCGGCCAGCCCTCCGGCACCTCGACGCCCGCCGCGAACGCCGGGATCGGCAGGGTCGGGGTGAGCAGCAGGTCGTAGCGGGAGTGGAACTCGCCCATGCGGACACCCAGGTCGTTGCGCACGGCCAGGGCCTTCAGGTACTCGACGGCGTTCGTGCGCGCGCCCTGCCCCGCGATGTCGACGAGGCCGGGGTCCATCTTCGCCCGCTCCTGCGGCCCCAGCGCGGCCAGTGAGGTCGCGGCGCCCGCGAACCACAGCGTCTCGAACGCGGCCAGCGGATCGGCGAACCCGGGGTCGACCTCCTCCACCCGGACGCCCAGCATCGCGATCACGTCCACCGCCGCCTCGAACGCCGCGGCGACCTCGCTGTCGACCTCGGCGTACCCGAGCGTCGGGCTGACGGCCACCCGCATCCCCGGCACCGTCCGCTCCAGCCCGGCCACGAACGACGACGTGGGCGCCAAGGCCCACGGGTCCCGCGCGTCGGGCCCGGAGATCACGTCGAGCAGCAGCGCGGCGTCGGCCGCCGTCCGCGTGATCGGCCCGACGTGCGAGAGCACCCCGAACGGGCTGGCCGGGTAGAGCGGCACCCGGCCCCACGTCGGCTTGATCGTCGTGACGCCGGAGAAGGCCGCCGGGATGCGCACCGAGCCGCCGCCGTCGGTGCCCAACGACAGCGGCGCCATGCCCAGCGCGACGGCTGCGGCGCTCCCGCCCGACGAGCCGCCCGCCGTGCGCGCGGTGTTCCACGGGTTGCCGGTGACGCCGGTCAGCGGCTGAGTCGGTGACGCCCTTCCACCCCAGCTCGGGCGTGGTGGTCTTGCCGACCAGGACGCCGCCCTGCTCGCGGACGCGCGCCACGGACGGCGCGTCGACGTCCCATGGCCCTGCCGGGTCGATCGTGTGCGAGCCGCGCAGCGTCGGCCACCCGCGGGTGAGCAGCAGGTCCTTGATGGAGACCGGCACGCCGTCGAGCACGCCGCACGGCGCGCCGCGGGCCCAGCGCTGCTCGGACGCGGCGGCGGCCGCCATCGCGGTGTCCTCGTCGACCAGGCAGAACGCGTTGACGCGCCCGTTCAACGCGGTGATCCGGGCCAGGACGGCGGCGGTCGCGTCGACGGGGGAGAGCTCGCGCGCCCGATACGCGCCCGCGAGCTCGACAGCACTCAGATCAGCCGGATCCACCACGGCGGCACCTCCGGGGACGGGGGGTCAGACGGGCGAGATGTTCAGGCTGCGCCCCGCCAGGCCGCGGGCCCGCACGGTGAGGCGCTCCGCGATCCCGCGCAGCGCCTTCGCCGCGGGGGTCTCCGGCTCGGCCAGCACGATCGGGGTGCCGCTGTCGCCGCACTCGCGCAGCCGGGTCTCCAACGGCACCTGCCCCAACA
The DNA here is from genome assembly GCA_963799945.1 of uncultured Actinomycetota bacterium. GTDB lineage: Bacteria > Actinomycetota > Actinomycetes > Mycobacteriales > Pseudonocardiaceae > Pseudonocardia. The sequence continues at coordinate 112,417 of CAWCZG010000011.1, forward strand.
GCGGCACCGGGGCGCCCAGCGACTTCGAGAGCGACGCGGCCACCGCGGCGCCCCCGCCGGAACCGAAGACCTCCATCCGGGTGCCGTCGGGCAGCTCCATCCAGGACATGTTCTCCACCACACCCGCGAGGCGCTGGCGGGTCTGCAGCGCGATCGACCCCGCCCGCTCGGCGACCTCGGCCGCCGCGGTCTGCGGCGTCGTCACCACCAGGAGCTCGGCGTTGGGCACGAGCTGGGCGGTGGAGATCGCGATGTCGCCGGTGCCGGGTGGGAGGTCGAGCAGCAGGATGTCGAGATCGCCCCAGTAGACGTCGGCGAGGAACTGCTGCAGCGCCCGGTGCAACATCGGGCCGCGCCAGACCACCGCATCGTTGCCGGGCGTGAACATCCCGATCGAGATCACCTTCACCCCGTGCGCCTGCGGCGGCATGATCATGTTCTCGACCTTGGTGGGCCGGTCGGTGGTGCCGAGCATGCGCGGCACGGAGTGGCCGTAGATGTCGGCGTCGACCACGCCGACCGCGAGCCCCCGCGCGGCCATGGCCGCGGCCAGGTTGACCGTGACCGACGACTTGCCGACCCCGCCCTTGCCCGACGCCACGCAGTACACGCGGGTGAGCGAGCCCGGCAACGCGAACGGGATCACGGGCTCGGCCGCGTCGCCGCGCAGGTGCCGTCGCAGCGCGGTGCGCTGCTCGTCGCCCATCACGTCCAGCTCCACGCGCACGCCGGTGATGCCGGGCACCCGCTCCACCGCGGCGGTGACCCGCGCGGTGATCGTCTCCCGCATCGGGCAGCCCGCCACGGTGAGGTACACGCCGACGTCCGCGACCCCCTCCGGCGACACCGCGACGCCCTTGACCATGCCGAGCTCGGTGATCGGCTTGTGGATCTCGGGATCGTCGACGCCCGCGAGCGCGGCGTGCACAGCTTCTTCGAGCGTGCCGGTGGTGCTGCTGGTCATGGCCCAACCTTACGTCGGGCCTGCCCGGGGCCGGCGGGCCTACGATTCCGGGGTGAGCGATCTCGCGGCCGGGGGGCCGAGCGACACCGCGATTGCATCCAGGTTGCTGCCGACGCGCGACGAGCTGACGGCCTGGCGGGCGTTCCTGCGCGCGCACGCCGTCCTCACCCGTGTGCTGGAGGCCGAGCTCGTCGCCGAGCAGGACCTCTCGCTCGCCGCGTACGACGTGCTCGTCCAGCTGGCCGAGGCGCCGGAGCACCGGCTGCGGATGACCGAGCTGGCCGAGCTGGTGCTGCTGTCGCGGTCGGGCGTCACGCGGCTGGTCGACCGGATGGAGAAGGCGGGGCTGGTGTCGCGCTGTCCCGTCGAGAGCGACGGCCGCGGCGTGGCCGCCCAGCTCACCGACGCGGGCCTGTCCCGGCTGCGCACGGCCTCGCGCACCCACCTCGCGGGCGTCGCCCGCCACTTCGCCGCCCGCCTCGACGAGGAGGACCGCGCGGCGCTGGAGCGGATCAGTCGTCGACTGGCCGGATACGTCGCGCTCGGTGAGGCGGTCGCCCAGCTTCTCCAGCTCGCCGCGCAGGTAGTCGCGGGTCACCATGTCGCCGACCGCGAGCCGCAGCGCCGCCAGCTCGCGCGCGAGGTACTCGGTGTCGGCCTTGGTGCGCTCGGCCCGTGAGCGGTCCTCGTCCAGTGAGACGCGGTCGCGGTCGTCCTGGCGGTTCTGGGCGAGCAGGATCAGCGGCGCGGCGTACGCGGCCTGGGTGGAGAACGCCAGGTTGAGCAGGATGAACGGGTACGGGTCCCACTGCCACGCCACGGCGAAGGCGTTCAGCGCGACCCAGACGATCACGATGACGGTCTGGATCGTCAGGTAGCGGCCGGTGCCGAGGAAGCGGGCCAGCCGCTCGGACAGCCGCGCGAACGTGTCGGGGTCGATCTCGAACCTGCGACGGGACACGCGCGGCTGGTCGAGCCGCTTGCGCGCTGTGATCTCAGGCATCGGCGACCTCCTGTCCGTTGGTGATCATGTGGTCCCGCCAGTCCTCGGGCAGCAGGTGGTCGAGCACGTCGTCGACCGTCACCGCCCCGAGGAGGTGTTCGCCGCCGTCGACGACCGGACCCGCGACGAGGTTGTACGCGGCGAAGTAGCGGGTGATCTCCGGCATCCGCGCGTCGGGGTGCAGAACGGCCAGTTCGGTGTCGGTGATGCCCGCCACCAGCTCGAAGGGGGCCTCGCGCAAGCAGCCGCTGGGCGTGCACGCAGCCCAGGTAGCGCCCGGTCGGGGTGCTGGAGGGCGGGCGGGCGACGAACACCATGCTGGCCAGCGCGGGCGGGATGTCGGGGTTGCGGATGCGGGCAAGCGCCTCGGCCACGGTGGCGTCGGGCCGCAGCACGATCGGCTCGGGGGTCATCAGACCGCCCGCGGTGTCCGAGGCGTAGCGCAACAGCCGCCGGACGGGGGCGGACTCCTCGGGCTCCATCAGCGCGAGCAGCCGTTCTGCGTCGGCGGCGGGCAGCTCCTTCAACAGGTCCGCCGCGTCGTCGGGGTCCATCGCCTCCAGCACGTCCGCCGCGCGGTCGGCCCCGACATGGGCGACCAACGCGCGCTGGTCGGCCTCGGACATCTCTTCGAAGACGTCGGCGAGCCGGTCGTCGTGCAGCGCGTCCACCACCTCGTGCCTGCGCTTGACGGGCAGCCCGGCAAGCGTGGAGGCGACGTCGGCAGGCCGCATCGTCTCCAGCACGGCGAGCAGGCCCGCCGCGCCTTGCCGGTCGGTGAGCGTGAGTCCCGTGACGGCGTTCCAGGCCACGACCTGCGCCTGCCCGCGCCGTCCCAGCCTCCCGCGCCGCTCGCGCACCGCGAGCCTGCCCACGACCCAGTCGCGCGACCGGCTGGGCTCGATGGCGGCGTCGACCACAACGGCGTCCACGCCCGCGTCGACGAGCCGCACCGGGGCGTCGAGGAGCTGGCCGACGACGAGCACCTCGTTGGGCCGCTGGGCGAACCGGCGCAGGCTCACCGAGCCGGTGGCCAGCGTGACGGCCCTCCCGTCGATCGTGGTCACGCGCAGCATGGGGACGAAGATCCGCCTGCGGCTCACCATCTCCACGACCATGCCGAGCACGCGGGGCGGGGTCGCGTCGACGCGCAGGCCTGCCACGAGGTCGCGCAGCTTGCCGATCCGCTCCCCGTCGGGCCCGTAGACCGGCAGTCCGACGAGCCGCGCGACGAAGACGCGATCCATGGCCACGCGCGCAGCGTAGATCCCTTCGGCTGGGTGAGAAACCAATCACCTCCGGGCGTGGAGTACGCGCATCCGTGTCAGCATCAGGGCCAGCTGCATTCCTGAGGAGGTCCTCGACGATGACGACCCGCACCCGTGCCCGTCGCTCGTGTCTTGCCGTGCCGGGGTCGAGCCAGAAGTTCCTCGACAAGGCCCGCACCCTGAACTCCGACCAGGTGTTCCTCGACCTCGAGGACGCCTGCGCGCCGTTGGCCAAGCCCGGGGCCCGCAAGACGATCGTCGCGGCGCTCAACGAGGGCGGCTGGGGCGACAAGATCCGCGTGGTGCGCGTGAACGACTGGACCACCGAGTGGACCTACCGCGACGTCACCGAGGTCGTCGAAGGCGCGGGCGCCAACCTCGACGCGATCATGCTGCCCAAGGTGCAGACGCCGCAGCAGGTCGTGGCGCTGGACCTGATGCTGACGCAGATCGAGAAGACCATGGGCTACGAGGTCGGCAAGATCGGCATCGAGGCGCAGATCGAAAATGCGTTGGGGCTCATCAACGTCGACGCGATCGCCACCGCGTCGCCCCGCGTCGAGACGATCATCTTCGGCCCGGCCGACTTCATGGCGTCGATCAACATGCGCTCGCTCGTGGTGGGCGAGCAGCCCCCCGGCTACGACGTGGGCGACGCCTACCACCACATCCTCATGTCGATCCTGATGGCCGCCCGCGCGCACGACAAGCAGGCCATCGACGGCCCCTACCTGCAGATCCGCGACGTCGACGGCTTCAAGCGGGTGGCCGGACGGGCGGCAGCGCTGGGGTACGACGGCAAGTGGGTGCTGCACCCCGGCCAGATCGACGCGGCCAACGAGACGTTCAGCCCGGCCCAGTCCGACTACGACCACGCCGAGAACATCCTCGACGCCTACGAGTGGTTCACGTCGGAGGCGGGGGGCAAGAAGGGCTCGGCGATGCTCGGCGACGAGATGATCGACGAGGCGAGCCGCAAGATGGCGCTGGTGATCGCGGGCAAGGGCCGCGCCGCGGGGATGGAACGCACCGAACGCTGGTCGGCCCCCGAGTCCTGACCGCCACCCGTCGAAGGAGACACCATGGCCCGCCTCGCCCAGACCGCTGGTCTCACCGACATCCAGGAGGAGATCCTGGCGACGGTCAAGACGTTCGTCGACAAGGAGATCCTCCCGCATGCCACGGCGCTGGAGCACGCCGACACCTACCCGCAGGACATCGTCGACGGGATGAAGGAGATGGGCCTGTTCGGGCTCACGATCCCGGAGGAGTTCGGCGGGCTGGGGGAGTCGCTGCTGACCTACGCGCTGGTCGTGGAGCAGATCGCCCGCGGGTGGATGAGCGTCTCCGGGGTGATCAACACGCACTTCATCGTCGCGCACATGATCGCCCATCACGGCACGGACGAGCAGAAGCAGAAGTACCTGCCGCAGATGGCGTTGGGGGAGACCCGGGGCTCGTTCTCGATGTCGGAGCCCGACCTCGGCTCCGATGTCGCGGCGATCAAGACGAGGGCCGTGGAAGACGGGGACGAGTTCGTCATCGACGGCGCGAAGATGTGGCTGACCAACGGGGGCACGTCGAACCTGACCGCGGTGTTGGTGCGCACCGACGAGGGTGGCGGGCGGCCGCACGAGAACCTGACGTGTTTCCTGGTCGAGAAGCCCGTCGGGTACGGCGAGGTCGCGCCCGGCCTGATCATCCCCGGCAAGATCGACAAGATGGGGTACAAAGGCGTCGACACGACGGAGATGGTCTTCAAGGGCCACCGCGTGCCTGCGGCGAACATCCTGGGCGGCAAGCGCGGGGGTGGTTTCGCGCAGATGATGGACGGTGTCGAGGTAGGCCGGGTGAACGTCTCGGCGCGGGCGTGCGGGATCTCGATTCGGGCGTTCGAGCTGGCGATCGAGTACGCCCAGCAGCGCTCGACGTTCGGCAAGCCCATCGCGCAGCACCAGGCGATCGCGTTCAAGCTGGCCGAGATGGCGACCAAGGTCGAGGCCGCGCACCTGATGATGGTCAACGCGGCCCGGCTGAAGGACTCCGGTGAGCGCAACGACGTCGAGGCGGGCATGGCCAAGTACCTGGCCAGCGAGTACTGCTCGGAGGTCACGCAGGAGGCCTTCCGCATCCACGGCGGCTACGGCTACTCGAAGGAGTACGAGATCGAGCGGCTGATGCGCGAGGCGCCGTTCCTGCTCATCGGCGAGGGCACCAGCGAGATCCAGAAGACCATCATCAGCCGGGGTCTGCTGAAGGAGTACAAGATCCGCTGAGGGCCCGGAGCGGCTTCGCCCGATCTCGTGACGCTTGGGCACTTCGTACCCGCCCCGATCGTTGACGGTGCAGCGAAGTTCGCGTAAGGAGGCCCCGTGACCACCCCGTTCGGCGGGCCCGCACGTTCCGTGCCTGGCCTGCCCAACCTTCCGACGCCGCCCACCGGTTGGCCCGTCGGTTCCTACGCCACCTACGAGGAGGCCCAGCGCGCCGTCGACCACCTGGCCGATTCCGACTTCACCGTCCGCGACGTGACGATCGTGGGGGTCGACCTCATGCTCGTCGAGCGCGTGATCGGCAGGCTCACGTGGGGCCGGGTGATCGGCTCCGGCGCCGCTTCCGGGGCCTGGTTCGGCCTGTTCATCGGGCTGCTGCTGAGCTTCTTCTCCACCAGCGCGAACCCCATCGGCCCGATCGTCACGAGCCTGGTGTGCGGCGTCGTCTTCTTCGCGGTGTTCGCCGCCGTCGGGTACCGCACCACCCGGGGCAGGCGCGACTTCACCTCGCAGAGCCAGATGGTGGCCGGGCGCTACGACGTGCTGTGCCAGCCGCGCAGCGCCGAGAAGGCCCGCGAGCTGCTGGCCAAGCTCGCGATGGGCCCGACCGGGAGCACCTCGGTCTGAAGTTCGGTCGGCAGGCGCTCAGAGCGTCATCGTGCGCCTGCCGACGACGTTCACGACGCGCGTCTCGCCGATCATGCGGTCCGGCATGCGCTGCCCGTAGGGATGGATGTGGCCGTGCAGGAGCATCCGCGGCCGCAGCGTCGCGACGAGGTCGTGCAGGCAGGTGAAGCCGTGGTGGGGTGCGTCCTCGCCGTCGCCGAGGCCGCGCGGTGGGGCGTGGGTGAGCACGATGTCCACCCCGCGGCCGTCGCGCCGGGCCTTGCGCCGGGCGGCCCGCACCACCGCGCCGGCCCGGCGCGTCTGCTGCCGTTGGGTCCATTGGTTGGGCCCCGGCCGGTAGCGCACGCAGCCGCCCAGCCCCGCGAAGCGCAGCCCCGCGACGTCGACGACCCGGCCGTCGGCGTCGTCGAACCCCGCCGGACCCGGCCATGACGCCGGGCGCCCGTCGCGCCACCAGATCCCGCGCCGTTCGCGGAACCCGGTGAGATCGGCATCGTGGTTGCCGGGGACGAGGACGCCGGGGCAGTCGAGCCGGTCGGCCAGCTCGGACAGGTAGTCGAAGGGGAGATCGCCCGCCGAGATGATCAGATCGATGCCTTCGGGACGGGCCCCGGCGCGCAGACCCCGATCTTCCTCGTCGCTCACGACCAGGGCGGTCACCATCAGGGTGCTTCGGCGGCGGTCACAAGCCCAGCCTACGGGCGCCCGACGGTCGGATGCGCGAAGATGCCTGACGTGAGTCCCTCCACGTCGGAGCCCGGCCGGATCGGGCCTGCGAACGTGGCGCGCGCGTTCGACGAGCACGCCCGCAGCTACGACCGGCTCGTCGGCGCCAACCGCACGTACCACGAACACCTGCGCATGTCGGCGCGGCGGATGGGCCTGCGCGACCGCGGCGCCGGGCTGAAGCTGCTCGACCTCGGCTGCGGCACCGGTGCCTCCACCCAGGCGCTGCTGGACGTCGCCCCCGAGGCCGAGATCACCGCCGTCGACGCCTCGGCCGAGATGCTCGCCGAGGCCAGGCGCAAGACCTGGCCACCGGGCGTCCGGTTCGTGCACGCCAACGCCGAAGAGCTGGACCGGGCCGGGATCACGGGCCTCTACGACGGGATCCTGGCCGCGTACCTGCTGCGCAACCTGACCCACCGCAACGCGGCGTTGCGGTCGTTCCACTCCCTGCTCAAGCCGGGCGCGCCGCTGGCCGTGCACGAGTACTCGGTGGCCGACTCGCTGCGGAGCAAGATCGTGTGGAGCGCCGTCTGCTGGACGGTGATCATCCCGATGGGCAGGCTGCGCGCGGGCTCCGGTGATCTCTACACCTACCTGTGGCGCAGCGTGTTGGACTTCGACGGTGTGGAGGCGCTCACCACGCGGATGCACGCCACCGGGTTCGTCGACGTCAAGGTGCAGACGTTCCCCGGGTGGCAGCAGCACGTCGTCCACACCTTCCTCGGCCGCCGCGCACCCGAGCCGACCACCCCGGTGCTCGGCCTGAACCTCGTCAAGGCCGCTCCGCCGGACGAGGCCGAGGACGACGACCTGACGGAGTGACGGGCGCGGCTCAGCGGGGGCGGTTGCGCAGGGCGTGGAGGCGCTCGGCGTAGGCGATGTCGTCGCGCCACAGCCGGGCGGCGGTCCGTGCCATCAAGGGGCGGAGGGCGCCCGCGACGCCGCGGGCCACCGCGAAGCCGGGCCGGTCCGAATGCGCCACGACCGCCTCGATCACGGCCGTGCGCGCCCGGCCCGCGGCGTCCGGGCGCAGCGGGGTGGCGTGCGTCTCGACCACCGAGCCCGTGCCCTCGCCGTCGACGATCTCCATCGTGACCGTGCGCGGCTCCGGGCAGCTGAACTCCGCGCGCACCGGTACCCCGAAGCGCTTCCCGAGGGTGAACGTCACCTCGACGAGAAAGCGGTCCTCCGCCGGTGGGCAGTCGATCGGGGGAGCGGAGAGCACCCGCAGCGCGGCGAACGAGTAGGGGTGCAGCCAGGCGCCGTGCCACGGGTCGAGCCGGTTGGCCACGACGTCGCGCGGCTCGCAGTGGCCGATCACGGTGGCCACGGCGGCCACACCCAGCGCGGCGGGGGGCCGGGGACCGAGGACGGGCGCCTCGGTGAGCGGGCCGTCGGCGAGGTCGTCCAGCCGCACCCAGGCCAGCACGCCGTCGTCGTGGGCGCGCAGGGTCCGCCAACCGGGGCGGCCTGCCGCGCCGAGGGCCATCCCGTGCCAGCGGCACACCAGCCTGCCCTCGTGGACCGGGGCGTCGCACAGCGCGGCACCCAGGTGCGGGCAGGCGCCGGGCCCGACGGCGAGCGTGCCGTCGGCGTCCCGCCAGGCCACCAGCTCCCGCCCCGCGACCGTCCGCCCGAACGCCCGGTCGGGGCGCACCTCCCGGCTCGCGGCCATCACGAACCAGCCGCCGGACGGCCGCGCCGACGCCCGATCCAGCGCGGCCCGGATGAGCCCCGGTTTGGCGGCGGCCCAGCTGGGTTCCTGGTCGGCCCAGCTGGGGCGGCGCAAGCGGCGCAGCGGGTTGACGGGGCGATCGTTCACCCTGGCCAGGTTAGGCGCCGCCGGGCCGACCGGCGCGCCGTCGTGATCAGAGCCAGCGGTTGCGGCGGAAGTTGCGGTAGAGCAGCAGGCACACCAGGCCGGTGGCCATGAGCGCCAACGGATAGCCGAACCGCCAGTGCAGCTCGGGCATGAAGTCGAAGTTCATCCCGTAGATGCCCGCGACCATCGTGGGCACCGAGATGAGCCCGGCGTACGCGGTGATCTTGCGCATGTCGTTGTTCTGCCGCATGGTGATCTTCGCCAGGACGGCGTCCACGAGCGTGGTGAGCAGCTCGTCGAAGCCCGTGACGCGCTCGGTGACCGTCGAGAGGTGGTCGTCGACGTCGCGGAAGTACGAGCGCACCTCGTGCGGCACCAGCGACGAGTAGCCCTCCGTGAGCTTGCGCAGCGGGGTCACCAGCGGAGCCACGGAGCGGCGCAGCTCCATCACCTCGCGCTTCATGACGTAGATCTGCTCGGAGTCCATCGCCGAGCGCGGCTCGAACACCTCGGCCTCGATCTCGTCGATGTCCTTCTCGATGGCGTCGGTGACGGTGACGTACCGGTCGACGACGTGGTCGGCGATCGCGTGCAGCACCGCGGCGGGCCCGAGCGCCAGCTGCTCGGGGTCGCCTTCCAGCTTCTCGCGCACGTGGTGCAGACCACAGTGGTCGCCGTGGCGGACGGTCACGATGAAGTCCGGCCCGACGAACGCCATCACCTCACCGGTCTTGATGAGCTCGGTGGCGGTGGTCGGCTCGTCGTGCTCGACGTAGGTGACGGTCTTGAGGACCATGAACAGCGAGTCCTCGTAGCGCTCCAGCTTGGGCCGCTGCTTGGCGGTCACCGCGTCCTCGACGGCCAGCTCGTGCAGCCCGTAGGTCTCGGCGATCGCGGTGATCTGCTCGTCGGTCGGCTCGTGCAGGCCGATCCAGACGAAGCCCTCGCCGCGGCGGCGCACCTCGTTGATGGCCTGGTCGTGGGTGAAGCGGCCTTCGAGGCGCTTGCCGTCGACGTAGACGCCGCAATCGACGACGTAGGCCGACATGGGGACGCGCAGCTTGGGCAGCAGGCTGTCGCGTCCGGGCCGACGCGACGTCAGGAGGCCGGGGCGGATGGAAGACAGCGGTGTCTTGGGCAGGGCGGGCATCGCGAAGCCTCCGGGGTGTGGGCGCGCTCACGCGCGATGAATCACGCGCCCAGGGGCTTCGGGGAGGACAGTCAGTCGTCCTCGCGGCTCCGAGCGCGGCGACTACTGCAACCGGGTGCCGTCGGCACCGCGCTCACCTCCTGACCTGTGGTATCGGCCACGCCTTGATCGGCTGGCCACGGGATAGATTACCTCTCTGCAAGAAATATCGGCGATGGAGGCGACGACGTTGCAGTTCGGGCGTTTCTACGAGGAGTTCGAGATCGGGGCCGTCTACAAGCACTGGCCGGGGAAGACGGTCACGGAGTACGACGACCACCTGTTCTGCCTGCTGACGATGAACCACCACCCGCTGCACCTGGACGCGCACTACGCCGAGGAGACCACGGACTTCAAGCGCAACGTGGTGGTCGGCAACTACGTCTATTCGCTGCTGCTGGGCATGTCCGTGCCCGACGTCTCGGGCAAGGCCATCGCCAACCTCGAGGTGGAGTCGCTCAAGCACACGCGCCCGACCTTCCACGGCGACACCATCTACGGCGAGACCGAGGTGCTGGACAAGACGGAGTCGCGCTCGAAGGACGACCGCGGCGTCGTCCACGTCGAGACGCGCGGGTACAAACAGGACGGCACCGTGGTGTGCACGTTCCGGCGGAAGGTCATGGTGCCCAAGCGTTCCTACGGCGAGGCCCGCGGCGGCGAGCAGCCGGGCCGCCCCGTGCCGAACCTGTAGTCAGCGGGGGAGGGCGTCCCACTCGCGCAGCGTTTCCAGGAGCAGGGGCACCAGCGGGAGGTCGTCCAACGCCGCCGCGTCGCACCACTGGGCGTCGGTCGCGTCGTCACCCGCGCGGAGCGTTCCGCCGATCACCGTGCACCGGTAGTCGGCGATGGAGTAGTGGCCCCGCTGCACACGACCGACCAGGGCGCCGGGCTCGACGGCCAGCCCGGTCTCCTCGGCCAACTCCCGTATAACGGCCTGGGTATCGGTTTCGCCGGGTTCCACACGCCCGCCGGGCACCGACCAGAGCCCGCTCCCGGGGTCGTTGCGCCGCCTGACCAGCAAGATCCGGCCTTCCTCGTCGTAGGCGAGGCCCCCCACGCAGGCCACCAGTGCGTTACCGTCGGTCATCGAGAACCTCCGTCAAGGCCCGCGTGCCGGATATCATCGACAGGCTGCATGCGGTACAAATCAGATGTCATGGGCTCAGCTCCGAGGCAGAACGGTGGTTGTCGGTGAACGTCCGGAGGATCGTCGGCTTCCTCTTCCTTGCGCTGATCGTCTGGCTCATCCTCACCCAGCCCGACGCGGCGTCCGGCATCCTGCGAAGCATCGCTGTGATCCTGCGGAACGCGGCCACGAACATCACCCACTTCTTCACCACTCTGCTGCGGGGGTAGCCGATGCTTGCGCCGCGGGAGATCGACGAGTACCTGCTCCCCACGGAGCGTCGGGTCATCCGCGTGCGCCAGCACTGGGCCTTCATGTGGAACCACGTCATCCAGACGGCGCTGTTCCTGTTGCTCCTCGTGGTGCTCCAACGCTACCTGCCGGGCAACGTGCTCATCGACAACGTCACGTTCTACCTGGCGCTCGTCGCCGTGGTCCGGTTCACCGTGCTCACGATCCTGTGGTGGATCGAGCGCATCGTGATCACCGACAAGCGCGTGATGCTCGCTGAGGGCTTCATCGTGCACAAGGTGGGCATGATGCCGCTGAGCAAGGTCACGGACCTGACGTTCGAGCGGAGCATCGGCGGCCGCATGCTCGGCTACGGCACGCTGATCGTCGAGTCGGCGGGCCAGATCCAGGCGCTCAACCGGATCGACTACATGCCCCGCCCGGAAGAGGTCTACGAGGCCCTCTCCGAGCTGGTGTTCGGCGAGAAGGGCAAGACCCGCGCCACCGGGCTGCTGGCGCGGCCGCGCTGGCGGCGCTGAGCGTTCAGCTAGCCTCGGTGGGTGCCGCACCCCCGGATCGACCTGCACACCCATTCCACGGCGTCCGACGGGACCGACAGCCCATCTGAGCTCGTGGCGGCGGCGCAGAGCGCGGGTGTCGACGTCCTCGCGATCACCGACCACGACACGACCGGCGGGTGGGACGCGGCCGCCGCGGCGTTGCCGCCGGGCATGCGGCTGGTCCGGGGCGCGGAGTTCTCGTGCGTGAGCCCGACCGGTCGCGACGAGCGGCCGGTGTCGGTCCACCTGCTCGGCTACCTGTTCGACCCGACGCACGGGGCGATCGTGGCCGAGCAGTCGCGGCTCCGCGAGGAGCGCGTCACCCGGCTCGTGCGGATCACCGAGCGCATGGCCGAAGACGGCTACCCGGTGGACGTCGCGTCGGTGTTCTCCCTGGTGCCCGAGGGCGCCAGCGCGGGGCGGCCGCACCTGGCGCGCGCGCTCGTCGCGGCGGGGGTGGTGGACTCGGTCAACGAGGCGTTCGCGAAGCTCCTGCACAACAGCAGCCGCTACTACGTGCCCAAGGCCGACACGCCCGTCGAGCGGGCGATCGCGATGGTCCGGGCGGCCGGGGGCGTCGCCGTGTTCGCCCATCCGCTCGCGCGTCGCCGCGGCCGGGTCGTGGAGCCCTCGGTGATCGCCGACCTCGCCGCCGTGGGCCTCGGCGGGGTCGAGGTGGACCACCCCGACCACGAGCAGGCCGACCGCGAGCTGCTGCGCGACCTGGCGAAGGAGCACGACCTCGTCGTCACCGGGTCGAGCGACTACCACGGCACGAACAAGACCACGCCGGTCGCGGCCGAGACGACGGCGGCCGACGAGCTGCAGGCGTTGGTGGCGCGCACGTCGGGCGTCGACGTGCTGGTCGGCTGACCCCGCTACCGTTGGCTCCATGACCGGCGCGCAGCTCGGGCTCGATTTCGACGCCCCACGGCTGGTGCGCGTCACGCCTGCGCGGCTCGGCATCTGGCAGGACTGCCGCCGCCGGTACCGGCTCACCTACCTCGACCGGCCCGCCCCGGTCCGCACGGGCGCGCGGGCGGGGAGCACGCTGGGTGCGGTGGTGCACCTGGCGTTGCGTGCGCTGTTCGCGTTGCCGCCCGCCGAGCGGACCCCGCAGGCCGCGGCCCGGCTCGTCGACCGGCACTGGACGAGCGAAGGCTTCCGCGACGCCGAACAGGCCCACGAGTACCGCGAGCGGGCGCGCGGCTGGGTGGCCGAGTACGCGCTCGACTGCGCCGAGGGCGGGGCGCCCGAGGTCGAGGCGGTCGGGCTGGAGCAGTGGGTGTCGGTAGCGGTCGGCGGCATCGTCGCGGAAGGCCGGGTCGACCGGATCGACCGGCGGGGCGACGAGCTGGTGATCGTCGACTACAAGACCGGCCGCGCCCCGACCGTCGAGGACGCGCGGCGATCCCAGGCCTTGGCGCTCTACGCCCTCGCCGCCGAGCACACGCTGCGGCGCCGTTGTGCCGCGGTGGAGCTGCACCACCTGCCCAGCGGGCAGATCGCGGCGTGGCGGCACGACCGCGCTTCGTTGGCCGCGCACGTCGAGGCGGCGGAGCGCTCGGCCGCCGAGCTCGCCGCCGCGGCCGAGGATCTCGCGGGCGGCGCCGATGCGGATGCCCGCTTCCCGGCGGTCCCGCTGCCGCGGTGCGGGTCGTGCGACGTTCGGCGGCACTGCCCGCCGGGTCGTGCGGCGGCGCCGGAGGCCCAGCCGTGGGCCCACCTGGTGCCGTGAGGAAGCTCGGGCGTGCACCGGTGACCCTGGACGAACCCGCGACAGAACCCGTCTCCGGGCCGCCGCGCCGCGGTCCGGCCCGGCGGGGTGGACACCGGGCGGCGCGCCGCGGCGGGTTCTGGCGCGGACTGTCCGGGGTGCTCGCCGGCGGCCTGGTCGCACTGCTCGTCGCGTTGGTGGTGGCGTGGGTCGTCGCGTTGCGGGCGGGCTCACCGGGTCCGGGCGCGGCCGTGCTGGCGGTGCACGCCGTCGGCGCGGTCGCCGCGGTGGCCGTCCAGCGCTACGCCGACCGCACGCCCGGCCCCCGCGGCGTGTTCGCGGCGCTCGCGACGACCGTGATCGTCACGGCGGTGCTGGCCTTCGAGTGGCTCCTCTGACCTGCTGATCCCGCCGTGATCGCGCCCGTCCGCACCACACGGCTGCGAGCGCCGCCCTGGTGCGCGGGTGATCACGATCTTCGGGGGCGGGTTCAGCCCACGCGGCTCAGACGACGGGGCGCAGCGCCACGAGTTGGCCCGCCCGCTGCTCGAGCAGGATCTCGCCCGCCGCGGCGAGCCGGACGGGGGCGGTGGGCTCCGGCCGTTCGACGGGCAGGGTGCGCAAGGTCGTGCCGCGCGTCGGGTCGACATCGGCCAGGCCGCCCTGGACCGGCGCGAGCAGCCCGGTGCCGTAGAGGACCGGCGGCCCGAGCGTGCCGCGCAGGGTCCACAGCGGCGTGAGCTGCGTGGCGTCGAGCGCGATGGTGGTGCCCCCGGCCGACCAGTACAGCTTGGCGCCATCGCTCGTGACGTCGGCGGGCGCGCCCGCGGGGGCCGTGTTGATGGCCGAGTCGGGGAGGTCGAGGGGGAACTGCGAGACCTGCAGACCGGCGCGGTCGTAGATCACCAAGCGGGCCGGGTTGGGCAGGGCGACGGCGGCGCGTTCGTCCGACAGCGCGACGAGCACCGCCCCGGCCGCGGGCAGCTCGATCGAGAACTGCACGTCGGGGGTGTCGGCGCCCTTCGGGCCGTCCGGGGTGAGGACGGTGAGCCGGTCGGTCTCGGCATCGGGGCAGCGCTCGATCACCCCGATGCGGTTGGTGCCCGCCGCCGTCGACCCGTAGGTGCAGTTGGGTCGCGGCTGCTTCCCGGGCTGGACGGGGGTGGGCACGTTGCCGTATTCGAGGGTGCGGACGAGGTCCGAGCGCCACACCTCGAGGTAGTCGCTGCCCGTGGCCGTGACGTACGAACCGTTGGCGATCATCTGGACCCCGGGCTGCATGTCGGGGTTGCTGGCGTCGGCACGCCGCCCGCTCGCGGGGTGCAGTGCGGTGAGCTCGCTGCACCAGCCCGTGCGGCCCGCGTAGAGGGCCAGCACGTGGCCGTCGCCGTCGTCGCTGCCGGGGAAGGCCGAGCCGAGCGCGCAGAGGGTGACGTCGCGGCGGTAGCTCCAGGCCACGTTGCCGGTCTCGGCGTCGTGGCCGGTCACCGTGGTGCCGTCGCCGGTGACGACGGCGGGCCCGGCGACGACCGGTGTGGACGTGGCCGGGCTCGCGGCTCGCCACGCCTCGCCGAAGGCCGTGGGCACGTCGCCCGCGGGCGTGGGCGCCGCGATCGGCGCCGAGTCCGGGGTGTCGACGGTGGCGACCTCGGGGCTGGTCACCCACAGGAAGACCGCCCCGGCGACGATCAGGACGACGAGCGCCACCGCCGCGTACACGTCAGCGCGGCGGCGCCGTTCGGGGGCGATCCGACGGCGCTGCGGCGTTGGCGTTTCGGGCGGTGCGCTCGTCACCGGTCAGGTCGTCGCTCAGCTCGCAGCGGCGTCCGTGGCGTCGCTGCCGACCTCGCCGACGGGCTGGGCCGAGCCGCGACGCCGGGCGCCACCCCGGCGACGACGGCGGCGGGGCCTGCCGTCCTCACCGGTGGGGCCCTCGCCGGGGCCGGAGGTGGCGGCAGCGCCGGTGCTCGGGCTGCTCTGCGCCGGGGCCGCCTGGGCCTCGGCCGCCGGAGCGGACGCCGTCACCGAACCATCGGCCTCCTGCGTCTTCGCGCCCCGGGTGCGGGTGCGCGGCCTGCGGGTGCGCACCGGCGTGGCGGGCTCCTCGCGGTCGCCCGCCGAACGGGTGCGCTTGCGTCCGCGGCCGCCGACGTCGCCTTCGCTGTCCACGTACTCGGCGGACAGCCCGACGCGGGTGCGCTTCGACATCGGCAACCGCCCGGTGGAGGAGGTCGAGATGCTCAGGTCGGCGTACAGGTGATCGGATGTGGAGTAGGTCTCGGCGGGCTCGTCGATGCCGAGGCCGAGCTCGTCGCTGATCATCTTCCAGCGCGGCATGTCGTCCCAGTCGACGAGCGTGACGGCGACGCCCTCCTTGCCCGCCCGGCCGGTGCGGCCGATCCGGTGCACGTAGGTCTTGTCGTCCTCGGGGCACTGGTAGTTGATCACGTGGGTGACGTCGGTGACATCGATGCCGCGGGCGGCGACGTCGGTGGCCACCAGCACGTCGACCTTGCCGGAGCGGAAAGCCCGCAGCGCCTGCTCACGGGCGCCCTGGCCGAGGTCGCCGTGCACCGCGGCGGCGGCGAACCCGCGCTCGGCGAGGTCGTCGGCCACGCGCTGCACCGTGCGCTTGGTGCGGGCGAAGATCATGGTGAGGCCCCGGCCCTCGGCCTGCAGGACGCGGGTGAGCAGCTCGACCTTGTCCATGGCGTGGGCGCGGTAGACGAGCTGGCGCGTGCGCTCGTGGATGGAGCCCTGAGTGGACTCCTCCGCCCGGATGTGCGTGGGCTGGGTCAGGAACGCGCGGGACAGCGCGATGATCGGGCCCGGCATCGTGGCCGAGAACAGCATCGTCTGGCGCTTCTCGGGAAGCATCCGCATGATGCGCTCGACATCGGGGAGGAACCCGAGATCCAGCATCTCGTCGGCCTCGTCGAGCACGAGCGCGCTGACGCGGCCGAGCGCGATGTGGCGCTGCTCGGCGAGGTCGAGCAGGCGGCCCGGAGTGCCGACGACGATGTCGACGCCCTTGCGCAGGGCGTTGAGCTGGGGCTCGTAGGCCCGGCCGCCGTAGATCGCGACGACGCGGATGCCCAAGTGGCGGCCCGCGTCGGAGATGTCCTTGGCGACCTGGACGCACAGCTCGCGCGTCGGCACGACGACCAGCGCCTGTGGGACGTCCTTGGTGCGGTCGGCGGCCTCGCCATCGGCGGTGGCAGCCGGACGCTCGGCAGGCGGGACGATCCGCTGCAGCATCGGCACGCCGAAGCCGAGGGTCTTGCCCATGCCGGTGCGGGCCTGGCCGATGACGTCCTCGCCCGCCAGCGCGAGGGGGAGGGTGAGCGCCTGGATGGCGAACGTACGGACGATGCCTGCTTCGGCGAGCGCGCGCACGATCTCGGGGCGGACGCCCAGCTCGGCGAAGGTCGGGGAGTCTTCGCTGACGGAGGCGCCCGCCTGGAGGGGGTGGGCCTCGACGTCTTCGGGGGAGTCGATGGAATTTTCGGTGGGGACGGACAGTGTGATCGCCTCTCTCCGCGCACAGCTGGGCCGGCTCGTCTACCGCCCGCGGCCGAGGAGATGCCGCCTGGCAGGAGAGCCGACGAGGCGCTGCACGCACCATGTCGGGTGCGGCTCCGGCGAATTCCGGGGGGCCGCGGCAGGCGCCTACCCGAAACGAGCGAGGCGCTGAGGGCCATCATACCCGCCCGGGCCCCGCGCCGTCAGACCGTGGCGCGCGAGTCGGCTCACAGCGGCCTCCCACCAGCGCCGACGGCCCCGCTCCGGCGGGTTCTCCCGGCCACCGCCCGCACCCTCACCGCGCGCAGTGAGGCGGCGCTGGAGGCGGCGGCCGGGCTGGTGGGCCCGCGGGCACGTGGCCGCCGCGCACCGCGCCCGTCCCCGTCGCAGGTCAACTAGGCTCCAGCCCATGACGACTGCCGCGACGCCGGACGGGATCGACGAGGCAGGTGCGACCCGCGCCACCGTCGACCTGCTCGGCGTGCTGGCCTACGGCGAGCTCTCGGCGTTCGACCGGCTGTCCGAGGACGCCCGCGCCGCCCCGACGCTGTCCGGGCGCGCGACGCTCTCCAAGATCGCGGCCGCGGAGATGGGCCACTTCGTGCTGCTGGAGGAGCACCTGCGTGGCATGGGGGTGGCCGTCGAGGACGCGATGGTGCCGTTCGTGGCGGGCTGGAACTCCTACCACGCGTCGACGATGCCGCGGAGCTGGCTGGAGTCGATCGTGAAGGTCTACCTGGGCGACGGGCTGGCGGGCGACTTCTACCGCGAGATCTCGGGCTGGCTGCCCGGCGCCACCGGTGAGCTGGTGCAGCGGGTGCTGGCCGACACCGGCCACAGCGCGTTCGCGGAGCGGGAGGTGCACGCCGCGTGCGAGGCGGACCGGCGCATGCGCGACCGCCTGGCGCTGTGGGGGCGGCGGCTGCTCGGCGAGGCGGTCACCCAGGCCCAGCAGATCGTCGCCGAACGCGACGAGCTCGCCGCCTTCATCATCTCCGGCAGCGGCGACCTGGCGGGCATCGCGACGCTGCTGCGCCGTGTCCAGTCCAACCACAGCAAGCGCATGGCCAAGCTGGGCCTGAACTGAGGGCTTTCGCCGAGGGCGGACGCCCGGTCGCGGCCCGGCGCGCTCCGCTCGACTAGCCTGGGCCGCGCACGTCCACTTGTCACGACCAGGAGGTCCCCGTGGAGGTCAAGATCGGCATCGTGGAGAGCGCGCGGGAGCTCGTGGTGTCCAGCGACCAGTCCGCGGACGAGGTCGGCGCGCAGGTCGACGCGGCGCTGTCGAGTGGCGATGGCCTGCTCCGGCTCGTCGACGAGAAGGGCCGCAAGTACATCGTCCGCGCCGCGCAGATCTCCTACGTCGAGATCGCGCCCGAAGACGGCCGGAAGGTCGGCTTCGCCATCGGCTGAGGTGCGTTGATCGCCGAAATGGGGCATGAGCGTCGAACCCGGCGCGCATGTCCCATTTTTGCGCTCCGGATCAGGGGGCTCACCCGGTGCGGGGCGCGCCCAGCACCTCCGCCAGCCCGCCCCAGATGATCGACGTCAGGTAGCCGGTGAGCGCATCGCGGCTCATCGTGCGGCGTTCCAGCCACCAGTCGCCCGCGCTCTGCACCAGCCCGACGAGCCCCTGCGCCCACACCTCCGCCCCGGCGGTGTCCCGCCCGGTCGCGGCGAGCCGGTTGGCGAGCAGCGCGGTGAGGCTGCGGGCGATCTGTCCGCGCGCGTCGTCGACGACATCGGCGCCCGGGGCGCGCTCGATCGGGTGGTGCACGACGAACCGCCACAGCTCCGGCTCGTCCTCGATGCCACCGAGGAAGGCGTCGACGACCCCGTGGATCACCTCCGGCATGTCGCCGTCGATCTTCAGCGCCGGGTCGATCCTGGCCAGGAGCATCGCGGCGGCCTGACGACCCACGGCGCTCTGCAGGTCGGAGCGGTCCTCGAAGTGCCGGTAGAGCACCGGCTTCGTGATGCCGGCCGCGGCGGCGATCTCGGCGACCGACACGCCCGGCCCGTGCGTGCGCACGGCGGTCATGGCGGCCTGCACCATCTCGGCCCGCCGCTCTGCGCGCCGCTCCTGCCTGTCGCCGTCCACCGGTTGATTGTTCCCCGCGCCCGGGGTTGACAGCGAACCGGACGCGGGGGACCGTACCGGTGGTAACAGTTACCGGCGGTAACAGCAGGCCCGTCGACCGGGAGGAGTCCCGATGTCCGCGCCTTCCCAGCCCGTTCCCGGCCCGAGCACCAAGGACCGGGAGGCCACCGCGGAGCGGCTGCTGCGCTCGTCGCACGAGCACTCCTTCGAGCCCGCGACCGCCATCGACTGGGACGCCCCGCTGGTCGAGGGCCTGTGGGGGATCCCGCAGCACCGCTCGTCGCTCTTCGGCACCGATCTGTGGGAGGGCCTCACCGAGGAGCAGCGGCGGACGCTGACCATCCACGAGGTCTGCAGCGCGGCCCGCGTCGGCCTGTGGTTCGAGATGATCCTCATGCAGATGCTGCTGCGGTACGCCTACGACCGCGATCCCCGCCGCAGGCACGTCCAGTACGCGCTCACCGAGATCGCCGACGAGTGCCGCCACTCGATCATGTTCGCCCGGATGACCGAGCGCTACGGCGTTCCCGACTACGCCCCGCGGCGGCTCACCCACAACCTCGGCAGGCTCTTCAAGACGGTCGGCGGGGGTCCGGCGATGTTCGCGGGAGCGCTCTTCGTCGAGGAGGTCCTCGACCAGTTCCAGCGCGAGTCGATGCAGGACGCGACCGTCCAGCCGCTCACCAGGACGGTCAACAGGATCCACGTGATCGAGGAGGCGCGGCACGTCCGCTACGCCCGCGAGGAGCTCGTGCGGATCATGCCGGAGGCAGGCCGCCTGCAGCGGGAGCTGGCCCGCTACTTCGCCGCGCGCATCGCCTCCGTCGTCGCGCGGAACCTCGTGCACCCCGAGGTCTACCGCAGCGTCGGAATCGACCCGGAGGTCGGACGGAAAGCGGCGCTGGCCAACCCGTACTGGCAGGGCTCACTGCGCTGGTCGGCGCGGAAGCTGGTGCCGTTCCTGCGCGAGCAGGGCGTCATCGGCGGCCCCACCGAGATCCTCTGGCGGAAGGCCAACCTGCTCTGACTAGTGCTGCACCAGGGGGAAGCCCGCGAGGCCGCGCCAGGCCAGGCTGGCCAGCAGGCCCACGGCCTCGTCGCGGGAGACACTCTGGTCGGAGTCGAGCCAGTACTGCGCCGCAACCTGCGACAGCCCGACGAGCCCGACGGCGAGCAGCCGCGCACGGGCGGAATCCAGCCCGGCATCGGTGGTGACGGCCTCGGCGACGGTCTCGATGCAGCGGTTGAGCGCACCCTCGACGACGCCGGTCGCTTCGCCGCGCAGATCGGAGCCGAAGATCAGCCGGTAGGCCTTGCCCTCGCCCGTGACGAAGTCGAAGTAGGCGGTGACGGCCGCCTGCACCCGCTCCTCGTTGTCGGCCGTGGCCAGCAGCGCCGACTTGACCTGCGCGACCAGCTCGTCGGCGTAGGTCGTGAGCAGCGCCTGGTAGAGCTCGAGCTTGCCGGGGAAGTGCTGGTAGAGCACCGGCTTGCTGACGCCCGCGCGCTCGGCGATGTCGTCCATGGCGGCGGCGTGGTAGCCCTGGTCGGCGAAGACGTCGCGGGCCGCGACGAGCAGCTGGGCCCGCCGGGCGCTGCGCGACAGCCTGCCGCGTTGCGCCGTGGTCTCGCTCATGGTCGCCTCCCGCCGTCCCGGCGCGCCCACCCTACCCGTCGGTAGCCACTTTGGGGTGATCTGCTCCGCGGTGAATCGGGCGGAATCGGCGCAGGCGCAGGCTGTTCGTCACCACGAACACGGAGCTGAACGCCATCGCGGCGCCCGCGATCATCGGGCTGAGCAGTCCGGAGGCGGCGAGCGGCAGCGCGGCCACGTTGTAGGCGAACGCCCAGAACAGGTTGCCCTTGATCACCTTGAGCGTGCGCCGCGCCAGGCGGATCGCGTCGACGGCCGCCGGGAGCCCGCCGCGGACGAGCGTGATGTCGCTCGCCTCGATGGCCGCATCGGTGCCCGCGCCCATGGCGATGCCGAGATCGGCGAGGGCGAGCGCCGCGGCGTCGTTGACGCCGTCGCCGACCATCGCGACCACCCACCCGTCGGTCTGCAGCGCGGCCACCGCGGCCACCTTGTCCTCGGGCAGCATCTCGGCGAAGACGTCGGCCTCGGCGATGCCGACCTGCTGGGCCACGGCCAGTCCCGCGGCGCGGTGGTCGCCGGTGAGCAGCATGGGGCGCAGGCCCATCTCGCGCAGCCGGGCGACGGCGTCGGCGCTGCCCGGGGCCACGGTGTCGCCGACGATGACGACCGCGCGGGCCACCCCGTCCCACGCCACGGCGACCGCGGTGTGCCCCTCGGCGCGGGCGGCGTCGACGGCGTCGGTGAGTTCCGGTGACAGCGGCACCTTGTACTCGGCCAGCAGCCCGGGCGACCCGACGAGCACGGCGTGGGCGACGACCACGTCGCCGGACAGCTCGGACACCACGCCCCGCACCCCGCGGCCGGGCGAGCTGTCGAACTCGGCCACGTCGGGCAGCGTGCCCAGCCGCTCCCGCGCCGCGGCCACGATCGCCCGGCCGACGGGGTGCTCGGAGCCCTGCTCGACCGACCCGGCCATCCGCAGCGCGTCGTCGTGCAGCGCCTCGGGCACGACGCGGTGCACGGCCATCCGCCCCGTCGTCAACGTGCCGGTCTTGTCGAGCACCACGGTGTCGATCGCCTTGGTGGACTCCAACACCTCCGGGCCCTTGATCAGCACGCCGAGCTGGGCGCCGCGGCCGGTGCCCACGAGCAGCGCGGTCGGCGTGGCCAGGCCGAGCGCGCACGGGCACGCGATGATCAACACGGCGACGGCGGCGGTGAACGCGGCCGCGACGCCCGCGCCCGCGCCGAGCCAGAAGCCCATCGTCACGACGGCGAGCGCGATCACGACCGGCACGAAGACGCCCGATACCCGGTCGGCCAGGCGCTGCACCGCGGCCTTGCCGCTCTGCGCGTCTTCCACGAGGCGGGCCATGCGGGCGAGCTGGGTGTCGGCGCCGATGCGGGTGGCGCGCACGAGCAACCGGCCGCCCGCGTTGGTGCACCCGCCGACGACCGCGTCGCCCGGGCGGACCTCGACGGGGATCGACTCGCCGGTGAGCAGCGCCGCGTCGACCGCGGAGGTGCCCTCGTCGACGACGCCGTCGGTGGCGACGGTCTCGCCCGGCCGCACCACGAACCGGTCGCCGACCTGCAGCGCGGCCGCCGCCACGAGCACCTCGACGCCGTCCCGCAGCACGGACGCCTGCTTCGCGCCGAGGTGCAGCAGCGCTTCGAGCGCGGATCCGGCCCGGCGCTTGGACCGCGCCTCCAGGTAGCGTCCCGCCAGCACGAACGCGGTGACGCCCGCGGCGACTTCGAGGTAGATCGTGCTGCCCGCGTCGGCCCGCTCGAACGCGAGCCGGAACGGGTGGGTCATGCCGGGGGTGCCCGCCGACCCGAACAGCAGCGCGGCCACCGACCAGCCCAGCGCCGCGAGCGTCCCGATGGAGACGAGCGTGTCCATGGAGGCCGCGCCGTGCCGCAGGTTGGTCCAAGCGGCCCGGTGCAGCGGCCAGCCGCCCCAGACGACGGCGGGCGCGGCGAGCGCGAGCGAGATCCACTGCCAGTAGGTGAACTGCAGCGCGGGGACCATGGAGAACAGCACGACCGGCACGGCGAGCGCCGTCACGATCATCAGACGCTGCCGCAGCGCGTGGCTGGGGGTGGGCGCGGCGCTCGGCTCCTCGACGGGGAGCGCCGCGGTGTAGCCCGCCGCCTCCACCGCGGCGACGAGCGTCGCGGCGCCGAGGCCCCCGGGGAAGCTGACGCGGGCTTTCTCCGTCGCGTAGTTGACGGTGGCCACCACGCCGTCGAGCTTGTTGAGCTTCCGCTCGACCCGGTTGGCGCACGACGCGCACGTCATGCCGCCGATGGAGAGGTCGATCTGGGTCATGGTGGGCTGGGCGGTCATGAGGTCCTCGTCGGCAGGGTGAACTCCGCGGTGTGCATGACATCGGCCACGCGGAACTGCAGGAAGAGCCGGTAGGTGCCGCCGCTCGGGACGTCGGCGGTGAACGCGAGCGCGGGCCCCGCGCGGTCGGTCGGGGCTGGCGGCGGCGCGGTGCCGTCGCCGGAGTCGGCGGCGACGTAGGCGAGGTCGCCCTGGCGCAGCAGCACGAGCTTGCCGAACGCGGCGAGGTAGGGCTGCAGGTCGTCGACGCCCGCGCCGTCGCGGCTGACCGTCACGAAGACCTGCGACGGCGTGCCGGGCGCGAGGTCGCCGTCCACGCGGAGCTGGAAGCCGCCGATCTCGGCGACCCGCGACGGCGGGAAGGTGAACGGGTCGAACGGGCCCGCGGCGAACAGGTCGGCGCCGAGCACGAGCGGAAGGCTGCCGGTCGGCGTCATGTCCACGAAGGCCCGCCAGACGCCCGGGGCCGGGAGCGTCAGCGGTGCGTGCCAGGTGCCGTCGCCGTCCATGGTCGGATCGAGGCGCTGGAAGCCCGCGGCGTCGCGGCGGACGACGACCACGTGCACCTGGTCGGGATCGCGGGGCGTCTTCGCGAACGCGGTGACCGGGTGGCCGTCCGGTCCGATGACGCTGAACCGCAGCTGGCCCGTCGTGCCGGGGCGGAAGGCGGGGTCGGCGACGTCGAGGCGGTAGCCGCCTGCCGCGGCGGCCAGCCCGTCGACCTCCTCGGGGGCGCCCATCTCGCCGGACTCGACGTCCCCTTCCGCCTCGGCGGTGGCCTCGTCCTGGTGCCCCGCGTAGGCGATCGCCGCGGACGTCGCCGCGGTGGGGGCGACGTCGGGGCCGACCACCCGGCCCGCCCCCCAGCCCAGCGCGAGCACGAGTCCGAGTGCGCAGGCGTAGCCGGTCAGCCGTGCCGCGGTGCTCATGCCGTCACCTCTCGTCCGTCCTCCGGTGTTTAACGCTTTAGTGGACCCGGGGATGCGCTCGCCCTGCATTCATACCACGTGGGGGTATCCCGAACGGGTCGGTGACCAGGTGGGTGGCGGGAAGCGGGCCGTCCGGGTCATGCTCGAACGGTGATCCCGTCGCTCGCCGTCCGCCCTCTCGTCACGCTCGTGACACGGGCCCGCCACCCTGTGACGACGGCGCCGCCGCTCGCCGATCCGGCCACGCTCGCGGGCCCGCGATCCCCAGGCGGGTGCGTGGCCCGGGCGGGAGATCACGGCGGGCGGGGTCACCCTGCACGTCCGCGAGACACCGGGCGCCGAGGACGCCGAGGCCGTCTACGTGCACGGGTTGTCCGGCTCGGCCACGAACTGGACCGACCTCGCGGGCCTGCTCGCGCGCAGGGCGTCCGGCGTCGCGGTGGACCTGCCGGGGTTCGGGCTGACCCGGCCGCTGCCCTCGCCCGACTACACGCCCGCGGGGCACGCCGACGCGCTGCTGTGCTTCCTCGCAGGTCGGGGCCGCCCCGTGCACCTGCTCGGCAACTCCCTCGGCGGCGCGATCGCCATCATGGTCGCGGCCCGGCGGCCGGAGCTCGTGCGGTCGCTCACCCTCGTGTCACCGGCGATGCCCGACCGCAGACCCGACCCGCGCCGGGTGTCGGATCCGCGGATGATCGTCGCCATGCTGCCGGGCCGGGCCGGGCGGCGGGCCCGCGCCGAGATGGCCGCGGTGACCAACCGGCAGCGGGTGGAGAACGTGGTCAAGCTCTGCTTCGGCGACCCCGCCCTGGCCACCGAACAGCGCCTGGCCGAGCAGACGGCCGAGTTCGACGCGCGCGGTCTGCAGCCCTGGGCGGGCGAGGCGTTCGACCGGACGGCCAAGGCGATGCTGCGCAGCTGGGTGCGCGGCGAGTCGTTGTGGGCGGTGGCCGCCCGGCTCCGGGTGCCGACGCTGGTGGTCTGGGGGGACCGGGACCGGCTCGTGGCGCCCCGGCTGGCGGTGCGGACCACCAAGGTGGTCGGCGGCAAGCTGCTGATGCTGCCGCGCGTCGGGCACGTGGCGCAGATCGAGGCGCCGGAGGCCGTGGCGGCGGGGGTCGCGGGCATGTGGGACGCCGTGGCCGACGGCACATGGGACGACGCTGGTCACTGAACCCGCCGGAGCGCACCGGCGATGGGAAGATGCCGGCTGACCTGAGCGTTGACCGAGGCAGTCACGAACGCGACCGCAAGGAGCAGAAGATCATGGCGTTACCGCCGCTCGTGGAGCCCGCGGCCGAGCTGACCAAGGATGAGGTGGCGCGCTACAGCCGTCACCTGATCATCCCCGACATCGGGATGACCGGGCAGAAGCGGCTGAAGAACGCGAAGGTGCTCGTCGTCGGCGCGGGCGGGCTGGGCAGCCCGGCGCTGCTCTACCTGGCCGCGGCGGGCGTCGGCACGTTGGGCATCGTCGAGTTCGACGAGGTCGACGAGTCGAACCTGCACCGCCAGGTGATCCACGGCCAGTCCGACATCGGGCGGCCGAAGGGGGAGTCGGCGCGCGACTCGATCGCGGAGATCAACCCGTTCGTCAAGGTCGTGCTGCACCCCGTGCGGCTCGAGGCCTCGAACGTCCTTCCCATCTTCCGCGACTACGACCTCATCCTCGACGGCACCGACAACTTCGCCACGCGCTACCTCGTCAACGACGCGGCCGTGCTGTTGGGCAAGCCGTACGTCTGGGGCTCGATCTTCCGGTTCGAGGGCCAGGCGTCGGTGTTCTGGGACGACGCGCCCAACGGCAAGGGCCTGAACTACCGCGACCTCTACCCCGAGCCGCCGCCCCCCGGCATGGTCCCGTCGTGCGCCGAGGGTGGCGTGCTGGGCGTGCTCTGCGCGTCGATCGGCTCGATCATGGTCAACGAGGCGATCAAGCTGATCACCGGCATCGGCGAGCCGCTGCTGGGCCGCCTGATGGTCTACGACGCCCTCGAGATGTCCTACCGGACGATCAACATCCGCAAGGACCCCGAGACCAAGCCGATCACCGAGCTCATCGACTACGACGCATTCTGCGGCGTGGTGTCCGACGACGCCCAACGGGCCGCAGCGGGCCACACGATCACCCCGCTCGAGCTCAAGGACATGATGGATTCGGGCAAGGACTTCGCCCTGATCGACGTCCGGGAGCCGCACGAGTACGAGATCGTCAACATCCCCGGGGCCGTGCTGATCCCGAAGGACCGGATCCTGTCCGGCGAGGCCCTGTCGGAGATCCCGCAGGACAAGCCGGTGGTGCTGCACTGCAAGTCGGGCGCGCGCTCGGCCGATGCGCTGGCGGCGTTGCACAAGGCGGGGTTCAAGGACGCGGTGCACGTCGGCGGTGGCGTGCTGGCCTGGGCCAAGCAGGTCGACCCCAGCCTGCCGACCTACTGACCACACGGCTGGATCGGGGTGGCCGCCAGGAGCGCCCTGAACAACTCCGGCCTGCTGGGCGCGCGCGCGCCTCGCGGCGTTGGACGGGGGGCCCGGTACAACCCGATAGCGGGCCCCCCTTCCGCCTTGCGCGGACACCACCTGGACGCTGCTCGCCACGGCCGGGGTTGTTCAGGACCCTCCCAGGCGAGCCTGCCTCGATCCGGCGGTTGGCGCAGGTAGCGTGCGGGCGTGACCAGCGTGCCTGTGCTTCAGCCCGCCACGTCCACCGCGCAAGCGGCTCAGCTTCCACCGCACGTCCAGACCGCTTTCGGCGCGAAGGACATCGAGCCGCGGCCGGTGCTGTGGGCGGGGCGCGCGGCGTGGAAGTGCGGCGAGGTGCTGATCCGCCCGGTGCCGGACAACGCCGTGGCGGCCTGGTCGGCGGGCGTGTTGGACGGCCTGCACGTCGACGGCGTCCGGCTCGCGCGGCCGGTGCGGTCCTCGGATGGGCGGTGGATCGTCGCGGGCTGGGCGGCCTGCAGGCTCGTCGCGGGCTCGCTCGAACCGCGCTACGACGCGGTGCTCGCCGCGGCCATGGCCCTGCACGCCGCCACCGCGAAGGTCGAGCGGCCGCGCATCCTCGACAGCCGCGACGACCTGCTCACCCGCTCGGCGGCGGGCGCGTTCGGCGAGCGCAAGCTCCAGCTCAACGCCAAGGCGGGCGGCACGCTCTACGCGCAGCTCGCGGTCTACCGCACGCCGGTCCGGCTCACCCCGCAGGTCGTGCACCCCGAGCTCTTCGGGTCCGTCGTCTTCGACGAGGAGGGCATCCCCGCGATCGTCGACCTCGTGCCGTGCTGGCGTCCGAAGGAGTGGGCCGCCGCCGTCGTCGTGGTGGACGCGCTGGCGTGGGGCGGGGCCGACGTCGGGCTCCTGCACCGCTGGGCCCACCTCGAGGAATGGCCGCAGATGATGTTGCGCGCGGTGCTGCACCGCCTGGCGCTGCACGCCCAGCACCCGGACGCGTCCGACCGCACCCTCGCGGGCCTGGAGCGGGCCGCGGGGCTGGTCAGCACGCTGCTCTGACCCTCACTAGCCGGGCGGCCGTCGGTGAGCAGGCTCTTGTGCTCCCGTCACGAGTAACCGATGAGCAGGAAACCGGACATCGCTACGGCCTTCGCGGGCGTCTGGCGTCGGTGTTACGCGCCCGTCACGTCGCAACGCACCCGCGTTAACCGAGGTGTCCTAGCGTCGACGCGATGGGTGGGCGGGCGTCGGGTGATGTCGAACCCGGCAGTGAGTGTGCCCACGGATCAGCGGCGATGCGGTCCAGGCCCGACTACCGTGTGAGGCACCGTGACCGCCGCTCCTGCTTCCGTGACCCACGACGTGCCGCCCCTGCAGGGCTTCACCGTGGGCATCACCGCTGCGCGCCGGGCCGATGAGCTGGGCGCGATGCTGGCTCGACGCGGAGCCGCCGTCCAGCACGGACCGGCGCTGCGGATCGTCCCGCTGGCCGATGACACCACGCTGCTCGCGGCCACGCGGGAGCTCGTCGCACGGCCGCCGGACATCACGGTCGCCACCACCGGCATCGGGTTCCGCGGCTGGGTCGAGGCTGCGGAGGGGTGGGGGATCGGGGACGACCTCCTGCGGGCGCTCGGGTCCGGTGAGCTGATCGCGCGCGGTCCGAAGGCGCGTGGAGCGATCAGGGCCTCCGGGCTGGCCGACACCTGGTCACCGCCCTCTGAGTCGTCGGCCGAGGTGCTCGACCACCTCCTCGAGCGGGGCGTCGAAGGCGTCCGGATCGCCGTGCAGCTGCACGGGGAGCCGCTGCCCGATGTGGTCGAGGCGCTGTGCGTGGCGGGGGCCGAGGTCGTCGAAGTGCCGGTGTACCGGTGGATGCCGCCCGCCGACATCAACCCGCTCGACCGGCTCATCGACGCGGTGCTCGCGGGCTGCATCGACGTCATGGCGTTCACCAGCGCGCCCGCCGCGGCGAGCCTGCTGGCCAGGGCGGGCGACCGCGGCGTCGCCGACGAACTGGTCGCCGCGCTGCGCGGGCCCGTGCTGGCGCTGTGCGTCGGGCCCGTCACCGCCGCGCCGCTTGGAAGCCGTCGACATCCCGACCGTCCAGCCCCAGCGCTCCCGCCTCGGGGCCATGGTGCGGCGGCTGGAGACCGAGATGCCCGCCCGCGCCCGGCAGCTGCCCGTGGCGGGGCACTGGCTGGAGCTGCGGGGCCAGGCCGCGCTCGTCGACGGTGAGCTGCGCACGGTCGCGCCCGCCGGGATGGCGTTGCTGCGGGCCCTCGCGCGGCGGCCGGGGCGGGTGGTGACGCGCGCGGAGCTGTTGCAGGCGCTGCCCGGCTCCAGTGCCGACGAGCACGCCGTCGAGACCGCGATGACCCGCCTGCGGGCTTCGCTGGGTGAGGCGCGGCTGGTGCAGACGGTCGTCAAGCGCGGGTATCGGCTGGCGCTGGATCCCGCCGCCGGGCCCATCCCGGTCGGGGGGCACTGCCTGCACGGGGACGCGCGGTGAACGAGACCTCCACCCGCCACCCCGCCCCGACCTGTTCGACGAGGGCCTGTTCGACGACGGGCTGTTCCCCACAGAGCCGGGCGACCCCGCCGGATCGCACGGCGGATCGCCGCGGGGCGCAGGGATGCCGAGCGAGGCTGTCGACGGATCGCGCGGCGGAGCGCCGCGAGGCGCGGGTCTGCGCGCGAACCGGGCGACCCCGTCGAGGGACCGCACGGCAGGGCGCCGCGCGGCGCAGGTCTGCTGCTGGTCGCGCACGGAACGCGGGACCCGGCGGGGGCCGCGGTCACCGAGGCGGTCGCGGAGAAGGTGCGGGAGCTGTCGGGGGTGCAGGTCGAACCCTGCTACGTCGACGTGCGGCATCCCACGCCCGCGGAAGCACTCGCCCGGATGCCCGGTCCAGTGGTCGCGGTGCCGATGTTCCTGGCCGCGGGCTACCACGTGCGGGTCGACGTGCCCGCCCAGCTGGCCGCCACCGGGCGGGACGACGTGACGCTGGCCGAGACGTTCGGTCCCGACCCCGCGCTCGTCGCTGCCGCGGCCGCCCGCCTGCGGGGCGCCGGGATGCGCGACGGCGACGCGGTGGTGCTGGCCGTCGCGGGCTCCAGCGACCCGTTCGCCCAGGCCGACGGGGCCACTGCGGCCGAGCGCCTCGCCCGGGTTCTGCGGGCGCCGGTCACCCTGGCCACGATCGCCGCGGGCGGACCCCGGGTGGGCGAGGCTGTTGCCCGGCTGCGGGCCGAGGGCGCCTCCCGGGTTGCCATCGCGTCGTGGCTGCTCGCCCCCGGCCTCTTCCGGCGTTCGTTGGCCGAATCCGGCGCCGACGTCGTCGCCGAACCCCTCGCGACCCACGGCGCCGTCGCGGGCCTGGTGATCGCCCGCTACACCGCCGCCCTTTCCCGTCGGTCGTCCGTCGGCGTAGCTGGGTGACCCCACTGAGACGAGACCTGACCGCGGTCGCCATCACCTCGCGACCCACGACGCGGTCGCGGGCCTGGTGACCGGCCGCTACGCCGCCGCGTGGCCCACCCGCTCGTCCGTCGCGTTATGGGTGATCCCACCGAACGCGACCTGGCCATGATCGAACCGAAGAGGGTGTGTCTCCGGGCGCGGTGGGCGGGCCTCAGCGGCGGCGGCCGCGCTGCAGGAGCACGCCTTCGGCCCGAAGCCGGGCCAGCTGCTCCTGGGCGATGTGCGGGGCGCAAGTGCCGTCGGCGCGCAGGACCCGGTGCCACGGCAGGTCGTGGCCGTCTTCGGCGAGGATGCGGCCGACGAGCCGCGCCCGCCCCGGCATGCCCGCCAACGTCGCGACCTCGCCGTAGGTCGACGTCTCACCCGGCGGGATCGCCCGCACGACGGCGCGCACCCGATCCACAGTCTCCTCGTCCATCGCCGTCATCTGTCAGGCCAGGAACGCCCGGATCGCGGCGGCCGTCTCCACCGGCTGCTCCAGGTAGACCATGTGCGCGGTGTCCATCTCCTGGACGACAAGCCGCTCGCCCAGCTCCGCGCGCAGCCGCTGCACCCAGGCCGGGTCGACGTAGTCGGCCTTGGCCGCGGGCAGCAGGAGCGTGGGCATGCCCGGCGGCGGCGTGATCGCCGGACGGGACACCTCGCTCCAGGCGGCGACGATGGCAGGCGTCGAGTACCGGTAGCGCCACCGGCCACCCTCGTCGTAGAGGTGGTGCTCGATCTCGGCGTCGACGAGTGCGTCGGGGATGCCCTCCCAGCGCCGGGCGCGCTCGGCCCGCGCCGCGGCCACATCGGGGTAGAACTCGCCCGGGCAGGTCTCGTCGGCCGCCTCCAACATGTCCTGCGGATCGAGGCCCAACGCGGGATCGACCAGGATGAGTCGCTCGACGCGCTGCGGTGCGGTGCGGGCGAGGTGCAGCGCGATCGCGCCGCCGAAGGAGTGGCCCAACACGGGCACGCGCTCGAGCCCGTGCGCATCGAGCACCCCGAGGGCGTCCTCGACGTGCTGCTCGAAGCCCCACGGCGGCGTCCAGGGGGAGTGGCCGTGGCCGCGCAGGTCGACCGCGATCAGCCGCAGCTCCGGCAGCTGCTCGGCCAGCACCGCCCAGCGCAGGGCGTGGCCCGTGACGCCGTGCAGCGCGAGGACCGGGCGGCCGTCGTCCGGGCCGAAGACGTGGACATTGAGGGCGCTCACGGCAGCGATACTGCCACCGCGCCCCGACAAGAAGACGGGTGATGTGAGCAGTGCCGACGTCCGCTCCGCGAACTGTCAGAGGGTCGTGGTTGCATCCCTCCCGTGACCGCAGCGCTCGCTCCCTCGCTCGTGCGCCGCGCCCAGCCGCCCGAAGTGGAGCCGGTCTGGGATGCGGCGGCGCTCCGCGTGCTCGCCCACACGGCTGGGCCGCTGCGGATCGTCGGCGGGCCGGGCACGGGCAAGACCACTCTCCTGCTCGCCGCCACCGCCCAGCGGATAGCGGCGGGCGAGGATCCGGCCCGCACGCTCGTGCTGGTCGGGAGCAGGCGGGCGGCGGCTGAGCTGCGCGAGCGGCTGGTTCGCTTGGGCGTCGGGCAGGGGGCCACGAGCCGCGAGGCACTCGTGCGCACCGTCCATTCCTACGCGTTCGGCGTGCTGCGGCTGCACGCCGCGCGCCACGGCGATCCGCCCCCGCGGCTGCTCGCGGGGGCCGAGCAGGATGCGCTGGTCCGCGATCTGCTGGGCGGTGAGGTCGAAGGCGTGGTCCCCGGCTCGGGGTGGCCGCACCGCATCGAGCCTGCGCTTGCGGTGCCGGGCTTCGCGGCCGAGCTGCGGGAGCTGTTGCTGCGCGCCGCCGAGCGCGGCCTCGGGCCGGAGGAGCTGGCCGAGCTCGGTGCGCGCTACGAGGTGGCGGAATGGGCGGCCGCCGGGCGGTTCTTCCGCAGCTACGAGCAGGTCACGCTGCTGCGGGGCGCGGCGGGGCGGGGCGCACCGCAGGCCACGGCCCCGGCCCTGGATGCCGCCGAGCTGGTCGCCGCGGCGCTCGATGCGCTCGCCGCCGATCCCGAGCTCCTCGCCGCCGAGCGGGAGCGCGTGCGCCATCTCGTCGTCGACGACGCCCAGGATCTCGATCCCCAGCAGATGGAGCTGGTCGGCGTCCTGGGGCGCAGCGCGGCCACCGCCCTCCTCGCGGGCGATCCCGACCAGGCCGTCCTCACCTTCCGCGGCGCTGATCCCGCCGGGATGCGCGCGATCGAGGCCGAGACGGTCGTCCTCACGGTCGACCACCGCAGCGCCCCCCTCGTCCGGGCGGCAGGCGCGGCAATCGCCGCCCGCCTCCCCGGCTCGGGACGGGAGCGGCAGCGCCTTGCCCCTCCCGGCGAGGGCCCGAGCGATGCGACACCAGGTGCCCAACCCGCGTCGAGCCAGGCGCCAGGCGCGGCCATCACGGCCCGACCCTCCGGCGCGGGGGAGCAGCAGCGCACGCCGCCCCCCGGCGGGGGGCCAGGCGAGTCGGCGCCAGGTGCCCCGCCCGCGGACACGCCGGGGCCGGACGCGCCGAGCGCGGAGGGGCCGTCCGAGGGCGGGGCGGGGTGGGAGGAGGGAAGGGTCGCGGTTCGGGTCTTCACCTCCGCCGCGCAGGAGGCGGGCTGGATCGCCGACCAGCTGCGCCGCGCGCACCTCAACGACCACGTGCCGTGGTCGCGGATGGCGGTGCTCGCGCGCTCGGCCCGCCGCGCGCTCCCGGCGCTGCGCCGCGCGCTCCTCGCCGCGGGTGTCCCCATCGCCGCGCCCCCCGACGAGCTGCCCCTGGCCCGGCAGCCCGCGGTGGTGCCGCTGCTGATGGTGCTGCGCTACGCCACGCGGCCGGGCGAGCTCGACGCCGATGCCGCCATGGCGCTGCTGACCTCCCCACTCGGCTCGGCCGATCCGCTGCGGATGCGCCGCTTGCGCCGCGGCCTCCTGCGGTTGAAAGCGGCCGGCGAGCCGACCGACGCGGACGCGAAGGGGAGGCCCAGACCGCCCCCGGCGACGCCGCCCCAGCGGACGCCGAACGCATCGGCAGCGATCCGCTGCTCGTCGAGGCCCTCCGGGCCGCCGCGGCGGGCCGTCCCGATCCACTCGTCGCGCTCCCGGCGCACGAGACGGCCCCGCTGCGCCGCGTCGGCAGGCTGCTCGCGATCGCGGGCGATGCGGCGCGGGGCGGCGAGAGCGCCGAGGAGGTCCTGTGGCGGGTCTGGCAGGCCTGCGGGCTCGACCGCCGGTGGAGCGACGCGAGCGCCCGGGGTGGCCCGGTCGGCGCGGCCGCCGACCGCGACCTCGATGCCGTCCTCGCCCTCTTCGACGCCGCCGCGCGCTTCGCCGACCGGCTCCCGGGCGCCGACATCGCCACGTTCACCGAATACCTCTCCGAGCAGCGCCTCCCGGGCGAATCCCTGGCCGATCGCGCCCCTCGGGCGGAGGCCGTCGAGCTGCTCACCGCCCACGCCGCCCGCGGTCGGGAGTGGGACGTCGTCGCCGTGCCCGGCGTCCAGGAGGGCAGCTGGCCCGATCTGCGCCTGCGGGGGAGCCTGCTCGGCAACGAGCGGCTCGTCGACCTGCTCGCCGGGATCGCCGAGCCCCACGGCGCCCCGATCTCGCGGGTGGCGCCGCTGCTGGCCGAGGAACGTCGGCTGTTCTACGTCGCCTGCACCCGCGCGCGCCACACGTTGCTGGTCAGCGCCATCCAGGGCGAAGACGAGCAGCCCTCCCGCTTCCTCGACGAGCTCGATCCGCTGCCCGCGGGCCAGGCCGACCGACCCGTCCACCGGCCCGGCCGCTCCCTCGTGCTGGCCGAGCTGGTCGGTGAGCTGCGCCGGGCCGCGAGCGCCCCCGACGGGCCGGACCCGGACGCCTCGGCGGCTCGCCGGGCGCGGGCCGCGGCTCAGCTCGCCCGGCTCGCCGAGGCCGGGGTGCCCGGCGCGCACCCCGACGACTGGTACGGCGCCTCGCCGGTGTCCTCCGCCGCGCCTCTGCGGCCCGGCGGCGAGATCGTCCCGGTGTCGCCGTCCGACGTCGAGAAGATCCTCCGCTGCCCCTTGCGCTGGGTGCTGGAGCGCCACGGCGGCGGCGATGCGGGCGCCCTCGCCGCGGTCACCGGCTCGCTCGTGCACGCGCTGGTGCAGGCCGAGGCCGCAGGCGCCGCCACCGCGGAGCTGGATCACGCCCTGAACTCGGCGTGGGCGCGGCTCGACCTCGGCGCCCCTTGGTTCTCCCGGCGCGAGCTCGCCCGGGTGCGCGGCATGCTCGGAGCGTTCGACGGATGGGTGCGGAGCAGCCGGGCCGAGGGGCTGCGGCTGGTCGCGGTCGAGCAGCCGGTGCAGCTCGACCTGGTCGACGGGATCGACGGCGGCGCGGCGCGCAGCAGTGGGCGGCGGCTCCGGTTGCGCGGGCGGGTCGACCGGCTGGAAGTCGACGCGATGGGCCGACCGGTCGTCGTCGACGTCAAGACCGGGCGCACCGCGGTGAGCGCGCGCACGGCCGCCGAGCACCCGCAGCTCGCGCTCTACCAGCTCGCCGCGGCCCTGGGCGCCTTCGGTGAGCTCGTGCAGCACGGCGCTCCGCCCGGGGGCGCCCGGCTGGTCTACGTCGCCGACCAACGCGCCGACGGTCAGGCCAAGGAGCCCGTCCAACCGCCGCTCGACGCCGAAGGGGTCGCGCACTGGCAGCAGGTGCTGCACTCCGCTGCCGCCGACACGGCCGGGCCGGTGTTCGTGGCCAGGGTCGGACCGGACTGCGACCGCTGCCCGGTCCGTACCGCGTGCCCTGCTCACGGGGCCGGCAGGGGGGTGCCGGACGCCTGACGCGACACCCGCCGCCGTCCCAGGTCGCTCCATTGACCCGACCCGGACGGGTGGGGGTGTCCCGAGCGCGACCCCTCCACCGGGGTACCGTTCCGATCACGCTGGCGCTCCCCCCGCACGAGCCGGCGTGCCAGGAGGCTTCTTGTCCCGCATGCGTCCGCGCGCCCGCGCCGTGCTTGCCTGCGCAGCCACGGCGGGCCTGCTCGCGGGCTGTGGCAGTTCGCCGAGCACGCCCGATCTGCTCAGCACCCTGCCTTCGCCCGCCGCCACCGTGCCGCCGGTGCCGCCGCCCTCGTCGGCAGCGCCGACGACCGCTGCGCCCACGGCGAAGCCGGGCACGGCGGCGTCCGGCAACCGCTCGGTGCGGGTCAGCAGCGGGGGCGGTTCGGCGACGCTGGGCGCGGGCACCAAGTTCCGGCTCGTCGGCGGCGATGAGTTCAACTCCGGGCCGCTGGACACGAAGAAGTGGGGCACCTACGACAGCATCGGGGGCTTCGGCAACGGCCTGCGCAGGCCGAGCGCGATCACGCAGTCCGGCGGCAACCTCGTGATCACGGCGTCCGGCGAGACGTCGGGCGGCATGGCCGACAACGTCGGGCAGCTGTACGGCCGCTGGGAGTTCCGGGCCCGCACCGACGACGGCCGGGGCTTCGGCTCCGCGATCCTGCTGTGGCCCGATTCCGAGAAGCTGTCCGACGGTGAGATCGACATCGCCGAGGTGCCGTTCGAGAAGCGCGACCAGGCGCACATGATCCTGCACTCGGGCCCTGACGCCGACCCGCTCGACGGCTCGCACGTCGTGGGCGACTTCTCGCAGTGGCACACCTTCGGCGTCGACTGGTTGCCCGATCACATCACCTGGTACGTCGATGGCGGGGCGCGTTTCACGGTCACCAACAAGGCGCACATCCCCAACACGCCCATGCACCTGGCCATCCAGCTCGACATGGGGCCGGTGAACGACTGGTTGCCCGCACCCGACGCCACCACGCCTCCCCAGGTCCACCTGCAGGTCGACTGGGTTCGCAAGTACGCCCTGGCCAGCACGGCCGCTCCCGCGCCCGCCGCACCCGCCGCCGCGCCGACGACGACCAAGGCGGCCAAGGCGGCCAAGCCCAGCCCGACGAAGAAGCCGTCCGACGACAACTGACGCCGTGCCCCGGCCGCGCGCCGGAACGGTCGGTGGCGTCCGGTAGAACGATCCCGTGGAGCTGACCCCGCGCGCCCTCGCCGTCGCGCTCGGCGTGGAGCCCCCCACCGAGGAGCAGGCCGCGGTCATCTCCGCGCCCGCCCGACCCGCGTTGGTCGTCGCCGGCGCGGGAGCGGGCAAGACCGAGACGATGGCCGCGCGCGTCGTCTGGTTGGTCGCCACCGGCGCGGTGCAGCCCGAGCAGGTCCTGGGCCTCACGTTCACCCGCAAGGCCGCCCAGCAGCTCGGCGCCCGCGTCCGGTCGCGGCTGCGCAGGCTGGCGGGCTCGCGCCTGCTCGACGAGCTCGATCCCAGCGGGGCCCGCAAGGCCGCCCTCTTGGCGGGCGAGCCCACCGTCGCCACCTACCACGCCTACGCCGGACGGCTCGTCGGCGAGCACGCCCTGCGGCTGCCCGCCGAGCCCGCCGCGCGGCTGCTGGGGGAAACGGCATCGTGGCAGCTCGCGCACCGGGTCGTCAGCACGTGGGCGGACGAGCTGGATGTCGACGTCATGCCCGCCACGGTCACCAACTGGCTGCTCGCGCTCGCCGGTGAGCTGGGCGAACACCTCGTCGAGCCCGCCCAGGTGCGCGCCCACGCGGAGCGGCTCGCCGCGGCGTTGGAAGCGGCGCCGCGCGGCAAGGGCCAGCGCGCCGAGCCGTCGCAGACCTACCAGCGCTGGATCGGCGCCCAGCGTCGCCGCGTCGCGCTGCTGCCGCTGGTGGAGGCGTTCGTCGCGCGGAAGCGGGCCGAGCGCGCCGTCGACTTCTCCGATCAGCTCGCCATCGCCGCGCGGGTCGCCGATGCCCACCCCGAGGTCGGGGCGGCCGAGCGCGCCACCTACCGGGCCGTCCTGCTCGACGAGTACCAGGACACCGGGCACGCCCAACGGGTGCTGCTGCGCGCGTTGTTCGGCACGCGGCCGGGAGAGCCGGTACGCCCGGACGATCCGACGGTCACGGCGGTCGGCGACCCCTGCCAGTCGATCTACGGCTGGCGCGGGGCCAGCGCGGGCAACCTCATCCGCTTCCGCACCGATTTCCCGGCCCCTGACGACTTCGGCGGGCCGGTACCAGCCGACCAGTACGGCCTGCTCACGAGCTTCCGCAACCCGCCGGAGGTGCTCCGGCCTGCCAACACCGCTTCGGCGGCCCTGCGCGGAGCCGGGGTGGAAGTGGGCGAGCTGCGGCCGGGGCCGCAGGCTGCCGAGGGAGTGGTGCGGGTGGCGCTGCTGCCCGATGTCGCCACCGAGGTCGGGTGGATGGCCGATCTGATCGCCGAGCAGTGGCAACGCGAAGGGCCCTCGCCCACGTCGGCCGTGCTGGTGCGGCGCCGCGCCGACATGGACGCGATCGCGGAGGCGTTGCGCGCCCGCGGCCTGCCCGTCGAGGTCGTCGGGCTGGGTGGGCTCTTGGACACCCCCGAGGTTCGCGATCTGGTGAGTGCGCTGCGGCTGGTCGCCGATCCCCTCGCCGGGCCCGCCGCCGTCCGCCTCCTCACCGGTGCGCGTTGGCGGTTGGGTGTCGCCGATCTGGCCGCGCTCTGGGCACGGGCCCGTGAGCTGGTGCCGCCCGCGTCGCGGGAGCGCGGGCCCCTTTCGCCGACCGAACTGGCCCTGGGCGCGCTGCCCGGCGAGCAGGCCGAGCAGGCCGGGTTGGTCGACGCGCTCGACGATCCGGGCCCGGCCTCCGCCTACTCCACCGACGGCTTCGCCCGGATCGCTCGGCTCGCCCGGGAGCTGGGCTGGCTGCGCTCGCGGGCCAACGCGCCGCTGACCGACCTGGTCGCCGACGCCGAGCGGGTACTGCTGCTCGACGCGGAGACCGCGGCCCGCCCCGGCCCGGTCGGCCGCGCGCACCTCGATGCCTTCGCCGATGTCGTCGCCGATTTCGCCTCGGGCGCCGAGATCGCGACCCTGCCCGCCCTGCTGGATTACCTGCTGACCGCCGAGCAGGCCGAAGACGGCCTCACCCCCGGCGAGGTCGAGGTCGCGCAGGACCGCGTCCAGGTGCTCACAGTGCATGCGGCGAAGGGCCTCGAGTGGGAGGTCGTGGCGGTGCCACACCTGGTCGCGCAGGTGTTCCCCGGACGCAAGATCAGCGGCACGTGGCTCACCAGCCCGTCCGAGCTGCCCGTTGCCCTCCGCGGTGACGTGCTCGACCTGCCCGCGCTCACCCTGCCCGAAGGCGGCGATCGCCGTGAGATGGAGAACGCGGTCAAGGCGCACTCCGAGGCGTTGGACGAGCGACGCCTGGTCGAGGAGCGGCGGCTGTTCTACGTGGCGCTCACCCGCTCCGAGCGCGTGCTGCTGCTGTCCGGGCACCGTTGGCCCGCGACCGGGGAGAAGCCGCGGAAGCCGTCGGAGTTCCTCGTCGAGGTCGCCGAGGAGCACGGGGCCGAGATCTGGGCCGAGGAGCCCCCGGCCGACGCCGTCAACCCGGCCACGCTGGAGCAGCCCACCGCGCTGTGGCCCGCCGATCCGCTCGGCGCGCGTTCCGTCGACGTCCAGTCCGGGGCCGAGCTCGTCCGGGCGGCCGTGCGCGCCCGCATCGACGCGCACGACGTCCGGGCCGCCAGTGCCGATCCCGGGTCCCAGCTCCCGCTGCTCGACGTTGAGCCCCCGCCGGAGCCCGACGAGGAGGATCCCGAGGGGTGGGCGGCCGATGTCGATGTCCTGCTCGCCGAGCGGGCCGCTGCACGGGCCCGGCCCGCGGTGGAGCTGCCGTCGCAGCTCACAGTGAGCCGGTTGGTGGAGCTCGCCGCCGATCCGGCCGGGCTCGCCGCCCGGCTGCGACGCCCGCTGCCGCTGCCGCCCAACCCGCACGCCCGGCGCGGCACCGCGTTCCACGCCTGGCTGGAGCAGCGGTTCGGGGCCGCCCAGCTGCTCGATCTCGACGAGCTGCCCGGCGCGGCCGATGAGGGCGCTGCGCCCGACGACGCGCTGGGGGCGCTGCAGGATGCGTTCCTGACCAGCGCGTGGGCGGACCGCCGCCCCGTGGAGGCCGAGGTGCCGTTCGAGACGGTGATCGCGGGCGTCGGGGTGCGGGGCCGGATGGATGCGGTGTTCGCCGACCCGGATGGCGGCTACACGGTCGTCGACTGGAAGACCGGGCCGCTGCCCGACGAGTCGCGCATCCCCGCGTTGGCCGTGCAGCTCGCCGCCTACCGGCTGGCCTGGGCGGATCTGGCTGATGTCGCGCCGGAGCGGGTGCGGGCGGCGTTCCACTTCGTGCGCGCCGACGTCACCGTGGCACCGGCCGATCTGCTCGACGCCGATGGCCTGCGGGCTCTGCTGCAGTCGGTGCCTACGCGCTGAGCAGGTCGTCCAGCTTGGTCATCGTGTTCCAGTTGCGGCCGGTCACGGGCACGCCGATCTTCGCGGTGACCGGCGGCGCCTTGAGCACCCCGTCCGGGCACCACTGGTAGATCACCCGCGGGCCCGGCCGGGCGTTGTCCGGGTCGAGCGCGAGGGCGTCGGCCAGCTTGTCCTTGTCGGGCTCCGCGCCGAGCACGTGCACCATCATCCGGGAGCCGTTGGTGGCGACGTCGGCGAGCGGATGGCCGTCGATGATCGCGCGGAGCTCCTTGGCGGTGAGCACGACGCAGCGCACGTCCAGGCCGGTGCCCTTGGTGATCACCTTCTCCAGGCGCGTGGGCGGGGCGGACTTGCCGGTGAGGATCACGTTGCCGCTGTTGAGGTGGGTGCGGACGTCGGTGTAGCCGGCTTCGGTCAGCAGGGCGCGCAGGTCGGCCATCGCGACGCGCTTGGCCGTACCGACGTTGATCCCGCGCAGCAGGACGGCGTAGCTGGGCACGCCGGGAGGCTACTGCAGGGTCCAGGCGCGGGTGGTGCGCGTCAGCTCGTGAAAGCCCACGTGGTGCAGGAAGGCGAGCGTGCCGTCGGGCGGGTCGGGGGCGACGGTCGCGTAGTCCAGCACGCGGCGCACGCCCGCGAACCGCATGCGGTCGGCGGCGTGCCCGAGCAACCAGGTCGCGATCCCGCGACGGCGGTGGTCGGGTGCGGTCCACAGCTCCCAGCCGTCGGCCCAGCCCGTCAGGCGGGAGCGGGTGCCGCCTTGGGTGAGGTCGGTGTCGGCCTCGTACATGCCGATCACCTGGCCGTCGAGCACGGCGCTGAAGCGGGTGCCGTGGCCGCCGAGCGCGATGCGCATCCGCACATGGGGGACGGGGGCGGGACCGCCGCGGGGGAGGTCTTCGATCGCGGCGGCGAGCACCGCCTCGACCCGGTCGCCCGCGACGAACCCCGCTCGGGACAACGCCGCCGCGATGTGGGGCCAGCGGTCCGCGACGCCGTAGACCGCAGGCGCGGGCAGCCCGAACTCGGCGCCGATCCGGGTGCAGCCCCTCAGGTGGGCGGTCGCCGCGGTGGTCAGGGCGTCGGCGACCTCGGCCATGTCGGCGGCTCCCGCCGGGTTCTGACCGGGCCAGAACAGCAGCCAGCGGATCTCGCCCGCGCTCCGCAAGGAGGCGTTGACCCGCTCGTCGTCGGCGTAGCGGAGTAGGTGCGCGGCGCCCGCGATGCGCCCGCGGTCGACGGCGACGAGCGTGTGCCGGTTGGTGACCCACGGGTCGACGACGTACTCGCCCGGCTCGCGCTCCAACTGGCCGAGCACAGCGTTGGGCGGCACGGTCACGCCGGGCAGGACGGCCTCGACGTGGGCGTTGACCAGGTCGGTGAGCTGGTCGCGGTCGCTGCGGCGGAAGGGGCGGATCTCGATCGGTGGCATGCGGCATCCCGGGTCGTCGACGAAGGTGATGCCGCCACCGGTGCGGTACCGGGTCAGCGTAGCGCCGTTATCGCCGCGGCGAGGTGGCTTGGGGGCCCGTTCTACTCTGCGGCCATGAGCGCAAGGATCGTGCTGTTCGGTGCGTCCGGCTACACGGGCGCGCGGACCGCGCAGGCGATGGTGGCGCGGGGTTTGCGCCCGGTCCTCGTCGGCCGCGATCCGGAGCGGCTCGCCGCGCTCGGGCAGCGGCTGGGCGGCCTGGAGAGCGCCTACGCCGACGCCGCCGACCGGACGTCCATCATCGAGCTGATCCGCGCGGACGACGTGTTGGTGAGCACGGTCGGGCCGTTCCACAAGCTGGGCTGGCCCGCGATCCGCACCGCGGTCGACGTGGGCGCGATCTACCTGGACTCGACGGGCGAGGCACCCTTCATCCGCAGCGTCTATGGGTGGTTCGGGCCGGACGCGGAGAAGACCGGCGCGTCGTTGCTCACCGCGTTCGGCCACGACTTCGTGCCGGGTGTGCTCGCGGGAGCCTTGGCGCTGCGGGACGCGGGACCGGATGCCCGACGGGTCGACGTCGGCTACTTCATCAGCGGCCGGGGCAGGCTGTTCTCCCGCGGCACCCTGCACTCGTTGCTCGGGATCGCGCTGGATCCGGGATACGCGTTCCGCGACGGCACCATGCGCGCCGAGCCGACGGGCGCCCGGCTGCGGACGTTCGAGGTCGGCGGCAGGTCGCGCCCGGGCGTGTCCATCGGCGCGAGCGAGCAGTACGCGCTGCCGAGGCTCGCCCCGCAGCTGGAGACGGTGGACGTCTACCTGGGGTGGTTCGGCCCCGCGTCCGGCGCGCTGCGCGCCACGTCCGGGATGACTTCGGCGGTGGGTCGCGTGCGCGGTGCGCGGAAGGCCACGCGGGTGCTGGCCGACCTGGCTACGCGGCGCGTGCCCGCCGCCCCCGCCCCCGACGCACTGGCCCGGTCCACCGTGCACGTGGTCGCGGAGGTGTTCGACGCGACGGGCTCCCTGCTGGCCCGCACCCGCCTCCGCGCACCGGAGCCCTACGGCCTCACCGCCGATCTCCTGGCCTGGGGTGCGGGGCGGGCGGCCGAACACGGCGTCAACGGCGTCGGCGCCCTCGACGCCGTCTCGGCCTTCGGCCTCGATGAGCTGGCAAAGGGCGCCGCCGACGCGGGCCTCGTGGTCGAGGACTGAGTCGCTGTCGTCGCCGGATCAGCCGATCGGTGTCTCTCGGCGCCGCAGAGGGGGAGTCGGGCATGGCATCGGTGCGCTCTACGCGGTGTCGGCGTTCGGTCTCAACGAGGTGATGAGGGGCGCGAGAGTCACTTACCTGTCGTCGGATCAACTGATCGATGCTTCTCGGGGCCGCTGGTCGAGTTCCGGTGTGATCAGGGGACCCTGGATGTGGCGGTCGTCGACGAAGAAGCCCCAGTTGTCGACGAGGTAGTCCGGCCTCCGGTAGGTGTCGCTGCGGCTTCCGAGCCCGGCCCCGCCCATCGGTAGGTAGCCCGGCGACCTCTCGGCTGCTGACCGGCCCGCGCCGGACGCCGCAGGGTCCGCCCGGATGGTCGACCCAGTGTTGCTCGGCCGGCCACCGAGCACCCCGGCCCCGGTCTCAGGCCTTCCGCCAAGCCGCGCGCCACCGTCTGCGCCGCCGTCTCCGCCACCGCCACCGCCACCGCTGCCGCCGGGGCCGGGGCGTGGTGGAAGGCCGAGGGGTGATGAGCCTTGGCCGAGCGGTGGC
Source organism: uncultured Actinomycetota bacterium (assembly GCA_963799945.1). Lineage (GTDB taxonomy): Bacteria > Actinomycetota > Actinomycetes > Mycobacteriales > Pseudonocardiaceae > Pseudonocardia. The sequence goes on from CAWCZG010000011.1 coordinate 154,883, forward strand.
CCCAGCGGCGTGGATGGGCTGCCGCGCAGCACGCCGTCCCCGCCAGGAAGTCCGCGGAGGACTCCCGGGGTGGTTCGGCCCGATCCTGGTGGGGCGGGGTTCGGGGGTGCGGTGTTCGGGCGGCCGGGCGGCACCGTGGGCGCGACCCCTTCTGCGGGGACTATGCCGTCGGGGAGGCCACCGAGGGCCCCGGGCTCGGCAGGAAGGATGCCGAGAACGCCGGGCCCAGCGGGGAGGCCGCCGACAACGCCGAGCTCGGTGGGGATCCCGCTGCCTGCGGCCGTGTTCCCGGCGGCGCTTGCACCGGCTGCGCCGCCTCGGGCCGCGGCCGCCGCCGCGCCGGCGCTGGATGGGGTGGCCGTCGGTGGGGGAGGGGAGGGAGCGGGAGTGGGTCCGCGGGTCGCAGGGGTTGCGACTGCCGTCGCGACGCGGTCGACACGTCCTCCCGCAACAGCCATTGCAGACCCAGCCGGTCGGTCGGCGACGGACATGGTGACCGCGGGTGGCGGTGTCCACGTGGGGACCTGCTGCTGGATGAGTGCGGTGTTCGCGGCGTAGGTGTCCATCACGTGGAAGGCCTGGTCGGCGAGGGCGGTGTTGCGCCCGACGGTCACGGTCCAGTTCTGCAAAACGGCCGGGTCGACGCCTGCGTCGCTGAGCGGGACCGGTGGCTCGAGCGCGGCAGCGGGGCTGGGCTCGGGCAGGTTGGCCCGCACCCACGCGACCTGCTCCTGGTGCTCGGTCAGCGACGAGGCCGCCCGCCCGGCCGAGCCGGTGGCGTCGACGGCCCAGCCGCCGAGCGGCGTGAGCCCGCTGCGGGTGGCGTTCGCCGCCGGGCCCGTCCAGCCCGCCGCCTTGGTGATCGCTGCGCCGAGGTCGCTGTCGATCTGGCGGAGCGCGGCCTGGGCGTTGCTCCAGGCGGTCGCGGCGCCGTCGGAGGCGTAGGGACCGGGGCCCGCGTGCACCTGCTCCCACACCTGTTGGTGGGTGAGGTCGCGCCAGAGCGGCTCGGTCACAGCGCCCTCATCCGGTCGGCGACATCATCCTCCGTGGCGTTGTAGTTCGCGTGCATCTCGCGGAGGGTCTCGAGAACTCGCCGCACCTCGGCTTCGTAGAGCCGCAGACAGGAATAGGCGGACGTCGGGCTGTCGATCGCGTATTCGTTGAAGCGTGCGGCGATGTCCCTCGCCACCGGATCGTGAGTCCACGGCTCGGGGACGCGGCCACTCGATGCGAAGGCTGTCAGCATCGGGCCGAGTCTGATCAAGGGCGACGCTCGTGCGCGGCGATGAGATCGGGCAAGGCGCGTGCGGGAATCTGCATCACCGAGGCGGTACTCGCCATCGCTGACGTGCACGGCGCCTCCCTCCTCAGCCGTGAGGACGCTACCTGCGCGCCACAGCTACGTGGCCGAGTCGGACGAAATGGTTTGCAAGTGCAAATGGTCTACGTGGCGCAGTGAGCGTGCTGATTGCTTCGGTCGCGCGACTTTGGCAGCGCCCTCGCAAAGCTGATCCTGCGGGATGGGCGTGGCGCCGCCGCCGTCGCGAAAAGCACGTCGAGGAGCTGACCCTGGGCGATGTCGACATCCACGAAGCAGCCATCAGGGTTGGTCGGTCGGGCGACGACTGCTGGGAATCCGGCAACCGCGGTCGGGGCGAGCGAGTCGCTGACGGCGCCACGGCGCAGTGATCGACGGCGATGCCTGCCGATCGTCGCCGCGGTGAGGCTGACATTGATCGCGCGAGGCTCGAAGCCGGTGATCGAGCAGGCGGTGCCTCGGCGTCGGCGGACCGGAGACGTAGGGCTGTGGGGCTCCGCCCAGCCCGAGGGATGTGCGCTGGGCGGGGGTGAGGAGGGTGCAGGGGTCTACCCCGTCGAGCCGGATCTCGCGCGGGCGGGCGGGCGGGGCTGACGTCGGGGTCGGGGTCGGGGTGGGCGCTGGGGGGGTGGGCGACGCGCAGCTGACGGCGAGCGCGCCGATCAGCAGCACCAGGAGCCTGCGCACCGCCCGACCGTAGCGCAGCTCACACCCCCGTCAGCCGGACGCGTGATGGGGAGTGGCGGGGCGGATCATCCCCCGGACGCCCGGCTACGCTCACGCAACGTGAAAGGTGACCGGCATTCGGAGCACACGCCCGGCGGCGCGATCCGGATGCCGGAGCGGAGCGGGTCGCCGCTGGGCTCCCTCGCGCGGCGACTGGGCCTGGCCATCGGCGCGCTCGTGCTCACCGCGCTCATCGTCTACTTCGGCCGCGCGGGCTATCGGGACTCGGGCAGCGACACCCCGCTCAGCCTGGCCGACGCGTTCTACTACGCCACCGTCTCGGTCTCGACCACCGGCTACGGCGACATCGTGCCGGTCAGCGACACCGCCCGGCTCATCACCACGATCGTCGTCACCCCGCTTCGGCTGATCTTCCTCATCACCTTCGTCGGCACCACGGTCGAACTGCTCACCGAGCGGTCGCGGCAGTCGTTCCTGACCCAGCGCTGGAGGTCGCGCGTGCGCAACCACACCGTCGTCGTCGGCTACGGCACCAAGGGGCGGGCCGCGGTCGAGACGCTGTTGGGCGACGGCGCCTCGCCCACCGACATCGTCGTCGTCGACACCAACCAGACCCAGCTCGAGTCGGCGTCGGCGATCGGGCTGGTGACCGTCACGGGCAACGCCACGCAGTCGAGCGTGCTGCGCACCGCGGGCGTCCCGCTCGCCAAGGCCATCGTGGTGGCGACCCACCGGGACGACACCGCCGTCCTGGTGACGCTGACGGCCCGGGAGCTGGCGCCCGACATCCGCATCGTTGCGTCTGTGCGGGAGTCGGAGAACGTCCACTTGCTACGCCAGTCGGGCGCGTCCTCTGTGATCGTCTCGGCGGAGACGGCGGGCCGCCTCCTCGGCGCCGCGACGACCACGCCGCTCGTCGTCGAGGTCATCGAAGACCTGCTGACCCCCGACGCGGGCTTCGCGATCAGCGAGCGGGACGTGGAGGAGTCGGAGGTCGGTGGGTCGCCCCGGCACCTCGCCGACATCGTCCTGGGCGTCGTCCGCGCGGGCGCGCTCCACCGCGTCGACTCCTCGGTCGTCGACGCGCTGGAGACGGGCGACCGCCTGCTCTACGTCCGGAAGGCGAGCCCGCCCGACAAGCCGGGAGGCGGTCAGTGATCGCGTCGGCCGCCCAGGGTCGTGCGCGCAGCCCGGTGGGCAGTCGACAGTCATCGAGTGGCGATCTGGTTCACGGTGAGGTCGCGGGCCTCGGCGTAGCGCGCGCGGACGTGCGGGGTCGCCTCGGCGGTGAACCGCTCCTGGCCTGCGGCCGCCCACTCCGGCGGGGCCGAAGCCCCGGACAAGGCCCACGCCGCCTGCCGGGCCGCCCCGTTGGCGACGTACTCGCCCGGGGTCGGCCGATCCACCGGGCGGTCGAGCACCGCGGGGGCGATCCGCGCCACCGCCTCCGACCGCGCCGCCCCACCGATCAGGATGGCCCGCTCCACGGGGACGTCGGCCGCGAGGAGCGCGTCGACCGCGTCGGCCAGGCCGCACAGCAGACCTTCGACGGAGGCGCGCGCCAGATGCGCGGGCGTGGACGTGCCGAGCGTGATGCCGTGCAGAGCACCCGTCGAGTCGGGCTTGTTCGGCGTGCGCTCGCCCTCCAGGTAGGGCACGAGCACCAGCCCGCCCGCGCCCGCGGGGGCGTCGAGCGCGAGCTTGGCGAGGCCCGCGTGGTCGACGCCCAGCAGCGTGGCCGCCGCATCCAGCACACGCGCCGCGTTGAGGGTGCAGACGAGCGGCAGGTGCTCACCCGACGCCGACGCGAACCCGGCGATGATCCCGGTCGGGTCGGCGGTCGAGGTCGGACTGACCGCCGACACGACGCCGGACGTCCCCAGCGACACCACGACATCGCCGGGTCCCGCGCCGAGACCCAGCGCCGCACCCGCGTTGTCGCCGGTGCCCGGCCCGAGGAGCACGCCCTCGGGTGTGTTCCCGGCCGCCTCGCCGGGCCCGAGGACCCGCGGGAGGAGGACGTCGTTGCGCCCGAACGCGCGCTCCAGCAGGTCGAGACGATAGGTGTCGGTGACAGGGGAGAAGTAGCCGGTGCCGGAGGCGTCGCCGCGGTCGGTGACGAGGTCCTCCAGCACACCGGTACCGCGCAGCTTCCAGGTCAGCCAGTCGTGCGGCAGGCACACGGCCGCTGTGCGCGCCGCGTTCTCCGGCTCGTGCGTGGCCAGCCAGCGCAGCTTCGAGGCCGTGATCGACGCGACGGGCACCGTGCCGACGGCCGACGCCCACGTCTGCGCGCCGAGCTCGGCCACCAGGTCGTCGGCCGAGGCGGCGGAGCGGGTGTCGTTCCAGAGCAGCGCGGGTCGCACGACCTCGCCATCGGTCGACAGGCACACCATCCCGTGCTGCTGCCCGGCGACCGCGATCGCCGCGACGCCGTCCAACCCGCCCGCGGCGGCGAGCGCGGACTGCAGCGCGTCCCACCACTTGGCCGGATCGACCTCGGTGCCCGGCGGATGCGGCGCCCGCCCCGACCGGACCAGCTCGCCCGTCTCGGCGTCCAGGATGACGACGGTGCAGGACTGCGTCGACGAGTCGACGCCCGCGACCAGGCTCATGAATGCGCCTCCGGCACTCTGTGGCGAAAGGGTGGCCGGGGCAACGTTAGAGGGTCCGGCGGACGAGCGCCTCCGGTTCGGGACGCCCGAGCGGCCTACCCTCCTCCGCGCACGGGCTACGGTGCGAACGTGCGCCTGGCGACTTGGAACGTCAACTCCGCCCTGTCCCGGCTCCCGCGCCTGCTGCCGTGGCTCGACCAGCGGGCGCCCGACGTCGTCTGCCTCCAGGAGACGAAGCTGGCGGACGAGGCCTTCGCCGAGTCCTTCGACGAGCCGCTCCGCGAGCGCGGATACGTCTACGCCCACGTCGGCGAGGGGCGCTGGAACGGTGTGGCGCTGCTGTCGCGGGTCGGGCTCGACGACGTCGTGCGCGAGCTCCCCGACGTGCCGCGCTTCCCGAAGCCGGACGCCCCCGTCGAGGCCCGCGCGGTCACCGCGACGTGCGGCGGCCTGCGCGTCACCTCCGTCTACGTGCCCAACGGGCGCACGCCCGACGACCCGCACTACGCGTACAAGCTGGAGTGGCTGGCGGCGTTGCGGGAGTCGGTGGGTGCGCCGGAAACCGCCGTCATCGCGGGCGACATGAACATCGCCCCGACCGACGCCGACGTGTGGGACCCGGCGTTGTTCACCGAGTCGACGCACGTCACGCCTGCCGAGCGGAAGGCGTTGGCCGAGCTGCTCGGCCTCGGGCTGCACGACGTCCTGCGCGACCGTTGGCCGAGCGAGCGCATGTTCAGCTACTGGGACTACCGCGCCGGGCGCTTCCACCAGGACAAGGGCATGCGGATCGACCTGGTGCTCGCGGGCGCCGACCCGGCCGGTCGGGTGGCGGCGGCGTGGGTCGACCGGCAGGCCCGCAAGGGGTCCGGGCCGAGCGACCACGCGCCCCTGATCGTCGACCTCGACGAGGCTCCGGACGGCGACATCGGCCCGGTCGTCCCGCCGCCGTCGAACCCGTCGCGCCGCTGATCCCCGCGAGAGACGAACGCGTTGATCGAACAACGGAACGCGGCCTCGCGGTCACCCGCGGCGCGGCCCGCCGTCGCGACGCCCACCAGCGCGAGCCCGGCCACGATCGCCACCAGCACCGGCAGCGCCACCGCGGGCGAGGCCAGCAGGGCCAGCAGTGCCCCGCCCGCGCCGACCATCGTCGCGACCGAGAGCTGGTCGGCCATCTGCGCGGCGGCCGAGTTGAACCCGACGGTGCCCTCGGGCGACTGCGCCAGCACCAGGAACGACACCGCGGAGAAGCCCAGCCCCATCCCGACGCCTGCGATCATCCAGAACGGCACCGCGAGCCAGCCGATGCCCCAGGTGGGCGCGACGAGCAGCATCCCGGCCGCCCCGATCGCGACGGAGACGAAGCCCCAGCGCAACAGGCGCGCCCGCGGCAGGTCCGGGTGCCTGCCCTGCCACGCCGACGACGCCGACCAGGACAGCGAGCCCGCCACGAGCGGGAGACCGGCCGCGGCCAGCGACCAGCCGTGGGTGCCGTTGAGCATCAGCGGCAGGAAGGCGTTGACGGTGAAGAACGTGCCCGACAACAGCCCGCGCGAGGCCACGACCGTCGGGATCCCGCGGCCGGCGCGGAACACACCACGGGGCAGCAGGATCCGCAACGAGGGCACCAGGACGCTGATCGCGATCACGGCCACCACCGCGCCGACGAGGTCCGGGTGCTGTCCGGCCCAGCTCAACGCGGCCACCCCGGCCGCGACCCCGACCGCGGCGACCCCCGTTCCGCGTCGAGCCGCGGGGACGTTCTCGGGGCGTTTCAGGTTGCGGACGGCGGGTGCCAGCAGCGCCAGCGCCAGGACCACCAGCGGCACCAGGCCCAGGAACACCCAGTGCCACGAGAAGGCCTCGGTGACGATCCCCGAGATCGGCGGCCCCAGGAGCGACGGCAGCACCCAGGCCGAGGAGATCAGCCCGAAGACGGCGGGCCGGAGACGGGCGGGGTAGACGGCGGCGATCAGCACGAAGCTGGCCACCGACAGCGCGCCCGCGCCGAGACCCTGCAGCACCCGTCCCACCAGCAGTTGCGGCATCGCGGTGGCCGTTCCCGCCACGAGCAGGCCCACGCCGAACAGCACCGGCCCGAGGAGGATCGGCGGGCGGGGGCCGGAGCGGTCCGACCAGCGCCCCCCGATGACCGTCGCCAACACCGACGCCGCCAGGAACGTCACGAACGGCCAGGAGTAGAGCGACACGGCGCCGAGATCGGCGACCAGGGCGGGCATCGCGGTGCCGACCCCCATGGCCTCGAACGCGACCAGGCTGATCAGCAGCACGAGGCCGATGGTGGTGGCCCGGCGCTCCGGCCCGAACAGCTCGGCGCGGACGGGGGTGGGTGTCGACAACGTCACGTAAGTGATGATCCGACCTCGACCGGACTTCAAGTCAAGCCAGTTCTCAACGGGCGGCCATCCTCACCCGAACGCCGATGCCGACCTTGCGCCCCGCCCGCGGTATCCCGGCGCCCGGCCGGGCGGGCGCGTGGCAGGCTTGTCCCGTGAGCACCGCTGTCGTCGACACTCCCGAGCAGACCGCCGTCCTGGAGGCGGCCCGGCGCGCGGCGGGGGCGGCGCCGGGGGTCCGGGCGGCGGGTGGAGAGGCGATCGACGCGGCCCTGCGCCAGGCGGCCGAACTGCTGCGGGAGCGCGCCGACGACCTGCTCGCCGCCAACCGCGCCGACGTCGAGGCGGCGGAGCAGGGCGGCATGGCCGCGGGCCTGCTCGACCGGCTCCGCCTCACCCCCGAGCGCCTCGCCGACATGGCCACCCAGCTCGACGTCCTCGCCGCCACCCCCGAGCCCCCGATCCAGACGTTCGTCCGCGAGCTGCCCACTGGCGAGCGCGTCTACGAGCGACGGGTGCCGGTAGGGGTGATCGGGGCGGTGTTCGAGGCGCGGCCCAACGTCACCGTCGACGTCGCGTCGCAGGTCCTCAAGGCCCGCAGCGCCGCCGTTCTGCGCACCGGCGCGGCCGCGTTGGGCAGTGCCCGGGCCCTGATCGAGCTGGTGATCGCCCCGGCCCTGGAGGCCAACGGCATCCCCGCGGACGCCGTCCAGCTCGTGTCGACGCCCGGGCACGCGGGCGCCGACGCCCTGGTCGGCCTGCCCGAGCTGGTGCCGCTGGTCGTGGTGCGCGGAAGCGGCGACGTCACCCGGCGGCTGTCCGCGCTCGGAGCGGCCGCAGGCACCCGCGTTCTCGCTCACGCCGACGGCGGCGGCGTGCTCTACCTCGATGCCAGTGCCGCGGAGGCCGACGTCGCCCGGCTCGTGGCGGACTCGACCGACCGCCTCGGCGTCTGCAACCGGCTCAACCTCCTGCTGATCGACGCACCCGCCTACGACCGGCTCTGGCCCGTGGCCGAGCGCGCGCTCCGCGAGCGGCAGATCGAGCCCAGCCTGCCGCCGCACAGCCACCCGCTGGGTCACGAGTGGGCGCTGGACTCCGGCGCCGAGGCGCACGTCACGGTGGCGACGGTCGACGGCCCCGTAGCCGCCGCCCAGACCGCCGCGCGGGAGACCTCCGGCCTGGCTGCCACCGTCTGCGCCACCGACGAGCAGGCGGCCACCGCGTTCATCGACGCCTACACCGGCACCGGCGTCTTCTGGAACGCCACCACCCGCCTCCTCGACGGTTACAAGCTGCTCGGCCTGCCCGAGACCGGCATCAACGTCGACCACACGCCGGGTCCGCGCGGCCCGGTCACCTACGTCGACCTGTCACTGCGCCAGTTCGTCGTGCTGCCCCCCGCCTAGCTCGTGGACGAGGAGAGCACGCCCGAGCCGACGGTCGTCGAACGCATCCGTCGGGTGCGCAACGACCTCGCGCCCGCCGAGCGGCGGGTCGTGGAGACGCTGTTGGCGCACTACCCGATGGCGGGGCTGGGCTCGGTCGCGCAGCTCGCCACCGCCGCGGGCACCAGCGCACCGACGGTGCTCCGGCTCTTGGGCAAGCTCGGCTTCGACGGCTACCCCGCGTTCCGCGAGCGGTTGCGCGGCGAGGTGGCGGCCCGGCTCTTCTCCTCCGACGACGTCTACCCCGCCGCCGCCGAACACCCGCTGGGCCGCGCGGAGCGGGCCTACGCGCATAACCTGCGGGCCACGTTCCGCGACCTGGACGCCGCGGAGTTCGAGCGGGCGGTCGCGGCGGTGGCCGACCCGGGCACCCGGGTGCTGGTCGGCGGCGGCCGCTTCAGCGCCGTGCTGGCCGCGCATCTCGCGTGGTACCTCCAGACGTTGCGCGCGGACGTCGTCGAGGTGCTCCCGGAAGCGGGTCACCGGGCGCGGGCGCTGCTGTCCGTCGACGCGGACACGCTGCTGGTGGTCTTCGACTACCGGCCCTACCAGCCCGACACCTCCGCCTTCGCCACCGCGGCGGCCCAGCTCGGGGCCAAGGTCCTGCTGGTGTGCGACCGGAACCTGTCGCCGATCGCGCCCGGCGCGGAGCTGGTGCTGGCCACCGCCGTGGACGGCCCGCCGCCGTTCGCCTCGACGGTGGGCGGCCTGATGGTGGTGGAGACCCTGATCGGGGCGGTGGCCGGACGGCTCGGCGCCGCGGCCCGGCAGCGGCTCGCGGCGTTCGAGGCGCACCTCGACCACGACGGCGAGAGCGCGATACCCGACTTCGGGATTGCCTGAACTCCGTAACGACGAATCAACAGTTACGTATCGCCAAGAGGGCCGTAACGATCGTAACGTTAGGCCATGGCCGTTGTGTCGCCCGCCACATACGCGGAGCTGGTCCACCCCGACCGCGTGCACCGCACCCTCTACACCGACCGCGACGTGTTCGTCCGCGAGATGGAGCGCGTCTACGGAGGCACGTGGACCTACCTGGCCCACGAGAGCGAGATCCCGGGCCCGAACGACTTCGTCCGGCGCAGGCTCGGGCTCCGCTCGGTGATCGTCACCCGGGACGGCGACGGCGGGCTGCACGGCCTGCTCAACCGCTGCGCCCACCGCGGCGCCACCGTCTGCCGCGACGACGCGGGCACCACCCAGCGGTTCGTCTGCGGCTACCACAACTGGACCTACGACAACTCCGGCGCGCTCGTCGGCGTGCCGCTGCGCAAGGGCTACGGCCCCTCGTTCGACCCCGGGTCGCTCGGCCTCGGGAAGCTGCGCGTCGCGTCCTACCGCGGCTTCATCTTCGGCACCCTCGACCAGGACCTGCCCGAGCTCGAAGAGCACCTCGGGCACGCCGCGCGGCTGCTCGACCAGTGGCTCGACCGGCTGCCCGGCGCCCGCCTCGTCGTCCGGCACGGCACCCACCGGCTGCGCTACCGCGGCAACTGGAAGCTCACCTACGACAACTCCGCCGACGGCTACCACCCCGGCTTCTCCCACGCCTCCCTACTGCGGATGCGCAAACAGCGCTACGGCGTCGGCGTCGACATGCAATGGACGTTCGGCGACGTCGACTCCGGCGGCCAGACCGTCACCGACCTCGGCAACGGCCACACCTTCCTCGACCAGCGCGCCGAGATCGACTCCTACTGGGACTCCTCGGCGCCCATGCCCGGCGAGCAGGCCTACGAGGCTGTCCTGCGCGAGCGGCTCGGCGAGACGGAGGCAAGGCGCGTGCTCGACGTGGCCGTCGGCTCGGGGATGAACCTCAACATCTTCCCGAACCTGCTGGTCATCGGGAACCAGATCCAGGTGATCGAGCCCTTCGACGTCGACGACACCCACCTCATCTGGTACGCGACCTCGCTCGAAGGCGAGGGCGTCCCCGACGAGCTCACCGCGCTGCGACTGCGCCTGCAGGAGGACTTCCCGTCCTTCGGCGAGCCCGACGACCTGGTCAACTTCGAGGAGTGCCAGGTCGGGCTGCAGATCCCGGAGATGGAGTGGGTGGTCACCGACCGGCACCTGGAGACCGGACGGGAGTGGCAGGACGCCCAGGGCAACCCGACGGGGCCGGTCACGTCCGAGCTGCCGATCAGGGCGTTCTGGCGACGGTGGCGGGAGCTGATGACGTCGGAGACGAAGCTGGTGGCCCGGTGACGGCCGCCGACCGGCTGGACGCCATCCTCGCCGACGCCCTGACCTCCACCTACGTCGACGACGACTACTACGCCCTGCTGCGCGCCGACACCGCAGAGTGGAAGGCGCGCGGCGTCCCGCTCACCGAGGCCGAGCGCGCCGAGTACGAGTCCCTGCTCCTGCACGAGGCGTGGCTGCTCGACCGGCGCGCCTTCGAGGACTGGTACGCGCTCTACACCCGCGAATGCCTCTACTGGGTGCCCTCGGCGGACATCCTCGCCGAGGAGCCGCCGGTGCTCGGGAAGGGCACCCCCGGTGCGCTGGGCTTCGCCAGGAGCCGCCCGACGGGGCCCGACCCGGCCGATCCGCGCGCCCGTGTGGCCATCGCCTGCGACGACCGCCGCCGCCTCGGCGACCGGATCGTCTGGCTGCGCACCGGCGTGGCCTACTCCCAGCTGCCGCCCTCGTCCACCGCGCACGTGTGCTCGGGGTTCGTCCGGGTGCCGACCGCCCGCCCGGACGAGGTGAAGATCCGCTCGCAGTTCGTCTGCCACGAGATCCGCGCGGGCCATCCCGTCCGCACGCTGACCGGATGGGCCGGGCACGTGCTCGTCACCGAAGACGGCGAGACCCGCATCGCCCGCAAGACCGTCGGCCTCATCGACGCCCACCGCACCCACCTCAACCTGTCGTTCCTGCTCTGATCCCCCGCTAGGAGCCCCTATGACCGCCACGGCCCCCTCCCGCACCCAGCGCAACGCCGACGCCGCGCTCGGCACGACCGACTTCATCCGCCGCCACGGACTGTGGACCCCCGAGCAGGAGGCCGCGGCCGAAGCCGTGCTGGAGCGCGTGACCGCCGAGAACCTGCGCACGGTGCGGATCGCCACCGCCGACCCGCACGGCAAGCTGCGCGGCAAGACCGTGCTCGCCCCGCTCGTCGGTTCGCTGCTGCGCAACGGCATCGACTTCGCCACCGCGCTGTACTACTTCGACACCGCCGACGGCATCGTCTACAACCCGTTCGTCGCGGGCGGCGGGCTCGGCGACCACAAGCTCAACGGCTTCCCCGACGTCGTGCTCGTGCCCGACCCGCTCACGTTCACCACGCTGCCCTGGGCGCCGCGCACCGGCTTCTGCCTCGGCTCGGTGTACTTCAACGACGGCACCCCGGTGCCGTTCGACGGCCGCCACCAGCTGAAGCGCCAGCTCGACCTGCTGGAGCAGCGGCACGGGCTGGGCTACCTGGTCGGGCTGGAGGTCGAGTTCTACCTGACCCGGCTGGTGGACACGCCGCTCGCCCTCGACGCGCTGGGTGGGCCGGGCCAGCCGATGGCCCCGCCGCAGGTCACGCCGCTGGCCGGGGGCTACGCGTACCAGTCCGACGACCACCAGGACCAGATCGAAGGCGTGCTCGCCGCGCTGGCCGACAACCTCATGGCCGTCGGTCTGCCGCTGCGCACCATGGAGGACGAGTGGGGGCCGGGGCAGTGCGAGTTCACGTTCTCCCCGCTGCCCGGCCTGGCCGCCGCCGACGCGATGCTGCTCTTCCGGGCCGCGACCAAGCAGGTGGCCCGCCGGATGGGCCTGCACGCCACGTTCATGTGCCGCCCCGGGCTGCCGTCCTTCTACGGTAGCGGCTGGCACCTGCACCAGAGCCTCGTCGACGCCGACGGTGACAACGTCTTCGCCACACCGGCCGGCTCGGAGGAGCTCCTGTCGAAGACCGGGCGCGGGTTCGTCGCAGGCATCTTGGAGCAGGCGGGCCCCGCCTCGGTGTTCACCACGCCCACGCTCAACGGGTACCGCCGCCGCACGCCGTTCTCCCTGGCCCCCGACCGCGCCACCTGGGGCGTCGACAACCGGGCCGCCATGGTGCGCGTGCAGGGCGCTCCCGGCGACAGCTCCACGCACGTGGAGAACCGGATCGGCGAGCCCGCCGCGAACCCCTACCTGTTCCTGGCTTCGCAGCTCATCGCCGGGATGGACGGCCTCGCGCGCGGCCTCGACCCGGGCGAGCCGGAGGTCGAGCCCTACGCCGCTGAGCACTGTCCGCTGTTGCCCAAGACGCTCATGGAGGCCGTCGAGCTCACCCGCACGAGCCCGCTCTACCGCGAGGCGTTCGGCGACGGTTTCGTCGACTGGCTGCTGGGCCTCAAGGACTTCGAGATCAAGCGCTTCCTCGAGGCCGAGAAGGAATGGGACCCGGAGAACGTCTCGGAGTGGGAGCACCGGGAGTACTTCGCGCAGTACTGACGGGCCCAGCGCTGACAGAACGGGGAAGATCGGGGCATGGCCCGCGCACTCATCCTCGTCCACTCACTGGTTGCCGAACGGGGCGGCCGCACGGTCGGCACGATCGCGCCCGCCCTACGCGAGCTGGACTACGACGTCACGATCGGCACGCTGATCGATGGCGGCGACCCGGTGCCCGATCCGGAGGAGCTCGACGCCCTCGTGGTCATGGGCTCGGCCGCGTCGGCCGACGACGACACCGTCTCGTGGCTGGCCCGTGAGCTGGCCTTCCTGCGCAGGGCGGTGGACGTCGGCACACCGGTGCTCGGGGTCTGCTTCGGCGCCCAGGTGCTCGCCCGGGTGCTCGGCGCGACCGTCGGCCGGGCGCCGCGGCCCGAGCGCGGGTTCGTCGCCCTGGACTCCGCCGATCCGGCCGTGCTGCCCGCGGGGACCTGGATGGAGTTCCACTACGACGCGTTCACGCTCCCGCCGGGCGCCGTCGAGGTGGCGCGCAACGACGTCGGGGTGCAGGCGTTCACCCACGGCCCGCACCTCGGCGTGCAGTTCCACCCCGAGATGACGCCCGAGGTGTGGCTGTCCTGGGAGGTCAAGGCGGACATCGACCTCGAGGCGTTGAGGGCCGAGGTCGACACCCGCGCCGACACGCTGGCGGCCGCCTGCCGGGATCTGATCGGCCGGTTCCACGCCCGGTCGGTCGCGGGCGCCGCCCGGCTACGGACGTGAGGCGCCCGCCCGCACCTCCCGCGCGGTAGCGCCGAACCGGGCGCGGAAGGCCCGGCTGAAGTGGGAGGCGTCGACGAACCCCCACGAGAACGCGATGTCGCCGATCGTCCGGCCTGCGCACGTGGTGTCGAGCAGGTCGGCCTGCACGCCGTCGAGGCGCTGCGCCCAGATCCACTCCGCGATCGTGCCCTCCTGCTCGGCGAACGCGCGGTGCAGCGTGCTGACCGAGACGTGCAGCTCCGCCGCGATCGCGGCCACCGTGAGCCCCGGGTCGCGCAGCCGTCGTCGCGCCACCGCCCGAGCCTGGGCCGCCCGCGCCGCCGCCGACGGCTCCGGGGCGCGCAGCGAGCTGAGGCCCGCCACGAGGATGTGCTCGACGCCTTGGGCGACCGCCGCGGCGGCCGCGGGCTCCAGCACGTCGACGTCCGCGGCCAGCGTCCGGATCATCTCGATCATCAGGTGGCCCGCGCCGCGTGAGCCGTGCACCGCCCGCGCGGTCAGCTCCGGCGCCCCGTGCAGCTGGGCGCGCAGCAGGGGACCGGGCAGCATCAGCACGTACTGCTGGAACGGGCCCTCGAACAGCAGCTCGTAGGGCCGGGTGGAGTCGTAGAGGGCGAAGTCGCCGGGCGAGAGCGTGGCCTCCCGCCCGTCCTGCGCGACGACCCCCGTGCCCCGGGTCTGGATGCTGACGAGGAAGAAGTCCTCGGCCGCCGCCGCGATCAACGAGGGGGTGCGCCGCACCCGTTGCGCCGTCGCCGTCACCCGCGACAGCTCGAGGGAGGCCAGCGCGTCCACCCGGATGTCGCCGACGACGTCGCCGCCGGGTGCCGTGGTGTCCAGCCGGACGTAGGCGTCGGACACCGCGTCGTTCCAGTACGCCAGGCGCTCGCGCGCGTCCACCTCGTCGGTGGTGAGCACCCGGGGCATGGACCAACGGTAGGGACGGCGCCGACCTGGGGCAATGATCGGGACACAGCTCTGCGACCCTCGGTCAAGGATTCCGCGACGCAGGGACCACCACGACCGGCCGCCCACCGTCACCCTCCTTCCATGCCCACCACGCACCCGCGCTTCCGTGCCGCCGCCGTCCAGGCCGCGCCCGCGTTCCTCGACCTGGACGCGGGCATCGAGCGGTCGATCGCCCTGATCGCCGAGGCCGCCGCGAACGACGCCGAGCTGATCGCGTTCCCGGAGACGTGGCTGCCGGGCTACCCCTGGTTCATCTGGCTCGACGCCCCGGCGTGGGGCCTGCAGTTCTTCCCGCGCTACCACGACAACTCGCTGGCCTACGGCTCGCCGGAGGCGGAGAAGCTCGCCACGGCCGCCCGCGAGCACGGCATCACGGTCGCGATGGGGCTGTCCGAGCGTCGTGGCGGCAGCCTCTACATCGCGCAGTGGATCATCGGGCCGGACGGCGAGACGATCGCGCAGCGCCGCAAGCTCAAGCCGACCCACGTCGAGCGCACGGTGTTCGGGGAAGGCGACGGCAGCGACCTCACCGTCTACGAGACGCCGCTCGGGCGCATGGGCGGTCTGTGCTGCTGGGAGCACCTGCAGCCGTTGTCGAAGTACGCGATGTACGCCCAGGACGAGCAGGTGCACATCGGCGCGTGGCCCAGCTTCTCGCTCTACCGGGGTGGCGCCTACGCGCTCGGCCCCGAGGTCAACACGGCCGCCAGCCGCGTCTACGCCGTCGAAGGCGGGTGCTTCGTCGTCGCCCCGTGCGCCACCGTCTCGCCGGAGATGGTCGAGCTGCTCTGCACCGACGACGCGAAGAAGGCGATGCTGCTGCCGGGCGGTGGCTTCGCGGCCATCTTCGGCCCCGACGGTCAGATGCTGAACGAGCCGCTGGCCGAGGACGCCGAGGGCCTCGTCTACGCCGACCTCGACCTCGGGATGATCTCGCTGGCCAAGGCGGCGGCGGACCCGGCGGGCCACTACTCCCGGCCCGACGTGACGCGGCTGCTGCTCAACAAGACCCCGGGCGACCGCGTGGTGCCGTTCTCGACGCCGGGCGTCGAGATCGGGGGCGACCTGGAGACGCCCGCGGCGGTGCGGTCGTGACCGCCGACGTGCTCCTTCCCGCGGAGGCGGCATCGTGACCGCCGACGTGCTCCTTCCCGCGGAGGCGGCATCGTGACCGCCGACGTGCTCCTTCCCGCGGAGGCGGCATCGTGACCGTCGAGTCGGCGATCCCACCGCACCTGACCGTCGAGCGCACCCGGCCCCGCCGCGTCCCCGACGGCTACGCCCCGCCCTACCCCTCCTACGTCGCCCGCAACGCGCGGTCCGTGGACAAGGTCGTGATGGCCTACCTCGGGCTCCAGCCGGTCGGCGACCCCCCGTCGCTCGACGCCCTCGACGCCGCGCTCGCCGCGGAGGACGGTCCCGGCCACCACGACCGGGCCACCGGCGACGGCGAGATCGTCACCGCCGCGTACTGGTCCGACCCGGCCGTCTTCGACCGCTGGTGGGCGGCGCACCGCGACTCGTGGCTCGGCGACGACGTCCGCGACGGGCACGGCCGCTGGGCCGAGGTCATCCGGCCGCGGGTGGAGGAGCACGAGACCCTCTTCTCCTCCCTCGGACGGCCGGAGGGCGTCGCCGTGCTCGCGGAGGGGCTTTCCGGCGAGGTCGTCGAGCACGCCTACTGGGGCGGGATGCGCGACCGGATCCCGCTCTCGCAGAACGACCCGATGCTCGGCGTCGGGGCTCCGCTCGCGGAGGAGGACGCGGGTCGGGTGCGCGTCCGCCCGCCGGAGGGGCTCTGCCTGATCCGATCCGGTCAGGACTGGACCGACACCGACGGCGACGAGCGTGGGATGTACCTGAACGACGTCGAGCCGGTGCTGCGGGCGGGCATGGAGTTCCTGCGCGACGAGGGCGCGTCCGTCGGGTGCTTCGCCAACCGCTACCTCACGGTGGAGGGCGGCGAACGCAGCTACGGGATGAGCTGGTGGCGCAGCCTCGACGCCCTGGAGCGCTGGTCGGAGTCGCACCCGACGCACCTCGCGATCTTCGGCGCGGCGATGCGCTACCTGTCGACCATGGGTCCGGCCGCGCGCCTGCGGCTCTACCACGAGGTCTCGGTGCTGCCCGCCGATGAGCAGCTGTTCGAGTACGTCGACTGCCGCCCGGGCACCGGCCTCAGCGCACATCCGGCGGAGCAGAGTTAGATTCGAGGGGTGCCGCCCCCCGAACTCCATCGCGCGACCCTGTCCAACGGCTTGCGCGTCCTGATCGTCCCCGATCCCGCCACGCCGGTCGTCGGCGTCGCGGTGCACGTCGACGTCGGGTTCCGGTCCGAGCCGGAGGGGCGCACGGGGTTCGCGCACCTCTTCGAGCACCTCATGTTCCAGGGCAGCGAGAGCCTGGAGAAGCTCGCGCACTTCCGGCACGTCCAGAGCTCGGGCGGGGTCTTCAACGGCTCCACCCACCAGGACTACACCGACTACTTCGAGGTGCTCCCGGCCGCGGCGCTGGAGCGGGCGCTCTTCCTGGAGGCCGACCGGCTGCGCGCGCCGACGCTCTCGGTGGAGAACCTGCGCAACCAGGTCGACGTCGTCAAGGAGGAGATCCGGCTCAACGTCCTGAACCGGCCCTACGGCGGGTTCCCCTGGATCCTCCTGCCGCCGGTCCTTTACGACACGTTCCCCAACGCGCACAACGGCTACGGCGATTTCTCCGAGCTGGAGCAGGCTTCGCTCGACGACGCCGCTGCGTTCTTCGACACCTACTACGCGCCGGGCAACGCGCAGGTCACCGTCGCGGGCTACCTGGACGTCGACGAGACCATGGCGCTGGTCGAGAAGCACTTCGGCGACATCCCCACCCGCCCGACGCCCACCCGCCCCTCCTTCGCCGAACCACCACCCGGCAAGGAGCGGCGCCAGGCCGTGCCCGACGCCCACGCGCCGCTGCCCGCGCTGGCCGTCGGCTACCGGCTGCCCGACCCGGCCACCGACCTCGACGCCTACCTCGGCCACGCCCTGCTGGGCTCCGTGCTCGGCGACGGCGAGGCCGCCCGGCTGCAGCGCCGCCTCGTGCACGTCGACGGGCTGGTCACCGACATCTCCGCGGGCGCGGGCCTGATGGGCGCGCTCGACGCGCGCGACCCCGACACGTTCACGATCACCGCGGTGCACCCCGCGGCCGTCGACCCCGACCGGGTGCTCTCCGCGGTCGACGAGGAGCTGGACAAGCTCGCGGCCGAGGGCCCTTCCGACGAGGAGCTGCGCCCGCCAGGTCGCGCGCTGGTCGGCCGGGCTCTACCAGGAGAACGACCGGATCATGTACCGCATGCTCGGACTCGGCGCGCGCGAGCTGCTCTACGGCCGCGCGGAGATCGCCGTCGAGCTGCCCGAGCGGCTCGCCGCCGTCACACCCGAACAGGTTCGGTCCGCGGCAGCGGCGCTGCGCGGCGGCGGCCGCGGGGTGCTGCTGGTGGAGCCGAGCGCGAGCAACGGAGATGCGCAGTGACCAGGACCGCCGCAGAGATCGGCCACACCGCCACCGGGCCGCGCGCGCTGCCGCCGCTCGGCGTGACCCGGGACGTCCCGCTGCCCGACGTCGAGGAGCGGGTGCTCCCCAACGGCCTGCGGGTCCTCGCCGCGCACCGGCCGGGCATCCCGATGTTCGAGCTGCGCCTGCGGGTGCCGTTCGCCGGGGAGGCCCCTGAGCACCCTGCCGTCGCCGAGCTGCTCTCCGAGACCCTGCTCACCGGCACGCCCACCCGCGACCGCGTCGCCATCGACGACGAGCTCGCGGCCGTGGGCGCGGACCTCGGCGTCACCGTCGACCCCGAGCGGCTGCTGATGTCCGGCTCGGGTCTGGCCGCGGGCCTTCCTGACGTGCTGGGCGTCCTCGCCGACGTCCTCACCGCGGCCACCCACCCCGACGCGGAGGCCGCGCGCGAGCGCGACCGGCTCGTCGAGCGGATCACGATGGCCCGCGCCCAGCCGCGCACGATCGCGCGGGAGGCGTTGCAGCGCAAGCGGTTCGGCGACCACCCCATCACGAGGGAGATGCCGACGGAGGCCGAGGTCGCCGCCGTCACCGCCGAGCAGGTGCGGGCGTTGCACAGCAAGGCCGTCGTGCCGAGGGGCTCGATCCTCACCATCGTCGGGGATCTCGACACCTCCGCCGCGCTCGCCGAGGTCGAGAAGCAGCTCGCGGGGTGGACGTCCGACCACGCGGCGGTCGAGCTCTCACCGCCGCCCGCGCTCGTCGCGAGCGACCTGGAGCTGGTGCACCGCCCCGGCTCCGTGCAGTCGCAGCTGCGGCTCACCGCGCCCGCGGTGGGGCGGGCCCACCCCGACTACACGGCGCTGCAGCTGGCCAACCTCGTCTTCGGCGGCTACTTCTCGTCGCGGTGGATGGAGAACATCCGCGAGGACAAGGGCTACACCTACGGCGCGCACTCCGGTGTGGAGTTCCTGCCGGGCGGGGGCGTGCTGGGCGTCGACACCGACGTGGCGAGCAACGTCACCGCCGCCGCCCTGCTCGAGACCCGCTACGAGCTGGGCAGGCTCACCGCCGTGCCGCCGACGCAGGCCGAGGTGGACGCGGCGCGCGCCTACGCGATCGGGTCGCTGCTGATCTCGCTGGACAACCAGGGTGGCCTGGCGTCGACGATCGCCGCGCTCGCCGCCGACGACCTGTCGATCGACTGGATTCGGGCGCACCCCGCCCGGCTCGAAGCCGTCACGACCGAGCAGGTCGCCGCGGCGGCCTTGCGCTACTTCGCCCCCACCGCGTTCACCGGCGTGATCGTCGGCGACGCGGACGTGATCGGCGCGGGTGTGCGGGCGTTGGGCGGCGTGTCGTGACGTTCAGCCTGACGACCCCCGCGGTGCTCTCGCGGTCGGAGGTCTTCCGCGACGAGACGCTGCGCACCGACCTCGCCCGGCAGGAGGCGGGGTGGGCGTCGGCGCGGCTCGTGGTGGTCGACGACGAAGGCCGCACGCCGGTCGACTGGACCAAGGCCCCGTCCGACGGCTTCCAGGTCGCCGACGCGGGCAGCTGGGACCGGGGCGGCACCGCGCGGTTGCGCACCCGCCCGACCACCGGCGCGACCCCGACCGAAGGCGCGGTGCTGCTCGGCGAGCAGGACGGCGTGGCCTACTGGGCCATCCGCGGCAAGCCCGACGTCTTCGAAGGCGACGACCCGAGCGACTGGGCCGACCTGCGCATGACCGGCGCCGTCCTCGACGGGATGGGCGCGGGCCTCTTCGTCACCGCCGTGGCCGTCCTCAACTGGCACGACACCGCGCACTTCTGCTCGCGCGACGGCTCGCCGACCCACCCCGCCGCAGGGGGGTGGCACCGGCACTGCGAGGCCGCGGGGCACGAGGAGTACCCGCGCACCGACCCGGCCGTGATCTGCCTCGTGCACGACGGCGGCGCAGGCGACACGGCCCGGGTCCTGCTGGCCCGCCAGCCGGTGTGGCCGCAGGGCCGGTTCACGGTGCTCGCCGGGTTCGTCGAGGCGGGGGAGTCGCTTGAGGCGTGCGTGCGCCGGGAGATCCACGAGGAGGTCGGCGTCGAGGTGCACGACGTCGCCTATCTCGGCAGCCAGGCGTGGCCTTTCCCGCGCTCGCTCATGCTCGCCTTCGAAGCCGTCGCCGACCCCGCCGCGCCGATCGTCCCGGCCGACGGGGAGATCGCCGAGGCGATGTGGGTGAGCCGGGCCGACGTGCGGGCCGCCCTGCGTGCGGGCGACTGGGGCAACGACACCGCGCCCCTCCTCCTCCCGGGGAAGGTGAGCATCGCCCGCAGCATGCTGGAGTCCTGGGCGGCCGCCGACTAGCTCAGGCGGCCAGGAGGGCCTGCACCTCGGCCAGCGAGGGGTTGGTGGCCGTCTTCCCGCTGGGGAAGGCGACGACGGGAACGGTCTGGTTGCCGCCGTTGACGCCCTCGACGAACTTCGCCGCTTCGGGATCACGCTCGATGTCGATCTCCTGATAGGCGATGCCCGCCTGGTCCATCTGCAGCTTCAGCCTGCGGCAGTAGCCGCACCACGTCGTCGAGTACATCGTCACCATGCCCTGTTCAACAGCGGCGGGCCGAACTGTCATCCCGGGCTGTCAGGATGTCGGGTGTGATGCTCGATGGACTGGACGACGAGCAGCACGCCGCCGCCACCGCTCCCCGCGGTCCGGTGTGCGTGCTGGCGGGGGCGGGCACCGGCAAGACGCGCACGATCACCCACCGCATCGCGCACCTCGCGCGCACCGGACACGTCGCCCCCGGCCAGGTGCTGGCCGTGACGTTCACGGCGCGGGCGGCGGGGGAGATGCGCACCAGGCTGCGCGCGCTGGGCGTCGGCGGGGTGCAGGCCCGCACCTTCCACGCGGCCGCGCTGCGGCAGCTGCGCTACTTCTGGCCGCGCGTGGTCGGCGGGCCGCAGTGGCAGCTGGTGGAGGGCAAGCTGCGCCTCGTCGGGCTGGCCGCGTCACGCGCGCGGATGGGCACCGACGCCGCGACCCTGCGCGATCTGGCCGGGGAGATCGAGTGGGCCAAGGCCACCCTGGTCACCGCCCAGGACTACCCGGCGATGGTGGCGAAGCTCCGA
Source organism: uncultured Actinomycetota bacterium (assembly GCA_963799945.1). Classification (GTDB taxonomy): domain Bacteria; phylum Actinomycetota; class Actinomycetes; order Mycobacteriales; family Pseudonocardiaceae; genus Pseudonocardia. The sequence goes on from CAWCZG010000011.1 coordinate 176,056, forward strand.
CGCGAGGTGCCCGGGCCCGCCGAGCAGGTCGCCGCCGTCTACGCGGGCTACGAACAGGCCAAGAGCGCCGCGGAGATGCTCGATTTCGACGATCTGCTGCTGCACGTCGCGGGCGCGCTCGAGGAGCACGGGGACATCGCGGAGGAGTTCCGCGACCGCTACCGCTGCTTCGTCGTCGACGAGTACCAGGACGTCACCCCACTGCAGCAACGGGTGCTCGACGCTTGGCTCGGCGAGCGCGACGACCTCACCGTCGTCGGTGACGCCAACCAGACGATCTACACGTTCGCCGGGGCCAGCCCGCGGCACCTGCTGGAGTTCCCGCGGCGCTTCCCCGAGGCCGTCGTCGTCCGCCTGCAGCGGGACTACCGCTCCACCCCGCAGGTCGTCGCGGCGGCCAACACGCTGATCGGCGCGGCCCGCGACCGCCCGGCGGGCAGCAGGCTGCGGCTGGTCGGCCAGCGCCCGTCGGGCCCCGAGCCCGATTTCACCGAGCACGACGACGAGCCCGCCGAGGCCGCCGCCGTCGCCACCCGGATCCGCCGCATGATCGCCGGGGGCACGCCGCCGAGCGAGATCGCCGTGCTGTTCCGGATCAACGCCCAGTCCGAGGGCTACGAGCAGGCGCTCACCGAAGCCGGGGTGCCCTACCAGGTGCGCGGGGGTGAGCGGTTCTTCCACCGCCCCGAGATCCGCCGGGCCATGACCGCGATCCGGATGGGCGGCGCGGGCACGGGCGCCCTCGTCGAGGACGTGCGCGCCGTGCTCGCGCCGGTCGGGCTCACCCCGGATCCGCCGGGCGGCGCCGCGCAGCGGGCGCAGTGGGAGTCGCTGCTCGCGCTCGTCGAGCTGGCCGAGGAGCTCGTCGCGGTGGAGGAGCAGGCCGATCTCCGGCGCTTCGCCGCCGAGCTGGAGACCCGGGCCGATGCGGCGCACCCGCCCACCGTCCAAGGCGTCACGCTCGCGTCGCTGCACGCGGCCAAGGGCCTGGAGTGGGATGTCGTGTTCCTCGTCGGGCTCGTCGACGGAACCCTGCCGATCCAGCACGCCGAGGGTGACGAGGCCGCGATCGAGGAGGAGCGGCGGCTGCTCTACGTCGGCATCACCCGCGCGCGGCAGCAGGTGCTGCTGTCGTGGGCGCTCGCCCGTCAGCCGGGCGGCGCGCGGCGTCGCCGCCGCAGCCGCTTCCTCTACGGGCTCGTCCCCGAGCACCACGCGGCCTCGCGCATCGCGGTCGGCGAACGGGGCGGGAGCAAGCCGCGGTGTCGCGTGTGCGGCTCGCCCCTGATCGGGGTCGAGGCACTGAAGATGCGCCGCTGCGGCGATTGCCCGTCCGATGTGGATACCGACCTGCTGGACCGGCTGCGCACGTGGCGCAGCGACGAGGCCCGCGAGCAGCAGGTGCCCGCCTACGTCGTGTTCACCGACGCGACGCTCACCGCCATCGCCGAGCAGCGCCCCGCCGACCGCGCTGCGCTCGTCGGGATCCCGGGGATCGGCGCCCGCAAACTCGACCGCTACGGGGCCGCGGTGCTGGCGATGGTGACCGATGCGGACTGAGCCAGAACTTTCTCCCGTAAATAGGTTGTGCCCCCTCGGGGGATGTCCCTACCGTGGCTGAGGACGAGCTGTCCCAGCCCGTCGTTCGTCACGATCCCGTTCCGGAGGAGGTGTCCCGATGACCGCTAGCACCCACATGTTCGTCGGCACGCGTATCTCCGGAGCCCGCCCCGCCGTCCTCATGGTGGCGCGCGCGCGGAAGCCGTGGTCGTTCCAGCAGTACATCGATAACAGCACAGCAGTGTCCGCACGGAGGCATCGCCATACGTAGGCGACGCCACCGGCCAAAGAGCAAGGCCGCGGACCCCAACGGGATCCGCGGCCTTTTTTGTTGTCCCTGTCCGCCACGAGCTGCAATACGTGACCCGCAGCAGCCCGTCCTGAGTACCGCAGACCCATCTCTCTCGCGGAGGTAGAAGTGTTAGTCAGATCAGTTCCGTTGGACGGCGGAACATGTCACCCCGAGCAACTCGGCGGCGCCGCCGGGGCGCTGGCAACGGTCCTGACCGCGGCTACCCGCGGCCTCGATCTGCCGTGCCGCTCGGATGACGCCGACCTGTGGTTCGCCGAAGCTCCGGCTGAGCTGGAGCGGGCCAAGGCCCTGTGCGCCCACTGCCCCATCCAGGCCGAGTGCCTGGCAGGCGCCCTGCGCCGGGAGGAGCCGTGGGGTGTCTGGGGCGGCCAGATCTTCGAGCGCGGGGTGATCGTGCACCGCAAGCGGCCCCGCGGTCGACCCAGCAAGGCCGACCTGGCCCGCGACCGGGCCTTCGCCGCGAAATCCGCCTGATCTTCCCCGTAGGTCCCGCGAGGACCGCCAGTCCGAAGGAGCTCCCGTTGACCAACTCCACGAACACCGCACCGCTCGCCGTCGACCAGTCCGCCACGCACGAAGGAAACGTCATGTTGCTGATCCACGAAGCCCTGGCCAGATCTCGAATGCGCGAGGCCGAACAGGCCGCGCGTGAGTACGCCCTGGTCCGCGCCCTCTCCGAGGGACGGCGGTGGCGCACGCTCGCCCGCTACGCCGAGCGGCGCGCCACTGCCGCCGACGAGCGGGTGGCACCCGCCCACGCGCGCCGCGTCCTGCGCAGCGCGTGATCCACCGGCAGCGCACGCGGTGACCGCTCAGCGGTCACCGGCTCGGTTCTCGAGCGCGCTGCCTAGGACGGCGCCCCGACCCTCCCGCGGTCGGGGCGCCGTCGTCTGCGGCGTCGACTCCGCCAAGATCGTGATCAACCGCCCACCGCGGCGGGGAGCACCGCCCTGCAGGGCGACTCGCCGCGATCATCGGGTCGGACAGCGCGGCCGGTGCCTCACCCCGACCGTCGCCCGACCCTCGCCCGGTCGCCTCCTGATCGCCTCCCGGTCGCCGCAGCGACAGCCGAGATCGACGTGGCGGGGATTTCGTCGCGACGGAACCCCCGCCACGTCGACCTCGACCGTCGATGGTGGGGCTTGCCGGTCAGCTGGGCGTGCCCGCTGCCTCGTCCTCGTCGTCGAAGATCCACGGCTGCCAGTGGTGCACGATGCCGCGCAATGGGACGTCGGCGTCGAGTTGGCAGAGCACGCCGAGCGTCCCCATCGTCACGCGGTGGATGAGCAGGTACTGCGGCGGGAGGTTCAGCTCCAGCCCGGTGCGGAAATCCGGGCTGCGCAGGTCGCCGACCCGTCCGGCCTGCCGCTGCAGCCATCGCCGGTTGAACCGGAACACCTCGGAGTGCAGCGGCTCGGTGAACGGCGCGAGGTAGGCGATCGCGTCCTCGCCGGTCATCGCCGAGCCGGGCAGCACGAACCCCTCGCCACGGAGGAGCTCCAGGAGATCCTCCGGCCGGTTCTCCAGCGCCAGCCGCACCATGATCGACAGCGGCCGGGGGAGCCCGTCAGGCACGCGGGCGACGGCGCCGAAGTCGAGCACGAGCAGCCGCCCGTCGTCGAGCAGCTGGAAGTTGCCCGGGTGCGGGTCGGCGTGCAGCAGCCCGAGTCGGGGTGGCGAGGAGTAGTGCAGCTCGGCAAGCAGCGCCGCGGCGTGGTCGCGCTCGGCCTGGGTGCCGGAGCGGATGACGTCCGACAGCTTCCGGCCCGTCACCCACTCGGTGACCATCGCTTTCGGGGCCGAGGCGATGACCTTCGGCACCTTGACCTTGTCATCACCGTCGAACGCCGTGGCGAAGGCGCGCTGGTTGGCCGCCTCGTCGCGGTAGTCCAGCTCCTCCTCCATGCGCTCGCGCAGCTCGGCGATCAGCGGCTTGATCTCCAGCCCCGGCATGAGCGGCTGGAGCACCCGGCTCATGCGCGACAGCTGCCGCAGGTCCGAACGCAGCGCCTCCTCCGCCCCTGGGTACTGCACCTTGACGGCGACGTCGCGCCCGTCGTGCCACACCGCCCGGTGCACCTGGCCGATGCTGGCCGCGGCGGCGGGCGTCTCGTCGAACTCGGTGAACCGGGCGCGCCAGCCCCGGCCGAACTGCTCGGCCAGCATCCGGTGGACGTCGGCTCGTCGGCATGGGTGGAGCCGCCGTCTGGAGCTTGACCAGGGACTCGCGGAACGGCGCCGCGAACTCATCGGGGATGGCCGCCTCGAACACGGACAGGGCCTGGCCGAACTTCATCGCGCCGCCCTTGAGCTCACCGAGCACGGTGAAGAGCTGCTCGGCGCTCTTGGCCATGAGCTGCGCGGAGATCTCGTCGCTGTCGCCGCCGACCAGCTTGCGCCCCCAGCCGCCGACCGCACGCCCGGCCACCCCGAGGGGGAAGCTGGCGAGCTTTGCGGTGCGGGCCGCGGTGCGCCGTGGGATATCGCTCACCTCATGATTGTCTCTCCTACCGGACACCTAGCGCTCGTCGCCGCGTCGTGTGCTGCCTCTCCTGGTGGTCGCGCGGCCCCGCACGGGCAGTCCGGATGGGGCGCCCAGAGGCGCCGCACGAGGGTGCCCGCGCCGACGTCCAGCTCCAGGGTGGCGTCGAGCGTCGGCGGCCGTCCGCCCTCCAGCGCGGCGACGGCCTGGGCGACGGTGAGCCCGACCGTGGCGGTCGCGCAGGCCGGGTCGGCGGCCCCCGCGTGCCCGCTCAGCCGGGCCGCGACCGCGGGCCAGGTGGGGTCCAGCGCGCTGCGGGCCAGGTCCAGACAGTCGAGGCAGGCGCTGCGCCCGGGCAGCACGAGCGGGCCGACGACCCCGACGCCGTCGCGCAGGCGGGCGGCCAGGTGCGGTACCCGCTCTGCGCGCAGCGCCGCGATCCGCACCGGATCGGGCACCTCGTCGGCGAGCACCACCAGATCGGCCACCGTGCGCGCGGGCGGCGACCGGGTGCCCGTCCACGGCAACAGGCGGCGCACGGCGGCCTGGGTGGCGGCCGCCCTCGGGGTGCCGCGCTCGGCGTCGGTGTACCCGGTGCCGAGATCGCCGAGCCGCACCGCGCCTCCGGTGTCGGTGTGCACGGTGCCGATCCCCGCGTGCAGCAGACCGGCGACGACGCCGACCGCGAGCGGTCCGCGTCCGGACACGACCGCGACGCCGTCGGCGCGCGCCCTGGCCGCCCGCTCGAGCGACGCCGCATCGACCAGTGCGCCCGCCTCGGCCAGCCGCCCCAGCACGGCCGCCGTGGTCTCCGGGGCGACGCCGTGGGCGGCCGCCTCGGCGAGCAGCTCGCCGGTGACCATTCGGACGCCGAGCCGGTCGATCAGCGCGCACAACGGCGGCGGCAGACCGTCGACGACGAGGGCGGTGTCCGGATCGAGCCCGACAACGCGCACGTCGGGGCCGAGGTCGAGGACGCTGCGGTGGGGGGCGAGCCGCACGGTGGAGGGCAGGTCGGGGTCCATGCCGTCGATGATGCGACGGAGAGCCCCGGCGCCGTCGGCGCTGTCCACAGGTGGTGGCCAGCCTGTGGACAACTGTCGGTGAGCCTGTGGATCCCCCCGATTCCGCACCACCCTTACGGGTGGGGCACTAGGCTGTCCGGATGGCGAACCCCGCGGTCGTCGAGGTCCGACGCAGTGATCGCCGCAGGCGCATGGTCAGCGCCCGGCGTGAGGGCGACACGGTGGTCGTCTTCATCCCCGGGTGGATGAGCGATTCCGAGGAACACCGCTGGGTCGACGAGATGGTGCGCAGGTTGGAGCGCAGCGAGGCCCGCCGCCGCTCACCCGCCCGCACCGGCGACGATGCGCTCCGCCGCCGCAGCCTGGAGCTGTCGCGGCGCTTCCTGGAGGGCCGGGCCCAGCCGACCACCGTGCGGTGGGTGCCCGCGATGCGCACCCGCTGGGCGTCCTGCACGCCGGCCGACGGCACGATCCGGATCAGCGAGCGGCTGCGCGACGTGCCCGCGTGGGTCGTCGATTACGTGTTGGTCCACGAGCTCGCGCACCTGCTCGAGGCGGGGCACGACGCGCGGTTCTGGGCGTGGGTGCACCGCTACCCGCGCACCGAGCGGGCGATGGGCTACCTGGAGGGCCTTTCCGCGGCGGCCGGGCTCGACCTCGCGGGCGTCGACGGCGAAGAAGCGTGAAACGGCCCGGCCTGCTCACTCCGTGAAGTGAGCGGGCCCGGGCCGGATTCGCCTACTCCTGGCCGTCGTCCTTCTTGTCCTCGGCCGCGTCATCACCGGCTGCCTTGTCGCCGGCTGCCTTGTCCTCTGCTGCCTTGTCTTCAGCGGCCTTCTCCGCGTTGGCCAGCTTCTCCAGCTCCGCGATCGGGTCGCTCATGTCCGAGCGCGCGACGAAGGCGGCGGGATCGTCGAGGTCGTCGGCCGTCGGCACCAGGTCGGGGTGGGCCCACAGGGCGTCGCGGCCCGCGACCCCCCGCTGCTCGGTGAGCAGCCGCCACAGCTCCGACGCGGCCCGCAGCCGGCGCGGGCGCAGCTCCAGCCCGACGACGGTCGCGAACGTCTGCTCGGCGGGACCACCGGAAGCCCGCCTGCGCCGCAGCGTCTCGCGCAGCGCGGCCGCCCCGGGCAGCCGGTCGCCGATCGCCTCGGCGACGACCGCGTCCACCCAGCCCTCGACGAGGGCCAGCAGCGTCTCCAGCCGCGCGAGCGCCGCCTTCTGCTCGGGCGTGGTCTCGGGCTCGAACATGCCCGACTGCATGGCCTCCTGCAGCGCCGCCGGGTTGCTCGGGTCGATGCCGCGGGCCAGCTCCTCGATGCGCGAGCTGTCCACCCGGATGCCCCGCGCGTACTGCTCGACCGCGCCGAGCAGGCGCTCCTTGAGCCACGGCACGTGGACGTAGAGGCGGTGGTGGGCGGCCTCGCGGGCCGCCATGTAGATCGTGACCTCGCTGGCGGGCCGGTCGATGTCCTTCGTGAACTTCTCGATGTTCTCCGGCAGCAGCGCGGCGACCCGGTCGGGGCCGACGGGGATGCCGATGTCGCTGGAGGTGAGCACCTCGGCGGCCAGCTGCGCGAGCCCGTTGCCGAGCTGGCTGCCGAACGCCAGGCCGCCCATCTGCCCGAGCATCGCCATCATCGGCCCGGCCTGCGCGCGGACCTCCTCGGGCAGCGCCTCGACCCACGCGGTGGCCACGCGCTGGGCGACCGGGTCGCACAGCCGCTTCCAGGTGGGCAGGCTCGCGTCGACCCATTCGGTGGCCGACCAGCCCTTCGCCTCCGTGGCGCCGGCGGGGAAGTCGGTGGCCGGGTCGAGCCACAGCTCGGCGAGCTTCACCGCGTCGCTGACCGCGGCGCGCTGGCCGCCGGTCAAGGACGAGGTGGTGGCGGCGAGCTGTTGGTGGGCGAGCTGCGCCGCGAGGTCGTAGTTGACGGGGCCGCCGCCGCTCGACTGAGCCTGGCTGAGCATCTGGCCGAGCTGGGTCAGCATCTGGCCGAGCTGGCTCACGTCGAAGCCTTCGGCGCCGAAGCCGCCGGGCATCCCGGACATCCCGGGGATGTTGCCCAAGCCGAACGGGTCCTGCGGACCGTCAGGGCGTTCTGGCCGGTCACGGTCGTCACCTCGGTCGGATGGGCCGAATCCGAACGGCACGTCGCTCATGGCTCCACGGTACGCGGCCAGCGCTCCGGTCACGAACGTTGCCGGGAGTGATCAGGGGCTCCAAGCGCCGCCAACTAGTCTCAGCCGCGTGCGCAGCCGGACCTCGACCCTGCTCGCGAGCGGGATGTTGGCTGTCGCGCTCGCGGTGCTGGCTGTCGCCGTGCCGGTGCCCCTCGTCGCGCTGGGCCCCGGCCCCACCTTCAACACGCTCGCCGACGTCGACGGCAAGCCGGTGCTCGTCGTGAACGGTCTGCCGAGCTACCCGACGTCGGGCAACCTCAACATGACCACCGTCTCGGTCACCGACCGGCTGACCCTGGCGGGCGCGCTGGGCTACTGGGCGTCGCCGGGGGAGCAGGTGGTGCCGCGCTCCGCCGTCTACGACCCGGGCAAGACCGACGAGCAGGTGCAGGAGCAGAACGCGGCGGACTTCACCGGCTCGGAGATCAACGCCCAGTCGGCCGCCGTGCGGGAGCTCGCGCTGCCTTCGGTGCCCGCCGTCGCCGACGTCGTCCCGGGATCGGCCGCGGACGGCAAGCTCCAGGCGGGCGACCGGCTGGCCTCGGTCAACGGGACGCCCGTGACCTCGCCAGATGCCGTCAACGCGATCCTTTCGGCGACGAAGCCCGGCGACACCGCGACCATCGCCTTCACTCGCGACGGCGCCGCGCAGACCACCACCGTGACGTTGGGCTCCGGCGACGGCCGTCCCCAGGGCGTGCTCGGCGTCGTGCTCGCCGTGCTGCCGAAGGACGGCAGCCTGATGATCAACCTCGGCGGCATCGGCGGCCCGTCGGCTGGGCTGATGTTCTCCCTGGGCATCGTCGACAAGCTCACCCCCGGCGAGCTGACCGGGGGCCGGTTCGTCGCAGGTACCGGCGCCATCGACCCCGAGGGCACGGTGTCGAACATCGGCGGCATCCAGTTCAAGATGGCCGCCGCGCGGGCCGCGGGCGCCACCGTCTTCCTCCTGCCCGCGGGCGAATGCACCGAGGCCGTCGCGGCCGCGCCGGCGGGCCTGCAGCTGATCAAGGTCGGCACCTTGCACGACGCCGTGACGGCGCTCGACGCCCTCGATGCGGGCAAGGTGCCCGTGGGCTGCCCGTAGCCCCACTTCCCGGTCATCCGAGGCCCGAACGGGAACCCCACACCCCGTCCGTAGAGTTGGGAGGGCAGGGTGCGCCGTCGGGCCGCCGCTAACGTGCGCCGAACCGACGGAATCGGCGCCCGGCGCCCGAAGACCGAACACTGGAGCGTGCCCTGTGGCCATGCGGCCCCCGGTGGGAGCCCCGACGCTATCCCGCCGTACCCGGATCCTGCTGATCGTCGCAGCGGTCGTCGTCCTGCTCCTGCTCGGTGGCTCCCGCTTGCTCAACCTCTACGTCGACTGGCTGTGGTTCGGGGAGGTCGGCTTCCGCAGCGTCTTCACCACCGTCTTGTTCACCCACGTGCTGCTGTTCGTCATCGGCGGCCTGGTGATGGGCGGGCTGGTCGCGCTGTCGCTGTGGATCGCCTACCGCTCGCGCCCGGTGTTCGTGCCGGTCAGCGGCCCGGAAGACCCGATTGCCCGGTACCGCACGGTGATCATCCAGCGGCTGCGGCTGTTCGGCATCGGCATTCCGGTGGTGATCGGCTTCATCGCGGGCCTGGCGGTGCAGGGCGACTGGCAGACCGTCCAGTTGTTCCTCAACTCCACACCGTTCGGCGTCGCCGACCCGGTGTTCAACATCGACGTCAGCTTCTACACCTTCCAGCTGCCGTTCTACCGGTCGGTGCTGGATCTGTTGTTCGTCGCCGTGGCGATCAGCTTTGTGGCCGCGCTGATCACGCACTACATCTTCGGCGGCATCCGGCTCACCGGCCGCGCGGGTCAGGTCAGCGCGGCGGCGCGCGCCCAGCTCGCGGTTCTGGCGGGCGTGTTCGTGCTGCTCAAGGCCGTGGCGTACTACTTCGACCGTTACGAGCTGCTGTTCTCCGACCGGCGCCAGGACATCTTCTTCGGCGCCACCTACACGGACCTGAACGCGGTGATGCCCGCCAAGCTGATCCTGCTCTTCATCTCGATCATCTGCGCGGCGGCGTTCTTCGCCGCGGTGTTCCGGCGCAACCTGCAGCTGCCCGCGATCGCCACGGTCCTGCTCGTGCTGTCCAGCGTGCTGATCGGCGCCGCGTGGCCGCAGGTGCTGCAGCAGTTCGTCGTCGCCCCCAACGCGAACGACCGCGAGGCCGTGCCGATCCAGCGGAACATCGACGCCACCCGTGAGGCGTTCAACATCGGCCCCAACACGGTGAACTACGTCAAGTACTCGGGCACCTCGACGGCCTCGCCGCAGCAGGTCTCCAACGACAAGGCGACGGTGCCGAACATCCGGCTGCTGGACCCGGTCAAGATCTCCTCGACGTTCACGCAGCTGCAGCAGCGCCGCACGTTCTACGGCTTCGAGCCCAAGCTGGACATCGACCGCTACGCGTCCAACGACGGCACGGTGCAGGACTACATCGTCGCCGCGCGCGAGCTGAACTCGAACGGGCTCGCAGGCAACCAGACCGACTGGATCAACCGGCACCTCGTCTACACACACGGCAACGGCGTGGTCGTGGCCCCGGCCAACCAGATCAACGCCCCGCTGGACGACTCCGGCGGTGGACAGGGCGGCCTGCCCAAGTTCACCAGCATCGACACCACCACGGAGACCGACAGCACGATCCCGGACAGCCTGAAGGTCAACGAACCGCGGATCTACTACGGCGAGCTGAACACCGATTACTCGATCGTCGGCGGGCAGAGCGGCGCCACCCCGCGGGAGTACGACTCGGACTCGCAGAACTACACCTACACGGGCACCGGCGGCGTGCCGATCGGGAGCCTGTTCAACCGGCTGGTGTTCTCCCTGGAGTACCAGGAGCGCAACATCCTCTTCAACAGCTCCATCAACTCCGACTCGAAGATCATGTACGTCCGGAAGCCGGAAGACCGGGTGCAGCAGGTAGCGCCCTGGCTCACCACCGACTCCGACCCGTACCCCGCGGTCGTCGACGGGCGGCTCACCTGGATCGTCGACGGCTACACCACGCTGCCGAACTACCCCTACGCCGAGCAGGTGTCGTTCGGCTCCGCCACCAGCGACGCGAACCAGACCGCCCAGCCGGGGCAGGACCAGGACATCAGCTACCTTCGCAACTCGGTGAAGGCCACGGTCGACGCCTACAACGGCAACGTCACGCTCTACGCCTTCGACGACACCGACCCGGTGCTCAAGACGTGGATGAAGGCCTTCCCGGGCACCGTGCAGCCCAGCACGGCCATCAGCCCGAGTCTGCGCTCGCACTTCCGGTACCCGGAGGACCAGTTCAAGGTCCAGCGTGAGCTGCTCACCCGCTACCACGTGGGCAACCCCGGCGAGTTCTACGGCGGCGTGTCGTTCTGGGACGTCCCGACCGACCCGACCGTGCAGTCGGGCTCCGCCGGAGCCGCGCAGCCGCCGTATTACGTGCTCGCGGGCCAACCAGGCGCCGCGGAGGCGGGCACACCGACGTTCCAGCTCACGAGCGCGTTGGTGTTCAAGAACCGCGACATCCTGTCGTCCTACGTCTCGGCGAGCTCCGATCCGGCGACGTACGGCAAGATCACGGTCCTGCAGTTGCCCTCGGACACGCAGACGTTGGGCCCGCAACAGGTCCAGTCGCAGTTCATCAGCTCGCCGACGGTCAGCTCGAACATCAGCCTGCTCTCGAGAGGCCAGACCGCGGTCGACTACGGCAACCTGCTGACGTTGCCCGTGGCGGGTGGCTTGCTCTACGTCGAACCGGTCTACATCGAACGCACCGGGCAGGCGTCGAGCTATCCACAGCTGGCGAAGGTGCTCGTCTACTACGGCAACCGCATCGGCTACGCTCCGACGTTGAAGCAGGCGTTGGACCAAGTATTCGGGGCGGGCGCGGGCAACGGCACCGCGGGCGCGACCCAGGCCCCGCCCGCGGCGGGCACGGCAGCGCCACCGGCCTCCGGAGGGGCCGCCGCGGCGCCCCAGGTCGCTGCCGCGGCCGCGGCGATCCAGAGCGCCCTGGCCCAGCTGAAGGCCGCCCAGGCCTCCGGTGATTTCGCCGCGCAGGGCAACGCCTTGGCCGCCTTGGACGCCGCGGTGAAGCAGTTCCAGACCGCCCAAGCGGCGGCAGGCGGAGGCTGACCACGGGCGGGGCGTGGTGGCCGTGGAGACGCGGCCGCCACCCCCGCACCCCCACCCCCCTGCCGGGGGTGCGTTTCGGGGGCGTGTACAGTTGGCGTCACAACAGCAACGCGGGGTGGAGCAGCTCGGTAGCTCGCTGGGCTCATAACCCAGAGGTCGTAGGTTCGAATCCTACCCCCGCTACAAAGATGAAGTACCAGTTCAGAGGGCCTTCCGCAGAACATCGCGGAAGGCCCTCTGATTTTTGGTGTGGGCAGACGAATTGAACAGCGGGATCAGGCGTCGCTCGGTTACCCGGAACCCGGCCCGGCGGAGGTGGCCAGGCAGCGTGCAGGACCTCGACGTCGTCGGTTCGGAAGACGACGCGCCTTCGCAGATGATCGGCTCGAACCTGTCGCCGCTGGTCTGGCGCAGTCTCACAGCCGGGATCTCAGGACGTCGACCTCGCGGCCCGGCGCGAACGGGTCGAAGCCGCACTCGATCAACCAGCGGACACCCCTCAGGCTTCGCAACGACCACCATCCGCGGATCACGTCGAGGTCGACGTCGGTGCCGTAGCCTGTGACGACGTCGCCAAGGTGCTCGGGATGTCCGAGGGTCAAGGTGGCGAGGTCGTAGAGGGCGTCGCCCGGGCCTGCCTCGGACCAGTCGAGCACCCCGGTGATCTCGTCACCGTCGACGAATACGTGGTCGAGCTGCAGGTCGCCGTGCGTGAAGGCAGGCTGCCACGGTCGGAGCGCAGCCTCGGCAACCCGACGGTTGCGCGCGACCACGTCGGTGGAAAGGACACCGTTCGCGACGAGCCACTCGCATTCGTCGTCGAGCTCCGAGGCGACCTCGTCGAGGCTGCGACCCGGCCACGGGGGCAGCGGTGCATCGTGAAGTGTCCGTGCCGCGGTGCCCGCCGCGGCCCACGCCGCGGTCGACGCGGTCGAAGGCGCGCCGAGGCGGCCCAGTGCCGTACCTGGCAGGGCGGCGAGCGCGAGCACGGGAGGCTTGCGCCACAGGACCTGGGGAGTCGGGACCGGCGCCAAGGCCATCGCCTCGACCTCGACGTCGGTGCGCGTCTGCTCAGGGTCGATCTTCAGGAACACGTCGCCGACGCGCAGGGTCGCGCGCTCGTGATGGGCCACGACGATCTCGACCTGCTCCACAATGGCCATCCTCACGGGATGACCACCGCCGTCGCCACCCCATTGGCGCGTGCGACACGATCCGAGTCGGGCCGGCATCTTTCACTTTGTCGGACCTGCTGAAAGATATTCGGTGAGACGGCTTCATGGTGGTGGCAACCCCGTAGCAGGACTACAGGGATGAGCGGGGCTTCGGTCAGGCACGGTCGAGGCTGGGAGTGATCACCTCGCGGAGGACCAGCATGAGGGCGGCGGCGAGGGGGATCGCGACGAGCGCGCCGACGACGCCGAGCAGGGCGGCACCGAGGAGTACCGCGACCACGGTGAGCAGGTCGGGGACCTTCACGACGCGGCCGATGATGCGGGGGACCAGCAGGTAGTCCTCGACGACGCGGTAGAGCACGAAGAACCCGGCGGTGAGCAGCGCCGTCCACGGCGAGACGGTGAGCGCGACCAGGCTCGCGGCGAGTCCTCCGATCGCCGAGCCCACGACCGGGATCAGGTCGAGCAGGGCCACGAACAGCGCCAACAGCAGCGCGTAGGGCACGCCGAAGACCTCCAGCCAAATGAGTGTGGCGGTCCCGGCGATGACGGAGATGGCCAGGTTGCCCAGGACGTAGGCGCCGACTTTGGCGAAGATCTCGTCCCCGATCAGGATGACCCGGGGTCGGCGGCTGTCGGGGGCGAGGCGGTACAGCCCGGCCCGCACACGGGGGAGGTCGGCGAGCAGGTAGATGGTCAGCACGACCACCACGAGGGCGGAGCCGATCGCGCTGAACACCACCACGCCGACACCGAGCACGCCGCCCGCAAGTGTCGCAACCGAGGCTCCGCTGAGAGCTTGGGTCACGTTCTGCTCGACGTGGAACTGCTCGTTGAACTGTCCCAGCACCGAGTTGTGGTCCTGTGCGGTCTGCAAGTAACCGGGCAGGTGCGTCACGAGTTGGGTTCCTTGGGTGACCAGCACCGGAATCGCGAGGGCAAGGAACCCGGCGACCAGCAGGAACCCGACGACGATCACAGTGGTGACCGCGGCCCAGCGGGGGATGTGGTGGCGGACCAGCCAGGAAACGGCCGGTTCCAGGCCGACCGCGATGAACAACGCCAACCCGATCAGCACCAGCACGCTGCTGACGGTGACCAGGACGGCGACCAGGCCGACGGTCACCGCCACACCGGCGGCCCCCGCCATGCCGACCCAGAACGGCGCCCGGCGGTCCCAGGGTCGGCCGGGGTGGCCCATCGGCTCGGCATCGGTGCTGATCAGCGCGGCCGTGGCCTCCGCGGCGGCCACCAGTCCTTCGGTGTCGACGTCGTGCGGCTGTGCGAACCCGTCATTGTGGCCGTCCTCAGCCCGTGGGTGTTGGCCGTTGTGCTCCGTCCGACGAGCGTCCATCCCGGCACCGCACCTTCTGAGATCGGGCCACGCTGGAGGTGCCGGGCCGCAACAGGGAGTACCCGCACGGCGCCGCCCCAACCCCGGAGACACCCCCTCCGGCCTGCGGGTTCCGCGGGCACCCGCGCCGCTGAGGGGCCGCCTATCCGATCGAGCGCACCTTCGCGTCTTCGGATGGTTCGACGGTGGCGTCCGGTGTGGTGATGATCGCGCGGAGCACGAGTCCGCCTTGGAGCTTGAGCAACCGCGAGGCCAAGGTCGTGATGTACCGGTATCCGGCGCGCGGGTCGATCACGGTACGGGGCGTGACGCTGACCGCCGCGCGCACCACGTTGCGCACCAGTTCGGACGGCTCGGGCTGATCGAGCCATGCAGGTCCGGCCGCGCCACGCGGGCCCTCGGCCCCCGCGACGCCGGTGGGCCCGGTCCTTCCGGTGGCGCCCTGCTCACCCTGGGCGCCCTGGGGCCCAGCGATGCCTTGAACGCCGGTCTCGCCCAGCGGACCCTGCAGGCCCTGCGGTCCCCGGGCACCTTGCTCACCGGTCTCCCCGATCACACCGCGCTGACCCGGAGCACCGGTCGGTCCCGGCGCACCCTGCTCACCTGGTTCGCCTGCCGCACCCCGGGTTCCCTGCTCGCCGGGCAGACCGGTCATGCCGGTCGGGCCATCGAGGCCCTTGACGCCTTGTTCGCCCGGGAGGCCTGTGGAGCCCCGCACACCGATGGGGCCGCGCTCGCCGGTGGCACCGTCGGGGCCCTTGTCGCCCCGCTCACCAACTGGGCCCGGCACGCCCCTCGGGCCCTTCTCGCCGCGCTCGCCGACCGGACCCTGAGGACCCTTGGGGCCCTTGTCGCCCTTGTCTCCGATTTCGCCGACCAGACCAACCGGCCCCTTGGCGCCCTTGCCGCCGGTCTCGCCGCGCGAGCCCTTCACGCCCTCGGTGCCGCGCTCGCCCACCGAGCCGGGAACGCTCTTCGCAACCGACGTATTGGCTTCGGTATTAGAGCGGACGGGGCGTTTTTCGGTGCCGCGAAGTTCATTTTTCGCCTGGGCCATAATACAATACCTCTCGAATGTTGGGGTTTCTGCCGCAATTCGGCATACCGGGAAGATCTACTGCTTTACCGGGCATCCGGAAAGAATGCGCCGCGCCCCGCGCGTCAATGCGCAAACCGAGACGTGCTGCCCTCGGCGATGCGGCAACCGTACCGTGGCTGCCCAGTGACCACCCTGTGGCGCCGGAAGTGAGGGTGAGGTCACAAAGACGTTTGAATGGGAGGAAGTCGCATCCCGGACAATGATCTTCCCGCCTTGGCACGTCGATTGTGGTCAGCGGACAGGGGTCGCGCTCGGGATCACGCTGATGCCAATGCGCTGATCACGTCAGTGGCCTTCGGAGGGAGTTGAGGGCGACGTCGGCCCGGCCGGGTCCTGTGACGAGGTCGTGGAATCCGGGTCGGGTGCGGGCAGAGGTCTGCGCCCGGTGAGCGGCAGGTCGCGCCGCGCTGAGCGGGTGTTGCGGAGAGCACGCCTCGTCGTGGGGTCACGGGTCGGTTCGACTCGTGAACAACGTTTGGCGCGGTTATGGTGGAGCGGCTGCCCCAGACCCGGGTGGTAACCACCTCAGGGGGGATGACGAACGTGGCAGACACTCACCGGCTCCCGGCTCCGGTCACCGACATCTGGGACTGGCAGATGCGCGGGTCGTGCCGCGGGATGGACAGCGCGTTGTTCTTCCACCCGGAGAACGAGCGCGGACCAGCCCGCGCGAACCGCGAGATCCGCGCCAAGCAGATCTGCAACAGCTGTCCGGTTCTCGTTCAGTGCCGCGCGTACGCGTTGGCCGTGCACGAGCCATACGGGGTGTGGGGCGGGATGTCGGAGTCCGAACGCGACGAGATCGTCCGCGCTCAGGACCGCACCCTGCGGGTTCTGGCCAGGCCGCTCGCGCGACCGACCCGGATCTGAACGCATCAACGTCGGCATCCGCAGACCGCGGCCATGTCCGGTCCTGCCCGGCCGCACCCATCGCACAACCACAAGGAGACTTTCATGAGCACCACGGACACCACCGACGGCTCGACCGACATCCGTGAGTTCGGCCACGAGCTGTGGAGCTACCTCACCGGCAAGGAAGCGGTGATCGAGTACACCTTCACCGACATGACCGTCGAGGTCCCCCAGACCACCGGAGCGAACTCGCCGCGGGCCCTGTGGAAGCTCAACGGCACGCTGCGGGTCCGCACCGCCGACCGGGACAACCCGGGCGCACTCGGAGCGGCCACCCGCAACGGCTCCTCGTGACCCGAGGGGCGATCCTTCCCGCAGGCGCCCTACCCGACCCCGCACCAGACCACGCGCCGGACTGGACGCGGTACCTCGAAGTCGACGCCGACCTCGCCGTCGAGATGGAGACCGACACAGGTGAACGCACCACTGGTCGGCTCACCGGACAGGGACACCGGCTACGACTCGAGCTCGACCGTCCCGAGCTGCTCGCGGGGACGGCCGACCGTTCCGTTGTCGCCGCGGTGGCCGCCCAACTGGCCCGGGCCCATCTGCGCGCCGAACTCCATGGGCCGCGTGGGCGGATCGCCCTGGTCGATCCCGCCCACAGGAGCAGGGTCGCCGCCCTGCTCACCGGCAGTCCGCACATCAGGATCGACCGGCCGGGGTGGGCACTCGCGGCACGGGCGGTGACCCGCACGGCCATCGTCGCTGCCGGTTTGGGTGTGACGGCGCTGTTCGCCGTCGCAGCGATCGTCCGCCATCGCCGATCATGACCGCGAGGCGGAACTCCAATCCTGTTCCCGCAAGCAGGTAGAACGGCCCTCCGGAGATCCGTCCGGAGGGCTGTTTTGCTCTGTCGAGCCCACCGTCCTCCGAAGGGGCGGACGCAGATCGAGCACCGATGAGTTTCCGCGCCGCGGCCGTCTGTACGTGTGAGACCGACTCACGGGAGGCCGGCACGATGCGGAAATTGATCTTTGGCATGAACGTGACCCTGGACGGCTACATCGCCGCGCCCGGCGACGACATCGGTTGGGGCGGACCGCCCAGCGACGAGCTGTTCCAGTGGTGGCTCGACCAGGAACGGGCGAGCGAGACGACGCTGTACGGGCGCAAGCTGTGGGAGACGATGAGCTCCTACTGGCCGACCGGCGACGAGAAGCCCGACGCCAACCCGGCGGAGATCGGGTTCGCGCAGAACTGGCGGGACACGCCGAAGGTGGTGTTCTCCTCGACGATCGACACGGTCGACTGGAACACCCGCCTGGTCACCGGTGACGCGGTCGCCGAGATCACCCGGCTCAAGGCCGAGGACGGCGGTCCGATGACCATCGGCGGCGCGACGCTCGCCGGGGCCGCCATGCGGGCCGGGCTGATCGACGAGTACGCCCTGGCCACCTACCCGGTCCTGGTGGGCGCAGGCACGCCGTTCTTCACGGCGCTGGACGGCTGGGCGAACCTGAACCTGGTGGAGACGCGGACGTTCCCCGCCGGTGTGGTGCTGACCCGGTACGAGACGAGGCGCTGAGCAGTGTCGGGGTCAGGCCCAGCCAGGGTTTGTCGGCGGCGGCGAACCCGGTGAGCTCGGCGATCTTCCCGTCGGCGATGTGCAGGACCGCGATGGTGAACAGCCGGTACTCCGGGTCGTCCGGGGTGCGGAGGTACAGCGCGGCGGCAGGCATGCGGTTGACGGTCGTGGTGGTACAGCGCCAGTCGTCGTAGCCGGGCTGGAAGAGCCCACCGGAGACCCAGCCGTCCACCGCGTCCTTCGCCCCCGTGATCCAGGTGCCCGGATCGGGCAGCATCGCGAAGCGCAGGTCGTCGCGCAGCAGGGACATCAACCCGTCGAGGTCGTTGCGCTCATGGGCGTCGATGTAGGACTGCACGACATCGCGCTCGTCATCCGACAGCTCGTGAGGGGCCGGGCTCCGCCAGTCGAGGCGGCGGGCGGGCAGTTGCTCGCGCATCGTCACGCGCGCCCGCTGCAGTGCGCTGGTCACCGACGCGACGGTCAGCTCGAGGGCCTCGGCGGCCTTCGACGCGGGCCAGCCGAGGACGTCGCGCAGGATGAGCACCGCCCGCTGCCGCGGCGGCAGGTGCTGGACGGCGACGATGAACGCCAGCTCGATCGTCTCCCGCGCCACCACCGCTTCCTGCGGGTCCTCGGGGAGCATCCGGTCGGGGTACGGCTGCAGGTACAGCACCTCGGTAGCGGGGTCCGACAGCCCGGACGGCACGGGTGTCCGGTCGTTGCGCTTCTCCAAGAAGTCGAGGCAGGCGTTCGTCGCGATCCTGTACAGCCAGGTCCGGAGCGCGGCGTGGCCCTTGAACGTCTCCCGTTTGTTCCACGCTCGCAGGAACGTCTCCTGGGTCAGGTCCTGGGCGTCCTCGTAGTTCGCGAGCATCCGGTAGCAGTGCACCTGCAGCTCACGCCGGTGGCGCTCGGTGATGAGCGCGAACCGCGCCGTGTCACCGGAACGGGCCGCCGCCATGAAGGTGGCGTCATCGGCGCCCAGGGATCTGGCGTCGGTCATGGTCATCAATCCTTTCACCGGTGGGTCACCAGGACTGACGGCACAGCGGAGGATTTCTGATCGGCGCAGGGCAGGTCGGTCCGTCAGTCCTGCGCGAGCTCGAAGGGCGCCTGCAGGTCGTGGGCGCGGAACAGCACGGCGTGCTCGACCCCCATCGCTTTTCCGTTCATCGCGGCGAAGGTCGGGATGATGTCCTGGGGTGCGGGGTGGTCGGGCAATGCGGCCAGATACGCGCCGTGGGCCTCGAGGGAGGCGACGCCCCGGCGTAGCGGTTCGCCGGTGACGTCGACGCCGTGGCTCGCCGAGCCCGCGTGCCCGGGGACGATGTACCAGCGCGCGGAGTGCGGCACGAGGTCTTCGTCGTCGAACTGCTCGGGGAAGACCCAGCGGTTGCCCGCATCGCGGATCGCGTCGAGCGTCGCGAGTCCGGCGGCGCGGTGGTCGGCCTGGTCGAAGCCGTACGGCGTTTCGACGTCGTAGCCGGTGCCGAGCACGACGTCGGGTCGGAAGCGGCGGATCTCCCGGCAGATGTCGCGGCGCAGGTCGAGGCCGTAGACGAGAACGCCGTCGGGGTGGTGCAGGACGGTCAGGTGCGTGACGCCGACGACCGCGCAGGCGGCGTGCTGCTCCGCGACGCGGAGTCGCGCCGTTTCCTCAGGAGGGTTGGGCATGCCCGCCTCGCCCCGGGTGAGGAGGAGGTAGCCGACCTCGATGCCGCGGGCGGTCCAGCGGGCGACTGCCGCGGAGGTGCCGTACTCCATGTCGTCGGGGTGCGCGACGACGCAGAGCACCCGCTGGAACGACTCGGGAAGAGCGGGCAAGATCACGTCGGCCATCTCGGCGAGAGTAGTGGTGACAGTGGTCGCGTGCCCCGACGGTCACACGGTGATCCGGTACTGGCGGATCTTCCGGTAGAGCGAGGAGCGGGCGAGGCCCAGCGAGGCGGCGGCGGCCAGCCGGTTGCCGTGTGCATCACGCAGTGCCGCGACGATCGCGTCGCGTTCGACCTCGTCGACGGGGCGCAGGGCGATGCGCGGGCTGCTCTGGCAGAACGCAGGAAGGTCGGCGACCGCGATGCGGCCTACGGGGCGTCGGCTCAGCGCGAACACCAGAGCCTCCTTGAGTTGGCGCACGTTGCCGGGCCATTCGTAGCGTCGCAACAGCTGCTGCGCCTCCCGCGACAGGCTCACCCGCCGTTGGGGGGCCAGCTCGACCAGCAGGGCGTCGACCAGCATCGGGAGGTCGGAGGCGCGGTTGCGCAGCGGCGGAACGGTGACCGACGTGTCGAACAACGCCAGCAGCTCGCCGTTCGCGGGTCCGGCAGCGGTGGCGGCGATCGAGGGTCGGGTGGTCGGGTTGCGGGGAATCGCCCTCGACAGGCGGCTCGCCACGGCTTCGGACAGCCGGTCGATGTCGCGCAGCACGATCAGAACCGGGCTCGGCTTGCCCAGGATCCGGGTGATGACGTCCTCGGCGTCGGACTCGAGATCCGCCGCCTCGATCCCGACGACCCGACCCTCCCCGGTCTGCCCGTACACGTGGGACAGCAGCGTGAACCGCCCCGTGCCGGGCTCACCGATGACGAGGACGGCGTCGTCGGCGCGACGCGCCTCGTCCACGGTGACCCAGGCTGCGCGCCACGCGGGACAGCCGCGTTCGGGCCGGGTGCCGCCCCGGCGCCCACCGACGGGCCGAGACGGCGTGCTGACCTCCGTCAGCAGGGTCACGACCCCGACCATCCCGGCGACCGCGCCGCCGACGCTCACGGTCGAACCCCGCACCCGCACCCGGCTGCCGCTGGGCAGGTCGACCCGATCGTCGAGGGTCGAGCGACGGCGCATCACGAACCTGGCGTATTCCTGCAGGGACGTCAGGTCGCCGGGGTCGAGCAGGTTCTGCATCGGTGAGTTCGCCATCACCGTCCGCTCGCCCACGGCCAGCACGGCGAGTCTGCCGCGCGCGTCGACGCGGGTGTAGGCGTCGAACAGCGCCTGCTGGAGCTGGTTGCGGTCGGCCAGCAACCCGCGCTCGATGTGCGTGGCGGCCGTCCGCACCAGCGACCGCATGATCGGTGACGAGTGCTCGGCCAGGCAGCTGATGTCGAGGACACCCTCCAGCCGCCCCGTGAACGGGTCGCGCACCGGAGCGCCTGCGCACGCGTAGGGCTGCAGTTCCTCGGCGAAGTGCTCGCCGCCGACGATGTGGATCGACTCCCCGGCCTCGATCACCGTGCCGACGCCGTTGGTGCCGACGGCGCCCTCCGCGTAGTCGAAACCCTGCGCGAAGTGCACGGCGTCGGCGATGCGGCCCATCCACGACGTGCTGTCCGCGCGGACGAGGAGCCGGGCCTGCTTGTCGGTCAGCGCCACGCACGTCGGCACTTCGCCGATCTGCTCCATGAGCTGCTCGATGACCGGCCGCGCGCAACGGACGAGGCGGGAGTCGACGTCGAGGTCGGGGTGGTACTCGCTGGTCACGGTGCCCGGGTCGACACCGGAAGCGATGCTGCGACGCCACGACGCGGCCACGTGCGCGGGCATGCCGCGCGGGTCTCCGTCGGGACGCTCCAGCAGCTCGGCGCGGGCCGACGCGAGGCGCGAACGACGACCGGCCACTCCGCTCAACGGTGCTCCACCCCCTCGTGTGGCCCACACACATCATGCGTTCCCGGTCAAGGGGCGGGGGTGTCCGACCTTGGGACAAGTCCGGCCCCTGACCGCCTGCTTACGGTGACCGAGATCTCGTATCAGCGGCGACAAGAGGTCCCATCATGACGACGGCAGAGCAGGTCCACGAGGCAGGGACAGAGCAGGTCCACGACGCAGGCCACTTCGACGTCCTCATCGTCGGCGCCGGCGTCTCCGGGATCGGCGCCGCGCGCCACCTGCAGGATCAGTTCCCGAACCGGAGCTTCGTCATCCTCGAGGCGCAGGACGACCGCGGCGGCACCTGGTGGACCAACCGCTTCCCGGGCATCCGCTCCGACAGCGACCTGTTCACCTACGGATACCGCTTCAAGCCCTGGCGCGGCCCGTCGATCGCGGCCGGGGGCGCCATCCTCGACTACCTCGACGAGGTCATCGACGACGGCGACCTCACGCCCCACATCCGCTACCACCACCGCGTCACCGGGGTGTCCTGGTCGACCGAAGACCACCGCTGGACCGTCGAGGTCACCCGCGCCGACACCGGTGAGCGGCTGCGCTTCACCACCGCCTTCCTGTGGATGTGCCAGGGCTACTACAACCACGAGAAGCCTTACCAGCCACAGTGGGAGGGCATGGACCGGTTCCAGGGTCGGATCGTGCACCCGCAGCAGTGGCCCGACGACCTCGACTACACGGGCAAGCGCGTGGTCGTGATCGGGTCGGGCGCCACCGCGGCAACGCTGGTGCCCGCGCTGGCGAAGACGGCAGCGCACGTGACGATGCTGCAGCGTTCGCCGTCCTACTTCGTCGCCGCGCCGACGACCCACGAGCTCGCCGTGATGCTGCAACCGCTCGACATCCCGCAGGACTGGATGTACGAGATCCTGCGCCGCCAGTACCTGACGCAGTACCACTGGCTGGCCACGACGTCGCTGACCGCGCCCGACGAGGTGCACGCGTTCCTCATGGACGGCATCCGACCCCTGCTCCCCGAGGGCTACGACATCGAGAAGCACTTCACCCCGCGCTACCGCCCGTGGCAGCAGCGGATCGCCATCGTCCCCGACGGGGACTTCTTCGCGGCCATCCGCGAGGGGAAGGCGTCGATCGTCACCGACACGATCGAGGAGTTCACCGCGACGGGCATCCGCGTCGGCTCGGGCGAGGAGCTCGAAGCCGACATCGTGGTCACCGCTACCGGGTTCAACCTGTCGGTGTTCGGCGAGATCCCGTTCACCGTCGACGGCGAGGCTGTCGACTTCGCCGAGCGGGTCACCTGGCGCGGTCTGATGATCAGTGGCGTGCCGAACATGGCCTACACGTTCGGCTACTTCCGCCACAGCTGGACGCTGCGCGTCGACCTGGTCAGCGACCTCGTGCTGCGGCTGATGGGGAACATGGCGCTCAAGGACGCGACGACGGTGACGCCGACGCTGCGCCCCGAGGACGCCGATATGGACGTCAAGCCGTGGTCGGACCCGGAGAACTTCAACGCGGGCTACGTCATGCGCTCCCAACACGTGCTGTTCAAGCAGGGTGACCGGGAGCCGTGGAAGCACATGCAGGAGCACGACGAGGAACAGGAGCTCCTGCCCAAGGCCGATCTGGACGACGGGTCGCTCGTCTACCGCTGACGCTCCACCACCGCCCGAGCAGGAGGTTCTCGTGCCATTGCAAGCCGTCCGCACCGGAGTGAGCCTGAACTACGAGGTGAGCGGGGAAGGAGAACCGCTGCTGCTCGTCATGGGGACGTCGGGCAACATCGGACTGTGGGCAGGCATGGTGTCCCGGCTCGCCGAGCGCTATCGGGTCATCGCGTTCGACAACCGCGGGCTCGGCGGCAGCGAACGCGGCACCGGCCCGATCACCGTGGCCTCCATGGCCGAGGACACCGCAGCGCTCCTCGAAGCCCTGGACGTGCCGAAAGCGCACGTCGTCGGCTGGTCGCTCGGGTCAGCCGTCGCCCAGGAGATGGCGTTGGCCCACCCGGAGCGGATGGCGTCCGCCGTGATGTACGCGACCTGGGGCCGGTGCAACGGCTTCCAGCGCTCGATCCTGTCGGCCTTCCGGTTGCCCTACGTCGTCCGGAACATGGACGCCGCGCTGGCCACGTCCGGACTCGCGTTCTCCCCGCAGCTGCTCGACCACCCCGACCTGCCCCAGATGATCGAAGCGATGCTGCCTGCCTTCCCGCAGAACGAAGATCAGATGCAGGTCACCGTCGAGCAGTGGGACGCCGACCTGGTCCACGACACGCTCGACCGGCTCGGTGCGATCACGGTGCCGACGCTGGTGGTGGTCGGCGAGCAGGACCTGCTGACGCCGCAGGACCAGGCCAAAGCGGTCGCCGACGCCATCCCCGGTGCCCGCTACGAGCTGATCACGGGGCCGGGCTCGAGCCACTGCCTGCACATCGAGCGGTCCGACGACCTGCTGAAGATCGTCGACGGCTTCCTCGACGAGCACCGCATCAGCTGACGGGCATCTGTCAACCCACCCGCGGCGGCCGGCCGCCGGGTCGCTGGGTCGACACGTCGCTGACGTACCGACCACCCTTGACGTCGCCCGGCACGACCAGCCGTGGTCGCGCGAGGGGCGTGCTGTCCTGGGTGGCGCGGAGCGCGCCACGGTTGCCGAAGTCCGGCGCGATCTCGCCGTAGGACACCAGCCGCGTAGCCGTCGGCGCCGGTGGCGAGCACGGCGAAGGCGAGCTGGTCGTTCTTGCGGCTGGTCGTGCATCCCGCATCTGCGGTGATGGGCCGTTATCTGCTTGTGTCGACTCTGCCGCAGCGCATACGTTGGGCCCCGGCCTTTCCGGCCGTCAACCACGAGCATTTTCAGGAGCGCCGACCACTTTCCGGTCACCGCTGAGGTGTCTGCCTCAGCGTGCCCTCGGCTGCGCTCCTGCTCGTCGGTTCTTTCGTATCTCCAGGTCGTGCAGCCTTCCCTTCACGATTGGAGATTCCCCATGTCCGCTCACCCCCAGGTGCGTCTGCTCGCGGCAACCGCGCCGTTGTTGAAGGCGCTGAACGACAACCGCGCGTTGTTCAGCGAGCTCGTCGGCTCATCGATCCCGCACGGCTGGCCCGAGTTCCCCGAAGCCGTCGCCTTCACCCTGGAGCACCTGCAGACGGCATCCGAAGCCGACCGTTCGTGGTCGATGCAGTTCTTCGTCGACCACGCGACCGGACAGCTGCTGGGCTCGGGTGGCTTCGCCGCCCCGCCCGCCGACCGCACCGTCGAGATCGGCTACGAGATCGCTCCCGAGTTCCGCGGCCGGGGGTTCGGCGCTGCCGCGGCCCGGGCACTGGTGGAGCGGGCCGTCGCCAGTGGCGAGGTCGATCACGTCCTCGCCCACACCCTGCCCGGCCCGAACCCGTCGACGGGGGTGCTGGTGTCCCTCGGCTTCGAGCACACCGACGACCAGGAGGACCCCGAGGTCGGCGTCGTCTGGGAGTGGGGGTGGACCACCCGATCGTCGGACGCGTAGTCCGGCTCGACGATCACCACCCCGACCCGGCCGCGGGTTTGTCGGGTGGCGCTCATCGCACCGTCGAGACCACAGGGACTCCCCGCAGGCTTCACTCGTCCTTCTTGCCGTTCCCGTTCCCGTTGCCGCCTCCGTTGCCGTTGTTGCCCTTCCCGTTCCCCTTGGCCTTCCCGTTCCCGTTTCCCTTTGCATTGCCGTTTCCCTTGTCGTCCGCATTGACCGCGGCGTCCTCGGTGGCAGCGGCATCGGGCGGGGTGGCGACGTGGGCAGGCTCAGCGGGCGAGGACTGAGCGTCGTTCCCGCCGTCGGCCTGGCGGCGGGTGTCGGCGGCGACGGGCTGGGGGTCGCGCGGCTGCGGGTTGGGCGGCTGCGGGTTGGGCGGCTGTGCATCGAGGGGCTGTGCATCGAGGGGCTGTGCGCCGGCGGGCTTCTCCGCCGCGACCGGCACGACGGGTTGAACGGTTGCGAGTGCGCCGGACGTGGCCACCGGCTCGGCGGTGGGGGTGCCACCGGCCTGGCCCGCCGGGACGGCCGGAGCCGCACCGACCGTGGGCGCGTTGTTCGTGCGGCCGGTGGTGACGAGCAGGGAGACGCCGCCCAGCAAGACGGCGAGCAGCAGTCCGACGACGGCGAGAAGCGGGGCCCTCCTCCGCAGACGATCGCGCGCCGCCAGACCTTCGGCGGTCGCCGACGGAGGCAGGGCGGGATCGGCGGAGGGTCCGAGGGGAGAGGCCACGGCCGCGGCGGACGGGCGCGCCGCCGGAGCGTCGGCGGTCGCCGGCGGAGGCGATGCAGGACCGGCGGAGGCCGTGACAGGCGAGTTGGCTGTGGCGAGCGCGGCGGGGGTGGGGGGCTCGGCCGGACCTTCAGCGGTCGCTAGGCGAGGCGGGGCGGGATCGGCAGTGGAGGTGTCGGGTGGGTCTGCGACCGCCCGCGCGACCGCGGCGGCCGTGGGCCGCGTGGCCGGGTCGGGGTCGGTCATCGCCTCCAACAGAGCGGTCAGGTTCCAGGGCAACCCCTGGGGCACGACCGGGCGGCGGTGCAGGCGGGCGACGGCCGCCTCCACCACCGAGCCGGGGTACTCCAGCCGTCCGGTCAGTGCCTCCAGGAGGACGAGGCCGAGCGCGTAGACGTCCGCAGCGGGTTCGACCGGGCCGCCCCTGACCTGCTCAGGGGCGAGGTAGGCGGCGGTGCCCGCCACCGCGCCGGTCGCGGTGGCGATCGTGCCGTCCAGTGCCCTGGCGATGCCGAAATCGGCCAGCCGGGGCTCGTGCCCGTCGGCCAGCAGGATGTTGGCGGGCTTGATGTCGCGGTGCAGGAAGCCGTGGGCGTGGACGTAGGCCAGCGCGGTGGCCAGCCTGCCGGTCAGCTCGTAGACCGAACGCGCACTCAGCGGCCCGTCGAGCAGGCGGGCCCGCAGCGACGGTCCCTCGACCAGATCCGTGACGAGGTAGGTGCGGCCGTTGTGGCCCGGCTCGGTGCCGCAGTCGTGCAGCGCGATGAGCCCGGGGTGGCGCAGCTGGGTCAGCGCCGCGATCTCCCGCTGCTGTTGGATCCGGTGTTGCACGGTGCCGCCGGCCCGGTAGAGCTTCACCGCGACGGGCTGACCGGTGACGAGGTCGCGACCTTCGTGCACGACCGCCGTCGCGCCCGACCCGATGACGCGGCTCAGCGCGTAGCGGGCAGCGATCGGCCCACTGTCTGGCGGCGCGTCATCCACGATGGGGTGTTCCCGCTCAGGGGCATCTCCACGCATCGCGATGAGACGCCACCGCAAGCCTCATTCCCCCGGGTAGCGGACGCCGATCTGGGCCCGGACGGAGTCCATCGCCTCCATCACCCGGAGGGTCTCCGCGAGGGGGTGTAGCGCCGACTCGAGCCGGCCCTCGGCGAGGCAGCGGGCGGCCTCGGCGGCTTCGTAGCGCAGGCCTTGGTGGACGACGTCGCCGGTCGGGTCGTACTGGTCGAGCACCTCGCCGTCGCGGTCGTGCAGCCGCACCCAGGTCGGGGCGTAGAAGGGGCCGCCGAGGTCGAGTCTGCCGTCGGTGCCGCAGATCGACGCCGTGGTGGGCGAGTGGGCGAGCATCGACGCGTGCAGGACGCCCAAGGCGCCTGCCTCGTTGCGGACCGTCACCGATTCCTGGCTGTCGACGCCCTCCGGGGTCAGCTCCCCGGTGGCGGTGACGGAGGTGAACGGGCCGAGGACGAAGGCGGCGAAGGAGATCGGGTAGACGGCGAGGTCGAGCACGGCCCCGCCCGCCAGGTCCGGGCTCGACAGCCGCTCGGGGCCGCCGGGGTAGAGGTGCTGGCCGTGGTCGGCGAAGACGGTCGTCACGTCGCCGATGAGCCCGCCCTCCAGCGCCTGCTGGATGACGTCGTAGTGGGGGAGGAACCGGCTCCACATCGCCTCGAGCAGGAACAGGTTCTTCGACGAGGCGAGGCCGATGAGGTCGCGCGCCTGGGCCGCATCGCGGGTGAACGCCTTCTCGACCAGCGCGGGCTTGCCCGCTTCGAGGACGAGGCGGGTCTGGCGGTGGTGCTCGGAGTGCGGCGACGCCACGTAGACGATGTCGACCTCCGGATCGTCGACGAGCTCGGCGTAGGACCCGTAGGCCCTGGCGGCGCCGAACTCGTCGGCGAAGGCCTTGGCCCGGTCGAAGGTCCGGGAGCCGACGGCGACGATCTCCTGCCGGGTGCCCCGCCGCAGCGCCGAGGCGAAGTTGCGGGCGATCCAGCCCGGCGCGAGGACCCCCCACCGCAGCGTGGGCGCCGTCGTCGGATCCGGCGTGCGGGGAGCGGGGAGCCTGCGGCTGGCCATGCTGGTGCCCTTCTGAGAACGGGTGCGACGCGGCGCCCGGCCACGTCGGTGACGGCCATTGTCGATCAGAGGACGGCAGGCCGTCGAACCCCGCTCAGACGGCGAGCACGGCCGCGGCCAGAACGGCCGACGCCGACCACACCAGACTGCGGACGAGGTGGACCCGCATCAGCCGCCGCAACGCCGACCCGGTGCCGTCGGTCTGCCGGGCCAGGCGGTTGTGCGCAGGCACGGCCCCCGCGAACGTGAGGACGACGCCGACGAGGGCCAGCACCGCCAGCGCGACGGCGACGGTCAGGTTGCCCGCGGGCGGTGCGAGGAGGAGCGCGACGGTCGAGATCCCCTGCAGGACCCACGGCAGCAGGACGACCTGGGTGATCGACCGGATGTGCGCCGCCTGGTAGACGGGCCACTGCTCGGGCCCTACCAGGGCGAACGCCGGGTAGACGACGACCTGCACGACCCAGGCCACTCCCACGAGCGCCGCGGTGGCGACGAGGTGGACCACCAACCAGGTCACGGCGCCCCCTACCGGTGTGCGGTAGGGGTCAGTATCCGATGTAGCTGCCCGCGGCGTTGCTGCGACCGCCCGCGGCCAGGGTGCCGACGCCGTAGTTCGTGACCATGTAGTTGACCCCGGCGGTGATGTTGGCGACCGGGTCGGTGATCGGCCTGCCCGCGACCTCGGGGGCGACGTAGTGGCGGAACGTGGTCGGGATCGTCTGCATCAGGCCCTGCGACGGCGTGCCGCGGCGGGCGTTGCTGTCGGTGAGGTTGATCGCGCGGGGGTTGCCGCCCGACTCCGCCATGATGATCCTCTTGACGCCCGGCGCCAGGTTCTGCGGCAGGTTGAGGATCTGCAGCGCCTGGGCGATCCACGAGTCGACCCCGCCCTGGGAGACGACCGCGTTGATGCGCGCCTCCTCGGCCTGCGCGGCCAGTTCCTTCTGGTGCGCCTCGGCGATCTGGGCGGCGATGTCGGTGGCCTTGCCCAGCAGCGCGAGGTGCTGATCGGCGCCGACGAACCCGGTGCCCGTCCCGTCGGTGCCGATGGGCACGGGCGTCAGCGTGCCGATGGCGTGCGTCGCCGGGTTGCGCAGCAGCGCGGTGGCGCTCGACGAGAGCGAGCCCAGCGTGGCCGTTTCGTCGGCAGCGGCCGTGGGTACCGAACTACTGCCGGGGAAGAAGGCCGTTGCCGTGCCGGTGGCGACGGCGCCGACTGCGGCGGCCGACGCGATGACCGTAGTGCGCAACGACGGCCCGGTGGGCGGTGGAGCGCCCGCGATCAGGTGACGCGCCGGCACCATTTCTGAGGTGCGGCGCGCACGACGACCACGCGGAGAGCGGTGTCCTGCCACGAATTCTGACCCTTCGGCGCTGGGGAGCGATCCGCTCAGAGCGCGGTCCGGTCGGGGCCGGTGAGCAAGGTGGGGAGTCCCTGCCCGGTCGCGCTCGTGATGGGATCGTGACGCTTGGGGAGCAACCTAGGAGATCGGCCAGGGGAGCGGCAAGGCTCAGGCCCGCCTGTCGTCGCTGACCGCCGGCCGTTCGGCTACCCGGACGGACTACCTCATCGCCGATGAACGGTCAGTGGCGGCGCCCAGCGGCAGATTCGTCGGAAAGCAGCAGGCAGGAGTCCCCGAACTCGTGCCACAGGTAGCCGCGATCGAGCGCCGCGGCGTAGGCCCGCCGGACCAGATCAGGGCCGGCTACGGCCTCCAGCAGGAGTAGGTGCGACGCCTCCGGCTCGTGCCAGCCGGTGACGAGGCCGTCGACCACCCAGGCGGATCGACGCGGGCCCAACACGAGCTCGGTCCAGCCCGCCCCCACCCGCACGGTGCCGTCCGGGCTCGCCACCGTCTCCAGCGCACGGGTCACGGTCGTGCCGACGGCCACGATCCGCCCGCCCGCGGCGCGGGTCGCGTTCACGGCGGCCGCGGTCGCATCCGGCACGGTGTACCGCTCCGGCAGCGGCTCCTCGCCCGCCTCGAGCGATGCGACGCCGGTGTGCAGGGTGAGCCCGGCCACGCCGACGCCGCGCGCGTGCAGCCCGCAGAGCACGGCAGGCGTGAACGGGCGCGCCGCGCTGGGCATCTCGGCGCTGGCGAAGCCGTGCCCGTCGCGGTGGGCGAACATCGTGCGGTAGTCGGCCAGCGGGCGCGGTCCGCGCAGGTAGGGGTACGCGATCGGGCGGCCGAAGGCGGCGAGCCAGGTCGGCAGGCCGCCCGCCACGGGGATGCGGGCCCGCCACAGCCTGCTGCCCGTGCGACGGTGCGGATCGGGATGGGCGGCGAGCAGGAAGGCGGTCACGCCGCCGGGCAGGTGCAGGGCCTCCCCGGTCGCCGCATCGGACACCCGCCGCCCGTCGTGCGTGCGCAGCTCGACGACCCACTCGCCGCCGTCCCGCGTCGGCCCCGAGACGTGCAGCACGACCGGTCGACCGTCCTGGCGGTGCCCGTCGACGGCGGCGGGCTCGGTGTCGGAGGTGTTGACGACCAGGAGATCGCCGCGCCGCAGGACGCCGGGCAGGCCCGCGAACGTCATGTGGCGCAGCGGCCGCCCGGTCCGCGCCACGAGCAGCCGCACCCCGTCCCGAGGCACCCCACGAGCCTCGGGCGGGGCGTCGGCCGAGAGCTCGGGCGGCACGGCGAAGGAGGTCGTCACGCCGCGCTCCCGGCGAGCAGGTCCGCCGCGCGGTAGCGGCCACTCGGCGGTCGGGTCTCCAGCAGGCGGAGGAAGGCGGGCACCACCGTCTCCGGTTCGGGCCGGTCTGTTATGTCTTCCCCGGGAAAAGCCCGCTGGTGCATGGCCGTGCGCATGTCGCCGGGGTCGAACGCGTAGACGGCCAGATCGGGCTCCTCGACGGCGAGCACCGCCGCGAGCTGGTCGAGCGCGGCCTTCGCGGCGCCGTAGCCGCCCCACCCCTCGTAGGCTTCGACCGCCGCGTCCGAGCTGAGGGTCACCACCGTGCCCGCCGCCGCGCGCAGGCCCGGCAGCGCGAGCTGGGTGAGCGCGAGCGGGGCGAGCAGGGTGGTCTCCAGCACCGCGCGGAGCGCCTCGGGCGGGTAGTCGGCGAGGCGCGGCAGCGGCGACGGGCCGAGCTCGCCCGCGTTGTGCACGAGCAGGTCGATGCGGTCCGCGGCAGCGATGATCGCCGCCCGGTCGGCGGGGTCGTTGACGTCGCCGGGCACGGCCAGCACGCCGGGCAGGCCCGCGACGGCGGTGCGCAGGCGGGTGGCATCACGGGCGCACGCAACGACGGTCGCACCGCGTGCGGAGAGTGCGTGGGTGAGCGCGAGGCCGAACCCGGTGCCTGCACCGGTGACGATCGCTGTGGTAGTCATGGAACCACCGTGCAAGCTGAAGTCAGGTTGAAGTCAAGGGGACCGGCGTGGACAAGACGGATCTGCTGACGATCGGGGAGGTCGCCGACCGCAGCGGCTTCCCGCAGTCGGCCCTGCGCTTCTACGAGCGCGAGGGGCTGCTGCGGGCCACGCGCACCTCGGGCGGGCAGCGTCGCTACGAGCGGTCGGTGCTGCGACGGCTCGCGTTCATCCGGGCGGCGCGCACGATCGGCGTCGGCCTCGACGAGGTCCGCGCGGGCCTCGACCGGCTACCGGACGGCCGCACCCCGACCAAGGCCGATTGGACGCGGCTGTCCCGCTCCTGGCGGGGCAGGCTCGACGAGCAGATCCAGGCGCTGGTGGCGCTGCGCGACGGTCTCGACTCGTGCATCGGCTGCGGATGCCTCTCGCTGCAACGCTGCAGGCTCTACAACCCCGACGACTACGTCTCCCGCGACGGGGCGGGCGCCCGCCTGCTCCCGCCGATGCTGCGCCGGACGCCCGCGGAGGGGCTCTGAGACCGTCAGCTGCTGAGCAGGCGCGGACGCGCTGACCAGCGCGCGGGCAGCGTGGCGTCGACCCAGGCGTTGAGGGCCTCGTCCGGCGGCCGGGTGCTGATCGCCGACTGCTCGTGCTCGGCCAGGAACGCGGTCGTGCGCTCCTCCCAGCCGACGCCCAGGCACGGCACACCCGTGGAGACCGCGAAGATCAGCGCGTGCAGGCGGAGGCCGAACAGCGCATCCGCCTCGCCGACCACGGCCTTGGCCAGCGCGGGCGGCAGCTGCGGGCCGAGCACGGGGATCTCGCGACCCAGCCGCGCGCCCAGCTCCTGGATCAGCACCTCGTCGCGGCGGGCCAGACCGAACCCGTAATCGGCGTGCGTGCCGATGGCCAGGCCCGCCACCGCGCCGCCGCGCTCGATCCAGCGCCGGGCGAGCTTCTCGGCCGCCTCCTGCAGCGCGTCGAGCAGGATCGGGTTGGGCAGGGCCTTGGGCGCGACGAGCAGCAGGGGGAGCGCGGGATCGAGCCCGGCGGCGGCCAGCGTGCGGCGCGCCTCGGCGGCGGGAGCCGGGGCGAGGCCCATGGCGAGATCGCCGACGACGGGCGCGACGATGGCGTCGCCGAGCGTCGCCGCGGACACCTCGTCCCGCACGGTGATCCGGCCGGGCTTGCGCACGGAGCGGCGCAGGAGCTCCAGCACCCGGTCGGGGGTGCCCGGGTAGACGCCGATGGCGACGTAGGCGATGTCCCGCTTGCGTGCCGTGGCCGCCCAGACGATCGCGGGCAGCACCTTGACCAGCGGTGACGCGCCGGTGCCGAACAGCCCGCCGCCGACGATCGCGATGCCGTCGCACCAGTGAAGCGCCTTGGAGAACGCGAGGCCCTCCATCGGCACCGCGCACACGTGGTGCAGCGCCTCGACCATGCGCGGGTTGCGGGAGACGACCTTGACGTCGGTGGCTTCGGGCAGCTCCTGCAATGCGCGGGCGAGCATCGCCTCATCGCCGGTGTTGCCGTTGCCGAAGTTGCCGATCACGAGCACGCGCGTGTTCCGCGGCGACGCCGTGCCTGTGTTCGCGGCTGCGGCGTGCCTGCGGCCCAGCTCGGCGAGCTGCTGGCGGATCAGGCTGGTACGGGGGTCCGTCATCGGGTTCCTCGGGTTGCGGCGGCCACGTCTCACGACCGACGACGAAACCCGACGCCGGGCGTCGACGCTAGGCGGTGCCGCGGTCACTCTCTTCGGCGGAGCCTACGGGGTACTCCGATTGCTCCGTACGGCGCGTTGCCCCGTAACGGCTTCCGCGGCGGGCCTACCCCGTCCTGCGTGCGCCTACGATCAGTTCGTGATCGACAGATGGCTGCGGTTCGAGGGCCTCGACAACGTTCGCGACGTCGGTGGTCTCCCGCTCCGCGGTGGCGGCACCACCCGGTCGGGGGTCCTGCTGCGTAGCGCGGCCCTGCATTGGGCGACATCGGCCGACGTCAGCAGGCTCGTCGACGAGTTCGGCCTGCGGCTGGTCCTCGATCTGCGCACGCCCCGGGAGATCGACCGCGACGGGCCCACCCCGGTGGCGGGCCAGGGCGTCGAGACGGTGGCGCTCAACCTCGTCGGGGCCAGCCGTGAGCTGCCCGAGACCGGCGACGACACCGACCCGCTGCTGCGCAACTACCTGGGCTACCTCGCCGACCAGCCCGCCAACGTCGTCGAGGCCATCCGTCGGCTCGCCGCGCCCGACGCCGGGCCCGCGCTCGTGCACTGCGCGGCGGGCAAGGACCGCACCGGCGTGGTGGTGGCGATGGTGCTGGACGTGGTCGGGGTCGAGCGGGCCGCCGTCATCGACGACTACGCGCAGTCGAGCGAGCAGATCGAGGCGCTGTTCCAGCGGTGGACCACCGCCGCGGGCGAGCCGATGCCCGATCCCGAGGAGCTGCAGCTGCACCACCCGCGGGCCGACGTGATGGCCGCGGTGCTGGACCACCTGGACGCCGAGCACGGCGGCGCGGGCGGCTGGCTGGTCGAGAGCGGCCTGGACGAGGCGGCCCTGGACCGCCTCCGCACCCGCCTGACCTAAGGCAGCTCCTCGATCGTCACGTTCGGGTCGAGCTTGCGCAGTGTGCCGGGCTCGCCCGTGACCGCGGGCCACCCGCGCCGCCGCGCGCAGGCCGCGACCTGCGCCGCCGCGATGTCGTCCTGCCCGGCGGCGGCCAGCAGGAGGCCCGACTCGTGGGCGGACGAGGGCGTGAGCTCGTCGATGATGGTGTTGGGCAGGTCGAGCAGCACCTGCAGCGCCGCGTGGTGTTCCGACTCCACCAGCCCCCACGCCCGCCCCAACGCCGCGCTGGGCACGGCGAGCACGATGTTGGCTTCGACCGCCGCCCAGACCAGCGCGCGCATGTAGACCGGCCGTCCGATGGCGAACGCGGCCAGCGCGGTGCTGTCGAGGACCCGACCCCCGATCACGGCTAGACCGCTGCGGCGGGAGGAACCAGGCGCAACGCTCGCCGCGCCTCGGCCAACTCGTCGTCGGGCGGTGGGCCGCCGTAGAGGTCGGCGAGGCGCGCCAACGACCGCTCGCGCAGCTGCCGCGCGGCGACCGCCTCGACGATGTACGCCGAGATGCTGGCCGCCGACCCGTGGCGGACCGCGACGCGGATCTCGTCCATCAGTTCGGCGGGCAGGTTCACCGTCACCCGCTCGCTGCGCATGACCGAACGATACCGGTCGGTGACCGCCCTGGTCATGAGCTTCGCCCCCGTTGGTGGACACGTGGGTTACCCGTCGGTATGCGAAGGTGGGGGAAGGCGTGAGGAGGCGTGCGATGGACCTGACCTACACCGCCGCGGAGGAGCAGTTCCGCGACGACCTGCGCGCTTGGCTGGGGGCGAACATCCCCACCGAGTGGCGCAGCCCTGCATTCTGGGCGGCGCTGCCGGACGACGAGAGCTTCCGCCTGCGCCGCGACTGGGAGCGGGCCAAGGCCGATGCGGGTTTCGCGGGCATCCAGTGGCCCGTCGAGTACGGCGGCCGTGGCGGCACCCCCGGCATGAAGGCGATCTACGACCGGGAGATGGTGCTGGCCGACGCGCCGCGCACCGTCAACGCGCTCGGCCTCACCTTCCTCGCCCCGACGGTCATGGCGATCGGCTCGGACGCGCAGAAGAAGGAGATCATCGGGCCGATGCTGCGCAACGAGGTGATCTGGTGCCAGGGCTTCTCCGAGCCCGGCGCGGGATCCGACCTCGCGGCGCTGGCGACCCGCGGCGTCCGCGACGGTGACGACTTCGTGGTCAACGGCCAGAAGGTGTGGACCACCAACGCCGTGCACGGCGACAAGATCTTCACGATGGTCCGCACCGACCCGGACGGCTCGCGGCACAAGGGCATCTCGATGCTGCTGATCGACATGCACCAGCCCGGCGTCGACGCCCGTCCGCTCAAGCAGATGAGCGGGGCCAGCGAGTTCGGCGAGGTCTTCTTCACCGACGCCCGGGTGCCCGTCACCGAGGTGCTCGGCGCGGTCGACGACGGCTGGCGCACGGCGATGCTGCTGCTCTCGTTCGAGCGCGGCGCGTCGGGCACGAGCCAGTACACCGAGTTCCGCCGCCAGTACGACGAGATCGTCGAGGTCGCGCGGAAGCTGGGCCGCCACACCGATCCGGTGATCCGCGACCGCCTCGCCCGCGTGCTCACGGACCTGGAGTGCCTGCGGCTGCACTCCATGCACGTCCTCACCCAGGTGGAACAGGGCCGCGACCTGGGCTTCGAGGCGTCGATGACCAAGCTCATGTGGTCGGAGACCTTCCAGGACCTCTGGGAGGTCTTCGACGAGGTGCTCGGCGAGGACGCGACGCTCGACGAGATCCCCGACGGTTCCGGCGGGGTGGTGGACCTGCGCCCGCTGCACGCCCAGGCGATGTGGTCCCGCTCGGTGACGATCTGGGGCGGGTCCAGCCAGGTGCAGCGCACGATCACCGCCGAGCGCGTGCTCGGCCTGCCGCGGTAGGGGACGGGCATGTTCTTCGCACTCACCGACGACCAGCAGGAGTTCGACGCCGCGGTGCGCTCCTACCTCGCCGAGCGGTTCGACCTGGCCGCGGTCCGCGGCGTCGTCGAGGATCCGGCGTCCGACGGCAACCCGGCCTCGCTGTGGCGGGCCGCGGGTGAGCAGGGCTGGCTCGCCGCCACGGTGCCCGAGGAGCACGACGGCCTGGGGCTGGGTCTGGTCGAGGCCCAGGTGATCGCCCGCGCGCTGGGGGCGGGGGTCGCGCCGGGGCCGTGGCGGGGCACCGTGCTCGTGGCCGATGCCGTCCGGCTGGCGGGCTCCGCCGAACAGCAGAAGGCGTGGCTGCCCCGGCTGGCCACCGGCGATGCGGTCGGGGCGTTCGCGACCACGGGCACGGCACCGGGCCTGCTGCCCGCCGTCGAGTACGGGGCGATCGCCGATGTCGTCGTCGCGCCGACCGCCGACGGCCTGGCGCTGGTCACGGGGGCCACGGCGGCGCCGCGCGGCACCTACGACGGCACGGTCCGCCTCGCCGACCTCACCGCGGACGCGGGGGAGACACTGCCCGGCGCGACGCCCGAGGTCGTCGCCGATCTGCGGGCGCGGGCCACTGTGCTCGTCGCGGCTGACCTCGTCGGCATCGCCCGCGAGGCGATCACCCGCACCGTCGCCTACGACCGGGAGCGCAAGCAGTTCGGCGTGCCCGTCGGCTCGTTCCAGGCGATCAAGCACGACTTGGCCGACCTGCACGTCGCCGTCACGATGGCCGAGCACGCCGCCCTCTACGCCGCGCACGCCGTCGACGTCGGGCGCGACGACGCGGAGCTGGCCGTCGCGGTGGCCAAGGCCAAGGCAGGCGACGCCGCCCTGGCCGCGACGGCCGCGATGATCCAGTACCACGGCGGCATCGGCTACACCTGGGAGCACGAGGCGCACTTCTTCTACAAGCGCGCCAAACGCCTCGCCGGGCTGTGCGGGGATGCGGGCAGGCAGCGGGCCCGCATCGCGGAGCTGACCATCGGAGGATGATCACCGTGGACACCGACGAGATCGTCGGTCGGTTCGTCCGCGACGGGCACCTGGTGGCGATGCCCGCGCGGGAGGCCAGGCGACGGGTGGTGCTCGAGCACATCGCGCAGAGCTTCGAGCCCGGCGTCTACTACCCCGAGCGCGAGGTCGACGCGATCTTGCGGGCGTGGACCGACGGGGGCGGCTCCGACCACGCGACCCTGCGGCGCTACCTCGTCGACCACGGGCTGCTCGCCCGCGGGCACGGCCGTTACTGGCGCTCGGGCGGCTGGATCGACGTGTTCGACCACTGATCAGCGGAGCTGTCATCCTGCAGGGTGAGCCCGTCAATGGCACCGTAATGGGATGCCCGCTCGTCCACTCCCCGTGAACGCGACCGCCGCCGCCATCCTCGGCCTGCTGCACGCAGGTCCCATGACCGGCGGCGAGCTCGTGGCTGCGGCGAGCGAGCGGTTCGGCGGGTTCTTCTCCGTCACGCGCAGTCAGGTCTACCGGGAGCTGCCCGCGCTGGCCGAGGCAGGCCTCCTGCGGCTGGGGAAGCTGGGCGCCAGGGCGTCGCAGCAGTACCGCATCAACGCCGCGGGCAAGCGCTCGTTCCAGGCGTGGCTCGGCGGTCCGGGCGGGGTCGACGCCTTGCGCAGCCCGCTGGTGTTGCGGCTGCTGCACGCCGGTTCGCTGTCCGATGCGGACCGCGGCAAGCTGGTCACCACCAGCCGCAGCGCCTACGCCGAACGCCGGAAGGCGGCCCAGGAGGCGGTGTCGGAGGCGAAGGATCCGTTCGAGAAGGCGGTCGCCGAGTTCACCGTCGCGCATCTCGATGCGATGGTCGCGCTCCTCGACGCCGTCCCGACCCGCGCCGAGGACACCGCGTAACCTGGAGCGTTGTGAACGCCGACGCCGCAGCCGATATCAAGGAGCTCTCTTCCACGCTGGAGAGCATCGAGGCGGTCTCGGACCTGCCGGGGCTGCGCGAGGAGATCGCCGACCTCTCCGACCAGGCGGGCCAGCCCGACCTGTGGAACGACCAGGAGGCGGCGCAGAAGGTCACCAGCCGTCTCGCGCACGCGCAGGGACAACTGCGGCGCTTGGACGACCTGCGGCGCAGGCTCGACGACCTCCCGGTGCTCTACGAGCTCGCCGAGGACGAGGCCGACGAGTCGGCCATCGCCGACGCCGACGACGACCGGGCGAAGCTGCGCGAGGAGATCTCCGCGCTGGAGGTCCGCACGCTGCTGTCGGGGGAGTACGACAAGCGCGAGGCGCTCGTGACGATCCGCTCGGAGGCGGGCGGGGTCGACGCGGCCGATTTCGCCGAGATGCTCATGCGGATGTACCTGCGCTGGGCCGAGAAGCACGGCTACGCCACCGACGTCTACGACACCTCCTACGCGGAGGAGGCGGGGATCAAGTCGGCGACGTTCCAGGTCCACGCCCCCTACGCCTACGGCACGCTGTCGGTCGAGCAGGGCACCCACCGGCTCGTGCGCATCTCGCCGTTCGACAACCAGGCGCGCCGCCAGACCTCGTTCGCGGGCGTCGAGGTCGTGCCGGTCGTCGAGACCACCGACCACATCGACATCGACGAGAA
This sequence comes from uncultured Actinomycetota bacterium, assembly GCA_963799945.1. Taxonomy (GTDB): domain Bacteria; phylum Actinomycetota; class Actinomycetes; order Mycobacteriales; family Pseudonocardiaceae; genus Pseudonocardia. Next base: position 214,282 of record CAWCZG010000011.1, read on the forward strand.
GGACCTGCGGGTCGACGTCTACCGCTCGTCGGGCCCCGGCGGCCAGGGCGTCAACACCACCGACTCGGCGGTCCGCCTCACGCACCTGCCGACCGGCATCGTCGTCTCCTGCCAGAACGAGCGCAGCCAGATCCAGAACAAGGCGTCGGCGATGCTCGTGCTGCAGGCCAAGCTGCTGGCGCGCCGCCAGCAGGAGGAGCGGGCCCTGATGGACTCGCTGAAGGACACCGGCTCGTCGTGGGGCAACCAGATGCGCTCCTACGTGCTGCACCCCTACCAGATGGTGAAGGACCTGCGCACCGAGTACGAGGTGGGCAACCCCACCGCCGTCCTGGATGGCGACATCGACGGTTTCATCGAGGCGGGCATCCGCTGGCGGCGCAACCAGGCCGCCTGATCGGGGAGCGGTAGCCGCCTGTCGCCGAGGGGGCGAGTCGGATCACGGTTCGATAGCGCCGGACGAGTAGCCTCAGCGGCCGTGATCCGCCTCGAACGCGTCACCAAGACGTACAAGACCTCCACGCGCCCCGCGCTCGACCGGGTCTCGGCGTCGATCGACAAGGGAGAGTTCGTCTTCCTCATCGGACCGTCCGGGTCGGGCAAGTCGACGTTCCTGCGGCTGCTGCTGCGCGAGGACGTGCCCACGCGCGGCACCATCACCGTGGCCGACCTCAACGTGGCCAAGCTGCCTCGCCGTCGGGTCCCGCGGCTGCGGCAGCGCATCGGCTGCGTGTTCCAGGACTTCCGGCTGCTGCCGAACAAGTCGGTCGGCGAGAACGTCGCGTTCGCCCTCGAGGTGATCGGCAAGCCCGCGACCACGATCCGCAAAGTGGTGCCCGAGGTGCTCGACCTCGTCGGGCTCGACGGCAAGGCCGACCGGCTGCCCAGCGAGCTCTCCGGGGGTGAGCAGCAGCGCGTGGCGATCGCGCGCGCGTTCGTCAACCGGCCGATGCTGCTGCTCGCCGACGAGCCGACGGGCAACCTGGACCCCGACACCAGCCAGGACATCATGCTGCTGCTGGAGCGGATCAACCGCACGGGCACGACGGTCCTCATGGCCACCCACGACCACTCGATCGTCGACTCGATGCGCCGCAGGGTGATCGAGCTGGACATGGGCCAGGTCGTGCGGGACGAGGCGCGCGGCGGTGTATGGAGTCGGGCGTTGAGGTCAGACTTCGTCACCCGGGAGGTCCTCACCGGCCTGCGGCGCAACGTCACGATGACGGTGGCGATGGTGCTCACCACCGCCATCTCGTTGGCGCTGGTCGGCACCGGCCTGCTCGCCGTCCGCACGATCGACCGCACCGAGGAGCTCTACAGCGACCGCGTGGAGATCCAGGTGGCGCTGGCGTCGGACATCTCGGCCAACGACACCACCTGCAGCCAGCCCGTCTGCCAGGGCCTGATGACGACGCTCAAGAACTCGCCGCTGGTCGACTCGGTGCGCTACGAGAGCCAGCAGGAGGCCTACGAGCGCTACAAGCAGCTGTTCGCGGGCCAGTCGCTCGCCGACGTCGTGCGGCCCCAGTCGCTGCCCGCCACGCTGCGGGTGAAGCTCAAGGACCAGGTGGCGGGCGCGGCGGCGGTCAAGCAGGCGATGACCGGCCAGGTCGGCGTGCGTAGCGTGATCGACCAGCGGGACGTCGTCGCGAAGCTGTTCGACTTCCTGGGCGGCGTGCGGAACGTGACGTTCGCGGTCGCGCTGGTCCAGGCCATCGCGGCGCTGCTGCTGATCTCCAACACCGTGCAGGTGTCGGCCTACACCCGACGCACGGAAGTGAACGTCATGCGGCTGGTGGGCGCCACGCGCTGGTACACCCAGCTGCCGTTCCTCATCGAGGCCGTGGTCACCGGCGTGATCGGCGCGGTGATCGCCTCGGTCGGGCTGCTGATCGCGAAGTTCCTGTTCATCGACCAGCTGCTGTCGGGCATCGTCTCCAACGGGGTGGTGCCGCCGATCCAGCTCGCCGACGTCCTGTGGGTCGCCCCGATCCTGGTCATGATCGGCGGGGCGATCGCCGCGGTCACCGGCTACGTCACCCTGCGGCTGTACGTCCGCCTCTAGGTCAGGCCGCGCAGCCACTCGGCCAGGCGCTCGACGTTGCGGGCGTTCGCGCCGCCGTCGCTCGGCGCCCACCGGCGGGGCTTGCTGGCGATCGTCACGGCCGTCCGCCACCATCGTCTTCGGCGCCGACCGTCAGGACGACCGTCTCGCCCCAGCTCCACCCGGAGCTGCCCGTCGTCAGCGTGATCGTGCCCGCGGACTCGTCCACCTTGGTGACCCGCGCCTTGGCCAGCGCACCCGCGGCCTCGTCCGCCCGACGCAGGACCTCGGCGCGGGCCGGCGGCACCCGCACCGTCTGCTCGGCGGAGACGCCGGGGTCGACCGTCGTCGAAGCCGTCGGATCGGCGGCCACCCTTCGGTCGCGGATCGCCGCCGCCGCCCGCCATTGTTGGAAGCCGACGATGAGCGAGACGGCGACGCCCGCCAAGAGGCCCCCCAGAGCGCTCCGCTCCCCGTCCACGATCCGGCCGGGCCAGTCGGTGGCGCTCGTGAAGAACAGCGTCTGGGCGAGGCCGAGCACCACCGCGAAGAGGAGGCCGAACTGGACCGCGAGGTTCACGTGCATGCGCAGGCGCACCAGGCCATCGGGGATGGAGTGGTGGGTCTCCGGGGTGGGCATGGCGACAGGATGCCGCTTTTGCGGCCCCGGCGGGAAATTCGTGGCGGGAGAACTCCGGCGAGGTCACGGCGGCCGCACGCGTAGGCTGGTTGGGTGAAGGAGAAAGGCCGCTCGGTGATCGCGCAGAACCGCAAAGCACGCCACGACTACGCGATCATCGACACGTACGAGGCGGGCGTCGCGCTGCTGGGCACGGAGGTCAAGAGCCTGCGTCTGGGCCGGGCCTCGCTCGTCGACGCCTACGCCACCGTCGACGACGGCGAGGTGTGGCTGCGCGGCCTGCACATCCCCGAGTACACGCTGGGCACCTGGACCAACCACGAGCCGCGGCGCACCCGCAAGCTGCTGCTGCACCGCGGCGAGATCGAGCGGCTGATCGGCAAGATCCGCGAGGGCGGGCTCACGCTGGTGCCGCTCTCGCTCTACTTCAACGACGGCAAGGTCAAGTGCGAGCTGGCCCTGGCCAAGGGCAAGAAGTCCTACGACAAGCGGAGCGATCTCGCCAAGCGGGACGCCGACCGCGAGATCCAGCGGGCGTACGGCCGCGCGGCCAAGGGGCGCGTCCGGGAGCTGCGGTGATCCCGGCGCCGCCGCTCGACGACGCGGACCTCCCACGCTTCGTCGCCGAGCTCGGCCTCCCCGGCCTCGTCGACGTGCACGTGCACTTCCTGCCCGACCGGGTGATGGACAAGGTCTGGGCCTACTTCGACCAGGCCGAGACGCACTACGGCACGGCGTGGCCCGTCCACTACCGCACGACCGTCGCGGAGCGGCTGGCCACGCTGGACAAGCTCGGCGTGCGCACGTTCGCCCCGCTGGTCTACCCGCACAAGCCCGGCATGGGCCGGTGGCTCACCGAGTGGGTCACGGCCTTCGCCGCGGACACGCCCGGCGCCGTCCCGACCGCCACGCTCTACCCCGATCCCGACGTCCTCGAGTACCTGGGCGCGGCCGTCGAGGCGGGGGCCCGTGCCGTCAAGGTGCACGTGCAGGTCGGTGGGTTCGACCCGCGCGACCCGGTGCTGCAGCCCGCGTGGGGCCTCCTCGCCGAGGCGGGTGTCCCCGCGATCGTGCACTGCGGCAACGGCCCCATCCCCGGCGCGCACACCGGCCTCGACGTGTTCGGCGAGGTGCTGGCCGCTCACCCCCGGCTGCCCGTCGTCCTCGCCCACGCCGGGATGCCCGACTTCACCGGTGCGCTCGACCTCGTCCACCGCTACGAGCGCGTCCACCTCGACACGACGATGGTCGGCACCCCCTTCAGCCTGCGCATGGCCCCGCTGCCCGCCGACTGGCCCGCCCGGCTCGTCGACGTCGCCGAGCGCGTGGTGCTCGGCACCGACTTCCCCAACATCCCCTACGCCTACGCGGAGCAGGTCACGGCCATCGCCGGGTGGGCCGCCGCCGACGACCGGCTCGGGCCTTCGTTCCTCCGCTCGGTGCTGCACGACGCGCCCGCACGCCTGTTGGGCGAACCGGGATGAACGGCGCGTGGCGAGGCGTTATCCTCACTGTGGTGCCCGCGCGGCGGGCCCAGAGGGGGTGAACGGTTTCGACTCCGGATGTCGATCGTGGTGAAGCGTGCCGAGGAAGGCGACGATGATCTCGTTAACCACCCGTCGCAAAACAATAAGTGCCGCTGATAAGCGCACTGCTCTTCCGGCTCAGGCCGAGCTCGCGCTCGCAGGCTGACCCAGTAAGAGCTGTTGGACCGGGTGCGTTCCCCGACCCGGACTCCGGCATCAGCTAGGGGGACTTACCTGCCCGCCCGGTCGCGGAGCGGACAGGGAAAGCAAACAGCGACTGGGATCGTCACACCGGCTCGTCTGCGTGACCGGTGGATCCAAGTAGAGACACAGCAGGCTGCGCACGGAGAAGCCCACGTGAAGCAACGGAGGACCCGGGTTCGATTCCCGGCACCTCCACACACGAAAGCCCAGGTCGTCGACCTGGGCTTTCGTCGTCAGCGCTAGCCGTGCTGGCCGGGGCCGTCCACGGGGGTCGCGTCCGGGCGGGTCCACTGGGGCGCGGGGCGGCTGGTCGGGCCCCAGGTGGCGTTCCCCTCCGGGTCTGTCGCCCAGTACCAGCAGGAGTGGTGTCCCTCGGGCCAGCCCTCGGGGTTGTCCTGCCACGCCTCGCCCCGGCCGTAGGGCGTCATGTCGAGGAGGCCGGCGTTTCCGTCGGCGGGTTCGTTGCCGCGGCCGGTGGTGCGGTAGGTGAGGAACGCGCGGTCGCCGTCGCGCAGGTAGCAGACGATGTGCCCCTCGTCCGTGGCGATCGCCGCCTCCACGCCCCGCACCGAGTACCAGGGCTGCGTGTAGCCCATGAAGTCGACGAAGGGTGCTACCTCGTCCCACCGGCCCGAGGTCAGGACGGCGAACGAGACGCCACGGGCCTGGAGGTAGACGGTGTCCTTCATCTGCCAGACGTTGAAGGTGCAGCCCGCGCACTGCCCCTGGTGCGGCACACCGTCGTGCCACATGTGGTGGTAGATCACGAGCTCGTCGCGACCCTGGAAGAGGTCGAGGAACGGGACGGGGCCGTCGGCTCCGACGACCTCGGTCGTGCCGTCGATCTCCACCATCGGCAGACGGCGGCGGTCCGCGGCGAGGGCGTCGCCCGCCCGGGTGTGGGCCTTCTCGCGGACCAGGAGCTCGTCGCGGGCGGTCTGCCAGGTGGCGAGATCGACGACGGGCGGCCGACCGGGCAATGCGGAGGTCGATGGGTTCATGCGAGACAGACCGGCGCCGCACCCCGAACTCATCGGCGCCGTCACTCCCGACGCCGCCTCAGTCGTGGCGGCTGAGTTGGTCCGCGAGGCGGCCGTGTAGATCGTCAGGCAGTCCGCGGACGAAACCTCTCCCGCCACATCAGTGTTAGGGTCTGCGCGCGCGTGACGGGAACATTGGCGTTCGATCCCTGGTGGCCGCACTCCGGCGGGAGGGACGATGGAGCAGCAGCCGACGGAACCAAGTCAAGTCGAAGAACGACGTCTGCTCACCGTCATGTTCGGCGACATGGTCGGCTCGACCTCACTCAGCGAGTCCATTGGCGCTGATTCGATGCACGAGCTGCTCAAGCTCTACCAACGGGTTTGCACGCGAGCGGTGGTCGAGAACGACGGCATCCTGACGAGCTGGATGGGCGACGGGTTCATGGCCCACTTCGGCTACCCGTCCCAGCACGAGGACGCCGCGGTGCAGGCCGTCCAGGCGGGCCTCGCGGTGGTTTCCGAGGTCAGAGCCCTCGCGCCGGAGCTGATGAGACAGTTCGGGGCCACGGTCGCGATCCGGGTGGGGGTGCACACGGGGCTCGTCGTGGTCAGCGAGGCGCCGGGCCACAACGCCGATCCGAATGCTGTCTTCTTCATCGGGGAGACGACCAATATCGCGGCCCGCATCGAATCCTCGGCAAGCCCCAATAGCGTCTCGATCAGCGAGGCGACGGGGGAGTTGGTCCGCGGCTATTTCGACGTCGACGACTTGGGGCCGCAGAAGCTGCGGGGGTTCAGCCGCACGATCAAGACATTCCGGGTGCGGGAAAGAACGTCCGTGAAGTCGCGCTACTTCGCCCGCAGTGGTCAATTGACGCCACTTGTCGGGCGGATGGCCGAAGTGAGCGAGCTGATCAAGTTCGCCGAGCGCGATCTTCTCGGCCCCGTCGACTTCTTCGGCCTCGCCGGTGACGCGGGGATGGGCAAGACCCGTCTTCTGGATGAGCTCGTCCGGCGTGCTGGGCCCAGCAGAGACGTCCTTTACAGCGCTTGCTCACCCCGCGACACGCTCTTGCCGCTCCACCCCTTCGCGCGGCTCATCCGGGAGTTGTCCCAGCTCCCCGACGACGACCGCACGGGCAACGTCTTCGGATCGTTCGTCGCCCACATCGGGCTGGACATGCCCGATCGGACGGCCATGACCCGTCTGGCGGCGCTGGCAGGGATCGAGCCGCCAGACAACCTGCTTCCGCGCGACGTCTCGCCGGAGCGGGCGCTGCAGGAGACCTCTGAGGCCGTCCGCTCGTGGCTGTTCCAACGGGGGATGCGCGGCGGCGCGGTGCTGCTCGTCGACGATGCGCAATGGCTCGACCCCACCAGCCGTGATCTCCTCGCGCAGCTGGCAGACAGGCAGGCAGCCGTCGCCGTCGTGCTGGCATACCGGCCGGATCCCGGCACCGGGTGGGTGGCCTCGCTGTGTCGCTCGAGCCTGGAGCTGCGACCGCTCACCCAGGCCGACTGCGTCGACCTGATCGGGCAGGTCGTCGAGGGCGATGAGCAGCGTGTGGCGGAGGCGGCTGCCCGTTCCGACGGCGTGCCGCTTTTTGCCGAAGAGCTCGCGCGCACGCTTGGCAGCGGCGAGCTGCACGAGTTCGGTTCCTTTCCGAGCACCTTGCACGACCTGGTGGTGTCTCGGCTGGACCGCCACCCCGAGGCCAAGATGCTCGCGCAGGTCGGCGCCTCCGTCGGCCGGGAGTTCCCGCTTGACCTGCTCGCCGCGGCCACCGGGCTACCGTCCGCGACGATCGTCGAGCAAGCGCAGGTCCTGGAGACCGCGCGGATCTGGGAGCGGCGGCGGCCGCACGACACGTCGGCGTTCACCTTCCGGCACGCGTTGCTCCAGGACGCCGCCTACGACTCGCAGATCAGAGCGCGGAAGCAGTCTGTCCACGGACGCCTCGCCGACGTGCTGGTCGAGCGACGGGAGAACGACACCGCCGGTGGGCTGGCCGCCATCGCGTACCACCTGGAGAACGCGGGCCCTACGCGGCTTTCCGCCGCGGTGGCCGGATGGGCGGCGTCGGGATTCGCCACCGCGAACGACGGAGCCCACGTCGAAGCGGCGTCCCAGTTCGCCCGCGGGCTCGAGCTGCTCCCGCAGATCACCGACCCGACCGTCGCCGCGCCTCTGGAGCTCCAGCTCCAGCTAGGACTGGGGGCGAGCCTGTCGACCACGGCCGGGTACGGCCACGAGCCGGTGGAGGTGGCTTTCGCCCGGGCGGGCGAGCTGTGCAGGACGATGGGCAACCCCCCCGAGCTCTACCCGGCGGTCTGGGGTCTGTGGGCTTTCCATCTCGTCCGCGCCGACTACGACATGGCCCAGGAGCTGGCCCAGACCTGCGCGCGCATCTCCGAGGCCGCCGACGACCCGGCCCTGGACATCGAGAGCTCAGCCGCGCTGGGGATCACGGCGTTCTACCGCGGCGAGATCCGGTCGGCCGTCGGCCTGCTCTCGGACGCGGTCGACCGCTACACGGCCACCCGGGCCATCACGCCCTACCAGCGCTTTCAGCACCCCGCGGTCGCCGCGCTCTCCCATCTCGCCCTCGCCCATTGGCTGCTGGGCGATGCCGCAGGCGCGCAGCGCGCAGCCGCGGCGGCGACTGATCTGGCGGAGTCCTGCGAGGAGCACCTCCGGTGGTTCGCCAGGGAGTACGCCCACACCTTCCGCGCGGCTCTGGGCGCCTACGCGGGCGAGGACGCGTCCTGCTTGTTGCACGCCCAGCACGCGATCGACATCTGCAGCCAGTACCGGTCGGAGATGTTCCTTGCGGGTGCGGAGATCTACAAGGGCTATGCGCAGGCGCGCCTCGGCGCCCTCGACGAAGGTGCAGCCAGGCTGGAGGAGGCGTGCGAGAGCTACCTCCTCACGGGGGCGACGCTCTTCCGCCCGTACCACCTGAGCCTGCTGGGTCGGGTGAGATCAGCCGCGGGCGACCGCCGAGGCGCGCTCGATGCGTTCGACGCGGCGGTGGGACTCGCCGAGCGGGCAGGCGAACTCGTGCACCTCCCGGTGATCCTCGCCGAGCGCGCGAGCGTTCTCGGCGCCGGGCCGGATGCGGCTGTCCCCCTCGACTACGAGCGTTCGCTCGGGCTCGCCGACGAGCTCGGGATCGACCGCCGCACGCTCGGGTCATGGCAGGGCGCGTCGAGGAGCAGCGAGGACGACGTCGGAAACCGGCCCGACGTCGCCGTGACGTAGGGGGATGCCGATGGCTCACGGAGAGGAGAGCGGGATGGACGAGTCCGCCGAATCGTCGCGGGAGTGGTCGTCGTGGTCCGACTGGTTCAGCGATGCGATGACCCTGGCGCAGCGCACGTCGGCCATCGTCGGCCAGGTGCAGTCCGACTGGGAAGACCTCTCCCGCCGGGACAGCCCCTGGACCACGGATACGATCATGAACGAGGTCGTCAACTCATGGGAACGCTTCACGCCTGTCCTCGGTGAGCTGGTCCAGCACTGGGTCGAGGGGTCGTCGCAAGCGCTGCGCGAAGGATGGCCCGACGCGGGATCCGATCTCGCGGCCTGGAGCAGCAGGTTTGCCGGCACGCCGATGGGCGAGACGACGACGCGCTACGCGGAGGTCGGTCGCGACACTGCCGACCGGATGGTGCAAGGCGAGTTCCAGTCGGCCGACGCCGTCGAGACGTTCGCCGTGCTCGGTGGCATGTGGGCGAAGGACATGTGGCGACTGGTCGCCGAAGGCCGCACACGCGCACAGTCGTCCGGTCGGCACGCCGAAGACCCGGGCGTCGCCGAGGAATGAGTTCGTGTATCAGCGCCGCGGATCCGGCCTCCTAGGAGGTACCGCGGATCGGTTGCCGCTCCCCGTCGGGCTCGAAGACGACGAGGGGGATGGGACGGGAGGTGCGGATTTGGTAGTTCTGGAAGTGGCGGTAGGCCGCGACGAACCGTGGCCAGAGGTCGGCGCGCTCGTCGTCGCTCGCGAGCCGGGCCTTCCGCTGTTGCCGCCAATCCTCGACGCTGACCTCGATGTGCGGATCGGCCCGGAGGTTGAGATACCACTGCGGCGCCACGCTCATGCCCCCGTTGGAGACCACCGCGACCATGTCCTCGTCCCGCCACAGGAACAGCAGCGGGACCGTGCGGAGCCGCCCCGTCGAACGTCCACGGGTGGTGAGCAGGCAGATCGGCGCCCCACCGGGCACCCGGCCGCCCACCCGCCCTTCCGAAAGCCGGAAGGCGACGATGTTCATCCCCGCCATCACCTGCACCGTCATCCGGGCGAGCCGTTCCTGGAATGGCGTCATCGGTTGGCGGCGATGCTCGTCCACCAGCGGAGCGTAACAGCTGATTCATCGGTCGGCGGAAAAGAGTTCGCATCATGATGTCGAGTCGCTCGATCATTTGGACGCTGACGCATCACAATGTTGTCACCGGGCCGCCCGATCGCTACCGCGATGCGCTGGCCGAGAGGTTGTCAGACCAGTTGCCCCAGCGTGAGGGCTACCTGAAGAACGCGAATACGGCGGTCCGGCCCGACAACCTGTTCGCCTACTCGCCGGTTCTTCGGCTCCTTCCCGGCATGCAGGTCAACGAAGATCCCTTCCCGGCCGCCATGCTGCTGCTGGACCCGGCCGCGGCGCCTCGGCCACGCCCGGGCCGCGGCCGAGTCCAGCAGCAGGTCACGCCGGAGTTCGTGGGAGCAGCGGTGTCGCACTGGGCGCGTGCTGACCCAACGGGAGATCGTGCACAACGACTGCAGAGCGGCGACATCCTCGATCACCTCGCGGAAAAGGGTTTCCTGACCGACGAGACGCGCCAACACCTGCTCGAGCAGCCTGATCGTCCATTTTCGGCGATTCCGCGGGACTTCTGCGAAGACGGGAAGAACGGTCTCGATCTGGGTCTGAGCCCTGGCCTCCAAGGGGTCCGGAAGGTGTGTTACGGAATCTTCAGAAACGAGTTCCCTGATTCCGCTATCGATGCGACCGACCCCGCTCTCTGGCACGAGAAATGCCCGCAGTTCTGGTTGAGCAGCGAGGTGCTGGCGAGGGCGGACAGGCAGGACGAGGAGTGCCTCTATGAGGCGGGGTTGCTGCGAGAGGTGGTGAACTTGCCCAACCGCTTGCGGCCCTTTGGGCCGGTAGCACTGACTTTCGTCCGGACGACCGCCCGTGACCGGAGTTGGTCCTACGTGACGTACAAGCTCGCCGACCAGAACGCGGTGAAGGTCGACGAGGGGTGGTATCTCGTCCAACGGCGTCCCGACAGCACGCACTCGGCGATCATGGTCAAGGCGATCGAGTTCTACGGCAACAACGACTGGTTGGACTCCGTGTGCGAGACGGGCCTCCTGGACGGCGCGCGCGAGCTCCTCGGTGTCGACCAAAACGGTGAGCAGGGCCGCGAGTCGATCTCGGCGTCATCCACGTCTGGGACCAGGTCGGACGGGGTGCTCACCGGCGTCTTGTCCGGCTACCTCGACGACATTCGCGGCAAATGGGACACCCTCGGTGCTGAGAGTCTCCGGGAGGTGAAGCACGGCTTGGCCGAGTTCGAGACGCAGCCCCTGCGCTTCAACTGGATCGACAACGTGTTCGGTGTCATCGAGCATTCGACGTCGTTCCTGTCGGCGTCGGCCACCAAGTGGGCCGACGTCGTACAGCAGGATCTTCCGCAAGCTCTTGCCCGTGCGGACGCGAAGCCGAAGTCGTCGAATCCCAACCAGTCCACGACACCCGCCCACGTCGTAACCGCAGCCTGGAGAACTGCTCTCGGTGTCTACCAAGTCGGGAGCGACATCTCACGGGCGATGCTGCAGATCCTGGGACCCGGCATCGGCAAGGCCGACACGGCGATCGTGGAGGGTCTCAGCGACATCCAACGGTCGGGTGGTCTGACGGAGTTCCTCGAGCAGCACGACGTCACCGACGTCGCGGCCGTGCGGAACGCGCTGTTCGAGAAGGCGCCTGAGGTGCAGAGCGCGGCCGAGTTCGACGCGCTGCTCGCCCGCCTGCTCCAGACCCACGGGAACACCCAGCCCACGCCCGTCGACCGCACCGCCTTCGCCCAGAAGGTGTGGGACGCCGGTCAGTCCGTTCTTCGCCGCGCGGCGGGTTCGTGAAGGTCCTCGTCCTCGGGGGCGGGATGGGGGGGCTCGCTGCGGCCCATCGGCTGGCCCCCCACGCCGAGGTCTCGGTCGTCCAGCGTGGATGGCGGTTGGGCGGGAAGGGCGCGAGCCATCGCAAGCCTGACGGTCGGATCGAAGAGCACGGGCTGCACGTGTGGCTCGGCTACTACGACAACGCGTTCCGGCTCATGCGGGAGGTGTACGAGCACCTCGACCGCCCGCGCACCGACCCGTCCTGCCCTGTTCGCACGTGGCGGGACGCCTTCCTCCCGGCCGACGAGATCGTCGTCTTCGACCAACACCTCGGCACGTGGTCACCGTGGGCCGCGCAGTTCCGGCGCAACGCCCAGGTGCCTGGGCTGCCGGATGCCGGTGGGCCGACGCTCGACGACCTCGTCCGCCGAGGGCTCGGGCTGCTTTCCGACCTGACAACGTCCGTCGGCTGGCGATCGCGTCGAACCGAGGGACGGCGAGCCGTCTACCTCAGTGCGCGAGCGCCCGCCTCCAGCCGGATCGCGTCACCTGCTGACCGGCTGCGGGACCTGGACGACCTGGTTCGTCGGGCGGAGGTCGCCGCGCTGATCGCCGCATCTCAGGCGGGCAATGCGCTGGCGAGGATCGGTCCGGGATCGAGCCTGCCGGTGATCGGGCCGGTGGTCGAGGCGATCGGTGAGGCCCGGCACGAGCTCGGCCGACGCCTGCGGGCCGACCCGGCTGCGCGGCGCCTCTGGCAGGTCGTCGACCTCGTCACGGCGTCCATCCTCGGCGTCTACACCGACCGCCTGCTCGACCCCACCCGCGGCTTCAGCGCGATCAACCACCTCGATTTCCGGGAGTGGTTGGTTGGCCACGGCGCCGAGGCCGAGACGGTCGACTCCGGTCTCGTGCGCGGCATGTACGACCTGGTGTTCGGCTACCGCGACGGCGACCACGCGCGGCCTGCCTTCGAAGCGGGTACCGGCCTGCAACTGGCAGGCCGCTTCTTCTTCGACTACAAGGGCTCGCTGTTCTGGAAGATGCGCGCGGGCATGGGCGACGTCGTCTTCGCGCCGCTCTACCAGTCCCTCGCGCGGCGGGGTGTCGACTTCATGTTCTTCCACCGCCTGCGGCGGCTGCGGCTCGACGACGCGGGCAGGCAGGTGGAGGCGGTCGAGCTCGGCCGTCAAGCGCAGCCGCGGTCGGGGTCCAACCCGTATCAACCCCTGACGAGGGCTAACGGGTTGCCCTGCTTTCCCGACTACCCGCTCGAAGCACAGCTCGACGGCTCGGCCCTCCCGCGCGATCCCGAAGCGCATCCGTGGTGGTCGTCGGGTCGGCCCGACGACGACGGGGAGGACGTCATCACCCTCCGTCGCGGACGCGATTTCGACCAGATCGTCCTCGCGGTATCGCTGGGCATGGTGCCGCACGTCGCCTCGGAGCTGATCGAAGCCGATCCGCGGTGGGCGTCGATGGTGACCAACGTGTCCACGGTAGCCACCCGGTCATTGCAGGTCTGGACGGCGACCGACGAAACCGAGATGGGCTGGCCGCACGCGGGCTCGACCTCGGCGGCCTACGTCCCACCCTTCGACACCTACGCGTCGATGTCGCACCTGCTGGAAACCGAAGGCCCGCAGCCCGACGGACCGGCTGCGGTGTCGTACTTCTGCTCGGTGCTCCCCGAGACGCACGCCGACCCCGCGACCGCGGACGCACAGGTCGCCGAGACCGCGCATGACTTCCTCAACGGGGGCACCGATCACATCTGGCCGAGGATGCGGACGTCCGACGGTGGGTTCCGGTGGCGGGAGGTTCTCGACACCTACACCCGGGCCAACGTCGACCCGTCTGATCGCTACGTCCAGTCGTTGCCGGGTTCCGGAGCCCATCGGATCCCGGCTGACGCGTCCGGGTTCGACAGCCTCACGCTCGCGGGCGACTGGACCGACTCAGGTCTCAACGCAGGCTGCATCGAGGCGGCGGTCATCAGCGGACTGCAGGCCGCCAACACCGTCCTCGGCCGGGAGATCGGCGACGACGTTCTGGGCGGGTGGACACCACTGCGCGGGTCCGGACGTCGCACGACATGACCGACACGTCGAACGAGGAGGAGAACGGGCGGCACGCGCGCGACGACCGCGCCCGTGCCTCCTTCGGGCCCTTCGACCCGCTGGGCACCATCAGCGAGCTCCAAGCCCAGGGGATCCGCGCGGCGAGCGACATCGCCCACGGCCTCACCAACATGCTCGACGCCGCGGTGTCGACGGGCCGTCCGCAGACAGCAGGCCCAAACGGCAACGGCCGGGCGAACGTGGGCGACCTCCGAGGTGCGGTCGGCAGGCTCATCGATCTCTACGGGGACGTTCTCGGACGGACCTTCGACGCCTACGCCGACCTGCTGGAGGAGCGCGCCCGGATGGGGCCGCACCTCGACGGTGGGCCTGCAGGGGCGGTGCAGGTCACCATCGCGCCTGGCGGAGAACGTCGATCGGGCGCGGGCGAGCTCTGGCTCGGCAACGGCACCGACGCGACAACCGGCAAGCTGCGGCTGGTGTCCACCGCCCTCGTGAGCGCGGACGGCTACGTCCCGGTCACCAGCGTGCTGCTCGAACCCAACGTCGTCGACGCCATCGCGCCCGGGGACGCGGCCCGCATCGCGGTGGCGATCGAGGTCGAGCCGGACGCACCCGAGGGCTACTACCACGGGTACGTCCTGGTGCCCGAGCTCCCGGGCGAGGCTCTGCCGCTGACCCTCGTCGTCGGGTATCCGTCCGCGGAGGACGGTGTGCCGTGACACGCCCCGGCATCTCGCAGCAGGACGTCGAGGACGTGCTCCAGAACTACGGTGACCTCGTCCGGGAGCTGATCGTCAAGCTGGTCCGGAGGCCTTCGGGTAACCCCTGGCTCGACGAACTCGTCGCCGACTACCCGCAACGCCCGGGGAAGGCGCTGCGGCCTGCGATCCTCCTGGCGGCGTGCCAGGCACTCGGCGGCAGGCTGGAGGACGGTGCGTCGGCTGCGGTCAGCATCGAGTTGCTGCACAACGCCTTCCTCGTGCACGACGACGTCGAGGACGACGGTGAGCTGCGGCGTGGCCGCCCGACGTTGCACCGGCTGCACGGCATCCCACTCGCGGTGAACGCAGGCGACGGACTCGCGCTGCTGGCGCTGGAACCCCTGCTCCACGACGGTCGCCTGGGTCATCGCCTCCTGCGACTGCTCAGCGACGAATTCCTCACGATGGCGCGCCGGACGGTCGACGGGCAGGCCACGGAGCTCGGCTGGCGGCACGACGCCCACGTGAGCGTCACACCCGACGACTACCTCGAGATGGTCGGGCGGAAGAGCTGTTGGTACACGACGATCTACCCGTTGCGGGCGGGCGCCATCATCGCAACCCGCTCGGGTTCAGGGCTCGCGGAGCTCAGCCGTTTCGGCTACTTCCTCGGGGCCGCCTTCCAGATCCGCGACGACCTCCTCGACCTCCTGGGGTCCGTGGAAGAGTTCGGGAAGCAGCCCTTCGGCGACCTCCGCGAAGGCAAGCGGACCTTGATGCTGATCCACCTGCTGCACGCCGCACGTCCCGCGGACCGCGAGTGGCTCGTCGAGTACCTGTCCGGCCCCCGGTCGCAACGGACCGATGCCGATGTGGCGACGGTGCTCGAGATGATGCATTCGGCGGGGAGCATCGAATTCGCCATGGAGTACGGCCGCGGCATCGGCGCCGCCGCCTACACCGCGTTCGACGCCGCCTTCCGCACCGTCCCGGCCTCACCCCACCGCGCCTTCCTGAGCGGGCTCATCAGCTACATGCTCGAGCGCAACGTGTAAGCCCGCAAACGGGTTCAATCACCTTCTCGCTCGCCCACATTGATCATCGACGACGCGATCCTGTGCACGGTTCGCTGAACCTGCTCGCCAGTACCGGCCCGACTGATCTGATGATGCGGTTCACCGATTCGACTGCATGCGAACGGGTTCAGCGGGACCCGCGACACAAGCTTTGGTACGTGTCCGCGGATACGCCGCGCGATCAGGTGACGCGCTGGCTTCCGCCCGTCTGCACAGCATCAATGGCTACGGCACGCTCTCACCGGTCTGCTCGTCCACCGCGCCGCCGGTCGAGCGGGGGGAGGGGTGGGGGCGCAGGGGTTCGCGCACGCCCGCCGACCCCGGGCCGCGACCGAACCAGAGCGTGACGGGGGACCCCGCCTTCACGCGCTCACCCGCCGCGGGCTTCTGGTCGACGACCACGGACCCGGTGAACTGCAGGACCGGGAGCGGGGGGCCATCGGGGTCGGCGCTCACCGCCACCAGGCGGGCGGAGTTGAGGACGCGGTGGGCGGTCTCCCACTCCAGGCCCGTCACGTTCGGCACGGCGACGAGCGTCTCGCGGGGCGGGCGGGTGAGCTCGCGGGCCGCTGCGTCGACGAGCTCGCCCAGCACGTCCTGTGCGGGCTGCTCGTCGTCCAGGTCGCGCCAGCGCTCCCAGGCCGACTGCCGGGTGACGCCGAGGCGCGTGGCGATCTCCGCCCAGGTCTTCGCGTTGCCGCGAGCCGCCCGGACGGCGGCGAGCTCAGCCTGGTCGAGCAGCCTGCGCACCGCACCGATGTCGGACAGCGCTTCGAGGGCGGCATCGCCGTCGCCCGAGCCGCGCTCGTGCCAGCCCCGCAGCCGCTTCCACGCATCGAAGCCGTCGGGCCAGCTCATCCCGTCCATGCTGTCAGGCTACCCTGACGGAGCTGCGGCGAGGTAGCGCAGCCAGCTCCGGTGGCGGCTGATGTCGACCGACCCCGGCGGGGTCGACGAACACACCATGCCGAGCACCACCTCGTCGAGCAGTTGCACCCGGCCCAGCGCGAGCGGCGCGGGCAGGGCGCACAGCAGCTCACCGAGCGCCGCGACGGGCATCTCGTGCAGTTCGACCTCGACCGACGTGCCGCCCACCGTCGTCGAGACGATCCCGCCACGCGGCACCCCCGGCCCCGGCAGCGCGATCAACCGGTACACCGGCGCGGTGAGCGCCACGCGGACGAAACGGGACCCGAGCGCGACGAGCTGCGGGTGCAGCGGCTGCCCGCTCCGGTGCGCGGCGACGACCGCCAGCGCGACCGTCGCAGCGGGGTGATGGGGAGTGCCCTCCGGCAGCAACGTCGCAGAGCGGGGGGGCCCCCCGCTCTGGCGCGGCGCTCGTCATCAGAGGGGCACCTCTGAGACGTGCGCCGCGACGATCCGCCAACCCTCCGCGAGCCGTACCCAGGTCTGGCTCTGCCGTCCTTCGACCGGCTGATCCGGGTAGCCGAACAGGGTGGTGACGACGGCCGTCCGGTCGTCGACGGCCAGCACGCGCGTGTCGTACAGCCGCCGCCCCGCCGGGACGGACGGATGCGCCGCCCGCCACGCCGCGATCTCCGCGCCGCCCTGCTGCCGGTCGGCCACACCGAACCGGACGCAGCGCGGGTCGTCCCAGAACAGCTCGGTGAGGATCGCCAGATCACCTGCGGCGAGGGCGCGCTCGTACCGGTCGAAGGCGGCCAGCACCGCCCCCGCCACCTCCGGCCGGTCGAGCGCGACCTCCGTCGCGGTTCTCATGCCGCCGCCGCAGAGACGTGGCCGGCGGGGCGCACGATCCGCCCCCGGGCGCGTGCAGCCCCGGAGGGCGGTCATGCGGTGGCCGGGCGCGACGTGTCGATCGGCGCGGCGGCGGCGGGCTCGTGCTCCTGCAGCCCGCTGGACCGACACCTCCTCCTCGACGGGTTCGGCCTCCGCCTGCGCGGTCTTACCCCGGTTGAACAGCGCGAACCCGAGCAGGATGACCCCCGCGAACGCGTAGCCGAGCGCGATCTGCCCGCCGACGTCCCAGCCCACCTGCTCGGCGTGGATCAGCCCGATGAACCCGAGCACGGCGCCGACGAAGCAGTAGACCGCGGCCGAGACGAACTTCTTGTCGATGATGAACGCGGTGATCGCGCCGAGCACCAGGCCGGCCAGGATCGCGCCGCCGCCGAGCAGCTTCGTGCCCTCGTAGACGAGCCCGGCGTTGGTCAACGCGTCCTCGCCGACCTTCGCGGCCGAGTGTCCCGGCCGCGGCCAGCGCGTTGTCCATCAGGCCCGCCGCCCACGAGGCGATGTTCGGGATGATCGCGATGACCACCGCGACCGCGTGCCGCTTCGGCGTCTCCTGGAACGCCTGCGCGCCGATCAGCAGGCCGATGTAGAGCAGGATCGGCACGATCGCCGGCAGCGGCAGCAGCGCCCCGAGCAGGCCGAACAGGCCGAGGAAGCACATCAGCGCGATCACGACGCCGGACGCGAGCGAGTAGCTCGTGCGGCCGCCCGCGGCCTTCCAGCCGGGGTGGCCGATGTAGACGGCGGGCGGGAACGGGCAGCCGAGCACGGAGCCGACGATGGCGCCGGTGCCGTCGGCGAGCAGGATCGAGCGCAGGTTGTACTCGTCGCCCGCGACCGCGGCGCTCTCGACGTTGGTCATGCCCTCGGTGAAGTTGTAGATGCCCAGCGGGATCGCGGTGGCCAGCAGCGGCGCGACGTCGGCGAGTCCCTGGCCCAGCCGGGCGAAGTCCGCCGTCGGCAGCGACACGGCGACGTTCTCCGCGGCGGAGATGACGTCGGGCACCGACATGTAGCCGCCGATCCAGCCGATCGCGGTGCCGACCAGCAGCGCGGCGAGGCCGACCGGGATGTTGCCGGGCAGCTTCAGGTCGGTGAAGAAGCCGATCAGGATGATCACCATCACCGGGAACGCGATCCACAGCGCCTCCCACATCTGGGCGGCCGGGCGCATCGAGATGAACGCGATCGAGATGCCCGCCAGCGTGCCGAGCATCGCGGCCTGCGGCGTGTACTTGCGGATGTACGGGCCGACGAACGCCCCGATGAGCACGATCAGCCCGATGATGAAGCACCAGGCGAGCCCGGCGGCCCAGGCCACCAACGGGTCCTTCGTCGCCAGGTAGATCGGCAGCATGATCACGAAGATGACGATGAACATGTGCGGCACCGACGGGCCGTAGGGCATCGCGCACACGTCGAGCCGGTTCTCGCGCCGGGCCAGCCGGCGCGCGAGGTAGGTGTAGTAGACGTTGCCGATCAGCAGCTGGACGCCCAGCGCGGGCAGGATCACCCCGAACACGTCCGCGCCGGGGATGTTGACCACGCCGAGGCACAGGCCGGAGAGCACCAGCACGTTGACCAGGGTGTTGAAGCCGAGTCCGAAGAACGCGTTGGTGTCGCCCGCGACCCACCAGGGCACCTTGAGCGTCGACTCTTCGGTGACGGTGCCTGTGTCGCTCATGACGCGACCTCCTGGGGGACGAGCGCGGACAGGAATGCCTCCGACGGCGCGACCCAGCCGAAGATGCCGCCCTGCGCGGCGATCATGGCCAGGCCGGCTCGCTGGAACTCGGGGAAGTACGAGCCGACGCAGTCCGAGAGCACGAGGCACTCGTAGCCGCGGTCGTTGGCCTCGCGGACGGTGGTGTGCACGCACACCTCGGTGGTGACGCCGGTGACCACCAGGCTGGTGATCCCGCGCGCCTCCAGCTCGTCGCCGAAGGTGGTGCCGTAGAAGGAGCCCTTGCCCGGCTTGTCGATCACCAGCTCGCCGGCGACGGGCGCAGGTCGTCGATGATGTCGTGGCCGTACTCGCCGCGGATCAGGATGCGGCCCTTGGGCCCGGGATCGCCGATGCGCAGGCTCGGCTCGCCGCGGTTGAGCTTGGCGGGCGGGCAGTCCGAGAGGTCGGGGACGTGGCCCTCCCGCGTGTGGATCACGGTGAGGCCGACGGCGCGAGCGGTCGTCCAGCACCTTCTTCAGCGGCGGGACGACCGCCTGCAGGTAGGACACGTCGTTGCCGAGCGTCTCGCCGAAGCCGCCGGGCTCGACGAAGTCGCGCTGCATGTCGATGATCACCAGGGCGGTGGTCGCCGGATCGAACGCGAAGGGGTAGGGCTGGGCGTCAACCTGCATGGGTGGTCCCCTCGATGACGGCGGTGGACGTAGCCACCGCGCCGAAGACCCCGCCCTGCATGGTCACCATGTGCAGAGCGGCGTCGTGGTTGGACGGGTCGGTCGCGCCGGTGCAGTCGGACAGGATCAGGCACTCGTAGCCGCGGTCGTTCGCCTCGCGCATCGTCGTGTGCACGCAGACGTCGGTCGTGATGCCGGTGAGGATGATGTGCGTGATCGCGTGCGTGCGGAGCACGAGATCGAGGTTGGTGGCGTAGAACGCGCCCTTGCCCGGCTTGTCGACGAGCACCTCGCCCGCGATCGGGGCGACCTCCGGCACGATCTCCCAGCCCGGCTCGCCGCGGACGAGGATCCGGCCGGTCGGCCCCGGCGAACCGATCTCCGCGCCGATCTGGGCCGAGCGCCACCGCTTGTTCGCGGGCAGGTCGGACAGGTCGGGCGCGTGGCCCTCCCGGGTGTGGATCACCAGCATGCCGGTGGCGCGGGCCAGTGCGAGCATCGCCGCGGTGGCGGGCAGGCCGGCCCGGGTGAGCGACAGGTCGTAGCCCATGCGGTCGACGTAGCCGCCGGGGCCGCAGAAGTCGACCTGCCAGTCGATGTTGATCAGCGCCACCTTCGCCGTGTCGACCGATCCGTCGAAGGGCCACGGGTAGGGGTTGGCGGCCACCGGGCCGACCGTCGCCGTGGTGGGTGTCGCCGGGGTGGACAACTCCTGGGTGGACGTCATGCAGCCTCCCTGAACAGGTCGTGCGCGGCATTGATCAGCCGGTCCTCCGAGAAGGCCGGGCCGAAGAGGGTGACGCCGAACGGGCGTCCGTCGGCGGTGATGCCCGCGGGCACGGCCAGCGCGGCGAGGTCGAGCAGGTTCGTGAACTGGGTGAACCGGCCGAGCGCGCGGTTGCGGGCCACCGGCTCCTCGGCGAGCTGGGCGCGGGTGAACGTGGTCGGGATCGTCGGCAGGAGCAGCACGTCGATGCGCTCCCACAGCCGCTCGGTCCACGCCCGCAGCTCCTGCAGGCGGTGCCGCGCGCGGAACGTCGCGACGGCGTCGAACTCCCGGCCCCGCTCGATCACCGCGCGGGTGACGGGCAGGACGTCGCCAGGGTGGTCGGTGAGGAACCCCTCCAGCCCGGCGAGGCGCTCGGCCACCCACGGGCCGTCGTAGAGGAGGTCGCCCGCCTCCAGCAGCGGCTCGAGCGGCGTGGGGACCAGCTCCGCGCGCACACCCTCGACGACCTGCTCGAACGCGTCCGCGAACCCGACGTCGGCGAGCCCGACCTCGACCGGCACCCCCACCCGGGTCCGCTCCGGCATGTCGTGGTGTCGATCCGTGCACACCGCGACTGGATGAGCCGGGCGTCCCGGCAGGCCGCGTCGGTGATTTCGGCACGCGGGACCACGGGTCGGCGGGGTCGGGCGCGGCGAGGACGGCGAGGACGTCGCGCGCGTCGTCGAGGGTGTTGGCGAACACCGAGACGCAGTCGAGCGATCGGCATGCGGGCACGACCCCTGCGGTGCTGACCAGCCCGCGGGTCGGCTTGAGCCCGACGATCCCGTTGAGCGCGGCGGGCACCCGCCCTGATCCGGCGGTGTCGGTGCCCAGCGCGAACGCGACGACTCCCGCCGCGACGGCGACCGCGCTGCCGGAGCTCGAGCCACCCGAGATGAGGTCGCCACCGAACACGCTCTCCGGCGCGCCGTACGGGCTGCGCGTGCCGTTCAGGCCGGTCGCGAACTGGTCGAGGTTGGTCTTGCCGACGGCGATGGCACCCGCGTCGAGGAGCAGGCGCACGCTCGTCGCGTCG
Source organism: uncultured Actinomycetota bacterium (assembly GCA_963799945.1). Classification (GTDB taxonomy): domain Bacteria; phylum Actinomycetota; class Actinomycetes; order Mycobacteriales; family Pseudonocardiaceae; genus Pseudonocardia. The sequence continues at coordinate 235,610 of CAWCZG010000011.1, forward strand.
ACGTCGGGGGAGTAGGCGAAGCCAGGACACGCCGCGGTGGTGGCCAGCCCGGCGAGGTCGATGTTGTCCTTGACGGCGAACGGGACCCCGTAGAGCGGCGGCCGATCGGCGGGAGCCCACCGGTTCTCGATCTCGGCCACTCGCGCGTGCAGGGCTGTGGCGTCGAACCGCGAGATCCAGGTGGCGTCGTCGCCCCGCGCCGCAATGCGCTCCAGCACGGCGTCGACGACCGCGTGTGCCGACAGCCCACGCGCGTAGGCCGCGTTCAGGGCCGAGATGCGCGCGATGTCGAGCGTGGAGAGCTGCACTTCGTCGATTGTCGACGGTTTGGTGACGAGGGAAGCCTCGGGCCGTTAACGCCGTGTTGCAGCTGCCGGGTCAGGCGCGGCCGAGCTCCGGGGCAAGGTAGGTGCGGGCGCCGTGGGTCTCCAGCTCGGCGAGAACGGTGGCCAGGTCGCCGCCGCGGACGGCGTCATACAGCCGCCGATGCCGGTGCGGGCCTTCCTCGGGCGGGCGTTCGGAGGCCTCGCGGCGCATGTTCGTCGCCATGTAGAGCTGCAGCTTGAGGATCACCGGCTCGTAGACGTCGAGCAGGTGGCGGTGGCCGGACATCGCCACCAGCGCGAGGTGGAACGCCCGGTGCCCGGCCGCCTGGGCGAGCGGGTCGCCCTCGGCCGTGGCGTGCTCCATCGCCGTGACGGCCGCCGCCATCGCCTCCAGACCCGTGGGGTCGGGCGGCCACCCTCGCCGAGCGCGCACCGCACCGCGAACTGCTCCAGCACGTCGCGCAGCGTGAAGAGCTCGTCGATGTCGCGCGCGGACAGCTGGGCCACGCGCACACCGCGCCGCGGCAGGTGTTGCACCAGACCCTGCTGTCCGAGCAGGCGCAACGCCTCGCGCAACGGGGCCCGGCTGGTGCCGAACCGGCGCGTCAGCTGCTCTTCCACGATGCGCTCGCCAGGAGCCAGCGCCCCGGAGAGGATCTCCCCGCGCAGCCGCCTCGCCGTCAGCTCGACGAGGCTCGTGGCCTCCAACGGCTCGGCGGTCACCGGCGGCCTCCCCTCGTCGACGAACGTGCAGCCACCACAGTGGCAGATGACCCTCCTAGCCCGCCGCACTGACGCCGATCGCCATGCCGACCAGGTACGTCGCGCCCGCCGCGATGGCGCCGAACATCAGCTGTCGCAGGCCGGCCAGCCACCACACCCGCGTGGTGAACCGGGACGTGATCGCGCCCGCCACGAACAGCCCGACCGCGCCGATGACCAGGCCCAGGACCAACGACGACGACCCGAGCAGGAACGAGATCAGCGGCAGGATCCCGCCGACCGCGAACGCGACGAACGAGCTGATCGCCGCTGTCCAGGGCGAGGGCTGGTCGTCCGGGTCGATGCCGAGCTCCTGCGTGATGTGCACCTTGACGGCTCGCTCGGGGTCGGCGTGCACCTCCCGCGCGACGGCTTCGGCGGTCGGCCGGGACAGGCCCATCCGCTCGTAGATGTCGGCGAGCTCGGCCATCTCTCCGTCGGGGTAGCGGGCGATCTCGGCGCGCTCGACGCTGACCTCGTGGGCCACCGCGTCGTTCTGGGTGCCGATCGACGCGAACTCGCCCAGCGCCATCGAGAACGCTCCCGCGACGAGCCCCGCCATGCCGGTCAGGATGATCGTCGTGCGGCCCGCGCCCCCGCCGCCGACGCCCGCGACCAGGGCGATGTTGGTGACCAGGCCGTCCATCGCGCCGAAGACGCCCGCCCGCAGCCATCCGCCCGAGACGTCAGCGTGGTGGTGAGCGACGTCGTCATGCGCCTGCTCGGTCATGGCGCGAGGGTAACCCGGCTCGCCGCGCGCGACCCGCCGACGAACAGCACACTGACCCGATGTCCGACGCACCCCTGTGGATCTTCGGCGACCAGCTCGGCCCGCACGTTCACAGCACCGCGGAGCACCGGAACCGGGAGGTCGTGCTCGTCGAGTCGGCGCGGGCGCTGGGTCGCAAGAGCTTCCACCGGCAGAAGCTGCATCTCGTCCTCTCTGGCATGCGCCACGTCGCCGCCGAGTTGGGGGACCGGGCCCACTACGTCCGCGCCGGCACCTACCGCGAGGCGCTGGAGCAGGTGGGCCGTCCGGTGCTCGTGCACGAGCCGACCTCGCACGCCGCGGCCGACCTGGTCAAGCGCCTGTGCTCCGAGGGGCTCGTCGCCGACATCCTCCCGACGCCGACGTTCGCCCTCTCCCGAGCGGACTTCGACGAGTGGGCGGGCGACCGCAAGACCTTCCGCATGGAGGACTTCTACCGGGCCCAGCGGCGGCACTTCGACGTTCTGATGGACGGCCCCGACCCGCTCGGCGGCAAGTGGAACCACGATCACGCCAACCGCGAGCCCCCGCCACGCGGTGCGGAGACCCTCGACGTGCCCGACCCGTGGCAGCCGTCGGAGGACGCGATCGACGCGGAGGTCCGCGCCGATCTCGACCGGATGAAGCTGCCGACGGTCGGCCGCGACGGTCCGCGCTGGTTCGCCGTCACCGCAGACGAGGGGCAGCGGGCGCTGCGGCACTTCGTCGAGCATCGGCTTCCCCATTTCGGGCCGCACGAGGACGCGATGCTGACGGCCGACTGGGCGATGGCCCACTCGCTGCTCTCCGTGCCCCTCAACCTCGGTGTGCTGCACCCGCTGGACGTCATCCACGCGGCGGAGGACGCTCACCGCGACGGCTCGGTTCCGATCGCGAGCGCGGAGGGGTTCATCCGGCAGGTGCTGGGGTGGCGGGAGTACGTCTGGCAGCTGTACTGGCGGTTCGGACGCGGCTACTCCCGACGCAACGCCCTTCGGGCCCGAACGCCGCTGCCGGACTGGTGGCGGACGCTGGACGCCGACGCGGTGTCCGCCCGCTGTCTGCGGTCCGCGCTGGAGGGGGTGCGCGACCGGGGGTGGACCCACCACATCCAGCGTCTGATGGTGCTGGGCAACCACGCCCTGCAGCGCGGTTATCAGCCCGCGGAGCTGTCGGACTGGTTCCGGGAGGCGTTCGTCGACGGCTTCGAGTGGGTCATGCCACCCAACGTGATCGGCATGAGCCAGCACGCCGACCACGGGATGATGGCGACCAAGCCCTACAGCGCGGGCGGGGCCTACATCAACCGGATGTCCGACCACTGCCGCGAGTGCCCGTTCGACCCGCGCAAACGCCTCGGTGAGGACGCCTGCCCGTTCACGGCGGGCTACTGGGCGTGGACGCACCGCCACCGCGAGCTCTTGGCGGGCAACCGGCGCACCGCGCGGGCCGTCGCGAGCATGGACCGGCTCGCTGACCTCGACGCCGTCCTCGAACAGGAAGCGGCCCGCGAGCTCTTCTGACGGTGAGTCCGAGGGGCCGAGAGGGTGGCCGCTACTCTGAACGTGTGAACCGGTCGCACCTTCTCGATCTGGTCGGCACGGTCGCGCGCCTCGGTCTCGCAGCCGTCTGGCTGGTCTCCGGCACCCTGAAGGCGGTCGATCCGGACCAGACCGTGGTCGCCGTCCGCGCCTACGACGTGCTGTCCCGGGGCGCGGTGGACGTCGTCGCCGCAGTGCTGCCGTTCCTCGAGATCGGCCTCGGGCTCCTGCTCGTGCTCGGCATCGGGACGCGGCTGGTGGCCGTCGTGTCGGCGCTGCTCCTGTTGGTGTTCCTCGCGGGCGTCGGCCAGGCGTGGGCCCGGGGGCTCTCGATCGACTGCGGATGCTTCGGCGGGGGTGGCGCCGTGGCGCCCGGCGCAACGGCCTACCTGCAGGAGATCGTGCGCGACGCCGGCTTCCTGGCGTTGGCCGCGTGGCTCATCGCCCGACCTCGCACTTTGCTTTCAGTGGACGCTCGGCTGAGCGCGGAAAGGACCTGACATGGGCGGAGCGTCTCGCAACGAGCGCAGGCGGCGTCAGGAGGCGGCCGCCCAGCGGCTCGCCGCGGCAGGCATCCAGGTGCCCCCGAAGCGCAACAACACGTCGTTGATCATCGTGGCGGTCGTGGTGGTGCTCGCGGTGGTGGCGGGCGGCGTCGTGCTGTACCTGCGCAACGCGAGCACCGGGGCCGCCGTCGCGCCCACCTACACCGCCACGGCGGCAGGCGCGGTCGTCACGGCGGGCACGGGGAAGCCCACGATCGAGGTCTATGAGGACTTCCTCTGCCCCAACTGCGAGATCTTCGAGAAGGCGTACGGCAACCAGATCGTCACCGCACTGAACGGCGGCAAGCTGACCGTCCACTTCCACACGATCGCCATCCTCGACTCGCGGACGAACCCGACGGGCTACTCGACCCGCGCCGCCAACGCCGCCCTGTGCGCCGTGCCTGCGGGCATCTACCCGACCTACCACCAGAAGCTGTTCGCCAGCCAGCCCGCTGAGGGCAGCGCGGGCCTGACCGACGACCAGCTCGTGGAGTTCGGCACCCAACTCGGCGCCAAGGGCGACTTCGCGGGCTGCGTCAAGGGCGCCAAGAACGCCGCGGCCGTCACCGCCGAGACCCAGAAGGCGGTCGCCGACCCGGCGGCCCAGACCAACGGGGTGTTCGGCACGCCGACGGTGATCGCCAACGGCACCCAGGTCAACCTGAACAACACCAACTGGCTCAACGACATCCTCGCTTCGGCCTAGCTGGACGCGCGGGACGCTCGGCCCCGGGTCGTCGCCTCGCCGACCCGGGTGTCATCCGCCGGACCAGGTCGTGTAACTTCGTCGGGGCAAGGGGCTGTGGCGCAGTTGGTAGCGCATTTGACTGGCAGTCAAAGGGTCAGGGGTTCGAATCCCCTCAGCTCCACTCTTGCGTTGGCGGCGTCAAGCGCAGTATTTCCGCAGCTCAGGGCCTGTTCGGGTCAGGCGCAGTGGATCTCCTAGAGATCGACTATTCGCGGGGAGCGCACCGCAACTGGAGCAAACTGGAGCACGGCGTCCGGGGCCACGAAATACGGTCAACGGTCTGCTCCAGTGATCGTGGGCAGTTCGACGTAGTTGGACGCCGCTGGGCACCGTTCGAACCAGGTTGACTTCCCGACCGCACCTGCCGCCTGTGTCGCGGCGGGGTGGTCAAACGGTCAGGGATCGGCCGTCACACCGCGCTGACCACCCTGACGGCCGTTGGGGCAACGTTTGGCAGGCGTCGGCCGCGACCCAGGCCAATCACCACTTCCCTGGGGGTCAAGGGGTCGCAGGTTCAAATCCTGTCGTCCCGACGGCGAGATCGGGCGGTGTTCCTCACCGAGGACGCCGCCCGATTTGCGTCCTGACCAGGGAAAATGCATCAGTTAGATGATCTCTTGGCGATCCACTAATTGATCTTGTATTGGATCACCGAGCGCGCCCGCATGCGCAATTCTGGAGCGAATCTGGAGCGCGGCGATGCGGCCGACGAAATGGGGTCACGATCCGCTCCAGACTTCTGGGCAGGTCGGCGATGGTTGGTGGCTGTTCGGCGCGGTTCGCGTCGGGCCGTCTCGGGGCCCGGCTCCATGTCGATGATCCAGTCCGTCGTAGTCAAGGGGTCGGCGTGTGCGTTCGTCCGCCGCCGCGCCAAACACGATCCCGGTGACAGGCTTCCGTGACAACCTGGTTGACGTTGTGGTTCGACCGGACGACCCCTTTGGGGTCCTTGTGACCGTGAACCCCGGTCCAGGGATCGGCTATTTTCGCTTTCAAGAACGTCACCTATAGGACGCTGTAGGCCCAGCACGTAATGGTGTGCCGCCAAGGAGGTGTCCGTCCGCCGGTTAGCTCGACGGCTACCCTTGCCGGTGAACTCTTCGGCAGCGCTGGTAGACGAGTCGGAAGGCACGGCTGCCGATCATGCTGGCTTGGCCGCCTCGGGTGGCGCTGAGGCGGTCCGCCGCGAACATGCTGAGACCGCGCCGTGGCTGCTTCCGGCGAGGACGAGCCGATGGTCGGCGGCGGAGCAAAACGCTCCGTCCGAGCGCCACCACCGCAGCGGCCCCCCTCTGCGCCCCGACCATGTTGCCCGGGGCGTCGTGACCCCCACGGCCCGAACGTGCGACCGTCGGCGGCGCGGCCTCCGCAGGCGCCGTCACCGGCCCGAACTGCCGGCTTGGTACGCCGAGCGCGCGGACAGCGGCCCTCGCCCTAGCAAGCGGTGATCGACAGATCTGGGTCGCTGCTCTAGAGTGGCGACCCATGCAGGGGACGGCTGACCGGATCCGCGCGGCAGCACTGGTGGTATTCGTCACGAACGGCTACGCCGCCACCTCGATGACCCAGATCCGACAGCGCGCCGCGGTGTCCAACGGCAGCCTGTTCCACTTCTTCCCCCGCAAGGCCGATCTCGCGGCCGGTGTCCTGACCGAAGGAATGCAGGAATGCCAGCAGGCGGTGCTCACCGCACTCGGCGCCACCACCGGGGCCGATGGGGTTCGTGCCGGAGTTCGCGCGCTGCTGGGATGGGTCAACAGTAATGTTGAGATGGCGCGGTTCGTGTTCGCTGACGCGCCCGACGAGGTGCTGCTCGCCGCCGAACCGGTGTTTGGATCGTACAACCGACGCTACGTCCAGGACGTCACGGCGTGGCTGGTCGATCAGGATCTGCTACGCGGGCGGTCGTTCGAGGTGGTGCACGCGCTGTGGTTCGGCCCGTCGATGGAACTGGCCAGATACTGGTTGCGCGGACGCGGCCGGATCACGCCCAGCGCCGCGGCCGCGGAGCTTTCCGCTGCCGCCTGGCGAGCGGTGGACGGACCGAGCGTCCGCAAGGGAGCGCGATGAGCGCGCCGAACGGGTTCGTTCCCTACCACCGGTCCAGCCGCTATCTGGAGCTGATCGGCCCGGTCTACGAAACTGCGGAGGACCCGTCCTGGGTCGGACTGCGCATCGATGAAAGACACACCAACGCTCGCGGGTTCCTGCACGCCGGACTGCTCGTCGGCGTGGCCGACACGATCATGGGACACGCCGCGCAACGCGTGCTTGGCCCGGACGCGCGGCTGATCACCGTCTCGTTGACCACAGACTTCACCAGCAGCGCACGAGCCGGGGACTGGGTCGAAGGGCACGCCACCGTTCGCCGAACCGGACGGCGGCTGTCGTTCGCGGTCAGTGAGTTCACCGTGACCGGCCGCCTCGTGCTCGCGGCGAGCGGAGTATTCGCCATCGAGCCACAGACCGAGACCAGACGAACGTCGGCGACGACGGAGGTGAGCACTTGACGCCGAGTCAACGCTCGCGAGTTGATCTCTTTGACCAATTCTCCTGGAGCAAAAGTGGAGCACGCGTCTGACCTCAACCAACACGAACGGGCCCGAACTGCGTTCAACTGCATTGCCGCCACCTGCACGGAGTCTGTTTGCCAAGGTCAGCGCGCTTGCCGGGCCTGACTGGCAGTCATAGAGTCAGGCGATCATGCATGATCGTCGCTCAGTGCCCTGAGCTGCTAAAACGCCAACATTCTAATGTACGTTCAGCCTGACCCTTTGACGAGTAGTCAAATGCGGAGCGCATTTGACCTGAGGTCAAGGGGTCGAGGTCGAGGGAGCTCCGCCGCTCTCGCGGAGCGACAGACTGCGGCCGATCCGGTAACACTTCTTATGGCAACGTGAACTCGGTAGCGCCGTTTCGGCGAAAAGCGCGAGTTATTGTTGGGTTCGCGTGGCGTCTTGCGGAGGATCTTCCAGCTCTTGAGCTGCGCGTTGGCCCGCTCGCCAGGTCCGCGTTGACGGGCGTGGGCGGAGTTGACCGCTTTCTGATTGCTGGAGAGCCGGCGACGCTGCCGGTCTCTGGGTCGGCGGGGCGGCGGCGGTGGGGAACGGCGAACCCGGAGCCGCGGTAGCCGTTGTCGGCGATCACCCGCACTTTGGCGTCGGTGAGGGCGTCGAGGATGCCGTGTTCGCGGGCCGCGCCCATGTCGTGACGGGCGCCGGGAAGCGCGGGTGAGGCCCAGATCAGCCGGCCGGTGGGGTCGGCGAGGACCTGCACGTTCACGCCGTGGGCTTTGTGTTTGCCGGAGAAGTACGGGCGATCGCGGCCCGATCTCATGCCGACCCGGTCGATCCGCAGCAGGGTCCCGTCGATGATCACGAACGCCTTCCTGGTGGCGACGGCTACCGCGTCCTGCAGAGACGGGGCGAGTGCGGCGAGGACCTCGAGTGCTTCGCGGATGTAGCGGAACGCGGTGGTCGTGCCGATGCCGAACCCGGTGGCGAGGTCGGCGTAGGTCTCGCCCTTGCGCAGGTGCGCCAGCACGAGCAGGGCCTGACGGCCGACGCTCAGGCGCCGCCATCGGGTTCCGAGTTGGCTGCGGCGCTGTCTCAGTGCGTCGGTGAGGGTGATGAGGGCGTGGTTGGACATGGTGAATCCAGCGCGGTAGGAAGGCACCCGAAGCTCCTGGTCAGGCGGATTGATCTAGGCAATCGCCCGTCTACCAGGAGCTTCACTCATTCCGGTGACACCACGCCGCACCGCCGCAGAGCCCGCTCACCAGGTTGGAAAGGGCTCAGTACATCCGGCTCGCCTACTCGGGCATCGAGGTAGCAGACATTCGCGACGGTCTCGGTCGCCTGCGCAAGTGGATCGAGACGGCATGAGCGGGGCCGTCGTCACGAGACGCGTACCCGAGGCCGCGATCGAGCGTCTTCGCGTCGAGCTCGAACCATTCGCTCGGTAGGCAGCAACCACGCCCTGCAGAAGGTCGCTTAGCGTCTCACGCATCAGCTGCCGCTGCGCTGATGAATTGGCCACGACAACCTGCAGCGCCACGACGAGGACACGCCACCACCGTCGCCCGCCGGGTCGGTCACGGCAACGTTGCGAGGCGCAGCGAGGGCGCGGCGGGGGCTTTGTACTCAAACACCCGGAGCTCACATCGCGAGACATGCCGCCACTGAGGCGGGGGCCACGGTGCGCAGCAAAGTCGGTGTCGGTCACTCCTCGAGGCCTGGCGCTGCTGGGTTTCGGCTGGAGTTGGTCAGCGACGACGGCCTGGCGATCTTGGTCCGCGACGACCCGAACGACCAACACGGCCGTCGGATCCGGCTGCCGACGATGTCGACGGCACGAGGTCGGGCGTGAACTGCATACGGGCGAACGAGGCCCGGTGACGGTGGCCAGCGTGCGGACGGCCGGCGTCCGACACGTTCTGCGCCGCCATGACGGCGGTGACGTTCACTGCGGACAGGTTCTCGTTCAAGCGAATAGCCCGTACTCGCCGCAGTTGAACCCGACACCAGGTCGACCTCGCTGCCCAGCCTGCGCCCAGCCATCCAGCCGGGTACGGCGGGAGCCGCGCGACCTTGACGCAACTTAATGGTTGCGATAATTTACTGCAATCAACCAGTTGCGATTGGTCCGGTGCAGGCGCCTGCCTGGTCCCACCGGCTCCGGTCGATGTGGTTCAACCGACGCATGGAGGCGACTCATGTACGGCCAGACATCCGGCCCGGCTCTCCCGCCCGTGGTCGACAGGAAGACTTGGCAGGACGCGCGGGACGCGCTGTTCACCCGGGAGAAGGCGCACACCCGCGAAGGGGACGCCATCGCCGCGGCCCGGCGGCGGCTGCCGATGGTGGAGGTCGACGCCACCATCGAGGTCATCGGTCCAGATGGACCGGTGACGGTCCTTGACGTCTTCGAGGGCCGCCGTCAGCTCATCGCGTACTTCCACGCCTGGTGGCCCGGCCGACCCGCCGCGGAGCAGTGCGAGGGCTGCACGTTCTTCAACAGCCAGGTCCGTGAACTGTCCTACATCCATTCCCGCGACGCGACGTACGCCACGCTCTGCAAGGGACCGTACGAGGCGAGCGTTCGCTACCGGGACTTCATGGGCCTGGACATGCCGTGGTATTCGGTGGAGAAGTCAGCTGCGGAACTGCTGGAGGGTCGGGACTGGCAGCGCCACCACCTCGTCTGCTACGTACGCGACGGCGAGCGGGTGTTCGAGACGTACTACACCGGCGGTCGCGGCGTCGAGATCATGGCCCCCACCCACGGGCTACTGGACATGACCGTCCACGGACGTCAGGAGACGTGGGAGGACTCTCCCGACGGCTGGCCCCAACCCTGGGGTGACGCCAGGAACCCCGAGGTCTGGCGGTCGGACGGACGCCCCATCGCCCAGTGGTCCCGCATCGAAGCCGGCCGCTCCGACGAGTTGACCTGAGACCTGGTCCACCGCAGAGCGGGCCCACCAGTTGGACGGGCTGCCGCCGGTCGGCGCACCTGTCCGTTCAGGACTGCGTGGATCGCGACCAGGGCCACGTGAGCGCTGCCCGCACAACGCCCATGTGGCCCTCGCAGCGATCACCGCCAGGGCGACCGCCTGAAGCCGCCAGCCCGGACGATCTCCTGGTGAAGATCAACGAGTTGGACCCCGAGCTGTGCACCTGACCGACCTCCACGCTGGGCTGCTTTGTCTCAGCAAGGACGTGGGTTTGTCCCTCGCGCCGGTCCGGCTAGCTACAGCCGCCGAGGTGTGCGGTGACGCCCAGGACGGGCATGTAGCGGTCGCCGACCTCGGCCGCGAACAATATGTAGAGGGGCGCTGTGGTGATCTGAAGGAGTCCGACCGTGAACGACTATCCACCGTTTCTGCCGCAGGTCGACATGACGGCGGCCGTGCCTCGCCGGATCCGCGCCGTCATCGGCGGCCACGTCGTGCTCGACACCACCGCTGCGCTTTACGTCTGGGAGTCGGCCCGGTACCCGCACTACTACATCCCCGTCGCTGACATCGACCCCGACGTGCTCGTCGACGAGCAGCACGAACGCAGACTCCACCGCGGCACCGCGTGTCGCTACGGCCTTCGAGTGGGCGAGCAGGTGCGTCCGGCAGCGCTGCACGTCTACGGCGATGACGCCCGACTCGGGCTGGCCGGGTACGCCCGCATCGAGTGGGCGGCGGCCGACGCCTGGTATGAGGAGGACGAGCAGGTCTTTCTGCATCCCCGCGATCCCTACATCCGCGTCGATGCGCTGCGATCCACGCGGGCTGTACGCGTCGAGCTCGACGGCGTGGTGCTCGCGGAGTCGACCTCGCCGGTGCTCGTCTTCGAGACGGGGCTGCCGACGCGCTACTACGTCAACCGCACCGAGGTGGACTTCGCCCACCTCACGGCCACCGACACCGTCACCGTCTGCCCCTACAAGGGCACGACCAGCGGCTACTGGAGCGCCCAACTAGGCGCCACGACCTATCCGGATATCGCCTGGACCTACGCGCTCACCACGAAGGAGATGCTCCCCATCGCGGGCCTGGTCGCGTTCTACAACGAGAAGGTCGACATCGTGCTCGACGGGCGACGCCTCGACCGGCCCGACACACCCTTCTCCTGAACGAGCGCACCGTCCACAAACGAGCGCACCGTCCACAACTGTGATGCGGTCCGATCATGTAGTCGAGCGCGAGCCTTCACCGCGACACCCGATTCGTTGGTGGCCCCGGGGCTGCGGGGGCAATCGCCGGAGTGTTCGCGGCGGAGCAGGCGCCGGTCGCGGATGGAGACGATGAGCATGCGGCCGTTCCGGTAGTAGCCAAGCCCAGCCCGGGGGGCTGGCCCGTGGAGCCGCGCAGCCCGGCATCACGCAGGGCGCGCTGGTAGGCATGGGACTGGAATTGGGCGAGTTCAACCAGTCGTTGCAACACCGGGCTGTTGAAGAAGCGTAGCTGCTCGGCGAAGGCCTCGGCGGACCATCTGGACAGGTCGGTGCCCTTCTGGAGAGTACTGGCGCAGCAGCCCGTTCGTGTTCTCGTTCGTCGGCCGCTGCCATGGCGAGTGCGGGATCGAAAGAACACCCTCGTGCCGGTCTCGAGCGCGAACTGCGCGTGGCCGGAGAGTTCCTTCCCGCGGTCCCAGGTAAGGGTCTTGCGCAGTTGCTCGGGCAGCTTCGTCATCGATGCCGTCAGGGCGGCGTTCATCGCGACGGCGCCGTAGCCGCCGAGCGACGGCCCGTTCTTCACGGGCGGCTTCTCGCCCCAGCCCTCCAGCCGGGGCAGATGCACCAGCAGCGTCGAGCGGCTGCTGCGCTCGACGAGCGTGCCGATCGCGGACCGGCCCGTCCCGATGATCAGATCGCCCTCCCAGTGCCCGGGAACCGCACGGTCGGCGGCTTCGGCGGGGCGTTCGCTGAGGACGACGTCCGCGGTGACATGCCCCTGCGGCTTGTTCCGTGACCGGGCCCGCGGCTCCCGCAACGCCCGGCCGGTGCGCAGACACGCGACCAGCTCCCGCTTGAGCGCGCCACGGCCCTCGATGAACAGCGACTGGTAGATCGCCTCGTGGCTGATGCGCATGGACTCATCATCGGGGAAGTCGACCTTCAGCCGGTGCGAGATCTGCTCCGGGCTCCACGCCGTCGCCCACCGCCGGTCCTGCCGATGCGGCTTGTTCAGCCCCTTCCACGCGGGCGTCTCGGGCCCGGCGACGACCGTGCCGTCGGGCCGGCGGACGTTGCCGGCGAGCCGCTCCTGCACGTACTCGCGCAACCTGTCGTTGCCCGCGAGCTTCGCGGTCTTCGGGCGTTTCGCGGCCTGCTGCGCCTTCCACTGCGCCACCACGGCCCGATATACCTGCTTCCCGCTCCTGGTCGCCGCGTTGCGGCGCAGCTCGCGCGAAACCGTCCCCGGGTCGCGGCCGATCCGGCGGGCGATCTCGCGCACGCCCGATGTCCTGGGCCCGCAGCAGCGCGATCTCCTCACGCTCGGCGAACGACAGATAGCGGCCCGTGGGCTCGTCCAGGCTGATCGGCGCATCCCGCCAGCGTGACGAAACCAGCGCGACCCCGACCGGCCACGACACCCCGACATCCTCCGCGGCCTCGACCGTCGTCACTCCCGACGCGATCAGCCGCCAGAACTCCCGCTGCACCGCCCGAGACGGCTCAGGCCGGCCCGGCGAACGCATCGGCGGCCGCAACGCCCGATCCGCCGCCCACTGCCGCCGCGCACCCACCGGCGCCTCCGGCAACTGCTTCCTGCCGCGTCCCATCGCACACCTCCATGATCGAGGTGTTGCGACGACCAGTTGAATCCGCCCTGTTCTCGATGATCACAGTTGTGCGGACGGCCTCGGACGGCTGGCCGGGATGACCGCCGACGCGTTCGGCGACCTGTTCGCCCCTCGACTCACGTTAACCTTGGTCCACAGAGCTGCAGCGCCTGAGGTCAGCGGTCGGCCCGCGCAGGGCGGGGGCGATCCAGGTGAGCGCGTCGTGCAGCATGACCGAGAACTGGTGTCCGGCTCGGGTTGTAGCCAGCGCTCGGCGGCGACCCGGGCGCCGCGGATACGGCGGCGGCGAGCACCTCGGGCCCGAGCCCGCGTTGGGCGGTCGGTGCCGGTGCGGGCCGCGATCGCTTCGGCCAGGGGGCGCTCGATCGCGGCGATGGTGTCGAGGAACTCCGCCTGCAGGGCGGGTGCGGAGGTGATCAGCGCGAGCGTGTCGCGGTCGGGTTCTCCCTCGTCGGAGTACTGCTCGATGAGCGCGCCGACAACGGCGTGCTCGAGTGGTTCGTCGGCGGGGCGCTGCGCGCAGCGCCGCGGCGACACGCGCACCCCGTTCCGCGGCGAGCGCGACCATGATCGCTTGCTCGCGGCTGGAGAAGTAGTTGTTGTAGGTGCGTGGGGACACCCCGGCGGCCTCGGCGATGTCGTCGACCCGAACGTTCTGCGGTCCGTGTTCGAGGGCCAGCCGCAGCGCGGCGGCGCTGAGGGCTTCCCTGGTGGCGAGCTTCTTGCGCTCGCGCATGCCGCCGCTGTCGCTGGTGCTCATGCCCTGCAGCCTACGGAAATATGCGCGCACGCATAACTGCGTGTACGCAACTTCGGTGTAGGGTGGTGGTTAGCACTCGAAGCACGGGAGTGCTAACCGCAGTGATCGGTGCCGGTGAGGACCCGGGCTCCGGTCGGGGTCCGTCCGTCGCGGGCGCCGGCGCCGACTACTCCCTGTACGAGCTGCTGGAAAGGACGTCCGCCATGGCGAAGATGATCGCGTTCGACGAGGAGGCGCGCCGCGGGCTCGAGCGCGGCATGAACACCCTCGCCGACGCCGTCAAGGTGACGCTCGGCCCGCGCGGGCCGCAACGTCGTCCTGGAGAAGAAGTGGGGCGCGCCCACCATCACCAACGATGGTGTGTCGATCGCCAAGGAGATCGAGCTCGAGGACCCGTGGGAGAAGATCGGGGCCGAGCTGGTCAAGGAAGTTGCCAAGAAGACCGACGACATCGCGGGTGACGGCACCACCACCGCGACCGTGCTGGCCCAGGCGCTGGTCCGCGAGGGCCTGCGCAACGTCGCCGCGGGTGCGAACCCGATGGCGCTCAAGCGCGGCATCGAGAAGGCCGTCGAGGCCGTCTCCCAGCAGCTGCTGAAGACCGCCAAGGAGGTCGAGACCAAGGAGCAGATCGCGGCCACCGCCTCGATCTCCGCGGCCGACACCACGATCGGCGAGCTCATCGCCGAGGCGATGGACAAGGTCGGCAAGGAAGGCGTCATCACCGTCGAGGAGTCGCAGACCTTCGGGCTGGAGCTGGAGCTCACCGAGGGCATGCGGTTCGACAAGGGCTACATCTCGCCCTACTTCGTCACCGACGCCGAGCGCATGGAGGCCGAGCTGGAGGACCCCTACATCCTCCTGGTCAGCTCCAAGATCTCGACGGTGAAGGACCTGCTCCCGCTGCTGGAGAAGGTCATGCAGACCGGCAAGCCGCTCGCGATCATCGCCGAGGACGTCGAGGGCGAGGCCCTGGCCACCCTGGTGGTCAACAAGATCCGTGGCACCTTCAAGTCCGTCGCGGTCAAGGCGCCGGGCTTCGGTGACCGCCGCGAGGCCATGCTCGCCGACATGGCGATCCTCACCGGCGGCGAGGTGATCTCGGAGAAGGTCGGCCTCAAGCTGGAGAACGCCGACCTGTCGCTGCTGGGCCGGCCCGCAAGGTCGTGGTGACCAAGGACGAGACCACCATCGTCGACGGTGCGGGCGACGCCGACCAGATCGCGGGCCGGGTCAGCCAGATCCGCAACGAGATCGAGAAGACCGACTCCGACTACGACCGCGAGAAGCTGCAGGAGCGCCTGGCCAAGCTGGCCGGCGGTGTTGCGGTGATCAAGGCGGGGGCGGCCACCGAGGTGGAGCTCAAGGAGCGCAAGCACCGCATCGAGGACGCCGTGCGCAACGCGAAGGCGGCCGTCGAGGAGGGCATCGTCGCCGGTGGCGGCGTGGCGCTCATCCAGGCCGGTGCGGGCCTGTTCGAGGGCCTCGGCCTCGACGGTGACGAGGCGACCGGCGCCAACATCGTCCGGGTCGCGCTGGAGGCTCCGCTCAAGCAGATCGCGATCAACGCGGGCCTCGAGGGCGGTGTCGTCGCGGAGAAGGTGCGCGGCCTGGAGGCCGGCTGGGGGCTCAACGCCTCCACCGGTGAATACGTCGACCTGATCGCCGCCGGCATCATCGACCCGGCCAAGGTCACCCGCTCGGCGCTGCAGAACGCGGCCTCGATCGCGGCCCTGTTCCTCACCACCGCGGTCGTCATCGTCGACAAGCCGGAGAGGAACTCGGCAGGCGCCGGACCCGACATGGGCGGCATGGACTTCTAGAACTTCCTTCGGCTGATTGGGCTGAGCAACGTGCCCTCGGCCCAATCAGCGCTTCCTACTTCCGGTCGCCGCGAGGCTCGGTCGTCTTGGTCCGCGTCGATCGGTAAGTCGCAAACATGCTCGGACCGTTGTTCCCGGCGAAGACGCCGATGATGATGATCGTCGCGAATATGATCACGCCGAGAAAGGTGATCACGGCATGCCGACTGCGTGTGTTCGATTGCCTATCATGGGCATTCCTATCGCAGCTATTGGGGCCCAACCGGCCTGGGTGTTACCCGGGACGACGCGGGCTTGACTACCCGCGCGCGAGATGCTCCCGATAGCGCTGACCATACGCCATTTTCGATGGAGGCAGCGGCCACAAACCTGCTCGGGTTGGTTGCAGTTGACCTGTCAGAGGCCGCGGGGTGCCATCGGCAGCGCGGCGGCACCGTCCCACCTCGACGTGATGGGGTGGCGCCGCCGTAGCCGGGTGCGCTGGGCCCGCGTCCCGGGTGGCCGTTGCTCTGCACGAGGACAGTGGGGGCATGACGCCAGAAAACCTTCACGACTTTTTCCTCGGTAGTGGCGGAGTGGCAGGCGCGCTTATCGGGCTGCTGTTCGTTGTCATATCGGTGTCTCAAGCGCGGCTGGCAGAACGCGGCGACACCCAGATCCATCGCGTGCGGGCCTCAGCCGCGCTGGCCGCATTCACCAATGCGTTGACGGTCTCGCTGTTCGCCTTGGTTCCCGAGAAGAAGGTCGGGCCCGCTGCGCTGGTGGTAGCGATCCTCGGCCTTCTGTTCATCATCGGGTCGGTGCTCTCCATCATCCGCGTCCGCCGCCCCCGATGGCACGACCTTCCCGATATGGTGTTCCTGGCTGCGCTCCTGGCCACCTCCATCATTCAACTGATCGCGGGAGCCGAGGTCATTGCCAATCCTGAAGACGCGGACTCGGTGCAAACGATTGCGATCCTGGTCATCGTGTGCTTCCTGATCGGAATCGCCTCGGCGTGGGAGCTGGTCGGCGGCCCGTCCGTCGGGTTGCGGCACGAGATCGGCGCGTTTGCCCGTAGCGCCGGTCACCACTCGAGTGACGCGACCGCAAGCGAGCCGACTACATGACGCAACGATGCCCTCGGCCGCCTCGCCCCTGGCCGCGGTGAACGTCATCGCGCCTCCTCGGAACTGCGGCGGGGTCGGGCTTGATGCCTCGTCCGAGCGCCGATCCTGGGCCGTGAAGAACCTGTGGGTGCCGAGAACCCGTCACGTCATGCGACCTGCACGTATTCGTGTATGAGGCCGCCGAGCCGGTCTCGTCGGAGCGCGCGGATGGCCGCTCCGGAACGTGGCGGGGTGCTGGCTGCGGGCGGGTGCTGATCCAGTGATCGGTGAGGTCGGTGGGTGTTGAAGTGCTGGACGTACTCGCGCAGCACGATGTCGAGGTGGCGTGGTCCGGTGATCAGGAGGTGGTCGAGGCATTCCCGGCGCAGCGTGCCGATGAAGCGTTCGGCGATCGCGTTCGCCCGCGGTGCCCGGACCGGGGTGCGGATGATCCGGATGTCGGCGCCGGCGAAGACGGCGTCGAACGCGGCGGTGAACTTGCTGTCCCGGTCGCGGATCAGGAACCGGAACCGGTCGGCGCGATCGCCGAGATCCATCAACAGGTTGCGGGCCTGCTGGGTGACCCAGTCGCCGGTCGGGTGGGCGGTGATCCCGGCGAGGTGCACGCGGCGGCGGTCGTGCTCGATCACGAGGAGGACGTAGAGGCGGCGCAGGAACACGGTGTCGACGTGGGCGAAATCGACCGCGAGGATCGCGTGGGCCTGCGCGGACAGGAACTGGCGCCAGGTCGGGCCGGACCGTCGGGGCGCGGGATCGAGTCCCGCGCTCTTCAAGATCTTCCAGACGGTCGAGGCGGCCACGGGGTGGCCGAGGCCGATCAGCAACGTGTCCGGTCAGTACATCTAGTCAACGGAGACGGGCTTGCCAGGTTTGATGGAGGTCTACAGGATTCGGTCGGGGCCGCCGAAGAACACTGCCGCCAACTTCGCGACGCCACGCCGGTGTGGTCCGGGCGATCGAGACAGCTCCCCGACGTCCCATCCGCTCGTGCTCACCGCAGACGCCCCTTCCCGGTGCGTACAAGCGGCATGCGGACGGGCAGCTCAGCCTGCGACGCGGTCACCCGGCTGGGGTGCGTCCAGCCGGGAGGTCATATGGATGTAGCGACGGTAGGCGTTTCTGATGTGCCGATCGACCGCGGCGACCGCCAGGTCAGGGTCATGGCGTCGTAGGGCGTCGACGATGTCGGCGTGCTCTTTCGCGACCATCTCCTCGGTGACGATCATCTTGTGCCAGATCCGTAGAGCCGAGACGTTGATCCTCGTCGAGGCATCGACGAGGAAGGGGTTGCCGGTCGCCTCGGCCACCCCTCGATGGAATAAGAGGTCCACTTCGACCGCCTCGTAGGCCTGTCCCCGTTCGACGAGATCGGCCTCCTCCGCGACCAGTCGGTCCAGCCGTGTGATCGCTTCGTCGGTGATGCGCTCGGTGGCGAGCACCGCGATCTGCGTCTCGAAGATCGACCGGGCCTCGTAGAGCGCCTTCGCTTGGGAGACGCCGATCTCGGCCACGTACGGGGAGCGCCGGTCCGGCCAGACGATCAGCTGATCGTTGCGCAACTGCTTGAGCGCCTCGCGGATCGGCGTCCGGCCCAGTCCGTAGCGAGCGCCGAGGGTGCTCTCGTCGATGGCCTCGTTGGGAGCGATGGCGCCTGTGACGATGTCCCGCCGTGCTCGGCGGTACGCCACGGTCGATTTCGTTGCGTTACTGGTCATCAAGGATCCTCTTGACGCGTCCATATACTTGAAATATATTTCTCGGCGTTCGAGCTGGTCAAGGTCGGTCCGCGGATGGGCACCCGAGGGCAGGCGGGCGCCTCGGCGTCATGTCGCGGAGCTGCGGAGACACGCCGCGAGGGCATCGCTCCGCAGGTGAGCAGCTGTTCGCCTGCGGTCTCGCCGCGTCTCATCGCTCACTCCGAACCGTCATAGGGAAGCGTCATGAAGATCGCTGTACTGCACGGATCGAACCTCAATCGGCTGGGTAAGCGAAACCCCGCGAAGTACGGACACGCCACCCTGGCCGACATCACAGCCGATCTGGACAAGACCGCGGCGGCGCTCGGTGTGGGTGTCGCGCATCTGCAGTCCAACAGCGAGCCCACGCTGATCGAGTTCGTCCACGACTACCAGGACGAATGGGATGGCATCGTCATCAATCCGGCTGGCTTCAGTTCGGTTGCCTACCCGCTTCTCGACGCGATCCGCGACACGGGCCTGCCCTATGCGGTGATCCATATCTCGCAGTGGCACGCCATCGATGCCAAGGAGCGCATCGACATCTTCGCGGGCACGGCGACGGTGTATGTGGCAGGTGCCGGGTGGCGCGGTTACTCGATGGCGCTCGACGCGATCGTGCACAAGATCCGCAACGACTGATGAGCAACGTCCCGAACGCCACGGCTCTCGCGTGCCGCCCCTGCTCGTCGGCCCCTGGACCCACAGGCTTCTACCTCGGAAACGGCGGGCAGCTCGACCTCGGCCCCAGCAAGCTAATTCATGATCCACTTCCCCGGTCGGGGTCAGGCTCGCAGGAAGCCCAAGTGGTGCAGGTCTCCGACTCCGGATGGAGGAACTGTGGACGACACCGACGTCGGCTCGGCAGGAACGCACGAACCCCAGGTGCCGAGGACGCCGCGTAAAGCGGCGATCTCGTCGTGGATCGGTAGTGCCCTGGAGTACTACGACTTCTTCATTTACGGGACAGCCGCGGCGCTGGTCTTCCCGAAGATCTTCTTCCCGACGGGCAACCCGGCGGCCGCCACGATCGCCTCCCTGGCGACATTCGGCGTGGCCTATGTGGCCCGACCGGTTGGTTCTTTCATCTTCGGTCATCTGGGCGACACGATCGGCCGCAAGAAGGTCCTCGTCATCACCTTGTTCGGGATGGGCACGGCGACCTTCCTCATCGGCGTGCTACCGACCTACGGCGCGATCGGGTTCGCCGCGCCGATCCTGCTGCTGATCCTGCGCCTGTGCCAGGGCCTTGCGGTGTCCGGCGAACAGTCCAGCGCGAGCTCCACGACATTGGAGCACGCGCCGCCCAACCGTCGCGCCTACTTCACCAGCTTCACCCTGGCCGGCACACAGGGCGGGAACATCCTGGCCGCGGCGGCGTTCCTGCCCATCGCCGTATTACCGGAGGACGCGTTGCTGTCCTGGGGTTGGCGGATCCCGTTCCTGCTCAGCGCCGTGGTGATGGCGGTCGGTTGGTGGATCCGGCGCAGCCTGGGGGAGAGCCCGGCGTTCGAGGAGGAACAGGAGCACCACAGCATCCCCAAGGCGCCGCTCAAGGTGTTGTTCCGCACCTACACGCCCGACGTACTGAAGGTCCTGTTCGCGGCCCTCGCCTCGGTCAACAGCACCATCTTCGGCCAGTTCGCGTTGGCCTACGGCGTCAACACCATGGGCATGTCCCGTTCGGCGTTCCTCTGGCTGGCGATCACGGTGAACGCCATCGCGCTGTTCGCGATCCCCGGGGCCGGGTACCTGGCGGACCGTTTCGGCCGCAAACCGGTCTATATGATCGGCATGCTGGGCACCGCGGTGATGATCTGGCCCTTCCTCTGGGCGGTCAGCCAACGCAATCTCGGGCTGGTCTTCCTGTTCGGCATCTTGATGGTCTCGATCCTCTACAGCGGATACGCCGGAGCGGCTTTCGCGCTGTGGAACGAGCAGTTCGACACCAAAGTTCGGATGTCGGGGGTGGCCGTCGGAACCCAGTTCGGCTTCGCCTTGGGCGGGTTCGCCCCCTCGATCGCGGCCGCGCTGGCCGGGCCGAAGCTCGACAACTGGGGCCCGGTCGCAGCCTTCACCAGCGCAACCGCGGTCATCGCGGTCATCGCGGTCGCGACCATGCGCGAGACCTACAAGACCCATCTGTACGACCTGGGCAAACCGGCCCGGGGACAGGTAGCGACCAGCGCCTGAGCCAGCCGACGAGTTGAGCTCGTGCCAGGGCCGCGTGAGCCTTGCGTCGTCCATGACGTTTCAGCGCCGGCTCTCTCTGTGACGGGCAGATCGTTCCTCGGGATGTCGGGGTGTCGGGTAAGTGCCTGTGGGTGTCGAGAATCCTGTCACGTCATGCGACCTGCACGTACTCGTGGATGAGGCCGCCGAGCCGGTCTCGTCGCAGCGGCCGAGTCCGCCCTGTCGGGTTCCAGAACCGTGCTGGGGTCGGTGCAGCGCAGCACGGTCCGGCGACCACCACTGACCTTTGCGGAGGGGGTGGTGCGTCGGCCGACGGCTCTCGTGCAGCCCCGGACGGTTGCTGCGGCGAGCCGGGGAGTGGCGTCTGCGGGAGGGCGCTGATGCAGCGATCGGTTGGGGCTGTGCGCGTTGTAGTGGTGGGTGAACTCGCGCAGCACTGCTCGAGGTGGCGCTTAGTTGCGGACGTCCGACCCAGCAGCAGGAGCAGTCCGGGGCCTGCGGGAAGATCCAATACAACAAGCGCAGCGACACGGCAGAGATCATGCACGGCCGCTGGAGATCGCCGATCGCCGCTGGTCAGCGGCATGTGCAACATTCTGGAACCCCACAGGCTCAATGTCCTCCGAGAACTCCGCGACGACCGCACTTGTGCCAGCCGTGGGGGACGTTCCGGGTTCGTCCTAAGTGTTCCGGGGGCGTTCGGAGGTCGGAAGGCGCCCAACTTCGGTCGTGATCGCCCAGCTGGCGAGCAGCGACAAAGCGTCGGCTGACGGGGTACCGGGTTCGGCGCTGTAGGCGGTGAGGGTGAGGCCGGTGTCGGCGGGCAGTTCCATGGCGTCGAAGTCGAGGTCGAGGCGGCCGACGACGGGATGGTGGAAGTGTTTGGTGCCGGTGCGGTGCAGGCGCACGTCGTGGGCGGCCCAGCGGGTGCGGAAGGCGTCGCTGCGGGTGGCGAGCTCGCCGACGAGGTCGGTGAGGTCTTTGTTGTGCGGGTCGCGGCCTGCCTCGGTGCGCAGCAGCGCGACGGTCGTGTCGGAGGTGTGCTCCCAGTCGGGGTAGAACGCCTCGGATCGATGGTCGAGGAAGTTGAACCGGGCCAGGTTCACCGGCCGGGTCGGGTCCTCGAAAGCGGGTGAGTAGAGCGCTTGGCCGAGCGGGTTGATCGCGAGCACGTCCAGGCGGCCGTTGCGGACGAACGCCGGCGTGGTGAGCATCGAGTCGAGCAGGCGCTGGATGCTGGGCCGGATCGCCTGCTGTGTGCGGCGGCGTGGTGTGCGGGTGGGTCGGGCGGCTCGGGCGAGGTTGAACAGGTGGGTCCCGTTCGGCCTCGTCGAGCCGCAGGGCCCGGCGCCACGGCGTCGAGGACCTCGGCAGAGACGCCGTTGATGTGGCCCTTCTCCAGTCTGATGTACCAGTCGGTGCTCACCCCCGCGAGCACCGCGACCTCTTCACGGCGCAGGCCGGGAACGCGGCGCTTGCCACCGCCTGCGGGTAGCCCGACCTGCTCCGGCGTCACCTTGGCGCGCCTGCTGGCGAGGAACTCGCGGATCTCGGTCCTGTTGTCCACGGCATCGACGCTACTTCGCTAGTCGGTGATGAGGGGGGTTGCGTTGGCACCCCCTATAGGTCCGCCCTCCCGCGCGCGGCTGCGGGGGAGTTGTCTCGATGCCATGTCCCTCCCGAGCACGGCACCCGACACGCACCCCGTCGTCACGGAGCCCGCGCGTTCGACGTTTGCGCTGGCAGCCGCGCTGCTCGGCTTCTTCGTCATCACTCTCGACGCCGTCATCGTGAACGTGGTCCTGCCGTCGATGCAGCGGGATCTCGGCGGCGGTGTGACCGGCCTGCAATGGGTGGTCGACGGCTACACCTTGATGTTCGCCGCCCTCTTGTTGTCGGCGGGCTCGCTCACCGACCGCATCGGCGCGCGGCGGGCGTTCGGACTGGCGATGGTGGGGTTCGTTCTCGCCTCGGTGGCCTGCGGGCTGGCCCCCGGCATCGGCGCGCTGGTGGCGGCACGGCTGGTCCAGGGCTGCGCGGCGGCGGTGATGATGCCGTCCTCGATGGCCCTGCTCCGCGAGGCCTATCCGGATCCGAGGCCGCGAGCCCGTGCGCTGGCCGTGTGGGCGATGGGGGGTGCGGTGGCGTCGTCGGCCGGTCCGACGCTGGGCGGGGTCCTCGACCTCCACGACTGGCGTTGGGTGTTCTTCATCAACGTTCCGGTCGGGGTGGTGGCGCTGGTGTTGCTGTCCCGCGTGTCGGTCTCGCCGCGCCGTGCGGCGTCGTTTGACGGGATCGGCCAGGTCACTGCGGTGATGGCCATGGGCGGCCTCATTTACGGTGCGATCGAGGCCGGGGCGGTCGGGTTCGGTGATCCGCGGGTCGTGGTGGCCTTTGCCGTGGCGGCGCTTGCGGCGGCGGTGTTCGTGGTCGCGCAGTCCAGGTCCGCGCATCCGATGCTTCCGTTGGAGCTGTTCCGGTCGCGCCCGTTCGTGGTGAGTCTGCTGATCGGGTTCACGTTCATGGTCGGCTATTTCGGGCTGCCGTTCGTGTTCAGCCTCTACTTGCAACAGGTCCGGGGACTGTCGGCGTTGGGAACCGGCGTGGTGTTCCTGCCGATGATGCTGGTGGGCCTGGCGTTGACGCCGTTGACGGCCCGGTTGGCGGAGCGGTTCGGCCGCCCGGTCCTGATCATCAGCGGGCTGGCGTCGATGGCCGCCGGTCTGGTCGTTCTGGCGCTGACGCCGGTGTCCGCGCCGCCACGGTTGCTGGGCCTGTTGATGGTCCTGGTGGGACTCGGCGGGCCGCTGGTGATGCCGCCGACCATGGCGGTGCTGCTGGACCACGCCCCCGACCGACGCGCGGGTACCGCCAGTGGCCTGTTCAACACCAGCCGCCAGATCGGTGGCGCACTGGCCATCGCCGTGTTCGGCGGCCTGCTTGCCGACCCGGACACTTTTATGAACGGTGTGCGCACCAGCCTGTTGATCGCCGCCGCATTCGCCGCGACCACCGCACTGGTCAGCCTGTTGCCGCGCAGCCTCGGCGCGTCGGTGGCCATCCGGCACCGCTAACGGCTTTCAGCACCAACCGTCACAACAACCCATCGACACGACAGGACACCCCCATGACCCATCCCGAGCCCACCGGCGCGCAACGCATGTTCGGCGACTTCGCCCCCGCGCTGGTCGACTACACCGACGACGTGCTGTTCGGCGACGTCTGGAAGCGCATCGAGCTTTCCCCTAAGGAACGCAGCCTGGTGACCGTCGCGTGTCTGGTCACCGGCGGAAACACCGAGCAACTCGGCTACCACCTCGGCCTGGCCAAGCAGAACGGCGCCGACGAAGCCGAACTGATCGAAGCCATCACCCACCTGGCCTTCTACGCGGGCTGGCCCAAGGCGATGGCCGCCATGGGCGTGGCCAAGAAGGTCTTCCGCGGCGACGCCTGACCCGTCGCCCCGTTTCGTAAAAGGAGCACTCCACCATGCGTGGAACCGTCATTCATGCCCCCGGCGACGTGCGCGTCGAGGACCGCGCCGAGCCCACCATCCAAGCCGCCACCGACGCGGTGATCCGGGTGTCCGCCGCCTGCGTCTGCGGCTCTGACCTGTGGGACTACCGCGGCATCAACCCCGTGAACGAGCCCACGCCGATGGGCCACGAGTACGTCGGTGTGGTCGAGGAGGTCGGCGGCGCCGTCGCGACAATCACGCCCGGCCAGTTCGTCATCGGGTCGTTCTTCGCCTCCGACAACACCTGCCCGAACTGTCGCGCCGGCTACCAGACGTCGTGCGTGCATCGCGAGTTCGTCGGCGGCGCGCAGGCCGAGTACCTGCGCGTCCCGCTCGCCGACGGCACGTTGGTGGCCACGCCCGAGGTCCCTCCCGAGGACCTGGTGCCCAGCCTGTTGGCCGCCTCCGATGTGCTGGGCACCGGTTGGTTCGGCGCCGTCGCCGCCCAGGTCGAACCGGGCAAGACCGTCGCGGTGGTCGGCGACGGCGCCGTAGGCCTGCTCGCCGTGCTCGCTGCCCGGCAGCTGGGCGCCGAGCGGATCATCGCGATGAGCGGCCACACGTCCCGCCAGAAGCTCGCGCTGCAGTTCGGCGCGACCGACATCGTCACCGAACGCGGCGACGAGGGCGTCGCGAAGATCAAGGAGCTGACCGGAGGGCTGGGCGCGCACTCGGTGGTCGAGGCGGTCGGCACGCAGGAGTCGATGTTGCAGGCCATCCGCGCTACCCGTCCCGGTGGGCACGTCGGCTACGTCGGTGTCGCGCACGGGGTCGAGCTGCCCGGTGAGGAGCTGTTCTACTCCCACGTGCACCTGCACGGCGGACCCGCCCCGGTGCGCCGGTTCCTGCCCGAGCTCGTCGACCTGATCTGGGCGAGGGAGATCGATCCCGGCCAGGTGTTCGACCTGACGCTGCCCCTCGACCAGGCCGCAGAGGGATACCGGGCCATGGACGAGCGCCGCACCGTCAAAGCGCTCCTGCGCCCCTGACAGCACGACCATGCCCGAGGATCCACCCCGAATCACTGCTGAGGAGCATCACCATGGAACTCTGCCCGGCCCCGACCACCGTCAAGACCCCAGCCGAGAACTTCACCGGCGATGTCTATCTGGACCCGGTCTTCAGTGGAGACGGCGCGTCCCAACTCGTTGTCGGCCTGGTGCGCTTCACCCCCGGCGCCCGCACCAACTGGCACTCACACGCCAACGGGCAACTGCTGAGATGCACCGACGGGCTGGGCCTGGTCGTCACCCGCGACGGCACCGTCATCCGCCTGCGCGCAGGCGACGCCGTCTGGACGCCTGCCGGTGAGGAGCACTGGCACGGCGCCACCCCGCACACGATGATGTGCCACTACGCGATCCTCGACGCGGCAGGCGAGGGAGAGGCCACCACCTGGCTCGAGCCCGTCAGCGACGAGCAATACACCGCCGCCGACGCGACCACCTGAGCGAGGAGGACACGTCGTGGTGCCGGGCCATCCAGTTGTCCCCCTGCACGAGGTTGCCGACACCGCCGTGGCCGACCCGGTTGTCGACCTGGTCGCCGCGTGGAAGGTGAGACCGTGGCGCCAGTGATGACCCGCGCGTTGACCATCTTGCTCGCCGTTGCGGGCGGGGCGGCCGTCGGCAACCTCTACTGGGCACAACCCCTGCTGGAGGTCATCGGCCACGACCTACACGTCGGCAGCGGGGCAGGCGGCTGGCTGGTGACGCTCACCCAGCTCGGCTACGCCGTCGGCATCCTGCTCGTCGTACCACTCGGCGACATCCTCGAC
This sequence comes from uncultured Actinomycetota bacterium, assembly GCA_963799945.1. Classification (GTDB taxonomy): domain Bacteria; phylum Actinomycetota; class Actinomycetes; order Mycobacteriales; family Pseudonocardiaceae; genus Pseudonocardia. The sequence goes on from CAWCZG010000011.1 coordinate 261,498, forward strand.
CGACGCCGACTCATCCCCGTCATGTTCCTCTGCTCAGCGGTCGCGCTCACCCTGTGCGCGATCGCGCCCACATTCGGGACCCTGCTCGCCGCGATCACACTGCTGGGGCTGACCACCGTGTCAGGTCAGATCATCGTCCCGCTCGTAGGCGACCTCGCCACCGACGCTGACCGCGGTCGCGTCGTCGGCGCCGTAACCTCCGGCGTGCTCACCGGCATCCTGCTCTCACGCACCATCAGCGGCCTGATCGCAGGCGCCGCGGGATGGCGCGTCATCTACGCCGCGGCCGCAGTCGTCGCGGTCGTCCTCGCCGCCGTCCTACATCGAGCCGTCCCGCGGCTGCCGGCACGTACCCGAATTCGCTATCCGGCGCTGCTGTCATCGATCGTGACCGTCGTCCGGACCCAACGCACAATCCGCTGGTCGCTCGTCCTGGGCGCCACCCAGTTCGGCATCTTCACCCTGTTCTGGACCGCGCTCACCTTCCTGCTCAGTGCACAGCCCTACAGCTACTCCGTCACCGCGATCGGCCTGTTCGGACTCCTCGGGGTGGCCGGGGCCGTCGCAGCGCAACGCAGCGGACGCCTGCATGACCGAGGCTGGTCGCTGCCTGCCACCGGAATCGGCTGGGCCCTTGCGTTGGCCGCGTTCCTGATCGCAGGCCTGGTCCAGAACTCGCTGGTCGGCATCATTGTGGCGATCGTGCTGCTCGATATCGCGATCCAGTCACTGAACATCCTCAACTCCACCCGATTGTTAGCGGTAGCGGGACGGGCACGCAGCAGGGTCAACACAGCAGCCGTGACTTCGAACTTCGTGGCAGGCGCTATCGGCTCCGCCGCTGCAGGCGTGCTGTGGTCGACCGGAGGTTGGACCGCCGTGACCGTCGCCGGGGCAGCGCTGTGCGTTTTCGGCCTCGCGATCTGGGCCGTCGGCCGCCGGGGCCCGCTTGTGGTGTCGCCGTCGGCGTAGCCGCTGCCGGCCGGCGCCGTGTTGTTGTTTGTAGGCGGGGCAAGACTGCGGGATGTGGCTGGCCTTGGCGCGGCGGTCGTGACCGTGCTCGTTCCTAGCCCCTTCGTGGCAGGGGCAGCAGGGTCAGTGCCGGTCCGTTCGGGCATGCGCCTCCGTATGGGGTCCGCGGCCGACTCATCGGTTTCGGTCGGGAGACTGTGGTTGTGGATTCCTCCAGCGTGTGGTGCCGATCTTCTCGGTCACCGACGTCGAGGCGTCGTTGGCGTTCTACGCGAGCCTCGGTTTCCGGGTGCGGCCTCGGTCTGGCGGCGGTTATGGCTTCGCTGCCCGCGATGGCATCGAGTTGCATCTCGGGGATAAGCTCGATCACGGCGCGCCGCCCAGCCGCAGGACGACGAACGGCTCCCGCATGTCGGCCTGCCAGCAGAGCCGGCGGGTTGCCAACAGCGCCTGCTCGCACTCGGGATCGCCAGGGAACGGATGAGGCCGTCGATCAGCTCTGTGCGATCGTTGCCGGAGCCCTCAGGGGGCGTTGAGGCCCTGGTTCGCCTGCACGGCGTCGGAGAGGGTCTTGGCGAAGACGGCGGGGTCACGGTTGCCCCGGTAGGCCGCGATCGCGTCGTAGAAGCCCTGCTGGAATGCGGGGCTCATCGCCTCGCCATGCACGATGGAGAGCAGGAACGTCTTCTCGCGCAGCGCCTGTGCCGCACTCTGCTGGTAGGGCGACAACGATGTGAGGGGCACGTCGGTGCGCACTGGCACCGAGCCCTTGATCGCGTTGAACTTCAGGGTGGCCTCCGGCGAGGCGACGACCTGGAGGTAGTCGAGGCCGTTGCGCCCGTCAGCGGCGTCACGGGCTACAACGAACGCGTCGATGACAGCCAGGTAATCGGCGTCGGTGCCGGGGAACGGCACGGAGCCGATGGTGGCGTCGGTCGCACCGTCGGCGACGAGCTCGCCGTAGGCGGAGTCGTTGAAGGACTCGAACGCGCACTGGCCGCCCGCGAGCTTCTTCGTCGCCTGGTCCCAGGTGAGCCCGTCGCTCGCCGGGTCGGCATGGGTGAGCACGCTGCCGAACTGGCCCAGTGCCGAGCGGGCCTGGTCGCCCGACCAGTTGAAGCGGTCGGACCCGATATTGCTCCAACCGTCGGTGCCGACGGTCGACAGGAGGATGTTCTCGAACAGCTCAGCGGAGGCGAACGCGTCCTTGCCACCCAAGCACAGGCCGGTGCCGCCGGACTGCCCGACCTTCGCGAGGTCGGCGAGGAACGTGGGCATGGTGTAGCCCGCCGCGGGCGGCTGGACGCCCGCCTTGGCCAGCGCCGCCTTTGAGAAGAACAGCACGTTGCTGCGGTGGCTCCCGGTGGGCACGCTGTACTGCCTGCCGTCCACGGTGACGGCGTCGAGCACCCCCTTCGGGAGAACGCCCGCGAGGTGCGCCGCTGTGTACACCGAGCTGACGTCCGCGACCCGGCCCTTGGTCGCGTAGGCCCGCGTTGAGGAGCCGATGAAGGTCTGCCAGACGTCGGGCGGGTCGCCGGAGGTGAGCCGGGAGGCCAGCACGACCGAGACGTTGCTGCCGCCGCCGCCCGCGACTGCGCCGTCGATGACGTCGACCCCGGGGTGCGCGGCCTTGTAGGACTCCAGCAGCGACTGCAGCGCGGGCTTCTCGGACGCCGATGTCCACCAGGACACGACCTCGAGCCGGTTCGTGGGCTGTTGTGCGGCGATGTCGCCGCCGCTCCCGCAGCCCGCGACCGTCAGCCCGACGGCGGCCGCGACGGCCGCGAGCCGCCGCCTCACGACGCCACCTCCTCCGCGGCCGACCTGATGGGCTTGACGGGCTTGGCGCGCAGGTCGTACACGGCGTAGGCGGTGACGACGGCGAAGCAGAACGCCGGGACGATGAACGAGATGGCGGCGCTGGTGGCGTCGAGCACCCTGCCCTGCACCACGGGCATGATCGCCCCGCCGACGATCGCCATGACGAGGCCGGCGGCGCCGAATTTCGTGGCGGGCCCCAGTCCTTCCAGCGCCACGCCGTAGATCGTCGGGAACATCAGCGAGAGGCAGACCGAGACCGCGACGAGTGCGGCGACGCCCACTACGTTCGGCGACACCGCGGCGAACAGGCAGAGCAGCACGGCCAGCCCGCCCAGGAGGGTGAGGACCTTCGTCGCCCGGACCCGCCCGATGACCCACGTCATCACGAATCGCGAGATGAGGAAGACGATGAGGCTGACCTGCAGCAGATAGCCGCCGAGCTCGAGCGAGCCGTTCAGCGCCTGCTGCACGTACTGGATGATGTAGGTCCAGGTGCACACCTGTGCGGCCACGTTGAAGAACTGCGCCACGACGCCGAACATGTAGCGCTTGTTGGAGATCAGCATCCGGAACGCCGCCCTGGGGCCGGTGCCGCCCGCGTCGGGGAACTCCTCGACGATCTTCGGCGCCTTGCGCATCGCGACGACCAGCCAGATCGCGAGCAGCAGCAGCCCCAAGCCGAGGTAGGGGCCCATCACCGCGGCGAGCTCACCGGCTCGAATGGCCTGCAGCTGCCCTGGGGTCAGCTGGGCCATGTTCACCGGGTCCTCGAGCCTCGGCAGGATCAGCGTGGCGGCCAGCAGCACGCCGATGTTGGTGCCCAGGGGGTTGAAGGCCTGCGCGAGGTTGAGCCGGCGGGTGGCCGTCGCCTCGGGGCCCAGCGAGATCACGTACGGGTTCGCGGAGGTCTCCAGGATCGAGCAGCCCGCGGCGATGGCGAACAGGGCGAAGAGGAACGCCTCGTAAGTCATGATCTTGCTAGCCGGATAGAACGCGAACGCGCCCAGTGCTGCGAGCCCCAGCCCGCTCAGCAGGCCGGCCTTGTAGCCGAACCGCTCGTTGATGAACGCGGCGGGCAGCGCGAGCAGGAAGTAGGCGCCGAAGTAGGCGAGTTGCACGAGCGATGCCTGGAACGTCGTCATGTCGAAGATGCGTTTGAACCCCGCGACCATGGGCGTGGTCATGTCAGCGGCGATGCCCCACGAGAGGAAGCAGCATGCCAGCACGACGAACAACACACCCATGCCGGGGAAGACGAGACCCGCCTGGTTGCCGCGTCCTGAGGGTCGCTCCTGGGTTTCGGTGGCCATGGAATTCGGCGCCCCCGTGTCGACTCGCGGTGTACCCCACGTCACGTCCTGTGGCCGACGATAGCCGTGCTCGCGTGACCTGAACACCCCCGCGGCGATCTGCGTCGTTCCGCGGATTCACGGCCCACTCCGCCGCGGTTCAACACTGCGGGTTCGTACTCACAGACAGCCGTCGAGCATCGTCCGGCGGCCGGACTCCGCCGTGAACCGACCGGGCAACGGACGCTTCCGGCGCGGCGCACGCAACTGCACACCGCGACGCACTCTCGATGCCGTGCCGGCTCGGTGGACGGTCGGCAGCTGGTGCTGGGCGCGGGGTGGTGATCGCATGGCTGGTGCCACTCCTTGCCACGAACGCGCTTGGTCGAGCCTTCTACTCACCGCTGATCGGCGACGGTGGCCGCATCCCGAACCTGGCTCGCTTCCAGTTCCTCGATCCGACCTCTCGCGACTCCTATCCGGACTGGGACGTGTTCGCGATGATGTGCGTCGCGATCATGCGAGCCGGGTTCGATCGCGCCGTTTCAGGAGTGGTGGGCCGTCATCTGTCGCCAGCGCAGGGCAAGCGCGATCTCGAGGACATCCGGGAAGACCGTCGGGTTCCGGCCGGTCAGCTCGTGGATCCGGCGCATCCTGTGACTGACGGTGTTGGGGTGCACGTAAAGGGCTCGGGCGGTGGCTGACTGGGAGAGGTTCTCGTCGACAAGTGTCTGCAGGGTGTCGACGAGGTGGGGATGGCGCTGCAGCGGACCGAGGACCGACCGGTGTAGCGAGTCCGCCGCGACCACATGGCCCCCGAGCACGATGTCGACAAGCGCTTCCCGGTACTCGATGACGGTCAGCGGGCCGTCCGCGCGGGCGGCTGCGACCTGCACGGCCTCGAGCGCCTGTCGGCAGGAGCCGGTGGTGGCGGCGAGCGAGTCGGTGGCCTCCCCGATCCCGCAGAGCAGTGGCGCGGTGGTGCTCGCCGCGGCCAGGGCGGTGCGCAGCGCAGTGCGGGCCTCGTCGTCGCCCATGATGTAGCAGGCGAGGACCAACAACGCACCTTCCACGTCGGCGACCACGACGTGGTGGAACCGGCTACGCAGCAGCGGCGGCAGCCTGCGCCGCAGGGTCTGTGAGCTCGCGTCCTGTCGCTCCCGGACGGCCACCCCGACCCACCGGCCGTCTGTGCCGATCCGCAGGGTGCGGGCCCAGCGCTCTAGCCGGACTGGCGCCACCTCCAGGCCCGCGGCCAGCGACGTGACCAGCTCGTCCGCCACCCGGCGCCGCTCGGCCTCGATTGCGCTGGACGCCTCCCGATAGGAGTTGATCATCGCATCGGTCAGCTCGTCGAAGCAGGAGATGACCAGATCCGCGTAGGGCACCGCGGTGGTGCCCGCGTGCTGCACCAGGTCCAGGACGATCACCCGCTCGGTCTGCCGGTACCCCTGAATGATCGACTCCAGTGGTACGTCCTGGTTCGCCCGGCGCGCGCCCAATTCCCGGGCGGCCCGCAGCTCCTCGTCCGTCGGCCCGGTGCCGCGGTGCGCGATGCGCACCGCGAGCGCCAGGTTCCCCCGCACGGACGGGATCAGCTCCGCGTGCGGGAATCTCTCCTCGGTGTAGCCGGGATAGACGTTCCACATCCGCGCGGCGGCCCGGCCGGTCAGCACGTCGAGGTCCGGCGAATACGGTAATTGTGGCAACACCACAACATCCTACGTCCGGATGTGCGGGAATCGGGACATAGCTATGGGGAACTCATAATGTCAGGGTTGTTCCCAGTCAGCGAGAACGGATACGCCGACAACGGACTCAACGAGGAGGGCCGACGATGGCCGACATCGCAGGAGACATCGCTGCACTGGAGGAAGCGCTCACCACCCCCACGCCCGAGGTGGTTTCCGATGTCGCCCGGCTGGAGAGCGACATCGTGGTGCTGGGGGTCGGCGGCAAGGTCGGGCCCAGCGTCGCCGGGATGGCCGCGCGGGCCGTGCGGGAGGCGGGCGTCGACAAGACCGTCTACGGGGTGGCGCGGTTCTCCGATCCCGCCGCTCGCGCCACCCTGGAACAATACGGTGTGGTTCCGGTTCCCGCGGACCTGACCGACGACGAGCAGCTCACCGCGCTCCCGGACGCCGCCAACGTGATCTACATGGCGGGCAACAAGTTCGGCACTGTCGGCAACGAGCACTACACCTGGATGATGAACGCCTACCTGCCGGGGCGGGTGGCGCAGCGCTACCGCGACTCCCGGATCGTGAGCTTCTCGACGCTGGTCACCTACCCCCTCGCGAACGTCGCCACAGGCGGCTCTCGGGAAGCGGATTGGCCCGGCATCGTCGGCGAGTACGCGGCCTCCTGCGTGGGTCGGGAGCGGATGTTCGAGCACTTTTCCCGCAAGAACGGCACCCCTGTGCTGCAGTTTCGGCTGGGCTACTCCATCGAGACGCGCTACGGCGTGCTGCAGGAGATCGCCCGGGCCGTGTACGACGGCACCCCGATCCCGCTCGCCATGGGCCATGCCAGCGTGATCTGGCAGCGCGACGTCGCCGCCTACGCGATCCGCTCGCTGCACCTCGCGGACTCCCCGCCCCGCAAGCTCAACATCACCGGGCCGGAGATCGCCTCTGTGCGCAGGCTGGCGGAGCTGTTCGGCGAGCGCTTCGGCCGTGAACCGCAGTTCGAGGGGGTGGAGACGGGCACCGCCTACGTCATGGACGGCACCGAGCAGCAGAAGGCCTTCGGCTTCCCGAGCACCACGCTTGCCGACATGATCGACATGATCGCCGACTGGGTAATCAAGTCCGGCCCGACGATCGGCAAGCCCACCAAGTTCCAGCAACGCGACGGGACGTTCTGATGAGGGCGTTCGGGACCGTGCTCGGCACCGGCGCGATGATCAACTGGCTGACCGTCGAAAACGTCGACGTGCCGCTGTTCGAGGATTGGTACAACTTCGAGCACCTCCCGGAGCGGGTGTCCACGCCCGGCTTCCGGCGCGCCCGCCGGTTCGTGGCGAGCACGCCGGTCTCGGACACCTCGACCGACTTCCTCACCGTCTACGAGACCGACGACGTCGATGTGCTCTCCTCGGCCCCTTACCTGGCCAAGCTGAACGCGCCTACCGAGCTGACCCGGCGTGTCGTGCCACTGTTCAAGGAGTTCCGCCGATCTGCGGCCCGGACCGCCGCGGTCTACGGGGTCGGCTCCACCGGCCGGGTGCTCGCCGCAGAGCTGGGTCCGGACGCGGATCTGGCTGCCCTGCATGCCACGCTGCCACGGCTGATCGCCGAGCACCGCCTGCACGTGGGGTCGCTCTACGAGCCTGACGCCGCCGTCAGCGCGGCCAAGTCGGCCACCGCCGAAGGTCGGGACACCGCGTCCCAGCAGCCCGCCGAGAGCGCGTTGCTCCTGCTCGAACCCCAGACCGGGGTCGGGGTCGAGGACCTGACCGACGACCTGCCCACCGTCCTCCACGAGTTCGAGCTGGTCCTCGAGCTCCGCTCGAGCTGAAGGAGCGCCCATGCGGATCGCCAACGTGCGCGGCAGACTGGCCGTGCTCACCTCCCACGGCGCCCTGGACGTCGCCACCGCGAGCGCGGGCAAGTTCGGCCCGGACCCGCAGACCGCGTTCGACGACTGGGCCGCTTTCCGGGACTGGGCCGAGACTGCGAGCGGCGACGCCGTCGGCTTCGCGCCCGAGGACCTGGGCCCGCCCGTCCCGCGGCCCCGCCAGGTGTTCGCCATCGGCCTGAACTACGTGCGGCACGCACAGGAGTCCGGCCTGCCGGTCCCCACCTCGCCGTTGGTGTTCACCAAGTTCCCCAGCGCGATCACCGGGCCGACCGGCGAGATCGTGCTCAGCGGGGACACGGTGGACTGGGAGGTGGAGCTGGTCGCCGTCATCGGCGCCACGGCGCGCAACGTCGCCGACGTCGACGGCTGGGCCCACGTCGCGGGCCTCACCGCAGGCCAAGACCTCTCCGACCGCACCCTGCAGAACGCGGGCTCGCCCCCTCAGTTCAGCATGGGGAAGTCCTATCCGGGGTTCGCCCCGGTCGGGCCTTCGCTGGTCACCCCGGACGAGTTCGACAATCCGGACGACCTGCGGGTCACGACCACGGTGGACGGTGAGGTCCGCCAGGACTCCCGCTCCTCCGACCTGGTGTTCTCGGTCCCGCAGCTGATCTCCCGGCTGTCGGAGGTCGTCACACTCTTCCCCGGTGATCTGGTCTTCACCGGCACCCCGGAGGGCGTCGGCCTCGGTCGCACCCCCCAGGTCTACCTGCGCCCCGGTCAGACCCTTGAAACGACGATCGAGGGCATCGGCTCGATGCGCCACACACTCCTCCCTCCGACGATGAAGGGCTCGACGACATGACCTCAGAGATCGGGCGGCTCGCTCCGGCCGCGGTGACCGCAGCCAGCGCGTATACCTCCCGCGAGCGCAAGCTGATCCTCACCTTCGCGATCATCGGTGCGCTGATCGAGAGCATGGAATTGAATCTGCTCAGCTTCCCGCTGCGCGATCTGGCCGGCTCCTTCGCGGTAACCAACCAGGCCGTCGTCGGGGTGATCACCCTGCAGAGCATTGCCTCCATCGCAGGTGGGTTCCTGTTCGGCTGGCTAGCCGACCGGCGCGGCCGCCGACTGACCTACGTGGCGTTTACAGCGCTGTACTCGATCTCCGCCGTTGTTGGCGGGTTCATCACCGACTTCGGGTTGTTCACCGCCTCCCGGGCGGTCGCCGGGCTGGCGATGGGCGGGGCCTTCGGCGTGATCTTCGCGATGTTCGCCGAGAGCTGGCGGTCCCCGAAGCGCGGGCTCATGGGTTCGGTGCTGCAGGGCATGTTCATCGCGGGCACGCTGATCACCCAGCTCGTCCTCTACATCACGATCTCGGTGCTCGGCTCGGACGCCGGCTGGCGAGCGGGCTTCGTGGGGATCGGCGTGGGCTGTCTGGTCATCGCAGGGACCGCGGCGATCTGGTTGCCCGAGTCCAAGGTCTGGCAGGCGGCCCGCTCGGTCACTGCCCGGTCCGCTGACGGTGCTGCGCGCGTTCCCGTTGACGGGGCGCTAGTGCGCGGCGGACTGTTCCTCACCCTCTGCACCACGGGCGTATTCGCGGCGAGCTACTCCTACATCACGTTCGCGCCGACCTTCCTGCGCGAGGTCGCGGGAGCGAATCTCACGATGTCGACTCTGGTCTTGACGGTCGGGACACTCCTCGGCATCGCGTCCTACCTCGTGGCGGGGGTGCTGTCGGACCGGGTCGGCAGGCGCCGGGCGACGCTGGGTGCGTGCGTGGTCGGCGTGCTGGGCTTCGGCGCTTTCGCACTGCTTGCCTCCGGTAGCCCAGTGCTGGCGATCGTGGCGCTGATGGGCCCCGCGATCGGCTACGCGGGCTTCGGCGTGCTCGGCACGTGGATCTCCGAGTTCTACCCGACCCGTTTCCGAGCGTTCGGCTCGGGTGTCACCTACTACGTGGCTCGTGGCGTGGGATCGGGGCTCTTTCCGCTGGCCGCGCTGTGGGTCGCGGGCGGCGACCTCCGGCTGGCGCTCGCACTGGGTGGCATCGGCGCAGTCGTGGGACTGATCGGTTGCCTGTTTGTGCCTGACACCGCCAACAAGATCATCAGCGCGGACAGCTAGTGCGGCGTGTCGTAATTCGTCCGCAGTGCTGTGGGCGACTGCGGGGTGCGTGCTGCATCACCGGCCTTGCGGATCGGGGATCGTGAGCGGCTCGAGGGCCGGGTGCGGTCGTCGACGATCGCGGCGGGGTTGGCGCAGCGGGCGCGGATCGTGCTGCCGGCTGCGGACGGGCTGTCCAAAGTGAAGATCGCGGCCCGGGTTCGGGGGTCGCGGCCGACCGTGACCGGCTGACGCGCTCGCTATGCGCGTAGTGGGATCGGCGGGCTGTCGGATAAGGCCCGCTCGGGTCGGCTCCGCACGATCGACCCACCGCAAGATCGCGGCGGCGACGTTGAAGGCGCCGCCGAAGAGCTCGGTGTCACGCACGGGTCGAGTCGGTTGCTGACCGACCAGGATTGCAGGCCCAGTCCCCGGCTGGCCAGCCCAGGTCACAATCACTTTCGGCATCATCGGCGGCTGCGTCACTTCATCTCCGGTGGCGCAGGTTGCGGGCCTTGACGCTGTGGCGTCACTGCGGCGCGCACCGCGCCACGCCTAACCGACAACCTCTAGTTGACGGCAAGATGGCCACCATGACCGACCGGCTTCGAATCGGCCATGCCGGCCCCATCCGGGTTGCCCAGTCCGTCATTCTGCTCGTGTTGGCAGCTGTCGCCACGGGCTGCACCAGCGCCCCGACCCTCCCGCCGCCGCCGCATCCTCCGCCGTACAAGCCGCAATCGGCATCGGCGTACTACCCACCCTCCCGCCGCACCATCCGGGCGTGTTTGCGGTTGGGAAGGAATGCCGTCGAGCGGGGGCTGATGGTGTTACGGCCGGTGGAACGCCGTTATTGTGTCGTGCTACCCCGGTCGGGTTGCGCTGGTCAGTGGCGTGATCTGTTGAGTCGTTCCCCGGGCCCGGGTCGGTGTCGGGGGAGCACCGCCGCTCGCGCGGAACGGCAGCCCGCGGGCGATCCGATAACATGGCTTATGACAGCTGGCCAGCTGGTTCGCGCGTCGAGGCGGCTGAGTATTGCGCACTATTCAGGCTCGTGCGCGCGCCTGTATCGGGTAGTCGGGCAGCGTTACGGTGGACCGGCGGGTGGCGCTGATCGCGCGAGTTACCGCCTTAACTCAGCAGTGGCTACGGATATCGGGCTTGAGCCGGCCTGAGACCGTTGCTGCGTCGAGGAGCATCTGCAGGGACTCTCTCGCCTCCGCTCGATGATCACTTTCAGCGATGTTGGCACTGGGGAGTTGGTTCGCATGACGACGACACCAGCGGGTTCGCCGAGTTCCGCGCCGGGAGTCCGTCTCGGACACGTCGCGCTGGCGGTGCAGAGTCCGGACCGGCTTGAGACGTTCTACCGTGACGTTGTGGGCTTGCAGGTCGTGCGCCGTGATGTCAACGAGTTCACAGGGCGCACTGTTCTGCTCAGCGGCAGCCCAGGTGAGGAGGACCACGAGTTGGTGCTCCTGAGCAACCCGCAGGCCGCGCATATCGCGTTCCGGGTTCCTACCCGGGCGGCGTTGGCGGCCTTCTATGGCCGTGTGTTGAAGGCAGCCGGGGCCGTACTGCTGTTGGGTGAGCGGCTGTCACCCGCGCTGCTCGTCGCCGCCGTCCTCGTGGGGGCGGGGCTACTACTCGGCCGACCCGCCGTCGCTGACCAGCGGATGAAACATGACCCAACACGAGAGCGCACGCTCCCGGCAGCGGCTGAGGCGGCCCGGCGTTGGGCGATCATGTTCCTGGCCGCAGCGATGAGCCCGCCATCGACCGGGACCTGACGACTCGGGTCGAGCCGCGGCCCTGGAGGCGTCAGGGTGTTGGCCCGGAATCCCGTGCGTTGGCCGCGGCCTGGCGGATCGTCCCTGCGCCGCTCGTCAGGGCCCGCCGCCACGGCGCGACGCCTTCGATCTCGGTCTCCAGCGAGAAGCTCAGGAACGTCCTGATCACCACGATCAACGCCAGTACTAGGACGTTGTCGACGGTGGGCGAGATCGCCACGGTCCGCACCAGGTCGGCCGCGACCAGAACCTCCAGTCCGAGCAGCAGAGTCCCGCCGAAGGCCTGACGCGCCACGAGGTACGCCTTTGCCGATGACCTGGACCGCCGTGCCGTCATCATGGCGAGCACGACGGACCAGATCACGCCGACAACCAAGATGGCTGCCCCCAGCGCCTCGAACCCCTGGGCCACCAGATCCATCAGCCAGGTGAACGGCCCGACCTCGTCCGCGGGCGCAGCGGAAATCATCAGTCGGTGCCGCTAGCCTGCCGGGTAGCGGTTGGGCGGACCGAGGTAGGGGAACTCGGCGGTCATGTCGTCGTGCGGCTTGAGGCCCTGGGGAGGGATCTTCCCGTTCGACAGCCAAGCGAAGCGCGCGCTGAACGCGTCGTCGTCCAGGGCGCGACCGTTGGGGTAGGCGGCCTGCCTGCCCCGGTCGAAGCGCAGGATGTCAGGCAGCACGATCCGAGCCGTCGCCCTGGCCTCCTCAGGCGTGTAGCCCCCCTGGTCCTGCAGGAGCCGCGACCACGGCTCCAGGTAGTTCGCCACGTCGTCGGCGGGCTGCCGCACGTTGAACTGATCTTTGACGTCATTCGCGTTGACGAACGGGTTGATCGTCGGATGCCCACCGCGGTCCACCTGCACGAGCGCGCCGTCGCGGCGCACGCTGACGCTCGCCCAGACGCCGATCGCCGGGCCGGTGCCGAGCATGTCGTTGGGCACCTCCAGCACGATGGACAGGACGTTCCTGTTGGCGAACGCGTCCTGCCCGGTCCAGTTGAACCCGTGGAAGGAGCCGTCGGCGTCGGCGAAGAACGGGTCGCTGCGGACGCCGACGAACAGCCGACCTGCACCGGCCCGCACGGGCTGCGCTGCGGCGGAGAAGTTGACCGGCGTGCCCGAGATGAGCACGTCACCGGCAGGCTCGGGCTGCCGTGCCTGGTCGCCGACGGCGTAGTGAGCCGTGGCGGTCTGCGTGCCGTTCCGGAGCTCGGAGAACGTGAAGGTGAAGGCGGCGTCGGCGTAGGCGTCGCCGTTGTTGTCGACGTTGATCCGGTAGACGCCGTCGGGGTGGAATTCCGATTTCATCAGGAACGGCGGCATGGCGCTGATGCCGGTCGTGTAGGGGTTCGCATTCATGATCAGCGTTGTTGTGCCTGCGTCGCCGGGCGTCGGGAACACGTAGAGGTCGGTGAAATCCAGGCGCGCGTCGTCGCCGGGGAACCTGAGGTTGGCCGCGCTGTAATGGTTGGACACGGTTACTCCTTATTTACTTGAGAGAATCAGAATCGCGCCCGTGAGTGACCGATCGCGCCCGTAGAACCCCCTGGTCCGCCTGCCCCCACGTGTGGCACAGGGAACGGGCCAGCCCGGCGAGCGCGAGCAGCAGGGCAGCAACCCCGACCCACGTGCCTATCCGGGCGAAGGCGACGATCCCTTCGATGCCGGTGACCTTGCCGACGGCGAAGCTGCATGCGGGGTACATGCCGAGGGGGAAGACCGTGGCCCAGCGGCGCACGTCATAGCGGAGCCGGGGCCTGATGGCTTCCATGACGATCAGCGGGAGCAGCCACGTCATGGCCAGGCACCAGAGCACCAGGGTGCCTGCGGTGAGCACCTGACGCTGATCGTCGAACCGTCCCGGCGCGACGGCGGCTTCGGTGATGACGGCTGCGCAGAGGGCCGAGATGGCCAGCGCTCCTCCCGCGATCCAGTGGTCGCCGTATCCGTTGATCAGCTGATGCAGGTCGAACCGGGCTGCGGTGAACACGTAGAAGGCCAGTCCGAGCAGCAGGAGGAGGACAGCGGCGTCGAGGAGCCATCCCGCGCGGAAGGCGATGGCCAGGGTGGCGCTCAGCAGGGCCACACCATCGGTGGCGACGCCGAGGACGAACGAGATTCCGACGGTAGGGGTTGTCCAATGCCGAAGGACCGGCACCACGAGCAGCGCCCAGCCCGCTGCCGCTATCGCGAGCAGTACCGCCGCTCCCACGGGGTAGCTGTACAGGGCGAGCCCCGTTCCGAGCACGGACGTGGCCGCCACGGCGGCCAGCGACACCGGGGATCCGGCCAAGCGCCGAAACCGGCCGCGGCGGGGTGCCAGTGGCACACCCAACACCACAATGAGGAACAGCCAAACAGCCGCAGCGAACCCGAATGTGATCATGGAGAGCACGGGCAGGTGGACGTCGTAGAGGTCGATCGCGACGACCCCGGAAGCCATAACGATGGTCCACGATGCGGGCGGGACCACCTCGGACAGCCGCATACGCACCACCTCCTCAGGACAGCCCCGGGATGAGCTGTTGGCCGCCATCGATGTCGAGGGTCGCGCCGGTGATGGCCGTGTTCGTCATCAGGTGGAGCGCGAGCGCTGCGAGGTCGGAAGGGCCGACCACCCGGCGGATCGGAAGGGTGGCGCGAAGGTCCTCGCGGCGGTGCTCAATGGCGTCCCCGAGGATGCGCGCTGAGAGCGGCGTGTCGACGAACCCGGTGGCGATGCAGTTCGCCCGGATCGGGGCGAGCTCGAGCGCGAGGTTCGCGGTGATCACGGGCAGCGCAGCGGCGGCGATCGCGGCGATGCTGAGGCCGATGCCCGGACGACGGGCGTGCGTACCGGTGATGAAGATCAGCGAGCCGCCGGGTCGCACCCGTCCGATGCACGCGCGGGCCACTCGCAGCGCACCCAGGAGATGCTCGTCGAGGGCGCGCTGCGCTTCATCGAAATCGATGTCACGAAGCGGCGCATAGGGTGGGCCTCCGCCGCTGACCAGGATGTGGTCGACCGGCTCGGCCAGCCCGGTGAAGAAGCGTTCGATCTCGGTGGGGCGGCCGAGGTCGAGCGTTGCGGTGCCCGCGGCGTCGACGTCGCGTGCGGCGCGGGCGAGGCGCTCACGGTGGCGACCAGTGAGAATGACGCGCGCGTCGGCCGATCGCGCCTGATGAGCGGTCTCCAACCCGATGCCGGAACTGCCGCCGAGGACAACGACCGTCTGCCCGGCGAGGGCCTGGTGAACTGCGGATGTGGTCATGGGCTGGTCCTCTTGCCGCTGGGGTGGGACGTGGCGGTGACGGGTTCCGGCACGGCACATCCGTGGATGCGGGGCGTCACGGCGGGGTGCCTCGTCGTCGCGGGCAGGCTGCGGGTGACGAAGACCGCCGCGATGATCGCTGCCGCGACGCTCAGCGCGGCCATAACGAGCATCGCCGTCTGATAGTGGGCCGCGAGCGGGGCACCGAGGCCGCGGGCGTCGCCCGCGCCGAGCAGGGCGGGAACGAGGGCGACCATGACGACGCCGCCCACACGCGAGGCCGCGTCGTTGATCGCCGACGCTTCGCCGAGGTCGGCGTCATCGACTGCAGCGAGCACACCCGCGGTGAGCGGCGCGACCGTCACACCGATCCCCAGCCCCCACAGGATCGCTCCGGGCAGGATCGCCTGCGCGTACGACTCACCGACGCGCGCCGCGGAAAGCCACCAGAAGGCTCCGGCTGTGAGGAGGATCCCGGCCGCCATGGGCCACCGGATCCCCACCCGCGCGACGAGGCCACCGACCAGCGGTGACACGAGGAGGAACACCAACGACTCGGGTATCAACGCCGCTCCGGCAGCCGTGGCGCTGTAGCCGAGCTGCAGCTCGCACTGCAGCACGACCAGGTAGCTCGCGGCGGCGAGTGCACCGTAGAACAGGATGGTGGCCGCGTTGATGGCGGTGAACTGCCGGATCCGGAACAACGCGAGCTGGATGATCGGCTGATGTTGCCGCCGTTCGACGGGCACCAGCGCGGCCAGGCACACAACACCCACGACGCCGGACGTCAGAACCGGGACGCTGCCCCAGCCCGATGCCGGGCCCGCGGTCATGGCGTAGATCACGGCGCCGAGCCCGAGCACCGCCAGCAGAGCGCCGGGAACGTCGAGCGTCAGCTTGCGCCGCGATCGGTTGGACTCGGGCACGTAGCGCAACGCCCAATAGGCCGCGAGGACGAGTGGCAGGTTGAGCAGGAAGACGTAGCGCCACGAGGCGTGGTCGACCAGCCATCCACCTGAATACGGCCCGATGGTTGAGCCGAGCGTGGAGAGCCCGGCCCAGATCCCGATGCCCCGGGCCCGGTCGACGGGGATCAGCGCGCCGTTGAGCATCGCCAAGCTGCTGGGGACGACGAGTGCACCACCAACGCCCTGGATGAGCCGGGCGATGATGAGGATGGCGGCGTTCGGTGCAGCGGCACACCCCAGCGCTGCGGCGAGCATGATGAAGAGGCCCACGATCAAGATTCGCCGTCGCCCGAAGTGGTCGGCGAGCGCGCCTGCGAGCAACAGCAGGGCCGCCACGGTGACGAGGTAGCCGGTCAACACCCACTGGAGTTCGCTGACGTCGGCATCCAGATCACGTCCGATGGCAGGGACCGCGACATTGACCATGTACGCGTCGAGGAACCCGACCGTGGACGCGAATACCGTCGCGGTCACCAGCGCAACACCGGTCGAGCTCCGCAACGGGAACACGGTGGGTGCGACACCCATGGTGACCTCCTCGGTAGCGAATCACACGGTGGCTTGAGGGGACGCGATGTCGCGCCGGTGGAACACACTGGTCGTGCGCGGGCCGTGGCATGGGGTGCTTGGCCGACCAGAGATGCCTTCACCCACGTCGCCGGTCGCTAGTCTTTCCGGGTGATCTGCCGGACGTATGTCGTCGGATGACCGCGACGCCTGAACCGCGGAAAGTCGCGATCGTCACCGGTGCCTCCCATGGCATCGGTGCCGGGCTCGCGGCCGGTTATCTTCAGGCCGGATATGCCGTAGTGGGCGTAGCACGCTCGATGCCGCCCTCCGACGCGTCGGACTACCTGCGCATCGAGGCGGACATTGCTGAAGCTGCGACGGCACAGCGTGTGGTCGGCGAGGCACTCGACCGTTTCGGTCGTGTCGATACCTTGGTCAACAATGCCGGTGTCTACATCGGAAAGCGCTTCACCGCGTACACCCTCGATGACTACCTCGCGATCACTGCGGTGAACCTGACCGGGTTCTTCCACATGACCCAGCAGGCGATCCCGCAGATGATCAACCGGGGCGGTGGTCACGTCGTGAACGTCTCTACGAGTCTTGTCGACCATGCCGACAGCACCCGACCTGCCGCGCTGCCTGCCCTCACCAAGGGCGGCCTCGTTGCCGTGACCCGATCGCTGGCCATCGAGTACGCGTCACGCGGAGTGCGCGTCAACGCGGTCTCGCTCGGCATCATCCAGACGTCGGAGCACAACCGGTCGTCTTACGCGGAGTTGGGTGGCCTCCATCCCCTGGGGCGAGTGGGCGAGGTCGCCGATGTCGTCGAGGGGGTTCTGTATCTCGAGCAGGCCTCGTTCGTCACGGGGGAGACGCTGCACATCGACGGCGGTCAGGCCGCCGGACACTGACGCCGGACACTGACGCCGGACCACGACCGGCATTCGGAGGCTTCCCAGACAGGACGGCTCGGACCAGGATGGCCGTGTTGCACGGACCGGGGTCGAGCGGCGCACCAACCGCGACGAAGGCGGATTCGGTGGATCAAGGACCGCGCGAACCGGGGCAGCGGGCATCCGTCGAGCTCTTGGGGCGGGAAACGGAATGCGTCCGGCTCGACGGGATCATCGCCGCCGTCCGCGCCGGTGAGAGCCGTGTGCTCGTGATAAAGGGTGCTCCCGGATTCGGGAAGTCCGCCTTGCTCGACCACGCGGAAGCCTCGGCCACGGGCATCCGGGTGCTGCGCGCAGGCGGGGTCGAGTCCGAGATGGAGCTGGCGTTCGCCACGCTGCACCAGTTGTGTTCCCCTCTGCTCAATCGCCTCGACAAGCTCCCGGGACCGCAGCGCGCAGCACTCGAGACGGTGTTCGGGATGCGCGAGGGTTTCCCACCCGATCGTTTCCTGGTCGGGCTGGCGGTTCTGAGCCTGTTGTCGGACGCGTCGGAGGATCAGCCGGTCCTCTGCGTGGTCGAGGACGCCCACTGGCTGGACCGGGCCTCGGCTCAGGTCCTCGGGTTCGTCGCCCGACGGCTGCTGGCAGAGTCGATCGCCCTGCTCTTCGCCACCCGTCGGCCGGGACCGGAGTTCGTCGGACTGCCGGAGTTGGAGGTCGTAGGCCTCGTCGACGCCGACGCCTACACCCTGCTGAACTCGGTCACGCGCGCGCGGATCGACCCGCACATCCTCGATCGGATCGTCAAGGAGACCCAGGGCAACCCCCTTGCTCTGCTCGAGCTGCCTCGTGGGCTGACCGTGACGCAGATGGCGGGCGGGATGGGCCTGCTCGACGCCGACAGGCTGCCGAGCCAGATCGAGCAGAGCTTCCTCAACCGTGTCCAGGAACTGCCCGAACAGACCCGGCTGCTGATGCTCGTCGCCGCGGCCGAACCCCTGGGCGATCCCGACGTGCTGCGTCGTGCTGCCGAACGGCTCGGCATCCCGCTCGCCACAGCCCTCGCCGACGGCACCGACGGCCTGCTGACGATCGGCCACAGCGTGACCTTCCGGCACCCGCTCGTGCGCTCCGCCGTGTACGGGGCGGCGAAATCCAGGGACCGCCGGGCGGTGCATCTCGCATTGGCGCAGGTCACGGACGCGCCGGATGCTGCGGATCGTCGTGCTTGGCATCTGGCGTCCGCCACCGCGGGCCCGGACGAGGCGGTCGCCGCCGAACTCGAGCGGTCCGCCGGTCGTGCGCAGGCGCATGGCGGGATGGCTGCGGCAGCCGCGTTCCTTCAGCGGGCCGTCGAGCTGACCGCCGACTCCCAGCGCCGCTCCGCCCGGCAACTGGCGGCAGCGCAAGCGAGCCTTCAGGCAGGCGAGCTCGACGACGTGCACAGGCTGCTTGCGGCCGTCGGCGCGGAACCGCTCGACGGGTTCCAGAGTGGCCTGGCGGGCGCGCTGCGCGGTCAGGTCGCGTTCGTCTCCGGTGCAGGCCGCGATGCCATCCCCATGCTGCTGGACGCCGCCGACCACCTCGTGTCCCCGGATCCGCAGCTCGCACGTGAGACCTACCTGACCGCGTGGGGCATGGCCGTCAGCATCGCCGACCAGGACACCCTCATGGCGGTCTCGCGCGCCGTCCGGAAGCTCCCACGGCCGGACGTCGCCGCTCCGCTGGATCTTCTCCTCAACGGGATCGCCCTGCTCGTCACGGACGGGCGCGCCGCCGCGGCCAAGACGCTGCAGCAGGCGGCGAAGGCCCTCATCGACCTCCCCGCGAGTGATGTTCTGCGGTGGGGATGGGTGGCGACGGGCGCGAGCGCCGCAATCTGGGACGACAAGGGCATGCGAGCCATCTACGCGCGGCAGGTCCAGATTGTGCGCGACGCCGGGGCGTTCGGGGAGCTGCCCTACCACCTGTCCACGCTGGGCTACGCCCTTTCCTGGGCAGGCGACTTCGAGGGTGCGGCCGCTGCTATCGCGGAGGGCGACACCGTCGCAGCGGCGACGGGAAACCCGATGCCGCCCTACCCCGCGCTGCGGCTGCTGTCCTTGCAGGGCCGGGAGGAGGAGACCGCGGGCCTGATCGCCGCCACGATCCGAGCTTCCGCCGCCGCCGGTTTCGGCATGGGCATCACAGCCGCGAATTGGGCGGGTGCGGTTCTGTACAACGGCCTCGGGCGCTATCCCGAAGCGATGCGCGCCGCACGGGCAGGCGCCCACATCTCGGAGCCCTGGATCTCCACGTGGCTGCTGCCCGAGCTCGTCGAGGCGGCCACCCGCGCAAGCGAGCCTGATCTCGCGCAGGATGCCCTTGAGCGACTCGTGGAGGCCACGGCCCCGTTCAGCACCGACTTTGCCGCGGGCGTCGAGGCCCGCACCCGTGCACTGGTCGCCGACGGAGCGGCGGCCGACCACCTCTACCGTGCCGCGATCGAGCGCTTGGAGCGGACCCAGTTGCGACCCGAACTGGCGCGCGGTCACCTGCTGTACGGCGAGTGGCTGCGCCGGGAGCATCAGCGGATCGCGGCGCGGGACCACCTGCGCGTGGCCCACGAGATGTTCCTGTCGATCGGGATGGAGGCCTTCGCCGAGCGCGCCCGCCGCGAATTGCTGGCAACGGGCGAACGAGTCCGCAAACGTTCGCCGCAGGGCTCGTCCAGCGAAGAGTTGACGCCCCAGGAGAGACAGATCGCCCTGCTCGTGCGCGACGGCCTCACCAACCCGGAGGTCGGCGCGCGGCTCTTCCTCAGCTCCCGGACCGTTGAGTGGCACCTGCGCAAGGTCTTCACCAAGCTGTCGATCACCTCCCGCAGGCAGCTACGGGACGTCCTCCACGCGAGCAAGAACGAGTTCAGCGCGGAGTAGAGCGGGTCCTCCCTTCGCTCGCCAGTCAAACTCCCTGGCGCGACGCGGGCGTCCATCCCGCGAGCCTGGCCTGGCCTAACGGTCGTGGCGGGAGAAGGAGGTAGCGCATGTCCGATCAGCCGCTGGACGGTGCTGTCGCGCTTGTCACCGGAGCGAGCAGCGGTATCGGCGCCGCAACCGCTCGTCGCCTCGCCCAGGAGGGCGCGGCGGTCGCCCTCGTCGCACGTCGCCGCGAACGTCTGGAGGAGATCGCGGACGACATCGCGCATCTCGGGGGCCACGCCGTCGCCGTGGAGGCCGACATCACCCAGCCGGAACGCGCCGAAGGCGCAGTGCACGACACACTCGACCGGTTCGGGCGCCTCGACGTCCTGGTCAACAGCGCAGGCATCATGCTGCTCAACTCGGCGCTGCACACCACCGTCGAGGAGTGGGATCAGATGATCTCGCTGAATGTGGCGGCACTGGCGCACATCACCCACGCCGCGGTTCCCTACCTCATCGACGCGGCGGCGACCTCCGAGCGGCAGGTGGCAGACCTGGTGAACGTCAGCTCCACGGCCGGGCGGGTCGCCCGGCCGGGGAGCAGCGTCTACAACCTGACGAAGTTCGGCCTGAACGGATTCGCTGAATCGCTTCGCCAGGAGCTGCTCAGCGAACACGTGCGCGTCAGCGTGGTGGAGCCCGGCACAGTCGACACTGAGCTCGTCAACCACCTCGATAAAGCCACCTGGAATGCCGCCCGACAACAGATCGACGCCTCCGAAGCCCTGCGAGCGGACGACGTCGCCGACGCGATCGTCTACATCGTGACGCGGGAGCGGCGGGTAGCCGTCAATGAGATCCTGATCCGTGCGGGCGATCAGACCTGGTAACGGCGCTAGTGGTCGCTCACCGAGTTGTTCTCGGCGAACGACATACGGCGGGTCGGTATAGGTCATGAGCGGCGCTTCAACGAACTCGACTGGTCCGAGACGACGGCGATCACGCCTGACTATTGCCGTCCGGACGACGAAGGTGGTGACGTCGGCTCCGCCAAGGTCCCATCCACCTGCGTTGCACGGCCAGTGCTTCTCCCCGTTGAGCACGTGTTCGCGACTCGACCGGTCGTAGTCGGCGAGAAGCTGGACGCCCGCGCGGGGGCTGGGGTGATCGAAGTTGGCGGTGCCCCCGCGCTCGCGGACGGCCCACCCGGCGAGAAAATCACCCCCGGCGTCCTCTGCCGCGCGCCGGATCCAGGTCTCCTTCTGGTG
>CAWCZG010000012.1:0-76784 GCA_963799945.1 uncultured Actinomycetota bacterium
AATAGCGTCCCCCTCTGACACACGCCTGGGAACTGCGCAGGGGCAGCGCGACTCGCCGCCTTTCGCGTCATAATCGTCGTCATCGTCGCTCGAGCAGTCGAGCGACGGCATGCGCTCCAACAGATGCGCTGGCACTTTCGCCCCGAGGCGCGCCGATGCGGCCGCTGGGCTGCTGGCCCGTCCCCGAGGCCGACCCAATCCCGAGGTGCGAGCGACGGCGTCGGTGGATCATCGCCGCGTTCAGCCTGGCTTTGCCTCGTCGAGCTTTTCCATGTCGATGAACTCCACGGCCCCGTAGCCGTCGAATGTCTCGACATGTCGGCTGGTCTCGGCGAAACCGAGACGTCGATACAGGCGAATGGCGCGTTCGTTGAAGGCCGCGACATCCAGCACCACCCGGTGCGCGCCGTAGAGGACGCGGGCGAGTTCCAGTCCAGCCAGCACGAACTGCTCCCCGAGCCCACGACCGGTCAGATCCGGCCGCATGCCAAACCCGTAGAACAGGGCACCGTCGCGCGGCTCGAGGAAGTAGAAGCCGATGAGGGCGCCGTCGTCGTCGCGCGCGGCGAAGAAGAACTCGGGATTCTTCACGGGCCAGCCGTCGCTGTCGTAGAAGTCGTAGGGCGGCTCGTAACGCCAGGCATCGCGCTCATCGAACATGGCCTCGCCCGCCGGTTCGATCCTCACCACTCCCACCCGTCCCCATACCGTTAACCCGATTCTCCTGCGGCGCACGCGCCTAGTCGAATCGACGTCGACTCGGCAAGCGTCAGGTCGGCGTCACGGGAGGCCGCCTATGACGCTAGCTCCCTCCGTCGTGATCTCGAGTCCGGCACGGCCATCCGGACGGTCCTCAACCGTCCTGCTCCCTCGCGAAAAGGGGATGCGCAGCTTACGGATGGAACCGAGCACGACGCGCACGCAGCACGCACGCAGCACGCACGCGGTGGCGTACCCCCGTGGTCACGTGCACGACCACGTGCCAGCACGGGCTGGCACACCATCCGGATCCGAATGGGCTCAGCGGCGCGAAGGCGCAACCCGAGACCTGATACCCGCTTTGCGTCGCTAGAGTCGGCCCCTGCCATGCTTTGCCGGATCTGGCCGACAAGCAGAGCACGGTGGCCACGCAATGAGCACGCATCACGCACACGATGCGCACACCGGAGCCACTGGAACCGCGGGCGCGAACGGAACGAACGACGGACCTCGCCGAGCTGACCATGCGGATCTACGGGTGGGACTAGCGCCGACCGCCCAGCAGTAGCAGGTGCGGAGGCTGGCGCGCCGGACTCCGCACGACGACGCACGAGGAGCACGGTGCGAGCTGTCGCCACCCGGGCAAGCACGCGAAGAGCACGCAGCAGCCACGCCCCGACCACCTGCGCGCTGCACGCTCCGCTCTGCAGTTGTGCAACGAACCGGAGGTCGTCATGCAAGAGCCGCTCTTCCACACCGTGGCCGAGGCCGCCAGAATCCTGCGGGTTGACACGACGACGATCTACCGATCCATCCGAGACGGATCGTTTCCCGCGGTCCGCATCCGGAGCCGTTACGTGATCCCTGCCGCCGCACTCCGTGAGATTGCTGCAAGAGCGATGAGTGCGGGAACATGCGTAGACCTTGCCTTCTCGGCCACGACCGCAGCGACTGCAGACGCATAAGTTCGGCTTTCAGCCTGCAGCCGGGCTAGGGTCCTTTCGCGGTACGCCGTCGGGGAGAGGGTAGGCGCGACAACAGTAGCTCGGCCGCCTTACGATCGGACGCAGCGACCCAGGCGGCATAGACCTTCAATGTGGTCGACCCGCCGCCTCCGTGCCCGAGTCGACCCGCCACCGTGCGCAGATCGACTCCAGCCGTCAACAACTCGGTCGCCGAGTAGTGGCGAAGCGCGTGAATATGCGTCCGGATACCGAGCCGGGCGGCCATGTCTCGATAGCGGCTTGAGACAGCATGTGGCGAGTAGGGCACTGAGTGGTCCGGTGCCTTCGTGCCGCCGAACACGAAGGTCCGCTCGTTGATTTGAGCACCGATTTCGACGAGCCGCGCGGCGACCCTGTCTCGGTGCTCGAGGAGCAGCGCGACCGTTTCGGAATCGAGTGCGATGCGACGCATCTGGTGTGTCTTGGTGCCTTTCTCCACTCCGACGCCTCGATGCAACACGTAGTTCCGGCGGATCTCGATGACCTCGGCATCGAGATCGATGTCGTGCCACCGAAGCGCGCATACTTCCCCACGGCGGATGCCAGTGGTCATCACAAGCCAGACGAGCGTTCCCCAGTCCTCGTCCATCTCGAAGGCCGTGTCGAGCAGACGAGCCGCTTCGCTCGCGGATGGCGGGTTGGGCTCGGGAGCTTTCGCCTTAGGACGTTGCGCAACGCGCGCGGGGTTCGACGAGATCCAATCCCACCGGGTCGCGGCGGACAAGGTTGCCACTGATGACCGAATGCATCTGCCGGACGGTCGACGCCGCCAACGGTCGGCACACGTGTGCGCGACAGCCCTCGACAGCGCAGTCATGGTCGCCGTTCGAACGATGCTTCTCGATGAACTTGACGCCACGGCAGCGCAGTCGACACCGGCGCAGATCCGCGTAGAAGGCTTCGAGGTCTCGGGCGGTGAGCTTGTCGATGCCCTTGTTGCCGAGGGCGGGCTTGATGGTGCGCTCGATGTATCCGACGTACGTGCGGCGCGTGGTCTCCTCGAGGTGGGCCGTTGCGAGCCAGGCGTCGATTGCCTCGCCCAGCGATGTGGACGTCCCGGGCGTTCGTTGGGTATCGGCACCGGCGATCAGCGCGGTCATGATCTTCTCGGCTCGACGCCGCGCGGCGCGGTCGGTGCCCCCCACAGTCCGGCTGAGGTAGCGCTCCCGGCCGGTGACCGCGTCCCGTCCTACGAAGACGCGCACCTGAAGCGACCCGCCGCGGACCCTGATGCTCCCGCGTCGCCGGTCCGCGCGCTCGCCCATACGACCACAGTACGACCTCATCTCATGGACACGGCCATGGACAAGACCACTTAAACGATCTTCAAGTCAGGGAAACAGCTGCTCAGAGGTGGGGCGGGTGGGGTTCGAACCCACGACCTGACGGATTATGAGTCCGCTGCTCTGACCAGCTGAGCTACCGCCCCGTGCAGGGCCGCACCCTAGCTGAGGGCGAGTGGTTGCCGGCAGCGAGCACGGCTCGGCTCGGCGCTCGACTGGGCCGTTCGTTGCGACACGCTGCGCTTTATGACGCAGCGTAATCTGGCGAAAGGGCTACTCAGGGTAAGAAAACTCCAGAGAGTGACATCTGAAACACAACCCGCGGCCGGTACGAGGAGGGGGTGGGCAGCGCACCGGCTGCCGGTTTCACCGCTCTGGAGGTACATCGATGTCGGGGGTCTCTCGCTCCGGACGGCGGCCGCTAACGGCTGTCCGCGCCCGCCACGCCGCTCTCGTGGGCACCGCCGTGCTGGGGTTGGGTTTGGCCGTCACCGCACCCGCGTCCGCGGCGCCCACGGCGCTCACCGTCGGGACCGCGGGGCCGAACTGCAAGGCCCCGACGCAGACCACGGTGAAGGACGCGGTGAGCGCCGCGGCGCCGGGCGCGGTGATCACGGTCTGCCCCGGCCTCTACACGGGAACCGTCGTGGTCACCAAGCCCTTGACGCTGCGGGGCGCCCAGCACGGTGTGGACGCCCGCGCCGGGCGGACCGACCAGGCGAGGGAGTCGGTCATCGACGGGGACGGCGCCGCCGGCATCCAGATCGCCGGAACGACCAGCGGGGTGACCGTTGACGGGTTCACCATCCAGAACGCCGGGACCGCCACGCAGGTCCACGACGGCATCGAGGCGTTCAGCGGCGGGGGCGGCTTCACCTTCGTCAACAACGTGATCACCCAGACCACGTACGGCATCAACATGAACTCGGCGGGCCCGGTCGCCAGCACCGTCGCCCGCAGCCGCTTCGACACCAACAACCGCTCCGGTGACAACGGCGGCTCGGGCGTGTTCATCTGCTGCGGCCCCGGCAACAACCTGTCGATCACCGACAACCTGTTCACCGGCAACAACTCCGCGGCCGTCAACACCGCGGGTGACCCCGCCAGGCTCTCGACCGGGCTGAAGATCCAGCACAACCAGAGCATCAACGACGCGACGTTCGCCGTGATCGTCAACGCGAAGGGCGCTGTCGTCTCCGACAACGTCGTCACCTTCACGAACAAGGCGACCGTGCCCGTGGGCAGCGCGTTCTACATCGGCGGCGGCACGAACGGCGTGCAGGTCACCGGGAACTCGGTCATCGGCGGCGCAGCCACCGGGGTCCGCGTGACGAACCAGTTCGGGGTGTCCAATGTCGGCCTCGTGGTGTCCGGCAACCGGATCGTCAGCCGCCTCAATGGGGTCAGGCTGACCGCGCAGAACTCCGGTTCCATCAAGAACAACGACATTGCGCAGAGCACCGCGGTGGGCATCCTGCTCGACGCCGACAACGCCGGCGTCACGCTGACCGGCAACAAGGTCGCCGCCAGCACCACGTTCGACTGCCAGGACGCCAGCACCGGCGCCAGGACCCTCGGCACGGCCAACACGTGGACGGGCAACGTCGGCCTGCGTTCCCAGCCGAAGGCACTCTGCGGAGCGCGCTGACCCCCTAGCCAGCCGTGGGGCCCGGACAACCCCCCATCCGGGCCTCACGGCATCGAAGAACTATCGAGCGCGTCAGCTGCCCAGGGCGGCGACGCGCTTGCGGGCGTCCTTGGCGACGCCCTCGGCCTGGTGCGCGACCTCCGAGCCGACGACCGCAGCCCGCTCGGCCACATCGTGCCCGAGCTTGGCGGCCTGGTCGATGAGGCCGGGGGCACGCTTCTCGACCTGCGCCCACTTGCGGCTTGCGTCCTTCTGCAGGCTCGCCCCGCGCTTCGCGGCCTGCTTCTGCCACCGCTCCCCGCGCTTCGCGGCCTGCTTCTGCAACTCCGCGCTGCGCTTGGCCGCCTGCTTCTGCAGCTCGGCACCGCGCTTGTCGGCGGCCTTCTCGAGCTTGGCGCCGCGCTTCTCGGCCTTCTTGCGCGCCTTGGCGGTGCGCTTGGCCAGGTCCTGCGCCAGCCCGGACGCCTGCGCCGAGAGCGCCGCACCCGCGCCGGGAGCCATGCCGACGAGACCCGCGGCGAGCCCGCTGACCGTGCTCGACGCGTCGCTGACGCGCGGCCCGACCCGACCGCCGACATCCTTGGCCACGTCCTGGGCGCGGTCGGCGACCCGACCGCCGACGTCCTGGGCGCGCTCGGCCACCAGGCCACTGACCTCGCCGACCCGGCCGCTGACGTCCTGGGCCACATCGCCCACGCGCGCCGACGCGTCCGACGCCACGCCCGCAAGCTTCTCCGTGAGCTCCGACGCCGTGT
This sequence comes from uncultured Actinomycetota bacterium, assembly GCA_963799945.1. Lineage (GTDB taxonomy): Bacteria > Actinomycetota > Actinomycetes > Mycobacteriales > Pseudonocardiaceae > Pseudonocardia. The sequence continues at coordinate 5,390 of CAWCZG010000012.1, forward strand.
CGCTCAGGCTCGAGGACTGGCCGGTGAGCGACTCGGCCGTCTTGCGCGCCCGCCAGCCCAGCGACGGCTTGCCGTGGGTGTCGGCCGACGCGATGAGCAGCCCGCCCAGAGACCGACGTTCTTGAAGAAGTGGACCTGCTGCTGCGCGCGGACCTCGGGGTCGGTCTCTTCCCAGAACCGGTGTCCGGCGAGCGTGGTCGGCACCAGCGACGCGGCCAGCGCGGTCGACGCGAGGCGCGGGAACTTGCCGAGCGCGAGCATCGTGCCCGCGACGATCTTGACTCCTGCGTCGATCTTCACGAGCGTCAGGTCGTCAGGGCGGCCGTCGATCGGTGCGACCTCCACCGCCTGGTCGACCGCCGGCGCGACGGCGTCGAGGACCGGCTTCGCGGCCTGCACGTGAGCTTGGGGATTGCGCAGTTCGTTGATGCCGCCGCTGACGAAGATGGCGGCGAGCATGGGTCGGGCTACGCGTCGCAGGATCATACCGAACCGTACCCATACGGGCCTGCCCACAAACGCCGGACCGACCCACTTCCGGGGGATGGCAGCGAAGCCTGCGCGACGGGTGCGGACTGCGATCATGCGACCGTGACGGGACCCAGGCGGGCGATCGGCCTCGACATCGGCGGAACGAAGATCGCGGGTGCGGTCGTCGACGAGGACGGCACCGTGCTCGCGGAGCGGGTCGAACCCACTCCGGACGAATCGGACGCGGCCTCCGTGGAAGCGGTGCTGCTGGATCTCGTCGAGTCGTTGCGGGTCGGGCACGAAGTGCTGGCGATCGGCGTCGGCGCGGCCGGGATCGTCGAATGGCCGGTCGGACGCCTGCTGTGGGCACCCAACATCGCCTACCGCGACTGGCCCATCCGGGAGCGCCTGGAGAAGGCGACGAACCTGCCGGTGGTCGTGGACAACGACGCCAACGTGGCCGCGCTCGCCGAGGCCCGGCTGGGCGAGCCCTACCGGAACATGGTGCTGGTGACCGTCGGCACCGGTATCGGCGGTGGCCTCGTGCTGGACGGCGGGATCTACCGCGGTCCGACCGGCATGGGCGCCGAACTGGGCCACATCATCCTCAACCCGGACGGGCCGCGCTGCGGCTGCGGCAACCGGGGCTGCTTCGAGGCGTACGCGTCGGGCACCGCGCTCAACCGGATGGCGCGCGAGGCGGCCGCGGAGGAGCCCGACGGGCTGATCGCCCGCCTCGGCGCGGCGGACGGGGAGGTCACCGGTCACACGGTGCGCCGCGCCGTCGAACGCGGCGACGCCACCGCCGCGGAGCTGTTCGCCCGGCTCGGCCGTTGGCTCGGCGTCGGGATCGCCTCGCTGGCGAACATCTTCGAGATCGACGCGGTGGTCGTCGGCGGCGGGCTGGTCGACACCGGCGACCTCCTGCTCGGCCCCGCCCGGGCCGCGGCACGCGAGTACGCCTACGCCCCGGCGGCGCGCGGACTGCCGCCCGTGGTGCCTGCGACCTTCGGCGGCGCGGCGGGCAAGATCGGCGCGGCCCTCCTGGCGCTCGACCACGTCTGACCGGCGCTGCGGGCCGCGACCCGCCTTCGCCCCGCGCTCTATGGTGAGAGGCGTGTCGCTCCGCACCGGACCCGTCCTCCGCCACGTCGGGGAGACCACCGCGCAGGTGTGGGTGCAGACCGCCCGCGCCGCCACGGTCACGCGTGCTCGACGCCGACCGCGTCGACGTTCGAGGTGAGCGGGCCACCACTTCGCGCTCGTCGGCGGTCACCGGGCTGACGCCGGGGTCGAGCACGCCCTACACCGTCGAGATCGACGGCGAGCGGGTCTGGCCGCCGCCCGTGCAGCCCGTTCCCGCCCAGCGTGATCCGCACCCGCGGCCCGGCCACCGACGGCCGCAACCGCATCCTGTTCGGCTCCTGCCGCTACCCGAAGGTCGACCGAGCCCGGCCTCGCGGCGCGCCTCGGGTCTGGACGCCCTCGACGTCTACGCCGCGCGGATGGCGCCGCAGCCCGCCCGAGGAGTGGCCGGACGCGCTGCTGCTGCTCGGCGACCAGATCTACGCCGACGAGCTCACGCCCGCGCACCCGCGGCGCATCGCCGGGCGGCGCGACCGGCACCCCGACTGGCCCGACGACGAGATCGTCGGCTTCGACGAGTACGTCGGCGTGTACTGCGACGCCTGGTCGGACCCCGAGGTGCGCTGGCTGATGTCCACCGTGCCCGGTCGCGATGATCTTCGACGACCACGACGTGCGCGACGACTGGAACACCTCGGCCGTCTGGCGCGCGCAGATGCAGGAGAAGCCCTGGTGGCGCGACCGCATCCGGTCGGCGCTCGCGTCGTACTGGGTCTACCAGCACCTCGGCAACCTCTCGCCCGACGAGCTCGCGGCCGATCCCGACGCGCGGAAGGTCCTCGAGCACGACGGGGACGCGTGGCCGCTGCTGGTGGAGCTGGCCGACCGGGCCGACGCCGAGGCCGAGGGCGGCGAGGGCGTGCGGTTCAGCTTCCGCTGGGACCTCGGGCACAGCCGCCTGCTCATGATGGACTCGCGCAACGGGCGCGTGCTCGACCGACGGCAGGCACCTCATGCTCGGCGACGCCGAGTTCGCCTGGCTGGAGGAGCAGGCCGCGGCGCCCGGCCAGGTCGACCACCTGCTGCTGGGCACGTCGGTGCCCTGGCTGCTGCCGCACGCGATCGGCGAGCTGGAGACGGTGAACGAGATCGCCGCCGCCCGGCCCGGGCTGGCGGGGCCGCCTCGGGCGAGACGGCTGCGCCAGGTGGCCGATCTCGAGCACTGGCCGGCGTTCCGCGAGTCGTTCGACCGGCTCGCCGCGCTGGTCGACGCGCGCGGCGCAACAGCGGGCCCGCGACGGTCAGCGTCCTGTCCGGCGACGTCCACCACAGCTACGCGGCCAGCGCGCCGAGGTGCCCGGGCCTGCGCGCGTGCACCAGCTCACCTGCTCGCCCGTGCACAACATCATGGACTGGTACGTCAAGCCCGGCTTCCGCCTGGCGTGGTCGCGCGGGGCGCGCGTGGCTGACCAGCCGGTGGGCGGCCCGGGCGGGCGCCCCGCCCACGCCGGTGACGTGGCGAGCGGCTCGCCGGCCCGCTCTTCGGCAACACCATCGCCACCCTCGAGATCGAGGGCCGCACGGCGCGGGTGCTCTTCGAGCAGCCTGTGACGTCGGGCACACTGGCGGTCCGCGCCCGTCTGGAGCTGACCCCATGAACGACTCGCTCGCGCCCGATCGCGGGCCAGACCGTGGTGCTGCGGCCCACCACCGCCGCGCACGTCCCCACGTTCCTGGAGATCCTCGACCACCCGGACATCGCGAAGTGGTGGGGCGGCTACGACCTCGAGCGGGTGCGCCGCGAGCTGCTCGGCCCGCACGGCTACGCGATCGAGCTGGCGGGCGAGGTCGTCGGCCTGATCATCTACCGCGAGGAGCAGGACCCGGACCACCGGCACGCCGCGATGGACCTCGCCGTGCACCCCGACCAGCACGGCCAGGGCCTGGGTTGCGACGCGATGCGCGCGATGGCCCGCTACCTCTTCGAGCAGCGCGGCCACCACCGCGTCGTCATCGACCCCGCCGCGCACAACGCGCTGGCGATCCGCAGCTGCGAGCGGGCCGGGTTCAAGCGGGTCGGGGTGATGCGCCGCTACGAGCGCTCGGCCGACGGGCTCTGGCACGACGCGCTGCTCATGGAGCTGCTGGCCGACGAGCTGCGCTGAGGCGCCTCACCGCTCGGCACCGCGGGCGAGCGCGGCCAGGCCCTCGACGAGCAGCTCGAGGCCGAACCGGAACCGCTCGTTGCCGTCGCCGGTCATCATCGACGTCACCATCGCGGCGATCGTGGGGAACCGCTCGGCGGGCAGCGACGCGAAGTACCGGTGGACCTCGTCGTAGTAGGTGCCGGGGTCGCGGCCGCTCGCCGCGAGCTCCGCGGTGATCGCGTCTTCCACCGCGCTGGCCGCCACGAACATGCCGACCACGTCGACCGCCCACGCGACAGCCTGATCGGGCACCCCGCCGCTGCGCAGGATGGCCATGAACGACTCGGCGATGCGCAAGGCGTTCGGCCCCATCGGCACCCGACCGAGGCTGAACCGCGCGATGTCGCCGCCGCGGGCGAGCGCGTCCCGTGAAGCGGTCCACAGCTCGATCGACTGCTCACGCCAGCGCGCCGCGTCGGCCTCGACCGTGGGGATCGACACCAGGAGCTCGTCGTAGAGGAGCTCCAGCAGCTCGTCCTTGTTGGCGACGTGGGCGTAGAGGGACGCGGGCCCGGTGCCCAGCTCGGCCGCGACCCGCCGCATCGACACCGCGTCCATGCCCTCGGCCCGCAGGATGCCCAGCGCCGCGGTGACGATCGCCTGGCGGCTCAGCGCGCGCCGGGGGGCCGCCGCCTTGCGCGGCGTCCACCAGGGGGGTTCCGGATCCGGCGCGGCCATGCCCGAAGCCTAGTTGACACGAACCACTGTTCGCTAGTAGAACACTGTTCGTCAACAAACACTGTTCGTTAACGAACAACGTTCGAGAGGCGCCGTCATGACCGAGGTGATCACCGAAACCCAGGAGCCGCCCGCCTACCGCTGGCGCTGGCTCGCGCTGGCTGCCGTGCTCGCGGCGGAGATCATGGACCTGATCGACGGCACGGTCGTCGGCATCGCGGCCCCGTCCATCCGCGCGGATCTCGGCGGCGGGGACACCATGATCCAGTGGGTCGCGGCGGGCTACACGCTCGCGTTCGCGGTCGGGCTGATCACCGGCGGCCGCCTCGGCGACCTCTACGGACGGCGGCGGATGTTCCTGGTCGGACTCGTCGGCTTCGTCGCCGCGTCGGTGCTGTGCGGGCTCGCCACCACCCCGGCCACGCTGATCGGCGCCCGGGTGGCCCAGGGCCTGCTCGGCGCCGTGCTGATCCCGCAGGGCTTCGGCGTCATCAAGACGATCTTCCCGCCGCGCGAGCTGGGCAAGGCGTTCGGCGCGTTCGGTCCGACGATCGGGCTCGCCGTCGTCGGGGCCCCGATCCTGGGCGGCGCGCTCATCGACTGGGACCTCGCGGGCACCGGCTGGCGCACGGTCTTCCTGATCAACGTGCCGATCGGGCTCGCGGCGCTGGCGCTCGCCGTCGCGGCGCTGCCCGAGTCGCGCGCCGACGACGGGCCGCGGCCCGACCCGATCGGTGTGGTGCTGGTGTCGACGGGCCTCGCGCTGCTGGTGTTCCCGCTGGTGCAGGGCCGCGAGCTGGGCTGGCCCACGTGGATCCGCATCCTGCCCGTCGTCGCCGTGGCGGTGCTCGCCCTCTTCGCGGTGCACCAGGTGCGCCGCCGGAACGCGGGCCGGGCCCCGCTGGTGGAGCCCGCGCTGTTCCGGCTGCGCGCCTTCTCGGCAGGCATGGGGGTCGGGCTGGCCTTCTTCGCCGGGATGACGGGCATGATCCTCGCGCTGGGCCTCTACCTGCAGCTCGGGCTGGGCTACACCCCGCTGCAGGCCGGGCTGACCCAGGCGCCGTGGGCCCTGGGCGTCGCGATCGGGTCGGCGCTCTCCGGTGCGGTGCTGGCCGCGCGGTTCGGGCGGTCGGGCCTGCAGGTCGGCGCCCTGGTGATGGTGGCGGGCATCGGCGTGGTCGTGCTGACGATCGCACTCGCGGAGGGCACCGTGACGGGCTGGCAGCTCGCGCCCGGCACTGCTGGTGTGCGGGTTCGGCATGGGCATGGTGATGACGCCGTTCTTCGACATCACCCTGGCCGGCGTCACCCTGCCGCTGGTCGGCTCGGCGTCCGGGGTGCTCAACGCCAACCAGCAGTTGGGTGGGGCCGCGGGCATCGCGGTGCTGGGCACGGTGTTCTTCGACCTCTTCGACGCGGGGAACGCCACCGGCGCGATCGACGCCGTGCTCGTGGCGTCGGCCGGGCTGGTGCTGGTCGCGGCCGCCCTCGCCTTCCTGCTGCCCCGGCGCAGCGTCGAAGCGCGCTGAACCATCAGAAGCCGGTCGTGGCGAGCCAGCGCTCCCACACCGCCGCGTCGCCGATCGTCTCGACGCTGTCGGACGGTCGGCGGCGCAGCACCGCGAGCAGCAGGTCGCCCGCGGTGCCGCGCACGGCCACGTCGCCCTTGCCGTGGCCGTGCTCCCACGTGATGCCGCCGCCCGCCGCCGCGGACCAGCCACTCCCCCGCCGGGCCCAGGCCGTCGTCGGTGGCGTGCAGGTGCAGGGTGGCCCCGTCGGCGAGGGGCGCGTCGGCCTCGTCGGCCTTCCGCGCCGCGAGCAGGCCGAGCCACTCCGAGACGCACCCGGCGGCCCGCTCGGCGTCCACCGCGAAGTCGGCCGCCGAGGGCGAGCGCGGCGTCGGCGCGGTGCACCAGCGCCTCGTCCAGCCGCCGGCGGATCCACCAGGACGCGGGCTGGGGGCCGGTGAACGTCCACACCGGGGTGTCCGGGCCGACCTCCGCCACGGCGTCGAGCAGCGCACGCGGCCCGCCGTGGAGCCACTCGACGAGGCCGCCCTCCGGCGGCTTGCCGTCGGCCACCTCCCGCGGGTCCGCGGGCTCGCCCGGTGCGCACGATCGTCGGCCGCCCACCGGTCGCCCCGCCCGACGTGGCGGAACAGCTGCCGCAGCGACCAGCCCGGGCAGGTGGGCACCGGGATGTCGGGGTCGGCCGTCGCGGCGAGCGCGGCGAGGAGACGGTTCTCGTCGACGAGGGCGGCGGCATGGTCCACGAGCGGCAGACACTATCGGGCGAACGCCCCCGACGATTGAATCGTTGCGTGATCGGGTAGGAACTGCCCATGCCGTCTGAGATCCGCGAGTGGTCGGTGCCCGCCCCGGTGCGGGCCCTCCTGTGGTGGCCCGCCATCTCGTTCGTGCTGGTCGTGGTCGCGCCGGACGCCGCGACCGGGGCGATCATCGGCGCCGGAGCCGTGCTCGCGCTGCTCGGCGCCGCGCTGCTCCGCGCTGGCCCGGCGGATCAGCCGACGCGACCCGCGGTGGAATCGCCGACCATGGAGTTCCCGACGATGGAGATGCCGCCGGTGCCGGGGGACCGCGCCGCCTGAGCCCGAGCCGCACCGCCGCGCGAACCGTAGCCGCATCACGTCCGAAGACTGTAGTGCTTCCGATAGTAGGGAGTCATACTAAATCGGCGGACGGCGCCGTCTCGGCGCGCGCGGAGAGGACATGCGGCCATGGCGGACCTGCACGTGCCCCAGCACCCCGTCCGGTTCGTCACGCGCGGCGAGCCTCTTCGACGGCCACGACGCCGCGATCAACATCATGCGGCGGATCCTGCAGCGCCAGGGCGCCGAGGTGGTCCACCTCGGGCACAACCGCTCGGTGGACGAGGTGGTCGCCGCCGCGATCCAGGAGGACTGCGCACGGCGTCGCGATCAGCTCGTACCAGGGCGGGCACGTCGAGTACTTCAGCTACCTCGTCGAGCTGCTGCGCGAGCGCGGCGCCGGGCACGTCAAGGTCTACGGCGGCGGCGGCGGCGTGATCGTGCCGCAGGAGATCGAGCTGCTGCACTCCCGCGGCGTCGCCCGCATCTTCTCCCCCGAGGACGGCCAGCGGCTCGGCCTCCCCGGAATGATCAACATGATGATCCGGGAGTGCGACGTCGACCTCGCCGCGCAGCCGCCCGCGTCGTTCGACGGCCTCTACACCGGTGAGCCGGCCACGCTCGCCCGCGCGCTGACGCTCGCCGAGGCGGGCACCCTGCCCGTCCGGCCTCGACGCTCGCGCCCCGCCGCGACCGTGCCGGTGCTCGGCATCACCGGCACCGGCGGCTCCGGCAAGTCCTCGCTCACCGACGAGCTCGTGCGCCGCTTCCGGCTCGACCAGGAGGACAAGCTCCGCATCGCCGTGCTCGCCGTCGACCCGACCCGGCGCAAGGGCGGCGGCGCGCTGCTCGGCGACCGGATCCGGATGAACAGCCTCGCCGGCGACACCGTCTTCTTCCGGTCGATGGCCACCCGCGGCGCCGAAGGCGGGCTGCCCGAGCGGCTCGGCGACGTCATCGGGGTGCTCAAGGCGGCGGGCTTCGACCTCGTGATCGTCGAGACGCCGGGCATCGGCCAGGGCGACGCCGCGATCGTGCCGTTCGTCGACCACTCGCTGTACGTGATGACGCCCGAGTTCGGCGCCGCCTCGCAGCTCGAGAAGATCGACATGCTCGACTTCGCCGACGTCGTCGCGATCAACAAGTTCGAGCGCCGCGGCGGCGAGGACGCGCGGCGCGACGTCGGCCGCCAGCTCGTGCGCAACCGCGAGGAGTTCGGCGCGACCTGGGAGGACATGCCGGTGTTCGGCACGTCCGCCGCGACGTTCAACGACGAGGGCGTCACCGCGCTCTACCAGCACCTGCGCGGTGTGCTCGCCGAGAACGGGCTGACCGTGGGCGAGGGGCGGCTGCCGCGCACCGACCGCAAGACCTCCGCGCCGCACGCCGCCGTGATCCCCGCCGGCCAAGGCCCGCTACCTGGCCGACGTCGCCGAGACCGTGCGCGCCTACCACGCGGCGACCGACGAGGCCGTCGAGGCCGCACGGGTGCGCCAGCACCTGCGCACGGCCCGGGAGCTGGTCGGCGAGGCCGTCGACGAGGCGCTCGCCGCCGCCGAGAAGGCGCTGCCCGCCGCCGACGCCGAGCTGCTGGACGCGTGGCCGCAGACCGTCAAGGACTACTCGGGCGACGAGCTCGTGGTGCGCGTCCGCGACAAGGAGCTGCGCACGGCGCTGACCCGCGAGACGCTGTCGGGCAGCCGCGATCAGCCGCGGTCGCGCTCCCCCGCTACACCGAAGACGCCGAGCTGCTGCGCTTCCTGCGCAGCGAGAACCTGCCGGGCCGCTTCCCGTTCACCGCGGGCGTGTTCCCGTTCAAGCGCGAGGGCGAGGACCCGGCCCGGATGTTCGCGGGCGAGGGCGACGCGTTCCGCACCAACCGCCGCTTCCAGGTGCTCTCGGCCGACTCCGACGCCAAGCGCCTGTCCACCGCGTTCGACTCCGTCACGCTCTACGGGCGCGACCCCGACACCCGCCCCGACGTCTACGGCAAGGTCGGCACGTCCGGCGTCTCGATCGCGACGCTCGAGGACATGAAGGTGCTCTACGGCGGCTTCGACCTCTGCTCGCCCACCACGTCGGTCTCGATGACGATCAACGGCCCGGCGCCGACGATCCTGGCGTTCTACCTCAACACCGCGATCGACCAGCGGGTCGACGCGTTCCGCGAGGAGGAGGGCCGCGAGCCCGACGACGGCCGAGCGCGAGGAGATCACCGCCTACGCGCTGGCAGACGTCCGCGGCACCGTGCAGGCCGACATCCTCAAGGAGGACCAGGGCCAGAACACCTGCATCTTCTCCACCGAGTTCTCGCTGCGCATGATGGCCGACATCCAGGAGTGGTTCATCGCGCACAAGGTGCGCAACTTCTACTCGGTCTCGATCTCCGGCTACCACATCGCCGAGGCCGGGGCGAACCCCATCAGCCAGCTCGCCTTCACCCTCGCCAACGGCTTCACCTACGTCGAGAGCTACCTCGCGCGCGGCATGGACGATCGACGACTTCGCCCCCAACCTGTCGTTCTTCTTCTCCAACGGCATGGACGCCGAGTACTCGGTGATCGGCCGGGTGGCGCGGCGGATCTGGGCGGTCGCGATGCGGGAGCGCTACGGCGCGAACGAGCGCAGCCAGAAGCTCAAGTACCACGTGCAGACCTCGGGCCGGTCGCTGCACGCGCAGGAGATGAACTTCAACGACATCCGCACGACCCTGCAGGCGCTCTGCGCGCTGTACGACAACGCGAACTCGCTGCACACCAACGCCTACGACGAGGCCGTGACGACGCCGACCGAGGAGTCGGTGCGCCGGGCGATGGCCATCCAGCTGATCATCAACCGCGAGTGGGGCCTCTCGATGAACGAGAACCCGCTGCAGGGCTCGTTCGTCATCGAGGAGCTGACCGACCTCGTCGAGGAGGCGGTGCTCGCGGAGTTCGACCGGATCGCCGAGCGCGGCGGCGTGCTGGGCGCGATGGAGACCGGCTACCAGCGCGGCCGGATCCAGGACGAGTCGATGCTCTACGAGCACCGCAAGCACGACGGCAGCCTGCCGATCGTCGGGGTGAACACGTTCCGGGCGCCGGAGTCGGACGACGCGCCGCCGCGAGATCGAGCTGGCCCGCGCGACGGAGGGCGAGAAGCAGAGCCAGCTCGACCGGCTCGCCGACTTCCAGTCCCGCCACGCGGGCGAGGCCGGTGCGGCGATCCGACGGCTGCAGGACGTCGCGACGGGCGAGGGCAACGTGTTCGACGAGCTGATGCACGCCGCGCGGGTCTGCTCGCTCGGCCAGCTCACCGAAGCGTTCTTCGAGGTCGGCGGCCAGTACCGGCGGAACATGTAGCCCGTCAGGCCGGGGCCCGGAATGCGGCGAAGACGGTGGGCTTGCGCAGGACGAAGCCCATCTGCTCGTAGACCCTGATCGCCGACGCGTTGCTCTGCGCGGTGTGCAGGAACGGCACGTCGCCGCGGGCGCGGATCACCGCGCCGACCGCCCGGACCAGGCGCGTCGCCAGCCCGCGCCCGCGCTGCGCCGGATCGGTGCACACCGCGCTGATCTCCGTCCAGCCCGGCGGGCCGCATCCGCTCCCCCGCCATCGCGACGAGCGCACCGGACGCGTCGCGCACGCCCAGGTAGGTGCCCATGGTGATGGTCGCCTTCAGGAAGGGGCCCGGCTGGGTGCGCTGCACCAGATCGATCATCTCCGGCACGTCGTGCGGACCGAGGACGACCGCCTCCGGGTCCGGCGCGACGGCGATCCCGGTGCCGTCGAACTGCAGGCCCGGCACGCTGGCCAACGTGCTCCCACCCGCGGGCGGGACGGCTGCGGAGCCCGCGAGCAGCACGGTGCCGCCCGCACCCGAGAGCGCGGCCAGATCGGCCCACGCGCGCTCGTCGGGCTCGGCGGGCAACGCGGCGAACGGGGTGATGTCGGGGCGGTACCGCACGGCCTGCCCGTGCCGCTCGGCGAGCCCGGCCTGTGGTCCGGTCAGCGCCTTCCACGCCACGTTGTCCAGGGGTCGCATTCCGTCGTCTTGCGCGTCGTCCACGGGCATGACAACCACGTCCGACCCCCGCCTCATCCCGGCGACGGGCCCGCCTACCCTCGCAGCGTGGTCGTCGACGACGTGGGGCACGCCGTCGCCGCGCCCGATCGGATCCGACGGATCGTGAGCCTGGTGCCGTCGCTCACCGAGGCGGTGGCGGCCAGCGCGCCGGAGCGGCTGGTGGGGGCCACCGACTGGTGCACGCACCCGGCCGACCTCGACGTCACCCGCGTGCGGGGCACGAAGAACCCCGACATCGCCGCCGTCATCGCGCTCGCGCCCGACCTCGTCCTGGCCAACGACGAGGAGAACCGCCTGCCCGATCTCGACGCCCTGCGCGACGCCGGGGTGCCGGTCTACGTCACCGACATCCGCACGCTCGACGGCGCGTTCGCCTCGCTCGGCCGCATGCTCGCCGCCTGCGGCGTCGCCCGAGCACCGTGGCTGGACGAGGCGCGCCGGGCCTGGGCCGCCGTCCCGACGCCCTCGACGCGCCTGCGGGCGGTCGTGCCGATCTGGCGGCGGCCCTGGATGGCGGTGGGCCGCGACACGTTCACCGGCGCGCTGCTGGCCCGGCTCGGCGTCGACAACGTCCTGAGCGACGACCTCGAGCGGTATCCGCGCATCACGCCCGACGCCCTGCCCGAGCACGACCTGGTGGTGCTGCCCGACGAGCCCTACGCCTTCACCGCGGACGACGGCCCCGAGGCCTTCCCCGGCACCCGGTCGGTGCTGGTCAGCGGGCGACTGCTGACGTGGTACGGCCCAAGCTTGATCGAGGCGGCCCGGGTGCTCCCCGACCTGCTGCGCACCGCGGACCCGGACTGACCGCGATCCCAGGCCGGGCGTGATCGCGACCCCACGACACGACCACGACCGACCGGGACCGCTGTGCCCTACGCGGCTGTGCTGAGCGCGGCCAGCGCGTGGCCGACCGTCGCCGCGTGCTCGTGGGCCTTGGCCCGCGAGACGGCGGCCGCGTCGCGCAGGCCTGCCATCGCCGGGTTGACGTCGGCCAGCGTCAGCTCGGCCTCCACCAGCGTCACGTCGGCGCCCCAGACGTCGCGCAGGATGCGCAGGAGGTAGCCGCGTGGAGTGGTCCCAGCCCGCGCGCGGCGTGCCTTCGCCGTAACCGCCGCCGCGCACCACGAGCAGGGTGACCGGCGCGCCCGTCCAGGGCCTTGACGGCCGGGCTGAACCGCGGGTCGGTGATCACGACGTCCATCCAGGACTTGAGGTGGGCGGGCACCCCGAAGTTGTAGAGCGGCGCCGTGATCAGGATCGCCTGGGCGTCCAGCAGTTCGTCGGCCAGCGTCGCGGCCAGCGCCACCGCCTCCTGCTGCTCGTGCGTCCTGGCTTCGGCGGGCGTCCACGATCCCGAGACGGCGGTGGGCCAGGCGTCGGACGGCAGCGGGGCGAGGCCGATGTCGCGGCGCACGACGTCGCCGTCCGGGTGGTGCTGCTTCCAGGCCGCCTCCACGGTGTCGGCGATCTCGCGACTCACCGAGCCCTCCGTGCGGATGCTGCTGTCGAGTCGGAACAGGGACATCGATACTCCTCGGTATGTGCAGATGTTCTGTATCGCAGACGATCGTAGCAACAGAACGTCCGATGCGCCGCATTCCCGGTAGCCTGAGTGCGTGACCACACCGACTGGCGTCGAAGACGACCTGGGCTGGGCGCTGGGCACGGTCATGCGGGCCCACCTGCGCACGGCGCAGGACGTCGTCGGCGGCCTGCCCGGCGGCCCGCGGGGCTACCAGGTGTTGGCCGCGGCGGCCACCGGCGGCTCCAGCAGCCAGCTCGCGCTCGCGCAGCAGCTCGGCGTCGACCGCACGGTGATGACCTACCTGCTCGACGAGCTGGAGCAGGCGAGCCTCGTCGAGCGCAAGCCCGACCCCACCGACCGCCGGGCCCGCCGGGTCACGCTGACCGCCGACGGCCGCGCCCGGCTCTGCGCGCTGGAGCGCTCGTTGCGCGCGGCCGAGGAGCACCTGCTGGAGCCGCTCGACCGGCAGGAGCGGGCGACCCTGCGCAGCGCTTCTGCTGCGCGTGGCCACCCGCGCCGGCGGACGGACCATCACGCGGCGTGCGAAGCCGACGGCCGAGCTGGCGGCCGAGCCCGGCGGCCGTTGCTGGCGCGGATTCCGCGGCGCCCGCACACTCGACACGATCATCCGCTTGACGCGCCGAGCCCGCGGCCGGTACGAACCCGACATGTCCCGCGATAGCTACGACGTCGTCATCGTCGGCGGCGGCTCGGCAGGCTGCGCGCTGGCCAACCGACTCTCCGCCGACGCGTCCAGCTTCGGTGCTCGTGCTGGAGGCCGGGCGCAGCGACTTCCCGTGGGACGTGTTCGTCCACATGCCCGCGGCGCTGACGTTCCCCAGCGGCAGCCGGTTCTACGACTGGCGCTACGAGTCCGAGCCGGAGCCGCACATGGGCGGGCGGCGGATCCCGCACGCGCGGGGCAAGGTGCTCGGCGGCTCCAGCAGCATCAACGGGATGATCTTCCAGCGGGGCAACCCGCTGGACTACGAGCGCTGGGCCGCCGACCCCGGGATGGGCAGCTGGGACTACGCCCACTGCCTGCCCTACTTCATCCGCATGGAGAACTGCCTGGCCGCCAAGCCCGACGACGAGTTCCGCGGGCACAGCGGCCCGCTCGTCCTCGAACGCGGCCCCGCCACCAACCCGCTCTTCGGCGCGTTCCTCCAGGCGGTGCAGGAGGCGGGCTACCCGCTGACCGACGACGTCAACGGCTACCGCCAGGAGGGCTTCGCCAAGTTCGACCGCAACGTCCACCGCGGACGGCGGCTGTCGGCGGCGCGCGCCTACCTGCACCCCGTGATGTCCCGGCCCAACCTCGACGTCCACACCGGATCGATGGTCACCCGCGTGCTCTTCGACGGCACCCGGGCCGTCGGCGTCGAGTACTCCCGCTGGGGCAGGCCGGTCCAGCAGGTCACCGCGGGCGAGGTCATCCTCTGCGGCGGCGCGATCAACTCACCGCAGCTCCTGCAGCTGTCGGGCGTGGGGAACCCGGAGCTGTTGCGCGGGCTGGGCATCCCGGTCGTCGCCGACGTCCCCGGCGTGGGCGAGAACCTGCAGGACCACCTCGAGGTCTACGTCCAGCACGCGTGCCACGCAGCCGGTGTCCATGCAGCCCTACCTCAAGCTGCGGCACTACCCGGGCGTCGGCGCACGCTGGCTGTTCCTGCGCAGCGGGCCGGGCGCGACCAACCACTTCGAGGCGGGCGGCTTCGTCCGCAGCAACGAGGACGTCGACTACCCGAACCTGATGTTCCACTTCCTGCCGATCGCCGTGCGCTACGACGGCACCGCACCCGCGGGCGGACACGGCTACCAGGTGCACGTCGGGCCGATGTACTCCGACGCACGGGGCACCGTGAAGATCACCAGCACGGACCCGCGGGAACACCCGGCGCTGCGCTTCAACTACCTGTCGACCGACCAGGACCGGCGCGAGTGGGTCGAGGCGCTGCAGGTCACCCGGAAGATCCTCGACCAGCCCGCGCTGCGCGCCTTCGACGGCGGCGAGCTCTCCCCGGCCCCGAGGTCGCAGTCCGAGCAGCAGATCCTCGAATGGGTGCGCGCGGGACGCCGAGACGGCGCTGCACCCGAGCTGCACCACCCCGATGGGCACCGGCTCGATGGCCGTCCTCGACCCGCTCACCATGCGCGTGCGCGGCACGAGCGGGCTGCGCGTCGTCGACGCGTCGGCGATGCCCTACGTCACCAACGGCAACATCTACGCGCCGGTGATGATGATCGCCGAGAAGGCCGCCGACCTCATCATGGGCAACACCCCGCTGCCGCCCGATGAAGACGACGTTCTACCGGTACCGGGCGGGCTGAGCGCTCCCGGTCAGAACCAGCCCGCGGGGGCAGGCGCGGTGTTGTGCCAGATGTGCTTCTGCTCCTGGTACTCGTGCAGCCCGGTGGGCCCGAGCTCGCGGCCGTTGCCGGAGCGCTTCATGCCGCCCCACTCCGCGCCGGGCACGTAGGGGCCGTAGTCGTTGATCCAGACGGTGCCGTGGCGCAGCGCCCCGGCCACCCGGTGGGCCCGCGCCGCGTCCGTCGACCAGACGCCGCCCGCGAGCCCGTAGGCGGTGTCGTTGCCCAGCGCGATCGCCTCCTCCTCGGCCTGCGAAGCGCTCGACGGTGAGCAGCGGGCCGAACGTCTCCTCGCGCACGACGCGCATCCCGCGGTGGCAGCCGTCCAGCACGGTGGGGCGGTAGAAGTAGCCCTCGGCCAGCTCCGGGTCGTCGGGGCGGCACCCGCCCGCCAGCACGCGGGCGCCCTCCGCGCGGGCCGACGCGACGAAGTCCTCGATCTTGGCGCGGTGCGCGGCGGAGACGAGCGGGCCGGTCTGGCTGGCCGGGTCGAGCCCGTTGCCGATGCGGATCGCGTCGGCCCGCGCGGCCAGCTCGGCGACGACCGCGTCGGCGATCGACTCCTCGACGATCAGCCGCGCGCCCGCGGAGCACACCTGGCCGGAGTGCAGGAAGACCGCGGTCAGCACGTTGTCGACGACGGTCTCGAAGCCGTCGCCCTCGACCGCGTCGGCGAAGACGATGTTCGGGTTCTTGCCGCCCGAGCTCGACCGCCACCCGCTTCACCGTGGCCGCGGACGCCCGGATGATCGCCTGGCCGGTGGCGAGGCCGCCGGTGAAGCTGACCATGTCGACATCCGGGTGCTCGGTGAGCGGCGCGCCGACCGCCGGGCCGGTGCCGAGCAGGATGTTGACCACGCCGGGCGGCACGCCCGCCTCCTCGGCGAGCCGCACGAGCATCACCGACGTGAGCGGCGTGACCTCGCTGGGCTTGATCACGCACGTGCAGCCCGCCACGAGCGCGGGCGCGAGCTTCCACGACAGCTGCAGCAGCGGGTAGTTCCACGGGGTGATGAGCGCGCAGACCCCGACCGGCTCGTGCGCGATGCGCGAGAGCACGTGCGGCATGCCCGACGTCGACCGTGCGGCCCTCCTGGGCCACCGCGATGTCGGCGTAGTAGCGGAACACCGCCGTGACGTCGTCGACGTCGATGCGGCTCTCGCCGAGCGTCTTGCCCGGTGTCGAGCGTCTCGACGCGGGCGATCTGCTCCTTGTCGCGCTGGAGCAGGTCGGCGATCCGGCGCAGGACCGCGGCCCGCTCGGCCACGGCGTGGCCCGCCAGCCGCCGCGGATCGTCGAACGCGGCACGCGCCGCGGCGACCGCGGCCTCGACGTCGTCGGGGCCCGCCTGGTCGACGGTCTCGACCACGCTCCCGTCGAACGGGTTGAGCACATCGGCGGTGCCGCCGGAGCCGGCGCGTCCACTTGCCGTCGATGTAGAGGCTGGGCACGCCAGTACTCCTTCGACTACCGGTGATCGGACGTCGAGCGGCACTCCCACCCGAGATCTCGGTGGGAGCGCCGCTCGGCCGCCGGTGGGCGCTAGGCCTGGACTGCCTTGAGCCAGGCGTTGACCTTGTCCGGGTTGGCGTCCACCCACTGCTGGGCGGCCTTCTCGTCGTCCACCTTGTCCTCGGCGATGGACTTCGCCACCAGGTTCTGGTCCGCGTTGGTCCACTTGAACGCCTTGACCAGCTTGTAGGCCGGGCCGTTGGCCTGGGCGAACTTGGTCGCGACGATCTTGTTCAGGTCGTACTTCGGGTAGTCGCAGGCGATCTTCGCCGGGTCGGCGTCGCAGCCCGCGTTGTACGGCGGCAGGTTCACCTTGACCAGCGGCACCTCGGACATGAACCACTGCGGGTCGTAGAAGTAGCCGATCAGCGGCTTCTTGTTCGCCTCGGCCTGGCGGAACGCCTGGATCAGCGCCGCCTCGCTACCGGCGTAGACCACCTTGTAGTTCAGCTTCAGGTTCGTGACCAGCGCCTCGTCGTTGGTGACGAACGACGGGTCGCCGTCCAGCAGCTGGCCCACGCCGCCGGACTCGGTGGTCTTGAACATGTCGGCGTACTTGTTGAGGTTGTTCCAGTCGGTGATGTCCGGGTACTGCTTGGCCATCCACGGCGGCACGTACCAGCCGATCACGCCGATGTTGCCGTTCACCCCGGCGTCCTCGGCCGTCTTCTGGCCGGTGATGTACTTCTGCACGAGGTCCGGGTGGCCCCAGTTCTCGATCACCGCGTCGATCTCGCCGTTGCCCATGCCCTGCCAGGCAACCTCTTCCTTGACGTTCTTGTACTCGACGTCGCAGCCGAGCTTGGTCTTGGCGATGTAGCCGACCACGTGCGCGGACGCCTCGTAGCCGACCCAGGGGTTGATCGCCATGTTGAGCTTGCCGCAGCTCGCGGCCTGGCCGCCGCCTGCGGGCGCCGGGGCGCTCTGGATGTTGCCGCCACCGCAGGCGGCGAGCGCGAGGCCGACCACCGCGGCCAACGCGACCCGCGTGAGTCCTGCTTTCGAACGTGTCACGTAGTTCCTCCTGATCAGCGTCGGCCGTAGCGGGCCGCGGCGTACTGGGCGATTCGGTCGAGCATGACCCCGAGCGCGGTGATGGCGATGCCTGCCGCCAGCCCCTTGCCGAAGAGCTGGGACTGAGAAAAGCCTGCGACGACGTAGTAGCCGAGGCCGCCGCCGCCGACCAGGCCACCGATGACGACCATCGAGAGCACGTACAGCAGGCCCTGGTTGGACGCCAGCACGACGGCGGCCCTGGCCATCGGCAGCTGCACCTTACTGATCATCTGCCAGGCCGTGGTGCCTGCGGCCCTGGCGGCCTCGACCGAGGTCGGGGACACGCCGCGGATGCCGTCGGCGATCAGCTTGGTGGCCACCGGGACGCCGAACGCGACCGCGGCCACGATCGCGGTGAACCGGCTGGGCCCGAACAGCGCCAGCGCCGGTACCAGGTAGACGAAGGGCGGGATGGTCTGGAACGCGTCCAGGAACGGGCGGGCCACGGTGTCCGCACGACGGTTGCGCCCCATCCAGACCCCGACGAGCATCGCGATGACGATCACCGCGAGGGTGGCCACCAGGGTCGTGGTGAGCGTCTTCATGCTCTCGTTCCACATCCCGGTGCCCAGGATGATCAGCTCGCAGACCAGGGACGTGAGCGCGGGCCGCCAGCCGCCGAGCACGTAGGCCACGGCCAGCAGCACCAGGAACATCAGCCACCACGGCGAGTCCGCCAGCAGCGACTGCAGCGGGTTCAGCAGCACCGTGCTGACGATGTCGGCGATCGCCCCGGTGAACCCGGAGATCGCGCTGACCAGCCAGTCGGTGAAGGCGGTCACCCCGGCGGCCAGCGGGGCGCCGAGGTTGGGCTGGGACGGGAACTCGGCCAGCTGCAACCACGTCCGGGAGAGGTAGATCGCGATCACCACGACGACCGCGCCCGCGATCAGCGCGATCCGCCTGCGCTTGCTGTTCCCCGCGCCCGCGCGGGTGGCCACCTCGGCCCGCTGGCTGGCCGCGGTGGTCGTCCGGTCCAGCACGATCGCCATGATCACGATCGCGATGCCGCTGACGAACGCGTCGCCGATGTCCAGGCTCTGCAGCGCCTGCGCCACCGGCTGGCCCAGGCCCGGCCCGTTGATCAGGGCCGCGATCGTCGCCATGGACAGCGCGGCCATCGTGCTCTGGTTCAACCCCACCACGATCGTCCGCCGCGCCATCGGCAGCTGCACGGTCCGCAGGATCTGCCAGCGGCTGGTGCCCATCGACCGGACCGCCTCGATGGTGGTCGGCGAGACGCTGCGGATGCCGTGCGCGGTGATGCGGGCGATCGGTGGCAGCGCGTAGATCAGCGTCGTGACCACGGCCGACGCCGGGCCGATGCCGAAGAACAACACCAGCGGCGCCAGGTAGGCGAACGACGGCATCGTCTGCATCACGTCCAAGATCGGCGTGATGACCGTGTTGGCCCGCGCGCTCCTGGCCATCCAGATGCCCAGCGGGATGCCGATGATCACACAGATGGCGACCGCGACGAAGGTGACGATCAGCAGGTCGATGCTGTCGGACCAGTAGCCGAGGAAGCCGAACAGGAGCAGCCCGACCAGGACCAGGATCGCCGAGCGGATGCCTGCCACCGCGTAGCCGATGTAGGTGAACAGCGCCACCACGCCGAGCCAGCCGATCTCGGGCACGGGACGCGGGAAGGACGGCTGGCTGAGCAGGTCGCGCAGCCCGGTGATGATGCCATCGAGGGCCGCGCTGATCGGCCCGATGATGTACTCGAAGAAGAAGCTGCCCTGGCGTGCCGTGTCGAACGCGTCACGGATCCCGTTGAGCCAGTTGTGGAACCCGGTGAGCTCGGCACCGCCGATCTCCAGGGTGGCGGTGCCGCGGAAGATGATCCAACCGAGCACCCAGACCACCAGCACGCCGAGCGCCAGCCACCGGGTGCCGAGCATCCGTCGGGCCGCTGCTGCCCTCCGGATCCGGTCGGACGCCGTGGGTGGCTTCTCGAGGGTCGCGGTCATCGTGCGGCGCTCTGCTCAACCGCTACCGCGTCGCCGACCGGCGCGCTCGTGCCCGCAGGCGCCTCGATCGGCTCGTCCTCGGCCACCACCACCCGCAGGATCGCCTCGTCGTCGACGACGCCGACCACCTCGTCGCCGTCGAACACGCGCACGGGACGGTCGGAGTCCAACACCGCGCGGGCCGCGTCCCGGATGATCCGGTCGGCGTCCATCGCCGGCCCGTCGAGCACCTCGCCGGGGTGCGGCGGGCGCATCACCCAGCGGAGGGTCAGCACGTGCGAGCGCGGGACCTCGCTGACGAAGTCGCGCACGTAGTCGTCGGCCGGGGCGCCGACCACGTCGGCGGGCGTGCCGATCTGCACGATCTCGCCGTCGCGCATGATCAGGATCCGGTCGCCGAGCTTGAGCGCTTCCTGCAGGTCGTGGGTAATGAAGATCATCGTCTTGCCGACCTCTTCGTGCAGCCGGATGACCTCGTTCTGCATGTCCCGGCGGATCAGCGGGTCGAGCGCGGAGAACGGCTCGTCGAACATCAGCACCTGCGGGTCGACGGCCAGTGCCCGGGCCAGCCCGACGCGCTGCTGCATGCCGCCGGAGAGCTGGTCCGGGTAGGACTCCTCGTACCCGGTGAGCCCGACCAGGTCGATCATCTCCTTGGCCCGGCCGCGGCGGGTGTTCTTGTCCTCGCCGCGCACCTCCAGCCCGTAGCCCACGTTGTCGATCACCTTGCGGTGCGGCAGCAGGCCGAAGTGCTGGAACACCATGGCCACGTGATGCCGACGCAGCTCGCGCAGCTGGTCGTCGGTGGCGGCGGTGATGTCTTCGCCGTTCATCACGACCTGGCCCGCCGTGGGCTCGATCAGCCGGGTGAGCAGTCGGATCAGGGTGGACTTGCCCGAGCCGGAGAGGCCCATCACCACGAACACCTCGCCGGGGGTCACCTCGAACGAGACATCCTTGACCGCCATCACGCAGCCGGTCTTGGATTGCAGGTCCTTGCGGGAGAGGTCCGCGTCCGGCGTCCCGATGATCTTCTCGGCCCCGTTGCCGAAAATCTTCCACAGGCCGCCTACGGATAGCGCGGTTTCATGCGTGGACGATGTCATCGCGGTCCTCCACCGAATAGAGCGGGCTGTTCGTCGCGCGGCACGGGCCTACCGGGGCTGGGCACTCGCTGATCGTCCTCAACTAAACGGGCACGTCAAGACTTTGAGTTCGAATTGAGGCATAGAGTTTCGCTATGAGCAACAGCACCGGCGCCCTGCAGTCGGTCGACCGGGCTATCAGGGTGCTGGAGGTGTTGGCCGCGCGTGGCGAGGCCGGGGTAACCGAGGTGGCCACCGAGATCGCTGTGCACAAGTCCACCGCGTTCCGGTTGCTCGGCGCGCTGGAGGGCCGCGGCCTGGTGGAGCAGAGCGGGCACCGCGGCAAGTACCGGCTCGGCCTCGGGCTGATCCCCCTGGCGGGCGCGGTCTCCGATCGGCTCGACGTGATCCAGCAGGGCCGCGACGTGTGCACCCGACTGGCCCTCGAGCTCGGCGAGACGGTGAACGTCGCGGTGCTGCGCGAGCACTTCGCGGTCAACGTCGACCAGGCCCTCGGGCCGTCCACAGTGGCCACGCACAACTGGATCGGGCAGCTGACCCCGCTGCACTGCACGTCCAGCGGGAAGGTGCTGTTGGCCCACCTGGATCCCGCGCCGCGCGCCGCGCTGCTCGCCAGGGCCGGAACGCCTGCGCTGACCCCGCGCACCGAGACCGTGCCGCAGCGGTTGGACGAACAGCTCGCCCGCGTGCGCGAGGCGGGCTACGCGATGGCCATCGAGGAGTACGAGATGGGCCTCAACGCGGTCGCCGCGCCGGTGTTCGACCAGTCCGGGCGCGTGATCGCGGCGGTGTCGGTGTCCGGGCCGTCCTACCGGCTCGACGAGCTGCGGATCCGGCACGCGGTCGCCCCGCTGCTGGCCGCCACCGCCGAGATCAGCAGGCGCATGGGCCACCGGCCCCCGCCCCCGTAGTGCGCGGGCCAGACGGGCGTGTTCCGCAGCCCGATGATGGCGCAGCTGTGCCGGGCGATCGAGGCGCCGAAGGCTGATACGCGCCCGAGGTCGACACCAGCGGGGTTCGATCTCCGCCGGACCCCGCTCACGCCGAGCTCGGCCGACAGTTCTCGCCGCATGGGCCTGCGGGGTGAGCGAGCAGGCGGCGAGACGACCGCTACGCGTCCGCGACCAGTTCCTCGAGCGCGTGCTCGAGGAGGGTCTCGCCGACGACGACGACCTCCAGCGGAAGACCCAGCAAGCCCGCCGCCCGTTCCGCGGCCGCGCGGACGCGGGCGGTGGGGTGCTGGGCCAGCCACACGACCCGCGGTAGTGGCCGAAGTAGGTGTCGCGCAGCTCGGGGTAGCGGTCGAGGCCCAGCTCGACGACGACCGACCGGTGGAACGAGGTCGCGAGGAAGTCGGTGAGCACGTAGGTGCCGGGCTCGGCCGCCAGCAGCGCGCGCATCCGCTCGGCGCCCGCGAACAGGTCGTAGCAGTGGGCGCCGGGCAGCCGGGGCACGTCCAGCCGCGCGCAGACCTCGTCGAGCGCGCCGTAGGTGCCGCAATCGGCGTAGCCCACCGCCACCCGCCCGTAGCGCAGACGCAGCGCCGTCACCTCCCGCTCGACCTCGGCGGCGATCCGCTCCGGCCGGTTGTGCAGCAGCGGCGGCAGCGGGTGCACGTCGACGGGCCAGCCGCGCCGGTCGGCGACGTCGGTGACGTGCCGCGCGATCGCCCCACAGGCGACGACGGCGACCCGGTCAGACGGGGAAGGCGAGCCGGTCGACGAACTGGTCGTTGAAGTCGGGGCGGTCGGAGAGCTCGACGTAGTGCACCTCCTCCAGCAGGGCCTGGGCCGCCGCGCGCTCGCGGATCGACAGCAGGGCCATCTTCGCCCCCTCCCCCGCCACGTTGCCCGCGCTGATGATGCGCAGCACGGCGACGTCGGGAACCAGGCCGATCCGCACCGCGCTGGCCGGGGCGAGGTAGCTGCCGAACGAGCCTGCGAGCACGACCTGCGCGACGTCGGCCGCCGTGAGCCCCTGCTCCTCCAGCAGAAGCTGCCAGCCGGTGGCGATCGCCGCCTTGGCGAACTGCAGCTCGCGGATGTCGCGCTGGGAGAGGTAGAGCGCGCCCACCATGTCGGCGTCGCCACCCCCCTCTGCGACCGCCATGTCGGCGGCGCCCCGACCGACAGCGCCCCCATCCGCATCGGCAGCATCTGGGCGAGCGGCGTCCGCGCGGAAGTGCAGCACGAAGACCCGTTCCTTGCCGACCTGCCGCAGCCGCGTCGCCAGCCCCGGTGGAATGTCGGGCGCATCGGGCGTGACGAGGCGCCCCGAGGAGTCGACGAGCCCGGCCGCGACCAGCGCCGCGACGGCGTCGACGAGCCCGGAGCCTGCCAGGCCGATCGGCTCGACGTCGCCGATGACCTGCAGCGCCACGTCGTCGTCGCTGATCTTCACGCCCTCGATCGCGCCCGGCGCGGCCCGCATCCCGCAGCGGATGGCCGCGCCCTCGAACGCCGGGCCCGCCGGGGCGGCCGTCGCGAGCAGCCGGTCGCCCGCGGCGAGGACGATCTCGCAGTTGGTGCCGATGTCGATGAAGAGGCGGATGCGGCGGTCGCGGTCCATGCCGGACGCCAGCGCGCCCGCGACGATGTCGCCGCCGACGTAGGCGCCGAGGGCGGGGAACACGTATGCCCTGGCCCCGGGGTGCACCCCGACGCCGAGGTCCGCGGCCAGCAGGCCTTCGAACGAGCGGGAGGCCATCACGAACGGCGCGACGCCCAGCGGCTCGGGGTCGATGCCCAGCGCGAGGTGGGTCATCGTGGCGTTGCCCGCCAGCGCGATCTCGTAGACCTCGCTGCGCTCGACCTCGCCCTCCTCGCAGACCTCGCCCGCGAGCTGGGTGAGGCAGCCCTGCGCGAGCGCGGTGAGCCTGCCGAGCGCGTCGGGGTCCAGCATCGTCGCGCTGATCCGGGTGATCACGTCGGCGCCGAAGGGCTGCTGGGGGTTGAGCATCGACGTCACCGCGACAGGCGTGCCGGTGGCCAGGTCGAGCAGGGTGGCCACGACCGTCGTCGTGCCGAGGTCGAACGCGATGCCGAACCGGCGCTCGCTGGTGTCGCCCGGCTCGACGTCGATCAGCACGTCATCGACGACGACGGCGGTCACGGTGAGGTCGTCGGCCGCGCGCATCGCCCGCGAGAGGCTCCGCACGGCGCGCAGGTCGGCACGCAGCTCGAGGTCGGGCAGCGCGTCGTAGAGCCGTTCGAGGTCGGTGCGCTGGTCGGACAGCGTCGGCTCGGGCAGCTGCACGCACCGCTTCTGCAGGGCAGGCCGCAGGATCACCTGGCGGCCGACGCCGACCGTCGCGGCCTTCGGCCGGGTGACCAGCGGCGGCACCACGACCTCGCAGGTCGCGTTCCGCACGGGCCCGGCAGGCCAGCCGCCAGCCCGCGCGCAGCTCATCGGGGCTGAAGGCGCGCGGGTCGAGCCGGGAGACGGCGACCTCGCCCTCGACCACCTGCATCTTGCACTTGCGGCAGGTGCCGTGGCCGCCGCAGGTGGAGTCGACCGCGATGCCGTTCCAGCTGGCCGCGTCGAACAGCGTCGCCCCGGCGGGCACCCGCACCTCGCGGGGGCGGGCGCCGTCGGGTTGGAACCGGATGCGGACCCGGTCCGGCGTGGGCGGCTCGGGGAGCGGCGCCGCCATGGTCAGGCCGACTTCTCGGCGGTCTCGGCGGCTTCGGCGGCGGCCTTCGCGGCCGCAGCGGCGGCCCGGCTGCGCGCGATCCACGCCGCGCCCCACTCGTCGTTGCCCAGCAGCAGGTCCGCGGCCTTCACCGCTTCGACGATCTGCGGGGACCGCACGTCGAGGATCGCGGTCGTGAGCCCGCGGTCCATGGCCATCGGCAGGAACGTGGCGCCCAGCGCGGCGCGCCCCGGCATGCCGAAGGAGACGTTGGACGCGCCGAGGGTCATGTTCAGGCCCAGCTCGTCGCGGATCAGCTCGATCGTCTGCAGCGTCTTGACCACGAGCGTCGTGTCGGCGCCGATCGGCATCGCCAGCGGGTCGATGACGATGTCCTCCAACGGGATCCCGTACTCCCCCACCGCGATGTCGAGGATCTTGCGGGTGATCTCCAGGCGCTTGTGCGGGTCGTCGGGGATCTCGTCTTCCTCGTTCGGCAGCGCGATCACCGCCGCGCCGTAGCGGGCGACGATGGGCAGGATCGCATCCAGCCGCTCCCGTTCGCCGGTGACGGAGTTGACCAGCGCCTTGCCGTTGTAGGCGGCCAGCCCCGCCTCGAGCGCCTCGACGACGGACGAGTCGATGCACAGCGGCAGGTCGGTGAGCTCCTGCACCATCGTGACGGCCTTGGCGAGCAGCTCGGCCTCGTCGACGAGCGGGATGCCCATGTTGATGTCGAGCATCGTCGCGCCCGCCGCGACCTGCTGCTCGACGTCGATGGCGATGCGCGAGTAATCACCCCGGCGCAGCTGCTCGGCGAAGATCTTGCGGCCGGTCGGGTTGAGCCGCTCGCCGATGAGGCAGAACGGCTGGTCGGAGCCGATGACGACCTCGCGGGTCGCCGAGCGAACGACGGTGTGCATCAGGAGACCCCTACAGCGGCGCGACGGGCGGCGAGCAGTTCCTTGGCCTTGCGGACGGCCGTCGAAGCATCCGAGGCGTAGCCGTCGGCGCCGACCGCGTCGGCGTACTCCTGGGTGACGGGCGCGCCCCCGACCATCACGATCACCTGGTCGCGCAGGCCCGCCTTCTGCAAGGCGTTGATGTTGGCCTTGAACATCGGCATCGTCGTGGTGAGGAACGCGGAGAAGCCGACGATGTCGGGCTTGTGCTCCTGGATCCCGGCGATCACCTTCTCCGGCGACACCTGCACGCCGAGGTCGATCACGTGGAAGCCCGCGCCCTCCAACATGATGTTCACCAGGTTCTTGCCGATGTCGTGGACGTCGCCCTTGACCGTGCTCATGAGGAACGTGCCCACGGTCTGGGCGCCGGTCTCGGCCAGCAGCGGGCGCAGGATGTCCAGCGCGCCGCTCATCGCCCGCCCCGCGACGAGCATCTCCGGCACGAAGAAGTCGCCGCGCTCGAACCGCGCGCCGACCTCCTCGAGCGACGGGATCAGCGCGTCGAACAACATCGACTCGGGGGTGAGACCCGAGTCGAGACCCTCCCGGGTCAGCTCCAGCACGCGGGGCTTGTTGCCGACGAGGGTCTCGTCGTAGAGCCCCCGCAAGATCTCCTGGTGTTCCGTCATGCCAAGCCTTCCTTCCGAACGGGTTGATGGCCCAGCAGCGCTGACAGGCCGCGCAGCTCGTTGACCAGCAGATCGCCGAGCTGGGTGATGCCATAATCGTTGATGCGGTTCGTGGGGCCGGAGATCGACACGGCGGCGACGACGGCGCCGTCGACGGCCCGCACCGGGGCGCCGACCGCGGCCAGGCCGAGCTCCAGCTCGTCGAGCGAGGCGGCCCAGCCGCGGCGGCGCACCTCGACGAGGGCGTGGTCGAGCTGGGCGCGGTCGACCGGCGAGTGCGGGGTGCGGCGCTCCAGGTGGCCCTGGGGCAGCGACAGGGCGCCGTAGGCGTAGAGCACCTTGCCCAGCGCCGTGCAGTGCGCGGGCACGTCGACGCCGACCCAGTTCATCGCCCCGATCAGGTAGCGGCTGTCCACCTGGTCGATCTGGACGACCTGGCTCGCCGCGCGGCACGGCGAGGTTGACCGTCTCCCGGGAGATCTCGGACAGGTGCTCCATGGTGGGGCGGGCGAGCTCGGAGAGGTCGTGCAACGCGCTGGGCCGGGCGGCGTGCAGGGAGAACAGCGCACCCGGCCGGAACGCCCCGGCCCGGTCGCGGTGCACCAGCCTGCTGCGCTCGAGGGCCTGCAGCAGCCGGGAGGTCGTGGACTTCGCGAGGCCGAGCTCATCGACCAACGAGCTGAAGGTGCGCGGGGCACCGGACTCGACGATGAGGCCGAGCAGGGCACTGGCACGTTCGACGGCCTGGCTGCCCGTCTGCGTCGCCATAGGAATCCGTCCAGTGTTTGATGTTCGCTCCGCGAAGCTCCGCGAAGTGTTCCATACTGTGGAACCTGTGTTCCGTCAATTGCGGTTACTGTGACGCCGGTCTGGCACCGACGTCAAGAGGAGATGAGAGAGCGCGCATGTTCCGGAATGCGATGCCCCGCTACGAGATCCTCTCCGAGGACGCGATGAATACGCTCGACGGGGGCTGGCGACGCCTGGTCTCCGAGATCGGCGTGGAGTTCGGCAACACGCGGGCTTTGGAACTGTTCCGCCAGGCGGGCCAGAAAGTCGAGGACGACTGCGTCAAGTTCGATCCCGAGTTCCTGCTCGAACAGGTCGCGAAGGCGCCCCGCTCGTTCGACGTGCAGGCCCGCAACCCGGCGAACACCGTGCACATCGGCGACGACTCCATGGCGTTCGGCGCCGTGTACGGGCCGCCCTTCGTGCGCGAGGGCGAGGTCCGCCGCGACGCGACGATGGAGGACTTCCACAACTTCGCCAAGCCTGTCGCAGAGCTTCTCCGCGCTGGACTCGGCGGGCGGGATCATCTGCGAGCCGGAGGACACGCCGCTGGACTCCCGGCACCTCGACATGACCTACGCCCTGCAGACGCTCACCGACAAGATCTACATGGGCAACGTCGTGTCCGGCGTGAACGCCCAGGACACCCTGGCGCATGACCGAGATCCTCTTCGGCGGCCGGGAGGCGATCGAGGCCACGCCCGCCACGATCTCGCTGATCAACTGCAACTCCCCGCTGCGCTGGGACGAGCGCATGCTCGAGGCGCAGATCGCCTACAGCGAGGCCAACCAGGCCGTCGTGATCACGCCGTTCCTGCTGATGGGCGCGATGTCGCCGGTGTCGATCCCGGCGTCGCTGGCCCAGCAGATGGCCGAGGCGCTCACCGGCATCGCGCTGTCGCAGCTCATCCGGCCGGGCTGCCCCCGTGATCTTCGGGTCGTTCCTCTCCAACATCGACATGCAGTCCGGATCGCCCTGCTTCGGCACGCCCGGAGTCGGCCACCGGGCTGCTGTGCACCGGGCAGATCGCGCGCCACTTCGGCCTGCCGGTGCGCTCCGGCGGTGGCCTCACCTCCAGCCAGACCCCCGACGCCCAGGCGGGCTACGAGGGCCTGATGACGATGCTCCCGACGTTCCTCGCGGGCATCAACTGGGTGATGCACTCGGCGGGCTGGCTCGAAGGCGGGCTGGTGGCGAGCTACGAGAAGTTCATCCTGGACGTCCAGGTGCTGGAGATGCTGCAGCAGGAGTTCACCCCGCTGGAGATCGACGAGGCGTCACTGGCGTTCGGCGCACATGACGAGGTCCGCCACGGCGGGCACTTCCTCGGCGCGGCGCACACGATGGAGCGGTTCCGCACCTGCTTCTACCGGCCGTTCGTGAACAGCTCGGAGAACTACGAGCGGTGGATGCCGCAACGGCGGCAAGGACGCCGCCGCGCGGGCGCGCGACGTCGCGCACCGCAAGCTCGAGGAGTACGTGCCGCCGCCGCTGGATGACGCGGTGCGCGAGGAACTGCAGGCCTACGTGACCCGCCGCCGCCGCGAGCTGGGCGACTAGAGGAGATCCCACTGTGAGCGTTCCCCCCACCGCCCGGGTCGTGGTGATCGGCGCGGGCATCGTCGGCAACAGCCTCGTCTACCACCTGGCCCGTCTGGGCTGGCGCGACATCGTCCAGATCGACAAGGGGGCGCTGCCCAACCCGGGCGGCTCCACCGGCCACGCGTCGAACTTCATCTTCCCGGTCGACCACTCGCGCGAGATGACCGACCTGACGCTGGACTCCATGCGCCAGTACAAGGAGCTCGGCGTCTTCACCGAGTCCGGCGGCTTCGAGGTGGCCCGCTCCGAGGAGCGCATGGAGGAGCTGCGCAGGCGCATGTCCTCGGCCACGCGCGTGGGGCATCGAGGCCGAGCTCGTGACGCCCGACCAGGTCGTCGCCCGCGTCCCGTTCCTGGAGAAGGACCAGATCATCGGCGCGTTCTGGACGCCGTCGGTCGGCGTGGTCGACTCGCTGCGCGCGGGCACGATCATGCGCGAGCGCGCGATGGAGCTCGACGCGCTCACCGTCGTGCCGAACGTCGAGGTGATCGGCCTGGACGTCGAGCAGGGCCGCATCCGGCGGGTGCGCACCACCGGCGGCGACATCGAGGCCGAGACGGTGGTGATCGCCTGCGGCGTCTGGAGCCCGAAGATCGCCAAGATGGCGGGCGCGGCCATCCCGCTCACCCCCGCCGTGCACCAGATGATCTCGGTGGGCCCGATCCCGCAGCTCGCCGAGCGGCCGGGCGAGATCTCGTTCCCGATCGTCCGGGACATGGACACGTTCTGCTACGAGCGCCAGCACGGCGCCGACATGGAGGTGGGCTCCTACGCCCACCGCGCGATCCTGCACGACCCGAGCGAGATCCCGTCGATCGAGCAGGCGAAGCTCTCGCCCACCGAGATGCCGTTCACGGCCGACGACTTCGACCCGCAGCTGGAGCAGGCGCTCGAGCTCATGCCCGACGCGCTGGGCGCCGAGGGCGCGGAGATCCGCTACGCCATCAACGGCCTGCTCTCCCTGACCCCGGACGGCCTTCCGATCCTCGGCGAGACGCCCGGAGGTCAAGGGCCTGTGGTCGGCCGCGGCTGTGTGGATCAAGGAGGGCCCCGGCACCGCGCGCGCGGTCGCGGAGTGGATGACCCACGGGCACTCCGAGATCGACGTCCACCACTCCGACATCGCGCGGTTCTACCCCCACCAGCGCACGCGCGCCACGTCCGCTCCCGCACGTCGGAGGCGTTCAACAAGACCTACGGCATCGTGCACCCCGCGCGAGCAGTGGGACGGCGAGCGCGGCAAGCGCCTCGCGCCGATGCACGCCGCCGAGACGCGACGCCGGCGCGGTGTTCTTCGAGACCGCGGGCTGGGAGCGGCCGATGTGGTACGCGTGCAACGAGGCCCTGCTCGGCGAGTACGGCGACGCCGTCATGCCGCGCGAGCACGAGTGGGACAGCCGGTGGTGGTCGCCGATCATCAACGCCGAGCACCTCGCGATGCGCGAGCGCGCAGGCATCGTCGACCTGTCCGCCTTCGCGATCTTCGACATCGTCGGGCCCGCCGCGGAGCAGGCCGTCCAGAAGCATCGTCGTCGCGCAGGCCGACGTCGCCGACGGGCCGTGTGCTCTACACGCCGGTGCTCGACGCGAAGGGCGGGTTCCGCTCCGACCTCACCGTCATGCGGCTGGCCCACGACCGCTACCGCGTGGTCACCGGCGGCGCGCACGGCATGGCCGACCTGAAGTGGTTCGCCGACCACCTGCCCGCGCGGCGCGGCGATCGTCGACCAGACCTCGGCGTTCACCACGATCGGGCTGTGGGGCCCGAAGGCCCGCGACATCCTCGGCCGGCTCACCGACGACGACATCTCGCACGCCGGCTTCCCGTTCCTGACCTGCCGCGTCGATCGAGCTGGGCAGCATCTCCGTGCTGGCCTCGCGGATCTCCTACGTCGGCGAGCTGGGCTGGGAGCTGTACGTCCCGATGGAGCAGGGCGCCGCGGTGTGGCGAGCTGCTGCACGAGGCCGGGCAGCCCGACGGCGCGGTGCCGGTCGGCATCGGCGTCTACGGCACCACCGGCCGCCTGGAGAAGGGCTACCGGGCGTTCGGCTTCGAGCTGGACGGCGGAGCGCACGATCATCGAGGCGGGGATGGCCCGGCCGCGAGGTCAAGGACGCCGACTTCATCGGCCGCGAGGCCTACGTCGCCCAGCGCGCCGCCGACCCGCAGACGGTGCTGTGCACGCTGACCGTCGACGACCACACGTCGGCGAGCGGCGGCGCGCGCTTCATGCTCGGCGGCGAGCCGATCCGCACCCGCGACGGCGGCGCGCTCACCGACGGCCACGGCCACCACCCGTACGTCACGTCGGCGGGCTCGGCGCCCGTCGCTGGGCAAGCACGTGCTGCATGGCCTACCTGCCGCCCGACCAGGCGGTGGTGGGCAACCAGCTCGCGGTGTCCTACATGGAGGAGCTGTACCCGGTGACGTCGGCTCGACCGACGCGACGCCGCTCTTCGACCCGACCAACGACGCGGATCAAGGGCTGACGCGATGACGAACGTGCTGGTCTGCATCAAGCGGGTGCCCGACGCCGCGGGCGAGGTCACGCTCACCCCCGACGACCAGGCGCTCGACGCCCGGTTCGTCGGGTTCACCGTCAGCGCGCACGAGAGCTGCGCCGTCGAGCTGGCGGTGCGGATCGCCGGCGCCGACGGCGGCGCGGCGACCGTGCTGACCCTGGGTCCGGCCGACGCCGTCGAGCAGCTGCGCGTCCGCGCTCGGCGTCGGCTGCGGCGGCGGCGGTGCTGGTCGAGGCGGACACGCCGTCGGCTTCGGGCCCGCCGACGTGGCGAGGGAGATCGCCGCGGTGGTCAACGCCCACGCCGCCGAAGGCCGCACCTACGACCTGATCCTGCTCGGCAACGACGCCGCCGACACCGGCGACTTCCAGGTCGGCATCCGGCTGGCCTACGAGCTGGGCCGCCCGGTCGTCAACGGGGTGCAGGACGGTCGAGGTCGCGGGCGGGGTCGCGACGGCGCGCGGCGACGGCTCGACGGCGTCGAGACCTACGAGGTGCCGCTGCCCGCGGTCGTCACCGTGCTGGAGGGCGGGGTCGAGCCGCGCTACCCGACGCATCACGGGCCGGATGAAGGCGAAGAAGACCACGATCGAGACGGTCGCGCCCCGAGCGGCGAGCCGCGCGGATCCGGGCGGGTGCGGCTCACGCTGCCGCCCGCCCAGCCCAGCACCGTCGAAGTGCTCGGCGAGGGACCGGACGCCGCGGCCGCCGTCGTCGACCTGCTGCAGCGGATGGGGGTGGCGCGATGATCCTCGTGTTCGTCGAGACCGGGGCGGACAGGCGCGACCGAGGTCTCGCTGGAGACCGTGACGTTCGCGCGGGCGCTCGCCGAGCGGACGGAGGGGCCGGTGCACGCCGTCGTCGTCGGCGGCGAGCGGCCCGAGATGCTCGCCGACGAGCTCGGCGCGCTACGGCGTTGCCGAGGTGCACCACGCGACCGGCGACGCGTTCTCGCGCCTACGGCGGCGGCGACCTGGGCCACTGCCGTCGCGGCCGTGCGGGAGGCGATCGACGCGGACTGTCGTGCTCGCGCCGGGCACCCCGCGGGGCATGGAGGTGCTGGCGCACCTGGCCGCCCGGCTCGACGTGCGCGATGGCCGCGAACGTCGTCGCGGTCGCGCGATTCCGACGCCGCTGGTCGTCACCCGGCAGGTGCTGGGCGGTGCGGTGCTGGAGGAGATGGGCCTTGCCGGAGCGGCCGGCGCTGCTCACCGTGGCCGGGCACGCCGTCGAGGCGCAGCAGGCCGCGGACCGGCGCCGCCGCGGCGCTGCGGGAGCTCACCGCCGAGGTGGCCGAGGCCGACCTCGTCGCCCGGGTGACGCGCGACCGAGCCCGCGGAGGCGGACCGACTCCGGCGCGCTGACCTCGGCGCGGGTCGTGGTCGGCGCGGGCCGCGGAGCGGGCGGGCCCGACGGGTTCGACGGCGTGGTCGAGCTGGCCGAACTGCTGGACGGCGCGCTGGGTGTCTCGCGCGTGGTGACGAGCCTGGGCTGGCGCCCGCACCACGAGCAGATCGGCCAGACCGGCAGCCGGATCTCCCCCGAGCTCTACATCCCGTGCGGGATCAGCGGCGCCATCCAGCACTGGGCGGGCTGCGCGAGCTCCAAGACCATCCTCGCCATCAACACCGACGAGAACGCGCCGATGGTCACCAAGGCCACCTACGCCGTGATCGGCGACATGGCCGAGGTCGTGCCCGCGATCAACGCCGAGATCCGGCGGCGGCGGTCATGATGACCCCGGCCGCGGCGCTGCGCGGGCTGCTCGACCCGTTCAGCGTGGAGATCACGCCCCGGGAGACGGCGAAGCTGCCGCCGCTGTCGGAGCTGCTGGTCGCAGGGCACGGCCGTGTACCTGACGTTCCTGCCGAACACGCCGTGGGCGGAGACCGTCGCCGGCGCCCGGTGGGTCGACCGAGGCGGGCATGCGCCCGGTGCCGCACCTCGCGGCCGGGCGTGCCCGACCGCGCCACGCTGCGCGCGATGCTGGCCGACCTGGCCGCCATCGGGGTCGACCGAAGTGCTGCTCATCGCGGGCTCGCAGGGCACCCGGTCGGCGAGTTCCACGAGACGGCGCAGATCCTCGACTCCGGGTACCTCGAGGAGGCGGGCATCCGCCGGGTCGGCGTCGCCGGGCACCCGGAAGGCCATCCCGACGTCGACGACGACGTGCTCGACGGGGCGTTGGCGCCGAAGTGCCGCATCGCCCGCGACCGCGGCCTCGACCTGCACCTCGTCACCCAGTTCACGTTCGCCGCCGAGCCGATCGTGGCGTGGGAGCGGCGGATCCGGGCCGTGGGCATCGACGCTGCCCGTGCGCGTCGGGCTGCCCGGGCTCACCTCCCCGGCCAGCCTGCTGAAGTTCGGACTGTCCTGCGGCGTGGGGCCGTCGCTGAAGGTGCTGCGCAAGCAGGCCGGCGGGCGTGCTCAAGCTCGCGACCACGCCGTCCTACCAGCCCGGACGAGACGCTGCTCGCCCTGGCCGACGCGGTGGCGGCCGAGCCCGCGAGCCTGCTCCGCGCCATCCACTTCTTCCCGTTCGGCGCGCTCGTCGCGACCGCCGAATGGGCGTCGGGCCTGCGCGACGGACGTTTCGCGTGCGCGGGCAAGAGCCGCCGAGCGTCACCGCCTGATCCTTCCCGATCACAACCCGCCCGTGCCCGAGGAGCGTCTGATGTCCTTTCCCGCCGACCTGCGGATCGCCCAGTCCGCGTCGCTCAAGCCCCTCGGCGACATCGCCGCCGCGATGGGCATCGGGCCGCACCTGCTCGAGGCCTACGGCGAGCACGTCGCCAAGATCAAGCTCTCGGCGATCGACGAGCTGGCCGACCGACCGCGTGCGAAGTACGTCGTGGTCTCCGCCGTGACCCCGACGCCGCTCGGCGAGGGCAAGACCACGACGACGGTCGGGCTCGGCCAGGCGCATGTCGCACATCGGGAAGCGGGCCACGGTCGCGATCCGCCAGCCCTCGATGGGCCCGACGTTCGGGATCAAGGGCGGCGCGGCGGGCGGCGGCTACAGCCAGGTCGTGCCGATGGAGATGCTCAACCTGCACCTCACCGGCGACTTCCACGCGGTCACCGCGGCGCACAACCTGCTCTCGGCGATCCTGGACAACCACCTCTACCAGGGCAACGCGGCCGGGCATCGACCCGCACGACATCACCTGGCGGCGCGTGCTCGACGTCAACGACCGCGCGCTGCGCAACATCGATCGTCGGGCTGGGCGGCAAGCTGGACGGCGTCCCGCGGCAGACCGGGTTCGACATCACCGCGGCCAGCGAGGTGATGGCGATCTTCGCCCTGGCCACGTCGCTGCGCGGAGATGCGGGAGCGGCTCGGCCGGATCGTCGTCGGCTACACCCGCGACGGCAAGCCGGTGACCGCCGAGGAGATCGGCGGGGCGGGCGCGATGGCGGTGATCATGCGCGACGCGTTGAAGCCCAACCTGATGCAGACGCTCGAGAACACGCCCGTCCTCGTGCACGCGGGCCCGTTCGGCAACATCGCGCACGGCAACTCGTCGGTCGTCGCCGACCTGCATCGGCATCCACGCGCGGCGAGTTCCTCGTCACCGAGGCGGGGTTCGGCGCCGACATGGGCGCCGAGCGGTTCTTCAACATCAAGTGCCGCGCGTCGGGCCTCACGCCGGACGCCGCCGTCGTCGTCGCGACCGTGCGGGCGCTCAAGGCGCACTCCGGCAAGCACCGCATCGTGGCGGGCAAGCCGCTGCCCGAGGACCTGCTCAAGGAGAACCCGGACGAGGTCCACATCGGCGGGGCCAACCTGCGCAAGCAGATCGAGAACATCCGGCTGCACGGGGTCTCGCCGGTCGTGGCGATCAACGCCTTCCCCGAGGACCACCCGTCCGAGCACGCCGCGATCGCCGAGATCGCCGCCGAGATGGGCGCGCGGGTCGCGGTGTGCACCCACTTCGCCGAGGGCGGCCGCGGGGCGCGCGAGCTGGCCGAAGCGGTGGCCGAGGCAGCGGACGAGCCGTCGGACTTCCGGTTCCTCTACCCCGACTCGGCCTCCCTCACCGAGAAGATCGAGACGATCGCCACGAAGGTCTACGGCGCCGACGGCGTCGACTACGACCCCGGTCGGCCGCCCGCCAGCTGGCGAACTACGAGCGCAACGGCTTCGGGAACCTGCCGGTCTGCATCGCGAAGACGCACCTGTCGCTGTCGTCGGACGCCTCGCTCAAGGGCGCGCCGACCGGGTGGCGGCTGCCGGTGCGCGAGGTCCGCGCCTCGGTCGGGGCCGGGTTCATCTACCCGATCTGCGGCGACATGCGCACGATGCCCGGCCTCGGCGCGCACCCGAACGCCCACGAGATCGACATCGACGCCGACGGAAATGTCGTGGGCCTGTTCTAGGTTGTCCGGCTATGACCACTTGGACGCGAGCTGACCAGCACAGGCACCGCGCATCACGGAGATCTTCGACGCGGCGACACGCCGCCACCGGCAACCTGTGCATGCTCGCCACGCTGCGCAAGGACGGGTTCCCGCGGATCAGCCGGATCGAGCCGAAGGTCTGTTCGAGGGCGAGCTGTGGCTCATCGGCATGCCGGGCGACCACGAAGTTCCACGATCTCGCCCGCGATCCGCGGTTCTGCCTGCACACGGCCACCGTCGACACGCAGGTGAGCCGAGGGCGACGCGAAGCTGTGGGGCGTCGTGCACGACGTGCCCGATCCCGAGCTGCACCAGCGGTTCGCCGAGGACCTGTTCGCCGCGACCGGGTTCGACCTGCGCGGGCAGGTGTTCGACCACTTCTACGCCGCCGACATCACCGGCGCCTCGGCGGTCGAGGTCAGCGACGGGCACATGGACGTCACGATCTGGAAGCCGGGCGAGGCGGAGCGGGTCGTCCGGAAGCACTGAGCGCCACGGGGTTGTGCGTCCGTCGGCGGTGGGCGTTCGCAGGCGGTCAGGCGTCTGTCGGCGGTCCATCCACGGCCGCCGAGGGCATGACCGGGATGCAGACGACGGTGATGTTGTCCCGGCCCCCGGCGTCGAGGGCGAAGACCGTGAGCGCGTCCGCCGCGGCCAATGGCCCTTCCCGCGCGAGCACCGGGAGGGCGAGCGCGGCCAGCTCCGCCGGGTCGGGCTCGTAGTTCCACAGCCCGTCGGTGCACAGCAGCAGCACGCCCGGCCCGTTCGGGGTGAGGGTCGCGAAGCCCGGCACCGGCGCCTGGTCGGCGCCGAGCCAGCGGGTGATCGCGTGGGCCCTGCGGTCGCGCATGGCGGTGGCTTCGTCGAGGATCCCGGCGCCCACCATCTCGGCCGCCCAGGAGTGGTCCGTGGTCAGCAGCGCGGCGTCGGCGGCGAGCCAGTAGGCGCGGCTGTCCCCGACCCAGCCCACCGTGACCACGGGTCGGCCGTCCTGCTCCTCGACCAGCGCCGCGACCAACGTGCACGAGGGCGCGTCGGGGGTGCCGGGGGCCAACCGGGCCACGGCGTCGGCGGCCGCCGCGATCGCGGCGAGCATTCGAGGCACGCCGGAGTCCGTGCCGGTGAGCAGCGCGTCGAGCCCGACGGAAGTGGCGGCGGCAGACGCGAGCTCGGGCCGTCGCGCGGAGGAGACCCCGTCGCAGACGACCGCGGCCAGGGTGTGGGCCGGTCCTTCCTCGGGGAGGCGGCCCAGCGCCATCGCGTCCTCGTTGCGGGCATGCCCGTATCCGCGATCGCTGATGCCTGCGAGCCCGTCGAGGTCGATCTGCACGTGGTCGGCCACCTGCTCGCGGGGCCCGGGCAGCTTTGCCCCGCACACCGCGCAGACCTCGTCGGCGGCGGCAACGGGTTCCCGACAGACCGGGCACAGCACAGGCGGGTTCCCTCTCGTACGTCCGATCAGCACATTGCGCGGACCGGGAGGGGAGCCGACCGCTGCACGCACCCTCCCACGGCCGGGTCGGATCGGCATCCCCGGACGCGTTCCGGCGCACGAAAATCAGGCGGCCCCGACAATCGTGCTCGGAGAGCTGCGGACCGACCACTAGCGTCGGCGCCGTGGACGCCCGCCAGCCCGCTCGAGACCGGCACGCGGTACCCGGCCATCCCCACCCTTTCGGCAATGTCGGCGGGGTGCGTGGTCGGGGCGGGGGGCCGCTGCGCGAGCGACTAGCGCCCACCCGTGCCGACGAGGGGGTGGCCCGCTGACCCGGCTGTCGGTCGCCGTGCGGCCGCCGCGGAAGATCCGCGAGCGGCTCGCCGGACTGCCCCGTGAGCCCCGGCCCGACCTCACCTGGTCGGTGCCGGAACGCTGGATCGTCAAGCTCCGCCCGCTCGGCCACGTGGCCGAGCACCTGGTCGCCCCGCTCGTCGACGTGCTCGACGCCGCGCTGGCCGGGGCGCCCGCGCCGACCTGCACCCTCGGCCCGGCCACCGTCCGGGTCGGGGGTTCCTGGCTCTACGCCCCGGTCACCGGGCTGGACGAGCTCGCCGAGGAGGTGTTCGCCGCCACCGAGCACCTGGTGCCGGTGACCCATCCCCAGCCCTACGTGGCCGCGCTGGCACTTGCGACCGGCCGCGTGCCCATCGAGCTCGCGGGCGTCCCCGTGGACGGGACGTGGCGGGCCGGAGAGGTCGCGCTCATCGCCGACCGCTCCGCGCCGGGACGGCCGCGGCTGGTGGACCTCAGCGTGTTTCCCCTGGAATGACCACGCGGAAGCCGTCGGGTGCCGCCACGTGCGTCACCCGGCCCTCCCGGTCGATGTCCACGTCGAGACGCCCGCCGCCGACGGCGAGGCCGCGCACCGAGAGCGCCCCCACCGGGCTGGGCGACGGCGGGTCGAGCGTGATCTCCGCCGCCGGGACGTCGACGGCGAGCCCGAGCAGCACCCGCAGCAGCTCGACCGGTGCAGCGGCCGCC
The DNA here is from genome assembly GCA_963799945.1 of uncultured Actinomycetota bacterium. GTDB lineage: Bacteria > Actinomycetota > Actinomycetes > Mycobacteriales > Pseudonocardiaceae > Pseudonocardia. The sequence goes on from CAWCZG010000012.1 coordinate 43,073, forward strand.
CACGCCTGGGGACGGCAGGAGGCCGGGTAGGGCACGGGCGCGGCGACCTCGTCGGCGCCGAAGCCCGCGAACAGCTCGGGGAGCCGCCGGTCGAAGCCGTCAGCCGCATCGAGCAGCTGGACGATCAGCTCGGCCGCGGCCGACCCGTGGCCCGCGCGTGCCAATCCTCGGGCGACGACCGCGGTGTCGTGCGGCCACACCGACCCGCAGTGGTAGGACAGCGGCGAGTAGCCGCCCGCGCGCCGCGACATCGTGCGCAGCCCGAACCCGCTCGCCATGTCCGGCGCGAGCAGCCGCTGGGCGACCAGCGCGCTCTCCGCCTCGTCCAGCAGCCCCGTCCCGAGCAGGTGGCCGACGTTGCTGGTCAGGGCGTCGACCGGAGCGCCTTCCCCGTCGAGGGCCAGCGCCGGGAACGGCCCCGCGTCGTCGGCGACCCAGAACCGCTTCCGGAAGCGGGCCGCGAGGTCGGCGCGTAGTCGCGCCACCGCGCGCGCGTCCTGGCCGCCGAACGCCTCCAGCAGCTCGGCCGCCGCGAGCGCGGCCTCGTGCACGTAGCCCTGGACCTCGACGAGCGCGACCGGCCCATCGGCGATCGTCCCGTCGGCGAACCGGACGGAGTCGGCGGAGTCCTTCCAGCCCTGGTTGGCCAGGCCGTGGCCGGACTCGTCGCGGTAGACGACGAACTCGTCGCCGTGCCGCGCGATCCAGCCCAGCGCCGCCTCCAGGTGCGGCAGCAGCGCCCGCACCTCGTCTGCGGGTAGCCCCCACCGCCACGCGTCGCGCAGCAGGCAGATCCACAGCGGGGTGGCGTCGACCGTGCCGTAGTAGCGCGCAGGCAGGAGCATGGGCGCGTGCCCTGGCGCGCCGGGATGGGCCGTGGCGGCGCGGCGGCGCTCGTGCAGGATCTTCCCCGGCTCCTCGCCGCTGGCGGGGTCGTGCTCGCGGCCCTGCAGCCGGGCCAGCGTGCGGAGCGTGCCGCCCGCCACCCCGACGTCGACCGGGAGCAGCAGCCGCGCGGTCCACAGCGCGTCGCGGCCGAAGAGAGTCAGGTACCAGGGGGCGCCCGCGCCCGCGAAGACGTCGCCGGGGTGATCGGGCTCGGTGAGCAACAGCGCGTCGAGGTCGTCGAGGGCGTGCGCGAGCAGCGTGGCCAGGCGCGGATCGTCGGCCCGGACGGCGTCGGTGCGCTCCAGCCGCACCGCGGCGGGGACGACGACGGCGCCGGTGTCGTTCACCGACAGTGACCAGCTGACCGACGCGGACGAGCCTGCGTCCACGTCCACGAGCCACCGCAGTCCATCGGGCGCGGCATCCGCGTCGGGGGCGTCCAGCGACACCGCGACGTCGGGCGCGTCGGCGGGAACGGGCTCGCCCGCTCTGATCGTCGCGACGCCCGCGAGGTCGGTGCCGACGGCCAGGCCGACCTCGACCAGGAGATCCTCCCGGGAACGGTTGATCACGGTGAAGGTCTCGCGCATGCCCTCCGCGACAACGGTTCGGTCGCGCCGGAGCCAGACCGTCGGATCCCGTCCCTCGTCGCCGAGGCCGCGCAGCAGCCCGACGAAGTACGCGCTCGACGCCCCGTCGCCGCCGTGCGCGATCGGCTCCGGCTCGATCCCGTCGACGGTGACGACCGCGTAGCCGAGCACCCGCACGTCACCGGCGAGCACGCCCTGGGCGTCCGTTCCGCGGAGCTGGCCGTCGGACCCGGAGAGGCAGACGTTCGGAGCACGGAGGGTGATCGCCAGATCGTGCAGGAGCGGCTGCTGGGGACCCATGGCGCGATCGTCGCACCGAGCGGCCGGTGAACCCGGACGGACCCCCGTCTCGTGAAGGGGGCAACTCGGGCAGATCGCCCGGCTCATCCGGAGGTCCTCATGTTGCGTGCCCGTCTGCTGCCCCTGGTCGGCCTCGCTGCCGCCGCCGCGCTCAGCGCCTGCGGCACCGGCACGGCGATCACCGGCACGGCGTCCCCCGTGCCCGCGGCCCCGACGGCCGCGCCGGCTGCCCCGGCCGCCCCCACCGGGCCCGCGCTGACAGCGAGCCCGACCGACGCGCTCGGCACCGTCGTCGTCGACGCCACCGGCTTCACCCTCTACCGCTTCGACAAGGACAAGCCGAAGCCCTCGAAGTCCACCTGCGTCGCCGCGTGCGCAGACAAGTGGCCGCCGGTGCTCGCGGACTCCGTCGACGCGGTGACGCTCGACGGGGTCGACCGCACCGCCGTCGGCACCGTCAAGCGGCCCGACGGCAAGGTCCAGCTCACGATCGGCGGCTGGCCGGTCTACCGCTACACCGGCGACAAGGCAGCAGGTGACACCACGGGGCAGGGCGTCGGCAAGACGTGGTTCGCGGTGACGCCCGCGGGCAAGAAGGCCGTCGCGGCGGGGTGATCGGGGGGCGGGAGTTGTTCCGGACCCGCCCGGCCCGAAAAGATGGGCCCGACGGGTGCACCGGGCCCCGTCCCGTGGAGGGGAGCGGGTCATCGGCACACCGAATGACAGCGGTTCGGGCATCGTCGCGGTGGCGGGTGAGGCGCTCGTCGACCTCGTTCCGGCACCCGTGTCGGAGTACTTCGAGGCTCGGCCCGGGGGCAGCCCGGCGAACGTCGCGGTCGGGCTGGCCCGGCTGGGCGTCCCCACGCGGATCCTCGCCCGGATCGCCGACGACATGCTCGGGCGACGGCTCACCGACCACCTCTCGGACAACGACGTCGACCTCTCCCACGTCGTCCTGGCCACCGAGCAGACGTCGATGGCAATGGTCTCGGTCGGCCCCGACGGCGGGCCCAGCTACGACTTCCGCATCGCGGGCACGGCCGACTGGCAGTGGACCCCCGACGAGCTGAAGGGCGCGCTGGACGGCCCCGTCGTCGCCCTGCACTCCGGGTCGCTCTCGCTCACCATGGAGCCCGGCGCCGCCGTGCTCCGCGAGCTCATGGCCACGGCCGCGGCCACCGCGACGATCAGCTACGACCCCAACTGCCGCCCGCTGCTCATGGGCGACCCGGCCGACGTGCTGGAGGGCGTGCACGAGCTGCTGGGCATCGCCGACGTGGTGAAGGTCAGCTCCGAGGACCTGGCCTGGCTCTCCCCCGGCACCACGCCCGAGGAGATCCTGCAGGACTGGGTCGGCCGGGGCCCGGCGATCGTGGCGATCACGCTGGGCAGCGAGGGCGTGCTCGCGGGCACGTCGAACGGCCTGCGGGTGCGGCGCCCCGGCGTGCTCGTCACGGTGATCGACACGGTGGGCGCGGGCGACACCTTCTCCGGAGCGCTGCTCGCGGGGCTGCACGAGCGCGGGCTGCTCGGCGCCGAGGCCCGCCCGGCGCTGCGGGCCGTCGACGCCGCCGACGCTGGAGGCCCTGCTCGACCAGGCCGCGCTGGCCGCCGCGATCACGTGCTCGCGCCGCGGGGCCGATCCGCCCACCCGGGAGGACCTGGCGGCCCGGGCCCGTGTCGTCGGCGGCGGGTGACGGCCCCAGAACCCATTCGCCACCCGCCGCCGGAACACATCTCAGCGCTGATCCGGCCCGAGCGCGAGATCAGCCACCCGGCCGGGTGGCGCTCGTGCGGGCGATCAAGTCTTCGAGCGGCCAGGTGTTGAGCACCCGCTCGACGGGGACTTCGCAGGCCACGGCCCGTTCGCACCCGTTGTCGAGCCAGTCGAGCTGGCCCGGCGCGTGCGCGTCCGTGTCGATGGTGAACACGCATCCGGCCTCGACGGCCTTGCGCAGGAGGCGCAGCGGGGGGTCGAGGCGCTCCGGCCGGGAGTTGATCTCGACGGCCACGCCGTTCTCCGCGCACGCGGCGAACACGGCGTCGGCGTCGAACTCCGACTCGGGGCGCTTCCGGTTGCCGGTGACCATCCGGCCCGTGCAGTGGCCGAGGACGTTGACGTGCGGGTTCGCGATGGCCTTCAGCATCCGCTCGGTCATCTCCGCCCTCGGCATGCGCAGCTTCGAGTGCACGGAGGCGACGACGACGTCGAGCTGCGGCGAGCAGGTCGGGATCCTGGTCGAGCGAGCCGTCCTCGTTGATGTCCACCTCGATGCCGGTGAGCACGCGGAACCCGGCGTCGAGCTCGGTGTTCAGCTCGGCGACCTGCTCGAGCTGGGCCCGCAGCCGCGCGGGCGAGAGGCCGTTGGCGACGGTCAGGCGCGGCGAGTGGTCGGTGACCACCAGGTACTCGTGGCCCAGCACCCGCGCCGTCGCTGCCATCTCCCGCAGCGGCGAGCCGCCGTCGGAGGCGTCGGTGTGGCTGTGGCAGTCGCCGCGGAGCGCGGCGCGCAGGGCGGCCGTGGCGTCGTCGGCGGGGTCGGGCGCCTCGGCCTCCAGCCGCTCCAGGTAGGCGGGCACCCGTCCCAGCAGCGACTCGGTGACGCACCGCGCCGTCACCTCGCCGACGCCCTTCAGCCGCTGCAGATCCCCGGCCAACGCGAGCCGGGCGATCTCGTCGCGCTCGCGGCCCGCGAGGGCGGCGATCGCCCCGCGGAACGCCCGCACCCGGTAGGTCGACTCGTGGGCCCGTTCGAGGAGGAAGGCGATGCGGCGCAGGTCGTCGATCGGGTCGCGGGCTTCGTCCACCTCCCGATCGTGGCACGGCGCTGTGTCCTGCGCCGGGAATCCGTTGCGTAGATCGGCGGATCCAGGCGTACGTCGGCAAGGCGCTGGTCCGCGCCTCGTACCGGGTTGTACTCAGCCGGGCCTGTAACGCCGCTGACGTGCTCCTGGGCCGTCGAGGTACGTGGCGGAGTCGGGGCGTAGGACACTAGATGTGGGCGCGGGCGCGCTGCCACAAGCGCGGCAGCTCGGCCTCGATCGCGGCGGCCCGGCCGTCGTCCAGGCCGCGCAGCACCCCGAAGCTGAAGCCGTTGTCCGCGGCCGCGCCCAGCTCGCGCAAGACCGGCCGGGCGACGACCACGTCCTGGTGGTGGCCCAGCGCCTTCTGCAGCTTCTTCAGCCCCTTCGGTCGCGCGCCCTTCACCTCGGTGGCGTAGCGCAGCCGCTTGGCCGCCTTGCGCGCGGTGTGCAGGGCCGTGTCACCCCCGTCGTCGAGCGCGGCCCGCATGGCCCGGCGCAGGCGCTTGGTCGCGCGGCGGGTGCTCAACGCCTTGCTCGCGGGACGGTCGGCGCGGTCGTTCAGCGGGGGTTGGGCGAGGACGTCGTGCAGCGCGGTTTGCAGCCCCAGGTGCTCGGGGCTGTCCAGGGCGGCGAGAACCGCCGCCTTCGCTTCGGCCTCCGCCCGGGCGAAGTGCCGGGTGGCCTGGGCGCGGACCGGCCCCAGCAGCACGTCGGGCGGCAGCGCGGCGAGACCGGCGTCGATGCGCTCCCGCAGGACCTCGGCGTCGCGGGCGGGAGCCAGTGCCCGGCCGAGGTCGCGCAGCTGCACCGCGAGGGGATCGGTGCGCGAGCGGTCCAGCACCCCGCGGTAGGCCTTGAGGACGCTGCGCAGCCGTCGCGCGGCGATCCGCATCTGGTGGACGGCGTCGGGCGCGCTGTTGCGCACCCGGGTCTCCTCCGTGGAGAGCTGCTCGGCCTGTCGGGCCACGTACTGCATCAGGACGGCGCCCGCCGAGCCGACGGGCGGCGAGAGGAGGAGGGAGTTCTCGGTCACCCCTCAGGAGTGCCCGGTCAGACCCCCGCCCAATCACTCCCTCGGGAGCCGGGACTTCACGACCTTCCCCATGTCGTTGCGGGGGAGCTCCTCGGTGAACCGGACCTCCCGCGGGCGCTTGTGCGGCGCGAGCAGCGCGGCGACGTGGTCGATCAGCTCGCGCTCGCTCGGCGCCTCACCCGCGGGGACGACGTGCGCGACGATCCGTTCGCCCAGGTCCTCGTCCGGCACACCGATCACGGCGGCCTCCGCGACGCCCGCGTGCTCCAGCAGCGCATTCTCGATCTCCCCCGCGCCGATCTTGTAGCCGCCGGACTTGATCAGATCGGTACCGCTGCGGCCGACGAGCGCGAGCGCGCCCGAGGCCGTCCAGCGGCCGATGTCGCCGGTGACGAACCAGCCGTCCGGGGTGCGGGTGGCGGCGTCGGCGTCGGGGCGGTTGAGGTAGCCGTCGAACAGGCTGGGCCCGCGGACCTCCACCGGCCCCATCTCGTCGTCGCCGGTGATGCGGACGTCGGTGCCCTCGACCGGGGGGCCGACCGTGCCGGGCTCCGGCTCGTCGGAGGCGCGGGCGGCGGTGAGGATCAGCGTCTCGGTCATGCCGTAGCGCTCCCGGACGGCCAGGCCGGTGAGGCGTGCGCATGCGGGCGTGGTCGACGGCGGTGAGCGCCGCCGAACCGGAGACGAGCAGCCGGGCGCGGCCGATCGTCGCGGCGGACTCGGGGTCGCGCTCCAGCTGGTCGGCGAGGCGGTGGTACTGCGTGGGGACGCCGAAGACCAGCGTGGCACCCGACGCGGCGAGCGTCGTGGCGTCGAGCGCGCCGAGGTGGTGCAGGGTGCCGCCCCGGCGCAGCGGGCCGAGCACGCCGAGCACGAGGCCGTGCACGTGGAACAGCGGCAGGGCGTGGCCGAGCAGGTCGTCGGCGGTCCACGCCCAGGCGGCGGCGAGCGCGTCGAGGTTGGCGGCGACCGCGCGGCGGGACAGCACCGCGCCCTTGGGCGGGCCGGTGGTGCCGGAGGTGTAGATCACCAGGGCCGGGTCGGCCGCGGGCGGCTCCGTGAACCTCCCGTTCCTTTCGCGGTCGAGGTCGACGGTGATCCGCGGCAGGTCGATCGGCGGATCGGCGTCGGGCGCGGTGATCACCAGCTCGGGGGCGGCGTCGCTCAGCTCGTGGGCGAGGTCGCGCTCCCCCAGCTTCGGGTTGAGCGGCACGAAGGGCACGCCCGCGAGCAGCGCCGCGACCACCCCGACGACGGTGTGGATCGTCGGCGTCGCGTGCACGGCGACGCGGGTGTGGCCCGCGATCGACGGGACGAGGGCACCCGCCGCGCCCGCCAGCTCGCGCGTAGGTCAGCTCGACGGCGTCGCCGGGCGGCCCGAACCGCAGGGCGACGCGGTCCGGACGGGTCGAGGAGGGCGGGCAGCAGGGGGTCCACGGAGGCATCCTGTCCCTTTTGGCGTCCGTCCGCTGCCAACTCAGCCGAGCACCTTCCCGGGGTTGAGGATCCCGGCGGGTCGAGCGCGGCCTTGATCGCGCGCTGCATCGCCAACGAGGTGGGCCCGATCTCCCGGTACATCCCCGGCCGCTTGAGCAGCCCCACGCCGTGCTCGCCGGTCACCGTGCCGCCGAGGTCCAGCGCGGCGGACGACGATCTCGTCGAACGCGGCCTGGGCGCGGATCGCGGGCGTCGTCGTCACCCTGCGGGGTGAGCAGGAGCGGGTGCAGGTTGCCGTCGCCCGCGTGCGCGACCGTGGCGATCGGATCGTGGCGTGCCGGACCCCGATCTCCTCGATCCGCGCCAGCATCTCGGCGAGCTTGCCGCGCGGGAGGCAGACGTCCTCGGTGAGCATCGCCTCGCCGCGCTGCTCGAGCGCCGGGTAAGCGAGCCTGCGGGCGTCGAAGAGCGCCTCGGCCTCGACCGGGTCGGTGGACACCATCGCATCGCTGGCCCCCGCCGCGACGAAGCTCGGCGTGGATCGCCTCGGCCTCCTGCTCCGCGGCGGGCTCGGGCAGGTCGGTCTGGGCGAGCAGCAGCGCGGCGGCGTCTCTCGGGCAGACCGGCGTGCTTCCAGGCGTTGACGGCGTGCAGGCAGACGCGGTCGATCAGTTCGAACGCCGAGGGCTCCAGGCCGCGCGCGGTGACGCGGGAGACGGCGTCGCCCGCCTCGGACGAGCGTGTCGAAGAACCCGACGACCGTGCGCACGGGCCGTGGTGCGCAGCGGACGCAGGCGCACGGTGACCTCGGTGATCACCCCGAGCGTGCCCTCCGAGCCGACCATGAGGCCCGACGAGGTCGTAGCCCGCCACGCCCTTCGCGGTGCGCCGCCCGACCCGCACGACCTCGCCCGCCGCCGTGACGACCTCGAGCGCGAGCACGTAGTCGCGGTCACGCCGTACTTGACGCAGCACAGCCCGCCCGCGTTGGTGGCGACGTTGCCGCCGATCGTCGACCAGGGCGCGCTGGCCGGGTCCGGCGGGTACCAGAGGCCCTGCTCGGCGGCGGCCGCGCGCAGGTGGTCGTTGACGACGCCGGGCTGCACGACGGCGAGCCGCTCCGCGGTGTTGATCTCGACGATCGCGCGCATCCGTTCCAGCGAGAGCACGACGCACCCGTCGACGGCGTTGGCGCCGCCCGAGAGCCCGGTGCCCGCGCCGCGCGGCACGACCGGCACCCCGGCCCGCGCGCACGCCCGTGACCACGGCCGCGACCTCGGCGGTGCTCTGCGGCCGCACGACCGCGATCGCCCGCCCCGCCTCGGCCCACTCGGCCTCGTCCCGGGCGTAGGACGCCAGCACGTCGGGGTCGGTGAGGACCCGGTCGGGCGGCAGGTCAGCGAAGAGTTCCACCGTCGCGGTCATGTGCTCGACGGTAGTCGGCCGCCGCCCCACCGCCACCTCCCCGCGGCGGCTTTCCCGGCCGTTGAGCACCTTTCACGGCCCGGCTTTCACGGCCCGCTAGTGCCCCGGGCCCGGCTTCCACCGCTCGGTGACCCGCCCGCGGGCCGGCCTTCACCGGCCGCCGAGGGCCCGCCCCAGATCCGTGCCGGAGCGCCACGCCGCCTCGACCCGCGACCGGCCCCAGCCGTCGCCCGCCAGCCCGATACCGCCGTCGAGAGCAGAACGTCGCTTCCCGGTTTTCGGCGGGCGCGGCGAACCGCCACCGGTGGGCGTGCGTCCAGAGCGGTGCCCCGACGCCGAGCAGGTCGCGCACGGCGTCGAGGACGACCGGCACCGCGCCTTCCGGATCGGCGTCGTGCGCGCGGGCCACGGCCGCCGTCGAGTGCGCGACGAGCACAGGGGCGCCGTCGCCGCGCCGGGCGCCGTCGTCGGCGACGAGGGCGAGCACGGGATGGTCGTTGACGAAGGCGGCAGGCAGTTCGGGCCAGGTGCGCTCGGCCCATCCCGCCGCGACCGCGAGCACCGGGTTCCACGCGCGGTCGGCCACGCCGCGGGGACGCGGGATCCAGGAGCCGGGCCGCCTGCGGGTCCGGCATGGCCAGGACGACGGCGTCGGCGGGCTCGCCGTCGACGACCGGGCCGGGGCCGACCCTGCGCGACCTCGTGCTCCAGGGTGATGTCGAGGCCCTCGGCCAGCGCGGTGACCAAGCTGCGCAGGCCACCGGGCGCGGCCCAGCGCATCGGACCTTGCGAGCTGCCGCGCTCGCCGTCACCGAGGACGGCGAGCGTGTCGGTCCAGGGCCTGGCCAGCCCCGCGGCCTCCCACCCGTCGACGACCTCGGCGAACCCGGGATCGGAGACGGTGAAGTACGCGGCCCCGAGGTCGACCGGGCGCCCGTGCAGACGTCGGCTCGCCATCCGCCCACCCACGACCCGCGCCCGCTCCAGCACGCGCACCTCGACGCCCGCCGCGGTGAGCTCCCGCGCGCACGCGATCCCCGCGATCCCCGCCCCGACCACTACGACCCCCACCGGCGGCACGCTACCGCCCACCCCACCCCCCAACCCGATGATCACCACTCCAGGCGGTCGACGTGCGCTCGTGCACGACATCCGCCCGAACCGGCGGTCTTGGCGCAGCCAGCCGGGGCGGACTTCGAAGACCCCGCTCGGGGCGTCGCACCGCCGCGCACGGCACGCGCACCTGCGAGCAGCCCCAACGCGGGGCGCGGACACAGGCATCACCGCCGCGATGCTTACGGAGTCCGCGGTCCTCGGGTCCGGTGTCTCAGCCCAGGGCGCGGACGCGGGCGTGGCGGGCCGTCCACCACTCCGCGCGGTCCGCGGGGGCGGCGAGGGCGCGAGGGAGCACGGGGGTGGGGGCGCGGCGGAGGACCGGGAGCCAGCCGTCGACCGGCACCAGCGGCGCGTCCACCACGTCGGCGGTGAACAGCGCGCCCGTGCCCAGCCCGCAGGCGAAGTCCAACTCGGGCAGGGCGCCCGCCAGCGCGATCTCGGCCGCCAGCCCCACGCTCGTCTGCAGCGCCGAGGACACCACGCACGGCAACCCGCACGCCTCCGCCACCGCCAGCGCGCGGCGCACACCACCGAGCGGCGCGCACTTGAGCACCGCCACGTCCGCCGCCTCCGCCACCGCGACCTTGAGCGGGTCCTCGGCCCGTCGGATGGACTCGTCGGCGGCGATCCGCACGTCGACCCGTCGCCGCACCGCGGCCAACTCCGCGATCGAAGGGCAGGGCTGCTCGACGTACTGCAGACCTCGCGCGGCCTTGTCCAACGCGCGGATCGCCGTCACCGCCTCGTCGACCTCCCACGCGGCGTTGGCGTCGACCCGCACCGCCCCACCGGGTCCGAGCGCATCGCGCACGGCCTCGACCCGTTCGACGTCCGCGTCGAGCGAGCCTGGCGCATCCGCCACCTTCACCTTCGCCGTTGCGCATCCCGACGCCGTGACCAGCGCGTAGGCCTGCTCCGGCGAGACCGCGGGGACGATCGCGTTGACCGGCACCCGGTCTCGCACCGGCTCCGGCCACCCCTGCTCGGCCGCCTCGACCGCGGCCGCGAGCCACGGGACAGATTCGGTGTCGGAGTACTCCGTGAACGGGCAGAACTCGCCCCAGCCCGCGGGCCCCTCGACGAGCATCCCCTCCCGGACGTCGATGCGTCGGAAGCGCGTGGTCAGCGGGATCGCATAGACGAGCACGGCCCAGTACTACCCGATCACCCCGCTCCACCCAGCCATTACCGTGAGTAACTTACTTGCGGTAGGGTTCCGCCGTGGTGACCAGAACGCGCCTGCCTCGCGCCGAACGCGAGCGGCAGATCCTCGACGCCGCGCGGGCCGTGTTCGCGGAGCGCGGGTTCCAGAACGCGTCGATGGATGCGGTCGCGGAGCGCGTCGGCGTCACGAAACCCGTGGTCTACACGCATTTCGGGTCCAAAGAAGGCCTGCTGCTCGCCTGCCTCGCGGAGGCGCGGGCGGAGCTGTTGGACGTCACCACGGCGGCGGCCGCGGCCGCCGACAACCCCGAGGACACGCTGCGTCGCAGCACGCTGGCGTTCTTCACCTACGTCGAGAACAGGCCCGCGTGGTCGTTGCTGTGCGCCGAGTCGAGCGTGGCAGGCGAGGCGCTCGAGGGCATTCGCGCCCAGCAGACGGATTTCGTCGCTGCGCTCCTCGCCGCCCAACGTCCCGACGTGCCCGCGCAGCAGCTGACGGGATGGGCACACGTGATCGTCGGGGCGTGCGAGCGGCTGGCGATCTGGCGGGCCGACGACCCCACCGTCACGGCGGTGCAGGCCACCGACTACCTGATGGACCTGGTCTGGACCGGTCTCGGGAGCCCGGCACAATCGTCGGCGTGACGACAACCGCGCCCCGGCTCCTGCAGGTGCGCCGCAGCGAGCGGGTGACGCCCGGGATGATCCGGGTCACCCTCGCGGGCGACGAGCTCGCGGGCTTCAGCGGGGACGGGCCCGACCGCCGCATCAAGATGTTCTTCCCCGTGCCCGGCCAGGAGCGGCCCGCCGTCCCACGCGCGAGCACCGGCGGTCCGGTGTGGCCCGCGGGCGAGGCGCGCCCCGCGATCCGCACCTACACCGTCCGGCGGTTCGACGCCGCTGCGGGCGAGCTGGACGTCGACTTCGTGCTGCACGCGGGCCACGGCCCCGCCGCGGCATGGGCGCGGGACGCGCGTCCAGGCGCGTGGGTCGGCGTGTCCGAGCCCGGTGGGCGCTACGAGCCCGACCCCGGCGTCGACTTCCACGTGCTGATCGGCGACGAGACCGCCCTCCCCGCGCTCGCCACGGTCCTCGGCGCGCTCGACTCCGACACCGCGCCCGTCACGACCTTCATCGAGGTCGCCGACGCCGACGAGGAACAACACCTGCCAGGCACCGTCACCTGGGTGCACCGGGGCGAGCGGCGGGCGGGCGAGCCGCTGGTCGACGCCGTGCGCGCCGCGGCCTTCCCCGCGGGACGGGGGCAGGCGTGGTTGTCGGGCGAGTCCGGCTGCGTCCGCGACCTGCGCCGCCACTTGATCGAGGAGCGCGGCATCGACCGCCGCCTCGTCTACGCGACGGGCTACTGGCGCGCCCGCTGACGGTTCGCGCCCAACGGCTACGCCCACGGCCCGCCATCGTTGATCACCGAAGTGGGGACATGGCGGCCACATGGGCGCATGTCCCGACCCCGGCGATGAACCTCGACGCCGGCCATCCCCCGCGGCCGAACGCGCGGCTTCACCCGGACAGCGGGCAGGTTGGGCGGTGATCGCCGAAGGAGGGACATGACGGCCGCATGTGGCGCGCATGTCCCCAAACCGGCGATCAACCTCGGGGGTGGGTCACCCGGGCGACGCGGCGGGCGACAGCTCGCGGGCGGCGGGTGGCTGAGCCGCTTCGGCCGGGCCGACGTGCGTGTCGAGCCACTCCATCAACGGCCCGGCGGCGCGCCATGCCGTGCGGATCAGTTGTCAGCGGCTCGGGGGTCGAGATCCACGGGCCGACCTCCCACCGGCGGACCACCTGCAACCCCCGGCGCCGCGCCAGCGCGATCCGCGGATGGCCGGCGCGCCAACCCCGGGGTGTGCCGCGCAGCTCGCCATCGGGATCCGGCAGCATCTCGTCGGCGACCAGCTGCTCCAACACCGCCGTCAGCTCCGCTCCCGCATCCACCCCACCCCGCTCCTCGCCGACCGCGCCGAAGTTGCGCAGGGTGAGGTCGGCCGCGGCAAGGCCCTCCGCTTCCTCCTCCCCCGCAACCGCCGCCCGGTAGCGCAGGAGTTGGCCGCGGTCGAAGCGCCACTGGCCCGCCGTCACCGTCAGATGCGAGGGCGAGAGCAAGAAGGCAAGCGCGGCGCCGTTCGCCGACGCCGCCACCCCACCGGTGTCGGTGCGCAGCGGCGGGGCGTCGGGCCGGAACCGGCGGCTCACGTGGGGCCGCAGCACCCGCACCGGGCCGAACTCCGCCGCCAGCTCCGCCCCGAGCGCGACCGTCGGGCCGCGGACCGCCGCAGCGTGTCGATCACGCAGCTCCGGCCACAGGTCGCCGCGGTTGTCGGCCGCGATCTCCGCCAGCACCGCAGAGTGCCTCGGCGGGCCAGCCGTCGAATGTCGTCATGGGTCCTCCTCCGAGGTCGTCGGCAGTGCAGACGGATTCGGCAGGCGCCGCGGTTCCACAGGAGAGGCACAGGATTCGCCCATGCATGCCACAGGCGTGGCCAGTCACGCTCGCTACCATGTCGACGGCGGAGCAGGCGCAGACAGTGGCTCAGGGGGGCGGCGATGGACGAGCGTGCCCAGCCCGACCGTTCCCTCCGACGCCCCGACGGGGGCGCCATCCGCGTCCTCGTGGTCGACGACGAGTCGAGCCTCTCGGACCTCCTGTCGATGGCCCTGCGGTACGAGGGCTGGGAGGTCCGCGCGGCCGCGGACGGCTCCTCGGCCGTACGCGTCGCCCGCGAGTTCCGGCCCGACGCCGTCGTCCTGGACGTCATGCTCCCCGATTTCGACGGCCTCGAGGTGCTGCGCCGCATGCGCGGTGACGCCCCCGAGATGCCGGTCCTCTTCCTCACCGCGCGCGACGCCGTCGAAGATCGCGTGGCAGGCCTCACCGCGGGCGGCGACGACTACGTCACCAAGCCGTTCAGCCTCGAAGAGCTGGTCGCGCGACTGCGTGGGCTGCTGCGCCGCTCGGGCATGTCGGCCGACGCGCAACGGCTCGGAGCTCGTCGTCGGGGACCTCGTGCTCGACGAGGACAGCCACGAGGTCCGCCGCGGCGACGACCTGGTCGAGCTCACCGCCACCGAGTTCGAGCTCCTGCGCTTCCTCATGCGCAACCCCAAGCGGGTGCTCTCCAAGGCCCAGATCCTCGACCGCGTGTGGAACTACGACTTCGGCGGCCAGTCCAACGTCGTCGAGCTCTACGTCTCCTACCTGCGCAAGAAGATCGACGCAGGCCGGTCCCCCATGATCCACACCGTGCGCGGCGCGGGGTACGTCCTCAAACCGGGGGCCTAGGTGGTGCGCGCGCGGTCGTTGCGGACGCGGCTGGTCGCCCTGACCCTGCTGCTGCTGGCCGTCGCGTCGATCGTGGTGGGGCTCGTCACCGCACTCGCGGTTCGGCAGTCGCTGGTCACCCGCCTGGACACGGAGCTGTTCACGGTCAGCAGCGGCCCCGGTCTGGCAGGTCAGACCCGCGGCAGGCCGTCGGGCAACTCCGGGACCAATTCTTCTCAGGAGGGCGGCTACGGCAACAACCCGGGCGCAGGCGGGCCGCCGCCCACGCCCGACGTCATCGCCGTCCAGGTCGAAGGCGACGAGGTGGTCGATTCCCACGTGCACACGCGGGCAGGCGCCGATCAGGACTTCCCCGACAGCGATCTGCCCGCCCTGCTCGCCGTGGCCCCCGGCGGCCGTCCCGATCACGGTTCAGCCTGCCCACGCTCGGCGTCTACCGGGTCGTGGCGATGCGGCACGGCAACGGCGACGTCGAGTACACCGGCCTTCCCGAGGGCCCGCTCGAGCAGACCGTCACCAACCTCGTCACCACCGAGCTGGTCGTCGCCGCGATCACGTTGGCCATCGCGGGTGTGATCGGCGCCGTGGTGGTGCGCCGCGAGCTGGAGCCGCTGGAACGGGTGGCCGCGACCGCCCGGCGGGTCAGCATGCTCCCGCTGGACCGCGGCGAGGTGCAGCTCGCCGAACGGGTGCCCGACGCCGACCCGGACACCGAGGTCGGCCAGGTCGGGGCGGCGCTCAACCGCATGCTCGACCACGTCGGCGCCGCGCTGGAGGCCCGCCAGGACAGCGAGATGCAGCTGCGGCAGTTCGTCGCCGACGCCAGCCACGAGCTGCGCACCCCGCTCGCGGCGATCCGCGGCTACGCCGAGCTGACCCGCCGCGGCCCGCTCTCGGACGAGGCGCGCACGCTACTCGATCTCGCGCATCTCGTCCCAGGCCGAGCGGATGACCACGCTCGTCGAAGACCTGCTCCTGCTCGCCCGCCTCGACGCGGGGCGCCCCCTCGAGCAGCGCCGACGTCGACCTCACCCGCCTCGTGCTCGACGCCGTGAGCGACGCCCATGCCGCGGGCCCGGACCACCGCTGGCAGCTCGACCTGCCCGAAGAGCCCGTCACGGTGACCGGCGACCCGTCCCGGCTCACCCAGGTGATCACCAACCTGCTGGCCAACGCCCGCACGCACACGCCGCCGGGCACCGCCGTCCAGGTCACGCTCGCGGCAGCGGCGGGCACCGCGCGGGTGTCGGTGGTCGACGAGGGGCCGGGCATCCCGTCCGATCTGCTGCCGCACGTCTTCGAGCGGTTCGCGCGCGGCTCGACGTCGCGCTCCCGGGAGAACGGCAGCACCGGGCTCGGGCCTGGCGATCGTGCACGCGGTCGTGGCCGCGCACGGCGGCGGCGTGAGCGTGACGAGCAGGCCCGGGCACACCGAGTTCACCGTGCGGCTGCCCATGACGCAGCCGCGCCCTCGCGTTCACAGCTGACGCACAGGTCCGGCATCGGCGGCCGCACAGCCGTCGCGGCCACGCTCGGAACACGTGACCTCCACGCTCTCCCCGCCCCGACTGCCCCGTCCGCGGTGGATACCCCTCCGCCATGCGCGGACGGGGCGCCTGCGTCCGCGGCACGCCGCGCTCGGCGTCCTGCTGGCCGCTACGGCGGTGCTCTACCTGTGGGGTCTCTCCGCGTCCGGCTGGGCCAACGGCTTCTACTCCGCCGCCGCGCAGGCCGGGGGCGTGAGCTGGAAGGCGTGGTTCTTCGGCTCGTCCGACGCGGCGAACTGGATCACCGTCGACAAGACGCCTGCCGCACTCTGGGTCGACGGCCTCGCCGTGCGGATCTTCGGGCTCTCCTCGTGGAGCGTCCTGGTGCCGCAGGCGCTGATGGGCGTGGCCACGGTGGCGCTGCTGTACGCGAGCGGTGCGCCGCACCGCGCTGGCCGCGGGCCTCGCCGACGCGGCTCGGGACCGGCGCCGCGCTGCTCGCCGGGGCGGCGCTCGCGGTCACACCCGTGGCGGTGCTGATCTTCCGCTTCAACAACCCCGACGCGCTGCTCACCTTGCTGCTCGTGGCCGCGGCCTACGCGACGCTGCGGGCGGTCGAGCGCGGTGGCACCCGCTGGCTGCTGCTCGCGGCGACGCTCGTCGGGTTCGGGTTCCTCGCCAAGATGCTGCAGGCGTTCCTCGTGCTGCCCGCGCTCACGCTGGTGTGGCTGCTCGCCGCGCCGGTCGGGTGGGGGCGGCGGCTGCGCGACCTCGCGCTCGCCGCCGTCGCGCTGGTCGTCAGCGCGGGCTGGTGGGTGCTCGTCGTCGAGCTCTGGCCCGCCGCGGACCGGCCGTTCATCGGCGGGTCGCAGACCAACAGCGCGCTGGAGCTCGTGTTCGGCTACAACGGGTTCGGCAGGCTCACGGGCAACGAGGTCGGCAGCGTCGGCGGCGCGCCGGGCGGCGGCTGGGGTCAGACCGGGCTGACCCGGCTGTTCGGCTCCGAGTTCGGCGGACAGGTCGGCCTGGCTGCTGCCCGCGGCGCTGATCGCGCTCGGCGCGCTGCTGTGGTGGACGCGGCGGGCGCCGCGGACCGACGCGCTGCGGGCCGCGGCCCTCGCGTGGGGCGCCTGGCTGCGTCGTCACCGGGCTGACGTTCAGCCTGATGGCCGGGATCATCCACCCGTACTACGCCGTGGTGCTGGCGCCGCCGATCGCCGCGTTGGTCGGCGCTCGGCGGGGCGGTGCTGTGGCGCGACCGCGCCCAGCTCGCGGCCCGGGTGGTGCTCGCGGGTGATCGTCGCCGCGTCGACCGCGGCGTGGGCGTTCGTCCTGCTGCGCCGCACGCCGTACGTGGCAGCCGTGGTTGGCGTGGGCGGTGCTCGCGCTCGGCGTGCTGGCGCGTGATCGGGCTGCTGGTCGCCCACCGCGGGCCGCAGGTGCTGGGCGCGGGCGTCGTGACCGTCGCGGTGCTGGCTGGGCTGGCCGGGCCGACGGGCTACGCCGTGGCCACCGCAGCGACTGCGCACACGGGCGCGATCCCGTCGGCCGGCCCTTCCGGCGGCATGGGCGGGTTCGGCGGCGGCGGACCCGGCGGCGGCGCCGGTCGGGGTGGCCCGGGCGGCGGCCAGTTCGGAGCAGGCGGCGTTCGGGCAGGGCGGCGACGGCACGGGCGGCACGGCGCCACGGCGGCGCGGCACGGCACCACGGCGCGGGCACGGCAGGCACCGCAGGCGGCAGCGGCGCACCGCAGGCGCAGGCACCGCAGGCCGCAACGGCGCTACCGCGGCGGCACACGGGCGCGGCAGCGGGACGGCGCCACACGGGCGGCGGCAGCGGCAGAACGGCGGGTCGCGGGCTCGGCGGCGGACAGGGCGGGCGGCGGCCCGGCGGGCGGGGGCCTGCTGTCGAGCCCGACGCCGTCCGCGCAGGTCGTGGCGCTCCTGCAAGGCGACGCGAGCGACTACACGTGGGCCGCGGCCGCGGTCGGCTCCAACACCGCGGCGGGCTACCAGCTCGCCACCCAGCTGCCCGTGATGGCGGTCGGCGGGTTCAACGGCACCGACCCCTCCCCCACGCTCGCGCAGTTCGAGGCAGCTCGTCGCGGCGAAGAAGATCCACTGGTTCGTCGGGGGCGCCGGGAGCGGACTCGACGCAGAGCGGCGGCAGCGACGACGCCGCGCAGATCGCCCAGCTGGGTGCAAGGAGCACTACACGGCGACCACCGTCGGCGGCACGACCCTGTACGACCTGAGCGCCGGGGTGGCGGCGTGAGCGCCGACGCCCTCTCCCCCGCGCAGGCCGAGGTGCGGCCCGTCCGCCGCCTCCTGGCCCGCGTGAGCACTGTCACGCCGCGCCGCGCAGCGCACACAGGCGGTGCACAGGTCGACCACAACGACCGGATAGCGGCCGCCGACATCGTTGATCCCATGAGCGTCGACACCGCGCCGAACCCCGAGATCGCGGCGGCCCCGGACCGGGCCCGTGCTCGACGTGGTCGTGCCCGTCTACAACGAGGAAACCGACCTCGAGCCGTCGGTCCGGCGCCTGCACGCGCACCTGTCCACCCAGTTCCCCTACCCGTTCCGGATCACGATCGCCGACAACGCCAGTGTCGACGCCACGCCCGCGATCGCCGCCAGCCTCGCCGCGCAGCTGCCGGAGGTCGACGTCGCTGCGGATGCCCGAGAAGGGCCGCGGCCGGGCGCTGCGGGCGGCCTGGACCGCATCCGACGCGCAGGTGCTCGCCTACTGCGACGTGGATCTGTCCACCGACCTCGCCGCCCTGCTCCCGCTGGTGGCCCCGCTGATCTCGGGCCACTCCGACCTCGCGATCGGCACCCGCCTCTCCCGGGACTCCCGCGTGGTGCGCGGCGCCAAGCGCGAGTTCATCTCCCGGACCTACAACCTCATCCTGCGCGGCACGCTGGCGGCGCGGTTCTCCGACGCCCAGTGCGGCTTCAAGGCGATCCGCGGTGACGTGGCGCAGCGGCTCGTGCCGCTGGTCGAGGACACCGGCTGGTTCTTCGACACCGAGCTGCTCGTGCTCGCGGAGCGGGCCGGACTGCGCATCCACGAGGTGCCGGTCGACTGGGTCGACGACCCCAACTCGTCGGTCGACATCGTCAAGCACCGCCACCGACGACCTCAAGGGCATCGTGCGGCTCGGTCGCGCGCTCGCCGGCGGGCCGCGTGCCGCTGCACGACCTGCGCGCCCAGCTCGGTCGCGGCGGACTCGACGTTCCCGAGCAGGAGGTGGCGGGCGTGCCGCGCGGAATGATCGGCCAGCTGGTGCGGTTCGCGGCCATCGGTGTGGCGAGCACGGTGGCCTACCTGCTGCTCTACGTCCTGTTCCGCGCCGGGCTCGGTCCGTTCGGCGCGAACCTCGTGGCGCTGGTCGTCACCGCCGTGGCCAACACCGCGGCCAACCGCCGCCTGACCTTCGGGGTACGCGGCCGGGCGGGCGCAGCCACCAGCCAGATCCAGGGGCTGATCGTGTTCGGCCTCGGCCTCGCCCTCACCACCGGAGCGTTGGCCCTGCTGCCGGCCGACGGCCGAGCAGGCCGCTGGAGCTGCTGGTGCTCGTCGGGGCCAACGCGCTGGCCACCGTCCTGCGCTTCGTCGCCTTCCGCGTGGATGTTCCGCAGCCGCTCCACCTCGACCGTCACGACCGCCTCGGAGAACTCGGCATGACCGCCACCCTCACCCCCACCGACCAGGTGCGGCCCCCGGTCCCCCCGCCGGGGGCCGCCCCGCGATCCCGCCGCGAACGGGTCGGGTCTCGGTGCGCTGCTGCTCGGCACCGCCGCCCTCTACCTCGTGAACCTCTCGTCCAACGGCTTCGCGCAACGACTTCTACGCCGCCGCCGTCCAGTCGATGACGAAGAACTGGGAGGCCTTCTTCTTCGGCTCGTTCGACGCGGGCAACATCGTCACCGTCGACAAGCCGCCCGCGGCGCTCTGGGTGATGGCGCTGTCGGCACGGATCTTCGGCTTCTCCTCGTGGAGCATGCTCGTCCCGCAGGCGCTGATGGCGGTCGGCACGGTCGCGCTGCTCTACGCGGCGGTCCGCCGGGTCTCGGGGCCGGGCGCCGCGCTGCTCGCGGGGGCCGCGATGGCGCTCACGCCGGTCGCGGTGCTGATGTTCCGGTTCAACAACCCCGACGCTCTGCTCGTGCTGCTGATGGTCGCCGCCGCGTACGCCGTGGTGCGCGCGATCGAGCACGCGGGCACGCGATGGCTGCTGCTGGCGGGCGCGCTGATGGGCCTGGCGTTCCTCACGAAGACCGCCCAGGCCCTGCTGGTGATGCCCGCGTTCACGCTGGCCTACGTCTGGGCCGCGCCGACCGGGCTGTGGCGGCGGATCCGGCAGCTGCTCGCGGCGGGGGTCGCGATGGTGGTCGTCGGCGGCTGGTGGTTCGTCGCGGTCGCGCTGTGGCCCGCGGCGTAGCCGGCCCTACATCGGCGGCTCGACGGACAACAGCGCCATCCAGCTCGCACTGGGCTACAACGGCCTCGGCCGCATCTTCGGCGAAGGCGGACGGGGCGGCGGCGGGTTCGGCGGCGGAGCGCCCACCGGCGACGCGCCTGCCGGGTTCGCGGGCGGGCCCGGCCCCGGGGGCGGCGGCAACCCGTTCGGCGGGAGCGCGGGGCTGGGCAGGCTCTTCGCGTCCGACGTCGGCGGCCAGATCGCGTGGCTGCTGCCCGCGGCGCTGGTGCTGCTCGTGATCGGGCTCGTGCTCACTGCCCGGCTCGCCCGCACCGACCGGCTGCGCGCCTCGCTGCTGGTCTGGGGCGGCTGGACCGTGGTGACGGCGCTGGTGTTCAGCCTGATGCAGGGGATCTTCCACCAGTACTACACGGTGGCCCTGGCACCCGGGATCGCCGCGCTCGTCGGCATCGGCGGGGCGCAGCTGTGGGAGCGCCGCGCCCAGTTCGCCGCCCGTTTGGCGCATGGCGGCATTGGTGGTGCTCACCGCGGGGTGGGCGTGGGTGCTGCTCGACCGCACCGCGACGTTCGCGCCATGGGTGCGCTGGAGTGTTGTTGTGGTCGGCGTCATCGCCGCGGTGGCGCTGCTCCTGCCGCGGCGCACGAGCGTGATCGCCTCGGTCGCCCTCGTCGCCACGGTCGTGTCGGGTCTGCTCGGCCCCGCCGCGTACGCGGTCCAGACGGTGGCCACGGCGAAGACAGGCTCGATCCCGCTCGCCGGGCCTTCCACCGGCAACGGGTTCGGCGGCTTCGGCGGCCCCGGCGGCCAGCGCGGCGACCGCACGGCCCGCGATCGGGACCGCGGTACGGCAGCAGGCGGCGCAGCGGCAGGCGGCACCACGGCAGGCGGCACCGCGGCAGGCGGCACCGCGGCCGGAGGCGCGGCGGCCGGAGGCGCGGGCAGCCAGGCGCTAACGGGCCGGGTGGATTCGGGCCTGGCGGTGGTGGGCCGGGTGGCGGGCAGTCGGCCGATCCGACACTCGTCAGCCTGCTGCAGGCGGCGGGCACGAAGTGGTCCGCGGCGGCCGTCAGCTCCATGGCCGCGGCGCCGCTGGCCTTGAGCAGCGGCACGGACGTCATGGCCATCGGCGGGTTCTCCGGCTCGGACCCGGCGCCGACGCTCGCCGAGTTCCAGTCCTACGTCGCCGCGGGACAAGTCCACTACTTCGTCGCCGAAAGCGGATCGGGGGGTGGACCCGGCGGTGGTCGGGGTGGCTCGACGATCAGCACCTGGGTGCAGCAGCACTACACGGCGACCACCGTGGGCAACCGCACCGTCTACGACCTCACCAAGCCGACGACCTGAGTGGTCACCCGATGGAGTTAGGGCACCCTTAGGTATGGTGAGGCAATGGAAGCCCCGGCGCCCGTCTCCGCGGAGCGTTGTGCCCTGCTCGCCCACCTCGTGGACGAGCCGCAGGCGGGCACGGCGCCCACGGCACGGCGCTGGGCCTGCCTCGAACACCGCGGCGCGTGGCCCCGCGACCTGGCCCACCACCGCGATCCCGACGTCGTCGCGTTCGCGGTGCGGGCCAACGCCGCGGGGTTCCGGGTTCAGCTGATCCGCCGCCCCGGCAGGAAGCCGGGGCAGGCACGGGCACGGCTGTTCCTGGCCGATACCACGCCCCTCGCCGCGCACACGACGGTGTTGTCCGTCGAGGGACCGGCGGAGCTGGCGTCGATCCCGCTGCCCGCCGCGGGCGAGCCGCTGCCCGGCCAGGTCGTCACCGATCCGCTGCTGCTGGTCTGCACCCACGGCCGCCGCGACCGCTGTTGTGCCCTCGACGGCCGCGCGCTCACCAAAGCGCTGGTCGACGCGGGCGAACCGCACGTCTGGGAGAGCAGTCACCTCGGCGGGCACCGCTTCGCTCCCACGGCGCTGGTGCTGCCCACCGGCTACCTGTACGGACGGCTCGACGTGGCCACCGCGGTCTCGGCCCGCAAGGCGGCCGGGCTCGGCGAGGTCGAGACCGCGCTGTGCCGGGGCCGGGCCACGTGGTCGCCCCAGGGCCAGGTCGCCGAGCTGGCCGTGCGCGCGGCTACCGGCCTGCGCGGCGCCGACGCGCTGACCGTGCAGGGCACCACCGTCCATGGCCGGGATGGCCGGGTGTGGGAGGTCGAGGTCGAGGAGCAGGTGGGCGACGCCCGCCCGACCTCCTGCGGCGCACTGGCGCTGCCTTCGGTGTCCCTGCGGGCCGCGGCCGTCATCCCGAGCGCAGCGCACCCGACGTGCTCCACCCCCGCGTAGCCGCGCTCGATCCTCAGAGGTCCTTCTCGCCGAAGTACACCGCGATGTGGTTGGTGTTGTACGGGGCGATCTCGCGGTAGCCGGTGCGGGCGAACAGCCCGCGGCTGTGGTCCTGCGCCGCGCCCGCGTCGAGCCGGACCCGGGTGTAGCCGATGCGCCGACCGGCGTCCTCCAGCGCCGCGAGGAGCGCTCGCCCGACGCCCCGCGAACGGGCTTCCGGCGCGACGTACATCCGCTTGATCTCGCAGACCCCCTCGTCGAGCGCGCGCAGACCGCCGATCGCGACCGCTCGCCCGTCCTCGTACCCGACGAGGAACACGCCGTCGGGTGGGCCCATCTCCTCGGGCGTCGTCACCGAGCCGGGATGCGCCGCGCGGCCGGGATACTGCTGATTGAGCAGCTCGTCCATGGCCGCGAACAGCTCCCGGCCGGGAGACTCGTCCGACCGCCCGGCCCGGAACTCGACCGCCATCCCGTCATCCTGGCCCATCGCCCGGCGGCCGGACTCGCCGCGGCTGGCTCTCCGGAGTCAACAGCGATCATTGGACGACAGCCGAAAGGGGACACCAGTGGACGACGTGCGCCCGTTCCGCATCGCCGTGCCCGACGCCGTGCTCGACGACCTCCGCGCCCGGCTCCGCGCCACCCGCTGGCCCGAGCGCGAGACCGTTGCCGACTGGTCGCAGGGCGTGCCGCTGGACTACCTGCGCGAGGTCTGCGCGTACTGGGCCGACGGATACGCCTGGCGGGCCCGCGAGGCCGCCCGCGCGTGGCGCTGACCCTCCGTCATCGCCTTCCGTCGAGGAGCGGCACCGGGTAGGGCAGTCGCACGGGCTGCCACTCCGTGCCCCGCTCGGTCTCGGCCAGCGTGTCGTCGATGGCCATCACCGGGCTGAGCCCGATCCGCAGCGTGTCGACCGTCAGCGTCGCGGTGACGCTCTGCCGGCCCGCAAGACCGGTCAGCCACCCCCCGTGGATCTCGGCCTGCAGCCCGGCGAGCCCGAACTCCATCTCGAGCGTGACGGTGACCAGCGCCTGCACGATCTCGTCGACGAGCACGCTGAGCTCGGCGTTCGCGGTCGCGGAAACCGAGTCGACCTGGACGAGGTCGACGACGACGGGTGTCCGGGGCGGGAACTGGCTGCGCCACGCCGCGTCCCCGATGTCACGCCGCACCTCCAGCACCGAGGCGAGAATGGCGCCGAGGTCGCCGTCGACCGCCTCGACGGCCTTCGCGACGATCAGCGCGCCCGTCGCGAGGGCGCGGGCCCGGCGGTTGCGGCCCTTGCGGATCGCCCGTGATCCCAACGCTTCGACGCCGCGCGAGTCGGGGACGAGGAGGTGCCGCACCCTGGTGGGGCCCGATCCGGTCTCGATCACCCTCGACCTCCCCCGCCGACCCACGTGCCGTCGGGCCCACGCCCGCCCGCCTCGGCCCGTTTCGGCGGCGCACGTCCCGTCTGAGCGGGAGGGCCGAGTGGAGCCGTTGATGCGCGCCAAGCGGGGGTCACGCGGATGGCGCAACCTACCCGAACGGACGAACGGCACAGACAACGCAGAACGACCCCCTCGCAACCGCGTCCCCCCGAGGTCACCTGGCTGCAATCCCCCGCACAGCCGCCCGACCTGTCGTG
This sequence comes from uncultured Actinomycetota bacterium, assembly GCA_963799945.1. GTDB lineage: Bacteria > Actinomycetota > Actinomycetes > Mycobacteriales > Pseudonocardiaceae > Pseudonocardia. The sequence goes on from CAWCZG010000012.1 coordinate 66,990, forward strand.
TTCCGGCAGACTCGTCCTGTGTCCGTTGCACTGCCGCTGCGCCCGCCCGCCCACCAGGTCAGCCCCCGTGCCGTGCGCTGGTGGCAGCTGCGCGACGTGATCACGGTGCTGGTGCTGCTCGCCCCGCAGGTCGCGGTCGTCGTCCTCGGCGGTCCGAGCTGGCTCATCGCCACCGCGATCGCGACCGCCGTGATCGGTGCTGGTCTACGTCCTGCTCGTCCCGCCCCTGCTGTTCCGCATCCACCGCTGGGAGATCACCGACGAGGCCGTCTACACCCGCTCGGGCTGGCTCGTCCGCGAGTGGCGGATCGCGCCGATCTCGCGGGTGCAGACCGTCGACACCCAGCACGGCCCGCTGCAGCAGCTGCTGAAGCTGGCCAGCGTCACCGTGACGACGGCGTCGGCCAAGGGCCCCGTCACGATCCGCGGCCTCGCCGCCGACGACGCGGCCGAGCTCGCCCGCCTCCTGACCGAGACCACCCAGGCGACGCCCGGCGACGCCACATGACCACGGACGTCGACGCCGAGGTCGTCGACCGACGGGCAGTGGCGGCGCCTCGATCCGCGGATGCTCATCGTCACGCCGGTGAGCGGGTTGGTGCGCCTGCTGCCCGCGTTCGCGGTACTGCTGCTGACCGGCCGGGAGGGCGACCTCTCCCGGGTCTGGTTCAGCATCGGCGGCGCCGCGGTCATCGTCGCTGCTCGGCGCGCTGCGCTGGCGCTTCACGCAATACCGGATCACCGCGGAGCGGGTCGAGCTGCACAGCGGTTGGCTGCGGCGCCAACGTCGATCGGTGCCGCGCGACCGCATCCGCACCGTCGACCTCACCTCCCGCCTGGAACACCGCGTCTTCGGGCTGTCGGTGGTCAAGGTCGGCGCCGCGACCGGCGGCAGCAGCGACCAGCCCGGCCTCTCCCTCGACGCCGTCAGCAAGGACCGAGGCCGAACGCCTGCGCCGTGAGCTGCTCGACCGCTCCCTGGCCATCCCGACCGCCACGCCGCCGCCGGTCGAGCTCGCGCGGCTGCGACTGGGCGTGGCTGCGGTTCGCCCCGCTGACCTTCTCGTCGCTGACCGGCGTCGGCGTGGTGGCGGGCGCGGCCTTCAACCTGCTGAACGAGCTGGGCGTCCGGCCCCGGGTCGTCGCGGGCGACGCGGTCGGACCGCCTGGCCCGGGCGGGGGTGGCGACCGCGATCGGGCTGCTCGCCATCACGCTGCTGCTCGCCGCGGTAGTCGGGTCGCTGCTGCTGTTCGTCGCGCGCTGGTCGGGCTACCGCCTCACCCGCGAGCCGGACGGCACGATCCGCGTGCGCCGCGGCCTGTTGACGCGGCGCTCGCTGTCGGTGTCCGAGCGGCCGCCTGCGCGGGGTGGAGATCGCCGAGGCGATGCTGCTGCGGGCCGGGCGGGGTGCGCAGACGCGGGCGCTTTCTGCGGGCCTGACCCGGGACGCCCAGGGCGGGGTCCTCCAGCCGCCGGTCCCCCGGGCCGAGGCGCACCGCGTGGCGTCAGCCGTCGCGCGGGCGGCCCCCGCGGAGATCACCGACGCGCCGCTGCGCCGCCACCCCGCGGCGGCGCGGCCGCAGGCGGCTGACCCGGGCGCTCGGCCCGACCGCGGTGCTCGTCGTCGTGGCGTTCCTCGTGGACAGCCACCTCGCAGGCCCGCTCTCGCTCCTGCTCCTGCCCGCGATGGCCTTGGTCGGCTGGGACCGCGCCCGCGTGCTGGGCCACACCCTCACCAGCGGCTACCTCGTCGTCCGCCAAGGCTCGGTGGTGCGGCGCACGGTGGCGCTGCAGCGCGCGGGGGTGATCGGCTGGCGGGTGCGGCAGAGCCCCTTCCAGCGCCGCGCGGGTGTGGTGACGGTCGAGGCGATCACCGGCGCTGGGAGCGGCGCCTACCCCGTCATCGACCTGGTGCGGCAGAGGCGATCACGCTGATGGCGGCGGTGACCCCGGAGGCAGTAACCCCCCTCCGCGCCCCCTGAGCACGAGATCTTGTTGCATTTCGCGAGTTATAGCCCGCGAAACGCAACAAGATCAGTCGTGGGTCAGCGGCGGCGGGTGCCGAACAGGCCGCGGCTGATCTCCCGGCCGAGCTGCGTGCCCATCGACCGCAGGAAGCTCTTGACCACGGGCGACCCGAGCACCTCGGCCACCATGCCCGGCGCCTGCCGCTCCTGACGCGGCGGTGGGTCGTAGCGGGGCTCGTCGGCCGGGGGCGGGGGCGCCTGCGGCGGGGCGACGATCTTGGCCGTCAGCTTCTCGTAGGCCGACTCCCGGTCGACGGTCTGGCCGTACTTGCGCGTAGAGCGGCGAACCGTGCGCGGCGGCCGAGACGGCGTCGGCGCCGATCGCGGCCATCAGCGACCGGGGCGAGCGCATCCGCGTCCAGGCGACCGGGGTCGGCGCGCCGCGCTCGGAGAGCACCGTGACGATCGCCTCGCCGATGCCCAGCGACGTCAGCGCCTCCTCCATGTCGTAGTTCTTCGTGTTGGGGTAGGTCTTCACCGTCTTGGCCAGCGCCGACTGGTCCTCCGGGGTGAACGCGCGCAGGGCGTGCTGGATCCGCGCGCCGAGCTGGGACAGCACGGCGTTCGGGACGTCCGTGGGCAGCTGCGTGCAGAAGAACACGCCGACACCCTTCGACCGGATGAGCTTCACCGTCTGCTCGATGCGCTCGAGGAACGCCTTGGACGCGTCGGTGAAGAGCAGGTGCGCCTCGTCGAAGAAGAAGACGAGCTTGGGCTTGTCGAGGTCGCCCGCCTCGGGCAGCTCCTCGTAGAGCTCGGCGAGCAGCCACATGAGGAACGTCGAGAACAGCCTCGGGTTGGCGGCCTGGTCGGCCAGCTCGAGCAGGCTCACCACGCCCTTGCCGTCGATCGACGCGCAGCAGGTCGGACGGCTCGAACTCGGGCTCGCCGAAGAAGTCCTCGCCGCCCGCGGCCTCCAGGTTGACCAGCGCGCGCAGGATCACCCCGGCCGTCGCGGGCGAGACACCGCCGATGCCCTTGAGGTCGGCCTTGCCCTCGTCGGAGGTCAGGTGCTGGATGACCGCGCGCAGGTCCTTGGTGTCCAGCAGCGGAAGCCCTTGCTGGTCGGCCCAGTGGAAGATCAGCCCGAGCGTCGACTCCTGGGTGTCGTTGAGGTCGAGCACCTTCGACAGCAGGATCGGCCCGAACTGCGTCAGCGTGGCCCGGATCGGGATGGCCGAGCTCTTGCCGCCCAGCGACAGGAACTCGACCGGGTAGCCGGTGGGCGTCCAGTCGTCGCCGGTGTCCTTGGCCCGTGCGTCGATGCGCGCGTTGTCCTCGCCGGGCTGGTGCATGCCCGACAGGTCGCCCTTGACGTCGGCCAACAGCACCGGCACGCCCGGCGTCGGACAGCTGCCCGGCCAGTCCCTGCAGGGTCTTGGTCTTGCCCGTGCCGGTGGCGCCCGCGACCAGGCCGTGCCGGTTGAGCGTCGCGAACGGGAAGCGTACTTTCGCCGTCGGATCGGCCTGTCCGTCGATGATGACGGTGCCGAGCTCGAGGGCCGCGCCGTCCGTCGCGTAACCCGAAGCGATCTCTTGGGCCGCGTTCGCCGTGTTCTGAGCCACGAGCCGTGACTGTAGCGCTTAGGCTGCGTGGGTGAACGACCGTCTGGTATGGATCGACTGCGAGATGACCGGCCTCGACCTGCGCAACGACGCACTGATCGAGATCGCCGTCCTCGTCACCGACGGCGAGCTGGCCGTCCTCGGCGACGGCATCGACATCGTCATCCACGCCGACGACGCCGCGCTGGCCGCGATGCCCGACGTCGTCCGCGACATGCACGCCCACTCCGGCCTCACCGAGGAGGTCCGCGCCTCCGCGGTGACCATCGCCGAGGCCGAGGAACGGGTGCTGGCCTACATCCGCGAGTACGTCCCCGAGCCCCGCACCGCTCCCCTGGCCGGGAACTCCATCGCCACCGACCGCGGCTTCCTCGCCCGCGACATGCCCGAGCTCGACGCCCACCTGCACTACCGGATGGTCGACGTGAGCTCGGTGAAGGAGCTGTGCCGCCGCTGGTTCCCCCGCGTGTTCTACGCGAAGCCGGAGAAGGGGATGGCGCACCGGGCGCTGGCCGACATCTACGAGTCCATCCGCGAGCTGGACTACTACCGCCAGACGCTCTTCGTCGCACCCCCCGGCCCGACGTCCGAGCAGGCCCAGGCCGTCGCCGCCGCGGTCGCCCCGCGACCCTAGGAACCCGTTTCGGACGGGCCGTCGCGCCGCGATACAGTAGTCCGGTCGCCGACTCCGGTCGGTGATCGCTTGGTGGGTGTAGCTCAGCTGGTAGAGCACCTGGTTGTGGTCCAGGTGGTCGCGGGTTCAAGTCCCGTCACTCACCCCATGCCCCGGCCCCGCCGCACGGCAAGAGCGCAGCGGTTGCTACCGTTGGGTTCCAGCCGGACGGTGAAGGCCGACGGCAGGCGCCGCTAGCTCAATCGGCAGAGCAGCTGACTCTTAATCAGCGGGTTGGGGGTTCGATTCCCTCGCGGCGTACGTGACCAGCACATCTGCATCGCAGACTGGTCGGATGATCTTGGTTCTCCCGGAAAACTCCCGGAATTGAAATGAGCCGGGGGCCCGGCGATGATCGGTTCTTGAGGATCACGGGCCCCTTCAGAGATCAACACAGCGGGGCACTGCACCACGCTCGCGCACGGGCGTCAGCCGGCTGCATCGGTGCCGGGAGTTCCGGGCGACGGCACCGACACAGTGAGCCTTTGCCAACCTGGTCAGGTACTGGCGATCATGAGGGCCTGAACCGCGGCGACGAGTTGGGATGCCCGGTTCGGGCAGGAGCGGATCTTGCGCAGGATCCGCCAGTTCTTGAGTTCGGCGTTGACCCGTTCACCAGGTCCGCGTTGGCGGGCATGCGCGGTGTTGACGTCCTTCTGTGCCTGAGAGAGTCGCCGGTAGCGGCCGGTGTCAGGGTTGAGGCGACGACGACGCTGCGGGACCCGGACCATCGGGCCGCCGCCCTGGTAGGCGGTGTCGGCGACCGCGGTGATCTCGGCCTGGGTCAGGGCCTCGATGATGCCGTGCTCGCGGGCGGCGCCCATGTCGTGCCGGGCCCCGGGCAACGTCGGGGAGATCCACACCAGCCGCCCGGCCGGGTCGGCGATGACCTGCACGTTCACGCCGTGGGCCTTGTGTTTGCCCGAGTAGAGGGCCGGTCCCGGCCCGACGCCATGCCGACGCGGTCGATGCGCAGCAGGGTGCCGTCGAGGATCACGAACGCCTTGCGGCGGGCGACCTCGATCGCCTGGTCCAAGGTCGGTGCCATCGCCGCGAGCAGTGTGATTGCCTCGCGCACGTAGCGGTAGACGGTCGAGGTGCCGATCTCGAACCCGGAGGCCAAGTCCGCGTAGGTCTCGCCTTTGCGCAGGTAGGCCACCACCAGCAGCGCTTGGCGGCCGGCTGTGCAGCTTGCGCCAGCGGGTCGCGCGCTGGGTGCGGTGTCGACGCAGCACGTCGGCGAAGGTGGTGAGGGCGCGGCTGGACACGCTCATCGCGGAGGGGTAGGACAGCACCGAAGCTCCTGGTTGGGACGGACCGATCTCAGCAATCGCCCGTCTACCAGGAGCTTCACCCGTTCGTGTTCACGCCACGCCGCACGCCCGATGACCAGCCCGTCCACCAGGTTGGCAAGGGCTCAGTGAGCGGCGCACCGGACAGGTGCCGGCACCGCTCGAGCAATTGCCGGGCTCGGCGCTCACCTGTCGACAGCGGTTCGCGCTGACACACGTGCCAGGGGCCGCTCATCGTCATCGGCGACCGCAGGTGGCCATCGGGGGGTTCGCGACTCTCCCCTCCACGCAGAACCCCACCGGCGCTCCGGCCCGACGGGCGCGGCGGCGCCACGTGTGGCGTCGGCAGCCGGTCAGGCCCCGCGAACGACCACGAGCACAGCCCTGACGCTGTTGTTCCACTCGGTCGACACCCGGGGACGCTGTCGCCGAAAAACTGTCGGCTCGAACGAACCCGCCGCAGCGGGGATGACCTATGCCGGACGGATCCTCACAGTGCCCTCGTGCGGTGACGCGAGCTCCTCATGTGTTCGCCACCGAACCCGGGACCCGACCGCTTCACGGCAACAGCACTGCCGGCAGGCATGACGAGGACCTCGGGAAGCGCTCAGAGCCCCTTGGACACCTCGTCGAGGTGAGTGTCGAACCAGGCCATGACCGCCGAGCGCTTCCAGCGGTTCACTCTGCCGATCTTGTAAAACGGTGGCGCGGTGCCTTGGCTGACCCACTTGTACAGCGTCGCTTTCGGGATCTTCAGCAACGCAGCGACCTCGTCGGTCGTCAGGATCTCATCAGGTACCGGCACCGCCGGCGATTCGGACCGCATCTGCGGACTCATCCCGCGGACCGAGTTGTGCAGGCATCCGCGTGATCTCCGCAGGCCCCGACGGGATGCCCACAGCGCCGGAGACAAACGGTCGTCAACGCCGTCAGGCCGACCGTCGGCGACAGGCGCGTGTCGATCCCGGACCGGTGTCCGCAGACGCCTAACCGAGTCGAGGTGGCCGCCTGACCGTTTGGGCCCGCAGACATCAGCAAGTTCATCGATGTCTACCGGGCAGGTCCGTGATCGGGACCCGACGCCTGCCGGTCCTGACGATGAGCCTGTGAGCTGAGTGATCGGGCACTGCCCGGGCCCCATCGTCGGGCGGCGCGATGGACGTCGATGCCGGCCGCCCGGGCGATCTGTGTCCAGGACAAGCCCGCTCGTCGTCCGGATCTCACGGCTTCAGTGAGTTGGGCGTTGGTATCGGCAAGATGACGCGCCAACTCGTAGATCGACAATTCCGGAACGGTCTCCAGGATGTGGCCGACCCATTCGTCGCAGGTGGCCGTGACGTCCTCCCCGCCCTCGACCGCGAGGGGCACCGCGCCGGTTGCGCTGGGCCACTCGGCGCGGGGGTAGAACTGGGCACCGCGCCAGCCGCAGTCGTACCCGGCCCGCCAGCCCACGACTCGGTCGCCGTCTTCGACGGGGACGCGCCGGTGTCGGTGCCGTCAGTCAGCACAGACACTGGATAGCCCACATGTTCTTTAGCTGGCCGGTAGTCGGTACTAGGGATCCAGACCATCCGAACCTCCACTGTGACGACGGGCGAGAGCGCTCGCCGGCCCGGGCAGGTTCGTCGAGGGTGTAGACGGTTGCGTGTCCACCCGGCTCCGGCCGTGCGGACCCGGATATGGCCACGCCGTGCTGTGACGCGGGTGCTCGTTGCAGCAGCACCGGGCATACAGCGGCCCTACCTGGCCAAGCACGAGAAAGCCATCAGCCGAACTACGGAGCAGCCACGCCGCGGCGGACGACGGCTGCCGGGTGTGACGACCGTGCGTGGGCCCGCCGCCCGCATGCCCGTGTCTGTGACTAGACCATCCCAACGACCTCTGCCGTCCCCTGCCCCTGCCGGCCACGCCGTCCCGCAGATCCCCTAGTCAGCGGCGAGGTCACAGCGTGCGCGTGGCGTGCGCCCTGCGTGCTCCCGAGCGAGAGAACGGGTGCGCACGCCATGACCACGCATTGCGCACGCGACTGCGGAACGTCAGCCCCGACACCAGAGACATGGGGGCGACGTGAACGAGGCAGCCGCACACCGGGCGCCGTCGGTGGCCGGGGTCGCGGGCGGCGTGGGCACCACCACGATCGCCCGCGCCCTGGGCGGGGTGGACCGTGGCGTGTTCACCGGTCGCCCCGTGGATGTGTTGGTGTGTCGCGCCACAGCGGACTCGTTGGTGCGTGCCGCGCGCGCCGCCTACCTGATCTCCACCCTGCAGGGTCGCCGCCCGGTGCTGGCGGTCAACACCGTAGACACCGCCGGGCCGAGTCGTCCGAGCGTGGCGCGGATGCGACTGCTGGAGCCCCATACCGCCGGGGTGGTCGTGCTCCCCTACGTGCGGCGCTGGCGGGACCTGGCCACCCCACTGCAGGACGTCACCGACCTGTCGACCCGGCCGGTGACCGAGCAGCCACGGCCGTTGCGGCGCTTCGCGACCGCCGTGCACACCCTCGCCCACAGCCTCGGCCACACCGCGCAACAGCGTTCGTCCGCTCCCCGCCGACCCGCTCCACACCCGTCTCACACCGCAGCGCAGAGGAGCCAGCAATGACTGTCCTACCGAGAATCTCGTCAGCCATCGTCCTGGCGATCACCCGACTTGCCCAGCCACCGGATCCTCCACCCGCACCACCACCGGGACTGACCGAGATCACCAACCGCCTCCTGTCGTGGATGAAGTGGGGCGTAGTCGTATTCGGGGTGGTCGGCCTCCTCACCTGCGCCATGATGATCATCATCGGGCGGCGCAACCGGTCGGCCACCGCCTACGAAGGTCTGGTCGGGGCGGCCTGGGTGCTAGCCGGGCTCGGCCTGGCCTCGGTCGCCGCGCTGGTCGTCGGCGCCTTTCATATGGGCCCGTGATGACCACCATCACGACGGAAACGGCCGGGATAGCAGCCGTCATTGCCAGACAACCTCCGCCCACGCCGTTCCCGCCAGCGCCGGGGCCGTCGTGCGCGGTATGGGACGCGGGGTGCCAGGCCGGGCAGCTAGTGCGGTGACCACCTACGTTCACCGGTTTGGCGACACGCCGTGCCGCGTCCCAGAGTGAGTGGTTGTTGCTCTCACTCTTGATCTCGACATTCGACGAGATCAAGAGGTGCGACGCGGGTGGCAGAGCCGGTTAGAGCTCGACGATTATCCGATCATGAAGGCCAGACACTGACCCAGATCGTGCGCCGCGGACGCGGTAGCTCGGTCCGGGTCCGCCGGGCCACGATCATCATGGCCTCGAGTTCCGGGACCCCGGTCGCGGCGATCGCCCGGCTGGTCGCCGCGGACGAGGACACCGTCCGCGACGTCATCCACGCCTTCAACGAACGGGGGCTCGCCGCGCTGGACCCTCGGTGGGCGGGAGGCCGTCCCCGCCTGATCAGTGACGAGGACATCGCGTTCATCGTCACGACGGCCACCACCCGATCCGAGCGCTGCTGGGCGCCCCGTTCACGCAGTGGAGCGTGCGGAAACTCGCCGCCCACCTGGGCGCCTACGACCACGAGCACCGCGTCCAGGTCGGACGCGAACGGCTGCGGCTGATCCTGCGCGAGCAGCACATCAGCTTCCAGCGCACGCGCACGTGGAAGGAATCCACCGATCCGGACAAGGACGCGAAGCTCGACCGGATCGAGTACGTGACCAGCCACTTCCTGATGCGCTGCTTCGCGTTCGACCAGTTCGGACCCTTGTCGATCCGGCCGTGTCACGGCTCGGCCTGGGCGCCGAGAGTCCAAGCCGGTGCGGTTGCCCGCGACCTATCACCGCACGCACGGCATCCGGTACTTCCACGGCTGCTACAGCCTCGGCGACGACCAACTCTGGGGAGTCAACCGCCGCCGCAAAGGCGGGGACCACTCGCTGTCGGCGCTCAAGTCCATCCGCGCCGCCCGACCAGACGGCGCACCGATCTACGTGATCATGGACAACCTGTCGGCCAACAAGACCCCCACCATCCGGGCATGGGCGGCGCGCAACAAGGTCGAGTTGTGTCTGACCCCGACCTCGGCGTCGTGGGCGAACCCGATCGAGGCCCAGTTCGGGCCGCTGCGCACGTTCACCATGGGCGCATCCGATCACCCCAACCACCCTGCGCTGGCGCGCCGTCTGCAGGCGTATCTGCGCTGGCGCAACACCCACGCCCGCCATCCCGACGTGCTCGCCGCCCAGCGTCGGGAACGAGCCCGGATCC